>NZ_BCNV01000001.1 GCF_001570725.1 Paenibacillus amylolyticus
GATCAGGGTCAGCGGTGTATGAGCTCCGCGGTGATGAACAAGATCAGCATGAATTTCATCCGAGACGATTAGTACGTTGTATTGCAGACACAGTGACGTAAGTCCTTCAAGCTCCTCACGAGTCCATACCCGTCCAACCGGGTTGTGAGGGCTGCACAGAATAAGCATTTTGACCCGACCCGTCTGCAAGCTGGATTCCAGTTGTTCCAGATCCATCGAGTAATGACCGTTATTCTCTACCAAAGGATTGGTGATCAGTTCACGGCCTTGACCACGTACGACTTCATAAAAGGGAGCATACACCGGAGTCTGGATGACCACTGCATCTCCCGGCCCCGTGAATCGTTGCACAGCAATGCTGAGTGCAGGCACGATACCTGGAGTGAATACGATCCAGTCATCGTTAATTTTCCAGTTGTGACGCCGTTCCATCCACCCTGCAACAGCTGCATGATACGCCTCAGTCCGTACTGTATAACCAAAAATTCCGTGCTCCATCCGTGTTTTCAGGGCCTGAATAACGGATGGTGGAGCAGCGAAATCCATATCGGCCACCCACATCGGAAGCGCATCAGCAGCGCCGAAGATATCCTCAAGCGCATCCCATTTCTCTGATCCTGTAGAAATCCGGTTAATAGATTGGTCAAATGTACTGTTATTGTTCATTGCATAAATCCCCCTTGAATTCCGTTCCTTCGACCACAATCGACAAACAATTATCTAATACATTGGTTATTTTCGCAACTATTATGCGTGTATGAGAGCTTCATATATATGGTCCGAAATTCGGGACTTTATTCATATAAGAACAAATTAACGAGCCAGGGAACAGCAGGCATACAACAAAGACTATTTTTGTACGCCCCAGGTCCTGTTTTAGCCATTAATCGTTTACATCCTCTTACCAGATGCTATTATATTGCTAACATTTGATGGAACAACGGGCTGTTATCCGAATAAGCTCGTACCCATACATGATGAGCATAACTACATGAGCCTTTTGCTTACATCGAGTGATCATCATGAATCGTAAGATGTATGCAAAAGGCTGACATTTGAATTCAGGAGGCGTATTGGGATGAAAAACAAGAAGTGGTTAATTGCTGCGGGTGTGTTTGGCATGGTGTTGACGGGATCGGCAGGAGTATATGCAGGTACACAACTGGAGACGATCAAAGCTTATCTGAATCATGGGCTCGCCATCGAAGTGAACGGACAGAAATTCACGCCGACAGGTGATCAGGGCAAAAAGCTTGCGCCAATTACGTATCAAGGCAGTACATATCTTCCCGTTCGTTCCATTGCAGATGCGTTGAAGACCGAAGTGAAGTATGATGCTCAAAACAATAAAGTAAGCATCGGCTCTTCAAGCTCTTCTGGTGGGTCAACATCCACAGGCAACAGTGGATCGACATCGCCATCCACAGGTACGAACACACAGGCGGCAGGCGTGAAGTCCAAGTATCTGCCAGCAGATTTCCCGTTACCGAAGGATGCGAAGTCAACCAGCCTCATTGAGAACATAATGGATGGTAACAAAAAAGTAGTGCTCACTTACACAACCAAAGAAACATTACTAACCGTTGGAACATCCTACAAAGACTACTACCAGACCAAAAATCTGAGTCAGAACACTCAGGATATCCAGGCAGACGGCTTCAGCATCGTGGGTCGTGAAGATGGTAAATATGCCGTAACCATCACGGGTTCTGTGTCTGCAACCAACAAGGATCTGAATGAAATCACCGTGGTGTGGGGCGAAGAGTAATCTTCCCTTCTATAAAAGACGAACAGCGAAAGAAAAGACGAACAGCGAAAGCCGCCCGTTGAAATCGTAACAGATTTCATTGGACGGCTTTTTTGGTCAAATCCCTATCTGGTTCTATACACTGAATTATTAGTCTAAATATTAGTCCTTACAGGTACTCGTTAAACCATCCGGCAATATGCTCCAGACGGCGTACCCTCAGGTGAGGATGACCTCCCCGAGACAACTCATGGTTGGCACCTGGGAAACGAACAAGACGGGTGATCTGTTTGCGTCGTTTCAACGCAATGTATAACTGCTCGGCCTGTTCAATCGGACACCGCAGATCCTGTTCGCCATGTAAAATGAGCAGCGGAGTGCTTACGTTGCCGACATAAGCGAGCGGAGAATGTTTCCACAGCTTTTCCGTGTCATCCCATGCGTTACCGCCAATCTGGTCTTCCGTGAAGAAATATCCAATGTCACTTACGCCGTAGAACGATAGCCAGTTAGAGATGGAACGCTGGGTAACAGCGGCCTTAAAGCGGTCCGTGTGTCCAACAATCCAGTTAGTCATGAAGCCTCCATAACTACCGCCGGTTACACCTAGTCTGGACTCATCGATAAACTCATATTGGGATAGGACGTAATCCACGCTCTCCATGAGATCGCGATAATCGCCACCACCGTAATCTCCGCGACAGGCATCTACAAACTGCTGCCCGTATCCGAGGCCACCGCGTGGATTGATGTATACAACAGCGTAGCCTTGTGCGGTGAGAATCTGGAACTCGTGCATAAATGTAAAACCATACATCATGTGCGGGCCGCCATGAATCTCCAGAATGGTCGGGATTTTGACCCCGTCGACCATGCCATGAGGTTTCATGATCCATCCTTGCAGCCGTAGGCCATCCGAGGAATTAAACCAGAAGGTTTCCGGTGTACTAAGGTGGATCTCATCCTCAAGTTGCGGATTGCTCCGGGTGAGCTGAATAGGTTCTACTTCGGAATTTTCCGGTTGCTCATATACATAGAGATCACCAGGACTTCGTGTATCCGCAACAGCGGCAACGATCTGCCCGTTTTTCAACTCGGCAAATTGATAAATCTCCCGTTCGTCAGGCCATATATAGTCGGCACTGCTGCCGTCTCGTGCGAATTTGGCGATGCGTACACTACCATGGATCGTCGCTAGACAGAGGATGGACGAACCATCCTGACTGAATACAGGCCCCGTGGTTGTCAGATGTGAACGCATGTCTCCGACAATGCTGTGATTCAACTGTACATCCCAATCGGTAATCAGACATACGAGTTCACCACCTGATATCTGAAGGGTGTACAGCTTCACAAGTGTGGCATTTCCATAGGAACGGTCACTGGCGAGCAGTGCCAAGGATTTTCCATCCGGTGCGAAAGTCAGTCGGCTGAACGTATATCCTTCCGGAGTTATCTGCTGCACATCTGATCCGTCTGCCTTGGCAAGGTAAATATGATTGGTCAGGGTGTAATCGTTATGCTCCTCGCCTTCTTCGGGCATCTGTGCGATCCATGCGATGGATGTTCCGTCCGGTGACCAGGCATAGTCTCCAACGTCATAATGACCTGTAGTTACCGGGGTTGCTTCCGCGTCCGAGTCGATCGATGGAATGGTGAACAGATGTGCACGTCTTCCGTTCCATAATCCGCCGGCATCTGATTTCATGCGAATCCGGTCTACAACATGTTCTTGCGGTAGTTTATGTTCATCGTCTTTAGGATCTGTAGTTTCTAAGTCTTCTTGTCCGCTCATATCCACGGATGATTTCACAAGTAAGGTATGACCATCCGGTGACCATAGCAGGGAACTGACGCCATGTTTCAGGTGACTGATTTGCTGTGCTTCTCCGCCATCTGATGCGATAATCCACACTTGGGATCTACCATCAACCTCTCGTATAAAAGCAAGCTGAGTCCCATCTGGCGACCAGGCAGGGGAAAGATCCTTCTCTCCATAAGTAAAAGGCCTGTCCTTTTGACTCCCCAGATGCAGCAGTCTTAGGTGAGAACAATAACCGTCACGTGCTTCATTCGTTTTCCGGCTTACATATACCAGTTGTCCGCCTTGAGGAGACGGAGTTGGATCGTTAACCCATGTAATCTGATAAAGATCTTCCGATGTTATGCCGCGCTGACTCATCATTGTTTGTCCTCCCACCATGAATTAGAATTGGTTAATTTCCTAACCTTTCCATTTATATTAACGGAAAGCTAGGGACAGGACAATAAGGGTAATGAAGGAGGGGCAAGACATTTAACAATGTATATTAATTGAATTAAATATTTGCACGTAACGTAGAGGACAGAAATAACCTGAAGAAGCGGAGCGTTCGCCTTTATCCCCGGATTTTCACTTTGAAAAAGTGGAATCGAAAAATCTGGGGATAACAGCGAGCGGAAGGTTGTTCTGTCATCGGAGTGGCAAGTGTAAATATTCTTTGTTCAATTCATACAGGTGTGTTAAAAGGATTTGCTCGAAGGATGACGAATCCTAATGTTGAATAAGCGCAGAAATGATGAAAAATGGTCTTAATCTAAATGTTTAACATGGGTGAATTTGGTTTAATGGACAATGCAATTCCTGTTCTATATTCAGGTATTCGATTCATAGCAATTCGTTTATATATAACACTTATGATTCAGTCGCAATGGAGGAGGAACGTCACGTTGAGCACATCCTATGAGCAGCATGTGGAATATCCAAACCGAAAACGAATGGCGTGGCTTACGGCAGGGGCAGCACTTTTTGTGGCAGCCGGATTTTTTTTGATTTTTGATGGTTCCTCAGTTACGAATGATTCCATCCTTTCGGGTGTGATTGGTGTTCTTTCCATTTTGTTTTTCGGTCTATGTTTCTGCTACAGTCTGGTAAAGATGATCAAGAAGGAACCTTCTTTTGTGATCGATGAGGATGGGTTCGTGGATGCATCTTCTTATACCGCAGGAGGAGCCGTGGCCTGGAGAGACGTTGAAAATATTTTTATGTATGAATTAATGGGTCAGAAAATGATCGGGGTCAAACTGCGAGATGAGAAAGCCTATTTGGATCGCCAGAATGGGATGAAACGCAAGTTGATGACGGTCAACAGCAATATGGTCGATGCGACTATCAGCGTTGCCCAAAGTAGCCTCACATTGCCACTTGATCAATTGTATATCATGATGATGAGCCATTGGAGACATGTAAATGATAGCATGATTCATGATTCGTATAGTCGTCATTAGAGAGATCACACTGTCCATAGAGTCTTCAGAATGGAGGAATATAGATGATGCATGGTAATGCAACTCGCACGATTCTACTTCCAGATGGAACTGCCCTGCCTGCGATAGGACAAGGCACATGGAACATGGGAGAGAAGCAATCCAGCCGGGAAGAAGAAGTACGGGCACTGCGTTCCGGTATTGAACAGGGACTGACCGTGATTGATACAGCGGAGATGTATGCAGAAGGCGGGGCAGAAGTTGTTACGGGAAAGGCTATATCGGGCTATCGTGACGAAGTCTTTCTCGTATCCAAAGTGTATCCCCATCACGCGGATCGCAAGCAGATGATTACAGCATGTGAGCGAAGTCTCAAGCGCTTAGGAACAGATCGCCTGGATCTGTATCTGCTCCATTGGCGCGGAGGAGTGCCACTTGAAGAGACGGTTCAGGCTTTGGAACAATTGAAGCAATCCGGTAAAATTCTGCGTTGGGGTGTATCGAACCTGGATACAAGGGATATGCAGGAGTTATGGGGCCTGCCGGAGGGTGCTCAATGTATGGTGAATCAGGTGTTGTACCATACAGCCTCGCGTGGTATCGAACATGAGCTGCTTCCCTGGATGCGGGAACGACGTGTTCCGGTCATGGCGTATTGTCCACTGGCCCAAGGTGGCAGACTTCGAAGTGAATTGTTGGAGCATCCGGTCATTCGAGAGATTGCACAGGGTCGAGGAGTCACGACTTCGCAGATCGCATTAGCCTGGGTAATCAGAGACGGAGACGTAATGGCGATTCCCAAGGCGGTACAACTGAATCATGTGGCAGACAATGCGGCAGCAGTGAACATCGTTTTGACAAAAGAGGAACTGACCCGGTTGAATGAGGCATTCCCTGCGCCTAATGGCAAGGTACCTTTAGATATCGTGTGAAATAAAACTAATTAAGTTATGCAGAGCAGATCTTCACGATCTGCTCTTTTTTTTGTGCATCAATAGCCGAAGCTTGCCCAACCATTGAGTGAATCTAAATTTTAACAATTGGGCTTTACAACACTATATCACTAGTGTACTATGTAACTAACACACCAGTACAGAGAGGAGCGAGAGCTTTGTGACTATGGAATTTGATAACAACTTACCGATCTACCTGCAGATCATGCAGTACATCAAGAGACAGATTGTAACCGGGACACTTCAGGCAGGTGACAAAATTCCTTCGGTTCGTGAACTCGCGGCTGAATTACAGATCAATCCAAATACAGTACAACGGACATTTCAGGAGCTTGAGCGGGAAGAAGTGGTCGAAACCAAACGTGGTTTGGGCAGATACGTGACCAGTGAGGAGCGGAAGATAATGACGATCAAAAAAGAAATGGCCAGTGAATTGCTGGAACGTTTTCTGACCGGAATGCAGGAACTGGGGATTGAAGAGCAGGATATCTTATCCATCGTAGCCGATGCCGTTGCGGAAGGAAAGGGAGGATCAACGCATGAGTAACATCCTTGAACTGAACCAGATTAACAAGACATATGGCAATAAGAAAGCGCTCAGTAATATCACATTGGATATTGCTCCTGGCCGAATCGTAGGTCTGCTGGGTAGCAACGGCAGTGGCAAGAGTACGCTCATGAAGCTGGTTGCAGGTTTGCTGCATCCTACCAGTGGAACGATTCAAGTCACAGGCAAGCCTGTTGGTCTGGAGACGAAGTCATTGGTTTCATTCATGCCGGATCGCCCATTGACCGAGAAGTGGATGAGAGTGCGGGATGCGATTGCGTACTATCGCGATTTCTATGCTGATTTTGATGAGGAGAAGGCGCGGGAGATGCTGGACTTCATGAACCTTGTCGAGAGTGACCGGGTACGGCATCTGTCGAAAGGGATGAATGAACGACTACAACTAACACTGGCGCTCTCTCGTAAGGCTCGTCTGTATTTGCTGGATGAACCGATTGGCGGAGTAGACCCGGTTGCGCGAGGCAAGATTCTGGATGCGATCGTCAAATTCTATGATGAAGAGAGCAGTCTGATCATCTCCACGCATCTGGTGAATGATATCGAACGGATTTTTGATGAAGTTGTCTTTATTCGCGAGGGCGAACTGGTGATGCGGGAAGAAGTGGAAACGCTCCGGCTGAAATATGGAAAAAGTGTGGATGAGATGTTCAAGGAGGTCTATGCGGAATGATGACATTATTGAAGTATGACTTTAGAAGGAACTGGAATACACTGCTGGCTGGGCTAGTTATTTTGATTATCGCTCAAGTGGGGCTTTCCCTTTTCGTGTCTGAGGTCACAGGGATTGTACTTGGCATGATGGGGTATGTTGGAGTTGGTGTGGCTATTTATGTGAAAATGATCAAAACATATACGTCCAATATCCGCTCTTATAATCGCCGTCTGTTACCCGTAACGGGCCTGTCACATGTGTTGTCTCCTTTGATCTTTGGACTACTTTGTGGGTTGGGGTTAGTGATTATTTTTACGACTCATGCCTACATCTATATTTCAATGAAGCTCAGAATGAACATGGCTAGCAATATTGATCTTTCGGGTCTGCATGTTTCGGATTATATTAGTTTGTTGCTGTTTGGCGCATGGGTTATGGTATTCATGACCGTCATTATCTTCCTTTCAATCTCGATTGCAGGCAGCTTCCGCTGGAGAACGGGACCATGGATCGGAATCGTTACATTCTTTGTCCTCGTTAATCTGATTGGCTGGTTGGAGAATATTATTACGACTGGACGCTTCAGTCCAAATGAGATGTTCCGGTATACGGAAGAAAGTACAGGTATTGCAATCACAGCCAATGGTGTATTATGGTCGGACGGCATGTGGGGAAGCATTGTATTTGAAGTCATTGTGGCGGTCATCTTGGTGTGGGCTACCATTTATCTGAACAACAAAAAAGTTGAAGTCTGATGACAGGATAACTTGAACAATAACGCGAGCAACCAGGGTTGCTCGTTTTTTATATCCGGAAATGTTCCACTTTTTGAATCCAATTCCATTAATTATACGTAAATAAAGATATAGTGTGCACTGGGTGTGAGATGAGGTTAAGAGAACGAAAGGGCACTTGAGGGAAAGGGGAAATCGTTATGGAATTATATTTCAGGGATAACTTTTTTAACGCAGGTTACACCGAGATTATGAATCCGAACCAGGAACAGGCCGGGCATCTGGATCTGAAAAGTATCTTTGGCTCTTCGCTCGATGTATCGGATAACTCAGGATTGGTCTGCAGCGGCAAATTTCGCATGTTAACGAATCGTTGGGATATCACGGCAGCAGATGGGAGACACCTGGGTGTATTACGGGCGAGGTTCAGTTTCTTTAGCAAAAAGTATGAATATGACGCAGGATCACGAGGAACGTATGATGTGTCTGCTCCAGCATTTTCGCAGGAATATGATATAAGTGGCAGTGGTGGACGCATCGTAGCCAGTTTCCGTCGTACCAGTGGATGGTTTAGTTCAGGCGCATTTGTATTAGACAACCAGTCGGAACAACTGGACACGTATGAATTAATTGCAGTGGTCATGGGTGTGCATGCGATAAACAAAAGACGGAACTCGGCAGCTAGCAGTGGTGGAGCAACGTAGTAGAAGAGCGCATGTTTACAAAAAAAGGTTTGGATGAGATTATCCAGACCTTTTTTTGTATATGAGTTTGCTTCTGGAGCAATGGGATATGGTTTTAACCCACTCTTACATGATCAGTGACCATCGGCTTTCGGGAAAGGTCCCTCTTCGCGTTGATGGTGCTGAACTTTATTGGAGCGTTGGGAAAGCATATCAGGATCTTTTTCCGCATAACGGGCCAATGCCTTGGCAGCTGTCTCAGACATCCGCTCCCGCAGCACCGTGTGGTCAGCAATTTGAACCCGTTTGCCCAGAAAACGCATTTTGGATAAGACATAATCCATCTCATTCCGTGGAACGGTCAGCTCGATCCGATATGTCTGCTGGGCTTCCATGTACTCGACCTGTTTCTCGAAGCAGGAGAAGGCATAGAGGATTCGGGACAGCTCCTGATTGAACTCGGGCAGTACTTCGATGGTGATGGTCGTCTTACGTTTCTCCGTTATCGCAGCAATTCGGGCAGTGTAGCCCGAAGCGGTATCCGGATCAACCGGTTGGGCTTCCACGGTAACGATGCTGTGCAATTTGGTGGACATGAGCTTGTCGAAGCGAGGAGCATACCATAGCACGTACCATTCTTTTTTGACCATGGAATACTCCAGTTTGTACGGGAAGCCAAATTCATCATGGCTCGTTCGTCCATTGCGGACGCGACCCGTCATGCGAAATCCTTCGTGATGCAAAATGATTAGCCGTAATTGTCTAAGCAGTGGGTGAGATACGCTATTTTCTTCGCTTTTGGCTTTTTCAGTCAGGTAATCCTGAAGGTTCAGGTCCTGCTCACCATTCAGCATGTTTTGCATTTTGTCCAACGTTACAGGGCTAAGTGCTTCTCTCGCAGCAGGGTGATTCAGCATCATGCGAAGCCAGGCCCGTTCCTGTGAGGTCCAGGTGAACAGTCCAGTTTCATTCAGTCGGGTCATCATCTGGTAATTGAACATCTTCTCGAACAGGCTCATAGTATTCCGCAATCTCCTTCCATTCCTTGATCATCTCTAGGCGTAATCGCTGAGGTGCGATTACTTCGCAGCTTGAGCCAAAACTCCGTAACCACGGTTTGATCTCAGTGGTACCGTTGACCTGGATTTCATAGAGAAAAGTGTGATCCGTTTCGGGTGTAATCTTGCCCCATTGACCTTGCAGACGAACCCGATCCAGAATGAAGTTACGCTGACCACGCTCCGGGTGGAAAAAACGAGCTTGAACCGTCACGGTATTCCCCGTATCCACGAGCCAACTGTAGCGACTAATGTCGGTCCACTGCTGCTTTAGCTTGAGCATGTATTGCTCTTCTACTGAATCCTGTTCCTCCAACTGTGTTATGCCTTCCATCCGAAATTTCACAAAGCCGCGCCGGCCCTGATATCCAATCACATACCAACGACCATACTGATGGTCATAGATCACTTCAAGGGGCACGATCCGGTTGGATCGTCCGCCTGCTTCCCGTTCAAAGCGTGGATTCGTATTCTGTGAACTGTAGCTGGATGGTTTTTTCGGTGAATAGTATAGGAACTGCACACGTTTGCGCTGACGAATCGCACTAAGCAGCGTGTAGAGATGAGCTTCGTCCAGGATACGAGAATAATAGTGGTACTTATAAATGTAGGGCTCGGTAGCTTCTTCTTGCGGAAAACTTGCCGTAATGGCTTTTTTCAAACTGTCCCGCAATAAGTACCCCTGTACGGAAGGAACCTGAGTGTTTGCCATCATATCCACAAAATCATATAACTCCAGCTGTTCCTCCACCGTTAATTCGGTAAGGATATCCTGTTGCAAAGCATATCGATAGGGTCTGCCACCGGGCTCTTTCCGGATAACCCCAACCTCTTCCAGATACTTCAGATCGGAACGGATAGTTTTCTCGTCAGGTAACGCGAGTTCTTCCGGAAGATCAGCGCAGCAGGCGTCCAGCAGTTCCATCGCGGTCAGTGCTTTATGTTGTAAGGTATGCAAAAGGACAGAAAGACGCTGAACTTCAGTCTCTTTCATCGACTTGGCGCGGAAGAGGAAGAGCAGCAAGGGCTCAGCAGATTCTCCGTACTGGAAGCGGACGAGATCGGCCATTTCCCGGCTTGCTTCGGCACCTGAACGCTGGTCAGTGACGGTCTGCATGATTTCTTTTAGTCTGCGATTGGTTTTATCAAAGGTATGTACGGATATGCCAAGCCGCTCGGCATACTGTTTACGGTTATATGCACCGCTTGTTAGGGATAACATGCGTAAGAACTGAATTTCTTTGTCGAAGCTCTCTCTTGCCATGAACACTCACTCCTTGTTATCCCTTCATTGTAGCAGGATGAGTGGCAGGTTTCATTTTAAACTTATGAAGATTGACTCCATTTCAGAAATGGAGTTGTCGTCATACTTCTACCATGTTCGTGTGCAGATGTGTGAGGCATAATGAGGTTGTGAAGCGGGGCGGCAACAAGCACTGTGGATCAAGGTTCCGAGGCGCCAGGGAGGGTTACTTCGACTGTTAATCGACCAGGTCGTTGGTTCGAATCCAATCGCCGCCGTTCATGGCGGTGTAGCTCAGCGGTAGAGCGGGTATAAACCTTCCCACCTTTTTCCTCGGAACATTTTATTATAAAAGAGCAGCAAATAGACTCACACCGGGAGGTCATGAGTGATGAGCAGAGCGAAACAATTATTTAATCAACCTCAGCCAACGACACGTAATCATGGGGGGTACCGAGCCTATGAGCGATTGGTGGAGGAACAATATATACAGATGTTGATGACCAATACATTGAACAATACGTTCTATGCAGATACACAGCAACTGATGGACGATGCGATAGTCAGTCATCAGGAGATGGCTGAGGTCGATGCAGGGTTTATGGCGCGGGCGCTGGTTTATGCTCGTAATGAAGGTTTGATGCGGTTACAACCTCTATACGGGCTGGCACTGTTGTCCAAAGTGGACCCCGATCAGTTTGCAAAGGTGTTCTCTCAAGTCGTACAGACACCGGCTGATTTGGCTGATTTTCTGACCATCCTAAGAGGATTGGGACGTGGGCAGGGCGGCCGAGCGGTGAAGCGCCAGGTGAGTCTCTTTTTGAACGGAATCAGCGAATACTGGGCTATCAAATACAACGGACGTGGACGTGGATATAGTCTGGGCGATATGATCGCTACAGCACACCCTAAGCCGATAAATATGAAGCAGCAAGCCTTGTTTCGTTATTTGCGCGGGCATGAGACGGATCTTGCGGAACTGCCGCAGTTGCAGGCGCTGGAAAAGCTGAAAACTACCCGCAACCCGGCAAGCCGGATGCATCTGATCGAGAAAGGCAAACTCCCATATTCAGTGGTCACATCGATCATGCAACCGACACGTACGGTTTGGGAGGCGTTAATGTTTCAGATGCCGACTTTTGCGTTGTTACGCCATCTGAATGCAATGGATCGGGCGGGTGTTTTTGAAAAATCGAAAAATATCGATTACGTAACGGGCCGTCTAACGGATGCAGAAGCCCTGCGCAAGTCGCGCATCTTACCTTTCCGATTCGCCAGTGCGTATGAAATGATTGCGAGAGAAGAGTTGCGGGATGCTTTGCGGCAAGCAGTGGAGTTATCCATTGGCAACCTGCCAACGCTACCTGGAAGAACGGCTATTTTCCTGGATCGGTCGGGTTCCATGCAAGGGGATTATTTACGGATTGGTTCGGTGCTGGCACTGGCGCTTTATAAACAAACGAGAGGTAATGCCCTGTTCTGGTTATTCGACCATATGGTTGAGGATGCTCGCCCGAAGATGAATGAAAGCATTCTTTCCCAAGCTCACCGTATTCGCGCACAAGGTGGAACAGACACAGGTCGACCAGTGCGGGAACTTCGGGATAACGGAGAGAAAGTGGATCAGATCATTATGATCACCGATGAACAGCAGAATGAAGGCAGCCCGTTATATGTCGAGCTTGAGCGATATCGTCGGATGATGAATCCGGAGTTGAAGGCATTTATTGTGGATATAGCACCTTATCGGCAGGCCATGGTACCGCCACGGGATGGCAAAACCTTTTACATCTACGGTTGGAGTGAAACGGTACTGACGTATATTGCTGAGACTGTGGCAGGATATGATACACTCGCAGACCGGGTGAGAGCGATAGATATTTAATTTGGGGAATTCGGAGGCAACTGACCATGACCTATGTTCATGAAGAAATGAGAGATACGATCAGACAACAGCTGAAGCAGATTGAACAGGAGGAGCAGGTACGGATCATCTATGCCTGTGAATCCGGCAGCCGGGCGTGGGGGTTTCCTTCCCAGGATAGCGATTATGATGTGCGTTTCTTATATGTAAGATCGCTGGAGTGGTACTTGTCGATTGAGGATAAAAGGGATGTTATTGAACGCCCGATCAGTGATCAGCTCGACATTAATGGTTGGGATCTACGCAAGGCGTTGAAGCTGTTTCGCAAATCCAATCCACCACTGTTGGAGTGGCTACAATCCCCCATTCAGTATGATGAACAATATAGCGTGGCACAGCATATCCGTGCACTGTCGCCTTTGACCTTCTCGCCCAAGTCCTGCATGTATCATTATCTGAATATGGCAAAGGGCAATTTTCGGGATTATTTACAAGGTGAGAGGGTCAAGATTAAAAAGTATTTCTATGTGCTTCGCCCCTTACTCGCTTGTGGTTGGATCGAACGTTATGATGCAATGCCACCGATGGCATTCGAAGAGCTGGTGCAAGAACTTGTACCTGCGACTACACCGCTGTATACGGAGATTCATGAGTTGCTACGCCGGAAAAAGGCGGGCGAGGAACTGGATCTGGAGCCGCAGTTGCTGGCAATACAGGCTTTTTTGGCGGAGAGAATCGAGCATTTTGACAGACTGGCCGGACAGATGAAGAATGAGCAGATTATTGAATTTGAAGAATTGGACCGGATTTTCCGTTTTGCATTGCAAGAGGTATGGAACTGAATCAAAAGGAGGAGAACCGATGCATCTGATCTTAAAAGCAAGCGGCGCTGACGCGGGGGCTGTATCCCATTTGTTAGCGAAAAATCCGCTGAATATATATGACCGGGTAGACAAAGGCGTACGTGTAAGAATGGTGTACACTACGGCTACAGAGAACGAAACAGAAGTGCTGATTCATGCTGATCCTGATCCTGTGGATCTGGTCAGAGGCACACCCGACGGGTATGACATTACGCAATATATCAATGATCGTGAGTTCGTGACCAGCAGCCTGTTCTGCTCCTACATACGTGCGGCGCTCGGGACGGCCCTGAATGGTAAGCCGAAGGAAGACTATGTGCAATGGGTAGGACACGCTTTCGAGTTGGAACTGACCTTTGGCCCGGTGGCGTCCGATCTGCCGGATCGGGTTGTAGAGGAATTATTCTCGCCATTAGGTTACGCCGTTTCGGTGGAACGTGGAGAGCTATCGTATTCATTTGATCTGAAAAATAGAAGCACGGTTCGCCATATCATCCTGCGTGGACGTAACACAGTACAACATGCACTGCGCCAGCTCTTTCTGCTGATTCCAGTACTGGATAATTACAAACATTATTTCATCAGTGAAGATGAGATCGATAAAATCAAACGATATGGTGAAGGGTGGCTGGATGCTCACCCACTGAAAGAACTCATTGTGAAGCGCACGCTGCGTTTTGCCGAATTGATCCGGCAGTATGAGCGTCAAGAAGGTGCTTTGTCTGCGTCTCTTGGACAGGAGAGCGGAATAGCTCAAGTCTTGGATACGGTTATTCAGGAGAATAACGTGGAACATCAGGAAGAAGGAGAACAAGAGCATCCTGGGGTCGAGTCCGATAGCGGACAATCTGAACCCCCTGTACGGTTAAACGAGTTGCGTTATCGTGCGATTACGGATGTGGTTGCAGCGTTGCCAGTCAAACGGCGCATTGTGGATATGGGAGCGGGTGAAGGCAAGCTGTCCGCTCGCTTATCCTACATTCCCGGTGTGGAGTCGATTCTGGCAGTCGAACCTTCAAGCCAGTCAAGACTTCGGGCCATGGAGCGCTTCGCGAAGCTGGAGGGTCGTTCTGGAGTGGTGGCTATGCCGGAGCCGATCATTGGTTCACTTTTTTATTTTGACGAGCAGATGCAAAACCAGGACGTCATGATCCTGTGCGAAGTCATTGAGCATATCGAGGAATATCGTCTGAACGGAATTATGGATACAATCATGAACGATTATCAGCCAGAAGTGCTGCTGGTCACTACACCGAACAAGGAATATAACGATGTGTATGCAATGGAGCAGGAAAGTTTCCGTCACCATGATCATCGCTTTGAGTGGACTCGTGCAGAGCTTGCTTCCCGGTGTGAGGAATGGACGCAGCACGGGAACTATGGCTATGAAATTAAGGGTATCGGTGAGCATGTAGAAGGCTATGGACAGCCTACCCAACTGGTCATTTTTGAGCGGAGAAAGGAGAGTCTATCATGAGGAAAGAAACGGAATCTAACGAAGTAGCGGGTGCAGGTAAAGGCCGGCAGAATCGGGAAAGTGGTTCGGAGGGAAGACAGCGGGAGATTCGTCTGCCCCATGCAGGTATCATCGTTCTCGTCGGCCCGTCCAACAGTGGTAAAAGTACGTTGTTGGATCGTCTCGTCGCAGAGAGCGTCATTCGCCGCACGGAAGCCGTCTCATCCGATCAATTCCGCATGCTGGTTGGAGATGATGAGTATGTGGATTGGAAACAACGTCCCCGTAGCGAAGCGGATGTGATCTATGCAGAGTATCAGCAAGTATCGGCCAAAGCATTTGAAGCGATGGAGGCGATGCTGGCAACCCGCTGCCGTCTGAACAAGCTGACCTGGGTGGATGCGACACATCTGTATCCCGAGGATCGCGAGCGTCTGATTCAGGTGGCAAGGAAAGCTCATGTGCCTGTAATTGCTGTGGTGCTGGATATCCCGGAAAAAGAACTGCTGGAACGTGATGCCCAGCGGGAGTATCCGCGTGGACGTCAACGGGTGAAGCAACAGGTGCAGCAGTTCAAGCGTACATTACGCTCGATCCGTGAGGATGGCTTTGATGCCAGTTATGTGCTGAAGCAGCCGGATGAGATTACGTTTGTCCGCACATCCAATCCGCTAGTGACCGACATGGGTACAGGTATTGATATCATCGGAGATATTCACGGTTGTTATGATGAAATGATGGAATTAATCGTGCGCCTCGGATATGTGGACGAGGACGGAAGTGGCCTGTACCGTCACCCTGAAGGACGTAAATTGGTCTCCGTTGGTGACGTAACGAGCCGTGGTCCAGAGTCGTTACAATGTCTGTTGTTCTGGCAACGTCATTGTGCCGCCGAGCTCGCCTACATGATTGACAGTAATCACGGCTGGAAGATCGCACGTTATCTGGATGGTCGTGACGTTACGCTGAGTCATGGTGACGAACGGGTGGAGATGGAACTGCTACAGCTTGAGCAGGAGCAAGGTCAGGAGACAGCAAAGCGAGTACGTGCGGAGCTTAAGACCTTTCTGCTTGATGCACCATCTCATTTGGTCTTTTCTCGCAATGGGGTAAGACAAGTGGTTGTTGCACACGCAGGGATTCGAGATCATTTTATCGGAAAACAGTCCAAACGCATTCAGGATTACTGCCGGTATGGCGATGTGGAAGGCACGGATGAGCAAGGTCGGCCTGTACGCAAGGATTGGTACGTGGATCACATTTCAGGTGAATGCATCGTTTGGGGGCATGATCCCCGTCCATATCCTACGATTGTGAATGATACGGTCAACATTGATCAAGGTGTCGTTTTTGGTGGTATGCTTACTGCTTGGCGAATGCCAGAACGTGAGGCAGTCAGTGTTCCGGCCAAGCAAGATTATGCGGCAGATCCGGATAGTCCTTTAAAGCGCTGGGAACAGCGGCGTTTTGCTCCACCCAACATACGTAAGTTCAAGGAGGGTTTCACGGTTCAGACAGCATCCAAACTTGATGTGACTGTGCATGGTGAGGTGGCGAAGACGGCGATTGATACGTTTTCCCATTATACTGTTCCGCTGGAAGAACTGATCTACATCCCGCCTACGATGAGTCCTCCGCCTGGTGTATGTTCTATAGAGGGATACCTGGAGCATCCACAGGATGCATTCCAGTATTATCGCTCACAGGGCGCTACCCGTATGGTTGCCGAGAAGAAACACATGGGCAGCCGGGCCATTTTGCTTCTTTTCCGCAATGAGCAAGCTGCGGTGCAGCGAGTGGGCCGACCGATGCTGGGGAACATTGTGACCCGGACGGGCCGATCCTTTTTTGACCCTTCGACAGAGCAGGATGTGCTCTTAAGGTTACATGCGGACTTGACCGCAGATGGTTATTTTGATCGTCATCGGACGGAGTTCGTACTGCTCGATGCGGAGATTGTACCTTGGAATCTGAAGGCGCGTGAGCTGATTGCTTCACAATATGCACACGTGGCCGAAGCCTCGCTCTTGGATCGCTCTACGGTGCTGGACAAACTTCGTGAAGCTGAAGCGGCAGGTCGGAATGTAGATGAGTGGTTGCAGGAGACAGCAGGTAAACTTGCCAATGCCGAGACGTTCCGCGATGTATTCCAGAAATACTGCTGGGATGTGGAGGATATCGGGGACATTCGGATTGCACCGTTCCACACACTTGCACATAGCACGGGAGCATTTTGGCAGCAAACACATGAATGGCATATGGAGCAGAACCGTGAGTTCGCTCGCATGTCGACCCTGATGATGGAGACGGAATATCGTGTGATCGCAAGTGAGGCAGATGAAGCAGATGTCATTCGTTGGTGGGATGAAATTACGGTGGAAGGGCATGAGGGGATTGTGATCAAACCGGAAACGTTCCGCGCCTGGAATAACAACAAAATCATTCAGCCTGCGATTAAAGTACGAGGGCGTGCATATTTGCACATCATCTATGGGATGGATTACCTGGCACCCGAGAATCTGTCCCGACTTCGTAAACGCAAAACATCCAAAAAAGAACGCCACGCCTTAATGGAGAGTGCATTGGGGATGGAGGGGATTGAGCGCTTTATACGTAGAGAGCCAGTGGAACGAATTCATGAATGCGTGCTGGCAACGCTATCGCTGGAGTCGGAGAGAGTGGACCCGCGTTTGTAGATTGGTAAAGTAAAAGAATAAGAAATGAATATGAAGCTGGTTCGGAGTTAATCCGAACCGGCTTATTTGGCATATAAAATTCGTTAAAGCAAGTTTCTTATCAGGCCTGTGTGCTTTGTACTGCAACGTTTGACATGATCTGGATCAGTTCGTATGTGCAACCGCACGAATCTCAATCAGTTGATGAGGGAAGGCGAGTCCTGACGTCCCGACCATCGTGACAGCCGGACGATGTGTACCAATATACCCTTTGTACACGGCGACACACGCCTCAAGATGCTCCTGCGGGTGAACCAGAAAAATCTCCAGTTCAGCAATGTTCGACTTGGTCACATCGAATCCTGCGAGCACACGATCCAAGTTATCCAGTGTCTGGCGAACCTGTGCTTCAATATCATCCACACCAATAAACGTCCCCTGCATATCATGCGAAAATTGTCCTGCAATGTAGATCATACCGTTAACGCTGTATCCCTGTGCGACGCTAAATGCTTCTTCCCACGGTACACCGTGGCTATAGATTTGAGCTGCAGTCATATGTTTCTCTCCTTTGGAATTCAAAATAAGGTTAGGGTAAGCATAAACGGAGAAAAACGATTTGGGCAGTACGCACTTTCATGACAGTGACTATCCAGAAGGATAGCGTCAATAAGGTGTTTGTGAGCCTAACGACTCATTGAAGAGAATCTTTACATTAGGATATTTAATTTAGGTATAACTAACTTAAGTCCTATATCCTTCCACTAGAATCTGGGTAATAATTATAGTAGGCAAGTGATTAATGGAATCTCATCACGTAACGATAGGGGGTAACCTGTATGGCATCTATGATTCTGCTGGTGAAACAGACGGAGGACGATGAGAAGGTTATTTATCGATTCGGACCGAATGAGCGTAAGATGGGGCTCATTGAGATGAATAAGATCAAGGAAAGTGTGAAGGAGCTGGAACCTGTCCAGGTGGATGGGGTAAGCCCGAGTTTTTTCTTTAACCGAGCCGCGCAGCGACTGGTACGATGTTTATTCAGGGAAGGCGGCAAGTTCCCGGAACGAACGACGTTTGAATCATAGCTTTAACACTCAAAAAACAAGCCCACAACCCTGCTCATGGGTCATGGACTTGTTTTTTTATTTTAGAACGTTTTGGCATAAGAGATCAGTGCCGTAATCGTAATGATATTAAGCAACGTTGAGATCAGCACCGTCTGGGCTGCAAAATCGGGTTCGTTATCGTATTCTTCCGCCAGGATGGATGCATTAACACCAGTAGGCATACCCGAAGCGATAATGAGTGCCTGTGCAGCGATGCCTTCCAGTCCAAGCAGTAGCACAATTGAAATCCCGATGGCGGGGCCAATCAGGAGACGCAAAAATGTGCTAATATACACATCAAGACGGTACAGTCGGATTGGATATTTTACAATCTGTGCTCCGAGAGTCAACAGTGCCACGGCAACCATACTTTGTTGCGCATAGGTCAGCGGCATGGATAGGAACGTAGGCAAGGGAACCTTCCACATGTGGAACAGAATCCCCAGTAAGAGTGCATACGGAACGGGCATTTTAAGAAATCCAATAATCACCGCACGGTAATTACCTTTGAGCTTCGCGCCCTGAATGGACAACACACCATAGGTGAATGTCAGCAATGCCTGTAAAGACATAACCAGCGCCTGGATGGAAGAGGCGAGTGGGTCGCCGCGAAATACCAGTGCATTGATGGGCAGTCCATAGTTGCCTGCGTTATCCAGCATAATGCTGTTGTTGAAGGCAGCTTTCATGCCTTTATTCATCTTAAGTGAGCGCGCAAATACAGAACCTACAATATAGAGAATTAATACATATATTGCGTAAAAGAGTGTCACGGTCCCGAGCAGTTCGCCCGACATATCCGAGTGATACATGCTCATAAAGACGGCTGCGGGGGTAATACAATAGAAATTGATTTTGGCGAGCGTGTACAAGTCCAGCTTGAACACCTTTTGCATCCAGGACCCGACGGCGATAAGGAGAAAGACGGGCAGGACGACTTCAAGCATGATGTCTGCAATCATCAGTTTCAGCTTCCTTTTTCATGAAAATTTCAATCCGATTTCGAAAATGCTTTGCTTATTATATCATTTTATACACAGTTGAAAGTGTGAATTGGCTAAAAAAGATAAGGGGGCTTCCCATTATGATTCCAGATCATCTGGATGTTGGTTTATCGATATTGTTTATCGGATTTAATCCGAGTATTACGTCTGGAGAGACAGGTCATCATTATGCTTACAAAGGAAACCGGTTCTGGCGCATTCTTGAACGGTCGGGATTAACCCCGCGTTTATACGATGCACAGGAGGATGGAGAGTTGCTAAAGCTGGGGTATGGATTCACGAATATTGTGGCCCGGCCCACCAGAGGCGTGGAAGATATTTCGAAGGAAGAGTATGCAGAAGGGCGCCAGATTTTACGGAAAAAGCTGGAGGATTACCGACCAGACATCGCCTGTTTTGTTGGAAAAGGCGTATACACCCAGTACAGCAAGCGCGCCAAAGTGCAATGGGGATTCCAGGACGACCCGGTCGTCAAGGAAATTCAGGAGTTCGTCGCTCCATCGTCCAGTGGACTCGTGCGTATGTCGATGGATGAGATTGTGGCGATCTATTCGCAGCTTGCTGATTTTGTTGCGGAGAAGAACGGGGAAAATGATTAGGTAAGAAAGACAGGAGGGATAAGAGGTAGCAGGAAGAGGGTTATGACCGAATGTGTGATCGGATTGCCAAAAAGATTCACTACGAAACCTGTAGAGAATGTGCTGCGGTAATAATATATGTGTATGCAGAGTTCACCCAGTCGGCTTTGTCGATAGGGCGAATTCTTTTTTTTTGGATAAAGTGAGAGGTTTCGGGAACGGCTTCCGTCTATATAGTACAGAACCATGCATGGAAGCTGTAGAGAAGGGGGATTACATGACTCAACAGATACCGGAGGAGGAGCTTATTCAGCGCATTGTTGCAGGGGATAAGCAGTTGTTCTCCGTGCTTGTGGATCGATATAAAAATAAAGTCTACGGCATCATGCGCGGAATGGGCGCGAGTCATCCGGATGCACAGGATCTCGCTCAGGATACGTTCATTCGTATCTATCGTTATCTTCCGTCGCGGCGGGAGGGAAGCAGTTTCTCGTCGTGGGTATACACCATTGCGGTGAATCGGATGCGGGATTTTATACGGGAAAAGAAACCTGTCATGTCTCCGGTCGATCAAGGGATCGAACCTGTCAGTAATGAAACACCGGAAAAACGTGTGCTGCATAAAGAGATGCAGCGTGAAATATATCGCCAACTCGAACAGTTACCTGAATCGTATCGCCTGGTGTTATTACTGAAGTATACAAACGAGTTGAGCTATGAAGAGATTGCAGACATTACAGGCATGAGTTCAACCAAAGTGCGCAACGCCCTTTACCGCGGGAAAAAAACGCTGAGGAAGCAAATGGAACGCAAAGGAGGTTTAGCTACGTATGAAGCCTATTTCAAAGGATGAGGATCGGTTGTGGGAGGATCATTTGTATCGAGAGGAACCAGATGCGGATTTCACGCTTAAGGTCATGCAGAAGCTGGATGGCGTGTCTATTGAAAGTGGCGAAGAAGAGCATTCATTCGTGAAAAAATCCATGAGAGCGCATTGGATGCGCCGGACTGGAATCGCTGCAGCGGCTGTTGTGATCCTTGCCGGAGGGGCTTGGTTTGTTTTTGACCGAACAGCAGAGCCAGCACAACCCGTTGTAAATGCTGTGGATCAGCGGCTTCCCGACATACCCGTACCAGAAGAGATAAGATCTGCTTATCTGACGGACGATTTTAAACGTCTGAAACCACTTGATCTTGTAATTAATCCGAATATTCAAATTGTAGATCAGGGGTATACGCTCAAGATTAGCGATGTCCTAGTGGATCGTTCACAAATTATTATTATAACAGAACAAAGCGACCCTAAAGGCAGCGTGATACCGGCTATTTATCTGGATGCGGGAAGAATTCATGTTACAGATGAAAAAGGGAACAGTGTTGCTTCCATGGCTGTAGATACGAGACTTAGCAGTGGGAAGTATCAAAGGTTTGTATTCCAACTGAAAGATGATATTCCAGATCACGTATTTGTACGGGGGGAATTAAGTTATTTAAAAATCCCTGATTATTATAATGCTGCTACTGGGGAAATTACAGCAAGTAATACAACGGTGGATTGGAGTTTCCAATTCAACATCGATATGACCAAAGCCAAATTAATGGCTATTGAGGCTCCCATGAACAACACCTACACCACTCCTGAGGGCTTGAAACTGGATATGACACAGCTTGTACGTACGCCAAACGGGACCCGCCTTGACATGAACATCAGTCTGGATGATCAACTTCGTGCCAAAGTCGGAGAGAATTGGGCGGATGATATGGACTTAATGTATCATATCGAAATTCCGGAAACGAATGAGTATCGAATCTTTAATGAGAACAGACCCAATGCCCGTCAAGCCAAATTTCGGTTCCGAGATATGAGTAGACTGAGTGAGGATAATGATGGTCAGATGAGGCTTTCTGAGACATGGGATCCTGCTTATGTTACGGTGGATGCGAAGAAGATTCGCTTTGTCCTGGATGGCTATACCATCCCGGTGCGGGAGGAGAAGTCCGTGGAAGTGGATTTAGAAAAGATGCGTAAGGATGCTGAATTTTACACCTACGTACTACAGCTTGAACAATTTGGAGATAAAATTTTATTTTCCAAATATAATTATTGGCCAGTGCAGCAATCATTAAAGTTACCAGAAGGAAACTTTGAAGGGAACTCTTCTCTTGTTTTGGAGGGAGTAGGGACTTTCCAAAATGATATTAATGGAGATCAATGGGTGGCTATAGATCATGAAGGAAAGGAGTATCCCGTTGAAGTGATGGGAACTACGAATCAGCCAAATAAAAACGAAGAATACATCGTAAGTGATCTCAGGTTGATTATCCAAGGTTATAAAAAAGAAAATGGAACGAAATTCATTTTGAAACGAACCGCAGTTAACCGTGAGTATCGTGATGTGAATTGGGAAGTGGACCTTCCATCGTACAGTAGTCTGCCTTGGCTGAAATAATCACTAGTACAATTCTCAGCCATGAAGTAAATGAAGCTTCGAATGGATGGCATAAGTATGGATCAAGAGATTTAAGTGTGGATGTATAGATATATAAGTATATAAGCTTAATATACGAAAAGGCCCTGCATAATGTTATGCGGGGCCTCTTTCGTATGCACCAGACTCACAGGGACAGCAAGTATCTAAGAAATCATCCTTCAGAAAAGAGAGGTTACCCTTTCCGAGTTACGCCGATTCCCTTGGAATCAACGTAGTCGATAACATAACCGTCTCTTTCGGTGTTCCCGGTCGTTCGATCCGGCGTTGTAACGCCTCGACGGCGCGCTGTCCAAGCTCCTCTTTGCACAGATTAACCGTGGTCAGGGGCGGGGAGGACGTAACCGCAGAGTGTACATTGTCGATACCGATCACAAGGCAATCTTTAGGCGTGGAGATGCCCATCTCCTGTAATTTGTACATCCACTGCAAGGCAATATCATCATTAACACCAATCCAGGCATCGGGACGTTCGTCCTCTGGCATGTTTTGAATTGTTGCAGCCAACTGGTTAACCCATTCCCCATTTTCATACGGAATATTCCATTCTCTGAAGCTGGTTGTATGACTGGTTTCCACATGGAAATGGTTCAGAGCCAACTCAATCCCGATCCTCCGCTGGGCGAAGCTCGCAGCACGACCATCATCTGTGATGAGGCCGATTCTTCGGCAATTCATAGACATTAGATATCTAGCCACGGTGATGCCAGCTTCCAGATTATCATGGCTGATCGTATCACAATTCAGCAGGGGCTCCTGATGATCTACCAGAATAATAGGACGACCGGTCTGAGAGAGCCGTTGCAGAACCGTATGAGGAAAAGCTCCCATGACAATAATTCCGGCACAACGTTCCCAATCCAAGTGAGGGGCAATGGCTTTTTCGGGAGAGGTGTTCTCGTCTGTCACTCCGAGTGAGGGAGATACAATGGCATGATGCCAACCACGCTCATTACAGGCGGATATCATGCCGGACAGGACACGTTGCCAGTAGTGGGGTTCACCGCGGTTGAGCTGATTCATGCATATGAGAGCAAACGGTGGATCGGACGGATCTGCATGGTTTGCAGCAGCAGGACTATTACTAGCCCCCGGAGTACTTTGGCGATATCCCAAAGCCCGAGCGAGTTCCAGTACCCGTGCTCGTGTTGCTTCACTAACGCCCGTCTTGCCACTGAGTGCGCGGGAGACGGCATATTTGGATAATCCGAGCTGGTCAGCCAGCGTCTGAATGGATACTTTGCGTGACATATCATTACTCCTTCATTTGACGATCATCTTCTGACACAGTACACTTACAGATAATAATGTTATTATAATTTATCATAACAAAAATAACAATAGAGTTATAAGGAGACGACATCCATGGAACAGTTCAGATTACCGAAAATCCCTATGCCACAACTGGAATTGCCGCAAGCTGTGCAGGATATTCTGACTGAGGCGGACGAGCGTTTGCAACATCGGCCGAGATTGCTGGCTCAGTTTCGCAATTGTTTTCTAAATACACTAGAAACGACTACGAAGCTATTGGAGGATGGGACAACCTTTGTAATTACAGGGGATATTCCCGCGATGTGGTTAAGAGATTCGGTAGAGCAGGTCATGCATTATGTTCCGCTTGCGAAGGATGACGAGAAGTTGCAGCGTATCATCGGAGGACTGATCAAAAGGCATACATTCTATGCTGATAAGGATATCTATGCTAATGCATTCAATGAAACGGCGAATGGATGGCATTGGGATGCCAATGATGAGACGGAGATGTCACCGTGGGTGTGGGAACGGAAGTTTGAACTGGATTCCCTCTGTTTCTCCATGAAGCTGGCTTATACATATTGGCGGGAGACGGAACTGACGGATATATTCGATGAGCGCTTCAAGAAAGTGATGGAGAATATCGTACAACTATGGGAGACAGAACAGCATCACGCAGAGCAATCACCTTACCGGTTCATGCGGCGTAATTGTCCAGTTCATGATACCCTGCGTAATGAAGGATTGGGTATGCCAGTGAATTATACGGGCATGATCTGGTCTGGATTCCGTCCGAGCGATGATGCATGTGATTTTCATTATAATATTCCGGCGAATATGTTCGCAGCGGTAACCTTGCGCCAGATGGGGGAGATCGCGAAGTGGGTGTTCCGGGATGAACAGCTGGTGAGTCGAATGGCTCGTTTGGAAGAAGACATACGACACGGTATTGCTCTGTATGGTACTTACCGTCATCCAGAGTATGGGCAGATTTATGCTTATGAGACGGACGGTTACGGCAACTTTTGTCTGATGGATGATGCAGGCACACCTGGGCTGATGTCCATTCCGTATATGGAATATGCTTCGATTGAAGACATGGTGTATCAGAACACACGTCGATTCATTTTGAGTAAGGAAAATCCGTTCTACTATGAGGGGAAGGTAGCCAAAGGAATAGGTAGCCCCCACACCCCTCCGGGATACATCTGGCACATGGCGCTATCCATGCAGGGGCTCACCGCAGATAATGACGAGGAGATGCTGGCAATGATTGAATTGCTGGAGAACACGGATGCGGGTACCGGATATATGCATGAGGGCTTCCACGCTGATGATCCAAACACGTTCACCAGACCATGGTTTGCTTGGTCCAACAGCCTGTTCTCGCAGTTGGTGTATAAGGCAATGAAGAAAGGAATTCTATAAGTGATGTAATTCAAAAAAATAATTGCTCACTGCCTGCAAAGTGGCCGTTCCGGTTACGAATCGTTCTTTTGATCGCTGTTATCCCCGGATTTCTTGATCGACTTTTGTAAAGTCGAAATCCGGGGATAAGCGTATGCTTCCGATGCAGCTTTCTTTCAGAAAGCTTTTAGGCGACCGCTTCGTTTCTTCAGAATCGATTTCGTTCCCTGCACTACTTCTGCTATTTGGCATGACTGTTTTTTGAACGACATCATTTTTTAGAATAGGGGAGTAGGTAAAAAAACAAGAAAGCCCAAACTGCTGAACTTTGCAGTTTGGGCTTTGTTAATGATGAGATACACAGGCGCTTTGCTATGTGTTTTTCAGTAGATCGGCGATGAACACTTTCTGTCCTGTGCGTGCGCTTTCCAGGGAAGCGAGGACCATGGCCATGCTGAACTGGTTATCACTGCAATCGGTCTCAGGCAATCGTCCGGATTCCAGTGCAGCGAACATGTCTTCTAGACAGCCATGGTGTCCTGTTTTGTCCATGATCGGCAGTTCCGCTTCAATCCGCTCACTTGGCTGGAAAAAGGATGGTTTGCCGTCGGCATCCAGATTTTGTGTAGTAACCACCTCGGCATAGATGTCGTCATGACCATCCCAGATGGCAGTACCCTTTTCACCCGTTACGCGCCAGCTTGCTTCCCATGATGTGGGTACACCTTCAGCGCACCAGGATCCGCGATAGTTGAATACGGAACCGTCAGACATCTCAAATATACATAACGCCATCGCATTGCCCTGATACCAGGACCCCGGAGGGTTGAATTCATGGCAGTACACTGAGATCGGGTTGGCTCCGAGAATGTACCGTGCCTGATCGAACGTATGTATTGCCATATCGAGCAGCAGTGGACTATCCATCAGATCCCGGAATCCGCCGAAGTGTGGCCCGAGGAAGAAGTCGGCCCCTGCGTAACCTACCTGCCCTATAGCTCCACCGGAAATGAGGTGCTGGTAGGCGCGGATACGCGGATCGAAACGACGATTCTGCATGACGGCTTGAATATGTCCTGTGCTGCGAGCGGTTTGCACAATATCTGTGCAATCGGAGAAGGACTCAGCCAGTGGTTTTTCACCAAATACATGACACCCTTCCTTCAGCGCTGTCATGGCAATGCCGTAATGACTCGCCGGAATCGTGACATCGAATACAACATTCGCACCAGTCGCTTGAATGGCCTCACGGATATCGGTGAACGTGGGGCAGTTGAGGCCATGTCTTGTAGCAAAAGCACTGGCAGTCTGTTCATACAGATCAACTAGCCCGACGATTTCTGTATCCGGCCTTTGCAAGGCGTAATCGGCCCATGTGTTCGCCATGGCACCGCAGCCAGCGATAATTACCCGATAAGGATGACTCATATTCTCATCTCCTTCGCATGGATTCTGTTATACAGCTCAAATGGTTTCTTCCTAGGAGTCTTCAAATAATGAGGTTATCTATACCGGATTGGGTACGAAGTCGCCACCGCGGCATTGTTTCAAATATCGTAATGCATGCACCTGTCCGGTCATTTCGAGTTCATCTTTGTACACCGGATCATGCCAGCCTTCAATATCAATCGTGCCCTTATAACCGTTCTGACGCAAAATGGTGATGATGTCTGCCCAGTTGCTATCTCCGAAGCCCGGGGTGCGGTGCCATACAAATTCACGTGGTCCATGCACGCCATATTCCTTGACAATATCCCAGGCAATCGTGGCATCTTTGCCATGCACGTGAAATACTTTGTGAGCCCATTTGCGCAGCTGTGGAATAGGATCAATCAGGCTGGACATTTGATGGCAAGGCTCCCATTCCAGGCCTACATTTTCATCCGGAACAGCGTCGAACATCATCTCCCAGGCCGTCGGGTTATGGGCGATGTTCCAGTCGCCTGTCTGCCAGGTTCCACCCATATCACAGTTTTCAAAAGCAATGCGTATACCCCGGTCTGCTGCCCGGCGTGCCAGTTCACCAAATACTTCCTTGAACCGGGGGATAGACTCGTTAATGGGTTGATCGGTCAGACGTCCGGTGAACCCGGAGACGATATCTGCACCGAAGAGTTGTGCGTGATCGATTACTCGCTCCCAGCTTGCCAGCGTATCAGCGTTGTCTCCGGCTCCCGTGAGAGGGTTACCAAATACACTCACCGCGGAGATGACAATACCCTGTTCGTCCACGATTTCACGGACACGTTTGGCTGTCTCAGCCAAATCCAGATCGCCTGTCGTTTGCCAGAAGGTCAGGTTAAAAGATTCGAAACCGTGTTGCATGATCTGCGGGATAACGCGGACGGCGTCCTGCCCGCCTACAAGGGTACCGATGCGTAATGATTTATTCATGGTTGTAATTCACTCCAATATTGGCTTATAGTACTTCGTGACACTCATTATAGACGTGGATTAACGGGATGGCTCTAAACAATCTTGTGTAATATTAGTCGGATCTTGTGAAGAGGGGGAAGAAGTCGTGCTGGATCTGAAAGCGCTTCACGAAAACACCCGAATTGATCATAAATCACATCCATTTCAGTTGTTCCGAAATCGGTGTTTGGATATGAAAAAGGAAGAATGTATTCTGTATTTGCATTGGCATGAACATTTTGAACTGATTGTTATGCGTAAAGGAAGTGCGCTGTTCCATATCGATAGCAAACCTTATGTGGTTCAAGCGGGTGAGGTCATCATCATTCCCGGAGGCACGTTGCATGTCGGGTATGCTCTGGATGATGGGGATGTGGATTATGATTCCGTCGTGGTTAACCGTGCACTGTTTCATGATTTCACTCATGATCCCGTGCATGAGCAATATGTCGCGCCGTATCTGGAAGGCAGGGTGAGGTTTCCGGTCAAACCGGCAGAGGAAAATGCAGCCTGTTCAGGCTATTATTCTTTGCTAAATGAAGCCGTAGAGGAAATGGCTTTACAGCCCCCGGCTTATCAGCTCGTGGTGAAGTCCAAACTGCATGCTTTGTTCACCTTGCTTGCGCGTACCTTTATGCCACATCAGCTACCGGATAAATCAGTCGGATCGTATTTTCCCAACCGCGAACGCTTCAAACAGTTGATTGCACAGATTGAAGCGAACCCCACAGGAAAGATGTCTGTTACCGAAGCGGCAAGCCATGTGGGACTGAATGCGTATCACTTCTGCAAAATGTTCAAAAAGCTGACCGGACGTACCTTCGTGGAATACGTGAACGGATGCAGAATGAGTGAGGCAGAACAACTCCTGCAAGGTAGCAGTCTGACCATTACGGAGATCGCCGCCAGAGTAGGCTGCGACAATGCGAACTATTTTACGAAGTTATACAAACAGTATAAGGGCATGACCCCCTCGCAGGGGCGGGGGAGGAAAGAAGGTGGAGCACAGCAAGTATAGCCGTAGTTACGACTAAAATGTCCATAACGAAGGCTATGTCTACGGAGAATAACCCGGATAAAGGCCAATTCAAGGCGTTCATCCGGGTGGTTTGGATTCAATAAAACAAGACAATCATCTATGTGTACAACGTGCTCATTTCATAAATCTGGAGAACAGACGATTGGCTTTCTTGGAGAGGTCGTCCATTTTGACATTGGCATGATCGAGCTGATTGTATCCCCATTTGATCGTTTGTAGCATGCGTGGAGAGATGGGCGTACCTTTGATCCGCGGGTAGATGTTGTGATAGGCCCAGACAAGATGCTCCCAGCGATTGTCATTGCCGTCCTGAATGTACTCGGATACGTCGATCACTTTGCCGCGTCCGTTCTGAAGAAGTACATTTTTCAGGTGAATGTCGCGGGGGTTCAGCCCACGGCTGCGAACGGCTTCTCGCGCTGCATCCACATCGAGCATCACCTGCTCGGGGACGGGAATCCCTTTTTCCAAACATTCCAGCAGGGTATCCCCAGGTTCAAAACTAATCACAAGAACATTCCGGCCGCTGCCGTAATAGGTAGGGAAATATGGCAGGCCTTTGAGTTGCTCGTATACCTGTTTTTCGTTTTCTAGTTTGTCCAAGGCATGATCCGAGTACATCTTGAAGGCATACTGCGGCAAGCCATCATACGTAAATACCGCCGCATCCGTACCTGTGCCAATGCAATTCAATCCTTCTACATCGCCGATGATGTTCACGAGCTCATTCCGGTCGCTTCCGATGACTTGGATCTGTTGTAATGCTTCTTCCGCCTGGAACCAATCCGGTCGATTCATGGGTGGTGCCTCCTTTTAGGATATGCCTGTACGATTTTTTTACATATAAACATTTTCTAACGAACCGAGTAAGTCTTATTTCACGTTCGTGTGTGAGATTCGTTAGCGCCGGCCCGCACTGGCCCCGGGCTAGACCCGTACTAGCATCGAGGTCCCGAATTCGTGCCCTCTATAGAGTATATTATGCGTTCTGCTCCGCCATTTCATCTTTTGGTGATGTTACTATATAAACGATACGGATCGAATCGGAAACGGTTGCGTCAGAAGAAAATAACGGAAGCGCGCTTGCGGCAATGTTACCCGGGCTTTATACTGTGAGCATTAAGGGATCTCATGCAGATCCGGCATACAGAAAGGCAGAAGTTCTTATGGCACAATACCCGCAATGGTCTTATTCGCAGTCGCGGGCGAGTATGTTCGATGAGTGCCTGCGCAAATATTATTATCATTATTACGGTGCCCATAACGGCTGGAAGACAGACTCTGCCGATGAGATGCAGGTTCGTCTGTATCGTCTGAAGCAGCTAAGCAATCTGTACCTTGTCTTCGGGGATCTCGCGCATCGGATGTGTGAGTCAGCGGTACGCAGCAGGGAAGAGGGCAAAGATAAACCGCGTGAATCTTTTCTGGAACAGACGATACGCAAGCTGCTGAATCAGGCGTATGTGGAATCGATGGACGCGGATCAGTGGCGGTTGAACCCCAAGAATCGCACGATGCTGTCCGAGATTTATTACGGGGACGATACGTTGAATGACCGGATCGCCACGATTAGGGAGCGGGCTTCGGCCTGTGTCAATAACCTGTATCAGACGCTTACGTGGGAGGACTTGTCCCGGGCAAGTACGGACATTCTGGAGATCGAGAAATGGGATACCATGATGCTGCACGATACACGCGTGTATGTGAAGATGGACTTATTGTATCGGCGCAGTAACGGCAATATTGTCATTGTGGACTGGAAGACGGGCAAGGAAGATGACTTCTCGGATCAGTTAATGCTGTACGCATCCTATGTGAGAGAGCATTACCGGGTTCCCTTGGAGCAGATTGAGCTGCGAGTGGAGTACCTGTTAACCGGGAAGCATCGAGAGTTTAACGCAACGGAAGAGGATATCCGGAAGGTGGAGGAGAACGTGGGTCGTTACATCGAGGAGATGCGATCCTGCGTGGAGGATGAGTATTACAACCGTCCCAAGGACGTCAATTACTTCACGGCGATGCCATCGCACCGGTCCTGTCGGGATTGCAACTTCCGCGAAGTGTGCAGCGAACGGGCGGTCTAGAACGCCAAAACCTGAGGAGCATAAGGCCTTATACCAACTAACGAGCTATTTCTTATGCGAAAAAAATCAAGAAGCGCAAGCCGGGAACATTCATCTGCCCGACTCGCGCTTCTATTGCGTTCTACAGGCCTGGCGACAAGGCGCCGGGTGGAACGATCATATCAAGATCACTGGACAGCGGCGATGTTCTCCAGCGCCTGTCCTGCAGGAACATAGGCGTGCCCGAGGTCCCGGGCAACCGCCTCATACGTGATGTGTCCATTCAGCACGTTAACCGCGCTGCGAATGGACGAACTGCCGCGAATCGCGGCGGCTGCACCGTGGTTGGCCAGCTGCAGCGCATAAGGCATGGTGGCGTTGGTCAGCGCCACCGTGGACGTACGCGGCACGGCGCCCGGCATGTTCGCCACCGCGTAGTGCACGACACCATGTTTCACATAGGTCGGTTCATCGTGGGTTGTGATATGATCAATGGTCTCAACGATCCCACCTTGATCAATCGCCACATCCACAATGACCGAACCCGGTGCCATCGTCTTCACCACTTGCTCGCTGACAAGCGTTGGCGCCTTGGCGCCCGGAATCAGCACCGCACAGATCAACAAATCTGCCGCCGCAACAGCTGCTGCAATGTTGGATGGGCTGGATACCAATGTGTGGATCTGATTGCCGAAGATATCATCCAATTGGCGCAGACGATTGAGATTCAGGTCAAGAATGGTTACATCTGCTCCGAGACCAATGGCAATTTTGGCTGCATTTGTTCCGACCGTACCGCCACCAATAATGGCTACTTTCCCCCGACTAACGCCTGGCACACCAGACAACAGAATACCCTTGCCACCTTCGGTCTTCTCCAGTAACTGTGCTCCAATCTGAGATGCCATGCGTCCTGCGACTTCACTCATGGGTGTGAGCAGCGGGAGGGTATTGTTGACCTCCAGCGTCTCATACGCGATGGCCGTTACCCGACTTGCAATAAGCGCTTTAGCAAGCTCAGGTTCCGCTGCGAGGTGCAGGTAGGTGAACAGAATCAGTCCCGGACGAAAATATCCATATTCACTGGCAAGCGGTTCTTTCACCTTGATGATCATTTCGGCCTCTGTCCAAACTGACTTGGCATCATTCCGAATGTCAGCGCCCGCAACTTGATATTCATGATCCGTGAACCCGCTGCCGTTCCCCGCGCCTTGTTCAATTATCACCTGGTGACCGGCTCTGATGAAATCAGCAGCCCCGGCCGGAGTCATTGCTACACGATTCTCATTGTTTTTGATTTCTTTGGGAATTCCGATTCTCATCACCATGCACCTCGTCCATTTATTGGTTGTTAGCTTATACTACAAGTTTATGACTTGCATAATCGTTTTGCACCTTACCTCATGTCTAATTTTTAGAGGACCAACTCAACATATTGTCGAAAAAGACTGTTCAGGACATTTGTCCATGGATTATAATGTAAGAAATAATAACACGAAGAGGGATCGCCATTGCAAAATGACCGCGTGTTTACGATCAAAGATATCCTTGCACGTCCGATATTTGGCCGAGCAAGACTTGCGGCAGGGAAGGATGGGGTGAACCGTCAGGTTGGCTGGGTTCATGTATTGGAGATTACGAATGTGTCTCCATTTGTAAGCCCCCATGATCTTATTTTATCCACCGGACTGTGGCTTCAATCGGAAGAAGGGCGCGAAGAGTATCTGCTTCAGCTGATTGGCAGTGAGGCAGCGGGGCTGTGTGTGGAGTTTGGTACCAGCATATATGGAATCCCGGAAGAACTGATTGAACTGGCCGATAGACACCAGTTCCCGCTGATCGTATTTGAACAACCAGTTCGTTTTGTCGAGATCACGCAGGATATTCACTCTCTGCTCATTAATCATCAGCACCAGCTGCTGAAAAGTCTGGAAGCTTACTCCCGTCAGCTTCAGCAACGAACATTGCAGAGTACGGATATGTCCGCTGTGCTGAACCTGCTGCATGAGTACGCTGCAAAACCGGTGGTGTACATCTCGTCCATGGAGCCGGGCAGTTTTGTCCCCGAACTTGCTCCAGAGATGGAACAGGCCATCTATACCTGGTATGAACAGGAGGTAGAGCACCTGGACCTGAATGATTCGGATACCGAATTATGGTTCCATATGGACGAAGAGAAGGTTCTGCTCTGCCATCCGGTCGTCTGTTTCGGTCAAGTATTCTCTGCTGTGGGCATGATTGTACATCCGTCCGCTCCAGTAGAGTATCTCAAGCTGTTACTCGACTATACGGCTAAGGCGGCGGCAGCGCTCACGCTTCGTTCCCAGTTTCTTGAAGAGAAGATGGTCCGCAATCAGAACGAGCTGATCCAGGATTTAATGAATGGCAACATTCTTCAGGAGGAACAAGCCCAGACCCGAATGGGACTTCGTTTGCTGGTGAAGGGACAGTACTGGTTTGCGGGAGGGGTTATAGAGATTGAGCATCGATTGAAGGGTACAGGCCGGGAGCGGATGGAAGCGAATCATCAGGATATTCTTGTCCTGCTTCGATCCCTGCTCAAGAAGAACAATCTGCCCAGCCTAATCATGCTGAAGAACAATCAGGTGTATCTGTGCTGTGCGAAGGAAGCAGTCTCGGCTGCTACGCGTCATCAGCTGCTCCGATTGCTGGAAGGAATCGCTCTGGACGTGAAGCGGTTTGCGAGCCGTAACTTGAAGCAGGTCGCCATTCATGCCGGATTTGGCAAGTTACGCAGCCGTTTGACCAGCCTGCCAGACAGCCTTCAGGAGGCCTATCAGGTGATCGAAGTGTCCAGATCGGTAGATCAGATGGAACATGTTCATTTTTACGAACGTATGGGTATATATCAAATGTTAAAAGCTTTACCCCAATCCTTCCTGCAACCTTTTGTCCAGGATCACCTGGGTGTGCTGATTGAACATGACCAAACGCATCATCTGCGATTGGTAGAGACGCTGGATGCTTACCTGCAGAACTTTGGTTCCAAACGGGATGCAGCGGCACAGTTGTTTGTTCATCGGCAAACGTTGTACAACAGACTGGAGAAGCTGGAAGAACTGATGGGGCCTGATTACATGAACCAAGGGAGAAGAATCTGTCTGGAGATGGCGCTGCTCGCGCACGCAATGATTGAGAATGGACAGTGGAAATCCTCTTGATGAGGTGAAGGCGATACGAGACAGACTGTGCATCTGTCTTACACGACCTCCTGCACAGTCTAACAGTTTTTACTGATTCGCCGAATATGTTGTAATGAAGCAGTCAGGTGTTGAAAGGTGGGAGTGGAGCGGCGCCCCCGATAAAGTTTCGTTTCACCGGAGGATGGTGCCAAAGATAAAGAGGTAGGAGCAGCCAGCCGATACGGGGGTGATGACCGGTCGGGACGTTCTTCCGGTTCTGCCTCATGGGCTGCCATTGAAATACCGCTTTGGTGCAGCCATTCATTAAGTCGCTTGGGATTGATTCCGAGTTGTCCGCTCAGATTACAGATATCGAGGTTTATTCTCACACAAATCCGCCTTTCCTGGAATATCGGGCTGGTAGTAGGGTTTGAAAGGGAAGCATGAATTCGAGATCGGTAAATGCTCATGTACATGTTGGCTGTGCTTGATCGGCGGAATGATTCATTATGTTAAGAAGTAGCGCGGAGTCGTCTATGTATATCGTGTAAAACGTTTCCATGTCCGCTGGTTTGAATATTTCCAATAAATTGGCTTTTAACAAGATTCTATCACTTCACATGCAATTGCGCGTCTCAATATAGTCTCAATTTTGTGAGAAAATAAAGTATATTAAAAGTACCAGTATCTAGTACGGAGGACATATATGGGAAATAGTAGTGAGGCTCAATACGACAAATATGTTAAGGATGGCAAACGTTTCGTTGGTCGAGCCAAGGAACTGACGACACTGGAGCAGTGGTTCGAACATCCGGAAGCCCCATTAACCATATTTTCAATTACGGGCATGGGAGGCATCGGTAAATCATCCTTGCTTTCAGAAATGCTATCCATATCTCGGGATCAAGGTGCAACGGCAATATGGATGGACGGGCGATCATGCGGAGCGACCCCTTCCGTATTTATGGATTATTTATCGTCGACATTGGGATTGGAAACACTGGATAGTGAAGGGTACCCGCGACCACTGAGCTTGCTGAAAGACACTTCGGTCGATAAACGATTGGTCCTGGCAGTGGATAATTATGAAGAACTCGCACTGCTGGAAAGTTGGTTCATGGAAGTCTTCATATCCAAACTTCCGTTAAGAGGGATACTTGTGATTCTTGCATCACGCCCGGAAATGGCATCTGCTTGGCGAACACATCCGCGATTGCATAGGCGCTTTGTACAGATGCGGCTTCAACATTTTACAGTCGATGAGATTACAGAGTATATCACGGTCGCAGGCTCTCTGGATAAGGGTGTGGCAGGTACCATTACGAGGATGACCGACGGGCATCCGCTGGGTCTGGCCCTTGCTGTGGAAGCTGCGGATCAGAGACGTAATCTTCCGCATGCCGAATGGGCTGAGCTGTCGCATATGATTAGTGCCCGATTACTATTGGAACTTACATTTCCCCGATTACATCCCATGGTGGAGGTACTAACACTGCTTGAGACAGCAAATCAGGAGTTGTTATCATCTGTACTGGATATGACCGTGACGACAGAAGAGTTTCATATGCTGAGACAGATGTCTTTTATCCGTTCCGGCCCGGATGGTCTTGCCCTGCATGATATAGCCAGGGTGCACCTGCTGCGAGATTTTCGCCAACGGGAGCCACATCGGTTGCAGACGATGCGGATCAAAATCGCGAAGTTGCTGAAACCGCTGCATGAACAGGCGGGGTCTCATGAGCGTCGCCAGATCGCCCGAAAGATGCTGCTGCTCTGTCAGGAATCCATGCTTCAACACCGCAAGTACGCGGACGTATCTCGTGATTCCTTGTTCTCGCCTCTCGAAACGATGAGAAGAGAGGATCTGCCTGCTCTGCACATCTTGTTACAGCAATGGTGTGAGTACAGTGTGGAACCATGGCAGGCTGTATCCTATGGATGCTTCCTGGATGAATTGGCACAACGTTATCCTGAAGGGATCGTATTGATGCGTGACAGGCTTGGGGAGACGATCGCGATGTTCATTACCGTACTTGTACATAGGGATAGTAGCCAGCTGCTTCTGAAATATTTTCCAAATGAAATGCATGAATGCTTCACACCACAAGAGCTGGCGAATGACCCGGATCAGAGTGACACGCACTTTGCTTTGCTGGCTGCGGCAAGAGATGATGTGCCTGGTTATACACGAGAAGAACTGGTAGGATACATGGCACTGGACCGGCTGTCTCTGTTGGGTGATGGTGCGCGTGCGATGCTCGTTGCAACGAATCCTCACCTGAAACTATTTTTGCAAAGCATTGGATTCCAGATGCGAAGAACCCACACTCGTGTCTGCGACAGATTTGAGGATCAGGCGGACGTACTTGATTTGGATTTGCGTAGTGGGCAATTCGGAGAGTGGGTCATGTCTCTGCTTGATCCAAAATCAATAGAGGATCGTATACAGCCGGAAACAACGGAAGTGGATGGAGTAATCTGGACTGAACATGATGTTCGCAAGATGTTGGGGGATCTTCGTTCCCCGGGAGAATTGCATGAATATGCTGACAGGGTTAGAGGAGTAAAGGATGGGATCCAGTTACAGCTGTATGTTATGGATCTGTTGGAGGGCAGAGTACATGGTCTATCTCCACAGGATCAGATGCTGTTACACGCGGCCTACTGGACGCATGCTGGCAATCCAACTGCCGCAGCCCAGAAGTGTTCCATGAGTCGGGCAACATTCTATCGCCATCTTCGAACAGCGCTGACTCGCTTGGCGCGAATTTTGTAGCCAGAACGGCACATTACAGGACGAATAAACTTGCTGGAACAGGCAGATGTTACAACCTATAGCTCAAGAATGTTGCAACCAAAAACACGCAGTCGCGAGTGGTTCGGCCCGCTAATGCGTGTTTTTGGTGTCCGGTTTATCAGGGAATCTTATTTCTACTAACTTGATGATGCAGACCAACAACTATTGCTTGGTTTGCACTAGCCAGTCTGCAAGTTCTTCGGTTTGTATGAGAATGGCGATGGGGTCCCAATACCAGGAACGATCTGCTCCCCAGATGTATACATGATCATTTTTGACAGCGTCCAGACCACCCCAGATCGGGTCTGCTTTCAGGGTGTCCATCGTCTGATTATCCGTAGTCAAGATGATATAATCTCCGGCATATTTTGGTAGCACCTCAGCCGAGAGACTTGCCCAGCCTGGATCTTGTAACTCGGCCATGACTGCAGCGGGAGGTTTGAAGCCGAGCACGTTATATATCGGTTGACCGCCTTTGCCATAGTTGGAACCAACGGTGGAGATATCTTTACCCATATACTCCAATATGGAGAATGTGCTGTCAGCAGGAATGACGTTCAGTACTTTTTCTTTGGCAGCAGCTGTACGACGGTCGTATTCGGCAAGCCAGGATGCAGCTTCCGTTTCTTTTCCTAGCAGTTCTCCGAAGTAAGTAATCTCCTCATGCACACTTTTGAACGAAGCATACGGTACGATGACGGTGGGAGCAATCTTAACGAGTTGCTCATTCATCTCGGCATAGGTGTCATCCATAATGATGAGATCCGACTCCATGGAAGCAATTTTCTCCAGATTGCCGTTTCCATCCCCCAAATCTTCAACATCTTTCAGCACATCGTTCAAGTAAGGATTAATAATATGGTGACTGGATGTACCGACAGGGGTTACCCCCAAAGCGATCAAGCTGCCCAGATATTCACCGGCTACAATTCGTTTCGGATATACAGGAACTTTGACGTCTCCGGTAACGGTGGATACGGTTTTGGTCTGTGGCTGTTCAGATGTTGACGTACCGGCAGCTTGTTCTTGATTGGTGCCCGTCGATGCAGTTCCGTTTTCGTTTGCAGCAGAGGTATTGTTTGCTACATTCCCCGTTCCGCAAGCACTGAGTAGTAACATGAGACTGAATAATAATACGATGGCTGTTGATGGCCTTGACCCGCTATACATGTTGATTTCGTCCTCTCCATCACGATCTGGTTGATAATCATTATCATCTATACCAGTATAACGGAGCGGTTTGGGAGGGCCAATGGATAATCTCATGGTTGTAGAAGGACAATCTTCCAGTCCGGGGCGCTTCGCCTGTTGTGCCCGATAATGAGAGGGAGAGACACCTTTATATTTTTTGAATAACCTGCCCAAATAAAAGGGATCCTGATACCCGATACTGGATGCAATTTCTTTTAACGTGGCATCTGTCTCCAGCAGTAACGCTGCGGCCTTGTCGATCCTGACTTTAATGAGATAATCAATGGGACTAAGGCCTGTCCGGCTTTTGAAATAGGAAGACAGATGTGCGACACTGTAGTTCAGACTCTCGGAGAGGGATTCCAGCGTTATCGCATCTGCATATCGTGTTTGAATGATCGTAATGATCTGTGCCGCCAAATCACGCTTGTGTGAACGTGTACCTTGTGTCTGCATCTGATTCAATAACTCACTGATCAATTGCAGTAACAGGCTTTTGGCACGCAATGGTGCAACTGGATCTGCTTTCTCCCATTCCTCGTACATGTCGGTGAACAGGCGATACATCATGACAGGATCGGAAGGAAGCAGGCTATATGTGGTGTCAAAAGGGCGCAGCTGACTGGCAACATCCTTGAGTGTCTGACTTGTACCAGGTGACAGTGTTGCTTTATAGTAAACGGCGTAATATTCGTAGCCTTCGGCTTCCGGCTCTATCGTAAGGTTGCTGCCTTTGCCGGTATGGAATACCTGGAATCTTCGGGTGCTGTGCGCCGTCCCATTTAGCATGATTTGTGCACTTCCGCGGACCGACAGGATCAGGAGGCTGGCAGGCACAACGTAAGAGCGTGGGGAGTGCTCTGCTCTCAGTATCACGCGGCGAACATCAAATATTTTGCAATAAGCGTGATTCCATAACAACATGTGATTCGGGATATCCATCCTTTGCAACTCACCTTCTTATTGAAGCTAACGATATTTCATTTTATCCATTATAACGACAAGAAGAGGCTGGTCATAGACCAAGCCTCTTCATGCGATTATAGAGCGTTGCCCTGGAGATACCGAGCTGCTTCGCGAGTGTTCGTTTGTTGCCGCCTGCCGCTTCCAGATATTGAAGTAGAAGTTCAGCCTCATAGGTGTCCAATTTTTGCTGATAGGTGTCATTGGAGACGAGCTTGGAATCATCGGAATGATCCACATTCGCAGAAGTTCGAGCTTCTTGTTCCCTCGCCAAATGCTGAGGTTGCCCGTGTTCACTGTTGATATGTGGATGAATTCCCGATGTCAGCTGCATTTCGGACTGATCTTGTGCGGTCAGGGAGATAAGGGTATCGGGCAGGTATTCCGGCTTGACCTCACCATCTGTCGTCAGAATGGTCAAACGTTCTATCACATTTCTTAATTCACGAATATTGCCTGGCCAATCATACTGGAAAAGCAACTTAAACACTTCAGGCGGAACCAGCTCAATATGACGGTTGTAGAGCAAGGAGAACTCTTGCAGGAACGTCTGGGTTAATTCATATATATCTTCCTTGCGCATGCGCAGGGGAGGGATGACAAGGTTAATGACGTTAAGTCGATAATACAGATCTTCCCGGAATTCATTGCGGGCAATCATGCTGAGCAGATTCTGGTTGGTTGCTGCGATAATCCGGCAATCGGCCTGTTTCATACGCGTTCCCCCCACAGGAAAGTAACTCTTCTCCTGCAATACCCGAAGCAGCTTCACTTGCAGTTCCAATGGCATCTCACCGATCTCATCCAGAAAAAGAGTACCCCCCTCGGCAAGCTCGATCTTGCCTTTTTTGCCTTTGGGGTCAGCTCCGGAGAATGCACCCTTCTCATAGCCGAATAACTCACTTTCGAACAAGGAAGCGGGGATTGCCCCACAGTTAATGGCGATAAATGGTGCAGTCTGCAATTCACGAAGATCATGAATGGCTTTGGCGAATAACTCCTTACCTGTGCCACTCTCTCCGAGGATGAGCACGGTTGCTGAGGTGGTGCTGATCTTGCGGATGGTATCCAGACACTGGCGAATGACCGGGCTGCTACCTTTGATACGAGCAAATGGATCCGTGTCGGGACGCAGTCTGGCGACGGCTTTCTCCAGATGTTGGACTTTGGATGTCATATGTAATAGTTCCTGATGTAATCGAATTTCGGTTGTGATATCTACTTCCGCAGCTACTGCGCCCACAATGCGTCCATCCAGCTGAACCGGACGGGCGTTAATCAGAGCGAACAGATCTGGTCTCGGCTGATGCTGTTTGCGATAGACGGTTTCGCCGGTATATAACGTCTTGAGGGACTGGAGGCGATCAGGCGGAAAAAAGTCTGCGGCAGGCTTTCCGATAATGTCATTTTTGCTAATTGAAAATACATGCTCCGCACCAGATGTCCAGTAGGCCACCTTAGCTTCTTCATTGATTAATGTCAAGGCAGAACCGGCTGTTTCCAATGTGGTCTCAAAGTAGGCCTCCATCAGCCGATGTGCATGCATCATCGCATACAGGACATCGGATACGGCGATATAACCCAATATGGGCCCATCATCCTGAATGAACAAATAAGAAGATGTGTCGAATAAGGAGATGGTATCTACCAGAGATGTTGTTGATGGAATGGTGGGCTTGGAGAGACCTGTATCCAGAGTACCCGTATCCGTACGCAATAAAGACATTAAATCAGGAAGTAAATGTTTCATCGGTATCACCTCAGTTGGGGTATAACGTTCAGAACTATACCTGTTACAAGCAAGGAATTCTTGCGATTTGAGTAAATGGAAAAATTTGAGTGGAGATATTTATTCATATTATAGCTTTCAAAATGAACTGTGTATAGATTTTTTGACATGAAGCATACATAATGCGATCGAAAATAGTAGTTGAGTTTGCTGTGTATATTTATAATGCGCTTTCAATTCTATTATTTGAGTTTGGTTGCTGAAAAATAATAATAAAATGGAATTTAGAGTTAGGTACGAGTCATTAAATATGACATTTATTTTAAATGAACGGTTATTTTTAAAGGTTAAGTGATTCTATGTACTGCCCTTCAATTTGTCCACACCATTAAGAATCTTCTGAATAATACTATAAGAAGGACTGAATGAATCAAAGGAGGGTGATGAAATGGCTATTCTATCAACTGGCCCCATAGAGAATAATATTTCAGGGATAACGGGTATCCGACCTACTCAATCCGTCACGGTCAAAATTGATAACCGGAATGAGACAGAAATGTTCACGGTGCTTCTTCGGGGCTATTACCTTAATGGAGTCAGAACATTATATGTAGAAGAACTGCTCAATGTATCACCTAATCAGGTCATAACCAAAGATTATGATGGGAATTTTGACGCTTTCGAGTTTGTATTTTCAACCTCAGACACGGCTACTGAGGAAGCCCAAATATCCGTATGGGGCAAAGGTACTGATGACGAGTTAGTCGCAGCTCACCGATTGGTGTCTCAGGAGTTGTTGGGAGAGACACAGAGTACAACGGGAAAAGGTTTATCCTCATATGCATATATTTTTAATACATCAGCTCAGACTGTTGCTACCGAAGCAGACATAACCTTTGACAGTAACCAAAATCTTACGAATATTATTCATACACCTAATACCGCTGAGATTATTATTGGCAATGCCGGGGACTACGCGGTATTTTTCATCGTTGCAGGTGTACAGGCGAACCAATTCACCCTTTATCAAAACGGAGCCCCTGTAGGGGGCAGTGTCTATGGTAGCGGTGCTGGTACCCAACCCAATCCGGGAATGGTCATTATCACTGCTGCATCAAGTGATGTACTGACATTACGGAATCATTCCAGTGCATCAGAAGTTGATCTGCAAACCCTGGCAGGCGGAACACAGATCAATGCCAATGCCTCTATACTAATTCAACAATTAAGTGGTTAAACTTTTCGTGCTTGTAATTGTAATTAATAAATGGATGTGTCCAGAAAAATAGATATTTAAAATTGAGGATGCTAATTTTTTAGACATTAAGAGATGAATCGGAGCGAAGAAAAATAGGATGCTCTGATATGGTGTTCGTCCAGAAAAAACCATGTGCCCTGAAAGAAAGTGGCAGCATGGTTTTTATTTTGTCTTTGTTCATTTATATATTGATTCAGCTGAGGTAACTAGCGGAACATATTCTTAACGACCATCCAGAGATTAGCCGGTTTTTCGGCCAAACGGCGGGTATAGTACGGATACCACATGGTGCCATATGGCACGTAACAGCGAATCCGATAGCCTTCTTTAGCGAGACGTTCCTGTTCGCTCATGCGCAGACCATATAACATCTGAAATTCAAAGGCATCCGGCGAGATTCCACGGTCTTTGGCGTATTGTTTGGTCCAGTTAATAATGTGATCGTCATGCGAGGCAACCGCTGTGTATACTCCCTGATCGAGATGATTGCGAATCATTGTTTTGAATTGATGAATGACTTCAGAAGCATTCTGATAGGCAACAGATCCGGGTTCTTTGTAAGCTCCTTTGACCAGACGAAGCCGGATACCTTCCCGAATCATATCGCGCGTATCTTCCTCGGTGCGATGCAGATAGGCCTGCAATACTGTACCTGTATTGTGCAGTCCTTCCGAGTGCAGTCTTCTCACAATGTCCAGCGTAGCTTGTGTAAATGGACTATCCTCCATATCAATTCGGACAAACAAATCATGCAGCTTGGCTTGTGCAGCAACGGTACGGATATTTCGATAACCCTCTTCCGGGTCGAGTGCAAGGCCCATCTGGGTTGGTTTCAGCGAGACGTTGGAGTCTGCCTTCTCACGTGCAATGCCTTCTACCAGTCGTACATACTCATCTCTGTATAATGCCGCTTCGCTCAGGCGGGTGATACCTTCGCCCAGATGATCGAGCGTAGCCATGATGCCTTTGTTGTTGAGGATGCGGATCTCTTTGAGAGCTTCTTCCAAGGTGTTTCCTGCAATAAATTTGCCTGCCAGCTTCTTACCATATCTAATGGACAGGTTCTCTACAGCTTTGTTGCCTGCCACGGTTAATAAGGTTTTACGATATATTTCCGTTCCCACACTCATTTTCGTTTCCTCCTTCAGCATTGCATATCATTCGATCCAACTCAGTTGAATCGTGCTTTTTATCCCTTTTAGAAGCAAGAAGTGTGCCAGAATAGCGAAGACTCCGATTTTATTTTCCGAAGAAAATATTTCATTTCCAACCGGAGTTGGCACGGATTTTGCTACATATATTGGGTGATGAGTACCATGCAAATCAATTCAGGCGAGCAGCCAGTGAATCCCACATCCTGAAGGAGGAATCATTTATGAATATCCCTTTTGTTAACGAACCATTCACACCCTTTACGGTCCCGGCGAACCAGGAAGCATTTGAAGACGCACTTCGTCAGGTAGAAGCTGAACTGGGGCGGGAATACCCGATTATTATTGGTGGTCAAAAAATAACAAGTAACCGCACGTTAACTTCCGTGAACCCCGCAGCCAAAAATCAGGTTGTCGGAACGATTCATCAGGCAGATCAGGAATTGGCCGAAAAGGCCATTCAGACAGCAGCGGAGACATTCCACACCTGGAAACATACTGACCCGAATGAACGGGCCCGTTATCTGTACAAAGCAGCGGCCATTATGCGCCGTCGCAAGCATGAGTTCTCCGCATGGATGGTGTATGAAGCTGGCAAGACTTGGCCTGAAGCCGATGCGGATACAGCGGAAGCTATTGATTTTATGGAATTCTATGCACGAGATATGCAGCGACTGAGTGAACCACAGCCTCTCGTACGGATTGCAGGGGAAGATAATGAACTGAGTTATATTCCACTGGGCGTTGGCATTGTCATTCCACCTTGGAATTTCCCGCTGGCGATTATGGCTGGCATGACTTCGGCTGCACTGGTATCAGGCAACACAGTGGTCTTGAAGCCTGCCAGCACAACGCCGGTGATTGCGGCTAAATTCATGGAGCTGCTCGCAGAAGTTGGCTTGCCAGATGGCGTCGTGAACTTTTTACCAGGACCAGGCAGTGAAGTGGGCGATTATCTCGTGGATCATGCGCTTACCCGTTTTATCAGCTTCACCGGTTCCAGAGATGTAGGACTGCGGATTAATGAACGTGCAGCCCGTACTGCTCCGGGTCAGAAGTGGATCAAGCGGGTTATTGCAGAGATGGGTGGCAAGGATTCCATCGTTGTAGATAGTGACAGTGATTTGGAACTGGCGGCAGAGTCCATTACCGCTTCGGCATTTGGTTTCTCAGGACAGAAATGTTCGGCGTGTTCCCGTGCCATTATTCATAAGGATGTATATGATGAAGTATTACAAAAAGTGATTGAACGGACACAGAAACTGACGATGGGCAGTCCGCTTGAAGTGGGAAGTCAGATTGGGCCGGTTATTGATGACAAGGCTTATGAGAAGATTACGGAATATATTGAAATTGGCAAGACTGAGGGACGTCTTGTGCATGGTGGGGGTACCGGGAATGTCGAGGGTTATTTCATTGAACCAACCATTATTGCGGATGTGGACCCAAAAGCCCGGATTGCTCAGGATGAGATTTTTGGACCCGTGCTTGCGTTTATCAAAGCAGAATCCTTCCAGGACGCATTGGATATCGCCAACAATACCGACTATGGTCTGACTGGAGCAGTGATCTCACGTAATCGTGAACATCTGGAACAGGCAAGACGCGAGTACTTCGCGGGTAATCTGTACTTCAACCGGAAATGTACCGGGGCATTGGTAGGCACGCATCCATTTGGCGGGTTTAACATGTCAGGTACGGATTCCAAGGCAGGTGGAAGAGACTATCTGCTGCTGTTTACCCAGGCGAAGCTGGTATCCGAGAAATACTAAACAGATTATCCATGATCCGACTAAAGTCTGCTTACAATCGTTTGAATAGTATGCTATTATCCCTGCAACGCATAAGGAGGGAAACGGATGTTAGGTGTTCAGTTGGTACAGGAACAACGTATTCGGCTGTCCATCACGCCGGAGATGAAACAATCCTTTCATTTGCTAACCATGTCTGGTCAGGATCTGACTCGTTACTTGCAAGATGTAGCGGAGGAAAATCCCGTGCTTGAGCTAGAAGAAGAAACTGCGCCCCTCGCCCGGATTCCACGGCGAGTGGATCAGCGCAGTTATGCTTCCTATGATCCGCTGCTTCAGGCAAAAGGTGCCGAACCTACATTGGAACAATTGCTGATTGCGCAAATTCGAGTGATGATACTTCCAGACAAATTGGAAAATATGGCTGTATATTTGGCAGGGTGTGTTAATGATGATGGATATCTGACGGTTGAACTGGCAGAGGTGCAAGCAGTGCTAAAGGTGTCCATGAATGAGATTGCAACAGGACTGGAACTTCTCCAGTCTCTGGACCCCGCTGGTGTAGGTGCTCGGAATCTGCAGGAATGTCTGTTGCTCCAGATCAGACGCGATCCATCGGCTGTTTTGTACGCTGAACGCATGGTGGAAGCGGGATTGGAAGCACTGGTTCCTTTTCATCCAGGAAGAACAGGGAGTCGATTAGGTATGACTTCGCGGGAAGCTCAGACTGCCTATGACTATATTACACGCCTGGACCCCAAGCCTTGCCGATCCATCGGATGTACGGAACGACCGCATTACATTATCCCCGATGCCATTGTCGGGTTGCATAACGGCGAGGCCCATTTCAGTCTGCATGCGGCAGGTAACCCTCGTGTATCCATGAATGAAGCATGTTTCCGCTGGATCAGGGATGAGGCTCCGGACGAAATCTGGTCTAACCGAGCGGCAGAGGCGAGGGCTATCATTCGCAGTCTGCACCTGCGACGCAGAACGTTAATGCGTGTGTTGACGGCCGTGATGGAAGAGCAGGAGCCCTTTTTGGTTAAAGGACCATCCGCGCTAAAACCGCTTAATCTCGCTATTATTGCAGAGAAAATTGGCATGCATGAATCAACCATAAGTCGTGCCGTGAACGGTAAATATATAGAAACCCCGCATGGTGTATATGAACTCAGAGCTTTTTTTGCCTCGGGAATCGGTACAACGTCAGGGGATAAAACATCAGCGTCAGCAGTGAAACAGAGATTAAAAGAAATCGTTCGCGCGGAACAGAGCCATCGGCCACACTCGGACAGTCAATTGGCGACACTGCTCGCCGAGGACGGAATTATCATCTCCCGGAGAACGGTCGCCAAGTACCGGGAGGAGCTTCACATTTTGCCTTCCCTTGAGCGTAAACGGTGGGCTTAACGGAGTATCAGGCATATTATCATCTCCGAATAGAAGAACCCCCGCGAACCGGATGAACGGTCTGCGGGGGTTCTTTGTGATCTCAGTCCTACAAACGTTCCATATTACGCAGGAAGTGTTCTCCGGCAATACCTGGCGTGGTCATCTGCTCCGGATGAAGAATCTCTTCCAGTTCTTCCGGTGTCAGCAGTCCGCGTTCCAGAATAATCTCCTGCAAGGTAAGTCCAGTCTTGAGCGCTTCCTTCACGATGGAAGCTGCCACATTATAACCTAAGTGCGGGTTCAACGCCGTTACCACACTGAAACTTTGCTTCATGATTAATTCACAGCGCTCACGGTTGGCTTCCATCTCTTCCACCGCATAACGCGTGAAGACATCAATACCGTTATTCATGATTTTCAGCGATTGCAGCAAGTTGAACGCAATAACTGGGCCCATAACATTCAGCTCGAATTGACCGGCTTCACACGCCATACAGATCGTATGGTCGTTCCCCATCACCTGGAAGGATACCTGGTTAATGACTTCGGCCATAACGGGGTTTACTTTACCTGGCATGATAGAGGAACCTGGCTGACGCGGTGGCAAGCGTAATTCATTGAATCCAGCACGCGGACCTGAAGCCATCATGCGAATATCATTACAGATTTTGGACAGGCTGACTGCACATACCTTGAGCGCCGCTGAAAGTTCCAGATAGGCATCCGTGTTCTGCGTCGCATCCACAAGATCTTCTGCTGTCTGTAGTGGTAGTCCAGTAACATCAGACAGGTGTTCCGTAACCTTGACGATATATTCGGGTTTCGCATTGAGCCCTGTACCTACCGCAGTTGCACCCATGTTAATCGTAAGCAGGCGACGATTGGCGAATTCAAGACGCTCGATATCCCGTCCGATGACGCGGGCATATGCTCCGAATTCTTGTCCAAGGCGAATAGGCACGGCATCCTGAAGATGGGTACGGCCTACTTTGACCACATCGTTGAATTCCTCTTCTTTTTTACGGAACGCATCCTGTAGCCTTTTCATCGTAGCCAGTAACGTCTCGGACAGTCGATACGCGGCAATACGCAGTGCTGTAGGCACCACGTCATTGGTGGATTGGGACATGTTCACATGATTATTGGGATTGCAGTGGAAGTAATCTCCCTTGCTCTGCAATAACAGTTCAAGTCCGCGATTGGCGAGAATTTCGTTCATATTCATATTCATGGAGGTGCCTGCACCGCCCTGAATGGAGTCCACAATAAAATGATCCAGATGATGGCCTTTCATCATTTCTTCAGCAGCCATGACGATGACATCGCCAATTTTGCTTGGTAGCATTTTCAGTTCCATATTCGTAATTGCCGCAGCTTTTTTCACCGCAGCCAGAGCTGTGATCAGCTCCCGGTGTACCGGAACGCCGGTAATCGGGAAGTTCTCCACGGCCCGCACCGTCTGAATGCCGTAATAGGCATAAGCAGGTATTTCTTTTTCACCGATAAAATCTTTCTCCGTCCTTGTGGACATAGTAGACATTTCGTTCGCCTCCAGTGGCATCCAATAAATAGGTCAGCTCCGGCATTGCCGAAGCGCACTCAGTATATCATTTAAGCAAAATGGATGCCAAGCTAAATCATTTCGCCTGATTTGCCGATAATAATTTAAATTAGGGATTTGTTTTATACGTAGTTAATCATTAAAGGGGGCTGAAAAGCTTGTCTTATTCATTATGCACTACATGATAGAGAAGTCATGCATGAACCATAAACAGGGAGTGGACAGAACGTTTTCAGTGATGTATATCACATGATATTTAGTACATGATTGGTAAAATAGGAAAAAAGGACTACGGGGTGTGAATATGAAATGGACTTTAGGCGCAAAGACAGTCGCGGGTTTGGTACTGATTTCTATTATTACGTACGGAACTAGCGGCTTTTTTATATTTTTCCTCCAGGACTGGCTCTCATTTAACATGCCAAGCTGGTTGTATATCTCCATCATCCTTGTTATGGGGGTGTGTTGGAACGGAATTCTCGGATGGTTCGCCTCTCGCTGGCTGACTCGTCCCATTGTTCAGCTTTCTCGTGCGGCACAACAAGTTTCATCCGGGGATCTGACAACGGAGATTCCACAGCGACGTGCGCAGGATGAACTTACTGTATTATATGATGCTTTTCGTGTAATGGTTTCTAATCTCAGAAGTATTGTAAACGATATCGCAGACAGTACACGTACCACATCACAGAACGCCCAGTCGCTTAGTGAAGCGATTACCCAAGCCGCGGAGCAGATCGAGATGATGTCGGAAGCGGTGGATCATATTGCGGTGGGAGTAGAAGAGCAGAAAGTTACTTCTCATCAGTCTCTGATTACTGCGGATGAGATGTTGAACGACTTCCAGCGTATGCATAGCCAGTCGATGGGCATGACAGAGATGTCTGGTCAGATGGAACGATCGGTGGATCATACGAAACAGACCTTCTCATCCCTGATGAAAGGAATGGACGAGCTGGCCGAGTCTCACAATCGTTCTCGTGACATTATGCTGTTGCTGGAGAAGGAAGCCTCCGATATCGAGGTAATTACCCAGTCTGTCAAAAATATTGCTGAGGAAACAGGGCTGCTTGCCCTGAATGCTTCCATTGAGGCAGCACGAGCTGGCGAAGAAGGTTCTGGTTTTGCTGTCGTGGCACAGCAGATCCGCAAGCTGGCAGACGAGAGTAAGGAATCGGTTCATCGTATTAATGAGCTGATCAGTCGCGTGCAGCAGCGGATAAGGGAGACGGCACAGCTGTCTCATGAGCAGCATGGTCTGGTGGTTAATGAATCCGAACGGACCATCTCTGTGGATCAGACGTTGCATGAACTGACAGGTACGGTGGAAGTATTTATGAAGGGTGCACATGATATCGGTTCCAAGATTGCAGAACAGACAGGCCGCGTGGAGCAAACGCACGGTCATGTGAAGAAGATCCAGGGGAAAGCCGGATCGTTCTCTGATGAGGCAAGACGAATCATGGATGCCGCACACGAAGAGACAGCCATTATGGAGGAGATTTCCTCCTCGGCTGAAGAACTGAGACAGTTAACGGATCGATTAATGGACAAAACCAAAGCATTCCGGATGCAGCCTTGAGCTGTGTTCGGATTTTTTTTTGCTATTTGAGAATAATTTGCCCTTGGAAATTTGCTTATTCTGGTTAAAGCCGAACGTTCTTTCGTGAAAAGAGAAATATGTAAAGAATTTTTTTGAAAGATTAACAAATTCGCAACTTGCAGGCGATAAATGAAGATATAATAGGATTATCACAACAGAAGAAGGAGCCCAGTATATTGAAAACTTGGACAGGTATCCTGCTGATGATTATTTTGGCGGTAGCTACGATTAGTACAACTTCAGCTGCCAGAACCATGAATGAATCGCAAAAACAGCTTAACATAGATGATCAATCCAGCCAGACCGAAGCGGTTGAGGCTTCCAATATAGATAAAATGCATGACACAGCGAATACAATGCAAGAATCGATTCCCGTTAAAGAGCAGTACGTTTCGGTTGCACCAGAGAATGAAAACATCAGATTATACCCTATGAAAGTCGAGGGTTCAGGATATATATATAATGGAATGATTTTGGAAGTGGACGGCAAGACGCAAGAATTTAGTGATTGGCAGGGAGAAGGCGGGTCTTACAAGCCCGAAGTGCACGAGCTGGATCTAAATGGAGACGGCCAGAAAGAGATTGTTGTTTTGTACACGGAAGGACATGGAACAGGTATTTATTTGGGACAAGCCCGTATTATTGATCCGGTGACGCTGGAAGAGATGAAGATGCAATCTTTGGATGAGATCGTGAAGCAGCATGTGCAGTCGAAGGTTACGGTTAGATCAGACCGTGTGGATGTTGCCGTTGCCGTTGATGGCGTTCAAGCAGAGCCTTCACAGATCGAGGAAGACACGAGTGGTGGCGTATATAACGAAGAATTGGGATTCGGCGGAGTGACGTATTACAGTGTGGAGGATGGTCAACTTGTCGTATCAGCAGCAGGAGCTTACGGTTTGGGCCTATACGCTGGTGATCTGACATTTGCTTATGAATATGTGGATGGCGAGTGGAAGGCTACGGATTTGAAGTACAGCATGGAAATATATGAAGAAGAATATTACGAATCCTTTGATTGATATTTAGTGAACAGTTGAACAAAATATCTCCCTTTCTGCCTTTACGGACAGTGGGGAAAAGGGCGAGGCTGAAAAAAATCGTGACATACAGCCTCGTTTTGTGCTGCCCAAAGATAGGAAATGTGTACTAAAAATGCAGGAAACAATTGACATGATCACTTTAGTCGTTTAATTGTATAAAGGATAACTCATTTAACGTTCAGGAGGGATTTTGATGAAGAAGAAGGTTGTACTGGGTTTAATGGTAGGCACATTAACGCTTGGGATCGGAACAGGTGCACTCGCAGCAACAGGGCTAGAACCAATTAAAGCTTATTTGAACAGCAAGATTACGCTGAAAATGAATGGTGCTACGGTGACAGCCAAAGATGCAAATGGTAAAACGGTGTTGCCCATTACGTACGATGGAACAACTTATTTGCCTGTGCGTGCCGTGGGTTCATTACTCGGGACAGAGATTACTTATGACAGTGCAACCTCTTCGGTGTTGATCGGCGGTACTAACGGATCAGCACCATCTGAAACGAATAAACTGACACTCAGTTCACTCGGAACATCCGTACTGGGGACATCCGCATGGCATACCAAAGATCCTGCGGAGACCACTTATAAAGGCAAGGATTACAAAGATGTATATCTGCATACGGATTCCGTGAAGCAAGGAGATGACTTCCAGATCATGACGGGTAAAACGTACTCTTCCCTGCATCTGGAACTGGCCGCTCTTCAAGGTAATCAGGAGATACAGGTAATCAACCAGGACAATACGGTTCTCAAAAAGCTGAGTATTTCGCCAGGAAGCGGCTTGGTAAGCCTGGACGTGGATGTATCAGGCACTGAAGCTGTTTTTGTGGAGATTGTTTCAGAAGATCCAGGTTCATCGCTGTTTGTACCGCTTACAACATCGTATTTGGTTAATTAAAATAGATGTAATCAAAAAAACGATTATCAACGATGGTGTCACTGGATCAAATCCATTACACACATTGTGATAATCGTTTTTATGTTTATTCAGTGCATACCACGTTGATCATGCGAAATTAGCGGATGACGGTGTCCAGCGGTTTAAGATTGGCTTCAATCTCGGCACGGCGACCTTCGAGGAATGGCGGCAAGGCAAGGGATTCTCCCAGATGTGCCAATTCTTCGTCTGTATCAAATCCCGGACCATCGGTTGCCAGCTCGAACAGAATACCGTTCGCTTCACGGAAATACAGGGAGCGGAAGTAGAAGCGGTCTACAAAACCGGAATTTGGGAATTGGAAATTATGAACCCGTTCCACCCATTGTCTCAGCTCTTCTTCATTATCCACACGGAACGCAACATGGTGCACGCTGCCACGTCCAGGACGTTCTTGGGCAAGATCATTTCGCTCTTCAACATGCACCTCGGAGCCGCTACCACCTTCGCCTGACTCAAAGACCAGTACATCAGGTTGACCTGGAGTAAAGGCAGGGTAGCTTCCTTTTGCTCTGAAACCAAGCAGTTGGGTAAGAACTGGAGCAGTAAGAGAGGCGTCTTTTACCGTAAGATGGATGGGGCCGAGACCTACAATGCCATACTCGGCAGGTACAGGGCTCTGATCCCATGGTTTACCACCAGCGACACCTGTATTGTTTTCATCCGAAACCAGAATCAGACGTTGTCCTTCAAAGTCCGTGAATGAGAGCGTGGCGCGACCGCCCCGTTCAACAATCTCTCCATGATCAACTTCGAATTCGTCAAAACGCTGCTGCCAGTACGTAAGTGCCGCATCACTTGGCACACGCAGTGACGTTGCTGAGATGCTGTTCACGCCTTCACGAGTCTGTCCTGCCATCGGAATTTCGAAGAAGGTAAGCTCGGTACCCGGATTGCCTTTCTCATCGCCATAGAAAAGATGGTAGACGGATACGTCATCCTGGTTGACTGTTTTCTTAATCAAGCGCAGACCCATGATATTGGTGTAGAAACGATAGTTCTGATCGGCATGGGCTGTCAGGGCAGATACGTGGTGAAGTCCTTTGATTTGCATAATAATTCCTCCTAGTTAGGTTATACGTTCAACAAAGGATTATTTACACTGGCACTTCGATGACAGAACAACCTTCCGATCGCTGTTATCCCCAGATTTTTTGATTCCTTTTTTAAAGGGGAAATTCGGGGATAAAGGCGAACGCTCTGCTTCTTCAGGTTATTTCTGTCCTCTCCGTTATCGTGTAAAAGTTCAGTTGAACATTTTTTGAGTTTATTTTAATTTATTCCTTATTAAGAAAGTTACTAACTTTTAGTTTGTTTTGGTTCTGAAATTATCTTAACATAAAGATATTTAAATTACAATGCTTATTTAGAATTCCAACTGGACAGCTCTTTCATTCAATGGCAAAATGAAAAAGTTAACATTAAAGAGAGATAATGTTGGTGAGATGATCGCAAAGGAGAGAAGAGAGGTATGGCGTATCCACCATGGCTGGACCCTTATGATGCAGAGCCGTTTATCCTGTTCTCCACTTCACATATCGTTTCCATTTGCTTAATTACAGCAATGATTCTCCTGATGTTTTTGCTTCGACACCATCTTCAATCATGGTCAGAGAGGGCACGCCGCACACTGCGGATTGTTCTAGCCTGTATCATGTTCGCTTGTGAAATCGTGTTGCAACTCTGGTATGTGTATGGCGGGATATGGAGCCTGCAGACATCACTGCCACTTGAACTGTGTAGCCTGTCTCTACTATTATCGGCGTTGTTATTATTGACACGCAGTCGACTTTTACATTCTGCACTGTTATTCGCAGGCATCGCAGGAGCCCTTATGGCGATTCTGACGCCTAATCTGGGCTATGGTTATGCTCATTTTCGATTCATTCAATTTTTCGTCGCTCATGCCTGTATCATACTGGCTTTGCTCTACATGACCTGGGTGGAGCAGCTGCGACCTAGCTGGAGATCTGTAGCAGGTTCGATGATATTTGTGAATGTAGCGGCACTAATTGTATACGTTGTAGATGTCATGCTTGATGCGAATTACATGTTCTTGAGATACAAACCGAGTACACCCTCAGTGCTGGATATGCTAGGTCCTTATCCCATGTACATCCTTGGGGAAGAGATACTGGCGCTAGTCTTGTTTTCGCTGATGTACGTTTTGCTCTTTGCCATTCCAGACTGGTTGAACCATCGTGTGAAAAAAGGTAAAAGCTCCACGGTATAGTGATAATCCTTGTACTTGCGCCTGCGTTGTATCATAAGCTTTTTATAAATAAAACATCCCGCAGTAATCTGACCGGATCAGATCGCTTGCGGGATGTTTGGGCGTTGTCCCTGAACTGGGGCCAACTTATATTATAAGTTTATCCACGGAGCAGAGATTCCGCACCATCCACGTAGATTCGTGTACCTGTAACATGAGAGGCTTCATCGGAAGCGAGGAATAGAACGAGGTTAGCCACTTGCTTCGACGTTCCAGGTTCACCCTTGAGCGGATGTTCATGACCCTCAGGGAATTCAACAGGGATCTGTACTTCTTTCAGATCATCCGACGGGTAGGTGTTATCATCAATGTTGGTATCGATGGCTCCTGGGCAGACGGCGTTAACACGGATCTTGTAACGAGCCAGCTCCAGTGCAGCCATCTTGGTAAACGCGGTTTGTCCCGCTTTGCTGGAAGCGTATGCAGAGAACCCAATACCTGAGAAGACCCGGTTACCGTTGATGGAACTAGTGATAATGATGCTGCCGCCATGTTCTTTCAGATGGGGGATGGCATATTTGACGGTTGCGAAGGTTCCGCGCATATTGATCTCCATCGTCTGATCCCAGTCCTCGATTTCCATCGTTTCAATGGGAGCCATCGTTCCGTTGATGCCAGCATTCGCAAATATGATATCCAGTTTACCGGCTTCAGCCGCGGCCTGATTAATCGCCTTCTGCACATTATCCGGTTTGGAGATATCACATTCGATCACATACGCTTCTCCGCCAGCCTTTTCAATCGTTTGCTTGGTTTCCTCTGCATTTTCGGGTGTGCGATCCAGCATGTATACTTTGGCACCATGCTCGGCGAAACGAATAGCAGTAGCCTGACCAATACCCGATCCACCTCCAGTTACAATCGCCACTTTACCTTCCAAACGTTGTTCAGTCATCTCTGATCCCTCCGTATGGTTATAGATTATCGTTGTACGCTCTACTTCTACATACCCGGCTCAAGACTGGTGAATCATATGTGTCTATATCAAAAAAACAGGACCGCAACGCGGCCCTGTTCTGGGAGCAGATCATCTTCAGGATCTGTCTGCTGTAATATTATTTTGGCATGTGGATGGTCAGAGATTCCCTCAGGTCATGCCCGAAACTTACTTATGTTTCTTCCAGTCCATTGCGCTGTTATTGAGCAAATATTCGAAGTCGTTATCCCGGCGCTTTTGCTCCGCTTGGCGAGCTTCTTCTGCTTGCTGACGTTCCTGCTCTTTAAGTGCCGCCTCGGCAGCCTTTGCCTCATCTGCCTGAGCTTTCAGCTTCTCCAGCACATCACTGCTAAGCAGATCTTTCAGTGTTGTGGGTTTATCCTGTGCTACTGCTGCTTTGGGAGCAGGAGTGCGTTTTTTGGATTTTGCCATAGGAAAATCTCCTTTCCAAACATGAATCAGGTTCCATTTATCATACAGTAGTCATAGTATATCAGGTTCCCGGAATTCATTCCATGAATCTGCGGAACAAAAGCAGGAAAACGGGGCATGCGTGACGAATGAAAACGGGTATAAAATCATATACTATTACCGATACTGCGACTATTCCCTGGAGAAAGGAGTCGTTGTTCGTGGAAGTAAACCGTGGTTTACTGAAAGGGCTTGCATGGGGCGTTGCCTTTAGCTGCCCGTTATGGATTGCGATTATCGGCTGGTTACGTTTGATGGGATGGATGTATTGAGGATGATGCCGGAAGAGGTCCTTTTTTATAAAGTCAGTTATGTAACCGTTATCATTAAATTCAATAAATAAAGCTCTGCCTTGCGAATTTCGCATAGGACAGAGCTTTTGTTTGTTTAGCAGTTCATTAACGAACCATGACTATAAATTATTATCTGTTTGGCATAGCCACTGATTAAGGCATTTTTACCGGTTCTGGATACTCCAGACCATGGGTATCTACCGTAACTTTTTTCATAACTTGATCGGTAACCGGTTTGTCAGCTTCACCTATTTCCTGAGCTGCAATACCATCAACAACTTCCATACCTTCTGTTACCTTGCCGAAGGTGGCATATGCATTATCCAGGTAATCTGCGTCAGCTAGCATGATGAAGAATTGGGAGCCAGCAGAATCCAAATCATTTGTACGCGCCATGGAGATAACCCCACGCGTATGATTCAGGTGGTTTTTGTGACCATTGGATGTAAATTCACCCTTAATGGTGTATCCAGGGCCTCCTGAACCGTTGCCATCCGGATCACCACCCTGAATCATGAAACCAGGAATGACCCGGTGAAAGATCAGGCCGTCATAGAAACCTTGATTGGCCAGTGAAATAAAATTGTTCACCGTATTGGGTGCAATTTCAGGATAGAGCTCAATGACGATTTTCTGTCCATCTGCCATCTCAATGGTAGCTACCGGATTAGGGCCTGTTGGTTCAACTGGAGCTGGTGTTTCCGTAGCACCACTGGAAGGGCGTCCACAACCACTAATGACGATAAGCAGCATCGCGAGAACCAGCGAAACCACAGTGTTTTTTTTCCACCGTAAAGACATGAAAATGTTCCTCCTTGCATCTCTGCATTATATATTTTCTCCAAATCTTATTTGGATATTTACCCAACTATCATACCGTTTTTATGGACAGGATGGCAATGCAATACATGTGTTTGTGGTGAACAAGGGATGGCCTTCGTGGAATCATGGGTGTAAAATAAGGAAAATGCTTCCGCATAGGGACGTACGGGTCTGTTCCGTCCGCTCTAATACACGGCAGTCCCGGCGTCAGTAACGGAAAGGGCGTGCGGGTATATGAACTTCTCGTGGAAGCGTAATTTAGTGATATTGTGGATTGGTGTATTTTTTTGCAGCACCGCATATTCGATCTCCATTCCATTTCTGCCCCTGTTCCTAAGTGCTGATCTGGGGGTTCGTGATCATCTGGAGTTATGGTCAGGACTGGCTTTTGGTATTACGTTTCTTGCGAGTGCGCTTGTATCACCGTTCTGGGGCTCGCTGGCTGACAAATACGGGCGCAAGCCCATGCTCATCCGGTCAGGATACAGCCTTGCCGTCTTGTATTTAATCAATTATTTCGTGCAGGACCCTTATTCGCTGATTGTTGTTCGATTGTTCCAAGGCTTGCTTGCAGGATTCGTTCCAGCAGCGATTGCTCTTGTGGGTACGAATACACCTGAAGAGAAGACAGGATATGCACTGGGCATTATGTCTACTGCGGGAGCCACAGGTGGGATTATCGGGCCGTTAATCGGTGGTGTGGTGAGCCATTATTATGGGAACCGGAATGCATTTTTGTTTTCGGCTATTGTAGTGCTAGTCTCCGCGATCATCGCAACCTTCTGGGTAAAAGAAGAGAACTTCAACCGGAACAAAGCGCGTTCTCATGTCATGGATGACATTCGTGAAGCGAGAGCGAATCGTTTGTTTATGACGGTGCTTGGCATGATGGGAATATGTACGTTCTCTGTCATGATTCTGGAGCCACTATTGACGGTCTATGTGATGGAAATGGGCGTTCAGCCTGATCGCGCCTCACTTAGCTCGGGTATTATTTTCTCGGCGGTGGGTGTAGCAACAGTTATTATGGCACCGCGTTGGGGCAAGATTGGTTCAAGGATTGGATACGGTAAAGTGTTGATCATTGGACTGGTTGGTGGGGCTGTAGGCAATCTTCTACAGTTCTTTACAACAGGTTATATCGGATTTGGCATATTGCGATTTGTATATGGTTTATTCTTTGCGGCTGTATTTCCGGCGATTAACGCCATGATTGTACAGGCTACTGCATCTAGTTTTAGAGGAAGAGCCTTTAGTTTGAATCAGTCCGCTGCCCAGATCGGGACGATGGCGGGGCCAATCATTGGTGGTGTTCTTGGTGGCTGGCTGCCGATTCGCTGGATTTTTATCATTAACGGAGTTGCGCTGTTAATCACTGCGATTGTAGCCAAGTGGTCGGGCTTGGATCACAAGTTGCCCGTGGCAAGTAAGGTTTCCGCTAAGCGGTGAAGCTGGATTGCGAGTAGAAAGTGAACTAAAAAGAACGAAAAAGATGACGCTGTTGTTACAGACGTCATCTTTTTTAAGTCTACTACGGATCTATTTAAGTTGATCATCCAAAGAGTGCTTGCGAGAAGCCTTCTCTTTAGGAATGGCATGCTCCACCGCATCACGTTGATCCTCATCCTCAAGCGCTTCGGGGAAGGAGTCCTCAGTGAACAGTCCGAAGTCCGGGTCAATATCCCGTTCCGTCACGAGATTATCTGGTTCATGCACATGCTTTTGGTGATCTTCCTTCATCGTATATGCACCTCCTCATTCAGGATGACATCACGGCCGTTAGCGTCGCGGTGGAATGTCGTTCTCCGGCTTGGCACCCGCACCAGCACCATTGAGCAGATCGGTACCATGCAATGCATCCGGATCGGGTGCAGCAGGATCAACCGGACTGTTGGGTTGCAGAAGATCTGCATCCGGTACGGATTCGAGCGGTGTCTCAGCCAAACGTGAATCCAATTCCGGCTCGTCTACAGCGGTTGCGGCTACGGGTGCAAGATCCGAATCTTCCGTTACAATCCGTCTGCCGGAAACTTCGTCAAAGGTATCCATATCGCCTTCCGGAACTTCCGTCTCTGGTGGAATATCGCGGGACCTCTGATAACGGTCATAATAGCGGTCGCTCTCTTCGTTACTGATCGGTTTGTCAGACATGAGTAGCACTTCCTTTCATCTCGGTTTCTCAAAAGCTTCTTACCCCGTAGTTACCCAAAGCGCTAACGTTGTAATCTTGCACAGGTTATTATCCCCGGGTGTTTGCTACGATATGAATGCCTTAAAATTTGGGGAATACATACTTGACCAAGAAGTATAAGAATCCAAAAAAGATAATGATATACGCGGCATATTTAATAAATGTGGAGGCGACCATACTTGAATCCGATTTATGCTGAACATCCTTATGTTCCACCTCAACCGTACGATGTGGCTCATTCATTGGAATCATCTCCTTAGGGTGTGTGTTTGCTTTGAGAAACCATTACACCCGAAGCAACGGATTGAATCGCAGTCACCGTTTTTACAGCTTTTCCTGTTTTCCCTATGTTATGATGAAGCTTGAATATGTAAGGGAGGGATTTCAAGTGGACTGGTTCACACTGGGCAATATGATCACACGCATCCGTATCGGGCAAAAGGCGTCCACACCTGGGTTCTCCCGCACCGTCATCCGTCGTCCGGATGGGTTGTTTTGGGTAGGCGGGATATGGTCCGGGCAAGTTGTCCAGCTGCGGGATTTCCTTTTTTCCGATATATGGACCATCTATGATGATGAAGAAACAGAGCAGTGGCTTGAATTCCGCAGTCAAGTTGAACAGAAGGAACGTGAAATGATAGAAAATCAGTTCGAAGATCTGCGTGATTGATCGGATGACTTTAACAATAAAATGGAAATAAAACTATAAATCGACTTAAATGTGAATTTCATTTTGTCTCAAGAAGGTGACGTGACAAACGGTGGCGAATGATAGATGAGAGAATCTAAGATAGGGAAAATTAGAACTTTGAGGTGCTGTGAATGAAAAATGTGCCCAAAGCTATCGTCATCTTATGGATGAGTGTATTGATTATTCTAGGTATGCCGCACGGGATAGTCTTTGCAACTACAGGAGAGGTTCAGCAGCCTGTATCCATTGCAGGATGGGAAGTAAAATGGGGGAACGTTGACGATCAGGGGTTCATCAGTGAAGTTAAGGGAGCAGATGAGATATGGGAAAGACAGGGTGTCGATAAGTTAGAGTATAGCAATACAGATCGATCGAGTTCCTTATGGACTCGCCTGACCATCCCTGAATTGACTGAGGAAAGTTCAGCCATTCGATTTGAGAACATTAAAGGCAATCATATTGTGATCTATCTGGAGGACCGCAAGGTCTACGAGAACTACCATTACAATTATGATAATAATGCTGTCTTGCTGCCCTTATCCAGTGAGAATTCAGGTGACACGCTCTATGTATGGTCACAAAATGAGAAAGGCCGTCTGGGCATACAAGGTACCGTTCAGGTTGGACCGTATGCCGCTTTACAGGAGAAATATATTCATAACGGGCTTATTGATGTAATCTTGGGCGCAACGTTTGTCTTCACAGCGATTACGATGCTGAGTTGTACGTTTTTCCTGGGCAAATTCCACAAGGGATTATGGATCTCGCTATGCATCGTGATGGGTTCCATCGGCACGATGATCATCACGTACTCGCAATTTTTGTATACATTCTATCAAGTATATGGTGACCTGTATTCGGTAATATTTGATCTGGCGATGCTGCTGGGTATGCCAGCGCTCTGTTATTTCTTTGAGCAGATTATCGGGCCAGGACTGCATGGAATCTTCACCAAACTACGAAAAATACAATTCATATATTCAGTTATCGCGGTATTCTCTCTATTTATCTATGTTACATCAGGCGGGCAATGGGAGTTCCTCTACAATCTGCTCGTACAGCGTGTAGTTGGCATGGTGCTGGTCATCCTGCTTACAATCCTCTTGGTGGGTACCATCGCCAAAGCGCTGCAACGAAACCGGGAAGCAATGCTGCTTGCGACAGGATTCGGTACATTTGCCTTGATCAGTGTGGCTGAATTGTTGTGGTACTATCAGCGGAGTGGTTCGTATCATCTGTTATGGTGGAAATGGTCAATGGTTGCATTTGTGATCTCGTTGATTGCCATTCTCGGTAGTCGTTTTGCTGAAAAACATACCAAAGTGTTAGAGTACTCCAAAGAACTGGAGTTGTTCAACAATGAGTTGCAGCGATCTGAAAAGATGGAGATTATTAGCGAACTGGCTGCATCCGTTGCTCATGAGGTACGTAATCCGCTTCAGGTGACAAGAGGGTTCCTGCAACTCATGACAGAACAGGAAGACAACAAAAATAAGGGGTATGTTCGAATTGCATTGGAGGAACTTGATCGGGCTTCCGGCATCATTACGGACTTTCTTACCTTTGCCAAACCTGAGTTTGACCATATTATCTCGCTCAATATCTCGGATGAATTCAATCATATCGAAGGTATTCTTGTACCGATGGCTAATCTCGAAGGTGGCAAAATCACCACCGACATCCCGCCAGATCTATATATTCGGGGCAATTCCTCGAAGTTCAAGCAGGCTTTTATCAATATTATCAAGAACAGTATTGAAGCTTTGCAGGGACAAGGCCAGATTGATATCTGGGCATATAAGCAGGATGGCATGATTAAGGTGCATGTCAGGGATAACGGAGAAGGAATGGACGAGGAAGCACTCTCCCGGTTGGGCGAGCCTTATTTCTCCAATAAAATCAAAGGCACAGGCCTGGGCATGATGGTGACTTTCCGCATTGTTGAAGCGATGCAAGGACAGATTAGCTTTACAAGCACCAAAGGGGTAGGAACAGAAGCGGTTGTATCTTTCACCGAGTTCGTCGAATGACGAACTCAGAAGGATACAGCGGCTTTTTTGTTCCTACCCCTGATTTCTTACACTACAAGATTAGCTCGCCCGACTTAACTTCTCCAAGGTCCGCAATTCACATCATAATTTACTTTGGAAGGGTTGGGAGGTATGACAAGAACATAGTCATTCTGCTGCTCCTCAACGGTACGTACCTGAATGTGCTCCGGGATTATGATACCGAAAGCTTCACGAAGCGCCTGCTTCGGATTGGAGTGCAATTGTTGTCTGAAGTGCTCATCACTCCAAGCCTTTTCAATAATATCCTCATGCAACGTTTTCTCTGATACCATCATCGTCAACATTCCCTTCATATTTAAAATTAAACTGAATCAGCTTCATCCTTATGTTCAGGATTGCAACTGTTGCTCGCTGATCCAGTGATGAAACCCGCCTTGGAGGAGCCGTTTCTTCCGTTGTATAATGTCCTGAACAGCTTGTACCAATGTGCTGCATAAGTAAGAATTAAACGCCTCAAGATGCGACATTCCTAAGTTAGACGATGTTAATGTACGATGATATTGATAAGCAATGTCTACGTAAGAGTTCATGAGTTGTGTATTATATACATTGTCATGTATACGTTCGCTAAGAGGATGAGCGGGATAGTTGTGATTCAGTGCTGCGGATATGTGGGAGAGGTAGCTGTTGTAGTTTCCATGCACAGCATCTTGTTGCGTGTCTGTGAAGTCATCGGTCATCTGGAGTGTCATGAGTGTGATGTTGATGCCAGAACACACCGGGATGATCCGGTCGGACTCTTTCAGCATAAGCATTGCACCTGTAGCTCCAATGAGCAGAGGGGCAGCCTTTTGCGCAATCAACAAGGGACTCTTTTGAAAATAATCAATGGATTGCTCACCCGTAACACTCACGGCCCAATCCACTACATATTGTCTGAAATAGATCCAGAACGCGGAGGAAGGATCGAATAATTCCGAGTAAGATTGAATTGCATCCATGTAATATAGATTACCCACGGATAATTTCCGTGTGGCATCCTCAGGTTGTTCATCCATCACGTCGTCCTGATTCAGAAAATATAACATGTGAATGAGGCAGGCTGTGCTTAATTGGAGTGCTTTCTCTTGGGGTAGTTTGTCTGAGTGTTGCATCCAAAGTGGAATGATGTATCCGATGTAACTATGTCCCGAATCTCGTAACAGGGGATTAACTGAATGAAGTTGTTCTAATGCATATCCTGACAAGGGTTCGGGATATTTCCGTACGAGTTGTTCCGCTGAAGCAAACACGACCTCCAGATCGGATCTAAACGGATCTAACCATTCTCTCCGCATTATTACATATCGTCCTTCCTGCGATAAGGTGATTCAGGACTGTTCAACTATATTAGTTGAAATAATCATTTACACGTATAACGGAGAGGACAGAAGAAACCTGAAAAAGCGAAGCGTTCGCCTTTATCACCGGATTTTCCCTTTAGGGAAATAATCAAAAAAATCTGGGGATAACAGCGATTGGAAGCTTGTTCTGTCAGCGTAGTGTCAGTGTAAATAATATGTAGTTCAACTGATATAGATCATGAAGTTACACTCAGTATAGCGGAAATAAACTGAAAAAAATAGGATTTTTTGTGATCAATTGTGAGAAAAATGATGACTTTTTGTATTTTATGGCATAAAAAAGTGGATTTTAGGCTCAAACTAGGGAGGCACAGGATTTCGACATCGGAAAGGCGGAAGAAAAATGAACATGAAATGGAAAACATGGATGGCAGCCGGATTGGCAGCCATAGTCATAACAGCAGGAACTGGGCATGTGGCATTTGCTGATCCAGCACTACGGGTTGAGGAACATAACGATGCATCTAGACCTTCTTCCTCCGGCAAACAAACGAAGCCATGCATGCAGGCAGGACACGGTTTATTTATGATCGGTGAAACGGCAGACTTGCTTGGTATCGGCCTGCGGGATCTGAAAGCACAGATGGAGCTGGGCAAGACGTTGTCCCAGATTGCCAAAGAGCGCAAGGGTCTTAGTGAGGAACAGTTATTGCAGAAGTTGAAGCCTACATTGGCGCAGCGTGTGGATCAAGCTGTAGAAGAAGGTTGTCTCACCAAGGAACAAGCAGCAGCCACGAAGGCGGACATGGATACCAAGTTGAAAAAGGTCATCAATACCCCGCTTCGTGATTTGCGGCGTGAGTTTGCCCACCATGGCAAACGTTCCATGGTAGATAAGGGCGAAATCGCCCGTTTTATTGGAGTCACACCGGCTCAACTGCACGAGCAGCTTCAGGGAGGGAAATCCCTGGCTGAGATTGCTCAGGCAAAAGGTATTAGCGAAACGCAGCTGGTGGACAAGCTGAAGGAACAATTGACGGGTGATCTGAAGAGGTTTGTGAATCAGAAGGGCAATGGGCATCCAGCCCCAGGTCACCAAGAGCCTGTTCCCGGACGATCAACTTCAACCGAAGTAAAATAAAGAAGAGCGTCTCCACCAACGGGGACGCTCTTCTTGGTTCATAATGTCTCACTCGTTCCCGGACTACGAGTGTGGCCGGGTGACGGAGTTCGGTCAGGTGAATCTCTTTTGTCCGCAGCAGCAGATGGATGAGTACTTAAACGTGGTTTACGCATTAACCCTACCGTGAAGCGGGAGCCAGGAAGTTTGGATAATGTACAACTGATCGCAAGGGCTACAACAGCCGTCACAAGGAACGAGAGTAACGTTACAGGCAGATGCCATCCACTGAGCTGAAGCGGTCTGGTAACGTAAGCGATCGCGTAGATCACCAGTGCATGAACCAGATAACCACCAAATGAATAGCGGCCAATCCAGGATAACAGGCGCTGAAACCGTGTGTCTTTGCCCCGCATCAGTACAAGAAAACCATACAACATGAGCATCTGCGCCATAATGATGAGGAATGTGGTTGGTTTCAAATAAGTAGAGATATTCAAATTCACAACATCCCCCGACCCACGCAGCACATCGTATCCAAGCCAAATGTACATCCCTATAAACAGACAGATCGTCCATGGCAGTATCTTCGTGCTCCAATTCCTCCAGCTATCCACTGACCATGCACATACGGCTCCCAGCAAAAAGTAGAACCAGTACATGATCCATGAATAGGATCGATATTGCAGCAACGTGGACCAAGGCTCAGACAGTGTTTCTGTCCAGCTACCCATATTATAGTAGGACCATTTCATTAGCAGAGCGTAGAATGCGGCTGCAAAGAGAATTAGCCCCATACTGACTTGCAAGGGCGTGAAACGCTTGGTGTTCCGGATACGTCTCTGAATGGCTTTCGCTCCCGCCAGAAACAAGGGAAACAGAATATAGAACTGAAACACCATAATGACAAACCAGAGATGATATCCCGTCTGAGGGACAAACAGTTCTCGAACAAGACTGCGGAAGTCCGGTATGCCTGCAAGCCAGAACTCGGGGGTGAAGATACGGACAGCAAGCCAATAGATAAGTGTCCATACGACAAACGGCATATAGATATCGCCAAATCGCTTTCGAATGAAGCGAGGATATTCCGGTTTGGTATTACGATGATGGTAAAACAGCATGACACCCGATAGAAATACAAACGTTGGCGTACCAAATCGGGTCAGATGATAAATCATGGTCAGCATAATGGAATCCGGTTGCTCAATATCGGCGCGATAGATATACTCAGCGATATTATGCTGCATGACGATCGCCAGAAAGGCAATGCCCCGCAGCTCGGTCCATTCCGCTATTCTCGGTTTTTTCACATGTAATCCTCCCTCCAGGAACCGGAGTTCATCATATAAGGGTACCTGTTAAACATTAAGGCTGCATTAAATGGAGAAAATAGGTACAAAAAAAGACGGCTGCGGCCGTCTTTTCTGTTGATATAATTCATGCTTGTTTTAGTTCTGCTCCTCTGATGATGTAGTCTCCGAGGACGCGGCATCTTCTTCAAAGAGTTTCTGAATATAAGACTGGAGTTTGGTTACATCGACACCGAGTACCTGAGCTGAGCCGACCAGTTCATTGGTGAGCAGCTTGTTCGGTGGAATCTGCTGCTGATCGATATCGTTCACATGGATATCGAAGCCGAGTGATGCGAGTTTTAACATCTGGGTTGGACTAAGGTCTGTCTCAATATAGGGAGCGATCGCTTCCAGGATATCCGGGATTTTGAAGAGCGACGTGGTGCTTTGCATCTTCTTGGCCAGCTCGGTCATGAAGATCCGCTGCCGTTCGGTTCGCGTGAAATCCGAGGTGGCATCATGACGGAATCGAACATATTGAAGGGCGGTCTTACCGTCCATATGCTGCAATCCTTTTTTCAAATCAATGTCGTACATATGTTTATCCGCTTTACTGGTGTAATACATGTCTTTCTCCACATCAATCTCAATACCGCCTACCGCATCAACGAGTGCCATGAAACCTGTGAAGTCCGTGTAGACATAATGCTGAATGGGAATACCGAGCAGATCACTGACGGTTTGTTTGGTCAGCTCCGCACCTCCGTAGGAAAAGGCTGCATTGAGCCTGCTCTTGCCATGCCCGGGAATGGCGACATAGGTATCTCGCAGTACGGAGAACAGGTGGGCTTTTTTGGTGACCGGATCAATGGAAGCGACCATGACCGAGTCTGAACGCCCTGCATCATCGCCTCTGGAGTCCCCACCAAGTAGCAGAATGTTTACCCGTTCTTGGCCCTCCCATCTGGGAATCGTTGTAGTTGGAGTGTCTGAATCGCTGTTTGTGCCCGAAGAGGAAGAATCGGATGAAGTCCCGGAAGCAGTTGAGATGCTATTGGCAAAATGAACAATCGAATATCCGTAATATACAATGACACCTGTGACAGCAAGTGCCAGGGTCAGGGCTGTACCCCATAACCATTTTTTGAGCATAATCTTCACCTTTCTATGATTGAACTGATATGTAACCCAAACTAGTTTAACAAAAAGAAAGCAAAATGTCCTCTTTGATTTCGTAACTTCGGTCAAGATGGGGATTGTTTGACAAATAGTTAGTGTATATTTATTATGTAAAAAATAATCTTGTTTTGTGTAATGGAGGTGTTAAAAGCTAGTTATGAATCAATCCGTATTTAACTGGATTAATCAGTTTGCAGACCGAATTCCGTTTCTGGACTGGTTTATGATTACATCATCCGAGTATGCGGTCTGGGTTATGATCGCACTGCTCGTTATCGTATGGTTTCTCGGCAATCCTTCGAAGCAGCGAGTTGACTTCTATGCCTGTGTAGCGTCCATTGTGGCGCTAGTTCTGGCGAAATGGGGGATATCACCCGCAGTGGGCCATCCAAGGCCTTTTGTGGAAGGGCCAGTGCATCAGCTGGTAGCCCATGTACCTGACCCTTCTTTTCCAAGTAAACATGCATCCTTTGTATTTGCCCTTGCGGCTGCTTCATTCTTCATTGGACGTCGCTTCGGATTATGGATGCTGTTACTTGCTGTGTTGACAGGGGTGTCTCGTGTATATGTAGGTGTGCATTATCCAGGAGATATTCTGGGTGGTTTCCTTCTGGGCAGTCTGATCAGTGTGATTCTGATTACGACCCGCAATTATACCAAGTCGATTCCCGACTTTTTCATTAACATACACCGACGTGTTTTTCGTTAGCGTCTGACCGTAGTGTACTGCGAAGTCGGGATGGTTTTGTTCAATAAAGAAGTCTCTTATCTCTGGTTCTGCCAAAGATGGGAGACTTCTTTTGCGTTATGTTCGAAGTTACATGAAATTTATAGAAATCGAATTCTAACATCTACAATTCATGACGATAGGTGACGATATACTATTAATATGTATTATTTTGAGGAGTGGGGAACATGTTGGGGAAATTAAAGTTAACGATTCGAGGCAAGTTACTGACTGGTTTTCTGATAGTTGTAGCTATGCTGGTTTTTGTAAGCGTCTATGCGTTAGTCCAGATCCATAATATGTCTGGTAAAGCGAATGAAGTGGATCAAACCTGGATGCCGAGTGTAAGCCTACTTGGGATGATGAATGGTGATGTCTCCGATGTAGAGCGGTTGGCGTTGGCAATTATCGTTGAACAGGACGAAGACGAATTAACCAAGATGAATGAAGCGTTGCAGCTTCTTCTCACCAAGATCGAGGATGAGCGCAAACAGTTGCTTACATACATTGGAGGCAATGAAGCAGCACTTAAGCTATATAATGAGAGTTTCAGTAACAACTATGATGCCTATCTGGCAAAAATGCCTGCATTCATCGAATTGGGCGTGGACAATGATTATGAGGGAGCAAGCAGACTTCATACCGAGGCCTATCCAATGTGGTACACAGCTAACGACACACTTGCCCAGTTAATTAACTTGAGCAATGAAGGATCGGAAGCGGCAACGAATGAATCGGTTGTGTTGGCAGAGAATGCATTTAACGTGATTTTGGCAGTGACTATTTTTGCATTCTTAATTGCAGTATTTATTGCATTCTTCATTGCAAGTATCATCTCACGTCCAATTAAAAAGATGAACACAGCAGCCATGGCGATCGCCAATGGTGATCTGACGGGTGAGACGATTGTACTGAAGAACAAGGATGAACTGGGGACACTGGCAGCTTCCTTCAATACCATGAGTGGCAATCTGCGCGCGATGATTGAATCGGTATCCCTCACTTCTGAACAGGTAGCTGCTTCATCAGAAGAGCTTCTTGCAAGTGCAGAGCAGAATACCCAGGCTTCGGAACAGATCTCCGAAACGGTCGAGGAATTGGCTGTAGGTACGTCTGACCAGGTTGATATCGTGAAGCGTTCTTCACAAGCAATGAATGAGATGGCTCTTGGATCGGAACAGATTGCCGAGCTTGCTCAAAGTGTATCGGTATCTGCTGTGGATGCGGCAAACCAATCTTCCGAAGGTAATATGATCATTCAACAAGCGGTTGAACAGATGGGTTCTGTTCGTAACTCCATTGCTTCACTGACAGAGCTGGTAACAGGTCTGGGGGAACGTTCAGCAGAGATTGGAACCATTACCGAGGTAATCAACAATATTGCCCGGCAGACCAATCTGCTTGCACTGAATGCAGCCATTGAAGCCGCACGAGCAGGAGAGCATGGACGTGGTTTCGCTGTAGTCGCGGGAGAAGTGCGGAAGCTGGCTGAGGAATCTTCCACATCTGCACAAAGAATTACGGATCTGGTTCAATTGATTCAGAAAGATACGGACCATGCTGTTCAGGCTGTCAAAGTGAACAGCAGTGAGACGGAAGCGGGAATCGAGATGGTTACTGCGGCAGGACAAGCGTTCGAGCAGATCTCGGATGCGGTCAACAAAGTAGCGGGCGAGATTCAGGAAGTATCTGCAGGTTCAGAAGAAATGTCGGCGAGTACGACTGAGGTTGTAGGATATGTGAGTCAGATCTCTAATATTGCCGGAGAAGCAGCAGGCGGGGTGCATAATGTATCTGCGGCAACTCAGCAGCAACTGGCTTCGATGGAAGAGATTGCATCATCCGCAGGTTCATTATCCAAGATGGCTGAAGAACTGCAGGAGCAAATTAACAAATTCAAAGTATAACCACTGAGTTATTCTGACACATGGTGATGTGTGGGAATGCACAGATTGGATGGTCAGAAATGCCATTTGGTTTGTAGTGCTGGTTAGAACAACGATAAGAAGTTGCTTCTCTGACGTGCATATGCGTCAGAGAAGCAGCTTTTTTTGTCGCATGATGCCGAGCAGGTCACAACAATGTTATTTTAGAAGTCACCAACGCTTATATTGCAAGTTAAACAAAAGACTATAATGGTAATTAATGGTGGAAGTTACACGGAGTTACACCATGGGGAGGAGCGGATACCATTCGCAGTCCAGAGTAATGCATACGGAACATTCATGAAGAGGAGATGAATAGTTGAACATGAAGGGGAGCTGGTGGAGACGAGTCGCCATGATTGCGTTATCGGCAGGACTACTGGCAGGAAGTTTATCGATGGGTACAGGACTTCGTAAGGCGGATGCGGCCGCCGGAAACCAGAATTATGCTGAAGCATTGCAAAAGGCCATCTATTTCTATGAAGCACAGCGTTCAGGTCCATTACCAGCGAATAATCGGGTCGAATGGCGTGGCAATTCGGGCATGCAGGATGGGGCTGATGTAGGCGTTGATCTGACCGGAGGATGGTATGATGCCGGAGATCATGTGAAATTCGGATTACCGATGGCGTATTCTGCTACCATGCTGGCCTGGTCCGTCGTGGAATACCGCGAAGGATATGAGCAGGCAGGGCAACTGGAGGAGGTTAAGGATAATATCAAGTGGGCCACAGACTATTTTATGAAAGCGCATACGAAACCAAATGAATTATGGGGACAAGTCGGAGCCGGGAATACGGATCACGCCTGGTGGGGCCCTGCTGAAGTGATGCAGATGAACCGGCCTGTCTTTAAGATTGATGCTTCCTGTCCGGGCAGTGACCTGGCGGGAGAAACAGCGGCATCACTGGCAGCTGCATCAATTGTATTTGCCGATGATGATCCTGTGTATGCTGCGAAGCTGCTTCAACATGCGAAGGAGCTGTATCACTTTGCAGATACTTACCGGGGGAAATACTCCGATTGTATTACCGATGCACAATCGTTCTATAACTCATGGTCCGGATATTATGATGAGCTGGCATGGGGTGGAGCATGGCTTTATTTAGCCACTAATGATAGCGCTTACTTGTCCAAAGCGATTGCGGCAACCAATCAGTGGTCTTCCAGTGGAGGTGCTGCCAATTGGCCATATACCTGGACACAAGGCTGGGACAATAAAAACTACGGTGCTCAGATTTTGCTGGCTCGTATTACGTCCAGTCTGAACATGCCGGAGGCCGCAAGGTTTATTCAATCTACTGAGCGTAACCTGGATTATTGGTCTGTCGGGACCAATGGACAGAGAGTCAGATACACACCGGGAGGTCTGGCGTGGCTGGATCAGTGGGGCTCGCTCCGGTATGCAGCGAATGCATCCTTTATCTCGTTTGTCTATTCCGACTGGGTCAGTGATCCTGTGAAGAAATCCAGATATCAGGATTTCGCCGTTTCACAAATGAACTACATTTTGGGAGATAATCCACGTCAGAGCAGTTATGTGGTCGGGTACGGACAAAATGCACCCCAGCATCCGCATCACCGGACCGCTCACGGTTCTTGGTTGAACAATGAGGATGTCCCGGCGAATCACCGCCATATTCTGTATGGTGCCATGGTCGGTGGCCCGGATGCATCGGATGGGTATACCGATGATATCGGGGATTATGTGAGCAATGAGGTGGCAACGGATTATAACGCGGGGTTCACTGGTGCGCTGGCCAAAATGAATCTGCTGTTTGGTCAGAATCATCAGCCCCTTGCAAACTTCCCTGCACCTGAGACGAAGGGTGATGAGTTCTTTGTAGAGGCTGCTGTCAAATCATCCGGTTCCAATTATACGGAAATCAGGGCACAGCTTAATAATCGGTCTGCTTGGCCTGCCCGCATGGGAGATCAACTGTCCTTTAAGTATTTCCTTGATCTGAGCGAAGTGTATGCTGCGGGACGTACTGTATCGGACGTGCAAGTGACGACCTCCTACACGGAGGGGGCGACTGTATCCCAACCGGTTGTAGTCAATACAGCCCAGCATATCTATGCCATTACAGCGAACTTCGGTAATACGAAGATCTATCCCGGCGGGGAAGGAAATTATCGTAAAGAAGTTCAGTTCCGCATTACAGGCCCACAGGGCGCATGGAATGCAAGCAATGATCATTCGTTCCAGACGCTGACTACAGGCAATCCTGTGAAGAGCGTATACCTTCCTGTCTACGATGCAGGGGTGAAGGTGTATGGACAGGAGCCAGGCATTACACCAATCACGGTTCCAGGCGCACCTGCTGGCGTGCAGGCTGTGGGGGGCAGCAATCAGGTTAGCTTGACCTGGGCCGCTGCACCTGGGGCCGAATCATACACGGTGAAGCGTTCCGAGGTGAGTGGAGGACCGTATACATCTGTCGTGACGGGTGTTAATGGATTGACCTATACGAACACGGGACTGACGAATGGGAAGGCTTATTATTATGTGGTAACCGCTGCGAATACAGCAGGTGAATCTTCGAATTCTATACAGGTGTCGGCTACACCGCAAGCAGCAACGACTTTGCCGGGAGCGCTGACTTTAAGTGGGACAGCTGGCAATGCGCAGTCGATCCTGACCTGGACAGCAGCCTCGGGCGCTACTAGTTATAAGGTGCAACGTTCGGTAGCAGGCGGGGCATATGCGGATGTGGCAACCGGATTGTCCGTGCTGACTTACACCGATACGACAGCCGTGAATGGCACCACGTACAATTACCGGATTGCAGCAGTGAATGCGAACGGACAGACGCTGTCCAATGTCCTGGCACTGACGCCTTCTGCACCTCCGGTGACGACCGGTACACTCGAAGTGCAGTACCGCAGCGGAGGGTCCGGGAATTCGAGCAATGCAGTAACCCCGCAGTTCAATGTGAAAAATACCGGAACACAGGCGATTGATCTCAGTACCGTGAAGATCCGATATTATTTCACCAAGGATGGTACGGAGAATATGACCTTCTGGTGTGACTATGCCCAGATGGGCACAGCCAATATCGAAGGGACATTTGTCGCAGTGAATCCTGCAAAGGGTACAGCAGACACGTATCTGGAGATCAGCTTCAAGTCCGGAGCGGGCAGTTTGGCCGCTGGAGCAGAGACCGGCGTGATTCAGGCACGCTTTTCCAAAAATAACTGGAGCAATTTCGATCAAAGTAATGACTATTCCTTTGACGCCACCAAGACGGCCTTTACTGTCTGGAACAAGGTAACTGGGTATCAGGGAAGCACCAAAGTATGGGGCTTGGAGCCGTAACTGGCGCACAATCAGAAGCCGAAGAACAGCATGGGCAGACCAACAGCAACAGCGTTTATATTTAATTTCCACTATTCCAGGGAGGTATATATTCATGTTGAAATCAGCTGCGAAAAAAAGTTTAACAGCCATGCTGGCGGGAACCGTCATGTTGACCGGATACACCGGACTCTGGGCAGGGCCGCAAACGGCACATGCCGCAGATCAGGCCATCGAGATTCAGTCAGACAGCATTAATGAAGCCCGGTTTTTGCAATTGTATGATCAGTTAAAAGATCCGGCGAACGGATATTTTTCTCCAGAGGGCATTCCGTATCACTCCATTGAAACGCTGCTCAGCGAGGCACCGGATTATGGGCACATGACGACATCAGAGGCGTACAGTTACTGGCTATGGCTAGAGACGATGTACGGTCACTATACGGGGGATTGGTCCAAACTGGAAGCGGCATGGGATAGCATGGAAAAATACATTATTCCGGTCAATGAAGGCGATGGCAAGGAAGAGCAGCCTACCATGAGTTCTTACAATCCGAATAGCCCTGCCACTTATGCAGCGGAAAAACCATTCCCGGATCAATATCCATCGGCGATTAATGGACAATATGCAGCAGGAAAGGACCCGCTGGATGCGGAATTCAAAGCAGCTTACGGGAACAATCAGACCTATCTGATGCACTGGTTGCTGGACGTGGATAATTGGTACGGATATGGAAACCTGTTGAATCCATCTCATACGGCTGCCTATGTGAATACGTTCCAGCGTGGAGAGCAGGAGTCGGTGTGGGAAGCCATTCCGCATCCGTCTCAGGATAATAAAACATTTGGTAAGCCGAACGAGGGCTTCATGAGCCTGTTCACGAAAGAAACGCAAGCACCATCAGCGCAGTGGCGTTATACAAATGCAACCGATGCCGATGCACGTGCAGTACAGGTGTTGTACTGGGCGAAGGAGATGGGATACACCAATACGGCGTATCTGGATAAGGCCAAGAAGATGGGTGACTATCTGCGATATGGTATGCACGACAAGTACTTCCAGAAGATCGGCAGTGCGAAGAATGGTACACCAACCCCGGGTACAGGTAAGGATTCCAACATGTATCTCATGGCCTGGTATACGTCATGGGGCGGTGGCTTGGGTCAAGGTGGGGATTGGGCTTGGCGGATTGGTGCGAGCCATACGCATCAGGCCTATCAGAATCCGGTCGCGGCATACGCCTTGTCTGATCCGGCAGGTGGCTTGATTCCGAAATCAGCTACAGCCAAGGCAGACTGGAATGCATCCTTGAAGCGCCAGCTGGAGTTCTACACATGGTTACAATCCCATGAAGGAGCGATCGGCGGGGGCGCAACGAACAGTCTGGACGGTTCATACAAAGCCTATCCGGCTGGGGTGAGCACATTCTATGACATGGCATATCAGGAGGCTCCTGTATATCGTGATCCTGATTCGAACACATGGTTTGGATTCCAAGCATGGTCGCTGGAACGTGTAGCCGAGATGTATTATATTCTTGCCGAGAGCGGGGATCTGAGTTCCGAGAACTTCCAGATGGCCAAAAAAGTCATTACCAAGTGGATCGACTGGTCCAAGGATTATGTATTTGTGGATGAGCGTCCAGTGACGGATGCCCAAGGGTACTATCTGAACGCAGCAGGCGGGCGGATTCTTGGTGGTCTGAATGCACAGGTAGCGACAACACCAGCCCCAGGAGAGTTCTGGATTCCAGGCAGTCAGGAGTGGCAAGGTCAACCGGATAAATGGAATGGCTTCAGTTCCTTCACGGAAAATCCGAACTTCCGTGTGGTCACCAAAGATCCTGCACAGGACACAGGGGTACTGGGAAGTTACATTAAGGCGCTGACCTTCTTTGCCGCAGGAACCCAGGCAGAGAATGGAACGCTCAGTGCCAAAGGTCAGGAAGCGAAGGATCTGGCTGAGACACTGCTGGATACGGCGTGGGATTACAATGATGGCGTGGGGATTGTAACGGAAGAAGTGCGTAAAGACTACTTCCGCTTCTTCGCAAAAGAGATCTACATTCCTGCGAACTGGTCAGGAACGTTCGGTCAGGGCAATACGATTCCTGGTACAGCAGGTGTACCTTCCGATCCGGCAAAAGGCGGCAATGGCGTATACATTGGATACTCCGATCTGCGTCCAGCAATCAAGCAAGATCCAGCATGGGCTTACCTGGATAATCTGTACAAAACGTCGTATAATCCGACAACGAAAACATGGGAAAATGGCGCACCAACCTTTACGTATCACCGTTTCTGGTCACAGGTGGATATGGCTACAGCATACGGCGAGTATGATCGTCTCCTCGGCGATGCTGATAGTCCGGAAGTGGAAATACCCGCTGCTCCTGCTGGCGTAACAGCAACTGGAGGAAGCGAGCAAGTGGTTCTGAATTGGAATGCAGCTGCTGGTGCAGCCTCGTATACCGTGAAACGTGCAGAAGTGAACGGTGGTCCTTATACGCCTGTAGCGACAGGGGTCACAGGATCAACATTCACGGACACAGGCTTGACCAATGGCACAACATATTATTATGTGATTACTGCGGTGAATGCTGTAGGTGAGTCCACACCGTCAACACAGGCATCTGCAACACCGCTGGCAGGTGTTGTTGTGCCAGGCGTATTCAACCTTACTGGAACGGCTGGTAATGCCCAGGCGGTACTGACATGGACAGCATCGACTGGAGCAGCAAGTTATAAGGTACAACGTTCGGTAGGCAGCGGAGCATATGCGGATCTGGCGACAGGGTTGACCGCACTGACGTATACCGATGCTACAGCGGTGAATGGTACAGCTTACAATTACAGAGTCGTTGCTATCAATACGAGTGGTCAGACGAATTCGAATGTATTGGTGTTGACACCATTAGCACCTCCAGTCACAACGGGAACGCTTGAAGTACAATACCGTAATGGTAGTTCAGGAACTTCGGGCAATGCGATTACTCCACAGTTCAATGTGAAGAACACGGGTACAACTGCTGTGGACTTGAGCAAAGTGAAGGTCCGGTATTATTTCACGAAGGACAGTGCCGCTGATCTGAGTTTCTGGTGTGATTATGCACAGATTGGTAGCGGTAACGTGGAAGGGCATTTTGTTTCCGTAGATCCGGCCAAGGGCACGGCAGATACGTATCTGGAGATTAGTTTTAAACCGGGTGCTGGCAGCTTGGCTGCGGGTGCCGAGACCGGAGTTATCCAGGGACGTTTTTCGAAAAACAACTGGACGAATTTTGATCAAACCAATGATTATTCCTTTGATTCCACCAAAACGGCCTTCAGTGCCTGGACGAAAGTGACAGCTTACCAGGATGGCGCCAAAGTATGGGGAATTGAACCTTAAGCGAGCTGTTCGACCAGTCGTAGGAATGATATGAACGATACAGGTTAAGCCGGGGAGAAATCCCTGGCTTTTTCTTTTTTTATGAAAATACTTAAAATTTGAACGATCTTGACCGAAGAATATAAAGGGTAATTATGTAATTAATTCAACTATTTTAAATGAGAGGAAGGTTGAGTATGTTTAATGTTTTTGGAAAAAAGATTCGAATCAGCTTGTTACTTGCCATGGTTATTACGTTTGTACTTCAGGATTTTACAGGAGGGATCCACGTCGCTGAAGCAGCGGGTAGCGTCATTAAGGCCACGGACTTAGGTGTGAAGGTCAACTCCAAATCTTCACAAACGAAGGAAATTCAAAATGCATTGAAGTATTTCTATGACCGGGGCGTAGAGGGAACGATTCATTTTCCAAAAGGAACCTATCTGGTAGACGAATCCATTCGTCTATATGCAGGAGTAAGTCTGTCCGGTGACGGAATAGGCCAAACGATATTTAAGAAAACCGGTTCGGCAGGCCAATATGTGATTGGTAACCCGATTCTGCGCAACAATGATCCACGCCTCAACATCAAATTATCGGATATCACGATTGATGCAGATCGTACGAATCGCGAGGCCCGTGGTGAGAGTCAGGTAGGCGGCATCATTATGGATATGGCTGTATCTCACCTCACATTGGACCGCATGGAGATTCGGGATACAACGATTGGTGCACTGCTTCGCAGAACGAAGGATTCGGAGATTATCAATAGCCGTTTTGACCGGAATAATGGACATGCCATTGCGACAGGACACGAGAGTTATCCGGCAGGTGAGTTCACGAATGTCAAAATTATGAATAACCAAATTACCAACTCAGGCGGGGGCAGTGGCATCAATCTGTCACGTGCAACCTTCACAACAGTATCCGGGAATCAGATTATTAATAAAACTCATCAAACGGATGGATACGCAGGTATTCGCATTCCCAATGAAGGCGCCAACAACACGATTAATAACAATGTGATTGAGAATTATCCGCGTGGAATCTTTGTACTAACGGGTGCGACAGGCAACCAGGTATACGAAAACACGATTATTAATGCATCCTTGCAGGCTATTCTGGTTGAATCGAACAACAATACATTCACCAGCAATACCATTTTCCAACGAAACGCAGCACTGAAACCCGATGCAATCATTCGACTGGCTAATGCCAACAACAACAAGCTCATTGGTAACGAGATGACGACGAACGCTGGGTTTTCCGGGATTGGCATCCGTACCACTGCGTCGAGCAACAATGAGATTCGAAATAATGTGACCGACACTGCTGGCAAATCAATCAGTATCGAGGGTGGAAGCAAAAATGTGAACACGGGGAACCGTAATCGGTAAATGAACCATAGTAATGTTTACCATATTTGCGATTTTAAACATTAAAACCTAGTTCTTATGACGCATGTCCTGGATGAGAATTTACCTAGCTCTTATACCGCAGAAAAATGAAGTACATCAAATAGTTACAATAATTTAACCTTTGAAAAAGAAGGAATCGGCAGTGTTTTTTACCAGCAGATGAAGGATAGACCCTGATACTTAGTGCTCAAGTGTGCCTATATCAATACAGGACTTTCGACTGATGAACGTTATGGATAGCCCGTTTACAATGGGGCAAGCCCGGGAGAACCAAGCCAGGTTAAAATTCTGTAACATCAGGGGGAACTCGACATCATGAACTGGAAGAAAACCATTATTACGGCAAGTGTCACAGCAACGATGCTGATGGGAAGTCTGACGACAGGAGCACTAACGGCACAGGTATCGGCAGCTGCTGTTGACAATTCACAAGTAAAAGTAATCTGGGGCGTAAACCTACGCACATCACCTACTTCTTCTGCGAAGGTTGTTCGCATGGTCGCTAAAGGGGAAACGGTAACGGTACTTCAGAAATCCGGTTCGGATTGGTACAAGATTAAGGATTCTGCTAACCGGACAGGCTACATATCTTCTTCATCCAAATACACACAAGCTGTTAGTGGCAGCACAAGCGGCTCAGGTTCAGATAGTGGTACATCGGTTACTGGCAATGCGGCTGTGGAAAAAGTGATTGCGGCGGGGATGAAATATTGGGGGACACCGTATGAATTCGGAGCTAGTCGTAGCAGCACAGCTACTTTTGACTGTTCCAGCTTTGTACGTCAGGCCTTTATCGATGCACTTGGCATCAAGTTTCCAGCGGATTCCCGCAAACAGGGAGCCTATGTAAAAGAAAAGGGTGCGGTTCAGACCAACTGGAAAAACCTGAAACGCGGCGATCTGATGTATTTCATGTCTTATAAGGGCAGTTCTGCATCATCGTATTCGGGCGTGAATAAATCCACTGCAACCATTACGCACACAGGGATTTACCTGGGCGACGGCAAAGTATTACACACATATTCCAACGCTGGCGGTGGTGTAACGACTAGTGATATCTCAGGCAAACATTGGGAGTATCGCTTCCTGTTCGGGGGTAGTGCACTGTAGGTTAGTACAAGTACCCTCTACGATATTCTGCAAATGTTCATATTTATACAAAACACCTTCCATTCTGCCTTTGACAGGCAAGTGGAAGGTGTTTTTGTGATATTTATTATTCCGATAAACTCAATCCTGATAATACAGTCGGAACAGGATATCCTGGTTGTAGTTACCGAATCCCTCACCATACAAGGTAAGACCGCCTACATGCTGGGCATCTTCTTCCACGGAGAGACGCAAGGTCCACTGGTTTCGTTCCACCGGAATATCCGCGAGTGTGATCTCGGACAAGTGCTGTCCATCAATAAACGTACCTTCATTCGTAATTCGCAGCACCTTGAGCATGCCGTATTGATTGACACTGTCACTCCACCATTCCGGGGTGAACATGCCGCGTCCGTTGCCTGAATCTCCGGGGCTTGTCCACTCCCCCAATCGGATGCCATTAAGCATGAATGTAATATCCGAGGGCCAATTCGGATTAACCGAAGGGGCTTCTGACCCTATTTCGAGTGATAATTCAATGGCATTGATCTGTTGTCCGGATAAGATATAGTTTGGAATTTTGTACTCCACGAATCCACGGCCAAACCATAGAATATGGGCGTGCATGCGCTCGGGGTCGAGGAAATAACGAGGGTCGTCGTATTGTCCAATGACCTGAGTAGATGTAGCCAGACCACATGTGGGATAGACATCAAAATGAGTGTAGTGCCCCACTGGTACAGAAACCTCATGGAGCTTGCGGGATGTGCCGGTTTCCTGAGGCATGGAGATGCCAATCCAGTCTACAGCAAGGCTGTTCATTTTATGTGTGCCGCCGTCTTTGCGTATCATTTTGGACTGAATAATGCCAACATCCTGAAGTTTACGGACATGCATGGTTACGATAGCACTACTCAAACCGAGTGAAGCAGCGAGGTCTTTCACATTCATCGGAGTCTCTGCAACGAGGCGGATGATCTGTAGACGGACTTCACTGGCAAGTGCTTCATATAGGGGTAGCCATTCGGCATCGGTATTTGCTCTAATCACAAGTGTTCCTCCATTTTCGTGTATAGAATTAAGTTAAACATAAATTCAGTGAAAAGAATAACATTTAGCAAAATTCCTGTTGAAATTAACGCTATAATCGATTTTAATATAAATATGAACGTTGATCCATAGAATATCAATTAATTTTTATATTAATCTTAAGGAGTTGAAATTCATTATGGAAAAAGCAAAAATGACGGTAGACAAAGATTTTACAATTGGAGTAGTTGATAAGCGTTTATACGGTTCATTCATTGAGCATCTCGGACGTGCCGTGTACGGTGGAATATATGAGCCTGGACACCCATCTGCGAACGAACAGGGTTTTCGCACGGATGTGCTGGAGATGGTGAAGGAGCTGCAAGTACCGATTGTACGTTATCCTGGGGGTAACTTTGTATCCGGTTACAATTGGGAAGATTCGGTTGGACCGGTGTCTGAACGCAAACGCAGGTTGGAACTCGCCTGGAGAACGATTGAGACCAATGAATTTGGCTTCAACGAATTCGTGGATTGGGCGAAACAAGCCAATTCCGAAGTGATGATGGCGGTCAATCTGGGAACACGCGGTACGGATGCAGCACGTAACATTGTGGAATACAGCAACCATCCGGAAGGTTCGTACTATAGTGATCTTCGCATCAAGCATGGATACAAGCAGCCTCATGCCATCAAAACATGGTGTCTGGGTAACGAGATGGATGGTCCGTGGCAGATTGGTCACAAAACGGCAGATGAGTATGGACGGTTAGCTGTTGAAGCGGCAAAAGTCATGAAGTGGACGGACCCGACGATTGAGCTGGTAGCCTGCGGAAGTTCGAACCTGAATATGCCGTCGTTCCCGGAATGGGAAGCAACGGTGCTGGATCATACGTATGATCACGTGGAGTATCTGTCTCTGCATCAGTACTACGGCAACCAGGAGCAAGATACGCCAACCTTCCTGGCACGCTCGCTTGAAATGGATCGTTTTATCGACACCGTGAAGGCGACCTGTGATTACATCAAAGCGAAGAAGCGCAGTAAGAAGACGATGTATCTTTCCTTTGACGAGTGGAATGTATGGTATCACTCCAATGAAAATGATTCGAAGATGGACCCGTGGCAGATTGCTCCACCACAGCTGGAGGATATCTACAACCACGAGGATGCACTGCTTGTCGGCTGTATGCTTATCAGCATGCTGAAACATGCGGATCGGGTTAAAATGGCATGTTTGGCACAACTGGTTAACGTAATTGCACCAATCATGACAGATACGGGCGGTGGCTCGTGGAGACAGACGATCTTCTATCCATTCATGCATACGTCCCTCTTCGGACGTGGAACAGCATTGGTGCCATTGATCCAGTCTCCAAAATACGATACCAAACAAATCACAGATGTTCCTTATCTGGAAGCTATTGCGGTTCATAACGAAGAGCAAGGTGAAGTGACCGTATTTGCAGTCAACCGCCATCTGGAAGAATCCCTTCCGCTCGAAGTGGACCTGCGCAGCTTCGGGAAGTGTACCGTGATCGAACATATCGTGCTGGAAAGTGATGATCTCAAAGCAACGAATACCGCCGCACAACCGAACCGCGTCGCTCCTCATAATCGTGGGGGTGCAGTTGTATCTGATACCCTGATTACGGCGAGCTTGGCGAAAGCATCATGGAACGTAATCCGATTGAAAGTGCAGTAATGGATTAAGAAAAAAGGGATGGGATACGTGGGAGCGCAATGGCAGGCATGATGCCTGAGAGGGAAGCCAGCGGCTCAGCGTGTTCCTTCAATCAAAAAAGCTGGGTGCGAGTTCATCGCATCCAGCTTTTTTTCGTAACGAATCTAGGACACCTTATCGTGCCGATTATCGTTATATTCGAAATTTAACGATTCGGAGACACGTTATCCTGGCAAAAAGACGGATGAATCTCCGGAAAAGCGTGCCCAGTGAGGAAATAACGTGTGCTGAGTTCGTTACAATCCACCCACCTGTGTGAAAGGTTATTTATCTTCCGCTTAGCTTCCGCTTCAAAACTCAAAACTTTCGCCGTCGCGCGGAATGAGCACCTGACCATCCAACTGCTCGGATGCCAGATAAGTAGCAAGATCCGTGCGAGACACCACACAATGGTTAATCACATCCATGTGCACAGCGATGACATGAGCAGACGGCGCATGGCGCTTCACGGCGACAACGTCAGGCCCGTCCATCGTAATGGGATCACCTTCCACGAAGCGTGCACCGCCGGCATTCACGACAATGACTTCAGGCGAATATTGGCGGATGGCCTCAGCAGGTTCTTCACACCAGACGGTATCCCCAGCAATATAGGTGACAGGTTCTGCATCTGCTTCAAGTACGAAACCGGATACGTTGCCCATACGTTTGCCGATTTCACCTGTGCCGTGCTGTCCCGATGTACGGGCAAATCGGACAGAGTGATGCTCATGCTTCTCATTTACAGGCGTTACATCCGTGAATCCGGCTGCCAGAAATACGTTCTCGTCCCCAGGCTGGCAGATTAGAGGAATGTCCTTGCCAAGTTGTTTCGCAGCTGCTTCATCCCAATGGTCCAGATGGGTATGTGTGACAATTAACAGATCCGGATGCAGATAATCCGTTTCGGTTTCAGGCAGACCGATGCTTGGATTACGTAACTCATTCGGTGTGTTTGGAAATGCAGGCATGACATCAGCGTCCATCAACATGGGATCAACGAGGATGTTCAGCCCTCCGTATTCAAGCCAGAGTGTAGCATGGCGAATCAATTGAATTTTCATTATATTTGCACTCCTTCGGGTTGTTGAATAGTATTACCCTATATGGTATACAACCCGTTTAATGTCGTACATAACATGATGAATGGAATTAGGCCACACTAATTTCACCGTGAAAGGATTGCTGATTCAAGATGAATGAAATGATAGATGATACAGATATACGCATTTTACAGATCCTGATTCAGGATGCCAAACGTTCTCACAAAGAGATCGGTGAAGAGGTTCACCTCACAGGACAGGCCGTTGGTGCAAGAGTGCGCAAGCTGCAAGATCTGGGTGTAATTCAGAGCTATACGGTAAAATGGAATCCGGAACGCCTGGGGCTCGGCCTTCAGGCCTTTGTCACGGTTTTCTTGAACTCCGGCGACAGACATGCCGCTTTTCGTACATTTATCGCTGAACGTAAGGACATCGTTGAAGTCCACCGGGTCAGCGGAGAAGGCTGCTATCTGATGCGGGTGCAAACTGGCACCACAGAGCAGCTTGGTCAACTGCTGGAAGCATTGCTGCCTTACGGAAATTACAAAGTTAGCCTGTCCATAGGTGTAGAGAAATCACAATGATGTGTGGGAAGCTTGAAGCTTGTCCTCATCCATCCCGATACTCAACCATTTTGCTGCTGTTCCTGCAAAGTCTCCTGAAGCAAAGTCACTGCTTGGTTCAGCTCTTTTTTGTTGAACAGATGATCCGTCTGAATATGAGACCGTGTGCCGTCCTTTAGGAACAGAACGATCATGGGAGAAGCGGACAGGAGCCACTTGCTGCGGGCAGGTGAGGCGTGTTCGATTTTGCGAATCCGGCTCCATGGAATCCTCCGTTTGCCAGTACTTATAGACTCATCATCCCAAGACAACAAAACAGCGGGGGTTCTGGTTAGTCGAGACAGGAACATGAAGAACAACGGACCGATCAACCACATACCCAGTACAGCTGCGATGGAATAGTATATGGTCTCCAGTCGTTCGGCTTGTCCATCTACGATAATCCAGAGCAGGCTTACACATAAGAGAAGGAACAGGAAGCAAAGGCTCCCTTTCCATAGAGCCGTGCTGCGTCGGTAAGGAATTTGCTGATGGTTACGCTTGGGTGTTTCAGGTTGTTGCATAGATCCTCCTCCTAATTAACATTGCTGCTCGCTATGCCAAACGTGCCGCCTGCATAAGCAGAGCGGCATGTTCAACGTTCTACATTTAATATAACTCAGGTTTCATTACCCTGATATAGCTGAATTTTTACCTGCATCACGTGCATGGGTGTACAAGTCGGCATACACGCCTTTGGCTGCGATCAGTTCCTGGTGTGGGCCTTCCTCCACAATCTCACCATTCTCCATCACCAGAATTCGATCAGCATGCATCACCGTAGACAGGCGATGGGCAATGACGATGGTTGTGCGTCCCTGGGATACTGATTCCAGCGCCTGCTGCACAAGTTGTTCGGTGTGTGAGTCCAGATTGGCCGTTGCTTCATCCAGAATGAGCACTCGAGGTTGGAACACCACGATTCGGGCAAATGAGATCAACTGCCGCTCCCCGGCAGAAAGACCGCTTCCTCGTTCGGATAGATGCGTATCATACCCTTGCGGCAAACGTGAAATCATCGTATGTGCTCCGACAAACCGGCAGGCCTCAATCGCCTGCTCTCGCGTAATATCCTCACGAAACATTCTCACATTATCAATGATGGAGCCGGAGAAGAGAAAGGGTTCCTGTTGAATCAGACCCACGATCCGATGAAGCTTAGCCTGCGGCAGATGCCGGATATCGGTACCATCAATCTCAATACTGCCCTTGTCTACATCATAGAAGCGGTTGAGCAGGGAGATCAGTGTACTTTTGCCAGCGCCTGTTGTGCCCACGATACCTACCATTTCACCCGGATAGAGGTGCAGGTTCATCTGTTGGATCAAGGGCCGGTCTACCCGATAACCAAACGACACATCATTAAAATCAATCTGGCCCATTACACTCTGAGGTTCCAGTGACGATGCGAGTTTGGGTGTGGGATCGGCAACTTCCGGTCGCGTATTCAGAATGTTCCAGATGCGATCCATCGAAACGGTAGTAGACTGGAATGTATTCCACTGCATCGTAATCTGGTTAATCGGTTGAAAGAATTGGCGAATATAGCTGATAAACGCGTACAGTACCCCAACTTGCAGGGACTCACCCAGTACGGCGCGACCTCCAAGCCAAACCATCATGACCAGTGCCGCATTGCCAAGGATATCAAACGTCCGGTTGAAGATGACATTGGAGCGGGCTTGAGCGATGTTGGCTTTCAGATGGAGCGCATTCTGTTCCGAGAAACGTTTCTTCTGTTCTTCTTCCTGGTGAAAAGCTTGAATTAAGAACATACCGGACAGGTTTTCCGCCGTAAAAGCAATCAAGCGGGAAAGACGCGTCCGCGCATTTTGATATGCTTTTCGCAGTCGACTACGGAATAATACCGCAACAACCGCAATGACAGGCAGAACGATTAGAGAGTAACTCGCCAGAACCGGATCAAGCTGGAACATAAAGACGATAATGAGCACCAGCATCATGCCATCCCGAATCAGACTGAGTAGCACCTGAGTGAAGAAGCTACTGATGGTCTCCGTATCACTGGATACGTTCGTGACCAGACTTCCGATATGAAAACGGTCAAAGAAGGACATGGACATTTTGGAGATATGCTTGAACAGGTCCTTTCGGATCCGGGATACAATGTTCTGTCCCACGTGCTGCAACAGATTATTCTGGATATAGGTAAAAATAAAACTGATGACAGCCAGCCCGAGAAAGATGGCTGCGAGTTGAACGAGAAAGCCGACACTGGTCTGGCCTACGGCCAGATGATCATCGATGGCGATCTTCACCAGATAGGGTTGCAGCAGATCTGCCGATATGCCAAGCAGTGAGCAGAAGAAGATACCGGCAAAAGCCCATTTATGCGGTTTGGCGTATGCCATCATGGCCTTAAACGAAGTTCGTTTACTCTGATCGGCCTCTTCATCTGGGCGAAGTTCAGCGTTAGCGTTAGACATGATGTAATCCCTCCTCCTGCAAACGGTAGGTTGCTGCATATAACCCCTTGGCAGCCATAAGCTGAGCATGTGTTCCCTGTTCAGCGACTCGCCCTTCATCTAGAACGATAATATGGTCCGCATGACGGACCGCGCTGATGCGGTGAGAAATGATTAATGTGGTCTTGCCTTTGCCGATCTCACGCAGGCTGCGCAGAATCCCACTTTCTGTGACGGCATCAACCGCGCTCATGCTGTCATCGAGGATGAGAAGCTGCGCCTGTTTGATCAATCCCCTCGCCAGACTTGTACGTTGCCGTTGTCCTCCAGATAGCGTAAGTCCTCGTTCGCCAAGTAGGGTATTGAAGCGGTCGGGAAAACGGACAATATTGTCATAGATCATAGCTTGGCGCGCACTATGCTCGACTGTCTCCAGCGATGCTTCCCGGTCGCTAAATGCGATGTTATCCCGGATGGTGGTGCTAAACAGGAATCCATCCTGAGGGACGTAGGCGATGCGTGATCTCAGGCTTTCAAGGGACAATTGCCGAATGTCTGAACCATTGATGCGGATTGTTCCTTCAGGTGCTTCATATGTACGCAGCAATAGCTTAACGAGGGTGCTTTTCCCTGAGCCGGTCTTGCCTACAATACCAACCGTTCGCCCGGCACGGATATTCAGTTGAATGTTTTTGAGAGCAGGAGATGAATTGCCAGGATAGGAGAAGGTTAGATTCTCCATGGTGATCTCTTGTACGGTTTGGAGTGCTGTAGCTTCAGGAAGCTCACGCACATCTGCTATTTCGCTCAGCAGGTCATTCACTCGCTCCAGGGATGCGCCCGAGCGCTGAACGGTATTAATGACATTACCGATCTGTTGAAGTGGTCCCATGATGATGCGCAGATATAAGGTTAAGGCGACAAAACTTCCGAGTGTGATGGAATTCTGCATGGTCATAATACCTCCGACAAGCAGAGAAACGACCAATGAGATGGCTCCCAGCAGCGGGAGCAATGCTTGAAACAAGGAAGACAGACGAACGAGCCGAAGCTGTTTGCTCTTGATCGCATCGACGGTGGTTCCAAAGCGTGCGCGGGCACTGTCTTCAATAGCAAACGTCTTGGTTACGCGAATGCCACCCAACTGTTCTTCTGCGGATTCCGTCATGGTTGCAAGAGCTTCCTGTACGTCACGAGAGCGTTTGCGAATCCGTGGACCGAAAAACACGACCAGAAATGGAATCGCCAGTAAGGGTACAACACTGATCAAAATGAGCGTCAATGGAATCCCGCTAAGCAGCATCATGACTATGCAGGACAGTAGCAGGAAGGTGGCATTGGTCATGAGTGTCACACCGTTGGATATGGCTTCACGGACGGAAGTCACGTCATTCATGACATAACTGAGCAGTTTTCCGTTTCCCTGTTTGGAGAAATAATGCTCACTAAGTTCGGAAAACTTACTGAATATACGCTCACGCGTCATGAATTCAAAGCGTCGACCGAGCTTCATAATCATGAACTGCCCGGTACCAAACAGCAGATTATACCCGATGGCAATAGCCAGAAGGGACAGGCTGTACCTTACGACGGTCTGCATCTGAAGCGTATTCTGCATCAACTGGTCCGTGAAACTGCCCAGTATGCGGGGCAAGGATGCCTGCCCGATATTGGAGGCAATAATTAGAAGAACAGCAACCAGATAGACAGGCCAGTTGGACACAACATAACCGCGAAGTAATCCTTTCTTGGACATAAGCGTTGTTCTCCTTTTGGTATAGGTGAAGTCAGTTCAGCAGGTGGAGTCAAGAAAAGGGCCGACACCTGTTATTAGCGCGTCGTGCCCTCTTACTGTATGCGATCCGGTTTGCAGTTTATCCGTCATCCGATGGATTTCTCTATTCTTATTTTTGCGCTAATCCGAATCAATGTCAACGAAGCCACTTAGCAGAAAGCAAGTGGGTTACATTATCGGCTTCGGAGAAGAGATGTATGCCGTGTTCCTGTGCTGTATTCACCATTTGTCGAAATTACTGAAACATTTTCCAAGGGTATCCCGTCTGTAGGAATGAAGAGGTAAAAAATAGGCTTTACTAATCATATGGAGGTGCCAGGAAATGAAACATAAAAAAGGATTGGCTGCAACACTTGCGCTCTGCGTTTCTTTGACAGCAGGAGGTGCATCGGTACTCGCTTTTTCAGATGTGAAGGATGAAGGACAGAAGTCGGTTGTGGATTCTTTGAAATCAAAAGGTATTGTTAACGGAGTAACGGCGGATCTGTTCCGTCCAGATCTTGCATTGTCCGAGCCTCAGGGTGTTCAACTGATTGTGAATGCATTTGGTCTGAAAAATGCATACGCTGCATCTTCCGCTCAGGATAAAATTAGTCCAGACACGTGGTATGCTGATGCTGTTCAAGCGGCTACGCAAAACGGATTGTCCATTCCGGTAGAATTGAATCCCCAAGGCAAGATGACACGCGAGCAATTTGTTATTTTGCTTCATGAAGGTATTAACACAACTGGGACTTATCCGGTCATCATGAAGTATAATCTTGTTAAGGACGAAAATAAAATCGGTAAGGACGCCATATCTGCAGTCCAGAACTTGCTGAACATGAACATCATTGAACTGGATAAGGACGGTAACTTCCGTCCAGATCAGTCGCTTACCCGTATGGAGGCTGCAAGCATGATCTTCAATGCACTTGAATTTGTGGATAAACACGGCAACGGCGGCTCAGCAGAGCCAGCTCCAACCAATCCAGGTGAAGGCCAGCAAGCGATTGTACCTGAAGTGACAACGACGAAGGTTGATGACAAAACAACCAAAGTTAAACTCAGTGCTGAAATGCCTCACCCTGGTTATGGATTGAAGATTGATGATGTAAAATTGGAGAAGGATGGACGTGCCATCGTACTCTATTCCATTATTCAACCTGATCCGGACATGATGTATCCAATGGTCATTACAAATGTGACTGCAGAAGCGGATATCCCAACAGGCTATACGGCAGAAGCTCAGCCTTCTGGGAAGTAATCAATTCTTCTGAACAGAATATAGCTTAACTTAAACCCACCCTTCATGCGTGCATGGAGGGTGGGTTTTTTAGTTGAGGTGAAAAGCTGTGCCTAGGCTTTCAACGGCTAAGAATGCGGACGGCTCCTGGTGATTGAGACGGGAAGAAGGGTGGAGCGAATTCATCTCGGTCAAGTTGCAAGATAACTACTATTCTTTAGTGTGATATATTAAGTTACATCATATGAAGTGTAATAAGTTATATTGTGTCATGTTAACTAACAAAAAAAACTCTCGTATTCGAAGAGTGAAAGCAATATTTGTTTAGGTTATAAAGCCAATTCGAGTTACCCGAGTGGTTTTTTTTATAGGCTTTTCCCAAAAATCTTAAGAATATTGGCTGCTATGCCTTGCGCAAAAACTACATATTCGGCTCCGTATATCCAATGTTTACAAGCATTTATGCATCCTGTAGGCAAAGATAAAAACAACATATATACGAAAGAGAGAGGAGAATTATAGAATAAAGGCAAGCAATTACGGGCTTGTAATATGCGATATGTATATGGTAGATAATATTACATTTTAGTTTGGCGTTTCATCGTCTTACCCTGGATTATGATGCTTTAAGACATGAATACCATGTTCGATAAGTATATGTGGGTTTTTACTTAAGGCCTGTTTTTTATCCTCCGTTTAGATTTTACATCTTTCCAAGTCCATATGATGAAACTCCAAATGACATCTGTAGGAGGGAATGAGTCAAATTCTACATGTTTTACATCCCCCAAATGACAATGACAAGCTGGAAACAAACGTCTAAACCCCCGTTTTAACAGTATTTTCCGTGATTTTAGAAGTGAAGATTGAAAATGGCATATTTACGGATTCGCAAATGAACCATAAACTCGGTATGTAAGCGTTACCAAATGAGTGGGAAGGCCGGATTTTCATTAGAAAAGGAGGAAACAACTGATGCAGCCAAATGGGAAGCCCGCCTTGTCGCAAAACTTAGCGGTAAACACGATTCCGAACAGCAAGAAAAATAAATTATGGAGAAGGATGATTCGGAACTGGGAGTTGTATCTGTTTATCGCACCAGCCTTTCTATACTTTCTGATATTCCATTATGGTCCGATGTATGGCATACAAATCGCTTTCAAAAACTTTATCCCTACACTTGGTGTCACGGGAAGCCCATGGGTCGGATTCGATCATTTCATCCGTTTCTTCAATTCCTATTATTTTTGGGATCTACTATGGAATACCCTTAGCATCAGCTTGTATGAGCTGGCTATAGGATTTCCGCTGCCGATCATTCTTGCGTTAGCTTTCAATGAAGTAAAGGATTCCTTCTTCAAGCGTACCGTGCAGACCGTCACGTATGCACCACATTTCATTTCGGTCGTCGTGATGTCGGGGATGATCATTACCTTTTTGTCACCCTCGTCAGGCATGATTGTTAATTTGGTGGAGGCCCTTGGATTTCAGGCACCTCAATTTCTGACGGACCCTGCGTGGTTCAAGACAGTGTATGTGCTGTCAGGAGTCTGGCAAAGTGCAGGCTGGGGAACCATTATATACCTTGCCGCTCTATCGGGTGTGGACCCCCAACTCCATGAAGCGGCTGTGGTGGATGGTGCGAGCCGGTTTAAACGGATTTTACATATTAACATTCCAGCGATCATCCCTACGATCACCATCTTGTTAATTCTGAATATGGGCAGTATTCTGGGCGTCGGATTCGAGAAAATCCTGCTGCTGCAAAATCCGCTGAACATGGGCTCGTCAGACGTCATCTCAACATTTGTCTATCGGTCCGGTCTGGTCGATGCGCAGTACAGTTTCTCTACGGCGGTGGGATTGTTCAACTCCGTAGTTAATGCGATTCTGCTTATTACCGTGAATCAGATTGCACGCCGCACCAGTGAAAACAGCCTGTGGTAAAAGGAGGGGAAAACACATGTCAACCGCAGTGAAAGAAAGCAGAAGCGATAAAGTATTCTTATTGTGCAATTACATCTATCTGACGATAGCGCTCGTCATTGTGTTGTATCCGCTGCTATACATCATCAGTGCTTCAATCAGTGATCCCAAATACGTAAGCTCCGGTGAAATGTGGCTGCTTCCAAAAGGAATAACGTTTGAAGGCTATGCCCGGGTGTTTGAGAACACCAACATCTGGATCGGGTACAAAAATACAGTCATCTACACCGTCGTAGGTACGATCGTCAACCTGATTGTCACGCTACCAGCAGCCTATGCGCTTAGTCGCTCGGATTTTGTGGGACGAGGTTTCTTCATGGCAATGTTTATGGTAACGATGTTCTTCAGCGGAGGGCTTGTCCCGAGTTACTTGCTGGTTAAGGATCTTGGCATGGTCAACAGCATGTGGGCACTTATTCTGCCAGGAGCTGCATCCATCTGGAATATTATCGTATGCCGTACGTTCTTCCAATCGACCATTCCCAAGGAACTGCAGGAAGCGGCACATATTGATGGGTGTACCAACACCCGGTTGTTCATCAAAATCGTGCTCCCGCTTTCCATGCCAATCATTGCAGTGATGGCGCTTTTCTACGGAGTGGGACACTGGAACAGCTATTTCAGTGCCATGATCTATCTGAACGATTCCTCCAAGTATCCGTTGCAGCTCTTTCTGCGCCAGATTCTGGTGCTTCAGGAAATGGCGGCTCAAGGGGGAGGCGCGATTGATACCTCATCAGCAACGGCGATGAATACCAAAGCGGAGATTGCTGCGTTGGTTAAATATGCCGTCATTATTGTTGCCACACTACCGGTCATTGCGGTATATCCATTTCTCCAACGTTACTTTGTCCAGGGTGTTATGATCGGTTCCGTTAAGGGATGATCTTAATCCATATACCACATTAAACAAGGGGAGTTGTTGTCATGAAAAAGCTTCACAAGGCTTCATCCATTACACTCTGTCTCACCTTATTCGCAACATTGCTTGCAGCTTGTGGTTCAACCAATGAAGACGGAAGCTCAACCTCCAAGGTTGAGGGGGTCAAAAAAGAAGGCTTCCCCATTGTAGACGAAACGCTAACGTTGAAGGTTATGTCCCAGGATGCGGGTGTAGCCGACTGGAGCACGATGCCTGTGCTGCAAGAAATGGAGAAACTGTCGGGCATCAAGCTGGAATACCAGCTTTCACCGATCGACAGCTTTGAAACGAAGAAAAATCTGGTTTTCGCGAGCGGGGACTTGCCGGATATGTTCTATGCTGCAGATCTCAAACCAGCGGAGCAAGTAACTTATGGCAGCCAGGGGATTCTGATCCCATTGGAAAAATACATTGACGAAGGTTATGCACCCAATATCAAAAAGATCCTCGATGAGAACCCGGATGTCCGTAAATCATTTACAACGCCTGATGGGCATATGTATGCACTACCATTCATTGACACGGCAGCTGTGTGGTACAGAGGCCCGATGTGGTACAACGGGGAATTCCTAAAGGCGCTTAATGTAGATGAGCCCAAGACTACGGAAGAATTGTATACGTATCTTAAGCGTGTCAAAGAAGAAGACCCTAATGGCAATGGCCAGCAAGATGAAATTCCGCTTACTTCTGTAAAACTGGATGATCTTCGCATGTTTTTCTTCGGCTTCTGGGGAATGTACAACGAAGGGATCTATTCCGATAAAGACGGAAAAGTTCACTATCCTTATCAAGAAGAAGGCTATAAGGGTTATCTGACATTCATGAACCGCTTGTGGAAGGAAGATTTGCTGGATCATGAGACCTTCTCACAAACAGGCGATCAGAAGAAAGCAAAAGGTGAAAGTAACAAACTTGCGCTGTTCAACGATTACCATCCGTACTTCACGCTCGGAGGTGAACCTAGCACGGAACATCCGCTGATGACGCCCGTGAAGAGCGAGGTTGCAGACTCTCCTGTATATGGCAAGCATCCGGGGATGTCGGCTCGCGGTACCTTTGCTATTACGAGCAGCAACCCGTCCCCTGAGGCGACGATGCGCTGGATCGACTATATATACAGTTACGAAGGAGCGACCCTGTTCAATCAAGGTCCTGAAGGCGTGCTGTGGCAATTCAAAGACAAGGAAAATCATGTCAAAGAGTGGCTCCCTGTTCCTGGCGGCGGTGATCGTGAGGAATACCGGGGTAAAATCACGCCGAACTTTGGTATCTTGACACCGGGCATTAATGATCCGGAGGTAGCGAAAGGGCTTCGTACCGAATTTGATGAGTGGATTGACCAGCAGAATCAAGAGAAGTTGGTGCCTATCGGAAAAGCTCCATTTCCTAACGTGTATCTGACGAATGAAGAGCAAAGCGAAGCGACGGCCTTACTGTCTGATCTGGATACGTACGTTAAGCAGATGGAAGCGAAGTTCGTGACCGGCCAGGAACCGCTTGAGAACTGGGATAAGTACATTGCACAGCTGAAGAAAATGGGCAGCGACCGTATCATCGAACTGTATCAGGGGGCATATGACCGCTGGAATACCGGCCAATAAAAAAGTCTATCAATATATATCCCATGAAGAAGGACAATGATTAGGTTCAATGATTTTTCTCATATATGAATTCTCAGGGGAGGGTGTGGGCAGATATGCAGAAATGGTTTGAAGAAGCTAAACTGGGGATATTCATTCACTATGGCATCTATGCTGTAGACGGGGTTGCGGAATCCTGGTCTTTCTATAATGGAAGGGTCTCCTATGATGAATATATGAAGCAGTTGGATGGGTTTACGGCATCGGCATTCAATGCGGAGAAGTGGGCGGATTTGATTGAAAAGTCTGGAGCCCGCTATGCCGTGCTGACAACGAAGCATCATGATGGTGTTGCTCTATGGGATACGCAGTATAGTGACCTCAATGTCGTCAAACAGACACCCGCGAATCGGGATATCGTGAGGGAATATGCAGAAGCGATTCGGGAGAAGGGCATTCATCTGGGGATGTACTTTTCGCTGATCGATTGGTCACACCCGGATTATCCCAGCGTATATGAAGCTGGAAAAGTACCGGAGGACCTCAGCAGTGTCAACCGGCATTCAAGTCCTGTGGACGGCGTTCAGGATCAGGAGAAATGGCAAAAGTTCCTGCAATTCAATAACCATCAACTGGAAGAGATTTTGACCAATTACGGAAAAGTGGATCTGCTGTGGTTCGATGGGGACTGGGAACGAAGTGCCCAGCAGTGGAATCTGCCGGACTTCAAGCATTACCTGCAATCCTTCAACCCGGATATCATCATCAACTCCCGTCTGCAGGGTTATGGAGATTACAAGACGCCTGAGCAGGGCATTCCGATTACAAGACCAGAGGGACCCTGGGAATTCTGTACCACGATCAACACATCTTGGGGTTATGTGCCAACAGATCATAAATATAAATCACTTAATCAGATCATTCGAATGTTCTGTGATTGTATTTCGATGGGCGGAAATATGTTACTGGATATCGGCCCGCGTGAAGACGGGACCATCGATCAGAGGCAGGAGGACATCCTGCTTGGGCTGGGAGCATGGATTCGGATCCATGAGGAGGCTGTTTTCGGGACGGGAGAAGGGATTATGCCTCGCTATTATTTGGGGGGAAGCACCGTATCAGAGGACAGAAAGTCATTGTACCTATTTGTGTATGACAAGCCAAAAGAGAATGTGTGCATCAAAGGTCTCTGCAATCCGATCAAGAAAATTACCGTGCTGCATTCGGGCAAAGAGCTTCATCATGAGATTCATGGGGGCGTGCCTTGGTTCAATATCCCAGGTACAACGTGGATCAAGATGACCCCGGAGGATACGCATGAACAGGTGACCGTTCTTAAGCTCGAATTCGATGAGGAGCTGGAAATGTACGGCGGCGCTGGAGCCGTTGTCACCCATAACTAACCATTACGGGGAGGGTGTGTGCTGATAGATGCATGCCCTCCCTTACGAATTGGAGAGAGCGACATGAACAGAAGTGGAGTGCCGGAACCCAGGATTGAGTATGCTCCCAAACATTATATATGCAATCGTGCGCAGGAACCGCTGGTCTTAGACGGCCGTGTGGATAAGGCATTTTGGGATGCGGCCCCTTGGACGGATGATTTCGTTGATATCGAAGGGGATCTTCGTCCGAAGCCAGGGAAACAGACACGGGTCAAAATGCTGTGGGATGACGACTATTTCTACTTTGCTGCCGAGCTGATTGAAGATCAGATATGGGCTACGTTGACCGAGCGTGATTCCGTTATTTTCTATGACAATGACTTTGAGATTTTTATCGATCCCGATGGGGATTCCCATCAATATTATGAGTTCGAGATCAATGCACTCAATACGGTATGGGACCTGCTATTGGTGAAGCCGTATCGGGATGGCGGACCTCCGGTCAATGGGTGGGATATCAGCGGTCTTAAGACAGCTGTACATATCGATGGGGAGCTGAACACACCTGGAGCCGATAACCGAAAATGGAGCATCGAGGTCGCAATTCCCTGGACCAGTCTACAGGAGTGCGCCGAAGGAAAACGTCCGCCTGCGCCGGGTGAGTTCTGGCGCGTCAACTTCTCACGCGTGGAGTGGCAGACCGAGGTGCAGGGCGACGAGTACCGCAAGGTGCTGAATCCAGATACGGGCAAACCTTATCCGGAAGACAACTGGGTGTGGTCACCTATGGGCATTATCAACATGCATTACCCGGAGTTGTGGGGCTATGTCGTATTCTCGGATGACGGAACCAATCAGTCATTTGAGATGCCGGAAGACGAGCGAATTAAATGGGAGCTTCGCAGGCTCTATTACCGAGAACGCAATTATTATGAAACCCATGGTGAATTTACACAGAATTTGAAGCTGCTTATGGGTGAGGAGTCATTGATTTGCCAGCCTGTAATTGAAACAACCCGTAGCCTATTCCAGATTAGTACGCCTTCCTCGGACGGCGCTACCTTAATCTGTATTCGGGAAGACGGAAAGCTGTGGAAGGAGTGAGAGGACAATGACCAGCCAAACCTTGGTATTTTCCCTTGATGCACAGTCATTGGAGAGGATCGAGCAGAAGTTCCAGGAGAAGGTGCGTTTTGCAGAGGCCCGCAAATCGGAGTTGTTTGATATTTTTCAACAGAACCTAACCGAAGAAGAGACCTGGGCATTGAAGTATGTGTATGCCTACATGCCGGTAAACGACATGGCTGATTATAACGGGGACCTGTTCTTGAGTCATGTGCGCCGGGCTTTGGACACCCGCAAACGTGTGCCTTGGGGAGATCGCGTTCCCGATCATCTGTTCCTTCATTTTGTGTTACCCTATCGGATAAATACAGAAAATATTGAAGATTTTCGCGGCTTGATGTATGACGAATTAGCCGAGCGGACAGAGAAGTTATCCATGACCGATGCCATTTTGGAAACCAATTACTGGTGTCATGAAAAAGCGACCTATATCGGCAGCGATCTGCGCACGATATCGCCGCTGACGATGATCCGTAATGCTCGCGGACGATGCGGCGAAGAATCCACGCTGGCAGTGGCCGCTCTTCGCAGCATCGGCATACCTGCCCGTCAGGTCTATACGCCGCGCTGGGCTCACGGTGACAGCAATCATGCTTGGGTGGAAGCCTGGGCAGATGGTCAATGGTATTACATCGGGGCATGCGAGCCGGAAGCCCGTCTGAATCAAGGGTGGTTCAGCCCACCAGCCCGCAGGGCCATGCTGATTAATACGAGGATCTATGCCGACTATCCCGGACCAGAGGATATTACGCTCTCCGAGAAGGGATTTACTGAAATCAATTTGCTTGAGAATTATGCGCCGACGCGGGTCATTGGTGTGAAGGTGAAAAATGAGCAGGGAGAGCCTGTACCCGGAGCGAGTGTCCGCTTTGAGTTGTACAATTCGGCTGAATTCTATCCGATTGCCGAAATTAGCACGGACGCACAAGGGGAAGCTGCTTTTAAGACAGGTTATGGTGACCTTTTGATTCGTGCGGTCAGTGGCGGCAAGTGGAGTGAAATCCTATTCAAGGCTCAGGAAAGCGAGCTTGTAGAGCTTGTATTGGACTCGTCAGAGCAGCTCACAGGGATCACAGATTTTGATATGGTTCCTCCTCCGGAAGGGGAGGGGGAGGTTGTAATTGCATTACCGGAAGAGAAGATCCGGATTCACAATCGTCGTCTGGAGGAAGGGGCGAAGACCCGGAGCGAGTATGAGAAGACATTCCTGAGTGAGGAGGAAGCGGTCTCGCTGGCTAAAGTGGTTGGACTGCCCTCAGTACGTGTATGGGCTATTCTCGAGAAAGCAAGGGGGAATAGTCGTGAAATTGCAGCATTCCTAGAGGAACGGTCCAATTCATACGGTGAATGGCCGCTCCGGTTGCTGGAGTCGATGAATGAAAAAGATTTAATTGATACCTTTCGCCAGACGCTGGATGATCATCTAGTCGGTGCACTCTCACAGCAAGGATCATGGTCTGAAGATACTTTCGTGAGATACATCCTATGTCCGCGGATTTCCTATGAGATGCTGGTTCCTTATCGAGGCGTATTCCAGAATGCCTTTTCGGCTGACAAAGCAGCAGCGTTTAGGGAAAATCCTGCGATGCTTCTCCAAATGCTGGAACAGGAATACGAATACTATGAAGATCTTCCTAATCTAAAAGGCAAGGGGAATCCGATCGGGACGTTTAGTCTGATGAAGGGGGACGCTCAGTCGCTGGATATTTTGTTTGTGGCCGTATGCCGCAGTTTGGGTATTCCGGCACGATTACATCCGAGTGCACAGAAACCACAGTACCTAAGTGACAGAGGCTGGGAGGATGCGTTTAGTCTCACATCAACTCAAACTCAGGAGAGCACAAGCTGGGGAATGCTCCAACTTCGTAAGGATATAAAGGCTCCGCAGGATACACCTGAAGCATCTTATTTCGAAAATTTCTCGTTTGCCCGTCTGGAAGGTGGCATCTACAAGACGTTGATTTATCCTTATGGCAGTACGGATGTCTATAGCGAGCCATATGAGGTTGAACCAGGCGCTTATCGCTTAACGACAGGCATTCGCCTGAAAGATGGAACGGTAAAAGTGCGCTTCGTTTACTTTACCGTGAACACCGGAGATACAACGGAGGTTGTATTGACTTATCGCGAGACTGAGGTTGATATTCCTGTACTGGGTAAACTTGCACCAGGAAGTATACTGACCCGTCTGAATGGTTCAGAAGTAGAGCTGGAGGAACTTCTGGGATCGGAGGGTGCCATTGCTGCCTGGATTGAACCGGAGCGTGAACCTACCAAACATCTGCTTCGTGAACTTTGCGAGCTGGCAGGGCCACTGGATAAGCTGGGTATACCCATCGTACTCATCATCGGAGATGTGGAATGGAACGCTGCCTTTGACCCTGCTGGTTATCCAAAGCTGCCTGTACGCACGGTTTTTGTACGAGATTCCAGTTATGCTTCCTTGTCGGATTTCATTTCAAAGCCTGCGGCCCACGAAGCGGGTTATCCGCATCTGTTCGTGCTGGATACACAGCATCAAATTCGGTATTCGGCATCCGGGTACAAGATTGGTACCGGGAAGGAAGCCCTGCAGATTGCTGCTGCGATATCTCAATCATCGAACGGATTGGAGTGAAGAGAATGACGAAATATATTGCTGTAGGTTATGCCGTGGATTCAGTTCTTCCCAACATGACACATGAGGATCTGTTGAAGTTAACACATCTGAACGTAGCCTTCGGACATGTTAAGAATGATGAAATCACCACTGAGCATTTAAAGAACGGTCATGTTATCCAAAACATGAAGCGGGAGCATCCAAATCTTACGATACTGCTGTCTGTTGGCGGATGGAGCGCTGGAGGTTTCTCAGAGGCCGCCTCAACCCAGCCGGGGAGGGACAGCATGGCTGCATCAGCGGTAAGGGTGCTGGAGGAATACCCTTTTGACGGGATCGATCTGGACTGGGAGTATCCTTGTTATGGTGAAGCTGGTATCACATCCAGTCCTGATGATAAACGGAATTTTACCTTGTTACTCAAGACGATGCGGGAGTCACTGGATGCCAAGGGAGTCGAGGATGGTCGTCATTATCTGCTCACCATTGCGGCAGGGGCTGACCAATACTACGTGGACGGTACAGAGATGGCTAAAGTGCAGCAGTACCTCGATTACGTCCAGTTGATGACCTATGATATGCGCGGCGGTTTTCAGATTCTGACCGGACATCACACGAATCTGTACACGCCAACAGGAGATTTGTTTCGAATCAGTACGGATGCTTCTGTGAACCTGTTTGTTCGCGCTGGCGTTCCGAAGGAGAAAATTGTGATCGGTGCTGCGTTCTATTCCCGAATCTGGACTGAAGTTCCGGATCGAAACCACGGGCTTCATCAAATGGCTAGCAGCACAGGCGGCTATGGTCCGTCGTATGCAGAGCTGGAAGCGAAGTACATTAACAAGAATGGGTACACTCGTTATTGGGATGAAGAAGCCTGTGCACCGTTTCTGTTTAATGGGTCCAGCCTAATATCTTATGATGATGAAGAGTCGATCCAATGCAAATGTGATTACGTAAAGGATCAAGGTCTGGCCGGAATCATGTTCTGGGAGTACGGCTGTGATCCGACCCACCGTCTACTGAGTGCGGTGCATCAAGGGCTGCAGGATCTTCCGGCTGGGAAAATAGGATAAACACCTCAGGGAGCCGACGGGTCAGATGATGTATATGGACTAAAAACATACGAAGGGGCCGTCCTATAGTCATGCTCATGACTTATAGGACGGCCCCTTGTTTGCGTTATTTTGGTCTATTGAATCTGGCACATGTCATTCGCTCTCATATACACTGTTTACTGTTCTGAGATGTAACCATCACAGAGACGATGCTCCATTTAGCCAATACATTCCTCGTCATCATCATCCGGGGAATCGGCGGAGCCGTTGGGACGGTGCATTTTACGGTACTGTCCGGGTGTGTAACCCGTCTCTTTCTTGAATTTGCGGATGAAGTTTGGTGTATCCAGGTAACCGACACGCGTGATGATATCTTTTAACGGATCGGTTGTATGCAGCAGTAATCGGATGACTTCATCCATCCTTTTCTGCCAAATGTATTGGGTAAAATTCATACCGATCTTTTCTTTGAATGAACGGCTGAAATACGATGAAGAGATCGTAAATTTCGATGAGATCGTACCCAGACTGAGGTCATAATCAGAGAAATTGGCATCGATATAAGCAACAATTTCATCCATCAGGGAGCTTTCTTCTGTTTCGCTCTTCGCCTCGACATGGGCGCAGATTTCGGCGGCAAGACCTGTCAGTTTTTTCTCCAAATCCTCCAGTGAGTCATAGGATGTGATTCTTGGGAGCTGATTAACCACATGATGCATCCCAAGCTCTGAGGCGGTTTTTAGCATAGTATTCAGAATATCAAAGCAGATGCAACGCAGCAGTGGTACCGACGGCATTTCGGCTTTCAGGTTGTTTAATGCGGTCGACACCATCTGAACCGCCACATCATAGCTACCCTGTTTTAAGCTCTGGACCAGCTTCAGCAGTACATCTTTAGGGACCCAGAAGGAAGAATCCTGTTCACTAGAGCCGGAAAGGGCGTTGAAAAAGGTGTTGCTGCCTTGTCCGTGCAGCATGGACGCTTCCAGCGCGGTTGATGCCTCGATGTAGGATTGGTTCAGCTGTAATGGAGAACTGTAGCTGTTGCCAATCCCAATCGCGGGAGCGACTCCGACGTGATCTGCAACCATCGATTGTAGTGATTCAACAATAGACTCCATACGAGCATTCAAGCTGGATTCATGTCCGATTTCGGTATTAAATCCGACGATGAGGGCCAATTGGTCTGCTTGAGGAAGCTCCACACCGTATGCATTAGCAGAGATCTCCGGCAGTTCCACATCGTTCATCAGTTGCATGACAGTTCGTTGTTCAGGGTTATCACCCATAGGAAAAGCATGCATTTCCCAGCCCATGATCATGACAAAGTAATGGGATCGGTTAAAGTGTATGCCGAACTTGTCCGTAAACTCAGAGGGGAAATCTCCGGTATGGCCGTGCTTCAGCAGCATAAGCAAAATATGATTGCGAGCGTAGGGCTCCTGAAGATCCACGCGCTGACTATAATCGTGTAGTGTTTTCTTGATCCATTCCAGCTCATTGGTGGTTGAGGATGGATCAGGATCATTTTTCAACCGAATGAACTCCATTAAGTCTGAAATCGGATGGTATTGTCTTCGGGCCAACATAATAGCGAGGAATGTACCCATCACCACCATGAAGGAGAAAACAAGAACAACAAAGGTGCGAATATGAACAATTCGGCTGAAAAATTGGTTGCTGGGCATAGCGGTTACATAAGTCCAGCCAGCATCTGATTTGACGGATACAACTGAATGCGGTTCTTGATTCAAGGAGAGGCTGTGCGTTCCCGGCTCAAGTGCAAACAGAGATTTGACTTCCTGTTCGGTAATGGTCTCCCCCTTATAATTGGCGGCCAGCACCTGTCCATAATTATCGAAAATATAAGTCATCCCATGGTAGTCGCTGAGAATGGAATCAATCAATCCGGTCAGATTAGACTCGTGAATCAGGTACATGACGGTTCCATGGGCGGGCGTATTGTTAGGCGCAATCGGTACAAGGTAGGCCAGCATGGAGTTGGGTATTTTGGTTCCTTGAACGACCTGCTCCGCCGGTCGTATCGTGGGAGACTGCACGTTATTCAAATCCTGGATCATGTCCGCTTCATTCCATGTATTAAATTTGTAGCGGCCAGTAAATACATTCAGATTTTCAGAGCCTTGAGAAGAGTAGATGTTATCATCTCCTCGGAAGAATAGGAACAGCTCATCAATAATGGAACTGGTGGCTTTATATTTGACCAATGCGCCAATCGATTCTCGGCTATAGTACGGATGGTGGGTCCAATACCGCGTTAACTGCTCATCGTAGGCGATGCGAAACGCGATGTCTTGCAGTTCCTTCATGCGATCATCAATGACAGTTTTGGCTTGAGTGAGCTGGTTGACATTGGTCTGTTCAATCTCTGAACGGAGCGTGTCCACAGCGTTGTGATAAATAATGATGGTTAAAATAACAAGAGGGATAAGGAAAATGGAGATATAGGATAGTGTGTACTTAAGCAGAAGCTTGGACTTGAAGTGATTCCATTTCATATCTGCAACCTCCCGTTTATCTTTCGTGCTGCAGCGATAGCGCTCTCATATGGACAGTGAAGGTATTGCCAAGATGGGAGCTGCTGGGGTGTTCCTTCTAAAAATACTAGGAGAACTTCTCTAATAAAGCAATGGTTCTTTTATAAATTTCAGAGCAATTATAAAGAAAGATATAACGATAGCAAAATCCCCTCGAAGTTCACTCATTTCCTTATGCTACCACATAAGGCTTTTCAGAGAGTGTCTACTTTAAGGGGATAAATTTTAGCTGATCATATATTATATTTTCTATTATTGAATATAGGAGTTAAAATGATAATTCTTCCAGAGGTTCATAGTCGAACCAATCGAAACCTGCAGGGGTGCGTTCCCCCGATGGATCGTAGGCATACATGGCTACAATAACACCTGTGAAACCACTTGCTACTTCGGTAGATAACAGATGGGTTTCACCTGAACCTACTTCAATGGCATTGGATGAGCCTTGCTGGTAGAGGAACGTAAAGTGATTACGGTCGGCCTTGATCTGTAAAACAACCGGACCCTTCTCACAGTCAAGCATCTGTACCGTTCGTAGAGAACCGACAGTTCGCCGTAGTATGATTTTCTTCTGGCCGTCGATCCGTGTTACAGCCAAGTCATAATGATATTTATTATTCATAAATACGGTCAAACCTGCTTCACCGCCGCTTGTACTTGGCTCATAATGCATTTCGGTCGCCATGTTACATAAGAAATGGCTCAATCGACGCCCGACAAAGGATGGATTTCTCCCATCATCGAGCGAAACCGGATGACCCCGCAGGATGAGTTGCCCGGGATTTTCTGTAAGCGTCCAACTATCCAGAGCCGGGTTCCGAAGGAAGATCCAGTTCATGTTCAATGTTGGTTCGTCAAAATGATCCCGGATAGCCTGATGCGACCAGGGGTGCTCAGGCAACGAAGGTCCAGTCATCTCCGGCTCAATATGTCCGTCCACACCGATCATCGGCCAACCGTCATCTGTCCACGTGACAGGTGCCAGGAACGTTTCGCGTCCCAGATGGTGTCGCATGGGGTAACCTGCTGGACGAAGGCCCAGACATACGGCCCACCAGCTTCCATCCTGAATCTGGACAAGGTCTGCATGCCCGGTTGCATGGATACTGGATTTCATGCTGCGATTGGACAGAATCGGATTATGAGGACACGGATCAAATGGTCCGTATGGATTTGCACTTCGAGCAATGGTCTCCATATGACCATACTCGGTTCCACCTTCGGCGATCATGAGATAGTAGAGGTCGTTTATTTTGTACAAGTGGGGAGCTTCGGGGGCTGCGCCTCCGGTTCCTCTCCATATCAATCGACTATTGGTCAGTCTGGCTCCGGTCGTGATGTTTATTTCGCACTGATAGATGCCTTCGCCTTCATTGCCATTACAAGCCGTTTGAAAGTATACACGTCCATCATCATCAAAGAGGAAAGAGGGATCTATGCCGTCCTGATCAACAAAAATCGGAGCAGACCATGGTCCCTCGGGCTGGGCACTACGTACATAAAAATTTCCGCCGCCGCTAACATTGGTTGTTGTCATATAGAACCAGCCATCATGATACCGGAGTGTTGGAGCATAAATGCCGCCAGAGCTGCCCGCGTTCGCTAGAGGGAGTTGTTCTGTGGTAGTAAGGACATGGCCGATCTGTCGCCAGTTCACAAGGTCTTTACTATGAAAAATAGGCACACCCGGGAAATATTCAAAGGTACTGGTCACCAGATAGTAGTCTTCGTCTACACGACAGATGCTTGGATCGGGATAAAAACCCGGAATGACCGGATTGGTATATTTCATCATGTTATGCTCCTATTCATTGTGAGAGTTTAGTACGAATCTGGACATATTAGAGAATCCTTGCTACAAGGCGAATTATAACGGTTTTAAGGATATTGAACCTTGATTTTTCGGTCCTGGAATAGCATGATATAGACATTCAGCCCAACAATGTTTGTGGAGGGGAATGCTTTTGAGTAATGCCTACTTGAGATGGTTTACTTCAGATCATCAACAATTTCCGTTTTTCATTCAGTATGGTGGACACGTTGAGGACATGGAGCTTCATAATCATATGGATTTTACGGAACTTGTGATTGTTCTGAATGGTCATGCAACTCATGTGGTGAACACCGAGGAATTTTTTATTAAAAAAGGAAACGCGTTTGTCATCAATGGTGACACCCATCATGCGTATAAAGACCCTCATGATTTTAGGATCTGTAACGTGATGTTCAGTCCAGAGATGCTTTCTTCGGCTGGGCCTGATCTCAGGAAATCCAACGGCTTTCAGGCACTGTTTGTTTTGGAACCGTTTTATCGCAATACCCACTCATTTCCGAGTAAACTGGCGTTATCCATTTCCAGTCTGGAGTATGTCGAATCGTTGATATCGTTCATGATTGAGGAGTATCACAGTAAACAGCAAGGCTATCAGACGATGTTGATCTCACGTCTAACGGAGATGGTTGTATATTTGTCGAGGCAATATGATACGCAGGAAAAGGGCATTGAGGGCAACAATCTGATGCATCTGGCAAATGCCATTTCATATATTGAAGATCATTATCTGGAGCCATTGTCGCTGGAGGACATTGCGGGGAAGTCGAACATCTCGATAAGGCATCTGAATCGGATTTTTCGATCCTATTATCAGATGACTCCGATCTCTTACCTGCAGAAGTTGCGTCTGGAAAAGGCATGTCATTTGTTGAAAAACGGGAACCTGTCCATTACAGAAATTTCGTATGAATGCGGGTTCAACGACAGTAACTATTTCACCCGTCAATTCAAGAAAGCCTATGGCAAGTCTCCCAAAACATACAGGCAAACTCATTAATATGGGAAACAACAAAACAGGGCCTCCGCATAGGGAAGTCCTGTTTAATGTTTTTCAGAGACACGTTAATCGTCCCAAAGCCGTCCGTTATCATGCCACTGACCGTACATTTTATTTTCCTTCGTATTGGTTATGAATTTGTCCAATCGACTCTGGAATAATGCGGGCTGCTGTTTCACACTTTGGATCGTATCGATCCGAATCTTTTGATACAGAGCAGGGAAGGCGATGAAATTCGCATAAACCTGCTGATCCTCTTTCAGCCTTTGTTCGATTACACCATCGATAATGAAAGCATTCGGGTCCATAACAGGAAGAACCTTTCTACCTTCGTCATGCATGAAGCCCAACTTTTCAAGACGGCGGACACGTTCCTTGTTCAATTCAGTCCAAGAGCTTCGTTGGCTTCGAGGAGACAATCTCTGTGCTAATTGAGTCTCGGATATTTTCTTTTTGATTCCATCGATCCATCCAAAGCACAGCGACTCTTCAACCACGTCCAAGTACAGCAGGGTACCCGGAGTTGGTTTCATGCTTACGATGACCCAGCAGGATTTCTGGACTTTTCCGTGCTCTTGCAACCAATTTCTCAATTCATCCCTCGATGTCACGGGGATACAATGTACATTTTCCATCGAATTGTTGTCTATACTTGAGCCGGTTCTTGATACCAGAATAGAGAATAGTCGTTCATGATGGAGGCGTACCCCAATTGACGCAGCATAGTAGATACATTGCCCCGGTGGTAGGTCCCGTGATTTACCAGATGGAATACCATTTCCGATAAACTGGTTTCGCGAACTCCGGCAAATGGATTATCGAGCAGAACGGTTTGTTCCAGATCAGCTTGGCCCCGTAACCACTCACTGTATTGTGCTGACAGGTCGGTAAAACATTGAATGTACTCACCCACAGAACCGTGAATTTCACTATTGAGAGGTATGCATGCTTGCAGTGCCTCGGGCATACCTGTGCCAGTTAACACCAGGTACCACATCTTATCCACTGCATAGATATGGCTGAGTGCATGAGCGATGGTTGGAAACGAACTATTCACTTCCTGACTCAGTACGGAAGAGGGCAGTTCCTTGATTCTGCTCAGGATGGTTTGGTTGGCCCATGCGTGATAATTATACATTTGTACCGGATGATTCATTGATGATCGTCTCCTTTAATTTGGGGGTGGATTGGGTTAACTTACTGAGATAATTATAAAAAAAGAAGTATGACAACAGCGTGTCATACTTCTTCATAGAGGTTAAGTGCGTTTCGAAGTTGTTCTTTCAGAATGCTTCGTAATTCAATCGGTTCAAGCACCTCGGCGCCACTGCCCAAACTGAGTAGAAACGACCATAACCACTTGGCTTGTAACGGCTGATGGACCTGGATGCGCATCGTCATACTTCCATCTTCGTGAAATTGCTTTTCCGCCTGTTGAAAATGATCCATGGCTTCCGATAGCGATTCCGGTTTCACCCGAAAAACAACATCACTGATCTGATCTTGCCATGATGGATCTGACACGAAATTCTCTTGAGGAAGCTCAAGATGTGGTTGAAAGTGTTCCGATGTCAGGTGCACATTCATCATCCGGGACAGTCGGAATTCCCGATAATCCTGCCTTGTCTGGCAAAATCCATACACATACCAATTACGATATTTAAAATGGAGTCTTACCGGTTCCAGATGACGGGGTGCATGTTCATTCTTCGTATTAATGTAGTCAAAACGCACAACCTGATGCTTCATAATACCTGTACGGAGATGAGGAAGGGCATCAGGTTCCGTTCGGCGAGTCTCCAAATCCACGGATAGACTTGAGGTCTGATGCTCCGGTCCAATTGTTTGCAGACGTTCAATCGTTCCCTGTGCACGCGCGTCTTCGAAGACAGTGGAGAGACTACTAAGGATCGTAATCAGGGCATCGACATCATAAGAACCGAGCAAGCTTTTATCCATCTTGTATCCATCCATCATGCCATATCCGCCTTTAAGTCCCTGGTGTGAGACGACTGGAAAGCCGGCTGCGCAGATTACATCAATATCCCGATAGATTGTTCTTGGAGATACCTGAAACTCTTCCGCCAAAGTGGAGGCAGACAACACTTCGTGGTTCAACAGTTTATATATGATTGAGATTAATCGCTCCAATTTCAAAAGCTATCCCCGCCCGTTATTCCATTTTGTCATTCCAGGCCATTATTATATCACGCCAGGGTAAACAACATGGAGGATTACAGAGGGGCTATAGAAGTCATATCATCCAGTATGTGTTGTTCCAACTTGATTGGACAAGTTCTTCGGTGAGATGAAACAAAAAAAGAGTGCTGGATAGCACCCTTTCTAAGACACATAATTGTTGTTGTGTTGAACAGTTACGTTAGCAGATCGGTCGAACTTTTTTTATTTTGAGATTTTAGTCAGAATGGAAACTATTCCTCTTGCACGTTATAGAGAACGCGAGCAAGCAGATTCTGTCCATAGTTGCCAAAGTTTTTGCCGAAGATCGTCAAGCCCCGTTTGTTCAAAGGGCCATCGGTAACTGCAATGCGGAAGTGAATATCGCTTTTGTAATCCAAACCAATTTGGTCCAGTGTTACGTCCGAGATGCGGCATCCGTCGATATAGCTGCCTTCCTGTGTGATCCGGATCAGCTTCAGCATGCCGTACTGATTCAGATGGGGAGGCCACCATTCCGGATTGAAGGTACCGCGTGTATTGCCAAAATCGCCTGGACTCGTCCAGCAGCCAATCTCAATACCGTTAATGTAGAAATAAATATCCGAAGGATAATTGTCGCAAAAGCCAGGTGCCTCTGAACCCAGTTCCATCGACAACTGAATTTCGCTAAACGACTGATTCGGCTTGAGATAGTTGGGAATCCGATACTCCAGATAACCTTCAGCCAGCCAGATCATCTCCGCATCAATTCGCAGTGGATCAGCAAAGTAACGCGGATCATCGAACTCTCCAACAATGCTGTCCCGGGTAGCGAGACCACATGTAGGCGCAGCCTGATAATCGCTGTAATGACCGACCTGAATTTCCACCTCGTAACGATTGTTAATCTCCTGTGAACGCAGATCAACCATTAATTTTTCCTCATTGAGATAACATATCTTCTGAATGCCATGTTTACCAACAGCGGTGTTGATCTCAATCAATCCGCTCTCTTCGAGCTTTTTGATATGCATTGTGATAGCGCCATTACTGAGACCCAGCTTAGTTGCGAGATCATTGAGATTAAGACTTTGGTTCTTGGCCAGCAGCTCGATGATCTGAATCCGGATTTCCGAACTGAGCGCTTTGAAGATATTCACACCCGACATCAGATCTTTAATATAAATCATAGGTGGATTCCTTTCCCCGTTCTGAACAAAGTCTCTTTTCATTGCAGACATTTGCACATTTATATGTTTTATTTCAGATAATTATAAATCATTCCTTCATGGAAGGGAAGGGCTGAGAAGTGGAAGCCAAAACCCCTGTACATAGCGCAAATATGAAAATATAAACTATATTTTGTTCACTATTCCGGTTAAAATAAGTGTTAATCAGTTTACATATGTTTGAAATATACCATTGAAATGTAATGAAACCGCTTTTATAATCCTATTATACCTAAATTGATTCATTACTTCATGAACCTAATTAACCATTTGATCAGGAAAGGTGGAGTTCGGTTTGGAAAAGTTGAGCAATGTGAAGAGGTTTAAGTGGAAACGGTTGGCTTTACCGGCATTACTTGTGATGGTATTACTACTGGCAGGTCAGTCAAAAGCGTTGGCGGCGTTCTGGAATCTGACCGGAGATACCGCCGTTCATGATCCGTCGATTATCAAAGAGGGAAGCTCGTGGTACACCTTTTCAACCGGCCCAGGTATTCAGGTATTGAAATCGGATAATGGATCGTCCTGGTATCGTGTTCCACAAATCTTTTTAAGTAAACCATCCTGGTGGGCTTCTGCTGTTCCGGGACAAAGTGGATTGGATGTATGGGCACCAGACGTAGAGCAGTATAACGGAAAAGTATGGCTCTATTATTCCATCTCCACCTTTGGCTCCAATCGGTCTGCGATTGGTCTTGCGTCTGCCAACAGCATTGGAGCAGGGCAGTGGAAGGACGAAGGATTGGTGCTTCAGACTACGACCGCCAATAATTATAATGCGATTGATCCGAATCTGGTCATTGATGCTTCAGGCAACCCATGGCTGGCCTTCGGTTCTTTCTGGAGCGGTCTGAAGATTGTCAAGCTGGACAAAAACACGATGAAACCGACAGGAAGCATAACTTCCATTGCTGCGCGTCCGAATAACGGGGGGGCTATTGAAGGACCAAGTGTTGTATATCGTGGCGGATACTATTACCTGTTTGCTTCAATCGATTCTTGCTGCCAAGGGGTAAACAGTACCTACAAAATGGTCTATGGGCGTTCGACGAGTATTACAGGCCCTTATGTGGATAAAAACGGAGTGAATATGCTGAATGGCGGCGGAACGATATTGGATACAGGCAACGTGAAATGGAAAGGTCCAGGTGGTCAGGACGTGTACAACGGCAATGTCATTGCACGACACGCCTATGATGCAGAGGATAATGGCAATCCGAAATTGCTGATTAATGACTTGCTGTGGGACGCGAATGGCTGGCCGATGTATTGATTTATTTTAGATAAATATAAAATGTTTTATAAAAGTGTTGACTAAAGTGATCTGGATTTGATAAATTTAACAACAGAAATCCTATTTCATCCAATTGAATACGGTTACAAATCCAGATCAGGAGGGGTTCAGATGGTAAAGAAAAAGAATTGGGTCACATTTATGCTTCTTATGCTGGTAAGTGCGCTGGTACTTGCGGGCTGCGGAGGAGGCAGCGGTGCAAGTGGGGACAAGGAGTTAACATTTATGTTCCGCGGCGGTACAGACGAGCAGAAAGCATACCAGGCGGTGGTCAAGAAATTCGAAGAAGATCATCCGGGTGTGAAAGTCAAAATTATTGTAACGGCTGCGGATCAATATGCAACCAAGCTGAGAGCGGCAATTACAGGCAACAGCTTGCCTGACGTATTCTACATCAATCCGGGCGATGTGAAAGCGTATGTGAACAGCAATGTGCTGATGAACCTCACATCGTATATTGAAAATAATCCGGATGTTGATCTTGATAATATCTGGAAATACGGCGTGGATCTGTATCGTTATGACGGACAAATGGCAGGCCAAGGTGATATCTACGGTATGCCGAAAGATTTGGGGCCATTTGCACTGGGCTACAACAAGACTTTGTTTGAAAAAGAGGGCATTCCATTCCCTGACACGGATAAACCATATACATGGGAAGAGTTCATCAAGGTGAACCAGCAAGCGACCAAGGATACCAATGGAGACGGTAAACCGGATGTATACGGTACTGGATTCAACGTACAGTGGGCACTGCAATCCTTTGTATGGAGCAACGGTGGCGACTGGTTGGATGAAACCAAAACAAAGGTAACGATTGACGACCCGAAATTCGCTGAAGCACTGCAGTTCTTCGCGGATATGCAAAACGTATACAAAATCACACCTTCTATTGAGGAAGCGCAAACATTGGATACGTACCAACGCTGGATGAAAGGTGAAATGGCTTTCTTCCCTGTAGGTCCATGGGATATGAGTACATTTGAAAAACTGCCTTTCGATTATGATTTGTTGCCTTTCCCTGCGGGATCGACTGGCAAATCGGCAACGTGGATCGGCTCTCTGGGCATTGGGGTATCGGCGAAAACGAAATATCCGGAAGAAGCCGCAGCATTGGTGAACTACCTTACGGCTTCGAAGGAAGGCATGCAGCAACTGGTAGATGCCAAGGTACAAATCCCGAACTTGCTTGATATGGCAGACGAGTGGGCCAAAGATACATCCACGAAACTAGCCAACAAGCAAGAATTCATTGACATCGTAGAGGATTACGGCCGGGCTCTGCCAGGTAACTACACGTACAATGCGGAATGGTATGACCTGTTCTTCACGGACATTCAGCCGGTATTGGATGGCAAGATTACAGCCGCAGATTATGTGAAGCAGCAGCAGCCGAAAATGCAGAAGCTGCTCGACAAAGCGGTTGAACAGGAAAAGAAATCTCAGAATAAGTAGATAGGAAAAGGCGATGCCGGCGGTCAGCAATCATGCTGCTGGCATCGTTCTTATTGGAGCTTATTGGAGCTTATTGGATTCCATACGGGCATGTGGCATTCGTTGATCGACAAGGCTCAATCGACGGATGCCACATGCTGATACTAGAAACAGGGGTGAACACCGTGATTACGAAATCGAGTTTGTATCGAAAAGAGATGCTCTACGGATATCTGTTTATTTTACCTCCGATTCTTGGGTTGCTAATCTTTGTCATGTTCCCGTTCCTCTATTCCCTCTATGGTTCCTTTACCGATTGGGATGGACTGGGACAGATGAATTTTATCGGTTTGGCCAACTTCAAGGATCTGCTCACGGATGACCTCTTCTACAAAGCGATGTTTAATACATTCTTCCTGATGCTCGGTATTCCGATTGGTCTGTTGCTCGCGCTGTTGCTGGCAATGGGTCTGAATCGTAAAATTCCCGGCACAACGACATTCCGTGTGATCTATTACATTCCGGTTATTTCTTCCCTCGCTGCGGTGTCCATCATGTGGAACTGGGCATATAACGGGGATTACGGTCTGGTTAATCAGTTCCTTGACCTGTTTGGTATCAAGGGTCCAAACTGGCTCGCGAATAAAGACACGGTCAAACCCGCTCTAATTATTATGACGATATGGAAAGGTCTCGGATACACGATGTTATTGTACTTGGCGGCACTGCAAAGTGTATCACGTACATACTACGAAGCGGCTGAGCTGGATGGAGCCAATGGATTCCAAATCTTCCGCAACATCACTTGGCCTATGGTGAAGCCAGTTACCTTTTTCCTCATTGTTACAAATATCATTGGTGGTTCCCAGATCTTCACTGAGATGAACATTATGACGCCTACGGGTGGTCCTGAATATTCTTCCGCATCAATCGTCTTCTACATTTGGCAGAAAGCCTTCAGTAACTTGCAGATGGGTTATGCCTCAGCGATGGCCATGATTCTGGGTATTTTCATTTTTGTCATTACCTTGGTGCAATTCAAAATGAACGAAAAATCAGCCTATGATGGGGATTGATTGTCAAGGAAAGGAGTGAACCAGAGATGTCTTACAGTCAAAAGAGGAAATTAACGAACTCGATCATCTTTATCGTACTCGCGATCGGTGCGATTGCGATGATTGCACCACTGATCTGGATGCTGTCCACTTCATTGAAGGAGAAGCAAGATGTGTTCGCGCTTCCGCCTGTGTGGATACCTGAAGTATTCCAATTTGGTAAGTATAAAGAAATCTGGGAAGCTGGTCCGCTGCTCAGCGGGATCAAAAACAGCCTTATTGTTGCGGTGAGTGTAACGGTGGTGGGTACGTTTACGTCCAGTATCGCTGCCTTTGCCTTTGCCAAATTAAGATTCCCGCACAAAAACAAGCTGTTTCTCGCGTTGTTAGCATCCATGATGATTCCTTATCCGACAGTCATGATCCCGCAATTCATCATGTTCGCGAAGCTGGGCTGGGTGGATACGCTGTTGCCACTGATCGTTCCAGGTCTGTTCGGTAACGTAATCATGATCTTCTTCCTTCGTCAATACCTGCTTAGTGTACCTGATGCGATTATTGAGGCGGCCAAGATTGATGGAAGTTCCTACTTCCGCTTGTACTCCAGTATTACGTTCCCGCTCATCAAACCTGCGATTGCTGCACAGTTGATTCTCTGGTTCATGGGCATCTGGAACGATTATCTGGCACCGATTATCTATCTGAATTCACCAGAGAAGCAGACGTTACAGCTGGTTATCGCGAACTTCAACGCGACGTATGCGATTCAAACCGATTACCCACTTATTATGGCGGCGTCCATTGTAGCCCTGTTGCCGGTATTAATCATCTTCCTGATCTTCCAGAAGCAGATTATTGAATCGGTTGCCATTTCGGGAGTGAAGGGATGAATCAGCGGAAGAGATTCCGAGGGTGGACATTTTCGAAGAGAGGGGTTGTTGCTTCCATGTTGCTGATGCTGATTGTTGGAGCTACGGGTTGTTCTGGAGAAGGAGCAGGAGAAACGGTGTCCCGTCCCGTCTTTCCTGAAGCTCCTCAAGATACTCAGTTGTATGACACTTCCATTTTGGACGATGAATCACGCTGGACGGTGAACAATGCGCATGATCCAGCTATTATCAAAACCGATCAGGGCTACTACGTCTATTCCACAGACGTTCGTGTAGCAGGAGAAGCGAAACCCGGTGTCATGGTACGAAAATCAGATGATCTGATTAACTGGACATGGGTAGGTCAGGCTCTGTCCGGTATTCCGCAAGAAGCGCTGGATTGGACAGGTGCAGTCAATCTGTGGGCACCGGATGTGATCCAGGCTGGCGATACCTATCGGATGTACTATTCGGCTTCTTCTTTTGGCAGTACCCAGTCGGCCATTGGTCTTCAGACATCCTCATCTCCCGAAGGTCCATGGACTGATGAAGGACTGGTTGTGAAAACTTCTGCGAATGAACAGGACAAATTAAATGCTATTGATGCTAATCCCATCGTAGATGCCGAGGGCAATTCGTGGATGGTATATGGTTCATTCTTTGACGGAATCTACATTTCGCCACTTGATCCAGACACCGGGAAATTCAAGGACGAGGGTTATGGTACACGCATTGCCGCTCGGGATCGTGCTACCGAAGAAGGTGCAGTCGAAGGTCCTTACATTGTGTATAACCCGGAGTTCAAAAAATATTATCTGTTCGTCTCCTATGATTCCTTATTCGAGGACTATAACGTGCGGGTTGCGCGTGCTGATTCAATCACAGGACCGTATACGGACATAAACGGCATGAACATGCTGGATACCGAGCATCTGCCGCAATATGAGATCGGCACCAAAATTCTGGGCGGGTATCGCTTCACCGAAGGTGAGGGCTGGGTTGCCCCCGGACATAACTCCGTTCTGAAGGACGGAGAAGATTATTACATCGTGCATCATGCACGGGGTGAGACGGATAAAAACTGGCCATATCTGCATGTACGCAAAATGTTATGGACCAAGGACGGATGGCCTGTGGTTTCACCCGAACGTTACGCCGGTGAGAAAGCACAGGACATTCCGAAGTCCATGATTGCCGGGGAGTGGGAAGGCATGGCGCTTGACCCGTCCGTAGACGGGCAAATTCAGGCCGTGCCATATACCCTAACGGGCAACGGTAAAATTCAAAGCAAAGACGGTTCAGGAACCTGGACGTTTGATGGTAAACAAACATTGACACTAAAGTGGAAAGAAAGCCCATGGGGCGGAGCTTCCACGGAAGAGCTGCAACTGCTGCCGTCCTGGGACTGGGAGCGAAGCCAGCCGGCACTCGTAGTGACAGGCCTCGATGACCACGGCGTGGCGGTCTGGGGCAAGCAGATCAGCGCAGCTGAGGAGTAAGGGGACGCCCAGCGAGCGCGAAAAGCGAGCTTCTGCTCCGAAGGTGCACAAGCAGTGAGGGGGAGGAAGGAGCCGAAGGAGCGAGTTTGGCATTCGATTTCAACCGCCAGAAGCGGGTGGAAAAAGAAATCGGAGGACAAGAGAGCCCCAAGGCCCTACCACCCCCGAACGTCCGCTGTGCACCACAAAGCTGGCCTGTTAAGGTGTGCTAACGCCAAGGTATTACAGCCTTTAGACATTTAAGATGCATCTGTGCTGGCCTATGTCTGAGGCCAATTTGCACTAAATATGGGGAGAGTCGACCGTGCGAAGCGGTCGACCCCATAAAACCGAGCCAAAAATAAGGCTTGGAGTGAGGCTGTAACCCAGCGAGCGCGGAAAGAGCGAGCTACTGCTCTAAGGGTGCACAAGCAGTGAGGGGGAGGAAGGAGCCGCAGGAGCGAGTTTGGCATCCGATTTCAACCGCCTAGAGCGGTGGAAAGAGAAATCGGAGGACAAGAGAGCCCCAAGGCCCTGCCACCCCCGAACGTCCGCTGAGCATGACCACAAAGCTGGCCTATAGCTCGGCGGCCAGCACAGCATTACATGGGGAGAGTCGACCAAGCGAAGCGGTCGACCCCATAAAACCGAGCCAAAAATAAGGCTCGGAGTGAGGTTGTAACCCAGCGAGCGCGAAAAGAGCGAGCTACTGAACCAAAGGTGCACAAGCAGTGAGGGGGAGGAAGGAGCCGCAGGAGCGAGTTTGGCATTCGATTTCAACCGCCAGAAGCGGTGGAAAAAAGAAATCGGAGGACAAGAGAGCACCAAGGCCATGCCACCCCCGAACGTCCGCTGTGCACTCAAATAGCTCTTCTCTTTTCTGCATCGCACACACATTCCCAACTCCGAGCCGCCACACACATTTGAAAGGGGAGCATTCCCATGACTGATTCCATTACATTTACTAATCCTATCCTGGAGCAGCGTGCTGATCCGTGGGTGTACCGTCATACGGACGGTTACTATTACTTTTCCGCATCCGTACCAGCCTTTGACCGGATTGAGATTCGGCGAGCAGAGACATTGGAAGGATTAAGAGATGCCGAGCCTGTAACGGCTTGGACCAAGCGTGACACAGGGCCAATGAGTGCCAACATCTGGGCACCGGAAATTCATTTTATCGATGGCAAATGGTACATACATTACGCTGCGGCTCACACCAGTGAGACCAACGAAGGCCTGTTCGATCATCGGATGTATGTTCTGGAGAACGATTCTGCGAATCCACTTGAAGGAGAGTGGGTAGAAAAAGGGCAGATTTACACCCGGTGGGAATCATTCGCGCTGGATGCAACGACCTTTCAACATAAGGGAATCCGCTATCTGGTGTGGGCGCAGAAAGATCCTGATATTGTGGGCAACTCGAACTTGTACATTTCCGAGATGGAAAACCCGTGGACGCTACGCGGTGAACAGGTCATGATCTCTACGCCAGAGTACGATTGGGAGATCATCGGCTTTAAGGTCAATGAAGGAGCAGCCGTGATGCACCGAAATGGAAGAGTGTTTATCGGCTACTCAGCCAGCGCGACTGATTACAATTATTGTATGGGTCTGCTCACTGCAGATGAAAATGCCGACCTGCTTGATCCGGCAAGCTGGGTAAAATCACCCGAGCCGGTATTCCAGACTTGTGAAGCGAACGGCCAATACGGTCCGGGCCATAACAGCTTTACGGTATCACCGGATGGCAAGACCGATATTATGATTTATCATGCGCGTAATTACAAAGACATCGAGGGTGATCCCTTGTATGATCCGAACCGTCACGCTCGTGCTCAAGTGATTCATTGGCGTGAAGATGGCACACCTGATTTCGGTGTTCCGGCTCCAGATGGCAAAGCAGTAGCAGAAGCGAAATAAGAGATAGTGAAACCTTAAATACGAGAGCCCTTAGTTAGCGAGTGATGCTGATTAAGGGCTCTTCTGTATGTGAACGATAAGATAGAACGGCCTAAGTATCGATGTCTTGGATATAAAACAAAGCAACCACAACGATGATTTTTGCGTATGAGAAAGATACGGATTACGATACACAACCTATTAGGAGGATCACATATGGATTCACGCGAAACATTGGACCACGAACTTGAACAGATTTTGAAATGGGAAAAACAACAGAAAGACTTGTTTATATGGGATAAAATCGGGCGTCTGCCGTTTGCGATGTTGGATAAAGTGATGCCTAAAGCGCTGAAACAGAAAATCGGAGATTCCCTGAATGACGTCGGTCAATATGTACAGAATGGGGGCAAGTTCCTCGTACAGAAGAAAAAAGTAGCCAAGCTGTTGCAAGAGGAAGCCGAGAAATCCGGTTATTCCATGACGGACACGACTGATCGTCTGGAACAGGATGCTGAAGCTGAGGGGACAGCGAAGATTCATAGTGTAGAAAATCTGCCACTTCAGGTGCTGGACCAGGTAGCCGATAACATTACCGAGAGTCGAACGAAGTTTGCCGCGGCTCAGGGAGCAGCTACAGGGTTCGGTGGCATTGTAACCATTGCAGCAGATATTCCGATGGTGATGGGGCTTTCTCTGAAGGTACTGCAGGAGATGGCACTATGTTATGGCTATGATCCCGATGAACCGCTGGAGCGTATCTTTATCGTCAAATGTCTGCAATTCTCTTCCGCCGATATCGTAGGTAAGAAAGCTATCATTGAAGAACTGGCAGCTTACGATGATCCAGACAAGCCTATTGAAGTGGTATCGCAAATGCAGGGTTGGCGGGAAGTTTTTAACTCCTACAGTGAATCCTTTGGTTGGAAGAAATTGTTTCAACTTGTGCCGATTGCCGGCATGGTCTTTGGTTCAGTGAGCAACAAAAATACGATCCGTGATGTAGCTGAAGCAGGTAAAATGCTGTACAAAAAACGGCTGATCCTTCAGCGTTTGAAATAAGGTTACAGAAGAAGTAGTCTTATAGAAGAATATTTATATTGAAAGAGATGAATCTGATATGTTAAACAAACAAGGTTTCTATGATCTTTTAGATCGCAACAATATCGTTTACGAGAGTATTGAACATCCCGCAGTATATACGATGGAGGAAATATTCTCTTATCAGATTCCACATACAGAACATATCGTTAAAAATCTGTTTCTGCGTGATGACAAGAAGCGCAACTATTATCTAGTAACGATTGCTGGAACGAAGTCAGTTGATTTGAGAAGTTTAGGCGAAAAGATACCTAGCCGCAAACTCAGTTTTGCGAGTGAAAAGGATTTGTTGGAGTTACTCGGATTGGAAAAAGGGCATGTTAACCCTATGGGGGTTCTTAATAATGTTCAGAAGAACGTAACCGTCGTCTTTGACAAGGATCTAGTCGGTCAAAAAATAGGAATTCATCCCATGGAAAATACGGCGACGGTATTCCTTGAATTTGAAGATGTGAAGGAATTGATTACTGCTCATGGCAGCAGCGTTGTCATGTGTGACGTGGAATAAACGGTTGAAGCTAAATTCGAGAAAAACAAATATATCAAAAGGGTTCCTGCCGCTCTGTAAATACAGAGTTGGAGGGAACCCTTTTGTTGTGGTTAGACTTTTTATTTACTACAAATGTAGGTTACTCTTCACTACCGTTTTCTTTGGCCCAGATATTCAGTAATTTATCGGATGGAAGCAGGAACGTGAAGATTCCGAGCAGGGGCAGAAAGCTGCACATCTGCATCACCGGTGATACACCGAAGACATCAATCCAGTTGCCCAGAACAAGTGCACCCAAGCCTCCCATACCAAATGCCAGACCTGTGATCAGGCCCGAGACCGTTCCGATTTTGCCTGGAATCAGCATTTGCGCGTATACAACCGTAACCGAGAAGCTGGATAACATGATAAAACCAATAATGGTTAGCAACACGCCTGTCCAGAACAGATTCGCATAAGGCAACAACAGAGCAAGTGGAGCAGCTCCGGCCATGGACAGGAAGATCAGGTTACGTTTGCCGAATCGATCCGCCAAGGGGCCTCCAAAGAACGTTCCCAGTGCTCCGGCAGCCAGGAACAAGAAGATATAGATCTGCGCGTCCTCTGTGGACAATCCAAAAGTATCTTTCAGATTAAACGCATAGAAGCTGCCGATGGAAGCGATATACCAGGAACGAACAAAGACGAGCAAGATCAAAAGCGTGATGGCGGCAGTAATCTTTTTACGTAAGGCAGGATTGGGTGCACGACGGGCAGCAGCCTGTCTACGCAGGTATCCTCCCGATTGCAGCATGCGTCCATACCAACGGGCGATGTAGATCTGAACTGCAATCCCCATGGCAGCAATACCTGTGAATCCAATGGCACCAAACAGTCCAAACGGGATAAAGATCCAACGTGTAAGCAATGGGGCAAGGGATTGCCCAGCGTTACCACCGACTTGGAAGATGGATTGTGCCAGCCCACGGCGCTGACCAGCAGCCATGTGTGATACCCGTGAACCCTCTGGATGGAAAGCGGCGGAACCCAGTCCGACAAAGATAACGGAAATGAGGACAGCCATATAACTGTCAGCAAAGGCCAACAGCAACATGCCGGTAAATGTAAAACCCATGCCAATGGGCAGGATGGATGGTGTAGGTTTTTTATCTGCAAACCAGCCTACGACAGGCTGCATAATGGAAGCGGTAAAGTTGATAGCAAATGAGATCCATCCGATCTGAGTATACGTGAGGTGCATGGAATCTTTTAGAATCGGAAAAATGGCTGGAATAACCGACTGGATCGAATCGTTGAACAAATGAACCAGACTGATGGCAATGAGTATCCGGTAAACGGTGCTTTGGGCATCCGATCCGGGTGGGGCTTTCGAACGCGCGGCGGCGTCCTTGGTTAATGTGGATTGTGTAGACATGTACAATTCTCCTTTGGTCGCGGTCACGAGGGATCAGCGCCTGATGTTGTAATCTATGCGTGTAAGCATATTGTTACATAATAGGATAGATTGATTGGACCGACAAGGGGAACAAGGGAAAACGTTGATGAATTCAACTCTATTTCTGAGGTGTTTATTTATAGCATTACATTTACAAAAGAAACATATTACTTTAGCATCTACTGTAAGAAGATCCATATTTATGTGTAAGAAGGATAGAGGAGGGATGGATATGAAATCCTTATCACCTTATGAATCCGCCAAACGTGAGTTGGTGATGACCATTATATATATGGCTGTAATAACGTTTCAGGCTATCTATGTAGCACCGAAATCTCTAACTGCTGCCATCGTCATATTTATCGTTTTTCAATCGATTGGTGTGTTGATGCTGAGACATTACGTCAAAAAAGTTAAAGAACTAAAGGACGATCAGTCTACTTGAATGCGCTGCGATCCAATTGCGTTGAGACACTTAGTCTCATACAGGTGTATGCTAACCAAAGAAAAAGCCGGACCTCTTCAGGTTTTGAAGAGGTCGGCTTTTCTGTGTCCTATAATTTATTTAGTTATAGCAGAGCTTATTTACCCGCCAGTTTAACGATTATCAATCGTCTCAGGGTACATATCATGATTCATCATACGATGGTCGGCCATTTGCTCGTATTTGGTTCCTGGCTTACCGTAGTTCGTATACGGGTCTATGGAAATGCCGCCGCGCGGTGTGAATTTGCCCCATACTTCGATGTAGCGCGGGTCCATCAGCTTGATCAGGTCGTTCATGATAATATTCACACAATCCTCGTGGAAATCACCATGGTTGCGGAAGCTGAACAGGTACAGCTTGAGTGATTTACTCTCGACCATTTTGATATCAGGAATATAGCTGATATAGATCGTTGCAAAGTCAGGCTGACCCGTAATCGGGCACAGGCTAGTGAACTCCGGGCAGTTGAATTTTACAAAATAATCGCGGTACGGATGCTTATTATCAAAGCTCTCCAAGATTCCCGGATCATATTCAAACGTATATTTAACATTCTGGTTGCCCAGCAACGTCACATCTTGCATCTCTTCAGGTTGTCTCATCGGTTATTAAACGCTCCTTGTTTCCGTCAAAGCCGAAGCCTCGCGGTATATATGAATAGGCGTGTTTTGCCTGTTGAATTCTCTTGTTTTCTAAGGACATTTCGTCTTCATCCTTACATCATGCCGCTCATTCCACCCATACTGCCCATCACACGCCGCGTTTGTTGCCCCATACCAGCGTATGAAGCTGTGGAAGCACACGAACATTGTTCAGGTCATCGGATGCACTAACTTGGTCAATCAGCCACTCATAACGAGCAAGCAGTGAGGACGCCAGATCTGGCGTATCGGCGGAAGTGACATCCGGGTTCCCGGTTTGTAAAAATAAATCCGTGCCCGGATACCGTGCATGCACACGACGGGCATAGTCCAGGTCTGTCTCATCGAAGATCACGATCTTCAGACTATGACTTCGTTCTACCGGGCCAGCGGCCAACCGTTTGATCAGATCGTCCAGCACGGCCCAATCGGTGTCCATGCCGGAGCTGGGTGGCTTAGGCGAGACGGTGACTTCGTCAATGTCTGCTAGCCAAGACTGCCAGCGGGAGCCCTGCGTCTCCACCGCGGTGCGGATGCCGTTCTCCCGCAGCAGGGCAACCAGCCCGCCCAGCGAAGCGAGCAGGGCGGGATTACCGCCGGAGATGGTGACATGGGAGAAGCGCGTGCCGCCAACGCGGCGCAATTCTTCCCATACATCCTCTGGCGTAATCATGCGAATCTGGTCCTTGCCACTGCCGTTCCAGGTAAAGGCCGAGTCGCACCAGGAGCAGCGATAATCGCAGCCCGCGGTACGAACAAACATCGTTTTTTGCCCGATCACCATGCCTTCGCCTTGAACTGTCGGTCCAAAAATCTCCATCACGGGAATACGAGCCTCTTTGCGAGTTCCCGTCTCATTCACCTGCTGTGTCACACTACTCATCAATCATCCACTCCCGTCTCGCTTCCGCGTAACTGGTTGGTGTCTCAAAGAGTCGGACAAACTCCGTCCGCCCACCCTCGGTCAGCCCGGCATAGGGCTCCGTCTGGAGCGCATGTTCCATCTGTTCGAACAGCCACACGACCATATTTTCAGCCGTTGTATTCATTAAAGGAAGCGTCTCGTTGAGGTACTGATGATCCAGATATCCCTCAATCTGAGTTTTCCATATATCCTTGATATGTCCAAAATCAACCGTCAGCCCGGTTTCACCTGGATAACCGCTGATGCCAAAAATAACTTTATACGTATGACCGTGCAAGTTCTTGCACTTGCCTTCATAACAATGCAGATGATGTGCTGCGTCAAAGGTGAATTCTTTGCTTACAAGCACACGTTTGCGGTGATAGCGTAGCTGGGTAGGTAGAATATCTTCTCCGATGCGTTGCAGATGCTCTACAATACGGAATGTTCCCGGCTCTCTCATCGTACATCCACTCCCGCAGATTCAGCAGCAGTCCGCTGCTGCACATAGCGATCCAGTCCGGCTTTGCGCAGTTTGCAGGCAGGGCATTCTCCACATCCGTCGCCGATCACGCCGTTATAGCAGGTTAGAGTACGCTCGCGTACATAATCAAAAGCACCGAGATCATCCGCCATCTTCCACGTTTGGGCTTTGTCCAGCCACATGAGCGGGGTATGAATGACAAATGGATAGTCCATCGACAGGTTAAGCGTCACATTCATCGATTTCACAAATGAATCCCGGCAATCCGGGTATCCGCTGAAATCCGTCTCGCATACACCTGTAACCAGGTGACGTGCTCCTTTTTGCTTTGCCATAATGGCCGCAAAACTGAGGAACAGCAGATTCCGTCCATCCACAAATGTACTCGGCAGTTCGCCTTCTTCATGGGTAATCTCGACATCCGTGCGAGTGAGCGCATTGGGGGCAAGCTGATTTAACAGGCTCATATCGAGCACCGTTTGCTGTACACCCAGATCACGAGCAATCTCGGCTGCACATTCAATCTCCAACTTGTGGCGCTGACCGTAATCAAATGTAACAACCTCGACTTCGGCAAACTGTTGTTTGGCCCAGAACAGACACGTGGTACTATCCTGACCACCGCTGAATACAACGACTGCTTTTTCTTCGTTCAACATAAAAAAACCTCTCTATCTTCTTGAGATCAAACCATGCACATAGGCATAGAGTGTCGGAAGAACAGAGAAGTTCATGAACTGGCATCCATCAAAAAACACACCTTCTCGATAACCGCTTCAAAAAAGCAGGTAAGAGTCAGTGTCCTTAGTTTTTTACGTACATTCCGTTAAGTAACGTGTACGCAAGACTTATACTGACCATCACATGGTCAAGTCTTATAGAGGGAGTTCGCGAACCTCTCCCATGCCACAGGCATGGATTTTCTTCTTCAATTGTCTGAACCATTATAACATGAAACGGTGTGGTGACCACCCCACTGGAGCATAGTGGCAGCTAATCGGTCTGTTTCATCAACTAACAGCTTATTTGATCAGTTTATTTTATCAATACATTGCCGAAAGGGATCACTTCTTTCAGAATTCGTTTGAACAGTCCCTCATCGTTAAGATCCTGTTCCAAGCGGTGATTCTCACGTCCAGCCTGAAAGAGTACAGATCCATGTCCTGTCATCTTCCAATGATAATTCATATGCTGACTGGCAAGGTTGTTACCATATACGGTGAGTTCCAGATGTGCATTTTCGGGATAGGCAATAATGCTGCCAGCATCCACATAGAGCGGCGCTGTCGGGTGAAGCTCCTGTTGGCAGACCTGGCCTTGAGTGAGCAATCCGATTTTGCCTTTGCCGGAAAATTTCATTTTCACTGCATCACGGGTGATCAGCATGTTTTTGATTTTCTGAATTTTGGTATGCATGGTTACACCATCAGAGTAGAAGAACAGGTGGCGGAAGTCATAGAGCAGATCACTGTCCTCCGTGAGCTCCACTTCCTTCATCGTGAATCCGGGAGGCAGGGCAGCCACAAATTGGCAAGGTCCGGTAATTTCGGATTTAATCAGCTTTTTTTTGCGATATATGCCCGTGATATTCATGAATTTATCATTGCGACTCCCACTTGGACCGCGGAAGGCCACAATTTGCTGCGGATGCAAAATATGGAGGCGGTCATCTTTAATCAGTGAAAATGTGACAACTTGTCCAGCTCCGCCTGCTTCAGCATTGTTCAGGTGTATGTTCATGCAGTTGCTCCTGTTCTTTTATACTCGGCCCGAACGGCGACGCATTCCCCAACGCATCACACGAATCAGAATAAAGTAACCTAATATGAGAGAAACGACAGTGATGATCATCGTCTGAATTCGTTTGGTGGTAGCTGCTTTGGCATTCTGGTCATCCTGCAACTTGCTTACCATCTCAGTAAGTTTTTGGTTCTGAGCCAGCAACTGTTCGTTCTGGGTCTTAAATGCTTCGACATTCGCCTGGGCTTGTCCCAACTGGGCGGACGTTTGATTTAGTTGCTCCATCGTTTGCTTATAGCTTTCCTGCAGAGCGTTCACTTCTCCGGGCAGTTCGGAGACTCGCTCCCATCCGCTGTATATATCCGTAAATATATTGGCACTGGCTGCATTTACTGTGGAAGCGATTGAAACGGTAAATAGAATACATGTGGTGAATAACACCCGAATGAAATAACCCTGAATGGATTTTGGCATCGTTAACACCTCTTTCTTCGGTAGATAATATAGATCGCCGAATTCGTCGTCTATTGTTGAAATACGCTCTTACATTATACGTCAAAACCGGGACGATGGGTTCAAGATGATATCGTTTTATTACCCGAAATATTTAATAATATTTATGAACAGAGCTGTTTAGCTTATAAATCTGTGGGGTAATAGTACGATAGGCAAGCACACCGGACCGTTCTTACAGATCTTTTACTTCAGTTCCGGGTGCATGCTATTCACAAATACGCAATTTAATGAACGATACCAATATATCCGATTGAATATAAGATCGTGAACATGAAGGAGTAGAAACATATGTATACAGCAGATCAGAACACATCAACCAAAACCATTATGATTACTGTTAACGGAGAGCCAGTAGGACGTAAGCTGGTCATTGACAGTGTCACCTATGCTCCGGTTACCAAAGCAGATGGCACACAATATTTACACAAAATGGGAATCGATCATACTACGGTTTAATTTGGGACTTGTCATAGAGAAGTCATTGAAAAGCTTGGCATAGCGCCAGGCTTTTTCGTCGTTTATTGTCGTATTCAGACGGATTTAGGGATATAAAATTAATATATTGGAAAAATTTAATGAGAACATATGTTCCGTGACAATATAGTGTCCATTCACCCTGATAACTTAGAAGATAATACATATAAATCGGGGGAGAGACTACCAGTGAACTCAGTCTTTGAAGTATCTTATTCGTGGAATAAAGAGGCCATACCGACAGGGGGAGCCGACCCCGTATATATGATGGTAGAGTGGCGTAACGGTGCCCCTGCCAAAAGACTTAGGAAAATAGCACCCAAAATTGTATCAAGAGATTTGGAACTTTTGCTCAAACCGGAATTTGGCGTACAACTGAAAGGGATCTATGGATGTCGTTCCAAAGAAACGGATATTGGCTGGCTACTAAGGCTTGGTGATATGTACAAGGGGGAGAGCAAGCAAATTTTGCTCGAATTCGTCATGGGACCCCGTGTGTCTGGAAAAGCAGCCGTATGTTCAGCGTACTGGAGCACAAGGAAGTTGAAGCAAAGTCAGCGCGTATTGTTACGAAGAGAACAGCTGTATATTCAGTACACCAGTCATCTGGGCATGCTGCGACAGCCGGAAGATCCCAAGGTGGAAAAGACCATCAAGTTAAGTGAAACCGTGCCGCTGATCAAACAAGCCTTGCGCGCCTACGAAAGAGGCCGGGTTCAAGAGGGCAGTAATATGTTGCGTCGTCATGCAGATGGGTTGTTAATTGAAGCTGCGCGCAAGCAGGATCTGGATTATTACACGGAAGCGGAGATCATTGAACAGTTGCGTTATCACTACGGGATCACGTTTACAACCGGATATCATGACCGTGAAAAAAAGATATTAGGCGAATAGGGTTGATTTCAGATGGCAACGGTATAGAGAGAACGAGTCTACATATATTTTGAAGGTGAAGTTTAGGAGAAGGTCGAATGTATGTATCAATATCATATTAAACAATGGATGGAGTTGTATCAAATTTATTGAAACAACATCGTGGAGGGTCCGGCAAAATGACAGACCGACTAATCCGATTAATGCGCATTATAACGTTAGTGCAGGCCAAGCCAGGCATTCTGGCACGTGAGCTTGCCCAGCGATGCGAGACGACGGAAAGGACGATATACCGCGACATGGAGGCCCTCAGTGCAATGCATATCCCGATCGCCAATATGGGACACGGGCAAGGGTACATGTTTATCAGCCATTTTGCCATGTATCCGCTTAATTGGTCTGATGAAGAAGCCCAAGCTTTCATGCATCTTGCTGAAGTTATGGAGAATATTCGTCCTTTGCTGAAACCTGCTTTTGAGAGCGCTTATGAGAAAGTGGTTGCTTCGAGTCAGAAAAACAAAACAGAACGAGTGGAATGGTCTGAGCAGATTAGTGGGTTGTTTAAAATGGGGTTGCCCGCATGGCAAAATGAGAGCAACGATCCACAGAATCAATCCCTGATTACCCTGCTTCAGGCTGGCATTTCACAGAACACCATTGAAGGGGAGTATCTGTCTCAAGGTAAAAAAGGGGTCGTACGCATAGATCCTTACTGTCTTATCCCTCGTGAATACAGATTTGAGCTGTTAGGGTATTGTCACCTGTCGGAGAAACTTCGAATATTTCAGGTGAGCCGGCTGCAAAAGATACGGATATTGCCACGAACGTTCCGCAAAGAGGATTATCTGATCCAGTCGCACTTCCGCATTCCTTGGGCATATGAGGGAAGTACGGAGTGGACTGCGTTCAAAATTCGATTTGCACCCCATGCTGTGGAGCGTGTGATGCAGGAGCAATTTTTTATACGCCCCATCTTAACCATTGAACCGGAAGGTAGCCTGTTATTTGAAGCCATATTAAGTGATGTTGAGGAATTTCTCGTATGGATTTCTAAATATGGACCTGATGCGGAAATCCTTGAACCCGAGATCTGCCGCATCAAGATGAAAGAACGCCTGAACAGCTGGCAACAAATGTACAATAGAAGTTGAGATTAGCATGCAATCTGAAGCAAGAACCAAGATGCCAAAACACCAATACATTTCGTGCTGTGGACGCCTACTCTTTGGTTTTGAAAAGGCTTGCCAGATTGCCAAAAGGCGATTCTTTCTCTTCATCTTCTGTGGAGCTGGAATAGACGACCTTGGATGCAATGCCCTCATCATCCGCTGCGCAGTTGTTTTCCAGCGTGAATCGGTCAAACTGATGCATGAACACTTTGGCTGTATTGATGGCATCATCCAATGCGCGATGCTGGGTACCATCGAATTCGATTCCGCAGATTTCAAGAGCCTGAGCGAGACCGAGTTGACGGAACTTGCCTTCTTTACGAACGACACGGGACCATTGTTGCTGGAGATCGTTATGATTGGTGATCCAGGCCACATCGAGCTGATGGGTACGACAATGAGAGATCAGTTTGCTGCGGTCGTCGGGTCCCCAGGAACACATGTAATAGGATTCGCTTCCCATCCAGGCGATGAATTGATTCAGTGCTGCCGGAAAAAGAGGCGCTGCATCAATATCTTTTTGCGTAATACCTGTAAACTGAATCGTGTCGGTAGACAGAACGGACTTGTTGGAAGGACGAACATACGTATGGAACGTATCTGTAACAGTCAATCCATCCGCTGTTTCCGTAACTTTGACGGCACCGATATCGATAATTTCAGAAGAATAGCGAGTATTACGGCTTACTGTGAATTCAAGATCATATATGATATATGGCATAGGACAAGCTCCTTTATCGATTAATACCAAGGGTATATTTCTATTTCTCTATATTACAGGGAACAAGCTGTCATGTCAGCCATCGTTACGGAATTCATTGTACTTTATGTTAACTCGGTATGGTTGACAATTTCTTGTAAATGAACTAATGTGATCAAAAATGATAAAAGCGTTATAACGAGGACATGATTGTGTTGGTCAGCTTCAACAGAGAGGGAACAGTGTGGTGCAAGGTTCCTGTGGCTGCTTCGTAATTCCTACCTCGCGAGCTGCGGAAGAGAATGCCCATCCCAGGGTTGCAACCTCCGCCGGAAGGGCCCGTTATGCCCCGTAGGACTGCATACTACAAATCGCACAGGTTGCGGATGGAATAAGTTGCAGTTAAACAAGGGTGGTACCACGACACATTCGTCCCTTGACGGATGTGTCTTTTTGCTGTTTATAACTCAAGATATCTAATAACAATGAGGAAGATTAGGAGTGTGTGCAGATGCGTCAAAGTGAAATGCTTGTTCCAACATTACGTGAAGCGCCAGCGGAGGCAGATGCGGCGGGACATCGTTGGTTACTGCGTTCCGGCATGATTCGCCAACTGGCAGCGGGGATCTACAGTTACCTGCCCCTCGGACGGCGTATATTGTTGAACGTTGAACGGATCGTTCGTGAAGAGATGGATCGTGCTGGATGTCAGGAAGTGTTGCTGCCGATTATGCAGCCTGCTGAGCTGTGGGAAGAATCCGGAAGATACACACAGTATGGTCCCGAATTGATGCGTCTGAAGGATCGTCATGCACGGGAATTTGCTCTTGGACCAACACATGAGGAAGTCGTAACCGCTTTAGCGCGGGACGAGGTCAGTTCGTATCGCAAGCTGCCATTCACCCTGTACCAGATCGGAACCAAGTTCCGGGATGAACGCCGTCCTCGATTTGGATTGCTACGTGGACGTGAGTTCATCATGAAGGATGCCTACTCTTTTGCTTCGGACTGGGAAGAGCTTGATCGTACTTATCAGGCGATGAACACAGCGTATAGTCGCATTCTGGAACGTTGTGGTCTGGACTATATCCGTGTTGAGGCGGACGCGGGAACGATTGGCGGTCAAGGGGAAACGCACGAGTTCATGGCTCTTGCTGATGTGGGTGAGGACACGATTGTAACCTGCAAACATTGTGGATATGCTGCTAATCTGGAGAAAGCTGATTATCAGACTTCCGTAGATATTGGGGAAAAAGAAGCAAGCTCAGAAGATAAAGCTGTCTCTTCGAATGCAGACTCCGCAGTTCAAACGGATGATCGCACAGGAGTGGAAGCCACAGTACGAATTCCGACACCTGGCGTTCGTACGATCGCAGAGTTAACTTCCTTTGTGGGCGAAGGTGCTGAACATATGATCAAAACGTTGCTTTATGTGGCGGATGGTCAGCTCGTCGCTGCCCTTGTACGTGGAGATCATGAACTGAATGACATCGCATTGAAGCAGGTGTTGGGTGCAGAGGAACTGAATCTAGCAGACGATGTAGCCATTGCGGCACATCCGAACCTGAAGGTAGGTTTTCTGGGTCCAATTGGACTAAATCTGCCGATGGTGGTGGACGCTGACGTGGCAGTGATGAAGAGCGCAATTACAGGAGCCAATGAAGTGGATGTGCATGTTTCCGGCGTACGTCCAGGCATTGATTTTGCATTGGAGCGAGTGGAACGAATTCGCTTTGCTGCCGAAGGGGACGCTTGCCCAACATGTGGATCGCCGCTTGTATTTACCAAAGGCATTGAGGTTGGACATATTTTCAAATTGGGAACGAAATACAGTGATGCCATGGGCGCTTCATTCCTGGATCGCAATGGTCGCCAGTGCGCGCCTGTCATGGGATGTTATGGAATTGGCGTATCCCGCCTGATGGCAGCTATAGCTGAGCAGTATGCAGGAGATGAGGGGATTCGTTGGCCGGCCGCTGTGGCGCCATATGATGTGCATCTGATTGCAGTAAGTTGGAAGGATGAGCAACAACGTCAGCTTACTCTCGAACTGGAACAACAATTGATTGATGGCGGTTACTCTGTACTGGTCGATGACCGGGATGAACGTCCAGGTGTGAAATTCAAGGATGCCGAGCTGATCGGATTGCCTGTGCAGATCGTCATTGGCAGAGGGGCAGCAGAAGGACAGGTTGAATTGGGATCACACGCCCTTGCAGCATCAGGTGAATTGAAACGAATCGGCTTGACTGCACAGGAGGCTGTGCTTTATGTGAAGGAACAACTCACTTCCTAGATTCAGGGGATTCGTTCATTATATGAGTTCATATAATAGTACCGAATATGATGCGGTAGCTGATTTTGATTGCTGAAACTCTAATGAAAGCATGGAAAAGAGGGCTATAGGCATACAAATGGGTAGGATTTTATAAGGAATATCATACGAAATAACTAAATTGGGATAATTGTATTCAGTATACAAATGATTTTATGATTAAGGAATTGCAGATGATCATACTTGGGTAGATTTATGTGCAAATATGCAATTTTGAGAAGACAGCGATGTCGAAATTAAATGTAGAATAACCGCATAAACACAGTAATTCCAGAGAGTTTTTATATAGTTCGGTGACGAAGGCATATGATGAAGTTGGTCCATAAAGGCCTAGCTGGGATTTATTTTTGCCTCAGATGATTGTCAAGATCAGCAGGATATGTCCACAGGAAATGTTCAAGTATCTGATGTGGATGGATGTTTAAGAACTGAGATACAAAAGGGTGTCCCCTTAACCAGTAATCTGGTTTGGGGGACACCCTTTTGGTTATGACAAGATTGATTCGTAATGTTGTTGCACCTTACAAGCAATCATGCCTATATGCACTTTGCTTTGCTGAGCTTAAGAAGCTGCAGGCAATTTCAATTGTTGACCTGGATAAATCCAGTGTGGATTTTTGATATTGTTCAGCTTCTGCAATGCCTGCCAAGTTGTGCCGTATTGTTTGGAGATGGAGTACAAGGAATCTCCGGATTTCACAACATGCAGTTTGGCTGGAGCTGGTTTGCTTGGTGTTGGTTTAACTGGTTTTTCCGGTTTTGGTGTTTCTGGTTTTGGCGTAGTTGGAGCTGGTGTTTCGGTTGCCGGAGTTTCCGGCTCTACTGCTGGTTTCTTCGCTTCACTGATCCGACCATCTGTTTTGATGTCTACAGCACCAAGCTTTTGCATGTAGTTGATCAATGCTTCGTCCAGCGCGCCATACATTCCTGTAGTTGAATATTTGGCGAACATGGTGTATTCGTCACCACCAACAGCTGTGAAATCATTGGTTGCCAGTGTGTACGTTGCTTCCGGATCAAGGACTTTATCGCCAACGGTTACGGAATGTACACGGCTACCTTCTGCAGCGGAAGTGTCGATTTTGAACTTGATTCCGGATACTTGCGGGAATCCACCGCTTGGTTCGGGATAGGAAGCTACACCGACTTCAAGGGCTGCCAGAATATCGGAGCCTTTTACTTCAAGCGTTACCACTTGATTACCAAAAGGAAGCACTGTGATGATATCACCTTTGGTTACGATCCCTTTTTCGATGGAAGCACGGATACCACCACCGTTAGTCAATGCGATATCAGCGTTGCTGACATCACGAATTGCATCTGCAAGCAGGTCACCCAGATTGGTTTCTCCTGCACGTACTTGTTCACGCTTACCATCCAGCAGAATAGCTGTATTGGCTACTTCTTCTTTCAGGATAGGTTCTTGTTCTTTTTGAATGGAGTTCACGAGAGTCGCGACTTTCTCATTCGGTTTGATGTCTTTTGCTTCAGTTTCATCAATCAATGTTGCTTGTTTCTTCGTTACTTTACCACCATCTACCCACAGATCGATGACACCTACATAGTTGGTGTATTCTCCTGCACTTGCGATCAATGTTCCGTTATCGGATACAAGGCCATCTTGCAGTACTGTGTGACTGTGACCATCGATGAATACGTCGATGCCAGGAACTTCTTTAACGACTTTAAAGCTAGTATCCGTGCTGGATGCATCTTGTCCAAGGTGTCCCAGAACAACAACAACATCTACTTTGCTGCGGATTTCGTTGACCAGAACTTTAGCTTCCGCAGATGGATCTGTAATATCAAGACCTTCTACGTTTTTAGGGTTCGTTTTGTACAACGTTTCCGGTGTAGTCAAGGCGATGATACCAATCTTAACGCCATCCACCTCTTTAATGAGGTAAGGATCGAAGAGACGTGTTCCGTCTTTTTTCTTCACGTTGGCACTCAGCATGGGGAAGTTCATCATGTCCGCCAGTTCGATCAGACGATCTGAACCATAGTTGAATTCGTGGTTACCCGGTACGATGGCTTGGTATCCCATTTCATTCATGACTTTCACGATGCTCTCACCATTAACGAGAGTGGCAAATGTTGTACCATGCACAGCATCTCCAGCATCGAGCAAGAGCGTGTTCGGGTTTTCGCTACGATATTTGTCAGCGATTCCAGCTACTTTGGCAAAACCCATAGCAGGTGAAGATTCAACTGCGCGGGCATGCGTATCATTCGTATGTAGAATGGTAATGTGTTTGCCTGTACCCGGAGTGGTGTCCGTTGCAGCCGCGGCAATACCTACACTGCCAAACAGCAAACAGACCGTTAGCAGAAGTGAAACGTAATTCTTCCAGATTTTCATATGAATCCGAAACCTCCCAAAATAATATCTAATTGAGCGTTTACACAGCTCAAATAGTATTTTAACAGACTATTATGTGGAAATCTCGCGATTTACGTAAAAATAAGTAACCTGAAAGTGACATGTGATTCTGCTAATGGAAAATAGAGAAAAAATAATCCTATGAAAGAACATATGTTCTTAAATGGTGTAAAAAAAATGCTGCGCTTCACGCGGCAGTCCGGTACGTAAACAGAATTTCTCTAAAGATTCATCGGCTTCAGGCATCACTCCAGACGTTAACAACTGAATGGCAAAACGATTGGCCTGTCTTTCCAGTTTGCCTGGTGCAAAATAGGAATGCTCCTCCAGAAAGAAACGATTGATCCCTTTATGAAGCCGGTCATGGCCAAGCTCATGGGCGCACACGAACCGCTGCCATTCCGGCGGCAAATCATTGTGTATGACGATAAACCTGCGCCGGAGCTTGCGAAAGTACAGTCCTTTGGTGGATTTCCCCAAATTGGTGAAACGAATCTGTATTCCAACCGCGCGGGCAATGCTGAACGGGCAGTTGGTCCGGTGTTTTCGAATCAGCTTTGTTACGATGTCATCCATATGATCTCACCTGCTGCCTCATTAAATTCAGTTCGTCATGCTTCATGGGCGATTGTCCGATTCGTCTGTCTTTTTGCGTTTGTTCATCTGTTTGGCTTCCCAGAACAGACCTGTCAGCACATCCTTGATGCGTTTCTTGTCCTCTTCATCGAGTGGAATGCCGTCAAACATCAGATCATCATCGTCCTCCAGCATCTTTTTGAAATCACGACGGTCTTTGTATGTAGCCCATTCCGGTACGTCCTGAAGTTCAGTGGAACTCCCTGGTTCAATATAGCCGGCCTGCTTCATCATCTCTGTATAGGGAACCGAGAGTGCATCTGCAATCTTGCGAATGGTTGCCGGTTTGGGCACACCCCGTACCCCGTTCTCAATGCGTGAAATCTGTGAGTTGCTTATTCCGGCTGCTTCGGCGAGCTGATTAATGCTGTATCCATGTTGCTCGCGCAGTTGTTTCATATAAGGACCAAAAGCGTGCTCCACAATTCATGCCAACTCCTTTGATTCGTACAAGTGCTTGAGTTATAAATTAAGAGAGCTCGTGCTGCACAGATCACTCCGATGACAGAACAACCTTCCGATCGCTGTTATCCCCGAATTTCCTGAATGTATATCTTCATAGGTAGAATTTCGGTGATAAAGACGAACGCTTCGCTTCTTCAGATTCTTTCTGTCCTCTCCGTTAACGTGCATATCTAATCCAAATCTTAACTTATAAAAATCAAATGACTTATACGGAAGTTCATTAATTAAACAGTACTATAACGTATATATACCATTAGGTAAAGAGATATGAAACAATTATGCCAAAAGGCATAGGAAATGAGAGCGAAGGTTTTATTTTATCGTCAAAATGAACCAAAATGAAGGTTTACTCCGATCTCCAGAAAGTGGTATCCTCAAATAGAAATACGAACACTATACGAACGAAATGTAACGTTATAGCGAAGCGTGTGTTTTTTAATCACCTTCTGAAAAGTGGAATTCCCCGGATTATAGCGGTTTGGAGTGATTCCAAAAGGCAACAGGGGAAAATTGAAAAAATGTCGTTATTATTTCAGAGATCTGGATAACTCTAATAAAAGATGAGAGCATGAGGGTTTAACTTTTATAGAATGAATTTTAAGGTACGCAAGAACGAAGAGGGCAGAAAAAAGCTGGAGAAGCGAAGTGTTCGCCTTTATCACTGGATTTCCACTTTTGAAAATATAATCAAAGAAATCCGGGGATAACAGCGATCGGAAGGTTGTTCTGTCATCAGAGTGAGTATGCGAAGCTAATAGACTTTCATTCTATAGCTAATGTTAAAGGAGGAAGATAAATATGGAATTGATGCTGCCCGAATTGGACCGACGTAAAACGCAAACAGCTGTTGAGGCTGCGCTGGAAAAATACCGCATTTATAAAACGATTGCATTTGAAGAACGAGAGGTTATGGTGACGGCAAGTTATGCCGAGCGATTCCATGGTGCAACCAATGTGACGGGGGATTCCACGGCGAGAACGGCGATTTATAATGTGGACGTGCAGCGCGCGCGTCAGGCATACTGCGATACGATTGATTTTGTGGTGTCCCGGCTGAGTGAGAAGGAACGTGTACTCGTCTGTGAACGATATCTGAAAGACGATGATGTGTTCGACTATAAAGTGTATAACCATGTATTTGATCCGCCTGTCAGCAAGGATACGTATACGAAGATTCGTACACGTGCTTTCTACAAAATGGCGCTAGCTCTGTCGGACCGCGGACTGATTAATATGGAGCCTTTGTCCGTGTCTCGGAAAGAGCGGCAGAAGCTGGGCTAAGCGAACCGAGTAAGAAGTTGATCCTTTAATATCCAAGGTGGATTGGTTACAATAGTTGAACAAACCACAGTTGGCATCAGTCAAAGGAGAGAAGTCTGTCATGTCGGAAGAGCTCGGAATGCAGGAAATGGTCACGCTGAAGACAATCGCGGAAACGCTCAATACGTCCAATGATCTGAGCTTAATGCTGGATACGGTGGTGAGCAAATTGCTGGAGTTGACCGGATTAACTGCCGGCTGGGTGTTCCTCATTAATGAACGCGGAGACTATACCTGTGTTTCAGATTACAATTTGCCCCCGGCATTACTGCGTGAAGATAAAGAACCCATGCGAACGGGTACCTGCTGGTGTGTGAACCGCTTCAAGGATGGTCGATTGAATCATGCGGTCAACATCATTAACTGTAAGCGGCTGGAGAATGCCGTGGAATTCAAATGGGGAGATACCCATAATATTACCCATCATGCGACCGTACCGCTAAGGTCAGGTGATAAGATGTTGGGCCTGCTCAACGTGGCTGCGCCAGCTAAGGACCATTTCAGCGACAGTGAACTGGCACTGTTACAGGGCGTGGCGTACCAGATTGGTAGCGCGATGGAGCGGATGAGATTATATCGTGCGGAGCAGCGACGAGCTGATCTGTATGCCAAGCTGGGGGAGTTCAGTACGGATTTGGGTCTCGCAGTGAACGAATGCAGCAATTCTGACGCATTGTCTGTAAAAGTTGTGAAGCTGCTTGGGCAGCATTATGACTGGCCTTTGACCGCAATGATTCAACAGAAAAACGATGTATATACGGTACAGGCAGCCTATACAGGTGGCATCGTTCAAACGTTATCAAGTGCGTCATTATCTATAGAAGCAGCAAACCACATGAACCGTGTGATCAATAGTCACAGAGCTGTGTCCCTGTCTGCGATAGAAATGAATGAGATTTTCACGAGGGGCGAGCCTGACAAAACGATGGATTCCCTTGTCTCGGGGATTGCTGCTCCCCTTCCCTACCATACACCAGGTGAAACGAGAATTCTAATGATTAGACTTGGAACATCGGGTCCCACACGGGCGGACTTTGAAGTACTGGAGGCACTGGCCGAGCATATTACAGCCTCATGGGAGAGTCTGAAGCTGGCGGAGAATCGCCGCGAACTGGCACGGCTGGAGGAGAGAAACCGATTGGCTCGGGATCTGCATGATTCGGTCAATCAGATTCTGTTCTCCCTATCGTTAACGGCTAAAGGTGTGGAAAGTATGTTATCCGGCTCCGAACAGTTGCACCCGGCAGTGGAAGCGATGAAGGATATTAGGTCTTTGTCTCAGGAGGCTCTTAAGGAAATGCGTGCATTGATTATGCAGCTTCGTCCCGCAGGACTGGAAGAAGGACTGCTCCAAGCCCTACAGGAATATGGCACCAGCCAGGGTCTACAAGTGGTGGTGAATCGGACGGGAATGCGGTCTTTACCACGTAATATAGAAGAAGCATTGTGGCGAATCGGGCAGGAAGCACTGAATAATGTACGGAAACACGCGGGTGTTCGTTCTGCTGAGGTCACCCTCAAGCTAAGTGATTATGAAGCGATGCTCACCGTCACAGACAAGGGAAAAGGCGGAGCGAACAAGCCAAAATCGTCGTCTGGAAGTTCACTTGGTCTGTCCATTATGAAGGAACGTGCTGAATCACTTGGGGGCAGGTTAGAAATAGTTAGTTCTTCCCGTAAGGGAACGACAGTAACGGCAGTCATTCCACTTCCGTTCGAAGCTGTATAAAGTCAGGGGGAAGAAGAGATGCCGATTACAATATTGCTCGCAGATGATCATGCGATGGTGAGAAGAGGGCTACATGTTTTTTTGACCACGCAACAAGATATGAAGGTTGTTGGCGAAGCATCGAACGGGCAGGAAGCATTGGAGCAGGCGGAAGCATTAAAACCCGACGTGGTATTAATGGATCTGCATATGCCGGTTATGGACGGAATTGAAACAGCCAGACGGTTGCGTACGTTAATGCCAGCAACACGAATCATTGTGCTCACATCGTTTTCCGATCAGGATCATGTCGTTCCCGCTGTTCGCGCAGGGGTGAAAGGATATCTGCTCAAGGATATAGAACCGGAGGATTTGGCCGTAGCCATTCGTAATGTGCATGCAGGTCAGGTAGAATTGCATCCCGCCGCAGCAGGTCAATTGATGCATGTGATGGCTTCATCCGATTGGTCTATAAATGAACAACAACCACAGCATATACCGACAGATCGGTCAGCAGACAATCAACATCAGGAGCCAAAGCAGGCTGGAAAATCAAATGAAACATCCCTTGGTGGTCCGGATATGCTCACTCGCCGTGAACAAGAAGTCTTGGGGCTGATTGCGCAAGGACTGAGCAACAAGGAAATTGCAGTTCAATTAGTCATCACAGAAAAAACGGTCAAAACCCATGTCAGTCATCTGCTGGACAAACTCGGGCTGGCGGATCGGACGCAAGCGGCTCTTCATGCCGTAAGAAATGGCTGGGTCGTCTGACCAATTCCGACATATCTTCATACTTAAGTCGTATAAACTCAACCTAAAGGTTGAGTTTTTTGGTATTTCAAGTTAAGTCTATCTGCTGACGAATTGGCTGCGGAAGAAAGGTAAGATAAAGATAGCCAAAGATGGATCGGTTGAAGGAACGTTAAATTCAAAAACAATAAAAAAACCAAGGAGAGTGACATGGATGAATATCGTTATATTGGCAGGTAGCAATCGGAACAATGCAACCAGTACACGTTTGGGAGAATACGCAGTGGAGATTATTCGGGCTCAGGGGCATCAGGCCAGCTTGTTTGATCTGTATCAGACGCCCCTTCCATTCTACGCGCCAGATGAGAAACAAGCGGATCATGAACATCTGGCAGACCTGAACACGCGTATGCTTGAGGCAGACGCCATCATCCTGTCTACGCCAGAGTATCATGGCAGTATTAGCGGTGTGCTCAAAAATGCACTGGATCACCTGAGCCAGGCTCATTTCAGTGGCAAGCCCGTCCTGTCCATCAGCTCCTCTGGTGGAGCTGTGGGGGTAAGTTCGCTTTTACAGCTGCAAGCGATTGTTCGCAATCTGCATGGCATCAATGCCCAGGAGTGGATTTCCATTGGTGGTGCGCAGCGCAGACGATTCGAAGCGACATTTGACGGATACGAGGAGTACGAAGGCAGTCAGGATATAGAGGACCGGGTGCAGCGGGTCATTGGATCATTTTTAAATCTGGCCGAGACGTTAACGAATGCGCGGAATTCATCCATGAGTTGAGAACGAAGACGAAAATGGGAAATGGAAAAGAGGTTGAGCATCATGATTACAGGCATTTTTGAAACACATCTAAACGTAACGGATCTGGAGAGATCCCATCATTTCTATGAAACAGTGCTGGGTTTACCCCATGCTTATATGCAGAAAGAACGTGGGAACTCCTTCTACTGGATCGGTGGAAAAGGCAATGCCATGCTAGGATTGTGGCAAAAGAAACCTTCCGAGGTGAAACGTCAGCACTTTGCTTTTCATGTATCTCTGGAGGATATGAAACATGCGGTGGCTCACTTGGAGAACAAAGGGATTAAGACACAGAACTTCCTGGATGATGATATTGGTGAACTGTACGTCTTCGGCTGGATGCCCGCGGTATCTGTATATTTTACCGATCCAGATGGTCATTCGCTTGAATTCATCGCCATGCTCCAGGATGAAGCAAAGCCTGAGCTAGGCATGGTGCCATGGAGTCAGTGGGAGGAGATGCAGGAGAAGATCGTATGATGATCGAAGAATTACAGTTATATACAGCACGGCTGGAGGACCTCAAGCACTTTTATCGTGATACGTTGGGAATGGAGGTGTTCAGTGTCACGGATCAGGCCTTCAACCTACAGGTTGGAAGGACAAAGATGATTTTCAAGCAGAGTGAAACAGATCGTGAGCCCTTCTACCATGTGGCATGGTTGCTTCCGACGAATCGGTTCAAGGAAGCGAAGCAATGGACTGCATTACGTGTTGTTTTAAGCAGGGAAGAAGATCGGGATGAGACGTATTCTACTAACTGGAACTCTCATTCTCTTTATTTCGAAGATCCGGCAGGCAATATTATCGAGCTAATTGCTCATCATCGTATTCAGAACGAGAGTGATCACGACTTCTCGACTAAAGATATATTACAGGTGTGTGAGGTTGGACTGGTGACGGATGATGTTCTGTCTACGGTGAATGAGCTTCAGCAGATTGGACTCACGCGCTGGGGTGAGGTGAGTGAAACCTTTGCTCCTGTAGGAGATGTGCATGGTCTGTTTATCGTGGTGAAGAAACATCGGACGTGGTTTTTCTCTACGCAAAAAGCACAGATCTATCCGCTGGAAGTGTCCATTCGTGACGTGGGCAGGCTTCGAATCGGCTAAACTTTATATTCCAGAGCAAAACGGGCATATGTGGAGCCATTCCATCATGTTATAGAAGTAAACGCTTTATTTATTAATTAGGATATATAAATTGAATTAAATTTACACGATAACGGAGAGGACAGAAAAAACCTGAAAAAGCGAAGGTAAAAGCTTTCTGAAAGAAAGCTACTTTGTAAGCATAATCTCACATTTATCGCCGGATGTTCCCTTAGGAAAGGGAATCGAAAAAAAATGGGGATAACAGAGATTTGAAGGTAGTTCTGTCAGGCTTACAGATGATGAAGGGTGGTGGCAAGCTTGGATCGACGTTTGTTGGAAGAAGGACTAGCGATTATCGTTTCCAGTCGGGAGCGTACAGGAGATCTGTGGCATGCCCATTATGGGGCGGGTGCGATTGCGGCATATTTTTGGGTACGGGAAAATCGTCTCACTGCCCTTGCCGCCGGCAGTGTTACCGCCGAAGCAAAAGCCATGCTTCGCCAGCATGGAGTCAGCCCTGGTCAGACCTCTCCGATTGGTGAAATGATGCCCAGGGAAGATGCCGAAGCGCGTATTACGGACGCATTGGATCGAACGATTGGAGAGTTGCACTGGGTTGGACACCAGGCCATCTACGGGGCAATCAGTCTGAAGGCCATTCGCGAACTGGATGGATGGGGTACTGCGGAGGATATTGGTCGGCTGGTTGAACTGATCGATTCATTCGATCGAACTATCCCAGGAAGATCCTGGATGAATACGACCGTGAAAGAAATTCGTAGTCTGAAGCCGGAAAAGAGCGATGGTTTCCCTGAGATTGAAGATCCAACGCAGTTGTCACGCCTGATTCTGGATGAGCTTGGTGCGTTCCAGACTATCTATCACGCGGAAGCACATCATGACCTGATCGGCCATATGCTGACCTACGGACATGCGCTTAACATATTATATGAATTGGGTTATCCTGCATTATTCCATAAAGGCATTCCACCTTTCCTTACTATGGTGAAGGCGCTACGTTTAAGCCGAGATGTGAACAGCGAACAGGAGATGCCGACACTGCAATCACCTGTAGACTTGCTGCCACTATCGCGGGCGGAACGTTCCGTAGCACTGCCCCATGAACTGGAGTACTGGCTCACCGATAGACGTTCCCGTGACTGGTATGGAGGTCATGTGTTCAAATTCCCGTTCAGCTTCTATCATCATGCCAAGAACGGGGAACCTGTACCGGAAACATGGGAGAACTTTCGTTATATCATCGCGTGAGACGGAACCAACGAGTTGGAACAAAATGAAGAGCACTTGCCAAAACTGGCAGGTGCTTGTTTTATGGATGTTATAGTTTTATTCAGATTAAAACCGACGATTAACCGCCACAGAGACAACTACATTCATGCGTATTTCATCCCGATTACCATCAGCACGAGTGGGCAAAGGCGGTAAGATGGTATTATCGGATCAGTAGCAAGGAGGACACACCGACAGCTCATACGCTAAAGTACAGACCGGCCATGGGGCCGGTTTTTTAATTCGGTGATTGCCTCCTTGCCCTGATCGGGTATTAAAGACTAGATATATAAGTTGAACTAACGATTTACACGAGAACGAAGAGGACAGAAATAACCTGAAGAAGCGGAGCTAAAAGCTTTCTCCAAGAAAGCTACTTCGGAAGCATACACTGCGCCTTTATCCACGGATTTCTACCTTTATATAAGTGGATCAAGAAAATCCGGGGATAACAGCGATCGGAAGGTTGTTCTGTCATCGAAGTGGCAAGTGTAAATAAACTGTAGTTCAACTTATATAGATAACAGGAGGCTACGTGATATGAAAACAGTATTGTATGTTCCACTGGATGATCGTCCAGCGAATCTGGATGATGTGATTGTGCAAGGGAAAGCAGCCGGTATCCATATCGTTACACCGAACCTGAGTGATCTTAAGAATCGTCTGGACTCGGAGAAAACCGTAGATGGCACAACGCTGCTCGGCACCTCCACGCCGGTTTATGGCAAACCGTCCAAGATTCATGACTTTATTCTGAAACATGCTGCCAAGGTCGACGGATTCATTATCTCATCCGATATGCTCGCTTATGGCGGTCTGATTGGCAGTCGTCAGCTCCGCGAAGATGGGGGAGGTACCTATCCGGAGTACGATGAGGAAACCACTCGTTTGCTGGATGTGATCCGGGTGATCAAGCAGAAATATCCACGCAAACCCGTATTCGTAATGGATACCATTATGCGTCTAGCTACAACCTCGTTTGCAGATGGCTTGGCGCTCGATGCATATAATGAATCCCGTGCGTTGATGCAGCAGCCACGCCAGACGTACACCGAGTTTGAAGATATTATTCAAGGTTATAACCAATCCCAGGATGGGGTGGAGTATGGGACAACGACCTATTTTGATAAAGAACAATATTACAACACAAGACAGCATAAATTCAAAACGAATCTATACATTCTGGATCAGCTGGCCCGCACAGGTTATATCGATTTCCTCGCAGTTGGCGTCGACGATGCCAATACGCAGGGTGTTCAGATCAATGAAATCAAATATGTAGAAGCACGGATCAATGAATGGCTGGGTGGAACCAATGGACAAAATCCAGATCGTGCTATCATCCTGCCGGATGCAGATGGTCTGGGGCACGCTTTGGTCGCTCGCATGGCGAACCAGTTGTTCCGAGGCGGAGCGAAGACACGTTACGCAGTGAAATATTTTGGTCCTCACGGCAATACCATCATTAACACATATGAATACATGGATGTACATGAGAATGTGGTTCGTCATGTGGATATTGTTGGAGGTGTGCTTGTGGCCGACTCGGCATATCCTGAACCGGAGGTGGTGACGAATGCGGGTGCTGGCTTGGAAAATGAACAGCTAGTGGCTGTAGCAGCCGATCAGGTTGTCCCATTTGACATGGCTTCCGAGTTGGATCGTATGACCAAGGGTCACCCGGGTAATTCCGGGGAGAACACAAGCATCGACATTGAGATTATTGCGATTACCGCTCTGGATCAGGTGCAGGCTGCGTTGGAGCAATTGACGCTAAATAGTGAGCAAGGTCTGCCTTCGGTATTGATTGATTTTGTGGGTAAAGGACCAGCCAATGTCGATGTTGCTGAAGCGTTGCTAAACAGCCCATATACCGGACGAGTGCTGGGATATAGTGCTTGGAATACACCAGGTAACAAGATCGGTATTGCTGTAGGCATGGGACAGTCGAGGTACGCGTTGATTACAACAGAGAAGCATGAGCATAAATTGCGAGATGCGATGAATGCGCATGGCTCGCTGTTGTTTAAGCGTTTCCTGAAGGATTATTACTACAAAGCGGTAGCGATTGCGGACATCCGCACATATTCCCGAGCCCATGCGCTGTATACCAACGTGGCTACTCTGTCGGATCAGAATATGCTGCTGTTCAACTCAGAGGAAGACTATGCCCATTTGCAAACATTGCTCCGTGATTTAATGCAGACTTATACTACGGCGCTTGCGAATAAAACTGCCTTCCAGACAGGCAATGTGGCGATCAAAGAGATCTGTGATGGTGAATTGTCTTACGCGACGTATGGCAGTGCACTGCTTGAATATGCGAACCCTGATTTTATCTGGGGCCGTGCGTTTGAGATTACGTTGAACCCGCAGGTTACACTGAACTAAACTGCTATCTCACCATGGGCTCCTCGTGTTTGGGATGATCACTGGTATGACTGTACTGCTTAATCTCGCCGTTGTTAAAAATGATGTATTGGTACTTGGCTTCGGGTTCATCCGCGAATGTTACGGAAGCACCGTAAGGTGCTTCAGAGCTTTTTGAAGAGTACGTACCTTTTATTTCGATAAGCTGTTCGTGTGAATAACCCTTCTGTTCCATCAGGTAAGTGGTTACCTGTTGTTCAGCTTCATTTTTCTTCAGCGGATTACCAAGCAGTCCGAAGTAGACCCAGCAGGATAACCCGAGTATAACTGCTAAGATGACAACTGAAGTGGCCTTGAATGTTTTACTCATAGGTATTTCTCCTTCTTTCACGTAAGCGACAATGAATTTAATAATGAAATATTAATATATTTGGATATATTTATCAATTCATTGATCTTGATCTTAATGCTTACTTAGATATCCTTTAAAATGATGCTTCCAGAATCGTCTTTTTTCCACCCGAACGACTCCCTTAATCGCACCGAAGTCGTACGGAACACCATCCGTGCTAGGGTTGAAAGGGTGTAAGATTGTATTATCGGATCAATAGCAAGGGACGCACCGAAAGCACATACGCTAATGTACAGACCGGCCAGGTGGCCGGTCTTTTTGATGCGGTGAATGTAGTCCCGGTACTGGTTCGGTCGGAATACGACTCTGATTTAAAAGGGGGAGTCTACTGCTGCTGCATTGTCGCTGCACGGTGTGGGCAGATCTCAAACTTGCAGCCAAAGGGGCGAAATGAATGTGTCTATGAATAATGAGACTAGCACTGCCATAAGCACCAGTGGATTGAGTACGTTCATTAAAAAAACGCTGAATCAGAAGCTCGCGGTACTTGTTCCAGATTGGGACGGTCGTGTGCTAGATGTACCTGCGTCAGGCGAAGTGTTAGCCGGGCCTTGTGCAATCGTTGCGTTTGCCGAAGAAGTGCCGAAGTCTGCTTGGGCGGGATATCGAAGGATTATTAAAATCTCACCATACGCTCGTCCAGAAGATGGTGGCACTGAACAAGTGGAAGCTTGGTCAGCCCTTCTAATTGATGGGTTGCACCAGGTAAGACTGGTGGATGAAGCAGGCGAGGCCTTCACCTGTATCTATCTGGGTTCTTCAGATAGTGACCGGGTGGATGCAGGGTCCGGCATGGTTACGCGCAGTCTACGGTTTGGGGTGTATGTTCCCGAAGACTCGGGAGCTGCTCTCGTTGAATCAGAGGATGCGTGGTTAGCCGCGCTTCAAGGCTGGACACAGCTGGAACTTGGCTCGAACTGGTCGGTGTATGGGGATGTCTGGCCTGGTGGGTACGAGAAGCCGTCTGTGCTATGGCGATTGGCCGGATGCAGCACGTCTGTGGCAGGCACATCGGCATTGGAGGTTCGACAACAGTGGATTGGGCATGTGCTCACCGATCATCCAGTGCTAACACGCCAGACCGTTACTCGGTTGGTCCAGCAACTTGCAGTGCAATCTCGTCTTGCCATCACTGAAACGGGTGGCGAAGAGCACGAAGGTAACACAAGGTATGTGACGGTGGATGAGGTCACGGCAGATCTGCAGACGGATGCATATCTGAATGGTCAGATTCGCCTGACGTTGCAACAGCGGATTCGTCGTCCGGGTACGAATGTACCGTTCATTCGTGAGATTCACCATAGCAAAGGCATGAAGTAAACGTTAGTCGAGAGGAACCTTCTATATAAGGGTGGTTCCAGATTATAGCTTTGAGTAGATTGGTTTAGCTTCAAATTCATAGGTTCATAGGATCGAAAATTCATAGGATCGAAAATTCATAGGTCAACCTTAAAGATCAACGATTCACGAAATCAGTAGTCCAACAATGAGGTGAGATGGCAATGGCAAGTTCAGTGAAAAAAAGCAAACAGACAGCCCCGCAGTATACACGGGCAGAACTAATGAATCATGCAGAAGCCCTCTTTGCCGTTAAGGCAGAGGTGCTGTATGGTGCACTGTACGAAGCAGTGCAAGAGACGTTTTCCATTGAAGAAACGCAAGAACGAATTAACCAATTTATGAAAGCGAAGGTGAAGGGATAATGGCAGGTGGAACTTGGGAGCAAACGAATCGTCCGGTCCTTCCGGGCTTATATATGAATTTTCAGGCGGCAGCATCCTCGGCCATTCAAGTGGGTACGCGGGGAACGGTCGTTGTGCCAATCAAGGCCAACTGGGGTCCGGTGGGGACTTTTGTTGAAGTAGGGAGCGAAGCGGCGATTGAACGTATTTATGCGGCGAATGTGCTGGATAACGGTACGGCCTATACATCCTTGAAACTCGCCCTGTTGGGTGGACCGAAGAAGCTGCTCGCTTATCGGGTAGCAAGTGCTGCGGCCAAAGCAGCTACGCTTACTTTGAAGGACAGCAGTGATGCCAATGTGCTGCAATTGGATGCGAAGTATCCGGGGGATCGTGCGAACGGATTCTACGTCACCATCCAGCCGGGTGTGATTGATAATACGAAGCATGAAGTGCGTCTTTTTGAAGGCAACCGGATGTTGTATGCGCTCCTGACAGCGGATATTACAGCAGCGTCTCTGGCAAAAGAGATTAACGCGGATGAACAAAATGTCTGGGTAACGGCGCAGGCGATTGGCGATGGTACTGGCGTGGTTGCAACTGTTGCGGGTGCGGCATTCAAAGGCGGCGTAAGTGGAAACGATGACCTGACCAATGCGGAATACATTGCTGTACAGGGTGCCCTGGAAGGGGAGCAATTCGACGTCTTGGCTTTGGATCAGGCGGCTGATGCGCCTCTGCTTGCGAGCTTTGCGGCATGGGTGAAACGTGTGCGTAGTGAAGGTAAACCGGTGGTGGCTGTATTTGGCGGTTCCGCAGCGGACGACACCTCTGCTACAGCAGCACAAAAAGCGGCAGCACGTTCGCTTGCGCTGAACCATGAAGGTCTGATTAATGTCGGTACAGGCGTGCGCCTTGGAGATGCATTCTACAGCTCCGCGGAAACGTCCGCCTATGTTGCAGGTCTGATCGCCGGACAACGTCTGAACCAATCCACAACCTATGCAGCTACTCCGTTCGATGACGTGACACGTCGTTGGACGCGTGCAGAACAGGAGCAGGCGGTACAGAATGGCGTATTTATTTTCTTCCATGATGGACGTCAGGTGAAAGCACTTCGCGGTGTAAACACACTGGTAACGCCAGCCGCTGGACAGAATAATGCGTGGAAAAAAATCCGTTCCATTCGTGTGTTGGATGCCATCAACACGGATTTGCAGCGCTCTGCGGAAGATACGTATATCGGTAAGGTAAACAATACCGAAGAGGGTCGTCAGGCGCTGATTAGTGCCATGAAGGCCTATTTGGCGCTGCTCGCACAGAGTAATGTTATTGAAGCTGACGGTTATGATGTCATTCTTGACCCAGCTTACTACGGTGCGGCACCAGTTCTCAAACCGGAAGCAGATCAAGTATTCCTGCAATGGAATGTGAAGCTGACGGATGTGATGGAGCAGTTGTTTGGTACATTTTACGTGCAATAAGGTTGTGTGGAAGGAAAGAACAATATTTTATAATTTCTAGGAGGAAAATATATGTTGGATGCATCAAGAGTAATTCTCGGTACCCATGGTCAGTTGCATATCGATGGTGTGTGGCAGACAAACATTAACAAGCTGGAAGCGAGTGTGGAGATTGAAAAGCGTGAGCTGAACCTGGTCGGTAACGACTGGAAAGTGCACAAAAACGGCGCAAAAAAAGGAACAGGCACGATGACGGGCTACAAAGTCACTTCCGATATGATCCAGCGCGGCTTCACCAAATTCGAGATTATTTCCAAGCTAAACGACCCTGAATCGTATGGACATGAGAGTGTATTGCTGAGAGGTTGCATGGTGGACAAAATTCAGCTTGCCAACTGGACAGCGGGTGAGGAAGTACCGGAGGAAACAGGTTTTACGTTTGAAGGATTTGAATTGCTGAATCCGATTGTGGCGAACTAAGCTTTGGAATAGGCACGTTATTGAGCTGGTTTGCTCAAGCGTGATTGTATAGTTACTTCATTAATAATTAGGGCACCATTGCAGGCCGAGATGATCTCGGTCTCTTTGTTGTCTCTACAGGCTTGGAAGATGGCATCGATGAACCCATTTGTGAAATAAGAAGGAGATAACGCCCGATGAGTATGAATGAAAATATGTCCGAAGAACAGATTTTGGATCAGTTGTTTGAAGCAGCAGAACGTTTGCCAGAGGAGAATGTACGCATTCAGCGTCTGGATCTGCTGTTGACCTTGCGTGGACTGACGTCTTCCAAAGTGGACCACATTCGCGAACGTTGTACGATTCGTAAAACGACCAAAGGCCGCACCGAGGAAAAGGTGGATACCGAAACATTTAACGCGCTGCTCATTTCTGAAGCAACGGTGAAATTGAAAGTCCGCAGCCTGGAACTCTCCGGCTGGGGAGATACCCGCATTACCGGCCGCATGAAGCTGTCTGGTGGAGAACAGGCGGTACGCCGCATGCTGCTTGCAGGAGAATTGGATGCCGTAGGTGATAAAGTGCTGGAGCTGTCCGGCTTCGGTGTGGAGATTGAAGACCTAAAAAACTGATTCACTCCGGCGGGGTGACCACGTTCCTGTATCACATGTGGGTGCGTCATCATCTCCGGCCCGGAGAGTTCTGGTCTTTGCCACGCGGGGAGCGCTCGCTGTTAATTGCGTTCTCGGAAGAGGAAATAGAAGGTGGCCTAGAAGAATAAAGGCTAATGGAGGTGATAGAAATGTTTGAGAATATAGTTAGTGATGGTATTAAATCATTTAGCAGGTTGAGGAATTATATGGGGAAAACTAACAAAAAAAAATCTTTTAATTCGCCTGCTATAAGTACAATTCATAAGATTGTTTCTAGAAATGCGATGTTTAAACCTAAAATTAATTTTAGTGAAAATAAAAATTCAAAGTTTTTAAAGAAGAATAAAAATTTTAATAAACTGCTTAAAGGAACAGGATCGCTAATAAAAGCAGTGGCAAATCAAAAAAGTTATCATACGGGACCTCATTTTAATTCAGTTGAAAAAAAGAAAGATGCATCTGTAGGGGACAAACTAAATTTCTTATGGAATAAGTCTGCATCGGGAGTAAAAAGTGCGACTGGCTGGACAAAAGATAAGGCAAATTTCTTATGGAATAAGTCTGTATCAGGAGTAAAAAATGCTATTGGGTGGACAGGAGATAAGGCGAATTTCTTATGGAATAAGTCTGCATCGGGAGTAAAAAGTGCTATTGGGTGGACAGGAGATAAGGCGAATTTCTTATGGAATAAGTCCGTATCAGGAGTAAAAAGTGCTATTGGGTGGACAGGAGATAAGGCAAATTTCTTATGGAATAAGTCTGTATCAGGAGTAAAAAATGCTATTGGGTGGACAGGAGATAAGGCGAATTTCTTATGGAATAAGTCTGTATCAGGAGTAAAAGGTGCGACTGGCTGGACAAAAGATAAGGCAAATTTCTTATGGAATAAGTCTGCATCAGGAGTAAAAAGTGCGACTGGCTGGACAGGAGATAAGGCAAATTTCTTATGGAATAAGTCTGTATCAGGAGTAAAAAGTGCTATTGGGTGGACAGGAGATAAGGCAAATTTCTTATGGAATAAGTCTGTATCAGGAGTAAAAGGTGCGACTGGCTGGACAAAAGATAAGGCAAATTTCTTATGGAATAAGTCTGCATCAGGAGTAAAAAGTGCGACTGGCTGGACAAAAGATAAGGCAAATTTCTTATGGAATAAGTCTGTATCAGGAGTAAAAGGTGCTATTGGGTGGACAGGAGATAAGGCAAATTTCTTATGGGATAAGTCCGAATCGGCATGGAATCAGTTAACAGAGTGGTACAAAGATATCGATTTTAAAAAAAAGTTTAATAACTTTTTTAAAGTCACAAGTATCTTAAATTACATCAAAGATTTTGGTGAAAAATCTATTGAGTTCGGTAAAAAGAAAGGATGGGGCATACATCCCAAGATAGAAAATATGTGGTCAAGTCCCTTTGTAAAAAAAATTAGGATGTTTGGAAAACGAGCATTTCCTTTCCTTGATATTGGATCTTCTATAAACGATGTTGTACAGGCTCCAACACCAGATGAAAAAATTATTGCGTTTAGTAAGGCTTTGTTAGGTAAATTAGGCTCAATTGGTGGTGCTGCTGCGGGGACATTTTTTGGATCGTTGCTACCAGCACAACCAGCAACGGTTCCAGCTTTTGCCTATCTTGGTTCCTTAGGAGGTGAATGGGGCGGGAAAATCATAGGTGGGTTGGCAGGACAAGGTCTAACTAAGGTTTGGCCTAAAACTTGGTGGCCCTATAAGAAAGAAAAAACTTCCAAGATTAATCCAACTAAAAATTTAAACCTGAATAAAGGAAAAACACAAAACTTGGTAGGCTCTATTAATAAAACGTCTCCTTCGCAGCGCATTAATGTTACTTTACCCACAGGAGCAATCCAAATTTCAAATGGCAGTAACAAGGTGGATTATAATGGTATGGTTGCACAGATAAGTGCTCATTTTGTGAAAGAATTAAGAAAAGCTATGGAAAACCGAAAAACGATTATGGCCTAAGCAGAAAGGAGGCCGTGTATGTCTGTATTTGAAGATAACGTGGAAGGGATACGAATGGAATTTACGCTGATCGATGGGAAAACGAAGTTCCAGTTCCCTGTGAAGCCAGAAGAGCTTACGATCTCACGTTCAAAAGGGTATGAAACGATTAATATGCTGGAGCATGGCGAGTTTGATTTTGCGCAGGGGGAGAAGGTGAAGGAGATCACCTTCTCTTCTTTTTTTCCCAAAGAATATGATGCGTCCTATTGTATGTACGAAGATTTGCCTGATCCGCGGGTAGCGATGAATATGCTGAATACTTTTCTGATATCGAAAAAGCCGCTGCGCTTCATCATCACCAATACGGGGGTGAACGTGCCGGTATATCTGATCTCGCACAATACGACATTCCGGGGCGGCGAGACAGGAGATATTTACTTCGACCTGACCCTGCGCACATGGCGGGATTCCAAGGTGGAGAAGGTGGGTTCTGCCGCATCTGGGAGCAAGTCAGGTTCTCGTACGGATTTGAAAAAGTCTAGCAAGACCTACACTATCAAATCTGGCGACTCCCTGTCCAAAATAGCAAAGCTTGAGCTGGGTAGCAGTTCCAAATGGAACGAGATCTACAAGCTCAACGCAAAGATCATCGGCAGTGATCCAAACCGGATCAAGCCCGGACAAAAGCTGGTGATGCCATGACCTACAAGGTCATTGTCGACGACAAATATGACATCACCAAGCTGGTGGAGACGATTACGCTGAAGGACTCGCTGGACCAGATTGCGTATCAGGCCAACATCCGGCTGGCGGTGTCTGCGTCTTCTGGTCTGCCTTCGATATCACCGGGTATGGCGGTGCGGATTAGCGGGGTTCCTTTTGGTGAAAAATCCATGGTTCACTTGCTGCATCCTGCGGTCATCTGGGAGGTGGAGAGTTCCAATAGCGGCACCAAGCGGCTGTCTCTCACGGTGTACGACCGGATGATTTATCTGGAAAAGTCGGAGGATGAGTTCCTCCTGCCGAAGGATCAGACCGCTACGCAGCGACTAAAAACCTACGCCAAAGAGTGGAAGATTCCATACGCTACATTGCCGGAAACCAAGACAAAGCTGGGAAAAGCCGTGTATCGGTCACAGACGATCTTCTCGATGATGTTTGCCGATCTGAAGGAAACGGCGAAGTCCGGCGGGGAGATGTATCATCCACGGATGACACCCGGCGGGTTACAGCTCTTTCAGGTCGGAAGTAATGCAAAGGTGTATGAGCTTGATCGACTAATTGATCTGACCCAGATGCGTACGCTCGAAGGGGCGGTTACCAAAGTTAAAGTGATGGCAGCGTCGGAGTCACCGAGTGGCAAAGAAGTTCCTTCCAAAGTGCTCGCAATTGAGCAGGATGGTGTGGAAGAACTGGGCACATTGCAAAAGCTGATTGAAGACGATCAGGTGAAATCGACAACCGCGGCGAAAAAACTGGCGAAAAGTCATCTGACGGGTATTCAGGAGACCTTTACGATATCAGCACCGGATGTGAATACGATTCGCGCCGGGGACGCGGTGTTGTTAAAAGGGCTGAAGCTAATCGTCATGTCGGTCAGCCGTGATCTGTCTGCCGGACCTGGAACGATGACGTTGGAGCTGGGGACGGCTGAGCTGGTGAAAAGGAGGTATTACCTTGAATAAAGATGATCCGTATGGGCATTTTGCCGACGTCATGCGGGGTGCGATGAGTACACATTCCCGTCAGGCCGTGAGCGGTCTGGGAGCAGTACTAGGTACGATGACCTCGTCCGGCGTAAAGCTGGATGATTTCAAGCACGAAGTGCAGGATTATCTCGTGGCCGAGTTGCCGGGCACGCTTGGACTGCCGGAGCGCGAGGCTGCTGGCGCGATTTCCGGTATATCTGACGTGGCAAACGGCGGAACGACGGGCACGGGACGGTTTCTTTTGCAAGAAGAGGAAGTGGAGGAAGCGGTGTTGTCTCTTGGCAAAGGTCTGAAAGCGGGAGATCGTGTGCTGGCGATGCGGGTGAATGGCGGTAACGACATTGTGGTGCTGTGTAAGGTGGTGAGTGCGCATGCCTAGTTTGTTTCCGGAAACGGGTGTGGTCTGGGGAGATGAGGAGGATCTGTCGGGGGCGGCTTCGGAAGAGGTACGCTTTGGACGGAGCTGGCGATTCGATTACGATGCAGGGGATTTTGTACTGACTCCGAGTGGCAAAGTAGCTGCGGCGAGTGGGCATGAAGCCTGGGTACAGTGGTGCATTAAGGCCGTGAAAACACCAAGATACAGACATGTGATCTATTCCCGAAACTACGGTTCGGAGCTGGAGGATCTGGTAGGGCAGGGTGATAGCCGGGGTGTGATGGAAAGTGAGATTACACGGATGGTGACGGAGACGTTGCTGGCTGATCCACGGACGGATTCGGTAGACCAGTTCACGTTTGATTGGAATCGGGAGCAGTGTATGTTCTCGTGTCGGGTGGCGAGTGTGCAGGAAGAGATGTTTATTCTGGAAAGTGAGGTGATCTGACGGGATGGCTGAGATTCCGCGTTATTTGGAGGACCAGACGGAGGAACAGATTATGCAGCGTATGCTGGATCGTCTGCCCGCGGATCTGGATAAGTCGGAGGGTTCGTTCTTGTGGGATGCGGAGGCTCCGGTTGCGTTTATGCTGTCTGAGGCAGCTTTGTGGGCGCAGGAATTATTGCGGCGGGGGTTTGCAAGTACGGCTGCGAGCAGTGATCCGAATTTTCGTTCGGAAGAGCTGGATCTACGGGCAGGAGAGCACGGCATCACACGGCGAGCTGCAGTGGCGGCACAAGGTGCAGTGAGGTTCATGGGTATGCCGGGGAAAGTGGTGCCTGCGGGAACGGTCGTGGCTACGCTCGCGGATGAAGTGTCTGCTGAAGCTTCGCTCGAATATGAGACGGTGGGACGTTTGGAACTGGATGCGGATGGTTCCGGGATGGTAGGCGTGCGAGCGCTTGTTGCCGGAAAAGATAGCAATGTGCCTGTGGGCACGGTAACTGTGCTGTCTACACCTGTAAGTGGCGTGACTTCTGTCACGAACGTTGAGGTGATCAAAGGCGGGGCAGATATTGAGGCAGACACGGCATTGTTGGAACGCTTTTATGCCAAAGTCCGCAACCAAGGAACCAGCGGCAACAAATCGCAATATGTGCAATGGGCCAGTGAAGTACCAGGTGTTGGTGCAACGCGTGTCATTCCGTTATGGCAGGGTCCGGGCACGGTGGGATTGTATCTGCTGGACACGGACAAACGCGCTGCGGGCATCGATCTGGTGGCGGCGGTACAGAAGTACGTTGACCCCACGCAGGATGGACAGGGTGAAGGCGTTGCACCGGCGGGGCCAGTGGTGTCCGTGATGCCAGCCGTGGAAGTGTCGATGAATATTCAGGTGAAGCTGACTCTTGCTAGTGATGCGACATTGGCCGATGTACGGGCATTAATCGAACGCGGGGTGACCGCGTATCTGAAACAGTTGGCTTTTGCCGATCCACTCGTTCGTTACACTCGCATCGCCGCGATTCTACTGGACATTCCGCCGATTATCGACTATTCGGAGCTTACCGTGAATGGTGTAAGCGACCAGAATATTGAGATGACCGCGAACCAGGTGGCCGTGTTGGGGACGGTGGATGTTCATGAGTAACATTGGGCAGATGGTGGACGAGGAAGTAGTTTTGGAGTGCGGAGACCAAGGAAGATTGGGAGAAATACGCCGATCTGGGTTGGATATGGTGAGCGAAACGCTCCCTGTTGATGTGAAAGGAAGGGAGGGGACAGGGCATGAGTGCTCCTTCTATTGTAGATGTTGGACTGACGAGTGAGAAAGGGCGGGAGCTGTTCTCGTATTTGCCAAGGTATTATGAGACTTCAAGAGTGATGCAGGCCGATATGCAGGCCAAAGGCAGTGAAATGGATCTGCTGTTTCAGGCGTTGGATGAGACGTTGGAGCAGTTTTTTGTCCGTACAGCGACGTGGGGGCTGGATTTCTGGGAGCAGGAGCTTGGCATTGAGACGGATCGTCTCAAACCCGTAGAGCAGCGGCGTGCGGTCGTGGAATCGAAGCTGCGTGGTGCCGGGAAGTTTTCGGGGAGACAGGTTGCGAATGTGGCTGAGGCGTATGCCGGGGGCAAGGTGGATGTAACATTTCAGCCGGAAGCGTGGAGTTTTACGGTGAGCTTTGTGGATACGATGGGCATCCCGCCCAATATCGATGATCTCAAACGTGCGATTGAAGAATTGAAACCGGCCCACATGGCCGTGGAATATAGATATCGTTATCTGGTCTGGGATGATCTGGACGACAAACAGATGACATGGGACGAACTCGATGCCGCGTCCTTGACGTGGAATGAACTGGAGGTGTGGGCGTAATGCCAAAAGAAACAGATCGACTGAAATTGCCTCTTCCCTTGGGGAACGAGAATGTGACCCGGGAGAGTATTAACGGGATTTTTGAAAAGATTGATGCAGGAGTGGCGACACGTGAATCCATCCTTATACCTGCGGAATCTGATCTTAATAGCTATATTACAGAAGGGGAATATTATTGCCCAACGAATGCGACAGTAGGAACTTTAGCTAATTCCCCAGTAGGAGTAGCCTTTCATTTGACGATAGAAAAACATGCTGGTGTGGTCCAGACTTTAACAACCTTTGAACCGAGTAACCTGCAAGTTTTTCAAAGGAACTACTATGTCGGATGGGGTCCATGGAAAAAAGTACCTACAAGGGATGATATCGAAGAGGTAAAAGTATACACCGATCAGAAACTCGGAGAAATCATTATTAATGATGCATCCTTAACAGATAAGGGTATCGTCCAACTGTCCAACGCAGTTGATGGCACCCGTGAAGACTTGGCTGCTACGGAGAAGGCGGTTAGGGATGCAGCTACAGCAGCTGAAACAAATGCGAAAAATGCGAGTCTTCCGCGTACGGGCGGTGATATTTCAGGTCCACTTACAGTTAATTCGTGGGGAAGTATCTCGGCTGGTACATCAGGCTTTTTCCTGATGGGACATAACTGTTATATCCACCCAACAAACAATAAGTACTACTACAAACAAACTCACTCTAACTTGGGTGCTAGAGGTATCATTTTTAGATTAGGTCAGGTTGGCGTGTATACCTTTGAAACCGGACCAATCCCTACAGTAAAGGATACAGAATTTACACCAACCTTGGTTAGAATGTCTACACAAACAGACTATGATGTGCTTTTTCAATCTGTCAGTGATGGTAAGGCAGTTTTGGAAACAGCCATTACTGACAAGGGCGGTACAGTTTTGAAACTGTCTGGAGTACCGACATATGCTGAGTTGAACCGGGGGATTTCTTCTATACCTACAGTTGAGGCTGGTAAATTTGGTGATGGGAAGCATGGAGAACTAGTATTAAATTCCACGTGGCCCAATAAAGGGCCAGCTATAATACCCGGAGAAGTTGGAAATAACCATAGCTATATGATAGATGGATTAACTTCAACATCTACAAGATTTGAGAACATTCCTTCTACAACTTATCAAGATGATAGTAACAAAAAACATGCATTTACGATCGACCTTGGTGGTGGTTTTCCAATTTTAAGAAGAGTTACAAACATCTCTTTTACTTATAGATTTGTGAGTGCAACTACCTCAAATAGCAGCTTCGTTATTCAATTGTTGTGGTCAGATGATAATTATACCTGGAGTGGGTTAACAAGCTTATCGTCAAATAATACGAATTGGACTATAAATTCCTTGAGCTTGTCTAATCTTCCAGCCGGTGCAAGATACATTAAAGCATTCGTTTATCAAGGCTCAAGTAATGGAAGTGTAGTAACAGGAGAAATTCAGGAAATTCAGATTACCTATGAAAATGGTAGTAGTTTCTATGCTTCTGGGGGATTTGAAGCTATTGAATGTACATCATTTACTCTCGAAACTGGTGCAACAATACGATATAGACCAATTAGAGGGTTGGTCATTTTCTCAAAAGGTGACGTTGTTATACGAGGGAACATGAGCATTATTAAAGGTTTTGAGTCTGGAGTTCCAGTGATTTGGCCACTCATGACTAACTACGGTGACACCATGCTTCGTGGTGGAGCCGGAGGAGCCGGAGGTGGGAGGTTATTGGTAGGTTCTCCAGGTGGAAGACTGTTTGGTGGAGGTTTTGGAGAAGGAGGCGTTGGGGGAAGTGGATACGCCGGATCAAATGGCTCTTGGCCTCCTTTTAGAAGTGCTTTACAAAGGAATGTTAAAATGATTAGTCCTGACGCTGGTGGTGGCTTGGGTGGTTATTCAGATGGAAACATAGAGAGTTATGCTTGGGGAGGAGCAGGTGGTGGTGGTCAATCTATAGGCTTTACTTCCTGGGAAAAATACTCAACATATCGTGGTGGAAAAGGTGGAAACTGTTACGGAGGCGGAGGTGGAGGAGGAGGCGGAGCCTCAGATACAAGGGAAGGTTATAGTGGTGGAGATGGTGGCTATGCAGGTGGCTACTTCGGGATAGTCTGTGCAGGAGATCTGACAATTACATCACAAATTAATGCCAGTGGAGGAAACGGTGGAGTTGCAGGAGCAGGTAATGGAGAAGGAGTATATGCATCATCTGGAGGAACTGGTGGCGGAGGTGCAGGGGGAGGAGTACTTACCTTCTTTTATAATAAAAATTATAAGTTGACTGGATCGTTATTGGTAAATGGTGGAATTGGTGGTGCAGGGGTTGCTACTGCAGGAAGTAACTATGTTACTCAAGCAGGAGGTAATGGCTTGGCGGGAACCATTGTTGTTAAGAAATTAGGAGGGGAGTTTGAATCATGAGAATGATATATATTTACTCTAAACATAACCCAAGATCACTCGAAATGATAGAACACACAAAAGAAAAATTAGGTTCTACGATGGAACTAATACAGTGTGAAGAATACGATGAGGTAAAAGATATTTATCCTATTAGCGGATTACCAGCTGTAATTTTTTTACGTGAGGATTTACAAGGCGAGCGTCTTTTAGGAGAGGATGTTGAACTATCTTCTTTAAGAATAGAATTAGAATTAGCTAAAATGCAAGAGGAAGAAGAAAACAATTTGCATAACATGGAGACTAAACGACTTGATTTTATACTAAGACAGCATATTTTAGAAGCAACAGAACCTATTGTAAAAAAGCTAATTACTTTGATGATTACTGAGAAAAAACGATTGGAATGATTCTAAGCTAGAAATAATATTAAAATCTCTATAAATTATCAATGGGTGAGGTGTGGTGGTATGTCTAATTTTCAATTGTTTGAAATGGCTTGGAAGAATAGTTGGATAGATGAGTTTGAAATGAATGATGCTGTCAAGTATGGAATCCTTACTAAAGAGGAGTTTATTGATATAACTGGATATCCCTATGAATGAGGTGAAATCATGGAACGATGGGACACCCTATGGAAATGGGGGATTGCGCTCATGAGCAGCTCAGCAACCTACTTCTTCGGTGGCTGGTCAGGCGTGCTCGGCGTACTACTCGTATTCGTCATCCTCGATTACCTAACCGGCATCGCGGCGGCGGGGATGACTGGCAAGTTAGAAAGCAACATCGGCATGTTCGGCATCGCGCGAAAAGTATTTATATTTGCAATGGTATCGGTGGCTCATCTGGTGGACGGTGTTCTGGGAGACGGACACTTGTTCAGGGATGCGGTCGCCTTTTTTTATATCGCTAATGAGTTGTTGTCCATTATCGAAAACGGGGGCAAGTTGGGCGCTCCAATCCCGCCAGTGATCCGACAGGCAATTGAAGTGCTCAAGGGGAAGGCGGGAGAGGGTGCCATTTCAAATCATTTACCTTTTAGTCCCCCGCCAGAAGACAGCGAGAAGGAGATTGATGGCCCTCATGGAGATACGAAGCCAGTAGAAAAAACGGAGCATGGCAGTTCAACTGCTGAGAAAAATGATTAATCTGTTTAGTAAGGTATCACTCTAGTAATGTAGATAAAGATAGATGGATAGAAGTAAAGTTGGAATGAGAAAAGCACCCGATCCGGGTGCTTTAATATTTTCCGATACTCGTAGTCTGTATAATCTTCTTACTAACTATTTATTTAGTTTAACAATAAGTTTATTGTAATAAATCAACTGCTCCAGATAAGAGTCTTCCTTCATTAGACTAGCTCTATAGGCTGCTGAAGAAGTTTCGAGATACTCCCTTTTATCCCGCAACGTTTCAATTTGCCCTTTGATTTTTTTGATCTGTTTTTTGTAATAGGCCATTTTCTCTTGGTATGTACTTTCTTTCTTTGTGGTGGCAGCCTCAACGCTTGGCTGAATGACAACAGCTGAAGTCGCAGATAGTAAAACGGTTATACTAAGTACGGCAGTTAATAGCTTTTTCAATGACACTTTCCTCCAATGAATAGTTTTTACAATCTGATATTAGACAATCTTTATCATCTAACAGAAGTAGTCTAACAGATACATAGTTATTTTACTATTCAATGAATTGGTAATCTCCAACACATCAGGGACACGCACACAAGCAACCCTTGATCCAAACGCATTAACTATAGGAGCATTTTGCATCAATCCAGAGAGTGACATCCAACCAGCAATGTATAGATCAGAATGCTTTAGTCTGTCTATACTTGTACCCGGGAACGCTTGAATCGAAATGATGTAAAATGCTGATACAAACGGCAATTTGCCGCATAAAGGGTGTGAAAAATATGCAAACGAGAAGTTCGGGCAACACACAGGGCATTGACATCTCCCGATACCAGGGCAATATTGACTGGGCGAAGGTGAAGGCGAGTGGCATGACATTTGTATTCATCAAGGCGACCGAGGGACAGACATATACCGATCCGAATTATCAGAAAAATGTAACAGGCGCACTGGCGGCAGGCATGCTGGTGGGTACGTACCATTTCTTCCGTGCGACATCGACCGATGGTGCCAAGGCAGAAGCGGCTCATTATGCCAATACACTTAACAAAGTGGGAGGCGCCAAAGCGCTACAACTGCCACCCGTCATGGACTACGAAAACAACCCTGGCAACCTGAGCAAAGCGCAGATGAATACAGTTGCCAAAGCTTTTTTAACCGAACTACAACGCCTCACAGGTGTAAAACCGATCATATACACGGGCAATTCATTTGCCGGGAATTTTGACACATCACTCAGTTCATACGATCTGTGGATCGCGCGTTACAGCAACACCCGTGTACCGGATGACCAGCCGGCATGGAAGCGTTGGACGTTCTGGCAGTATACGGATTCAGGCAAGGTGAATGGCATTAGCGGCAACGTGGATATGAATGAATTCGAGGGCACAGCGGCACAGCTCAGAGCAAGATACGCAGCTGCCACTCCGAAACCACCGGAGCCAACGGAACCGACCAATCCGAATCCACCAACCGTACCACCGAAAGGGGGCGAACCGATGACAGCCGAAGAGAAAGCAGCGTTTGATGCGCTCAAATCCCAGGTTGATAAAATGCAGGCGCGTCAGCAAATGGAAGTTCCAGTATGGGCGAAAGCAGCTGTGGATGCAGCACTTGCCTATGACACCAAAAATCCATTGTTCAGCATCGATAATGGGGCGAGTTATGATTTTTACCGTTTTATTACCGTGATGCATCGCAGAGGATTGTTTAAAAAGTGAGCTGATTCTTAGCAAATGACAAGATGATCTTATCTCAATGTGGATGGAATGAAGAAGGGACACGAGACGCTTTTTGTCGAACCGTGTTCCTTTTTTGTGTTTTGTGTAAGTAATATTAACGCATATAATAAAGTTGAAGACTTATGTCTGTAAATCTCTTGTCTAATTGATTAATGTGATGTAAAGTAAGTTACACGAAATTGTTTTTCACTACGGTTTATTTACATAATCCTCCTCATCATGACAAAACCATAACATACGAAGTTATTGTAATGTCTCCCGTTGTACAATCCAACATCTCAAGATGACTCGCTCATACGTTTTACACATCCAATCTGCAAGAGTAAGCCACCGTATTAAACAACTTACACGATTCATCAAACAACCTAGCCTATGTTGAGTTTCTGTCATCCGTAATTTCCATCTACCAACTTAAATTTGCTCTTTCCAGTCCGTACCCACTCGCTGTTGCTTATTGACCTAAGTTTAAATAAAACGCAACACCTCCATAGATCCATCTCAGAAGATACATAGTTGAACGGTTCCTTTTTCTATAAAAGTAATCAAACAACGTCCTCAATCTATGTGCACGATATGATATTTACCTGTATTCCATACGCATCCCATGCTGTTTTTTACATTTCATATACATGCCTTACTTTTCCCAGAACTTTAATTCAGGTATCGCAGGCACCTAATGCCTTTTATATGATACATAGCACCAAACCGATTGCCAACATTGGAGATCTTTCATGCCAGCATCACACACATTATGAGACAGGGAAGGGTGTTGTACGTATGCGAATGAGAAAAAAATGGATGTCCGGTGTTCTAACGATGGCCTTGAGTACCGTATTGGTGTTGTCCGGTTGCTCCAGTAACGAGAGTGGAGAGGCTACGCCTGCTCCGGCGGAAGGAACTGACCCTCCAACTGAAACGGTAGCGCAGGATACGATGATTATGGGACGTGGTGGGGATTCCGTTGCACTCGACCCGGCGATTGTAACAGATGGGGAGTCACTCAAGATTGGGCATCAGGTGTTTGATTCGTTGCTGGACTATAAGGAAGGCGGAACAGAGGTCGTTCCTGGACTAGCAGAGAGCTGGGAGATTTCGGCGGATGGGCTCAAGTATGTATTTAAGCTGAAGTCCGGAGTGAAATTCCATGATGGAACTGACTTCAACGCTGAGGCTGTTGTGTTCAACTTCAACCGCTGGGGCGATCCGGCGAGTGAATATAAATTCGAAGGAGATTCCTTCGACTATTACGATTCCATGTTTGGTCCAGAGGACGGACGTGTGATCAAGGAAGTGACAGCGACGGACGAGACTACGGTGGAGTTCACATTGAACCAGCCACAAGCGCCTTTCCTGCAAAATATTGCGATGACACCATTTGGCATTGCCAGCCCAACCGCGATTCAGGAGAAAAAAGAAAACTTTAAGAGCGAGCCTGTGGGCACCGGCCCATTTGTATTCAAAGAGTGGAAGCGTAACGACTCCATTACCCTGGAGAAAAACGCGGATTATTGGAAAGAAGGACTGCCGAAGCTGAACAAAGTGATCGTGCGTTCGATTCCGGATAACACGGCTCGCTTCAATGCCCTGCAAAACGGCGAGATTGATGTCATGGAAGACCTGAACCCGGACGATCTGTCCATCCTTGAAGGCAACAGCGAGTTGCAGAAGATCGAGCGTCCACCGTTCAATGTGGCGTATATCGGCTTTAACTTCAAGAAGAAACCTTTTGATAATGTCAAAGTCAGACAAGCCCTCAATCATGCGGTGAACAAGCAGGCCCTTATCGATGCGTTCTTTGCGGGACAAGCTGAGCCTGCTGTTAACCCGATGCCGCCAACGCTGTGGGGGTACAACGATACCATTGAGGATTACCCATATGATCTGGAAAAAGCAAAAGCTTTACTGGCCGAGGCTGGCTTCCCTGATGGATTGCCTGAACCGGTAACTTTCTATGCGATGCCGGTATCCCGTCCGTACATGCCTGATGGCAAGAAGGTGGCGGAAGCAATCCAAGCTGATTTTGAAAAAATTGGTGTGACCACGAACATTGAATCCCCAGAATGGGCGACGTATCTGGATGATGCCAAAGCCGGGGAAAAAGACGATATCTACATGCTCGGCTGGACGGGTGACAACGGGGACCCGGATAATTTCCTCTATACGTTGCTGGACAAAGACGCCATTCCTGGCAACAACCGTAGCTTCTATGTCAACGAAGAGTTGCATGTGCTGCTGACGGATGCGCAGAAAGAAACAGATCAGGAGAAACGTGCCGAACTGTATAAACAAGCGCAGGTGATTATTAAGGAAGACGCACCGTGGATTCCGCTCGTGCACACTACGCCAATTTTGGCGGGTAAATCGAACCTGAAAGGTTTCGTACCATCCCCGCTGGGCAGCGAATCTTATGCAGGTGCTTACTTTGAATAATGCAGAGGTAAACTGAATTTCTATCTCTATCCCTATCTGTATCTGAATATGAACCTAACGCATTAATTATTCTTTCTTACAAAGCGCTGGTGAGACGCAATGCTTGGCAGAACCCACATCCGGACGTAACTATCCAAAGCATGCGCGTCTGCCGGCGCTTTTTATTTTTGCACGATATGTCGAAGGCAGGTGAACAGGATTGAATAGCTATATTGTCAAACGTGTGCTTGTGTTGCTGCCCGTGCTGCTGGGCATGACTTTGATCGTCTTTTCCATCATCCACGCCATTCCGGGTGACCCGGCTGAGACCATACTTGGGCAAAAGGCAACCGAACAATCCAAGCAGGCCCTTCGTGACCAGCTCGGACTGGATAAACCCTGGTTCCAGCAATATTTCGCCTACTTGGGTGATTTGCTCAAAGGTGATCTGGGAACATCAATCCGCACCAAGGTGCCTATTGCCCAGGAAATTGTGCCTTATCTGACAGCAACCCTTGAATTAACGATGGCCAGTATGTTGTTTGCTGTCATTATTGGGGTGAATGCCGGTATTGTCAGTGCATGGAAGCATAACTCTTGGTTTGATTATTGCTGTATGGTCATTGCTTTGGTGGGGGTATCCATGCCAATCTTTTGGCTCGGTTTGATGGAACAATGGTTGTTCGCGAACAAGTTGCAGTGGCTACCATCCATTGGGCGCATGAACGCACGTGATCCGGTGGAAGCCATTACGGGCTTGTATGTGCTGGATACGATGATTGCCGGACAATGGAATCAGTTGTGGACCGTAACGAAACATTTGATTCTGCCAAGTGTTGCACTGGGTACGATTCCGATGGCCGTTATTGCCCGGATGACCCGCTCCAGCATGCTGGAAGTGATGAGTTCCGATTACATTCGTACAGCGAAGGCGAAGGGACTGGGTCCGTTTTTTGTCGTATATGGACATGCGCTCAAAAATGCGTTTATTCCCGTGCTTACGGTTATCGGTATCCAGACCGGATCGTTGCTCGGGGGTGCGGTGTTGACCGAAACGATCTTTGCCTGGCCGGGCGTGGGACGCTATATATATGAAGCGATTAGTTCGCGGGACTATCCGGTGATCCAGAGTGGCATTCTGATCGTAGCGTTCTTTTTCGTGGTGATCAATCTAATTGTGGACTTACTCTATGCCGTGTTTGATCCTCGAATTAGTTATAAATAGGGAATTCATCATTCAATCATATCCAGGAAAGGAGACGCCGTATGGCCAAATTATCGACCAATACCGGACCATCCATTGATGCTGCAACAGCGAGCACAGCCGGTCCGTGGCGGGAAGCGTGGAGAACGTTCCGGAAAAATCGGCTTGCGCTTGCAGGCTTGATCATTATCGTATTTTTTATCCTGTTGGCCTTCCTCGCGCCATACATTGCACCTTACGATTATAAGGAACAGGTGCTGGTGGATCGGCTTCAGGCCCCTTCGGCAGAGCATTGGTTTGGTACCGATGATCTGGGGCGTGATGTATTTTCCCGAGTGCTGCATGGAGCGCGTATTTCACTGTGGGTGGGCTTCTTCTCCGTCATTGGTTCCATTATTGCGGGTACGTTGCTTGGTCTGATTGCCGGATTTTATGGAAAATGGGCGGACATGCTCATCTCGCGTTTATTTGATATCTTGCTTGCCTTTCCGGGGATATTGCTGGCCATCGCGATTGTAGCGATATTGGGCCCGTCGTTGCAAAATGCACTGCTCGCCATCGCCATCGTGAACATCCCGACCTACGGAAGATTGGTGCGTTCTCGGGTACTCAGCTTGAGACAGGAGGAATTCATTACGTCGGCACGGACACTAGGAGTTGGTAACGGGCGAATCTTGTTTCGTCATATCTTGCCCAACAGCCTCACTCCGCTGATTGTGCAGGGTACACTCGGAATTGGGACGGCGATCATCGAGGCCGCTGCACTTGGATTTCTGGGCATGGGCGCGCAACCACCCGACCCGGAATGGGGTAAAATGCTGTCGGACTCCCGTCAGTTTATACAAAAAGCACCGTGGACACTAATCTTCCCCGGCGTTTCCATCATGTTGACCGTTCTCGGCTTCAACCTAATGGGCGATGGCCTGCGCGATACCCTTGATCCGAAAATGGCGAAAAAGTAGTAGTTTCTAACGCTAACTCTAACTCTAACCGTAAATGTCTTTCCCATGCCGGTTCGAACTTTGGTTCGAGTCGGCTTTTGTTTTACTAGCGTGATTACGTTAAATATGGAGACATGTTCCAAAACGAAAAGGTTATTCGATCTTTTTGTTAAAATAACCGCCTTCGTATTGACACCCAATTTTCCCATATGTTATATAAAAGGAAGGGTTTAGCACTCCGATCATTAGAGTGCTAACAGATGATGTTTTTACTACACGACTACATATGGAATGATTCTGTTTTTGATAATAGATAAAGTTCACCTTGGGATATGACATGCGCGTGAAGTGGCTAGAAAAGTTTTTCTGAAATCGAAATGTATCTTCTGCTCATGGAGTTTCCCATTTAAAAATGTCTCAGCATCATTAAGTTATTTGTCGGAACACCTCGGTAGTGAAGGGGACGGAATCGATTCTGTAGAAGCGAAGCGTTCGCCCTTATTCCCGAATTTCTACCTATTTTCTAGGGAATCAAAGAAATTTGGGAATAACAGCGATCAAAAGAACGATCCGTAACCGGAACGGCCATTAGAGAACGACAATAACTGAAGTGCTGAGTTTGAGAAGGGAATCCCATAATTAGCGGAACAAGCGATTTGAATGTTTTCTAGCATTGTAGCGTTTTGCATGAAAAACTCAGGATTTACTTTCTATTTTCAATCCAATCATTCGATATCCAATTTGAAAGGAGTCCAACCACTCATGGCTAAAAAAGAATTCCAGGCAGAATCCAAACGTTTGCTGGATATGATGATCAACTCCATTTACACCCAAAGAGAAATCTTTTTGAGAGAATTGATCTCCAACTCCAGTGACGCCATTGATAAAATTTATTACAGAGCACTTACGGACGATGCGCTCGTTTTCAACAAAGAGGACTACTTCATCAAGCTCACGATCGACAAAGAAAACCGCACGCTCACACTGACGGATACCGGAATCGGGATGACGCAGGAAGAATTGGAGAACAATCTGGGGGTTATCGCGAAGAGTGGTTCCCTGGCGTTCAAGAAGGAAAATGAAGCTAAAGACGGCCATAACATCATCGGACAATTCGGGGTTGGTTTCTACTCGGCATTCATGGTGGCGGACAAGCTGACAGTAACAAGTAAAACGCTGGGCAGCGACGAGGCTTGGAAATGGGAGTCCGAAGGCGCGGATGGTTACACCATTACACCAGCTGAGAAGGATTCTGTAGGTACAGAGATCGTCCTGACGATCAAAGAAAATACCGAAGAAGATTCGTATGACGAATTTTTGGAAGAGTACCGCCTGAGATCCATCATCAAGAAATACTCCGACTTCATTCGCTACCCGATCAAGATGGATGTAACGGGTCAACGTCCAAAAGAGGGCACGGAGAATGAGTTTGAGGAATACCAAGAAGAACAAACCGTGAACAGCATGGTGCCGATCTGGCGTAAAAATAAAAGCGAACTGACCGAAGAAGACTATACGAACTTCTATATGGAAAAACGCTACGGTTTTGACAAACCGCTCAAACACCTGCACATCAGCGCAGATGGCGCAGTAGTATACAATGCGATCCTGTTCATCCCAGAGAACACGCCGTTTGACTACTATACCAAAGAGTATGAAAAAGGCCTTGAACTCTACTCCAACGGTGTATTGATCATGGATAAATGCGGAGATCTGTTGCCAGACTACTTCGGATTTGTCAAAGGTATGGTGGATTCCGAAGATCTTTCCCTGAACATCTCCCGTGAGATGTTGCAACATGACCGTCAGCTTAGCCTGATCGCGAAGAACATTAAGAACAAAATCAAGAGTCAACTGCAAAGCCTGCTGAAGGATGAGCGTGAGAACTACGAGAAGTTCTACCAAGCGTTTGGCCGTCAATTGAAATATGGCGTATACAGCGACTATGGTGTGAACAAGGATACCTTGCAGGATCTGCTGTTGTTCACGTCTTCCAAAGAGAGCAAACTCGTGAGCCTGGACGAATACGTCTCCAGAATGCCGGAAGATCAGAAGTACATCTACTATGCATCCGGTGAGTCCATTAGCCGTATTGAGAAGCTGCCACAGATCGAAGGTGTTCTTGAAAAAGGGTACGAAGTATTGTACTTTACCGATGACATCGACGAGTTCGCAATCAAGATGATCACGAACTACAAGGAGAAAGAATTCAAATCCATCTCCAGTGGTGACCTGGGTATCGAAGATAGCGCGGACAAAGAAGAAACGGACGCTCAGGACAATGACAACAAAGAGTTGTTTGAAGCGATGCAAGCTCAATTGGCCGGTAAAGTCAAAGCGGTTAAAGCTTCCAAGCGTCTCAGAAGCCACCCGGTATGTTTGTCCACCGAAGGTGAGCTGACGATTGAAATGGAGAAAATCCTGAAAGCTATGCCGAACAGTGAAAACGTACAGGCTGACAAAGTGCTGGAAATCAACGTGAATCACGATGTCTTCAAATCACTGCAAGATGCTTTCGCGCAGGATCAGGAAAAACTGAACCTCTACACAAGCCTGCTGTATCATCAAGCATTGCTGATCGAGGGACTGCCAATTCAAGATCCAGTAGAGTTCACCAACGATATCTGCAAGGTTATGGTGTAAACTTACGCAATCGCAGTGATGTAATAACGGTGCGCTTAATCAAAAGTAATGGAATGTTCCATTGAATTCACCATCTCCATCCCGACAGGGCGTTTCCGTCCTGTCGGTTTTTTTGTTTTTACCCACAACGGGGTGGGAGCGGGGGAGGCAGACTATCATTGTAGTGGTGGATGAACATTGTAATGGGATTTTTATTCTTTCAAAGTTTTGAAGAATTCCTCCTTTATAGGGAATATGATGTCATCTAAATTGGGAGTGAATCAAACAGCAAAGTAGTGAAGGGGACGGAATCGATTCTGAAGAAGCGAAGCGTTCGCCTTTATTCCCGAATTTCTCCCTATTTAAAGGGAATCAAAGAAATTTGGGAATAACAGCGATCATAAGAACGATCCGTAACCGGAACGGCCACGTAAGCTGTATAAGGCACTTTTTTTGTCATAAGTCACGATAGTGTGAGTTCAATATGAATCATTATCATTTAGATGCACGGATGATAGTCTGGCAGGGTATAATAAGAGAAGATGACTGTTCATCACAAGATGATGTAAGAAGAGATGACAATCACAGACAGGTTTTACTTTTCGAAACCACAGATGTTGTGTATAATCACTCAAAATAGAGACAGTCGGCTAGGAGTGATCCCCATGCAATGGAACGATCTGAGAGAACATAGACAATATCCCGAATTAACCAAATTAGATGGATCTCGTGCGGCGTACGAACGGGACTATTCCAGACTCATTCATTCACCGACCTTCCGTCGGTTACAGGGAAAATCGCAGGTGTTTGGCGCAGGAACGGGTGATTATTATCGTACTCGCTTGACCCATTCCCTGGAGGTGGCACAGATTGCGCGAGAGGCTGCCCGAAGTCTAATTCGCCGTTTTCCCGAGGTGGACTGGGACCGCGCGGACAACCCCGGCCTTATTATTGATTCAGAAGTGGTGGAGTGCGCTGCAATCGCACATGACTTCGGTCATCCGCCTTTTGGACATAAAGGTGAAGAAGTATTGGACGGCATTCTCGATGACCTGATCAATACCGAGGCTAAGAAAATTATGAAGAAAAGCCGCGGCGCCAAAGTTCCCAAGGTGGAGTCCGAGGTGCGTGCAGAGCTTAAGCGAAAATACGAGCATTTTGAAGGCAATGCGCACAACTTCCGTCTCATTATGCACTTGGAGAAACGTGAAGATATCGACGGGCTGAACCTGTCTGATGCAGTATTGCTGGGAATTAACAAATATCCGTACCCTGGCACGGAGAGCAAGAAAGGCATGTATCATCATGAGTGGCAATATATTCGTGAGATCCGTGATCGCTGGAACGTGCCGGCAGGCAAGAAGACGTTGGAAGCACAGCTGATGGACCTTTGCGACGATATCGCGTACTCCTCGCATGACCTGGAGGATGGCATCAAAGCAGGCAAAATTGAAGTACATGAGCATTTCCTGCAAGATCCGCATGTGAATCGATTGATTGTGGATAAGATTACGACGCTGGAGGATCTGTTCTGGAACGGGTGGACTCGAGAAGCCATTGGGCAAAAGGTAGAAGATGTCCTCGCTTCGTTCCTGCGCATCTGGAATGAGAAGATGCCGTTCTGCGAGCATGATTACTCACGTACCCGCCGTGAGGTGAAAGCCTACTGGGTGAGCTTTTTTGTAGGCAGTCTGGGCGTTATTGACGACGGTGACTGGAAGAAGGTAACCTTTGTCCGTGAAGGGGCTGAAGACCTCGACATGCTGCGTACGGTGAGTGTGCTCAAGAGCTTTGCCTGGGTGACCATGATTCGTGATCTGCGTGTCCAGCGGTTGCAGAAGCGTAGTGAATGGATGATTAAGCGGTTATGGGATGCATTCCTTGATCCGGAAACGTCCAAATCCATTATTCCATCTGACTGGCTGCAACGGTATGAGAAGGATCAAGCCAAAGCCCAGCCGATCTGGACTTGGGAACACATGGTGATCGATTATATTGCAGGAATGACGGATGCATTTGCCGAGAAAATATACAATGAACTCTACGGTCTGAAGGTGGGTTCCATCTACGATCTGGATTAGAGTTAACCAAGATAAAGGGAGATGAGACGCTTGGCTACGAGAATGAGTGAGACGTTCAGTCTGGGCGTACTTGACCTTGTTCCAAGGTTAAATGATGCCACAGCGGAACAGGCGCTTCAACAATCGGTGACACTTGCGCAACATGCTGAGGCGTGGGGATACGCCCGATACTGGACGTCAGAGCATCACGATATGGCTGAACTCGCATCAGCTTCTCCCGAAGTGCTTCTGTCCCACATCGGAGCAAGGACAACAACGATTCAACTTGGCTCCGGTGCGGTCCTGTTGCCGCATTACAGCCCGCTCAAGGTGGCGGAGTCGTTCCGTCTGCTTGCTGCGCTCTACCCGGGGCGTGTTGAGCTGGGGCTCGGACGTGCTCCTGGCGGTGGACCTCATGCGACGATGGCACTCAGTGGCAATTACTTGCAACATGTGTCCAAGCTGCCTGAATCGCTCACAGCACTGACGGAACTGCTTGAAGACCGCTACATGTACGAGGATCATCCCGTGACAGCTCGTCCGATTCCAAAGGTTCCTTTATCGCTCTGGATGCTGGGGACAAATGTGAAGAGCGCAGAGTTTGCTGCACAGTTTGGCATGGGATATGTCTTTGGTCAATTCATGAGTGATACCGATGGTACAGAGGCTGTAAAGCGGTACCGTGAAGGGTTCATACCCAGTGCAGCCATGAAGGAGCCGGAGGTTATGGTGGCTGTTAGTGTATTGTGTGCCGAGTCAGAGACGGATGCTTTGGCTTGGAGTCGTGACATGGCGGAGAGACGCAGGGCGGATGGAAAAGAACGTTCACCTGAGCAGAATTCCGATACGGTCTCGGCCTCGAACACGAATGATACAGGCGTTGATGACCATAACGAAGCGGTTCGACACTACGCAGGTACACCTGAGCAGGTATGGAGTCAATTACAACAAGTGAGCCGTAGACTGGATACGGAGCGTATGCTGCTGGTTACGGCTGGGCCCGATTACGAGCGAAGATTGGATTCTTACCGATTGTTGGCTGAAGCATGAATCCGAACAAACTGAAGAGCTGCAGATCGGGAAATTGCCGTATGCTGCAGCTTTTTTTTGGACGTTGTTAAAATTCAACAATCTTTTACAAAATAAAGCATCTCTCTAACAAAATAATGTTATAATACTTTACGTCTATTTTCCTATCGATATAATATAGATAAGTGCTTTTGACAAGAGGTCAAAAGAAGGGAAAAACAATGACAAAACACCTGAATTCGGGATGGCCGAAGAGGTCAAGGGGGAAATCATATGTTCAGCAGATTCAAGATCAAGAGTATCGGTCTGCGTATCAGCATCGCGTTCTACTTGTTAATCCTCTGTTTAATTGTTTTGAGTGTCACGATTGTCACCCGGATGAATTCTATTGAATCCAACACCAACGAAATTACGAACAATTGGATGCCATCAATCCAGCAAATTAACCGGTTAAACTATACCACAGAGCATGTCCTGTCACTAAGTTATCGTCACTTTGACGCGGATGAATCGGACAAGGCATTCTTGTCAGAAGAGCGTACCAAGTATATTCGTGAAACGACGCAGGCGATTAAAATCTATGATCAGCAGGAGAAGTCTCCGGATGAACTCGAACACTGGACTGCGTTTAAGAATAAATGGGAAGCATATCTCAAGATTAATACGCAATCGATCAAGCTGAGTGATGAGGGGCAGACACAGCTGGCGAAGGAAGTATCGGAAAAAGGTGCTGATTCCTTTGACGCGATGCAAGTCGATCTGGATTATCTTGTGGAATACAATCAGGAACAGTCCAATCTTGCTGCCGCTCAAACGATCAGATCTGTGCAGGATGGCAGATTGTTCATCATTTTTGGAGTTCTCATCATGATTGTTATTACAGCGATCAGTATTCCGATTATTCGTTCACAGGTCGTAAAACCGCTGCTACGTGTCATTAGTGCGGTGAAACTGATTGCAGAAGGCCAATTGAATGTTCAGGATATACATACCAAACATGAGGATGAAGTCGGTGTTCTGGCCAAAGCGGTGAATGACATGAAAGGTAACCTGACTTCCATGGTGCTGAGCGTCAGACGAATTGCGGAAGCTGTCAATCGACAGAGCGGTGAACTGGCAATCTCTTCGGAAGAGGTTAAGATTGGTAGTCAGCAAATTGCTGTGACAATGGAAGAGTCAGCCAAGGCGGCGGAAAGCCAGGCAGAGACGGCCGTGGAATCCGCACGTACGGTTGAAGCTTTGAATGATCACATCCAGAAGCATACGGAACAAGGCAGCCAGCTGCGCGCCATGTCCGATCGTGTACTGGAGCAAGGGCTGAATGGTCGCAAGGCGATGGAACAGTCGGTGCAGCAGATGCAACAGATTTCCGGTTCGGTCTCGGCTTCCATGAGCAAGATGGAACGGTTAAATCGTAAAAATGAAGATATTTCCAAGCTGGTTCAGGTCATTCACGACATTGCACGCCAAACCAACCTGCTGGCATTGAATGCCTCCATTGAGGCAGCGCGTGCGGGAGAGAGTGGACGCGGATTCGCCGTAGTGGCATCAGAAGTACGGAAGTTATCTGAGGCTGTGCAGACTTCAGTGGAAGAGATTACGGCGATTACCGAGGATATTCAACAGGATTCACAAGGGGTAGTTGCAGAATTGCGCACGGGCGTTCAGGAGACCGAACTGGGTCAGGAACATGTACTTGCTTCGGGTCAACTGTTCCGTACAATTAATGAATCGGTGGAAGGAATGGTTGGTGTTATCGGCACCATGACGGATGGTCTCGCAGGCATGCAGGAAGCAAGCGGACGCATGAATGATTTCAGTCAGCAGATTTCCGCTGTTTCGGAACAATCGGCAGCCAGTGTGGAGGAAGTTTCGGCATCGGCAGAAGAGCAGGTTAGTTCCATGGAAACGATTAGCGGCAATATTCAAAGTCTGAAAGAATTGTCTGAAGATCTGCTTACATCCATTGAAAAATTAAAAATATAACCTTCTTCTTTTAATAGAAGAAACTGGACTCATACAGGCGACGATTGGTGGAAATTCAGCACGATTTTGAGCCTGTTTCCTGTAACGTAAGCTGACAAAAACGAATCCATTTCTATAGTTCTAATCTCAAATAAAATAAGGTGTTCCCGAATAATGGGAATGCCTTATTTTTTTCTAACTATTAGATACGTGCAAGGAAATGATAGTTGTCTAGGAGCCTGACATTGTATACAATGACTACCTGAAGCTAACGTAACAGCCGATATTCGCTATGTCTTTAATAGGCTAGTATTTATATAGAAGAAAACATGAGTTTTGAAGGAAGGAGAGGATAACTTTGCCTGATGAATCACATGGTGTTCACCCTGTTTCTGGGAAATACCTCTATACCTTTGCTTGTCATGAGAACGAGCGCGAATTGTGCATGCTGGAGCTGAACACATTGCTCGAACCGAGTTCGGATATCCGCTTAGATGGGGGCTTGTATGTGCGGTCTGAACGATGTATTCCACCTGGACGTAGCCCCTTTATCCATGGCAGACTGGACGTGATCGGTGAAGGGAACACTGTGACGGATCTGCTACCTCTTGCTAAAAATATCCAGTTGTTGCCAGGAGATACATTTAAGGTAGTTTGTCTGAAAGAAGGCGATCATGCACCTGATTATGCACAGTCCCGTCAACTGGAAAAAGAAGTCGGCATGTGCATTAAAGGCAAAGCGCAGATGAAGCAACCTAAGGTGACTTTCGGCCTAATCCGAACAGGAGAAAAATGGATCTTGGGCCAGTGGACAGAAGCGGATCGATCTTGGCAAATTCATAGACAGAAGCCGCAAAACTACTCCACTGGATTTGGCATCACGCTTGCCAGAGCGCTGGTTAATATTGCTATTCCGAAGGTGGAAAATCACCGGTTGCTTGATCCCTGCTGTGGCATGGGAACAGTTGTAATTGAAGCTTTATCCATGGGAATTGATGCTAAAGGTAACGATCTGAATCCTCTGGCTGTCCGAGGTGCACGTATCAATCTGCCGCATTATGGATATGATTCGGATCGAATCACACTGGGAGACATGAATGAACTGGAAGGTTTGTATGATGCAGCAATTCTGGACATGCCCTATAATCTCTGCTCTGTACTTCCGGATGCTGAGCAACGAGCCATGTTGGAGAGCTTGCGCAGATTGGCAAAACGGGCAGTGATTGTTTCCACAGAGTGGGTAGAAGAGCACTTGTTGGAAGCGGGTTGGACGGTAAAAGAGTATCGAACAGTAAACAAAGGCACGTTTATACGTCATATTTGGCTGTGTATGTAAGCACAAAAAAACAAAAACTCTACCTCTGAGGAAATTTCCAGAGGTAGAGTTTTTTTATTGCTTACAATATCCATTGAACTAACTGTTTAGACGAGAACGAGAGGACAGAAAAAACTGAAGAAGCAGAGCTAAAAATTTCTGTAAGGAAGCTGCATCGGAAGCATACTCTTCGCCTTTATTCACAGATTTTCACTTTTATAAAAGTGAATCAAAAAATCTGGGAATAACAGTGATCGGAAGGTTGTTCTGTCATCGGAGTTGTAAGTCTAAATCTTTTTAGTTCAATGTATATCGTTGATCTGATTTGCACAATATTGCATGGGAACGGGTGTTTGTGTTAATATTTATGACTATAATCCACAAGGTTCACCGGCAGGGTGTCGCCAGCGACATAAGCTTCCAAATTTTTGACGAAAATATCGACTGCCCGATCTGCGTATTGCTCTGTACTTCCTGCGATATGAGGCGTAATTAACACGTTATTCATGCCCCACAGCGGGTGGTCTGCCGGAAGGGGTTCTTCTTCGAACACGTCCAGTGCGGCGAAGGCAACCTTGCCGTTTTGGAGTGCATTCAGCAAGGCTTCTGTTTTCACACTGGGGCCACGGCCCACATTGACGAAGCAGGCACCGGATCGGAACTGCTCAAATGCAGTTTGATCATATATATGTTTGGTTTCATCAGTTAGCGGTAAAATGTTAATTACATAATCGCCCTGGCTCAAGGCTTCATGTAAACCGGTCATGTCGTACATTTGATCCACATTGGGGACATCCTTACCTGAGCGGCGAACTCCGATTGTGCGCATGCCGAGTGCTTTGAGGACGCGGGCTGTTTCGGTTCCGATCTCACCCACACCAACGATGACCGCTGTTTTGCCATGCAGTTCCGGCAAAGGCTTGGCAGGAGCTTTCCATTCGGACTGTTGTTGATGCAACATGGCTTGTCTCAGCCAGCGACTGTGGGATAACATCATGCCCAGAATGATTTCGGTGATTGGAATCGCATGGACTCCATTTGCACTGGTGACCTGAACATTCTTTTGTTGCAAATCGGCGAAGGGGAGACTGTCCACACCTGCGGACCAGACCTGGACCCACTTCAGCAGGCTGTCCTGTTTCAGAGCATGTTCAGTGACGAGTGGTGACCAGCCGAAAATAATCTCAGCCTCTTTCAACTCAGCGGGGTCCAATTCCTTGGCTTTTCCAAATTTCAGGGTGTATCCCGGCGCAGCATTCTGAATGCGTTGTTGCTGTTCTTCGGATAGAGATGGAAAACATACAATTTTACCCATAATGTGTGGTCCTCCTGAGATATATAGTTTGATGAGTTTGATAATTGAAGTGTATCAGATTTGATGTTGGATGTGCATTACGGTGGAAAATGCAGGAATCTAGCCTTATTTGCAAAATCTGATCTTTGTGTCACTCTATACTTACCCAACTTGAAACAATATGTATAGTTATGAAATAATAGAGCGAACTTTAGAGAGGTGTATGCAATGAATAACCAATCATATCAGGATCATGCATCCCGGCGGGAAAGATTGTTTGTAGCGATTCGTCTTCCTGTAGCTGTTCAGCAGTCTCTTCAGATGGATGCGAGGCTTGTACAGAACAAGCTTGATTTTCGTAAATGGACAGATCATAGAGATTTTCATATAACCTTGCAATTTCTGGGGGACACCTTCGTTAGTGACATTGGACATCTGCGAAAAGCATTACGCTCAGCAGCAGCCGGATTCCAGGCTTTCGAACTTCAGCTATCGGGCTGGGGCACATTTGGGCTTGAAGAAGCCCCTAAAGTGCTCTGGAAAGGTGTTAGCGGAGAGGTGAATCCATTGCTTACATTACAAAAAGAGATCGTGAAGGCTACTTCAACCCTTGGGTATGAAGCTGAATTAAGACCATTTGCTCCGCACATTACAATCGCCAGAAAGTTTCTGGGGCAGCTTCCAGGTAATGAGAATAAAGGGGTATCCGGAGTGCTTCCGGAACATTCCACAGGTGCTAATTCATGGATGGTAGAGGACGTTGTACTTTATGTAACAAGGCTTGGGCAATCGCCAATGTATGAGGTCGTGGATACGTTCTCTTTTTCCTGAAAATCATTTTTATGCCATAAAATCACATTGACATTACGTTTATCCCTATGTAATATTAGCCATCGTTATTCAAATTCTTTTTTTTGGGTTACTTAGATTAGGGAATTGTTTCGACAGGAGGAATCTTCGAATGAACATTATAAGCAAGAATCGTTGGGTAGCACCGATGTTATCAGTGCTGCTTGTATGTATAGTGGGGGTAAATGTCGTTCAGGCGACGGGGAAGTGGAATGAAGCTAGTGATAGTAAACAGATGACCGAACTTGCGGCTTCTGTGCAAAATAACCAATCATCTACGCAAGAAGAGAGGCGTATGATGGAAGATGGGACAAGTCTGTCCTCTAATCTGTCTGCCCAAACCGTAGCGTGGACTGAAACTCTGCCAGCGAAGAACTGGCTTACGACTACTCAAGAAGAGCAGGAATTGCAAGAAGCCAAGGCCAAGAACAAAGCTAGAGCTGTAGCTGCGGCCAAAGCCAAAAAAGAAGCTGCACTGAAATTGGCCAAAGTGGAACGTGCCAAAGCGGTAGCTGCTGTAACAACTCCCCCCCAAAAACTATACTTTACGCGGACCGAACTTTTGAACCAGGAAGACTCGAAACTTGCAACCTGGTCATACAGTGTGTCCGATAAAGAACTGCATCTGCTGCAAAAAATCGTCATGGCAGAAGCAGAAGGTGAACCGTACGAAGGCAAGGTGGCAGTTGCCAATGTTGTCTTAAACCGGCTGCGGTCAGCCAATTTTCCCGATACCATTTACAAGGTCATCCATCAGAAATCCCAGTTCAGTCCTGTAGCGAACGGACGTTTGAAACGTGTGGTTCCCAATGAGGACAGTATCAAAGCAGTCAATGCTGCACTGAATGGGAAGAAGGAAGTTGCCGATGATACGTATTATTTCTTGTCATTGACGCTTGCTGACGATCTGACAGTTGCCCGCTCGAAGAAAAAAGTAAAAACGATCGGTCATCATACTTTTTACAAGTAATCGACCCGTAAATTCTGCAAACAGGCAGGGTAGTTAACTGTGTGTGCGTCACACGGCCCTTCAAAAAGCCTGAATCGTAGTTTTATTTCGTTATTCTTAAATATCGTTATACTCTAAATTACCCTTTTTTCTGCCAAATCATACGGTGGATTTAGCGAAAATAAAAGAAGGTTCCCTTCCAAAATGACGGAAGGGAACCTTCTTTGTATATAAGGAGTATTTGTCTTGTCCCCTATAACACCTCGTGAGAGCTGTTCTATAGGTCCATAGAGGCATCAGAATGGCATTCTGGTACCTGACAAGGACGTGGCAGCAATTCCGGCTGTGAAGCGCTCCACGGGCGTTGTTGTGACTTCGGATGTTGTCGGGAATAATAAGTCATGGACAGCTTGTGCACAACACGTTGGATCATAGGCTGAACGATTACCTGAATTAAGGGCTACGTTCATCGGGCTTTCAGCTTGAGAGGATGCCTGCTCGCATAATTGTCTAAAACGATTGGTGATTACGTCGGCAGAGTGAATGACCTGACCGTATCCGGCTTGTACAAAGTATTCACAGTTCTCTTCCTCTTGACCTGCCAGCGGAGGGATGAACAGCATCGGTAGACCCTTGGCTAGCGCTTCAGTGCATGTCATGCCACCTGGCTTCGTGATCAGCACATCGGATACATCCATCAGTTTGCTTACTTCCCGCGTGTATCCCAGGATGCGAATATTAGGGTGTTGAAAGCAAGGCATTTCCTTCATTTTCGCGATCATTTTCTCGTTGCTTCCAAGACAGAAGACCATTTGCACACGATCTGCCCAGGACGTGAGAGCTTTCATATGATCCTCATCAAAAGAAAGTCCCCAGCCTCCACCCATGAGAAGCGCGGTAGGCATGTTCTGAAGCCCCATCTCTTCTCGCAGCTTCACCTTGTCGCCTGCTTCCCAGAAGTCCGGATGCACAGGAATTCCTGTGATTTGAATGTGAGAGGGATCGACACCCCGGATCTCAAGCAATGCTTTGACCTGAGGGGTAGAGACCAGATATTTGTTCACTTCCGGATTAATCCATGTTCCATGCACATCATAATCCGTCACGACGGTATAGAGTGGAATATTGAGACCCTGGCGCTTGAGCCGGGAGATCACTGCATTTGGAAAAGGATGGGTACAGATCACCGCATCCGGTTTCAGCTGGGATACAACCTGCGCCGTCTGTGTATAGAAAATTCGGTGTAACGCCAGTTTGGTAAAGCCGTTTAATGATTTGTTGTACTGGGTGCGGTACAACAGGCTGACCAGTTTGGGTTGAACCGACAATGTCTTTCGATATGCAGAAAAGATTAGCGGAGCCACCGTTGGGTTTAAAAATTTGCCTAGTTCAATGACACGACTGTGAACATGTGGACTGACTTTTTTGATGCCATGTGCCAGCGCATGAGCGGCCTGAGTGTGACCGGTACCGAATCCTTCCGATAATAAGAGCACTCTTGGTTTTCGCATGAGTTCACCTTTATTCATAAGTTTAAATTCAAGATTAAAATATTCATCGTTTATTCTAGCTAGGGATTGCGTTACTACATGAATATACATTGAAACGCAAAATCATGTTTCTTCTATGAATATTTACACTATATATCTTACTCTGAGACAGCCTAACTTCATTTATGTGCGTATTGTTTGAGTCATCTTACACTATAGACGACGACAGAAGGAGTTTCCACTGCATTTAGGTTAAAAAATATTAACACAATTTTTTAAATGTTAGGGTTGCAATCTGTTTTCGAAGGTGGTATTGTAGTTTTTGACCGAATGACTGAATTGTATTTTTGGTCATTTATATGGAACGTTTGAACAATGAATCAGAATAAAGGAGGGATTAGATGGCTCCGATTGACAGGAGACAGCAGGTGATACATGCAGCAGCCCAGTCGTTTGCCATGTTTGGATACAAAGCAACGACGATGGATCAGGTTGCCAAGATTGCGAATGTTGGCAAAGGAACGATCTATACGTTTTTCACGAATAAGGAACAATTGTTTGATCAGATCCTGGTAGAAGTGATTCAGGAAATGAAGAACATTGCGCATCGTGAAGTACATCAGGAAAGTGCATTTTTCGATAATCTGTTTCGTGTACTGGATGCATTGTTAGAGTTTCGTCGTGATCACGATCTGCTTGTTAAGTTATCTCAGGAACTGAAGGACTTTGGTACACTTCAGGCCAAGGAAGGTTTGGACAAAGTGGAGAAAGTGATCTCCGATTTTTTGGCTCGGGAGCTTGAGAAAGCGAAAGAAAATGGAGAGATTCGGGATTGTGACCCACAAGTTGTCGCTTTTATGATGATTCGCCTGTACATTGCGCTCACCTCAGACTGGAGCAAACAACATCAACCGCTGAGCAAAGAGGAAATTAAGACTTACTTTCGCCTTTTCTTAATGGAAGGAATTGCTGCTGTAACGTAATCCGAATTTAATCTACTATAATATAAGGATTTTACGCGTATCAAGCAGTGAGACTTGTCGGAAGACAGGTTGTTTTTTTGCTCTAAAGTGACCGTTTGAGGAAAGTGGTCATTGCGTGTTTCAGTATATTTTCTGGAATGCGACATTGTATTTCATTATGGTTATTCCTGCTCACAGAGCAGAGAGATTAAGGGGAGAAAATGACATGAAATCTTTATCCGTGTTTTTCAAGGATGTGGGATCGGCCGTGAGAAACCCGAAGGTGTTGATCCCTGTTATTGCAATTATGTTTATACCGATCCTGTATAGTGGCATTTATCTGGCGGCCTATTGGGACCCGTATGGTCATGTAGATGAGATGCCGGTTGCCGTTGTCAATCTGGATAAAGGTGCTGAGCTGGAGGGCAAATCCCTCCATGTAGGTAGTGATCTGGTAGATGAGCTGAAGAAAAATGCAGATTTCAAATGGGATTTTGTCAGTGCCAGTCAAGCCAAAGAAGGCATGAGTAATGACAAATATTATATGCAAATTACAATTCCGGAGAACTTCTCATCTCAGGCAACAACGTTGCTCGATGACAAGCCCGAGCCGGCTGATCTGATCTATGAACCCAATGGCAATTACAGCTTTGTCGGTGCACAGATCGGTAAGACTGCTATTAAGGATCTGAAAGCGAAGGTCTCGGCCAAAGTTACGGAATCCTATGCAGAGACATTGCTCGATAAGTTCTCCGAGGTATCCGATGGTTTAGCGGAGGCAGGCGACGGAGCAGGGGAACTGAATACGGGTGCAGGTAAACTGGATGATGGTGCCGTGAAGCTCAAAGATAACTTGGCTAAGCTCGCATCCGGTACGCTTGAACTTCAGGAAGGACTTTCTCCATTAAGTGATGGCGTCAACGCTTTGCATACGGGCGCGACGAAGCTTGAATCTGGAACATCGAATCTTGTCTCCGGTCTGCAACAGCTTCAGGCAGCAGCATCAAGTCAGCTTCAGAGCGGAGCCGATCAGTTGAAGGATGGCAGCGCCAAGTTGGAAACTGGACTCCAGTCTTCACTGGATGGCACAAACAAGTTGCAGGCTGGCTTGCAATCGTCCGAACAGGGCAGTGCGAAGCTGTCTGATGGTCTGCAAACAGCTGTTCAGGGCAGCGGTACACTGGCAACAGGCCTGCAATCGGCTGTAGATGGCAGCTCCAAGGTTGCTGATGGCGCACAGGGTGTAGCCGCCGGATTGAAACAGCTTGCTGCATCGAATCCAGAACTGGCTGAAAATGCGGATGTACAGAAACTGCTTGCAGCAAGTGAAGCTGTTGCTGATGGCAGTGCACAATTGCATGAGAGCGAGCAGAAGCTGGCACAGGGTGCAGATCAGTTGCATCAGGGTAACCAGCAGCTGGCTGCGGGTGCAGCCGAGCTTCATGGAGGTCAGGAGCAACTTCTGGCTGGTGCGAACCAGCTGGTGGATGGTCAAAAGCAATTGCTGGCTGGTGCGGGACAGCTTAGTCAAGGAGGAGCGAAACTCTCCGATGGTCTGAAGCAGTTCAGTGGCAAACTGGGCGATGCTGCAAGTGGCGGTACATTGCTTGCAGATGGTGCCAAGCAGCTGGGTACAGGTACGACAGCTTTGCAAACGGGTGTAGGTAAACTCAGTGGTGGCGTTAGTTCACTAACGGATGGTTCCAAGCAACTGGGTGATGGTGCAGGCAAACTGGCTGACGGTCTTACTGAGTTGAAAGATGGCTCAAGTGAACTGGCAACCAAGTTGAATGATGCCGCACAGAAAACATCCGAAGTTAAGAAAACGGATGATGTGGTGAACATGTTCGCTGAACCTGTGAACTCTTCGGAGAACACAGCTGAGAACGTGAGCAATTATGGTACAGGATTGACACCGTTCTTCCTGTCTATCGGTTTGTTCGTGGGATCGCTGATTTCGACGATTGTATTGAAAATGCGGGAAACGTCCGTACCTGGTGCAACAGGCTGGAATCGTTTTGTTAGCCGGACACTGGTATTTGGCTCCGTAAGCATTTTTCAATCGGTTATCGTGGCAAGCTTCATGTTATACGGTCTTGGACTGGAGACACATAGCGTAGGGCTGTTCTATCTGTTCACCATTATTACGGGCCTGACCTTTATGTTTATTGTTCAGGCACTTGTAACTTGGCTGGATCTGCCTGGACGTTATGTTGTCATTCTGCTGCTGGTCTTCCAGCTTGCGGCTAGCGCAGGTACGTTCCCTGTAGAACTGATTCCATCATGGCTTCAAGCATTTAGCCCTTGGTTGCCAATGACGCACAGCATTATGGGCTTCAAGGCGGTTGTATCGAGTGGCAATCTGGATGTGATGTGGCATCAGGCAGGAATTCTTAGCATCTATGCTGGTGTGTCCATCGTGTTGACGCTGGCCTACTTCCTCTGGAACGGCAGACGTCCGAAAAAGGAAGTCGAACGGGCTGATTCCAGTCAAGTTGTGACAGCATAAGTCCAATCTGATCTTCAGCAGGAGAGATTTACGAAAAAAAACTTTATTTTCATGTAGCGAAATTATGCAATATAGTAGTCAAATAGTGCAAATAGCCTGTGACCCTAAAATGGGGTTGCAGGCTATTTTGTATACAAATGCATAGAGAAGCAAAGATTCGCTGGATCAAGCGGTGACAATTTGGTGGAATTATGCTTAAACGCAGGCCACATATGGAACGATTTTCTTCTGTCAGCAATTTAATTCAGTTGTACTCTGGCTTAAAAAGTGTATAATTATTCGAAAAAGAGATGAATTTAAACGTCATTACAGTAAAGCTGTACTGCAAAACATTTCTTATCAGAGGTATTAAAAAGTTTAAATTGCGCTGATGTTAGGTCGGTGTTAAAATAATAGAACTATATCAAAAAACGTCGCTCCATATCAGTAGCCGTGCCAGCGGCTGCGTGTTGATTTATATATGCTGTTTGTCGGATCGTCCGAATCAGCTCATCTCATTTAATGGCTTCTGCCCTATAGCAGGCATATGTTTTTGACAGTCTCATGCTGTCACCTCTTCTATCTAGCAGGCTCTATCGCAAGCGAAAGGCCAGCTCCTCCCGTTTCATTGTTGCCTGTTGCCTATGTTCTTGATCTTTCCGAAATACTTCATTATAGAAAGGTTGCGTTCCATGAGACACATCGGATTACCTCCAAAACAGGGTCTGTATGACCCGCAGTTCGAAAAAGACGCATGCGGAATGGGTTTTGTTGCCAACATCAAAGGAGTACCTTCACACGATATCGTTAGTCAGGCACTGACTATGCTTAGTAACATGGAGCATCGTGGAGGACAGGGAAGTGAACCGAATTCCGGTGACGGAGCAGGTATCCTGATTCAGATTCCACATCGCTATTTTGCACAGGAAGCGGAACGCCTTGGTTTTGCATTGCCAGAACAGGGATTCTATGGCGTAGGGATGTTGTTCCTTTCACAGGACCCTGCCATTCGCAGTGCACATGAAGAGAGCCTTAAGAAGATTATTGAAGAAGAAGGTCAGACGTTCCTGGGTTTCCGGGATGTTCCTACTTTTGATGAAATGCTGGGCCGTTCTGCACTTGCAGCGAAACCTTATGTACGTCAGGTGTTCATTGGAAGATCTGCAGATGTGAAGGATGAGCTTGGATTCGAGCGTAAGTTGTATGTCATTCGCAGACGCGCTGAGCTGGCTATTCGTTATTCGGCAGATGAAGCAGAAGGCGGTTCGTTCTACCTGCCAAGCTTGTCTTGTCGCAAAATTGTATATAAAGGCATGCTGACAACAGAACAGGTGGGAGAGTTCTATCTGGATCTGCAGCAAGATCTTGTTGAATCGGCTATTGCACTCGTGCATTCCCGTTTCAGTACGAACACATTCCCAAGCTGGGAACGTGCCCACCCGTATCGCTTCATGATCCACAACGGTGAGATCAACACGATGCGTGGTAACGTGAACTGGATGCATGCACGGCAGTCCTTGTTCGAGAGCGAGCTGTTCGGTAACGACATCGCCAAAGTGAAACCGGTCATCAATCCGGACGGTTCAGATACAGCCATGTTCGATAACACGCTGGAGTTCCTGTATCTGAGTGGACGTTCTTTGCCAAACGTGGCGATGATGATGGTTCCTGAACCTTGGAGCACAGATGAGGGCATGGACCCTGCCAAAAAGGCATTTTATGAGTATCACAGCACGATGATGGAGCCTTGGGATGGGCCAGCAGCAATGGCCTTTACAGACGGTTTGCAAATTGGTGCAACACTCGACCGTAATGGTTTGCGTCCAGCTCGTTATTATGTAACCAAGGATGACCGCATTATCCTGTCTTCTGAAGTTGGGGTACTTGATATCGCGCCGGAAGAGATCCTGTACAAAGATCGTCTGCGTCCAGGTCGGATGTTGCTCGTGGATACACAACAAGGCCGCATCATTGCGGATGAGGAAGTAAAAGCAATCATTGCAGCCGAGAATCCGTATCAGGATTGGCTTGATGAGCATCTGATGGATCTGAGCGAGTTGCCGGAAGCACCGGAACTGCCTGATCCAAAACATGATAACGTGACCCAGCTTCAGCTGGCATATGGTTATACATTTGAAGAGCTTCGTAAAATCCTGGAGCCTATGGCAACAACAGGTATGGAAGCTACCGGTTCGATGGGCTATGATGCACCGCTAGCTGTCCTGTCGGATCGTCCACAGCGTCTGTACAACTACTTTAAACAGATGTTTGCGCAGGTAACCAACCCGCCAATCGATGCAATCCGTGAAGAGATTGTAACGTCTACGGCAACAACGATTGGTCCTGAGCGTAACTTGCTCAACCCTGAACCGGAGAGCTGTCGCCAGATTCGTCTGGATACACCGGTATTGTCCAACGAAGACTTTGCGAAGATTCGCCATGTGCGTCGCCCAGGCTTCCGCTCCATGACAATTCCGATCTTCTTCACCGCTGCAGAAGGAGCAGAAGGACTTCGCAAAGCGATGGAACTGCTCTTCGAAGCTGCAGACCGTGTCATCGACAAAGGTCATAACATCCTGATCCTGTCTGACCGCGGTGTAGACGCAGAGAATGCGGCCATTCCTGCATTGCTTGCTGTAGCAGGTCTGCATCACCATCTGATTCGTCAGGGAACCAGAACAAAAGTCAGCATTATGCTCGAATCCGCAGAGCCGCGTGATATTCACCACTACGCATTGCTGCTGGGTTACGGTGTAAGTGCGGTGAACCCTTATCTGGCCTTTGAAACGTTGGATGACATGATTCAGCAAGGGTTGCTGCGGGGTATCTCGCATGAGAAAGCAGTGAAAAACTACATTAAAGCAGCTACCAAAGGCGTTACGAAAGTGTTGTCCAAAATGGGGATTTCTACGATTCAATCGTATCGCGGAGCTCAAATCTTCGAAGCAGTGGGTCTGAAATCGGACTTCGTTGACCGTTACTTTACCTGGACACCTTCCCGCATCGGCGGAATTGGGTTGGAAGAAGTGGCAGCCGAAGCGTTGACACATCATAACCGTGCCTTTACGGAAAAAGACGGTAACGATAAAGTATTGGATTCCGGTGGGGACTATCAATGGCGTAACGACGGAGAAGAGCATCTGTTCAATCCGCAAACCATTCATACCCTGCAACACGCAGTACGTACTGGGGATTACAAGCTGTATAAAAAATATTCCAAACTTGTACAAGGTGAGAATGATCAACTGTTGACTATTCGCTCCATGCTGAAGCTGAAACCGGTTGGAGCTTCCATTCCACTCGAAGAAGTTGAATCTGTTGAAGATATCATGCGTCGTTTCAAAACGGGTGCGATGTCCTTCGGTTCAATCAGTAAAGAAGCGCATGAAGATCTTGCCATTGCTATGAACCGTGTTGGTGGTAAATCCAATACCGGTGAAGGCGGAGAAGATCCGGCTCGCTTCATTAAAGATAGCAACGGGGATTCCCGTCGCAGTGCGATCAAACAGGTTGCATCTGGACGTTTCGGTGTAACATCCAACTACCTGGTTAACGCCGACGAAATTCAGATCAAAATGGCACAGGGAGCAAAACCGGGTGAAGGCGGACAGCTGCCAGGACGTAAAGTGTATCCTTGGGTTGCTGAAGTTCGTGGATCAACACCGGGCGTAGGTCTGATCTCACCACCACCACATCACGATATCTACTCGATTGAGGATCTGGCGGAGCTGATCTATGACTTGAAAAATGCCAATCCGCGTGCTGAGATCAACGTGAAGCTCGTATCGGAAGTAGGCGTGGGTACCATCGCAGCTGGTGTAGCCAAAGGCCGTGCCGATATTATCCTCGTCAGCGGTTATGACGGTGGTACAGGTGCATCACCGCAAGGTTCGATTCGCCACGCAGGTATGCCTTGGGAACTGGGTCTTGCAGAGACACATCAAACGTTGATGCTGAACAATCTGCGTGACCGTGTTGTCCTCGAAACAGACGGCAAAATGCTGAACGGACGTGACCTGGCGATTGCAGCTTTGCTTGGAGCAGAAGAGTATGGTTTCTCTACAGCACCGCTCGTTGCACTTGGCTGTATCATGATGCGTGTCTGTCAGATGGATACCTGTCCAGTTGGTGTAGCGACACAGAATCCGGAATTGCGTAAAAACTATATGGGTGATCCGGCTCACGTGGTTAACTTCATGCGATTTGTTGCTGAAGATGTGCGTGAGATCATGGCTGATCTTGGTTTCCGTACCATTCAGGAAATGGTCGGACGTACAGATTGCCTCGAAACGGTAGAAGCCGTAGATCACTGGAAGAAAAAAGGTGTGGATCTGTCTGTATTGCTGCACGTGCCTGAAATGCCGGAAGGCTCTGCACGTTACCGTACACAGCATCAGAATCACCAATTGGAAGAAACGCTGGATATGCAGCAATTGCTGCCACTGGCACAGTCTGCTATTGAATCCGGTCAACCGGTTGAAGCGGTACTTCCAATTACGAACGTTAACCGTGCTGTAGGTACTATTTTGGGTAGTGAGATCACACGCAAATATGGACTCGCAGGATTGCCGGAAGACACGGTTAAATTCAAATTTGTCGGCTCTGCCGGACAAAGCTTTGGGGCCTTTGTACCTAAAGGCATGACCTTAACCGTTGAAGGCGACTCCAATGACTACGTGGGTAAAGGATTGTCCGGAGGTAAACTGATCGTGATGCCTTCTCCGAAAGCAACGTTCGAGGCGGAAGACAACATCATTATCGGGAACACGGCTCTTTACGGAGCAACAAGTGGTGAAGCATATATCCGTGGTATTGCGGGTGAGCGATTCGCTGTACGTAACTCGGGCGCCAAAGTCGTCGTTGAAGGTGTCGGCGACCATGGTTGTGAGTATATGACGGGTGGACGTGTCGTTGTACTCGGCGGTACAGGTCGTAACTTTGCAGCAGGGATGTCCGGAGGTATTGCCTACGTATATGATCCGGAAGGCACATTCCTGAAACGTTGTAATCTGGAAATGGTTCTTTTGGAGCGTATCGAAGATGTGGCTGAAAGTGCAGATCTTCGAGGCATGATTCAACGTCATGTTGCCAACACAGGAAGTGCCGCTGGTCAGCGCATTCTGGATAACTGGCAAGATGCGGTGAATCAGTTCGTTCGGGTTATTCCGAAAGACTTCAAACGCATGACAGAGCAGATTGAACGGATTCAGGCGACTGGTTTGACTGGAGAAGCGGCATTGCTCGCAGCATTTGAAGCGAACATGCGTGAACTTGCACGTGCTGGAGGCTAATAACTTCCTTTTCAAGTGTAAGTGCATGAACAGGTTGTATTAAGAATAATAGGAGCAATATGGTTGCCATTATGGCACCATATTGCTCCTATTTGGCTTTCGACAAAATTAGAACCCGTTCAAAAAACGTTATCGCCATGAGACGACAACATTGAGGAAGTTTCTCAAGTATAATAAGGCTAGTTTTGGAGTGCAGGGAAAGTATAAAGATAAGAGAGGTTAGCGGAATGAATATGAAGCATCCAAACAGGGGCGATCGTAAGCCGACAGGTAAACAAGTCGAAGCAACCCAGATGGACATCATGAAGGTTTTACTGCAATGCGGAATCGACCCGGAGCGTTGGAACCAATTCGTATCCTCCGTCAACAACAAGCGTCCTTGACACAATAGACAACCATGGAATGGAGGGAATTCAAGACACCAAAAAAGCCCAGCAGCCGGAGAGTACATCTCTCGGGAACTGGGTCCTCTTTTCGGGTTTAGTCCATGCTGCGTTCCATTCGGACAAAAGCAATAAAACGACGTGCCTCTTCTTCCGTTAAGGACTTACCATCAATCATCAGATCGAAGCGCTCCAGCACTTCCTTGTCCGATAACTCCAGGGTGTCAACGAATTCACGTACGTCTTCATCCATCACGACATCACTTTGCTTCGTACGTCCAATGAGATAATCAATGGACACGTCGAAGATGTCGGCAAGTCTCGTTAACACTTCGAAATCCGGTTTACGTCGGTTCTTCTCGTAGTGGGAGAGAGCAGCTCTTGTAATATGAATGGAGCTCGCAAGTTCTTCTTGAGTAAGTCCCCGCTGTTCCCTTAATTCAGCAATGCGATTTCCGTAACTCATAAGCTATTTCCCCCTGAACGACATCAAATATATATTGAAACAATCCTGAGCCAAGTTTTTGATCAGGGCAGCTTTCCTGCAAAAGAGTAACTCCTCATGCGTTTCCTTCAACCATTTCCATTTGTAAATAGGTCTGTCTAAGGACATCTCAAATTGTCGTAAATCAAAAGAACCATGTCCAAATACCGCTTGACATGATACGTATTGTATCGTAAATTGGACGTATGGAGTTACAAAATGTATCATTTGGAATATTTTAAGTATCTCCTAGTTGCCTCCACCATATACCTGTGAGAAGGAAGTAGAGGCAGTCCATGTAGGCTAATCCATTCTAAAGGAATGAAACCATGAATTCAATAATTCAGGAATGGGCTGATATGAAATTAAATGTCCATATGTACATTCAGGAGTTTCATGGGAAAATGGTAGACCGCAAAAGACGCCCCGTTCTGTTACTTGGAATGGACACGCAAGCGATTACCTTTCTGAGCGACCTGAACTTACCAGTATCACCAGAAGTGCTCATTGGTTTGGATGTTGAAGATCATCATGTATGTGTAAGACTTCACGCAAGGTTGCAATGGAAACAGCCCTTCGGAGAGCTCACAATGTATCATTCAAACTTGCATATTCAGCACGAACAGAAACTATATATAACTGGACAGTTAAACGCAATGCTTACTGAGGTTCAGTTTAAGGCGGTTTCCCGTTTTCAGTATGAAAAGGCGACAGAGCAAAGGGCCCTGCAAAAACCCTATCATTACATTGATTTCACCATATAATTCCAGGTCGAATCTTAACATTTTCTGAATAAAACATGCACTTAACGCCATTTTACTATATTTCATAGCGTTATGCATTAGTTCTTTAACACCAAAAGCATTTGCGCAATGAATAAAAGGGCGAGGGGGATCATACTATTTCAGGAAGTTTGGATATGGTTGAAATGCACTGCCACATATTATCCGGTCTGGATGATGGTCCTGTTCGAATGGAGCAGTCCGTTGCGATGGCTGAGAAGGCGGCAGCCTCAGGAATTACCTCCATTATTGCTACTCCGCATCACCTGAACGGGCAATACAACAATGAACCGATGGTGGTCAATCAGGCCGTGAACCTGCTTCACGCAGAACTTCGCAAACGTAATATTCGCCTGGAGATCCGTCCCGGACAGGAGATCAGGGTGCATGACAACCTGATTGGAGACTTATATGCAGGGAAGTGCTGCACACTCGCCGGAAGTCGTTACATGTTGCTGGAACTGCCCTTTGGTCATATTCCCTCACAGTTCCCCAGGATACTGCATGAATTACGAATAGCGGGAATTACCCCTATTATTGCTCATCCGGAACGCAATCGTGTCATTTTGAAGAAGCCAAAGCTGTTGGCTGATTATTTGAGTCAAGGTGGGTTATGTCAGCTCACGGCTCAATCTTTCACAGGGCTTTTCGGTCGAAAAGTTCGGCAGTGGTGTTTTCATTTTTGCAAAGAAAACGGGTTTCATTTCATTTCATCAGATGCGCATGATACGTGCAAAAGGACGTTTGCCATAAGTGAAGGAGAGCGAGTCATCGAGCGTCGATTCGGAGCCGAAGCCGTCAAAAAGCTGGCAGAGAATGCATCTCACATACTATCGAATTCGAGCCTGGTCACAGAACGCTGGAAACCTCGCAAATGGCTGCTGTCCATCTGGTAGTTACATAGGTTTGATCACAACGTATAGGAGGAATGAAAGTGGAACTTAAAGGATATTTTCGACTCTTACAAAAGAAACTGTGGTTGATTGTTGCAATAGCTTTAATAGCCGGTGTGGGTGCAGGGGTCAAAAGCATTTTTTTCACTCAGCCCATCTATGAGGCAAGTTCCAAACTGATTGTGAACCAGACTTCCACCGTTCAAGGTCAGGCGATGATGGATTTCAGTATGATTCAAACCAACATCAAACTCATTAACTCGTATAGAGAAATTATTAAATCTTCCGCCATTATGGATAAAGTCGCTACCACGTATCCGGACTTGGGCTTAACCTCTGCTCAGCTCATGAATAGCACCTCCGTCTCTACAGCCAGCGAATCCCAAGTGATGAGCATAACTGTACAAGGGACTACCTACGAAAAAGCCGCGAAAACGGTCAATGCCATCTCCAACGTGTTCCAATCTCAAATCCCCCTGATCATGAAAATCGATAATGTGGCTATCCTCAGTGAAGCAAAAGTGGATAGTAACGTACCTCCAATCAATATGAAAACCACATTAAGCATCATTGTCAGCCTGTTCGCTGGTCTTGTACTTGCGATTGCGCTCGTATTTCTGCTGGACTATCTGGACGATACATTCAAATCCGAAACCGAACTGGAAAAAGAGCTGGGGCTTCCTGTGCTTACAGTGATATCCAAAATGAAAAAAGATGATCTGAAAAATACGAAAAATTACGTATCTCAACAGAAAGTGGGGGATGGCAAATATGTCGCGGCTAACCAATGAAAATAACAGTCTGGTGACCTATTTTAACTCCAAATCTCAAATCTCGGAGGGATACCGTAAATTACGGACTAACATCCAGTTTTCTTCGATCGACAGTCATATCAAAAAAATTATGGTGGCTTCGGCCGAAGCCGGCGAAGGAAAGACCACAACCATCAGCAACCTAGCGGTGACCTATGCTCAGGAAGGCAAGAAAGTTCTACTGATCGATGCGGATCTGCGTAATCCTTCTTTGCATCAGGTGTTCTCCGTACCGAATCATGTCGGTCTCAGCAGCGTGCTGTCCAATCAGTACAGTGTGGATGAGGTGCTCAGAGAAAGTTATATCGACAATCTTCAGTTGTTTACGTCTGGCCCAATTCCGCCGAACCCATCCGAGATGATCGGTTCCAAACGGATGATCAAGCTGATTGAGGAGTTAGAGGATCAATATGATGTCATCATGTTTGATACACCGCCGGTGCTCGCAGTAACAGATGCACTCATTGTGAGTTCGTTGTGTGATGGTGTGCTGCTGGTCGTGAACTCGGGCAAGGTCAAGAAGGAATTGGTCAAGAAGACCAAGGCTGCTCTGGAACATGTGAATGCACGAATTCTGGGCGCGATCTTGAATAATATCAAAAACGCTGCAGTTCCGGTGGGCTACGGAGAGAAGTAAAACTTCCATCTGATGTTCCCGAAGAAACAGGTAATGTCTACTGCACCTTTATCACTGTAGGCACTCGGTCATGCTGTGGGTTCAATGAACCTTAGACGTTAATCGTCAAAGGTATGACGTGAGGACGGGTTAGATGCCCTGGTTCAACTTTTATCAAACTAAAAAAAAGAGGATAGGGTGGTATTTATGAAAAAAGTGAGAAAAGCAATCATTCCTGCAGCTGGACTGGGTACTCGTTTTTTGCCAGCCACGAAAGCGATGCCCAAAGAAATGCTCCCTATTGTGGACAAACCAACTATACAGTATATCGTTGAGGAAGCCATTGCCTCTGGAATTGAAGACATCATCATCGTAACCGGTAAAGGGAAGCGGGCGATTGAAGATCATTTCGACAACGCTTTTGAACTGGAACACAACTTGTTGGAAAAAGGCAAACTGGGCCTGCTTGAAGAGGTCCGCAAATCTTCTAATGTGGATATCCACTACATAAGACAAAAAGAGGCCAAAGGACTTGGTCATGCTGTCTGGTGTGCACGTAACTTTATCGGTGACGAACCTTTTGCCGTGTTGCTCGGAGATGATATCGTCGTATCGGAAGTGCCATGCACCAAACAACTGATTGATCAATATGATCAGGTTCAACAATCCATTGTTGGCGTACAGACCGTACTTGCTGAACAAACAGACAGATACGGCATTGTGGACCCGTTACAATCGGATGGCCGTTTGACAGAGGTTCTCAGATTCGTAGAGAAACCTGCCCAAGGCACAGCGCCTTCCAACCTGGCGATTATGGGGAGATACGTACTGAGTCCAGAGATTTTCGAACATCTGGAGCAACAGGAGATTGGTCAAGGGGGAGAGATTCAATTAACGGACGCGATTCAGCGTTTAAATGAGACACAAGGAGTGTATGCTTACGATTTCGAGGGAGTACGTTATGACGTGGGCGAGAAACTGGGATTCATTTTGACGACCATCGACTTCGCTCTGCAAAAACAGGAACTTAGAATTCCAATGCTGCAAGCTCTGCAACAGATTCTGGAAAAAGAGTCGGTAGAACATGTAGCCGGGGGGGAGTTTGAATGAGTCCATCTCCCCAAACGAAGGAAGCGGAGATCGTTATGGACCCAAGTCTGGGGTACAATGCATCAACGATGGCAGGACAAAATGCAGATAAAGTGTATCTATTTATGAAAAGAATGCTCGATTTGCTGGGTTCTTTCATAGGTTTGATCATTTTGTGCCCCTTGTTTGCGGTCATCGGAATACTGATCAAAATCGAGGCCCCGCAGGGGTCTGTTTTTTTTCGTCAGGTACGGGTCGGACAGAATGGGAAAGAGTTTCATATGTACAAATTCAGGTCGATGGTTGCGAATGCAGAAGATCTACTGGAACAGCTGATTGACCAGAATGAAGTGAATGGGAACATGTTCAAAATGAAAAATGATCCCCGCATTACACGGATTGGCAAGTTTATTCGAAAAACCAGCCTGGATGAGCTGCCACAGTTGTGGAACGTGTTCCGAGGAGAGATGAGTCTCGTTGGACCCAGACCGGCTCTGCCCAGAGAAGTGCAGAATTACACTTCGTATGACAGACAGCGCCTGCAGATGATTCCGGGATGTACGGGATTATGGCAAGTTAGCGGTCGAAATAGTGTCGGTTTTGATGAAATGGTAGAGCTGGATCTGACGTATGCCCGTGAGCGCAATATGATGGTGGATATCAAAATTATCTTCAGAACGTTCAGGGTGCTGGTTGGTTCGAAGGATGCATTTTGAAACACGATTCTGGCTTTGAGGTGGCATAGCAGATATGCAAAAGACCGGTATACTTGCTGCATTGAATATGAAGTCGTTTAATATCATTCTTTTTTCGCTGGTAGTTATCTTCGCAGCAATCTATCTTCCGCTAATCTCGGTTGTTGCACTCATATCTGTGATTCTGCTGGGCGTTTATATTAAACAGCCCAGCTGGATCTTTATGATTCTCATCGTAAGTTTTTCATTGTCTATTGATAAAATATTTAGTATTCACCTTGCAGGACTGGATTCGCTGTCCTTCTACAAGCTGGCGATCCTGGGCTTCGTCGTCTCTCTTTTTTTACGCTTTGGTATTCGCAAAGAGATGATCTATCCTGCACTGGCGATCGGTTTTTTATTTGTGGAGAGTTATTTTCTATCGGACCTGCCGAGTAAGGTTAGTCCAATAGATCCATTCAAGGCCTTTCTGGGCGTTATTGTTCCATTTTTGTTGCTGATGCCCCATTTTTCTCGAGAGATCAGCCAACGAATCATACGTGTACTTGCCTGGTTGCCGCTGTTCAGTCTTGCTGGTGGTTATATTCTGCAACTGGCCGGCATATTGTCCATTACTAACCTGGAGATGTCGGGCGTAACCCGATTACAGGGAGCGAACATCGCAGCGCATCTGGCGATGTTGTGTTTTATCTCGATCTGCGTCTGTCTGATTCAGATCAAGCAAGGCCATCAGGTTGTTCTGTATTACATGCTTACCTTGACACATCTGGTCATTCTGGTCCAAACGGGAACACGGGGGCCGCTTATTGCGCTGATTCCGATTATTCTGGTCTATCTTTTTGATCAACTGAAAGCCTTCATTAAAGGCAGAGTTAGTGCCATCATTCCTCTCATTCTGTTCGTTGTCGCTGTGGCCTATATGGTCATTGCGCAGTGGGACAATTATGAGATGAGGTCAGAGAGCAAGGGCTTGTCGGGAAGAGATGTAGCCTGGAATTATTTTATTGGCAAAGCGAATGAGTATCCGATATTTGGACGTGGGCTGGGCTCGACTCTCGTAGCCAATGATGGAAGTATCTTTTCTGGCTTCGTCGTTCCGCATAATGAATACATTCGTTTTTATTACGATGGCGGGTTAGTTGGAGCCATCCTGTTGTTTCTTTCACTGCTTCTGGTGTTCCGGGCCGTATACCTCCGATTGGGCGGCATGATCCGGTTGTATTTTGCCGGCATGATTATCGGTTTCCTGACGTATTCCTTTTTTGACAATACCCTGTCTACCGTTCATCTGATTGCTCCATTCTGTATCTTCCTGAATGCGTTATATGCTACGGGAAATGGAGTCCTTACCAAGTCAGGGATCGAAGCAAAAGTCGATGTACAGGTACAGCGAGCGAAGGACGTATCCTTTTCAAAGGAGATTAGAACATGAAGGTCTGTTTGATCAGTTCTACAGGCGGTCATTTTGATGAACTAACCAAAATTATTCCTGCAGTTGAAGAACATGATTATTTTCTGATTACGGAAAAGAACAAAAGCAGAAAAGTAGATTCGGCACAGGGCAAAGTATACTTCTTAATGCAGCAAGAGCGTAAGAATGCGATGTTTTTACTAATTTTTGTGGCTAATATTATCAAGTCGTTCTTTCTATATCTGCGTGAGCGCCCAAAGGTGATCATTACAACAGGGGCGGGAGCCACATATCCTTTTTGCCTCATCGGTAAAATCTTCGGTGCCAAGCTGATCTACATCGAAAGTTATGCCAAAATCTATTCCTCCAGCGCAACCGGGAGATTGATGTACAAAATCTCGGATGAGTTCTTCATCCAGTGGGAAACATTGCAGGATAGCTATCCCAATGCGAAGTACAGGGGGGCTTTATTTTGATATTTGCTATCGTTGGAACGCAGCGCTTTCCCTTCAATCGGATGTTCGAGCTTATTGACGAAGCGATTGACGCGGGCATTATTGTAGAAGAGGTTGTCGCCCAATCCGGATATACCGAGTATCAGCCGCGAAATTTCACTGTGATTCCTTTCCTCACGCAGGAAGAGATGAATGAATATGTGGAGAGAAGCAGATGCATTATTTCTCATGCAGGTGTCGGCTCCATCACGAATTCACTCGAACGTGGCAAGCCGGTTATCGTCATTCCACGCCGGAAAGAATGGGGCGAGCATGTGGATGACCATCAGCTTGAGATCTCCAAGGTTTTTCAGGAAAACGGCTATGTGGCCGTCGCGGAGAGTCAGGCTGAATTGCAAAAGCTGATTCCTTGCATAGAGCAGCAGACGTTTCAGCCATATGTGAGAAAACAGTCTGATCTGATCTCATCCATTAAAAATTACGTCAATAGTCTGTAAGTGCTCTAAAGATTAACCAAGAAAAAAGGAGTCTATCATGAAACCAAAAGTATTGGTTGTTGGATCATCCTTGAAGGATATGGGCGGAATTGTGAGTGTCATCAAAAACATTGAGGATTCTTCGATCTCTGAAATGTATGCCATGCAGCGGGTCGAAACGTACATCACGGGCAGCGTGTTCTCACGGCTGCTTATTTTTATACGGGGATTCATTCAATTCTGGATGAAGCTGTACACGTTCAAGCCGGATATTGTTCATATTCATATGGCAAACAACGGGAGCTTTTATCGGAAGTCTCTATTTCTGCTAACGGCTAGAAAGTTGTTTCGTAAGTCAGTCATTCTGCATATTCATGCGGCCAGCTTTGATGATTTCTACAATCAGTTCGCTCTGCAGCGCAAGTATTGTCACTACATTCTGAATCAGGCAGACAAGTTGATTGTCTTATCCCAGACGTGGAAAGAATACTTTGCTACGATTGTGCCGGAGACAGCCATTGAGGTTCTGTATAACGGTGTCTTTGTCAAAGAACCGTTTGCCAGAGAACAACAGGCAGCCGTTAATGCGCTCTTCATGGGCAGACTGGGTGAGCGAAAAGGAGTCTACGATCTGCTTCAGTCCATACAGCAATTGAAGGCGCTGGGCGTTACAGCTACCTTCAATCTGGCGGGGGATGGCGAAGTCGAAGAAGTCAAAGCGCTTGTACAGCAGTATGGAATAGAGGACAGTGTCAACGTACTCGGCTGGATTAACGGAGAGCAAAAGGAAAAGCTGATGCGGGAAGCGGATCTACTGGTCCTGCCTTCTTATCATGAGGGATTACCTATGGCCATACTTGAAGCAATGAATTGTGGCTTGCCCATTATATCGACCACCGTCGGAGGCATCCCCGAAGTGATTACAACGGGTCATAATGGGCTGTTAATCGAGCCGGGAGATGTGCACGGGCTAACATCAGCACTGGAATATCTCATCACGGATGAAGAGGTTAGAGCAAGAATGGGTTCACATAACAGAGCGATTATATCGGATAAATTCGATATGAATCTTCTCGTAGGCAGATTGTCAGGAATATATGATGCACTTCAAGTGAAGGTATCCTAGTGAACAGGAAAAGGTGATGAAATGAACCCCTTGGTATCTTGCATCATTACGACCCATAACCGGGCCGAGTTATTGAAAAATGCGTTAAGAAGTGTGCTTGAGCAAACACATCCGTATCTGGAGATTTTCATTGTGGATGATGGTTCAGAAGATCAGACGCCGGATATCTGTCAGGCTTGGACCCGGGAAGATTCACGGATTCGGTACATCCGGGTTCCGTTTCCCAAAGGAGCCAATCATGCACGGAATGTGGGGATATCCCATGCCAATGGCAAGTACATTGCATTTCTGGATGATGATGATGAATGGATGGCTGACAAAATTAAAACCCAGGCGGAAGTGCTGGAGCGCACACAGGAATCATTCACCTTTTGCAGCAAGTATCTTGCATACACGAACGAGCAGCAGCAGGTGGTCAAACGGAAATTGTCGGTGGAACCTCGCGATGTTGTTCGGTATGAGGATCTGCTTACATTCAACTGGATCGGGGAAACGTCTAAAATCATGGTACTTACCTCACTGGCGCGTGAAGTTCGATTCGATGAGAATCTGACATCCGCTCAGGATTACGACTTTTATCTGCGCATATTGAAGCGAGGCTATATCGCCGTGAATGTGAAAGAACCGCTGGTGGATATCAACATCCATAGTGGACCACGAATTTCAACCTCTACAACGGCCAAGTACAAGGGCCAACGCAAGATTATTTTGAAATACTACAACGATATGTCCAAGGAACAGAAGCGCCGTCAGTTACACCATTATCGAATGCTCGAATGGTCGAGAAATACGCTTCGCAATAACGTTTATTTGAGAAAAGCACTGTCGCTGTATCCCTGGTGGAAGGATTGGGTGCTGCTCAAGCGTAATACCAAGATCATGATGCAAGGATTTTTGATGAGATTCCATGCAAGACGCGCAGTTGGAACGTATACAGAGGAACCTGTGCGAATGAAACTAAAGTAAGAGGTGCCTGGATGGAGAATCCGACGGTGTATATGCTGCCGAAGATGATTGAGAACAATAAATTCAACGAGCTGTTATCCGATTCCATCGAGAACAAGGGATGGGAAGTGAAGCAGTTCACCAAAAAAGATCTAATTAAACTGAAAAAAAATGATGTGCTGCATTTTCATTGGCCCAGCTTCTATTACAGAGGTTCATCCGTGCTGGCAACAGTGATCAAATCCATTTTGTATGTATTGATGATCTGTTTTGCACGCTTGCGCGGGGCCAAATTGTTCTGGACGGTGCATAACATCTGGCCTCACAACACCGGCAAGACGCGGTTCGATTATTGGATGAGAAAAATTCTGGTCCGAAATTGCTCCAAGCTGATTGTCATGGGCAAACCCCTGATCTCCGAAATCTGTTCGACGTTCGGGATTGATTCCAGTCGAATCGAGGTTATTCCGCATGGACATTACAAGGGAGTGTATCAGGGGAAAGGCGTGAATATCCGTTCCCGGTTTGGCATCCCGGAGGATAGTTATGTATATGCGTTCTTCGGTCAGGTCTCGCCGTACAAGGGCGTGGATGATTTGCTGGAGGCATTCAAGGATCTGAACTCCGATCAAGCCCATCTGTTGATTGCCGGTAAAAAGGTGAAGGACTACGATCTCGGTGAAGAATTTCTCGAGAGCGGACATATTCATACCCATTTTCATTTTATTGAAGATGATGAATATTCGGACTATTTTGAAGCAGTGGATTCCATCATCCTTCCCTATAAACAGATTGCGACTTCAGGCAGCGCGATTCTGGCACTGACCTTTGGCAAACCGGTTGTAGCGCCAAGGATTGGTCTGCTGGAAGAATATCTGCCGGAAGATTGTGCAGTGCTCTACGAACCTTCCGATCCGGATGGATTGCTCAAGGCGATGAATATGATCCGGTTAAAGCAATCGGAGTTCCAGGAAGGCAGTGGTTTTGTCAAAGCGCTGGAGCGGCTGGACTGGCCAGTGATTGCCCAAAGGACACTCACCCTGTACTCCAGCTAGTACAGATGAGAGAGTGGACCTAATTCAAAAATATGGGGATGAAATGATGAAGGTAACCGTCGCAATCTGTACGTATAACCGTGCATATGATGCGGTAGAGGCCATACGAAGTGCAATACAACAGAATTACGCAAGCAGCGACTACGAGATCATACTTATTGATAACAATTCGAAAGACAACACGCGGGAAATCGTGCTTCAAACGATTTTGCAGCATGATAACCATTCAATCCGGTATGTGTTGGAAGAAAAGCAAGGCTTGTCGGTAGCCCGTAACCGGGCCATTCACGAGGCTCGCGGCGAATATATCCTGTTTCTTGACGATGATGCCTTTGCTTGCAGGGACTGGATTCGCCAGATCGTCAGCGTATTTGAGATGAGTGAGAGCATTGGGTGTGTCGGTGGCAAGATTGATCCGATCTGGGAAGTGCCAGAACCGATGTGGATTCCACCCGAGAACAGGTCACTGTTCACCATTCTGGATTTTGCAGATGAAGTCACTGAGATGAAAAGCCCCTATATTCCATTTGGTGCGAATGTAGCTTTTCGGTTATCGGTCTTCGATCAACTGGCTCCCTTTCGTGAGGACCTTGGCAGAGTGGGGAACAATCTTCTCTCCAGTGAAGAGAGTGAGTTAATTGCAAGAATACGCACGAAGTTCAAGGTATATTACACGCCGTATGGTGCTGTACAACATAAAGTAGCGAAAGAGCGAACGACGAAGAACTGGTTCCTGCGCCGAATCTATTGGCAGGGTGTGAGTGATGCCATTCGGGATCAGGATCGTGGTGTTGTGCGTACGGCCAAACATGGCATTAAGCTTGCGCAAGGGATTACAACGGCACTGATCTACATCTATAATACAGATCGGTTCACACGTCAGCTTGCCAAAGTATGTTACAGAAACGGCATGATCGTTGGGTCGCTTCGTCAAAACAGTAAGGGATGAGGATCGCTATGGCGCAAGTTGCACTTCGCAAAGTATTCAGAGGAAACGGCTTAATGAGTGCCATATTCCAGACAAGTGGAACCAATCTGCTAGTCATGACACTAACGATGCTGTCTTCCATTTTGACGTCACGCATGTTCGGCGTAGAGGGAAAGGGCGCATTCTCGGCCATTCTATTCTGGCCTGCACTATTAACCGGATTGGTCGGGTTCGGACTACCGACATCCATCATTTATAACATCAAACAGAGCGCAACTGAGAAGAGTGCGCAGTATGTTCGGTTAAGCTTTCTCTTTCAGGTTCCGGTATGCATCATCATCGGTATAGTTGCCTGGTTTGGATTACCCTTCTGGCTTTCCAGCTTTCCGCCAGAGGTAGTGCAGATATCCAGATGGTATACGATTGCTACCGTTCCTGTACTCATTGTCATCAATCTCATATCAGCCCTCTCGCAGAGTCGGGAGAAATTCGCTGTATATAATGGCATTCGGTTAATGATCCCCCTGTTTAATGTAGGCGGGCTTTTTGTGTTATGGGGCCTGGGCATGCTGAGCATTCAGCTCGCGGCTGCGATCTATTTTGTAACAAGCTTCTCCGTGGTGGCGTGGGCTATCTATGCCAACCGTAATGAGTTGAGACTGAGATGGTTCAAGGATCGTGTGGATCAGAGTTCGGCCAAGAAGCTTTTCGGTTATGGAAGCAAGGTGTATGGCGTTGAATTGTTAGGAACATTGTATACCCAGTTTGATAAAATCATTATTTTGGCTTTGCTCACCCCGCGTGATTTTGGACTGTATTCCGTCGTATTCGCGTTATCGAGAATCTACAATGCCGTTCAAACGGCGATCAGCAATGTTGTTTTTCCGAAAGTGACTGGATTGCCTCAAGAGCAGATTATTCGAACGGTTGGCAGAGCCTTCCGTATCTCGCTCATGGTCATGATGATCATTGTGATACCCACCATGTTTGTGGGGAACTACCTGATGGGTCTCCTATTTGGCTCCGAATTTCTGGAAGCGAGCGTCGCATTTTATATTTTGGCTGTGGAATGCATCATTGGTGGTGGCTCCTGGATTCTGGCTTCCGCATTCAATGCACTGGGTCGACCAGGGCTTGTGATGATCAGACAGCTCATTGCACTCTCGGTGACGGTGGCCTTGTTCTTCGTGTTCACCCCGCTATGGGGGCTTAACGGCATTGCAATTGCTTTGCTGATCGGGTCCATTGTACGAATGGTAGTTACTGTAGCCGCGATGAAGATTGTATTTAAGGTGAAGTTTGCCGCCATGTTCTATGACAAGGAAGATCTGCCGTTTCTCTATGAACGGTTAAACAAAAAAAGAAGAAGAGTCACCCAAGGAGGAGATGGAGATGCTGGGCACTAACAATATTCATCCAATGGAAGAGTTGAAGGGACATTTACGTCAGATTTTGAAGGTCATCCCACCGCGTACCGAAATCTATTATCTGGATTACCCGGTGCATAGCAATGGTGGCGACTTGTTGATTATGAAAGGTACTGAGGCTTTCTTCCGGGACAATGATATTCAAGTACGTGCCAGATACAGCATTCTGGATTGCCCTTTGTCTCTCAAGGTTCCGGAAGGCATTACGATTGTGTTGCACGGGGGAGGTAACTTTGGTGATCTATACCCTGCCCATCAGAAATTGAGAGAACGAATGATTGCCCAGCATCCGAATCACCGGATCGTCATTCTGCCACAGACGATGTTTTACAAGAGTGATATTGAATTGAAAAAGACAGCCCAAGTATTCAATCGTCATAAGGATGTGCACTTTTTTGTCAGAGATACATTATCTTATGAGATAGCCAGTAAAGAATTTCAACAAACCAATGTGTATCTATCACCGGATATGGCACATCAATTGTGGCCTTTGAAGTCCAAGAGCCAGCCTACTGCAGAGATGCTGTATTTCTTCCGTAAAGACATTGAGAAGACTCAGAATCAGGTGCATTACGAATCCGTCAGTGGACCCAAGGCCACGTTTAAAGACTGGGAAACATTGTACAACCGGGTCGACCGGAAGATCATTCGCATGATTACATCCCGGTTGAAGTCAGGGAAAGGTAGCTCTTTCGCTCGCTGGTTGTGGTACAAATACTCTGATCGGATGGTACATACGGCCATTAAGGAATTCAATAAATACCAAACCATCACCACATCCCGTCTGCATGGACATATTCTGGCTTGTCTCCTCGATCAACCGAACATTCTGCTGGATAATTCATATGGCAAGAACTCGAATTATTATGCAGCCTGGACGAAGAGCAATCCAGCAGGAAGACTCGAATCCAATCAGACCAGCACATATAACAAGCAAACCGAGACCGGCAAGGGAGCAAGTACGGTTGTTCTCTCGGATGGTGCAGCCCTATGAGAAGTATTCTGTTATCCGGCGGTTCTGGCAAGCGTCTCTGGCCGTTATCCAACGATTCTAGATCCAAGCAATTTCTTAAAGTGCTTCACGGGCCTGAGGGAAGTCCGGAATCTATGGTACAGCGAGTATGGCGACAGTTGAATCATGCCGGACTTGCATCAGAGGCACTGATCGCAACCAGTTTGCCACAGGTCGAGATTCTGACTTCTCAGCTGGGAGACGATGTGAGACTGGTCGTGGAGCCTGAGCGCAGAGATACGTTTCCTGCGATTGCGCTCGCAGCCTCTTATCTGTATTCCGTAGAGAGTGTGAGTCTGAATGAGACCATTGCAGTCTTGCCAGTCGATCCTTTTGTAGAAAAAGAATTCTTTGAGGTTATGGCAACCTTGCCGGAGATGCTGGATAAGTCTGGTGCTGATCTGGCCTTAATGGGGGTTGTGCCGACGTACCCGTCAGAGAAGTACGGATACATCATTCCGCAATCCCTGTCTTCCAGTGAAAATAACAATGAATACGTGAATGTAGCGAAGTTCCAGGAGAAACCCTGCGAATCCGATGCGGCCCTTATGATGGAGCAGGCCGCATTATGGAATTGCGGGGTTTTTGCTTTTAAGCTGGGTTATTTGATCAATCTGCTAATTGAGATGGAACTGCCGATCCAATATGACGAAATGCTGAAGCAATACGGAAGATTGAACAAGATCAGTTTTGATTACCAAGTGGTCGAGCGAGCCAATCAGATTATCGCCATTCCTTATAACGGCTTCTGGAAAGATCTAGGCACGTGGAACACACTCACGGAAGAGATGGGAACCTCGGTGGTAGGAAAAGGATGGATCACGGGAGATTCCCTGAATACTCACCTGGTCAATGAATTGAACATCCCGGTTGCGATATTGGGCTTGTCAGATGTGGTGGTAGCTGTGAGTCCGGATGGCATTCTGGTCAGTGACAAAGAGGCTAGCCCACGCATCAAGGAAATCTTGAAGAATGAGGATCAACGTCCCATGTACGAGGAGCGCAGATGGGGCTGCTACCGGGTGCTGGATTATACAAGAAACGAATCTGGCGGCGAAGTTCTCACCAAACGAATCTGCATTAGTGCCGGGAAAAACCTGAGTTATCAATATCATTTGCTTCGCAATGAGGTATGGACGGTTGTATCGGGAACAGGGGAATTAATTCTGGATGGGCAGAGCCGAATGATCGGGCAAGGAGACACGGTGGTCATTGATCGGAGTATGCTTCATTCGGTCAGAGCCGTTACGGAACTGGAGATCATCGAAGTGCAGATCGGCAGCCAACTGATTGAGGAAGATATCGTTAGAGTATCTACCGAATGGCAGGATATTGTTCAGACATATGTGAAGCACGCGTAACCAACACATTAGGACATGGGGGAGATTATGGAATGAATATTACGGTGATTGGCACAGGCTATGTGGGTTTGGTATCGGGCGTATGTTTTTCGGAACTGGGAAATAACGTGATCTGTGTCGACAACAATGTTGAAAAAGTGAATATGTTGACGGATGGTCACGTACCTATCTATGAACCGGGTCTCAAGGACATCATGAATGCCAATATGAAAGCGGGAAGGCTGTCCTTCACCACCAACATTCAGGATGCCATCAGTCGTTCGGATATTATTATCATCGCGGTCGGAACGCCGTCCCTGCCGAATGGCGAAGCGAATCTGAGTTTTATTGAGCTTGTCGCGCGAGAAATAGGTTCTTATATGGATAATTATAAAATAATAATGACTAAAAGCACTGTTCCTGTCGGAACGAATGACCGCATTCAGGAATGGATCAGTAGTTTGACGAGTCACCCGTTCGACATGGCATCGGTACCTGAGTTCCTGCGGGAAGGCACTGCTGTGCAGGACACACTGTATCCTGACCGGATAGTCATTGGGACACATAGCGATCGGGCAGTTGCCACGTTGAAAGAGCTGCATCAGCCATTAACCGATCAGATTATTGTTACGGATATTCGCTCGGCCGAAATGATTAAATATGCATCCAACGCTTTCCTGGCAACCAAGATCTCGTTTATCAACGAAATCTCTAACATCTGTGAAAAAGTAGGAGCAGATGTCAGCCGCGTTGCCGAAGGCATGGGCTATGACAGACGAATCGGTGCTTCCTTTCTCAAGGCAGGCATTGGTTACGGAGGTTCCTGTTTCCCTAAGGATACACAAGCTCTAATTCAAATTGCAGGTAATGTGGATTATGACTTCAAACTGCTGAAGTCCGTGGTGGAAGTGAACAAGGATCAACGCTTCAACGTCATTCGCAAACTGGAAGACGCACTTGGTTCACTCGAAGGGAAGGAGATTGCGATCTGGGGACTCGCCTTCAAGCCGGATACCGATGATGTTCGTGATGCTCCGGCGATTGAGATTATACAGCGTTTGCTTGAGCAAGGAGCAGTGATTCGGGCGTATGATCCTATCGCGACCGAGAACTTCCGCAAAGAGGTGGATTCCCCATCCATTACGTGGGAAGATCGTGCCATGAACGCGGCGGAAGGCGCTGATGCGCTTTGTGTCCTGACCGAGTGGAAAGAGTTCATGGAGGTTAATCTAACTGATTTGGCAGCGCATATGAATCAACCCATTCTCATTGATGGAAGAAACATCTACGGAGAAGAACAGATCAAAGACACATCCTTTCAATACTACTCCGTCGGTCGTCCGGGTCTAACCAATATCGATGGAAGAAAAACGGCAGTCATCTGACGGAGGCCATAACATGAGACGCGGGATCAAAATAACATTAGGTGCCATTTCCCTTGTTGCAGTTGTCATGATTGGATATTCGGTGTATCTGTATCTGCATGTCAAATCAGCGGCGGATCAAATGTATGAACCCCGGGAACCCATCAAGCAGGTATCCATTGTAGACCAGAGGGGCGGGGGCGATTTCCCCGTGGATATGGAGAATGAAGAACCTTTCAATGCTTTGATCCTGGGTGTAGATGAACGCTCCAATGATCGGGGGCGCTCCGACACCATGATTGTATTGAGTGTTAACCCTGCGAAACAATCCGTACTTATGTTCAACATCCCCCGGGATACCAGAACAAGTATTGTGGGACATGGCACGGAAGATAAGATCAACCATGCCTATGCCTTTGGTGGCGTTAACATGTCTGTGCAAACAGTGGAACAATTGCTCGATGTTCCCATACACTACTACATGAAAGTGAATATGGAGGGTTTTGCACAGGTCATCGACATGGTGGGTGGTGTGGATGTAAATAACCCGTTTGCTTTTGACTATGAGGGCTATCGGTTCGAGCAGGGGAATATCCATTTGGATGGCGCAGCAGCATTGGGATTTTCGCGAATGCGTTATGATGATCCGAAGGGAGATCTCGGACGCAATGACCGTCAGCGTGAGATTATCAAACAGGTGTTGAAAAATACAGTTCAGGTATCCAACGTGTTGCAACTGGAGACGTTGCTGGACGAAGTCAGTGCTCATGTGAGAACCGACGTTACCTTTGATGAAATGAAGCAGATGTTCTCCAATTACCGGCCGGTGCTGGATCATATCGAATCTGTTGAGATTCAAGGCACGGGCAAGAAAATAGACGGAGTGTATTACTATATCGTGGAACAATCGGAACGAGACAGGATACATCAGATGATTGAACAACATTTAAAATGATCAGATAGGGCGGTGAACCAGATGCGTATCTCCAGGCTATTGAAATTATCCCTGATTGTGCTACTAATGTATATGCTCATGATACCTGCAAGTACAAACGTTGTTCAATCAGCTCAAAGCTATCAATGGAAAAATATACCTATTGGTGGTGGGGGGTACGTTACGGGAGTGGTCATTCATCCGACTGAGCCTGATCTGGTTTACGCTCGAACTGACGTTGGAGGAGCCTACCGGTTGGATGCAGCTTCAGGAGATTGGATTCCACTACTTGATCATTTCGGAGATGAGGATAGCAATCTGTACGGCGTGGATGGCATTGCGCTGGATCAGCAAAACCCCAATGTCGTGTATATCGCGGCTGGGAAGTACGGCAATGTGGGACCAAGCGATATTCTGAAATCTACAGACCGAGGAGAAACCTGGATTCGAACCGGACTGAATCTTCGGAATGAATCAAATGGAAATATCCATCGAGCCATGGGTGAGAGCATCGCTGTTAATCCAACGAACTCCAATTACTTGCATGTCGGTACGCGATATGATGGATTGTACACCTCCAGTGACGGTGCAGCAACGTGGAGCAAGGTGTGGGATGTACCGAGCGGGCTGTCCGGTGAGGGTATACGGAGTGTAGCCTATGGATTAAATCCCGTAACGAAACAAGGCCAGGTTGTGTATGCAGGGGTTCGCGGCATTGGTGTGTATAGCAAAGCACCAAGAAGCAATGGGCAGACCACCTGGCAACTTACAGGGAGAAGTCCCGAATATCCTGCGCGTATGACTGTGGCAAAGAACGGAACGTTGTATGTTACCACTGATAATCAGGGCGTCTACAAGTTCAATGGTGTGCAGTGGACGAATATCACGCCAAGTTCCAGCTACTCGTCTTATTATGGGATCACGATCGATCCTCAAAACGATAATCATATCTTGGCAGCCGTTCGAACAGGCGGAGATAATCTGCCACTGTATCGTTCGGTCAATGGCGGACTGAGTTGGACAACAGTAAGCAAAACGCTGGTATCCAAACCATCCTGGTGGACACCCAACATGTTTTTCTCAGCGACATCCAGTATCAAGTTCGATCCACATAACCCGGGTACCGTATACGCTACAGACTGGTTTGGCGTGTACAAGACGGAAAATATCAATGGTACCAATGGATTGACTGGCAATACTGCGAGTACTTGGGAAGCCATTACCGATGGTCATGAAGAAGTGGTCGCACTCACGGCATCCACACCACCTCAGGGTGTTTCATTTTTTAGTGGTTTAACGGATCAGGTCGGATTTAGACATAACAATGTAGACGATGTTCCTCTTAATAAAATCCCGCTCGCAGGTATGCGAGAAATTGTGAGTATTGACTATCATGAGGCAAATCCGAATTACATGATATTTCTGGGAAGCAGTGACTGGTATGGTACGACCACACGCTTATTTGTCTCTTCCAATAACGGAGTTACAGTAACCCCGGTAAACGTTCCGGCAGGCTCTACACTGGGGCGGGTGGCCTATTCAGCCATCAATCCAAATGTAATTGTTTATTACCCCCAGACCGGTAATCCGGTCAGAAGCACGAACCGTGGCGCAACATGGCAAAATATGAATGGTGCCCCTTTTCAGGCTATTGGGGGGAATATGGTCTTCGCCTATAATCATCCACTGGCTGCCGATCGCATCAATGGATATAAATTTTATATGTATGCTGCCGGTTATCTGTATCGGTCTACGGATGCAGGAGCCAACTGGTCCAAAGCGAATACGGTTCGCCTTCCTATTAATACGGATATTAATACAAGCTTCATTAAAGTTGAGGCTGCACCTGGGGTGGCGAATAATGTATGGGTGAGTCTGGGAACTGATGGATTATATGCATCGACGAACTCGGGAAATACATTTTCCCAGATCCAGGGTGTGCAGAATTCCAAATTATTTGCCTTTGGTAAAGCGAAGCCAGGTAAATTAGTTCCAGCTGTCTATGTATATGGCACCGTAAATAACGTGAATGGATTCTTTCGTTCCGATGATATGGGGGCAACCTGGAACAATATAGGTCCTTTAGGTGCTGGAATTGGGCTGGGCAATGAACCGCAAATTATGGCGGCAGACCGGCAAATCTATGGTCGGGTATATGTAGGTACGAATGGCAGAGGCATGTATGTTGGTTCATTAGAATAAAGAAAGAGATATGAAAGTGGTGATGAATCATATGATGGAGGAGGGTTCAGGGCGCACGAGACAAAAGCATGTTCGAAGAACGTATGGATTTCTCATTGCTCTGCTGCTGATTGTGCTCTGGATTCTGGTCATCTGGTCCATGTCCACGCAATCCTCTCAGCAGCAGGACATTCAGCCTTGGCTGCATAAATGGTCCCAAAAATTGCAAATCGGTTTTACGCTACCAGATGTGCAATTCACCTACGGGGAGTATGAGTATTCGCTGAAACAGAGGCCGTACGATTTTGCAGAGTTCATCTTTCGCAAGAGTGCGCACTTATTTGTATACGCTGTGCTCGCCGTGCTTGTGTACGGCGGGCTGCGATACAGGAGGACATCCATCATAACCTGTATCGTGTCTGCTCTGGCTGTAGTGTGTATCATCGCCTCCATTGATGAGTATATTCAGCAGTTCAGCCCAGACCGGACAAGCTCGATACGTGATGTTGGAGTGGACTTGCTCGGTGGCTGCTGTGGGATTGCTATATATGCCGGGCTTCAGTTTCTGATCCGCAGGATCAGAAAGAGAAAGCATACTCCCATTCAAAGCGAGTGATTTCCCAGGAAATTAGATGCATCGTTCAGCTTCTACTTGTCTACCATCCATCATAAATATGGATGGAGGACAAGGAGGACTGGACATGCTGCGAAGAAGGAACAGGAATGCTTTGCTCAAGAAGATCGGGTTCATAGCGATCATACTGATATTGCTATGGTTGATCGGTAGAACCATTCCGTATTTGTTTCGGGCAGATACACCGGATGAAGCTGCGGCTGTTGCCGAAGAGTTCTACAAATATGAGCAGACGGGTGACTTCGGCAGTTCGTGGGAACTGTTTCATCCCTTGATGAAAGAGCGGTTTCCAAAGAGTGCTTACGTACAGAATAGAGCACATATATTCATGCAGCATTTTGGTGTGGATACCTTTGAGCTGGAGATGGAGAAGCCGGAGCGCGAGTTCGATGTAACAGTGGTGGATGGTGTGAAGCCATTCTCAGAAGCCTACAAAATCAGAGTTACTCAGAAGTACTCAGGTACCTTTGGACAATTCGATATTGTGCAGACCTGTTATCTGGTAGAGGATGGAGATGAGTGGACCTTACTCTGGTATTATCCGAATGAGAAGAATGAGGGGGCCTCGCAGGATAACAACAGTGAATAATTAAGCATCATTGTCAAAAAGACTGAAATTAAGTCATAATGATATTCACCCATACGTTGCACCGAATTGTATCATTTACCTAACACGAAGCTCCATAAATGCGAGACTTTTGTCGCATTTATGGAGCTTTTTTTGTATTTTACCTGTTTTTATGGCTGTAAAGCCTTGACATTAGTCCCGGTGTCAAGTAAATTACGAGATAGATACAAAATGTATCAATTTTCAGCGTCTAACGACAAATAACAGGGACTTCTAAGCTCCTTGTGAGGGGAAGGAATATCATTGATCGAAACGGGCCGCTTTTACTGTGTCAGTTGTGGGATGATTGTGTCGGTCGCTAGAAGCTCTGTCGAAATGAAGGAAGAGGGCTATGGAGGCAATCACGTATTTCGCACCGGATTTTACCGGAGTGAAATGCCGCTTGGATGCTGTGAAGCGTGTGTAGTTGAAGTGAAACGTCAGGGGAAATCCCAGTTTGCGGGACAATATACTAAAGATTATGATACACTATGTGCATATGAGAAACGGGCATGAGCTATGTGCTCGTCCATGAAGGAGGGGATTGAATGCAGCAGGAGCCGGTCGTCCGGATTCAGGGCGTCAGCAAGATCATATCCTCCCGATCATTGGTCAGCGACCTGACTCTGGATATTTCTCCGGGGCAGGTTTTTGGTTTTTTAGGACCTAATGGCGCGGGAAAAACAACGACGATTCGAATGATGGTTGGACTGATGTCCATCAGTAAAGGTGATATTTTCATCTCGGGACACAGTGTGAAGAATGAGTTTGAGCAGGCGGTAGCGCAGGTCGGAGCCATTGTGGAAAATCCGGAGATGTACAAGTTTCTGACTGGATACCAGAATCTCGTTCACTTTGCCCGCATGTCGCCAGGAGTTACGAAAGAACGTATTGCAGAAACGATTGAGCGTGTGGGGCTTACAGCCCGTATCCACGATAAAGTCAAGACCTACTCACTGGGTATGCGCCAGCGTCTGGGTGTCGCGCAAGCGATATTACATAAACCGAAGCTGCTTGTACTGGATGAGCCGACCAATGGTCTGGACCCACAGGGCATACGTGAACTGAGAGATTATTTGCGTCAGCTCACCCAGGAGGAAGGCATCACGGTCTTCGTATCCAGCCATTTGCTGTCGGAGATGGAACTGATGTGTGATACCGTAGCCATCATCCAGAATGGCAAGTTGATTGATGTAAGAAACCTTCGGGCTGAAGCAGGTTCGGATGCATTAATTGAAGTTGCTTTTGAGCTGAATGATGCAGACCGCGCTGCGGATCTGATTCAGGGTGCTACTGTACAGGGCAATGTCTTGGTGGCACGGGTGTCTCGCGAGCAGATTCCGGATATCAATGCCAAGCTGGTTAGCGAAGGGTTTCAGGTATATGGTATTCGTAACGTGACTCATACCCTGGAAGAACAATTCTTGCAAGTTACTGGGGGTGGAGGCATTGGGTAGTTTCGGTAATCTGATATTGAATGAAAATATGAAAATATTCCGTCGTCCCCGTACCTGGATCATGTTATCGATTCTGGCGCTGATCTCGCTGTTAATGCCAGTGTTACTGCGAGAAGGCATGGGGTCCAATGAAGTTTTGTACTGGGAAGCGGCTGTGACGACCATCCAGATTACGTTTTTCTTGAACACGATCTTCTGTGTTGTGATTGCAGCGGAATCGGTCGCAGGTGAATTTACTTGGGGAACCATTAAGCTATTGCTGATCCGTCCATGGTCACGAAGCAAAGTTCTCGCTTCCAAATACCTGACCGTCATTGGTTTCAGTATTGTCAGTACATTGCTGGTCATCGCGATGGCCATGCTAATGTCGTATATCCTTTTCTCGCATGATGCTCCGGGAGGAAGCAGTAGTCCGGCTACGAATGCGCTGACGCTATGGGGATATCTGTACGTCGATCTGTTCATTACGCTTGCGATTGCCTTCATGGTGTCCTCCGTATTTAGATCAGGCGCACTTGCGATTGGATTATCCCTGTTCATTATGTTCTCACAAAGTATCTTCTCACTCATATTCAATCCGGACCGTTATGAGTGGGCCAAGTATGTTTTATTTAACAACATGGATCTTAGCAAATACATGACTTCCGGGGCGGAGTTTGCGCTTATGGGTGGTCCGAGTGCTGGAATGACACTGGGTTTCTCCATTGCAGTCCTGGCAGTGTATTATGTTATTTTCATGGTGATTTCCTGGGTTGTATTCAGCAAAAGAGATGTGGCAGGCTAACGCCTGCTTCTTTTTTTTGCCCTAATGCTGTTTTGGGAGAAAAAAAGTGTATATTCAGCATCGGCTGTGGCATGACTGTCATTTAAGGGTACTTAGTATCATGAGTAAATGACTAGATATACATATCAACGCCGCAGTCACTTTGGCAACGCAGCGCATGGAGGGATCACGTTTCTTGATAAACAACAAGTTCTACCGCATCTGCACAGCGATTATTCTGCTGCTGCTCATCGTGTATCTGGGGGATAAAGTGAACTTTATTTTCAGCCCCCTGACCTCACTGATTCACATCATCATCATTCCGCTGCTGATTGCTGGTTTTTTCTATTATCTGTTGCGCCCGCTCGTCGATTATATGGAAAGACATAAGATCAAGCGTGCATTGTCAGTTCTGATTATTTATGTCGTGACTGCATTAATACTTGCTGGTTTCAGTGTGCTGGTCTGGCCTTCATTGAGAGAGCAACTGATGAATTTTGTGGAGAATGCTCCAGCGTTGGTTACTTCGCTCAGCGATCAGTTGAATGCACTTGAAAAGAGTAATTTTGTTTCCAGATATCTGCCTGATGATTCCAATCTATTCTCGCGACTTTCCGATATTCTGAGCCAAGGGATCACTCAGGTAACCGATTATGTCTCCGGGTTATTCTCTGTGGTATCCAATCTGGTTATTATTCTGGCAACGTTCCCGATTATGTTGTATTACATGCTTAAGGAAGGCAGTAAATTTGGAACGAATCTCACCCTGTTGTTGCCGAGACATTATCGGAAGGATGGGGAAGAAACCGTCCATGAGATCGATGAAGCACTAAGCAATTATATTGTTGGTCGGGTTATCGTTAATGTAGCATTGGGGATTCTGATGTACATCGGTTTTCTCATCTTAGGTTTACCTTATGCGTTGCTACTAACTGTGGTATCGATTATTCTGAATTTTATCCCTTATGTGGGGGCTTTGCTGGCGGCTATCCCGGTCGTCATTGTCGCGTTTATCGAATCACCTTCGATGGCGATCTGGTCACTGGTTATTATTGTGATCGCACAGCAAATTCAGGATAACCTGATCTCACCTTACGTCTACGGCAAGCAGCTTGATATTCATCCACTGACTACCGTTATTCTTTTGCTCGTAGGTGCCGATCTGGGAAATATTCTGGGTATGATCATCGTTATTCCGCTATATATGATCCTGAAAATTATAGTTCGCAGAATCCATTACCGGATTGTTGAAGATAAGACTGAAACTTAAATGAAATTGAAATATAACGCTATCATGTGCCACTACTAATGTTTGCTCTTGAATCACATCGATAAGCTAAACAGGATAAGCCGCATATTCATGGTGAAGGGTCAGGTAACTGCCCTCGCGATGGATATGCGTTTTTTTTTTATTTTCAACCTTATTGCTCACTTATGTTATACCTGTTATACTTGATATATAACAGATAACAAAAAGAAGGTGAACCCTTGATTATTCAACTGGATATGCAATCCGAACTTCCCATCTATTCGCAACTTGTATATCAAATTATCGAAGGCATTGCTAGTGGTGAGTTACAGCTAGGTGAGGCGCTACCTTCGGTTCGGAATTTGGCAGCAGATATTGGTGTTAACCTTCACACGGTCAACAAGGCGTATACACTACTCAAGCAAGATGGATACATTCTTGTACATAGACAAAGGGGAGTTGTGGTAAACCCTGATGGAATGCCTGAATTAACGGATGATTTTTTGAAAAAGCAGCAAAGCGAATTAAGACCGATTATTGCCGAAGCGATATGTCGTGGAATGACCAAAGAGGAGCTAACTGCGGTATTAGACCAAATGTATGATGATGTAAAGATGGGTCACAACAGAGAATAAAGGGAGTGTGTTATGTATGCAACTATTTAGTATATTACCTATCATCTTAATCTTTGCTCCATTAGCCTTACTTCTATCCTTTACACCTTATTTGACAAGGGAAACCATTAGCTTTGGGGTTACGGTAAGTGAATATAATTACCACACACCCATCTTACGTAAGCTACGCAGTACGTTTGCTACAGTAAGTCTGATCGGAAACGGGATGGTTATCCTTGTCTGTCTGTATTTACTTCGATCTGCTAATGAAGAGTCAACCGCAATGATCACCGGTATCTGCACAATGATATTCATTGTGTACTGGTCAGCACTACACATCTTATTTCATTTCAAGATGAAGAAGATAAAAGGAACACTTACAACTGTAGACGCACCTCAACGCGTTAAAATCGATACCGCCTTCCGCCAAAATAAGCTCACCTATTCCAACTATTGGTTTCTCATTCATATTGCTATTATTGTAGCCATTGGGATCATTTCGATCCTGAATTATAAGGCATTACCTAACGTCATTCCAATGAAATATGATTTTCAGGGCAATGTCACTTCCAGTGTGCCTAAAACCTACCTCTCGGTACTGGCTATTAATCTGGTGCAGCTAGGCATCATTGCACTTATGATGCTGGTGAACTGGAGTATCAAAACAAGCAAACAACAGCTTACTACGTCTAATCCGGCCAAATTTGCTGCTGATAATATTCAATTCCGCCGTAAATGGTCCCTATTTACGATCATAACGGGGTTACTTCTTACCATTTTATTTGCCTTCATTCAGATCAATATGTTCGTCCCTAATCTGGTCTTGTTAACTGCTATTAGCCTTATCATTCCTATATTGATCGTGTTAGGCGCTGTATTACTGTCTCTTACAGGCAGACAAGGCGGTGGGAAGATTCGGAATCATCAGGAAGATCGCGAACGTTCCAAGGAGCAGCCTGTGAATGACGATGATTATTGGAAATTTGGTTTCATTTACTTCAATGCCAATGATCCTTCTTTTACGGTAGAAAAACGTTATGGAATAGGCTGGACCATCAACTTCGCTCGTCCGCTGTCTTGGGTCCTGTTGTTATTCATCATTGCTATTGTTGTTATAAGTATAATCCTGAGCCAATAAATGCTCATAGATCTATGCATATCATAAAAAGAATTAGGAGGATTTATTATGATGAACCATTGGAAAAAGCTATTACTTTCTCTTAGTTTCGTATGTCTCATCCTGCCGGTGACAGCCATCTCGGCAGCTGCTGAGAAACCCGCTGGTAGTGAAAATCTAGTTCCTATTCGTGAGATTGCAGAAAAGAATGGGGCAGAGGTATCGTGGCAGAAAAAATCAGGTGAAATTACAATACGAAAAAATGAGCTTACGATTGTAGTTAAGATAGGAGAGAAAAAGGCGATTGTGAACGGGCAAGTCATAGCCTTAAACAATCCTGTTCAGTTAACGAAAGGAGTTACCTTTATGGATGGGGAATTTCTTACGGAGACGCTGAAGGCAGCACCTGAGGACATATTCATTTCACTTATAAGTGAGGGTGATGGCATGGAGGCTGCCAAGTATGTTCATACCTCAGTGAGTGGCGTGTTGTCACCTACGTTGTTGAGTCAGCTATGGGGAGCTTTAGAAGGACAAAATGGCAAAATTACAAGTAAAGCCATAGCTAAACACGTAGAAAATAACACAGTGCATCGCAATGTCACTTACACTTTTAAGACAGCGCTTACTCGTTTAAATATTACAGTCAGAATGAATGATAACGAACTTGTGGATGACTTGTATATTGCTGCCGCTACACCAGATGTTTATCAAAAACCAAGCTATGACGATCCATCTGCTTATACAGAGCAAGATATTACCGTTGGTCAGGGTGATTTGGCTTTGCCAGGGACATTAACTTTGCCCAAGGGAGAGGGGCCTTTCCCGGTTGTCATTCTGGTACACGGATCTGGGCCTAGCAATCAAGATGCTGCCATTGGTGGTGCAAAGCCATTTCGCGATCTTGCGGTAGGTTTAGCTTCACAAGGAGTTGCTGTATTAAGATACGATAAGGTCACATATGAGCATACCTATAAGGTCGCTTCTCAGCCCAAATTTACATTAAAACAAGAGAGCGTAGATCAGGTAACCGATGCAGTGGAATTGCTTAAAAAGAATACACATATTGATTCTACAGCGATTTTTGTAGCTGGACATAGTCAAGGCGGGTTTGCATTACCGTTAATCCTTGCTGAGGATAAACAACATGATATTGCAGGAAGTATTCTACTTGCTGCACCAAGTAGTAGCTTTGTGGATGTGCTTACCGAGCAGCAGGACGAATTGGTCGATCGGATGAAGCAGCTTGGTTTAGACACGGAGATCATTCAAGGGCAGGCTGATTTTTATAAAAATGCTGCTGCGATCGTTAAAGATCCTAAATATTCTAAAGATCATCTTCCTGAAGCGTTTCCACTTCAACCTGCTTATTGGTGGTTTGAGCAGAAAGATTATGTACCTGCGGAACTGGCTAAAACACAAAATATCCCCATGCTTATTATACAGGGTGAAAATGATGTGCAAGTGTCTATGAATCAATTCGAAAACTGGAAATCGGCTCTTCAAGGTCATTCCAATGTAACGTACAACAGCTATCCAAAGGTAAATCATCTGTTATCCAGCTATGATGGACTTTCGATTGGTCAAGAGTACGCTGAGCCATCTAATGTCTCCAAAGTCATTATCGATGATATCGCGAAGTGGGTATTAAAAGTTGAGTGATGACATGTAGAAGTGACATATTGAGCGAGAAATAATAAGAAGAGCACTTACCAATATAGGCAAGTGCTCTTCTTATTGTATATAAAGTTGCTTTATTTTGCTAAATTAGGAGACTCTTTTTCGTCTTCATCGGTGTAATCAGACATGGTCAGTGGTTCCTTGGGAACAACGGCCACTTTGTAGAAGCGATTCTTATCTTTTTCCAGCAAAACAAAGATTAGATTCTCGAACTCATATTCTTCCTGTTCGTTCATCTCGGGACGATGGCTGTAGAGCCATCCACCAATGGTGTCCCATTCATCTGCATCCAGGCTGGACATAAACATGTCGTTCACCTTCGATAAGGAAACCTTACCATCCATAATGACATAGTTCTCATTGATGACTTGGATATCTTCCACTTCGTCTGCGTCGAACTCGTCGCGGATCTCACCAACAATCTGCTCAAGCACATCCTCAATGGTTACAATTCCGGAAGTTCCGCCATATTCGTCGACAAGTACGGCGATATGTACGCCATCCTTCTGCATTTTCTTGAGCAAGTCCTTCACAGGAGTTGTTTCGTGAACAGCCGATACAGGCTGAATTAGGGAGGACAGATCGACAGGTTCATCGTTTCCGTAAAGCTCCAGGAAGAATTGCTTTGTATTAATGATTCCGATGATATCGTCTTTACTCTCATTGACTACTGGAAAACGGGTATATTGTTCTTCACGAATGATCTCCAGGTTTTCCTCGTTCGTTCTATTCACATAAAGGCAGACCATATCGGTCCGGGGTACCATGATTTCTTTGGCTAACATCTCATCAAAAGCAAAGATCCGGCTTACATAACCGAACTCGGCTTGGTTGATTTTACCACTTTCAAAGCTTTCATTAATAATGATCTGCAACTCTTCTTCGGAGTGTGCATCTTCATGTTCAGAAGCAGGTTTGATTCCGAACAGTTTCACCAGTTGGTTCGCTGAGCCGTTTAACAGCCAGATAAAAGGATACATAATTCGGTTAAACCAGATGATAGGTGTAGACGTCAGCAGTGCGACAGTCTCGGCTTTCCGGATTGCAATCGTTTTTGGAGCGAGTTCACCAACCACAACATGCAGATACGTGATGGAAGCAAACGCGATAACAAATGATAAGAATGAAGAAACCGCCTCAGGAATTTGCATGCTTTCGAACACAGGGTGGAGAATCTTCTCTACCGTTGGTTCACCCAGCCAGCCCAGTCCCAGAGATGTGATCGTGATTCCAAGCTGGCAGGCGGACAAATATCCGTCCAGATTGGCAACGGCCTGTTTAACAGCCAGCGCACGCTTGTTTCCTTCTGCAATCATTTGATCGATCCGGCTCGGACGAACCCGTACCAGCGCGAACTCCACTGCAACAAAAAACGCCGAAAGTCCTATCAACAACGCAACCAATACTAAATTTAACGCATACCTCTCACTTTCCATTCACTGCTCTTCTCCTTTAGGTAATAAGTTTTTAACGAGTATTATATCTAATTTTACGTAAGAAGACCACCTTATCATGAAGAAAAGAGGAAGAGTCTGGAAGGGAAACGGAGCAGATTGGCGTCACAATGCGGTTCTGCTTCATGATAAATCTGATATGTAGAAGGTAACACAGTCAGAATATACAACCAATGCGCAGAAATTCGGATTCCCAGAATAAAGTATTCCATGTGCTTATGTAAAGTTTTATCTAAGCAAACGTTACGAACAGGGGCTACATTGGGTATCTATGATTAGCTGTAGGCTTAATCGTCAAAGCTGTGTAAGTGAGAGAACGGCAAGGTCATGAAGCTTGCCATCTGAGGAGGAAGCCGAATGTTCTGGCTGGTCATTATATTAGTCGTATTTATTTTTCAGGCAGCCACGATTCTGTTGCTGGAATTTCGGAATCCGGCCAAAGCTGTGGCTTGGCTGTTTATTTTGTTCTGTGTGCCACTGGTCGGTTTTGTGGTGTACTATTTCGTGGCCCAGGACTATAACAAACGCAAAAAACTTCGCAAAGGTGGATCACGGATCTTCCGGGAAATGAGGGAAACGATCTGGGAACAAGCCCGCATCATTGGAGATGTTGAACAGATGCCTGGCAATCGTTACAACCACCAGCATCGTTTGTTTAACCTGTTGTCCCATCTGTCGGAGAGCCCCATCACAGGTTGTAATCACAGTACGGTGCTCACGAACGGGGAAGAGGCATTCACTGCAATGTTGAAGGAGATGGAAAAAGCGGAGCATCATCTGCATGTGGAGTTTTACATCTTCCGAGACGATGTGATCAGTACGAAGTTTCAGGATGTCATGATTCGCAAGGCACAGGAGGGCGTGAAGGTTCGGTTTATCTGTGACGGTCTCGGCAGTCACAAGATGAGCTGGAGTTTTATCCGCAAACTGCAGGATGCAGGTGTGGAGTTTCACTATTTTCTGCCCCCACTAATTGCAACGATTGACCGAAGAGTTAACTACCGAAATCACCGCAAAATTGTCGTTGTGGATGGACAGGTTGGCTTCGTGGGTGGCATTAATGTAGGTGATGATTACCTTGGGAAATATCCGGAGATCGGTTTCTGGCGGGATACACATGTACAGATCGAGGGAGATGCCGTGTATTTCCTGCAAAGTACGTTCCTGAACGACTGGAAATTGGCTTCGGGTGAGCGAATTACTGAACCCCAGCTTGCGGAGTTGTTTCCACCTCATATCTGTAGCGGGGAAGAACGAATTCAGATTCTGGCCAGTGGGCCGGATCAGGACTGGGATGCCATTCAGGAAATGTGTTTTGGCGCCATTTCGGTAGCTTGTGACCGGATTTACATTACTACACCTTATTTTATCCCTGATCCTGCACTGTACGAGGCACTCAAAACAGCTGCTGTCAGTGGGGTCGATGTAAAAATTATCATTCCTTATCAATCCGATTCCAAGCTTGTTCATCTGGCGTCACTTTCATACGTGGAGGAGCTGTTGCGAGCAGGTGTGCAGTTCTTCCAATATCGCAAAGGTTTTGTACATGCCAAAGTGATGATTGTGGATGAGTTGCTTGCAACGGTAGGCACGGCCAATATGGACATGCGTAGTTTTTTCTGTAATTTCGAAATGACGGCCGTATTGTTCGAGACCTCCCCGATTCATCGTTTGGTTGCTGATTTTGAACGTGATCTCAAGGAATGCAGCAAGATCGACCTAAAGGTTTTTCAGGGGCGTTCAAGAGGACAAAAAGGCGCAGAAATGCTTTCTCGGATGCTTTCTCCGCTTCTTTAGCCGATTTAGGGCAGATTTCTGAAGATAAGTTCACTTTTTGTGAATTTATCTTCTTTTTGCTAAGTATTTTGCTCAAATTTGATCTTTTATGATATAATAGATATATAAATCATGTCTTGGCGAAGGAGGGGAGTCTGCGGGAAAACAGGCTCCCTTTTGCTCTCTTTTGAAAGTGTAAACCGGAATTAAGACAATCTTGAATCCATTTCATATAGCCTTTAGATGCTTGTGCTCGTACTGACAGGGTACGTATAGAATCGATCTTTGTGAACACGCACTTCTATATGTAGGTTCCCCCGTGGAGTATTTAAATGATTTATGAAATGGATTCACATACTGATCCAACGGGGGGGATACCATGTCCAATGTAACGGTTAAAGAACTGACATCCAAGCCTGACCGGGGCGTCAAAAGCTCGGTGTTTACATTAAAGCTGCTGCAACGTATTGTGATGATTCTGATCGGTGCTGCACTGATGGCTGTATCGCTTGAAGTGTTTCTCGTGCCAAATGGTGTTATTGATGGTGGGATTACAGGTATTTCAATTATGGTGTCGGAGCTTACACATCTGCCACTGGGAATATTCCTGACCTTGCTCAACTTGCCTTTCCTGATTCTGGGTTACAAGCAGATTGGTAAAACGTTTGCGTTATCCACGCTGCTGGGGATCGTGGTCATGTCCATCGGGACTTCATTATTGCACCATGTTCCTGCATTGACACCAGGGGAGCCATTGCTCGGAGCTGTATTCGGCGGATTGATCCTGGGTGTGGGGGTTGGACTTGTTATCCGGTCTGGTGGTTCACTGGACGGTACAGAGATTGTGGCCATCCTGCTTAGTGAGAAATCACCGTTGTCTGTAGGACAGATCGTATTGTTCATTAACGTATTTATTTTCGCGGGTGCAGGATTTGTGTTCGGCTGGCCGAATGCCCTGTATTCCATGATTGCATATTATATTGCGATGAAGATGATTGATATTGTGAATGAAGGACTTGATCAATCCAAATCGGTATGGATCATCAGTGAGAAATATCGTGATATTGGTTCAGCTCTGACAGACCGTCTCGGTCGGGGTGTGACTTTCCTGGATGGAGAGGGCGGATTCAGCGGGGATGAGAAGAAGATCATCTTTGTCGTAATCACCCGTCTGGAAGAAGCGAAGCTGAAGACCATCGTTGAAGATTGGGACCCGCAAGCCTTTGTGGCTATTGGTAACATCCATGATGTGAAGGGCGGACGTTTCAAGAAAAAAGGTATCCATTAGCGATGTATATACGCATGAATGATAATAGCCGACACCCTTGTAATGAGGGAGTCGGCTATTTTTTCTTCAAGTGCTTGAGAATAAGCTCCATCGGTTGGGGTTCAACGGCTGCGATCAGATCACCGGTATCATTCAGGCGTTCAACAATGTTCATCAGATGGTAATCCTGGATGGAGACGTTGTTTCGAACCTCATCCCAGGTCAGTGGAGTAGAGACGGTGGCGCCTGATTTGGCACGTGGTGTATAAGGAGCTGCAAGGGTTTTGCCGCCGTAATGCTGAAGGTAATCAAAATAAATGCGGTCTCCACGGTCCTTTTTGAGTCGTTCCAGTGTGAACAGATCCGGGTGCTTCTGAGTGACATATTTACCAACAAAATAGCCGATATCTCGTAATTCATCAAAGGTTATCCCTTGAATAATCGGAACGATGATCTGAACCCCTGTTGCGCCTGAAGTTTTGGGGATGGACCTCAGACCAAGGGAAGTCAGGGTTTCGCCAACGATGAGTGCAGCTTGCATGATCCGGGGTTCATGCTCCTGAGAGGGGTCCAGATCAATCATCCATTCACAGGGCAGATGGCTTCCCACGGTATGCAGAGAAGGGTGGAATTCAAGTGCAGCCAGATTGCCAAGCCATAACAATTCGGGGAGTCCATTCATGACCACATAGCGGATGCCGTCGTGTACTTCTGTCCGAACATAATCAGGGACAGGTTCAGGGGCGTTTTTTTGATAGAAAAATGTTCCTCCAGCACCGTGGGGGTACCTGATGGTGGTGAGCAATCGATTACTTGTATATGTGAGCAGATAGGGAGCCAGAGCGGCCAGCTTTTGCAGATAGATGGCTTTGGTAACACCCGCATCCGGCCATAACAGCTTGTCCGGGTTCGTGACCGTTAGCTCGGTGCCTTCTATTATGATGGTTCCTTGGATCTTGGGGGCCATACGGAACACCTCCTATATGTCTAATCAATCGTTGAAATCAGGGGTTAAAACGCATGCAGCGATCTTTTCATCATTGAAGAAGCTGGTTCGCCAGGCAATCCTCGCGTGTTACATCCGCGAAGGTTTGAATACTGGGATGGCGTAGGGTGCGATGATGAGTCAGTTCCATATACTGCACTTTGACTCCTATTCGTGGTTCCACCCATGTGGTCTCTGCACTGCGCTCGGGTACATTGTGGAACGGTCTATCCTGCCTAATCAGAGACTCCACTTGATGTGTGAGCTCCCGCCAGGTATTGGAGTTCAGCTTGCCCGTCCCGACATGACCAATATAGACAAAGTTAGGCCCATCATATACACCAATCGCCACGGCATTCACAATACCACTTCGGTACGTGACTCCCCCGATCATGGCATATACATCATGCATGATTTTGACCTTCTGCCAGCGCTGGTCCTTGCCCTGAATGCCGTAGCTGCTGGTGAGATCCTTGCAGACGATGCCTTCCATCTGGTGTTCTCTCATGACCGTAAGCAGGGAAGCAGCATCAAGCGTATTGGTGACCTCCTGAACATGGGGAGCGGTGTTAAGAACCTCGTGCAGCAGGCGCTGTCGGTCTGCCAATGGCTGATCTGTCACCCATTTTCCCTCATAGTACAGGATATCAAATACCATATATGTTATTGGAATCTGATGTATGGCCTGGGCAATGCCTTCGGGTCTACTCATACGATCCCGCCGTAGAACGTGATAAAACGAAGGTTTTCCGGTGTCCGGGTCCAGCGCAATCACTTCTCCATCCAAAATATAGGAGGAACCGGAGCACAGATTACGTGGTGTTACTAGTTCAGGATATTGTGTGGTTCGTTCATGTAATCTGCGATTTACTAGACGCAGCTCCTGCCCGTCCTCATAAGCAAGCATGCGAACTCCATCCCATTTGATCTGGGCAATCCATTGGGGGCCTGTAGGCAAGGTATCCCGAGATATGGGTTCGAACGGAATCAACGGCTTGAACATGGAGAACTCCTTTCTCGTACCAACTTGTTGGCACAGATTAATTCGGAAGTTTGTTATATTTTTGAAAATGGGACTTCATGTGATGCACCAGAATGAGCAATAACGGAAGCGCTATGCCGCAGGTCAAATCCCAGTCAATCCAATAGGGAATGATGACCTTGAGATAAAAGTTTTCGTTCGGAGAGATCAGAATGGACATGGCTAGAATCAGGATGGAACCCGGCAGAATCAGTGAACGATAACTGGACAAACGAAACAAGTGAGCGATGCCAAGGACAAAACTGTAGAAGAACAGGGCGGCTTTGAAAAAAACGGCAATAAGCCAGACTGATGCCATGAAGGCTTCAATCCGTTGCATGAAGTTTCCGATATTGATCTTCTGTGAAAGGTTGAATGAGGCGAACCAGTGATGCTGTGTCATCCATGGTCCCATGACGAGCAGACACATACTCAGCGTCAGTGTAAGTAACAATCCACCAATCGTGCCCGCTAACAGGATGTCCTTCTCCAGATGGGGTTCCTTTTTCGTGTAGGGGAAGAGCATCATGAAGATGCACAGCTCGCAGTAGGGATATGTGAGTACAGCGACAAAACCTTTGAGTGGATTAAGAAATCCTTGTGCAAGTACCGGTTGGATATTGGCCAAATGTACATGGGGGATTAGACACACCGTCAGAATAAGCAGAAACAACACGACCAGAGGAAGAAAGACCTCGGCACTCTTACCGATGCTCTCCAGACCCGATAGAAGCCCCCAGACAAGCGCACACATAAAAGCCAAATGCAGAACCAATAATGGAGATTCAGGTAAGATCTGAGTAGCCATAAAATCGCCAATCTCTCTGATGAACGTTGAGGTACTGATCAGGAAATAAAAAAGGTAAAAAGAGCTAAACAAGGCCCCAATCCAAGGTCCCAGTGTGCGAAGGGCGTTCTGAATCAGGTTCAAACGGGGATGCAGTTTGTAGGTAACAAGCATAATGAAAAGTATGCCGAAGCCGCCTGCGACTCCCAATAAGGCGGATAACCAGGCATCCTGTTGTGCGTAGGATGTAATCATGGAAGGAAAGACCAAAATTTGCTCCCCAATCGTGCACAGGAACATTAGTGAAGCGAGCTGCCTAACAGTCAAGCGCTCCTTTTCAATCATAGGGTATCTCCTTAACGTATCTTGTCTGTGTATATGGATAGGATGCGCCAATTGTTCCAGTTTTATAAATAGGCAACCAAAAAGCCCGGATAGCTGATCTCTCTCTGTGATGAAGAGAACTCAGTTACCCGGGCTTGCTTATGTGACTTATGAGCGATTGAAATCGAATTACGCAAAATAAAAAATCAGTTTGCAGTGGTCAGACGGATACGGATATTCTGTGGATCTACCGTAAACCAGGTATCCTCCACTTGTGTAACGGCTGCGCCGGATTGACGCAATTGTTCGAGTGCCTGTTGCACTTCTTCCTTCGTGGCGTAAACAATGGTGAAGTAGTCAATTCCTGTAGCGTTATCCGGATTAACAGGCGCGTTCAATCCTGCCCAGATATTAAGTCCCAGATGGTGATGATAGCCGCCGGCAGAAACAAATAGAGCAGACATATTGGCGAAGTTACCTACGATATCAAAACCGAGTATGCCAGTATAGAAATTGCGGGCTTCTTCCAGGCTACGAACGTGGAAATGCACGTGACCAATGACTGTGCCAGCAGGCAGACCCTGCCAAGGTTCATTCTCCGATATGGCAAAGAGGCTTTCCACATCAACAGGATCACTTGCCATCACGTAATTATTGTCGCTATCCCGTTTCCAGGTGTCACGTGCACGGTCAGCATAGATTTCAATCCCGTTCAGATCGGGATCGGAGATATAGAAGGCTTCACTGACCAGATGATCTCCTTGGCCGATCTCGATACCGGATGCAGCCAGATTACGCAGAGCAAGACCCAGGGACTTACGGTCAGGCAGCAGGATGGCAAAATGATACAAGCCAGCATGTGAGCGTTCAGGCAGAGTAATTCCATCCGTCAGTTCTTCCAATCGCAACAGAGATTGTTTTCCGTCTGCTGTTAACGTAGCCACTTTGCCACTCCGCTCCAGCAATTTCAGTCCGACCACATTAGTATAGAACTGGATTGAACGGTCGAGATTTTTAATCCGTAGGCTCACTTCACCCAGATGGGTTGTGGCAGGAATTTGATACGTTGTATTCATAATTATATCCTCCTGATTATTTGATTATAGATAATAGGGCTTAGCGTTTGGTTGTTTGTATGCGTTGAATCGAATTATTGGATTGCACTCGGTTGAAGCAGAAGTGCAGGTTAACTGTATATTCATAAATAAGTTACTTTTCATAAGTTAATATAAAATATAAATCACCTTTCGTCAATCGTATTTTACGATTATAGCTGGAGTTTTATTGGCATGAATTGTTTGATAGTTCTGTAAAAATAAAAAAATCCGACTGTAAAGCCGGACCTGAGTTGGATTCATTACATGAGGCAAAGCTTATAACGAAATCGTTCTTGCTTGGGCGACAATCAAACCTTTGGTTTGGGCGTGGCCTTTTTTCTTTTGGCTGGAGCAGGTGCGTCCGATTCTCCACCGGCAACAGCTTGAGCAGACGTTTTTCGAGGTGCACGTTTCTTGGGCTTGGCCGTTGTTGTCCCAGGGTCAGCCGGAATGGGCTTCACGGCCTCGATGCTTGCTTGTAAAGCAGCCATCAAATCCATCACATTGGCTTCAGGTTTGGCTGGAGCAATCTTGATTTCTTCGCCTGCCACTTTGTGCTGGATCAGATCCAGCAGTTTGCTGCGATAGTCATCGTTGTATTTACCGGGTTCAAAAGGCGTGGACAATTGGTCAATTAGCAGCTTTGCCATCGTGAGTTCCTTCTCATTCACGTTCTGCACTTCTGGCAGGTTGGGCACCTGGGAGACAGGACGAATCTCGTCCGGATAGAAAATCGTCTCCATCGACAGGCAATCTTCCAGCACACGTATGGCAGCGAGACTGCTTTTCGAGCGGATGGAGATTTTGGCGATGCCAATTTTGCCGGTATCCCGCATCGCATTCATCAACAGCTGGTAGGCGTTACCCCCAGCCTGATCGGGCGATAGGTAATATGTTTTCTGAAAATAGATGGGATCAATCTCAGTTAAGTCAACAAAATCCAGTATCGTAATGGTTTTGCTGGTGGAATCATTTAACGCTTCCAATTCATCTTTCTCGAAGAGTACGAATTTTCCCTTTTCATATTCATAGCCTTTGGTGATCTCTTCCCACTTTACGTCCACTTCACACGATGGACATTGACGAACATAAGCGAGCGGGCTGCCGCAGACTTTATGGATGTAACGCATGGAGATGTCTTTGTCTTCGGTAGCCGAGAACATTTTGACAGGGACATGTACAAGGCCAAAACTGATTGCGCCTTTCCAGACGGTATGCATAGGTCGGCTCCTTTCGAAAGGGTACACTTTTATTCAATAGTATGGGCATCTGGTGCAATGGATAATCGTCTTATGGATGAATGAATTCGTATGGTTCGGCGAGACTCGGGGATGATAACAGAAGTGATTTCGCAATGATTAAGCCGGGAGGTGCCGAAATGAGTAACAGACGGGATGAAGAGGAAGCGCATAAGCATGCTTTTAGTCCGTATCCTCTTGCTGATGCCGAAAGCGCTGAAGAATTTTATACACCAGCAACAGCTGTGAATTGGGAAGCAGTCACTTCGGAAGAATTACCCCTTGACCGGGAGTCGTTCATGCTCGACATTGACCGGATGGTGAATGAAGGGTTAGGTGGAGGACAGGTTACGGAAGATAACGGTCATATTGGTGAAAGTACAACAGATAGCATGGTTCGTGAATCACATGATGATCCGGAAGGGGAGTATGAATAAGATGATGGATGCAAAGCGCGCCAAAGCGATCTATGATTCCAAGGATACCATTGCTGTAACATTGGAAGGGGATCCGGTGTGGATTGAGAATGTGGATGAAGCCAATGGCATGGCGACCGTTCAGGTTGGCAGCAGGCCGGGAAATACCCAAACGGTACGTGTGGATCGGTTGGAGGAGTAGATACAGATAGAGCGTAGTGCTTGAGGAATTGTTGTGAAAAAAAGCTGGAATATGTACGTAAGATGGCCGGTACCGGGAGGTGCCGGTTTTTTGTTTTTTTTAGAGGATGTCTGCAAACTCCGAAGGAAGCGAGTTTGCAGACATGGCCTAATAATGCACGTTTATATTTCCGCTTGTTTCCTTCGATGTTGCGGGCGAAGAAAGGGACCGATATAATAAGGTTCAAAGTGAACTCAGGCGGCTGGACCGCCAAAGGTGGGGCGTATATTGAATCAAACGCACGAGCAGTGGGTGTATGAATCCCATGGCATTGCAGATACAGAAGCGCTTGCGTCCGCACTCGCCAGACAGGCAAACGCCGGCATGGTGATTGCGCTGGATGGTGATCTGGGCGCGGGAAAAACGGCATTTTCACAGAAATTTGCCTGGCATTTGGGTGTACGTGATGTGGTGAGCAGTCCCACATTTACGCTAATCAAGGAATATGAAGGGCGCCTGCCCTTGTATCACATGGATGTATATCGCATTTCGCTGGAAGAAGCGGATGAGCTTGGACTTGATGAATATTTCTATGGAGCCGGAGTCAGTCTGGTGGAGTGGTCAAGTATCATCCCCGAATTGCTGCCGCAAGAGCACTTGCATGTGCAGATTGAAACAACGGGCCTGGAGGATCGAACGATTACACTGGATGGGTACGGCGAGACTTATGCAGCCATGTGCCGACAGTTCAGACAGAATGGAGTCAAATGATGATGGAAGATTTACAAAAAGAGCCGCGTCAGCGGTTTTTGGCGTTGGATACATCCACCGCAGTGATGGCAGCTGCGATGATGGAGGATCATGCGCTTTTGGAAGAACGCAATGAACGGGCCGAGCGCAACCATTCGGTACACGTTGTACCGGTGATGGAGCAGCTGCTGGCCGCCAGCAGCACACAGCCTGGCCAGCTGGACGGCATTGCCGTTGGCGTTGGCCCAGGCTCGTACACGGGCATCCGCATTGCGGTGACCGCGGCGAAGACACTGGCCTGGGCGTGGGACATCCCCGTAGCCGGGGTGTCCAGCCTTCAGGCCCTCGCCTGGGGCGGATGGCACAGCGGCCTTGCCGCCAAGGCAGAAGCTGCGGCAGAGGATGCCGCAGCAGGGGCTGGCGGAACGTCATCCGCGGACCAGGGCAGCACAGGTGCTGCCCCTGTCCACTGGATCGTTCCGCTTGTGGATGCACGGCGCGGTCAAGCGTGCACCGCGCTGTTTGCCTCCGCCGGGAGCGATGCGCCCCGGCGTCTGGCGCCTGATGCCATCCGCAAGATGGACGGATGGCTGGAAGCCCTCGCCGCCCGTAGCCGTCTGGTTCGTCGGCGAGACGGGCCCTCATGCTGCGGCAGCGGCGGAGCTTCGCTGCCCCGCAGGAACGGCGCTCCAGCTCGTACCTTATGAGCTGGAAGGCCGCTGGGTTGGGCGCCTAGGCGCCGCCGCGCTGCTTGCAGGTCAGCGTGATGACGTGCATGCGCTGGTGCCGAACTACACCCAGCTGTCTGAAGCGGAAGCCAATCTGCTGCGCAAAGGCTAAAGGGGGAGGGGAAGCAGATGGACAACGTGGCGAATAATAAGCAGGAAGCAGCGCTTCAGTTCAGGTTCATGACACTCGCGGATATTCCCGATGTGATGGAGATTGAACATGAGGCCTTTACCCTGCCCTGGACGGAAGAAGCATTTCAAAATGAATTGACACACAATCATTTTGCTAAATATATGGTGATGGAATTAGAAGGAAAAGCCATTGGCTATGCAGGTATGTGGACAATCATGGATGAAGCCCATATTACCAATATTGCAGTTAGAGGCGCGTATCGTGGACGCAAGCTTGGTGAAAAGTTGCTGGACGAATTAATGAGTACGGCAGCTTATCTCGGGATGGAACGAATGACGCTGGAGGTCAGAGTGTCGAACAGCATTGCCCAGCGTTTATATCAGAAAAAAGGGTTTGAATCGGCGGGTCTTCGTAAAGGGTATTACTCCGATAATGGGGAAGATGCGATGATTATGTGGGCGAACTTGCCGTCTGCAGGCCGGAGCGGCGAAGAGGAAGGAAGCGTACTGGATTCATGAACGAACTCAATGAAAAAATAAATGATGCACCCTCCTATATTTTGGCGGTGGAGACAAGCTGTGATGAAACATCGGTAGCTGTAGTCAAGGATGGACGGGAAGTGCTGTCCAATCTGATCTCAAGTCAGATCGAGACCCATAAGGCATTCGGCGGCGTTGTACCTGAAGTGGCTTCACGCAAACATGTCGAAGTGATTACGTTGATGCTGGAACAGGCCATAGAACAGTCCGGCATTCGTCCGCGTGATCTGAGTGCGATTGCTGTGACGCAAGGTCCGGGACTGGTCGGGGCATTGCTGGTAGGAATCGTTGCAGCCAAAACGCTGGCGATGGCACTGGGCAAACCGCTCATTGGCACACATCATATTGCTGGGCATATCTATGCCAACCGACTTACTCATGAACTGCAATATCCTGCAATGGCACTGGTCGTATCCGGTGGACATACAGAACTCGTGCATATGGAATCCGAGGGCAAGTTCAAACTGATTGGCCGTACGCGTGATGATGCTGTAGGTGAGGCGTATGACAAAGTAGCACGTGCATTGGGCTGTCCTTATCCGGGAGGTCCGCATGTGGACCGGATGGCGTCTGAAGCGGAGAATGTGGTCCCATTGCCACGGGTGTGGCTGGAAGCAGGTTCGTATGATTTCAGTCTCAGTGGTCTGAAGTCTGCTGTACTGAATGCGCTCAATCAGGCCAAAATGCGCGGCGAAACGTTGGAGCCATCTGCGGTTGCCCGTGGTTTCCAGGAAGCTGTCGTAGAAGTGTTGGTGGAGAAAGCCGTAAGAGCAGTTCGTGAGTACGGTTCACGGCAATTACTGTTATGCGGTGGTGTTGCAGCTAACCGGGGGTTGCGCTCGGCGTTACAAGAGCGTTGTGCGAAGGAAGGGCTTGAACTATTAATACCGCCGATGCAATATTGTACGGATAATGCGGCCATGATTGGAGCGGCTGCGTATCTGAAATGGCAACGGGGAGAAATCTCTGAGTTTGATGCCAAAGCAGACCCTGGACTTTCTCTGGAGCAATGGTCCGTTCAGTCCTTATAGAGGTTGTTCAAAAAGCCCGCTTTTGATTACGAATGATGCCTAGCGGCATCATCAGCATCGAATATGGAATTCAGCCGAAATGTCCGTTGCTCACGTAGTTTTAACTACGCTCCGCTACTCCATTTCTAGCTTCATCCCATCTTCTCGGTGCTGAAAACCGATCTTTTTGAACACGCACTTATAGTCCATATAGACAGGCCGTTTGAGATTAAGAGTTGACAGCCTGGATGTGAAGAATGTATATTAGTTACAAATTTAAACAGGAATTTATCTTCCTGAACTGATAAACGCGATGAACAGGAATAGTAAGGTCATTCCCGGTCTTAGAGAGCTGCGGTATGGTGCAACGCAGTCGAAGGAAACCTGAAACTCACCTGGAAGCGGAACGATGGAACACGGTGACTCCCTGGGAGAATCCGAAGGCCGATCATGGCCCAAAGTACATGGTTACGGGTTGCCTCCGTGAATGGGCCGTTGTCGGTAGGACCGTTATTATAAGGATCAACTGATGATAACTGAGGGGGCTTTCAGGCTGCTTCAAGTGATCCGGATATGCGAAAGCATTCAAGGGTTGTCTTGAATGAACAGGATGGAAGTCAACAAGAGTGGTACCGCGAAGGTGAACAGCCTGTCGTCTCTTGCATTATTGCATGAGGTGGCAGGCTTTTTTGATTTTCAAAATAAGGATGAATGAAGTTAGGTCATATGATAAATGTGATGAACGGGAGCAGTAGAAGGATAAGGCGCTCAGAGAGCTGCGGGGTGGTGCGACGCAGTGGCTGGAATCATTCGAATCTCGCCCGGGAACGGAGCTGTGGAAGCGTGGGGACGATATCAATCGCCCAGTTGTCCTGACGGACAACGACATGTGTTACACAGCAACGGTTAACCTCCGTTATAGGGTGTATCTCCGAATTCCAGTGGTGTCGTGCGTGCATATGCACAATCCAGCGGATCTCGGAGACGACGAGGTGGATGGAGTCCGGCGCAAGTCTGGCACATCAAGCGAGAGTGGTACCGCGGAGGGGATAATGACCCGCCGTCTCTTATATGAGATGGCGGGTTATTTGTGTTTGCTGCCGGCAGCAGGGTGGGCAAGGGAATGAACCATATGGAGATTGAAAAGTCAGAAGGTCAGGGTGTAAGTCGACGTACACTCTGTCATGAGGGTAAGCAACGAACGAGCAATGAACATGTAACATCAAGTATAGGCACTAAACATTCAACAGGCTTTAATGCTCACAAGGACCAAACTACAAACGACATATGTTTTTATAAACAAAATATATAACCACAGAGACGGAGATCAACAGGTGTTCTAATCCTCGTGGATCGTAACAAAAAGGATTATAAAATTTGATGGAGGTTGATGAATATGACAACGACTAATAACAAACGTATGATTGAAATTTTTGATACAACGCTGCGCGATGGAGAACAGGCACCGGGAGCGAGTCTGCAACCCGAGCAAAAGATTGAACTGGCACACCAACTGGCTTCTCTGGGTATCGACGTCATTGAGCCTGGATTCCCGATCTCCAGTCCAGGTGAGTTCGCGGCGGTTCAGGCGATTTCGAGACAATTGCAGAATGTGGAGATCTGTGGATTCGCGCGTGCAGTCAGAGGCGATATCGATGCAGCTGTTCAAGCAACAGCGGATGCTGCACGACGTCGAATTCACCTGTTTATCTCTTCTTCGGATATTCATATTGAGCATCAACTGCGCCGCCCGCGTAGCGAAGTGGTGGCTACCGCTCGTGAGATGGTATCATATGCACGCCAGTTCACGGACATTGTAGAGTTCACCGCGATGGATGCGGCTCGGACGAAGATGGATGATCTGATCGAGATGGTCGAAGTAGCGATTGAAGCAGGGGCCAGCATTATCAACCTTCCGGATACTGTGGGTTATGCTCTGCCACATGAGTATGGCGAGATGTTCCGCCGGGTACGTGAGGGTGCAAGAGGCGGCGATCAGGTTCGCTATAGTGCTCACTGTCATAATGATCTGGGCCTGGCTGTAGCCAATAGTTTGGCTGCGATTGCCAATGGTGCTACCCAGATTGAAGTGACCATCAATGGGATCGGAGAGCGGACGGGCAACTGTGCACTGGAAGAGCTGATTATGGCGCTGGAGACTCGGGGAGATGTGATTGGGGCGACATCCAACATCAAGCTGAACCAACTGTATGAGACCTCTCGTCAGATTAGTCGTGCGATGCACTTCCCGATTGCATACAACAAGCCGGTGGTGGGACGTAATGCATTTCAGCATGAGTCCGGCATCCATCAGGATGGTCTGCTCAAGAACCGGAGCACCTATGAGATTATGGATCCGGAAGCGCTGGGTATCCCGCGTAGCATGATTATTCTGGGCAAACACTCCGGTCGTCATGCCCTGAAGGATCGGGTTCGCAAATACGGTTTTGAGCCGGATGAGCAACAGATGGAACAATTGTATGAGGTGTTCAAAGAAACCGCAGACCAGCAAAAAGTGGTCAGTGATGACCAGTTATTGCAGATGGTTAGCCAGACCATGAATATTCCTGCACAGGATTATGAGCTGGTTGAATTGCAGGTGACAGCGGGCAGCATGACGGATCGAATGGCCGCCGTTCGTATTCGCACAAGCGCTGGAGAACAGTCCTACTCTGCCGTTGGCGGCGGACCCGTGGATGCAACCATCCGTGCGATTGGTCAGAGCATTTCCGATGATATTGCATTTGTTGATATGGAGATGCATGCCTTGAGTGGGGGAGAGGGTGCAAGTGCCGAAGCTGTAGTTACCGTGGAGCGTGCAGGACGTGAGTTCCGGGGAACGGCAACACATAATGATATCGTCATGGCTGCCGGTCTTGCTTATGTAGCGGCGTGTAATGCTGCTGGGCTGAAGGCCGAGTCTTCCGAACATCATGAACAAGAAGCGCATGCGTAAAACATCTTTGCCAGATCGCATCTACAGCGGCTATAGTAGCAATTGCAATTCGATGTAAATAGGCATGGCATATAGGAAATAAACATCGGGCAGGCCTTGAACGTCAAAGGTCTGCTTTTGTCTTATTATGGAGGAACAATGATTAGCGGGAGAATGCACTTGTCAAGGTGTGACTATAGTTATCCACATATCCAGTGCAATTTGTGGGTAACTAACGCAAAGTCAAACCAGTATAGTTTTCGAAACGAAAAGGGTTTAGGGGATAGAATGACTCCTTGCTATCCACAAAGATGTGGATAAAGTGGATAACTTAGTGGATAAATATGGTTTTTGTGTGTAAAAGGCTATTCTACCGCTGTATAATTAAGCTTATTAATGTGCTTGCTATCTTGCTTTCTTGTGGATAAGTGTGAGGAAAAGGGGGATAAAAATATTTCTCTTCATTCGAGTAAATTTGACAAAAGTCAAAACAGCTCCCCTAACTTCCGTATGTCAGAGTTCAATCTCAAGGAACATAAAGAACATAAGGTGCCGAGCTTCAATACTCATCCTCAACACACAAAAAGCTGATCCCAATAAGGAATCAGCCGATGGTACAACTATATTTGTATGGACGCGATCAAGTCATGGTCTGAGTCTCTACTATTCGTACTATTCCATGGCTAGTTCTTCCCATTCTTCGTACGCTTTGGTGAGTTGTGCCTTGTGTTCCTCCGACTGTTGCTGGAGTTCTTGCAGCTTCATATAATCCTGATAGATTTCAGGCAGAGCCATCTGCTCCTCAAGCTCGGTAATCTTCGTTTCCAGGTCCGCAATCTGCTGTTCCAGAGCTTCCTGCTTGCGTTGACGGTTACGCTCTTCACGCTTCGCCTGTTTTTCCGCTTCGAATGAAGCAGCTCCGGATTTTTCGGTTGTGGATGTACTCAGATCGGATTTGGACGAGTTCTTGGACGAAGCCTGACGTCCCTCAGCAGCTTCGCGTGCGATGTCCTCAAGCTCCTGTTTCTTCTCCACATAATCATCATAATTTCCGAGATAGTGTTCCGTTCCACCTGGATGAAGCTCAACAATCCGTTCAGCCATTTTGTTGAGGAAGTACCGGTCATGGGAGATGAACAGCAGGGTGCCTTCATAATCCATTAATGCGGCTTCCAGCACTTCTTTGGCAAACAGGTCGAGATGGTTCGTAGGCTCATCCAGAATGAGCATGTTGGCTTCCTTCAGCATCAACTTGGAGAGAGAGACACGTGCTTTCTCACCACCGCTGAGGGAGGAGATTTTCTTGAGCACATCGTCACCGCTGAACAAAAAGTTCCCCAGTACGGTCCGAATACGTGCTTCTTCCATCCCGGGATAGGCACTCCACAGCTCTTCCAGAACTGTGTTGGACGGATTGAGCCCCGTCTGTTCCTGATCATAGTAGCCAATCTGCACTTTCGTTCCCCATTGAATATCTCCGGTTACCGGACGTAAACTTCCGGTGAGACACTTCAGCATGGTGGATTTACCAATACCGTTTGGACCAATCAGAGCAACGGTTTCCCCGCGCCGCAGATCGAAGGATACATTACGGAACAATGGAGAAGCCTCGTCATAAGCGACAGACAACTGATCCACACGAAGCACTTCCTTGCCAGACATAACGGCGGTTTCAAATGAAAAATGGGCTTTTTTCAAATCTCCCATCGGTTTATCCAGGCGTTCCATTTTGTCGAGGGCCTTGCGGCGGCTTTGCGCCCGTTTGGTCGTCGAAGCACGCACGATATTTTTCTGAACAAAATCCTCCATCTTGGAGATTTCGCCTTGCTGTTTCTCATATTGCTTCATCTGAGTTTCATACTCGGCAGCTTTGAGTTCCATATAACGGCTGTAATTGCCCGTGTATTTTTTGGAGCGGTGACGTTCGATCTCCACGATGGTCGTTACGAGTCGATCCAGGAAGTAACGGTCATGGGATACCACGAGCAGTGCGCCTGAATACCCTCTCAAATAATCTTCCAACCATGTAAGAGTGGCGATATCGAGATAGTTGGTAGGCTCGTCCAGCATGAGCAGATCAGGTGCCTGAAGCAAAATACGAGCAAGCGCAAGACGTGTTTTCTGCCCGCCACTCAGGGTAGCAATAGGGGTGTCAGGCGAAAATTCACCGAATCCCATCCCGTGCAATACACTGCGAATGCGAGTTTCCATCTCGTAGCCGCCATGGTCCTTGAACCAGTCGGAGCGTTTCGCATAACGTTCCAGCAGGTCAGCATATTTTTTCTCGTCTTCCATCTGGGCAGGGTCGGCAATGTCGCGTTCCATCTGACGCAAATCGGCTTCAGCCTGTGTCAGGTGAGCGAACACGTTCATCATTTCTTCCCAAATGCTACGGTCGGATTGCAGCCCGCTATTCTGAGCCAGGTAACCGAGCGTCGTTTCTTTGGATTTGAAAATCTGTCCTCCGTCATAAGACATTTCACCCGCCACAATTTTAAGCAAAGTGGATTTCCCTGCACCGTTTACACCAACGAGGCCGATGCGCTCGCGTTCTAATATTTGTAAGTTCACGCCGTCCAGGATTGGATCGACACCAAAACGTTTGATAATTCCGGATACTTGCAGCAGCATAAAATTAAGTTCCTCCATAGGTCCAGTTCTTGATTTGACAACTACATCTCAGTTTACATGAAATACAGAGCAATTGCACCGATTGGGAACGCATGGGGCATGTAGTCTTTTTGATCAATCAATGATAAACTGAAAGAAGGCATGTTATTACATGAGGATTTTGCAGAAAATGAATCATTTTAACCATTTCAACAAGATGACATCTGGTCATAACATATAAAATGTTTTTAATGAGAGCTTTTTTCTACCTTCCCTATCAACAGGAGGTTATTCAAGGATATGCAGGATCATGCGGAACTGAAAAGCCAGCTTCGATCCAGATTGAGACAGAGCCGCGATCTGATGGATGCGAGCATGCGTCAGCAGGCAATGACTAAGATTAATGCTGGGATGAAGCGTGAGCTGGAGCGCCTCAGACAGGACAAGCGGAAGGTCGTGAACAGACCACTCGTCATATTCAGTTATTTGTCCTATGGAAGCGAAGCATCCACAGCGTTTCTGTTTCAAGAGGGTTGGAACCATGGAGATGTGATGTTAGCACCGAAGGTATTGGCAAATCCACCACGAATGGAACTGAGGCAAGTAACCGGAGAACAGGATTTGGAGCCAGGCATATGGGGCATACCAGAACCCAAGGATTCCTGTGAAGTTCTTTCACCTGAAGATTGGCCGGATATCGATCTCGTTCTGGTACCTGGGCTTGGTTATGATCTACATGGAGGGCGCATTGGTTATGGTGGCGGTTATTATGACCGTTTTGCCGAGACGCTTGCAGTACAATGTGCGATGACGGACAAGAAACCGTTGATGGCTGCAATGGTATTGCCGGGTCAGCTACAGGATGAGATTCCGATGGACCTGCTCGATCTGCGGATTGATCTGTTGATAACAACCGAAGGTATATTACATATCGAATAAAGGGTTGTGATGTGATTGAGTTCAGAAGCGAATAACGGCCAGGCTTCCGGTGGCAAACTGACCCATTTTAATGAACAGGGGCGGGCCCGGATGGTTGATATTTCGGGTAAGGAAATTACCGTACGTACGGCTGTGGCCGTAACGAAAGTGACGATGAATCCAGATACACTGGAAGCGATTCGGGAGGGCCGAATCGGCAAAGGTGACGTTCTGGCTGTGGCTCAGATTGCCGGGATTCAAGGGGCAAAGAAAACGTCGGACTGGATTCCGATGTGCCATCCCTTGGCACTGACGGGTGTGGATATTCGTTTTCATGATAACGGAGTGGATGAATTACACATTGAAGTCACTGTCAAAACGGAAGGCAAAACGGGTGTTGAAATGGAGGCGCTCACGGCTGCCTCGGCTGCAGCACTGACGGTCTATGACATGTGCAAGGCGATGCAAAAAGATATGATTATCGGTCCAACCATGCTGAATTCCAAGAGTGGTGGCAAAAACGGCGATTACAGCCGATAAGCAATATTTATTTTCATAGAGGAGAAGGGTGATCTTTATGGTGTGGAGAACAGCAATCCTGACAGCCAGCGACAAAGGAGCCCGCGGGGAACGTGAGGATACGAGTGCACAAGTCATTCGGGAACTGGTGGAAGAAGAGCTGGGTGGTCAAATCGTGGAGTATCGCATCGTTCCGGATGAACCCGATGAGATTATTGCGGCTTTGATTGAGATGACGGATTATTTTCACGCCGATCTGGTGCTGACTACCGGTGGTACGGAGCTGGCCATTCGTGATATTACTCCAGAGGCGACCCGTCGCGTGATTGAACGGGAAGTTCCCGGAATGGCAGAGGCCATGCGTTACAGTGTAATGAGTAAAAACCGTTCTGCCATGCTGTTCCGTGGTGTATGTGGTATTCGTGGACGTACGCTGATTGTCAATCTGCCAGGTACACCGAAGGGTGTGCATGAACATCTGGCTGCCATTATGGATCAGCTTCCGGAAGCGCTGCTCATGGTTACGGGGCAGTTCAAGCAATAAGCAGGTACGGACTCTTAGGCATTATATTTGACTAGACATAAATCGTTGTTGGTTAAAAAATGTGATATCTCTTATTTGTGAATATTGCGGGTTATGTAAGTGGTTACATCTGTGGTATGATGGGCTTAAATTAAGAACGCAGCAGAGACATCTATGACCGTATGGCCGAATATGCGCATCTTTGAACCTTGAAGACGAGGAGGAATATCAATGTTTAGTTCCATTGGACCAACGGGTTTTATTTTGCTGGCCGTGATTGCATTGTTGTTGTTTGGACCCAACAAACTTCCGGAACTGGGACGTGCAGTTGGGCGTACCTTCCGTGAATTCAAAGAGGGCGCTCGCGAGATTATCTCTGAGGATGACTCCTCCAATCGCAAAGAGCAGGAGAAAGCGAAACCGCTGGCGGCTGAGAGCACACCTGCAGACAAGCCTGCTGACAAACGCCTGCCGGAATAATCTTGACGGCAATGAAAGAGAAATCCCTTCCTGCCGGAAGGGTTTTGTATTTTAAGCTGGCAATAATGGGGGGCAGGCATGACGCAGCAAATGGAAGAAATGTCGATTACGGAACATCTGAGCGAGCTGCGGAAGCGGCTGATCTACGTATTAAGCATTTTTGTGCTGGGACTGATTGCAGGATTTTTTGTGGCGGACCCGGTATATCAATATCTGACCAAGTCAGAGTCGGCTAAAGGTTTTGTATTGCATGCCTTCTCGTTCTGGGACGGGATTGGCATCTACATGAAGATTGCCGGTTTGTTTTCACTTATCATTACGCTGCCGTTTACGGTGTATCAAATCTGGAAGTTTGTTAGTCCAGGGCTAAAGCCGCGCGAGCGAAAAGCAACGCTGAAGTATGTGCCCTATGTGTTTCTGTTATTTCTTATAGGTATGGCTTTCTCGTATTATGTCATATTTCCGATGGCACTCGCATTTACAACAGCCATTACGGAGAAGATGGGACTTGTGGAGACCTACGGGATGAAACAGTATTTCAGCTTCCTGTTTGGCATTGTGTTGCCTGTGTCCCTGTTATTTGAGCTTCCTTTACTTATTATGTTCCTGACAGGACTGCGGATTCTGAATCCAATTCGTCTTCGCAAGATGCGTAGGGTCGCTTACTTTGTCTTGATCTTCATTGCAGTGGTTATTACACCGCCAGACTTCATATCCGATCTTCTGGTGATGATTCCCTTGCTCTTGTTATATGAGATTAGTGTGCTTTTATCTGCAATCGTATACCGCAAGCAGCTTGCGGCCGATCAAGAGATTGAATCCCGTTACGTTCGTGCTGAGGATAAGAAGCATGCAGGCTGAATGAAACGATCTGTAATGTGCCCGGAAAAGACGGTCTGTTCTTATCCGGGCTATTTCTGTAGACTGTCACACACAAGGCAGGACAAGCAGGCATAATATGTTCAGCAATGGATACAATGGGAAAGGGACTCTCTGCTAACGTTGCAGAAGGGCACAAGAATTTCGTAGAATAAGAGTAGCGAGTTGCAACATTTATCCAGGCATACCGGGTGTTATTTGGTTGTGTTGGTGTAAATTCAACGTAAATTCTCGCAGGAATTCGTCAAAAGGACTTGAAATCATGCTTCAAGTTGAGTATCATAAAGTTGGTTGTTAGCACTGAACACTGTCGAGTGCTAATACATATGGCTACAACCTACAATGTAACGTTATATAATTTCAAAAGGAGGCTATTTTTCATGATCAGACCTTTAGGTGAACGCGTATTGGTAGAACCACTGGAGCAAGAGCAAACAACTTCTTTCGGGATCGTACTCCCGGACTCCGCCAAAGAAAAACCGCAAGAGGGTAGAATCATTGCAGTTGGTGCTGGAGTATTGAAAGACGGCGTACGTGTGGCTCTGGAAGTGAAAGAAGGAGATCGCGTTATTTTCTCCAAATATGCCGGTACAGAAATCAAATTCGAAGGTAAAGAATATTTGATTATGAAAGAAAGCGATATTCACGCGATTCTCGACTAATTCAAATTTAATCGGACAACCGAACCATATAGCAGTACCATTTTCCAACAAAAACTAGGGAGGTTTTCTTAACATGGCTAAAGACATTAAATTCAGTGAAGACGCTCGTCGCTCCATGCTTCGTGGTGTGGACGCATTGGCTAATGCAGTAAAAGTAACACTCGGTCCTAAAGGCCGTAACGTGGTTCTGGAGAAAAAATTCGGAAGCCCGCTCATCACTAACGATGGTGTAACCATTGCTAAAGAAATCGAACTGGAAGATGCATTCGAGAACATGGGTGCACAACTGGTTAAAGAAGTAGCAACGAAAACCAACGATGTTGCCGGTGACGGTACTACAACAGCAACTGTATTGGCGCAAGCGCTGATCACAGAAGGTCTGAAAAACGTAACAGCGGGCGCTAGCCCAATTGGTATCCGCAAAGGTATCGACAAAGCGGTTAAAGCTGCGGTTGCTGAATTGCAATCCATCTCCAAACCAATTGATTCCAAACAATCCATCGCACAAGTTGCAGCAATCTCTGCAGCTGACGAAGAAGTAGGCGAACTGATCGCTGAAGCTATGGAAAAAGTGGGTAAAGACGGCGTAATCACTGTAGAAGAATCCAAAGGATTCGCTACAGAGCTTGAAGTGGTTGAAGGTATGCAATTCGACCGTGGATACATCTCTCCTTACATGATCACAGATACGGACAAAATGGAAGCTGTTTTGGACAACCCGTACATCTTGATCACAGACAAAAAAATCTCCAGCACGCAAGACATCTTGCCATTGCTTGAGAAAATCGTTCAACAAGGCAAACCGCTGGTATTGATCGCTGAAGATATCGAAGGCGAAGCACTGGCTATGCTGGTTGTGAACAAATTGCGTGGTACATTCAATGCTGTAGCTGTTAAAGCTCCAGGATTCGGTGACCGTCGTAAAGCAATGCTGCAAGACATCGCAGCCCTCACTGGTGGCCAATTGATCACGGAAGAACTGGGTCTGGACCTGAAATCCGCTGTTGTGGAACAACTGGGTACAGCTCGTCAAATCCGTGTAACGAAAGAAAACACAATCATCGTTGACGGTGCTGGTAACAAATCCGATATCGATGCACGTGTTAGCCAAATCCGTACACAACTGGAAGAAACAACTTCCGAGTTCGACAAAGAGAAACTGCAAGAGCGTCTGGCTAAATTGTCCGGCGGTGTAGCAGTAATCAAAGTTGGTGCGGCTACTGAAACAGAATTGAAAGAACGCAAACTTCGCATCGAAGATGCCCTGAACGCAACTCGCGCTGCGGTTGAAGAAGGTATCGTATCCGGTGGTGGTACAGCGCTCATGAACGTATATAGCGCGGTTGCGGCTGTAGCTCTGTCCGGTGACGAGCAAACAGGCGTAAACATCGTCCTGCGTGCTCTGGAAGCACCAATCCGCACAATCGCAGCTAACGCTGGCGAAGAAGGTTCCGTAATCGTGGAACGTCTGAAAAAAGAACAAACAGGAATCGGCTTCAACGCTGCAACTGGCGAGTGGGTTAACATGATCGAAGCTGGTATCGTTGACCCTGCGAAAGTAACTCGTTATGCATTGCAAAACGCTGCTTCCGTAGCAGCAATGTTCTTGACTACAGAAGCGGTTATCGCTGACAAACCAGAACCAGCAGGTGCTGGTGGCGGAATGCCTGACATGGGCGGTATGGGTGGAATGGGCGGCATGATGTAATAAAGGTGTAAAAACCTTTGTAATGCCGATTAGATGAAAGGCTCCCGAGAGGGAGTCTTTTTTTATATAATTAGATTAAAGTGCTCTGAATAGGAAGCCCTGAGATTGAAACCTTGTTTCTATGATTTCGTATGTACAGTGATACATAGAAGGTTTATTAGGAACTATTTGAGGAGGAAATGATTTGAGAAAGGGTACGAAGTGGGTATTATGGATTCTGGGCTTGATGCTCGCTGCAATTTTTATCAACTTCTATATGAATCTATATAGCTTCGCTTATGCACTGATTACGGTGCTATTACTTGCCTTTATGGGGTGGGGATTCTTAGCAAAGTTAAAGAATGACGTTCGTCAGCATGAAGATCATCATAGAAGAGAGCATCAGTCTGCGAACGATGATATCGATCGATACACCAGGTAATAACTAACCAGCATATTAGGAATATCATCAAAAATTACGTTACAGGCAAAATAGGCTGAAATGAGTAAAGGCTCCGTGAGGGAGTCTTTTTTGTTGATTTTTTTTAAAAAAAGTACTGATGTTTTCTTCTATTGCTAAACAAAGAGTTGTTAAGTAAAATTAACATATGAATAAGTGTTCATATATAAATATATAAACCGTATTGGAGATGATACATATGTACGATGTATTGGTTATCGGAGCTGGACAAGCAGGCTTGGCAGCAGGTTACTATCTTCAGCAGTCGGGGTTAACTATTTTAATCGTTGATGCTGCCTCATCTATCGGGGAATCTTGGCGTAAACGGTACGATTCCTTACGTCTTTTTACCCCGCGAATGTATGATGAGTTACCTGGAATGCCTCTTAGTGGAAATGAAAATAGTCTGCCAAGCAAAGATGAAATTGCAGATTATTTGGAAAGTTACGCCAAGCAAATGCATCTTCCTATAAAGTTAAACTGTTTAATCTCCCGTCTCACGAAGCAAGATGAGATGTACTATGCTGAAACTAATGATGGAATGATTGAAGCGCGCAATATTATCGTTGCGACGGGGCCTTTCCAGACCAAGAATGTTCCTCAGTTTGCGAAATCATTATCCGAGCATGTGATTCAGCTTCACTCATCAGAATATAGAAATATTTCTCAATTGATCCCTGGAGCAACAGTAGTTGTAGGCGGAGGCAATTCAGGTGCCCAAATCGCTGTAGAGTTAGCATCAGATGAACAACAAACCGTATACATATCCATAGCTCGAAATATTACTTTTAGGCCTTTGCATATCATGAAACGAAGTATATTCTGGTATTTTGAAAAGCTAGGCGTATTACGTGCAAGTGCAGATCGTATGGTTGGAAAATGGTTGCGAAATCAGCCTGAGTACGTATATGGTTATGAGTTAAAAGAGTTGATGATCGAAGGGAAAGTTAACATGCGCCCACGTGCTGTAAATGCAATAGATGACCGCATCCTATATGAGGATGGTAGTGAGACACGAATAGACAATATTATCTGGGCGACTGGATTTAAGCGAAACGATAGTTGGATCGATATCAATACTGCTTTTGATGCCCAAGGTGCAATTTTACATGAGAGAGGCGTATCACCGGTTGCTGGACTGTACTTTGTAGGACTACCTTGGCAAACATCACGAGGTTCAGCACTGTTGGGATGGGTCAAGTACGATGCTCAGAGAATCGTTAGTCATATCAAAGGTAAATCATATTAAACTATACAAAGCGATTGGAAGGTTATTCTGTCATCGTAGTGTCTGTGTAAATAACTTTAGTTCAACTTTATAGATTAGATATCAGGAATGATTAGCAAATATCATAATTCACATTTTTGGGTATATTCCTAAAAGGAGGGATATTATGAAATTGTTTAAACTGCCAATGATTCTTTGTGTTATAGTGCTTTTATCTATTCTCTCAGCTTGTGGTGCGGATGATATAATCCGCGGAAAGAGCGATAACTGGAATATAGCTCTTCAGAGATCGACAGGAATCTATACTATAACCTACATCGGTGATGAAAAGCGTATAAAGGATTTTGTGTTTGACCTTACTGGCAACAATTTATCACAACAGGGGAAATCACTTGAAGAAGAAGGGGTACCGTTCACAATGTCGGGAACAATTACTGAGACGGAGAAAATGAAAAATCCGATTACCTTTAAAATGAGTTGGAACAATCAAAGCGAGATTGTAACTTTTGAGTAACGCTCGTATGGTGGGGGTGTCCATCATTGGTTTGGTGGCAAACACTGAACTATTCAAACAGTACATATCACACGTAAGGCCGTTCCTTCATGGAGCGGCCTTTTTACACAATCGCATCTTATTTCGCAACAGTTATTTCAAACGTCGAGTGATCATGATCCTGAACGCTGAAGCGATATTCCAATCCGTTGCGAATAGTCGCTCCATCAAAATCAGACTGATTCACATCACGATCCAATAGACCGATATCCTGGATGACATCTTGTGCATCGTTATACGTGTACTCACTATTGGTTGTGAGAATGAGTGTGGCGATAGCAGTCAAAAAAATTCCACCCGTTGGTTTACGCGTATCACCAGTTCCATATAACCTGACTTCCTGTACGCTCTCATCTGCATTCACTACACCAACCAAGCGCAATTCATCATTGAATATATACTCGAAAGCGCTAGTGCCCTGCTCAGAAGAGTTATTCATATTCAAGCGGGTAATACTCAAACCATTCAGTCGGTATTTGCCCACGGCACCATTAAACTTGTTTTGGAATTCATCGGTAGTCATATGAAGACCAGAAAGTTCGATCTGAGATGAAGGGGGCTGATCTTCTCCAGACTGAGAAGAGTTCGAAGATAAAGTCAGCATGCCATACAACCCAATTGAAGCAATGGCAAAACAGGCCGTTGTTAGAAAAATGTATTTGATCGGCAACCTATTACCTTTGCGCATAGATAAGATCATCAGAACAAGAAATCCCAAGAAAGTAATGAAACCAAGAATGAAAAGAGCGGTAAACAGATATTGCAAATTCTCACCTCGTAATCAAAATAATTTCATCGTTCAAGCACCCCATTTATTATAATGTTCTCATGAAAAACTTCAAACTCATACATCAAGGCAGGCAGAAGCTGAAATCAATTCATTACTGCTGGGATCAAAGCATCCCAATGCTCTCCATTGATCTCTCCTTCGAATCGATAAACTGGCTGATAATAACCTTTCGAATCATAGGTGTAAGTCAATTCATACTTGTTCACATTTAGTTTGTCTCCTTTCTTTAAGCTGTTATAGATATAAAAGTTTCCCTTGGGAATTTCTTCGTATGCCTCAGCCGGACTGATAATATCAACGACTCGCACATAAATATTTTTATTCATAAAGTATAATAAATTCTGAGGAATCATAGGTTCTGCTGATGGGACAATGATAATTAGTCCGGTATCATAATCACTGTCACCCTTCGCGATATCTGTAACTTTTTTTTCGATATCCCATCGAACCGTGTCTCCATTTTGCGTGCTGAATATCGCTTTCTTAGGCAATAAGTCATTCTGAGTCAACCAACTGCCGTACTCTTGTCCTTGTTTGATTAAATCTTCAGGCTCTACAGGAGTGTTTGCTTCGATATTAGATGCCAGCGACCATGTGCCTCTGCTGACGTCATAATTAAAGGTAAATTCTGTTCCCGTATTGTCAAGAAAAGTCCAAATTCGGTTGTATCCATCAATAGATATGCTACCTTTCTGATGTAATTCAAAATAATCTTTCATTAGAGAGGCAACTCGTTTGGCATATTCCAGGTTGTGGATTTCACTACTGCGATAAAGAGACACTTTCTCGGCCTCATCCGGTAACCTTGTGTTAAGCGTGATTTCGACTTGATTCATATTTTGAGAAATAGCTGGACGTATGGAGAGATTACCAAGTTCTTTGTTGTGATAAATGATAAAAGCACTGGAAAAAAGCATCGTAAAAACTAGTGGTATGCAGAGTGCCTTCCATAGTGATCTTAAGGTGATCTTTCTTTGCTCAACACTGTCGAGGATCGCTCTCATCAACAAATATCCTGCCATACTACCTAGTGTATTATGTAGAATATCATCAAGTTCAAATATTCCCCTGCCGGTGCTCATTTGAAAAATTTCGATACCCAACGTTACCAACAGCGATATGAGTAGCACGGGCTTAACGTGACGCGTTTTCATTCCGATATGCGGAAGTATGAAACCGAGTGGTGCGAACATCAACATGTTAAAAATGATGAGCTGAAATTCGCTCAACGACCATTGATTCCATGCATTTATATAGCCACTGAATAGCTCTAAATTGATCCAACCCTCATAATTAGCTCCTCTGCTAAATGTGGTTAAAGTCATGACAATGACAAACCAACCCAAGAGCAAAAATGACGCTATAAATTGTCTCCGGGTTATGCTTCGTTTACCCCCTCTTTTTTTATATGCAATATACACGGAATAAGTAATACCGATTACAACAACTCCCGCAGCCAATGCAATAGCTAAGATAGGCAATATTCTGCCTATAATCTGTATTAAATCCATTTGTAAACCCTCCATTTATTTAATGTTCATTGTCAGCCTCTTGTTGGTTTAAAGTATAATCAATGTTGGTTGTAACTCCTATGTATCTATCTTTCACGAATCTTTCAATAATGTAAGGTTGTATGAATACAAAAAAAAGCACTGCCGGCATACTGCCAGCAGTGCTTGCTTGATGTTATACAGGTCTTACGGTAAAGGTGAAGTGATACGCACGGTTGGCTGGCAAGGTGTACTCAGCATGGGTACGTGCGCCCCAACTGTCATCCCCACCGACACCCATTTGTTTGTAATTGATACGTGCCACGGTCTGCGTGCTCTGAGGCAATTTATACACATGGTCATTGGCTTCGAGTTCCTCAGGTGTCCACGGCAACGCATTGATTTCAAATGGGATGGTGGCTTCAACATGCAGACCACTTGGACCATCTGCTGACGTAATTTCAGCGTAACGTACATCGGTTTTATTTCCGCACTCTTGTGGTTTCAGGTATGGAACGAATTGATCCGCAACCGTACCTGTGTAATAGCCGAGACGTGCACTAGTCAGACGGTCTGCGTAGTTGTCGTGTGGCCCTCTGCCGTACCAAGAGATTGTATCCAGACTGTTACTCAGTTGCATCAGCATACCGAACTCCGGTAGATCAGGTAAGCCTTCGCCTGGAACAAGAGTTTGGCTGATTTCCAATACGCCATCCGGGTCAATTCGGTACGAGATGGACAGCGTACATCCCGGATGTGAATCCCACGTATAATCGGTCGTCACGAGAATGCCTTGTTCGTCTACATGGTGCTCGAAGCGAATTAATCTGCTGGTAGCGTGAGCATCCCTCCAGAAGGCAGAACGCTCATTCAGGCGGTTCCCCATATCGTTGTCTGTCATGGCTCTCCAGAAATTCGGGCGGACAGGTGCGAGCAATTGCTCCTGATTGTTGATTTGATAGGACGTGAGCGTGCCAGTAGCTGAATTGAAGCTCAACGTGACTTGGCCTGTAGCGACTTTCAATTCATCTTGCACACTCTGAACATGTAGCGCATTGCTATGTCCTTGGTGTACCGGTTGGATTGGACGCAAGCGCGGAGATACTGCGAACTGATCCCAGGCAATCTCATGACCTGTTCCTGCCCATTTGGTTGCAACTTTCGTAACCAGAGATACAGTCAACACCGCTTCCTTGAACAAATCAGACGATGGCGTATATGGGATACGGACTTCAGCCGATTCGCCAGGAGGTGCTTCGATATCCAGCATGCCGTTCTCTACGGAAACACCATCGTGTGCCAGTGTCCATACGAGCGAATATTCGCTCAGATCCGTGAACAGGAACTGGTTTCGGATGCGCAGCAAGCCGTCTTTTATATCAACAGCTTCCATACGAACGTTCTGATAACATTTCTTCACTTCTTCCAGCTTCGGTGTAACCGTCTTATCGGCCAGAATCAGTCCGTTACCGCAGAAATTGCCATCATGCGGGGATTCACCGAAGTCTCCGCCATAAGCGAAATATTCAACACCGTCTGCCGTAGTGGTACGAATGGACTGATCGACCCAGTCCCAGATGAATGCACCCTGCAACACATCATATTTATCGAACAAATCCCAATACAGATGCAGACCACCGCAGGAGTTACCCATGGCATGGCTGTATTCGCAGATAATATAAGGTTTCTTCGGTCCTTGCATGCGAGCATAATTCTCTACATTTTCAGGGCTGATATACATCGTCGATTCAATATCGCTTGCTGAATCAGAAGGGCGATAGTGGAAAGTCCCTTCATAATGAACGAGACGGGTTGGATCGACTTGTTTCAGATAATCGTACATGGTGATGAAGTTATCGCCGCCGAATGACTCATTACCCAGAGACCATATAATCACGGACGCATGGTTTTTGTCCCGCTGGAACATCGAGTTACAGCGATCGATTACGTTATTACGCCATTCCGGCTTGCTCGCGGGAATGTTATTCTCATTCATTTCCTTTTGCCCATAGTACCACGTGCCGTGAGTCTCCAAGTTCGTTTCGTCAATGACATACAGACCATATTCATCACACAGTTCGTACCAGAGTGACTGATTCGGATAATGGGATGTGCGCACGGCGTTAACGTTATAGGACTTCATCAGCTCGATGTCACGGATCATGTCTTCCCGCCCAATGGCTCGACCGGTATCCGGGGAAAACTCATGACGATTCACACCTTTGAACACAATGCGTTTGCCGTTGATTTGCATCAGGCCGTCTTTCAGTTCAAACTTGCGGAATCCAATGCGGCTGCGAACAGCCTCCAGCGTTTCGCCTGATTCGTTCTGAATGGACAGCACAAGTGTATATAGATGAGGGGACTCGGCGCTCCATAGAAGCGGCTTTATAACCTCTGCTGACAACTTAAATGAAAGTTCATCCTCGCCCTGGAACGTAACGGCCGCAGTAAGTGGCTGTTTTAATACAGTCTGTTGCTGTGCATCATAGAGCTGTGCCTGAACGGACAATCCGGCAGTGGTCTGCGCGGCATTATGATTAAATAATTTCATATCCAGCAGTAGCTCCGCATCCTGATACGCGTCATCCAGTTCGGTCCGAACAAAGAAATCGGCGATCTGAACCGGTGAAGGTGAATGCAGGTATACACCACGGAAGATGCCGCTTAACCGCCAGAAATCCTGATTCTCCAGCCAGCTTGCATCACACCAGCGATATACCTCCACAGCCAGTTTGTTCTCACCTTCCGTTAGATACGCAGTGATATCAAACTCAGCGGGTGTGAACGTGTCCTCGCTATAACCGACCAATTCCCCGTTAACCCATACATAAAAGGCAGATTCAACGCCCTCAAAGTGCAGCAGGACAGGCCGGTCTTTCCAATCTCCAGGAACCGTAAACGTACGGATATACGAACCCACCGGATTATAAGTTGTTGGTGCAAATGGTGGCTTCAGTTCAGGCTCACGCTCGACCCACGGATACGTCATATTCGTATATTGGGGATAATCGTAACCTTGTAGCTGCCAGTTGGAAGGAACGGCGATCTCGTCCCAGTCACTGGCATCATAGTTGTTCTCATAAAAGGATGAAATCCGCTGCTCTGGTGTCTCCGCAAAGGCAAACTTCCATTGACCATTCAGCGATTCGTACCACGGTGATGCACTGGATTCATTGGACAATGCTTCTTCCACGAATGGAAACGCTACCATAGACGCATGTGCGGGTAGACGGCCTACTTGAAAAGTTTCGGGATTGTTGTTCCATTCCGGGTATCCATTCGCCGGAGGGGTATGTATTAGTTTCTTTCGCATAACAGCAACTCCTTCTGAAATGTTATAATATTGTCATTATAGAATTGAATTGATACTTAGAAAATAAAGAATATTGCCCATATATATCACAATATGAAACTAACGACGGAGAGAGTGGTGTACTGGATGGATACCCGGATTTTTTTTGGTAAAACAGAAGAAGCTGCTCGCCTGCCGATCTATATGACCACGGTTGGATACTGGGAGCACCAATATGAAACTGAGCGTCCAGAGGGATTCCCGGATTATCAGATCCACCAGATCATTCATGGTCAGGGGAGACTAATTATACAAGACGAAGAGTACATCGTCGGACCAGGTGACGTTTTCGTTCTGTACCCTGATGTTCCGCATAAATATATGCCCATCAGTGACCGCTGGGAGCTGGCTTGGGTCTCGTTTCAGGGGAGAGAGGCCAGTCAGCTATTATCTTATGCAGGTATTACCGGTTCACGCGTGTGCAGACTCCGGACAGCCACACTGCTGCATGGACTGGAGCAACTTCTGGTTAGAGGTGAGAATGGCGGTGATACGGATTATGCAGATTACGATGTGGAGTGTTCCAAACAATTATATGCTCTGTTGCTGGATCTGAAGCCACTACTCATCGTATCTGCCAACTATAATGATGATCTGGAGCGCTTGAAGCCTGTGCTGCGTTATATCGCAGAGCATCTGGATCGTTCACTGTCGCTGAAGGAACTGGCCGATGTGGCGGTCGTGTCTCCTCAATATTTGTGCAGACTGTTTCAGAAGGCGCTCCATACCAGACCTGTATTTTACGTGAACCAGGAACGAATCAATCGGAGCAAACAACTCATGTTCAGTGAGAGAGAGCTCCGAATCTATGAAGTTGCTGATCGGGTGGGCTACGAGAACGCCAGTTATTTCTGTGCGATGTTCAAAAGGCATACAGGCATGAGTCCGGAGCGTTTCCGTAAACTGCACGGACTGAGTTGATGGAGTTACAATTTCAATGCTCCACTTGCGGTAGGAGCAACAGAGTATACCTCACTTAAATGACATGCCAGATACACCTTCATCCAACCCTCGGAATCGTTCAGATCAACACCTAGAATCTCCTCTATTTTGCGCAGGCGCAGGTACAACGTATTGGTATGAATATGCAGACGTTCGGCTGTGGTTTGCACTGAACGATTCGCGGCAATGTAGGTTTTGAGTGTGAGTTCAAGTTCTCCTGATTTTTGCTGTTGAAGAGGGGACAGAATTTCGTGAATGTAGTTCTCGATATCGGACGGTTCCTGATTCAGAAACAGCCGATTAATCCCGATTTCTTCGTAGAGCATCAGGCCCGCTTTGTTCTGTTTCAGCAAAAAGGACAACGAGCGTGTAGCCTCGTCATTGCTTTTGGACACATATTCAAGCCCTTGATAAAGTCCACCAATGCCAATGGATAGGGCAGGAGTCTTGGAGGTGGTCCATTTCTCCACGGCCGTTTCCAGTCTGTTGATGATCCAGTGTCTGACCTTTGGCTCGGATGCAGCAGCCAGAATCGTAATTTTGTGATGTGCACTGAACAATAGATGTTCACGGGTGCCCAGCTCCTTTTCGATAAATCCAATCAACTTGCGTACCCAATTTTCAGTTGTTTTCATATCAGGATGTTCCCCATAGAGCTGCAATTGAGCGACGAACAAGGACTGATGGGCTGGCAACTGAAAGCTGGAAAGTCGGGCCTCCAACTGCTGTGGTTCTCTATACTGCACCAGATCGCTGAAGAAATCGTGGTTTTTCCGATAGGACATCTCGGTGAGTGAGTAAGTATTCACCATCTCTAGCATCACAATAGCTCCGCCTTGTTCCAAAATCACATGATCCAACTGCCCTAAAGGATGATCTAATTGGATGGCAAAACAGCCAAGCACCAGAGATCCATTCACAATGGGATAGAGGTAATAATCGCTATGATCTGCTCCACCGGATAAGGTGATGGGGTTAAACTGACTGTCCAGAACGGTATAGATATCGAGCTCACTTAGCAAGGCACTTTCCGGGATGAGCGGGTACCAGTCATTCCTCGCCATGTCCACATAATAGGTGGGAAGCTTCAGCATCGATCCAACCGTCTCAATGATATGTCCAAGGCTCACATGTTCTATGGAAAGTGCCGTGAATTGATTATGGATTTCATTGCGGCTAACGAGATATCGGTTCGTTTCCAGCAGTTCTGAATACATGGTGGCGTTGGAGATGGCAATGGCTGCCTGATCCGCAAACCCCTGCATTATATTCAGATCATGTGGGGCAAATCGTCTGTTTTGTTCAAATTGGTATACCAGCATCACCCCGATTTTGTGGGTGTTCATAGTCACGGGAACGGCGATAAGTCCTTTTGCCATAATACCGTCAGGCAGTGAACTTACAATGATATCCGCATTCTCCTGACTGACATTGCCCATATCTTCAAAGGCATCATCCGGTGTGCTATACATTCGGCCAATGCCTTCCTCGTATACTTTTCCCGTAATGCCCTCATCCAGCTCGCCCTGATATTGATACACACTATCCTGAAAACCGACTTTGGCTCTAGGGATCATCTTGCCAGAGTCCGGATCAACCATCATGAACAGTCCGCAGGAAAGGGAGGGGATGACATGCAGCGCATTCTCCATGATTTTGAGTAACAAGTCATTCAGCTCCAGGGAACAGGTCAGCTCCCGCAGTCCGGTCAACCATCGATCATTGTGTGCACGTTCCATCTCAATCTGCTGTTTCAGCAGTCCTTCCCGAATCAAAGACTCCAGACGTTCACTCTGTAGCAGAGTCAGTTGCTTCTGGGTATCGATAACCACACGAATGTTGATATTGGACAAAAAAACAAACGTATACCTGAGAATCTTCCAGGATGACTCGAGCTGTTCTTGATCTGTATATTCAGGTACCTCTCCTTCACGCAGCCAGTTATTCCACTGGAAATCGTATTCATCCTTGATCCAGATTCCGTACGGAGCAGATCCAAAGACCTGAACCATAAATGAGCGAACCGCTTCATGAATCATAGCAAACGTACCCCTTTCGTGTTCACATGGAAAAATGCTTACATATATAACATGATCATCACTATGCTGTGTAATTTATAATCTATATTGTTTATATCACCATAATTATAATCAGAATGCTGTTGCTATCAACAATGACATTATACATTTGCAACTTATATAATGTCATTAACTTTAACACGATACAATTTCATCGTAGTACAACAGTAGAGAGGTGGAGTGCAGATGAGTCAAATTACTGCTTTTGTAGGTGCATTGTTGATTGATGGACAAGGTGGAGAGCCTGTTTCCGATAGTGTGGTTCTGGTTCAGAATGGGAAATTCATAGCTGCGGGCGCGAAGGCAACCGTCCCAATTCCGGAACATGCCGAGCTTGTTGATGTAACAGGCAAAACGGTGATGCCCGGATTAATTGATGCTCATGTCCATGTACACGGGGCCAAAAATCTGAATATGGCTGCGGTGGCGCTGGAAGCCAATGAACTTCAGATGGGAAGAGCACTTCAGGATCTGCCGAAGCTAATCAACGCGGGCTTTACAACCGTCAGGGATGTCGGAAGCCATGTTGCTGTATACATTCGCGATCTGATCAAGGAAGGTGTGGTGAAGGGGCCGCGGATTAAAACTTCCCGTCATATGCTTTCTCAGACGGGTGGGCATGCAGATATCCATATGATTCCAACGGAACTGAATATCTTCACCGTGTGTGACGGCGTTCCGGAAGTCATTAAGGCAACTCGCACGCAGTTCCGTGAAGGGGCGGATTTTATTAAAGTGTGTTCCACAGGCGGGGTACTTTCGGAGAAAGATGACCCTCGCTGGTCGCAATTCCGCATGGATGAGCTGAAGGCAATCGTGTATGAAGCGGAAGCGGTACAGTCTTATGTGGCTGCACATGCGCAAGGTGCACAGGGGATCAAAAATGCGCTGGAAGCGGGCGTACGCACCATTGAACACGGGATCTACGTTGATGAAGAAGGCATTGGCATGATGCTGGATCAAAAGGCGGTTCTGGTTCCAACGTTGGCCATTGTACATCGGATCATCAAAGAAGGGCATAAATACGGTGTTCCCGAATTTGGCATCCGCAAAGCCAAAAGTGTATATCAGGAGCATATTGAGAACATGATTATTGCGCGTAAGGCAGGCGTAACCATTGCAGTAGGGACAGATTTCTGCACGTGTGCACCTGTTGAGCATGGCGGGAATGCGCTCGAACTTCGATTGCTTGTTGAAGATGTTGGATTTACACCGATGGAAGCGATCGTAGCTGCAACGAGAGATGCGGCGAGAGCGATGCAGATGGAAGCGGAGATCGGTACGATTGAACCCGGCAAAGCTGCTGATCTGCTGGTATTGAATGTGAATCCGTTGACGGATATTGGACTGCTCGAAAACACAGAGAATATCGAACAGGTCTATTTATCAGGTGAACGCTTGAAATAAGAAAGATGGTTCTACGTGTACTGAACTGCACTGACAACATAGAGAATGGGGAGAAGCCACCATGTTTAGTCAACCGATATATATCGCCACAGTATTACTTGTTATTTTAGCTATAGGGGAACTGGTTTCGATCTGGTCCAAAGCGCGAATTCCTTCCTTGCTTGTTATTCTGATTGGATATTTGCTGCTGAACTGGGCGGGGTTATTTCCCAAAGGAGCGGTCTCCAGCTCTGCTCTGACTGCGTTCGGGGCTCTCATGGTGGCTCCGCTGATTGTACACATGGGGACATTAATACCGCTGAAATTAATACGTTCCCAATATAAAGCAATACTGATCTCATTGTTTGCATCACTCACAGCTACAGGTCTCATTTTGTTAATCGTATCACCGTTCTATGGTTATCCTACGGCTGTTGCCGGATCAAGTCCGGTTGTCGGTGGCATTATCTCTTATCTGATCACAACCACGAAGTTGCAGGAGATGAACCTGGGTCATCTGATTACAATTCCGGCTGTTATTCTTGGGATTCATTCCCTCGTGGGGATGCCGATTGCAACCAATATGTTGCGCAGATATGCGTTAAAACTGCAGAAGCAGGGCGCTTTTGAGAACAAGGTTGCTGGGGAAGGTCATGTGAACATTAAAGAAGCGAATGCCAAAACATTCCTTCCACAGCGTTTCCAGACTGCACCTATTCTGCTGTTGCTCTTGTTCATAATGGGCAGTCTCTCGATTTATCTGGGAAATGTAACCGGACTTAGCTACAGTATCTGGGCTCTGTTGCTTGGGGTTCTAGGACATCTGATCGGGCTGTTCCCATCTCGTATTCTGGATAAAGCAAGTACATCGGGAATTGCCATGATAGGTCTAATTGTAGTAGTAATGACAAGTATGGAGTCGATCACTTTCGATGCGGTGGTCAGTTCCATTATTCCGGTGTTGTTCATTATCGCAATCGGTGTAGTTGGGGTGCTGATTGGTGGATTTCTTGGCTCCAAGCTATTCAAATGGGATCCGCTTAAAGGTCTGCCTGTAGCATTGACTGCACTATTCGGTTTTCCGGGGGACTACATTATCTGTGAGGAAGTAAGCCGTTCGGTTGGACGCGATGAAAATGAACGCAAAGCCATCCTCGATGAGATTTTAACGCCGATGCTGGTGGGTGGATTCACAACGGTCACAACAGCATCCGTGTTGATTGCGTCCATCCTGATCAAGACACTTTAGAAAAATTGATGTTCTTTTCATCCCAATTTCAGTTTCCATTAAGGTTGTGAAGGTAAGATAAGTCTTGTAAACCCCTTCTCGTGTTAAATAGATGTGTGACTGGCCCTATCGGATTGTCCTCCGATAGGGCACTTTTTTTCTTCATTTCTACTGTTGATGGTATGATAGATGAATACATAATGTGTAACCAACTCTAGTGATCGGAGGATGGAATGGTGGATCACAGCCTGCACCCGTTGTTTAAGCCTATTCAGATAAATGGAACGTACCCTAACAGTTATTATGTTGAGAAAATACCTGCTGCCGGCTTGATGGCTTATGTGGCCTGTTATTGGGAATCAGGATCTCTTCCGAACACGCATGCTGATGTTATTTGGGGAGAATGTCGAGAGCCATCGATGATGACTGCCCCTGCAAGGGTATTGCCGGATGGTTGCACGGATATGCTGATTACATACGACCCGGTCTGTTCAGAACATTCCTATGCTTACTGTGGTAATTATACACAGCCGTTCGCTGTACCTGAGCGATCCGATGAAGGCCCTCCTGCTGGAGATTACACCTTTGGTGTCCGATTCTTTCCAGGTGGTGCGCATGTCTTCCATGGCATGCCTCTGGAATGGTTTACGGATAAGCGAGTTGCCCTTCAGGAATGTTGGCCAGAGAAGCTGAACGAGCTTCAGGAGCGGATGGCCGAAACGAATCGTTTTGCAGAGCGGGTAGAGGTTATGAATGCGTACTTGAGTCCATTGTCTGTGCAGGCAAGCACATCTGAGAACGATCTGATGAAAAACGTGCTGCACCGCATCTTTATAGATGGGGGGCGTATGACTGTCCAGGAGCTGGCGATGCGTGAAGTGATCAGTGAGCGGCAGCTGCATCGCAAGTTCTCAGAGTGGGTCGGAATCAGTCCCAAACGATTCAGTGAGGTGGTTCGTTTTCATCGTGTGCTGAGCGATATTCATCAGGGGAACACGGCGGACTGGGCAATGCTTGCCCAGAATCATGGATTTTTTGACCAAGCCCATCTGATTCGGCAATTTCGCAAGTTTTATGGAGAGACTCCATTGACGGCAGCCAGAGAGCATGGCAGGATGTTGTCCGATTTGTACAATAGATCTGTAGAACCGTCGGTTATACTTAAATCGTGAGAATAAAAGATAAGGGAGACATCATATATGAATGGAACATTGCAGATTCGGGATCATTTGTTAAATGAGTTGGAAACAGGCGTACGGACGGGGGCTTCGTTAATTCGCTTGATCCGTTCGGAGGATTGGTCGGTTCGTCCACAGGAGAATATGCGTTCATTGGTGGAGCTTGTGCATCACTTTATCCAGATCACGGCATCGGATCTTGCCATTATGCAGGAGAAAAGTGAAGCAGACGTTGGTCTGGTGGAGAACAGCCTGTCCGGAATCGAGGATATCGAGAAGCTCGAAGCAACCTTGTGGAGCAATTTCGAATCCTACAAAGCATATATCACGGGATTGAGTGAAGAAGATTATTTAAACCGCTCTACCAAAGCTTTCTATATGGAACATGGTCATTTGCAGGCGCAATGGCAGATTGAAACGTTAACGCATGTGTTCCATCACCGTTCGCAGCTGTATAACTACCTCAAGCAGCAGGGCCATGAACTGAACTTTTTCATGCTGTATGCCTAAATAACCTTGTTCTATAAAATAAGCTTAATTGGCCCCATCGGACGTTTCGGTGGGGCATTTTTGCGTACAGTTGTCTATCAATCTATGGTGTCTATTAAAAATGGACGTTATAACACGGTCATTTCACCGTGGCTTTACTAGTTTCTGAACATAGAATACCGTATCAAAGCAAAAGGAGGTGATTTCAATGGCCGTCCTTTTACCATTACAGTATTACAATCTTCCAGCTGGTGTAGGCAAGTCCTACTACGAAAACTTGGCTGGAGGTGCGAATGCCAGCGCTACAGTGAACAACTTTGGACCTTTCCCGGTATCTCTCGTAATAACACGTGTTAATGAACCTGTAGTCACTTACGTTGTTCCTGTAAACAGCAGCCTTACCATTTCTGCAGGTGGAGTTCTGGTTTTTGCATTATTAGCAAACCTTGGAGGCGCAGCTTCCGGAACAATTCAATTCGCCGTAGCAGATTTCTAATTGGTGGAATACAGTAGATTGGCCTCTGCCGGACATGATGTCGGCAGGGGCTATTCTTTTTTTTGGGTAGAACCTTCTGGATTGAAAGTGATATTATACTAGAGTCTTTATACATATTTGTTTACCCTGACGGTCATTCGATTAATTTAAGGTATAGGCGGCACGCAGACTTGTGTTGGCATACAGGAGGTTAGTGGATGATGAACAGAACAATCTTATTTGAAACCGAACGGTTGGAATGTGCGACTTGGAACGAGGGAGATCGTGCGCTGGCGTTTGCGCTGTGGGGCGATCATGAGGTTGCCAAGTGGATTAGCAGCAAGGGATTTCTGAGCGAGGACGAAGTAGAAGCACGATTAACACAGGAGATTCAAAGGCAGAAGGAAGCGGGTGTGCAATATTGGCCCCTTTTTGAGAAAGAGTCGGAGGTATTTGTCGGTTGCTGTGGCCTGCGTCCATATTCACCAGAAGAGGATATCTATGAACTGGGATTTCATCTAACCCGGGATCACTGGGGGAAAGGGTATGCCCAGGAAGCGGCGCGGGCAGTGATTGAGTATGCTTTTGACGAAATGAACGTGAAGGCACTGTTTGCCGGGCATCATCCGGATAATGAAGTGTCGCGTCACATCTTGATTAAGCTGGGATTTGAGTATACAGGTGACGAACGGTATGAACCGACTGGTAAGATGCATCCATCCTATGCGCTGCAAAGTCCTTAAATATCCTTCCAATATGGACAGGCTTAACATAACAACTTAACGTGAATCCGATCCAAAAGAGGTACGCGGTCCATACTGGCTCAGCTCGCTTTTCATGCTTTTTTTATTTCGCTTTCAGCTTCTATTAAGGTAGCAGAGGTATGATAACTCTTGTAAACCCCTTCTCGTGTTAAATAGATGTGTGACTGACCCCGCCGGGCGCCGGTGGGGTATTTTTTTGTTTTATTTTCAAATAAACAAAACTAAACAAAAATAAATAAAAGTTTATTTCTGTGTTTATTATTGACTATCAAAGATAAACAAAGGTATAATGAATGTGAAAAAAGGAACTTACTATGTACGTGGCAAGCCATATTATTTTCAATATAAGGAGAGAATGATTATGAACGTGACCCTTACGAATGAAACAACGCAGGCTGCAGGTTTCCATATTCCATTTATCCGTGAGATGGCCGAAATTACACAACATATGTGGAAAAATGGCTGGGATGAGCGCAATGGCGGTAATGTCAGCTATCTGCTGGAGGAAGAAGAAGTTGACCAATATATCGATATCCATCATGTGATTCGCAAGATCAAACCGGCATTTTCGGTGCAGGAGCTGGCAGGCAAGTATTTTATCGTGACGGCATCGGGCAAATATTTCAAAAATGTACTCGCTGATCCCGAGAGCAATCTGGGGCTGCTACGTGTATCGCAAGATGGACAGGAGTTGGAAGTGCTCTGGGGATTAAAGTCGGGCGCGAATCCAACAAGTGAGTTGCCTACGCATTTCATGAGCCATATCGAACGTCTGAAATTGGACCCCAACCACCGTGTTGTCATGCACAACCACGCCACTCATGTATTGGCGATGACGTTTATCCACGAATTGGATGAAGCAAAATTCACCAAGACCCTCTGGCAGATGTGCACGGAGTGTGTGGTTGTATTTCCTGATGGGATTGGCATCATTCCATGGATGATTCCTGGATCGAATGAGATTGGCCGCGAAACGGCTGAGAAAATGAAAGAATATCACGCGGTCATCTGGCCGCAGCATGGCATATTCGGAACAGGTACAACGATTGACGAAGCATTTGGTCTGATCGAGACGATTGAGAAGGCAGCCCAAGTGTATATGTTGGTTGCTGGTCACGAGATCCGGCAGAGAATTACGGATGAGCAGCTGACCACACTGGCGCAAGCGTTTGGTGTCACCCCTCGTCCCGGCATTCTGGGCAGTTAAGGGAATCTGGATTGTTTTATAGTCAACGCATAGATCAAGGAAGTGGTCTTTGGTTCATTGAACCGAAGGCCATTTCCTTTTTTTTGACGAACAATCGTCATTTTGGTTCAAAAAAGTTCAAATTGCTGAACAAGAATGGCTTTGTTATCGATTATTGAATCGTAGAATGCATTATCACGCGCTGGCGAAATTCGGGTGAAATGACGTATTGTCAACGGCTCTGCGATTTTGCATAATAACAATGCTTCACAGATGAGAGACGGAAGGAAGTTATGATCATGCTTGGCAAAATGAAGAGAATCTTAATAGGCAAGCCAATGAAATCGGCTGAACTGGATGGAGAAAAATTGGGGAAATGGAAGGCACTTGCCATCCTGTCCTCGGATGCCCTATCGTCCGTTGCCTACGGTACGGAACAGATTTTGCTGGTGCTCGTTGCGGCCGGATTCGCCGCCCTGTGGTACTCTGTTCCAATTTCCATCGCCGTGCTGGGATTACTCGTCATTTTAATTTTTTCCTATCGCCAGACGATATTTGCTTATCCAACAGGGGGCGGCGCTTATATCGTAGCCAAGGATAACCTGGGTACAACATCCAGTCTGATTGCCGGAGGATCTCTGCTGGTCGATTATATTCTGACCGTTGCGGTAAGTTCGTCTGCAGGGACGGATGCGATTACGTCGGCTTTTCCTATGCTGCATGACTACAGTGTTGTGATTGCACTCATTATGATTGTTTTTCTAACGATTATGAATTTGCGGGGAGTGACGGAGTCAGCGTCTGTGCTGGCGATCCCCATCTATCTATTTATCTTCTCGATTGCGGTTCTGATTATCTCAGGCGGAATCAAACTTCTTGCCGGGGGGATGGACGCAGCTGCACCTGAATTCGGAACAAGTCTATCCCATGTGAGTATCTTTTTGTTACTAAAAGCATTTAGCTCCGGATGTTCTGCGTTGACTGGTGTGGAAGCGGTAAGTAACGCGATCCCGAACTTCAAGCAGCCTGCCGAGAAAAATGCTGCCGGTACGTTACTGCTCATGGGTTGTATATTGGGAGCCATGTTCATTGGCATCACGTTGCTGGCTTTCGGTTATGGGGTGAAGCCTGATCCCCATGCCACGGTTATTTCCCAGATTGCCGAAGCCACATTTGGCAGAGGGTGGATGTATTTTATTATCCAGGGTGTGACGGCACTAATCCTGTTCCTGGCAGCCAATACGGCGTATTCGGCCTTCCCGTTGTTGTCTTTCATGATGGCGAAAGACAAATATATGCCCCATATGTTCATGGTCAGAGGTGACCGTCTTGGCTTCTCCAACGGGATTATTTTTCTCAGTGTGATGTCTGCGCTGCTGGTGGTCGGGTTCAAAGGGAATACGGAAAGTCTGATTCCGCTCTATGCGGTAGGGGTATTCATTCCATTTACTCTGTCACAGCTTGGCATGATGATTCGCTGGATCAAAGTCAAACCATCAGGCTGGCAGATGAAACTGCTCGTTAATACAGTCGGTATGCTGACTACACTATCGATTACCCTGATCTTTATTTTCACCAAGTTCACGCAGACATGGGTCATCTTTATCTTTTTGCCGCTCGTTGTCTATGTGTTCATGCGTATTCACCGTCACTATTGCAACATTGCCGATGAGCTGCGGATTGATATTCAGGTCGATAAGCCAGCCAAAAAAGGCAATACCATTGTCATTCCTGTTGCAGGCATTACCCGGGTCGTTATGAATACGATCAGTTACGCCCAGACGATGTCGGATCACGTGGTCGCACTGTACATTGGATTCGATGATGAGGCGATACGCAAGATGGAGCAGAAGTGGGAAGAATGGAATCCAGGCGTTCGTCTGGTTGTGATCAAATCGAGGTACCGTAGCATTATGGGGCCGCTGAAGAAATTCATTGATACCGTAGAGTGGAAAACGGCCGAGACCGATCATATCACCATTCTGATTCCGCAATTCATCACCAAGCACTGGTGGCAGAATGTACTGCACAACCAGACCAGCTTCATGATCCGGGCTTATCTGATCAATTACAAAGACGTGATTGTCACCACGGTGCCATATCATCTTAATCGTTAACTCGAAGGGTTAATCGCTTCACCCCGGTTGGAAGATTTACAGATTAATGTAAAGTGAGTCACTTTCATTAATAGACAAACGTTCATATTCCATTTACACATCAAACCGCAGGGACATCTCCAAACAGGGGAGTTCTTGCGGTTTTTTGTCGTGAAATCCGATTTGGATTTCACTTTTGATTTGATGCACATTTGCGTAAACAGCCTTGTCCATGATTAACGTTACGTTGATTCAGAACGGATTTTGCTGTGACATTCGACTCTTACACTAGATAACGTGGTGCTGAAGTGGATGTAGCATTTCACACACACTGAATGCGTGAAACAAGGGGGAAGAAAATCCGATGAGTGAGCTTGATAACCGGATCAGCTTGCCCGCCGCCAAACGGCGCGTATCCGGTACGAGTGAGCGCCGGACAGTCTCGCTGCGTGTGCAGCGAATGCGGGAGAATATGCTGGCCTATGGTTTCCTGGCACCATCGCTGCTTTTGTTTGCAGTGTTTCTGTTTTACCCGATGTTTAAGTCCGTGTACCTCAGTCTGCATTCCACAGATCCGACGGGACAAATTGCGGCTTATGTGGGACTGGATAACTTTAAGGCGGTGTTCCAGTCAGGACTGTTTATGCAAGGGATGAAAGTGACTTTGCTATTTGTCCTGTTTACAGTGCCTACGGGCATGCTGGCTGCTCTGATTCTGGCTGCACTGACTCACAACCGATTCAAGGGAATGCGTGTGTTCCAATTTGTATTCTCTCTGCCGGTGGTGTTATCCGTCGGTTCGTCAGCGGTCATCTGGAAGTTTCTTTTCCATCCGACCCTGGGCATGCTGAATTATCTGCTTGGCAAAGTAGGCATCGATCCAATTCCTTGGCTGACCAGCCCGGATTGGGCATTGATCTCAATTTCCATCATGACGATCTGGATGAATCTTGGATTCAACTACATTATCCTATCCAGTGGATTGGCGGGCATTCCGGATGAGATCTACGAGAGCGCCAAGATTGACGGCGCAGGACCCTTACTTACGTTTCGCAAAATCTCGATGCCGCTACTGTCACCAACGTTATTCTTTGTTACGGTCGTATCGATCATTGGTGCTTTTCAATCGTTCGGTCAGATCAACATTCTAACCCGGGGTGGCCCGATGGACAGTACGAATGTTTTCGTCTATTCCATCTATCAGGAAGCCTTCGTTAATTTCCGCTTTGGTACAGGTAGTGCGCAGGCACTGATCCTGTTTGTGGTAATTATGCTGCTGACTCTGATCCAGTTCAAATGGGTAGAAAGGAAAGTGCATTACCAATGAGTGCGACATGGACCAAAACGCTGTTGTATGTATTACTGACGATCTGTGCAGCGCTTGTGCTGTATCCGGTGATGTACACCTTTTTCATGGCCGTTATGACGCCGGAAGATGCGAGCGCTTATCCGCCGCATATCATTCCAAATTCAATCGATCTGTCCAACTTTAGCGAAGTATTTGATATTGTTCCGATCGGTCGATTTATCGGCAATACCTTTCTTGTCGCAGGACTGACGACGCTTGGTCAATTGATTACAGCGAGTATGGCAGCCTATGCGTTTGCAAAAATGCAGTTCAAAGGCAAAAACGTCATCTTCAGCATGTTTGTCGCAACGATGATGATTCCATGGGAAGTAACAATGATCCCAAATTACCTCACGGTTCGTAGCTGGGGCTGGCTGGATAGTTATCAAGGGCTTACGGTGCCGTTTCTGGCAACGGCGTTTGGTACATTCTTGCTGAGACAGTTCTTCATGCAGCTACCCAAGGAATTGTTCGAGGCGGCGAGGATCGACGGTTGTGGTCATATTCGCTATTTCATATCGCACGTCTTGCCTTTGTCCCGTCCGGCACTTGGAACACTGGCAATCTATTCATTCTTAAGTATGTATAATTCGTATCTCTGGCCGCTGCTGGTGACAAACACACCGGAAATGAGAACCGCACAAATCGGAATCTCGATGCTGGAGTTCCAGGAATCCACAGCGTGGAATCTGGTATTTGCCGGAACAGCCATGGTCATTCTACCATCCTTACTGCTATTGATTTTCGGGTTGAAACAGCTTGTCCGCGGAATGGCCGCAGGCGCGCTGAAGGGGTAGGAGTGGGAAGTTTTACAAGTGTTTAAGTGAAATGTAAGTTCTGAAGGTTTTGATCTTAAGTTTGTAATCTAAAGGTTCTGTATTAAAGATTTTGATTTAAACCTTGTATCTTCGTACAAGGTCAAGGAATTGGATACCAGGAGCGAATAAAATGAGGCTCGTGCTTCAAATAAGATGTTGAAATGAACGACGGTAGTAGTGGAGGGGACGAAATCGATTCTGAAGAAGCAAAGCGTTCGCCTTTATCCCCGGATTTCCCCCTTTGAAAGGGGATGAAAGAAATCCGGGGATAACAGCGATCAAAAGAACGATTCGTAACCGTAACGGCCACATCGCTTCATCCCCAAGATTTTATTGCAAGCGAGCCATATAAAAGGAGAGCGATTATGAACGGATTTCGTTTGAAAAAAAGAGGAACATTTGCATTAATGCTGGCTGCACTCATGTTGGTCATCTCCGCTTGCGGAACGAAAGCAGAAACAAGCAGCCCGGCAAGTGGCGCACCAGCAGAAGCGGCCGCCGCTGAAACAACACAATTGACGTGGTGGCATTCCATGTCTGGCGCAGGGGAGAAAGCCATTAATCAACTCGCTTCCGACTTTAACGCTAGTCATCCGGAAATTCAGGTGAAGCCCATCTATCAAGGGAAGTACGATGAGAGTCTGAACAAACTCAAAGCATCCATGGGCTCAGACAGCGGTCCTGACATTATCCAGGTCTACGAGATCGGTAGCAAGTTCATGATCGATTCAGGCATGATTACACCAGTACAGCAGTTCATCGACAAGGATCAGTTCGACCTGTCCCAACTGGAGCCGAACATCATCCGATACTACACCATCGATGGCAAATTGAACGCGATGCCGTTTAACACATCGAACCCGATTCTGTACTACAACAAGGATATGTTCAAAGCAGCAGGTTTGGACCCGGAGAACCCGCCGAAGACGTATGAAGAGTTTGAACAAGCAGCAAAAGCACTGGCGAAAGACGGTAAGCCAGGAGCATCCATGGCGATCTACGGCTGGTTCATGGAACAGTTCTTTGCGAACCAGAATGCAGATTATGTAAACAATGGAAACGGAAGAACCGAAGCGGCTACAGAGTCAATGTTGAACTCGGAAGCTGGAGTGAAGACATTAACGTGGTGGAAAAAGATGATTGATGAGAAAACCCTCTCCAATCTGGGACGTAGCACAGACGATACGACAGCAGCATTTACAGCACAGCAAATCGGTATGACCCTCGATTCTACGGCTGGCCTGCGTAAAATCGTAGAAGGTTCAGGCGGCAAGTTTGAACTGGGAACAGGCTTCCTGCCTCGTCCAGCGGATGCCAAAGAAGGCGGCGTTGTGGTGGGTGGAGCGAGCTTGTACATCATGAACAACAAATCCGAAGCACAACAGCAAGCGGCATGGGAGTTCATCAAGTACTTGGCTACACCAGAGGTACAAGCGAACTGGAGTGTTGCGACAGGATATTTCCCTATTACGACAGCAGCCTACAATGAGCAAGTATTAAAGGATAATATGGCGAAGTACCCGCAATTCCAGACAGCAGTCGATCAATTGCACGCTTCCGCGGATTCGACAGCAACATCCGGGGCATTAATGGGTGTATTCCCAGAAGCCAGACAACTTGTCGAAGGAGCGATTGAAACGGTCCTGAATGGACAAGGTACACCACAGGAAGCATTAGATGCCGCAGCCAAACAAATTACAGACAAGATTGCGCAATATAACAGCACGGTGAAGAAATAATTTTAGGTTAATCTCAAAATAAAGATGCGGCGATCAAACCTGATCGTCGTATTGTTATGCCTGTGTCTTGAAATTCTATAAGACTTAAGTCTGATATTTCTTAAAAAGGGATAGATAGATGCTGTTATTAAATGTCGAAATAATAAACGATTCATATCTATTATGTTAATTTATATGACGTAAATAGTTTAATGTGCACATAAACATGACTCTAAAAGATCAAAAAGACATAATTTTGATCTTAAATTAGTCCTATTTAGCCTTGAGAAAGAGAAAATGATTTCTTTCTGTAATGTATATGTTCTATTTTATTTCATAATGAAGAAATAATGTTTACATGAGTCAGTTATTCAGTTATCTTATATTTGAACTAATGTACAAGCTGTCTGAACAAATGATTGAAAATTTAAAACATGGGGGTAGGAAAAAGATGCAAAGTAAGCAAATAAAGAGTTGGCTCAGGTTATTCTTAGCTGTGGTCCTGCTGATTACGGGTGCCATACCTGCTGGCTTATTCAACAACAAAGTTGCAGCGGCGGATGAACTGCTAACAGTTGCAGAGGCGCTCGCTCTTGGTTCGGATGATTCAACCGCAACGGTTGAAGGTTATGTTGTCGGGACCTACAGCAACGGTCCAAGTGTAAATTTGAATCCACCCTTTACTGTAGACACTAATTTTGCAATTGCTGATAGTCCAACCGAAACAAATCTTAGTAAGATGATGCCTGTTCAAGTACCCACAACTGCTCCTCGCAGCACGTTCGGACTACAAAGTAATCCCTCCTTATATCAATCCAAAGTACGTATTAACAATGGTACGTTATCTCAATATTTCACTTCTAAAGGTATACGATCCGTTACATCAACAACTTTTCAACTGATTGATGAGACACCGGAAACGGAAGTGGCTAATGTCACAGCTAATCCGTCCCCAGGGGCCGTTCCGTCAGGAACACAGGTTACTTTGGGAACAACTACAGTCGGTGCAGCCGTATACTACAAGTTAAATGATGAAAATGCGTTTCTTCCTTACACAGTTCCCATCACGGTTAATGATGCTATGCACATTGAAGCTTATGCACACAAAGAAGGCTTGCTGGATAGTGCAATTGCTTTATTTAATTATACGATCGTTGACAATACTCCAATTTCAATATCTGATGCCAGAAACAAGCCTGAAAACTCTCCGGTTACCGTTCAAGGGATTGTAACCTACCGAGAGGAATCAGGAGGAATGGCGAATCTATATATTCAGGATGAGAATGCTGGAATCGTCATTCGTGGTACAGATTCAACTGTTGAGCCAGGTGACCGGATTGAAGCGTATGGTCCGCTCACCATTTATAACGGTCTACTCCAGGTAGAGAAGGATAAAGCAGGATTTCCAGGCGGTTATATTAAGATCTTGGATAAAACACAAGAAATTCCTGAACCGCTTACGTTGACATCCAAAGACTTTGCACCTGCTGAAGACGGAGGCAAGGGTTCGGGCGGCATCTATGAAGGGATGCTTGTCGAAGTCAATGGGGTCACGGTGACAAGAAGTAGCAGTTCCACCTTTTTTGCGACAGATGTGGATGGTCGAGAGATCACGATCTATGCCAAAAATAGCCCCACTGCACTGGCAACAGGCAAAACATACGAAAAAGTGACAGGCGTTATGACTTATCACACAAGCTATGGTCTCGAATTAATCCCACGCACAGCAGCGGATGTTGTCGAGAATCTGCTTTCTGTTACAGCTAGTGTTCCTTCAGGGGGAATTGTAAAAGGATCTACGGTGACTTTATCCTCACCAATGGCGGGAGCAGAAATTTATTATACGGTTAATGGCACTAACCCTACACCAACATCTACGCGGTACACTGTGCCAATTAAAGTAGATGAAGATACTGCTATTAAAGCTATTGCAGTGTCTGGTGGGAATACAAGTAATGTATATACCTATACGTACAAGGTTCTTCAGGAACTGAACAATCTTAGAATCCACGATATTCAAGGGGCCACCCATAACTCCTTGTACGATGGCTTGGCTGTGCAAAATGTGGAAGGCATTGTGACTCATGTTGTAAACGCAACTTCCTTCTACATGCAGGAGATTCCTGGCATGGAAGATAACGATGACAGAACATCTGAAGGTATTCTGGTCTATAAGTCGTCTCATGGAATGACAGTAGGTAACAAGGTGAGCGTATCTGGACAGGTGAAAGAATATGCAACAGCAACAACGGAGCTGGCGATAACGGAAATTGTAGCTACAATAATTTCGGTTGAAGACAGTAATAAAGATTTACCTGAACCTGTGGTTTTGGGTACTAATGGTCGCATGATTCCTACCGTAATTGATTCCGATCAATTCGGCGAGTTTAATCCGGATAAGGATGCCATTGACTTTTATGAGAGTCTAGAAGGGATGAGGGTACAACTCGATAATGCTACCATTATCGGTCCGTATTCCAGTGAACCGGGTCTCGCTGTTGTTGTAGATAATGGTCCCAACAATCCGTTGCGCACGCCTGCGGGCGGTGTCATTCTGACAGGGGATGGTGCAGAGCCGTTTGAGAGTTCACTTAATCCGCAACGGCTGTTCATCAATAAAAAACCATCCCAAGCCGTCAAAACGGGAGACAAGCTAGCTGGCTCCGTTAAAGGGGTTATGACATACTCCAATGGGAATTTTAAAGTGATTCCTGAAGGTAATCTTCCGGCAATCACACCGAGTTCCCTTGAACAAGCAATAACAAAAATTCAACCCATCGATGACAAATTGACGATTGCAACTTTCAATGTAGAGAATTTCAGTCAAAAGGATGCGGCTAGAGCTGTTAAAATTGGCGGCATTGTCGTCAATAATCTGAAAAATCCAGATATTATCGGCATTATGGAAGTGCAAGATAATGATGGAGCAACGGACAGTGGAGCAACAGCTGCAGATGCTAGTTTCCAAACCCTAATTGATGCCATTGCAACTAAAGGTGGTCCTACGTATAAATACACAGATATCGCTCCGGAAAATAACAAGGATGGCGGAGCACCAGGTGCCAATATTCGTGTAGGGTTTCTGTATAATGAATCACGTGTGTCCCTGAAGGCAGGAATTAAAGGAAGTGCGACAACAGCAATTCAGGTAGGCGCTGACGGCAGTCTCTCCAATAATCCGGGGCGTATTGCACCAGGTGACGAGGCGTTCGCTAGCTCCCGCAAGCCGCTTGCCGCTGAATTCGAATTCAATGGTGAACGTGTAGTGGTGATTGCTAACCACTTCAATTCCAAAGGTGGAGACCTGAAACCTTTTGGAAGCATACAGCCTGCGACTCGAAGCAGTGAAGTTCAACGTGCGAAGCAAGCTGCGTTAGTGAATGGGTTTGTGAAGGAGTTACTGAACAAAGACCCTGAGGTCAATGTCGCTGTTCTCGGTGATTTTAATGACTTCCAATTCTCAAATACTTTGAATATTGTTGAAGGTAATGAACTGGACAATCTGGTAAACGAACTGCCAGAAAATCAGCGGTATTCCTACATCTATGATGGAAACTCTCAGACACTGGATCACATTCTGGTGAGTAAAAACTTGACTGAGACGGCATCCATCGAAGTGGTACATGTGAATGCCGATTTTGAGACAGCGGATGGACGGGTGAGCGACCATGATCCACTGCTCGCACAATTAAGTATTGGAGATCAAGTGCAAGACGGGGACTTCAACCTGCGCGTACTGCACACGAATGATACACATGCGCATCTGGATAACATCCCGCGCCGAGTAACAGCAATTAAGGAAGCGCGCAATGATAATACCCTGGTACTGGATGCAGGGGACGTATTCTCTGGTACATTGTACTTCAATCTGTTTAACGGTCTGGCTGATCTGGAGTTCATGAACATGATCGGATATGATGCCATGACTTTTGGTAACCATGAGTTTGATAAAGGTCCAAGCGTGCTGAAAGCATTTATTGAAAAAGCAGAGTTCCCGTTCGTGAGTGCCAATATTGATTATTCAAAAGATGCGAGTTTGAGTGGTTTGTACAACAATAGCATCGGTGATCCGGGTGAGAAAGCTGAAATCTATCCGGCGATTATTACGGAAGTGAATGGTGAGCGAGTCGGTATTTTTGGATTGACGACACCGGACACGGTATCTCTTTCTTCACCGGGAGATGACTTGAAGTTTGTAGATTATAAGGCAAGTGCACAAGCAACTGTACAGATGCTTCAAAATGAAGGTATTAATAAAATCATTGCTTTGACTCACCTTGGCTACTCAGAGGATCTCAAATTGGCAGAAGCGGTAGAAGGGATCGATATTGTGGTAGGTGGTCATTCACACACCATTTTGAAGGAACCGATTGTTGTGGGCGGCCAAGATGAGCCAACATTGGTTGTGCAAACCGGGGAATATGACGTTTCTCTTGGTCAACTGGATGTTACGTTTGATGAAGCCGGTATATTGAAGAAGTGGAACGGCAAATTGTTGAGTCTGGATGCGAAAGATGCTACCAACCAATTCATCTATGCTGATGATGTGGAAGCTGCAAACAAGCTGAAAGAATATGCTCCTCAGTTGGAAAAGTTCAAGAAAACGATTATCGGTAAGACGAATGTCTTCTTGGATGGAGAACGTGGCACTGTGCGGAAACAGGAAACCAACTTAGGAAACCTGATGACAGACGGTATGCTGGAGAAAGTGAAATCCATTGTGCAGGAAAACGACGTCAAAGGATACGTGGCGATCCAGAACGGCGGTGGCATTCGTGCTTCATTCCAGACAGGGGATATTACGCTGGGCAATCTCCTGACTGTGATGCCATTCGCTAATAATCTGTCTGCGTTGAAAATGACAGGCAAAGAAATCACAGCCGCGCTGGAAAATGGCGTTAGTGGTGTGGAAACAGGAGAAGGGCGCTTCCCGCAAGTGGCAGGCATGCGGTTCTACTACGATTCCACCAAACCAGGCGAAAAAATTGATGCAACGACCAATACCGTGACCCAAGTGGGTCAACGTGTGGTCAAAGTTCAGATTAAAAATGCAGATGGTACGTACTCGGATATCGATCCGAACGGGTACTATATCGTCGCTACCAATTCATTTATGGCTAACGGTGGAGACTTCTACCGTGCTATGAGAACAGCGAAAGATGATAATCGATTCTACGAATTGAATCTGGTCGATTATGAAATCTTCCATGAACATCTGGACCGTGTAGGTACAGTTGATCAAAAAACGGAAGGACGCAGTACGGATTTGAAGGGGGCACCACTTCCGGGGGACGGTAATGGAAGCAATCCTGGTAATGGTGGCGGCAATAATGGAAGTAATCCGGGCAGTGGTGGAGGTTCTACAACACCTACTACACCTGTAACTCCAACCACACCAACCAATCCTACGAACCCAACTACGCCAACCGTTCCGGGTAATGGAGGAACTCCTAATCCAACCACACCGGTTGTAGACCTTAAGGACATCGGAAATCATTGGGCTGCGGCTGCTATTGAGCAGGCCATTTCCCGGGGAATTGTGAACGGGTATCAGGATGGTAATTTCCGTCCGAATGCACCAGCGACACGCGCCGAATTCATTGTGATGTTGGGCAGAGCATTTGAACTTCCGGCCAGCAACAAGGCATTGACGTTTAAGGATGCTGCGGGAATACCTGCATGGGCACAATCCTTTATTGCTCAAGCAGTCGATCAAGGCATCATCAGTGGCTATACGGATGATACGTTCCGTTCATCAGGCAAAGTATCACGGGTAGAGATGACAGTTATGCTTGTCAGAGCACTCGGTCTCCCGGTACAGTCGAATCCGGTACTGAGTTTCGCGGACGCAGATAAAGTACCGGCGTGGGCTGCTCCATATATCGCTGCTGCATATGATGCAGGACTGGTGAAGGGAACAGGGAAGAATATGTTTAACCCACTCGCGGAAGCAACCCGTGCTGAAGTGGTAACTCTGCTATTGACGGCAAGCGAGTTGCAAAAGCAATAAAACGTATAATACAGACGTAACAGAACAGCTTGCAGACTTCCATCTGCAAGCTGTTTTTTTCTAGGGCGTGTCTGAAAATTCCGAAGGAAGTAGATGTTGCCGAATTTTCGTTCCAAGCAAGGAAGTTTTCTGCAGGCGTGCCGGGGCACGTCAAGGGAAAGTGACGCAGCAGGGGGCGAAAAGGCGGTGAAAGATGCACTTCAGCGAGTTTTGAGATACGCCCAATTAATGCCTGTTAATTTTCCCAAAGTGAAGGTATAGTAGACAGGATTATATTGAAGGAGTCTTGACGTAATGCAAGATCAACCCGTTTTAATCGCACTATTTGCCATAGCGGCAGGAATTTTTAGTTTGCTCGGAGGAATCAACAACTGGGACTGGTTTATGAAGAGCTTTAGAGCAGGAATTTTTGTGAAGACCATTGGACGGCAGGGAGCAAGAGTGGTATATGGTATTCTCGGTGTTGTCATGATTGTCATTGGTGTACTACTGTTGCTGATCGGATAGTTGTTGGAAATAATCGAACTCACCAAGTAATATCTACATAGAGGGTTCAAGAGCGAAGTAAGCGGATATGTGTGAAGCGTTGAATGGAAAAAAGCGTTTGAATGCTTAAGGTAGCAGTATTACTAAGATTGAATACCCAATCAAATTAGCATGTCTGAAAAAAACATAGCCATAAGAAAAAGACCACCGAAAAATTTCGGTGGTCTTTTTTTACCAAATTCAGGTTTATCCATCTCAATCTGGTTTAATTATCTTTTAAATCTTCAACAGAGTTGATATCCATGTAAGTTGGAACAACCAGACCTTGTTTAACTCCTGTCATACTGACAGCAATATCTTCAATCTGGTCACCATACGTCTCCCAATAATCCCCGTGTGTAAGCGGGAGCCAAACGGCTGGAGAAGCATCGATATCACCTGCTGCCAAGCCTGCCCACATGGGACCAGCTTCGACTTGTAGGGCTTTGACGGTATAACCCAGATCCGTCTCAAGCACATACTTCATCAGGTTCGTACTCGCAATTTCAGAGTCCCATGCCACATAACCAAGACGTAGATTATCACCACTAACAGGAGTTAACCCGGTAGTCCATTCTTTAATCTGGTCTGGATGTTTTTCAGCATAAGTCTTGGCTGCTTCTTCAGGCGAAACGCCCTTTTGAATGTCAGTCATGATTTCACTCATCTGATCCGCAGTCCAATTAAAGCGAGAGAAGAACTCATAGGCAACGGGATGATCTTCCTTGATTCCCTTACGTCCAACCGTGTGAACTTCCTCTGCATCGCCGAAAATTAAGTCTGGATCGTCCAGATACTTCAGATCATACTGATTGAACATCCAGTGAGGAGTCCAACCCGTAACGATGATGGGCTCTTCATTTTTATAAGCTTTGTCCAGCGACGCCGTCATCGCTGCTCCAGAGCCTTCGATCAGATTCCAATTAGACAATTCGTAATGCTCAATAGCATTTGCAGTAGCCTTCATCAGACCTGCACCTGGATCAATACCAACGATTTGGTGATTCACCTCTTCGCCCACATTAGCACTTGCCGATGGAGTGGAGGAAGAAGTCGCACCTGTCTCCAAATCTGCAATCGAGTTAACTTCAGTCATGTAACTAGGAACCACAAGGCCTGTACGTACACCCGTCATGTTGGCACCCAGATCGTCTACCTGGTCTTTGTAACGTTCCCAGTAGTCAGCGTGTGTCAATGGCAGCCAAGCTGCTGGAGAGGCATCTACGTCACCTGAGGCAACACCCGTCCACATCGGTCCGGCTTCGACTTGCAAAGCGTTAACTTTATAACCCAAGTCGTTTTCCATCACATATTTCAGCAAGTTGGTACTTGCGATTTCGGAATCCCAAGCCACATAGCTCAGTTTGAACGCATCACCGTTCACTGGAGTCAGACCTTTGGTCCACTCAGCGATCTGATCGGCATGTTTTTCGGCATAAGCTTTCGCTGCTTCTTCCGGGGATGTGCCATCCTGGATGGCAGTCATCATTTCACCCATTTCATCGGATGTCCATTGGAAACGGGATAGGAATTCAAACGCAACAGGGTGATCTTCTTTCAGACCTTTACGGGCAATGGTATGAATTTCTTCAGCATCACCGAAAGATTTCTCAGGGTCTTCCAGATATTTTAGATCATATTTGTTAAACATCCAGTGCGGAGTCCAACCTGTAATGATGATTGGGTCTTCATTTTTGATGGCTTTGTCTAATGTAGCAGTCATCGCTGCACCAGAACCTTCAATGAGGGTCCAATCAGTTAGTTTATAGTCTTCGATCGCTTTAGCTGTGGACTTCATGATACCAGCCCCTGGATCGATACCAATAATCTGATAGTTCACTTCTTGACCTACAGCATTGGCTGCTGAATTGTTGCCACCAGCGGAAGTCGTGCCACCAACGAAGTATTGTGAGAAACCAGCTACTAACACAAGGAATGTTGCTGCAGCAGTGATCCATGCTTTTTGCTTCGTTGTAATGCGTGAGGTCTTTTTGCGACCTGGCATAAACAGATTTTGTGTAAAACGGTCCAGCACAATCGCGAGTACAACAACAGCGAGACCGGCTTCGAAACCTTTACCGATTTGCAGCTGTGTTACGGCACGATATACTTCCGCACCAATACCCTGTGCACCGATCATGGATGCAATAACAACCATGGACAGTGACAACATGATCGTCTGGTTAATACCGGACATCACGGTAGGCAAAGCGAGTGGAAGCTGTACTTTGAATAACTTTTGCATGGAAGTTGAACCGAATGCGTCGGCTGCTTCAACCAATTCGCCAGATACTTGTTTGATGCCCAGGTGAGTCAGACGAATCGTTGGTGGAATCGCGAATATAACCGATGCGATAACACCTGGAACGACACCGAGGCTAAAGAATGTAACCGCAGGCAGCAAGTAGACAAATGCAGGCATTGTCTGCATGAAGTCAAGTAGCGGTGTGACGATACGCGCCGCAGTTTTACTGTATGCGAGCCAGATTCCGACAGGCACACCAAGCAGGATCGAAACCAATCCTGAAGTGATAACCAGGCCGAGTGTGTCCATGGATTGGGACCAGTACCCCAAGTTATCTACGAGCAAGAACCCGATAACCGTGAATAGTGTCAGTGGGAGTCGACCTACGAGGAACGCAAGAACACCCAATATCGCAATGAACAGGAGTGGATGTGGCAACATGAACAGCCCGGAGAAGAATCCGACCACTTCCTGAATAACAACAGAGATAACTTTAAACAATCCGGAGAGCGAGGAGCTCATCCAGTCAACGATGGATTCAATCCACGATGCGAGTGGTATTTTGGGAATCATTCACAAGTTCCTCCTTTACTGCAACTTCACCGCTAAGCGCACCCAGCAGGGCACCGCGGACGATAACACCTTGCAGACGGCCATTCTCACCAACAACAGCGAGCGGCACATGGGCAGAACTTACGATCTCGAACAATTCATGAATCAGAGTCTCAGGCGACACCGTCGGCCCGTCCGTGATCAGTATGTCGTTCAATACTTTGTTTTCGCGCATGGCACGAGTTGCATCTTCAGCTGTAATGACACCAAGCAATTTTTTCGAACGGTCAATGACAAACAGGTTGGAAATACCACGTTCGCGCATTAATTCGAGGGCAACACGAGGACCACGGTCAAGCGTAATTGTTTCAGGACGACGCATTACGTGAGATGCTGTAAGGACCTTGGACAGATCCACGTCTTCGACGAAGCGGGCCACATATGAGTTGGCCGGTTGAATCATGATTTCTTCCGGTGTACCGATCTGCACGACTGCGCCGTCTTTCATGAGGGCAATACGATCGCCGATGCGCAGCGCTTCGTCCAAGTCATGGGTAATGAAAATAATGGTTTTTTTCATTTTATCCTGAAGCTCGATCAACTCATCTTGCATATCACGGCGAATCAATGGATCAAGTGCACTGAAGGCTTCATCCATTAGGAGTACTTCCGGGTCATTGGCAAGTGCACGGGCCAAGCCGACACGTTGCTGCATCCCGCCACTGAGTTCATCTGGCATTTTATCTTCCCAGCCTTTAAGGCCAACCAGCTCAAGTGAGGATTTAGCCTTCTCGCGGCGTACTTCCTTATCTACTTTTTGTATTTCCAATCCATACTCCACATTATCAAGAACGGTACGGTGCGGGAATAACGCAAACTTCTGGAAGACCATGCTGATCGTTTTCCGGCGCACTTCGCGCAATTGTTCTTTGTTCATCTTACGTAGATCCTTACCATGGACCAGAATTTCTCCGGATGTTGGTTCAATCAGACGATTGAACATCCGAACCAGTGTGGATTTACCACTCCCGGACAGTCCCATAATAACGAAAATCTCGCCTTCCTTAATGTCCATGTTGACCCGGTTGACACCAACCGTTATCTGTTTTTCTTTGGCCAACTTTTCTTTACCCCAACCTTGCTCCAGTAATTGCAGACCTTGCTCGGTTTGGGGTCCAAACAATTTACTTACGTTTTTCACTTCAAGTATGGTCATGTTTTCACCCCTTCTGATGTGTTGTGCACTTCGAACGGCTTTCAGCATCCATAAGCCCATACACTTATGCGCCCAGCCACGAAATCCGGTAGTTGTTGCTTCGCTTCCCGTCTTTCTGGGTAACGTTTTGTATTCTAACAATACTTACCCCGTATAGCAACCGAATAAACAGTACATAATGTTTGTACAGTAAAAACTGTACAAAGTTTTCCTCCCATATGCTCCGTCGTTCTCCTTATTCTGTCTAATAAGGTTCCTTTACATTTGATATCGCTTTTCCTACAATAGAAAATGAGCTGAATTGAAGCTGAATTTTTTGGTTAAAAGATAGTCATAGGCAAATGTAGCCTGGTAAAGTTCCCATTTTCATACATTGGGTGAAAGAAAGCCCTCTGGCATATAGGATGTCCGGCCGGATGCTTTCCCATGTAAGCAGGACTTTTAAAGTGTTGCAATTATTTTGCCAAGACTGTGGAATGTTCAGAATGGAGGTTGCAAGCATGGGCTTGGACCATTTACAAGAGGAACAGCAGGCAACCGTGCTGAGGATTCGTAAACGCGTGATTGAAGCCATTGGACGTAATATGGATCTTTACGGCGTTACGCTGTCTACGGGACACTTATATGGATTGCTATTTTTTGCAGACAAGCCAATGACCCTTGACGATATGGGACGGGAAATGGAAATGAGCAAAACGAGTATGAGTACAGGTGTACGAACACTGCTGGATTTGAAAATGGTAAACAAAGTATGGAGCAAAGGCTCCAGGAAAGACCTATATGAAGTAGAGTATGACTGGCACCAGACATTTACGGATTATTTTGCGATTAAGTGGAGAAAAGCCGTGGAGAGTAACCTTCAGATTCTACGCAAATCGATTGAAGAACTGAATCGGTTAGTCGAAGATCTGGATGAGCAGGCAGATGCTGAACTTATCCACATTCTGATGGAAGACAAACATAAGGTTTTGCAAGCGGAAGCATACTACAAATGGTTGGATCGGTTGATTGATACCATGGAAGATGAAGAGATATACAAGTTGGTTCCGAAGGAAGAGATCAAGGAACATTCATAATTACATGTAAAGGGCCCTTTCCGTTATAGGAGAGGGCCCTTTGGCTTGTGCAATATCTTATTTAATTATAATGAAGGAAAACGATGGAGAAAATAACTCTGCACACCGGTCACTTCGTAGGAGCTAATATTCATATCTAATGTCCGATCAGTCCTGCCTGAGGAAAGACAACAGACTGCTGATCAATCTGCTCCAGTTCGTTCAGAATCTGCAACTGGCCCACCGGGTTCCAGCACAAGAGATGCCAATTTGAGATATCATGAACGTTACCATGCAGCACGGCAGGTGATCGATGCCATGATGCCGTTTGTTTCATGCGTCGGAATACCTTTTCACTAGCAGGCTGAAGCGAAGTACGATGGATCAACAGATAATCTGTGTCCAGCACAGGGATATTATCCGCAACATACTCATTTCTGGAACTTTCGGGAGACACAAGCTGGGCAGGATGGAGTCCCAATTCAACATACAACAAGCGATTTAATGGATGCTCGCCAGTCCCCTGTAATCGAATGAATTGATTCGTAATTTCCATCAGTGCCAAGCGTTTTTGTCCGAAATAAGATTGGAGGTTCAGTCCTGCTTCAAGCTTGCGGAACGCAAGTTCCTTGAAATTCAGCAACGCTTGCTTCTCGCGTCCGACCAGTTCGGCTATGCGAATATGGTTCTCTTTCCAGTCGTCAGTGGACTCCAAAATGATGGTGGGTGCAATACTTTTCAGGCGATCATAATAAGGCTTATGGTAAAAATCACCGATGATCAAGTCTGGCTTCGCCTGCCGAAGTTGATCGAATTGTCTGGTTAATCGGCGTTCTTGTTCATATTCATCCGATTCTCGGTCAAGAACTCCTTCCAGCACAGCTACAGGGCGCAGTCCAAGCGAAGCCAGATTCTCGTGGAATCCCATGATGGATGCCGTAGCTACGCGAAGCTGATCTCTTTTCATATATACGCTGGGAGCAATGCCCAAGGTTTGTTTGAATTTGCGGCTAAAATAATACTCATTGCCATACCCGACAGATATCGCGACGTCTTTGAGGACACAAGATTCCTCTGTCAGCTGTTTTTTGGCTTCGTCTATACGTAAACGGTTCAGATAATCGGTCGGCGACATACCCTTGGCTTTCTTGAAACTGCGAGAATAGGAGCTGGGTGTGAGTCCAGCAATCTTGGCAAGCTGATCCATGCTGATTCCTTCACTCATGTAACGTCGCATATACATAATACTGCGCTCCAAGGCAGGGTCCACTTTCTCATGATTGGCTTCCAGCCGGTTCTCTGAGAGAAACTGCAGCAGTTCATGCAGCTGGCTATGTATACTGATAAAGTGATCCGGTTGAAGACCGCGATAGGTTTCATACAGTTGTTCCAAACGTAATAAAGCCTGCTGCTCATGACGAACCAGCAACCTGCCTGTCTGCCAATCCAGCGGGAAGGCGGGTGAAGAGGTCATTTTCCATTCGCCGCGCACTTGCTGCAAACGAACCGTATCCATGCTTAGCAATATAAATTCGGTCACTTTCGAGCGTGCAGCGGCCTCGATGGTTGTACCTGACTTCAACACGAACAAGCTGCCCGCTTGCGCCGTATAGACTGTATCATTCAGGACCAGAACACCGTCTCCTTGCAAAATAAGACAGAGCATGGGCCGGGACACCGTCTTGCCTTGCACACGGAAATTCTCCCCACGACGCACACGGCACATGGAGGAGAGGAGCGGTAGAGATGAGGTTTCAGCAATGAAGGGAAACTGTTCAGTCATACGGACCATCCTTTTGTCTTATTTTCTTAATGATAACAATTATCATTCTCATATGGAAGATGTTTTTGAAAAATAGTTTTCGACAACCAAAAAAGGACTACCAAGAGCCCGTATGGCTGCAAGGTAATCCTTTTTGTTATGGACAAGTCCGATGAATAGGCACGCCTGAATCAACAGGATATGTTAGTACGGTGTCACCAATAGAATATTGTCGAGGAAAACGTCACTCATTACTTTTTTCCCTGTTCCACCCGTTTGCACGTGATACAAGCGATACTGATCTTTGGCATTGATGTAGAACAGGCCGGCAACATCATCTCTGATATGGAATGCATCCCATTCGTCACCTGTAAGTTTAGTTACCTTGAGAGCTGTATTGACCGAATAGAGACCGTTGTTGCCCGAGATGTATGCAGCCGTAGCTGTACCATTGGTCAATTGATTTGCAACATACGTTACATTGTTCAGGTTCAGGTTGGCGGACTTGGTCACTTTGTTGCCGGATACCGTTTTGGCATAAGCCTTCTTGTCTGCATCAATAAGGACAACCTTGTCTGTACCTAAGGCACTTACTTCCCGGATGCTTTTGTTATGAAGCTGAAGCGTTTTGGCTGAAGTTGTTAACGCGAACGCTTTGCCTTTGGCATAGTTGTAATCCTTATTGCTGTCGAGATCGATTCCCTTGTTATACACGTAGAGATTGTTACCCCAACCACCGGAATATACTGCATTCACATCCAGTTTGGCTTTGGGATTAACTGCAGTTGCCTTGCCAGTGTTGTAATTCACCTTATACATGACAACAGCATTGGTGGAATAGAAGTCCTCGTAGGGGTCTGTATTCACCATCAGTTGCAGTTCGTTTTTGGCTTGATTCGTAAAATAACGTCCTTCCACTGCGCCTGCGGCAATCCGCTGCACAGCTCCACTTCCGTTGGACGTTTTGGATACGATCCACGTGTTTCCATTAACCAGTGCATTATAGTAAGCACGCCCTTTGGCTACAAGGAGAAATGGAAAATCGGTATCGGCTTTGTCAGCAATCTTGGAGACAGTTGAAGCGTCACTATTGCCATTAGCGCGATAAATGGTACCTGTAGCATCCAGATAATAGATGAATCCGTTATCCGTGTAATAGCTCAGTACATCTGTAGCAAATGTTTCTGCCGCATCGCTGGACCCGTCATTCGGAACTCGAAGCAATGTTGTGGAAGAAGCGGTCTGAGTGTAGTAAAGATAAGAGCCTGCTGCGTGCAAGTCCACCCCTTGGAAATCAATTAATACTTCTGTCGTATTGCTGCCATCAGCGGATACTTTGTACAAGACGCCATCGGACTCATAATACACTGTGGATTGACTGAGTGAAGCTGCTTGGGCTGCGGTTCCGCCTCCCAATGTTACTGCTGCAATGAGTGTAAATAACAGTAATGTACAGATGGTGCGTTGTACGTATGTATACCCTGTCTTCATTCTTTCATCGTCCCCTTCGTTCTATATGTATGTAATTAACGCCTTATGTTATATCGGTAAACTATGGAAGATATGTTAGATCTCGAACATGAAAAAAAGAAGAGAATGAAATTGAATTTCATACATTTTCAAACCTGAAATCGAATTGCGCATGATGCTGCCAATCCCGCCCCAAAGCATTCTCCGCCTGACTTGATCGTGATAACATTACACTCAACCAGAGCAGAGGAGTGAGCGATCATGATATTGAATATGGCGATCATCGGATTTGGGAACGCAGTGGTGAACTATCATTTGCCTTATCTGGACAAGAAAGAAAACATCAAGGTGAAGACGATATACCGTCGGGAGGAAGATCGGGTTGGCGATACAGAGCGTGAATCACTCTATCCCGAGATTACTTTTTCGACGAATATCGAAGACATATTGCAAGATGATGAGATTGAATTGATTGTTGTTGCCACCCATGTGGATAGCCATGTGGAGTACGCCAGGCTGGCATTGGAACACGGGAAACATGTGCTGGTGGAGAAACCTTTTGCCTCTACTTCTGCGGAAGCCAAAGATATCTTTGAACTAGCCAATCGTAAACATCTCATCGCCATGGCGAATCAAAATCGCAGATTTGATGGTGACTTTCTGACATTGAGAAAAGTGATTGAGAGCGGCAAACTGGGGAATATTGTTGAAATCCAGTCCCACTATGACTATTTTCACCCACAGTATGCCAGAAGCGGATTTGGGTTGCTGCATGGTTTGGCCGTGCATACCATCGATCAGTTAATCTCCATTTATGGTGTAGCCGACCGAATTGATTATGATGTTCGGAGTTTGATCGCGCCGGGTGAATCCGATGATTATATCGATATTGATTTTCGTTATGGACGAATGAAGGCTACGATTAAGTGCAGCCTGCTTGTGAAGATCGAGCATCCGAAATTCATTGTACACGGGGATCGGGGAAGCTTCGTTAAATATAGCAGTGGGCACCAAACGAAAAGTGGAGATGGACGAACCAAGGTATCCATTGAAGCTGAATCAGAGGATAACTGGGGTACGATTAGTTATGTGGACGATGAGGGAACATCACATACGGAGAAAGTTCCTTCGGAAGCAACGGACTATGGCATTTTATATGATCGACTGCTTCATGCCATTCGACATAACGGTGATAAACCGGTCTCGGATGATGAGGTTTTATATGTATTGGATATTTTACATGACGGAATCGAAGCGGCGAAGAAAGCCAACTGACAAATCAACGACAGGAGCGAAACAATATGATGAATATAGCAACGATTGGTACAGGGTCCATTGTGGATGCCATTTTGTCCGCGATAAATGAACTGGAAGATGTTACTTGTACAGCGATGTACTCCCGGAAGAAAGAAACAGCACAGGAGCTTGCGGGTAAATATGGGGTAAGTACAATCTATACAGACCTGGAATCCCTATTTTCAGATGCGAATGTAGATCTCGTATATATTGCTTCACCGAACAGCATGCATTACGAACAGGCCTATCAGGCACTACAACATGGCAAGCATGTCGTATGTGAAAAACCGTTCACATCCACGCTTCAGGAAGCAGAGACGCTGATTGCACTTGCGAAAGAAAAGAATCTGTTGCTGTTTGAAGCCATCTCCAACATTCATCTGCCCAATATTAAAGTCATACAGGAGAAACTACCGAAGCTTGGTCCGATCAAACTCATCCAGTGTAACTACAGTCAATACTCGCGCAAATACAATGATCTGCTTGCAGGGCAAACACCGAATGTATTTAATCCACAATTCTCTGGTGGAGCGCTGATGGATATCAATATTTATAATCTTCATTTGGTTATGAATTTGTTCGGTAGTCCGAATGCCGTATCGTATACTGCCAACCAGCATGCAAAGGGCATTGATACGTCAGGAGTTGTGGTTCTCAAATATCCGGAATTTATTGCGGAGTGTGTAGGTGCCAAAGACACGAGCAGCATGAACTTTGTACTCATTCAGGGCGAGAAAGGTTATCTTCAGATTGTGGGAGGAGCAAACGGTTGCCGGGAGATCAAGCTTCAGATCGGGAATGAGCCTGCTGAGGAGTATAATGCGCAGACCAAATCCAATTGGCTGTACTATGAGTGGGAAGCGTTCAGGGACATCCATGCAAGTGGTGACCACAAACGGTGTTACGAACTGCTCGAACACAGCCAATCTGTGATGAGTGTACTCATGAGTGCGCGTAAGGATGCCGGGATTATATTTGCAGCGGACCAGCTTTAATCGTTAATACGTATCGCTAATGCTGCTCATGTACAACATGTCGAAAATATAAAGTACCGAGACCATTGAAGACATTTTGGACAGTCTTAACTGTTCATTGTATCCATAAGCCAGCAGCGTTTCATCACAATGTCTGGACAGCGTTGAATGGTTGTTGCCCGTAACCGCGATGACTTTCATCTGTTTGTTGCTGAGCACTTTGGCAGCTTCAATCATGGATTGATTCTCACCTGTGTGCGAGATAACAAAAGACAGCGTCAGGCTGTTGGGATTCATCGTGTTCAAGTAATGCATGTTGGGACTATTGTGAGCAATCGCAGATATGCCGAGTTCATTCCACTTGGCACAAGCCTGTTGAGCCAGATAATAATTCATATCACTGCCATAGATATCGATACGTCCGGATTCTTTGACCCAGTTAGCGATTCGTAGCAAAACAGGAGCATTTAACATCCGGCGCGTATCATCCAGCGCCTGCTGATACAGGTAAGGAACCGAGTCGATGGCAGCCAGCACGTTGCCTTGTTCTGCAATTGCATGATCCTGCGTCTGCAACGCGGAAGGTATCTGTTGGTATTCAAGAGCAAGCTTGAGCTGAAAGTCTGGGTACCCTTTGGTACCCAGCTTTTTGCATAGGCGAACAATGGTAGATGAGCTTGTATAGGTCTGCTGAGCCAGTTCATGGGCTGTAGAATCAAATACAACTTCGGGGTTGTTCAGGATATAGTTCACAATATGCTTCTCCTGTGCCGTTAATTGGGAAGCATATTTTAATTTTTGAAGTAGTTTGGATTCCATGCTGTTCTTCCATTCCTCTCTATAATCATCCCAATATACATGTCTCCACATCATAACCTGCGTTTGTTTATTTCTCAATCTGTTGAATTTCCTCGCTAAACTCCACATCATTCAGATCTGACTTTTTCACTTTAGTTGACGACTATTCCATAGCGTAACTAGACGAAGCAGAACCAAACTTCAAAGGCATGACGAAAAAAAATGTATCTCTCCGTCAATAGTCCCGGATGGAGGGTGCGCACTTCCCATCAATTCTACTTCAAATCGGGTCTAAGGTTTGTTTTCACTATGGCCTGTACGATGTATCCTTATTTTAAGGGTAGAACATCCGTTTCATTGCTCTTCATAACGTGGTAATGAAAGATAAGGCCTTCCGTCTCATGAATGTCTGAAATATTCATCTAACGCCGGTCTTGGTTATCCAAGGCCGGCTTGACGTGATATTTTGGCGTACCTGTCACGGGAATGTCTGTTTTTAACGATTACATAATAAATTCGTCTAACACATCCATATGAATACATCGTATGGGTACATATTGTGTTTGGACGTAGAGGAAGGTGAGTGAGTCATGACAGCATCTAATGAATATCGTTTTCAAGTGAACCTGAGTGGTATGATCCAGATATTATCCAACCATCTATATAGCAGTCCGAAAGTGTTCTTGCGCGAGCTGATGCAGAATGCGACTGATGCGATTACCGCAAGAACGGAGGCGGAGCCAGGATATCAGGGTGAAGTGCGTGTTGAACTGACAGGAACCGGGGAGCAACTGACCATGATGGTGGAGGACAACGGCATCGGCTTGACTGAAGCTGATATCCATGAATTCCTGGCCATGATTGGACAATCCTCGAAACGGGGGCAGCAAGCGCTGCTGGACGGAGAGACTTCATTTATCGGACGTTTCGGGATCGGGTTGTTATCCTGTTTCATGGTGAGTCATGAAATTGTCATGCTGACGCAATCCGCGAAGGGCGGACCTTCAATGGAGTGGCGGGGCAAGCCGGATGGCACCTATACGATTCGGCAGTTGGACACACAGCTGTCCCCAGGCACCAAAGTATATCTGCGCTGCACACCAGACGCGGTTCACTACTTTGAAGCGGATTATGTGAAAGAGGCCTTGTTCTATTACGGAGCGTTATTGCCGTATCCGGTCACGCTGCATCATGAAGGTGTGCAACATGTGGTGAATAGCGAGACGCCGATCTGGCTGATGGACCCTGCACTCGCACGTTCACGCAGAGCAGAGGTATTGGCTTTTGGTGAACGTCTGCTTGGGGAGAAGTTCCAGGACTTCATTCCATTGACGACCGCTTCAGGCCGTACCGGAGGTATTGCTTTTGTACTGCCACACGCAGTTAATCTGAATGCCAAGCGTTCTCACCGGGTGTATCTGAAGCGAATGCTGATTTCCGAGAAAGCAGAGAACATTTTGCCAGAGTGGGCTTTCTTCGTGAAATGTCTAATTTGGACAGATGAGCTTCAACCGACGGCTTCACGAGAACATTTTTATGAAAATGAAAAACTGGAGGAAGTTCGCTCCGAACTCGGAGACGCACTTCGCAAGGGACTGGTCGACATGGCCGAGAGCCAGACGGAACGTCTACAGAAGCTAATTCGTCTGCATGCCCTGTCCATGAAGGCACTTGCTGTTCAGGATCAAGCATTCTTCGCGATGATTCACCGCTGGCTGCCATTTGAGAGCACCAGAGGACACCGGGAGCTGGGTGAGCTGATCGATGAAGGAGAGACATTGTATTTCACGTCCTCTGTCGATGAGTACCGTCAGATTCATCATGTGGCATCGGCACAATCGATGCTGGTTATTAACGGTGGCTACATCTATGACAGTGAGTTGATGGCGACACTGCCGATGGCTGTGCACAATGTACGCACGGAACGGCTAGAGCCGGATCAGGTCTCGATGAGCTTCACGGATGTGCCACCGGCTGAGCGTAATCAGTATTATGATGCGTTGCGACTCGCCGATTCTGCTCTGCAGCGCTTCCGTTGTCGAGCAGAGGTGAAAGGTTTCAAGCCGTCGGATCTGCCGGTGTTGTTCACTCTTTCGCAGGAATCCTCAACACTCCGTGCGCTGGAAAAAGCAAGCGAAGAGAGCACGGAATTGTTCTCATCCATCCTGGGCTCCTTATCCTCTGGAATCAGTTCGGCGGGATATTCAACCTTGTACCTGAATGTGAACAATCCGATTATTGAGCGTGTGCTAACGTCACCGGATGACCAAATGACGCCGATTGCCATTGAGATGTTGTATGTTAATGCATTGATGATGGGTCATTATGCGATGAACCGGCAGGAGTTGGAAGTGCTGAATCAGGGCATCGTTCGTTTTATTGATTGGGGTTTGCGTGCAAATACAGATCGTAAGGGGGATGCCTGATGAAGACAGAGATGGATTTTGAGGAATTGATGGACGAGGCTTACGGCTTGCCTAATGGTCCGGCGAAGCTGGGTATGCTGGAGGAAGTAGCAAGAGTTGCCGATGTGAACGGCATGGAAGAAGAAGCATATGAAGCAAGATCGGAGATTGTGGAGACAGCAACATTCTGCGGTTATCCGATGAAGGCACTGATTGCTTTTTCCTGGCAGCTGGGCAAGTTCGACCAACAGCCAGAAGAATATGATGAAGAAACGTTAATGTGGTCGTATAAATGGATTCTAGGCAAACTATCCAGTTTCCCGGAAGTATCACGCGATAAAATAATGGAGCTGCTTGAGGACTTCGGACAGCGTTTCAAGTCATTTGGCTACAGCGAACGTTCGTATTGGTACTATCGATTCCGCATCTCTATGGATCTTGGGGAGCTGGAGGAGGCAGGAAGCAGTTATGCCAAGTTCAGAACGATGGATCGAGACTTTATGAGTGACTGTGAAGCCTGTGAACAGGATGAGATGATGCGTTATTTTATCCTTACTGGTGACGACGAGAAGGTGCTTGAAATGGCAAAACCTATCTTGAAAGGCCGGATGAGCTGCGCGGAGATTCCGCATCTTACGTTGTCGGAGATCTTGATGCCACTCTACCGTTTGGGGCGGACTGCGGAAGCAGACAAGCATCAGCAAAAGGGCTACCGGTTGATCAAGGGTCAAAATGATTTTGTGAGAAGCTTTGCTGAGCAGATGGATTATCTTGCACGTACCAATCCGGCGAAGGGGATTGATGTGCTGGAAGAAAGTCTGGTGTTTGCGATGGCTAATGAAGATCCATTTGCCAAAATGTTGTTCTACGCCAGAACGGCACCATTGTTACGCCGCTGGGCGGACGAATCCCCGGAATACCGATTACGTCTGCCTGCGTCCTTCCCGTATGAAGGAGATCCAGGAGATTTGCGTAAACTGGCGGATTATTTTGCGGGATATGCCCAAACAGCGGCGGACAAGTACGACCAGCGTAATGGCAATCGTCATGTCTCTTCATTGCTCGGATAGGAACTGATATAACCCCGTAATAGATAGAATTGTAAGTTATGAAAAGTAAAGAAACAGGCTTGTTCGAGAAGGATTTTACCCTTCCGAACAAGCCTGTTTGTCATACATCATGAGGATGATAGATCTAATCGGTTTGAAGATGTTTTATTTTTATTGTGCTGGTGCTGCAGAAGGGACTGTCGCTGGTACAGGAACCGGCGCAGTTTCAGATGTCTCATCTGCAGGCTCGGCTCCTTCAGCAGGTTCTGCTTGTGGTTGCTGAGCCGCCATCAGTTCAGCGACGATTTGATCAGTTGGTTGTGTGAGCAGTGCATACATAATCGCAGCCTCTTCCTGACGAATCAGAGGTTTGCGGGAAAGGAAATCAACAGAACCATCCTCCAGTACCTTCACCTCAGGTCCGTGGATACCGAGCGTATACATCATCTGAATGGCTGGTACAGCCCATTCATCTGTGTGCCCCGCAAGTTTCACATCATTGAACAGTTCGCTAGGATATTGCAGTTGCATAACTCTCCACATCATGACCATGGCTTCCTGTCGGATAATCACTTGATCTGGCTTAAACTGCTGTTCGTCCGTGCCAGTAATCATACCTAGTTCATATCCAAGTTGAATATATCCGGCTGCCGCATGGTCTGCCCAGTCGGTGCCAGCAGGAGGCGTCGTTTTGCTGGGTTTCAATCCACTCAGTTTAAGCGTGTTCTCAATAAATTCAGCTCGTGTCACAGCTGATTTTGGTTGGAAAGACTTGCTAGCATCATTCTCATAATATCCAAGAGATTGTATGGCATAGATTGCTTCAGCATAAGGACTGTTCTCACGAACATCCCGGAAGCCCATAGGTTTTTGTCCTTTTTTCTCATAGCCCATAGGGTTGAGGTAAGGTTCTTTCATGTATGTGGTGCCATCTGCATATTCTTTGAATGCTGTGAATTGACCAGTCAATTCATCCTTGAAGAGATTATCTTCCACTTGAATCAGGTTGCGTTGACCCAGGAATACATCGTTAATACTCAGTTGTCCTGGCTTATCCCCGCCACCTTTCAAGGAACTTACAATCGTGCTAAGTCGAAGATCCGCGTACAATCCGGTAAAGCGTTGCAGCTCAGCTGCGGATTGCGGCGTGTATTCCTTGAACTGTACAGGCTCTGCATATTGTGGGAAGAAATTTTGTATGAATGCCGGGTAGAACAGATTACGAAGTGCTCCATTCTGATTATACGTCAGGAAGACGCCTGTATTTTGCTCAGGAATAAGGAAGAGATAAGAGCTGAATCCAGTCAGGTCGCCTGCTTTCGTAATAATTTTTGGACTACTTCCTGCACCTGGAAGCTGAAATGCAGCTTCGAATCCATACGTGGTGTTCGGTAACAGGGGATGAATGGAGGAACGGTATTGTTCCATGCTTTTCACTGTGGATTCCTTGAGAATCCGCTCGTTGTCCTTCACGCCATCATTCAGGAACGCAATCATGAATTTCCCGATGTCCTCTGCGGTAGACAGCATGCCGCCTTGAGGCATTGGCGTTGGAGCGATGGTGTACAGATCCAGCGGGTTGTGTGTCGCATCATAGCCTGTAGCTAGTTGCTTTTGGAACTTTTCGTCCAGCATGAAGCTGCTGTTATCCATGCCTAGCGGTTTGAAGATATGTTGTTGCATATAAGATTCAAAGGGCTCACCGCTTACGTTCTCGACAATCATGCCGAGTAGCAAAAACGAGAAGTTATCGTACATGTAGGCACTACCAGGCTCTCGAACGACAGGAGGCATATGCTGCTGTGCGTAATCCTCCATCGCTATGTACTTGTCGAAATCAGTATGGATGTCTTCCTGCTGTGGATCACGAATCTCGAATCCGGTCGTGTGTGTGAGCAGGTTCTCCACAGTAACAGGTTTGTCAAAAGGATTATCGAATTCGAGTCCTTTCACATAGGTCTGAAAATCAGCTTGCAGATCAACCTTGCCTTGCTCCACCAGCTGCATTACAGCTGCTGACGTGAACGTTTTGGAGACAGAGGCTACACGGAAAGCGGTTTTTTTCGGATCGATAGCTGTTTTGCTCTCCACATCGGAGAAACCATATCCTTTTTCCGCCAGAACTTTGCCATCCTTCACAACAACAACGGAAGCTCCAACATAATGGGCCTCTGCCTCAGGTGAATCGAAGAATGAATCCAGAAAAGCTGCAGCCGATTCGGTTGTCAGCGCTTTCGTCTTTCCTTGCTCAGCAGCTACTGGAGTCGGGGTATCCGCCTGAACCGCGGGTACCCACAGACTGAGTGACAGAACCACAGCCATGAAGGCTCCAGTTAGGGAGGTGAACCTGAAGCGGGTGTTTCGTTTGGATAAATGCATGCAAACACTCCTTTATGAAAATATTTACAAAATAGTTACTCACCCATGTATTACTGATTACTCGCACGATAGGTTTCACGATAATAGATTCCGATGTTGGCAATCCAGATAATAGAGAGCATAACGATTGGGAATGGAGCGAAGGTAAATAGAACCGAATACAGCACCATGGACAACATGCCGACACCGAGCAACAGGTTCATCATTTGGAAAGAACGATAGGCTGCGCGATACACGATCCATTTCTCACCTTCATCGAGTTTCTCGAAATGATCTTTCTTCATATTGCGCGAGTTGAGATCCAGTGCACGATCAGGGAAATAACGGTTATATCTTTTGAGCGTCAGACTTTGCAGGATCACAACGAGGAAAATGGAGATACATGCACCAATGAGATTCACGAGGTTAAACAGTTCTGGGAAATTCGGCATGTTTCTGTTGGATGCGTACAAGGACAAGGCCAGTGCTGCCCAGGTAAACGCAACAATAACACTGAATCCGCTGAGGATCATCGCTTTTCCAAGGGAACGCTCCGCGGGTGAGATTAGTGAATCAGACTCTCCATAAGTATCTTCCTCCATCGGAGGAACAGATGGCGTGCGGGAGAGACTGAATATGTTCCACAACATCATAACCACCAACGAAGCAGCCAGTACTGCAAATAAAAGATCATAGTCATAGTACACGGACAGCGTCCAGTTCAGGTCAGAAGGGACTTTACGGACCCCGCTAGCTCCGATAAAACCAACTACAGCGCCACCTGCTGCATACAAGGGAAGACGCAACCGCTTCTTAATGGATGAGGATGATGAACTTTTCAATCTAATCTCCACCTTTCAATTCAAAGATTTTTTCGACGGGTTCACGAAAGACGTGGGCTATTTTTAATGCCAGGACGACTGATGGGGAGTAATCCCCACGTTCAATCAAAGCAATGGTTTGACGGGATGCGCCGATGAGTTTGGCTAGTTCCGTTTGTGACAGTCGGTCTCTGGCCCGTAACTCCCGAACGTGATTGTGCAATTCTTCCACTTGCTCACCTCCATGAACCTAATGTACATGATATTTGTCTAAATGTAAACTATAATATACAAAATGTTTATGATAATTTACTTTAATGTGATGATAATGGGCATAAAAAAGAGAGCCTGCCGGGCTCCCTTACATGATTGTTTTGTTGCAGGAAAAGTGAAATCAAGATGCATCTGCACACGGCAGATGTTCATTCTGTTCCTCTGGCTTTCGAAGTAACATTCGGAAAAAGACGAGCGCTCCAAGCCCCATGAGTACATATAGACCAGCCATCGCATATGAAGGCAGAAAGGCTCCTATGGTTAACCCGAGACTTCCGAGGAGGGCAGCCACGTTATAGCTCAACCCGTCAGCGGCCATGTAGGCAGCACGGTCCGAATCGGGAATCATACCCGCGAGCATGACCTGACGAACAGGGGCGTACATCAATTCTCCAATGGTAAGCAGTATAGCGGATAAGATGAGTAACCAGGCCCAGTTGCTAAAAGCGAGTGCGGTGAAACCTGCGGTATAGAGGAGCATACCGACAGTCATGATAGATCGGGACGGGAAGCGACCGATCCATCTGGAGAACGGAATGGCAACCAAGGCGACCATTACAGTGTTGATGACCATGATCAGGCTGAACATATGTAGACCTGAGATATCTGAACCGAACAGTTGGGCGGTGAATTCATTTTTTAGACGAACAGCGATGTATTTATCCAACTGAAATTCCAGGGAGACCGCAAGTACAGTGGCTGTAAAAAATATCATGAAACGTTTGTCTTGAAAGACCGCCCAGTACGTTTTCAGTATGTTCCTCTGGATGGGAGCATTGGCTTCCATTAGTCTGTTGGATGGATCGGAATCCTTGGATTGACCGGTAACACTGTACGTGCGTTTATCTATTGTTTCTTGAATCATAAAGACCAAAATAAATAGGGTAGCCATACTTTCTAGACATACCAGACTAAACAACAGAAAACGAAATGACTCGAAAAATAGTCCGCCCATCAGTGCGCCAAAGGTTACAGCTACGTTGGTTGTCCAATATTGCAACCCATATACATAATGACGTTCATGTTCACTGCTTACATCAACAATCATGGCATTAGCAATAGGGACGGTGATCCCTGAACTGAGGCTGCTGAGCAGAAACATGAGACAAGTGACAATGATCGAATCCATCCACGGCGAGTTTGCAATGGCCAAGCAGAGTAGAGCCACTACCTGCAGTATTTGTGCAATCACCATTAATTTCTTCCGCCCAATTCGATCCGACCAATATCCTGCCCACAATCCCACGATCATGGATGCCACAATATTGACCGTCAGCAATAAGCCCGCCAAACCTGCGCCAATCTGAACACTCAGATAGATTGCCATGAATGGAATGATGGACTTCTGGGTTAGATCGGTGAAAAAATCAGTAATGATGCGTATCCTGATGTTCGGGTGCAAATCGGCGTATTTCATAAGTCGTTCTTCTTCCTTCCCGCTGGTCATGTTGATGTTACTGAGTATAATGGAGGAAAACCTGAAGAAAAACTGTAGAAGCAACCGAATGGATTTCGTATTTTAGTAGATGGAGCTAAGTAGTTGAAAGATAGAATTTAGAACATAGGAGAAGGGAGGGCATAAATGGACGTATCAGAACATTACATTCAATTGCGATTGAACTTTCTGCATGTGCATGATGAACAAGAAATACATACAACGGTAGGTGAACTCGCCCATCATTTGTGCTGTACCATGCGTAATATGAACCTCATTATGAACAAATTCAAAGAGAACGGATGGGTCATGTGGAACCCGCAGCGCGGTAGAGGCAAAAAATCGATACTTGTCTTTTGCGTCCCGCTGCTTCATGTGGTTCGTGAACGGTATGACCATCTCCTGAATGGGAACAGGATCGAGGACGCCTATGAACTTGTCTCCACCTTACCAATTACGATGCGAGAACATCTGATGCAGCAAATGCAGCATCAATTCGGTCTGCGTTCGAACGAAGGGGCCAGAGGGCGAGTGGATACATTACGGATTCCGCAAAATACGCCGTTTAAGACTCTCGACCCAACGCAGACGGCGATGTGGGGAGAAGTTTTCATCATTGCAGAGGTGTTCGATCGTTTGGTTCGCTATAATGCTGAACGTCAAGTCTGCGAGCCGAGTCTGGCTATGGCATGGGAGAGTCATGCAGATGGAAGGGAATGGACCTTTTATCTGCACAAAGGCATACCTTTTCATCATGGAAAGATTCTGGATGCAGAGGACGTCAAGTTTACCTTTAATCGCATTATCTCCGACAGGAGTAACCCTTGCAGGCCGCTGTTTGGTTCGATTGAGAGCATAGAGGCGTATGACCAGCTGACTGTACGTTTTGTGTTGAATAAGCCAAACTTCATGTTCCCGGATCTGATGAGCAGTATGTGTGCATCTATCCTGCCTAGAGATGTGGAGATGAACCCGCTTCATCCGATTGGAACAGGACCTTATCGTTTGACTCGTCATGATTCGAAGCTGCTTGTGCTTGAGGTGTTCAATGCCTATTTCAGAGGCCGGGCTTATGTGGATCGTGTTGAAGTGTGGCAGCTCCCTCACTCGGCAAAGGCGGAGTCCATCATCAAGCATGATTTATTTCCGGATGCACAACCTCGTGCCGTACAGCATGAGATGCAGGGCGGTGTGTATATGACGTTTAATATGCAAAAGGAAGGGCCGCAGCATGATGTGAATTTTCGTCGGGCTGTTCAACAGCTATTGAATGCGCATGAGTTGTCGGAAGCGCTCGGGAGCACGAACACGCAGGCTGCCTATAGTCTGATTCGAGGACGAGTTCAGAAGCAGCATCTAACGGAGAGACCGGATCAAGGGGTGCCGTGGAAACAGCAATCGAAGCAACCGGATGGTTCTGCTAAACCAGTACTTTCCGTGGAGTCTTCGCTGGCGCGCGCCTCAGCATTATTACGTCGCAGCTCTTACCATGGGCAAATGTTATCTCTGTGGGTAGAAGAAGGAGAGAAGATGGAGGCGGACATGATCTGGTTTGCAGAGAGATGTGAACAGATTGGTCTACATATATGCATTATTCCGGGAGACCCGGTCCATGCAGTCTATCAAGATGGATTCAGGGATTGTGATCTGATCTATACAGGAGAAGTTTTCGATGATCATGTCGTGCTGAGTCTCGTGACGATGTATACCTTCCAGAACACGTTATTCCTGATTGCGATGAATGATTACTGGAGACATGAACTGGAACAGGAATGTGGACACGTTGTCATGATTAAGGAACCTGCGGAGCGGTTGAATAGATTGATTCAGTTGGAAGATCGATTGATTCAGGAGGCGCTGCTTCTGCCCACCTACAGCTTCAAGGAAGAACATGCCCATCATTCTTCTCTGCGTGGTTATCATGTTGCGGGACATGGTCTGCCTGATCTGCGCCGATTGTGGGTGAAGAGAAGACCTGGTACCGCTGAAGAGGATACGAGTTATCCAGTGTATATTCCGTTGTGGTAGGTAGGATTGGCTACCACAACGGAATGAATCAGGTGTTCATTTACGAAACTCTGGTAAATTCAATAGGCTTCGTACCCGGCTCAAGCAGCAAAGGAATGGAGATGGATTGAGCGACGCCTGATAATTCATTCAGGGTGAACGTATATATGACCTTCAGACCGAATAACACGAATTCGACCGAAAACGTATCTTTTCCGGTGTATTCCATAGGCATTTCGATCGCGTTAAAGGTTGCCTGCAACCCGTCCGTTGTTTCCTGAATGGACATTTCGCCATAACCAGGATGCGTGTAAATACCCGCATAAGCGGTGAGAGGACGATCAAACGGAGCAACTTGAGGTTCTTCAATGTTTTGCTCAACAGCAGTTTCTGGGTGAATAGATAATTCCGAAGTATTCTCCGGATTAGTCTCTGTTTCTGCTGGTTCTTTTCCCATTAATTTGCTCATTCTGGAACTCCAATTAACGGGCTCCAATCCAAGCAGTCGGTCCATGATATGAAAAGCAACCGTATACGGGATAACACTTCCGTTGGTATTGCTCATTACTACGATCCCGATCTGCTCCTCTGGCAAAAAGGCAACCTGTGACGTAAAGCCGTCAATACCCCCACCATGATGAATCATGGCATGCCCACGATACGGCTCAATCATCCAGCCCAGACCATATGTACTAACAGGCAGCTCTTTGCTGTTGAATGCTGAATCACAAGCCATCTGAGGACTGTGCATAACCTTCATCTGTTCCTTAGAGATCAAAGATTGTCCGTTCCACTCTCCTGAATGCAATTGGAACTGAAGCCATGCGATCATGTCGACCAGATTACTGTTAATGGAACCAGCTGGGCCAACAGCGTCAATAGCTCGAAATGGTATTCTTGTATGCTGACCATCCTGTTCCATATAAGGACAAGCATAGTCAGTCTGAAGCTGCATCTCATCGACAGAGAACAGGCTTGAGTTCATACCTAGGGGGTCAAATAGAGACTTTTGAACAACCTCTTCCCACGAATTTTCTTTCAATTGTCCAACCAGATAACCTGCCGTCATGTACATCATGTTCTGATACTGCCATTTGTTTCGGAAATCTTGATTCGGCTCCAGATACTGTAATGTACGAACAAGTTCTTCTCTTGTACGTGGGGAGTTGTACCATACCAACTCATGTCTTGGAAGACCGGAACGATGACACAGCATGTCGCGAATGGTGAGACGTTCTGTTGCCACCGGATCGAACATCCGGAAATCTTTCATATAGGTCTTCACAGGTGCATCCCAGTCCAGTATCCCCTGATCCACAAGCAGAGCAGCAGTTGCTGCGGTAAAGGCTTTGGTACTTGAACCGATGGCAAACAGCGTATTGGGGGTAACTTCAAGTTTGGACTCCAGATCACGGTACCCGTAGCCTTTTTGCCAGATGACTTCATCCTTATGGATTACAGCCACCGCTGTGCCGACACCTTTCCATAGTTGAAGTTGCTCGTCGATGAATTCATCCAGTCCTTCCAGTGATGCGCGAAGCTGAGTTGTCGTCATACCTTCCCCTCCCGATATTCAATGAAATGGATCGTTTCCTACAATCCACTATGCCTTTTCTGGATAAAGTTAACATCCTACCCGAGACTGATTTTGCGTAGCAATGCCGTATTAACTGACTTCACTGCATGCTTGTCAAACTAGTCCGCATATATCGAACAAGTCCCTCATAGACATGTACTAATCAAGTAGGGGTTCTGCTGCAAGCACAATCCTGAAGTGAAAACATGTGCTAAAGGGGATGATGTCATGCGCCGAATATCATGGATGCTTGCCATGGTATTGGTCTTATCGGTCTTGCTTGCCGCCTGCGGGAAGAAGGATGCGGCAGCTGTGGTCAAAGATCTGAACGAAGTCGTAGGAGAGATGGAAAGTTACCAGGGGGCAGGCGTGATGACGCTGCATACCGGAGATACGCCGCAGCAGTACAAGGTCGAGGTATGGCATCAGAAGCCTTCCTATTATCGTATTGCGTTAACCAATGCCAAAAAGGATGTAACACAGATTGTCTTGCGTAACGATGAGGGTGTGTTTGTTCTGACGCCTAGCCAGAACAAGAGCTTCCGTTTCCAGAGCAACTGGCCAGATAACCAAGGACAGGTATATCTCTACGAAACATTGATTCGGAGCATTACGGGGGATACGACCCGTCAGTTTGCGGATGAGAAGGAGAGCTATGTTTTTGATGTAGCTGCCAATTATAATACACATGCACTCGTCAGACAGAAAATCTGGCTGAACAAATCGGATTACGCTCCGAAACAGGTGGAGGTATCCGACTCCAATGCCAATGTGGTCGTGGATGTGAAGTTTGATTCCTTCAAATTCGGTGCTGCATTTGAGAAAGACGCCTTTGACATGCAACGTAACATGACAGCCAATACAGAAGAAGGCGGCAAAACGGGAACAGACTCTGGTGTGGCTCCTGCGGAGCAAACAGGTAATGAGGGCGGTAAAGAACCTGCCAATCCTCAGACTGCGCCAGAACCAGACGGAGCTGTCACGGATGGACAGTCGGGTGTAGGTGTTGACACAGAGCAGCAAGGTACAGAGGGTGCTGCAACAGGTCAGGAAGGCGAAGAGCCGACACTTGCAGAACCGGAAGGGGCAGACAGCTTCGGCGTGATTCAGCCGACCTATGCACCGGAAGGCGTGCAGCTCAAGGATGATCAGATTCTGGAAGAAGCGGGAGACTACTCGGTTATGCTTCGTTATGAAGGAACATATAATTACACAATATTTGAAGCCAGACCACAGGATCGAGCCGTATCGCTTGCTCCATCCAGTGTAGTGGATCTTGGATTCACACTGGGGATGATCAGCGGAGATGCATTGCAGACTCTGACATGGATGACAGATGGCATAGAATATCGGATCACCAGTGCCGACCTGCCTCAGAACGAAATGGTACGCATTGCAACATCGATGCAGGAAGAGTCAGGCAAATGATTTTTGAACAAATGAACGAATAGTAGCATAAACATAAGGAATGCTAAGAAGCATCGGAGACCCGTTCTCCGGTGCTTTGCTTTGATGTGAGACATGTGTACATCTGGGACTGTTTTTTCTTACTCCGAGCACCCAATAATGCAAAACGCGCTTCTACACATAGGGAACCGGGTAAATAATCGATATAAGCAGATTTTTGCTGGGGTGGAAAGTGAAATTTTGCCCTGCCAATCTCGCTTATTGGTCTTCTTCTGTGTTCGCATTTGTTCCTCAAACGGCGCACCTTGCATCTGTTTTTGAATGCGAAACTTCGGTTCATTTGACAGTCACATGCTGGAGCATTACGATGGAGTCTGACGTGAGCCGGATTAAGATGATTAGAGAAGGTGACTTAACGTGCAAGGACAATATCGGCCGACCGAAGCGGAGATCAATTTGGATCATTTGTGTACTAACGTAGAAGCTTTCCGCGAGGCATTGCCTCAGGGCATGAAATTCCTCGCCTGTGTGAAGGCCAATGCCTATGGACACGGAGCGGTGGAGACGGCTAGAGAACTGGAACGAGTGGGTGTGGATTACTTAAGTGTTGCTTTTCTTGACGAAGCTCTGGAACTGCGACAACATGGGATTACGATTCCAATTCTGGTATTGGGTTATACGCCGCCGGAAGGGATCGCTGTTGCTTGGAAACATGATGTGACCATCACGCTGTTCAGCAGGGAAGTGCTTGATGCCATTCGACATCTGGATGCGAGCACATTCGCTAACCAATTGAAGGTTCATATTAAAATCGACAGCGGTATGGGCCGATTAGGTCTGTTGCCTGGCGATGAGGCATTGGCTTTCATAGAGGAAGTGGCCTCGCTCGATCAGGTGATGCTGGAAGGTATGTTTACCCATTTTGCCAAAGCGGATGAAGAAGACAAAACCTATACACTGGAGCAGTATCGACGGTTCCAAAGCGTGGTTCATGCGCTCAGGGATCAGGGATGTGTCATCCCGATTATACATACGGCGAACAGCGCCGCTGCCATTGATACACCGGAATTATCCTATGATATGGTACGTGTAGGAATCAGCCTGTACGGATTGTATCCTTCGGCTCAGGTGAATCATCAGGTGGTGAAGCTGTCCCCGGTATTGACGCTGAAGACGAAGGCGGTTCTGGTTAAAACACTGCCACCCCATTGGGGGATCAGTTACGGAACCCGTTATGTTACACAAGGGCATGAACGAATAGCGACCCTGCCGATCGGCTATGCAGACGGATTCTCAAGAATGCTGACAGGTAAAGCACAAGTGCTTGTGCGCGGCCGCCGCGTTCCTGTCGTCGGTACGATTTGCATGGATCAGTGTATGGTGTCGTTACAATCTTTCGCGGAAGAAGCGGAAGAAATTCAAGTCGGCGAAGAGGTTGTCCTCATCGGTCATCAGTCTGGTGGCGTTATAACCGCAGACGAGGTGGCAATCCAGCTCGGTACGATTGCTTATGAAGTGATCTGCATGATGGCGCACCGCATTCCACGGGTCTACACCCGTGGGGGAGCAGAAGTCGCCAGAATCAATCCACTTTTGACATCCTGACAGGTGAACTGGACGTCATTACCAATAAACTTTTTTTCAGAACAGAAGGAAAACTGTCGGAGCATCTCGAATTATGTATGACGATAAGGATTTAAATCCTGAAATGAGATGTTTGGTCTGTACGAATATTGTTCCCCGTGTTTATAATGGAGTACAGCATACTTGATATACTCGGGGCATATATATTCCTTTGTATAAAAGTTCTGGAAAAACGTAATACTGGTTCACAATGGCGAAAGGTTTGTGGGGGTGGAAGAAAGGTGGCCAACTTGCAGAACACCAAGCGGATCATGATCAGTTTACCTGATTATCTTTTGCAGGAAGTGGATGGCATCGTAGCGCTGGAGAATTCCAACCGCAGCGAATTGATTAGGCAGGCTATGAAGCTGTATTTGACGGAGCGTAAGAAACGTTACATCCGTGAAACGATGCAGCGCGGATACATGGAGATGGCAAAAATTAATCTGACCATGGCATCCGAAGCCTTTCATGCGGAGGAAGATGCGGACAGCACTCTGGACCGCTTAGTTAGCGGGGTGTAGACATTGATCGTAAAACGTGGTGACGTTTTTTTTGCGGATCTTTCTCCCGTTGTCGGTTCCGAGCAAGGTGGAGTCAGGCCTGTTCTGGTGATCCAGAATGATATCGGCAACCGGTTCAGTCCAACTTGTATTGTGGCGGCTATCACCGCCCAGATCCAGAAGGCAAAGCTGCCAACGCATGTAGAAATTGATGCGGCGGCACACGGCTTTGACCGGGACTCGGTTATTTTGCTCGAACAAATACGGACGATTGATAAGCAGAGGCTGACTGACAAGATTACCCATCTGGACGAGGAGACCATGAAATTGGTCAACGAAGCCTTACAGATCAGCCTGGGTTTAATCGATTTTTAAGGCAGCAACCAGCGTCTTGTACGCTGTCCTGCCGTCCGTTGGCAATGGATGTTCCTGTGAGGGAACACACTAATTTCAGACTGTAACCAAAAGAGCGTATGGCATCCTTCGGGCTGTTGTACGCTCTTTTGATTAAAGCTTGATGAAAGCGTAGAACATTGGCGATCTTTTCGTTATAATGGAACCTGAGAAACCGTTTACCCGAAAGACCTATATATAGAGGTGGAGGAGACATATGAGCATTTACATCAATCAAGAGAAACTTCAGTTTCATTTACAAACCCGTGAGGCCAGTTATGTATTTCAGGTACTGCCTTCAGGATATTTGGTGCATTTGTATTATGGCAAAAAATTACGCGACACCGATCTGAGCTGGTTGCATGTTCGTACAGAACGAGCATCTTTCAGTCCGAACCCGGTACCAGAGGACCGTACGATTTCATTTGATACATTGGCAGTGGAACTACCCGTGTATGGCACAAGTGATTTCCGTAATCCGGCAATCCAACTGGAACTTGAGAATGGCTCAACGGTTTCGGAGTTTACGTATACAGGCCATCGATTGGTCAAAGGAAAGATAGCGCTTACTGGATTACCAGCAACGTATGTTGAATCCGATGAAGAAGCAGAGACGCTGGTTATTGAGTTGGAAGACCGCGTTGCAGGCATCAAAATTGAGCTTTCCTATACAGCCTTTACGGCATTTAATGCGATTACACGCTCCATGCGTATCGTTAATGAGAGCGCTACCTCAGTGAATGTGGTGCGTGCGCTCAGTTCTTCTGTTGATTTCCCGCATGCGGATTATGAATTGTTGCAATTGTCAGGTGCATGGACACGGGAACGTGATATCGTTCGCAGACCGCTTGCTTCAGGCTTGCAAGGGATTGAGAGCCGTCGTGGTTCAAGCAGTCACCAGCAGAATCCATTTATTGCACTGATGACACCAGGCACAGATGAAGATCAGGGTGAAGTCTACGGATTCAGTCTCGTCTATAGCGGTAGCTTCACTGCACAGGCTGAAGTGGATCAGTTCCACACCACCCGTGTGTCGCTCGGGATAAATCCGTTCGAGTTCAGCTGGAAGCTGGAGGCACAGGAAGCGTTCCAGACACCTGAGACGGTTATGGTATATTCGAATGCAGGTCTGGATGGTATGTCTCAGTCCTACCATGAACTGTACCGGGAGCGTCTTGCACGTGGTAAGTTCCGCAATGCGGAACGTCCGGTTCTGGTCAATAACTGGGAAGCAACTTATTTTGGATTCAATGCGGACAAGATTGAACAGATCGCTCGTGCTGGACAAAAGCTGGGTATTGAGCTGTTTGTCTTGGATGATGGTTGGTTTGGACACCGGGACAGCGACAATTCCTCGTTGGGCGACTGGATTGTAGATAAGAACAAATTGCCACAGGGTCTGGATGATCTGGCTAACCGGGTAACAGGTCTGGATATGCAGTTCGGATTGTGGTTTGAGCCGGAGATGATCTCACCAGACAGTGAGCTGTACCGTGCGCACCCAGACTGGTGTCTGCATGTGCCAGATCGTCGTCGGACAGAAGGACGTCAGCAACTGGTACTCGACTTCTCTCGTCAGGATGTACGTGATGAGATTGTACGCATGTTAACAGATGTACTTGGTTCGGCACCAATCACTTATGTGAAATGGGACATGAACCGGAATATGACGGAAGTGGGTTCTGCGTTGCTTCCGGCAGACAGACAGCGTGAGACAGCGCATCGTTACATGTTGGGGTTGTATGACGTCATGGAACGAATCACTTCGGCATTCCCGAACATTCTGTTCGAGAGCTGTTCAGGTGGTGGTGGGCGCTTCGATCCAGGTATGCTGTATTACATGCCACAGACGTGGACAAGTGACAACACCGATGCGATCTCCCGTCTGCGGATTCAATACGGTACGAGTCTTGTGTACCCAGTGAGTTCGATGGGATCGCATATCTCGGCGGTACCGAATCATCAGGTGAACCGGATCACTTCTCTTGAGATTCGGGGACATGTTGCAATGTCGGGCAACTTTGGGTATGAGTTGGATCTGACGAAATTCACGGAGGAAGAGAACGAAATCGTGAAAGCGCAGGTTGAGCTGTACAAAGAGATCCGTGGAACGGTTCAATATGGAACATTCCGCCGTTTGCTCAGTCCGTTTGAAGGCAATGAGACAGCGTGGATGTTTATTGCACCGGACGGAAGCGAAGCTGTTGTATTCTACTTCCGCGTGCTCTCTGAGCCTAATGCGCCACTTCAGCGCCTGAAGCTGAAAGGATTGGACCCTAATGCGGATTACCGTCTGAAAGGCGGATCAGAGACCTTTACCGGCGATGCCTTGATGTATGGCGGTATTTCGGTAGGCAGTGCATCAGGAGACTATCTGAGCGAAATGTTCCGGTTCGAGCGCGTCTAGATAAGTGAATTACATTTTATTTACACGGATACTACGATGACAGAACAACCTTCAATCGCTGTTATCCACAGTTTTTTTTGATTCCCTTTTCTCAAAGGGAAAATCCGGAGATAGCGTATGCTTCCGATGTAGCTTTCTTTCAGAAAGCTTTTAGGCGAGTGTATACTTTCGAAGTAGCTTTCTTACAGAAAGCTTTTAGCTTCGCTTTTTCAGGCTTTTTCTGTCCTCTCCGTTATCGTGTAAATGAGCAGTTTCACTTATTAGATTGCAATTGCATTTAAAGTTTTAAAAAAGGAAAGACCGGGGGGCGTCGTGTGGACGTTTTTCGGTCTTTTTTTGCTGTAATGGGGAAGGCTGGAGGATGACATCATTCTGTCAGAACTTGTATGCTTGCGGATTGATGGAAATCTGGACGTGATTTTGTGATAATATAGGGTAGAGTGGAAGAAACAAATGGTTCAACTATACTGTAATTACAGCAGCAAAGCTGCCCTGAAATGATTGTAACGAACGATTCAGGAAGGAAAGAGGGATTTATTTTGTCTGAACAGGAAACGGTTCTGGAACCCAATGAAGAAACAATAAAGGCAGAACGCCATGAACGAATCATCAAACAGGTAGCCAAGGAACTGTCACTGTCCTTGAAGCAGGTCCGCACAACGTCGGAGCTTCTGGACGAAGGCAATACGATTCCATTTATCGCCCGCTACCGTAAAGAAATGACTGGAGAGCTGGATGAGAACCAGCTGCGATCAATTGAGGAACGCATTGTCTATCTGCGCAATCTTGAGGATCGCAAATTGGAAGTCATCCGTATTATAGAGGAACAGGGCAAGCTGACCGGAGAACTGAAGAACTCCATTACCCAAGCTGTGAAGCTGCAGGAAGTGGAAGACTTGTATCGTCCGTTCCGTCAGAAGCGGAAAACACGTGCCAGTGTGGCCAAGGAAAAAGGTCTTGAGCCCCTTGCTGTATGGATCTGGGGTCAACCGAAACAAGGAGATACACTCCAGGAAGCTGCGAAATATATCAATGCTGAACTGGGTGTAGAAGATGCGGAGGCGGCGCTTCAGGGAGCCAAAGATATTCTCGCGGAGAACATCGCAGACGATGCTGCCATTCGTGCCTGGATTCGTCGGTACACCTTGGATCACGGCATGCTGACTTCGGAAGCGAAGGATGCGCAAGAGGAGTCTGTGTACGAGAATTATTATGATTACCGCGAATTAGCCAAAAAGATGCCTCCACACCGTATTCTCGCGATTAATCGCGGTGAACGTGAGAGTATTCTGAAAGTTGGCCTGGACGTACAGGCAGAACCGGCCCATCGCCATATGGAAGGACAGATCATTCGTGGTGCTTCTGCCGTGCAGGATATCCTGCGTGATGTGATTGAAGATGCTTACAAGCGGCTGATTGCGCCTTCCATCGAGCGTGAAGTTCGTGGAGAACTCACGGAAAAGGGCGAAAATCAGGCCATATCGGTATTCTCGGCCAATCTGCGTAACCTGTTGCTTCAACCGCCGATTCATGGCAAACGTGTGCTGGGGGTCGATCCAGCCTATCGTACCGGTTGTAAGCTGGCTGTAGTAGATGATACGGGCAAGTTGCTGGAAGTGGCTGTGACCTACCCAACGCCACCACACAACAAGAAACGTGAAGCTGCGGAAGTATTCCACCGGATGATCAAGCAATATGATATTGGACTGATCGTTATAGGTAACGGTACGGGATCGCGTGAAACGGAGCAGTTTGTTGCCGAGATTATTCAGGAGAACGGTGATGAAAGTCTCGTATATCTGATTGTTAACGAAGCAGGTGCAAGTGTGTATTCTGCATCCAAGCTGGCGCAAGAAGAGTTCCCAGATCTGGATGTAGCCGAGCGCAGTGCAGCTTCCATTGCTCGCCGGGTACAAGATCCGCTGGCGGAACTGGTTAAAATTGATCCCAAAGCTATTGGCGTGGGTCAATATCAGCATGACGTATCCCAGAAGATCCTGGAAGAAAGCCTGAAGGCTGTCGTGGAATCCGCAGTTAACCATGTAGGTGTGGACGTGAATACGGCTTCACCTTCGTTGTTGTCATACGTTGCTGGGGTTAATGCTACGATTGCCAAAAACATCGTGAAGTACCGTGAAGAAAATGGCCGGTTTACGAACCGCCGTCAGCTTCAGAAGGTACCGCGTCTGGGTGCCAAAACGTATGAACAGTGCGTAGGATTTATGCGTATTGGCGAGGGCGAGAATCCGCTGGATCGTACACCGATTCACCCTGAGTCCTACAAGGTGGTTGATCAGCTGTTCAAGGAGCTTCAGGTTGCACTGGACAAGCTGGGAAGCAAGGAATTGTCGGTGTTACTGTCGGAGCAACAGCCAGAGCAACTGGCCGTGAAACTGGACGTAGGTGTGCCTACATTGCGTGATATTCTGGACAGCTTGCAGCGCCCGGGTCGTGACCCGCGTGAAGAGATGCCATTGCCAATCTTCCGTACGGATGTATTGAAGATTGAGGATCTGGTGGAAGGCATGGAGCTGCAAGGTACAGTTCGGAACGTAATTGATTTCGGTGCCTTTGTTGATATTGGAATTAAGAGTGACGGGCTTGTCCATATCTCGCAGCTCAGCAACGGGTATGTTAAACATCCGATGGACGTTGTGTCTGTTGGGGATAATGTAACAGTCTGGGTTATGAATGTGGATACCAAAAAAGGCCGTGTCGGCCTTACGATGAAGAAGCCTGCTTCTGCGCAACAGTCTTCCTAAGTAATAGGATTGGAGAACAGCCTTCCCTGACAGGGAAGGCTGTTTGTGTCGACAATAATGGTCCCGTTATCCGTTCTAATTCCTCTGGTAAGTACGATGGCTATGATCATGGGCTTTTGCTTAAAGTTCGTGTTCAAAAGCGGACTGTTTGAACAACCTCTTAAAGTTCGTTCTCCGCGCTGCGCGGTGTGCCATTTGCTGGTTTGTTACGATAAAAGAACCAGCATTCGTTCAGCAACTTGATTTGCCGGCTGTCCTTTTTGTGAAATGCACGCATCAGTTGATTGCAAAGCCATTGAGGCAAGGGTATCTCCTCCTCTTGCATAATTCATCTGTACGTTAGCATATGTGGCAATAGCCTGGACTGTGCGGGTTAAGTGAAGGACACTGGCAAATCAATATTAATACCAAAAAGCACAAATCCCAATTCAGGGAGATGCGCTTTTCGTTCTTGTCATTTTTAAAATGAGATCTGGAGTGAATTAGAGAGCTTCCATCTCTTCTTCATACCATTGTTCCAATTGGGCCTGAAGCGCCCGAATTTCGGTAAGTAGGGAAATCAAGGGATAATGGCTTTCACGTAGTGCTGCAAAAGATTCTTCAAGCGCATTGATATAATCAAGGCCACCGATAATGGAAAGGTTTTCGTTCAGGAGATCCAGGTTGTCACATTCGGCAATCGCCCAAGGCAGGACAGGGACATCTGCTGCAGTGAGTTTATCGATTTCCTTGTGCAGGCGCAGATTGAGCGCACTGAGTTGATAGGCGTAATCCGCCGGCATTTCCACAAACTGCAATTGTTGTTCCTGCTGCAAGATGACATAGCGCATTGTAGGCATAACGAGTAATAATCTCCCCTCATACATTCTACTTGACAGTGTAGCCTACGAAACGGTTAAAATTCAAGTATTATGCGGGAAAAACAAATGCTCCGAGGGGGTGCAAGGAGAGGATACCGATGGAAAATGAGGAATTGCAACAATGGATTGAACAGGTATCACTGGATCATTTCGGAGTGCCGTTCACCCATGAAGCGTTGTTTAACGGTCGCCTGACCACTACAGGTGGACGTTATATGCTCAAAAGTCACCGGATTGAGATCAATCCCCATCAACTCGAAGCCTACGGGCGGGATGAGGTTGAAAAAATTATCAAGCATGAGCTGTGCCACTATCATTTGCATATTCGTGGACGCGGCTATCAGCATCGTGACCCGGAATTCAAGGCTTTGTTGCAGAAAGTGGGCGGTTCGCGTTACTGTCAATCACTTCCTGACGGCAAAGGCAGAAAACCTCTGCCCTATCGTTATAAGCTGGTGTGCAAGAGCTGTGGTACGGAATATTTGCGCAAGCGGAAAATAGATCCGAAGCGTTACCGCTGTGGTCGTTGTGCGGGAAAACTGGGTCTTCAGAATATCTGATGTGTGCATCGTTCACTGCACGTAAGAAAGTGATGAAAGGCATGTTGACTTGGATTATTAATCATGATAAATTAAGTTAATCAAGATTAATTTTCCCTGATAGCTCAGTTGGTAGAGCACTCGACTGTTAATCGAGTTGTCACAGGTTCGAGCCCTGTTCGGGGAGCCATTTCTTGGAGAGATACCCAAGTGGCTATAAGGGGACCCTCTGCTAAGGGGTTAGACTGCGTAAGCGGTGCGAGGGTTCGAATCCCTCTCTCTCCGTTCTGAATTACCAAAAAATCCTCTTCACATTAGACCGATTAACGGTCAGTGTAAAGGGGATTTTTTGCGTTCTCATCCTTGGTTGTCCCTCATAGACGCTTCTGCTTAAAGTGAAATGCCCAACACCTCGTATAAACCTTTCTTGCCAGCATCCGTTACTTCGACAGAGCGACTTCCTGTTTTTTGACGAATCCAGTCCAGTTCCGATAATCGATGTCTGAGTTGTTCCCCAAGCATACCCGAGAGATGATGACGGCGTTCGCTCCAATCCAGACATTTACGAGCGATGGCACGGCGTGACCCCGGCTTCACTTGAAGTTCAATACCGAACGTAGTAAACCACTGCATTCCTTTCTCTGTAACTTGATAATCCTTGCTATGTTTCTCTTCGGGCTCTGAAAGATAACCCTTCTGTAGTAAGGTCTCACAGAGCGAGATTCCTAATTTCCCAGCCAGATGACCATAACAGGTCCGTGCATAACTCAGTTGTTGAAGCTGATCGGATTGTTTGAGAGAGCGGATCTGTACAGGTGGAGCAATACTGGCCATCGTTTCAATCAGATTAGCAATTTCGTTGCTTGCCAGACGGTAGTATCGATGGCGTCCTTGTTGTTCGACTTCGAGTAATCCTCCCACTACGAGTTTAGCGAGATGGCTGCTTGCTGTCTGGGGAGTGACGCCTGCCATATGAGCAAGCTCTCCTGCGGGCAACGCCCGCCCATCCAGCAAAGACGACAGAAAAATAGCGCGGCTTGGATCAGCAATTAACGACGCAACAACAGTAATATTTGGATATACATTCATACTTCGATCATATCTGAACTATTCCTGTATTACAATTTTGTTCTATCGTCCCTACGGGTCAGATTGAGGTTATAAACCAATGGAATTGGAACAGGAGAGGTACAGAATATGAAAAAGATAACGAAACAGGACTTTGCCATAGAGCAGTTGTCCGAGAGTTCAGAAGTGATTCAACATGAAACGCTTAATCCCAGTATTTTATATTATGGTACGCCCGTATTGCTGTTAAGCACATTAAACGAGGATGGGTCAACCAACCTGTCTCCACTGTCTTCATCTTGGGCGCTGGGGGATTGTTTGGTTCTTGGTCTAGGTATACAGGGCAAAGCCTATCAAAATCTGAGTCGACACCCTGAGTGTGTGATTAATTTGCCAGATGCATCTATGTGGAAACAGGTTGAGGCATTGGGGCGTTATACGGGAGTTACCCCGGTTCCTGAGGAGAAAAGGCAGATGGGCTATACGTTTTGCCAGGATAAATTCACTGTAGCTGGACTGACATCTGAATCTTCGGTTCAGGTGGCTCCAGATAAAATAGCTGAATGTCCGCTTCAGATTGAAGCCGTTGTTCAACACATACGTATTCCTGAACACACACCATTCATGGCGATTGTGGAAGCGAAAGCCGTGAAGGTGCACGCGCACACAAGACTAATATCTGGACCGAACAAGATCAATCCGGAGGAATGGCATCCGCTGATATATAATTTTAGACATTATTACGGATTGGGAGAGAGACAAGGGGGCAATTTTCGGGCAGAGAATTGACCTGAGTAGAGGCTTTTTATTAGTCGGGGAAAGATTGGGTAATAGTAAAGATAGACACATGTAAGCATATACATAATGAAAGAGGTGATGTGCATGGAAGTGGAATACTTGATGCGTGTACTCATAGCTGGAATATGTGGTGTGCTAATCGGATATGAGCGCAAGAACCGAATGAAAGAGGCAGGAATTCGTACTCATTTTGTGGTCGCCGTCGGTGCTGCCCTGATGATGATTGTGTCGAAGTACGGATTTCAGGATCAGGCCGGTTGGGACAATCTGTCCCTGGATCCATCTAGGATCGCTGCACAGGTTGTTAGCGGTGTGGGGTTCATTGGCGCTGGCATGATCTTTACGCAGCGGCATACCGTCAGAGGATTGACCACAGCGGCTGGCATATGGGCTACGGCAGGCATGGGACTTGCGGTGGGTTCAGGTCTGTATTGGACAGGTGCAGGCGTGACGCTGCTTATTGTAGTGGCACAGATGCTACTGCATCGGCCTACACGCTGGCTGGTATCCGCCCGAACAGAGACGTTAACCATCCACCTGCAAACGGAGGGAGAGGCTCTGAAGAGTGTTTTGGCACTGCTGGGGCAGGAAAAGATCTCGGTCATCGGATTTAAAACAGAACAGCAAAAAAGCACAGACTCTGAAGAAGAGACTGTGCTTGAGTTCACATTGCAACTGCCGGGTTCATACCGGGGCGAGCAACTGATTATTTTGTTACAGGATGTGCCTCATGTTCGATCTGCTGAGTTGAAATGAAGCGAACCAGCTTGAATCAAAAGCTGACTCATCCATCCAGATTCAGTGGTTAATTCCGTACAGGTTCAATTACTGCCCTTCTCCGACAATCGTTTCCGGACGGGATACGGGTTTACCTTCAAGCAGGCACTCAATGGCATGTGCGACACCGTGCTCCACATTAGTCAGTGTTATGGCTTTGGCTAATGCCTGAATTTCTGGTTCGCCATTACCCATGGCGATGCCGAGTCCTGCCATTTTTAACATGGAGACATCGTTGAAGTTATCGCCAATCGCTGCTGTATCTTCCATGGAGATGTTCAGGTGAGCCGCCAATTTGGTGAGGGCATTACCTTTGGATACGTCCGGGTGCTGCATTTCGAAGTTATGCTCAAAGGATACAACCATGGCTACATCGGATCGGGAAGCGAAGTGTTCTCGTCCTGCCTTTACTTTGTCCGGATTCATGGAGAAGGCCATAATATTGTAAATGCAGGCTTCTGCCGGGATTTCGCTATGGTTGTTTACGCGGTGATAATCTTTTTTGTCATAGTGTTTCTTGATGGCCCGAATCATGCGTGCAATGTCCTCACCAGGGTTCGAACCAAGAACGCGTTCCATCTCGGCGAGCAAGGTCTCATGACTGCTAAGCGGGGCATAGATACCTTGCTGCGTTGAGGCCTCATAATAGAAATCATGATCCTCCAGCCACTGCATGACGGAAGCTGCTGTGTCACGTTCAAGTGGAAGATGGAATAGACGTTCACCGTCTGCATCATGAATCGTCGCTCCGTTGGAGCCGATAATTGGGGTTTTGATTCCGCCTTCGCGGCTGATGGTTACCACATCGGAGTAGACACGTCCTGTAGCGATTGTAACCTTCATACCGGATTGCTGTGCTTTTTGAATGGCTGCTGCATTCTCCGGGCTAATCTGGCTGTCTCTGTTCAATAAAGTTCCATCTAAATCTGTGGCAAATAATTTCATATATTTACAACTCCTTATCATCTGTAGGTTCAGGAATGAGAATCTCAACCTGTTGTTCGGCTAGAAAAACAAGCCATTCTTTGGTTGGCCATTGATCCGTAATCAAGACATCCACCAATGACCAGTCGGCAAAACGATAACCATAACGTCTATCAAACTTGGATTGATCGGCAAGAACAACGACTTTCTTGGCAGCCTTCATCATTTGGTGTTTAATTTTCCCTTCCTCTTCGGAAGCGCTGAAGCCATCCATGGTGATACCGCCAATTCCGATAAAGGCTTTATCTACATAATAGTGGGAGAGAGTCTCGATAACAGAGGTACCGTAGACATAACGTTGTTCCTTATCCACTTTGCCGCCGAGTAAACGAATCTGGACAGCTGTGTGATTGGAGAGAAGATCAGCGGAATGAATCGAATTAGTAATGACGGTACAGGATTTGCCGTTCAAGTTCTCGGCACAGGCCTGCACGGTCGTGGAAGAATCCAGAATAATGATCTCGCCTTGTCTTACAATGGCCGCAGCGAGTTTGCCGATGGCTCTTTTTTCCTCAGATACATCGAGTAAACGGTCTTTGTAGGATCTGAATTCTTGCGGAGGAGGGGGGAGAATCGCACCGCCACGTGTTCGAATAATGGCATCCTGTTCCTCAAGCTTGATCAGATCCCTGCGTGCAGTATCCCGTGATACATCAAACAAGGTGACAATATCATCGGCTGAGATGCGATTGTGTTTGCGTAGATGTTCAACAATGAGCTGCATTCGTTCTTCTTGAAACAAACATGTCACCTCCGGTTGTATGGATGACCGTACTTATACTGATACTTTAATTATAAGTATTCTTAATGTGCTTTGCAATATTATAAGTGAATATAAGTTTTTGTAAGTGTTTTAATGGGTGATTTACATTTTTCCTGCACAGTGATGACATTGGCATGAATAGGGAAGGTGGCGATTAATGGGTTTCTGAAGAGCAGTATCAACAGGCAAAAAAGGCTTGGGAAATAAATTTTAAAAAAAGTGTTGCAAGTATAAAATGTCCTGTGGTATACTCATTCTTGTCGCCAAGAAAGACAACTTGTTATTAAGGCCCGTTGGTCAAGGGGTTAAGACACCTCCCTTTCACGGAGGTAACAGGGGTTCGAATCCCCTACGGGTCATATCTTCACCACCTCATGAGATCTATATTTTCGATGAGAAATCCTCAAGTCATTGCTCTTAGAGACAAGAATGAAGCGTGGCACATCCGGTGAAGTTTACAGCAAGAGCCATTAGCTCAGTTGGTAGAGCACCTGACTTTTAATCAGGGTGTCGAAGGTTCGAGCCCTTCATGGCTCACCATTTTTACAATTGAATATGCGGTCGTGGTGGAATGGCAGACACGCTATCTTGAGGGGGTAGTGGGTGTATACCCGTGGAGGTTCGAGTCCTCTCGACCGCATCACAGCAACAACGTTATAAGATAGACTCTCATGATTATTCGTGGGAGTCTATCTTTGTGTTATACGTTATACCTCATCATATTTCGGGGATTTAAAGGCTGAGCATTCAGGAATAATGTGGTATAATTCAAGCAGATGAGTTGATTATTACGGTTGGAAGGCGGTTCTTGTATGCAGTCGATCTATGAGCGAATTGAACACCTGATTGCCGAACGAGGAATGACCAAGAAGGCTTTCTGCCAACAGCTGAAGATTAGCACGGGCAATCTGGGTGATTGGAAACGTGGCAAGTCTATTCCGAGTACGAATAAGTTAATTGAGATTGCTTCGTTTTTTGATGTGAGCCTCGACTGGCTCATGATTGGGCGTCCATCGAAGGAAGCGATGGTGCGGGAAAAACGGGAGGATTATTTTTTTGACGTGTTGCGGCAATTGAATTGCCAGGAAAGCGAATTATCGACTGTGGAACAGTCTTTTATCAGTGAATATATCGAGTTTACCCGTTACCGAAAATCCAAGGAAAGCAAAGATGCAGGCGACTATCGCTATAAGGCTGACAACAAATCAGAGAACAATTCTGAGGGAAACGAAGCGTAAGTGATATGGACAGCATCCTTAGACTGAATGTACAAAAACCTCTGGACTAATCCGAACACACTCGGAGACAGTTCAGAGGTTTTTTGTGTTAACTTATGATCGATATCTTTATTTACGAAAAACGAGGGTTTCTTTGCCCAGCAGATGGGGACGAAGTGTATTCCAGATCTGAAGACACTGTTCCTGAAGCTCCCAGGCTGCCATGCCAAGGAGTCGAACGCCGATGCCGCCGGTTGCCAGCAAACTTGCCCCTGCGAGCATTCGTCCATCTGGTGGCAGAGCGGATCTGACCTGTTCCAGCTGGGCAGTACCCAGTCCCGGGGCAATCATCCACAATGCAGCCGTGTGAGTATAGTGAAGGAGGGATGCTGAGTGTTTGGGGTCATCGGTTTCCGGTTCGAGTCCGAATCGATCCCAGACAGCCAGTTTCTCGCCTTGCCATATCTCCGTCAAGCTGCGGTAACGCTCGAATTGGAATGCTTCTCCCCGATGAATCCGTCCGGCAGACCAGATATCTGCATAGGCCAGGATCGCCTGTTCTTCCAGCTCAAAGGTTACAGTGAGTGATGATGAACTGCCTTTGAAAGGAATCACACATTCAGGAAAGTATTCCAGCGTGGCCCCTTTTCCCAACCGAAAGTGATGATTGACGGATGAGGGAATGGAAGGTGTGGGATGAAGCCTGGTAGCAGATGTGCTGCTCAGCATGACATGGGTGCCTTCCCCTAATTCCCACTCGGAATGATAGTGATCCCCGTTGAGGACTCCGGGAGAAACGTCTGACGTGTACACGCATAATTCGGTTCCACCTCCGGGAGGTCGAAAGGATCGGCTAAACCGGAGGGGGGCGCTGTAATAACGATCAGTCATGACAGTTCGCTCGCCTTGAAAGGCGAAGGTGGCCCGAAGCTCGCTGTGGCGCGTGACGGGCTCACCTGCACTTTCGTCCCGATTCATCTCTGTTCCCGTGGGGACAGAAGATGAATTAATGCGAGTGAGTGCCATGCTCATGGCTGTGTGAATGCAGATGTGCAGCGGAAGCATCGTCATCCATATATTGATGTTCAAGCCAGTGGACAATCTCGGATACACCTTCACCGCTCATTAGATTAGACATGACATAAGGACGGCCTTCGCGTACCCGCTCGGTATCATTTTTCATCACTTCCAGGCTTGCTCCAACGTAAGGGGCGAGGTCGGTTTTGTTAATTAACAGCAGATCTGAACGCGTGATGCCGGGACCGCCTTTGCGAGGAAGTTTCTCTCCTTGGGCAACGTCGATAATGTAGATGAACACATCAGCCAGTTCCGGACTGAATGCAGCAGAGAGATTATCGCCGCCGCTCTCGATGAAGATCAGTTGCAGATCCGGGAAGCGTTCAATTAACTCGTCAACTGCTTCAAAATTCATGGAGGCATCCTCACGAATAGCCGTGTGCGGGCATCCGCCTGTCTCAACGCCGATAATACGCTCTGGTGCCAGGGCGTTCTGACGCAGCAAGATTTCGGCATCTTCCTTGGTATAAATGTCATTCGTGATGACAGCAAGGCTATACCGTGTACGCAGTGCCTTGGACAGCTTCTCCACAAGGGCTGTTTTACCTGAACCTACCGGTCCACCAATTCCAATTCGCATCGGACGACTCCGATCAAATTCGTTGCGTTTCCACTCCGGATGATGCGTATGATTAGCTCCTCCACACATAACAATTCCTCCTAGGTTAGATAAAAGTTGTAGTTAAGACATAAACAGCCGCGCGGGTAAAGTCTCGTGTCGCATGGCATAGATTTCCTGGGCGATTCCGAAGCTGTGCATGTCTTCCGGGTCATTTTCCCGAATGAGAGCCCATTCCGCTTCGATATCATCAAGCAGTTTCTGAATCAACATCTGCGCTTCCGTTTGTCCGATGGGCAGCAGGCGAAGTGCGCTGTTCACATAAGCGTTCACTGAGGTATACAGATGCCCGGTAACGGCTTCGTCCAATCCAATCTCCAATTGATAGTTGATATAACCGTGAATGGTCGTGATGCCGCAATATGCGCCGTATTCCTGTATGGCCTTATCAATCAGGGAAAAGTCCATCCATGGATAGAGTGAACGGGCGAGCTTGAGCAGTCGCTTTCCCATTTTGTGTCCGCTTTCCCTGAGTTCCCGGGGGGAGCGCTGGGCGTGGACACGTTTGTCATACAGAGCAAGTAGAGCGGCATCTTGTTGTTTTATGGCTTGATAGACGCCTTTGATGGCAAGACCATCTAGTCGTACGAGACTGGAATGAAGCTGGCTGCGAATAAACTGTTCAAGCTGGGCGGTATTTCGTACGGTGCCATCATGCGTGTAGGCTTCCAGGCCAAAGGAATGGGAGAAGCCACCGATGGGCAGGGCTGAATCCAGCAGCTGAACGTAACGGAGTAGCTTCGTGCCACTGTTCATCATGAGTGCCCCCTTATCAGCTAATCCGTATTCCTATCAAAACATAAAGTACCGCTGTGCCATGGGCAACTCGTCTGCGGGTTCGCAGGTGAGAAGCTCGCCGTCGGCGCGCACCTCATAGGTTTCGGGATCGACTTCAATAACGGGGGTGACGTCGTTATGAATCATGTCTTTTTTGCTGACTGAGCGGCAGCCTTTGACGGGTTCAACCCGTTTTTTCAAGCCCAATGACTCTTTGATCCCTGCTTCTGCTGCGGCTTGGGATACAAATGTGATCGATCCGCTGGCAATGGCGCTACCATAGGCTCCGAACATCGGTCTGCCGAATACGGGCTGAGGTGTCGGGATGGACGCATTGGGATCACCCATCTGGGCGAACGTAATCATGCCACCCTTGATGACGATCTCGGGTTTTACACCGAAGTAAGCCGGTTTCCATATGATTAGATCTGCCAGCTTTCCAACTTCCACCGAACCGACGAGGTGTCCGATTCCATGAGCGATAGCGGGATTGATGGTGTACTTGGCGACATATCTCTTGATCCGATCGTTATCGGAGGGAGAATCCGGGTTGAGTTCGAGTTTGCCGCGCTGTTTTTTCATTTTGTCGGCTGTCTGCCAGGTACGGATAATGACTTCGCCCACTCGGCCCATGGCCTGTGAATCGGAACTGATGATGCTGAACACGCCTAGATCATGCAAAATGTCTTCGGCTGCGATGGTTTCAGGACGAATCCGCGAATCGGCAAAAGCTACATCTTCGGGGATGGATGGGTCCAGATGGTGACACACCATCAACATATCAAGGTGCTCTTCTACAGTGTTGCGTGTGTATGGTCGTGTTGGATTAGTTGATGAGGGGATAACGTAGGACTCCCCAGCGGCCCGGATAATATCAGGAGCGTGTCCGCCACCAGCGCCTTCCGTGTGGTAGGTGTGGATCGTCCGGCCGTTGATCGCAGCCAGTGTGTTTTCAAGAAATCCGGTTTCGTTCAGTGTATCGGTATGGATAGCCACTTGAACATCATGTTCCCCGGCGGCAGTAAGACAAGCGTCGATAGCGCTCGGGGTAGTGCCCCAATCTTCATGCAGCTTCAGGCCGATTACCCCAGCTTCAATCTGTTCAATTAAAGGTGCGGTACTGGAACTGTTGCCTTTGCCAAGGTAACCGATGTTCATGGGGAAAGCCTCTGCCGATTCTAACATCCGGTGGATGTGCCAGGCTCCTGGTGTGCAGGTGGTGGCTTTGGTTCCTGTTGCGGGTCCTGTTCCGCCGCCGATCATGGTCGTGACCCCGGAGGATAATGCAGTCTGAATCTGCTGTGGGCAGATGAAATGAATATGGGTATCAATGCCGCCAGCAGTTACAATCATGCCTTCACCGGCGATGATTTCGGTGGAAGCACCGATGACCAGTGCGGGATGAACGCCATCCATTGTATCCGGGTTACCGGATTTGCCGATGGCGCAGATGTGACCATCCCGAATGCCGATATCCGCTTTTACAATGCCCCAATGATCGATAATGATAGCGTTGGTGATAACAGTATCAGGAGTGCCGTCACTTCGCAGAGCAGTCGTAGACTGGCCCATCCCGTCGCGGATAACCTTGCCGCCCCCGAACTTGCTCTCATCTCCGTATACGGCATAATCATGTTCAATCTCTGCCCATAGTTCGGTATCTGCAAGTCTTACGGCATCGCCGGTTGTCGGTCCAAACATGGACGCGTATTGTTCGCGGCTCATTCGTTTCATGAAGGTTCACCTCCATCTTGTATGGGTGGAGAGAACGTCTTCAGGAATGTCTCCAGTTTCTGTGGATCAGGAGCTTGATCCGCAGAACCTTCGGTTAATCCGTTGAACCCGTGAATCTGGCGTTTGCCGCCAAAGGTCGTGAGTTCAACCGGCTTCTCTTCACCGGGTTCGAAGCGGACTGCTGTGCCTGCCGGAATGTGCAGGCGATGTCCAAAAGCTGACGTGCGATCAAAGTCCAGTGCTGCATTAACTTCATAGAAGTGAACGTGAGAGCCGACCTGGACGGGGCGGTCGCCGCGGTTGAGGACAATGAGGCGTAGGGTTGAACGATCCGGATGACAGATGATGTCGTCATCTGGCTTCAAACGATATTCACCAGGAATCATGGTTTCTCCTGCCTTTCTCAGCGTATAGGTTCATGTACGGTAACCAGTTTCGTACCGTCAGGAAATGTAGCTTCTACCTGTACTTCAGGAATCATATCGGCAACGCCATCCATGCAGTCTTCGCGTGTCAGGATGGTGCCTCCGTATCTCATTAATTCGGCAACGCTCATTCCATCCCGTGCTCGTTCCATAAGTTCGGAGGTCAACAAGGCGATGGCTTCGGGAACATTCAACTTGAGTCCGCGTGCTCTTCGTTCACGGGCTAGGTTAGCGGCCACGGTAATCAGGAGCTTTTCCTTTTCCTGCTCAGTCCAGTGCAAGGCAATCCGACCTTTCGCTTATAATGTCTGATATGTTCATGGATCATGTTATATGTTAAATATACTCACACAGGGTGAATCCTTTGTCAATAAGCTTCCGGGCTTATTAGCAGCATGCATGAAATGAGTAGGCATGAAATAAAATTATGTAAGCTATATTGACATGAAGAGTGTAACACTCCATAATTTGGATCAACGAACATTTCGGGTGTAAATGTCCTTAATGTTCGTCAATAGACTAAAAAAAGGGAGTGTAGGCTATTGAAGAAGAGGTCGGTCAAGTTATGGAGTGTTTTGCTCGGTGCGGTCATTGTGATGACAGGATGTGTGGAGGGTGCGGCGCCGCCTGAAGCTTCGGGTTCAGGTGGTACAGGAGAGCCGGCTGCATCTGGTGATACGATCAAAGTTGGCATTCTTCACTCCCTCAGCGGAACGATGGCAATCAGTGAGGTATCTGTTAAAGATGCCGAGATGCTAGCTATTGAAGAGATTAACGCCGCGGGCGGAGTTCTGGGTAAACAGATCGAACCTGTAGTTGAGGATGGCGCTTCGGATTGGCCTACTTTTGCGGAGAAGGCTGGGAAGTTACTACAACAAGATAAGGTCGCTGCGGTATTTGGAGGATGGACCTCTGCAAGTCGGAAGGCTATGCTCCCGGTGTTCGAACAGAACAAAGGTCTATTGTTTTATCCGGTGCAATATGAAGGATTGGAATCATCGCCAAACATTTTTTATACAGGAGCCACAACGAATCAGCAGATCGTTCCATCCGTAACCTGGTTACTGGAGAACAGGGGCAAGACGTTTTATCTGCTCGGTTCAGATTATGTATTCCCGAAAACGGCCAATCAGGTCATTAAGGCGCAACTCGCAGCAGAAGGCGGCGAAGTGGTGGGTGAGGAATATACACCGCTGGGCCATACCGATTATAGTACCATCATTAGCAAAATCAAGGCTGCAAAGCCTGATATTGTATACAATACGCTGAACGGAGACAGTAATGTAGCCTTCTTCAAACAATTGAAGGATGCTGGAATCTCCTCAGATCAGATGACGACCCTGTCGGTGAGTGTGGCGGAGGAAGAAATCCGTGGCATCGGCGCAGACGTATTGAAGGGCCACCTGGCTTCATGGAATTATTATCAGACAACGGATACGCCTGAGAATGCAACATTTGTTGCCAAGTATAAAGAAAAATATGGCGCTGATCGAGTGACAGCAGATCCAATTGAAGCGGGATATGTAGCGGTTTATCTCTGGAAGGCGGCGGTGGAAAAAGCAGGATCAACCGACGTGGAGAAGGTGAAAGCGGCTGCCAAGGGTCTGGAGTTTGACGCCCCGGAAGGTAAGGTAACCGTGGATGGAGAGAATCAACATATCTACAAAACGGTGCGGATTGGTGAGGTGCAGGAAGACGGGCAGTTCAAGGAATTGTGGAATTCTGGTGCGCCTGTCAAGCCGGATCCTTATCTGAAAACGTATGAATGGGGAGCATCCCTCAGCGCTAAATAACCTAGAAACCTCGATAACATAGAAACCTTGCAATAAAACAGGCAACTTGTTTCAAAGCAGCCAATTCATAGACGAGGGTGTGACAACACATCCTCTCACCGCATTGCGGTAAAGCGTTACTGTGGTGTGTAATGTGTTGCTGCCGCTAATTGATATCATGTGAAATATCGAGAGTCACGGTATGGAGGAGGGGATAGCGATGGATATGTTTATCCTGCAGATGTTCAACGGTCTGAGTATCAGTTCGATTTTGTTGTTGATTGCACTCGGTCTGGCGGTAACGTTTGGGCTGATGAATGTCATCAATATGGCTCACGGTGAACTGATCATGATCGGTGCATATGCAACGTATGTAACTCAAAATCTGTTCATGTCCTATGCTCCAGCGGCGTGGTTCGGTGCCTACTTTGTTGTGGCTCTGCCGATTGCGTTCATTGTAGCTGCTCTGATTGGCTGGTTGCTTGAAGTGGTGTTGATCAGGCATCTGTATGGCAGGCCGTTGGACAGTCTGCTTGCGACGTGGGGTGTAGGCATGATGCTGCAACAACTGGCCCGTACGATATTCGGAGCGCCGAATGTGGGGGTATCCAGTCCAGCCTGGCTCAATGGTGGATTGGCGATCTCGGATGGCATTGTATTTCCGTATAAACGAATTTTCATTATCGCACTGGTTGCGGTTGTGCTGCTGTGCATGTACCTCTATATCTATCGAACATCTTCCGGAAGACGAATGAGGGCTGTAATGCAGAATCGTAGCATGGCGGGCTGTCTGGGCATTTCGACACGACGGGTAGATGGCATGACCTTTGCGATTGGTTCGGGAATCGCTGGAATCGCTGGTTGTGCGTTAACGCTCATTGGTCCGATTGGTCCTTCGCTTGGTACGTATTATATTGTGGATGCGTTCATGGTGGTTGTCCTGGGTGGTGTGGGGAAATTGGTCGGAACCGTGTGCGGTGCACTGGGGATCGGTATGTTCAACACGTTGTTCGAAACCTATACCTCGGCTTCCATTGGAAAGGTGCTCGTGTTCGTATGTATCGTTGCTTTTCTGCAATGGAAACCACGCGGCTTGGTCGCGATGCGCACACGGAGTCTCGATTAACGTGAAGAAGGGGGTTAGTTCATGTCGGCATTACTCAAGACTGGCAGTCTGAAAATGAGGATTATCTGGGCGGTGGTACTGATCATGATGTGTCTCGCTCCACTGATCTCCACGGAGTTTCGTCTGAGTCTGTTAGCCAAGTTTTTGGCGCTGGCGATCCTGGCCATTGGTCTCGATCTGATCTGGGGATATGGAGGTGTACTGAGTCTAGGCCATGGTGTGTTCTTCGGTCTGGGTGGGTACGCGATGGCGATGTATCTGAAACTTCAGGCTAGCGGTGCAACACTTCCGGACTTCATGGGATGGAGTGGTCTCAGCGGCCTGCCGTGGTTCTGGGAACCGTTTCGCTCTTTCCCGGTGGCGCTGTTATTGGGGATAGCCCTTCCCGCATTGCTCGCCTTTGCTCTGGGCTGGTTTACATTCCGTAACCGGATTACCGGTGTATATTTTACGATCCTGACGCAAGCCCTGGTTCTCATTACGGTGACATTGTTTGTGGGCAAACAGGAATGGACGGGCGGAACGAATGGCATTACCGGGTATAATTCGATCTTTGGATTTACACTTCATTCCGCAGGAACAACGATTGCTCTCTACTATATAACGCTTGCTGTTCTGGTGATCGCTTATGTGCTGTGTCGTCGAATGGTGAACAGCCGGTTCGGTCAGGTGCTGGAAGCTGCGCGGGATGGAGAGAATCGTGTGCGATTCCTCGGATATGATCCGGCAGGATATAAAACACTGGCTTTTGCTTTTTCCGGTGCGCTTGCAGGCATCGCGGGCATGTTGTTTGTTCTTCAGGTCGGTATTATCTCGCCATCGATGATGGGGATTGTGCCTTCCATTGAGATGGTCCTGTGGGTTGCGCTGGGTGGTCGCGGTACGCTTATTGGAGCGGTCATCGGAGCAGTGGTGCTGAATGCAGCCAAAACAGGCATAAGCGAGGCTTACCCTGAAGGGTGGCTGTTCGTCATTGGTGGGCTCTTTGTAACGGTAGTCTTGTTCATGCCAAACGGTATTGTAGGTGTGTATCGTCACGTCGTTCGCTTGCTGAAGCGGAGAGGAGAGAGTGCGCATGTCCAAGTCACTCGGGAAAAACCTGAAGTCTACTGAGGAATCAACGGTGTTGGTAGCGGAGGATATTACGGTAGCCTTTGGTGGATTCGTTGCTGTCAAAGGCATGAATCTGAAGCTGCATGAGCATGACCTGCATTTTCTGATTGGACCCAATGGTGCTGGGAAAACAACGATGCTGGATGTGATATGCGGCAAAACAAAACCCATGTCCGGCTCGGTGAAGATGGCGGATGGTACGGAATTAACACGACTGAAGGAGCACCAGATTGTTCGCAAAGGTGTGGGACGCAAATTCCAGGCGCCATCGATCTTTGCGGGTCTGACGGTACAGGAGAATCTGACGCTGGCGGCGGAGACTCGCCGTTCACCTTTGCAAGCCATCGGTATTCGACGATATGGGAAGATGAGTGCTGCCATGGAGCATATTAGCCTCCAGATTGGTCTGCAAGACCGCATTAACGCCCGTGCAGGAGCATTATCCCACGGGGAGAAGCAGTGGCTGGAGATCGGCATGTTGCTCTTGCAGGAGCCTCGTGTGTTGTTGCTGGACGAACCAGCCGCAGGCATGACGGATGAAGAAACACACAAGACCGGGCGACTTCTGCAAGAGATTGCGCGTAAACGCTCGGTTGTGGTCGTGGAGCATGATATGGAGTTTGTGCGAGAGTTCGCAGCCAAGGTGACCGTGATGCATGAAGGTAAACTGTTGAAGGAAGGTACGATGGCGGAAGTGCAGGCGGATCCGAAAGTGGCAGAAGTGTATCTGGGCAAAAGGAGGGATGACCATGCTGTCGCTGCAACGAATTGAATCCGGCTACGGGGAAAGCAATGTGCTTCGTGGTGTGAGCCTGGATGTACAGCCTGGGCAGGTGGTGTGTCTGATGGGCCGTAACGGTGTAGGCAAAACGACGTTGATGAAAACATTGATGGGGCTGCTCAAAACACGCAAGGGCAATATTCAGTGGCAAAATCAGGAGTTATCCACGTTGGATACAGCCAAGCGGGCAAGGGCGGGGATCGGTTATGTACCGCAGGGGCGGGAGATTTTCCCACAGCTTACGGTGAAAGAGAACTTGTTGCTTGGCCTGGAGACAAGCGCACCGGGTGTAAAGACGTTCCCGGAGGATGTGCTGGCGATGTTCCCTGTGCTTGCTACGATGTATGGGCGGCAGGGCGGAGATCTGAGTGGTGGACAGCAGCAACAGTTGGCATTTGCTCGAGCGTTGGCTTCGCGTCCGGGGTTACTGCTACTTGATGAGCCGACAGAAGGCATTCAGCCTTCCATCGTGGAGGACATTCGGCAGGTTATTTTACAGCTCAAGGCAAAGGGGAACCTCTCGGTTCTGCTGGTCGAGCAGAGTATTGATTTTGTGCGCAGTGCCGCAGATTATATCTATATCATGGACAAAGGTACTATTACCCTACATGGGACACCGCAAGAACTGGATATGTCCCAGTTTGAACATCATCTGTCTGTGTAATTGTAGTTATCGTATCGAGTGCAGAGTGGGTTCAGGAACGCTTGTCCAGAATATTCGAGTATTTCGGATATAACCGCCGGATGCATTCCGGGCAGATGTCATGGGTGAATTCGGCGTGGGTGTGTTTCTCCAGATAACTCTCGACGGAGTTCCAATGTTCCTCTTCGTCCTTGATTTGTTTGCAGACAGCACAAATAGGCAGTAATCCTCGCAAGGTACGAACGTCAGACAGAGCCTTCTTCAATTGGCGTTCTGTCTTTTTCTGTTCGGTAATATTCATGTGGGCAATCAAAGCGAGATCGGTATTCAGGTTTGAGTTAGTGTGCGATAGAGGGGTGAGTTCCACACGAAACCACCTCTCTTCGTTGTATACCGTATACACGCAGATGTCATATGTATGATTTCGACTAAAGGGTGTTCCGCGTTCTTTCAAATTCTGTGCGACAAGTGCCATATTGGCGTTCTTGCCTTGTAATGCCCAGGCTTCCAACAGATGCAGGTAATGTCTATGAGTACTGTTCGCATCCGGGTTCGGTAATAGTTGACCGAGTTCCTGTTGCCAAGCACGGTTACAACTTTGGATAATCCAATCGTGATCAACGATGATGAGCTGGTGAGTTATGGAGTGGAACGACAGCCTCTCCAGATCGGATGTAACATGTCTCATGGATGGGGTCCTCCTTTGGCAGAAATCTTATCTCAGTTCATCTGGAATATCCAAAATATCAGCGACTAGGTGTCTGAATCGGGTTGCTTTGCGTGTGCCGTGAATGAGATTGGATAAACGATAGGGTGGGATGCCATGCTGTTCACAAAAGGTCTTCTGATCCACTTGAAGTTCGGTTAGCCGTCGTTTGATGGCCCATCCGAACGGAGTCACTGGCTTTTTCTTGTTCAAAAGGGTTCACCCCTGGTTAGAATGTAGTATTCAGTCGCTCTTTCTTCATGTAGAATATATAGAAATGCGAGCTGTATATTTTATTATATACGTAAATCCGTCATCTAACAATTAAAAAAGACGGAAAAAAGTGTATTTTGTGATGTAAAATGGCGTAAATACGTTAAATAAACCAATGAAATGACAAAAAACACGTCGGCAAGGAGGTTGCCGCGTGTTTTTTTGTGTCTGAATGAAGGGGAGTAAGAGTAGGTGGACGAGGATTAGGCCCTGTAGGCATGAAGTCCAGCTCCAAGCATATGGAAACTGGGGAAAAACGATTTCATGGACATCGAGGTTGGCTGTGCCAGTCCATCCGCAGCCGAGGCGCTGACGGTGTTCCATTCATTCTCCAGATCTGCGGCCAGGCGTACCGTCAGATCTTTGGTTGTATCGGTGTTCAGGGGAATGACTTTGGAGGCTTCGGTTATGCAGGCATTCATGGCTGAATGCAGATAACCAAGAACTGCCGCCTCGACAGGGATATCGAGGTGGTGGTTAATCCAGGCGTGAACAGTGGAGAGGCAGCCAACCGAATCATATTTGGCGAAGGTCTGTTCGAGCTGGCTGAAATCAATCCAGGGGTGCAGAGCGCGTGCGAGTCTGATCAATCGTTTACCCATGCTAGCAGCTTCTTCTCTGAGATCTCCAGGAGTTCGCTGAACATGTACGAGCTTGTCGATCAAGGCTATCCGCCATGTATCCTTGTGATCCGCTGCGGTATAGATGCCTTTGATGGCCATGCCTTCAAGACGAACGATGCTGGGGTGCAACTGACAACGCATGAATGATTCGAGATCTTCAGCATTACGAATGGTACCCTCCTTGATATGGATATCCATGCCGAAGGAATGGGTGAACCCTCCAACCTGAATAGAGGAATCAAGCAGTTTAACATAATCGAGCAGCTTATTCCCACGGTTCACAATCATTCGCCTCCTGTGTTCGTTAAATGTCACTTTAAGTAACATTTATATTCCTTATTGTTTGCTTTATGTTTGAAAATCCGAATTATATGATAGTTATCATCCCATAAATGTCCGCTTTTTGTCAATAGTGTCATTGAAATTCAATGGATTAAATCTGAAATTCAATATTTGTGTTATTTTACATAACATTTAAAGTTAAATGTTTGAGAAATGTAGGGGGATTATATATAAATGAATCAACAAGATCGGCTCTTACCGAAAAAGAGGGGATCGAATCTAATAATATGCAGTTCATGGGTAAAGATGACGAGAATATGCGATTTTTGATGAAAATGCCTAGTTGAAAAAGAAGTATTAAAAAACACTTTACTTTTAGAACAGAACCCGGTATAATCAATTCTGTTGCCGATTATTTACGACATGCGGTCGTGGTGGAATGGCAGACACGCTATCTTGAGGGGGTAGTGGGCGTATGCCCGTGGAGGTTCGAGTCCTCTCGACCGCATCATATGAACGATGAAGAAGAAGCTGTCCGTTATTGGAAAGCTTCTTTTTTTATCTTTTTTGAACAGTCTGACATCGGGGTTGAAAAAAAGGCCATCCATGATCGGAGGTAATGGAGCTCTACCTTTCCGGCTACGGGTGGCCTGTGTATTATTTTTGGAGTAAGTTCTTGATATCTTCTTCAATCTTATCCGGTGTTGTTTTGGGAGCATAACGTTTAATGACCTGTCCGTTCTGATCCACAAGGAATTTGGTGAAATTCCATTTGATTGCTTTGGAGCCGAGCAGGCCAGGAGCTTCTGTGCTAAGGTGCTGGAAGAGAGGGTGAGCGCTTGAGCCGTTCACATCAATTTTCTCAAACATGGGGAAGCTCACGCCATAATTCATCTGACAGAACTCGGCAATATCGTCGGAAGAACCTTTTTCCTGTGCAAACTGGTTGCTTGGGAAACCAAGAACTTCAAATGGAGCATCCTGGAACTTGTCTTGCAGTTCTTGCAGACCTTTGAATTGAGGAGTAAGGCCGCATGAGCTTGCCGTATTCACAATCAGGAGCACTTTGTCACGGTAGTCGGACATTTCAACTTCTTGACCGCGAAGGGTATTCACTTTGTAATCGTAGACTGTCATCTAAATCGCCTCCATTGATATACTCTTATATCTTCTATTATATTGGTTGCAATTAAATATTGCAAAACTAATGTGGTGTTAAAAGAATCAAAACAGGCAACTTGTGCAGAATACGTGAATGAATTGCGAAGTGATTTTCGTCAGCGTGAGAATTAGATAGCCTTGAAGAGATGGATAGAGTATAACCTTATTGTAAGCGTTATTCTGGATGAGTATTGGCAGAAATCTGCCGATTCGGTGATCTGTGCGGACTTTACAGCGTCATGGCGCGGGTGTATGATTCATAACGTAATTTCAATTTAAACTAAATTGTACTTGAAAAACGAAACAAACGATAATATCGCTCGATCTTACTTTAAGATATACGAACGATGTTTTAATCGCTGAGTTTCCATTCATTCATGAGTGGGAAACGGGGGAACCAACGGAATGCGCTGTCCAGGACAGTAGGCATTCATGGGGTGAATTTTCCGGTGACAGCCGGAAATAGGGCGACTCTCGCGCCCGAATCCGTCAGCTAACCTCGTAAGCGTTAAAGGGAGAGGCAACAAGCCGTACGCTGGTTCATGGCGTTTTCGCCATGGGTTATTTAAGAAGCGTTCGGGAGGCCTTGGTCCCCCACGCTTCTTTTTTGTTGTCTTTTCACGCCAAGGGAGGAACGAATGATGGATACTGAGATGATCTTAGTGACTGCTCCAAATGAAGCAGGACGCAAATTTATCAAATTGCTGATGTACAAAAAAATGCCGTTTGCCGTTCTAACCAACAGTGCAGGGGAAGAGCGGAGACTCCGCAGAATCGGGGTAGAGCATGTCATTCGCATGAATACGGCTGCAGCTCAAAAATGGTTTTTGCCGCAGGGTAGCGTAGGCAACGTGTTTATTTTCGAGAACAGCCTGAATTTGACCTGTCGTTATTTACAGATCTGCCGTTCATGGACTTCGAAATCCCTGTGCGTCATCACGGAGCAGAGTCATCCAAAGGGCATCTATCGCGGGATGGGCGCAGACCGGATTGTATATTCGCTCAATGGGGAAGTCGGCTTTCTCCTCAATGGTTAATGCCATAGCTTGTGATTGCTCAGGTGTAAGGTGCCTGTTATAATTGAATGTATTAGAATCAAATTCACTCAAGGTATTATGAAATTGATTCATCGATAAACGGAAATTTGAGGAGACTCATGCGTGATGGTGGGTCTTCTTTTTTTATGCTTACAGGGAGGAATTGGCATGCCGGATGTGAGTGGGTTAAAGTGGTTATTTTTTGATGTTGGAGATACGCTGGTGGATGAATGGGAGCCGGTTGATGATATTATCGGACAGTTCGTCCGTGAAGCTTGTGCTTTAGGGTATCCAGTAGAAATTGAGGCGGTACGCGAACTGTTCGCGAGCTGTTACCGGAAATACGAGCAATGGCCCATGAGAGTGGCTATTAGCACATTCATTGAAGACGAGGGCCACCGGAAACAGATTCAGGACAAGCTGAAGTTTCAAAAAGATCTTGAACGTCCTTTTCCTTCAGCGGATTCCGTTCTGCAGAAGTTGTCACGGTATTATCGCATTGGCATTATTGCCAATCAGAGTCTTGGAACGGAAGAGAGACTGGAGAGCTACGGCTTGCGGAAGTATGTTGATGTTCTGGCGTGTTCAGCCGAAGAAGGAGTGTCCAAGCCAGACCCTGAGTTATACGCTGTGGCCTTGAAACAGGCAGGCTGTGAACCAGAGGAAGCTGTCATGGTTGGGGATCGGATCGATAACGACATTATTCCTGCCCGGAAGATGGGTATGCACACGATTCGAATCATGCAGGGTTATGGGCGATTCCAACCGGAACTCTCCGATGACGACCGTGCGGATTGGACCGTTGATTCATTGGATCAGCTCCTGCCGTTACTGATACCAAATCAGAATTAGATGATTGCGTTCAAGAGGTTCTGCTCTAAATGAAAACACGTTGCTGTGCAGCAACAAAAAAGGCTGAGCAACTTGGGTATAGCATACCGGAGTGATCAGCCTTTTTGACATTTAGTTGATTAGGACGAGATTAGAACAACCGGATCGTCTGAATGATCAGATATACATTCAGCACAACGATAACAGCGGCAATGATCCATGAGATGATTTTGAGCCACAATTTGTTGGCGAATGCACCCATGCTTTTTTTATCACTTGTGAACATCACCAGGGGAATTACAGCAAAAGGTAATTGAAGAGAAAGCACGACCTGGCTCAAAATGAGTAGTTCTTCTGTGCCGTGTTCTCCTGCAATGGCTGTGACAATCACCGCCGGGATGATGGCGATCAGACGGGTGACCAGTCTGCGCAGCCAAGCCGGAATTCGAATGTTCAGGAAACCTTCCATAACTATTTGTCCAGCGAGTGTACCTGTGAGGGTAGAGTTCTGACCTGATGCTAACAGAGCCACACCGAACAGGATACTTGCAACCGTAGTACCTAATAGAGGGGTCAGCAGATGATAGGCATCAGCGATCTCGGCAACCTGCGTCATACCAGCACTGTGAAATACAGCGGCAGATACAATCAGGATAGCTGCATTGATGAACAGGGCCAGTGTCAGCGCGATCGTAGAGTCCATGGTGGAGTACCGAATGGCTTCTTTTTTGCCCTGTGGTGTCTGTTCAATCTGACGGGTCTGCACAATGGAAGAATGCAGGTACAGATTATGCGGCATTACGGTTGCTCCAATAATACCAATAGCGATATAGAGCATAGCCGGATTTTGCAGAATCTCGACATTCGGTACAAAACCGTGCAGAACACCGCCCATATCCGGTTTCGCCAGGAACAGGTCAATCCCGAAGCATAGGGCAATGGTTGCCATCAGCACAATGACGAGTGTCTCCAAAGCGCGGAAGCCTTTGTTTTGCAGGACGAGTATCAGGAGTACATCGACTGCGGTGATGATCACACCGTATAACATGGGGATGTTAAATAAGAGCTTCAACGCGATGGCAGAACCTATAACCTCAGCCAAATCAGTGGCTGCAATGGCAAGCTCACACAGAATCCACAACATCATGACGACCGGCATGCTGAATCGTTCACGACAGGCTTGAGCCAGATCCCGTCCAGTGACGATGCCGAGCTTGCCAGCCAGCGACTGAAGGACAACGGCCATCAGGTTTGAGAGCAGGATGACGGATAGCAAGGTATACCCAAACTGCGAGCCGCCTGCAATATCTGTTGCCCAGTTGCCGGGGTCCATGTAACCTACGGCAACGAGGTATCCGGGGCCTACAAAGGCGAGGAATTTCTTCCACCATGCAGCATTCTGCGGAACCTTCATGGAGCTATGCGCTTCTCCGAGCGAAGGGGCCATGCCCGCAGTGGATAATGATTCTTTTGAAGGAGCGTTGAATGGATTTTTTTTACTCATACGATAATCACCTGACTTTGAAATATTGATGCGGAATGAACCGCTTATGATATATCTAAATTTTTATGTTTATTGTTACATTGTACTCCTTCAAATGTTTTTGTCTAGTGCAACTTTTATGTATCAGCACAAAATTTCGATTGCAGCTTGAAGATGCCCCTTCGTATATTACCCAACCTTAGAGAAAATACAGCCATGAAGTTGAAATGCATGAAAATAATAAAGATGTAAAAGCTGATAAAGATCCAAAATGCGTTTCAAAATGAGCCAGAAGTTTAAATTGAAAGGAAGGCAGTTAAAAAATATAATGATGAGGGAGAGATTTTAATGGAAGCTTTATATACAGCAGTAGCGACAGTTAAAGGTGGACGTACAGGTTCGGTGACTTCTTCTGATGGCGTGCTCAAGCATGATCTGAAAATGCCCAAAGAGCTTGGTGGTTCCGGTGGTGAAGGTACCAACCCTGAGCAACTCTTTGCAGCTGGATATGGCGCTTGTTATGAAAGTGCTCTTGCCAATGTAGCACGCAAAGCGGGCGTAAAATTGGAGAATGTGGTGGTTACAAGTAACGTATCCATAGGTAAAGACCCTGCGGATGACGGGTTCCAGTTATCTGTTCGTCTTGACGTGAGTATGCCTGGTGTGGATCACAGTCAAGCCGAAGATCTCGCCCGCAAGGCACATGATTTCTGTCCCTATTCCAAAGCAACACGCGGTAACATTGATGTTGTATTAAACGTGGTCTAAGATTTGACTCCCGGAAAGTAACGGGGAACATATAGAGCAGGGTATTCTGGATACCTGATGTTCAAGTACGAAGCCCTGCTGGCAATCGGCAGGGTTTTGTGTTGATTATAATATATGGACATGGTGCAAAGAGATTATATGCCAGATCGCGTACTATTTTACATAACTGCACTCCCACTTCATGCTACATATTCCATAAAGGGGGAACCGAGATGAGTATTGAAGAGATGATCGAGCGTCGATTTGTATGTACGAAATGCAGGGGCACGGATTGTAACATTAAGGAAGCTTCCATGTCAGGAGCAGGCCTGAGCAAGGTGTTCGATATTCAGCATAACCACTACCTGTTTGTGGGCTGTGCTTCCTGCGGGTATGTTGAAATTTTTGATCCGGATGTCTTGAAAGGGAAAAAACAGGGGCAAGTCGGGACTATTCTGGATATTCTGTTTGGCGGGTAGATATGCGCGAGTTGACATTGATCTGAATTTTCTTTAATATAACTTAGTACTGAGTAGTGTCATTGCATGAACCAAATTTGAATTAAACAGGTGATATCCATGTCTTATAGACCGCGTATTGCAGATTTAGAATTAGCTTATGGTAACAAGGAAGACGGATTGTATGAATTCAAAATGAATTTGGTAGACGGTACTAAATGCCGTGTATTCTACTCCCGTTCCCCGGAATGGAAGATGACCAATATCAGCCGTCTGCAGAAAACCCCTTGTCCAGTATGTCGCAAAGATTTCATTTGCAAATGTATGGACCAGTGGGCAAGTGACCTGCACCAACAGATGATCGATGACCAATGGATGGAAAAGGCAGTTACGGAGTAATTGTCGGACAGATACGAGCGTGGGCACAATGCCTGCGCTCTTTTTCTTTTTATCTCTATAAGTGAACTACCTCTAGAAGAAATAAATTTAGAATTAGTGAACAAGAAGGCTCAGATTGGGTAAGTTACTCTAACCGGAACAATAGGAGGCAGCAAATATGACAGCAAATCAAACAGATGTGCATCAGGGACATCCCATCGTACTGGTGGATGGCGTCTGTCACTTCTGCCAGGGCTTAACCAAGTGGATTATTAAGCGTGACCCGGAAGGAAAATATCATTTTGCTTCGCTCCAATCCGATGTAGCCAAGGAATTGCTGGAGAAAGGCAATTTGTCGACAGATAGTATGGACACCTTTGTTCTGATCGAAAATGGAAGTTACTATACACGTTCGACCGCCGCGCTGCGATTGGCGAAAGGTCTGAAGTTTCCTTATCCATTGTTATATGTATTCATAATCATACCGAAATTTATTCGTAATGCAGTCTATAACTGGGTTGCGCGCAACCGTTATCGTTGGTTTGGCAAGGATGAAACGTGCATGTTGCCTACACCGGAGATCAAAGATCGGTTTTTGTGATTAATAACGGGAATTATTGGGTAATCACTACAGATCATATCTATTTTGGGAGGACAACAACTTGAAGAAGTGGACTACAATATTTATCGGGGCATTATTAGCAGTGAGCTTGGCAGCATGCAGTAACGACACAGATAATACGGCAACGCCGCCAGCGACTAACAACGAAACGTCTAACGAGGGCAATACACCTGCGGAGCAGGAAACAAAGATCCCTACCCTGGACGAGTTGATTACCAAAACCAATGCAGCTACCAAAGAAATGAAGAGCTTCACAACCGAAGCAAACATTGATCAGAATCTGAAACTGGATGCTGGTGAACAGTCCCAGGATCAACAAGTTAAAACATCGCTCAAGATGGATATTATCAAAGATCCAATGATGATCTATCAAGAGATGAATATGGAAATGTCCGGCCAGGAAGCGCAGAACGTGAAGCAATATATCACTTCGGATAAAATCTACTCTCAAGTTGGGGATCAATGGGTTGCAATTCCTGAAGCTCAAACGAGTGAACTTATTGAGCAGATGAAAGCAAGCATGAATCCCGAAGGTGAATTAGAGCAATTCAAAAAGATCGAAGAAGATACTGAAGTGACCGAAGAAGGCGACAATTATGTCATTAACGCTGACGTATCCGGTGATAATGTGAAGGAACTGGCCAAAGCCGTGATGGAGCAAAATGGATCGGATGCCCAGATGCAAGCCATGCTTGATCAGATGAATATCACCAGCATGAAGATGAAATATATGATCAACAAAGAAACCTACCTGCCTGCAGGTACGGACGTAAACATGGTCATGGAGATGGAACAGAATGGACAGAAAATGACGATGGACATGAAAATGTCGAGTACATTTTCTAACCACGATCAAGTGGAAGAGATCAAGATTCCACAAGAAGCATTGGATAGCGCTAAATAAAACAGGCACCTCTGAACTAGATCTGTGTAAGCCGAGAGGTTTACCCGATTGAATTCAGAGGTGTTTTTCTTTTTAACGGAGATTATGGTCAGGGTTCAAGGTGTTATAGTATAGTCATATTTAATTAGAGAGGGGGATATAAAAGATGATTGAATATGCACACATTCACCACGTTAGTCTGGCTGTACGTGATCTGGAAATCGCGAAGAAGTTCTATTCGGGGTTACTGGGAATGCAGGAGATTGAACGTCCGGCTTTCCGCTCCACGGGTACATGGTACGCTATCGGGAGTCAGCAGCTTCATCTGTTACAGCACCCGGAGGGTCACACGCTGCGCGAGGCTGGTATTGATACAACAGACGGTCACTTTGCGATCTGGGTCACCAGTTATTCAGGGACTATAGCTTGGCTGGAGCAGCAGGGAATTGAGTATGAAGCGAGACCTGACAGTGTAGCTGGATTCGCGCAAATTTTTGTACTTGATCCCGATCGTAACATTATTGAGTTCGACTCACCGTATCACTCTTAAGGGAAAAAGGGTTAGAATAAATCCCTTGCTCCACCAGAAATTGTATGCTATATTATCCATACATTCATAGCACGTGACGGAAGCACCGTCCATATACTGCATACTTATGCGGGTATTGGACGGTGCTTTTTTGTGCTTTTTGACAGGGAGGGAAGGAGAAATTGATTGTACTGAAGGCAGTGCTGGTTTCCAAAGATAGAGATTACATTAGTGCCTGGCTTGATTATGTACAGGGGAATTCGTCCGGTCTTCATGTGCGTTTCACGGCGTTCTCGCAATGGGATTCGTTCAGGGATTACATGAATGAGCAAGAGGGTCGGGAATTGCCGGATTTGGTTATTGCGGAACCGGAGTTTTTGAATAACTGGCTGAGCAACGGCGGAGAAGCATCGGGTGTACCTTGGTTGATGCTTAGTGAAGGGTTGGAAGAAGTGGATGAGGCCAAGCGATTGATGAAATTCCAACCTTTGCCCACTTTGCTGGATGCTGTGATACATGCTTGCCGGCAACCACGCCGCAAGAAGATGCATCGCCCGGGACAGGAGACTCTCTCTATTGGCGTAGTATCCGCTTCGGGTGGAAGTGGCAAAACGGCAGTGGCCCTGCATATGGCAAAGCAATTGGGACTTGCAGGTTATGCTGTACTCTATCTCAATCTGGAGACGCTGGACAGTGCGCTCCCGTTTCTGGAGAAGGGGCTTTCCAGAAGTGGACGGCATCACCCGGATGCGGAGACGGGGCTGTCACGCTTGCTATACGATCTGAAGGTAGGCAGAAAGGAATCGGGCAAGCAGCTACAGGTTCATTCCAAGGCTGTAGATGAATATGTGATCCGGCATGAAGGGCTGAAATCCGATGTATTCTGGCCGTTATCGAATCGGAAGGAACTGTTGCAAATGACTCGTGAGGATACGTCGAATTTGCTTCGTTATTTGACCGATTGCGGACAATATGACGTGCTCATTCTGGATGGCGATTCCGGCTGGGACGGACGCAGTGAAGGGGTGCTGGATGCAGCAGACGCATTTGTCTGGCTGGTTGAGGATGATATATCTGCTATGCATCGATGGGGACAATGGTTACAGCATACCGAGCGTACGAAGCCAGATCTGTACGAAAGTGTGCTGGACCGTTCACGCTTTGTGGTTAACAAATATCGGGACAATGTCGTTAATGCACTTCCGCGGCCTGATCTGCATCTGGATGCGGTTTTGCCATATATCCCTTCCTGGAAGCAGCTTAGTCAGGAGGAAGTCATGCTTAGTTCTCCGATCTTCCAACGCGAAGTGAAAAGACTATGTGCCATGCTGGTACAAGATGGAGAAGAAGAATTGAAGCAGACGGGGCGAATTCAGAAGCAGGATCGGTGGGCGTTATGACGGAGTCAGCCAATCGAATACTGGATCGTGAAGAACAGTTTCAGATCATGCGCAGGGAGGTCAGGGCAGGCCTGGATTTAACCTCTTCCGCTGGGGATGATGAACTGTGGAAGGGGATAGAACGCAAAGTTCTCACTGACTCGAAGCTGGATGATTTGACCTCCGGAGAGCGTCATACACTGGTACAGCGATTGTTTGACTCTTTTCGTGGATTGGATATTCTGCAGCCGCTCGTGGATCATCCCGATATTACGGAGATTATGATCAACAGTCACAAGGAAATTTTTGTAGAGCAGGAAGGTGAGGTCAGCCAGATCACCCTACAATTTGAGTCCAGGGAACGGCTCGAGGATATTATTCAGATGATTGTATCCGGAGTAAACCGGATTGTGAATGAGTCTTCTCCAATCGTGGATGCCCGGTTAAAGGATGGCTCCCGGGTCAATATCGTGTTGCCTCCGATTGCTTTGAAAGGTCCCACGATGACGATTCGTAAATTCCCCAGTGAACCGATGAAGATGTCTGATCTGATTGCAAAGGGAGCCCTGCATGAAGAAGCCGCAGAACTGCTGCAACAGTTGGTACGGAGCAAATATAACATTTTCATTGGAGGTGGGACTGGATCGGGGAAAACGACCTTTCTGAACGCCTTATCCCAATTCATCCCTGCGGATGAGCGGATTATAACGATTGAGGATTCGGCTGAACTACAGATTGTTACGGTACCGAATCTGGTATCACTGGAAACGCGGAATGCCAATACCGAAGGCAAAGGGCAGATATCTATTCGGGATCTGATCAAGTCCTCCTTACGGATGCGCCCGAACCGGATTGTGATTGGGGAAGTCAGGGGCGCAGAAGCGCTGGATATGTTGCAGGCCATGAACACTGGTCACGATGGAAGCTTATCAACTGGGCATGCGAATACTATCTCGGACATGATAAGCAGACTGGAAACGATGGTGCTCAGTGGCGCGGATCTTCCCATTGCCGTTGTACGACAGCAGATTAGTTCGGCAATCGATATTTTTGTACATTTGTCCCGGCTACGAGACCGCTCACGGCGGGTAACGGAGATTAGTGAAGTGATTGGCATGCAGAACGGTGAGGTTTTGCTGAATCCACTGTTTCGTTTCCAGGAACACGAAGAGCGGGAAGGCAAAATTATTGGTGGGTTAGTACAGGTTGGAAAGTTGAATAAGGTGGATAAAATTCAGATGGCTGGGCTCGGGGAATGGCTGGATGAATACATAGAACAATACAGTGTCGAAACAGATTCATCAGATAACAACGTGAATTAAAGTCATTGGAAGGTGATTACAGTTGGGTGAAGCCAGACAGATGTTGACGGATTACACCGTATATACGCTTTCCCGGAGACAACGAATGGTCTGTATGCTAATTAGTGGTCTGCTGTTTTTTGGCATCGGAATTCTGTTCTACCATCACTGGTTGGCTGGAGCAATTCTGGCTGTGGGCTGCATATGGGTACCCAAACATTGGACTAAGGTGCTGTTGGAACGAAGAAGGATGACACTCAGTTTACATTTTAAGCAAGCGTTATATGCATTGTCTTCGGCACTGGCCGCAGGTAAATCTGTGGAAAATGGATTCAAGGAATCGGTGGAGGATTTGCGGATGTTGAACCCGGAAGCGGATACCGATCTTATTCGTGAGTTCACGATATTGCGAACACGGATGGAGTATGGACAACCGATTGAAGAGGCGCTACAGGATTTCTCGGATCGGGCGCAGATTGAGGATATTACGAATTTTGCAGACGTGTTCATTACGTGCAAACGAACTGGCGGGGATCTGGTTGAGGTTGTCCGTCGTACATCTGCGGTGATCGGTGAGAAGCTGGACATTCAGCAGGATATTATGGTCGCGGTATCGCAGAAAAAGTTCGAATCAAAGGTGATGTTTGCCGCTCCATTTATTTTTCTGATATTTCTCAATCTGACCGCCAAGGATTTTATGGAGCCGTTATATAGCGGGATGGGGTATCTCATCTCTAGTGGTGCATTGGCAGTACTGGCCTGCTGTTATCTGTGGGTTACTCGAATTATGGATATCAAAGTATAAGGAGTTGAAACGATGCTGCTTCCCGTTATAGTCGCAGGGATGCTCGGAGCGGGATGGCTGGTGCTGGATCGAACCCGGGGACAGACCTACCGGCATCTGCGCAAGCTGGATATGGAAGGATTACGACTGAAGAAACTGCATGGTCCTTTCCTGTTTATCTTGGACAAGTTCGAGATTGGACGCAGATTGCCTGTGCTTATGTTTCGAATGCAACATGCCATTCAGAAAATGTATGGCATACAGCACAGTGGGGAGAAAACGATGCTCTATTGTGCTGAAATGCTGACCTATACGTGGCTCATGTTGATGGTAGGTTGTCTGTTAACACTCGTTGGAGATATGGGCATTGGAGGCATGGTAGGTGGACTTGCGTTGGGTATCGCGTTACCCTTTGCACTCTATAAAGACCTCAATACCAAGGTCCAGCGGAGAGATCAGGACATCCTCATGGAGCTGCCCGAGCTGTTGAACCGAATTGTTCTGCTGGTGGGCGCTGGGGAGACCGTTCAGCGTGCCATCGTTCACTGTGTGACAAGCCAGGGAGAACGGGATCATCCGCTGTACAACGAACTCAGAAAGACCGTGGGAGATTGGAATAATGGTTACTCATTTCAACAATCATTTGAACAGTTCAGCCGCCGCTGTGGCGTGCAGGAAGTAACAATTTTTACGACTACGGTGCTGCTGAATTTCCGGCGTGGGGGAGGTGACTTTGTATTGGCGCTGCGGGATCTGTCACATGTGTTGTGGGAGAAACGCAAGGCTGTTAGTCGGTCGAAGGGAGAACAGGCTTCTTCCAAACTGGTGTTTCCGATGGTACTGATCTTTTTTACGATTGTGGTCATGATCGGGGCACCTGCTTTTATGATGATGAATATGTAGGAGGAATTGGGATGATGGAAGTGTTAAAAAACAAGGTAAGCGCATTTTGGAAAGAAGAGGACGGACTCGGCACGTTGGAGCTGATTCTGATTATCGGGGTTATTATCATTATTGCTTTGATTTTTAAAGACCAAATTAAGACGTTGGTAGAGAGACTGTTGAAGAATGTTAGCGATAAAAGTAATGAGTTTTTCGAATAACAGGCTGAAGAAGGAAGAAGGGAGCTTCACCGTTGAAGCCTCCCTGATCTTCCCTGTCGTGCTGTTTATTCTTGTGTTGTTGCTCTTTTTCACCATGTACATGTATCAAAAGACATTTTTGAATCAACACGCCTATGCAGCTTCCGAACGTGCAGCCTATAGCTGGGACAACAGCCATAAGCAGGCGATGACTGGTGAATTTGTCGCTGGAGAGCATGACAATCTGTACTGGAGACTGACGGACGATCGTATGCTTGGCGCACTGTTTGGCTGGGCGGGAGCGGACAATCAGGTTAGCGTTTCTGTACCAGCTGGTGAAGGCGGAAGTCTCTCGGAACAGAAATTAGCACAAGCGGTGCAACATATGCCCTCAGCCATGAAAGGAACAATTGAGTATCAGAATTCTCTAATTCAGCGGAAGATAACGACCAAGCTGGACCAAGTAATCTCTCTGCCTCTTCCTTCTTTTTTGTTCGATTCAGGTAACCGTGTTCAGACCCAGGGATCATCCGCAGTTGTTGAACCGGTGGAATTCATTCGAACGGTCGATCTGGTCCGTTATTACGCAGCCAAGTTTAAAGGAAAAGGCGGAGAAGCCGCGAGTACTGCTGCGGAAGCAGGACAGGTTGTACAGCATTTTGGCAAAAGCAAAAAGTGAGAAAAGGAGGAGGGCGGAGCTGTTTAGAAAAAAAGACGGTGAGTTGGGAGCCGTAACCCTTTTTTTAATATTAATATTGGCCGGTGTTTATATGTTTGTCGCTATATTTATTGATTACGCTCGTATAGCGGCATTCAAGGTGCAGACCGAACGCATGACTCATGCTGCGATGAGATCCGTCATGTCAGCCTATGACACATCACTCCGGGAGTATGGTTTATTCGGGTATGGCGACAGCAGTGGGGATGCAATTATGGCTAAAGTGCTGAATGATAGTGTGAAGCCTTCAGCTGTAAAAGATGGATTTCCCATTCTGGATATCCAGTGGGATACAACTTCGCTGAGCATGGAGCGTGAACTGGGCAGATTCGATATATTTAATCGCCAGATTCAGGAGGATATGAAGTATCGTGCTCCAGTAGATTTTACCCTTGAAGTGATTAATCGGTTCAAACCGATGTCAGACGAGATGAAGGAAGCTGCACACACGGTAGACTTGCTGAAAAAATTACAGAAGTTATATGACAAACGTGAAGAATTACTGGACGAAGCCATCGCCAATCAGACGGAATCCGCGGAGAAACTGAAGAATCTTCCAAAGTTGATCATGGATCCGCCTTCACAGGCCATCTATGAAGAGATGCTGGAAGATACACCAGAGACAGCTGCCGAGGCAGCGGCACGTTATGCAGATTATTTAAACAAGAAACAGGCGGATGAGGGACTGCCGTTCAGAGAGCAACGATACATATTGGAACTGGCACGTTATCGGACTGGTGTTGGTAATGTGGTGACAGGCATCAGCATGATTATACAACCGGCGTTACAGGCCCATCAAACGAAGCTGGAGGAAGCACAGTCCAAGATCGAAGAAGCGCGCAAGATTAATGAGGAAATGAAACGTGTGATTGCGGAGGGGGAGAACCGTTCACAGAATGCCAGCTATGACAACGTGGGCAACGCCAATCTGCCTGGAACGAGTCCTGCATCTAGTGGATCAGGCAGTGAAGCCAAAAGCACACGTTCCCTCGCCTCAGAGCTGGTAAGGGCAGATAGCCTATTTGATCAGTTGAAGGCACGTGTGGTTTCACAGAATTCGGACTTCGACAACGTCAGAAGAGACAACATGGAGTTGAATAATCAGCTTCGTAGTGTCACGGGCATGAGTGGGGTTCCGATTAAACCGGCGGTCAGACAGGCAAGTCAGATTACCGAAAGATACATGGACAGCTACGTACGCAACGGTCCTGCCAACCTCATTCAACAGAGTAAGCAGCAGTTGGAGAGTGGTCGTGGGTCGGATGCCCAGCGTAAGGCGAATGACAAAGAATCCAAAGGGAAATTGAAGGAAGTCAAACGAATCTTGTCGCAAATCCAGAATGGAAGTTCCGGTTCAATGGACGCTTTCAAACAGTTGGAGGAATATTACAACGCTAATATTGCTTTTAACGAGGCTAGTCGTGAGGATGCCAAAAAGGCAGAGATTGCGGGTGATCCTTATGAATCTGGTGGCGATGCCATGAAGGGAATGGACAGTTTGTTTGGCGGGATGTCCGGTCTGCTGGATAGTCTTGGCGACGAATTGTTTCAGAATGAATATGCCTTAGCCTATTTCAACTCCATGGATTTTGGGCAGCTATTAAACTGGACTGAAGGTGGTGGAGATGCTGGTGATGTTTTCAAACTGGAGAATCAGGAATTGGAGTATATCGTCTACGGGTTTCATAACCCTTCGGGCAACATCGCTGCGGCATATGCAGAGATCTTTGGGATGAGGTTAGCTATTCGAACGGCAGAAGGGTTAATTGAGCACAGCAAGCTGGGGAATCCTCTTCTCGTGTTATCTGCGGCAATCTTATACGGGATTACAAACGCCATTGCGGATATGGTGAAACTAGCGAAAGAGGGCAGTGTGGAATTGTCCAAGTATATCAAAGTCAAACTGACGTACAGGGACCATCTCCGATTGTTCCTCTTGATGCATAGCAACAATGAGCGCAAAATGTCCAGAATGCTGGCGCTGATCCGATTGAATACCGGTGTGAACCCGAATGAGAAACAAACGTATGCTTCGGGTAACATGCGCAGCAGCATCAAGTTGTGGTTTTTACCAGGGGTAGTTAGAAGCATAGGTGCAGTTATGGGGAGTGCGGATCAGGTTGAAGATGGGCGATTTTTCATTGAACGGAAGGCGGATTATTCCTATTGATTAATCGGGATCGTTTCGGTGGAGGGATTATGGATAAGCAGCAACGATATGAAAAAGAGAGTGCAAAATTGCATATTCGTTTAACACGAATAATCAGATTGCAACGTTTGAAGTCTCTGAATAAGCAGATGTGTTCTCCGAAAAAGGAACAGGGAAGCATGGTATTGGAAGCTTCGCTGGTGTTGCCTGTCTTTCTGTTCTTTATCATGTTTCTAATCTTCATTGTACAAATGACTCTAATCTCCACAGCGCTGCAAAGTACGGCGGGGGAAGCGGTAAAGCAGCTGTCAACGAAAATATATCCGGTATCCCTTGTGTTCACACCTTCTGATTCTGCCGGCGGTGAAGGCTCTGGAGGGGGCTGGATGATACCTGAGTTGTCTCTAACGGAATGGGCAGAAGGTTATGCTTCTTCTCTACCTGAGCCATTAAGTGATTGGGTACGCTCAGCAGCGGCCAGTGGTGAACAGCCACTACAGGAGATCAAGACATCAGTCTTGGAAACGGTGCTTGATCCGACGGTCAAACCGTTGCTTCAACCATTTATCGAGCCAACTCTGCTGGATATGGAACGTGTGCATGTGAACGGTGTTTCCATACCTGATCTTAAGAACAAAACAAATCCTTATTTCCGACTTGAACTGAGTTATGAATTGCCGGTAAAAGTACCCTTTCTCAGCAAGTCGCTGCGCATTCAGGCTGCTGCGGCAGAACGGGTATGGATTGGAGATACGGGAGAAGGATCAGATGGCAGTGGAGGAGACGGGGATACTGCGGGTTCAGCAACGGTACTGTGGAAGCCTGACCCGGCTTACATAGGCAACAATGCAACGATCAAGGTGAAGGTAGAACCAGGAGCGACAGCCAACTTAACGATATTTTACAAGTCAGGTGAAAGTTCTGCAAAGCACATCGGTTGGGCCACTGCGGATGAGAATGGAATTATTGAATGGAACTGGTTTGTCGGTACTCGGACAACAGAAGGAACATGGAGTTTTGTTGTCGAGACAGGAGACGGTGGCAAGACGGAGACTACGTTTAACGTGGCCTCCAGAAAATAAGAAAGGAGATGATGGAGGGTGGAGTGGTTTTACTTTGCCTGTGGCATATACGTCATTGCAGCTTTTATTACAGATATTCGTTCCATGAAAATTCCAAATCGATTGACTTTACCTGTGACAGCCACTGGCGTGCTGGCCCATATCATCTGGGGAGGATGGGATGGTTTCTTGTTCTCAGCTGCCGGGTTTGCAGCAGGTTTTGGTATCTTGTTCCTGATGTATGCAATTGGAGCGGTAGGGGCAGGAGATGTGAAATTGTTTGGTGGGATAGGCGCATGGACGGGGCTTGCTTTTGGCATTCATGTCATTATTTATTCCGTTTTGTATGCGGGAGCAATTGGTCTAGTAATACTTCTATTCCGTAAAGATTCAGCAAAACGAATTCGAGGCATGGCAGGTAGTCTTGCAGGTTTTTTCATGCTCGGTTCTCTCAAGCTGGTAAATAAAGAGAAGACATTGAAGTTTCCGTTTATGCTGGCGGTGTTACCTGGATTTATCACGGTGCTTATCTCAGGACTTTTCCCTTGATATCAGGAGTCTGGAAAACGTTAGGATAACAGTGATCGAAGATAGCACTGCGATTGGAGTGGAAGAGTGTGGTGTATTGTAACTTAACTTATATCAACTAAACTTTTTACACGAGAACGGAGAGGACGGAAAAAACCTGAAGAAGCGGAGCGCTCGCCTTTATCCCCGGATTTTCCCCTTTACAAAGGGAATCAAGAAATCTGGGGATAACAGCGATCGGAAGGTTGTTCCGTCATCGAAGTACCCAGTGTAACTTTCTTTAGTTGATCCTATATAACAACGGAAAGAGAGGATTGGCATGTATGGATTAACGAGAGATTTTATCCGTAATGGCGGGGCTTTCATGGTTTTGGAGAAAGCAGAAGGGTTACGAATGGAGGAATTGAGTCGGGTACAGATGGGGATGTTGTCCTCCAATCAGATTCCGCGAATTCTTCCTGTTCATGTTCGTGAAGTAGACCGAAATGTCACTTTGCAGTACGACATATCAGGCTACAAGATGTTATCCCAGATGTTAAAGTCAAGCAAAATCCAGTTACGTGTTCTGTATGGTCTGTTGTTCCAACTGGCTGATGCCTTTACGGAATGCCGACAATATATGCTGGAGCCTCGCAAATTATGGATTCAGGAGGAGTACTTGTTCATGAATGGTTCATTCGAACAGGGTGAGCTTGGGATGGTATATGTACCGATCATGGATGCGGTTGAAGTCGATTCGACGCCTCAGCAATTCCGTGAGCTGGTAATCAGACTGATGGCCCATGTACAGGAACTGCAGGGAGAAGGCATTCAACGTGTTCTGCAACTATGCGACAATGAACACTGGGATATCAGACAGTTGAGAGAGCTTTTACTAGAGTTATACGCTGATGAGCAGGAGAGTGGAGGAAGCGCAGCATTCCTTTCGTCCAAAACGTCGGAAATGGGCGATGCTCCAAGAGCAAGAGGTGCTTCGCATTCGTCGTTAACTGAGCGGGATAACATGCAAGTTACTGGTCATTCTCGACCATATCAACCCAGTACTCCTGTTCAAAATGATTCTGTGGAGCCGCAGCTAAATTTCCGTCAGCCGCAGAAAATGAGTGCTTCTGAGGTTGAAGACATTCCGGAGAGATCCCGAACCTTTCCAGGCAGACGCTCATCTGGACAATCTGCATTGGATGGCTCAAGCGCCATGGATAAGGGACTAAGTAATTCATATGATTCGCTAGAGCATGTTGATGGGGAAATGGAGGAGAAGTCCGGATCTTCCAAAGTAACCTATATCATACTGGGCTGCATGGTGGCCATGGCATTGGTATGGAGATTCGTATACATGGAGCAACCTGGGCAGACACAGATGATCATATCGGCGTTACTAAGCCTTGGTTTGCTTGGTGTAGCAGGATGGACGTGGAAGCGTAAGGGGAGCCCTCAGAATGACGCTGTGAATAAGCGGTCTTTTTCATTCAGCCTAGGTAAGAACAAAGGCAAGCAAACGGAAGCTGAACAGGACCTATTTCAGGAGAGTTGGCGTTGGAATACAGCTGATCGCTCAGAGGGACGTATAAACCAAATGGCTGAATCGGTTTCAGACGGTCATATGCATTCCCGTTTTCAGAATCTGCATATGACCACTGAACATTCCGAACCAACATTCGTTCAGCACCAGGATAGAACAGTAGATTCAACTTCAGAGCTAATTCGACAGGATGCAGTTGCGGAAGCCACCGTAAACTTGCAGAAACTGGCTGGAGGTAATGTTATAGCGGCAGGACCGGTAGTACCTTCATTTTATCTTGAACGAAGATCCGGAAGCGGTGACCAACATGAACGGATGGATGTGCAGGGAGCGTCTTTTGTAATCGGAAGATCAGTAGACATGGTTCAGTGGGTGGATACAGCGACCGGTGTGTCCCGTGCTCATGTGGAATTGAGCCGGAACAAATCGGGCTATGTGATTAAGGATCTGGGTTCCGTCAATGGAACCATTCTTCAAGGCAATATTCTTGCTCCTTACAAGGAGTATCCATTGGCGGATGGAGATACTTTTACCCTGGCTGAATCTGTTTACACCTATCGGTCAGTTGGGTAAGCTATGGGTCCTTCCCGTGGTGCAATCAGTCTGATAAGCCACGGTGCTTCAGATCTTCAAGGGCCTGGGTTAAGGTTGGGAAGGTGAACTGGAATCCGTGGTCGAGTGCTTTTTGTGGAATGACTCTCTGCCCTTGAAGCACGACAACGGATAGTTCTCCCACCAAGGTTTTTATCAGGAAGCTGGGTACGGGAAACCAGTGAGGGCGATGATACACCTTACCCACCGTGCGACCAAATTCATCATTGGTAACCGGATTTGGTGTGGAAGCATTGACTGGCCCGGAAATCTGTTTATTCTGAATGGTGAAGTCAATCAGTCTGACGATATCCATAATGTGTATCCAGCTTGTCCACTGCTTGCCACTACCAATCTTTCCGCCAACACCCAGCATATAAGGCAGCTTCATTAATGGAAATGCACCTTTTTTATGTCCGAGTACCAAGCTAACCCGAATCTTAACGAGTCTTACATTTTTAATTGCATCTGCAGCAACTTCCCATTGCTCGGAGACCCGTGATGGGAAATTCATGGACTTTTGCGGACTGCTCTCATCGAAGGTTTCGGTAGGTGAGGTCCCATAGATGGCCATGGCAGAAGCTTGAACGACCACTTCAGGTTTTTGCTCCAGTGATTCCACCAATCGGGCTACCCGGGCCACAGTCGTGACTCTGGATTCAACAATCTCCAGCTTCGCCTTGGTTGTCCAACGTTGATTCAACGTTTCCCCGGCAAGGTTAACGAGGGCATCCATACCTTCCAGCAATTGAGGTTGTTCTTCGACTTGTTCCCACGATATATATGTAAGATTCTTACTTGGATTATGCAAGTCAGGCAGTTTGCGTGTAATGACTTTCACATGGTGTCCGGCTTGCAGCCAGTAATCCACAAGTGCTCCTCCGACAAACCCGGTACCTCCACAAATAGCAATTTTCATATCGAACATCCTCTCTGTATTTTCACTGCGCTGACGTAAGCCCTTGAATCGACAAACAGCCCCGGACGGTAAGCAATGCCTTGTTGGGAACGACTTACCTGACGGAGCATATCTGTATCTAATTAACCAAATCCATATATGGCTTAACTCATCTTTGTAATTTATTTAATCAAATGTTGATAAGGGGAATAATCAATTTTGTTTTTCTCCAAAAATTTTACTAAAAACTTATTATCCCGCTTCGGTGTGGCAATAATGTATCCTTTGATGCAATGATCTCTCGAGACTTCCGTGGCGTTGTCCTCAACTGCAATTTTACCAATCTCTGCTGCAATGGAATGTTTGGCGATGTCACGAAATGGTCCAGGTACAGGCTCCACAAGTTGATCCAAAAAAGCTTTGGCTTCATCGGTCCATAAGTGACGGCTGGCTTCAACCCAATAGTTCTGCCAATCCAGTTTGGACCTTCCATCCGCTTTTGGTAGCACTTTCAAAAACTTGCGCATCATAAAAAATCCACCGATACACATGCTGCCAAGCAATAAAAAAGTCCAGAATGCGATCGTATTCATAAACCAATTGCTGGGGGAACTGCTGGTCAGTATCATCGCGTAGGAGTCGAAAATCATTGCGGAGTCACCTCGGTTCATTGATTTTCACGGAAAGACGGATTCCGCCCACCATGTTCCACATATTAGCTGCCAAAAATAGCCTCTATCCCGAATTATAGCGCATTTCTAGATTTATTTCGATAATCGCGTTAGAATAAGGGATAATTCAGATTAAGGGGGATCATCAATGCTGAAAATCGGCTCCCACGTGTCCTTTTCGGACAAGGGATTATTGAGTGCAACGAAGGAAGCGTCCTCGTACGGTTCCAGTTCGTTTATGATATATACGGGTGCACCACAGAATACGCGTCGCAAGCCCATTGAGTCCATGTATATTGAAGAAGGCAAGATTGCCATGCAAGAGGGTGGAATGGAAGATATCGTTGTCCATGCACCGTACATTATTAATCTTGGCTCTTACAAAGATAACACGTTTAGACTGGCTGTAGATTTCCTGCAGGAAGAGATTCGTCGGACACATGCCATTGGTGTGAAAAACATTGTATTACATCCCGGCGCATTTACAGACAAAGATGCTCACTATGGGATCGGACGGATCGCAGAAGGGTTGAATGAAGTGCTGGAGGGTGTGAAAGAGACGGATGTGAACATCGCTCTGGAGACCATGGCTGGCAAAGGTACGGAGATGGGACGCAGTTTCGAAGAGATCGCCCAGATCATCGAGAAAGTGACGTATAACGAGCGCCTTACTGTGTGCATGGATACATGTCACATTCATGATGCCGGATATGATATCGTTAATGATTTTGACGGTGTACTGGAACAATTCGATCGCACGGTAGGACTTGACCGCATTGCCGTAATGCATATTAATGATAGTAAGAATGCTGTGGGTGCGCACAAGGACCGTCATACACCGATTGGCTCTGGCTGGATCGGGTTTGAGGCGATTAACCGCATCGTGAACCATGAGAAGCTTCAAGGACGTCCATTTATTCTGGAGACACCTTGGATTGGTAAAGAGGCCAAGACACAGCGTCCAATGTATGAAGTGGAGATTGCGCTGCTGCGTGGGGATGTTGCCGGTCGATTCGGCCAGGAATTCCTGACAGAAGTAGAACAGCTGCAACACTTTTTCAAAGCTAAAGAGATTGAGTCTCGTTCGTATATTCTGGATGTATGGACATTGCTCAAAAATGATGCCAAAGCCAAAAAGGCAGATCCGCGCGAGCCGCTGGAACGTCTCTATGACATGGTGACTGAAGCCGCACTGTTCCCGCATTTGAATGAAGAACAACTGAATCATCGCTTGATTGCCTGGCTTGCGGGTTAACCCCCGCAGGTCATGGCTTAATTGAAGGAGGAAGAATAACCCGATGGAGATCCATGCTAAACAAGTACGCCCTGATTCTAAAAACCGCGCCGATCGTGCGCGCATGCTCATTTCCTGTCCGGATGGTCCAGGAATTGTTGCTGCCGTGTCTCATTTCCTGCACCAGCATGGTGCAAACATTGTTCAGTCGGACCAATATACAATGGACCCTGCTGGCGGCATGTTCTTTATGCGAATCGAGTTCGATCTTCCGCAGTTGTTAATCAACCTGCCGAAACTGGAAGCCGATTTTGCAGAAGTGGCAAGCCGTTTCCAAATGGAATGGACGCTATCTGCGGTTAGCCGCAAAAAGAAACTTGCTATCTTTGTATCCAAAGAAGATCACTGTCTGGTTGAATTGTTGTGGCAATGGCAGGCAGGCGACCTGGATGCAGATATTGCTCTTGTGGTCAGCAACCATCTGGACATGAAGGACTATGTAGAATCATTTGGCATTCCATATCATCATATTCCGGTTACAGCAGATACGAAAAAAGAAGCAGAACAGCGTCAACTGGACGTCATCGGCAATGATGTGGATGTGATCATTCTGGCTCGTTACATGCAGATCATCTCTCCAATGTTCATCGAGCACTACCGTAATCGAATCATTAACATCCATCATTCATTCCTGCCAGCCTTCGTGGGCGGTAAACCTTATGCGCAAGCGTACAACCGTGGTGTCAAAATTATCGGTGCGACAGCGCACTATGTTACGGAAGAACTGGATGGCGGCCCGATTATTGAACAGGACGTGCAGCGTGTAAGCCATGGTGATGATGTAACCGAACTGAAACGTATTGGACGTACCATTGAGCGTGTTGTGCTAGCACGTGCCGTGAAATGGCATGTCGAAGATCGAGTTCTCGTTCATGAAAATAAAACCGTCGTATTTTAAGCTCATGCTTTAATACTGCGCAAGGTTGATTCGGAACCACGTAATAGACTAACAAAAAGGCGACCCCAATTCGTTTACGAAGTGGGAGTCGCTTTTTTCGCATTCATATACTTTCCGCACAAGCCAAGCACAATACCAAACAGCAGATGTCCAATAACCCAGTAGAGGATGGCTGCCACATGGTACAGGTCTGGCACACGTGAAGATAGTTGAGAGAGTGGGATATAGAGTAGAGACGAAACAGCACCAAGCAAGATTCCTTTGAACATGGAGCGGCCTGACCGTTGTACCCACCACAAATAGAAGATGGCGATGACAACGGACACGATTAGGTGTAAAGAAAACTCAATGAACTCGGGTAAAGTTGGCGGAAGGCCAGGCACAAAATCGATATTCAGAAGCAGAGTATATACTTGTTCATCAGTGTAGGCCTGAATCATTTTAAGGAAAAATCCCAGGACAATTCCAGAGAGAATACCAGTTAAAATGCCAAATATCCAGGGTAATGAGTGTTTTACGGATGGGGATGGGTTAGCAGCAGGATCTGTCATGATCGCGACCTCCTATGATTGACACAAGTACATTTGAAAAGTAAACCACAGCGCAACTTTCGAATCCATCTTCAGGAATATTATATGTGAATTACGGATGGATAACTAAAAAATGCATGGTTTTCGGCTTAGAGGTTATACTTCATGCGATGGATTTGCGAGGCTCCTTAAGTCTGCTTTTGGAATTTAGTACCTTGTACAGTACGATTTTTGCTTGATAGACCAAGGATTATTCATCACAAACCACCGATTTTTCCCGAACTTCTAAAAGAAGGTTATGGAAAAGCTTCACGCCAAGTGATACAATACAAAAGTGAATAAGTCAAAATGAAACACTCAAGCGGATTCACTTATTGTGAAATTCGGTTTGCTTGGTTGATGAGAGGGATTCGCTTGCGCACCCGACTTATCTAAAGACATGAGGAGGACAAACCATGACTGACAAGAACGAAGCGATTCAAAAAGACGAGAACACTACAATCGACAACCTGTCGATTACGACCGTACGTACTTTGGCGATTGATGCAATTGAGAAGGCAAATTCCGGACATCCGGGTATGCCTATGGGCTCCGCTCCAATGGGGTACCAACTTTTTGCAAAAACGATGACTCATAACCCGGACCACCCAACTTGGGTTAACCGGGACCGTTTTGTCCTGTCTGCAGGACATGGCTCCATGTTGTTGTACAGCTTGCTGCACCTGAGCGGATATGATCTTCCAATGGAAGAGCTGAAACAGTTCCGTCAATGGGGAAGCAAAACTCCGGGTCACCCGGAATTTGGACATACTGCAGGTGTTGATGCAACAACCGGCCCACTGGGTCAAGGTATTGCAATGGCTGTAGGTATGGCGATGGCTGAAGCTCAACTGGGCGCAACATACAATAAAGACAAATTCAACGTAGTTGACCACTACACTTACGCAATCTGTGGCGATGGTGACTTGATGGAAGGCGTATCTCATGAATCAGCTTCCCTGGCTGGACGTTTGCACCTGGGCAAACTGATCATGTTGTTCGACTCCAATGACATCACGTTGGATGGTAAATTGGATTTGTCTTCTTCCGAAAGTATCGCGAAGCGTTTTGAAGCTTATGGCTGGCAAGTGCTGCGCGTTGAAGATGGTAACGATCTGCCTGCAATCGAAAAAGCAATTCAGGAAGGTCAAGCAGATACTTTGCGTCCTACACTGATCGAAGTTAAAACGGTTATCGGTTACGGTAGCCCGAACAAACAAGGTAAAGGCGGCCACGGCGGTACTCACGGATCTCCACTGGGTGCAGACGAAGCTAAATTGACTAAAGAGTATTACAAATGGGTTTACGAAGAAAACTTCCACGTACCAGCTGAAGTTCGCGATCACTTTGCACAAGTGAAAGATCGTGGTATCTCTGCTAACAAAGCTTGGGACGAGAAATTTGCCGAGTACAAAAAAGCATTCCCTGAGCTGGCAGCTCAATTCGAAACAGCGATTAACGGCGACCTTCCAGAAGGTTGGGACCGTGATCTTCCTAAATATGCAGCAACAGACAAAGCTCTTTCCACTCGTGTAGCATCCGGTAACGCTCTGAACGGTCTGGCGCACAACGTGCCACAACTGACAGGTGGATCTGCTGACTTGGAAAGCTCCACAATGACTCATTTGAACAACCTGGAGAACTTCACACCTGAAGATTACTCCGGTCGTAACATCTACTTCGGTATCCGTGAATTCGGTATGGCTGGAGCAATGAACGGTATGGCACTGCACAGCGGTGTGAAAGTATTCGGAGGTACGTTCTTCGTATTTACCGATTACCTGCGTCCGGCTGTTCGTCTGGCTGCCCTGATGGGATTGCCTGTAACGTATGTTCTGACTCACGACAGTATCGCTGTTGGTGAAGATGGTCCTACGCACGAACCGATCGAGCAATTGGCATCCCTGCGTATCATTCCTAACCTGACGGTTATTCGTCCGGCTGATGGTAATGAAACTTCGGCTGCTTGGGCTTACGCGCTTGAGAACAAGAGCAACCCGGTTGCACTCGTACTCACTCGTCAAAACCTGCCGATTCTGGAAGGTACGGTTGAAGGTTCACGTGAGAACGTGAAACGTGGTGCTTATGTTGTCTCTGATGCAAAAGATGGCAAAGCGGTAGCACAAATCATCGCTACAGGTTCTGAAGTGCAATTGGCTGTTAAAGCTCAAGCAGCACTTGCTGAACAAGGCATTCAAGTTCGCGTAATCAGCATGCCAAGCTGGGATCTGTTCGAGAAACAAGACAAAGCTTACAGAGAGTCCGTTCTTCTACCGGATGTTAAAGCTCGTCTTGCGATTGAAATGGCTTATCCAATGGGCTGGGAGAAATATGTTGGAGATCAAGGTGACATTCTCGGAATCAGCACATTTGGTGCTTCCGCGCCTGGCGACCGTGTTATCCAAGAATATGGCTTTACAGTGGACAACGTGGTTAGCCGCGTAAAAGCATTACTGTAATAGAGGTTGTTCAAAAAGTCTGCTTTTGATTACGAAGGATGCCTCACGGCATCATCAGCATCGAATATGGGATTCAGCCGAAATGTCCGTTGCTCACGTAGTTTTCTCCTACGCTCCGCTACTCCATTTCTAGCTTCATCCCATCTTCTCGGTACTGAAAACCTAACTTTTTGAACACGCACTTAAAGCTTCATAAGCGCTGCTATGGTTGGGAGAGCTTCATACTCTCCTGATCCATGGCAGTAAGTTATTTCCGCAGAGATGGGCGGTGACTCGTTATCGCCCTGATCTGTTTTGCCTTTTGTTTTCATTAACTTCAGGGGAGCGGGTACGCATGTCACAATTCGATCAAGTCAGTGTAGTGAAAGAGGCCAACATTTATTATGATGGTCAGGTAACCAGCAGAACGGTTATTTTGGGGGATGGCAGCAAAGTGACTCTGGGCATCATGCTTCCAGGCAGTTATGAATTCGGTACGGATTCCCGTGAAATTATGGAGATTCTGTCCGGAGATCTGAAAGTATTGCTTCCCGGAGAAGAAGAGTGGCAAGAGATTCAAGGTCAAGCTACGTTCCACGTGCCTGCCGAATCCAAATTCAAACTGGAGATACGCAGCGTTACTGACTACGTCTGCTCGTACCCGGCGGAATAACATAAGAAGGGTAAGCAGAACCGCAACCTGCGGATTCGGTTTACCCTTTTTGCTTCTTGAATTCTAACGACAAAGTTCGAGCGCCAAGCTTGTCAGCCCCGTGGATTTGAAGTATCCTTAAGGCAAGTTGTTTAGAATGGAATACGCGGAAATAATATAACCGAAATCAGGAGGTTTTTGAGATCATGGCAAAAAAAGTGACATTTGACTATAGCACGGCATTGCAATTTGTAAATCAGCACGAAGTGGACTATTTCGCAGAACCGATTCGTCTCGCTCACGAGCAGCTTCACAACGGAACAGGAACAGGCTCCGATTATCTGGGCTGGATTGACCTGCCAACGGCTTATGACAAAGAAGAGTTCGCACGGATTCAAAAAGCAGCTGCCAAAATCCAAAGCGACTCCGAAGTACTGATTGTTATCGGTATCGGTGGATCATATCTGGGTGCACGTGCAGCGATTGAGATGCTGACTCACTCTTTCTATAACAATTTGCCAAAAGACAAACGCAAAACGCCTGAAATCTATTTTGCAGGAAACAATATCAGTTCCACATATGTAACTCATTTGCTGGATCTGGTTGAAGGCAAAGATTTCTCTGTCAACGTCATCTCCAAATCCGGTACAACAACAGAGCCTGCAATTGCTTTCCGTATCTTCCGTGCAGCACTGGAAGAGAAATATGGTAAAGAAGAAGCACGCAAACGCATCTATGCTACAACAGATAAAGCGCGCGGTGCACTGAAAGAACTGGCCAATGCAGAAGGATACGAGTCTTTCATTATCCCGGATGATGTTGGGGGACGTTACTCCGTTCTGACAGCTGTAGGTTTGCTGCCAATCGCGGCAGCTGGTATCAGCATCGAAGAAATGATGCAAGGTGCGGCTGACGCATCCAAAGAATACAGCAACCCGAACGTAGCTGAGAACGAAGCATATCAATATGCAGCTGTTCGTAACGCATTGTATCGCAAAGGCAAAGGTACGGAGATCCTTGTAAACTATGAGCCATCCTTGCACTTCGTATCCGAGTGGTGGAAACAGTTGTTCGGAGAGAGCGAAGGTAAAGACTACAAAGGGATCTATCCTGCATCTGTTGATTTCTCTACTGACTTGCACTCCATGGGTCAATTCATTCAGGAAGGTAGCCGGAATATCTTCGAAACTGTTATCCAGGTTACTGAAGTTGCGGAGCATATCTCAATCAAATCCGATCCAGACGATCTGGATGGTTTGAACTTCCTTGAAGGCAAAACCATGGACTTTGTCAACAAAAAAGCGTTCCAAGGAACACTGCTTGCACATACGGATGGTCAAGTACCAAACCTGATTGTGAACATTCCAGATATGACTCCATATTCCTTCGGATATCTGGTATACTTCTTTGAAAAAGCATGCGGCATCAGTGGCTATCTGCTGGGCGTCAATCCATTTGACCAACCAGGTGTGGAAGCTTACAAGAAAAATATGTTCGCATTGTTGGGCAAACCAGGCTTTGAAGAAGAGAAAGCAGCGCTTGAAGCGAGACTTTCCGAATAATTCATCGGTCTGCTCATATAGTTAAATAAGGTAATGTAAATCTATCGGGGAATCACTGTTCGTGTAAGATGCAGGGTTCCCGGATGAAGATAACCAGGGCAGTTCGTCCGCGTTCGCGCGGTGAACTGCTTTCTTGTAAAATGGAGTTGGACTCAGGAAAAGATCAGAAAGTTGGATTTGGAATGATTGAACGTTATCGCACGGTTCGAGGACCGGGCAATCTGGAAATTGTAATCAAGAAGTCGCGATTTATCGGTCATATTATGCCGGTCACGACAGAGGAAGAGGCGGTTGCCTTTATCGATGAGATCAAGAAAAAACATTGGAATGCGACTCATAACTGCTCTGCGTACATGATTGGGGAGCGCGATGAGATCCAGAAGCAATCCGATGACGGGGAACCAAGCGGAACAGCAGGGAAACCCATTCTTGAAGTGATCAAAAATCAGAAATTAAAAAATGTAGCAATTGTGGTTACGCGATACTTCGGGGGAATTATGCTTGGAGCTGGTGGGTTAATTCGTGCTTATACGGATGGAGCTGTAGCAGCCATTGAAGCAGGAGAAGCCATTACCAACGTGCTGCATCGTGAAGTGTTTGTTGAACTGGATTATACGTGGCTGGGTAAAGTGGAAAATGAGTTAAGGAGCCGGGAAGTCCGTACAGGTGAAACTGGATTCACCGATAAGGTTACGTTGACTTGTCTTCCGCCGGATAGTGAAACCGAGGCTTTTGTAGCCTGGATCACGGATTTGACGCAAGGGCAATCCCGGATCACGGAGGGACAGCGGCTTTATTTTATTGAAGGGGAATAAAATATATGGCTAGAAGAGCAGTCGAACAGGAGTTGTCGAGGGAGCGGATACTGGAGGCGGCGAGGCACCTTTTTATTACCAAAGGATACCGCGCCATTTCGATGCGAAGCATCGGCCAGCATCTGGGCTATAGTCATGGGTCGCTGTATTATCACTTTAAGGAAAAGGCAGAGCTGTTCTATGCCATCGTGGTTGAAGATTTTAATCATCTGGGGCATTTACTGCTGCAAGCCATGGTCAGGCCGGTTCGTGATGATGTGAGCAAGGTAGAGCACATTATGATGGAGTTTATTCGCTTTGGTCTGGAGAACCCATACCAATACGAAATTATGTTTATGATCAGGGACGAAGAACTGTTGTCCTATTGTCGTACCGAACAGGGACGCTGCTTCGAATTGTTTGCATCGATTATAAGACAATATATGAATGAAGAGAACTGTACGGAAGAAGACATTCAAAGGGTACCGCGTACGCTATTTTTGGCTATGCACGGATTCATTTCTTATTACATTCAGGACCGTTTAACGTTTGTGGAGATTGAATCGTCTGCGCTGTCTCATGTCAAAGTGCTGTGCCGCAATCTGGGTCAGCAGCCTGGCGTCCAATAATGGCGCTATTGTTGCACCCCTACACTTCAGGGCGGTGATTTGTCATAACTTTAATTCTTTATAACGTTGTCTCGCGAAAGTTAGTATGCGCCAAAAAACAAGTCAGGCGGCTCCGACCCGAAATGAGGGTGGACCGCCTGTTTGTGTTTGCAAAAATGGTTGAGTTGGTGACAGGCCTGTTGGGACGAATCTAACCTTCCATGATTTTGAGAAGGTATTCCCGCTCACGGGGGCCATCGAACTCGCAAAAGTAAATGCCTTGCCATTGGCCAAGCAGCAGTCTGCCTTCATGAATAATTACTGTCTGTGATGGCCCTGTTGTGATCGATTTGAGGTGAGAGGCTGTATTACCTTCGGCATGTCGATATTCGGGATGCTCCCAGGGATACACCTCGTCCAGGCGCAACAATACATCGTGTTTCACATCCGGGTCTGCATTTTCGTTAATGGCGATACCCGCCGTCGTATGTGGACAGTAGATAAGCACCGTCCCGTTCTGCACGCCGCTACTCTGGACAACCTGCTTTACGTCACGTGTGATATCCTTCATTTCATCTCGTGTGGAAGTGGATATATTCTTCGTATATAACATGTTAAATCACTCCTTAGGATCTCATTTCTTACCCTCGATTGTACCTTAACCACTACATACCAAACAAACCACATATGCAAGGTGAAAAGAGCAATTCTTATGATAACGGAGAGGACAGAAATAACCTGAAGTTATATTTATTAATTAATCTCATATGTGGCCCAATTATATTCAATAAAAGCATTGACGATTAGCACTGCAAACTGGTAAAGTATCAGAAAAGCAAAACCAAGTAGACTAATGGGAATAATAATAAAGTAATATAATCCAACTTAGGAAAAATGTCGTACCGAAGCAGGGAGACTGCCGACCGGAACTTAAGCCGGAGGCTGGGAGGGAACGCAGCAATGAATACCGTTCTTCGTCATAAGGGATGGACTTGGGGATTCCGCAGTACCGTATTGTTATATTTTATCGTACTTATTGTACTTCCAATCATCGGTGTGTACGTCAACTCCTTCTCTGAAGGATGGAGCAACTTCGCCCAGAGTATTATGGACCCGATCGCGTGGAAAGCCGTGCTGCTGACGATTCGGCTGGCCGTTATTGCAACGCTGATTAACGTGGTTCTTGGCACGATGATCGCCTGGGTGTTGACAAGGTATCGCTTTGTGGGCCGATCATTTCTCAACAGTTTGGTCGATCTTCCGTTTGCATTGCCAACAGCCGTGGGTGGCTTGATGATTATGCTGCTTTTGGGTCCGGTCAGTGCCATCGGGAAACTGGCAGAATCCATGGGATTTGAGATTGTATTTCATCTGCCCGCAATTGTTATCGCGATGACCTTTGTCACGTTTCCGTTTGTTATCCGTGCAGTGCAGCCTTTGTTGGAAGAAATTGATCCTTCCGAGGAAGAGGCCTCGTACACGATGGGGGCATCCAAGGCTCGCACGTTTATGCAGGTTATTCTGCCTTCCATGGCACCTGGCATGATCAGTGGGGGGATGCTCGCTTTCTCCAGAGGACTGGCTGAATTCGGAGCTGTCGTGCTGGTGGCTGGTAACATTCCAGGAAGAACATTGACCGCTTCCGTATTTATCTACGGAGAGATTGAAAGTGATAATCCAACGGGAGCCGCTGCTGTATCCGTGTTGCTCCTGACGCTCTCCTTCCTGATCCTCTGGCTGATCAATCTGGTACAGATGCGGGGGAGAAGACGATGAGACGACTCTTAATCGGACTGACGTTTGCGGTATTTATCGTACTGCTGATCATCCCGCTCGGTCGCATTTTTATTGGCGCATTTGAAGACGGGGCAGGCGGGTTCCTGAAAGGGCTGATGCGTCCTGAGGCGCTACACGCCTTGATGATGACCGGACTGGTTGTCCTGGTGGTCACCCTGTTAAATACATTGTTTGGCATCATGATGGCCCTGTATCTGGTTCGTGCCGGATGGCTGAGTGAACGGATAAGAGGGCTGCTAAACAGCATTGTAGATCTGCCTTATGCCGTATCTCCTGTCATTGGCGGTTTGATGATTGTGTTGATGCTGGGACCTAACAGCATTATGGGTGCTTTTTTTGAAGGAATTGGATTCAATGTGGTCTATGCCTTCCCGGGTATGGTGATCGCTACGTTATTTGTCACATTTCCACTGATGGTCAGAGAGGTTATGCCTGTCCTGCAGGAACTCGGTTCACAGCAAGAGGAGGCTGCATCTACACTGGGCGCCTACGGCTGGAGAACGTTCTGGAGTGTGACCTGGCCTTCGATCCGCTGGGCAGTGGTATACGGTCTTGTCTTGACGGTTGCGCGCTCGCTTGGGGAATTCGGTGCAGTGCTGGTCGTATCCGGTAATATTATGAACAAAACGCAGACAGCAACAACGCTGGTGTATCAGGATGTTGAGAATTTTAATGTAGCTGCCGCAAATGGTGTGGCATTGGTGCTGGTCACCTTCTCCGTCGGGCTGCTGCTCATGATGGAATGGGCCAAGAAGCGAAAGGAAGTGCATTGATATGCATGTAGAAGTCCGTGATCTGAACAAACATTTCGGTGATTTTCATGCGGTAAAAGATGTCTCATTCGATATTGCCAAAGGCCATCTGATCGGTCTGCTTGGACCCAGCGGAGGCGGGAAAACGTCCATTTTGCGGATGCTTGCGGGCCTGGAGAATCCGGGTTCCGGAGAGATTCGCTTTCATGGAAAAGTGGTGAATCATCTGCCTCCACAGGAGCGGGGCATCGGATTTGTATTCCAGAACTATGCCTTGTTCAAACATATGACGGTATTCGAGAATATTGCTTTTGGACTCAAGGTCAAAAAGACGCCGAAAGCCCAGATCCGTGATCGGGTTATGGAACTCGTTGAATTGACCGGGTTAAAAGGTTTCGAACAGCGCTATCCCCATCAGTTGTCTGGTGGGCAACGTCAGCGTGTTGCTTTTGCCAGAGCACTCGCCCCTGAACCGCAGCTGTTATTGCTGGACGAACCGTTCGCGGCCATTGATGCCAAGATCCGTCAGGAACTGCGTTCATGGTTACGGGAGCTAATCGAGCGGGTAGGAATCACTTCGATCTTTGTAACGCATGACCAGGATGAAGCGATTGAAGTGGCGGATGAAATCATGATTATCAGTCAGGGACGTCTGGAACAGAAGGGTACGCCTTGGGATATTTACAAAAATCCGCAGACACCTTTTGTCGCTACATTTATCGGAGAGTCTACGGTTGTGGAGGATGCTTCCCAACTGAAAGGATTCGAACATGCCGTTGAGGGTGAACATACCAAAGCGCTTATTCGACCGGAGTATATTGAGATCGGCTTGAAAAACGAGTTCACCATGTTGTCTGCGACGGAAAAAGGTACAGTCAAACATCTTCATTTCCGCGGTAGTGAATGGATGGTAGAGGTAGAAGTACAGGGTCATAAGTTAATCACATACCGTTCCCTGGAGAAAACAACACTGGAGATCGGTCAACAGATAAGAGTCCTTGTGCATCGTGCATACTTGTTCAATGATTCCAACAGTTGGGTGGTTGAGAACCGACTGAAGGAAGATCCGATGCCGGTGATGATTTAGATCGAGTGGAAGAAAGGGGCTTGCCCATGCAGACGAGGAAGAAGAAATCCATACTCTTATATGTTACCCTCATGCTTCTGCTCGTCTGCATGACCGCTGGATGCAGCAAGCAGGAGGAGTCAAGCGAACAGAACGAGTCCTCAGGTAACGATTCATCCAACACGCTGGTAATCGGTGCTTATAGTGTAGCGAAAGACGCTGTAGGTGAGTTGCTACCCAAGTTCCAGGAGGAGTGGAAAGCGAAGACTGGACAGACGATTAACTTCCAGGAATCCTATGAAGCTTCGGGAACACAGGCAAGAGCCATTGTAGGTGGATTCGAGGCTGACGTGGCCTTGCTCGCGATGGAGAGTGATATCGACAAGCTGGTCAAAGCCGACTTGGTTAGCTCCGATTGGAAACAGACCCCTAATGAGGGCATGATTACTCGTTCGATTGTTGTTCTAGGAACAAGAGCAGGCAACCCGCTGGGAATTCGTGATTTTCAGGATTTAACGAAGCCGGGAGTAAAGGTACTCTACCCCAATCCAAAGACATCCGGGGGCGCGCAATGGGATATTAATGCCATTTACGGTGCCGGGCTGAAACTGTCGGAGGAGCAAGAGGGGAAGAAAGATCCTGCCGCAGCCAAGGCTTTTCTCGAACAGGTACATCGCAACGTTGAATCATTGGACAAGAGTGGTCGCTCTTCGATGGCGGCATTCGAGTATGGTGTGGGTGATGTGATCGTCACGTATGAAAATGAATTACTTGCCCGGATTGCCAAAGGTGTAGATTATGACATCGTCGTTCCGAAAAATACAATCCTGATTGAGAACCCGGCAGTCGTGGTGAATAAATATGCTGACAAACACGGGAATCGTGAACTGGCGGAAGCCTTTGTCGCCTATCTGCGTACACCGGAAGCACAGCATATTTTTGCCAAGCATGGTTTTCGTTCAGTAGATCCGGATGTATTTGCTCAGACGGAGTCCACATTTCCAACGCCTGAAGGATTATTTGATATCACCTATCTGGGTGGATGGGACGAGGTACGCAGTACGTTGTACTCCAAACGCGGGGTGTGGTATCAGGTGCTCGCGGGAATATGAGTATTGATGATGCAATTGAATAGGTAAACGTATATGTTCATACTAAACCTTCATTTCAATGGAAGTCGAGATGGAGGTTTTTTACTGTCAAAAGGATATAATAGAGGTATACTTAGTCATGATTGTTACATAGTATCTGCAGGAAGGTGTGAGTTGGATGAGTTCAGAGATCAAATTATCTCAAAGTACAGCGATTCGACTGGAGCAGGCCCGTGGTAAGGGAATGCCTGAGGAAGAAATTTTGAAAGCTATTCAAGCGAAGGACATTTCCGCTTTTGACGCCGTGTCTGAAGAGGAATACCGATATAACGAATTTTTCTCCTATGCGGACGAGCACGGTGAAAATTTGGAGGCAGCAGTGAAAGACGGCTACCGGATTACCTTTAACACGCGTGGTGGACTGGGAATCTGGTTGGAGAAGGCCTTTAAGGTGCAACCAGAGAAAGACTTCACGGTGGGTGAAGGAATCGTCACGGGATTGCAGTTGAAACCGGAACAGGCAGATGTACTGGCAGAGCGACTTGCATCCAACTGGGTCATTACGGATTCGAAGGAAGTACCTGCAGGTCGGGAACTCACATTGAAGCTGCGGGCACTGGTGTAGTTCCAGAGCTGGGTTAATGTGACTTAAATCAATCGGGTCATGGCCTGTGAAATATGGTAAGGCCTAATCTTCATGCGGGCGACTCGGCTTATAAGCGGGCACACCAGATGTGGATGAGCGCAAGCTCCCGATGGAGCGAAGCATGGAATTGTAAGTCTGACGGTGAACGGTCAGACTACGGACTATCCCGAATTGCAGTGGAGAACTGCAGCGGGATGGTCTTTTTTTTTGCAAAAACAAAGGTGTACGATTACAATCTACATATCATTAATTCAGGGGGAATGCGGATTGAATCAGCTAACATTTCTGGGCACTGGCGATGCGATGGGCGTTCCACGTGTGTATTGCGATTGCGAAGTATGTACAGAGGCGAGGCTTACGGGAGAAAATAGACGGAAACGCTCTACTGTTCTGATTGACAGTGGCGATGGTGCTAGCGAAGGATTCATGATTGACTGCGGGCCGGACTGGAGATCACAGATGGAGGATCAGGGATTGCGTATGGTGCATACGCTGCTCATCACGCATGCTCATTTTGACCATATTGGAGGATTGCCGGAATGGGCAGATGCATGCCGCTGGCTGGGTGTGAAGGGACGTTTATATGCACCACGTGAAGTGATTGCTACCATTCAGGGACAGTTTCCCTGGTTGGGGCGTCATATGGACTATCTGGAAACAGATGATGATATTGAACTCGGCGGCTGGAGCGTGCATTCCTGGAAAGTGTGCCATGGGCATAATGGGTATTCATACGCGTATCGGCTGGATCGAGGCGGGTATAGCTGGGCGTACTGCTCAGATGCTATTGACCTGAAGGCCACTGAGAAAAAGCCGTTGCACGGATTGGATATGCTGGTGCTCGGAACGAGCTTTGTGCATGAGCTTGCGGAATTCTCGACACGTTCCGTGTACGATATGCGTGAAGCACAGGAGCTGCTAAGGGAGCTGAAACCGGGTCATACCTATTTTACACATATGTCCCATGACGTTGATGTACGGCAGAATTACAAGCTGGATCAAGGCATTACGATTGCTCTTGCCGGGATGAGGGTGCCGCTCGGAACCTTATAGCTAGAAACGATTGTGTAACTCAACTTAATGAGCGTAACAAAAATAACTTCAGAAGAGCGTATCCTTTGGAGGAGGTTCTTCGTTTACATAGTGTAAGTCAAAATCAATCAGGAACCAGCAAAGGGGGGCCCCCAAGATGGCCTTTGTGAAGTCCGTGGATTGCAGAATCAACAGACCACATGATGATGGTAAAAAAGATAAATCCGATATTGAATCCGGTGGTAACGCCGGAAAAAATCAATTGAACCAAAGCATCCATACCGTATTACCTGACCTGATGGGATCGTTGTATGCGTATTGTTTATCACTGACGAAATCAGTTCCAGACACGGAAGATCTGGTTCAGGAGACCTGTCTCAAAGTATTGTCGTCGAGTGGAGTTGGATCTTCCGGGATGAATAAAGATATAAACTGGGAAGCTTATCTGATCCGTATTGCACGCAACAGCTGGATTGATATCTTACGTCAGCGGGAGAGATTAGCATATAAACTGGATAGCTTGAAGCCGCTTCTGCACGAGATGGAGGAGGAAAGACGATTCGAGGAGTTGGAGTCTGCTGTTCAACTTCTTGTAGATAAGCTACCACCGTGGCAGCGAGTGATATATGTATTACGTGAATTAATGGGTTATAAGGCGGCAGAGACTGCGGAAATGCTGGATACGACAGAAGGCGCTGTGAAAGCGGCGTTAAGTCGTGCCCGCTCTGCCATAGCTGAAGTGAGGCACAGGTTGGAACGATCGGACGCTGAATTGCAGTATGAAGCAGGCGCAGTGGAGGACAATCGGGAGGAACTGCGCAGCTATTTGCTGGCATTTCGTAATGGAGATACAGCTCGAATCATTGATCTGTGCCTGAATCGGACTGATGATCCGATGGCTGTGGCGGGTACTATTTTGCAGCAGGCTTTGCCGTCTCCATCCATGCAGCCAATGATGTACAGGTACTCCACTTCTAGTATGAACTCGCTGTCGTATGGAGGTGGGTACACGGTCAACATGGTTGCCTAAACCGAGGAGGCGACACACATGAATGTAGTACCCTATGTGGTGGAACAGACAGCTCGCGGAGAACGGAGCTATGATATTTACTCTCGTTTGCTCAAAGACCGGATTATTATGGTGTCCGGAGAGATTGAGGATCAGATGGCAAATGCCATTGTGGCTCAGTTATTATTTTTGACTGCAGAGGATCCAGAGAAGGACATCCAGATGTATATCAACAGCCCTGGTGGGTCGGTGACTGCGGGGTTCTCGATCTATGACACGATGCAATTCGTGAAGCCGGATATCTCCACGATCTGTACAGGTATGGCGGCGAGCTTTGGCACGATTTTGCTGGTGGGTGGAACAAAAGGCAAGCGTATGGCGCTGCCCAACAGTGAGATTATGATCCATCAGCCACATGGCGGCACGCGAGGGCAGGCATCCGATATGCTGATTCATGCTAACCGCATCATTCAACACCGTCAACGCCTTAACAAGCTGTTAGCCGATCATACAGGGCAGTCGATTGAGCGGATTGAGAAGGACTCGGATCGAGATTATTTCCTGACCGCTGCTGAAGCAGTCGAATATGGATTGGTGGATAAGGTCATATCCAGCTCATAACAGTAGCCCGGAAGGTCATGTGACCTTTCGGACTTGATTAACCAAGAGGACGAACAGGAAACTGACGTCCTCTTTTTGCCGTCCAGATTATTTAGCTAGCCGGTGTCTATGGATCGAATCAGAATAAGAAAAATTAAATAAAAATTGACTAAGAGTAGGTATAGTGTATATATTATATATATACACTATACCTACTGAAAACTATGTAACATCATTGAGGTGAGAAAAGATTAACATTTTAATATCCAATGCATCAAGCGATCCAATCTATATGCAGATTTTAACTCAGATTAGGCAAAGCATTTTGAGCGGAGAATTGGTTGCTGGAGATAGTCTTCCCTCCATTCGGCAGCTCGCCAAGGATCTGCAAGTGAGTGTCATTACAACCAAACGTGTCTATGAAGAGCTGGAGAAAGAGAAACTGATCGATTCGGTTGTAGGCAAAGGGAGCTTTGTATCCGGAGCCAATCAGGACTTTATTCGGGAGCGGCGGATGAAACAATTGGAAGAGAAGATACTTGAAGTGATTCGTGAGAGCAAAGAACTGGGCATGAGTTCACAGGATGTAATCCATCATCTTACATTGTTGTATGAGGAGGAATAAGCATAATGAACGCTATCGAATTACGTAATGTAACCAAAATCTATCCCTTATTTAAAGTAGATAATGTATCTCTAGATGTGAAAAAAGGATATATCACGGGACTTATTGGTCCGAATGGGGCGGGAAAGAGTACCCTGATCAAAATGATTACGGGCCTGATCCATCCCGATAAGGGGAGCCTCAAGACATTGGGCAGTGAGATGCCCAATCAGGAAGTTGACATCAAGCAACGCCTTGGCATTGTGTCCGATGAATGTTTTTACTATGAGCATCTAACGATCCGGGAGATGACACGAATGATTGCTCCTTTTTACACGAAATGGGACGATAAAGCGTTCAATGATTACCTGGATCAGTTCGAACTGTCTCCCAAAAAGAAGATCCAGGACCTTTCCAAAGGCATGAAGATAAAGTATTCTCTCGCCGTAGCTTTGTCACATGAAGCGGATCTGCTGATTATGGATGAACCGACATCCGGGCTTGATCCTGTGTTTCGGCGGGAACTGCTCGATCTGCTTGCGGACATGATACAGGACGAAACAAGATCCATTATTTTCTCGACGCATATTACGACGGATCTGGAACGTATTGCAGACTACATTACGTTTATTCATCAAGGAAAACTGGTGTTCAATGAAGCCAAAGATGATGTGCTAGAAAGGTATACGATTGTAAAAGGGGATATGGATCTGCTTGATTCCGATGTTCGGAAGCATTTCATCGGAATACGCGAGACAGCCGTTGGTTTTGAAGCATTGTCGGATCATAAGGCAGAGGCAGAACAGTTATTTGGTAGGCTTGCTCTTTTACAAAGACCTACGTTGGAAGACCTCATTTATTTTACGGCGAAGGGAGGACGCAAATATGCTTAACCTGCTTCGTAAAGACTTCATTGTGCTGAAAAGTTCATTGTGGACGATTGGATTATACCTGGTGGTATTTAGTCTCGCCTTTATACCACAGAGTGAAATGTCGATGTATTTTGTAGGCATCTACACAGCCTTTGGTTCGGTTATGCTAGCAACTATGATTGATATCAAGAACCATAATCATAATTTTCTGGTCACGCTCCCGGTTAGCCGCAAACAGATTGTGAAGGCCAAGTACCTCTCTGCTATAGTCTATACATTTTTTGGGGTGCTCGCGTCGTACGGAATTCACGAGCTTGTGAACCTGAATTATCCTGAACTGAACAAACCGAATTATTCACTTATGGATATTGCCGTTTCCGTAGGCATGGTGCTTGTGCTAGTCTCCATATACATGCCTCTATTCTACGGACTTAGCAAAAAAGGGGCAGGTATCATCAATGCGATATTCATGGTCTGCATGATTATACTGGCGCAACCCGTTGCGTACCTCATGAGTATGGTCAACGAGAACGGCATGATTACCACAACGACAATGGCATTGGTTTCTGTAGGCATTATAGGTTTGTTTGTAGTGTCTTATCTTATTACAATCCGCCTGTTTGCAAGAAAAGACCTTTAAGCACAGAGCGGGTGCAAGGTAGAGAATATAGAAGACCAAAAGTAAAGTCGCCATAAGGCGACTTTACTTTTGGTGCAGCGATACGAGTTGCAAATTACACTTGATAATCTTCGGAGTGACGTCAGTTCCAGGAAATCCAAACCTTACATTTCTTTGGCCAGCGTAATGAGCCTGCTCATACCTTCCCGAATCTGTTGCTCATGGGCATAAGAGAAGGACAAACGCAGCTTGCGGTTAGCTGAATCGTCCGAAGAATCGAATACGGTTCCGGGGACAAAGGCAACGGATTGCTCCATGCATCGGTGAAGCAGTCGTCCTGTATCTACACCCTCCGGAAGCTCAACCCAAAAGTTGAGTCCACCCTCGGGGCGGGTCCACGTCCAGTCCGTTTCTAGAAGACATTGTTCCATTACTTCCATTCGAAGCTGGATGGCGGTCCGCAGCTTGGACAGATGCTGATGCATGCGTTCTGACTGAAAATAACGGAGAAAAAGCTTCTGGTTCAGAAGGGCTGTTCCGTTATCTGTCAGTGATTTTACAGCCTGTAGTCCTGGCATGAATCGTTGACGGCATATGATGGCTGCAATTCGCAGCCCGGGTGCAACATACTTGCTGTAACTGCGAATGTACAGGGTGTGACCTGTGGTGTCGTAGGTGAAAATAGGTGCAGGAGGTTTCTCCTTAAAATAGATATCATAGGTGCTGTCGTCTTCGAGTAGAAAACAACCATACTGTTCTGCAAGTTCCGGTAACTGCTTGCGCTGTTCAACTGGAACATTAACGCCGGTCGGATTATGAAAGGTTGGTGTCGTATAGAATAAGCGTGGTTTCTCCGTTTTCATCAGATGCTCAATCTGCTCCAGATCATACCCATCGGGGTGAATATCCGTAAAGATCAGACGGGCACCCTGTTTGCGGAAAATTTCCATTGCAGGGCCATACGTGGGCCTATCCATCAGAACACGATCACCGGGTCTGACCAGACTGCGGGAGATTACATCGATGGCCTGCTGGGCACCCGAGGTAATGAGCACTTCGTCTGCCGAGAGATAGAAGCGTTCTTTCTTCGTTAAATGGCTTGCCAGCGCACTTCGCAATTCCAGATCTCCCTGAATTGTGGAATACGTGCCAAGCAAACGGGGATATTGATCCAGCAGATCACGCATCAGTTCACCCCAATAACGGTTGGGCAGCAGAGAGGGATCGATTAACGATTTGGAAAACTGGTATTCTGCTTCAAGGGACTGTACCCGTGCTAGTGAATCCCAATGCAGCCAGGCAGACACAGCGGGATCATCCGCCTGATCTGTTACAGAAAATGGGGTTGCTGGACTGACATAATAGCCAGACTTGTCCTTCACATAAACATTCCCACGTTCTTTTAACTCCTGATACGCTTTGAAAACGGTCAAGCGATGTACGCCGAGTAGCTCGGACAGGCTTCGTACAGATGGCAGTTTCTCATGTTCAGCCCACTCTCCCGCTTCTATACGCACAACGAGATAATGGATGACTTGCTCATATAGTTTCAGGCTGTTATCTGTCATCATCATGGTTTTGCCCACCCGGCTCACACTCCTTTTGAACACTATTGTAACAGCAAACGGAAGATAACTGTTCTGTTTTGTTTATTCTGTTCTGTAGAGAGTGCTATATGATGGAGAACAGATGAAGGAGGGGCTAGCATGGTTGGGATCGCATTTACCGTAATGTGTCTTATTTTTGGAACAACGTTTCTGGCAATTAAAATTGGAGTGGAAGCAGGCATGCCGCCTTTTCTGTCAGCTGGACTCCGTTTTATTGTTGCAGGGGCTTTGATGTTTGCGTGGATGTGGATGAAAGGCAAGGTCAATATTTCCCTGCTGTGGCGTAAAGAAATGCTCATTACAGGTGCAGGACTGACGTTTGGTACGTTTGCGACCTTATATTGGGCTGAACAATATGTGAGTTCAGGCGTTGGTGCAATTTTGTCAGCTACAGGTCCACTCATGATTATGCTGATGCAGACAGCTTTGTTGCGACAAAAAACATCTGCACGCATGATTACGGGATGTCTGATCGGTTTTGCGGGAGTCGTGCTTGTGGTTCTGCCGGGTGTATCCATTGGTGGAAGTCCACTATGGCTATGGGGTTGTATTGCCGTTCTGGTGGGCGAAGTGTGTTATTCAGCAGGGGCGATATACTCCAAGAAGGTTATTAATCAGTTCAAAGAAGCGAACCCTGTAGCAATCAACGCAGTACAGATGATGTATGGAGGACTGTTGTTAAGCTTGCTCTCAGCGGTGACAGAATCGTGGAATATGTCTGCTCTGGACTGGGTGCCTGCTGTCTCATCCGTAATTTATTTGACTGTCGTTGGCTCGATGGTTGGTCACAGCCTGTTCTACTGGATCATGTCTCGCACGAATCCGCTGTTCCCGGCAACCTGGCTGTACATCTCCCCGCCGATTGCGGTTGGTCTGGGTGCCGTTGTCTATAATGAACATGTCAGCTGGATTACGTGGATCGGTGTGGCACTGGTGGTTGCAGGTCTCTTGGCAATGAATGAAAAAGTGATGGGTTGGTTAAAACGAGGTGGGCGTAAGAGTCCGTTGGTCCAAACTTCCAAACCTCTAGTAAAATAGGTAATGTGTAATTCTGCAAAGGAATGAAAGAAATTAAAGCTCTCGGTTACGCCATCGTAAGATGTCATAAACGGGAGTTTTTTTGTTTAGAAGAATTAAATATAGTTATAAGAAGAAGCCGGATATGATATAGTGTGGAGTGCGTTTAACAAAGCAGAGAGGAGAAAGGTCTACAAAGCGAGAGTTTAACCGAGCATGTAAGTGAAAGAGATTTTTAGAGTTCAATGAGTTTATGCAAAACAACTAGACTGGCATTAGGGAGTTGCGTTATTGTGGAAGATGAATTTCATGTGATTTCAATTGTTTTAGGTTTTGTTGCATTTCTAATTTATCTATTTTTTGCATTTAGTCATCGTTATCTAGCTTTTTATGGCTATTTTATCATCTGGGGTGGACTTTTGTTTCTAAGTATTAAGCTCGATATGGATTTTTATTTGGTGAATCAGGCGGTTCCTAGTATAGTAGGTAGTTTGATTGGACTGCTCTGGGGATTCTTTAGCAGTGCGGGAGAGGATGCAAGTCACTACCGGGCTGAAAAGAGGGAACAACGTGAGCGTGCCGTTAGAGCACTAGAGAAAATGGCCAATAAAAAATGAGTTTTAAGAAAAGTATTAATACATAGTTATACTTATATGAACAGCCCTGCACAGCGAGCTATCGCTGACAGGGCTGTTTGTTTGTGTTGTCATAATACATGTATAAAAGTAAATGCTTCGCTTGAACCTTACTCTGCGTTCAATACAAACTTCTCGATAACCTCTTTTACGCCATCTTCGTTATTGCTTGCCGTAATGTAATCAGCCAGCTCTTTAAGAGCAGGGATAGCGTTACCCATTGCTACACCAAGTCCTGCAACTTCCAACATCTCATGGTCATTCCAAGAGTCGCCAATGGCAATGCACTCGCTCAATTGGTGACCAAAGTGGTCTGCGAGGAAGGTAAGAGCATGGCCTTTAGTTCCCTCATTGTGCATGATCTCGAGGAAGTAAGGTTTGGACTTCGTGATATGCACTTGTGGTCCAAGCAACTCACGCAGGTCAACAGCAACCTTATCCAAGTAATCCGGCTCATCGATGATCAGCAGCTTCGGTGTTTTTTGTTCAATGACTTTGATGAAATCAGATTCGATGTAATATTGTGTGCCGTTCAATTTGGCATAATCACGCAGTTTGTCGTTTTCTTCACGAGCATACAGCTTGTCATCAATGTACGTTTGAAGGTGAAGATTATTTTCCAGGCAATAATCGTACAGTTTGCGGGAAGCCTCCTGTGGAACGTAGCGCTCGTAGAGAACTTTTTCGTCCAGCAAGTTCTTCACCAATGCGCCTTGATACGTAATGATTGGCACGTTAAGTCCGGTCTGACGAGCAAGCGCTTGTGCGGAAGCATAAGCACGGCCAGTCGCCAGCGTTACAGTTACACCATGGGCAACCGCTTGTTCCAGCGCAGTTTGCGTGGCAGGGGTTACTTCCTTGTTGTCGTTGATCAGAGTGTCATCAATATCGATTGCGATTAATTTGTAGGTCATGTAAGTTTCTCTCCTTTTTATCTGTATCTATTCGGGTCTTAATCTATATAAATTCAACTTTACTCCTCCAGGAAAACAAGGCCGATAAAGTCTTCCAGCTCAAGGTTGCCGAAGTAGTGTTTTACATCCAGGCCCTCAAGTGCAGTACGCACCTCGGATTCTTCATAACGCTTGCCACGCAGCATATCTTCGATATCGGCCACATCGCCTACGCCGAAGAAGTCACCGAAGATTTTGATATCTTCAATTCGTCCATCTTTGATGTTCATGCGCAGGTCAATAATGCCGACAGGGAATTTGCGGGTATGCTTCACATTGCTTTCCGGAGACAGACCATAGTTCCAGTCCCAGTTGCTATAGCGCTCGGCAGAGATTTCCTTGATCTTGTCCCAGTCTTTCTCTGTGAGTGTATATTGCGGGACGTCTTGTGGCTCCATCCGGAAAATGTGACGCAACAGCTCATCGCGGAACTGTTCAATCGTCAGGTTGCTGTCGATCAGATCACGAATGTTGGCAACCCGGCTGCGCACGGATTTGGTACTCTTGGATTTGAATTTCTCGGGATTTACGTTCAGGGATGCTTGAACATGATCCAGATTCAGGTTAAACATCAATGTGCCGTGACTGAACATGCGGCCGCGCGTGGAGAATTGGGCATTGCCCGAAATTTTCTTTTCTCCTACTTGCAGATCGTTACGCCCGGTTAGCTCGGCATTGACCCCAAGTTCCTGCAAGGCTTCAACCACAGGCTGGGTGAACTTACGGAAATTGTGGAAGGATTGACCGTCATCGGCTGTAATAAAACTGAAATTCAGGTTGCCGAGGTCGTGATAAACTGCCCCGCCTCCCGAAAGACGACGGACAACCTGCACACCGTTATCCTGCACGTATTCGATATTAATTTCTTCAATGGTATTCTGGTGCTTTCCGATAATAATGGACGGGCGATTGATGTAGAACAGCAGATAGCTGTCATCCTCCATCGGCAGATGCTTCAGAATATACTCCTCAATCGCGAGGTTTACAGACGGATCTGTAATGCCCTGGTTATCAACAAACAGCATGGTCATTCCTCCATTAATGTATGTGAGGGATCAAGATCCCTTATGTAGTGAACCTTGTAAAACAAACGAAACCGAAATTCCTCTTCTATTGTAAACGAATTGTGGTTGGGACACAAAGGAATTAGAAGGGGTACCGAAGGGTCGCCACGAACGAGCAACATGCAGCATGGCAGAAAGACTTGTAAAACGGGATTGACCCGTACCTCCCACGCCATCCATAATAAAAAGGACATGTAGAAAGGGTGACGGAAGTATGACCGGTTACATTGAAGTTTTCGGACATGGCGGTGACGTGGAGACGGCCGCATCCCGGTTTGGAGGGAACGCTGCGGATTTCCTCGATTATAGCGCAAACATCAATCCGTTGGGCCCGCCAAAGGAAGTGTTGGAGGCTTTGGAGCAAGGATTGCAGTCGGTTCTTCGTTATCCTGATCCGGGCCATCGAGGGTTCAAATCAGTACTCAGTGAACGTTTGGGTGTGCCACAGGACCGTATTTCGGTAGGCAATGGCGCTGCTGAAAGCATGGCGTTGATCTTGCTCGGACTTGCTCCGCAGAAGGTCGGCACAGTGGAACCTGGATTTTCAGAATATCGTTCTTTAGCGCGACAATTCGGTGCGGAAGTCCAGCATGTGGAGGGACGAGAGGAACTGGAGTGGCGTGCTGATCCTGAGGACATTGAACGACTGATAGAACAGGTAGATCTGCTGTTTCTCGGTCAGCCCAACAATCCGAATGGCGTACAATATCCGGTAGAGATACTGCATCGTCTGGCTCGCAAAGCAGAGAAAACAGGTACTGTCCTGGTCATCGATGAGGCATTTATGGATTTCATACCTGAATCAAGACGACAATCTCTTGCACCCAGACTGGACGAATATCCACAGGTGATCATCATTCGATCAATGACGAAGTTTTACGCTATTCCGGGTCTGCGTCTGGGGTATGCCTTGGGACGTCCGGAATGGATTCGTGCGATGACAGAGAAACAGGTGACCTGGAGTGTGAATGGACTGGCGTTGATTGCAGGTGAAGCCTGTCTACGCAGCGGAGAACGGTTCGAACAGGACACACTGGCACAGATCGCACGGGAACGCGCGCGTTTAAAGGCAGGCTTGGAGTCGTATGGTTGTGTGGTAACACCGGGGGAAGCGAATTTTATTTTGGTGCGCCTACCAGAACCTTGGACTGCGGCATCCATGCAGGCAGCCCTGGGCGAGCGTGGCATTCTAATCCGTAGCTGTGCGATGTATCCGGGACTTGGTGAAAGACATGTACGTTTGGCAGTAAAGGACGCAGAGGCCAACGAGTGCTTACTCGAAGCGCTAGGAAGTGTAATGGGGCGGCCAGACCACAAGCGACACATGATCGGAGCAGGGGGAACATGCGATGACACTGCCGTTTTATAATTACTACAAGAATGCAGAGGCAGACGAGAATGAATATCGTTCCTCTTCGTGGCCCGGGCTGAAGATTACTGCACACGATCAACATATTAGAGCTGCGAGTCGTGCTGCTGCAAGTGCACTTTCCAGTGCGGTATATGGCGGCGGGATGCTCGAACTGGATCGAATATTTAATATCTATGTGGATCGGCATTATCGATGTGATGATCCTCCTCGTGATATCGAATGTTCTCTGCATGAATGGAAGGAGCAGCTTGATCAATGTGCGGGACTATTGACTGCGGTTCGACTGGAGCATACTTCCATTCAGGAATACACAAGTGAGGCATTCGGAATTCTGTGTTGTACAACAGCCGGGGTGTCCAATGCTGCGCGGGCAGGTTCCGCAAGAACCGTATTTGATACGGAGGGAAATGAGGCTGTTGCCGTAGAGCTTTTAAAATCTACAACTCAATCTCACTTTACGAAGCCCTATGTCCCGGGCACGATTAATGTCATGTTATGGTTCAACGGACGAATGACATCGGGAGCAATGGTGAATGCAATCCAGACTGCGGTGGAAGCCAAAGCGGCGGCGCTGGCTGATTTCGGTGTTGCGGACTCGGAGAATGGACTGCTGGCCACAGGGACGACAACGGATGCTATTGTACTTGCGGTGAGTCAGGTGCACGAGCACAACCCGCTAATTGCTTATGCGGGAACGGCTACGGTTATTGGTGCAGCTATCGGCAGGTTGGTGTATGACACGATCACGGAAAGCCTGCAAGCGGGACAGCAGTGGAAAGAGAGGAACAGGGTGAAATGACATTTCAGATAGGGCAACTGGCCTCCTGGCCGTTCTGGACGGGAATGGCAGGTGCCTGGATTATTATAGGGGCATACATACTTGATCGATGCATCGGTGATCCGCGTTGGATTCCTCATCCCGTGATTGGCATGGGAAAAGCAATCTCTGCGCTAGAGCGTAGCATTCGTTCCCATGTGAGCACGGATTCCGGGCTGAAGAGGGCTGGTCTATTATTTCCGTTGCTAATTGCGGGTGGGGTGTTTGTAATTACCTGGGCATTCGTATATGTGCTGGGTCTCATTCATCCGGTCGTAGCAATAGTGGCTGAAGTGGTGCTTATTGCAACTACCATTGCTTCCAAAGGGTTAAAGGATGCAGGCATGGAGGTGTATCACCATCTGGTTCAGAAAGATTGGCCTGCTGCAAGACGTTCACTTGGCATGATTGTTGGACGTGACACAGCTCATCTGGATGAACCGGAGGTCGTGCGAGGAACGGTGGAGACGGTAGCGGAGAATATTGTGGATGCCATCGTGTCCCCTTTGTTCTATGCGTTAATAGGTGGCGCACCACTTGCGATGGCCTATCGTGCCGTGAATACATTGGATTCTATGGTTGGTTATAAAAATGAGAAGTACATGCATCTCGGCTGGGCTTCCGCCCGTCTGGACGATTGGGCTAACTGGATTCCCGCACGGCTCACCGCCATCCTGCTGATCTTGGGTGCATGGGTCATGAAACTGGATGCCAAAGGCGCAGCACGTATGGTGACCCGGGATGCCAGATTGCATCCAAGTCCGAATAGTGGTTTTCCTGAATCGGCGGTGGCCGGAGCACTGGGGATCAGACTTGGTGGACACAATGTGTACCATGGCGTAGCTTCTTTTCGTGCCTATATGGGTGAGGCAACACGTCCGATGGCAGCAGAGGATATTGTGCGAACGACACGTCTCATGTTCTGGTCAGCGGGTTCTTTTGTAATCCTGTGTACACTGGTAACGCTCGGGATATGGCTCGCTGGAGGTACGTTGTTATGGTAGTAACTCTAGGGCAGAATGGATCACAGCAACGAAATATTCTGTTTATACGTCATGGCACAACCGCATGGAATGTGGAAAAAAAATATCTGGGGCATACCGATATCGCTTTGCTGCCTGATGCAGAAAGAGAACTGGCTTCACTACGCGAGCAATTGAGCAACGTCTCGTGGAATGCGGTATATTGCAGTGATCTGCTCCGTTGTCAGCAGACGCTTGCAATGATCGGGCCCCATTTATTAGGCCATGTGAAGCTGGAACCACGTCTGCGAGAGGTTGATTTTGGTCAATGGGAAGGATTAACTTACGATCAACTCAAGGACAACCAACAGTACCGGGACTGGATCGATGCTCCGCAGGACGTCACCCCGCCCGAGGGGGAGTCATGGCAGTCATTCACTGCACGAATCGATTTATTTCTGCAAGAGTGCATAGGGTCGGATTGTCCGTCCGTGCTCTCTCTTGAGTCAGGCGTGCCCACTATTATTGTTGTCACCCATGGGGGTGTAATCCGGTATGCATTATCTCGTCTCATTGCCAATCTGGAATTCTGGGATACGCAGGTGATTCCGGGGCAAGCGATACAGGTGCGGCTGGAACAACATAGAGATCAGTGGGTTGGCACGAGGGTAGCTTTTCCGGGAATCGGGTTGTAAGGATGTGCAATATAACCTATAATCACAACAGAAGTGTGACTTCAGCACCTGCAGTTACGTGTGACAGACAATAATGTCTGAACATGAATGCAGATGGCTCACTTGAATGGGTTAATCCATATCAGCGACCAAGGGTCCCGCGTGCATGCAGTAATGGTTCATGGCTATATCCAGTCATGGATGGCATACGGGTGAAATAGGGAAGCCGGTGCAAGTCCGGCACGGTCCCGCCACTGTAAATCAGGAACAATTCCTGTAAGTCAGGTTACCTGCCCTGGACGTTCAAACCGGTGTTCCTTCGAGGAAAGGACAGCGTTTCGGGCAGTTCTATGTGCATGCACAACAATATGTTGAACATGTACAGATCGCCATATGCGAGACGTCATCCCTGATCCTGACGTAAGGATTAGGGATTTTTTATTGTTCATATAAGATGAACCAGACATTTACACGTTAATGAAGAGTGCAGAACCGATCTGAAGAAACGGAGTGTTCGCTTAAAGCTTGCTACAAGAAAGCTACATCGGAAGATGGTACTGCAATCGGAGTGGACCTGTGTGAAATGATGGGTTTAACTTGTACAGGAACACCAAGGCATGGGTAGTAAAAGCTCAAGCACGATGCAAGAAAATAGTACAAATAGAGAAGGGGAGAATAACAGAATGAATTTCAAGAATTGGAAAAGCGTAGCGTCCCTGCTGAGTGCAGCGGCACTCGCACTGGCTTTGGCCGGATGTGGCAATGCAACAACGAACGAGGGCACAGGTACTTCACAGCAACCGGCACAGGAGCAGTCCCAAGGCCAGGCGCAGACGGATCTCAAAACACAATATCCACTTACCGTTACTGATGCAACGGGTGAGTCCTTTACATTTGAAAAGGCACCAGCCAAAATTGTATCCGTGTCTCCAGCTGAGACCGAAACACTATTCGCACTTGGATTGGACGAGCAGATTGTAGGGGTATCCGACTATGATGATTATCCTGAAGCGGCAACAACCAAAGCGAAAATGGGTGGCATAACGAAGCCGAACGAAGAGTCTATCATTGCGGCTGAAGCTGATATTGTATTCACAGGCATCTCCATGAGCGAAGATGCAGTGAAGAAACTGCGTGAACTGGGCATTACCATTTTCAAAACGGATCCAAAATCCATCGACGATGTGATGAACAATATTGAAACATTCGGTAAAATCACGGATCATCAAGAAAAAGCTCAGGAGATCATCACACAGATGAAACAGGATGTGACAGATGTAACTGAAGCTGTGAAGGCAGTTAAACCGGAAGAGAAGAAACATGTATACGTTGAATTCTCCCCAGGCTGGACTGTGGGTAAAGGCGAATTTATGGATGAACTCATTACTGTAGCCGGTGGTAGCAATATTGCTTCGGACAAAGAGGGCTGGTATGAAATTAATGAAGAGAACGTAATTGCCTCCAACCCGGATGTGATTCTGTATGCCAACGATGTCATTGATGAAAACTCCAAAACACTGGATCAGATCATTAAAGCTCGCAGTGGCTGGGATCAAATCACGGCTGTGAAGAACGATGCAGTCATCGGCCTAGATGCCAATCTGCTCAGCCGTCCAGGCCCACGTGTAACCGAAGGTCTGAAAGAAGTAGCCAAAGCGATCTATCCTGACCTGTTCCAATGAGTAAAAAACTGGCCGTGTACGCATCGGCAGGGATCGCGCTGCTTGTGTTAACTGTGCTCATCTGCACGGGTATCGGTTCGGTTTCCTTGCCTATTCGTGACATTGCAGGTATTCTGCTTCATCACTTGCCATGGGTCGGAGACTGGATCACGCCCGACTGGAGTGCAGCAGCCGAACAGATTATATGGAAAGTCAGATTCCCACGTGTACTGCTTGCTGTGCTCGTGGGCGCATCGCTGGCGATTGCCGGTGCGGGATTCCAGGGGGTTCTTCGGAACCCTCTGGCAGACCCGTTCACTCTGGGCGTATCATCCGGTGCTTCGGTGGGTGCAGCCTTTTTGATTTTCTTCGGATTGCAGTATGCACTGATCGGAATCTGGACGTTGCCACTGGTAGCTTTTTTGACGGGCGTACTAACATTATGGTTTGTTATGTCCCTGGCTCGTGAAGGGCGCAAAATACCAACACACAGTCTGATTCTGGCTGGTGTAGTGATGCAAAGTTTCTTGGGAGCGGTGGTTTCCTTCCTGTCGACCATGTCGAAACAGACCATTAATGAAATTATATACTGGACGATGGGAAGTCTGGCTCTGCGCGGGTGGTCGTATACGGCCATCCTTTTCCCGTATTTTCTGTTAGGGCTGATCTTTCTCTGGAGCCGTGCACGTTCCTTGAATGTACTTGCGCTGGGAGAACGTCAAGCTGCGCATATCGGGGTTGGCGTCGATCGGTTGAAGTTGTCCGTGCTTGCTGTGGGAACACTTCTTACCGCAGGAGCAGTCTCTGTATCCGGTGTTATTGGCTTCGTTGGATTGGTGATTCCGCATATGCTTCGGCTGCTTGTGGGGCCTGACTATCGATTGCTGGTGCCTTTATCCGCCATTGGTGGCGCCATCTTCATGGTATGGGCAGACACGATTGCCCGATCCTTACTGGCGCCGACCGAAATTCCCCTTGGTGTGGTGACGGCCTTTGTAGGTGCACCATTCTTCGCTTACCTGTTACACCGGAACAAAAAACTGCAGAAGGGGATGATGCCATGAGTATGAATTCGGACGAACCGCTATTCGCAGTTACCGGGGCAGGTAAAATGTATGGCAGTCATCAAGCCCTGGATGCGGTGACCTGGCAGGTTACGGAGGGGGACTGGTGGGGTGTCGTTGGTCCAAATGGCAGTGGCAAGTCTACCCTGCTCCAGCTCCTTGCTGGAACGGAGCAGTCAAGCGCAGGCAGTATACGTATGGATGGCCGGGATATCGCCTCATACAGTCGGAAAGATCTATCACGCATGATTGCTGTGTTACAACAGGATGGCCTGCCTGCAATTTCTTATCCTGTGAGGGATGTCGTGGAGATGGGACGTTATCCATACCAGAATTGGCTTGGGCGAGAATCAGCAGATGGAGCGGCTGTAGTTGATCGTGTACTGGAAGAATTGGGATTGACCGATATGGCTGAAAGGCCTTTGGATGCACTTAGTGGAGGACAGCGTCAGCGGGTGGCACTCGCCAAGGTCATGGCACAGGAACCACGGTTATTATTGCTGGATGAACCCACTACGTTTCTGGATATCAAATATCAATTGCAATTTATGGAGTTATTATCGACATGGCGGCAAAAAAACAGCATTACGATTGTGGCTGTGCTGCACGATCTGAATTTGGCTGCGCAGTTCTGCGACCACATTCTGGCGCTGCGAGAAGGCAAAGTGGTGGGGAATGGAACGCCCCATACCTTGATGACTGAAGACAACATTCAGGACATCTTTCGCGTTAAACCTGCGATGGTGAACCATCCTGACAATGGAATCCCACAGCTCTTGCTGCGGCGGGAGAAGGAATGAACGAAGCGGGGCAACCCATATTTTGATGAAGGAAGTGCTGGCTGTATGAATAATGAACAGGTGTTGGAACAGTTACTGGGTCGGATCGTGGGTCCTAATGAAGAAATTGCGGCAGAAGCCTCCGCACATGTGGATGCATTGACGAAACCACCCGGCAGTCTGGGTAAGCTGGAACAACTGGTTATTCGTCTTGCGGGAATCACTGGCAAGGCTCGTCCACGTTTGGATCGCAGAGCCGTCATTGTGATGGCCGCAGATCACGGCGTGGTGGCGGAAGGTATTAGTGCTTTCCCAGCCGAGGTAACGCCGCAGATGGTCCTTAATTTCCTGGCTGGAGGGGCTGCTGTCAACGTACTTGCCCGCCACGCCGGAGCCGATGTAATCTGTGTGGATATCGGGGTTAATGCCGATCTGGAACATCCTGACCTGCTTTCCCGCAAAGTTCGTAAAGGTACGGCCAACATGGCAAAGGGTGCAGCAATGACTCGTGATGAAGCAATTCAAGCCATTCTTGCAGGTGTCGATGTGGTATCGGCAGAGGTGGCAAAGGGAACGCAGTTGTTCGTTACCGGGGAAATGGGGATTGGTAATACAACCGCGAGTGCAGCGGTGATGTGTGCATTAACCGGAACTGCACCTGCTTCAGCGGTTGGGCGAGGAACAGGGATTGATGATGCGGGATTGCAGCGTAAAGCCGCCGTGGTTAGCCAGGCACTGAGCGTGAATTCCCCAAATCGGGAAGATGCACTGGACGTACTTTGTAAAGTGGGTGGCCTGGAGATTGCCGGACTGACGGGTGTGATTCTTGCTGCAGCTGCGAACGGATGTCCTGTTGTCGTGGATGGATTCATCTCGACTGCGGCCGCATTAATTGCAAGACAGCTTGCTCCCGTGAGCACGGCTTATATGATTGCTTCTCATACTTCACATGAAAGTGGACATGCAGCTCTGCTTCGTGAACTTGATCTGAAACCGATGCTGGATCTGGACATGCGGCTGGGTGAAGGAACTGGTGGTGTGCTTAGCCTTCATCTGATTGATGCAGCCTGTCTTCTCTTGAATGAGATGGCGACCTTTGCAAGTGCAGGGGTATCCGATGGAACGAACAAGGCTTCGGATGCCGATGTGAGTGCAAGTGAGGGTGATATAGCGGACTCTGATGGTACAGGTGCTTCGACGGTTCAAGGAGAGGTTTCGCTATGAGTGTGTTGGTGACGGGTGGAGCGCGTAGTGGGAAAAGTTCGTTTGCCGAGCGTCTCTGTATGCAACGTTCCTCAGAGGCTTGGTATGTGGCTACGGCTCAGGCGTATGATGACGAGATGCGTGAGCGTATAAGTCTGCACCAGAATCAGCGCGAGGCATCAGGATATCTATGGCATACGGTGGAGGAACCACTCGCATTACCGGCACTCATTACACGTATGGGAGAAGACCATACGGGTACGTCTGCACCGACGATTCTGGTCGATTGTCTGACGCTCTGGTTGACCAATGTTCTGCTTGCACATGAACACGAAGACGAGCAGATATTGCAAAATCATATGGATGCACTGGTGGAAGCGATCAAGTCCTACCCGGGGCTGCTCGTACTTGTCACGAATGAAGTGGGCGATGGTATTGTGCCGGAGTATGCGCTTGGCAGGAAATATCGGGATCTGGCGGGTATATTGAATCAGCGGATTGCAGCCATATGTCGTGAAGTGTTCCTGGTAACTGTAGGCATTGCGATTGAGCTGAAAAGCAAGGAGTATCGTTTATGACAGATCGCAATCATCCTCGTAAACATGCGGCTGCGGCCGCTTTTCAATTTTTATCCCGGTTTCCGGTAAAAATGCAGATTGACTTCGTCCCGCCATTACTGCGGGAAAGTGTCGTGTATTACCCGCTGGTGGGTGCTGCAATTGGACTATGCGTGTGGCTCGCAGGGGCCTTAACGGGTGCGGTACTTCCAGCCTTTCCTGCTGCCGTATTAACCTTAACGTTATGGGTATGGCTCACCGGTGGTCTTCATCTGGATGGTTGGATGGATACGGCGGATGGATTACTAAGCTATCGTACCCGTGAGCGGATGCTGGAAATTATGAAGGACAGCCGTGTAGGCGCTATGGGTGTGATCGCCTGCGTCCTACTGCTGATGATGAAAGCGGCTCTGATCGCCGATTTTATCGCACGTGGCAACTGGATCTATGGTGCGCTGTTAATCCTGCCCATGATCTGGAGTCGTTGGTTCATGGTGTATGCCATCTCAGCCTGGCCGAATGCACGTGGAGATGATGGTCTCGCAGTCTTATTCAAGGGATTGGGTGAGCGTAAGGAGGTCCAGCGTGCACGCAGCTCTGCGGTCGGACTGACCCTTTTTGCAGGTGCAATTACGTTTGCTGCCGTATGGATCTTCCGGCCGGATATAGGAACTGCCGATGCCATGATGAGCAGTATAGGAACATTGCCATGGTGGTTGTATCCTGTGTCGGCTGTCATTATTGTACCTTTTGCGTGTTACATTATCGGTAAATTCGTTGCTGCACGCATCAGTGAAAGGCTTGGCGGACTTACAGGGGACACATACGGAGCGATGAATGAACTACTGGAAGCGGCTTTGCTAACGGTGCTGAGTGTGCTTCAGGGACTCTTTTGGCTGTGAAAAACGCACGGAATGAGTAATGTGAGACATAACACGGAGACTGAGGTGAGGGTACGTGGAAGATACGCCTGTGCAACAATTACAACAACCAGCGGCAGTACTCATGCTGCAAGGAACGGCATCGGATGTAGGGAAAAGCGTGATTACAACGGCGCTGTGCCGTATATTTAAGCAGGACGGCTTCAAGCCAGCCCCGTTCAAGTCACAGAACATGGCACTGAATTCCTACGTAACAGAAGACGGTAAGGAGATTGGCCGTGCCCAAGGAGCGCAGGCCGAAGCCTGTGGTATTGAAGCCACGACGGATATGAATCCGATCCTGATCAAGCCTGTGCGGGACATGCATTCGCAGATCGTGGTACACGGTGTACCTTTTGCTCAGATGAGTGCATCAGATTATCGCCAGAAGTTCCTGCCAGAAGCGAAGCAGACGGTAATGGATGCGCTGAACCGGTTGCGAGACACGTATGATGTGGTGCTGATGGAAGGAGCAGGCAGTCCTGCGGAGATTAATCTGAAAGACCGGGATATCGTCAACATGAATCTGGCAGGTTGGGCCGATGCTCCAGTCATTCTGATCTCTGATATTGATCGGGGCGGTGTATTTGCTTCTATTGTCGGCACTCTGGAGCTGCTAGAGCCACACGAGGTGGAGCGTGTAAAAGGTTTTATCATCAATAAGTTTCGCGGCGATCTGTCTCTTTTGCAGCCCGGACTAGACTGGCTCGAAGAACGTACAGGTATTCCAGTATTAGGTGTATTGCCTTACATAAGAGATATTCAGATTGAAGCAGAGGATTCAGTAGTGCTGGACTCCATGCGTCATGGTAAAACTGGCAAGACAGAGCTGGATCTGGCGGTGATCCGATATCCGCGAATTTCCAACTTTACAGACTTCGATGCCCTTTCCCGTGAACCGGATGTGAATGTGCGTTACGTGACCTCACCAGAGGAATTGGGAAGTCCTGATGCTATTCTTCTACCGGGTACGAAGGATACGATAGGGGATCTGGCGTTCCTGCGTGAGTCTGGACTGGAGCAAGCGATTGCCAGCCAGACCGAACGTGATAACGTTCAGCTCGTAGGGATATGTGGCGGATACCAGATGCTTGGAAGACATCTGAAGGACCCGTTTGCAGTGGAGGCGAATCAGATCCAGGAAGCGAAGGGACTCGGCTGGCTTCCATTATCGACAACATTTCTTCAGGAAAAGCAGACAGTCAGGGCTTCTGGACGGGTGCAACATCAGAATCCGATTCGTCTGTATGGTGAACCAGATGTGGAAACATCTCCACTACCTATTCATGGATATGAGATCCATATGGGTGTTACCGAGTGCCACGAACCTGAACGTGTAACCGCACTATTTGAAATATCCCATCCAGGTGGTGAAGCATTCCATGAAGGCTGGGGCACAGTGGATGGCCGTGTGTGGGGAACTTATCTGCATGGTTTGTTTGAAAGTGATCAATTCCGACGTTCGTGGCTTAATGGCTTACGTGAAGCAAAGGGACTAGCCCCACTTCAGGAGACATATAGTGCGCATGAACGTAAGGAGATGGAGTTCGATCGGGTAGCCGAATCGTTGCGGTCCTCATTGGATATGAAGCGTGTGTACGAGATAATGGGTGTCCAAGCACCCGAGTGAGCTGTTATACAAGAATACCCCCATGTCCGACAAACCGTTTTCTAGAAACGGAATGTTAGCGGCATGGGGGTATTGTATATCCTATGATTAAAAGGCGTTTAAAACAGAGATTGATAGGTTAATGGTTAACCTGTTAGTTTATTTTGAAATTTTTCATGGCGGATTGCAGCTCTACAGCTTGTTCATGCAGATGTCGTACCGTATTCGAATGTGAATCCATCTCGCTGAGCTGAAGATCTGCTGTTGAAGCAATCTGTAGCATGCTCTCACGGGATTTGGACGTAATCTGTGCGGTTTCTTCAACAGACGCACTCACTTCTTCTGCACCAGCGGATACTTGCTCTGTAGAAGCAGAGACAGTCTGGATGGTTAGATTGACGTTCTGGATCAGTTCATTCAGTTGTTGGAAAGCTGAACCTGCTTGTTGAACGACAGTTGTGCCTGAACCAATCTCTTTGGTTACACGATTCATGGCGTCAACCGAGCGTTCAGCGTCTTCACGAATGGTGCCCAGATAATCTGATATTTCCTCGGTGGCTGTCTTGGATTGTTCGGCCAGTTTGCGGACTTCTCCGGCAACGACAGCGAATCCGCGCCCGTGCTCACCAGCACGCGCTGCTTCAATGGAGGCGTTGAGTGACAGCATGTTAATCTGTTTGGTAATTTCAAAAATGGAAGCAACAATGGTGCCGATGGCTACCGAGCGTTCATTCATGGTCTCAACATAGCGCAACGATTCGCTTGCTGTCTGACCTACACGTTCCATCTGCTCAACGGCATTCTGAGCCAGTCGGTTACCATTAACCGCCTCATTGGCTGCTTCGCCAATTTGCTCAGACACTTCAGCAGAAGAAGAAGCGATATGCATGATCCCCTGCGTAATTTCTTCCATGGCTCTGGCGTTCTCGGATGCACTGGAAGCGATACTGATGCTGCCTTTTTCTGCATCTTCTGCGGAGCGGCTGGAGTTTCGAACCATACCAGACATTGATTCAACACGCTGAAGCAGGTCGTTGGAGCCTGACACAACTTCATCGGACGTGGACAAGGCACGGCTAATCATTTCTTTCAGGTTATGCGTCATCGTCTGGAAGCTTGCGGCAAGCTGGGCAATTTCATCTTTGCCATGAATCTGGAGTTCGGCGGTCAGATCACCTTGAGATATTTGTTTGCTATGTTGGACGAGCTTGATGATTGGTTTGGTTACTCTTTTGATCATACTAGTAGAGATAAGCCAGCCGAGCACGAAGACTAATGCTGTAATTCCAAGACATAACCAGAAGACCTGGGTAATCTTATCTTGAATGAACTGAGCGTCCATGCTTACAGCCATAATCATGTTACTTCCTGCGATTGGCATAAAGGCTGCTTTATGTACACCAAAGGAATCGGAGTAGACCTCACTGATTACCATTTCTTTGTTCTCGATCGCTGCAGTCATTGTGGGTTCTACACTAATCTCATCCTGGGCTTTCATGCCTGAGGAAGAGTTGGCAACAACCACTTTGGCTGATCCATCTTGAATGGCAACGACGTATGCGGCATCCAGATTGTGTTCTTTTGCTTTGTCGGCCAGATACGATTCTACGGTCATAGCAGCACCTTCAGAACCGGCTCCGCCACTCTGTACCTGTAGAATCTTTGAAGCAGAGGTATTCTTGTATATATCCTGAATGGACGTGTTTAGGACTTTATCGAACTGCGGGAGCACGTAACTTTGAATAATATTCATCGATACGGCATAAAAACTGATACTGAACAACAGGGAAGCAACCAGCAGAACGAGGAACAAAGTGCCTCGGATTTTACCGGCAACGGTGCGATTACGAAACATAGGATCATCCTTTCACGTCATGTTCATTAACATTGTCGCTTTTCCGTTATCATAAGACCTATCTACCAATGAAGAAAGGCCTAATTTATACGTTGAGAAAACTTGGGAATAAGCGGATATACCTATATTACAGAATTAACCGGAGGTTGAATAGAACAATTTTCACGATTTGGTGTATTTTTTTCAGAAATAGATGAATCTGTTACATGCATATTACATAATATCAATTAATACCTACCAGAATAGTTTGTTATATGGTATATTGTAAAATGTCTTGTTGGTCTTATAAAAAATAGAAGAGAAAATCGGATCATTTCCGGTTACACACATGTTGAGGAGGATTTATAGTAATGGATACTTTTCTAGTCATTTTGAATGTAGTGATCATGCTGGCATTTCTGGGTGTGCTCTACTGGATGCAGAAGAAACACATTTCCTTTACGAAACGCGTATTTGCGGGTTTGGGTATGGGGGTTGTATACGGTGTAATTCTTCAATTGGTGTACGCGTCCGGCTCTGATGTCATCACGAAGTCGGTCGATTGGTTCAATCTGGTTGGTTCAGGATATGTTCGTTTGTTACAAATGGTCGTGATTCCATTGATTATGGTATCGATCATCTCAGCCATCATGAATCTGAAAGGCAAGCAAAACCTCGGTAAAATGAGTGTCTCCATTATTGCGATCCTGTTGATCACAACGGCGATTGCAGCAGGGGTCAGCATTGTAACGAGTCTTAGCTTCAACCTGACTTCCATTGAGATCGAGGGTGGAGATCGGGAGCTTGCACAAGGTCAACGTATGGAGGAACGTCTTGTTGATGTACAGGATCAGACGATTCCACAGCAAGTGCTGGAATTCATTCCTTCGAATCCATTTGCGGATATGACAGGAGAACGTCGCACATCTACACTGGCGGTTGTTATTTTCTCCGCTTTCATCGGTGTGGCTGTACTTGGATTGGATCGTAAAAAACCACAGCAGGCGGAAACATTCCGAGGCATGGTTAATGCGGTATATGCGGTAGTTATGCGGATTGTAACGTTAGTACTTCGATTGACGCCATACGGTATCTTGGCCCTGATTACGAAGGTAACGGCGACCACGAATCCAGACGAGATTCTGAAGCTGATCAAATTCGTTGTCGCATCCTATGTAGCGTTGCTCGTTATGTTCATCATTCACTTGATTATCATTGCGCTGTCTGGCTTCAACCCACTGACGTATCTGAAAAAGGTTCTGCCAACACTGGTATTTGCCTTTACGTCCCGTTCAAGTGCGGCAGCCATTCCGCTGAATGTCGAAACACAGACGAAGAAATTGGGCGTATCGGACGGGATTGCGAACCTGTCTGCAAGCTTTGGTGCTACAATTGGGCAAAACGGCTGCGCCGGGATCTATCCGGCCATGCTGGCGGTGATGATTGCTCCAACGGTCGGCATCGATCCGCTGAGCTGGGACTTCATTGTGACTTTGATCCTCGTAGTCATGATCAGTTCATTTGGCGTAGCAGGAGTAGGCGGCGGGGCAACTTTCGCTTCCCTGATCGTATTGTCCACTATGAACTTGCCGGTAGCTTTGGCAGGATTGCTGATCTCCGTTGAACCGCTGATCGACATGGGTCGTACAGCATTGAACGTGAACGGGTCCATGACTTCTGGACTTGTTACCAGCAAAATTTTGAAAGAAAATGATCAAGACACATTCAATGATCAAAGCCGTGAACTGGATTCAGCTGTTCAGGCGTAATACAGAATGGACTTGTTAGAGGCTCATATAAGAGCCAAAGCCATCTACAGTTCATGCTAGTAAAACCGTCCTTCGGAGAAATCCGGAAGGCGGTTTTTTTGTGGTAATCGCATCATCATACCTGTGCACGTTGTGTGAAGCCGGCTACTTTTTGATACACGTGGTAAACGGCATGAAGGTAGGAAATACGTAATAAGGTCGAGAGGGGACAGAGGAGTTATATAGAAGAGACTTCTAGTCACTTAGATAGACTTGGGGTTATTTAGTGCTGTTCAAGGGACGAGAAATGTGATAGAGTATTCATGTTTTGGCCCTGAGCCAAACCGCGGTTCGTAACCATCCCGCGTAATCAAAACTAGGAAGGCAGTGTATGTATTTATGTTTAACTTAGGGTGGGGAGCAGTTTTTGTTCTCGTAACTTATGGATTTTTCCTGCTGTGTTACCGCTTGTTCGGTAAAAAAGGTCTCTATGCCTGGATTGGTGTGGCTACGGTTATAGCCAACATTCAGGTGACCAAAACGATAGATATTATGGGAATCGTACTGACGCTTGGCAACACGATGTATGTCAGTATGTACCTGACCAGTGATCTGCTCAATGAGAAATATGGACCAGGTGAGGCACGCAAAGCCGTATGGTTCGGATTCTTCACGCTCATCATGACGACGGTTCTCATGCAGATGGTATTGTTCTTTGAACCGGCACCGACGGACTTTGCACAGGATTCGATGAAAACATTGTTTGGTCTGCTGCCACGTCTGGCACTCGGAAGTCTAACGGCGTACTTCATCAGTCAGTTCCTGGATGTACGATTGTACTCCTGGTTACGCAAGGTGGCTCCAGGGCGCAATCAGTTGTGGATTCGCACCAACGGCAGTTCGATCATCAGTTCATTCGTGGATACACTGGTGTTCTGCACAATCGCGTTTGCGTTTATCTATCCTTGGGATGTTTGGCTGGAGATCTTCCTGACGACGTATATTATCAAATTTGTATTAACTGCGGTTGGAACACCGTTTCTGTATGCCGCACGCAGCTTTAAGTTTAAGGATGAAGCTTAGACAATATTCAAAGAGTATCACTTAAAATTACCCTGTGCACAGTCCATTGTACTTCGGACTCTGCAAGGGTTTTTTCATAGAAAAGACCCGAAACAAGAAAAATCCTTTTTACATTTTTATGAAAAAGTTATAATATAAACGACCTGTCGTTTATGAGCGTGTATCATTTATTATTAGCCAACAATGACTTCAACCAAAGGGGAATCGCACATGTATTCTACACTGCGTTATACACTGGAAAGCAATGGCACAACCTACGAGAATGATAGCATTAATGCCTCGTTATTGGTGGAGTTGATCTCCAATCTGGAATTGCATGAATACGTAGTACTTAAACCTTCGGAGCTGGTGGAGGGAAGTATGTATATGCAGGCTGCTGCGCTTGAGGAACCAGGGCAAATGGTGGCGGAGATTCGTTTGCAGGAAGGCGAGGACGGTTTCCGGCATTACAGCTGCAGCACAACAGATACAACTGGGATTATTCAATGGTTTCTGGATTACTGGGGGAAGCAACAGCTGCCAAAGCTGGAGTCTTGGCAGGATATCACGCATGAGTTCGACTAAGGGTAAATGAGTGAGCAGGGAATAAGATTAGGTAGAATGCAGACGGAGTAATTTAGGATATGCTGGATATGCTTCGTATTAATTAAAATCCCGCAACCCATGATATTATGGGTTTGCGGGATTTTGTTTTTGACATAGATCCAATTGGATTAGTCGGTAAGGATTTGCAGCTCTTTTGGATATGTTGTCAGAACTTCGATACCCGTCTCAGTCACAATTACATCATCCTCGATACGAACGCCGCCTGCTGCGGTATAGATGCCCGGTTCAATCGTGAATACGGTACCTTCATTCAGGATGTCCATATTCTCTCCATGGAGAGAAGGATACTCATGCACGTCAATACCCAATCCATGGCCTACCCTATGCATAAAACGTTCGCCGTATCCCGCTTCTTCCGTGACCTGGCGTGCTGCACGATCCACTTCGGCGCAGGTAATGCCTGGTTTCACGATTTGGATAGCAGCTTCGTTCGCTGCAAGCACAGTGTTATAGATGGTTTTGAGTTCAGGTGAGATATCACCAAAAGCGAATGTACGTGTGATATCCGAGGCATACCCTCCAGCATACACACCCATGTCAAACATCAACAGGTCACCATGTTGCAATTTCCGTTCACCCGGTGTACCGTGTGGCAGACCTGTTTTGGGTCCTGTGAGCACCATGGTATCAAAGGAAGGGCCATCGGCACCCAGCTTTTTCATCTGATATTCCATCTCTGCGACAAGTTCAATCTCGGTTACGCCTGCACGAACATGAGAGAGGCCTTGACGAAGAGTTTCTTCAATTAGATGAATGGCGTGGCGAATGCGGGCTACCTCATCTGGTGTTTTTTTCACACGTAATGTGCGAAGCAGGGGGCCAACATCTTCAAAGCTGGCAGCACCGAGAGCGGCGGTCAGCTGCTCATAACGTGCGACCGTCACGTATTCTTTCTCGAGACCAACTCGGCCCAAGCGCCCCTGATAACGATCAAACAAAGCGTACGGATTATCCGTATCCGTGTGCGTGGCAATGTTGGATACCGAGGAAGCGGCAGCGGCAGCTTCTGCGTCCAGGGCGGGTACGATCAATAATGGTTCTTCGCCACGTGCGAGTACCAGACCAAGGAAGCGTTCATGCGGATTGCTCGCAAATCCAGTTAAATAGTAGATATGTTTTGGATCTGTGATCAGCATGGCGTCCAATCCTTGCCCGGACAGATCGGCTTCAAGACGAGATAAAGGGTTTTGATTCATAAGTGTAGTTGTCCACCTTTCCATTCATACTATCCTTCTATTATAAAAGATTATGATGGAATTCCAAACTGCAGTGATTTCATGTCCTCGGAATCCCTTGAATTCTTGGTTTAACTGGCTGGTATGAAGGGTAATACAGGGCGAAACCGCTTTACAAATGAATAATAGCGTCACAACTATAGAGAACAAAAAAACGATATGCGAAGGGAGATGTAATCATGAATAATCGAGTAACCGTCCCACTGTATGCTTCATTATTAAGTGTGGCACTGTTGACAGCATCATGCTCTTCAGGCGATCCCTCTACAGGAGGAACAGAGCAGACGTCTCAGGGGCAGGGAACAGGTCAGGGACAGACAGCCAATGGAGGCAATGGCAGTACGATTGGAAACGAGAGTGGAGCGCAGGGAGAGGCAGTTATTCCGTATCAGGTTTCCGTTCTGGTTGAAGGACTAAATGCACCATGGGAGATTGTGAGTGTGCCTGATGGTCGGATGTTTGTAACGGAACGCCCAGGTGCGATTCGGGTCATTGAGGATGGAAAACTAACCCCTGAACCACTGATTGAATTCTCAGCCCCGTTTAATGAAGAAGGTGAAGGAGGTCTGTTGGGTCTTGCAGCAGATCCGGACTTTGAGGAGAACGGTTACTTGTATGCGTACCACTCCTATCTGGTGGAAGGCGACGACATTGCCAATCGGGTGTTACGCCTCAAGGTGAATGATGGGAAAGCGGTCATAGATCAAGAGCTGCTTGGTAACATTCCAGGCGGAACGAATCATAATGGTGGGCGGATCAAGATCGGCCCGGACAAGTTGCTCTATATTACGACAGGTGAGCGCTATGAGCCGGAACTGTCACAGAACGAAGATAGCCTTGGGGGTAAAATATTGCGGATTGGTCTCGACGGATCGATTCCTGCAGACAACCCATGGCCGAATTCGCCTGTGTACAGTATGGGACACCGTAACGCACAGGGACTGGCCTGGAACCCAGACAACGGTTATCTCTATTCTACCGAGCATGGTCAGCGGAATCATGATGAGATTAACCGGATTGTGGCTGGTGAGAATTATGGCTGGCCCGAGGTGGAGGGAGACGAAGATGACAACGGCGCATATCAGGCTCCGCTTGCACATAGTGGGAATGACACATGGGCTCCGTCCGGTGTAGCTTTTGTTGAAGAAGGACCATGGGCCGGTTCACTGATTGCCGCGAATCTGCGTGGAGAGCAGTTGTTGAAGGTTACTCTTTCGGAAGATGGTACGCAGGTCGAGCAGGTGGAACCCATCTTCGAAGATGAATGGGGTCGAATTCGCAATGTGAGTGCTGGCGAGGACGGGAAGTTATATGTGCTTACAAACAATCGGGATGGACGAGGATCACCACGAGATGGGGATGACAAGCTGATAGTGCTTACTCCGGAGAGTTAAGTAGGGAGTCAGGTGAGATAAATCAGTGTTGAAGGACGCGTCGAACCGAATTGATATCGCGATAAGGTAGTGAATGGAGATAAGTTTAAAACTAACGGATGCCGCTTAACTTGAGTTTAAGTCCTGAATCGCTCTTTATTCTTTTTCTAACGAACCTGACATACCTTATATGAACGTTTAGAGGTCGATGAAGAATGTAACGAACCTCAGCCACGTTATATCACCAAAATTCACTTGAAACCTGCGGAAAAACCAGTGAAACTCGTAAATAAGATGTCTGGGGTTCGTTAGAAAATCTTAATGCTCAAAATATAGCATATAGCGTGTCTCAGATTCGTTAGAGGCTACTGCGGACATGTCGTGGTGCAATAGAAGATAGTGTGCGCATGTCGTGGTGTAATATAAGATACCGTACGCACACCAGTGCAGTAGTAGAAGTACATGGTTAATGAATCAAAGGAGCTGTCCCGTCAAATTCATGACGTATGGGACAGCTCCTTGATTGTAATATATGTGTCATCCTAATCTTGAATGAGCCACTCCGCACAATGCTGCACGAAGAGAAACAGCGTTAATAGGATGCTTGTGTAATTCCCGAAACACTCACAGCTTCGCATTCTTTACTTATTCTGCGCTCTCTGCAAGTGTGGCAATACGCTGAGCTGGATCATTCATGTACTCTCCACCGTGATAACAGAGAACCTTATTAAGCTTAAGGTCGGTCAGTTTTTTCAGGCTTCGTAGCGCTTCTGGCATGTCCGGTGTCGCGGGTGGTGCTGGGCCAACCAGTTCATCATCAACCACACGAAGTTCATCGGCAGCGAGCAGGAACTGCTGCTCACCGAAATACAGGCAGATATGACCTGGGGTATGTCCCGGTGTATGAATAACCTGTGTACCGCCTTGAAGGGGTAACAAGTCTCCGTCCGCCAGTGTTCTGCTGATGTTCACTTCAGGCAGTTGTAACAGCAGCTGGTCTGCCAGTGCCAATACGGGCGCGGGAAGAAGTGCACGACGTTCAGGCGTGAACTTGATCAAAGGTTTCTCACCTGTTAGATATGGAATCTCATCGGCATGTGCCCAGATTTCCAGATCGGGAATAGCATCCAGAAGAGCGCCCAGATTACCGATATGATCGATGTCCTGATGAGTAATAATCACACGTTTGACGTCCGAGAGTTGAACGCCTTCTTGTTCCAAAGCGGATTGAAGTTCAGCAAATTGTCCAATCATGCCGGTATCCACCAAGGTAACACCATCTACATCACGAAGCATGACGGGAAATATGGGGCTATTCCCGGAAGGTGTGGGAATCTGGAGATTTAGTACAGTAATCGAAGTTGTTGGATGGCTCATGGTTGTCCGGACCGCAGTCCGGTACACCTCCTTTTCTTTTTTAGCAATGATTGTTGTTATTCAGGGCGATTATATTTTAAGTGTTTTCTATACTTTTTTACCGTATGGAGTAATGTTTCAAACGTTTCTTCTTCATTACTGCCATCCTTAACGATCGAGACAAATGAGAAGTTATCATGAACAAGTTTGTTCCTCGTCTGAAACACCTGGCTAAGGGCTTCTGCGAAGTGTTCTTTTTCGGATTCCAGATCAATGAATTCTTTACTCAGTTCGGCTTGAATAATCTCCATGTTAGAGCGCGCACGATAGGCAGGAGTTTTCATCAGCTGGGTCGAATTAAACTTTTTCTGATATACGTCTCTGTACAGTTGATGTAACATTTGTTCAATAATGGCGCATAGTTCGATGACCAGTGAAGCATATCTTCGGTTTTTGCGTTTTCGGGTGAGCTCACGTGTTTCTTCCTGGTCCAAGATACCGTATTTTTCATACAGCGTAGAATCAACGTTCTGCAAGATATCCTGATATTCCTGTTCGAGTAGTGCGACTTCAAGTTTGGCTTGTTTTTTAACTTTTTTAAAATCTTCTTTGGTCAGCATACTTGTCCTCCCATGGAAACCGAGATGTGATCCTATCATTATCTCATATTGTCCGTCGTCGCGCCTCTAATTTCGGAACCTCATGTTCAGAAGGGAAGTACCTATGTCCAATCAGACAGCAATAGTAACAGGAGCTAACTCAGGTATGGGGTTGGCGACCACCATTGAACTTGCAAGGCAAGGATATCACGTAATTATGGCATGCCGCAGTGAGAAGCGTGGACAGGAGGCTCTTCAGGAAGCTGTACGTCAGTCCGGTTCTTCTGCGATTGAGTTGATGCTGTGTGACCTGGGGTCACTCGAAAGCATACGCCAATTTGCCCGCACATTCCGCGAGCGTCATGATCGCCTTGACGTTTTGGTTAATAATGCGGGGGTAGTGATGGTCAAGCGGAAGGAAACCTCAGACGGGTTCGAACAAAGTATCGGTATTAACCATCTGGGGCATTTCCTGCTGACCTTACTTTTGATAGAACCTCTGAAAGCTGCGAAGCAGGGACGGGTGGTGAACGTTTCGTCTGGTGCTTACAAAGCGGGTAAAATTCACTTCGAAGATCCACATCTGCATAAAGGTTATAATCCGATCAAAAGCTACGCCCAATCCAAATTGGCTAACGTGCTATTCACTCGTGCATTGGCCGGCAAAATGTCAGGTACGTCTGTGACGGTAAACTGTCTACACCCTGGTGCGGTGGGAACGAGTATTGGCGTAGATCGTAATACCGGATTCGGCACACGCATTATGGCGTTTGTGGGTAAGCTTCCATTCTTTCTATCGCCTGAAGAAGGGGCGCGAACGGCTGTCTATCTGGCCACAAGCCCTGAAGTCGTAGGGATCACCGGGCGTTACTACTATCAACAGAAAGAGCAGCAGCTGAAGGCACATGCCGTTGATGATGCTTCAGCTGAGCGTTTCTGGACATGGAGCGAAGAACAGGTTGGGCTAAAGCCTGACGAGAAGTTGTAATTTAACGAAAGCGATTGACCATAGAGTAGAGCCGCTAATTTTTTAGACTTTTGCCTTCACAGCTTGTTGGATCATTTCAATAAAAGCTTGAATAGGTTGGATGCCTTGATCTCCCTGACCGTATGCACGGACAGAGGCGGATGAGGCATTTTTCTCATTCTCACCAAGCACGAGTGAATAAGGCACTTTTTCCATTTGGGCTTCACGGATTTTGTACCCGAGCTTCTCGCTGCGCAGATCTGTTTCTACCCGAATGCCCGCAGCCCGGAGCTGACTCTGTACTTGGAGCGCATAGTCTGCGTAATGATCTGATACAGGCAGCAGCTTCACTTGCACAGGTGCGAGCCAGAGTGGGAATGCGCCTGCATAATGTTCAGTCAGGATGCCGATGAAACGATCGATGGAACCATAGATGGCACGGTGGATTACGACCGGACGGTGTTTCAGGCTATCCTCGCCAATGTAAGTGAGGTCGAACTTATCCGGCATTTGAAAATCAAGCTGGATTGTTCCGCACTGCCAGCTGCGCTTCAACGCATCGAGGATATGAAAGTCAATTTTCGGTCCATAAAAGGCACCGTCTCCTTCGTTAATGCGATATTCCACGCCTCGACGATCCAATACATTTTGCAATGCACGTTCCGCCTGATCCCACAGCTCTTCTGATCCCATGGAATCTTCCGGACGAGTGGACAACTCAATCTTATATTCGAATCCGAAGATATCGTACATGCGTCCGATCAGTGAGATCGCCTGATTGATCTCGTCCTCGATCTGCTCTGGCATGACGTAGAGATGGGCATCATCCTGGCAGAATGTCCGCACACGCATCATGCCGTTCAGCGCACCTGAGAATTCATGACGGTGAACCTGACCAAATTCCATCAAGCGAATCGGCAATTCGCGGTAGGAATGGAGTGTATTTTTGAAGATCAGCATGTGTCCGGGACAGTTCATCGGTTTCAGTGCAAAAGTCGCATCGTCCACTTCCGAGAAATACATATTGTCCTTGTAATGCTCCCAGTGGCCGGATTGCTCCCACAGCCGATTGTTCATCATAAGAGGAGTCCGGACTTCCTGATATCCTTCTTGCAATTGCAACTCACGGGAGAACTGCTCCAGTTCAGTGCGAACAGTCATACCTTTGGGCAGATAGAAGGGCATGCCGGGCGCTTCTTCGGAGAACATGAATAGTTCAAGCTCTTTGCCGAGTTTACGATGATCCCGTTTCTTCGCTTCTTCGAGCATGTGCAGATGTTCATCCAACTGGGCTTTGTTCGGGAAAGCAGTGCCGTAGATGCGTTGCAGCATCTTATTATCCGAGTTACCCCGCCAGTACGCACCAGCGACATTCAACAGCTTGAACGCTTTGATTCGACCAGTGGATGGAAGATGGGGACCGCGACACAGATCGAAGAACTCTCCTTGATCATAGATCGAAAGCTCGGCGTCCTCTGGCAAATCCCGAATCAGTTCAAGCTTGTACGGGTCCTGGATTTCTTCAAAGATGCGAAGGGCTTCCTCCCGGCTAACCACCCGGCGGCTGATCTTTTCATTTTCCTGAATGATTTTGTTCATTTCCCGCTCAATGGCAGTCAGATCACTGATGGACAAAGCATGCTCCAGATCAACATCGTAATAAAAGCCATCTTCAATGACTGGCCCGATACCCAGTTTCACTTGATCCGCACCGTAGATGCGTTTGAGCGCCTGTGCGAGCACATGTGCTGCGCTGTGACGATAACGATACAGACCTTCTGCGCTATCCAAAGTAACGATGACGAGTTCGCAATTTTGCTCAAGCACCCAATCAAGATCGACATTCTGACCATCTACAATACCACCAATGGCTTGTTTTCCAAGACTTGTGCTGATGGATGAGGCGACCGCCCCTACAGTGATGCCTGCTTCGTAAGAACGTACCGCGCTACCTTGCAGACGGATTTCAATGGAATGACTGGATTGTTGCAGATCATTTACTTGGCTGTTTATTTCGTTACCTGATTTGTTGCTTGCTGAGTTAATGTTTTCTTGTTTGCTCATGTGAACCACTCTCCATTTCTTAAAATGAAAGCGCAAAAAACACCCGTCCCGGAAAAGGGACGAGTGCGCTTGGCTCGTGGTTCCACCCTAATTTGGTTATGGTGCGCCCTGATCTCGGCCAGCCGCCGGAACAGAAAACATCATAACCCTCATTGGAATCCGTTATCGGGGATCAGACGGTGGACTCTACTGGCAGCATGCCGAACATCTGAAGGACGTCCGAAATGCTGAGGTTCGAGGTCACGGCTGCAGAGGGGTAATTCCGGTCCGTTCGCTGAAGAAGGTTTCACCAATCCCCTCTCTCTCTGGGCAGCACGCAAACGAAATCATGTCTCTGGTCATCGCCAAATATGTTAGATCAACTCATTAAAGTTATTCTGAAATGTGTTGCATTCAATATCAATATATTGGAACAGGTGTTATTGAGTGTCGATTATATAGACTGAAAATGGAAAGGTCAAGCGGAACATTTTAATTGGTTTCGGATGGGCCATCCCATATTAAGCGAATGATCGTTCCTTCACCAGGCGTGGAATGTACCTCAATACGGCCTTTCATCGCTTCGATCAAACCTTTGGTTACCGCCATGCCCAGGCCTGATCCAACATCCGACGTGCCTGTATCTGTACCGCGATAGTATCGTTCAAATAACTTCCATACCGTCTCAGGATCCATACCTCTTCCGTTATCGGCAAATTGAATGCTGAACTCATCTGCCTGTTTACCTGAATGAACACTGACGATCAGGGTGGACTCGGGCGGATTATGGAGAAGGGCATTGGCGGTCAGATTATCCACGATTCGTTCAAACGATGGAATATGAACAAGTCCATACACCGGTATTTTGGACGGTTGGAATAGAATGCGACCTTCGCCATATGCAGGATTCCGTTCGGCGCGCTGGATCAGATCACGAAGTAACGCATTTACGTCAGTTTCCTCCGTCACAGGTTGATATCCCCCACTCCGTAATCGGTAAGTCATGGCAAGGTCATTAACAAGCCTGTCCATATACATGGATTTATCGAGCATTATGCCTGCGAATTCCCTGACTTCTCCCTCGGTCCAGCTATATTTATCTGCCTCAAGCATATGGGCATAACCCTGGATGGAGGATAGGGGCGTCTTCAGATCATGTGTTATGCCGGCGATCCATTCCTCCCGTAGAGATTCGGTCTGTTTGCGGAGTTCTTCATCTTGCTTCAACGTGTGGGACAGGGCCTGCATGGAGCGAAGCACTTCAGCATACACATGATATTTTCGTTTCCACTTTCCGTTACGCCGCTGACTGCGAGGCACTCCGAAGGCTCCGGTAGGTTCCTCATAATGTCCTCGCTCCAGACGCTGTAACCATTGGAGCATATGCAGCATGGGCGAGCCGAATCGGTTGGCATACCAGAAGGCAAGCAAGATGAGCAGAATGATGATCGATACAATCAATACGACCAATGCCGGTTCCAGAATAAAACGGTAGGGATTCTGATCACCGCTCGCTGCTGGATCACCAGGGATGCTAATCAGCCAAGTGGTTTCATTCTGTTCGTCGTACCACGTGGCAATAGACTTCCCTGATCGACTTGGATAGCGAATTTGCAAAACCAATTCCTGAATGGTGTATTCGCTTGGTACACCCACAGCTGGTTTGTTAAAGGAGGAGAGTTCGCGTCCCGACGCATCCAATACTTGAAGATAGGCATTGGCAGAACGAAAGGCTTCCTGTTGGCTCGGTTGAAGATTAAACTTCCCGTTGGTGAGAGTGAGATCCGAACGAATATTATTCATGAGCGACTTGGCCGGGTTACTCTCGCCATACAACAAAGTGAAATTCTTCCCGTTCTTCTCCCGGATGAGCATAACAATCTGATAAGGGAAGGGCTTTTGATTTTCCCAGTATGCAATCAATTCCCCTGGTTTGTAGTGAGTTGGGACATCGGCGGGAGTGTGGTAGTCATCAATGGCGTAGCCGTTTTCATCCAGCACTTGGAGCCAGCCTTGATATTTATCTACTTGCTTCAGCAATTCGGGGTCATACCGGATCGTGTTATCCGGCAGGATCTCTGCTGTATTAATCAATTGGTCCAGACCGTTAAGGGCAAAATCATCGACCAGATTCACTTCATTTACCTTTTGCACGACCCAGTAAGTGGCTACAGAACCAAGCAGGATGATAAGAACAACGGCTCCGGCAAGCATCCCGATAAACCGGGTCATTAACCTGCGACGAATACTCATGGGCGTGACACATGTTCCGGCTGAATCAGTTTGTAACCCAGACCCCGGACGTTAACGAGAAATACTGGATTGGAAGGATCGGCTTCAATGCGCTCCCGAATGCGGTGAATATGAACCATCACGGTATTGTCGTCACTAATGGCTTCCGAGCCCCAGACCCGCTCGTATAGATCTGATTTGGTAAAAATGCGATTGGGATGCTTGCAAAAAAAGAGCAACAATTGAAATACGAGTGCCGGACAGGATACGGATTCTCCTTCAACCCGAAGCTCGCCAGCCCATTCCAGCACCTGGAATCGTCCAAAGTTGTACACACCTTCCGATGTGCTGGGAGATGACGTATTTACGTTAGATGGGACGTGGTCTGAGATCGCTACGGTTTTAGAAGGTAAATAACGCTTGAGTAATGATTTAATTCGAGCAACGACTTCGAGCGGATTAAAGGGTTTGGCAACGTAATCGTCGCCACCAACAGCGAATCCGGTTAATTTATCATAATCGGTTGTTTTGGCCGTCAGAAACAGGATGGGCGCATCGGTGACCTGCCGTAGGAAAGGACAGATTTCCAGTCCGCTTTTGCCGGGAAGCATGATGTCGAGCACGATGCAATGATACGTCTTGTTGTTGCAGGCCTCAATGGCAGCTTCGCCTGTTGTAACGGTATCAATATCGAGAAACTGCTCTTTGAGCAGAACGGTTTTGAGCATATGCAGAATAGCCTGTTCATCGTCCACAAGCAGTAATGAGACGTTATCCATAGTTTAAAAATGACCTCCTGATCACTTCCGATGTGTTTATTGTTAATCATACCATCCAAGAGGGCTGTATAGCGTACGAGCTATCTTAACGGAATCTTAATTATGCAGTCTCAGAAGGCAAGACGAGTTTAACTACTCGTAAGTTGGGGTTAGACGAAGGATAAGACTCATTCTGTACACTTAACTGGAAAGGTTAACGATTAGTAGAAGGGATGTTGAGAATGAACAGAGAAGGTCAACTGAAATCAGAACAAAATACACATTCGAAATTACAGCATAGAAGAGGTTGGAAGGTGCTTGCGATTACCCTTGGGGCTTGTGTGATATTGTCTGCTTGTGGCAACAGCAACTCCATTACTTCCGACGAGGCGGAGCAGCAGTCAGCCGAACAGACGTCCAATAATGAAACGAGCGAAAACTCTAATCAGGAGCAGAACTCAAGTTCAGAGGTGAGCACGATGGTTACACCGGACAATTTCATAGATACGTTGATGAACGGTTCAAAGGATGCAATCTATAGTCAGTTTTCTCCGGAATTGAAGGGAACGTTAACGTTGGAACAATTCAAGGAAGCGGCTAACCAGTTTCTGGAGGGTGTGGAATCTTGGGAGCTAGTGGTAGATGCCGAAATGAATCAAATAACCGAGCATAGCTGGAAGGATCAAACCGGAACGAAAGGTGTTCAAGTGTATTTTTCTGAAGAAAATCAGATTGAGGGTCTCTTAATTCAGCCGTTAGAAACTTTTGAGGACACGGATGCCAAATTCACCAAAACAGAGTTCCAATTCCCCATGAAGGGGGAATGGTATGTATTCTGGGGAGGCAATGATGTGTTATCCAACTATCATTATGCGCATGAAACCCAGCGCTACGCCCTGGATATTGTTCGAACACAGAATAATTCAAGTTATCAAGGTGAAGCAACGGCAAACGAAAACTACTATGCTTTTGGTGAACCACTCTATGCTGCTGCGGACGGAACAGTCGTCGAAATCAAGAACGATATTCCGGACAATGTACCGGGTGTCATGAATCCGGAAGAGCCGGCGGGTAACTATGTGGTGATTGACCATGGAAATGGTGAATACAGCATCACAGGACATATCAAGGAAGGCAGTGTTTCGGTCAAAAAAGGGGATAAGCTCAAGCAAGGAGACCCTATCGGAGAGCTTGGTAATTCGGGGAACTCCAGTGAAGCCCATCTGCATTTCCAGGTATCGGACGGCCCGGATCTGTTCACATCTCACTCAATTAACATTCGCTGGGCAGACCAGAGCCAACAGTTCACTCGTGGGAACACAATTCAAGGACTTCCAGAGTAATGCTATATATAAGTTAAAGCATTGAATTTACACTGGACCACTACGCGGTCAGAACCATCTTCCGATCGCTGTTATCCCCAGATTTTATTGATTTCCTTATATAAAGGGGAAAATCCGGGGATAAAGGCGCACGCTTCGCTTCTTCTGATTGGTTCTGTCCTCTCCGTTATCGTGTAAATATTTACTTAAACATATACAGATTTCTCTGTCTGAATGTTAGGGATGACGAAAACTTCGCTTCTCCGTTATAATATCCTCTATGATAATAGTACGATCTGGAATGATGGAGGAGTAGCGATGAAGCTGGAAGATGTGCAGATTGAATATGCGCGCCTCGAGGAGTTGCCGAGGATTGTGGAAATTTATAATTCCACCATTGAGAGCCGCGTGGTGACAGCGGATTTGGAGCCGGTAACGGTGGAACAACGTGTTCCGTGGTTTGAGGAACATTCACCGGATCATCGTCCGCTTTGGGTGATGAAGCAGGCAGGGCAGGTAGTAGCTTGGGCAAGTCTCAGCTCGTTCTATGGACGCCCTGCGTATAATGGAACGGTGGAAGTTAGTGTATACGTGGATCAGCAATGCCGCGGGATTGGGGCTGGCGGACGTTTGCTCGAAACTGTATTTGCGGCGTGTCCCGCGCTTGGAATTACGACGATTCTCGGATTTGTCTTTGGACATAATGAACCGAGTCTGGGGTTATTGCGCAAGCATGGTTTTGAACAGTGGGGGTATTATCCCGAAGTGGCTGTGCTGGATGGTGTGAATAGAGATTTGGCGATTTTGGGCAAAAAAATATAAGTGCTGTGCTTATTTGTGAGATAAGAACGCTGAAAACCTCCAACCTAGGTTATAGGATTGGAGGTTTTTTGTCGTTCAACTATATTCTTCGCTATGTGAACGTGGAGGTTGTGTTTATACACCAAGTTGATGCTTAATTCCTTGAATCTGTCCCAGATGGCGTTCCTCATGATAACTTGCAAAGTCAATCCATTGGGTAAGATCCATCTCACCGAATACGGGATGAGAAAAGGACTTGCTGCGTAGCAGGTCGGGTTCATGGTCCAATGCAAAGTGGTTAAGCGCTTGATGGGATTCGTCCAGATCACTGCGTACGTCTGCGAGTGCTTCAGGCGCTGCTGGAGGCTGAAGATGGGGCGGTGCCTCAATGGAGCGGCTACGGTCCAATGTTAGTTCATAAGGTTTTTTGTCCACAGATACGGTTTGTTCCTTCTCCAGCGCAAGACGAGCTTGTTTCCCAATGACATGTTCCATCAGATTCAAATGACGCAGTACTTGCATGATACTCCATTGTTCGGGTGAAGGTTTTCGGTTCAGTTGTTCTTCTTCGAGTCCCGAGACGCTTTCCCAGATCTGGTTGCGTATATCGTCATTGCGAGTAAACATCGTGCAATCCTCTCCTTATATGGGTTCTATGATGCTAATAGTCTGTGTATGTCCATTACCCAAAATGTGGATGCTTATTCTATAAGCATAAAGAATGAGATGGATGAATGCGAATCGTAGGCATGATTAACCTTGTTAGATGTAATTTGTACAAAATAAAAAAAAGCCGTTCATCTATGAACGGTTCATTTCAATAATTGTCAAATCCAAAAAAAGATTGACGGGCAGACCCCGGCAAACTATAATCGGTAACAAGTAACTTGATATGTGAGGAGTCCTGACATGATATGTTAGTAATCGATGAGGTGTATCACCATACAGCATTGCAAATATCATCGTCCGATTTATTGTACCTTATCGAACGACTGAAGGTCAAAAAAGAAACTGAGATCCAAACGCTCAAGCAGAAGATCGAACAGTTCGAACAAAAGCGTCGAGCGGAAGAGGTCGCTTATCAATCGTTGTCAACCGTACGCAAATGGTTTGCGGGACGCCCCGCATCCCATCATCAGGCGGTGGAATATATGGTTCAGGTGAAGGAACGTTTTCGCAAGATGGAACAAATTCGTAGACGCATACGTGAATTGGATCAGATCGCAGAACGAATTAAGCATCCGGACAGCATTGAGCGGGACGAGATTGAGCTTGCGCCCGATACAATCCGTGAGCTCATACAGCTTAGTGAAACGGAGGATGTACAAGCATGACTTTGGAGACGTTAAGCACCGGAATTGATACGGTCTGGGTCGTACTGAGTGCAGCGATGATTTTATTGATGGAGGGTGGATTCGCCCTGCTTGAAGCTGGCTTTGTGCGTTATAAAAATAGTGTGAACATTATTATGAAGGTTTTTGCTGATATTACGATCGGAACGTTGCTGTTCTATGCGATCGGTTTTGGACTGATGTATGGTTCGGACGTTGGCGGTTTTGCCGGAGTAACGGGCTTTTTCCTGAACGGGGATTTGTCGCATCTGGATGTACCGGTATCTCTTGAGACATTCTGGTTGTTCCAGGCTGCCTTTACCATTGCCGTTATTTCCATCGTTTCAGGAGCAGTGGCAGAGCGGATCAACTTCCGTGCTTACCTCCTGTATATCATATTGATGACGGCGATCATCTACCCGATTGGTGGACACTGGGCATGGGGCGGCGGCTGGCTTAGTCAGCTGGGAATGCAGGACTTTGCCGGTTCAGCTGTCATCCATGCATTAGGGGGATTCTCGGCACTGGCTGCTGCAATTATCATTGGTCCGCGTAAAGGGAAGTACACGCCACTTGGCGTAAGTGCCATTGCCCTTCCGAGTAATCTGCCACTCGCATCTGTAGGTGCATTTCTGCTATGGTTCGGATGGTTTGGCTTTAATGCCGGCAGTACGCTGAGTGCGACGGATGTAAGAATCGGTCACATTGCAATTGTTACGATGTTATCTGCGGCTTCGGGTGGTGCGGTTACGTTACTGTACACCTTGTTCCGCTTCAATCGCTCGGATGCGCCATCGGTTATTAACGGTTCACTTGCGGGACTGGTCGGAATTACGGCAGGATGTGCTTTTGTTGGCGATGTAGCAGCCATATTCATTGGGGCAGTATCCGGTTTATTGATGATGGCTGCTACCAACTGGCTGGACCGTCGGCAGATTGATGATCCGGTCGGTGCATTCCCGGTGCATGCCGCATCGGGAATGTGGGGAACGATTGCTGTAGGTTTGTTTGCCACGGATGGTGGATTATTCATGGGCGGCGGCTGGAGGTTGCTGGGAGTTCAGGCACTTGGACTTACAGCTCTGGTCATCTGGGGATTCGCCATGACTTGGATCGGATTAAAGCTGATTGGAAAAATTGTACCTGTACGTTCGACGGAAGAAGAGGAAGACCTGGGTCTGGATATTAGCTATCATGGTGTGATGGCAGCCCATCAGGCCCATGAATTCCTGGATGGTGAGGAGCATATGCGTGCTTACCAGGAAAAGTCTTCTGATCCCAATCGTTAAATGGAATATAGAATTAAGGAAGTAGACTGACAGGGCATGTCAGTCTCTTTTTTTGCTAGAAGCAGGGAAAGACGTCCGGACGGAAGAATATACAGGTGTGAACCTGAATATGTCTCAGCATAGGTGTATTGTCAAAAGGGGAGGGTCTATATGATTAAGCCAGAACAATGTGAACGTCTAACCAGAAAAGCCCGTAAAACACTTGAGGAATATGGTTTGGGAGTCGCTGCCGATCTGTTGTTATCTTCAAGTCGCTGGGGAATTCGCCTCGATGTATCCACAATAGACGAATATCGCAGAACAGGAAACTCACGTGTAGGTGGACATCCGGATTTGCCGAGTCGCATGGCGTGGCCGGTAACACAAGAAGGAGTTCCGATGACTTTCCTAGCCCAGTTGAACCTGGTGGATTTGTCACCTTATACACCGAATGATGGACGCGGGACGTTGCCAGAACGGGGAATGTTATACTTTTTCGTTGGTACGGATGAATCGGCCTGTCCCATTGAACATCGTGTGATTTTTGAGCCAAGTGCCCATAACCTGATAAGGCGAGAGCCAGAAGGGGATACCGCGCTGGATGGAGCCCCGTTTGTCGCACATTCGGTGACCGTACTTCCTAATCTTGAATTTCCTACATATGCATATATCGACGCCAACGCGCTGAACGAGCTCTCGCCTCCGCGGCATGAGACCGATGAGACTGAGGCAGAAGTGGATCTGTATGACCGATACCTTGAATTCGAATCGAGCTGGAATCATCCGAGTACGCTGAATTGGGGTGGGATGTTTGGATATCCTGACGGGCAGCATCCGGATGCCGAGCATCGGGCCTTGTTACAGATCGCACTGGGAGAAGAGTACAGTTATAACGAGCAGGAATGTGAGAAGAAGCTGACCAAGTATTACGGCGGAGATGAGGATCGGACATGGCAGGAACTATCCGATACACTGCTGCTGTTGAAGATAGATACGCATGATGCCATTGGTTTCCAATGGTGGGATTGCGGAGAACTGCAATTTTTCATTCGTAAATCTGACTTGGAGGCTGGACGATTCGAGCAAACGTATTGTTCGTTATACTCAAGTTGAGCGAAGATTTGAAATTAAATAGGCAACAAAATGTCCTGAATCCCGTCTATATGAAGGAGGAAGGACTTTTTTGTTCGTAAATTGTTAGATTTGGTGTGTAGTTTGTTTATATATTAAGGAGGGATATCTTGGTTGATAACCGATCATATGTTCTGTATAATGGGACGAAAAGGAAGTGTATCTGTTGATTCAATCTGCGTTCAAACATATTGATGTGGCAGTAACATCGTTAATTGATATATGTGATCAGCTGTCTGAAGAAGATTTGGCTCTGACGCCAATTGAGGGCAAACGGCCTGTTGGTGAACTGTTGTCCCATCTGTCTGTGATCTGCCGAGCGGATGTCTATATTTCCGAAGGTGCATCGGAAGAAGAGATGGCTTTATTCTATGAGGAGAACCAGGTGAATTCGCTCGGTGAGATCAAACAGGCTTTGATTGATAACCAGATGTATCTGTACCAAAGATACAGGCAGTATAACACCGAAGAATTACTGCATGTGACAGACTCGTACTGGGGAGCTTCCTATAGTCGGCTGGAGTGGTTGCTTGAGATTATGGGACATGTGTATCATCATAGGGGACAATTGTATACGATGCTAACCCTGACGGGCAAGGAGCCCAAATCAGTGCTTTTTAAATAGAAAGGTATTATTCAATACGAGACATACGATAATGATAAGAACGGATAGAATACATATAAGTACGTGTTCAAAAAGAACGGTTTTCAGTCCAACAATACTACAAGCTATACTTAAAACATCGGAGAATTCCAGTGTCTTCTGTGGTATGAATTCAGCAGATGAGGCCAAAAGAGATACATGGGATGATGATCAAGTTTGAACGTGTGCTTGAGGATCAGGATATTTTCGCAGACGTATACCTCGGTGGTATAATTTGAGCAGGTAAGGAATTGTGGAAGAGAGAGGAATAATGCCGTGGCCCAGCCAGCAACCATTCTGCTTGTGGATGACGAGCAGGAGATTATTAAACTGATGGAAATCTATTTTGGCAACGAGGGTTATCGGATCCTCACTGCGAATGATGGTCTTGAAGCGTTGGAACAATTGAAGAAAGAACCGATTGATCTCATTATTCTGGATGTCATGATGCCGAATATGGACGGAATTGAAGCTTGTATGAAAATTCGGGAAGAGCAGAAAATGCCGATTATCATGCTGTCCGCCAAAAGTATGGATATGGATAAAATCACAGGGCTAAGCATCGGTGCTGATGATTACGTGACCAAGCCGTTTAACCCGCTTGAACTTGTCGCACGGGCGAAATCCCAGCTGCGCAGGTATCATACCTTCAATGAAGGGCGGGAGAATAAAGAGCACGAGTGGGTTATTGATGATCTGGTCATTAATACCGATACACATGAAGTTTGGGTAGATGAGCAACCGGTTCGTCTGACTCCGCGTGAATTTGCTGTTCTCGAATTACTGGCTCGTCACCAAGGTTCAGTACTCAGTATGGAACAGATCTATCGTCAAGTCTGGAAAGAAGAATTCATGGAGTCGAACAATACCGTTATGGTGCATATTCGCAAGATTCGTGAGAAGATTGAACTCGACAGCAAACATCCCAAGTTCATTCAGACGGTATGGGGTGTGGGCTACAAGATGATCAAACCGCAATGAGCATGAATCTTCATGCATGCATACTCGTTAGGATTTCATGTGACATGAACAACACAGGCAGGGAGTTTCTACAATGAATGCTAAGTTGATTAATACAGTCCGATGGAAATTTATCTATGCATTTCTGCTGAGCGGCATATTAACTGCAGTTATTTTGTACGGGGGCAGTCAGGTGGGACAGACTATCCTCGAAGCTCAGACGTATCCGCATTATTCAATACCGGCCCAAGGGATCAGGTGGTTGGTAAATAATATCGGTTCGGTGCCTTTGATGATTGTGGTAGGCGTGCTCGGTTTTGTACTGTTTTTTTTCCTGTTCTCTCGCAAGGTGATGCGGGTTCTGGATGAAATTACGGCAGGAATTCAGGAAGTTGCCAAAGGAGAGCTATCCCATCGTATCGAGGTGAAGACCTCGGATGAATTTGGAGTGGTTGCTGCAAGCATTAATCAGATGGCTGAACAATTGCAGTTGTCGCTTCAGGAAGAGCGTAATGCGGTCGCTGCCAAAAATGATCTGATTACCGGCATATCTCATGATCTGAGAACACCGCTCACTTCTATTTTGGGTTTTCTGGAGTACATCGAGAAGGATCGGTACCAAGATGAGATTGAGATGCGCTATTATGTTAGCATTGCCTATGAGAAATCCCTGACTCTTCGCAAGCTGATTGATGACTTGTTCGAATATACGCGTGTAAGTGGTGGGAGCCTTCCGTTGTCTTTACAAGCGTTGAATTTGAATTCGTTTCTGATGCAAATGGCTGAAGAGTTTGCTCCCATGTTGGAGGAAGCGGGTATGGAGTATAAGATCATCGGTGGGCAAGAACCACTATGGATTCAGGCGGCTCCAGGGGAGCTTGTACGAGCGTATGAGAATCTGTTCAGCAATGCCATCCGGTATGGTTCGCAAGGCAAACTAATGGAGATTGGGCTGGCCCTTGAAGGTGAAGAGGCGGTCGCTCGCATTAGTAATTATGGCGAACCGATTCCGGCACAGGATCTGCCGCATCTATTTGATCGATTCTATCGTGTGGATAAATCCCGTTCCCGGGATACGGGTGGCACTGGTCTTGGTCTGGCAATTGCCAAATCGATGATTGAATTGCATCGAGGAAGTATCGTTGCCTACAGTGAAAACGGCAGAACGGATTTTGTTACCCGATTCCCTGTGATTGTTGCTCCGACAAGTCATTATTCAGAGGAGTAATAATTAAGAAATATTCGGTATTCTACCTCAGGAAGTGGTGTTGTAGCGGAATTGTTCGCAACGGTAATGAAACGCGCGATGCAATAGACGTCTAAGCGAGGGCGATCATAGGCCAGACGCTTCTTTCCTTATATTGAATAACATATATTCTAGATTTGAAAGTATAATATGTTTTTTTATCTAGTGTAAAAGGAGGATGAAATGGGCCGTAAATATAGTAACTCGGATTCAGATATGGATATGAACTCGCTGCAACCCAAAACCGGGATCAGACCGGAACGGCCTGGTATCTCCGGATTGGGTGGATGGCTTATTTTAATCCAGATCAGTCTTTGGCTTGCGCTGGTGTTTCTCATCTCGGATGTATCGCAGGTGAATGTCGTCATGGACCCTGCCAGATGGGAAGAAGGCCGTGGTGTCGATCCTCAGATCTACGCGGAGATGATCCGTCCACTCCTGTGGTTTGGCTTCATAAGCAGCAGCATTCTATTGATGATCGTTATCGTGAATCTCGTTCTTTTATATAAACGGAAGAGACAGTTTCCACGCATGATGATGGTGATGTACATGATGAATGTGATTATAAGCATCGTAACCTGGATTCTGATTGCGCGAAATGAGATCCCAAGAGAACAGCATGTGCTGGATGCAACTCCGGCTTTTCATTTGATCGTACGATCTATTCTGGTGTGCTGTATCTTCATTCCGTACTTCTTGAAGTCGATTCGGGTGAAGAATACGTTTGTGAAGTAACTGGCTTCGCTAGTGACACGGTAGAACCTAAACGAAAAGGCCCATGGCATACAAAGCGCTAAGCTTGTATACCGTGGGCTATTTTGCAACCAAGGTAGGGGATATATTTGGAAGGTTCATTTGGATGATGGTTTTGTCCGTAGTGATTCAGGAATTCGGCGTATCATCTGGTTCAATACCTCGGACAGCACAAGGCCTACGGCAATAGCACCGGATAACATGAGTGCCTTGGCGGCCATCTCCATGGCTGCACCGTAATCATTTTGCACAAAGCTTCGCATCGCATTATACGCCAGTCCACCAGGAACCAGAGGAATGATGCCTGCGACGCTGAAGATGATAACGGGGGCACGAAACATGCGAGAGAATACTTGGCTGATGACACCTACGGCTATGGTCGCTGCAAGTGTAGCAGGAACCGCATCCGCTGCATATTCGAGCACGATATAGATCATCCAGCCGATCATGCCGACGAATCCACCGTGGAGCAGCATACGCCTTGGTGCGTTGAAGATGATACCGAACGCGGCTGAAGCGACAAAACTGGTTAAGGCTTGTTCAATAAAATGGAGCATATCCTGCATTCCTCCGTCTTACATAAAAAGTGAAAATACAACTGCAATGCCGGTACCTATGGCAAAGGCGGTCAGAAATGCCTCAGCTCCCTTGGATAATCCGGATACGAGATGTCCGGCCATCAGATCGCGTACAGCGTTGGTAATCAGTAGCCCCGGGACCAGCGGCATAACTGAACCAATAATGATTTTGTCCCGTTCATGACCCACTCCCATGTAGATGAGGAAAAAAGCGAGTAGGCCAATGACGAAGGATGCCGTAAGCTCGGCAAAGAATTTGACCCGTACCAATCGGTGAAAGGCAATAACTGCTGCATAACCTATACCACCACAGATCAGCGCCGGAAGAAAGTCGGTCCAGCCTCCGCCAAACATAATGGTAAAACAACCACTGGATAACGCCGCAGCCGCAAGCTGCACAGCCGTTGAATAGGAGGAGGGCTTACCTTCAATCTGAACCAACAGATCATGGGCTTCCTGAACAGTGAGCTGCCCTTGTCCGATGCGACGGGAAACCGCGTTCACCTCGGATACTTTGTCCAGATCCGTCGTACGCTCGGAGATGCGAATCAACTTGGCAGGTTCGGTTGCATCAACAGAGAAGAAGATACCTGTTGGCACAACGTAACTGTGCGAATGGGGTAAACCCAGCGCTGCGGCCATGCGTTTCATCGTATCTTCCACACGGTAGGTCTCACCGCCGCTTTGCAGCATGATTTTGCCTGCGAGCAGACAGATTGCGATCACGCGGGATTGTTCAGTAGGGTTGTTGCCAATCATACCCGTCTCGGTCTGAGATGCGGGTGATGAATCATGACGTATGTATTCCAACCGGATCAAGCTCCGTTTCATATGAGATAAGGCGTGGTGCCGACACCATTGTATCATATTTCACACGCCCGCAAGGAATCATACCGCACTGACGCTATGACAACAAAAAAGCTTCGTTCCCAAGACCTGAAGGTCACAGGAGCGAAGCTTCTTGAAGCGGGTCCAGTTATATACGCATAATACCAGCTACATTAACAGTGTAATAACCAACAATTCATACAGCACAAGTGGCAAAATCGTCGGTCCAAACAAGGCGCGCGGTTCAGGATATCCATGCATCGGGGTAACCTGGAGATACAAAATTCCCCGGTCTGCACTGATGATGACACCTTCCCATACCTGCCCATCGATATTCTGGACTTGTACCTTCTTGCCTACATGCTGCCGGGCTGTATGATGAAGCATATTCCGCACACTTTGCACGGATTGAAGCATCGGTTGATTGGCTTGATACACGATACGCGTGGATGGCGTGGATGTGGATTCAGACATGATGCACAACCCTTCCTCAAAATAAGTTCTTACTTCAAGGTATGCATCTGCCTACAAAAGGTGATTACACAAACGCCATCTCCAGGCTCCCGCGTCCATTTTCATAAGTCACTTTGCCTAGGGCTCCATTCACAAAGGTTAGCTGGGGCGGAATATGGCCGAGATCCACATCGTACAGTACAGGGACACCCAGATCCCCAAGCGCAGAGGAAAGAGCATCGGTGAAATTGAAATCCGCTGTATCGGAATAACCGGCAGGTCGGCCGAACATGAAACCTTTCACACCTGCAAACCAACCAGCCTCTTTCATTTGCCACAGATGACGGTAGATATCCCCCGCGTTCATCTCACAGCTCTCCAGATACCAGATGGTTCCTTCGTCTGCACAATACTCATTCAGATATGATGCCACGGGTGCATATGGCGTGCCGATCAGACTGGAGATCGTATCCATGCAGCCGCCGATCAGCCGACCGGAGAACGACACAGCGGTATCTGCATCTTCCGAGTGGCCGAGCTGTTTCCAGAGGGAAGGTGTATCCAGGTTGAATCCAGGTAATTCCGGTTTCCATGCCGATTGATAATGTGTGGAAGACGATTGTGTGATCTGTCCGCCGTAATTGGTCTGTAAAACATCAATCCAGCGCGCAGTCACGGGATCGATGGCGCTTGATCTTAAATCCACATAATTAGTGCCATGCGCTGTCGCTGTTCCGGTGAGCAGGGTATAGGCAAACAGGAAGGTACTGATATCCGAATAACCCATGACCCATTTGGGCGGCAACGATTTTAAGGCTTCCCAATCTAGCAGGGGCAATATATCCATCAGGAACTCTCCACCCCATGGAGGGATAATGGCTTGAACATTTGGGTCACGGAAAAATTCATTCATTTCCTCGGCGCGTTCCTCTTTGGAGGCACTCACACATTTGGTGTTGTGGCGGAGCGATGGGCTTTCCATTACGCCAAAACCAAGGCGCTCCATATTGCGTTTGCTCTCCTCAAGATAATGGTGCAGAGATTCGCCTACACCGCTGGAGGGGGCTGCCACCCCGATCATGTCTCCCGGAGCGAGTGGCTGCGGATAACGGATGGAACGTTGATTCATGTCTAACCACACCTTCCCTATTAACATCATTGCTTGTTTTATAATGAATGTTTCCATTATATAGAATAGTAGCGATAATCACAGCCTGCTGAGGGAAGATTAAGGGTTCACCGGAATATCCAATGAGAAGGGGGACTTCACCTTCATGGGATAGGTGGAAATGTGCATTTGGATTTTCCCCTGCATCTTGGCTCCATTTTCGACAGTAGAAGAAACAATCGTGTGACTGTCATCGGTTCCCTCCCCACCACTCCAACTGGTTCCAGGAACATTATATGACTTACCTGCACTGTCTTTAACATTTCCGAAAGAGAGAACGAACCCACCTTGCATACTGCCAGCAACAGAGAAGTCGATAATTAGATCTTTACCTTCAACCTTGCTGCCAACCATCTTCAATCCAGGTGGACCACCTGTAATCTGACGTGACTTCAGGTCAAGTGAAAGATCCAGATCCTTTTTATCCAATCCGGAGAAGCCAGATCCTTGTAAGGTCAGCTTTTTCGGTATGGAGAAGTACATGCTTTCGAAATAAATGGAACGTTCATCCTCACCTGTTGAGGTATCTGTTCTCCACGCGCGACCTTGCTCGTCGACCAGTTGAAGATCACTAAGGCCAAATACCTTCTTGGTATTTTTAGGATCAAAATTGACATCAAGCACAAGACGGGTTGGATACAGAGTAGCCTGTTTCACATCAATACGCTGCCCATCCACCGTTAATGTCTGATTCACGGGAATGACTTTTTTCATGCCTCTGGTAAGATTTTTGTCTACCGGGAATGTCACTTTCCACTTTTCAGAACCTGCGGTATCTCTGGACTTAAACACAACACTTAGCTCTTCAGGAGGAAGGGCTTGATCCGAGAAGATCACATCAATCATATTCTCATACACATTCTCGTCTGGAGAAGGCGTCGGATAAGCGTAACTAAATGCCACAGGAAGATTTTTTCCGTTCTCATCCAGTAAATCGATCTTATAATTGAATTTTTCGAGATCTTTCATTCCTTTCATCGTGTAAAAAATAACCATACGTGACTCGTCTGTGATAATGCCTTCAACGGTCACCGAAGCACCATCATGCTCGTCGGTTACCCCGACTTTCTGTAAGAGGGACTTATCGATCGCCATCATTAATCCTTTGTCCTGGCGAATCATGCTTACAATGCCTTCCATGCCAGGCAATTGCTCCACGAAGGACGCAAAAGCGGGAGAGACACGGATACATCCCGTGAATAACAGGATGAGGGCAGCTGCCGAGATGGAGCTTATATACCAGCGCAGCCGGGACTTGCGCTTACGAGCCGCCTGGCGGATTCCCGACTGCACAGCCTGATAGGCGGCTGCATCGGGCACAGGCATGGTTTCGTACTCCGTCTTGCGAGCATTCAGACGTTCTTCCAATGCATCGAATGATTTTTGTTCATCTGTCATGAGGATGCATCTCCTTTCGTTTCAAGTTGATCACGGAGCTGTCCGAGTGCCCGATGTAATCGGGATTTTACGGTTCCGGTCGGGATTTCGAGAATATCGGCGACTTCAGTTAAGGTGAAACCTTCGAAATAACTCAGGATAATAATTTGTTTGCAATCCCGGTCAAGGGTGGAAACGGCCGCAGCAAGATCCGGATCCGCAGGACGATCCCAACTGCTGGATTCATGAGTCTCGGTGACGGGACTGAACCGACTTTTGCGTTTACGTTCGTCCGCACAGTAGTTGAGCAGTATGCGGATGAGCCAAGTGCCAAAGTAAGAGGGTTCTTTTAATTTTTTGAGTTTGCGGAACGCCCTGAAGGTTGATTCCTGAATCGCTTCCAGCGCATCACCTTCGTTATGCAGATAGGCATAGGCAATTCGGTACAGTCGGCTCTGATGCAATTCCATTAAGGCTGCAAAAGCCTCGGCATCCCCTTTTTGTGCGGCGATGGTGAGCTGAGTAGGGGTCACATGGCTGCTCCTTTCATGGATATGTTGAGTATTAGACTGCGTAAGGCTCCAAACGGTTCTTATTTCTTGAAAAAAATATGTAATCGAACAACAAATAACCGTCAGACCTTCTTTTTGTACTCCAAAAAGAGTCCTGACGGTTACTCACGGTATTGCTCACGCTACCTGAACATAATTGCTATCTAGCTGCAACGGCTGCTTGCAGGCACGAAGCTGTAGATGTGTTGCCACGTTCAAGTGCAATGTGCAATGCGGTTTGGCCTGATGAGTTCAATGCACTCGGATCGGCACCATGTTGGAGTAACATCTCGATGAGTTCGGTCTGATCCGTATGAAATGCTGCCGAGTGCAGCGCATGTTGTCCATCACTATCCAGAATACTCGTGGATGCCCCATGTTCGAGCAAAAGGTGAATAACTTCTGGCGAACGTTCTCCGGCAAGTGCGGCATGCAGTGCAGTATTGGATGGAATAAAGGAAATCTTGGAATGAGAAATGGCGTTAACATTGGCACCGTGCTCCAGAAGAACACGAACTGCTCCTGCTTGTCCATAATGAGAGGCATATCCCAGTGGCGTAAGGCCATCTTGATTTTCAGTGATGGCGAATTCCGGGTCAGCATCAAGCAGTGACTGCAGTTTCTCAACGTGGCCTTCCTGTGCAGCCTGGAATAGCTGATTAATCTGTTCTGCATGATTCATAGCGAATACCTCCATCCGATGGAATATTAGAATTACATGGATTCGTTATATAACTTCTTCGCAGCTTCCAGCCCAGGTACGGCAAAACAGGCGAGTGGAGAGGGTAGATCATTCAATGGGAACCAGCCGATCTCACCAATGGCGCCGCCTTCTTCCAGATTACGAGCATGACCGCCGATTACCTTGGTGGAATAGAGAACAGATATCCAATGTTCCTTCTGCTCTGGCTGGATCGTCTCCGCCGTACAGAGCAGACTGTCGATGGCAATATCCAGATCCACTTCTTCCTTGATTTCACGAATGACGGCGGTCTCCAGTGATTCGTAGGGATCGACTTTCCCGCCGGGGATACTCCAGGTGTGCTGTTCGGGCTGGCGGTTCCGCCAGGCGAGAAGCACTTCGCCCCATTCATTCAGGATGACCGCGCCTACGCCGATCCGAGGCGCAATTTCAGGTTCGCCTTTGGGATATGAACTTAACTCCGACATGGACAGCGCAGCTTGTTCGGTCGTATTACGCTGCGAGAAACCACCCGCTGTCATTACCCCAGATTCAGATGTACGAGTGGACTGGAATGACAATGGAAGCTGAGACTGTATAGACCATTCTTCCGCAAGGATACTCATCGAGATCAGGTCATAATGCATGCCATCCCGCAATACCGCAGAACGTTGGCGACCCTCTTCCCGAAATCCAGCTTTTAGGTACGCACGTCTAGCTGCTTCATTGTATTCAATGACTTCCAGCGCAATCCGGTTCAGGTTCAATTCGTGGAAGCCATACCGAAGAATCAGAGCTAAGGCGTCGCTTCCGTATCCTTTACCCCGATCATTTTCTTCGCCGATACCAATCGCCAGACGAGCAGACCGATTGTTCCATTCGATCCGATAGAGGGCGGTGAAGCCAATGAATCGATTCCCCTCCAGTGTACGTAATGCAAATTCAAAACCGTTGTCTCGGCGGACAGACGAAGAACCCGTTTCATCCGGCGTTAACGGAATAGCGATATCGGTATCCATGTTGCGCAAATATTCATAATCATCCGTAAAGCGGGAGAGACGCATGCAATCTTCCGGGCATGGAGCCGCGAGCCTCACTTTGGAACCTTGAAAACCATTTAAATGACGTGGAGCCATGTTGCACCTCTTTTGTTCGATATGAAATCAATCGTTTCTCCCCATTATACTACGAACAGGAGTCGATACCGAAAAATGGCATCAAACGAGCTACACTCAGGGGAAAAGACCATAAAAAAAGCAGCCATCGCGGGCTGCTGTACATTCATTATTTCAAATCATTCAGTAAATTTTTCATTTTTTTGTAGTGTCCACTGACCCGATCGACCATGTAGTTATACATGAGCTGATTCTCCGAAAGATTCGCCATTTCCTTGTCAATGTCAACGTTATTGTTGTTATTATTCATGGCTGTGTCGTTGTTCTCGACAATTCGGTACTGTACGATGGAAGAATTGGGATCACTGATAGGAAAGTGTTTGTCATGAGTCCGTTTCATGGCGAGCTGATCTGTTTTGCCATTTTCAACGATACGTCTAAGCTCTTCCTGAAACTCTACCGTTTTCTTTTTGTAGTTAGGCGTGTCTGCATTGGCAATGTTATTGGTGATGGCATTGTGTTGTGCAGTCAGTGCTTGTAACAGTGATTCATTACGTCTTGTCGTATTCGTTTCGATCACGGGCTCAGTCTCCTTCACTGTAGATTGATACAGTTACTTCTATAATAAGAAATAAAGTTGCACACTGTCAACATAACAAAGAAAAAGACAAGCCCATGCCGGAGGTCCCCTGAATAAAAGAACCCTGCCTTCATGATAACTTGTCTTAGACTTTGCCCTCATGGATCAGCCATTGAACAGCCTCTTAAGAGGGGCGATTGATGTTTTTGCCGTAATAGATCTCATCCATCTCCAGTTTCAGCCACTCGGTAATTTCCTGTTGTTCCTTCTTGCTCAGCTTATCCTTGGTGTACCCAAACAGATAATTGTCGAGATCGAATTCCCTCAGTTTACACTTGGTATGAAAAATGTTTTCCTGATAGACGTTCACGTCAATCATATCGAAGCTGCTCTTGATCTCGTCCGGAATATAATTCTGAATCGAGCCGATCTCATGGTCAATGAACAGCTTGCGACCGCTCGTATCCCGCGTGAAACCACGTACCCGGTAATCCATCGTCATAATGTCCGTATCAAAGGAATGGATCAGATAATTCAGCGCCTTAAGCGGTGAGATCTCACCGCAAGTGGAGACATCGATGTCCGCACGGAAGGTGCTGATGCCTTCACTGGGGTGGAACTCAGGATAGGTGTGTACGGTGATATGGCTTTTATCCAGCTGCATAACGACGTTATCTGGCAGAGGGCCGGGAGATTCATCGAGTGATTCCTCGGGGATCTCCACGATTGGACCTTCCGAGACCAGCATCGTCACACTCGCACCTTGAGGCACGTAATCCTGCTGCGCAACATTTAACACATGAGCCCCAATGATATCGGAGACGTTGTTCAGAATTTTACTCAGCCGGGCGGCGTTATACTGCTCATCAATATATTCAATGTAAGCTTCGCGTTCGTCTTTGGTTTTGGTATAACAAATATCATACATATTGAAGCTGAGCGACTTGGTCAGGTTGTTAAATCCATGCAGTTGAATGCGCTGCTCTGGCGTAATTGTCATGGTTGCAGTTCCCCTTATCCCATACGACATATCATCGCAGTTATAATACTACTTATACCCAACCTGCCTCGAAAAAAAACATATGTACGTCATTCAAAATACGTTTACCCTCTGATAAAAGCTATGCATGAATGGACATCAGATGATCAACATTTTTTCAAAATGAAGAATCGTCGAATTCGGCAATATCGTTCATGCGCTCATCCTCAGCGACCGATTGGATATCCTCCGAAGTGACGCTAATGATCGTATAGTCCTCATTCTGCTGTTTCTTCACGGCTTTTTCCTTGATAAAACGGGGACTGCCTTCCCCGGCATCTTCATCATATACGAGCAGAAGCCCGTCGCTTTTGCGCAGCAACAGGTCATCCCGTGCAGTGAACTGCCACGGCCCGATATAAGGTTGATTGCTAATCGCACCGTAATAGTCCACACCCGAGAGGATGGAACGGTAATACTCCTGCTTGTCTTCTTTCCATTGTTCCTCCGGGTTCTGAAAGGCGGTGATGATCGACAGCTTCAGATGTGGATACGTCTCCTTCAGATCAATCACCACTTCGCAGGCCCACAGGTCCACACCGTATTGTCCTGGCGTCAGCACCCATTCCAGACCATCCTCGACAAGGGGAGTGAGGCGGGAGGAGATGGCCTTTTTGATAAAAGGAATACCTTCATGCTTCTGTCCAAAAATCTGCAATTCATGTGCCCGGTATCCGGTGATTAACAGGTTTTTCAGTGTCCGTTCCTCCTTTCAGACGTGATCAATCGATTCTATATCAATATGCAGTTATTTCGCGGGTGGAGCATCTGCACGGAACGGATACAGGAATGGCTTTGGAATATCCGTCTCGAATGACATCAGTTCATCGGTTGTGGGATGAATAAATGAGAGTAAACGTGCATGAAGTCCGAGACGGCCGAGGTCTCTTGTGCGTGCGCCGTATTTTCTGTCACCGGCAATTGGATGTCCGAGATCTTCCATGTGCACACGAATCTGATTTTTACGCCCTGTCTCCAGACGCACTTCCAGCAGGGAGAACTCCCGGTTCGACTTCAGACGTTTATAGTGTGTAATCGCATGTTGTCCGTCATTCGGACGCGAGCTGGAGTACATTTTCAGCGTTTTGGTTTCCTTCAGCCAGGAAGAAATGGTTCCTTCTTCTTTGGCTACTGTTCCTTCAACAAGGGCAACGTAGACGCGGTCCTGCACGTTTTCCTTCCAGTTGTTCTGCAGCTTCTGTTGTACCTCTTCACTCTTGGCAAACATCATGACACCCGAAGTATCCCGATCCAGACGATGGACGACAAAAATCCGGTTCAGTGGATTGGTGCGGCGCACATGCTCTGTTAGTTGGCGATAAGCCGTCAGGTCATCTGTCTTGTCAGCGGCAATGGACAACAGTCCAGCTTCCTTACGGATCACAATGATATCATCGTCTTCATGCAAAATGTTAATACCCGTCAAGGAGGGAGCAGCGACTGCACCTTCTTTTCTAATATATACAATCTGGCCTGGCGTCAGAGCCTCATTAAACTTGGTTACGACTTTCTGATCCACGGATACCTGTCCGCGACCCAAAATGGATTTTACCGCATTACGTCCCGATTTCAGATGTTGCAGCAAGAAATTCAGCAATTCATCCGGTTCGGTCACTTTGTACTGGCGTGGTGGTTCCTGCTTGCGATAATAGGAATTGCCCGGGCGTTTAGAAGCACTGGCGTTTTTGGATTTGTTGCCTCCGGCTTTCTTGGGAGCGGCCGACGATTTCGCGGCTAATGGCTTCTTGTTCTCCTCCGTATTGCGTGATGCGGAAGCACCTGATGTTTTTGCAGATGAGAAGCTAGACTTGCCGGAACGTGCTGTGGATGAACCAGCATATGATTTTCCCTTGGCCGAGCCCGATGTTTTGCCCGTTGGACGTTTGCGTTTATTCATGAATAGTAATCTCCTTCTGAACAGCCTGTACCGCTTGTGTGCATACGATCCGTTCATTTCGTTATGCAGTTCAATATACCACTAACAGTCGACAAATAAAAATAGGTTCATGGAAACTGCTATACATCCAATCCGAAGAGTTGTGAGATTCATAGGATATGGTATCCCATAGCATTGGAGGTGTTACTCATGGGCGTGTTTCTCGATATGAGAACTTCGATGAACTCGGGAACCGTAGGACAGCCCGGTTTATCTTTAGGTCCATCCCCGGAAGCATTCGGCACGATTGGTCTTCAGACCCAGGGCGTGGTGAATCCCATTATTACGTTAAACGGGACGGTAGGCGTTACGGGAGAACTGGGAGATACCTTTGTGGTGGAGCTGGTACGGGGATTCCTATATGATCCCTTCTATATCATCTACCGTGCTGAAGGTACGATTGGACAGAACGGCGGTGCCGAATTTCATTCGTTCACAGCGCAGGATCTGTCTGCACCACCAGCACTGGAAAGTGTGTATACTTCGTTTATCTCGGGAGTGTCCACAGCAGTAAGAACCGGGCCGGAGATATTATACGGTATTGCAGCAACTGGCTAGTTGTGAAAGACCTAATGTGAACTGGCAGAGTGCTTTCAGATCGCTTCGCCCAAGGCAGAGTTCGTTTCATACCCCAGAACCCAGAGGTACAAGGCAACGTAGCGATAGGTTTCAACTAGCGCTCAGCATGAAACCCCGGCTCAAGGAGTCGGGGGTTTTTGTCATACAAAGCATCTGTACATCTCAATGTAGCTCACTCATCTGAAGGAGATGTCCGTGTGGATTAGTTGGCACGACCCTTCAGAATGATGTTGTTGGCTTTGCCAAAGTCGATGGCGACTTTACCGGCGAGAGCAGCTGTTCGCTCAGCAAGAATAACCGCGTTGACGCCGCAGGAGAAGAGAGCGACATCAAAGGTATCTTGATTCGTCTGAATCCACTCAAGCGTCTCCTGCATCTGATCATAGCTGTCGAAGGGAAGTGCATTCACAAGGTTTAGATGATATGGCTCCCGTTCGAGCGTGGCACGCAGTGTCTCAATCTCTCGGGTAACGAGTAGCACGCGCTTGCCTGCAAGCATCTGCCAGAAACGCGGATTCTGTGCCAGCTCCCGATTGACACAGGCATGACAAGTCAGTGGAGGAGAGATGCCAAAGTGAGCAAACACCATATCGGTCAGGGGTCTTTTGAGATAATCCGGAGCGTTAATGGTGCTGTCACCGCGGGGAAGAATGCCGACGATATCGGCCCGTTGCAATGATGCCGCGACTTCATCTCGTAGCTGCGGGTTGGGAAGGCTCAGTCCTTTTTGTCCTAAATTGGCTTTGATGGCCCAACGCTCCTGAAGGACCTGTTTTGTGGACCATACGGTTTCTTGAGACATGACGATATTCTCGCCATCGCCGACTCGCACGAGAGAGAGAGGACGCTGTTCAACAAGCGCCGCTTCAAGCTGATCAAGCACACCTTCCATTTCAAGATAGATCGAATCCATTCGAGTGGTAGCCCCCTTTGAAAATTGAACTGCTCTATTCTATGTTGCGGCGCCAGTAACGATATGTACGTTCGACCCGCAGGGCACCATCTTCAGGTGTATATCAATCTATTTCGTTGAAAGGTAGTACATCTGTCGTTACCGCTTCTATCAGCGATTCATATGTTATAGAGTGCTGGGTTGGCAAGCGGGATGTTTCTCGTAAGCAATCAGTCAGGTAGAAGAGGTTTTCGTAGAAGACGGTATCATCACGCTCAAAAAGGTCTGTATCCGGTAAACGGAGTTTGCAGCGTTCATGAGGAGGAATGTTATGTCCAGGAAAGTTGTGATTGAGATTAACTTCAACAATTACGGGATGGACCCGCAGCGGTTGACGCGGGAATGGCTGGAGCGTCGGGTGAGCATCTTCCGCACGTTCACATTGCATTGCCTGAAGGCACAGACGAATCAGGATTTTCTAACTGTGGTGAAGCTATCCAAGGAATCGGGGGACTTGATGCAGGAGATTCTGGCAGGTCAGGAGCCGCTTCCTTCCAATATTCGTTTTGGAACCAATATTGAGAGTGTGCGTGCCATTCTGGCGTTTGCCAAAGGTGCGGAGCAGCTCTATATTGCCCGTCTGGATTCGGATGATCTGTATCATAAGACTTTTGTACAACAGCTCTATGATATTCAGCCACAGCCGCAGACGATGGCCCTAATTAACCAGAACGGATATCTGTGGGATAGCGTGAATAACGAGATGGCGCCAGCATTTCACCGTTCTCCGCAATTCTATGTCTATTTATATCAAACGGCCGAATATGCAGCGGGGTACCGGGTCAAGCTTCCGGGTAGAGGTACACATGGCAATGTCATCGAACTGCCGCATGAGCTGCTTGCTCCGCGCAATTATGTCAACATCGTGCATTCCAGTAATACTTCAGTCAAACGAGTACCGCCCAACGACCGGTTAAACCGGGATGAGATGGCACAGGTATTACGCGACTTTATGATCTGAGTTGGGAGGGATTCATCCATGATTCAAGGACAAACGATTCTGATTACCGGAGGAACAGGCTCCTGGGGTCAAAAGCTGACCGAGGTGCTGCTGGACCAGAACCCGGCTGAGATTCGCCTTCTGTCACGTAATGAATACGCCCAGATTGCGATGCAGCGTGAGTTCAACCATGACCCGCGTCTGCGATTCATCATTGGGGATATCCGGGATTATCGGGCAGTGGAAGATGCGTGCAAAGGCGTGCATGTACTCTTCCATCTGGCTGCGCTGAAGCATGTTCCGGTCTGCGAGGACCAACCTGATGAAGCGTTCAAGACGAATGTGATTGGGACGCAGAATATTATTCGGGCTGCGATCCGCATGCAGGTTCCCAAAGTCATTGATGTGTCCACCGATAAGGCGGTAGATCCGATTAACGTATATGGCATGACGAAGGCTTTGGGTGAAAAAATGATGATCCGTGCCAACTGGCTGAGTGAAAGCACCCGGTTTGTCTGCATCCGCGGCGGCAATGTGCTTGGAACCAGCGGCAGTGTCGTGCCTTTGTTTCGTCGCCAGATCGATGAAGGCAAGAGCCCGACTATTACGGACAAAGGCATGACCCGCTTTTTCCTGACGCGTACCGAAGCCATACATCTACTGCTTAAGGCGGCTGAGGCGGCGGTAGGCGGGGAGACGTTTGTGATGAAAATGAAAGCTTGCAAGATGACGGAACTGGCCTCCGTCATGTTGGAACAGGCAGGTCGTCCATCCTTCGATTATAAGGTGACAGGCATACGTCCAGGCGAGAAATTGCATGAAGTGCTCATTTCGCCCTATGAAGCGCCGCGCACGTATCAATACGATGCGCAGTATTATGTTATCCTGCCGGAGCATCAGGACAAGGGACTGACCGATCAGTACAGTAGCCTGCCTCGTGTGAACTTCTCCGAGTATCGTTCGGACAGTGCCATGATGAACAAGCCATCGATTGCCCGCTTCTTGCGTGCAGGCGGCTATATCGACTAGGGCGTGTCTCAAAACTCGTTTGGAGTTTTCAGATACGCCCACCGAAGGGAGGTGGAGCGTTTGGAGGTGGAAGGAATGGGAGAGAATCATCAGCACGAGCAGCACGGGGGAAAAGAAGGGCAGCGGCAACATAATACACTGCAACACATCAATGACCGCTCCCTGAAAGCTGTTGTCGTCGGTCTTGGTTATGTAGGTTTACCCATGGCTGTGGAGATGGCACAGGCAGGTTATCAGGTACACGGTATCGATATCGATACCTCCAAGGTAGCCAAGCTGCGTGCCGGGCATTCGTATGTCATCGGTATAGAAGATGAGGTTGTACAGTCTCTGATGCAGAAAGGTTTGTTCACGGCAAGTACCGATTATGCAGTGATTGCGCAAGCCAATGTCATTGTCATCTGTGTGCCAACTCCGCTGACTGCTGAGCATCAACCGGATATCTCGTATATCTCGGCGGCGGTGGATGGCATGACTCCGTATTTGCAGGAAGGCAGCCTAGTTATTCTGGAAAGCACGACCTATCCGGGCACGACGGAAGAACGCGTGAAACAACCGATTGAAGCGGCAAACGGCTGGCGAGCTGGAGAACAGTTCTACGTCTGTTATTCTCCAGAGCGGGTAGATCCGGGCAGTGTGAATTATGGAGTGAAAAATACCCCGAAGATTATTGGTGGCTCCACACCCGCCTGTCTGAATTATGGTAAACAGTTCTACGGCTCGTTTCTCAACGAGGTTGTTCCGGTCAGTTCAACGACGGTAGCAGAGACGGCAAAGTTGTTCGAAAATACATTTCGTAGTGTGAACATTGCACTGGTGAATGAGTTGACTCCTGCTTGTGAACAGATGGGGGTAAACATCTGGGAGGTGCTGGGTGCGGCGGCCACCAAGCCATTTGGTTACATGCCATTCTATCCCGGTCCCGGCATCGGCGGACATTGTATTCCAATCGATCCGATCTATCTGTCCTGGGCGGCAAACCGCCAGGGATCGGAGTTGCAATTCATCCAGCTGGCGGATGCAACCAATCGGCAAATGCCAGAGAAAGTGGTGAAGCGTGCAGGGGAGCTGCTGAAGCAGAATGGTGTATCTATGCGGGGAGCACGTGTTGTACTCGCGGGTATGGCCTACAAAAAAGACATTGACGACCTGCGCGAATCACCTGCGTTGGACGTTTACCGGCTGCTGAGCGAAGCGGGTGCAGAAGTCGTTTTCACCGATCCAATGGTGCCTGTCTTCCGTAAAGATGACGGTACAGTGCTTCACGCTAGTCCGGCGGTGCCGAAATTGTGGGCAGGAGCTGACCTGGTAATCATCACCACGGATCATTCGGGATTCGATTATCAGGAGATGGCGGATCATGCGAAGCTGATTTACGATACACGCAATGCAACCGCCGCATGTCACGGGGGAAATATTGTGGTGCTGGGCCAACCTGTTGAGCGTGAGGCGAAGAGAGTTTACGAGCAACAGGAACGAGTAGAAGGGTCCGGGCAAAAAGAGGAAGTCAAGGTGGCAGTCGAGGGCGCCGTAACTCGCCGTGAAGCTGCGATCGATCCCGACGAGGATCAGGGAGATGCCCATGGCAAATCATGATCGTGTAAGCGAACGCTATTACGGCGAGATTAATTCGGAAGATTCTCATGAAGCGACGAGAACGCGTATCCACTGGATGTGCCGTGAGGCAACAGGCAAACGCATCTTGGACGTCGGGTGCAGTCAGGGCATTACATCCATTCTGCTGGCACGTGAAGGATTTCGTGTGACCGGTATCGATCTAGAAGAAGAGAGCATCCGATATGCACAAGAAGAGCTTGCTAAAGAGTCCAGGCCCGTAAGGAACAATGTGGACTTTCGAATGCTGGACATTACGCAATGGAAAGTCAGAACTACTTTTGACACGGTGCTGCTTGGAGAAGTGCTGGAGCATTTTGCCCATCCGGAGACGTTATTGGTCCAGATTCATCGGCTGTTGCAAGAGGATGGGACGCTGGTTGTAACCGTGCCGTATGGCTATCATCCGTTCTATGATCACAAGCAGACGTTCTATGCGGGAAGCCTGGCAATGTGCTTGATGCCGTATTTTGAAGTCTTGAAACTGGAAGTTCATCATAAATATCTATGTTGCGTAGCCCGCAGACGGCGAAGAACTCAGGTGCATATGTCACCGACTTTGGATCAACTGATGGAGTGGATGAAGCTGGATCATGCGCATTTTGCTGAGGTGGAACAACAGCATCTACGGGTAATGAAACAGCGCAAGAAGGCGCTAGACAGTGCGGTGGAGCAGGTGAAACGGTTTCGTCGTCAGGAGAGTGGGGGCTCTCTTTAAAGTAAAGGGTCGGGGGTCTCGAAAGTTCCCCTCTACGCGTCTCAGAGCCCTTAACAAAGCACTTATTAGATCACTTATCAGAATATTTAAATGGAGCATTTTTATTCCAAACTGCTGATAAGTGTGACGACAGAGTAACTCTATGTTCTAACGAATCTCACACGCCTTATCTTGGTGATTTGGGAGAGGGGAAAAATGTAACGAATCTCAGCGACGCTATTTCATCCGAAAGCTGCGATAAACGACGAATGGTTGCCTAAAATGCGACAATAGCGCGCCTCAGATTCGTTACATTTTCCAATTGGCTGAAATGCACCAAATAGCGTCACCTCAGTTCGTTAGCCACGGTGAAAATGATAAGTATTCTTTACTGAACTTTGAGAATGGTGGTACCTGTACCAATACTAAGTTCCAAATACCAAATGCTAGTACTTTGCTCGAAGTACCTAGTCAAAGAAAGAATAAAACCGTTATGAAAATTCGCAATACGCGTACGACAGGAAGGGGCTCAAAACGTGATCACCATCAGTCTGTGCATGATTGTGAAGAACGAGGAACGCACGCTTGCGCGCTGTCTTGATTCGGTTGCCGGCATCGCAGACGAGATCGTCATTGTGGATACCGGTTCATCAGATCGTACGATGGACATCGCTGCGCAGTATACCGACCAGGTCTACACGTATGAATGGAAGGAAGACTTTGCCGCAGCCCGGAATGAGTCATTCGCCAAAGCCACGCAGGAGTATATCCTGTGGCTGGATGCGGACGATGTGCTGCTGCCATCGGAACGGGCGAAGCTTGCGGTGTTGAAGCAGCAGTTGCCGTCTGAGGGGGAGACGGCGGGTGTGATCTTGAACTACACGCTGGCCGAGGGGCCGGAGGGGAGTCCGCTCGTGACGGACCGACGCCTTCGCCTGGTCAAGCGGGATGCCGGGTGCCGCTGGCATGGCCGGCTGCACGAGCAGCTCAGCTTCCCGCAGAGCGGGGTCATTACGGCAGATATTGCCGTCACGCACCGCCGCGAAGCGGGACATCATTCGGCGCGAAATGTGCGCATTCTGCGCAAATGGATCGCCGAAGAGGGCGTAGCCCAAGGTCGCCTGCTATTTTATTATGCAGGCGAATGTTATGACCGCAAGCAGTATGCGGCGGCGGCACGCGGGTACGCAAAGCTGCTGGAGCAGCCAAGCGGTTACCGCGAGGATCGCCTCATTGCCTGCGCGCGGCTGGCGGAATGTTATGAACGACTGGGTGAGCCGGGCCGTAAGCTCGGTGCATTGCTGCAGTCGTTCCAGTATGATCTGCCACATGCCGACTTCTGCTGTGCCATTGCGGCCTGTTTTCATGAGCGGCAGGAACCCGTCTCGGCGATCTACTGGTATATGCAGGCGGTAGACGTGAGCAGCCGCGATCCGGGACTGCGCCCAGTACCAGAGGCCTGCCGCACTTGGCTGCCACATGCCCGTTTATCCCTTTGTTATGCCCATCTGGGCAACTGGGAGCACGCATTGATGCATAACACCAAAGCCCGTGAGTATTTGCCGAACGATCCCGGATTGCTTGCCAATCGGCAGAAGCTCGAAGTTGTGGTGCGCAAGGAGATAAAGGAGCGGGAAGATCGTGGTGAAGTGTCACCTCGTAAGTAGGGAGATAAATTAGGACAGCTGAGGACAGATGAGTTTGAAACTGGATTAGGAAATAGGGGAGATAGATTGAAGTAGAAGTGAAATAACAACAAAAACTAATTCGTTGCTGGTAGGATGCGATAGGGCGGATCAGTGAAAATAAGCGTTAGTGGAAATAGAGTGTAAGGCACAATTGCGAGCAGAAGCAGAAGCAGAAGCAGAAGCAGAAGCAGAAGCAGAAGGTGCTTATGATTAAGCGGTAGAATAGATGTGATAGATAAGTTATGTGCTGCCATATGTTTAAAGTTCTATAGTACGAAGTTGTTAGTGAAAAAGCATATCAAACCACCAATGAAGTATAAGTAAATAAACGATAAAATGCAGAACAAGAGCAGCCCCGCTCAACCGAAAGAGTCGGTGAGAGGGGCTTTTAACGCTTCTCGTGCCACGTGTATCTCTTGCCATGGTGTAATGAAAGTAGCATTTGGTGAAATTTTTACAAGGTATACAGAGTGTTGGAACTTCTGACATGCGGTGCAGTGAGGATACTCATCAAGATGAGACCTCGAGTGTTCAGAGCCGTCATATTAGCTGCTATGTTGTTTTATTTTTCTGGTGCCAGGCATCGCACAGACTGATCTTTCATCCGTAAGCTCTTGCACGCCCAGCCCCTGCCATCATATATTTCCTCATTAATGTTGAGGGTAATAGTCTCATCTGTGTACTCATTCCAGTTTTCAATTCGGAGTGTGTTTTCACTTTCCCATTCGAGATGATTATTTCCGTGGTGCTCGGCACGATAGATCGTTTTTACTGTGGAGTCCTCAGGGGCATTCGTCTTCTTCACATCAACCCACATCGTAACCCCACCTGCCGCACCACCATAGGGCACACCATAAATCTCGGCGGTATATTCACCATTCCGTGAAGGCATGGAATAACTCAATTCCCCCAGCTCGGAACGGTCAAATGTGGAAAAGTAAGGACGGAGCCAGAAATACAGGAATACGGCGGCAAACAGTACAAGAATCAACAATGTAAATGTAGTGAGAATTGGGTGTCTACGTATCCACGATTTTGGTAGTGAAATGTCTGAAGAGTCACTAGCTTGAGAGTGTTGTTTCATGAAATTGCTCTCCTTTAGAGATGTTGGGTAGGAACGAGATAAGGAATTGGATATATAGATATAGTGGTGTCTTCTCTTTAAGCTATTTATTAAATTAATGGTAACACACTGCGTTTATTAGTGACAAATAAGTTAAAATTACCCTTATTTCAAAAGGGACTAAATTATAAATGGAGAAAGACAGCATCCTCATGACTATATAAGCAATAAGAGATTGTATTTGGTATGGAATGTTTAACTTGCATAAAGGAGGTTGATGCTGCAATTAATTATTACAAGCATGGTATAATAGGAAGAAACGGAGTTGATGGTCAGATGTCTGATTTGCTCGATCCTCGAAACGATTTTGTTTTCAAGCGTATTTTTGGCAGTGAAGAAAATAAAGATGTCCTGCTGGTGTTCTTGAACCGAACGTTTGCAGAGTCGGGCGAACAACCACTGACAGAGATCGTACTACTTAACCCGTATACCGACAAAGATGCTCCTCTGGACAAACAGTCCATATTTGATATCTGGGCGAAAACAGCTGAAGGTAAGCTGATCAACATTGAAATGCAGTTATTTAATAAATATGACATCGAAAAGCGTACCCTATACTACTGGAGCAAACGTTATTCGAGCCAGCTACAGGAAGGTCAGACATACAAAGAATTGAAAAAGTGCGTTACCATTAATATTTTGAATTACTCGTTTATCACGAATGAGCGTTATCATAATGTTTTTCATCTGAGGGAAGACCACACTGGACTTGAACTTAGTGATGATCTCGAAGTGCATTTCATGGAGCTGTCGAAACTAGATGATCGATCCGTTCCGATGGCAGGTGGACTGATTAACTGGCTCTTGTTCCTGAAAGGTGCTGACAAATCCAATTGGGAGGTGTTGCAAATGAATGAACCTACTTTGAAGAAGGCGATGGATACGCTGGAGTTCTTGAGTCAGGATCGGGAAGCACGTCGTTTGTATGAAGAGCGGCAGAAGTATTTGCATGATGAAGCTTCTATGATTGAATGGGCTACGGAAAAGGGAATAGCCAAGGGGTTAGTGGAAGGGGAAAAAAGAAAGGCGATTGAGATTGCAAAAAACATGCTCTCATTTGGAATTGAAGTTTCAATTATTGCCGAAACAAGTGGTCTAACTGTGTCTGAAGTTGAGGCGTTGAAAAATTAGAAATACCACCAGTGTGAAACAGTTATTGTATGACTTAATAGTTTTGTGAATTAAATGCAATCGTTTTGTCCAACTAGGGCAGGACGGTTGTTTTTATTTTGATGAAGAAGCTTCAAACGTTTTACAGTAAAACGCGGTTGCTCATTCGGGGCTGGGCCGTTAAACTAAAGGGAGCGGCGTTTGCTTGACGGACAAGTCATGAGAACGCCATTTTGTTGTCAAGGATGCGGTATGTGTGCCGCTTTCGGATGTCAGAATCGGATCGGACCAAGCTGGTGGAAGAACACCGGTGATAAGTAAGGAGTCTTTACATGAGTGTGCAAACACCTACATTAGAAGAAGCGCAGGGTCTCCTGCAAAAATATTATGGCTACCCCGACTTTCGTGAGGGACAGAAAAAGATTGTAGCCAGCCTGCTCGAACGTGAAGATACGCTCGGCATTATGCCAACTGGGGGCGGTAAGTCGATCTGTTATCAGATCCCCGCTCTGTTATATTCGGGTCTGACGCTTGTTGTCTCCCCGTTGATCTCATTAATGAAGGACCAGGTCGATGCGTTGACGACCGCAGGAATTGCTGCCGCGTATATTAATAGTACACTTAGCGGCAAAGAAGTGAATGATCGCATCCGCGCGGCGCAGCGCGGTGAGCTGAAGTTGCTCTATGTCGCGCCTGAACGACTGGAGCTGGATTGGTTCCGCGATGAGATGGGCTATTTGCCAATCTCTTGCGTTGCCGTGGATGAGGCCCACTGTGTATCGCAGTGGGGACATGATTTTCGGACAAGCTACCTGGCGGTAGCGCCGTTTGTGGATAGTTTGCCAGAGCGGCCGGTGGTTGCGGCCTTTACGGCTACAGCGACGCCCGAGGTCATGGGCGATATTCTGCGGCTGCTGCGTTTGCAGGACCCGCAGACATATGTGACCGGACTTGGGCGGGATAATCTGGCGTTTAGCGTGCTGCGTGGCGAGAGCAAGAAGGATTTTGTTTTGAACTATGCTCGCGAGCATGCTAGCGAGCCAGGTATTATATACGCCGCGACCCGTAAGGACGTGGACGATCTGCATCAGCGGTTGTTGCAGGCGGGATTGCCCGCAGGACGCTACCATGCCGGCATGACGGACGATGAACGGTCCCAGAGCCAAGAAGCTTTTTTGTACGATGATATCCGAGTGATGGTAGCGACCAATGCGTTCGGGATGGGGATTGATAAATCGAACGTGCGTTACGTGATTCATAACAGCATGCCGAAGAACATGGAGGCATATGTGCAGGAAGCCGGGCGTGCGGGACGGGACGGAGAGCCAAGCCAGTGCATTCTGCTATTCGGGGCACAGGATATTATCACCCAGAAGTTCCTGATTGAGCAGAACCCGATGGAGGGCGACCGGAAACAGAACGATTACCGGAAGCTACAGCAAATGGTGGATTACTGTTACACGACCCGTTGTTTGCGCAGTGCGCAGCTGGATTATTTCGGTGAGGTGCATGACGATAAGCCGTGCGGTACGTGCAGTTCCTGTACAGACGACCGCGAGTTGGTAGACATGACGATTGATGCACAGAAAATATTCAGCTGCATTCACCGCATGCGTGAACGGTATGGTGTATCATTGGTCGCTTCGGTGCTCAAAGGCTCTCGTGCCAAAAAGGTACTCGATTACGGCTTCAACTCTCTGCCAACCTATGGCGTGATGGGTAATCGGACAGAACGTGAGATTTCGGAGATCATCAACGTGATGGTATCCGAAGGATATCTGATGCTGTCCGAGGGACAGTATCCGGTCGTTCGTCTGCAACCACTGGCGGTCGAAGTACTCAAAGGCCAGCGTGAAGTGATGCAGCGTGTGGTCCGCAAGACAGCGGCAACGGCTTCGGGTACGAACTACGGTGGACGTCGTGGTCGCGATGCGATGCCATCTGCGGTCAACGAGACGGTATTCGAACAGTTGCGTCTGATCAGGCGTGATCTGGCAGCGAAAGAGCATGTGCCATCGTACATTATTTTCAATGATGCGACCCTGCGCGAAATGAGTGTGGTATGTCCACAGACAGAACGTGACATGCTGGATATCAAAGGAGTCGGTGAGGTGAAGTACCGCAAGTACGGACTGCCGTTCCTGGAGTTTTTCCAGAAGCAATCAGGAGAAGAAGTGGATACGGATGACGATGCGTTTTACGAGTATGAGTAGGTATGAGCACGTATAAGATGAATGTGAGTGAGCTTGGCTGGTTGGGATGGAGTGAGATTTTTTTTACATTCGCCATTTCAAGTCTTTGAAGTTCATGACACGTAAAGCTTAATTGATCCAACGTTGATAGTTATCTTCATGCAAGTCGATGGTTCGTCCATGATACGGGGGAAGCGTTCGGCAGAGGTTCGAGGCTAAAACCTAAAGGCTCAAGGCAGTAAAATGTGGATATCTATTGTGGATGGAATGCGAATGAGGTCTTTAACAGGTTGAAGTTGAGTTTGAGGTTAATTATGATGTCTCCTCATTGTGGACAAAAGATGGTGAATTGTCTTTCAAAGGGTGGACATTGGCGTTAGGAATGGTCGACATTATATTGTACAATATGTAGGTTGAATGTACGGATTGTATACTGTATGTTGTGGTTTTCGTTTGGCAGGTGTATATGTCTTTTTGAAAAGAGTGTCCACTCTTTGAAAGACAAAAGTTGGATATGTCCATGATCGGTGGAATGGGTATATCAAAAGAGGTTTAGATGAACAGCATCCGGGGCAGGATGGCTGTGATGCTTTCCTTTTATCAAAAAATATGTGGTCTGGGTGTCCAGGCAAAGGTTGTGAACCATGAAGGTTATTCTTTCTACATTAAATGCAAAGTACATCCATACCTCCTTGGCCTTGCGGTGTTTGAAGGCGTACAGTGAGAAGGATTTTGATATTGACCTGGCGGAGTATACGATCAAGGACCCTGTGATGAATATTGTGTCTGATCTGTATCAGCGCGGCGCGGATGTGATTGGTTTCTCGTGTTACATCTGGAACATCGAAGAGACGATTAAGGTCATTGATAATCTGAAAAAGGTTATGCCGAACGTGAAAATTCTGCTTGGCGGGCCGGAAGTGTCCTACGATACGGAATATTGGATGAACCGCATTCCCAATGTCGATTTTATCGTCATGGGTGAAGGGGAAGAGACGCTGCATCAGCTTTTGACGGAGCTGGAAGGAAGCAAGAAGTTCCACTTTGTCTATGGACTGGCGTATCGCAAAGGGGAAGAAGTCATTCTCATGCCAGGACGCCCGAAAGCGGATCTGAACGATCTGCCGTCACCGCACCGTTTTGATGAGGATATCCCGGAGCTTGGGAAACGGGTTGTTTATTTTGAGACCAGTCGGGGCTGTCCGTTCAGTTGTCAGTTCTGTCTGTCCAGTATTGAGGTCGGCGTGCGGTATTACGATATTGAGCGGACGAAGTCGGACATTCTGTACCTGATCGAGAAAGGTGCGAAGCTGATCAAGTTTGTGGACCGGACGTTCAACATTAAGCGGGATTACGCGCTCGAAATGTTCAAATTCCTGATCGAGAATCATCAGGGAACAGTATTCCAGTTTGAAATTACGGCGGATATTATGCGTCCCGAAGTACTGGACTATCTGGCAGAGAATGCGCCGCCGGGCACATTCCGGTTCGAGATCGGGGTACAGTCCACGAACGATCCGACAAATGAACTGGTGAAACGCCGTCAGAATTTTGCCAAGCTGAGCCGTACCGTCAATAAAGTCAAAGCTAGTGGAAAAATCGACCAGCATCTGGATCTCATCGCCGGACTGCCGGAGGAAAATTACGATACGTTCCGCAAGACGTTTAACGATGTGTTTGCCCTAGGGCCAGAAGAGCTTCAACTCGGATTCCTTAAAATGTTGCGTGGTACGGGCCTGCGTCTGGATGCGGAAAAATACAATTACACGTATATGGATCACGCGCCGTATGAGATTCTGGGCAGTGATGTGCTACCGTTCAGCGACATCGTACGCTTGAAGCGGCTGGAGGATGTGCTGGAGAAATACTGGAACGCACACCGGATGGACCATACGTTGAAGTACCTGATGGAGCAGGAGTTCAACTCGCCGTTTGATTTCTTCCAGGCGTTTGGGGATTACTGGGAAGGTCAGGGGTGGCAGAAGATTGGTCACCAACTGGAGGATCTATTCACCCGTTTGCATAGCTTCTTGGAGTCCCGTAATACGCCCCATATGGATATCGTGCTCGGCCTGATGAAGCTAGATTATTTCCTCGGTCACAAATATAAACCACGCAAAATCTGGTGGGAAGATCCGCTCCAGAAAGACCAGTGGGCGGGTTATATGAAAACGTTGGCTGAACGTCCGGAAGACGTTCGCCTGCCACGTGTTGCCGGTGCCGCAGGCACGGCATGGCTCGAAAGCAGCGGCACAGGTGCAAGTGCCGCTGGGGTAAGTTCGGCTGCTGCCGGGGAAGACTCTGCCGCAGATGCGGCGGGTGTGATCGGCAGCGAAGCTGGGGGTGCAGCGTCGCTCACTTCGGGCGACGCAACAGGGTCCGCCGCGAATGGAGCGGCGGACATGGTGGACGGCAACGCTTCGCGTGCGTTGCCGATGACCTCGGCCATGACCGCACAGACGGTCATGGGTGCCCGTGCTTTCGCCGACCTTGGTCTCGGCGAAAAGGAACTGCAGAAGCACACCGTATTGGATGTGCTTCCGTTCCGGCTTGAGCGTGTGCTAGCTGGCGCCAGCCCGCTTGCCGCGAAAGGCCGGACGCTGCTGGTCGTTGTGTACCAGCAGCATGAAGGGCAGCAGGCGCAGTATTACACGCTGCCGCTGGGAGAAGAAGCCGCTGCCATGTAGGTGCAGCGGCCTGACACGAGCTGTATGGCCTATTGGCATCATTCAGCAGGAAGATGTGCCACGGCTTTACGGTCCGTGGCACGTTTGGGACAGGCATCACCGCTATGTACGGGGGATGCCTGACTTGATGAGCACCGCGCTATTGACCGCGGTGCTTCTCAATGAGGTGCTGCCCATTGGGCGCAGCACCTCATCTTACGCGGCTTGTCATTGCACAAGTCGCGCTCCGCTTCACTTTTAAACCAAATATATATGTTCCGAAAGCATCGGAAGGCCGTCTGATTCCCTAGGGGATGAAGAAGGGCCTTCCTTTTTGTTTTTCAGAAAGAGTTTCCTATGAATGAACATGCTACTACCAATGAGACGATTACCATAACAAAAGGTTCCGCTGAATTACTGCACATCTACATCCCGTATAACCCTGCATATATTGAGCGCATTCGTCGGATTAAGGGCAGAAGGTGGGAATCCAAACCAAAAGTGTGGATAATCCCTTACACCACAGCTGCTATACAGGAGTTCATGAATCAATTTGATCCAGTTGATGTCCAGATTGCCCCGGAGTTGTGGGTGGAAAGCGAGGAATTACAGCATTGGAAAACTAGCAAGGGAAGTGATGCATGGAGTAAAGAGTCACTACAGAAGGCATTAACATTACGAGGATACAGCCGTAAAACAATTAAAGCGTATTGTAATCAGGTCGAACGTTTTCTCAGTAGCCTTGCGCTTAAAGATACCGATGTGACTAGTTCCAAAGTTCAGACGTATTGTTTAGGTTTGCTAGAGCAAGGGATCTCCCATTCAAGTGTGAATCAGACGATCAGCGCAATTCGCTTCTATTGCAAACATGTACTCCATCATCCTACAGATATCCAGTATATTCGTCCCAAAAAGCAGATAAAATTACCTAAAGTCATGTCAGAAAAAGAAGTTGCTCAACTGCTCAAATCTGTTACCAATCTAAAGCATAAGACGATTCTGTTTCTCACGTATTCTTCTGGTCTTCGTGTTGGCGAAGTCGTTCGTCTTCAATGCAGCGATCTGGATATTGAGCGTCAGACACTTATTGTACGGCAGGGAAAAGGTCAGAAGGATCGGAGAACTCTTCTCTCTAACCTAGCTTGGGAAATTGTGCAGGAATACATTACGGAGTATAGACCCAATCGTTGGTTATTTCCGGGACAATCTTCGGATCGGCATCTTACCGAGCGCAGCGTACAGAAGGTTTTTGAAGAAGCTAGACAACGCGCATGTATTGTAAAAAAGGTTAGTATTCATGCCTTAAGGCACTCCTTCGCTACGCATTTACTGGAAAACGGAACAGACTTGCGCTATATTCAGGAGCTACTTGGTCATACGAGTGCACGAACAACTCAGCGATATACGCATGTGAGTATGAAAAATATTCAACGTATTCAGAGCCCGCTGGATCGTTTGGATCTGGGAGAGTGAGTGCTCCTATAAATCTACCTTTTTCACCAAATTTTTCTTCGCAAATACCACAGCATCGGTTATCATAGACGTAGTTCGGATATCAGGCAAGATCTGTGGTATTTACGAAGTGCATAAATTAGATGTTATGTGAAATCCCCTGAATATTAAAAAGGAGAATCAATAAATTATGATTAGGGTTTATTGTGATATTAAAGAATCGACAAAAGCTGAGATTAATAAGACAATAAATGATTATTTAGATTTATATATGGATTTCTATAGAACTCTTGGTCCAGAGGAGTTTTCTTCATTTTTTCCACAGTTTCTATGGGTAGAAAATGAAGAACTTTGCATAAAGACTATGATTGAATTAGATCTTTGGACCTCTGATAATTATTTACACACTCTTAAACCGATTCATGAATTTGCTTTGTATATATTGTTATGTTATTCAAAAGATAGAATTGAAGAAATGGGAAGAGAAAAAAGTACAACAGATTTAGATCATGAAGTAGAACAAACAGATGACGAGTATATATTATCTGACTTAGATAATATGGATTTTTATCTTGAAATATTATTTCAAGATTATGATTTTTTGCGTGTTTCTGAGTATGTAAAATATTTTATACAGAATCCATTTGATTTCCAAGGTACATTTAATGTGGATCTTACTGAATATGAAGATTTAATGCCAAATGATATAAGAAAAGAATTTAATGATCTTAAGCAATCAATTTATCCAACGGAAATTATAAAACAACACAGTAATGGAATAATAAGAGATATGAATATGAAAGAATTTTTCTTACATATTGAGAAAATCATAGATTACTTTAGTCATTCTTTGACTTTAAGAGGCACTCACAAATTATTATGGAATGAGAATGGCCTTCCAAAGAAGGAAACAAGTGCTCAACAATTATTAGAAAGTATAAGTAGGCTATATTGTGAGAGTAATAATATAGATATTACACCTGAGGCTGAAACAGGTAGAGGACCTGTTGATTTTAAGTTCTCATATGGGAATAATTTAAAGACAATTGTAGAAATAAAGAGAGGTTCTAATAAGCTAGAACACGGAATTGAAAAACAAACAGTTCAATATATGTTGTCGGAGAAAGTTGAAACTGCATATTTTATCATAATTATCTTATTTGAAAACGAATTTAGGAAAGTTGATAGAATATTTGAGTTAGCAAAAAGTATAGAGGTAAGATATAACTTAATAATCAGGCCGATAATTATTGATGCTAGAGCCTCAAAGTTATCAGCATCAAAGATTCAGAATGTTGAATCAGTGAAGTAGGGGGAATCACATAACATAATATTCACGCTGCGGGCATACGCCCTTGATTTGGCATTCGCCGGATACCCGACATATGTCGGGTCGTGAATACAGGAACGTTAGACGACATAACAAGTGAGGAAACCTATGGGAAGAAAAGCGGTCAATGGAGTATGCCATATATGTGGCATAGATGGGCCATTAACGTTTGAGCATGTTCCACCAAGAGGAGCATTCAACGATAAGCCCGTTATTAAAGCAATCTTCGAAAATCTCATGACTAAAGGGCCGGATGAAGAGATTAAGGGGGCAATTCAGCAAAAAGGCGCTGGAGCATATACGTTGTGTGCGAGCTGTAATAATGACACAGGAGCTTGGTACGGAAATGCTTTTATTGATTGGACTTATCAATCTTTGATTTTACATGATAAATCGGACGGAAAAGGAGCAACTTATTATCCATTTCATATATTTCCGAGTAGAGTTCTTAAACAGATTATAACTATGTTTTTTTCAGCTAATGGCGAAGGATTCGCTAAAGGGAATCCTGACTTAGTAAGATTTGTTATGAATTCTGAGAATAAATATTTAGAACCTAAGATTAGAATTTTTGCTTATTTGATGACAGGATCAAGAATGAGGCAAACAGGAATAACAGGACTGGGTTCTCTTAACGGAAAATTTACAATAATGAGTGAGATCGCTTTTCCACCTGTTGGTTACGTTATGACATTAGATTCTGATCCACCTGATCCAAGATTAGTAGAGATAACTCATTTTTCAAGATATGGATATAATGAATTTGAAACTATTTTCTTACGATTCTCTAAATTGCCAGTACATCTATACTTACCAGGTGATTATCGAAGTAAGGATGAAATAATGAGAGCGTATGAGGAAAACACTCAAAATAGAGATTAGTCGAGAAGATTGTTACATCGTCTAACATAATATTCACGCTGCGGGCATACGCCCTTGGTCCGACATTCGTCAGACACCCAGCATACGCTGGGTCGTGAATACAGGAACGTTAGATGAAATTGATAAAGCATGTTTTCAATAAGTTTATGTAAAAGGGGAGCTATTCTTGTTTGTATTTGGAAAAAGAGAGATTCAGTTAATCGAGTATGATTGTTCATCAGTAAGAACAAAGGGAGCTAGGCTTAAGCAAATTGGCAATAATGGTAAACTTACTATTTCATCGATTCGTCTTTCTGTCGCAATGGCGAGGACTATAATGTCAAAAAATCCGACACAATTAGATTTGAATTTTTATTTTTTAAGTTCATTCTTTAATATTCAAAGTATGATTGATTCTAGAAAGAAAAATTTGAGACTTTCCATTAATACGCGTCATAAACTTAGAGATTTTTCTTTAACAGGACGTATAGGAGAGTTAGCCCAAGCAGTTAATTTTATATTTGCGCAGGATGTACTTAAGTCTCCTATAGTGGTCGATTTTGAAGGGTATATTTCTAGTTTTAACAACATAAGTAATTATACTGGAGAAGCACCGGATTTTATAATAAGTAAAATAGGAAACAGTACTATTTCTATTTTAGAATCTAAGGGATCTCACCCAAATTCTCCAAATAAAAACTTGAAGACCACTTTACGAGAAGGATTAGAACAATGTGAAAATGCCAAAAATTTTATAATAAACAACAATATAGCTATTAATATTAATCAGACGTTTGCTGCAGGTGCTTGGTTTGCTGATGTTCAAAGCCCTTGGGATACAACTATTGGTTATTCCGATCCCATTGAATACAGGGAAGAGGTTAAATTTGATGATCTTGCATTGATGAGATATCATTATGCATCTTGGTTTTCAATAATAGGGTTGTTTAATTATTCATTACAATTGATTTCAAATGAACCATTGTTTTTTGAAAGACCTACAGAAGTATACGAGTACGAAAACGAGAGATTTTATTTGTTTGATTCTAATTGGAGTCCTTATATGTATAATGAAATTTCTTTATTTTCACATTTTGGTTTTTATAGATTTGTTAAGTTCGGCATAGCTGAAAAAGTGTGGAATATATTAACTGGAAATGAATTGAACCTTAAAAATAGTGACATTCAATTTGTATCATTATCAGAAGAAGGAATTGAAATTTTTTCTGACGGTACTTTGGTTTTGTATGACATCTAATTCGATTAAAATTATCTAGGCATTATAAAAAAATCAACTTCATCTAACATAATATTCACGCTGCAGACATTCGTCCTTGATCTGGCGTTCGCCAGACAACCCCTCCGGGGTTCATGAATACAGGAACGTTATATGCAGTCGGGGCAAATAATTTTTTTGTAGGTGATTTTATGAAAGAACTGATAATATCTTTCTTCCAAGATTACGGTGTTGCTTTACAGACCATAAGCTCTATATTTTTACTTGTGGTTACAATTATTTATGTAATTGCAACTTATAAGGTTATACATTCTTCCCATAAATCCTTTTTAAGGCCACTAAAGATAAACGATGAGAAGAATGAATTGATTGTTAAAAACTTCGGTCCAGGGGTAGCAATAAATATTAAATTATTTATTAATACCAAAATTTTTAAGAAAATTGATCCCAATATAGACCCCACTGGAATAATTTTTGAAATATTCAAAGATAGATACAAACTAATAGAATGTGAAACATTTGAACTGGAACCTGGCCAAAACATAAACTTTATATATGACAAAGAAGTTATAAGATTTGATAAACTTTTGTTGTACTGGGAAACCATAACCGGAGAACGAATGTTAATAAGATACAATATAAATTTATCTCCTGATGGTCGAATTGATATAGTTCGATACAAGAAACTAAGATTAAAGAGTTTAAAAAATACATTATTAACGCCATTGCACTTTATTTCTTTTATCCTTGTTGGAGGCATGATGCGACCAACATTTGAGGAATATTTAGAAGAAGAAAGAAAAAAGAAAGAAAAGAAAAACAAAAAATGGTTGATTTGATTATTCGATGATGGCCCCGAAACCATATAACAACTTATTCAAGCGACGGTCTTTGACGCCCTTGGATTGCAGAGGTAGTTCTAGGAAGTGAAAAGCAGACAAGCCCTTTGGGGTTCATGAATACAGGAACGTTATGTGAAATTCTCCAAAAACTAATAACTCAAATTCAGAGAGGTGCTAATTAATGAAATCAAATGAAAAATATGCTCCATATGAAGTAATAAACAAAAATTTCGGTGTTGGAGGAAATGCTAGGGTTTTCCTAGTTAAAGACGAAAGCGGAAAAGAATATGCATTGAAAAGTATAATAATAAATTCAAAACAAGATGCAAAGAAAGTAAAACGGTTTTTAAATGAAATTAAGATTGTAGAAGAATTTCAGGATAATATACAGGGAATAATTCCCATAAGATATAAATTTATTCCTGAGAGTATGCAAGATGGATTTGAATACACAGACGACTTTAAAGGAGTTGAAATATGGTATGTGATGGAAATAGCTGAACCGATATCAAATAAACTAAACGGATGTAATGACTTAAAAGAAATTATTGATTGTTTTATTTCTTTAGCCGAAACATTAAAAGAATTACATAAACATGAAATTGTACACAGAGATATTAAACCTAGTAACATCTATTATTATAAAAATACATGGGCATTTGGTGACTTTGGTTTAGTTGCATATCCTGAATTTGAAAACGATGATTTAACAGGAAAAGATGAAAGGGTTGGAAATCATGCTACAATTGCACCGGAAATGAGACGTGCTGGAGAAGTAAAAGATGCTAGACCAGCAGATGTTTGGTCTTTAGCAAAAACATTATGGATGTTAATCACTAAGAACTCAACCCTTTGTTTTGAAGGTACTTATAATCGTGCGGATATAGAAATTTCTGTGGCTAAATATTGGAAAGAATGGCCAATAAATCTTCTTCATGATATTCTCGAAAAAGCTACTTCATATGAACAAAAAAACAGAATAAACATAACGGAATTTTTAAATCTACTTAAAGAATACAAGAAGTTATTAGTGGAGAAAATGCGGGTTTTGAGTTACAAAGAATTGAAGGAAAAAGAAAAGGAATCTGAGGAAGGCAGATATTTTCATAACTCTGCTAACAGTATTGTAGATACACACGAACTAATTGATTATCACTACTCGCTGGTGTGTCAGCAAGAACATTTCATTAACAATGGTCAAGAAGAAGAGACACAAATTTTAAAATATATAAAGAAAAAAATGGAATTGTATTGCGAGAAAAAGTATTTTATTTCTCCAATACTTAAACACTTTAGAAATGAAAATCTGCCTGCAATAAGAATTTTCGTCGAATATACAGGAACAATGTCTAAATTTGTTACCGCACTTGTTTGTGTAGATAAAAAGGTTTCTAGCTTCAATACGCCTCCTCAATTGAACAATTATTATAATAAAGATGGATCGTTGGATTATATTGTAATAGATGAATTTATAAGAATAATAGATTCAAATTCAATGAATTCTGTTTGAGTTGAGTAAATCCTCGTTATACAGTAAATGTAATAAAAGGATTACTAATGAAAAATCAAGAGATCAAGCTGCTGAAGGTATGCTATCTGAATTGAGAAGCTTTAGAGACTCAGGTTATACAGAAATGAAAGTAATAATTAAATTATAAAATGTTGTCTTCGGCGTGTACGCAAACTATGAAGCGACTTTCCACAAGAATAGATAAGTCGGAGCTTTTGACTAACGTTCATTACTCAGCTTCAAATTCTATTTTGTTTGAAGCGGCCAATGAGTCTGCGTACATACCATAGTGGTTAAATACGTTTGAATCGAACCCTTTACGTTTTAGGAATAGTCTGCCGCGTCAACACTTATATCAAGTACAATAAAAATAGTTTTAATAATTAATGCAACGATTTGGTTCATAAGAAGATAACTTCACATAACATAATATTCACGCTGCGGGCATTCGCCGGACACTCAGCATGCGCTGAGTCGTGAATAGAGGAACGTTATACGACAGAATCAAAAACTCTAGCATTTAGAGGATCATATGATCCTCTAAATGCTAGAGTTTTGCAATTCACTAAAGAGTTGTAGAGCATCTTTGAAACCTTGTATGTAGATACTTCTTTCTAGGATGGATTGGAGAGAAATTTGGGCGTCTTCGTACAGAAAAACCGTATGTTGAAGTTGATCGGGTAAAGCATCACGAAGTGTTTTAAAATATTGATCTGTCTCCGCAGAAAGCTGAGTGTATTCCTTATGACACTCCAGAAGCTCAGTATAGAGTAATTCTAGACGTATTCTTATAAGCGGTTCTGTTAATGATTCTAATGAATTAAACATATATTAGTCCTCCTTCAATTAACTCTATAGAGTTATTATATAACCTTGAAAAGTTAATTACAAGGTGAATATTTGATTTTGTAGAGTTAAAACTTCGCTTTCCGTTGATGATTGCTAATGTGGAAGATAAGATAGAATTATGGAGGGGAAAAGATGAACGTAATCAAGTGCAATATACGAGAACTCATGGCAGAGCATCGAATAGATGATATAACAGAATTGATGGTGAGATCGGGCTTAAGTCGGAACTCAATCAACAAGTTATATAGGGAAACGAATATAGAAACAACAAAGCTGGAAACCTTATTCAAGCTATGCGATACATTTAATTGCAAATTATCAGATTTAATTGAGTATGTACCAAAAGAAAACCAATAGTGAAGGTAGATTCGAGAAGCAATTCCGTCGTATAACATAATATTCAAGCAGCGGCTCCTTCGGAGCCTTGGTCTGCGGATGGATTTCGGGGAGGTATTTCAACAGACACCCCTTCGGGTTCATGAATATAGGAACGTTATATGAAATCCTAAAGATCGAGAGGAGAACCAATGACTATACTGTTTAATTTTAGTGAATTGAATAATATTTATTCGGAAGCTCTGTTATCAGATGATAAAACATTAATCTTTGAAACCCATATTGGGAAAGGAAGATTCTTATTTATGATGTTTTTATCAGAAGAAGATAAAGATTCAAAAGATAAATTATTTGTATATCTGAGAAATACAAAAAGTATGTTGAATATAAAAATGTACGGTAATCATGAGAAAGGAAAATTCGAAGTTTATATAACTGATCAATTACAAAGGAAGTTTGTAGAAGAGTTACAATTAAATTCATATAAAGGTTCTTTTGATTTTATGCATTTTCTTGAACAACTTAATGATAGTTTTCCTAAAACTATAAATCATAACAATAAAATAGCTGAATTGAGAAAAAATAAAAGTATTATTACTCCGTTAAACATAGTGGATGAGAGTGATAGGACAGTATTAAAGCACGAAATGAGACTTTCTAAAGATAAAAAGCCACAAGACAAAACTCTAAGGAAATTATATGTATACACTGATGGATCTGTTGAAGATATAACTGAATTAATTAATTTACTTAAAAAGTTTAACATGACAGTAGCTTGGACAAAAGAAGATCCAAAAAATACCACTACAAGTGTAAAATCATTGCTTAATAAGTTAAATAAATAACGGACTTCATATAACGTAATATTCACGCTACGGGCATACGCCCTTGGGGCCAGCATTCGCTGGACACTCGACATGCGTCGAGTCGTGAATACAGGAACGTTATATGAAATTCATCCAAAACAATATAAAAAGGAGGCGAAGCTTATTAATAATTGGATTCCATTACAGGATAATGAATATAAAAGAGTTTGGGATAAATTTGATAAAGATTTTTCGTTTAAACCAAGCATATATCCAAAGGATTGGCCTACATTTTCAATCCATGGACCTTATATAACTTTTGAGATGATAAAGAATTACAAAGAAGAAGAGATTAATGAATTAGAAGAAGTCTGTAAAACCATTTTTAAATCTTGTTTAGAACCTCACGAGTATCTGTACGCATTAGATTGGCAGCATGAATCTTTTTATTATTCTCCATACTTGCAAGAGGCTTCTCCAAGAATCTTATTTTATCCTGACGGTGATTACTACTTATTTTTAAAGAAGGATTTTAGTTTTGGTTATTTGGGACATCCTTGGGAACAGAGTATTACAATATTTGGTGAAGAGTTAGTACAAAAATTCATTACACATAAACCAAATATTTTCGATGGAATAATTCGAAGAAGCAGCCACCTTCAGATAACATAATATTCACGCTGCGGACATACGTCCTTGGTCCGGCAATCGCCGAACACCCGACATGCGTCGGCTCTTGAATACAGGAACGTTATCTAAATCAGGACAATTATGTAATATCAAAATTTAGGAGTGTGATTCGACTTGGAAAACTCAAATTTAAAAGACCTTATTGAAAAATACCTGAGCGCATATAACACGTTTAACATTGATGGAATGATAGGAGTTTTGAATGAGAATATTCATTTTCGAAACATTTCTAAAGGTGAAGTGAATTCGGAAACAAAGGGGATTCAGGAATTTCGCACATTAGCAGAGCAGTCAATTCAGGTATTTTCTCAAAGGCGTCAAGTAATAAAGAACATTACTTTCGCAGGAGATAAAGCAGAGGTTGACATTGATTATGAGGGAGTATTGTCCAGTGATCTCCCTAATGGAATGAAGGCAGGAGAAACATTAAAACTTCAAGGGAAATCAATATTTCAAATGAAAGATAAGAATTTAATACTGATTGAAGATCATAGTTGAAACATTATTGAAAGTTATTCATAGATTACCTTGAAAATTAGATAACAATATATTCACGCATCGAGCATACGCCCTCGGTCCGGCAGAAGCATTTCAGGAAAGCAGAGGCTGCCGGACACACTTGGCATACGCCAAGCGTCATGAATACAGGAACGATAGCTGAAATTCCTGAAAACGAGATAAAAAGATGAAGTAGGTGAAGTTTAAGTTGTCTTATATGAAACCAGTAATCCTAGAACCTTATTACGATAAACCTATTTGGATTGAGAATGAAGTGAATCGAAAGGAGTTTACTTTTTTATCCTCAAAAAGTAGTGAAGCTGAAGTTGAATTGTTTTTACTGCATTTATTTGGCTACAACAACATTGATGTATCGAAGTCTTTTGAAGAATCTTTTGAAGAGCTATTTGAACAAGATGAAGTGGCGATACTAGGTGGGGTAGCTTTTATACAGGATGATGAAACATGTATCATGCCTAGCTGCTGTTGCGGGCTAGAAGAAATACAATCAATAGAACATTCAATTCAAGCTAAACAAAGTCCATGGCTTGGGCATGACCCATCGCCTGGAATTCAGTATTTTGATGATTACGCCTTAGTATGGTCAGATGATCCGGAACCACTTAAGGAAGAACTAGTAAGCATTAAGTTTACCTATAATGAACTGGCAGAAAGCCTTAAGAAATGTAAAAAGGACTTATTGGAATTTATAGAAGAACCATTATATAAATGGATTAAGGTAAGAAATGGTGACATAGCGAATCGAATGAAGCAAAAGATGTTTCATTGGTTTTTGAAAGACGAGTTTTTATGATCAGAGACACTCACAGGAGATTTATTTTCAAAGTGATTTAATAGAAGAAATAGAAGTAATATTAAAACGACTCTTGTAGGTAGTACATAGAAGGGGAGTACTTCTGATAACAGAACATTCGAGCTGGGGCTCCTAATGGAGCCTTGGTCTGCGAGTTGAATTTCTTTTGTAGTACGGGATGTGGAACAAGAGAAATGATAGAAATTAATTATAATGTGCAAGAAATACCTAATCATGATTTTATGCTTACTGTGAATAACTACTTTCAACATTTTGATGATATCCGGAGATGGAAAGACTACACGACAGAAACATATGTGAAAAGCGTATATGCATGGTGTACAGGAGACTATACAGAAGAAGCAACAGTCGATGAGATGGTTAAGGTATATTATCAATTAAACAAGAATTCTCTTAAGTTAGAATCGGTAGATATAAATAACATTGAAGTAAGTGAAAATGATGAGATCTTAATTGAAGTATCTAGAACATGGGAAGATGGTCAAAAAGATGAATCCACGTATTCCATACTCTTCGAAAACGAGGGATGGAAAATTGACGATCGGATGTGAACGTTGATTGGAAAGCACTAACATATGTATGAATGGTTTGAATGAACTGAAAGTATACTTGCGAAAACAAAGAAGCTGGGGCATTAAATGTCCGGCTTTTTTTGTCGATCCTATGTCTCTAAACTCTCACAAAAAGAAGACTTTCCTCACACAAAATATAGTGAATGGGGAATCGTGTAATCGTACCCATTGAATAATTGAATTTACATATAGAATAGTTCTATAAGTATACCCGTTGACGATATTCCCACTGGGATGATATTTTTAGATCAATTAATTCCTACTTAACATGTATGAATTGGTGGTTTAAAAATAATATAAAACATAACGGGGGATAAAAACATGAAAAAATGGTCTGTTTTAACACTAACTACTGCACTAGTTCTGGCGTTGACAGGATGCAACACCGGGGGAGAAGCGAAGACGGCATCGGGAGCTGAGGGGGCAAGCGAACCAACCCAGATTATTGTGGGAACAGGCACACAGTTTCCGAATGTAGCCTTTATTGACGAAAATGATAAGCTGACAGGTTACGATGTAGAACTGGTCAGAGAAATTGATAAACGGCTTGATGATTACGAGTTCGAGTTTCAGACGCTGGAGTTCACCAACTTGCTGCTGAGCCTTGAAACGAACAAGATTGACATGGTTGCACATCAAATGGAAAAAAATCCGGAGCGCGAGGAGAAATATCTGTTCAACAAAGAAGCGTATTCCCATTGGAAAAACAAAATTGCCGTTCTTAAAGATGACAACTCCATTCAATCCATTGACGATTTGAAGGGCAAGAAAGTATTTACTACAGCAACCAGTGCACAAGCCATCTTGCTGGAAAACTACAACAAGGAGCATGACAATGCACTTGAAATTGTGTATTCAAGCGGTGTGGCCAACGATTTCATCTCACAACTCAAGTCCAAACGGGTTGCAGCGTCTATAGCTGCAGACTTTACCCTTCCACTTATCGATCCAAACAACGATTTGAAACTGGTCGGTGCGCCGCTCAGTGAATCAGACACGCTGTTTATGTTCCGCAAAAACGACCCTGAGCAGCAAAAACTCGCTGACCGTGTCGATGAAGTACTGAAGGAAATTAAGGCTGACGGCACATTGAAGCAACTGAGCGAGCAGTGGCTTGGTTTTGACGCTACGCAATCGGAAGCCAAATAACACGTAGAGGAAAGGCAGGTCGCTGCGATGGGTGCACCATTTGAATTCAGTTATGTCATTGACTACTTTGTAAAGCTCCTACCTACCATCAGTACTACGCTTCTAATTGTAGTTAGTGCAATGGTGCTTGGTCTTATCATCAGTTCCATCGCGGCATTGCCGCAGATGTATAATATCCCGGTGCTGAAACAGCTGTCTAAGCTGTATGTATCCTTTTTTCGCGGTACACCGATTCTTATTCAGCTGTTTTTGTTCTATTACGGTGTGCCGGAAATTTTAGGTTTGTTCGGCATTAATGCCAATCGTGCACCTGCGCTGTATTTTGTCATTTTGACTTACTCGTTGAATAGCGGAGCGTTTATGGTGGAGATGATTCGGGCTTCAGTCGCATCTGTGGATCGGGGGCAGGTCGAGGCCGCTTATGCGCTGGGCATGTCTGGCCCACAAGCCTTTTTCCGGATTGTATTGCCGCAGGCATATGTGACGGCACTGCCTATATTCTCCAATATGGTGATTGGCAGCCTGAAGGATACATCACTTGCTTTCAGTGTGGGTGTCATGGAGATGACCGGTAAATCCTCCACACTGGCAACGATCTCTCGTCATTTTATCGAAGCGTATATCTCACTGGCTCTCATTTATTTTGTTCTAAGCTTTGTGCTGGATCGGGTGTTCCGTGTGCTTGAGCGGAAAGTACAGAAGAGGGGGTTTGCTCCGATATGAGCTTTGATCTTTCCTTTGTATGGACCGCTTTCGTGGAGCTTCTCGGTGTCATCCCGATTACGCTGGCGATTACCGCTGTATCGGTTGTCTTCGGTTTTATCATCGGCACAGCCGTTGCGCTTGTCCGCCAATTTCGGATTCCTGTGCTGAGTCAGCTGGCGGCTGCCTACGTTACATTTATTCGCGGTACGCCAATGATTACGCATTTGCTTCTGATCTATTTCGGTCTGCCCATGGTGATTGACAGTGTCACAGCATCGCTCGGACTTGGATTCAACTCCGCGTCGATTCCGTTGATCGGCTTTGCCTACCTCGCATTTTCGATTACGGCTGGGGCTTATGCGTCAGAGATTGTTAGATCCGGCTTGCTCTCGGTTGATCGCGGGCAGATCGAGGCTGCTTATTCCCTTGGTATGACAGTATCGAAGGCGATGCGTAGAGTTGTGTTGCCACAGGCTTTTGCGGCGAGTCTGCCCAATATTTCGAACATGCTGATTGGTATGCTGCATGGTTCAACGCTGGCGTTTGCGGTCTCTGTGGTGGAGATTAACGCCAAGGCGCAAATTGTCGCATCGACCAACTGGAAGTTTTTTGAGGCGTATGTGGCGGCAGCTCTCATTTTCTGGGGTCTGACCATAACTATTGAAAGACTGACCGCGCTGGCAGAGAAGCGGTTCAGGGCGTACAGCCGGGGAGGCGTGTCATGATTGAACTAAAGCAAATACACAAAAGCTTCGGAGATAACAAAGTGCTTTCGGGAATTGACCTGAGCGTAAAGCGCGGAGAGGTTGTTGCCATTCTGGGACCAAGTGGTTCTGGCAAAACAACACTTCTACGCTGCATCAATTATTTGGAAAAGCCGGATTCCGGGCATATCAGCATCGGAGACTTTACCCTGAATTACAAGCAGCATAACAAAAAGGATATCCATGCTCTGCGCCAAAAGTCAGCGATGGTATTCCAGCAATATAATTTATTTCGCCACAAAACGGCGCTGCAAAATGTGATGGAGGGGCTTGTCGCTGTCCGTAAAGTGCCGAAGGAGGAAGCAAAGGCGCGCAGCGCGGCCTTGCTGGAGAAAGTTGGCCTAGGAAACAAGCTCGATTCGTACCCTAGCGAGCTGTCAGGTGGACAGCAGCAGCGCGTCGGCATTGCACGGGCGTTGGCGATGAATCCAGAGGTTATTTTGTTTGACGAGCCGACCTCTGCTCTGGACCCCGAACTTGTAGGCGAGGTGCTGGCTGTCATTCGCCAAATTGCGGAGGAAGGAATAACGATGATCATCGTTACTCACGAAATGGGTTTTGCGCAGGAAGTAGCGAACCATGTTGTATTCATGGATGGCGGTGTCATTGTGGAGGAAGGCGATCCGAAGCAGTTATTCCGATATCCGAAGGAAGAACGCACGAAGCAATTTCTCAAACGCATTACGCCTGACGCCGCATATTCGATATAAGAGAATCAATTTCATAATACCTTTAGCTACTTCAATCAAGGCAAGAGATAGATCAAAACGATTCAATTTGTCTATATCTTGTTACAAAAAAACATTTTTAGTGAGTTATGAAATTGATTCAAGGAACATTGGAGGGGGAATGTACATGTCATTTACATTAGGAATTTTGGACCAAAGCATCGTGTTTCCCGGCCAGACGGCTGCGGAGGCGCTGAAAAATACAGTAGAACTGGCGAAGCTCGCGGAGTCCCTTGGATATGATCGGTTTTGGGTAGCCGAGCATCATGATTCGGAAGGTGTTGCCGGATCATCGCCAGAAGTGCTCGTATCGTATTTGCTGGCACAGACCCATACCATCCGGGTCGGCTCCGGTGGTGTCATGCTCCAGCATTACAGTCCATACAAGGTAGCGGAGAACTTCAATATACTTGCGACGCTGGCCCCGGGACGGGTTGAATTGGGCATCGGGCGAGCGCCGGGCGGCTTACCTCGTTCCACGAAGGCGCTGCAAAAGGGAGTCGCAGAGCCGGAAACGTTGGAGGACAAATTGGTGGAGCTTAAGGACTTCCTGCATTCTCCGGCGAGTGAATCCCATGCGCAGCCAGGGCTGACGGCTCATCCGTTACCAGGACAGCCAGCGGGTATTTATATGCTGGGTACGAGCGTTTCCAGTGCAGAACTGGCGGCAAGGCAGGGGCTTCCTTATGCGTTTGCCCTATTTATTAACAGTGATCCCGAGACGGCTCGTGCTGCGCTAGATGCTTATCGCACACAGTTCAACACTGAGCATGGCGGGGAGCCCCAAGCCATTCTGGCTTTGTCTGTGATTGCGGCAGAGACGGAAGAAGAGGCTAATGCGCTGGCGGGACAGCACAAAAGCGTGCGTGTGACGCTGGCCAGTGGCAAAACCGTTAATGTGCAGACGTTGGAGCAGGCAGCGGAATTCGCAAGGCAGGCGGGAGAAACGTATACGGCGGTTGAGCGCGAAGCGGACATTACTCGCGGCACGAAGGAGACGGTGCGGAAGCGGCTACTCGAACTATCGGAGGAATATGGTGTGAACAGCTTTGTGTTCACAACGATTATTCCTGATTTTGATAAGCGGACTCGTTCCTTCCAGTTGCTTAGAGAAGCATTTACAGAGGAACTGGTGCAACCTTAATAATGTTTACAATCGAATTCATTTCATAATAAAGATCGGAGAGCGGTAATCATGGGGAACGCAACAGGGAAGACAACATCAATCATATCGGCGTATGTAGACGCTTATGAAGAGATTGAACAGGAAATCGCGGGACTGACCGAGCGGCAGTTGAAATGGAAATCGTCTCCATCCTCCTGGAGTGTTACCGAAGTGCTGGCGCATCTGGTGGACCACAGCATCGTCGTTTCCTTTCGCATCCGGGAAATACTAGCAGGATCAAAAGCGACGCTACCCGGCTTTAACCAGGATACGTGGGTTGCTGGACAGAAAGCAAATGAGGAGCAAACCTCTCGCCTGATTACGATTGCTCATGGCCTGGTTCAATACAACGCAGGGCTACTGGAGCGCCTGGGCGATGAGGAATGGAGCAAAACCGGCATCAACTTCAAAGGAGAGACGGTATCTCTATCTGCGATCATCCCGGCTTTTGTAGCTCATGTGGAGAACCATCTCAACCAGATTCGCAGAATCAAGCAAGAAGCGGCTGAAAAGCAGGTGCAATGATGGGAAAGACTGAGGCGCAATCAACGGAAAGGCAACAACCGAATCCGAGCAATGACAGCCGGGAACTGATCATCAGAGAAGCGGCAGCCGATGACGTTCGCTTGCTCGAGGCCATCCTGTTTGAGGCGTACAGCCAATATGAACAAGAGCTTCCTCAGGATGTATGGCTGGCTTATAAAGCAAGCATTGTAGAAGCTATAGAGAAATCATCAACAATAGCCAAGCTTGTAGCAGAACTGGACGGAGAAGTTGTAGGCAGCGTGTTCGTATATGCCTCATCCGAGACAGCATACGGCAATGCAGAGCTTGGCATCCATTCCCCGATTATCCGTTTGCTGGGCGTGACTGGTAACGCGCGCGGCAGAGGTGTGGCTACAGAGCTCATTCGAGCCAGCGCCAAACTTGCGAGAGAACAAGGTGCGGATCTGTTGTACCTTCATTCCTCGGACATGATGGGAGAGGCCATCCGTCTCTATGAGCGGCTAGGCTTTGAACGAGCCCATGATAAGGAGTTTACAACAGGGAACACGCTGGTCAAAAGCTATCGTTTGCAGTTGGCTGACACTACACTGCTTCAATAAATGGATCAATGCGGGAGGGTGACCATGAGTAAAGCGAAACAGCTTAAATTAGGCAGCATTATTTTGGGTGTTGGTGGAACGATGTCCAGCTGGCGTCATCCTAGTGTGCCGGTGGATGCCAGCGTTAATCTTGAGTTTTACACACAGCAGGCGCAAACAGCGGAACGAGGCAAATTCGATCTTGTGTTTATTGCCGATGGGCTGTTTATCACTGAAAAATCAATTCCTCATTTTCTAAATCGCTTCGAGCCACTTACTATTTTGTCCGCGCTTGCGGCAGTAACCACCCGAATTGGGCTGGTTGGCACGCTATCCAGCTCGTATAGTGAACCCTTTAACGCGGCCCGTCAGTTTGCTTCTCTCGATCACATCAGTAAGGGGCGCGGAGGCTGGAATCTGGTCACATCGCCGTTAGAAGGCTCGGCAACAAACTATAGCAAAGCGTCGCATCCGACCCACGGGGAGCGTTACGAGATTGCCGAGGAGTTTTTGGACGTTGTGCGCGGCTTGTGGGACTCCTGGGAGACGGACGCCTTTGTGCGAAACAAGGAGACGGGCGTCTTTTTTGATCCTGCCAAGCTGCACCGTGTCAATCATGAAGGTAAGCATTTTAAGGTAGCGGGGCCACTCAACATTGCACGTACGAAGCAGGGACAACCTGTAGTATTTCAGGCTGGATCGTCGGAGCCTGGAAAACAGCTTGCGGCGAAGGGTGCAGATGCAGTTTTTACAGGGCAAAACTCGATTGAGGACGCAAGAGCATTCTATGAGGATGTAAAGCGGCGTACCGTGGAGGAAGGACGCGCGGCAGACGATCTTTCCATTATGGTAGGCATTGTTCCGATTATTGGGAAAACCGACGAAGAGGCGGAGCAGAGATATCAGGAGGCTGCGAGACAGACTCCGATTGAGGAAGCGCTGGACGTGTTGGGCCGGTTTTTTGACCATCATGATTTTCACCAGTATGCACTGGATGAGCCATTCCCGGAGTTGGGTGATCTCGGTCAGAACTCGTTTCGTAGTGGCACGGACCGAATCAAAGCAAGAGCCCGCGAGCATGGACAGACTTTGCGGCAGGTTGCTCTTGAAGCGGTGGCCCCACGTTCTCCGTTCATCGGCTCGGCCGAGACGGTAGCGGATACGCTGCAGCATTGGTTCGAGACAAAAGCAGCCGACGGCTTCATCGTACACCCGATTACACCGGAGGATCTTAATATTTTTGTGGATGACGTCGTGCCGATTTTGCAGGAGCGCGGTGTGTTTCGCACGGAATATGAATTCGATACGCTACGGGGGCATCTGGGTTTGCCTGTGCCGGAAAATCGTTATGCAAAGCAGCCGACAGCAGCAGAAGCACTTTGAACAAAACGTTTGCAGATAGAACGGACATAAAAATGAGATTACATTAACTGAGAGGGGAACCGTAATGTCGAGAGAGGGTCAATTAAGGCTGGGAACATCACTGCACGGCGTCGGCTCCAGCGTTTCGGGCTGGAGACATCCCGAGCTGCCATCAGATGCAAGCATAAATATCGATTTTTACATCCAGCAGGCTAGACAGGCGGAGGCCGGCAAACTTGACTTTGTATTTATTGCCGATGGCTTGCATATTACAGAGCAGTCTATCCCTCATTTTTTGAATCGTTTTGAGCCACTTACCGTCCTGTCTGCTCTTGCCGCATCGACCAGAGACATTGGATTGGCAGGAACACTCTCCACATCCTATAGCGAACCGTTTACCGTAGCTCGCCAGTTTGCATCCCTGGATCATCTCAGCGGTGGACGCGCAGCGTGGAATGTGGTGACTTCGCCATCGGAAGGTGTAGCAGACAACTTTAACAAGGGAGGCCATCCCGACCACGAAACCCGCTATCGTATGGCGGAAGAGTACGTGGAGGTGACACGGGGATTATGGGACTCCTGGGAAGACGATGCGTTGATTCGGGACAAGGAAAGCGGTGTGTTCTTTGATCCGGAGAAGCTGCACAAGCTGAATCATAAAGGCGAATTTTACGAGGTGGCCGGTCCGCTGAACATTGCGCGTTCGAAGCAGGGGCATCCCGTCATTTTCCAGGCAGGCGCGTCAGAATCGGGCCGGGATTTTGCTGCAAAAACGGCTGATGCTGTATTTGTGCACGGTCAATCGCTGGAGGAAGCCAAGGTGGTATACGATGATCTGAAGCAGCGCGCGGTCTCCTTCGGACGTAAGCCTGAAGACATACTGATTCTGCCGGGCATTGCACCGATTGTGGGACATACCGAAGAGGAAGCCCAGCGTAAATATGATGAGGTTCTCCATCTGGGCTCTGTTGATGATGCGGTTCAATATTTAAGTCGTTACTTTGATTATCATGATTTTACCCAATATGATCTGGATGAGCCTTTTCCGGATTTAGGTGATTTTGGTTCCAATGGCTTCCGAAGTTTTACGGATCAGATTAAGCGGGAAGCACGGGAGCAAGGATCGACACTGCGCGAGGTTGCGTTACATGTTGCACAGCCCCGATCCCCGTTTTTTGGCACACCTGAAACCATTGTCGACATGATGCAGCTATGGTTCGAGGAGGGGGCTGTGGACGGATTCATTATCCTGCCGACCGTACCGAATGGACTGGAAGCTTTTGTAGAGTTGGTCGTGCCTGTGTTGCAACAACGTGGACTGTTCCGTACGGAATACGAGCATGATACGCTGCGGGGAAATCTGGGACTTTCGGTGCCTGTTAATCGATACGTGAAGCAGGGTGGTTGAATTAGTAGGCAAGAAAAGTTGAATCATAGTACATTGATTATAAAAAGAAACCGTCTCTATCCAATGGTTGGGTGGTACATCCATTTCACCAAAGAACGGTTTCTTTTTTTGTTTTGTCATTTGAGTGTGTTCGACAGAGATCGTCTATTCATTCATAATCTGTTAATGAATGATTTCTCCAGATTAAGTTTAACGGTCAATGGAATTAGAACGAATCAGGCCAGTAAACTGGCAACCATCTTTAAAGAGAAATTGGAGGCCTATTCGGCTGTTGAGGAAATCCCTGATCACCTGGCGAACTTTTTTTGTAAAAGAGCTTCAAACAAGATATGAAATGGAGAGCTAGAGAATCAATTAGATGAAATCCGAGAAAATAATGGAGGTCACAGAATGGATCTGAAGACATACCTGGCTGAGCATTTTCCAAACCTGACCTTAGAACCGCCGCTTTTTTATAATTGGGATGTTGGAATACGATTCGAACTTGGCATTTCTCTGATGTTTGGAATGAGTACGGAGTATTACATGGAACAAGTTTATCATCGATCACTTGAATTATTTAAGGCTCTTCATGATCAGGAAGATGAAGTCCTATTCATAACTCAAGCTTATTTGGGAGATAAGCCTAAACATAAAGTGAAAAAATTGAACCTGTACAGAAAATATATCAAGAAGAAAGGGCCGATTAGAGCCTTGAGCCTTGAGATATTTTCAGGTTTGGATTGTGAACCAGATGGCATGCAAGATCCAAGAAACACCATGTATAGGTACTGGACTAAATGCAGAGTTAAGGACTTGAAATATACTCAGTTAATCAAAGCTATATGTAATCATGATGTTGGAATTAAGCCAAAGATTTATCATAGGGTGTATTTCATTAATATAAGTAAGAAAACGATATTTCATATCTATGATGATAGAGGTTGCGATGTTATTTCAGCAGCAAGGGAAGAACTAATGGGTATTTATAAAGAATATAACGATTGGATTCTAGATTATGATCGAGAGATAATTAACAATGTATTTCTAGGATAATGAGGTGAAACCTGAATTTAATCGATGATCCAAGACCGTTTTCAGATGTAAGGAGTAAGGATTATGAAAAAAAAGAAAAGAAGTTTATCATTGCTATAATTGTACTTGCTGTAGTTGTATTAGGAGTTATATGGTACCTAAAAGTAGGCTATCTATTAAGACAACCAGAGATGCCCGAAGCAAATATTGCAGTTCGGACCCAAATGGTGGATGGTGGTGCGATTAGTTTACGAAATGCTGATTATACGGAAAATCAAATCAAGATTGGATATGAAGTGAAAGGGTTTAGTTTGACGGAGTATAACATTGCTTGTGAGCTTTATCGTGACGGAAATTTGATTTCAACTTCTGGCTCAACAGGTGGTGGTTTGATAGAACTGGACGAAAATCATTATTACTTCATTGGTTATGAGAATATTACTCAAATGAATCTGCCTGAATCTATTCATCTAAACGTGGAGATTAAATTGATACCCAATGATTTTAGACAAAAATCGATAACTTCATCCTTTGACGTAAGCCTCAATTCAAATGGTACTTCTTCATGACAGATTTACGAAATGTCGCGTAATTGGATAACGCTTGAGAAGTGGAGGATTGAGGTACACTATATTGACTTATCCCTTCAAGGCTGAATTTGCCTAAGTTATCATTGATTAATCCATAATCACCAAAGGAGTTTTTCATCAAGAAAAGCACACTTTTATCACCCTTCTGCAGTTCTACATAGTCATCAGCTGTATATTTAACGTCTCCATCCAGGCTAACGGGCTCGATGATCGTTAATTCGTTCTGATCTGAAGGGAAACCTTCAGGTTTCTTTAATATCTTTTCAATCTTGATGTTCGTATTGGTGTGAAAGGATTGCATAGTCCCATCATCAAATGCAGTAATGACATGTTCTCGATCTCTAAAGTCTTCTATGCCATAGCCAATGACGATCAGTTCAGCAAACGCATCGAGCTTATCTATTGCATGAAAAGTTAAGGAATTGCCCGAAAGGTTGACGACTTTATGAATGGGCTCCCCTTGTTTCGATTGACCATTCATATATGCTAATGTACCAATGGAAACAGCTAGGAATATCAATACAGAGGATAGTACAATTTTATTTTTGAAAAAAGACATGATCTCATCCTCTCATTGAATTTGAGTTCTTTGCAAGAATTTTGCTGTATTTCTACTATACACATATCTGAAAATTATTGTAAATTTAATTGTATAAGTCAGAAGAATTGAAGGAGAATCCTATGAAGACCATTGTGTATATGGTTAGGCATGCGGAGTCACCGTACACGGAAGGAACGGAAAGGACCAGAGGACTTACCTTGGAGGGCAAGGTGAACGCAGCTAAAATAACAGAAATGTTAAAAGACGAAGGAATACATACTATTATCTCAAGTCCATATGCCCGAGCTGTCCTAACCTTGGAGGGGTTGGCAACAGTGTTGGACATCAATATTCAGATCATGGAGGATCTGCGAGAAAGACATTTTTCAGATGATATGATTACCGATGAAGAGTTCGAGCCTGCCTCGAAGAGAATGTTTGATGACCCTGATTATGCATTGCCAGGAGGCGAGTCGAACATGGTTTGCCAGAATAGAGCAGTGGACGTGTTAAAACATATTTTAGAAGAGTATAAGGGTGAAAAAGTAGCTATTGGCACCCATGGACATGTTATGACATTGATGATGAATTACTTTGATTCGAGTTACGGATTGGATTTTATGAACCAAACCAAGAAACCGGACATCTATCAATTAGAATTCAACGAGATGGAATTGGAGAATGTGACAAGGCTCTGGAAATGATATATAAGAACACTTGTACGCATTCGTGGATACAGCTAGAATATAGATATCTTTGATTATGGAAATATGGAAGGGAAGATTCCAATGACATTACATAACTTATTTCATGAGAAACCAACCCAATTATGGAACGAAAGAATGATTGAAGGCGGAGATGAGCTTTTTACAGAAGAGAGATTACTCATGTCTGATAAAGCTTTGGATCACTTTATAAACCAATTAATCGCATTACAAGAAAAGAAAGATTCCGAGCAGATAATAAAGGCTGTAGAAGAAGTGGTGGTTGCCTTTAATGAAATGAATGAGGCCAATGATTATTTCATTGAAACGATGGAACGTGAAGAATTGGCTGATTTTATCGACAAGGCTGCTAGGCAAGCTGGATTACAGATTGAAGGGCATGAAGATATTACGGAAGAATGGAGAGAATGGTAGTTTAATTAGACTGAGAGAGTAGAGGAGATATATCATGGATCCACAAGTATATGGTCGCTATTTATTAGAGATGGGCGGAGAAGAATTCAAGCCAGCGGACGATGAGCAGGTTGAGGCAGACCATCTGTACGGATTTTTTCAGTGGTTTATGCCATCTGGGGCAGGGGTTGAACGTGTGTTTGAGCCGATTCCAGACGGTCAGCGTTATCTGGACAGAATACGTCCAATCTATGAGATACTGAATCCGGAGGACTTCACAGGTGAATACGTGCCAGGTTATTTCAACGGTGGAAATGAGGAGGCTTCTGAGGCGACGTTGCGTGATCTGGGGGAGAAGTTAATCGGAGGATTGAAGAGCCTATTCTCCATGGTGACAGAGGATGACGAAGTAGCGGACGCCGCTAAGGAAGCATTACAAGATTTGGCATGTCTGACGGAGGTCGTTGTGCTGGCAGCAGGGGAGATTAACAAGTTAGAGCAAAGAGCGATTCAAGGCATGGATGAAGAAGATAACGAGTCTGTTTACGAAGCACTTGGAGAGCTTCTCAGCTCACGCAAAGATTACAACGAAGCTGTCGAAATATTGAGCGAAGCTTATTATTCCATCGCTTGCGATTATTGGGTAGCCTATTACTTACAGTGGCCCCGCTACCGAGGTTTGCAAGAAGCGAAAGACTGTCTGTTTCCTTACTTTGAGTTATACCGTTATGGTTATAACCTTCATTGGACTCAAAATAAGCTATTCATCGGCAGTCGCTCATGAGTATAGAAGATCATGTACAACACATGTAACAAGCGATCATTGAGAACTACAAGTCGTAGTTAATGCCAATTTTATAGAGAAGGGTGATAGATATGGAACGAGGACTCATTATATTTTTGAACGGAACGTCAAGTTCGGGGAAGACGAGCATCGCGATGGAAATGAAAAATCAGGGAGAGGTTCCGTTTCACCATCTATCTGTAGATCAATTTCTTCATAATTATGATCAGTTTATCGACAATACATATCCAGATATGAAACCAACAAGAGAAGTGGAACACCATGTGATGACAGATATCCTGTTCGACCCCATCAATTCGTTGTACTGTGCAACCATTAAACTGTTTTCGGAAATGGGTTTGAATGTCATCGTGGATACGGTGATCAGCAATGACAAGTGGTTTAATGATTTTTATAATTTACTATCGGATTATCCGATATTGTTTGTAGGCGTGCATTGCTCCAAAGAAGAACTCACCAGAAGAGAGCAGAGCAGGGGAGATCGCGAGATTGGACTTGCCCATTCCCAGTTCGACTACATATACTCCTATGATGAATATGATCTGGAAGTGAACACGGAAGAGCTTAGTTCAGCTGCATGTGCGGAAAAGATATTAAGTTATATGAATTCCGATCAGGAATACTCGGTATTTAAGAAGTTAAGCAGAAGAGAGGTAAAAACATCGTAAAAGAAATGAATTTAAGACCAAGGCTGGTAAGCTGGCGTTTTGATGATGAGGTAAGATCGGATAACTCGGAAGAATGGAATTGGATAGAGATCACGATGGTCTTTACAGATGGTTCCAGACGATGGAGCATCTTATATACACCAGAACGTTTGCTAAATAACTTGTCTCGACCGGACATAGACCCACCAGGTCTTCATATGCAGCAACTCATTGTTGTTAGAAGTTATGAAATGCATGACATTGAGAGAGTGCTGAACGTTTTTGATGAAGAAGATAAATTGATCGAGGCATCAATAGAATATCCAGAGTAGATTCGAAATGATAAGTTCTATATTAGATGTGTTAATACATGTTTATGTTTTATGTCTTTAAAAGAAGATTGGAAGGTTGTCTGATCTCTATGGAGTAGAGAAGGACCTTCCTTTTTGTTTATAAAACCTTTGGTGGACAAGGGGGAGAACGGTATGAATCCTGAAGATCATATTCAACACTTGTTACAGGCGATTATTGAACAAACACAATCCATCATCAACGATACTGGTAAACAATCCTTCGGCTCTTTGGCGTATTTCTTGGAGCACATGATAGCCTACCGGGATGAACAGCAATACATGTCTAACGAGTGGCATATCTGCACACCGCGCTGGCTAGGGGAGTATGGAAATACGCCGGAGGAAGAAGATCTTCTTTCAGACATCTACCGATTGCAAGCGTACATTGCAGAAAAGTTCAAGGGCGGATAAGCGGCTCGCGATGTCGCATTAGTCCGGATGAAATGTCGCAAAAGTACATGGTAACACGATACGGAGATCGTATATACTCTCTTTATATTTCGATAATGAAAATCATTATCACCAGTATACATAAGGGGGATTTACAAATGAAACAAGGAACAAAGGGGCAAACGGCTGGTAACAAAGCCTACACTGCTCACAAATCACGATTACTCATGGGCTTGATGATGGCCCTTATTCTAGTCCTGACGGCTTGCGGTGCCGCAACAGGTACAGATAGCGGTAAGCAATCTGCGGCAACGCCAGCGGAGACACCTGCGAATGCGGAAACGCAGACGGACGGAGCTTTTCCTGTAACGATCAAGGGTATGAAGGGTGACATCACTCTAAACGAAAAACCACAGAGGATTGCAATTCTCGATGTTAAGTTTTTGGATCAGATGTTAGCGATTGGCGAGAAGCCAGCAGGAAGTGTTATAGCAGGAGGGAATACCGATTTTCCAGAGTACCTGGGTGACCAGCCGAATGGAGTCGAAGTTCTGGGTACACGGGACGAGCCTAACCTGGAAGCGATTGTTGCACTCGACCCCGATCTGATTATCATGACGGACTTCCAGGAGAAACAGTATGAGAGTGTAAGCAAAATTGCCCCTACTCTGGTACTCGATTTCTACGAAGACTGGCGTGATACGTTAGCTACGGTTGCCCAAATTACAGACAAGCAGGACGAGGCAGAGAAAGTGCGTACAGCGTATGAAGAGAAAATCGCCGGGCTGAAAGCACAATTGTCAGAGAAACTTGGCGATGAAACAGTGGCGATCATTCGTCCACGAAAAGAAGGAATTCGTGTTCACGGGATTGAGCATCGCATTGGCGGTATTATGTACAATGACTTGGGGCTAAAAATGCCTGCTCTGGTACAAGAGATTAATGAAGATGGTTCCGTAGAAATCTCGATGGAAAAAGTGCCTGACATTGGGGCAGATCGTTATTTTGTCCTGTCGGATGAGCTGTTTGCGGCAGAAGCTGAGGCGATGGTGAACAATCCGGTATGGCAGTCTCTTGATGCTGTGAAAAATAACCGCACGTATGACGTAAACTCCACACTGTGGATTGCATACTACGGACCGCTTGCGATTAATCTGATTGTAGATCAGGCAGCGGAAGCCCTGCTCGGATCGAACTAATATGAACCGATATCTCTCGACAGACTTATGGAAAGAGACGGTAGAGGATCATTCGATTTTGCTTGGTGAGCCGCCTGAACATAGTGTCCGTACCATTGCTTTGAGTGAGTTGCATGACGAAGAGGCGTGTCGAGAGTATATCAGCTGGTTTCAGAACTATATCGATGCGCCTGACATGAAAATCGCTGCCTCCATGTTAGCCAAGAGGCTTGGCTATCTATGGACGACTCCGCTCGTGACCGCGATGACGTTTCATCATCAGCATGTAACCTTTCAGCTGGAGAACAGCTTTCTCTATCATCCGGCGCTCTCAGATCATGAGGGCGGCACACGATTTCCTTTTCTAGCGGTGAATGGGCTTCAGGCTGAAGAACTGACTGGAGACAGGAGCGTATGGCGGGAAAAGGCAGTCCAGAGCATGTTTGCGGTACAGCTTACACCTCTGTTAAAGACACTTGCTGCGATTGCACCTCTTTCGATGAGTATTCTCTGGGAGAATATCATGGTACGTATCGGCCGACTATTCGCTCCTGATGAAGCCGAGACAGAGCAGGAAAGTAAGATCATTCAAGAGGACTTTTCCTATCTGACGCAGGTGGCATCCGGGAAGGTGTTTGGTGAGAGGAAGAATCCGTTAACCCGCTTCACCGATTGTAAGGACAATGTGCATGTTGCCAAAAGCGAGCGGATCACCTGTTGTTTCTATTACCAGATGTCAGGCGAATATTGTCTCAAATGTCCGAAAATTGACAATGAGAAAGAATCTCAACTAAAATGACAACAGCAAGAATTTTACCTTTGCTATTGTCAGGAGATGAGAGAAATGCCGCTGCAAGAACAGACAAGTCTATGGAGTGATACAACGATCAAGATGCTTGACGGGTATAGCGGTACTTTGCAGACAGGCAGCGTTTTACACGAAACGGATTTAACTTCAAATGTGCTGCTGTTGGCATATGGAGGCGAAGGGGAGCTTGCAATGGATGGCGAGGGTTGCCACATTGGAGCTTCTTTTGCCTGTCATGTGGTGAAGGGAGCATCCTTTACGCTGACGGCCAGATCAGACGAACTTTATTATATCGTAATCATGTACGAGGCTTCTTCCATGGAAGGAGCCTCCCATGCCATGCCCTCGTATCGCAAACATCCGCTGCAAAATTCGTTTATTCAGAACCCTGTGACTCAGGCAGAATGGATCCAGAATGCGGAAAAAATCGTTGGCAAATGGCGTCGTGGCGAAGGACTGGAACGGTTTCATGCCCATGCGTTGCTCCAGGGGATGATCTATGAACTGATCATGGAGTACGAACGTGGTCAAGGCGGAGCAGAGTCCGACTTGGTGGATGTAGTCGTGTCATATATATCATCGCATTATCGCCAGAATCTGGAGCTTAAGGAGCTGGCAGCCCTTGCCGGATGCAGCGTAAGGCAGTTACAGCGACGATTCAAACAAGAGAAGCAGCTTGGACCGATGGAATACGTCATCCAGCTACGGATGGAAAATGCATCGCGGATGCTGCATCATACGGATGCGTCCATTGGAGAAATAGCTGACAAGATGGGCTATCGCGATATGTATTATTTCAGTAGGGCATTTAAGAAATATTATGGCGTCCCTCCGCTGCGTTATCGGCTTGATGCCGCTAAGGAAACAGATGCAAATTATGCTCAATCCTTGCTGCGGAATCGCATGGCTTCTTCGTACGAGTCGGACCAAGGTCCAGTGATATGCCATATGCGAGGTGAATATCCTGTCATCCGTTCTCCACAGCGAATTGCCGTACTTGATGTGCAATATGCAGATCATTTGCTTGCGCTTGGATTGTCTCCAGCAGGAAGTGTGGGATTGGGAAGTGGAACGTTCCATTTCCCGCAATATATCAGGGCGGGACTTCAGGGTACCGAGATACTCGGAACATATGAGTACCCTAATCTGCTTGCGGTAGAACGATTGTCACCGGATCTGATTATTTGCACCGAGGTACATGATCAGTACTATGAACGGCTCAGCCGGGTCGCTCCAGTTCTTATGTTTAAGCGCAATGAGAGCTGGCAGAACATTCTTGGCCTGTTCGGTGAATTAACTGGTAAGCGAGCAGAGGCCAAACGTATACTTGCGGATTATCACCGACGAACTACATTGCTTTCTGAAGAACTTGCTCCAGTACTGGCAGGTAAGAGCGTGGCACTGATTCGTCCACTGGATTCTCTGGTTCGCGTACATTCTGCCTCTCACCGCACAGGTTCTGTGCTGTACCGTGATCTGGGTCTGCCTGTCCCGTTATTTGTAGCAGATACCACCGACACGGCCTATCATATTTCAGTTGAGAGACTACCGGCTGTGCAGGCGAGCCACTACTTTCTGCTTAGCAATGAGATCATGCAGGAGGGTATATCTGCGACCGAGCAACGTGTCTGGGGGATGCTTGATACGGATGAGCGACAGCAAATACACTCCGTAGATGCCGCGACATGGATTGGTTGTTATGGACCAAAAGGCATCAATGGCATTGTGGATCAGATCGAGCAGGCGTTGTTGGCTTGAGCAGGTAGCTTTTTCATGAGGGAAAAACAAAAGAAACCGTTCCGTAGTAAATGGAAGTGAGAGCAACCATTTACCAAAGGAGACGGTTTCTTTGTACATGTTACATACTTGAGTGAGGATACATTGGACTAGGTTGGGTGTTATGAATACAGGAATGATATATGAAGTAAGGGTATATGTTAAAATAATAGAAAGTTGAACCAATACGAATAACAGGAGGTAAAACACATGAAATGGCAAGAGGTTAGAGAACTGTTCCCAGACCAATTTGTTCTGGTTTCTATCATTCATTATCATGAGGAAGATAACAAAAAAATTGTAGATGAAGTTGCACCAATTCGTACCGTATCAGAACAAGATGCGAATAAAGAGTTTTTTCGAGTAGAGCCTGGTAACGTTGTATATCATACTTCGAATCAAGACTTTGTGATTCATCTCCGTAAAGATCCATTAATGAGAGTGAGACGTAATACGAATGAAAATTAACTATGATGGACAGCTAATTACAACGTCACTTACCGTTACATTTAGAGGAAGAACACTGATAATAGACGATGTTATTATAGACACTGGATCTTCACATACGATCATTAGTCCTGATATTTTAGAGGAAATCGGCGTGACTTATGAAACAGGGGATTCGATTTTTGAAGCATACGGGATTGGAGGGAGTATTCCTTTCTACACAAAAATCATGGATAGGATTGTAATAGGCACAAACTATATTGAGAATATAGAGATCGATGTAGGCATATTGCCTAAAGATCATAAAGGTCTTCTCGGGTTGGATATTCTGAAACAACAAAACTTTATTATTGACTTGAAGTTACTAGAGTTACGTAAGTGAATTTTGAAATAACGGCTATGGTGAAATCTACTTAGAAGGAGAAGCAATGAACGAAAAAGCTAAAGGGAAATTAAAAATGCAATTGCTACTCATCGTTTTATTTATTTTTTTAATTGGAATTCAAGCAGCTACTAGATACTTAGCATATCATCCTCCTGTTTGGACAACTGTAGGATATATGTTTGGCTGCATTATACTTTGTATACTTGGACTTTTAACATACCTTGATCTCAAGAAACAAGAGCAGTTCATAACGATCGGACAAATTGTAGATGTGAAGAAGAATAAAAATATCATTATAGTCAAAGGATTGGGACGAGGTGATAGCAAAGTTTTAATCAAAGATAGTCCTATTCTGAATATGATGCAGCCAAATGACCTGATTGAAATCACGAGATTAAAATATACAAAAATGATAACGAAAAAAGTGTATAAGGACCAAGAGATACAATGTTGAGCAAGTGGTGGAAGAGTTGTAGTACTTTACATAAAAATAGAGGATGAATTTTGAGATACGTCTAAGGTAGAAGGAGAGAATGTAAATGAACAACATAAACTCTCATAATTGCAACCTAAATATAAGGTATGACCTGCCTGATGAGGTATGGAATAAAGTTTCTAAAGTATATGAGAGTATGCCAGGCTGGATTGGTTATAAAAGTGGAATTCCATATTGGTTTGGCACTGAAGGGGATGATGTTTTCATTGAAACATCCGATGAGCCAAGTGGATTATCATTTTATGCACAGATGGATAGCGATGTATGGACGTCTTGGATAGAAACATTTAAGTTGGAAGCGTCAAAAGTGTTGGGTTTTGATGTTCGTGAACCTGAAGATGGATATGTCTGATGAAAGAAGGAGGATCTGATGATGAGTGAATATGGTACATTACATGAGTCAAACGGTCGGTATGTTTTGAGGTTTGAACGATCTTTTCATCAAAATCCAGAAGATGTTTTCCTTGTGATCACGAAGCCTAGTTCCTTCGCCCAATGGTATCCTTTCGCAACAGGAGAGATGGAACTCAGACTGGGTGGCAAGATTGCCTTTGATGATGGTGAAGGAACGACATATGAGGGGACTATTACTGAGCTAGAGCAGCCATATGTATTTGGTTTCCGTGAAGTTGATGATCTGGTTAACATTTCATTGAAGGCAGAAGATAAAGGCTGTCGAATGATTTTTACCCATACGTTTAACGATGATTCATGGGCAGTGAATACCGCCGCAGGATGGCATAGGTGTCTGGATGTGTTGGTGCAGATCATCAATGGTACACCTATTCAGTGGCAAGATAACTCAACTGTAGTGAAGCATTTAAGGTGGAGGATCTAAACCAATAAAATGATTTAAAAAGGATAAAAGGAAAAAATGATAAACTCTATTAGCATTGATGAACGGAATGGGACCACATTTAAGGAAGAGATCGTTATGAACCCTACATGGGCAGACAGTTTATGTTTTTTGAGAAAACTCGATGGAGATAAATTTACATTAGTTTTTTTTGAGGTATCAGACACAGGTTCAGCATTAGTTGGAGGCGGACCGGAATATTTTGTAGTGTCTATTACAATGGATGAACATATATATACGCTCATGAACGATAAGAAGGGAAATAGTGAGATTTCTCTAGTTATTGGTGGTCAGTTGGGAAATTATTGCGATAACATTTGTATAGAACTAATACCCATGCTTGAAGTGCTAAAGTATTTTTATGAAACTGGTAAACTACACGAATCACATCAATGGAAGCAAGAATAATAATTACTGGTCAGTTAGGGTTCTCGGGCTCGTAAACACCAAAGGTTATGTGCAATTGTATTAAAAGAGTTGGAGGGCAGGATTATAAGCTTGCCCATGACCTTTTTGGTGAATGGTATGATTATTCTGATCTTATCTAGTTTAGTTTATTATCCGCTTAGATACACCAAATTTAGAGTTGTTGGGCGAGTTATTCTAGGATTAACAATATGTTTAACTCTTATCGTAACAGTATGGTTGTATCCGCAGGATTCATCCAAACATATTTCAAAAACTATAGTAGAAGATATTAAGAGTTTATGGAGTAAATAACTAATTTGAGATATCTCCAAGAAAACATATCAAACAAAGAGGTGTATCTTTTGGAAAGAAAAAAAGATGAAAACAATGAGATGGCTGTAATTCCAGAGCACCATAGCCCTATTCGACATATCCTTAATGAAGCAAATGGACAACCGAACAATCAATTTATAGACAGTTTTAAGAAAGCTCTAGATACTCCAGATGCATATGTAATTATGGAAGGTGATGATGGAGGACAAATCTACTTGTCTTGCCCTATGAAATTAGTAAATTGCAGTGAGGAGACATTACATACTCTATTAAAAGATTTAGATACCATTGCATGGGACTGTAATGAGGGAGAGGGCCAAGGACTATTTTACGAAAAACTCTTTCCTGGTGATGGGATTAGTGGAGGTATGGGGGGAGGAGATGTTGAGGAAGGACTATGGATTCATGAAGAATTCATAGATTTACAATTATATGATGAAATTCATGAAGTCATATTAGGCAATAAAGAAAGAATAACCAAGCAATAAAATGAATGAATCATAAGGCCCATCAACATCGGATAATGAAGTGTTCATGTGGATGGGCAAACTGTTGAAGTACTGCATACAGAGAAAAAGGAATATGTGAGGTGAGCTATGGGCGTAAGAAAAAAATATAAACGTAAAATCGTTCGATCCAAACGATTATTTTATTGGTATGTTGAACCGGATATTGACGATGAAGGAATAATCAAATTACATATCGTTTCTGAGGATAAGAAGTTAATCGTCACTTATGAAGTGGGACAAAACAGTATTAAGATCAAGCCCCCATTTATAGTCATCATCGGAGAAGAATTCGAAGGTTGGACAACAGAATATGTAGGATACAGAAGAGTACTAACACCGCAATGGAGGGATGAGATCATCACGCCAAAGTTGATAGGAGAAATTATTGATTGGTGTCTCTTGAAAGATAAAGAAATAAACATTGTTAATTGGAAAGGTGAAATTCTCCGACCTCTCTCCTGTATGTAGTGTAATTGCATTTGAAAATAATTTAGAGTCATGTGGACTCTTTTGAAAACGCATACTCGAAAACAAGAGATGTAATTAACATTTAATATAAAAGGAGAGAAGCTATGCAGATGAATCTTAGACATCACACGGTAAACAAAGTAATCGCTTGTGTTCTGTCATTCATATTTATCATTATGACAATAGCGGTACCTGCCCACGCTGAAGAGAAACAGGTTGAGACTACACCATCCAGGATTCCTTTATCCAAGTTAGAGGAAACGATTGATGCTTATGTTGCCTCGTATGAGAAGTATACCGCTGCCGTTTCGGTTGTGGCTATTAAAGATGGTGAAACCATTGTGAATAAGGCATATGGTTACGCGGATATTGAGAAGCAGCGAAAGGCGGATACCTCTACTGTGTTTGAATGGGCTTCCATCTCGAAACTGTTGGTCTATACGAGTGTGATGCAACTTGTCGAACAAGGAAAGCTTGATTTGGAGACGGATATCCAAGAATATCTGCCAGAGGGATTTTTCAAAAAGCTGAAATATGATGATCCGATTACGCTAATGAATCTGATGCATCACAATGCGGGTTGGGAAGATCAGACAGCGGCCGAGGTGTTTTATTACTCCGAGGATGAAACGTTAGAATTAGGAGAAACGCTGCGTAAAAATGAGCCGAAACAGATCTATAAACCGAATAGCATAGTAGGTTATTCGAACTATGGCGTTGGTCTAGCCGGTTACATCGTGGAAGTGATAAGTGGCCAACCGTTTTATGAATATGTCGATCAACATATTTTCGAACCACTTCATATGAACGACACTTCGATTCATCCAACGGGGCAAGATCATCCAGACCTAGTACAAAGAAGGAATGAGATTGAAGGGTATACGAAAGATTTGAAACTGATCCCTCAGAACAGAGTATACGTAACGTTTTATCCTACAGGGGCAGCGATTGGGACAGCAGAAGATTTAGGCAAATTCCTTGCAGCGCTGATGCCAGTAGATGATAGCAATGTATTATTTAAGAACAGGGATACGTTAAACGAAATGTTATCAACAAGTCTCTATTATGACGGGACCTCTACTCCGCGATTTGCGCATGGGTTCGTTGAGATGGAATACTGGGTGCCTACGCTGATGCACGAGGGGAATTTGAAAGGATTCTCCAGTAAACTTGTCTTTGATCCCGAAACTAAATTTGGGATGGTAGTTATGACAAACCAGTCTTTTGAGGAAATTTATTATTATGGACTTATTAAAGAGATTTTCGGTGATAACGTCAATTCTAATAGAGTTACTTCGGAGGGGGGAGGATATTTTCAATCCGCACGACGGGCAGCATCTAGATTTACTAATTTATTTACGGTCCTTGATATAAGGAAATTCACAAAAGCTGATTTAGCAAAGTCTTATAATGTTGTCGAGCATAATGGCCTTGTTGAGAAAATTTCCGTCACTCCTTACATTGATTATTTGCCTGTATCGAATGTAAAGGTGAACTTGATTAAAATATCTTTTATTCCTGCTGTGCTTGCTGCCATTTTCACTTTAATCGCTTTGATCGGCTATGTGATCCGGAAGCTTCTTAACAAACGAGATAAACGAGGAAAGCCTACGAAAAATTCTAATAAATATTATCTTGCAATTAACTTTGCAGGTGTGGCACTCCTTCTTAATCTTTTCATCCTACAAACGAAGATTAGTTTTCCGAATTATCCCGCTTATTCTTCGTTAAGGATCAATTTAATGTTTAATCTACTATATGTGGTTCTAGCAGTCGCGTATCTTGGCTTACTTATGTACAAACTGTGGAAGAACAGTTACAGCAAAAAGCAAAAGCTGATGTACATCATGTCTGGTATCTCGGCTGCTATCTTGGCTGCTTTTATTGTGGGATGGAATTTGTATGTTTAGAAGGGCAGAAGCTAAATATAGATATTTCAAACATTACAAAGGCTTGCGGATGACTCCTATATATAAGTGATATTAAGTGAGGTCAATTACAAAGACATAAAGGCAGCAGTTCCTTATCGGGACCTGCTGTCTTTAAATTAGTTGGACAAGTATATAAACAAAGTCAAAGGTAACAACAAAAATGATCAGGGCTCTAGTTTAGATCTCTCACTGGCTTATTGCTACAGGTATTTGACACAGTTAATAAATGAACGGTAAAATCCAGATATTCCCTGAATTCAGAAACTAAATATTTCTTTAGTAGGTGTGAGGTATTCTATGACGAGAATTATGGTTACGCCAGAGCAACTTTTCGCAATTAGTAAACAGTTCTCTACAGCTTATACTACTCTTCAACACATGAATGAAAGTCTTCTGCGAAGTATGACTGATATTGAAGCGAACTGGGATGGGAGTACTAGAGAAAGGTTCTACTATGATTTCAAGAAGTCACAGATTGTTATGACTGAAGTTGTCACACTTATGAGTTCAATATCAACTGTGTTACATAACCATGGAGAACGATTTCTCCAAGCTGATCACGGGTCGGAAGAGCAAGTAGACATAAACTGTTTACCACCACCACCGAATGCTTGTGGCCCACAGGAAGGTGTAGACGATCGGAATGCAGTTGAGAAGTCTGTAGATAGTTTAAAAGAGCTAGGACAAGCATTTATACAATCGGCAGATGACCGATATCAGAAGAGATATGATAGTGTAGGCGGATTTCTGGATTACTGGACATTTGGTATTCCAAGTGGACTCGTAAACGGGTATGTTGATCGAGCTGACAAAGCTTTAGAGTCGCCTCAAGACACACTGAACTGGTTGACATTTGGAGTCCATGGAACGATTAGGGAAGCCGTTTTGCCTACAGATGCTTGGTCAAGTGAACATTGGGCAAGTATACTTGGTACAGGTGGTATGGTATTAGGGGTAAGCTCTGTTTTCAAACCAAAGCTGCATATCGATACCTCTGTTAAATATGAGGGCGCAGTGGATTTTAGACAGATTTTAAGTGACGGACAACGCAATGAGCTTCCGCTGACGGATAACCAAAAGATTGAGATAAAGAGTTACTTGAACAAGCTTGATTTCCCCGAAGAAAATATCTTAATCGCACAACCTGGTTATTATGATACCTGGAATACAGGCATGATGTATAATCGCTTGGTCATCAATACGGATGTCTTACCAGCAGCAGCCCCGGGAGTAGGGACTTTGAGTGCGAATACACGCATTTCAATGAATGCTACACTAGCTCACGAGATTATTGGGCACTATGAGGCTTCTATCGCAGGCAGATCGTTCCCACTTTATGATCTTCCTCCTGAAGTCATCAAAAGAAACTATGCTCTTGATGAAGCTCAGGCAAGTATCCGCGCAGCAAGGTTTGCTCCTGAACTCAATTCTACTGAACGATATGCTTTATTGAGAGATGCGATAGTCAGGCTTCATAATGCCGATCTCAGAGTGCGAGATGTCAAAGGCGAGCTATTCATAGATCACAGATAAGGAGGCCATACAATGGAAACTAAAATGCTGTTTGGCGTTGGCTTAGTCTTCGATACTCCGGAATTCGGAACCATCGTTATGGGGGCTAATGAAGAGTTGGATGAACTACTTCCTTCAACAATCAAAGAGATGATCGGTAAACAGATTATTATCAAAAAAACGGATGGGGAAGAGCAAATATTTGAAGTTGTTTCTACTCAAATTAATCATTCTATAGCCGGTAAAAAAAATATCGGTATATGTTTGGGTAAAAGTATATCCCCAGACGACATACCTGCGGGTTCAATCGTCTACTGTTATCCATGAGACAAATTGACAGTAGGTATGCTTTGTTGAAGCTACATGGAGTGGCAGTTTTTTATTGCACTGGCTGTGCCCATCTTTACTTTTAAAGATCATATATGTTCCGAAAGCATCGGAAGGTCATCTGATTCCCTATTTGGGATGCAGAAATCCTTCCTTTTTTGTTTTTCAAAATTGCGGAGAATGACATAGACTCAAACAAAGGAGAGTTTCCTATGAACGATGATACTACAACGGAAAAGAAGATCACCATAACTAAAGGTTCTACTCATTCATTGCATATTCGTTGTCCCTATAACCCTGCATATATTCAGCGCATTCGCCAGATTACGGGCAGAAAGTGGGAACCCAAACAGAAAATGTGGATCATACCCTACACTATTGCGGCCATCCAGGAGTTTACGAGCCAGTTTGATTCAGATGAAGTTCAGATTACCCCGGAGTTGTGGGTTGACAATGAAGAACTGCAGCAATGGAAAGCTAATAGGGGAAACAACCAGTGGAGCAAAGAACCGTTACAGAAGGCACTAAAGTTACGAGGATATAGTCGCAAAACGATCAAAGCGTATTGTAATCAGGTCGAGCGTTTTCTAAACAGCCTTAGCCTTAAAAATAAGGATGTCACTACTTCCAATGTTCAGAGATATTGCTTGGGTTTGCTTGAGCGAGGAATCTCCCATTCAAGCGTGAATCAGACCATTAGCGCTATACGTTTCTATTGCAAACATGTGCTCCATCACCCTACTGAAATTCAGTATATTCGTCCCAAAAAGCAGACCAAGCTTCCACAAGTGTTGTCTCAGAAAGAAGTTGCTCAATTGCTCAAATCCGTGACCAACCCTAAACATAAAGCAATTCTGTTCCTGACCTATTCTTCCGGGCTTCGTGTAGGTGAAGTTGTGCGTCTGCGTTGCAGCGATCTCGATATTGAAAGGCAGACACTTATTGTGAGACAGGGGAAGGGTCAAAAGGATCGGAGAACGCTTCTTTCAAGTCTCGCCTGGGATATGGTACAGAAATACATAGATGAATACAGACCCAATCGTTGGCTATTTCCGGGCCAATCTTCTGATCGACATCTTACTGAGCGGAGCGTACAGAAGGTTTTTGAAGAAGCTAGACAACGCGCAGGAATTATGAAAAAAGTAAGTATTCATGCGCTGAGACACTCCTTCGCCACTCATTTGCTGGAAAACGGGACAGACCTGCGCTACATTCAGGAGTTACTTGGTCATACGAGTGCACGTACAACTCAGCGATATACGCATGTTAGTACGAAAAATATTCAGCGTATTCAAAGCCCGCTGGATCGGATGGATTTGGAAGATTGAATGCTTTAATAAATCTCCCTTTTTCACCAAATTCTTCTTCGCAAATACTACACCATAGGTTATCATATACGTAGTTCACATATCATACAGGATGTGTGGTATTTACGAAGTACATAAATTAGATGTTAGGCGAAACTTCGTAGTAGATAATAATAAAGAGGAGTATATTAATGGAGTATGCTATTATCCGCATGAACGAGGTTTTTCCAAGTGATAATGATGTTGCTAAGTGGGTAGTTGGATTGGCAGTCATACATAATGATTTTCTCTTTCTAAAGAAAAAGTTATTCAAATCTTCAGACGTGCTTTCGGACTTGATTTCAGAAGCACCATCTATCCTTAAAATTCTCACTGCTTCCCTAAGAGAGGCTATTTTCTATCTAGAGGAGTCTGAAAAATTAGCAGAAATAAGGACATATATTAATTCTTTACCCGAGCAGTTAATCCAGATGTATATGTCTCTTAAACTTCTATTTAGAAACGGTGCAAAGGCAGATTTATTGCAAAAATTAACAAACGCAAGAAACATAACTTATCATTACTCCAAACCTCAAAGGAACGAACTATCAGAAGCATTAGAAGCGTTGAGCAATGAAATTATATTTTACGAAGAGAACGACCAAAGGTTCTTGTTTGCAGAGCACGTAAGGAATACAATTTTATTAAATTCATTGTTTTCGTCTAATGAGATCAGATTAGGACAAGAGTTGCCCATATCAGAATTAATAATAAGTATTAAAGAATCTATAGAGACCTTCATTGATTTTTCTAACAAGGTAAGTAGACACTACTTGGAAGATTTTTGTAAGTGATTCATTGCAGCATCGCCTAACATAATATTCAAGCAACGGCTCCGTTGGAGCCTTGGTCTGCGGGAAGGAATTCGAGGAGGGATTTCAGCAGACAACCCCTTCGGGGTTCGTGAATACAGGAACGTTATGTGAAACCACTCGAAAGCAAAGGAATAATAAAATGATAAAAATGAGTGAAAATGAATGTTCAAAGCCTCTTAAAATCATAATAGGAGCATCTTCACAAGCCTATCCAGACTGGATTCAAACTCAAGAAGAAGAATTGAATCTACTGGATCGAGCTGATTGGGAAGAAAGCTTTAAGTCGAAAAAGATTAGAACCATCCTTGCAGAACATGTATGGGAACATTTGTCTTACGAAGAAGGCGTGGAAGCAGCAAAGATTTGTTATGATTTTCTTGAACCAGAAGGATATATTCGATGTGCAGTTCCGGATGCTTTTTTTAGGAATGAAGAGTACCAGAATATTGTTCAGATCGGTGGACCCGGTCCAAAAGAACATCCAGCTGCAAGTCATAAGATCGTACATAATTATAAGACAATTACAAGCATGTTCGAAGAAGCAGGATTCAAGATTAAATTACTGGAATACTGTGACGAAAGTGGAGAGTTTCATTTTAATGACTGGAATCCTGAAGATGGTTTCATTTATAGATCTTTTCAATTTGATCACCGAAACAAGAATGATGAATTGGGATTCGTCTCACTGATAGTGGATGCAGTCAAAGAAATGTCGGAGTAATTCGAAGAAGAGAGTGGCATCACATAACATAATATTCACGCTGTGGGCATACGCCCTTGGCCCGGCATTCGCCGGACATCCGACATACGTCGGGTCGTGAATACAGGAACGTTATGCGAAATTAATTTAAAGATGAGGAGAAAGAATAATGAATTGGTTAGAGTTTGTATCTTCATTAATAGATGCGGTTGTGTGGCCTCTTTGTGTCATTACAGTTATCTTTCTATTAAAGAACCAACTAAAAGAATTAATTCCTGCGTTACGTAATTTAAAATATAAAGACTTTGAAGTGAGTTTCGAGAAAACAATGGAATCCATAGAAGAGAATGTTGAAACCCTAGTAGAACCTATAGGAACGAGTTTTGCGAATCCAGTGATATCTGAAAAATTTGCTTATCTATTTGAATTAACCAAAACCTCACCTAGATCAGCAATAATTGAATCTTGGCTAATTGTAGAAGAACAACTAATAAGATTATCTCAAACGAAGCTACATGATAGCGCAAATAAAACTCCTCAAATGATACTTAAGGAATTATCAATGATAGGAGCAATTAATAAAGAATTATATAAAATTATTGAAGATCTAAGGAAGATTAGAAATGAAGCAGTCCATATAAACAAGTTTTACATTCATAATTATTTAATAAAAGATTATATAAGAACTTCCATGATTGTTGATAATGCTTTGAGGCAAATTGATTAATGTAAGTATGTCAAAGATGAAAGTAACTACGCATAACAGGACATTCCACATCGTCGCATTGGCTCCTTGGTCGCTAAAGACAATTTCAGAGAGGTGGAATCCTATCCTTCGACACATTCAAGCGGTTAAGTCTGACGACTCAAGCCTACGGTTTTTAAGCCGCTTGAGCGTCAGGAATGCCAAACATTAGGAGGAATTATTTTAATCGATTAAATGAAAGGACTGATAGTTTAAGATGGGCATACCTTCGAAATCAAAGATATTTGAATATTGGATGAATTGGTTAGCTGAGAAGGGAATTGATTGGGGAGAGCCGTGTTGTTGGGCGTGTGGAAGATTTTGGGATAATAAATATGATATAAAGAAACCTCATGCAACTAGGGAAGAAATAATTAAGAATTGGGATAATGTCCCTTTACAAAGATGCCATATTATTGCCAAGCAATTCGACGGTACTGACGAACCCTCAAATTTGTTTTTAATGTGCAGGGATTGTCATGATAAAGCTCCAAATACTAGATCGGTAGAAGCATTCTTAATATGGACAGAAAAGCAAAATTGGTATGAGAATTTTAGAGACGAAGTAATGAAGGAAATGAAAAATTTTGGACTTGAAGACAGGGTTGAAGAGCTGAACGAAATAATTGCAAATAAAGGAATAAAGGATAAAATCATAGGAGACTTAGGGATACATATGAATCAGAATGGAAAAGGTGCTCAAATAACCATCTCAACATATATTTCAGCGTTATATGGATTTCTAAAAGAGCAAGACAAATCGAAAGTTTCCCAAGAAGGCAATAACCTCGCCTAACATAATATTCATGCTGCGGACATTCGTCCTTGGTCTGGCATTCGCCAGACACCTGACATACGTCAGGTCGTGAATACAGGAACATTATATAAAAGCCACGAAGAACATTTTTAAGGAAAGGTGATTAAAGGATGAATTCAACTTGGCTTGAAAGAGTAAAAAATAATATCCTCCCTGTAAGTAAAGAACAGATTGATGTGCTAAAGGCTTTAAAAGAATGGGTTTATGAAGGTGATATGTATGATGTTGAAATTGCAGAAGAAACATGTGAATTATGTGATCATCCACACATTAGATATCAATTTGAAATTGTAAATACAATTAATTCAAATACGCTTCAAATAGGGTCAGAATGTATCAACAGATTTGAGATTGGAGTGCTTGATAATAATGGGATGCTACTTTCTTCAGAGAAAGCAAAAAAGAAAGTGAATAAAGATAAAAACAAACTAGTAACCGAAGCAAAAGTAAAAAGTGTAATTAATTCCTTAGTAAGCCTCTCAAAAGTTGATAATGAATTTGATATTGAAAGTTTTATTAAATACTTTAAAGATAATGGAGCTTTTACTCCAAAACAGCTTTCAACATTAATTTGGAGGTTGGAGAAGCACAAAATAAATCATATAAAGCCCCATTTTAAATTGACTATTAAAAAAAAGAAGGATAAAGATCAACTTCTTGAATTAGCAGATTTTAAAGTGAAGCAAATGTGGGATTGTCTTTCTAGTTCTCAGAAAAAATTTTATTCAGAGAAATAGAAACTGGAAAAATGATAAATTACTTGCCTCTATAGTAATTAAAGAAGTCGTGACCATCATCTAAAATAATATTTACGCTGCGGACATTCGTCCTGGATCGGGCATTCACCAGACACTCAGTATACGCTGAGTTGTAAATACAGGAGCGTTAGATGAAATTCCTTAAAAGCGATAGATACGATAAATTATCGTGGGAACATATGAATTAAAACTTAAATTTTAATTTTGGTAATAATACATTGTATGAATTAGGGTATTTTTCTACGGACTTATATCAATTGATTGTTTTTAGTGAATTGATGCAAAACGAAAGATTTTCGCTTATTGATGAGAACTTTTTATCCTCAAGTCAAAATTTCATTATGACAAGAAATAATTATTTGCTGAGAGAATTCAGAAATAGAGCGCAAATCAAAAGTATTAATAACGGATGTATTGAACTTGTTATTGCTGGAGTATCATGTATGGCAACAATAATAGTCCCATGCCTTATTTATAGGTTGCAGGCAAAAAAAAATAAATCTCAAGAAATATTTTTTGAAATAAGTACAAATGATAGTGAATTAAATGAATTTTTATATGAATTTAATAAAGGGCATTATGGGAAAGGAAGCGAGGGTTTAACATGGTTGTTTAAGAGATTAGAAGAGAAAGGATACAGTGTTACTTCATCAGGAGAGCATGTCTTTAATATTGAAAGAATTATAGAAAGATATGAGAAACGCACGATTAAATTAATAAATAAATATTGATTGAGAGTAAAGTCAAAAGTCAGGAACATCATCTAACATTCCTATATTCACGCTGCGGACATGCGTACGTTCATGAATATAGGAATGTTATGGGAAGTTAACTTAGAGAACGGAGGAGATATAAATGGGAAATGTTACAAATCCAAGATGGTGGGAATTTTATCTCGTTAGATATTTTGTTGGTACGATAGTAGGGACAATTGTTGTAATTGCTATAGCCAGTAATAAGTCAAGTCTGCTTCATCCTTTTTTCTCTAGTATGATTAACTTCGGAACTAAAGAGTTTAATGTCTCTCACTTATGGCTTTTTGCTTTAATAGGACTTGCATTTTGTTACTTAGCAAGTTCTCCAATACTGGTTTTACATGCATTTAGAACTAGCATATTTAGTCGTCAATTGAGAGAAGTCGGAGCTTCTACAACTTTTAAAAAATGGTGGAAAGTGATCTTATATTGGTGCGTTTTGATTGTTATAGGTGTTTTTGTATTTTTATTTTTTGACATTGACTATAATGTTTTTTTGAAATTGAAATTTTGGATTTTATTTTTGATGTTTTTTTTACAAGCGTACATTATATCTTTTCAGCTTAGACATAAAAGTATATTTCTTATGTACAAAAAATTGAGTTATGCAAGAGCGAGTAATGCTAATGCCAAGAAGGAATACACAGAATCGTATAAGCATCTGAGGGAACATGGAAATGCTTTTATGATATTAATTATGGAATTAATTCTAGGGTTTATTTTATACAATGTTACATCTGCTACAATGATTTTGTTAATTCTTTTATTTTGGATTCTTCCATCAGCAAGTGTTTGGTTTGTGGGAACATATTTAGAATCAAGGATTCGTGAAGTATAAAAAATATTCACGCTGCGGACATGTGTCGGGTCGTGAATGGAACGTTATGTGTAATACCAAATAAATAAACTGGGAGAGATCGAAATGGAATTATTGAATGCAATACAAGGGGTAACGTCGATTGCCAGTACAGTGTTATCGCTTGTTCAAATGATAAAGAATAGTAAAGCGGAAAAGGAAGTTTTAAGTAAAGAAAAAATCGATAATCATTTTGAATTTTACAAGCATATTGTTCTTAATTTGTCAGACTTTTATGTGAGAGTTGATTACAAAGAATATATGAACGAGATTGAATATGATATAGAAGGTCAAGCGCAATTAGCAACTGAGGGGCTAATCATAATGAATGTTTTAATTCCGAATCTGATAAATTTTGATTATTTTAAAGACATGGACAAAACGTTCAGACTAAAAATGATAGAATTAAATATTCAATGCAAGCGAGATTTAATATATTACGAAAAATATTATTTAGAGGACCATTCGGACCCAAGTGAAGAAGTTATTGATAGTATTAGAGTTTTATATGAACAAGCACTTAAAGAAATCTGTGAATAATCGAATCAGATCAGAGAAGCTTGGTACTACACATAACATAATATTCACGCTGTGGACATTCGTCCTTGGTCCGGCTTTCTCCGGACACCCGACATACGTCGAGTCGTGAATACAGGAACGTTATCCGAAACTGCTGAAAAACACTATGAAATACAAAAAAAATTATAAAATACAACGGAGTGACAATATGAGTAGTGCAATATGTTATTGGTGTGGTACGGAAGCTACTTCAATGGAGCATGTCCCACCTAATGCCTTTTTCCAGAAGAAAAGGACGTGAAGGACGTATTAGACAAATCATATAGAAATAACTTGATAACGGTTCCTTCTTGTAATGAACATAATACGAATAAATCAAATTCAGATGAATATCTGATGGCCACTTTAAGCGGTAAAGTAGGTAATAATTTTGTTGCTTACTTTCATACAGCAACAAAAGTTAGTCGTAGTAGAATGCGTAATCCTAAAATAATTAAAGTTGATAAAAGTGCAATATTAAAATTGAAGAACCAATACTTTCCAGTTCTTTGGATTACAGTCGATATAATAAAGTTAAGACATTCATACAAAGCTATTACACGAGCTTTATATTTTTATGAAAATAATGAGGTTTTTAAGGGGAGTTGCTTTGTTGTCTTAACATTATTTGATCATGAGGATGATCCTGAAGGAACAGAATTTAACAAAAGATCATCCGCTATCTTAGAGTCAGAACAAAGACATTGGAAGCCAGAATTAAAAGGAAGCAATCCTGATATTTTTACATACCAATTCAGTGAGGTGGATGGATTTAAATGTCAAACGTTAGCGATGAATTTTTATGAGGGAACTAGAGTATTTGTAATATTAAATGGTATGACAGGATGAAATAGAGGAAGCTAAACCTAAATTTACATTTCTCACTTATGCTATATTTGGCGACCTGAATTAATGCATTTGATAGAACATTCAAGATGCCAGCAGAATCGGAAAACATAATATTCACGCTGCGGACATTCGTCCTTGGTCCGGCACACGCCGGATACTCGACATGCTTCGAGTCGTGAATACAGGAACGCTATCAAAAAAGATTCCCAAAAAACAAAAATCGAAACCGAACATACATTCCTCCCGTATAGTATAGAGAATCTAATCGGGAGTGTGGAGAAAATGAAAGCTACTCAAATACTTAATCGTATACGAATTGTTATTGCAAGTCTTTTATTCATTCCATCCATGTTAATGAGTTTTTTTCTTCTTAGTAGATTTATACATACCTCTATTGCTTTGACATTAATTTTATCAATATTAGCGCTTGTAGGTTTCTTTTTAAATAAGAAGTTAGGTGAATATACCAAGCGAGAATTGAATAAGCTGAATGATTTATTATTCCAAGATATTCAGTTCCCAGATACTATACTTAAGATAAGGGATGTTGGCTTCGAACTTGTTTTTCCGTTGTTGTTACTTGCCATAGGTTCTGATCCGATTAAAGATCTTATAGATTTAAAGCCTATTATTTACAAGATAAATTATCTTTTCTTTGATATCGCTCTCTTTACTTTATTCATTGCCATGGTTCCAATGTTTGTCTGGATGTTCTATATAGGGATCAAAGAAAGTATTAAAAAATATTGGTGAAAATTATTGCAAAAATGTTGGTGTGTTAATCTAAGAAGGCAAATACATCCGATAACAACATATTCACGTTGCGTGTCTGACGACCCCTGGTCTGCAAGAGGCATTTTGAGGACGCCGAGTCAACAGACAACCTTGCTCTGGCTAAGTAGATCTGATCCGGGCTTACGCTTCATAAGCCAGTGAGGGTTCGTGAATACAACAACATTATATGACAGAAATATTTTTCAACTGTAAAATTTGCTGGGTTTCTCTTTATTATTAAATTCATTAATTGATAGGGGATTGACCAGTACTACAATTTTTAAGGAGAGATAAAAAAGTATGAGTGAAGATTTTGGCAAAGAAAATAGTATGACTAATAGCACTTTTGCCTTGGAGAGCTTAAAGAACATTCAAGAATTGATACGGTTTACAGATACTAAGGCTTCTGCCCTCTTAGTCGCGTATGGCTTAATTTTAACTGTATTTATGGAAACAGCAAAAAAAATGAGCTTTTCTAATATTGCAAAGATGGATATTTATGATACGCTGTTGCCTATGCTTGTTCTTATTGTAGGAATATTGCTAGTGATTTTATTAGTTTACCAACTTTACTTTATCATTATTCAAGTTCTAAAGCCGAGGCTATCAATGAATTATAAGGTTAATGAACACTCTATTTTTTACTTTGAACATGTAGCAAGTATGAAGAAATCTGATGTGTTAGATAGATACTTAACTGCAAATGAAACAGATATGGTAGAAGAGATAGTAGGACAAATTTATGAAGTTTCAAAGATAATGAAAATAAAAACTCATCGTTTAAAGAAGGCAATGGAATATCTTTTTGTGAACCTTGTTTTATTACTTTTATATATTTTTTTGAGTAGCTTTTAATTTTTACGATGGACAATTACTAATTTTAACTTTATCTAAATTGGAGGCTAACTATGAAAAGTTTAGATTATTACTACAAAGATCGAAAGAAGAAGGTTGAAGAGATATTAGACAATACGGATAAGGTTAATGAAGTGGATAAATTTCCAAGAGACGAGGATTTTACCTATACGAATGCGTATAAAGCGTGGGCAGGAGCGATTTTTGTTGATCTAAGAGACTCCACTACGTTGTTCACTGGTAATAATGATATTGATATTGCAAAAGTGATTCGGGGCTTTACATCAGAAATTATTGAAATTCTAAGAAAAGATCTTGAATCTAATGATTTGAAAGAGATTGGTATAAGAGGAGATTGTGTCTTTGCTGTCTATTCTACCCCCTTGAAAACGGATATATATGAGATTGCAAACAGAGCCTTTTATATCAATACGTATATGAAGATGTTAAATAAATTATTGAAAAACCGTTCTTTGCCGACTATAAAAGCAGGTATAGGCTTAGCAACCAATCCAACGCTTGCAGTGAAAGCTGGTAGAAAGTCTTCAGGAATTCATAATTTAGTTTGGATTGGTGAGTCAGTTGCAAAAGCATCCAATTTATCTGATTTGGGCAACAACAATGGAAATGGCGCTATTGTTATGTCTTCAGTTTTTTATAGTAACTATATTGATAATGCTTCTGAGGATGCAAAGAATTGGTGGACACAAAAGTACGATAATTCATACGGAACTTACTATCATGGGAATGTAGTAAAATCAGCGTTTAACGACTGGATTGAAGATGGTATGAAAGATTGAATTATCAAAAATGATCTGATACAGATAGTTAACTAATATAAAAGACGAACAACACTAATTCCGCCCTATACCAGTAATTCACTTTTCAGAGCTACCAGATATATAATTGTGGAATAAACTGCAAAAAAGCGACTCAGCCTTCGTTAGATAAGAACTATTTAACTAAGGCTGGGCCGTTTCGTGAATACAAAAACCAAATACTACTGAGTGGAATGAAAAGAGAGCCGTTTGGCTCTCAATTAGAAGTTATATTTAATTCATTATGTAATTGAAGAGCATCTTTAAAACCTTGCAAGTAGATTTCACGTTCTAGGATTGTTTGAACTGAGAGGTCTGCATCATCGTAAAGAAATAGAGTTTTATGCATATCCTGAGGTAGAAGTTCATGTAACTGTTTGAAATAAAGATTTCGATCAGATGAGAATTGATTATAAATAGTATTGTTCTTGAGAAGATCACTATACAAGGCTTCAATTCGATTACGAATCAACGAATCAAGTAAGACTTCTAAAGAATTGTGCATAAATGATCACCGTCCGTTATGTTTTATTTTGCGAACGAAAGTTTAACTTATTGAATATTATTTTAACATAATGAAAATTATAGTCAATACATCTCAAAGATATTTTTGATTAAGAAAAGATATTTTCATATAATTAAAGAAAAATTCAAATCTTATACGAAGGGATACCATATGATAAGTTATAAACCATTTCAAAAATTATTGATCGACAGGGAGATTAAGAAGCAGGATTTATTGAAAATGACGGGGATATCATCGGCAACGATGGCAAAGCTCAACACGAATGAGTATGTATCTCTAGAAGTTATTGATAAATTATGTACGGCATTGGGATGCCAGCCTGGAGATCTTTTGGAACATGAAACAGACCAATGAAAGAATAGAATATAAGAGGGTGTTGGTTAACTCCAAGATGTGATTCCGTCGTATAACATAATATTTAAGCATTGGCTCCTTACGGAGCCATGGTCTGCTAGATGATTGCGTGGAAGCGTGTCAGCAGACACATCCGACTGCGTCGAACGTCATGAATACAGGAACGTTATCTGAAATAATAGGAGGACAAAATGAAAGAGAATTTTAAAGAATACAAACTTGAAACAAGAGATGATTTTATTATCTATCTTCGATATCTTATCCAACTAGGACAAAGACAATTGTATTATTTCAAATTGTACCTCAAAGAGATGGAACTTGATATTGAAAGACTAAGAAATAATGGAATCATTGATGGACTAACTTATGAGAAACATAGGACAAGCATTGCATTTCTTACAATCTACCTATTCAATTTAATCGGTGATGAATCTAAGGGAGCTCTTTCCTATCGTAAATTTAGAAAACTAGCAGAAAAAAAGGAAATAGGTTTAATTCCTTTAAACGATAAGATTAAAAATATTTTAGTAGAAGCTAACAATGCTAGAAATTGGTCTTGTCACATTCCTGAATCTTATTTACATGCAGAATTTGAAGCAGCAAAAAAGCACAACAAGAATTTTTCTAAGGAAGGAGTGATTCGAATACCCTCACCAATAATAGTTACAATACATAAAACACATTCAATTGAATGGCTAATGCATTTAGTTAATGACAGTAAAAATAATAGGGATAACTTTGTAAATGTATTACTTCAGATGAAAAAAGACTTCTCAATATTAATTGGATATAGAATGGAAGTATTAACTGAATATTCAACCGATTTAAATACATTAGATTATCATGTTGATATACCAGGTTTCTCAATTCAAATGCAAAATAAGTAATATAAGAGTAACTCACAGTAGAACATGAATTCAGATAACAAAGTGTTCACATATCGTCGCATCCGCTCCTTGGTCCGGCTGAAGTAAAGAAACGAGGAAGCGAATTCAGCCGGAAACACCCAACATTCGCTGGCGTTGTGAACAATAAACGTTAGCTGGATTTGCTAAAATAAATACATAACAAGGAGTTAAGAAATTGAAACTGAATCTTTTGAGGAATGGACTTAGTTCTCTAGAATTTGGAGTGGCATACTATAATAAATATTTGTCAGTACCAAATCAATATGATGAAGAAAACAGTGGATTTATTAAACTTGCTGTAATATGCATACAAAATGCTGTTGAAATTTTATTCAAAAAAATCTTAAGTGATACTAATGAACTACTTATTTATAAGAACTTGTCTGATTCTGAATTGTTAGAATCTATAAGTTGGAAATTAAATCATGATTTCAAAATATCATTAGATGAAATTCTAATAACTTCGGATAGTAATATTAGAACCATCGATTACTCTGAATGTATAGATCGGGCTAAAATCATTTTTGAAATTGAAGAAAAAGATTCTTTGGTTTTGAAAAAAATGGGATACATCAGAAATAAAGTGACTCATTTTGGAATCGAAAAGGCAATAGATTTTCATGATGTACTTGGAATTGTTAATAGGACTTTAGATTTCATAATTGAATTTTTTTATCCAAGGTTTCAAAAAGAGGGCAAAGAACATCCTATGGACTATCTGTATGAGTCAGTATTGGATGTTATTGAACTAGGACAAGAAGTTGAGGAAGATATATGGGGAGCATATTTTAATGTTGAATTCGAATACTTAAATAATGTTATAAGATCATTGGGAGATGATAGCGAGTTTAAAGAATATTTAGAGGAACATTCAATTGAATATGATTTAGAAATAGGAAAACATATTGATGAAAGATTGTTTCAGATTAATCTATCCACTAAAGAAGATATAGTTGAAATTTATTCGTATAACCTACCTGAAATAAACTTGACTGTACTTTCAAACCAGCTGAACGAAATCGTCGCAATAATTGACCATGCTCAAAATGCTACAATTGATCAAAGAAAGCTTATTTACGTTTTAACAAAAAAGGAATCTTCCGATAACTTAGATTTTATCTATGGAGCAAAGTGGAAGAAAGGGAATAGTAGCATTGTGAAAACTATTGATAAACCCAGTATTATTGAAATAATAAGGTTGAATTTGTAAGTGTATCACGAAGTCAAAAACATCAGCTAACATAATATTCACGCATTGGGCACGCGCCCTCGGTCCGGCAGTAGAGGCAACCGGACACATCCAACTACATTGGAAGTGGTGAATACAGAAACATTATGTGAAATCATCTAAGCTATAAAGCATATAAATGAAGTTTAAAATAAGGCAAAGCTTTGACATTTAATTAAAAGAGAGGAACCTCAAATTGAAGATGATGAATAACACTTTAGAACAAAAATTAGCAAGAATAAAATATATTAGAGATAACTCGTTATGTATGTTGGAAGGTACAAAAATAAATTGTGCAGAAACAAGCAAGAATTCTAAAACACGTTTGAATCATAGAATTCAAAAGAGTACTTACTTAAAGAAAATTTCGGTAAATAACAAAGCGTGGCATTTTAATATCTATGGAAGAGAGCATTATCGTACAAACAGAAAAATGGTGTTGAATAATATTAAATACGTTCATACACATCCAATGCTATGTGGAAAGCACGACAAAGACATTTTTAACGCGATTGAAGACGGGCACTTATTTGAAGAAGGAAACATGCAGCAATATTTCCAGTTTGCATTTAGGGCATTCATATTTGATTTTTATGAATATTGCTTGAAGATGGAATTTAAACATCCAAATAAATGGATTGAGAAAAGAGCGCAATTGGCTTATAACGAGAAAATAAAAATATTTGAAAAATTTGTAGAATGCTACAAGCAAAACGAATATGAAGCTATAGAGACAACTGTGTTGAAGTTGGATAGAGAAGTTGATTTTGTATCTTGCACAAAAATTAATCCATTAGTAGATGTGAAAGGAAAGTATAGATTGCAAGGTGAATTGCACGGTTGCTACCTTAATATCTTTCCTCAAAAAGGTGTGACTTACATTTTACTGAGCTATTTCAAAGAAAATAAAAGGTACTGCGAAAAATTAATAAATGAATTTAAATTGTATGAGAATAAAAAACAATATAATGTAATTACAATGTATTTAAACAAAGTAGTTGCTTCACATGATATGAATTTAGTAATGAGTCCAAGATTGTATGAAAGTTGGTCTCGTAAAGAAAAAGAAGAATTTCATGAATATGCTAATCTGATGAGAGTAGTCTTGAGTTTTAAAGACATAATTAAAATTTATAAAAAATTAAAAAACACACATGAACAATTTGACCTTTTTAAAAATGTCCAACCAACAACGACTGATGACATCACATAACATAATATTCACGCGGCGGGCCATACGGCCCTGGGTCTAACATGCGTCGGACACCCGGCATACGCCGGGTCGTGAATACAGGAACGTTAAGCGTAACTTCTTAAAGGCAGATTTAAGAACAATTTAGAAGCTGTGAATTATTGAAGATCCAAGTATGTCTGATGATAAAAACAATTTTGAAGGTGAAGTAGTAAGATAGAATCATCACCTAATATAATATTCATATTGCGCCAGTTCATTAGGTTTTTAATATATGAATGTCCAGCATAATTTTCGGGAATGATTTCCATAGAAAGATGGTGCTTTGATTGGGTAACGATAGCGAGGCAGTTAGTTGGTATGGTACAAAGAGAGATTTGTTCAAAAGACTTTCTATGAAAGTGGAGTTAATTTTAAAAGACATTCTTGAATTAGAACATATTCCATATTTAAATGTCGTAAGCAGAGCAAAAGACTTAGAAAGTTATACGCAAAAAGCTCAAAAAGAAAAATATGATGATCCAATTCAACAAATAAAGGATATGGCTGGAATAAGAGTAATTGCTTATGTAGAATCCGATGTAGAAAAAATATCTAAAAAAATTGAAGAAGAATTTCAAATTGATTGGAAAGAGTCGGTGAACAAATCTAGCACTATGGATCTTGATCGGTTTGGTTATAGATCTAATCACTATATTGCTAAGCTATCAGAACTGAGATGCGAACTGCCTGAATTTAGAGCTTATAAAGATCTTTGGTTTGAAATTCAAATTAGGACAATATTACAACATGCTTGGGCTGAAATTGAACACGATCGAAATTATAAAATGAAAGGAATCAATCTGCCTAACGAAAAAGATATAAAAAGAAGATTTTATCTTTTAGCCGGTGCTCTTGAATCTGCTGATAGGGAGTTTAACTCGATTGTAGATGATGTTAATCAATATGCTAAAAAAGTGTCTCAAGATACTCAAAAGGGAAATATTAATATACAGATAAATACTATATCGCTTGAAGAATTTCTATTAATAAAATTTTCAAAGGAAATAAAGGAAGGGATGATAAATCCTAATTTCGGGAATGTAGATGTTGTCATTTCTGAAATTAATGACTATGGTATTAAAACTCTAAGGGAGTTAGATGATTTAATCGAAACTTCATTTCAGAAAGGTATTATCTCGAAAATTCTAGAACTTGCTGGCACTAGAAGCATCACTGGTTTTCTTAGATTAGTTATGGTAATTAATGATTCAGAAACTTATTTTACTAAAAGCATGAAGAAGAATTGGGGATTAACCGATGAGGATAAGAATTTATTAGAAATTTTCGAGATAAATATACAAAATTTAATCGAAAAGTATGGAATAAGGGAATTAAAAAGCAAATAATTTATTTTGGTGAAATTTTCTAATAAATCTTCTGGTTTAACACAGGAAGGCAGAAGCAACGCTTAACATAATATTCACGCTACGGGCATACGCCCTTGATCCGGCGGTCGTCGGATACCCGACATGCGTCGGGGCGTGAATACAAGAACGTTATACAAAACCCCTAAACCAAACAAAACAAAAAGATACAATACATTTGAAAGTTGAGGATGAGATTAATAGAGAATTGAGTAGGAGCTTTTAAAACCTTGGTTGGAGGGGGAGAAATTTCTTAACAGACCAGTGAATCTGCTGTGACTGTGAGGATGGATAGGAAGCTGAGAGTTGGTCTTATTATTGGCACCGAAAGTTTATATCGGTGTTTTTATTTTTAATTCGATTTCCGCATCAAAGCAATCACGGTTTATCTTACAATTTGGATTAGACGAAAGTATTAGTATACAACATCGGATATAGTTAATCGCATTAAAATTGACTACTCACGTCTAGTCTTAACAAGACATGGCGCAGTTTAGACCCATCAGAGAGGTGGATGTATGAGCCGGTTGCTTGACTTATTGGAAGAGGAACGGCGCAAACTTAATCAGCTTGGAGAGGCATCCTTGAAGCAAGCGATTCCGTTGTGGGACAATCCGGAGGTTCAGGAACAGAGCCGTAGGGTGGATGAACTGGTGGCACGAGTTAGTGAAATGAGGGCGAAGCATAGTCGAGTGGTACGGTGATGAGCGAGGTACATAATGCGTAGGGGAGGAGAATCAATGGATTTTCCACCGTGGATGCAACGAGCGATTCAAGCAAGGCTGGATGAGGTGACTGCCCGGATTGAACATGATCCTGAACTGAGTGGAGTACGTGGGGGAACAGACGAAGCATTTGAAGTTTTGTTTGCAGGTAAGGATGTCGAGCAGACACCTGAATATATCGAGTGGGAGAATCGTTATATTGTCAGCAAAGGCATAGAAAATGAGCGGTTGTATATGCAGGGACTACGAGATGGCATTCAGCTCACAGTATCCTTGCTGGGTCAGTCGATGCCAGAGGAGACCGATACAGAGGATTGATCCACTATGGCGAACCCATAAGTCAGGGGAAGCTGCCTAGATCTTAACTTTAAAGCTGGAGCGGAAGCATGAATCTAGCGCTTCCTCTCCAGTTTTTAATGCTGTACTTTTCCACATTCTAAATTACAAATTATTACTTCCATGCAGATTGTACCGTTATATATGTATACACCTGCACATCATGAAATAATTCAGCGAAAGGCTCGGGAGGAGCTGATAAGGAAAGGAGGGTGTTAATGATGTGTTAAGCTTAAAGAAACAAGGGTAGAAGCGAGGTATGGTTATTATGAAAAAAAGATCTAAATACTTAATCGTGCTTTTTATGTTTATTGCGATTGTGTTAATTTTGCTTTTTTTAAATACCAACAAAAATGAAGCCAATGAGCCAGTGGTTAATGGCAAAATCATTCACGTCAAAAACTTTGATCTAGATGCCAAATCAACGAATTTAAAGACAATGACAGAAGGATCGATATTCGTTGAGGGTGAGAAGGAGCATATTGATCATATCAAAATAGTAGCACATGTAGAGATTGACCTCGCTGACTGGGGTGGTGTTGCATTTTATATCCCTGATCAATGGAGTGTCTCCAGCATCACCAGCAGTTATCCTGAACATCAACCGAAGTTGAAGCCTGCTGAGTATTATCCACCTGGATGAATTCTTCTGATGACTCTTCATGGCGCACAATGATTGAAATTGGGAGAGAACGAAATTACATAGCAAATGGCGGAGTACTGGAACGATTGTGATCGAATTAAGTCCAGATAAAAAGGGTGAGTCCCCCTCTAATTCATTAAAAATTGGTATTGAGGTCGGGTCAGAAGATAAAGCTGAAAAAAGAGTTATGGGTACAGATTCTGTTGAAGTTCATGTATTTTAAAGTGCCGGGTTAACCAGAGATAGAAAACAAGCCGAAGCGATGGCAATGCACGCTTCGGCTTGTTTTTTTTGATTCTTTTATTTTGACCCATGTTACTTCTTCAATTCTTACTTCGCACTTACCGATTTAAACCAATCATTCACTTCTTGCGTGATCTGATCACCGCCATTGGATTTCCAGTTGGCGACGAATTGGTCAAAGGCATCAATTGGCAGATTGCCGTAGATGATTTTGTTGAAAGTTTCCATCTCGGACTGGCGGAGCAGGTTCCATTTGGATACCATGGTTGGTGTTGCAGCGCCAGTGAAATAGTTTTGTTTACGGACGTCGATCTGGGACATAACGACTTTACCAGCATACCAGTTTTCCGGTTTACGGAATTCGGCCATTTGTTTCTCGTAAGGTGTCTCAGGCTTCTCGCCGTTGGCCAGCTTCACGAGTGTTTTCATGTACAGATCCGGGATACGTGCTGGGCCGGTCAGGAAAGGGAATTCGTTGGAGAAGTCTTTGATCTTCTCTTTGTCACTGGTCGGTTGTCCGTCAATGATATCCCAGTCGTAACCTTTGGCGAAGCCGTATTCATACTCACTGCCCGCTTTCGGGTTAGCCAGGTTATCGAGCAAGTAGTTGTAGTACAGGAAGATGGCTTCTGGATGCTTCGCATCCTTGTTAATCATGATACTTGCGTTGACACCAGAGTTCTGCCACTTCGTACCGATCTTGCCGTCTGGGCCAGCTGGAACAGGGTAAGCTTTATACTTTGAGCCAGGTACGTTCTTCAGCAGGTCAGGTGCAGGCCAGTCCGGTACCCAGTTTGCGCCAGGCAGAATGCCCGCTTTGCCAGCTGTCCAGCTTTCAGCGGATTTGCCTTCGTCCCACAGAGCGGAGTCAGCGTGGATATAACCTTTATCCATCCATTCAGCCAGCTTGGCAAGGGCTTGTTTGGCACCCGGGTTAACGGAGCCGTACTCGAGATTGCCGTTTGCGTCTTTGTTCCATTGCTCTTCGATTGTGCCGTATGCACCGAACAACCAGTCGAGCTGACCCATCCAGGTGTTGGTGTTATTTTTCAGCGAGATCGCCAGAGGGAACACTTTGTCTGGAGACAGACCGTCCGGGTTTTCGTTCTTGAATTTGTCCATGATGTTCTCAAGGTCTGCAATGGTTTTCGGAGCTTCCAGGTTCAGCTTCTCCATCCAGTCCTCGCGGAGCCAGAGCAGTGTATCGTCGTTATCGGTGTACTCCATGATCGGCATGTTGTATTTCTTGCCGTCCTTGGTGAACGGATACCACAGTTCAGGATGTGCTGCTGCGTGATCTTTCAGGGTCTGACTCGCGTACTTGTCGAACAACTCATCAATGGCGATGAATTGACCGGAGTCGATCAGCTGATTAGTCAGTACCGCATTGGTGGGTACGGATACAAAATCAGGCAGCTTTTCGCCAGAGGCGATAGCCAGTTGCAGCTTTTGTCTGTATTGATCGTCATTGGCCGGATACCATGTATCTTTGTGCTTCATACCCAGCGTTTCGAGCATCCAGCGATCGTGCACGTTATTTTCTTTGGTATCTCCTTGCACGTATTTCTTCGGCATTAATACCGAACTGAACTCGATCGGTGGATCATATTTTCCTTTGGCAAAAGCAGCTTCTGCTTCCGCTGAGCCGACTGTTCCCGGCGTATTATCGCTACCATTGTCACTGGCTTTCTCGCCACTGCCGCACGCAGTGATCGTGATGAGCGCGATAACCATGAGCAGTGACGACCATGTTTTGAATTTGATCATTGTTCAATCCCCCTACGGTGTATGATCTTTACAAATGCGTGTTCAAAAAGGCCGGTTTTCAGTACCGAGAAGATGTGATGAAGCTAGAAATGGAGTAGCGGAGCGTAGATCGAGCTACGTGAGCAACGGACATTTCGGCTGAATTCCATATTCGATGCTGATGATGCCGCTAGGCATCCTTCGTAATCAAAAGCGGACTTTTTGAACAACCTCTACAATGTAACTGTACCAATTTGGGCGGGAGGGCATCTATATGAGTTTGTTAGTTTCGATAGGACTCTATTAGTGAATGTTCCAAAAGAACGTTTTTCAGTCATGTTATTTATGCTGGTCTCTATATTCTTGAGGCGTAACGCCAAACTGGCGTTTGAACACTTTGATAAAATAAGCCGGGTCCATATAACCAATCTCCATGCTGATTTCATACACTTTTTTGGTGGTCGTCACGAGCTTGTGGCAGGCCCGATCCATGCGCAGGCGCGAGATATAATCACTGATGCCTTCGCCCGTTTCGATCTTATAGATCTTGGACAAATGGGTCGGGTGCAGATTGACATGGTCAGCCAGTACACGTAAAGACACATCCAGATGCAGGTTCTTATCTGTAAAATCCTGAATCTTCTTCACATACTCGGAACGGATGTCCTTGATCTCGTTGGATGTGCCTTCCTTGAGTTTGCCGAGCACGCTGAGCGACCATTTACGCAGTTTGCTGATGGTAGCGAAAACTTCCCCACTTTGCAAATCCTCGACATCATTGCCCATTAAAGTGGTCAGAGTCAGTTTGTTCCGGTGGGCAATATTGGTGAATGAAGCCGTGATAAGAAAACCTGCCTCCATGCAGTGCTCCCATGATTCCGACCATTTTTCATCCAGCTCAGCGCAGACCGCGAGGATTTTCTCTTCGGCGGCATCCCACTGTCCGCTCTCTAGCAAACTAATGAAGGTGGGCGGGGTATACAGCACGTCCAAGGGACCTTGCGCCGCAGGTGTTTCGACATCGCTGACACGCATGACAAATTCGCGTTCGTCTCCGACGATCTGCCTGAAATAGGCGGAAGCCTGACGGAAGCGATCGTAAATCTGTTCCGGAAAGGTGAACCACTCGGTGATAACGATGGAGAGGGAACCTTTCAGAAACTGTTTTACTTTGGATTGAAGCTGAATTGATAGCTTCTCCAGCATGGTTTCTTTGCCAATATCGCCTTTCCGTTCTTTCAACTGAAGCAAAAACACCAGATATCCGTGCTCCTCTTTCACGCCCCACACTTCCATAAACTCACCCATAATCTCTTCTGCCATGTTGATGATGGCATATTCGATCAGGGTCTGATCATTGCTGTCATAGTGTCCGAATTCTTCTTCCAAACGAACCAGCATTAATGCGGCATCTCCTGTGTGAAAGGGTAGGTCGTAATTGGCGAGCTTCCGCTCCCATTCCGCAGCGGCAATTCGTTGTCCCTGCAAAGCCCCTAGGAGCAGTCGTCCCCGCAAATGGGGGAGATTCTCCCGCAACGTAAACTGCGTTCGTGTCAGTGAACTGACCAGTTCCCATTCATTGTTCAATTGATCGATGGCCTTCTGAACGGCACCCATTAATTCATCGTCTGTGGGCGGCTTCAACAGATAGTCCACGGCTTCGAACTGGATGGCTTTTTTGGCGTAATCAAATTCGGAATATCCGGATAACAGAATACACTTTATTTTTTTGTCCCGGATGCGGATGCGTTCGATCAGTTCAATGCCTGTCATTTCGGGCATCTGAATGTCCGAGATCACGATATCGATGGGGTGGGTGTCGATCATTTGTAGTGCTTCGTGTGCCGAGTATGCTTTATGCACATGTTCGATCCCCAGCGTGTGCCAGGGCTTGGTCATGGACAGGTTATCGACCCAGTGTGCTTCATCGTCTACGATCATCATTTGCATGGTGTATTGTCTCCCTTGGTGGTATATAAGTCTTAAAAGTTAAAATCAATGGATGCTTCTTGTGAACGAGGTCGCTACGGATTTGAAGGGTTCTTTCGATCGCTGTTCAAGCCCCATTTTCTGAATTAGATGATTATAAGGTTAAAATGATGCTTGAAAGGCGAACACTTCGTTTCTACAGAATCCCTTCAATCCTTCGCTTGAGTTCACGTAAATTCTAATCATTTATTTTAAACAAGGCCTTATATAAATGTTCACGTGTAAATGGTTCGTTCAAAATCAAATATCAACTTATCGTTCGTATCGATATCAATTCGTATCGGTATTTCCTTTATCGGAATCGGTGTCCTCATTTGGGTATCTCCCAGATAATTTCGGTTCGGAATCCGCCAAGTGGGGATGGGCCGAATAGGAGGTAGGAGTGACTGCCGAACAGGTGCGTGATTCGTTGGTGCGTATTCCAAAGGCCACAGCCCATTTCTTCTTGTAAAGGTTCCTGCATCTTCAAGTTTAGCGCTTCGTATTGTTCCGGGCTTAAGCCTGGGCCGTCGTCGTCGATGTATATTCTGCCAAAACCATTCAAGCGCTCCCCGGTAATTCGAATCTCCCCGGAAGAATAGGACTTCGCCACGCCGTGTATGACGGAATTCTCGACCATCGGTTGAAGCATTAATCGTGGCACCGACTGGGCCAGCATATCCTCAGGAATATCAATGTGATACTCAATTCGACCATTGCGCAGCTTCTGGATATCCAGATAGTTGATCAGCAGCTTGATCTCTTCTTGTAGCGACGACGTCTCCCGTTCCATACGAGTGGTGTAGCGGTAATACGCACTAAGGTTATGCGCCATGGTGACCACGGCTTGCTCGTCCTTCATCTGGGCCATATTGATGATATAGCCAAGACAATTATATAGGAAATGCGGATTGATCTGCGCTTGTAATTGCTTCAGCGTAGCTTCCCTGGCTCTAATTTTCTCATGGAACACATTCTCGATCAGATCTTGAATCTGATGGGACATATCATTAAATCTACGGAACAGGAATGAGAACTCATTCTGGTTTTTGCTATGCAGTCGGACAGAATAATCACCTTGCTCTACGCGGCGTAAGCCTTTGATCAACTTTTTGATCGGATATTGCACATTCCGGTACAGCAGGATTGACGCAGAGATACCCACCACCAGCAGCAGGATCATACAGGTGTAGAACAGATTCTGACTAAGCGAGATGGGTTTCAGAATCTGATACAGCGGGATCACATCAACCAGATGCCAATCCAGATAAGTGGACTTTACTGAGCTAACCAGATAGTTCTTGCCGTTCAGTTCGACCACATCCTGTGTGGTATCTTCTGGGGAATGCGTATCCAGATATTGAATGAGTTCTGCAGATAACTGCTTGTCCGCGCTTCGATTGAGAATGGGTGCATTTCCTTTGTGATACAAGAAAGGATCGCCTTGTCCGCCAGACTTATACGTATCCAGCATATTTTGAATATTCTCATAACTGAAGCTCGCTTCAATCACCAGATTACTTCCCGTGAGCATCCCCGGCTGTGCCAAGGAATCGGTATAGAACCAATAGAAGGATTGCAGCTTGTCTTTTGATTCCGCACCCTGGTCCCCGTAGGTCCATTGTCCGCTCATATTTTTTTTCAAATACGTTTCATCATATCCTGTGGCTCGATTGTAATTGGCGATGACATCCTTATTCTGCTGTGAATGCACTGCATATCGGGTGGGCCATATATCCGTAACGCCAGTTTGCAGCGTCATCTTCTCTTGTATCACATAACGGGTCTGCATCCGGTCATATCGATCATCCCACATGTTAAGGCCGTTGAATGCTCTGACATTTGGATCTCGGGAGAGAATCAGGCTGAAATCCATCATCTGATTGATACGGGAGTCGATCTGACTGGACAGAAACGTGAGCTGCTTCGTGTTGGAGATCTGCAGTTCTTTGCTGACGACATCATAGGTGACGTTGTTCGAGTAGGTGTACATGATCAGAATGGGGATGAATAAGACCACAATTAACAAGTTTATTTTGGCAAACAAACTGAATCGGGATCGAGTATTACCTTGAAAAGGCATGAAGCGCTTCCATATATGCATAAAAAGTCTCCTTCTAATTCGTGTTCAGACTATATAGATTGGACTAATTATTTACACAGAAACGGAGAGGACAGAAATAACTTGAAAAAGCGAAGCGTTCGCCTTTATCACCGGATTTTCCCCTTGAGAAAAGGGGATTAGAAAAATCTGGGGATAACAGCGATTGGAAGGTTATTCTGTCATCGGAGTGTCCGTGTGAATCATCTTTAGTTCAACTTATAGATTCCTAACAAAATACTATCAAGCCTAACAATGTTATATAGTCAGACCTCAGAACGGCTTGATACTATTTATATCAGAGAACCCGATCACACACAAAAACTTTTTTTGGGAACAGGAGAAGCGCTATGGAGGCTAAATTGGAGGGTAAGCGGATCCCGCAGGCAAACGTTGGGAACAAGCTGGAACAAAAGAGAAAAAGACGCTACAAACAGCCATGGATTCTGCACTTCATGGTGTTGCCGGCGGCCATTATGGTCTTTATATTTTCATACATTCCGATGTCCGGGATTTTGATGGCATTTCAAGATTATAAACCTGCACTGGGATTTTTCAATTCCGAATGGGTAGGACTGAAGCACTTCAGGTATATGTGGGAAAATGATTATTTCCTGCAAATTACGTGGAACACGCTATTTTTTGCCTGTACGAAGATCGTCATGAATCTGATCATTCCGTTTATCTTTGCCTTATTGCTTAACGAGGTAAGGAAGATGGCACTGAAAAGAACGATTCAAACGCTTGTGTATCTTCCTCACTTTCTGTCCTGGGTTACGTTATCAGGCATTCTGATCGACATTCTGGCCCAGACGGGTATTGTCAATCAGTTCCTGGTTTCGGTATTCGGCATCAAGCCGATCTTCTTCCTGGGGGATGGAAGCTGGTTCCGATTCACGATTATTGCGAGTGATGTCTGGAAAGAGTTTGGATTCAACACAATCATCTTCCTCGCGGCACTGTCCGGCATTAACCCTGCACTTTATGAAGCGGCTGAAGTGGATGGGGCAGGACGCTGGAAGCAAACGATGTATATTACCATCCCGGCACTGATTCCCATTGGGATCGTAATCGCAACCCTGGCACTGGGTAATGTGCTTAACGCCAACTTTGACCAGATCTTTAACTTATATAGTCCGTTAATTTACCAACAAGGAGATATTATCGATACGTTTGTGTATAGAGAAGGTCTGCTTAGTGGGCAGTTCAGTTTCGCTACCGCTGTGAATCTGTTCAAATCGGTCATCAGCCTGATCCTGATTGTGATCTCGTACCGACTGGCTTACCGATTCGCCGGATATCGAATTTTCTAGAAAGGATGACAAACGAATGTACCATAAAACGATGCCTTACCGCATATTCAGCATATTCAACAATGTGTTCCTGACCATCCTTTCACTGCTCTGCTTGCTGCCTTTGTATCACTTGCTCATGGTATCACTTAGCGCATCCGCACCTGCAAATGCTGGTCTCGTCACGTTCTGGCCGATTGGATTTACACTGGAGGCGTATGCGAAGACATTTGCCAATACAAACTTCCTCTCCTCCTTATGGGTATCTGTGGAGCGGACGGTACTCGGTACTGGACTTGCGTTAATTGTTAATACGCTTGCAGCCTATGCGCTTTCCAAAGAGACGCGGGTGTTCCGCGCACGTAACATCTATCTGTGGTATTTTGTCATCACGATGCTGTTCAGCGGTGGCCTCATTCCGGGGTATATCCTGATTCTGAAGCTGGGACTGATGAACACATTGCTGGCCTTGATCCTGCCGGGATTGGTTGCGGTGTTTAACATCATTCTGCTGCTGAACTTCTTCCGTACCGTTCCCAAAGATTTGGAGGAAGCTGCATTTATCGATGGCGCAGGTCACTTGCAGACATTTATCAAAATCTATCTGCCTGTCTCCGTACCTGTTATTGCAACGGTTTCGCTCTTCATGATGGTTGGACATTGGAATGCGTATTTTGACGGAATTATCTACATCCGTGATGCGGAGAAGCTGCCACTCGCGACATTCATGCAGACGATCATCGTGCAGGCCGATATGTCGAAGCTTGATCCAGAAGCGGTGAAGAACCTGTCCCAACGGACCATTCGGGCTTCGCAGATCTTTATCAGCGCACTGCCGATCCTGCTTGTGTACCCGTTCCTGCAACGTTATTTTGTTACTGGGATCGTGGTTGGTGCTGTTAAGGAGTAGTTGAGTGTAGGGGTTAGAATAGGGTTGTGAAAAAGGAGTCACTGAACTGGGGAAGGCCAGGGAGGTGGCTTCTTTTTGTTAATAGGCGTTTGAGTAAAAGCATCAAAAGCCTTTATAAACACTCTATTTACGTTGAATGTTGAATTGGATAGTATTCTATTTTTCAATAATGACTAAAGGACAGATGAAATTTCAATGATTGGTGCGTGTTTACTAAGTGGTATAATATCATCAAACGATAGGGGGAATGACTATGAAATGGCAAGAGGTTCAACAAATTTACCCGAATCAATTCGTGAAGTTTGAAGTCCTTCATTCTGAAGAGACAGAGAATCAAGAAGTTATAGATGAGGTCGCTGTGATCGGTCCTATAAGCGATGAAAAAGCAACCCAAGAATTACTGAATAGCCGGGATAATACCTTGGTCTATCATACTTCCAAAGATCAAGTCATTGTTAAGGTACGGAAGAATGTAGGTTTAAGGAGAAAATTATAAATGAAAATTGAATATAGAGAAGGACTGTTATTCACTGAACTAATAATCCTTTTTAACGGAAATAGAAAAAGGATCAATAATATAGTTATTGATACGGGAGCAAGTCATACCTTGATTTCACAGGATGAAGTAGACGATATTGGCATTCTAGTTGGGGTAGAGGATGAGATTATAACAAGTTACGGAATTGGCGGTAAGGAACATGCTTTTAGTAAGCGTGTCGAGGGAATACAGGTGGGAGATTTTGTTTTAAAGGATATTCCAATAGATTTTACTTCATTTAAATATCATAATATTAACGGTTTATTAGGACTGGACATACTTATAGAAGGCAAATTCAATGTAGATCTAGAAAAATTTAAACTATATCATCTATAAATCTAAGATAAAAGTATATTTTTATAATTGGAGATTGGAACGAAGCCCGTTGCCTACACTATGCTGCCCTGCTATAATTCCTGTATATCTACTGCATTGGGGGTTATGACGTGGCAATATGGATGATGCCGGATTGCTCGTTCGCTAGAAAGCCTTACGCAAAGCCTGAATAGGGGCGGACTTTGTGTAGGGCGCGACAAAATGAGATTGTTTGCCCTGGAATCAACATCAACATAATGTTACATCCCGCAGGCTTTGCACCTTACTTTATTTTCTTAATAAATATAAGGGGCTGAACGCCATGCAAACACCATTTATTCAAAATCATCAATTCAATTATATTCAAAAACAAGCTGATTTCCTGCTGAAAACGCTACGCTCGGTTGTGGATCCAAAAGTATTGGAAACCGTCCGTTATACGGTCGGCACCAATGCGGTGAGCATCTTCGATGAACTCACTCCGGAGCAGAAGCAACTGCTGGAGCAGTTATCCACGTATGAGACGACACATGAATTGCAGACGTATCTGAACCGGCTGGAAGCATATCTGATTTCATATCCACAAGTATCCGCGAAGCAGATTCAGAAGCTGTTTCCCAAGGTAAAGAAGCTCAAGGTGCCGGATCTGGAATCCATCGATTACGCGCGTACAACTTATCTGAGATGGATCGATATTGCTACCGATCGCTTGTTCATCGTGTATCCGTATGAAGGCAGATTCCTAGGGATTGAGGGGCGAATTACGGCGACGAACAAGAAGGGATACTGTATGTTCTGTCATCGCCATCAGGAGCTCGGATTCTTCAACGTGAAGACCAAGAGTTATACGCCAGACAATATTTCTTCTGTAGCCCAGTACGTATGCATGGATAACACAGCTTGCAACCATAGCATCACCGATACCAGTATGTTGGAGAAGTTTCTTCTCTCGACAGTAAAATAATGCATCTAAACAAACAGGGTCGCTCTTCGGAGCGACCTTTTTTGCCGTGTTCAAGCGGAGTTGGGGCGTTATAACCATGCAGCGCTATTAGTACCATTACAGCGTCGGAATATCTTTGGCATAGTTCAGTCCCAAGTGATGTGCATGGTTCAACAGTGCCTCATAATGCTCAGGCTTGGATTCCAACGTTTCATATAAAAACTCAACTCTTGATTGGGACACGCCACAGTAATCGGCAATACCCACATTGAGCAGATTGGCAATCGATTCACCATAATTACGCTTGTGCATCTGTTCTTCCGTCACGCCGGAAAGAGCGATCCACAATATCTGCTGATGAGAGAGCTTGTTCGCGCCGTAGGCAAATCCGTTGTTCATGACACGGTCCACATAACCTTTCAATATGGCTGGCAGATGCCACCACCAAAGAGGAAACACAAAAGCCACAGCATCGTGCTTCTTCAATCGCGCCATCTCCGTCTCAACCTCAGGCGAGAACACCTGATTTTCTTGGGTATAGTCTGGTTCATCCATCTCTCGGAGGATTGGGTCGAATCCAATCCCATGCAAATCCAATATCTCATAACCGTGACCGGCCTCAGTAAGACCCTGTGCAAAACGTTGAGCTACCTGAAAGGTCAAAGAATCTTTTCTTGGGTGGGATACTACAACGAGTACGTTCATCTTATCTTTCACTACCTTTCTGGATTGCGGTCTTGTAGCCATAAATCAGTGGCTGATGCTATTATAAACAGGTATGAAAACATCTGGAAGTACGCACTTTGATGTTCTATAGGAAGAATGAAGTGCTATAGGAACATTAAAGTACCCTAAATGAATGCCTCGAAATAGGCTCAAATAATAGAAAGAATAGCAGTAAAAAGATTATATTTTCACTTGGGATATAGCTTGATTATGGAGGGGTTCAAAAATGACGGAACATGAAGACACAAACGCTCCAAAGAAATATAAAGTTGGCGTGGAAGCGGCCTTGGAAGTGATGGGCGGGAAGTGGAAGCCTTTAATTATTTACCACTTGATGACCGGGCGTAAACGCACTTCGGAGCTTCGACGATTGATACCTGACATTACGCAGAAGATGCTGACAACACAGCTCAGAGGTCTGGAAAAGGATGAGATTGTGCAGCGCAAAGTATATTCGGAGGTACCTCCCAAAGTGGAGTACGAGTTAACAGACTACGGCTGGGGACTCAAGCCTGCCCTGGACCATCTATGTTATTGGGGAGAAGATCATCTGGACAAAATCCACGGAGATAAGTTTAAAGTGTTGGAGGACTTCGATTCTGAAGAGAAGGGGGCGAGAAATTGAATGGTACAGAGCACGTGAAACAGGCAGTTCCCATTCGTTGTGAAGGCGTGGCAGTAGTTCTGTTGAAGAAGAGCCTCGATCAATACCGTGTACTGATGCTGAAGCGGGCTGGTCGTATGTTGCATAACGAGTGGTGTTATGTTGGCGGCGGGATAGAAAAGGGCGAGAAGGCATGGGAAGCTGCACTCAGAGAAGTTCACGAGGAAACAGGTATTACGGAAGTCCGGTTGTATTCTGCCAATCAATTCGAACAATATTACTCACCCATGGAGGATTATATCTATACCGCTCCCGTATTCGTAGGATATGTGGATGAAGACCAGCCTGTCCGGTTAAATCATGAACATACCGAATACCAATGGATGACGTTTGACGAAGCCAAAGAAAATGCGGCATTGCCTGGCATTGATAACATTTTGGATTTTATTGAAAAGCATTTTGCCAGAAAAGCCCCTTCCGAGTGGCTTCGGATTAATGTAAAGAATGTTTAGGAGGTGAAACTTATCACGTACAAGACGATTTATCCAAGAGCATGGTTGAGCCTATTATGTATGAATGGGCGGCGCAAAACGACAAAGAAATAAAACACAAATTGTTTCAAACCTTGGGGTAGACCAGTACGTCTGTTGAGTATAAGGAATCGTTGAGGCTGAAGATTTTGGAGGAATAGCGGTGAAAATAATAGAGTAATTTCTAACGATGTCGATCTGAAGTGGTCGAGGTGTTAGGCTTTACGAGATCTGTTATCGCTAACACGATTATTGAAGTAGATTCTAAAAATTAGCAGGAGAGATGCCCATGAGATATCTAACGAAAGAATGGTATGAGCTGTGTCAGCAGACACATCTTCATTTTGGTTTAAGAGTACATAACGGAGCTTACGAGTTCGATGAGAATCTATTTTTAAGGCTGTATAAAAGAAAAGAAACAGCGCATGTGAAAGAGGAACGCGGAATGTATGATCTGGACCCTCGTTTCATGCTGGAGCATGATGGCCAGGTCATGACTCGTGTAGAGAAAGCCTTTAGCGGAGAAGAAGTGACAGAAGAGGATCAGATCGTTTATCACATGCCTTCGGAAGAACGAGCGCATATTGAGAAACTCATTGTAGAATATGATGTACGCCCTCCTTTTGATGAGCAGAAATGCAAGGAAGAGTACAAAGAATCGATGGAGTGGAATTTTCAATATAAGGCGGAGAAATTGCCACAGGAAATCGTTGAACAAATTGCGGATATCCGTGTCTTTACGTTGGGTTATTGCACGAGAGAGATTTTACAGCAATTAAAGAAACAAAGTGCGGAAAATAAGAGACATGTGGATCACGCAGCGAAAGAATTTAGAGAAGTGATGATGGCACAGGATATTCCCGATGAAATACATGGCAGGGTTCAATATCATGATTGTACAGTGATAGAACTGGTGACGGGAGATAAAGTGGTTATCCGTTTTGACACCCGTGGGGGCTTCACCAATTTAAATAAACTTACGCTGGTTGCACCCGAAATCATCAAGCAAGAGGGAGAGATTGTCGGCAGTTACTGGCTGTATCAAGAGCTGTATCGGATCGATAATGGATATGAACTTCATATTCTATTTGGTGGAGAGAATATGCCTGAATTGATTGTTCGCTGTGCTGATATTCTCGTAGAGGAAGAGTGAGAGTGAGCCCTAAAGGCTGATTATGGAGGAATTGTAGTGAAAATTAGCATCTTAGAAACCAAATTAGCTTCAAGATACGACGAGTTCGATCCTGAACAGGACGGAAATAAAAACACGGAATTTGCTGACATCATTATTGATGGTAGATCCCTTTACCAAAGGCTGAAAAAACATGAATTGGTACCTTGCCTGGGATGGGGTAGCTATGAATATCAAAGACTTCTTATTGAATGAGAAGAAACTACAGGTAGGCCCGTTTTATTTTGATTGGGAAAATTATAAAGAAGCCATTGAAAATACGTTTGGTACAGCCGGAATTCAGTAAGGAAAAAGGAGGATGAAGGAAATAGAGATGGAATGGACCACCAGTACGTTTGGTTATTTATCTACTCCCGTATTTGTCGTGGGCATTGCATGTTACTTCTTTCCTGACTTTCTATACAAAATATTTGTCCTGATGAGATATCGAAAAATTAAACCGAATTACGAGTTTGAAGATAACCCTCCTAATAGTGATATCCCTCAACCTATCGAAATAATATTAAAAGTACTAGGCACCATTATGGTGATCCTTGGGATGATATGGTTTTGGTTTTCAGAAGAGTGTTACAACTTATTTTTTTGACAGCAAGGAGTTGAACAACAATATGGAGTTTTACGGAGCTTTAGTAGTATCACTTATAAGTTTAATTGTGGTTCTTATCTTTGCTGCAATTGTGCGTTATGCAATAGACTCATCCAAAACATCGAAAAAGCTGGATGTACTAATTAAAGAAGTGCACTATCTGAAAACTGAAATAAAAAAAATGCAACACCATAAGCAGCAAGATGGTAGCAAACATATTATTGATGAGAAGGTATAGAAAACAGAACGGAGGTACACCTGTATGAGCATGCTTTACCAAATGAATCAAGATCCTAGTTATATAAGGAGAAGCATATGCTAATCAATCCAACGATAAATGAGATCAATAACTTATTTAAGATGCATCATATCAACGAGGAAATATCTGAAATTCAAAGTTTGTCAGGTACCACAGCAGGACGTGTTTATCGGTTGAGTACAGGTCTGAACAGGCACTATATTCTAAAATCAGATGAACCCGAACAGATTCACATTGCTCAGCAGTTTTTGGACACATATAAGGATTCTCCGTTATTGCCTGAAGTTTTGTTCACTGATCCGGATAACACTTATTTTATCTATACGTATATGGAAGGTACGACCCATTTCAACCGTGGACAAAAAAGAGACTGGTTATCTCATCTGGTGAAAGAGCTATTCAATACATATGTGCGTTCTTCAGATACGGAATCATGGGGCAGAATAGAGTTCCCACAGAGGACCTGGAAAGAATTCAATCAGATTAGCGTTCAGGAAGCAAAGATGAATCTTGGAAGTATTTTAACGACAGATGATTATAATCTGGTTCAATCCAAAGTGGACCGCCTGTTTCATGAGAAAGAAGAGAAGTTTCTTTTGCATGGTGATACGGGGGTTCATAATTTTGTATATGATCAAAATGAACTCATCGGCGTCATTGACCCATCTCCAATGGTTGGACCTATTCTTTATGATTTCTTATATGCTTTTAGCTCTTCGCCGGATGATATCAACACGGAAACATTATTTGGTACATTCGAACTTCTGGAACAGGTAGATATGGATAAATCCAGATTGATAGAGGAAGCTCTGGTCCATCTGTATTGCCGAATTGGGCTGAGTAACAAGCATCATCCTGATGATCTGCCTAAATATTTAAAGGCATGGAATGAATGGAAACGACTATGCTAGGGATGTTAAAATAGTAAAGTTTTAACCTTAAATCCTTTCTCCATTCGATTCCGTCGACACAGCCATATGACGTATCAGATCCAGCAGATATGTATGTCATTAGTACGCGCGCAGGTAGCCACTTTGGGCAGTTTGTATTTTCGAAGCATGTATTGTTACAGCGAGATATCATATCGGACCAAGGCAAAGGTGGCAAGCGAGCCATACGTGTATATCCGCCTTGGGACAATCCAACAAGTAAGCAGGCTCTCAAAACGCAACAGTGGCAGCTTGAATACTTCATAGATATACCTTTTACCGAACCATTGAACTGTGATCAAGCCAGGGTACTTTATGGCACTCAACAATTAAAATAATGAGACAATTGCTCAGATTCCCCAAGTTTTTTTCTCCGAATCCCAGCTTTTCACCCGATCTTTTCGACATATCTTCTCTATTCGTTATTTCCCAGTACCGAAGCGTGTGTGATGTCCTCCATTTGTTAAAAATAGTGAACGTCAGTGAATTTAATTTTTTTGAAATTAGTGCTTGCCTTAATGTGAACATTAAGCCTTAGGATGTAAAAGAACCGGCCAATATATCCACAAATGAACATAAAGGAGGGGTCAGCAGTATGGCTTTCTCGATAAAAGAAGCTTCAGAGCGGCTGGGTTGTCCTGCACATAAAATTCGTTACTACGAGAAGGAGGGACTGCTTCCGTACATTCAACGAGATCAACATGGAAATCGGATGTTCGAGGAAGAACATCTGGATTGGATGCGACTGATGTCTTGTTTCCGGGCAACGGGGATGAAAGTATCTACACTGAAACATATGGTTAGTCTGGCGCTGGATGGTGACTCAACGATTCCACAACGGAAAGCGATCCTTCAGGAATATAAAGAAGAATTACATCGCCGCCAACTTGAAATTGCCGAAGCACTTGCAGCGGTGAATAACAAATTGACCATCTATGAAGACATAGAAACAGGCAAGCTTCCTTCAGAAAGCAAACTGCTAGATCAAATGGAAAGCATCGGTAAAGACGAATATTAACGGATGGAGAGATGGAGAAATGAAGCAAAGAGTGCTGGGAAATAGCGATATCGTCGTATCTTCGATTGGACTGGGAATTATGGGCATGTCTCCGGGGATGTACGGGGAAACCAATGATGAGGAGTCGATGAAGACCATACATCACGCGCTGGAGATTGGCGTTACACTGCTAGATACAGCAGATGTGTATGGGAACGGTCATAATGAAGAACTACTGGGGAAAGCGCTGAAGGGGCGTCGGAATCAGGCCATTATTGCTACCAAATTTGGATACACTCCGAACTATGAAACGTTGAATGGCCATCCGGATTACGTGAAAAAGGCTGTAGAAGCAAGTCTTCAACGGCTGAATACAGACTACATTGATCTGTACTACCAACACAGGGTAGATCCTCAGATTCCGATTGAGGAAACTGTTGGCGCGATGGCTGATTTGGTTAAAGAGGGGAAAGTCCGCTGCCTAGGCTTGTCGGAAGCATCGGCTTCCACTTTACGTCGGGCACACGCCATTCATCCGATCTCTGCGTTGCAGAGTGAATATTCCCTGTGGAGCCGGGATATTGAGGACGAGATTCTACCGACTGCGAGAGAATTGAATATTACTCATATTGCATACAGTCCATTAAGCAGAGGGTTTATCTCAGGTGAGATACGGACATTCGAGGATTTGGATGCTAATGATCTGCGCAGATATATGCCGAGGTTCCAAGGAGACAATTTCGCCAAAAATGTAGAAGTAGTGGATAAAATCAAAGAGATCGCGATGGAGAAGAGTTGTACGCCTGCGCAATTGGCTTTAGCTTGGACCATGGCTAATAACGCATTGCCGATTCCGGGAACGAAACGAATCAAATATTTGGAGGAGAACGCGAACGCTGCAACGATTGAACTGACACCCGATGACTTAGCTCGCATTGAAAAGGTAAGCCCCAAAAATGAAGTCCATGGAACACGTTATATGAAAGAAATGATGACTCAGCTTAATGGGTAAATTATGTCCTTATAAGTTATTATCCGTAACGACGTAGTTGCTCAGTAAAATACAATATAGAATACAAATAGAGACTCTCCTTTAGTGAAAGTCTCTATTTGTATTCATTTCCAATCGAGAGACACGAATGTTGAAAGCGGACAGGCAGGGGAGTCTAAAAGGCAAAAAAGAAAGTATGATATAGTGGAACATCCTGTATAATTTAGAGAACAGTCATGTTTACCTTTCTGTAGAGAATGAAGGATCGGCGATTGGAAAATAAGGTATTCCTATTATGGGAGTAATTCTACTACCACTTTGAATACTGGAGTGTGGTTATGATCGTATTAACGTCAGCAATCGTATTCACCGTCTTGATTCTGATTGTGATTCTCTTTCAGGTTGCTTTAGCGGTAGGTGTGTCCTGGGGAGAGTACGCCATGGGTGGAAAGTTTCCCGGGAAATACCCCATCTCCATGCGGTTTGCTTGTATAGTTCAGATTGCGATTTTGGCATTCATGGGTATCATTGTTCTGAGTAAAGCAGGATTGCTTTGGCGTCAGTGGTCTGTTTTTGCAGAGACAGCGATCTGGTTTATCGTCGCGTATTTAGTACTTGGGACGATGTTGAATCTGATTACGAGAAGTGTATGGGAACGAAGAATCTGGGCGCCCGTAACATTGTTGATGCTGATAACGAGTATAATCATTGCCATTTCATAATAGTGGAAAGAAACGAGACAATTCAATTACAGCCTTGGCATAGGTGCTAAGGCTGTTTCTTAATTGCCTGTTGTCATTTATACTAATGAGAATAAATACATACATAGAAATGAACACAATCGGGAAGGAGAGGGAGTATTGCGAAGCAACAAATTCACACCGTATTTAAGTTTTATAGGTTTCGGTTTAGTCATTCTGACCTGCCTTTCCTGATTTTGATAGAAACATACATAACATTTAGGAGGAACATTCATTGAAAGCATTATCGATCTTCAGCCTTATTTGGTTCGTACTCAATTTTTTATTAATAGCAGTTTTTTTAGATGGTTCGCAAGAAAGTGCGGAGGCAGCGGCAGGTTTGGGACTTCTGGGTGTACTGTATGGTCTGCTTTTCTCAATTCTAGCCCTAGTCATATCTAGCAAGAGAAAAAAGACCCCTGTGAATGTACATGAACAACTGCTTCAGCTAGGTGAATTAAAAGAAAAAAATATCATATCGGAATATGAATTCGATCAAAAGAAAGAGAAGCTACTTTACAGATACAAGTAGTCCAGATTGCGACAAGGTACAGAAGATATTCCATTCTCTGCTCATGCAAAAAGCTGAACTTCTGCAAACAAAAACAGGGCGTTCCCTTCACCGGGGAATCTGCCCTGTTTCTGTTTGCAGCTATATGTTATACCATCTCAATGGTGATGATGCGCGTGGGCATCTGGTGCGTCGCCTTTGACGGTACATAGTACCGAGGTATCGTGCAGATGTTTTTCGGACTCCACTTGGAGCGTCACATGTTTGATTTCTTTATGTTCCAGCATATGTTCGATCTTCTGAACCAGGATCTCGGATGCATAGACATCCATCGTTCCATCCACCACGATATGTGCGGTCAGCGCGTTCAAGTTACTGGTAATGGACCAGACATGCACATCGTGAACACCTTTGACGCCATCGACTTGTTTAATGGTCTGCACCAGTTCGTTTACATCGACATTGGCCGGAGTGCCTTCCATCAAGATATGCAGGGAAGATTTGGTGACATAGAACCCACTACGCAATACCAGTGCCGCTACAATCACACTCGCAAGTGGATCGGCCCAACCCCAGCCAAAGAACATCATGAGCAGTGCCGCCGCAATGGCCCCAACCGATCCCAGCATGTCACTGATGACATGGAGATAAGCCCCACGCATATTCAGGTTATTCTCGGTATCGCTACCACGCATCATGATCCAGGCCACCAGAATATTGATGAGCAATCCAATGACGCTGATGATTAACATGCCTACGGTTGCCACTTCTGGCGGGTTGATAAACCGACCAATCGCTTCGTAGAAAATGTAGAGTGCAATGGCGATTAACGTAATTCCGTTTAACGTAGCAGCCAAAATCTCAAAGCGTCTGTATCCGTACGTTTTGCCAGTATTCACCGCTTTTTCACCAAAGGTAAACGCTAGTAAAGCGATCCCAAGCGCAATGGAGTCGGACAGCATATGGCCTGCATCCGAGATGAGTGCGAGACTGTTGGTGATGAATCCACCAATGGCTTCAACGATCATATAGATGGTAATAATAATGAAGGAAAACAGAAGTACTTTCTTATTATTGGTGGTGTGAGCGTGGTTGTGCCCATGATCGTGCCCATGGTTATGACTGTGATGATGTCCAGACATATTAAATCCTCTCCTTTGGAGCGAGGCTCCGTTATGTAATATGATTTCTAATGTGGCTATAATTGATCCTTAGCGATGGTTAATCACTAACGAATGAATATATGAGCGTTTGTTCATATGTTATGGGTTTATTATAGTTCTGCCTCTTAGTAGTGTCAACCAGATTTAAGAAAATGTAAACATGTACAGGGTATATCCATGCATGCGCTAGCGAATAAGATTGCTTTTATGCTACCATCTGTGCAGGATCAAAGTGAGATGTACTTGTTACATAGAAGGGCGGACAACCATATGAAACATCTGCTGCTGGCAGACGATGATGCCAATATTCGAGCACTCCTGCGGCATGTCATGACCAAGGAAGGGTATCGGGTCCATGAAGCGCAGGACGGACTGGAAGCGGTCAAACTAATGCAAGAAACACCGATCGATCTGGCAATCTTAGATGTGATGATGCCAGGCATGGACGGACTGGAGTTATGTGATTTCATTCGGCAGCATTACGATATTCCAATCATGTTGCTGACGGCTCGAGATCAGCTATCTGACAAGAGAGACGGTTATTTGAAAGGAACAGATGAATATGTGACCAAGCCGTTTGAACCGGAAGAATTAGTCTACCGGGTAAAGGCGTTATTTCGTCGGTACCATCGCACATCCAGCGATATCATCCGTATGAACCGGATCGTCATTGACCGTAACAATGTGGAGGTTACCGATGGGCAATCCATTCTCTTTTTGCCAATGAAGGAGTTTGAATTACTCTCACAGCTTGCCCAGTTTCCGGGCCGTTTGTTCTCGCGGGATGAGCTCATTCGGCTCGTATGGGGAGCAGATTACGAAGGAGATGACCGTACCGTTGATGTGCACATCAAGCGGCTGCGTGATCGTTTTGCGGACTATACGGACGATTTCGTCATTCAGACTGTGCGGGGCATTGGTTACAAGATGGAGGTGAAAGCACCTTGAGGACCTTGTACGTCCGGGTATTCCTCATTACGATTGCGGTGATTATGGTCAGCGGCATGCTTGGTTTTCTTTTGTCCAACATCTACTATCATACAAAGCTCAAGGATTTCAATGATGAGAAGCTGGTGGGCATCGCGACGCAAATGAAGCAATTTGTGGAGCAGCAACCCGGCACGATGGAGGATTATCTGAACAATGCCGCCGCACTGGGGTACGAAATCTATGTGACGGATGGAAAAGGCAACGACCAATTCTATGGCCGCGAATTTCGAGAGAAAGATCTGAACAAACAAGCTGTAGAACTGGTGTTGAATGGTGAGGTATACCATGGCGTCGCCCAGTTTCCCAGTAAACCTTTCATTACCGGTTTTTTCGATAATCAATTAAGCAATACCGTGGGTGTTCATCTGCAACTGGGAAATGCCAATTACGCTCTCTTTATGCGCCCGGATGTAATTCTGCAATTCGGTGAGCTGCGTATCTTTTTTGCGCTGATTGGAGCATTTACGATAGGCATCAGTATTCTGATCTTTCTGATCAGTACCCGTTATCTGGTCAATCCGATTGAACGTCTGTCCGAGGCAACCAAACGGATTGCGCAAGGAAAATATAATCTGAAATTGCCTACCGGAAGGCGGGATGAGATTGGACAGCTGGCCCAGCATTTCATGACCATGAGTCGTGAATTGGAAAGGGTAGATCAGGCGCGACAGCAGTTTGTATCGAATGTATCACATGAGATTCAATCACCGCTGACCTCGATTCAGGGGTTTGCCCAATTGGTGGCCGATCGAGATCTGCCTGAACAGAAAAGAGAGCATTATGCATCCATCATTGAGGAGGAGAGCCGTCATCTCTCTTTGCTCAGCAAACAACTGCTTCTCCTGTCCTCCCTAGAACAAGGCAACGAAGACCTGAGCAAAGTAAAGTTCTCTCTTCGAGATCAATTCCGGCAAGCGGTTCAGGTGCTGCAATGGCAACTGGAAGAAAAAGAGCTACTGCTTCGGATTTCGGTGCCCGAATCCATTCAACTAGTGGGCAATGAAGTACTACTCATGCAAGTGTGGATGAATCTGCTGGGTAATGCAGTGAATCATCTGCCACAGGGAAGAAGCATCGAGATTCATGCCGGGCAGGCAGATAACCAGTGTGTGATTCAGATTCGGGATACAGGAGACGGGATTGCTGCGGAGCATCTGCCTTTCCTGTTCGATCGATTCTATCGGGTGGATCGTGCGCGGGAACGTTCTTCTGGACGAACCGGGCTTGGACTTGCCATTGTGCAGAAAATTATCCGAATTCATGACGGTACAATCGAGGTTTCCAGTTCGCCTGAGGGTACGGTCTTTACCGTGACACTTCCGCAGATGTAATCTGTTATTCATTTGCCGTTCATTTTCGCCTCCTATACTTGGGTTATCAAGAGGGAGGTCACAGAACATGTACTTGGCTATTCGGGAAATGAGGTATGCCAAAGGGCGGTATGCCTTAATTGCTACAATCATGGTGCTGGTTTCATTTCTGGTACTGTTTGTTACAGGTCTTGCACAGGGGCTGGCGTATGATAACGCAGCTTCGGTCAAAAATATGGCAGCAACCCACTTTGTACTGGAACAGGATTCAAATCATCGGTTCACCCGGTCACAAGTGGATCAGGATCAGCTTAATCAAGCTCGCTCCGTAGTGGGGCAAGAGAACGCTGAGCCACTGGGTGTGAAAATGACAACTGTCAGTCCAACGGGCGACACAAAAAAGATCGATGTCACGCTGTTCATGGTTAATCCGGAAGGTTGGCTTGCTCCAACTGTTACCGAAGGGTCTCCGATTACGGATCAGACAAAAGGGCAGGTTGTGGTGGACCATAAGTTGTCTGAATCTGGCGTCACAATTGGCACTGTTCTCGTCGATCAAGCTTCGGGAACGGAGTGGACCGTTGGTGGATTTGTACAAAATGAATCCTTTAGTCACTCCCCAGTAGTGTTCCTGAATGAACAAGAGTGGTCCGCACTTCAAGGAGGTTCACGAACTTCTCAAGGTTCAGCCGACACCAATGCTAATGCTCCTGTGTACAATGCCATTGCGATTAAGGATGCAGGCGAGCAGGTAGACGGCCTGAGTGCTGCATTGCCAAATACAGAAATCATTACGAAGTCGGATGCCGTATCGGCCATCCCTGGATATAAGGAAGAGCAGGGATCGTTGCTCATGATGATCGCTTTTCTATATGTCATCTCGGCGTTTGTACTTGCGGTATTCTTCTATGTCATCACGATTCAGAAAACGAGTCAGTTCGGCATATTGAAAGCCATCGGAACGCGGAATGCTTATCTGGCGGGTAGCGTTTCGTTACAAGTCTTGGTTTTGTCAGTTGGTAGTCTGGTCATTAGTGTACTGTTGGTTCGACTGTTCGAGTCCATCTTGCCAGCATCAATGCCATTTCAACTAGGCTTGTCCACCCTCGCACTGACCTGCGTATTATTCATACTCATGTCTGTGGCGGGTTCATTGTTCTCGGTGTGGAAGGTTACCAAAATTGATGCACTTGATGCGATTGGGAGGACTGCAGCATGAGAAACCGATTGGTATTGCAGGGAATTACACAGACCTTTGAAGATGGCAGTAGCAAACGAACGATTCTGGACAAGTTGGACCTTGAAGTTGCCGAAGGGGAACTCGTAGCTGTGATGGGGCCTTCAGGATCGGGTAAAAGTACATTCTTGTCCATCGCAGGGGCACTTCTCGAACCGACGGAAGGACAGGTTCTACTGGATGGGGCCTCTATTATGGGCAAAGGCAAACAGGAGATATCCGATATGCGGCTTCAGCAGCTTGGTTTTATTTTTCAAAGTGCCAACCTCATTCCGTATCTGAAAGTAGAAGAACAACTGATGGTGGTCGCGAAACTTGCTGGAGCGGAGAAAAACAAGGCGGAGAAACGAGTGGATGAGCTGTTGGATACGGTAGGCTTGACTCATCGGCGGAAGGCATATGCGGAGAAGCTGTCTGGCGGGGAACGTCAGCGGGTCGCTATTGCACGGGCGTTGATGAACGATCCGGCTGTCCTGCTCGCGGATGAGCCAACAGCGAGCCTGGATGCAGAACGTGGACTGGATATTGTCGGCATGATTGCACGGCTCGTAAAGGAGCAGGGCAAGAGTGCAGTGATGGTTACGCATGATGAGCGGATATTACCGCTCTGTAGCCGGGTTCTTTTTTTGGAAAATGGAAAGCTTGTGCAGCATTAGAAGGAGAATGGTCTGAGCGTCTGGAGAGAATACTGATCCAAGGCTTAAGGGCAGAAAGTATAATTAAGAGGGTCACGGTTTCCCGGTGGGAAGGTGGCCTTCTTTCTGTGTTTTCGACTATAATTGGAAGAATAGTGGAATTTGATAGAGAGGATCGGGTGCGGATGAGTAGCTTGAGTGCGGAATTATATCCGGCGCTGAGTACGTCAATTCATTGGGGAATTATTGAGGCGGAGTTCAGATTGAATGAGATCGTGGACGAAAAGCTGGTGAGCAATATTAGCATCATTCCATTTGTTGGGGATCAATGTGTTGTTTTTCAACTGGATAATGGAGACTGGGAGCTGCCCGGAGGCACGCTTGAAGCAGGTGAGCAGTATATGGATGGACTGAAACGCGAACTGATGGAGGAACTTGGGGCAGAAATGCGGTCCTATCAGATTTTTGGCCAATTCCACTGTACATCCAGTGCGTTGGAACCGTATCGACCACATATCCCGCATCCCCATTTTGTACGAATCATTGGATATGGAGACGTTGAACTTGTTGCTGATCCGCTGAATCCGGAGGATGGTGAGCAGGTGGTTGCGGTGGAAGTGGTAGAGATTGATGAAGCGATCCGAAGATTCCAGGAACAGAACAGAGATGACATTGCAGAGATGTACAAACTGGCTTATGTACTGCGAGATGAAGCTAAACAGTCAGGCAAGAACTAGATGATCTAATTCCAATACCTTACGGAGGTAATGATGATTCGAGATAAGATTAACGAGCTGCTGGATACTTTACCCGAATTGGAACTGAACCAAGCATACTGGGGGATTGAGCGTATCCATCAGGAATATATGTTCAAGAAGAATTTGCAGGACAAAGGAGTTGTCGTGTCCGAGCTGTACGAGGAATCCGAAGGGATTGTACAGCAATGGGATAGCGTGTTTGCCCATAATATCGATGATGTGCTCAAAGAGTCTATCCATTATAGCCAGTACAAGTGGCATTTGTTCAGTTATGAACAACAGAAATGTCTGACTCATGATGAAGCACGAGATGCTTTCAATGCCGAGCCGAAAGATGAAGTATATGTGATGTATGAAAGTGGTGGTTGGGTGCTTTTATACGAAAACGCGAATCAGGTCATTGCAGCGGATTTTGATTCGGAGCAGGATATATATATCTTCGACCGGGCGTTTACATGGACGTACGTGTATACGCACGAATCCATGTGTGGCCCCTATTTTTATAAAATAGAACAAGCATGATTCTGAACAAAAGGGGAGTGATATCTTATGCAGGACCTTTTTAAGAAGATCATCCATACAGACGTCAAACCCTTATTTGCCAAACACGGCTATACCAAGAAAAATCTGAATTTCTACAAAGCGGATGGAAACCTCGCGTACAAGTTCAACATTCAAAAAGCAAAGGTAAACACCAGTAGTCAAGTCCAGTTTTATGTTAATTGTGGTGTTCATTCCACCGAGCTTGCGGAGTTGAATTCCGTTGGATTGAATGGAGACATATCGGAGTACGTATCTCATTTTACCTGCCGAATCAGAGAAATAGCCCCTTCCGCTCCGGCCCACTATACCTTAACGCCTGATATCGATCCAGACGCTTTATCGAAAGAACTGGTGTCACATTTGGAAGAGGGCATGTCATTCCTACACTCGCTAACAGGGGCCAGAGATATAGTCCATTATTATATGGCGAAGACAGCGCTACATTTAAGTGAAGAAACTTTCCGCTTTCTGCTACAAGCCGGTGATACGGAAGAAGCCAAGCATTATTTAGAGCAACTACATGCCAAATACGGAACCGAAAAGCGCTGGGCCATATTTGAAAAGAAATATGCAGCCGTTTTTGCCGAGTATGGATTGTAAATTTAGGTTCAGGAGGAGACACCCACATGACAAACGATAAAGGAACACTCAAAACATGCGAACAAGGACATTCGTATTATAAAAAAAGTGACTGCCCCACTTGTCCGACGTGCGAAGCTGAACGTAAACCGACAGAAGGATTTCTAGCCTTGCTGTCTGCTCCCGCCAGACGTGCCTTGGAGAATGAAGGCATTACGACACTACTGCAACTTGCGGAGTACAGGGAGAAAGAAATCCTGAAGCTGCATGGAATCGGGCCATCTGCCATGCCCAAACTGCGGAACGCATTGGAAGAAGAGGGACTGTCTTTCAAGAAATAATCCTCTTCACGATGTTGCATTAATCCAAACCAGAAGCAGAAATAATCTCCTCGATCGTTACCTGATATAACAAGTTTCCTTCACTGAGTAGCAGACGATGCTGGCGAAAATCCTGCCGTGCCTGCTTGAAGGGCTGATCATCTTCATTTAGCAAATCAATCTTCTGCCCCTTGCTCAATGTTCCGGGCTTCTCCATTTTCTTAAGCACAAACGTACCATGTTTACCGTACCCTGCATCGAACAAGAAATGATAACCATCCGTGCTGAAGCCCGAGGAACCGGAGATGTCTGGATTCATGAATGTAACATCGGGTTTACTGGTTCCCCCTGAGATACAACCGAGTTCAAAATCGGTATAGAAGTAGAACCAGACCTGCTTCTCATTCACCACATTGAGTGCGTAACAATCTGCAATGTCAGCTGCGCGGTTTTCGTACACTTTATTACCGTGCTCATCCCAGGCCAACAGACCGTTTGATCCAATTGGATCGCTCCATCCGTAGTTACCAAACACCCCTTCATCGAAGTAACTCGTCCAGATCGTTCCCTTCTCTGCGACCTGTACACTTTGGATACCGTCTCCCAACAGAAACTCGCGTATTGTATTTCCGTCCAGATCACACACTTTGGCATTCAGATCAAACTGTTCATTTCCGTAATTCGCACACCGTGCTCCCACGAGCAGCAGATGTTCATGTAATGGTTGTACGTAATGATAATTGAACATCTGCCCCCAGATGACAACTTCCTCGATAGTTTGATCTGCCACAATAAGCACTTTGTACGTATAGCTTTGATTCAATGTACTTTGGACGAACATACCTCGCTCTCTTTCGGGGATCTGATTCATCAGCAGTACATAGACAAGGCCATCACCGCCCCACTGGGTGGAAACGATATCGAAGCCCTCGACATAATTCGAAATGTCGGCAAAAGGTAAAAGTTTTACTTTAGGATTGGTCATATCCATATCCTCCTTCGTAGTCAAATGCAGAGTCACCATCTGCATCTGTATAAGAGCATTATGACGTACGTGTACTTTGCTGAACATGGTGGAAGTATAGCGAAGGTCTTTTTTGGCTTTTGCAGCATCTGAATACGATCTTTTGAAATGGCTGTTTCGTACTTGACACTCGTAGTACAATAAGGAAGTTGTGTAAAATTCTATATAAAAGAAGGATGGAGAGGTACCTATAAGGAGAGTGTGAGGATACATACAACGCACGTATAGTAGGGGAAAAGAATTACCCGTAGATTCAATTGGCAATATTACAAGGAAGACTCATCTCAGAAAGACAAAACTGATTAAGGAAGTGTTATTAAGTGGAACCACATATTCAAGAGCAAAAGACAGACTACCGTCCACTAGGTGTATCGGGATTGGGTGGTTGGCTGATTCTCATCCAGATTGGATTATTTCTTACCATTATCCTGCTCGCAGTACAGTTGATGCAAAACACGTTACCAGCATTAACACCCGAAATGTGGGACTTATTTGTTTCCAAGGACTCCGAATACTATCACGTTCTGTGGGGGCCATTAATTATTTTTGAAGCTATATATAATGTGGTCTTTTTATTGTTCACCATATATATAGTTGTAACTTTTTATAGAAAAAAAGCAATCTTACCCCGGTTAATGATCATCTATTACAGTGTGAGTTTGGTGCTCTATATGGTTGATTATATACTCGTACTTCAGATACCTATGATGCGGGAATTGGAAGATGGAAGTGGAATACAGGAGATTGTGAAATCTGTCATTACTTGTGCCATCTGGATTCCTTATTTTATCAAATCCGAGCGAGTTCATAACACATTTGTAAGATAAATGGTAAGCAGGAAATGCCCGATCTTGGATAGAAGCTATCTGAGGTCGGGTTTATTTGATACAAGCGAAACCAGTTACATATATAGTTAGCCTGTTCAATGTGAAAAGGAGGAGAGATCTTGAAAATTTATCTGGTAAGGCATGGGATGGATGAGGAAGGGTATCGAGGCGGATGGAGTGATCGTGGACTTACGGAACAGGGACGTATTCAATCGAAGAAACTGGGAGAGCATTTGCATCATCATGCTGAGGAGTACAACATACATACGATCATGAGCAGTGATCTTCCTCGTGCAGTGCAGACTACACGGGAAATGGAGAAACAGTTAAACATGCAGGCTATCTTAATGAAAGATTGGCGTGAGATGAATAATGGAGAATTGGCAGGCATGCTCCATAAGGATGCTGAAGTGAACTACCCAGGGGTTTATTTCAATACCCTTGAGATGGATTCGCCTTTTCCGGGAGGAGAAAGTCCGAGAGATTTTTATAACCGGATAAGCATATCTTTCGAGAATCTTCTTAGAGATATAGAGGAACAAACAGTCAAGTCCAATGTGCTGTTAATTACTCACGGCGGCGTGATTAACATCCTGTACTATCTGCTTGAGAATAGGGAATGGAGCAATAAATCCAGCTTTTATCCCATGAACAACACCAGTGTTCATACCGTTGAAAAGGGAAGACTTGGTTGGAAACTTAGCAACGCAAATGTGTTAAGTCATCTTGATTAGTTGTTTACTTAATTAATTGAACTAAACATTCACACAAAACGGAGAGGACAGAAAGGACCTGAAGAAGCGGAGCGTTCGCCTTTATCCCCGGATTTCCCCTTTATAAAAGGAACCAAAAAAATCTGGGGATAACAGCGATCGGAAGGTTGTTCTGTCATCGGAGTGTGCAGTGTAAATATTCTTTAGTTCAATTTATATAGATGCTAGATCATGAGCGGATAAGTCACCTTAATTAGAAAATAGAAGATGGAGGCTATGACATGAACGATAAACCAATTGAACTGCTACAACATTTGAAGTCTTTATCTGGACCATTTCCAATGTGGGATATTGGGCAGTTGCCGGAGCGGCCAGGGAAGCTATTTTTGGAGTGGTTGAGATTGGCGGTTGAGAACGAAGTGAAGGAACCTCATGCAATGACGATCTCTACCGTGGATCAAGACGGTTATCCTGATGCGAGGGTATTGATTTTGAAGAACGTAATCAGCGAAACGTTCTATTTTGCTTCCAGTTCGGAGAGTCGAAAAGGGCAGCAGCTGAAGGAGAACTCTCATGTAGCCTTGACATTCTACTGGCCTTCCCTTGGAAGACAGATTCGGATAAGAGGAGTTGCGGAGGATCTGGGAGATGAAGCGGGCGCTGATGATTTCCGCAAACGTTCAGCTGGAGCGCGAGCAGTTGCCATGACAGGACATCAGAGTGAGGTTTTGGATAGTGAGGAAGTACTGGATAGTTCCATTGAAACTCAGAAAGAACGGATTGAACGTGACCCCAGTGTTATAACACCTCATTGGAGATTATATGCTGTGAATGCACAAGAGGTGGAGTTCTGGCAGGGAGATTCGGAGCGCAAGCATGTACGAGTCCAATATGTGATGCAAGATGGGCAGTGGAAGACACTCAGATTGTGGCCTTGATTTTACAACAGATGAGTTAGTCAATATGGACCGATCTGCCTGTGTGTTTCTTTTGTCCTACTAATTCTCTGGGAGGGTGATTCTATGAAAACGATTGAAAGTTATTTTGTCCCATTTCCGATATTAGAAACCGAGCGAACGTTACTCCGGCCTCTTACCTATGATGATCTGGAGGATATGTACAGTTACTGCGCTGTACCTGCTGTATCGGAATTCACCACCTGGGACGCGCATCAGAGCAAAGAAGATACAAAAGCTTTTTTGGATTTTGTCATGAGTCGCTATGAGACGGATCTAATAGGCCCATGGGGGATTGAAGATAAACACACCAAGAGGCTGATTGGTAGTTGTAACTATTTAGGGTGTGATAGCGATAACAGGAGAGTCGAGCTGGGATATGTATTATCTGATCAATATTGGAATCGAGGCTACATGACCGAGGCAGTGAAACGAATCATCCAATTTGGATTTGAAGAAGTGGGGCTTGAGCGAATCCAGGCCAGATGCTTGGTGAAGAACACAGGTTCCGCCAAGGTTATGGAGAAGTCAGGCATGCAATTCGAAGGTATTTTACGGAAGTACATGAGGGTGAAAAATGAACTTCAGGATCTGAAGATGTATGCTATTTTAAAAGAAGACTTCTATACTCGTGTTAAATAAAGAACGTGTTATTGAAAAGTCGTGTGTCATTTATCAGTAGTACACAATAAAAGCGGAAGTAAGAAAGAGCTTGAAATGCTGCATCAAACGGTCAAGGTTATCGTACTTTATATTGTCTAATTCAATAATTATATGCCAAGCTTTGGCCCATTCCTGATCGCTGAGGAAATGGGTTTTATTTTTGTTTTCAGTAAGCAACGTACATAATGTCATATCGTGAACCGGGTGCCTTTCGCTATAATCTTCAAGTTATTAAAACTTGGAATGAATGAAGGAACCAGGAGGTACAACGAATTGATAGCAAAAAACAGATATAAATCACTCGAACTGGAAACACCCGGCGTATATGAGCTGGAAGGGCTTGAGGTGGGAGTGACATCGAACTGCAATTATAAATGCGACTATTGCTGCGCCTACAATCGGGATGATGGAGCTTGCATCGGTAGTCAGGAAGTCATCCGTATTATTCGTGAGCTGCCTCATCTCAAGCGAGTTCGATTGTCCGGGGGTGAAGTCACTCTGAAATACCAGGATTGCGTGGAGATCGTGAAGTATTGTGCGGCACATGGCATTGATACGCAATTGAACAGTAATGCCAGTCTGCTGACCAAAGAACGGATTCTTGCGTTGCGTGATGCAGGCTTGTCCAACATTCATATCTCTTTCAATTATACGGATGCGGAGGCCTATGCTGCGTACTACCGTGTGCATCCTCGCATGTATGAGAGACTGGAGCAGAATATTCGTTTGTGTACGGAAGCTGGTCTGGAGACGGTATTGGAAACGTTGCTGTTTGAAGGTAACCAAGCGAATATGCAGGCTATTAGCGATAAGGTGTATGACCTGGGTGTGCGCATCCATGAGATCCAGAACAGCATTAAGATGCCGCATACCGAATGGACCCAGATTGTATCCAAAGAGTCCCTTGTTCGATCTGTTACGGAGCTGATAGAACATAAAAAACCAGATACAACGCTCTATTTCACCTGTATGGACCGGTTCGCTGAACAGTTGAATTTGCGTGAACAACCCGGCGTGTATTTCTCGAATTGTGTGGATGGCACGAAACAGCTGCACCTACACGGTAATGGGGATATTCTTATCTGTGAGTTATGCCACCCTGTCGTGATTGGCAACATCTACAACGGAACGTCGTTGAAGGATATCTATGCCCAACAGCCACCGGCGTTAACGGAATTTTTGGAAAAGCGGCCTTGTCCCGCGTACGATGCTCTTTTTGCAGATGCATAACAGGAAGCTCTGACGAAGATGTTTTGATATGTAAGCTGAGCGAGATATGTACACGATATCAGTGCAATTTAAGGTTCTATAGATTGAAAATCAAGGTGATCTGATTTCCTCAGTGGGAAAAAGGATCACCTTATTTTATTGAACTATTCATTCACACAATAACAGCGATTGGAGGGTTGTTCTGTCATCGTAGTGTCAGTGTGAATGTTCTTTAGTTCAATTGATGTGGTTTCAGATTCATTTAAGCTACTCGGCCTAATATGGCTTTAAGAACTTAGATGAAGAGGTGAGCTTCACATGATGAAGATCTATGAGAAACCAACCCGGAAAGACCCACATAAACGACCGATCTCCCCAAGAAAGCGCAGATGGCTCATCATCACACTTGTCATCGTGCTTGCGGTAGGTGGAATCCTGTACAGCCTGGCTGACCGTTACCTGATCCGGCATGTGCAGGTTGTTGTAGCGGATGAGAACACGGCAACGGCAACAACGGGCACTGACAATGATTCCAGCAATACTTCGACCACCGCAACTGAAGTGAATGCAACATCAGATGATTGGAATTATTCGAGTGATGATATGAAAGTCAGTATTGAAAAGGTACAGACTGGTTCAGGCTCGGATCAGATTACGTATTATGTCGCCGATGTTCAGCTAACGGATGCAAGCAACCTGCAAACGGCACTAGCAGACAACAGCTTTGGAACGAATATTACCGAAAATACATCAGAGATTGCCGCAGCCAACAATGCGATCTTTGCCATTAACGGTGATTACTACGGATTCCGCGATGATGGTGTCATTATCCGCAATGGAACATTGTATCGTGACAGCCCAACCCGGGATGCACTCGCCCTGTTCAACGACGGTACGATGAAAACATATAACGAGAACGAAATTTCTTCCTCGGAACTGCTGGCCGAAGGTGCAACCAATACGCTATCCTTTGGACCGATTCTGATTCAGGATGGCGAGATCGTCAGTGATTTTAGCAGTGTGAAAATCGATAACAACTTCGGCAACCGCTCCATCCAGGATGCGAATCCAAGAACAGCGATCGGCATGATTGCTCCGAATCATTACGTCTTCGTAGTGGTGGACGGACGGCAGGACGACAGCCGTGGCATGACTCTGGCAGAACTGGCCGATGTCATGAAAGGCCTCGGAGCAACTGAAGCCTACAATCTGGACGGCGGCGGTTCATCCACGATGTATTTTATGAGCAGAGTCGTCAATAATCCGCTGGGACGTAACCAGGAACGTGGCGTAAGTGACATTCTATATCTGACGGAGGGACAAGGATCATGACGATATTAATTCCATCATATGAACCCGATGTACGTTTACTGAATCTCGTTCTGCAACTGCAAACATTCAAACTCGGACCCATTGTGATTGTGGATGATGGCAGCGGTCCCGGTTACCGTGGAATTTTTGAAACGGCAGAAGCCTATGGCTGTACGGTCCTGACACATCCCGTCAATCTGGGTAAGGGCAGGGCGTTGAAGACGGGCTTTCAATATATTAAGGAGTACGGACCTCAGGGCGGTGTGGTATGCGCAGATAGTGACGGACAGCATTTGCCACATGATATTAAGCGTATCTTCGAAGTGCTGCTCGCACAGACGACACCGGGAATTGTACTCGGCAGCCGTCGCTTCAGCGGTAAAATTCCAGCACGCAGCCGTTTTGGCAACACAGTCACACGGGCGGTCTTTTCACTCACGACAGGTACCAAAGTATATGACACGCAGACCGGTCTACGCGGTTTTCCTTACGCCATGCTGGACTGGTTGAACCAGATTCCGGGGGATCGGTTTGAATACGAGATGAACATGCTGTTAACGGCACACAAGGAAGGGTATGAGATTACGGAGGAGTTCATAGATACGGTGTATCTGGATCACAATGAGTCCTCCCATTTCCGCCCGTTGGTCGATTCATTCCGGATCTATATGCCAATCCTGATGTTCAGCACATCTTCGGTACTATCCGCTCTAATTGATTTTGGATTACTATTCATCATCCAGTATTTCACGCATAATCTGTTTCTGTCGGTAGTCGCAGCAAGACTGTGCAGCTCCATCTTCAACTATACGATTAATCGGAAATATGTGTTCTCCACAGGACGAACTTCGAAGATTCGGCAGTCTTTGCCCAAATACTTCTCACTTGTCCTACTCGTACTGCTATTAAACTATGGTTTACTGTATTTTTATAATGAAAAACTGATTATCCCGCTGCTCGCAGCCAAGCTATTGACCGAGGTGTCCATCTTCCTGTTCAGCTATTGGGCGCAGCGCAGATTTGTATATTAACCTGAAGAGAGAGTGAGCCTATGGCTTGCTCTTTTTTTGGTTGAAACGGTTTCATATGAACCCCGTTATAGGGTACGATGGAGAAGAGTGAACGAAAAGCAGTGATCACAGATCAAGGTGAAATGGACGTGAACCGATGTTGAATCGTGTGCGCAAGGACTTGCGTTATTACCTTCAGGAGCATCAGGATCGGAACAACCGCATTTTGCATTATTTCGCGTTTTTGTCGGCCTTTGTGGCATGGATTTTTCTGTTTATTGATATCAAACTCACGCTGCTACTCGCTGTCATTCATTACGCTTTATCCTGGATTGGGCACTTCTATTATGAAGGCAATAAACCCGCAGCTTTTCGTTATCCTCATATCGGTTTTTATGCCGGGTTTACCTGGTTTTTCATGAAGACAATGGAGATCATAACCCGCAAGGATATCATTCGTCCGTGGCTTGACCAATCAGATTGAACTGAATGTGAATAGGAAGTTAAGTGCGAAGTTGGTGTGTAAATATTCTTTAGTTGAACTTATATAAGATAAATGTGGGAGGATGATTATGTATCTTCGAAGTGTGGAACTCATGTCGGCCAAGATCGAGAATCGGGACCAATATCCTTTTGACATCCCCGCGATCCAGTCCTTGGAACGATTGGAGCTTACGAATAACATTACTTTTTTTGTAGGTGAAAATGGTTCTGGGAAATCTACGCTGCTGGAAGGCATCGCTCATCAATGTGGATTCAATACCGCAGGGGGCGGCAGGAATAATGCTTATGAGACACATGCTTCGGAATCCTCGCTGGGGAATTACTTAAGACTGGCATGGCTGCCCAAAATAACGAATGGCTTCTTCATGCGCTCGGAATCTTTCTATCAGTTTGCATCACATGTGGATGAGATGCCAGAGTCGCTTCAATATTATGGCGGGCGTTCATTGCATGAACAATCCCATGGAGAATCTTTTCTCAACCTGTTCGTCAACCGCTTCAGTTCCAAAGGCATCTATCTGCTCGACGAGCCCGAAGCCGCTTTATCTCCAGCTAGGCAGCTCTCCTTATTGCGTATCCTTCATGATCTGTCAGGCACTTCGCAATTTATTATTGCGACGCACTCACCGATTTTGCTGGGATATCCGGGGGCGGAAATTTTAAGTTTTGACGATAGCCATATTCAAGAGGTAGCCTATGAGGATACTGATCACTACCAGATTACCCGTAGCTTTCTGGAGAACCGAGACCGGATGCTGAATGAATTATTTAAGGATTAAGTTATCCGTGTAAACAAGGGAAGATACTAAACCATGCAACGTAAAATTTATTTATGAGGAGAGATAGGATGAAAGTAGGTTTGCTCATTGTTGATATGCAAGAGAGTATTGTACGGAAAAAGATGGACCAGAGATCGATAGACCATGCCTGCGAGTACATTAATCATGTGGCTAACGTGCTGCGATCGAATGATCATACGGTCGTTCACGTGCAGGATGTGGAGGGCATGGAGGAGGCAGCGTCAGATGAGTATCGCATCATTCCCGAGGTGGATGTGAATGAGAAGGATCTCACCGTTACCAAGGAAGCTTCCAATGCCTTCTGGCAAACGGATCTGGAGCAGGTGTTGAAGAGTCATGGCATTGAATTGGTGATTATCGCCGGCTTTGCTGCAGAGGAATGTGTTCTATTTACCTACAACGGAGCAATGGAGCGAGGATTCCGTCCGGTGATGTTGCAAAATGGAATTCTTAGCACCTATCCCGAAGCGGTGATTTCAATGTACAGAGATCGTAATGTGATCTCATATCCTGTAGTTGATTATCTGATTCAATAAGTGTTGGCTACATGCCAGTGGAGGTGATGGTTATGAACGTGCTTAACGTTGCTTTTGTCCTATTGATCTCATTGGCAGGAGTTGTTTTCGGTGTTCAGGGGTTGAAGAAAAAATCTCCAGTCATGATGTATATCAGTGTAATATTTATTTTCGTTCCTATACTTCTTTTCATGGATTGGTTGACGTTCTTACCTTTTATCGCTCCCGCAGCGCTTGCCAGTGGATACTTGGTGAAAAATAAAGATAAGACCAGTAATCGGACTCTGTAGGGAGTCTTTTTTTGTACATATGTGCATGTCGACCGTGAATGTAAGGTTACTCTATGGTTTAAACCAAACTTTGCCTATATCTGCTGGGGTTGAAAGGATATATTGGAAGCAGGACACAGGAAAAGCACTGTGGACATCGGTAAGGTCGTGTATGGATCGCTATCTAACTCATTAATTAAGGGAGATGTGTGCTGAAGATGAACGTACAAATCACGAGCATTTTGCCAGAGCAGAAGGAATTGTTTCTTAACCTGTACAACTTGTATTTATATGATCTGTCCGAATTCTCGGGCGAAGATTTGCGTAAAGAGGGCACATATGATCCAACGAACACCTATCTATATCTGGAACGTGATGAATTACATCCGTTTTTGATTCAGTATGAAGGGAAGGTTATTGGATTCGTACTGGTGTGCTCACCTCCATATGTGCCAGAAGATGTGGATTATACGGTGCAAGAGCTGTTCTTGGTGAAAAAATATCGCGGACAGGGGCTAGCAGCGCAAGCGATTGACTTGGTTTTTGCTCAATTTGAGGGCACATTCCAAGTAGAACAGCTTGCTAACAATGCGGCAGCAGTTTCATTCTGGAAAAAGTATTATGAGCAACATCAGATTAAATATACTGAGTCTGCATATAACATTGAAATTGACAACATCGCTGGCAGCCACCGGATTTTGTCCCAGACTTTTGTGCGTGGATGATGGTATAGAAGTATGAAGGGAGCAAGTTGGTTAAATGTCTAAAGAGCAATATTTCAAGGACCTCGAAGAAATTATTCATGATGTGATCTATATAGGTACTTCAGATTCAGAACTTCAGAAAGAAATAGAAACGAATATGTGGTGTATTTCAATTTCAGAAGAAATGTCTAATGAGGTGAGCTTGAGTGATTTTCGTGGTTTGATTATGGACGTCATAGCCAAGCGCCAGAATCAGGTCAATCATTCGAATATGCAGAGAGGAATGATATTTTATCTATGGTTTGATTCTATGGCGAGTCAATTAAGATTTAATCTAATCTCGGATAGCAATAAGAAGCTACCTTTCAGATGCAAAACTCAGAATGTGAGTGAGCCTGATGAAATTATAGATCTTTTTTTGAAGTCGAATGTTTATGGTGAGATAACCCAAGATACGAATGAAAATGATGTAGATAATGAATACGTATTAAAGGTATATACACAATATTTAGATAAACAGTAAGACGTATATCATAGGAATATTTTGAATATTTAAACTAGAAGGTGATTAGCTTGTTTATTATCGTAGCAACCAAGGGGGACTTGAAGTGGATTTCAGGTGTGTTTCAGGGAGAAGATGTAGCTAGACTGTATATGGATCTCATACCTGATGAACTTAAGGAATACCAGGAATTCGTTCAGGTAGAGAACATCACATATCCTTTTTATATTATAGAGCGTCAGGAATCTCCCTTTAGGTTTCTCGGCAAAGCTGAAGTGATTTCACTTTTTCATAATACAGATGTGTCAGATGACGAAGATGAGGTGCACTTCAATATTTACACGATTGATTCCGACTATAGACCGAAGAAACCAGGTACAGACTATATGGGCATATTGAGACATGATCATGTGACCAATGAATTTATAGCGATGTATCGTGAAGAAGGAACAGAGTTTCTGAGTAAAAGAAGGATTTTCTAAATGTAATGAATTTTTTCTCAAGGTCCTATGTGCTTCTCCTGAGTTGGGAGATAGATAGGATCTTTTTCAATTTCCATTTTCCAAGACATGGGTTATGATGAATTAAGAGGAGTCTATGGGAGTGAAGTGTTTGAGGGGGCATAAGCATGCCGAAGCATCATTTTGTTATTGAAAACAAAGCGGAAGTAAACGAGTATATCCATACTTCCTACTCTTGGGACTCTCAGGACTTGATACATAAAAGTGGGTTAACGCCAGAGAATCATGCGACCCTGGAAGACGAATTTATTGCATACATCTATGATTCCCTTCAATGGTTGGATACATGGAATCCGTACACCTGTACGAGATGTAGTGGACTGAACAACTATGGAATAACCGTTATTGAAGAGCAGAATGCATTGTTGAAGTTTCAACAACTGATTCGAGTCTGGATTGATCTATTTAGCCATGCGACTGATCCGATTGTTCTTACAGGGAATTACAGTAATGATGGAGAAGATCAGAAGGGCTACTATGAGAAACTCGTGTACAACAAAGTCGAATTAATCAACGAATTACATAAGCTTGCGAACATGGCAAAGTATGCTGAGGTAAATGGAAAATGCATTGTGCATTTTGGAATATGAAATCTAATTCTTTTATTTGGGGATAAACAAAAAAAGAATTGCTATACTTGTTGTTTTCAAAAGTCTATATGAGATTGATATTATCACTAAGAGGTGTAGGAATGGAACAAAACAAAATTAAAGCATACCAAACATTAATATACCAAGCGTTTTTAGATATACGTGTGATTGCATCCAAGTTAGCATATCCCTCAGTTGTAGATGTCGAGGATACTAAAAGAAGTAGTTTACTCATATTTCACATGACAAATGCTTTTCACAATCTTGCATTGTCTCTGGCCGAAGACACAATTTCAAATTGTGAAGATGACTTTTGGAGTAGAATACAGTTTATCAATAAAGAATTTCCTGAGTCGATACATTATAAAGACCTATTTAATCAGTTGATTCAAAATTCAGACTGTTAATGTAAATCCATTCTAATAAAGAAGGGAGTTTTTTTATTGCCTTGGCCAATGGTTCATTTTGCAATTGCATCCGAATTGATATCCGAGCCATCCCCTGAATTGTTATTGGGAAGTCTCGCTCCTGATTCTATCCACGTAAGAACCAACACCCGTACCGAAAAAGCAAAAACTCACCTCATGGCAGAGGCAGGAAGATTCGCAACAGACGAAGAGCTTGAAGCCTTTTTTGAGTCCAACAAAAAGTTGGCTTATAGTGATCCCAAATTCATGCAATATCTGTGCGGTTACATCGCCCACATCTATACGGACCGAGTGTGGACATTCGATATATATCCTACATATGAAGTTCATCCCAATGGAAGAAGCGTGTATACGCAGGATGTCTCAAAGCTGGAGTTTATGATTTTACGGAATTGGGACGGGGCTCGTGAATGGTTAAATGAGCTGAACGTGGGAAGAGCATTTGATTTAGGTGGATTGCTGAATCTGAGGTGTATCAGTATAGGGGAGAGAAACTTGAGTTTTTAACTGACTCTGACAACGAACCCTTGGGTGATTTAAATATTTTATCCATGGAAGCTATGGAAGAGTTCATACATACAACAGGATTGGCGCTAAAACGATTGTATACCGAATGGAATGTGTATAAAGATTTACGCATCGATGTATAAGTAAGGAATAACAAGGAGCGTGAACCCAAATCAAAAGAACGTTCTACATATGTATGTTGCTGTTGATTATAGTCGCTGGATGTAGTTCACCCAGTAAAGAGATCGATCCGATCCAACGTTTGAAAAAGTACGATACCGCTCAAGAAGCCATTCTGCAATATGTTAAGTCATATCATATGACTGGTCCAGTAGCACAGATTAGTACAGGAAATGAGGATCGTCAGTTGGTTTTCACGGAGTCCAGTAAGAGAACGTATTCTATCGGTGAATTACTCGAAGTCGAAGGACAATACGCAGTAGCTAAGCTTTCAGCTGACGTGAGACTAAGCGAACTCGCGTGGGCGAAATGGAGTTTCCCTACATTGGATGAGCAGGAATATACGATAACTATTTCCGATGAAGAAGAGCCGGATTCTGCACAATATATGAAGGAATTTGGATTGTATGTACATGTAAGCGATATACCTAACGACAACAATATACTCACTACTTCACCTAATATCATTAACTTCTATAATTCGATTGAGGTAGAAGAATAAGGCTTTAATTTTAATTTAAAAAGGAGACCCTATCATGCAAAAAACAATAATTGAACTATCTGATCTGATGAAGAAGTATCCTAAGAGTGCGGCATTTTTATTATCTATCATTGTGTTAAATTTGGTTTATGCCTTTGGTAAAGATATCGGGGCGTGGCTTTACCACCTGACTCATTAGAATATTTGTAATGAAAGGCATGGTCTCCAATTAATTCTGCATCATAGAATCACATAAAGGAGGATTTCTATGGACATCGTTATGACGCTTGAACCGCACGGATGGCTGGATATCCTGGTTCAACCTGATCAGGGAGAACCGATTGAGATTCCGGTTTCTTTTTTGTCGGATGCGGTTGAGGAGATAGCACGTCAAATCGTTGCATTGCACAAAGGAGCCACGGAGGTAACCATGACCATGCAGACCGAACCTGGAGAATATCGATTCTGGATCAAGAAACGTTCGCAGGTAATCGTTCAATTTATGGTGTATGAGATGAGTGATAACTTTAGCACGGAAGCCGTCACAGAGGGGCGATTACTTATGTCCGAGGAGCTAACCCTGGTCAAGTTGACCAAGCTGTTCTATAGAGAATTAAGCAAATTAAAGGAAATGGGACCCGAGGAATATCAAAAACGGTGGAGTTTTGAGTTTCCCCTGAATGCCTATGAGCGGATAGGAAGGGTCGTCCAGATCCGATGAAATCGAATGTTTTTGAAGAGAAGGAGGGATAACGTGGCGTACATACATAAGGGAAGATATTCAGCTCAGATTGAGGGAGAATTTGTTGTTTTTATTATCGGGATGAGGATTAATCGTCTATGGGCTATACATAAATGGCTGCCTGTTTTTAAGTCCATGGGCCCGATGATTAAAGAGCTGTATATGAATCCGGAGACCGGATTTCTCAGTACAGAGTATTTTATAAGCTGGCGTGGGGTGACCCTGTTACAATACTGGCGCTCTTACGATGAGTTGGAGAAATACGCACGGGGTGGACTGCACTTGGAAGCTTGGAAAAGATTCAACCGCTCCATTGGTTCCGATGGAACCGTAGGGATCTATCATGAAACATACAAGGCTCAGTTGGGTTCCTTTGAGACCATATACGCCAACATGCCCAAATTCGGATTAGCTAAAGCGTCTGAACATGTGCCTTCGACAGGGAAGATGGAGACATCCAGACGCAGAATGGGCGGAGAGAATGACCCGGCAGTGAAAGCACCAGAGAATCCTTAAAGTGGTGAACAGAGAGGGGAATGTTATTGAAGGCTAGAGTGCGAGTAGAAGATATACATTCAAAGCAACTTAGCTGGTTATGTATTGAACCGATGCTTATTTCTGTACGGGGCAGAGATATGACCGCCAAAACAGAGATATACCGACAGTTACATGAAGGGCAACAAGCCTTATTTCTGTTCTATTCCTATCACAATCACACGAAGAGTCTGGCAGAGTTTTATTGGTTTTCGGCATATAACATCATCGAGATCAAGAGCTGGAATGGAATTAAAAATGGGATGCACTTTTTTCATTTAGATGAAATGGTAACTGTACTGGACCAGATAGAAAGTCTGATCACGGACAAAAACAGAGTGGATGAAGCATGGCGTGAGGTGCTGCCAACAGATCTGGAGAAGGACCCGATATTACTTCAGAGAACAGAGGCATTATATGCTACCTATCGGACTGTGGCACAAGCAGCTATTACACACATGAATGAGATGATTCTTCAAAATCAGGAGATGTATCTGGAGGTTGAGTAGGTTAAGGCAGCAACTTGATAAAAAAGAATAGCTCATGCCTTGAATGCTCTGGAAGATTACATGGAAGAACTGCTCTTATGGAGTGGTTCTTTTTAGTATCTAAGCAATGCCAATGCAACAAACTTGCAAAATCATGCAACAAAACGCAATACAGTGGGACTGCCGTAACTATGCTAGTAATATGAGTTGTGAGAGGAGGGGCAACACGTGAAAGTCATTTTTGAAGAGGACATAGCAATTGGTAAAAAAGTGGCCAAGGTCATAACTCATCCTTCGGAGAAGTCGAAGTGGGATCGTATTCAGAAAGCGATTGGCCAGTCCGAAATCCAACTAACGGTCATCCATGCCAAGAACAATCGCAACGTACAGATACAATTAAGCTCGGTGGTCGCCATTGAGTCGGAGGATCGGATGTGTTGTATACGTGTGATTACAGGCGAGAGATACTTGCTTAACAAACGGTTGAAATTTGTAGAAGAGGACCTGAATGACGTTCATTTTGTAAAAATCAATAATCAAACGATCATCAATACGCGGTACATCACCGCATTCTCTGCAACAGACCAAGCTCGGATTAAGGTGGATCTGAGCGATAGCTCCAGTTACTTTGTCAGCCGATTTTATATCAAAAACTTTAGGGGGAAATTATCATGATTACTCAACTTAGACATTCTTTTTTTCAAGTATTCACTATAATGACGCTATGGATCACACTCTTGGCTACAATATTCTTTGATGATCTGCCCATTCAGATGTCCTATTTATGGAATATAGCGGGTATTTCTTTCATTGCAGCTGTGGTGTTTGGAATGATGTATAACATACTGTGGAACTATTTTACGTTAAAACCGATATGGAATATCGTCATTTCTTCCACATTCAATATTGCAGGAGGTATGGCAATGGTATGGTTGTTCTCGGTAGACATGTTCCAATTCATCGCTCCCTGGTTCCCCGGCATGTGGTTGCTATCTATCGTGCTGCACGTCATCGCTTTTTATTTTTATGCTAGAATGGATAGCAGGAAAAAAGCGGAAGAGTTAAACAACATTCTCAAGTAGGTAAGGGGAACAAATATGAACGAGGAAGAAATGTTGGAGTTATACGGATTGGAGCCTGATGACATCCATCGAGAGCCGATCCGACAGCTGCTTCAGCAAGAGATTGAGAACCGAAAGTCAGAGGATAACGAGGTTCTGAGACTATTGTGCATTATGTTGTTCTGCATCGGAAATGTGGAGGACACCACGCTGATCTGGCAAGCCAAACGGAAGAATCAGGACACAGGTAGTTATATTGATGTGCAGTTATTATGTGGAGCGGGATATGAGCAGACTTTATTTTATCTGGAAAATATGGACCGGGAACAGGCGCATGAGGAGTTGCTTTACCTTAGACAGTGCGAGCCGTATGACTTTGTTGATTTTTCCAAAGCGGAATGGGTCTCAGACTATAAACAATATTATGGTGTTTAATATATGAGAACACTGGAAGGAGAGGTACTATGCCAAGTTTGCATGACAACATCATACTAAGTTACGAAGTCGATTTAGAGAACGAAAGGATCAGGATGCATACTTGTTCGAGCCATGAGGTGCCAAAAAATATGGATGTTTTATTCTCTGGAGTAATGGCCCATGCGTTTGATACACCGCTGCATGGCAGCATTATTTTGGATCTAGATGAGTGGGACATAGAGCATTTTATCCCTCATAATCGAGAGTTGTTAGAGTCGGGGAAGGGCTACGGTTGGCCTGTCAGTTATGTTTCCTATGAGGAATTGCAAATCCGGCTGATCGAGGAGAAATACAAGTACATGGTGATCTCTTCCTCGTATGGATTGAGTGGGTGGGTTTTGGCGAAGAACGTAGAGATTCAGTGGGATTGAGACTTAATCCACTAAGGAATCAGATATTTCCAATATGTATGTCAGAAAATGCTTAGAATTTTGGTGTTTTCGATGTATTTGGAAACATAAGTTGCCCGTGAGTCCTCGTCAGGACGACTTATGATAATTAAATTTAGACAGCCTACAAGTAATCGGCTGTCTTTTTTATTAAACTAACTGGCATGTTAGTGTAACCGAGCAAGAAAAAAATCACTATATGGAAAAGGAGTAGAAGTATATTTCTGGAATATATTATTATTGGGAATTATTAAGATGGGATGTGTATAAGATGGACAAGCATTACGAAAACCTTTTGTTAGCTTTTGAAGAAGCAGAAAAGGCTAGAGATGAAGGGACCTTTCCTATCGGTGCAATTATTGTTGATGCGGATGGTTCAGTTGTCAGCCGAGGAAGGAACAGAGTTTTTTCAAGCTGTGATTCTACAGCTCACGCCGAAGTGGATGCTATAAGAAAAGCCGGAAATATGATACTGCATCTTGAGAGTAAGAAATTTATTCCTAAGAACGAACTTACCTTATATACTACCTGTGAGCCTTGTCCCATGTGCACAAGTACAATCGTATTGTCTTTGATTAAAAAAGTGGTTTGGGCTGCTAATGATAAGGATATAGGTGCATTTAAAAAATTCAAGGAATTAAATAGCGAATTACCTATTTATAATGATCTGTTCAAAGACATCGAGTTTGTTGCAGCTCCTTACAGAGATTTAGAATTGAGACAAAGAAAAATGTTAGCAGAATGGAACAACAGCCGAGGATATACTGATACCCATTGGAATGATGAATTAGCAAATGAAACTGTTCAATAATAAATGAAACTTTGCACCTGATATATTAAGCTAACGGGAAACGTTAGTTGAAGAGTCAATGAAGTAGTCTGTAGTTTTATAGACTGTTCATTTTTCGTTGATTTATCCATTTGTTTTAGGATATACCGAGATCATACTGAAGTGCTCATCACGTATTGGAAGCATAATTTTACCAAATGAAAAACTTGTGGGTAAGTTGCAAGAAACGGGGTGAATTCGATGAAGACTGAATACGCGCAACAGGGTAACAAGATGAGGAAAGGACTAAGAACGGCCATGGTTATGCTTTTTATTCTGTTCGTTATTCTCGTCATGACCAATCCAAACGAAGAGGATTTTGTTGCCTGGCTCTCAAGTGAACATGCCATCCATTCTTCATATGATGTGGCTGATGGCAGGACGTTTACGCAGACAATCGACGGTGACGAAAAGAGGCTTCACTACAAAGGTAGACACATACGCCATATGGGGATATTTTCAACATATAGTTATCTTTTCTCGGATAATGAAGAAAAAGAGATCGTGATTGGAGCGGTTGGCATAATGAAAATGCTATTTAATACATAGTTAGATTGACTATGGACAGTTAGAAGTTAGGAAAAAGTTCTGCTGATATCCACGCTCTATGCATGATATAACTTGTGCAGAGAAGCGTGATTTTGGCGTGAGATGCCTTATATGCAGAAATGGCTAATTTCGTTCGTTCGCAAATCCCACATTATGGGTTATGATGTACCTTGAGAGAAAATTTTACATAGATAGGAAGTCTTCTTATGTAGACGATTGCTGATTGGAGGACGGAATATGAAAAAGTTAATCCTAGTTTCATTATTGTTTCTACTTCTGGTTGCTTGTCAGAACCAGACAAACACTGAAGATGCACAGCAAACAATAGATTCCTCAACCTTAAATGTCACAGATAAAGAGGCACAACAGAATGAAGAAATATCGACATCCCAAGAGAAGGAAGAAATCCCACCAGAGTACCTCGATGAAACAAGTTATAACGGGGACCAATTGGAAATTGTCAAACTGATGAATGCACGTATGCGTTATTTATACGAAAAGGATGAAGTAGCATATATGAGTCTGGTTGATCCTGAATCTCCTATATTAGGTATGGGAAGATACACAGTTCTCAAGGTTACTTCCATGAGCGACATAACGATACAGGAGCAAAAGAAGCTCTATCAGGCAGTGGTGATGATTAACGAGTTAAATGAGAACGACGAAGAGTATAGCAATACGATGGTGTTTTGGAAAAAGAAAGAAGATGGCGATTCTGCGCAATGGGTTATTGCAGATATTGATTGATAACATAGTGGCTGATAGATGGAAGATCCATATAATCACACAAAATGAAGGATGATGTACTGATGGCTAGGAGATTAATACTCATTGAAGGATTACCGGGTTCAGGCAAGTCAACGATTGCCAAGATGGCATCCGAAATCCTGATAGGTCAAGGCAAGCAGGTACAACTATTTCAGGAAGGAAACCTGGATCACCCTGCTGATTATGAAGGCGTTGCTTTTTATCATGCTGAAGACTTCAAGGCTTTATTGAGCACGCATGAAGATTACAGAGAGGTTCTGGAAAGCAATGCGATTGCCTATGATCAAAATTTCCTGATTCCATACCGTAAGATGAAAGAACAACGGGGAATAGATCTGCCCGACCAAGTCTTACAGGATATTTTCAGCCGAGATATTTACGAAATTCCTTTTGAACAAAATGTTAAATTGATCACCGAGAAGTGGCAGAATTTCACTGAAAACCTGTTAAGAACGGATGATGACTTCATCACGATATTTGAATGCTGTTTTATCCAGAATCCACTGACCATGGGTCTTGTGAAATGTAATCAATCCAAAGAGCAGAACGTGCAGTATGTATTGGAACTATGGCGTATCATTCATGCTCTGAATCCGCTTCTCATCTATATCGACCAGCAGGATATATCATATACATTTGATAAGGCGGTCAGTGAAAGACCAAAGGAATGGTCAGAGGGCTTCATTAATTATTATACGAATCAGGGATTCGGGCAAGCGCAGGGTTATCAGGGTGTTCCGGGTACGGTGCAGGTTCTGCAGGAAAGAAAAATGTTGGAGTCCGAAATCTATGGCTTACTTCAGATGAATAAGGTATGGCTGGATAATTCGGATTATGACCGCGAGGTTTCAAGGCGTAAACTAGAAAAGATTCTGAAGTAACCATAATAAAATACGAATACATACCGGAGGACAGTTCTATGACATTTTATGAAGTAGCCCTAATTGCAACAACCGCAATCTTAATTATTATAGGTGTTCGAAGCAAACGGAAAGTAATTCTTAGATGGGGTATAGCGAGTTTGATTTTATTGCTCGTACTTATCATCCCGTCATTCATCATGGGATTCATGGATGGATTGTCTGATGGATGGTCAGCGAGATGAGTAATTCAGAAAACAAAAATATATCGTATGAGCAGCATAATAACAAATTCAACTTTCGTGTGGCAGGTATTGTGATAGATAAGGGGAGAGTTCTTTTGCATACGACTGAAAAGGATGATTTCTGGAATCTGCCCGGAGGGCGGGTAGAATTGAACGAGACAACAGAAGCGGCTATTGTTCGAGAGATGATGGAGGAACTGGGTGTTCATGTAGAAGCGCAAAGACTCGCATATGTTAGTGAAGATTTCTTTGAATATGATGGCCTGAAGTATCATGAAGTTGGTTTTTATTATGTCATCACATTGCCGGAAGCCCATAAGCTATACAGCCAAGTTGAGTTCAATGGCCTAGAAGATAACGGTAAGCTAATCTTCCGATGGTTCTCCTTGGACGAACTAGAGCAGATGGAAGTATATCCTGTGTTTTTGAGAAAGGAACTGACTAATCTCCCTGATGCAAAAAGCATCAAACACTTCGTTCAGAAATAGAGGGATATGTTTTGTAGGTGATCTATAACTGTACTTAGGGGGACTTTCAATGAAGTTATCGGATTATGAATATTTAACTTTGGCTCTGGAAGAAGCAGAACAATCATTTACTGAAGGAACGTATCCGATTGGTGCGATAATCGTGGATGTGGATGGGATTGTCGTGAGTAAAGGCAGAAACCGAGTTTTCTCGGATTGCGATCCCACCGCACATGCTGAGGTGGATGCCATTCGTCGGGCAGGAAAACATTTGCTGGATGTAGAGAAGAAGAGATTCTCGAAGAAGAAAGACTTGACGCTTTACACTACCTGTGAGCCTTGTCCCATGTGCTCTTGTACCATATTAATGTCGGGCATTAAAAAGATTGTATGGGCAGCAGATGATGAAGAATATGGCGGGCTTCGACGTTTCAAGGAAGGGCCTCATTTTATCCATATGTTTGACACGTTATCCTGTGTTGCGGCTCCCTATCTTGATTTGGAAAATAGACAAAGAGCTTTACTCGCCAAATGGAATATTGGTAGAGGGATGCTTAATACAGAGTGGGAGATTCCAAAGCAATGATCATAATCCAAAGAAAGGAGATGAAGCCACATGGAGTTCGTGGGAGAGAAGGTAAAAATAACAACAGTGAAAGAGCAGGACCTCAACTTCATTGGTCAACTTGAATGTGACACAACCATATGGAGTTTTGAAGAGAACGTTGAAACTCATGAGGAAAAGGTCCGTGAGAAATATCGCAGCCATTTTGCTGTCGCAGATGAGAAACCGTATGCCTATGATTTCGTTATACGCCGCTTGAATGATCCGGAAGATACACCCATTGGTATTGTTCAGATGTGGAGTTATGTGGATTACCGAAAAAGCTGGGAACTTGGATTCGCAGTACTTTCAGGGTACGCAGGCAACGGATATGGGAGCGAGGCTACCCGTCTTTTGTTACAATTTGCATTTCAAGAGTTACAAGCTCATAAGGTCGTCGGCATGTGTAATTCACAAAACGTTCGCTCAGCTGCACTGATGAAGCATGTGGGTATGACTCGGGAGGCCGTATTCCAGGAAGAACTGTGGTGGGACAATCAGTGGACAGACCAGTATTTCTTCTCGATTTTGGATAGAGAGTTTAAGCCAGTCTAATAGGTAAGGGAGGAAATAAAATGACTACGTTGGTTCTCCTAAGTGATCTGGTATTCGAATCTAACGATAAATTGGATCAGAGAATACGAAGCTTGTTCGACAGTGAACAACCTTCCATTGGATATATCCCTTCAAGTTCCGACCCGGAACGAATATATTTTGAACACACTAGACGTTACTATAATCAAATAGGAACAGATAACATTCAATATTATGATCTTGATCTGGAGTATGAGGAGAGCACATTTGGCGCTATTTTCGAATGTGATGCGATTCATCTATCCGGCGGAAATACGTATTATTTTCTAAGTTTATTACAGAAGAGAAATGTGCTTGGTTTGCTGCGTTCCTATGTGAATAGTGGCGGCATTTTGATCGGGGTCAGTGCAGGCAGTATTCTGATGACACCTACGATCGAGATAGCTGGGTATGGTGAAGATGCAGATGAAAACGATGTGGGATTAGTTGATATGAAAGCACTGGGGCTCGTTAAATTTGAGTTTGCACTGCACTGGGACGGTTCTGAAGATACCCTGAATTCATTAAGAGAATACACGCGTATTAACCGTACAACGGTCTATGCGTGCCAAGATGGTGGCGGGGTTGTAATAGATGGTGAAAGTGTAGAGTTATATGGAAATGTACGTCTCGTAGATTACAGAGAGAGTAGGTCTGATCATGAGTGAGGTTACGGTCTATCATTATGATGCTTTCTCTACAGTTCCCGGTCAAGGTAACCCGGCAGGAGTGGTTTTTGATGCGGATCATTTAAGTGAGACGGAGATGCAGCAGATCGCTTATAAGGTTGGTTTTAATGAGACGGTATTTGTGTTGAACTCGGAAGTAGCTGACGTCAGATTACGTTATTTTACGCCGGGTCATGAGATTAATCTGTGTGGTCATGCCACAATGGCATCACTGTATGGTATGAGGACACGAGGTATGTTGGGTGACAAAGAGTTAATCACGATTGAAACCAATGTAGGTCTATTACCCATACGATTTGAGCACAATGCCGACACCATTTACATGGAAATGAAACAGGATCAGCCGCAGTTTATACCGTTCCAGGGTGATATCGAGAAGCTGGTGAGCGCCATAAACCTCACTCTGGATGATGTCGACCATTCTACGCCAATCGTTTATGGAAGTACAGGAACCTGGACGTTATTAATCCCAATTCGTGAACTAAGCTCTTTTACGAAAATGAAACCGGATTCTTCCCTATTCCCAGGAATTTTACTTGAAAACCCCAAAGCTTCGCTGCATCCCTTTTGTTTCGAAACCCGTGATTCCGATGCGATGATGCATGCCAGACATTTTTCCTCACCTTACTCAGGTACGACGGAAGATCCAGTGACTGGAACAGCCTCCGGGGTCATGGATGCCTATTATTTAACGTATGTGAAACCGGAGATCGATGAGGTACAGTTTGTGGTAGAACAAGGGCATGAGATTGGTAGAGATGGAAAGGTTCAAGTGAGTGTGATTCGGGATGGTAAGGATATGGATGTCAGAATGAAGGGGACGGCTGTTTTTGTGCGTGAACTGAACGTTGAACATACAAAAGTATGAAGGGAGATTAACATTTTGCAAATTATTGATATTCGGCAGAAGCCGGACGTGCTGCAAGAAGCAGTACAGTATTTTTGGAAACAATGGGGCTCGGAATCGAGCTTCCATTTCTATCAAGATTGTATAGAGCGTTCTGTGGATACAGAGAGTGATGTGCCAAGATTTTATGTGATGTTGGATGGAGACCGAATTATTGGTGGGTACGCCTTATTACGAAGTGATCTGAATAGCAGACAGGATCTCTTTCCCTGGTTTGCATGTCTTCATGTTGATCCAGAATATCGGGGCCGAAACCTGGGTGGACAACTTCAGACCCATGCATTAAATGAGGTGAAAGCAAAAGGGTATGACAAGCTCTATTTGTGTACTGATCTGACCGATTATTATGAGAAAAATAACTGGGCCTATATCGGTAAAGGATATCTGCTGGATGATGAAGAGACGAGAATTTATGAATATAAGATTTGATAGTATAAACGAAGCAGTTGCGTCAGGGAAAACAGGTATGATTTTTCATAACTTCAATACGCATTAAGGCAGGATATATATTAGAAATGAGTAGAGAGGGGAGAGCAAGATGACGCAGGACTTCTATTGTGATGAGGTGCTGAGTGGTAAAACGCAAGTCAATACGAACACCATATCGTGGTGATTCCCAAGATTCATATCCAGTCATTCATTTCCCAAGAAGAAGAGAATAATGATGAACTTTTATTGGAAATGATGCGTGTCATTAAAAAGATTGCTGCTGACATGTTAGCTCAGACAGGCTCATCGAAGATTGTAACTAACTTGGGCAGTTATCAAGACTCGAAGCATCTGCATTGGCATATAGTCAGTGGTGAACGAACTTAGGAAACTGTATATCGGATTAACAAACTTCCACCGTTCACATACGGATGTGGAAGTTTTTTGTTTTGAACCAATAAGCACGCTAAGCGACTCTTACATCTACCCAAAAAATGAACTAAAGAAAAATATGCTAGAATAGGGAGTTGTGATTTAAAATGTGAAATAGGAGGAATAACAATGATGATTACGATATTTCTAATGTTGATTAATGTGTTGTTATATGGACTGGGTGTGTATGCGCTGATCCTGTTTATTAAGCTTGCCCGACGCGGGATTCAGGCACTGGATATCTACCTGTATGAGAAACGCGGAGAGCGCTTCTAACGTTCACCATCTCATACTCGAACAGAATTATCATTTTTCTCTCAGTGTTTTATCTTTCCTATTCTAGTATGATTAACGCATCAATCCAGTAAAGAGAGGGTTAATGACATGGATGCTTTTTTAGAGCAAATTAACGAGTTAAACGAGCTTCAGAAAGACTTGGTTAGCCTACATCCTTTGTTTGCAGAACATTATCCAGTGGTTGTAGCCTATGAAGCTTTATTATATATCTATGATTATTCGTCCAAAACGCAACAATATGAGTGGGTGAAGACGGTACCGGACGATTTATATATTCCAGATGAATGCCTTGCTGCGATGCCGGTGCACCATATGGACGGACGAATGTGTGCGATTGTAACGGATGCAGCGTTCAAAGATCTGAAGCAGAAAGTCTATCTGTTCCACGAATATGTTCATTGTTATGTTTATGAGAAATATGATGAACGGATCGTCAACCGTCTCAAGATTAAGCATAAAATGGACCAACTGAAGCGTGTAACATGGGAACTGGATTATGAGTTTCCGTATGAAGATGAAGTCGTTGTGGAACGGATTAACTCATTGTTGTCTGCTTTGAAGAGTAAAGACCTGACACAAGTACACACAGCTAGAAAGGCGTTGTTCACTTCATTAAATGAAGAACAAGCGGAGTACTGGAGTTGGCTGGAGTGGAACGAAGGTTACGCAAGGTATGTTGAGAATCTGATTCGGGCAAAATTTGGACAGGAAAGTAATCATTTTGGAGATACAGCTCCGTTCAATCGTCTGGTATTCTATGAGTGTGGATCGGAATATATTAGCCTGCTCGTGAAGGAACAGCCGGAGTACCATATGGATCTGGAGCAGTTGTTTGACCGGATGCAAGTGGAGAGAATAGAGGGTTAATCACGAACTTACGGTGAAAAAAGGTGGAACATAGCGAAGTTTATCTATTCCGGTGATCTGTACGTTGCACCCGTAGGTTATATCGTTTTATCCTAAGTCAGTAGAATACTACCCGATAAAAGGAGATTATTTCTATGCCGCTACCTATGGTTCATCTCAATATTGCTAATCGAATTGCAGAATCTCTGCAAATGCAGTTTGGTCGAGATTCATTCTATCTGGGGAACATCGCCCCGGATTCCATACATATGCGTGAAGGCACAACCAGAGAGGACAAGAAATACACCCATTTTAACCCGAAAGATAATGGAGATTACCTTGGTGGACTGAAGGAACTATACTCATTCTATATGCAACAACTTACCGATGAAGGATGGAAGTGGTTTGTGCGCGGGTACTTTATGCATGTGTTGACAGACTATTACTGGTTCCGAAGTGTGCATCCTGAATTCGTCGAACGGGTCAATAAGGCAGACCAACACACAGGAAGTAGCAGATCGAAGGATGAACTGGCGCGTTTATATTACCAGGAGACGGACCAGATCGATTTCAATATCTATCAAGGTTCAAGTTGGAGTGAAGAAGTGTGGCAGGTGCTCAACAGTTCACCAGGCTATGACATGATGGATCGTTTAACTGCGGATGAGATTATTCGCTGGCGGGATCACACGTTTTCATTTCTAAATGGGGAAGAACCGGGAATTACTCCTGAGTTCATTACGGGTGAGAGGGTTCAGGTATTTGTGGAAGAGACCGTAGAGCGACTGATGGCTATGTTGTCTTCATGGGACCCGGAGTTACGTAACTGGATATGACTACGGATATTTAGATAGTTCAGTTGAATCACTAGATGCTGTAATCGTTACTTCTCTATTCATTACGAAGTCAGGGAGGCAGGTGGTATGGTGAATTATGTAGGATGCTTGATGGTGCTCGTCATTGCTACATTCATGACAGGATGCAGTCAACCGAATGAAGCGGACTCGGAAGAAGGGCTTCCTGTGCTGATCACTTTAACCTGTAATCCAAACCTCACTTTGGAACCATGCCAAGATGTTGAGTTTGATCGAGCTGACGAGATTCGGATCATGATGGAGGCCATACATAAGGCAGAGCGTTTGCCGGGTAATCTCAATTATGGCACACAGTACAACATGAGCATAACGAATGGGGATGGCTCGGTAACACGGTATGATTTTTCACTAGGAATGGATCCCAAGATGCAGGGCCTCTTAGTAAACCAGGAAGACACGTCTACCGGGTATAGTATATCCCTTGAGGATGCTAACCAATTAAGAAGACTGATCCAGCGACGTACAGATTAAGAAGGTATAAGGAATGGAGAAGAACCTGTGGATGACAAAATTACTATTGAACCTTTGACGCAAACGGATGCGGATGCAGCGTGTCAGGTGTTTGAAACAACGATCCCCGCAGCATTCGAACAGGAGGGCATAGGCTCGCTACTGGATGATATCCAGCATGAAATAGCACATAAGAGAGCATTAATTCACACTGCATTGCAGCCAGATCATAACAAGGAAGCAAATGTATTTTTCCTCGTGGCCAAAATGGGTAAGTCCATTGTAGGCACAATTTCGTATGGACCTTGTGGTGAGGAGATTCGAGAATGTACAGATCAACGGCTGAATGATATCGGAGAACTGGGTAGCCTGTACGTTTTGCCCGAGGTTCAAGGTCAAGGGATTGGTTCAGCGCTCATTCTAGCACTGGGTACTGAACTTCAGCGGCTGGGTATTCAGCAATTCTGCTTAGATAGCGGCTATCGAATCGCACAGCAGAAGTGGCAACGCAAATTCGGTGAACCCTATGTGGTGGCGAAGAACTATTGGGGCGAAGGAACAGATCATATGGTATGGTTATGCAAAGTACAGGATTTTATAGTAAAAGTAAAATGAACAATAGAGATGACGACCTGTGCTATACAGGGGTCATCTCTTTTACTAACTAACGAAATCTTTCTGCATCGATCATGGGCGATTGTTCGTACAGTGTATCATGTGTGTTTTGATGTACCCGAGGAAAAAGGAGTGAACATATGTCAATACAGTGGAAGCCACCCGAGCAACGGTTATCTCCTTATGCAGTAAACCTGTGGAGAATTAGCGCCATCATATGGAATGTCATAGGCCTTCTGATACTTGCCGGACTTTTATTACTCGACTCCATCTATGGGTGGAAGACGTGGATCGGTTGGATATTGTGGGGCGTTACGGCCATATCTGTGCTCTATGCGGTGTGGGATATTTTCATCCAGCCTTCATGGTTATACAAGCACTGGTATTATGATGTGAATGAGGAGTTCCTGCAACTGAAGCATGGGGCGCTAACCAAGGTACATCAGATCATTCCCATGGCAAAAGTGCAATCGGTTACAACGAATCAGGGACCATTGATGCGAAAATATGGACTCTATTCCGTATCGGTTGGCACGATGGGTTCATCACATGAAATCCCGGCATTGCCAGAGGAAGTTGCGCTTGCGCTCCGTCATCAGATTGCGTCCTATGCACGGATTAATGAGGTGGACGAATGATTGATATAAAACGACATCACCCATTAACCATGCTGTGGAGCTTGTGGAAACTGGTGAAAAATTCGTTCGCGATCATCCTGTTTTTGTTTGTCTTCCGTCAGGACTCAGAGTCCCAATGGCTCTTCTATGGAAGAATTGCCTTTTATGTAGGTATTTCAATAGGTTTGATTTCGATCATCTGGAAGTGGTTTACTTCTCGTTATACAGCAGATGATACGGCTTTTCATATCTATAGTGGTGTGTTCAACCGTACTCGTAGAACGATACCGTATGCCAAGGTCCAGAATGTGAATCGTCATACTACAGTGTTTCATCGGTTGTTCCGCGTGACGTCGATGCGTTTCGAGACCGGAATCAAGGGAGAAGATGCTACTTTTCAGTTACACGTTGTTTCAATTTCCGAAGCGGAACTGCTGGAGAAGATTGTAGCGGGGTATATAGCAGAAGAAGCAGAAACGGTAGAAGCCGCCACAGAGGAACATGATACGTTGCATGTAGCTGATCCCATAGAAGAGGGAGAGTCACAATTTGAACCTGTTATACCGGATAAAGCCATGTCTCTGCCTGCAAAAGAAAAACAGGAACGGGTTGTTCATTATCATTCCACCCGCAAAGACATATTCAAAGCATCCTTTACGTCACTTAGTTTTCTCGTACTGATTCCGGTCCTGGCTACGCTCTATTCCTGGGTGAAGGACTTCTTCCCTGATGAAGAAGTAACGGAAAGTTTGTTATTAACCTGGCTTGATTCCTGGTGGATTGCCAGTTTGATGATTTTAGTTTTATTGATCATATCTATTGCTCTGGGCATAGTCAGAACCTTCGTAAAGTATGGCAATTTCCAGATCACCTCGGATGCCAAGCGGATCTATATCTCGAAGGGCATGATGGAGCAAACGTCATTTTCAATCCTGAAAGAACGAGTCCAGGCCGTGAAAATTACACAGTCTCCGATGAAAAGGCTACTTGGACTAGCTGAAGTAGAACTGACCACTGCGGGGAGTCTGGGGGAATCCGAACATGAGGTGAACTCGCTCTATCCCTTCCTGCCTGTGAAGCAAGCCTATAGCATGATTGAGGAGATTCTACCATCCTATCGGGTTACGCAGGAGATGGAAAAACTGCCACAAATATCACTATGGCTGCGCATGCTCAAACCAAGCTGGGGATGGATCGTGATCACGGGTTTATTGTGGTATTTCAAACCATTCGTGTTAGGGCAGAAGCATGCCTGGTGGATGATTTCGGCGATTCTGTTAGTATGGATTGTAACATGCAGAGTCGTGGAATTTTTCCATACCCGATACATCTTGAATCAGAATTTCATTCAACTTCGAACCGGTGCGCTCACTTCAACACTCTTCATCTCCAAACGTGAGAAAGTCATCGAAGTGCAGATCACCCGTAATGTGTTACAGCGTTGGTTGGGTGTTGCTTCCATTTATACGGTAAACCGTGCCAAACCTGTTCTGCATCATCGGGCACATGACATTCCCCTGGATATGGCGGAATCATTTCAATCATGGTACATGGGACGTACCCAAGATGTTCAGACCCGTTAATTACAAGAGTAAGTGCAGGAAGACCATACAAGGTTATTCTGTATTTGCTCTTTTTATTTGAAGACTTTTTATAACAGAAGAGGAGGGACATTTTGGTGAAAGCTGTGTTCTTTGATGTGGACGGTACATTGCTGAGCGAAATAGATCGGAGTTTATCACCGCGTACAGCTGAGTCGATCCGGGAGTTGATTCGTAAAGGCGTTCAAGTCGTACTCGTCACAGGCAGGCCATATAATTTATGCGAAGAATTCAGAAATCTCGGAATCGATACGATCATTTCGGCTAATGGAGCATTGATCAAAGCGGGTGTTGAAGTGATACATAAGTCTGTACTTTCAGCACAGATGGTTAGAGCATTTAGTGAGTTTGCCGAGTTGCACGGGCACAGTATTTCATATTTTACAGAGTCATTTGAGACGAACGGGTTATGTACAGCAGATGGTCGTGTTACTGACGCCTTAAGAGATACGCTTGGACTCATGGATTCGCCGCAGAAAATCAGTACGTTGGAACAGGACGTTTATTGCATTTGTTTATATGTGGATGAAGCGGAGACGGAGAAATTCCAGTCCAGATTTCCTTCCTTACGATTTGTGAGATTCCATCCGTATGTAGTGAATGTGCTGGAAGCGAGCGAAGTCAGCAAATCTATAGCCGCAGAGAAAGTTATCGACTACCTGAAGATATCCAGAGAGGATACAATGGCCTTTGGCGATGGGGAGAATGACGTGGATCTGCTAGAGTATGCGGGAATCGGAATTGCGATGGGAAATGGCGGAGAACGAATTAAACAAAGCGCCGATTATGTCACCCTGCGGGCAAGTGAAGATGGAGTTACCCATGCATTGAAGCAATTTAAGATTTTATGAGAATGGACCGGCTAAAAAGATGAATTATATCCAAATTGTGGATTTTCGTGTAGAATGAGATAGCACGTATTAAGCCCTAAAGCATAGGGTGTTGATCGAAGGGTGACTTATGAAAAAGGTTGTTATCGTAATCCTGTCTCTTGTTGTACTTGTTGGTGTATCCTCTTCTGCTTATGCTCATCCAGGCAGACTGGATAAGAACGGTGGACATAACTGTTCAGCCAAATCCAAACAAAAGGGCCTGTGTACGGGTTATCACTATCATAAAAAGAAAAAATAACTGGTGCTTCTTTCATCAAAGTTGTTTTTGTACTGAGGTAGTTATAAGTTTAACTAAACATCACACGATAACGGAGAGGACAGAAATAACTTGAAAAAGCGAAAGCGGTCGCCTTTATCCCCGGATTTTACCTTTATAAAAAGGAATCAAAAAAATTTGGGGGTAACAGCGATTGGAAGGTTGTTCTGTCATCGGAGTGACTTAGTGTAAATATTCTTTAGTTCAGTTTATGTAGATAAAGACTACTATAATCACATTCTGGAAAGCGAGGAACATATGGAGATTAGACAGATGGCTACAGCGTTTTTGAGCAATGGCTCGGACATGCTGATGATGAAGAAGGCAGGCAGCAGACTGTTTGATTTTGAATTTTGGGGCGGCATTGGCGGGCATCTGGAACAAGGAGAACTGAACACGCCCATGACCGCCAGCTATCGGGAGATTGAAGAAGAGACCGGATTCAAGCCACAGGATGTCGAACACTTTCGGCTTCGATATATTTTGTTAGAGGTCAGTGGTGGTGAGATTTGGCAGCAATTTGTATATTTCGGAGAGACGAGGCATCGACGGTTTGTGCCCTCGGATGAAGGGGAGTTATTCTGGATACCGCTGGATGAGGTGCTGGATTTACATGCATCTATTCTGATCAAAGCGACACTTAGGCACTATTTACAACATCCGGGAGCAGAGGACATCTGGATTGGCAACGTACAGAACGGAACAGACCTAAAGGGTACTCCACAGGTAATATGGAACAAAATGCACGAAACGATATCATTTGAGCCAAAGAGGGTTATCAATAATGTTGAAATATAGAACTGGAATAAAAAAATTGAGATGGATAAATTACCTGTTGATCACTGTACTGATTGCTATAATCCTTCCGATTAGTCATGTAGAGGCAGACAGCTCGATTACAGTGAAAACGAAGGTCCAATATTACAAAGGACAGCCATACATACATCTAACAGGTGGAAAGAAATCTGTGACGGATAAGCTGAACAAGACATTTAAACTCCATGCAGTGAAAGCAGCTCGCTTGGACAAAGAAGAAAAGAAATCAAACAAAAATTATTTCTACATCACCATGGCTAGTGTAAAATACAATGCCAAAGAAAAGTTATCTGTGGTGTATGAAGATCATGTGTACACTGGCGGAGCACATGGAATGGATGCGACAAAATCATATAATTATGATTTAAGAACGGGGAAAGAACTGAAGTTAAGCGAGTATGTTAAAGACGATACTCAGATGGAGAAGGTAGAGAAATCAATCTCCAACAGTCTATTAGCCATGTATAATGCAGGAGTTTCTATTTTTGAAGAAAATATTTATGATTTTCAGCTTGATCAAACATCTCAATTCTTTTTATATGACAAAGGGATCGTCATCCGATTCCATCCGTATGAGGTTGCACCCTACGCAAAAGGGTTTGTAGATATCAAAGTCCCATACAGTAAATTCAACCAATAGATCGTATGCAATAAAAGACATGATCCAGTTCGATGAGGTCATGTCTTTTTATATAAAATATTTTAAAATAATCTAAAAAATTCCAACATTTTCTGACATTTTATAGTATATTAAGAGTGTCTGGGAGGTGAGTGATGAGATAATCCATGTTGGTGATCTGTTCGGCTTCTATGTGTCTACATACCGTGTGAATAGCTTAACCCATCCCAAGAAGGAGGTTTTGTTATGAAGCGTATTGGAAACATGTTTCGTAAAGCAATGCTGTTCTCTCTATCATTAATGCTGGTGTCTATCGCGTACTCACCTCATCCAGCTTCCGCTGCAAGTGGGCCTGTCAAAGGATTTCATGTAAGCGGTACCAAATTACTGGATGCTACAGGTACACCTTTTGTCATGCGTGGGGTGAATCATGCCCATACCTGGTTTAAGAATGATCTACAAGCGGCTATTCCGGCTATTGCTGCGACAGGTTCGAATACCGTGCGTATCGTATTGTCCAACGGCAGTCGCTGGACGGCAGATTCACTGGCGGATGTAGAGCAGATTCTGGCGCTGTGTGACCAGTACCAACTAACCGTTATGCTGGAAGTACATGATGCTACCGGGTCGGACAGTATTGCGGAACTGCGGAAAGCCTCGGATTATTTTATCAGCATCAAGGATGCCCTGATTGGCAAGGAAGATCGCGTGATCGTGAACATTGCGAATGAATGGTACGGTTCATGGGAAACCGCAGTATGGGCGGATGGATATCAACAAGTGATTCCTGAACTCCGTCAGGCCGGCATCAAGAATACGCTTGTCGTAGATACCGCAGGTTGGGGGCAATACCCTACAGCAATTTTCAATCGTGGACTGGATGTGTTTAATGCGGACCCACTGGCAAATACCATCTTCTCCATTCATATGTATGAATACGCAGGCGGCGATGCAGCAACGGTCAAAAGCAACATTGATCATGCGCTGGCCATCGGCGTACCTGTCATTGTAGGCGAATTCGGATTCAAGCACACCAGTGGTGATGTGGATGAAGCGACGATCTTGAGCTACGCACAGCAAAAGGGGGTTGGCTGGTTGGCCTGGTCCTGGTACGGTAACGGTGGCGGTGTAGAATACCTTGATCTGAACAACGGTCCAGCAGGTTCCCTGACCGATTGGGGACAGACGGTGGTCAATGGACCGAACGGTACACTGGCAACCTCTGCTCTGAACACGATCTATACAACCCCTGGATATCAACCTGTTCCAGATAACGGTAGTGGGGGAGTTGTCACGATCCCGGCTGCGCCGACAGGTGTAACTGCCACGCCGGGTAATGGACAAGTAGCGCTGAACTGGAGCGCATCACCCGGAGCAGCGAGTTACATTGTACAGCGTGCGACAACGAGCGGAGGAACATATACGGATGTAGCTACGAATGTGAGCGGCACAACCTACACCAATACGTCTTTGACGAATGGAACCACGTACTATTACAAAATCAAAGCCGTTAACAGCGCGGGCTCCAGCCCAAGCTCAGTACTGGTGAGTGCGACACCACAAGCGGGTACGACCACGCCAACGTCGAATCTGGTTCTGCAATATCGTGCGGCAGATACCGATGCAACGAACAATCATATCAAGCCCTACTTTAATATCAAAAACAATGGTACATCTGCGGTTAACCTGAGTGGTCTGAAGATCCGTTATTACTTTACAAAAGATGGCTCCGAGGGACTGAACACGATCATCGATTGGGCGCAGATCGGAGCAGCCAACATTACGACAAGCGTTGGAAGTATCACGGGCACGAATGCAGATACCTATGTCGAGATTGGTTTCACTTCGGGTGCAGGGTCTCTGCCAGCGGGAGGTCAGACGGGAGACATTCAGCTGCGCATCCACAAGGATAATTGGGGCAATTTCAACGAAAATAATGACTATTCCTTCCGTCCAACGCAAACTACCTATGACGTGTGGAACAGGGTGACTCTCCATCAGAATGGCAACCTGATCTCAGGCATCACACCTTAACGCAAAGCGTATCCGCTATTCAGGCTGACCGTAGCAGCGTGTATATGCTGCGGCAGCCTGAACGGGCGAACGGGTTTAAGTTTGCAGAGACAGAGGCGATTGTTATGAGTTGTTGGAAGAAGCTCATTTCGTCAAATTATGCTGTAATAATTCGATCTTTCGTTCGTCGATTACGATGCTCTATCGCTTCCTCATAATCCCCGATTAGTGTGTCAAAAATATGCTCCCACGACCGCTGCTCAGCCAGCTTTCTGCCTTCCAGTCCCATCATCCTCAATTGGTTCACGTGATTTCCCCAGAGACATATCTCCCGAATCAATGCATCTGCCTGACCTGGCTCGAATAACACACCATTGCGGTGGTGGGATACCAGATCCTTTACACCTCCGGCATTGGCCGCCACCACAGGGAGTCCTGAAGCCATCGCTTCCAGTACGACATTGCCAAATGTCTCCGTAGAAGAAGGAAACACAAACAGATCCGCCGAAGCATACATAACAGCAAGTTCTTCGCCATGCATATAGCCTGTAAAGGTGACATTGGGTGGGGTTTGCGAACGCATTTTGGGAAGAGATGGGCCGTCACCAACGATAATCCAGTGAACACGGGACTGCATTTCCTGTGGCAATTGCTGCATGGTAGTTGTGAGCGTAGCGATGTCTTTTTCCGGGGCAATGCGACCAACGTAGAGTAGAATAAGGGGAGCGGTGATGTGGTATCGTTCACGGATATCCGAGCTGCGTTTTTCAGGGGAGTACAGGTTGCAATCAATCCCGCGGGACCACAGCTTCAGACGCTGAATGCCTTGGGCTTGCAGGGTGTTTAACGTTTCCTGCGATGGGGTGAGTGTTGCATCACAGGCACGGTGGAACCATTGGATATATTTCCAGTAGAGCTGAATCATGCTTCTCAACCGGTAGTATTCGAGGTAACGATCGAAGTGGGTATGGTAGGAGACAACATGCGGAAGATGATGTTTGAGCGCATACCTCAGGCCAAGCAGCCCCATATTAAAAGGCGTGGCGATATGCAGCAGATCGGGCTGAAAGACTTGTAGCTGCTTGTGAGTATTTGCTCTGTTGGGTAGCGCAATGCGGCATTCGGGATACAGAAAAAAAGGAATGTTAGCAACCGATCGGACTTGAGTCTCATGGCTTCCTTCAATGACGGAGTTCGGCGTAAACAGCAGATGTTCAATTCTTCTGCGGTTCAGATGGTTACTCAAGCGGTGGAGCGTGCCAGCAACACCATTGGTTTCCGGAAGATAGGTGTCTGTGAACAAGGCCAGGCGCATCATTACCCCTCCCAAGACTCGTGATGCCAAGATCATAACAGCGGAACATTTTCCCGAGGTCAAGTGCGCGTTAACTTGACGATATTCCCTGTAAATTGTTAAAGGATATACTATACCAACTTCCATAAGTTCAACTTATATAGCGTATTCTGATATGATGTAATAACGTGTCGGCGTAGTTGAACTTGAAATTTACACGATAACGGAGAGGGCAGAAAAAAACTGAAGAAGCGGAGCTAAAAGCTTTCTGCAAGAAAGCTGCTTCGGAAGCATACACTTCGCCTTTATCCCCGGATTTTCCCCTTTAATAAAGGGATTGAAAAAATCTGGGGATAACAGCGATCGGAAGTTTATTCTGACCGCGTAGTGGTCCAGTGTAAAAACATTCGTTCAAACTATTCAGACAGAGAGATACAGGAGGCAGAGAAAGATGAACAAGTTACAAGAAGAACTGCAGGAATTGTTACCACTCGATCAGCTTGAAGAGATGTCAGGTGAAGAAGTGGTGGGGAGTGTTGCCATGGACCTTTATCGGGCTGAATTTGCGACGATTCGAGAGAGTGGACCGGAACTTCCGCAAGTATTGCGAGATACCATTCTAATCATCGATCTGGATACCGAGCTGTCCATGAACGGAATGACCGGTTTCCTTGAGAATGCCAGCGGGCAGTATATCGGTGAGACAATAGCAGCGATGGAGCGGATCGGTAATGAGGCTGATGCCGTAATCCTGAAGAAGATCGAGCAGATATTGTCCGAGAGCGGCGTAACGCACGGGAAATTACGAGATAATGTGAATGGCCTGTCCGAAGATGACATCACGACAAGCCTGCAAATACACGGGGAACAGATTCATGAGGTATTGCAGCGAATTGAGCTGGAAGCCGGCAATATAAGTATGCAATCGGATAACGAAGAAAGCTTCGACCTGTTGTATCAATATGTGGATGCGAATAAAGATCGTCTGAGACAGGAGATGCAGCAATTCTTGTCTAATTGAATGGAAAGAGGAGGCAAATGACAAACATGAACAAACGATTAGCGATGGAATCCGTTCTGGTTACTCTGTTATTCATCATCGGTTTTGTAGCCTGGAATGTCGTTCAAGGCATGATCATGACCATGAATTACGTACCTGATCTGATGAACACCGCTTCTTCGGGTACCCCGTTGCAATCCAAGGTTGCTTTTGGAACCCTTGTTCAATGGAATATAACATCCATGATCATGGCTGTTGCCGGATTCATTTTGTTCGCCGCTGCATATTACGGTCTTCGATCAGGAATGCAGCGCTGGACACAGCGTTCCTGAAATTTGTCCGCTTAGGCCCCACATTCAGTGTACTTACGTGATCTATATAACACACCATTTACAACTGCCCTGAGTCCATTAGACTCAGGGTTTTTACTGTGGCTAATGTTTTTCCGCTTCGAAGGGGAAATTTTCTAGATCCAAGGTCCAGGCAGAATCCGTTACAATGATCTTGTAAGCGCTTATCGTTTTGGATAGAGAGAGGAGGAGAGACAGAGATCATGATTACAACCAATCAGATTTATCTCGATCAGACATGGCATAGCAAAGAGGACGTATTTGATTTTATATCTGCAGAGGCAGAGCGTTACGGCATCACTACAAACCGTGCGCAACTTGCGGCTGATCTGTGGGAACGCGAACGTGTCTACTCCACCGGACTTCAGGATCACTTTGCGATTCCCCATACCCAGAGTGAAGTTGTAACACGTCCGGCAGTGATGGTCATTCGATTACGGGAGCCCATTGATTGGGAATCTCATGACGGCAAGCCGGTAAAATATATTTTTGCCATCCTTGTGCCTAAAGGTCATGTAGACGTATCCCATCTGCAAATTATCTCTTCACTTGCCACCTTATTGCTGGAAGATTCATTCAAAGAGGCTATCGCAGAAGCGGTGCAGCCGGAAGATGTATATGCGTTGCTTCATCAATATACGGAAGGACTGGTGTCATAATGAAAATCGTAGGTATTACGTCATGTATCGCAGGTCTCGCCCATACTCCGATGGCTGCCAAAGCATTGGAGAAAGCAGCTCAGCAACTGGGATATGAGATTAAAGTGGAACAGCAGGGGGCCATGGGACAAGTCAATAAGCTGACGGAAGAAGATATTGCTGCAGCGAATTTTGTCCTGATTGCAGCGGATCAAACGGTGAAGGACATGGATCGGTTTGGCGATAAAAAAGTCGTACGTGTCAAAATCGGTCATGCCGTAAGTCAGGCAGAAGCGGTATTAACCAAAGCCGTCGAGGCTGTGAACGCACAAGCTTAACCCCACCTTCCACATGAGGAGAGAGTACGATGAGAAAATGGTTTGGTGAAGCAAAAACACATCTAATGACAGGTATCTCCTATCTGCTGCCGGTCATTATCGCGGGTTCCCTGGTCGTTGCCATCTGTAAAATTATCGCACTAACGATGGGCATTACTGATCTTGATCCGTACAAAGATGGAAGCGGATTCTTGCATATTTTATATCTCGTGCAAAATGTAGGATGGAGCGGCATTGGACTATTGACCATTGTCCTGTCGGGTTACATTGCGTACTCCATTGCCGACAAACCTGCGCTGGCCGCAGGTCTAATCGGCGGGGTGCTGGCACAGCAGACCAACGCTGGTTTCTTGGGCGCGTTGATCTCAGGCTTCTTTGCCGGATATATCACCTTGTGGGTTAAGAACAAAGTCAAGATTACAGGTCCGGCCGCTGGCTCGGTACCGTTAATCATTTTACCGCTGATTACTGTCGGTCTAACGGGATTTCTGATGGCGGTCATTCTCGGTGGCCCACTGGGCGCACTGAATGAGTATCTCATAGCTTGGGTTCAAAACATGAGCCAGAGCGGAACGAATACCGTTCTACTTGCGATTATTCTGGGCGCGATGATCGGATTCGATCTCGGCGGACCTGTCAACAAAGCGGCATGGATGGCAGGCAACGCCCTGTTCCTGTCCGGTGTCTATCTGCCTAATATTTTTATCAATATTGCCATCTGCATTCCGCCGCTTGGTTATGGCTTGGCGACATTGTTGATGAAGAAACGTTTTTCAAAAACCTATCAGCAAGCAGGAAAAGGTGCAGTGATTATGGGCGTGATCGGCATCACGGAAGGTGCAATTCCGTTCACACTGCGTAACCCTGCCAAAATGATTCTGGTCAACATGTTTGCCTGTGCAACGGGTGCTGCCCTGACTGCATTGCTGGGAGCACATATCATCATGCCACCGATCGGTGGGTTATATGGAGCTGTATCGGTAGGAACCCCAATCGCGTATCTTGCCGGAGGCATTGTCGGTGCACTAATCGTGGCGGGTGGCACCATGCTGGTGAACTTCCGTGATGAAGAAGAGAAACAGCCTGCCAAGACTCAGGAAGCTTCGGTGAAGAAAAACGGGGAAGAAATCGAACTCGTTTTTGACTAAAAAAAGCATCTGGAGGGATATAGAGATATGAGTGAGAGCAATCGCACCAAAGTACATGTGATTCCACATACGCACTGGGACCGGGAATGGTATTTTACGACCTCCCGTTCCAAAGTGTATCTTGTCAAACACGTCAAGGAAGTATTGAACGCACTGGAAAATATCGATGGATTTCATTATTACCTGCTGGATGCACAGGGCTCGCTGCTGGATGATTACATCCGCTGGTGTCCCGAAGATGAGGAACGTATCCGCCAACTGGTTTCAGCCAAACGACTGATGACGGGACCCTGGTATACACAGACGGATCAATTGGTGATTTCCAGTGAATCCATGGTCCGAAACCTGTATTATGGTATGAAAACGGCACAAAAGTACGGACATGCGATGAAGGTTGGTTACGTCCCGGATGCGTTTGGACAATCGGCACAGATGCCGCAGATCTATCGCGAGTTTGGCATCGAACGTTTCCTGTTCTGGAGAGGCGTATCAGATAATACGAATCCACATACCGAGTTTACGTGGGAAGGATCGGACGGTAGTCGTGTATTTGCTGTGCAGATGCCGTTCGGGTATTACTACGGCGGTAACATTCCGGAAAATGAAGAAGAGTTGATCCCTTATTTGGAAAAACAGATTGGTGCGCTTGAACGGAAGGCCTCCACCAAACATATCTATTTCCCTAATGGATTTGACCAGGCACCTGTCCGGTTGAACCTGCCGGAGTTGATTGAACGGTTCAATGCGCTGGATACAGAACGCGAATATATGATGAATGAACCGGAACGTTTTCTGGCGGAGATCGAAGCAGATATTCAGGATCTGCCTGTACTTCGGGGTGAATTAATGGAAGCCAAGCACATGCGAATTCATAAGTCCATTTTTTCCACCCGTGCGGATCTCAAACAACAGAATAACCAGATTGAGAATCTGATCGCTAATACGCTCGAACCTGTGCTTGCCATAAGCCATTCTCTCGGGCATGATTACCCGCATCGCATTGTTGAGGACATCTGGAAGCTACTGTTTGAGAATGCGGCGCATGACAGTATCGGTGGCTGTAACAGCGATACAACGAATCAGGACGTTGCGTTTCGTTACAAACAGGCCTATGATATCGCACTGAATCTGCTTGACCTGCATATGCGGATGATTGCTTCAACGATACAGCAGGAGGAGACATTTGCGTTCACCCTGTTCAACACGCTACCTTATGTGCGAGGCGGGGTTACCGAGATCGAAGCTTATATTCCGGAAGAATCCTTTGTGATTCGGGATACGAAGGGACGCGAGCTAGCCTATACCATTTTGGAAAAAGTAGACCAGACCGATTATGTGCTTGGACAGCACATCGATCTCAATCCAAGCCGCAAAGTGCATCTGCCGGAACGGGTATATCGTGCGAAATTGCTGGTGGAACTGCAAGAGGTTCCGGCGATGGGCTACACCCAGATTATCTTTGATTTCAGTCAGGGCGCTGCACCCGTCATGGAGCGGCGTAACGGGGACACGATTGAAAATGAACATTTCACCATTGCGCTACAAGCAAACGGCACCTTGCAAATTACGGACAAGCGATCAGGCCAAGTGTATGCAGATCAAATGCTCTTCGAAGATAATGGGGATGACGGAGATTCCTACAATTATTCTCCACCCGAGCGGGATCTGATTGTTTCTTCGGTAGGCAGCCAGATGAGTGCAACAACCACTCAAACGTCTGTATCTCAGACACTATGCCTGTGTTTCACGCTGGATGTTCCCTACGATCTGGAAGAGCGCGCCGCAGGCATCACGTCGGGAGCATTGCCAATGCAGGTGCAGATATCTCTTCGCAAAGGAGAGAAGCTGATTCGCTTCCAGGTTCAGGTGCAGAATGAGGTGTTCAGCCACCGTCTGCGTGTCCTTTTTGATACAGGAATTGCTTCCGCTCTATCTATTGCAGATCAGCCTTTCGGTGTGATTACTCGTCCAACCTCATTGCCAGAAGTGGAGGTATGGGAGCGTGAACAATGGCAGGAGAAACCGATCACCATTGAAGCGATGCAGAGTTATGCTGGGTTAAACAACGGTTCGCATGGTATGGCTATGATGACGGAAGGTGTACGTGAGTATGAAATTGTTGGCGAACAAATGGATACCATTGCCCTGACCTTGTTCCGCACATTCGGTTTCATGGGTAAGGAAAACCTGTTGTATCGTCCTGGCCGGGCTTCCGGTGAGAAAATTGTAGCAACGCCAGACGCGCAATTGCTTGGTGAGCTCTCCTTTACCTTTGGCCTGCATATCCAGACTTCTGGATTCGACGAAGCGAATGTAGCCCGTGCTGCGCGTGAATATTTGACACCGATCAGCAGTTATCAGCTATGCGACTTTCTGAACGGACGACTGATCTTTGCTTTCCGTGATGAGGAACGTGTGCTGGAACCCGATTACAGCCTGATGTCGTTCAGCGACGATTCCAACGTGGTGTTAAGCAGTTTCAAGAAAGCAGAGCAGAGTGAGGGTTACATTGTACGTGTCTTCAATCCGTATTTGTCACAGTCTGCAAACGTGAATATGCACTTTAATCAGCCTGTACATGCAGAGCGTGTATCTCTTGGTGAACAACCCCTGGAGCCTCAGCAGAGGTTAACTGAGGGAGAAGAGGTCGTTCGTTTGCCGGAACTCACACATTGTAAATTGATGACTGTACTTGTATCGATATAAGGTGAGCTTTAGTTATACACAATCCTGATCAGAAGGGAGGTCGGATATCGGTATGATTTTTCCAACTAAACGGTTGAAAAAGCTGTTCCACCTCATTCATGGTGAAGGACAGGAACAGGCTTGGACGAGCCAAGCACTTGCAGACAGGCTGGAGGTTACGGTGCGTACCATTCGGGATGATCTGAAAAAGTTGGATCATATCCTTACAGGGCATGGCGGGAGCCTAGAGTCCAAGCGTGGACGGGGATATTCCATTCGTGTACACGAAGCGAAGCTGTATGATGAGCTGTTGGAGGAACGGAAGGATGATCGGCAAAAAGGTGCGCCAGTACCTGGGTCACCCGATGAGCGTATCCGTTATGAATTGTTCAAGCTGCTTGGTGAACCGGGTCATATTAAGATGGAAGACCTCGCTGATCAGCTGTATATAAGCCGTGCAACGATGAACAATGATCTGAAAATCATTCGTCAGATTCTGGAGAACTACCAGCTTCAGCTTCAGATCAAGCCAGGACATGGTGTGAAGGTCGTCGGAGACGAGCAAAGGTTCCGTTATTGTCTTGCCGAGTACGCCGATGCGCGAGATGAAGAATTGGGACCGGAGGGCATGACTGCTGCACAGGAACGTTTGTTGTACCCAATCGAACCCGCACACATCCGCGAAATCGTCATTCGCCATGTAGGCAAACAGGATGTTCGTATTGCAGATGTGGCGCTGAAAGATCTGATTACGCATCTGGCTGTTATGGTGTTGCGCATTAAACAGGGGCATGAACTGGAGCGATTCGAGAAAGTGGAGGCGAATCTGCAGGATCAGCAACTTGCACAACACATTATTCAGGATCTGGAGTCGTTATATTCCATTCACTGTCCAGTCGGAGAGCGAGATTATCTGTTGCTGCATATTGTTAGTAAAAAAATGACCGCTACCGATTGGAATGGACTACGAAGTGACCCATTATATGTTGCTGTACAGCAGATGTTGGGTCACATCTATGATCGGTACACCTATGATCTGCGTGATGATGACCGCTTGCCGAATGATCTCTATGCCCATCTGAAGCCCATGATTACGCGGTTAGAACATGGCATGAATATGCGGAATCCACTGCTGGGACATATACGTAAATATTATCCACTCGCCTATGAGATTACGATAAGTGCAGTGAAACAGCTACAGACATACGTACCTCATGAAATCAATGACAGTGAGATTGGTTACCTGGCTCTTCATATTGGGGCAGCATTGGAACGTAAATACCAGATTCCTCATCGCAAACGGAAATCCGTATTACTCGTCTGTGGTTCAGGATACGGCACAGCCCGTATTCTTGAATCCAGATTACGCTCTTTATTTGCCGAGCTGGAGGTCTCTCGTGTAGTTTCGCTAAGAGAGTACGAGGAGATGGGGAGTGTGCCTGAAGATTTGGTCATTTCCACGATCCGGTTACGGGAGTCCAAAGGCAAACCGTCGGCCGTCATTGCTGCGATTCCATCGGAACGCGACATGGCAACGATCACTCATCTGGTGCGAACCAGTGATGAGCAGGAGGAAATGACGCTGCTGCGTTACTTTGATCCAGCATTGTTCATGTTTCGGTCCGATCAGCCTGACAAAATGACACTTATGGCTGAGATGAGCGGGGCGCTGTTGGAGAAGGGGATTGTAACCGAGCAATTCTGGCCAGCTGTGCAGGAGCGGGAAAAGATGGCTTCAACCGCGCTTGGAAGAGGTATGGCGATTCCACATCCCATGGAGCTGAGTTCAACTCATACGACCGTATCGGTATGTCTGCTCGAGAAGCCGATTCCGTGGGATGAGGAGAATGAAGTGCATGCCGTATTCATGTTGTCTATCTGCAAAGAGGATTACGAACAGGCGATGGGTATCTATGATCTGTTTGTAGAGTTGATTCGGCAGGAGGAGCAGTTGGAAAGCCTGCGATCCTGCGGCAGCTTCGATGCCTTTGCCCAACTTGTATGTGAAACGTTGAGTCTGAAAAGTACCGAAGTGTATTGATATATAAGTTCACTAAGGATAATTCCACTGACACTCCGATGACAGAATAACCTTCCGATCGCTGTTATCCCCAGATTTTTCTGATCCCCTTTTCGAAAGGGGAAAAACCGTCCTTCATCAGATTTTTTCTGACAGAGGACGGTTTATTTCGTTTACACAAACTATAGATTAAATATGTTTGGATATGACTTCTTCCAGACCTTGAGCGACAGAATGCGGACCCCGCGCCAGGTGTCTTTCATACAGATGCAGGCGGACGAAGCTCTCATCCGTTCCCATCGCTTCGGAGAATATTCCACTGAGTCCACGAGCGCGGCGATCGATCTGTAATAACAGTTCCAGTGAATCCCCCATCGGATAGAACAGCACTTCCAGTTCATCCAGATGCCCACGGAACTTGCTCGTTGGCACAAATTCGAATTCCTGCACAAATGGCAGATTGCCGCCAAGCTTCGGCGCATAGTCGTTAGTCACTTCACGTAGCTTGAAGCCAAGGATATCAATTGCACCGAGCACGGTGTTCATGTCTTTGCTAGGCACAACATGCAATCTGTCCCGGTCGGATGGGTCCACGGCGCTTGAGATATCGAGGCCCGTTTCTACCCATACTTCTGCACGATGTAGTGTAATAGGCAAATTTTCTGGCAGGTCAAATGAGAAGTCTTTCTCCAATTTGGCACCAGGCTGCAATGTGAAACCTTCGGTGAGCAAATATTTGGCTATAACGGCTGTTTCTTTTACTTTGCGATCATCGCGCTCCCGTATGTAATGGGTTTTGATTGAAAGATAGATTCGATCTACGTTCTGTTCCACATCTCCACCCTCAATGTACACAACCCCCGAGATGATTCCTCCAGGCGTGACCTCTGGTGTATGCAATTCTGTATTTACTTTGGCTGCTCCAACACCTACACTGGCTAACATTTTCTTGAAAAATGACATGCGCTCAACCTCCAGATCAGATGGTTTACTATTTGGGGATAAATACGACTTCGACCTTAATACGGAAACTGGAAGAGAAGCGTTTCAAATTTTAGTAAAAGATATATCGCATATCCAAACAGGAGAATCGACTTACCTATGTCGAATGGTTTGGAAGAAGGGGATTTTTGTAAGGAGGAACTCTATGAGCATGGAATGGTACGATATGATTGCACGACGTAATGGGGGATACAAGGGTAGAGCTTTGTATACCCTGGAAGGTAACTCTGCTGAAGATACTTTTGAAGAGCGGTTGATTAAGCTTCTGCCTCAGTATACATCCGTGCTCGATGCAGGCTGTGGACATGGGGAGTTTACGTTGAAAATGTCGAAATATACCGATCACATTATGGGGTTCGATAACTCGGAAGAGATGATTAAGATTGCCCGAAGTGCTCTTCATTCAAGTTTGATTACGAATGTGGAATTTGTATGCACTACGACTAAAGAAAAGATGCCCTTTGCAGATGAGCAGTTCGGTCTGATCTATGATCGCAGAGGTCCAACTTCCATTATTGAGCATGAGAGATTGCTGCAAAAGGGTGGGGTTATGATTGGTATTCATACGGATATAACCAAGGTGCGAGAGCGATTGGAAAGAAATGCGTATGAGGAAATCAAGATCGAGGAATTTAACGAGGCACTCATGATTTTCCCGGATGAAAAAGAGTTTGCCATCTTTCTCTCCGATATCCCCGGAAACCCGGATTATACACAGCATGAGTACCGGGGACAGCTGGAAACCAAGCTGGAGGAGAACCGGATTAACGGTAGACTTGCTGTGAGAGAACGCAAGTATATCTGGCAAGCCGTAAGGAGCTGAAGTCGAGTGAACACAGAATTTTCAGAACAGGAACATGGTGAGACTGGTGTCAAAACTAGCTCTGAAAAGATGGCGAACGGGGAACAGAAATATAAAATGATAGCAGAAGACGGCAGTTATTATTGCAGAACCGTTGCTTCAGCCCAGGGAGCATGGCAAAACAGTCATGTACATATCAAACTAACGGAGTTTTATGTGGTGCAATCCGGATGGATTGCTTATGCCAGTTATGGAGAAGATCAGGTGCTTTCGATTCAAGTGATGCGTGAAGGAGAGCACATCGTTGTCCAGCCGGGAGTTCATCACAATGTATATATGTCAGCCAATAGCGTTATCCATACAATTAAATATGGGTTGAATACACATAGTGATTGGTCTGCTTCTCCGGAATTAGACTGCGTTACACAAACATTAATGGAGAGCGAATTGCTTCAAACTTACGGATAATCTTGGGGGTTAAATACATGCGTAGAAGTACAATATGTTGGCTAACTGGCATTGCGATTGTTATTGTAGCAACTTTCATTGTATATAATAATTTGACCCCTAGCGTTACAGAGCAGGATGTTAGCTTAAAGGGCACGATTCGGCAGACCGCTTCGGAGAAATACGAGGTGCAATTATCTATTACACGCAGAAAAGAAGATAAGAGTCAGCATACTGTATATCCCGTTGTGCCTGGCTGGGGTTCAATATCGTTTAGTGATAAAAATGACAACCGATTTATTCAACCTGTTTCCGTCGGCAGCACGGGTGCGATGGAAGGAATTCTTCGTCAAGCGTTACAGAGGCAGTCAGCCACGGCAATGACTGAATTTTCAGGGTTCTCCATACCTGATGCAGCGGGCACGTACAAGATGCGTTTTACCATTCATCCTTTGGATGAGAAAGCAGAACTTATTCAGCATCCCATGATCTATTATGTTCATAAAGAAAATGTTCTGGGCAAGGACCTGAGTTGGGTCTCGGGAACTCCGCTTGAAATCATTAAGGAGTATGCAGAGTGAATAATGTATATGAATCAAATGAAATCACCGTACGTTTTTTGGAAATTGAAAATGAACACCATCTGGTGAAGTGGCTGACTGACCCGAAAGTCCTTCAATACTATGAAGGCCGTGATCGGCCGCATGATCTGGAACGGGTAAGAGAACATTTTTACAATCAGGATGATAATGCTACTCGTTGTATCGTGGAGTATGGAGGAAATCTGATTGGATACATTCAGTTCTATGAGCTTGAGGAAGAGGAACGAACGGAGTATGGTTATGGAGACACGGATGAGATCATCTATGGAACGGACCAGTTTATTGGAGAGGTAGATTACTGGAATAAAGGTATAGGTACACAGTTGGTGCAGTCCATGCTGAATTTTCTGATTAACGAAAAGCATGCTCGAAAAGTAGTCATGGACCCTCAAGCTTGGAACTTGCGAGCAATATCCTGTTATGAGAAATGTGGTTTCCAAAGGATCAAGCTGTTAGAGAAACATGAGATGCATGAAGGACAGATGCGAGACTGTTGGCTTATGGCATATACACTGTAGTTGCTGTTTAAAGTTAATTTCAATCATACAAACGAGGAGGAATAATGGATGGATGAAAGATTTCCGATAGGACCATTTGTACACACGGGCAAGGTTACGCCTGCACAGAGAGAACAGTGGATTCAGGACATTGCTGAGCTGCCTGAACGCGCGCGCGAAGCGGTAAAGGGTCTAAGTGAAGAGCAATTAAGTCTGCCGTACCGAGAAGGCGGATGGATGCTCAAGCAGGTGATTCACCACATGGCAGACAGCCATATGAACAGTATGATTCGTTTCAAGTTGGCCCTGACAGAGGATACACCAACGATTCGGCCTTATTATGAAGAGCGCTGGGCTGAATTGAGTGATTCAAGGGACTTGGATATCGAATTCTCGCTGCAAATTCTGGATGCGCTCCATCGTCGCTGGGTGTTTCTGTTAAACGCGTTGACAGATGCAGATTATGCCAAACAATTCTATCATCCCTCATCGCAAGAAACGACAAGACTGGATTATAATCTGGGCATGTATGCTTGGCATGGCAAACACCATGTTGCCCACATCACATCGCTTAGAGAAAAACTTGGAATGTAGATAAGCAATAGAGCTGTTATGAAAGGAGTGCATCATCATGACGGATATACATATACGGCTCTTAATTGAGAATGATCCACTTGTAATCTCGCAGGCTTTTCAAGCGCAGGGATGGCATAAATCTGCCGAGCAGTATTTCCATTACCTAGCTGATCAGCAAAATGGGAAACGTGTGACCCTAGTTGCGGAGTTCAATGGAGAATTTGCCGGTTACGTTAATGTATTATGGGCATCACATTATCCAGCGTTTAAGGAGCAGGGGATTCCTGAAATCAACGATTTCAATGTGCTGATGAAGTACCAGCGCCAAGGGATTGGGTCACGGTTGATGGACCGAGCAGAGGAAGTTATTCTGGAACGAACGGATGTAGCAGGCATTGGTGTAGGTGTGTTTTCCGATTATGGCAAAGCACAAGTTCTATATGCCCATCGCGGGTACATACCAGACGGTCACGGTGTACACAAACTTGATCATTACATTCAGCCGGGTGAAGAAACGATTATGGACGACGATGTTGTACTTTATCTTACGAAGAAGTTAAGAGCCACGCAATAAGTGTAATGTGTTCTTAGTTACCAAAGAAAGATGATAAAAAAGCTGTCCCGCATGTTATACTCTATTGGAATTTGAGGAATGATAAGCAGGATGTTGAGAGATTAGATGATTAGAGGAGTGAATGATGCATGTTTAGCAAAGTCGGCCAGATTATGTTGTATGTCAACAATCAGGATGAATCATTGGCATTTTGGACGGAAATTGCGGGGTTCCATATTGTGGATGAAGTAAACCTTGATGAGGGTATGAGATGGATTGAGATTGCGCCTACCCCAAATTCGCAGACGAGCATTATTCTTCATGACAAGGCGTTTGTGGAGCGGATGTCAGCGGGTATAAATCTGGGCACACCTTCGTTAATGTTCTTCACCGAAAATCTGGATCAATTATATGCCGACTTGTCTGGTAAACATGTAACGGTTGGAGAGATTGTCGAGATGCCAACGGGGCGTGTCTTCAACTTTGCCGATAACGAAGGAAATTACTTTGCTGTACTGGAACGGGCGAAGTAAATTACAACTTAAAACAGCACTATTGCAAGCGATCGACATTCCATGTCGGTCGTTTTTTGTTGGGAAAAAGCTTATGTTTTCGAATATAAAACACAAGAAAAATAGAGAACTACTGGGTAAAAATGTTATAATAGAGTGTGGATAATTTAATGAAAATAACAAGAATTTGATAGCGGAAAATGAGGAGTGGAACGGGAATTTAAGGAGGAATGTGGTTGTGGAAAAGACGATTAAAAGTGTACAGGATCTGTATGATATGCTCGATGCCGACTTCAGATCTGCCAAGCAGTTTTGGGAGCCTTTCTATGAGGATCGGAACAGACCTATACCCTTTTTCCCAAACAAACCGGATGAAAATTTGGTAGCGCATGTGAACGCAGGTGTGCTGAGTGGTGGCAAGGCCCTGGAACTGGGTTGTGGCCCGGGTAGAAATGCATTGTATTTAACTCGCCAAGGATATCAGGTAGATGCTTATGATCTTTCGGAGACAGCTATTGCCTGGGCTAAAGAAAGGGCGGAAGAAGAGCATCTGGACGTGCATTTTGAATGTCGATCTGTGTTCGAATTGTCCCTAGAGCAAGAATATGATCTTGTCTACGACTCGGGTTGTCTGCACCACCTGTTGCCACATCAGCGCATTCCATACATAGAAATGATCCACAATGCACTCCGTCCAGGAGGATATTTTGGAATGACTTGTTTTGCTCCGGGTTTTGGCGATATTGGTGGGCCGGAGACCGTTATGAATGATTGGCAGGTGTATCAAGAGAAGTCGATGCGAGGTGGTCTTGCGTTCACGGAGGAGAAGCTTCGCTACATGCTGGAAGATGGCTTCGAATGTGTCGAGTTCCGTGCGATGAAGGCGATGGAGCAGCATGAACCGTGTTTTGGTGTACCTTTTCTATGGGCCACGGTGTGGAGAAAGAAAAACTCGTAAGAATAGGGGAAGGATATGCTTTGGAAATAGGAGGCGTGGTATCTTAATGGGAACAGGAACAGGAAAAAGATACTTTATCATTACAGGCACATCGAAAGGAATCGGTTTACAACTTGCGCAGTTATTATTGGCTAAGGGAGATTACGTTTATGGTATTTCACGTGGGAGTTCGGATCAGTTGGAATCAGGCGAGGAATGGAGCGGGCGTTACCGCCATGTTCAGTACGATCTAGCCGACCTGACCGGGATAGATGAATTGGTTACACGTGTATTGGACGACATTTCGTCTCAGGAAGCCGATTTCATTGGACTTATTAATAACGCAGCGATGCTAGAGCCTCTAAAACCTATCCATCAGTGCAGTGCGGCAGAGATAAGTCAAAGTCTTAACATCAGCCTCGCAGCGCCAATGATATTGAGTTCATCTTTTATTCAACAGACAAATCACCTGTCCGCTAGGCGTAAAATTGTCAATCTCTCATCCGGTTCGGGAAGTTATCCCGCGCCTTCAATGGCAGTGTACTGTACATCCAAGGCAGGCATGAACATGTTCACCCAATGCGTATCCTTGGAACAAACAGGCAAACAGAACCTTGTTGAGATTATTGCTTTTGATCCGGGGATGGTCGATACCGAATTACAGGCTGTTGCACGAGGCAAAAGTGCAGAGGAGTTCGTCCTTGCTGGTATGTTCAATCAAGTATATGAAGCGGGACAATTAAGATCGCCACGAGACGTAGCGATGCAGTTGATCGAGCGTATGGACGCACACAGTGATGCAAGCCATGTTATACACACCATTGAGAGCTAACATGATATATGTATTTCGGATCTTTTTCTTTACGAAGTATGCATACTTTTTGATATAAGCCCAAGTTCCCTGTACACTGGAATCAACGATCGGAAGTACGATTCGTAACGGTAAAGATGATCCTGCAACAACGGAGTCTAATTACCTTTTTCAACCTTAGAAGATCAGAAACGTGGTGAAGTCTCTTGTTTAAAATTATGCTCATTGAAGATGACGAATCGTTATTCAGTGAAATCAAGGAACGCTTAACCCAGTGGTCGTATGACGTGTATGGTGTGCAGGATTTTGGCAAGGTATTGCAGGAGTACAGTGTGATTCAGCCGCAACTGGTCATTATTGATATTCAGTTGCCCCAATATGACGGGTTTCACTGGTGCCGGATTATTCGTTCGCACTCCAATGTGCCGATTATCTTTCTGTCCTCACGGGATCATCCTGCGGATATGGTCATGTCCATGCATTTGGGTGCAGATGATTTTATCCAGAAGCCTTTTCATTTCGATGTATTGATTGCCAAGATCCAAGCGACTTTGCGGAGGGTGTACAACTATAACACAGAGCATATTGAACTTCGAACCTGGCGTGGTGCGGCTATTGAATATGTTAAAAATACGTTGACCTGTGGGGATGAATCCATCCTGTTAACCAAAAATGAGATGTTCATCCTTAAAGTGCTGATCGAGCACAAAAATCAGATTGTTACCCGTGAGGATCTCATCCGGAGCTTGTGGGATCATGAGCATTTCGTGAGTGACAATACGCTCACGGTAAACGTTAACCGGTTACGGAAGAAACTTGAACCCATTGGACTGGACGGTTACATTGAAACCAAAGTAGGTCAGGGCTACATGGCAACGGAAGAGGCGGAAGCATGATCGGCAAATACATACGGGAAAAGGCTAGCTGGTTATGGCTGTTGGTAAGCATGCAGCTTATTATCTTATTGGTGGCCTACCTGGATTCGTCCATTCCATTCCAATCTGTGGTGTATATCGTAGGACTGAATGTAGTGGTATGTCTTGTTTTTATCTGGGCGAGATACTTGAAAGAAACCCGCTTTTATAAAAAGTTGAACACCTGGGATCATACCTATGATCTTGGGGAGCTTGAGATCGCCGAGAGTCCCTATGAACTCATCGTACACGAGGCTATTACCTCCCAGACGGAGCGGTATCGTAAGGAGTCATCACATCATTTTATCGCTTTGGAACAGGAGAAGGATGAGATGTTGTCCTGGATTCATGAGGTGAAGACCCCACTGACTGCGTTGCAACTCATGATAGAGCGCTTGCCAGATGATAAGCTACAGAACCAAATGACATATGAATGGTTACGAATTCATCAGTTGCTGGATCAGCAGCTTCATCAGAAGCGTATTCCGTTCATGCATAATGATCTGTTCATCGAAGAGACCGAACTTGAACCGGTATTGAATAGCGAGATACGAGCACTGAAATCGTGGTGCATTTCCAAAGGCATTGGTTTTGATGTGTCTTTAATGGTATCGCGCGTGCTCACTGACAGCAAATGGTTAGGATTCATCCTCCGGCAGTTGTTGAGCAATGCAGTGAAATATAGCGATTCATCGGATATTCTCATTGAAAGTCGGGAACAGGATGGACACATCATACTCATGATTCAGGATCACGGGCGGGGGATTGAGGCTCAAGATCTGCCACGTATATTTGATAAAGGATTTACGTCTACCCGAGGCAGAATGAATGGGTCAGCTACTGGGATGGGACTATATTTGGTTCGTCAGGTGGTCCAGACGCTTCATATGAACATTCATGTAAAATCTTCTCTTGGCGAGGGCACAATCGTCACACTTACTTTTCCGCGAAAAAACGACATGGTGCATCTTGCAGGCGTGTGACAACAATGTCACATGCTTTTTGGTTTTGTTCGGTGAATCGCACGATAACACTGCACATCCCGCCTATGATATAGACATGAGCATTTTGCAGAAGATCTAAGAGGAGTGAGTGGGATATGTGGATACTGGAAGCCAAAAAAATTCATAAAGTCTATGGTAATAAACTGAATAAACAGGAAGTGCTGAAGGGGATCGACCTCGGGGTAAGCAAGGGAGAGTTTGTCGGTATTATGGGGCCTTCGGGTTCGGGTAAAACGACGCTGCTTAATGTACTTTCCTCCATTGATCGGGTGAGTCAGGGCACGATTGATATTGAGGGCAAGGAATTCACCGGAATGAAGGAGAAACAGCTGGCTGAGTTCCGCAAACATCATCTGGGCTTTATTTTTCAGGAATATAATCTGCTGGATACGTTGACGGTGAAGGAAAATGTATTATTACCGCTCTCGATCACGAACATTCCAAAGCAGGAGGCACACCGGAAGTTTGAACAGATTGCCGGTGAACTGGGAATCTACGAATTAAAAGACAAATATCCATCTGAAATTTCGGGTGGTCAGAAGCAGCGGACTTCGGCAGCACGAGCATTTGTCCACGAGCCGAGTATCATTTTTGCGGATGAGCCGACAGGAGCGCTGGATTCCAAGTCGGCTTCGGATCTGCTCAGCAAGTTAAGTGATATGAACAATGCACGAAAGGCGACTATTATTATGGTTACCCATGATCCGGTTGCCGCAAGTTATTGCAGCAGAGTAATCTTCATTCGTGATGGTCAGAACTATACCCAACTGAATAAAGGAGACGAGTCCCGGCAATCGTTCTTCAACGATATTATCAAAACCCAGGGCGTGTTGGGTGGTGTGCAGCAATGAGCTTGAGTTATATTATCTTCCGCAATCTCAGGAAGAATCTGAAGAATTATTATCTCTATGTATTTGCGCTTGTGTTCAGCGTGGCCTTATATTTTTCCTTTGTGACGTTGCAGTATGATCCTTCCATGGATGAGGTGGCTGCTTCAACGAAAGGTGCGGCGGCTATAGGCGCGTCTTCGGTACTGTTAATCGTCATTGTCGGCATCTTTTTGCTCTATGCCAATACGATCTTTATCAAGCGGCGCAGCAAAGAAATTGGGTTGTTTCAATTGATCGGACTGACGAAAGGCAGAATTTTTGGCATTTTGAGTGCGGAGAATAGTATTCTCTATTTTGGCTCCATGGCTGTCGGTGTGTTAATTGGGTTTCTTGCGTCCAAGCTGGTATTGATGATCTTGTTTAAAATTCTCGGTGTCGATGCGATTACGAAACTGTACTTCTCACCAATGGCCTTGCTGCAAACGGTCATTGTCTTTACGCTCATATACCTGCTCATCATGCTGATGAACTATACCTTTATCAAGGGGCAAAGTATCCTCTCGCTCTTTCGGGTGTCGGCCACTTCGGAACAGCAGGTGCAGAAGATGTCTGTCGGACAGATGATTATAGGCGTCTTGGGTATTGCCCTGATTGTGTATGGATACTTCGTGTCTGCACGGCTGTTCAGCGGTGAGGCAATGGATATGCAGCAGTTGATGTATACGATGCTTCTGATTCTGTTCTCGGTCATATTGGGGACATACCTGTTCTATAAGGGATCGGTAAGTTTTATTTTTAATCTGATTCGCAAAAGTAAAAACGGATACCTTACCATTCATGAGGTGTTGTCTTTATCTTCAATCATGTTCCGCATGAAATCCAACGCATTGCTGCTTACAATTATTACAACCGTGTCGGCGCTTGCTATTGGCATGCTGTCGCTCAGTTACATTTCGTATTATTCAGCAGACGCGCAGGCCAAGGAAAGCTTGCCGGAGGATTTCTCTTTTGCTCAGGTGGATGTAAAAAATCGCTTTGTAGCGGAATTGGAACACAAACAGATTCCATATGAAGAGAAGCATAGACAGCCCATTTATATTGAAATTGATGCTCAAGAGGTGATGGATGAGTCGTTGACGGAAAAATACCTGTTCAGTAGTGTGGTGAGTGACAACATGGTAGATAACATTGATTTGCAAGCGGGTGAAGTGGTCTTCATGGGATATGGAAATGCCATTCAGCAGTTGATTTCCATTCAGGAGACAGGTCCAATCGTCTTGCACGGGTTGAAACATACGATGGCACAACAACTGATCGGAACCACCAAACATGGAGTCCTTCCCGCGTATTATACTGGGGGCACGCCTGTAGCGGTCGTGGATGAGACGGTATATCAGCAGCTGAAGCTGGACATCGATCCCGAGCTGCAGAAAGCCGAGTGGGCTGACTACTATGGTGTACGTATTAAGAACGAGGGGCAGGCTGAAGATGCATACGCCGTATATAAGGAGCAGCAGTTGGAAGCGCCAAGTTTCTCCCAGATTGAATTCAGAAATAACCAACGTAACACGATGGGCCTAATTATGTTCATTGTTGGATTCCTTGGGTTGACGTTCTTGATCACATCGGGATGTATCCTGTACTTTAAACAAATGAATGAGAGTGAAGAGGAGAAGGGCAATTATACCATTCTTCGTAAACTTGGATTCACACAAAGCAATCTGTTGAGAGGAATTCAGATCAAGCAGTTGTTTAACTTCGGTATTCCGCTTGTGGTGGGATTGAGTCATAGTTACTTTGCCGTGAAGTCAGGTTGGTTCTTCTTTGGTACGGAGCTGGCGACACCTACGGTCATTGTCATGATAGTCTATACATTGCTATATTCAATTTTTGGCCTGTTGTCTGTGTGGTACTATAAACGGGTGATTAAGGAAGCTTTGTAGAATTGGGATCAGGAGATGCTGATCTAGCAAAATAGGTTGAGTAAAGGGCAGCTGTAATGATTACAGACTGCTCTTTTTCTTGCTTTCTATCCCTGCTCAGAACCGGTGTTGTATTTAAGGATTGCTTTTTCAATATCGTCTCCAGTCCAGCCTTCTTCATGAGGAACGATAATATGTTGTGTGAACGTCATCTCGGAACGCTCTCCATGAGAAGTGACTTCAACGGTAAGCGTATCAACAGTTTCGCTAAATTGTGGCATCTCAAATGTAAGCACCAATCGGCTGGGTGGATCAATCTCCAAGTATTCTCCAATAGCTCTATAATCCTTCCCCTCACGATGATCTACGATTTCCCAAGTACCGCCGACTTTGGGTTCATTCTGTACAACTTTATACAGATAAGTATAATGCAATTAGTTACTTTTGTTTAACAGGTTATCTGGAAAATGAATATAGCTTCGTAAAAAAAAGGATGATTTCGGAATTAAGTCGAAATGATTAATAGAGTTCATGAATCTGATTCATGTATAACAGTCTAACGAGGGGAGTGGAGATATCTAATGAATCTGGCAAATAAAATCACGTTGGCTAGAATCGCGTTGATTCCGTTGTTTATAATCTGTTTCCTCAATCAGCAAAGTGTGATGATTGCTCTAATTATTTTTGCAGTAGCAGCGGGTACGGATAAACTGGATGGATATGTGGCTAGAAAATATAATCAGATCACGAATCTGGGAAAGCTACTTGATCCGCTGGCGGATAAACTGTTGATTGCGGTAGCGCTCATCATGATGGTGCAGGAGAATATGATCAGTTCATGGATTGCTGTAATCATTATTGGGCGTGAAATTGTCATTACAGCGTTACGAATGGTCGCAACAGAGCAGGGTATTGCTCTTGCAGCCGATCGATATGGCAAGATCAAAATGGTGCTTCAGGTGGGAGCGATCGTTGCCATAATGCTCAACAATTATCCGTTTCAGCTACTGACTGATATCCGGGTGGACGTGGCATTATTATGGCTTGCAGCAGGTGTTACCCTCTTATCCGGGATGAATTACATTATCGTAAATTATAAACTGCTGAGAAAAAGGAGTGAATAGGAGATGTTTAAAGGAAATATAACCCCAAGTACCGAGCAAGATTCGGCATATGTTCGCCAGCAATTAGTCGCATACAATGCGACCCATGTGAGTGAGGAATTAAGAAATCGGTATGAAGAATTTAATTTTAATATCAAAAATGAGGCTGGCGAAATTGTCGCAGGATTGCTCAGTACACTTTGCTGGAATTGGGTAGAGCTTGATATCCTTTGGGTGGACTCCGATCAGCGGCATCGGGGATACGGTTCCCAGTTGTTGCTTGAGGTGGAGCGTATTGCGCGCGAGAAATCCTGTGATTTTATTATGTTGAATACATTCTCATACCAAGCACCGGAATTCTACAAGAAGCACGGATATCAATTGATCACAACGATCGAGAATGCTCCAACAGGGCATTGCCATTATTATTTTAAGAAGGACCTTAATTAAGATAGATTATAGAATACCAAATAAGAGAGAACGTCAGGGGGACATATTATGGTTACGATCAAAGCCATTGAACTACAGGATCTGCCGAGTTTAAGCAAACTGTATGATGAGTTGATAGGAACACCTTCGAACGAGCAGCAGATGAAAAAGATGTTTCATTACATACAGCAGAATGGTAATTATCACGTGCTTGGGGCATTTTACAATGGCAAATTGGTCGGGTCCGTTATGGGCATTGAGTGTATGGATCTGGTGGGTCCATGCAAACCGTTCATGGTTGTGGAGAATGTGATTGTGTCGGATCAGGTGCGCAGACAGGGGATTGGTCAGAAGTTGATGCTCCAGATTGAACGAATTGCCAGGGATCTCGGTTGTGATTACATGATTCTGGTGTCTGGCGATCAGCGCAAGGAAGCGCATATATTCTATGAGAAGCTGGGCTTCAAGGATGAGAAGGTTCAGGGTTACCGGAAGCATTTCTAATTAAACGATCAGATGAAAAGTTCTTACACAATGTGGAAGGATTACTCAATGAGCATGGCGAATAAGGCATAGTCTTAATAAAAGAGATGAATAAGAGGGAGGCACTCTCGTGTTCAAAAAATGGGCTAATGTCTTCATGATTCTGAGCTTGGTATTCGCCGTCTGTTCCCCAACTTCCCATGCGGCTGCCAAAACGGTCAAGGTAACCGTGACGCTGGTAAGCGCAGAGCTTGTGGAGAATAACTCTGTCGGTAATGAGTGGGCTATCGGAGCAAGTGTGAACGGCAAAGATTTGAAAGAGGGCTCGTCGGTTACATTAAACCTGAAATCCACAGGTACATTGAAACTGGAGGCCATCGCCGAAGAACAGGACAAGATTCCTGACTATGGGAGTAAAAGCGCTAACGTCAAACTATCTTCGTTCTCCAAATCAACCAACAAGACCCTTTCCGTGGTGGTCACCGAGAACAGAGGCCGATATTCTGGTAACACAGCGACTTGGGCGTTCAAGTTTAAGATTAGCAAAAAGTGAATAGGAATCAGTGTGAGAAAAGGGAGCCGAGCTCTCTTTTTTTAATGCTTAGATAATGGTGAGCTGAAGGAAGAGCATGTTTCGAGCCTCGCTGATCTTTGTTAAACTAAGGAAAGAAATGGATAGAAATATAAGATGAATTTTCAAAAAATACATAGGAGGTTAACACAATCATGCGTATCGTAGATAACATTAAAGTCTGGGGGGAGCCGCTGGAGAACGCCGTAAGTCAGGCGGTGACTTGCTCGCAATATGGAGATGTACTGGGTGTGGCTCTGATGGCCGACCATCACAAAGGCTACTCACAGCCCATCGGTGGTGTTGTCGCTTATCGGAATATGATCAGTCCGTCAGGTGTCGGATATGATATTGCCTGTGGCAACAAGGCAGTGCGCACGAATCTGATGTGGGACGATATTCGGGATCAGATTAAAACGATCATGGATGACATCAATTCGACTATATCTTTCGGCGTGGGCCGCAACAATCCAACACCTGTGGATCATGACTTGTTCGACGATGCGAGCTGGAAGCTGTTTGATGCCATCGAACCGGGATTACAGCATAAGCTGAAGACACTTGCACGCAACCAACTCGGAACCGTAGGCAGTGGCAATCATTTCGTGGATATTTTTGTACAAGAGGCGACGGGAAAGGTATGGATTGCGAATCATTTTGGCAGCCGCGGGTTTGGTCACAAAGTGGCGAGTGGGTTCCTTAACCTTGCCGCAGGGCGTCAGTTCAGTGGCAAAGCTCCTGGCGAATCGATGGATCAACCGCCTACGTTGTTTGACCTGAACAGCGAAATGGGTGATATGTATTGGGACGCAATGACTTTGGCGGGCCGATATGCTTATGCAGGACGTGACTATGTCATTGAACAGATGCTCGGAATTCTTGGGGCAAGTGCCGAATATGCCGTACATAACCATCACAACTTTGCCTGGAAAGAGCAGCACATGGGTGAAGAGGTAGTCGTGGTCCGCAAAGGTGCAACGCCGCTGGCACCCGGACAACTCGGTTTTGTTGGAGGAAGTATGGGGGATATCTCGGTCATTGTGGAGGGGATCCATAGCGAGGAGAATACCGAATCATACCGCAGCACTGTGCACGGAGCAGGGCGAACGATGAGTCGAACCCAGGCGGCTGGCAAAATGAATTACAAGCTTCGCACACGCATGGGCGGCGAGATTAGCGAAGCACAGATGCATGAGGCGATTCGCGCCTATGGTGTTGAGCTGCGGGGAGCAGGCACGGACGAAAGTCCGTTTGTGTACAAGAAGCTGCAAGACGTACTGAACGCACATGCGAATACGCTGAAAATTAACCATGTACTGCGCCCGGTAGGCGTTGCCATGGCCGGAGGTAATGAATTCGATCCGTATAAGGATTAGTCAGAGAGAAGAGGGTGAACTTCATGAGAAATTGTGCGATATATAGCTCTCAGTTTGATCTTGATCAGCTGTTTGAAGTGGTTCAATCCATTTATCCAGAGGATTCCATTGAGCGGCAAGAAGACAAGACACATATCCAAGTGACTCAGAAGAAATGGTTCAGTAAGAAAACAAAGGGCTTCAATATCATGACGAGCCAGACACATCCAGAGGAATTTACGACCATGATTCAGGGGATGCTTGGATTTTTGAGTCAGATTGAGGGGCGCAATGCTGCGCTCCAGGAAAAGGTACTGATCAAATGTTCCACACTGAACATGGTGGTTGGTATTGAGACGGAAGAGGATATCTCGGAAGAATTCTTTGGCGAGTTATTGCGGTTGGCTGATGCGCTGGATGCCGTCATTTTCTGGGGAGGGGGATCTCTGCTCAATGCACAAGGCCAGCTACTGCTGGATGTGAATGGAGAATCCGAAGTGGAGGATTACACGGTGACAGCGCACACCAGTTTCCTTGACGATTCCAGACCCCAATCGGAGTCTGCGATTCAACGTAAAGCACGGTCAGAGCAACTGTTAACGGAACAAGGAGTTCCGTATAATGCGAACTTGCCCGCCAGAGCCGGAGACGAGTACACGACGATTCGAAGTGAAGCGGAAGTCGCGCGACGTGCGGTTGCTTTGTGTCTTGCTGCGCTTAAAGGGGAGTGCCTGGGAGCTGGTGAAAGTGCGGAAGATACAGCAGCGTTGGTTCAGGAAGTGATCGACAAGTATGAGGCGACATCATTCTTTTCCCCCGTAGAGAAGGCATTTATCGATCAGCACGGAGCGGAGCAGCAGGAGATCATCTCCTTCTCCTGGGGATATGAAGCCTACCACGTGATGTTGTGGGCGCTCGGCTATGTGAAGGAACTGGATGCACCAACGGAGTTGTGTAATGTAGGGAAGGATGTCGGTTATTTGCAGCAGAAGGATAGCTTTGCCGACTTTCTCTCGGATGCATCTCTACGTAGCAAGAGCGAGATTTTGGATGAAGCAGATCTGATCTACCGTTACAACTGGGTGTGCGTGGATAGTCGTGTAAATGACAAAATACCTCCCGCTGGTCTGAATGGCGGAGTGGCTTATGAACGTCACCGTGCATTGAACTGGCTGATCTGTTATCTGGATCAGGACTGGGATGATGTGCGTACAGATACGTAGAACGTGATATTACAGAACATACAACAATACAAACACCCCTATAGCCGTAACAATACGGTTAAAGGGGTGTTTGGCGTGCTTTTATCCACTATGCCTGCCGAACTGTTCACGAATAATGACATCAGCAAGAATCAGCTTTTTCTCTACGCTGCTCTCGGGGTTCGCAATGCGCCACAACATCTGATCCACTGCACGTGAGCCCAGCAATTCCTTGTTCACATTGACTGTGGCCAGTAATGGAATGTTGTCGTATAGATTATCAAAACCGGTGACTACACACTGATCGGGTACACGAATACCCATACTCTCAAGGGCTTCAATGGTGTATAACCCATAGAAATCATTGGCACATACAAAAACTTCAGGCAGATTATCCTCGTTGATCACCGAAGTGAACGTCTGGCGGAACTCGTCCAAGGCCTGATTACTCAGCTCAGGAATCTGGTTAACTTCCATCCCGTGACCCATGAGTACAGAAGTGTAAGCAATCCAGCGTTCATAGAAACTATGAGCATCACTGATATTGCCGACGAACTGGAAGGTTTTGAAGCCCTTGCGGAGCAAATAGAGCATGATCTCACGCATGGATGCAAAGTTATCGGTGAATATGCTGTCGCTGTGGAAAACAGGGTCCAGATGATCCACCATCACGACCGGAATACCAAGACGCTTGATTTCAAGCAGAATTGGCGTCGAGATGGAGCCGACGGTGATGATTCCCCGAATGGCATCCGGATTTAACAAGGTGAATAACTGGTCTGCTGATGGTTCCGTTAGCGTCAGAATATTAATGCCTTTCTGATTTAGCTTGGACGAGATCCCGTTAAATACGGGTCCCCAGTATACGGATTCTTGATTTTGATAACGAACATTGGGAAATAAAATTAAGATCGTACCGCTTGAACGGGTATTCTTCGGGTCCTGAGATTCATTGCTGTTATACAGTTCACCAGACAACATGCTGTTATCTTTGAAATATCCAAGTTTGCCAGCGGCCTTGAGAATGACATCCCTCGTCTGATCGCTAACGCCTGATTTTCCAGACAAAGCCCGTGATACCGCGAATTTCGACAAACCTGTAAAATGTGCAATTTCCTGAATTGTTACCTTCGTCTTCATCATACCATCCTTACACTCGTAGTTCTGCCGTATTCCTTATTTGGAGCGATGTCCAACTGATTCTAGTATAGCATGTTGTATTTCTCTTAATCTAATAACGGACAGAGAATTCAAAATGTTAGTGATGCACAGCATTTTAAGATAGACATTGAACATGAAGGTAAGCACATTTTAAGATAGTATGACGAATTTTGTCTTGGTAATTATTATTTTGTTATTTTTTAAAAATAACAAAATATCGAAAGTGATCCTGATTTCAATAAGCGTGTACTTAGTGGATGTACTCATGAATAAGCTGTAATACAGGAAAATTTGAGCTTAATCAGCATTTTATCAGAATAAATAGAAAATGTTAACAACAAAAATGTTGACGCTTACATTTTGCTGTGTTAAATTTTGTTTGTCAAAAACAAACAAGAAAATAACAAATGGTGGTGGTCGTTTATTTTCGATTGGTTGATGAGCGGGGTTAAGGATGTAGGGTGAACCATGATTGGTATACACATTCGGGGAGGTTGTTAAAATCATGATGAGAAGATGGAATGTTCTACCTCTGATGTTATTGGCTGTATTGCTTTTTGTATCCGCTTGCAGCGGTGGGGGAACAGCGCAGACGGGGACCGATGCAGAGGGAACGACGAACTCAGGCAACAGCACCGAAGTCGCTGAGACAGAGAAAGAAGGCGCAGCGGAAGAAGCTGTAGTGGATGTTCCTGATCTGGGTGGACGTGTCATCAAGCTTGCGGCCTGGTGGGATCTGAAACCGGCAGGAGAGACGGCCTCCGATAAGGCCAGACTCGATAAAATTGCAGAGGTCGAGAAGAAATACAACGTAAAACTGGAGTTCATCAACGTACCTTTTGAAGAGTACATGAACAAATTCACAACGTCTGCACTGGCTGGCGAACCGTTCGCTGACATCGTTCAGATGGAATACAAATCCGCACTACCCGCTATCCTCAAAGGGCAGCTGTTGCCCATCTCCGAATTCACTACACCTGAGAACAACATCAACCAAGAGGCTAACCTGATTGCAAAATTTCCTGCCATTGCAGGCAATGAATACGCCTTCGAATCTCCAACCAGCATTGGTCTGGGACTTCACTATAACCGTGACTTGTTCAAAAAACTATCATTGCCTGATCCGCAAGAACTGTATAACCAAGGCGAATGGGATTGGGACAAATTCATGGAACTCGCCAAACAGGCAACCAAAGATACCAATAACGATGGCAAAATCGACGTATACGGATTCTCAGGCTGGGCCCTTGATGTCGTTCGCCATTTTACCGCAGCCAATGGTGGCACGATCGTAGATGATGCAAATAGCAAAGAAGGATTGTCTGATCCGAAAACGATTGAAGCTGCCGAATTCGTCAAACGTCTATATAACGTGGAAAATGTCGTGAAGGTCAAAACTGGCGACAAAACCAACTGGGAGGAAAGCAATACGTTCAAGGATGGAGACGTAGCGTTGTTCACCGCCGCAGAATGGCAGTTGGGCGATCTCACCTTTGCAGTCGGTGTTGTGCCGATTCCGAACGGGCCACAGGGTAGTAAAGAGGTAACCTATGCAAACAACGCGGCATCGGCGAAGTTCATTCCAAAAGGTGTGGAGGATCCACAGATCGTCTACCAAATCTACGAAGAGACCTTCGATATTCCGCAGATTGAAGAGTATCCAGGTCAGGATTATCTGGAGAGCCGTTATACCGACGAGAAGGATATTGCGATCATTCGCGAGCACATCGCTGGAACAGGCCGCATCTTGCTGGATGATGCCTACACAGGATACCCATTCGGAGACTTTGTGAACGATATCATCAAAAACAATGCTTCCGTGACGGCAACAGCCGAGAAATATAAAGCACAGGCACAAGCGGCCATTGATAAACTCGGCAAACAATAATAACACTTATCACCAGCAAACGATTCAGGCAGGGGGCTCGTGTCGGCAAAGTTGCACGGAGCCCCTTTTTCCTGAACCACCAAATCGGCATTGCTGGCATCAGCCTTGATGAGGAGGACTCGTAGGATGGCTGGAATTCTACAACGCAAGACATGGATATTGTCCACAGTGATCATCGTGGCGGCAGCCTGCATCATTCTATATGTAACTTCCGGCTCTGATGTGAAGAGTGCAGACATTCCACCTGGCAGTCTGCCTGCCATTGAAGTGGATGCGATCTTGCAGCAGACCCGGCAGAAAAAGGGATACGAACAGTATCGATCCGGAACGGGCCAGGCTTCGCAGCCGAATGTGGACATCACCATTGAAGCAGGAGATTACATAAGAGCCGAAGGTGAAGACGTCCGCAAACTGACTAATTATGAAGAAATGGATGGTGTATCTCTCCATACCGGAGAGACCGGACAAGTCGATTGGACCATTAACGTACCGGAGACCGGGCTGTATAACCTGTCCGCGATCTATTTTCCCGTTGAAGGCAAGAGTTCGGCCATTGAGCGTGCATTGTACATTGACGGTGAACTTCCATTTGCGGAAGCCGCCTATTTGCAGTTTGACCGGGTATGGGCGAATGAGAAAGATATCGTTGAACAGGATAACCAAGGCAATGACCTTCGCCCGAGACAAGTGGAGCAACCTCGCTGGATGGAAGAAACGTTTCAGGACTCAGACGGGTACGAACAGGCTCCATTCAAGTTTTATTTGGAAAAAGGGGAACACACGCTAACGCTAAAATCATCGCGTGAGCCCATGGTGATCCGATCCATTCGTCTTTTCAATGAGAAGGCCGCCGTTCCTTACGCAGAGACTGCGGGGGCACAACAATCGGATTCCTCCGGGCAGCCGAAGGATGTACTTATTCGCATTGAAGGAGAAGCCGCAATTGCCAAATCTTCACCTACGTTATACCCAACAAGCGAAAGGTCAAGTTCTGCTGTATCTCCTTACAGCGCTTCCCAGGTACGCATCAATACGATTGGTGGCTTTAACTGGCGGCTGCCAGGACAATGGATTGAATGGGAAGTGGATGTGCCGGAGAGTGGACTTTATCATATCGGTTTTACCGCACAGCAGAATTTTGTCAAAGGCATCTATTCTACACGCAAACTGACCATTGATGGTGAAGTTCCGTTTGCAGAGATGGCCAAAGCACCTTTCCGTTACCAAAGCGACTATCGCATTGACGTCATGGGAGGCAAGGAAGCATACAAGTTTCAATTGGACAAAGGAAAACATGTGCTACGGCTGGAGAACAGCCTCGGTGACTTTGCACCCCTTATCCGCAATGTGGAGGACAGTCTGTACAACTTGAACTCCATGTACCGACGCATTCTGATGATTACAGGTACCAAGCCTGATGAATTCCGGGATTATCGGGTGGATAAGCAGATCCCGAACCTGCTGGAAGTATTCAGCGGAGAAAGTAAACGTCTCAAGGACGTGGCTGCACAGCTTCGTCTCCTGTCAGGACAGTCCAGTGATCAGGAAGCCTTGATTAAGACGATGGCGCTTCAACTGGACGAGATGATTGACAAGCCAGATACCATTCCAAGACGGCTTGCGGCTTATAAAACCAACACAGGCGGTCTCGGCACATGGGTGCAGCAGGCACGAGAACAGCCCCTGGAGATCGACGCACTGTACGTCACTTCGATCGACCGCGATATTCCCGGCACAGGCATGGGGCCACTCGCGAAGCTCGGTCATGAAGCGAAGATATTCTATCATTCGTTCTTCATTGATTATAACCAGATCGGCAATGTAGCCACATCGGAAGATCAGCGGACGGTAACCGTCTGGATTGGTAGTGGACGTGACCAGGCGAATACGATGAAAGCGATGATTGACAAGACCTTTACACCAGACAGTGGTATCAATGTCAATCTGAAGCTGGTGAATATGGGAACCCTGCTGCCAGCGACTTTGTCTGGTGAAGGACCGGACGTAGCGATGCAGATCGGCAACGATCTGCCGGTGAACTTTGCGATGCGGAACTCGGCTGTAGATCTGACGCAATTCAGTGATTATAGCAGCGTGGAACAGGAGTTCAGGGAAAGTGCGATCGTGCCGTATGCCTATGACTCAGGCGTATATGCTCTGCCGGAAACACAAACCTTTAATATGCTGTTTTATCGTAAAGACGTGCTTGAAGAACTGGGGCTTGAAGTGCCTCAGAACTGGGAGGATGTTGAAGCTCTGCTCGCGATTCTGAGCAAGAATCATATGGAATTCGGTATGCCGATTGTGACCCAGGCCAATATGCAGGGTGTCAATATTCCGCCGAACTCGCAGTATGCAACGATGCTGCTTCAGAACGGAGGCGCTTTCTATCGGAACGATGACAAGGAGTCAGATCTGGATTCCCGGATCGGGATTGAGACGTTCAAGCAGTGGACGGAGTTCTATACCGATTACAAGCTGGAGCGGGAATATGATTTTGCCAACCGTTTCCGGACAGGACAGATGCCTATTGGACTAACGGATTACACCATGTACAACCAGTTGTCCGTATTTGCACCGGAGATTCGGGGACTATGGGGATTCGTTCCTGTCCCGGGAACCGTTCAGGCGGATGGAACCTTGAATCGGGACGTACCGGGTGGAGGCAGCGCGGTCATGATGCTGGAAAGTGCCAAGGATCAGGACGCGGCGTGGGAGTTCATGAAGTGGTGGACCAGTACACCGATTCAGGCGGAATTCGGACGGGAGATGGAAGGGCTGATGGGTGCGGCTGCCCGTTATCCAACGGCAAACATCAAGGCACTGGATTCCCTGCCGTGGCCTGCGGAGGATTACGCCAATCTCAAAGCGCAATTTGAAACGGTGAAGGGCATTCCTGAAGTACCCGGTGGTTATTTTACAGGCCGCCATCTGTTCAATGCATTTTACAAAACCGTTGTTGGCCAAGTGGAAGCCAGGGAATCCATTATGGATTATACCCAATATATTCAGGACGAGATTCGCGTCAAGCGTAATGAATTTGGTCTTCCGTAAGCAGAGGGAGGGTTAATCGTGCCACAAATATCACTCCGAGACGGACAAAACAGTCCTCCTGAGAAAGCGTCAAGGATGGGCATGAAATCGTGGTGGAGCTGGAAGCTCCAGGAAATGAAGGCCAGCAAACATTCCTATGTCCTGCTTGCACCTTATATGCTCCTGTTCATCATGTTTACCGTGATTCCGGTTGTCATCTCGATCATACTCAGCTTCACCTACTTTAACATGCTGGAATTTCCGCGTTTTATTGGCTGGCAGAACTATACTCGTCTGTTTCTGGAGGATGATGTATTCCTGATTGCGATCAAGAATACGTTGCTGTTCGCTATTATTACCGGACCAATCAGTTATATTGCCTGCTTCGTCTTCGCATGGATCATTAATGAGTTAACGCCGAAATGGAGAGCGTTCATGACGCTGATCTTCTATGCGCCCTCCATCTCGGGCAATGTATATTTTATCTGGCTGATGATCTTCTCGGGAGATCGTTATGGCATTGCGAATGGGTTGTTGATCAAATGGGGCTTTCTGCTGGAGCCGATCCAATGGTTGAAGACGGAAGCTTACATTATGCCGATCCTCATTCTTGTGCAACTGTGGCTGAGTCTCGGAACCGGATTTCTGGCGTTTATCGCTGGTTTGCAGACGGTGGACCGGACGTTGTACGAAGCAGGAGCGGTGGATGGCATTAAAAATCGCTGGCAGGAGCTATGGTACATCACCTTGCCTTCAATGCGTCCGCAGCTCATGTTCGGCGCAGTCATTCAGCTCACAACCTCGTTTGCCGTGGCCGATGTGTCGATCGCACTGGCCGGGTTCCCGAGCGTGAACTATGCGGCAGAGACGGTGGTCACCCACTTGATCGACTTCGGTACAACACGGTTTGAGATGGGCTACGCATCGGCGATTGCCACCGTACTGTTCATGATTATGGTGGGCACCAACTTGCTGGTACAGAAACTGCTTCGAAGGGTGGGAGAATAGCTATGGCTGCAATTGCGACAGGCAAAAAGCGGGTAAATCGCTCGCTATCGGGAAGTCTCTCCCTGTTTGCCCTTCTGCTCGTATTTGGTGCCTTCATGGTGCTGCCGCTGATCTATGCAATCAACAATGCATTCAAACCATTGGATGAGATTTTCACCTTTCCACCAACGCTGTTTGTCAAAAATCCGACGTTCAGCAACTTTACAGATCTGCTGAATCTGCTGAGTGACTCGTGGGTGCCGTTCTCACGTTATATATTCAACACAGTGTTTATAACCGGCATCGGTATCGTAGGCCATGTGCTGCTAGCTTCCGCAGCGGCTTACCCGCTTGCCAAACACAAGTTTCCGGGCAAAGTATTCATGTTCCAAGTGGTCGTACTGTCACTGATGTTCACACCTGCGGTGACGGCCATTCCGAACTATATGATCATGTCATGGCTCGGATGGATCGACACCTACTGGGCCGTTATTATTCCGGCATTTGCCTATTCACTCGGGTTATATCTGATGAAGCAGTTCATGGAGCAGATCCCGGATGCGCTGCTGGAAGCGGCCAAGATTGATGGTGCCAGTGAATACCGGATCTTCTGGTCCATCGTCATGCCCAATGTGAAGCCAGCTTGGCTTACATTGATCATTCTACTGTTCCAGATGTTATGGGGCAGTGATGGCAATGGATACATCTATAGCGAGCAGCTCAAGACCCTGCATTATGCAGCAGGTCAGATTATTCAGGGCGGAATATCCCGGGCAGGAGCGGGTGCTGCGGTAGCACTGATTTTGATGAGTGTGCCGATCACGCTATTTATTTTCTCTCAGAGCCGAATCATTGAGACGATGGCGAGTTCGGGCATGAAGGATTAAGGGGGAACGATATGGCACGCACAGTGAAAAGATGGCTTGTTCTCCTGGCGGCAGTATCTCTGCTGCTGGTGAATGCCGTGCCTGCGGCGGCCTCCCCGGCGCCGTATGAGAGTTATAACTACAACTACTGGAAAGAGGCTGTTCCTTCACCAGATGCCTATCTGCCCGAGCGTACGATATCAGGCCGTGACCTCGGCATTAGTGAGTTCAAAGACCCCGGTGATGTGAACGTTTCTCCCTCTGGATTGATCTATATTTTGGATAGTGGTAACAGCCGAATTGTCGTATTGGACCCAGGCTTTAAGCTGCTGCGCGTAATCGATGGATTCATGATGGAGGGTAGCAAGGAGGCCTTTAACCTTCCAGGTGGATTGTTTGTCGATGAAGAAGAACGCATATATGTCGCCGATACGGGAAACAGTCGTGTGGTTGTCCTTGATGGAGAGGGGACGTTGATACAAACCATCACGAAGCCCGAGTCAGATATCCTATCGACCCAATTCCAGTTTCAGCCTTTGAAGCTGACGGTGGACCATGTAGGCCGAGTGTATGTTGTGGCACAGGGGGTCTACGAAGGCATCATGCAGTTTGACGAGAGTGGGAAATTTATCGGATATGTCGGTACCAACAAAGTGGAGCGGGACTACGGGGAATACATCTGGCGCATGTTATCGACCAAAGCCCAGCGCGCGCAGATGGTCCTGTTTGTTCCAACGGAGTTCTCCAATGCGGATATTGACCACAAAGGATTCGTGTATGCAACGAATATTGATCCCGGCTCGAATGAACCGATCAAGCGGCTTAACCCGTCTGGTGAAGATGTACTGAAACGCTTTGGTTATTACGATGTCAAAGGCGATATCCGGTTCCGTAACAATCCGGGTCCCTCCAAACTGATTGATGTGAAAGTGCTGGGCGACGGCATGTACAGTGTATTGGATGCGACACAGAACCGGGTGTTCACGTACGACGATGAAGGTCATCTGCTCTACATATACGGTGGCAAAGGAAATCAGGTGGGCACGCTCAAAACACCTGTCGCGATTGAACAATCGGGTGAGCATCACTTGGTTTTGGATCGGGGCAAGAACAACCTTGTCGTTTATGAGCCGACCCGTTTTGGTGCCCGTGTGAATGAAGCGGTGGCACTCCACTATCGGGGCGAGGACACAGAGGCCGTGAATATATGGAGAGAAGTGCTTAAGCTGAATGCTAACTATGACATCGCTTATATCGGTATCGGCAAGTCCTTATTAATGGAGAAGAAAAACGAGGAAGCGCTGGGTTACTTCGAACTTGGAATGGACCGCAAGAGTTATTCTGTCGCGTTCAAGAGGCATCGGCGGGAGATGATGAAGGAACATTTCGGTACATTCCTGACCGCTGCAATCGCGCTGATTGTCATTCTGATCCTGACCCGGGTAGCGGTTAAATGGAGACGGAGGAGGCAGGTTGATCGTGAAGCAGGATTTCATTAAGTTTCCGCTGCATCTCATTTTTCACCCCATTGATGCATTCTGGGACCTCAAGTCGGATAACCGGGGACGGCTGCTTGTTGCTTTTGCAGCATTGGCGCTTACCATTGTCATGATGATTTTGCAAAAGCAGTACGCAGGATTTCTCGTCAATTACATCGATCCTCGTACGATTAATAGCATCATCGAGATCGCCACAGTTGCGGTCCCTTTCTTTCTATGGTGCACGGCCAACTGGGCGGTAACGACCTTGATGGAAGGGGAAGGCAAGTTCAGGGAAATCGTTCTGGCGACAGGTTACTCACTCATTCCAATTATTCTGATCTATGCCCCGATGATCGTGATCAGCCGGTTCATGGTGCAGGAGGAGACTGCTTTTTATTATCTGTTCAATAGCATTGCATTCTTCTGGTTTATACTGCTTCTGTTCATTGGCATGATGACGGTACACCAGTACACGGTGATTAGAACAATGATAACGATGGTGCTGACACTCATTGTGATGGGCATTATCGTATTCCTTGGCGCACTGGTCTTCAGCATGCTGCAACAGTTGTACGAATTCGGTTATAACATTTACCGCGAGTTGATTTTTCGGACCTAAAGGAGGCGGCATCCGTGAACAAAAGGCAACGATTATATACGGTGCTGGCTGGTGGTACAGCTGTGATCATGATTGCAGCCGGGCTGCTGTATATAAACAACAGGGGGGTTCCTGCCGTAGAAGCCGCGGCTTATCTGGATACGACAACCAGAGCCATGCCCGTCACGGAGGACCCGTTGCAGTTCCTTAGCGACTCCTCGCAGGGCGTGCCTGGTATGCAACTGGTCGCCGAAGATCAGAGACTCGCCCTGTATTATAACGAGGAGACAACGGAAATTGCAGTACGGGACGGGAAAAGTGGAGAGATTTGGTACAGCAATCCGAAAGAACGGGCTGAGGATGGTCTCGCTTCTGCATATGAAAAAGAGGTGCTGTCCTCCCAGTTGAACGTGTCTTTCCGGGATTCGATGGGCACACTGGAGAACTTTCCGAATTTCAGCTCCAGTATTAGCAACAAGCAATTCACAGTGGGCCAGATCGATCAAGGGATTCGGGTGAACTATACGCTTGGTGATACGTCACTTGGCATTGATGCGCTGCCTAAACTGATTAGCAAACAGCGTCTGGAGGAGAAAGTGCTTTCCAAGCTGGATGCTACTGTCGCAAGGTACACATCTGCCCGATATTATCCAACCAAGAACAATCCGGATATTCTGGAACGGCTGGATGGACAGATTTCGAAGCAACTTGTGCTGAACAAGATGCTGGGTGCCTTTGAGACGGCAGGTTACACGGTGGACGATCTGGCTTTTGACAATCAGGAGAATGGAGTCGAAGGCGGAGGTGTATCGGATAAGCCCAGCTTCGTCATTTCTGTGGAATATCGACTTGAGCAGGGGGCACTCGTTGTGACCGTGCCTCTGAGCCAAATAGAAGAAAGTGGGCAGTACCGCATTCGAAATATTGATTTGCTCGCTTATTTTGGTGCGGCGGATACGAAGGGTGAGGGTTACATGCTCGTGCCCGACGGTTCAGGCAGCCTGATCCATCTGAACAACGGAAAAACCCAGGAAGAGCAGTATGTACAGCGTGTATATGGCGCAGACCCAAATGATAATTCGCTCAGTCGTCCTCAGGTTAGTGAATCCGCGTATATGCCTGTGTTTGGTCTGAAGAACGGGGAGAAAGCCTGGTTTGCAGTCATTGAAAAAGGGGATGGCATTGCCAGTATCTCCGCGGATATTGGAGGCAGACAGAATAGCTACAACCATGTACACGCGACCTTCTCCCTGCGCGGAGAGGATGAGCTGGAGATGTACACCTCGCAGAAAATGCAGGAGATCCAGCTGCTTAGCGATGAGCCTTTCCGTGGAGATATTCAGGTTCGCTATCATTTTCTTCATGGAGAAGATGCCAGTTACTCAGGAATGGCCCGCCTGTATCAGCAGCAGTTGATCGAGCAGGATGTATTGCAGCCACTCTCAGAACAGACGGAGTTGCCGTTTTATGTGGATGTGCTTGGTGCAGTGGACAAAAAGGCTTCGTTCCTGAGTGTGCCTTATCGGACCACCTTAGCCATGACGACGTACGAACAGGCCACCGAAATGGCGGCGAAGTTACAGCAGGAAGGTGTGAACCGCGTACAGATGCGTTATCAGGGATGGTTCGGTGGCGGCATCAGCCATCATACGCCAACCCGGGTGAAATTGGATAGTGAAGTAGGTAGTCGTTCCGAGCTACAAGCATTGTCCGCTAAGCTGGAGCAGTCGGGTGGAGCTCTGTTCCCGGATGTGGCTTTCCAGCACATGTATCACGATGATTTGCGCTTTGCTCCCTCCTCGGATGCAGCTCGGTTTGTAACGAAGGAGACCGCGGAACTATATCCATACAATCCTGCGCTTAATCGCATGGATCAGAGTAAGGACAGCTATTATTTGCTCTCAGCGGCCAAGCTTCCTTATGTGGTGAATGAGTTTGCTGACAAATTCAATAAACTGGGCCTTGGTGGATTATCCCTTCGTGATCTCGGGCAGGTCCTGACTTCAGATTATCGGGATAGTCGGGTGATTCATCGGGAGACGGCGAAGAACATTGTGAAGGAGCAGCTGGGCAAGCTGGAACAATCCTATCCGAACCTGATGGTATCCGCAGCCAATAGTTACGCTTGGGGAAGTGCACAACATGTTGTGAATGTACCCGCAGGGTCGAGTCGGTTCAATATTACCGATGAAGAAGTTCCTTTTTATGCGATGGTTATTCATGGATACATGAACTATGCGGCATCTCCGATGAACACGTCGGGGGATCAGGATCTCCGCAAACAGTTGCTGCGCAGTCTGGAGCATGGGGCAGCTCCATATTTTCAATGGACCTATGAACCATCATCCAGGCTGAAGCTGACGAATTATGATTCGGCCTACGCAACGGAGTATGCATATTGGGTGGATGATGCCGTTGCTTTGTATAAGCAGGCCAATGAAGTGCTGGGAAATTTGGCGAATAAGCAGATTCTCAAGCATGAACGCATTCAGGATGGCGTGGTTCGGATCACCTATACTGGGGGTACATCCATCCTTGTGAATTACAATGCGGATGCAGTAACCGTGGATGGAACAACGGTTGGCGGGACGGACTATGTGGTGGGAGGAATGAACCGATGAGAACCATTCGATTATCATTGAAGTCACGGAGAGCGCTGCTTGGACTTGCATTCATTTCTCCGTGGTTGCTCGGTTTCATCTTCCTCTTTGCCACACCACTCCTGCAATCGATTCGGTTCAGTCTGAGTAATCTGTCCGTTGCTCCGGGCGGGTACGTTCTGGACTTCGTTGGATTTAAAAATTTCAAGGATGCACTTCTGGTTGACGCTACATTCAACCGAATTCTGGTGGATTCAGTTGGAGCGATGGTACTGAACGTGCCGATGATTCTGTTCTTCAGTTTGTTTACGGCGACATTGCTCAACCAGAAGTTCAGAGGCAGAACGATGGCACGTGCGATCTTTTTCCTGCCGGTTATTCTGGCTTCCAGTGCAGTCGCAGCAGCTGAGTCTGCGGGATTAATCAATCTAATGGGGGATGCGAGTGCGGTGGATGCATCAGCCGATGGCGGTGCTTCGTTCAACGTGGTATCCATTGTGCGGATGCTGGCGGATGTGGGACTACCGATGGCCTATGTGGATTACATTGTAGAAGCCATCATGCGGATCTATGAGATTATTAGTAGCTCAGGCGTTCAGATTCTGATCTTCCTCGCCGCGCTGCAATCAGTACCAGGATCGATGTATGAGGTTGCGAAGATCGAAGGGGCGACAGCCTATGAATCGTTCTGGAAAATTACATTTCCCATGGTCAGTCCCTTGATTCTGACGAATGTCATCTATACGATCATTGATTCATTTGCCGGGAGTCCAGTCACACAGGCCATCTACCAAACCGCATTCAAAACCCAGAACTTTGGCTTGAGCTCGGCGATGTCCTGGTTGTACACGCTGGTGATTGGTCTTGTCCTGATCGTAGTAGGCTGGGTGCTGTCACGGCGGGTTCACTACAACTGACGGTTAACATTAAGGGAGGCTTCAGATTATGGCTGCATCAGGGACAGATCGCATGGTGGTAGTTCCGAAGCAGAATTATCACATGCATCGGGTGCGAAACAAGACATCGGACCTTCTCTATTCCATATTCAGATATGCACTGGTCATCGGTATTTCATTTATTATTTTATACCCGTTATTTCTCAAAGTGTCAGTTGCGTTCAAGGATAAGCAGGATATCTACAATCCAACGATCTATATGATTCCCCAGCACTTTACATTGGATAATATCCGGCTAGCGGCGCAAGTGATGGATTACCTGCCTCTGCTGGCGAACACGTTATTGTTCGTTACCATTACAACGCTTCTGACAGCCATGTCCTGTGCGCTTGCAGGATACGGCTTCGCCCGGTTTTCTTTTCCGGGTAGCAATGTGCTCTTTGTGCTGGTAATTCTCACGATTCTGGTACCGACAAGTACGCTCATGGTGCCGATGTATCTGCATTTCCGCAGCTTTGACTTTCTGGGCATCATCCAGTTGTTCACCGGAACGAATGGCATCAATCTGCTGAATACGTACTGGCCTTCAATAATTACGGCTGCTACAGCGGGAGGGCTGAAGGCGGGACTGTTCATCTATATTTTCCGTCAGTTCTTCAAGGGCATGCCGAAGGAGATTGAGGAGGCCGCACTGATTGACGGTGCAGGCGGATTCAAAACGTTTGCTCGAATCATGTTGCCCAATGCGATCTCACCACTAATTACGGTCATTTTGTTCTCTTTTGTATGGCAGTACAATGATACATTCTATTCGGCGTTGTTTATGAGTGAAAGTCCACTGATCTCGCTGAAGGTGGCTTCCTTACCAGCTCAGGCGAACCAGTTGATTCCGCAACTGATGGGATTTGGTTCGAACTCGGGCATTAAGGCGGATCCGAACTATGTGGCCATGATCGTGGATACAGGCATTTTGTTGGCGATTGCACCGCTGATTATTTTGTATCTGTTTGTACAGCGCTATTTCGTGGAGAGTATTGAACGTTCCGGTGTTGTGGGTTAACATGGTAAACCCAATTGGAGGTGTTAGTGATGACGGTGCCTACGATCAACAGTGCTCCGGTGAATGAAGCAGCGACATCTGAAGCGAGAGAATTAATGGCGTTTCTGGTCGAGCGTTATGGGAAAGGGATGTTGTCAGGTCAGCAGGATTACAGCAATCTGAACTGGATTAATGAAAACACAGGCCGCAAACCAGCTGTGATTGGCTTTGATCTCATGGAATATTCGCCATCAAGAACAGAGCGCGGCGCGGTCTCTCAGGAGATCCGGGATGCGATTGCATGGCACCGACAAGGTGGCATTGTGACGCTGTGCTGGCACTGGAATGCACCGACGGATCTGATCGATGAACCAGGTAAAGAGTGGTGGCGGGGGTTCTATACGGACGCAACCACCTATGATCTGGCATCAGCGCTGGCTGATACTGAGTCAGAAGAGTACAGACTTTTGATCCGGGATATCGATGCGATTGCATTTCACTTGCAAGAGTTGAAGGATGCTGGTGTGCCTGTTTTATTCCGACCACTTCATGAAGCGGAGGGCGGCTGGTTCTGGTGGGGAGCGAAAGGCCCCGAACCTGCCATACAGTTATATCAGTTGTTGTATGATCGATTGGTTCAAGAACATCAGCTGCACAACCTTATCTGGGTCTGGAACTCAGAAAAACCGGAATGGTATCCAGGGGATGATGTCGTGGATATTGTGAGTGTAGATGTATACCCGGAAGCAGGAGATCACAGCCCGTTGGCTGCACGTTACGCCAACCTGCGAGAACTTGTGAAGGACAACAAAATCATTGCACTCGCCGAGAACGGCTCCATCCCTGATCCTGAGCAAATGAAGGAACAGGATGTGCACTGGAGTTGGTTCTGTACTTGGACAGGTGGATTCCTCAGAGATGGGACACATAATGATGTGGCGTTTTTGAAGAAAGTGTATAACAGCGAAGAGGTCATTACGCTCGATCAGTTACCGAAGTGGAGTTGGTTGTAGGGCTGTCATCTGAAAGAATACTCAACTTACAAAAAGCGTCAGCAAGGCATGAGAGAATTATGCCAATGCTGACGCTTTTTATATGAAACGATCTCATGCGAATGGATACAGGTCTCGATGAATGAACTAATTTGCTACAGATATTTCCATAAATGATGGCATGATGTACACTATGACTAACGAATATGGATACGGAACGATTTGTTGGAGGTGGTGAGATTCCTATGACGGATTTGAAGGCGTATCATTATTTTGAACAAAGTCTTGGACCTTTCCGCAATCTCTCCAGCCTGTCTAATGAAGAAGCCGAAATAGTTACTCAACAAATCCGTGATCAAGGCCGGAATTTTGCCAGTCAGCGATCAGCGGATTATATGACCATCCGTAGAGCACTTGAACATCAAGCGTACGAGCAGTTTAAGGCCAAGGGAGGAACCCCCACCAATCGATATCCCCACTATCTGACCCTTGGTGCATGTGAATGGCTGTCATCTTGGTATAACGAACCAGATTTACTGATCATCCCTTGGGAAGATCTGTCTGCCGAAGTTGTAAGTTTCACCTATGGAGACCTCTTTCCAACAATGCGATATATGGATGATAAACCTTACCGTAAGCAGATATACACCAAAGACGAAATTCTGGAAATTATTCAGGCCTATGGTTGGCCTCAAGAATGGAACCGGCAAGGTAATCAAGGCCCGGAACGATATATTGAAGTACAAGTGTGGGACGAGCGCATTTTTAGACCTTATCGTTGAAGCGAAGGCGTTTAGGGCACATTTTCACCGTTTATAACCGGTGCAAAAAAGTGCAATTGCAGGAAATACGGGTGTTCGTTATAGTGAGTGAAAGCTTTGACCGGTCAGGAAGAATCTTCTTCAAGAGCCTGTCAAAGCCCCTTTTTTAATTGTTAATCCGATTAAGACTATAGGTTTAAGAGACTAAGGAGGATGGGAAAGCCTATGCAAAAAGTGGGGAAACGTAACACCCGTAATCTGACCTGGATCATATCGGTTGTCATGGTCATGTCCGTGGTGCTTAGTGCATGCGGAAATAATGAAGAAGGACAGGTAAGTGGCAGCAGTGGCAATGCCGACGATCCGTTGGAAGTCAGCATTATGACCATCACGCCGAGTGCCGTCCCTGCTGCTGATGATAATGTAATCAAACGCGCTATTGAAGAAGCGACTAACTCCAAAATGAATATCCAGTGGGTCTCCAACAATATCTACGGTGACAAGCTCAATCTGACCCTGGCTTCCGGGGATATACCTGATCTCATCATGATTAATGATCCATTTGGAAGTACCTTCACCAAGATGGTCAAACAAGGTGCTTTCTGGGATATCACCCCTTATATCAAGGACTATTCGAACCTCAGCGGAGGCATTCCCGATATTGCTTGGGATACAACCAAGGCATCAGATGGCAACAATTATGGGATCCCGCGGCCTCGCCCGGTCACTGGAGATTCTTTTTTCATCATCCGCAAGGATTGGCTTGACCGATTGAATTTGCAGGTGCCAGAGACCACGGATGAGTTGTTCAACGTGATGGAGGCTTTTGTGGAGCAGGACCCCGATGGTAACGGAACCAAAGATACCACGGCACTTGCTGCTTATATCAGTCCGGATGATCTCGGTTGGGGAGGTAATCTCGGCCCAGTACTCGGTGCCATTGAGAATTCTTTTATCGGAACCAATAGCAGTTGGAAATGGGATGAGTCGCAGGGGAAGCTGGTCTACAGGGAGCTGTTGCCCGAGGTGAAAGAATCCCTTCAATATCTAACCAAAGCCTATAGCAGCGGCATGATGCCGGAAGATCTGCTTTCGCTCAAGCTGACGCAGGCCAGGGAACTGTTCAAGCGCAATCAGGCGGGCATTATCGTGGACAAGACAGGTACGATGCGCAAAATCTATGCCGATGACCTGAAGAAGGTCGATCCTTCTTTTAAATATACGGATTTCTATCCTTTGACCAATCTGAATGGATATAATCCGAAAGGTTCGGGATACAACGGTATTCTGGCGATCCCTGCCAGTGTGCCGGAAGAGAAGATGAAACAAATTCTCCAACTCGTTGATACCTGGATGAATCCGGAAGTATTTGAAATTCAGCAGTTCGGGATTGAAGGTACGCATTATGAAGTGGTGGATGGTAAAAAGGTAGCGAGTAGTGAAAAATTGACGGCGGATAACGCGTCGGATTTCAATCATATCGTTAACGTCATCGACCTGCCTTGGGATACCACGGGTGAAACGGATGAAGAGACACAGGCCAATGAACTGTTCAAAAAAGTGGAGGCAGAGCGAGACAAAACGAGCGTGGCGGATCTGGCCGCTGGCCTTCAATCTGAGACCGGGCAGAAAGTGCTGCCTGAACTCAACAAGAAGATCCAGGATCTGAAAGCGAAAATTATTTTGGGCCGGGAGCCGATTGAAGCTTGGGATGCCTTTGTGGAAACCCTGCGGAATGATCCGAATTTCCAGGCGATGAGTGATGAGATGACCGAAGCTTACAAGAAAAGAAATGGACAGTGAATCTGAGGGAAGGAGCTGCACACCATGAGCACCCATGAGCAACGAATGAGTACGGTTAAGGGGAGGCAGACTTCATCCAAAAAGAAAGGCTTAAACCTGCTGTCCGCACTTCGGCGTGACCGGTCGTTATATTTGCTCGCATTGCCGGGCGTATTGTTCTTCCTCGTTTTCAAATACATCCCGATGTGGGGCATCATCATTGCATTTCAGGATTACTCGCCCTTTCGGGGGATTCAGGGCAGTGAGTGGGTAGGCTTGCAGCACTTTACAGCACTCTTTGGTAATCCGGATTTTGCTTTGTTGTTCCGAAATACGCTGGCAATCAGCCTGCTCAATCTGATTTTATTCTTTCCTTTTCCGATCCTGATCTCCTTGGGACTCAATGAACTGCGAAGTGTGGCGTATAAGAGACTGATTCAAACGATTATCTACATGCCGCATTTTCTCTCCTGGGTGTTCATTGCCGGGTTAACACTGCTGCTGTTCGCCAAAGGAACGGGACTGATTAATGAGTTATTCACTTTATGGGGATGGCCCCGCGTGGATATATTGACGAACCCGGACAGCTTCTGGATCATGGTCACCTTGCAAGCGATGTGGAAGGAAGCTGGTTGGGGCACGATTGTGTTCCTGGCCGCCATGGCGAGTGTGGATACTCAGCTGTATGAGGCAGCACGCATGGATGGAGCGGGACGATTGCGCCAGATCTGGCATATTACGTTGCCTGCCATCCGCAGTGTCATCATCGTGCTCTTGATTTTAAGACTCGGAGACATCATGGAGGTGGGGTTTGAGCAAATCTTCCTTATGTACAACGGCGCTGTATCTGAAGTGGCCGAGGTGTTCGACACCTATGTATACCGCACAGGGATCGAGCAGGGCGATTTTAGCTACAGTACAGCGGTTGGACTGTTCAAATCCGTAATTGGTCTAGTGCTGGTCGTTGTCGCAAATCGTGTAGTTAAGCGCATGGGTCAGGAAGGCGTCTACTAGTTCGATCCGGCACCTATCCATACCCGGGCAGCCATTAATCAATGGAGAGGAGGTTTCGAATGCATCGCATGAAATGGAGTGAGCGGATTGGACAGTCCCTAAATGTGGTTACGCTTGGACTACTGGCTGTGGTCATGTTTTTCCCGCTATATTATGTTTTCGTCGTTTCATTCACGGACCCCGGAGAGTATTTGCAAAAGAAAATTGTACTCTTTCCGGAACGCTGGTCTGTTGAAGCCTATACGTATTTGTTATCCACGCCTGCCTTTGCACGCTCGCTGGGGAACAGTGCATTTCTGGCAACCGTCGGCACGTTGTGCAGCCTGGCTGTATCATCCTCTCTGGCGTATGCGCTGTCCCAGAAGCGATTCCACTTCAGAAAAATACTGATGTTCCTGATTGTACTAACCATCTTGTTTAGCCCGGGCATCATTCCAAATTATCTGCTGGTGCGGGAACTCGGGCTGATCAATAATATCTGGGCATTAATTCTGCCTGCGCTCGCCAATGGCTGGACGGTGTTGCTGATGAAAAATTTCTTCGACAGCCTGCCCGCAGAGATCAGCGAAGCGGCATCCATTGATGGCTGTAGTGCCATCCGAACCTGGTACACGATTGTGTTGCCCTTATCGATGCCTGCGCTTGCTGCTTTTGGATTGTTTTTCGCTGTAGGCTACTGGAATCAATTCTTCGCGGCACTGTTATACCTGAATGATTCTGCGAAATGGCCCATCCAAGTATTATTGCAAAACATGTTGCTGAACGCATCCAATATCGATCTGGTTGCGCCTGGACAGCAGGTGGAGACACCGCCGACAGAAATGTTGAAGATGGCCGCGATCATTGTAGCCATATTGCCAGTACTGGTGGTGTATCCATTTATTCAAAAGCATTTTGCCAAAGGAGCACTGATCGGCTCGGTCAAAGGATGAATCTGCATTCAGGCGGGTATTCCCGGATAGGAGGGCCATACAGATGATATTCAAGCGCACAGCAGACCCATTACCCAAAGGGCGTTATTTCAGGCGCAGCCTGATGATGATTCTGTTTATCGCCTGCATTCCGGGAGTCATTACAGGTGTGTTGTTGTATGGCTGGGTCACCGTCAAAATGGAAAAGATTTTGCAGCAAACGCATCTGAATCAGTTTGAACAACGTACCGTGTGGGTTGGCGATCAATTGGATGCGCTTGAATTGACCTTCTCGCAGTGGGCCTTCGATCCGGTTTTCGATAACCGTCTCAAAGAGCTCGATTTTGTATTCAAGTATAAACAGGTGCATGAACTGTACCGATTGCTGCTGATGATTCAGAATTCCAATACACTGATCGGCAAAGTTCAGTTGTATCTGGGGGAACCGCAGGCCGTGAAGATGGATTCTGAACGGTATGATTTTATCAAAGACGCTGGGGAGATCGAGAAGTATGAACGGTTGACTCACCAGCCCCAGGCCACATATTGGTCACGGTCCATGGAGGGCACATCCATGATGATGGTGAATCGACTTCCTGGTGGAAGCGACGATGCACTCGGGGCACTAACGGTCACGCTGGATAACAAGCAATTGAGCAACATGCTGCAGACCTTGTCTCCGTATAATGGAGGGACGACTTTTTTGTTGGATGAGCAGGGCAAGCCCATGCTTCCACGAGCGCAAGAACTTGGTGGATTACAGCATGCTGTCCGTGAACATCTGTTGAACCTGGAAGGTAATCTGTCTTCATTCCTGATGGAATATGAGGGACTGACCTACTCGGTTCAATCGGGCACCTTCCGCAGATTGGGTACCGATTGGACTTACGTTTCCGCGGTTCCCCTCAATGAAATTGTAGCTCCGATTGTGTCTGTACCCCGAATCGTTCTTCTCATCAACGGATCTGGACTCTTGCTGGCTCTGATCCTGTCGTGGGTTGGTTCGCTCCAGCTCTATAAACCGTTTACGAAATTACTGCGAATATTTACAGTGGCTTCTGTCCGCCCAAATGGGTCTGTACAACTGGATGAAATCAAGCATATTGAACAGCGCTGGATTGGCGTTAATCAGGAGAGAGAATCGTTGCAGCAACGGTTGGAAGAGCAACTTCCACTCGCCCGGGAGAGCTTGTTGATTCAGCTCACGTTGGGTCATCTGTTACTGTCATCCGACCATGAATGGAAGCAACGTCTGGCACAGCTGGGTTGGGTTCTTAGGGATGAGCGGTTTATCATCCTATTTGCTCACATTCGTCCGAGTGCAGTTCTTCTATATGGGGCTAAGGAGCGAAATCGGAGTGAATCTCAGGAGTGGATCAGTTTTGCCGCAACCGACATTCTGAACAGGCAGTTGGTGGACCTTCCTTACCGGGCTGAAACGATCAATTACCATGACATGTCCATTGCGCTGTTGCTCGCTGTCCCTCCAGAGGTCCAGCCAGAGACACCTGAATTCAGAGAAGAATTATCTCGGATGGCCCAACATTGGATTGAAACTGTGCAGTCGGAATGGAACGTTCGCATGACAGTTTCAATCAGCAAACTTACATCAGATGCTTCTCATATCCCACAGCTGGTCAGAGAATCGAGGGCTGTGTTGAGGAAAAGACAGTTCTCTCCCAATGTGACCATTATTGATATGAATGGGGAGGCAGAGCAGGATGTGAATGAACATGGAGTATATCCGCTTGAGCTGGAGCAGGCCATCATCTCGGCATTACGTAGTGGTGAACAGGACTCCGCCCTGGAACAGTTCAGCATATTTATTGGCACCTATGCCGGATCTGAAGTGCCGGAGAAGCATGTACGTCAGGCTTTATTCCAACTGCTGGCACGCATACAACATGCCCTTTTGCAATTAGGGGAAGATCCGGTCGAACTGTTTGGGGTGGGGATATACGAAGAGGCGATGCAGCTGCATGATTTGGATGAATTGTTCCAGTGGTTCAGGGAACGGATTGTGCACGTATGTGTAGAGGAATTTACAGGCAAGGAAGAGAAGCAAATACAGATGGCGGTTCATCAGATGAAGGAGCATGCGCAGCAGCAGTATGCAGAAGCGTTATCGCTGGATGAATTGGCAGATCTTCATGGGATTCATTCCTACACGTTAAGTCGGGCGTTCAAGCAGACATTCGGGCAAAATTTTGTGGACTATTTGACTGAGGTGAGGCTCCACCGGGCCAAGGAGCTGCTTGAATCAACAGATGTCAAGATCAGTGAAATTGCGGAGCAGGTGGGCTATCAGCCCAGTTACTTCAATCGTTTGTTCAAGAAAAGCGAAGGGACCACGCCAAGTCGTTACAGGGAAGACATTCACAAGCATACCGGGCACAATCGGGGTAACCGCTCCGTTTAAATCACGCCTTAGTTTTCAGCCCAAAGGAGAGTGGGATGTGACGTGTCACAGGACAAGCCAAATATTATTTTTCTCATGACGGATCAACAGCGATGGGACTGTATTGGAACGTTCAATGAACATATTCATACACCGAATCTCGATAAGCTTGCAGCCGAGGGCATCACTTTCCGCGATGCGGTCTGCCAATCGCCAATGTGTGCGCCAAGTCGAAGCTCCATGATGATGGGGTATTATCCGTCTCAGCTTGGGGTCCGAACGAATTATGGCGGATTGTTCGAGGAAGACAAGTTGCCCTCCGAACCGTTGCCGGGGTTAATGCACCGCGCAGGGTATCAGACAGCCGGATTTGGAAAAACGCATTGGAACCATAGTGATGGTGTAGATGAGCCTTCTACGCGAGGATTCGAAGTAAGATCGATCGGTCTTTCCCGTCAAAGTGGTCATTATGAACAGGGAGCGACAATGATGGGTGACTCCCATCCCGAAGCACTGGAAGCCTATCATCAGGAGACCAAGGATTTTGGCAGCGGCGAGGAAAATGTCAACGGTTATACAGGGCTTACGAGTCAGATTCCGATGAACCAGCATCGGGATGGCTGGGTAGCCGAGCAGGCGCTGCAATTTTTGGATGAAGGGGTAGACCCGGAGCGGCCGTTATTTTTTTATCTGTCTTTCCTGAAGCCACATGCCGGGTTCAATGTGCCCCAAGCATTCGAAGATCTGTACAGGCTGGAAGATATTCCGGATATCCCGCAACCGCCTTGGGAGGATGAAATGCAGACTCACCTTGCAGCTTCCGATGAATTGAATTCGAATAGTCGCCAGTCGTATCTCGACAAGAAGAAGGTATGGGACCAGCGAAGTTTGGAGGAGCGGAGGAGGACTACGTTAAGATACTGGGCGAATTGCTCCTGGCTCGATCATTACTTTGGACTCGCTTTGGAGAAGTTGGAGAACCAGGGTAGGCTGGAGAACGCGCTGATTGTATTTGTCTCGGATCATGGAGAGATGTTGGGGGAACGACAGTTTCGCTTCACCAAATATAACCTGTATGACAGCAGCGTGAGGGTGCCGCTTATCTTGTCTGGTACACACATTGAGGAGCAGAAGCGCGGAACGATTGACCAGGGGCCTGCGGAATTGGTGGATCTGGTGCCGACATTGACACGTGCAGCCGGACTTGAAGCGAATCCGATGCTGCCTGGTGTCGATCTGCTGGGCGATCTCCGGCATCGCGGAACGTTCTGTGAATTTCATGGAAAGGGCGTTACGGCGCCTCATTCGGCTCCGGCCTATATGTGGCGGACCACGGAGTGGAAGCTCATTCTGTACATGGAAGGCTCTGTCGCGGAGTCCGCATCCAGAGTGCATGAAACGAAGGGTGAACTGTATCACCTAACGGTTGACCCTCATGAGTGGACGAACCTGTATGATGAGGAGCAGCATGCTGTAATTCGGGAGCAACTAAAGACCGAACTGCTGATGCATCTGGCTGTCAGTTGGGCGAAAGGCCCCTTTTTCTATGATCGTGGAGGAACCAAGCCGTTAGAGCGGTAGATAGACCCTGTTGACCGGGCAACCGGAGGCAAAGCAGTTATTGCTGAACCAGTTCAGTCGATCTCATTAGATTGGCTCGTAGGGACAGAGATAACCGGCTTTGCTTTTTTTGTACGCATATACTAACCAATCGATGGAGGGGAATTGTAAATGAAAACCAAATCAACTGTGGCCAAAGGAACAAAAGTACTATTCACATTGCTGTTAAGTGGAGTTATTGGATGGACAGGCTTTGTTTTACCAGGAGGGGGAGTACTTCAGGCAGATGCCGCAGAAGGGTCTGCACCACGTCTGGTTGAAAATTTGGGACGAGGCCTTACTGCCGTATATCTGGGAGAGAACAAGGTATATCTGAGCTGGCGTCTGCTTGGGACCGAACCGCAGCAGGTTACATTTGATATCTATCGTCGGACGGGTACGGAAGAGGAGAAGCTGAATGACCAGCCTTTGACGCAGGGAACCAACTATACGGACACCAATGTGGATGTAACCCAGAGCCATACGTATATCGTGAAGTCTTATGTGGAGGATAGCTTACAGGATGTGAGTGACGAGGTCGTATTGGCAGCCAATCCCGAGATCCGCAATTATTTCAGTATTCCATTGCAAAATATAACATCCAATCCGTCCGATTATTTTGTGCAGCATGGCTGGCCTGGGGATCTGGACGGTGATGGGGAATATGAATACGTAGTCACCCGCATTCCAGTGAACGGAGGCAATAAATATGTGGAGGCCTACAGCCTGACCGAAGGTTTCCTGTGGCGAATTGATCTGGGACCTTACAGCGTGACCACGATCGATACATATAATGCGCCACCTGCTTCGGTGAGCGAATTCGGTGTGGCTGGACTGGGCGGCTGGCGTGACAACGACAATATTACAGTGTTTGATCTGGACAGTGACGGGAAGGCTGAAGTGCTGCTGCGTACCTTTGAAGGGGTAGCGTTTGCGGATGGTCAGGTCGTTCCTGCCACAGCGGAGCGTGCACAGTATGTGTCTGTCGTGGATGGATGGACCGGAACAGAAGCGGCACGCACAACGATAACCAATGATTATGCAGCCGATGGTCCGCTCAGTGGGCACTTTAGCATTGCTTATCTGGATGGTGAACATCCAAGCCTGATTACGGCGCTTAAGAATCGTGCGCTCAGCCGCAACTTTCAGTATGTGACGTCAGCCTATGACTATGCAGGCGGTGCCCTGACTGAGCGTTGGAGACATGCGGGAGCGGACGGTGAGTTTTTCCACCAGATTCGTATACTGGATCTTGACGGGGATGGGAAGGATGAGGTGTCATTCGGAGGCTGGGCGCTGGATGATAACGGAGAGACCTTATACAGTCTGCCGGGTGTAGTCCATGGCGATCGTTTTCACATTACAGACATTGATCCGGATCGACCGGGGCTGGAGCAATTCGGGATTCAGCAGGCGGAGAACGGAAACGTCAATCAATTCCCTTGGTTTTATGCCGATGCGGCGACGGGCGAGATCATTCGTACAGGGGAAATCCCGCAGGATGTCGCACGGGGAACACTGGCGGATATTGATCCAACGTACCATGGGCTTGAGATGTGGTCCAGTTCAGGCAATATCTACAATGTGGATGGCGAAGTGATCAGTTCAGTTCAGCCCTCAACCAATTTCAGAATTTGGTGGGATGGTGATGTACTCGGTGAGCTGCTGGATAAAAATTTTGTGGAAAAGTGGGATTGGGAGCAGAACACAACGACACGTCTGTTTACAGCCGATGATGTTCGCGTGAATTCCAGAAACGCCCCTGTGCTCTATGGCGATCTGCTCGGGGATTGGAGAGAGGAAATACTCTATGAAACGAGTGATTTCACAGCATTACGTCTGTACACAACAACGATACCATCCGATGTCCGCATCTACACGTTGCCGCATAACCCCGCCTACCGAAATGGGCTGGCGGTGAAAGGATATATGCAATCTTTGTTGACGGATTATTATCTGGGTGAGGGGATGACAACACCAACCGTTCCGAACATTCTTCCCGTCGTGTACAATGGGGATCAGGAATCTTAAACCAGGGGAAGGGGATGCTTCAGATGCACGGTCAGATATCCAAAAAGGAAACTTCCTGCTGCTGTTCTGCAAGTCGAAGCGGCAGGATGGAAGTGAAAATTCAATCAGAGGACAATCCCGAATTGACGGCTTCCCGTGACATGAATATAGCGTCTGACCATGCATCTCCACTTTCCGTTGACCGCCTACCGCTTAGTGCGCTGGCGGGAGATGATGGATACATCGCTGGGCGAAAGGACAGGGACCGCATATGGATTGAAGGTGGACGTTTACTTGTGGGCACCAATGATCCGGAAGCTTTTGCAGGTGATGGGGAAGGGCCTGTCCGGGAAACCCAGGTGGACTCCTTTTATCTGGATGAATGCACGGTGACCAATGCACAGTTTGAACAGTTTGTAAGGGAGACAGGTTATCGAACGGAGGCCGAGCGATTCGGCTGGTCCTTTGTTTTTCATTTATTCGTTTCTTCGCAAACGGCTGCTCATGTTCGTACCGTAGTGCAGCAAACGCCCTGGTGGTGGGTTGTTGAAGGTGCGGACTGGTCTCATCCCGAAGGACCTGACTCTGATGTGAATGACAGGGCTGACCATCCCGTTATCCATATCTCCTGGAACGATGCCAATGCGTATTGTGGCTGGGCGGGTAAGCGCCTGCCCTCAGAAGCGGAGTGGGAATATGCAGCCCGAGGGGGATTAATCCAGAAGAAATATCCCTGGGGTGACGTTCTGCGGCCGGATGGACAGCACCAGTGCAATATCTGGCAAGGAACCTTTCCAACTCAAAATAATGCCGCAGATGGTTATGCAGGTACAGCTCCATCCCGATCCTTTACTGCGAACGGATATGGATTGTACAACATGTCAGGTAATGTATGGGAATGGTGCGCTGACAATTATGTTACGGATCATGAAAAGCCTATACTAGCTCAGACGGTTGCTTCTCCCGATGAAGTCCGCAAGGTGTTAAAAGGTGGTTCCTACCTTTGCCACCGTTCCTATTGCAATCGGTACAGAGTGGCAGCACGGATTCCCAATACGCCGGATACATCCACCGGACATATCGGTTTTAGATGTGCATCCGATGTATTGCCGGTATAGCGTGCTATTGATTGGACATACCGAATACGATTATGTATATGAAAGGAATACAAGCGACTCATGTGAGTCGCTTTTTTCCTTTTACTGATCCGAAAGGATAATTCCGTTATTTCACGAATACAACAGAGAACTCAGCGAATTTAAAATTACAGACAAAGGGTGTGCCACATGACGAATCTATTCGAACAATGTTCAGGTCAAACATTATCTGCTAATCTGGGATGGCTGAACGAGCCAGCGGATTGGTCCATTGAAGACGGCAAAGTAACGATAACCGTTTCGCCGATCAGTGACTTTTTCATTGATCCGGGAGGTGACCCGGTCAAAGCCTCAGCACCATTTTTACATACGATCATCAAGGGAGATTTCAGCATTGTCACTCAAGTACAGGTGGACATGAAAGAACAGTATGACTCGGGTTGCCTGATGGTGAGAGTGGACGATACGAATTGGGCTAAAGTTTGCTTTGAGTATTTCGAAGAACAGCCGTCCATTCTCAGTGTCGTGACTCGTGGTAACTCGGATGATTGTGTATCAGCACCTGTAGAGGTTAGTAAGCCTTATTTACGTGTAGCTCGGGCAGGCAACAGCTTTGCTTTCCATTATTCTCAGGATGGAGAGAAGTGGAAGCTGGTTCGCTATTTCGGTCTCGACTGTCCGGAAGAGATCAAAGTTGGCATTGTGGCCCAATCCCCCATTGGGCAGGGGACGACGGTTACTTTTACAAATGTACAGCTTCAACATGGGGTGACGGGAAGTGTTCGCCGGGTAGAGTAACCGGACAAATGAAAGCACAGCATGACAGGTTATTGGGTTGTTTTTCAGTTATATTAGACATCAAGGAGTGATTAACACATGAACTGGATCAACTCATTACAGGTCGCTATTCAATATATGGAAGACCACTTGCTCGAAAATATGACGATGGAGCAGATTGCAGCGCAGGCCCATATCTCTCCTTTTCATTTTCAACGTACCTTTGCCATACTAACTGATGTTACTGTGTCCGAGTACATAAGACGCAGACGATTGACATTGGCGGCACATGAGCTGCTTCAGAGTGATATTAAAATTATCGATTTGGCGCTTAAATATGGTTTCGATACACCGGAATCTTTCTCCAAAGCCTTTCGTAGACAACATGGTATCGCACCCAGTGAGGCTCGAAAGAATAGTAACGCTGTCCAATCGTATAATCGTCTGGTTATTCAAGTGAGTCTACAAGGAGCAGAACCGATGAAGTATAAAATCGTTGAACATCCTGAATTTACGTTAGTAGGAGTGAAGCAGGCTTTCTCATATGCAGATGGAGAACATCTGCAAGGCATCGGAAAGATGTGGCAGGAAGCGTGGACGAGCGGTACAGAGGATCGTTTGTTTGAACTGAACAATGGGGGTATTCAAGGATTACTCGGTGTCGTTGTGGATCAGAACGAAATTCAGGAGAAACAGATGCAATACTGGATTGCTACGGCTTACGATGGTGAAGTACCGGAAGGATTATCAAGCTTCACTATGCCTGCTTCCAAATGGAGTGTATTTGAAGTAGAAGGCCCGATGCCGGAGAGCATGCAGCTACTGTGGAAACAGATTATTTCGGAATGGTTTCCATCCAATCCTTATGAGCACGCGTATATGCCAGAGATGGAAGTATACCCGGGACCCAACCAACCGCCGCAAATCTGGATACCGATTAAATAAATATTAACCATTTCAAACGCTATACAAATGTAGCCCATAGACAGTCGGATAACCGAAGCTGTTTATGGGTTATTTGGTTGTGATTAATCAGGGATTCGAAGTTGTACAGAGGATGTTCAAGCGTTGTTCATTTTATTGCAACTAGGTAAACATGATATATTGGAACAAGAGTTTATCGCATTAAGAGAACAATAAGATGAAGCGCAGGGAGGCAGACGTGTTGCATGTGGAGAAATTCGTTCGAGCGATTATGGAGCATGAGGAATTAATGCACGACCTGCGGCGAGTTCGAAGTCTGCAATTGCCTCAATGTTACATAGGCGCAGGATATGTTCGTAATTATATCTGGGATCTTCTTCATGGATATGCCCTTCGCGAGCTACATAGTGATATCGATGTTGTCTATTATGATGCGTCGGACCTGCTTGAGGAACGAGACATCCAGTTGGAGCGTCAGCTTCGTGAGTTGACAGGCAATGCCAAGTGGTCGGTCAAAAATCAGGCGAGAATGCATCTGCGCAATGGCACAGTTCCTTATCAATCTACTGAGGATGCTCTTCGCTATTGGCCAGAAGTTGTGACTGCCATAGGAGTACAGCTGGATGAAGAGGATCAGGTGAACATCTGTGCTCCGCATGGCTTGCATGATCTGTATCAACTCGTAGTCCGCAAAAGTCCTTTCTTCACGGATGCCGACTATTATAATCAACGCGTACAGAAGAAGTGCTGGCAGGAACAATGGCCGAAACTAACGATAATAACAGCCTGAATAATAAGGGATATGCGGAATTGCGAGTACAAGAAGGAGTGTCTACGGATTTGATAAAAAAGTTCTTACAAAAAAATGGACTGATCATTGATCTTGTCCTGTTGGCATGTTTTGTGGCATTTCTGATCTTCTGGGGCCAAAGGTTTGCAGTTATGTTTTTCGGAATGATCACGGTGGCCTTTATCGTGCTAAGACGAATCGACTATCAGAAGCATGTTATTCTGAAGCGGATTATCCTCACCGGATTTGGCGTGGTTGCCGTCTCTTTTGTCATCATAGAAGCGCTTGTATTCACACAGCTTGGTGCGAATGATCCGGAAGAAGCGGACTATGTCATTATTCTGGGTTCGGGTATCAGAGGAACGGAATTGTCATTGACCCTGAAGCAAAGGCTGGATGCCAGTCTGGACTACATTCGCAGTCACCCTCAGACACCGGTCATTGTATCGGGTGGGCAGGGACCGGGAGAATCGATTCCCGAAGCACTTGCCATGAAAAACTATCTGATTGAACAGGGGATTAGCCCTGCCCAAGTCATTATGGAAGATCGCTCCACAAGTACACAGGAGAATTTGGCCTTTTCCAAAAAAATCATTCTTGAGTCCGGGCTGGAACACCCCGAGATCATGATCGTCACCAGTGACTATCATATGTTCCGCTCCAAATATATCGCTGCCAAGAACGGTTATGCGGCAGAATATGGCATATCGGCCCCGTCACCGGGTTATCTGAAACCCGTCAACATGATCCGTGAATATTTTGCTACGATCAAAACATTTATCTAACCGATTGGCATATATTCGAAAAGACAACGTTAGACTCTCCTAATAGAGTTTATGTTGTCTTTTTGTCATTGTCTCTGCACAAGTTGAATTGAATCAAATATTTGAATCTCAAACCATGCTATAATATACGTCATTAATAGAAGAACGATGTAGGAGTGAATGATCATTACAGCATATCAATTACCTGCTCTATATGAGCAGAAGAAAGTTTCAATGCACGAGATGGAAGAGATTGTACGCCTGTTGGCTCAGGCACCGCTATTATACGATGATGGACAGAGCATACAGGTTCAGGATTACATGGGAGGCTTGGAGGTCGAACTTGAGCATGAGGTACGCCGTGCAGTGACCGAGTTGTATCAACTGGCTGTTCAGGCTTGCCGCGTCTTCGCCGATCCATTGGCGTACGAGCAACTTCAGGATGCACTTGGGTTACAGGCTGAATTATGGCAGGAGGAAGTGCTCACTCTTGCGAAGTGGATGAACTGGTTGAAGCAGATTAGTGAAGGAAAGAAAACACTGCCAGAGTATAACTTTACAGCCATGCTTGGCAACTTGCCAGACGGATTCATGATCCATGACTTTTATGATGAACTCCGATATCAACTGGAACAAAACGCTGCAAACGCATGGGCGATCGAAGAGCGGGATCGTTTGTACGCAGCTCTGGGTGCGAATTAAATCAAACCAACGGGTCACCGGCGGTGTTAATCTAATATCTGCATTTTGCATGCATAGAAACATTCCAATCTATATCTTGCGAGTTCTTTACCCAGTATGGGAAATGAGGGGATACCGTGAAGAAGGTTGTATTAGCTGGTGGAACGGGATTTGTCGGACAGGATTTTGCCCAAAGGTTCAGAAAGTTGGGGTATGAGGTGTTAATTATCTCGCGTCAGCCCGGTCATATTGCCTGGGAGGATCGTGCAGGAATTATAGGGGCACTCGAAGAAGCAGAAATGTTGATTAACCTGGCAGGTAAATCGGTGAACTGCCGTTATACGGAGGAGAATCGCAAAGTCATTCTGGAATCCAGAACCCGGACAACGCGGATTCTCGGTGAAGCCGTCCTGGCTTGTAATCATCCTCCCGAGTTATGGATTAATTCGAGTACAGCAACCATATACAGACATGCCGAAGATCGTCCCATGACGGAAAAAGAGGGCGAGATTGGCTCTGGCTTCTCGGTTGACGTTGCCAAGGCGTGGGAACAGGCTTTCTTCGAATTCAGTCTGCCATCTACGCGTCAGATTGCATTGCGGATTGCGATTGTGCTGGGGGAGGGCGGCGTGATGGTGCCCATGACAAACCTGGTCCGTTTTGGCCTAGGAGGATCGCAAGGTGCAGGAACACAGCAGTTCAGCTGGATTCATATCGAGGATCTGTTCCGCATGGTGATCTATCTACAGGAGCATCCACACCTGAATGGTGTGTTCAATGCCTCCTCACCGCATCCTGTTACGAATCGCGAACTGATGGCCAGCCTGAGAGAGCAGATGGGTGTTCGGATCGGATTACCTTCCCCTCGTTGGATGCTTGAACTGGGCGCACGTTTTATTCAGACCGAAACAGAGCTTGTCCTCAAAAGCCGATGGGTGATTCCCGAGCGATTGGAGAGGGAAGGATTCACTTTCACATACGGTACGCTAGATACCGCTCTTGCCGAGATCTTGAATAAGAAGAAATGACACTTCATACAAAAGAAAACACAACAGGAAGGGCAGAGGCATCTGCCCTTTTATTATATATTTCAAAGCTGCTATTTGATGGCGTTTCGCCATTCAAGGTGAGGTGTAAATTTCATTTAAATCAGTCAGATGAACAGAAAGAGGTTGGGGAAATGCAACTTAGAAGAGTAAGGATCGCGGGAACAGGGAAGTACCTGCCTGAACAGGAAGTTACCGATGAGGAACTGGACCGTCGCTTGGGCGTGCCTGCCGGCTGGGTTAGCAAAGCAGCAAGCGTAGGTATACGCCACTATGCTTCGGGTGAAGAAACCTCTTCCTTCATGGGCGCGCGGGCTGCCGAAGCTGCACTGGCGGATGCAGGATTGCAATTCGGGGATATCGATTGCCTTGTGTGTACCAGTGGCACGAAGGAACAACCGTTACCAAGTACGGCGGTGTTTATCCAGCAGGCCATGGGGCAGGAAGATTCGGGCGTACCTGCCTTTGATATGGATGCAACCTGCCTGAGTTTCCTGAACGGACTCGATGTGATCTCCTATATGGTAGATGCCGGACGTTACCAGCGAGTACTGCTCGTAGCCACCGAGATTGCCTCAGCGGGACTAAATTGGTCGGATAAAGAGAGTGCAGCCCTGTTCGGAGATGGAGCGGCCGCTGTTATTATTGAGCGTTCGCCTGAAGGGTCATCCTCTCAGATTGTACATGCTTCCCTTCAAACCTACAGCCGAGGTGCTCGCTTCTCGGAAATTGCAGGTGGAGGTACACGGATGCATGCTTCGAATTATAAAGCAGATCAGCCTGAAGCGTACCTATTTCATATGGATGGACAGGCGATCTTCCGCATGGCTTCCAGACTTTTGCCTGGATTCATCGGCGATATGCTGCAAGCGACCGGAAATCAGATGGAGGACTTTCAATTGGTCATTCCCCATCAGGGGAGTGCCATGGCGATGAGATTGATCCGCAAGAAGCTAGGGATTGCTGAAGATCGATTCATGGATATCACACGAAATCACGGCAATACGATTGCGGCATCGATCCCGATGGGGCTGCATGAAGCGATTAGACAGCAGCGCATTCAGCGTGGGGATCGCGTGCTGATGATTGGTACGGCTGCCGGATTATCATTGGGAGGACTCATTTTTGACTACTAGATCTGGGGAAACCGGACATTGTACAGCTGCTTCTCTTCGTGTGCTGCTTACAGGCGGAAGGGCTCCCGTAACGCTCGATCTGGCACGCATGCTTCATCGGGCAGGCCATCGGGTCTATGTTGCGGAGAGTGCCGTACGGCATCTGACCAGATCATCTAGTGCAGTGGAACAGTGTGCTGTGGTCCCATCACCGCGTCATGACACACGTGCGTATCTTGCGGAGCTGGAACGGTTGGTTCAGGATTGGCAGATTGACCTATTGATTCCGATGTGTGAAGAAGTCTTCTATGTGGCTCAAGGGGCAGACAGACTGCGTTCATACTGTCGTGTTTTGGTCTCTTCATTGGAGCAGCTGCATGAGCTGCATCATAAATATGATTTTATCCAGCTCGCAAGATCACTCGGTCTTTCGGTTCCGGATACACGCCTGATCAACAGTCGGCAGGAATGGATGGAAGCTCAGTCTGTTCTGGGAAAAGTAGGAGATTGGGTATGGAAACCGGTGTATTCCCGTTTTGCCGCCAAAGTTCGCATGCCGACGTTTATGACAGATGACACGGGGGCAAGGACTGATCAGCAAGGAAATGTAAGCCAAAAGAATCATCGACATATCCGTAACGATCCTCCGGACGAAGGGGAATTATCCTCTGTTTCACCTTGGGTTGCACAGGTATTCATTCCCGGTCAGATGTTATGTACATACAGCATAGCGCATGAAGGGCAACTGGTTGCGCATTCCACTTACGACAGCCGCTATCGTACAGGTAGCGTGGGAGCGAGTGTTTTTTTTGAACAGGTGGAACATGAAGGTGCCCTTGCGTGGGTGAGACAATTTGCCCAGGCAACGGGGTTTAGCGGACAGATTGGGTTTGATTTTATAGAAGGTCAGAATGGTCGAGTGTACGCAATTGAGTGTAATCCGAGGGCAACGAGTGGGATTCATCTGTTTCACCCCGGAGGTGACTTGGTACGTGCACTGACTGAACCTGAGACATTGATCAAAGAAAGAAAAATGATCATGCCGGCACAGGGCAGCAAAGCCATGCTCATGCTTCCCATGCTGGGAAGCGGGGTTCAGCAGATCTTCGGCAAAGGAAAGTTCTTTGCATGGATAGCAGCGTGGCGTGGCACCAGGGATGTGGTCTATGCACGACAGGATCTTCAACCTTTAATGGAACAATTCGGAGTGGTGCTGGCCGCATGGCGTCTGGCAAGATCGCAGAAGTGCTCGCTGACTGAAGCTTTGACTCACGACATAGAATGGAACGGTGAACAACAATGAACAGAGCATTGGTTACAGGAGCTACGGGATGTCTGGGTAGGCACCTCGCGATCCGACTTGCAAAAGAGGGATGGGAAGTCACCGGTATGGGCCGACAGCCTAAGGTTGGTGCAGAACTTGAGTTGGCAGGAATCCGATTCCAGAGTGGAGATATACGGGATGAGGCAGCAGTGAACAAAGCGTGTATGGGACAGGATGTGGTGTTTCACTGCGCAGCTCTATCCTCCCCATGGGGCCGATATCGTGATTTTTATAGCAGTAATGTAGAAGGGACACAGAATCTCGTAGCTGGCGGTATACGTGGTAATGTACAGCGATTCATACACGTCTCGACGCCGAGTATATATTTTAACTACAACCCGCGATATGACGTACATGAGAATGATCTGCTGCCAGCCAAACCAGCCAATCATTATGCCGCTACAAAGCTTCTCGCTGAGCAGGTTGTGATGGAGGGGCATGCGAAGGGACTTCCGTCGATCATGATTCGACCGCGAGCGATCTTTGGTCCATACGATCAGACGTTATTTCCCAGAATTGTAGCAGCAAATGCGAAATCGGGCGTGCCCATGATCGGTGGTGGACAGGCATTAATTGATCTGACATGTGTGGATAATGTGGTGGATGCCCTATTATTGTGCCGCGATGCCTCTGACGAAGCGCTCGGCCGAGCTTACAATATCTCCAACGGCGATCCGAAGGCGTTCAGTGAGTTGGTAAGCAGCTTGTTTGGCATGCTGGATATGCCATTGCGTCGTCGCAACATTCCTTATCGGACGGCATATGGAGCGGCGGCATTGCTGGAGCGTGTTCATGGCTTTATTCCTGCGTTGGGTGAACCTCCGTTGACACGGTACACAGTCGGCTCCTTATCCATTCCACAGACATTGGATATTACAGATGCACGGGAGCGATTGGGGTACATCCCTCGGGTATCTATCGAAGAGGGTTTGCAACAATTTGCAGACTGGTGGAGGGCTGAATCATGCTGACGACAACTCCGGTAGATCTATATCTGGGTGCGGCGGGTTACTGCACACATCCAGAGTTTCTAACGCTGCGCGGTGGTCGGTTGAACCCAGTACCTTTCCCGGCAGGGTTTGCCTGCATCATTCATCCCTTACATGGACCGATTTTATTGGATACGGGATATAGCTCCCGCTTTTTTGAGGAAACGGCTCATCTGCCTAACGCACTGTATCGTCATATTACACCGGTGGTTTATCGTGAAGAGGATAGTGCCCTTCAATTTTTGGCTGGGCTTGGACTGAAAGCTTCCGATATTCGGTATATTATCCTCTCGCATTTTCACGGCGATCATATCGCGGGTGTACGAGATTTCCCGGAGGCTCAATTCATCTATCTGCCCAGAGCTTATGATGCTGTGCGCTCACTTGGTCCGATTGCGGCTGTAAAGGCAGGATTTCTTTCCGGGCTGTTGCCTGATGATTTTATGGCCAGATCATTGCCTGTTACGTGTGAGCCTGAGCGGTTGACGAGAATAGGGGAAGGATTCCCTTTTGATGAGGTCTACGATATCTTTGGCGATGGCAGTGTGCTGGGGGTGGATGTATCCGGGCATGCGGAAGGTATGATGGGGCTCCTGCTGCGTACGGAAGAACACGACTATTTCCTGTGCGCGGACGCGGTGTGGTCGAGTCGGGCTTTTCGTGAACAGCGCAGACCTCATGCGCTCGCGGGTATTATTATGTCGAATCGACAGGAATACCATCGTAACTTTGACCGATTGGTTCAGCTGCATCAGCAGTTTCCTCACATTCGGATTGTGCCGAGTCATTGTCGAGATGTACTGGACGCTTGGGGTACAGGAGGGCAGAAACGATAAGCAATACCCTTCGTATTGTGTTTCATTATGCGCTTGCACGTGGGCTGCGAACATGGAAAACGCGAGAACAACTGGAGCGCTGGCAAGAGCGCCGGGTTATTCAGCATGTCCATCAGATCCGTGCCCGCTCTCCGTTTTACCGGAAGTGGTGGGGTAGTTTGAACGCATCCGACTGGAGAAGATTTCCCTTGATTGATAAATCGATTATGATGGAGCACTTCGATACACTGAACACGGTAGGCATTACCAAGGATGAAGCGTTGGCTCTTGCAGGCGAAAGTGAAGAAACGCGTGACTTCAAACCTTCCATTCAAGGCGTGACGGTTGGACTGTCTTCGGGTACGTCAGGGAACCGGGGGATATTTTTGGTGAGTGATCGGGAACAGGATGCGTGGACGGGCACGGTGCTGGCCAAGTTGCTGCCTGGTGGACTGTGGAAACCTGCAAAAATTGCGTTTTTCCTGCGGGCCAACAGTAATTTGTATGAATCCGTGCAGCGTGGCAAATTGCAGTTTCAGTACTTTGATCTGCTGGAGCGTGTGGAGACCTTGGTGAATCGGCTGGAAAACTACCAACCTACGGTGTGGGTGGCTCCTCCATCCATGCTGCGTCTGTTGGCGGACGCCTATGTGGCAGGCCATCTGACCACTGTACCAGATAAAATCATCTCGGTTGCCGAGGTGTTGGACCCCCTGGATCGCAAGGTGCTGGAGCAGGTCTTCGGACAGACCGTTCATCAAGTCTATCAGTGTACGGAAGGATTTCTGGGTGCGACCTGTCGTTATGGCACACTGCATTTGAATGAAGACATCGTGCATATTGAAAAAGAGTTCATTGATCCCGCCACCCGGCGGTTCGTGCCCATTATTACGGACTTCTCCAGAACATCACAGCCGATCATCCGGTATCGGCTGAATGATATTCTGACCGAGGCGGCGATGCCGTGTGCCTGTGGTTCCCCGTTTACCGCCATTGAGCGGATCGAAGGCCGCTGTGATGACACGCTTTATTTTTCAAACATGCATACGGGTGAGGCGGTACCCGTCTTTCCGGATTTCGTTACCCGTGCAGTCATTGCAGCTTCGCCGGATATTGAACATTATCGTGTGGTGCAGCAAGGGGACAGATCAATGGAAGTATCTCTTCGACTTGGCGGGAGCGGAGTGATGGCTCAGGTTGAGACCAATGTACGGGGTGAACTGATGAAGCTGGGAGAGCGGCTGGAATGTACTCTGCCTGAGGTCAGATTCGTTCCGTATACGTTCGAACCGGGAGTCACGAAGCTGCGTAGGGTGGAGAGACGGCATAACGGAGTGGTGGATTAAGCAGCAGGGGCCATGCGGTATAGGTAGGAAGTAAGCAATTTACCGAGGAAAGAAGGTCACGCCGTGACAGTAGAGGAACACTTAATAGAGGCCGGACAGGGACGGATTAACACAGGTTCTGATGCAGTGAAAAAGACGAAGGAGAGAGCGAACGCTCCTGTGGCCTTAATTACAGGTACATCCAGTGGTTTCGGTATGCTTACCGCAATCACCCTTGCCAAGCAAGGATATCTTGTTGTTGCTACAATGCGTGACCTGAGTCGAAGAGAAGAATTGGTGAAGCTGGCTGAACAGGCGGGGATATCCGAGCGTTTGCAATATGTGCAACTGGATGTAACCGAGGCTGAATCGGTGCAGAAAGCTGTGAGTACCGTACTTCACAACCATGGCCGAATCGACATACTGGTGAACAATGCGGGATTTGCGGTGGGCGGATTCATTGAGGAAGTATCCATGGAGGATTGGCGGCGACAGATGGAAACGAATCTATTTGGATTAATCGCCGTTACACGTGCGGTTCTGCCTGTGATGCGTGAACAAGAGCAGGGGCTGATTATTAACTTGTCCAGCGTAAGCGGGTTGTCCGGTTTTCCAGGGTATGCGCCCTATGCTGCCTCCAAATTCGCTGTGGAGGGATTCACGGAAAGTTTGCGCCATGAGATGTCTTCGTTTGGCGTTCGGGTGGTATTAATAGAGCCTGGCTCTTATCGCACGCCGATCTGGAATAAGGGTCTGGGGGAAATTCACCGTAACGAACATTCTCCATATAAGCATAAGCTGGATGCGGTTCTTCGCTATTCCAAACATGCGAGTGAAACTGCACCTGACCCACAGGAAGTGGCAGATCTGATTGGTCGAATTGCTCGGATGCGTGCACCAAGGCTTCGATATGCGCTCGGAAAAGGTTCGCGTGTGCTGATCATAGGCAAAGCGGTACTACCCTGGAAGTGGCTAGAGCGGATCATCGCCCGTGGATTAAAATAGAGATTAGGCGCTGGGTGAAGGAAGCAATGGAACGGGATCGGAATCAGAAACATAATCAGGATGCTCCAAATTAAAACGCGGAGGTTACCAATGAAAATTGCATTCGTTTTGTTTGATGGACTGACTTTCCTTGATTTTGCAGGGTTTTATGATGTGATCAATCGGTTGAATTTCTTTGAACCTACCAAAGGAACGACGTGGGAAACTTGCGCCATGACAGATCAGGTTACGGATGAGTCTGGTCTAACGTTGAAGGTGGATCGAGTGAAGCCTGACCTGTCGGAATATGATCTCGTGTTTATCCCTGGGGGTATGGGAACGCGCAAGCTTCGATATGACGAGGCCTTCGTAGGTTGGCTGAAACAGGCTGAGTCTGTGCCTTTGAAGGTTTCGGTGTGCACAGGTTCTCTGCTGCTGGGTGCGGCTGGTTTTTTATCCTCTAAAAAAGCAACAACACATCCCGGTGCATATGATTTGCTTGAGCCGTATGTCACCGAGGTGATCCAGAAGCGGATTGTAAAAGATGGAAATGTAATTACAGCCGGTGGAGTAGCCACGTCCATAGATTTGGGGATTTATGTTGTTGGTTTGCTCGCAGGGCAGGAAGCGGCGGCGAATGTGAAACTTCAGATCGATTATCCTTATGAGATGCAGGGAGTGGTCGAAGAATGAACGAAGATCGAAAGCAAGAGACCTATATCATTCGCAATATTCAGCGGGATGAAGCAGACATCTACTGGCCTTTGCGACTGGAAGCACTGAAAACACATCCTGAAGCCTTCGGGGCTTCGTTTGAATTGTCCATTCAGATTCCCATGAATGAAGTGCAAGAGCGCATACATAATGAGCCCGATGATTACATTTTGGGCGCATATACAACAGAAGGAACACTGGCGGGAATGATGGGTTTCAAAAGGGAACACGGCCTAAAACTCAGGCACAAAGGCATGATCTGGGGCGTCTATGTTGCTCCTCTATATCGGGGAAGTGGGCTGGCTTCGCGTTTGCTCCGCGAGGTGCTGGATCGCGGAAGACATCTGGAGGGCATCAAGCAGATTAATCTGAGTGTTGTGACAACGAATGAATCAGCCCGACGTTTATACGAGCGATATGGATTTGAAGTATACGGCATTGAGCGAAACGCATTGGAAGTCCATGGTCAGGGATATGATGAGGCGCATATGAATTACTTTTATGCGGAGCGTTCAACATTGGATGATGATATCAGCACAGGAGGAGTCCGATGACAGATCATGTTGAACATGAAATCGATGGTGTTTCCTTTGTCTTGAAAGAGTCTCATTCTTTCGAATGGTTACGGCCCTTGGGTATGGTCTTTCGCGTATTTGATCAGCAGGATTCAGGGAATCTCTCCTTCGGTATTGTGCAAAAGGATGGAAAGCGATTGTTCGTTAAATATGCGGGAGCACATACAATTCATGCAAATCATACGGGAAGTCCCCCGGAAGCCATTCGTCATCTGAAATCATCTGTTTCCGTCTACGAAGATTTGGCGCATGACACGTTGATTCGACTAACGGATCACTTTGCAACGGATGAGGGTTATGCCTGTGTCTTCGATTGGGTGGATGGCGAGTGTCTGCATTCCCATTGGTATTTCCCGCCTCCGGCCAAGTATGAAGATCCGCGTTCGCCCTACTATCGGTTCAGACAGCTTCCGGTGAAAACACGTATTCTGGCAATGGAGCAGATTCTGAATTTTCATATCGAGGTGGAACGAAGAGGTTATGTGGCTATTGACTTGTATGATGGCAGTCTGATCTATGATTTTGACAGAAACTTTATGAAAATTTGTGATATCGATCTGTATCGGAAGGGCTCTTTTACCAATACCATGGGGCGTATGTGGGGATCTTCCCGCTTTATGTCTCCCGAAGAGTTTGAACTAGGCGCACCCATAGATGCGGTTACCAATGTATTCAATATGGGGGCAACGGCGTTCGGGTTGCTTGGCGGGGAGAAAGATCGTTCCTATGCCAGATGGGATGCCAGAGAAGCATTGTATCAGGTTGTGATGCGTGCAGTGAGCGACGATCGGTCCGAGCGGTATGCAACGATTGCGGAACTCGGTGAGGCATGGAAAGAAGCTGTGATGCAAGGTCAATGAGTGAGTGGGCGGAATTTTCGCAAATATGCAAAATCCATTCGTATGTGCATGTGAAATCCCGTATAATGGAAATTATTAAGGGGGTGCAGACGATGTGCAGATATGCCATGTCAGGACCATATAAAGATATCTATGCATGTTTCATTTGTCGCAAATCATTTAAACAAGTTTCCAGATACGACGTTAGCCCTGAAGTGGCTGCCAAGCTTGAATATAAGTGTCCGCAATGCGCCGCATCTATGGTTAACATGGGACAGGATTTTCAGGCACCTAAGCAAAATGATACTAAACAATGGACCAAAGTGATGACGCTGTATCGTCATGGTTTTACCTATCATAATTGCGGGTGCGGGGCAGGATATCGTCCTGCTGAATTACGTCAATTGCAGGAATTTCTGGAGCAGCAGGAAGCTGGTAAAGGCAGTGTAGGCGAACGATTATTGCAAAGGTTATCTTCATAGTTATGATTCCAAAATCGAACCTGTCGCCTATGGAACTGTTGAAAATACAGGCGAGCACTTTATATACGTTCAACGAGCACCAGCGTCTTCTGAGTATTAACGAACCGGGTGGTGGGCAGGCTCCAGCCATTTTTATCGGTATGACTTCTGCGGGTTCACTGACCTATTATCATGAGCAGTTACCGCCGAATCTAGTGGATGAGTTGGGCATCATTAGCGAGCTTCCATTGGATATTCCAAAACTGATTCGAAAGGTGGAAACCTTTGAGCCAGTCAACAATGTGTGGATGGGACCAGCCTATGCTTTTCCTGAAACATTAGATGAGTGGGATCTGAAGGTGCAGTTGATTGGTCATGAGCAACGTTATTTGCTGGCGGAGCATTTTCCGGAATTAAAGGATCACTTGCATGAAAAAAAACCTGTTGCCGCTTATGTTGTTAACGGTTCTGCTGTGGCAGTGTGCTGCTCTGCAAGGGTCTCCATTCATGGTGCAGAGGCGAGCCTCTATACGGCACCCGGTTATAGAGGACATGGATATGCAGCAGAGACGGTAAAGTGCTGGCAGTATTATGTTAAGGAGCGTGGACGCATGCCGATCTACAGTACATCCTGGGATAATCTTGCTTCACAGCATGTTGCCCGCAAACTGGGACTAATTCAGTTTGGTGTGGATTTCAGCATCACAACTCTGAATTCGAGGGAGGGCTGTGACGTCCAATGATCCGCACTTTTGTACAAAAGGATCTGCAATATGTCATTGAAGCGCATATCCGTATTTATCGAAAAGAGTATAATTATGATGATAGCTTTGCTGAATTTATCACAAATGCGGTGAATTCGTTTGGACTTATGGGCAATCACTCAAGGGAGATGTTGTGGATCGTTGAGCTGAATCATTCAGCTTCAGGCTCCATAGGTCTTACTCAGGTGAATGATAATACGGCTCAACTACGCTGGTTCCTGATCGAACCGGAAGCGCGTGGTGCAGGATGGGGTGGTCAGCTTATTGAACAGGCCGTTCTTTTTGCAAAAGAAAAGGGCTACACATCTATCATCCTATGGACCAACGAGTCTTTGGATGGAGCACGCAGATTATATCAATCTGTGGGCTTTGAAGTGAAGGAAGTCCGCAAGCAGATGTTGTCAGGCCAGGAGCTTACCGAAGAACAATGGGAACTTGTTCTGTAGTTGGCCGAGGGCTTGAGCATGAAAGCCGAATCTGTAGTGTAACTCGTTGTTGAAAGGAGTGGTACAGTGAATCGCAGAAGACTGATTCTGGGTTTGTTATCCGTGTGCACAGCATTGACGGTAGCAGCATGTTCGACTCGGACAGAAGACCAAGCATTATCAGTAACCATTGAAAGCAAGTTGCAGCAGATGGTTAGCGACCCTGTCCTCCTGACCAGCAGTAATCCAAATGATTATATTGCTGGTAACCGTGAGGCTTACGATGACATTTTGCATACGGGTGAGGCAGGACTGCTTTTACTGCTACAGCAGCTCGAATCCAGTCCGGATAACGGTCTTAAGGAATGGATCATGGCTCAGGCCAGTACTGAACTGCTTGGAGAGCATAACCCCGTAGAGGCATGGCATAGTGGCAAGGACTGGCTCAGAAAGTATAAAATGAACGTAGAATAACAAACCTCACCTCCAGTCAGCATGAGCAGCATTGAGAGGTTCCTGGAACCCGAAAGAATACATTATAGAGGTGAAATCCTTGACTAAGAAAATTGCTTTTTTTGATTCAGGTATCGGTGGTTTAACGGTTTTGCATAAGGCATTACAACAGTTTCCGGAAGAACAATTTCTGTATTATGCGGATACCTTGCATGTCCCATATGGAACCAAGTCTGCGGATGAGGTTAGAGGACATATTTTTGATTGTGTGGAAGCCATCGTTCAGGAGGATGTTCAAGCAATCGTTATTGCTTGTAATACAGCAACCAGTCTGGCTGTGAAGGATCTGCGCGCCAAGTACGATATTCCGATTATTGGCATGGAGCCTGCGGTGAAACCAGCCGTGGAGATGAATCGGGACAGTGGGAAGAGAGCGCTTGTATTTGCTACAACCCTCACCCTGAGTCAAACCAAGTATAACGAACTGGTATCACGTGTTGATGATCACCACAGTGTGGATTCTATTGCGCTGCCGGAACTTGTGGAGTGGTGTGAACAGCTGGACTTTGATGCGAGCAAAATCGCTGATTATTTCCGGTTCAAGCTGGCAGATCTCGATCTTCAAGGGTATGGCACAGTGGTGCTTGGCTGCACGCATTATCCATTCTATACGTCCATTCTGCGCACGATTCTGCCCGATCATATACAGATTATTGATGGCAGTACAGGTACGGTGAACCATCTGAAGCAGAGGCTTGGACTGGTGGCTCAGCCTGGAGGCAGAACAGGGGAACAGGTCACTTTTCTCAGTTCATCAGGCCGACCGGAAGAGCAGGAGAAGATGTACAGAGCACTTCAATATCTTGAGATGAACTCCAAATAAGTTACACCATAGGAGGTGATAGCTTTGCAGTCCATTTATCTTATCCGTCACGCCAAGGCCACAGGGCAGGAACCCCATGCAGAGCTTACAGCTGAAGGGCTCAGGCAGGCTGAAAAACTTGCAGATATCTTGGCTCATTATTCCATAACGTATATTGTCTCCAGTCCATGGAAAAGGGCCGTTCAGACGGCTATGCCACTGGGCGCAGCAACTCTGCAACATATACATACGGATGAACGTCTCCAAGAGAGGATACTTAGCTCCGTTAATCTGCCTAACTGGATGGATGTGCTGCAACGTACATACGATGATGTGGACTGGGTGGAAGAAGGCGGGGAATCATCCAGAACCGCCGCTGCAAGAGGGATGTCATTATTGGAAGAGTTATGGAGCAGACCTGAACAGCACGGGGCCGTGGTTACACATGGAAGCCTGTTATCACTACTTATTCGTGAGTATGAATCATCCTTTGGTTATGAAGAGTGGACCAAACTGTCTAACCCGGATGTGTATGTGCTGGAGCGACAACGGCCAGATGCAGGGCTACCCACCATTCGTAGAATTTGGACAGATTGAACAGCAAAAGAGTGCTCCAGCGATAGTATATCAGCCAGAACACTTTTTTCGTTTATCACGGTACATGTTTACAATGCGGCAACAATGATCATAACCCATCCAGCTAGAAATGCGACTCCGCCAAGTGGGGTAATGGCTCCCAATTTGCGAACACCTGTTACACTTAAAGCGTACAAGCTACCCGAGAACAGGATGATCCCGGCGAACAGTAGCCATCCGGCCAGCATGACGAGTGAAGAGGATTCGAGGCGGTCTGCCAGCAGTCCGATCAGGATGATTCCAAGTCCGTGGATTAGGTGATATTGAACGCCGGTTTCATAAATTTTGATCATGTCAGCGGATAATTTGCGCTTGAGCGCATGTGCGCCAAAAGCACCCAAAGCGACAGCCAGGAACATCATAATACTGCCTAGGATAATCAGGGTTTGCAATGTGTTTTTCTCTCCTTTTAAGGGTAATTAGATACAACATCAAATGAGTTGTCCAGCATGAATGTTGTTTACAGTTTGCGCAATTGAATCTGCCCAATGGAGTGATCGGCTTCCTTTTTCAGAATCAGCCTGGCCCGTCCTTTGGTTGGCAAAATGTTTTCATGCAGGTTTTTGGCATTGATATCCTGCCAGATCTGGTTGGCCGTACGCACAGTTTCTTCTTCATCAATATTGGCGAATCGTTGATGGAAAAAGGAATCCGTGTTTTGAAACGCTGTATTGCGGAGTAGCTTGAAACGCTCAACGTACCAGTGCCTTATATGTTCTTCTTCCGCATCAATGTAGATGGAGAAATCAAAGAAATCACTGACCAGTAAAGGCGTTTCTTTTTTGATCTGGAGCACATTGATGCCCTCAATAATGAGAATATCTGGCTGACAGATCTGTTTTTCTTCCCCTTGAATGACATCGTAGGCGAGGTGAGAATAGACCGGTGCTTTCACCTCGGGCTTACCTGATTTCACATCACCCATGAACTGAATCAGGGATTTGATATCATAGCTTTCCGGGAATCCCTTGCGGTTCATAATGCCCTTCTCTTGCAGCACGGCATTGGGATATAAGAAACCGTCGGTTGTGACCAGGTCAACCTTGGGGCTATTCTTGCCTCTGGCGAGCAGTGCCTGAAGCAAGCGGGCCGCTGTACTTTTGCCCACGGCAACACTTCCCCCGATTCCAATGATGTAGGGGGTGGGGAGAGCTTCTTTTTTCATAAAGGAGGCCGTCAGTCGATTCAGTTCTCGTGAAACTCTTGCATATAAGTCAATAAAGTGGGTAAGAGGCAGATATATATCTTCGACTTCTTGAATCGATACCTCTTCATTCAATCCCTTTAACTGTTCTAATTCGGCTTCCGTCAGTGGAAGAGTGGTCTGATGTTCTTTAAGTTCAGCCCATTCCTTGCGGTTAAACTCGATGTAAGGAGAGTATAAATTCATGAGATCCCGCTTTCTGTATGTAATATAATCGTGGACACAACCTTTAGTGTACCAAATTTCAGGAAACTGACAACACCTTTACATTGTGCATTCCATAATGCCTTTCGTCAAAATGGAGTGAAAAGCAACTTATAGGAAAGTTTAACCCAATTTATGTTAAAGTCAACGTATACCATGCGGAAGGGTGACAGCAAATGATCGTATATGAGAGAGAGCATGATTTTGTTTTGACCGCACAGCATGAGCATGGATTAGTAGCCGGAGAAATGGCTTCCCATTGGAAAAGTGAATTGCTTGCCGATGCTGCGCATCGGGATGATTTAATCCTGGCGGCGAGAGAACATGACCGTGGCTGGATCGAACTGGATTCATCTCCGTTCTGGAATGATTACAGTCAATCGCCGTATTCGTTTCGTGATTTTCCGCTGCGTCCGCGTTTTGTATTCTACCATAAAGGCATTGAAGAAGTTCGGCAGAAAAACCTCTACGCCGGATTACTGTGTAGCTTGATGTATACGGAGCTATTTCAGAAAAATCTGGGGGCCAATGCTCAGGATGATGAAGACATCCGAGATTACCTGAACGAAGAGCTTGAACATCAGTTGAGTTGGGAGAAACAGCTTGGTGGAGATGCTGAAGCACTGAAACGAAGGCTGCAAAGCGATGTGGAAATCATGTTATTCTGTGATCAGCTCAGTCTGTTTCTCTGTATGGAGGAACCGGGAACACCTGCTGCACGTTATGATTTTTTTGCAGAAGGACTCAGTTGTACGTTTGATGCCTGTTCCAGACAACCAATTCAGGCAGAGTGGTTATCCAATGAGAAAGTGGGCCTGTCTTTTTTCCCGTTTGATGAAGACTTTACGGTCGTTTTACCCTACAAATCGGTACCGAAGGCAAGTATCCGCAAATTTGGTATGCAGCAGGCTTATCGCCGGGCGGAGTGGAAAGAACGTCGGGTGTTGATTACGGAATTGAAGTGAGAACTCGAACATCCGAGCTTGAGGAATGCACAGCATAGAATATCACAAAACAGGCGGGCTTCTGATGTACAGGGCGTCCGCCTTTCGTATGCATATATCATGATGGAATAAAGAAGGAAAACATAGGTTATTCCCAGAAATGTTAGTGTACAGCAGAGAAGCGCACGTTAGCAGGAGGACAATTATGAATACCAGAATAGAGATATTAACGATGTGTATGGTATGGGACAAAATGAATGATCAGGTGCTGCTTATGAATCGGCCGGATCGCAAAGGATTTCCGGGATACATCGCACCTGGAGGAAAGGTAGATTTTCCAGAGAGTATCGTGGATGGTGCCGTGCGAGAGGTTTTGGAGGAGACGGGACTAGCGGTTAATGAGATTACGTATAAAGGACTTGATGAGTTCTGTGATCCCGAACAAGGATTGCGGTACATGGTATTCAACTATTTGGCAACTTCATTTGAGGGTCAATTATTGCAAGATCCGCCCGAAGGCGAACTGTTATGGGTGCCTATGAAGCAGGTGTTGGATTTACCTATGCAGGATTGGTTTGCTGAACGTATCCCGCGTTTTTTCAAGGCGGGTACCTTTGAGCGGAGCGTGATCTGGGAGAAGTCATCCGGACGTACTCTGCAAGAGACATTTATGGTGTATAGCGATTCGGTTCTTGAACAGAGTGAAGTTAGATAAGCCGATAGAAAGGTTGGATACAGCATGTAAAATTTCCATTACATGATGGATCATATTGTATCATCCCTATCTATATATTTATATCCATATATTATGATATAATGAAGTTTACTTTTTTTATGGGAGATGACGAGAGACATTATCAAAATCAATCCGGATCAGAAAGTGGTTAATAGATTGAGTGAACTAGTTTGTTGGAACGAAGAATAATATATTTGTAGATTCGCCATACATAGGCTTCTGCAAACAGGACGTAAATGAATATTGTACGATGAAAAGGTGGAGATTGGCATGAAATTGTCGTTCCGGATTTTGGACTGGGAAGAAGAGAAACCGTATGAGCTCTTATTGATGGCTGATCCTTCAAAAGCGATTGTTGACGAATACCTGAGCCGGGGTGTTTGTTTTATTGCCGAGTATGAAGGAGAGATGGTTGGGGAGTTCGTATTGTTGAAGACTCGTCCGGAGACTGCGGAGATTGTTAATATTGCCGTACAGGAAGAACTGCAGGGACAAGGGGTAGGCAAACATATGATTAAGGAAGCGATGGAAGCTGCACGGAGACTGGGCTGCCGAATTCTCGAGATTGGGACAGGTAACTCAAGCTTTCATCAATTGAAATTATACCAACGTTGTGGTTTTCGCATTATCGGGGTCGATCGTGACTTCTTTGTGAGGCACTATGAGGAAGAGATTATAGAGGACGGTATCCGCTGTGTGGATATGATCCGTATGGCCATAGATCTGGATGCTGTTACAGAGGATGAGAAGAAATAGGAGATATTCGCTGGGAGTAAGGACCATCTTACAGACGAGGGGAAGAGATGTAAGTGCAACGGTATACGCATATTGGGGTATATGGCTTGGTCGCTTGGGAGCACCAATTCCTGTTGATTCATAAGGCTCGCGGAGCATATCAAGGGAAATGGGATTTACCAGGCGGAAGGCTGGAATTTGGTGAGCGGCCAGAAACTGCTCTTCATCGTGAGATTGAAGAAGAAACGGGCCTAACCCATTTACAATTGGTAATTCGTTCTGCGGAGTCTAGTCTACTTGAATGGGTGCATCAAGGTGAGCCGGAAGAGTTGCACCACATCGGGATGTTGTATGATGTCGTTTTGACCGCAACCAGTCAGCCGAATCGTATCAAAAAGCAACCCGATGGTGAAGATTCATTGGGCGCAGAGTGGTTTACACTGGAGCAGGTTAGAAGTCTTTCCCTAACGCCGTTTGCAGAGTATATGATTAGTCAAAGTAGAGCTTGATGCGCATCATCAACTATATTGTTGACTCAAACTTGCTGTATCCAAAGAAGCTGCTCGGATCGTTTATGTCTGGGCTGGCTTTTTTCTGTTGGACTTCTGAAGAAAAATCCAATTATTTGTTGAATGTGATGTCAATTGGTTAATGTTTAACTTGACGGTTTGTTTTTGAACATAATGGACCACAATTCAATTAAGGAGGTAAAATGGGAGATCGTATGCCTATTTGCTGTAATTAATCGTTCGTTGTTCTACTCAAATTGCTCGATTTATTCGATTCATCTAATTTATGCATCAATTGAACTAAAAATAGGAAATGCTCCTGAGCGTAAAAGTTTATAGAATAGATATTAGAACACGGACTTCACTTGAAGAAGAGGAGAAGGTGTAACCTTCGAACGGATCAGGACAGTATTCGACATCTGTGCGACGGTATATACAATCATTGTTTTACTTTGATTTTGAAAACGCAGACAAACCTTGACGGGAGCGTCGGACTAACGTTACTACCACCAACAGCACGATTATTGGACTTCATGAAAAATTTCGCTTAAAATGTTGAACGAACGCAAATTACGGCTTAGTCAATGATTTCCGTCAAAAACTTATGACTAAATCAAGACGGAGGGAACGTCGATGACGATCGTGGAAGGCAACAAGAAGCCCTGGGAAAGTTACTATGGCCCCAATATGGGATACGTACAGGAACAATATGAATTATTCACTCAAGACCCTGGTTCGGTTACACCGGCCTATCGGGAATTATTTGAACAATGGGGTGCACCGCCGATGTCTGGCACGGATGCACGTACAACTTCGAATTTCGGCAACGCCCAATCGGCTTCCGGAAACGTAGACATTCAATTATTACAGAAAGCGGTTACAGCGGGCAAACTGGTATGGAATATCCGTACGTATGGTCATCTTGCTGCAGATATAGATCCGCTTGGAATCAGTGAAGATACAGATACATCTTTGCTGGAGCCCCAGCATTTTGAATTAAACGAAGAAGATCTGAAAGCTCTACCTGCTTCCCTGATCTGGGAAGGTGCAGATGGGCAGACAGCAACCGGATGGGATGCAATCCAGCGCTTGCGTCAGATTTACACTGGACCCATGGCCTATGAGTTCAGTCATGTGCACGAAGTTCAAGAGCGTGAGTGGCTGAATCGCCGTGCGGAATCTCGGACATCACCTGCCCCGCTTACGCCGAAGGAACGCAAGACGTTGCTGGAGCGTTTGGTGGAAGTCGAGCAGTTTGAGGATTACCTTCACAAAACTTTTGTTGGGCAGAAACGTTTCTCCATCGAGGGTAACGATGTGCTTGTACCGATGCTGGATGAGGCTGTTCGCATCATGGCAGAAGCCGGATCAAGCCACATTTTGATGGGGATGGCTCACCGTGGGCGGTTGAATGTACTGGCTCATGTATTGGGCAAACCGTACAGCAAGATTTTCTCTGAATTCCATCATGCTCCGAATAAAGACATGGTTCCATCGGAAGGTTCAACCGGAATTAACTATGGTTGGACGGGGGATGTCAAATATCACATGGGTGCCAACCGTTTTGTGAAAGACGGTGAGACTGTGCAAGCCCGTCTTACTTTGGCGAATAACCCGAGCCATCTGGAATACGTCAATCCGGTTGTACAAGGGTTTGCGCGTGCGGCTCAGGATGACCGTCGTGACCCTGGGTATCCGAAGCAGGACGTAACGAAGGCAGCCACCATTTTGATGCATGGTGACGCAGCATTCCCTGGAGAGGGGATCGTTGCAGAGACGCTAAACTTCAAAGCTCTGCCAGGTTATCAGAATGGCGGAACTATTCATATTATCGTTAACAACCGTCTGGGCTTCACTACAGATAGCAGTGATTCCCGTTCAACGTACTACGCAAGTGACCTTGCCAAGGGGTACGAAATTCCGATTGTACACGTGAATGCGGACAATCCGGAAGCGTGTATTGCAGCCATTCGTATGGCGGCAGAGTATCGCAATCGTTTCAAAAAGGATTTCCTGATCGACTTGATCGGTTACCGTCGTTACGGCCATAATGAAACGGATGATCCTGAAACGACGCAACCTACCGTTTATGACAAGGTGAAAAACCATCCAACGGTAAGCCACTTGTATCAGGATCACTTGAAGCAAGAATCGGTTATCGATGATGCGTCTATTGCGAGCATTCGCGATGGAGTAATGAACAAATTAAAAGAAGCTTATGACCAGATGAAGAAAAATGAAGTACATGAATATTACCAACGAAAAATCAGCGAGCCGGAAGCTGTTACGATTACGCCAACTGCGGTACCACTGGAAAATCTGCGCAGCATTAATGCCGATCTGCTGAAATGGCCTGAGAATTTCAATGTGTATCCGAAGTTGCAGCGGATTTTGCAGCGCCGGAGCACTTCCCTGAACGAAGGGGAAAAAGTAGATTGGAGCCTTGCGGAGACACTCGCATTTGCAACCATTCTGGCAGATGGCAAGCCAATTCGGATTAGTGGACAGGATGCCGAGCGAGCTACATTCGCTCACCGGAATCTGGTGTTGCACGATTCGGAGAATGGAGCAAAGTTCTGCCCGTTGCATCACTTGCCACAGGCAAGAGCATCCTTTGCAATCTATAACAGTCCGTTATCAGAAGAATCCGTTGTTGGATTCGAATACGGATATAACGTATATTCACCAGATACACTGGTTATCTGGGAAGCCCAATTTGGTGACTTTGCCAACTGTGCACAGGTTATTTTTGACCAGTTTGTATCAGCCGGTCGCGCCAAGTGGTCTCAGAAATCCAGTCTGGTTATGTTGCTTCCACATGCGAATGAGGGTCAGGGACCTGAGCATACAAGTGCTCGTCTTGAACGCTTCCTGCAGCTTTGTGCAGAAGACAACATGACGGTTGCCAACTTGTCGAGTGCTTCCCAGTACTTCCACTTGTTGCGTCGTCAAGCTTCGTTGACTGAAACGGAAGATGCTCGTCCACTTGTGATGATGTCACCGAAAAGTCTCATTCGGAATCCGCGTGTTGCATCACCAGCAGTCGAATTCAGCGAAGGCAAGTTTGAGCTTGTGCTGGAGCAAGCTGGACTGGGTACACAGCCGGATCGCGTGGAGCGCATTATTTTGTGCAGTGGCAAGATGGCCATTGACCTCGAAGATGCTTTTGAAAAGGATAAAGCAGATTGGTCATGGCTTCACATTATTCGTGTGGAACAGCTGTATCCGTTCCCGGCAGAAGAGATCAAACGTGTACTCGCACGTTTCAGCAATGTAAAAGAGCTGGTATGGGTGCAGGAAGAAAACAAAAACATGGGTGCCTGGACATACATGGAGCCTCGTCTTCGTGAAGTCGCCCCGGAAGGCACAACCGTTAGATACGAAGGTCGCCCGGAACATGCAAGTCCTTCCAGCGGTTATCAACTTGTGCATAGTATGGAACAGCAACAGATTATTACATCTGCGTTGAAGCAAACGACGAAGAATAATATTCCACTGGGGAGGTAACAGCTGTGAGTGAAATTAAAGTACCTGCAATGGGTGAGTCAATAACTGAGGGAACTGTATCCAGATGGATGGTCAAAGAAGGGGATACCGTTAATCAGGGTGATGTGCTTCTTGAACTGGAAACGGACAAAGTAAATATCGAAATCAGCGCAGAAGAAAGTGGCGTGCTGGAGAAGATCATTCGTCAGGAAGGGGAGACGGTAGAGATCGGTGAAACGATCGGTACACTCTCGGCTGGATCTGGAGGAGGAAGCGGTGCACCCGCTTCCGAACCGGCAGCAGCTGAAGAGAAAAAGGCCGCTACGCCTGCACCTGAAGCTCCAACACCACCGGCACCTGTTGCGGCAGCACCAGAGTCATCCGATAGTGGCAAGACAGCTTCACCATCTGCCCGTAAATTGGCACGTGAGCGTGGTATCGAGTTGGATCAGGTTCAGAGCAAAGATCCGATTGGACGGGTATACCAGGATGATGTGAAGAGCCATAGCAATCAGGCGCCTGCTCCTCCACCTGCAACTAAAGCTCCAGCGGCATCAAGTGCTCCGGCAGCGGGAAGTTCCACCTATACCAAACCAGTGGAGCGTCAACGCATGTCTCGTCGCCGTGCGACCATTGCCAAACGTCTGGTAGAGGCTCAGCAGACAGCAGCCATGTTGACTACGTTTAATGAAGTAGATATGACTGCGATCATGGATGTACGTAAACGCCGTAAGGACAAGTTCAAAGAGAAGCATGAGATCAACTTGGGCTTCATGTCCTTCTTCACCAAAGCAGTTGTGGGAGCTTTGAAAAAGTTCCCGACAATTAACGCAGAGATTGATGGCGAAGATGTTGTACTCAAGAAGTATTATGATATCGGCATCGCCGTATCTGCGAAGGAAGGACTGGTTGTACCTGTTGTACGTGATGCTGATCGTCTGGGTTTTGCCGAGATCGAGAAGAGCATTGCGGACCTGGCATCCAAAGCTCGTTCCAATACGCTGGCATTGTCTGATCTGCAAGGTGGAACGTTCACCATCACCAATGGTGGAACATTTGGTTCCTTGTTATCTACACCAATCCTGAATACACCTCAAGTAGGTATTTTGGGGATGCATAAGATTCAGCTTCGTCCAGTGGCAATTGATGCAGAGCGGATGGAGAATCGTCCGATGATGTACATCGCGTTGTCCTATGATCACCGGATTATCGACGGCAGTGAAGCCGTACGTTTCCTGGTGACCGTAAAAGAACTGCTTGAAGACCCGGAATCGCTGTTAATTGAAGGTTAATCCATAAGGTTTGATCATAGCTATTATTCATATTGTTTAACAAGAAAGCCCCTGAACTGGAGCGCAGCGTGAGCTGTACACATCCGATTCAGGGGCTTCTTGTAATTGGTTATATAGTTTTCAGATCATTTATATAGTGTCAGCCATCTCAGCAGGGCTCACTGCATCGTCGTGTTCACTAGAGTTAGGTGTATTCCGCTCTAGCCAGCTCACAACGTGCTGGGCCACTTCTGTTCGGTTCGTCTCATGCAGCATTTCATGGCGCCCACCTGGATACAGGTGGTACTCAATATTCTCCAGATGAAGCTTCTTATACTGAGAGACCAGATTAAGAACGCCTTTGCCATGAAGTCCAACAGGGTCCTTCTCACCGGAGAACAGATAAACGGGTTTATGTTTAGGTATGCGCTCCATATTGTGTGGAAGATGAACTTCAAGCAGCAATTTGAAGAAATCGCGGAAGAATCCTGCTGTACAGACCGCTCCGCACATGGGATCATCAATAAATCGTTGAACCTCTTGCGTGTCCCGGGACAACCAGTCAAACGGAGTCGTCGCAGGGCGGAAAGAGCGGTTAAATCCACCGAATACAATCGCATTAAGCAGCATGCTGGGATGAGTAGCCCCCTGAATGCCACACTGCAAGAAGGCCAGTTTCTCTCCAAACCGGAGAAGACCACGTCTGCCATTGGTCCCGGATAAAATAAAGGCATGGTACCGCTCATGACCAGCGTACATGAGATGTTGTACCAAGAACGAGCCCATACTGTGCCCCATTAGAAACAGAGGCACCCCAGGGTTCTCCTTGGCGGCTACTTCGCCCAGATTGATCATATCACTTGCCATCCAGCGGAAGGCATCGATTCCAGCATTACCGAGCAAGCTGGCATTCTCCACGGTTTTGCCATGACCCCGATGGTCATTGGCATAGACCGCGTAACCGTGTCGGGTAAGAGTGTCGGCAAACTCGGCGTATCGGGCTGCAGTCTCACCCATGCCGTGTGCGATTTGCACGACGCCCTTAACATTGCATTCCGGATCGGGAAGCCAGCGGTACACATGAATACGGGTACCTTCACTACCGACCAAGGCAAAGGTAGATTCCTGCATCTCGTGTAATTCCTCCTTCACAGGTTACATATAAGCTTGATTTATGGCAGGTAAGAGCGAAGAACAGTGGTATTTCCATCTAATGTATAGGAACCCAGATTGGCTGGCAAGAGATAACATTGTCCGGCTTTCAATTCAATGTTGTCTGATTCAGCATGTGCCCACGACAGCGTTCCTTCGCCTTCACAGACAACGAGAATCGTGAAGCTATCAGGATTGGTGGAGAGTTCCCAACGTTCAGTCACGATGCCTTTTTCGACCACAAAATAAGGGCATTCCGCAAGCTTGAGCCATTCACCAGGAGTAGCGTTGTTTGTTTTCATTGTTGAGGCACCTGCGCCCTCATAGGCGGTTACATTCAACGAGTCTTCAACATGCAACTCACGTGGCTTGCCATCCAGCCCTGGACGATTGTAATCGTAGATCCGATACGTCGTATCCGAGTTTTGCTGAATCTCAGCGACAACCACACCCGCACAGAGCGCATGTACCGTTCCTGCAGGGATAAAGAACGTATCACCAGCTTCAACAGGAACCTGACGAAGGGTATCCATCACCGTACCGTTCTCCAATGCTTCTTTCAATGTTGCACGGTCCACACCTTCATTTAAGCCATAGATGATGTGTGCGCCCGGTTTTGCGTCGAGTACATACCACATTTCTGTTTTGCCAAGCTCGCCAGGAGGAAGTGCCTCGTACTCGTCTGTCGGATGAACCTGAACGGACAGGTCATCGTTGCAGTCGAGCAATTTAATCAAAAGGGGGAAACGTCCACCTTTCTCGGAAACGCCTTTGGTCCCAAGCCATTCGGTGCCCAGCTGTTCACGAACTTCATCCAGACCCTTGCCAGCAAGTGCTCCATTTAATACCTTGGTTGTACCATTGGGATGATCTGCAATCATCCAGCCTTCTCCAATATGTCCTTCAGGGGGCGTAAGGCCAAATTGCTCCAGCGCACGACCGCCCCACACACGTTCTTTGAATTCAGGTTGGAATTGTAATGGGTATGGCGTAGACATCAGTAATCTCTCCTCTAGTATATGAAATGGTGGATCGCTTTAATCAGTCATGGGCATGTAGTCGCCATGAACAAACAAGTGAATACGTTTGCATATGTGTATGTAGAACACAGATCGCAGTAAGAGAACGCCAGTAATGGCTCACCTTGCGACTGTGTCTAGTTTATTGTATTTGGTGAACAAAGGAAATTATTTTTTCTCGATTCCGATCAGAAAAGGAGAAGTCTCTCGCTGTAATTGGCGATACATCACGACCTGTGCCTGTTCTACCGGCAGGGCAGAAGACCATTCCAATACAGCTTCTGCTTCCTGTGCCCCTCCGTCATGACCGGGGTAGAGCACAACCGTAATGATCCCGCGAGTACGTAATAAAGCGAGTGCGGCTTCGAGTGCAGCGATCGTGCTGTCTGTCTCGGTGATGATCGAGGAATCTGCACTTTCTGAAGGCAGGTACCCCAGATTGAACATGACCGCCCCAACTTCACCAACCCATGACTCAGGCACCGCTTCTGCCATTCGTTCATGGCTTAGTTGAAGCATGGAGATGGAGCCAAGCTTGGCTTCGTCGTCTTGTTTTCGAATCCGAGCCTGTGCCAGCGTGAGGGCCTCACTTTGAATATCAAATCCAATGACTTGACCACGTCTGCCTACTTGTTGTGCCAGAAATAGTGTGTCTGCTCCTGTGCCGACGGTTGCATCTATGGCCAGATCACCTGGCTGCAGACGGGAAGCAATCCACTGATGCGCACAGCTGAGAACTGAAAGAAAGCCCATCTATGCTCGCCTCCAATACTTACCTTGCCAGGAATCCCGCTCTCGCAGCTCACGATCAATGGAGTTCAACACTTCCCATTTGTTCATAGACCACATCGGTCCAATCAGCAGATCACGCGGTGCGTCCCCTGTAAGGCGGTGTACAATCATTTCCGGTGGAAGCATCTCCAGTGTATCTACGATCAGCTTAATATACTCGTTCTGATCCAGAAAACGTAAAAGACCGGCTTCGTATTGCTTTACCATTGGTGTTTTGCGCATCAGATGCAGCAGGTGAATCTTGATGCCCTGTACATCCATGTTGGCGACGGCACGTCCAGTATCCAGCATCATTTCATGCGTCTCTTGAGGCAGACCATATATGATATGTGTGCACACACGTATATTCCGTTTGCGCAGTTTCTCAACGGCTTCTTCGTAACACTTCGTGTCGTGCGCCCGATTGATCAATGTCGATGTGGAATCATGGATGGTTTGCAGCCCCATCTCAACCCACAGGTAGGTGCGCTCGTTCAGTTCAGCCAAATAATCAACGACGTCATCTGGCAAACAGTCCGGGCGAGTGGCGATGGACAAACCAACAACACCGGGTTGCTCTAGAATTTCTTCAAAATATTCGCGCAGCTCCTCAACCGGAGCATACGTGTTGGTATAGGCTTGGAAGTAGCCAATATAATGGGCTGTAGGCCACTTGAGATGTTGTTTATCTCTTATCGTATTGAACTGGGTGACCAGATCTTCACGTCTGCTACCAGCAAAATCACCTGATCCACGCGCACTGCAGAAGGTGCAGCCACCTTTGGCAATTGAACCGTCACGGTTCGGACAGGTGAAGCCGGCATCCAGCATCACTTTGAAAACCTTATTGTTAAATTGGTCGCGCATCTCGTAATTCCAGGTATGGAATCGTTTATCTCCCCACAGAAGAGGGGGCTGTAATGCAGGTGCATTCATCTTTAAGGTACTCCTTTGGCAGTCGAATTACAGTAATCATACGTGAACAAAAGAAGAAGCGCTATGCGATTTCCGTCAATGACGATCGATAGCGATTATTGGTGTCTTCATGAACATGTATCATTGTATCAAAAAACTGAAAAAAAAGGGAATCGAAACGCAAAAACAGGCCGTAAAATCAAGGTTTTCTGCTTGCTATAGTTTACACCTTGTGTTATATTTAAATCAACGTCAGACACCATCTAATGGGTATTATTCATCATAGCATTTGAATCAACGTTGACGTCATGGACCATACTATACCGTGAGGTGATATGAATGAATTCCCAAGTTAAAAACAATGAATTGAATCATGTGTCTGTTGAATTGACGGCAGAAGAAGCCCTGGCATTAACAGGTGTTCGTTTTAATGGAAATCCGAAAGTGAAAGCGGCTGCAAGACAAAAAGTTCGCGATGCTTTCGAAAAGACATTTGATTTTTCACACCAAGATAAGGTAGACTATGAACTACTAAAGTAGTTGGACCCCAATTCCAAATAAATCGAAGAGGGAATCTTTGAGATTTGCCCAAAGTGGCAGATCCGAAGATTCCCTTTTCATTGCTCTTTACAATTTGCCGGTTCTTCGGCAAAATAAGTCTGAGACAAGTATGGGACAAACGGAGGAATAAAATGCGTTTACGTGGCAGAAAAGGGATAAGAGAAAATCTGGAGCAACAAGTCGATCTTGTTGTACTGGACCCCAAGCAGCACAAAGGAAAATGGTCGGAACTGTTTGGCAATGACCATCCGATCTTCGTGGAATTTGGTATGGGTAAAGGGCAATTTATCAGCCAAATGAGTTATAAATATCCGGAATTCAATTTTATCGGTATTGATATGTATGATGAACTGGTACGACGTGCCAGTGAGAAAGCTCGTAATGCATGGAGTCAGGCTGATGTGGAGACACCTCCGAACTTGAAGCTTGCGCTGGCGAATATTGAACAGATTGAAGAAGTTTTTGAGCCGGAAGAACTGGAACGCATTTATTTGAACTTCAGTGATCCTTGGCCAAAAGCAAAGCATGCACGCCGTCGGTTGACGCACCCGCGTTTCCTGAAGAAATATACGGAACTGCTTAATCCAAAAGGACAGATCCATTTCAAAACCGACTCGGAGACACTGTTTGATTTCTCACTCAACGCCATTTCCGACTTTGGTCTGCAAATGACGAATCTGTCTTTGAACCTGCATCGCGATGGATTGAACGAAGAACATGTAATGACCGAGTACGAGCAGAAATTCATGGGCAAAGGCATGAACATTCACCGCGTTGAAGTGATCGTTGGTGAAGAGGCCTTGCGTGAGTATCAGCAGATACGTCTGGACAAGTATAAAGTTCGTGAAGCTTCGGATGAGTCTGGCGAAGAATAGGAACAGGAATAAAATAAAATTAAATTTATATAAGAAGAGCGACTGATGAGGTGAATGATTCATTCTCATAGGTCGCTCTTTTTTTGAATTTACAATCGATGTACATTACTCCATAAACTCATGTCTGGTATGATTTCAAAAGTTCTCTGAATGGAATTCTTTGCGGCGATAATCGTTCGGTGTAACACCGTTGAACTTTTTGAACATGCGGTAGAAGTAGGAACTGTTGGTGAACCCGGTTCTCTCGGCAATATCGGCAACGGAATTCTCAGTCTCTACCAGCAGATGCTGAGCTTTAGCTATCCGGGTTTCGTTAATTACATCCGTGAGCCCTTTCAGGGTGAGCTGTTTGTAGAGCCTGCTCACATAGATGGGCGACATGCCCAGTTCATCTGCAATCGAGGTTAGACAGAGATTGGGATCAGCATAGTCCCGCTCTATAATGCCATTGATTCTACGAATCAACTCTTCATGCTTCAGTGTGCGTTTCTCCTCGACTTTGGAACCAAGCTCATCAAACATCCGATAGAAGTGTTCATGTACTTCACTGATGTCTTCAGCGTCTTTGACAGGCAGCATTAAACCATCGGAGACGGAATCAAGCGTGAGCTGATTGTTCTTCTTGAGGGTATTTCGTACATGATTCAATGTCATCGTCAGATGGGATAAAGCTAGCTGGAAGACGGTAAACGGATAGGCGGCTGTCTCGCCGACGATGTCTGCATAGACTTGTTTGGCTTCTCTCGTCTTGCCTGTCATTAGATAATCGACAAGTTGTCTTTCCTTACCTGCCGGGAATGCGTATTCTTTCGTGTGATAAGCCATGATGTCAGCGGTATAGATTAGACAGCCTGGTCCCATGAACAAACGATGCAGTGAAGCTTCGGCTGATCTGGTGTAGGATGCAATACTGTCTTCCAATGAATCTTCTTCCGTGCCGATGGTGCAGGAGATGGAGCATTTTAAATGGGTCATTACAGCAGCCTGCATCATACGTAGCAATTCTTCGATCCGGTTAGGAGCAGGTTGGCCAAGTTGAGGGATTTCTTCTTTTTCATTGAAGATGAGTGTAATCAGATCGCGGCCCATGTCCACCGCTTCCGCATTATAGTGGAGATCAGCCGTCTCGGTGCATATGTTCATCATGGCGTATTTTACAAGCTGGGTCTCGTCACGATACGTTTCATTGAATTCGGTAAAATGGTCAATCCGCAGTAATACTAGCCTGGAAGCACGTTGAACGTCAATGGAGGAACCATAGAACTTCATTCGTTCTTCCAGCATACCTCCGGTTACTGTTTCACGACCCTGCAGAGCTCCTCGCAGAAAATCCTGCCGTAACAAATGAAGACTGCCACGTCGCTCCGCTTCCATCACACGCAAACGAACAAGCACCTTATCAATGGGATGATATAGTTTTCGCGACACAAGGTAAGAGAGCAGCAAGCCTGCGATGAGAAGTCCGACACAAAACAGAATGGTATGTGTACGCATACTCCGTATATCTGAGGTAATCAGATCATACGGTGTTATTCTCACATAACGCCAGCCCAGGTCATCGGGAGCGGTGTACGTAATGAGTGATTTTTCTCCGTCGACCTCCTCCGTAAAGTAAGCGGACTGCTGCATGTCCTGCATGATCGGCTGCATGAATGCTTCGCTGGAGAGATTTTTCATCAATGCACGGTCGCCAAAGTCAGATAAAAGGTCTCCATTCTCATTCACGATAAAAGTCTTGCCTGGTTGATCCACAGCATTCATATTCGGACTGAGCCAATCATCCTTGATATTAACGATGACGGCATAGTTTAGTTTGGCGTTGTCATTGATTGTGTCATAACAGAGATAGGTGTAGCTGTTAACCTCTGTCGCTTCGGTAGAACCGACCTGATATGTACGCGGGATGGGCACAAAAGGTTTATAGTCATGGAAGCTCTGAAGGATACTTGTAATCCCCTGATCGTCGATCTCCGCGAAGGACTGTTGCCCATTGCGCACGTCGGAACTGATAAAGAACTCATTGCTTTTGGAGTTATATACATAGATGGATTCGATAAAAGGAAGGGACATACGGTAGTTGTCGAGCTGCTCCATCGCCGATGTGATCTCATAGATATTGGGTTTGGAATAGAGTAGTAATGAAGAGATGGTGTAGTCTTGATAAATCTGATATGACAATGATTTTGCAGTCTCGGTCATTTTGGCCACTTCACGGCTGGTTTGAGTAAGACTGTTCATATCTGTCCGATATACTTGGCGAAGAGCAATACGATTATAATTGACGTACAAAATAGAGGAAGCCACAAGCAAGGTAGCGATAGTGCTGATAATAATGCCGATCAGAATTCGTGTAAAGACCATCTGACTGTCCTCTGAACGTTTACGCATTCTCTTTCCCCCTCGGACCTCCTGTATTGGGTGAACAACGTAGAACTTCATATACATACGCTAGATTTCATATATGGATGAGCAGAAGAGCAAGAGTATCTTGAATTATATATTATGTATGCGTTTACATCAATGCTGGACGGGCCGTTTTGCCTGCTTTCTCTATATAAAGTTCAACTTTCGCTGGATTGTTCACTAGGTTTAGCCTATGCACGATATCAACATTTGTGAACGGATGTGTGTTCATTTCATGGTTCGTTCGTTTTGTTCATAGTTCATTTCGCAGAATCGTTCATTTTCTGACGGGAAGCTTCAGTATCGGTGAGCGGAGCGAGCATCTACAATAAAAAGAGAGCTCCACCAGGCAGCACCGCAAGAAATTCGGGAGGGATCGAGCCATGCTCAAAGAATTGAACAAGAACAAAATCATGTTTCTGATGCTGTTGCCCACGCTGATCTTTTTTCTGATTAACTCGTATTTTCCGATGGTCGGCATCTATTATGCGTTTACCCGGTATGATTTTGAAGGAGGATTATTCGGCAGTCCATTTGTCGGTCTGGAGAACTTTAAGTTCCTATGGCAATCGGGAATGCTGCTGAAGCTCACAACCAACACCGTGGGTTACAATCTCGCCTTCATTATATTAGGAAACGGTCTGGCGATCTTCTGTGCGATCATGCTTAGCGAAATCCGAGGCAGGTTATTCAAAAAAATTACGCAATCCGTCATGTTCTTGCCGTATTTCATCTCGTTTGTACTATTAAGTGTAATCGCTTACAACATGTTTAACTACGAGTCGGGTTTCGTGAACACGGTGCTCAAGCGTTTCGAGGCTGGCCCGGTCGATATTTATAACACACCCTGGATCTGGGTGTTCCTGATCATCATCTTTTATCTTTGGAAAAATCTTGGATACAGCATGGTCATCTATCTGGCTGCTATAACGGGGATCAGTGACGAGTATTACGAGGCTGCCCGGATCGACGGGGCCAATATTTTTCAGCGGATCTGGTACATCACGGTGCCGATGCTGAAGCCAACCTTTGTCATCCTGCTGTTGTTCTCACTTGGCAGCATTATGAAGGGACAGTTCGACCTGTTCTATCAACTGATCGGCAACAACGGGGTGCTGTACAACGCGACAGATATCATCGATACGTATGTATATCGTTCACTGAAAGTAACGTTTGATATCGGGATGGCAACTGCTGCCGGTTTGTATCAGTCGTTATTCGGATTCATTTTGATCATGACCGTCAACTATATTATCCGCAAAGTAAATGAGGACTACGCCTTGTTCTAGAACGCCCGCAGGGCAGGAGGGAGAACGATCATGAACACGCCAATGAATACTCACACGCGTGCGAATACGCGTCTTAGAGATTCCGAATTCACCTTCATGTTTCAACTAATTGCCTACAGTGTCATCATCATTTTATCGATCATGTGTTTGATACCGTTTCTGCTCATTCTATCCGGTTCATTCAGCAGCAACGAGTCCATTGTGAGGGATGGTTATCACCTCTTTCCGACGGACTTTTCCCTGGAAGGCTACAAAATGGTGTTCAAATTCCCGACCCAGGTACTCAAGGCTTATGGGGTAACGGTCTTTACAACGGTGGTGGGGACTACCCTTGGACTTTTCCTCATCACGATGGCCGGATTTGTGCTCCAACGTAAGGACTTTAAGTATCGAAATACCTTCTCGTTTTTTATCTACTTCACAACGTTGTTTGGTGGGGGACTCGTGCCTTGGTACATTATGCTGGCGAACTACTTCAATCTTACGGATACGTACACGGTACTGATTTTCCCGGGGTTGATGACGCCATTTCTCATTATCCTGATGAAAAACTTTATTCGTTCGGCTGTGCCGGATGAGTTGATTGAGTCCGCCAAAATTGATGGAGCGAATGACTTCCGCATCTATTTCAGCATAGTGTTGAAACTGGCGATGCCTGGTATCGCAACCGTAGGTCTGTTTCTGGCACTAGGGTACTGGAATGACTGGTTTACTTCATCCCTTTTCATTAACAACCCGGATATGTACCAGCTGCAATTTTATCTCTATAACACGATGAACACGATTACTTTCATTGACCAGATGGCAATTGGCACAGGGATTACGCTCAGTCAGGATGTGCCTACGGAATCAACCAAGATGGCGATGGCTATCGTTGTGACGGGACCAATTCTGTTCCTGTACCCGTTTGTACAACGTTATTTTGTTAAAGGACTTACCATTGGTGCAGTGAAAGGTTAGAACGTGAACACACTGTGGGTATCAGGCTTCTGGCATCATCTCCGGTCTGAACCATGGCGAGTCTGCGCTAACATATAAAGGTTCACCACAAAAAGGGAGGATGCGTATGCGTAACAAAACAATTCGGCGCCTGTCTCTGGTACTTGCCCTGATGTTATTCGCCGGGGTGCTTGCCGCATGTAATAACGGTTCGGGGGGATCGACGCAAGGAAGTGAGCAGGGAGGAGCATCCGAGAGCAAAGGCGAGAAAGTCACACTTCAATTTTACATGCTTGGGGATGCTCCGAAAGATCTGCCTGTCATTGAATCCGAGATCAATAAGCTGGCTGAGGCTGATCTGAACGTCAATGTGAAATTCAACTACACCTCCTGGACCGACTGGGATCAAAAATATAAACTGCTGCTGTCTTCCGGACAGCCGATCGATCTGATCTTTACAGCGGATTGGACATTCTACCAGTCCTATGCGAAGAAGGGCGCGTTCCTGCCGCTGGATGAAATGCTGCCAACAGCAGCCCCAGCACTGAAGGCTCATGTACCTGAAGATATGTGGAATGCTGTCAAAATCAATGACAAAATCTATACGGTTCCATCGACATGGATTGAGTATGTAACCGAGGGAATTGCGTATCGTGATGACTTGCGCGAGAAGTACAATCTTCCGAAGCCGGAATCGCTGGAGACACTCGAAGCGTATCTGGAGGGCATCAAAGCCAATGAACCGAATATGATCCCGATTGCGGATAGCAATGCCAACCATACCCATGGTATTCGTCAATTGACATCCAAGCTGGTTAATACAGCAGGTCAACTCCCATATGGAATGGATATTATGTATGACACACCATCGACTGTAACGTCCTATTGGGGATCGGCGCAGCATCTGGAAGACCTGAAAACATACAAACGCTGGATGGACAAAGGCTTCTTCCCGAAAAACGTGCTGAATGTAAAGGATACTTCCAACTCGTTGCTGCAAAATGGAAAAGCGGCAGTTGTTCTCTCGGGGGAGAACCCGAACAAATTTAATGCAGATGTCATCAAGGTGCAGTCTACACATCCAGATTGGAAACTGGCTTATTTCCCATATCCGAATGCGAAAGGGTTTGCACAACCGGTTCACCCGATTCACAACGGATTTGCGATTCCGCGTAGCAGTAAAAACCCGGAAAAAGCATTGGCGTTTTATGAGAAGCTCGTGACAGATAAACGCTACAACTGGTTGACTGAATACGGCGTTGAGGGTAAAAACTTTGAGGTAGATAATGGTTACTATAAAATGGTCGGCGATGCACAAACAAACGGCTTCCCACGTGAAGGCATGAATGGCTGGGCATGGCGTAATCCGGAATTCATGCTCTATGATAAAACCTTTGATGATGTCCTGACCATGTTTGAAGATCTCGACAAAATCAAAAAGCCGGATATTTTCACAGGATTTGCTGAAGACTGGACTCCGTACCAAGCCGAGAAGGCTGCATTAGAGCAAGTGGAAAAACAATATTTGTATCCGCTTAATGTGGGATTGGTGGCAGACGTGGAGGCTGGATTGAACACATTTATGGAGAAGGCTAAGCAAGCAGGGTTGGAAAAAATTCAGGCAGAGTACACCAAGCAGTGGCAGGAGTATCTGAAGTCAGCGGGCATCCAATAGTTTGTACTTTCCTTCATACAGAAAAGGTGCCTTCAGATCCGAAGGCACCTTTTCAATGTGGTTGCAGGCTTGTTTAAAGCCGTTGTTTAGAGCTGTGATTGGACCAACCCTGCGGGAAGCAGCCTCCCGTTTGGGATAAAATCATAAACGAGCCTCTTCTGCGGATGAAGGACGAATGTCCTCCAGCAGATCGATGATGCTTTGAGCGCTCTCCATCGGATGAACCTTGGCGATCTCCGCCAGATGGCGTTTGCGTTTACGTACGACATCCGGGTAGTGATGCAACAGCTTGTTCATCCATTTGACCACTACGTCCAGCGAAGTTATGGGTTCACCCAAACCTCTTGCGGTAAAATAATGGACGTTTTCTTCTTCCTGACCAGGTATGGGGTTGTGAAACAACATTGGAATTCCTTTGGCCAAGCCTTCGCTGCAAGTCATTCCACCAGGTTTGGTGATCAGCAGGTCGGAAACTTCCATCAATTTGTCGATTTCGTTCGTGTAGCCAATGATATGGATGTTTTCTTTGCGATACATCGGATTCTGTTCCATGCTGATCCGTGCTTTATCATTGCGACCGAGACAAAAAATGATCTGGATATCTTCATGCCAGCGAGTTAGCAACGGATGGACCAACTTGTCACTTAGCATTCCCCAACCCCCTCCCATTACCAGTACAGTAGGCATGTTCTTGAGGTTGAATCTGCTTCGGATCTCATCTCGTCCCGGATGCTCCCAGAAGTTAGGATGTACAGGAATGCCTGTGACTCGAATTTTGTCTATTGGTACGCCACGCAGCATTAGTTTGGACTTAACCTCATCGGAAGAAACCAGATAAAGGTCTACTTCACGGTTAATCCATGTCCCATGTGCATCATAGTCGGTGATGACTGTGCATAGGGGAACCTGTACACCCAGACGCTTCAATCTGGAAATGACAGCACTTGGGATTGGGTGGGTGCAGACGATCGCATTGGGACGTAGCTGACGCACGACGCTGCGAGTATGTGTATAGAACAGTTTATGCAGCGCCAGCGTTGTCAGCCTGTTCAATGATTTTTTATATTGATGTCTGTATACGTATCCCACGAGTTTGGGTTGGTTGGTAACCGTTTTTTTGTATGCCGTTATAATAAGAGGTGCCATCTTGGGATTTAAAAAACTTCCAAGTTCGAGCACTTTCGTCTGCACGTCTGGCGAGAGTTTTCGCAAATTGCTGGACAGTGCATAGGCGGCTTGAGTATGACCCGTACCAAAGCCTTCAGATAATAGTAATACTCTTTTTTTCTCCACGCTTGCTTCACCTGTTCCTGCTAGGTTTTTCTGAGTCTAACATATCGGCTTTAAGCCCAGAATGCAACTGTTGCAAGTGCGACTAAAGTACCTATTGTGGCACCTGCAAGAACATCGGAAGGGTAGTGTAATCCCAGGTATATTCGAGAGAATCCGACAATAAGGGCCACAGGCAACAATATTAGCAATAAGATCGGATCAGTGGTCATAAATGGAACCGTGACCGAAAAAATGGCAGTCGTGTGTCCTGAAGGAAACGAGTGGTCCGTCAGGGGATTACGAAACGTGATGGTATCCGGCAAGGCCAGATAAGGCCGAATGCGGGGATACAATTTTTTCGCGATGGCTACGGGAATGTGGCTGATCGCAAGAGCGATACAAGCCTGAAGTCCTGTTGTGCTCCATGGAGCCGGAGCGAGCAGCCAGATTAACAAGGATACTGCAATAGAAGAAGTTGCTCCACCCAGATGGGTGAAATAATACAGCCAAAAATTCATAAAACGATTATGAAGTCGGCCGTTGATCCACATAAAAACATTTCGATCATACTCTTGAAACTTTAAGAATAAACGGCTCATATTGGCCTCCTGCCAGTCAGGCCGCCCGTAATGGCGGCAGTATTTCCGGTGATTTTTCTGCATCCGGTTTCGTCCTGATTAGTATATAACCGTTTTTCGTGAACTTGAGGTTATTTCAGGTATATGTTTATCATATTTTTAAATGTTGTCCTTTTCAAGAAGAACACATGTAAAGAACGTAAAATTCATGTTAAAGAGTGGATATATACCCATCTTAACTTTTTGACTTGGGTTAGCCAAAAAAGATACAATGATTCAACATGGCTGAAATGAGGTAAAAAAAATGTGAGTTTTGGTTTAAACTTTTTGAGGTCTGTTTGCGTTATTTGTTATAGAGCCTCTGACGAAGAATAACATGCTGATGAAAAAAGCAGGGACTTTAGAAATAAAAATCAAGTAAACGGCTGAAAATAAGATATAACAGGCATGAATGCGAGGTTGTGGTATCACGAAGTGTCTATTCAGCGTTTAAAGATCACATTTCTGCTTCAGAAAGTGGAATTGGGGTTTTGACAAATGACTGAAAAGAATACAGAATCGATAAAGCAGCCAACTGATAGCAACCAAGCTTTGAAACATTGCCTGATATATTCACGTAGTACACAAAAGAACAGGGTCATATTCTGCAGATCACAAAAAAATAAATTGCAGAATCAGGAAGAGAAATGCTTGAGTAAACTGGGTTTTGAAAAAAAGGGGGTAACAGAGAACGATGTTGGACGCTATATTCGTCACGATGCAGGTCATTCTGGCACTGCTAGCCGTGTACCAATTCACGTTTTCGCTGTTCGGTCTGATTAAGAAAAAGAAAAAGAAACATTATCCGGCGACAAAATCATTCGCTGTACTCGTCGCAGCACACAATGAGGAACAGGTCATTGGTGCCTTGATGGAGAACTTGAAACAACTTGATTATCCGGAAGATCTGTATGATGTGTTCGTCATCTGTGACAACTGTACGGATGGAACGGCTCAAATTGTCAGAGAACATGGGTTGAATGCCTGTGTACGTACCAACGCTGATCTGAGAGGTAAAGGGTATGCCATCGAATGGATGCTTAAATACCTGTGGAAATTGCCACGTCAGTATGACGCAGTTGTTATGTTTGACGCGGATAACCTGGTTGACCGTAACTTCTTGCTTGAGATGAATGATGACTTGAACAATGGTTCGCGTGTTATCCAAGGATACATTGATACGAAAAATCCAGAGGATTCCTGGATCACTGCAGCATACGGTGTATCTTACTGGTACATCAACCGTCTGTGGCAGTTGTCTCGTCATAACTTGAATATGGCGAACTTCCTCGGAGGTACCGGAATGTGCTTCGAGACCAACCTGTTGAAGGAAATTGGCTGGGGCGCAACAAGTCTGGTAGAGGATCTGGAGTTTACGATGCGCAGTGTGCAACGTAATGTGTATCCTGTTTTCAACTATGATGCCAAAGTATTTGATGAGAAGCCATTAACGTTCAAAGCTTCAGCGCGACAACGTCTCCGCTGGATGCAAGGTCACTTTACAGTTGCACGTAGATACTTCTTCCCACTGCTCTGGCAGTCCATTAAGGAAAGAAGTTTGGTGAAATTCGACCTTGCTATCTATGGAGCCAACGTCTATGTTGTATTGCTTACATTCCTGATGACTGCTGCAATGTGGGTAGACATGGCGATATTCAATGGTCCGCACATTGCGAATATTTATGGTTACTTCCCGTTATGGGTCGGATTCGTGGCCATTGGTCTGAATATTCTGACGTTCCTGTTGTCCATGGCGCTGGAGAAGGTTACCTTCGCCAAAGTTTATCTATATCTGATTTTGTTCCCGATTTACCTGTTGTCATGGTACCCGATTACGTTCTACGCTTTCTTTACGCAGAACAACAAGCAGTGGAGTCACACCCAACACACGCGTGTTGTGCGCTTGGATGAGGTACAGAGCAAGCAAGGGTAAGGGACACGCAAGCATGACTTTGTCGGCATCGGATATAACAAATGTATAATTTCAGAAAATAAAGTTGTAGAGATGTTGACAATGCATTTCGTGGATGTTATAGTATTCAAGTGCTTTAAAACGGCTTTGAAACGAATAGCAATGGAATCACAAGTAGAAGTCCGACTTCTCACCTGATCAACATGATGTTGGCTGGTCAACGATCCCAATAATTTATGAAGTGTATACTCATGAAGAATTGTGTTGATTACAGGGATGTCGGTAGCTTGACCGGCATCCCTTTTATTTTTGTGTAACAGGATATTCAAAATGACCTGGAGGTGGACGGTTATTAGTAAAGATCACATGATTAATGATGAGATTCGGGCGAAGGAAGTACGCCTTGTCGGAGCTGAAGGAGAACAAATTGGGATTACGCCCATTCGCGAAGCACTGCAAATGGCGATTGACCTGAATTTGGATCTGGTCAATGTGGCACCACAGGCTAAACCGCCGGTGTGTCGCATCATGGACTATGGCAAATTCCGCTATGAGCAACAAAAGAAAGAAAAAGAAGCCCGTAAGAACCAGAAAATTGTTGACATTAAAGAAGTATGGTTCCGTTCCAATATTGAGGAGCACGATTATCAAACGAAGCTTCGTAATGTAGTTAAGTTTTTGAACGAAGGCGACAAAGTGAAATGTTCTGTTCGTTACCGCGGACGTGAAATTGCACATGCCGCGATTGGTCAACGGATTTTGGAGCGCGTAAAGGTAGAAGTTGCAGAACTTTGTACTATTGAACGTCAACCGAAATTGGAAGGCCGCAGTATGATCATGATTTTGGCTCCTAAAGCCTGATAACATTGGAGGAGGAAACACAAAATGCCTAAAATGAAAACACACAGCAGTTTGAAAGGACGCTTCAAAATTACCGGTTCCGGTAAAGTCCTTCGTTACAAAGCTCACAAAAACCACTTGCTTTCCCACAAATCCAAACGTGCTAAGCGCGTTCTGAACGGTAACCCAGTTATGGCTGCCGGGGATGTTAGACGTTTGAAACAAGGCTTGGCTAACTTGAAAGGCTAATTCTAATTAGTACATTCCGTATGGGGGATCGGCTACGGCCGTACACATACCACGGATACATTTATATTTATTTGGGAGGTTCTTTAATATGGCAAGAGTAAAAGGCGGTTTTGTAGTACGTCGTCGTCATAAAAAGGTTTTGAAACTGGCAAGAGGTTATTTCGGTTCCAAACACCGTATTTTTAAAACAGCTAACGAGCAAGTAATGAAATCCCTGGTATACGCATACCGTGACCGTCGCAACACGAAACGTAACTTCCGCAGACTGTGGATCGTTCGTATCAATGCTGCAGCACGTATGAATGGTTTGTCTTACAACAAACTGATCCATGGTTTGAAACTTGCTGGAGTAGACATGAACCGCAAAATGTTGGCTGATCTGGCCGTTAACGACATCAATGCGTTCAACTCTTTGGCTACTGTAGCTAAAGGCAAAATCAACGCTTAAATTGTATGATACAAGCCGCCGTACCTATATGGCGGCTTTTTTTACGGCTTGGAAGAAATCCGAAGATGAATCTCTGAATGAGTAGAGCGAATAGGCTATAGTCTGAAAGGGAACAATGAAACCAGATGACTGGTGAATAACAGACCATGGGAATACATAAAATACGAACGGTGAAATAATACAAATGAAAACAGGGGAATTCCACTCATCACTAAAGTATGTGGTATGTTTTTGTTATATAACATCACATCGCTGTAACGTTAGTGTGTTAAATCGCTAAATTATTAAGCGTTTTCAATAAAAAAAGAACAAAAATATGTGATATTTGGTGATGAAACATCTGGATTTTAACACTGGTTGATTGTATAATCACCTCTAGTAGGCTAGTCCTAATATTTCTCTCCATGTCATAATGTTCGGTTTTTCGACAGATGATAGGATGCTTCAAGGGTGAGAATGCGCTTTTTATGTCGAAGAAACCATACATTCTGCATAAAAGTCATTCCAGCTATCTGTTAACCGTTCAAATGTGGGCTGGATTGGAATGAGGATATATCATTAAGGGGGAAAAAGAGAAAATGAAAAAGATGCTCAGCTTGTCTTTGGTAATGTTGCTGGCGGTATCGGTTATGCTCGCAGGTTGCGGTAGCAAACCGAAAGAAGAAACAAATGCCGGAGGAGATACAGGTGGCACATCCACTGAAACTAAATCCGATCTCAAAATCGGTATGGTTACTGACGTAGGTGGAGTTAATGACAAATCCTTTAACCAATCCGCTTGGGAAGCTCTGCAAGCGACTGAAACAGAAACAGGTACTGCAGTTAAATACCTGCAAAGTAAATCCGATGAAGAGTACATTCCTAACCTGAACGAATTCGTTAAAGGCGGATATGATCTGACTTGGGGTATCGGTTTCCAATTGGCTGATGCAATCAAAACGGTTGCTGACCAAAACGCCGATGCTAAACTCGCGATCATTGACAGCGTAGTGGATTCTCCTAATGTTAAGTCCGTAACTTTTGCTGAAGAAGAAGGATCTTTCTTGGTTGGTGTTGTTGCCGGTCTGACAACAAAAACGAACAAAATTGGTTTTGTAGGCGGTATGGAAAGCCCACTGATCAAAAAGTTTGAAGTAGGATTCAGAGAAGGCGTTAAAGCAGTTAACCCTGATGCTCAATTCATTTCTAACTACACAGGTGCATTTGATAAACCTGACCTTGGTAAAGCAGCAGCAGCAACACTTTACAATGAAGGCGTAGATATTATCTTCCACGCTTCTGGCGCGACAGGTAACGGTGTGTTTAACGAAGCAAGTGCTCGTAAGAAACAAGGTCAAGATGTATGGGTTATCGGTGTTGACAAAGACCAATCTCTTGAGTTTGGTGATGAGATCACTTTGACTTCCATGATCAAAAAAGTTGACGAAGCTGTTAAGCGCGTTAACCAAGAAGTAATCGACGGTACATTTGCTGGCGGTTCCGAGAACCTGACGTTGAAAGAAAACGGCGTAGGTATTGCTGATACTTCTACTGCCAACGTATCTGCTGATATACTTGCAAAAGTAGAAGAGTACAAAGAAAAAATCATCAGCGGCGAAATCAAAGTACCTACTGAGTAATTTGATCTTCGTAGCAAAAGAATAATCATTGGGGCCGGTCTTGACCGGCCTTATGACTGCAAGAACAGGAACATTTGATCAAGTCATCATAACAATTGTACAAGGTCATTGTGTATCAACGCTCCGGTAGGAGCTTTTCTTTCGTTTGCGGAACCACACTATATCAGTTATAAGGGTGATTACATGGGTGCAGCAACCCCCGTCGTTGAGTTAAAACAAATTACGAAGCGTTTCCCAGGCATTGTTGCCAACGACGCCATCAGCCTTCAGCTTCGTAAAGGCGAGATCCATGCGCTACTGGGCGAAAATGGCGCTGGTAAGTCAACGTTGATGAATATTGTATTTGGTCTCTATCAGCCAGATGAAGGTTCCATTGAAGTGAATGGCAAGCCTGTCATCATCGACAGCCCTAACCGAGCGATCGATCTTGGCATCGGCATGGTGCATCAGCACTTTAAGCTTGTACAGCCGTTCACGGTAACAGAGAACATTATTTTGGGATCTGAACCAACGAAGGGTCTCAATATTAACTATAAAAAAGCAGCTGCTGAAGTTCAGCGTCTGTCCGAACAGTATGGACTCAAGGTGAATCCTCATGCCAAAATTCATGATATCTCTGTCGGAATGCAGCAACGTGTTGAGATTGTTAAAACGTTGTATCGTGGTGCAGATATTTTGATTTTTGACGAGCCTACAGCCGTATTGACTCCTCAAGAGATCAAAGAACTGATGACCATCATGAAGAAGCTCGTTGCCGAAGGCAAATCGATTATTCTGATCACGCACAAACTGAAAGAGATCATGGAGATCTCTGACACGGTAACGATTATCCGTCGGGGTAAAGTGATTGATTCGGTCAAAACATCGGAAACCAATCCAAATGAACTGGCTGAGAAAATGGTAGGTCGGAATGTCACATTCAAAGTGGACAAAAAGCCGGCTACACCTGGAGCGAATGTGCTCGAAGTCAGCAAATTAACCGCCAAGAATAAAGAAGGCATTGCAGTTCTGAACCAACTTAACCTGAACGTACGTGCAGGAGAGATTGTCGGAATCGCAGGCGTGGATGGTAACGGCCAAAGTGAACTGATTGAAGCCCTTACCGGACTTCGTAAAGTCGAGAGTGGTTCGATTCGTTTGGAGGGCAAGGAGCTGTCCAATCATTCTCCGCGCCATATTTCGGAGTCGGGTGTAGCCCACATTCCGGAAGATCGACATAAACACGGACTTGTACTTGATTTTTCAGTGAGTGAAAATATCGTTCTGGAATCGTACTATAAGGCACCATACACCCGTAAAGGGTTCCTTAACTTCGATGCAATCAAAAAGCAGGCGAAGCGGCTTGTGGAGGCATTTGACGTGCGTACACCAAGCATCGAGACCAAAGCTCGTTCCTTGTCCGGAGGAAACCAGCAGAAGGCCATTATCGCCCGTGAGGTGGATAAAAACCCTGAACTGCTTATTGCTGCCCAACCAACGCGTGGTTTGGACGTAGGGGCTATTGAGTTCGTGCAAAAGCAATTGATTGCACAACGCGATCAAGGTAAGGCTGTTCTGCTGATTTCATTTGAGCTTGATGAGATTATCAATGTATCTGACCGAATTGCTGTTATCTATGAAGGCCAGATCGTTGGCGAGGTGCTGCCGGAAGAAACCAATGACAGGGAGCTCGGCTTGATGATGGCGGGCAGCACCCAAAAGAGAGGTACTGCGCATGAATAACGTATTGAAATGGTTTACCCGAGATTCATTTATTTTGCCTGTAGTCGCCATTGTTATGGGTCTGATTCTCGGTGGGGTTGTCATGCTGATCGGTGGCTACAATCCGATTGAAGCCTATGGCGCATTGTTCACCAAGGTATTTGGAGACATGTACAACTTTGGTGAAGCGGTACGGGAAATGACACCACTGATCATGACGGGACTTGCATTTGCATTCGCGTCACGTGCAGGGCTGTTCAACATCGGGGGAGAAGGTCAATTTCTCGTCGGTATGACCGCTGCAACATTTGTTGGTGTTAAGTTTGCAGGTTTGCCGATCTACCTCCATGCGCCACTGGCTTTGATTGCGGGTGCATTGTTTGGTGGTCTTTGGGCCGCGATTGCTGGTTATCTGAAAGCAACGCGTGGTGTCAATGAAGTTATCAGTAGTATCATGTTGAACTGGATTGGTCTGTATTTGGCCAACCTTATCGTTCGCCAATTCTTGCTGTTAAAAGGCGAGAATCGTTCCGTGGATATCAGTGAATCGGCTTCGATTAGTTTGACATGGCTTTCTGAACTGATGGGCAACTCCCGTGTACACATGGGAACGTTGATTGCCATTGTGATGGCTGTGCTCTTTTATATCTATATGTGGAAAACAAAACAGGGTTATGAAATCCGCGCGGTAGGTTACAACCCTAATGCGGCTGAATATGCAGGTATGCATGTTAACCGGAATATCGTAAAAGCGATGTTCATCAGTGGTATGCTTGCAGGTCTTGGCGGTGCATTCCAGGTGCTTGGGGTGTTCCAGTACCAGACTGTAATGTCTGGTTCACCGGGAACGGGTTTTGACGGAATTGCGGTTGCCCTGATTGGTTTGAATCATCCGTTTGGGGTGTTATTGGGGGCAGTGCTGTTCGGTACCCTCACGTACGGATCTGCAGGTATGAGTTTTGCTGCGGATGTTCCGCCTGAGATTATTCGGATTGTGATCGGTTCGATTATCTTCTTCATTGCGGCACAAGGCATCGTGCGCTGGATACTTAAACCGTTCTATTCGAAGCGTAAGAAAGAGAAGGTGTTGTAGATGGACTTGTTGACAATTGGGCAAATTATCAATACGACGCTTGTCTTTGCTACGGCATTGATTTTTGCATCACTCGGCGGAATTTTCTCGGAAAAATCAGGTGTAACCAACCTTGGACTTGAAGGTTTTATGGTCTTCGGTGCCTTTGCAGCTGGAATCGGGGCCCATTATGCGCAAGAGGCGGGCATGGGCGGAACGACATCTGCCTGGATGGGGGTTTTGCTCGCGATTGTATTGGGCGTACTGGTATCGTTGATTCATGCCGTTGCGTCTATCACATTTAAGGCAGACCAGATTATCAGTGGTATCGTTATTAACTTTTTGGCCGCAGGAAGTACGTTGTACTTGGTTAAACTGTTGTTTGAAGGTTCTGGTGATTCACCGTTGGTTCAAGGCTTCAGCAAGTTTGATGTGCCATTCTTGAAAGACATTCCTTTGCTTGGAGAAGCCTTCTTCAAGAACGTATATCCAACGACATATCTGGCCATTTTGTTCGTATTCCTGACGTATTACATCATGTTCAAAACGCCATTTGGTCTACGCCTTCGTTCTGTAGGTGAACATCCAAGTGCGGCTGATACGGTTGGTGTTAAAGTGCTTCGTTATCGCTATATTGGCGTTATGATCAGTGGTGCGCTTGCGGCCATTGGTGGAGCTGCAATCACGTTGACGACGACGGGGACATTCTCACACAATACGGTTTCCGGCCAAGGTTATATTGCCATTGCAGCTATGATCTTTGGTAAGTGGAACCCGATTGGTGCCTTTGGTGCTGCTGTGTTCTTCGGATTCTCACAAGCGATCCGAAACTATGTACAGTTGTTCGAATGGTCACAAAGTATTCCCCAGGAAATTATTTTTATGTTGCCTTACCTGCTTACCATCATCGTTCTCGTTGCAGCGGTTGGACGTTCTTCGGCTCCGTCTGCACTCGGTGAAGCTTATGATCCGGGTAAAAGGTAACAACCTTTTCCATATCAGTTTAGTTATTCACAGTTTTGATAAAGGGTCCGCCTTGTGCGGGCTTTTTTTTGTTTTCTTGAGTTTCACCAAGCCACTTTTTCACGCTTGCTTTGGTTCTCGTGCAGATACCCATATTTTCAGGTAGGGACAAAGAAACAGGCGAATTCAGTGATGGACGAATACACTGTTTTGAACGATCCGAGGAGGAGGGGAAAGTATGAAACAACAAGTTACGCGTGATGAAGCGATGAAATTAATAGGTAAAAATATTGTTGCAATCAAAAAAGACGGCACTCGGGTTACGGGAAAGCTGTTGAAAGTATCGGGCAACAAACTGGTACTCAAGCGTTTGAATGGCAAAAAAGTACGTACAAAAGCGATTCTGCCACTGGTATTGTTTGATCTGCTCGCTATTGCCACACTGCCTTATGCTTATGGAGGTGGTCCCGGCTTCGGTCCCGGATATGGACCTGGACCAAAACCGGGCCCTGGATATGGTCCAGGCTACGGACCGGGATATGGACCTGGAGGACCTGGTGGCGGATTTGGACCGGGTCCTGGATTCAGCCCTTATGGTCCAGGTCCACGTCCACCAGGATTTTTCTAGGACATTCTATAATGTTTTTTCCATTTCGTAGCAGCGGCTTATCATAATGTATCGAATCGCACTATATCCATTTTTTTGATAAAAATGAAGTCCTTTGGTATTGCCTTCATCCACCATAACTTTCGATCTTTTACACCCCCGAGACGCCGCAAAGCTCTCTGCTTTGAGTAACAAAGTTTGCCCATAACGTTTGCGTTGTTCTTTCGGACTAACAGCCATCATATCGACATAGAGCAGTTCCCCGTGCATGAGAAAATGGATGAATGCGACAGCAGCTTTGTCTGGCTCCGGCGAGACAACAAAGGTCATGCCCCTGTTCATTCGCAGGGGTATTTCTTTGCGGATTTTGTTAATTTCTTTTTCACTCATGTGAGAGAGAGGAACAAGTTGAGTGTCAATCAGCTTCATGATGGCGCCATCATCCAGCTTGGATGTGCGTTGCCGAATCACCATGCGGAGCCTCCTTTCAGGACCAGTCGTGCTGCTCGTATATCCTATGCCCGGAGCAAGATAAAAGGTGACTGAATGAAGTGCTGGGATTAGGGCAACCTTAAAGGCTAAAGAGTGAGGTTGAAAGGCTCTCTGAATTTTTATGCAAAACAGGTATTGACTTATCGGTTAGAGGAATCATATAATGTTCCTAACATTTAACGAGAATATTTCATCGGCTATGAAGAGGACGAAGTTTTAAGGGCTCTTTTGCTCAGAGAGTGGCTGGAATTGCTGAAACCACCACCATTATCCCTTATATACGAGCTCACCTCGGAGCTGTTTTCCTGAAAAGCACTGGATGTCACTCCTTTCGCGTATTAGGGAAAATCGTATGTCTGCGTTACAGACAACAGGTATGGGAAACGACTATGTTCGTTTGGGCTATTCGTTTTGTTGTACCTGGTAAGGTCCGTTATTGCGAAATTTCGGACAAAGTTGGGTGGTACCACGGAAGCGATAACCTTTCGTCCCTCGCAAGCATGAACTTGTTTGCAGGGATGGAAGGTTTTTTTTGTAACTTTAAATGTCAGAATGGTGTAAATTCCGAGAGGAGGATGACTGATGGGAGCTCAAATTCCAGAAGTGCGGTCAACAGATGAATTACGTGAAAAATGGATGAAGCCGGAGGTCATTAGCGGATCTGAAATTCTGCTGAGAAGCTTGTTGCTTGAAGGTGTTGAGTGTGTATTTGGTTACCCGGGCGGCGCAGTGTTGTACATTTACGATGCGATGTATGGTTTCGAGGATTTCAAACATGTCTTAACCCGTCACGAACAAGGTGCGATTCATGCAGCTGACGGTTATGCACGGGCGAGCGGCAAAGTTGGTGTCTGTATCGCTACCTCCGGACCAGGAGCAACGAATCTGGTGACCGGTATTGCAACAGCGTATATGGATTCAGTACCACTCGTAGTCATTACGGGGAACGTCATTTCGAGCCTGATCGGTTCAGATGCCTTCCAGGAAGCTGATATTACGGGGATTACAATGCCAATAACCAAACACAGTTATCTGGTGAAAGATGTAAAAGATCTGTCGAGCGTAATTCATGAGGCATTCCATATTGCCAACACGGGTCGCAAAGGTCCTGTACTGATCGACATCCCGAAAGATGTATCAGCGAACAAAACATTGTTTGAACCGACAACTGAACCTGTTATATTGAGAGGGTACAATCCACGGACAGTGCCGAACAAACTGCAGGTTGACCGTTTGGCTCAGGCCATTCAGGAAGCAGAACGTCCAATGATTTTGGCTGGTGGCGGTGTGGTATACTCGGGTGGACATGAAGAACTGTTCGAGTTTGTTGAGAAGACAGGTATTCCAATTACGACTACACTTCTTGGTCTTGGCGCATTCCCGAGTGGTCATGAATTATGGACAGGAATGCCGGGTATGCACGGAACATACACTTCCAATCAGGCTATTCAAAAAGCGGACCTGCTGATCAATATCGGCGCACGATTCGATGATCGGGTAACAGGCAAGCTGGATGGATTCGCTCCACATGCCAAGATCGTTCATATCGATATCGATCCGGCTGAGATTGGTAAAAACATTGCAACCGATATTCCAATCGTTGGTGATGTGAAAACGGTACTTGAAATAGCCAACAAAGAGGTTGGGCGTGCAGAGCGTGCAGATGCATGGAGAGACCAGATCAAACAGTGGAAACAAGAGAAGCCTTACAGCTATACGGATTCAGACGAAGTGCTGAAACCCCAGTGGGTTGTTGAAATGCTGAATGATACAACCAAAGGTGAAGCGATTGTAACTACGGATGTGGGACAACATCAGATGTGGGCAGCACAATATTACAAATTTAATCAACCGCGTTCATGGGTAACTTCGGGTGGTCTCGGAACGATGGGCTTTGGATTCCCTTCTGCAATTGGTGCTCAGATGGCCAATCCCGACAGACTGGTTATCTCCATTAACGGGGATGGCGGAATGCAGATGTGTTCCCAAGAACTCGCGATCTGTGCCATTAACAATATACCGGTAAAAATTGTGATCATTAACAATCAGGTACTCGGAATGGTTCGCCAATGGCAGGAGATCATCTATGAGAACCGTTACAGCCACATTGATCTGGCAGGAAGTCCGGATTTTGTAAAACTGGCTGAAGCATATGGTGTTAAAGGATTGCGTGCAACGAATAAAGAAGAAGCGGCGCGTGCTTGGCAGGAAGCACTTGATACACCAGGACCAGTCGTTGTAGAATTCGTGGTACGCAAGGAAGAAAATGTGTATCCAATGGTTCCGCAGGGAGCAACAATTGATCAAATGCTGATGGGGGATGCTGACGAATGATTAGACATACGATTTCAATATTGGTTAACGATCAGCCAGGTGTCCTTCAGCGTGTATCAGGGTTGTTCGGTCGACGCGGATTTAACATTGAGAGTATTACAGTAGGTCAATCGGAAGAACCCGGACTTTCCCGGATGGTTATTGTCACCATTGGTGACGATAAAACGCTGGAGCAGATTGAGAAACAATTGTACAAAATCATCGATGTCATTAAAGTGGTTGATTTCAGCCTGAAGCCGATGGTAGCTCGTGAACTTGCATTAATTAAGGTAAAAGCTGAGCCTTCCGAACGTCCAGAAATTCTGGGTGTGGTGGAAACATTCCGCGCATCCGTTGTTGATGTTGGTCCAGGGAGCCTGATTGTACAGGTTGTTGGCGATACGGACAAAATCGATGCCATGATTGAATTGCTCAAGCCATACGGCATTCGCGAATTGTCTCGTACAGGCATAACTGCATTGGTACGCGGCAACGTATAAGGCTATAATGGATGAAGAGGGGACGACGGTTAGCTAACATATACAGTTGATCTTTATGTGAGAGTGTCAGTCCCTTAACAGTTGTAATGTAACATTTTAGTGATGTAACGCTTGAAAATATAGCTACATTCCCGCATTAATGGGCGGGTGTCTGAACGGATTGGATCAGACCCAAAGACGCTCTCGACACACCAAGCGAGCCGGTCCATTGAGACACCCGCTCATTAATGAAGGGTTCTTTACAATACAAAGGAGGACTTATAAACATGCCAGTAACTACTTATTATGAACAGGATGCAGAGCTTAACGTATTGAAAGGAAAAACGATCGCGGTAATCGGTTATGGTAGCCAGGGCCACGCCCAAGCTCAAAACCTTCGTGATAGCGGATTGAACGTAGTCATCGGACTTCGTGAAGGTAAATCCTTCGACACTGCAAAAAATGACGGATTTGAAGTTCTGTCCCCGGCTGAAGCAACAAGCCGCGCAGATGTAGTTCAAATCTTGCTGCCTGACGAAACGCAAGCTTCTGTATACAAAAACGAAATCGAACCAAACCTCAAAGAAGGCGCTGCATTGCTCTTCTCACACGGTTTCAACGTTCATTTCGGTCAAATCGTTGCTCCAAAAAACAGCGATGTATTGCTGGTAGCTCCTAAGTCCCCTGGTCACATGGTACGTCGTACGTACGTAGAAGGTTTTGGTGTACCAGGCCTGATCGCGATTGAGCAAGATGCAACGGGTAAAGCTAAAGAAATCGGTTTGGCTTATGCTAAAGGTATCGGTTGTACACGCGCAGGGGTTATCGAAACTTCCTTCCGTGAAGAAACAGAAACAGATTTGTTCGGTGAGCAAGCTGTTCTGTGTGGTGGCGTAAGTGCATTGGTTAAAGCTGGATTCGAAACATTGACAGAAGCGGGTTATGCTCCTGAAATGGCATACTTCGAATGTCTGCACGAACTGAAGCTGATCGTTGACATGATGTATGAAGGTGGACTTGCAAGTATGCGTGATTCCATCAGTAACACAGCTGAGTACGGTGACTATGTAACTGGACCTCGCGTGGTAACTGAAGATACGAAGAAAGCAATGAAAGAAGTCCTGACGGATATCCAACAAGGTAAATTCGCACGCGACTTTATCCTGGAAAACCAATCCGGACGTGCATTCTTGACAGCAACTCGTCGTAACGAAGCTGAACACCCAATCGAAGTGGTTGGCGGACAATTGCGTGAGATGATGCACTGGATCAAGAAATAATTATTAACTTTTAGCACATGCACTTTAAGGTATTCAAGTAAACTTAGAGCTTTAACTGGGAATAGCGGCCGTGCTTATGCGTGAGCCGCTATTGCTGGTTCAGAGAAACAATATAATACAAGTACAGGAGGTGCGAAGCGTGCGTAAAATCTATGTATTTGACACAACGCTGCGTGATGGAGAGCAATCCCCGGGAGTCAATCTGAACACTCGTGAAAAGGTGGAAATTGCCCATCAGCTCGAGCGGCTTGGCATTGACCGGATGGAAGCTGGTTTCCCAGCGGCATCTCCAGGTGACCTGGCAGCTGTCAATGCAGTAGCAAATGCGGTCAAAAATGTGACCGTAATAGGTTTGTCCCGTTCCAGAGAGCAAGATATTGATGCGGTTAAGGAAGCACTTAAAGGTGCACAGGACCCGTGCATTCACGTGTTCCTGGCAACTTCGCCTATTCACCGCCAACATAAATTGCGTATGGATAAAGCGCAAGTACTGGATACGGCTCGTTCCGCGATTCGTTATGCGAAGAAAACATTTTCGAAGATCGAATTCTCACTTGAGGATGCAGGTCGTACCGAGTATGATTTCCTCGTAGAAATGGTGAATATGGCTGTTGAAGAGGGTGCAGCCGTGGTGAATATTCCCGATACAGTCGGCTACCTGAGCCCATATGAATACGGAAACATTTTCAAACATCTCAAGGAGAATGTACACGGCATAGAAAAGGTACAGCTGAGTGCTCACTGTCATAATGACTTGGGTATGGCGACAGCCAACACACTTGCAGCCATTCTCAATGGAGCCGATCAGATCGAAGGTACGATCAATGGCATTGGTGAACGTGCAGGGAACACGGCGATCGAGGAGATTGCTATGGCGCTGGAGACACGTCAGGAATTTTTCCAGGCAAAAACATCGCTGCAGTTGTCTGAGATTGCACGGACCAGTCGTCTGGTTAGCCGTTTGACAGGTATGGTTGTACCTGGCAACAAAGCTATTGTTGGGGCGAACGCCTTCGCACATGAATCCGGAATTCACCAGGATGGTATGCTGAAGGAAAAAACCACGTACGAGATCATGACTCCAGAATCCATCGGTCTGAAGGAAAGCAAGCTAGTACTGGGTAAACATTCCGGTCGTCATGCGTTCCGTGAGCGTTTGATTGATCTGGGATATGAGCTGGAAGAAGAAGCGTTGAATCGGGCTTTTGCCCAGTTCAAAGATCTGGCTGATAAGAAGAAAGAAGTGACTGACGAAGATTTGCTTGCGGTAATTGAAGAGAAATTGCAGGATGCACCTGAGGTGTATAAACTGGAATCGATCTTCGTTACGTACGGAGATGAATCGGTACCAACGGCCAAAGTCCGCATTGCGACGCTTGACGGGGATACGGTTGAGAAGCAAGCAGAGGGTAACGGATCGGTAGATGCAATCTACAATGCGATTGACCAGGTGAGTGGGGAAGACGTAACGTTGTCTGACTATTCCATCAAATCGGTAACGCATGGTAAGGATGCATTGGGTGAAGTACATGTTGTGCTGACTCAAAATCAGGTTTCGGTACAAGGACGTGGCGTGAGTACGGATATACTTGGTGCAAGTGCACGTGCTTATGTGGACGGTCTGAACCAATTGATTGAGAAACGAAAAACATATACGAATCGTGTAAACGTGAACCTATAGGTTCTGGTGCAGAAAGCAAGAATCCTTCATTGAACTGAACTTCAAGCTGGAACGCATATAAACTGCCAGGATGATCTGTCTTAATCTTAACGGATATAGAAGATCGTTCAGCCTGCTTTGCTCCGTTCAGTGAGGTACGTAAAAAGTCTGACTCTCTTGTGGAGGGTCAGACTCTTTGGGTTTTATTTGAGCATTTTGGTGAGCGGTATGATTCGAATTATGCAAAATGCTGATATATATAATTAAGAAGTGAAACACAGTGTATGTTATACGGTTATCTATTACATTGGCTTACGCTATCAAGCTGTTACCACGCATAAGCATTAGGTGCATGTCCACCTGGACCCGGGAAAATCTCATCCAGACGTTTGAGCACGGCTTCATCCAAAGTGACGTCCAAACATTTGAGCGCGGTTTCAAACTGCTCCAGCGTACGCGGTCCGATAATTGGGGCAGTGACTGCCGGATTGGCTGCAACCCAGGCCAAAGCTACTGTATCCTGTGGTTCACCAAGATCACGACACAGTGCTGCGAAGTCTTCAAGCTGAGCTTGCTGCTGCTCGATCCGTCCAGCGATACCTCCGCTACGTGTTCCTTCCAGCTTCTGCAGCGCATTACGTCCCAGTAATCCACCATCCAGCGGACTCCATGGAATGACACCGAGACCCAGTTCTTTGGCGGCAGGCAATACTTCCAGTTCAGGTAAACGACAGTTGAGGCTATATTTATGTTGTTCGGACACCAGACCGAGGAAGTGGCGATTCTTGGCCTCGCTTTGAGCAATTGCAATCTGCCATGCAGCAAAGTTACTTGATCCTACATAACCGATTTTACCCTGATGAATCGCATTCTCGAACGAACCCCACAGCTCATCCCAAGATATGGCAGGGTCCACATGGTGCATCTGGTACAGCTCGATATGATCCGTCTGCAAGCGGCGGAGGGAACCCTCCAGATGACGTCTGATTTTATAGGCGGATAGTCCGGCTTCGTTGTTGGGGCCGTCTGTATCATCATGCATGGAGCCATAGACTTTGGTAGCAAGCACTACTTTTTCACGTCTGCCACCGCCCTGATTGAACCAGCGTCCGATAATTTCTTCGGTAAGTCCGGAATTCTCACCCCAGCCGTAAATGTTAGCGGTATCAAAGAAGTTCACGCCTGCATCGAGTGCTGCGTCCATAATGCGGAAAGCTTCTTTCTCATCTGTAGCAGGCCCGAAATTCATGGTACCAAGACAGATTCGGCTGACCTTAAGGCCTGATTTACCCAAATACGAATATTGCATGTTAACTATCCCTCCTGCGTACTGATTTGAATTCAGCTATATTTTACCCCACCGGGAGGGTCAGGAACAACTTGTGAAGGCTAATCTCTATTAGCTTATAGGTAAAATCTATTAAAGTCATAGATTGTATATCTTGGTCAAATGACCTTGGAATATGATACAAAAGAGAGAGTTAATATGAGACGTTACTTTATGAATAATTAATGAATGAAATATAAGGAGTGGACAACCCATGGCAGACGTGAAAAAAATTGCAGTTATTGCAGGTGACGGAATCGGTCCTGAAGTCGTAGCTGAGGCTGAGAAAGTTCTTAAACGTACAGAGGAAGTATTCGGTTACCGTTTTGAGACAGAGCATGCGTTGTTTGGTGGAATCGCGATTGATGAGAAGGGTACACCTCTTCCAGAAGAAACACTGACGGTATGTAAAGGTGCAGATGCGGTCCTGCTTGGAGCGGTTGGCGGTCCAAAATGGGATAACAACAGCAAGGAACTTCGTCCGGAAACAGGCTTGCTGGGTATTCGTAAAGCGCTCGGATTGTTCTCCAACCTGCGTCCGGCTGTCGTATTTGATTGCCTGAAGGATGCTTCAACTCTGAAGCCTGAAGTACTGGAAGGTACGGATCTGATGGTGGTACGTGAGTTGACTGGTGGGATCTACTTCGGTGAGAAGTTCAGACGTGAAAGTGCACATGGCGAAGAGGCGGTAGATACTTGTGCGTATAATGTAACGGAAGTGGAGCGGATCGTTCGTCAGGCGTTCGAGATTGCGCAAGGACGTCGCAAAAAGCTGGCTTCGGTAGACAAAGCCAACGTATTGGAAACTTCCCGTCTCTGGCGTGAAGTCGTGAACCGGGTAGCACCGGATTATCCGGATGTTGAACTGGAGCATGTACTTGTGGACAACTGCGCAATGCAATTGTTGCGCCGTCCAGCCAGCTTCGATGTCATCGTAACGGAAAATATGTTCGGAGATATCCTGAGTGATGAAGCAGCGATGCTGACGGGTTCCATCGGCATGCTGGCATCTGCATCACTGGGAGAGGGCAGCTTTGGACTTTATGAGCCGGTACACGGTTCTGCACCGGACATCGCTGGTCAAGGCCTTGCTAACCCGATTGCAACCATTCTCTCTTTGGCGCTGATGTTCCGCACAACCTTCGGTTATGCAGAAGGCGCGGACGCTATTGAAGCAGCTGTGTCTGATGTACTGAACGCAGGACACCGTACGAGTGATATTGCTGTAGACAAGAGCACAGCGATCAGCACAACCGAAATGGGCGATCTGATCGTCGCGGCTATTCAGAAACAGGCGTAATAATATTACCAACAACATGGCAGCCCTTTGTTTCCAGTTATGGAATGTACAAAGGGCTGTTCCTTTATCATTTTGGCACGAAAAATCCTTATTTATAATTATTATAAAAAAATAATGTTTATAATCTTGACTTTGGGAAGTCCGGATGATAACATTTTACTTGTACTTGTTATCAAGTATCAAATCATTTTAATTACAGGAAAAGCGTTCGCGTTTTTCTTGATGATGAGCAATCCGCAAGGATGCTTACATAATCCCAAAGGAGGAATTTTTAGTTATGGCAGAACGTTTGGTTGGTAGACCAGCACCGGATTTCGCAATGGAAACAGTATCGGGAGACGGACAAGATTTCGGTTCCGTTAAACTGTCCGATTATCGTGGCAAATGGCTCGTATTCTTCTTTTATCCTTTGGACTTCACATTTGTGTGCCCAACTGAAATTACAGCTTTGAGCGTTGCTTCCGAGCAATTCAAAGCTTTGGATACTGAAATCCTTGGCGTGAGCGTAGACTCCGTACACAGCCACAAAGCATGGATCAATACACCTGTAGACAGCAATGGTCTGGGTCAATTGAACTTCCCACTGGCTTCCGATATCACGAAGCAAGTGGCTAAAGATTACGGCGTTCTGATCGAAGAAGAAGGCGTAGCATTGCGCGGTCTGTTCATCATCGATCCAGAAGGCGAACTGAAATATCAAGTAGTTAACCACAATGATGTAGGCCGTAGTGTTGAAGAAACACTTCGCGTACTGCAAGCACTGCAATCCGGCGGATTGTGTGCAATGAACTGGAAACCAGGCGACACTAACCTGTAAGCCAGGTTAACTTGAACGGTTTTTGTTCAAGCCCTCATCCCGTTAGGGATTGAGGGCTTTTTGCACCCTTTTGCCGGAAGTTATCACGAAGTTAATCAAAAGTGTTTGAACAAGCAGCTAAACGTGTTAATGATGTATTAGAAGAAAGTCTTCTTTTTATCTGTTGAAAGAGGAATTGATGGCCTTCAAGGCGAATAGGGTATGGAAACCCGGTAAATATTCCGGTGCTCTGCATTTATAATCTGTACATGAATGTGATACACTGATGGAACTATTCCTTTTCGGAAGTGCTGGAAGTGTACGGGATTGCATTTTAATAAAAAAGTCCCGGCACGTAATAAGGAGGGTGAACAAAAATGAGTTACTGTTGTGGGGCAAGTATGGTTGGAACGAAGGGCACGCTGAAGCATTACCGCACCCAGGTTCATAATGTTCCCCTGCTGTTTTGCCCGGTGTGTCATCGGGTTGAGGTGCATTATAAAGTGGAAAATGAATATGAGATTCTCGCAGAATACGCGCATGGAGACGGTGCATCCGAGATCGATTTTCAAGATTATGTAACAGAGGATGAAGATGCCATTTTCGAAAACTGTATAAACCGTGAGAGTGAGGATGCCATGGTCATTGTGCAGCGCCAGATTGATATGGCTCTGGATCTGCTCAGACTCGCGAAAGAAACAAAAGACGAGAAGTGGGAAAGTGAACTTAAACGTCGATTAGCTGTGATGAGTCAGCGCAGACTGAAAATTCAGCATAATAAGACCGGACTATAGATGTTCTCGGATATATCATAAAGTAAAGATATTAAAAACGAAGCTGATTTGCCTCCTGGGTGAAACGGCTTCGTTTTTGTGCATTGATCCGGAACTAATTCGAGGTTTTTTTTAAAATAATTTCCATTCGACACTTTCTCCGATTGACTCTCTTCTATAAACTTGTCTATGATAAAAACAGACTTGCAAAAGAGGCGGAGCAAAAAAATGTTCGTGTTTGGGAATAGGAGAATGTCAGAATGGGACAAACGTATATGATTTTCCGGATCGACTGTTGGTTACCGGGAATAGACCAGCTTGAGTTCCGGACATGCCATCCATATTTTCGGCTCAGCCCCCCAACGAAAGGGCACCGGTAATGAAAAATAAAATCGGCCCTTCCTGTTTCTGTGATGATATGATGTCCGAATGGCAAGTTTATCATTTACGTGAAAAGGAGGAACCTGACATGATTAGTGAATTTCAGGATACAGTGCCTCAACCAACGGATGGATTCCCGCCCGTACATCTGGATAACAACAAGTATGAGAATGTACTGGAACATCTGGATAGCGGTATTATGTTGTTTGACAGCCACGGTGTATTGACGTTTATTAACGTTCAGATGGCAAAATTGTTGGAGCTTCCAAGAAGTCTGTTGAGCGGCTGCACCCTGATGCAAATGCTGCATCATCCGCAGATGAGCCGATTCAAGAAAAAGAAAATTTTACGTATTTATCGGGAAACCATCTTCCACCGTAAGCGCTATCATGAGTTGATTGATGAATATGGAAGGCATTGGCTGGTTACTGTGACGTACGGGGATCAGATGGACGGAGACTTCTTGTTCAGCGTCAAGGATGTATCTGATTATAAACAGATTGAACAGACCGCTTATCAAAATGACAAACTTGCGATGCTGGGGCGCATTTCGGCATCTATTGCTCATGAAATTCGTAATCCGTTAACCGCAATCCGTGGGTTCATCCAGTTACTTCGGCCCCATCTGTTGCAGCTTGGCAAAGACGAGTACGCTCGCATCATACTGACAGAAATTGATCGGGCGAACGACATCATCTACGAATTCTTGAATTCTTCCAAACCGTCAGCCCCTCAGAAGACCGTGATGTCTGTCGACTCTTTGCTCAAAGAGGTGGTCTTGCTGACAGAGAGCGAAGGTTTGATGAAGGGATGCGAGATCACGTTGGATGAAGGGGATGCCCCGCTGAATGTGTCCATCGATGTCAAACAGATTAAGCAGGTTATTTTGAATATGGTGAAAAATGCAATGGATGCCATCGAGGAAGTCGGCGAAGAACACACCGGCCTGATTCGAATATCTACCGCTACGGAAAACAAGTTCGTGCAGATCTCCATCGCCGATAACGGTCAGGGAATGGATCATAACACACTTGTGCGTCTGTTTGATCCATTCTTCACGACGAAGGAGAGCGGAACGGGCCTGGGACTCTCGGTGAGTTACCGGATCATCAAGAACCATGGAGGTACCATCTCGGTAGATAGCAAAAAAGGCGAAGGTACGCGGTTTATGATTATGTTACCCTTGGTATATTGAGAAGAGTGGGGCGTAAAGGAGTCGGCAAATAGCCGACTCCTTTGTTTTATGTTGCCAATTAGGGTTATAGTTAGTAATGAATGCGAATACATAAGCTCCATAACGGAAGGATGAGATGCAGATGGAAATCCAAGGAATGGAACGAATGAATCAACAATTGATGAATCACGTGGGAAAAGTGATCGTGGGCAAAGAGCATACCATAGAGCTGGTGATGACAGCGATCATAGCATCAGGACATGTGTTGCTGGAGGATGTACCGGGTACCGGGAAAACGATGCTCGCCAAATCGGTAGCCTCCTCATTGGACTGTACATTCCAGCGTATACAGTTTACACCGGACTTATTGCCATCTGACTTGACAGGTATTCATTTCTTCAATCAAAAAGAAGGGGATTTTGAATTCAGACCTGGCCCCTTGTTCGCCAATCTTGTGCTAGCGGACGAGATTAACCGTGCTACACCGCGTACGCAATCAAGCTTGCTGGAGTGCATGGAAGAGCGCCAGATCAGTATCGATGGTTCAACGAGACAGCTGGAGCGGCCATTTATCGTTATTGCTACCCAGAACCCCATAGATAACCAGGGAACTTTTCCGTTACCTGAAGCGCAGATGGATCGTTTTATGATGAAAATTCGCATGGGTTATCCAAGCAGTGAAGAGAGTGTAGAAATTTTGAGACGTACGGTAGCCAGCCGCTCTGTTGACGATTTGTCGGCAGTGATCAGTCGTGAAGAACTTTTGAAGGCCCAGGATACGTATAAAACAGTGAAAATCAACGAAGATTTGCTACGATATATCATTCAGTTAACCGAAGCGACAAGGCAACATCCCGAGCTCTCGCTTGGCGTAAGTCCACGAGGGGCTCAGGCATTACTTAAGGCAAGTCAGGCCTGGGCTGCACTGCATGGCAGAGACTTTGTTTTGCCGGATGATATCAAAGTTCTGGCGGAACCTGTGCTGGCCCACCGACTTGTATTCCGTAACCGGATCAGACAACAAGAAGGCTTGGCAGAGCGTATCATCCAGGAACTTCTGAATCAGACAGAAGTGCCAACGGAGAACCTCGCTACAAGCGAGCGTTAGTCTTATGGCATTATTATGGCTTGTCCTTGTAGGAGGCATTGTCGTTGGCATACACGGTGTATGGTTCGGACGACCTGCACTGCGGAAGCTCAAGTACAGCAGACAATTCAGCAAGCTGCGTTGTTATGCTGGAGATGAACTTGAGATGGTGGAGACAATATCGAATGAAAAACGAGTCTCCGTTCCCTGGCTTAGACTTGAAGCGATGATGCCTGTGTCGTTTGTATTTCGTTCTGGCTCAGGAATGGATATTAGCCAAGGCGAAATCTATCAGAACCATAAGAGCATTTTCACACTAAAACCGTTTACGCGTATTACGCGCAAGCATCCGTTCTCATGTACTCAGCGTGGCATCTATCCACTCAATACAGCAAGCATGACAGGTGGGGATCTCTTTGGCGTGTGGCGTTCCACCAAACCGATTCCTTTGCAAATGTCTATGGTCGTGTATCCTTCATTAGTGAAGGCAGAGGATCTTCCCGCCATATATCAAGTGTGGCAGGGGGAAGTGGAAGTATCGCGATGGATTGTCGAAGACCCGTTCCTGATTCTGGGTGTTCGCCCTTATGGTGCAGGCGACCCCATGAATCGTATCCACTGGAAAGCGAGCGCACGTACGAGTGAATTGCAAGTCTACAAGCAGGGATGGACAGCAGATCCGCAATCATGGATTGTAGTTAACATTCAGGAGTCAGCAGATATGTGGAGTGTAGTCACTCGACCAGAAAAGATCGAACGGGCCCTTCGTTACGCTGCTACAGCTGCAGTGGATGCGATCGGTAGAGGGTTGCCGGCAGGCTTCGCTCATAATGGTTATCATGTGGGTGGAGGTCGCGATGCACTTCGGATTGAGCCGGATTATGGCACACCTCATCTAGAAAGGGTACTGGAAGCAATGGCTGCGACCGAGTTGAAATGCATGGTGCCTATGGAGCAATTTCTGAATGATGAAGTACGTTTGAACGAAGAAGCACAGCAAATCCGCAGCTATCTGCTGATTACATCCTATGTATCTGCCGCTATGGAGCACGAGATCGCCCGTCTGCACGAACAAGGACATCGCGTGACGATTCTTCCGGTAGAAGACGTGAAGGGTGATACGAAGGCGGTGAGTGCATGAGGGACAGACAGGTAGCGACGACCAAGGGACTCATAGCGATGCTTGCCGTCTTGATGGCGGCCATATACCTTTTTCCGATATTTACGATTGCTTCATTTTACGCCATGGAACATTTGCCGTACACACTATTCATCCTGGTTGTTCTAGTGGGTTGGTCGGGACAATTCATTCAGCAAAAAATTCCGGTCTTTAGCGAGAAAAGTACATTTATTCGTGGAGTAACGGCACTCGTCATAGGGCTTTTCTTCGGACTCGTAGTTGGGATGAGCCTCATTCTCCCGATGCCGGATATCATCACCTTGGTGCTGTGTGGAGTCATCTCGGCTTATGCAGGTCTGACCTTCGAGGCAGCTTTTCATTCTGTTTTGTTATGGCGTTTGCAGATTATGGGGGTAATCAGTGCGATCGTGCTTACGGTTGCTTCGAACCAATTGGAATTCATGCAGCCGATACAAGCCTACACCCTGTGGATCTATGTTGCGGGAGTGATCAGCTTTGCCTTCTGGCTGGTTGGACGATATATGCTGCAACTGGATCAGGCAATGCTCAATGACGGCAAGAGAAAATTAGTATTGCGTGAGTTTGCGCGTGCGAATCATCAGCGGTTCATGTGGATGTTTATTGTCATCGTCGCGATCGGTGCTTTCCCAAGTCTGGCTGCATGGCTGGGGCCGCTACGTGACCGCTTGCTTGCATGGATCAGGGGATGGTTTGGTCCGATTTCCGGCGAGGAGCCACGATTGCCAATGGACAACCCCAATCAGCCGCTAAATATACCGAATGACTGGAGAGAGCCGCCATCCGAGCCCTCAGTCTTCTGGAACATTTTAGGGTGGGTAGTGATGTGTGCTGTAGCAGGAGCAATCCTGTGGCTGCTTCTGAGGTTCGGACAAAAAACGATAAACAGACTTATGGATCGATTCAAGGGAATGCTACAACCAGGTGCGAAGAAGGCAGAACCACGTACGGAGTATATGGATGTCAGTGAGACGCTTGAGGCGCCGGAAAAAGTTCGAAAGACTTGGTTTCGGAAGAAAGAAACGCCACCTGTGCAGGATACTGAACGTGTTCGGTATTACTATCGGACTTGGATTGACAAGGCTGCCCATCGAGGAGTGAGAATACAGGGGACACACACTCCGCTGGAGGCTGCCCAGACCATCATTCAAAATGGTGTGAAGCAAGAAGAAGATGAGCTGTCTACGAAACTGCCAGATACGTATAACAGCGTGCGTTATGGAAGAAAAGTCCCGGATCGTTCCGATATGGTTGAGATTGACCGAATCTGGAAATCTTATCGAAGTAAATAAGTCCGGAATCCCTTTACTTTTCTTGTCACGTTCAAGTATCATGAGAGGAATACACAAGTTGGTCAGAAAAGGAGCAGACATTAATGAAGACAAATCATTGCAAAATTGTAGATTGTACGATCCGTGATGGCGGATTGGTGAATAATTGGGACTTTAGCGTGGACTTTGTTCAACAGCTGTATGCTGGGTTGAATGAAGCTGGCGTTGATTATATGGAAATTGGATATAAAAACTCTCCGAAGTTGCTGAAAGGTGCGGAGGAAGCGGGACCTTGGCGTTTCCTGAATGATGATTTCTTGCGCAAAGTTATTCCTCAAAAAGGAAATACCAAACTGTCTGCATTGGTTGACGTTGGACGTGTGGATGAGAACGACATCTTGCCTCGCAGCGAGAGCATGCTGGATCTGATCCGGGTTGCCTGCTACAGCAAAGATGTAGACAAGGCACTTGCACTGGTTCAAACATTCCATGATCGTGGATATGAAACAACACTGAATATTATGGCACTCTCCAATGTTATGGAGAATGAGTTGCTGGAAGCATTTGAATTGATCAAAGAAAGTTCCGTAGATGTGGTTTACATTGTAGATTCCTACGGTAGCCTCGATCATAATGATGTGAAATACCTGGTAGAGAAGTTCAAGACTCACTTGCCTAACAAGCGCCTTGGGGTTCACACACATAACAACATGCAACTCGCGTTCTCCAACACATTGGTTGCGGCGGAATTGGGAGTTGAACTGCTTGATGCTTCTGTATATGGTATGGGACGTGCCGCAGGTAACTGCCCAACCGAATTGCTCGTAGCTCATCTGAAAGGTACGAAATACAATCTGCGCCCAGTACTTGGTGTACTGGAACAGCTGATGGTACCCCTCAGAGAAAAAGAAGAGTGGGGCTACATTCTGCCTTACATGATCACAGGTGCATTGGACGAGCATCCACGTTCGGCGATGGCGCTTCGTTCATCGGAAGACAGGGATAAGGTTGTTGATTTCTATGATAAGTTAACAACACCAGAAGTGAATTTCGACAAGTAATATAGTCTGAAATACAGTTGCAAACTAGGAAAACATGGACTCTTCCCCGAGATCCATGTTTTTTTAGTTCTTAATGCCTTGTTTTTCTCCATTTTTATGAATAAATATTCCTAGGAGTAACTATTTTTTAGTTCACGTATACAGAATTAAATGTTATTATGTACCAGATAGCATGTGTATGCATGTGAATTGAACGTTGGTAAATATGTTTTTTGTCGAATTGTGTAGCGAGCTTGCAAAGTTTGGTTAATGTAATTCAGGATAGGTGATCCCGGGAAGGAAAACACGGCATGAAGGTTAATCTGCAAGATCAGAGAAAAATAGGTTGGGTCGCTGTATGCGGCTTATTGTGTTTCCTCGCAAGTCAATGGTTTCGTTCTTCTTCAAGCTCTGATCTCATCATATCGGGTTACCCTGTTTTGACACTCTTGGGTGGATTCGCTGCGGCGGCGGCTTGTATCGGCATTTATAATCAAAGCTGGTTGTTTCGGACACAGAAGCTTACCCTGCGGAGAGTGTTATTGACAACACTCTTTTTATTGATTGGTCTGTTTGAACTGGTTCATATCGTTTCATTTGCAGAAGAGATTCCGAACGGAGCGATGATGGAATCGGAATTCTCCTTAATGATGTCAACCATGGGATCTATGGTATGTTCAGTAGGTTTACTGCTCGTGTATACCATAAATGAGAAGGAAATTGCGTTACCGCGCAAATTCTTACTGTTCAGTGGCACATTGGGTACCTTTGTTATTTTATACACATTGGCTATTCAGGAATGGAGCATGTTGCCGAATATGCTTGAGGGTGAAGTGCTTGGTGGGATTTTCACCCGGGTTCATTTTATGGTCGGATTGCTGTATGGCATTATTGCCGTAATTTTGTTTGTACAATGGAAAAAAACCAAGGATGGTGACTTGCCGTCCATTCTATGCGGCATTCTGTGTTTCTTCTTTGGGGAATGTTATTTTGTTTCCGCCACAGGGGTGAACGATCTCAATTTGCTGCTCGGATTGCTGAGTAACTGTATGGCATATTTTTTCATCCAAAAAGGTTTGTACACGTCCGTTGTGGATACGCCGTTCCTGCAACAGCAGGTTGCTGAAGCCAAGATGAATTATATTGCCCATCATGAGGATGTGACGGGGCTTCCAAACCGTCGTCGCCTTTCGCAGCGGTTGAAAATGATGATGGATGATGCCGTGGTGGAGGAACAGCTTGTCGGGGTGCTCGTCCTGAATATTAATCGGTTCAAGACCATTAATGATTCGCTTGGACAGCAAGCAGCTAACCGGGTTCTGCGCCAGGTAGGTCAACGTCTGAAACATTCGTCACTTCCAGGAGAAGAAGTATTCGGCCTGGGAAGAGATGAGTTTGCATTGACGATGACAGATTTCAGCACAACCGATACAGCGTTGCGGAGAACAAGATCCATTTTGCAACTCTTCGAGAAGCCAGTCCTGGTTGATGGTAATGAGTATCATCTTACACTTGGAATCGGGATGGCTATTTTCCCGCACGATGGCGAGTCACCGCAGGAGATTATTCAGAATGCAGATACGGCTCTGCACAATGCCAAGGAACAGGGCATGGAATTGAACCGTTATGCTCATGCGATGCAGATGAAAGCACAGGAGCGTTTGCAGCTTGAGAATGATCTGCGCAAAGCGTTGGATCGAGGTCAATTCTACCTGGTTTACCAGCCGCAGGTTAATCTGCAAAGTGGACTAATCGTCGGCATGGAAGCATTGGTGCGTTGGCAGCATCCGCAGCGAGGCTCGGTATCTCCGGCGGAATTTATTCCTCTGGCAGAAGAGAGTGGGTTGATTGTCCCGCTTGGCGAATGGGTGCTTCGTGAAGCGTGTGCACAGAATAAGCAGTGGCAGGAAGCGGGTTATCGTAAACTGTGTGTTTCGGTGAATCTGTCCATGAGACAGTTCAGGCATTCGCATCTATTGGACAATATCAATGGCATTCTCAAGGAGACTGGGCTTGAGCCGGTATGGCTTGAACTGGAGATTACGGAGAGTATGACATTTGATAAAGACCGAGCATTTGAGCAGTTACGTAAAATCAAAGAGATTGGTGTGCATATCAGTATTGATGATTTTGGAACGGGATACAGCTCGTTGCATTATCTGAAGGATCTGCCGATTGACCGGCTCAAGATTGACCGTTCATTCGTTAACGAGGTCATGGAGGACAGCAATAATGCTGCGATCGTATCCACCATCACTTCAATGGCACATCATTTACATCTGAAAGTAACGGCTGAGGGCGTGGAGAACGAAGATCAGATGGTCTTTCTTCGTAATCAGCACTGTCACGAGGCTCAAGGGTATTTCTTCAGTAAACCAATTGAAGCCGCTGATTTCGAAAAGCGGTTTTTGAGAGATGTGGATAAACCCACAGGATAGGGAACAGCGGGGGCGCGTGAGTGCTCCTGCTTTTTTATAGATGGACGCTTAATGAAAAAAATGGTAAATATGACTTGCATGCTACAGAGAATCATGGTATATTATTTTTTGTAAAATCACTGTTAACTTCCGAACGGAACTTAATTATGAATCATCAATCATGCGGGTGTAGTTCAATGGTAGAACTTTAGCCTTCCAAGCTAATAGCGTGGGTTCGATTCCCATCACCCGCTTAACGAAGCAGTACCCAGAGCCCTTGCGATGCAGAGGCTTTTTTCTTTTGCCCTAAAAGAAATAGGGGGGTAACCTTTGCTTTTTAACAATGATCTGGTACAATAACGGAGAAATTGATACTACACATGAATGAGAGGTAACCATACGTCCCATGAAGTAAAACACATGAATTGAACCCCAGTTAACTGCAGACGGTTTTATGACGCAGTCAGCCAGAGCGGCTGAGCATTGAGGGGATTCGTGTGTCCAAATTCAGCTATGGGAAAAGGTATGGAGCAAGTAAGCCTTTGAGGTTTACGTGTACCCTGTATTTGGGGTTTCTTTGTTCATGCCGTAGCTTACCTTAGATCTGTCTTTGAATGCTTGATCCAACCCTGAATTGCCAAACCGCCGGCTGATGCCAGCGGTTTTTTTGTTCAGCAAAAAGGATGCAGGAAGGATGAGGCCTCATGATGACATTGGTACGCTTACATGAAGTATCAAAAGAGTGGAACGGTATTGAATTGTTTACAGGATTGAATTTGGAGATTAATGAGGGCGAGAGACTCGCCATTCTGGGTCGCAACGGATGCGGCAAGACAACGTTGTTACGCATCATTTTGGGTGAAGAGCATGGTGGTGGAAGAATTGAACGACATATCCCGCAGCAGGAATGGGGGTTCATGCGCCAGCGCTCGGAGATTGAGGATGGCATGAATGTACTGGATGCGGTCCGGCGTGAGAGCGGTCAGATCTATGAAGTGAAATGGAAATTGGAAGAACTGGAACAGCGCTTGAGCATTAGCAGTGAGGCTGATGATGAGCTGCTTGCAGCCTATACGCAAGTCATGGAGCAATATGAACAGCTGAACGGTTATATGTGGGAGACCGAGGTAGAGAAGGTGCTGACACGCCTTGGATTATCCGCAGAGCATTGGAACAGACCCTATCATTCCTTGAGCGGTGGACAAAAAACAAAGGCCCGTTTGGCTGGCCTGCTTGTCAGCAAACCCAAATTCCTGATCCTGGATGAACCGACAAATCATCTGGATGAGGGAAGCATGCGTTGGCTGGAAGAGTGGTTATCCTCATACGAAGGTACGCTGTTATTTGTATCACACGATCGTACGTTTATTGATCAGGTAGCAACAGGAGTCATCGAGTTCAGTCCAGATGCCCTGACCAAATACAAGGGCGGATACTCCGACTACAAGATCCACAAAGAGCGTGAATTACGCGAACAGGAAACGATCTACCGCAGACAGGAATTGGAACGTAAGGCGCTGGAAGAAACGATTCGAAATTATCAGGAATGGTTCCATAAAGCGCATAATTCGGCGACTGATGTGGAGGTGAAGATCACCCAGAGCTTCTACAAGGCCAAAGCTAACAAGAATATTTCACGTTACCATGCCAAACAAAAACAGCTGGAGCGTTTGGAGCGGGAACGGGTGGATAAGCCTCGTGAAGCTGCAAAGTTAAACATGGAACTGCATATGAATACACTGGCTGCACGCCAGCTGCTTGCGCTGGAAGAGGTGAGTTTTTCATATACAGGTAACCAGCTCTTGCTTCGCGACCTTCGAATCGCTGTGGAACGCGGAGATCGTCTTGCCGTACGGGGCCCTAATGGAACGGGCAAGACGACACTGTTGAAGCTGATGATTGGTGAGCTGGAACCTTCGCAAGGCAAGGTCACACGGCATCCACAGCTGAGAATCGGTTACTTTTCACAAGAGCTGGAAGGACTTCCCGAGAATCTGACGCTGCTGGACAGCTTGCTTACCCTTCCATCCATGACACAAAGTGCGGCACGTACCATTCTGGGATGTTTCCTGTTTTCCAGGGATGATGTGTTCAAGCGCATTGGGGATTTGAGCATGGGAGAAAAGTGCAGAGTGGCATTTCTGAGACTGTACTTTGGCGGAGCGAATCTGCTGGTGCTGGATGAGCCGACCAACTATCTGGACATCGATACCCAGGAAGTCATGGAGAATGTATTGAAACAGGCTTCAGGTGCTTTGGTGCTTGTATCTCATGACCGGATGCTAACGAAGTCACTAGCGAATCGCTTGTGCGATCTGGAACCTGGTGGCACAGCAACCCTGTTTGAAGGAAGTGTGCCGGATTGGGAGGAGTCCATTAAACTTCGGGAGCTGGCGCTCGAGACCCGGGAATCTGATGACGAACGGTTGCGATTGCAGATGCGCTTATCCGAGTTACTGTCTCCTGTGAGCGCTGCTGGAAAAGATAGTCTGACACTGCCTGAACATGAGAGTGAACGAGAAGTCGAGGCAACGGAGATTCGCGAAATCCAGCAGCGCCTGAAACAATTGAAAGATAAGGGTGCAAGCATAAATTAGAAGATGGACAGCTTGCTATTTCGATCTATTTTGCATATAATTATGAACGATCATCGATGATTACATCGATATGGGGAAGTGTTCAAAAAGATCGGTTTTCAGTACCAAGAAGATGGGATGAAGATAGAAATGGAGTAGCGGAGCGTAGGGAAAACTACGTGAGCAACTACAATGTTTCCGAAGGAAACATACTTCGTAAGCATCTGCTTATTCGGCTGAATGCCATATTCGATGCTGATGATGCCGTCAGGCATCATTCGTAATCAAAAGCGGACTTTTTGACAACCTCTAGAGGTTTAACTTAAAAGCAAACGTGATGATGGAGATAAGTAAGCAGTGCCTCTGGACAGGGAGGAAGCGCCGTAGATTGAGAGCGTTTCTGTAGAACAAGGCTGCCGAAATTCACTCCGAAGCGGTTCCCTGAACCTGTTTGTGTGCAGACACAGAGGCAACAGTAGGGGCAAACGGTTAACGGTCGTTATTCCGTACAAAGTGAGGCAAAACGAGTTGCAGGTCAAAGGGGCCGTGCAGCAAGGGATGTCTAACAAGGGTGGTACCACGGTCTTTTCGTCCCTTCAGGGGAGAGAAGGCCTTTTTTTGTTGCAAAAACACCACAAAAAGGGGGCAATTACACATGAAAGAACGTTTAGAGGCATTAAAGATCGAAGCGCTGGAGCAGTTGTCTGGTGTGAATGATCCGCAGACGCTCAGTGATCTGCGTGTGAAGTATTTGGGGAAAAAGGGTGCATTGACTGAAATTTTGCGCGGAATGGGTGCGCTTAGTGCAGAGGAACGTCCAGTTATTGGTCAAGTAGCCAATGATGTTCGGGCTGCCATTGAGGAAGTCATCGACAGCAAGCAGGATCAGTTCCAGAAGGAAGAGACGGCTAAGCGTCTGCAATCCGAGAAAATTGATGTGACTCTGCCAGGACGTCGTGGACGTCAAGGTGGACTGCATCCACTGACTAAAGTGGTACAGGAGATCGAAGATATTTTCATCGGTATGGGATACCGCGTAGCGGAAGGTCCTGAAGTCGAAATGGATTATTACAACTTTGAAGCATTGAATCTGCCGAAGAATCACCCGGCGCGCGATATGCAGGATTCCTTCTATGTTACAGAAGACTTGTTGATGCGTACCCATACGTCTCCGGTTCAAGTACGTACCATGCAGAGCATGAAGGGCGAAGTGCCTGTCAAAGTCATCTGCCCAGGTAAAGTATACCGCCGTGATGACGACGATGCGACGCACTCTTTCCAATTCAACCAGGTTGAAGGATTGGTCATCAGCGAAAACATTCGTATGAGTGATCTGAAAGGAACCCTGCTGCAATTCGTGCGCGAAATGTTCGGTTCCCATACGGAAATTCGTCTGCGTCCAAGCTTCTTCCCGTTCACGGAGCCAAGTGCGGAAGTGGATGTAACGTGTGTACAATGTGGCGGCAGCGGCTGTCGGGTATGTAAGCAAACAGGCTGGCTTGAAATTTTGGGCGGCGGTATGGTTCACCCGAAAGTATTGGAAATGGGCGGCTATGATCCGGAGAAATACAGTGGTTTCGCATTTGGTATGGGTGTAGAACGTATCGCCATGCTGAAGTATGGTGTTGATGATATCCGTCACTTCTACAATAGTGATCTGACCTTCCTGAAGCAATTTGGACGGCTGTAATTTTAAGACAAGATAGATTAACCATATAGAGCAAGCGAATGAACCGGGAACACCAATTTATAGATGAAGGAAGTGAACGTCCATGAGAGTATCGACAGATTGGCTGTCTGATTATATTTCCCTTGAAGGTGTGACGCCACAGGAATTGGCAGAGAAAATCACCCGTGCGGGAGTTGAGATTGATGTAGTGGAGAACCGCAACAAGGGCGTGAATAAAGTTGTTGTGGGTTATGTGAAGAGCAAGGAGAAACACCCCGATGCAGACAAACTGAATGTATGTGTCATCGATGCCGGCCAAGAAGAAGATCTGCAAATCGTGTGTGGCGCGAAAAATGTGGACGCAGGCCAAAAAGTAGTCGTAGCCTTGGTTGGAGCGAAGCTCCCTGGTGGATTGGATATCAAAAAAGCCAAACTGCGCGGTGTTGTATCCCTTGGCATGATCTGTTCCGCCAAAGAGCTGGGCATGAACGACAAATTGCTGCCGAAAGATCAGCAGGAAGGTATTCTCGTTCTGCCAGAACAAACAGAGGTTGGCACGCCAATCAGCCAGGTTCTTGGTCTCGACGATCATGTGCTTGAACTGGACCTGACACCGAACCGTTCCGACTGTCTCAGCATGCGTGGTGCAGCTTATGAAGTGGGTGCCATCCTGGGTCGTGAAGTGAAGCTGCCGAGTCCCAAAGACCAACTGGTTGAAGTTGGTGATGCGGCTGCGAATCATATCTCTGTAGAGATTAAGGCACAAGAGCAATGCAGTCACTATGCAGCTCGTTATGTAACAGGCATTAAGCTGGGTGCTTCCCCGCTGTGGATGCAAAACCGTCTGATGGCTGCGGGTGTTCGTCCGATTAATAATATCGTTGATATCACGAACTATGTCATGTTGGAATACGGTCAACCGCTACATGCATTTGATGCAGATAAGCTGGAAAAAGGCCATATTGAAGTGCGGATGGCCAACGAAGGCGAAACGATCGTTACGCTCGATGGTCAAGAGCGCAAGCTGGAGCCGCACATGTTGCTCATCACAGATGGCGTGAAACCGGTAGCCATCGCTGGGGTTATGGGTGGCGAGAATTCCGAGGTGTCGGAAAGCACGGTGAATCTGCTCTTGGAGTCCGCCAAGTTCGATGGCGGAACTGTTCGGAAAACGTCGCGCCAACTGGGGCTGCGTTCCGAAGCAAGCATGCGTTTTGAGAAGGAAGTAGACCCGGGCGCGGTCATTACGGCTTTGGATCGTGCGGCTGAACTGATTCAGCGTTATGCTGAAGGTGAAGTGCACCAAGGAATCGTGGAAGCTGGAGCGGAAGCTGCGGAGAAACGTGTAATTCAATTGTCGCTGGATCGACTGAATCGTTATCTGGGAACCGATCTGTCTTTGCTTGAGGTGAAAACCATCTTCGCTCGCTTGCACTTTGCATGTGGTGATGCTGATCAAGGATTGCTGGATGTGGAAGTGCCAACACGCAGAGGGGATATTACGCTCGACGTAGACCTGTTTGAAGAGATTGCACGTCTGTACGGATATGACAACATTCCAACCACATGGATTGAAGGACCAACGACTCCGGGGGCTTATACACGCTCACAAGCAATGCGTCGTACCATTCGTGGATTGCTCTCAGGCAGTGGCTGGCAGGAAATGATCAGTTACTCCTTTGTACACCCGGATAAAGCGACTCTGTTCCCGGCGTTGACAAAAGGAAGTAAAGCCGTGAAGCTCGCGATGCCTATGAGTGAGGACCGCAGTGTGCTTCGTACAAGTATTTTGCCGCAAATGCTGGATGCAGCGGTATATAACATGAACCGTAAACAGGATTCACTGGCTGTATTTGAAGTGGGCAATGTATTCTTCACTGAAGAAGATCAGTTGACCAAGCAACCACATGAGATTCCGGTACTGGGCTTGCTGCTCACCGGGAATCGTGCAAGCCAGCAGTGGAATGTTGGAGCGGAGAAAGTAGACTTCTTCGATCTGAAAGGTGCGCTTGAGCATCTGTTCGCCTATGTGGGTCTGGAACAACGCATTCGCTTGGTAGCAAATAGCCCTGAAGGATTCCATCCGGGACGCTCTGCATCGGTTTACCTGGAAGGGAAGGATGGCGGAGAAGGCACATTGATCGGTACACTGGGTCAATTGCATCCGGAACTGCAACAGCAGTATGATCTGAATGATGTGTACATCGCAGAGATTGCACTTGAATCGATCTACAGTGAAGCAGACGCTGACATTCGTTATCGTGAGCTTCCGCGGTTCCCAGCAATGGAACGTGATATCGCGGTTGTTGTGAATGAGGATATTGAAGCTGGAGATATGCTGCGCGCCATTCGTGAATCTGCGGGTGAGTTGCTGCAAACCGTACAGGTATTCGATGTGTTTACTGGAAGTAAACTGGGTGAAAACAAGAAGAGCGTGGCAATGGCACTGGTGTACCGGAATCGTGAACGTACACTGACCGATGAGGAAGTTACTGAAGTTCATGCCCGTGTAGTGGCCCGTCTGGAAGAGCAATTTGGAGCGGAATTGCGTAAATAGGACAGAAGAAGATTTTTTGAACAAAGATTAGCAGGAATTGTTTGAAGTCACATCGAATCCTTAGCATTAGAGGATCGATGTGACTTTTTTGTGATTACAGCTTAGAATCAACATACAGACTTGAAGGAGGGCACAACTGTGACTACACCTGATCGTACACGCGTCACCGTAGATATCTACGGGACTTCCTATAAACTGGTTGGCAGCAGTGCCGACTATATGAAACAAGTAGCTAATCTGGTAGATGAGCGTATGAGCGCGATCTCCAAGCAAAATTCCCGTCTGGATACTCCGCGTATCGCGGTACTGGCGGCTGTACATATGGCTGAACAGTCTCTTCAGACTCAGGAAATCCGGAATGAGCTGAAGATGCTTACTGGAGAACGTACAGAACTGAGAAATGAATTGAATCGGTTGAACGCCATACAAAATGAACATCAACAAGAATTGGAACGGCGTGACCAGTCTCTTGCTGATTTGCAGAAGCTGAAGCTTGAAGCTGAGCAGGCGCTGCAGAAGGCCGAAAAGGACAAGCAAGCCGAAATGGCCAAGTTAAACACATTGCTTGAGCAGGAGCGTACCCAGGCAACAGAGCGAGTGCAGAAATTGCAGGCTCAAGCTACCGCACAACTTAAGGAAGCAGAGACTAAGGCAGCGGCACAACTCAAGGAAGCAGAAGTCAAGGCAACGAGACAGCTGAAGGAAATGGAAGAAAAAGTGGCTAATCAGCTCAAAACTGCACAGGCACAGGCCGCTTCACAGCTAAAAGAAGCTCAGAACCGTTCTGTATCCGAACTGCAGCAGGCGCAGGCCAAAGCTGCAACGCAATATAAGGAATTGCAGGACAAGACTGCAGCTCAATTAAAAGAAGCTGAACGCCGTGCCGTTACAGAACGTCAACAAATTGAAGCCAAGGCCGCACAGCAGGTTCAGACAGCCAAGGAAGAAGCCGAGTCCGCCATTCTGTCCGAGTTGGAGCAGGCTGAGGCCAATTTGAAGAAAGCCCAGGAAGAAGCGGCACTGCAATATAACGAACTTCAACAACAGATGGAACTTCGCCTCCAGCAGGCTGAAGAAAAAGCACTGGAACAGACTCATGCTCTGACGGAAGAAGCGAATCAAGAGCGAGCTGCTTTGCAGGAACAAGCGGAGCAGAAGCGCCTGACTCAGGTGAATCAATTGAATGCGGAGTTCAAAGCGATATCCGAGCAGTCGGAACTCGAATGGATGGAGAAAGAAGCAGCACTCGAGGAACAATTGCAGCAAGCTAAGGAAGCAGCGGCATCTCGCGCAATAGAAGCTGCATCCGCTGCGGAAGCCTTACTGCAAGAAGAACGTGGCAAGCTCATGCAGCAGCTGGAGGAACAACGTAAAGAGGCGGAGACTCGACTATTAGATGTCGAAGAGCAATTGGAAGAAGTGATGACCCAGCTCATCAGTGCACAGGATGTGGTTGCAGAGCAAGAACAGCAGCTTCAGCACGAGCGTGGTCAATTGGAAACATTGCGTCATGAGCATGGGGTCCGAAAACAGGAGCAGGAAGTTCAGACTCGCCGAATCACGGAACTGGAGCAGCAACTGGAACAGTTAAAAGAGGATCGTTCCCAGTTGCAGGAGCTTCTGCGTGAGACGGAGCAAGCCGCCCAGCAATCCCGTGATGCACAGGAACAATGGAAGCAGAAGTATAACGAAACTGTGGATAGGGAAACCTCTCTCACAGCGCAGCTGCGCAAACTTCAGGAGCAACATGCACAGCTTGAACAGGAAGCTCAAAACCTTCGTGAGGCTGAAGTGAAGTCGGAAGAGGAACAGCGCAGGTTGCATAAGGTGCTTGAACAGGCTCATGCTGCGGTGCGTACATTGCAGAATGAGATCGGCACGCTTACGGAACGTGAGCAGTCCTTGAAAGACCTTGCAGAGCAACGGTTGGCTGAGATCGGTGACCTGGAGAACCAAATTCTCGAAGTTGCTGAACAAAATGAAACGCTGGAGTCTGGTGTGCAATCCCTTCATGATGAATTGTCCGTGGTGAAGGAAGAGTCTCGTTTCAACCATGAAGAGGCTGTGCATTATCAGAAGGAAGCAGAGCTTTTGGAAGAGAAACGCAAACAGCTTGAAGTTGAGCTGAATGTTGTTCGGGAAGAGTTGAACCGACTTCAGGAGAATTATAAACAAATACGTAACGACTACAGTGATGCATTACAACGGGAAGAGAATTACAGTTCCAAGCTGGATGAATTGAGTACGGAGAAGCAAGAGATTGTAAGAGTGCTTGAAGAAGCAAGACAATCTTCAGCGAAACTATCCGAGCGCTACTCGGAGCAAGAGAGCCGGCTAGCCCAGACTGAGGAAGAAGCGTTGGAGTGGCAGATCAAACATGAAGAACTGTCAGCCAAACAGGCTGAGTTGTCATCCCGTCTGGAGCAGTTGACGAGACGTGAAGAAGAACTCCGCTCCAGCGTTGCACAAGCAGAGCAGAACGACCAGGTGTGGCAACGCCGTGCAGATGAATGGGCGGCTCAGGAACAATCCTGGCATGAGCGCTGGGCTGCGCTTGAGAATGAACTGACGGTATGGAAGAGAGAAAGCGCGGCAAGTAGCGAGTTGCTGGAGGGACTGGAGCAAGAACGACAGCAGCTGGATCAGTTACGGGCAGAAGCAACTCAAGAGAAACAGATCATGGAAAATGAACTGCTTGAGATGGGCGAGCGTTATGAACTGGCAGCTAATCAATTACGTTTGTTACAGGTTGAACGCGAAATGGAGCAGGAAAAGGCAGAGCAGCTGAATACGGAATATCGTCAGTTGCATGATGAATATACGAAATTGCAGACGGAATATAACGAATGGATTGAATTGATTGAACAGGACCAGACCTAGCGGAATGATTGTGGCAGAACTGGCTCGTGGGCAACGCACTCTGGTACAATTTGTTATACTAAAGAAGGAGCTCCCGTCGCTGCGGGGGCTCCTTGTCTTGAATACTATTCTTCAACGATAATTTTGGAGATCATGCTGCTGTGTCCCGAACCACAGAAGACCGAACAGGACATTTCAAACTCACCGACTTTGTCCGGGGTAATCACTTTGGAACTGTTTCTGGTGTCTAGCATAAGATTCAGCTCAGGCACGAGTATTCCATGATTGCCGTTTACATTTTCATAAACAATGTTAACCGGGACACCTTTTTTAAGATGGTACTCGGGTTGATCGAATTCGTAGTTGCTTGCCTTGATGACCAGTTCTTCGCTGGCTGTAACGCCAGCATCGGACCCGTTACTGCCAGAGTCTGCGGACTGATTCGCCCCTCCGCATGCAGCGAGGACCAGAATTAACATACAGGCAGCGAGCCATGCTATGCCCTTCTTCATCATGTACCTCCTTAAACGTGATATGGATAAAATGTGAATGATTGCTTCAGTCATCATACCGCAATATATGGATGCCTGTACACGCTGCGTATGTCGTTTTGTTGAAAATTGTACAGCTTGAGTGGATGGTTCTTTACTACTTCAAATGAAATAAACCTCATCCGGCACAGGCCTTCAGAGGTTTAGAAGCATTCATGGAGATGAAAAGGAGAAGCTGGGATTAGCTTTTGGAGCTTCGTCCGGCATCAAAAGGGGTGGATACCGGGATGAAGAGATCGATAATCCCAATAACCAGCGCAGCGAGAATGGCACCGAGCAGGCTGACCTCAACATGATCTACAACATATTGACCCAGCCAAATCACCAGTGCGCTAACGATAAATCCGACAATACCGCGACCAAACGGGTTGACCCTTTTGCCGAAGATACCTTCAACGATCCAGCCGAGCAGGGCAATGACAAGAGCAAGCAACAGAGCGCTCCAGAAGCCACCAACGGCGAATCCGGGAACGATCCAGCTGACCACCATTAATACAATTGCAGCGATGACAAATCGCACGACATGTCCCAGGAAATTCATGGTGTGTACCTCCTTTTATTCGGATTGAACTGAGCAGGGCAACTCCAAGGGGCTCGGAGAGGTTGCACAATCCTGACACCTGTAGTTTGTGATGCTATGGTTGAAGTTATGTGTGGAAGGATTCGTTAAATAGCGCAAGAAAGTTTCTTTCGTTATAATACAGATATAGTTTGGAAGGAGTTGTACACTTGGACACAAAAATTTTACACACACTGGAATATCGCAAAATTTTAAATACATTGCTTAGCTATGCCCAGACCACGATGGGGAAAAAGAAAGCGGAGCAACTTGAACCGATCAGTGAACTTGAAGAAGTGAAACGGTTGCTTCAGCAAACCGATGAAGCCTTTACATTTGATCGCTTGAAGGGCTCGCCGTCTTTTGGGGGAATTGTAGATATTACGGCCTCCATCAAACGTGCTGAAATTGGAGGAACGCTTAACCCTCACGAGCTTTTGGGAATATCCAATACGACCTTTGCTGCACGACGATTGAAACGTCTGATTGCCACTCTGCATGAAGATGAGCCCATCGAATCCTTGTTTTATATCAGTGATCAACTGTCAGAGCAAAAGACGCTTGAGGATGCCATCAAAATCTGTATCGACGATAATGCAGAAGTTGCTGACAGTGCAAGCGTAACGCTGGCGCAGATTCGTCGTGAGCTGAGAGGCGGAGAAGCGCGAATTCGCGAGAAGCTGGATTCCATGATTCGATCCTCTACGGTATCTAAGATGCTGCAGGATCAGCTCATCACGATCAGGGGAGACCGTTTTGTTATCCCGGTGAAAGCCGAATATCGTTCGTACTTTGGTGGGATTGTGCATGATCAATCCGGTTCGGGTGCAACATTGTTCATTGAGCCGGAATCCATCGTTGCAATGAACAACAAATTGCGCGAGACCCGTATTCGGGAAGAGCGCGAAATAGAAATTATTTTGCAGAAATTGACGGCACTTGTCAGTGAACAGGGAGAATGGCTGCTGTATGATGTCGACTTGCTGGGATCGCTTGATTTTATCTTTGCCAAGGCACGTCTGGCTCGTGAACTGAAAGCAACGCTACCACGCATGAATGACCGCGGATTCATCAAACTAAAAAAAGGCCGTCATCCGTTAATACCGATCGAAAACGTGGTTCCAATTGACATTGAACTGGGCAATGATTACACATCCATTATCGTGACAGGCCCGAATACGGGTGGTAAAACGGTAACGCTCAAAACGATTGGATTGCTGAGCTTGATGGCCATGTCCGGTTTATTTGTTCCCGCAGAAGATGGAAGTCAGCTATGTGTATTTGATGCGATCTATGCGGACATTGGGGACGAACAGAGTATTGAGCAAAATCTGAGTACTTTCTCAAGCCATATGACGAACATCATTCGCATTCTGAAGAACATGACGCCAAAAAGTTTGGTATTGCTCGATGAACTTGGAGCAGGAACAGACCCGGCTGAAGGGTCCGCACTGGCGATCTCCATGCTGGAGCATATGCACCGGACGGGATGTCGCATGGTTGCAACCACCCACTACAGTGAACTGAAAGCATACGCATATGAGCGCAAAGGTGTCATTAATGCCAGCATGGAATTTGACATTAATACACTGAGTCCGACATATCGCCTTCTGGTGGGTGTACCTGGACGAAGTAATGCATTTGCCATTGCAGAGCGACTGGGACTGCCGGGTTACATTCTCGACTACGCCCGTGGCGAAGTGAAGGAAGAAGATCAACGGATCGAGCACATGATTGCTTCTCTTGAAGAGAACCGTCTTACGGCTGAACAAGAGCGTGAGAAGGCCGAGAGCTTGCGCCAGGACATGGAGAAATTACGCAGTCGTCATGAGACGGAACTGGAGAAGCTGGAACAGCAGCGTGATCGCCGGATTGAAAAAGCAGAAGAGGATGCACGCAGCATTGTGGACAAGGCTCGTGCCGAAGCGGAGAAGATTATCGCAGATCTTCGTCTGTTGGCTATGGAAGAAGGGGCTTCTGTTAAGGAGCACAAACTTATTGCCGCTCGCAAACAGCTGGATGAAGCTGAACCGGAGAAGCGCCGGAAGACTGTCAAAAAGACGGCAACAGCACCGAAGACGCGTGCCATCGGTCCTGGTGATGAAGTGCTTGTCTATAGTTTGAATCAAAAAGGTCATGTTGTGGAGATGTCTGGTAGCAAAGATGCGATGGTGCAGCTGGGGATCATGAAAATGAAAGTATCCCTGGATGACCTGGAACTGCAGCAATCGGCTCCCGCAGCCAAACCGAAGCAGAAACCGGTAACTGGCATGAAGCGCACGCGTGATGACAACGTGAAGAGTGAACTGGATCTGCGTGGTACCAACCTGGAAGAAGCCCTGATGGAGACAGACCGTTTCATTGATGAAGCTTTCCTCGCCAACCTGGGCCAAGTTTATATAATTCACGGTAAAGGTACAGGAATTTTGCGTTCCGGTATTCAGGATTACCTGCGTAAGCATAAACATATTAAAAGTTACCGGCTGGGCAATTACGGAGAAGGCGGAAACGGTGTGACCGTCGCAGAATTGGAATAGCCGGACCATGAATCAATGATATTCTGCGGCCTTATGCATGAAGGTCGCAGATGGGGAGAGGGGAACGGTGCGTGAAAGAAAGCATTGACCAATTGCTGTCTCATCCCTTGGGGATGGTGCTCGGTTTTTTCTCGGTAGCGATTATGGAGCTGCTTGTATTTCTGGCTTGCTTCGAACTGGTGACCAAATATAAATGCTGGACGGAGATCAAGAAGGGCAATGTGGCCGTTGCGATGGCCACTGGAGGCAAGATTTTCGGGATCTGCAACGTACTGCGTTTCTGCATACAGGCTAAATCTTCGGTGTATGAAGCCATGACGTGGTCGTTTGTCGGATTTATTCTTTTGCTCGTTGCCTATTTTTTGTTCGAATTCCTCACACCCGTATTCTCCATTGATAAGGAGATCGAAGCGGATAACCGAGCTGTCGGATTGATATCCATGATTATTTCCGTCTCGTTGTCGTTTGTTATTGGCGCGAGCATTATCTAGGGGGACCGGTCATGAAAATACTGATACGGATTCTGTTTGCGGCATCGATTGTTTTTTTTGCCATCGGTGTCATCTATGTAATGAATACATGATTATATGAAAGAGAAAGGTTGATCAATATGGAAACAACAGTATGTCCTTGGTGTCAGACGGAGATTGTATGGGATGAGGAGCTCGGTCCTGAAGAAGAGTGTCCTTATTGCCACAATGAGTTAAAAGGATACCGTACGTTGAACATTAACATCGATGATGAAGAGAACGATGAAGCTGAGGACGACATCTATGATGTAGACGATGTAACGAACGAGAAACAGACTACGGATCTTTCTGATCTGTGGGGGGATGAAGTCGAACTCAAATTGCCGGAGTTACGAACGTTAACCAAATACGCAGATGAAGGTAATGATCTGTTTCAGTATGAACAAGGTGTACAGCAGCAACTTGATCATCAGGAAGAAGTACCAGAGTGCCCGAATTGCCGTGAATTCATGATTCTCGCAGGTACACAAGCCGCAACACAGGATAACTTCACACCAGTTGCTAACGCTGCTTCAGGTGAAGGGTCACTATTGTCAACACCATTCAAGGTGCTAACCTATGTGTGCTCTGGATGTTTCCAAGTTCAATACAGTCTGTCTGAGGATGACCGTCTACGTCTGATTCAGAATCTAAGTGCGCAGAAATAAGCATTTCCGAAGATTTAAACTAATTTCAAAGCAATCCTGAAGATTCATCATGTTTTCCTCCTGCTTGGGGCACGTTAACCCTGAGACCTACCTGTGTACAGTTCATTTCAGGTGGATAAAGGAGGAGCAGATGAAGATTACTTTAGGCCGACAATCCATTCTGCTTTTGGGCGTGAATGGATTGTTTGCGTTAGCTGGAGCATTGTCGGGAACCTTTTTGAATGTGTTTCTGTGGAAAAGCCGTCCGGATTATGCCATGTTGGGTTGGTTCACCATCAGTCAGCAACTGGCTATTGGACTCACGTTCTGGCTGGCTGGCAAATGGGTCAAGGAACACAATAAAATGAGTGCATTACGTCTAGGTACTGCGCTGTCTGGCCTTTTCTATATGATTGTCCTCTGGGCGGGTTCCAACGCTGTAGACTGGATTTGGCCTCTAGGCATACTACTGGGTTGTTCGCTTGGGCTATTCTGGATCGCGTTTAATGTCGTGTATTTTGAAATAACGGATCGGGCAAACAGGGATCTATTTAATGGCTGGGTGGGGTTACTTGGCTCAATGACAGGAATTATAGGTCCATGGTTCTCTGGTCTGGTTATTACCCGAATGACAGACAACACAGGATATCGCTTTATATTTACAATATCACTCGTCATTTATGTCATAGCGGTAGTCTTTAGTTTTTTTCTCAAAAAAAGAAAGGTAAGCGGTACATACCGTTGGTCGGAGCCTTGGACACAGATATCCAAACCGGATAGTCCCTGGAGAACCTTGGCTTTGGGTTTATTCGCTCAGGGCGCTCGTGAGGGTGTCTTTGCCTTTCTGATTGCACTGCTTGTCTACGTGGCTACAGCACAGGAGTACAAATTGGGACAGTTTTCACTCATCACCTCAGCCGTGGCACTTGTAAGTTATTGGGCAGCGGGGAAATGGTTTAAACCGCAGTATAGATCAAGAGGTATGTTCATCGGAGCCCTGATTCTTCTGCTTGTGCTCCTTCCTCTACTCTGGAAAGTCACCTTTGGTACGCTGTTAATCATGGGGATTGGGAGTGCTGTTGCAATGCCACTATATGTATTGCCAATGATATCAGCGGGATTCGACATGATGGGCACGAGTGGCGAAAATGTGGAGAAAAGGGTTGAACTTGTCGTTTTGAGAGAATTATGCCTGATGCTCGGCAGGCTTTTTGGATTGGCCGTATTTATTGTAACGGTCATGAATGCTCCGTCTCTACGCATGTTAACCTGGCTTATTATTGTCCTAGGTGCTTTTCCGTTAATCGGCTGGATCTTTATGCACAGATTATTGAACCGAACGGAAGGTCAGGAGCCCTCGGCTTAGAGGACAGTCAATATATCGGGGGTTCGTAACCAAAAGGGTACAGATCCGGGAAAGAGATCACTTTCCTGGCACTGTACCCTTAATTATTTATAACGCATGCATAGCTTATATACAGCTCAAATCGGATGTTATACGGGAGATGGTTTACTTGTACGTGTGAGTGAGAATAGATCCATATCAGGGTTCTGCTTGCCAGTTATGGCATCTGTAATCAGGGAAGCAGCAATCATACTGTACACCGTCCCGTTGCCTCCATAGCCTTCCACAAAGTAAGAATGCGGATAATCGGGATGTGTACCGATCAGTGGCAGACCATCATTCGTATTACCAAACACGGCACCCCAGGCATAATCGACTGCAAGACCATCTAAAGGGAAATAGGAACGGACCTCTTCCAGAAGTGTATCTCCCCGGTGTTTTGCCCGAATTTCACGTTGATCCTCCCGAGGTATTTCTTCATCCAAACCACCTGCGATGATTCTTCCATCCGGAGTTGTTCGCATATACAAATAGGGGCGTGCGGTCTCCCAAATCATGCTGTACTCATACCATTCCTTAAGATCAGGTAGCGGCTTGGTAGCAATCGCATAGGTCGTTTTCAGATAGGCTCCGCGATCCTTTTTGATATCCTGTGTCTCGTAACCGGCAGCAAATATGACTTTGCTGGCACGGATCTTACCGTTAGAAGTGTGGCATACTACACCATCTTCATCGTATTCACAGTGTATCATTTCGGTCTGACCATAGATTCGGGCCCCAAGCTTATTGGCTGATTCAAATAAGGCATGAACGAATCGATAGGGGTTCACTTCCGCATCTCCCAGTGTATACAGTGCAGCTGGTTTACTGAAGGGGAAATGTGTTTTGATTTTGTCGGCATTCCACAGTTCGGCTTCAAAGCCGTAGTGCTTCAGCGTTTGATATTCTTCCTCCAATAGACTCACATCATCTTCACTGCTTGCAAAGCAAAGACTTGTTCGTGGAATAAACCAAGGATCCGTATCCAGAGTACCTGCAATCTGAGTAAGTTGTTTCATGGCTTCCCGGCAAAGTTCATAAAAACGTACGCCTTTGGCTTCACCAAAGGTATGAATACATGAGGTTAGGGTCTTGTCATTCGTGTATTGCAAAAGACCTGTATTGGCAGAGCTGCTACCTTGGGCAATATCTCGCTTATCAATAACAACCGTGTTAACACCTTTCTCTGAGAGCAGTTTCGAAGTCAGAGCGCCCCCCATACCACCGCCAATGATGAGGCAGTCACACGAGATGTCTTCTCGAAGAGCAGGATAATTAAACGTTGAATTAAAAGTGGAAGGCCAGAACGGTGTGCCATAGACCAGATCCATTAGAAACATCTCCTTTATGATTTTAAATTTGTATACTTTTGTGTGACCGGGCTAACAATAATTGCGCATAAACTTTATGCCGAGGAGGCCATCGAAACATGCAGAATCAAGCTATGCAAGCGTTGAGTCCCAAGGAATTGAACTACATTGCGGACTCGATTACCAATGAAGAGCTGCTGATTAAGCAGTGTGCAGCCACCGCTTCCATCACACATAACCCACAAATTCAACAGGCACTGAATCATTATGTTCGCTCACATGAACAGCATCTGAATACCCTTGTCAATGCGCTGCAGCAACATCAATCTCTTGCCCCAGCGCAAGTTCAGTAATCGAAGTCAATTCTAACTGTATAGGAGGAAAACGCATGTATTCTCAATCTTTATCATCTAATGGCGCTTTTATGCAGGAGCAGGATCTGCTGAAGTCGATTCTTGCAGATTTAAGACGAACCTCGCGCGAATATACGACTGCGACAACGGAAGCTTCCTGCCCCATGACACGTCGAATGTTCACAGATTTAACAAATGACACCCTGAGATTACAAGGGGAACTGTTCAATCTGATGCAGCAAAACAACATGTATTCTGTCTCTTCCAAGGCACTTCGTCAGGATGTGGACAAGCAAATTCAGTCTGCACACCAGACGCAACAGAAGTGTCAGCAATTCATCCAGGAGAAGAATACGCAGAACAGTTCATATAGCCAAGCTCCTAATGTGCCTCAGCATCAGCCGAATTACGGTAACCCTTATTACATGTAACCTGTGGAAATGAGGTTTGAAGCACTTGGCTAACCAAGACCATACCACCGCTTGCCTGAATTCAGGGCAGGCGGTCTTTTGTCTTTGCATCAACGTTAAATTCATGTAATATAAGTATTAATTCATTTTCAGGAACCTGGATGACGCTGGAGGGAAAACCATGAAAGATTTGAACGATCTGCAATTAAAAGTGCTGGATCTGCTGAAGGAAGACGCGAGAAGGACTCCCGCACTGCTGTCGACGCTGCTGGGGGAGTCGGAAGACAAGATCAAGAACGCCGTGGCACAGCTTGAACAAGACCACGTCATCGTGAAATACGCAACCGTCGTGAACTGGAGCAAAATAGATGATGAGAAAGTAACGGCCCTGATTGAGGTGCAGATCACGCCGGAGCGTGGTCGTGGCTTTGAAGGGATTGCCGAACGCATTTATCTCTATCCGCAAGTGAAATCCGTATATCTCATGTCAGGTGCATACGATCTGCTCGTTGAAGTAGAAGGTGGTAACCTGCGTGAAGTCGCTAACTTTGTGTCGGAGAAACTGTCTCCGATTGACTCTGTACTTTCAACCAAAACGAATTTTATTCTTAAAAAATATAAGCAGGACGGGATTATCTTTGAAGACCATCAGGAAGACAACCGTCTCATGATCTCGCCGTAAAGGAAGATGTGTCATGATAGTGAATGAACAGACAACCGGGAACAACAAGAAAATGACATCTTATCTGGCACCCCTCGTGCAGCAGATACCTCCATCCGGAATTCGCAAATTTTTTGATCTGGTTGGAGACAACAAGGATATTATCACATTGGGTGTGGGTGAACCCGATTTTGTTACACCTTGGCATATGCGTGAAGCCTGTGTATACTCGCTGGAAAGAGGTATGACCAGCTACACATCCAACGCAGGCATGCCGAAGCTGAGAGAAGCCATCAGCGATTATCTCGATACTCAGTTTGATACTAAATATGATCCCAAGGATGAGATTATTGTTACCGTGGGTGGCAGTGAAGCAATTGACCTTGCTTTGCGTGCATTAATCGTACCTGGCGACGAGATTCTTATTCCTGAACCTTCGTACGTGGCTTATTCACCAATCGCCTCCATCGGTGGCGGTATACCCGTCGGTGTTGAAACTTATGCGAAAGATCAGTTCAAGTTAACGGCCGAAGCACTTGAAGCTGGCATCACACCGAAGTCAAAAGTGGTTATTCTGTGTTATCCGAGTAATCCTACAGGAGCCATCATGACGTATGAAGAGTGGCTGCCTATTGCTGAAGTGATCAAAAAGCATGATCTGATTGTGATCGCTGATGAAATTTACGCTGAATTGACGTATACGCAAAAACATGTTAGCTTTGCAGCTATTCCTGACATGAAGGAGCGGACCATTCTCGTAAGCGGATTTTCCAAGGCTTTTGCAATGACAGGTTGGCGGATCGGGTACATGTGTGGTCATCCTGAGCTTATTGCAGCCATGCTCAAAATCCATCAGTATACGGTAATGTGTGCACCGGCCATGGGTCAGGTTGCTGCGCTTGAAGCATTGACGAACGGTTTGGGTGAGAAGGACCGAATGGTAGAATCGTATAATCAGCGCAGACGTTTGATTGTGCAGGGATTCCGGGATATTGGACTTGATTGTCATGAACCTCAAGGCGCATTCTATGCATTCCCGAGTATTCAAAAGACGGGCATGAGTTCCGATCTGTTTGCTGAGCGATTGTTAACCGAGAATAAAGTTGCTGCTGTTCCCGGCAATGTTTTTGGACCTCAAGGTGAAGGCTTCTTGCGCTGCTCGTATGCTACTTCTGTAACCCAATTGAATGAAGCATTGGAACGAATCGGAAACTTTGTTTACAAAGTGCAAAAAGAGGGTTAATACTAAAATAGAAGTATAGAAAAACTGTGGCATTGTATTATTGGAAAAAAATAACTTTCTTTTACAAAATATTGTGATATAATTTCAATTTGAAATAAGTTTTCATATATTTGGAAACCATTTTTCCAAGGAGGGGTTGGCTTTGTTTTGTGTTGAATATGATTTACCGACTAATCGTGGGCACTATCTGGCAGAAGGCGATCATGGCGACCGATGGTCGGTGAAACCTGATAACGCATCTTTGCATGACATTTCCTTGGAAGATGAGATTCATATGCTTCGTCGCAAGATGGAACAGATCTTCCTCGAAGAGAAATCATTCACATCCGATATTGTAATTGAAATCAGCAGTTTGCTGGATTTAAAGATTAATGAATACATGAAGGCTAACCCGATTAAAGGAAAATAACGTTTTCGCTGGATTGAAACGTTTCATTTTATTGCGTTAGAAGGAAGACCTGAGAGGGTCTTCTTTTTTGTGTGCATAGCAAGGGTGATCCCCTGATAAGACAGGTTATTTTTTTGCGTGGAACAATTGTGATATATTGGACGTAGGAGACTAAAGGGGGAACTGGAATGAAGAGATTTTGGGGGCTTACTGCGATCATTTCTATCGTTTTTCTGCTTGCGGGTTGTGGTGGTAAAGATGGTTTTTCCATTTTCATCATTGATAACCAAGGAAATCCATCTGTAATCTCAGAGCAGTTGCAGGCTAATTTGCAACAAAAATTGGGCGAGGAACCCAAGGTGGAAGTGATCACCAGTGCGATGTATGATGTTCAGAAAATTATGGTAGAGTATGCGGCTGGTGGACATGATATCTTCATTTTGCCTGAAGCCGACATGAAACAATATGGAAGCAATGGCTCCAACATTCCGCTGGATGATACCTTTGATCCGAAGAAGTTTGAGCGGGGTGTATTTGAAGGCGGTGTATTGGTGGAGAAAGGTGAGGGAGATGACGGTTCAGATCTCAAGCAGGAATCACATCTTTACGGCATTCCGCTCGAAGACATGAAGATGTTTAAAGATGTAGAATATGCTGCGAGTAATTTGTTCGCCACCATTCCGGTGTCCACGTCCAATGTCGAAGAATCCAAGAAAGTGCTGAAGGCGCTGACAGAGTAAAGAAAATACAGAATGGCTATGGAAGGAGGGAAGCGGATTGTTGATTACGGTCACAGGCGGCATAGGTAGTGGTAAAACCCGGTTTGCCCTCAATTACGCAGCCGGGATTAGCCGGGAGGGCGTATATTTATCCACTGGTGATCATGATCCCGTTATTCCCGAATTGCCATCCGCTCATTATCGTGCCATTCATGCCGGGAACGGTCAGCAACTGACAGAGGTGATCACCCAGATTAATCGGGAATCCAATCTGTTTTTGGCGGATCAGCGCATTGTAATTGTAGACAGTCTGACCTCATGGATGGCTGCCGGTTTCAGGGCAACAGATGATCTGAATCATCAGCGTTCAGAGACTCAGCTTTTGCTCGATGCGTTGTTGTCTTATCAGGGGAAGTTGCTTGTGATTACCAATGAAATGCATGGTACATTGCATCCTACCGAGGAAGAACGGATATTTACAGCAAGAATGGCCTCGGTTAACCGGATGCTGCAGATCCATGCTGAAAAGATGTACATGCTGGTATCCGGTCTGGCTATTGATCTGAAAAGTCAGGAAATGCGGTATGAAGACGAACGGTAACGAGATGACATAAACGGGTGATATGAAGAAGCCTCCTCGACCACGATCATGGTGGCAAGGAGGCTTTATTTATGAAGTCTATCCTTTTTTTATTTCTGCTTTTTGCTACGTCTGATCCACCAGATGATACATCCGATGACAATGATGGCCAGAATGACGTACACTACAATGGAATAAACGTCCATAAAGTGTAAAATGCTCTCCCATGATGCGCCAAGTGCAGCGCCAACGGAGACAAGAATGACATTCCAGATCAGTGTACCAATGGTTGTAAAGAGAAGGAATAAACCAAATTTCATGTTGGACATGCCTGCAGGAATGGAGATGAGACTACGGACGAGGGGAACCATTCGACAGAACAATACGGTCCACATGCCATATTTGTCAAACCATGCATCGACACGGTGAATATCTTCTTTTTTGATGCGCAGAACATGTCCCCAGCGTTCCACAATTTTCTCAAGGCGTTCGACGTCAATGAGGAGTCCGATACCATAGAGTAACACTGCACCAAGGACGGAGCCGATGGTAGCGGCAATAATTACACCTGGAAGGGTGAGACTGGTATAGGTGGTCATGAACCCGCCAAACGGCAAGATGATTTCGGATGGAATCGGGGGAAATACGTTCTCAAGAGCAATAATGAGTGCAATGCCTATGTAGCCGTATTGTTCCATGAAATCGGTTATCCAGTTTTGCATAATCGTCTCCTTTACTTTTGGTTTCCAAAGATTTGTCGTATACTCGGCAGAGCACACCAATTCTTATATACGTGTAAAGCGATAGACTGGTTTCTGAAAAAATGGCATTCCCGTATTCATTATTATAATAACAATTGGAGGGATAACAATGGGTATATATACACGAACAGGTGACGAAGGACAGACTTCGGTCATCGGTGGACGTGTCATCAAGGATGATGATCGAGTTGAGGCGTATGGCACGATTGATGAACTGAACTGTTTTGTCGGTCAGGCGATCAGCCTTATTGACTCTGCTCAGGGAGAATTCGAAGATCTGCGTGAACATCTGCTGGAAGTTCAGCAGGAACTATTCGATTGTGGGTCCGATCTGGCTTTCGTTAAGATTAGTGAAACCAAATATAAGGTAAGAGATGAAATGGTCACGCGTCTGGAACAATGGATCGACCAGTATGATGCTGAGAATCCAAAAGTGGAACGATTCATTATTCCTGGTGGCAGTCAGCTATCCTCTGCTCTACATGTGTGCCGTACGGTATGTCGCCGTGCAGAGCGTCGCACCGTAACACTTGGACAACATACAGATATTAATCCGTCTGTACGACGGTATCTAAACCGACTGTCTGATTATTTCTTCGTGGTTGCACGGACGGCCAACGCGAGACAACAGGTGGCGGATATTGAATATGTGCGGAGCAAAAAAGTCTTCCGCCGCAAAGAATGAGCCACTACTATTCGCCCATTGTCTACACGGTGACCGAGCAAGAAGATGGCTGGCTGCTGAAGACCGTGCTTCAGCGCCGGCTGCTGGTGTCGCGCAAGCTTTTGTCCAAAATCAAGCTGACCGAACAAGGTGTCATGTTAAATGGAGAGCGCGTGTATATTAGCGTCAAGGTAGCTGCGGGTGATGTCGTTGAAGTTCGGATGGAGCAAGAGGAATCGGATGATATTTTGCCTGAACCTATTCCCTTTACTGTTCTGTATGAAGATGAGCACTTGCTTATTGTCAACAAGGATGCGGGCATCATCGTTCATCCGACACATGGACATTATACGGGTACTTTGGCAAATGGCGTTGTTCATTACTGGAAAACCAAGGGCGAACGCTTCCGGTTCAGACCGATTCATCGACTTGATCAGGAAACGTCAGGTGTGCTCGCAATAGCCAAGAACCCTTATGTGCATCAGCATGTGTCTGAACAGATGATTGCGGGAACGGTGGATAAGAAATATATTGCGCTTGTACACGGAAGCCCTGTTCCGAAAGAGGGCGCAGTGGATGGTCCGATTGATCGTGATCCTGAAGAGCCGCATCGCAGAATCGTTACACCTGATGGCTACGCTGCAAGAACGTTGTACACGACCTTAACACGTTGGGCAGAAGGCAGCGCCAGTGCAGTAAGTCTTAAGCTGGAAAGTGGCAGAACCCATCAGATCAGGGTACATATGACTTCCATCGGCTGCCCGTTGATCGGTGACCGGATGTACAAGACACTACCTGTGCACGAGATCGATGAGCAGACCATAGCTGTTCGGGATGAAAGGGACAGCTGGATCGAACGCCAGGCCTTGCATGCCTGTGAGCTGACGTTCGAACATCCCATTCTACAGGAACGTATAACGTTCCAGGCCCCTTTTCCAGCAGATATGGCTGCGCTGGAGCAGCGTTTGAATGATGAGGCAGCTCCCAGAGAAGAACTGTAGGAAGCTGCGCCGGGGCGTTTAGTTCTAAACCCTGTTTCACAGGTACCTGCATGGGCTCGTCCTGCTGGGAGTAACGCTGACTGGCTAACTTGTGTGAGGGATGCTTCATGAACCCGAACAACATGCCGTAGGCTAATCCTTATGGTTGTATGGTTTAATGTATTGATGTTTAGCAGTTTCATGTTAAATCTTTTAAGATTTCAAATCTTTTAAAGCTTTTTAAGAGATTAAAGCTGTAAGGTCTTGATCCAAAAAATATAGCGAATGTGTTTTGATCTCATTCGCAAAAGTCAGTAAAATTACATGGCAATGGTATCGATTTGGAGCGACTTTTGGATTTGCGAAGCAAACCAAGGGAAGCGAGAAGTCGATACCGGAGCATTTGGAGGAACACATACATGAGTAACTTAAAAGTATATCAATATGCCAAATGCGGCACATGCCGCAAAGCTGTGAAATGGCTTGAAGCGCAAGGCCATGAGCTGGAGCTGATCCCTATTTTTGACACACCGCCATCAGAAGTTGAACTAACAGAACTAATCCAAAAGAGCGGATTGGAAGTGAAGAAGTTCTTTAATACGAGCGGGGAAGTGTACAAAGAACAACAATTGAAGGACAAGCTTCCGGGCATGTCCGCTGATGAACAGATTCGTTTGTTGGCTTCCAATGGTCGTCTGATCAAACGTCCGATCGTTACGGATGGAGAAAAGGTGACGGTTGGATTCAAGGAAGAAACGTATGAGCAGGAATGGAATAACGCATAAACGCGCTGAATATCAGCCTTGAATTGTTCAAAATTCAGGGCTTTTTTGGCTGATCGATGGTTGGCGGAACTATGCTATAATGATAGAATTAATTCGATATTTTATTTGCTATAGAAATTGAACTAAACATTTACACGAAAATGGAGAGGACAGAAAGAACCTGAAGAAGTGGAGCGTTCGCCTTTATCCCCGGATTTTCCCCCTTTGGAAAAGGGAATCAAAAAAATCTGGGGATAACAGCGATCAGAAGGTTGTTCTGTCATCGGAATGGTAAGTGTAAATATACTTTAGTTTAATTTCTATAGAATCAGGACAGGAGAGAACAAATTCAAGTGAATCAACGTAATGAACCTACTTTGTTGCTGGTAGACGGTATGGCGGTGTTGTTCCGTGCTTTTTATGCGACATCTGCAAGCGGATATATCAGACGTACAAAGGCAGGATTGCCTACCAACGCAGTCTACGGATTTATCCGTTATTTCTGGGATGCGGTTCAGACTTTTGGGCCAAGTCATGTCGTATGTTGTTGGGATATGGGCGGTAAGACGTTCCGCGGTGAAGAATACGCAGCTTACAAAGGCAACCGGGCCGAAGCTCCGGATGACCTGATTCCCCAGTTTGCCCTGATTCGTGAAGTGATGGATAGCCTGGGTATTCCGAATATAGGTGCACAAGGATTCGAAGCCGACGATTGCATCGGAACGCTTGCTAAGTATTACACCGAAGAGACAGATATGAATGTTATGGTACTGACGGGTGACCACGACATGCTGCAACTGATTAATGACCGCACAAGTATCATTATTATGAAAAAAGGCCATGGCAACTACATGGTGTACAACCCTGAAACGCTCATGGCAGAGAAACAACTGACACCTCGTCAAGTGATTGACATGAAGGGTCTGATGGGAGACGCCAGCGACAATTATCCTGGAGTACGGGGAATTGGTGAGAAAACAGCGTTGAAGCTTGTACAGGAATACGGCTCCATTGAAGGGATTTTGAGCAACATGGATAAACTGACCCCTTCGGTGCGTAACAAGATTGAGAATGATCTGGACATGCTTCATCTGTCCCGCAAACTGGCAGAGATTCATTGTGCTGTTCCGGTTGCCTGTGCGCTGGATATCTGTGAATTGCGTCTTGATCCGGATATGGTGATGGACAAGTTTGAACAACTTGAGATGAAGAGCCTTGGCTCTTGGATGGGAGTGGCAATAGGGTGAGCAACATGAAGAACGTACGAACAGGTAAAAAGTGGTGGACAGGGGCTATGGCCCTCGTCCTGGCCTTGCCCGTAATTCTTTCGGGAGCAGTAAGTGCGCCACAGACAGCAGATGCCAAAGCAGCAATTAGCACCAAAGTGCAGAAAGTAAAAGCAGCAGGACGTAATTTTACCGTACAGACGGTTACGATTCCGAAGGGAACACCCGTTACGGTGGGACTCGCGAAGAAGCAAGTGGGCCAAACGGCAACATTGCCGTCGATAGTGAAAGCTTATGGCGCACAAGCAGCCATTAACGGAGCATTTTTTGAAGCATATAACGGAGCACCAGATCCATATGGCATGTTAATAGCAAATGGTAAGGTCATACATATTGGTAGATATGGAACATCCATCGGATTTAAGGAAGACGGCTCGGCGATCATGGATTCACTTCAGGTGAGCCTGACAGGTAAAGTGACAGATACGAAAGGCAAATCACGCAGTTGGTATGCAACCTTTATTAATCGAACACCTTCAGCGAACGCGAGCATTACGATGCTTTATACACCTGAAAGAGGTGCTACAGTCGGGTTCAAAGGTGGAACTGCGGTTGTCATGGAAAATGGCGTCGTGACCAAAAAAGTACCCAATACGAATGTAGCGATTCCTAAGAATGGCTCGGTATTGGTGTTCACAGGTAATCAGAAGTCTTCTTCGGACCGTTTCACCGTTGGTTCAACCGTAGAAATGAATTATAAGTATACGAACGCCGCAGGCAAAGAGATCCCTTGGCAAGATGTAGTGACGGCTGTTGGAGCAGGACCACGTCTGGTAAAAGACGGTAAGGTAGCTGTTAATCCGACGAGCGAAGGTTTCAAGGATGCCAAGATTCTTACTGCATCCGGTGCCAGAAGTGGTATCGCCATCATGGCGGATGGTTCTGTCATGCTGGCTACCGTTTCCGGAGCGACAGTCAAGGAGTGGGCAGCGGTGATGCAGAAGCTTGGTGCCAAACAGGCCATGAATCTGGATGGCGGTGCATCCTCGGGCATGTATGCCGGGGGCAAAATGCTAACTTCACCAGGCCGGCTCTTGAGTAACGCACTGGTATTTGGTGGCTCTGTGCGTTAAAAGAAAGTAATTATGGGAGGGATGATGCAAATGACACTCACATCTGATCGAAAGCCAGGGGGAGGCAACACAGCAGTTCTGACTATTAATGTAGGTCTGCCGCAGCCGCTCTCTGGACAGAAGCGTGAAGTGATGAGCGGCATTGTGAAACATCCTGTAACCGACGCGGTTTTCCTGTCATTCTCTGGAATGACAGGGGATGCCCAGGCGGATCTGGTGCATCATGGCGGACCTGATAAGGCCGTTTGTGTATACGATTACAGTCGGTATCCGGCGTTGGAACAGCTGATGAATCGCAAGCTGGACTGGGGAGCTTGTGGAGAAAATCTGACGGTTGAAGGCTGTGCCGAAGAAGACGTACGGATTGGTGATGTGTACGAGTTGGGCGAAGCCACGGTGCAGGTCAGTCAGCCCAGACAACCTTGCTTCAAGCTGGGTGCGAGGTATGACTATAAGGAACTTCCTGTTTATTTTCAGGAGAGTGGGCATACGGGCTTTTACTTTCGTGTACTGCAAGAAGGGGAGGTAAGGCCTTCGTCGATATTTCGACGGATCAGCACCGATCCTACATCAATGACGGTTCTTGAAGCCAATCGAATTATGCATCAGGGGAAAGAAAATGCCGAAGGTATTCAGGCGTTACTGGCCATTCCTGCGCTGTCAGACAGCTGGAGGCAGACGTTAATGAAACGATTGTCCAAGCTGGAGATTAAGTAGCAGGGTAATTATAGTGTCATCAAGTAAAGCAATATCAATTCCTTTTTAAACTAACTTGGGAGTGTGACTAACATGACGATCTTAGGCGCAATTGAAGCAGGCGGAACGAAATTTGTATGTGGTATTGGCACGGAAAATGGAGAAGTTCTGGAACGCGTAAGTTTTCCCACGACGACACCGGAAGAGACAATGGCTCAAGTGATTTCGTTTTTTGAAGGCAAAGGCATTGAAGCTCTGGGCGTAGGTTCATTTGGCCCGATTGATCCGATTGAAGGAAGCCCAACGTATGGTTATATCACAACAACACCGAAACCACATTGGGGACAGTATAACGTCATTGGCAAGCTCAAGGAGCATTTTGATGTACCGATGACATTTGATACGGATGTGAATGGTGCGGCACTTGGAGAAGCAACCTGGGGCGCTGCACAAGGTCTTGAGAGCTGTCTGTATATCACTGTGGGTACAGGCATTGGTGCAGGTGCTGTGGTTGGCGGTAAAATGGTCCATGGATTGTCACATCCAGAGATGGGACATATCATTGTACGCAGACATCCGGAGGATACATACGAGGGTTTCTGTCCATACCATGGTGACTGCCTCGAAGGTCTTGCAGCAGGACCGGCCATTAACAAACGTTGGGAGCAACCGGCTTATGAACTGCCAGCAGATCATAAAGCATGGGAGATCGAGGCGCATTACCTTGCACATGCACTGATGAACTATGTTCTGATACTCTCACCGCAGAAAATCGTAATGGGTGGCGGGGTAATGAAGCAGGAGCATTTGTTCCCGATGGTTCGCAGCAAACTGCAGGAGTTGCTTGCAGGATACGTTCAGCATCCGGCACTTCAATCTGATATTGACCAGTATGTTGTTTCACCAGGACTTGGCGACAATGCAGGGCTGTGCGGTTCACTGGCGCTTGCCAAATTGGCGTTGAACAAGTAGAACAATAAGGGATTGACGAATTTTACCATTGTGGTATGATATGGGCAACAGCATAGCACGGTTAATGAGGAAGCACCTCTCTTGCATGGATTTTGCAGGAGAGGTGTTTTTTTTGTGCGCCTGTAGGTAGCATAACTAACCCGTATAGGCTGAAATGTGAAAGGGAGGGAACGGAAAATGGAAGTCATTTTCATGAACAGATTGTCCAGATTGTCAGATCAGAATGCAGAATATGCGCAGCTATGGATTGGGGAAGAGGATGATAGCTGGCAGCTGGGATGGAGTTGCTACGAGGAAGGAGAGCGTGAGGACAGCATCTGGTACGAAGGGACCTCTTGGGAGGAGCTGCTTCATATCTACCGTCATCAGCTTGCCATACAGATGAGTGAGGGGTACCGACCGCAGTTGCAGGGTTTATTTCACGAGAATGATGAACTGAAGTCACGCAGTTATGGTGGACAGCGGCTCCATTGTTACAGTGAAGTATACGGCAATGAGCAGTTATACACGGATCTGTGCACATGGCGCAGGAAGAGAGCTGTATCTGATCGGAAGGCACCATATTTTATTGCAACGAACCGCCTGCTGCGTTTAATCAGTGCCTTCGTTCCGCAGTCGATGGATGAACTCATGCAACTGCCCGGCGTAGGGGAGAGCAAAGCAAACGAGTATGGTACAGAGTGGATGGAGATTACGAATGGGTTGGAGCGTTCAACGACATTCCCGCTGGACTGGGTATACACGGCACTGAAGGAAGAAGAGTATGAGAGCTGGTTATATAAGCAGAGAGAGCAGAAGTACAAGCAGGAACTCGACAAGTTCACCACGCGCAAGCAAGTGCTTGAGGGTATGAAGGAAGGATATACGTTAGAGGAGATTGTTCATCGATCTGGATTATCCCGACGTGAGTTGATTGAGCTGTTAGAGACACTGGATCTCGAAGGTTATGATACCGATTGTCTTCTGGATGTGGAGCTGGCAGTGATGCCAGAGAACGAACAAGAGGCCGTATGGAGTGCGTATGAGGAGCTGGGAGATACGTTCCTGAAGCCAGTATTACATAAGGTATATGGAGGAGAGAAGCCCGACGGAGGCAGTCTGGAGCAGGTCTATGAAAGACTGCGCATGATTCGAATCCGCTTTCGTCGGCATGCAGAGACAGAGCAGAATGTAGGTTAGGTGAAGGAAATGAAAAAAAGACGAGGCGTTTCTCCCACAGGAGCGCTTCGTCTTTGTTATTTCATTTCATTCTAGTTCATACCCAGTCTTTTTTGCGGAAAATGAAGAACATGCTCAGGCCCAGTGTGACCATCAGGCCAATCACAACAAAATAGCTGTATTTCCAGTTAAGCTCTGGCATATTCGTAAAGTTCATGCCGTAGATACCGGTAATGACCGTCAGCGGCATGAAGACTGTGGTAATGGCGGTAAACACACGCATGATCTCATTCGCCCGATTCGCAATACTGGATTGGTAGGCTTCTCGTAAGTTGCCCATCAGGTCGCGATATGTTTCAAAGGTTTCAGATATTTTTACAGCATTCTCATAGATGTCACTGAAATACTTTTGCAGCTGATCATCAATGAGACGCAGATCTTTTTTGTTCAGTGTGTTAATAACCTCTTTCTGAGGTCCGAGCACTTTCTTCAGCCACAGAATCTCACTGCGCAGCCCGATGATTTCATTCAGATGTGACTTTTTGGTGTGCATCAGAATGTCTTCCTCAAGCTTCTCGATCCGAGCTTCAATTCGGTCACCTACGGTGAAATAATTATCAACAATCAAGTCAACCAGCAAGTAGAGCAGACGATCCGGTGTGCTGATTTCCTGTTCCCACAGGATGGGTTTCAGTGTGCGCAATTCGCTGACCTTCTGCTTCGTAACACTAATGATGAAATGTCTGCCGAGGAACAAGTTCACCGCACGTAGAAATATCTCTTCATCATCGAAACGAATGCTATTAATCACAATAAAGTAATGGTTCTCATAAATTTCAATCTTCGGACGTTGTTCTTCATCACTGAGACAGTCTTCCACTGCCAGATCATGCATCAAGAACAGCGGCTGAAGCACCGCCAAATCATCTACGTCCGCATCAATCCAGTAAAATCCTTCCGCTGGTGGAGTCAGCGCCTGCTGAATGTCGTCCACCGGAATAAATACACCGTTGTTAACCAACCGGATTTTCATTGTTAATCTACTCCTTCTGCACCCGCCAACCTGGCGGATATTATCATTATGGGCGCAAAAAGAACAAATCAGCCGGTCGGCAGCGGAGCCTGGAGATCAGGGCTGCGTTCACTATATAATCAAACGGAAGTCACGTCCCGCTGCCGGCATGCTGATGTCAATTCTCTATGCAGTTTGTCGGAATTCGGCTGCCAGTCAGGCCTCGGGTCGCCATCCATTTAATATGTCACCTCTCACATAAGGGTTTATAACACCTTGTTTAGTATACCGCTGGTACAAGGTGCTTTCAAGCGCAAAAATGTGTCTATTTCGCGCCCTGAGGCAGTGTATGACAACGGATGATGAACGGTTCCGATCTGGAATGCAGACGTAGAACTGCAACTTGACGTGATGGCATTAATGTAATAAAGTAGACGGTGAACCATATTAAATTACAACTTAATACAGCGAAATCTTATCAAGAGTAGGTGGAGGGACTGGCCCGATGAAACCCGGCAACCGGCGGTATACCGCACGGTGCTAATTCTTGCAGCGACCAAGTGTCCGAGTGACACTGTTGTAACTGAGAGATGAGAGAGGCGCATATCTATTTACATATGACCTTTCTCGAAATCCGAGGAAGGTCTTTGTCATATGCCCCGACTTCTCAGCAGTGATTTTCGCTAAGGAACTTGAGATTGTCGTAACTTTGGATGGAACTTCAATTCAATGTTTGGAGACAAGCTCATGGCAGCCTATAACTGTATTGATGTGAAGACATCAAGCCAGCGGTGGCTGCATCTATTTATGCACAAGGAGGAGTTAGACTTACCATGCCAATCAAAATACCCGATACTCTACCAGCAAAAGAAGTACTTGAAGGAGAGAATATCTTCGTCATGGATGAAACTTCTGCATACAAGCAGGATATTCGTCCACTCCGTATCGCTATATTAAACCTGATGCCTACGAAGGAAACGACCGAAACACAATTGCTTCGTCTGGTGGGAAACACACCCATTCAGGTGGATGTCGTTCTGGTGCATCCGAAATCCCATACGTCGAAGAATACGTCACAGGAGTATTTGGATTTGTTCTATAAAACCTTCGATGAGATTGAGCATCGTCGTTTCGATGGCATGATCATTACGGGTGCCCCTGTGGAACAGATGGATTTCGAAGACGTGAACTATTGGAATGAAATCCAGGAGATCTTCGAATGGACCAAAACCAATGTGACTTCAACTCTGCACATATGTTGGGCTTCCCAGGCAGGTTTGTACCATCATTTTGACGTACCCAAGGTTGCGCTTGATGAAAAGTGTTTTGGCGTCTTCCCGCATACGATCAACAAGCCTCATGTTCCGTTGTTGCGTGGATTCGATGAAGTATTCAACGTTCCACATTCCCGTCATACGGAAGTGAGACGTGAAGATATTGAAAAGAATGAGAATTTAGAGATTTTGGCTGAATCCGAAGAAGCCGGTATTTTCCTGGTTGCTACCAAAGACGGCAAACAGATTTTTGCCACAGGACATGCCGAGTATGACCCCTTCTCATTAAAGTGGGAGTATGACCGGGATGCAGCGAAAGGGTTGGATATCGCGCTGCCTAGACATTATTATCCGAATGATGATCCTTCCCGTGTGCCACCGGCTACTTGGCGCGCTCATGCCAACTTATTATTCTCTAATTGGCTCAATTACTATGTGTATCAAGAAACACCTTACGATATTGGCCCGCAAATCTAATCGAGATTACAGGAGGATGCAGCAATGGAAGACAACAACAAGTTGAAAATCGAAAGCCGCTTAGCACAAATTGGGTCCATCAATGAACCGGTAACAGGCGCCATTAACTTTCCGATCTATCAATCCACTGCGTTTCGCCACCCGAAGCTTGGACAAAGCACGGGGTTTGATTATATTCGTACGACCAACCCAACACGCAAAGTGTTGGAAGAAGCAGCCGCCGCGCTGGAGTCCGGTGATGCAGGGTTCGCCTGTAGCTCGGGTATGGCCGCGCTGCAAACCATCTTTGCCATGTTTGGTCAAGGGGATCATCTGATTGTATCGCTGGATCTGTATGGCGGAACCTATCGTCTGCTTGAACGCATCTTGTCCCGTTTCGGCGTAACTGCAAGTTATGTGGACACGAATGACCTTGCAGCACTGGAGAATGTTCGTCAGCCGAATACAAAAGCTGTATTCATCGAGACACCAACCAATCCACTGATGATGATTACCGATGTTGAAGCTGTCGCTTCCTGGGCGAAAAGTTACAACGTGTTGACAATTGTTGACAACACGTTGTTGACTCCATTTTTCCAACGTCCGATTGAACTGGGTGCCGATATCATCATTCATAGTGCTACCAAATATCTGGGCGGACACAATGATGTGCTAGCCGGATTAATCATAACTAAGGGTGAGGCGTTATCTGCGGAAATGGCGTTCCTGCATAATTCAATTGGGGCGGTGTTGTCTCCAAGTGACTCCTACCAGTTGATGAAAGGCATGAAAACGCTGGCTCTTCGCATGGAGCGTCACGAGTACAATGCGCTTACCATTGCCAAATACTTGCTTGAGCATCCGGCAGTGGGTGAAGTATATCATCCAGGCTTGTCGGATCATCCGGGGTATGAAGTTCAGAATAAACAATCCACGGGTAACACAGGTATCTTCTCTTTCAAAGTGAAGGATGCACGTTATGTTGAACCATTGCTGCGTCATATCAAACTGATCGCTTTTGCCGAAAGTCTTGGTGGCGTAGAATCACTTATGACTTACCCGGCGGTACAAACGCATGCGGATATACCGCTTGAAATTCGTGACGCCGTAGGTGTGGATGACCGTCTGCTTCGATTCTCCGTGGGTATTGAACATGCAGATGATCTGATTGCAGATCTCGGCAATGCTCTGACAGCTGCACAACAGGAAGTGGAAGGAGGCGTGCACTCATGAGTGAGTCCAATAACAAGCCAAATTCCGAGTTGAAATTTGATACCAAATTGCTTCATTTCGGTGATGAGATCGACAAAACAACTGGAGCCTCAAGTGTACCGATCTATCAAGCTTCGACGTTCCATCATTTTGATATTTTCAATCCACCTCAACATGATTACAGTCGTTCAGGTAATCCGACACGTCAGGCTTTGGAAGATTACATCACACTGCTGGAGGGTGGAGCACGAGGATTCGCCTATTCATCGGGAATGGCCGCGATATCCAGCGTGTTCATGATGTTCTCCGCAGGGGATCACATGATTGTAACGGAAGATGTATATGGAGGTACGTATCGTTTGCTTACTTCCATATTGAGCCGTATGCAGATCGAGACGACCTTTGTAGACATGACCAATATAGATGAAGTAAAAGCGGCGCTCAAGCCGAACACCAAGGCAGTTTATATGGAAACACCGTCCAACCCGACACTGCGAATCACGGATATCGCTGCTGTGACTGACTGGTCGAAGGAACATGACCTGATCACGATTCTGGATAACACTTTTATGACACCTTACTATCAGCGTCCAATTGAGCTTGGTGTGGATATCGTCGTACATAGTGCTACGAAGTTTCTCGGAGGTCACAGTGACGTACTGGCAGGGTTAGCCGTTGCTCGCACGGAATCACTTGGCGTACAACTGAAACAGTTGCAAAATGGACTCGGAACTGTACTTGGTGCACAAGAATCCTGGCTTCTGATGCGCGGCATGAAAACCTTGGGGGCTCGCATGGCTCACAGTGAACAGAGCACAGCCAAACTGGCAGCTTGGCTTAATGAGCGCAGTGATATTACCGCTGTCTTTTATCCAGGGCTGGAGGATCATCCGGGCCGCGAGGCACATGAGCGTCAGTCAACAGGATATGGAGCTGTCGTTTCGTTTGACGTTGGTTCAGGTGATCGGGCAAAAGCAGTCCTTAACCGGGTGAAGCTACCCATTGTTGCTGTAAGCTTGGGAGCTGTGGAGAGTATTTTGTCTTACCCAGCGATGATGTCTCATGCGGCAATGCCGGCTGAGGTTCGCCGTGACCGAGGTATTACAGACGGGTTGCTGCGTTTCTCTGTGGGTCTGGAAGATATCGAAGATCTGATTGTAGATTTGGAACAAGCACTTCAGGAATCCTAGAAAAGAAGGGTACCCGAATACGCCTATGCGTATCGTTTAATATCGAATAAATTTGATTCCATATGTAAAAATTTTTACTTATTTTTAAAGCACCTGTACATAAGGTGCTTTTTTTCACATGTAACCTGTGTTACGATATGTGGAGTACAGAAATACGATGTTGCCACCAGAACTTGCTTCTCTTGAACAAGTTGGGACGGATCGTTATATAATTTCTCTTCATGAGGGAGGCTTTTTTACGATGAGTACGGTAGACCGTATCTTAGATAAAGCCCTTCGGGGCGAACGTTTGGACTTGGAAGACACGATTGAGCTATTTGAATCGAATGAAGTGGACAAAATCGGGGCAGCTGCTAATGTTATTATGAAACGCATGCACCCTGAACCATACAGAACATTTGTAATTGGGCGTAACGTCAACTACACGAACGTGTGTGATGTGTACTGCCGTTTTTGTGCTTTCTATCGCAGACCTGGTTCGGATGAAGGTTACGTGCTTCCGGATGAAGTTATTTTCCAGAAGATTCAGGAAACGGAAGATGTGAATGGTACCGAGATTCTGATGCAAGGCGGAACGAATCCGAACCTGCCTTTCAGCTATTACACAGACCTGTTGAAAGCCATCAAGGAGCGGTTCCCGAATATCACGATGCACTCGTTCTCACCAGCTGAGATTATGAAAATGGTTGAAGTATCCGATGGTCTTACATTGGAAGAGGTTGTTCGTGCCATTCACGAAGCTGGACTGGATTCCCTGCCTGGTGGTGGTGCTGAAATTCTGGATGACCGCACACGCCGGAAAATCAGCCGCTTGAAAGGTTCATGGCGGGATTGGATGGACGTGATGCAAACGGCACACCGTATCGGCATGAACACCACGGCAACAATGGTTATCGGTCTTGGTGAATCGATGGAAGAGCGTGCATTGCACTTGCTCCGTGTACGTGAAGCTCAGGACGAATGTATTGCGAACAAATATGACTCCGAAGGTTTCTTGGCGTTCATTCCTTGGACTTTCCAACCGGATAATACAAACCTCAAGCTGGAGCGTCAGACGCCGGAAGAGTACTTGAAGACTGTAGCCATCAGCCGACTGGTGCTGGATAATATCAAGAATATACAATCCTCTTGGGTAACCATGGGTCCTGAGATCGGTAAGAAGTCGCTTGAATTTGGCTGTAATGACTTCGGTAGCACGATGATTGAAGAGAACGTTGTATCTGCTGCTGGTGCAACATATAAAGTTAACATTGAATCCATTCTCCGTTTGATTCGGGAGTCCGGTTATATTCCGGCACAACGTAACACGCGATATGACATCGTGCGCATGTTCGACGAAGAGAATTCCGTGCATGAAGATTTCGTAATGCAGAACTAATTATAATTAATTCAATACTCTCCATAAACACTGATCGTTAGATAAGTAATTATGAAGCCAAGCCTGCCGACTACTCCGTTTGGAGAGACGGCGGGCTTTTTTGATTTTATTCTGCGGATTGAGGTCATTAAACAGTACATGTTACGCAATTGGCGATATTTTATATTGAAATTGAACTGTTACAATGAAAGGGAACTTGTGTAGTCAGACACGCTGGAAGGGGTTAAACCGATGAAGAGAAGAATACTTGGCAAGACGGAACTGGACGTACCTGTATTGAGCTTTGGAGCATCCTCACTCGGTTCAGTATTTCGTGACATTGACCGGGACGAAGGGGTTCGTACTGTTCATGCTGCCGTAGATGCGGGGATGAATTACATAGACGTTTCACCTTACTACGGACTGACGAAGGCAGAGACGGTGCTGGGTGAAGCCATTCGTAGCTTGCCGCGCAGTTCGTATATTTTATCCACCAAAGCCGGACGGTATGGGGAAAGTGAGTTTGATTTTTCACGTCAGCGGATTCTGAATAGTGTGCAAGAGAGTCTGAATCGACTGCATACGGACTATATTGACATTTTATTCCTGCATGATATTGAATTTGTACCAGCAGAGATTATTGTAGAAGAAGCTTTTCCAACGTTGCTGCGGCTGAAAGATCAGGGTGTTATTCGTCAGGCGGGGATATGCGGATTGCCTTTACCGTTGTTCGAGAAGGTTCTGCCACAGATCGATGCGGATGCCATTATATCGTATTGCCATTATTCATTGAATGATACCTCATTATTATCGTTGTTACCTTTGTTGGAAAAGAAAGAAATTGGCCTTGTTAATGCTTCGCCTCTTTCTATGGGCTTGTTAAGTACCCGAGGTGCTCCTGCCTGGCATCCGGCAGATGAACGGGTGAAACAGCTCTGCTTGAAGGCTGCCCGCTTCTGTGCAGAACAAGGCAGTGATATTGCTAAGCTGGCTGTTCAATTCTCGACGGCGAATGAACAAATTCCCACAACACTGGTGAGCAGTGCCAACCAACGCAATATCATCAATAACGCAACGTGGATAGAAGAACCGATAGATCAGAGTCTGCTGGAGGAAGTGCTGCGCATTCTGGCACCATTGCATAATGAGACGTGGTCAAGCGGACGTCCTGAATATAATACTGAGTATAGCAACATGCCATCAGAAGCATCCAAGGGGGAACAATGATGAGAGCCGTTGTATGTGAAGAAATAGACCGTTTAGAGCTCCAAGACCTGCCTCAACCGGAACGAGCAGAAGGAGAGGCATTGGTTGCCATTCGACGGATTGGGATCTGTGGTACGGATCTGCATGCGTACAAAGGCAATCAGCCATTCTTTACCTATCCTCGCGTACTCGGTCATGAACTGGCGGCTGTTATTGAAGAGATCGGTCCGAACGATGCAGGGCTACAGCCAGGGGATCAGGTAAGCGTTATTCCGTATCTGCACTGTGGTCATTGTATTGCATGTCGTAGTGGAAAAAGTAATTGCTGTGTGTCCATGCAGGTCATGGGTGTGCACCTCGACGGAGGCATGAGAGAAAGAATCAGCGTGCCTGTCTCACATCTGCTCTCAGCAGAAGGTTTGACACTGGATGAGACAGCGATGGTAGAACCATTAAGCATTGGTGCCCATGCCGTCAGGAGAGCAGGAATCAAGCTTGGTGAGCATGTGGTTGTGATTGGAGCTGGCCCCATTGGACTTGGCGTGATGGCATTCGCCAAACAGGCGGGAGCACGTGTTATTGCCGTTGATCGTAATCTGGACAGGTTGGAGCTTAGCCGGGCTTGGGCTGGAGCGGATGATCTGGTTCAGGCCAATGAGCGTACTGTAGAACAAGTGGCTGAAATCACCGGAGGTGACTATGCTACGGCTGTTTTTGACGCAACCGGTAACGTGAACTCCATGAATGAAGCCATTCAATATGTGGCGCATAGTGGTCAGCTCATTTTTGTAGGACTGGTAAAAGCGGATATTACCTTTCATGATCCTGAGTTTCACAAACGGGAGATGAGCATCCTGGGCAGTCGAAACGCAACCCGAGCAGATTTTGAACATGTCCTGTCGACCTTGCGTCAAAAGAAATTAAGCATGGATGGTTATATTACACACCGTGTGGATTTTGATGAATTACCTTCTGCAATGGACCAATGGCTTTTGCCAGATTCACATGTAGTCAAAGCTATCGTTGAACTATAATCACTATTAAGTCTGATAACAAAAAACGCTCTCTGACCTTGGTGGACAATACTGTCCATCCATAGGGGAAGAGAGCGTTTTTTGTAAGTTGAATTAAAATTACACGATAACGAAGAGGGCAGAAAAAACCTGAAAAAGCGAAGCGTTCGCCTTTATCCCCGGATTTTTCCCTTGAGAAAAGGGAATAGAAAAAATCTGGGGATAACAGCGATTGGAAGGTTGTTCTGTCATCGTAGTGTCAGTGTAAGTATCTTTAGTTCAACTTACATGAGCTATTATTTTTCCGGATTTGTCACAATGCCCGCATGTGGATCAATGTGACGCACAATGGACTTCAACCAGATCATCTCCAGCACGTGTACCTCATAATAAAGTGCACCCGGGATCTGTTTGATCCATCCTTCCGCCATAGCGAGTTGTGTTGAGTCAGAAGCTGCTTCCAGCGTTCCAGGTTCACGGCGCAGCCGTTTGCGTACAGCTTTTTCAACTTGAGAGCTTTGCGTAGTCAAAATGCATATTTTGCGCTTGGAAGAGAATCCCCTGAACGCAATGTACACCATTTCATAAGCTATAAGATAGGCGATTACGGAATACATCGCTTGGTCCCAACCAAAGACAACACCAGCGGCTGTCAGTATCAACAAGTTAAGCAGCATGATTATTTTTTCGATAAGCATCCGTTTCCCGCTAAATACACGTTCAGGTGGACGGGAAGAAGGATCACCGATTTCCAGCGTATCCAGTGTCCCACCATACCGCACGACAAGCCCAATTCCGAGTCCGAGGCATAATCCGCCAAACATGGCGGCAGCCAGCGGGTGCTCTACAAGTGGCGGCATGGGATGAAGCACAATGGCACCGATCGAAAAGACAACCAGACCTAGAACAGTTACCAGTACAAATTTCTTCTGCACAATCTTGTAGGACAGAAATATAAACGGAACATTGAATAAAAATAGGAACAATCCAATCCTCATTTCGGTCCAGTGGGCGAACAGTGAGGAAATGCCTGTAATGCCTCCAATAATGATCTTATTGGGGTGTAAGAACAATTCAAGTCCCACGGAGGCCAGAATTCCGCCCGCAATCACAAGCAACAAATTTAACCAGCGGCGGGTAGAAGATATTCTGGTCTTGGCGGTGTTTGGCACCGGATTAGCCGATATCAGAGGTGCTTTCATAGGTCAGCCTCCTTTGTGCGGCTTTCGAGCCATTCTCCCTGGGTTAATCACAGAAAGATCGGCGTAGAGCCGCGAAGTACGATATTATGTCTGTTCTGTACAGACATAAGAATTATCCTTCTTTCTGCAGAACCTTCGGTTCTTCTTTCTTTTTCCGATTATCTTTGAACTTGAATATTTTATCCAATAAACGGAATACATGTTTGGACTCTTTCGTTAATAAAGGACCCAGAATGGCCAGAATCAGTACATACAACGCGGCAAACGGTTGAATCATTGGTAACAGTCCACCGGCTTTACCCATGTTGGCCAAGATGATGGAGAATTCACCCCGTGACACAATGGTTAAACCAATATTGGCCGATGCTTTGGGAGATAGTCCTGCACTGCGTCCAGCCAGCATGCCTGCCAGGAAGTTACCGAACAATGTAATAACAACTGCAATCAGAGCCAGCCATACGGCTTCGCCACCCAGGGACAACGGATCAATGGACAATCCGAAGCTGAAGAAGAAGATTGCTCCGAAGAAGTCACGGAACGGCAGAATCAAGTGCTCAATCCGTTTCGCATGTTCTGTTTCAGCAAGCACCAGTCCAACCAGCAATGCACCGATCGCTTCGGCGACATGAATGGTTTCAGAGAAACCGGCTACCAGGAACAAGGCTCCGAATACAACGAGAGAGAATAGCTCATTCGATCGAATTTTTAGCAATTTGTTTAAGAGCGGTGTTGCTTTACGTCCAAGGATAATCACGATAAGCATGAATCCGAGGGCAATGAGAGCGGACATGAAGACGCCTCCGATGGAGGATGAATCACTGAGCACAAGTCCGGACAAGATCGAGATATATACAGCGAGGAATACATCTTCGAACATAATAATTCCCAGTATCATCTCTGTCTCCGGATTGGCCGTTCGTTTCAAATCGACGAGTACCTTAGCTACAATGGCACTGGAAGAGATGGTGGTTATACCTGCGATAATGAGTGCTTCTGCAGCCGGGAAGCCGGACATAAAACCAAATAATAATCCCAACGTAAAGTTAATTCCGATGTAGATCGAGCCGCCAACTGCAATAGAGCGGCCCGATTTAATTAAACGACCTACCGAGAATTCAAGTCCAAGGTAGAAGAGCAGGAACAGAATACCGATCCGACCCATAAAATCAATAAAAGGCTGACTTTCAATGAAACGGAAGTCCAGATGCCAGATTTTCATGGCATGTGGGCCAACGGCCATACCGATCAGAATATAAAATGGAACGACCGAAAATCTTAGTTTTGCCGATAAAAGGCCGGCTGCCGCAATGAGCACAAGGGCCAGACCTACTTCGAATATCAGATGATCCATCTATTTACCCCCTTCCAGTCAGGAGGAGGGATTTAAACAGTTTCTGCTGATTGCGTTCGCCAACGGCTACCACCGTGGATTCTGCACTGATAACTACCTCCGGACCTGGGCTGATATGTTTTTTGTGATTTTTCTCTACAACGGCGATCACCGTTGCCCCAGAGTTTTGACGTACGTCCAATTCACCAATGGATTTACCGATACATCCGAAGGATGCTTCGATTTTGTACCACTCGATAATGAGGTCGTCAAACGTTACTTCAATATTTTCAAGCTGCTTCGGTTTGTAAGTCAATCCGCCAACAATAGCAGCAATCTGTCGTGCTTCGTAATCGTCAAGCGTAATCATCGAGATACTTTGATCGGGATCATCATACTCGAAGTGGTACATTTCCCGGCGACCGTCATCGTGAATAATAATGACGATTTTATCACCGCTGCTTGTTTCAATCTGAAATTTTTTGCCGATTCCCGGCAAGTCTGTTTCGCGTACATCCATGGATTGTTGCCTCCTTATAATTAGGGGCTGGCCACAGAAGACAGGCTTATTTCCCGAAAATGAATAATCTGCTGCTCAAAGGAACATCAAATGATGCGGGTAAACAGAGCCAGAAATTCCTGACACAGCCATATGATTTGAATTTGTCGGTGTGGGTACAACAAAAATAGGTACTGTCATAAACATTCGTTTATCTAACGTGTGCTAAAAGGGTTATAAGTTATGCACAAGAACACCGTCTTAAATACAGAGGTGTCTCCATGCAAAAGCAACCTGTAAATACGTCGTAACGGCTAGTGAAGAGCGTTCACGTATTTTGGTGCCATTGGGGTGAGGGATACATACATGCTGGTAAACTTAATAGGCAGCAGAAATAATCTGCGTTTGAACAGACAATACCACGGTTTAAAGGACAGACCCGTTGTAGGGATTCGCAGCATCAATAACAATGCGAGGACAAGAAAGACAGGCTTATTATGCGTAACCGCAATCAGCTTGGACATGACTTGTGGATATTTGCGAATAACAGGTTTCTGCTGGGATTCGGGTATTTGTAGCAACACTTCCTTATTGGAAGTTGCGTCAACAGACACCCCAACGGCAGACTCGGACTGCATCGGAATAGGGAAGCACAAGGCTTGGAAAACGCACAAAATGATAATAATGGTGTAGTGGAGTATTCTAGGTTGTTGTCTCATTTTGGCTTCCCTCCTTTTCCGTGAAACATACTGTTATTAAAATAATAACACATTTTTGTCTTAACTCCAAACCTCTTCATAATATACTGAGAAATCATGACACGCTTTCCATCAATCCGCTTCGTATATCCCCATCAGCCTTGCCATATACTTTGAACAGGAAGGAAAGGAGTGATTCTTGTGGAACTGTTCGCTGTATGGACCGATGTATCGGGGCAAGAGGAAGCAGATCAATTTTATCGTTGTGTCAAGGAAAAAACCAAAGGTTTACATATAAGTAAAAGAGGATTTCGGCTCACCTTCAAACATAATGATGGAAGAGCAACCTGGGTATGCAGAGGGAATGAGAATCACGAAGACTTCCAGCAATGGCTTCCCCGGATCAGTGATCTGCTCTCCCTTGGACTCGCTGACTTCATTATGGAGACACAAGAACGGAACATGGTGGAGGATATGATTGCCAAGGCATGTTCTGTCATGGATGAGCACGAGGTGGAAAAGGTTAATCGGATATGTATGCCTCTACTATTAAATGGTGATCTGGATCAACCCGGACTTCGGGAACGCCGCCGTACTACGTTGGCCAGTGGATTGCGTCAGGATCTGGAGGATGTTCATTTTTTTCATCTTGAAGGCATTATCAATTTCCGCATACGTCCATATAAGCAGGAGCTTCAGGAATTAGTGGAGTATGCGCTGGATGAATTCTGGATGGATCGGCAGTATGAAGAGTTTATGGGGCTGTTAAAATATTTTGTGTTTTTTCAGGAAGCCAAAGTACCTCTGGTCCATCTTGTGCACAAGGGAATGCATGAATTTCAGGTGCTTGATGCCGGACTTAATCTGTTACCTGTGCAAAAGGATGAGCAGGTCGTCGTAGAGATGCCGGGTCTAGAATTGGAGATGGATATTGAAGATATGATTGTAAGTACACTCATTTCGATCTCTCCAGAGAAAGTCATATTGCATACACGCACCCCGGATTTGCCGATCATCTCGACCATATGCCAGATCTTTGAAGACAAGGTGCAAATATGTCATCATTGCCCGGAATGTGAAGTACTGCGTTCAGGATTGTTGACAGGTCTTGACGCAAGTGATCTCGGCAATTATAATAACTGTTGATCCATGATTTTTTCATGTGAACCATTGAACCAAAAGCGTTGACAAAGACAACAACCACACGCAAGATCGGTGCAGAGAGAGGAACCTTGGCTGAAATTTCCTCCGGATATCACGTATGGTTTACCCCTTTGTAGCTGCAATTTTGAAAGTGGAGTTAAAATGTCGCCTTTATTGGGGATTATCCGCGAGTAAGGATCTGCCGGGTCATGCCCGTTATCGACATGCCAATGAGGGCTGTATTTCCGCATAGGAATGAATCAGCTGAATTAGGGTGGAACCACGAGTATATGTCACTCGTCCCTTTGCCGGGACGGGTGTTTTTTGCGTTCCTTTGCATACTGACTGGAATAGCAATAGATAATCAGTCCATGAATATCTGGACACGAAGGTTACATTTACAGGAGGAATGAGACAAATGGCAGTGAACATTAAATTACCGGATGGTTCGGTACGTGAGTACGCAGATGGCAGCACTATTGAGGACGTAGCCGCTTCGATTAGCAGTGGATTGCGCAAAAATGCCGTAGCCGGCAAGCTGGATGGTATCGTGGTGGACTTGTCCACAACGCTTCATGAGGGAGCTTTGGTGGAGATCGTAACTCTGGATTCACCAGAAGGCCTTGAAGTGATGCGTCATAGTACAGCTCACTTGATGGCTCAAGCAGTGAAACGTTTATATGGTAACCAAGAGGTACGCCTTGGTATCGGTCCTGTCATTGAAGATGGTTTCTACTATGATATGGACCTTGAACATGCGCTCAATCCTGAAGATCTGCAAAAGATCGAGAAGGAAATGGAACGTATTGTGAACGAGAACTTGCCAATTGTACGTAAGGAAGTTAGCCGCGAGGACGCGATCAAAACGTTCGAAGAAGTAGGCGATCCGTACAAACTTGAGTTGATTCGTGACTTGCCAGAAGACAGCGTGATTACGATTTATGAGCAAGGCGAATTCTTCGACTTGTGTCGTGGTCCTCACGTACCATCGACTAGCAAAATCAAAGTGTTCAAACTGATGAATGTCGCGGGTGCTTACTGGCGTGGAGATAGCAAAAACAAAATGCTTCAACGTATCTATGGTACGGCTTTTGTGAAAAAAGCACAGCTGGACGAGCATTTGCACTTCCTTGAAGAAGCTCGCAAACGGGATCACCGCAAGCTGGGTAAAGAGCTCGAAATGTTCACATTCTCCCAACTGGTCGGACAAGGCCTGCCAATCTGGTTGCCTAATGGTGCGAAGCTGCGCCGTACTCTGGAACGTTATATTGTGGATCTGGAAGAAAGTCTTGGATACCAGCATGTATACACACCGGTGCTGGGTAACGTGGAATTGTACAAAACATCCGGACACTGGGAGCACTACCAGGAAGATATGTTCCCGAAAATGGTTATGGATAACGAGGAACTCGTTCTCCGTCCAATGAACTGTCCTCACCATATGATGGTGTACAAGTCCAGCATGCACAGCTACCGTGATCTGCCAATCCGGATTGCCGAGCTTGGCATGATGCACCGTTACGAAATGTCGGGGGCGCTAACAGGTTTGCACCGTGTACGTGCAATGACACTGAACGACTCACACATTTTTGCACGCCCAGATCAGATCAAAGAAGAGTTTGCTCGTGTTATCGAATTGATTCAAACGGTGTACAAAGATTTCGGTATCAACGAATACCGTTTCCGTCTGTCCTATCGCGATCCGAAGGATACCGAGAAATACTTCCAAAACGACGAGATGTGGGAAATGTCTCAACGCATGCTGCGTGAAGTTGTGGAAGAACTTGACCTTCCATTCTATGAAGCTGAAGGTGAAGCGGCGTTCTACGGTCCGAAACTGGATGTACAGATCAAAACAGCACTGGGCAAAGAAGAGACATTGTCTACAGTCCAACTGGACTTCCTGTTGCCTGAGCGCTTTGAACTTGAATATGTGGGAGATGACGGACAGAAACATCGTCCAGTCGTTATTCACCGCGGTGTAATTAGTACAATGGAACGTTTCACAGCATTCTTGCTGGAGAACTTTGCAGGAGCTTTCCCGCTGTGGTTGTCTCCGGTTCAGGCGAAAGTGATCCCGGTATCTGGAAACTTCGACGATTATGCGCGTGAAGTGGAAGCGAAGTTGAAACGTGCGGGAATCTCTGCTGAAGCCGATCTGCGGAATGAGAAGCTTGGATATAAAATCCGTGAGGCACAGCTGGAGAAAATGCCTTATATGTTTGTTGTCGGTGAGAATGAGCGTAATGCAGAAGCGGTATCCGTGCGTAAGCGTGGAGAAGGCGATCTGGGCATGAAACCGCTCGATGAGATTATCGCTCAACTGAAAGAGGAAATTGCAACACGTTTGGTGTAAATGAACAAATGATCTATCAGATAACCAGTGCATAAGTTGCGCTGATCAATCAGAAAAACGCTTGAATGACATGGGATTGACCTATGTTATTCAGGCGTTTTTTCGTCGTGTTTGTTGTGAAAAGTATAGATTAATTGCTTTTTGGAAAACCTTTGCAGTGAGGGGGAGGTTATACAATGAAAAAGCAATTCTCAATTCAAAAAAAACATATACGGGGTTTACTGGTTGGCTGTGTGATGTTCGCCGGGATGATCATTGGACTGGATCAGGCGGATGCGTATACATTTGAAGAGGAAAGTGCAGTACTGCATATCGAGAGTCGCAACAGCAGCATTGAAGGTCCGGTTATTGAGACTTATAGCAAGCCTATTCAGGAATCTCCGGAACAGGTCAGCGTTCAATACAGCGATGAGGCACAGCTGACAACGATGGTGTATATGGCTTTATTGTGGTCACCGCAACCGATGGTCATTCCAAGGCCTGAGCTTCCTGAGAAACAAGTGGCAGATCCGTCTATGCCGGTGCTTGCTCCGCGTTCAGAACAAATTCTGGGTACACAAAAGGTTACAGCAACGGGATATACGGCAGGTGTGGAGTCTACAGGAAAAGGACCAAAACATCCTCAATACGGAATTACGTATTCCGGTGTAAAAGTACGTCGTGATAAAGAAACAGTTTCCACAATTGCGGCTGATCCGAAATTATTCCCGATGGGTTCCATTCTGTACATTCCGGGCTATGGTTACGGCATTGTTGCAGATACCGGTTCAGCGATCAAAGGCAATAAAATCGATCTGTATTTCCCGACAACCAAGCAAGTGTACAAAGAGTGGGGCAAGAAGGATGTGGAGGTACAGGTGATCAGGCAAGGCGCTGGGAAGTGCACAGAAAAGATGCTCAGCGAGTTGGCCGATGCGATCGATGTGTACAAATCCGTACCGGATTCGTGGTTGGACAAGGCCATATAATTTCACATGGTCACATGAATAACTGAAGTGCTCTCTCCACATAATACTGACTGGGGACGAACCCCGCGGTGCAGCAATGCAGCGTAAATATGAAGAGAGAGGTGATTCGTTGTGGCTAAAAAATCACAAGGGTACCAAACGCCAAACGAGAAGTACAATGCAGAGTTTGGAGAAGAGAATGCAGCAGCTAAAGTGAAGCAATCCGCTCAACACAAAGTACAAGATAATTTCCAAACACCTGATGAAAAATACAATGCCGAGTTTGGTGTAGAAAACACAGGCCAAACAAGCCAAGGCAAAGCATCAAAATACAAAAAATAATTGAAGATTCATTAACTAAAATGATGATTCAGCACCCTGGAGCAGCAGCTCCGGGGTGTTTTACATATGTGAAGTTTTTACAAATATATCCTCCCATCTCAGTCTCGAGACCGAGAAGACTTCCATCTGCCGCCGCTGTTCTCATTGTCTTGTCTGAGTTACACTGGATACATAATACAGACGAAGGAGACATGAGCGATGAAACGATCTACGCGTGACCGCTGGTGGGTAGGCATACCTCTTATTGCTATTGGTGCGATGATCTTGTTCAGACAATTGGGATATGACATTGATGTAGGATATATTTTCAGAACATATTGGCCGTTATTTTTAATCTGGTGGGGAGTCAAAGGGATCTCCGAGATACGTCGCAACGGGGGCTATGCCTTCATTGGACCGGTAATTGTACTGGCGATTGGTGGATACTTTCTTGCCCGCAACCTGGGATGGATTGATTACTCCATGGGGGAGTTCATTCGTTATCTGATTCCGGTTATGCTGATTGGCGGAGGATTGTTCGTACTGATTGGGCCGCGACGTCGTGATCGGAAACATCATGACAAGATGCAGCCACCTCCAGCACCTGAGCAACCTTATAAACCGTTGTCCCCTGAGGATTTGGAGATGCCATCTTCGTTTGACGAACAATTCGAGAAAACATTTGGCAAACCGAAACAGGAACAGAAGAACGATTCACATGGCCCTCATTTCACAGGATCAACGGATTCATCTTCACAAGGGCATCAATATAAGAAGAAATATCAATCGTATAACTCCAGTGATACCGGATATGAAGAACATTATGACGATGGCTACGGGAATGGTTATGGAGATTATGGCAGTGGAAATACCATTAATAAATCAGCATTCATTGGAGATCTGTACATGGGACAGGAAGTGTTCTCGCTAAAACCGATGAACATCTCGGCCTTTATCGGAGATACCGTGATTGATTTGACCAAAGCACAGATTCCTTACGGGGAGACGAAGATTGTCATTTCTTCATTTATCGGTGATGTAAAAGTATTTGTACCAGAGGATATGGATCTGGGTGTGACAGTGACGACGAATTCATTCATTGGAGACATGTCATTGTTGAACCAGAAACGCGGCGGATTCCTAAGTAGTGCTCAAGCTGAAACTGCTCATTATCGTGAAGCCAGCAAAAAGGTGCGGATTATTGTAAGTGTGTTTATCGGAGACGTCAAAGTCAATAAGGTGGGTTAATGCATGATCCGAACAATTCTCAAGGCCAATAAGTGGGAACTGATGATGTATTTTGCGCTAACCGGTCTGATTACGCTGGGTGGATTCTATCTATTGTATGGAGAGGTATTGATGGGGGCTGGACGTCAGCGGGCATGGACCTATGTTGCCGTTGTTGTGCTGGCCACCGTTATCACCGGATACATTGCTGCTTTGCGGCTTCAGCGCAAGATCGATTTGCTTGATCTCAACATGTTGAAAGTGTCCAAGGGCAATCTGGCGGTGCGCATGCCTGAAGCGGATGATGCTTCGTTCGGTCGTGTATATCAGGAGTTCAATGTCATGATGGATTCAATTGAGAAAAAGATGAGACTGCTTCAGCGCCTTGGTGAGCAGGAAGTCATTGAGAAGGAGCAAGCCTCGGAACGGGCTGTGATTGAAGAGCGCAAACGAATGGCAAGGGATCTTCATGACACGGTTAGCCAGCAGCTGTTTGCCATGCATATGTCGGCTTCATCCTTGCCGCGTTTGCTGGAGATGAATCCGGAACATGGCGGGAAAGTACTGGACCAGTTGATTCAGATGTCACATATTGCACAACGTCAGATGCGAGGACTGATTGCCCAACTTCGACCGGTGGAGTTGGAAGGGCGTGATCTCACCGCGGCACTGGATAGCTGGTTTCCCGACTATTGCAGGCAGAATGGTCTCAAAGGTGTGAAGGAGCTGGAACTGGATGGCGGAATCTCGGATGCCATTGAGCACCAGCTGTTTCTTGTTATTCAGGAGGCGGTTGCCAATGTCGTGAAGCATGCAGAGGCAGGACTGGTCAGTCTGTCCATACGGGAGAGTGAACATCAGATCAGCATGAGCATCAGCGATGATGGCCAGGGATTTTTGCAGCAAGCCGAGCGTCCAGGGTCTTATGGATTATCCACCATGCGTGAACGGGCAGAGAAGCTTGGGGGGCAAGTTCAGATTATATCAAAGCCGGGAGCGGGAACAACGGTACGGGTATTCATCCCGAAATTCCCGAACGTTCCTGAGTGAACTAGAGGGGGAGACGGAATGAGCGGTAAAGTAAACGTGATGATTGTGGATGATCATGATATGGTGCGAATGGGGTTGAAAACGTATCTGATGCTGGAGCCTACTTTTCATGTGATGGGGGAAGCTGGCCATGGACAGGATGCGCTTGATCAGTTGCGTAAGTTAAATGATAGTGAAATGCCGGACCTGATCCTGATGGATCTGATGATGCCGGTTATGAATGGTGCTGAGGCGACACAAGCCATCATGACTGAGTTTCCGGGGATGAAGATTGTGATGCTCACGAGTTTCCTAGAGGATGATCTTGTTGTTCAAGCGATTGAAGCCGGAGCGGTCAGTTATGTCCTGAAGACGGTCTCTGCCGAAGAACTGATCTATGCTCTTCAAGGGGCCTATAGAGGCATGCCTGTGATGACAGGTGATGTGTCACAGGCCTTAACTCGGGGAATCAGGCAACGTACAGCGAGAGAGAGTGAATCAGGTCTGACTGAACGGGAGAAGGAAGTACTGTTGCTTATTGCAGAGGGAAAGACCAACAAAGACATTGGAGAAGAACTACATATCAGTATCAAAACCGTCAAAACACATGTGAGCAACCTGCTGATGAAATGCGAGATGGATGATCGTACACAATTGGCTATCTATGCGCATCGTCAGGGCTGGGTGAAAACGAAAGGGTAAAATGCTGTCATGACGGGGAAAATAATCTATTCTTACGTGCTTTTATCTCCTTTTTAATTGTTTTTAAGGTACGGTTAAGGTTTAAAGTACAAAATAAGGACAGTTAAAGAATATCTCTTGGGAATAAGAGATTGGGAGGTAGAGAGGCATGGACGAACGTAATTATAGATCGAACCGTCAAGACGAGGAAAACGAAACCAAACAAACGGAGAACCGGAATTCTTCCGGAACGGACGAATCCTCCTATTATTATTCTTATGGACCTTTTCAGTCCGTGAATCAGGAAGATACAGCAAATCACATGGGAAGCAATAATCAGCGTGAAGAAGGTAATGTAGAGATTACAAAACCTGATCCGGTGAGACCCGTACCTACTTACTATAACAGTGAACCATCCGAGCAAGCGAAAAGATCGTCCGGAGGCGGCGGAAACGCCTCAGGTAACGGTGGAGATCAAGGGAATGGCGGCAAAGGCAACTGGAATTATAATAACCGCAAGCCGCGTTCTTCCGTAAGATCACTTTTGTTCTCCTTTATTGCCGGCATGCTGGTCATTACCGTTCTCATGTACACAGCCGACAGAACGAACATGTTCACACCGGAGACGGCACTTACGAACACAGGCAATGAAAGCTCGGGACAGGAAGCGTCTACGAACACAGGCGGAGGCAACAATGTGACAGCGTCGTTACTGCCAACAGGCAAAGAAGATGTTTCTTCCGTAGTAACGAGTACAAGTCCAGCAGTCGTCAAAATCGAAACACTCGCGAAGCAGTCCTCACGCACAGGTACTGGTCAAGGTGGATCGAATACAAGCGATCCGTTGTACCAATACTTCTTCGGTAATGGAACGGAAGGTAATCAAGGCCAGAGCCAGCAACAACAACAGCAAAGCAGTAATCAGTTAGTCCCACTGGGCATTGGCTCTGGATTTATTTTTGACAAAGAAGGATATATCCTGACGAACCAGCACGTGGTTCAGGGTGCAGATGTGATTCAGGTTACACTGGAGAACAACAGCAAGCCTTATGAAGCGAAACTGCTCGGTAGCAGCTTCGATCTGGATTTAGCCGTATTGAAAATTGAGAAAAACAGTGGTGACGATGCGTTCCCTGTAGCTCCATTGGGCGATTCCAACAGTACGCAAGTCGGTGAATGGCTTGTAGCTATTGGTAACCCTGAAGGGTTCGAACACACCGTTACAGCAGGTGTATTGAGTGCCAAAGAACGTACGATTAGCATTCCGGATGAAGAAACAGGTAAAACACGTGAATATAGCCACTTGCTGCAAACGGATGCTTCCATTAACCCGGGTAACTCCGGTGGTCCGTTGCTTAACCTGAACGGAGAAGTTATCGGGATGAACGTTGCAGTAAGCGCAGATGCACAGGGAATTGGTTTTGCGATCCCGTCAAGCGTCATCTCTGAAGCGGTTAAATATCTTAAAGAGAACAAAGAAGTTCCCAAAGAGCCAGTACCATTTATCGGTGCATCTCTGATGGCTCTCACGCCTGAAGTCGCTAAACAAATGGGAACAGATGTGACCGAAGGTTCTGTCGTAGCCAGCACGATCTTCCAATCACCGGCTTACCAAGCAGATCTTCGTGCATATGACATCATCACAGGTGCCAACGGTACGCCATACGCCACAAGTCAGGATCTGATTGATTTTATCAAGAAACAGGAAATCGGCAGTGAAGTGACATTGAATGTGGTTCGTGACGGTAAGAAAATGGATCTGAAAATCAAAATCGGTAACAAAAATGATTTTGATACTTCACAAACAACGGATACACAACAGCAGCAACCATAATATTGGGTTAACGATTGGCAGAACGGAAGGGTTTGAAGGCCCTTCCGTTTTTTTTGCCCTGAACTAACGGGATAACAATGGAGCACGCTTGGATGGAACTTTTACTTGAAGATGCAGATTGTGCTTCTGCCTGTTACAATGGGATAAAACGTTAGGATAAAGGAGAAAGACCATGCGCTCAACTATTTTGATTGTGGATGATGACGAAAAAATTGTGTCCATGCTCCGCCGCGGGCTGGCTTTTGAAGGATATGAGGTACAGACCGCTTCCAATGGAGCTGAAGGTCTCAGCAAACTGATGGATAAAGAGCCGGACATCGTTGTGCTGGATGTGATGATGCCGCAGATTGACGGATTTGAGGTATGTCGCAGATTGAGGGAAGCAGGCAGCAAAGTGCCAGTGCTGATGCTTACGGCCAAGGATGAAGTACAGAGCCGGGTGACCGGACTGGACACAGGGGCCGATGACTATCTCGTGAAGCCGTTTGCGTTGGAAGAATTATTGGCACGTGTCCGTGCATTACTGCGCCGCAAGTCAGATATCGCGGGTACACCGGACAATCGTCTGATGTATGAAGATATTATTCTGGACAATGACTCACGTGAAGTGGTGCGAGATGGGCAACGCCTGGAACTGACCGCCAAGGAATTTGAACTGTTGAATTTGTTTATGCAAAATCCAAGACGGGTACTGTCACGCGATCTGATTATGGATAAAATCTGGGGTTATGATTACAGCGGTGAGTCTAACGTGCTTGAAGTGTACATTGCCATGCTCAGACAGAAGACTGAAGAGTACGGTGGCAAACGTCTAATCCAGACCATCCGGGGAGCCGGTTATATTCTGAGAGGTGACTCCTGACATGTCCATTCGGTTAAGACTAACCGCATGGTATTCTGGCATTTTGGCGGCCGTGCTTATCTTTTGGGGCGTTGTAATCTATGCCTTTGTATACTTTAACTCCTATCAGGAAGTCGAACAGCAATTGAAGGTAAAAAGTGCCCGGATTACGGATCAAATTGGTGTAAATCCTCTTTCGCAGTCGTTGGATCTGGACCCATTTACAGAGAGCCAGCTTCAGGAGGCACAAATTTACATTCAACTCTGGGATTATCAGAGTCGTTCAGGCATAATTTCTGGCAATATGAAGAAACTGGAGATTCAGTTTCCGGTATTGAAATCCAATGAAATTCTTGAAAAGCGTGGCATATCCAAAATCTATGTGGATGGAACACCATTTCTGGTGAATCAGCTTCCCCTTTCTCTTCAAGGAACCAATGAGGTACGTGGAATACTTCAGGTAGGAGCTAACGTAAGTTCACAGGAGCGCTTATTAGAAGCGCTTCTTAATATTTTGGTATTTGGCTGGCTGGTGGCGATGGCTTTGGCTATTACCTCAGGTCTCGTACTGGCTCGGAAGTCGATGCGTCCACTTGTGAATGTCATTGATGCTGCGAACCAGATTCAATCCGGGGATGACTTGAGTGTACGAATTCAATATGCAGGACCGAAGGATGAGATTGGGCGTTTGATCGAAACGGTGAATAACATGCTTGAACGTACAGAATTGTCCTTCCGCGGGTTGGAGGAGACGAATGCTGCCCAGCGCCGCTTTGTATCCGATGCATCGCATGAGCTGCGTACGCCGCTGACGACCATTCGCGGGAATGTTGACTTCCTGAAGAAGCTGTGGGATCAGGAGGGAACCGACCGACCGAATCTGGATGAAGAAACGGTAAGACAGATGTCCGTCGAGGCGTTGGAGGACATGGCCGATGAAGGCAAGCGCATGAGCAGATTGATCAGTGACATGCTGTCATTGGCGAGAGCGGATACAGGCCAGAAAATTGAACTCAATCCGATTCCTCTACAGATCTTGGTACAGGAAGTGGCGCGTAGATCGCAATTTCTGGATCATCATGCGGACTGGCGTCCGGGTGATCTGTCAATACTCAATGGTATCTATGTGAACGGCAGCAAGGATTATCTGCAACAGATGTTGTTTATTTTCATCGAAAATGCGTTTAAATACACACCGGAAGGCTCGGTGACCCTGGATGCTGTATTGTACAAAGGTCAGGTAGGACTACGCATCAGCGACACCGGTATTGGGATGGATCGGGACGAAGTGCCGTTCATCTTTGATCGCTTCTATCGGGCAGATGAATCCCGCGGGGCTACACCGGGCATAGGTCTGGGACTTTCCATTGCCAAGTGGATCATTGAGGAACACCATGGATCGGTTGAGGTTGTGACCAGACGTGGAGAAGGAACCACCTTTATTATCTGGTTGCCGGTTGTCTTTGCTCCGCCTATCGAATAAAGGTATAATAGACAGGACTGCAATTACATCGGCAACGTTGCCGAGAAAGAAAGCGGGTGGCAACCAAGTGGAAGTACTGCGAATTTCACCGCGGGGATATTGTTACGGCGTTGTGGATGCGATGGTGCTCGCGCGTCAAGCGGCACGCAATCTGGATTTACCACGACCTATTTATATATTGGGTATGATTGTGCATAACCAACATGTGACGGATTCCTTTGAGGATGAAGGTATTATTACATTGGATGGTCCGAACCGGATGGATATTTTGAGTCAAGTGGAGAGTGGCACGATTATTTTCACAGCTCATGGTGTTTCTCCAGAAGTGCGCAAGCTAGCACGGGACAAAGGGTTGACGACAGTGGATGCAACATGCCCTGATGTCACCAAGACCCATGATCTCATTCGGGAGAAGACGGCAGAAGGTTATCAGATCATCTATATCGGCAAAAAGAACCATCCTGAACCAGAAGGTGCTGTAGGTGTTGCACCAGATCTTGTTCATCTGATCGAAAAGGAAGAAGAGATTGATGAACTGAACGTACCTGCAGGCAAAATTCTGATCACGAATCAGACCACAATGAGTCAATGGGACATCAAGCATATTATGAGTCGTCTGCTGGAGAAGTTTCCGGGTGCAGAGATTCATAATGAAATCTGCTTGGCGACTCAAGTGCGTCAGGAAGCTGTCGCTGAACAGGCGGGGCAGTCTGATCTGGTTATTGTTGTAGGTGATCCTCGCAGCAATAACTCTAACCGTCTGGCACAAGTGTCGGAGGAGATCGCGGGGGTTACGGCCTATCGTGTATCCGATGTGGCAGAGATTCAGCAAGAATGGCTTAAAGGTGTAAATAAGGTGGCCGTTACTTCGGGTGCTTCAACACCAACACCGATTACGAAGGAAGTCATCCTTTATCTGGAGCAGTATGAACATGATAAGCCGGAGACGTGGGAAATTAAGCGTACCGTGAACATGAGTAAACTGCTGCCACCAGTTAGAGAAAAAACACGTACCCCGTAGGGCAAGGGCATGTAAGTGAAGATCAAAAGTTATAAATGAATTGAGAAGAACCCTGTTACGCAGAACCGAATTCGGAGCCTGCGGAGCAGGGTTCTTTGTGTATATGGATAAGGAATGCGTACCTTGACGCAATAGGAGAACTATGGTATATTTACTTTAACGGATAAAAGCTTAAAAGCGAACAAGCGTTTAAGCGCGACAGAGTTTTCGGATTTAATCAGACGCACGTTAAGAAATTATTGTGCTCTCATACAAGGAAGGATGGGAATTAATATGATCGTTATTGCAGGCAAGGCTACTCCGGAGGAACAGATTCAGGATATCGTTGCAGTTATTGAAAAAGAAGGGCTTCAGGTGCACATCTCTCGCGGAGAGGATCGTACTATTATCGGTTTGATTGGCAAAGTTGAACCTAAAATGCAGGAGCATCTTCGCCAAATGAAAGGTGTCGAGAATGTCGTGAAAATCTCGAAGTCCTACAAATTGGCAAGCCGTGACTTCCACCCTGAAGATACGGTGATCTCCATCAAAGGTGTAGATATCGGCGGGAAAGAACTTGTTGTCATGGGTGGACCATGTGCGGTTGAATCCGCTGCGCAGATTGATGAGATTGCCGGGCTTGTGAAAGCTGCTGGTGGGCAAGTGCTGCGTGGAGGTGCATTTAAGCCGCGTACAGGTCCTTACAGCTTCCAGGGAACAGGTGTAGAGGGATTGATCATGATGGCAGAAGCAGGCAAGAAACATGACCTACTGACTATTACAGAAGTTATGACACCCGAGTATGTGGATATTTGTGCCGAGTACGCAGATATTCTGCAAGTAGGCACACGTAACATGCAGAACTTTGACCTGCTCCGCAAATTGGGCGAGTGTGGCAAACCGGTATTGTTGAAACGTGGCTTCAGTGCGACATACGATGAATTGTTGAATGCGGCTGAATACATTCTTGCGGGTGGTAACCCGAATGTCATGCTGTGTGAGCGCGGTATTCGTACGTTTGAATCCTACACACGGAATACGCTTGATCTGTCCGCGATCCCTGTTCTGCAGTCTCTGAGCCATTTGCCGGTTATTTCAGACCCGAGCCATGGTACTGGGCGCCGTGAACTGGTGGAACCAATGACGAAAGCTTCTGTGGCTGCAGGTGCCAATGGTCTGATCATTGAGATGCATACCGATCCGGATAACTCCATGACAGGAGATGGTGTGCAGTCCTTGTTCCCTGACCAATTCGCCAACCTGCTGCAGGATCTGGAGAAATTGGCACCAATCGTGGGTAAATCATTCAGCACAGCCAAACAACCGGCAGAATTTTTCCCGGCACGTGTAGGCGTGTAATAAGAATTTTATAGTCAAGGTCTGGATCATCATCCGGGCATCTCCTCTGGTCTCGTTCATTGCAACGGAATCAGATAGATGCTCGGTTTTTTGCATATTTTGCAGTTTTGAACGTATTTATTAATCAATAGTGATAAGAAACATTTATGATGTGAAGTTTTTTCCATGATTTAGGTTAAAATAGGGGTCGCTTTACCGCATTAAACCAGTTAAATGTATATAAAAATAGTTGTTATATGAATTTTTGTTATTTATAAAGTGTGAGTATAGCTAACATCCCTTCAAAAAATACCTTACATAAGTATTGACGATGTCATGTTTTGAAATTTATAATGACGACAGAAAAAAATTCGAATTTAGACATTTTCTTAGTGGGGTTGTTTAATGTTCGGAATATTTGGGAGGACGAATACATGTCGGTTGAAAACGTATTGAAATCAATTCAAGAGAACAACATCGAGTGGGTAGATTTTCGTTTTGTAGATTTAGCTGGTCGTGCACATCACATCTCGTTGCCAGCTTCGGCTGTTGATGCAGACACGTTCGTAAATGGAGTAGCTTTTGACGGTTCTTCTATCCAAGGTTTCCGCGGAATTGAAGAGTCCGATATGGTTATGATGCCAGATCCTGAAGCGACTTATGTCGATCCGTTCACAGCACACCCTACATTGAATGTTATGTGTGATATCTTCACTCCGGATGGCGAGCGTTATGAGCGTGACCCACGTAGTATCGCTGTTAAAGCAGAAGCTTATTTGCAAGAGAGCGGTGTAGGTACAGCAGCATTCTTCGCACCTGAATCCGAGTTCTTCATCTTCGACGATGTACGTTATGAGAGCGGCACGAACAGCTCTTCCTACTTCGTAGATTCCGAAGAAGCTTCATGGAACACGAACCGCAAAGAAGAAGGCGGAAACCTGGGCTTCAAAGTTCGCACTAAAGGTGGATATGTTCCAGTAGCGCCAGTGGATACACAACAAGATATTCGTAGCGAAATGTGTCGTCTTTTGGAAGAAGCAGGCCTGTCGATCGAGCGTCATCACCATGAAGTGGCGACAGCGGGTCAAGCCGAAATCAACTTCCGTTTTGATACACTGAAGAAAACAGCAGATAACCTGCTTGCATACAAATACATCGTGCACAACACTGCACGTCAATATGGTAAAGTAGCAACATTCATGCCAAAACCATTGTTCGGTGATAATGGTAGCGGAATGCACGTTCACCAATCCATCTTCGATGGCGATTCCCCATTGTTCTATGACAAAGCGGGATATGCTAACCTGAGTGAAATGGCTTTGCACTACATCGGAGGTATCCTGTACCATGCTCCGGCCCTGATCGCTTTGACTAACCCTAGTACCAACTCGTTCAAACGTCTCGTACCTGGTTACGAAGCACCAGTAAACCTGGTTTACTCCAAAGGTAACCGTTCCGCAGCAGTTCGTATTCCGGTTGCAGCGGTTACACCTAAAGGTTGTCGTATCGAGTTCCGTACACCTGACTCCACAGCTAACCCATACTTGGCATTCTCCGCAATGTTGATGGCTGGTCTGGATGGAATCAAACGTAAAATCAACCCAACTGAGCTTGGATATGGTCCGCTCGACAAAAACATCTATGACCTGTCTGATGCAGATAAAGAAAACATCCGCAGTGTGCCAGCTTCCCTCGAAGAAGCGCTTGATGCATTGGCAGCTGATAACGAGTTCTTGACTGAAGGCGGCGTATTCACGAAAGAATTCATTGAAAACTACATCAACCTCAAACGTGATGAAGCGAAAGCAGTAGCGATCCGCATTCATCCGCACGAGTACAGCCTCTACTTCGACTGCTAATCAGTCGAGGTCGGAACAGATCTTGTTCCAACCTAAAGCCTCCGGGACACGCTCTCGGAGGCTTTTCCTTGAATTAAACAATGTAGCGCTTTAACTTTGCAGGGTGATAAAGGAATTTGATGGCCTGAATTCAACACTTCAGTGCATATTGCCCTTGAAGCAGATAGAGAATACTGATATCATAGCGATAATATTCACTTAATATGTCAGAGTTACGGATGGAAAGGGCGGGGGATTTTGTGACAAAAAGAGCGTATAACTTTAATGCAGGACCTGCGGCGTTACCACTTGAGGTACTGGAGCGTGCACAGGCGGAATTTGTAGATTTTCGTAATACAGGCATGTCGATTATGGAGATGTCTCACCGTGGAGCGGTGTACGAGTCTGTACATAATGAAGCTCAGGAGCGTTTGTTGTCGCTTCTAGGCAATCCAAAAGGATACAAGGTTCTCTTTCTGCAGGGTGGTGCAAGCACTCAGTTCGCGATGCTGCCCATGAACCTGCTCGGAGCAGGACAGACAGCAAGTTACTTAATGACTGGCAGCTGGGCCAAGAAGGCTCTGTCTGAGGCGAAGCTGATCGGCGAGACACATGTTGCTGCATCTTCGGAAGCAGAGAAGTTCATGAAATTGCCGGATGTTTCGAATCTGAGTCTGCCTGAACGTACGGCTTATGTGCATTTGACTTCCAACGAAACGATTGAAGGTACGCAATTCAAATCATTCCCGGATACCGGTTCAGTACCTCTGATTGCGGACATGTCGAGTGATATTTTCTGTAAACCATTCGATCTCAATCAATTCGGCATGATCTACGCAGGTGCACAGAAGAACCTGGGTCCATCTGGAATTACGGTTGTGATTGCTCGTGAGGAACTGGTGAGTGAATCGCCTAAAACGATTCCAACCATGCTTCGTTACAGCACGCATGTAGACAACAACTCCCTATACAATACGCCACCTTCCTTCTCGGTATATATGGTGAATGAAGTATTGAAATGGATTGAAGAACAGGGCGGACTGGCTGGTATTGAGCAAAAAAATACGAAAAAAGCGGAATTGCTCTATAACACGATCGATTCTTCCGGTGATTTCTACCGTGGTTGTGTGGAAGCAGAAGATCGTTCCCTCATGAATGTAACCTTCCGTCTTGCTTCTGAGGAACTGGAGAAGAAGTTCATTAAGGCATCGGAAGAAGAAGGATTCGTAGGTCTGAAAGGACATCGCAGTGTGGGTGGTCTCCGTGCCTCCATTTACAATGCTGCTCCTTATGAGAGTGTTAAGGCACTGACAGACTTCATGAGCCACTTCCAGAAGACAAATGGATAATTAAGTATAGGTACGGTGTCATGGACCTTCGTGTCTAATCCTGTGCCTTACCAGAGCCTTCCACATTGACGTGTGGAGGGCTTTTCTTTAAGATTAGAGGGTTGTCGTCAACATGAAATGAAAAGGAGATTGAACACATATGGCTTTACACATCGTTCTGGTTGAACCAGAAATTCCGGCGAACACAGGCAATATTTCGCGTACTTGTGCGGCGACCGGCACCCATCTGCATCTCGTGCGTCCACTTGGATTTCGAACAGATGATGCTACATTGAAACGGGCAGGGCTGGATTATTGGCATGCCGTTCATATTGAATACCACGACTCATTCGAAGAGGTTCAGGAGAAGTACTCGGAAGGTCGTTTCTTCTACGCAACTACGAAGGCCAAGAATCGATATAGTGATTTTAAATTTCAAGATGGGGATTTCCTTGTCTTTGGTAAAGAGACTAAAGGCCTGCCGCCTGAATTAATTGCTGCGAATCCCGACACATGTATGAAAATGCCAATGACTGGTGACGTTAGATCATTAAATCTGTCCAATTCGGCAGCAATTATTGTGTATGAAGCATTGCGCCAGCTTAATTTTCCGGGGTTAGAGGGTTAAATTCGGGTTATTAATGACGGCTAGAATTCGGTAAAAAAACATTTTTCAAAAAAAAGGACAAAAAATGTTTATTTCCAGCAGGATTCGACAAAATGTTGGCGAATCTATAAACATAGTACAAATGTACCTAGAAATTTAGAGTAAGATAGGAGAGGTGTGCCGTAGCTATGAAGCCAGCTGGAGTAGTTCGCAAAGTTGACCAATTAGGTAGGATCGTATTGCCTAAATCTTTGCGTAAAAGGTATCAAATGAATGAGGGAGATCCTGTAGAGATCTTAGTACAAGGGGACCATATTATCTTGGAGAGATATCGTCCAAAATGTATTTTCTGCGGATCCATCGAGGAAGTCAACGAGTTCAAAGAGCGTTACATATGCGCACAATGTTTAGATGAAATGACTCAGCTTCCACAGCACGGGTAAGAAATAACGTCATGGGGTCCATTGACCCCGTGGCGTTTTTTTTTGTATTTTTATTATTCAGCCGAGGGTACGTTTCCAAATGAATAAAAGGAAAATACGTAAACTAAGGTTGGATGCAAGTAGGTAAAACCTTATCCCATACGGCATCCAGGATGCCTTGTATATTGTCCTCTTCACTGTTAATACATATGACAGCTTCCCTTGAGGGAAGGATGATGCACAACTGACCATAGGCGCCATCAGCGCGGTAAGCATCGTGGGAACACATCCAGAACTGATATCCGTAACCTTTTCCCCAATCACCGTCTCCAGTCGTTTCGATCTGCTGGGAAGTAGCCTCTCTAATCCAATCCGCAGGTACAAGCTGTGTGCCTTCCCAGAGGCCCTTCTGCAGCAGTAATTGTCCAAATCGACTTAGCTCCTCATTGCTTATCCAAAGACCAGCACAACCGAGTGTTACCCCCAGTGGAGAGGTTTCCCACTCTACATCATGTATGCCAAGCGGCTCAAATAACCGTGGAGTCAGGTAATCTTTCACGGTTTGGCCGGTAGCAGCCTGCAGCATGGCCGAGATCATAAACGTATCGCCACTGCTGTATGTAAATTGTTCTCCAGGCATCCGGTCCAGAGGTAGAGACATGTAATGTTTCACCCAATCCTTCTCGGTCAATGAAGCACGTTCATCCGCCCAAAGAGGCGGCGAGTCATGGCCTGAAGACATTCGGAGAAGATCACGTAACTTCAGTTCCCGCGGCGAGGGGAGATGGTCCTGCGCAATGGGGACATGATTATAGGTGAAATAATCACCAAGTGTGGCATCCAGATGTATCAGACCTTCTTCAAGCGCAAGTCCAACGGCCATACAGGTGAAGGATTTGCTGATGGAATGTTGTACCCGGCGCTGATCTGTATCCCGGTCCCAATGGGCAAGCAGGTGTCCTTTTTGTAATATGCGAATGGAGATAACATTCAATTGTTGCTCGGTAATCGCTTGGATGAAGCCTTGGAGTTTCTCAGACATATTAACCTCCCTAATATCAGGTGAAACCTGAGTAAAATCGGTTGGTGAAACGTTTCCGTAATTCGATTGCAAAATCAGAACCCATGTTAGTATAAAGCTGGTTTGATGTCAATTAAAGTTGTAATAGTACTGACTAAAATTTCATTTTTTCGCAATAATAGTGTCTTTGGGCGCAAATTCAGACTTAAAATAGCATGTTTTCGAGAAAATAACGCGAAATTTGTAAAAAGGTTATTGACAGGATTTACTCATCGGGCTTATGATTTATTCGAAACGATTCGAAGAAATCGCTTCCACATTAAAAGTGTTGTAATGAAGTCCATGTGGATCAACGTTGGTTATGTTTTGAAACGATTCGAGAAAATCGTTTCGATAACCCATCGTATTACAAGGGAATCTACAACAGCCTGCAATCCAACGCCAGTGAAACGAATGAGTAAAGACAGCAGGCGATGATGAGAGGGGTTACATTATGGCACATATAACGATCGAAACTGGGTCGCCAACCTTATGCATGAATACGAGCATACATGTTGTGTCCAGTGACTCCGGAGAGACTTCAGGCGGTACACTATATCTGTTGCACGGGGCAGGCGATAATGCGAGTACCTGGCAGCGGTTAACCACAATTGAGATGTATGCAGCCCAATACGGCTGTACCGTCATTATGCCAGAAGCGAATCGAAGCTATTACACCGATATGGAATACGGCCTGAATTACTTCCACTACATCACTCAGGAGTTACCTGAAGTATGCAAGCGTCTACTCAATCTGAATCCTGATCCGGAGAAAACGTACATTGCCGGTTTATCGATGGGTGGATATGGTGCACTGAAATGTGGGCTAACTTATCCAGAGCGATATCGCAAAGTAGTGTCTTTATCCGGCGTTACGGATATCCAGACACGCCTTCATGATCCCCATATGCCAGCGACCATGATCAAGGAAATGAAAGCGGTTTTTGGAGAACGGTTACAGGTAAAAGCCGATCAGGATATTTACAAACTGTCAGCCAAGCTGCTGGAACAGGGTGCACCTTTACCGGATATCCTCAGTTGCTGCGGCGACAGTGACCCCTTCGTTGAGATGAATCGCGATTTTGCGAAATACATGCAGGGGACGGCCTTTGATTTTCGGTATGTGGAGACGCCGGGGGCTCATGAATGGAGATTTTGGGAGCACCACCTTAGAACGATGTTTGATTTTCTGTACAACGACAAGACCACAGTAGAGTGAGGAGATGCAATGTGAAACCTGCAGCCGAAGGACCTAGCAAAAAGCTGAAGGGAAACGTGAAGGGCAATTCGCTCTGGACTGAAATCTGGAAGCACCGAATGACATACACCCTGCTTATTCCGGGGCTTGTCTGGCTAATCTTGTTTGCCTACATGCCGATGGGCGGCCTGTCTCTGGCATTCAAAGATTACAAGGCCAATCTGGGCATCTGGGGAAGTCCATGGAGCGGATTCGAGAACTTCAAATATGTTTTCCGTGATCCAACCTTTATCGATGCCGTATGGCGTACGCTGTACATCAATATTCTGAAACTGATTATTCAGTTCCCGTTCCCGATCATTCTGGCGTTGTTGCTGAATGAATTGCGGATGCGTAGAGGGAAAAAATTGTTCCAAACCGTTCTTACGTTCCCGCACTTCCTGTCCTGGATCATCGTATCCGGTGTAGTCATCAATGTGCTGGCATATGACGGACTGGTAAACAGCGCGCTCGGATTACTCGGGTTGCCAACGATTAACTTCCTGGGATCCGAATCCAACTTTGTACCGATGTTGCTGTTAACTGATATTTGGAAATCAAGTGGATGGGGCGCAATTATATTCCTGGCTGCCATTTCCGGTATTGACCAGGATCAGTATGAATCAGCACAGATTGACGGGGCTTCCCGTATGCAACAGATGTTCAGAATTACTTTACCGAACATCCTTCCAACTATCACGATCATGTTTATTTTGTCCGTTGGTGGATTGATGTCTTCCGGTTTCGACCAGATCTTCAACTTGGCGAATGCGGCTACCAAAAATGTATCGGAAGTACTCGATGTATACATCTATCGGATTACGTTCCAGTCATCAACCGATTTCTCATTCTCGACAGCGGTCAGCTTGTTCCGTTCCCTGGTGAATATGGCCTTGCTGCTTCTTGCTGACAGATTTGCCAAGTGGCTTGGCGGAGACGGTTTGTTCCGATAAGAGAGGAGGAGAAATGAAATGAGCAAGAAAGCTAACAAAAAACCGAGAATTGGCACGGAAAGAATGACACTTCTCGATTACTTCATATTTGCGATATTACTTGTGCTTGCCTTGATGATTCTGATTCCATTCTGGAATGTCATCATGATCTCGTTTGCAACACAAAAAGAGTATGCTGACAATCCATTTTTGATGTTCCCTAAAGAATGGACATTGGATTCCTACAAGGCATTGTTCGCTGACGGAACGATTCTGTCGGGGTACAAAAATACAATTATTTTGCTAGTCATCGGCTTGCCACTCAGCTTGTTCCTGACAACGAGCATGGCATATGGCCTTAGTCGTAACAAATTTCCGTTTAAGAAATTTATCTTTTTCCTGGTACTGTTCACCATGATCTTTAATGGTGGTATCGTACCGCTCTACCTGATCATGAAATCACTTCATCTTACTGGTACGCTGTGGTCCGTTATCCTGGCGGGAAGTTTCAGTGCGTTTAACATGATTCTGATGATGAACTACTTCTACACCTTGCCTGAATCACTCATGGAATCGGCGAGACTGGATGGAGCCGGAGAGTGGAGAATTTTGTTCTCTGTTGTTCTTCCGCTGGCTACACCAATTATGGCTACAATCACATTGTTCTACGGTGTGGCTTACTGGAACAGTTGGTATGATGCGATGATATTCCTTCGAAAAGCGGATCAGTTACCGCTCCAGAATGTACTCCGAAATATTATCGTGACATCTACGACGAATGCATCCAATGCATCCAGTGTGGATGCTGCCCAAGCGAGCAATTTCTCCATGGGCATGAAGATGGCGGCCGTATTTGTCACCATGGTACCAATTATGTGTTTCTTCCCAATGCTGCAAAAACACTTTGCCAAAGGGGTATTAACAGGGGCAATCAAGACCTGATTATACGTATAGGATTTTGCAATAAAATTCTACTAAAAACATGGGGGTAAAACATGAAAACGAACAAAAAGTTGTCAGTACGAGCTCTCTTTGCCATCACGCTTAGTGTAGTTATGCTGATGGTGACCGCTTGTTCCAGCCAAGGAGCTTCAGGTGGTAACGAAAAAGATGCAGAGGGAAATTACAAAGACAACCTGACCATCTCTGTAGCTAACCTGACAGAAATTAAAAACGGGAACCTGGATAATGACTTCCACAAGTTCTGGACAGACAAATTCAATGTAACTTGGGACTACAACTATATCGATTGGGATTCATGGGGCGAGAAGCTTCGTCTGTGGATCAACTCTGGCGACTTGCCGGATGTAGCGGTATGGAACTACGTACATGGCGATGCCATGAACAGTATTGAACAAGGCTTGTTCTACAAATTCCCGGATGACTGGAAAGAACGCTGGCCTAACGTGGCAGCAGCTTACAATTTGACGGGTCTTGGAGACAAGTTGGAAGAATTGACGGGTGGAACATATGTCCTGCCTAGACCAATCTATTTCGAGAACAAACCAGCTGACCCACTGACGAACCAAATTGGTGTCATTGCGCTTCGTAAAGACTGGGCTGAAGCGGTTGGTTTTGAACTGAAAGATGCGTATACAACAACTGAATTGAACGAATATGCTGCGCTTGTGAAAGAAAAAGATCCAGGCAAAGTGGGTAACAAACTTGTACCTCTGTCTTACAATGCTGGAGATGCAATGACAAACATGATTATGCCGAACAGTGTGCATGCCATGACTGACTCTCCGTTCTACAAAGGTGAAGATGGCCAGTTCCACTGGGGACCAGCAGATCCTGAAACGCTGACAGGACTTAAATTGATGCAAAAAGCTTATAAAGATGGACTGCTCAATCCTGAGTTCTACACATGGAAAAACAATGAAGGTCAAAACAACTTCAAAGTAACCGGTACAGCTGCTGTAACAAGTCTGGGCGGACTCGCTTCGTACAGACAAGGCCTGGATTCTGATATGAGAAAAAATCTGGGTGTAGATAGTGATGAACTGGTACACACAGCAATCGTAGTAGGCGATGACGGGAAATACCGTAACATGGAGCAAGCCAACTTCTGGTCGGCATTGATCTTCAATCCGGACATCAGTGATGAGAAATTCGAACGGATCATGGATCTGATCGATTACTCCGCAACAAAAGAAGGACAGTTGCTTATTAACATGGGCTTTGAAGGAACTGATTGGAAATATGATGAGAACCAAGAACTGGTTAGCTTGTTGCCAGAAGGAACAGTATTGGAAGATAAATATCCAGCACGTTTCGAAGGTCTCTACCTGCTGGGTGACGACTTCAGTGTTGTAAACCCTGCAATTAAAAAGGATTACCGTGATAGAGCCGTGAAATTGTTCGAAGAAAAAGCAAAACTCGGTACAGAAGGCAAATCACTTGCAACATACGATTGGGATGTCAACCTGTATGATTCCAAAGCTAAGAGTCAGGCTTCATTCGACTACCAGAACGAATATGCCAACCTGATCCTCAAAAACGGAGATCTGGAGGCAAACTGGAAAGAATGGGTGAACAGTAAAATGTCCCTGGTTCAGCCTTACTTGGATGAGCTAAACGATAAATTCTAGTAATCATTCAGTAATTAATTTTGAACCCGGTGCGCGGTCTCTCCCCGAACGCAGCCGGGTTCTTTATTTCAACAATTTGTAGTGGAGGATACTATTGATGAATAACGAGCAGTTGCTTGACTTGGTAAAACAGATGACGTTGGAGGAAAAAACAGCGCAGCTTCTTCAGTTGACTGCCAACTTTTATGAAGGAACGAATGTTGAAGGCCAGATCACAGGGCCCATGGAAGAGATGGGAATTACGGAGCAGTCCGTGGATGCCAGTGGGTCCATTCTAGGGTTGTCCGGTGCGCAGGCCATCATTGATGTGCAGCAAGCTTATATGAAAAAAAGCCGTTTGGGCATTCCGCTCTTGTTCATGGCTGACGTGGTACATGGATTCAAAACCATTTTCCCGATTCCGCTGGCGATTGGTTGCTCATGGGACACAGAACTGGCTGAGAAAAGTGCTGAAATTGCAGCACGTGAATCAGCTGTATCCGGTTTGCATGTAACCTTTGCACCGATGGTGGATCTAGTTCGTGACCCGCGCTGGGGTCGTGTGATGGAGACGACAGGAGAAGATCCTTATCTGAACAGCTTGTTCGCAGCTGCGTTCGTAAGAGGATATCAAGGAGATAGCTTGAAAGATGAGCCTGATCGCCTTGCTGCCTGTGTCAAACACTTTGCGGCTTATGGAGCGGCTGAAGGTGGTCGGGATTACAATACGGTGGACATGTCCGAGCGTAACTTGCGTGAGTACTATTTGCCAGCGTACAAAGCAGCATTGGATGCGGGTGTGGAAATGGTCATGACTTCGTTCAATACGGTTGACGGTATTCCGGCAAGTGGCAATGAGAAGTTAATGCGTGGCATTTTGCGTGAAGAGTGGGGCTTTGATGGCGTATTGATCTCGGATTGGGCTTCCATTCGGGAGATGATTGCACATGGAGCTGCGGAAGATGACCGTGAAGCGGCGTATCGTGCCATTCGTGCAGGGGTAGATATGGAGATGATGACACCTTGTTATGTGCATCATTTGCCTGAGCTGATTGAGAGCGGTGAAGTGGAAGAGGAGCTCATTGATGAAGCCGTTCTGCGAATTCTGCAACTGAAAGAAAAATTGGGATTGTTCGACAATCCGCTGCGTGCAGCCGATCCGGAACGGGAGCGCGAGATTGTTTTCTCCAAAGAGCATCGTCAGGTATCGTATGAATTGGCAACGAAATCAGCTGTGCTCTTGAAGAATGATGGCAATGTTCTTCCGCTTCAACCGGAAGCTAATGTAGCCCTCATTGGTCCTTTTGCACAGAGTACAGACATTCTGGGTTGGTGGTCCTGTGAAGGGGTTAAGGAAGATGCAGTCAAGCTGGGAACAGCTCTGCAAGAGCGCCTGACGAGTGGGAAAGTTCAATTTGCCCAAGGTAGTGATGTTCATACCATTACAGCTGAGCAGATTGCCGAAGCCCTGGAAGTGGCAAGCAAAGCAGATCTGATTGTTCTCGCTCTGGGAGAAGACTCCGAGATGAGCGGAGAAGGTGGCTCACGCACGGATATCCGTCTGCCAGCGGCCCAATTGGAATTGGTCAAACAGCTCAAAGCAGCCGGCAAACCAATTGCCACCGTTATTTTCAACGGCCGTCCATTGGATCTTCATGGTGTCATCGATGAATCGGATGCCCTTCTTGAAGCCTGGTTCCCGGGCAGTGAAGGCGGAGCAGCGATTGCAGATGTTCTGACAGGTGTAGTGAATCCATCTGCACGTCTGACGATGTCCTTCCCGCAGTCTGTAGGTCAGATTCCGGTCTATTACAACCATTTCAATACTGGTCGTCCACTGAACCCGGAGAAGACGGAAGAACGTTATGTTTCCAAATACATTGACAGCCCGAATGAACCGTTGCTTCCGTTCGGTTATGGTCTCTCTTATACTTCCTTCTCTTATGGTGGTCTCGAAGTCTCAAGTAATGAGTTGACTGCTGATGAGTCCCTGAGCATCCAGGTACGTGTAACCAACACGGGCGAGCGTGCAGGTGTGGAGACGGTTCAATTGTATGTTCGTGATGTAACGGGTGAAGTGGTTCGTCCAATGCGTGAGTTAAAAGGATATGTGAAACTTGCCCTTGCGCCAGGAGAGAGTGGTACAGCCACGTTTACATTAAATGAAGAACAGCTTCGTTATCACCATTCGGACTTAAGTCATCGCAGTGATAAAGGCGAGTTCCATCTTCTTGTTGGTGCAAACAGTCGGGATACCCAGAAGAAATCATTCAGACTCGTTTAATCAGGGAGATGGAAAGAGTAATGTGTCAGGCCTTTCGCTATGGAAGGCCTGACAAACATAACAGGGGAGCGAAGAATGTGGTCAGTATCAAGGATATCGCCAAACAGGCGGGAGTTTCCATCTCCACCGTGTCATATGCGCTGAATGGCAGCAACAAAGTGACCGATGAGACGAGTTCCAAAATTTTGGCCATTGCCAAAGAGCTGAACTATGTTCCTAATGCCGCTGCAAGAACACTTAAGAAGAGGGAATCCAAAATTCTGGGTGTATTCTTGACCGATTTTAGCGGAGATGTATATGGAGACTTGCTGAGTGGCATGAAAGCCGTATGTAATGCCCAAGGTTATGACCTGATCGTGTGCAGCGGTAAACAATCCCATCGCATGCTTCCGGAACGGATGATTGATGGTGCAATCATTCTGGATCATACCTTTGCAAGTGAAGAACTGATGCAATATGCCGATCGAGGGCACAAAATTGTTGTATTGGACCGTGAGATGGATCATCCCAACATTAATCAGGTTCTGCTGGATAACAAAGCCGGGGCGACACTTGCGATGGAACATCTGATTGAACAGGGACACAAGAAGATCTACGTGGTAACAGGACCGGAAGGTTCGTTTGACTCTGTGCAGCGGATGAAGGCTGTAAGACAGGTCGCTGAACGTGAAGCCGATGTGGAATGGATTGAGATCACGGGTGATTTTGAGAAGAGTGGTGGAGAACGAGCCGCAGATCAGATTGTGCAGGCGTATGATGGGCCCGCAGCGGTATTCTGCCTCAATGATGAGATGGCTATTGGCCTGTGTGATCGTCTGGCGGAAAGTGTACTTGGCGTTGGGCAGGAGATTGATGTCATCGGATTCGATAATATTGAACTAAGCAAATACGTGCAGCCGAGATTGGCAAGCATTGATTATTCCAAACGCAAGTGGGGATCGCTCGCTGCTGAACAATTGATCAAGATTATCGCCGGAGAACCCGTAGACCATGAACGGATATACGTGACATTGGTTGAAGGTGGGTCAGTGAGTGGACCTATTCAGTCTGATTCTGTGATATCCATGCGGAATGACCGGGCGGTTAGCTATTGATCCCGAATACAGCAAGAGACAAGGCTTAGAAGAATTGCATCATTCTTTTAAGCCTTGTCTCTTGCTATTTCGAGGATAAAGCATTAAAACATTAAAAAAGCCTCTCCGGAGAGAGGCTTGGCCTTTACAGACCTTTTGTTTTGTCATTGTTGTAGGATGAAGTGAGAATGCCTGTAATGAAGAGAGTCAATACGACTGCAATAATCCAGAATGTCAGTGAAAACGACATACCCTTCGCACCTCCTGCACAAGCTCATTTTCTTCTATTATAACCATTATAGGTAGAAAAGAAATGCTTCACCCTATTATTTGTAAAATAAAAAGTGTGTGGGTACCGGTCTGAGGCTGCCATCTGAAGGGTTATTCACAACCCGATTATTCAGAATAAGCGAGGAAGATCCACCGCCATCCAGATTATAGGCGTCGATGACCCCAAGCTTGTACAACCGTCCTTGCAACTCTTCAAGGGTAGCACCGGAACTTCCACCCTCATTATATCCGTCGACCACAATGATCAATAACTGGTCGTCTTTATAATTGCCAATGACTGTACGTGGCGCTCGTTTGGGTGATACCTTCCACTTGGCGGGAATCGCGGTTTTGCGCCCATTCTGTAGTAGTACCGGCACAAAGGTAGCCCCGAATTGCGGTTGCAGGCGATCCAGGGAGTTTTTGTCGAAGAACTTGCCTCCGACCAGCTTGCCGGCATCATTAAGTCCTACAAAGAACAGATCTTTGAAACTGGCCTGAAAACCATTCACGTATTTCCCGTCCATGACGGTGGTGCTGAGCGGATAACGTTTGCCACCACTGTCAGCAAATCCCCCTGCATTGATCCCGGCAATTGCACCGTTACGTTTCACAGCCTGCATGGTCGTCTCAGATCGTCCAGGTTCGCTGTCTAGAGCCATCTGCATGGCCGTGGGATCTTTAAGCTTAATCTTCATGGCATAGCCCTTATAGCTGCCAGGATTGACTCTATACATTTCAATTGTCAATCGGTCACTGTCTACCCGTTCAAATGGAACGCCCAGCTTGGCCGAAATCCGCTTGTTATAAATGGTTTCTGGGCGATCCGCCTGAGCAGTAGCCTTCTGCACAAGTGTAGACATCGTACTCGTTGTTTTATTATAGAGCTGCGTCGTTCTTTTAATAGAAGAAGAAGTTTGGACAGCAGCGTCTTTAGCCCCTGCAAGCTCTTGGCTAATTGCTTGGGTCCGGGGTGTAATCGTATCCTCTGACAGTTCGGCAGGAATCAAACCTCCGGGTTCAAGTGGAGGACGAAGCAGCAGCAGGCATAATATCAATCCAACAAAAGGAGCGAGTGCAAGCATAAAAAAACGATTAACCTGTTTGACGGGTGTAATCATTTGAGCAGGTCCATCTTTTTCTGGAGTGTCTCCAGTTGTTTTTTGACTTCGCTCAGCTGGGTATACAGTTTGTTGCTGTTATCCGTTTTGTCACTTGCATTATCCTTGGTAAAAGTCAGCAATTCATTGAAGGATTGCACCTGTCCTTGCAGGTCTGCGACTTCCTTCGATATCGTTGTTAGCTGCTTTTCGTAGTCGGTTTTTAGCGCTGCAATCTGCTGCTGATTATGGGCCTGAAGCTGGTTAATCATCTGTTGCTGGAGATGGTTACTATAATAGTAGGTTCCAACGACTCCGAGTGCAATGAGAACAATCCACATTACCAGAAACAGCTTGATTGAAGATCCGGCCTTGCCTTTGGCGCTCCGGGTGTGATGGATGTCAGAGGGCGGGGCAGATGGTTTCATATCATCACTCCTGGTCATTTATAGGTACAAAAATTTTTCCAGTCCTCATTCTATCATGCCCCTATTGATTACGCAAAAATGAAATTCTTTACTTAATAGAGTAAAAAGAGATTGCATCGGAAGGAAGTCCTAGGATACAATTTCTTATAGATGCAATAAGTAGGAACTTTGGGCAGGTTTTTCGACTTTTTTAGATAGAAATGCAGGAAATTTATACTATATTTTGACCTTTCCGGGCATGGAAAGATGAACGTCATGGTGTTTTTATGACAAAATACAGTGAAAATAGAGCTTATTTAGCAAGTTTACCCTGTATTTTTCTGTTTTTCGACATAATCCGACCTATGCTTCTTCTATACTCGGACTGTCGCATAGACAGTGGAACCATCATGGCAGAAGGTAGAAGTTATTTGTCCAATACATAACAGGGGGAACAACAATGAAAAAAGTATGGCAGGTGGTCATCGTAGATATCCACCCCACCAGCATGCTCGGTACAAAATTGATTTTGGAAGAGCAGCAGGATCTGACGGTACGTGGCATGACTTCGACCGGAACAGAAGGGCTCGATCTGGTGAATATTCACCAGCCTGATCTGATTCTCATGGATTATCGACTTCCAGAGGGCCAGGCAGATCAATATATTGCCCAGATGAAGAATCTGTCGGCACATAGTCACATCATCATTTTGACAGATGAAGACAATGTGAAGCTGTTTCGTCATCTGATGAGTCTTGGTGCAAGCGGCATGCTATCGAAACAGGCTTCCCCTAGCCAGCTGATTCATCTGATCTCGGGGTTACGTGAGGGCCATGTATCCATTCCATTATCGTGGTTAAACAGTGCGGAGTGGGCGCAACCCGTCGAGTCTCCAACCGAAGAACGTGTCATTGAATTAACCGAAACCGAAACTTTTATCATGGAAAGAATTGTTCAGGGTGTAACCTATGATAAAATAGCGAGTGAGATCAACGTTAGCAGGCGCTCGATTGATAATTATCTGCGTAAAATATACGTGAAGCTGGAAGTAAGCAGCAGAGCACAGGCCATTGAACGTTATGCCTTGCATGCAAGGCAGGCGAAGACGGTATCCTGACGAACCGGTTTAGTTTTTCCCATCCTCATAACAGGTCAGGTGTGCATCCGGTCATATTCGATGGCGAGCAGGAATAGGTTGTAGGGCTGCGAACTGCGAGTTCAGTTTCGATAGGGATGAAAGGGGATCGGATCGATGAAATATTTCTTTGCTTCCCGTACCAACAGGCTTTTGTCATCACCGCTGAGGGATATACGTGAGATGTCTGGCAGGGATTATTTCATTTCTCTGGCAGAGGAATTGCCTGCGGAGGAATTGTTTCCTTTCAAATTGCTGGAAGAAGCAGCGGTGTCTGTCTTTAGTTCAGGCCCTTCCGCATTGCAATATGGAGAGCCAGCAGGCTACACACCCTTGAGAGAGTGGTTGAACAAAGACTGGAATGCACGCAAAGGCATACGAACGGTACCCGAGCAGATTCTGTTGACAACTGGTACCCAGCAGGCCATCGATCTGGTGATGCGTCTATTACTTGAGCCAGGGGACTCCGTACTGGTGGAACATCCCACATCTCCAGGCTGTTTAGAGGTTCTGGAGATGCAAGGAGCCAAGATTGTACCCGTAATGGGTGATCGGGACGGGATACTGCCAGACCTTTTGGAGCAGCACATGCAGCAGGTGAGACCGAAGCTGCTTTTTGCTGCACCCAGCTTCTCGAATCCGACGGGTGCTCTGTGGAGTATGGAGCGGCGGGAGGCTGTCCTTGAGCTGTGTTCGCGCTATGGTGTGTTGCTTGTGGAAGATGATTCTTACGGAGAGCTTCATTTCGATGGCCTTGAGCCGGCGGAATTCTATCGTAAATATCCTTCACTTTTTGCACTGGATACTGCCGACCAGGGTGGACATGTTCTCTACATCGGTTCGTTTAGCAAAACGGTAGCGCCCGCTCTTCGGACCGGATGGGCTGCTGGACATCCTGCGCTGATTCAGGCCATGGCCTCCGTTAAACGGATTGCAGATGGTCAGTCCAGTCCGATGAATCAGCGGCTGTTGTATCAACTGCTCGCCCATTCCCCTTTTCGATGGAGTGATCACCTGTCCATGCTGAACCGGGAATATAAGACAAGGCTCAAACTGATGCTTGAATTGTTGAAGAGACCGGGCTGGAAAGGATGTCAGTACAACATCCCTGAGGGCGGTATGTATCTGTGGGTACAGTTGCCGGAAGGATTGGATAGTGGCGCTCTGCTCAAGGCGGCTCTGCCCAAAGGTGTATCTTTTCTTCCAGGCTCGCTATGCTCCACAGGTGTACAGGATCAACGTTACATTCGATTGAACTTTAGCCATCCGGGACGCGATGAATTGCTGCTCGGCATGAACTTGATCAGTGAAGCCATATCCGAATTTACGGCTCGCAGCTGAGTCGAATCAAAATAGATTGTAGCAAAATGCAAATTGGTTCATGAACTTAGTGATTACGTTATTGCATCCACTAACATTTTTATATATAATATGTATTAATGAGTTGTTGGTTTCTTTATATAAGCTGCAATTGTGGTGAATTCAGAAAGAGCACTCATATATTTTATCTAACGGGGGAAAATTCAACATGTCTAATATTTTATTCGTTAAAGCAAATGACCGTCCTGCAGATCAAGCAGTCAGCGTTAAATTGTACGATGCATTCTTGAGCGCATACAAAGAGTCCCACCCAGGTGACACAGTTACTGAGCTGGATCTCTACAATACAGATCTTCCTTACTATGGCAACACTGTAATTACAGGTGGCTACAAAGCAGCAAACGGCATTGAAGCAACTGCTGAAGAGCAAAAAGCTGCAGCACTGGCTGCACAACTGCAAGATCAATTCCTGGCAGCAGACAAAGTGGTATTTGCATTCCCGCTCTGGAACTTCACTGTTCCTGCTCCACTGGTGAACTACATTTCCTACCTGAGCCAAGCTGGTAAAATGTTCAAATACACAGCTGAAGGCCCTGTAGGTCTCGTAGGCGACAAAAAAGTGGCATTGTTGAACGCACGTGGTGGCGTTTATTCCGTAGAGCCTATGGCTTCTGTTGAAATGTCTGTTAAATATGTAACTAACGTATTGGCTTTCTGGGGCATTCAAAACCCTGAGCTGGTTATCGTTGAAGGACATAACGCTGCTGCAGATCGTGCTGAAGAAATCGTTACTGCAGGTCTGAAATTGGCTTCCGAAGTAGCTGTGAAATTCTAATAGCATTCTTTTATATAGTACACACAAAAACACCTGTATTCTCCACTGGAGATTACAGGTGTTTTTGTATTCTCATTTTTTTGAATACGATACGCCAGATGATTCCGAATTAGATATGGCCTGTATTTTTCAAGTACTGCTCCGCTGCTTCAGCGATGTGCGCAAGGTCGTCCTGGTTCTCACCAGATACATAATATGTTACATCAAGTTCATTCATGGTTCGTTCGATCATATCATTATCCTCAAGCATGTGTGCATGCTCGGTTAACGCTTGTACTCCCTTGATCGTCAGAATATACTTTCCGCGGGAGAGGCGTTCAAACCAGCCATAATAATTTTTTTGCAGAATCGCCGCTGCAGAGCCTATACCTGTCTGTCTGGCAAGGTTGGCGGGAGAGGATTCTCCGTTCGTCCGTAGAGCGGATGCGACACGTAAGGCCTTCTCACGATATGCGGTGACCAGCTGTCTGCGTGTACTGCCTCCCGTATTGTAGTCTCCACTGCGTTCGTCGAATTCCTTGAGCAAACGTTTCCGCCGAATGCCGCTTTTGCGGGTAACTTGATTGTGGCTAGTGAGGGCCGTCTGGGCAGATGGTTCGCACAGTACATCAATTAAGGGAGCTTTGGTTTTGTAAAATGTGACAGTCAGCAGCCCAAGACCGAGTTGTCTGCATAGTGCGGTCAGTTCGCTCCAGCGTTGGTTCACGGCTCCGCGTTTGCTACGGTTGCGCTCGACGGCCAGATACACAAACGGGCTAAGCTTCAATCGCTGCATGCCCTGCAACAACAGGGAGAGGTTAAATGTTTTTTTCATTTCCACAATGAGTGGTTCGTCCTGGTCCGATCTGACCCCTACGAGGTCACAATGTCTGACTTCCGCCTTGACGTCGAAGCCGCGCTGCTCGAAGAAAGCCTTCACAGGCGAATATAATTCAGTTTCGTATTGCACAGCCATCGTCCGTACTCCTTTCCTGAAGTGGCCTGTCTTTGACCATGTGTTGTCCGGTTTCCTGAATTTAGAACCCTCATTATATCATATTCGTTCATTTTTTTCTGAGGGCACAAGATGTCTGATAGAACAGGGAAAAGCCAAAATTCGAAGTGGTTGATTGAAAAAAAGAGGTCAACTTATCCGAATTGCCGCATAGGTATGTAATACACTTTTCACAACAAAACAAGACGTTTGGACAGAGGGTGGCGGGACTACACAGGACCGCGAGATTGGTATTCAAGCAGGAGCCGCAATTCTATTGATTTCTTCATACCATTCGGAATGGTTGACAATCACACTAAAGGAGCCATGGGAGGTACCAAGCATGAATATTTTTGAACGCGTTGCGGAACATCGGGCAGAGAGTGACCGTTTGACATGGAACGGAACATTTGAAGATTATATTGCGCTGCTGAGAGAGGACCCGACTCCGGCAATGACGGCTCACGCCAGAGTGTATGAGATGATTGAATCGTTTGGCGTGGAAGAAGTAGGTGGGCATAAGCGGTACAAGTTTTTTGAACAGGAGATATTTGGACTGGATCGATCGATTGAAAAGCTGGTCGAAGAATACTTTCACTCGGCAGCACGCCGTCTGGATGTACGTAAACGGATCTTGCTCCTGATGGGTCCCGTAAGCGGAGGTAAATCGACGTTGGTGACGCTGCTCAAGCGGGGGCTTGAACAGTTCTCGCGGACAGAGAAAGGTGCCATATACGCTATTGATGGATGCCCGATGCATGAGGAACCACTGCATCTGATTCCATTGGAGCTTCGTCCTGAAGTGGAAAAGGAAATTGGAGTCCGCATTGAGGGCAACCTTTGCCCATCCTGCCAGATGAGACTGCGTACCGAATATGGTGGTGATATCAGCAAGGTGCCCGTGGAACGAGTCCTTGTTTCCGAAGATAATCGGGTGGGGATAGGAACGTTCAGTCCATCTGATCCGAAATCACAGGACATAGCCGATCTGACCGGTAGTATCGACTTTTCTACCATTACGGAGTTTGGTTCCGAATCCGATCCACGTGCCTATCGTTTTGATGGGGAGCTGAACAAGGCAAACCGTGGGCTGATGGAGTTCCAGGAGATGTTGAAATGTGATGAGAAATTCCTGTGGAATCTCTTGTCGCTCACGCAAGAAGGTAATTTCAAAGCAGGACGCTTCGCCCTAATCAGTGCGGATGAAATGATTGTGGCGCATACGAATGAATCGGAGTATAAGTCCTTTATCTCCAACAAGAAAAATGAGGCGCTGCAATCCCGGATGATTGTCATGCCGATTCCGTACAATCTGAAGGTGTCCGAGGAAGAGAAAATCTATGCCAAGCTGATTCAACAAAGTGACATGAAGCATGTTCATATTGCACCGCATGCACTGCGGACTGCAGCCATTTTTTCCATACTTACCCGCTTGAAGGAAACAAAGAAACAGGGCATGGATCTCGTGAAAAAAATGCGGATGTATGATGGTGAAGAAGTGGAAGGATACAAAGAAGCCGATCTGCGCGAGATGCAAAATGAGTATCTGGATGAAGGGATGTCTGGCATTGACCCACGGTATGTCATCAACCGGATATCCAGTGCTTTGATCAAGCAAAATCTTCAGTGCATTAACGCGCTGGACATTCTGCGGGCCATCAAGGACGGTCTGGACCAGCATGCTTCGATTACGAAGGAAGAGCGGGAGCGTTATCTGAACTTTATCGCTCTTGCACGCAAGGAGTATGATGAACTGGCCAAGAAGGAAGTACAGAAAGCATTTGTGTACTCGTTCGAGGAGTCAGCCAGAACGTTATTCGAGAATTATCTCGATAACATCGAAGCATTCTGCAACTGGTCCAAGATTCGTGATCCGCTCACGGATGAAGAGATGGACCCGGATGAGCGTTTGATGCGTTCCATTGAAGAGCAGATCGGGATCTCCGAGAATGCGAAGAAAGCGTTCAGGGAAGAGATTTTGATTCGAATCTCGGCATACTCCCGCAAGGAGCGCAAGTTTGAATACAGCAGCCATGATCGTCTGCGTGAAGCGATTGAGAAGAAGTTGTTTACCGATCTGAAAGACATCGTCAAGATCACAACTTCAACCAAAACACCGGATGCCACACAATTGAAACGAATGAATGAAGTGATCAAACGGTTAATTGAGGAACATGGATATACCGCAGCCAGTGCGAATGAACTGCTACGTTATGTGGGCAGTCTGCTTAATCGCTAATCGGCAACGAACCATTCCGGATCAGGCTCCTGATGCCTGCTGTGAGGCTCCTTCACAGCAGGGTCGGGGCCTTTTTAGTTCGATGAGGATCTTATACATCTAAAAAGCTGACAAATAAGGTTAATTTTAAAGAGAATTAGTTCTAATGGTATATGTATATTTAGGTATTTTAGTCTATAATCGATACATATATTTACAATTTAAAGTAATATAGTGTTTATTAAGGAGCTGACTGAACCAGATATGAGCAGTATTTCCGCAACAAGACAGAAGCAACTTGATTACATGGGATTAACCGCAGGGGATTTAGCCCTGCTTGCCGATCATCGGCCTGTTTTTAAAAAAGTCGTTAATGAAGTGGTAGATCATTTCTACAATCATGTGGGAAATTATCCTGAATTGGTAGATCTGATTGCCCGATTCTCTACGATTGATCGTCTCAAAGAAACACAGAAGATGTACTGGTTATCGATGACGGACGGGGTCGTTGACGACGCATATATTGAGCAACGGATTGCGATTGGACTTGTGCATTCCCGTATTGGTTTGTCCGAGGATTATTATCTGGGCACTTATATGGTCTACCTAGATATCGCAACAAGCATATTCCAACAGGTTATCCCTGATTCCTGGCATCTTGTTATCCAGGCGCTTAGCAAAATGTTCAATCTGGATTCACAGCTTGTCCTTGAGGCCTATGAGAAGAAGGAAAAAGAAAAGTTATCACAGCTTGCCGATGATCAACAACATACATTACAGGCGATCACGCAGATTACGCAAGAACTTACGGGCATGATTAGTGAATTAAATGAAAATGCCCTGGCGATCTCGAGTGTAGCGAAGGAAACAGCGGCTTCTCAGGATCAGGCTCAAGTTCTGCTTACCGAATTGACGGGGGAGATCAATCAGATTGGAAAAATGGGTGAACTCATTCGCGAGATATCGGATCAGAGTCATCTTGTCGGTCTGAATGCAGCGATTGAAGCTGCTCATGCAGGAGAGTTTGGACGAGGCTTCGAAGTGGTCGCCAGTGAGGTGCGCAAGCTTGCAGCCAGTTCCCGAGATGCCCAGGGTAAAATTCAGTCTAATTTGGAGCAGATCATGAAGAAACTGAGCAGTGTGCAGCAGGAGTCGGATCATACGTCCCGCGGTGCTCGGAGCCAAGCTTCACGCTCGGCTGAACTCGCTGTATTTGCGACAACAATGGAGAAACTGTCTCTGGATTTGAAGAAACTGGAACAGCAGGAATAGACGTTAAAACCATTAGGAAGCTTCCATACCGTTTCAGGCTGTTTTAAGCTATAATGGGTAGACAAACCTGCCGATGTTATAGAAAATGCAGCCGGAGACAGGGGATTTGAAAGAGGTTGAGGTGATCAGATGGCTTCTATCCATGATGTGGCCAAGGAAGCGGGAGTATCTGTTGCAACCGTTTCCAAAGTGATAAACGATTATCCCGATGTAAGTGAAAAAACGCGCAAAAAAGTCAATATAGCCATCGAATTATTGAAATATCAACCCAATGTGGTCGCACGTGGACTTGTAAAACGCCGTTCATGGACGGTGGGTGTACTGTTAACAGTTCCGTTTACGAACCCGTTTGTGTCGGAGTTGCTGGAAGGGATCAAGACAGCGCTGGAGAACAGTGGATACGATCTGGTCCGGTTGTCTACTCGATTCGATGACCCGACATACTCGTTCATCAAACATTGCCGCAGCCGTAATGTGGATGGCGTTGTAGTATTCGGGGAAGGCAGAGAAAACGCGAGTATTCAGGAACTGGTGGATGCAGAGATTCCGACGATGTTTGTTGATACAGATATGTTAGGTAAGCGTGCCGGATACATTACAACGGATAACGCAAACGGGATCTCCATGAGTGTCAAACATTTGCATGAGCTTGGGCATCACAAGATTGCCTATATTTCAGGCACCCTTGGACCTGCCGTAGCCAATCTGCGATTGGAAGGATATCGGGAAGGGCTGAAAGAATGTGGTATTCCGTATTCTACGGTATATCTGGAAGTCTGCGATTATTCATTCGACGGGGGAAGCAAGGCTGCCCGACGATTGTTGGCACTTCAGGATCAACCAACGGGGATTGTCTGTGCTTCGGATATGTCTGCTTTTGGTGCGATTCATGAGATTGAAAAGCATGGACTGCGTGTACCAGAAGATATCTCGGTTGTTGGATTCGACAACACGTATTATGCCGAGGTGTTCAAACCAGGATTGACCACGGTGAATCAGAATATCTATTCCATTGGCATTAAGTCCATTGAATATCTGATTGCCATGATCGAAAATCCGGCGTATTCTCCTCCTGTTGTTACGGAACCCTCCAATCTGGTTATCCGTCAGACGACAGCACCAGTCAATGAATCATAATTTGGAACAAACAAGAGCACAGCCATAGGCTGTGCTTTTTTATCGTATCGTCTTGTTATGATGATAATAGATAGTTCATTGATTTTCACCGCTGGATAGAGGGTTAACAACAATTTAAAGGGGGTGTTATTTTCACTTATTATGTGTATTGACAATAAAAGGTATAATAACATAAATTTATTTGTAACCGCTTACTTAATATCGAAAAAGTAAGTATGAGTGGCAAAAGTCATACTCACTCGTAAAGGTTGATGACCATGCATCAGGTGTCCCTGATGCCATCCGTGCAACAATGAAGATTGTTGCCAGCGTAATGATCAACAAGTATATCCATGTATGCAGTACATTGTTGTGAAAGGCCCAACGCTTGGCAGAGTCATAGGACGTTGACATGAACCTACTAGGAGGAGATGGAATGCGCGGGAAATGGTTAAGGTTATGCTTGGTAGCTGTGATGGTTTTCAGTTTGTTACCAGGTATCGGTACAGAAGGATCACGTGTGAATGCTGCAGCAGCCGGGGATATGTTACTGGCTCACTCGTATGAGGATGGTACGACTCAAGGGTGGACGGCGAGAGGCGGAGTAACCGTCGCGGCTACCGGAGATCAGGCATATGAAGGGGCGTATTCACTTCAGACCACGGGACGAACAGCGGCATGGCATGGCCCTGCATTATCTTTGACAGGTGTAGTAGAGAAGGATGCAGTAGTTGAGATCTCCGGTTATGTGAAGCTGGTCCCAGGCTCCGTACCTGCCAATCTGAAATTTACGGTGGAACGTCGGGATGGCAACGAGCCTGCGCAGTACGATCAAGTGAATGCAGCTCAGCAAGTGACGGATCAGGAGTGGGTCAAACTGCAGGGTCAGTACAGTTTCCAGCAAGGAACCGATCTGTTGTTGTATCTGGAGAGTGGCGATCCCACCAGTGCATACCTGCTGGATGCGTTCAACGTTCGGATGGTGACACCTGCACCAGAGAATCCGGGTGAGCCTGGCGAACCTGGCGCACAACTGTTTGCGGCTGATTTTGAAGACGGGAACCTTGGCAGTTGGCGTTCACGGGGCAGTGAGCATTTGGAGGTAGTAACTGGCATCGGTCATAACAGCACACACAGCCTGAAAACCTCGTCCCGGACAGAGACGTTCCACGGACCACTGATTGAGGTGCTGGATCATCTGCAAAAGGGAAGTACCGTTCATGTGTCGTTCTGGGCGATGTATGATGAAGGACCTGCGAGTCAGGTTATTAACGGTTCATTGGAGAAAGAGTACAATAACGACGCTTCAAGTCGAGAATATGCTACGTTTGCCTCTGCAACTCTGAACAAAGGACAGTGGAAAAAAATCGAGGCGGATGTGGTGATCCCCGGAGAAAATAGCGGCATCACCGGATTCCGCATGTATGCAGAGACACCTTGGAAGACGTCAGCGGAAGTGACGCCGGCGGATACGATTACTTTTTACGTGGATGATGTACTAATCACGGAAGCCGAAAAAATTGAAATAGAGCCGAACATTCCGAATCTAGTGGATGTTGTGGGACAACACTATGCAATGGGAGCGGCAATCGACCAGTCTGCAATGGATGCCGAAGATCCGCATTCCCAGTTGTTGACGAAACATTTTAATAGTATTACAGCTGGGAACTTCATGAAAATGGATGCGATGCAGCCTCAGGAAGGACAGTTTGTCTGGTCAGAGGCGGATCGTCTGGTGAACTTCGCCGAAGCAAATGACATGGAGGTAAGAGGTCATACACTGTTATGGCATAGTCAGGTGCCGGACTGGTTCTTTACCGATCCAAATGATGCATCGAAACCTGCCACGCGGGAACAGTTGCTTGCACGGATGAAAACCCATATTCAAACCATCGTGACCCGGTACAAAGGAAAGGTTCATACATGGGATGTCGTCAATGAAGTCATCTCAGACGGAGGCGGCTTGCGGAATGAGGCAAGTAATTCCAAGTGGAGAGATATTATTGGGGATGTGGATGGCGACGGAGATGACAGTGATTACATTGAGCTAGCTTTCCGATATGCACGTGAGGCTGACCCTGATGCTGTACTGGTGATTAATGACTATGGAATGGAAGGCAATGGAAACAAGGTGAATGATATGGTGAAGCTTGTAGAGAAGCTGCTTGCCAAAGGAACACCGATTGATGCGGTTGGATTCCAGATGCATGTATCCATGTACGGACCGGATGTAAAGCTCATTCGTGAGGCTTTTGAGAAAGTGATCGCTCTGGGTGTAAATGTACAGGTTACAGAGCTGGACGTTTCGATCTATTCGAGTAATTCTGAACTGGAGATGCCTGTCACAGATGAATTAATGCTGCAACAAGCTTACCGTTATCGTGAACTGTTCGACCTGTTCGACGAGCTGGGAAAACGCGGCGTAATGGACAGTGTTACAGTATGGGGACTTGCGGATGATGGTACATGGCTTGATAATCATCCAGTCAAAGGACGCAAAGATGCACCATTGTTATTTGATCGTAAATTAAAAGCAAAACCGGCATTTTGGGCACTGGTGGACCCTACCACCCTTCCGATCTATCGTAATGAATGGACAGCATTGAAGGCCAGCCCTTCTTTCCCGAATCACAAAGGACAGGAAGATATTCTTTGGGGTGCTGTAAAAGGACTTGAAATTAATCATCTGGCAGATGGTACATCTGCGGTTACGGGTGAGGCTCGTATGATGTGGGATGCCAAAAAGGTGAATTTACGAGTGGAAGTGAAGGATACCATACGTCGCAAAGGGGATCAGGTGCAGGTTTTCCTCGCGGAAGAAGTCAAGGGGACAGGCGCTGCAACTTCTGAAGCTGATCTGTCTGCCAAGAAAAAAAATCCGCCGTCTGCAAATGGTCAATATACATTTAAACGGGATGGCGGTAAAGGCAAAGATAAAAATACTTACAACGTACAGGAGACAAAAAACGGTTATGTTGTATACGCATCACTGCCTATGTCAGCTGCTTCACTTACCGAAGGCCAGATCTTGTCTCTGGATTTTCGGATTACGGACGAATATGCTGCTGGAAAGACAGCTACGATCGTATGGAATGATATTTCCAATCAGCAACCCGACAAACCAGCCAACCGAGGCAAACTGAAGCTCGGTTCTGTCTTGAAACAAACCAAGGTCACTTATGGCAAACCTGTCATTGATGCGAAAAAGGATAACGTTTGGAAAAAGGCTGCATCAGTTAAAACGGATATCTGGGTGGTCGGAAACTCCGGTGCAACGGCGACTGCACATCTGTTATGGGATGAGGAATACCTGTACGTATTGGCAGATGTGAAAGATCCTTTGCGAAGCAAATTAAGTTCTAATGCCCATGAGCAGGATTCGATCGAGATTTTTATCGACCCGAGCAAAGATCAGACAACATACTACCAGGAGGATGATGCCCAGTACCGGGTTAACTTTGATAATGAGAGTTCTTTTGGAGGAAATGCACGGAAAGAAAGCTTCAAATCAGCCACCCGATTAACAAGTGGGGGCTATATAGTTGAGGCGGCGATCCCACTGGAGAGTGTTCTTGCTGAGGGGAAAAGATGGATCGGATTCGATCTTCAGGTTAATGATGATGGCGCCGGGGATGGCAAGCGAAGCAGTGTCTCCATCTGGAGTGATGCATCAGGTAATTCTTATCGAGATACTTCCGGTTTTGGGAGTTTGTTACTGACTCGCAAATAGAATATTCAGATATGGATTTGAATACGAAAATGTCAGGTATTTAACATCCGTATTTCTGGAAAAAAGTGTTGATTTTCAAGGCTAGGACGTTTAGACTATATACATTGATATTAAACGGGTTCCGATGTATGACACCGGCTTGAACTAAGTCTGTGTTCACAAGTCAAATGATGCGGAGGGAGTGCCTGTCATCCAGACAGCGCACTCGCTTCTTTTTTACATTTTTGCATACATATGAGGCATTTCCCGGTTGAAAGGAAAGAGTGAGTGGAGCACCTACATGGTACGTACAACTTAGAACTTGTTATTTTATCCTATATTATTGCATCGCTAGCTTCGTACGCAGCGCTTGACCTTGCGGGTCGTGTAAGCCGGACTAGTGGGATGGCGCGGAGTGTATGGCTTACCTGCGGCGCAGTCTCCATGGGTTTGGGAATCTGGTCCATGCATTTCGTAGGTATGCTGGCTTTTGTTCTGCCTACGCAGGTCTCCTATTCCACCGGTAAGGTTGTTCTATCTGTTCTGCTTGCTATTATCGCATCAGGTGTGGCCTTGAACATTGCGGGTAGACAATCCGGCAAGATAAGCAAGCTCATGATTGCTGGAGTACTTATGACAGCAGGGATCAGCTCGATGCATTATGTGGGCATGGCAGCGATGTCGACTCCTGTGACGTATGAGGCGGGCAGAGTGGTATTGTCCATTCTGATTGCAGCCATTGCTTCATTCGCGGCATTGTGGCTCATGTTTTTCTTCCGTTATCGTCAATCCAGACATACCTGGGTTTACAAGATGGGGAGCGGTCTCATTATGGGTGTGGGGATATCCGGAATGCACTATACCGGAATGTCAGCTGCGCATTTTCATCATTCAGATGGGTCGATGACTAGTTCAGGGATGCAGATTGAGCCAGGTATTCTCGCCTATTTGATCGCATCGGGCACATTTATTGCACTTGGCTTGACGTTGTTTGGCATATTTATCAATCAGCGAATGTCACAGAAAGATCGACGGATTCATGAGAATGAGCAGTGGTACCAGGCCCTGTATCATAACCATTCGGATGCCATTATTTCAGTGAATAAGGAAGGTATTGTCAAAGGCATTAATGCGGCTGTAACGACGATCACCGGATATCCTGAAAAAGAAGTCATGGATCGTTCCATTGATGAGATTGCTCAACGGATTGATATCGAATGGATCAGTGAATTTGATTCCATCGACTGGGATGATAATGGGATGGAGCAGGCGCACTACATGGCCAAGATGAGAGACATACAGGGTGAACTTCTGGACCTTAGTATTGTTGTAGTTCCTGTTGTGATTGATGGTAAGCATGTGGGAAGTCACATTCTGATCAAGGACATTACGGAAGAGAAACAGGCTCAGGAGAACATTCGTCACCAGGCTTTGCATGATCCGTTGACGGGGCTGCCCAATCGGCGCAAGTTGGATGAAGTGCTGGCTTATACAATTCAAGATTCAGAAGGAAAAGGAAATTCATTTGCCGTTATGGTCATGGATATAGACCGGTTCAAGATGATTAATGACTCGCTGGGACATTCCATTGGGGATGTATTTCTAAGAGAAGTTAGTAACCGGATCATGGCAGCTATAAAAGCTTCTGATCCCTTGGCTATGGAGAATGTTATGCTGGCCCGCATGGGTGGTGACGAGTTCACATTAGTTGTAACCCATGATCAAGCGACAGAGGTACGCGTGGCAGAACTTGCAAAAGAGATTGTGGAAGCTATTCAGTTACCTTACCGCTTGAAGGAGAATGACTTTTACGTGACAGCCAGTATCGGAATTGCGATGTATCCGAATCATGGCGCAGGCGTGGATGCTTTGCTGAAACATGCGGACTCCGCCATGTATGAAGTGAAGAAGAACGGCAAGAATGGTTTTCAGTTCTACACCGCTCAACTGGATTCGGAACTCTATGAACGTATTGAACTGGAAGGTTACCTCCGTAAAGCATTGGAGCGCGATGAGATGGTCTTGTACTATCAACCACAGATTCGTACCGAGGATAGTCGCATGATTGGTGTGGAGGCTCTTATTCGTTGGAATCATCCACTCAAAGGTCTGCTCGCACCCAATGTGTTCATCCCGCTTGCAGAAGAGACGGGCATGATCTATGAAATTGGCAACTGGACTCTGCGCGAAGCATGCAGGCAGATGAAGCTCTGGCATGCCAGTGGTGGACCACTCATTCCGGTATCGGTTAACTTGTCCAGCCAGCAGTTCCATCAATCCAATTTGGTAGAACAGGTCAAAAATGCACTCCATGAGACAGGGCTGGATGCTCGATATCTGGAGCTGGAGATTACAGAGAGCATGATGATGGATGCAACAGTATCCACGGCGATCCTGAACGAACTAACGGCGCTAGGTGTCAAGATCAGCCTGGATGATTTCGGTACGGGATACAGTTCACTGAGTTATCTGAAGCATTTCCCGATTCACAAGCTCAAGATTGATCGTTCATTCGTGACGGACATTACAGAGAGTCACAGTGATCAGGCGATTGTGGCGACCATTATATCAATGGCACAGAATCTCAAGATGGAAGTCATTGCCGAAGGCATTGAGACGAAAGGTCAACTGGATATTTTGATGCAGAATGACTGCCGGGAGATTCAGGGATATTATTTCAGTCGTCCTTTGCCGGCAAGTGAAGTGGAGCATGACTTTTTTGTACCGCTGCGGTTGCAGGTTAATGGTACACCACCGGTACAATCCTAAATTCTTTTATATGCCAAGCGGCAAGTCCCCGTGTATGTCGGGAACTTGCCGCTTTTTTGGTGTCTTATCTTTTGATAGTCTTTATCCAAAACCTCACAAAAACTTGCGGTGGTGCTTCTTGCCATCATACGTAAACCAGATCGGTTTATCCTCGACACGTGTCTCCACATGCACCGTGCGTCCCCAGAGGCGATATAGATAAGGCAGGGTGCGTTCCATATATTTCAGATCCAGCTCGATGCCTTCATATTGATGTTTGAGCACGAGTTCTCCGGTCCGCAAATAGTCAGCATCTTGCACGACCAGATAAGGGGATCCCCCGTTGACACGTGAAAATACGAGCTGATCCCGTATGTTTTCCCAGGCCTTATCGGTAATTTTCCAGTCCGGGCCTTTTTTCTCGAATACGTAGAGGTCGAGGTCTTCGGTTAATTGCTTGGTCATGTAATTGCGGATAAAGGAGGTATCGGAATCGAATTCACGCACCTCGAACATTTTGGCACGACCTTGCCCCGGTTTACGACCCCAACGTTCCTGTTCTTCACGGGTTGGATTATCCCAGCGGCGTTCAATATCCTCGAAAATCTTCAGTCCCAGATAATACGGATTCAGACTTTGTTTGGATGGTTGCACCACGGATGAGTTGAGTTTGGCAAATTCGATCGTATCTTCACTGTTCAGATCGAGCTCGCGTATAATGCGTTGATGCCAGTAGGATGCCCAGCCTTCGTTCATGATTTTGGTTTCCATCTGTGGCCAGAAATAAAGCATCTCTTCACGCATCATACTCATGATATCCCGCTGCCAGTCGGTCAGTACTTCCGAAAATTCCTGAATAAACCACATAACATCCTTCTCCGGTTCAGGAGGGAAATGATGGACCTGTATGCCTTCGGCTGGTGCTTCTTCGGCCTGCACGACGTCAAGTGACCATAAATCATCATAGCGACCTTCTGGCCGTGGAGCTTTCTCACCACGCTGCTCCCGCATTTTCATCTCCATGTAACGTTGTTTGTCCAAATGGCGGGGTTTAATCAGCTGTGGGTCCACATGTTCCTGAATTGCGATCACGGCATCGATAAATGCTTCAACCGCTTCCGTTCCGTACTCCATCTCATAATTACTAATCCGATCCGCTGTAGCGGCCATACTTTCGACCATATTACGGTTGGATTTGGAGAAGCGGGCGTTATTTTTGAAAAAATCGCAGTGCGCCAGTACGTGGGCTACGATTAATTTGTTCTGAATCAGAGAATTTCCATCCAGCAGGAAGGCATAACAAGGGTTGGAGTTAATGACAAGCTCATAAATTTTGCTGAGTCCAAAATCATATTGCATTTTCATCTTATGAAATGTTTTGCCGAAGCTCCAGTGGCTGAATCTGGTCGGCATGCCGTAGGCTCCAAATGTATAAATAATATCCGATGGGCAGATTTCGTACCGCATGGGGTAATAATCCAGGCCAAATCCATCGGCAATCTCCATAATCTCGGCAATGGCGTATTCTAGGTCGCGGATCTCATCTGTCATCTAACGCTGCCTCCTTCCCTTTTCTGGAAAAAGCTGCGCAAAGCTTTGTACACTTCGCCTTTTTCTTTGATCACATAATACATGAATTGATCCATCTTGATATGACGGTAAGCCGACATCAGTGTGCTGCTGCGGTTGTATTGATTCACCTCGCCGTACCCAAACATGTTGCTGCGCTTCATTAACTCACCAATCAGCTTCACACACCGTTCGTTATCCGAGGTGAGGTTATCCCCGTCAGAGAAGTGGAATGGGTAGATATTGTAGCTGGAAGGTGGGTAACGACTGTCAATAATATCCAGCGCCTTCATATATACAGAGGAGCAGATGGTGCCTCCACTTTCGCCACGGGTAAAGAACTCTTCTTCGGTCACTTCCTTGGCTTCCGTATGATGGGCGAGGAAAACAATCTCGACCTTCTCATACTGGCGGCGTAGAAAACGAGTCATCCAGAAGAAGAAGCTGCGCGCGCAGTATTTCTCAAATGAACCCATGGACCCGGATGTATCCATCATGGCAATAATAACGGCATTGGATTGTGGAATGATTTTGTCTTCCCATGTCTTGTAGCGCAGGTCATCCGGACTGATGTGATGGATGCCTGGTGTGCCGGTCGTTGCATTGCGGCGCAGATTCTCCATTATGGTACGTTTCTTATCAATATTGGACTGCATGCCTTTTTTGCGAATATCGTTGAATACCACCGTATGTGTCTCAATCAGGTCTTTATCTTTCTGCTTCAGATCGGGTAATTCCAGCTCAGCGAAAAGCATATCTTCCAGTTCCTCAATACTAACTTCGGCTTCCACAATATCATGACCAGGCTGATCACCAGCTTTTTCGCCTTTACCGGGTTTCTGCGAGGCAGCGGGATCACGACCGATGACGTCTCCGACCTGACTGTCACCGTCTCCTTGGCCGACATGTTTTTGCTTCTGGTAGTTATACACAAAACGGTACTCATCCAGACTGCGGATCGGTACCTTGATGATTTGTTTTCCATCAGACATGATGATGTTTTCTTCCGTGATCAGATCAGGCAGATTCTGCTTGATGACATCTTTCACCTTTTGCTGATGGCGCTGCTGGTCTTGGTACCCTTTGCGGTGAAGCGACCAATCTTCCTTCGACACGACGAACGAGTAAGGCTGGTGTGAATTTGACATGTAGGCACCCCCCATTGATTACGCGGCACAGTTTGGCCTGTCGGTAATTAAGTATATTCACGGGCGAGGACGATATGTGATGAGAGTGGATATAAAATGATACAATTACGCAAGTTCACCTCTGAGGTAAGATGAGTCTTAAGAATAGAACCTGCTCCATTTTTTACATAAACAGTGAACAAGTGTGATATCCTTCCTTTACAATAGGAGAAAGACATTGATCAAATAATAGAGATGCATGTAAAGGAAGGATTCATGTGAATAAAAAGGCGATCAAGGCTTGGATTATGTATGATTGGGCCAACTCGGCGTATGCAACAACAGTACTGGCGGCAGTATTGCCTGTATTCTATGCTTCGGTGGCTGCAGCTACGCTGGATACGGATACCGCTGCCTCCTACCTGGCCTATACACATTCCATTGGCATGTTGTGCGTAGCTCTGTTAACACCGTTGCTTGGTACGTTGGCTGATTTGTCAGGACGGAAGGGTGACTTCCTGCGTGTATTTGCAATCATAGGCATCTTTGCTACATTGGGATTCAGCGCAATTGGAGAAGGGGACTGGCTCCTTGCTTCTGCGTTACTGGTCATTTCGACCATTGGTTTTGCGGGTGGTAACACCTTTTACGATGCGATGCTGCCGGATTTGGTTCCCGTGGAACGCAGGGACATGATATCCTCCAAAGGTTATGCCTATGGATATATTGGAGGAGGCTTGCTGCTTGTCGTAAACATGCTGATGATACAGCAACCGGGCTGGTTTGGGATGAGCAGTACACTGGCAGGTACAAGGCTTGCGTTTATCTCCGTATCGTTGTGGTGGTTACTGTTCTCAATACCGATCTTTCGCCATGCTCCGAGACGGCCTGCATCACCGGACATGCCTGGATCATGGAAAGGGTACGCCGTGGTGGGCGTTCGCAGACTGCGGCAAACCTTCCGTCAGATGCGCCGTTTTCCCCAGTTAATCCGTATGCTGGTGGCTTTCTGGTTTTTTAATGACGGCATTAATACCATCATTCTGATGGCTACGATCTATGGGACAAGTATTGGCATTGGTACAGCCGACTTGATGCTCGCACTACTGCTGACACAGTTCATCGGATTTCCGTGCACCTTGTTATTGGGAGCATGGGCACAGCGCTGGGGAGCGAAGCAGGTATTGATCGTGAGTTTATCCGTGTACATATGTATTGTGATTCTTGGTTATTTCATGACACAAGCGAGCCACTTTTATATACTCGCTGGGCTGGTTGGTGTCGTGCAGGGTGTGAGTCAATCCACAGCTCGTTCCCTGTTTAGCAATCTGATGCCAGCTGGCAGAACGGGAGAGTATTTTGGTTTTGTGAATATTACAGGCAAATTCTCTTCGATCTTCGGTCCGTTTGTGTTTGGTTATGTTGGGCAGATCACTGGTTCCACGCGTTGGGGCATTCTGTCACTCATCTTCTTTTTCGTCGCTGGAATTGCTGTATTGTTAACCGTGAAGGTACAAAAGGGGATGCAGGATGCTACACTGGCAGATCAGGAAGAAGAGCGAAAAGGGCGTATCGGAGCTGTTGGGAAAGGTTCAAATGTAAGGTTTACGGGCTAGTTTTTCATCGGTTTTCATACTAATTCCTTAATGGATACTCTTGTGGCTTCAGGCATTGTTCCTCACAGAACATGTCTGGAGCTTATTCGCGTTTGTGCATCCTACTCAGAATTGCTCATGAATAAGTGCTTAAACGACAGACAGCAGAATACAGTGAAAGAGTAACAATTTATGAAAAGGTGAAAATAAAAGATTGACATGATACATTTTGTATCATAGAGTAAAACTATGAATACATAACGTATCTGAGAGTTGTCGAAAGAATACATGTATTTTGCATCACTCTTGGGTAAAATTCCGACGGAATGTTGCAAAATGCTGACCTATAGCGTTCGTAGTAATCGTTTTGCCAAGCACAAAAGTAGAGTCTTGTCTATCCCGGCTGCATGCTTATTTTAATGAACAGAGGAGAGGCTGCCATTGATCGACGCTCAAGGTAACGGACTTGTTTTCTTACTATGTGTTCCCCGCAGTGGTAGCTCGTTATCCACCGTCATGCTACAAAATCACAGCCGTATATTTGCCACCCAGGAAATGTGGTTTCTGATGAGTCTTGTCGATCTGCCAAAGACCGATTCACGTGCTTATGGTGGCAGCTCCATCATGCGTCAGTTCTACAATGCCATGGTATCTGAGGATGTCTTCGAAAAGGCGTGCAGAAGTTTTGCTCTTGAGATCTACAATGGATTCCTGGAAGGCAGTGGAGCAGATTTCATCGTTGATAAATCACCTCGTTATTATTACATGCTTGAATGGCTGGATCGTCTGTTCCCGCAGTCCAAGCGCATTCATCTCCAGCGTAATCCTCTGGCCATCGCAGCATCATTCAAAAAGGTAAACCGTCATACAGGTGAAGGATTCGACCTGACTCATAGTCTGCAGAGTAACAAATTAAATATGAAAGCTGTAGATCTCACACTGGGTATGCTCCGTTTGAATGATTATTTTGCCGAACCACACGCCAATGCGCATGAACTGCAATATGAACAATTGGTCGCCAGACCTCAGGAAGAACTCGAGAAACTATGTGCATTTCTGGGAATTCGATATGAACAGGGTATGGAACAGTATGGACAGTTTCTAGACAGTGCAAAATCTGACATGTTCTACAGTATGGGTGTGGGTGATCCATTCCTCTCTTCGCATCAAGAGGCTCATCAGGGTTCTGTTAACAACTGGAAAAGTATATTAGATCCGCAAGAAGTTGAACTGTATTGCCGTGTGATGGGTGCAGATCTGTTCCACCGGATGGGGTACAGTGAACAGCTGGCGGAAGCTGAACAATGGACGGGTGTTCGTTATGAGGCAAGTCCGGATCAGGAGGTCATTGACCGAATCACGCATCAGTTGACGGTAGCGACCGGTTGCCAGTGGCAGCAACAATACCGGCTGCAGCCAGCTGATTCTGTTGTTCGTGATTCGCTCGCGAATCGGAATGATCCAGTTGGCGAAGGAAAGGAAAAGACAGATCCGACGTTGGCTGCGCTGGCAACGATCAGGCAATTGCAGGCCGCACTGCGTGCAGCAGATCATCGTCTGGAACGGGGATACAGTGAGCGTGAGCGCTTGAAAGTCCAGCTGGCCTCCGCTCAAAGCAAAATACAGCGTATCAAATCATGGGTACCATTTGGTCATCAGATCAGCGCCTGGGCTTCACAGCGCAAGATTCTACGGGGAGGGAAATCATGAGCGCCATAGCAGGAATTGTTCACAACGATGGTCAGCAGGCGCTATGGGAAGACAGCTGGCGTTTGTACGCAAGCCTGGGGCATGTTCCTGCAGATACGACAGGCGTATGGAAGGGACATGAGGCATTCCTCAGCTGTCATGCCCAGTGGATTACACCGGAATCAGTGAGCGAGAAGCTGCCTTTATATGATGAGGAAAGTGGTCTGACCATCACAGCAGATGCCATCCTGGATAATCGGGAACAACTGGCTGATCAATTGCACATATCCAGAGCGGAACTGGCTATGCTGGCGGATAGTGAACTGATCTTGCGTGCCTATCAACGCTGGGGAGACGATGTAGCTGTCCGATTGCTAGGGGATTTTGTATTTGCCATCTGGGATGATCGGAATCGCAAACTATATGCAGCAAGAGACATTACAGGCATGAGAGCTTTTTATTACCGACATGATGGTTCACGTTTTGCTTTCTGTACACTCATGAATCCGTTGCTCGGGCTTGAAGGGGTACATAAAGAACTTGATGAGACCTGGTTGTCTGAGTTCCTTGCCATTCCTGACATGCATGATTCAGCAGATATCAACTCGACCGTATATCGGGGAATAAGCCAACTGCCTTCTGCACATACACTTGTCTTCCGGGACGGGAGACTGGAACTGAAGCAATACCATCGCTGGGATGAAGTGGAGCCTCTAAGACTTAAGTCCGACGGTGAGTATGTAGAAGCGTTTCGAGAGGTCTTTGGGCAGGCTGTCGGATCACGATTGCGAACCCACAGACAGGTGGCTGCTGCATTAAGTGGCGGGTTGGACTCTGGGGCCGTGGTTGGTTTTGCCTCCGGAACACTGAGAAGTCAGGGCAAACGGCTGCATGCCTATAGTTATGTTCCCGTGCCGGATTTCACTGATTATACGTCGAAAACGTTGCTGGCGGACGAGAGGCCCTTCATTCGTTCCACCATTAATCATGTCGGCAATATAACCGAGAACTATCTTGATTTTGAAGGCAGAAGTCCACTTAGTGAAGTAGATACCTGGCTCGACATTATGGAAATGCCCTATAAATACTTTGAAAATTCGTTCTGGATACGCGGATTCTATGAAAAAGCGAGCCAGCAGGATGCAGGCATTCTGCTCACAGGAGCACGTGGTAATTTCACCATCTCCTGGGGGCCTGCTCTGGATTATTACGCCAGTCTACTGAAAAGTGGTCGCTGGTACCGCTGGTTCCGTGAGATGCAGCAGTATAGTGAACGGACCGGCATGCCCTTCTCCCGTATAGCCAAGATCACCGGGAAAAAGGCATATCCGGATTGGTTCAAGGCTCAATCCAAAGGAGCCAGCCAGGCTGCATCCGTGCAGTTGATCCATCCTGATTTTGCGCAAAGAACGGGTGTACTGGAACGACTCAAATCCATTATTGTTCTGCAGGGTGGTGCTCAGGCGGATGCACTCAAAGTGCGTGCCGAGAAATTCAATAATCTGGCCATTGCGAACAAAAACGGTGCTGTAGCCACGAAATGTTCTCTCCGTTATCGGGCTTGGGAGCGTGACCCGACAAGCGATGCCAGAGTCATTCGGTTCTGCTTGTCCGTACCGATTGAACAATATGTGAAACACGGGACGGATCGCTCCTTGATTCGCCGGGCTACTTCACCAGAGTTGCCTGACAAGGTCAGACTGAATCAGCGGGTACGGGGTGTACAGCCGGCGGACTGGTTACATCGCATCATTCCGAATTGGGATGCCTTTACGGCAGAGTTGCGTGCGTTGTGTTCTGATAGCAAGGTTGCTGGCATATTAAACACGGAGCGTATCAAGTCTGCTCTAGCCAATTTTCCGAGTCCGAGACCTGAACTTGCTTCTCATCCAGATCTGCGATTAATGATGCATAGTCTGATCGTTTATCGGTTCATTCGGAAATTCTGAATGAGGGCACATGAAAGGAGGTGAATACGATGCAAATGGAAAAAAAGGAATGGCAAGCACCAGCTCTTGAAGTGTTGGAAGTCAATCAAACGATGGCCGGTACTGGCTACAGACAAATTGACTGGGTAACGGTTCACGATGCGGATCTGTACGATCCAACTTCCTAAGTTATTAAGTTTTATGAAGTGTCATCATACTTAAAGGGCGGAATGCACTAAATCCAGCTTTTCGCCTCCGCCCTTATATTGAGCAACACGAATATAAGGGCTTTTTTTTACATTTTATTACGAAGGAGGCGTCGTTCATTGTTGCCTGTGCATTATGTAGCGTATGGTTTGCGCTGGTCGAGCCAAATTCCAATGCCTGAATTACAGAGCGTACCCAAGGATGCAGAGATTCGTTCTGATGTCGTGGATGTACACATTGAGTCATCAGATCTGAATACATTATGGGAAAAGTGGGATCTCGGCAACGACAACTTTGTGGCACGGGAAGGCAGCCTTTTTTTCAAAATCGAAGATACAGGTCTGTTTCTAATGGAGCACGGAAAGCGCATCGTTGTATGCCCCCAGCCGGAAGCAGATGAGAAGAAGGTTAGATTATTTATTCTGGGCACATGTATGGCGGTCATTATGATGCAACGTGGCATTCTTCCGCTGCATGGTAGTGCAGTTGTTATTGATGGATGGGCTTACGCATTTGTCGGACATTCGGGGGCAGGTAAATCGACGTTGTCGGCTGCACTCGCATCACGCGGGTATCCGCTTCTCACCGATGATGTTGTCGCACTGACCTGGGATGCCGGGGGAAGGGCCATCGTATCACCTGGTTATCCGCAGCAGAAATTGTGGCAGCCCAGTCTGGATGGCTTCGGCATGAAGGAACAGGATTATGCAACGGTTCATGCAGAGATTACGAAGTATGCCATACCTGTTCAGCACTATTTTCATGAGATGGCTGTGCCACTGGCAGGGATATTTGAACTTGCTCCACAACCGGAAGAAGACCATACGTCCGTTCAACTGGTTGAAGTGACAGGGCTGGAACGACTGCATCTGCTGTGTTCCCATACGTTCCGTGGTGGACTTGTTGCAAGACAGGGGTTGGCACAATGGTTGTTCGAGACCGTCTCAAGGCTCTCGGCAAGTGTGGAAATAGGTAGATTGACCAGAACCGGTGCTGAGTTTACAGCATTTGAGATGGTGGATCGGATCACAGATCATATTCGCAAAGGAGTGCATACAGGACAATGACAGCGACTACACCGATGAATGTGGAAGACCGGGTAACCCGGAAGGAAGGCAATCTGGTTAGTGATATGGGCAGTGAGAAAGTTATGATGAGCATTAGCTCTGGAAAGTACTATAATCTCGGGAGTACCGGCGGGAGAATCTGGGATCTGATTGCAGAGGAACGCACATTGGGTGAACTGGTTGAGGTGCTGGCTGCGGAGTATGAGATTGAGCCAGATGTATGTCGTGAGCAGGTAGTGCAATTCCTGGAACATCTTTCCCGTGAAGGACTAATTGACGTTACCCGCGGAGTGTAGAACGATGCTGCGAAAAATAAAGGCCTATTTCTCCCTTCCACGCGCGATGCGCCGACTGGTCTGGGAAGCTTATGTCCTCCTGGGTTGGGCGCGAATTCTGAAGGCTATGCCATTTGCCAAAATCGCACCAGGGCTAGGGACGCCCATGGTCGAAACACCGATGACCGGACTCGACCGCAGCGAGGTAATTGCGATACGGAATATTTCCAAAGCGATTGTGCTTGCCAGCAAATATACGTTATGGGAAAGCCGCTGCCTGGTGATGGCGATTGCCGGAATGAAAATGCTTGAGCGACGCAAGATAGAGAGTACGTTATATATGGGGACTGCACGGAATAAGCAAGGACATATGATGGCTCATGCCTGGCTGCGAAGTGGGAAATTGATCGTGACCGGAGCTGATACTATGGACCAATATACGGTTGTCGGTGTGTTTGGCAAACGGTGTCCGGAGAAGGGATCTGGGGAGATTGTCTATGATACATGAAAGTGAACTCTATTCATCAGGGTTTCCGAAGGAGCTTAAGCTGATTTTGAGCATGATTAGAGGTGATCTGACGGCTCTATCCCCTGAAGAACTCAAGGCGAGTTTGCAAGGAACCGATTGGCAGCTCTTTCTGCGGCTTGTCTATCATCACCGCTTATACTCTGTCCTTTATTTGAAAATGAAAGAACTGAACTCCACGATCATTCCTGCAGATGTTATGGAGAGTTTGAGACAACAATATACAGCCAATACGTTTCGTATGTTACATCTGACAGCTGAGATGGAGCAGGTATGCGGAGCTTTTCGTGAACGCGGCATCCGCAATATTACACTAAAGGGACCAGCGCTCGCGCATGATCTCTATGGCGATGTATCGATGCGAACCTCCAAAGACCTGGATATTCTGATTCCATTCGATGATGTGGAAGCGGCTGAAGGCATTCTGGCTACCCTCGGATACGTATCCAAGGAAGGGGAGCGGGCACCTACGGTGCGCAGCTGGAAATGGCGGGAACATCATATCTGTTACACCCATCCGGTCAAACGGACTCAAGTGGAGATCCATTGGCGCCTGAACCCGGATTCGGGCAAAGAAACCGATTTTGAATTGCTGTGGAAACGTAGCCGGTTCAGTTCATACACACAGACACCTGTCCGTATGCTCGAACAAGAAGATCTATGGGCCTATCTCGTAACCCATGGTGCACGACACGGCTGGTTCAGACTGCGCTGGTTACTGGATATCGATCAGATGATCCGCAGCATGCCACTCGATGTGAAGAAAGTAGAGAGACGTCTGAAAGCTGAGGGACGTTTATCGATCGGTTCACAGGCTCTTTATCTGGTTTCGGAGCTGCTGAACACGCCGCTGGATGTAGAGTACAGGTCCTTGATGTCCTTGAGTGACCGTACAGGCAAGCGATTAGCCAACGAAGGCGCAAAGTTCATGAACGACATGCTGGAAAGTCCGGCTGATATGAAAAATTATCAATCGTATTTGTTTAAACTTCGAAGCACGAAGCAGAAGTGGTTCTTCTTTATTGAACGCTTGTATCCAAGTACATGGGATGTGGATCAATTGCCGCTTCCACGTTCGTTGTTTTTTCTATACTTTCCGTTACGTCCGTTTCTCTGGTTCTGGCGGCGAATTAAAAGGTATACGGTGACGGAAAGGGGTAAAGTATGATCTCGGAATTAAAGTACTTCATGCGAAAGCTGCATCATGTCACGGGGCCCATTCTATATTGGAATCTGCTAGGAATGATCTGTATCAGTCTCATGGAAGGGATCGGCATCTACATGCTTGTTCCGATGCTGAGTCTGATTGGCATATTTGAGATGGGCTCCACAGGCTTAAACATTCCCTGGCTTGGCGAAGTGTTGAATCGTTTTTCTGAAAATAGCCAATTGTTACTCGTACTGTTCACCTTTGTGTTAATTGTCTCCGGACAGGCCTGGATGCAGCGCCTCCAGACGATCCGTAATACGCGAATCCAGCAGCAATTTGTACGAACGCTGCGCATGGAAACCTATGGAGCCATTATCATGGCGCAATGGTCATTTTTTCTCCAAAAACGAAAATCCGATTTTAACCATATATTAACGACTGAACTTGCACGTGTGAGCCAAGGAACGAGCATTATGCTGCAAATGGCAGCCTCGCTGATCTTTACGGGGATACAGATTGGTCTTGCTTTCTGGTTATCCGCCAAGCTGACGGCACTTGTGCTGGTCTGTGGATTGCTCTTATTTATAGTCTTGAGAAAATTCGTCAAGCGGGCCAAGCAGATCGGAGACCAGACCTCTGAATTCTCGCAAAGTTATTATAACGGCATTACCGAGCATTTCAACGGCATTAAGGATATTAAGAGCAACATGCTTGAGCGTTCACATATGAACTGGTTCGAGCGCATGTGCAGACAGATTGAACGCAACGTCATTCAGTTCAGCCAATTGAACAGTGGAACACAGCTGATTCACCGGATGTCCGCGGCTATCATTATTGCGGCATTCATCTATCTTTCTCTCCGTGTAATGACGGTACCTCCGGCAAGTCTACTGCTTATTATCCTTATCTTTTCCCGCTTATGGCCCAGATTTACGGCAATTCAGTCCAATCTGGAGTACATCAGCTCCATGCTGCCTGCGTTTCGGGTGGTAAGAGAATTGCAAGCGCAGACGGCGAAAAGTCGTGAGATTAGTGAAGAGATTGCTTCAGCTGGAGATGTTGGAATTGATGGGATTCAACCAATGGCACTTAAAGAATCTATCACATGTCAGGATGTCTCTTATCGCTATGAGGGCAGTGATACCTACTCATTAATGAATGTGCAAGCTTCTATTCCGGCAAGGGGCATGACTGCAATCGTAGGCAAATCCGGAGCAGGGAAGAGCACGCTGATAGATCTGATTATGGGCCTCGTCAGGCCCGAGACTGGTCGTATTTTGATTGATGGTATACCTCTGTCAGAAGAGCGACTACTGAGCTGGCGAAGTTCCATCGGATATGTCTCCCAGGACCCATTTCTATTTCATACGAGTATTCGTGAGAATCTGCGTCTGGTTGATCCAAATGCAAGTGAAGAACAGATGTGGCAGGCTTTGCAGTTTTCATCTTCTGCGGCTTTTGTGCGTAAGTTACCTCAGGGTTTGGATACGATTATAGGTGATCGAGGTATTCGTCTGTCGGGAGGAGAACGCCAGCGATTAGTGCTCGCCCGGGCCATGCTGCGGAATCCTTCGGTGCTAGTGCTGGATGAAGCAACGAGTGCGCTGGATAGTGAGAATGAACAGTATATTCATGAGGCGCTGGAACGGTTGAAAGGACATGTAACCATTATTGTGATTGCACACCGATTGTCCACCATTCGAACGGCAGATCGTGTGATTGTGCTGGACGAAGGTTGTGTCATCCAGGAGGGCGGATATCAGCAGTTATCTACAGACCCCGTAGGCACCTTCAGCAAACTACTGAACATGCAAGCGGGTGTTGTGGGACAGTAGGAGGTTATGACATAACGTAAAGAGGCGCGCCACGATGGGCGCGCCTTTCATGTAAGTCGTTAATATAAGTAGTAACTGATAATTAATGAACCAGTGCTGAATTGGAAGGAAGCGGCAGTTGAAGAGCACCGATCTGCTCCAAATGCTGTACGATCTCCTGCACGGCGGCATCAATAGACCATTGCTCCGTATCGATAATGAACGAAGGAGATTTGGGTACATCATAGGGGGCGGAAATGCCTGTAAAATGTGGGATGTCACCATTGCGGGCTTTTTTGTACAGGCCCTTGGGATCACGCCGCTCACATTCTTCAATCGAACAGCGCACATAGATTTCAATGAAATCATCCGGTTCAAATAGCTGTCTAACCATCTCCCGATCCTGTTCATGAGGAGAGATAAAGGCTGAAAGGACGAACAGCCCGGCATCCAGCATTAACTTCGACACTTCACCAATTCGCCGCAGATTTTCTTGACGATCCCCAGCTGTAAAACCGAGATCCCGGTTCAGTCCATGGCGCACATTATCCCCGTCTAGAACATAACAACGCACGCCTTGGTCGTAGAGATACTGCTCCAGGGCAAATGCAAGGGATGACTTTCCTGCACCCGATAACCCGGTAAACCAGATGGCACGACTACGGTATCCATTATGTTTCTCCCGGTCTTGTCTGTTGATGCTGGATGATTGCCAGGTTATGTTGCGCTCTTCCTTTGACATGAGTATCCCGCCTTTTCCCTACCATGATATGTATAATATTTTAACATATTTACAAGATTATAGCACCTTACAGATTTCTTCAAAATAAGCGTGAATCGACAACATATCGGGTATAGATGTAGTACATACATAGCAGGAGGAACAATGTCATGAGTGAAAACATACAAAACATACAGGTTGGATTTAAGTGCCCGGATTGCCAGCAGGATGTCCGAGTGGAATTTATAGATGAACAGGTTAGCACGGTTCGTTGTAAAGGTTGTGACAGAGCGTACACGCTATTGAAACCAACCATCGGAGATGAGATTCTACTTGATTGGGAGCAGGAGGCTTTGTATCACAAGCTGAGGGCAGAGCGGTCTGAACTGGATAATCACAATATGTCGGCCTTGATTATCAAAGTCATCGAGCTACTTACATGGCGTGATCGGGGAGATGGGCAGACCCGTGCGATACAGACTGTGAGGGAGTGGCTCGCTTCCAGTGGCAAACCACAGACTTTGCTCGAACTGTTTCATCAAACGCCGCCACAACATGAAAATAAACGTTTTGATCGTTAATGATTTACATACATTAGCCGTTCCTGTGGCATATTAGCTGAAGGTGTTCGTGTGTGCAAACGACTAACCGAATTTTGCAGGAACAGGAGCGGATAGAATGAAGCGAATGGTTCTATACATACTGTTGGGGCTATTATCCATCAGTATGGTACCGGCACAGGCTGAAGCATCGCCGGTTACCGGAGCTTATCACTTTGGCTTCAAGAAAAGTCAAAATGGTCAGCTCCCCTCCATTGACCAGGAAGGCTTTAAATCGATTTTACAACATAACGATGCCATTTTCCTGGGGGATACGAAGCAGAAGGAATTGTATCTCACGTTTGATAACGGGTATGAGAATGGGTTCACGCCTGCCATACTGGATGTTTTGCGTGCCAAGAAGGTGCCTGCGGCTTTCTTTGTGACTGGTCATTATCTCAAGGATCAACCTGAGTTGGTCAAACGCATGGCGGCTGAAGGTCATATTGTGGGTAACCATTCATGGAGCCATCCAGATATGACCCGCATCTCCAATGAGAAGCTTAGGCTGGAACTGGATAAGGTCAAGTCGGAAGTGAATCGGCTAACGGGTCAACAAGCGACCTTTTTGCGGCCACCACGTGGAATTTTTAACAATCGTACGCTCGCAGAGAGTCATGCCCAAGGGTATGTGAATGTGTTCTGGTCTGTTGCGTATAAAGACTGGGATACGAATGTGCAGCGTGGTGCACAATATGCTCATCAGCAGGTGTTGAAACAGCTGCATCCGGGGGCTGTCATTTTGCTTCATTCGGTATCCAAAGACAACACGGAAGCTCTGGGTTCCATTATCGATGAGGCGCGTAAACAAGGATATGCTTTTAAAAGTCTGGATGATTTGCGGACCAAAAGTTATTGATGCATTTTCAGCATGACCCGTCGGTTTAAACGAAAGATCGTTCCTTAGGTTTAGCAAAATGGTAAAGGGCATCCTGAGCGATTAAGCTCGGAATGCCCTTTTTGTGTTGTATCGGTATGTCGGTTGCAAGTATTGGATGTGACCACATACAGATCCAGAAGATAGGATCTAGTTATACGATACAATGTTGTGTGTAACTATATAACTGTATTATAGATAATTCCAATCGTTTTGGGACCGCAGTGACTGCATATTACACACCCCGCAGTGGTTAGTTCCACCCGGGCACCCGTCTGTTCTTGCAAAGACTTCTGCAGGTCGAGCGCATCGTCTTCAGCCATGGTATGCACAACGATCAGCAGGTCGGAATCAATCTGTTCCTTCGCGCTGAGCGTATTTTGCAGCATTTGTTCGAGGGCTTTCTCCCGTTTCCCGCGCACTTTATAGGCAGGTGCCATTTTGCCATCCGTTACTCGGATGACAGGGCGTATCTTCAACAGACTGCCAATCAGGTTCTGCATGCCTGAACAACGCCCGCCTTTGTGCAGATACTCCAGTGTATCTATGACAAACTCCGTGCGCACATTTGGTTTCATTGCCTCAATCAGGTGTGTAATCTGAGTCAGGTTTTGTCCTTTATCGGCCGCATGTACTGCTTTCATCACCATAAGAGCAATTCCGGATGAGAGATTCTGTGAGTCGATGACGGAAATTCGACCTTCCGGAAACTCGGAACTCGCGAGTCGTGCATTTTGGTAGGTAGAGGAAAGTTCAGAGGATAAACTGATATATAAAATTTCATCCCCTTGGTCTATGTAAGGTTGAAAGGCCGTCATGAAATCAGCAGGTGAAGGTGCAGCTGTTTTGGGAAGACGCCCATCTTGACTGACACGTTCATATAGCTGTTCAGGCTTAATCTCAGCACCGTCTTTCAATGATTCTTCACCGAACACCACATACAGGGGGATGATACCGATATCGTGTTGCTGGATCCATTCGGGAGCCAGATCACTTGTGCTGTCCGCAAAAATTTTGATTCGTGACATGTCAATCTCCTTTGAAATACAAGAATTTTTAGCAAAATAATATAGATTATATCCAGGTGTAAACCCATTCATTTTAATTATAAGGAAACATGACGCTGATGCAAATGGTTACATCATGCTCATGCCTGCCAAAATAAGACCAATGAATGCCAGAATGATGATCCCATTTAACAGCGTCCCGATAATGGCAAAGACTTTCTTGCGATTCTTGAGGATAAGACCAATGATTCCTAGGATGCCTCCGGCCAGGTTAAGAATCAGGCAAACCAGTATAGATAAGGAAGCCAGAATTACCGCTGGATGCAGGGCAAGCTCTTCTGCTTGCAACGGAGTGAGAACTTCGATTGAATCGTTTAGAGCCATGGCGGCAATAAAGAATATCAGAATGTAACCCACGACTGCGACCAATCCAATGATAAAGCTGGCGATTCCAGGTCCGGAATGTTTTAGTGGAGCCATGGGTTGCCTCTCATGATCTGGAGGGTATGGTTCAACCATGTTGTTATTATATTGATCTGTGTTGTTATAACCTGAATTGTAGGAATTGTGATTATCCATAATTGTAATATCCCTCCCTTAATCATCGTACTGAGTGTTATTAACCTAATCGGCGTAAACCAATCTTTTTGAACTTGCACTTAAAATACAACGAATGCATACCTGTTTACTTTTCCATAATTATCGATAAAAATCAAGGATTTACGCCAGTTTTCTATGATACATAGGGTAGGGATAGGAATAGTAAGTATAAACAGACATATGATCTGTCAAGCTCCGCCCTGACTGGTAAAGGGTGAGTGGATTCGCTACAATAAAAGAAGGGAAGAGTTGAATTAAGGGAGAGAACTTACATGCAACGAAGATGGATGATGCTTGGAGCTGTAATGACCATGTTATCGGTGGCAATCGGTGCGTTTGGCGCACACATGCTCAAGGATACAATTGGACCGGCGGCCATAGCTACATATGAGACGGGTGTGCAATATCACATGATTCATGCAGTGGCCTTGCTCATTATCGGCTTGACGGCGGGTCAGCTTGGGGCATCTACGAAACTGAAATGGGCCGCGCGTCTGTTGTTTATCGGAATTATCGTGTTTTCGGGCAGCTTGTATGTGCTCAGTATTTCCGGTATCAAGATTCTGGGAGCCATCACACCGATTGGTGGGGTAGCCTTCATTGCCGGATGGTTGTTACTGGCATTAGATGTATGGCAGAGAGGTAAGGATCGCTCATGATCCAGCTGAATCAATCTTGTAGGATCATGATTCATTGAACTTAAAAAGCAACTTGCGTTAGAATGTCACGTCATTCTAACGCAAGTTGCTTTTTGTTTTAATCAGATGAAGTTAGAAGTTAGTTACAGAAACTCATCGATTTCATTGGTTCGGAACGTATACACTTGTTTTTCATCTACATGGTAGATACTCACCACACTGGTATCCCGATCAAAATTCAAAATGCGGCAAGGAATGCTCTGATGTTTACCGTTCTTGTTGTTGACAACAATACGGGTTAGACGATTCTCTTTAATAAGCGTGTCAATCCACGCATCAAACGAATTTCCATCGGAAACATTGGATGTTTGGGGGGCAGGCTTTTTCTCGCTAACTGTTTTTTCTTGCTGATTCTGTGCTTTGACTGGAGCAGGTGAGGCAGGTGTCTGAGTTGCAGTGGACGCCTTCTGTGCTGCGTTGGCTTGTGATTTTTTACGTTCATTGTGAAGTGTGACGAAGGAGTCCTTCTTGGACTGGAGTGTCGCTTCAATAATTTTGCCTAGCTCTATGCCGGATTGAATCCGAAAGTCCGCAATTTGTTCCTCTTTGTTTATGAGCTCCAACAGGGACTGCAGTGCCAATGCATTTGAGCGGCTCTTAATAAGTATATCGACATTAAATAGAAAGCCGATTTCCTCTTGATTGGATAAGGTTTCTTTCATTCATCCCAGCCCCGTTAAAAAGTATGTCAGCATATAAAACGCTTCAATACACTATATCATTAAAAAGGTAATAATCATAGTGCTTGAGACGCAGAAAATGAGTTGATATATTGGAAAAATGTTGCAATAAATCTCCACTATTCACGTCTTTCCGCAGGTGGCCATTGTGGTTGAAGAGCATGTATTGGATGAGGTAGAAGTCAAACTGCCCAAAACAACGTTGCTAACCATTAGTATGTCCAAAGGATATATCATGTGTGAACAACTACTGTATCTTGTTTTTTAGTAGAGTCGCAAAGTGCTGGGACACGTCATGAACCTTATGAGAAAAGATTTCATTAGGTTTAAAAAATTTTTGAATGGACTTGCTTTATTCGATTCTGAAATTATGTACTCACAAATAAATTGGAGATGGATTGAGGAGGGTTTTAAAATCGGTATGGAATGGTGTAGTGAATACACAACCTGTCTTCTTGTTATGGTACAATGAGTTCATCAAACTTTAAGGAATGAAGACCATGCGTCAAGAGGACAGCGTATTTGAACAGATTATGAAGCAGAAGAGATTGAAGCGTATCAATCCTGAAATTAATAAACTTCAAGTCAAACCAATACATAAAAAGAAACTAGCTCAGGAGCAATTAAGTGAATCGGATGTCCGGTCCAAAAAGTCGATAGCTGAATCAATAGATCGCAGTGTCCTTCATAGACGTGTACTGGGAATTAGAAGAGATTTGACGGAGATAAGGCGATTAAAGAATGATGAACATACGTTTTAAGGTAGGCCCAATTTGAGAAGCTGAGGATATTATTGTGATGGAATAAAGCCATTGTAATTGTCTGCAAGTACTGAGCATTTTAATCAGATGTCAACTGACGGAATTGAGCGTACTCTCCCCTGATTTGGTTGAAGCGTAAAGAGTAAAAAAAGGGGCGCCAATTATTGACGTCCCCACTAGTATTCGCTATTCATCTTTTTTCTGAAAGTCTTCTTGTGTTACGGTAATCTTGCTTCCATCTCCAAAAGTATAAACGTAATGGTTACCTACTTTTTCAATACTTCCTTTACGCTTTTTCTCTTCTTCCCGTTCTGCTTTTTTCTTATCCACTCTAATGAAGAAGAAAGCAAATATTATATGTATTATAATAAATAATGCAGTCCATTTTAAGATGCTAAGAAGTAAGCCATCAAATAAATCGTTATTGTAGGCAACTCTGTAATAATGAACTGCCATCATAAACAACCAGCCCGTGAAATTGTAAAGAAATGAAGCATGTACCAATACTTTTTCTTCAAGTGCGGCTAAACCTGAAAGGACACCCAATAATCCAGTTATACTAATACACAAGACCATACCAAAGTTCATTGTCTCTTTTTTATAGAACCTACCTGTACCTTCAAGTGGAATTCTAATATCAGTGAAAAGAACAAACGACAACATGATCAGTACAAGTACAGTTATAAAAAAAGATACTTTATAAATCGAGTTCATATTTCCCTCCTTCCCGATTAATATCATTATCGGTTATTCAACGTATTATATGAATATTTACCTTGCATCTAATCCCATAGACCCACTCCTTTTGGCATAGTATAATCATTCCATAATTTAGGAAACGAGGTCTACGTATGAAGAAGTTGGTTTTATCGTTTTTAGCCTTGAAACAGTAAAAAGTAAAGATTTTACCTACGTAGTTTATAAAACAAAAGGATTTAGGAAGAATGCGAATCTGTATTACTTGTTTTACAAAAACAAATTAGTCCGTGCAATGTATGTATTTGACCCAAACAATACTAATGGAACTACAATGCACTTGATAGGTGAATATTTCAGTTTAAAGCGAGATCTATTTGAAACATATGACAGATCTATTAACAACAGAGACATTCTTGATCGAAGCGGCAAGCGTGTCACTATGTATGATGGCGAAGAGAAAGATCTAGCTGCTGGAAAGATAAGCTACCAATGCTATTGGATAGTAGATAAGAAAAAAACACATATTAGTCTTTCCCTCTCTATCTTTGGAAGCTTCTTAATTAATCGAGTAATCTACAGCGACAACTCTCTGGACTTCGATATCGATGAACTAATGGATTCTATGTAAAGTGTAGGTTAAATCAGTGAAGGAGCTGCCTCATTTCTTAGGTAGCTTTTTATTTTCCAACTAAGCATATTTCTAATATCTAAGTCTGCGAAGAGAATTATCAACAATGTATTTGAACTGTAAGTACCTACATTTTCTCAAACACGGCAGGTGTCCACACGACAATCCAGAATGAGGCATACAATTATCGTGACCTGTGGAAGAGGAGGTGGATCGGGAAATTATGGTGACGATGGAGCCTATTGTAGTTGGAGAGCATGTATTGGTTGGGGTAGAAGTTAAGCTGCCCAAAACAACGTTGCTGACCATTAACACATCCAAAGGATATATCATGTGCGGAGCACTCGACGTGGGATTACTTAATGAGAAGCTCGGGGATCGCAAAATTATTGCAGCTCGGGCGGTTGGTGTGCGTACACTAGAGCAGTTGCTGCATGCACCTATGGAGTCGGTGACAACAGAAGCCGAGGCCATGGGCATTACGGTTGGCATGACGGGTGTAGAGGCTTTGTTGAAAATGATCTAATCACTAACAAAAGGGCTCCCCATATGGGAAGCCCTTCTTTAGCGTCGTAATTCAGAACTAGTGCACGTCGTATCCACCAACGATATGCACCAACTCTATATACACAAACTTTTTTTAAATACTCTTCATAAGTTAAGCTTCTTCCTTCGCGAACAAGGCAGCCAGATTTTCTTGGAAAGGAGCGCGAACAACGCCTTTCTCCGTGATAATAGCTGTTACATATTCGTTAGGCGTTACGTCAAACGCTGGATTGTATACTTTAACACCTTGCGGTGCGGTACGTTTACCAAATCCTTCAGTCACTTCCTCCGCAGCACGTTCCTCAATCGGAATGAGGTCTCCCGATGGAGTGGACAAGTCGATGGTCGACAGTGGGCTTGCTACATAGAAAGGAATATTGTGAGCCTTGGCAAGCACGGCCACACTGTAGGTTCCGATTTTGTTAGCTACATCGCCATTCGCAGCAACACGATCTGTTCCGACGATAACGGCTTGAATCCAGCCTTTGGACATGACCATGCCTGCCATGTTATCACAGAGCAGCGTAACGTCAATGCCGGCTTGCTGTAACTCAAATGCAGTCAGGCGTGCACCTTGAAGTACAGGACGAGTCTCGTCTGCAAATACTTTGAGATGGATGCCACGTTCCTGTGCGAGATACATTGGAGCAGTTGCCGTACCGTACTTCGCTGTAGCCAGTCCGCCTGCATTACAGTGGGTGAGTACACCCATACCATCTTCGAACAAAGGTAGTGCATTCTCGCCGATCATGCGGCACACTTCTTCGTCTTCCTTCTGAATCAACAGGGCTTCTACTTCAAGAGCAGTATTACCCTCTTCCAGACTCAGGCCGGATTCAACGACCTCATTTGCTTTTTGCATCATGCGATCCAGTGCCCAGAACAGGTTCACCGCTGTTGGACGGGAAGTAGCCAGATGAGCACATATGGATTTTACGTGATCCAGCCAGCCTTGAATGGTCGTTCCGTCATATGACTTCGCACCCAGTACGACACCAAATGCAGCAGCAATGCCAATTGCTGGAGCACCGCGTACTTTCATGGAGTGGATGGATTCCCATACTTCTTCGGGTGTGTACAATTTCAGCATGAGGATGGTTTCGGGCAGCAGACGCTGGTCAAGCATTTCAAGCTTGTCCTTTTTCCAGATGAGAGAGGACAGAGGCTGATATTCAGGGGTTGTCATGGATGATTCCTCCGTTCCTTATGTTAAGCCTTAGTAGTTGAGACAGCTGTAGATACAAGATCCAGCACTTCACCGATGGTATTCAAGCGGCGATTGTTTTTGATTAACGCTTTACCAATGGCCAATGATTTACGCTGAGAACGTTCACGTTCGGTCGCATCGGAGATGGTATCTATATCCGCCACGTGAGCGAGGCCCACAATACGACGAACCATTTTGGCACCTGCGAAGCCGATCGAATCTTTGAACAATTGTTGCACATACAGATCCTGGTACCCTGGCGTTTTCGCCATTGGATCAATCAGGTCGTTAGCCCAGAGGGCACGGAAACGGGATTCGAACTCAGTCCATACATCACGAACCATATTCAGCAAAAGCGTTTCACGTTCACGCAAAGCGGTCTCATCCTGAATCCATCCTGGCAAGGATGCGTAATTCAAGAGCAGATTCGCAAGGACTGCACCGACATCGAATCCCATAGGGCCGTAATAGGCAAATTCGGGATCAATGACCTTCGTCGATTCAGGTGTAACAAAAATACTGCCTGTATGCAGATCTCCGTGAAGCAGTGCCTGCCCATGTGTCAGGAATTTTTCCCGCAGCAAGGCCACTTCAAGGTGAAGTTCTCCATCTGTACGAAGGGCTTCAGCTTCATCTTCAATGGAAGAATCATAATTATTTTTCTCGGCGATCCGGTAGGGTTCATCAAAGATCAGATCTTCCGTTATTTTGCATTGGTCCGGATTAATGAATCTGCCCTGTTGTTCCTTCTTCAATTGCTGATCCATGCCCAAGTCGGATGTGAAGAACAGCGTTCTTGCCATGAATTCCCCAATATGCTGTGCAAAAAGAGGATAGGTAACACCTTCGATTAGGCCTTTGCGCATGATCACATGATCACTCAGATCTTCCATAACCGTTAACGCGAGGTCATCATCGTAATGATACACTTTGGGTACCATCCCTGGACACAGACGATACTCTTCCTGAAGAATCTCACGTTCGATTCGGGCGCGCACCAGAGACAGTGGCCATGATTCTCCAACCACTTTCGCATAAGGAAGCGCCTGTTTGATAATGATACTTTTATCGGAGTTCTGATCCGTAATGTGGAATACCAAATTCAGATTGCCGTCGCCGATCTCGTGACAATCCAGATTCGCATCTGCCGCAAATGGACCCGGTAATGTTTTGGCCAGTTCAATTGCATCCTGGGGGGTAAAAGGGTGATATTGGGACAAAGGTGCCACCTCCATATATATGAAGAAACAGGAAAACCCACTTCTTTGCTTGGTATATGTCAGTATATCGGAAATAGCGCGGTTTTTGAACTTTTTTTTGAGACAAGCCAAGGCGATCCTGATTCGAACTTCCTGTTCAAGGGTAAAAACAAATAGGCCGGACGGTTGAGAGAAACGCCGCGAGCAGGCCTCCCCGCTACCAAGCGGTGACACATTATTAACTCTCTGTTATACAGTGCAGGACAACCTGATTACCGCTGCATGACAGACTAATTTTAAATAAAGGATGGGATTAATATGGCTACAACAAACAAAACAGATCAAGCAAAATCAGTGGAACAAGTACTTAATCGTCAGGTGGCTAACCTGAACGTATTGTATGTCAAAATCCATAACTATCACTGGTACGTTAAAGGACCTAACTTCTTCACATTGCATGTGAAATTCGAAGAGTTCTACAACGAAGTTACGGTGCAAATGGATGAAATCGCTGAGCGTATTCTTACGCTGAAAGGCAGCCCAGCGGCTACAATGAAAGAATATCTGGAGCTTTCCTCTATCCAGGAAGCAGCAGGCGGCGAAGACGCGAAAACAATGGTGCAAAACCTGATCGAGGACTTCGCTACACTTTCGAATGAATATCAGGAAGGGATCGAAGTTGCAGATGCAGCTGAAGATCAACCAACATCCGATATGCTGACAGGCTTCAAGGCGGATCTGGAGAAACATATGTGGATGCTTCGCTCTTTCCTGGGCTAATAAATCTACTATTGTAGCCTAATACAAGTGTGTCTCTTACGTAAGCCTTCTGCTCCCCGATCTGTTGTCAGAAATGCCCTGAGCGTCTATACTGCTGACAAGAACGAGAGGGGAGAGAACCGCTTATGTTAGAACCAACGATACCGGCTTTAAAAGAATGGGCTTCTGCAATCAAAGCACTGGAAACGGGTCGCCAGATTATGGTGATGCGCAAAGGTGGGATTGTAGAGGAAACCCGACATTTTGAGCTGAAAAGTCCAGCATTTTACCTGTATCCGACTTATGAACATCAGCGTAAAGAACTGATTAAGTCCTCGGATCAATCCTATGTTGAAGAATCATTGGCCGAATGGGTGCCCGAAGCTTCAACAATCCGCGTTACGGCATACGCTGAAGTAACGCAGGATCTGGAGATACGAGATCAGGAGATGCTGGATCGACTTCTTGACTTTCATATGTGGACAGCGGATTTTGCCGAAGACCGTTTGAAATGGAAACGGAAAGATCCGCTCCATGTATTGATTTTACGTGTGTACCGTTTGAAAGAACCGATGGAGATCCCCGTACTGCCTGAATATAATGGTTGCCGTTCATGGATTTCTATTCCGAATGGTCCGGTGCCGCGCGAAATGACGCCGGTGGTGGACGTTGCGGATTTTGACGAACAGGTACAGAAGATTAACGAGATGCTCAAAATGTAAATGGTAACGTTATTAACGGAGGGACTTGTCCATAATATGGATAAGTCCTTTTTTGGATTAGTGTACAGCAGATAACATAAAAGCTTGAATTGCTGTGATTTTTCTCACTGTACATTTGCAGGTAAGATGTTTTCTAATTTGATTCAATTTGTCTTTTATTATAGAATCAGAAAGAATAATGTTTCCTGCAAGGGACAAAGGTTCTTAGGAAATGACTTGATTATCATTGAGAATCAGTTTAGAATTATTCTAAAGTGTTCTTCCTTTACAGAATCAAGTACAGGAGAAATTCAGGGGAAGCCCTGTTCAGATATAATAGGCGCTTTTTCGTTTTCGACAACAAACATCAATTTAATCAATGGAGGGAAACAATACACATGGCTACGAATTTCGTCATTGAAGGTCTGAAAGCGACGATCGAAGGTAAGGAAATCCTGAAAGGCATCAACCTGGAAATGAAAGGTGGAGAAATCCACGCAATCATGGGACCGAACGGAACAGGTAAATCCACTCTGGCTTCTGCATTGATGGGCCACCCTAAATATGAAGTAACAGACGGTACAATTACACTTGATGGTGAAGATGTATTGGATATGGCTGTAGATGAGCGCGCACGTGCAGGTCTCTTCCTGGCTATGCAATACCCAAGTGAAATTGCAGGTGTTACGAACTCCGACTTCTTGCGTAGTGCAATCAATGCACGTCGCGGCGAAGGTAACGAGATCTCCCTGATCAAGTTCATTCGTCAAATGGAAGGTAAAATGAAAGAACTCGACATGAACCCTGAGTTCGCTCACCGTTACCTGAATGAAGGTTTCTCCGGTGGTGAGAAAAAACGTAACGAAATTCTGCAAATGATGCTGCTTGATCCGAAAATCGTAGTACTTGATGAAATTGACTCCGGTCTGGACATCGATGCTTTGAAAATCGTTGCAAACGGCGTAAACGCAATGAAGAGCGAAGATCGTGGTTTCTTGATCATCACTCACTATCAACGCCTGCTTAACTACATTACTCCTGACTATGTACACGTTATGATGCAAGGTCGTATCGTGAAATCCGGCGGACCTGAACTGGCACACCGTCTGGAAGCTGAAGGATATGACTGGGTTAAGGAAGAACTGGGAATTACAGACGAAACTGTAGGTCAAGAAGCGTAAAGACAAAACGGAGGAGGATTAATCAATGACTACACAAACAATTCTTCCGGTTGAATCTGAAGCGCTTCGCGCCTTGTCGGAAAGCAACAATGAACCCGGCTGGTTGACCGAACAGCGGCTCGAAGCTTTAAAGCTTGCGAGCGGGCTTGCGCTTCCTAAACTGGAAAAACAAAAAATTGAACGCTGGAATGTCAGCGAGTACGGAACATATAAAGCAAGTGAAGCTATTTCTTCTTTGACAGAAGTACCTGCTTCCATTAAAGATCTGGTTCAGGATCAAGCTGAAGGTAGCCTGGTTATCCAGCGCAATTCCGGTACGGTCTACTCCAAGGTGTCTGCTGATCTGGCGGCAAAAGGAGTTATCTTCACGGATCTGGCTACAGCGGTTCGCGAACATGGCGATCTGGTAAAACCATATTTGAACACAGCGGTGAAAGCAGATGAGCATTCCCTCGCTGCATTGCATGCGGCACTTTGGAATGGCGGGGTTTTCCTGTATGTTCCGAAGAACGTGGAAATTGAAGTACCACTGCAAGCAGTTCTGCTTACGGATGATGCATCTGCCACGTTTGCACCTCACGTGCTTGTTGTTGCAGAAGCAAACAGCTCTGTAACTTATGTGGATAACTATGTATCTGGCGAATTGTCCGCACCTGTTTTCCATAACGGTGTTGTGGAAGTATTCGCAAAATCGGGTGCTAAAGTACGTTTCGCATCGGTTCATCAACTGAGTGTGAATGTAACTGATGTTTCATTCCGTCGTGCAGTGTTGGAGAATGATGCTTCTATCGAGTGGATTGTGGGCGAAATGAATAACGGCGATACAGCGAGCAACACGATGACCGTGCTCAAAGGCAATGGATCAAGTTCGGATTCCAAAGTCATCGCTGTAGGTTCCGGTTCGCAGAAAATCAACTACACCACAGAAGCTCGTCACTTCGGCAAGAATACGCCAAGTCAGATGATTACACGTGCAGTTATGCGTGAAGAAGCTTCTGCAATCATTAACGGGATCACGAAGATTGAGAAAGGCGCTACCAAAGCCGATGGACAGCAGACAGAGAAAGTATTGATGCTGAGCCCTAAAGCACGTGGAGACGCTAACCCAATCCTTCTTATTGACGAAGATGATGTAACAGCAGGTCACGCGGCTTCTGTTGGTCAAGTCAATGCCGAGCAGATTCATTACTTGATGTCGCGCGGAATTAACCGTACGGATGCCGAACGCCTGATCATTTACGGCTTCTTGGCTCCGGTGGTGGCGGATATTCCTCTGGAAGCACTGCGTACCCAATTGCAGTCCCTGATCGAGAAGAAGCTGGGACAATGAACCCGTCCATTCGCGAGCAGTTCCCGATCCTCCACCAGGAAATTAACGGACACCCGCTCGTATATTTAGATAGTGCTGCGACTTCACAGAAGCCTCGTGCTGTGATCGAAGCAGTCAAACATTATTATGAGTATGAGAACTCCAACGTGCACCGCGGTGTTCATACTCTTGGAAGCCGTGCAACAGACGCTTACGAAGGCGCACGTGAGAAGGTAGCCAAGTTTATCAATGCCCGCCGTACACAGGAGATTATCTTTACCCGCGGGACAACGACAGCCCTGAATCTGGTGGCTTCATCGTACGCCCGCGCCAATTGCAAAGAAGGCGATGAAATTGTTATCACGCAAATGGAGCACCATAGTAATCTGATTCCTTGGCAGCAAGTTGCCAAGGAGACAGGTGCAACATTGAAATACATTCCGCTTCAGCCTGACGGTCATATTGAATTGTCTGATGTCGAGAAGACGATTACGAACAATACTAAAATTGTAGCGATCGCTTATGTATCCAATGTTATGGGGCTAATCCATCCTGTGAAACAAATTGCAGAAATTGCACACCGCAATGGTGCTGTCATTGTTGTAGATGGCGCACAAAGCACACCTCACATGAAGGTGGACGTTCAGGATCTGGACTGTGATTTCTATGCATTATCCGGTCATAAAATGTGCGGACCAACCGGAATCGGTGCACTCTACGGCAAAAAGGCGCTGCTGGAGTCCATGGAACCTATTGAGTTCGGCGGTGAAATGATCGATGATGTAGGTCTGTACGAATCCAACTGGAAAGAGCTTCCTTGGAAGTTCGAAGGCGGAACCCCAATTATCGCAGGTGCGGTAGGCTTGGGAGCTGCCATTGATTTTCTGGAACAGATTGGTATGGATGAGATTGCACATCATGAAAGTGTGCTGGCAGCTTATGCGACAGAACGTCTGTCCGAAATTGATGGGTTAACGATCTATGGCCCAGCTAAGCGGCATGTGGGTGTCGTTACCTTTAACCTGGGTGATGTTCATCCGCATGATGTGGCAACTGTGCTTGATGCGAGTGGCGTAGCCATTCGTGCCGGACACCATTGCTGTCAACCGCTAATGCGCTGGCTTGAAGTTAGTTCAACAGCTCGTGCCAGTTTCTATCTATACAATAACGAACAAGATGTAGATCGGCTTGTCAGCGCCTTAATCCAGACAAAGGAGTATTTTGGCGATGCAACTTGATGATCTGTACCGGCGTGTTATAATGGACCACTACAAAAACCCGCGTAACCGCGGAACATTTGATAATGACGCTGTCACGGTGAATTTGAACAATCCAACGTGCGGCGACCGGATTTCACTGCAAATTTTGCTGAAAGACGGAATCGTTCAGGAAGCCAAATATACGGGTGAAGGCTGTTCCATCAGCATGTCCTCGGCATCGATGATGACCGAGGCTGTCAAAGGCAAAACGATGGAACAGGCACTCGATATCGCTAACCGTTTTTCCTCACTGATGAAAGGTGAAGAAGTCGATTTCGACGATTATGAAGATCTCGAAGCCCTATCCGGTGTGAACAAGTTCCCTGCACGCATCAAATGTGCCACTCTGGCCTGGAATGCATTACGCAAAGGGATTGACGAAGAGAACAAAGTACAATAACGATAGGGAGGTAGAGCAAGATGGCTAAAAAAGCACCAGAAATGGAAGAGTACAAATATGGTTTCCGCGACGAGCACAAATCCATCTTTCAAACCGGTAAAGGTCTGACTGCAGAAGTGGTTACCGAGATTTCCAAGATTAAGAATGAACCGGATTGGATGTTGGAATTCCGTCTGAAATCTTTGAAACAATTCGAAAAGATGCCAATGCCGAAATGGGGCGGAGATCTCGACGGATTGGATTTCAATGAAATTCAGTACTACGTTCGTGCTTCTGAAAAACAAGGTAAAACATGGGAGGAAGTTCCTTCCGAAATCAAGGAAACCTTTGATAAATTGGGTATCCCTGAAGCGGAGCAAAAGTTCCTAGCAGGTGTATCGGCTCAGTACGAGTCCGAGGTTGTATACCACAACATGCAAAAGGAATTGGAAGACCAAGGTGTAATCTTCATGGATACGGATACGGCTCTTAGAGAGCATCCGGAAATCCTGCGTGAATATTTTGCAACGGTTATTCCGCCAGCAGATAACAAATTTGCTGCATTGAATAGTGCGGTATGGTCCGGAGGAAGCTTCATCTACGTGCCTAAGGGCGTTAAATGTGAAGTGCCTCTGCAAGCCTACTTCCGGATTAACTCCGAGAATATGGGACAATTCGAGCGTACACTCATCATTGCGGACGAAGACAGCTTCGTTCACTATGTAGAGGGCTGTACAGCTCCGATTTACAGCACGAACTCACTGCACAGTGCGGTCGTTGAGATCGTATGTAAGAAAAATGCACGTGTTCGTTACACAACGATTCAAAACTGGGCACCAAACATCTACAACCTCGTAACTAAACGTGCGGTTGCAGAAGAAAATGCAACGATGGAATGGGTCGATGGTAACATCGGTTCCAAACTGACGATGAAATATCCTGCGGTTGTACTGAAAGGCCGTGGAGCTAAAGGTTCCGTACTCTCCATCGCTGTAGCTGGTAAAAACCAGCATCAGGATGCAGGAGCGAAAATGATCCACTTGGCTCCGGATACAACCTCTACGATTGTATCCAAGTCCATTAGTAAACATGGTGGTAAAGTAACGTACCGTGGTTTGGCTTCCTTTGGACGTCAAGCAGAGGGCGCGAAATCCAATATCAAGTGTGATACGCTCATTCTCGATAATGAGTCCACATCGGATACAATTCCTTACAATGAAATCATGAATGATAACATCATGCTGGAGCATGAAGCTACAGTCTCCAAAGTGTCCGAGGATCAGCTCTTCTACCTGATGAGCCGCGGTCTGACGGATGCAGAAGCTACACAGATGATCATCATGGGCTTCATTGAGCCGTTCACGAAAGAACTGCCAATGGAATACGCAGTTGAGATGAATAGATTGATCAAGTTCGAAATGGAAGGCTCCATTGGTTAATCCAATGCAGCGCCTTTCGAAGCCGTGAAGCTGAACCCAGCTGCTGATGTTAAGCGGCAGATATCGTTTAATGTGATCGAATACCCTGTAGAGCAGACTCTTTAAAAGTCTCTCTATGGGGTATTTTTATTTTCCTGCGAGAAAGGTCCTATTTATACAAATGAAGCGAGCACATTTATTCTTCTCATAATGAATGTTACATATATTTGAATAGATTCAAATATGAGGGGGTATATGATGCGAAGAAGTATAGTCAAAAAGGGAGCATCCTTGGTATTGTCTGCTGTTGTTGCCTTTACGATCTCTCCATTATTTTCACCAACGGCAAGTGCAGCAGAAGGTGGAACGGTAACCGGTTCATTCAATGTACTTAGTTACAACGTAGGTGGTCTTCCGGATCTGGTATCCAGTTCGAACCCGAAGGAGTACACCGTTCAGATTTCTCCCAAATTAAATGACTATGACATCATTAATGTACAAGAGGATTTTAATTATCATAATGAGCTGATATCCCAAGTCACTCTGCCGTATTTAACAAAAACAAGCGGAATTGCCGGTTTTGGCAGTGGGTTGAACAGTTTATCCAAATATCCATTCCGTGACCTGAAGCGCATTACCTGGGAGAAGAGATCGGGTCTTTTTGACAATGGAAGTGATGAATTGACTCCGAAAGGATTCACCGCAGCTACTTATGAGATTGCACCTCAGGTGAAAGTAGACGTATACAATTTGCACGCGGACGCAGGTGGTGACGATAAGTCGCTTGAGGCCAGACGAGATAATATCAGACAGCTCTCCAACTACATAAAGGAGCACTCGGACGGGAACGCGGTTATCGTATTCGGGGATACCAATACACGGTACACCCGTTCCGCTGACAATATAGAGTTGCTCATGTCTGAAAATGGATTAAGAGATCCGTGGATCGATTTGATTCGAGGTGGGAGCATTCCTGCTGATGGAGATGCCCTTATGGATGCAACCAATTTAAATGGTCCGAACTATGAGATTGTGGACAAAATTTTGTATCGAGGAAGCAAAGCATTGTCACTTAATGCGCAGAGCTACCGTTTGGAAAATCAAACGTTTGTTGATCCGAGTGGAAAGCAACTCTCCGATCATTATCCGATTACAGCGGAATTCGTGTACAGTACATCTCCTCAGTACCAACTTAGTTCAACGATTGGAGGGTCCGGGGGAACTGGTTTTAATGATCTGAATCAGATTCCAGATGCCAGACCCAGCTCTGTAGTGCTTAACTCGGGCAACCGTGTAGATGGCATTTCAACGTTATATGGGGATGGAACGAACCTGGCACATGGCGGCCAATCGAACATTGCCACACTGAACCTGGCAGACGGAGAGTACTTAACTCAGGCTACAATTGGTCAGGGGACACGTAATGGAGATAAACGGATTTTTTACGTGGAGTTGTCCACCAATCTTGGAAATAAAATTGAAGGCGGACAAAAGACCTCGGATGAAATCAAACTTGAGGCACCAGCTGGTTGGTATATCGCCGGGTTTTATGGAAGAGCAGGACAGGAGTTGGATCAACTAGGTGTCATATACAGACCTCTGAATTAGAAGTGAGTAGTAGTTAAAATGAAATAATAATATATACATCTCATAGAATGTTCATAACGGCATAGTGCGCCGCTTGGAATATGCGTTGGAGAGACCATAAGGTTTTTCCAATACTATTCTGAGCGGTATTTTTTTGTAATAAAATAAGACCAATAGCACAAGCCATTTCATAGATTTAAGCATCTAATGATAGAAAAGGATGTGAGTGTATGAGCGTGAACCCTTTCGAGGGATACCGGATTACAAGTTCATTCGGCTATCGGATTCATCCCATTCATGGTGGACAGACGTTTCACCGCGGAATTGATCTCGTAACAGAGCCATGGAATGGTCCCGTCTATGCATTTATGGAGGGGAGGGTACGTTTTGCTTCCGAGGGAGTTACAGGCTCCGGATTCGGCGGCTACGGGCTTACAGTAGCACTTCAGGATCATCGAGGCTATTTGCATTGTTATGCGCACCTTTCGCGTATTGCTGTAACTGTTGGACAACGCGTGAAGCGAGGTCAGCTTATCGGCAATCAGGGAAGCACGGGTCAGAGCACCGGCCCGCATGTACATTATGAGATTCGTAAAACAAGTGCGCCATCGTATGGGTATACAGCCAGTGAAGATGGTGTGACGGAACCGGGAGCATATCTACAGGCAGAATACGGAACTGCATCTCAGGAACAGGAGGCTCCGCCGATGACCACTGAGCAGAAGAGAATGTTTGAAGCCATGCAGAAGACGCTGGAGATTCAGGGGGGATGGATTCAGCAACAGAAGCAGCTTTCCAATATGGCTTGTCCCACATGGGCGCAGGAAGCGTTTGACTATTATCGACCGTTTATTATGAACGACACAGGCAGTTATGAATTTTGGCGATTACTCGTCATCATGTACCGCAAGGAAAAGGGTATCCAGGTTTATTCGGATTCTGACATATAGCCTCCTGCAAAGAACAGGGAATAGCAGAAGGCGGATCCTCAGGTAGATTCCAGGCAGACAACCATTTATTAAATGTTGCCTGTTCGCCCGGTTCGTCTGGCGTGGAGCGTCATATGTTAGGGTATACCTGATGAAGAGGAGGCAATCACATGAGCGAAGTAGGATATGGCTGTGGGGGCAACGTAGGCGGAGTAGGCGGCGTTGGTGGATACAATATGTTCACAAACACTGGTGCGATCTTGGTACTGTTCATTCTGTTGGTGATCATTACGAAAGCATTCTGCGTGTAATCCAACATGAACGAATCGAGATAGACAAAAGGGAAGCCGTGATGGCTTCCCTTTTTACATATGCCAACCTATGAGTTGGTTATTCAAGCTAATGTTTGTTCCTTCGTATACATGCCTGCGTGCTGTGCAAAAATGAACCTAATGGCTTGTTGCATGCTTACTGTACATAGATTTCAACGATAGCAATATCTCTTTCCTTCGCTAAATCAATAAAGGCCGTAGAGGTCTGAACGAGTGGTCGGAAATAATCTGCAGGATTATTCATGACAATGAGTCCCGTCTGACCCGTGGTGAGCAGAACCCTTTTACCGATAAAATTAGGTAGCATGTGTTTGATCAGTTCCTGTGTTGCTTCACCATTTAACTGACCGAAGCTAAGGCTGTACAATTCGCACAGAACAGAGATAAGCTCCTGTTTGGTCTGATACACCCGATTGGTCGTCATGGCGCTGTATACGTCCGCTACAGCCGTTATACGGGCATATGGATGGATCTCGTCGCCTCGCAGTCCATGTGGATAACCACTTCCGTCCTCGCGCTCATGGTGCTGAAGGGCAACCGTTGCCAGAATTTCATCCTGCGTGGATTCTTTAATAATATCGTATCCATAGAACGTGTGTTTCTTCATTTCATCGAATTCTTCCGTGGTCAATTTACCCGGTTTATGTAACATTTCAGAAGGAATCTTGGACTTTCCGATATCATGAAGATATCCTGCTTTGGCTACCGTTAGACATTCCTCTGGGTTGTAGCCCATCCAGCCGGCGATATAAAAAGCGAGCATTCCGACTTGCAATGAATGGTTGTAGGTATAATCGCTATCCCCGTCCAGCATAAGCAACAAGGAGACAACATCTTTTTGTTTTTCCAGCTGTCCCGTTAGGGTAATTAAAATCTCATCGACCTGTGTCTCATCAATAAAACCCTTCTCCATCGCTTGCTGAAATAGAGATTCAGTACCTTTGATCGTATCGTTAAACAGATTAGTTAACAGACGGGTTTGATCGGAAGGTAAGGTTTGTTCATCAGAGTGTAGGTCGGATGTTGTATGTTCTACATCTGCGTAATCGATTCCATGTTGCAGCAGCTTGGATAGGTCATCTTCACTGAGGGTGGAACCTTTCATCAGCATGTGGAGACCCGAACTGTTGTATACATCATTTTTTAACAGGTCACCAGGTTTAAGATCAGTAACATGCACTCTCACGTATAAACCACCTTTTCCTCGACTAATATCGACACATATCATTATAATAACAAGAAAAAAATGGGTTGACAACGACTTATTTACTATTAAGTCACTCTGTCGAAAAAGGTGTAAGGACTCATTGTTTAGTTATCCATAGGGTTCCAGGGTCCTAGTTGATGTCCTTTCCATTCAGAACCATCTTCCCAAATTTCCTTTTTCCAGATGGGGACCGTCTGTTTGAGTCTTTCAATGGCGTAGCGGCTTGCATCATAACAGTCGTTGCGATGAGGCGAGGAAACGGCAATGACAACACTAATCTCTGCCACATCCACTTTGCCGATGCGATGACTGATTGCGCACAGTACACCAGGCCAGCGATCGGAGATCTCCGTACCAATGGCTGCCATCTGAGAAAGAGCCATCGGCACATAAGCCTCGTATTCCAGATGAACGGTGCGCTGTTCACCGGTCATTTCGCGAGTCGTACCTACAAAAGTAAGAGCTGCACCGTGATTCGCGGTAATGACCAGCGCCGTTGTAGCTTCCACAGACAGGGCGGACTCGGTAATCAAAAATAATCCATCTTCAGTCCGATGCTCAGGGGAGGCAGAATGATGCTTTTCACCGGGCATATCCGTACCATCACCTCCGGAGACGGGCGGAATCAAGGCAAGTTCGTCTTCTGACTTGAGTATCGTATCGGCAGGTGCGTACTGCTGGTTAACTGCCAAAAAGGATGTCCGTATCTGAGAAGCTGCCTCCGGGTAATCCAGACTCAGTTTTTCTTTTATATCGGCAGCAGTCGGAGCGTCTCCAGTGTACTCAAACTCCAGAAGGGATGTATTTAGACGTTCCGCAATGCCTGCAAATAGTTGAATTGTAAATTTCATGAATATGACTCACCTCTTTTTGATCTCTAAACCCTTTAAATATATCATAACGAAGCGGAAAATGTTATGCTTATCCATTAGAAGAATGAACGTTTATCGAAGAGTGGGGGAGGCGGTGTGATGAGCACCAGAGAGAAGCAAACATTGACGATTCTGCACACCAATGACATCCACAGTCACTTCGGCTCCATGAGCACCATCGCCGCTATGATCAATGAGGAACGTGAACAAGGTGGAAACCTCCTTGTATTGGATATTGGCGATCATATGGACCGTATGGCCGTTGAGACAGAAGGGACGCTGGGCACGGCTAACGTGGATGTGATCAATCTGACGGGCTACGATGCTATAACCATTGGGAATAACGAAGGATTGACCTTTACGCCTGATCAGCTCGCACAGTCCTACGCTGGACTTCTGTGTCCGGTAGTGTGCGGCAATGTCGTGGAACAAGCCACTGACCTTCCGCCAGTATGGATGAAACCTTCTCTTATCGTGGAGAAAGGTCCATTTCGCATTGGTTTGCTGGGAGCTACTGCGCCCTTCACTACCTTCTATGAACTGCTAGGATGGGATGTTCTGGATCCGATGGAGACGTTAAAAGCTCAAGTTGAAGCATTACGTCATGAAGTGGATGTGGTGATTATTCTCTCACATCTGGGACTTTCCACGGATCGGAGACTGGCGGAGCAGATTGCTGGAATTGATGTTATTCTCGGTGGGCATACCCATCATGTTCTCGAAGAACCATTAGTCATTGGTCAGACCGTGCTGGGCGCAGCCGGCAAATTCGGCCAATGGCTCGGTAAAGTGGTTCTGGAACGAACAAGCATGGCAAAACCTCTTGAACTGGTAAGCAGCGGATGTGTTGCTGCCGATAGTATATTACTGGATGATCAAGTCTCTCTGGCAATCGCCACGAATCGCACGGAAGCCGAAAGGGCACTGGATCAGACGGCCGTGATTACGGACCGGATGCTGCCCATCCAGTATGATCGGGAGTCTCCATTTGCCACATTACTTGCGCAAGCTGTTCGTCAATTTACAGGAGCTCAGTTGTCTCTGGTGAATGCGGGCCAGCTTCTCGGAGATCTGCCACAGGGAAATGTTACAAAAGGAATGTTGCATTCCCTATGTCCATCTCCTATAAATGCTTGTACAATATGCTTGAGTGGAAGTCATATTCGTGAAGCACTTGAGCAGTCCTTGTTGGACGAGTTTTCCGGTAAAGCCATTGTCGGATTTGGTTTTCGTGGTCAACTTCTCGGCACGCTGTGTATGGATGGAATGGAAGTTCAATACAATCCACATGCCCCAGCCTATGAGAAAATTCAGACCATTTACATCAATGGGGAGCCTATGAACGATCAATGTGAGTATATCGTTGGAACACTGGACATGTTTACGTTCAATGTGGGGTATCCTTCTCTTGCTCATGGAACCGGTACGCTCTATCATCTTCCGGAATTCATACGCGATTTGCTGGAACTGGAATTAAAACGACCAGGGGCGCTGGACGACAGCCTGCGAGCCCGCTGGCATGAAACTAAATAAAGGACTTGCCTTCTGCTGTAGCGGCGGCTAGTGGTAATTACATCTACGGAGCGGGAGAGGATAGGCTGTGCGTTTAGTACATATAAACTTATTGCAGCCTGGCATGAAGCTGGGGAAACGTATTTATAGTGAAGAAGGCCTGGTATTACTTAGTGAGGATGTTGAGCTGACGAGCCGACTGATTGGGCGTCTCAAGGATCTTGGGGTCGGTTATGTGTATATCAAAGATGCTGCGACCGAGGATATCATTGTTCCAGATATGTTGCAGGAAGAGACTCGAAGGAAGGCACTGGTAGAGATCAAGCAGCAATTTCAGAGCATGTCCGGTATGAAAACGAAGAATCAGATTCCTCATTTCGGCAAAGCGCTTAGTGGTGTGATGAATACCATTCTGGAAGACATCGGCAGTCAGAAGGAAGCCATGATTATGCTGATGGACATGAACTCCAGTGATTTTGACCTGTATAATCATTCGCTGAATGTATGTGTGTATACACTGGTTCTTGGTGTCGCTTCGGGGTACACACGCCAGCAATTAATGGAGATTGGTCTGGGTGCCTTGTTGCATGATATTGGTAAAACACAGATTGCACCAGAAATCCTGAACAAACCCTCCAGATTGAGTGACGAGGAATTCAAAATCATTCAGCAGCACACTACATATGGTCACCGCATTCTCAAAGACGAGCCAGGTATTCCGCTTCTATCTGCGCATTGTGCGTTACAGCATCATGAACGAATTGATGGCAGCGGATATCCCTTTGGCCTGAAGGATAAAGAGATTCATGAGTATGCCAAGTGGATTGCGCTTGCTGATTCGTATGATGCCATGACGACGAATCGGGTGTACAAGCAAGCTTTGCTGCCACATCAGGCCGTAGAGGTGCTGTATACTGGCTCAGGAACGCTTTATGAACAACGCATGCTGGAGAAGTTCAGAGATTGTGTAGCAATCTACCCTGTGGGTCTTTCAGTTACGCTCAGTACAGGAGAAGTCGGGGTCGTCGCATCGATTCATTCACGCGTTCCTCAACGTCCGCTGATCCGGGTTCTCAAGGATGCGGAGGGCCAGACCTTATCTTCGCCTTATGAAATCAACCTTCTGACAGCACTGTCTGTGATGATTACAGGTGTAGAGGGTGTGGAGGATACACCTTCATCTGCCCAAAGTGAACGGTTGGAAAGCTGAACAAGCTTGGAAATGATTAGCGCTCATGTCGTAATATCGGGGCCGTTTCGTGATTCGGCCCGGAGTTACCTGAGTGTTTTTTGTCATGTAATGGACAGGGTCTACGTATGCCGAAGCAATCAAAATTGTGCTATGATAAAAGATAACTCCAAAAAGAGAAACACAAGGTATGATGTAAATAAAACTTTTTAGGTTAATAAAAGGAATAAGGTGAAGAACAATGACCATGCTAAACTCAGGATCGGTACAACCGATGCCTTTATCTCCGACGAATGATCCGTGGGATCCGATCGGCTCTCTGCGTACATATGGACGCCATGTGTTGACCAGTGTAGAAATGACTGTGACACATCTGTGCAACATGAGGTGTGAGCACTGTGCCGTGGGAGATATGCTTACGATGCGTGAAGCACCGGCTCTTCCGTTACCCCTGATGCTGAAACGATTGGATGAAGTCGAGCATCTGCAGACGATTAGTCTGACGGGAGGCGAGCCAAGCTTTAGCCAGAAAACAGTGGATGAGATGATTATTCCACTGCTTAAATATGCCAAGGAACGTGGAATTCGTTCCCAGATCAATTCCAACTTAACGCTGGATATTAGCCGATATGAGCAACTTTTGCCGTATCTGGACGTTATGCATATCTCATTCAACTACCTGAATGCTGACGATTTCCATCAAGTCGGATTTGCGAATAGTGGCAGACCTGTGAAACGTGAAGTAGCGGTGAAGATGTATGAGAAAATGATTGAAAATTCCCGTAAATTAAGTGAAGCAGGCATGTTTATCTCTGCCGAGTCCATGATTAACTTCCGTACACACGACAAACTGGATGGTATTCATCAATTGATTCGTGAGATGGGCTGTGTTCGTCATGAGGTGCATCCGATGTATAATTCGAACTTTGCTTCTTCCCTGCCTGTGTTATCACTGGACCATATGAGAGCAGCGATTCATCGTTTGCTTGATGTGCGTGACAAGGATATGTGGATGCTCTTCGGAACCCTGCCATTCTTCGCGTGCAGTGCCGCAGAGCAGGATCGGGAACTGATCAACCGACTATACAGCGAGCCAAATGTGACGGTACGCAATGATCCGGACGGACGTAACCGGGTTAACGTCAACATGTTTACGGGCAATGTGTATGTGACGGATTTTGCAGACATCCCGGCATTTGGCAACATTCGTGATCGCAAACTGGATGATGTGTTCCATGAATGGTCAGCTGAACATCCGTTGAATCAAACGGTCAACTGCCATTGTGATATCGCATCCTGTTGCGGACCAAACCTGCTGGTGGCAGATATGTATTACAAAGGTGTGGATTTCAAATCGAGAAAGGCAATCACACGTTGATATTCCAGGTGTATTCCTGAAATAGATAGAAAAGGGGAGTTTCAACTTGGATATTCATACCGAATTTCATCTTGGGCAGCTGGTATTTAATCTGGTCTGTGTCTTTTTGCTCGTATTTTTGAATGGCGTATTTGTCGCAGCGGAATTTTCCCTTGTGAAAGTAAGGCAGACACGCTTAACTCAATTGCAGAGTGAAGGAAACCGTATGGCTGGTTACGCATTGAAGGTGAATAGTAAACTGGATTCCTATCTATCGGCAACTCAGTTCGGGATTACACTGACATCGCTTGGACTCGGGTGGCTGGGAGAACCGGCCATCTCCGAATTGCTCGTTGAGCCACTAATGTATAAGATCGGCGTAGGTGATACAGGGCTTATATCGACAGTGTCTGTCATTATCGGTTTCTGTATCATTACGTTTCTGCATATTGTGCTGGGTGAGCTTGCGCCTAAGTCATTGGCAATTCAAAAAACAGACGGAGTGGCATTGTTTTTGTCTGCACCCTTGCTGTTGTTCTACAAAATCTTCTTCCCCTTCATCTGGGTACTGAATGTATCGGCTAATGCATTGCTGCGTTTGGCGGGTATCGAGCCTGCCAGCGAAGGAGAAGCACACTCGGAAGATGAACTTCGTATTCTGATGAAGCAGAGTGCCAAGAGTGGTGTCATCGATAAAGATGAGATCAAACTGATGGACAACATCTTTGATTTCTCCGATATGCTGGCACGTGAAGTGATGCTGCCACGTACAGACATGGATTGCCTGTATACCCATATGTCTTTGGAAGAAAACCTGAAGATTATTAATGCAACCAAGCATTCCCGGTATCCTGTGGCAGTGGAAGACAAGGATGAGATTATCGGATTTATCCACATCACTGATCTGTTGCTGGCTGACCCGGAGCAACAACATGATCTCGCTTCACTTGTCCGTCCGATCTTGAACGTTCCTGAATCCATGGAAATCAGCCATGTGCTTCGTCTGATGCAGAAGAAGCATTCCCAGATGACACTGGTGGTTGACGAATATGGCGGTACGGCGGGGCTGCTAACAGCCGAAGAGATTCTGGAAGAGATCGTTGGAGACCTGTATGACGAATTTGAGGATGAGCGTCCGCATATGGAACGCAGTGGTGATTCATTTTCCGTTGATGGTCGATCCCTTATTGAAGAGGTTCATAAGTGGACCGGAGCCGTCATTGAGGATGAAGAGGTGGATACCATTGGCGGATGGCTGTTCAAAGAGCTTGGAGGAAGTCCGGCCAAGGGCAGAACGCAGGAAATGAACGGATACGTCTTTGAGGTGGAAGAATCCACTCGTTTGCGAATAACCCGGGTTCGAGTGTACAAGCAATCTGTCCCTCAAGATATGAAATCGGAAGAAAAACCGGCAGAATAGTTCTCGTTACAGGACGCAGATTATAGAAGAAATCTGCAAAGATAGAGACCTTCGGAAGTTACCTGAAAAGGTAGCGAACCGAGGGTCTTTTTTTATTGGAGTGAGAAAGCGGAGAATTTCTGGGCTTCGTTCAGGCGAATTTCGGATTAACTTTGGGGACAGCGTCATATGGTTATAGTGACGGGAAATGGGAAGGACCTCAGTGGTATTCAGTTGCACCAATGATGTAATAAGGAGGCGTTGTTCTGTGAAAGATCCGCAGCTTCGTGCTTACGCCCCTTTTGTGGGGCCGTTTGATCCTTGTCCGCCGGTAGCGATTCGGACGTATCTGGTACCTCCGCAATTGTTTATTCCATTTCAGCCCATGGGCTGGCCGCAGTACAGTCCGGCAGAAGCGTTAAGATTGGGAACCTTATGGCCTGCATTGTACAGCCCTTATACACCGGCGAGATCGAAGGGAAGGAAGGTGGAAGTGGATGGAACCTGAAGTGCCGAAACCCTGTGACGCTAAATACTACGAATTGCTTGAAGAACTTCAGGCGCTGGATTTCGTGTTAGTGGAACTGAATCTGTACCTGGACACCCATCCAGGAGACTTCCAAAGCATTGAGCAGTACAACAAGTTCAGCCAGGAGCGAATGCGGGTAGCGCATGAATTTCAACAGTTGTACGGACCGTTGATGAACTTTGGGCATGCGTTCTCCAAATATCCGTGGGAATGGTCTCAGACACCTTGGCCATGGCAAGTGTGACGCATCGGCCCCGGGTTTCCTCGCAAGACTATCAGTTCGGGAAGCTCGGGGCGGCCGAAGAAGGGGTGTATTTTGATAACGTAGAGGGAGGCGTCTGGCATGTGGGTGTATGAGAAAAAACTGCAATATCCCGTAAGGGTTAGTAAATGTGATCCTCATATGGCAAAATTGCTAGCGGAACAGTACGGAGGAGCGGATGGGGAACTCGCGGCGGCACTGCGGTATTTGAACCAGCGATATACGATTCCGGACAAAATTATTGGGCTACTGACGGACATAGGCACGGAGGAATTCGCTCACTTGGAAATGATTGCCACCATGATCTACAAGTTGACAAAGGACGCTTCGGTGGAGCAGTTGCAGGAAGCGGGACTTGGGCCGAACTATGCGCAGCGTGATTCTGCCTTGTTTTATACGAATTCCTCGGGAGTACCATTTACAGCAGCTTATATCGCTTCAAAAGGTGATCCGATCGCGGATTTGTACGAGGACATTGCAGCAGAAGAGAAAGCCAGGGCTACATATCAATGGTTGATCGACCTGACCGATGACGTGGATCTGCAGGATAGTCTGAAGTTTCTGCGGGAACGGGAGATTGTACATTCCTTGCGTTTCCGGGAGGCGGTAGAGATTCTGAAAGACGATCGGGAGACGAAAAAGATTTTCTGAACAGGTGAAAATAGGAACCTAGCAGTCCGATGAGGGCTGCTTTTTGCTTTGAAGTTATAGAGACGAAAAGAAGTTACGCGTGCTGAGATGTGGATTGCTTCCCAATAAAAAAGACGATCCACTTTGGAAGAAAAGGGATCGTCCTGGTTATTATTTTGGCGAATAAAGGCCTAATACTCTACCACCATGGCAACATTTTGCCACCCGGCTCCAACGGTCCAGAAGAGCACTTTGTCACCACGCTGAATCTGACCTGATGTAACCGCTCGATGCAATGCGATGAATGGACTGCTGGTGGAGGTATACCCGAATTCGTCTCCGATGTAGACGGCAATATCATCACCGATGCCAACGTTCGCGGAGACAGCCCGAATGTTTCCAATGGATAGTTGAGAGAAGCAGGCGGCTTTGATCTCGTCTGGTCCAATCTCGTTACGTGTCAGCAGGGTACGAATGGACTCCGAAGCGGCATCCACGCAGATGGAATCATCAAATGGGATGAATTTCACATGAAAAGCACCTGCATCTACACCCGTTTTGCCCAGTTTCGCCAGGCCTTCTGCAGGAAAGAGTGAGTTACCATACACACAGGTATCCGTCTGATAGATGGAATCAATGAAACCGACAGCTTGTTCATCCCGCTCAACAATAACCGCTGCAGATGCATCACCGAAATTGGCGAAGTATACGGGATCATCCGGACTAGCGTGAGGAGCCACGTAATCCGAGCCGACGATTAAGGCACGCCGAATTCGAGGATTGCCCAGCATCTGCCGGCTAACCTGTTCAAAAGCAGCGGTCATGCCTGCACAGTTCGCGTTACTGTCAATGCAGATCGTGTGAGAAGCTCCGTTAATCAGGCGATGAATCATCAGGGAATTCGTAGGAAAGATGTATTCTGGCGTTTGGCTTGCATAAGCAATCAGATCAATATCTGCACCGGTAAGTCCGGTTTTTTCCAGTAGATTACTGGCTGCCTCAAAGGCCATGCTTAGTGAGTTTTCGTCATCATTGTCAATTTTATAACGTGTATCACGACCAAGTGCCTTTAACAATCCACGAATATCTACACCTCTTGCATCAAAATGTTCAATATAAAAATCATTGTGCACCTTGGTTGCTGGATGATAGATATCGATATCTACAATACGAATTCCGGCCATCTTCATTCTCCTCTTGAGCGGAAGGGTGAATTCACAGCTTGTCCGCCTGGTTTATTAAGTGGTAACGGTAGATATGATTTCGAGATTGTCCAGGCCTACAGACCGACCAAGTCGGGACAATTGCATTTTTAGAATCGCGTTGTTCTCGAGGGTCAACACGACTTTTTTATATTCGTCTTTTTTGAACATTTGAAGGCAGCCTTCCAAAAGAGGAACAATCTCCGGAGCAGTAACATTCAACTTTTTGCAATCGATGTTCAAGTCATACTCCTTGGTGTTAATAGGAGCGATCGTATCCTGATAGGCCGAGATGGAACGCAAACCGTCTTCTTGAGAGAAAGAACCCTCCAGTTCAATGTTTAACACCTTGTTCGGAACGTCAGTCTTAAGAATGAAATTTCCCATGCTTGATCTCTCTCCTTTAAATGAGTTAAGGCTATCCTGCTAATGGATACACAGCCCGTGAGACCTCTGCTGAAAGCTTCTAAGATGAGAGCTGGTTTGAAGGATAATTTAACCACATTATAAAGGTAGGAATGTAAAAAGATCAATAAAAAAGTCGAATGGTGTATAAAAATGTAGAAAAGTGAATTACTGTATTTCTTTCAAGGTGGTAAGCAATATATTAAATGCACTTATAATGCGTGGAGCACCTACACAAGGCGCAAGATGTAGCAATATTCCCTTGAGCTGATCCACGGTCACTCCCACGCTGAGAGCCATCGTGTAATGCACCCCCAATTGTTCATACTGTCCTTGAGTGATCAACGAAGAGATAATGGCAACTTCCTTCCATTGATCCGTAATCGTGGTGCGCTGAAAAATATCCCCATATGCCGTCCCCATAATAAATTCGGATAATTCGGGAAAATGCTCTTTGATGGGGGCGAGGGCTTTAGCGCCGTACTCACCAGAAAGTTTAGCAAAACGGTCCAGTCCCTGAGCCACATGTTCACTCATGATATGCTCCTCCTAATTCAAAGTTACGGTGCGATGAGCTGTAGGTGGAATCTCGTCGCGATCGGTCAGTAGCTCAATGACAGCCACCTGATTCAACGTTTGTGCTGTGTTCAGCGCAGATGAGAATTCGGCAAGGGTTTCTGCACGGAATGCAACAGCACCCAGAGATTCGGCAAACTTGGCTGCGTCCATAGGAACTTCAAATAGGGTGCCATCGATTCTGCCTGTTGTTTTTTCCATTCCTTTGAGTGCCATATCCAGTTGTTTGTTGTTGACGACAATAAAAATAACATCCAGATTGTTGCATACTGCGGCATTGATCTCCGTGCCAAGCATCATAAAGCATCCGTCACCGGTGATGCATACGACGGTCTCTTCAGGTGAAGCGGCTTTCGCACCTATCGCCATACCAATGGCATTACCCATACATGCAAAGTACGCGTCAAACACAAAGCTGCCAGGTTTCTTGACTTTATATCGCTGAACCGCATGAAATCCATGGCTGCCATCATCGACAAACAGCTTATGATCGTAAGGAAGCAGTTCACTCATCCCGTCCAGCACAGAAGCCAGAGACAAGCGGGGCAGATCCGGTAAAGGTACAGTGTAATCTATGGGGGCCGTGCTTCTCTTTGGAGAAGAATGCTCTACGAGTGTTCCCAGCAAATATTGCATGTTGTCTTTCAAATCACCCGTGATATGTAAGGTTTGAGCGCTCAGAATCTTACCGACAAACGTAGGATCTGCGTCGAATTGAATGAGATGTTCCGGGTGGTTCTCAGGCTTTAAGTTGCAGATGGTCATATCACTCAGACGTGAACCGAGCACGATATAGAGATCACTTTGGTTCAGCATGTCGTCTGCATGCGGGAAACCTCCAACACCACAAGGTCCATGGTACAGGGGATGGTCCCACGCAATTGCTCCTTTTCCACCAGGAGTCGTAATGACGGGAATGTTGAACGATTCGGCCAAATGAAGCAATTCATCGTGAGCTCTGGCGCGACTTACACCTTTACCAGCAATAATTAAGGGACGTTTGGATTGTTGAATTAGAGGAAGAATGCGATTCAGGTTAGATACGCTAAGAAGAGGTTCCGGTTCGGGAATGACAATCCGGCATTGAGATAACAATTCAGTCTGTACGTCAAAAGGTAGACAGAGGTGAACAGGGCCTTTATTGGGGCCAAGTGCAATGGAAAGGGCATGATTCAGTAGGGTGCCGAAGTGATCTCCGCGTTCTACCAGTTTACTGAACAGCGTGGCAGGCCTGAACATCTCGGCCAGATCAGCCAGATAGGAAGAGGAATCCTGACACTGGGGAAGCCCCAGTTCCTGAATGGATTGATGACCTGTAATCAACAGTACGGGCAGATTGTTGGCCTTCGCATGGGCTGCGGCAGTAAGCAGATTGGTTCCGCCCGGACCGGATGTGGCAAAAGCAACGCCAAGCTTGCCCGTCTGAAGGGCATAACCAGATGCGGCAAAACCTGAGCTGGATTCATGACGGCCTGGAATGAATTCTAATCCGTAATCCACCATCTTCAGGACAGCAGGACAGATGGATTTACCAATAATACCAAAGACATGAGTAACGCCTAGATTACGCAGAGTTTCTGCCAAATAGTCCGCAACTGTTCTCATGCGGGACACCTCGCTTCATGAAATAGGTTATTAGAACCATACGCGTATTCCATTATTTGAATGCAAGTCGTTGTCTAAGGTTGTCAGAGGAAATATATGCTTGTTATTAGGAAGAGTATCTTTTTTTGTGGTTTTTTGTCAACCTATTTTGTAAGTCGAAGTTCCTGATTCTTAAGTTGGTAACGCTTAAAGTGTTGCTGGGTAAAGCGAAAATAAATGGTTATATATTCCTGCAACAAATTACCTAATCGAAACACAGATACAATTAATGTAAAATAATGACTAAAAATGGTGGTTTTCAGTCGTGAAATAACATCGCAGAAAGAGGGGGCTCTTTTTTTCGCAATAGTGTATAGCGTTGGCAATACGTCGCTTTCTGCTATACTGGAATGGATTGGGGTGAATGAAGTGACAGTGATGAAGATGGCTTTGATTGGGCTGGGTAAAATGGGATTACATATGGTTCATCAAGTTGAGAATACGAAGATGGACACGAAGATTGAGATTGTAGCGGTGTGTGATGCGAATGAGGAAGGTCTGGCGGCTTTTGCAGATTCTCATCCGGGGGTTAGGACGTATACGGATTACAAGCAATTGATGAATGAACATCAGATTGATCTGCTGTATATTGCAGTTCCGCCGAAATTTCATCATCCGGTTGTCATGGAGGCGCTGGAGCGAAAAATACATGTGTTCTGTGAGAAACCGCTTGCCAATAGTGTGGAAGAAGCGAAAGAGATGCTGGATGCAGCGCAACAATCGGGTGTCGTTCATGCCATCCATTTCTCTATGCCACATGAACCTTCAGTATTGAAGCTGCAAGAGATGATCGAGCAGGGCACCGTGGGCACGATTCGCAAAATAGACCTGATTCTGCAATTCCCACAGTGGCCACGATCATGGCAACAGAATGCATGGATTACGAGCCGTGAACAGGGCGGATTTATTCTTGAAGTGGGAATTCACTGGATTCATATGATTCAAAAAGTGTTTGGTGCAGTCCGGGTAGTAAAGACTCAGGTTCAATATCCCGAAAATGGGGATTGTGAGCTTGAAGTACAGGCTGCTCTGGAACTGGAAGATGGAACCCGAATTCAGCTAAACGGTATTTCTCAATTTGCCGGGGAAGAACGTGTATCCATGGTGGTATATGGCACAGAAGGTACGATTGCTCTGGAAAATTGGGATGAACTGAAGAGTGGCCTGGTGGGGCAACCACTATCTCCAGTGGAAGTGCTTGAATCCGCCAGTGAACTGCCTGTTCTTAAACATGTCATTGCCCGTATACAAGGCAAACCGGCCAGAATATATGATTTTAATGATGGGTATCAGGCGCAATTGGTGCTTGAAGCACTACGGAACACGGAACAATCGAGATAAGAAAAGGAGTGCTCAGGTTTTTCAGATAGAGGTGCCGGCACACCATTTCCTGATTCAGCTCTCCTTAACACAAAGAAGCATCGCAGAGGCTCGTGTGAGTCTGTCTGCGATGCTTCTTTGCTTTGATATATGCAATATGATCCAGCTATATAGATACTCAATCAGTAGGTTGAGTCCGGTTACGCAAGCTTGAATCGTTTAACCAGTTGATCAAGCGCGTCGGACATTTCATTTAACTGTTTGGATGTATCCGACATTTCCTGGAGAGAAGCAAGTTGCTCCTCCGTCATCGCGGATACTTCTTCCGTGGCTGATGCCGTATCTTCCACTACAGCCGATACTTCGGTGATGGACTTCATTACAGCCTCACTTCCGGAAGTTAGTTCCTCGACAACAGCGGATACATCCAGCACCTCACCACTGAGATCATGAATATGCTGAGTAATGGTTGAAAAAGCATTACCTGCATCCTCGATAGTTTGCAATCCTTCATTCACATGAAGTGTGCTCTCATCAACCACCTGCACCGTACTTTGAACACCTGCTACTACGGTTTCCAATATACTTGTGATCTCTTTGGCTGAGGTTGCGCTTTGGTCAGCAAGATTACGGATTTCCGAGGCAACAACGGCGAATCCACGTCCATTTTCCCCGGCGCGAGCAGCTTCAATTCCGGCATTAAGTGCAAGCAGATTGGTTTGTCTTGCAATACCTGACATGGAATCTGCAATGTTGATCACTTGATCAGACATCTTCGAAATGTCGTTAATGGCTTCCTGTACGGAGAGGAAGGATTGCTCAATGGAACTCATTTTGCCTACAGCATTATCAATACGCTGTTGCCCATCCACAGCAATGGATTCCGTACGCACGGCACGTTCAGCCACATCAGCTGCCGAGGAGGCGACCCGATTAAGCCCAGTGAGGGATTGCTGCATCGCAGCTACCATTGTTTGAGTTAGAGCAACCTGTTCGTCGGCGCCTTCAGCGACGCGTTCCATAGCAGTAGCAACTTCTTTTCCGGCAATATGACTATCGGAGACCCCTTTATCCAATCGATCCGAAGCTGTGCTCAGAGTCATGGCATTGCTCTGAACGTCCAGCATCATTTGCTGCAAACCAGCGAGCATGATATTGGCTGACTCCGCAAGTTCACGAGTTTCGTCTCTCATTGGGGTAGCGATTCTCAGCGTCAGGTCACCATTGGAAGAACCGATGTCATTCAGGGCTTGCTTCACAGTACGGATGTTTCTGACAATGGCACGGGACAAAATTAACGCAGTGATGAAGGAAATAATGGCGACAACGAGAAGTGCCCCGTACAGTTCCAAGTTCAGTATTTTGTTTTTCTGCTTGAGTGCTTCTGTACGGGTGTCGGTCAGCGTAAGCTCGTTGGTACGAAACGTATCAAGGGCGGAGCGTATTTGGTCCATGTCTCGTTTACCTGGATCATCGGCAAAGAAATCTAGAATGGCTGGGGTATTATTCGCTTGGCGAAGGGCGATTACAGGTTCACCAGCGATCTGAATCCAGTTCTCCATATTACTATGTATGTCTTCCAAGAGTGCGGTTTGGGCCGGGTTGTCCGAAATTAATAACGCAAGTTCATCTTTGAGCGTACCCAGCTCTTCTTTTCCTTTGGTGTAGGGATCGAGGTAATTGTCCTCACCAGTAATGACGTAACCGCGTTGCCCCGTTTCCATGTCTACCATGTTTCTTTCGAGCTCATAGGTTAGGGCATGAACTCTCATATCGTGATCGACCAGAAAATCCAGTTCCTCTTGAAGCTTACTTGTACTGCTCTGAATCAGGAGAATGCAGCCGGCAAGTACAGCCAGTACAAGCAAATAACCCAATCCGATCTTATAAAAAATTTTGAAAGTCCTGCGCTTATTCATGTTTGTTATTCCTCTCTATGGGGTATATGTAATTGTCGAAAAAACTGGAAATTTGATTTTCATAGGCCTTTAGATCTGATGTCTAAAGCACTATTTTTTAGTATTATACGTAAAGGAAGTTTGTTTGTACATAGTTTGTTTAACTTTCATATAATGTTTGTTGTTTTTGTATAAGGTTAGGGTTACTGAGGTTTTACAATCGTTGGTTTACACGTTCAGATGTTATGTTTATCATGGAAAGGGAACAATTCAGATGACATATACATATCCCAATCCGAAAGGAACATTGGACATGACCAAAGAGACGGTATTACGCAAACCGGAAGCGATGATTTTTGACATGGATGGTACGCTGTTCCAGACAGAGACCCTGTTGTTGCCAGCGTACCAGCAGTTATTTGATACATTACGTGCTGAAGGACATTTTGAAGGTGAAACCCCACCAGAGGAACGGATGCTGGGAAGTTTGGGCATGTTGCTCGAAGATATATGGAAAGTCGTTATGCCTGAGGCGTCGGAAGCGGCACATCGTCGTGCAGACGAACTACTGCTTCAACTGGAGATTGAGGGGCTCGATGAAGGTAGCTCCCAATTGTATCCTGGAGTGAAAGAAACGCTACAAGCATTGAAAGACCAAGGAATACGGCTGTTTGTCGCCAGTAATGGGCTGGAGGATTATGTGAAGGGGGTAGCGTTCGCACACGAGATTATGCCTTTCTTTGAAGGGGTATACAGTGCAGGCCAGTACAAGACGCCCTCCAAAATCAATTTAGTACAGATTCTGCTGGAGAAACATCGGATTCAGGACGCCTGGATGGTCGGGGATCGCTCCTCTGATGTGGAAGCGGGTAAAATGAACCATCAGACGGTCATCGGCTGTGCCTATGCCGGATTCGGTCGTGATGAGGAGCTAGCAGGCTCGGATGCGCTGATCTCTGATTTTAAGGAACTACTGCGTCTGTATGATGAAGCGGAATAAGCGAATCAACGGATAAGAATGTCGATAATCATACGAGAGCGCCCAACCCGATATGTATCAGCGGGTTGGGCGCTCTTATTCGTGATCAACAAGATCATCTCTTTTTGCGTGCTTTCTTCAATGCAGATGTTCTGTTGCTTGCAAGCCGGGTGGTTCTGATTTGTTTGACTGGGCGACTTGCCCGGTTACGGTATACCCATAATGCATATTCAAGTGGCTGAGTGATGGCCTTATAATACATATCCCGCTCACCGATGCGGGCGAATACTTCACGTGCAGGCTTGGGGTTAACTTCGAGCAGGTAGATACGACCGCTCTTGTCAATCGCCAAATCCAGTGCCAGCTCGCATAAGTCCCCATAGGTATCTTCCAGAAACGAAGCGACATCAATACCGAATTTCTCGGCCGTCGTGTTAATTTCTGCTCGAAGTTCTTCGTCAGGGATCCATTGCTTCATGAGTCGATTCATCGCTACAGCCTGACCGCCGCCATGCAGATTGGAGGTTACACTTTTCTCTGCACCCATGCGTCCTGCACATCCGGTAAGTTCCCAATGACCCTCGCCGTTCTTCTGAACCAGCATGCGGTAATCATGCACCCGTCCATTGGGAAGCTGAAGTTGAATGCCCTTCTGTACAAGATATTTGTCTTTCATATTCCAGTGTTGGAGCAACGCACCTAGGCGTGATAGATGGACTTTGCGTGGCGTGATAATACGACGCTTCTGATCCCGTCCCTGAACAAGGACGGTATTCGCCTCGCTACTGCTGCGTTCAACGCGCAGAATACCACGTCCGCCGGTTCCGTTAATGGGTTTCAGGTAGACCAGAGAAGACGCTTTGAGCATCCGGTTCACATCGGACATATCCTGAAATAACACCGTTTCCGGCAGGTGTTCACGAAAGTTGGCTTTTTCCGAAAGGGTCTGATGGATGGTCCATTTATTACGCAGTGGTCTGTTCAGAAAGAGCAGATGTCCATATTTCTCCCGAAAAGCAAGCAGTTGCTGGAATCTGCGGTTACGCTGAATCCGGCAGCGATCAAAGATCAGATCCGGGAATGATCGCCATTCCCGAGACCAGCCTTTTTCCTCATGAAAAACCATCGCCTCAATCTGTTTGCCTCCTGGGTGTACGTCGGCAGGTGTGAATACATAGATATCGAGTCCCCGCTTGCGCCCCTCAAGAATCATTCTGCGATAGATGCTTCGTTCTTCAAGAGCGCGATGTTCATTTAAGTACAACGTCATAATGCCCAGAACAGGTGAGGACACAAACAATCACCTTCTTTTTGCAGTATTCCTGTCTATCATCGTTTGGACTGACGGGCAAGATAAGCGCTGTAGTGAAATATACGTTCCAGTGACCGCCGCCTGATCTGTGGTTCATCGAACTTCATGGGCTTCGCATTGGCTTCGAAGAACCAGATTTCCCCCAGATCATCAATGCCCAGGTCCATGGACATCTCTCCGAGCGTGTAACCTGACCCTCGTTCTACCTGTCTTGCGATCATCAATGAAGTGGATTTCACACGTTTCATCAGGGTAGTTGTCATTTCTTCGCCGAAAAGTTCGGTCAACAGCTTCTCGGGATCCTCCACACTTCCTCCGCGCGGCACATGAGTGGTAATGCTGCGGGAGCCAGCAAGTCTCGCACCTACACCGGTTACGCTCCATTGACCCTTGCTGTTCTTTTGTACAAGAACACGCAAATCGAAAGGACGTTTACGAGAGGAAGCCAGTTCAATGCCTTGTTGCATAATGTAGGGCGTAAGCCCGGTTTCTTTGCGAATTCGTGCCCATAACTTGGCGAGTGTAGCCGTCTTATAGGTCGTGCTTTTCCGTGTGGTCTGTATTTTAAGCCGATAGGGAAGGCGCTCTTTTTCCTGGAATTTCAGCATCATGATTCCTTTGCCAGCTTTGCCACTCTCGGGCTTGAGGTACAGATAGGGATGTGTCCGCAGAACGGCACCGAGAGAAGAAGCGCTGCGCATCCGCCGAGTATGGGGAATCAGTTGCTGAGTCGATTTGGATTTCTTGAGCCATTCGAACAGGTTCCATTTATTGAAGAAGAATGGGTTATACAGTTCGATTCCCGATTGCATGCATTCGTCAATTTTGCGCTGAACGGAAGGTTTTCCTTCATCTTCACGGTTGGGAATACGATTGTATAGCACATGGGGAAGGGGGAAAGGCTGTGAAACCCACTTTCCACTCCCCTTGTTGTACGTATATCCTTTCACGGTGGGACCACTCACGTTCAGATCCCGCACAGTCACAATGTACACCACATATCCCATGCTCTCGCCTGTCTGCAGAATATCCTGAAAATTTTGATGATTCCCCCTGAACATCCGCTGATTATCATGCATGGTCAAAACAGCAATGACAGGTTTGAAATCATCATGAAGGCTCATCAAATGCCTTCCTTCTTCCGGAACTTGCTCAAATACAGGCAGTGTTCCAAAATGTGCTCCACCGACGATTTTCCCTCCACCCGGAGTGAAGGGTGACGGAAAATGGAGCGCCCGGGTTTGGCGTTCGCTTCGAACATCCATACATGTTCCTCCTGATCAATGCCCAGATCAAAGCCAATCTCACCAATCAGATGCTGGTGCTGGGTTTCAATCGCCTGGGCCAGTGTAATAGCGACGGATTTGGCCTGCTGAAGAACTTCTCCCGAACGGTCGCCGAAGTTGCGACTGAGAGCTTGCTCAGGGGTCATTAGGGAGCCACCATTTTTGATGTGTGTTGTGACGCTGCCACGTCCTGCCTTTTTGGCGCCAATTCCGACAACAACCCATTGATTGTTACCATTTTTGTGCATGTGAAAACGAAAATCAATCGGACATTCATCAATCTCAATCAGTCGTATTCCCTGTTGAACGACATATCCGCGAAGTTGTTTGCCGTGTCTTCCCTGAAGCATGCGCATCAGACTGTTGAACGACCCGAAGCGCAGGAGAGCATTACCACCTTTTTTGCGATAACGCGCGAAATATCCACGTTTTGGCGAGTAGGTCAGGCGATAGATCCCATTCCCCAGACTTCCGGCAGTAGGCTTATAGTAGACAAACTGATGGCGTTCCAGCATTTCTTTCATCTGTTCCACCGACGGATTGGTAATCGATTCAGGGATATACCGTCCTGCTGTCGGTTCATTTTCCAGCAATGTATAGATATCCGATTTGTTGAAGAAGCTCCAGTTGAAGAATGGAATTTTCCGGCGAATAAATCGCTCCCGCAGTTGGTTAATCGCTGGTGAGAAGTCTGAACGGCGGCTCGGCAACCGGTTGTAAACGACATCGGGCAGGGGTACCGTTCTGCGGGTGAAGCTTCCGTTATCATTCAGAAAAAAACCGGATACCGTCTCGTTCTGCCAGTTAATATCCCGGGGAGTAAAGGCATAAATATAGGATTTCCGGCTGCCTTCCCGGAGTAACTGTTTGATGAACCCTGTACGGGAACCGAATGGATTCGTGCTTGTCGAAGGCCCATCGGAGAGTACGCCGATCAGTGGACCTAACTGGACTTCATCATTTTGCAAGTTCCGGAGATAAATACTGCCCCGTTTGGGAACGTTCATCAGATTACGGATGCCTGAAGCGAGATAGAGATGTTTACCTGCTTTTTTGATTGGTTTGATCGTCGCAGGCACCCGGTCACGCCCGAAGCGAAGGTTCACCGTTTTTTTGCCGGACAGGTTGAGGCTCTTCATTAAAGCGTTCGATACATAAACCACTTTATCCGGTTGCTTGGTGAAATGCAGATTGCAAAAGGTCAAACTCATGATTTATCCTCCTATCCTGAAAAGATCCTTGTGCTCCATGGCAAGCGGGCGCTGCGGGCCTCAGCCGCCGTGAATCGGGATGGGTTTCAGGCCAGCTTTGCTGGATGTATTCGGCATTTTCATTGGACGAATGATGTCCGTGAGAACATGTTGTTGCAACAGATAACGGGCATAGGCAAGCGGCCGGGTATAAGTCAGGGCATGCATGCGTCGGTCGCCCGCTTCTGCGAATGAGGTGCGGCCTGGTTTGGAATTGACTTCAATTAGCCAGAGTTGACCATCGGCATCTGCTCCAAAATCAAGCCCCAATTCGGCTAGCCTGCCGAAACGACTCTCCAGCAGGGTGGGGATAAGAGCGGCAGTCTGCCGGATGCTCTTCAGCAGAGCTTCCGTGCGGACCGTTCCATATCGCTGGAGCAGATATGCATGGGCGGGATATGCTCTACCGCCTCCGTGAAGATTCGACGTGAGCGAGCCCACGGGTCCTTCTCGCACCATACATCCTGTCAGCGTCCAGCGACCTTGCCCGTTCTTTTGCATTAGAGCCCGTATGTCGAACGATCTTCCTTGATGGCTGAGCTCCAGATAGGGCTGCACGATCATCTTGCGCTCAGCCTGAAGTGTTGCCAGCCAGGAAGATACGGCCTGAGTGTGATCGAAGGTGATACAAAATTTTTCATTATCCGCGTTACGACCCTCCACGATCCATGTGGCTGGAGTCGCTCCCAGAGACAGGCGAAAGGTATTCTTGCCATGGGTACCTGATACCGGTTTGAAAAACAGCCCCATGGGCCAACGTTCCAGCCATGTTTCCCAGGGGATATGCAACCCGATCCGAGTTGTCGGTGCAAGTTTTGCCCGCAATTCAGGATTTCGGGACAGCACACGGTGCACTTCCCATTTTCCTGGCAGGGAAGCAGACCAATAACGGTGCTGATCTGTGCCATTGGTGGATATCCGTTCCTTGAGCTGCTGTCTGACGTTTCTGGGTAGGGGCCGAAGACAACGGTCCATGATGAGGTCGACTGTAGGAATAAGGATCTTCTCCCACGTCCCTTGATGATAGGCATATCCCCATTGAAGAGGGGAATGGGCTGCATCAACCGATATCGGGATCACAATAACCTGAAGGGCATATCGCATACTCCCCAGACTGAGACGACGGCAGAAAAGTTCATCCGTGAAGGGAGGTGAGCCTTCGGTCGCACGTACCAGAATGGCCAGTGTTTTTGTCTGAGCTGATGGAAACATTATGCTGCACCTCTCTTCTATCAGATTTGTGTCCAATAGGGAATCACTTTTCAAAACCCGGCCAGGTACGTGGAGTATTCCAGCATGGCTTTGACCGAAGGACGGATCTTGCTCTCACTCAGTGGTGTATTGTCGTTCTTGGATGGTTTCGAGTTGACTTCAAGCAGCCATACGCGTCCAGTGGAATCCAGGGCCAGATCAATACCAAGTTCTCCAAAGTGAGCAGGGATGGCACTCTCGATCCCTTTGGCGATATCCAGTGCTGCCGTGTGCAATCCTGCATATGCGGAAGCTTTGGCCGATCCGGACAACTGTGTTTTGGCAACGGCTTCCTTCACGGTACTGAGACTTCCACCCCGTGCCAGATTGGATACGTAGTGACTCCCGCCTGCAATCCGGGCAACGATGGAGGTTACACTCCATTTTCCGGTACGGTTTTTTTGCACGAGCGCACGGAAATCCACGGGTCTGCCACTGTGATCAATGAGAGTCAGCCCTTGTTGGATCTGGTAACGCGTTGTTTTCATTTTCCCAGACAGACTGGCATACAGTTTATCCAGAGAAGCATACGTTTGTTTCCGGGTACCCCCGACGCCAGTCGCCAGAGTCAAGAAACTTCCGTCCGTCTGACGTGAGACCCGGATGATGCCTTTGCCCAATGAACCGCGAACTGGCTTCAAAAATACAACCGGATGTCGGTTACACATGGTCTTGAGCATGGAGGATGTCTTGAGCAAATGGGACTCGGGAAGAACTCGTTTAAGCGTTGAAATGGACTTGAGTGCGTCAAATACTTCGTTTTTGTCCAGAAACTTTTCATTGAAGGTTTGCGTGCCGTAGAGCGATTTTACTTCTTTCATAAAATGCTGTACGCTAGGTTTGTTCTCAAGCTTGCGGGACGTTAGCCGGTTATTGACGACGTCTGCTACAGGCAGAACAGTCTTTTTCCAGCCGTCATCATACACCCAGCCTTTCATATAACCCGTTACCGCTCCAATATCCTCCGGTGTGAAAAAGGATACATAGGCGCCCTGCTTACGGCAGGCGTTCACCAGTTCTTGACAGAACATCGTGATGGAGCCAAAGGGCCGATCGGGCTGATCGGGATAATCCTGGCTAACCAGTACACTGATGTAGGGTCCAAGGCGAAGCGTACGGCTGGCTGAACGATAGGATACCCTCAGGACCGAACGCGGAACAAGACCGGTCTTGCTGGCAACCGTCTGATTGATGCGCAGTCCGTCATACCTTGGTACCGGAATGACAGTGACTTCTCGGCGGAAAGAGCCAAATTGCAGCTGAAGCGGCCTTCCTGAAGGGATTTTAAGTGCCTTGAGCACCCCTTCGCCCAGCATGATGACGTCGTCCTGCAGGATGCCCGAGCCGGTAACCTGAATCGTTACTTTTTTAGTGGACATCACGGATCTCCTTCCGGGCGGCAACTTGATGTCTGATCTCGAAGTTGAACGGCATCTGAACATGGCATGTGCTTCATCATATGAGGACATATAACCCTTGGTGATTGACCCATATGGATTAAATGCATTTCATTAGGGGTACGTTATCGAAGGCTTGTTTCAGATCGCCCTTGTTTGACAGGAGAGAAAAGCGTGTATTAACACGGATGAACAAACCAATCTGAGGAGGAATAATAGTGAACATTTATGACAAAGCCAATGATTTGGCCAAAGCACTGAGAGAAAGCAGCGAGGTGGAAGAGATTACTTCCGCGATGAAGCTGATTGAAGCTGATCCGGATGCAAAAGCAATGCTGGATAACTTCCGTGATCAACAGATGGAATTGCAACAACGCATGATGAGCGGGGATATGCCGGCTCCGGATGAAATGGAAAAAATGGAAAAGCTGTTTGAAGTACTGAGCTTGAACCTGAACATCCGTCGTTTGTTTGATGCAGAGCGTCGCCTCAGTGTCATCATTGAAGACGTGAACAAAATTATTGCAGACAGCCTGGGTCATCTGTACGGTGGCGCTGAAGCGTAAATGCTTGTCTTGTTTTTTTACCTAAACCTTTCATATTAGCTCCTTATCGTTCATAGACTAGACATATAGAGTTGATCAAGAACGAAGGAGCTGTGAAGGGTGAAGAGGTTGAAAAAAGCAAAACATGTGATCTATCTGCTTATCGCGTTGTCGATGCTGGTCATTGCACTGCCGCGGATTTCCTTTGCTGGAGGAATGGACTGGGTTAATATTTTTGGCATCGTATGGGTGCTGTTCTCTTTATTAATCGTTGGTGCACATCTGCATTTTATTCTCGGTGTGGATGAAGAGAAGAAACGTGCACTGGAAGCTGTTCGCCGGGCGAAGCTGCGGCAGTGGGAGATGAAACTGCTGGACAAGCAAGAGCGGAGCAAGTCTGTATAAGGAATAGCATTACATTCAGTATGCCAGGGCAGGGCCGACAGATTCGGTTCTGTCACTGGAAAAAAGACCGGATTCCCCTTCATATCAGGGGGTCCGGTCTTTTGTGTACATATAAGATTAGAGATCAATCGGATGATTGAATTCAAGCGGTGGATTTCCCTATGAGAATGGGGCAGGAGATGGGGTTATTTTCCTAAGGGCGTGTTATAATAGATACAGTATAGTACAGATGCATCTTCGGGGGTGGTACAGATGGACGGACAAGAAGAGAACGTAACGAAGCATGAACAGTTACTTCAACATATTGAACAACTGAAGGTTGGCAGTAAAATATCGGTACGTGGACTTGCGCGGGAGCTGGGCGTAAGTGAAGGGACAGCTTATCGTGCGGTGAAAGAGGCCGAGAACTTCGGGCTGGTCGTGACCAAGGAACGAATTGGGACCGTGCGGATTGAGAAGAGACCTCGGGGCATGTCGGAGCAGTTGACCTTTGCGGATGTTGTGACCATTGTGGAGGGCCATGTGTTGGGCGGAAACGAGGGCCTCGCCAAACCGCTGCACAAGTATGTGATCGGTGCGATGAAAGAACAGGCGATGGCCCGTTATATTGACGCTGGGAGTTTGCTGATTGTAGGTAACCGGGAGGATGCTCATTCTCTTGCCCTCGAACAGGGAGCGGGTGTGTTGATTACAGGTGGTTTCGGGACAAGCCGTGAAGTAAGAATTATGGCTGACGAGCTTGGGCTACCAATTATTTCATCCAGACATGATACATTCACGGTGGCTTCAATGATTAACCGTGCGATCTTCGACCGGCTGATTAAGAAAAAAATTATGCTTGTTGAGGATATCATCGGTCAGAAACCTCGCTTGCAGGTGCTGAAGGTGACCAGTTCAGCCGCAGATTTTCATATGCTGGTTTCGGAAACGGGAGAACACCGCTTCCCGGTGGTGGATGAATGGAACCGGGTCATCGGCATTGTGAGTCTGAAGGATGTCAGTGAGCTTACGGCAGATCAGAGTATTGAGAAATGCGTGATACGCCGCCCGATTACGGCCTCACTGCAGACTTCACTCGCTTCAGCAGCCCAGATTATGACCTGGGAAGGCATCGACTTTCTGCCGATCGTGGACCGGAACCGCAAACTGATTGCGTCCGTCACACGCAAGGAAGTACTACAGGCCATGCGGGATGCCCAGAAGCAGCCCCAACTGGGAGAGACGTTTGATCATCTGATCTGGAATGGGTTTGCCGAGGAACGCGGAGAACAGAATGAACTGTTATTTCACGGATTCATCATTCCCCAGATGGCAACCGACCTGGGGACGATCTCGGAAGGTGTTCTGTTGAATGTGATGACTCAGGCCGGCAGGCGGGCAGCTTGGGATGTAACAGGGAACGACCATGTGGTGGATAATGTGACGACTTATTTTGTAAGGCCCGTACAGATTGAAGATCAGATTCTGGTTCGACCGGTTATTCTGGAAACGAGCCGTCGTACATGCAAGATGGACATTGTGGTGACCCGTGAAGGCAGTGTGGTATGTAAAGCGGTCATGACATTACAATCCATTGATCATGCCTAATCGGGCGAATGATTCCAGGCATAGACAAAGAGAGTACTCCTGATCGAGAAGCAATGCTGGGTTCCGCTGAAACCGCGGTTCAGGCAACGCTCGATGTAGGGAAGTACTCTCTTTTTTTGCAGACACAACGATAATACTTCAAGATATCATGAAGATTGTCCAGAGGTTTTACCTGATCCATTACTGGACCGTTGTTGAAGCCTGGCATAGTAACTGCGGTTACGTATTCCGGCGAATACATTGTATGCACCCATAATTAGAAATAGCGCTTCCACAACTACAGATAACGTGGAACCCGTGAAGACAAACATGAGGATTAGCGCAAGCACGATGAGCATGCTACCCATCCAGATATTCGTCCAGGAGCGGTAAAGACCAGCGCTGGCAGCATCCGAGGTTCTGCGTGAACGAATGCTGTTCAGAGCTGCAAAGACCATGACAACGGCAAAGATAGCGATCAGAGCATATTTGAGTACATCGATGAACACAAAGACGCAGCTCCTTTTCTGGAAAGCATTTACTGCCCTTATTGTACCATGCAGAGATGAAGACAAGGGCAGTTTTTTTGCTATTACGCAGGAACATGCATGCGAATCTGTACCCAAACTTGCAGTACGCCTTCCATGACCAGCATGGTCTTGACCTGAACGGTGTACTCCTTCTCTCTGACAGAATACACTTTCTGATTCAGCATAATTCGCGTCATTTTACTGTACTCGTCGATGTTAAATACATCTCTGCCCCGCAGCACCTCAAGTTCGTCCCCGAGCTTCTGTAACATTACTTTCAGAGAAGCTTCGTCCGGACCTTTATCAGATTCTTCTGCGCGCACCTTGATTTCCTTGATAACGGTTTGGCGTTTACTGTATTTTTTCAGCGTTTTGATATCCTCCTCATTCTGATGCAGCTGAAGCTGCAGCTCCTGATTGTTCAGCCACAACGCATTGTAACTTAGGTGAAATACACCGTTGTAGACGACACATCCAGCGATCATTCCCAGAACAAATACAGCGGTCATTCGCATCAGCGGGCGGTAACGGGAGAATGGCGGAATCCTCATGAACGCTGTTCCTGTCTCATATTAGCTCCGGCCTCCGCCGCACACCCATTTTACTAATTCGGTTCCCATATGCGCGCCCATAAAAGCAGAGATCAGATACAGGATTTGTTTGACCGCCGGAGACAGGTTGCCATCCAGGAAATTGCTCTCGATGACACGCATGGGATCGATGGTTCCACCGACAGCAGCTGCGAGTGCCCATATCTTTATTTTTCCGGAAATATCGAGCATCGTCTGTGTCGGAGGTTGAAGCGAGATCACCGCTCCAATACCTCCGATCATCGCGCCGCCCAGCACGATCCCAAACGCAATAAAGAAATCAAGAATGGCTTTGGACAAAAATGTGCTCATTGGCAACACCCCTTTCAGACCCAGCAGCACACCTCCTGTCTTTGGTCTGTCACAGGGGGAGCGGCTTGTACTTCTATTGTATGGGCGTGCCCCCGAACGTTATGATAAAATAGAATAATAAAGTCTCCTTTTAAGAGGTTGTCACGAATTTTAATAGGTGATTCCATTTTTTATTTATTTAATTCATATATATGAGAAAGATAGGGCAGCAGACGGATCAGAAGATCGATGCTGTGACTATCTGCGGCGAAAGGAAGAAAAAACATGAGTTCTTTTGTGCATTTGCACGTTCACAGCGAATACAGTTTGCTGGACGGCGCTGCGCGTATTCCGGATCTCGTGGGCAAGGCTGCAGATCTCGGAATGACGACACTTGCGCTGACCGACCATGGCGTGATGTATGGTGCAATTCCTTTTTATAAAGCATGTATGGAGCGAGGCATCAAGCCGATTATTGGTTGCGAGGCATACATGACAGCAGGGTCCCGCAAAGAGCGGGGAAGCCGCAAGGATCAACCGATTCATCATTTGATTTTGCTGGCCAAAAATATGACGGGTTACCGTAATCTAATGAAATTGTGCTCGATTGGACATCTCGAAGGCTTTCATTACAAGCCACGTGTAGATATGGAAAGTCTGGCTGCCCATCACGAGGGCATTATCTGCCTCAGTGCGTGTCTCGGCGGGGAAGTACCACAGCATCTACTGCATGGACGAGAAGAAGAGGCAAGACGTGCGGCGTTACGCTACAAAAATATCTTTGGTGCCGACTTCTATCTGGAACTTCAGGATCATGGACTTTCCGAGCAAAAAAGGGTAAATCCGCAGTTGATCAAACTGGCTGCTGAGCTTGAGATTCCACTTGTCGCGACCAATGATGCGCATTACCTGTCGGAAGAGGATGCTGAGCTTCAGGATGTGCTGATTTGTATCGGAACGGGCAAGACCGTGGACGATGAGAGTCGGCTTCGGATCGGAACCAATCAGCTCTATCTGAAAAGTGAAGAAGAGATGGCTCGCTTGTTTCCTCATGTACCGGAAGCTTTGGCGAACACCGTCCGCATTGCGGAGTCCTGTGAATTGGAGCTGGAATTCGGCAAATCGATTTTGCCGGAGTACAGACCGCTTCCTGATGGGCTCAGCCCTTCGGCGTATCTGCGTCAGCTGTGCGAAGAAGGAATGAAGGAGCGTTACGCGCAGTCCACACGCTGGACAGACGCGGAGCTTCGATCCGAACTTGAACAACGCCTGGCGTATGAACTGGGTGTAATCGACAGCATGGGGTTCTCGGATTATTTCCTGATTGTCTGGGATTTTATCGCCTATGCGCATAAACAAGGGATTGTTACTGGACCAGGCCGGGGCTCCTCGGCAGGTAGTCTGGTAGCTTACACTTTGCACATTACCGATGTTGATCCGATGAAATACAACCTGCTCTTCGAACGGTTCTTGAATCCCGAGCGGATCTCGATGCCGGATATTGATATTGACTTCAGCGATGAGCGGCGGGATGAGGTCATTGATTATGTGGCGCATAAATATGGCAAAGCCCATGTCGCCCAGATTATTACGTTTGGAACGATGGCTGCCCGAGCGGCTGTACGTGATGTTGGGCGGGCACTGAATGTGCCTTATGGCGAAGTGGACAAGGCTGCGAAGCTGATTCCAGCGCAGCTCGGCATTAACATCGAGCGGGCCATGGAAGCTACACCTGAACTGAAGGCGCTGTATGAGACCAAACCGAAAACGCGTGAACTGCTGGATATGGCCATGAAGGTCGAGGGCATGCCGCGTCATGCTTCGACGCATGCTGCGGGAGTGGTCATCTCCCGTGATCCGTTGACCGATGCGGTGCCGCTTCAGGAGGGCAGTGAAGGGACAGCATTAACCCAGTATTCGATGGAAAACCTGGAGTCGATTGGGTTGCTTAAGATGGACTTTTTGGGTCTGCGTACCCTCTCAATCATTGAGCGTTGTGTGCGCTGGATTGGGGAACATGGAGAAATCCCGGATTTCCGCCTTATCCCCGATGATGATCCGTTAACGTACGAGATGCTTGGGCGAGGGGACACGATGGGCATATTCCAACTGGAATCTGCCGGGGTACGCCGTGTGCTGAAAGAGATGAAGCCAAGTGTATTTGAAGATGTAATCTCTGTACTTGCCTTGTACCGTCCGGGCCCAATGGAGTTCATATCCAAGTATATTCAGGGCAAGCATGGACAGATCGAAGTGGATTACCCTCATGTGGATCTGGAGCCTATCCTGAAAGATACGTACGGGATCATCGTGTATCAGGAACAGATTATGCAGATTGCCTCCCGGATGGCGGGTTTCTCGCTGGGTGAAGCAGATTTGCTTCGCAGAGCGGTCTCCAAGAAGAAACGGGAAGTGCTGGATCTGGAGCGTGGACACTTTGTACAGGGCAGTCTGAAACAAGGGTATAGCGAAGAAGAGGCAGACCTGGTCTATGATATGATCGTCAAGTTTGCCAATTATGGCTTCCCGCGTGCTCATGCCGCGGCATATGGTGTGCTCGCGTTCCAGACGGCTTATCTGAAGGCACATTATCCGGTTCATTTTATGGCGTCCATGCTTACAGCTGTGATGGGCAGCCATCGGAAAGTGGCAGAGTACGTGGTGGAATGTCGGCGTATGGATATGGAGGTGCTTCCGCCGGATGTGAATGAGAGCGGTATTCTGTTTACACCTGTATTTGTGCCGTCCGGCAGTGCAGGAACCGGGGATCAGAGCAATGTATCGAAGCAGACTGCGGGAGTAAATGCAGAGAGTGATACCGGAACATTTACCGAAGAACATGCCGGGAACAGTAACGGAAGTTCCTTCGACGAACATCCCGTTCATGAGCATGATGGGTATTCCGGACAAGCCGAATATGGTGAAGCACCTCTGCCGGATGATCCCGGTCCTGGGCCGGAAGAGGACAGTGGTGGATATGAATGGCAAGCAGCGACATCCATGCCTGAGGCACCGGACAACCGGAAGGAACCGAGATTGGTGACTGCTGCTTCAACGGAAAATGGTAATGACCAGGGACAAGAAGTGTCTTCTTCGCACGCGGAGCAAAGTGAAGTGTCCTCGGCAGAGAAGAATGTTGCAGTGTCTGATGAGAATCCGGATGATGCAAAATTAACGGGTGCAATACGGTTCGGTCTGGCCGCTGTGAAAAATGTCGGTACCCAGGCGATGGAAAGCATCATGATCGTAAGGCAGGAGAGACCGTTCGACAGTTTGCTCGATTTTTGTCGTCGTGTGGACTTGCGTGTATGCAACAAACGTGTGATTGAATCGTTAATTCAGGCAGGCGCTTTTGACACCTTGCCTGGACACCGGGCCCAATTGCTCGCGATGCTGGATGAGACGGTAGAGGCAGCGCTGAAATGGCGCAAGGAACGCGAGGATCTGCAGATTCAATTGTTCGACTTCGTGGAGACGCCGAACTGGGAGATCGAATATCCGGAAATCCCCCCTTATTCTTCAGGACAGCAACTGGAGCTGGAGCGTGAGTTGTTAGGCTTGTATCTTTCCGGGCATCCGCTGGATGACTATGAAGATGTGCTGGAATCGAGTGGAGCTGACCGGATCATGGAGCTGACGGAGGCGGCTGACGATACGATGACCGTCGCCGCGGGAATGGTCGTGTCCGTGAAGTCGATTACGACGAAACAAGGCAAGGCTATGGCGTTCATGGAGCTGGAAGACCAGATTGAACGCTGCGAAGTGGTTCTCTTTCCCGAGGTATGGCGGCGTAGCCAGCAGTATGTCGGGAAAGGCGAACTGCTCGTCGTGCGTGCCAAAGTGCAGCAGCAAGACGAAGGGTTTAAGCTGCTGGCTGAAGAAGTGGCGCCGCTATCACCGGCGGCACTGGAGCAGCAGCTGCGCAGCCGTGACCGGCGCGGCAAGCCCGGCAGCGGTAGCTCTTCGCGCCCGGCGCAGGCGGCTTCGCCGCGGCGGCCAGCGGGCGCAGGAGCCGAAGCGCAGCGCAGCAGCGCAGGCGGGGAGGCTTCCGCTGTGCGTAGCAGCGGAAGCCAAGGTTCGGCAGCGACGCGCAGCGATGCGGCGAGCACGGGCGCAGCCACGGCGGCGGCTTCCCGGGCCGGCGGTGCCGTAGAGGCGGCTGGCAGCCCGGAGCAGATCCGCGGACCGCGGGCGGTGGAGCAGCGGGTGTTCGTGAAGATCGCCCCGCATGCGGAGAAACCTGAGCTTCTGGCACGTCTGAAGCAGCTGCTTCAGGAGCATCCCGGACCTGTAGCGACGGTGCTCTTCTATGAGCAGCAACAGAAGCTGCTTGCGCTGAGCGATGCCTATCGGATTAAGCCATCACCAGCCCTGTTCTCCGATATGGAGAAGATGCTAGGTGAAGGCACGGTCAAAATTAAATAAGAGGCTGTCCCGCAAGGGATAGCTCTTAATCCCATAAATACGAAACCTGTTCGGCTAAATGCTGAACAGGTTTTTTGGTAATTGTTTTAGAACGGTTCCTGACTTCAACCATCCGCACATTTTATGAACATTTTAACAGGTTGCTGCATACACTTGAGAACACCGAAGGACCTCGCGGTCCTCGGGGGATTGATGCGGGAGGTCGAGATATGTCATATGAAATCGTAGAAGCCATGCTGGCCCGGCGGGGTGTACGGATTGATGCCATCGCAGCAATTGTATACCGTCTGCAAAAAGGGTACCACCCCGAACTGACCTTGGACGACTGTGTAACCAGCGTGAAATCCGTTCTGCAGAAACGAGAGGTGCAATACACGCTATATACCGGTATTGCTCTCGACGAACTTGCGGAGAAAAAACTCTTGCCTCAACCGTTACAGGCTATTATGGAAGCGGATGAATCCCTGTATGGAGTGGACGAGACTCTGGCCCTCGGCATTACTCATGTGTATGGTATGATCGGTTTAACCAGCTTTGGTTATCTGGATAAAGAAAAAATAGGTGTTATTCATGATTTGAACGAACACGCAACAGCCATTCATGTCTTTTTGGATGATCTGGTCGCAGGGGTGGCGGCTGCCGCATCTGCCCGGATTGCACACAAAAATATTAAAGCCAAAAAATACCCCTCAGACCTGTAACCCCCTGCATTTCCATGCTTATATGCTGTTGTCACTCCAATGGCTCATATGAAGTCATCAAGGGCGGCTGAGGCTGCCCTGATAGGCTTGATGCTGCTTGTCGGAGGGGCTGAACAAGAAGATTTCGTCAACCATATGAGTTATTCGTGGGGGACAAACGTCCCTCATGATCCCGAATTCTCCCCAAAGGTCCCGAACCCTTTCTTGCAGAAAAAAAGTGAGGTATGTTATCATTAGTCCAATATACGGGCTCTGAACATTAGCTTAGGGGGCGGACAAGGCATGTGGACGGTGATTTACATTGCGCCGACAGCAAAGGTTGCGGACAAGATCAAGACCAAGCTTTCGGAAGAAGGTTTTCTGGTACAGACCCGTCCCATCAGTTTATCCAAGCAGCAATTTGAGATTCGCGTCCCTTCTGGGGAATTGGAAGAGGTCCAGGAAGTGCTGAATTCCATTCTGCATTCCTGATTCGTTCAACATCGACGTGCCTTGGCAGATGAAGAAGTACCATCGGTACATAAGGGACTAATCGCGTAAGCGGAGAGAGGAATCGACTTGCATGTATTGTATGCTGCTGTCCTTCCTTCTTTTTTTGTTAGGACAAGGACCGATCTGGTTGCTCCCGGAGACCCTACCAAGATAGATTCAAACATCGGCGCAACAATCTTTCGGTTATTGCAGGTAACATCAATCGTGCTGACAGAAGCCGCTGATCCTTGCCCTGTACCGGCGGATTTTTTTGTTGTGAATGCTGGACAAGGCCCATGGCAGCGTGTGGGTCGTAAGCGGTTTACCGTAGCACGCGGATGAAGCTGCCACAAGCAGCGAACTGCAGGTTGCGGCCATCAAATCAACGGCTGGAGAGGTGTAGTTGTGTTCAAAGATATATTCCAGAAGAAACGGAAGTACGCTACCATACCTTCCGAGCGTGCGCTTCCCGGCGAAGGCCAGGAAGTCCTAGAACGCCCAAAACGTGAAATACCTGAAGGGCTTATGAACAAGTGCAGCAAATGCGGCACCATTCAATATAGCAAGGAATTGGAGAAAAATCTGAAAGTATGTCCTGCTTGCGGTTACCATATGCGCCTTAACGCTATGGAGCGCATTGCTATGGTACTTGATGATCAAGGGTTTGTTGAGTTTGACGCTGATATGATATCGGTTGATCCACTTGGCTTTCCTGGATATAGCAACAAACTGGAACAACAGCGCCTGAAATCGGGTCTGAAAGAAGCGGTAATTACGGGGGAAGGAACCATTGATGGCCTGCCTGTAGTTGTCGCTGTCATGAGTTTTGATTTCTTCACGGGCAGTATGGGTTCGGTTGTAGGGGAGAAAATCACCCGTGCCATTGAGCATGCAACAGAGAAACGCCTGCCATTGATCATTTTCTCCACATCAGGTGGTGCCCGGATGCAGGAGAGTATTCTCAGTCTCATGCAAATGGCCAAAACAAGCGCAGCTTTATCCCGTTTGGATGAACAGGGCGGGCTGTACATTTCGGTCATTACGGACCCAACGACAGGTGGAGTCTCGGCAAGTTTTGCGAGTCTTGGCGATATTAACATTGCCGAACCTGGCGCTGTATTTGGTTTTGCCGGCAGAATCGTTATCGAACAGACGATCCGTCAGAAGTTACCTGATGATTTCCAGACGGCTGAATTTAATATGCAACACGGTCAGTTGGACATGGTTGTGCACCGGAAAGAACTTCGGGCCACTCTTGGCAAGCTTCTGGATATGCATAGTGAAAAAGGAGGGGTCTAAATGGCGGGTGAGTTGCCATATGAAGCGCCTCTGGTTGAGATGCGCAAAAAGATTGATGAACTCGTACAGTTTGGACAGGAAAAAGGCATCGACTTTACGGATGAGATTGCCCGCCTGGAAGAGCGTTACCATAGACTTGAAGAAGAGATCTACACAGGCATAACGGCAGCTCAGAAGATGCATCTGGCTCGTCATCAGCAGCGCCCAACTGCGCTGGATCTGATCCAGCTGATATTTACGGACTTCATTGAGCTTCACGGCGACCGCATGTTCGGAGATGATCTTGCGGTTGTTGGTGGGCTTGCCAAGTTCAATGGAAAGACAGTAACGGTAATTGGACAACAGCGGGGGAAAGATACGAAGGATAATATCGCCCGCTTTTTCGGGAGCGCTCATCCGGAAGGTTTCCGAAAAGGGCTGCGTCTGATGAAACAAGCGAACAAATTTGGCCGCCCTATTATTACGTTTATTGATACTAAAGGGGCGTATCCGGGTAATACTGCAGAAGAGAGAGGTCAATCGGAAGCTATTGCGCGCAACCTGATGGAAATGGCGAAGCTTTCGGTCCCTGTTATTGTTGTGGTCATCGGCGAAGGTGGAAGCGGCGGTGCCCTCGCTATGGCTGTGGGTAATCGTGTGTTGATGCTGGAACATGCGATCTATTCTGCGATCTCTCCGAACGGGGCTGCTTCGATTCTCTGGAAGGATGCATCCAAGGCAGATCAGGCGGCTGAAGCGATGAAAATAACAGCCAAAGACCTCCTGGAGATGGAAGTCATTGAAGATATCATCCCTGAGCCACGCGGCGGTGCTCACCGGGATTATGAAGCGTCTGCTGCTTTCATCAGCGAAGCTTTGGTCCGTCATCTCGACGAGATGAAGGGTTGGAGCGGGGATCAGCTGAAACAGGATCGTTATGAGAAATTCCGTAAAATTGGATCGGTCACGTTTGAACCTCAAGCACCCATTGAAGCCCCTCAAGAGCCTGTAGAAGTCGATGTGGCGAGTAATTTGTCGGGAAATGCTGAATAATGTGACGAATTTCCTATACAAATGAGCAAAAGTATAGTAAATTTAATAGTTGGAAAAAGAAAAATAGATAAAGAGATATACCTTTAAAATCGGAGGAAACCCAAAATGCGCAAAACGAAAATTGTATGTACCATTGGTCCATCCAGTGAATCCCTGGAGAACACCAAAAAATTGATTATGGCCGGTATGAATGTGGCCCGTCTGAACTTCTCCCACGGTGATTTCGATGAGCACGGCGGACGGATCATTGCGATTCGCCAAGCATGCGAAGAGTTGAACAAAACAGTAGCGATCCTGCTGGACACCAAAGGACCGGAAATTCGGACAGGTAAACTCGAAGTTGAGCCGATTGAATTGGTTCAAGACGAGTACATCACTTTGACAACAGAAGAAATTCTGGGCACCAAAGAACGTCTTTCCATTACGTATACAGATCTTCCGAATGATGTTGAACCGGGATCTACAATTCTGATCGACGACGGTCTGATCGGACTGACTGTGGTGGAAGTGCAAGGCACCGAGATCAAATGCCGTATCGTTAACGGCGGATCGATCAAAAGCAAAAAAGGTGTTAACGTTCCGGGCGTTGCCATTTCTCTGCCGGGTATCACTGAAAAAGACGCTAACGATATCGTATTCGGTATTGAGCAAGGTGTCGACTTCATCGCGGCTTCTTTTGTTCGTAAAGCGAGTGACGTACTTGAGATTCGTGAACTGCTTGAAAAACACAATGCTGGACATATCCAAATCATCTCCAAAATCGAAAACCAACAAGGTGTCGACAACCTCGATGAAATCCTTGAAGTATCTGACGGCCTGATGGTTGCTCGTGGTGACCTCGGTGTTGAGATTCCTGCGGAAGAAGTACCATTGGTACAAAAACGCATGATCGAAAAATGTAATGTTGCAGGTAAACCGGTTATCACAGCTACACAAATGCTGGATTCCATGCAGCGTAACCCGCGTCCAACACGTGCGGAAGCAAGTGACGTGGCGAATGCGATCTTCGATGGTACGGACGCTATCATGTTGTCTGGTGAGACAGCTGCGGGTAAATACCCAGTTGAATCCGTTCTGACTATGTCCCGTATTGCTGAAAAAGCAGAATCTGCTCTGCCTTACCAAGAGCTGTATCTGAAACAACGTGTTGCTCAACAAACAACCGTTACAGAAGCAATCAGCCAATCGGTTGCCCTCTCAGCTCAAGATCTGAACGCAAAAGCGATCATTACTTCAACTGAATCAGGACACACTGCACGCATGATTTCCAAGTATCGTCCAGAATCTCCAATCATCGCTGTTACAACGGAAGATAGAACTTCCCGTCGTTTGGCTCTGGCTTGGGGTGTAACTCCTGTCAAAGGAAGACTGGTTGATTCCACGGATGCTTTGTTCGAAAATGCAATTGAAGGCGGCGTAAAATCGGGACTTGTTAAAGAAGGAGACCTGGTTGTGATCACAGCTGGTGTACCTTTGGGTCGTTCCGGTTCTACCAACCTGATTAAAGTAAGCCAAATTCCAAACAACGCTTAATTTCGTTTTTGGATGGAGAAGCAACAGGAAAGAAGCAATGGGGCGTTAGTGTCCCGTTGCTTTTTTTCCATCTTAATGACACTTTACAGCGATGTAACACGTATGAATGGTAGAGCGAAGGAGGCCGATAACATGCAGGAACAGATCAACGGTAGCTGGTATGCGGCACGTCTTCGTGTACGCTATCAAGAGAGTGACCAGATGGGCGTGGTCTATCACGCGAACTATTTGAACTGGTTTGAAATCGGTCGCACTGAGATGATTCGCCAAATGGGGTATACATATCGTAAAATGGAGGAACAGGGGTTACTGCTTCCCGTAACCGGACTGGATGTGAAGTATCACAAACCTGCCCGATATGATGATGAGATTATCATTTTCACCCGTATTGCTGCATTTAGTGGTCTGCGACTGAACTATGAGTACGACATAAGGCGCATGTCTGAAGAACCTGATGAGCATATGGCGATTGGAGAACGGGTATGGTCAGCGGATGAATCACTCCCCGGTGAACGGCTGGTTACAGGTTCTACCCAGCATGTATGGGTAAACGGGGACTGGAAGCCGGTTCGGCTGGATAAGGCAGCCTCTGAGCTATACAGCGCGCTTGAAAAGGTGTGGCTTTCGGGAAAGGGGTAATACGTCAATGCGAAAATGGATGTGGGCTTTACTATTAATCATTCCGGTGATTGAATTATTTGGTTTCATTCTGATGAGTGACTGGATTGGAGCCGGAAAGACATTGCTTCTCATGATCCTCACGTCCTTGATTGGTATAGCAATGTTGCAGTTTGAAGGGCGAAAAGTACTTGTGGACGCCAAATCCGAGATGGAGCGCGGTAAGGTACCTGGAAGAAAAATGGTCGATGGTCTTTTTATTTTTGTCGGTGGTTTCTTGCTCCTGATTCCAGGCTTTGTAACGGATCTGATCGGATTTACACTGGTGTTTCCGTTAACACGTCCGGTATACCGTCTGTTCTTCTTGGGATGGTTGGAGAAAAAAATGAAAAGTGGCAACATCACGTTTTATCGTCGTCCGAAATGAATGAAACACGGGTTGTTATGCAAAAAGGCTCCGCTCAGCAGATGGTTTCTGTTGAACGAAGCCTTTTTTTTATTTGTCCTGCGTGCTCATAAGGTCATGCTTCATCGGACACGTCCGTTGATAATATATGTTCTGAGGTCGCGTAACACGTTAGCCCGATTGAACGCATCGAGGATGACCAGACTGACAGGACCAATAATCAAACCCAGTACACCGAACAGCTTCAATCCTACGAACATGCCAACCAGCGTGGCGAGCGGATCGAGTCCTACACTGCTGGCAAGTACCTTTGGTTCAATAATCTGACGGGCGATCAGTAAGATCAGATAGATGACACTGATCCCAATGCCAAGATACAGATCTCCATTCATAAACAGATATGCTGCCCAAGGCACCATGACCAGACCGACACCCAGATAAGGAAGCAGATCGACCAAACCAATCATCAGAGCGATGGTGAAGGCTGAATTGACTTGCAATATAAGCAGTCCAATCATGACGAATAGTGCTGTAATCGAGATCATGATCAATTGTGCTCTTGCGTATCCGAACAGTGCCTTCTTAAGGTCAGTCCATATGTCGGATATTGGCTTGCGAATGGAAGAGGGTACCCAACCCGAGACGGTGATGCTATGTCGGGTCCAACTTTTGCTAATGAAGAACGTAGACAACAGAACAACGATTAATACCGCACCCATGTTAGGCAGGGAAGTCAGCAGACTCAGAATCATGTTGAAAAATCCGGTGACCAGATCTGTCACGGCTGTACCTACGGTTTCAGTCGTTTTACTAATATTGCTGTTGATGGTTTCCTGGTAGTTAGGATTTTCCTTGTAAAACTCATTGATCTGCGCAATCAAGCTCTGAATCGTGTCATTCTGAGTCCAACGCACAAACGTGTCTTTGATCTCATCAACGTGGAGATCGAAACTTGTCGTCAGTGAAATGACTTCTTTCACCATACGGGTAATAGCCGCAGATAGTACCACCGCAATGGCTCCAAAATAAAGGATTAATGAAAGAGTCACAGCCAGCCAGCGGGGAAATCGAGCTCGATGCTGAAGCAGCTTCACCAATGGATTCATGGCATAGGCGATAATCCAGGCGATCGCAAAAGGGTATAAGAGCGGAAACAGCAAGTATATGGCAACGGCGATCAGAACGGTCGCAATAATCACCCATAAGCCGCGGAGCAGACGTTTCATTATAATTCTATCCAAGCATCAACTCTCCTTATTTCAATTAAGCCGACCTATGTATGATGCACGAAGCAGTATTAGAAATAGATGGCTATCTTAATTAATATAGAGCATTTACAAGGTTTTGAAACGCCGGGAGGTTAACCTATACCTGAATCTTTCTTTTGCCTAGAGTATGCCTCAGTATTACAGAATATAGCAATAGAAAGTTCTTCATACGACAGAATTGGTTAAAAAACATTAAATGTCAACCTTGTTTTTGTAAAGGCTTTCAAAAATGCTTTATCGGACCGATAAAGAAGTTTGATGTGCGAATGAACTCTCATCATGTTCACATAAACGACAAAATCCAGTATGATGTTATAAGTAAATACCGATTGACAGATAGGAAAACCGTATTTTGAATTATTTGGTAATTTCAAAATGAAAATGTTTACAAAAAGAGGATAGGTGCATTTTGGCACTTATATGACACTCTGGAATGGTTCCTGATTTCGCTTATTAAAGGAGAGATGTAATATGACAGCTACCAAAGGTCTGGAAGGCATCGTTGCAACAACCTCTTCGATCAGCTCTATTGTAGACGGTGTGCTTACATACCGTGGTTACGATATCGACGATTTGGCTGAACATGCCAGCTTTGAAGAAGTTGCCTATTTGTTGTGGTTTGGTAAATTGCCGACAACAGATGAACTGAAATCCCTTCGCAAAAGCCTGAGCGATTACGCGCCGATTCCGAGCGAGTTGATTGCACAAATCCAATTGTATCCGAAAAACGTGAGTACCATGGCAGCACTTCGTTCCGCTATCTCTGCACTTGCACTGTACGACGAGCAAGCTGATGAGATGACAACGGAAGCGAATGAGAACAAAGCCGTTAAGTTGCAAGCACAGTTGCCAACGATTGTGGCAGCCATCGCCCGTATTCGTCAGGGCAAAGAACCTGTGGCTCCAAAAGAAGGCGCTTCCATCGCAGAGAACTTTTTATATATGATGACTGGTGAAGAACCATCCGAGACCGCAGTAAAAGCATTGGACCAAGCGCTTGTCCTGCATGCGGATCACGAGTTGAACGCTTCGACATTTGCAGCACGCGTAACGGTTGCAACGCTGTCGGATATCTATTCCGGTGTAACTTCCGCCATTGGCGCACTGAAGGGACCACTGCATGGCGGTGCGAACGAAGCCGTTATGAAAATGTTGAATGAGATCGGTACGCCAGATCGTCTGGAAGCGGCAATTCAGGAAAAACTGAACAACCGTGAAAAGATCATGGGCTTTGGACATCGCGTATACAAAAACGGTGATCCACGTGCCAAACATCTGCAGAAGATGTCCAAGGAACTGGGCGAGCTGAACAATGACACACGTCTGTATGATATGTCTGTGAAGATCGAGGAACTGGTAACTGGACAAAAAGGACTGAAGCCAAACGTAGACTTCTATTCTGCTTCTGTATATACCCAACTGCATATTCAACAGGAATTGTTTACGCCGATATTTGCCATCAGCCGGGTATCTGGTTGGACTGCGCATATTTTGGAACAGCTTGCGGACAATCGCATCATTCGTCCACGTGCGGAGTACACTGGCCCTGCAGAACAGAAATACGTTTCTATTGAACTTCGCTAATAGCCGCAAAACCAGTATAATAATAAGGACGAGGTGAAGGGTTGGAAAGTAGAGGCGTTACTTGCTTTGGCTCTCAGGACCCTTCCCTCAATAAGACTAGTGGTATTATAAATACTGCACATATGAAACCTAGGAGGAATTTTAACTATGAAATTAGAAAAATTTGCTCACCCAACTGAAGGCGAAAAAATTCAAATTGATAACGGTACACTTCAAGTACCTAATAATCCGATCATTCCATTTATCGAGGGTGACGGTACAGGCCGTGACATCTGGAAAGCTTCTAAGCGTGTATTGGATGCAGCTGTTGAAAAAGCATACGATGGCAACAAAAAAATTGCATGGTATGAAGTGTTTGCTGGACAAAAAGCATTCGATACATACGGTGAGTGGTTGCCGAATGATACGCTTGAAGCCATTCGCGAGTATATCGTAGCGATCAAAGGACCATTGACTACGCCAATCGGTGGCGGTATTCGTTCCCTGAACGTAGCCCTGCGTCAGGAGCTTGACCTGTACACATGCTTGCGTCCTGTTCGTTATTTCGACGGTGTACCTTCTCCGGTTAAACGTCCTGAGCTGGTAGACATGGTCATTTTCCGTGAGAATACGGAAGATATCTATGCAGGAATCGAGTATGCTGAAGGTTCTGAAGAAGTGAAAAAAGTAATCCAGTTCTTGCAACAGGAGATGGGTGCTAACAAAATTCGTTTCCCTGAAACTTCGGGTATTGGTATCAAACCAGTTTCTTCCGAAGGTTCGAAACGTCTGGTACGTGCAGCAATTCAATATGCAATTGATCATAACCGTAAGAGTGTTACCTTGGTACACAAAGGTAATATCATGAAATTTACTGAAGGTGCCTTCAAAAACTGGGGATACGAAGTGGCTGAAGAAGAGTTCGCTGACAAAGTATTCACTTGGGCACAATATGACATCATCAAAGATAACGAAGGTACAGATGCAGCGAATGCAGCGCAAAAAGCCGCTGAAGATGCTGGTAAAATCATCGTAAAAGATGCAATTGCCGATATCGCTCTGCAACAAGTATTGACTCGTCCAGGTGAATTTGATGTTATCGCAACATTGAACCTGAACGGTGACTATCTGTCTGATGCACTTGCAGCGCAAGTTGGCGGAATTGGTATCGCTCCTGGAGCGAACATCAACTACGTAACAGGACATGCTATCTTCGAAGCAACTCACGGTACTGCACCTAAATACGCGGACAAAGATGTCGTGAACCCTGGTTCCGTTATTCTGTCCGGCGTAATGTTGCTTGAGCACTTGGGATGGCAAGAAGCCGCTAACCTGATCTACAAAGGTATGGAAACATCCATTAACAATAAAACAGTAACGTATGACTTTGCACGTCTGATGGACGGCGCTACTGAAGTGAAATGTTCTGAATTCGCGGATCAAATCATTAAAAACCTGTAAGGGGAGATGTGAATCTTGACTATTCAGCGCAAAAAAATCACAGTAGTCGGCGCCGGGTTTACCGGTGCTACGACCGCATTAATGCTTGCCCAAAAAGAACTCGGGGATGTTGTGCTGGTTGATATTCCTCAACTGGAGAACCCGACGAAGGGGAAAGCACTCGATATGATGGAAGCAAGTCCTGTTCAAGGATTTGACAGTCATATCGTCGGCACTTCCAACTACGAAGATACTGCAGGTTCTGAGATTGTAATCATCACGGCGGGTATCGCCCGTAAACCGGGTATGAGCCGCGATGATCTGGTCAATACGAATGCGGGTATCGTGAAGTCCGTTTGTGAAAATGTGAAAAAATATTGCCCTGATTCCATCGTCATTATTCTAAGCAACCCGGTGGATGCGATGACTTATGCTGCTTATCAGACCCTGGGTTTTCCTAAAAACCGTGTTATCGGTCAGTCAGGTGTTCTGGATACAGCACGTTATTGTACCTTCATTGCGCAAGAGTTGAATGTATCTGTTGAAGATGTTCGTGGATTCGTTCTTGGCGGCCACGGAGACGATATGGTACCTCTCGTTCGTTATTCGAGCGTAGGTGGCATTCCGATCGATACGCTGATTCCGGCAGAGCGAATCGAATCCATCGTTCAGCGCACACGTGTTGGTGGTGGTGAAATTGTGAATCTGCTCGGTAACGGCAGTGCATATTATGCACCGGCGGCTTCACTCGTTCAGATGACCGAAGCGATTTTGAAGGACAAGAAACGCATCATTCCAGTGATCGCTTATCTTGAAGGTGAGTATGGCTACAATGATCTGTTCCTCGGTGTACCAACCATTCTAGGCGGTAACGGCATTGAGAAAATATTCGAACTTGAACTGACTGCGGAAGAAAAAGCAGGATTGGATAAATCTGCTGACTCGGTTCGCAACGTCATTTCGGTAGTAAACCTGTAAGTTTGAAAACTTTTTGAACAGAGATAGAGAGAAAACCTCCGGTAAACCCGGAGGTTTTCTTTTCTTTGGATAAGTTCCCCAGTATAATGGGATGTGATGTATAGCACACCGAAAATGTTGAGGAGGATGAAAATTTTGGGAATGATTATGTATCTGCTTCATATTGTTGGAGCACTGGCGATGGGATTCTATCTGATTCTGCCATTCGTGGTCGGTAAAATCCGTACCTTGAATGCTGCAGCACAAGAGGGAGCATTTGCGTCGCTTCGTTCTTTGAACAAAGTCGCGCAGTATGGACTTGTGATTCAACTTCTTACAGGCGGTTACCTGATGACAAAAGGTGAGTATTCTCATATCTGGATGGCGGTCGTTGTCGTTCTGCTCCTGGCTATTGCTGCTATTGGAGGAATTATGGGTAAACCGCTGCGACTCGCTGCAGAAGGTGTGAAAAACAAACGTGATGTAGGTCCCGAACAAAGCAAGATCCGTATGTTCAGTACACTTTTGGCTGTATTCTTGCTAATCATGGTGTACCTGATGGTGAATAGTCAGGTGATCTAAGTACGTTGGACACGTTTAATTTATCATGACGAGATGTATTGATCGCGGTATGTTAAGCGTTTGCACACGTAACAAGGACAAGCTGAATAAGGTGTAGATGGTGTTTACGTTATAACGAATGAAAAATAGACAGCCTCTTGGGCTGTCTATTTTAGTTGTTGCGATGAAGAGATCGACAGAGAGTCAGGTTATGTGAACTGGAGCTACAGAGATGGCTATCAAACATGCACCATACATATTCCATCAGACACGGTCTGTATTGGTTAGACTGTACTCACAGCATGGACACGAACAGCATTCCGACCATTGCGCTTGGACTCGTATAAGGCAGTATCAGCATCGCGTAACAAGGACTCCAGCGAATCCACACCTCCATTGTACTGAGCAATACCAAAGCTTGAGGTCAGCGTAATAGGGACTCCCTGAACATCGAGCGGTTCATTCAACAAGGCAACTCTCAGTTGTTCTGCAAGTTTCTCGGCTTCCTGGAGCGAGGTATTCGGAAGAGCGATCACGAACTCTTCTCCTCCATAACGAGCGAACAACATCTCAGGGCTCAAATAACGATTACAGACGGAGACAACATGAATGATGGCCTGATCGCCAACATCATGCCCGTACGTATCGTTGATGCGTTTAAAGTGATCAATATCAAATAATATAAATGAGGCAGGTTGCAGATTAAGGAGGGCTTCACTTAAAATTTCCCGACCTTTATGCAAAAATTGAGTACGGTTGTAAATTTTGGTCAGACCATCGAAATAAGCCAGTTGCTTCAGTTGTTCTTGCAAGAAACGTTGTTCCGTTATATCGATGAGCATAATTAGGCTGCCCACGGTCTGCGCATCTTTGTTATACACGTAAGATGTCCTGACCTGATAACATACGGTCTCTCCATCTAACTGCCAGTACAGATCCATTTGCAATCCTTCCTTGCCGTATTCAACCGGAAAAGTCTCTCCAGCAAGGTTAAGCCATATGTCATCCAAGGGTCGGCCGATCATGGTCGGATTAATCTCCGGCAACATGTCACGCATAGATCGGTTGTAATCGACCAGACGATTCGAACTATCCAGTACGATAACACCTTCACGCATGCTTTCGAAAATACTGTCCTTGGCGATCGGCACGATGGTCAGTAGACGAGAGGATAGAATCGCCCAGATGTACATGGCAGATGTGATACACATGAGCACCGGTACAGGGTCCATGCCGCCTGGCGTCAAACCAAGCAAGTACAGAAAAGCTGCGACCATGGGAATAATCTGCGAAGTGATCAGCGTAAGTAATTGACGACGATACATCTTCTTGGTGTGTTTCCATTGTCCGATCAGAATAAGACAGGCACACAACAAACAGGAGAACGTGAATGCACCGTGTACAACATACCATTGGCCTACTGCGATATCCATCAGAGGTACAGAACTATCTTCTCTTAGCCATACTTTTTTATAAAATAGATGATGAAAATCATTGGTTGCTACCATACATAGCGTAATGGAAGGGATTACAAACAGCGCGGCAGTTACCTTTTTGGATAGCGTTCTCCCGGTATATTTTATCATCAGGATGAGACCAAGAGATGCGGAGAAGGGCATGCCTATATACTCCACGGTGGTCCAAAACTTCATCTGTTCCAGCGTGTTGCTGGCCAGCTCAATGGCATACCCGAAGGTATATATGGAGAGTGCTGCTGTGTAGAGAATGAATACTTTGGAACTGGGGATCTCGGATCTTCTGAAATAGGTGTATAAACACAAAAAGACATTCAGCACAGCTGAAGTGGCTACAAGTGTTATATATGAATTAATGTGCGATTCCATTGTCAGGTCTCCATGTCAGGTTAGAATGATCAAGCCTGTAATGTTAGTCAAAGCATATCTGTATACTGTACATTGTACATCAGCCCAAGCAGCATAGGAATACACTTTGTATCATGAAACAGTCTAATTTCGAATAAATTTCGAATTTTCGGCAAATTGATGAAGATCAAATATCTCAGTCTTCTTTTTACAAAAGTCGGGATCAGTCTTCATACAACCATGATATTTTATGATTAGCCTTGTCTAAAGTTGACTGTAGTCAAGATCGATATGTTTCCTCATGAATGGGAATAGTCACCATGTCATCTGTGATATGATAGACCGAGCAAGTTTACTTCAGGGGGACAGTCATATGAAAATGAGCAAACAAAATGCAGCACATTATATATGGGGCGGGCAGTGCGATGGTTGGCACCTCGTTCAAAATGAAACACTCAGCATTATTCATGAACGAATGCCCGCAGGAACGGCTGAAATCCGACATTATCATTCGATAAGCCGTCAGTTCTTTTTTATTCTCAGCGGTGAAGCCTGTATGGAACTTAATGGAGATACGGTTGTGCTGGAACCCCATGAAGGGATTGAGATTCCTCCGGGAGAGCCTCATCAGATGATGAACCGGAGCGACAAAGAAGTGGAGTTTCTCGTTATTTCCAATCCTGGTACTCGTGGGGATCGAATTGAACTGGATTCATTGTAGAGTAAGACATTAGATATTAATCTGATCATAAAGGAAGAGATAGATGAGACCGTTCCGAATTCGCCTTGCCATCATTATGATGGTGCTGATCGGCGTATCCGTCATTGTGGCTGGATATACGATGGGCAGAGTGTTTAAGACTACGCATACGACCGCACTGGAGCAAACGATGGTGCGTGAGATTAATTTGCTCAAAGCAACCTTCCCGTTCCATGATGCAAGTGATCCAACCTCGCAAGCTACACGAAAGTATTATTCAGATCGGGCGCTGGAATTAGATCGCCTAACGGATTCCCGGGTAACTTTCATCAATAAAGATGGCACGGTCATCGGAGATTCCGAGAGTGATCCGGCATCGATGGATAACCACTTGAACCGAGAGGAGATTAAGGGTGCCGTTGGAGATGGATACGGGCAGTCCATACGTTACAGTGAAACACTGGGACAGGACATGCTGTACGTGGCACTACCTGTGAATTCGGATCAAAGTGACATGATTGAAATTCCGAGCGGCAAATTTGATGGCTATATTCGTCTTTCCATGAGTTTGCAGGCTGTTGATCAGGGGCTTCAGCGTGGATGGATGATCATGTTTGCTGCACTGGGACTGCTGTTCCTGATTGTCGCGTTTGTCAGTTATCGGGTTGCACGCGGATTAACCTCGCCGATTGAGCATATTACGAAAGTGGCCCATCGCATTACCAAGCTGGAATACGATGCGAGAGTGGACGTCACGCGTAGAGATGAGATCGGACAGCTGGGGCTTGCGATAAACGGAATGGCAGACAGCTTGCAGTCTCAGCTAAAAACGATTCGTGACAATGAAGCGCTGCTACAGAGTGTCCTGGCGAATATGACTGGAGGCATTGTTATGATCGATGCAGGGCAATCCATTGCGCTGGTCAATCGGGAAGCGGAGCGTATGCTGGGTATTCAGGCAGGAAAGGTTACAGGTAAACCTTATACTGAATTGAAAAGACACTACGAATTAACCCGTACCATTGAAGAGAGTGTTGCCCTTAAAGAACGGATGCATGAAGAAGTGAGTGTGTTCAACCCGGAGGAAAAATTGATTCGTATTGATGGGGTACCCATGTCCGAAGATGATGGCGGGTATCGAGGCATGTTGTTCCTTTTACAGGACGTGACGGCGATCCGTCGACTGGAGTCGATGCGTAGTGAGTTTGTCGCGAATGTCTCTCACGAGCTCAAGACACCTGTTGCCGCGGTCAAAGGGTTTGCGGAAACGTTGCTCAGTGGCGGGGTACAGGACAAGGAGACGGAGCGCTCATTCCTGAAAATCATCTATGATGAGGGAGATCGACTTAATCGATTGATCGGGGATATTCTGGAGTTATCCAAAATTGAATCCAAACGCGCGCCGCTGCAATGCTCCCCTGTTCATGTACACTCTTTCTTCGAAATGGTGCTGGGCACTTTATCCAAAGTGGCGGAGAAAAAGCAGATTCGTCTGGAAATGCATGTTCCCGAGGAACTGTACATTGAAGCAGATGAGGACAAAATGAAGCAGATATTCATCAATCTCTTATCCAACGGAATCAACTATACGCCCGACGGTGGCCGGGTGAAGTTGCAGGTGACAATGGATAACGATGAGGAAGTCGTGTTTGCGGTGTCGGATACGGGAATTGGCATACCGAAAAAAGATTTGCCGCGAATCTTCGAACGATTCTATCGCGTCGATAAGGGCAGATCCCGTAATTCCGGAGGAACGGGTCTTGGGCTTTCCATCGTGAAACATCTGGTGGAATTACACCATGGCAAATTGTCTGTAGAGAGTGAACTGGGCATGGGTACAACGTTCCGTGTTATTCTTCCATTCATTCAGGACGAAGAGATGTAGGTGTCAGGTATCAAATGTAAAAAGTATGTATTGTTTTACACAGCGTTAACAATTTAGTGCTATGATAGAAAAAGTGTTGTGGCAACAGACAACCTATGAAGAGAGAAGGGGTATCATGGCACAGCGTTTGCTAGTTATTGAAGATGAACCTACATTATCAAGATTACTCACGTATAACCTGACACAAGAGGGTTATGACGTTACAGCTGAGGATCACGGATCAGCAGGATATGACCGGGCCTTGTCTCAGGAATTTGATCTGATTTTACTGGATCTGATGCTACCGGGTATGAATGGTCTGGACATTCTGAACAAGTTAAGAATTCAGGGTGTCAGTACACCAGTTATCATTCTGACGGCAAAGACCGGTGAAGCCGAGGTTGTACAGGGGCTGAAATCGGGTGCCGATGATTATATTACCAAACCATTTGGTGTATCGGAGTTATTAGCCAGAGTGGATGCGGTATTAAGACGTTATTCCAATGGTGAAGATTTACCACAGCCTGAGGACAAGGATGGTTCACGAATTATTTTGGGAGAGCTGGAGATCTATCCTCTGAAGTATGAAGTGACACTGGGTGGACAATCCATCAGTCTGCGTCCAAAAGAGTTTGAAGTACTGCTATATTTGGCCAAAAAGCCAGGTGTGGTGCTCACAAGGGATGATCTGATGAACGCGGTGTGGGGCTTCGATTATATTGGAGGTCAACGAACCGTGGATGTTCACGTCAGCTCATTACGTAAAAAGCTGGAGCTAGACCCGGAATCGGTTCACATTGATTCGATTCGCGGTGTAGGTTATAAATTGGTTGTCAAAAGAAAAACTCCCCATCATTCAAGTTAGCAATGATCGGGGAGTTTTATTTTACGTTCATTTAACATAAAGGAAGATTTTTCTTTACGCAGAGGGAGTAGCATGGACTTATCTGAGTGATACTTTGTACCTACATAACCTACCTCAAGACGGAGCTATTACGTAAAGGAGATTGCGTATTTATGCCTATGTTGCTCGAAGTGAAACCCGATCAGCCTCTCGTTGTTTTACATAATGAAGAATTAACTACACCTGAAATGAAGCATAATGAAGTAAGGGTTGTTGCTGAAGAGCCTGTAATCAATTTGCATGACTATTATCGTCAGGTTCCTGTCGCCGGGGTCCATACAACCTGTGGAGAAGCTGCGACGATGATGAATCAGGATCAGGAGCACCCGTGCATCGTATTATGTGATGAGCAGATGAAACCGACCGGGTTATTAATGCGTGAGACGTTATATCGGATGTTGAATGGTCGTTTTGCCGCAGATCTGTTCTACCGTAAACCCGTCATACAAGTAGCGAATGCATCTCCGGTTATTGCGGATATTGATATGGAAGCCACAACGATTATTGATATTGCACTTGGACGCACTGAACAGCATTTCTATGATTGTCTGCTCGTTACAGAACAAGACAGACTGCTCGGTGTGCTGACGATGCGTGACGTGATGTCTCTATCCAGAAGACTGCAACAGGCTGTTACGGAAGAGCGCATACGTACAGTAACCGAGAGCAGACAAGAGATATCTAGAATCAATAATGCAGTCACCAAGCTGGTGCAAGCGGCTAATCAAACTGTACATGAAGCCCGTGAGATCATGGCATTATCCGAGCATGGAGAAGAGAGTTTGAAGCACGTCGATGCTTCCTATAACCGCGTACATCAGCATATGGAGAGCCAAGGACAACATGCGGATTACATGCTGGATTCGATCAAAACCGGCTCAGGCATGGCACATTCCATTCGATCCCTGGCAGATCAAAGTGGACTCCTTGCGCTAAATGCTTCCATCGAAGCAGCTCACGCGGGTGAATACGGACGAGGTTTTCAGATTGTTGCAGGTGAGATTCGAGCGCTTGCGAAACAGACCCGTGAGGTTGCAGGCAACATGTCTTCATTGCTTGAGAATATTGGTGGATTGACCCTCCAGACAGTAGAACTGGTTAAGGCAAGCGGAACCGAAATTGACGATAGTTCAGTGCATGTGACCTCTGGGGGAGCAACGTTCCGGCAACTGAACAGTGCAGTGAGAGATTTGTCTCGTATAGCAGAGGAGATCGCCATGGAAGGCGGAAAAGCTGGAGAAGTCGCTGAGCATATTCGAATGAAGCTGGATGAGATGGTTGCGGATAGTGAGTGATATAAAAGCAAATCAATAAGGCAGGCATCAGCAATCAGATTGATCCATCAAGCAGATCATGAAGGTTAAGGATGTCTTTTTACATTCCGTTAACACGAAAGTGATACTGTTTTTACAATGAGAGGGTAGGATATTAAAGATGGCCGAGCAGAGATGAATCATTATCAGCATCGGTCTCAACGTAAAGGGAGTTTCAGTGTCCCTGCAGCGAAGGAGAAGTGAACATCCATGAAGGACCTCATTCACATTGAAAATCTTAATTTATACTATGATACGCATCACGCGCTTAAAAATATATCGATGGATCTGCCGGAAAAAACCGTTACTGCGTTCATCGGGCCGTCAGGTTGTGGTAAATCGACATTGCTTCGCACATTGAACCGGATGAATGACATGATTCCGGGTGTTCGTGTGGAAGGACAGGTTATGCTGAATGGCTCCGATATTTACAGTAATGAGATTGAAGTGGAGACCCTGCGTAAACGGGTCGGCATGGTGTTTCAACAACCGAATCCTTTCCCGAAATCCATCTATGATAACGTCGCTTATGGACCACGCTTGCACGGGGTAACCCAAAAGGCTGAACTGGATCAATTGGTGGAACAAAGCCTTGTCCATGCGGCACTGTGGGATGAAGTGAAGGATGTATTGAAAAAGTCGGCACTTAGTTTGTCCGGTGGACAACAACAGCGTCTCTGTATTGCACGGGCGCTGGCTGTACAGCCTGACGTTCTGCTAATGGATGAAGCAACATCGGCACTCGACCCGATCTCCACATTGAAGATTGAGGAACTGGTGAAGGAATTGCATCACAAGTATACGATCGTTATGGTTACCCACAATATGCACCAAGCGGCACGGGTATCTGGACGTACGGTATTTTTCCTGAATGGTGAAGTGGTGGAGGCAGCTGATACGGAGACGTTATTCTCCACACCGCAAGATTCCCGGACCGAGGATTATATCTCGGGAAGGTTTGGTTAAGCGAGCTGAATTGGAACGATCCCGGCATACCCGGAGATGATGGACAAGGAGGACATGAAATCTATGATTCGCAGAAAAGAATTTGATCAGGAGCTTGAAGAGCTACGTACCTTGCTCAAGCAAATGGGTGAACATGTAGGAGCGGCACTGGATGGTGCCATTGAGAGTCTGCAGACGATGAACGCGGAGAAAGCTCAGGTCATCATCAAGAATGATGCGAATCTGAATGCCCTTGAAGACAAGATTATGGAACTTGGCTCCAAACTGATCATCACACAACAGCCGGTGGCAAAGGATCTCAGACGTATTATCGTTGCTTTCAAAATTTCCAGTGATCTGGAGCGTATGGGAGATCTCGCGCTCGACGTGGCGAAGGTAACCCTTCGGATGGATGGACAGAAACTGATTAAACCTCTGGTGGATATTCCACAAATGGCAGAAATCGTGAAATCCATGATTGATGAATCCATCGAATCTTTCCTGAAAGAAAACACAGACCTGGCCTATAAGATGGCTCAAACGGACGATCAGGTCGATCAATTGTACAGTCACATGATCAGTGATCTCTACACGTTAATGACGGAGCATCCGAATCAGGCTTCTCAGGCTATGTTGCTGATGATGGTTGGACGTTACATTGAACGTATTGGTGATCATGCAACCAACATTGGTGAGAGTACGGTATACCTGGTGACAGGTAAACGTCCGGATCTGAACCAATAGGAAGAGCATTGTTTTGGAATTGGGGAATCAATGCTTGGCAAGAATAGCAATAATACCGAAATGAAGGACTTTCTCCCGGGTGGCCTGTGCACAGGCTGTCTGCGGAGAAGGTTCTTTTTTTGCGAGTAAAAATGATGTGAAAAGATGGCTAATCTTTTTGATGTGACAGGTGGGTATGGTATCATGAGAGTAGTTGTAATTTGAAGAGGTTGACCATATGATACGCGAGGTGCTGGAATGGACAAGTTTATTCTCATAGATGGAAATAGCATTATTTACAGGGCGTTTTTTGCAATGCCGCCACTGACCAACTCGAAAGGTCTGCATACCAATGCGGTATACGGCTTCACCACGATGCTGCTGAGACTGCTTGAAGAGCATAAGCCTACACATGTTATGGTCGCTTTTGATGCAGGCAAAATCACGTTCCGCCACGAAGGGTACCAGGAATACAAGGGTGGCCGGGAGAAAACACCACCAGAATTGTCAGAGCAATTCCCTTTGCTCAAAGAACTGCTGAAAGGACTTGGCATCGCTCAGTTTGAGCTGGCTGGATTCGAAGCGGATGACATCATCGGAACGTTAACCAAACGCGCAGATGAAGCGGGCAGACAGGTGCTCGTTGTATCGGGTGACAAAGATATGCTGCAGCTTGCCTCCGAACATGTACATATCGGGCTGACGCGTAAAGGAGTAACCGATATCGAACTGTATGATCCTGCTCAGATTAAGGAGCGCTATGGTCTGACGCCGTTGCAAATCATTGATCTTAAGGGTCTGATGGGCGATGCGTCCGATAATATTCCGGGGATTCCCGGAGTTGGAGAGAAGACAGCATTGAAGCTTTTGCACCAGTTCGGATCGGTAGAAGATGTGCTGAACGGCACAGGTGAATTGAAAGGCAAAATGAAAGAAAAGATTGAGGCCCACGCCGAAGATGCCCGGATGAGCAAAAAACTCGCGACGATTCACCGCGAAGTTCCGCTGGAGCAGACGTGGGAGGATATGCAATTTGCCGGATTAAAAGAAGAACATGCTGGCCCTGCATTGGCCAAACTGGAATTCAAATCTTTGCTCGAACGCCTGTCATTCAGTGGCAGCATCGGTTCTGAACAGGAAGCGGTCCCTGCTGCCGAGGTGCAATCCTCCATTGCAACAGAGGACACGATCAGTGAGCTGTTCAGTTCGCTTGATTCCATTGATGTACTCCACGTGGAAACACATGGGGATAACCCACACCAAGCGAAACTGATCGGACTAGCTGTAGGTTCTGCTGGAGCCTATACATTCATCGCTCCCGAATTGCTTCAATCCGAGGCAGCGGCTCCGGTGCGGGCATGGCTTGGTAATTCAGAGCAGCCTAAGCGCGGGTATGATCTTCATCGTGTAGATCTGGCCCTGCATGCACATGGCATTGAATTCGCAGGTGCGTCATTCGATGTACAACTGGCGGCGTATTTGCTTGATCCAACGGAATCCAACCAGACGATTAGTGGACTCACGACCAAGTATGGTCTACCTTCGCTCGTAGAGGATGACACCATTATGGGTAAAGGAGCCAAGTATAAGGTGCCGGAAATGGAGATCTTGGGCGATTTCCTATGTCGTAAAGCTGCTGCAGTAGCAGCCATTATTCCACTTCAGGAGCAGGTGCTGGAAACGGATGAGATGAATTCACTGTTCCATGAGCTGGAAATGCCGTTGTCACGCATACTGGCAGACATGGAGAAACAGGGCATCAAGGCCAATACAGCCGATCTGCAAGCCTTGGGCAGTGAGTTTGAAGAGCAGATCAGCAGGTTGATGGCTGAGATCTACAAGCTGTCAGGAACGGAATTCAATCTGAATTCACCGAAGCAACTGGGTGAGATTTTATTTGATAGACTGGGCCTGCCAGTGGTGAAGAAAACCAAAACCGGTTATTCCACAGATGCGGAAGTATTGGAGAAATTGGCTCCTTATAATGATGTGGTCAAGCATATTCTGCAATATCGTCAGCTTGCCAAGCTGCAATCCACTTATGTGGAAGGGTTACTCAAAGAGATTTCGGATCGCGATGGCAAGGTGCATACGTATTACCGTCAGACCATTGCTGCAACGGGACGGCTTAGCAGTCAGTTCCCGAACTTGCAAAACATTCCGATTCGGATGGAGGAAGGTCGCAAAATTCGGAAGGTATTTGTTCCTTCCGAGCCAGGATGGTCCATTTTGGCAGCGGACTATTCCCAGATTGAACTGCGTGTACTGGCACACATTTCAGACGATGAGCGCTTGAAGGAAGCGTTTGTCAACGATATGGATATTCATACGAAGACTGCTTCGGATGTATTTGGCGTGAAGCCTGAGGATGTGGATGGGGATATGCGTCGTTCCGCCAAGGCAGTTAACTTTGGTATCGTTTATGGAATAAGTGATTATGGTTTGTCACAGAATCTGCACATTACGCGTAAAGAGGCTGCACAGTTTATTGATCAGTATTTTGAAGTATTCCAGGGTGTGCGCCGATATATGGATGACATTGTGAAGGAAGCTCGGCAGGATGGTTACGTCAAAACGTTGTTGGAGCGACGTCGTTACCTGCCAGAGATTAACGCCAGTAATTTCAATCTGCGTTCCTTCGCAGAGCGTACGGCGATGAATACCCCTATTCAGGGAACAGCGGCAGATATCATCAAGCTGGCCATGGTACAGATGGATGAAGCGCTGCGGGAAAGCAATTTGAAGAGCCGTATGTTGCTTCAGGTGCACGATGAGCTTGTATTCGAAGTGCCTGCCGATGAATTGGAATTGATGAAAGATTTAGTACCTTCGGTTATGGAAAAAGCATTGGAACTGTCGGTTCCGCTGAAAGCCGAAGTCAGCTTTGGTGATAACTGGTACGAAGCGAAATAAATCAAGCGCTGTGCGGTTTTTCCGGTATTTTACAATAGACCTTTCCATGTTTTCGATATAAGAAAAGGGTCCCGCTGAGCGCCATCTTCCGTTATAATATAGGGGAGGTGAGAACATCATGCCGGAATTACCGGAAGTCGAAACAGTCAGAAGAACATTGAATCAACTTATTGTAGGCAAAACGATTGATCATGTTACCGTTAGCTTGCCGCGGATTATTCAGCGGCCGGACGACATAGATGCATTTGCACTGGAACTCGCGGGACATACCGTTATTGGGGTGGAGCGACGAGGCAAGTTTTTGCGTATTTTGCTGGACGGGCTTGTGCTTGTCTCCCATCTGAGGATGGAAGGAAGATACGGTGTGTACGAGCAGCATGAAGATGTGGAGAAGCATACACATGTGATCTTCCATTTTAATGATGGTACGGAATTACGTTATAAGGATGTGCGCCAGTTCGGTACGATGCACCTGTTCAATGCAGGTGAGGAACTGGTATCGAAACCTTTGCTGAAGTTGGGACTGGAGCCGCTTGATCCGGCCTTTACAATAACTGCATTCCGTGAGGCGGTTGGCAAGCGCACAACCAAAATTAAAGCTGTACTGTTAAATCAGGCATATGTGGTCGGCATCGGGAATATTTATGTGGACGAGGCTCTATTTCGCGCAGGCATCCATCCCGAGACTATTGCCAAGACACTGACCGAAGCTCAGTTAACGGTGCTGCATGAAGCGATTGTGGCAACGTTGCAAGATGCAGTGAATGCAGGAGGATCTTCCATCAAATCCTATGTGAATGGACAGGGTGAGATGGGCATGTTCCAGCATCAACTGAAGATCTACGGACGTAAGTCAGAGCCGTGTGCAACATGTGGTACGTTAATCGAAAAAACGGTAGTTGGTGGCCGTGGTACGCATTTTTGTCCGAACTGTCAGCCGCTGAACATGAACTGAATGAACGAAATAATGAAATCATAGCACCCTTGGATTCCTCCCTCCATATACTGATATGGCAGAAATAAGCGGGCGTATACCCATACTGGCATCTTCAGTTGGCACGAGTACCGCACAGAGGAGGAATCCGGGGTGCTGCATCATTTTATTTCATTGCTGGCGCTTGCTTTGGCGCTTAGTTTAGATGGTTTTGGAGTCGGGATTACATATGGGTTACGGAGGACTAAGATTCCCCTGTTATCTATCGCTGTTATTTCGATCTGTTCGGGATTGGTTATTGCCTTGTCGATGCAAGTAGGTGTGCTGTTGTCCCATGTGGTGTCACCGGATATCGCTTCGATTGTGGGAGCCGTTATATTGATCGGCATTGGTGCATGGTCACTGTTGCAACTTATTCGAAAGCAAGGCAAAGAACAGCTGGAAACAGACACTAGAACGAACGAGGGAACGGAAACATCAGCAACTGGAGTTGGAGAAACACAAGAGACACTGACGGATTCAAAAGGCAGGAACCAGGTGCTTGCGCTGGATCTGGAACAGTCGGCTTCAGGTGGATCGCTGGAACGCATGGTATTTACACTGGAGCTGCGTAAGCTTGGGGTCGTCATTCAGATCCTTCGCAGTCCCTCCAAGGCGGATATGGATAACTCGGGGAGTATATCTGCCCAAGAAGCGATGTGGCTTGGTATTGCCTTGTCTCTGGATGCGTTTGGAGCAGGATTGGGAGCGGCACTTCTGGGATTCCCTACACTATGGACGGCACTCATTATTGCGCTGTTTAGTGGGGCGTTTTTGTCACTCGGCATGAAGGTTGGACTGCGTTTCTCAGCTCTGCGCTGGATGCGAAGACTGTCTGTATTGCCAGCACTATTGTTAATGATTATGGGAATAATGAAGCTGTTATGAGGTGAAACGATGAATATAGGCTTAACCGGCGGGATCGCGACAGGCAAAAGCAGTGTTTCCGCCTATCTCGCCAGTAAGGGAGCGTTGCTCATCGATGCAGACGTTATTGCCCGGGAAGTTATGATGCCCGGGCATCCCGTGTTGGCCGCCGCTGTTGAGCGGTTCGGACAAGCCATACTGAACGAAGATGGAACACTGGATCGGAAAAAGCTTGGAAGCATTGTTTTTCAACAACCAGAGGAACGAAAGGCATTGGAGGCCATCACACACCCAGCGATCCGTAGAGAGATGCGCGAACGGGCCGCCGCATACGCGTTGCAACATCCGGATAAACTTGTGGTATCTGATATTCCTTTGTTATACGAATCGGGTCTGGAAGATGGTTTCGAGGAAGTCATGGTTGTATATGTTCCCAGGTCAGTCCAACGAGATCGCTTGATGAGTCGGGATGGAATGACTGCGGCACAGGCTGAAGCCCGGATGGATGTACAGATGGATATTGAGCGCAAAAAGCAGCTTGCAGACATTGTCATCGATAACAGCGGCTTATGGCCTGCGACGGAGCAGCAAATTGACTCATATTTACAGCGTAAGGGTTTGTTATGAAAATATTACGCAAGAAACGTGTACTGCTGTTGATGTTTGTGTCCTTTGTACTGGTGTTATTTCTGAATACAAACTGGATGGCATGGTTCTATCCAATTCATTATAAGGAAGAGATTCGCGCCCAATCTCAGAGTTATGAGGTTGATCCGTTTCTGATTGCTTCCATTATCAAGGTGGAGACCAATTTTAAGACAAGCAAGGAATCCAAACGTGGTGCCATTGGGCTCATGCAACTGATGCCTGACACGGCGAACTGGATACTGGAACAAGCCAAAATTCCCGACACTTCGCTGGAGGAATTGAAGCACGAGCCTGAACGCAATATTCAATTAGGCACATGGTATCTGCGCAATCTGTCCGATCAATTTGATGGCAATGAAGCGGTTATGATCGCTGCCTATAATGCGGGTCCAGGCAAAGTAAACAGTTGGCTTAGAGATGGTGTATGGGATGGCTCGTTCGATACGGTGAAAGATATTCCGTTTGGTGAGACGCGTCACTATGTACAAAGAGTCATTTACTATTATAATCAGTATGTAAAGATCTATAATACGTTCTAAGTATATAAGTAGAAGCACAGAGCAGGCCGGTTATTCACCGGCCGCTCCATGCTCCTCTGTGTAGCGTAATACGATGCAGATATTATTGGTATTGACCTGCCAATTGCTGTTCTGCAATTGTTACCAGACGCTTCGTGATGTATCCACCGATCGAACCGTTCTCGTAAGAAGTCATGTTACCTTGGTATCCGTCTTGTGGGATGCTGATTCCGAGTTCTTGAGCAACTTCATATTTCAGTTGTTCGAGGGCTGCGGAAGCTTTAGTTACCACCAAGTTGTTGGAGTTACCGTTGCTTTGTGCCATTGCTGTTCACCTCCTCGCGGGTTGGTAAAAGTATTATGTGTCGGCAATGCGTTTTTCATTACAAAATGAGTACAGGGAATATGTGGTAAAAAGTAAAACGTGGGAAGTGATCTGATTTGAAATGTCCTTATTGCGCTTTTCTGGGCACCAAAGTCCTTGATTCAAGGCCGGCTAATGAATCAAAATCGATTCGTCGCCGTCGTGAATGTGAGCAGTGCGCCAGAAGATTTACAACGTTTGAGATGATTGAAGAAACACCATTGATCGTTATTAAGAAAGATGGCAGCCGGGAAGAGTTTAGCCGGGACAAGATTCTCCGTGGGCTTATTCGTGCCTGTGAGAAGCGTCCAGTCTCTGTTGAGACGCTGGAGATGATGGTATCTGAGGTAGAAAAGTCTTTGCGTAATACAGCCGATGCTGAGGTCGAGAGCCGCCAGATTGGTGAGCTATTGATGGAGCAGCTGTTTCCAGTCGATGAAGTGGCGTATGTGCGCTTTGCTTCCGTGTATCGCCAGTTCAAGGATATCAATATGTTCATGAAAGAACTAAAATCCCTGTTGTCCAAAGACAATCTGGAGGATTAGTGAAGTGGGTAAGGGGAGAAGAGCAGTCTGAGGTTCCAGTCCGTATGTGCCAGTGAAATCGGTTGTTCTTCTCCAATCACTTTGGAGCTTCAAAAAGTGATTGACAGCGAAAGCTGGATTTTATATGATATAGGAGTCGTCTGCGGAACGTAGCAGAGCTGGACAAGTTGTTCATTTTATATCCTGGGGCCTTAGCTCAGCTGGGAGAGCGCATCGCTGGCAGCGATGAGGTCAGGGGTTCGATCCCCCTAGGCTCCATATTTAAAAACGTCATCACATTAATGTGATGGCGTTTTTGTATTTGACTAACTGTAAAGCGTTCTAGACAACCATAAGACTCTTGAGACCTACTAGAAGAGATACAGCATTGATATGTATCATCTTTTTTAAACTCTTAAAGTTAAGCTAGAATTAAGACAGAGTTAAGTTGATCAATAGGGTGGTATCCAATACACTTCTCGTGTGAGCATTTTCGACATATAATGCCAGCAAAAAAAGGATACCAATCAATTTAACGATGAGGGGAAATTAACACATGAGATGGTTTTCTGTGGAAGTGCAGAAGTTATTCATTTGCCTGATTATTTTGGCTGTGAGCATGGGAGGAGGTTGGACGACCTCGAAGATTCAAAAAGCTAGTGCTGCTACCTTTGGTGACTGGGTGTATTCAGTTGATGGAGATGGAACTGCGACAATCACAGGGTATTCAGGCAATGAATTGGTGGTTGATATTCCTCGTGTTTTAGATACTTACGAAGTCACCCATATAGGACGTGAAGTTTTTAAAAACAAACAATTAACCAGTGTGACCATCCCCGATAGCGTGACCCATATAGGGTCAAATGCATTTTACAAAAACCAATTGACAAGTGTGACCATCCCGAATAGCGTAACCAGCATAGGGTCAAATGCTTTTGCAGATAACAGATTAACCAGCGTGGTTATCCCCGAAAGTGTAACCGTTATTGACTATTTAGCATTTAGCTATAACAAATTAACCAGCATCACGATTCCGAGTAATGTAACTAGCATCGGTACAATGGCTTTTATGACAAACGAATTAGAGAACGTAATCTTTGAAGGAAGATCCATAGCGATCGTCTCTGATTGGTTTTTGGATAACGATAAATTAGTTAAAATCTCTGGCTATGAAAATGCGGAACAGTTTGTGGCTTCGAACAATAGCGAACCGAATACTCCAATCAAATTGATTTATGAAAAAATGATTTCAATTCGTTTTAATCCAGATGGTGCAGCTTGGTCGAATGCTCAAACGACGGAATTAACAGGTACTTCATACATTCCAGCGGTGAAAAGTTACAAATGGACAAAGACGACCGTGGAACCAGATGCCAACGATTGGACGCCGTTTGATGGAACCGTTCAGATTCTTACCCCTCTAGATGCAGGCACGTGGTATTTACATGTTCAGACCGTCGAAAGTAACGGTAATAAAACATTCTACCATTCGAATGCTTTCAATATAGAACGAACACCGCCCGTTATTCAACTAAGCGTCACTTCAACTGCTCCTACGAATCAGCCAGTTTCAATTACGACTGATGTTTCTGATGAGGATAGCGGGGTTGCGTTACAGAAATGGGCGGAGGGAAATCGTGATAACTCCTATTTTGTCGCTGCTGGTACAGCGTTTAGCGGCAACAGCTTCAGTGTTGCGGAGAACGGAACCTACACCGTCTATGTGGAAGATGCTGCCGGAAATGAGAGCATTGAAACGATTACCGTTAGCAACATTTCTACAGTAGGCCCTACCATTCAATGGACGATCAACTCGTCTGAGCCGACAAGAGAGAACGTAAGTGTTACGGCTGATGTCTATGCTCAGAATGGAATTGATCTGGTGAAATATGCGTTGGGCAAACAGGATAGCAGCTACTTTGCAGCGGCAGGAACACCGTTGGTTATCGTAAACGGTACTGCCGGAATTGTCGTCGTCGATAATGGATGGATGACCATATATGCCAAAGATCAAAGTGGCAACGAGACTGTGAAGCAAGTAGAAATAACATCAATTGATCGTAATAAACCGACAATTACTCTAGTTGGTAATTCCTTGATAGAGATAAATAGCGGAACCGGGTTTATCGATCCTGGAGTGAGAGCCTCCGATGAGTATGATGGGGATGTGACCTCGCAAGTTGTCAGATCAGGTGATCCGATAGATGCCAATAAGCCAGGAGTCTATACGATTCATTATGACGTAACCGACCGAGCTGGAAACGCGGCTGAACGGGTAAGCAGAACGGTGAAGATTATAGAATCGAGACCTTCAAACGGAGGGACTACACCGTCACCAGCTCCATCAACACCTTCATCAACAACAACGCCGACTCCACCTACATCTGCACCGCCAACAACATCAACACCAGTGCCGACATCTAAGCCTTTTTATAATGAAAAGGTTAATATTGACGTAATTAAAGCTTTGGTAGAGGAAGCAAATTCAGTACCTGCTATAACATTCAAGGATGTACCTGTGAATGCTCCAAACGCGAAAGCAATTGAATTAGCGACTAAGCTTGGGATCATTAAGGGGTATAAGGATGGTTCATTCCATGCTAATGCTACCGTCACTAGAGCTGAATTTGCGACGATGTTAGTAAAAGCACTTGGTTTAACATCAGAAGGTAATACTAACTTCCGGGACACCAATGGGCACTGGGCGGGAGAGGCAATAGCTACATTAAAAGCAAGTGGTATTATCAACGGATACCTGGATGGAACATTCAGACCGAATCAGTCTATTTCCAGAGCAGAAATCGTGGCTATGCTTTCAAAGGTATTGAACACTAATTTAGAGAAGAATGCTAAATTTACGGATGTTTCTGGTAATTGGGCAGAGGCGGAGATTGATACGTTATCCGATATGGGTATTGTAAAAGGTGGAACGGATGGTTCATTCAAACCAAACGCTAAAGCTTCAAGAGCCGAGTCGTTACTCATAATTTTACGTATGCTAAATATCAGTCTTGGTTCTACGCTAGACATAGAGTAATTATTTCATTGAATTAAACAGAGATGAGGTAAGGGTTCCATCCCTTTAGGCTCCATATAGTAGTAAAAAAACACGCCTTTGATGGCGTGTTTTTTTGTTTTGCACTTAAATTATCCCATGATGCGTTGCCAGACTAGCCTTCAATTCATCCAATTGCAGCGAAATACTTTAATGTAAACTCAACGTTCACTTTCTCCAAACCAAGCACGATGAAGCGAATGTACGCCCTTTTGAATATCCTCCATACTCAAACCGCCAAAACCGATCTGAACCATGGATTGCTCAGCCTGAGCTTGTTGTGCCCAGAAGGGCAATACCGGATAGACTTGGGTACCTTCCTTTTCAGCTGTGGCAATCAATTGTTGCTCATGCATTCCATTATGTACACGCAGTAAAATGTGAAGTCCTGCATCCTGACCAATGACTGTCACGTTAGATCCCATCAGCTGCTGAATTGTTGAGATCAGTGTGGATTGCTTATGGCGGTATACTTTGCGCATTTTGCGAATGTGGGCTTCCCAATGTCCATTTCTCATAAATAGCTCCAGTGTATTTTGGTGAAAACGTGAAACGGTCTGATCATACAAACGGTAGTTATGCTTATTATGAAGCTCCAGCAAGTGTTTAGGCAGAACCATGTAGGCAATACGTATTGAAGGAAGCAGGCATTTTGAGAAAGTCCCCAGGTATACCGTACGTTGATGGCTATCCAGACTCTGCAAGGAAGGTATCGGCTTACCGACATATCTAAACTCGCTATCGTAATCGTCCTCAATAATAATGCCATTCTGGTCTGCTGCCCATTTCAGTAATTGCATTCTCTTGTGGAGAGGCATGACCATCCCATAGGGGAACTGGTGAGACGGCGTAATATACGCGATGCGGGACTGACTCTCATAGAGCTGCTGAATATGAAGCCCATCCGTTTCCAACGGAATCGGACGAAGTTGTAGACCATGATGTTGAAAAATCGTTCGAGCACCGTCATAGCCAGGCTCTTCCATCGCTATACTGCGGTTATCGGGTTTTAATAATCCAGATAACACGGCAAGTAGATATTGAATGCCAGCACCTATCATGATTTGATCTGGTGAACAATTCACACCTCTTGATCCGTGCAGGTACTTGGCAATTTCCATTCGAAGGCCAGGTTCTCCAAGTGGATCACCATAAGAAAATAAGGCCTGATGGTTTTGCTGTAAGCTGAGGTTGGACAATTTACGCCAAGTAGCAAGTGGAAAATGCTCAGCATCCACATCACCATATCGAAAATTGTACTGGATTGATGGATGAGCCAGTGCGTGATCTTCCGACCCTTGTTTACGAACATGAGGAGATGAGGGCAAGGTATCCAATTGCAGATCCATAACGTATAAGCCACTTCTTGGTTTGCTTAGAACGTAACCTTCTGCTAATAACTGTTGATAGGCCAGATCAACGGTATTACGGCTAATATGTAAGTGTGCAGACAGCGAACGAATGGATGGAAGCCGTGTCTGCGCTGGCAACTTCCCGTTCATAATTTCCTTCTTAATATATTGATATAGCTGGGTGTATAACGGCTCTTCAGACTCTCTCTTCAGCAATAAGGTTAAATCGATCATCTATAACCTCCTATTGGTTTTGTCAACTGCCCCTATAACATAGTTTAGTTTTGTCACTACTTATGGGGTCAATGGACGATTACAATTATATCACGTCCTGTCTGGGTGGGAACAGCACTCCATGACGGGGATCACCATTGCTTTAGGAGGAGACTTGAATTGGATAAAAAAACAGACTCCATTGGACAAATGGAGAGAGGTCAACAATCCGCACTGAATGTGGGTGGATTTCATAATCATCCCGGTTTCCGGCGTATGTTTGCCCCTGATCAATTGACAATAGGCCTATTTCTACCGCTTAGATTTTATACAGGTAACATGGATGTTCTGAAGGGTCAGGCTGACCTGGTGGATATAATCGATCAACAACATTTTGCATCCGTGTGGGTGCGTGATGTTCCGCTATTTGATCCTGGATTCCGAGATGCCGGGCAGGTATTCGATCCATTTGTTTATCTTGCCTACCTTGCTGCAAGGACCAAAAACGTATCCTTGGTAACAGGAAGTGCCATTTTCACGCTTCGCCATCCGATTGATTTAGCCAAGGCAGCCGCTTCCATTGATGTACTTTCGGGCGGACGACTTGTACTAGGCATTGCATCAGGTGATCGCCCTGCTGAGTTTCCGGCATATGGATTACATGTGGATCATCGGGATGAACGTTTTCGAGATACCGTAAAATTCTTTCGTGAGCTGATTCAGCATAACAGTCCCACCATTCAATCATCGCTGGGTCAAATGAGTGGGCTTGATTTGTTACCTAAGCCTGCAACAGGTGGTATACCACTTGTTGTGACAGGTTCAAGCAGGCAATCCTTGGATTGGATCGCAGAGCACAGTGATGGTTGGCTCACCTATCCCGAAGCGACGGCTAATGACTCCGGTCCCCGCATGCTTGGACATAAGATCAATGCATGGCGTGAAAAAATACCTAATGGAATGTTCAAGCCGCATATGACGAACGAATGGATTGATCTTGTAGAAGATGTCAATTATCCTCGAACACCACTTCGTGGCGGGTACATATTACGTACAGGACGGGCAGGTCTCATTCAGCTTTTGGAGGAATGGCGAGCAGTCGGCGTTAATCATGCTGCACTTGGTATTCAATTTTCGAGTCGGCCACCCGCCGAGGTGATCCAGGAGTTGGCAGAGGAAGTGCTGCCATTATTTCCGACGCATACAGGTACAGCTCCAATAGCTACCGGGTGGTAAGAGAATGAAGTCAATGCATACTGAAATTTACTGGACAACCTTTACACATACTCTGTTCAACGACTTGCCAGTGAATGTAGCTGCAACGGAGCGAGGATTATGCCTGATATCTATGCCGGATGATACCCATATGAATATGAAGGAATGGGTCGTCAAGAAGTTTGTCCATGCAAATCTAGTTGAAGATCAGAACAGGCTTTCTCCATATGTGGAACAGTTGCAATGGTATTGTGAGGGGAAAAGTAAGGCATTCGATATTCCTCTTGATCTACAGGGGACGAAATTTCAGATATCAGTGTGGCAAGCGTTAATGACGATTCCATATGGTGAGATTCGCAGTTATTTGGAGATTGCGAAGATGATCGATCATCCCAAAGCCATCCGTGCGGTGGGCAGCGCCAATGGAGCGAATCCGATTCCCATAGTCATTCCATGCCACCGTGTCATCGGCAAAAACGGAACATTGACTGGTTATAGTGGCGGATTAAAGATGAAAGAAAAGTTGCTTCAACTGGAAGGATACGATAGATACACGGTTTCGGGTCATCCTCGATTCAATTTTTAGCAGGTCAGATTATTTTTATACATTCGCCCATTCCCTCCGCGAATGCCCTTCATACAGTATAAAGTGCCTTGTGTTGCAATACTGTAGAACATTTGTTCAATAGGGAGTGGGACGTGTGAAATCATCAACAAAGCTTACCGGACGGGTTATTTATAAAGGAGATCCGGGATATGAAGCGGCGCGCAAGAACTGGGACCCGCATACCGACAAATATCCTAAAGTCTTTGTATTTGCTCAAAAAACGAAAGACGTCTCCAATGCCATCAAATGGGCGCGTGAAAACAATGTACCGATCAGGCCGCGTAGTGGCAGACATGCGCTTGAGGTCAATCTTTCACAGGTTAACGGCGGAATTGTGATTGATGTGAGTGATCTGAATTCCATTAAGCTTGATAAGAAAAATGGAACCGTTGTTGTGGGGACGGGTAATCGAGTGGGAAGAATTGCGAATACCCTTGCCAAGCAAGGATTCATAGCTCCTTTTGGTGATAGCCCTACCGTAGGGATCGGTGGAATTACATTAGGTGGGGGAATTGGGCCTCTCCAGCGTACCATCGGTCTTATCAGTGATAACTTGCTTGAGGTAGAGATGGTGGATGCCAACGGAAAAGTGATTCGGGCCAATAAAAATCGTAATTCAGATCTCTTTTGGGCCTCGAGGGGAGGAGGCGGTGGTAACTTCGGAGTATACACTCGTTACAAATTCAAAGTGCGCCGTGCTCCAGCGAAGGCTACTGTATTTAAAATCACCTGGCCATGGTCTCAATTCGAAGAGGTACTTAAAGTATGGCAGAGGTGGGCTCCCTCAGTTGATACGAGACTGGGCAGCGAGTTGTCCATCGGACCGAAAAAGGGTGGCAACGTCCTTATGGAAGGGTTGTTCTTAGGCTCTAAAACAGAGGCTCTCCGTTTATTACGGCCAATTACGAGTGTTGGCAAACCGACGAGCTCCGTTGTTCGTTTGTTACCTTACACGGAAGTGGTAAAGTTCTTATTGCTTCCTGATCCAATTGAGACTCAAAGGTACAGTAACCAGTTCTCGTCCGGTTTTGGACAGAAACCATTCCCTGACAAAGCCATCAAATCGATGCGCGCATTTTTGGAGAACTTGGAAGAGGGACCAGGCGGGTTCTATTTCCTCAACTGGGGCGGAGCGGTAAGTCGCAAATCACCTAGATCTACCGCGTTCTTCTGGCGCAAAGAGAAGTTCTATGTGGAATGGACCAGTACGTGGCTCAAACCATCCCATGGCGCCAAAAATATTGCACTCGCTCGTAATACTCGCAAGAAATTGCAACCATACATTGTGGGTTCCTATATCAACGTTCCAGACCAAGGGATCAAGAATTCCGGTCCAGTGTACTATGGAGCCAACTATGCCAGACTGCGGAGAGTCAAAGCCAAGTATGACCCGAAAAATGTGTTTAACAATCCGCAAAGCATCACGCCGGCTCGGAGAGTATAATCCATTGTAACCTGTTCAATGAGTGAAGAAACACGCCTTAATTGGCGTGTTTTTTGCTATGTATGTTAGTATAAATGCCAAAACCAAAAATGAAATCAAGTCATTGATATAGAGAGCAGGTACACGCCATGATTGATGTAGATCAACTAGCCAACACATTTGCAAGCAGTCATTATGAGATACATGAGGTCAACCGATTGGTGATCCAGCCCAGAAGTATACTGCGTGAATTTAAAACTCTGAAGTACGGGTTTCTTTTTGTAATGCGTGGAGAAGCACGAATGACGGTCAATGGAACGATATACGAACTACAATCCGGGTCAGTGTTTCATGCGGCTCCTGGCATGAAGATGGATTCCCGAGTGATTAGCGAAACCGAGTATGAATACTACGCTGTATTCTATGGGGCGGACAAGATGGATGATGCAAAAGAACAAGACGTCCAAAATGCATTAGATGTGCATTTCAAAATGGATCAGGCAGTCAATCCGAGGATCGTAGAATTATTGGCGATGCTGCAAGAACATGCTTATCATTCTGGGGGGATGGAAAAGCTTCGAGTGAAGCAACTATTTCTGAGTATCCTGGTCGAGGTTCTGATGGGGTACAGGCAGCGGGAAAGTGTAACTTCTCCGAGTGAACAGGTCATTGAGGAAGCTCTGTCCTACATTAATGTCAATTACATGAATCCACTGACACTGGACGAGTTAGCAGAGACACATGGAATGAATTCCAAACAGTTTTCCTATTTTTTTCATAAGTACACGGGATTGCGACCCATTGATTATGTCATCCATCATCGTATGGAGAAGGCAAGGGATCTGTTGAAATCGGGGAATTTTCTTATCCGTGATGTAGCCATCAGTGTAGGGTATCCTAATCCGTTATATTTCAGCAGAGTGTTTAAAAATAAATTCGGTGTATCTCCCTCAGCATATGCGGATCAGTTAGAAAGGCATTAAAACTAATTCCAACATGTACTTGAATTAAATTAGACAATAATACATATGGAATTCGTGATTTGTGTATTCGCATGAGCGCTCATCCTTGCTATCATATTTAATGATAATGAGAATCATTATTAATATATGTTTCAAATACGTGAACCGGCCCATCATTGGGCAGAACATATTTAGAAATGAGGGCATACAGGATGAACGAGCGTGAAGTATTTGATGTAACCATTATCGGTGGAGGACCCGCTGGTTTATTTTCGGCTTTTTATAGTGGGCTGCGTGAGATGAAAACGAAAATTATTGAATTCCAACCTTATCTGGGCGGGAAGGTACATGTTTATCCTGAAAAGATGATCTGGGATGTGGGCGGGTTACAACCTGTTCCCGGTGCCCAGTTAATCGAACAGATCGTCAATCAGGGACTGACATTTCAGCCAGAGGTAGTTCTTGGAGAAAAGGTCACGTCCATATCCAAAGATGAACAGGGGTATTTTACATTGCACACAGCCTCCACAGAGGTGCATTACTCCAAAACCGTGATCTTGGCTATCGGCGGAGGAATCTTGAAACCAATCAAACTGGAGATTGAAGGAGCAGAACGTTTTGAAGTGTCCAATCTACATTACACCGTCAAATCACTCTCCCGCTTTAAAGACAAAACGGTTCTCATTTCCGGTGGAGGGAATGCGGCGATTGATTGGGCGAATGAACTCGCACTTATTGCCAAACAAGTCTATCTGACGTATCGGAAAGATACACTGAAGGGGCATGAAGCTGAAATATCTCGTCTTTGCAACAGTTCGGTCGAGTGCCTGCTTAATACAACGATCGAGAAGTTGGTCGCTACAGATGATCATCAACAGATTGAGACGGTTGTGTTGAAACGCAATGAGGATGGCGCAGCACTTGAGCTGGCAGTGGATGAGGTCATCATTAACTATGGCTATGAGCGTGATAAGGAATTGCTGGTCAACAGTCATATTCAGATTGATATGAAGGATCATTGGATTGCAGGAACGCCGGTCAGCGAGACATCCGTACCGGGCATCTATGCCGCGGGTGATATTTTGCATCATGAAGGAAAGCTTCATCTGATTGCCGGAGCGTTCCAGGACGCAGCCAATGCTGTGAATCGAGCGAAGTTGCATGTGGCACCTGATGCGAATGCACACGGGATGGTCTCCTCGCACAATGATTTGTTTACTCAGAAAAATCGCGAATTAATGAAAGATTTGTACACCAAGTAATGCGGATCTGAAGTGGACGTATTTTCAAAAGAAAACTAAAAAAGCCGCCCTCGGTCATATGACCAAGAGCGGCTTCTTCACATGCCAACTACGCATGCCAGTCAATGAGCGATTAAGCTTTCACTTGTTCTCCAGCAAATACTTCAACGTTCATTGGAGCGGCCATGAATGCTGCTGCTTGTTGTACAAAAGCTTGGAAATGCGCGCTTGTGTTGTGGGAAGCTGTAGCAGCTTCATCTTTCCACAGCTCGATCATCGTGTATTTTTGTTCTTGTTCTGTGCTCTTCGCCAGATCATAGCTGATGTTGCCTTCTTCTTGACGTGTTGCAGCAATCAGTTCTTTCGCAGATGCGAGGAATGCTTGCTCTTGGTCCGGTTTAACTTGCAGATGCGCGTGAATGATAATCATAGTGTATAACCTCCATATTGTGTTTGTTGGATTGTGTTAAGAATGTAAGCTTATTGAGCAATTTAATCATGACTTACAGGGAAAACGTCCCTGATATTATGCCCAAGTTGTGATTGTATCTACGGGCAGACGGTAGGAAGGGTGGCCTTCTTTAGCCGATTTACCGATCGAGATCAACATAACCGGTTGATAACGCTCTTTGTCCATGCCGAATGCTTCAGCAATTTGATCTTTTTCGTAACCACCGATTGGGTTCGTGTCATAACCATGAGCACGTGCAGCAAGCATCAATTGCATGGAAGCAAGACCTGCATCAATCAGGTTAACGTCGCGAAGATCGGCAGCAGGCATGTTGTCATAGTAAGGTTTAACAAATTGAACTTGTGCGTCTTTAACTTCTTGTGGCATGAAACCATGTTCTACCGCTTTGCTGAAGATCTCTTCCAGATATTCAGCATTATTCATGTCAATAAATACGCCAACGACAGCTGCTGAAGTCAATACTTGATTTTGATTGAATTTAGCAAGAGGCGCGAGTTTTTCTTTGCCTTCAGCTGTATCTACAACAAGAAAACGCCAAGGTTGCATATTAACGGAAGAAGGTGCACGTGAAGCTTCTGCCAGAATTTCTGTCATTTCTTCACGACTGATTTTTACCTCAGGATCGTAAAGCTTAACAGAACGACGACCGTAAGTAATTTCGTTAAAATCATTGGTTTTTTGGAATTTGCTTTCAATTGTACTCATGGATAAATCTCTCCTCTATATATAGGTTTAAAAATTATTCTGCATACGTTCCAGGTAATCGGCGAGAGCCTGAACTTCGTCTTCACTGAAATCCTGCAAAATTTGGTTGATGAAATTGGTCTTCTCTGCTTTGTAGCCTTCAATCTGCTTCCGACCGTGATCCGTCAGACGAACAAAAGTTACCCGATTATCTTCGGGGTTCTTGCGTCTGGTAACCATCAGGTCCGCCTCAAGCTGTTTCAAGTGGCGTGTAATCGCAGCACTATCAATGTTAATGATTTTCTGCAGCATGGATTGGTTAATCTCATCGACCTGATCCAGCTCATGCAGAATTTCAAAGCGAGAGGAACTGATACCCGTACAGCGTTCGAACTTGGGACTGATTTTGTTGCCCAGCACGTTCAGCAGGTTGATGATCTGTTCTTCTTTGGAAACAATACGTGTCATGACTAGACCTCCCGGGTGAATCTGAATCATGAACAACGGCGTATGTTAACCAATAATTATAGTTGCAGTATACAATGCCATTGTCTAATGATTATTTGAATGCTCTCGATCATTGATGTATCAATATTTGATGCCTCAATCATTGATGGCTCAATTAATATATCATGCCTTTTATCATTTTGCAACAGGTTCAGAAGAAGAGGATGATTATACCTGTATTATCCCAGTACATAAGCATTGTCGTCTGTATAGGATGTCCATCTGCATGAGTTTATATCGATTGCTTAAGTTATTGAGAATTATTATCAATTGGTCTATAATAAAAGGAAATGTACATAACGAGCGAACGTAACAGGCAGTTCATACAACAGCTGAGAAGGCATAAAGATGTATTTGGACGGGAGGGTAAGTATAAAGGATATGAATTTGAATGATCACATCAGGCTGTGGAACCATGTTTTTGTCAAAATACTGGATGTTCGCCAAAACGCTTTGCATCCTGGCGAGAAGTTGAAGAATTATCAACTGCCAGCGAGCACCTATCTATATATCATCGATGGAAGTGCACGGATACAAATGGATCAACACAGATATATCGTGGATGGATTCCACATTGTTCATGGGGGCAAGCAGGCGTACTTAAACATGGAGACGGATTCGGGCGTGGCGTATTATATGATTTTGTACAAAGCCATTCTGGCGTTGCCCTGTGGTATGGAGATTCAGCATCTGATGGACCATGAACGTCCGTTCCAGGACCAATATGCACTTGTACCAACCCGTCCGCTGGACATGTATCAATGTATGGAGGAATTGAAACGGGAGTGGGAACAGTCCACGAAACTCGCAAAGTTACATGCTAAAACCTTATTTTATCAATGGGTATATTTTTTGTTGGCAGACTTACATGGACAATCCATTCAGCCATATAAACCGGATACGGTCACACAGGCGATTGAATTTATGAATGCTCATCTGCATGAACCTATAGCTCTTGATGTAATGGCTGAAGCATTGGAATGCAGTGTGGGACACTTGTCCAGATTGTTCAAACAAAAGTTGAACATCAGTCCCATTCAATATCTTGGACAGATTCGAATGGAGAGAGCTGCACATCTTCTGGTCCATACGAATGCTACGTTGCAACAGATTGCAGAGCAGGTGGGCTATCCGGATGCACATTCACTGAGTCGCAGCTTCAAAAAAATCAAAGGACTCTCTCCAATTCGTTACAAAAAAGGACTAAGCCCACAGTTTAATAAGCCGAAAAAGGCATTGGCATTGAACCATAAGCAAGATTTGCCCAGTGTGATGCAAGAAAATGCCCTTCATCCGCTACATTTCTCTCTATATAATGATATTGATTATCAATATCAAAAGAATGTTGGAGGGGAATTACTGATGCAAGGAAAATTCAAAATGACAGCACTAAGCATGATGCTGTGTCTCACGCTATTACTCGCCGCCTGTTCCAGTCCTGCACCGTCTGCAAGTGGTACACAAACAGAAACGAATGCGGCTACTACACAAGCGGGTAACCAAGCAGCGGAGGCAGGAAAATCGACTGCACAACCAGAGACGAGAACGGTTTCTACATTAAGAGGAGATGTGGTGATACCGGCTAATCCGCAGCGTGTTGCTTCAGATCAATATATGGGGTACCTGTTGAAATTGGGCATTGTACCGGTTGGTGTAAGAACGTTTATGCTGAACGAAGGATGGATTGAAAAGTCTGGCATTGCTGCTGATGTTATAGCGGGTATTGAGGATTTGGGAGGAGAGTTCCCAATGAATCTGGAGAAATTAGTGTCACTTGAGCCGGATCTCATCATCGGTTCCATCGATAAAAATATTGAGGATTACGAAAAAATTGCAACGACCGTCTTTTTACCTTATTGGGAAGGCGATAAAACTTCTGGCCCACTGGAAAAGCTACGCCGGATTGCTGGTGTTTTTGGAAAAGAGAAGGAAGCAGAGCAATGGATCACGACATATGAAGGGAATATCGAAGACACTAAGCAGCAGATTGATGGTGTGATTAAAGAAGGCGAGACCGTATCCATCATACAAATAGGATACAAAGCGTTGTATGTACTTGGTGCAGAAGGTGGGAACTATGGTAGTTCCACGATCTATGAGATGCTGAAACTGCCTCCAACTCAGCAAGCACTCGATATGAAGGATGGATTCGAGACGATCTCCCTTGAAGTACTGCCTGAGTATATGGGAGATCATATCTTCTTATATGGTTCGGGTAGTGAAGACGCCAAAGAGATCCTGAACAGCGAGGTGTGGAAACGTCTGCCTGCTGTGCAGAAAGGACAAGTCTACGCCTATGGTTCCTTGGATGGTACAGAGGATGAGTTCGTCATGGAAGACCCTTATTCACTGGAGTTGCAGTTGGATAGTATAAAGAATTTACTATTGGGAGCTAAAAAATAGAGTGTAATCAGGCGATTATAGGATTCGATTCGAACAGGGAAGGGACGTCAGCATGAAAGAAAATGATTGGATAAAACGACTGGAGCAACTCTATTTCACTGCTGTCCACGTCTGCCATTACTCTAGCAATCCGGGGGCTGTTCAGCGTCGGATCTGGAAAAGGTTCGCTATTTGCAGGGTCATTGCTGGCAAGGGATCTCTGTCTATGGATAACGTTGTACATACGGTGTCTCAGGACGAGTGGTTTTTGTTGAAGCCAGGAATGCATGTGGAGTTTCAGACGGATATGGAAGCACCTGTCCGATATCAGATCATTTTATTTTCCTGTGTGGCACTTACCCGGAGTCGAAAGGCTTGGCTTACTGAGGCATTTGATTTCCCTGTTACGGGCAAGCTTCATATTCCTTCTAGCACACGTGATATTCAGGAGATGATGGATACCCTGGTGAATGGAAAACACGCTTTCACAAGTCTGGAAAAGACGCGCAGGAAGAATCTCTTACATCAGTTATTGATTCAGTTGATGATTCGTGCGAAAGAAGCAACTCCACCTGTAGCAGGTATGGATCAGGCACTTGAATACATGACACATCAGTATATGAAAGACATTCGAGTCGATCAGATGGCCCGCATGGCAGGGCTTAGTGTGAATCATTTTATAAGAACGTTCAAACGGCAATTAAACATGACTCCGATCGAATATATCCTGAAACAACGTATGGCGAAGGCCAAGCAACTGTTATTTTCTTCAGATAAAATCAAGGAAATTGCGGAGCAAGTAGGTTATAGGGACGAGCACTATTTCAGCAGAGTCTTCAAGAAAAACGAAGGTGTCGCCCCGACGTTGTATATGAAACATAAAGTGAGTCGCATTGCCACATTGTATTACGGGTTGGATGACTACGTAATAACGCTTGGGATGACGCCAGTGTCCGCACTATCTTATGGTCAGAGAGTGGCCCGACATGTTGCTGTTCCTGCGCTTCAAGCGCACAGTCATCAGGGACTTATCCTGGACAGCTTCAATCAGAACTATGACGGGTTGAGGCGAGTCCAACCGGACCTGATCATTACAAGTGATCGTTTAGAGCCCAATGAATCCCTGCATCATATCGCACCTACGGCGATGCTGGAGCACACCAACCATTTTGGTGAGAGACTTCTGTATATGGCGGACATTATGGGCCGTAGGGAACAGGCTGTACATTGGATTGAACAGCATGCTGAACTGGGCCGGGTGCTTCAAGGGCGCGTTCAATCGAGGTGGGGGAAGCAGAGTGCTATGTTCATCCGGGTGTCCTCTCATTTCTACCGAATGTATGGATTGAATAACCAGACAGGCGCTCTCTTGTACGATGATCTGGGATTTCAATTGCCACGTTATTTTCCGGAAAAACAGTGGGCTGTGGAGACGAAAGTTGGCGATTTGCAGTTATACGACACGGATCATATATTTGTAATGGTGGATCCGACGGAAGAGGCGCGGGCTCAATTGCGACAATTGCAGCAATCTAGTGAATGGTTGGCATTAAGGGCTGTTCAAGAAGGCTGTGTCTATAATGCAGGAGATATTTTCTTCAAAACGCTGGGTCCAACCGGACGTATGTGGGCTATGCGATATGTAGCAGAGCAACTGGGTGTTACCGTGCGGTGATATTGTGCAAGTGAAGAGCGTGGAATAATCCATGGCAAGCCCGTTCGCTTTTCCCTACTATAGTGATAATGATTATTATTATTAAATAGTAGAGGGGATTTACTACAAATGGTAAGACAGAGAGCAGCAACGATGATACTGTTGGCCTTGCTTGTGCTCGTTCTGGCGGCATGTGGCAAGACAGCAGAAGTGACGGAAGCAACGCCTCAGCCACAGGATACACCTGTGGAAGAGAGTGGTACACAAATGATTGAACATCTCAAAGGAACAGCGGTTGTACCGCAAAAGATAGAGCGTATGGTTGTGTTATCCGCCGCCTACATCGATCACATGTTAACGATTGGTGAGAAACCAGCAGGCGTTAATGTAGAAGTTCGTTACGGGGGAGATTACCTGCCTTATCTTGCAGATCAGCTGGCCGGTGTTCCAACGGTAGGGTCGGCAGATAGTCCCAATCTGGAGGCTATCCTGCAGATTGATCCGGATGTCATCGTTGTTGAGAGTCGAACTGCTGAGAGTACATATGAGCAGTTGGAGAAAATCGCTCCGACGATTGTACTTGGTAACGAATGGCTGGATTATGAAGATGACACAACGTATTGGACACAGGATCTGTTGACCATTGCCGGATTATTCAACAAGGTTGATCTGGCCAAGGAGAAAATCGCTGAGGTGGAACAACAGGCAGAACAACTAACAGCGAAGATCGAACAACTGGATCAGAAAAAGCTGGCTTACTTGCGTGTAAGAGAGAAGACCTTGCAAATTTATGCGGAAAAAGGCCATCCAACCAACACACTCTTGTATCATGATCTTGGATTCATACCCACTGCTGTGACACCTGCCGAACAACGTGAGGACCTGTCCATGGAGAAAATCGCGGATATCGATGCCAATTTCGTCGTTCTTGAGGTTGATCCGAATGCCGATGAGTATTTAAACAACATCAACGCCAGCTCACTCTGGAAGGCAGTACCGGCTGTTGGTACAGATCAGGTCTATACGACAGACTCGTTCTGGCTGTTTAAGGGCTGGGGGGTAATCGGTCGCAGCGAGATTATTAACGAAGTTGAAGATATGATTCAATAGATGGAACGTTATCCAGGGCATAACCATTCAGAGATGTCGGCAACATTACAGCATTTTTTTGTGACGACAATCCGAGCGAACTGCGATGATTTCAAGTATGCTTTCCGTGTGAAGGATCTGCTGGATGAAGAGAAACGAGATTCGATATTACATGAACAGGCCATGCAGCAAGGGCTTCAACTGGACGGTAAAGGGAGTGTGGCCGTCGGTACACTTTTTGCCAAGCGCTATTCGGTGCTGGTGATGGCCGTGATCTCTGCATTCAGTCTGTACGACATTCCACTTAGTATGGCAGACGATGATGTGCGATTTGAATTGAATGGAGCAGGTGGCATGCGATATGAGACCCGGCTGGAGAGAATCTCTCTGGTTGGTGAAGAATTTGTTCAGCGCAGGTCAGAGAGTATCTTGCTTAAGAAGAAAATGCTGCTACATCTGGAACCTGTTCTGCGAGCGGTAGCTGACGGTACAGGAGCGAGTTATAACGTCATGTGGACTCTGGTTGCGCATAATGTTCAACAATTGTATGTACGTATGGTCAATGATCAAAGAATATGGAAGACGGATCAACGGCTTGCACAGATCCAGGAAGATCAATGCATATGGCTCGACGAAGAAAATGAAAATGAATTTACTTTTGCCATGAAGCTGAATCGTTTTGATCACCCTGAGTGGCAAGGAACGCCGGTCTTGATACGCCGATATTGTTGTTTGGCTTATCAGGTTGGAGACGGCAGTCATTCACATGGTTATTGCAACAGTTGTCCCAAGCTGGATTCGGAATCCCGATTGCATCATCTTCTACAGCAGTGAACTGACACTTTTGTACCGCATCGTCCGAATCTGTTTCAGACGATCCATGTTCTCTTCGAAACTGGCACCATTTCCGTTCACTCAAAATGAAATTCATAGCCGGTCCATTCCCATGGATCATGATGTTGCGGAATTCTTCCAAGGAATCCTGCTGAACATCGACATGTTCCACAACCTGCAGCGGCTTAAGCCAGCGTCTGCGGGTTTGTTGGTTTTGGACGGGAAAGTTACTGCCGGGTGTACTGACGAGCAATTCCTGACGAACGATGATGGCATCAGGAAACGGCTGGGTCTGGTTCAGTTCGCTCGTGAGAGGGTGCAGCCAGATCATGGACTCATTCATATTTCGCAAGGATTCGTCCTTGCATTCAACCTGACGGGTGAACAGCAGTTAATTCATCAGTCGTTTCAGGCAAACGTATGGCTATAATCCGAGTAAGCTCAAGGGTTAAATGAAGTGTCACTTTATTGCGTTTTGCGTTGATTACATGAATCAGATATACTTCAGGTTATTGATCAATTCATAACTGTACGTTGGAAGGGGAAAATGATGGCTAAAGATACAGCAGCGTCGGTTAATCGGCGAAATGATATTATCTCTGCGGCAATCGATGTGTTCGCGGAAATTGGCTATTATCGTGCGACAACAGCCCAAGTGGCTGAACGGGCACAGATCTCACAGCCGTATATCTTTCGTTTTTTCAAAACCAAAGAAGCTTTATTACTAACTGCAATTGAGGTCTCATGGACACGGGTGATTGATTCGTTTCGAATTGTGGTGGAGACGGCGACGCCAGATCAGTTGGAGAATGATCTCATTGAAGCCTACGATAAGATTCTGGAATCGCACAAGAGCGAAATTTTGCTTCAGATGCAGGCACAGACGATCCGGGAAGAAGTCATTCGTCAGGCCATGCAAAAAGGCATTAGTGATGTACGAAGCATGGTGCTTGAAGCTTTCACCGTTGCAGGTATTGCTGAACCGCTGAAAAGAACCATGATTTTCCTGGCGATCGGGATGTTGTGTAATTTATCTACTGCACTGGATATGCCTGAGCTGAAGGACCGATAGAGAGGGATGGGAATTCCCTTTTTGAATTTTAGTTATTGATCAATCACTAATTATGGATTATATTGTTTTCATGTAAGTAATTGATCAATAACTAAATGGATGAAAGAGGTCGATCTACGATGAAAAGAGCTATTGTGATTGGAGCCACAGGTGGAACAGGTGCAGCGATTACGGAGGAATTGATCAAACGAGGCATTTCTACGATTGCTTTTGGCCGCTCCCATCAAAAACTGGAGCAACTTGCGGTAAAGTTGGGATCTCCAGATCACCTGCAAATCGCAGTGGGAGATGCATTTCGGTCGGATGATATTATCGCTGCTTCTCAGGAAACGGATGTCATGTTTCATTGTGCGAATGTCCCGTATAACGAAATGGAGAGCAGGCTGATCCCGCTGGGCGAATCCGTGATGGCGGCGGCAGATCACTTGGGGCTAAACGTGGTTGTAATAGACGGAATCTACCCTTATGGTAGGAGGCAAATGAGCGAGGTAACGGAAGAACACCCGAAACAGCCACATACCCGCAAAGGCAAGACACGACTTGCCTATGAACAAATGTTATTTAGCACAAGATGGAGCAGAGCTCAGGTGATGATCGTTCGTTTGCCGGACTATTATGGCCCATCGGCTAATCAGGCTTCCTATCTGGGTTCAACGCTTGAAGCGATAGCGAAAGGCAGGATGGCTTTTTTTATCGGAAATATGAAGGTTCCCAGAGAGTACATCTATTTACCGGATGCTGCGGTTATGGTAGTGGAGCTGGCAAGCAGGGAGACGACGTATGGAGAGAACTGGAACATTCCTGGATCGGGGATCATTTCGGGTTATGAGATTGTGCGTATGGCACAGAAGGCTGCGGGGATAAGAAAACCTGTGATGGCGTTAGGAAAATTGGGATTGTCGTTGATTGGACGGGGTGTACCCGTTATGAAAGAAATTGTAGAGATGTTATATCTGACCGAGGAACCCCTGATCTTGAGCAGACAGAAATATGAGGAACAGATTGGTCCAGTTGTGGCAACATCTTTTGCAGACGGAATTGCGTTGACGATTAAGGAGTTACAGGGTGAGTAGAGGGGAATATATTTTTTAAAGAAAAGTAATTGATTGATCACTAATTATGGTGGTTTCATAGGCATATTGATTAGGGGGCGCACAAAGCTAGTCCCGGGCATAGAGTGTACTATTGTAAAATGCGGAGATTTGACGTGGTGTACAAGGAGGGGGGATTTTCTTGTGAGCGGTATGTCAAAAAAGAAACGCAAAATTTCCTCAATCAGCACAGTTAAACGGAAAGCAAAAAAATTAAAAAAGCACGCTATCCCAAAGAAGAAGAGTAAATCTTGTAAGAAAAACAGATGTTCGTGCAAAAAAAAGAAAAGCCACAGGATTCCTTTCCTTCGCGGCCCACGGGGTTATCGAGGAATGAGAGGATACACCGGAACAACAGGGGCAACTGGAGCAACCGGAGACCCTGGGTCTCCAGGCAAAAGGGGAGCAATCGGTCTCACAGGACGGACTGGAGTAACTGGAGTAACTGGAGTTACGGGTGTTACGGGTTCAACTGGAATCACGGGCAGCACCGGAATAACTGGAACAACCGGATTTACAGGTCCAACTGGCACAGGAGCAACTGGAGTCACAGGAACAACTGGGGCAACTGGAATTACCGGATTTGGTGCAACAGGCGTGACAGGTGCTACAGGAAATACTGGTATAACCGGATTTACAGGTTCAACTGGAGTTGCTGGATTAGCTGGGGCCACCGGATTCACTGGAGCAACTGGTCCAACTGGGATTGGTGTGATGGGATTAACTGGAACTACTGGTGAAACAGGAACAACGGGATCAACAGGAGCAACTGGTGTCACTGGCGAGACGGGGCTAACAGGAACGACTGGATTAACAGGTATAACGGGAAGTACTGGTCAAACAGGAACCACAGGAATTACAGGTACAACAGGAACGACTGGAGTAACCGGGACGACAGGTATTACTGGATTTACCGGCATTACGGGTGCCACTGGGGAAACGGGGATTACAGGTACGACCGGCCCAACTGGTGAGACAGGTTTGACTGGATCTACTGGAGAAACAGGTATCACCGGAGTCACTGGTGCGACTGGACTAACTGGTGCGACTGGACTAACTGGTTCTACTGGAACAACAGGCATCACTGGACTGATTGGCGCCACTGGTATTACTGGTGAGACGGGTGTAACAGGCGTAACAGGTACGACAGGTGTAACGGGACCAACCGGGGCGACCGGATCTACGGGAGTTACTGGCGTTACGGGCAACACAGGTGTGACTGGATTTACTGGAATTACTGGTGCTACCGGAATTACTGGTGCTACCGGAATTACTGGTGCTACCGGAATTACTGGTGATACAGGGTTAACAGGACCCGCTGGCACAACTGGAGTCACCGGCGCTACAGGAACAACAGGAGTCACAGGTACGACTGGAGCAACAGGAAGCACGGGTACAACTGGAGTTACTGGCGTAACCGGCACAACTGGCGTAACTGGTGTCACAGGGGAAACGGGTCTAACAGGTGTAACCGGAGCCACCGGCGAAACAGGATCGATAGGGGCAACTGGCGTTACAGGTATCACTGGTGTGACGGGAGCTACTGGAAGCACCGGCACAGCAGGTATTACTGGATTCACAGGTGTTACAGGGGTAACCGGTCTAACTGGAGAAACTGGAACCACGGGAGTTACTGGCGTTACGGGTACTACAGGTACGACAGGTATTACAGGGGAAATCGGTCCAACTGGAGCAACAGGTTCAACAGGTTCAACAGGAGCAACCGGTACGACAGGTATTACTGGGTTTACCGGCAGTACAGGTGCAATCGGAGCAACTGGTGCCACTGGAGAAGCGGGGCTAACAGGGACCACAGGAGCGACAGGTGTGACGGGAACGACCGGGGCTACAGGCGAAACAGGAATTACAGGTACGACCGGCCCAACCGGTGAGTCAGGTTTGACTGGATCTACCGGAGTTACAGGTACGATAGGAGCAACGGGAAGTACGGGTACGACTGGTGTGACAGGAACCACTGGGGAGACCGGGTCTACGGGAACTACGGGAGTTACAGGCGTTACGGGTAATACGGGTGTAACCGGAGCTACTGGATTTACTGGTGAGATGGGGTTAACAGGAGTCACAGGACCAACTGGTGTCACCGGCACGACTGGCTTAACTGGAACAACAGGCATCACCGGACTGACTGGAGCAACTGGTATTACTGGAGAAACAGGTAGCACAGGAACAACCGGAGTTACTGGTGCGACCGGAGCCACTGGTGTCATTGGGGAAACGGGAGAAACAGGTACGACTGGAACCACGGGAAGTACAGGTGTTACTGGAGCAGCCGGTGCCACTGGCACAACTGGTGTATCAGGGATTTCAGGAGTAACGGGAAATACGGGTGCCACAGGAATTACTGGCATCACAGGCACTACGGGAACAGCCGGAGTAACCGGAGAGACGGGAGTAACTGGAATCACAGGTGTGACCGGAGCTACTGGTGTCACTGGAGAGACGGGTCTAACAGGTATTACGGGTGAGACTGGGGTTACAGGAAGCACGGGTACTTCTGGAATAACAGGCACTACGGGGGCAACTGGATTAACTGGTGAGACGGGAGCGACTGGAAATACTGGTCTAACGGGACCCATCGGTGTAACCGGCACGACAGGATTGACTGGCGTTACGGGTACCACAGGTGTGACCGGAGCCACAGGAACTACTGGTGTCACAGGAGAAACAGGAGTCACAGGTATAACGGGCACCACGGGAGTTACTGGAGTAACGGGCCTAACAGGGGGTACAGGCGTTACTGGTGCTACTGGAATTACTGGAACGACAGGTACTACTGGCATCACTGGGGCAACAGGAAGCACTGGGGCAACAGGAAGCACTGGAATAACAGGTATTACTGGTGAAACAGGACCAACAGGTACAGCCGGTTTAACTGGCGTTACGGGAATCACTGGTGTGACCGGAGCTACTGGAAGTACAGGTGCTACAGGAACTGGAACTACAGGAGCGACGGGAAATACGGGACCAACCGGCATTACGGGGCCCATCGGAGCTACTGGTTCAACTGGAGAAACAGGGGCAACAGGTGTAACCGGGGCCACCGGCGCAACAGGACCAACCGGCACGACTGGCCTAACTGGAGTTACGGGTATCACGGGTACCACAGGCATTACCGGACTGACTGGCGCCACTGGCGTAACTGGTGTCACAGGGGAAACGGGTCTAACAGGAACTATTGGCCCAACTGGTGTTACAGGATTTACTGGAGTAACAGGACCCACGGGCATCACAGGCGTGACTGGTGCTACAGGAAGTACTGGTGAAACAGGAGTTACCGGCACGACTGGTCTAACGGGATCCACCGGGGTCACAGGCACAAGCGGAGTCACTGGCGAAACAGGACCAACCGGTACAACAGGTATTACTGGATTTACCGGCCCAACGGGAAGTACGGGTACAACCGGTGCGACTGGTGTTTCAGGACCGACTGGTTTAACTGGCGTTACGGGCAACACAGGTATGACTGGATTTACTGGAACTACTGGTGCTACAGGTTTAACAGGAGTCACCGGCGTTACGGGAACAACAGGAGTCATAGGTACGACTGGAGCAACAGGAAGCACGGGTACAACCGGAGTTACTGGTGTAACTGGTGTCACAGGGGAAACGGGTCTAACAGGAATTACTGGCCAAACTGGTGAGACGGGTCTAACCGGGATCACAGGTGCGACTGGACTGACTGGTGTTACGGGAACTACGGGCATCACCGGACCGACTGGTTTTACAGGTGCTACAGGAGCAACCGGTCTAACGGGTATTTCTGGTGAAACAGGCGCCACCGGTACTACTGGTCAAACTGGTGAGACGGGAGTAACTGGATTCACTGGGGTGTCAGGTACTACAGGATTTACCGGAACGACGGGATCAACTGGTGCCACTGGCATAACCGGAACTACGGGTATCACAGGTGTGACTGGAACAACCGGAGCTACTGGCGTAACGGGCACAACTGGCATTACAGGGGAAACAGGTGTAACAGGAATCACTGGTCCAACTGGTGTAACGGGATTAAGTGGAGCAACAGGAACCACTGGTAGTACAGGAGAGACGGGGGTAACAGGCGATACAGGTACGACAGGTGTAACGGGGCCAACTGGTGATACTGGAATAACTGGCGTAACTGGATTTACAGGTGCTACAGGGGCAACTGGTTCAACGGGTATTACTGGTGAAACAGGACCAACCGGCACAACTGGCCAAACTGGTGAGACGGGAGTAACTGGATTCACTGGGGTTACAGGTACTACAGGATTTACTGGCACGACGGGATCAACCGGTGCCACTGGCACAACCGGCCAGACTGGCTTAACTGGAGTTACGGGTACAACAGGTGCGTTTGGAGCTACTGGAGTTACAGGGGCAACTGGTTCAATGGGTATTACTGGTGAAACAGGAATAACCGGCACGACCGGCGTAACTGGGGTTACAGGTACTACTGGAGTTACCGGAACGAGGGGATCAACCGGTGCCACTGGAGAGGCGGGTGTAACAGGCGCTACCGGTGCGACAGGTGTAACGGGACCAACCGGTGCCACTGGCGTAACGGGATTAAGTGGAGCAACAGGAACCACTGGCAGTACAGGAGATACGGGTGTAACAGGCGATACAGGTACGACAGGTGTAACGGGATCAACCGGTGCGACTGGTATTACTGGCGTAACTGGCATAACTGGCATAACTGGTGTGACTGGAGCTACTGGAATTACAGGTGTCACCGGGACGACTGGCCAAACTGGTGAGACGGGAGTAACTGGATTCACTGGGGTTACAGGTACTACAGGATTTACCGGCACGGCAGGACCAACTGGTGTTACGGGTGTAACAGGAAGTACGGGTACAACCGGCATTACGGGGGGAACGGGTCTAACGGGAGTCACTGGTGCGACTGGACTAACTGGCGCCACTGGTGAGACGGGTGTAACAGGCGTTACCGGCACAACAGGACCAACCGGAGCCACTGGTGTGACTGGCATAACTGGAGTCACAGGAGCAACGGGAAGTACGGGTACAACCGGCATTACGGGGGGAACGGGTCTAACGGGAGTCACTGGTGCGACTGGACTAACTGGCGCCACTGGTGAGACGGGTGTAACAGGCGTTACCGGCACAACAGGACCAACCGGAGCCACTGGTGCGACTGGCATAACTGGAGTCACAGGAGCAACGGGGAGTACGGGTTCCACAGGAATAACTGGCGTAACCGGGCCGACTGGTGCTACTGGAATTACTGGTCCAACTGGTGTGACAGGATCAACCGGAGTTACGGGAGTAACTGGACTTACTGGATTCACTGGGGAGACGGGTCTAACCGGGATCACAGGTGCTACTGGGATTACTGGCGTAACCGGATTTACAGGAGAAACAGGAATAACCGGCACGACCGGCGTAACTGGCATTACGGGTGTGACTGGAGCTACTGGAATTACAGGCGCCACCGGCACAACTGGCCAAACTGGTGAGACAGGTGTAACCGGCGTTACTGGTACGACAGGTGTAACGGGACCAACTGGTGCCACTGGCATAACCGGCACGGCAGGACCAACCGGTGCGACTGGTATTACTGGCGTAACTGGATTTACAGGTGCTACAGGGGTAACCGGTCCAATGGGTATTACTGGTGAAACAGGAATAACCGGCACGACCGGCGTAACTGGCATTACGGGTGTGACTGGAGCTACTGGAATTACAGGTGCCACCGGCACAACTGGCCAAACTGGTGAGACGGGTCTAACAGGGGTCACAGGTACGACTGGATTAACAGGAGTCACAGGGGAAACGGGTCTAACAGGGGTCACAGGAACGACTGGTGCGACAGGACTCACCGGTGGTACTGGAGCAACGGGAACTACGGGAGTTGCTGGCGTAACTGGCGCGACTGGAATTACGGGCGTGACTGGAGCTACTGGAGAGACGGGTGTAACAGGCAATACCGGAACGACAGGTGTAACGGGAGCAACCGGTGCCACTGGCATAACCGGGACGACTGGCATAACTGGTGCTACGGGTACTACAGGTGCGACCGGAGCGACTGGGGTCACGGGTACGACAGGAGCCACGGGAAGTACGGGGACTACGGGAGTTACTGGTATAACCGGTACAACTGGTGTAATTGGGGTCACAGGGGAAATGGGTCTAACAGGAACTACTGGCGCGACCGGTGCTACAGGAAGTATTGGTGAAACAGGAGTTACCGGAACGACTGGTCTAACGGGACCCACCGGGGTCACAGGCACAACTGGAGTCACTGGCGTGACCGGAGCCGTAGGGACTACTGGCGTCACAGGAGAAACGGGTCTAACAGGGGTCACAGGAACGACTGGTGTGACAGGACTCACCGGTGGTACTGGAGCCACGGGAACCACGGGAGTTGCTGGCGCGACTGGAGCTACTGGAGAGACGGGGGTAACAGGCGCTACCGGTACGACAGGTGTAACGGGAGCAACCGGTGCCACTGGCATAACCGGGACGACTGGCTTAACTGGTGTTACCGGTACAACAGGAGCTACTGGAGCCACTGGGGTCACGGGGACTACGGGAGTTACCGGTGTGACTGGAGCAACAGGAACCACGGGCATTACAGGAGAGACGGGTGAAACAGGATTCACCGGCACGACAGGTGTAACTGGCCCGACCGGTGCGACTGGAACCACAGGAATTACTGGTATAAGTGGAACTACAGGAGCAACAGGCACAACAGGAACTACAGGTACAACGGGAGTTACTGGCATAACCGGCACGACAGGTACAACGGGTACGACTGGAGCAACAGGCGTCACCGGGGAGACGGGCTCAACTGGTATTACCGGAACCACGGGTATTGCTGGCGCGACCGGAGCAACTGGGGCTACAGGGGTCACAGGTGTATCAGGAGCTACAGGCACAACTGGAGTTACGGGCACTAACGGACTTACTGGAGCAACAGGTACCACAGGAACAACCGGAGTTGCAGGAGCGACTGGTCTTACAGGAGCCACAGGAAGTACGGGTTCAACAGGAGTTACAGGTATAACAGGCGCGACCGGAGCAACTGGAGAAACAGGAATAACAGGAGCTGCAGGACTAACTGGTGTAACTGGGACTACAGGAACTACAGGTGCAACGGGCACCACCGGAAGTACCGGCACAACAGGAGTTACAGGAACAACCGGCATCACGGGTGCGACTGGATCTACAGGTGCAACTGGAACAGCCGGGAGTACAGGTGCAACTGGCCCGACTGGACCAACTGGTGCTAACGGACTTACAGGAGCTACCGGCATAACTGGTGTAACTAGTGCAACCGGAGCTACGGGTGCCACTGGAGCAACAGGCATAACAGGAACTACAGGTGCGACTGGGGCAACGGGGCTGACAGGAGCTACGGGCCCAACCGGGCCCAACTTTGCAACACAAGGATTCTCGGCCTTCCTGGCGACACTTTCGACAGCAACGAGCGCACAGTTAACCAACTGGACGACAACGAGTCCTTATTACGGTAATGCCAACTTCAATGCAACAACAGGAAATTACACGGTCCCGGTGACAGGAAGATATTCCATTGTGGCGACGATCAATTATGCAACGACCGCAGCGATCGCCCTATCACTGGGTGCTGGAGTTAACCCAGCCTTTCTAGTCCAAAGGACATCACCGACAGTTACAACTCTGGTTAGTGGTTTATTGCCCGTACTCAATATAGCCGTTACACTACTAACACTGCGGGCAGTACTGGGAAGCGGTGCAGTTACTTTGGCGGTAGAAGTGGCATTGAATGCGGGAGATGTAATTGGATTGTTCTATGCCGCAAACGGGCTGACGATTACATTGAATCTGGGCAGTGGTGCTACGAATGGCATCGTGTGGTCTGTGCACGAGATCACCTAAAAACGTCTTAACGGATTGCGCGCCTATGGACAAATTCGTGAAGTTGTAATAAGTTAGTTTGAAGATATTCGAAATATCTTTCGAGAATTGGACTAACAAGTGAGGTGGATTGCATGATTCCTATTTTGGGACGCATCAATGAATTAAGTCGAAAACAACGCAGCAGCGTCGGCTTGACGAAAGCAGAAAAAAGCGAGCAGCAGGAGCTTAGAAAACAATATTTACAGGCTATTCGAGGTCAGGTGCTGACAACCATGTTGGCAGTATCCGTTGTGGACCCACTGGGTCATGATGTGACCCCTGAGAAATTAACCAATGAAAAATTGCAGCGCCGTGAACAAGCCGGCCAATAGCATTTCTTTAATAAGACAGACCAAGGTTACATCTTGGTCTGTCTTTTTTCATTTTCTGCAAAAGCACCCGTCTAGAAGGAAGCGCATAAGAGGGCGAAGGTACCGTCCAGTTAGGTATTTCGTGCAGATTAACAAGCATGTCAGTTATTTTTAGTTTTGATGACAATAAAGCTGCCGCGAACTTCAATTCATCCCCGATAACTCATATAATAATGCTAATATATTTCAGAAATACAAGGTGAAATCATAATTATTCCATTATAACTAACAACAAACTTACATCAAAAATAATCAAAGAAAAAATAGTTCATATATGTATCTCGAAAGGGTTGATGAATCATGAGCCTGGAAGCTTTGAATGAACGTGTGAAGACTGATCTGGATTATTTGTCATTTGGTGGCGCGAACTGGGTACGTCCAAGAGAACATGCGGATGGTCATGTCTATGATGTCGTCATTGTGGGTGGAGGCCAGAGTGGATTAGGGGCGGCATTTGGGCTTCTTCGTGAACGAATCTCCAATATTGTGGTCATTGACGAGAACACATCGGGGCTTGAAGGACCTTGGGAGACATATGCGCGTATGGTTACTTTGCGTACACCCAAGCATCTGACTTCCATCGATCTGGGTATCCCCTCGTTAACCTTTCGCTCATGGTGGGAAGCACAGGTTGGGCCCGAAGGTTGGGAAGAGGTAGACAAGATCCCACGTGGAGACTGGATGAATTACTTGCGCTGGTATCGGGAAGTATTGAATCTGCCTGTGCTTAATGAGGTGAAATTGACACTGGTTGAGCCAACAGAGAACGGAATACATCGGCTTCATGTGAACAAGGCAGGAACTCAGATGGATGTCATACTTGCTCGTAAAGTAGTGTTTGCTACGGGAATTCAAGGGGGTGGAGAGTGGCATATACCTTCCATGATTGCCGATAGATTACCTCGGGAGCTGTATGCCCATACGTCTGAAGCGATTGATTTTGAACGGTTAAAAGGTAAACGGGTTGCAGTGCTTGGCGGCGGCGCTTCTGCTTTTGATAATGCGAGCTATGCGCTTGCCACGGGTGTGGCGGAAGCTCATGTATTTGTACGGCGGGAACAGCTGCCTAGTGTTAATCCTATTCGTCAGATGGAACAATCCGGTATGATCGAGCGATACCACGCTCTTCCGGTTGCTGATAAATATGAAGTGATCTCTCATTTCTTCAAATTCAATCAACCGCCAACCAACGATACGTTTAATCGTGCAGCAGCCTGGCCTGGATTTGAATTGCATTTGAACTCGCCTTGGCTCAGTGTAGAAGCATCAGATCAGGGAACAATTGTGCATACTGCACAGGGAGCATATGAATTTGATTTTCTGATCATTAGCACAGGTCTTCTCAGTGATCCGGCACTCCGGCCTGAACTCAGACTTGTAGAGTCGCATATCGCACGTTGGGAGGACTGTTATCAGGCTCCGTCAGAGCATTGTAATGCATTGTTAGACGCACATCCATACCTGAGTTCAGGGTTTGCGATGACTAGCAGAAGTGAGCAGGGTAAGGAACAGCTGCATGGACTGTTCGTATTCAATTACTCTGCACTTGCCAGCTGTGGTCTGTCCGCATCGGCCATATCGGGGACCAAGAGTGCGGTGCCGAAACTGGTCTCTGCCATAGCGGATCAGTTGTTCCTTGATGATCGGGAGGTTATTTTGCAACAATTCTATGCGTATGAAGAACAGGAATTTACGGCTACGTGGGCGAAAACGGGTGCCCTTGGCTGATTAAATGCACTCTATAATATGGTGAACGTGTGGCATCTGATGCTGCACGTTTTTTTGTTTTTCACATGATGAAGGTTACACTTGCCTACAATTTGTTGTAAAATGTCGGTTGGAACATGTTAAAGGCAGGGATAATAGATGAATGAAATGAACTATGAACAATTTAGAGCCCATTTGAAGAAAGCGTCACGTAAACGAAATGTACCTTTGATTAAGATCGTTGCATTTCAAGAGAAATACATGAAGATTGAAGAAGTGCAATATTTTGATGTGGAACAAAATCATATGAGTGTTCAGGCCTGCAATACGTTGTGGATGCATCTGGAGAATAAATCTTTCCGTAATATGGTGTCCCAACATTTGCAGTTTTATAGAGACATGGAGAACCTGGGTCGGCATTCCTTTGAGAATCTGATCAAAGAACTATATGATACGTCTGTTCCTGTGCTGCTCGACTACAATCCCGCTCATTATTACACCTCGGGGCAGTTAGCTGAGATTCTGGTCATGGACGAGGAAAGGCTGATTGAACAATTGGAGATGGGCCGCTTCAAGGGGGCTTTTATTAATGAGGATGGCAAATGGCTTAAACCCAAACCGGATGCAATGGTTGTGGAGTCATAAACGCCATGATGTTTCCATGAAAAGAAAAATCCTGCAACCCCACGCATCAAGTGCTGGAGGCTGCAGGATTTTTAATGGAGATACGAGGGCCACGAAATACCGCCTACAAGATCATGAAGTAAATAACTTCGTTCGACCGTTAAATACTCAAGTGTTGCGGCGAACCGTAAATCCATCTTTGCACCGATTAGGAGTGCCAGGGATTGAGACGATACCTCGTCCTTGAATCATGATTCCTTTTTGAGAGGTGCGAAAAGCAGGAGACTGCCCGTTCAGGCGGCACATGTTAAAGGTTACGGGGGTAAGCCGTGCCATGGAGGCGATGGAGCTTCCTACAGTGGGTGCTTCAACAATCCACTCCGCAGAGGACAACGGACCCGAATAATACTGAATGGTACGGAAGGTCCAACCTAGGGTTAGATTAGATAGAGTGATACACCAGGTTTTGCGCGTTAACTTGGAGATGACTGCCCGAATGCGATGACCAGGGGAAACGGGATGTGGAATGATGGTTTCCGCGTCGGGGAGGATCTCCCACCAGGCATAATAGCTGGGCTTGCCTTGAATCCAGTCGTGACCTGTTCCGGTCTGAATGAGACTGCTGTTCTCGAAGCCATCAATGCCAATCCATGCGGATGAATATGAGTTACGTGTACCAGGTAGAACATAGGGGACAGTCCATTCCGCTGAGATGCGGCGGTATTGGTTCTGTGTTCCTGTGCGAGCGTAGCCACTCCAGTTGGAGGAGATCCATCCAAAGCGAGGAGAGGAATCTTTCTTTTTCTGATGCAGGGCACAGGGTTTTCGCCGTTTGTGTGGACGATCTGTCATCAGGTCACCGCCTTCGATAAAATAGGGACTAGATTATCAGATGCGTGTTCAGGAGTCAGGGGAAGGGACAATTGGATAAGAAAATAAGTCGAAAGATGCGGGTTTTTGAAGGTTTTTAAATTATTTTGAATGAAAGTGGTTGTTTTTTGAGGGATTTATGATACTATAGAAGCAGTTGGAGGAATGAAGATGCTGACTGAAGAACGATATGCTGCAATTATAGAGCGCTTACATTTACAGGGAATTGTGAAGTTACAAGAGCTTGTTGATGTACTAGGTGCTTCTGAATCAACGATTAGACGTGATTTGATTGATCTGGAGAGTCGTCAGATGCTCAAACGCATCCACGGCGGTGCCGCACTGGTGAATGAAAAAACGCTGGAACCGGGCATGGAAGAAAAAACGTTCAAAAACATTCAACAGAAAACAACGATTGCCCGTTTGGCTGCACAGGAGATCGAAAATGGTGAATGCATCTATTTGGATGCAGGAACGACAACGTTAGCCATGATTCCTTTTATTGAAGCTAAGGACGTAACGGTTGTTACGAACGGACTTTCACATGTTGAGGCATTGGTAAGCAAACGTATTCGCAGTTACTTGCTCGGCGGTATGATGAAAATTCATACGAAAGCAGTCATCGGCAGTATTGCATTACAGAACATGGATAACTTCCGTTTTGATAAATGTTTTCTTGGGAGCAATGGAGTGGACCCCGAAATGGGGTATACAACACCTGATCCGGAGGAAGCCTTGATTAAAAGGCGTGCACATCAATTGTCGGGAAAATCTTATGTGCTGGCTGATTCCAGCAAAATAGGGGAAATTACTTTTGCCAAATTGTTCGATTTGGAGGAGGCCGATTTGATTACCGAGCAGATGCCAGAACACTGGCGGCTTGGAATCGCCCAGAAAACTAAAATAATTGAGGGATAACGATGATATATACGATAACACTAAACCCGTCCATTGATTACATCGTGGAAGTGGATGAGCTGAAGCTTGGCGGATTGAATCGAATGAATCGGGATTTGAAGCTCCCGGGCGGCAAAGGCATTAATGTTTCTCGCATACTGAATCAACTTGGAGCAGATAACACGGCCATTGGTTTCCTTGGTGGATTCACCGGACGTTTCATTAATGACAAGTTGCAAGAAGATAACATCCGGACAGACTTTGTCACGATTGCAGACGATACTCGCATTAACATTAAGCTGAAGCATGGAGAAGAGACAGAGATTAATGGTCTTGGACCTGCAATCAGTGCAGAAGAGGCGGAGCAGTTGCTACACAAATTGTCTTCATTGCAAAAAGGAGATATTGTCATTCTCTCCGGAAGCGTGCCACCGTCACTTGGGACGGATTTCTATGATCGTCTCATTAAAGTCTGCAAGCAAACGGGTGCCGAATTCGTAATTGACACAACTGGACCTGCACTAATGGAAGCTCTTGTACATGAACCATTGCTGGTGAAGCCGAATCATCATGAACTGGCTGAACTGTTCGGAGTAACCATTGAGAATCGCGAGGAACTGGTGTTATATGGGCGTAAGTTGCTTGAAGCCGGTGCCAAACATGTGTTGATCTCCATGGCAGGCGAAGGTGCACTATTCATTACCAAAGCGGAAGTTCATCATGCGAACGTGCCAAAAGGCACTGTGAAAAACTCCGTTGGTGCCGGAGACTCCATGATTGGCGGATTCGTAGGTACCTTCGTACAGAGTGGAGATCTATTGGAAGCTTTCCGCACAGGGGTTGCATCTGGAAGCGCAACTGCGTTCTCGGATGATCTGGCAACACGTGAATGGATTGATGAACTGCGCAATCAAGTAACCATTACGACGATCTAGTCTAACGGTCATATAAAAGGTTTTCATTGTAATTGTAATGTAGTGAGGCCTGCACATCGCAGGCTGATAGAACTTAAGGGAGTGTACCAAGATGAGAATAACAGACTTGATGATCCAGGAAACGATGATCATGGACCTGCAAGCCACAACCAAAGCTGAGGCTATTGATGAACTAATTGCAAGCCTGAACCGAAGCGGACGTATTAATGATCCTGTTCTGTTCAAGGAAATGATCTATAAAAGAGAAGCTGAATCCAGCACGGGGATCGGTGGCGGAATTGCGATGCCACATGCCAAAACAACAGCGGTGAATGAACCAACAGTTGTATTTGCCAAGAGCAGAAAAGGACTTGATTTTGAAGCGTTGGATGATCAGCCAGCTCATGTGTTCTTCATGATTGCGGCACCAGAAGGCGCAGGTAATACCCATCTGCGTACGCTTGCAGCTCTTTCCAGGTTGTTGATTGATAGCGATTTCATCTCACAATTGATGAGTACAGATACACCTGCGGAAGTTAGTGCATTGTTTGATGCCAAACAGGCAGAAGCAGCTGAGAAGGAAGCAGCCAAAGAGAAAGCAAAAGCTGAAAAAGCAGCGAATGCGGCATCCGCTACTACTACTGGTCAGCAACAGAATACTTCTGGTGTGATTGTAGGTAATGCCAATTCGGAAGATTTTGTTGTTGCGGTTACAGCCTGTCCAACAGGTATAGCTCATACATTTATGGCTGAAGATGCACTTAAAAAGAAAGCTCAGGAAATGGGCATTAATATTCGCGTAGAGACAAACGGCTCTGAAGGAGCGCAGAATGTTCTCACTGCTGATGAGATCGCTCGTGCTAAAGGGGTTATCGTTGCCGCAGACAAAAATGTGGAGATGGCGCGTTTCGATGGCAAACCGGTATTGCAAAGACCGGTGAGTGATGGAATCCGTAAATCCGAAGAGCTGATTCGCAAGGCCGTTAACGGTGATGCACCGATCTATCGTAGCCAAGGTGGAAATGCCAAGGAAGAGGGCGCAAGCACTGGTAAGATCAGTGTAGGTAGCAAAATCTATAAAGATCTGATGAATGGTATCTCGCATATGCTACCATTCGTTGTAGGTGGCGGTATCCTGCTAGCAATCTCCTTCTTGTTCGAACAGCTTGCTAGCCCTGAGAATCCGATTGTACAATTGCTTCAAACGATCGGTGGCGGAACAGGTGCATTCCACTTCCTGATTCCCGTACTTGCCGGATTTATCGCGATGAGTATTGGTGATCGTCCAGCCCTGATGCCTGGTATGGTCGGTGGATTAATGGCGGTTACCTCAAATGCCGGTTTCCTTGGTGGTTTGGCCGCCGGTTTCTTGGCAGGTTATGTAGTCATTGGTCTTCGTAAGTTGTTCAAAGGATTGCCAAAAGCGATTGATGGTTTGAAACCAATCTTGCTGTATCCGGTATTTGGTTTGCTAATCGTGGGTGCCATCAGTTTCTATGTCTTTGATCCAATCTTTGGTTCCCTGAACACATGGCTTGTAGATGCACTGGGTAACTTGGGTACAGGTAATGCGGTATTGTTGGGCTTGCTGCTTGGCGGTATGATGTCCATCGATATGGGCGGACCGTTCAACAAAGCGGCTTACACATTCGCTATTGGGGTATTCACATCCAGTGGTAACACAGATGGTGCATGGATGGCAGCGGTTATGGCAGGCGGTATGGTGCCTCCTCTGGCGATTGCACTTGCAACAACATTCTTCAAATCCAAATTTACAGAGCAAGAACGCAAATCAGGTTTGACTAACTATGTACTTGGATTCTCTTTCATTACAGAAGGTGCAATTCCATTTGCTGCGGCTGATCCATTGCGTGTATTGACTTCTTGTATTCTGGGTTCCGCTGTTGCTGGCGGATTGACACAGCTGTGGCACATTAATGTACCAGCTCCGCACGGCGGGATCTTTGTTGCAGCACTGGCGAACCACGCATTATTGTTCCTGCTAGCTGTTGCGATTGGTTCTGTGATCTCCGGTCTGATTCTGGGACTGTGGAAGAAGTCACCAACGCTCGTGAAGTAACAAATATAAGAAACATCTCCTGGGTGAAATTCACTTGGGGGATGTTTTTTTATTTCAGCTTTTTGGTTAGGTAGTGGAAAGTTGCCTCCGGATTTGTGTAAAATGCTTATTTAGCTTTTACATTCATCTATGGTAAAATAAATATAATTATATTTTGAAACTATGTTTCGTCTAATGAAACTTATGCAGGAGGGATTGGAATGTCTGATGTAATTAAAAGTCAGGTGCAGAAGCAGTTTGCGAAAAATGCAGAGAAATACGTGACGAGTTCGGGGCATGCCAAGGGTGAGGATCTCGCGTTGCTCGTGGCTTCGTCTCAAGCCACTCCAGATATGAATGTGCTCGATATCGCCACTGGGGGAGGGCATGTCGCCAATGCCTTGGCTCCACTTGTTCAGCGTGTAACCGCTCTGGATTTAACGGAGGAAATGTTGCAGGTGGCTGAACAATTTATCCAGGGGAATGGACGCGATAATGTAGATTTTGTTGCCGGAGATGCAGAGAAGCTACCATTCGAGGATGATGTCTTTGACCTTGTGACCTGCCGAATCGCTGCTCACCATTTTCCGGACGTTTCTTCGTTTATCAATGAGGCACTACGAGTCATGAAGCCTGGTGGCAGGTTGTTGTTGATTGACAACGTGGCACCTGAACGCGACGAGAATGACCAGTTCTATAATGAAGTGGAGAAGTGCCGGGATGCAAGCCATGTTCGGGCATGGCGCAAGACGGAATGGATTCACATGCTGGAGTATGCCGGATTCCGGACGGAAGCGATGGCTTCCTTCCAGAAACGCTTTAAGTTTGAAGAGTGGTGTAATCGTGCGGCACTACCCGAGCAGGAGAGGGAGGAACTTGAAGCAAGCATGTTGAGTGCTCCTTCCATCATCCGAAAATTTTTTAACTTCGAAGTGACAGAGCGCGGAAAGCTCGTCAGCTTCCAAGGAGAAAGTGTGTATATTCAGGCGATTAAACCTACGCATATCTGATTAGATAAGACAACCCGTTTGGATGAGCTGGTTATGAAAGAGTAAGTGGTTGTACACCGACAAAATAAAACAAGCAGAGTACCTTGAATAGGTAGATCTGCTTGTTTTATTTTCTACACACTAATTTAAACGACAGGCCATTTTACTTTATGCAAGGCATCCAGCAACTCAGGGGGTGCATTCAGATTGTCACGGACCAGATCCCGCGGAGTTAACGCCATCCACTGATTCAGTGACACATCCTCAAAGCGATCACTTCGAAATATCTCCAAAAACCATAAGGTATCCGTACCACTATTCTGTATGTAGTGTCCCATTGCGACGGGAACATATCCGACATCTCCAGCCCGATAATCAAAGGTGCGAGCAATACCATTGCCTCCGAAGACGGTCATTCTTCCCTGTCCTGTCAGATAGTATTGCCATTCATCCGCATTGGGATGCCAGTGCAGTTCGCGCATAGCGCCAGGTCGGATCTCAACGAGTGCTGCCGCAACAGTAGTCGAAATGGGGAAGTTAGTGGAGTCTACAATCCGCACGCTTCCGCCGGGTGTGATGAGCGGTTCCTGGGCTAACAATCGATGTTTGAATGTGAGAGGAACGGTGCCGTATGGAGACTGAACTTCCTGGCTCTCAATGGAACCCGGAACGGTATCTTGGAAAATATAGACCTGTTCCTTCGGCATCGACTGAAAAGCAGATTCGGGCACGCCAAAATTAACAGACAATACCTCTGGTGGTGTATGGGCAAACCAATCGGATATGGATAACGTATTCAGATCGGAGAAGGACCCGTCATCGAACACGAGCAGAAATTCACAACCATCCTCCAGTCCTTGAATGGAATGGGGCAGACCTTTAGGGAAAAACCAGAGATCCCCAGGCCCGACATCGGCAATAAAATTACGTCCGTTCTGATCTACCGAGGTGATTCTTGCCGTTCCCCAGATCATATAGGCCCATTCGGATTGCTGATGCCAGTGCAGTTCCCGTACACCACCAGGCGTCAGACTCATGTTCACACCAGCCAGTGTAGTGGCAACAGGGAGATCCCGTACGGTGATTTCACGTGACCATCCGCCATGGTTCAATTGCATATGGGTATCGGAAAAAGACATTCTCAGATTGGGCAATAACCCGTTATCAGTAGCTGGAGGTACCAGCAAATCGGGGTTTTGTATATCTCTCATGACGTCTCTGGGGCCCAGATCAGGTCCTCCAGCGCCATCACTGCGAATAGGTTGCGGGATGATGAAAGGTTTTTCGTTGGGTTGCTGTCCTTTGCTCATTAAGTGATCCCTCCAGATTCAGTAGCATGTCACACGCGACATTGTATCGTTATGTTTACACCTATGAATCAGGGCCTGGATAATATGAGGGACAAACGACTAAAAAGACGTGACCACATTGTGGTCACGTCTTTTTACGTATGTGAGAAGGTCGAACAATCCATGAATTCGGTTATCGAATCAAATGAAGGCAGAATTCCAGATCGGATTGAAGATGCTCTTTCATCAGCCGTTCGGCGGTCTGCCCGTCATGTGCCTTAATCGCTTCGCAAATCTGATGATGCTCTTCAATGAGGAAGGGACGCTGATAATATACAACTGTCTGACGGAATAGATAAATGACGGATTGCATTTTATCGAACAGATCAATCATCAATGCATTATTACTCGCCCGCATGATGATTTCGTGAAACTCTTTATTGGCTTCCATAATCTCTTCTTTGCTTCCGGTATGTCCCACTTGAACGCAATGCTCAAGAGCCGCCACTTCCTGAGCGGATAAGAAGGCAGCAGCAGATTTAGCCGCATGTCCCTCCAATAACTTCCGTAATTCAAACGTATTTCTCAGATCGGTCTCGGTTAGCTTGACGACTCGTTTGTTTACGACTAATCCTTCCTGTTCCAGACGGCGGATGGATTCACGGATCGGGGTCCGGCTGACATTCAGATCGGTCGCCAGCTTCTCTTCCACAAGTTTGGTTCCCGGAGAAAGGGTGCCTTGCAAAATCATGTCCCGCAGCACTTCATAGGCCTGCTGATAGGCTGGACGGGACTTGTCCGTACTTGGTTGCATTGTATTTCACCTCTACCTTTACTTTAGCGAAAATGAAGGCAATAAACAACAAGATAAAAAACCGAATTTTAATTTTAGGATACATAAACAATAAAATTGTATACAAAAATTAAAATGTTGTGTACAATAACGAATGTGAACAGCAATGATAGCGATTACAAGAGTGAAAAGCAAAGAATTCAGGCTGGAGGGATTGCAAGATGAAGAAACGAATTGGATTTATTGGACTCGGTATTATGGGACGTCCTATGTCATTGAACCTGATCCGGGCGGGATATGATGTAAGCGTATACGATATTAATCAAACGGCTGTGATGTCATTGGCTGATGCGGGAGCGAGAGGAGCGGCGTCTCCAAAAGAGGTAGCTGAACATAGTGATGTCATCTTTACAATGCTACCCAATTCAGAGCATGTTCGCAGCGTTATCACGAGTGAACAAGGTGTACTGGCAGGAGCGAATACGGGAAGTATTATTATCGATATGAGCTCGATCTCGCCGGTCGTTTCCAAAGAGCTGGCTCAGCTTGTATCCAAATCAGGATTGTATATGTTGGATGCGCCCGTAAGTGGTGGGGAACCCAAAGCCATAGATGGCACACTCGCCATCATGGTGGGTGGCAATGAAATGATTTTTGAATCTGTGAGAGAGGTTCTGCAAGTGGTAGGACAGGATGTAACGCGAGTTGGGGATAATGGTTCAGGCGCAACAGCCAAGTTGGCGAATCAGATTATCGTGAACCTGAATATTGCCGCCATGTCCGAGGCGCTTGTATTTGCAGCCAAGGCTGGCATTGATGTAGAGAAGATGTATCAGGCAATCCGCAGCGGGCTCGCTGGAAGTGCGGTACTGGATGCGAAGGTTCCACTCATTCTGGATCGTAACTTTGTCGCTGGGGGCCGCATTGATATTAACCTCAAAGACATGACCAATGTGATGGAAACGGCGCATGATATCGGAGTTCCTTTGCCGCTCAGCAGTCAGTTGCTGGAGATCTTCCATGCACTGAAGATTGATGGGAAAGCCGCAGATGACCATGGCGGAATCGTTCAGTATTTTGAGAAACTCGCAGGTGTAGAAGTGAGTCGGGTTCAATAAAAAATTTATAAGAAAAAGATTTTGAATAGATATAGATATGAGGTGGAGAGACATGACCTATCAGACGTTATCGGATATTCCCGCAGCTCTTCGGACGGACAACTCTTCTGAAGGATTGCGAGGACAGATTAAACAATTGCAGGATGCGAGGGCTCGCAAAATTATCGTGTTGGATGATGACCCAACTGGTGTGCAAACGGTTCATGATATTGATGTGTTGACGCAGTGGGACAAGCCACTGTTGCAGGAGGCGTTTCGGTCCTCCGAATCGTTATTCTATATTTTGACCAATACACGAGGGCTGGATGCAGATACAGCGGAACGTATTAATCGGGAGATTGCACGCAATGTGCAAGAGGTTGCAGCAGAGGAAGGAACGAGTTTCACCTTTGTGAGTCGTAGTGACTCTATGCTACGTGGTTATTATCCGCTGGAGACGGATGTGCTAGCCGAAGAAGTGGCGCGTGTTAGCGGACGAGCATATGATGGACAACTGATCATTCCAGCCTTTTTCGAGGCAGGACGAGTTACGATTGGCAACACGCATTATATGGTCGAGGGTGAGCAGTTGATTCCAGTTCATGAGACGGAATTTGCCAAGGATAAAGTATTCGGGTATGAGCATGGAGATCTGCCATCATGGGTAGAGGAGAAGACTTCGGGCCGTATCCAGGCTAGTCGCTGCCTTACCATCTCACTGGAGGAGATTCGTCAAGGTATCGAGGTGGTCAAAGCGATTTTACTGAAAGCTGAAGGCAATGTACCGATTATCGTGAATGCGCTCTCTTATGCAGACATGGATGTACTTTCTCTGGCTTTGCTGCAAGCAGAAGATGAGGGGAAAGCTTTTATTTTCCGGACGGCGGCCTCCTTTGTCAAATCGTATGCGGGTATCTCAGATCAGCCATTTTTGCCAAAAGAACAGCTGATCGCAAGCGGACAGGAACAACATGGCGGCATCGTTGTTGTTGGTTCCTATGTACAGAAGACGACACGTCAACTGGAACAACTCCTCACGTTTCCGGGCATTATAAGTCTGGAGATCGATGTCGAGCGGGTATTAACGCCGGATGGATATACGGAGGAAATTCGACGTGTGATTGATGAAGCGAACAGGCAGCTTGCCGAGGGGAACAATGTTGTTGTATACAGTAGCCGTAAGCTCATCACCGTCGAAGGACATGAGGGTAATTTCAAGATCAGCCAAACGGTATCGTCAGCTTTGGTCGAGATTGTGCAATCTCTTGAAGTCGTGCCAAAGTTCATTATTGCCAAAGGTGGCATTACATCCAGTGATGTAGCAACGAAAGGTCTGGCGATACGCAAAGCAAGGGTGCTCGGTCAGGTGGCTGCGGGCATTCCGGTATGGTTGACAGGGGAAGAAGCTAAATTCAATGGTATCCCATATATCGTGTTTCCGGGTAATGTTGGCGGGGAAAAAGCCCTTCTGGAAACAGTTGAAAAGATCGAAGCTTAAGCTTATTACGAAGGCACGCAGTGTTCAGGTCGTTTGGACCAGCGTAATACTGCGTGCTGACACAACATAACAACTTGGGGGAGGCTATTCGGATGTATTCCGTATTCGGTCTTAGTCATGATGCAAGTCTGCTGCTCTACGCATTGATATCCATTCTTGGATTGATTCTGTTGATTGCCAAATTTAAAATGAATCCATTCGTTGCCCTGATTGTGGGTGCTGTCTTTATGGGATTGATATCAGGTATGCCTTTCACGGATATCGTGAAGTCTTATCAGGAAGGTGTTGCAAGCGTTCTCGGATTTATCGCGATTGTTCTGGGACTTGGAACGATGCTCGGGAAACTCATGGCCGAGTCTGGTGGGGCCGAACGAATAGCCCAGACACTTGTTCGTGTCTTCGGGGAGAAGAACGTACACTGGGCGATGATGGTTGTTGCGCTGATCTGTGGTATTCCGGTATTTATCCAGGTCGGGATCGTACTGTTGTTCCCGCTGGTCTTTGTTATTGCGAAGCATACAGGAACATCGCTGATCAAAATCGGACTTTCACTTGTCGCAGGTCTTGCTGTGGTGCACAGTCTGATTCCGCCTCATCCGGCGGCGATGCTTGCTGTAGGAATCTTCAATGCCGATGTTGGTAAAACGATATTCCTGGCTCTGATTGTATCCCTTCCAGCGGCAGCGATTGCGGGTCCGCTCTATGGAACATGGATTTCCAAGCGAATCAAAGTCGAGACTTCAAGTGAGCTGATGGAACAGTTCACCGAGACCAAAGATCGGGAACTGCCTGGTTTCGGCATCACCCTCTTTACGATCTTGCTTCCGGTGATTCTGATGTTGCTCGCTACGATTGTGGATCTGATGCTGCCAGAGACGAATGTGTTCCGTCAGGTCGTTGATTTCATCGGTAGTCCGATTATTGCATTGCTGCTAGCTTTGCTCTTTGCCTTCTATTCCTTTGGATATGCACGTGGTTTCAGCAAACAGCAGATATTGAAATATACGAATGATTGCTTGGGCCCAGTTGCTTCCATCATCTTGCTGATCGGTGCAGGCGGCGGATTCAACCGCATCCTGACAGACAGCGGTGTAGGTGATGCGATCGCAGGATTTGCCCAAAGTGCGCATCTTTCTCCACTCGTGCTGGCCTTTGTCATTGCCGGATTGATTCGTGCAGCGGTAGGTTCAGCTACGGTGGCGATGACAACAGCGGCGGGTATTGTGGCTCCAATCGCCATGACGATGCCGGGGGTAAGTCCCGAATTGCTGGTGCTCGCAACGGGAGCGGGTTCGATTATTTTGTCCCATGTAAATGATTCAGGGTTCTGGATTGTCAAAGAGTACTTGAATCTGTCTGTGCCGCAGACACTGAAGACATGGACGGTCATGGAGACCATTCTCGGATTTGCCGCCTTCGGCATGGTGTTATTGTTGAGTGTCTTTATCTAACAGGGAAAAAACCATATGGCTTTGCGACAATGAAAAGATGCTCATAATACCCATAAAGCCTATAAACAAAAAAACACGCCGCTATGGCGTGTTTTTTGTTATGTTAGTGCTCACCATCCACCATGGTTAAGATCGGGTGATTGTGGCCTTTCCAGACTGCGTTTTACGAAAATCCTGCTCGTAGATCTCGTTTACCCGGTTTAAAACAGCAGGACCTTGCTCTGTGAAACGAAGTGTTTTCGCTTTATTTTTAACCAGGAACGCACCGGATTCGTGTCTGGTTGGATATAAGGCCGCACTGTAGAGCAATGAAGCGCCGTGACTTGGATGAGGGAAGAACCATTTCATGACAGGTTTGATGTAGAAGGGCAGGCCGGATGTTTTGTTGCCCCTTAGCGTATTATTTCCTCCGGGGTCTACGCTTAGCAGGTGTATGCCATCTGCTTTGGCAGACTTGGCAACCTCGCGTGTCCATAGAGATAGACCGAGCTTCGAAGTGGCATAGGGACCAAACAGCTTTTTGAATTCAGCTGGACGTTCCAGGATATTTAGATCAAAATGTTTGACCATACTGAACGCGGTGGTGGAAGTATTGACGACTGTTTTCATCTTCCCTTTGAGCAATAGCTCAACTAATTCCATGTAGATGATGTAAGGGACCACGGTTTGGAGTTCAAAGTGCATTTCATGACCCTGGTCAGAAAAACGAAGTTCGGCAGCGCTGCCCCCGGCGTTGTTAAACAAAACATCAATCGAATCGGTATCGGATGTAATCTGATTCAGTGCCATTCTCAGACTGTCGTAGTTGGTCAGGTTAGCCTGAACCCAACGGAGCTGGCCTGAACGTAAGGCGTTCTGAATTTCAGTATCGTCGGTAGGGAAAGCGGAACGGTTGAGACCGATTACCTGCCATCCTTCAGTTAGTAATCTGCGGGTCAGTTCGAGACCAATTCCCGACGTTGAACCTGTGATGAGAGCGGTGCGAAGCTGATTTTGTATATTCATAAATACCTCCAGATAGAATGGGATTACAGAACGAATCTGTATGCTGCGCTCATTCTATAACTTGGAGTCGACTCCAAGTCAAGAGGGTAGATTGGAACGAATCATGCTTGACTTGGAGCTGACTCCAAGTTGTAATATGGAGAGAGATCAATGCGGAGGAGGGCCATAGGGTGAGCCATAATGAAGTGTTTTCCATTAAAGAAACGTCAGAACAGGCCGGATTATCGGAAGATACGATTCGCTATTATGAGAAGATCGGACTGCTTCCCCGAGCTGAACGCAAAACCAATCGCCATCGGGTATACCGCCCGGAGGATATTCATACGATGAAGTTGATTACTTGCCTGAAAAAAACAGGCATGTCTCTGGAGGAAATGAAGCCTTATCTACAGATGTCCATGGATTCGGATCTGGCAGATTTCCCGGAGGAACGGGAGATGCTGGTGAACCATCGAAAGAAAGTTGAAGCACAGATTGCTTCGCTACAGCAGGTGGTTGATTTTATCGACGAGAAGTTGGATAAACGAAGTATGTATCCTGATGAATGCCCTATTACCGAGGAGAATCAGATGTCTGTGTTTGAGAAAAAGAACATTTTCTCCTGATCGTACAATGATATCGAAAAGAGGAGTTCAACCTTGACCTTACAACAATTAAAATATGTAATTGAAGTGGCGACGCGTGGCTCGATGAATGAAGCGGCCAAACGGCTATTTATCTCGCAACCCAGCTTGTCGAATGCCATTCGGGATCTGGAGCAGGAGCTGCGCATTACCATTTTTGAACGTACCAATAAGGGCATATCGTTGTCCAAAGAAGGCGTCGAGTTTCTCAGTTATGCACGTCAGGTGGTGGAGCAAGCCGAACTGCTGGAAAACCGATATCTGAACGCGAAGCCATCGCCGCAGCATTTCTCCGTATCGACACAGCACTATGCGTTTGCGGTGAATGCCTTTGTTCGTCTGGTACAGCAGTATGGTCAGGATGAATACGAGTTGGCACTTCGAGAGACGAAGACCTATGAGATTATTCAGGATGTGAAAAGCCTGCGCAGTGAAATTGGCATCCTATATTTGAATGAATTCAATGCCAAGGTAATTAACAAATTGTTAAAAGATGCGGGATTGGTCTTCACGAGCCTGTTCACAGCCAAGCCCCATATCTTTATTAGTGTGAAGAACCCCCTGGCGAAGCAGGAGTCGGTTGCGATTGAGCAACTGCAGGATTATCCGTACCTGTCTTTTGACCAGGGGGAGTATAATTCTTTTCATTTTTCCGAAGAAATTCTGAGTACGTTATCTCATCCCAAAAGCATACAGGTCAATGACCGCGCAACGTTGTTTAACCTGCTGATTGGTTTGAATGGTTATACGATATCTACTGGAGTACTCAGCTCAGACTTGAACGGTAATGAGATTATTCCTGTTCCGCTGGAATGTGAGGAAACAATTAATGTAGGCTGGATAAGTCACAAGAGTACTTCTCTCTCGAATCTGGGCGTAGAATATGTTCAGGCACTGCATGAGGCCATAGGGTCTTAATGATGTTGAAAGGTGCGTACAAAGGCCGTTTCCGTGCAATCAGGAACGGTCTTTTGTTGTTCTTTGACCCGTATTCAAGTATAGGGTGGTGCGTTGTCATCCCTTATAATAGAATGATGATAGGCGATGAATTAGCAGCCAGAGAACGAAGGGAGCACGGTTAGTGAGAGTTCTGTATCGAAATAAAAGTGAACAGCATGAGCTGACGGTATATGATACAAAAAGGCTTTATGGAGAGAAGGGACGGTTTCGTGTATTAGAATTCTCCAACGCAGCTGTGCAGGGCGCAATGGATCTGGATGAGCCTGCCCGGATGGTGCTGGAGTATCCCAGAGCGATGGTGCATCTAATGGAGCGGAATGATCCTGAATTTGATACCGTATTTGTGGTGGGACATGGTATTGGCACATTGCCAACCTACTTGTCTGATCGTCAGGTCAAGGTGGCTGAGCTGGACGCAGAAGTCGCAGAGTTGAGCCAAACCTTTTTTGGATATGAGGGAAGCCCTGTGCTCATTGGGGATGGTCGTGAATTATTAGGACAGGAACCTGCTGGGACATATGATTATATTATTATTGATGCCTTTACGGCAACGGGTACACCTGAGCAGTTTATATCCAGTGATTTTTTTGCGATGGTCAAGGACAAGCTGGACTCGGATGGATCTGTGATTCTTAATGTGTTCGGGCGTGCGGGCAACGATCGGCTTGTCAATGCGATCTATACGACACTTCAGGGACAGTTTGCCTATACACGTGCATTCGCATTACCCGCTGAAACAGCGGACGAAGTCCAAAACCGTATTCTGATAGGCAGTCATCACCCGATCGAGTTTCAGGCTCGTCACATGGCAGGGTTTGTTGAACAGGAGCCGGAAGAAGGATATATCATTGTTGATTAAGGTTGAGTCTGAATAGTATTCTGCCAGGAAAAGTAAAATGTCATTAAATCGTCAATCTTACGATGTAATTGTTAAGACTTCACAAACTCTTTATTTGATCTTAACAACTTTCGTATAAGATAGAGGGAATATGCCTTTTCATGAAAATCCGGGGGAAGTTATAACATGATCGCAGAGAACAGAACATCCAGATTACGAAGAAAAATAAAAAATATCAAGAAGATCAGCCTTACGGCTTTGCTCGGCGGGTTGGTCACCATTTCAGTTTTAATGACATTGACTATCATGGTCATCTCATCTTATACATCTCAGAAACAATCGCTTATTGATAACACCTTGTCGTTGAATTATGCGAGCGCAGTGCAAATGAGCCAAACGCTGGATTCGCTTTTTTATTCCATGCAGGATAGCTTGAAATATGCAGCCAAGTATTTCACGGAGATGGACTACTCTGATACGGATCAGTTGAATTCCACCTTGGACTTGATCCGCAATAGCAGTAACTTCTTCAACTCTGTAGCTCTGGTGGATGAAACGGGAGTAGTCAGGTCCATATCACCCTATTCACAGGCCAGCGTAGGTCAGCATGTTAGTTCCGATGCAGCAAAAGCGGCGATTAAAGCGAGGGCTTCGTATATCTCCGAAGCATACCAGACGCCAAGAACGAAGCGCCGAATTGTATTTGTCAGTGAACCGATCTTCGATTCATCGGGAACGTATCAAGGGACGATCGGTGGAAATATTTTTTTGCAAGAAGATAATATTTTGAGTCTCTCCTTTGGGAGTCAGCTCAAGACAAGCAATGGTTCCTACTTTTTTATTGTAGATAAGAAGGGTACCTTGTTATTTCATCCGAACACGAATCGAATTGGTGAAAATGTCAGTAAGAATGAAGTAGTGCAGAAGCTGCTCCAAGACGAGACGGGGAAAGAACAATACAAGAACCTGGCAGGTGTGGATTCACTTGCGGGTTATTACAAAGTCCCATCAACAGACTGGGGCGTCGTGATCGTGTCTCCTACCCAAACGGTGTACGATCAGTTAAATCATCATATCCGTATGTTGTTGTTATACACTTCAGTGCCTTTCCTGATTCTGACGCTTATTGTAGTGCGGGTTGCACGCAAGCTGGCCAGTCCTTTTGCTATGCTGGCGGATTTGGTGAATCAGGTTGATAAGGGACAAGTGGAGCTGCCTGTGATGAAGCCTCACTGGAACAGAGAGGCAGATCTTCTCACACGAACAGTGGTTGGCGCAATGGCGAACTTTAGGAAGCAGACGAACCAGCTGGCCTATGACGCCAGAACAGATGTCTTAACTGGCATGAACAATCGCAGAACTTTCGAAGAGGTCATCCAGGATTGGATTCAGAACGAAGTTCCATTCTCCATTATTGTTCTGGATATTGACCGCTTCAAATCCATTAATGATACATTCGGGCATCATGCAGGGGATGAAGTGCTGAAACACATTGCCAATATCATTCAATTGTCTGTCCGACCAGAAGATGTCTGCGCCCGGTTCGGTGGAGAGGAATTCGTAGTCTTGTTAAGGAATTCCGAGTCTAACGTGGCATTTGAGATTGCTGAACGTATCCGAATAACGGTTGAGGAAAGTATTTTGCCTATTGATCGTTCCGTCACGATCTCGGCTGGGATTGCTGAATATCCGAAGCACTCCACAGCAGCGACAGAATTATTTCACTTGGCAGATAATGCGTTGTATCAAGCGAAGGAAGAGGGGCGTAACCGTACAGTTACGATCCAGACGGTTATCAAATAAGCAAAGAAGCTGATCCCTAGGAAGAAGGGACAGCTTCTTTTGTCTTTTATACCTCTTGTGAGGATCTGGCCAGAACCTCATTGGTATACGTTTCTCCCCAATCTCGCATGCTGAAGATGATCGGCCGTAACGTTTCGCCAAATGGTGTGAGGGAATACTCCACTTTAGGTGGAATCTGGGGGTATATTTCACGATGAACAATTCCGCTGCCCTCCAACTCTCGAAGCTGCAGGGTGAGCATACGCTGGGTGATGTCAGGAAACAATTTGCGGATCTCGTTAAATCGCAATGGACCGGAGAATAAGTGATACAAAATGGCGCCTTTCCATTTGCCTCCGATCACACTAAGTGTAACTTCCACGGAACAGCCGTATGGCGCGGGACATGCCTTGGTTGCGTCCTTTTTCATTTTAAGTGCACCTCCATTATACGGTAAATGTCTATGGTATCCATTTGGGTGGTTATATCACATGAAGTCCGTATAGTTCATGAAAGAGCATATCACTTATTATTCAGATTAGTAACCCTAATCCTAGCGCAGCCAGATGTGAGTATGTCAAAAAAAAGAGCCCCGGTTTCGTCTTGCGAAACATCGAGGTCCGTAGTGATAAAACGATATATTATAGCAGGGCATCGAGTGAATAAGCCCCGGCACCAGCAAGGGAAACACCAAGTAACGATCCAAGCATCACAAGATTATATTCAAATCCTCCGTTCAGATTCCATAGTCCTTTGTCTGCGTGCACTTTGACTATGGCTACAATCATCGGAATCATGAGCAGAACGACACCAATGATCATCCATAGACCAGCTCCAAACAGGAATCCACCGATCAATTCAGCAAGTCCGGCACACACGGCCATGGTCCTTGCAGGCTGCAGACCAATCGCCCCGAAGAATTCAGCTGTCCCTTGTACACCCTCGCCACCAAACCAGCCAAACAATTTCTTACATGCATGTCCGATCATAATGAAACCAATTACGAGACGAATAATGAGTAAGCCTGTGTCCAACATATGATTATTTCCTCTTCTCTGGATGTATAAAATGGCGAACGTATATACGTCACTTCAGTGACGATAGAATAGCGTCGCATAGCGCCATCGTCCCAATATTATCCTTGGCGCTGGAATGGGGGATAGACTGATTCTGGCAACATTCGATGAAATGAGCCATCTCGCCGACGAACCCACGCAGATAAAGGTCTCGATAAGCTCCAGACATGGGGGAGCCAGAAGGGGTATATACAGTATCTTGCTCCTCAAGAGATTTCCAGGGCAGGTTATCCGAGCTGCGGGATTGATGAACAGTAAGTGTGTTAATCTCTTCGGCTGACGCAAATCCGTTATCGAAGGTGACGAGTACACTTTCGCTCTCCCGTGACCATGCACTCATGCCTGTGAAATACGCACTGCCCACAATGTTATTCTCAAATACAAGGGAAATACTCTGGTTAATATGCTCCCCATCCTTCACGGTTGTGCCTGTAACCCGCACGGCTTCTCCAAACAGGAACCGCATCAGATCAACCATATGAATGGCAGCGAGCTTCATGAACTGCTCCTCATCCTTGCAAAATGGAGTACTGTCCACAGCGAATTTCATCTGAAATGAACGAACCTTACCTAGTGAACCACCATCAATGAGTTCCTTGAGCTTCATATATACCGGAGCATAACGTTTCATAAAACCGACCATGACGACGACGCCAGCCTGCTCGGCAGCTTCTGCTACAGTGGCGGCTTCCGCTGCGTTCCATCCGAGCGGCTTATCCACGTATACATTTTTGCCAGCCCGAATACATTCAAGGACAAGAGCGGTCTGGTCTACAGGCTGGGCAACCACAACAACTCCGTCACAAGGTTCCTGTTGTAACATAAGTTGAGCGTTGTCATACGCTTTTCCGTTGCTCCCAAATCGCAGCAGAGCTGCTTCAGAACGTTCGGTACTGCGTGTGGCAATGGCCTGAATCTGCGCTCCGGCTTCAACAACAGAAGGATATATATTCGTCGATGCATGAAACCCGGCACCGATAAAGCAAAGATTGGCTGTTTTCAAAGTGGATCTCTCCTTTATTTTTTCATTCGTATGGATGGTTTTTGTTTAATGCTACGATAGGTTGTTTGAAGTTGAGAAAAAAGGACATATGTCCTATTCGTGAATGGATAAAAAAGAAGTTGCAATTTTATTTTGGAGCATGTATACTCTGAATTACGGTAAAACAAGGAATTGCTTCACCGGAACGCTTTTCATCGAAGGATGAGGAGATACATATTATGCGGTCGTGGCGGAATTGGCAGACGCGCACGGTTCAGGTCCGTGTGGGCTAACCCCCCGTGGAGGTTCGAGTCCTCTCGACCGCATCTAACAAAAAAAGGTTCGTGATTTGCTCTAGGGCAATTCACGAACCTTTTTTATTTTGTGGATCAGGATCATTAGTGTGAAGCCTATATTTTGCTATCGGCATTCTAGTGTTGAGTTCGGCGCTGGCGCATAATAACTGCCGTGATGATCCCGGCAATGGCTCCTGCAATACCGAATAGGGTAACACTGGCAACCACTTCAAACGACTGGAGACGAAACAAAAAAGCGATACCACTGCCAAAAGTGGTTCCAGCGAGAAATCCGAGCGAAATTCCTAATTCTTTGGTTAATTTCATCGATTCACCTACTTGGAAATGTGAGATATGGATTTGCAAATATTGGGTACAAGCAGTAAAGTGTGATCAGGAAAATCATCACATTGTATTTCCTGTTCTCATTTTGTGGTTTTAATCAGGTAATTATGCATGATATCTCATATGGGAGGGTAAGAGCGGATGAATATGAACGAACGAATTGCAGCGTGGAATGAGGAAGCACAGGAGTGCAACTGCGGTCATCAACATCGAGTAGTGGATATGCTGATCCATCTGGAAGCTGGGGCCATTCAGAGGTTACCAGGTTACTTGTCTGAGCGAGAATATGATCGGGTGACGGTTGTTTATGATCGACATACATTACGGGCCGCCGGGTCTGATGTCCTGAGCAGTATACGGGAAGCGGAAATTCATGTGGATGAGATCGCTCTGCCGGAGAATCGTACGGGTGATATCGTTGCGGATGAAGCGGCTATTGTACAGGTCATGTTGGGTGTGAATCCGGAAAGTCAGGCTGTGATCGCCGTGGGTTCAGGTACCATCCATGATTTGGTGCGATTTGTATGTTCCAAAATGAACAAGCCATTTCTGTCCATACCGACAGCGGCTTCAGTGGATGGGTTTACCTCTGCAGGTGCGCCTTTAATTGTAAGCGGAGTCAAACGGACCTTTCAGGCTGTTCCGCCTGAGGCCATCTTTGCTGATATGAATATCCTGGAGCAAGCTCCCCAAGTCATGACGGCTGCCGGATTCGGAGACATGCTTGGCAAATATACTTCCCTTGCAGACTGGATTGTTTCTCGTGATCTGGGTGGGGAACCGTTCTGTCCGGTCGCTTATCGGATGACAGAAGAAGCACTGAACAGCTGTATAGACCATGTGCAAGCGATTGCTGAAGGACGAGCTGAGGGAGTAGCTGTATTAATGGATGCGCTGATCGTTTCCGGCATTTCCATGCTGATCATTGACCATTCCCGTCCGGCATCCGGAGGTGAGCACCATCTGTCCCACATCTTGGAGATGGATCTGATGCAAGCGGGTGACAGACCGGTTCTGCATGGTGCCAAAGTTGGCGTAGCTTGTGCATTACTTACTGTAAAATATAAAGAACTTGCACAGACATCGGGCGAGCCTGTGTTTGGAATATATGACCATTTGCCGGAGGCTGCTCAGCTTATCGAATGGTTGGAACAAGTAGGCGGACCTGTGACTATTGAACAATTGGGTGTAACCCCGGAGATGGTGGAGCATGCGTTCACAACAGCGCATACGCTTCGCCCTCGATATACCGGATTGAAATATATTAATGAAGTATTGAACACGAGGTAAGGATGACTTTTCATGAAGAACGATCTTCTTGCGTTGTATAAGCTTGGCTTGTAGAGGGCTGTAATGGCTCTGGTTGGAAGCAGAAGGCAGAAAAGGGGAGATTATCTGACATTGCCGACAGAAGAGCTAGGAGAGTGCTTCAAGTTCGGGAGAGAAGGGATACCGTTTATTTAAAAAGGCTCTGGTCTCCTTAAGGGAGAGCAGAGCCTTTTGGCTGTTCGCTTATTTAGTTGTTGCGACGATCTTTCAAGATGACATCTGCGAACAAAATAGTTTTCGGGATGCGGAAAAATTGCTCCGCTTGTTCCTGAAACGCAGCAGAAGGCAGCGTTCCCTGATGCAGCCATTTGCGGAAAGTGCCGGGATGAACCCCGATCCAGTGGCTGACATCTGTCACCGACAAATCATGGACCATACACAAGCCTGTCAAAATACGGTTACTAACCGGAGAACGGGTCACCGTACGCTTCATGAAGCGAGATGACTCGGGTTGACATATGACAGGGCTATTACGGACCACTTCTTCATTGAAGAGAATATGACGCGGGTAGCCGAGTAGTTGGCAAGTTTTGTCCAAATTGGTACTGCCGGGTATCCGTCCTTCGTACACCCACGCACTGACACTGCGTGAAGAGATGGAGAGGTCTTCAGCGAGCTGGGACAACTTGATATCATTGGCCATCAGCACGGCAAGAAGAACACGATTGCGGATTTGACAGCGTGTCGGTTTACGGAATCGTTTAACACGGACGCCTTTTCCCAAGTATTTACGGTTGATCAGAGACCACGCCTGGATGGAATGTTGTTCTGGTTGATTAGGCATATTTCCTCCGATTTTTTTTAACCAAATACTACAATAAACAACGGGGTACTTTCAAGTGCCGCGTTTACCGGTTACAAATGCGTCAATGCGTCAATTCACGATAAAGAGGGAACTACGAACTAGACCATGCGCAATTCACATCCTAGTATATTCCTAGATTACAATGTTTCACTAAAAATGAGGGAACAATTAGAACAGGATTAAAAATAATATAGTTCTAATTACTCATTGATAGGTCTAAAGAACTTTTATCTAATTTTTGTTGATATGATGCGGTTTATTTCCCTGAATTCCCCAATAACATGTTGATTTTCGTTGCCCGGTTGCAAAGAGGATGTGCACAAATCTGAAATGATAAATCCGCAAGTTCAGCATGACATGTGACCTGTCAAATCTCTTACTCTTACATATATTGTAGGGTACTCAAGTGTAAGGGAGAGGTGAGGAACGTGAATCTATCTGTGAATACCTTTGCTGCCATCTCGGGAGCATTTGTTACGTTTGCTTTTGGCGGGTGGGATCAACTGCTGAGCCTACTCGCGGTCGCGATGGCTGTGGATTATATCACAGGTTTGGCAGCTGCGGTTAGAACGGGGACCGGATTGAATAGTAACATTGGGTTCTGGGGGATTGCTCGAAAAGGGCTCATGCTTACCGTTGTTTTGCTTGCCCACCGAATTGACCTGCTTATGGGAACCGATATTATCAAAGGCGGAGCCATTTATTTCTATCTGGTGAATGAACTGATCTCGATCACCGAGAATTATGCCAAAATCGGACTTCCATTGCCAGGAAAGCTCAGACAGGCCATTGCCGTATTGAAGAAGCAGGAAGATCAGGAGTATCTGACAAATCGGGAATGGTCCAAACCGCAGCCAACCACGGACAGCACCAAGCCACAGTCTGAAACAGGACAAACTTCGCAGAATGAATCCACGAAACAGACGGAGGATGGATCTCAAGAGAAATCCGAACCGAAAGGAAACGGTTCGGATTAGTTTTTCATCTCAAGAGAACGTTTCCAAGTATCCTTTCGTAATAGAGAACGTTATGATATATTTTGGATACACGAAAATTCATTCAATTCTACTATTATACTAAACGAGGTGCTTGCTCAGATGATAAAACATATTGTCCTGTTCAAAATGAAAGATCGCTCAGCAGAAAGTATTGAAGCTGCTGCCCAGGTGCTTCGCAATCTGGATGGTAAAATTGATGTTCTGATTTCACTTGAAATCGGGATTGATGTGCTCCGCTCGGAAAGATCATTCGACATTTCACTCACAGCGGAATTTGCGTCACTGGAGGATCTTCAGGCGTATCAGGTGCATCCGCTTCATCAGGAAGTAATCAAGTACATGAACGAAGTCAGAGAACAGTCGATTGCAGTGGACTACGAAATCTAATCTGTCATTCACACTACGTTGAGATAAAGGGGACTCTGCATGAGCGATTTAAGAGACGTTATGGAATTTCTATATATTTTTATTGTGTTTCTGATCGCTTGTCCTGTGATGATATTCTGGCTTAAGCGAAGAGGGAAACGTAACCGATAACTCACTGAACGGGAAGTGAACGAATGTATTATGTGAACAGAGAACAGATTGCCCGCCGGCTTGCTGCTGTACCGGAAGTGGCCGAAGGGCTTCGCCGGGCAGCTCAGGCCTGGGATGGCAGTCTCATGCTGGGGATGGTACAGGAACGTTGTCTTCACCTGGCGATTGAGATTGTTACCGATGTGGGGAGTTATCTGATTGACGGCTTCATCATGAGAGATGCGAGCAGCTATGATGATATTATTCAGATTAATTATGAAGAAAAGGTTTTTGATCATGCGACCTATGAGATTTTGCGTCAGCTTGTCACGTTACGTAAGCCGCTGGTGCAGGATTATTACAGTTGGGAGCGGTCTGAGCTTCATCCACTTAGCGTAGAGTTACCGGATATACTTGAACATTTTACTACTCAGGTTAGCGAGTACGTGGAAAAAGAACTTGGTCCTTTCAATGCGGCACAGCCCGAGGGACAGCGTAAGGAATGAGGGAAATCGCATGACAAATGAATCAAAAGAATTCAATGAAGTAAATACTGAAAGCAAAGATGCAAATGAAACACCTTCCGGATTCCATCCGGTATATATGGTTGAACTCTTGTTCCGGGAACGTCCGGAGGTGGATCGCCTGCGATTGCAGGAAGCGATGATTCGTCACACAGGACAAGTCAGACTGGATGTGAAGCAAGGTGGCGCAGAACAGGACCATGAAATGCTGGTCTTCTATCATCTGAACCACAAGGTGTCTTTCCAGGAAGGAGATATCCCTGCACAGACCTGTATGCTTCCTGTCAACGAAATTGCAGATCGTGCACGCTTTGGTGGGGCTTTGCAGCAAGCATGGCATTGGCCGGAGGCAGGACAAGCTGTAGAAGCTGCGCGTTACTCCATTCGGATACATGACATGTTCACAGCAGCCATGCCTCGTAAACAGCGCCTGGAGCTGTTCCAGAAGACTGTACTGGCAATCATGGAGAGCTTGACCTGTGATGCGCTGTATTGGTATGGCAGTGATAAGCTGGTTGAACCGGAAGCATATGCGCAAGCTCAAGAACGCGAGGAACATCTGTATGCGGCCATGAACGTTCGAATGTATCAGGCCGGAGGTACAGAGGAACAGCGTGAGTTGGTCATGGACACAGTAGGATTGTCTGCGCTGGGTGTGCCTGATGTACAGTGTCACTTCGTTGGTCTTGATCCGGATACGGTGGCCCAGACCTTGCTGGGTGCAGCGTATTACATATTTGACCAGGGGGATGTTCTGCAGGATGGACAGACACTGGGTTCTTCCGGCGGACGTCGCTGGCGTTGTGAGCATCAGGCGGCACTGATTGCACCAGGACGCTATGTCGTTGATTTGCACCCTGGGGATGAGCATGCAGCGGCTGATCTGGAGCCGGCTCGCCAGACCTGAGTTTATGCGAAATGCTGAAAAATAAGGGTGCAAAGAGCACGTTCAGATTATTTTTAACATCTGGAGTGTCAAGTCAAGCCTGTGCTGCTTATAATGCATCAACAGAGTAGGCATTCGCCCGGATGGGTGAGCGACAGGCCGTTGCTTCTGATCCGGTACTTAAACGACAGTAAAGGGAGAGATGTGACGTGAAGGATTCTAACAAAAGTTTGTTGTGGGGTGCTCTGATCGGCTCCGTGGTAGGTTCGGTAACGGCATTGTTGCTGGCACCGAAATCAGGACGCGAACTTCGTCAAGATATTACAGAGGGTGCTCGTCAGGTATCGGAGAAGGGTCAGGAACTGGCTGGCAAAGTGGGAGAACAAAGTTCGCAGATCGTATCCAAGGTCAAAGAGACTGCAGATGTCGTGATTCAGGATATTCAATCCTGGCGCAACTGCGCTGAAGGCAAAGAAATTCGCATTTCGGCAGCCATTACAGAACCTAATACGGACAATGCAGCAGATGAGTCCGGAATCGATATTGTAGCGAAGCTTCCTGTGGATGAGTCCAAGGACGACAACTAAGCAAAGCTTGGGATTGCAGGCTTTCCTCGATTTAGAGGAGAGCCTGCTTTGTTGTGTGCCCATGCGGAGATGACACAGTGCGCGGGATTTTATTTGAACCCTGCGATGAAATCGGGTAAGATGTAGGTACCTTTTTGCCAGAATGTTCATACGGTAGGAAGAAAGCTCTGGAAACAATCGTTTTGAGAACCAATTCAATGAAGAAGGAAGCGGTGTGTTCGTGCAGCAAGCAATCGCTATATTAGACTCCGGTGTGGGGGGATTGACCGTCGCCAAGGAAGTGATGCGTCAGCTCCCGCGGGAAAAGATCATTTATTTTGGGGATACTGCCCGGACACCGTACGGACCCCGTTCGTCCGAACAAGTGAAACAATTTACGGAACAAATCGTTGATTTCTTGATCCAATTCGATCCGAAGGTTATCGTTATCGCCTGTAACACAGCGACAGCAGCCGCGCTGGATTATATCCGTGCCAAGGTGAATGTGCCTGTCATCGGTGTTATACATCCCGGAGCACGGGCTGCTATCACAGCGACACGTACAGGACGCATTGGTGTGATTGGTACCGTAGGTACCATTGGCAGTGGGGCTTATACATCGGCACTCAAGCAGCTGTCCCCCTATATCGATGTGGTCAGTCAGGCTTGTCCGGCGCTGGTGCCGTTGGTGGAGCAAGGTGAATTTCGTTCCGAGCACACGACACATACGGTGGAGCAATCATTGGATGAGATCAAACAACAGCCAATAGATTGTCTTATTCTGGGTTGTACGCACTATCCTTTTCTCATGGACACCATTCAGGATGTTATGGGACAGGAAGTGAAGCTAATCAGTTCGGCAGATGAAACGGCACGGGAAATCAGTACGATTTTATATGATAAACGAAAGCTTGCCAGTGGGGATGAGACCCCGGTGCATCAATTTTTCTGCACTGGCGATCCACGCATGTTCCAGAATATTACCCGTCGATGGTTGGGAGAGCAGATCTCGAAGACCCCTGTGGTTTGGCAGGTTACGCAATTACCATAGTTATACGCAAAAGTACGCATGAATAGGACTTATAATTAATGTACATTGGCTGTACGACATCCCGGAACTGTGGAGTTCCGGGATTTTTTGTCATGATTCTGCATCGACAGGCAATGAGCATGATTCATGTCACATGACGGACAACCTGGCCTGCATACATATGTTACAGACACGAAAATGGGGAGAACCGGACAGGAGAACGGTCTTTTCCTGTGGAAAGGAGAACAACATGGAACAGCAGTGGATTATCGTTCAGCGGGGAGATACGCTGCCGAGAATTGCGTCAGCGCATCATATGACGAAAGAGTTACTTGCTGCGCTGAACCCGGAAGCGGCCTCTCAGCCTTACCTTCTGGCAGGTCAGATGCTGCGTATTGTCCCCGGGGCAGGTCGCAGGTATGCTGTACCGCCTGGAGAAAGTGTAGTGGGGATTGCAGCGCGCTTTGGTCTGGACGAAGAGGTGTTGCGCCAGGCCAATCCCGAAATCGCCAATATTGCCGACTGGGTTGGGCGCTGTATTCATATTCCGGCTTCGAATGGAAAAACTATTGTAAAGATTCAGGGAGAGTACGGTTATAGAGAATTAATCAACGATATAGACAAACTTGAGAATCAATATCCTTTTATCGAGACGGGTTCAATCGGAACAAGTGTCATGGGCAAGTCACTGCCTTATTTGCGTATCGGGCAAGGACAGAGACATATTCATGTTAACGCTTCCGTTCATGCTAATGAGTGGCTGACAACGGCAGTTCTGATGAAATTTATTGAAGAATATGCCCAGTCATATAGCACGCATAAGGCATGGCATCAATTCCAGACAGAACGATGGATGCAAGAAACGACACTCTGGGCCGTGCCGATGGTTAATCCGGACGGGGTCGAACTGGTTCAGGAAGGTGTGGTCAATCAGCACCCGCATGCACAGCAGTTGTTAGCCTGGAATGCCGGCAGATCCCATTTTACACATTGGAAGGCCAATATCAGAGGGGTGGATCTGAATGATCAATTTCCCGCCCATTGGGATGAAGAGGCAGCAAGAAGGGGGGTGACCTCGCCTGGCCCCCGGGATTATGCAGGAACAGCTCCATTGACAGAACCGGAAGCGCAGGCACTTGCGCAGTGGACGCAACAGCACACCTTCGCTGCGGTTGTCTCTCTTCATAGTCAGGGACAGGAGATCTATTGGAACTACCGTGATCTGGAACCCAGAGAGAGTGCGCCGCTGTCGCGCAGACTCGCCAAAGCTTCGGGCTACAAGGCAGTGAAGCTTGGCGGCAGTGATGCCGGGTACAAAGACTGGTTTATCCAAGCGTTTGGTAAACCGGGCTTCACGGTGGAAGTTGGATTGGGTGTTAATCCGCTTCCCGTAGAACAGTTTGATGATATCTGTATAGAAGTCGGCATGTTGCTGGCTGAACTGTTATCCAATGGGTAATGGAGTTAGGGCTTGCTTATGAAGGTGTGAAACTTAACGGTAGATCATTCGTATAACAGGAACGGACGCTATGAGCGACGTTCCGTTTTTATTATTTTTTATAATGGCATGTTATGTCATTCGTACTGAATGGTTTTTGAACGGGTAATGATGGATGTGCCATTTCGGCGACATATATTTATTATTTATTATACGGAGGGATTCAAAATGAAGTGGAGAAGACTGCTGTCGTTCAAACGATGGACACAAGTTTTCAAAAGGCTCCCCCGGTTGCTCCGGGCTCCGCAGATTCCTTTGGGAGAAAAGCTGTTGTTTATTATTCCGGCGCTGTTATACTGGGTACTTCCTGACGTCATGCCATTTATGCCCATCGATGATATCGGGGTGACGTTGATTCTGATGAACTGGTTTGTAAGCCGTGCGGAACGCAAATATCCTGTGCTTCAGGAAGGGATGCCTTCTTAATTTGTGGGGAAATGGATAGGTTTAACATTGATTTCGCATCAATGTTATTGCGAAGAGCGGTAACTTTCTTTACAATAGATGCTGTAGTTTAAGAATGCTGAAATTGTTGAAACCAGCAATTACAATATAGGAGATGAAGAGAATGAACTGCAAAATTACGCGTAATGCTGCTAAAGTATTGAAGCTTGAATTGGACAAGCCGGAGAACGAAGGAAAAAAACTGCGCGTTGTCATTACCCATGCACATGGTGACCATGCTCACTATGGCCTGGATATCGACACACCAAAAGAAAATGATACGGTTGTATCTACCGATAAAGAGATTGATGTCATTCTCGCGAATGATCAGCCTTTGTTGAATGGTGTTAAAATTGACTACCTCTACTTCCCGGAAGAGGGCTTCGTTATTACGAATCCGTCCCAAGGTAATCACGGCGACCACTAAGGGCGCGAAGAAGGGGAACTCATGGCTAACGATATCCGCGTATGCGAAAAATGTAATCATGTCCGACTGAAATCGATTGTGCCCAAGTTGCAGAAAATGGCTCCAGACACGGAGATCAAAATTGGGTGCAAATCCTATTGCGGTCCTTGCGCGAAACGTGCGTTTGTCTTTATCAACGGTCGGTACATTAGTGCTCCGACAGAAGAAGAAGTGCTCGCCAAAGTCGCAAAGTTCGTTAAGTAACAGGATATAATAAGGTAATTGAACGAAGAGTTCAAACATCCGCAAGGAGGGGCGATGTGCCTCTCCTTTTTTGCGCTTGAGTAATAGTGAACAAAAGCTGCGTTAGAATACAGTGCCCTTAATCATTTCATAAATTTCGAAGGTATCTTCTCTAATTTCAATGGCAATGACCGTGGTATCCTTTTTCAGAAAATGTATATGACCCATTCGTTCTTCCTCCAATTCGACCCAACCTGTATCCGCTAGCTTCTGAAAATAATCCATTGGCGGGTATAGTCCTTGCTCACCCCCAATATGTTTCAATTCATACATCACGCCTTCTTTAATGTTTCTATTGCCTGAATCAGTTATGACTTTAATGAGCTTTGCATTGCTTGGGACTGGGATGTCTGGGTTTATGGATGACGCTGTATATCCTTCTATCTCGTATGTAGCTGGAGCGCAGCCTTGTACCCAAATGAGCAAGGGCAACATGCAGAGTGTCAATATTATTTTCTTCAAATGATTTCCTCCTAAACTTGATGAGTACTTAATAAACGCAGCAAGACAGGTTAAGGTTACGACAAAAACACAAAAGAGGAATAAGGAAGGCTTGTGCTATCCATCCTAAAGGGGTAACAGGAACATGATCATCCCAAGGAGGAATACTCATGCCGAAGCGTTATGATTCCAGTTTGCAGGCTGATACTACTGTATCTCAGGCGCAAAATGCGGTGAACAAGCTTCATTATGCTGTATCTCAGGCCATGTCTCATCTGACGGCACAGACCATTGTACAGGCGGAACGTCGTCTCGCACATACGGAGCAGGCGATGCGTCAAGCAGAGCTTTCGCTCGGAGGACAAGGTGTTGAGCTGGCAGAAGAGATGTTCATCGAGGAGAAGAGACGATTGAATTCCATCCAGAGTCAGCACGGTCAAGGGAATCAATAACGTTCCTGTTCACACCAGAACCCGCAGGGCAGCAATGCTTTGCGGGTTTTTCATATCTTTTGCAAAGACTCCCGATCCATGGGTTTACTCCGATAGTATGTCGAATGGTCGCTTAAAATTCTGTGAGAAGGTTAATAGAACAAGAGCAGGCAAAATTCCATACGGGAGGTACAGAATGACAAAACATATTACAGATTGTACGATTCTGAACAACGGAGTAACGATGCCATGGCTAGGATTTGGAACATATAAAGCAAAAGGTAAGGAAGTGCAACAGGCGGTTGAGACCGCTTTGGAGGTTGGATATCGCAGTATTGATACCGCGTCCATCTATGGCAATGAGGAAGAAGTAGGACAAGCTATTGCAAGCAGTGGTGTTGCCCGTAACGAACTGTTTGTGACGACCAAGCTTTGGAACGAGGATCAGGGATTTGATTCAACGTTGAGAGCATTTGAAGCGAGTCAGAAGGCGCTTGGATTGAATGTAATTGATCTTTACTTAATTCACTGGCCTGGCAGAGACCAGTATAAGGAGACGTGGAGAGCATTCGAACGTCTATATAGCGAAGGAAGCATTCGTGCGATTGGTGTGAGTAACTTTCAAGTACACCATTTGCAAGATATCATAGATGAAGGTGGAACGGTGCCTGCGGTGAATCAGGTAGAGCTGCATCCGGGTCTGATCCAGCAGGAACTTCAGGATTTCTGCGGAGCGCAGGGAATTCAGCTGGAGGCATGGAGTCCTATTATGAAGGGCAAGCTGAACCAAGAGTCGACACTCAAAGCACTAGCCCAGAAATATGGGAAAACACCGGCGCAGATTATTCTGCGTTGGGACATTCAAAATCAGATTGTGACGATTCCGAAGTCGGTTACGCCGGAGCGGATTCGTGAGAATGCGGACATCTTTGACTTTGAATTGTCACCGGATGAGTTGAAGCTGATTGATGCACTGGATTCGGATAAGCGGACTGGACCACATCCGGATCAGCTATTCTGGGATTGAGTGGGTGGCGCTAATTGAATATAAGTGTTTGATGATAAGTTAGTGGAGGTTCCGGTTACGGATCGTTCTTTGTGGTTTAAGATGTAAGCATAATCGGTCACGCTAAGACACTACTTGTGCAGAACAATCTTTCGATCGCCGTTATCCCCGATTTTTTTTGAAATTCCCTGTATCAAGGGGAAAATCCGGTGATAAATGCGAGCACTCCGCTTCTCCAGCTTTTTTCTGCCCACTCCGTTATCGTGAAAATTATAAATCCATCTTTAGATTTGGTGGGTAATTAAGAAGCATATAAAAAAAGCAGCAGGATCGGGAAATATCCCCTGATCCTGCTGCTTTGTGTGTGTGACTTAGCTTAATTTTTTTTCGGGACTTCGCAACCGTCATCTGTGCAGACTCCGCTGCCGTCTGTTTCTGTTGTGTTGGATTCAACCATGGTGAATGGGGAACGGTCGTCCCATGCTTTTTGAATGGCATTCAGGAACACCTCGTCAGGCTGAGCGCCCGATACAGCGAACTTGCGGTCGAATACGAAAAAAGGTACACCACGGATACCGAGTTGCTCGCCTTCTGCTTGGTCAGCGCGGACATTGTCGGTGAATTGATCACTGGACAGCACTGCCGTAGCTGCATTTCGATCCAAGCCGACTTCTTCTGCTAACTGAGCCAACACTTCAGGGTCGCCGGAGTGTTTACCTTCAATGAACACAGCTTGGAATATCCGTTCACTCAGTTCAAGCGCTTTGCCTTGTGTATCCGCCCAGTGTGTCAAGCGGTGAGCTGAGAAGGAATTGGTAGGAATCATGGCATCGATATTGTATTCCAGTCCTGCCGTGCGAGCATTGGCATTCATTTGGGCATTCATGCCTTGGGCCTGCTCCACGCTAATATTATATTTGGAAGCCAGGTATTCCGTATTGGTTTTGCCTGGGTTCAATGCAGCATTTGGATCAAGCTCGAAGCTTTTGAATTGCAGCTTCACTTCATCACGGTGTGGAAACTGTTGCAGCACATTCTCTAGGCGGCGTTTGCCGATATAACAGAAAGGGCATAGAAAATCAGACCATATCTCAATGTTCATTTTATTAAAACCTCCATCATCCTTTTAGTTGAAACTAATATGGTTACAATTATAAAGCCACTTTCTATAATTCGCAAGGATTTTGCTATTTATCCCGGTATGCCTTGGACCAATGGTGAGGTTGGATCTCATCCAGTCTTTTGAAAACCAACTGACCAGCAGGGTCGTATACGGCAGCCTTCACTTCTTCACCCCAATAAAACAATCGTTCCTGGCATAAGCCGCAGGGTGTAAGGACCTTGAATTCCGAATGCTCGTCATCACGAGCGATACAGAGGGAGTGGGTAACGCGTTCATTCAATTTGTGAGCTTCCAGATAAGCCCCTGTTTCCATACACAGATGCGTGGCATCGTTGATGACCTCTGGAGCTACGCTAATCAGCAGGGAACCAGCTTCGGTATAGACGGCACCCGCACCGCCCCATCCCTGAGGATAACGTTGCTGCACAAAGTTTGCGGCTGCATTGAACAATTGTTGTTCAATATTAAATGATCCTGTGTGTGATGTCATGTAATGAGAGTGCCCCTTTTTAAATCCAATTCAATTCAATATTTCGCGTATTTGTTTAGCTTGTCATTATGATTTTACTCATTGTGATGTTGCTCCTGAACTGTCTTCCTCTCGAAAGCGCTGAATCAAATCATAGGTAATTACGGTGTCCGAGACGTGCAATCGCTTGGTTGCCTCATCATGAGCGGGCCGGCATGCATTGATATCTGTTTTGTCACGTGTGGACAGGTCATAACAAGCGCCGCTCTCATAAATATAATCATCCGATGGAATATAGAATACAGAACCATCCGAGAATGCGCCATTACGCAGCACAACCGTACGGGAAGACCCGTCATAAACGTCGTTACCCATATGATAATAGGACTGGTCGGATACACCGAGCAAATGCAGCACGGATGGTGTGATGTCCAGTTGTCCCGAAGGTTCGTCGATGGTTCCAGCAGCAGCTCCATCTGGTAAATGCACGAGCAGAGGCACCTCGTTCATGATCTGAGCCATATCCAGTTCGCTCAGGGAACGTCCAAGGAACTGTTCGTATTGGGCTTGTTCCTTAATCGAGTTGTCGTGGTCTCCGTAGAACATAAAGATGGTATTTTCCCATAATCCCCGATTTTTCAGATCCTCCACCATCTTGCCGAGCGCCGAATCTACGTAATGAACCGATTGCAGATAATCACCGAACATTGTTCCCTGGAACTCACCTACATCCAGCTGCTGTTTCTCTTTAGGCAGGGCATATGGGTGGTGACTGCTGAGTGTAATGAGGAACGAATAGAACGGTTCGGTCACCTCACTGCTCATTTTCTCAACGGATTGGCGGAAAAAGGATTCGTCAGACAGGGACCAGCCAAGCGGGTCATCCTGTACAAAATCATTTTTACTATAAAACTTGTCGTACTTCATGTTCTGATACATCGTATACCGATTCCAGAAGCCACTCTCATAAGCATGAAATACGTTGGTGCTATACCCGTTATCCTTCAGAATGGAAGGGAGGGAATCATACGTATGGTCTGCATAGCGTACAAATGCAGATCCAACCGGAAGCGGATGAAGTGAGATGTTTGCTCCAAAATCGGCATCTGACGTTCTGCCCTGACCTGTCTGGTGGTAAAAGTGACTATAATACTGACTTTCTTTCATCAGTTCATTAAAATGCGGTGTAATCTCCTGACCGCCAATACTCTGGCCAATCATGAAGTTCATAAAAGCCTCACCCTGGACAATGATGACATTGCTGTCCTTATATTTGCCGAACAAGGCATCGTTCTGCGGTTCAGCTCCTTGCCTTTCAGCGAAGAATGCCTTTGCCTGTTCAACATCTGCGGGTTCAGCCTGCGGCCCGGAGCCAATGTGATCTTTGGCATAGTTGTACAGATCATAACCATGAAAAGCGAGAAGTCCAGTCACATTGTACATGGATACATTCCACCAGTTGTTATCGAACAGGCCCTTGGCCCATGTTTTGCTGTAAAAATAAATCGGGCCGACGGCGAGACCCAGTCCCAGCACAAGGGCAATGCTGCCGGCAGTGAGACGGCGGCGCATCCCCGCCTTGCGATCATTATACGTATAACTTCCATAACCTTGAACAGACGCACTGGCGTGCTTCGAACGGTAACGTCTGCTGAACAGTACGATAGCTGCGAATGGAATGACGACAAGCCAATCGGCAAAGAACCAAAGATCGCTTGTGTAGATCAATGTAGCAATACTGTCACCCAATGCGTCAACTTGTCTGGCCTGCAACAATACCGGGATGGTCAAGAAATCCTGGAAATAGCGATAATACACCATATCGGCATAGATTAGTGCGGTAAGCAGCAGGTTAAGCACCGCGAGAGACACGATCATGCCTCTACGTGGCAGCCACCAGGTCCAGAAGGACAGGAGAAGAAGTGATCCAATAGCAATGACTTTATCCAGCAGTCCCATCGTAATGTTATAGGCGTGCAGATTGTGATGGAGCCACATGAGTTTGAGCAGCATGAGCACAAGAAAAATAAGATATAACGTTAGTGGATGATTCAGAAGCCCGCGTGGCATGGAGCTGCGCGTAGGGCGAGTGACAACCATATGTATGTCCCCCTTGCTTTCGTTGTTTTGTAATCGGAATGTAAAATAGGGCTCCATCCATTATAGCGTGGCCCCATGGGTTTTCAACTATGCCTAAGGATGAATTGATTTCTATCCAAACGAAGGCCGATGACGGCGAATTCATATGATCAGAATAGCGCACAAAAAAGCACTCCAGCCATAGATGGCAGGAGCACTTTATATTCGAAACAGTTATGAAGATTGTGGTGCTTTATTCCGTGGGGGCAGTGGGCCCAAATACTGATAGTACTGGGTTTCAATTCGTCCGTTGAACAATTTGCGACGCTTGTCTGCCTTATGACCGAAATACTCCTCGAAAGCTTTGGTCGATGTGATTGCGAAAAAGGACCATGTTGGCATGTCGAGATAACTGCGCCCTAATGAGCGGAGCAACTTCTGAACTTCTTTCTCTTCACTCAAACGTTCACCATATGGAGGGTTGGTAATGATGACACCGTAATCACCCTGTGGTCTAGCGCGATGAGCGGGAAGGACGCTGACTTCAATATCTTTGGCGAAGCCGGCACTCTTGATTGCTGCCATAGCAACTTCAATCGCTTCGGGATCAATATCGCTACCTGAAATCTGTAACGGGATATCGTCACGTACAGCATCGAATGCTTCTTCGCGCGCCTGTTCCCACAATTCTTCAGGAATGACAGCCCAGTCCTCGGAGTTGAAGGTACGACGAAGTCCTGGTGCAATGTTCCAGCCGATCATAGCGGCTTCAATTAGCATTGTGCCTGATCCACAGCATGGGTCATAGAATGGACGGGATACATTCCAGCGACTGAGCTGAATAAGAGCGGCAGCAAGTGTTTCTTTGAGTGGTGCTTCGGTGACGAGTTTACGATAACCCCGTTTGTGCAGACCTGGTCCCGTCGTATCCAAAGTAAGCAGGGCGCGATCGTTCAGCAGAATGACCTCAATCACATAACGAGACCCATCCTCTGGAAACCACTCCGTGTCATAAGTCAGTTTCAGTTTCTCTACGATTGCTTTCTTCACGATCCCTTGTGATGCAGGTACGCTGCTCAACTGAGATTTTTGGGAGCGACCCTCTACAGGAAATTCGCCGTCAGCAGGAATCCACTCTTCCCATGGGAGTGCTTTGGTGCCTTCAAACAATTCGTCGAATGTTGTAGCAGGGAATTCACCCATTTTGACCAATACCCGATCCGAACTTCTCAGCCACAGATTACACCGGCAAATATCAATATAATCCCCGGTAAAGAAAACCCGTCCATTGTCGATCGTAACATCCTCATACCCCAGTTGCTTCAGTTCCCGGGCAACAACAGCCTCGAGTCCCATCGCCGAGGTCGCAATCAATTGCAATTGAGCCATGTGATTCATTTCAACTCCATTTCAAGCTGGAGAAGGAATATCCTTCTCTCTGCTGTATAGTAACGGTGCGGCCTTGCCGCTTTCCGTGAAAAAACTTACAATGAGAAATGCGGTGAACGTATGCACTCCTCTCTCGAGATGATGCACCAGTCAACCGCCTGTGTTGATAACAAACATTTATTATAGAACATTGGCATCCATATGGAAAGCAGTCCAAGTGTCCAAGGAGGATTTTAGTGGTGAATCTGACCCCTGATGAATATGTGAATCAATTATTTCAAGAGGATGACCTTTTGCTGAAAGTGAAAGAGGCCATCCGTTCGAACGGTATGCCGGAAGTTTCGGTTGCTGCGGCGTATGGACGTTTGCTCACGTTTCTAGCCAAGACATCCAAAGCAGAAGCTGCGCTCGAAATCGGCGTGCTGGGCGGTTACAGCGGGATCTGCATTGCACGCGGATTGCGTGAAAATGGGACCCTGACGTCTCTGGAACTGAAAGAGGAATATGCGTCAATGGCGCGTGGACATCTGGAAGAAGGCGGTTTTGGCGAAAAGGTAGAGTACCGGATTGGCCCGGCGGCAGATAGCCTGGAGCAATTGCAACAGGAAGGTCGCACATTCGATTTCTTCTTTATTGACGCCGATAAGGAAAATTATCCGGTATATCTCGACTATGCCATCAAGCTGGCTCGGCCAGGTGCTGTCATTGTGGGTGATAACTGTTTCCTGCGTGGTCGTACGCTGAATCCGGACAAGCAGGGTCCGGCCGTGCTTGCGGTTCGTCGCTTCAATGAACAGATGGCAAGTGATCCCCGTCTGGTAACGACCATGTTACCGGATTACGATGGGCTCGTGCTTGCTTGGGTGAAGTGAGAAGAGGTTGAGGTAACAAAAAGAAGAGACGACACACCTTGAATATCAGGGGCGTGTCGTCTCTTCTTTTTGTCCAGATTTATAAAAGATGAGTACTTTCTTATACTTCCGGTGTTCCGTACGTTTCGAACCATTTTTTGATGGTGTCAAAATCATCACTGAAGGATAGTCCAAGCATCAATACCACACGAGCTTGTTGTGGACTCAGGTTGTCGCCGGCAATGATACCTTTTCCACCCCCGTATACACTTCCTGAACCCGTCCGAGTGGTGGTCACGAAGATTACACCTTCCTCAATGGCTTTGGTACGAGCTTGTCCCATAGCTCTGGAGATACCGCCAGCTCCTGTACCGGAGGTTACGATGCCTTGTGCGCCGTTGCTCACGAACCCTTCGATGGCTCCGCCTCCAGCTTCTTGATACGAGATCGCAATTTCTACTTTGGCCAGATCAGCTTTTGTGATTTTACTCAGATCGAATACGGGCTTCGCAGTGCCTTCAGGTTTCAAGGCGCGTGCAGGAGCACGGTAGATTCGAATGTTTTCTTCATCAATATATCCTACGGCACCGAGCATCGGTGTTTCAAACGTATCTGTCCGATAATCATTCGTTTTGCTTACACCGCGTGCGAGTTGGATGGTGTCATTCAACATCAGTACTGTTCCGAATGAAGTGGTACGACCACTGCCTGCAAGTTTAATGGCGTTGTACAGATTGGCTTGAGCGTCAGAGCCGATGACAGTCCATGGACGCATGGAGCCTGTGATCACGACCGGTTTGTCACTCTGAACCGTCATATCGAGGAAATAGGCGATTTCCTCCATTGTATCTGTACCCGTGGTGACCACAACGCTGTCATACAGGGCAAGAGCTTTATCTACCGTCTGCGACAAGTCATAGAGATCAGCCATGCTATAGGAGCCTGAACCTGAATTTCCGAATTGGAGCGTGCTAACATCAGCAATCTTCTGCTTATCCGGTAAGGCGTCTACCATCTCTCCAATGGGAAGCGTACCTGCCTTATAGTTCTGGAAGCTGGTTGCATCCTCGGATTGACCGGCAATCGTTCCGCCAGTTCCGATCACCAATACATTAGGGAGCGCAGATTGCTTGGAGGAGTCTGGTACAGCAGGGATGGAGGTATTGCGAGCTGGAGTAGTAGATGCTGTCTGAACAGCGCCTGTTGTACCTTTTACCTCCGTGGCTGCGTGCGCAGCGTAGGTTCCGATCGGGGACAACGAGATCGTTAACGCTGTTAAAGCTGCGGTACTCCATACGGCCCAGGGACGAAGATTGGATGTTTTTCTCATGAATAGCACTCTCCTTCAAGTAAGTGTGATGTTAAGTTTGTTAAGAAGAATATGTATACCATTTCAAATTGATTGTATTTCATGTTAAGTAATATGACAATTGTAGATATGGATAGAGTAATCGGTTACATTCATAGATATGAGGAGTATACTGATTATTTATAAGGTAAAATGAAAGAAAATTCACTCTGGCAAAGCTAGAATAGGGATTGAATTAGTAGTTTTGAAGAATGATCAGATATTTTTGTGTTAGTTAATATTACATAATAAGGCTTTTGTCCTGATAAAATGAAGCATTTCAAGAGAGGGAATGTTGGATGCGGGTTTATAGCAGAAGTGGACCTTTCTACAATTAATATTTATCACACAGGCTAGCACAACGAGAGGTAATTAGTAACGTGTAGTAGGTAATGGGTCTCAATTACGTTCCAAAGATTGGTTTCGTTATGGAGTTTTGTTTATAATAGGGGTGATTAACATATGTAAATAAATATATAATATTGATTGGAGGAGAAACGATGAAACAGGCGCCCAGAAAGTATGCAAATTACATTCCGATTCGTGAATTAGAGAGTTTGGAAGAGCGGCTATCTCCCTTCCAGGTGTACGCAGAGCTTCGTGATAACACTCCAGTCCGATATGATGAGCATCGAGAATGTTGGGATGTTTTCGGTTATGAAGATGTGAAGTATGTGTTGAAAAACCCGAAACTGTTCTCTTCTGCACGTGACCGTGCCAATACGAGCATGCTGACAACAGACCCTCCCAAGCACAAACAGCTGCGTGATCTGGTGAATCAGGCGTTTACACCCAAGGCCATTGAAGCGTTGGCTCCGCGTATTCAGGAAATTACAGATGAGTTAATTGCTCCACACCTGTCAGAAGGACATATGGAACTTATTGATGACCTTGCGATGCCATTGCCCGTCATTGTGATTGCTGAATTGATCGGAGTCCCTGCAACGGATCGTCAAAAGTTCAAGGACTGGTCTGATGTGTTGGTGAAAGGTGCGCGTAATGACAGTGAAGAGGCTTTTCAGGAGCTGTTGGAGGAGAAAAAAAGAAATACACAGGAACTGCATACCTATTTCACTGGCATTATGGAAGAACGTCGGTTGCAGCCGCAGGATGATCTGATCTCGTTACTGCTTGCTGCGGAGATTGATGGTCAGCAGTTAACCGCCGAGGAAGTGGTCGGTTTCTGTATTCTCTTGCTTGCTGCTGGTAATGAAACAACAACAAACCTGATTACCAATGCGGTTCGTATATTGTCTGAACAACCCGATCTACAGCAGGAGTTGCGCGAACATCCTGAACGGATTACTACTGCGATTGAAGAGACGTTGCGATATTATCCGCCAATTGTTGCCATTGGGCGGGTAGCCAAGGAAACTGTAGAGCTGAATGGACAGACGATACAGGCTGGAGAACAGGTGATTTCCTGGGTTGGATCAGCCAATCGGGATGGTGCTCAATTCGAACACCCGGAAGATTTCATCTCTGATCGCAAGCCGAACAGGCATATGGGATTTGGATTTGGCATTCATTTTTGTCTGGGTGCGCCGCTCGCTCGTTTGGAGGCAAGGGTCGTTCTGCATACGTTGCTTCAGCACATGGAGCGCATTCAGCTTGTGCCGGGAACGGATCTGCAGCCGATACAAAGTGCCTTTGTGTTTGGGGTGAAACATTATCCGATACAATTCAATCAAATAAATAAATAATGAATTGAACATGAATGACAAAAGCCGCTCTCAGGCCAATTAGGCGCTGGAAGCGGCTTTTTCAGATGGAACGGTGATATGCATTAGTTAAATAATGGATAAGGAATCAGGATTCCCGGATCGAAGCAGGTTTGTTGTACAATTTGAATCTGACCCAAACCATATTGAGCAGCAGCAGTCCACCAGAGACGATAAACAGACCTTCAATCCCGATGAATCCTGCCATAAAACCTCCAATGATCGCTCCAAGCATGTTGCCCAGCGCCAGAGTACTCGTATTAAAACTGAATGCACGGCTAATCATGCTATCTGCTGTATAGGAACGGATCAGGGCATTGACGCTTGGAAGCAGGCCACCCATGAACACACCCATCATGAAACGAACAAGAATGAGTTGCCACACGGTCTGAACAAATGCCTGCGGGATAAGCATGAGTCCTGTTCCTATGAGTGAGAACGTAAGCACCTTGTGAGGGCCGATCCGGTCACTCAGCTTCCCAAGAATCGGAGACATGGCCATATTGGATAGTCCCGTAACTGCACCGACAAGTCCTGCCCAGAAGGCCACATTTACATCCGATGCATGCAATTTCTGCACATACAGCGGCAAGAGTGACATGGGGCTAATCATCGCAAACTGCAACAGAAACGTCACAGCAAACAGTGCGGGCAGTTGAGGTGACTTGTTCAGCTCCTTCAGACCGGACAATACGGATTGTGCCGGCAGTTTAGCTGCTTCTTGACGGTCGAATTTCTCTCTCACCAGGAACATGGTGAGCATGGAAGCAACGAAGATCAGTCCACCTGTAATGTAGAAAATGGGGCGGAAGCCTACCGCATCAGCTAGCAAGCCACCAATGAGCGGACCCAGGATTGTGCCGGCTACCTGCCCGGACTGACTGATTCCCATGGCAAAACCCATGCGGTCTTTCGGAGTGGTACCTGATATCAGCGCAACAGCTGCAGGGTTGAAACCGGAGATGGTACCGTTAAGCAGACGCAATAAGAGAAGCTGCCAAGGGTTCTGTGCCAGACCCATAAGGGCAATGACGATGGCCATCCCGAATCCTGAACGCAGCAGCATAACCTTTCGACCATACTTGTCCGATAACTTGCCCCAGAGCGGTTGGAATAGAAATGAGGTGAGGAAATTGGCTGCAAATATAAATCCGGCCCAGATGCCAATTTCATGTTCCCCAACAACGCCCAGATCTCTTGCGAGATAAAGGGACAAAAATGGGGTAATCATGGTCATGCCCGAATTGACCAAAAATTGTCCGAACCAAAGCACAATGAGGTTTACTTTCCACGTTTTCAAAGTGCTTTCACTTCCTTTCAAAGATATTTCTGTAATTCTCAAAAAAACACCATTCTTTCATTATAACATAATTGGCATATGGGGGATGGGTGTAAGGAATGTCATAGTATTGTCACGTAGAACGCATCTGCATGTGGTTGTTACGGCAGTTTAAAAAGGGCATAATGGTAGTTATGAGTCCAAAAACTATTGGAGGCTTCTTATATGAGCTATAATGATCGACTGATTCGGGCAAGTTTCAAACAACAGGTAGACCGTGTTCCGGTATGGTACATGCGTCAGGCTGGACGTTACGATCCTGAATATCGCAAAATTAAAGAAAAGTACTCCTTACTAGAGATTTGCCGACAACCCGAGCTGGCGGCTGAAGTTACACTTATGCCGGTACGTAAACTTGGTGTAGATGCGGCTATTTTGTATTCCGATATTATGAATCCGGTTGCCTCACTGGGCATTGATTTTGACATTGTAAAAAATATTGGACCGGTCATCGATAATCCGATTCGATCTGCTGCAGATGTGGATCGTTTGCGTCCCATTGACGTGGAAGGAGATCTGTCACATATTCTCGAGACCATTCGAATTCTGGATAAGGAGCTTGACGTGCCACTTATTACGTTTGCGGGCGCACCTTTCACCATTGCGAGCTATCTGATCGAAGGCCGACCTTCGAAAGGGTATATCCGCACCAAAACGATGATGTACAGCGAGCCTGAGGTGTGGCATAAGCTGATGCAGAAGCTTGGTGATATGGTTATTACATATGTCCGTGCGCATATTGCGAATGGCGGTAAGGCATTCCAGTTGTTTGACAGCTGGGTTGGAGCACTTTCTCCGAAAGACTTCAGAACATATGTGTTGCCTACGATTACTCGTATCTTTACCGAATTATCGGATTTGAATGTACCGAAGATCTATTTCCCTGGTGTCGCATCTGGCGAATTGTTGCCAGCGTTGCATAATCTGCAAGCCGATGTGATTGGATTGGACTGGAGAGTATCGATTTCGGAAGGTCGTGAGCGACTTGGCGGCAAATTTGCCGTGCAGGGTAACCTGGACCCTTATGTGTTGACTGCACCGATGGAATTGATCAAGGAGCAAGCTAAAGTGATTATTGATGAAGGAATTAAGGAGCCGGGGTATATTTTCAACCTGGGTCACGGACTCTTTCCTGAAGCATCTCTTGATAAGCTTAGAGAACTAACGGCTTATATTCATGAATATTCTGCCGAAGCATTGAAGACTGGGGTGACGGTAACGAATGACTAATACGATAGGTGTACTGGTGATGTCATATGGCACACCAGAAAATATGGAGAGTGTTGAAGCGTATTACACACATATCCGCAGAGGACGGCCGCCTGAACCTGAGCAATTAAAGGAACTGACGGATCGTTATGAAGCCATTGTTGGTGGTGTATTCCCGCTTCGGGAGAACACGGACAATCAGGTCAAGGCTCTGCAGGAGACGTTAAACCGCGATGAGCGTGGCACTGATGTGGAATTCCGTTGTTATCAAGGACTGAAGCATGCCTATCCGTTTATTGAGGATGGCGTGGAACAGATGGCGAAGGATGGAATTCAGACAGCCATTGGTATTGTACTTGCGCCTCATTTCTCAACGATGAGTGTAGGTAGTTATATTAAACGTGCGCGTGAAAAAGCAGAAGAGCTGGGCGTTCATATGTCCTTTATTGAAAGCTATCATCTGCATCCGAAGTTAATTCAGGCTTTGTCTACGCGTGTCAGTGCCAAGTTGGATGCGTTCGAGGAAGCAGGAGCAAAACGCGGAGATGTGAAGGTGTTGTTCAGTGCCCACAGTTTGCCAGCACGCATTGTGGAGATGGGTGATCCATACCCGCAACAATTGCTGGAGACTTCGGAAGTGATTGCCTCACGTGTAGGCATTACCAATTGGCAATTTACTTGGCAAAGTGCTGGACGAACAGCTGAGCCATGGCTTGGACCGGATATTCTGGATACGTTACAGGAACTTTCTCGTGAACAGGTAGAGGATGTACTTGTGGCCCCAATCGGGTTCGTCTCCGATCATCTGGAGGTCCTCTATGATCTCGATATTGAGGCCAAAGCGATTGCCAAAGAGATCGACATGCGCCTGATGCGTATTGATTCTCTCAATAGTGATCCTTTATACATGGAGACATTAAGCGACGTTATTATAAGCCAATGGCAGCAAGGGTCGGATGAGTAATGGGTGACAAGAAACGCCGTGTTGTTGTCGTCGGCGGTGGCCTTACCGGCCTCAGCGCGGCATTTTATATCCGTAAGCATTACCGGGAAGCGGGCGTTGAACCTGTGATCACTTTGGTCGAGAAAAGCTCGTCCATGGGAGGCATGATCGAGACACTGCACCGGGATGGATTTGTGATTGAAAAAGGACCGGATTCTTTCCTGGCTCGCAAAACAGCAATGATTGATCTGGCCAAAGAATTGGAGATTGATCATGAGCTGGTCAGTCAGAATCCGGAGTCGAAGAAAACGTATATCATGCAGCGTGGCAAGCTTCATCCTATGCCAGCAGGACTCGTTCTGGGTATTCCGACAGAACTAAGACCATTCCTGAGAAGTGGTCTGGTTTCTCCGGCAGGAAAACTGCGGGCGTTGATGGATTTTGTCATCCCGCCGCGTCGTACAACAGAGGATGAATCGCTCGGTTATATGATTGAGCGTCGTCTTGGAGCAGAAGTGCTGGAGAACCTGACGGAACCGTTGCTCGCGGGAATCTATGCGGGTGACATGCGGCGATTGAGCCTCCAGGCTACTTTCCCGCAGTTCGGAGAAGTTGAGCGCGATTACGGCAGCTTGATTCGGGGCATGATGACTGGCCGCAAACCGGCTGAGACGCATACCGGAACGAAACGAAGCGCATTTCTGAACTTTCGTCAGGGACTGCAGAGCCTTGTTCACGCCCTCGTACATGAACTGCAGGATGTGGATCAACGTCTGAACACCGCGGTCAAGTCACTGCAACGGCTTGATGGAGCCGAGACCAGATACCATGTTGAGCTGGAGAATGGTGAACAACTTGAGGCGGATGATGTAGTGGTTACTGTGCCGACGTATGTCGCGTCGGAGCTGCTGAAGCCTCACGTGGACACAGCGGCACTGGATGCGATTAACTATGTGTCTGTAGCCAATGTGGTGCTTGCTTTTGAGAAAAAAGAGGTCGAGCATGTATTCGATGGATCGGGTTTCCTTGTTCCGCGGAAAGAGGGGCGTAATATTACGGCTTGCACGTGGACATCGACGAAATGGCTGCATACCAGTCCCGATGATAAAGTACTGCTTCGCTGTTATGTTGGTCGCTCCGGTGACGAACAGAACGTAGAGCTTCCGGATGAAGCGCTCACGGATCTGGTTCTCAAAGATCTGAGAGAGACCATGGGCATCGAAGCGGTACCGATCTTCTCCGAGATTACACGGCTTCGCAAATCGATGCCACAGTATCCGGTAGGACACCTCCAACATATTGCCGCTCTTCGTGAGGAGCTTGGCAGCAAATTACCGGGCGTGTATATTGCGGGTGCCGGTTATGAGGGTGTAGGTTTGCCTGATTGCATCAGACAAGCGAAGGAAATGTCTGTCCAGGCTACACAAGAGCTAGCGACAGATTAAGTACAGCAAGAGAGCTGTCTCGAACGTAGATTTATCTACAGAAGAGACGGCTTTTTTTACATGAATATCTGGAAGTTAATCAAGTCAGTACCCTTCCAATCGATACAGTTCCAAGGAATGATGGAAATCCAGAATATGCCTGATATAATGGTATGTATGGCTGTGAAGAAGAAGAGGAGTTGCTTATGTATCCCCCAAGATCAGAGCGAAGTGTAAAGAAGAAAAAGGCTAGTAAACGCACCCGCAATACAATCACGATCATCTGGACAGTTAATATTGTATTGATCATTGCAATTGGTCTGGTGGGCATTTTTTATGTCATGAATACACGTCAGCAACAGGCAGACCAGCCGGTGAAGCAAGAAATAGTCGATCAGGATCAGCCTTCCATTGGAGACGATGCCAAAGGCGGCGATCAAGTAAGTTCTCCAGACACGGAATCTGATGAGACTTCCGATGAAGGTCCCAAAGCTACGGATGAAGAGACAACAGAGGATGCAGAAAAGACAACGGGCGCAGCGACATCTGACTCTTCAGGCAACTCCAGTGGGGGGAAGACGGATTCCGGAACGAAAAAACCTGCGGTAACGTCGACACCATCCAGCACCAAGGGAAATGCAGGTGCGGATACCGAATCAGGGACGTCGAAACCTTCCAATTCAGCGAAGGATATCACGATTAACTTTGTTGGCGATATCCAGTTCTCAGGTAAAGTTGCTGAACTGCTGGATAAGAACGGTTATGACTATCCCTTTGCCAAACTCGGCAGATTATTCAAGGATGATGATCTTACCATCGGTAACCTGGAGACACCCATAACCCTGGGTGGTACCAGTGCAGCGGACAAAACGTATGTCTACAAATCATCGCCCAAAGCATTGGCGGCAATGGCCTCTGCAGGTTTTGATGCTGTGAATTTGGCTAATAATCATATTCTGGATCAAGGCGTAGAAGGCTTGGTGGATACGTTAACCTATCTCAAGGAGTATGGCATAGCTCACACTGGAGCAGGGATGAATAGAGATGAGGCTTATGCACCAGCTTACCTGGAACGTAAAGGCATGAAGATCGCACTGCTGGGCTTCTCCCGAGTGGTACCGGAAACGAGTTGGAAGGCGGAAGGCAATCGGGCTGGTGTGGCTGAAGCCTATGATTCCACAGGAGCAGTCAAAGCGATCCAGGAGGCCCGTCAGAAGGCAGATCTGGTCATTGTGGTTGCACACTGGGGAGAGGAACGGGTAAGTACTCCGAATAGTGACCAGACCCGATTGGCTCATGAGTTTGTAGATGCAGGTGCGGATCTGGTCATAGGTGGTCATCCTCATGTGTTGCAAGGGTTGGAGTACTATAAAGGGAAGTGGATTGCATATAGTACGGGGAATTTTATTTTCTCCAGATCAACAACCGAAGAAACGTGGAAAACGGCTGTGTTTCAGGCGCGCTGTAGTAGCGACGCGAATTGCAGTATGAAAGTCATCCCTTATGAAGCAGGGCTTGGTCAGGCCATTCCGATGATCGATGAGGCGAATAGACTGCTGCTGGAGCAGATGGCAAAGCTTTCTCCAGGCATTCGATATGATGCAAGTGGAGTCGCTTCGCCAAATTGAGAACCTTTTTGAGGAGGGAATCGAATGAACAACCTTTGTGTAGCGCACCGTGGATTTTCTTCCATTGCACCAGAGAATACGATGGCTGCATTCCTTATGGCTATGGAACGGCCAGAAGTTCAGTGGATGGAGCTGGATGTGCAGTTGTCACGTGATGGTGTGCCCGTGATCATTCATGATTTTACAGTGGATCGTACGACGAATGGCAATGGTTTGGTTCGGGAAACCAATTGGGCTGATCTGCAACGGCTGGATGCCGGAGCATGGAAAAGCAAGACCTACAAAGGAGAACGGATTCCGGCTCTAAGTGAACTGCTTGATCGTTCGTGCGGCAGAGTGCGTTTGAACATCGAACTGAAAACGCAGGGGGATATGTACCCTGGCCTGCCTGCCGCAGTTATATATGAAGTGAGAAAAAGACATATGCAGAATGATGTGGTGATCACTTCATTTGAACCTGCTGCTCTGATTGAAGTGAAAAAACTTGCACCGGAGATCCAGACGGGGCTTATTATCGACGCACGACCAGGTGATCTGTTAACCGCACTGCGGCAAATGAATTGCACATTCCTCTCGATTGGATATACCAATGTAGATAAATCCTTAATGAACGAGATGCGGAGTGCAGGCATTCGTGTGATGGCTTGGACGGTGGATGACAAGACGATTATGAAGAGACTGGCGGCAGTAGATCCGGAGCTTATGTTGTGTACAAACCGACCTGACGTATGGGAACATGCATTTCAGGAGACGAGCAGCCGATTCTTCAGACCGTAATTTACTCCATATACACTAATGAATCCGATAAAGGTGGTTATATACCCATGTTGACTAACATTCGCAATGTATACTGTGTAGGACGCAATTATAAACTTCACGCGGAAGAATTGGGCAACGCAGTTCCGGATGAGCCGATGATCTTTATGAAACCTTCTCACGCAGTTGTATCCCTGAATGGTGAAACTCTTGAATTGCCTGCTACCCAAGGTGAGGTTCACTATGAAGCTGAACTGGTCGTGCAAATTGGCCGTAGTTATGAGCCAGGTGTGGCGGTAGATGAGCTGGTGGATACGTATGCATTTGGTATTGATTTTACGTTACGTGATGTACAGACTGTGATTAAGAAAAAGGGTCACCCTTGGACAGCGGCCAAAGGGTTCAAAAATTCTGCGCCGGTTACTGCATTTCAGGCATTTCCAGGTGCAGCAGCGTTGCTGGAGAAAGACTTTACATTGACCAAAAATGGTGAGGAAGTTCAGCGTGGTAATATTCGTAACATGATCTTCAGTTTACAGGATATTGTAGATTATGTAGGTCACCATTACGGCCTGGGGCCGGGCGATGTCATTTTTACAGGAACACCCGAAGGTGTTGGACCAACACAAGCAGGAGATGTGCTTGAACTGGCATGGGACGGCGAATCCTTGGGTGCCTGCACGATTGGGGGAGCCCAATAAGAGGATTACACATCATACCTGCTTGAGGTGAAGAGGGTACAAGAAAGGGGCGTGCATACGCTCCTTTTTGCTGTGCTATCATATCATGGTTGTCTTCAAATCTCTATCGAAAGGATATGCTACTAATTTACGCCAAGCTGTATGCTGTATTTGCGCTCTGTGTGACCAACTCTTCCAATTCAGCTTGTTGTGCAGCATGTTGCTCCGAGCTGATACTTCCACTTGCGAGTCGCTCATCCAACTGCTCCCTGAGCTGCCTTACTTGTATAGCTATGACCTCATTCAAGTTACCGTTGTTTTCTTCCGCAATCGTCCTCAGCGATTTGCCGCTGTACAGTTCCTGATACAGATCCGCTTCTGAAGGCTGATTCAGAGCGCTGAGCAGCTCGTCACTGCTTCCCTCACGAGTATCCAAATCAACGATGGACCATTTAGCAGTAGGTATGGGAGAGATGGCCGATTGGCCCCAGGCTGTTCCGGCGAAGGACATAGTGACAATCATCGTGCCTATAATAATGACTCTTTTCATGTTCATATGGATAATCCTCATTTCTGTAGTTGAGTACGAACTGAATCGTAGCTTGTCGTAGATGTATTTGTTGATGTATCGATCTGAGAATAGTGTAAACGGGAAACCTGAAGTGAAACTTAAAACAGGATAAGTAATTTCAAACCGGAGGGGAATCACCGTAAAAGAAAAAAATGACTAATATAATTCACACTTGACAGGTTGGGTTAGTTGGTTATATGATGATCTCAATTATTTTAATACTCATTAAATGAACAGTGAACTAATTTGAACTGAAAACAGAAGCGAGCTGATTGGACCACCAAAGGCTCCCGGGACTACTCCACTATGGAATGTCCTCGGGGGCCTTTTTTTGTACGCTGTTGAAGCTTGAGGTGAATAAGGAGGATATGGAATGAGCGATAGAGATTGGGAAGCATTGGAGCGGACGGACTGGTTATTCCGCAAAATGGTCAGACGATTCGTCAAAGAGCGGGATCGCATCTCTGTAGAGGGCATCAGCCTGCCGGGCATGCTTATCCTGCACAAAATCATTCGTGAGGGAGAACAGCGGCTTGGGGATTTGGCAGAACAGTTGGATTTTACATCCGGTGCCATTACTGCTCTAACCGATAAGTTGGAAAAAAAAGGACTCACCATCCGCAGACGAAAGGAAGACGATCGCCGGACGGTTTTACTGGACATTACATCCAGCGGACGGGAGATGTATGCGAGAAACAGTAACATCGGTGCTCGATGTATCACGCTTCTGTTTGAGGGTTTTACAACGGAGGAGCTGGAGCAGCAAAGTCAATTCTATGAGCGGGTGGTAGCGAATCTGGAGGGGTTCTCGGACACGGTGCTGGAATTGGCGGAGAACAATGGGATACAAGAACACGAGCAGTCTTCCACACGTGACCTTGAGCAGAAGCAGCGGGACAATACCGGGAAGAGTAACTATCTCAGTTATTGAAGTTGAATCAAGTAGTGATATTCGACATTCCATTCTACAAACATTCTAGGGGAGAGATGATCAATGGGACACTCAACAATATATCCAACTGGAGCAACGCTATACAATCCGGATAAGGCTTGGGGCGGTTATACCGTCTATCAGGCAGGTGAGGAAGGCGTAGTGTTGATCGACATGAATGGTAAGGAAGTTCACCTGTGGAAAGGATTGTTAGGGTTTCCGGCCAAAATATTACCTGGCGGCTACGTGCTGGGCAGCACGGGTCGGAGAGATCCGAAGTTCGGTATTCAGGACAATGTTGATCTGGTCCAAGTGGACTGGGACGGCAACATCGTATGGAAATACAATAGCTACGAACACATCGAAGATCCGGGGTATGAGCCACTGTGGTATGCGCGCCAGCATCATGATTACCAGCGTGAGGGTAACCCGGTAGGTTACTATGCACCTGGGCTTGCGCCGAAGACGAAGAGTGGTAAAACGCTCATCCTCGCTCACAAAAATGTGAGTAACCCGCAAATTTCAGATAAGCCATTGCTTGATGATGCCATTATCGAAGTGGATTGGGAGGGGAAGGTACTCTGGGAGTGGCTGCCTAACGAACACTTTGAAGAATTAGGTTTTGATGAAGCTGCTCGAAATGTTCTGTTCCGTGATCCGAATACACGTTCTTTCGGTCATCTGGGTGGTGGCGTTGGTGACTGGTTACATATTAATTCTGCTTCTTATGTCGGACCCAACCGTTTCTATGAAGAAGGAGACGAACGGTTCCACCCCGACAATATTATCTGGGATGCCAGAGAGGCCAACATAATCGCCATTACAGACAGACAGAGTGGAAAGATCGTGTGGAGATTAGGGCCAGACTATACTTCACCTGAGGCGAAGCATATCGGCACGATCATCGGGCAGCATCATGCACATATTATTCCTCAGGGTCTGCCGGGAGAAGGGAACTTGCTCGTATTCGACAACGGCGGCTGGGCAGGTTACGGCCTTCCAAATCCGGCTTCCCCATTTGGATTGAAACATGCGATTCGGGATCACTCGCGTGTGCTGGAAATTAACCCAGTCACCCTGGAGATTGTCTGGCAATATACCTCGGCAGAAGCAGGTTTCTCGGTTCCGACGGATTCCTATAAATTTTATAGCCCATACATCAGTTCCGCCCAGCGTTTACCTAACGGCAACACCCTAATAACCGAAGGTTCCAATGGCAGATTGTTCGAAGTGACAGCGGAGCATGAGCTGGTCTGGGAGTATGTCTCCCCATACACGGATGGGCGGAATACCAATATGGTCTATCGCTCATATCGAGTTCCTTATCAGTGGGTTCCGCAGTTGGAAAAACCGGAGGAAGTTGCCATCGAAGCTATTGATGTCTCCACCTACAGGGTGCCGGGAGCAGCACCCAAAGGTTCTGCATCCATCGTGAGCGTAGAGACAACTCTTCCATTTGTGGAGGGTGCAGCCTGTGTGGCAACGTCGGATGAAGGCAAGTCAGGCGGTTAGGCGTCAAGAATCATGACTAGATCGAATGGGGTGTATATTGTGAGAAAACCATCCATAGTAAATGGCATATTGATATTATTCCTGGCTACGGCACTCCTATTATCTGGATGCAGTTCAAACGCAGCAGGTTCGGGAACCCAAGCCGCTACCGGCAAAAATGCCGATAATGTAAAAATTCGAATCGCAGATACGAGTACCAATCCCACGTTCAGGGTAGCCATTGCCAAAGGTTTCTTTGAAAAAAGGGGCATTGATGCAGAAAGTATTACGTTTGGTTCGCCGGCTGAAGGTGTAAATGCACTATTTATCAAACAGGTAGATATTGCGTATGGGGCCGATTTCCCCGTTTTGAATGCTCTGGCTAAAGGAGAATATTCAGTGATCGCTTCTGCAGGTCAGGCTACTGATGAAGCGGCAGCCGCCTGGAAGCTATATGCAAGGGAAGGAATTCAGAGCGGAGCGGATTTGAAAGGCAAGAAAGTGAGTTTCATTCGAGGTACATTTATTCCGTATCTATGGGATGAATATTTGAAAGATCAGGGATTAGCGCTCAGTGATGTGACGCAAATTGGTCAGGGGGCTTTTGATGAGTCCTACATCGCACTGAAACAGGGAGACCTTGATGCCACTTGGGTAATCGGTTCCGCGTTAACTGATAAATTCGATGCACTCGAAGGAGTGCATCAGCTGACGGATATGTCCGAAACGCCTATACGCCTTGGTATGGGACTGATATCGAGTAATGAATTCATTCAGGCGAATCCCGAAACAGTAAGTGATTTTCTTGCGGCGCTTGATGAGGCATCCACGTATGCACAAGCGCATCCTGAAGAGGTTGCAGATCTGATGTATAAAGAGACCAAACAGCCTAAAGATGCCACGTTGAAAGACCTTCCAATCAATCCATGGGAAGTTGGATTTACGCAGGCCTCTTATGATAGTTTGGCAGGTCAGAAGCAATATATGGTGGATACCGGAATCATTGAGCAGGATTTTGATCTCGATACCAAACTGAATCTGACTTCTCTCCAACAGGCGCTACCGGATAAAGTGACTTATAGTAAATAATTTATATTCGAATGGGAGGTGTCCGTTATGTCTTTACCTGCAACTCAGCATACCATTCATATTGAACAGCTGCGGAAAACGTATCATGCCCCGAGCAATGGGGATGTGCATTATATCATTAAGGATGTCGATCTGGTCATCAAGGGAGGAGAATTCTTTGTCCTGCTTGGTCCCAGCGGGTGCGGGAAGTCAACGCTGCTGAACATGATCGCGGGTTTTATCTCCAAGTCGGGTGGACAGCTCAAGGTGGACAACAAGGAGATTGACAGACCGGGTAGGGATCGGGCGATGGTATTCCAGCAGGCGGATTCGTCTCTCTTTCCATGGTTAACTGTGAGGGAGAATGTTGAATTCGGGCTTCGAATGTCCAAGGTGCCTAAGACACAACGACGTGAGATCTCTGATCGTTACATTCAGCTTGTTGGACTGAGTGCTCATGAGGGCAAATTTCCAAAAGAGCTATCAGGTGGTATGAAGCAGCGGGTTCAATTGGCCCGGGTACTTGCGAATGACTCGGCGATCTTGCTGATGGATGAGCCATTCGGTGCACTGGACGCGATGACGCGGCGGACCATGCAGAAGGAACTGGTGAATATCTGGAAAGAAACTCATAAGACCGTTATTTTTGTCACCCACGATATTCAGGAAGCACTGTTGCTTGGTGAGCGCATAGGCATTATGTCCGTAGGTCCATCTTCGAATATAACGGATATTTACCACAACAACTTACCTTACCCGAGGAACATCGCCTCGTCTGAGTTCAACACTTTGTATGACCGAATTCAAGGCCACTTTGAAGAATAACTGAGGTGATATGTGAGATGAAATGGTTGGAGAAAAAATGGGTGTCAATCCCGCTTCTATGGGTAACGGTCATCTTAATCTGGCAGCTCGGTGCCCTCATCTATGGGCCTGACGTAATCCCTGGTCCGTGGCACACGATTCTGGGAGCACGTGAACTGATTGCTGATGGTACCCTGATGCAGTATATCGGAATCAGCTTCACTCGTGTATTGGCGGGCTGGGTACTCGGAAGCATCATTGCTATCCCGGTAGGGCTGATTATTGGCAAAGTTCATCTCATCCGGCTGTTCGCGGAACCGTTCCTTAACTTTATACGTTTTATCCCGCCGATCGCCTTTATTACCTTATTTCTGGTGTGGTTCGGTATTGGAGAACAATCTAAGATCGCGCTTATTATGTACGCAACCTTCTTCATTGTTGTGCTGAATACACTGACAGGTGTACTCTCCGTTGAAGAAGATAAAATCCGGTCGGCCCGCAGTATGGGAGCTAATGAACGGCAGATTCTGCTGCATGTGATTGTTCCGGCAACAACCCCGTATATCTTCACGGGTGTGAGACTGGCGATGGGAACTTCTTATATGGCCATAATCGGTGCTGAGATGATTGCCTCGAATGAGGGAGTCGGTTACTTGATCTGGAATTCAAGACTCTTTTTCCGGACGGATTGGATCTTTGTCGGGCTGATTTCCCTGGGCTTTATGGGATTCCTGACGGATCGATTGTTCAACTGGTTTGGTCGCAGAGTACTCTACCGATATGGAGTCATTGGAGGAGCAAAGCGGGTCTGAATTAGAACCTAGGAACACCGAATTACAGACGTTACTTGAAAAGGGAAGATATCTTGTTTTAACGTTTAATCAATAACCTGTTTTGGTACTTCTACACGAGGCCAAAACAGGTTTTTTGTGTGCTGGCGTAAGGAGTTTCGGCATTGGCATCAAACCGTGGTATAATTGAATTTCAAAAATACAATAAACGTCATGCGGGCTGTACATACGCTGCATGCAGGAGACATTATGGATTGGATTATTGGCGCCGTATGCGCTTCTATGGTGGCAGGTGCTGCCTATGCAAAAAAGTCGCTAACCCTGTCTGGCTGCCTGGCAGCCATCATGATGGGAACGATATATTACGGAGCGGGTAACCTGTTCTGGTTTGGCACGTTATTGTTGTTTTTCATTACTTCAACGTTGCTCTCCAGATTTCGTAAAGATCGGAAGCAGGAGCTGGAGAAATCCTATGCCAAGTCAGGAAATCGGGATGCCGGACAAGTGATGGCTAATGGTGGGATGGGCATGTTCCTATGTCTGGGATACTGGATCTTTCCACATCCGGCATGGGTATATGCTTTCATTGGAGTAATGGCTACCGTTACATCAGATACATGGGCAACCGAACTTGGGAGTCTCAGTCGCAAGCCGCCGCGCTCTGTTCTCACATGGAAGGTACTTACGCCAGGTGCTTCAGGAGGTGTCTCACTTCTCGGCACCGTGGCTGCAGCCGTAGGCGGGGCACTGATTGGTGCGGGAGCATTCTTGTTTTCCTGGATCGCCGGGATAGAAGGGCTTGGTCTGTTTAGTTGGACTTTTGTCGGCCTTGTAGGTGGGTTGGCAGGTGCTTTTGCCGATTCCTATCTGGGCGCAACGGTGCAGATGATGTATCGTTGTACCGTGTGTGGCCGTGAAGTTGAGGTACATGAACATTGCGGGCATCCGACGGTTCGGGCTCGTGGCTGGGCATGGATGAGTAACGACCTGGTGAACGTGCTTAGCTCGGTGATCGGTGGATGTGTGGCGATTGGTTTAGGTAACATTTTGGCGTTGTAAGGGGGAGTACATTTGAGCACGGTACAGGGAGACAAATCGGAGGCTATTTTGGATGCGGCCTATGGAATTTTTGGCTCGAAAGGTTTTTATGAGACGAAAATGTCTGATATTGCAGACGAAGCGGGCATCGCAAAAGGCACCATTTACTTATATTTCAAAAGCAAGGAACAATTATTTATCGCAGTATCCAAGCGCGACTGTAACAGCTTTATCAGCCGCCTTGAATATGCTTTGAACTCGCATGAGAACACAGGTGATAAACTTGGAGCAATAGCCAAGACACATCTTACGTATTATTATGAGCGCCGCAATCATACCAAGCTCTTTTTTATGGCACCCAATAATGATCCGGATCTGATGAAATTCATGAAGGCATTTATGAATCAATACATGAGCATGGTGTGTGAAGTACTGGAAAGTGCAAATGTACCTGAGCCTGTATTACTCGCTGAAGCCTACATTGGAATTCTGGACCGGCTGAAGATGGATATTATGTTGAATCCGGAGTTCAATGAAGAACATCTGAACAAACGAATTGCTTTTGCAGCAGCATTGTTTCTGGACGGATGCCGTTCTTTTTTACAAGTGTAAAGTGATTGCACAGATGTACATGATATTGAATTTTAATTTACAGAGAAGTGGGTACGAGCAATGAACATAATGACGGTAGAGCAAATTGCAAAAAGTTATGGCGAAAAAATATTGTTCAAGGATGCTTCATTTGGCATGGCTGATCAGGACAAGATTGGTGTCGTTGGGGTAAATGGGACCGGTAAATCTACGTTCTTGCGTGTGATTTCTGGTATGGAACCTGCAGATGCGGGACAGATCTCGATCGGTAATGACGTACGTATTCAGTTCCTGGCACAGAATCCGGATTTCAATCCGGATAATACGGTACTGCAACAAGTATTCGAAGGTGACAGCATGGAAATGAAAACCGTGCGTGAATATACGGAAACGATGGAATTAATGGAACTGAATTCGTCCGATCAAGCCTTGCAAGAGCGGTTATTACGCTTAAATCAGCAAATGGAGCAGCTTCAGCTCTGGCAGATGGAGAGCGAAGCGAAGAGCATTTTGTCCAAACTGGGTATTCGTCAATTCGATGCACTGATGGGCACATTGTCTGGTGGACAACGCAAAAGGGTAGCACTCGCTGCTGCGCTGATTCATCCTTGCGAACTGCTCATTCTGGATGAGCCGACGAACCATATTGATAACGATTCGGTCGTTTGGTTGGAGCAGTACTTGCAGAAGCGCCGCGGCGCACTGCTTATGATTACGCATGATCGGTATTTCCTGGATCGTGTGGCGAATGTCATGCTGGAATTGGATCATGGACGTTTGTTCCGATACGAAGCCAACTATACACGTTTCCTGGAATTGAAAGCGGAGCGGGAAGAACGGGAAGCCTCTTCCGAACAGAAGCGTAAGAACCTGCTTCGGACAGAGCTTGCGTGGATTCGTCGTGGTGCCAAGGCACGGACAACGAAACAAAAAGCGAGAATTGATCGCTTCGAGCAACTTAAAGATCAACAAGGAATCCAGCGCTCAGGTTCATTGGAAGTATCGGTTGGCTCCACTCGTTTGGGTAAAAAGATTCTGGAGATCGAACATCTTTCCAAATCCGTGGGTGGCCGCAAGCTGATCGAAGATCTGAGTTATATTGCCGTACCTGGAGATCGGGTAGGGATTGTCGGACCGAATGGTAGTGGTAAGTCCACGTTGTTACAGATGATATCTGGCAAGTTGGAACCCGATGCAGGCGTGGTTGACGTCGGTCCTACGGTCAATCTGGGCTACTTCACACAGGAGCATCAGGAGATGGATGAAACTCTTCGTGTGATTGAGTACATCAAGGAAGTTGCCGAGAATGTGAAAACAGCCGATGGCTCTCTGATTACAGCATCCCAGATGCTGGAGCGGTTCCTGTTTACCCCAGCCTCCCAGTGGACGCCAATCTCCCGTCTCTCAGGTGGAGAGAAGCGTCGTCTATATCTGCTGCGTGTGCTGATGGCTGCGCCGAATGTATTGCTGCTGGATGAGCCGACGAATGATCTGGACATCCAGACACTCGCTGTACTTGAAGACTATCTGGATGATTTCCCTGGTGTTGTCTTTGTGGTATCCCATGATCGCTATTTCCTTGATCGTACTGTGGATAAAGTGTTGTCTTTTGAGGGCAACGGTGCTGTACGTGTACACGTCGGCGACTACAGTGAATATGCGGAATGGATGCTAAAAAATGCGCCTGGAGCTGCTCAAGAGAGTGACACAGGAGCAGCGAAGGTGAAGCAGTCATCGGAGAAAACGGCTCCCGCTGTGTCAGCGGCTAAACCGAAGTTGAAATTCAGCTTCAAGGAGCAACGTGAATACGACCAGATTGATGAAAATATTGAAAAGGCTGAAGCCAATCTTGTCCGGATTAATAAAGAGATGGAAGAGTCATTTAGTGATTCTGCCCGTCTTCAGGAGTTGATGGCTGAGCAGGTTGAGGCGGAGCGTCATCTGGACGAATTGATGGAACGCTGGACCGTTCTGAATGAACTTGCAGAGCAGATTGAACAGAGCAAGTCTTGATTTATGAGTAATCATCGCCCTTTCTTCCTTAGTGACGTTATGTCGCATAGGAGGAGAGGGTGTTTTTTTGTCTGCGAATTTGCGATTTAATGTGAAACGTTTAGTATATTCATTACGTTGTATAAGTAAAGAATTCCATAGAAGGGAGAGAACACCACACTTATGTATAAGGAAATTAATGAACAGTTGGCAGTGCTCAAGGAAAAGGGGAGAATTTACGAGAAATGGACCAAGCGTCTGGAGAAGCTTCAAACGGAGGAAAGCGAATGGGAAGCAAAGGTAAAGCGTCGGCTGGAGCATCTCCAGAAGGAGCAGAAGGACGTTGATCGACTGAACAGTATGACATTGTCAGCATTTTTCTATCAACTGATTGGCAAGAAGACAGAGCAGCTGGAGAAGGAAGAGCTGGAACTCATGGAGAGCAAGGCTGCATACGACACTGCTTGTCGCATGTTACAAGACGTACAGGAGCAACGCATTCATGTGGAGCAGGAGTTGGAGGGCGGGCGGCAGTATCAGTACTGGCAGAGTGACTACAACGCTCTGTGGGGGAAGAAGGAAGGGCGTCTGCTGGACCGGGATGAGGAATTGCAACAGATGGCTGAGAATAGGGAGCATCTGGCGAGCGAGCTACAGGAACTGGATGAAGCTTTCCGGGAGGGAGAATACCTGCTCTATGCCCTTGAGCGTGCAGAGAAGGCATTGGCTTCGGCAGGCAATTGGGGCGTATATGACATGATGGGTGGTGGGGTGATCTCCACACATATCAAGCGAGGACGAATGGATGATGCGCAGGTCGCGATCATGGATGCAGGTAAGCGTCTGCGACGTTTTCAGAAGGAACTGGAGGATGTCGAGATGGCAGTACACGCGGATCTGCATCTGGGAGGCCTGCTTTCATTCGCAGACTATTTCTTCGATAACCTCTTCGTGGACTGGATGGTTCAGGACAAGATTCGCAAAGCCGAACGTCAGGTGAAGGATGGACTGAGCGCGGTTCGGAAAACCATGCATGTGTTGAGAGATGAAATGCGTGACCATAAGGCAGAGTTAGAGATATTGGATCATAAATATCATGCATATGTGGAACAGGCAGATTAAGAGACATGACAAAAAAGGACACTTCCGATTGTGCACCGATTTACTGTGCTTGGAAGTGTCCTTTTTGGTTAGACAAGACATATAGATGTCATCCATCATGATTTCGTAGGTAATGGATTCTGTTTTACTTGGTTGTAATGTAGGAAGCGAGCAAACGCGCCGTATTCAGGACAGCATCCTTATGTGTACGCTCCATGGAATGAGATGCGTGGACCCCTGGACCGATCAGTGCGGCTCGGATATTGTTTCCACCGCGTAATGCTGCACTGCCATCGGAGCCATACTGGGGATAAATGTCCACGACGTAATCCATGCCATCTTGTTTGGCCAGTTCAATGAGACGGCTGGTCATATCATAGTCATACGGGCCAGAAGAGTCCTTGGCACATATGGAAACGTCGGTTTCTTTACAACTGAGGTCATCACCCATCGCACCCATGTCTACAGCGATCATTTCACTGATTTCCGCAGGGATATATGATGCGCCATGTCCGACTTCTTCATAGTTCGAGATGAGCAGAGAGACGTTATGTAATGGTTTCCAGCCCTCACGATGTGCAGACTCAAGGATGCCGAACAGCGCAGCTACACTGGCTTTGTCATCCAGGTGACGTGATTTGATATAACCACTCGGCGTGATGACTGCACGAGCATCGAAGGAGATAAAGTCACCGACAGCGATCCCGAGTTTCAACACATCTTCCTTAGAGGAGACGACTTCATCGATGCGAACTTCCATATGGCTCTCGGTCCGTTCAAAGGTTCGTGCATCTGGATAGACGTGTACAGAAGGGTGAAGGGAGAGAATGGTACCTGTATATGTTTTTCCATCCCGAGTATGGATGCTGCAGTACTCGTTTTCGATACTTTGCATGGAAAATCCACCAACAGAGGTCAGTTTTAATGTGCCATAAGATGTAATGGAGCGCACCATGGCCCCTAGCGTATCCACGTGGGCGCTCAAAGCAATCGTCTTGGACGAATCCTGCCCAGGCAATGTAAGTACTGCACCGCCCTTGTTATTCAGCTCACAGGCGATGCCCAGTGATTCTGCTTCCTCGCGGATCATCTCAATAATATGATGGGTGTACCCACTTGGACTTGGTGTGTCCAGCAATTTTTTCAGAAAAGACAGTACGTAAGATTCATCAATCGTAAAACTCATTGTTTAATTTCCTCCTTGGAACGTGGGTATGGTGTGAAACAAAATACAGCCTGTCTGGGGGAGCGAATGTGATACGACCATTCCTGACTCGCCAGCAGGCTGACTCTGTTGGTTACAATGTCCCCGTAGGGTTTCCTTTGCGCTGACTCTGAATCGAATCATTTTCCAATAAGCTGTCCGGTTCTTTTGAGTCCAGAGAATCCATCGTTTTGAAAGAATCGAGCGAAGATTTGCTTGCCGTCGAATTTTCCAATTCAGATACACGCAATTTCAATTGCTTGTTCTCACGTTGCAATCGGTATTGGCGATAGATGCCATATGACCCTACAATAATTCCACCGATCAGGGTACAACCGAGAATGAGCAAGATCAGCGGAATCTGTACCGTGTTAAATAACAGGTTCACTTGTACGGAATCCACATTAATGACCGCAAAGATCCCCGTGAGCAGTGCAAAAACGAGACCTGCTATGAGTGCCCATTGCATTTTCATGGTGTTGCCTCCTTGTTGAACAATTGAGAACTAGATATGCATTACCCATATTCGGGTATGTTGCATCTTGTATTGATGATAAAATCCCCTGCCCAAACGGGCAAGGGATACAGGTCACATGGAAAGACAACCTTATTTGGTTAGCTGCTCCATCTGTTGAATCAATTCCTTGAAGACACTCATAGCTTCACGAATCGGCTGTGGTGTAGACATATCCACACCGGCTTTTTTCAGAATGTTGATGGAGTAATCACTGCCACCGCTCTTCAGGAAGCCAAGATAACGGTCAACAGCCGGTTGGCCCTCTTCCAGGATTTGCTTGGAGAAGCTTGTCGCTGCGGAGAAGCCTGTAGCATATTTGTAAACGTAGAAGCTGTTATAGAAGTGGGGAATACGAGCCCATTCCATTTCAATATCTTTGTCGACAACCATGTCTTTACCGTGATATTTAACGTTCAGATCATAATAGATCTCGGATAACAATTGTGGTGTTAATGCGTCACCTTGTTCGGCACGCTCATGAATGATTTTCTCGAATTCAGCAAACATGGTCTGACGGAATACCGTTGTACGGAATTGATCGGCATAATAGGTCAACAGATACAATTTTTCCTTCGGATCTGTTGATTTGTTAAGCAGATAATCCATGAGCAACGCTTCGTTGGTTGTAGATGCAACTTCAGCAAGGAAAATGGTATACTGCGCATCGCGATACGGAAGTGTTGTATCCGAGTAATGTGAATGCAGAGCGTGACCCATTTCATGTGCCAATGTGAACATGCTGTTCAGGTTATCTTTGTGATTCAACAAGACATATGGGTGAGTGCCGTAAGCGCCCCAGGCATAAGCACCTGAACGTTTATTTTCATTCTCATATATATCGATCCAGCGGTTATCATATCCAGTCTGCAATGCGTCTGCATAGTCCTTACCGAGTGGTGTCAGGCCATCTTTGACAGTTTGTTTCGCTTCCTCATACGTAATATCCATTTTGTACTCATCTACGAGCGGAGCGAACAGGTCATACATGTGCAATTGATCCACACCAAGCAACTTTTTGCGCAGGTCCATATAACGATGTAATAACGGAAGGCTCTCGTGAATGGTGTCTACCAGATTGGTATACACATCCGTTGGAATGTTATCTCCATAGAGGGACATTTCCATTACGGAAGGGTACTTCCGTACATTGGCATAGAACATATTTTTGGTTACATTCGCATTTAGGGCAGCCGCAATTGTATTCTTCTGTTTGGCATAGGTTTCGTATACCGCTTTGAAGGCACGTTCGCGAACTTCACGATTCGGATTCTCAAGGAATTGAATGTAGCTGCCGTGTGTCAGCTCAACTTCATTACCATGTTCATCCTTGATTCTCGGAAACTTGAGATCGGCGTTATTCAACATGCTAAAGATCGTCTGTGGTGCTTGTGAAAGGTTGCCTACCTGAGCAAGCAAAGCCTCCTCGGTTTGGCTAAGAACGTGGGCTTTTTCCCGTTTCATCTCTTCCAACGTAAATGTATATGCTGAGAGTTTTTCGTTCGCAATGAACGCGTCCAACTCATCGTCAGGAAGGGAGAGAATCTCCGGTGTGACAAAAGAAAGTGCTTCACCAACCCGTACGCCTAATTTCTGGGCTTTTTGGGACAGGTTTTGATATGTAGGATTCGCTGTGTCTTCATCTTGATGCATACGTGCATACACAAAGAGGCGTTCTATTTTGAGGCTGATCTCATCTTCGAACTCGAAGCAAGATTTGAGTACGTCAGGTTGATTCAGTTTGCCTTGAAATTCGGAGGCCTTCTTGGTCAAAGACGATACTTCTTCATATTCCTGATCCCAGGCATTCTGATCGGCAAATAAATCTTCCAGTTTCCAGCTATGCTCGGCTGGCACCTCGGAACGTTTCAATAATTGACTCATGGAAATCCTCCTTTGATGATCTGATGAATGGTTGGACGAAGCTGCCTTCGTCGCGCTCGCTTGTGCGGAGAGAGACGAAGGAATCAGACTAAGTACCAGTATAACAGATAGCGATTTTTGGTATTTCAACGGCCTTCCTCCTTACGATACGAATAATCTCGTATAGTATGACCTTAGACACGTTGAAATATTTGAGCATCAGGGTCCCGTGATTAGGTTCCCATGTTATACAAGAAATAAACGATCAGGAAAAAGGCGAAACAAATGAGCAGGGTAGCAATAAGCGCCATTCCCCGTCTTAGTCGATCCGGGATGGAATTGCGTCCCAGAATAAGCACAATACCAAGGGAAAAGGCAAGGATAATAAAGATGACGACATTGCTTGAGTCAAGCGGCATGGGTTAGACCCCTTTGAAGGCAGCCATCAATTGACGCCATTCATCCTCACGGTTCTCAAAATCTGCTTTTGGGAAACGGCGTTCAGCCCAGTGCATTAACGCAGGACGGCTAAGGAAAGTATGGCATTCTTCGCCCCACTCTTCCGAAATTTCTCGCAGTACGAGATATTTGCCCTGAACTTCTACAGTCATCATATTCCACTTGTCTGTTTTGTATATTTCATGTTTTTTTATCATAGGTAGTCTCCAAACTAACGGTTTTGGTAAAATGATACCGTACCCTACGATTCAAAGCAAATTTTTTCGACATTTATGGAAAGATAAATTGCAAATTGGAAGCCCATACAGTATAATAAGGGTATTCGCCATAGATGGCGATATTTTTAGGAGGTTTTTCATTTGAAAGGTACAGTTAAATGGTTTAACGCAGAAAAAGGCTATGGCTTTATTTCAGTTGAAGGCGGCGAGGACGTATTCGTACATTTCTCCGCAATCCAAGGAGACGGCTTCAAAACATTGGAAGAAGGTCAAGCGGTAGAATTCGAAATCACTGATGGAAACCGTGGTCCTCAAGCAGCTAACGTAAACAAACTGTAAGAATTTATCCGGCTAACGGACTTCTTATACATGATAAATTAATAGCTGAATATTAAGAACCCAAGCACAGTCCCCTCAAGGGAGGCTGTGCTTTTTTTGATTCTACATTTTGGGTGCGAATATCCGTTGCATACGGTGTGGGTTCCCTGTGTTTTCAAGACGCACGATGAGTCATGCTGGACCATAACTTTAATCCGAAACCGATCAGGGCAACCAGGGAGAAAGCCATGGCGGTGAGATAGAAGGTTTGTCTGCCTGCATGTTCCAGTATCAGTCCGCCCAACGTGCCACTTAGCAATCCCGAGGCACTGGACCACACGATAGTGAACAAAGCCATACCTGTAGCTCTGTAGCTGTCGGGAACAAGGCGAATGATGTAGCGGACAGCGGTAACGTAGAAAATACCGAAGGTAACGCTGTGCATCGTCTGAATGGCAACGACAGCTGCAGGTGTATCGGATATGGACATGAGAAGCAAACGAACCGTATACATCAGTGCAGCAAAAGCAATAAGCGGCAGTTCTTTATACCGGTTTCCATACTTGCTAAGCAGCAGGAATATGGGGATCTCACTTACGGAAGAGATCAGCAAAGACCAACCGATCAGCCCCTCGCTGGCACCCAGCTCTTTTAGCGTGATGGTAAGAAAAGCTTCGTTCATCCGATGTCCCATGGCTAGCAAAAATACACAGCCAAAAAAGGTGAGCACATCTCTGCGTTTCAAAATAGCCCATAGCCCCGAAAGATCCATTTTACTACTACTTCCCGAAGGTTGATCCTTCAATTGAAAACTGATAAGTAATGTTGTCGCAGCGAGACCGACACAAACCCAGATCGTCCATCCTGGACCAAAAGATCCAAGGAAGTACCCGATACTTAATGCGAAGAAGGCATACCCGATCGATCCGAAGACTCGAATGGAAGTGAAATTTCGACCATACTTGCTGGCTGTTGTGATAGCCATCGTATCGGAGAGTGGATAGACCGGATAATAGAAAAAGTAAAACAGGGTCACGAGTACAAATACCTGACCGAAAGTCGTTGCATTGGCGAGCATGATACCTGTAATCAATTGACCACCAAGCAGAATGATCATCACTTTGCGCACCGTTTGGTAGCGGTCGCTGGCCATGCTCCAAAACATATTGGAAAACACAGAGATGAGGGGCCCGATTCCGTAAAGGTAACCGATCTCCGCCCGGCTAAAGCCCAGATGACTAAAGTAAAGCTGGAAATAGGATACCACCAGAACGGTGGAACCGAAGATGGTGAACATGAGAGCCCGCAGCCAGTTCTGATCCGGGCGGGCGTTGTGACTTAATTTCATGATGAGAGACTCCAATCCTGATAACAGTTCAATGATTTTATTACCCTTTCAGGGATGATGATTTACTGGTAGACGGCACGGACATTGTAGGTTCTTGCTGCGTACGCCGGATAACAAGCCAGACAATGATAAGTTCGGCGAGCAGGCCAAGGGATTGGGCAACAGCACCAATCATGCCGTTCCAGGCAGGAAAAATACTAACAAGAATAAGCAGCACAATTACCGTGCAGATGGCATTCGCCGTTTGTGAACGAAACATCGTTTTCGTCTGACCGCGGAGAAGAATGATGCCATTGCTGAAATCCAGAAAAGGGAAGATCAGCGGAAATAAGACGAACGCACGCAGTGTCCAGAGACTTTGTTCCAACAATTCACCCTGCACGCTCATGACATTTTCGAATACCCATGGTCCCAGGGGGGTATAGGCAATCGACACCGTCATTGCAAACGGGATAAATCCGGTGACAAGCGCGAATTTCCGTACCAGTTTGGCGTCTACAAGGTAGAAATTAAGCACGATCTGATGGATGTATGTAAAAAAGCTTAGCATTAACTGCATCAGACTGCTTGCTATGGCAAAGGAAGAAATGGCTAGTGCAATCCCGGTCGTTTTGCCAAGTACGATGTTAATGACCGGTCCTATAAACAGCGCGACAAAGCTGGATAACAACAGCGGCTTATAAAAGCGAAATACGTCTCCCTTGCTCTCGACGGGATGATCCTCTAGCTTGGCGGGCATCTTGCGCTTGATGCTGTTTCCCTCCAAAAAGCTGACCAGCGCTTCAATCATCATGCCAGCAGCAAAAATGATAGCGCCTACACGTCCGCTGTCAATGCTGTCTGTATATATGAAATACAGGGATAGTCCATACATGCCGGCTAAACGGAATACCATGCCAATTGTTAACCACTTGGTTCGGTTATTCGTAATGATGATCCCTTGATAAATGTTGCGGATCACCGAAAAGATACTCACATACATGAGGATTTCATATACATCGATGACTTTGTTCAGCAGATCCGGACTAACACCAAACAGGTATTTGAATACCCCAGTACCTACAGGAGAGTAAACGATGAGAAAACCGATGAGAAGTACACAGGCAAGAAATATTTTGGTCACAAACGTGAGGGCCTGAAAGGAAAGGCGATCGCGAACCAGTGCGGAACAGGTTTGCCGCAGCAGGGTGGAGGGGCGTTCGGTGAGGGTTAACAAGCTACCGGCGATAGCATAGCTGGCAATAACCGTCTCGGGATGAGCGGAACGTGCTAATGTGCTGTTTATAATGACGTGAGAAATGGTGACGAGAGAGGCGGAAATGCCAAGTGGCACAAAAAAAGAAAATAACCGTCTCCACGAAAGTGATTCACTTGACGACATGTCAACGACTCCTTTGATGGATGAAATATGCCTAGTATATCACAAAGCTTTGAACGCCGATGCGATTTTTTGTGCGGAATATGCGGCAGATCATTTGTACAATTAAGGGGATCATATTATAATAGGAATGGTTAAAAATCGCTCTAATACGTATTCAACCAAGTGGAGGCACATTTATTTTGAGCCAATCAAATCGAAAACGTCATCAATATCCGCGTGGACCGCTGGCATTGATGAGAGGGGTGTACAAATACACCATTCCGGAAACACGGAAGGCATTGAATGGATGGCGTGCCCAAGCTGAGACGATTCCGAATGAGGAATTGCGTACACAGGCACTTGCCAGTCTGAAGGATAAGCAGTTTCACTGTGAAGGCGGAACCGTCTACGCTTTAGCTGATTTGCCCAACAGACACATTCTGATTCCGCTGATCGTTTCATATCAAACTATTAGTGATTATTTGGACAATCTGTGCGACCGCAGCACCTCGATGGACCCGGATGACTTTCGTCTTCTCCATCAATCCATGCTTGATGCGGTAGATCCCGAAGCAATTCCCGTCAATTATTATGCCCTCCGTGAGGAGCAGGATGACGGTGGATATCTGCGGAATCTGGTGACCACATGTCAGGAACTGACCCGTCAGTTACCAGGCTATGCGTCCGCCAAGCCCCAAATTCAGGATCTGGCAGGCCTATACACGGACCTGCAGGTATATAAGCATATCAAGCCGGAACTGAGAGAAACGGCACTGCTCGAATGGTGGTCGGAGCACCGTCATCGCACACCTCAGTTTCGTTGGAACGAATTTGCTGCTGCAACTGGCTCTACACTGGGCGTATTCATGCTGTTTTTGGCTGCGAGTGACGATCAGTTGACCGAAGAGCAAGCGGCCTCGATCCACACGGCCTACTTCCCACATGTATGCGCATTGCACATTATGCTCGATTACTTAATTGATCAGGATGAGGACCGCATCGGGGGAGATCTCAACTTCTGCAACTATTATGAGAATGTTGAGACAATGCTGGACCGAATTGCTTTTATTGTGGAGATGGCACGCAGCGATGTGCAGAAGATTCCGGGAAGCTCCTTTCACCGGATGATCATCGAAGGACTAATTGCCATTTACCTGTCTGATCCCAAAGTCAGCGAACAGCAGGAAGTTCGCGTCGTGTCCAAACGTCTGATGAAGAATAGTCCAATGACAAGAATATTTTTCTTCATTTTCAGTCGCTGGATACGGAAAAATATGTAAGTCAGGTGTGTTGTTGCGGAGCCTGAAGTGAAACTAGAGGAGGAAGAAACATCATGACAGCAGTAAAGAAAATCGCAGTATTAACGAGCGGTGGTGATTCACAGGGGATGAACGCAGCTGTTCGTGCGGTTGTTCGCAGCGGACTGTTTCACGGTCTCGAAGTGTACGGAGTCCAACGTGGATACCAGGGTCTTTTGAATAATGACATTTTCCCAATGGATTTGCGTAGTGTAGGGGATATCATTCAACGTGGGGGAACGGTTCTTCAATCGGCACGTTGCAAAGAGTTCTACACCGCTGAAGGTCAGCAAAAAGGGGCGGACATTCTGCGTGCGCGTGGCATTGACGGTCTGGTTGTTATCGGTGGAGATGGTTCCTACAACGGAGCGAACAAACTGAGCAAGCTGGGTATTAACACCATGGGTCTGCCAGGAACCATTGATAACGACATTTCATTCACTGACTATACGATCGGATTCGATACAGCTGTAAGCGTAGTGGTTGATGCGGTGAACAAATTGCGTGACACAATGTCTTCACACGAACGTTCTTCCATCGTTGAAGTTATGGGTCGTCACTGTGGTGATATCGCTCTGCATGCCGGACTTGCTTCGGGCGCTGAAACGATTCTTGTTCCAGAAGTCCCGTTTGACATGGACGAAGTGGCAGATCGCATGAAAGCCAACTTTGCACACGGTAAACGTCACAGTATTATCATCGTTGCTGAAGGCGTGGGCAAGGGTGAGGATGTAGCGAAAGAATTGATGGAACGTTGCCCGACGTATGAGCCGCGTGTAACCGTTCTGGGTCACATTCAGCGTGGCGGTACGCCAACACCTTTCGACCGTAACCTGGCAAGCCGTCTGGGCGACTTCGCTGTTCGCAGTCTGATTGCAGGCGAGACTGACAAAGGTTGTGGCATTATCAAGGGTGAGCTTACCCTGACGGATATCGATAAAGTGGTTAACACGAAAAAAGATTTCGATATGGAGACTTACGAGCTTGCACAACGTTTGTCCCAATAATTCGATTCATAAGCAAAGAGCACAATCCCCTATGGACGAGGATTGTGCTCTTTTTGTTGTTTTCAGGATTTAGTACAACGATGCTACGCCTTGCGGAGTGCGGCTTGTTTTTGTACCAGGAAGAGTCTCCAGAGAAGCGCTGTTGCTCCTACAGCGAGCCCGGCAATGAGTCCGATCCAATATCCAAAGGCGCCAAGTGAAGTATACGTAGCTGTAAAATAACCTACAGGCAGACCAATGATCCAATACGCAACGAACGTAATAATCAGTGCGGGATTAACATCTTTGTAGCCACGCAATGCTCCTTGGGTCGGTGTGGCAATTGCATCCGAGATCTGAAAGAAGATCGCGTAGATGAGGAAATGTTGCGTAAGTGCAATGACCTCTCGATCGTTTGAATATACGCCTGCAATCTGTTCGCCAAACACAATCAACACAATAGCTGTCAGTAGTGAAAGCCCGATGGCTCCACCAATTCCAAGCAGGCTGTATTGTTTGGCGTCTCTCAGACGTCCTGCACCTGCTTCAAAGCCCACAAGGATCGTAAGAGCCATACATATGCTCACAGGCAACATGTAGAGCGTAGAAGCGAAGTTCAGTGCCGCCTGATGGGCAGCGATCGTTGTGGTGTCAAAACGGCTCATCATTAAAGTTACAGCAGCGAAGATGGACGTTTCAAAAAAAGTCGCGAATCCAATCGGCACACCAATCTTGAGTAACTCTTTCCACTTCGCCAAGGATACACGGGTCCATTGACGGAAAATACCGTATTTGGCGAAAGGTTCGACCCGATGCACAAAAAAGAGACTAATGAGAAAAATGAGCCAGTACGTACAAGCTGTAGCGACTCCAGCACCAACACCGCCCAATTGAGGGAAACCCCAACGGCCGAATATCAGCAAATAATTCAAAAAGATGTTAACGGGGAGAGAGACTAACGTAATGAACATCGTAGTCCGCGTCTGGCCGAGTGCATCCATGAAGCTGCGCAGCACCGTATATCCGAAGAGTGGGATAATGCCAAAAGCGAGTGCACACAGAAAATAGAAGGCGACTTGGGCAACTCGGGGTTCCAGAGGCATTCCGTTTAGTATAGGACCAAGTAACAACGCCCCAGCTCCGATAACGACGAGACTGACCGCAATTCCGAGATACAACGCCTGTATGACGTTATACCCGATCTGATCATTACGTTTGGAACCTAACAGATGTGAAACGACAGGTGTTATACCGATTAAAATCCCACTTAGTCCAGTTTGAACCGGCATCCACAGACTTGTACCGATTGCAACGCCTGCAAGGTCGGCCGGGGAAAACTTGCCTGACATATTCGTGTCGAAGAACGACATGGCCGAGAGGGCGATTTGAGTGGTGAAGATGGGCAAAAATATAATCAGGAATTGCTTCACTTTTTGTGAAAAGCTTGTTGTGTTCATGTTCACTGGCAGTGCCTCGCTATTCTAAAGAGATGTCATCCAAGTGTCATATATGGACAGCTATTTATTGTAGTGGATTTTGTTGAGTTTGAATAGGGACAGAAGCAGAGTAGGGGTGTACAGAAAAAAATCAGCACCAAAAAAACCTCGCTCCGCTTCAAGCGGAACAAGGTTGGATGAATACAGAAATATGAAAGAGTGCGGATTACTTATATTGTACACCTGACGTGTATCGGTTGGAGGCATTCCAGAGCAGATATTCATGCACATCCATGTCTTTCATTGCTCTAATCTGGTCCTCCACTTGTTTCTTGCCATACTTGATATAATGTCCACTGCCCAGCCAGCTTGCTGTGAAGTCCTGGATCCACGGACGAATGACGGGTTTGAGATCCTTCGTAGGGTCCAGTTTCTTGTGTGTGTCTTGCATCGAGCCCTTGATGGTCGTGTAAGGATCTTTGTCAGGGTCCTTTACCCCATACCAGCCAGTTGAATAGTGACTCGGGTATACCATGGGTGAGATGACATCCACATTTTCCGATATTTTAACAAAGTCCTGTCCAATACCTTCAGCCGCAGGTACAGAAGCTGCATAACCAAAAATATCAACCGAGACACGAACACCTAGCGGTGCCAGTTCCTTACGTGCATATTGCACGAATTCAGCCACAACATCGACGCGTGACTTGTCGGATTTGGTATATTTCAGTACATCGGCACGAGTTTCGAACCCTTCCGGGAAACGAACATAGTCAAACTGTATCTCTTTGAAACCAAGTTTGGCCGCTTCCTTGGCAATCTCAATATTGTAGTCCCATACTTCCTTGCTGTACGGATTCACGAAGCTATCGCCCTTGCCATTCGCCCAAACGGATCCATCCTTGTTTCGGAAGGAAAGCTCTGGATTCTTCTTGGCAAGAATGGTGTCTTTGAATACAACGACACGTGCAATGGGGTAGACCTCGTGTTTTTGTAATCGTTTCATCAAGGCATCGATATCGCGAATAAAGGGTTGCGATTTGCCCATTTTCTGTAGCGCTTTGTTTTCTGTGGGATAAGTTATGTATCCGAGATCGTCTTTGATATCGATGACCATGGCATTCAGTTCTGTACTGTCTGTCAGATCCAGCAATTCATTCATACGTGCGCCGCCGGCGCTGTAGGCCGTTACATAAATACCTTTGACCACGGGTGCGTCAGGTTGTGGATCGATTTTGGCAGGTGGATTATCGGCATCAATAACGACCTGATCTTTTTGAGATTGGATAATTGCGGTGTTGAAACTGTTGGTTAACGATTGGAACTGGGGATTTCCCTGGTCCGCCACTGCGGGGGCACCACCAAAGCTTCCAAAGGCCATAGCCAGTAAAGCCCAAAACATGTTCATTCATTTCCACTCCCTTATGTGCATTCCATGTATGAATTATACATTAAAGCCTCTGGGCTTTTAACCATATTAATCAAGTAATGAAACACATGGAAAAAATGAAAACCGCTTCCTGCTGAGGAAATCCCCAGCAAGAAGCGGCGCGATCAATCTAAAAAATTATTGAATGTAAATCTCATTTTGATGCTCACAAATACTGTACTGAATGATTTCCATTGCGTCTCCCTGTTCCAGGATGCCCAGCCCATCCCGGAGGACAATCAGTGAGTCGAGTTCATTCGGTTTCAAGAAAGGGAGCATTTCCGGGCACCATCTGTTGACAATCTCAAACAGTTTTACCGTTTCCATATCCACATTAATCACCCTTTCCTACTCGAATTCCAAAATGGTAAGTCATTCGGCGCGATTCGGGAAAGCATATGGCCTGTGAAAATTGAAGGGTTGAACCTGCTATACAACATATTTAGGAGCCGTACACCGTTATTATACCACAATGTTGTGAATTGTTAACCGTACATGTGTCTCAACTTCTGCGGAATGAACCCATAACACCAACCGTTTCCACAATGTTAACAAAGGCTTTTGGATCTGTTTCCTTGATAATACGTTTGATTTCAACCAATTCGTAACGGGTTGTAACGGTCATGAGCATGTCCTTTTCAATATCCGTGTATGCCCCTTGAGTCTTGATTTTGGTAACTCCGCGAGGCCGAACCAGTAATTTTCCCAACATGGCTTCGGTTTCGTTGGTAATAATGTACAGTGTTACTTTGACGTGACTGATGTGGATCAGATCCAGCACCTTGCCTGTAATATAGATGGATACCATGGAGGCCAGAGCTATATTCCAGTTATCACTCAGATATCCTGCAAGCAAAATGATTGCACCGTTCATGCCGGCCATTACTGTACCAATCGGAAAGTCTCGATTACGTGTGAAAATGGAACCGACAATGTCCAGACCGCCTGTGGAGCCGCCGACTCTGAAGGAAACGCCAGTGCCCAGTCCAATAAGCACACCACCAAATACAGAGCTTAACAAAGGGTCTGTAGCCACAGCAAAAACAGGCAGAAGCGCGATGAACCAAGAAGTGGCTGCTACCGAGAGAATACTTAATGTAATGAAACGACGTCCAAGAATAAACCAACCTGCAATGAGCAGGGGAATGTTAAGAACAAAATACATTATACTAAGATTCAACGTTGTAAAATAACCCAGAAGCATTGAAATACCGGACACCCCGCCGCTTAAAAGCTGATGGGGGACCAAAAACCAGTTAAAGCCGCAGGCAATAGCTGCAGCACCCAAAATGATCACTAAAGAGTGCCAAATTATTTTGGGCAATTTAATCACCTCATTTATATTTAAAACCAGATTGCTGGTAATCTTGAATTGTTTTGTGATATAATGATTTGTGGATATTCTTGAGTAGGAAACTTTTCCCAAATGGAACGATTTAATTTGAAATGTTTCAAACACATGTATGTAGTTTTAGTCTTATATTGGGGACCCATTCATGGAATTATAATCGTTCGTGAAAATAATTCGCCCAGTTGGGATACCCTATAAATATTAACGCTACTTAAGAATACAGACAACAAAGTGGATTGTCCACCATGTCCACCATATAAAAGGAGCATGAATAATTTTGACAAATTTAAACTTCACAGATTTCAATCTTGAACCACTGGTGCTGCAAGCCATCACTGAGCTCGGGTTTGAAGAAGCAACACCGATCCAATCCAAAGCGATTCCTTTGGCACTCGAAGGCAGAGACTTGATTGGTCAAGCACAAACGGGTACGGGTAAAACAGCTGCATTCGGTATTCCGTTGATCAGCAAAATCACGAAAAGTGACGAAAAAATCCGCGCCCTCATTATGGCACCTACACGTGAACTTGCAATCCAAGTTGCTGAAGAGATCGAAAAACTTACTCGCTTCAAAGGTCTGCGCTCCCTGCCAATCTACGGCGGACAAGATATCGTTCGTCAGATTCGTGCACTGAAAAGAAAACCACAGATTATCATTGGTACACCTGGACGTCTCCTTGACCACATCAACCGCAAAACAATCAAACTTGATGATGTACAAACTGTTGTATTGGATGAAGCAGATGAAATGCTCGACATGGGTTTCATGGAGGATATTCAATCTATCCTGAAACAAGTACCAGACGAGCGTCAAACGATGCTGTTCTCAGCAACAATGCCTCCTAACATTCAAAAATTGGCTCAACAATTCTTGAACAATCCTGAGCACGTATCTGTAATTCCTAAACAAGTTAGTGCGCCATTGATCGACCAAGCTTACATTGAAGTACCTGAGCGTCAAAAATTCGAAGCACTTAGCCGTTTGCTGGATATGGAATCTCCTGAACTGGCGATCGTATTCGGACGTACTAAACGTCGTGTTGATGAATTGGCTGAAGCTTTGCAAAAACGTGGATATTCTGCTGATGGTCTCCATGGTGACCTTTCCCAGAACCAACGTGATACAGTAATGCGTAAGTTCCGTGACGGTAGCATTGATGTACTCGTTGCAACAGACGTAGCTGCACGTGGTCTCGATGTATCCGGCGTAACTCACGTTGTAAACTTTGACCTTCCGCAAGATCCGGAGAGCTATGTTCACCGTATCGGTCGTACAGGTCGTGCAGGTAAAGAGGGTGCTGCATGGTCCTTCGTTACACCGCGTGAGATTGATCACTTGCACTTCATCGAGCGTGTAACACGTCACCGTATTCCACGTAAACCACTGCCAACAATGGCAGAAGCGGTTGAAGGCAAACAACGTTTGACGGCAGAGCGCTTGCTGGAAATCGTACAATCTGGCGAACTGAACGAATACAAAGGTATCGCGATTCAAATGCTTGAGCAATATGATTCTGTTCAACTGTTGTCGGCTGCTCTGAAGCTCCTGACAGGTGACAAAAAAGACGCTCAAGTTGACCTTACTCCTGAAGATCCGATCCGTGCTAAGCGTCGTAAACCGGATGTTCGCTCAGGCGGACGTAAACCATCTGGCTACAGCGGTAACCGCAGCAGTGGTAGCGGCAGTGGTGGTGGCTACAACCGTGATCGCAACAGCAGTGGCGGCGGACGTGGTGGCTACAACCGTGATCGTAACAGCGGCAGCAGCACTGGCGGTGGAAGCAGAGAAGGTGGTTACAACCGTGACCGCAAACCGCGTCCAAGCAACAACGAAGGACGTCGTCCAGCGAAAGATTCTTCTTTCGAGTAATATAAACGTATGAACTGGAAAATGGAGCAGGCAACTGCTCCATTTTTTTATTTTCAAAAGGTTGTTCTGTCTTTTGCTCACTATCAAAAGCGCTGGTCAAGGGCATAGCTGATCTCTTTTCGGGAAGTACTGGCTTTTCCTATCTATAATAAGGTATATTAATATTAGACTTCAGGTAATACGCAAGGCTGCGGAGGAGGAGAAATGTTTGGAATTTAAAGGAGCTATGGGTGGGATCTACCGGCTTACAGAGTGGATTACGAGACTGGCCGCAACCAATCTGTTGTGGGCTATTTGTTCGTCTCCGTTCTTGTTTTTCTTGATTATGAAACTGCTCGTGATGCAGCAGAACCTCGCCAACGAATCATTGCAAATGAACTGGGCTATAGCCATTGTGGCACCGCTTACACTGTTCCCGGCGACTTCGGCGCTGTTTACGGTTGTTCGTAAATGGAATATGGGCGACACGGATGTGCCGATCTTCCGTACTTTCTTTGTAGGTTACAAGGAAAACTACAAGCAAAGTTTGATTGGAGGCATTTTTTACACGCTGCTGTTCGCGATTATGTATCTGGATTATACGGTGTACATGACGCAGTTCCGCAACATGCAGCTCGTGGGAATCATTATGCTTGTGCTGCTTCTCTTGTTATTTGTATCACTCTTTAACTTTTTCTCGATGGTTGTACACTACCATATGTCCATCGGGCTCATTATCAAAAATGCGGTATTGCTAACGCTGATCAGACCTTTCCGTGTATTCTCCACATTGCTGGGAAGCGGATTGTTGTTCTACATCGGTTTCCGTTATCCGGTCTTGTTCATCTTCTTCATTATTAGTATCATCGCCTGGTTTGCTTTCTTTAACTTCTACGCAACTTTCAACAAAATGCAGGAGCAGATGGAGAAGATGCAGTTGAAGAAAGAAGAAGAGGAAGCCGCTGCGCTGGCTGAGAAATCAGCAGAGAACGGTGAAGCATCTGAGTCATCAGACGACAAAAACATTACACTGCAAAAATAAAACATGATGGATCGCCATTTACTTTTTACACAGTTAGGGATATAATAATTGTACATCCTGCGATGTACGTTTCGGTTATTCGTTGTTTTGAACCAATGATGATGTCTTCGGGAGATCAACACAGAATGTTACTGAAAAGCCCTGTCTATACGACATGGGGACTTCAAAAAGCATTTTTGCGGTCACCCACCTGCCAAGCAGGTTCATAAGACAATGTAGCCGGACGGCATAGGCGGGTTCCTAAATTTTCATGTACAGCACCCTGACTTTTCCTCTTTTGAAGGAATTTCAGGGTGTTTTTATGTTGTGATGAATGGTTTTGATTGGTTTTGTGATAAATATGATGCTTACCCTTTTGTTACTACTTGAACAATGTTACACTAAGATACATAAATGGAACGGTTACATTCAAAGGAGGAAGGGTCTTGACCTTAAAGAGAACGCTCGTCGGTATCATCCGCAGCATGGAGGGAACCAGCGATCGAGCCAAGGATCCCAAATTAAAAACACGGTACTATAACTTATCCAAAGACAGAGCCTGGGAAGAGGTTTCTTCGACACTCAAAAAGATTCCAGGGTATAAAGTGCTGCACGAAGTGCCTTCTGTTGGAGAAGTTATACTGGAGAAGCGGACTACCTTTGGACGGACGATGGACATTACAGTTTCCATTATCTCGGTAAGTCCTGTTCGCAGTGCGGTGGATATGTATTCTGCTTCCCGTGGTTCACTTGGAGACTTGGGCTCTAACTATCGGACGATTATGAACTTATTCTCTGTACTGGATAAAAAGCTGAGCAAGTATAAAGCAAATGATTGAAATAGATGATGAATAACAAAAAGCGAGAGAAGGTTAACCTTCCTCGCTTTTGTTCTGAACGTATGATAACTTCTACAGCAAAGCTTTTACAGCAGCAATCGCTTGCTCGAAGTTAGGGGAGTCTGTCATTTCAGGCAGATACTCCACATATGTAATCCGGTCTTCAGCATCCACCACAAAAATGGATCGCATGTCCAACTGGAATTCTTTGATCAGAACGCCATAGTCTTCACCGAAAGAACGTGTTTTGTAGTCTGACAATGTTACTACGTGGTCAACGCCAGCTGCTCCGCACCAACGGGCTTGAGCGAACGGAAGGTCAACACTTACTGTCAAGACAACAACATTGTCTCCGAGTTCTCCAGCTTCAACATTGAAACGACGAGTTTGCGCATCGCATACGCCAGTATCCAGGGAAGGAACAACGCTGATTAATTTGATTTTGCCTGCGAAGTCTTTCAGGGATGCATCTTCAACCAGGTTCTTGCTCAGTGTGAAATCGGGTGCTTGATCGCCCACTTTCAATTCGGGTCCGATCAATGTAATAGGGTTGCCCTTAAATGTGGCTGCGCCAGTACGTTCTTGTGTCATAATAATGTTCCTCCTTATAAATTGGTGATCCGTGCCAAAATCCATTATAATCTTTTATGAAAGGCATTGTCCAATTCGGGCATGTACCATTACGATGGATCAGAGATGTAAGTCCGATCTGAACAGGGTGGAGTGAAAGAAGAAATTTATGATATTTATTCGCTATGAGAACTGGAAAGGTTATCTGAAGTATTTCCCTTTGACGTCGCTTTTTTTAATTGCCAATGTAGTCATGTTCATTGTGTTAACGGTGAACGGTGGATCAACGAACAATATGGTGCTGCTGAAATTTGGGGCACTCACGAATTATGAACTGTTCGCAGATGAGTGGTGGCGTTACATTACATCCATCTTTCTGCATGCGGGCTTCAGTCATTTATTGTTTAACAGTTTTGCCTTAATTGTGTTTGCACCACCAATGGAGCGACTGCTAGGGTCGGTAAGGTATGGTGTCTTGTATCTGGGTGGCGGCATATTGGGTAATATTCTTGCTGTTGCTTGGTACAACTCGATTGGGAGCATCACCATCTCGGTAGGTGCTTCAGGAGCGATCTATGCCGTCTATGGTGCATTCCTGTATGTCGCGCTGTTCCAGCGCACCATGATGGATGAGGCTTCGCGCAAAACGATGTACACTCTGCTTGTGTTCGGGATTATATTCTCCTTCGCCATGTCAGGCATCAACTGGATGGCTCATTTAGGCGGATTGCTGGGTGGATTCTTTATTTATGGACTGTTGATCAGATTGTGGAAACCCCGCAGTTTAAAGCGGTAGTCAGAACGTTCTCAAGATGGAATGCAATCAAGGATAAGTAGGGTATAACAGATTGGAGCGATCAGGCGAGTGGAATTAAGACAGTTGCATTACTTTTTGAAAGTGGCACAGAAGGAACATGTAACACAGGCTGCTGAAGAGTTGCATGTGGCACAGTCGGCGGTGAGTCGTCAGATTCATCAGCTGGAAGAAGAGCTGGGCGTGGATCTTTTTATGCAAAAGGGGCGAAACTTGCAGTTGACTGCAGTGGGACAGCTTTTTTGCAAACGGATTGAAGGCATATTGAAAGATCTGGATAAGGCGGTCGGGGAAGTTCATGAGTTTCTGGACCCTGAGCATGGGGAGATTCGAATTGGATTTCCGCATAGCCTGGGGATTCATCTCATTCCTTCCGTTGTGGCTGCTTTCCGTCAGCGTTATCCTAACGTAAAGTTCAGATTCAAGCAAGGGATGTTTCCTACACTCATTCGTGATGTGTTATCAGGAGAGGTAGACTTGGCATTCATATCTCCTTTTCCGGAGAAGCATGATCAAGTGGATGGGGATATTGTACTCACGGAAGAGTTACATGCCATTCTTCCTCCGAATCATCCGTTAGCTGGTGAGGAGACGATTGCGCTCGAACAGCTCAAGGATGATAAGTTCGTATTATTCAGCAAAGGTTATTCTCTTCGTCCTATTGTGTGGCATGCATGTCTGGAAGCCGGTTTTACACCCAAGATCGCTTTTGAAGGTGAAGAGACCGACACGATCCGTGGATTGGTCGCTGCGGGCATGGGGGTCAGTCTGTTGCCTGAGATGGCGTTATTCCAGACGAACCCCTTGCAGCCGGCACATGTGGCCATCTCTCATCCCAAAGTAACACGCACCATCGGGTTAATTCACCGTGCAGATGACAAACTGCCGCTAGTTGCCCAGTCCTTTCGTTCATTCTTGCTTCATTATTTCGGTTTACAACAAAACAATACCCCATCCGATTAACGGTGGGGTATTGTTTTTGTGTTATGGAGATTGAAATTAATCGCGATTGTTGAAGATTCCGATGTAACGGATCAATTCAAGCAGTGAGATCAAGGCTGCAGCGACATAAGTCAAAGCTGCGGCATTCAGGACTTTAGCAACACCTTTTTCTTCTTCATTGCGGATATAACCTTCAGATACCATAATTTCTCTTGCGCGATTGCTGGCGTTAAACTCAACCGGCAATGTGATAAGTTGGAACGCGACAGTTACGGAGAAGAAGATGATACCGATACCTACAAGGTTCATGGCATTGAAGAGGAATCCTGCAATCAGCAAGAACGGAGCTAATCCGGATGCAAAGTTCACAATTGGGAAGATCCGGTGACGCAGTGCCAGCATGGGATAACTTTCTTTATGCTGAATGGCGTGACCAACTTCATGACACGCTACCGAAACAGCTGAGATTGAGTTTTCATAATATACTGGTTCCGATAAGCGTACAACCCGATTGATCGGATCGTAGTGATCAGACAGTGTGCCACGTACTGGCTCAATTGGAACATCATGCAGGCCGTTAGCGTCAAGCATCTGGCGAGCTGCATCGTAGCCGGTGATTCCATTCTGGTTCGGTACCTCTGACCAACGTCTGAAAGTACCTTTAACGCGAAATTGCGCCCATAAAGAGAGCAAAAAGGCGATAATGATCAATACGAACATACCGTTATTAAAACTCATATTCATTCCTCCGCTTTCTAATAATAAGCTACATCATGGTGTTCTCAAGCAAGATTTTCAGTGCCTCCATTGTACCGGCACTTTTGGTAAGTAGTCCTGCCATCATCTTGCGTGCTTGTACAGGTTTCATCTCCCCGAGTAGCGGTTTGAGTTCGTTAACCTCTCGCTCAAGTTGTTGCACATGAAGCTCCAATGTTGTCAATTTGCTGGCAACTTGTTCTTCCGTACTAACCAGACGCCACTTCTCAAGAGATTGCTTAATCTCGTCGAGACTATACTTCTCTTGTTTCATCTGTACAATACGTTCAAGCCTGGTTAAAGTTTCATTACTATAGAGACGATAATTTTTTTGTGTACGTTCTTCGGGAGCGATCAGTCCAAGCTTCGTGTAATAATCAATCGTCCGTTCACTAACACCAGCGGTCTTGGCAAGTTCGCCAATCCGAAAAAGTTTCATATCCCCAATGATATTCACCTCGCTTGCAAGTTCAAATGTAGGGAATTGTAGTTTCCGCTTGCGAATTTATATACTACGCCCAATTTTTCTTACTAATAAGTATGATACATGATCTTTAACCGTACAGTCAAACGTTATGCTTTGGTAATCAGCATACTTCATTTCTATATCTATGTGCTCATAGAATGTGATTATGTACTTAAGTGCAAGAAAAAGACGCATGACTTTATTCCCAGAAATAATTTTCAGATTTGATGAAAATACTCTTGTCAACTTTCCTCTCTTCTGCTTATAATGACATTAAGAGTTTCACGATATGTGAAGAAACTTAACATAAGAGGGAGTGGGGTATATGAGAAAGAAATGGTTGGTTTCCGTGTTAGTAATGCTTACTTTATTCGCTTTTCCGGTCAGTGCATTCGCAGCTGCGGAGGGGCCGACTAACATTGAACTTCAAAGTGGTTTGAACTCAGCCTTTACGTTTCTGGCTGTTGTACTAGTGTTCTTGATGCAAGGGGGATTTGCTTTACTTGAAGCGGGTTCAACACGAATGAAGAATGCAGGACACATTGCGGGTAAGACCATCCTGACATTGGGAATTTCAGTTATTGCCTTCTGGGCTTTGGGCTTCGGTCTTGGTTTCGGTAATGGTAACAGCTTCTTTGGAACAACAGGATTCTTCCTGAGCGGTGACAAGATGGCTGCTTCCTTCGAATCACTGGCTTTCTCCGATGTTCCACTGACTGTTAAATTCGTATTCCACCTCGCTTTTGCGGCGGTATCTCTGGCCATTGCCTGCGGTGGTATGGCTGAACGTGCAAAGATGAGCGTATATATTGTTTTCGGTACACTTTATACCATTATCATGTATCCGGTTGTTGCTCACTGGGTATGGGGCGGCGGCTGGTTGGCTGAGCTGGGTATGCAAGACTTTGCAGGATCGACGGTTGTTCACTTGACTGGTGCGACTGCAGCTTTGGTAGCGACCATCTTGTTGAAACCACGTATTGGTAAGTACAACAAAGACGGCAAACCTAACATCATTCCAGGTCACAACCAAGTGTATTCCGTACTCGGGGTAATTATCCTCTGGATCGGTTGGTTCGGATTTAACCCAGGTAGTACGTTAACTGCCTTGGACGATGGATTCTTTGGTTATGTTGCATTGACTACTAACGTAGCTGCTGCAGCAGGTGGTGTTGCTGCACTGTTGATTTCATGGGCAGTTCTTGGCAAGTCCGATATTCCTAGCATGTTGAACGGTGTGCTTGCGGCACTCGTTGCAATTACAGGTGCTTGTGCCTTCGTTGAACCTTGGGCAGCTCTGGTTATCGGTGCTTTGGCTGGTGTTATCACATTCTTCACAGCACAGTACTTCGATCGTAAAGGAATCGACGATCCAATCTACGCTTTCTCCGTACACGGTGTTGCTGGTATGTGGGGAGCAATCTCCACAGGTTTGTTCGCTACACCAGAACTTGCTGAGCATGCGGGTGTAGGTCAAGCGGGTCTGTTCTATGGCGGTGGATTCCACCAATTGGGCGTACAGCTTCTTGGTCTGGCAGGTGCTTTTGCCTTCGTACTGGTAATGTCCTTCATTATCCTGGGCGGAATGAAAGCGATCATGGGCATCCGTGTTACTGAAGAAGAAGAAACAATGGGTCTGGATATCAGTGAGCACGGTACTTACGGATACCCTGAACAAATGAAAAATGTAGATTCTAAATCCAATGGTGGTACGTTCAGCTCCTGAGGTGATTAATGCTGATACATGCTTCAAGGAGGCTGGACATGATGGAACCTATCTCGTATACAAACTATTCCTGGTCTTATCAGGGAATCGATGGTGCGGTGTCTTCTCAAGAACTGCGCCAGGCACGTGTGATATTACAGAACGAGCTCCAGGAATTGTTGTCCGCTTCCTTGTCGCCGATCGAGTGGTACCAAACGGTAAATGAACTGCATGACCGGATTGCACGGAAAGCAGTAGAGTTATGCATTCAGGGGATGGTTGAGGAAGGCTTCGGCCAACCTCCCGTCCCCTATGCCTTTATCGTATTTGGCAGTTCGGGCAGGGAAGAAGCAACATTATGGAGTGATCAGGATAATGGCATGATCATTAGCGATACTCCGCATGAAGATAAAGAGAAGTATTTTGCGCAGCTCGGACAGCGAATGACGGATATGTTGGAAGAACTTGGTTACGCCAAGTGCGAAGGCAAAGTCATGTGCTCAGAGCCGCTCTGGAGAAAAACGCTGGCGTCATGGGAGCAACAATTAGCAGATTGGAGCTCGGATCTGAATTGGGAGCCCGTTCGTAATCTGATCATTGCTTCAGACATGCGTTTTGTTGCAGGGGAGCAAAGCTTGGCAGAGGAATGGATCACGAGTTTTTATGAACAGTTTAGACTGGTTCCTGAACTTTCGGATGCAGTTCTTCGCAATACGGTTAAACACAAAGCGACATTAAATGTACTTGGTCGTGTGGTCACAGAGCGATTCGGTGAACATGCAGGCGGATTTGATGTTAAGTATGGCTTGTATATTCCGCTGGTGAACAGTGCCCGTTATTTGGCTCTGCAACATGGGATCAAGGAGTCGTCTACGTTAAAAAGAATGGAGAGACTGACATCCCTTGAGGCTGTTCCGTTTACATTACTGGATGCATGCCAGCGGGCCTTCATTGCTGCTCTGAAATTTCGTAGAAGTACACCAGTTATCATCCAACGTGACTTGCAGCATAGCAGTGGGTTCCTGGATGAGAAGCAGATGAAACAAAAACAGATTCATTATGAGCTCAGGGATACGCTCGGCTTGGTACGAAGAGTGCATCGAGCTTTGCAAAGACAGTTGCGTTTTGCAGAAAGGAGACGTCCATGAGAGAGCCGGTAAGGGGCAATACAGGATTCTGGAATTCGCTGCGTCAGGGAGGGGTTCCTTCCGCCATCGCTTCCATTATGGGAGCCCCTACGGCGCAACACATGGCGTTTATCCGCTCAATGATGAGAGAACAGCGCCGACCTGAAGTGCTGCATACACCTCTAAATGAGTTGGACGCGGTTGTATTTGATCTGGAAACGACGGGTTTCTCTCCCCAGCATGGGGATGAGATTATCTCATTTGGTGCAGTCCGTATACATGGTGGTGTAGTGCTGGAAGGAGAACAGTTCTATACGGTGGTACAGTCCAAGACTGCGGTACCGGAACATATTACTGAACTGACGGGCATTACACAACAGATGACGCTGGACGCACCAACTTTGCTGGAGGGGCTGCATGATTTCATGTCTTTTGTAGGCGGAAATGTTCTGATTGCACACGCAAGTGCGCATGACCGAGCCTTTCTGAATGCAGCTCTGTGGCGGACTTCCAAGGTAAGGTTGACGCATCGTTTAATCGATACGATGATGTTGGCCCGCTGGCTTGAACCAAGCAGGCCAGGGTACGGTCTGGATGAATTGCTGGAATCCAGAGGTATTCCAATCTATGGACGTCACCATGCGCTGGAAGATTCGAAAATGACTGCACAGTTATGGTCCTGCTACCTGGAGGACATGACTCGTAAAAATGTGGAGACCTTGGGGGATCTGTATACCCAGTTAAGTCACGCATAATGGAATGGGAAGCAGATTGTACGAAGGGACAATATGGTGTGACTGATCTTGTTGTACCTTCGAGGATTCAATCTGATAACCGTTCAGATGCATGTGAGATCGTAATCCGATCGTAAGGTCAGGTGAGCCGATGAGGTACATCTGGAGTAAACCGGCAAAGACCGGAAGCGCTTGGATGTCCTCTACGGATGGAACGGGCCTTGTATGCGGATGAGAATGGAAGATGCCAATGAGCTTAGGTTCGGAGAATACGCACCGAATCCATTCGGCATCGTCCAGTGCAAAATGGTGCAGCGGGTCAGGTGCTACGTTACGAATGGGCTGAAACCGACTGATTCGTATGCCGCCCGCTGCGGTTTCACCCAGCAAAACCCCGCAGGCTTCTTGCGGCAGTGAAAGGAACATGTGCTTTGACATCTCTTTTTCTACGGAAGAAGGGATGTAGAAGACGTTTTGCTGCCCGTGAAGTGCTGCCATTTGTATTCACCCCTCTCTCTTTGGCTCCTGCTTAGGCAGGAGTCCTTTTTCATTTTATTTTGTGTGCTTCGGATTGTAAAATTTTAAAGGAAAAGGGTACAATATTAAAGAGAACATTTGGGAATCATGTTTTAATGAACTGTCATAGAGCGTGATCAACATTTAGCATGCACAGAAATTATGGTTTCAGTTTCAATAGGCTAATTATATAAAAGGGTGGCGGGTTATGAAACGAAACAAATACATACTCCTCGGTGTTATATTGCTTGTTAGCATTACCATGGCACGGAATACAGAGGTTGGAATTTCCACTGTATTTAAGCAGGATGAACCTGTACCTACAGAGACGGGACCACGTGCGGGTCTTCTGGCACCTGCTTTTTCTCTGACAGCAATGGATGGGAAAACGTACAGTGTAGGTGGCGCCAAAGATAAGGCCACGTTCGTCAGCTTCTGGGCATCCTGGTGTGAGCCATGTAAGCAGGAAGCTCCGGAACTGAATAGAATGGCTGCGAAATACAAGGATAAGCTTGATCTGTATGGCGTTAACGTAACATCTTACGATAAACTGAAGGATGCCAAAGCTTTTGTGGATGAGTACCAACTGAAGTTCCCTATTCCCTTGGATGAGAAGGGGACTGTGTATGCTCAATATAACGGAGTGGCTTTTCCGACGAATGTTCTAATTGACTCCAGAGGGGTTATACAGGAGATAATCTTGGGTATTTTGCCTGAAAAAGAGTTGGAACGCAAAATTAAAGAGCTTGTCGCAAACTAGTTTTCACTTAAAATAAAGAGCCTCTGTTACCCATGATTCATGGATACAGAGGCTTCCTTTTATTTTCCGGGAAATAAGCTTTAGTGGTTGCTTAACCCGTGAGCAGGAACAGGGAGTGTACCCGGCTCATCCTGCAATTTTTCTTGAAGTAACGCATAGCGGAAACTGTGCACAAGAGCTTCCCAACTTGCTTCAATCACGTTCTCGGATACACCAACAGTATTCCATGTGTTCTCTGTATTTTTGGATTCGATCAATACACGAACTTTGGCAGCTGTGGCATCCTTCTCATCCAGTACACGCACTTTATAGTCAGACAGATGCATGTTGGCGAGTGAAGGGAAGTATTGCACCAGCGCTTTCCGAAGCGCGTTATCGAGTGCATTCACCGGACCGTTTCCTTCAGCAGCGGTATAGACACTTGTTCCAGCGACATTAAGTTTGACAAAAGCTTCAGAAACAACGGATTTGCCTGCCGTTTTCTCCACAAGCATTTTGAATGATTCGAAAGTGAACAATTCTTTCATGTCACCGTTCGCTTCACGAATTAACAATTCAAGCGAAGCATCTGCACCTTCGAACTGGTAACCCTGATGCTCCAGATCTTTGATTTTCTCAATAATCTGACGTGAATTGGCACTGCTTGGATCAAACTCAAGACCCAATTCCTGTGCTTTGGACACGATGTTACTTTGTCCAGCAAGTTCCGAAACCAGCACACGCTGTTTGTTACCGACCAGTTCAGGCACAATATGTTCGTAGGTACGTGAATCCCGCAAGATAGCAGAGACGTGAATACCACCTTTGTGAGCAAAAGCAGCATTACCGACATAAGGCTGATTAATCGGCATATTTACGTTGGCAATCTCGCTGACATAACGGGCCACATTCGTAAGTTGTCTCATTGAATCTTCCGTAACACATTCATAGCCAAGCTTCAGTTGCAGGTTCGGAATAATGGAAGCAAGATTGGCATTGCCGCAACGCTCTCCATACCCGTTCATCGTTCCTTGAACCTGACGAGCTCCGGCTTGTACAGCGCTGAGTGTATTAGCTACAGCCAGTTCACAATCATTGTGTGTATGAATGCCGAGCTGTGCATGAGGAAGGCTTCTGTGCAGTGTAGATACGATCTCGTGCACCTCGTTCGGCATCGTTCCGCCATTGGTATCACACATGACTAGCCAGTCCGCTCCAGCCTCATGAGCCTTGGTCAAGACAGCTTGAGCATACTCGGGATTATGTTTGAATCCGTCAAAGAAGTGTTCAGCATCGAAGATCACTTCCATACCATTCTGTTTCAGATAGGCAATGGAATCATAGATCATGGATAAGTTTTCTTCGAGTGTGGTCTGCAAAGCCGTATGCACATGGAAGTCCCATGACTTACCGACGAGGGTGGCAGCCTGCGCGCCCGATTCGATCATGCGCTTCAGGTTGGCATCTTCACTAGCGATGCTGCCTTTACGGCGTGTACTGCCAAAAGCAACGACCTTTGCGTTCAGGTTCAATTCCTTGACTCTTTTGAAAAACTCAATGTCCTTGGTATTGCTGCCTGGAATTCCGCCTTCAATATAATGGACACCCAGGTCATCAAGCTTTTTGGCAATTTTGAGTTTGTCGTCTGCCGATAAGCTGACACCCTCCCCTTGTGTGCCGTCACGTAAAGTCGTATCGAAGATGGAAATGGCCTTTGACATGAAGATCCTCCTTTGAGATAAAGCGCTTTTTTAAAAGTTTGGATTGTAAGTTGGGAAAAGCTGTTAAGTACGTTAGTGGACGAATCCTTCGATTCGGCAACGCTACACTGTGTTAAACTCAATGCGCTGATTTGTCCTAAAGTCGTCAATTTGTATAATTAATTATTATAGCACCATTATAGCCAAATGCTACATAGAATTCGCAGTATCATGTAACAATTAACGGATTTTAGAGAAAAAAGAAGGATGTTAATCATAATCCGGATGTATGTTATAATCTATTATTGAGTTTTAATTGGAATATATGGAAGAAAAGGAGGGTTGATTTTGACTTTTTTATGGGAAAATACAATTATTGCCCTGATCACTCTGGTTCTTTTTGTGAGTGTTGGTTGGCTGATTATTCGATCTTTAATCAATTCTCGCAGAAAATAAAAGCCCGTGACTGAATTTACATAACGGGTTTGATATACTATAGAAGAAAGCGAATTACGTTTCATTAATTAGTGTGCATGAAAGGGCGGGGGTTCATGATGTCTTCAGAGGGCAATCCTCCAGCGAATGTGAATCAATATTACCCTACTGCCGGACGGGTGATTCTGCATGTGGATATGAATGCTTTCTACTGCTCTGTACATGAAGCGGAGGAACCGGATCTATATAAAGGAAAAGCAACAGCCGTTGCGGGCAGCAGTGAACTGCGCAAGGGTGTAATTGTCACCTGCTCATATACCGCCCGTAACCGAGGGATCTCAACAGGTATGGTTGTAAACCAAGCCATGAAGAAGTGCCCTGATCTCATTGTGATTCGTCCTGATTTTCATTTATATCGCAAATATTCAAGAAACTTCATGCAAATTGCGTATAGTTATACCCCTCTACTTGAGGCGACGTCCATTGATGAGTGTTATCTTGATATTACAGGTTCGAGGCAATTCGGAAATCCAATGGAGATTGCGGAGAGCATTCAGCGTAGAATTAAGGATGAGTTGGGGCTTCCTTGTTCCATTGGCATTGCACCCAACAAGTTATTGGCGAAAATGGCTTCAGATCTGAAAAAACCGAACGGTATCTCCATTTTACGGATGAGGGATGTACCTCGGATTCTTTGGCACAGGCCATGTAACGAAATGTTTGGCATTGGTAAAAAGACGGCTGAAAAGCTGAAAAAATTGGGCATTGAAACGATTGGTCAACTGGCCAAATCGGATGAAAACATGTTGACCGAACTATTCGGAGTCAATGGAGCGTGGCTCAAAAATTCTGCGAATGGCATTAACCATTCCGCGGTTCACGCTGAACGGGAAGCCAATAAATCCATTGGGCATACGACTACTTTACCGGCGGATGTATCAGATGTGAATGATATTCATCGGGTTTTCCTTAATATAAGTGACCAGGTAGCCAGAAGATTGCGCAAGCACGAAATGTTTAGCCAGGGTATTCAGATTACGATTCGGACACCGGATATGAAGACGATCACCCGATCACGTTTGATGGAAGTACCAACGGAGGATGCATCGGTCATCTATCGTGAAGCCTGTCAATTATTTGCGAAGCATTGGGGCAGTGGCAAGCCTGTACGTATGCTTGGTGTGACACTCCAAAACCTGATTCCAAGAGAAGAATCCGCTGTGCAGATGGACTTGTTCGAATATGAGCAGAAGCCCAAGAAGGACAATCTGATTCGCATTATGGATCAGTTACGTGATAAATTTGGTGAGAATGCTGTTGTGACCGCAGGCATGCTTGGGGACGATCCTTCCGTGCTGCTTCGCAATCATAAAGTGCGTGGCACTTCCCTGCAAAAAGATAACTTGCAAAGTCTTGATTAAATAAGGGATAATAGAGACTTGTGGTTGGAAAATGATTTGTAATTATTCTTACTTTGTATTAATATGTTTCTAGATAAAAACACTGTACGTTTCGAATTTTAGGAGGAGAGAATGTAAATGAGTAAATATACTTGGGTTGAAAAAGACACATGCATCGCATGTGGCGCTTGTGGAGCAACGGCTCCAGACATCTACGACTACGATGATGAAGGTTTGGCAGAAGTTATCTTTGACGGAGATGCTAACCATGGTGTCAAAGCTATTCCAGACGATTTGTTTGACGATATGCAGGATGCATGTGATGGCTGCCCTACAGATTCCATCAAAGTAGCGGACGAGCCTTTCAATAAAGAAGGCTAATTATTCTCCTATGAACACAGAGCACTTTCTTTTGTCTTAACGACAAGGGAGGGTGCTTTTTTTATGACTCGATTAAACTGTAAACATATGATCTATGATCAAGGACGAACATTGTCGAAAACTCATTTTTTTCACCGGGTACTGAAGTCCTATGGATTTAACGCCTGATTATGCCGATATATAATGATATACGTAAAAGGCGAAATAGTGGAGGATCGGATGCAAAATACTCATCTAAGAACATATGTCAAGAAACATCCCGAAAACAAAATGGCTTGGTACTTGCTTGGAAAGGAGTACTTGGGCGAAGGTCAGGAGGCGAAAGCCAACTATTGTTTCCAGCAAGCGGGCGAGGTTTACGAAGCATTTGAACGTAGTAAAGCTCCAGCTGACATCTGGGTGGACTATCAGGAGAAACTGGTGGAGATGTCTGAGCAAAAGGAGAAAAAACAACGTAGACGCAAAATGTGGCTTACGTTGTTAATGCTGCTTGTGCTGGCAGGTCTGCCACCTGCGGACGCTCCGGGCTTCAGTCGTGAAGCAGCTGACGCACTGTCAGCAGCACTGGAATCCACAGATGACATCGCAGCGCCTGTAGAGGCGGATAAACAGACTGGGACTGCATCCATTGCGCCAAGTAATGTGTTCACCGCTGCGGCATTTGGTGGAGGCAACCATGGCGAGGCTGCGCTCGCAGCTGCCTGGTCCGGATCAGGTCCGAAAGTAGAGACTTCCGCTGTACTGGGTATGCAAACCTCGGATGACTGGTCTTTATGGAAGCGAAATATGCCTGTGAAATACATAGTACAAACCAATACAAGCGGGAAATTAACAGCACAGAGTTATGATGCCAAGCAATGTAACTGTGAACCTCCTGAAGTCACGCCGAAAATCAAAAAGATGGCCTTGGCGTGGACCGCCAAGCAGGAAGCCGCTGCATCATTATCAAGTGCGATCGTTGCCTATCGCAAAAAAAATAACGCTTGGCCCAAGAGTGTAACGCAAATGGCCCAGCCATTTCCGAATAATATTCTGGGAGAAACTGCGCCAGGTATGACCGAGATGTTTCCGAAGCTATTAGCTTTGCATCAAGGAAAGGCACAGGAAGGAAAAAGCGATTCGAGTGGTCAAGAGAATGGTTCAACGACTTCGAATTCGTCTCAAGGCAACAATGCCGCTTTTGCAGATACGCTGGGAGGTCAGCCTTTTTTGCAGGAACCACTTGAGATTGTCATTGATAAGGATAAACACAAACTTGCATTAATCAGTGGGGATACCATTGTTCGTATGTATGATGTGGGACTTGGCGGTGATCGAACACCGGAGGGTTCATTTGTTATTACAGATAAAGTGGTCAATCCGAATGGACGCTCGAACGGGGAGTTCGGAAGCAGAGGTATGCAACTCTCGAATACGAATTATGCCATCCATGGAACCAACGAGCCAGACAGCATCGGACTGGATGAGTCCCTTGGATGTGTGAGAATGCGTACAGGAGATGTAGAAGAGTTATTCGCTCTCGCTCCGCAAGGCACTCCGGTACGCATTGGAGAAGATGTACTGCCAGATCTAACGCTTGTTCCAGAAGCGAAGCAACGTTATCAGCATACGCTTGTTCCTAAGCAGAATAATCCGAACAAAACGTATCACTGGCTGAATTAATCTGCTGGATATGTAGAATCAGATGGAATCAGCCTGAATCATCTACATGTTGGCAATAATGATAAGAGCACCAATGATGATGATCAAGCCGCCTACACTGGCTGCTGTCCATGCAATGGCTTTGCGATTCACTTCTTCTTTCTTTTGCTGTAATGCAGGTGGTTTACGTTTGGGAGCCATGAGTTATTCCTCCTTATTGGAATAGAACTGGTATAGAGTAACCATGCTCTCATTGTAAAGAATTCAACTCGTCATTTCCAGTAGGCGGGTGGATTTCTTGTGAGCATTTTGCATCATTCGATTTGTGCTGTCTATGCGCAAACTACTTTCCTTTTTAATAAGAAACAGATAGACTTGTGTGTAGAGTGTTTTTTTACATATGAAAAGACGGAAAACGGCTTTTTGGCGTACCGGACCAGAACGGAGTGAGTGATTTGTTATACAGAAGTCTTGCTAAACCTTTGTTGTTCAAAATGGACCCTGAACAGGCCCATCATCTGATTATTGGCGGCCTTAGTGGCGTGGGCAGTATCCGTCCGGTTCCTTCCGGGCTGCGTGTGATGTACGGCGTTCGTGAAACGTCTGATCTGGCTGTTGACATGTTTGGGTGTCATTTCCCTACACCTGTCGGTCTGGCTGCGGGTCTGGACAAAAACGGACAGGCTGTAACGGGCTTTTCTTCCATTGGTTTTGGATTCATGGAAGTGGGAACAGTGACGCCACTTGCACAACCAGGTAACGATCAGCCACGGTTGTTCCGTTTACCTCCAGATGAGGCTTTGGTAAACCGGATGGGCTTCAACAATCTCGGTGCGGAAGCCATGGCTGATGAGTTGGCGCGTCTTCAGGATCGTCGCATTCCAGTGGCTGTTAACATCGGCAAGAATAAGGCAACTTCTAATGAAGAAGCTCACCTGGACTATTCGAAGTGCATTCAGGCGCTATACGATTATGCTGACCTGTTTGTAGTTAATATCAGTTCACCAAATACACCGGATTTGCGTAATCTGCAACATGGGAATGAATTGAAGGAACTGCTCGCTGCGGTCATGAACGAGATGAACGTGCAGCATGCACGAGCGGGTGGAGCGATCAAATCCGTGCTGGTGAAAATCGCACCAGATGTGAATGATCAGGAACTTGAATATATGGTTCGCACGATTGCAGACAGTGGTGTTGCAGGCATTATTGCAACGAACACAACCATCAGTCGTGCAGGACTTTCCCACCAACATGCGAAGGAAACGGGTGGTCTGAGCGGTAAACCTTTACGTGACCGTTCAACGGAGATTATTCGCCAGATCTATCGCCAGACCGAAGGAAAACTTCCGATCATTGGTTCAGGGGGCATTTTCACAAGTGAGGATGCATATGAGAAAATTAAAGCCGGAGCAAGCCTGGTCGAAATATACACAGCATTGATCTATGAAGGGCCTGAGGTGAATCGGCGCATTCATGCCGGACTGCGTGAGTTGCTGCGCAAGGACGGTTATGGTCATATCTCCGAAGCGGTTGGTGCGGAGCATCGTTAAGAAGCAATGTGAATCCCCGGAATGAAAATATAGAAGCATGGAAGAGCGTAAAATGGTTCGGGACTCTTCCCCCCATCAAACATCATGTATAATGGAATAGAACAGGGGACGCTATAGAGACAGGAGGCATAAGCATGGACGGTAGAGACTGGGGTACATTTTTACTTCCTTATGAACAAGCGGTAGAGGAATTGAAAGTCAAGTTTAAGACAATGCGAGCGGAGCTGAAGAAACGGGAAGAGTATGCCCCGATTGAATTCGTTACCGGTCGTGTCAAAAAAATATCCAGTATTCTGGAGAAATCCAGACGACTGAATGTGTCGCTTGATGACGTGGAAACAGGCATTGAGGATATTGCAGGTATCCGTATTATGTGCCAGTTCGTAGATGATATCCGTCGGGTTGCCGAGTATATTCGAGGCCGTAAGGATCTCACGGTGTTAATTGAGAAAGATTATATTACGAATTTCAAAGAGAGCGGCTATCGCAGCTTCCATATGATTATTGAATATCCCGTTCAGACGGCTCTGGGACAAAAGATCGTATTGGCCGAGATTCAGATCCGGACGCTTGCCATGAACTTCTGGGCTACCATTGAACATTCTCTAAGTTATAAGTTTCGGGAAAGCTTGCCGGATGACATGCGTGCCAGGCTGAAAAAAACGGCTGAGGCCGCTTTTGTACTGGATAATGAGATGTCTGCGATTCGTCTACAGATTCTGGAGGCACAGAAGGCCTTTGAGGATGATTCCAATATCGTATCAAGAACATTGAATATCATTCATCAACTGTACTTCTACCACCTTGTCAGTGAAGCGATTGAGGCACAGAAGCGTTTTAACGATTACTGGGAACGACATGACATGGAAGGGCTCAAAGACTTGCTGGATGATGTGAAAGAACTTCTGAACAACGCCAGAAAGGGCGAAAATCCGGATGAGCAACTATGAGCCACTATACATTGACTACTTAATCTACTTCAATCGGGATCAGGATTATTTCGAGTGCCATGAGGTGCTGGAAGAATTGTGGCTTGAGCGGAATCGGGATTCTCTCTATAAGGGATTGCTGCAAATTGCTGTTGGTCTGTACCATTTCAGGAATGGCAATCTCCGCGGAGGCATCATGATGTTACAGAGTTCAGTTGATCTTTTGGAACCTTATCCTGATACGACTCTGGGCATTGAGCTTGGGGTTGTGGTACAGGAAGTAAAGGGAATCGTGAAGCAACTGTCTGAGCCCGACGCTCAGTCTGTGACTTATAGGGATTTGTCCATACGTATTGTTGATGAGGCACTGGAACAGGAGATACATGCAAGATCGCTTGAGCTGAAGCCTAATATTCCTCAGCGCCGGAGTCCTACTAGAGGGCGAATATACGAAGAAAAGATGAAGGCGATGAATCAGGGTGAAAGTTGAGTTGTAATCCAACGTTAACATTCAAATGAGCATCCCATGGATGTGAAATTCCATGTATATGAAACACCCCGACGATTCCTGTAAAGGAAAAGGTCGGGGTGTTTTTGAATGTTGCGTCATATTTCTATCCGTTAGCTTGCGGAAGGAGTGGCACTGCCTTTATATTTTTGGAAGAATTGTTTGTAATCATCCAGCGTATAGCCTTGGTCACTGCCATTCTCTTGCAGTCCGCCAACCATACGATCCTTCTCGACACCAGCCTCGTAATACACGAGTGTAGGCGTGAATTCGATGTTGTAATCAGTCCATCCCGCTTCGAATTCGCGCAGATTAAACTGCGGAAGTTCGATACCTTCACTGTCAACCAGTGGCATCAACTGAGGTGTTGTGGCACGGCAGTGTGAGCAGTCGGAAGCGAAGAAATACACAAAGAAGCTATCTTTGTTATCAATTTTGGCTTTGAGATCAGTGGGTACAATAATTTGTTGATAGTTCGGATCACTAAGTAGCTCCCGAGTAGCTGGATTGAGCTTGGAAGCAGCGATGCCATAAGCATTTTCCACCGAATCCATCTGTTTCTTGGATTGCTGGTCTACAACAACCAATGCTGCAATCATAATAATTAAAATACCCAGGAAAATCAGGATCGCAGCACTTTTCTTTTTCTTCTTGGACTTCATTGGACATCCCCCATCGATCATATCGAAATATAGTTTTGGCAAAAATAGAGGTTGGGATAATATGCATAAACACCCGAATTTTTGCTCAGGAATCAATCTACTTGCCATTATACTACATTACACGCTGTAGTGGAATAGATACGATATGATAGGAAAGCAAAGCTTGGATATGATAAAATAAAGCGATAATGCAATCTTACCAAGACAGGATGAGTGGGAATATGGGTGTAAAGCTACCTTCAATATTTGCCGAGCGAATGAAAAGTTTGCTTGGCGATGAGTTTGAACAATTTATGAAATCTTATGAGCAGTCTCCACATGCGGGGCTGAGAGTGAATACGCTGAAGATATCGATGGAACAATTCGATGAGATTGCTCCATTTGATCTAAGATCTATTCCGTGGTGTGAGACAGGGTTCTATGTACCTCATGGTGTTAAACCAGGTTTACACCCTTATTATCATGCAGGCCTTTATTATATACAGGAACCAAGTGCTATGGCTCCAGTTGAATTATTGCAAGTGGAACCTGGGGATCGCGTGCTTGATCTCTGCGCTGCTCCGGGTGGGAAAACGACACAGATTGCAGCAAAGCTGCAAGGCAAGGGCGTGCTTGTCACGAACGATATCCATGCCGAACGCACGAAAGCGCTGGCCAAGAATGTGGAATTGTACGGGGTGCGGAACGCCGTTGTGTTGAATGAGTCGCCCGAGCGGATCGCAAATGCATTTCCTCATTATTTTGACAAAGTATTAATTGATGCGCCTTGTTCAGGTGAAGGCATGTTCCGCAAAGATGAGGACATGGTGAAATCGTGGGAGCATCATTCGGTGGAAAAATGTGTGCTCATGCAGCGGGATATCTTGGAGATTGCGGCACGATTGCTGGCTCCGGGAGGCACAATCGTGTACTCAACATGTACCTTTGCGCCGGAGGAAAATGAAGCAATGATTGCGGAGTTCTTGAATGTAAACCATGATTTCGTTGTCAAAGACATTCCTGAAGAGAACGGATTCGCTCCAGGACGTCCGGAATGGGTACGTCAGATGATGCCAGAGAAGGCAGAAGAGACGGAAGCTGTACTGGATCAAACACGTGGCACCGCAAGATTGTGGCCTCACCTTTTGGAAGGAGAAGGGCATTATGTCGCTGTATTACAGCATCGTGCAGGGCAAGGATTGGAAACAGATCAATCTGGAGTAGTTAAAGAAGGAGCAATGGAGTATGGACAGGTCGTGGATGTGTCCAGGATTGAAGTAGAGGGGAACAAGGATCACTCTATTGCTGCTTCTTCAATTGCTATGACCAAGGCTGATCGTAAAAAGGAACGTTTGTTGCGAATCGAATCCAGAGAGTCCCATGACCGACAGATTGGTGGCGGCAAGAATTCGGGTAGACAGGGCAAAAAAGGTAAAGATTACGGTGGACGTAAATCGGAACGGGGTCAGGGACGCGGAGTTGATGCGGCAAGTATTGATCCGGTTGCGATCTACACTCAGTTTATGAAAGAACAACTGGAGGTTGAATTAGACGGAGAAACGGTATGTTACGGAGACCGGGTATATCAATCATCGGTTGGTGCAGCTCGGTTGGAGGGACTGAAAGTCATTCGTCCAGGCTGGTTTGTGGGTACGATAAAGAATGGCCGATTTGTTCCGTCCCACCCGCTTGCGTGTGCTTTAGATGCATCTGAGGCGCGGCGAAGCGTGAATCTGTCATCCGCTGATGGTGAAGCCGTGAGGTACCTCAAGGGTGAAACGTTGAATATTGAAGAAGAACGAGTGGTGCTCAAGGCGGACGCAGTTGCCAAAGGGTACGTTCTTGTATGTGTAGATGGTTATGCTGCTGGCTGGGGAAAATGGCTGGATGGTGTGCTGAAGAATGAATATCCGGCAGGCTGGAGGTGGACATCGGTATGAGTGGAAAAGGCAAACAAACGCTGCGTCTGGACAAAATATTAAGTCATATGGGTGTGGGAACACGGAGTGAACTCAAAAAGATGGTGAAGCAAGGCAGAATCCATGTGGACGGCAAAGCAGTGAAAGACAGCGGCGTACAGGTGAATCCAGAGGTCAACGTGATCGAGGCTGATGGAGAGCGGATTGTGTATCGGGAGATGATCTATCTGATGCTGCATAAACCTCCAGGTGTCGTGTCTGCTACCGAGGATAACAGAGATAAGACGGTGCTGGATCTGTTGCGGAAAGAAGACCGGGTCTTTAATCCGTTTCCTGTGGGACGACTGGATAAGGATACAGAGGGACTGCTCATTCTCACGAATGATGGTCCACTTGCCCATGATCTGTTATCTCCACGCAAGCATGTGCCCAAAACCTATGAAGCTCGTGTTCTGGGAAACGTGGATGAAGACGATGTACAACGTTTCAAAGATGGTGTACAGCTGGATGATGGGTATGAGACGCTGCCTGCTGAACTGACTATACTTGGTCAGGAAGAAACGGAAGAAGGCACGATCTCGTCGATCTCACTCATTATTCACGAAGGGAAGTTTCACCAGGTAAAACGTATGTTTCAGGCGGTAGGCAAACGAGTGATCTATCTGAAACGCGTTGCCATGGGTGAGCTTGAATTGGCTTCCGATCTTGCGATCGGAAGTTATCGTGAACTAACCGTAGATGAGTTGAGCCTTCTTCGGAAGTAAGGGTTTTGTTGGGTGCGATTACTACAGAGATGAGGATGAAGCTGAAATGACCTATAAATTAATTGCGCTTGATGTAGATGGAACACTGCTGAATGATCATCATGAACTTACTGAATGGACTCAGGAGACCTTGATCCGTGCTTCCCGTCAGGGAGCAGAGATCGTTCTGTGTTCAGGCAGAGGTCCTGCGAACACGATTCCTTTTATGGAGCAGATGGGACTGGATGGATATGTGATTACACATAATGGTGCCGTAACCGCACAGGTGGATACACGAGAGGTGGTTCATCATTTTGCATTAGATGGACAAGGACTGGAACCGATCATCGATTACTGCCGGACTAATGGCGTGCATTTTGATATCAATACGGCTTTTGGTCTGTATGTGGATCAACCGGAAGGTTTGGGGTTGCAGGTGCGTGAGATGTACTACAACTTTTTGGCGGAGCCACTGAAGCTACCCAAGTGGGTTGACATGACAGAACCACTGGCCAAATTCACTGCATTTGGTCCGATTGAACAGATGGATGCAGTACTGCAGGAGTGGTCTACCTGGAATCTGCCTTATTATATGACACGGAGTGGTGACTTTTTTATTGATCTGATGCATCCCGAAGCGTCCAAAGGCGCTGCCCTCAAACGGCTTGCCGAATCCAAAGGAATCTTGCCTTCGGAGATCATGGCGATTGGCAACTATTTCAATGACATTACGATGTTGACCTTTGCTGGTAAAGGCATCGCCATGGATAACTCACCGGATGAGGTGAAAGCTGCTGCCGATGAGGTGACACTCTCCAATAACGAGCAGGGTGTGGCACACGCGATCCAAAAATATGTGTTATCCGTCTAACTTTACATCTTAAATTTGAAATGCATACCTCCCTCATAATCTACCGTCCTCAGGGGCATCCTAAGAGAATAACGTTAGGAATGGAGGAGGACAGGTAATGAAACATGATGTGGAATTGGTTACTGACCTGCGTACATCAGGTGGAGAAGTACAAGATGTGATGGTCAATGGTCAATATGCAGGCTCACTGTTCCTTGTATATAGAGAAGGAGATCGCTTATCTGGTAGTCTACAGATCGAGCAGGAGTCTCTGCCAGATGATACAGAACAACGTATCGTGGAGAAAGTGCATGCCTATGTCCGTTCTCTTGCAGATGCGTTGGAAGCTGCATATTATGAAGTGTTGGTCAGTTGTGGCTCACTACATTCGGTTCTGCACAAGCCTGAGTCAGAGACCGCATGGTCGTCCGAAGACATGGTTCATGACGAGGAACGTTATGACGATATAGACAGCAGTGATGTTAAGGTAATCCCTGGTTCACAAGCCGAATCGTTTACATATGAAGATCGGGATCATGTTCTGGAGATGGAAATGGTAAGTGCCGGACGCAGCATATCAACGTATATTTTCAATGATGCCGATGGGCAGGAACTTGCGGAAGCTTCCTTAAAACAATATGGCGCCGATGCGCAAGGTGAAATACACTGGTATGACGAGCCTGAAGAAAATCAATTGGAAGCCGCGGCAGAGTTGCTGGTCAGAGAGCTAGATGAGGATATCATTGATACGATAACGATCCGCATGTGGCATCAGGGCAACGAACTCGAGGCGTTAGAGTGGATACATCGCGATTTCTCCGAGGAGTTTGAGGATACGAATGAATCGGATCTGGATGAGTTGGAGGCTGCCGAAGAAGCAAGTTATGTCATGCTGAAACGTAAGGATCGGGAGTTCCGTGTATATGAGCTGTTTCTTCAGGAGCGTGGTGGATTGCCTGTGGGAACAGCAACCATAGACACTTCTCAATCCGATCTTACGGGATACATCGATTATGAGGTTCCTGGAACGAGCATACAGCGAAAGAGCCTGGTCGAAGTGCTAATGCAGGAGTTGGACAAGGAAATGGAGTTTGATACGCTGCACCTTACGATGTTATATCGAAATCAGATTATTGATGAAGCCAGAATAGATGGGTAAAAGGCAGTCGCCTTTTACCTTTTTTTGTTTTCATTTTGACGAAAAATTCATTTCCCGGTATAGTACCATTAGTTTAATAGAGATCAGGAAGTGGAGGAGGACAATCATGCACTCATTCAGGATTAGTAGCGAATATATTAACGATGGTTTTCAAGCCGTTCAGGCGAAGCCTGAGGATACGGAGGATGTGATCTCACTGCTGGTGGAGACAGCCGAATGGCTACAGAGTCAAGGCTCTTCTCAGTGGAACGGCTTGCTTAAAGGAGAAGATTCACATGATACGGCAGGGGCAATTCGACGTGGGGACGTGTTTGTTTTCAAAAAAGGTGCGGACGTAGCGGGCATGGTCATTCTCATGGTTCAGCCCAGCCCGTGGGATGTTCATCTCTGGGGTTCAAAAGCTCACGCTGAGGATGGCGCAATCTATCTGCATCGGCTGGCGATTCGAAGAAAATATGCTCAGGGCGGTCTGGGACGATCGATATTGCAATGGTCTAGTAGCGGCATACAGTTCGAAGGTAAACATACGGTCCGCTTGGACTGCGGAGCGAGCAACGCGACGTTGAACGCCTTTTATGCGCGGAACGGTTATACTTTTTTGGGGGAGACCGATGGTTTTAGCACATATGAGAAGCCAGTGGAGTTGCTGAACTAAAATGCTGGCTATGGCTATCCGATGATTACGTTGCAGTCAACCCTGAGATTGACGGAGGGATTGCGGCTTTTGCTTCTGAGGGGCACAGTTCGTGAATATGTTGTATATACGACTTGGAAGTTCCGGCTTCCCTATGTCATAATGGACAATAGAGCAGTTCTTAGACAAAATAAAGGGATGTACATTGGACAAAGGATAGGCTAATTGAGAGAGATTCTCATTTTAGATCTTTACTGAACATATGTTCTGATATATCATGGATGTAGATGCATTGAGAGAACGTAAGCAAGAAAGGGGGAAACTAACGGTGAAATTGCTGCAGGCGCTTTTCTTTCCTCCGGAGCAGCCCGGAGGTGTATCCTCTATGATTCCGTATATGCAGGAGAGGTTTACAACCCCGAGGTGGGAAATGGATCTGTTCTCGTTGCCGAAGCGAATTCGCAACAAGGGCAGAGAGGAAGTTCAATTCCAAACGTTTGATTGGACCGAATATCAGGATAGTCCTGTTGTCCAGAAATATATTCAAACCTATCGTGATTATCTATGGTGGACCAAACTGCGCATTCAGAAGCCCTATGATCTGATCCATGCCCACCACCCAATTGCAGGACTCGCGATGAAAACGGTTTTCCCGGATACCCCCCTCATTCAGACGATTCACTCCAGTTATGAACGAGAATTAATTCTTAATGGACGCATTGAACCGGATGGACCAGAGCATCGATTCCTGCTTGCGATATATGGGGAGTTGGAGCACCAGGCAGAGCGCCTCTTGACGGTGTCGGATTCGTTCCGTCGTTATTTGGCCCCCTACGTGAAGGAACCGGATGTCATCGGTGTGATCCCCAATGGATTCGATGAGAAGCGGTTTAAGCCGATTCCCCATGATAATGCCATACCACAGCTAGTGACGGTATGTCGGCTTGTTCCGGCGAAAGGACTGGATATTCTTTTCAAAGCCTGTGCGGAACTGAAGGGTCGAGGTCATGATTATGTGTTACACATTATTGGAGACGGACCGATTCGTCCTGATCTGGAAGAATTGGCGCAGCGGTTAGGAATCTATAATGAAACCATCTTCTATGGTTATACACTGCATCCTGAGGAATTCATGCCATTCTTTGATATTTTTGTACTTCCTTCACGGGCAGAAGCATTTGGTTCCGTCTTCGCTGAAGCGGCGCTGAGTTGTCTTGCCCTTGTGGGTACGGATGTAGGCGGTATACCGGAACAGATCGAGAACGGTAGCAATGGGTTGCTTGTACCGGCAGAAGATCCTTCTGCACTGGCTGAAGCGCTTGAAAAGGTGATGTTGGACCCGGCTTACCGTTATGAACTTGCCCGTTCGGCGTGTGAAAAAGCCAAAACACATTACTCGCTTGGCAGATCGGTGAATGAGCTGAAAAAGATGTATCTCCAGTTCCCTAGCCAAGCCTAAAACGGAGAGTAACAAGTGCAAGCCGCTGTGCTATACAGCGGCTTTTTTGTCATTTCTCAGGAAAGACTACACGCGATAACTTGTGGTCATGAACCAAATGATGCTCATATTCATGAAATACATAACCGTAATGTTATGTATTGTTGCGTCCACGAAAGGTGCCCCAGCGGTTCAGCACCAATTTGGCAGCCCAGATTAGTGCCATACTTCCGAAGATGGGGTACAGGATGGATAGCAGAGAACTGAATCCAAATTGGCTGAGTGAGTAACACAGCAGCATAATGGTTAATGTAATGAAACGGGGATGCACGCGTATATGTTGTCTGAGTTGCAAGGTCATTCCGTAGATATCAGCTACAAAAGTACTGAATATTTCCATGAAAATAAGAGATACATATACGGATTGCACTGCCCATCCAAGTTGAAAAGCAATGCTACCCATCGGGATCTCGAATTGGATGATGCCGGGCATCTGTGCTGACATGGCAAAGTGAGCTGCCATCAGCATGAAGCCTACGCCAATGCCTCCCAGTACGCCGCCCCACTTCAATACACTCCGACTGCGGATTTGGTTACCCACAGGCACAAGGACGGCTTGAGCCAACACCAGATTGAACGAAGTGTACAGAAGTGGAGACAGCCACACCTGAATGGGGTTTGAGTCTGTCGTCAGTGTGATGAATCGGGAGGCACCTGGATGATGAATGGTGCTGGTAATCATGAGCAGGGATAACAGGAGCATCATGGGAACGACGATGCTATTCATTTGAAGGATGGCCTGAATGCCCCGACCAAGAAGCAGATAAGTCCCTACAAGTGTGACAATCAGACCCGTCTGATAATGTAAACCCAGATGTTCGACAAAAACGGAACCTGCTCCTGCAAGCATGACACTGTTCACGCCAATGAGAATGAGAAGGGTCACCCAGGTAATCCATTTGCCTGCCTTGTGGCCGAATAAATGTTTGTTCAGATCCTCATAAGAGCGAGATCCGGTATCGTGAGCAATGAGCATCATTTTGGTACCTAACCAGACAAAGAGCATGGTGGATAAGCCTATGGTGATGGTGGCCCATTTGCCATACTGGGTAAAAAACTGCAGGATTTCCTGCCCTGTGGCGAAGCCGGCTCCGACAACCGTTCCGATGTATGTAAATGCGATCTGCAGCACCCGAAATGCCTGTTTCATGTCTTTCCCCTCTCAGGCCCCTGTATAGTTTGGACATGCGGGTACCATGGTACAAGGTATGCTTGACCCACGAAAGACATGACAATCGATAGCAAGCTCTGGCTTGAAATGCAGCTTAAGGACAGCCCTCGGGCAATTTCGCTTGAACTTATAGATAGATATATGATACTTTTACCTCATAGGATAGGCTTGGGAGGTCAAATCATGGAAGTATTGAAACAACGAATTTTACAAGAAGGTGTTGTCATCTCGGATCAGGTATTGAAGCTGGATGGTCTATTGAACCACCAAATTGATCCTGCATTAACGATGGAGATGGGACGGGAGTTTGCTGCCCGGTTTCGTGAAAGTGGAGTAACTCGGGTCATTACGGTAGAATCCTCAGGCATTCCGGTTGCTTTTGCCGCAGCTCATGAACTTGGGGTACCGCTAGTATTCGCCCGTCGCAAAAAAACGCTTCTGGCTGATCCTGATGCCTACTGTGAACGTGTACCGTCCTTTACCAAAGGAATTGTAACAGACATTATGGTATCCCGCGAGTTCATTCATGAGAATGACCGTATTCTGTTCATTGATGATATCATCGCCAATGGGGATGCTGCTCGTGGAGTCATCAAAATTATTGAGCGTTCCGGTGCGGAACTCGTCGGATTCGGCGTTGTGGTCGAGAAAAGTTTTCAGGCAGGGGCACGCACGATTCGTGAACAGGGTATTCCGGTGGAAGCCTTGGTACGTATTCGTTCTCTGAACGATGGAACGGTACAATTTGACGATAACGAAATGTGACATTTTAAAGGAATAGGGCCTATTTTTTGAACTATGCCTTTGCATGACCGCAGATTTCATTTATAATGGGGTTATGTTAGGGAGAGGAGGCAACACCATGGGGAACCAACCGGCAACAGAACAATTTTTTATTGATAAGCTGGCGGAATCGAAAGTTCATTTTGAACGTGCCCTGGATTGTAAACATACGGAATTCGATGACCTTTATCCCTATATGATTGAACATCCTCAATTTTTCTGGTACAAACGCTATGTTGCCTGGTCAGAATTACTGACGATTGTAGGCTTGTGCGAAGAGTTGTCCTTCTCTTGGAAAGAACAATTTACACCGCATCAAGTGGAGTACCTTGAAGAACGTGTGATGTCCGCCAAAGTGCTTGATTTTTGGTTCGAGAAGAACGACAGCAAAGAGCACGCGCAGCGGTAACTTTCAGTCGGGACATAATTTCGAATGACATGACAGTCCAATACAGTCACGTGAGACCTAAATGACATTTCATTTAGGTCTCTTTTTGTAAATAAATTTGGAATATAGGAGCCAAGAACATGATCAGTGATACAGAATTGGACGCCCTGCGTCTGTCAGGTGAGAAAGTAAGAGTAGTACGGGACGAGCTGGAGTCAAACGATGTAACCGGGATTGTCGTTGCCTGGGATGGCGAGCAGGTACTTATCCGGCGGCAAAATAGACGTGTCGTCAAGCTGGATCGCAGTTACCGATATCAGCTGTTCAGCGAACCGCGCCAGAGTCCACTTGGTGAGTAGCAATCGCTTATGATTGTGGCAAACCATGAGCATTTATATGTTTGGAATTACCATGATTTCTTGGCATAATTGGCTCACTCGGGAGAGAAAATAGGTACAGTGGAAACGATCTGTAACTATAGCTGAGAGGGTGTGCTACAAGACATGACATTGATGAATGATAAAGTTCATGCCTACAAGGATCAGATTGGAGCATTAAGCGATGTGCTGCCAGGAGTGGTGAAGTCGTATCATGAGTTTACCGGAGAATGCTTTCAGCCTGGCGTGATTGATGCGAAGACAAAACAGCTAATTGCCCTCGGAATAGGACTGTTCGCCAACAATGAGGTATGTACCTTCTACCATGTAGAAGAAGCTCGTGCCAAGGGTGCAACTGATCAGGAGATCATGGAGACCGTTGCCGTTGCTGGAGCTGTAGGAGGCGGACATGCCCTGTCTCAGGGTGCGATGCGAGTGCAGAAGGCGTTGCATTAAACTTAGGAAATATATGAAAAAATAAAACATGGTCATACCCTGTTAGCACAGGAGTATGACCATGTTTTATTTAAAGTTCATCTTTACTTGTTTTACTGTTAAGTGTTTTATTGTATTTGTCCACGTCCGCAAATTTTTCCATTACGGAATAGCGTGCCTTATAATTTATTACTGACGATTTAGTCCGATATTCAATGGTGGATCGGTCACTGGTCCACTTATAAATAAAAGCGTTATTATAGCTTTCGAGCTCTGGTTTACCATATTTCTTCGTAAGCTCTTCCAAAATTTCATCAGATTCCGGATTAGTTAGAGTACCAAAATCGTAACTTGCTTCAATCAGTAAGTAATCGTCCAAAGGATATTCATATGCTTGCTTCATCATGTCCTCTAATTGCTCATCCAATGTCTTTCGTATCTCGTCTTTTCTTGCGTCTGTCGTATTTTCGTTATCAAGTTCCTCACGCAATTGGTTGTTATCTTCTATTTTTTCTAATATTCCTTCATTATCCAATAAATTAGTAAAGGAGTATTCTGCGTCTGCAGTCTTACCCAGAACCACCACATCGGAATAATTAATACTTTTTTCATGATCATTATGTACTTTTTCTTCATAGTTTGTGTTTTCGTTTTTTTCTTCAGATGAAATGACCTTTTTTATTTTACTCCCCCAAGATACTTCTCTGAAATCTTTAACTGTTTCACTACTGCATCCTAAACTACCTATTACTAAAATAACAAAACTTAAAACAAACAATAACTTTTTCAATTGTTCTCCTCATCTCCTTTGATTTCCTAAAACATTTTACAATGTTTAAGAAATCAGTTGAAGACAAAAAATGGTTACAAAAAAGGCATCAGGTTATATACCGATGCCTTTTTGTGTATGAATTACATTTTGCCCAACATTTTATCGTACATAAATTGTCCAGTTACCCGACGTGCTGTCACATAACGATCATTGAAGTATGGATTCGATAACTTCGTAATACTTACACCTTTACTACTGGAGGCATGTGCAAATTGTCCGCCGCCAATATATACACCTGTATGTGAAATGCCTTTGCCCATCGTATTGAAGAACACCAGATCACCTGTGCGAATGTTACTTTTGGATACCGGAGTACCTGCTTTGGCTTGCTGCTGCGAAGTACGTGGCAATTCAATGCTGTATTTGTTGAAAAGATATCTCATAAACCCGGAACAGTCGAAGCCGGCCAAAGTCGTGCCACCCCACTTGTAAGGTATACCTGTCATGTTGTTCACTACGGAGTTGATACTGCTTGCCTCTGTGCTTGTTGCCCCGGATGTAAATAGTACAGCTGCTCCAAAAATGGAGATAATCAGTTTTTTCAAAATCAATGTTCTCCCTTCGATGCCTACGGAGTTAGCTAAGGGTTCGGTAGAAGGTTCCCTATATTTCCTATGTATAAGAATAATTCACCCAAAATGGTTCCCCCGTTTTCAAATCTGAAACTCGGCAATGAATAATTAAGTTTTTGTAACTATTTGAAACTATATTGCATAAATGCGTAATTGTCAAACCCATTTAAACCCCTTCGTAATACCTCAATGTTAGCGGAATTAAGGTTTTTATATGAAAGAAGGGATCAAGTCTGGGTATCATTCATGACAAAAACGTCATTATTGATTCGCTTAAGACGATTTTGGATAAATGAATAGGTTTGTCATGAGTTAAAAGAACTATTCCGTAATGTTCAATTAAAGAGATTATATTCATTAAGTTGCATATATTGACAAAAATCGATTTATTGCATATTATCTTCTTATCCAATCCACATATTGGATGAAAATTGATTTTATTGTGTTATAAATTCAAATAAAGGAGGTTAAGGGACTAGTTTTATAAGTAAGGTAGAAGTGGGAGATTTATAAAAACAAACATAGGAGAGTGTTATCTTTGAAAGCAAAAAAAATAGTTACTTTTATTCTGGCATGTACGATGGTCTTCTCAGCAGTTGGAATGGCAGTTCTTCCTGTAACAACGGTATCAGCTGCTGATGCTTCAGGCACAACAGCAAGTATATCTGATATTCTGAAGAACCAGCTGCCAGATGGAGGTTGGAGAAAAGACTACAAACAAACAAGTGGAGAATGGGCGAAGTCCACCATCGACAACAAGGCTACATACTCAGAAATTAGAAGATTGGCGAAGGAATTCAAAAAGACCAATGATCCGCGATACTCCACAGCTGCAATCAAAGGAATTAACTTTTTGATCAACATGCAGTATTCAAACGGCGGATGGCCACAAGTCTATCAAAGCTCGGGATATCACAAACACATCACTTACAATGATGATGCAATGATTAATGTAATGATCATGCTGGATGAAGTAGCAACGCGCAAAGGTGACTTCTCGTTTATCGACAGCACACTTGCTAACCGCAGTAAAAATTCAGTTGCCAAAGGTGTAGATGCGATTCTGAATACACAGGTCGTTTCAGGCGGTAAGCTGACAGCATGGGGACAACAACATGATTCCAGTTCCCTTAAACCGGCAAGCGCAAGAATCTATGAAGTACCATCACTGACGGCTGGAGAGAGTGTAACGATTGTTAAATTCCTGAAAACCAGACCTGCTAACGCTAAAATTACAGCATCCATTAAAGGAGCTGAAGCTTGGTTTAACAAAGTCAAAATTACGGGCTACAAGTATGAAAGAGCGAACGGAGACAGCAAAATTATTGCTGATTCCAAAGCTGCACCGATCTGGGCTCGCTTCTATGAAGTGGGGACAGATAAACCGATCTTTATTGGTCGTGACGGGGTAGTTAAATATAAACTAAGTGATATTGATAAAGAAAGAAGAGGCGGTTACGCATGGTATGGCAACTGGCCTTCCAAGCTGTAACTCGTAACATGCCTAAGGTTTCATAGAGTAGAGTTAATCCCTAGTAACGATAAGTAAAGCCCGAATCAGACATGGACGTCTGGCTCGGGCTTTATTGTTATTATTTTCAGTGTTGACATGATAAATTGTACATGATATATTATTTCTTGTCGCCAAGATATATATCACGAAGATATACAATATGCGGTCGTGGCGGAATTGGCAGACGCGCACGGTTCAGGTCCGTGTGGGCTAACCCCCCGTGGAGGTTCGAGTCCTCTCGACCGCATCATAAGAATGAAAAAAGGTTCCTTGTTAGGTTAACGCCTTTGGGGAACCTTTTTGCTTTGCCCATAAAAACATGCATCGTCTAATGGGTTACTGAGCGGACACGTGGATACTATCGATATTCGGACCTTCAGCACCGGTCGTTACCACTTTAATGGTATTGGTTCCCGAGTTCATGGGTACTTGAATTGTTTTTTCACCCCAGGTAGACCAGCTTCCCGTTGCAGTAAATGGGGTATTGCTGATTACTTTGGTCCCATTTACGAATACATCGAGGTTACGGGTGCCACTTTCCAACGCATAACGAAACTTTACGTTTTTGGTGCCGCTTATCGTATTGTTGATGTTATTCCATTGAATGCCTGAGTTCGTCAACGCATTGAAATTAACATACCCTGAGCCTGTGTAGCCAGGATAGATCGTCTCAATTGCAGCATCGGAGAGAGTCGTTCCTGTTTCTGCTTCATACGTAGTGCCACTCCCCGTATTACCGCCACCGCCCGTAATATTAGCGACAAACGTAGTTACACTTTGAGCAGGGAGTTGAGCAGTAAAGGTTGCATTGGACACCGTAATTGGTGCTCCGCTTGCCAGATTGCGACTGCTATCGGTTACCCATGAGGATACCGTGGAAGCATTACCATTTTGCAAAACAAATTTCTGACTCGTTGCAGAAGTGCTTCTGTTAATTGCCACAATGACAACCTTGTTATCCCCTTTGTAGGCAGAAACGAATGTGTTCGTATCCGGGTTTTTGGTTGCATCTACTCTGAGATAGCCTGGACGTACAAATTTGGAGAAGTGAGCCATATTATAACCGCGTTTACTAATCGTTCCGTCCTCTTTCATCGGACCATACTGTCTGCGGATGTACCACCATACATAAGCTTGGAAATCACCTTCGACCATAGCGCTGTGCATGTGATAGGACACGTCAAGCGCTTCGGGCCAGCGGTCCGCGGAGTTACTATCGCTATTCGGATAATAGACTTCAGTCATCCAGAGTTCTTTACCGGATCCTTTTTGCTTGAAGAGTGGATATGCGAAATCTTTGATCTGTGTCCCGTACGTGTGTGCCCCCAGAATGTCCATATTAGCGAGCGCCTGTGGGTCATTCAGAATCGGATCAGATATGTTTTTGAGATACTGGAAGGACTCGGGTGCCATCACTTTTGTACCTTGAATGGAGCCTGCATTTTCTTTCATAAAACGAAGGATTTCCTGAGGTGTCCACCAGGTCCAGTCATGTGCGTAGTCCGGCTCATTTTGTACCGAAATGGCATACAGGTCCACGCCATTATTTTTCATGTAGGTTACAAAGTCATTAAGATGCTGTGCATATGCAGTATACTTGTCGTACTTCAGGCGTTTGGCATTGGTATCTCCATTGCGGTTAAAGGTTTCAACCATGTCGCTCGGAGGATTCCATGGGGATGCAAATACGATAGCACCCTTTTCAATAGCACGTTTGGCTGTGGCAACCTCACGAGACCAGTTATTTCGGTCTGGATCGACGTAGATTCTGAGTACAGAAAAGCCTAACTGGTTCTGATCATTGCCAAAAGCAGTTTCTCGTTGCGCGGCAGTCAAGTCACCGATCCATGCCGGATGGTTGATACCACCAAAACCGCGAATGAGTTGTTTTTCAGAAGATAAATTAATGGTGGCATCACTTGCTGCCGAAACTTGTGTAGGACTAAGCATGAGGGGCAGAGCTGTTAAGCAGGCCAATAAAACGTTAATCGTCTTTTTTAATTTGAATTTCACTACTTTCATCCTCCTCAAATAGCAAATAGTAAAATAGCTGATGGTCTGGCATTTCATTTATGTAAACCCTTTCAAAACCTCCTCCCTTAAATCATAGGAAAATATAAAGCACTTTAGCTTCTTTCAATTGTTGATTCTACTAAATTATTCCTGAACTGAAAACCTGACAAATTACAGTATTTTTTCTAATTTATTTCTATTATCGATATATTCAATGACGGTTCTTGTCTGAAAAGAAGAAGGTTGAATGGAAAAGCGCTGCTCATTCGAAAGTGGAGTTGTCCAGTGGGGGGATGTCGATATTTAAGGAAGGCTTTGGCTTACATATAACTCCCTTCATTATCAAACAATGAGAACACAGATCTAAGGGGAGGGAATCATGATGAAGGAAAAGAGAAAGCATTATCGATTTTTGGCCAGTTTCATGACATTTTTGATTGTAATTTACGTCGGTGTTTCGGCAGGAGGGTCTACAGCCGCAGCTTCTGAGTCCCCATCGAATCATAAACGGTTGGCGATCATCATTGATGACGTTGGTAACGATATGAAGGGAACGGCAGAGATCTTGGCGATGCCAATCAAACTGACGGTAGCGGTGATGCCATTTTTGCCAACAACGAAGAAAGATGCGATCGCTGCGCATGAAAAGGGAATGGATGTGATCGTGCACATGCCCATGGAACCCAAGAAAGGAAGACCTGAGTGGCTGGGCCCGGGTGCAATCACATCCAATCTAACCGATGAAGAAGTACGGGAACGCGTGGAGAAAGCGATTGATGATGTACCGCACGCCATTGGCATGAACAATCATATGGGTTCCAAAATCACTTCCGACAAACGCATCATGTCGATTGTGCTTGATGTATGCAAGGAGCGAGGCCTCTTTTTTGTAGACAGCCGTACGAATTTTCGCTCCGTGGTAGGGGAACTTGCGATCTCCAAAAATATGCCACCTGTGGGTAATGACGTTTTTCTGGATGATCAAAACTCCAAGCAGCACATTCGCAAGCAAATGGATTTGGCTGTTCAGCGCGCAATTGACAAAAATATTTGTGTTGTCATTGGTCATGTGGGCCAAACGGGGTTAAACACATCTGCTGTGGTTCGTGATTCTGTTTCCCGTCTCCAGGGTCAGGTTGAGTTTGTCGGTATAGGTGATCTGGTACGCGAAGTGTGGAACTGGCATGCTGCTCCTACACTACCGACAGGTAATAAATAATGCCGTTGGCAATGGATTGGGCGATTCGTTTTTGCTCAGCGGGATCACTCATTCTGGCACGATCTGCCGCATTACTCAAAAATCCGGTTTCGACAATGACGGCAGGTTGCTTCACGTAATTTAATAAATAAAAGGGCTTGCCCCATACGACACCATGTCCAGTCCGATACAATTCGTTCATGGCGTTCTGAATGGATTGGGCTAGCAAGTAGCTCCTGCCTTCCTTCTGGTGCAGCACCACCGGGCCATGTGCAGATGATCTGGGACTCCAGTTCGCATGAATACTGACTACGATGTCTGTACTCACTTCTTCGCTGAGACTTTTACGCTGGGCAAGATCCCTGGTATGACGGGAGCGGCTGTTCAGCCAGCGGTTCTCATCACTAAGTGCATAATCCCCAAGTCGGTTGATGATAACGGCATAACCTTTGCTGCGAAGCAGAAGATACACCTTTTGGCTAATGGCGAGGTTAATATCTTTTTCCAGCACACCTTGGGCTGACGTACCACCGTCAATTCCTCCATGGCCTACGTCAAGCAGGATAACCGGAGCTGCAAAGGCATGATGACTGGAACGATAAGCATCTCCATCGGTCACCGGCAGCATGGATGGACTGTTCTGGGACGGAGTGGACTGAGCTGAACTTTGAGATAAGGCAAAATCAAGATAGGCTGCTTTTCCATGAGCAACATGGTGGGGCAGGATGGGGAGGCAATGGAAGCTGATTAGCAACGCCACCGAAGCGGTCAGCAGCTTATACATGGGAATACACACTCCTTCATGAAATAGGTATCGGATGCAGATTAATGACTGTATGGATACCTTTGGCATTAGACTGTGCATTTTGAGGGTTTTCATACTTCTTTCAACAAAAAAATGTTTAACCATTGCACATCCTGCACACAATAGAACTATCGTAAGCTCCGTGAATGAGCAGGAGCGAAGGAGGCAGAGGTTATGGCCAAAAGTGATGAGTTGGTAAAATACATTACGCAGCGTGTTGTTCATTATATCGATACACCCAAGGATGAGCGGAAAGGCCGCGCCAAAAAGAAAGAGCCGTGGGCAATGAAATGGTTCGGTATGATTCCGTTTGCTGTATCTCTGTGGGTGGGGAAAAAGGAAAAAGCGATGGAGTCACAGCCTCACAAACGAAGTTCTTCGGGTAAAGGGTGACTACCGCTAACCTGATTTCGCTAACGTAAAACCAAAAGAAAGACGCAGTCCCTTTGAAACATGGGAAGGCGTCTTATTTGTTGTTGTCTTAAGAGTTCCCAGTTGATCAAGGTTTCACGATGTAAAAATGACCATCTTGTTGCAATGTGCTCAAAGGCACAAAGCGTTGAATGGACGTATTGCCGCCAATCGCTACATACGGAATAGACTTTGCGTCCTGATCACTATGCCATAGCTGATAACCGCTAACGGGCATAGGACCGCCATATAAGACATTACGATCATCTGTTGAGAAAACAATCTCTTGATTCTTTTCATGCTGTATCACATCTTGTACACGGTCAGTAGCAACAGGCTTGGATGTAATCCACAACAGATTGTCAGCTGGATTGAATACAGGTCGCAGATGCAGTGGATCGACTGATAAAGATGAAGTTGTGGCTAAATCAGTTATGCTGGCAGAGACCTGTTTGGAGTCAGCCTCTAGCTGGTCCAGGAACTCTGATGGTAATACATCTCCGTTCGTAGCATCAATATAAAGTAATGGATGATTCCGTTGTTCCACTTTCCAATAAGCCAGCAGGGGAAGAGCATAACGAAGATGTAGCTCTCCTCCGCTAGCAAGTAACGTCTCAAGGTTGACATCTTGTCGATTCAAGGCTTGTCCAAGAAGTTCACTGTTGTACGGTGAGGACTCTCCTTGACCATATTCACTAAGCAGCAGTTGTCCCTGATCTGTGGCGTTAATAATCATATAACCGATCGGTTTGCCTTCAAACTCAGCTTGCACGAGCCAGCTATGTGTACCCGGACCCAGAGGGTAGAAGTCCAGTTCGGCGTTCTTCCAATGTGCTTCGGCGTTAGCCGTACCAAGGGCAACAGCTTGCTGCTCTGCAAACCGTTGTACAGCTGTGGGAGCTAATTTGTCATTCGCAGAGGCAAGAAGTTTGGTTCTGTCCCCTGTTGGTGATGCGAGCACGAGTGAGGTTGTTTTTTGTTGTTCAGCATTTGCAATCGACCAAAAGGAGAAAAGGGCAACACAACTGAGTACGCCCAAGGTCATACAAGTTGTTCTACGAACACTGTTCCATCGCATATGAAAGAATCGTTTCAAGTTAACACCTTCTTTTCCATTATCCATTGCCTGGTCGGTCCTAATTTCATTCTAGGGTACAGGCTATGCAAAGGTTGCTGCATCCTGTCGGGCGGCTGATCATGAATAAACACTACTTTTGCCAGCATTTGCAGGAAAAGTAGTGTCTTCGTCTATGTTTCGTCTATCTTAAGTGAAACATGCCGCTACTAATCGCAGTTACTTTCACTTTGGGCTCATATTGCCAGATCATTTCGGTTCGGCGTGTCTCATATTGCAGTTTCATGGCTTCACGATCGATAGCCGCCTGTTTCGCTTTCTCTTCTTCGGCATCTGTCTCGGTGTCGATCTGTACTGCGGCCTCTGCCGCCAGTTCTACATCTGCTCCAATGGATTCAGCGTTAGTTAATGCAATAACGGGTCTCAGGAGTACAGGTGTCGTGCGATCAGAATGTCCGGTCTCCGTGCCGGAGGTTAAGTTCTCCGTGGATTCTACTTCAGGCATATCTTCCCGGAGTACCGCTTCATAATATGTGTCCAACACGTCCAGCTCCAGATCAAGTCGCTCTTGAGCTTTCTCTGCCCAGCTGTAATCGAGTTTCTGCAAGCGGTTCGTCAAATGAGATTCCAAAGCAGCACCTGCATCGGATAACGAAACTTTAGCTGTCTGCACATGCATGTTCTCCGCGAGCCTCGGACTGAGGTCACGTCGATTCAGCTTCGTGCCGAATTTCTCTATAATTTCACCTGAGCGAAGGGAGATGCCGAGAAAATGCAGTTCCTCCCGTTTCAAGTCACAGGCAAATTCAACTTTGAAACAGACACCGAGCCAAGGTTCATATACGGCTGGCGCTGTAGCACGCAATTGCCGTTTGGCTGCCTGTTCGAACAGATTCACGAAGGCACCGCCTTCACGGGCTGCACCGAAAATCTGTTGTAGTCTGCGACTGCCGTATACCACATCTTCACGCAATATACGCCCTGGTCCCAGCTGGGGCAGAGATGGCGTAATACCGAAGTAACGACCCAGAATGGTATCCTTCGGTGGCTCACCTGGGGTATTCCCATTGGTTACGCCATTGGTACCCGCAGGGTCAGTTACAACCGGAGGTGATGTTTGCGCCGCTTTGGCTTCTGCTGCTTCAATGGCCTGCTGATAGCTGTCAGGATCGAATATAAATGTGAAAGACATGGTCTCAGCTGGTGCTCCGGTTCGCTCCACAAACCCCCAATAATAGGGGCGGTTCGTCAACGCTTTGTCCGCTTCAGGCGAGAGTTTGACCGTCACATGGGCAGGGGAACGCTCCATAATCTGACAATCAAGTGATTCCAGATAGGTGAGAACATAAGCCTGCACTTCATGGGGGGACATGGTCATGGATCAGCTACCTCCTTTGCGAAGATCTAACCCGGATACAGCAGGGCCCTCATCCGCGACTTCACGCTGAATGGAGCTCAGCGATTGTCCAAGTGAATCCATCTTGCGGCGAATATCTTCTTCATTTTGTGATTCCAACATGATTTTGTACAAACTTTTCTCAATAGACTCCTTTTTCTCCAGCCGTTCCAGAATGACATCCAGCCCGCCGATCACCATCTCGAACATATTGATCTTCTCATGCAGCAAATTCAGAATGTGTTCCTCTATGGTTCCGGTTGTGGACAGGTTGAAAATGTTCACGTCATTCTGCTGTCCCAACCGATGCACCCGACCGATCCGCTGCTCTACCCTCATAGGGTTCCAAGGCAGATCGAAGTTGATCATATGGTGACAAAATTGCAGATTAATGCCCTCACCACCCGCTTCGGTTGCAATCATGGCCTGCACACGCCCGCGGAAGAGATCCATCATCCAGTCTTTTTTGCCCCGATTCATGCCACCCCGATAGGGGACGGCCGTAAGCCCGTTGTTGCGGAAATAGTTTAGCAGATACTCCTGCGTGGCCCGGTATTCGGTGAAGATAATTACTTTTTCATTCATGTTCCGAACCAGTTCCATCGTTTTCTCGGCTTTGGTATTCTCCTTGATCGCTTTAATATGGGCAACGAGTTCCCAAATCTTGTCTCGAAGGGGAGAATCCAGCGGAAGTTTCTTCGACAGATTCACCAGTGTTACGAATACAGCATCCCGACTGCTGCACACTTCCCGTTGTAATGTAACAAGGGAGAGCATGCTGCTCAGGTTGCCCCCAGCTTCCTGGTACTGGTCTTTAACAAAGGAAGTCACGCCATCGTATAGCGCTTGTTCTTCGGGCGATAGTTGCAGATTCACGTTGGAGACGTTCCGTTTGGTAAATTGAACGGGGCCTTCGCCGCGGCGGTTGCGAATCATGACTTTGGATAACTCGTTCTTAAGCTGTTCCTGATTTTTCGGAACCCGCTTGTCGACGACAAAGTTGGCTGCAAAGTCACCCTGACGACCCAGCTGACCCGGCTTCAGCAGGTTGATCAGATTGAACAACTCGCTCATATCGTTCTGCACAGGTGTAGCTGTGAGCAGCAGGCAATACTTTTTGCGCAATTTCAGCATGAATTGATAGTTGGTTGTTTTCTTATTTTTGAGCTTGTGGGCCTCATCAATAATGATCATATCGTAATCGGTATTTAGCAGCATATCTTTATGCGGATCACGTTTGGCTGTATCCATGGAGGCAACAACCACTTCATTCTGCCAGGAGTAGGCCTTTTTCTGGGCAATGGCTGGGATGCCAAATTTCGAATTCAACTCTCGTACCCATTGCAGCACAAGAGAGGCTGGCACAAGAATGAGTACCTTGGATACGAGACCCCGAACCATATATTCTTTCAGAATGAGACCGGCTTCAATGGTTTTGCCCAGACCCACCTCATCGGCGAGAATGGCCCGGCCTGACATTTCAAATAATACTTTGCGTGCAGTGTCCATCTGGTGAGGGAGTGGAGTAAGGCCTTGTAGATGCTTCAAACATTGGATCTCGTCAAAATTGGGAATCAGGTTGGTTTCTTCGGCTTGAATACCGAGTTGGAAGAGTCGGTAATCTCCCCAAGGACCTCCTTTATCCAGTCGGGATTCCAATTGATTAATCCAGCTCCGATCAAATTCCAACGGAACAGGCAGCTCGGCTACAGGTTGATTCGTGTGGTGCGGGTTTTTCCGGTTCATGGTGCTTCCTCCCCTGCCATACGTGATGACGTTTTATTCGTAGGTAATAGTATGGACGAATGAGAGTCAGTTCATAACCATATAAGTTGAACTACAGTTTATTTGCACGAACACTACGATGACAGAACAACCTTCCAATCGCTGTTATCCCCAGATTTCTTTGATTCCCTTTTCTGGAGAGGGGAATATGGGGATAGCGTATGCTTTCGATGCAGCTTTCTTTCAGAAAGCTTTTAGGCCAACGCTTCGCTTTTTCAGGTTTTTTCTGTCCCAAAAAATTCACAGATTTTGTATACGTGAGTTTGAGAGTGTGTGAAGAAGTTTGTCCGAGCAGAGGAGTCTATAAAATAAGGACTGTGATAAAAGTCATCTAGAAAATCAATATATGGTGTATTATACTTGATTTAAATCACTATATGTGGTGTTTAATCATAATTTACTCTTATAGTGAAAATGGAGCTTGAATCCAGGGAGGTTGAATGTAGCGATGAAATCGAACCAACGATCGTACCAATTAGAAGGACTTAGCGAAAAAATATTTCTGGACCGATACGCCTGGAAGGACGCTGATTCGAATCATGCCAAGGTCGGGGATGTTGTGTTGGTATTAACGAAGGATGATCCCAAGTTCCCAACCAAGGAAGTGGGCGAAATCATAGAACGTCAGGGTCAGCTTGTACAAGTGAGGACTCGAAGCGGAGAGATGATCGAGACAAACCTGGAGAAACTGACACTCAACATAGAAAAAACACCGGAAGAGATGTGGGAACGTCTTGCCAAAGCGATGGCTTCTGTCGAATCCACTGCGGATCAGCAGGCAACGTGGGAGTCCAAGTTCCGCTCCGTGTTGGAAGATTGGAAGTTAGTTCCTGGTGGTCGCATTGCTGCGGGTGCGGGGGCCAGCGATGAGCTGACACTCTTCAATTGTTATGTCATTCCGTCTCCGCAGGACAGTCGGGGTGGCATCATGAGGACTTTGAGCGAGATGACAGAAATTATGGCACGTGGGGGAGGCGTTGGCATTAATTTGTCCTCTTTGCGTCCTCGCCGAGCGGTGGTCAAAGGTGTCAACGGATCATCCAGCGGTTCCGTATCGTGGGGTGGATTGTTCAGTTATACGACAGGACTGATTGAACAGGGCGGAAGCCGCCGGGGTGCGCTCATGCTGATGATGAATGACTGGCATCCGGATGTGCTTGATTTTATTACCGTGAAACAAACGATGGGGCAGGTGACCAATGCCAATCTGTCGGTATGTATGAGCAACGCATTTATGGAGGCTGTCAAGCAGGATGGAGATTGGGATTTGATTTTCCCCGATACAAACGATCCGGACTACGACACCGAGTGGAACGGGGATATGCAGCAGTGGAAAGCTGCAGGTCATTCGGTGGTGCACTATCGAACGCTGAAGGCTCGCGAAATCTGGCATACCATTATTGAATCAGCCTGGAAATCGGCAGAGCCCGGTGTTGTATTCATGGAGTATTATAACCAGATGTCCAACAGCTGGTACTTCAATCCGATCATCTGTACTAATCCGTGCGGGGAACAAGGCCTGCCTGGTTGGGGTGTATGTAATCTGTCTGCCATTAATCTGTCCAAATTCTACGATGAAACGAATCATGATGTGGCATGGGATGAACTGGCGGAAACCACTCGCATCTCGGCTAGATTTTTGGACAATGTCATCGATGCAACACCATATCATTTTGAGGAAAATAAACTGAATCAGCAGCGTGAACGCCGGGTTGGACTTGGCACCATGGGACTGGCAGAGCTGATGATTAAGTTGCGTATTCGATACGGCAGTCCTGAATCTCTTGTTTTTCTGGATAAACTGTATGGATTCATGGCAAAGGAGGCCTATCTGGCATCGGCAGAGATTGCAGCAGAGAAGGGAGCTTTCCCAGCTTTCGAAGCTGAACCGTACTTACAGAGTGGATTCATGAAAAACATGGTTGCGACGTACCCTGAAGTGGGAGAGGCCATTCGTAAACAGGGCATTCGAAATGTCACTCTGATCACTCAGGCGCCAACGGGAAGTACTGGTACGATGGTGGGCACATCCACAGGTATTGAGCCGTATTTCGCCTTCAAGTATTTCCGTCAAAGCCGTCTAGGTTATGATGAACAATTCGTACCGATTGCACAAGATTGGCTGGATGAACATCCGGGTGAAGCTTTACCCGACTATTATGTGACAGCGATGGATCTGTCGGCTGAGAACCATATCCGGGTGCAGGCCGCGATTCAGCAATGGGTGGATAGCTCAATCTCGAAGACGGCCAACTGTCCGGCTGATTTTACAGTGGAGGATACGGCAGAGCTATACGAACTGGCCTTCGACCTTGGCTGTAAAGGAGTTACGATATACCGCGATGGTAGCAGGGATGTACAGGTATTATCCACATCGAAGAAGGAAGAGACAAAGGCAGAAAATCTGAATACGGCGGAAGCAGGAGAGAAGACTGACGTATCTGCAATAGATAAACCGAATAACATCGGAGGGCAGGCAGGTGTTGGAGCTTTCAATAGCGAGGTTGATGTGGAGACTCTTTCTTCCAATCAAACCTCTTCGTCTGCTACAGTGCTGGATAAACAATATAGAAGTCGTCCTCAGGTACTGCGCGGTGCGACATACAAAATCAATACGCCATTCGGCATGGCATACATTACAATCAATGATCTGGAGGGAACCCCGGGTGAAATTTTCCTGAACGTAGGCAAAGCAGGATCGGATGTGTTCGCGATGGCTGAGGCACTCGGTCGGGTATGCTCACTGTTCCTGCGATACGGAGATCATGGGCATAAGGTTGAACTGTTGATCAAACATCTCAAGGGAATCGGAGGTTCAGGAGCGATTGGCTTCGGAGCCAATCGGGTGGAATCGATTGCAGATGCAGTCGCCAAAGCATTGGAAAGTCATGTGCAGAGCAATGTGCAGGAGAACGAAACTGGAGCATTGAAAGAACAGAACCAAGTGGAGGATCAGAAAACCTTTATCGAATCGAGAGATTTATGTCCTTCCTGCGGCTCGGCATCCTTGATGAATGTGGAAGGATGCAAAACATGCAGCAACTGTGGGTACAGCAAGTGCAATTAAGTATCACTAGAAAAAAGAGAAAGAGAAAAGGCGTTCCATGACTCCATCAAGAGTTAGGAATGCCTTTTCGTGTTTTAGCTAACTAACACCATTCATGGCAGCGATCTGCAAGTGACTGCAATTCATTAAATAGAACACCAGCATGGTAGCCGTCGCAAACGGCGTGATGTAACTGAACGGACAAGGGAAGATAGACTCTATCGTTTTGTTGAACATATTTCCCCATCGTGAAAATGGGTAACAGGTAGGTTCCCTCATTGTAAATATTCAGATTAAACCCCGTAAAGCTTACCCAGGGAATACTGGAAACAGGAAACGTATTCGGCGGTTCATTGGGTTTAGCGACAAATTGCTTGAGGTCCTTGTAATTCTTCATATCTTCCATATAACGACTGTGGAACGTCTGGCAATCTTCATGGAATGCCGTCCAAATCGTGGAGAAACTTTTGTCGTCCTCATGAAAAATCGTATAGCTCGGAGACATAACGTCCCAGTAGCCCAACCTCCCCTCGGCATCAAAACAGGTCCGAAATTCCCTGTGTGTATTGACGACCTTAGAGATCATGTGAATAAGAGTTGGATAGAACTTCATGCCTTTAAGCTTAAGTTCGGCTATCAATAGGGTGATATCCACATTAGCAGTTATGCTGTAGGTACATCTGACCTGATTCAAATAGTGGTCAAAGTATGGCTTACGATCCCACTGATCTAACTCGATTGGATTAAACATATCGTTATAACCTCCTAAATTTGAATAATGCCTTCATTTAGGAGGTGTATTTGACTGATTTGACCATATCCTATCACATTCCCAGTATCGTATTTTTAGAAATTGATCCCTCTCAGTATAACATGATAAGGAAACGTATTCATATGAACTCATCGAGAAGAGTGGAGTATTCGGTGTTCATTTCCTGCCAGCCCTCGATCGGAGTTGCAAATCCCAATGTACACAGGGCGCTTAACATACCGGATCATGGATGCAAGGACAGAAGAAAAGATTCACCCGTTCCACCTCTAGGGTCCTAGGCAAGAAGAAGCAATTATGAGCAAAACTTTCAATCCGGTCTGACATAGGTTTATAATGGATATTGGCTGTTGAGCAAGTCGGCAGCCTTTTGTTATGAATTCAATTGTTTCAATCGATGTGTGCGTGGGTATGCGGGTTCGCGCAAGCCGGACAGGTAATTTTAGCCACTCGATGAAAAGCACTATATTTAACGACAAAATTAGAGTATGATTTTACAGCTATATGAGCTGGCAGGAAAGGTTACATCGGTTTCATCATTTGTAACTACTACTGTAAAGTATGAAGCTTATTTCGGGCGTATAATGCTAAACGTGAACTCACGAATGAATATAAAGAATATCGTAATGATTAAAACTTAATGGACAGGCAATACGTCTTCTTTATGTTGTAAATGAAAGATGGAAGGTGCAATACGTATGTTAATGACAACCAGAACGATCAGGAGTTCCTTTATGCCCCCAACACCAATGTTGTTGACTCACAGTAGCAAGGAGGGGCATGCATGTCACAATCTTTAAATAGTAAGAGACATATGAACGGACTTGACGGCTTACGAGCCATCGCTGTACTTGCGGTAATCGCGTATCATCTGAATTTGGATTTTATTCCGGGCGGACTGCTCGGTGTAGGTATATTTTTTGTTCTATCGGGATATTTGATTACAGATATTCTCGTGTCACAGTGGCAGGAACATGGACGCATTTCTCTCGGTGATTTCTGGGTAAGACGGGTAAGACGCCTGCTTCCAGGCATGCTGACCATGACAGCTGTGGTGATGATCTGGCTGGCCTGTTCAGATCCATCCCGGCTCGCTGCGCTGCGTGGTGACATCGTTTCGGGTGTATTATACATAAGCAATTGGTGGTATATCTTTCACAACGTTTCCTATTTCGAAAGTTTTGGCCCTCCATCTCCGTTTGGACATTTCTGGTCACTGGCTGTGGAAGAGCAATTTTATCTCTTATGGCCTCTTCTACTGATCGCAGCAATCGTAGTGTTCAAAAGAAAGGGATGGCTGGTCGTCTTCATTGTCGTCGCAGCTGAATTGTCTGCTGGCGCAATGGCCATCATGTATAATCCGGATCTGGACCCGAGCCGTGTATATTATGGAACAGACACGCGGGCATTTGCACTGCTGGCAGGTGCTGCTCTTGCCGTGGTGTGGCCTAGTCGCAAGCTGTCGAGCTCTCTGTCTGGCATGAACCAGCTTGTGCTTGATGTGTCGGGGCTGGCTGCTCTTGCTTTATTGATCTATATGATGCTGAACAGCAGTGAATACGATCCGTTTCTGTATCAAGGGGGTATGGTGCTTCAGGCTATCGCAACGACGTTGCTGGTAGCGGTATTGGCACACCCATCGTCTTTCCTGGCACGTATTATTGGAGCGAAGCCACTACGCTGGATCGGAGAGCGATCCTACGGATTATATCTGTGGCATTATCCGGTTATTATTTTAACGAATCCCGCGGTGGATACGGGAGGAGCGCATCCTGTGCGAATCATTTTACAGGTTGCTGCAACGGTTGTACTGGCCTCATTGTCCCTTAAATATATTGAAAACCCGATCCGGTACAACGGATTCCGCGATTCTTGGTCCCGTTTATGGGGAAGAGGGCGGTCATCGATCGGTATACGTAATGTATGGTGGAAGCGAGCGGGTCTGTTGATGACGATTCTGCTGTTGTCCTATACGGTATCTCAGATGATGGTCTCTCATGCAGCGAATTCCGACTCCCATTCGGTATCGATGTCCAACACATTGAATGGAGAGAATTCTGTAGCAGAGGAACAGGGGCAGGATGTTGTACCAGCTATTACAGCGACGTCAGGCTCTGGCCAAAAGAACGATGCTCATAGCCATAAACCGGAAGCGGGAACGAAAGATGATCCGGGGAAAAATGACAAGCCGACAGGAGAGTCTACTCCAGAATCGAAACCTGGCGACCAGAACGCTTATGCAAATCCAGGCAAGGATGGTCAGTCTGATGACAAGCCGGCTGATGACTCTGTGACTAACGAGAATGATACTCCGGACGACGCTGAAGTGAACCAATCTGATGGTACGGATGATGCACCTGATTCAGCTCAGGAACATGAAGAAACAGCTCCTCCTGCCGGGGATGGAAAGGTTCATTATACGGTCATTGGAGATTCCGTGATTTTGGATGCAAAACCGTATCTGGAGAAAAGCATATCGGGAGTTTACGTGGATGGACATGTCGGCCGTCAAATGTGGCAGGCTGGCGATGTATTGGAAGGCTTGAAGCGAAACAACCAAATGGGCAGCAAAGTGGTGCTGGAACTTGGGACAAATGGTTCCTTTAACTCCAAAAACTTGAATGCTGTGCTTGATGATCTGAAGGATGAAGATCAGGTATATCTGGTTACTGTGCGCGTGCCTCGTCCGTGGGAACGAACGGTGAACAGGGCTTTGAATGAGGCTGCATCCAAATACAGTAATGTCTCGCTGATTGATTGGAACAGTGCAAGTGAAGGACATGACGAATATTTTGAAAAAGATGGTGTGCATCTCACTACGCAAGGCTCCGAAGCTTTTGCAGAACTGGTGAAAAACAGTATCCAATAATCACTCCATTTACAATAAGATTTAGCACTTATACATTATATATGGCCTGGGTGTAAGCTACCGATGGCTACAACAAGAGAGAGCTCTCATGGTGAGAGCTCTTTTTATATGTTATGAACAATAAATCGGCAAAATAAGTTCTAACAGGGGAACCGATATTTTTCACCCCTGCATCCGTGGATCGTCACCTTACGATATGATAGCGTTACCATTTACAATAAGTGTAATCAAATCGCCAAGGGGGAATATAGAGATGTTGAAAAAATGGCTTTCGGGTTTTCTGGCAATAACATTGTTCTCCATTGTTCTTGCTGGCTGTACTGGCGGGGATACTTCAGAAGGAGGAAGCGGCAATGACAAAGTAACCGTCACTCTCTGGCACAACTGGACTGGACAGGATGCGAAGGCGGTTGCGATGCGCAAAATTATTGAAGATTTTCGCGCGGCGCATCCAGATATTGAAGTCGTGGATGAAGGTCTGCCGACAGATGGTCTCAAAACCCGGCTTCGCACGGTGGCGGCTGCCAACGAGATGCCAGATCTGTTCGTGATGTGGCCGGATGCCATGACCAAGGAATTTGTAAAAGGGGATCTGTTACAGCCCATTAATACAGAGCTGGACGCGAAGCCGGAGTGGAAAGATAATTTCATCCCGAATGCACTGGACGGATACACCGTGGACGGGAATATCTACTCCGTGCCCATGAATTTGGCACCGAGTTCCTTCATTTATTACAATGAAGCTCTTTTCAAGCAGTATAACGTGAAAGTGCCTGAGACGTGGGCGGAACTGGAACAAGCGATTGCTACATTTAATCAAAATAAAGTCATTCCCATGGCACTTGGTAACAAGGCCAACTGGGTAGCACAATCGACGATATTCAGTACACTGGCTGACCGGATTACTGGCACAGATTGGTTCCTGAAAGCTGCAGCACAAGAGGGTGCAAGCTTTACCGATCCACAATTTGTTGAAGCCTTGAACAAGATGCAGGAGCTTGGCAACACCAAAGCATTCCAAGATGGATTTAACAGTATCGATGAGACGCAGATGATGCAGCTTTATTTCCAAGGTAAGGCAGCGATGGTCATGAACGGCGGATGGGCCTTGGCGAACTTGGTGAACAATGCACCTGAAGAGGTATTGAACAACACCCATATTACGATTCTTCCTCCAGTGGACGGAGGTCAGGGTGAACCAAGAACAACATCCGGTGTTGTAGGAACCGGGCTGGGTGTAAGTAAAAAGCTGAGTGGTGCACAAAAAGAGGCAGCGATGGAGTTATTCTACGCGCTCGCAGGACCGGACGGTCAGAAGGCCACATTGGATAGCAGCACATTGGTGAGTTACAAGATTGATCTGGACAAAACCAAGGCGCATCCATTGTTCGTTGAGTTATATGATCTGATGCAGGAAGTGAAGATTACGCCAGTATACGATTCCAAGCTAGGATCGGCAACGGTTGAGGTGATTAATAATGCTTTGCAAGAGTTGCTTATGGGAGGTAAGGCCGAAGACATTGCGGCCAAAATACAGGCTGCTCAAGCCAATGCTGTTAGTCAGTGACATTCGTTAAACTAGACAGCGATTGCGATTGTACATCTTGACGATGAATTAACAATGAACTTATAACATCACATATGTGGCTGGTTATCCGTTAAAACCCCTTCCCGGCAGGGGAGGGGTTTTAAGTATAGGTGTAACTAGCTCATCGCAGGTTGGGAAAGGCATTCATGGAGGGGAAGTGAACAGATGAACGCACTGCGCAGTCGGCGTTTTATTATGCTGGGGCTGGCCCCAGCAGTCATCATTTATGCATTGTTTGTATTTGTACCGGTCGTGTGGTCAGCGTACTATGGGTTCTTCAACTGGTCCGGCATCGGGGCATCCAAATATATTGGTGTCGATAATTACATTGAGATCTGGCATGACCCTGTATTTTGGCGGGCACTGAAAAATAACGTTATCTTTGTGTTGGCGTCTGTATTTGGTCAAATTCCGTTAGCGCTGATGCTGGCGGTCATCTTACACAAGAGTAATCCATTGCAGCGGTTTCTGCGTTCAGCGGTATTTCTGCCGATGGTGTTATCCACTGTCGTTATCGGTATGATCTGGCAGTATATCTATCATCCGCAGATTGGGATATTGAACTTTCTGCTGGACGCACTTGGGCTGGAAAGTTGGAAGCTGCAATGGCTTTCCGATGACAAGATTGCAATTTTCTCATTGGTACCGCCGTTACTCTGGAGCTTTGTCGGGTTGTATCTGATCATCTTTATCTCGGCTCTGCAAAATATTCCCGGCGAGATTCATGATGCTGCCAAAATAGACGGTGCTTCAGGAATTCGGAAGCTGGTCTCGGTCTCTTTGCCGATGATCTGGGGAACGGTTCAGGTTGCGATCATTCTATGTATTTCGGGTAGCCTCAAATCATTCGATCTGGTCTACATCATGACCAAAGGTGGTCCGGCGCATGCCACAGAACTACTCGCTACGTATATGTACAATTCCACCTTTACCACATACCGTTATGGCTTCGGAAGTGCCATCTCGACAACCATCGTACTGATCTCGCTGCTGCTGATCGGAACAAGCCAGTGGGTAACCAGTCGCAAACGAAAAGAGAACCATTAGAGAGGGGGAACTGACATGCGCGCAACACCTGTAACCATGCCATCACCACGAAGTGGCTCGGATCATCCCATTCGACGTCTTCGCAGCGGAATTGTTTGGACGCTGCTGACGGTCTATGGTATTTTAACATTGTATCCGTTCTATTGGCTCGTGATTAGTGCGTTCAAAACGAATGAAGATTTCTATAGCAGGCCCTTCGGTCTGCCGGAAAACTGGAACGTCGCCAATTTCAGCAATGCATGGGAAAGCTCCAAGCTGGGAACCGCTTTTGGCAATTCACTCATTGTATCAGTTGGATCACTTATTCTGACGCTGTTTATTGCAGCGCTGGCTTCATTCATCCTGGCCCGTTTCCAGTTTCGCTGGAAAGGGTTAATCATGACGTTTTTCGTTGTAGGCATGCTCATTCCGATCCATAGTACACTTGTCCCTTTATTTATTCTAATGAAACAAATGTCCCTGCTAAATACGTACTGGGCATTAATCTTACCGTATACGGCCTTTGCATTGCCTACGGCTATTTTCGTGCTTACTGCCTATCTGACAAGTGTTCCACGTGATATTGAAGAGGCGGCTTTCATTGATGGAACAGGACTGTGGGGGCTGTTTACCCGAATCATGCTGCCTATGTCTGTCCCTGCGTTGTCGACGGTTACGATCCTGAGTTTCCTGCATGCGTGGAATGACTTTTCATTTGCGCTTGTGTTCATCAACAAAACCGGATTGAAAACGCTACCGCTGGCCATTGCGAACTTTGCGGATGGATATCAGACTGATTATGGATTAACGCTTGCTGCCATGACCCTGTCGGTCATTCCAACGATTATCCTGTATCTCATATTCCAGGAACAGGTTATGAAAGGCATGACAGCCGGAGCAGTCAAAGGGTAAACGAAAGCGCATCCAGAGGAGGAGAAACGTTTGGCACGCTGGCTCACATCTTCGTTACAAAGGAAGCTATCGGTTGTCGTGACGGCTTCAATGATTGTGCCATTGCTGGCCTTGGGCCTGTTCGCCTTTCTGATCTCTTCCCGCATCACAGAGCAAAAAACAAAACTGTCCGGCATGGATACGTTGAAGCAGGTGGAAGCCAATCTTCGTTACATGCTCCAGGATGCCGAGAACCTGTCCATTTTCCTGATTGGAGAACGGGATATTCAGCACTATCTTAGCCAAAATGAGGACCATGAGCTGGACCGGGTGGATATCCTGGGCAGAATGACCAATCTGGCTGCTTCCAAGAAATATATCGCCAACATCGCCATATATCCTGGACGTTTTGATGCCACATTATCTACTGCTACCTGGTATGAATCCAATAATTCAAACTTATCTTATCCACCTGTCCCGAGCGGAGAAGCGGTAAAAAAATGGACGGGGGTATATCCGGTTCAGAATTATGCGGGTATACAAAATGTAATCACATTGGTTCGACCGATCCGTAGTATTCATGATTATCGACCCATCGGCTGGCTGGCCATTAGTCTAGACGAGAAGGCAGTATCTAAGGGATGGGCCGCTCTGGGATTGGGTAGAGGAGAAGGCAGACTGGAACTCATCGGCAATACGGGAGAGATCTTGTCCTCGATGGACAAATCACGGCTTGGACTTAAGCTGGAGGATGTCGAACCAGGGGTCACACCGTTAGTTCAGGATGTTGGTAGTGGGACAACCACGTATGGTACTGGTGAAGATAAACGGACATTGCTCTATTATCCTGAAGAACTGACGGGTTGGACGTTGGTTGGAACGGTTCCATACGACCAGTATAAGTCTGAGAATCGCTACATCCTTATTCTAACCGGGTGTGCGGTTGCTATGTCTGCTGCGATCAGCGCTGGACTGGTCTGGTTTACCGTGCGGCGTGTGACGAGGCCCCTTCGTGTACTTACCCGGCATCTGTCTCGAATTGATCCGGAGCGCCCACTTCCTTTGTTTCGGTCTGAAAGTGATGACGAGATCGGCAGGCTTGGGCAGAGTTACAATCTGCTTGGTGCACATATTCAGCTGTTGAAGGAAGAGGTTATTCGAGGTGAAGCTCGCAAAAAAGAAGCGGATCTTCGAGTGCTTCAGGCGCAGATTAACCCACACTTTCTGTATAACACCCTTTCTTCGATTCACTGGATTGCCCTGATGTCTGAAGAGAAGAGAATCGCGGATATGGTTGAGGGCCTGAGTGATTTTCTGCGCATCAGTTTGAATAATGGTCAGGATTACTGTCCTGTGGAACAGGAGATTGCTCATATCCGTCATTATGTGCGTGTGCAGTCGATTCGTTTTCCGGATCAATTCGTGTTGCACTATATCGTAGATCCAGCGCTTGAGCAGCGAATGATGTTGAAGCTGTTGCTGCAACCGCTCGTTGAGAATGCGATGATTCATGGCATTCAGCCCAAAGCAGGTATGGGCACGATCACCGTTATGATTCGCAAGGATCCGGATAATGAACGGATGAATGTGCTGGTGCTGGATGATGGTATGGGCATGGAGCCGAACAGGCTGGACCAATTAAGGATAAGCATTAGGGAATGGAAAGGAAAACAGCCGGAAAGACACCTAAACCAAGGAGGTTATGGACTCTGCAATGTCAATGAGAGACTGCTGCTCCATTATGGACCGGATGCACAGCTCGAAGTGGACAGCAGGGTTGGTGGAGGTACCCGGATTTCGTTTTCCATTCCAATCTTGGAGGGATCGCCATGAGACTATTAATTGTTGATGATGAAGTGATTATTCGTACAGGGCTTGCCAGCGTCATCGCTTGGCCTGAACTTGGAATTGAACTTCTTCAACCTGCTGCTTCGGCAGAGGAGGCGTTAACACGCATGGCTGAGGAACGCCCACATATCCTGATGACGGATATCCGGATGACAGGCAGATCAGGTCTGGAACTGGCAGAAGAAGGCCTGCGATTGCTACCTGAGCTGGAGGTCATTATTTTATCCGGATACGATGACTTTTCTTATGCCCAGCAGGCAATTCGCCAAGGTGTTACAGATTATCTGCTCAAAACAAGCAAGCCGGAAGAGATCATCAAGACGGTGTTACAGGCCAAACAGCGGATCACGGAACGTTGGGCAGAGAAATCCAGAGAGGGACAGCTTATGCGGGAGAATCGAGAGCGGCTGTTTGCCGGATGGATCATTGATGGTGATATCGCATCTGGTGCTTGTCCTTCATTTTTACAGCCTGATGCTCTGAAGGCAGCAGTTGATGGCCTGGATGATGCACAGATGCTCAGACAAGTCATTGTTCTTCACGCAGAGGGTTGGGATCGATCCTCGGATGCACTATTACGATTTGCGGTGCAAAATACCCTGGAGGATGTGCTGCCTGGTGCCATTGCTCATGTAGAGAAACAGCAAATTATTGGTGTAGTTTCATGGCCGCCTGTAGAACAGGAGTATCTGTTCAGGCTGGAGACTGCATTACGTCGGGTGGAGCAATTATTGAAGTGCACCCTGCGCGCAGCAATAGGTCTGCCTGTTCTTGGATCTGCAGATCTGCACGAGAGCTACAGAACCGCTTCAGCTGCATTCCGATATCGAGGTTTGATAGACTATAAAATGTGGCATTATGAGCACGTTCAAGATCGCCAAGGTGGTAAAACCATACTTACGCACGAAGAGGAGACCACACTTGGTACCTTGCTGCTGGATAATGATTCGGTCACGTTAACGACTTGGACGCGAGAACTTGTGGCTAATCTTATGGCAGAACCGGAAGTCACGCCAGAATCGTTCAGTGCTTGTCTGCACTCTGCCGTCATTGCAGGTCATCGCTGGCTGACCCGCACGATGCGAGCCATAGGGCGGGAACAATCCGCAAGGCTCGAACCTTGGCAGCCGGAACCGGATGCCGAAGCTGTGGACCTCGGGGATATGCTATTCCACCATCTGTATGGTCTGATGCATATCTATCATAGCCGAATGGGGCAGGGACAGGCTGCACATGTGCAAAAGGCTATTGGTTATATTGAATCTTCATTGGCACAGGATATTAATTTACAGCAGGTAGCTGGACATGTTCATTTGCATCCAGGCCACCTCAGTGAACTGTTTAAAAAAGAAATGGGTGTGACCTTCGGTGATTTTGTCACCGATATGCGTATACGCAGAGCGATGGATATGCTCGCGGTGTCTCCAGCGAAGGTCAGTGAAGTCGCTGCCATCAGCGGCTATGAAGACGTAAAATATTTTAGCAGGCTGTTCAAAAAACATACTGGTAAGACCCCGAGTGAATATCGCGAGGAGGCATTGTCGTTCAAGCCTTCCGGAAGTTAGAAGTGAGCAGATAGCGAAGCCTGTTTTGTATTTCTGCAAACGTTTTCGATGTGACATTACTCAGGGCTCTTGGGGAGCGAGGGCATAAAGATGAAGATCCATAGTTCAAGTCAGGATTTATCGGGACAATGGAAGATACAGCATTTTGAAGTTGGAGAAAAGCGGGCAATGGATGTGGCAGCTGCTGCGCTGGATGATCGTTTCTGGATCGGGGCTGAGGTGCCCGGCGATGTACATTCCGCACTGGTGGAGCGCAGTATCATCGACCCGCCCTACTACGGTCATAATGATGCCAAAAGTCGCTGGATTGAGCAGAAGGAATGGTGGTACCGTACAACCTTTAATCTGGTCAGAGATGCAGAGACGGAGGAGCATTTTGAACTGGTGTTCGAAGGATTGGATACGTTTGCAACGGTCTACGTAAACGGCCATGAAGTTGGAAAAACGGCCAATATGCTCATGTCACATGCATTTGATGTAACGCCTCTGGTACGCAGCGGCTGGAATGCGATTGCTGTCAAGTTTGATCCGCTTCACCTGCATCATCGGGACAAGGAGACCTTCGACTGGTCCTCGTATACGAAGGAACGGCCATGGTTGCGCAAAGCGGCGATGAACTTTGGCTGGGACTGGGGTCCACGTATGGTTACGGTGGGCATTTGGGGTGCGGTAAGGCTGGAAAAACGAACAATCGCGAAGCTGGAAAGTGTGTATGCTCGAACGGAGTCAGTCAGTACAGAGCTGGCTGTCTTACGTATCACGGCGGATGTGAAGTCGGTCTTGTCTTACCGTAGCAGACAGAAACGTGAGCAGGCTGTGGTTGCGTCCTGTAATGTTCGTCTGCTGGATCGCAGCGGAAACGAGGTGGCAGGTGCCACTGAACTACCTGTAGAGGGTGGCAAGGCGGACACCACATTGAACGTTACGTCACCACAGTTATGGTGGACTCATGATCTGGGTGAGCCATACCTGTATACGCTGGAGGTTACATTGTATGCAGATGGCGTTGAGATGGATCGGTATAGCGAGCCTTATGGTTTACGAACGATTGAGTTGGCTCTTCACAATGAACGGGGTGAAGATGCATTTGCTTTTATTCTGAACGGAGTCAAAGTATACGCCAAGGGTGCCAACTGGATTCCAGCTGACCATCTGATCGGCGCCATCCCGAATTCACGGTATCGTGAGCTTGTCGAGTTGTCGGTGGAAGGGCATATGAACATGCTACGTGTCTGGGCCGGTGGTATATATGAGAAGGATGTCTTCTATGATGAGTGTGATCGGCAAGGGGTGTTGGTGTGGCAGGATTTTGCATTCGCTAATGCGCTGTTCCCGGATTTCAATCGTGATTTCATGGACAATGTACGGCAAGAGGTTGAGAATAATGTCCTGCGCCTGCGCAATCGTGCCTCTCTTGCCCTCTGGTGTGGGAATAATGAGATAGACTGGCTCTATGATATGAAGTCTGCAAGTGGAGATATTACCAGTCCGTTCTACGGTGAACTTATCTATCATGAGCTGATCCCTGAGGTGCTGGAACGACTGGATCTGTCTCGTCCGTACTGGCCTTCTTCTCCGTTCGGGGACAGCAATGGTCAGGATGCCAATGATCCGGATGTCGGGGACCGTCACAACTGGCAGGTATGGCATGGCTCGGTCTATCCGAGGAAACACGGAGAGCCACCGCTGCTGGACTACAGTATCGAAGGTGTTACATTCAAAAATTACAAAAACGATCATGCGCTGTTCAGCAGTGAATTCGGTATGCACGCCTCGGCGAATCGTTACACGCTGGAGAAAAATATGCCCATAGGGCAGTTTTACTGGGGCAGTCCAGAGATAGCCTACCGTAACAAGGATACCAATCACCAGAAAGGCATTCTGCTGATGGAAGGTTACACAGGCATTCCGCAAAATATAGAGGAGTACATGAACTATTCCATGCTGACTCAAGCAGAAGGATTGCGCTATGGGATTGAACATTTCCGGCGTATCAATCACCGTAACAGCGGAGCGCTCGTGTGGCAATTGAATGACAGCTGGCCGGGAACAAGCTGGTCCATGATCGACTATGAACTGCTGCCGAAGGCATCCTTTTATTATGGGAAAATATTCTTTCATCCTATCCTGTTGTCATTGGAACATGAGCCGGGTGAGCCGCTTGCGTTGTGGGTGGTGAACGATACACGGGACGTCTTGAAAGGCCAGTTACTGCTCAATGTCTATGATTTGCATGGAGAAAAGATCTATTCGAGCACACATGCTGTTGAAGTAAAATCTCAAACCTCACTGTGTATTGCTGAATTAACTGAGGCAGAGGTGCTACAGGGCAGACATGCGGAGGAAGTAATGGTTGAGTTGGTATCAGAAGGGTTTGCAGCGCCGATCAATCGGTACTTCTTACGTGATCCTAAAGACGTGACATTGCCGGAGTCTCAATTGAGTGTACATGTGAACGAAGAGGAACAGTCTGTAACGGTTACGGCCAGTAGTGCGATAGCACGATTGGTGAAGCTGGAGCTTCCCCTTGGGCGTGTCCGATATAGTGACAACTATTTCGATCTGCTCCCCGGTGAGAGCCGGACGGTAAGACTTCGTCATCCAGAGAAGTCATCTCTACCGCTGACGGAACTTCGAGTTAGTGCCATGAACGGCAGAGAAGGGTGATATAACAGATTTCTATTCTTATTCGAGATTTAGGTGGTATTCCTGATCAGGGATGCCACCTTTTTTTTGCTTTTGCACCAGATGAGAAGATACTGTCTTCGTTTCAGGCTTTTTTCCCTACTCCACAAGCGAAGCTTTCAGTCGGGTTCACATCCTAGCTCATTCGGGTTAGAATGATATAAAGAAATCGTTTTCAATAAGGAGGTGGATTCATGTCATTTGTCTTTTATCCGGGGATAATGATATTCTCTTTGATGTTAATCCTGTTGATCATTGGTATTGTATATATCGTTCGTAAAAGCAAACAAGTCCTGCGCCGCTTAAGCAATCTGGAGAAAGCGATATATGAAAAAGATAACATTTCGTCGTCCTATCCGAAGGACGTTGATGGTAATCAAGAAGGAGCATCCCGAGAGGACTCATTTGCTCCACGCAAACGAAAATGAAGATGGATAAGGATTACATATAAAAGAGTTTCAACAAGCCCAAAAGCCGATTCTTCTCCACGAGGAAGTGATCGGCTGTTTGGGCATTTGGGAGGTATTTGTATCCCACTTGAAGTTTAATCGGCTATTTTATCTGGTTTAACGGGTTTTAGAGAAAGGATTCATACCGCTGCTGGAAAGAGGATTCCATCTCCAATTGCCGTGCAAGTTGCTGTTGTACCTTTGCTCCGCGGATTGTCTGAAGCTCCTGAAGCAATGCAATGGACCCGAATTGATCGGCGGCAATTCGAACAAGTAGTTCCGAGAGCACGTCTGCGTCTTCGAGCGCGGCATTCAGTCCAAACGCACCGGTTGGCGTCATTGTATGAGCGGCATCCCCGATGAGCACAACATTGTCCTGTGCCCATGATTCGCAATAGCTGCTTTCAACAGATAACAGAACAAAATCACTCCAGCTCTGAATGTTGGTAGCTACAGAATCAGACAGGCAAGGAAAAGCAGATACAAGTTTTTCTACAAAAGGAGCAATCGGCTGCTCTCGCAGCTTGGAGTAAGCTCCCTCGGGAATGTTCCATCCGATCTGAACATAACCACCGAATTGTGAGAACAGCGCAAGCTGTTGCCCATCCATACTGGCCATCCGAACAGCTGGTTCCCAACCTACAGGTGCCGGAATACGTGCCCATAACAGGTCATATCCGTGCTTGCGAATCTCGGGAGTCAAACCGGAATGTTTGCGTACAGCAGAGTATCTGCCATCTGCACCGACAATAACAGATGCTTCAATGGAGGCAGGAACGCCGTTTTGCCGAATATTAATACCAACGGTCTTGCCGCTCTTGTCTCGTAACAAACCGGTCATGATGGTATTAAACAACACTTGTTCATTTGTACTGTGCTGCTGAGCGTGTGATACGATGGCTTCCAGGAGATGATTTTGGGGTACATGAATCCCGACATGAGATTCTCCATTACCTGGCGAAACGGTATGAATAATCTTTCCATTCTCCCAATACTGAATCTCTTCCAAGAGCAGCGCTCCACGTTCCTGGATGAGTGAATAGAGGCCGTGTTTACTTAGGATCGCTTCGCCGTCCACATTGAGTAACTCCCCGCGGAACGACTTGTGCAGGTGTGGTTGTCTCTCAATGAGAATCGTGGAGATTCCTTTTTGATTCAGCAGATAAGATAGCAAAGCACCGCCAGGACCTGCGCCGACGATGCAAACATCCGTTTTTAATGGTGATTGTAAATTCTGATTCATATGCATAAGTCCCTTGCAATATATTGTTAACGCTTTATTTACTTTATAACAACAGATTTATTAAAATCATTAAGTAACTAAAAGTAACTTAAAGATATAGATTATTATAATCAAACCCATCGCAAGAAAGCAAGAGGTCTATGGCAAAATAAAACACACGTCCTCCCGTCAAGTATAGGATATACCAAACAAGCGCATTTTTCACAAACATAATAGTGTAAATATGTTACAATAAACGGTAGGTTATGATGAAAGGCAGGAGGAACGTTTATGAGCCCGGATACGGAGCGAAACTCTCAATTGGCAAATGTAGATCAATTGTTGGAGGCCTTCTTCAGATATAAAAATAAAGTGTTGGATCAGCAGCAGAAGACCGAAACCAACTGCAAACTGAATCCGACAAAAAGTCATATATTGGGCATGATTTTACGTGAAAAACGCTGCATGGCGGTGGATGTGGCCAGACAACTCAGTTTGTCTTCCGGCGCAACCACCATTGTACTGAATCAGCTGGAAACGGAAGGGTTGATCCAGCGGGTGCGCAGTGAAGAAGATCGTAGAATTGTGTGGCTGTCCCTAACGGATGAGGGAACGCAGCTCGCCAAGACACTTAATGCGAATCGCGGCCGAATGACGTGGGAATTGTTGCAAGCACTTTCCGAGGAAGAGCAACAGCAGATGTTCGGTATGCTGAAGAAAATTGAGCTGAAACTGCTGGAGAACATGAAGTCGTTTGAGCAGATTAATCGGTAGTCCATATATGACTTGATGGTTTGAAGACGTCAGTCTTCATGAGTTCGTCCCTATTTGCGGGGGGATGAACCTTGAAGACTGGCGTTTTTGAGTTGGTTTACAAATGAAAGCGAACCAAATGGTCGGTCATGCCTTCCTGGATCAAAATCTCCTTTTGCTTGCTGCCCATCAGGTCAAAGTGGGGGAATGGCTGCCGCCGATGAATGTATCGCGGGTCCAGTCCATGATCGTTACACCAACGCTCCAGACGTTCCAGATCTGCGCAGCCGACTTTGGTTACACTGGTGATGCCAGGAAATCGATTGTCAATCCAGAAATGAGTAAGGTAGGCAATCTCACCACGAGCCACTTGTTCTTTCCACGCAGCCAGCTCCTGTCGTTTAATTCCAAATGCCATAGATGCAAGTTCCTTTCCAAACGGGTATTGTCCTGAGCATATTGTAACATCTTATATACAGAATCCATCAGAATTCTTCAATCTATATAATTTGAACTAAAAATTATTTACACTGACACTACGATGACAGAATAACCTTCCAATCGCTGTTATCCCCAGATTTTTTGATTCCCTTTTCCGAAGGGGAAAATCCGGGGATAGCGTATGCTTCCGATGCAGCTTTCTTTCAGAAAGCTTTTAGGCGAGCGCTTCGCTTTTTCAGGTTTTTTCTGTCCTCTCCGTTGTCGTGTAAATGATTAGTTCAACTTATTTAGACTAGTCTGATTCCAGTTGAATGGGTATATGAATATGACAACATTTTTATAACAAAGTCTGGATTATGTTAAAATAAACCTATACAACAAAGGTTTCACCACTTCTATAGCGGAAAGGGATTGTCATCATGGAAATATTTATTGCCGTACTTGTCTTACTGGTGCTAATCGGTTTATCGAACATCCTGAACCGGTTTGTACCTTTTATTCCCGTTCCGCTCATTCAAATCGTGCTTGGTGTAGCTATAGCTCTACTTCCTGCAGGGGTACACTTGCCGTTGAATCCGGAATTGTTTTTTGTGCTTTTCATCGCACCTTTGTTATATAACGATGGTAAGCGAACACCAAGGAATGAGTTATGGAATTTGCGTGCACCGATACTTCTGCTTGCGCTAGGGCTTGTATTTGTGACCGTCGTCGTGGCAGGGTATGCCATTCACTGGCTGATTCCTTCGATTCCGTTACCCGCTGCTTTTGCTCTTGCAGCCATACTGTCCCCGACAGATGCTGTGGCCGTTGGCGCCATGGCGGGCCGGGTACATCTGCCCAAAGGCATACATAGGCTTCTTGAGGGTGAAGCGTTAATGAATGATGCATCCGGCCTGGTGGCCTTCAAATTCGCGATTGCAGCCACGGTTACAGGTGTATTTTCCCTGGCGAATGCAACCTTCAGTTTTATTCTGATTGCGATTGGCGGGCTTCTTGTCGGGGCCTTGTTATCTTTTCTGTTAATCAGACTAGGGGTATGGATCCGTAGACTGGGCATGGAAGATGTAACCATTCACATGCTGCTGCAAATTCTGACTCCGTTTGTCATCTATCTGGTGAGTGAAGAGATTGGGGTATCGGGCATTTTAGCGGTCGTAGCGGGTGGCATCATTCACGCCATTGAACGTGACCGCGCAGAATCGGTTCAGTTGAAGATGCAGGTGGTATCTGCGAGCACATGGTCTGTCATTTTATTCATCCTGAACGGTCTGGTGTTCGTCATTCTGGGCGTACAGGTCCCGGATGTGCTGAGTACCATTTTTGAAAATGTCTCGTTTAATAATCTGCAGGTGTTGGGATATGTAGGCTTGATCTCAGTGCTTCTGCTAATCCTGCGCTTTCTCTGGATCTATCTGTTCTGGCAGGGGAATGAATTGCTGCGTACCAAATCCTCTATTGGCAGACCGCGATTGAAGGAAATTACGATTATTTCCCTCTCCGGCGTGCGGGGAGCTGTGACATTGGCGGGTGCCTTTTCCATTCCCTACGTGCTTCAGGATGGATCGCCTTTCCCTGAGAGGGATTTGATCATTTTCCTGGCAGCAGGGGTTATTCTCTTCTCCCTGATTGCTGCAAGTGTGTTTCTTCCGGTTCTGGCTAAGGATGATGGTAAATCCACAGAAGAAACACCGCAGAAGTCAGAACGGAAAGCACATGACATTATGCTGAATGCGGCAATCCGAGCTGTCAAATCTGAAATGAACGATGAGAACAAAGCTGCGGCACTGGCGGTCGTCTCCGACTTGTCCAAGTACATTAGACAGGCTGCAGGTCAGCTGACCGCCGGTAAGCTCAAAGATATTCAAAAACAAGAAACAGCCATCAACCTGATTGCCACTCGTGCCGAGCGTAAAGAAATCGAAGTGATGCTGGACGAAAATGCGATTGCTTCTGATGCGGCCTTCAAATGTGACAGCTGGCTGGATCGTAAGGAAATGATGCTGGCGAATCGCACCAACACTCAGATCATGACTTCGATCAGCGAGATCGGGCGTGTGTTAGGACATCTGTTCACCAATCGATCCCAGAAACCGAACCAACCATTTATGCTTGAAAATGCAGAACTGTTCCGTCAGGTGAAGCTGCGCACCTCTGAAGCGGCAATTAAGGCCATTCGTGCCCATATGAATGATGGGAATCGAGTCGTGGCGTTGTCGGTTATTGCCAAGTATGAGCGAGTAATTGCCAAATTGCGCACCTGGAACCAGGGCATAACGGAAGATCCGTTCAATCAGGAGAAGCTCGAATTGCAGATGGTGGCGATTCAGGAACAGCGCAATACGGTGCAACAGCTGTATGAGAACGGCGAAATTAATCGTGATGTAGCTGCTAAATTGCGCCGGTTTATCAACGATGTGGAAGCGACTGCGTTAAAAAACACCTAATCCGACAAACCCGATATTTTAAATATGCTATAGCGTTTGATATAATATGTAACAAGCAACACGCATCATTGCAAAAATGTACTTATATCGATCAGTGAAGGAGAGATGAGACATGGCAGAACAACAAATTCGGTTGGGCAAGACGGATCTGATCGTGAATCCCATTGGACTGGGTGCGAATGCAGTAGGAGGACATAATATCTATCCTGACATGCTGAATGATGAGACGGGGAAGGAAGTGGTTCGTACAGCCTTGAAACAAGGCATTAACTTTGTGGATACGGCGTACATCTATGGACCGGAGCATTCCGAACGACTGATCGGTGAAGTGTTGAGGGAAACCGGTCAACGTCAGAATACGATTATTGCAACCAAGGCGGCCCATAAATTTGTAGATGGCAAGATTGTCGTGGATAACTCACCTGCTTTCCTGAAAGCGGCTGTAGATGAAGCTTTGAAACGTCTGCAAACCGATTACATTGATCTGTTCTACATTCACTTTCCGGATGAACATACGCCGAAGGATGAAGCAGTAGACACGTTAAAACGGTTGAAAGACGCTGGCAAAATCCGGGCCATTGGCGTATCCAACTTCTCCATCGATCAGTTGCGTGAAGCCAATAAGGACGGGCATGTAGACGTACTGCAATCTGAATATAATCTGTTCAAAAGAGAAGCGGAGAAAGAGCTGTTGCCGTATACAGCTGAGCATGACATTTCTTTTGTTCCTTACTTCCCTCTGGCAGCGGGGCTGCTGGGCGGTAAATATAATCGTGATACCACATTCCAGGATGGACGCGCGAAGAATCCGCTGTTCACAGGTCAGGCTTTCATTGAAAATCTGGATAAAGTAGAACAACTGCGCAGCATTGCACAGTCCAAGGATGTTGAGGTCGCTCATCTGGTTCTGGCCTGGTACCTGACCCAGCCTTCCATTGATGCACTGATTCCGGGCGCCAAGAAACCGGAGCAGGTTATTAATAATCTGAAAACATTGAATGTAGAGCTAACTGCTGACGAAATCGCCGTTGTGGATCAGATCTTTCGTTAATTAGTTCGGGTGAATCGGGAAATGCTAACAGGGAGTTTACGTATGAAGACAAAGTGAGGACACAACATGAACCTGAAGGCAGCCCGATTCATCGGATTGTTCACGCTGATTATTGTGCTGGGCAGCAGTTCTGCGTATGCGAAGCCTGTACAGAAGAACCGTCAGTATTATGAGGAACGAGGAGAGATCGTGTGGGAGGTTCCCACACAGGATAAACTCATCGCCCTGACGTTTGATGATGGACCAGATCCGATTCAGACCCCGCAGATTCTGGCGTTGCTCCAGCAATATCAAGCCAAAGGAACCTTTTTTGTACTTGGAAAATGGGCAGAAAAATTTCCTGAACTGATTAGGCAGGAGCAGCTCGAAGGGCATGAAATCGCCAATCATACGTATGCGCACACGTATGCAGTCCGATCAACAGGCGCGGATAAGTACATGAACGATATGAACGCAGCGGAAAGTTCCATCATTGAAGCAGGTGCGGAGCGTCCTTTGTTGTTCAGGCCACCGGGCGGCTACTACAATGACATGGTCATTCAGGCTGCCAAACAAAAAGGGTATACCATTGTCCTTTGGTCATGGCATCAGGATACACGCGACTGGGCTTCTCCAGGTGTATCGGCTATCGTTAACAAAGTGTTGAAGAACGCACGTAATGGGGATATTGTACTTTTTCACGATAAGGTGGAAGGCAAGTCGCATACGATAGCAGCACTTAAAACGATTCTGCCTAAACTGCAGCAGCAGGGATATCGATTTGTGACGGTATCTGAACTACTTGCTGTGAAGGCACGCGAAGCCGCGAAGGATGGAACTTCACCTTCGTCTTTGTTGAAACATGTACAGCCCTGAACATGACATTTGAATCAAAAGCCGCTGGCATCGATATAAAGGGACCAGCGGTTTTTTTATATTGCTCTCCCATATGTCTCCATATAAATATAGAACTAGAAGTAGGAGGTTGTTGTCCGCATAGCTTTCGTTTTGAAACCAAAACGTCTACAATAGATGGAGCTTTGTGATTAAGGGTTATATAGTATACATGATATGAATTACAACATAGAGGGAGTGAATATGATGAATGGACAACAACGAGTAAATATTAAACCAGGTCTGGAAGTGGACATCGTGCTGAAGCAGGATCAAGCTACAGGCAAGCTGACACGTGGCATTGTGAAGGATCTGTTAACCAAGTCCCCTACGCATCCACACGGAATCAAAGTACGACTGACGAGCGGCCAAGTAGGACGTGTGAAACAGGTCATTGCAGGAGGCTCGAACTAACTGTGGTCAAAAGCGGGGAGATGATCACTACCGCAGATGTAATGGCCCATCTATCTACAGGTAACGAACGTCAGCAGGACGCAAACCGTTTGTTAAAGAGCAGTGGACTGCTTGATATATTAGCTGACTACCACCCGTATCCGGCAGGTACAGTACCGATTGATATTGATATTCCGGGCAGTGATCTGGATCTACTGTGTTATGCAGAGGATCTGGATGCCTTTGTAGCTGATATACACAATCGAATCGGAGCCGTTGCTGAGTTTCAATGTGTACGTGGTGGGGATATTCCAGACCAACGTCCTTATGTGACTTGTAATTTGCAAGTGGGACATTGGCCTATGGAGATTTTTGCCCAATCCGTTCCAGTTAACAGGCAGAATGCATACCTACATATGATCGTGGAGTGGAGATTGTTACAACTGTGGGGAGACGCGGGACACCGTGAGATCCACAGACTGAAACAGGCAGGGTGGAAGACGGAGCCTGCTTTCGCTTCTGTACTTGGACTACGGGGAGATCCCTATGTGGACATGCTGCATTTGGCAGAGATGAAGCGTGAAGATCTCTGGAACTGGGCACGTTCACGCACGTCTTTTTAAACGGTTTAACCTAACCTTTGGTCAGATCAGAAAGATGGCTAAAATCGTCGTTACCGCGAGTCCCAGCAGCACAGGCTTCAGGTTGCGTCTTGCAAGTTCAAAAGGACTGACTCCGCAGATCGCAGCAGCAGGAATCAATGCCCATGGAATCAAGGTTCCGCCACCTACCCATATGGCTGCGACCTGACCGAGTGCGGTCAGCACAGGAGCGGAATCTGCCGACCCTGCAAACATGGACGCAATCGAGCCAACCAGGGAAATCCCTGAGAATCCCGAACCATCCATCCCCGTGACTGCTCCGGTCACCGTCATTGTAATGGCTCCCACCGTATCATTCAGTGGCACCAGTCCAGCAAGTGCAACCCCGAGATCATTCACGATTCCGTGTGAACCTTCAGGAAGTGGATTGTGGAACAACTCCGTAATGGCAGCATCCCCCAGATAAAAGAACGCGGCTATCGGAATAACCGGGCCGAATACCTTGAAACCGAACTGAAATCCTTCTATTAAATAGTTGGTCGTTTCTTCTGGTCCCGCATGTCGATGTGCGGCCAGGGTGACAGCGATCAGTATAACCACAGCAGTCCCGCCAATCAGAGCTGTTGCGTCACCACCTTGCAGCTTCAATACAAACATCAGAATCACATCCACTGCGAATAACAGAGGGATAAGCAGAGCGAATGCTTTTTGCAAACGGGGTGACATGGCTTGACGTTCGACTGACAGATTGCCAGGTAGAGAAGTAGACACAGCCTCTGACGAGGAGGGAGGTACCGTTGTCACTGTACCTGATTTCATCTCTTTGCGCAGCATCCAGAAGGCTGTAAGTGTAGATACCGTTCCCATGACAATGACCAGAGGTATGCTGGCCGTCATGACGGAAGTAACCGGTATACCCGCCGCATCAGCTGTAAGTTTGGGAGCCCCCTGAATAATGTAATCCCCTGACAGTGCAATCCCATGTCCGAACAGGTTCATCGCAATGGCAGCTCCGATCGGAGGGAGCCCTACACGTACCGCTACAGGAAGCAGTACAGCACCAACCAGGGCTACCGCCGGAGAAGGCCAGAAAAAGAGCGATACGACCATCATGATCAGTCCAATCCCCCAATATGCCACCTGAGGAGAACGGATAAACCGGGTGACAGGTGTCACCATGACTTCATTAATGCCAGTTCTGATCAGAACACGGCTCATCGCCACAATGATCGAGATGATGAAGATCGTACTTAGCAATTCTTTCGTCGCATAGATAAAACTGCTGAAGATCCCAGCGACTGACCCGCTTAAGGTTTCCGTTGCCAGAAGTCCAATGGTCATAATACCCGCGACACAGATGATGGTGGTGTCCCTGCGCCGGATCATTACCGCAATGATCAAGACGATAAATGCCAGGTAGACATAGTGTAACGCAGTGAGTTGAATATTCATCGAACAGGCCTCCCTACATCCTGGTGACAAACCCGAGGAGTGATATATCGTATGCATGTCAAGATCGGGCGTTCGTGGAGTTCGGGGCTTGCCGCAGTATTTATTTTTAGGGAGAGTGTTCTGAGCTATAAATGAAGGATTTTTTTTACAACTGGAGAATTTATTACAATATGAAGCGTGTTATCCAAACTTGGAGCGGATAGAAGTCACCAGAATTGACATGTGCAGGTCACGGGACCGCATAGACAATGGCAACCAGGGGTGATTACAATAAACATGCCATCATAAGGAAGAAAATAGAAAAAACTATGTTGAACTAAAAGGGCGGGAATCCATAATCTATGAGTTTAATCCGTTCACTTCGTTTTAAGTTTATTGTGGGACTTACATTGATCATGCTACCACTGTTCATGCTGCTCTATTACAACAACGTCTACGCCATGAAAGTCGTACGTGACAAGGTATCTCTCACCAATATGAATCATCTTGCCAAGAGTGTGGAGCAGAATGAACGTGTATTACAGGAGACGAATCGGTATTTATATAGTCTGGGCGAGCGGGACCCGGATATTATCTCCTTGTTTTTTCTGGAATACGGCAGTGGTGATTATATCATTGCGAAGCAACGCATTATGAATAAATTCATGACAGATATCGGTTTCTATAATCTGATCGATTCCTTTTTTCTATATGATGCCGTCAATGATGATCTGCTGCTCGCCACTTCGGGCAATTACGATGTCAAAAAGTCGGTTGTGCAGGAGAGTATGCCAGTCCAGATGCAGCAGTTGGAAGGCGATATCCAGAAGCCGGAATGGAGCATCGTGCGTGGGGGAACGTGGAATGCGCTGGTGAAAACGGTGCGAATCAACCAGCAGTTCTATGCCGGTGCACTGGTTGATATGAATGCACTGAACCACACACAACAGTTCACAGAATCCGGTGACAGAGGAGGCGCAGTCATTGTTGGATCCGACGGTGGGGCGTTATCCGATTCCACATTGAACACTGGACAGATCAAGCTTGCTGCCGCACATCTTCCCGGTCTGAAGGACCCGTATCAGGTGATCTCTGAAGTTATGAACAAGGGGGAGGCACGTCAATATTTGATGCTGGGCATTGCCTCAGCCATGTCCGAGATGAATTATATCGTGCTACTGCCTGAGGAGGACATGATGCGTAACCTCCCGTTCTTCCAGCAGATCATTCGCCTGCTTCCCATTGGTGCCGCGGTAATTCTGGTTACTGCACTGATCTTTTTGCGACAACTGTTATTCCGTCCGATGAATTCACTGATCCGGGGCATGAGAAGGGTGAGCCGCGGAGATCTCGATGTGAAGCTGGAGCCGCCATCTTCCTCGGAGCTTGAATTTATGACGCGAAGCTTCAATCAGATGACCAGCGAGATCCGGCATCTCAAGATTGATGTGTATGAGGAACAATTACGGACGCGCGAGGCAGAGTTCAAACAATTACAGATGCAAATCAATCCTCACTTTTACCTGAATTCACTTAATATTATTCATAGTCTGGCTTCCTTGCAAAAGCATGAGCTGGTGCAGCAGATGGCTGGCCATCTGGCTGATTATTTCCGATTCAGCCTGCGTGCAGGCAAACGTGTTATTCGTCTGGATGAAGAGCTGGAGCACATTCGTCATTATTTAGAAATTCAGAAGCTGAGGTTTCCAAGCCGGTTGGATTTTGAACTGGATATTGAACCGGATCTCGGAAAGTATGTGATTCCGCCATTGACGATTCAGCCCTTTGTGGAGAATGCCATTATTCACGGATTTCAGCGGCGAACGCAGCCATTTTTCATTCGGATTGTGGCTTGCCGTGGGAAGATGGTATCTGGTTGTCTCGAACAGACGGTGCTTCAACTGATGATTGTAGATAATGGTGTCGGATTTGATGAGGAACTGCTGGAACGTTTACAGCAGGGACAATACGCTGAAGACCCGGGTGGACAGCATATCGGTATATGGAACGTGGCTCATCGGCTGTTAGTGAAGTATGGTGATCAAGCCAGCTTACAGTTTAGAAATGAGGCGGATAACGGCGCTGCAGTCATCATTGATTTACCCGCTCAGACCGAAGAGGAAGAAGGGGGAGCCTATGCGGAACCTGTTGATCGTGGATGATGAAGTGTATGCATTACAAGCGATGGTGGAAGGTGTTGACTGGCATGCGGCCGGCATTGACCAGGTGTTCAGTGCTTGTGATGCAGAAGAGGCAAGAAAGGTCCTGAAGACAAGTGCCATCGATATCATGATCTGTGATATTGAGATGCCTGGCGAAACAGGGCTTGATCTGCAGAGCTGGGTGCTGAAACATGATCCAGGCATGCTGACGATTTTCCTGACAGGGCATGCGTTGTTCGATTATGCTCAGACGGCCATTAAGCTGAACAGCTTTGATTACGTATTGAAGCCTGCTCCGGCAGATCATTTGATCAAGGTGGTAAGCCAGGCGGTGGAGAAGATCAAGGATGGAGAGCAGCGCACACGTACCAACGAAGTTTATGAGACCGTATACAAACGCTGGAAAACCCATAAACCGCTACTGACAGAACGTTTCTGGAAAGATGCTATCTCTCAGCGCATCACGTTAACCAAACAACGGCTGCAAGAGCTCGCAGAATTGTATGGTGCCGAGATTGATCCACAGGCACGTGTGTTACCCATTGTGATCTCGGTAGAGGAGTGGGTGCGTGAATTTGATTTACGTGATGAAGAGGTATTAGAGTATGCCCTTCGTAATGCAGCGAGAGAAATGTTGCTTGGCGACAAGCCGGGTGAGGTGTTTCAGGATCATAGTGGATTGAATATTGTGCTTGCTTACGAGCAAGATGGCATGATACCAAGTGCGAGCGAAGTGGCAGAACGTTGTCAGGTGTACATTCAGGAATGTGGTACGTATTTCTACTGCCGGTTGTCCTGTTATGTTGGTGTTCCGGTGGCTGTAACGGAGCTGCAAGGCATGTTGAATGAACTGATGGATATGGAGCGGCGCAATATTAAGGAGCTTGAAGAAGTCTTTGTCTACGATGAACGGGGTAGAGATCAGGAAGATCGCTTTTTGCCGATTCCATGGTTTTCGGAGTTATCCATTCTTTTTGAAACGGGTAAAGTTGGGGATTTGCGCGAACGTGTGGATGAGATCTTTGAGTTGCTTGCTGCCCAGGAGGGATTGTCTCCTGAGATGCTGCGTCTCTACTATCATGCGATGTTGCATGTGGTCTATCCGTTGCTTCATCAGAAAAATGTATCCATACGCAGTCTGTATCCAGGGGAACGGGAGCCGGAAGAGAGTGTAGTCACAAGGTCATTGCCACAGTTGAAGCTGTGGACGTCTGATCTGATTGATCGTGTCATCCCGGTGTTGTACCCGGACGATCACAGCCCAATGACCATTGTGGATCAGTTGTGTATTTATATCGAAACGCATATTGGCGAAGAACTCATGCGAGAGGAACTTGCAGCGTTTGCCGGGTTCAATCCTGCCTACCTATCCCGTTTGTTTCGGAAGGAGAAGGGGATGTCCTTGTCCGAGTTTATCCTGCAAGGCAGGGTAGCCAAAGCGAAGACGTTACTGTCCCAGTCCACCGTCAAAGTGACGGATATCGCTGGCAAGGTGGGCTACTACAATTACTCGCATTTCACCAAAATGTTCAAAAAGTGCACAGGTATTACACCACAGGAGTTCCGCAAACAGTCACGTACCGTATAACTCATGGCGCAGCATGCTGCGCCTTTTGTTTTGTTTATTTTGGCACTAAAGTCATAATTTGATAAGTCAACAGGTCACCACAGCAGATAGAGGTCTTGCTCGCCCCGCCGTATACTTGAACCACAGGAGCCACAACGGAGCTTCATCCTGAGGAAGAATTCAAGAGGAGTGAGGGAGAACAAGTTATGAAGACACAACCCCAGGCGGGTAAGGGAGTACGGATATCGGAAGTACCGGGAGGAACGGTCCGAAAGCGCAAGTCTGTGTGGCACAATCTTGGCAAATTCAAGGTGCTGTACCTCATGTTCTTGCCAGGCGTCCTGTTTCTGCTGGTGAACAACTATATGCCGATGTTCGGCGTTCTGATCGCATTCAAAAATGTAAACTATGCTGATGGTATTTGGGGCAGCCCGTGGAGTGGATGGGACAATTTCAAATATTTGTTCTCGACCAGTGATGCATGGGAAATTACCCGGAATACACTCGCGTATAACACTGTGTTTATTGCACTCAATCTCTTTGTAGGTGTCGGGCTTGCTATTCTGCTTAATGAAGTGAAGAACAAGGCGATGTCCAAGTTGTATCAATCGCTCATGCTACTGCCATACTTCCTGTCCATGATTGTGGTCAGTTATCTGGTACTGGCTTTCCTGGGCAAGGATTCAGGCTTCATGAACTCTACCATTCTACAGATGTTCGGCGGTCAGCCGATCGACTGGTATTCCGAGCCGAAGTATTGGCCGTATATTTTGCCACTGGTGAACACGTGGAAGAATATCGGATATTATGCCGTCATCTATCTGGCAGCTGTCGTGGGGATCGATGAAGAATATTATGAAGCTGCTATACTCGATGGAGCAACCAAATGGCACCAGATACGCTTCATCACCGTTCCGTTTCTCGTACCGTTGATCGTCATTATGACGTTATTGCAAATAGGCCGTATATTCTATGCAGACTTCAGTCTGTTCTACCAGGTTCCACTGGAATCCGGAGCTCTGTTCCCTGTAACGAATGTACTGGATACCTATGTATATCGAACGTTCCTTATCGGTGGAGATATCGGGATGTCATCCGCAGCGGGTCTGTACCAAGCGGTCGTCGGATTCGTACTGGTTCTTGTATCCAATACCATCGTTAGGCGGATGGATAAAGATAATGCATTATTTTGAGAGGAGGCAAGTCAGCTGTGAAATCACGTGATCCACTAGCCGTATCGAAGCGTTCCGCATCCGTTATTCATGCGATGTTTATATTCTATGCCATTGCCTGTATCGTGCCGATCCTGCTTGTCTTCGCCATCTCATTCTCGGACGAGACAACAGTTATAGCAAATGGGTATAAGCTTATTCCAGAGAAGTTCAGCCTGACGGCCTATGAGTTTCTGTTCAGAGATATGGATCAGATCCTCCATTCCTATGGTATATCCTTTATCGTTACCGTTGTGGGTACCATTACAAGTGTCGCTCTGACTGCACTGTATGCGTATCCGCTCTCACGGAGAGATCTGCCTTATCGTGGTTGGTTTGCCTTTTTCATCTTCTTCACAATGTTATTCAATGGGGGTCTGGTACCTTGGTACCTGGTCTATGTCAACGTATTGGATCTGAAAAACTCCATACTGGCACTCATTATGCCACTACTGCTATCCCCATTCTTTGTACTGGTCATGCGTACATTCTTCGCGAACTCCATACCGGTATCCATTCTGGAATCGGCTCGAATTGATGGTGCAGGAGAATTGAGAACGTTTACACGTATCGTGCTCCCGCTGTCCCTTCCGGTAATGGCAACTGTCGCGTTGTTCAGTACACTCAATTACTGGAATGACTGGTACCTTAGTATGATTTTTATATCGGATAACCGGACGATCAGCCTTCAGTACCTTATGTACCGGACGCTGCTCGATATTCAATATCTTACAACCAATTCCAACGTCTCTTCACAGATTTCGTCGCAGGGTGGATTGCTGAATCTGCCGAACAAAACACTGCAAATGGCGATGGCTGTGGTCGGTATTGGTCCAATTGTACTGGCCTATCCATTCTTCCAGCGTTATTTCATCAAAGGTCTTACGGTTGGCGCTGTGAAAGGATAACTCTGGCCGGTTAGCGGAGTGGGCATGGTAAATGAAGATGGACTGAAAGGGCATATATAGAAGTTGCTATGGGTTTAATTGTGAATTGGGGAAAGTGCTGTACGGTTTAACACATGACAGGAGGGGTTCAATTGGTTAGATCATTAAAGGTATGGTCACGCATGATGGCAACGGTTATGGCGCTGAGCCTGGTGCTGGCAGCTTGCTCATCAGACAAAGGTGGAACAACAACACCAGCAGCCGAAGGCGGAGGAGCAAGTGAGGGTGGAGGCAAGCCCTATGAAGTTACGCTTTTCTACCCGGGGACACCACAGAAGGATGTCGCTCTGGTGGAAGCCGAGATCAACAAGAAGATGGAACCGAAGATCGGGGCCACGCTCAAGATCAATGCGATTGACTGGGGACAGTGGGATAACAAGCTGAATCTCATGATCTCCTCGGGCGAAAAATCAGACATTATCTTCACAGCGGCTTGGCAGAACTACACGGTGAATGTAGCCAAAGGCGCATTCTTGCCACTGAATGATCTGCTTGATGCGCATGGTCAGGATATCAAGAAAAACCTGGACCCTGCCTTTCTGGAAGGTTCGCAGGTGGATGGCGTGAACTACGGTGTTCCTACAAATAAGGAACTTGCTGCCACACGTGGCGTGCTGGTTCGTAAAGATCTGGCTGACAAGTATAACCTGGACCTGACAGCTGTTAAGACATGGGCTGATTTGGAGCCGCTGCTCAAAACAATCAAGGAAAATGAGCCAGCGATTACACCATTCTATATGTCCAATACCAATGGTAACGGGCTGTTGGAGAATCTGGATTGGGATTATCTCGGGGATGCTTCCGTACCTGGAGTAATTTCCAAAACAGCAGGCGGAACAACGGTGCTGAATGAAGTGGAGACCCCGGAATTCAAAGAAGCGGCGGAACTCGCTCGCAAGTGGTATCAAGCGGGATATATCAACAGTGATGCTGCGACTTCCAATGTGTTCCCGAAAGACCAGGCGAAGGCTGGAAAAGCATTTCTCTGGACGGATGGTATGAAGCCAGGCAAGGATAAAGAAGAAGAAGGGTATGTGGGTTTCCCACTGACTCAGATTGAGATGACACAGCCGACCATTACGACGGGTGATGCATCTGGAGCAATGCTCGCGATCTCCCGTTCTTCAGAGCAACCGGAGAAAGCGATGCAGGTCATTAACCTGCTGCATTCCGACAAGGAAATTAACAACTTGCTGAACTTCGGAATTGAAGGCACACATTATGTGAAAAAAGACGGACAGGATAATATCATTGCTCTTCCTGACGGGGTTGATGCCAACAGTCGTACCTATAATCCAGGTGCACAGTGGCAGCTGGGTAACCAGTTCCTGAACTTCCTCTGGGATAATGAAGATCCGCAGAAATGGGAAAAGTTCAAAGAGTTTAACGCCAAAGGTGTGAAGTCGCCAGCACTGGGCTTTACGTTCAACAGCCAATCTGTCAAAAATGAAATTGCAGCGGTCAACAACGTGAACAAACAGTTCAAGCCAGGTATGACATCGGGTGCCGTAGATCCGAACGAGATGATCCCGAAATATTTGGAGAAACTCAAAGCAGCAGGCATTGATAAAATCATTGCTGCCAAACAAGAACAACTTGATGCATTCTTGGCTAAGCAATAAATGATTATCAGCCATCACAGTGAGACGGGTGTTACTACAAGCTCTTGTTAGCGGTGAATATGGAGGACGTTTTCGGTGAATAACCGAAGACGTTCTTTTTATTGTTGTTTTTTGATTTGGATTGTTAATCATAATTAGGAAAAATATGATATAATCAGGTGGTTGATTGGGGGTGTTCGTGTGTCGAGAACCAGACTTGTGTTCTCTGGGGCTTTATTGCTTTTTGCAATCATCTTTACATTTAACCACCATCTTGGTTTTTCTGTTGGAGATACCATGCTGTCAGCAATAGGTATATCCCCGTATACTACATCTTATTTAAGTGGTGTTCATATCACACTTTTCCTCGGATTGGGGATCTTCGCGTGTGGGTTCTACCTTACTCGCAAAGAGATTGGAAAGTCGTTCCCGGGTCTTGCACAAGGGTTATGGATCATCGTTCTCGCTATCGTTCTCAGTTATTCGTACATGACGGATAAATTCATGTATGTAGCCAAGTGGGGAGCTGAAGGCATTGATGGTGTATCCTATGTACAGAATACAAGCTCCTGTTCTTATAATGTCCGAAGTAATGGTGAGACCCGAGCAACCTGTGATCTGACACTCAAAAATTACGGCAGAGCGTCCGTGTCCGCTGTGCTATTGCCTGATCTCGCGAGCAGTTACAAGTTTAAGGACGACCCACTCTATGAAGCATTGAAGTCTGTGCAATTAAGACCAGTACATATTGAGATTGGACGCCATGGAACATTTACGGGCGAGTTGGAGTTTTATGGGAAAGCGGAAGCTCCGCTGCTCGTCAATGGGAAACTTATGGATATTGTGCTGGATGTAGGCGTGGATGGTGCGAATACGGTGTTTGATTATGATATTCCATAGTTTATACCTTTGTAGAAGAAACAGAATTAGTACATAAACAGAACTAGAATAAGGTTTATTTTGAATAGAAAGATTAAAGATGTATACTGAAATCGGGATAGAGAGCTGGCTAATCGCTGGCTCTTTTTTTGCGTGGAAGTTGTAATTAGTGCAGAAATATTGGTTTTGTCTCCTTTCCCCTTGAATTGGTAACGCTTACGCTAGATAATGGGAATCAGTTTGTCTCAAAAAAATAGTTTGTCTTTACCGCTTACATCATTACAATTAATGTCACGACAAATAAAGACAAGGTGAGATGAAAAGATGTCATATCGGACAAATCTGTTTTCCAAAATGGTCATTCTAATTCTAATTATGCTAATTCCAGTTGTGCTTCTGTACTGGTACTCCAATCACAAAACGACAGCTGTTCTCAGAGATGAGTTGAATCGATCCAATAGCAACCAGCTTGAATTTTTCCAGAATCAGGTGAACACACACATCGAGCTGTTATCCTCATGGCCGAACCTGCTCATACATGATCCTGATATTGCGAGCTTCCGACGAATTTATGCGGACAGTAAATATTTTGACCTAGATGCTATTAATTTGGTTAAGCGTATTCAGAATAAGCTGAGTATTCAGGAGAGTTCATCCAATTGGGCGACAAAGTTATATCTGTATTCCCCTTCGCTGGGCAGGGTGGTTTCCGAAAGGGACGCACGTTCTTACGATAAAGAAGCGCTAAGGGAAAATATCAGTTCCGGCTGGGATGTACGCAAAATTCAGGATGGGGAAGATGATCGGTTCATGTTTAGCTGGATTACGGTATCCCCATACGGCATTAAAGACCCGGTTAATAATGCGGAAACGATTATCAAACTGGAGTTTGATAGTGACAACATTCGGGATATGCTCGACAAATTCAAGGACGATGGCAGACATGATCCATTCTATTTCCGAGAAGAATCGGGAGTTATCTATAACCGGACTTCAGATCGTTCACTAACGAATCAGTTGATGGAAGAACTGTCCATCCATAAACTTCAGGACGTGGATAATCGTACAGTGGTGATCGGGAACGAGCCTTACATGGTCAACACTGTGAAATCCAGTACAACAGGCTGGTATTTGGTGGACTATATGCCTCTATCAGATATTTTGAAGCCCATTCATCAATCGAATATGTTGTTCTATTCTTCCATGATTTGTTTGTTGTTGATGAGTTTTGGTGTGGCGTACTTGTTATATGTTCAGGTGCAGGTGCCAGTGAAACAACTCATTCGTGGGTTCCAGCGCTTAAAGCAGGAAGATTATTCGGTGAGGATTAAGCCGAAGGGCCGCAATGAATTCAGTTTTCTGTCCGAACGTTTCAACTTGATGGTGGAGCAGATCCAGCAGTTGTTTGAACACGTTTACCTGGAACAGATTCATGTGCGTGAAGCCCGATTGAAGCAGCTGCAATCGCAGATTAACCCGCACTTCTTCTATAATTGCTTCTCCTTCATTACGAGTATGGCGAAGCTGAAGCGCATGGACGCCGTTGTAGCGATGTCGCATAACCTCTCGCGATATTATCGGTATACAACAAGACAAGAACGGGACGTGGTACCGTTGACAGAGGAGATTGAATTTGTCAGCTGTTATCTGGAGATCCAACGGATGCGTATGGACCGCATTCATTACAAGCTTGATCTGTCCGAAGAGATGCTGAGACAGGAAGTCCCACCGCTGATCGTGCAGCCACTGGTGGAGAATGCGGTGATTCACGGTATTGAAGCGGATGCGGAAGCTGGAGAAATAAGAGTATCCGGGGAAAAACAGGGCGGTGTCATGGTTCTTGTCGTAGAAGATGATGGGCAAGGCATGACGCAAGAGGCGCGTGAGGCACTTTCGAATAAGCTCAGGGGAACGATGGATCAGGAGATGGGCTGTGGCCTGTGGAATGTGAATCAAAGACTCCAGCTTCGATATGGGGAGCAGGCAGGGATTGATATAACGGAATCGGAACTTGGTGGATTACGCGTTACATTGTCTTGGCCTGCCAAGCAGGAGTATCTTCTGGAGAACGAAGAGTAAACATCTGGAATATGTAGCGCATGTTGAAAAATAGAATCCACTGTAGAACGAACGAGATAGGGAGTGACTAGCTTGATAGATATACTGCTGGTAGATGATGAAACGTATGTAACAGAAAGTCTGGAACTCACGATCCCCTGGGGAGAACTTGGGGTAACGACCGTGCTGCGAGCAGCTTCAGGAAAAGAAGCATTAGAGATTATGGAGGAGAATGCAGTAGACATCGTAGTCACGGATATTCGAATGCCTGGCATGTCGGGACTGGATCTGATTGCAGAGGTAAGCAAGCGCTGGTCTCATATTCGATGTATTTTGCTGACGGGTCACAGTGATTTTGCTTATGCGAAGAAAGCCATTCAATTGCAGGCAGCGGATTATATCCTCAAACCCGTTAACGATGATGAGTTTATGGGATCGGTCTCAGCAGCCATCACATCTCTTCGTGATGAGTGGGATGAATTCGATAAATATCACCGGCTTTTATACAGCCGGAAGTCTGACTATAAAATTTTACGGGAAAATCTCATGCATGATCTGCTGCTTGGTCGTGAGATAACGGCGCGGGCACTCCGGGAACAACTGCAACAATATGAGATCCATATTGATCCGGAACAACCGGCAGTGATGATGCTGATTCGTCTTACAGGACGATTCTCGTCAATGGACCAGCAGTCCCTTGATCTAATGGATTTTGCTGTAGGTAATATAGCGGAGGAAGTACTCGGAGAGCAATTTAACGTGTGGTTTGGTCGCGGACCCCATGAGTGTCTGGTTATGTTTTTACAGAGTCAGGGACAGATTGAAGCTCCACAGATGAACTTGGAAACGTTGAGGATCTCTGCTGAAACCTTCCGTGAGCATGTCATTCGATATTTGCAGGGAGATCTGTCCATGGTGGTTACACCATCATTTCCCTTTAATGAGTTGACAGCAGCGTATAGAAAAAGTCTGGGTTCCCTTGTCCTTTCCGGACCGGAAGAACACCAGATTATATACATGGACATGGATCAGGCACTTAGCAAACGACCCGACAATGATGCGACGCAGGCACTCGAAGAGCTGTACAAGCCGCCTGTACTTCCGCAATTGCTTGAGACCAAGCAATGGGAAGCGGCAGCACGCAAGCTGAACACGGTCTTTGATGCAGCCGAACAAGTACGTTTGTCGAGAGAACATGTGTATGAGATGTATCTGTCCGTAACCAATGCATTTATGTACATCGCCCATAAACAGGGGCATCTGGTACATGAGATTGATCATGCGGGATTCGATCTGCTCCTTGCTCATCAGTTAATTCAGTCTCCTGAGAAGCTGCGGCGATGGGCAACCGAGATGCTGGCGAAACTTCAGGAAGAATTGTCTGATCAGGAAGGTGTGCAGAGCCGCAGACATGTGATCAAGCAGGTTCAGGAACTGGTGACTAGAGATACTGGGCAGGATCTGTCGGTGAAGATGATTGCGGACAAGGTATATTTGCACCCTGTATATCTATCGAAGATTTACAAGGCAGAGACGGGGGAAGGTCTTGGGGATTATATGATTCGTATGCGCATGGAGCGTGCGCTGTATTTGCTCAAGAATAGCAACAAAAAAATATATGAGATCACGAGTGAGCTCGGCTATCAAAATCCGCAATATTTCAGCAAAATGTTCAAAAAGCATTATGGCATGACACCCAATGAATTTCGGGATCAGGCATAATTTCAACAACATTCCAGAATATAGGTTGGCAAAGGTGCAGAAATCTTGATTTCGTATCATAGGCTCAAAGGCCTGGTCAGCCTATAATGAAAGGGTAACCAAAACGATTTAAGGGGGAACAACATGAGAGCGCAATCAACGAAAAAGAGATTCTTGACGCTTCTCGCTACAACGCTGTGTCTAACTGTCGTTCTTGCAGGATGTTCAGGAGGCAGTGGGGGCGGAGATAGTGCCACACCAAGTACATCTGGAGTTGAAAACGAATACAAAGAAAAATATGATCCGGAAGTAACCATTACGACTGCATGGGGAATTGACCCTGAGCTGAAGTTTAAAAATGGTGAATCCATGGAAAATAACGTGGCAACCAAGTGGGCCAAGGATCAATTCGGTATTAATATCAGTTCATTATGGTCTGTAACAGATACGAATGGGGCATTTGCAACCAAACTTCGCTTGGCGATGTCTTCTGGTCAAGATATGCCTGACATCGTAACCGTAGGTGATAACCTGCTTGCCCAAGATCTGATTGATTCCGGTATGTATCAGGAAGTGGGTCCACTGTTCGACAAATATGCTTCGGACACTTGGAAGAAAGCAATGGAGCAAGACCCTAACGTATGGAACCAATATAGTCGTGATGGCAAAAGAATGGGTATCCCTGTTCTGGACTATGCATACAACAATGATTACTTGCTCTGGATTCGCCAGGATTGGCTGGATAAGCTGAAGCTGGAAGCTCCAAAAACAATCGATGAGCTTGAAACCGTTATGGATGCATTCAAAAACCAAAACCCGGATGGATTGTCTCCGGATAAGGTCATCCCGCTCAGCATTGGTTTCAAAACATCCATGAACACATGGATGGGAGACCCATCCTGGATCTTCGGAGCATACGGAACATTGCCGTTCCAATGGAATCTGGCTGCGGATGGCAAGTTGGAGTATGGTTCTATCAATCCAGGTATGAAGCAAGGTTTGACCAAATTGAGCGAATGGCTCACAAAAGGTTATATCCCGCAAGAAGCAGCTCTATGGGATGAAAACAAAACGGCAGAGCCAGCAGTTGCAGGTACAGCCGGCATTATTCCAGGTCCTTACTGGATGAGCGGATGGCCACTTCTGGATACAGCGAAAAATGTACCAAGTGCTGTTTGGAAACCAATTGAGATTCCAACTGGCCCTGAAGGTAAAGCGATGCGTCACGGTACACAGTTCGTTAATGGTGTTACGTTGATCAAGGCAGATATGGAACACCCTGAGGCATTCTTCACGTATCAAAACTACCTGTTCGACAATTATGCAGACCCAGCACCAGGTAGCCCTTATGATAACGGTCTGTTTGCAGGCTATGACTATCAATTGGACGCTAATGGAAAACAAATGCCGATTGACGAGATCGAAGGCGGATACGTGAACGTTGTACGTTATTTGCTTGTTCGTGACGGTGCTCGTATTCCAGATGCACAAATGAAAGCACTCTTGAATTTGGCGGACGGCAAAGAGCCGGAAACGAAGTTGGAGAAAGATGTTGCTGTTAACTATGGTAAAGAAACGCCAGCGGCAGCGAAAGTGTTGCTGAGCCAAGAAGAAATTTCATTCAAAAACATGTTCACAGGTCCGACAACGAAGACGATGAAATCCAAACTGGACTACCTGAACAAAATCGAGAATCAGGCATTTAACGAAATTATCTATGGCAAAAATCCGGCTGATGCGTTTGATACCTTTGTACAAACGTGGAAATCCGGTGGCGGTGACCAGATCACACAAGAGGTCAACGAATGGTATGACGGTGTGAAAAAATAGTTTTAAGCAGCGCCCAGACGATCGTCGTCTGGGCGCTTTTTTTGGTTTGTTCAGGCTGAAGCAAAGTGGTTGAATTTGTGCCATTTATATTGCTTTTATGTGCTGTTTGGACCCCGTAAAAGGTTGATATAATCGCATTATAAGCCACTCAGGGAGTACTTGAGTAGGAAGAAATACAGGGGGAGCAATCATGAGAACTTTGAAACGCACTTGGCCATTCCACGTTATGCTGTTGCCAGCCATTATCTTTCTGATCATCTTCAGTTATGTGCCTATGGGCGGGATCATTATGGCATTCCAGAATTACAAGCCATGGCTTGGGATTAGCGGCTCTGAATGGGTCGGGCTGGACAACTTTAGATATTTGTTTGAACGTGAAGACAGCTTACAAGTCATCTGGAACACATTAATTATTGCTGTACTTAAACTGATTTTCAACTTATTTATTCCATTTGTTTTTGCCATTCTTTTGAATGAGGTTCGCAAGATGGCTGTACAGCGAACCATTCAGACACTTGTCTATTTACCTCACTTCTTGTCCTGGGTCATTCTGGGCGGGATTTTGATAGATCTGCTGTCAACCGGAGGGTTGGTAAACCGGGTTCTGGGAACTTTCGGACTTGGACCATATTTCTTCCTCGGAGACAACAGTTGGTTCCGATCTACGGTCATTCTGACAGATGTGTGGAAGGAATTTGGCTATAACATGATTGTCTTTCTGGCTGCCCTTGCCGGAATTAATCCAGCATTGTACGAAGCAGCAGAAATTGACGGAGCAGGACGCTGGAAACAGACACTGCATATTACCATTCCTTCGCTCGTGCCGATGCTGATGGTTGTAGGTACACTGGCTCTTGGTAACGTACTGAATGCCGGATTTGACCAGATTTTCAACCTGTACAACCCGCTCGTATATCAAACGGGTGACATCATTGATACATTCGTATATCGTTCTGCGATGCAAAATGGTGAGATGGGCTTCGCAACAGCGATCGGATTGTTCAAATCAGTCATTAGCATGATCTTGATTCTCGTATCTTACAGCTTAGCCAAAAAATACGCTGGATACCGCATATTCTAATCGAATGAACAGAGAAAGAAGGGACCACGATGTATCATAAATCATTGCCTTATCGCGTGTTTAATATAGTCAATACCTGCTTTCTGATTTTGATCGCCATCATGTGTATCGTACCGATGATTCATGTACTGGCAGTATCTTTTAGTACGAAGGCTGCTGCGGATGCCAATCTGGTCAACCTTTGGCCTGTAGGTTTTTCACTTGAAGCTTACAAAAAGACGATGAACAATCCAATTTTCTTGAACTCGCTCTGGATTTCACTCCTACGTACAGTGATTGGTACAGCAATTACCTTGCTGATTACGTTCCTGGCGGCGTATCCGTTGTCCAAAGAAAATAGTGAGTTCAAGGGCAGAACAATCTACTCCTGGATTTTCGTATTCAGCATGATTTTCAATGGAGGACTTGTTCCATTCTATATGGTTATCCAGAAAATCGGGCTGATGGATTCCTTCTGGGTACTGGTACTCCCAGGGGCAGTTAACACATTCCTTGTCATCCTGATGCTGAACTTCTTCCGCGGTATTCCGAAAGAGCTAGAGGAAGCGGCGCTGATGGATGGAGCCAACCATTTCAGAACATTGTTCAGTATCTTCCTGCCGATCTCCTTGCCGTCGATTGCAACCATTGCATTGTTCAGCATGGTTTTTCACTGGAACTCCTGGTTTGATGGATTGCTCTATATGAATAATGCCAAGGATTATCCACTTGCTACATTTATGCAAACGGTCATTATCGGACGTGACATGAGCAGCATGAGCATGAATCCAAAAGAGATGGAGTCTCTCTCTCAAACGACGGTAAGAGCGGCACAGATCTTCATTGGAAGTGCACCAATCTTGATTGTGTATCCGTTCCTGCAACGTTTCTTTGTTAAAGGTATGACGTTGGGCTCAGTTAAAGGCTGAGCCTGTATCACAAATTAAATGGAGGCTGATACAGTGAGCAACTTGGAGGAAAAGACATTCGTTCTTGGAATGGATGTATCTTTTATGGACGAGATAGAACAACATGGTGGGACCTACAGTGATGTGGACGGCAAGGAACAAGACTTGCTGTCCATCCTGAAGCTCAATGACGCTAACGCCATACGGCTGCGGATCTGGAATGATCCTGTAGGTGGGTTCTGCAATCTGGAGCGGACGGTGGCAGTAGCGAAACGGATTAAGGAGCAGGGCTTGCAGTTTTTGCTGGATTTCCATTATTCCGATCGGTGGGCCGATCCAGCTAATCAGTGGAAACCAAAGGCATGGGAACATCTCTCCTATGAGGAGCTTCAACGTGCGGTATGCACGTATACCGCTGATGTCCTGAGAACGTTGAAGGAACATGATGCTCTTCCAGACATGGTGCAGGTCGGCAACGAGATTACACCAGGCATGTTATGGAATGAGGGACGTGTCGGTGGGGAAGAGCACGATACGGATGAACAGTGGGAGCGTTTTGCAGGCCTTGTGAAGTATGGAATTGCTGCGGTCAAATCCGTTGACGCCGATATCCAGATTATGATACATATTGATCGTGGTGGAGATAACGCCGAGAGCCGCAAGTTCTACGATCGCTTTGAAGCACTGGGTGTGGAGTTCGATATCATTGGACTCTCGTATTATCCTTGGTGGCATGGCACACTCGACGCGCTACGTGACAATCTGCATGATCTGGCTGAGCGTTATGGTAAACCTGTCAATGTCGTTGAAACCGCTTATCCGTGGACGCTTGAACAGCCGGAAGGCATCGAATGGATTTTGAATCAGGAAGACTTGTTGTTGCCAGGCTACCCTGCAAGCGTAGAAGGTCAGACCAAATATCTGAAGGATCTGTTGCAGATCATTCGCGAAGTTCCTGGTGGTTTGGGTCATGGATTCTATTATTGGGAACCTGCCTGGATACCTAGTAAGGAAGAATGGTCCGTAGGACATCCGAATAACTGGGGTAACCTCACGATGTTTGATTTTAAAGGTCGTAAGTTGGAATCGTTTACAGCGCTCGCTGCTGCAGAAGAATCAGATGCAGAGACATACGTGTAATATCGTTGTATTCAATACAAATTGTAATTCAAAAGCAAGGGAGTTGTCCTTATGACATACAAATTTCCACCTGTAAGTTCCAAAGCCCCGCACATGTTGCATGGCGCAGACTATAACCCGGAGCAATGGCTCCGCTATCCTGAAGTTCTGGAAGAAGATATTCGCTTGATGAAGCTTGCCAAGTGTAACGTGATGTCCATTGGTATCTTCTCTTGGGTATCCCTTGAGCCGGAAGAAGGCGTATATACGTTTGAATGGCTGGATCAGGTGTTGGATCGTTTTGCAGCCAATGGTATCTATGCATTCCTGGCTACACCAAGTGGAGCGAGACCTGCCTGGATGTCCGCCAAGTACCCGGAAGTACTTCGTGTCTCTGAGAAACGGGTCCGCAACCTACATGGTTTCCGTCACAACCATTGTTATACTTCACCGGTATACCGTGAGAAAGTCACTGCGATCAATACAAAACTGGCAGAACGTTATTCAGATCATCCGGCTATAATCGGCTGGCATATCTCGAACGAATTCGGTGGAGACTGTCATTGTGATTACTGTCAGGAAGCTTTCCGAGGCTGGGTTCAGAACAAGTATAAGACACTGGATGAACTTAATCATTCGTGGTGGACCACATTCTGGAGTCACACGGTTACAGACTGGAGTCAAGTGGAATCTCCGGCTCCGCATGGTGAGACACAGGTACACGCGATGAATCTGGATTGGCGTCGCTTCGTTACCGATCAGACAGCTGATTTTATCGTGCACGAAACGAAACCATTGAAAGCTCAGAATCCAGATCTGCCTGTTACAACGAACCTGATGGAATTCTATGGTGGTCTGAACTATTGGAAGTTCGCCGATATTCTGGATTTCCTGTCTTGGGACAGCTATCCAACATGGCATGACGCAGATGAAGATGCAAAACAGGCCTCCCGGATCGCAATGATGCATGACATCGTTCGTTCCATCAAAGGCGGACAACCGTTCTTGCTGATGGAAAGTACCCCAAGTTCAACCAACTGGCAAGAGGTTAGCAAGTTGAAAAAACCTGGTATGCATCTGCTCTCTTCTCTCCAGGCTGTGGCACATGGTTCCGATAGTGTACAGTACTTCCAGTGGAGAAAGAGCCGGGGGTCCAGTGAGAAACTCCATGGCGCAGTGGTAGACCACGTTGGAACGGAGCACACTCGCGTGTTCCAGGATGTGACGGACGTAGGTACAGCTCTTGAAGGCATGGAAGCTATTGTGGGAACAGCGGTTCCGGCAGAAGTGGCGATCATATTCGATTGGGAAAACCGCTGGGCTGTTAATGATTCACAGGGTCCGCGCAATATCGGTGTAAAGTATGAGCAGACGGTAGAAGAGCATTATGAAGCGTTTTGGAAAAAGGGAGTTGCTGTAGACGTTATCGATATGGATGCAGATCTGTCCAAGTACAAGTTGCTGATTGCTCCAATGCTCTATCTGGTACGTGAAGGTGTCGGCGAACGCATTGAGAAGTTTGTGGAGCAAGGTGGTACGTTTGTAGCGACCTACTGGTCCGGTATTGTTGATGAGAATGATCTGTGCTTCCTGGGCGGATTCCCAGGTCCACTGCGCAAGACGCTTGGCATCTGGTCTGAAGAAATTGACGGACTGCATGATCGTGATCTGAACGGAATCATTCCTGTGCAGGGCAATGAGCTTCAGCTCAATACAGCGTATGATGCAATTGAACTGTGTGATCTGATTCATCTGGAAGGCGCACAGTCATTGGCTACGTACCGTTCTGACTTCTATGCCGGACGTCCGGCATTGACGGTTAACCAGTTGGGTTCAGGAAAAGCGTATTACGTGGCGACGCGTCTGAAAGCGCCATTCTATGATGATTTCTATGCGCAACTGATCGCTGACCTGAACATTGAACGTGGACTTGAAACGGAGCTGCCTTCCGGCACAACGGCACATACGCGTACAGATGGTACGGCTGATTATGTGTTTGTACAGAACTATACACCAGATGAGAAACTGGTTGTACTAGATGGACAGTCCTATACGGATCTGCTCAGTGGTGATGCTGTGGAAGCCAGTCTCAGCTTGCAACCATACGACATTCGTGTCCTTCGCAGACCGGCTGCCCGAAAATGATATACATTCCATTTATTATTGAATAAACGATAGTAGTATAAGAAGAGATTGCCCTGAACACCTGTTATCGGTGTTTGGGGTGTCTTTTTTATTTTATGTTTTTGGCTGTTGAACCACTTTTTCTGGACAAGATAAAGGATAAACGTGTCCGCGCAGCGAAGACAAACAGGTAACTTGTAACTCAAGACTTTCAGTCTGGGAGGAATTGAAATGAATCAGAGAAATCTGGACGGCAACAGCATTATTATTCGGCTGGAAATGACAACTAAAGATATCAAGTTTGGCGAAGTGGCTTCGGCCATCTCGGAAGCTGGTGGAGACATCATTGCCATTGACGTCATTTCGACCAATCAGGATGTCAGTGTGCGCGACTTGACCGTCGCGGTAACAGATGCACAGGATAACAGCAAAATTATAGAAGGCGTACGCCAGCTCAAAGGTATATCCATCATTAACGTATCAGATCGAACGTTCCTGCTGCATTTGGGCGGCAAGATCGAAGTGACACCGAAGACCCCGATTCAGAATCGGGAAGATCTGTCACGTGTGTATACCCCGGATGTGGCTCGGGTATGTTCGGCCATTGTGGAAGAACCGGGGAAAGCTTTCTCGCTGACGATCAAGCGGAATACGGTAGCCGTGGTATCCGATGGCAGTGCGGTACTTGGACTGGGCAACATTGGTCCCCGTGCAGCGATGCCCGTCATGGAAGGTAAGGCCATGTTGTTCAAACAGTTTGCAGGTGTGGATGCCTTCCCAATCTGCCTGGACACGCAGGATACCGAGGAAATCATTCGTACTGTGAAAGCGATATCACCTGGTTTTGGCGGCATTAATCTGGAGGATATTTCGTCACCGCGTTGTTTCGAGATTGAACGTCGTCTGAACGAGGAATTGGACATTCCGGTATTTCATGATGACCAGCATGGCACGGCGGTTGTGTTATATGCCGGTCTGATCAATGCACTCAAACTGGTAGGCAAGTCCATCACGGATGTGAAGATCGTGGTCTGCGGTATTGGTGCAGCAGGTGTAGCATGCAGTAATATTTTGCTGTCTGCGGGAGCGAGCCGACTTATTGGTGTTGATCGTGAAGGTGCGATTGTACGGACACAAACCTATGAGAATGAAGTCTGGAGTGACTATGCGGCTCGCACCAACCCGGAACTGGAAACTGGTTCGCTGCGTGATGTCATTCGTGGAGCGGACGTGTTTATTGGTTTATCACGCGGCAATCTGTTAACTCGTGAAGATGTACAGACTATGGCCGAAGATCCAATCGTGTTTGCGATGGCCAATCCGGTACCTGAGATTATGCCTGCTTTGGTGGAGGACATTGTAGCTGTTATGGCGACAGGACGATCAGATTATCCAAACCAAATCAACAACGTGTTATGTTTCCCTGGCATCTTCAGGGCAGTTCTGGATTGCCGGGCTACCGAAATTAATGAAGAAATGAAGCTGGCAGCCGCTCAAGCGATTGCCTCGGCCATTACGGATGAAGAGCGTACACGTTATTACATTATTCCGAGTGTGTTCAATGATAAAGTAGTCAAATCAATGCGTAACCGCGTCATTGAAGCAGCTGTTAAGACGGGTGTAGCGCGGCGTATTCCACGTGAGCAGTCTCGTGAAGGTGGGGAATCTTAAGATGGCAGAGAACCCTCTTCAACCATCTAGCCAGATCGTAAAAGGACAAGAGCACCTGGGCAATGTAGATGGAACAGCCGTAGGAGAGGCTGTACTGTGTGCTGCCCGATCTTTTGTACAAGGGGACTCGTCCAAGCATACGGATGGTCATGACTGGCCGCATATTGAACGGGTAACTGCACTTGCGGTCGAACTCGCTCACCGCATGGGTGCAGATCCATTTGTCTGTGAACTGGCTGCATTATTACATGATGTACCGGATGAGAAGCTGAATGAGAGTTTGGCAGCCGGGATGGCGAAACTGAATGCCTGGCTGGATACCCAGCCGCTTGATTCGGATACACGCGCAGCGGTTGTGGGTATTATTAGTACCATCTCGTATGCAGGAGGCCAGCGTCCTGCGGTCAGTTCGCTCGAAGCACAAGTAGTACAGGATGCGGATCGTCTGGACGCGCTGGGGGCGATTGGGATCGCACGCACCTTTGCCTTCTCAGGAGCGAGGGGGCGCGAGATGTATGATCCATCCCTTCCCCCACGGGAGCACATGACCCGTGAGGAATATCGCAATGGGCGCAGCACAACGATAAATCACTTTTACGAAAAGTTGTTCAAGCTCAAAGATCTGATGAATACCTCCTATGGCAAGGAACTGGCGGAGCAGCGTCATCATTATATGGTGCAATTCGTGGACCAGTTCAAAAGGGAATGGGAGGGCACGGACCGTTAGACAGGCATGATAAGCATGACGATACACAGAGGTTGAATAAGTAACAGAGGCGAATCTTTGAAGTGGCGAAAATCCATTTTGAAGATTTGCTTCTTTTTAGGTTTATCATTTGGGGTTAATAATGTGTATTAACATACATAAATGAATTAATAATCTGTTTATAGTGAGTGATGAAATGAATTAAGATAAGGTTTACGACTTATGACATGGCAACGGAAGGTCTTCCATGGTACAATAAATCGTTCTCCTGAATGAATTCAGGCAAAAAAAGAAATATGGGGTAATAATGAACATGATTATCAAATGTAAAATTTCAGGTTCGGTAAAGAGGAGGGGTCACCACCATGTCGTTTGGTGCACGTGTACTTAAGACGGGGATCGCGGTCACGCTTGCCTTGTACCTTAGCAGCCTGTTCTTGAACCCGCAATCTCCCGTGCCTGCCGCAATCGCGGCTATATTCGCCATGCAGCCTTCCATCTATCGTTCCTGGAAATACTTCCTGGATCAGCTGCAAACGACCACACTCGGAGCTATTGTGGCTCTCGTGGGAGGTATGGTGTTGTCCAATGAGCCAATCGCTGTTGGATTAATTATTGTACTTGTTATCATGATATGTCTTAAATTGAATATGGGCGAGACGGTTGGACTGACATTAGTCACGGTTGTATCCATTATGGAAGCCTCAGGTGACTGGCACTTTGCACTCAATCGTTTTCTGTTGACACTGGTTGGTATTGTATCGGCGTTTCTCATCAACATTACGGTATTTCCTCCGAAACCGAAGGTTCAGTTCGTGAAGCAGATCCAGAGTGTCTTCAGTGGTATGTCGTTGCTTCTGCGAACCTCGATTTCGGATGAGATTAAGGAAGTTGTATTCCGGGAGGAGAAAAACAACCTGGGCGGTTCCATTAAGTCTCTGTCCGACAAGTATAACTTGTTCGAAGAGGAACAGAAGAAGATGAAGCGTTCGAAATTCAGCGAAACCCGGCAGATGGTGGTCTACAAACAGATGCTGCTGAGTCTGCAAAAAGGATATGAGGTGCTGGATTCGGTGGAACGCCACTATTTCCAGGCACCACGGACACCAGCCATGGATCTGTTTTTTGACTCCCATCTGGAACTGGTTATCAAATTCCATGAGCATGCACTGCTCAAGTTCGAGGATAAGCTGAAACCGAACGGCGAAGAGGCCGCACAGTTTGTATTGGACAATGATCGTTTCATGGAGCAGGCGATTACCGAGTTTGATATCGACAAAGACGGGATGTTACGATTATCCATCGTGGCGGCTGCGATCTATGATTACGGGTATCAGTTGGAACGTCTGAATCGACTTGCCGAACATGTGCACAGCTCCAGTGAAGATAAAGAATCACAGGACAAAATTTTGAATTGGCTTAAGTGGCCTTAAATTCAAGTTCAAAAAGTCTGGTTTTCAGTACCAAGAAGATGGAATGAAGATAGAAATGGAGTAGCGGAGCGTAGGAAAACTACGTGAGCAACGGACATTTCGGCTGAATTTCATATTCGATGCTGATGATGCCGTTAGGCATGATTCGTAATCAAAATTAGACTTTTTCAACAACTTCTAAGTGCGAATTGCACATCGGCTTCGCGATCATATACAATGGAACTACAACATAGCCCGGACAAACGCGTCCGGGTTGTTTTGTCATACATACGGCTGAATGGCATGAATGAATTTTAACGAATAGAGGGATAGACACATGATTATAGAGGAATTGGACGCTGAACTAATAGAATGGTTGAGTGGCACAAATCTGGAGCATAAACAGCATGAAGCCATGCAACTGCTGACCATATCTGAGGATCAGTGGCCGCATCAGGCAATGATTAGTATGGGCGAAGTCATTGCGATAAGTCCGCATCGACTTAGACTGGCTCTGTGGCAAGGTACACAAACCAGTATGAACATGAGCAAAACAGGCAAGGCTACCTTGATTGCGGTTCAAGGACATCGATTGCTGCATATCCGTATAGAAGTAGAACGGTTGCCGGAGATGAAGGGGGCTATTCATCCGAGAGATCGTTTTGAAGCCAAAGTGCTTCATGTACGTGTGGATCACGCGCCATATGCGGAGATCACTTCAGGCATTACTTTTCAATTAAAAGATGAACTTGGAGCGATTACCCGCTGGAAAGAGACGATTGAAGAATTACGAAAGTAGAAATGGAGTTGCTAAGTCAGTTGAGGACCCGGTGATTGGGTAATAATGAAATAATGAAGAATAAGAAAACAACAAAAAACGCCTCCGCTTGCATCGGGACGTTGTCACTGGTAGAATAAAAAATGGTTTTCAGAAAATTAGAACTAATTAACATAAAATTAAAATGTTTACTTTCTAATAATTATACCATTGCCTTTTCGGGCTTGTCAAATGGGATTTTGAGGACACAATCCGGGGAAAGAGGGGCTATTAACATATGAGTACAGAGCAGCAGTGGAGTGAGGAACAACAACGGGTCAACACGGTGACCGATCAGATTGAGCGCAAGATCACAACGTTAGAAGATGAAGTAGGTTCCTTCCGGGACGAAGTGGTTGGCATGAGAAAAGACTTCTGGGACGAAGTCACAATGAACTTTAGCGAAGCAGACGATGTTGGTGAAACTTCAACCAGCATGCGACAGCAGTCACAGGTATTGTCCGATCGGGAGCGAAGCCATCTGAATACAGCGGCAGCGTTGGACAAAATGAAACGACTGCATCATTCACCGTATTTTGGCCGGATTGATTTCAAAGAAGATGGATATCCAAATGCAGAACGCATTTACCTTGGGATCGCATCGTTGCTGGATGAAAAAGAAGAATCCTTTCTGGTTTACGACTGGCGTGCGCCAATCTCCAACCTGTATTATGATGGGGCGCCGGGCCCGATCACGTATCATACGCCCAGTGGGGAGATTAGCGGTGATATCGAGATGAAGCGGCAGTTTGTCATTCGGGACGGACGGATCCGCTTTATGTTCGACACGGGGGTTACGATTGGCGATGAGTTGTTGCAGGCCGTGCTCAGTCGAACTTCGGATGCACAGATGAAGAGTATTGTAGCGACCATTCAGAAGGAGCAGAACCGGATTATCCGGAATGACCGGACACGCATGCTCATTGTGCAGGGCGCAGCCGGCAGTGGCAAAACATCCGCAGCGCTCCAGCGTGTGGCCTATCTTCTCTATAAATACCGCGAGCATCTGCAAGCGGATCAGATGGTTCTATTTTCGCCGAACCCAATGTTCAACAGTTATGTTTCTACGGTACTGCCTGAGCTCGGGGAGGAAAACATGTTGCAAACGACCTTCCAGGAGTATCTGGAACGCCGTTTGGGTCGTGAGTATCAACTGGAAGATCCGTTTATTCAGCTCGAATATGTACTTACGGGCACGCAAGATCCCGATTACGATGTTCGCATGTCCAGCATTCGGTTCAAGTCATCCGAATCTTTCCTCAAGGTGATTACACGTTATAAGGAAAGCATGTTGTCAGGTGGCATGAAATTCAAGCCGGTTCGCTTCCAGGGCCGTGCGATTGTCACCTCGGAGGCTATGGCTGAGAAGTTCTACAGTTTCGAGTCGTCTGTGAAGCTGGTGAGCCGACTAGAGATGTTGCGGGACTGGATGCTGAAAGAACTGTCTGCCTTTGGTAAAGGTGAACTGGATGCGCCTTGGGTCGATCAACAGCTTGATCTGATGGAGCCAGAGGATCTGCAACGTGCCTATCAGCGCTTGAAACGCAAGCAAAAAGGAAAGACCCATACGTTTAATGACTTCGAGCAGGAAAGAGAAATTCTGGCGCGTATGGTGGTCAGTGACCGACTCAAACCATTGCGAAAATGGATCAAGTCCTTACGATTCGTTGATATAAGACAATTATATGCACATCTGTTCAACGATGAGGCTCAGATGGTACGACTGCTTGGTGATGAAGCGCTGCCTGCTCAATGGGATGAAATCTGTAAGATGACTTTACGCAGATTGAAGCTTCAGGAGTTGGCCTATGAAGATATTACGCCGTACTTGTACCTGCGTGAGCTTATGCTTGGATTCCACATTAACTCCAACATTCGTCATGTTATTATTGATGAGGCACAGGATTATTCTGCATTTCAGCTAGCCTTTATGAAGAGATTGTTCCCACGGGCGAAAATAACAGCACTTGGTGACTTCAATCAGGCAATCTATGCCCACTCTTCCGTGCTTAGTGGAACAGGACCCTTGACTAATCTGTACGGACCAGACAATACGGAAGTAATTGAGCTGACCAGAAGTTATCGATCTACCCGGGAGATCGTGGAGTTTACCCGTGGTATGGTGCCTGGAGGGGAAGAGATTATTCCATTTAACCGTAGCGGCGAGAAGCCTAAAGTGATCGTTTCTTCTGATTCGGAGCGTCATATGAATGTCATCACGACAGACCTGAAGCATTTGATTGAGGAAGGGTACGAATCAGTTGCAGTTATCTGCAAGACCGCCGAAGAGAGCAGAGATGTACATGCTGCATTGAGCAAGGCACTGCCCACAGCACCGAAGTTAATCAAGAAAACGACGCTGGCTTTTGAGCAGGGTGTTCATGTCATCCCGGCGTATTTGGCCAAAGGTGTGGAGTTTGATGCTGTCCTGATCTATGACGGCTCTGCAGAGCAGTATGCCCAGGAGCATGAACGCAAGTTGTTCTACACGGCTTGTACGCGAGCGATGCATCTGCTTCACGTCTATTGTGTGGGCACACCGAGTCCGTTCATTACCGCCCAGTCTGAAGAATGGTATGACCTTGGCAAAGTGTCTGCTGCGCAAGTGGACTGACATAACACGTTCATATGCATGAAGAAGGCTTCCGTTCACAGAAACGGGAGTCTTTCTGTATATGATACATAGATCAGGAAGAAGCTAGCTTCGTGAGGAAGTATACGAGATGAGGTTCCAGCCAGGTATAGTTGATCGGATTGATTAAAAAACTTGACGTGAATTCGTAAGGATTGGGTTCAGTGGATAAATATGACTTCATAATTTGTATTGAGACACAATGGATGTGATTTTTCTTTACACATGAGGTCCAGACTCATATAATCGTAACAATATATTTTTTTTGGGATCGTTTATTAAAGGAGGCAACCATATGAATAAATCATCTTTTGAACGGCCGCTTATGGCCGATTGTGTACCGGATCTGGTCGCTACAGCCCGGGGAGATTTGCCAGCGACTTTGGTCATTCGGGGAGGTACGCTGGTGAACGTAATATCGGGTGAGATCTTGCCTGAGATGTCCATAGCTGTACAGGGAGCTCGAATCGCTTATGTCGGCAAAGATGTAAGTCACACCATTGGAGAACATACCCGGATTATAGACGCAAACGGCAAGTATATCGCTCCTGGTTTGCTGGACGGACACTGCCATATCGAAAGTACACAGATGAAAGTAACCGAGTTTGCGAGAGCGGTATTGCCTTCAGGCACGACCGGAGGTTTCTTCGACCCACATGAGATCTCCAACGTGCTTGGTCTCAAAGGACTGAGACTGATGCTGGATGAAGCACGAACCACACCGATGGCTGCGTATATGCAGGTGGCTTCCTGTGTGCCTTCCACTCATCCGGGACTGGAGACAACGGGTGCCTATATAGGGCCAGAAGAGGTGGCTGAGGCTCTTTCCTGGGGGCCGGACATGATTGGCCTTGGGGAAGTGATGAACTTCCCAGGGGTCGTCTACGGGGACGAGACGATGATCGGTGAGATACAGGCGACTCTGCGGGCAGGCAAAGTGGCAGACGGTCACTTTACCTGGGCAGCAGATGACTGGCGTCTGCCAGCTTACGCAGCGAGTGGCGTAACAGGGGATCATGAATGTGTGACCAAGGAAGATGTGGTCGAACGTCTGCGACTCGGGATGTACGCGAAGATGCGCCAAGGTTCGGCATGGCATGATGTAGCAGAGACGATCAAAGCCTGTACCGAGCTTGGACTGGACACACGCCGTATGATGCTGGTGACTGATGACCGAAGCTCTGAATCGTTGCTCAAAGAAGGGCATATGGACTTTGTTGTTCGTCTGGCAATCTCCCAAGGTGTGAAGCCAGTCACGGCTTTCCAGATGGCAACCATTAACACGGCTGAGCGCTTTGGTGTTGCGCGCGACATCGGTGCGGTTATTCCCGGCAATATAGCTGACATTATTCTGCTGGACGGCCGTCTGGCGGATGTACGTGTGGGGATGACGATTGCTGCCGGGCAAGTTGTGGCCGAGAATGGGAAAATGACAGCGGCCTGGGATAGCTTCACATATCCTGAAGAAGCACTGAATACGGTGAAGTTGGAAGCTAATATTCAGGCAGAGGATCTGGAGCTGGCTGCACCGATTACAGAGGGTACGATTGGTGCCAAAATCATTCATGTTACAGAGAACCATGTGGATACGAAGGAGAAACACCTGCCTGTCACGGTGCAAAACGGCAAGGTTGTGGTTTCAACTTCAGGGGAAGTTTGCAAAATCGCGGTATTGGAGCGTCACAAGCAAACCGGGAATCGAGCGGTTGCGCTTGTTGGAGGCATCGGATTCACATCGCCAGCGGCGATTGCGATGACGGTTGCTCATGACAGCCACAACCTTTTGATTATCGGTAATGATGATGCTTTGATGGCCGAGGCTGGTAACCGTGTCATTCGCATGCAAGGTGGGGTAGCCGTGGTAACGGCTACAGGTGTAACTGAATTCCCGCTGCGGATTGCAGGTTTGATGTCAACCGAGTCTTTCGAAGTGGTTGCAGCCCAATCAGCAGCAGTCAGTGAAGCTTTACAATCCGCAGGCTGTACGTTGAATAATGCATTCATGACACTCTCCTTGTTGGCACTGGTTGTGATTCCGGAGCTGCGTTTGTCTGACAAGGGACTTGTGCGGATCTCTGCAGAAGGCATTGAACTGGTGTCCCTTTTTGATGAAGTGGTGGACGGTACATCGGTAACTCCATCGGGTAATGAATGAACGGAAATGTCTATTAGAGCAAAAGCATCATTAACTTAAGATACATGCAAAGCCGCCTTAGGGCGGTTTTTTTTGTGCGTTTCTGGAGAAAACGCTTTCTAGGTCTTCTGGAGCTTGGTGCACATATGGCAATAATGACTGAAGTCATGAAGAAAGTAGGGCGAATTTAGAAAATAGCTGATAATTGTGACTTTAGAACTATACATACAGAACTACGAATTCCCGAAATATAGTTATATGATTCTTTCGTCGTAAGTCTTAGAGATGATATTGCATATAGAAGCAATCCAAATTCGTCGTACTGAAATAAGTCTCCATAAAATGAATATGAAACGACACAATTTCATCCGGATTTGCACGTCAGAGCTGATAACTTCAGAGGGAGTGTACAAATATGAAAAGCAAAAGGGGTTACCGTTTTATCTTATTACTCAGTTGTTTGATCCTGTGTGCGAGCACAGCCTATACTTCGAAAGCCGTTGCCATTGGTTCTGTGGATAGTTATGAAACAATTCATGGGAACCTTGATGTGCCGGTAAGAGCGACGTGGGTGTGGGACACGACCCAAATTCGAAGTAATCCTCAAGAGGTATTGAATTTTGCGGCAACGAACAAGATTAATACGATCTATCTGCAAATGAACCGGGATGTGAAAATTCCGGATTATAAAAGCTTTATCCGTCAGGCGAGAGCCAAGAATATTGCGGTTGACGTTATGGATGGAAGATCAGCTTGGGGGCTGACGGAAAGTCGGGAACAGATTGCTTCTTTCCTGGACTGGATCGAAGCGTATCAGGCAGAGGCTCTGCCTAATGAGAAATTTGCAGGTATTCATCTGGATATTGAGCCACATGTGCATCCGCAATGGAAAATCAATCAGGCTAGTGTAATTACGCAGTGGCAAGGCAATGTGGAGTATATTGTTGGAAGAGCATCACGGATGAAGATGCCGGTAGCCGCTGATCTGCCTTTCTGGCTGGATAACTACAAAATTCCGGGTTCAACGATGGCAGTTAGCAGCTGGATGATCCGCAAATTTGACTCCATCACTATCATGGCATACCGCGATACAGCTGCTGCGATCTATAGTGTAGCGAAGGATGAGCTTGCGGAAGCGGCTCTGCTGGGCAAGACGATTTCCATAGCCGTGGAAACGAAGCAAAGTAAGGAAGGCGACTTCATTACTTTTTATGAAGAGGGATCTGCTTATATGGAAGCACAATTGAAATTGGTCGAAAAAATGGCTTCAGCCCATGCATCTTTTAACGGCTTCTCCGTGCATGAATACACTTCGTGGAAGACGTTGAAAAAGTGAGAAACTGAGAAACTTGTAAGCTTCAAAGCTTAATGCCGATAGCAGCCAATGAGATGATTTCTAACTGAGCCTATGTGGCTCAGATCAGAGCATTAGCTCACTCGTTCGCAGGAAAGAAGATCAGAAGATAAAGAAGGTGCTTGCAGCTGATAAGCTGTGAGCACCTTCTTCTTCTATACCTGAACCAGGGCAGATTCCATGGCTACGTTCTCATAGAACATTTTGCGATACTGTGAAGGTGTTGTGGCTTTATGTTTTTTAAATGTAGTGATGAAGTAGCTTAGATGCTCAAAACCCACATCCATCGCGATATCGACAATTTTGTGATCCGTATTCTCAAGCTGAACGCAGGCCTGTTGAACGCGGTAATAGTTAATATAATCTACAGGGGTTTTCTGCACCATCTGTTTGAAGAAACGGCAGAAGTGTCCTTCACTCATATTGGCCTCATCGGCCAGTTCTTTCAGCTTCAATGGTTCGGGATAACGCTTGTGGATATAGCCGAGCACGGATTTTAGCCGCTCTACCTTGTCATGACTCCCTGTAGCCACAGTACCTTTGAGCGGAGCAGGTCTCATATGTTCGAACATTCGGGCAAATACAAGGTACAGGTATGCTTTCGTTGACATTTCACACGTTTCTGTTCCAGCAGCATGGTCCGCAAATATGCGTTTCAGGTGATCGAGAATTTCTTGTCCCCAATCCTCATCTGCCTTGATATGAAAAGGGGGAATCACGGTTTTGCGCACCAGTGGACCGATGAATTTCTCCTGTACCGTATCGAAAGTGCGGCTGCCGAGCAGCTCGGGATTAAACACAATAGAAGAGAATACACAGGGAACATCGCCCTTCAGATAGCCCGCATGAATCTCACCTCGATTGATGAAAATCGCTTCTCCAGCTTGAACCTCAACGGTGTTCATATCAATCTGAAAGACGGCACAGCCCTTGGTAACCATAGTGAACTCCATCTCATCATGCCAGTGGCAATCGAGAATGCTATCTCCATTAAGTTGCTGGATATCCGGGTACACACTGACTGGATACATGGCATTGCCGTGAATTCGGTCTTCCCGTAATCGTTCACGTTCCATATCAACGCCTCCTTTTACTGCATTATTAATGTAATCGTTTCCGAAGTTTGGTGCTGATGTTCAAGAATCGGATGGTTAATATCAAAATCGTGATATATTTGGTCAAAATAAGAGAAGAAATTCATTATTAATATCAATATTATTATAGTATAACCGAAGGGGGAAAGAAAACATGAAATTTACTGATGGATTCTGGATGACTCGTGAAGGGTACCAAATTCAAAACCCGACTGACATTCGTGATATTGTGCAAAAAGATAATTCTTTGACCGTATATGCGGCAACTAAATATATTCGCACCAAAGGCGACACGTTGAACGGTACATTGCTGAAAGCAACATACAGCTCACCTATGCCTAACGTTATTCGTGTAACTTTGAATCATCATAAAGGCGGAGTGAAAAAAGGGCCTGTATTTGAGCTTAACACGCAAGATGCAAACGTTGACATCTCGAAAAATGAACAAGGTGCTGTTTTGAAAAGCGGCAACCTGGAAGTTCAAATCGACAAAACAAACGGTTGGGACGTCAGCTTCCTGTATGAAGGAAAACGCATTACAGGTAGCGGTCAAAGAGCAGCTGGTTATATTACAGGACCGAGCAAGGAAGCGTACTTCCGTGAACAGCTGGATCTTGGTATTGGTGAATACGTTTATGGACTTGGTGAGCGCTTCACGCCGTTTGTTAAGAATGGCCAAATCGTCGATACCTGGAATGAGGACGGCGGTACAAGCAGTGAGCAGTCCTATAAGAACATTCCGTTCTACTTGTCCAATAAAGGATATGGCGTTTTTGTAAATCATCCTGAACGCGTATCGTATGAGATTGCATCCGAGAATGTATCTAAAGTGCAGTTCAGCGTAGAAGGCGAGACGTTGGAATACTTCATTATCGGCGGTGACAATCCTAAGGATGTGCTTGATAATTATACGAAATTGACAGGTAAACCAGCGCTTCCACCAGCATGGACATTTGGTCTCTGGCTGACAACATCATTCACAACGGATTATGATGAAGCAACGGTTAACCATTTCGTAGATGGCATGGCTGAACGTGATCTTCCGCTGTCTGTATTCCATTTTGACTGCTTCTGGATGAAGGAATACCAATGGTCTGATTTCGTATGGGATGAAGCGATGTTCCCTGATCCGGAAGGCATGCTTGCACGTCTGAAAGAAAAGGGTCTTAAAATCTGTGCTTGGATCAATCCATATATTGCAGAAAAATCCTACTTGTTCGATGAAGGTATGGAGAACGGTTATCTGGTGAAAACAGCGGATGGCAGCGTATGGCAATGGGATATGTGGCAAGCAGGTATGGCTCTGGTTGACTTCACGAATCCGGATGCTGTGAATTGGTATAAGAGTAAGCTGGAAGTCCTGCTTGATCAAGGTGTAGATTCTTTCAAGACAGACTTCGGCGAAAGAATTCCGACAGATGTCGTGTACTTCGATGGCTCTGATCCGGTTAAAATGCACAACTATTATACACAGCTCTATAACAAAGCTGTATTTGAATTGCTCGAAGAGAAAATTGGCAAAAACGAAGCTGCCCTGTTTGCACGTTCTGCAACAGCAGGTGGTCAACAGTTCCCGGTTCACTGGGGCGGCGACTGCTCTTCAACGTATGAATCCATGGCTGAATCACTTCGAGGCGGCCTCTCGCTCGGACTTTCCGGTTTCGGATTCTGGAGTCATGATATCAGCGGATTTGAAAGCACAGCGAGCCCTGACGTCTACAAACGCTGGGTACAATTCGGACTGTTATCTTCTCACAGCCGCCTGCACGGAAGTACATCGTATCGTGTGCCTTGGCTGTTTGACGAGGAATCCGTGGACGTTGTCCGTGACTTTACGAAACTCAAAATCAGCCTGATGCCGTACCTGTACAATTCTGCGGTGGAGTCGACCGTAAAAGGTATTCCGATGATGCGCGCTATGCTTCTGGACTTCCCAGAGGACCCAACAACATACAGCCTGGATACGCAATACATGTTCGGTGATTCGATTCTGGTGGCTCCAATCTTCAACAAGGAAGGCGATGTGCGTTACTACCTGCCTGAAGGAACTTGGACGAACTATCTGACAGGAGCGAAAGTACAAGGTGGACGCTGGATCAGTGAAAACCATGACTTCAAAACACTGCCAATGATGGTTAAGCCAAACAGTCTGATCGCTGTCGGTGCTGTAGATAGCAAACCGGATTATGACTTTGCCAATGATGTGTCCCTGCACTTGTTCGAACTGGCTGACGGTCAAACGGCTCAAGCTGTCGTTGTGAACCAAGCTGCTGAACAGGAGCTGACTGTAAACGTTACACGTAATGGATCAGTGCTGGAAGTTCGTGCTGAAGGCGCAGGCAAACCATGGAACATCGTGCTTCGCGGCATTGAGAGTGTCTCCAGTGTTGAAGGTGGTTCCCAAGTGTCTGGTGCAAATGGTGTTGTCGTTACGGCAGCAACAGGCGCAACCTCGCTTACAATTCAACTGTAAAATGATATAGTAGAAGAAAGGACGGTGCCGCAAGGTGCCGTCTGTTTGTCTACGATGATAGGAGATTGAATGAAATGAGCACAACAAATTCCGGTTTGCACTGCACGATATCAGCAGAGGTGCTGCACCACTTGGTGGAGAAAAATTTTGGAAACGCTACCAAAGTGAAAGAGTTTGCACTTCTGCAAGGTGGACTTTTTAATACAACCTATCGGATTCAACTTGAAAACGCATCATATACGGATGTAATTTTACGTTTGGCTCCAGAGCGGGCAGAGATGGCGGCCGGTTCTGCGAGTGATCCGCTTTTTTCGTTCGAACGCACGATGATGGCGGCTGAACCGATCGTGTATGAATATTACCGCAAGGCAGGCATCCCTGCTCCAAACATTATCACCTGTGATGACAGTGGATCAATTATTCCGAGAACCTACATGTTTATGGCGTTTATCCCTAGTAAGCAGCTGGATCATTCATCGATTTCGGAGACAGACAAAGAGCGATTGTACCATCAGCTTGGCGTCTATACGGCCACCATGCATCAGATCGAGGGTGCATCGTTTGGCTGGCCGCAGGGGGATGGTTCAATTAAAGGCTCGGATCAATGGTCCGAGGTGTTGCACTCTTTTGCAGAAGAAACGGCACTTAAAGCGAAACAAGCCGAGTATATGCCAGGTGTGGGGGAAGAAATCACAGCTATCTTCACTAAAAATAAAGACTTATTCGATCAGGTGACCCGTCCGGTACTCGTTCATAAGGACCTGTGGGAAGCTAACGTACTTGTTCATGTGGAAAACGGTGAGCTAAATATTGCGGCCATCATCGACGGAGATCGTTCCATGTTTGCCGACAGGGAGTTTGAAGCCATATTGTCAACAGAATCGGTGGCTTTTCATGAAGGATATAATCGTGCACTCGATCCATCAGCTGATGGACAGGCACGCAGGCTTGCGTACCGAATACTGTCTTCGTATTTTAATGCCTACGTTCATGAACATCAGGTCATTCAACCCGAAGATGGTCAGAAGTATCGCCAGCGTACACTGGATTTACTGGATCAATGGAAGCAACTTGAACACAACTAATTTGTAGGAGGAATGAAGGATGAAGGAGTATCATCAATACCCGATGTGGGACGCATCACTTTCACTTGAGGAACGGTTGGATGATCTGATTGCACGATTGACAACGGAGGAGAAAATTCGACTAATTCCTACGCGCGAAGCAGCTGTACCAAGACTTGGCATTCCAGCCTACAATGTTGGGGGCGAAGCTGCCCACGGGGTGGCGTGGAAAGGGGAGGCAACGGTGTTTCCGCAACCTCTCGGTCTATCAAGTACCTGGAATACGCGGCTCATGCGGGAGATTGGTTCCGTTATTGGCGATGAAGCGAGGGCATACCATCACCGTGATCCTGAGGTTCACGGGTTAACATTATGGGCACCTACAGTTGACCTGGAACGTGATCCACGCTGGGGCAGAACGGAGGAGGGATACGGGGAAGATCCGGTCCTCACTGGAGAGATGTCGGCAGCACTCGTCAAAGGCATGCAGGGAAACGATCCTTTTTATCTGAAAATGGTCGCTACATTGAAACACTTTTTTGCCAATAATAATGAGAAAGATCGGCTAAATTGTTCATCCAGCATTGATCCGCGCAATCTGCGTGAATATTATTTAAAAGCATTTGAGACACCATTCGTGGAAGGCGGAGCCTTGTCCATGATGACAGCTTACAATTCCATTAACGGTACACCTGCCATTGAAAGCCCATATGTGAATGATGTGGTTAAGGGTGAGTGGTCGATGCCTGGTTTTATTGTATGTGATGGTGGGGACCTGTCTCAGACGGTCGATTATCACGGTTACCATACCAGCCATGCCGAGTCAGCAGCAGGTGCGTTGAAGGCAGGGGTGGACTGTCTCACAGATGAAGTTGATCTTGTCGTATCTGCTCTGGAGGAAGCTCTGGGTCGGGATCTGTTGGAGGTAGCTGATCTGGACCGAGCGATCCGCAACATCTTCGGTGTCCGGATGCGACTTGGACAACTGGATCAGTCGGGACGTAATCCTTATGCCTCCATACCTGAGTCGGTATTATGTGCACCAGAACATGCCAAACTCAGTTATCGTGCTGCTGCCGAATCAATTGTTTTGCTAAAAAATGATGGCTTGCTTCCTTTGCAACCAGAAGCATTGCAGAAGATCAGTGTCATTGGACCACTTGCGGATGTTGTCTATACCGATTGGTACAGTGGCACACTGCCTTATCGTGTATCCATCCTCGATGGATTGCGCAATCGGCTACCTGAAGCAGACGTGACCTATGCCGATGGGAATGACCGTATTGGTCTGAAGACATCAGACGGACAGGTTATAACCCTCGGTGCCGAAGGCACACTCGCTGCTATACCAGAGAGTAGTGCACCTGCAGCCCAGTTCGTACATCAGGATTGGGGCTGGGGAAGTCATACGCTGAGAAGTGTGAACAATAATCGATATGTAAGTTTAACCGAGCAAGGCATCTATCAGGCGAACGCACCAGAAATCGGTGGCTGGTTCGTGAAGGAAGTTGTACAATTCGATCCCCAAACGGACGGGAGCAACATCTTGCTGACATGGAATAGCATTCCCGTTGGACTGAGCGAATATCAGGGACGTTCTGTTTTATCACCAATACCACCGCAGACAGAACAAGCGACCGGTACAACTCTGCATGAAAACAGTGACTCTGGATGTACAAGTCAATTACCAAGCAACACAACAAAATCTGCGACCTTCGAGATCGATATGGTGACATGCGGAATAGAACAGGCCGTAAATGCAGCACGCCATAGCCAGGCATCTGTCGTTGTTGTCGGCAATAGTCCATATATCAACGGCAAAGAAGAAATTGACCGCCCAAGTCTGTTGCTTCCCCCAGATCAGGTCGCACTTGTCAAAGCCGTGTGTGAGGCCAATCCTAATACGGTGGTTGTCATAATGGGCAGTTATCCATTTGCCTTGCAGGAGTTGAAAGATATTGCCCGGGCAATCGTCTATATGACACATGCAGGTCAGGAATTGGGGAATGCGCTTGCGGATGTGCTGTTAGGTCATTATGCCCCGGCAGGCAGATTGAACATGACATGGTATGAAGATGAATCCCAGCTCCCTGACATGATGGACTATGACATCATACAGAATGAAATGACCTATATGTATCATGAGGGACCGGTACAATATGCATTTGGTCATGGTCTGACCTATTCGGAATTCGAATACGAGGCGATTCGTGTAAGTCGTGATACTACGGCGGAAGCCACCACTGATCAATTGAAGATTGAAGTGGAGGTATACAATAAGGGTGAACGTGACAGTGATGAAGTCGTTCAAATCTATGGATCTGCACATACCTCACGTGTGAAACGCGCTCAGAAGCAATTGCTTGCTTTCCGTCGTGTTCATGTCAAAGCAGGAACGCGTGTTACGATAAGTTTCGAGGTTCCTGTTCAGAAGCTGGCGCTATGGGATGTTACCCGAGATCGATACTGCCTGGAGACAGCGACGTGGGCCATCCTTGCAGGGCGTTCTTCCGCAGATATAGGCCAGTCGGCTGACATTGAGATTGAAGGTGAGACGATTCCTGATCGTCCGCTGCACTTGCTTACCTTTGCCGAGAATTATGATGCTTGTGCAGGTGTTCTGTTGGATGAATGTCTGGAAGGACGTTCCGCAGTTCGGGCAATCACTCGGGAAGAACCCTTATATCGAGATGGTCAGTCATCTTGGATCTCTTTCAACCATAATGCTGTTCAGGAACTGCACGGATTTGAAGCCAGAGTTGCAGCCTTTGGAGAAGTGGGGATACTGGAGATTCGTTCTGGAGGACCGGAGGGCGATCTGCTTGGTGTGTGTGAAGTTCCCGGACCTGGAGGCAGTGTGAATGGGAAAGATATCAAGTGGACAACAATTCAGTGTTCGCTTGAGGCGCCACATGATGTGAATGAGCTGTATATTATTTTCAAAGGTGGAGCAGCGTTACGGCACTTTAGGTTGTTGTAGTTGTAAATATTGAACCAAAGGAGCTGTCTTGCACGAATACGTGCAGGGCAGCTTTTTTGTGTGAACAAGCGGTAACATCCAGCATGTCCTGCATAATCAACCTCCGAAACAACCACAATAATGCTGTTGTGTGTAGAACCTGTAAAGGTGGTTGTGGTATGAACGATAAAAAGTGGGACCTCGTCGCACTTGCTTCCATCCCTTTAATTATGACCTTGGGTAACTCCATGCTTATACCGATCCTGCCACAGATTGAACGTGAATTGAAGGTATCTGCATTCAAGGTCAGCATGCTCATTACAGTCTACGCTGTAGTTGCCATCCTGCTTATTCCTCTCGCAGGTTATTTGTCGGATCGTTTCGGCAGAAAAGCAGTGATCATTCCCAGCCTCGTCATTGCAGCCATCGGAGGTGCTGTGGCTGGCGTGGCAGCATGGATGCTCAATGGAAATATAGCCTACTGGACCATTCTGGGTGGCAGGTTATTGCAAGGAATTGGCGCAGCCGGTGCGTTCCCTATTGTCATTCCATTGGTTGGGGACATGTTCAATGATGAGAATGAGGTAAGTAAAAGCCTGGGAATCATCGAGACCTCCAATACATTTGGTAAAGTAATAAGTCCAATTTTGGGTGCAGCGCTGGCCGTCTGGTTGTGGTATGCACCATTTATGGCTATTCCTGTACTATGTGTGCTTTCGTTGATCCTGGTTATTTTCCTGGTGAAAACACCCCGAAAAAAAGAAAAGCCTCCCACCTTTCCTGAATTTGTGGCTTCCATTCGTGACGTACTGAAAGAAAAGGGACGCTGGTTGTATGCGTTGTTTGCAATCGGTGGTATTTGCATGTTTGTCATCTTTGGTGTGTTATATTACCTGTCCGAGACACTCGAGAGCGAATTCGCCTTGAAAGGTGTTCTCAAAGGACTTGTCCTTGCGATTCCGCTGGCAGCGTTATGTCTGTCTTCATTCCTGGCAGGGAAGTGGATTGGCAAAAACAAAACACGAATGAAATGGCTTGGCTTCACAGGGCTTGCGCTTCTGACGGTATCCCTTGGCGTTATAGGTTTATTCGATAATATCTATGTTGTAGTAGGTCTATTCACATTGGGAAGCGCCGGAATAGGCGCAACGTTGCCGTGTCTGGATGCCTTGATTACAGAGGGAGTGGACAAAAAACAGCGGGGCACGATTACAGCTCTGTTCAGCAGCATGCGCTTCATTGGCGTATCTCTTGGTCCACCTGTAGTGTCTTTGCTGATCGGATCTCATCATTTTCTGCTTTTTGGTGTGCTCGCCGCGTCCGGCGCAGTGGGCGGATTGCTCACATTGTTCGCAGTTAAGCCGGATCACGGCGACCAGCCTACTTCAGGAAGCGAGCCAAAAAAGGATGAAACACATATGGATATGATCGAGACGAGTAGAGGGTATGGTCCAATAGGTCGCAAAAAAAGTCCCTTCTAAATAGATGGTTGCTGATAAGCCACTTTCATTCCAGTACTGCCTTAAGGTTAAACAACCGAATCTGTTCCGTTAAAAAAACGCGTTTACGCCTAAGAAAGCAGATGAGTTTGCTTTCTCGGTGTAAACGCGTTTCTCGTTTCTATGAGCAGAATGACTTTAACCAATCATTCGTGTTTGCTCGTATTCGACTGGCTAGTTTCGGTATTGCCGGCTCCAGATTCTGAATTCTTGGATTGATCTTGAGGTGATTCCGTTGCAGGGATATGAGTATGAGCGAGCAGAGCATGAGGTTCAATGGAGAAGCTGCCGCTTCGTTTTCCCTGAACCAGATATATAAGCAAGAACAAAATCATGAACATCACGGAATAACGGTACATATCGGTATAACTGGTCAAGGACGCAATGGCACCAAGTAGAAGTGCACCAGTCGCAATACCCAGATCCAGCGAGTTCAAAAACATGCCGTTAGCCATCCCCCGTTGTGAAGGAGAGACCACCTGAATCATCCAGGTTTGGAGAGAAGACTGCATGGAACCATAACCAATCCCGTAGATAAAGGCAGCAATGAACAGGGTGGACATGGAGGTTGCGTATGAGAGCAGAATGAGCCCGATAGCAATAAATATGGCCCCTGGAATGAGCAACGCTTTGGGACCTTTGTTGTCATAGATCCGTCCTGCAAATGGTCTAACCAGTAACACGGCGAGTGCATTGAACAAAAAGAACAGCGCAGGATTGGCCAGATTGGCTTCCTTGCCATACAAGACGATGAATCCAACAAGCCCACCATACGTGATGGATAACAGGCAATTCAGCACACTGGGCAGAATCAGCTTGCGGTTGAAAGGTGTCTTCTGCTTCGATTGCGATCCTGAAGCGCTGGTTGTAGCCTGTGGCATAATGTTCGCACTGTTATCGGTTCTGCTGGCTTTTTTGCGCGTCAGCGAATAACTCAGTGGATAGATGACAACGAGCACACCCGCAGTACATAACATCAGGGTTACGAATCCTGCACCTTGGAGCAGAGTGACCCCTATAATTGGACCCATAGACATAGCCAGGCTAGTCGATAGCCCGAAGTAACCCATGCCTTCACCCATTCGTTTAACGGGCACAATGTCCGAGGCCATCGTTGGAAAAGCGGTGCTACTCATACCAAACCCGATACCGAACAACATTCTCAGTAATAAGAGCACGGCTATACCTGCAGCAAAATAATAGCCGAGTGTTGCCAGCAGGGCTATGGAAAGTCCTATATAGATCATAGCGTTACGAAGGCCCTTCTCCAATGCTTTCGCGGAATAGAGACGGGCTGCAATGGCACTTAGGGCAAACAGACAGGTGAAGAGACTGACCTCAAACGCATTTGCGTGAAACCGTTCCTGAACGTAGGACGGAAGTGGAGAGACGATCATGTGCAACTGCAAGAACAGCAAGAAGTTGCACAGCATTAGCAGAATAAAATCGGTGGTCCATAGCCTAACTTGTGTAGATTTTTCTTTCATAATGATATATTCCCCCTGAGTTGTGATTCATTACAAGTTGCGGTTAATGAGGGAAAGAGTATGTTTAAATGCTTCCATCTGGTCTTCGGATATACCTTCAGCAAGTTCTTTATTCATTTCTCTTTCAATCGGAACGAGGATATCGATTAACGCTTTGCCTTCCTTGGTGAGATATAACAGATAGGCTCTGCGATCCTGTTCGCTAGTCCGGCGTTCTACCCAGCCTTTCTTTTCAAGCAGATCAATAATCCGGGCAGTGGTGGGTTGGTCTTTGAAGACACGTGCAGCGAGCTCCTTCTGATTCACACCTTCACCTCGGTCAACATTAAAAAGGACAGAAAATTGTTCTGTCGTAATATCATAAGGTTTGAACCGCGTAGCAAGTAAAGCTACAGCTTTACGATGCGTGAAACCCAGCATGAATCCAACAGATTGTTCCAGTGTATAGTCCATGTGATTGCGAGACCTCGCTTTCCATAATAAAAATGTTCCAATCAATTAGTTGTTATAACAACTATATGGCAAACAAGTATTTTTGTCAAAATGAAATATTCTTATATCGAACATATGTGTACGCGATGCAATGATCCAAAAATACTGTTAGAATGGAAATGAAACCGCTTCTATGGAATCCATGTCCACAGTGCTTGAAGAATGGAGAAAATCAATTCGCTCTAACCGATGTTGGAGAAGACCAAGGAGAGCTGTGTATGCTAAAGAATATTCCTGCAATAATCCCTCCCGAACTACTCAAAATCATGTCTGAAATGGGGCATGGGGACGAGCTGGTTCTAGCTGATGGCAATTTTCCGGCAGCCAGTCACGCGAAAAGACTGGTACGCTGTGATGCACTGGGAGTCGTCGAACTGCTGGAAGCCATCCTGCAATTATATCCACTGGATACCTATGCCGAGCGTCCGGCTGCTGTCATGCAGGTTGTGAAAGGGGATCAGGTGATACCGATCATATGGGAAGACTACCGCAGGTTGATTGAAGAATACGAAGGCATTACGGATGCTTTTGATCATGAAGAGCGATTTGATTTTTATGAACGTGCTTCGCGCGCCTATGTGATTGTTGCAACCGGGGAGCGTGCACAATATGCCAATCTGATTTTGAAGAAAGGCGTCATTTTTCCTGATGCTGATTCTGGTCAGCAACAGCAGAATGCTGAATCGAACTGAATATTTACGGCGACGGAGCAACGGATGCTTTGGTCGCCTTTTTATTTTTTCCAATTCGAAGTCAATATAACAAAACACACAGAATTGCCATGGACCGATAAGCAAGATGCAAACTGGAAGTGCGTATGAACGAATAGCGAGTCCATGTCCAAGATACTACAAACTTTGATGCAGATGATGAATGGGGAAAGGGAAGGGATTGTTTTACAATAGGTATACACACAAACGATGGGACGATTGTCTCCATCCCAAAGGAGTTGAAGGAAGTGCAGCACCGAATCAGACAAGCAGGCCTCCCTGATTGTAATGAAGTGGGGGGATTGTTCAATGAATACCGGATATTCTACAAACAAAATACAGATGTTGAGGCAGCATGTCAGTATATTAAAGAACGAATGGAAAGCCATGAATCGGTGATTTTGGTAGCAGAAACCGATGTGGAAAGTGATCAGGGGACAGCTGAAAGCGACGGTACGCCACTCTCGAAGCGCATGAATTGTACCGGATTCGTTCAGCTGTATCCCAGTTTCAGCTCGGTATCGATGGGGCCCATCTGGGTGCTTAATGATCTGTATGTTCAATCTGATTATCGTCAGCAAGGTATAGCAAGGAAGTTGCTGCAAGCGGCCAAGCGATTGGCATCTGAGCGTGGAGTTCTTCGTATATCGCTCTCGACTGAATTAAGTAACAAGCAAGCTCAAGCTTTATATGAATCCGAAGGATATGCACTGGATACCAAATTCATGTATTATGAACTTAGTCTATAAGCATGAATGGCAGGCCCGTGAAGTCGGGAAAGAGGGAGGGGGAGTCGCAACATGATGCAGTGGATTGCCATGATCACGATGTTGATTGATCATATAGGGGCTGTCTTTTTTCCACATATTATAGAGTTGAGGATTATAGGTCGTATCGCTTTTCCAATCTATGCTTTTGCAGTGTATATCGGGTATAAACATACACGAGACGTACAAAAATACATATGGCGGCTGTTCTGGATTGCAATTATATCGCAAGTACCGTTCATGGCCGCGTTTAATCATTACTCCTTGAATGTGGTATGGACCCTGTGGTCAGCTCTTTTGGTCCTGTTCGTTATCGATAAACTGCGATCCCGCCTACTGAGCATTCCGATTGTAATTGGAGCAGGTTGGTTCATGGAAATTAGCCAGATGGATTACGGGATGTATGGGTTATTATTGGTCCTGTTATTCCGTTATTTCCAAGGTCCTGTACTTGTCGTGGCGCATGTCGTGTTGAATGCACTATATCTTCTGCTGCATAACAGCTCTGTGCAAATGTATAGTGTGCTCGCAACCGCCGGTATAGCCATTGCTCAGTATTACCAAGCAGGATTCCGCATGAAGGGCCCGCGTTGGGTATGGCGCTATTTCTATCCAGCGCATCTCGCCATCATTGCAATAATCCGCTGGATGTAAAAGATGAATCCAGGCACACGAAGCAAAGAAGCCACCTTGTCGTCAGTGAATGACGATGAAGGTGGCTTCTCTTCGTGTAACTATATTAATTAAATGCTAATGATAAAGTGAACTTACTCCATTGCTGTAGAAGTGCCGTTATGGCGCCGGATTGCAGACGGGAAATAACCAATCTGAACGGCGTAGTCTAACATGGCGGAGATGAAGCGATCATCTGTTTTCGCACATGAGATTCCGGCAGGTTCCACATAAGCAGTTGTGACAGGGCAGGCATAGACATAAGCTGAATCTTTAGCACCGTCGCCTTCAAGCTGCGCAATAGCCAACTGAAGAGCTTCGGGCTCTTTGCTGATGTTTGCATCAAACAACCAACGTGTGTATTCCGCGAAAGATAGTGTTTCGACTGCATAACCAGCCCGATTCACAGAACGGATCAGTTCATCATAGCGGATTGGCTCTGGATTACAGATATGGAATACACGACCGGCTGTATCCTGACGCAAGGCCAGATGAACAATGGCTTCACTCGCATAATCGATAGGTGTAAAATCAACCATCCAGTCAGCAGCAGGAGCCTTGCCAAGCAATAACATCGCTTTGATCATACGATAGAAGGCGTTGCTGTCAATATTGGATTGGAAGCGTCCAGTCTCAGAGTGACAAGTGAGATTACCTGCACGATAGATGCTGACAGGTACACCTTCCTCTGCGGCAATCATGAGCACTTTCTCAGCTTCAAGCTTGCTGTCCGAATACAGGTTGTCCACATGCAAGTCAGCCGGGAAACGATCATATTGCAGGGAGGATTCCCACTGTCCGCTAAGTGCGAGATCTTCTGGAATACCCATCGTGGATACATGGTGGAATGAAGCCCCAGGTTTACTACGAATCAGATCCAGCAATGCGACCGTTCCAGCCACATTTGTTTTGGCGAATTGCTCAGCATCCCCGAAATGACGTACGTCTGCAGCACAGTGGATGACACGGTCAATTCGTTCCTGGACATAAGCCGTTTGATCAGCCGACAGACCAAGATTGGGTTGTTCGAGATCCCCTTCAATAATCTCCACGCGAGCTGAGAGTTGATCAGTTAGTTGTTTGCCGAAATAACCTTCCAGCACTTTAGTCAAACGTTCGATTGCAGTTATTCCATTGGATGGTCGACGAACCAGCGTGTAGATTCGTGTACTGGAATTCAGAATTAACTGTTGCAGCACATGAGAGCCCAGATAACCGGTCGCTCCGGTCAGTAACACATGCTCAGGTTCACGAATGACCGGATACCCTAACTGGGACGCCAGTTCCACAGGATGTTCGGATAATTGTGTGATCATGCCATCCATCACCGCTGAATGTGTAACTTCTGCTGTACTTTGAGACAGTACTCCAACACGACGAGCGAGAGCACGGACTGTTTTCTCGGCAAAGAAGTCGGCAATTTTCAGCTGTGGATAATGCGGCTTCAGAATGACCAGTACATGAATGACCCGGAGTGAATCACCACCTACATTGAAGAAGCTGTCTTCGACACCGAAGTCATCGTGCTGAAGAATTTCTTTCCATGCGTCCAGGATAATGGATTCCGTTTCCGTCTCAGGCATGACCCGATCAGGGCGATCTTCATGTCGTTCCACATGAGGCAGGGATACCATCGCTTTGCGATTGATTTTCCCAGTCGGAGCAATCGGCATTTCATCCAGCTGACAGATCCATTTTGGTACAAAATAAGAAGGCAGTTTTTCCGTCAGTTCTGCCTTGATATCCGCTACAGAAAGGGTGCTGCCATCTTTCGAAGTAAAGTAACCCACCAGCATATTTTGTCCGTCAGATTCTTTCTTCGGAATAACGGCAACGTTCTGGATCTGATCCAGACGCGCAAAGTGATCTTCAATCTCCCCGATCTCAATCCGGTGACCACGAATTTTTAGCTGTGAGTCACTGCGACCGACATATTCCAGTAGTCCAGTATCGAGCAATTTGGCAATATCGCCAGACTTGTAGATTTTCTCACCTATCGCAAACGGATTCTCAATGAATGCTTGCTCTGTACGTTCTGGCTGATTCAGATAACCTTTGGCCAGTGCAGGGGTAGAAATATATACCTCACCAGGCACACCTACCGGACAGAGCTGATGTTCTTCATTCACAATGTATACTTTGTAGTTATGAATCGGTTTACCGATAGGGATGTTCACCACATGTTCAGGAACCTGCTCACTGATGCGGTGAGTGGCTGTGGCTACCGTACATTCGGTAGGTCCGTACACATTAACAATATCAATCTGGTTCCCGAATTTGCGTTGGAAGGCGCGAACCTGTTCACCATAGAGAGCTTCTCCGGCTACAGTAATGATTCTGACTTTGGCCAACTTGTGGAAACCTTCATCAGATAAGTAGGAAGCAAGCTGATTGAAGAAAATCGTAGGCAGTATTGTAATAATGGTTGTTCCTGTCCGTTCAATTGCACTAGCGAATTCTTCAACAGATACACGTTCTTCCGCGGACAACAGATACAATTCTGCTCCATAGAACAAGGCGCCAATGGTATCCCACACAGATGCATCGAAGCTGTATGTAGCGAACTGGGTTAATACATCACCTGGTTGAATGTCACAATCACGCTGTACGACACTGCCAAGATTGGTTACACCCCGATGGGCAATCAGCGCACCTTTGGGCTTACCTGTTGAACCTGACGTATAGATGATATACGCAAGATCATCTGGCTGAATATCGAGATTGGGGTTGCTTGCTGCGAACCCGGCTAGACGACCATCCACAGCGAGAATCTGGCGGACAGTAGCTATACTGGAGAACAAGCTGGAAGCTTGGTCATAAGAAGCCTCCGTTGTCAGAACGAATGATGACGCCGTATCTTCCACAATATAACTGTTACGTTCTTGTGGATGCTCAGGGTCGATCGGAACATACGCACCACCTGCCTTTAGAATACCTAGCAGGGAGATGATGGTTTCCAGACTTCGATCCATAAAGATACTGACGAATTCACCTTTCTGCAATCCATTGGATATTAGAACACGTGCCACCTGATTAGCTCGTTCATTCAATTCTCTGTACGTATAACTTGTAGATGGCGATGTAATCGCTGGCGAATCCGGATATGCTGCTGCCGTTTCTTCGAACCAGCCATGAACCGTCTGATTCGCTGGTTCGAGAACGGAAGTATCATTCATTTCACGGTACAGCAATCGATCTGAGGCGGAAAGTATATCCACCGCACCGATGGTTTTGTCACTGTCACGCACGAGGGCGAGTAGAAGAGTCTGATAGTATTCTGCATATCTCAGCACGGTAGATTCTTTCAACAGTGAACTATCATAGAACAGATCGAGAATGAGCAAGTTCTGATCATCTCGAACGTTCCAATTCAATATTTGTGGAGCTTGAGGCAACTGTACACTATTCAGCATAAACAACGTTTCAGGATATCCACCGGTTTGCAGCGTGTAATCAATCTTGAGCTGCTCTGAAGCCTGATGACATAGTTCGCCAAAGGTCAATTTGCCTTGAATCTGTAATGAGAGATAGGAAGCTGCCTGATCGGGAGCTAGCACACCTATGGCAAGTTCCTGTTCAGCTGACAATCGGAATAACAAGGCTGCATAAGCTGAGAGGAGTACCGGGTACACCATCTGTTCTCCAAACTTCTGTTTAAGATCACGACTCAGAGAAGCATGTAATGTAATTTGAGCAGATTGATAAGAGAATGATTGTTGACGTCGCCCGAAATCCAGTGGAATCTGCAGAACCGGCAAGCTAGATTCCATGGAATGGGAAGATGATGATTGGTTTTCAATCACTTCAGTTATTCCTCCTTGGTTCAAACCGAATGTTTGTGGATTTGAATTATTGTTTGCTTACATTAAAATGAGAGATCAGTTCCTGGAGTTCCTCAGACATGCTATTAAGGCGTGTGGAGGAGTCTACCAGTGTAATCAAAGATGCTTTTTGCTCATCAACAGATGAGGAGATTTGTTCACTGCTATTTGCTGTTTTACTTACGCTTGAAGACAAGTCATCTGCTGTAGCGGTCATTTCCTCCGTACCTGCAGAGATTTCTTCTGTTGCGCTTGAAACTTCCTGAATCTGATTAGACACTTTTTTCGCTGCTTCTAAAATATCCTCAAACAATTGTCCTGTTTGATCGGCTACGCTGAGCCCTGTATCTACTTCTGACGTACCTTGTTCCATAGCACGTACAGCTTGTTTAATTCCAGCTTGAATCTCTTGGATCAATACGCCAACCTGGCTGGTCGCTTGTTCAGACTGCTCGGCAAGTTTGCGTACTTCACCTGCGACAACTGCAAATCCTCTTCCTTCTTCACCGACACGTGCTGCTTCAATGGATGCATTAAGGGCAAGCAAGTTCGTTTGGCTTGAGATTCCCGAGATAATATTCAGAATATCGCCAATTTCCTGTGAACGACTCTCTAGAACCTCAATGGCAGAAGCGGTATTCTTAACCGATTCCGTAATCAGATTCATCTGCTCAGATACCTGACGGACAACGCTGTTACCTTGTTGTGAACGACGTTCCATCTCATAGGCTTCATCCGCTACACTTGCGGAGCTGCTGGCAATTGTCTGGATTACAGTAGCCATCTCGGACATGGCACGTGCACTATCACGGGTTGCCTGTTCCTGTGAACGAATGTTGGATGTGATTTGGGTAACATTGTTATTGATAGAATCTGCATTTTCACTGTTACGTTCAGAAACTTCATATAGTTCTTTGGCCGATTGATTCACTTCTTGTGATGTAATTTGCACTTTTACGATAGTATCGTTGATTTTGCGAACCATCGTGTTGAACTTCTCGTTAACGAGTCCCAGATCGTCCTTGCCTGTCGGAATGTTGACATTCAAATTACCCCGACTTACGTCATCAATTCCTTTGATCAAGTGACGGATAGGGGAAAGTGTGTTTTTAACCACAAGGTATTGGATAATCAGGAATAATAGCAAGAAAGCCACCAAGATGATAATTCCGTTCTTGAGCAAGGAGTTCAGTCCTGCCGGTACGGCTGTTGCATCTGCATCGATGGCAAAATAGGAGAATATTTTTCCGTTGCTGTCTTTAATTGGATATGCAATGGTTGTCCATGTTCCGAAATCATCAGAATAGAACGTTGTGAATGTTGGACGATCCGTATTGAGCATTTCTTTCAGTGCATTGGCTACAACGACTGGCTGCTCATACATGTCACCGATATTTACGTTCTCACTTTGAAAAGCTTCTCTTAGGTTGGTCGGCATTGCTACAAGCGAAGTTAATCTCTTGTTATCGCCACCGAGTTCAACACCGAAGATGTAGGCTTGTGCAATGTTAGGATAATATTCTTGCATTTCATCGAAATACGCTCGTAATTTTGTTTGTGTCGCTCCATCATAGCTGCCTTCCGCAATAGCAGCTTGTACTTCGGTGGGATTGATATCTTCAGCCCACTTTTTGGTAATTTGTTCCACCTGTCCATGTAGCTGATCAACCAGAACTGTTTTTTGAAAATAGTAACTGCTTGCAATCAGTGCTACCCCGATGATAATGATATTGGTAAATGAGAGTAACAAGTTTTTGGAGAAAAACGACATGCTTTTCCAACTTAATGATTTCACTAAATTCCACTCCTGATCTTCTTTAAATTAAGAAACTTTAGGGTTGCTTTGGTACAGTGAACTAGATCATTCCGTGATCCCCTCCAAAAGGAAATTTATGCGACCATGGTCTTGGTTTATTAGTCGCTTTCGTAGAGACTTATGTACCGTATGAACCATAGGTGTCTAAATATTAAAACACATCTATAATTAATATGTCGTATAAAATGTCGTTAAATTGAATAGTATCGTTAAATTTTTTTTAATATTTTACGTATTTATGGACATATCAGACGAATTATAGGTATTTAGAACTGTTTATTTAAAAATTTCCCATTTTTTAGCTCCATTCTGTATTCTATAACATGGTGGGTAAAAATACATCCTTAAACATTGGAAAAAATAAGATGCAAAGATGCAACAGAAGGCACGGATATACATCGGAAGCGGTTTTATCTATAATAACTACATATGCATTTCTCAAATTATGAGCAGGCGGGGGTTTATAGATGAATCTTAAACAGATAGCAGCGGAGCGTGCGGCAGAATATGTTGAAGATGGCATGAAGGTTGGATTGGGTACAGGTTCAACAGCTTATTATGCCATCTGCCGAATTGGTGAGCGGGTACGCGATGGCTTGAATATTCAAGCGGTTGCCACTTCGGAAGCTTCGGACAAGCTTGCACGGGAATGGGGTATTCCCATTGTTCCATTTGACCAGATTGGTCGTCTGGATCTGACCATTGATGGCGCAGATGAAGTAGATCCCGAATTTAACCTGATTAAAGGTGGCGGCGGGGCTCTTTTGCGTGAAAAAATCGTGGCGGCCAATAGTGACAAATTAATTATTGTAGCGGATGGCAGCAAAGCAGTGCAAAAGTTGGGTAAATTCCCGTTGCCAGTTGAGGTTGTTCCATTTGCTTCAGAGTGGACCTTCCAGGCGCTCGAAAAACTGGGGTGTCAACCACAGTGGCGGATGGATGGAGAGCGGCGTTACCTGACAGACAATGGAAACCTGATCGCGGATTGCCATATGGAAGCGATTGATCATGCTGCGGACCTGAATGTTCAACTGAACATGTTACCGGGTGTAGTTGATAATGGACTATTTGTTGATATGGCAAGCACAGTCATTCTTGCTAATGCGGACGGTAGTATCGAAGAACTTCATCGTTCTTAATACGGAGGAGGGTGCTTTGCATCGTATGAAAGAACTACCACTCGTCGATGGTGAACTTGTTCTTCGGTGTGCGGAGAACAAGGATCTGAAAGAACTCTATGAATTGATCTACAGTGATGACGTACCTGAATGGAAGCAATGGGATGCACCCTATTACCCACTCAAACACGAAAGTTATGAAAGTTTCGAACAAGGCATGTTGAAACGTATGAATGTTGATCCAAGTGATTCCAAACCGGTATCGATCCGCATCATTGAATCCGACAAACAAATTGTAGGCACGATCAGCTATTATATAGAAGATGAGTCATCCATGTGGCTGGAAATGGGGATTGTAATATACAGATCTGCCCAGAGGGGACGCGGGATTGGCACACGTTCACTTGTCATGTGGTCAAGTCATTTGTTTGAACATCTGCCTTTGGTTCGGGTTGGATTGACTACTTGGTCCGGTAATGAACGAATGATGCGTGCGGCTGTAAAAGCCGGATTACAGGTGGAGGGGCGAATGCGGAAGTGTCGTATCGTTCGCGGGGAGTGGGAGCAGAAGCTGTCCTCTAATGCGAGCCGAAATGTAAACAACTGATGGAGGATTATTGAAATGCTGAACACGGAGGACAACCGGGAGCTGTCGTTACAATTATTCGTGGTTCTTGTTCGGGCCTACAATTCTGTGACCTCACGTTCCAATCGGGACATCCAGAGTCACGGACTGAATACGACAGAATTTGGTGTGCTTGATTTGTTATATCATAAGGGACCACAGGCTTTGCAAAAGATCGGTGAAAAGGTGTTAATGTCCAGTGGTAATATTACGTATGTAGTCGATAAGTTGCAGAATAAAAATCTGCTGTTTCGTCGGCCATCCAAGGAAGATCGGCGTGTTATTTACGCTGAATTAACCGAGGAAGGAAGGCAATTGTTTACAGAGATATTTCCTCAACATCATCAGGTTATCATTGATGCTTTGGAAGGGCTTGACCCTTCCGAGAAAGTGGATGCGATTAAGATGTTGAAGAAGCTGGGACTGGCAGCAGAAGGGAAAACTGACTTGCGTTCATAACGCAGGTCAGTTTTTTTGTGTAACTCGAAAAGTATAGACATATACTGGCTGACTGACTTGCAAGGCCCTCCATAATATAGGAAGATTGTTCTATACAATATACGGTAAAATACATGATCATCAAAAGTTCATGTATAATGGAACAGGACGATTAAGAGCGGAATGGATGGATTGGATCAAGTGGAAGAACCTATCCCGATTGTAAGTTAGTTAACATTGATCTCATTCTGGATTAGTTACGAATGATGATGCAATGTGATGCGGGTAGAGGAGGGGTGCATCTATGAGTCATCAAGAAGCAGGAGAACGTTTACTCCAGGAATCGGGGAACTTAGCTGATAAAATAACGGAGAAACAGTATCTCAGACAACCCGATTTACTTGAGCGATTTGGTGAGAACGGAAAAATGCGAACCAAACAAGATTCGCAGTATAGCTTGAACTATTTGGCAGAAAGTGCGCTCGTACAGAGTCCAGGCCTATTTACTCATTACATTGCCTGGCTGAAAGTTCTGCTTGAAGGTTATCAGGTATCACAAGAAGACCTGGCAATTAATCTCAATCTGATCAAAGAGACATTGGAAGAAGAATTTGACCATCCGTCAAAGGCGCTTCTGCTCGATTATCTGGAGATGGGAATATATAGAACAACACAAATGGAGTCACAGGCGGGTTATATCAACGAATCTATGCCATATGGAGAGGCCGCACAATCGTACTTGCAGTGTTTGCTTGAGAATAAAAGGAAAGAAGCCTTTGAGATCATTGAAGCTCAGTTAGAGGCTGGGGTGACGATTCGTGATATTTATCGTTATATCTTTCAGCCCACCCAATATGAAGTGGGGCGATTGTGGCAATGCCATCGGATCAGTGTGGGGCAAGAACACTTTTGTACGGCAGCGACCCAGTCATTCATATCACGTCTCTATTCTCGCTGGTTGATTCATACGGGTCAGGATAAAAGGTTAGTTGCCACCTGTGTAGGCAGTGAACAACATGAGATCGGACTGCGTATGCTCACAGATGTGTTCGAGATGGAAGGCTGGGATACGCACTATCTGGGAGCCAATGTCCCCAATGGAAGTGTAGTAGAGGCCATAGAACGACATCAAGGCGATGTGGTTGCGATTTCAGTTACGATGACGTACCACCTTCATCTGGCCAAAGAATTGATTCATCTGATTCGTCATCATCCGTCAACGGCACATGTGAAGATTATGGTTGGGGGATATCCCTTTAATATTGATCAGGAGTTGTGGAAAACGATAGGAGCCGACGGTTATGCTCCGGGAGCCGATGAGGCAGTTGCGGTTGCAGAACAATTATTGGCGCAGCCAGCTACATGTAATCATCTAGACATGGTTAGGGATTAGGAGAGGGATGATGTGTTGTCTAATGAGAATGGAGAGATACAGAGGCTACGCAGAACGATTGAGCAGTTATCGGATCAGATGATCCGGAGCAAAGAGCAAGAGGAACGGACGCTTGCGGAATTCTCGGATATGAATAATGAACTGGTGACACTCCAGCGTCTGCTTGCGAAGAACAATAACAGTCTTGAAGCTGCACGTCAGCAAGCAGTAGATGCAGGGGAATCCAAAAGCGCATTTATTGCAGGCATCAGTCATGATTTTCGTACGCCATTAAATGGCATATTGGGGATGGCGGAGATGCTTAAGCTGTCTCCGTTGTCTGAAGAACAGGAGAATTCGGTTTCCGTTATACAGGATGCTGCCAGACTACTGCTTAAGCTGATTCAGGATCTTCTGGATGTGTCCAAACTTGAGGCAGGTCAGATGCAACTTGAACTTGGAGAAGTGCATCTGCAAGAGTCGATCAATTATATTGTTCGTTTGCTCGACCCCCAAGTCAGAAAGAACGGAAATCAGTTATCGGTAGATTGTGACCCCAGAATCTCTTCTCCTCTTGAAGGGGATTCAACGAGAATTACACAGATTTTGATCAATCTAATTCAGAATGCAAACAAATTCACATCAGAAGGCTCTGTAGGGATACGAGTGGCTCTTGTTAAAGATGATGAGAGTACACAAACGATTCGATTTGAAATTGAAGACACGGGCATTGGTATTTCGGAAGAAGATCAGACCCGACTATTTCAACCTTATATGCAGACAAAACGAGGACGTTCGAGGGAGTATGAAGGAACAGGTCTTGGACTATCGATCTGCAGATCGCTTGTTGTCCTCATGGAAGGTCAGATTGGAGTGGACAGTATAGAGGGTGAAGGATCAACATTCTGGTTCGAACTTGTACTGGGCAAGAAACACGATAACCAGTCCGTTCACGAGTTTAGCACATCTGCGTCTCAGGAGATTCAGGGTCAACCTGTACGTGATGAAGCCCCTTCCGTATCTGTCTTGCTGGCCGATGATAATGTCATTAACCGGCAACTTGTGATGTTGCAGCTCAAAAAACTGGGAATTACCCAAGTGGATGCCGTCTTAAATGGGGAAGAGGCAGTAGCTGCTTTTCTCAGCAAAAAATACAGTTTGATTCTCATGGATTATATGATGCCACTAATGGACGGCTTGGAAGCAACACGCAAAATCCGCTCGATAGAAATGGATGAAATGCGTCATATCACGCCAATCATCGCAATGACTGGTAATGTCATGCAAGGAGAGAAAGACAAGTGTAGGGAAGCTGGGATGAATGACTTCATTGGCAAACCGTTTACGCTCGAGATTCTGAGTACAATGATCCAGAAGTGGCAGCAATCGGCTGAACCTACAGAGGTGCTGAATATGAGCATCGTGCATGAGATTGCGGAATTAAACACCGATGGTGGTCGTACACTCCTCGGTATGTTATTGGACATGTATCGTACAGACACCCCTGGCAAGATCGAAGTGTTGCGCAGACATATTGTCTCAGGGGACCATACTGCTGCAAGGGAGGTAGCACATGATTTGAAATCAGGGAGTTTGAGTCTGGGAATTCGTTATCTAGCGACTTTATTCTCTCAGATCGAGCAGTTCGCGAAGGAAGGCCAGTCGCGTAAAGCAGAACCGTTGCTCGACGCTTTGCTTCCCGCGTATCAAACGGCATGTGCTGCGCTGCAACGAGTAAGTAAAGATTGATCACATCTTAAGCTAGGAAAGAAAGGTAGGGCACGTTCATGTTATTCTACGTACTTGCGGCACTGATCTTGATCGTTCTTGCTCTTCTGTGGGCAGGAGGGCTCTACTTTTTCAAAACTGCCATTCGGCGTACGCCCAAAACGTTTTTGGTGGACAACCCAAATCTGATGCCAGAACCGGACAATGAAATTATCAGCAGTGCTGCTGACCTAAAGTGGCTGGATGCTCAGCCTGCAGAAGAGATATCTATTCAATCGCATGATGGATTAAAACTGCACGGTACATGGCTTAGTTCCAATAGCGGGTCAGATCAGACGGTTATTCTGGCACATGGTTATTCGGGGAAAGGCAGAGAGATGGCCGGATTTGCCCGATTCTATGGGAAGAAGCATGGATATAACGTGTTAATGCCGGATGATCGGGGTCATGGACAGAGCGAAGGTGACATTATTGGTTTCGGCTGGTTAGATCGGAAGGATTATGTCCAGTGGACCAACTGGGTGCTTGAAAAAGTGGGGACACAAGGAGAAATCGTATTGCACGGCATATCCATGGGAGGAGCAACCGTACTGATGACAGGTGGTGAAGCCCTGCCGATTCAGGTTAAAGCGATTGTCTCTGACTGTGCGTATACATCTGTGGAAGAAGAACTGACGTTCCAGTTGAAGCAATTATACAAGCTTCCTGCATTTCCTTTTATCCCTGTCACCAGTCTGATCTCCAGATGGAAAGCAGGATATTCCTTCAAAGAGGCATCCGCTCTCAAACAACTTGCCAAAGTCAACGTGCCTGTGCTGTTCATCCATGGTGAGGCCGATACGTTCGTACCAACGGAAATGGTGTACAGGTTGTATGAAGCTTGCCCAACCGAAAAGGAATTGCTGACCGTTCCCCGTGCGGGTCATGGTACAGCGTTTCAAGTCGATCGTACTGGATATGAAGCGGTAGTGGAATCCTTCTTAGAAAAGAACCTTTCACCTTCGAACTTCGTATCCGAAAGTTCAGAAGCCAAGTGAAACCGTGACATTGAGCCGTTAATTGAACTGAATCTGTCCACAGCTGAGGCGATCGCGACGATTGAAGAAGCAAAGTATGATGAACCAACACAGTTTCGTTGTGAACTGCTTCGTTTTGCTGTACAAAAGCAATAAACTCTCTGCCGGGACCTAGTAATAGCCCGGCACTCTTATTGTTCCGTTGGGAAGGGGATTAGTTAAGAATGAATACATACGTGATTGGGATGGATGGAGGAGGAAGCCACACGCGTGTGGCTGTCGCCGATCAGAACGGGAAGCTTTTATCCTATGTGCAAAAGGGTGGTTGCAACCGTTATCACGATACCCGTGCTGAGCAAAATGTGCTGGAAGGTATCGCTGAAGCCATAACCAAGGCTGGGCTCAAGCCAGACCAGATCGCCTCTATTCAAGCAGGCATGGCAGGTCTGGATCGGTCTGAAGATACGGTTTGGGCTGAAACCTTACTTGCTCGAACGGAGATTACTGGCAGAATCAGTGCAGTAAATGATACGCATATCGCACATACTGCGGCTTTCGACGGTGAGCCGGGTATTGTCGCTATTGGAGGTACAGGTTCTCTGATCCTTGGCAGGACGGAACGGGGCGCTTGGCTCCGCAACGATCAGTTTGGTCATTATGCGCCGACAGCAGCACGTTTTCTGGCTTACGACACGGTTCATTCCATACTGGCAGGACGTTATGAGTCGCAGGATCAAGAATGGATTGAGCAGGTTTTAACGTATTGGCATGTAAGCTCGATCCGGGAGCTTGCTGCGCTGGGAGTGTCTGGTTTTGCTGAAAATAAACAGGCTACCAATCGGAGGTTTGGGAAAATGGCACCTTTGGTGACTGAAGCAGCTGCCCGGAATATTCCCCTCGCGGTTAGGGTATGTGACTCTGCTGCCGATACGGCTGTTGTCGGTATCCTCATGCTGGCATGCTGTTTCAATCAGCCAACAGTGTCTATCGCACTTACCGGAAGCTGTCTGAATTCACCGTACATGGTGGAGGCTGTTCAGAAAGGACTTGATGCTGCCTATAGGCCCGAAGGGAAAAAAATCCAATACATAACAAGCAACTTGCCGGCAGTTGGCGGTGCACTGTTGGATGCCTATCATTTGGCGCAGATCAACGTATCGGATAACATCCCGACAGTGCTTCAATCGGAGCTGAATCGTTATACGACTTGAACTTTGAGAGGCTAACGACTACAATACGATAACGGAAACAAGCAAGGTATAGGAGGAATAAAGGTGTTAATTAATTTGAAATCACGCATAGAAGAGCCGGTAGTACAGGAGCTGTTATCTTACTCGGTCTTTCCTGACCCGGATCATCTGAAACGTGCGTTAAAACAATATGTAGAGAATGACGAACTGTATCTGGCCGGATACGAAGCAGAGGAGCAATTGATCGGTCTGATCGGTTATGAGCATACTGGCTCAAGCGAGATCACCATCCACCATATAGCCATTCTGCCGGAGAACCGCTTCAAAAATTATGGTCGGGGCATGATTTCACAATTGCTGGAGAAATACAATCCCGACACATTGATAGCAGAGACGGATCTGGAGGCCGTGGAGTTTTATCGGAATACGGGATTCGTCGTATATAGTCTGGGCGAACTGTATCCAGGTGTGGAGCGGTTCCGTTGTGTGCTTGAAAAAGAGGAAGATACAGACGAAGAGTAACGCGAACGCAGTCTCTACTGTCTGACATAGAAAACCGATTATCATTAAAGCAGGATGTTGGATTTGGCAATGAGCTGAGTCGGACGTCCTGTTTTTTTTGTCGTTTTCATCAAAAAAGCAGGAAAAAAGTATTGCTTTAAGAGATTGTTTCATTATAGAATAGTTTCACAGAAGAATAGTTCGTTAAGTGAACTATATGTATTTGGAAAGGAGAATGAAGAATGAGCACACCCGATGCTGGAAGTTTGGTTAACCGCTATTTGGATGCTTCTTTCCTGGTAACCAAACGGTTTGATACCCAGATACGTGAACGTGTAGGACAGATTTTGACGATGGATCAGTTCTGTTCACTTCGACTCATTAATGAGAAGCAGTCTTGTACGCCCTCTGATCTGGCAGATCTTCTGTGCATAGGCAAGAGCAGCATTACTGCTTTGGTCAACAAGTTGGTGGATCGTGATCTGGTTCATCGGGCCGGAGATGAACGTGACCGCAGAGTTGTGTATTTGACTCTGACAGAGACTGGAAGAGAAGTGTACAGGGAAACAGAACAGGAAATACAGCAGATTCTGGAGCCATATCTGGTTCATTTTACACCAGAAGAGGTTCGTAATTTCATTGAATCATTTGAGAAGCTTGCAGCTTTGCTAACGCATGAAGGAGGACAGGAGAACGAATGAGAGCGATATTGAAAGCACGATGGTGGTTAATGGGGCTATGGGTTGTTGTAGCTGCCGTATTAATGTTTACCGCCCCTAACATGAGTGAACTGATTCGGGAGAAAGGACAGATTTCGGTTCCTGAAGGATACTCTTCGACCAAGGCATCAGCGATTTTGGATGAAGCTGCAGCACAAAAAGGAGAACAGCAGGGCAGCCAGATTGCCCTTGTATTCTATAATCCCGATGGTCTGGGTACCTCGGGGAAACAAGAGGCAGAGAAGGCCATTAAGCAATTGGAGGCCGATAAGGAGAAGCTCGGCATTCTGTCCATTCTGGAACCTTTCTCTCAGCCTGAATTGTCCGAGAAGATGATCTCGGCTGACGGCAAAACGATTCTAACATCGCTATCCATTAATCAGGGCGATCGAACAGTCAAGGAAATGCGGGAAGACCTGAATGAGGCATTGAAGTCCGTCAATGTGGAGCATTACATAACCGGTAAAGGTCTGATTGACGAGGATACCATTGAAAGTTCCCAAGAGGGGCTCAAGAAATCGGAATATATTACAGTAGTCTTTATTTTACTCATTCTGTTCCTGGTATTCCGTTCGTTTGTAGCTCCGTTTGTACCACTGCTGACGGTAGGGATCAGTTACATTGTATCCCAACAGATTGTTGCATTCCTGGTGGATGGGCTCGACTTCCCGATATCCACGTTTACCCAGATCTTTATGGTCGCTGTTATGTTCGGGATTGGTACAGATTACTGCATTCTGCTGATCAGTCGGTTCAAGGAAGAACTGGCTCATCATGAGAATACGTGGGATGCTATCATTGCTACCTATCGTACTGCCGGTAAAACGGTACTCTTCTCCGCACTTGCCGTGCTGGTTGGATTCATTGCGATCGGTTTTGCCCAGTTTATTTTATACCGCTCTGCGGTTGCTGTGGCTGTTGGTATTGCAGTTATGATGCTTGCACTGGGAACTATTGTACCGTTCTTTATGGCTGTGCTTGGCAAAAAAATGTTCTGGCCATCGAAAGGTTCACTGGAACATGCCGAGAGCAAGATTTATGGTGCAGCTGGTCGCTTCTCGCTGAAACGTCCATGGGCTGCGCTGCTCATCGTGGCAGCTGTCTGTGTTCCACTTCTGGCAACCTACGATGGCAAACTGTCGTTCAACAGTCTGGATGAAATTGGGGAGAAATATGATTCAGTAAAAGCATTCAATATTATCTCCGACAGCTTCGGTCCGGGGGAATCACTTCCAAGTCAGATCGTCATTCAGAACGATGAAGCGATGGATAATGCGAAGTATATGGCCGTTGCTGAGAAAATTAGCCGGGAAGTAGAGAAAGTACCTGGGATCTCAGGTGTCCGCAGTATGACACGACCTACGGGTGATGAGATCAAAGATTTTGAAGTTACACAGCAAGTGGGAACATTATCGGATGGACTGGGAGAAGGCAAGACGGGTCTGGACAAAATCCGTGATGGTCTGAGTGAAGCCAGCAGTCAACTAAGTAAAAATGAACCACAGTTAAAAGAAGCTGCTGATGGAGCAGGTGAACTGACCAAAGGAACCACCCAGTTGCAATCGGGTATCACGCAACTCAGTGAGGGGCTTGGACAGATTGAAAAAGGTATCCGGGATGGTTCCGCAGGTGCGGGTGATTTGAAAGCAGGACTTCAGCAAGCCAAAACGAGCGCAGATCAACTCGCGCAGGCGAACAATCAGTTGCTTGAAGCCTATCGTCAGGCAGGAGCAGGAGTCGCTGCACTGGGCGATGGAACCCGAGAACTGGAGCAACAGCTGAACGGGGTTTCAACGGCTTTAACCAGTCTGTCTGAATCTTTCACAGCACTCGAAGAGCGTTATCCTGAGTTGCAGCAGGATGCGGACTACCAGCGTATCAAAGGTACGATTGGTGAAACAGGTTCGGGTACAGCGCAGCTCGCTCAAGGTTTGGGTCAGATTAAGACCAAGCTTGGAGAAGCCGCTGCTGGAATTAATCAGGCCAATGAAGGCTTTGCCTCCGCAGCAGCCGGACAGAAGGCTCTTGCCGATGGTCTAAGCCAGATTGTAACGGGAATCAGTCAGCTTGAGACAGGTCTGAAACAGGCCGCTGATGGTCAAGGAAAAGTGATTAAGGAGATACCTTCCATCCAGAACGGGCTTGGTCAGCTTCAAGGTGGACAGGAGAAAATCCAGCAAGGCTTCTCGGATCTGAGTGGTCAGCTGACACAATTAACAGATGGCCTGAATCAAAGTGTCGATGGTATTAAACAGGTATCCGGTGGACTGGATTCAGCGCAGGACTACCTGACGCAATTACAAAATTCACCGGATTCCGATCTGGCAGGCTGGTACGTTCCTGAAGAAGCCCTGAACAGCAAAGACTTCACACAGGTATTTGATACGTATCTGTCCCAAGACCGGAAGACGATGACGATTGATGTTATTTTCGCCGAAAATCCATACGGAACAGAAGCCATTGATCGTGTTCCTGACATTGAGGCGGCAGTACATCGTGCGGTACAGGGCAGTACGCTTGAAAAAGCCGATATTGCCGTAGGTGGGGTTACCAGTACGTTTGCAGATCTGCAGGAGATCTCAAATAACGACTATACACGTACTGTAATGCTGATGCTGGCGGGCACATTTATTATTCTGGTCGTGCTGCTTCGTTCCGTGATTATGCCATTGTATCTGATCGTTTCCTTATTACTGGCTTATTTCACATCGATGGCGGTAACCGAAGTGGTGTTTGTTAATATTCTCGGATTCGCAGGCATTAGCTGGGTTACTCCGTTCTTCGGATTTGTCATGCTAATTGCACTGGGTGTGGATTATAGCATCTTCCTGATGGACCGTTTCAATGAGAACAAAGGCATGAAGGTACAGGATGCGATGTTGTACGCCATGAAGAACATGGGAACCGTAATTCTATCCGCAGCCGTCATTCTGAGCGGTACATTTGCTGCCATGTATCCATCCGGTGTTCTCTCGATGATGCAGATTGCCACAGTAGTCCTTAGCGGACTGGTCTTGTACTCTCTGTTGTTCCTGCCATTCTTCGTCCCAGTGATGGTGAAGATGTTTGGCCGGGCCAACTGGTGGCCGTTCCCTAACAAGGAACAGGCGGATTCCGTTGATTCGGATCGGACCATAGGTATGTAATGCATTGCAATGGATTAGGCTCTGCCGCGTTATGCGGCAGGGCTTTTTCTTTTTTTTACCTCAACAGAAGAAGCACGGTCTTGTGCAAAAGAAAGGTGCATGCCTAAGGACACCATCCCGCGCCTTGGCTTGCCGCTCATCATAAGATATAGAGCAGTTCATTATTGTTCAGAGAAATCACAGCAGAGAGGGGCGACGGGATGGTATATCGATATGTGGCTATAGGAGATTCATTAACGGTAGGTACAGGAGCGTTGCTGGGCACCGGCTTTGTTCCTTTATATCGGCGAATGGCGGAAATGAATGTTCGTACGTTTGTATCCATGGAAAATATGGGCGTGAATGGACTGACGTCGGGGGAAATGTTGCAGATGATCTCTTCGCATCCCCGAGTGCGGCAATCGCTCCGTGAAGCGGATATCATTACCATATCCATTGGCGGAAATGATTTGATTCGTACGTTTAAAGCAAGTAATGGCATTCCAAATGCCAGCAAAATGACACAGGTGCTCGGAGAAACCCGTAGTAATGTATCCCAGATCATGCGGCACATTCGGCAGTTAAAGGGCAACAGTGAGTATATGGTCCGATCCATCGGATTGTACAACCCGTATCCACAAGCGACGGAAGCTGCGTACTGGGTGCGCCAATATAATTCGTTTCTGAATGGAGCGGGATCAGGCAACTATGCGTGTGCTCAAGTCTATGACAGGTTTGAGGGCCGTGAACGTGAACTGTTGTTCTGGGACAGAGTGCATCCCAATGCAAGAGGGTATCGTGTCATTGCAGAGCAGCTTAATCGGACCGGATACTATCCATTCTCTTGATCACTTTGGAACAGAACTAGACCGAGTGATGGACTTCCTTTAAGATAATTAGAGGACAGTTCCATTATGTGAGATAAAGGGGTTAATATTTGGTGCAAAACATCGATTCCGGTTCCCTCCATCATTCAGAGCAGCAGCGCATATCCGAAGTGTTGGCCTTATATGGTTTCACATCGGACTGGAAAGGTGAGCGTGGAAAGGGTGGGATGAATAATTCTACCTACATGCTCCATGTAGACGGGGCTAATTACGTCATGAGACAATATGAAACACATAATGATTCGATGAAAATCGCCTTTGAACACGAGGTGCTGGAAGCCCTCCAACGTTCGAACTTTAAGCTTGATACACCTTCACCTGTAGGACGGTTATCTAGTGAGGGAGGTACATTCCTTGCTGTAAAAGAAAACCTCACAGGTCACACCAAAATCGTGACTTTGTTTCATTATCGGGAAGGCGTCAATCCCATCTGGCATACACCAGATCAATTGATAGGGCTCGGTAAAGCGGCGGGGGCCCTGTCTTCTGTTATGGCTACGCTGGATATACCACTTGAACCTGTGTATCCACCATACTATCGAATTCAGGATGCGTATCCGCTCTGTTCACCAGAACGATTATTACAGCTATGCACATCACCACCGGAGCAATTGGTCGCATGCTCGAATGAACTGAAGCAGTTGAGGCATGTGCTGCCAGAACTGTTTGAAGCCCTGCGGGGTATGGAACAGTTGCCGCATCAATTGGTTCATGGGGATGTGAATGCCTCGAATGTGTTGGCAGATCAGCAGGGTGAAATCTGTGCCATTTTGGATTTTGAATTTGCGACATGGGATTTGCGGGTAATGGAGCTGGCTGTTCCGATGTCTGACCTCCTTACCATGGACAAGAGTGAAGATTGGATGTGGCAGGCACAGGAGGGACTGATCAGGGGATTTCGGGAACAGGTCAGCCTGAAACCGGAAGAGTTGCTGGCCATACCTCAATTGATTTTGCTGCGCAGTCTGGATGTGGTCTTGCATTTCATCAGTCGCATGTTCGAGGGTACAGATGAGCCGGAAGTGGCTGTGGATCAGATTGTGAAGCTCAAACAGCGGATCGACTGGATGCGTCATCATGAAGAACAACTGCGTGAGATATTGGTGTATTAATATCGTTGCTATTAATAAAGTGCACTGTTTCTGCTCAAACGAGGGCAGAGATCAGTGCACTTTATTGGTTAGAAGAGTGATAAACGCGTGTTATTGCGTGAATCAAACGAGATTACAATCCACGCTTACGGAACCAACTGCGGACAGCCCAACGGCGCTCCTGACGTTTCTTGTATTTGGGCAATGAACGGTACACGTTCAAGGATTGCTCGTAAGCCTGCTTCGCATCTGCATTGCGTCCGAGGGAACGATGAACTGAGCCGAGCAGATAATAAGCTTCACTGGATGAGGAATGAATTTCCTGAAACTGATGCACATAATCCAGCGCTTTGTCCTCATGCGTATCTTTAAAGGCTCCAGCAAGGGTGAGATACGGACGTCCATACTTGACTCTGGGGTTGATCTCGAGGGCTTGCAGAATATGACGTTCGCCTTTTTCGATGTTGCCCAAATGAAGCTCAGTCGTCCCTAATGCCTCCCAATACTCAGCTGATTGCTCATAGGGGCGTTCCAGTTCAAGCAATAACGCATGTGCCTCGCTGTAACGTTTGCGCTCAATCAGCAGGCGAGCCAATTCCAGTTTGGAAGAAACTTCATTGGGACTCATGGCAAGCTGTTGGCGAAGCCGGGAGATGTTACGCATACGCTTGAGGGGTTTCGTGAAGCTTGGGAATACGCCAACATAGCGACGATCTAGGAAGTATAGTATTACGAGTAAAATCAGAATGGCAATGAACGGATTACCTATAATCCGCCATAGAAGGCCAAAGATAAGAAATTTAATAAGCACAAAGTCAACTCCATTTATGATGTAATCGCGTTTCGTACACTTAAAATATACTTCGATTGATCCAGCGGGTTAACCCCTCTGCGTTTGCGAGTATGAGTCACATCTGCAGGACATTCCTGATATCCGGCAAATGAAGTCGTGAGCACCCCGCGGCCACTTGTCTCGGAACGCAGTTTCACCGGATAATCCATTGAGGTGGCAAGAGGCATAACTCCTTCAATAATACAACGTCCGCTACCAATGACGGGGGCTTCGAAGGTTGCACGCATATATACCAGATCGCTGAGGGCTTTTCCGCCATATTCTTCCGGGACCGTCAGTCTGAACTGAAGGAGGGGTTCTAACAAAGTGGTACCTGTTCTCGCCAATCCATCCATGATTCCCATCGGCGTGGCTACGACAAAATCAAGCGGATGGGTATGCCAGACATGATGTTCCCCTTCCACCAGCGTGATTCGCAGATCGGTTACTTCCCAACCGAGCATGCCTTGAGACAGTGCTTCGGGAATCCGCCGTTCGACTTCATTCTGATAACGTAGCAGCAGATCATCTGTCCTTACGGTTGAGGTATAGATCAGACCGCTTCCACGAGGCAAAGGTTCAATTCTGAAGCGTAGGATGGCCCAGCAGGGCTTAGGCATCGTGTAGGCAATATAACCTTCTCCTGCTGCACGTGGCGTTTCCTTATAGATGACGGATGGCGGGTCGAATACGACATCCAGTCCGAAACGACTCATTAACAAGCTGGATAAAATCTCAAGCTGAATAGTTCCCATAACCTTGAGATGCAGCTCTCGTTCCTCCGGCAACCATTGCAGATCAAGCAAGGGGTCTTCGTCCGTCAACTCCTGTAATGCAGCCACAAGATCGGGGTAACGTGCCGGGTCCTTGCCATGTACTTGTACGGTCAGCAAAGGCACAGCCATCTGTGGCAGTGGAGGTACACCCTCAGGATTGCCGATAATGTCACCCACATGGGTGTCACTTAGTCCGTACAGCGTAGCGATCTGCCCCGCGTGAACGGCACCGGTATCTGCCCATTTCCGTCCATCCATGCGGCGAATCTGCGTTATTTTCTCCTCAAGCTCCCGCGTCGAATTATAGATGGTATCCCGGTTGTGGAGACTACCACCATACATGCGGACGTAGGCCGTGCGTCCCATCGTGCGGTCACGTTCAATCTTGAACACAACACCCGATACGGGAGAATCCACTGGCTGTGCAGGTGGAGGCAGAAATGCAAGGACTGCATCCAGCAATGCCGTGACGCCAATTCCTTTGCCGGAAGCACCGTAACAGACAGGGAACATCTCACCTTTATGCACATACCGCAGGAATGCTTCATTTAGATCCTTTTGGGATAACGCAGTCTCTTGAATGTAGGCTTCCATAACTTTTTCGTCCAGCTCGGCAAGTATCTCGAACAGACCTGGAATGGAAGGTGTACCACCGGACAGCGTATCTTGATTCTCATTCCATAGGGAGTCGATGCCATGAAATGACTCTTCATGAAGTTGATACGTTTGGATTTCGCAAGCGAAGGGAGACAGGGTGGAACGAATCTGCTCCATTACTGCTGGTGCAGACGCGCCAATCCGATCCATTTTATTGATATAGATGATGGTAGGAATGCGAAGTGAACGAAGGGCATGCCAGATGGCTTCACTTTGGGACTGAATCCCCTCCACTGCTGATAGAATCAGAATAGCGCCATCCATTACGCGCAGTGTTCGCTCTACTTCGGAGCTGAAATCAATATGCCCAGGCGTATCAATAAGGTCAATGATGGTGTTCTTCCAGATCAGAGAGGTCATAGCTGCTTGAACGGATATGCCACGTTCTTTCTCAATGTCCAGCGAGTCTGTGGCTGTTGTTCCGTCATCCACGCGTCCCGGACTGCGGACGACACCACTTTCATATAACATATGCTCGGTGGTAGTTGTTTTGCCCGCATCCACATGGGCGAAGATGCCGATATTCCTGCGATTCAATTCGTTTAACATGGAATGTTAAGCTCCTCTGACAACGGAATGCAATGTTTCCGACAATTAATAATCCAGATTATCATACCACATCTTCCATATGGAAGAATATGTGGATATATATGATTAGGGCGTGTCTGAAAACTTGCGGAGTTTTCAGACACGCCCTAGACCCGGCACCTATGTTCTGGGCTATTTCTATTTTAACGTGAACTGTTCATGGTTCTACGGTAGGCTGCGGGCGTTGTGCCGGTTAATTTTTTGAATTGACGGTAAAAGTGGGGCAGGCTGTCAAACCCGCAAGCATCAGCTACGGCTGCCATTGTCTCATCGCCTTGCACCAGATGTTCTTTCGCCATAATGACCCTTCGCGCTAATGCGTAATCCGTCAGAGTCATGCCCGTGTATCGTTTGAAGGCACGGCTGAAATGAGCAGGGGATACAGAGGCGTACTGGGCCAGTTCATGCAGGGATAGGCCATTCCGAAGGTTATCGTCAATATGAGAGATCGTAGAAGAGAGCCACGAGGGACCGGGAGTAGATTTACTCGGATTCGCAGGTCCCGAGGCTTCCAGACGTTCCAGAAAAATAAGCAATAGTTGCAGCCTTAACAGGGCCGCATGTGCACTCAGATGATGTCCGAGCTGAAATTCGGTCTGAATATCATCAATAAGGGCGGCCACCTGTGATTGCTCTTCTGTGTCCAGATGCCTCTTATACACCCGTTGTCTGCGACAACGTTCAAACAGACTCAGCAAGGAAGAAGCAGCTCCCCCGGCGGTCGATGCCAGCAATCCCGGGCTGAAGAACAAAGCGGAAGATGTGACAGGGTTGCCTGCATCCGGCAAGGCGCGGTGAACCGTACTGCCTGGAATAATGAACAGATCTCCTTCCTGCATATCCTCAAGACCTGTATCAATAAAGATGCTGCCCTGACCACGATATACATAGATAATCTCATGCCAATCGTGAAGGTGATCCGGCAATTCGTTCTGAGGGGATTTTGTATCGCTGTACACCAAGCGGAACGGAATACCGGATTCTGCCTGAATAGTCGTACGAACAGGTGAACGCTCCATAGAGACTCCTTTCCAAACCAGCGTCTTCAACGAGATGTTATAGCTAGTCATGAGAGAGTATATTTACCGCAATATAAGCAATTTAATTTCCTTTTATTGATGATACAATGAATTTAAAGCGTTTACAATATAAGGGTGCTAAGCCTTTGGGCGGCATTCAGAGTGTACAAATAATCGATGAGGTGAGTGTCCATGTCGGCAAGCACGAAACGGCCAAGATTGAAGCTGAATTTGCTCGGGAACGACGGTCAGCGCAAGTGCAAGGAGATTATGGAGCGTCCCGTGAAGGTTTTGCAGATCGGAGAAGGTAATTTCTTGCGGGGATTTGCAGACTGGATGCTTCATGAGAGTGCCAGACAAGGCAAATTCCATGGGAGTGTAGCTGTTACTCAGCCACGGCCTGGAGGCAAAGCCAAGCTGGAGCAGATTCGCGATCAGGATGGGTTATATACCATGATCACGCGTGGGCTGTCTCAAGGGAAGCCGGTTGAGCGGACAGAGTTGATCTCCATTTTCTCACAGTGTATCAATCCGTATGAGGAATGGGATGCCTTTCTGAACTTGGCGGAACTGCCTTCACTTGAGTTCGTTATTTCGAATACAACCGAATCAGGATTGAAATATATGCAGGCAGACTATATCGAGGGTGAACCCGTCCAATCATTTCCGGGGAAATTAACGGTTTTCCTGCATCAGCGATACTTGAAATTTGATGGGGACCCATCCAGAGGTTTGATTCATCTGCCATGCGAGCTGCTCGAAGGCAATGGTGATGTGCTGCGCAGTTGTGTCCTCCGTCACAGTGAGGATTATGGGTATTCCGATGGCTTCCGTTCATGGATCGAGAACCATAATCATTTCCTGAACAATCTGGTAGATCGAATCGTCACAGGTGCGCCGACCCAGGAGGAAGCCGATTCCCTGACGAATCGCTGGGGTTATGAGGACCAGTTGATTAATACGGCAGAGCCATATCATTTCTGGGCCATTCAGGGTGATGAATCATTGGACAAAAAGCTACCACTCAAGCAAGCGGGCCTCAATGTACATTGGGTGAAAGATCTGAAGCCGTTTCAGATACGCAAGGTTCGGATTTTGAATGGTGCACATACCCTAATGTCATCACTCGGAATTCTGCAAGGCAAGCAACATGTGAGAGAAACGATGGAAGATTCGCACTTTGGCCCGTGGATCCGGGAAGCTGTACATCAGGAGATCGTACCTGCTCTGGATATGCCGGATCATCAGCTGGATCAGTACGCAGAAGAAGTATTCGAACGGTTCCTTAACCCGTACATTGATCACAAATTGCAAGATATTGCATTAAATACGATCGGAAAATTCAAGGTGCGTGTGCTGCCTACACTATTATCCTATGAGCTAAACCAGGGAAGCTGGCCAGAACGTTTAATTCAGGGGTTTGCGGGATTACTGTGTCTCTATCGTCCTGTAAATACGCCAGAAGGTTACAAAGCACAACGACTGAATGGGGAGGACATTCTGCTGCGGGATGATCCGGATGTCCTGGCCGCTTTGGCTGCACACTGGGAAGGTTATGACACGCTTAACAGGAATCAGAACCAACTGGCTGAGCGGGTAGCGGCTGTGTTGTCGGATACCCTGATCTGGGGCGAAAATCTGGATGCAAGAGAAGGGCTGCGTGCAGCACTTGTTCGTGAAATTAGTTTGTTGGAAGGTGAAGGGAAATGAACACCACAAGTACAATCAATGACTGGATTGCCATTCAACCACAGGATGACGTCATTATAGCGCTTCGGGATTATGCCAAAGGAGAACGCATTACACTGCCAGACGGAGTTTCTTTTACCTTGCTGGATGACGTGCCCAAAGGGCATAAGATTGCTGTGCATATCCTGGCACCGGGTGATGATGTGATGAAGTATGGTTTCTCCATCGGCATTGCCAAAGAGCAGATTGAGCAGGGAAGCTGGATTCATAGTCACAACTTGAAGACGGGTCTGCACGGCTTGCTTGAATATGAGTACCAACCGGGAGCACGGGTTCAGACGGATATGCCTCCGGAACATCTACGCTCATTCGATGGATATTTACGTCCTAATGGTGAAGCCGGTATCCGTAATGAAATCTGGATTGTGAATACGGTTGGGTGTATTAATAAAGTGTGTGAAGCATTGGCACGTATGGGTCAGTCCCAGTTTGGAAGTCGGGTAGATGGTGTATATCACTTTCCGCATCCATTCGGATGTTCACAGCTTGGTGATGACCTGAAATATACCCAACAGTTGCTGGCCTCCTTGGTGGAACATCCGAATGCAGGGGGCGTGCTGGTCATCGGTCTGGGCTGTGAAAACAACCAAGTAGACGAGTTCCGTGAATGTATTGCTCCGGAATACCGAGGCAAAGTACGGTTTCTCAAAGCGCAGGAAACAGATGACGAGCTTGAGGAAGGGCTTCGACTGATGGAAGAACTTGTGGAGATCGCTGAACATGAACAGCGGCAGCCGCTTCCGCTCAGTAAACTCAAAATTGGTTTGAAGTGTGGTGGTTCCGATGGTTTATCCGGTATTACAGCCAATCCGCTGGTCGGTGCAGTTGCTGATATGCTGGTGGCTGCCGGTGGTACGGCGATTCTGACGGAAGTTCCGGAGATGTTTGGTGCGGAGACGATTTTAATGAATCGGGCTGCCAATGAGCAGGTCTTTCACGATTTGGTGGACCTTGTGAATGGGTTCAAACAATATTTTGTGAACCATGGCCAGAACATCTATGAAAATCCTTCTCCTGGTAATAAGGCTGGCGGCATCACAACGCTGGAGGAAAAGTCACTTGGATGTACACAAAAGGGAGGACGTTCTTCGGTAGTCGACGTGCTGCGCTATGGCAAACGTGTAACTCAAAACGGTCTGAACATTGTAGAAGCACCGGGTAATGATCTGGTGTCTGTTACGGCACTGTCTGCAGCCGGTGCACATATTGTGCTCTTCACAACAGGGCGAGGGACTCCCTTCGGAGGTCCGGTACCTACTGTCAAGATTGCGACCCAATCCGATCTGGCGAATCGCAAAAAACACTGGATTGACTTCAACGCAGGCCAGCTGTTGGAGGGTCGCACGATGGATGAGGTGAAAGTACAGCTGTTCAGCCAACTGATTGACATTGCTTCAGGACGGTCACACACACTCAGTGAGCAGCATGGATTCCGGGAGATTGCCATATTCAAGGATGGCGTAATTCTCTGAACCCAATCTGGCTGGATGTTGTTTATCGTCTGCGATGCATTATCTGGTGAACCGCAGCCAATTCCGGTTGAAATGTGCACTACAACCGGAATTGGCTTTATTTAGATCCCACGGATGCCAAGGGCTTTGGCGATGCTTGATAATGCCGCTGGTGAAGCATGTTGTTGCAGTTGAGCCACCAGCAGTTCACGCGCTTCGGCAACAGTTCCTTCAAACGGCTGAATGCCGTGACGTTCCATCCAGTGACCAGCAGTCTCGTACGCAGAGCTATTCCAGGCGACTTTGCCTTCTGCGAGCCCTTCTTTTTCTTTGGTGCCACTAATCACAATGGCTGAACAGCCCTGAAGGTCGAGAAGTCCACGGTCAAATGCTTTTTTATCTTCTTTTGCTCCGAATCCTGCTTGAGAACGAAGGGCACGTCCATCGATGCCTTCCTGTTCTGCAACTAACGCATGGAGTTTGAACGCTTCACGGGACAGTATACCCGCCTCATACTGTTCCTCGATGGTTCTGGAGTCGGCAAGCAGTCGGTGTACCCAAGGGAAGTATTCACTCGAGACAAGAAGCGCTTTCTTTTTGACGAACTTTCCATATGCAGCAATGCCCTCTTCGGCCAGGCGTGAACGCCATAACCAGGGATCCAAATCATCATCCTTGTGCCAATGTTCTTTGGGGGTTAGCGATGACAGTGAAGGGTATTCGGTAAATAGGGGAGCAAGAGGCAGCAGTCCTATAGACTGGATACGCTGTACTGCTTCTTCGTACGTTACAACGGGTTCATATGTCATGATATCAGCAGGCTCCTTTATGCAGTATGGTGAAGCGATTACTTGGTTGAAGCAAGGTATATCCGGCTCACTTCCTCGGCATGCTGACGAATCTCGCTGCGAAGTTGAAGAGGTTCAATCACTTCAGCTTCACGTCCCAAGCGGTAAAAGAATCGTACGGCCCAGTCCCATTCTCCTGGTGGACAAATGAATGACAATTCCCAGAGATCCGGGGCAATTTCAATCATCTTTTCGCCGATATGCTCATCCTGTTCGGCTTCAATCATCCCCCGATAACTCAGTCGCACCGTCACCCGAGTTGGCGGCTGTTCTGGAGGGATCGGCTTGCTCTGCTGTTGCTGTGCCTGTTCGTTCAGCACCTGTGTATCCTGTGGTTCGATCGCCTTGACATCGATAATTCGGTCGACCCGGAACAGACGCTGCTCACCATGTTCGATGGAATATGCTTCACAGTACCAGAAGCCGGAGGAAGCATACACCCGTGAAGGGCAGATATGCAACCATCGCTGACGCGATACGGATCGATATAGCACATTGATCCATCCATGTTCAGGTATGCATGCCAGCAGCGCGTCCAGATGAGGAAGGATGTAATTGCGGTCTGGAATATGATGATGCAGCTGTTGGAGCATGGGATCGATACGCGACATGATATCATCCGGAATGATGGCCTTAACTTTGTTCATCAGGGTCCAGCGTTTCTCATGAAAGGGCGTGTCGGCGTAGCGACTCAGACCCTCAAGAGCGAATATGAGCGTCGCTGCCTCAACCGGGTCCAGCTGCAATGGGGGCAATACGTAACCCTCCATAAGTCTGAAGCCGCCTCCCGGACCGGAAATGGCAATAATAGGCACATTCATCTCCGAGAGGGACTGAATATCCCGGAGAATGGTGCGACGGGAAACTTCAAATTTCTCGCCCAATGAGTGTGCTGTTTCGTGACCATGCTGTAATGCCATAACGATGGCGGCAAGCCGATTTGTTCTGTTCATGTCAGCCACTCCGTTTCGTTCATTGCCCCGCCGGAAAGTGATGTCGTAGTTATAATTCTATTGTAACAGCTTATAAGTGACATCATGAGTGTCACCAATATTTCAGCTGCATCATTATTTTCCAATGGATCAGCTACATGGTTCACACAAGCAAGTTCCGGCGGGCTTCATTAAAATGTGTGTCTCGTCCAATTCGCTTTACATACTGATATTTCCTTCTATCAAAAATACCACAGATAATGCCAAAAACCCGTATCCGATGTAGACGGATACGGGAAGTAGCAGCTTTTGGCTTACAGAAGACGATAAAGGTATGGAATCTATACCAATATCCTCACTGAAGACAAAAATAAGCTTAAAAGAGATGTACATGTGACACTTTGTATCACGTGCTTTTCCTTTGCAATATAGGCTTCCATTATGACCCATATAGCGAAATACCTTATTTCATTTCAAGCAATTGTACCCCACGGGCTTCAATCTCAACACTTCCCGAAAGCTCGCGATTGGTGAGCAGATCAAGTGCCTTGGCTGTACCAAGATCATAGGATTGCGTGGAAGCGTTATGGTTCATGACGAAAAGGTAGGGTTTGCCGTCTTTGGTACGTGCGCTTACTTCGACACCTTCCGGTGTCTCCAGTAGGGACTCTACATTCTTGGCTGCTGCAAGCTGTCCCAGCAAACCATCGAGGAAACGTTCATCCGGGTCGGATGCAACGTACCAGGCTTCACCTTGACCATAAATGTTACGTGTTACAACAGGCATGCCTTTATAAAAGTCGTCTCCATACTCCGCGATGACTTCGGCTCCTTCACTGTGCAGCAGGTCACACAGCATGCCGGAGCCATATTCTCCTTGAAGATCGCCGTAAGCTTCTTTGAGGACTATGCGGTTCTTTTGGTCAGGCAGCAGGGCATCAATCTCTTCCACCCAGATTCCGAGCAGTTTACGGAGTTCTCCCGGATACCCACCAGTGGTCACGAGATCGTTCTCGTTGACAATGCCGCTGAAGAAGGTCGTCAGGAATGTTCCACCTGCTTCAACATATTTCTCCAGTTTGTCGGCAAATCCTGGTTTAACCATGTAAAGCACAGGCGCAAGAACGATGTCGTATTTGCTAATATCCGTATCCACACTGACGATATCTACCTGTATGTTGCGGCGGAAGAAAGCGGCGTAATATTTATGAATCTGATCCACATAATTCAGGGCAACCGTAGGTCCACTTGATTTTTCGATGGCCCACCAGTTATCCCAGTCGAACACAATCGCTACTTTGGATTCAACAGATGCATCCAGCGTGGTGTCACCAAGGATCTGCAATTCCTTGCCCAGCTCAGCGACTTCGCGAAATACACGTGTATTCTCGTGTCCGGCATGCTCAATAACTGCACCATGATACTTCTCACAGGCACCGATGGAGCGGCGAAGCTGGAAGAACATAATGGTATCAGCCCCGTGCGCAACAGACTGGTAACTCCACAGACGCATGACACCAGGGCGTTTCAATGAGTTATATGGCTGCCAGTTCTGCTGACTTGGTGTTTGCTCCATCAGCATGAATGGTTGACCATCTTTCAGTCCGCGCATAAGGTCATGAGCCATTGCTGTGAAGCTGACGGGTGTAGCGAGACCAGGATAGCTGTCCCAAGAGACGATATCCATATATTTTGCCCATTTGAAATAGTCCAACTGCTTGAAGAATCCCATCAGATTGGTAGTCACGACGGAGTCGGGAATGTGTTTCTTGATTGCATCGTATTCCAACCGATAACAATCCAGCATGCTGTCGGAGTTGAAGCGGGAGTAGTCCAGCGAGATTCCCTGGAACGTTGAATTGTTGTTACCCCAGTGTTCGCTCAGGTTGCTTGGTAGAACAATCTCGTCCCAATCGTAGAAGGTATGCCCCCAGAAATTCGTGTTCCATGCTTTGTTGACCTGTTCCAGGGTCTGATAGCGTTCTTTCAGATAGACGCGGAATGCTTTCTCACAGTTGTCACAGTAACAGTCACCGCCATATTCGTTGGAGATGTGCCATACGAGAACAGCGGGGTGATCCTTGTATCGTTCGGCCAGTTTATCTGCAATCTTCTCGGAATATTTGCGATAGGTCGGGCTGTTTGGACAGGAATTATGGCGCCCACCAAATTTGCGTTTGCGTCCATCGGCATCTACACGAAGTACGTCTGGATATTTCTTCGCCATCCAGGCCGGATGGGCAGCAGTGCTCGTTGCTAGGCATATATAGACACCGTTTTCATATAGACGATTAATAAGTTGGTCGAGTTCTTCAAAATGATAAGTAACTTCATCAGGCTGAATCAGTGCCCATGAAAATACGTTGATTGTGGCAATATCAATGCCTGCCAATTGGAACATACGCAAGTCTTCAAGGTGCGTTTCGTGATCCCACTGTTCCGGGTTATAATCGCCCCCGTAGAACATTTTGGGTAGTTTGCTGCTAATCAATGTGTTCACCTCTTGTATAAGAATAATCCTATACTATATGATACATATGACTTTTAAAATATAATAAAAGTAATGACGTATATAAGAATACGGAAGTATAATTCGGCTTATATCCAAGGGGGCATCTCATGTTTATCTCACCACGACATCAACGATATTTCATGACATCACGTGATCAGCCGCTGCCGCTTTATATCGAGAGCCTTGGCTATAATGGCAATCAGGAGAAGGTATCCAGACCTGTGGGGTATCCATGTTACCACTGGCTTCAGACCGTGAAGGGAGCGGGAGAATTCAAGTTTGCTGGGTCCACGGTCATACTGGCGGAAGCATCAGGTATTTTGTTGCCCCCGAATGAGCCACATGAATATGTGCGTGCCCAAGGAGAGTGGGAGACACTTTACATTACATTTGGCGGTTCCCAGTGTCCGGGAATTATGGAGTCGCTGGGTCTGGGTGAAGCGGCGTTCTATCAGTGGGAGCAGAGCAGCCCGTTCAACGATTACGGCCAGGAAGTGCTGGATTCGATCAGCAGTGATCAGGATTTGTCGGGACTCGAAGCGTCAGCGGGTATATACCGATTTCTGATTTTACTCAAAAAATATGGCATGACAGGCAATCGGTCTTCGATCTCTCATGCCGTCGAGAGGCTCGCTCCGCTCATTGCATTCATGGAACAGCACTATGCGAATCCCGAGATTGGTCTCGAACATATGGCTGACGTCACGAGGATCTCATCCAGACATCTGAACACCTTATTCAAACAATCCTTTGGCATGACAGCCTATAGTTATTTCATTCTGCTGCGTATTCGCAAAGCCAAGGAAATCATGACCGGGGATACTGCCCTGACGATCCGGGAAACTGCAGTTCGGGTGGGCTTTCGGGATTCAAGCCATTTTGTAGCTACCTTTCGCAGGATAGAGGGAGTCACTCCTGAACAATTCCGGAATTTATACTAATCTGTAACGAATTGAATAAAAAGTGATGCCAGGAAGGTATTGATGCATGAGGGTCATTGCCGTTATGATGGTATCGATTCCTGAGATTCGAAAACGTTTAAACGGACACCTTGTATCCGTTCTACCTAGAGAGGATGATTGAAGATGACAACAACGATACCCTTATGGGACCATACTGCACCTTATGCAGCGCAAGGCCATGAAGACGAAATGCCACATTTGATTCCATTTATTCAGCCCGGTTCCGAGAGCGCTATCATTGTATGTCCAGGTGGTGGCTACGGATTTTTGGCGGATCACGAAGGTGCTCCAATAGCCGAACTGTTAAACCGTGCAGGCATAAGCGCATTTGTCCTGAAATATCGGGTAGCACCTCACCAGCATCCTGCACCGATAACAGATGGTCAGCGTGCCATACGTCATGTTCGTGCACATGCCGAGCAGTACGGCATCAATCCTGCCAAGATTGCAGTACTTGGTTTCTCCGCAGGCGGACATCTTACAGCAACATTGGGAACGTTGTATGACGAGGGACAACCGGATCATGAGGACCTCATTGAACGTCAAAGTTCACGCCCCGATCGGGTTATCCTCTGTTACCCGGTCATTACGATGGAGTCTTATGGACATGCTGGTTCCCGTGAAAATTTGCTTGGATCTGACGCGTCTGCCGAGCAGATCAAGGCATTCAGTGCGGAACAACAGGTGAGAGCGGATGCTCCAGAAGCGTTCATCTGGCACACCAGCGATGACCAGGCTGTACCTGTGGAGAATAGCTTGCGTTACGCCCTTGCCTTGGGTGCGCATGGGATTCCCTATGATTTGCATGTTTTTGAGAAAGGTTCACATGGTCTCGGATTGGCTGAAGACAACCACGCGGTTCGAGCCTGGTCTGATCTATGCTTGACTTGGCTTAAAAATCAAGGCTGGTAATCATATTAGCGCTTTGGAGCGAAGGAGAAATGACGATGAAATTTCAGAAAAATGACAAGCTTCTGTTTATCGGAGATTCGATTACGGATTGTGGTCGGGAACATCCTGTAGGCGAGGGCAGTTCAGGTCTGGGCCATGGTTATGTTGCGCAAGTCCATGCACTATTGCGGTCTATCTATCCGGAATTGATGTTGCGTATCCAGAATGTGGGTAATGGTGGGAATACGATTCGTGATCTGAAACAGCGCTGGGATCGTGATGTGCTGGACCTAAAACCAGATTGGTTGACGATCATGATCGGCATTAACGATGTGTGGCGTCAGTTTGACAACCCATTGTCAACAGACTCCCATGTGTTTCTGGAAGAATACGAATCCACATTGCGTGAACTGGTGGCTTCGGTTCGTCCCAATCTGAAGGGTCTGATACTGATGTCTCCTTATTATCTTGAGGCCAATCCGGAAGACCCGATGCGGGCAACGATGGATATTTACGGAGAAGCGGTACGCAGGGTAGCCAGCGAGTATGATGCGGTGTATGTGGATACACAGGCTGCATTTGCTCCATTTTGGGATCATTTCTATACGGCTGTCTTGACTTATGACCGAGTACATCCGGATGCAACAGGCCATATGGTACTGTCCAAAGCATTCTTGGATGCCATCGGATTCGAATGGTCAGGCGGCGTCAAATCTTAAAAAGGACGTGATGGCATGAGCAACGTAACTGTAGCAGTGCGAACCCCGGCCTTACTGGGGGAAGGCCCGAGCTGGGATGCGGAGAACAATCGATTATTGTGGGTAGATATTGAAAGCTTCAAGGTGCATGTGTATGATCCGGTTACAGGGCAGGATCAGACTTATGATGTCGGTGAACATGTCGGCGCAGTTGTTCCGTATCGTGGTGACGAGGTTGTGGTTGCTTTACGCAGTGGATTCCATACGTATAATCTGCTTACGGGTGAGCTACATGCCATTGAGGACCCTGAACAAGATAAGGATACCAATCGTTTTAATGATGGAAAATGTGATGCACAAGGGCGATTCTGGGCAGGCACGATGAGCTTGAATAATGAGAGTAAAGCAGGATCACTGTATTGTTTGGAACAAGGACAACCTGTGCGCACGATGGTACAAGACGTGTCTACATCCAACGGCTTGGGCTGGAGTCCGGATCGGCAGACCATGTATTACATTGATACCCCGACACGTGCTGTTGACCGGTTTGATTTTGATCTGGCAGCCGGGACGATACAGAATCGGACAAGCGTCATTCACATACCCGAGGAATTCGGTTTTCCGGATGGCATGACGGTCGATGGTGAGGGCATGCTGTGGGTTGCGCACTGGGGCGGAGGAAGAGTCACACGCTGGAACCCGGATACATCAGAACTGTTACAGCAGATCGAAGTGCCCGCAGATCAAGTAACATCCTGCTGTTTTGGTGGACCGGAGCTTGAAGATTTGTACATTACAACAGCACGTACCGGTATTAAGGAAGAACGTCTGAAGGAGACACCTGATGCTGGCTCACTTTTTGTCATCAGACCAGGGGTTAAAGGCCAGGAGACTCACGCTTATGGTAGCCAGAAATAAACGGTTGCCAGTCATGCAATGAACTTCTGCCTGGTTTGCCAGGAAAGAAACGATGCTATTTTTTAAACTTTTATATGAAATGTCGAAAGATGCTGCTAAAACAGCATCTTTTTTGTTGTGTAAACAAGATAAAACACTGAAAATATTTTACAAAAATAGGATTTTGGACAGAGGTGTTTGTCTTTTGCTATCGAATGTTATTTATTGAAAGAATTATCCATATAACGACGAATGAAGAGTAGTTTTGTAAGCGCTTAATAAAAGGGCTGAAAGGGGGTGATATTTCTTGTAATCTGAATGCATGAATTCGTCTGACACGCCATTATCAGCATGCTGAGACAGCGGGAAGACCGGAATGCAGTTACCGAGTTGAAGAGGAGGCTGAGTAAAAATGAGAACGTTTATGGGGAAATTACGGATCATGAGTCTAACGGTTGCCGTGGTAACGGCTTCGCTGGGAGGACTTGCTGGAACCACAGCAGCTGCACCGAGTGAAGCTTATGAGTGGAAAAATGTAGTGACTGGTGCAGGAGGCGGATTTGTACCGGGCATTATTTTCAACGAGTCGGAAAAGGATCTGATCTATGCCCGTACAGATATCGGGGGAGCTTATCGCTGGAATGCGGCTAACGAGAGCTGGATCCCGTTAACTGATTTTGTCGGGTGGGATGACTGGAACAAAAACGGTGTAGACGCACTGGCTACGGATCCGGTTGATCCCGATCGGGTGTATATGGCAGTCGGGACGTATACGAATTCATGGGACAAAAATAATGGCTCCATCTTGCGCTCTACGGACCGGGGAGATACATGGCAGACCACAACACTTCCGTTCAAAGTGGGCGGCAACATGCCGGGACGTTCGATGGGAGAACGTCTGACCGTGGACCCGAACGATAACAGTATTCTGTATTTCGGTGCACGAAGTGGTCACGGACTTTGGAAAAGTACCGATTACGGTGTGACTTGGAACGAAGTAACAAGCTTCCCGAATCCGGGAAACTATGTGCAAGATCCTTCGAATGAATATACCAGTGACATCGTAGGTCTGGCATGGATTACGTTTGACAAAACAACAGGTTCGGCAGGGCAGGCAACCCAGACAATCTATGTGGGTGTTGCGGATAAAGCTCAAAGCGTATATCGCAGCACGAATGGTGGCCTGACCTGGTCAGCTATTGCTGGTCAACCTACGGGTTTTATTCCGCATCATGGTGTGCTTGATTCCAATGGAAGCCTTTATATTACGTATAGCGATGGTGTTGGACCCTATGATGGGGAGGAAGGTGACGTTTGGAAACTGAACACATCGACAGGTGTCTGGACCAACATTAGTCCTGTGCCAAGCAGCAGCACGGATAATTATTTTGGATATGGCGGGTTGGCTGTCGATGCACAGAATCCAGGTACATTGATGGTTGCGACATTGAATTCCTGGTGGCCGGACGCTACCTTGTTCCGCAGTACAGATAGTGGAGCGACGTGGACCCGCATATGGGAATTCGAAGGATATCCGAACCGGAAATTGCGGTATACACAGGATATATCGGCAGCGCCATGGCTCACATTTGGTATCACGCCTGCCCCGCCTGAACCATCTCCAAAACTGGGCTGGATGATCGGTGATCTGGAGATTGATCCGTTTGATTCGGATCGCATGATGTATGGAACGGGTGCTACGATCTATGGAACGAAGAACCTGACGGACTGGGATGATGATAAGAAAATCAATATTTCAGTGATGGCGAAGGGTGTTGAGGAGATTGCTGTGCTGGATCTAATCAGCCCGCCAAGTGGTGCACATTTGTTAAGTGGAGTGGGGGATGTCTCAGGATTCCGTCATAACAATCTGGATCAGGCTCCAGCTACCATATTTACGAGCCCGAACTATTCTTCCACAGAAAGTCTGGATTTTGCAGAGTTAAGTCCGAATACGATGGTTCGCGTAGGTAAAGCAGATTATGCTGCTGATCCAAATGCGAAATCCATTGGTTTATCCAGTGATGGAGGTACTACATGGTATAAAGCCAATGCAGAACCTGCTGGCACAACTGGAGGCGGTACTGTAGCCATCTCTGCAAATGGTAACCGATTGGTATGGAGCACGTCAGACAAAGGCGTACATTATTCGACTGGCGGTAATTCCTGGACGGCAAGTACGGGGATACCTGCACAGGCGAAAGTGATTTCGGATCGTGTAAATCCAAACAAATTCTATGGATTTGCAGCGGGTAAAATCTATGTGAGTGTAAATGGTGGAGCTTCCTTCACTGCCTCGGCGGCTACCGGACTTCCGATCGAAGGAAATGCAGATCTGGATGCTGTTCCGGGTGTTGAAGGCGAACTGTGGTTTGCTGGCGGTAGTGAGGAAGAAGGTCCTTACGGGTTATGGCATTCCACGGATTCAGGAGCGACATTCACGAAGCTTGCCAATGTAGAGGAAGCAGATAGTATCGGATTTGGTAAAGCTGCCCCTGGGCAAAGCGTTGTCGCGTTATACACGGTTGCACAGATCGATGGAACACGTGGATTCTTCCGTTCCGATGACGGTGGGGCCAATTGGGTCCGGATCAACGATGATCAGCATCAGTATGCTCGTGTAACCACGATTACGGGTGATCCGCGTCTGTATGGAAGAGTATATCTCGGAACGAATGGCCGCGGAATTTTGTATGCTGACCGTGTTGGAGGTAACAATGGCGGAGGTGACGGCGGGGGTACACCAGTGACCAACTCGGTGATTACACCGGTTACAGCCGAATTTGATCGTAAAGCAGACAATCAGGTTAATATTCCAGTCACGTTAACACTTAACGGCAATACACTTGCATCCATTCGCAACGGGAATGCAACGCTGGTTTCAGGTACAGATTACACGTTAACAGGCAATGAGGTCGTTTTAAGTAAAAATTACCTGGCTTCACTGCCAAATGGCGCAGCGGCGCTAACCTTTCAATTCAGCGCAGGCGCTCCTGCGACCTTGAATCTGCTCATTAAAGACACGACAGCTATACCATCTGGAACCATACGCATTGAGATGTTTAATAGCAACACTCAGGCGACGGGCAGTTCCATTAGTCCCAAATTCAAACTGACGAATACAGGGACTACAGCATTGAATCTGTCCGATGTGAAAATCAGATACTATTACACGATTAACGGGGAACAGCCTCAGAACTTCTTCGCTGACTGGGCGACTGCTGGTAGTGCGAATGTAACAGGCACGTTCAGTGCACTCAATCCAGTACGGACAGGTGCTGACCACGTGCTTGAGATCGGCTTCACGGCTTCGGCTGGAACACTGAATGCGGGACAAAGCACGGAAATCCACACTCGCATCTCCAAGAGCAATTGGACCAACTATACACAAACCGATGATTACTCCTTTGCAGCTAGTCAGACTTCCTATACGGACTGGACCAAAGTTACCGGTCATATAGCGGGAAGTCTTCAGTGGGGAATCGAACCTTAAGTGTGTATTGTAACGAAATAAAGGTTTGAAAATAGGAGTCCTGCTTCGCCAAATGATCGAAAGGCGATTCAGGGCTTCTTATTTTGTCGAAATATAGTGTAAACTATAGAGAGTTACCATTGCTTAAAGGATCGTTTTAGGATATAAAAAGATGTACAATCATTTTAAAATTAATGTAACCGCTAACACTGGAAGGCGTTTATAACCGATATATAATAGTTGGTATAACCTGTACAGATATAGAGGAAAGATTAGACAAGGGGGTCGCGATCATGAACCGGTTGTGCAAGGTGCTGATTGTTGACGATGAGTTTCTGGTAAGACAAGGTATAAAGCACCATATGAACTGGGAAGCTGAAGGATTTATCATTGTGGGTGAAGCTTCCAACGGTGAAGAAGGATTACAGCAGGTGAGCCTGTTAAAACCGGATATTGTGATTACCGACATTGTCATGCCTGTCATGGATGGCGAGACTTTTGTCCGTACACTAAAAGCCAGTAATCCGCAGATTGAAGTGATTGTACTTAGCAGCTTCAGTGAATTTGAATATGTTCGTTCAACGCTCCAGCACGGGGCAGCGGATTATATATTGAAACCGAAGCTGGATACGAATGAATTATTGCAGGTCCTTCAACGGACAGCGGGTAAAATTCCAGAGTTACAGTTTGAGCCGTCACACGATGGCTGGAGACTTGGTCAACTGATGGAGAAGATGCTGTCCGGATTTACTTTGGACGAGGATAGCGAAATGCCGATGATTCGAGACACCTTTCCACACGAATCCTTTCGCTTGCTAGTGTACAAACCAATGGATGCTGAAGGGAATCCACTAAAACTGGATCAGGAAGAAATTGAATCCAGGCTCCGCAGTGATCTGCCTGAAGTGGAATGTGCAATAGTTCCGGCAGAGGGCGCACTGCCTGTCATGCTTCTTAATGTCGATCCTGCGCGAGATGAATGGATGGTTGAACGCATTAAACAGCTGGCTAGTGAAAATGCAGCGGGACAAGGCAACCCTGGATGGGTGCTTAGTGACAGCTTTACTTCATTTGAACAGATGGGTATCGTATACCGTGAACGCCTGATCAAGCTAATGGAATATCGCTTCTATTATAAGGATCGACCGATCCTTGTGTATGGTGAACTTCCACCGATGCATCCGGCAGGTTACCAGTTCAATGTGAATATGTTTTTGCAACATGTGAAGCGTAACCGGGTCGAAGCGGCAAGAGAGTACTTGCAGGATCATGCGACAATACTTGGTCGGGATTATATTGCCGATGTGTTTGAGATCAAGTCATTTCTAGGTAACCTGATCTTCAACGTAACGATTACCCTTGCGGATATGGACGTTCAGTCTGCAGGGCTTGAAGAGAGCAAATATACGTATTTTAAAAATGTGGACGGGGCTACGAGTCTAAATGAAGTGATGACTGTGCTTGATCAGTTTATGACGGAAGTTCAGGAGTGCACTGTTGGTGCGGGTGGAAAACGAAGTGATCCGAATATGAAGATGCTGCTGGATTACATGCATGAGCACTTTGACCAGCCGCTTGGGCTTGTTGAAGTAGCCAAACACTTTCATTTTAATCCATCGTACTTATCCAGTTATTTCTCATCTCACAAAAAAGAAGGATTCAATGAATACCTGAATAAAATTCGGATTGAAAAAGCGGAGGAACTGCTCCGATCCGATGATGTAACAATTTCGGAGATTAGCAGTATGGTCGGTTATTCCGATCATAGTTACTTTTGCAAAGTGTTCAAAAAATTCACCGGACTATCACCAAGCCGATACCGGCGCAAATTCTGGGCATAAAGTCAGAAGGATAAGATCATGAAGAAATGGATGAACCAATTATCTCGTCTCGGATTATTTCCCAAGTTGTTTCTGGTTATGGTCGTCAGTATTGTTCTCGTCTCTGCACTCATACTATGGACGACCATTCACATGTCTACTAATCTGTTTACCGAGACGTTCAGTATCACAAACTCTAAGGTGCTTAATCAGATCAAGACGAATTTTGAATCCTTTAATGACGCCATTGCTGCCGTATCCAACAATGTGACGCAAAGTGGAGCGATTCGAGGGTTCCTGTCCGAAGGAGATGCCGATTCCCTCAGTATGGCAAAATCCTTCTATAATATGAGGGAAACGATGGATCGGATTCAATCCATAACAGAATCCTACGAAGTCGGGATAACGATTATCGGGATTAATGGACGCAGCTATTCCACCAATCGTGCTCACCTTCAGATGTCAGTGGATGAATTGAAACAGGAGCCGATCACGATGGAAGCCGCTGAGACGCCCAGTCGTCTGATCTTTGATGATTACCAAAACGATGAAAGTGTCGGAAGTCAGCAGATGATCTCTGCCACGAAGGCGTTGACAGATCGAGCCCGCAGCCGAATATATGGTACGCTTTATGTCACCATGAGAGAGGATGCGTTCCGGCAGTTCTACACCAGCTTTACAAGTCGAGGCAATGACGTGGTCATTATGAACGAAAAAGGTGAGATTGTTTCTTCGAATCGTGAAGACTGGATCGGGACAACTCAGCTGGATTTGCTGTCATATGCTCGAGAAATGAATAAAACGTCTCCGAGAAGCATCAATGCTCGTGTGATGGATCAGGATAGCGTCGTTCTATCCGAGTATTTACCGTTCTATCGGTTTTACATTGTCAATGTAGTGGATAAGGATCTGGCGATGGGTCAACTCATCGACATGAAGACAGTTGCCTTGATCTGTGCAGCTATTGTTGTGGGGGCACTCATTCTCGTGTTTCTCATCACCAGCCAGATTACCAAGTCATTGCGCAGACTTGTGAAGCAGATGTCCAACATTACGAAAAGTGATCTGGACAACTATATCCCGGTGAGCGGAAGCTACGAGAGCAGGCAGCTGGGTCATGCATACAATTACATGCTTGATGAATTGCACGATTATGTGGATCAGTTAGTGCAGACACAGCATGAACAACGTAATGCAGAGCTTGCGGCATTACAGAGTCAGATTAATCCTCACTTCTTGTACAATACCCTTGCTTCTGTCAAAGTTCTGGTGCAACAAGGCAACAAGGACAGGGCAGCAGAGACGATTAACGCATTAATTGGATTGCTGCAAAATACGATTAGTGATGTGAGTCAGACCGTTACAGTCGAACAAGAAGTTGAGAATTTGAAAAATTATGTCTTCATTAATCACGTCAGGTACGGTGGCCGGATTAAAGCAGCCTTCTATGTTGCTCCGGATTGTACTCACTACCATGTACCGAAGCTGGTGATTCAGCCGTTTATCGAGAATGCTTTTTTCCATGGATTTATCAAAAAAGAAACGGGTACGATTCATGTCATGGTTTCCAGAGCCGGGGAATCGCTCATCTGTGAGATCATGGACAATGGTGACGGAATTGAAGGACTCGTTATGGGAGAAACATTGCCTAATCCGAAAAACAATCGTCAACTCTTCAGCGGCATCGGCATTCGCAATGTGCATGATCGCATTGAGCTTTTATATGGTTCACCTTACGGTGTCACCATCATGAGCAATGTCGGTGAAGGAACGAGAGTGACCGTAACACTACCATTAATCACGAGTTGAGTTGAAATCTAATCCAACTAAATACACCCGAAAATGAGATCCCTCGCTTCTGTATTTCTACAGAGACGGGGGATTTCACGTGTCAGAGGTAAAGTGAAAATACATATTTGTACTATTTCAAGATCAAGAAATTACAAAATCAAAAGAAATTACAAAAAACCAAATTTAATGCAAACGGTTTCTGTAAAGGTTTTCATTGTGGCAATAAGAAGACAAATCCGTACAAAATTATTACTAACGAATGGAGATATGGGAATGATAAGATGAATACATCGAAAGCAACCGCTTTCAGAAAACGTAAACAAATTACACACAAAGAGGTTGAAGGGGAGTTGAATGTTTTGAAAAAAATGTGGGTATTGATGCTCGTTACAGTATTGCTGTTGTCTGCATGTTCATCCGGTGGTGGAGGTAATTCCGCTAGTGGTGGTGACGAAAAAACAAACGAAATTACGGTCTGGGCTTGGGACAAAGCTTTTAACGTTGCTGCAATGGAAACAGCAAAAGAAGCATACCAAAAAGCAAATCCTGATGTAAAAATTAACATCATTGAATACGCTCAAGCTGATATCATCCAGAAACTGAACACGGGTCTTAACTCCGGAACTGCAAGCGGTCTTCCAAACGTAGTTCTGATTGAAGACTATCGTTCACAAAGCTTCTTGAATGCATATCCTGATGCGTTCAAAGATCTGTCTTCCAGTATCACGGCTTCCGATTTTGCAGATTACAAACTCGGACCAACAGCATTTGATGGCAAACAATACGGAGTACCATTTGACTCCGGCGTTGCTGGCTTGTACTACAGAACAGACTTGCTCGAAGAAGCAGGCTACAAAGCTGCTGACCTGCAAGACATCACTTGGGATGACTACATCCAAATTGGTAAAGACGTAAAAGCTAAAACAGGTAAAGAGCTTCTTTCTCTTGACCCGAATGACCTTGGTTTGATTCGTATGATGATCCAAACTGCAGGTAAATGGTATTCTGCAGAAGATGGTAAAACACCTGACATTGCTACTAACGCTGCACTGAAAGAAGCTTTCATCACATACAAAGCGATGATGGATGCCAATATTGTTAAATTGCACTCTGACTGGAGTCAATTCGTTGCCAACGCCAATAACGGTAGCGTAGCAACAATTCCTACAGGTAACTGGTTCTCACCATCTGTACGTCAAGAAGCTTCCCAATCCGGTAAATGGGCTGTGGCTCCAATTCCGAAAATGGCTGGTCAATCAAACTCTGTTCACGCATCCAACTTGGGTGGTAGCTCTTGGTATGTGATGAACAACGTTCCTGGTGCAGATCAAGCAGCTGATTTTGTAGCAAAAACATTTGGTTCTGACAAACAATTGTATCAAGATCTGTTGAACAACATCGGTGCAATCGGTACGTACAAACCAGCAGTTGATGGTGACGCGTATGCCAAAGCAGACGAGTACTTCGGCGGACAAAAAATCTTCACAGACTTTGCGAATTGGACGAAAGAAATTCCAAGCGTAAACTATGGTATCAACACATATGCCATTGAAGATATTCTGGTTGTAGAAATGCAAGCATTCCTGAACGGTAAATCAATCGATGACGTTCTGGCTGATGCACAAAAACAAGCTGAAGCACAATTAAACTAAGATACCCAAGGTAACTTATAGAACCCTAGGAAACATCGGAGCCGTCTCCCATGTCCGGCGCAAGTCGAACCGGATATGGCGAGAGGCTCCGTGGGTTCTACCCATGTTCCATGGAGAGAGAGGAGCCATACTGTGAAAGCCATGAATACAGGAGACAGTCTCCAAAAGAAAAATAATTTGACTGGATGGGCTTTTGTTTTGCTGGCTGTTGTCGGGATTGTTGCATTTTACTTTTACCCGATGATTCAAGCGCTGCTCTTATCGTTCAAGTCTGGTGTAGGAGCCAATCTTGAATTTACGGGCCTTTCTAACTACAAAAGATTGTTAGTTGATACAACGTTCCGTACAGCATTATCGAATACATTTATCTACTTGATTATTCAAGTGCCTGTAATGATTATTCTCGGTTTGTTTATTTCCGTATTGCTGAATGACAGCACACTACGCTTCCGGAGCTTCTTCCGTACAGCGATTTTCTTGCCTTGTGTAACTTCATTGGTAGCGTACTCTGTTGTATTCAAATATTTGTTCGCACCAGATGGAATGGTGAATCAATTCTTGATGGGCTTGCACATTATTGGCGATCCAATTCAATGGATCACAGACCCGTTCTGGGCTAAAATTACGATCATAATCGCCGTTACTTGGCGTTGGACCGGATATAACATGATTTTCTATCTGTCATCCCTGCAAAACATCGATCAATCGATCTATGAAGCTGCAAGAATTGACGGAGCGAATGCTTTTACACAATTCTTCAAAATCACAGTACCTTTGCTTAAGCCGATTATCCTCTTCACGTCCATCACATCAACGATTGGTACATTGCAAATCTTCGATGAGATTATGAATATTACCAAAGGTGGTCCAGGTAATGCGACCATGTCGATTTCACAATACATCTACAACCTTTCGTTCAAATATTCACCGGACTTCGGTTATGCAGCAACAGTGTCATATTCCATCGTAATCTTGATTATTGTATTGTCCATCATCCAGTTTAAAGTGGCAGGTGATAATAAAAATGGCTAAAGCTAAAGCAAAACGGATTTTCACGTATGTGTTCCTATCCATCGTCGCCTTTGTATCCATTTTCCCTTTCTTCTGGATGCTGGTCAGTTCAACAAATGCATCAGTCGATGTAACAAAGGGTAGACTGCTGCCCGGTTCAGCTTTTATTGATAACTTCAACAAACTGATTGATTCGACAAATCTGGTACAGGCTCTCGGAAACTCGGCGATTATCTCTGTAATCTCCACTGTCTTGGCACTGTTTATTGGTTCCATGGCAGGTTATGGCTTCGAGGTATATCGCACGAAGTCCCGTGATGTCGTGTTTAATATCCTGTTGTTATCCATGATGATTCCGTTTGCAGCGATCATGGTACCACTGTATCGTATGTTTGCAACAATCTCGGGAGTTGCACCGGTTATCGGAATCAACACGATGGCAGCAGTGATCTTGCCGACCATCGCAACAGCGTTCCTAATCTTTTTCTTCCGTCAAAACACCAAAATGTTTCCGAAAGACTTGCTGGAAGCTGGACGTATTGATGGGTTGAGTGAACTCGGCATCTTCTTGAAGATCTACATGCCAACCATGAAAACAACATATGCAGCGGCAGCAATCATTACATTCATGAGTAGCTGGAACAACTATCTGTGGCCACTCATTGTATTGCAAACACCTGACCAACAAACGATTCCACTGTTGATCTCAAATCTGGGTGCTGGTTATTCTCCGGATTACGGAGTAATCATGACAGCAATCGTGATTGCAACACTACCTACAGCAATCGTTTTCTTCATCATGCAGAAACATTTTGTTGCAGGTATGGTAGGTTCCGTGAAGTAATGAAAACAGCATAATCCGTGCAAATGAGGGGTGCAGGAAAGAAGAGAGGGCGCTGTTATGGCGTACCTCTGTCTTTTTTGTGTATGTAAAGCAAAAAGGAAATCCAGAGTAAACCTTGAATAAGTCAAACTATAACGTTTTAAAGGGAGAGAGAGCCGATGAAAGCAACAAAGGCAGATATCAACTGGTTGGGAGACGTAAGTGTATTTGAGGTGAACCGTCTTCATGCCTATTCCGATCACCGTTATTACCAAACGATGGACGAGGCTGTAGGTTCAGGCGCGATGTCCATGCGTTATGATCTGAATGGTACGTGGAAATTCAACTATGCGATTCGTCCAGATAGCCGTTCTGAGTTTTTCTATACATCCGATTTCTCCAGTGAAGGCTGGGATGATATTGAAGTTCCGGGACACATCCAACTGCAAGGATACGGACAGATTCAATATGTAAATACACAATATCCTTGGGACGGCTTGAACGAGATTCGTCCGCCAGCACTGCCACAGGATAAAAATCCGGTTGGAAGTTACATTCGTACTTTCCACCTGCCAACAGGCTGGGAGTCGAACCCGGTATATATTTCTTTCCAAGGAGTAGAGTCTGCATTCTATGTATGGCTTAACGGACAATTCGTAGGATATGGGGAGGACAGCTTCACGCCGTCTGATTTTGACCTAACGCCATTCCTTCAGGATGGAGAGAACAAACTCGCGGTTGAGGTCTATCAACGCAGCACGGGCAGCTGGCTGGAAGATCAGGATTTCTGGCGTTTCTCCGGCATTTTCAGAGATGTGTATCTGTATACGGTCCCAACTGCACACGTTCGTGATGTTCATGTTCGCACTGATCTGGACAAGTCATACACGAACGGTACATTGCAATTGGATCTGAAGCTGGAAGGAAAAGCCGTTGCTGGATCGCGGGTAGAGGCTGAACTTCGTGATCGTGAAGGCAATACCGTTAAGACGTTTGAATCCAAAGTTAATGATGGACAAGTAAGTCTTCGTGAAGATATTGGTACAGTGAACCTGTGGAGCGCAGAGATTCCATACTTGTACCGTCTCTATATTCGTGTATATGATGCTGCGGGTGCACTGGTTGAGGTTGTTCCTCAAGCCGTTGGTTTCCGTACATTTGAAATGATTGATAAAGTGATGCATATCAACGGTAAACGTATCGTATTCAAAGGTGTGAATCGCCATGAGTTCAACCCGCGTCGTGGACGTGCAGTTACGAAGGAAGACATGCTTTGGGATGTTCGTACGATCAAACAGAATAATATGAATGCTGTACGTACTTCACACTATCCAAACCAAAGTCTGTGGTATGAGCTGTGTGATGAATATGGATTGTATGTTATTGACGAGATGAACCTGGAGACACACGGATCTTGGCAGAAGCTTGGCGCCGTTGAGCCTTCTTGGGTTATCCCAGGTGACAAACCGGAATGGCATGATATCGTTATGGACCGCGCTGTATCCATGGTGGAACGTGACAAAAACCATCCGTCCATTCTGATCTGGTCTTGTGGTAACGAATCTCATGGTGGTGAAGTGATTTATAAAGTATCCCAATACTTTAAATCGGCTGATCCAACACGTCTGGTGCATTACGAAGGTGTGTTCCATGATCGTCGTTTCGATGAGACAAGTGATATGGAGACCCGCATGTATGCCAAACCGGCGGACATTGAGGAATTCCTGAATGCAAATCCGACCAAGCCTTATATTAGCTGTGAGTATATGCACGCTATGGGTAACTCTATTGGTGGTATGCACAAATATACGGAGTTGGAAGACAAATACCCGATGTATCAAGGTGGATTCATCTGGGATTACATCGACCAATCCATTTACAAAAAAGATCGTTACGGCAAAGAGTTCCTCGCTTATGGCGGAGATTTCGGTGATCGTCCATCAGACTATTCGTTCTGTGGCAACGGTATCGTTCATGCTGATCGTAAAGTAACTGCGAAAATGCAGGAGGTCAAATTCCTGTATCAGAACATCAAGCTGTTCCCGGATCGTGAAGGCGTTAAAATCGTGAACGGTAATCTGTTCGCAGATACATCTGCGCTGGAACTGGTATACAGCCTGGAGCGCGAGGGGCATGAAGTGCTACGCGGAACATTGGAAGTCAACGTGGATGCGCAAAGCGAGACGGTAGTGAAGCTTCCGTTGGATGCAGCCTCTTTGGCAGACGGCGAGTACGCTGTAAACACTGCACTTGTGTTGAAAGCTGCTACACTGTGGGCTGACAAAGGCGAAGAAGTGGCATTTGGACAGTTTATTTTCACACAGGATCAGGTTAATGATGCAGTTGAAGTGGACTTGAACCTTGTAAGTGATGTACAAGTTATCGAAGGTGACGTTAACATCGGAGTTCGTGCTGGCAAAACGCATGCGCTGTTCTCCAAACAGTTTGGTACACTGGTTTCCCTGAAATTGTCCGGTCGTGAGACCATTGCTGTACCACCTGCACCGCTCTTCTGGCGTGCAATGACGGATAATGACAAAGGTATGGCGATGGGCTTCGAACTGGGTGCTTGGTATGCAGCGAGCCTGATGCCACGTTCTGTGGAGTGGAAAGCGGAACAGAAACCGGATCAATACCGGATCGAGTTCACGTACAAGCTCAACATTTCGGCGGATGTACAAGTAAAAGTGGTCTATACTGTACATGCAGATGGAAGCGTGCGTGTGCATAATGCGTACAAAGGTACAGCTGGATTGCCGAATCTGCCAATCCATGCATTGTCCTTCAGAACGTCACCTGACTTCGAAAACGTGGAATGGCTCGCGATGGGTCCCGAAGAAAACTATGCAGACCGCGCATTTGGCGCACGTCTGGGCATCCATGGTAACAAGGTAGCTGATACTGTAGCTCCATATCTGGTACCACAGGAATCGGGCAACCGTACAGGCGTACGTTGGGCCAAATTGACAGACAACGCGGGACGTGGCTTCAAAATTGAAGCATCCGGAACCCCGGTTGAGTTGAATGTTTCACCATATACGGCATTTGAGCTGGAGAACGCACAACATGCGTACGAATTGCCACCTGTGCACTATACGGTCGTGACTGTAGCAGGTAAACAAATGGGTGTCGGCGGTGATGATAGCTGGGGTGCTCCAGTTCATCCGGAATACCTGATCCCTTCAGACGGCGAACTGACATTCGAATTTGTCATTCGTGCACTGTAAATAAAAAATTATTTGCAATAAAGAACAGAGGCCTTCGCTTGTTGGAGGCCTCTGTTTTGTTATGTCCATGATTAGCTTGGGATGTGATCTATGAAACCGTTCTCTCCCCGGCCACGTAATGTACAAGACAGGAGACATAAGAGGGGGTTCAAGATGAGTAGAAAAGCAAAGACAGGTATATGGGTGACGGTGTTGGTCTTTCTGGGCATCATTGTTGGATGTTTCATATGGTATTTCAATACGGCTTCGGGTGAACGTGCACTCAAAACGATGAGATCCAATAACTCGGGCGGCCTGGAGCGGGTCGTTAAAGTGTACAGTAATAATGGTGAATTGATTCAAACCTATGATGGCAAAATTGACGTGGAAGATACGGAATACGGGAATAAAGTATTATTCGATCTCAATGGGAAACGTGTCGTGATTTATAATGCAACGATTGTTGTTGAAGAGAAGTGAAGACACCCTATTGCTTATATGGTAAAATTAAGGAAATGACATAAGGGTCGGGTGAGATTTTTTGGTGGATATGTACCTCATAATCACTGTTGCAATTTTGGGAATGATCCTGTTCTATAGCTTGATCGCTTATTTCTTGATTCGTTTCATTTCGAGAAAAGCATTTAAGCTTACGTTAACCAAATATGAAATGATGGAGATTATGACTTGGCTCGCCGTGCTGTTTATTACCTTCATGATGATTAAGAATGGTTCAATAAATCTTCTCTTGCCGGTTGTTTTACTTATCATTCCATTGATCAATTTGCGAAGGTCTAATCGGAAACATAGAGAGATGAATTAGTATAGTCTTCCTAAGTTGGGGCAAGGCACAAGAAGGACGAACATAGGAAAGGTTGACGGGGATTATATCACTAGTCAGCCTTTTTTAGTTTCATTACGAATGTTGAAAATGAACAAGGAGGAGTTTAGTGATGATTCTGGGCCGATCAACTGACACTTCAGGTTTAACGCAGGTTGCCAATCTTTCAGATGAGTTGCAGTCTGTGTTTGATCAAGCAGAAAGCAAATATCAAATAGTTGATATTGAACTATTCTTTGTTTTCAGGTGTCTTCCTGAAGAATACGATAGAAGGTCCACGGTCAGGCATGTGAAGAAGGAGAATGTCATCTATTTTGATCTGGTGGTCAGCGAGGATCGGTATAAGACATTAAGCAAAAGCAGACAACGGTATGTGTTAAGCCATGAGTTTTATGATTTTTTGAGTGAGAAGCTCCAGAAATACAAAATTGAACATCTTAACGCGAATGAATTTATTGCAGATATGGGCATATGGCTGAGGGAGATCGGATGGTTGCAGACTGAAGAGGAAGCTGAAATAAGTGAATTTGAAGAAAAATATAACTAACATAATAAATTAAACATAAACAACAAAAAGAAGCCCTCTTTCGAGAGCTTCTTTTTCATGGGAGAGGAGAAACCGGACGAAGAGCTTATGGGGAAACGTAAGTCTTCTCCGCGGTTGTCTACGACACTTGTGATGTCGATAATTATAGAATCGCCCGATTGTTTCCTTTTTATACATATGCGTCAACAATTCGTCAACAATTTTCCAAGGCAAATGAAGACCGAACATTTTTCAAACTGAACCCGAGTGTGGTACGATAGCCGTATCAATAAACTTACATAGAGAAAAGGTGACTCGTCAGTGAGAGTGGTATCTGGGAGTGCGAAAGGCAGGCCGCTGAAGGCTGTTCCTGGCACAGGCACGCGACCGACCACCGACAAGGTGAAGGAAGCGTTATTTAGCATGGTTGGTCCTTATTTTGAGGGCGGCACAGCATTGGATCTGTTTGCAGGCAGTGGGGGTCTCGGTATTGAGGCGCTGAGCCGCGGCATGGACAAGGCTGTTTTTGTTGATTTGGAATCGAAAAGTATTGAAGTGATCCGCATGAATCTGAAGGCGACCAAGCTGGAAGACCAGGCGGCTGTATACCGTAATGATGCAGGTCGTGCATTGAAGGCACTCGCCAAGCGAGGCACAACGTTCGATCTGGTGTTTCTCGACCCGCCGTATCGCATGAAGAACGGGCACGAGTTGATGCTGACCATGCACGAACTGGAACTTCTGGAACCCGAAGCAACCATCGTGCTTGAATATGAATCCAAACATGATTACCCTGAGCAATTCGGCCCGTTTGAACAAACGCGCAAGGCTTTGTATGGGGAGACGGCAGTATCCATCTATTATTATGCGCCTGAAGCAGTTGAAGATGGAGAATCCATTACACCGGAAGAGGAGGCTCCTCATGACTGAAATGATACATCGACAGGAACGGATCGCCGTATATCCTGGAAGTTTTGATCCCGTAACGATGGGGCATCTCGATATTATCGCCAGAGCGTCGAAGCAATTTGATCGCGTCATTGTGGCTGTGTTGAACAATATGAGTAAAAATCCGCTCTTTACAGTGGAGGAACGCAAGGAACTGATCACGGAAGTAACCCGCCATCTACCGAATGTGGAGGTGGACAGTTTCCGCGATCTGACGGCCAATTATGTCCGTCAAAAGGAAGCACAGGTTATCGTTCGTGGTATACGCTCGGTAACTGATTTTGAATACGAACTGCAATTGGCATCGACCAACAGCAAGTTGAATCCGGATGCGGAAACGATATTTATGATGACGAATCCAAAGTATTCCTATTTAAGTTCCAGCATCGTCAAAGAAATCGCTCATTATCATGGAGATGTAACAGATCTTGTATCACCTGAAGTGGAAGCTGCGCTCCGTCAGAAAATCAGCGAGAAAACCGGCGGTTAAACCAGAGGGTAAGACCTGATAGACTAATCATAATTGCAAGAAGTAACGCTAGACCCATGCAGGCAGCAGGGAAGGCGCTCCATATGGCGTTAATCGTGTATGTGTTGCCTGGATTATGTATGAAGAGCCAACTGAATGGTGTTGACAGGTCCTGGTCTGCATTCGTCTGTAATGTGGTCCAGGCTTGTGTGCTATATCGGCTGAACGGCAACCAGAGGAACAGGCTGATAAAAAAGGCGATGATCCCATGAATCAGACGAACTCCGGCAAAATACAACATGGATTTGCTGTCGGGTCCAGTTGCTTTCAGGACAGCAGAGACTTGCAGATGGGAGCATAGACCGCCCCATCCCAAAACAGCTGCAAGCAGGGACATCAGCAGGGCAGGTGTAAGCGAAGTTTGGCTCAAATGGTAGGTGCCCAAATGAAGCTCCAAAAAGGCTGGCCACAGCGCAGCAGAAGAACCAGGAGTCACATAAAGGGAGAGTAGCCGGATAAATACGGCAAAACCGATCATGTATCCTCCGGTCATCATCAAAGTCTGCACAGCCTGGGATACGGTGTCACCTAACAGTTTGCCAAACCCTCTTCCATCACGACTATGGGCTTCCCTGGCTGCAATCATCATATCAGACCATGTACTGCGTCGTTTGATGTTAGAGTGGTGGGGGAGAGATGAGCGACTTGTGGAACTTGCAGGACTTGCAGCCAGAGAACCAAGAGAACTGTTATCCGCTTGGAGGGCTGTCGAACCAACCCGATCTTTCTGGTTACCCGGTGCAGGCAAGAGACGCACGGCAAAAATGGCAGCAATCCAGCCGCTGATCCAGTGAACCACTAAGAGGAAATATCCGGCAGCAGGCTGGTGAAGAAAAGCAGCACCAACGACCAGGATGATCATCATTGGATTAGCAAAATGAGCTGCTGCTGCAAGGATAACCGCCTGCTTGGCGGTAATTTGTCTATCCTGAAATAAACGGGATACCGCATCTGCTCCTGCAGGGAATCCGCCGCACATGCCAACAGCGATAGCGAGCCCAGCACTGCCTGGAAGTCTGAACCAGCGTTGCATTAGTGGTCCGAGCAAGGCACCCATCGCGTGGGTGAAGCCAAACGCAGTGAGCATTTGGGATAACATCAGGAACGGAAGCATGGCAGGGAAGATGATTTTCCACCATATATCCAGACCTTGAATAGAGGCATCAAATGCTTCTTTTGGGGAAGCAACTACGGCAATGACCAGTGCTAAAGCGCCAGTACTCAGAAGTATCGTTCGTAACGGGCCAGAATCTCTAACCTCGCTCTGTATTGTCATCGTTTCACCTCATATCAAATAGCGCCAATTCGGCATCTGAATCGTTATGGACGGCCGAATGACGCCCGAGGGCGGTTCGGCCTTGACCGGACAGGCTATGGTATACAGCGGCCTATCCGGCCTGTACCATTGTATGCACAGGGACCAGAGTGTTAGACTTGAAATAAATATTAAACAAGATGAGCTGAGTATTTGCATGACAAAGAGTGAGAGAGTGCGAAACCTAACCGGAGAATGGAAGTATTCAAAAGGTGGTATTGCGATCACTAATTTGTGTAGAGTTCAGCTTATATAGAGATACAAAGAACGGAGGCTCATGCGATGAATCGGATTCGGAAATCTGGCGGATTCAGAGCTTCGATCTTTGTGATCGTGGTGGCTCTGGTCGTCTATGTTGCCGTGTACATGCCAACGCCATATATCATATATATGCCTGGCAGTGCAGATGAAGTAAAACCAATGGTAACCGTTAAGGGTGGAGACCGGGATGAACGCGGTGTATTTATGATGACGACTGTGTCGGCAACGTATGCCAATGTGTTTTTGCTAGGAACCTCTCTGTTCAATCAAAATGCCCAAGTGGATAAAAAGGAAGACCGACTGCGCGGCAAAAGCGAAGCGGAATACTCTGCTGAACAGGTATGGTTCATGAGTGACTCGCAATCCTCCGCAATGGAGGCTGCATATGAGCAGGCTGGCGTTTCGTACTCCATTGTACCTGAACATATCTTTGTATTTGGACTGTCCGAAGACCCAAAACCGGAAGGAGACATTGCTCCGGGCGATATTATTCTGGGAGTGAACGGGACAGCTACGCCGGATAATACGGTCCTTTCTGCCCAGTTAAAAGATAAAAAGGTCGGAGATACGGTCGAAATGCAACTGGAACGTGGTGGAGAGACCATTAGCCGGGACGTGAAGCTGATTCAGGTCAAAGACAGTAAAACGGGTGAAACCCGACCGGGACTCGGCGTAATGATTGGTGCGGTTCAGAAGGTGAAAGCGGAAGATCCGGACAAACAGATCTCTTTCACCGATACCCAGGTTGGTGGTCCGTCTGCCGGATTGATGTTTACGTTGGAGATCTATAACCAGTTAACACCTGGAGATCTGACGAAAGGTCATCGAATTGCGGGTACAGGTACCATTACCAAGGACGGTGTGGTGGGTGCCATTGGTGGTGTAGTGCACAAGATTGTAGCCGCTGACCGGAAAGAAGCGGAATTCTTCTTTGTGCCGAAGGATAATTACAAGGAAGCGGAAGCCAAGGCTGAACAAATTGGCACCAAAATGAAACTTGTGCCTGTGAGCACGGTGGATGACGCGTTGGCTTATTTGAAAACCTTGTCTGTAAAATCATAGGATTTTAAACGGGCGGGAAGAGATCGAGCCAACGTTGAACCGGATGGATAAAGAACGGATGAAATCGGAATAATTGATTACAGTGGAATGAAGTGTGATCAAGAGATTAAAGAAAGATTAACAGACTCACTAGACCCACAAGACTCAAAGTTATTAAAATAACTAAAAGAATTAAGATAACAAGAGAAGTGAATAAGGAAATCCCCTTGTTGCGAGGTGCCTGAGCGGCGCGCAGCAAGGGGATTTTTTTACTTGTACAATTGAGTGTCGAATATTTAAGAATCAATGATCCCTAAATGATGGGAATTAAAAGCTCTATATGAGATTAAGCCTTTTGATCAAAAGCAGATTACACTCTCACAGGCGACTCATAGTAGTCACTGAACATCCTGCGTGTATCCCTATGCTCGCAAGAGAGCCCATACGCAACCTGAGCTTGGATATCCAGTTCCAGCTGATTGTGGGTGAACGTCGACGGTTTCAGCACAACAGGCAGTGACGCGGTCTTCTTCATCTGTTTAAGCAGGCTTTGCCCTTGAGTATTAAATCCAAGGACGCGGAGATATCCGGGTCCGGCAGCCAATTGCTCTGGGGAACACTCGGCTTTGGTGTGATTCAGGAGCAAGTGGGCAAGCATACGCTGAAGCTTTGTGCGTGTGTAACGTTTGGTCTTCAGTGCATCCAGGAGTGATTCGACTGAAGGCTCCGGGAGCTGAGCGAGTGTACGGCTCAGCCGGTGTTCCAGGCCTTCCGTGACTTCGGCGATGCGTTCCAGCTCGGAGGCACGGCGGGTGGCCGCAAGGTGCAACAGCGGCTGTGCAAAGCGCTCCCAGTGTATGGGAGCGCGCCCTTCCTGCCATTCGCGATGAAGAATGGCAAGGGTCGCCGCCGGCACGTATGGCGCGGCGGCATCGGGGCCGTCCGCCATCAGCAGGCGGCGGACGGCTGTGGCACTGGCGATCGCCCCCGGCCCGGGCGTCGCCTCATGATACGCGGCACCGGTACGCGCCGCCGTAAAGGGCTGGATCGCGCTGCCAAGTCGTTGCAGCGCGATTAGGTAGTGCAGCCCAAGCGAATTGTTGGGCTGCTCCAGCAGTGCAGCGGCGTCGTGAGCATCGACGCCGCCGGGCGCCAGCGCTGCCGCCGCGCCTGCGTACGCGGCGGGGTAGTTGGCGCCTTCCCGCAGGCGGCGCGCGATGTCCTCGCGCATCCCTGCGGGCTCTACAGCCAGCACGCGCGCAATGCGCTGCAGGCTGTCCAGGTCGCCAGACTCGCTGCCGAAGCATAGCGAGTCCACAACGCCGGTGCGGTGCAGCAGCGATACCGCACCAAAGGCAAACCACTCTGCCGGTTGTACTGCGTACGCCACCGGCAGTTCAAGCACCAGATCGGCGCCTGCGTGCAGCGCCATCTCGGTGCGCGCCCTTTTACCTACGATGGCGGGCTCGCCACGCTGGAGAAAAGGGCCGCTCATAACGGCAACAACGGCGTCTGCGCCGCTTAGCCGCCGAGCTTCCTGCAAATGATAGACGTGCCCATTGTGCAAAGGGTTATATTCAACAATGACGCCTACGGCTTTCATGGTTAGAGGTACTCCTTTCGATTGGATATCCGATTATGTATAACATCCATTCCATCATAGGGGATGTCATGTATTAGATCAAATTATGCACCAATTCAGACAAGAAAAAAGCACAAATCCGACATCAACGGATGTCAGACTGTGCCTGTAAATCTATTGCATATTTTGGATAATTGGAGAATGACCTCTTTATAACTTCATCTTAATAATTCAGCATGATAGGACACTTACCTATACACTTATACATTAGGAAGTTAGCCCAATCACATCTTATAAGCTCAGAACGCCTAGACACTCTCCGACGCGGGAGAAAGACTAGCTTTCGGCCCAAAAAATTCATAATGAATGTTGTCTGCTGCAACTCCAAGCGCCAGAAGCTCCGTATACACTGACCGCATGAACGAAACGGGTCCGCACAGATAATAGGTGGCATCCAGTTCCTCAATCACTTGGCGAAGCCAGACCGCATCCATATAACCTTCCTTATGAAAATACTCATTTTCACGATCCGATACAGCAGGTTGAGTATAACAATAATAAGCTTTAACGCTCTGATTATGTTCGGCCAGATTGTTCACGTGATCACGGAACGCGTGAGATTGACCATTGGGACTTGCATGTAAAAAAGTAATTGCACGGTTTTCGTTCAACTGAACCAGCGTATTTAACATACTGATCATGGGCGTTAAGCCAACACCCCCACTAAGTAACACAACAGGACGTTTATCCTCTGCATCCAGCGTGAAGTCGCCAGCAGGAGCGGATAGTTCCACTTGACTACCTTCTTCAATGTGGTCGTGGAGATACGTGGATATGACTCCATCAGGGCGCTCTAATCCACCTAGCTCACGCTTAACGGAAATGCGATAGTAGGGTTTACCCGGGGTATCTGAAAGGCTATACTGACGAATCTGGGTAAATGACTGTGCCTCTGGCTGGATTTTGATACTAATGTATTGTCCGGGTTTATAGCTGGCGATAGGCTGACCGTCGTCTGGAACGAGGTAAAAGGACGTGATGATTTCACTTTCCTGCACTTTCTTGGCAACTTTGAAGGTACGAAATCCTTCCCAGCCACCCGTCTGGTTTTCCGCTTCCGTATACATGTCCTGTTCGATCCCGATAAAGGCGTCTGCAATGACATTGTAGGCTTCGCCCCACGCCGTGATGATTTCATCCGTTGCCGCGTCTCCAAGCACATCTTTGATGGCTTGTAGCAGATAGGTGCCGACAATCGCATATTGCTCAGGAACGATACCCAGGCTGCGATGTTTATGTGCAACTTGCCGGACGGCAGGCAGGATGGAGGACAGATGATCGATATGCAGGGCAGCGGTGTATACCATATTGGCGAGGGCGGCTTGCTGTCGTCCCTGTTTCTGATTTGCGTGATTAAAAATATTTAGAAGTTCCGGATGAGCCGTAAACATCGTTTCATAGAAATGGCGTGTGATCGCTTCCCCGTGGACTTCAAGTACAGGTACTGTAGACTTAATGACTCTAATGGTGTGCTCGCTTAACATACATTTTCCCTCCCGATATAATATGAAATAGTTGGATAAACAATCGGTCATGGAGCTGATCGTGCTTCGGTTTATAGCAAGTATAGATAGGGGGCAAGTGGGTCTGTGTGATATAGATCACACTAAACGTTAACGAAATGTGACCGCTGTTTGCAAGGAGCAACAACTAAAATGACGACTTGTAGTTTATCTTGAAGTGAGTCTATAATAGACCAGATGGAGTAAACGGTTCTGGGCCATTCGTTTTAAAATAGGGTGTAAAGTTAAAAGTGTTGACAAACGTCTTGAAAAATCGGTATAATGATTTTTGTTTGTTAAGTCAATTTCATAATACTTTTAACGGTGAAGCGTCAGAATACATACAGTCAGGATTTATTGCTTTACAAAAGCAGGCTTGAGCTGTATAACTGTCGTGATACGTTTGATACGAACTATGAAATTGGTTTCGTTTGGAGTGATGGAAATGTTAATGCCATTTCGCAAAGTGGCTACCAGTGATGGCCCCCTGAAGTTTAACGAAGAGTGGGATATCAAGGAACTGGTTTCTAACCGACAAGATATCACAGCCGTTACCCCGCTGACTGCGGACTTATCTGCAGCATTCAGAGAAGGTGACGTTGTGGATGTTCATGGCAAGCTGACTATAGGAGTGGACATGTTGTGCTCCCGTTGTCTTAAGCCGATCAATGAACATTTTCATATTGATTTTCATGAGCAATTCAAGCAGGGAAAACAGCCAGAGGATGTACACGAAGACGATGATACGCTCTATGTGGATGGAGATAGCGTTGATCTGAAGGGTTATGCCGAGGAAGTTTTTCTGCTGGATCTTCCGTTTATACCGCTATGCAGCGATACATGCAAAGGGTTATGCCCCAAGTGTGGCCATGAGCTGAACGAAGGTGACTGCGGTTGTGATAACCAGGTTATCGATCCGCGGCTTGCAGGGCTCAAGGATTTTTTTAAATGAGCATGATTGAAAATCGAACATTTTAAGACTACCTGCAAAGGTTGATTTTGATAAGGAGGTGGGAATAATGGCAGTACCTCAACGGAGAACGTCCAAGACGCGTCGCGACAAACGTCGCACTCACTTTAAATTGGCTGTACCGGGCATGGTGAAATGTGAACAATGTGGCGAACTTAAACTTAGTCACCACGTGTGCAAAGTGTGCGGAACGTACAAAGCAAGAGAGATCATCTCTCAATAATAGTTGGACATTAAGTAGCACTTCATTTCGATGAGGTGCTACTTTTTTTGGGGTTAGAGGGTATCGGTAGAGTGCGTTAGCACGCATGAAATCTGTGCTCTGCAAGAGTGGATTGTTTTTGTTAGGCCAGCCTTTCTTTTTGACACGGGATGAGATATAATATAGTTTAGTACCAGGTTCTAAGATTTGACGTTACATATAGATGAACCATGATCCGTTTGAGAACGACCCTGGTGACCAGGGATGCAACTATAGAAGCAACAGGAACGAATGGTTGAACTGGCCGGATGGGACGGTTCCGTAAACGATACAGCGGGGGGTGTCAGGCATCGAACGTGTACCGAAGAGACAGAGGCAACAGCAGTTAACCAAAATGATAGAAGAAAACCCGTTTGTGACGGATCAGGAACTTACGCGCCAATTGAAGGTGAGTATTCAGACGATTCGTCTTGACAGGTTGGAACTTGGAATACCCGAACTTCGGGAACGGATGAAACTGATGGCAGAACGCTCGTATGATCAGGTACGCTCGCTGCCCCTGCATGAGATTATCGGTGATATTGTGGATTTGCAGCTGGACAAGAGCGGTATTTCCTTGTTTGAGATTAAGGAAGAACACGTATTTTCCAGAACAGGCATTGCACGTGGACACTATGTCTTTGCACAGGCCAACTCCTTGGCTGTAGCGATTATTAATGACGAGATCGCGTTGACCGCATCAGCAGACATTCGTTTTGTCCGTTCGGTTCATTTGGGAGAAAAATGTATTGCTAAGGCTTATGTGAGATCGATTCCGGGTCAAAAGGGCAAAGCCAAAGTGGAAGTATTCACCTATGTAGGTGAAGAGATGGTGTTTCAAGGCAACTTTGTAATCTACCATTCAGGTGGAGAAGACAGCGGAGAAGGAGGTCATTTGGAATGAAAATCGTCATTGATGCCATGGGAGGCGACAATGCACCTGCATCCACGGTAGAAGGTGCGATTGCCGCAGCTACGGAATGGGCGGATACACAGATCGTCCTGATCGGCGATGAAGCCAAGCTGGAACCTCTTTTGAGTCAGTCAGGTGTGAGACCTGCCAATCTGACGGTCCGGCATGCTTCGGAAGTTATTGGATCGGATGATGAACCCGTTAAAGCAGTACGTCGCAAGAAAGATGCCTCCATGGTGGTAGCTGGCCGGATGTTGAAAGAAGGCGAAGCGGACGCGATGATCTCGGCGGGCAATACTGGAGCGTTGATGACAGCGGGTTTGCTTGTTGTAGGTCGTATGGAAGGCATTGAACGTCCGGCACTTGCGCCGATGATTCCAACGATTGATGATGTGGGTGTACTTGCCCTTGATCTCGGAGCGAATATGGATGCCAAACCGGAGCATCTTGCACAATATGGCCTGATGGGCAGTTTGTATCGGCAGAAAGTACAGGGCATAGAATCCCCAAGAGTGGGATTGCTCAATGTAGGAACAGAACCAGGCAAGGGTAATGAGTTGACCAAACATGCGTATCCCTTACTGGAGCAACTCCCAATTCGCTTTGTTGGTAATGTAGAAGCACGTGATGTGCTGACCGGTGCTTGTGATGTGCTTGTATGTGACGGTTTTGCAGGGAATATACTGCTGAAATCGCTGGAAGGCACAGCAGGGGCCATTTTCGCCTTGCTTAAGGAACAATTCTCATCTTCCCTCAAAAGTAAACTGGCTGCGGCTGTACTGATGCCTGAACTGCGTGGGTTGAAACGTAAGCTGGATTATACGGAGCATGGCGGAGCGCCGCTCCTTGGTTTGAGTAGGCTGGTTGTGAAAAGTCATGGATCTGCTGATGGCAATGCCATCAAAAATGCTGTACGCCAAGCTCGAATTGCAGTGCAGAATCAGTTGGTAGAGAGCATATCTAAGGAAATTAGCGGGAAGTGAGTGACGACATGAATAATTTGCGCCCAGTAGGGATTATTGGTACAGGGAAATATGTGCCTGAGAAAATTTTGACGAATAGCGACCTGGAAAAAATGGTCGACACTAATGACGAGTGGATCGTCAGTCGTACAGGGATCAAAGAACGTCATATTGCTGCACCCGATCAGGCAACTTCCGATCTGGCGTATGAAGCGGCTATTAAAGCCCTTGAATCTGCAGGCATGACAGGCAGTGATCTTGATCTGATTATTGTTGCAACGATTACCCCGGATTCTTCGTTCCCATCGACAGCCTGCATCTTGCAGGACAAACTGGGTGCAAAAGGTGCGGCGGCATTCGATTTGTCGGCTGCTTGTTCCGGATTTGTATATGGTTTGGCGAGTGCTACGAGTTTCATCCAAAGCGGCATGTACAACAATGCACTTGTTATTGGTGCGGACTGCTTGTCTCGTATTACGGATTATACAGACCGTAACACATGTGTCCTCTTTGGTGACGGAGCAGGCGCGGTGGTCGTTGGTGAAGTTCCGGAAGGCCGTGGATTTAAAGCATTCGATCTTGGTGCCGAAGGTGCTGGCGGCAGTCTTCTTCAGATGGAAGGCGGCGGTTCTCGTTTGCCTGCTACTGTAGAGACCGTTGAAAATAAAAAGCATTACATCTATATGAACGGTCGTGAAGTGTTCAAGTTTGCGGTACGTGTCATGGGAATGGCTACCATCGAAGTATTGCGCAAGGCTGGTATGGAGCGCACGGATGTGGATCTGTTTGTTCCTCACCAAGCAAATATTCGGATCATCCAATCTGCGATGCAACGACTTGAACTTCCTGAAGAGAAGGTTGTAGTCAACGTGGATAAGTATGCAAACACATCTGCTGCTTCCATTCCACTTGCTCTGGTAGAAGCTGCCGAGGAAGGTCGCATGAAAGCCGGAGATACTGTTCTGATGGTTGGATTCGGTGGCGGTTTGACATGGGGTGCATCCGTACTCGTTTGGTAAACTAGAGAGCTGGGAGATGAATGAGATGGGTAAAATAGCATTTGTATTTCCCGGACAGGGATCACAGGCTGTAGGCATGGCGAAGGACGCGTATGAGTCCGTGCCTGCGGCAACCGAGATTTTTCGTACAGCGGATGAAACATTGGGTTTCTCGCTGAGTAATCTTGTATTTGAAGGACCGGAGACCGAGTTGAAACAGACATCAAATACACAACCGGCTCTGTTGACAGCAAGTATTGCCTTGCTTGAAGCTTTCAAAGAAAAAGGAATTCAGCCTGATTATACGGCTGGACACAGTCTGGGAGAATACAGTGCACTGGTGGCAGCTGGCGTTCTATCGTTTGCTGATGCAGTGAGCATTGTACGGGCTCGTGGTCAGTATATGGAACAGGCAGTTCCGGGTGGACAAGGAGCTATGGCTGCTGTGTTGGGTGCGGATCGGGAAGCGCTGGGGGTGCTTTGCCGTGACGTATCTGAAAGTGGTCATGCGGTTGAACTTGCCAACATTAATTGTCCAGGACAAATCGTTGTTTCTGGTGTAAAGGAAGGCGTAGCTGCAGTCGCGGAGCGAGTGAAAGAAGCTGGCGGTAAACGCGCCATTGCATTGGAAGTAAGCGGCCCGTTCCACTCTTCATTGATGAAGGGTGCAGCTGAGAAGCTGGAAGAGAAACTGAAAACCGTCACGTTCTCACCGGCAACGGTTCCTGTAGTCGCTAATGTGACGGCAAGACCTGCAGAGAATGGACAAGTTCAGGATTTGTTAACAGCTCAGGTCTATTCTCCTGTATTATGGGAAGACAGTGTGACATGGCTTATTGAGCAAGGCGTGGATACGTTCATCGAGATTGGGTCAGGCAGTGTATTGACCGGTTTGATTAAAAAAACAGATAAAACCGTTAAACTCTACAATGTGAACAGTCTTGAAACGCTCGAAGCAACGGCAAGTGAATTAGAAGGAGTTATATGAGTTAAACTAAACTTTTTACACGAGAACGGAGAGGACAGAAAAAAACTGAAGAAGCGGAGCGTTCGCCTTTATCACCGGATTTTCCCTTTAGAAAAGGGAATCAAAAAAATCTGGGGATAACAGCGATCGGAAGTTTATTCTGTCATCGGAGTGGCAAGTGTAAACATTCTTTGGTTGAACTGATATAGATTTGGGGAAAGGAGGAATGATTATGTCTAAACCATTAGAAGGTAAAAATGCACTCGTTACCGGGGCATCCCGGGGAATTGGGCGCAGTATTGCACTGGCACTGGCTGAGGCTGGAGCGAACGTGGCCGTGAATTATGCGGGCAGTCAAGCGGCAGCTGAGGAAGTGGCGGAAGCAATCCGTGCCAAAGGAGTCAAGGCGATTACACTTCAAGCCAATGTTGGCCTGATGGATGAAGCTGAACAAATGGTCAAAGCTACACTCGAAGCATGGGGCAACGTTGATATTCTGGTGAACAATGCTGGGATTACCCGTGATAATTTGATCATGCGTATGAAAGAGGAAGAATTCGATCAGGTTATTGAAACCAATCTCAAAGGTGTGTTTAACTGCCTTAAGGCGGTTACACGTCCAATGATGAAACAACGGTCGGGAAGAATTATCAATATCTCCTCGGTTGTAGGTGTGCTTGGCAATGCTGGACAAGCGAACTATGTTGCTGCCAAAGCAGGAGTCATTGGTTTGACGAAGGCATCCGCTCGTGAACTGGCTTCTCGCGGAATCACAGTCAACTGTGTTGCACCAGGTTTCATTGAGACGGATATGACAAAAGAGTTGTCTCAGGAGCTGGTGGACGGTATGCTGAGTGGTATTCCGTTGTCCCGTTTGGGTCAGCCGGATGAAATCGCCGGTGTAGTCACGTTCCTGGCTTCACAGGCTTCATCTTATATGACAGGGCAGACGCTGCATGTCGATGGTGGCATGTACATGTAATTCTTCCCGGACTTGAACAATAGTCGGGGAACAGGCGCTGGACGATCCGAAATGCCGGAAAAAGGCCGGGTTCCCCGGCCGGGAGCCGCATATGTCTTCTATGGCATTTTGCCTGCGATTCTCGTATAATACCAAAGAAGGAGGTGAACCGGATGTCCGATGTATTGGAGCGTGTAAAACGCATCGTCGTCGACCGCTTGGGCGCAGACGAAGCTGAAGTTACACTTGAAGCATCTTTCAAAGAAGATTTGGGTGCTGATTCTTTGGATGTAGTGGAATTGGTCATGGAATTGGAAGATGAATTTGATTTGGAAATCTCTGATGAAGATGCAGAAAAAATCACGACCGTAGGTGAAGTTGTAAACTACATACAATCTCATACCTAAAGTCATTTTAGTCCCGCACATGTTTTCGAACAGGCGGGACTTCTCATCATTCATTGGTTTTTCTCATTCCGCAAGCAGCTCTACTCAAGCAGGTCTTCTGATCTTGGTTGAATATATGCCTGTTTGCGGATATTCCCACAAAATACTTGCGTAATGCAGTCGATATAGAGGTGAGTCGGTTTGAAACAAAGAGTAGTAATTACCGGAATGGGCGTAATGACATCGCTCGGAAAAGATTTGGAAACGTTCTGGGGCAGTTTAATGGCAGGAAAGTCCGGAATCTCTCAGATTGAGGCGTTTGATGTGAGTGAATATACGACACAGATTGCAGCCGAGATCAAGGATTTCAACCCGGAAGAATACATGGATCGCAAGGATGCTCGCAAAATGGACCGTTTTGTTCAGTTCGCTGTGGCAGCCGGCTTCAAAGCCGTTGAAGACAGTGGTCTGAAAATTAACGAGAACATTGATGCAGAGCGTTTCGGTGTATCCATCGGATCAGGTATTGGTGGATTGGGTACTTGGGAGGACCAACATAATGCATTGCTGCAAAAAGGTCCAAAACGTGTAAGTCCATTCTTCATTCCCATGATGATCTCGAACATGGCTTCAGGTCAAATGTCGATTTCTCTTGGTGCCAAAGGTCCGAACATTAACGTTGTTACCGCTTGTGCAACAGGTACACACTCCATCGGAGATTCCTTCAAGCTAATTGCCAATGGTGATGCAGATGCCATGATCTGTGGTGGTGCGGAAGCAACAATCAGACCAACAGGTCTTGCAGGGTTCTGTGCGATGCGCGCAATGTCTACACGTAATGATGATCCTGCGAAATCAAGTCGTCCTTTTGATACAGAACGTGATGGTTTTGTTATGGGCGAAGGCGCGGGCGTTCTGATTCTGGAATCCCTGGAACATGCTCAAAAACGTGGTGCACGTATTTATGGTGAAGTGATTGGTTATGGTCTGACTGGCGATGCACATCACATGACAGAACCAGATCCGGACGGAGCAGCACGTTGCATGAAGATGGCACTTCGCAATGCGGGCATTGAGCCTGAAGAAGTGGATTACATCAATGCACACGGAACTTCGACGCCTGTAGGCGACAGATCCGAAACACTTGCGATCAAAAAGGCGTTTGGCGATCATGCGTACAAGCTCGCGGTGAGTTCCACTAAATCCATGACAGGCCACATGCTTGGCGCTGCTGGTGGTGTAGAAGCAGTCATCTGCGGATTGTCACTGACACATCAGACACTGGCTCCAACGATTAACCTGGAAAATCAGGACCCAGAATGTGATCTGGACTATGTACCAAATGTTCCACGTCAAACTAAGGTCAATATTGCCATGTCCAATTCATTTGGATTCGGCGGTCACAATGCCACCATTATTCTCAAAAAATTTGAAGCATAAGGGGCTAGTTCGTTTGAGTGAAGATCTGAAGCAGTTACAACACAAACTTCAAATCAAATTTGACAACAGGCAGCTTTTAAAACAAGCGTTTACCCATGCTTCTTATGTAAACGAACACCGGTTCAGTCAGCATCAGGACAATGAGCGTCTGGAGTTTCTGGGCGATGCCGTGCTGGAACTGACTGTATCGGAATACTTGTATCATTTGTATCCTAACCGTCCGGAAGGTGAATTAACTAAGCTGCGGGCATCCATTGTCTGTGAGCCTTCCCTCGTCAAATTTGCTGAAGCGTTGGGTTTTGGGCAGTATGTACTTCTTGGTAAAGGTGAGGAACTAACTGGAGGCCGGACACGGCCGGCTTTGCTGGCAGATGTGTTTGAATCTTTCATTGGTGCATTGTATCTGGATCAGGGGCTTGCGCCTGTTCGGACATTTCTTGACCAGCATGTCTTCCCATTAATCGTTCTGGGCAGCAAGCTGCAAATGAGTGATTACAAAACGGAACTGCAGGAACTTACTCAGCATCACAATATGGGAGCTTTGGAATACCGTATCGTTGAGGAACGGGGACCTGCCCATGAACGTGAGTTTGTCTCGGAGGTCCATATGGGTCAAGAACGGCTTGGCAGAGGTACAGGGCGTTCCAAAAAGGAAGCGGAACAACAGGCTGCATCTGCAGCACTTGATCGTTTGAAGCTTCCGGAAGCCGGAGCTTAACCGATAGCGCATAGACAAACGAAGAGCAAAGAGCAGCCCGCGGGTCCGCCCCGGCGGAAGTAATCGGCCGGACTGCTTTTTGCTCTTTTTTTTGTAAAGAGGTTCAGGGGGAGTTAGCCTGATCGTTAACTAAATATGTTGAATCTTATTTTACACAAAATGAAGAGTGCAGAACCAATCTGAAGAAGCGAAGCTAAAAGCTTTCTGAAAGAAAGCTACATCGGAAGCATATGCTCCGCATTTATCAACGGATTTTTCCCTTGGATAAGGGAATAAAGAAAATCTGGGGATAAGAGCGATCGGAGTATGGTACTGCAATTGGAGTGATCATGTGTAATAGCAATGGTTCAATTCATTTAGGCGCTGGAATGCAATACTTGAAATTTGCAAGAGGAGGTGACGAGAAACCCTATGTTTTTAAAACGGATTGAATTGGGTGGATTCAAGTCATTCGCCGACAAAACGGAGATGGAATTCGTTCGTGGCATTACGGCTGTTGTAGGTCCGAACGGAAGTGGTAAGAGTAATATATCGGACGGAATCCGCTGGGTTCTGGGGGAACAAAGTGCCAAGTCGCTGCGTGGTGGCAAGATGGAAGATATCATTTTTGCAGGCAGTGACGCACGGAAGGCTGTTAATTTCGGCGAAGTTTCGCTAACGCTCGATAACGAGGATCACGCACTTGCATTGGATTTCGGTGAAGTGACGGTAACTCGTCGTGTACATCGCAGTGGAGATAGTGAGTATTTTATCAACAAACAATCTTGTCGTTTGAAGGATATCACGGAGTTGTTTATGGATACCGGCATTGGTAAAGAGGCCTACTCGATTATTGGACAGGGGCGAATCGAAGAGATTCTGAGTACCCGTTCAGAGGATCGCAGGGGCATTTTTGAAGAGGCTTCAGGTATCGTTAAATATAAATCCCGCAAGCGGGATGCTACGCGCAAACTGGATGAGACAGAGCAGAATTTGCTGCGGATTCATGATCTCGTGACCGAGTTGGAAGATCAGATTGGACCGCTTAAGGAACAATCGGAGAAAGCCATCCACTATAAGGAACTTCGTTCACAGCTCAAATCGCAGGAGATCTCGATGTATGTGTACCAGATCGAACAGATTCATGCTTCCTGGAGTAAGGCGAACGAAAGGCTGCAATCGCTAAAACAGGAAGAGGTTGGACTGGCCGCCATTGTCTCTACGCATGATGCCAAGCTGGAAAATGATAGGAATGCGCTGCGTATCCTGGAAACAGAGACAGAGCAACTGCAATCCGCATTATTACAATTCAGTGAAGCGACGGAGAAAAGTGAAGGGCTTGGGGAACTGCTCAAAGAACGCTCGCACCATCTTCAAACGAATCAGGAGCAGCTCAAAGTAACGCTTGCCGCCAGTGAAGAGAGACATTCCCAACGGGAAACCGAGCTCCTTGCACTGCGTGAGAAGTTTGGCAAGCTTGAGCATGAACTGAATGATGTGAGAAATCAGTTGTCGCAGGAAGAGGCCAAACTCATCGGTGTCACAGGTGGCATTAGCCAGCAGCAAGAGGAAAGCCTCAAAGGCAACTTGCTGGAGCTAATGAATCAGATGGCCCAGACACGAAATGAAATTCGTTACGTGGACCAGCAGAAAGAAACGCTGGAGCGCAGAATGAATCGCGCGGTTGAGGAATCGGGCAAATGGGAAGATCAGAAGGAAACACTGGAGAGTCGCAAAGCGGACATTGAGAAAAAAGTTGTTCGCTTGGGCAAAGAAATCAGTGATCTACGTGGTGGCTACATTACGGAAAGTGAACGACTCCAGTCGCTGCAGAAGCTGTTGGAAGAAAGTCGGGGCACAGTCCGTAAATGGGAACAGAAACGTGAAGCTCAGGTCTCCCGCCGCGATACGATGAAAGAGATGCAGGATGATTTTGACGGATTTATGCTGGGTGTCAAGGAGGTTCTCAAGGCTTCACGCAAAGGCACACTAAACGGTGTTCATGGAGCTGTGGCTGAACTCGTTAAAGTTCCTGAGAAGATCGAACTTGCAGTAGAGACAGCGATGGGCGCATCTTTGCAACATGTGGTCATGGAAAATGAATCAGTTTCAAGACAGGCGATTGCTTTTCTGAAGCAACGTCAATTGGGCCGGGCAACGTTCCTGCCTCTGGATGTCATTCGTCCACGTGCCATTGGAGCGGCTGAACGTTCCATGATCGAAGGCATGGAGGGCTTTGTGGGGATCGGTGCTGATCTCGTACAATTCGAATCCAAGTATGCTTCGATCATTGGTAGCCTGCTCGGTAATGTTATCATTGCCGAAACGCTGGAGGTCGCGAATAAAATTGCGGCTCGATGCCAGTATCGTTTCCGGGTCGTGACGCTTGAAGGCGACGTGGTTAATGCGGGTGGTTCCATGACCGGTGGTAGCCAGCATAAGAAAAATGTGAGTCTGCTCAGTCGTAAACGGCAGCTGGACCAGCTCGACCAGGATATTTTGGATACCGAAAATCAGATCGTGAAGCTGCATCGCAGTGTGGATGATGTAAAAGTTCAACTGGAGCAGTGTCAGGACAAACTGGACGAACTTCGTCAGTCCGGTGACGATACCCGAAATGCAGAACAGCAGGCTTCGATGGAAATGAAGCAGGTAGAGCATGAGCTTCGACATGTGCTTGAACAGGTTGCTGTTGCAGGTCAGGAGAAGAGCGGGTTCACCGAAGAGATCAAAGAGCTGGATACAGCTCGCATCGTTGCTGTGAAGAAGTTAGAGCAGCTTGAAGAGGAAGAAAAAGCAACGCATCGTGCCATTCATGCAGCTGAGTTTGCTCGGAAAGCCAATGAATCCGCGAAGGAGGAATTGCAGAGCCAACTCACCGAATTGAAAGTGCGCGAAGGTAAGCTCGATCAGGAGCGATTCTCCAATGGGGAACAATTGCGGCGTCTGGAGCGGGAAGTGGAGTCGCTGGTGAAAGATCTTCGTCAGAATCGCACGTTGCTGGCTTCGATGGAAGCAGATCTCAAGAAAACACAGACCGAGAGTGTCAAGCAGATTGAAGATCTGAACCAGTACAAGCTGAAAAAAGCGGAAGCTTCCCAGGAGTTGGACTTCAAACGTGCTGCCCGAAGTGAGTTGTCGAAGAAGCTTGAGCTTGCCGAGAGCGAAACGAAGGAACAGCGCATGCAGTTGAAAGCGGTGGAAGAGCAGATGCGACAGACGGAAATTTCCGTGAACCGGCTGGATGTTGAGTTGGAAAATATACTGCGGAAGCTGACGGATGAATACGAACTGGGCTATGAGCTCGCCAAAGAGCGTTATCCTGTACCGGAAGATGTGGAGCATACACAGGCAGAGGTACAGAAGCTCAAGCGCAGCATATCCGCCCTGGGTGAGGTTAACCTGGGAGCGATTGAGGAGTTCCAGCGGGTCAATGAGCGTTATGAGTTCCTGAGTGAACAGAAGAATGACCTGGTGGAAGCTAAAACAACGTTGTATCAGGTTATTCGGGAAATGGAAGACGAGATGGCGAAGCGATTCAAGATCACGTTTGATGCGATCCGCCGTGAGTTCGGTACCGTGTTTACTAAGCTGTTTGGCGGGGGACGTGCTGACCTTGTTCTGATGGACCCGGAGCGCTTGCTTGAAACGGGAATAGATATTGTGGCCCAGCCACCAGGCAAGAAACTGCAAAACCTGCAACTGTTATCTGGTGGGGAGCGGGCTTTGACGGCGATGGCTCTGTTATTTGCCATCCTGCATGTCAAACCTGTACCATTCTGCGTGCTGGATGAAGTTGAGGCAGCGTTGGACGAAGCCAACGTGGTACGTTTTGCCCAGTACTTGCGTGAGTTCTCCGAACAAACTCAGTTCATCGTTGTTACCCATCGTAAAGGTACAATGGAAGAAGCGGATGTATTGTACGGTGTTACCATGGAAGAGGGCGGCGTATCCAAGCTTGTTTCGGTTAAACTGGAAGATGAGGAAGCTGTAATTGCCTGATCTGATCCAAACCTGCGAGACACATGAACTCATTGTAATCATTGAAAATCATTTAGATTGAGCATTTTTGCAAATGCGCTTAGATTATGTACACGATGGAGGGGCTTTATGAGTTTTTTTAAGAAGCTGAGAGACAGCATTGCAAGCAAAACGGAGTCGGTCACCAAACAGTTCAAGGATGGATTGGAAAAGACACGTAAAGGGCTTGTGGAAAAAGTGTCGGATCTCGTTATCCGCCGCAAAAAAATTGATGAAGAGTTCTATGAAGAATTGGAAGAGATTCTGATTGGAGCAGACGTTGGCGTGAATACGGTCATGAACCTGATCGAAGACCTGCGCGTTGAGGTGAAAAAACGTAAAATTGAGGACGCGGCTGAACTGCAGCCTTTATTGTCCGAGAAACTGACGGATCTTCTTCGTGGTGAACAGAATAACGAACTGAAAATGAACCCGGATGGTATTACCGTCATTCTGTTCGTTGGCGTTAACGGTGTTGGTAAAACAACAACGATTGGCAAGCTGGCTCATCGCTTTAAACAGCAAGGTAAAAAAGTCATCATGGCAGCCGGAGATACGTTCCGTGCGGGAGCTATCGAACAGCTGGAAGTATGGGGACAACGTGCCGGTGTCGATGTGATCAAGCAGCAGTCCGGTTCTGATCCAGCAGCTGTTATGTATGATGCGGTACAGGCAGCAAAACAACGGGGCGCAGATGTTCTCCTCTGTGATACAGCAGGTCGTCTGCAAAATAAATCGAACCTGATGGACGAGCTTAACAAGATCTATCGTGTCATTCAGCGTGAAATTCCGGAAGCTCCGCATGAAGTACTGATGGTACTCGATGCAACAACAGGTCAAAATGCCTTGAATCAGGCTAAACTTTTCGGTGAGAAAAGCGGCGTGACTGGTCTGGTACTGACAAAACTGGATGGAACAGCTAAGGGTGGGATCGTTGTTGCGATCCGTCAGGAACTGGACCTGCCAGTGAAACTCGTGGGACTGGGTGAGAAGATTGACGATCTGCAGCCGTTCGATTCGGAGCAATTCGTGCATGCCTTGTTTGCCGGATTGATCCAGGAACAGTCACCTGAAGGTGCTGAAGAAGAGGAAGCTAATTCCTAGATCTTAATAAATGGAATAAATGAGTAGCGTTAGCCGTATTGCCAGTGATATACGTGATAAGTGTCACGTGTAAAGTCACTGGCAATACGTGTATAATGGGAATATAGAAGGCAATGCTGTAGGGTTAGAAAGGACGGTTGAAATGGCCAATACTTATACCTATTCACGCCGTGAAGAAGTCGCCAATGCGGTGACACATGGAATCGGCGCTGCACTCAGTGTAGCTGCACTGGTGCTATTAATTGTATTTTCAAGTATCAAAGGCACGGCTTGGCATGTGGTCAGTTTCACGATCTACGGGATCACCATGCTGCTGCTCTATACGAGCTCAACACTCGTACATGCATGGAAAGATGGAAAAGTGAAAGATTTATTCGAGATTTTCGACCATTCATCCATTTATTTGTTCATTGCGGGATCATATACTCCGCTTTTGTTTATTGCAGTTCGCGGCACACTTGGATGGACCCTGTTTGGTATAATCTGGGGAATCGCATTGTTCGGCGTGATTTTTAAGGCGTTCTTTACGAAAAAGTTTCTATTCATGTCTACCATTTTCTATATCGCGATGGGCTGGCTCATCGTTATTGCCTGGCAACCGCTTATGGCTGCCATTCCTACTGGCGGAATCGTGTTGCTGGTTGCTGGAGGTCTGATGTATACACTGGGGACGCTATTTTATGTGTGGCGTGGATTTCCTTATCACCATGCGATTTGGCATCTCTTTGTGCTAGCAGGCAGTATTCTTCATTTCTTCATGGTACTGCTGTACCTGACACCACTTCGCTAGAACACCATAAACGGATGCATCTCCATTGGTTGAGACGCATTCGTTTTTCTTCTACATAGAGGTGGAGCGTGGAGGTACAGATCGGGATTGCTTGTTATGAAAAAGGGTAGAAACTACCTGTTTAGCAGCGAAATGGGACGTCATTAGAGCTGTTTTTATTGTGACAAGTATTTTTGCTTGACAACCTGATTTGTTTTAGGTATTATTAGGAACGTTGCAAGAGTGTAAAGTGTTTTTCCTTGACGAAGGGAGTGCCCCGATGTGAGTCAAGAAAACCGGCTTGAGAAGACAAACCGGATTAACTTGCTGTTTGCTTTTTATGAATTGTTACTTACCGAGAAACAGCAGACTTTTCTAAAGTATTACTTTCATGACGATTTTTCACTTGGTGAAATTGCAGCCGAGTTTGAGATCAGCCGCCAGGCGGTATACGAGCATATCAAGCGTGCCGAACAAGTGCTGGAAAATTACGAAAGCAAGCTGGGCTTGCTGGAAAAGCATGAACGGCGTAATCGCAATCTTGAAGATTTGCAAAATGCATTGGAACGCGCAGGCGTCTCCATTGATAACAACAAACAAATACACGATATCGTTGCTCAGCTTAGTGAATGAAACTTTGGTTGAGCGGAACGTATCGGTCTGGAAAACAGTATTAAAGCTTAAGGAGGTGGGATCATGGCATTTGAAGGATTAACGACCCGATTACAGAATGTGTTCAGCAAGCTGCGCGGCAAAGGCAAGGTGTCTGATGAGGATGTAGCCGAAGCTATGCGCGAGGTACGTCTGGCATTGCTCGAAGCGGATGTAAACTTCAAAGTGGTCAAGGAATTCATCGCCAAGGTGAAAGAGAAGGCTGTTGGCAAAGAAGTGATGGAGAGCTTCACGCCAGGAATGGTCATCATCGACATCGTTAACAAGGAATTGACGGATTTGATGGGCGGAAGCCAAGCGAAACTGGCTAAAGCGAACAAACCGCCTACGGTGCTGATGATGGTTGGTTTGCAGGGTGCTGGTAAAACAACCACATCGGGTAAACTGGCTAAAATGCTGCAAAAGCAAAACAGCAGACCATTGCTTGTTGCAGGGGATATTTATCGTCCGGCAGCGATCAAACAGTTGCAAGTACTCGGCGAGCAGATCAAAGCGCCGGTATTCACACTGGGAGATCAGACAAGCCCTGTTGAGATAGCACGTCAAGGTCTTCAACATGCCAAAGATAACGGTAATGACTATGTCATTATCGATACGGCTGGACGTCTGCATGTCGATGAAGAGCTGATGGAAGAGCTTCGCCAGATTCACAGCGTAGTGAATCCGGATGAAGTACTGCTTGTCGTAGACAGTATGACAGGTCAGGATGCGGTTAACGTAGCAGAACACTTTAATCAGCAACTTAATCTGACCGGGGTTGTCTTGACGAAGCTGGATGGCGACACTCGTGGTGGTGCCGCACTTTCCGTCAAAGCAGTTACGGGTTGTCCAATCAAGTTTGCTTCCCTTGGAGAGAAACTTGACGCTTTGGAGCCGTTCCATCCGGAACGTATGGCTTCACGGATTCTCGGTATGGGTGATATGTTATCTCTGATTGAGAAAGCTCAATTAAACATTGATACCGATAAAGCCAAGGAAATGGAACGGAAGATGCGTAATGCAGAATTCACGTTTGAAGATTTCCTGGAGCAGATGGATCAAGTGAAAAAGTTGGGACCAATCGATCAGATCATGGATATGATTCCTGGCATGGGCAAGATGAAACAAGCCAAAGACTTGAAGGTTGATGATAAACAGATGGGCCGGATCGAAGCGATCGTCTACTCTATGACGACCGAAGAGAAACGAAACCCGGACATGATCAACCATAGCCGCCGGAAGCGTATTGCTACGGGTAGCGGAACATCTCTGGCTGAAGTAAATCGTCTGATCAAGCAGTTTGATGAGATGCGCCGCATGATGAAACAGTTCTCGGATATGATGGGACCTAAAGGCGGTAAAAATAAAGCTATGAAGCAGCTTAAAGGTATGGGTAAAGGAATGAAGTTTCCTTTCCGTTAATTAAGCGAAGCTAAATCATATACAGATTTCATTGAAGGAGGTGAATTTTCAAATGGCAGTTCGTATTCGTCTGAAACGTATGGGTGCTCACAAAGCTCCTTTCTACCGCGTAGTGGTATCGGATTCCCGTTCCCCACGTGACGGTCGTTTTATCGAGGAGATCGGTTACTACAACCCGGTTGAACAACCGGCTGTTGTTAAGATCGATGAAGATAAAGCATTGGCATGGCTTCAAAACGGTGCACAAGCATCTGACACTGTCCGCAACTTGCTTAGCAAAGCGGGCGTGATGAAGAAGTTCCACGAGTCTAAATTATCTAAATAAAGTGCTGATTCGGAGGGTCATCTATGGAAGAATTAGTAAGCATAATTGCTAAGGCTTTGGTCGATCATCCGGAAGATGTGACGGTTCGGACGGTTGAGAAAGACCGGCTTGTCGTTTATGAGTTAACTGTTCATCCCGACGATGTTGGGAAGGTAATTGGTAAACAGGGACGAATCGCAAAATCTCTTCGCACGGTCGTCACATCAGCAGCAGTTAAGATGGATAAACGGGTTACCGTTGATATCATATCTTAAAGATATACGAAAGGGGGTTAGGATGCATGTCCTAGCCCCTTTTCGTGCATGCTGAACTTAATATGTTGGATTAGATATTGAATTAAAATATTTTTGGGTATGAGTGACTTCGTAGCAGTGCAGGGGACGGGATCGATTCTGGAGAAGCGTTAGCGTTCGCCTTTATCACCTCATTTTCACCTTTTAAAGTAAGTTTGAAAAATGAGGGGGTAACAGCGATCGAAAGAACGAACCGTCGCCGGAACGATCATACGAGAGTCGAAGTAGCTGTTTAGTTTGATTTAATTTCATAGGAGGAAATATGGCAGAGTTTATGAATGTAGGTAAAATCGTCAATACGCATGGAATTCGCGGCGAGGTAAGAATCATGCCTTTAACTGATTTCCCGGAAGTGCGTTTCGCGAAAAATGCAGAGTTGTTTTTCTTTACACCAGATAATCATCCAGTCATGGTCAACGTGGAATCTTCACGTTTGCATAAGAATATGTATATTCTTCGTCTGAAAGAGTATGGCAATATTAATGAAGTCGAGAAGTTTAAAGGCGGCATGGCCAAAGTGTTGAAAGAGAACCTGGCTGAACTGGAGGAAGGTGAATACTACTTCCATCAAATCGTTGGGTGTTCTGTCATCACTGAAGAGGGTGAAACGCTTGGAACCATCTCTGAAATTTTGACTCCAGGTGCCAATGATGTATGGGTTGTCAAAACGCCAGCAGGCAAAGAAGTACTGATTCCTGTTATTGATGATGTAGTACTTGATGTGGACATCGAACAGCAGCAAGTGAAGATTCATCTGATGGAAGGACTGCTGTAACATGAAAGTGGATGTATTAACATTATTCCCGGAGATGTTTGACGGCGTATTCGGAGCAAGCATTTTGGGTAAAGCCCAAACGAAGGGGCTGGTGTCCCTCGGTGCAACCAACTTCCGTAATTATGCGACCAATAAGCACAATACGGTCGATGATGCTCCTTACGGTGGGGGTGGAGGCATGGTGCTGAAACCAGATCCGATCTTTGCTGCTGTTGAAGATGTGCTGGAGCAACGCGGAGAAGCCGCGGCAACGATGAAAGCTCCACGTATCATTTTAATGTGTCCGCAAGGTGAGACGTTTACACAGAAAAAAGCAGAAGAACTTGTACAGGAAGATCATCTGATTTTTATATGCGGACATTATGAAGGTTACGATGAGCGAATCCGCGAATTTCTCGTGACGGATGAACTATCCATTGGTGATTACGTACTCACGGGTGGGGAGTTGCCTGCTATGGTTGCGATTGACAGCATCGTACGTCTTATCCCCGGTGTGCTTGGCAATGAGACAAGCGCAGTAACCGATTCATTCAGCACCGGACTCCTGGAATATCCACATTACACACGCCCACCCGAGTTTAGGGGCATGAAAGTGCCGGATATGCTGTTGTCAGGACATCACCTGAACATTGAGGCGTGGCGTAGAGAACAATCTTTGCTTCGTACGCTAGAGCGTAGACCAGAGATGTTGGAAACGGCCGACTTGACGGACAAAGAGCGAATTTGGTTGAAAAAGATACGCTCAAACCGTGAAAATAACATTGAGTAATATGCATCGTATGAACACGTAAATATATCTTTTTTTAGAGTTCGAAAAGCTAACCTTGATACCACAGGTTGGCTTTTTTTATTTATATTGTAAGAAGAGAGCTGGATTTCGATTGGTCCATCCTATAAAATATAGATATATTTTAAAACTAAGTTTCATTAATTGAAACAGGAGGGGGTGTATGAATGACTTACAATATTATTGGTCTTGATCATATTCAGCTCGCAGCACCAGAAGGTTGTGAGGCGGAGGCGCGTCATTTTTTCAATAATGTATTGGGATGGACCGAGATTCCCAAACCTGAAGCTCTAAGAAAACGGGGTGGTGTATGGTTCGATTGTGGCAGACACCAAGTGCATATTGGTGTACAAAAAGATTTCATTCCCGCTACAAAAGCTCATCCGGCCTTTCATGTACAACATTTGGATCAGTTGCGTGATCATCTAAATCATAACCATATTCATATTGTCGATGACGAAGCAAGGCTAGATGAAGGTGTACGACGATTCTATATAAATGATCCTTTTGGCAATCGTCTTGAGTTCTTAGAGTGGGTATGAATCATTCGTTTAAAACGGTTCTTGTTGACGTGAGTACTTTCTTGCAGCTTTGAACATTTTTGCATGACCACATAATAGGGTTGTAAAAATAAGGGGTTTTCTTTATGGTGAACTCAGCTGGATTTGAATAACAAAGATACGCTGAGGAGGAAGGTTATGAAACATCAGCCTTATGAAATCGCCAAAGTAGATATTAGCCAGGCCGGAGAACGGTGCAAAATGCTTTTGGGAGATCTGAATGGGGACGGCAGACTTGAGATATTGCTGGTACAGGCAGATGGGGGCATAGACGATCGGTATGTTCCGCATCAGGTCTGCTGCTTGACTGCGTTTGATCTGGAAGGAACATTACTATGGCAGGTGGGAACACCTGATCCGAATGCAGGCGGTCCAGGCTCAGACTATCCCGCTCAGATCGCAGATTGGGATGGTGACGGAAATAATGAAATATTGTGTGTCATGGACAAACAATTTCTCGTGTTGAATGGCGAGACTGGAGAGATCAAAGAAACACATGATCTGCCAGGTAATGAAGCACATGATTGCATTATTCTCGCCAACCTGACGGGTAAGCAGCAGAAAATGGACATTATACTGAAAGACCGCTATAAGACGTTATGGGCACTCGACCATGAATTTAATTTGTTATGGAAGCATGAAGGGAATCCGGGGCATTTTCCATGGGTATATGATATTGATGGAGACGGTAAGGATGAAGTGATGGCCGGATATGACATGCTGGATCATGATGGGACGTTGTTATGGTCTTGTAAGAATCTGGATGATCATGCCGACTGTATTTGGTTTGGAGATGTTGACGGTGATGGGCAAGTCGAGGTTGTTATTGGTGGCAGCGTCACGGTCATGATGGACCGCTATGGTAATGAGAAATGGCGTTATGAAGATTCGATTGAATCACAGCATATTGCGCTGGGCCATTTTTGTACTGGAATGGAAGGGTTACAGATTGCAGGCTTGGACCGGATTATCCGGGGGGATGAGAACGGTAAGGATGGAATGTTCATGCTGGATCGTGACGGAAAAGAAATATGGAAAGAAAATCGCACGACTCGTGGATGGTTAACGATTATAGAGCCTGTATGTAACTGGGATGAAGGTGGACTTGATTATATTTTGGCGTATCGCCGAGGTGGAGATGTGTTGCCTTCTTTGGTAGATGGAGACATGAAAACGGTTACTCAATTCCCGAAAGAGGGATATGTGGTGCATGCAGACCTGGTTCAGACGGGGAAAGAACAGATCATCATCTATGACGCACAAGAAGCAGTGATGTATTCCAGCTCTCCGATGACATTATCACTTACTGATGCAAAAAGAGCCAAGCCACAGCTTAAAAGGCTGTATAGCTCGACTCTGTATCCCGGCGGTGAAGTTTAAATCTAGGTTTCATTGGTCATTCCGCGATGCAGCTAATCCGTTCTGCGGACTGGATTCGGGCTGAAGCAAGGACGCCAGGTCAGTACCGGTCGTGACCGTCAAGCGAGGTAGCTTCATGGGAGGATCTCCTGGATGCACAAATCCAGACTTTACGGTAAAGGCCATACGATATCCATGTTGCTGTAACTTGTAGATCATCTGTGTACTGGTATAGCCAAAAGGATAGGCCAGATAAGGTGTGTCTATTCCGGTTTGCTTCATTTGCTGGATATCATCATCCAGAAGACTAGTGTCCAGACCGACAGGAACACTGTTGCCACAGCGGATAAATCCCTTGTGATGCAGGTTATAGGTATGGCTGTTGAATTCAAATACGTCAGTTGCCGCCTGCATCTCTGGCTTGGAGATGAAACTGTTAATGGCGGGATCAAATTCCGAAGGTTGCTCCTGAATTTTACTGCCTATGACAAACAGCGAGGCGTGGAAATTATATTTTTGAAGCACAGGGTAAGCTAACGTATAATTGTTCTGGTAACCATCATCAAAGGTAATTACAATGGACTTTTGTGGTAAGGAGATCTTCCCGTTGACATATTGTTCGAGCTGATCCAGTGTAATCGTACGGTAGCCTTCATCGTGCAGGTATTTCATATTTTGCTCGAAATCCTCCAGATTAATGATGGATTTATTACCTGTTTCGTGATTGTTCAGTTTGGGCTCTATGTAATGATACATCAGTACAGGCACTTCTGTAGCGGTACCTTGTTCAATCTTGAAGGCAGAACGATCCAGCGTAGGTTGGCTAGAGAAGTCAGTATGTGATAGCTGGAATGCTTTGCCTTTGACCATATCCCAGGAGGTACAGGCTTTGTGTGACATGGCATTCGTCGGATGAGTTACGGCATATGCATACAGTGTAATGGAGCATGTGAGCATGGCGAGTACAGCAAGCGTGATCTTTTTCCAATATTTCATGAGTCTTTGGGTTCTCCTTTGAAGTGTCATTAAGTTATATCATAGACGATATTTCTGTACGGGAGGTTACATTATTTTTTCCTGTATCAGGTTGGCATGCCGAAGAGAGTGTTCATAAACTGTCATGTGGGAGAATGTATTTAAGAATGAAGTCTACATGTGATGGATGAGTTTCAAAGCGGCAGATTGAACAATAGGCATTTTGTTTAATTTGTCTTGTGTTTTGATATGCTGCGTGATACAATAAGTCTGTTATGTGGAATACGGCGGTCCTCTATGGATAATGAAGGAGACAAGGTGATCTCTGGAAGAAGTATGAACGCCTGTACGGAAGGAGGGAGTCATAGATGAATATCGTTCAAGCGATTACACAAGAACAACTTCGTAAGGATATTCCGAGTTTTCGTCCTGGTGACACTTTGAAAGTGCACGTTAAGGTAATCGAGGGAACTCGTGAGCGTATCCAATTGTTCGAAGGTGTTGTGATTAAACGCCGTGGTGGTGGAATCAGTGAGACTTTTACAGTTCGTAAAATTTCTTACGGTGTAGGTGTGGAAAGAGCTTTCCCGCTTCATTCCCCTAAAATCGATAGAATCGAAGTGGCTCGCCGTGGTAAAGTGCGTCGTGCGAAGCTTTATTATCTTCGTGAACTACGCGGTAAAGCAGCGAGAATTAAAGAAATTCGTTAATATAACGGATACCGGGAAGGGCTTGGAGACAAGCCCTTTTCGTTTTTGTCCGGGAAAAGTTGAACCGGAGGTACACTTCCGAGTAAAATGGTATGGCAACACATGCAGGGAATAGTCCGGGAGGCTTGTAAAATCAGTTATTGAAGTGTGTGTTCAAAAGACCGGTTTCAGTACCGACTTTTTGAACAACCTCTTGAAGGCATTTGAATTGTGGATTAAATGTACTGTAATGCTTGGTGAAAGATTACATAACTGATGTAAATGTTTTGTATCCATCCATTGAGTTATTGGAACGATGCAGAATGCTGGATGTGTGTACTGCTATAAACATGTACTGTGAAGAGAGGAAGATCTTGAATGGAACAAGAAGTTCAACATGACCGGGGAAATCCTGCCGAAGAAAAAGACAGTCGATCCAAAAAAGCTAAAAATGAAATTGTTGAATGGCTTAAAGCCATCGTTATCGCATTAGTTCTCGTCATTCTGATTCGGTGGTTGCTCTTCAAACCGTTTGTTGTGGACGGACCGTCCATGCAGCCTAACTTTGAAACGGGTGAACGGGTGATCGTCAACGAAATCTTATATGATATCAGAGAACCGAAGCGCGGTGAGGTTATCGTCTTCCACGTACCAACCGAAGGTCGAGATTTCATTAAACGTGTTATTGCTGTAGAAGGTGATACGGTGGAGGTTCAGGACGATACCGTGATGGTTAACGGTAAAAAGGTTGATGAAACGTATATTCAAGGAGCCATTGATGCTGCTGAAGCGAATGGTGGAACATATAATGTGAAGGATTTCCCGAATGAGCAGTTCCCTGATGGCAAAGTGCCGGCAGGTCATGTGTTTGTTATGGGAGACAACCGTCCAAATAGTACAGACAGCCGTATGATCGGTTATGTTTCGTTGGAAGATATTATTGGTCGTGCAGATGTGATTTTCTGGCCGATCGGTGAGATTAAGTGGATCAACCACTGAAATTGAAGCAAATAATGAGGTGAAGACAAGGTGACGATACAATGGTTTCCAGGTCATATGACTCGAGCCAGACGCCAGATTCAGGATAAGTTAAAGCTCATCGACGTGGTCATCGAACTATTGGATGCCCGTCTGCCTGTCTCCAGCCGTAATCCGATGATTGACGAAATATTGCTGGACAAACCCCGGATGATTTTGTTGAACAAATCGGATTTGGCAGATGCTAAAGTGACGCAAGAGTGGATCGAATATTTCAAAAAAGAAGGAATTACCGCCTTTCCTGTGGATGCCTCGACAGGCACCAATGTTAAAGACATTCCAGTACAGGCGAAGCTTCTTCTGAAAGAAAAAATTGATCGTCAAATTGCCAAAGGAATTAACCCTCGTGCGGTTCGTGGATTGATTGTGGGTATTCCGAATGTTGGTAAATCAACCCTGATTAACCGACTGGCTGGACGGAGTATTGCGTTAACAGGAGATCGTCCTGGTGTCACGAAGGGGCAACAGTGGATCAAGGTAGGCAAAGAAATGGAGCTATTGGATACTCCAGGTATTCTTTGGCCCAAGTTCGAAGATCAGAATGTAGGTTATCGTCTTGCCGTAACAGGTGCGATCAAAGAGGAAATTCTGAATGCAGAGGATATCGCCTTTTTTGGAATCAGCTACCTGATGCGTTATTACTGGGACGCTCTGGAAGAGAGATACGGACTTCAGGAGTTTTCCAAGGATGCAGATGATTCAGACAGTGTTATTGCGATTATGGAACAAGTGGGTCGTGTCCGTGGTTGTGTTGTAAGCGGTGGACGTATTGATCTGGAAAAGGCATCGCGAGCATTTCTGCGAGAACTGCGAGCGGGTAAAATGGGACGTTTCTCCATGGAAGCTCCTTATTAAAAAATGGACTCTACACGATGAAGATCACCATCCTCATCTGTTCATTTCATATATACACGTGCCGAAAGAAGCGGCCGTTACCGGATTACCGGGAGCGGTCGTTTTTTTTTGTATCAAAACTCGGAAGTAGAAACGGAAATGGCGTTAAAAACGATAAAAATGGAAGAGGATTGAAGAAGAGTACGCTTAATGGAATTGCCTGACCTATATATCAGGTGTGTCAAAATCGTGCTATGATAAATGGTGGTGCAATTTAGATTAGACGAGGTCTGATATATTCAATTTAAACCATCAAATACCGATAAATGAAGACATCACTATCTTTATTGTTGTAAACCTCAAGGAAAAGTTTTGCTAAGAGATACAGGTTGTACAGAACAAAGACAGAGAATCTACGTCTATATTATAAAAAGTTGTAAGTGATACGCATGCAGAAGAAGCGTGGGTAGAGGAGATGAGTGTTATGGGTGAAAATAATGAAGAGATCGGGTTGAATCTACTGGATACCCCGGTTGGACCGAGGAAGAAAAAAGAAGCCAGTGAACCTCGAGATCTATTGCTCTACGAGCGGGAGTATTGGGAGAGTGGATTTGAACGTATAGCTGGTATTGATGAGGTAGGACGGGGATGCTTGTTTGGGGATGTTGTCGCAGCGGCGGTTATTTTACCGAAGGATCTCATTCTGGAAGGTGTGAATGACTCCAAGAAATTGACGGAGAAAAAACGTGATGCACTATATGACGTCATTATGGAAAAGGCGCTGGCGGTAGGAATCGGGTATGCGGATGCAGAAACGATTGACCGCCTTAATATCAAGCAGGCTGCGAGACTCGCGATGAAACGTGCTGTTGAAGCATTGGGAGAACTTCCAGATTATATGCTGGTGGATGCCGAGAAGGTGGATCTGAATGTACCTCAACTGTCCATTATTAAAGGTGACGCCAATAGTCAATCGATCGCAGCGGCATCTATCATCGCCAAGGTAACGCGAGATCGGCTGTGTAAGGAAGAATGGGATACGTTATATCCGGAATATGGTTTGTCGATACATAAAGGATATGCAACAAAAGTTCATCGGGAGCAAATTATGGCGTTGGGGGCAACCCCGATGCATCGGCGCAGTTTTCTGGGCAATCTGCTTGGAGAGCAGCAATCGTTGTTTTAACAGAGGCTTGAAGGAAGGAGGGGGAGAGATTTGAATATCGGTTCCATGATTAAGGGGTTAATGGGAGATAGTAAGCCCGGCAATGCCAAACCGCTTGAATTAAAGGAAGGTCAGGTGGTTCGTGGCTCCGTCGTTAGTGTATCCGATGATGGGGGAGAAGCGGTTCTGCAGATTCAAGGTGTGCAGGTGCGCGCCAAGTTGGAGACTCCACTCCGTCCGGGTGAGACCACGTTGCTTCAAGTACAGCCTCCAGGTGAAAATGGCATAACGGTAATGAAACCTATGGCGGGAACACTTGCTGAGCTGCCACAAGCTTCGCTGAACAACCTGCTTAAGGATGTAGGACTGCCGGATACGAAAGGAAATCGGGAACTGTTACTTGCCATGCAGCGTAGCGGATTGCCGCTAACGAAGGATAATGTGGCTATGGTCCAAAATATGATGACAGCCAAACCTGCACAGGTACCTGTGGAAGAATGGGTGCAGGCGACGGGAATTGCTTTTCAGCGTGGTCTCCCGGTTACGGCGGAAACGGTAAAAGGATTACATCAGACGGTGTTTGGCCCCCCTCTGCATCAGTTGTTAAGCGGGTTGGCTGATCAGTTGGAAACGATGTTGACTCAAACAACAGGTAAACCGGCATTGCCTGGAGAACAATCGGCTGCCATGAAACCAACTGTTGTGGCTGGTGTGCCTGTATTGCCGAATGCAGCGCAGATGGAAGAAGGGTTGGCTACATCAGGTAATGGCCGTCAGGTAGCTGGAACAGGAACTCCTGTTTTGTCGACGCAACAAGGACAAGCGGCATTGGCAGGAGCTATATCTATGACGGATGGCGGGGCAGAGGATGCAGCTAATGCGGTGAAAGGAAACCTGCAGACCGGCGGAGGAGCAGGAAATGCTGAAGCCGCGACGAAGGCAATTGCCGGCAATATTGAAACGGCTGGCAAAGGAGGCGGAGGTATTCCGTCTGGAACCGGAATACCTGGAGAGGGCCCGCGCGGGGCTGACGCGGGCCAAGCTGGGAGCCGCCCGGGTATACCAGGGGCGGCAGCAGAATCTGTGGCTGGCCGTGTAAATGCAGGCCAGTCTGAAGCAGGCGCGGCCGGTCGGACTGACGGCCGCGCTGAAACGCCTGCTGCTGCGGGGACTCCGTCCGCAGCAGGCCAGGCGGCGCCAGCAGCGCCTACGGCAGCGCAGCTGGCGCCCAAGCTGCTGGCGCTGCTGGACGCCCTGCGCAGCGCGTCCACTGCCGCACCGGCACAGCCTGGTGCGGCAGCACGGGCCGCCCCTGCATCGCAGGGCGGCCAGGCGGCTGCGGCTGCCGGAGGCGTGCCGCAGCCGTTGCCAGCCGGCGCTGATGCGCCGCCGGCTGGCGGTGGTGCCGCAGCACCTGCGGGAGCTGCGGCAGTGCCCGCGCCTGTCACCCACGGGGGGGACCCGTGGGTGGGGCGCGTGCTGAAGCTGCTCGGTGCGGAGCACGAGCAGCAGGCCGTTCACGGCGCGGCAGCGCAGCCGCGCGTGGGGGATGCGGCGAGTCCGGCAAATGCGGACACGCTGAAGGGTCTGCTGCTGCAGCTTGCCAGCAGCGACGGTGCACCGGCGGCGCTCAAGGATGCCGCCGGACAAGCGGTGCAATATCTGACAGGTCAGCAGTTATTGCTGACGACAGATCGCAGCGCTACATTTGCACAGATGCATTGGTTTATTCCGATTACCGGACCAGATGGGGAAGAAACAGCTTCCGTTCAAATTCAATCTCGTCGTGGACCTCGCGGAGAATTGGATGCGTCCAACTGTCGTCTATGGTTCGATCTGGATATGAAAAGTCTTGGGCCTACACTGGTAGATGTACATGTGGTTAACAATATTGTCAGTCTGCGTGTATTGAATGATCGCGAAGGGATGGGACCACTCCTGGAGAGTGGACGAGACGTAATCCATCAGGCATTGGATAAGCTGGGCTATCAATTGCTAACTTTCAAGACGGAACCGTGGCCTGCGGGCCAGGAGCCGGGCGCGGAGCGGAAAATGACGGCCTCGGACTATAGTCCTGAACGTTACAAAGGGGTGGACTTGAAAGTATGAAGGATGAGTCGCCGCAACCGGATCTGCTCTCCAAAAAAGCGGTTGCCCTAAAATATGTTCCTGGAGAGAGCGAAGCGCCCGTTGTTGTAGCCAAGGGCCGCGGCAAAGTGGCAGAAGCCATTCTGGACAAAGCCAAGGAAAACGGGGTGGCTGTTCAGGAGGATGCAGCACTCGTGGAAGTGCTCTCCAAATTGGATCTGGATGAACAAATTCCGGCAGAATTATATCAATTGGTAGCAGAGGTTCTAACGTATGTCTATCGTGCAGATCGACTGGCTTCAGGACGTGAGGAAGACGAGTCATGGTAGAACATAGATCAGGCAAGGAGTCGGAACTGAGGCTTACACGACAGCAGAAGGGACGATTAGGCGAAGAAGCTGCTTGTCACTGGTTGCGAGAGAACGACTATCGAATCATTAGACAGAACTGGCGTTGCCGTAGCGGTGAGATTGATATCATTGCTTCCAGTGAGGGCCTGATTGTCTTTGTAGAAGTAAGAAGCAGAAGTGGAGCCGCTCAGTATGGTACACCTCAGGAATCGGTCGATATGCGTAAAATGCAGCAGGTGCGTTCAACCGCATCCGTTTATTTGCAAATGACAGGAGAGATAGACCATCAGATCCGCTTTGATGTAATTGCGGTAATGCTTGACCGAGCAGGAGAGACGGTCTCTGTGAATCATATTATTAATGCTTTTTGAGCATTACACTCAAAGTCGTTGTCGTAATTAAAGATACGTAATGTATCATTTTAATGTGGATCCATAGGTTATTTCAAAGTACAAGTTTAATTATGTGTTATAATTGCATTTGTTTTAGTTTTGAAATTAGTTATTATGCTAAAGCCGTAGTTCCTCTTCATACAGGAGCTGCGGCTTTTTTTGATTTAACTATGAAATCACAAAACAGAGGATAGAGCAGGATGATAAAAACATTGTATTTCAGAAATTTATAGATACAAAATGTATCATTTGTAATAAAATAAGAAAGTTGAAATTTAAAGAGAGGTTGGTGGGATGTATGAAAGAGCTTCAGAATACTTCGAACAACACAGTAAAACAAGTATGGGAGTGCCCTCGGATGGAAGTGCTGGATATCAGTGAGACCATGAACGGTGGACAGGGGATTTGGCAATATGTTTGGGACGGAGAATTCTGGAAGCTTGAACTTATGGTCAGTTAATTAAAGAGGCTAAAGAGGAATGTTTGATCCATAAAAATAAATAGTGAGGTGTAGTGAGATAATGCATAAAAGTATCAAACGGATAATTCGACTAAGTACACTATCTTTATGTTTCATTTTGTTTGGAATCATGTATTCCGGAGTTTCTTATGCAGCCGATCCGTCTAGCCAGGCAAGTGTATCAGGAAAAGTGATTGATCGTCAGGGATTACCTGTCAAGGACGCTACTGTCAAGTATTGGCTTAATTATCGTGGGGATACGTCAGAGAAAAGCGTGAAGACGGATGGGAATGGACGGTATCGTATTATAGAGTCCGTTGAAGACAATACGGACATTACTTTTGTAGTTGAAGCAGAGGGTTATGTGACGTACAGACACTATGGCTCCTACGGATTGTCCGGTGGAGAACAAATACAGTTAGATTTTCGTATTTATGAACCTTCCACGATTGTGGGAACAGTCAAAGATCAGGCAGGCAGACCTGTTCCAGATGCGCGCATAAAAGTAACAAGTGTCTTGGATCGTATAGTGAAAACTGATCAGCAAGGTCGATATGCGGTTACAGGAATTGATTACGCCTATAATCCGAACACTGCAATATGGGTAGATGCCGATGATTATATGTTATATGAACAGGATCGCTTGGGTGTACGTGAGGGGGGAACCTTAAGATTGGATGTTGTTTTGACTGAAGCAGCACACGTACGAGGAAAGGTTGTTGATGAAGCGGGTAATCCGATAAGTGGGGCTAAAGTTAATGCCGGAGGTTCGGCAACAACAGATACTAAAGGCAATTATTTTATTAAGCGCGTGCCAACAGGAATCAGAACAATAACGGGAGAGGCAACCGGATACTTAAAATCGAGCCAAAGTGTTACCCTCGTACAAGGAGATCATAATACGTTTAATATCGTACTTAAGAAAGATGCAGACATTACGCCGCCTGTAACCAAATACAGATTAGTTCCTATAACAGATACAGTTAATGGGAAGCTATACATCAAAGGATTTACATTCAGACTACAGGCAACAGACGAAGTCAAAGGTTCGGGCGTAAAAACAACGCAATATCGAATCAATGGGGGAGAATGGAAGAACTATGAAGGACCCGTCAAGTTTTATGCCCCTGATGTCAAGGTGGTAGAGTACTATAGTACAGATGTTGCAGGTAACCAGGAGAAGTACAACAAAATGGATTTTGTTAATGGCACATTTGAAGGGAATGGCACGTTTGAAGGGGAGAGTTACGATTGATTACTCGTTGATATGATATGTGAATGTATAACATGAGAATAAAAGACGGCTCTGACTTGATGATCCCTCGTGGTGAATCAAGATTCAACAGTCGTCTTTTCTGTTCCTAATGACCTTACGGTAATGACCTCTGCCATCCCTTTGAATCTCATGAACAGAAGGGTGTATAATCAAGAATGTAATCTGGCGTTTTAATCTTTTGATTTGTCATAAACGAATTGTACCAGACCGTAAACCATCGTTACGGTTACAGATCATAATTATAAACAGGGAGGTACGGCCGATGAGTAAAGCTACCAAAACAACAAATGAAGTCAGAAATGCGATTCAAAACCGTCGCACGGTGAAAAAGTTTAAGAAAGAAGCTGTCCCTACACAGCAAATCATAGAGTTGCTGGATACGGCAGTTTGGGCTCCTAATCATAAATTGCGTGAACCTTGGAGATTTTTGTTGTTTACCGGAAATGGGCGCAAAAAGCTGGCTGAGGCCATCGATGCAGAAATGGGAGAAGACAACAAATTCTCAGCCAATATTACGCAAGTCCCAGCCGTTATGCTTGTTGTACTGGAGGAAGATCCAAGACAGAATATTTGGGATGAAGACTTCGCTGCGGTCAGTGCGTTAGTTCAGAACTTTATGCTTGCAGCCTGGAGTGAAGACATTGGTACGTTCTGGGTGACCAAGCCATTCCTGTACGCTCCCAAATTCCGCAAACCTCTTGGCATAGAGGCGGGTGAGAAGATTATAGGTATGATCTATATGGGATATCCTGATGTTATTCCTTCTGCCAAAGAACGTACACCAGCCAAGGACAAACTGACTCTTTTTGAATAATGAACTATTGTAATACGTAGCTACAGCCAAGTCCCTATCAGTTCTAGAAAATTAACGTACAAGTCCCTTTCTTCATGAAAAAATAGGGCTTGTACGTTTTTTGTCATGTTGGTATATCCGCATTGTAGCCCTGCATAAGAAATCCTTCTCGATCTTCCTCCGTTGTCTACAGGTTCATGCCCATTTCACTGTTTTTGGGTAAAACGTTCTGTTCTTTCCTCCATACGCTTCTCAAAATAAATTAAGATCGAGTTGACGATACTGTATGGCTTCAGCCACATGAGCCGTCATAATTTCACCATCATGGTCCAGATCGGCAATCGTCTGTGCCATCTTGATAATGCGATCATGTGCACGCATGCTCAAGTTCAACGTTTGCAGCGTTTGCTCTAACAGTTGCTCTGCTTCTTGGGGGAGATGGATCGTTCGTCGCAAAAGCGTACCCGAAAGCTGACTATTCCAACGAACCGAACTTTGTGCATAACGTGTAGCCTGAATTTGATGAGCGTGGATCACTTTTGCCTGCATTTCTTCAGAGGAAGGGGAAGCAGCTGATTTACGCCACTCGCCTGGTGGAGGAACCTCGACCTGAAGATCGATACGATCCAGCAATGGTCCTGAAATTTTGGCTCGGTACGCGGCGACACGAGCCGGACTGCATATACAGCGCTGCTCCTCCGAATGAGCGGACAAATATCCGCAGGGACAGGGGTTCATGGAACATGCGAGCATAAACTGGGCGGGAAATGTGAATGCTGCACGCGCCCGGCTAATCGTTACTGTGCGATCCTCTAACGGCTGCCTTAGTACCTCCAGCACTTGGCGCTGGAATTCAGGTAATTCATCCAGAAACAATATACCCCGGTGGGCTAGGCTCACTTCACCCGGTTTCGGGATACCACCGCCTCCAATCAGGCCGGAGGTGGATATCGTGTGATGTGGGGAGCGAAAAGGTCTGTCTGCAATCAGGCCTTGAGGCGTTTCTTTCAACTTGCCTGCGGCACTTAATACTTTGGTGACTTCCAATGCTTCATCTTCTGACAACGGAGGAAGGATGGAAGGCAGACGTTTGATTAACATCGTTTTGCCCGTGCCTGGCGGTCCAACGAGCAATATGTTATGCATGCCTGCTGCAGCAATCATAAGCGCGCGTTTTACATGATGCTGCCCCAGAACATCGCTATAGTCATCTGCGTATAATGACGTTTGTCTAGGCCTTCTGTCGGCCACCCTTTGAGTCTTATCTGTTATAGGAGTAGCGAGGTGAGAATAATTTTTTAACACGACCGGTCCAGCATTGGCTTTAATTGGCACTCCAACCGAACTCGCAGATTGATCTAAGTTTTCCGGGGTGATATCTTGCAAATGGCGAATGCCAAACACTTGAATACCTCGAATCAACGACGCTTCCTCCACGTTATCCAAAGGGAGGAGCACGGACGTAAAGCCCTGTCGTTTGGCCAGATCCACCATGGATAAAATGCCGGGCACGGACCTGATCGAACCGTCCAATGCCAGTTCGCCAACCACTAATGTCCGTTCCTGTGGAGGGAGTACTAGCTGACCGCTTGTCATAAGTAAACCAATAGCAATGGCAAGATCAAAGGAAGATCCTTCCTTGCGCAGATCAGCGGGGGCCAGATTGATTGTAATCCGCTGTAACGGATACTGATATCCACAGTTTTTAATTGCTGCACGAACACGTTCAACGGCCTCACGAATGGCTGAATCTGGTAACCCGATGATGGACGTCTGTGGCAGACCATTGGATAAATCGGTTTCCACCTCGATCAGAACGCCATCAATTCCGTACAAACACGCACTGTGCAATTTTCCGTACATAACAAAGAAACACCTCACTCGATTCTTGACTCCGCATAACACGGGCCAGTCTACGAATTAAGGTGCTTCCTCAGCTTCTACTAAGCATTTTATATAAAAGGAATCATGGAGTCAACCTGTCATTATCATCGCTGTAGTCATCATTCCTGATCCCTGGATTTTGTTTCTGGATAGAAATTTTTAGATAGCATTGGTGAAAATGCTTTAAGTATGAACGTGCATTATAGTTATCAAATTCGGCTCTAGAAAGGGTGAATCTGTTCGAGGGGCTCTTCTATCATTGTTGTTAAATCATGAGTATGGACTGTGGGTCATCTATCCATATTTATATTTTACACAATCTAATTTAACATAATTAAATTGAAAGGTAAAATCATTTGTGCTCAATTATTCTGTTTTTTTTCTAATTTGTGATAAGATAGATTTATAGTTCCTTTGTAATAAGGAATAGAATGCACAATAGGCAGGTGAGAAAGACATATGCAGACGGACAGTTTGAAGCTGGATAACCAATTATGCTTTGCCATATATGCTTGTTCACGTGAGATTACGAAGATGTACCAGCCTTATCTGGAGGTGCTCGGCGTAACGTATTCCCAGTACTTGGTGTTGATGGTATTGTGGGAACGTGAGGAATGTACGGTTAAGGAGATCGGGGAGGCGCTATATCTCGACTCGGGAACGTTGACACCACTTCTCAAACGTTTGCAGTCGGCAGGACTTATTAATCGCGAACGCTCGGCTCAGGATGAACGAAAAGTATTAATTACACTAACCGGCTCCGGCCGTGAGCTTCGAAATAAGGCATTGTCCATACCTGCATCCATTCAGGGAGACGCGTGTTTGAACAGCACGGAGTTTGAAGCTTTGCTGGGTCAGTTCAAAGGATTACTGGAAAAAGTCCACGAAACCAACATGAACGCAACCAAAAAATAAAATGTAACTTTGTATCGAGGAAACCTTGGCTTTTAGCCGGGGTTTTTTCCATATATACCCAAACATTCACAATATGGGATCATACTCATATCAAAATACTGTCTATTAAGCATTACTTTTTTAAGGAAAGCGTTTTAAAAACGTGTTACAATGAATTGGGTTTAAGTGAAAATAGTCAACATTTGTCTTTTGTTAGTCTACCAACCCGCCTTGTTGCAGTCACGTTGATAGGAGGATTCGAGAATGAATATCCATGAATATCAAGGAAAAGAAGTACTGAAACAGTATGGAGTCACCGTTCCAAACGGAAAGGTTGCTTATACAGTCGATGAAGCGGTTGCGGCCGCAGAGGCATTGGGCAGTCCGGTGACTGTTGTTAAAGCGCAAATTCACGCAGGTGGCCGGGGTAAAGCCGGCGGTGTAAAAGTGGCGAAGAGCACGGATGAAGTTCGTGCCTATGCTTCCGAAATTCTGGGTAAAGTATTGGTGACACACCAGACTGGACCAGAAGGTAAAGAAGTAAAACGTCTTTTGATTGAAGAAGGATGCGATATCCGCAAAGAGTATTATGTGGGTGTTGTTGTGGACCGTGCCACAGGCCGTGTAGTTATGATGGCTTCCGAAGAAGGCGGTACTGAGATTGAAGAAGTAGCTGAAGCTACACCTGAGAAAATTTTCAAAGAAATCATTGATCCAGCTATTGGATTGCAAGTGTTCCAGGCGCGTAAACTGGCTTACAGCATCCAGATTCCGAATGAACTGGTGAACAAAGCCGTTAAGTTCATGCTCGCGTTGTACACAGCTTTTGTCGAAAAAGATTGCTCTATTGCCGAGATCAATCCTCTCGTTGTTACCGGAGATGGAAACGTTATCGCGCTGGATGCGAAATTAAACTTTGACTCCAACGCCCTGTTCCGTCACAAAGATATTTTGGAACTGCGTGACCTGGATGAAGAGGATGAAAAAGAAATCGAAGCTTCCAAATACGACCTCAGCTACATAGCACTTGATGGCAACATCGGCTGTATGGTCAATGGTGCGGGACTTGCGATGGCGACGATGGACATTATTAAATACTACGGTGGAGACCCCGCCAACTTCCTTGACGTTGGGGGCGGTGCAACAACGGAGAAGGTGACTGAAGCATTTAAGATCATTTTGTCCGATGCCAAAGTAGCTGGAATCTTTGTTAACATCTTCGGTGGCATCATGCGCTGTGATGTTATCGCCAATGGTGTTGTTGAAGCGGCGAAGCAACTTGGCCTGACCAAACCGCTGGTTGTTCGTCTTGAAGGAACTAACGTGGAGCTTGGCAAACGTATTCTGGGCGAATCTGGCCTGAATATTGTTCCTGCCGATTCCATGGCCGATGGTGCACAGAAAATTGTTGCCCTCGTAAAATAAGTTCATTCCTTAGTACCGGAGCTGTCCGGGAATTGAAAAATAACCGTAAGGATGTGAAGCAACGTGAGTATTTTGATCGATAAAAATACAAAAGTCATTACGCAAGGCATTACGGGTTCAACGGGAATGTTCCACACGAAGGGCGCATTGGACTACGGAACCCAGATGGTAGGCGGAGTTACACCGGGTAAAGGCGGAACGAATGTGGATATCACGCTGGAAGACGGTACAGTAGCCAGTCTGCCGGTGTTCAACACTGTGCAGGAAGCGAAGGAAGCTACAGGCGCAACAGCGAGCGTCATTTACGTTCCTCCGGCATTTGCGGCAGATTCCATTATGGAAGCTGTTGACGCAGAGCTGGACCTTGTGATCTGTATTACAGAAGGTATTCCGGTTCTTGACATGATCAAAGTTGACCGCTTCATGGAAGGTAAAAATACCGTCCTGATCGGACCGAACTGTCCAGGTGTTATTACACCGGGCGAATGTAAAATCGGTATCATGCCTGGTTATATCCACATGGCAGGCCACGTTGGCGTTGTTTCCCGTAGCGGAACACTCACGTATGAAGCCGTTCATCAACTGACGACGCGTGGCATCGGACAATCTTCTGCTGTAGGAATCGGGGGAGACCCTGTAAAAGGCTCTGAGTTCATTGATATCCTGAAACGGTTCAATGAAGATCCACAGACTCATGCGGTCATCATGATTGGTGAGATTGGTGGTACAGCTGAAGAGGATGCGGCAGATTGGGTACGTGAAAACATGACCAAACCGGTTGTTGGCTTTATCGGTGGCGTAACAGCGCCTCCAGGCAAACGGATGGGTCATGCTGGCGCTATTATCTCTGGTGGTAAAGGTACAGCCAAAGAGAAGATTGCGAAGCTGGAATCTTGCGGTATCAAAGTAGCACCAACGCCTGCTGAGATGGGCTCAACTTTGGTGAGTGTACTTGAGGAACGCGGTATTTTGAATTTGTGCACGACACATTAATTCTTTTTCGTTATAATAGAAGAAACGGCTCGGAAATGATTTATTTCTGCTAGACCGACTATTATGGATACGGAAAAGGTAAGCAACCTTTTGTCCTTAAACAGGGCGAAGGGTTGCTTTTTTGCGTTTTTTTACGGGAAAAGGGAGAGAAGTTACTCCTCATCTGCGTAAACGCTTGCATTCCGTGATCACATAACACACAATATGAGGGAAGATTCTCTTCCCGCTTCGGGAGGTTTGTGGTATGGAAGAACGATGGATCTTGTTTGGGTTGCATGAGATGGAGGGTATTGGCAAGAAAACAATCTCAAAACTGATGCTGGGACAACATCAATGGTCCGATCTTTTGGATTATGAGGAAGGTGACTGGACTAGTGCAGGCTTGCGCAAAGATCAGGCTGCCCGTTTGGCTAGTCAATTGAATATCGACTGGATTGAGCGTAAAAGAGAACGCGTTTACAATAAAGGGATAGAGGTTATTACTTATCTGGATCAGAATTATCCTATATTAATGAAGGAAACCGTTCAGCCTCCCTGGGTAATGTATGGTCGAGGGGATATAAGTTTGCTACACAACCCATCCATTGCGATGGTCGGAACTCGTATGCCAACCGTGTATGGCCGCAAAGTTGGTGAGAAGCTGGCAGAACAATTATGCAATGCAGGACTAACGATCGTAAGCGGGCTTGCCCGCGGTATTGATAGCGTATGTCATGAGGCCGTATTACGTGCTAAAGGAAAAACGATTGCCGTATTCGGAACCGGAATTGATAATATATATCCACCCGAAAATACAAGTCTTGCCGAGCGAATCGCGGAGACGGGGCTGCTTTTGTCGGAATATCCACCAGGTACGAGAGCGCGTCAAGGATTATTTCCGGAACGGAATCGAATCATTGCCGGTCTGACGCTGGGGACATTGGTCGTTGAGGCTGACATTCGCAGTGGTTCACTCATCACAGCAGATGCTGCTCTTGAAGCAGGTAGGGATGTATTTGCAGTTCCTGGACCCATCACATCGCCAAAGAGTCGGGGCGCTCACAATCTTATTCGTCAAGGGGCCAAATTGGTCACATGTGCAGCAGATGTTTTGGAAGAGTATCGTTTGGACTTGCCAAATGCAGAACAACTTCCTTACAATAGAGGACGTTCGGCAGAAACACCTGAGCCTTCCGGGCAAGGAATATTCGCTGAGGTTAAGCTCTCTCCAGATGAACAACGTGTGATTTATCTGTTAGAACAGGAGGAGCAATCGTTGGATCAACTGGTTGAACAGCTAGGTTGGGATTTTGGACATTTGCATTCAGTTCTGTTATCTTTAATCATAAAAAAGCAGATTAGCCAATTACCAGGCACCAAATATGCGAGGGTATGACGATGCTACAACCTATGTAGCGTGTGGAAATATATAATTAGCTGAAGTTATTAACCTATGCATAAGCTTACAGAAACAGTTACATGACAGTTTCATGACTGAGAGGAGGATGAACCTATGGCGGATGCACTCGTAATCGTGGAGTCGCCCTCAAAGGCGAAGACGATAGGCAAATATTTAGGCAGCAAGTTCATCGTGAAAGCTTCGATGGGACATGTTCGCGATTTGCCAAAGAGTCAGATCGGCGTTGAGGTGGAGAATGATTTTAATCCGAAATATATTACGATCCGCGGCAAAGGTTCAATTTTGAAAGAACTGAAGGATGCACGAAAGAAAGTGAAAAAAGTGTATCTCGCAGCTGACCCGGATCGCGAAGGCGAGGCTATTGCATGGCATTTGGCCCATGCCCTTGAACTGGACGATACGGCAGATTGCCGGGTTGTATTTAATGAAATTACAAAACAGGCGGTCAAAGATGCGTTCAAAACGCCACGTAAAATCAATATGGATTTGGTTAACGCGCAGCAGGCAAGACGTATTCTGGACCGGCTCGTTGGATATAAAATTAGTCCATTATTATGGAAAAAAGTTAAAAAAGGTTTGTCCGCAGGCCGGGTTCAGTCCGTGGCTGTTAAAATCATTTTAGATCGTGAAAATGAAATTGATGATTTTGAGCCGGAAGAATATTGGAGCATTACCGCCAAACTGACAGCAGACGGCAATCCGTTTGAAGCCAAGTTTCATAAACTGAACGGGGCCAAAACAGAGCTGGGCAGTGAAGCGGAAGTGCAAGCCATCCTGAAACAGATCGAAGGTGCAGACTTTACGATCAAGGAAGTCAAAGAGAAGGAACGGAGTCGGAACCCTTCCGCCCCGTTTACCACGAGTTCTTTGCAACAGGAAGCGGCGCGTAAATTGAATTTCAGAGCTTCCAAGACGATGTCGGTCGCCCAACAACTATATGAAGGTGTAGACCTTGGAAAAGAAGGCACAGTAGGTCTCATCACGTATATGCGTACGGACTCCACACGGATTGCGGCATCTGCACAAGAAGAAGCCAAAGAATATATCGTTGGTAAGTATGGGGAGCCATTTGCACCAGAAACACCACGAAATTATTCCAAAAAAGCAGCTAATGCTCAGGATGCGCATGAAGCGATTCGTCCAACTTCCATTCTGCGTGATCCCGATTCAATCAAGTCATTTATGAGTCGTGATCAGTTCCGGTTGTATAAACTGGTTTGGGAACGTTTTGTAGCGAGCCAGATGTCTTCGGCTATCCTGGATACACTCTCTGTAGATATTGCTGCGGGGGATACGATTTTCCGTGCAGCAGGTTCGAAGGTGCGATTCCAAGGTTTCATGAAGGTGTATGTTGAAGGAAATGACGATGGTACAACCGAAGAGGATCGTCTGCTGCCTCCGTTGAAAAGTGGAGATGTGCTTGAGAAGCAGGAGATTGAGCCAAAACAGCATTTTACACAACCACCACCACGATATACGGAGGCCAGGTTGGTTAAGACGCTTGAGGAATTGGGAATAGGGCGTCCGAGTACATATGCGCCAACACTGGAGACCATTCAGAAGCGCGGATATGTTGCAATAGAAGAAAAGAAATTCATGCCAACGGAGCTTGGCGAACTGGTCATCGAACAGATGGAAGAGTTTTTCCCGGAAATCCTGAATGTAGAGTTTACCGCGAACATGGAAGGTGATCTTGACCATGTGGAGGAAGGTTCCGAGGATTGGGTCAAAGTACTCGCAGAATTCTACGAATCTTTCGAGAAACGGCTTGAGTTTGCGGAAGAAGAAATGAAAGAAATCGAGATCGAAGACGAAGTATCGGATGAGATCTGTGAGAAGTGCGGCAAACCACTTGTTTATAAACTCGGACGTTTTGGCAAGTTTCTTGCTTGCTCTGGCTTCCCTGATTGCCGGAATACCAAACCGATTATCAAAGACATTGGCGTAACTTGTCCGAAGTGTAAGGAAGGCCATGTTGTTGAGCGTCGCAGTAAAAAGGGACGTATTTTCTACGGTTGTGACAAGTATCCTGAATGTGATTTTGTCTCATGGGACAGACCTTCAGCCAAACCGTGTCCAAGTTGTGGATCGCTAATGATTGAAAAGCGAAACAAAAAGGGAGCCCGATTGCAGTGTACATCATGTGATCATCAGGAGCCGGTGGATGAACCGGATGACGAATCAGCGGATTAGTATATATGGGGGTAAATGATTTTGAAGAATGAACAACAAGTAACCGTAATTGGTGCCGGGCTGGCAGGAACAGAAGCTGCCTGGCAGATCGCAAGTCGCGGCGTGCGCGTGAAATTATACGAGATGAGACCTGTGGTGAAAACGCCAGCTCATCATACAGATAAATTTGCAGAACTGGTGTGCAGTAACTCGCTGCGTGCGAATGGATTGACGAATGCAGTTGGCGTGTTGAAAGAAGAAATGAGAATGCTTAACTCTCTCGTATTGTCTGCGGCAGACAAGCATGCCGTTCCAGCAGGTGGAGCACTTGCTGTGGACCGGGATGGCTTCTCAGGTGAGATTACGTCTACATTGCATCAGCATCCACTCATCGAAGTGGTGAATGAAGAATTAACTTCCCTGCCGGAAGATGGCATCGTTGTTGTTGCAACGGGTCCCCTGACTTCACCGGCACTGTCTGAGCAAATCAAGGCACTTATGGGTGAGGAATATTTCTACTTCTATGATGCAGCAGCACCGATCATTGAAAAAGATTCAATTGATATGAACAAGGTGTACCTGGCCTCCCGTTATGATAAGGGTGAAGCGGCATATCTGAACTGTCCGATGACAGAAGAAGAGTTTGATGTCTTCTATGAAGCTCTCATTACTGCTGAGGTCGCTCAATTGAAAGAGTTTGAGAAAGAAATCTACTTTGAAGGCTGCATGCCAATCGAAGTGATGATGAAACGCGGAAAACAGACGGCTCTGTTTGGTCCTATGAAACCAGTAGGTCTGGTTAACCCGCACACGGGAGAACTACCACATGCGGTTGTACAGCTTAGACAGGATAATGCAGCGGGAACGTTGTATAACCTGGTGGGCTTCCAGACACATTTGAAATGGGGAGAACAAAAACGTGTCTTCTCTCTCATACCTGGGCTTGAAAATGCAGAGTTTGTCCGTTATGGTGTAATGCACCGTAATACATTTATTAATTCTCCTAAACTGCTTCTTCCGACGTATCAGTTTAAAGAGCGTCCAAACCTGTTCTTTGCAGGTCAGATGACAGGTGTAGAAGGATATGTGGAATCTGCTGCATCAGGGCTTATTGCCGGCATGAACGCAGCCAAAGCAGCTCTTGGACAGGAACTCGTAGTATTACCGGTAGAAACAACACTTGGCAGTATGGCTCAGTATATTACAACAGCTGACTTCAAGCACTTCCAGCCAATGAATGCAAACTTTGGTTTGTTGCCGAAGCTGGAAACGAAAATCCGTAACAAAAAGGAAAAAAATGAAGCTCTTGCACAGCGTGCCCTGGATGGTATCATCAGTTTTGCTGCGGCAGAAGGTCTAACCGTTCCGGAACGCGTATAAATTATTCGTGGGAGGAGGCTGATATCATGGATATGTCATTTCATGCTACAACGATCTGTGCTGTTCGTCATAATGGTAAAGCAGCAATCGCTGGTGATGGTCAGGTGACCATGGGCCAAAGCGTTGTGATGAAGAACACAGCCAAGAAGGTAAGACGATTGTACCGCGGACAGGTTGTTGCCGGGTTTGCCGGTTCTGTGGCGGATGCCATCACCCTGTTTGAGAAGTTCGAAGGCAAGCTGGAGGAGCACCATGGTAACCTGCAGCGTGCTGCCGTAGAGCTTGCCAAGGATTGGCGTCAGGATCGAATTTTGCGTAAGCTTGAGGCATTGTTGATTGTAATGGACAAAACAGGCATGCTGCTCATCTCAGGCGGCGGCGAAATTATTGAGCCCGATGATGACGTTATTGCTATCGGATCAGGCGGGAACTTTGCCTTATCTGCTGCGCGTGCGTTGAAACGTCATGCTGTGAACCTGGAAGCGAAGGACATTGCGCGCGAATCGCTTCAGATTGCCTCTGAGCTTTGTGTGTACACGAACAGTAATATTATTGTAGAAGAGTTATAAGCCAAAGAAATCTCCCGTAGTGGAGCATGATTCTGTAATCTGCTCCAGGACGTCTAGGGGATTCTTTGTCCTTGTGAGGTAAAATAAATTCAGCATACTGGTAGGAGGGAAGCAATATGAATACTCAAGCGCTAACACCGAGACAGATTGTTGCAGAGCTTGACAAGTATATTGTAGGTCAAAAGAAAGCCAAAAAATCGGTAGCGGTAGCGCTTCGTAATCGTTATCGGCGTAGCCTTTTGCCTGAGCACACTCAGGACGACATTGTACCTAAAAATATCCTGATGATTGGACCTACCGGTGTGGGTAAAACGGAAATCGCCCGTCGCCTTGCTAAACTGGTAGGTGCGCCATTTGTAAAAGTGGAAGCTACCAAGTTCACCGAAGTGGGTTACGTTGGACGTGACGTTGAATCAATGGTGCGTGATCTGATTGAAACATCACTGCGGATGGTGAAGCTGGAGCGGACTGAAAAAGTGAAGGACAAGGCTGAGGAAGCTGCCAATGAACGAATTGTACATATTTTGGCTCCCTCACAGTCCAAGTCCAAGAATCAGCGTAATCCCTTTGAGATGATCTTTGGCAATAATGGTAACAACGTTCAGGAGCAGGATGAGCCAGAACCGGATACGGGAGTTGCGGAGCGTCGACGCAAGATCAAGTTTGATCTGTTGTCCGGCAAGTTGGAGGATGACATCATTGAAATTGATGTAGAGGACACTGCTCCTAACATGATGGACATGTTTGCTGGTCAGGGTAATGATCAGATGGGCATGAACATGCAGGAGATGTTTGGCAGCCTGTTGCCTCGTCGTACGAAAAAACGTAAGCTCGCCATTAAAGAAGCGCGCAAAGTGTTGATCCAGGAAGAAGCAGGCAAATTGATTGATATGGATGATGTTACTCAGGAGTCCATTCGCCGGGCAGAACAGACAGGTATCATTTTCATTGATGAAATCGACAAGGTTGCCAGTCAAGGACGCGGTAGCGGTCCAGATGTATCTCGTGAGGGTGTTCAACGGGACATTCTGCCTATCGTCGAAGGTTCAACGGTAATGACGAAGTATGGCCCTGTCAAAACGGATTATATTCTGTTTATGGCAGCTGGCGCATTCCACGTCGCTAAACCCTCTGATCTGATTCCCGAGCTTCAGGGACGCTTCCCGATTCGTGTGGAACTGAGCAGTCTTACACTGGAGGAGTTTGTATCCATTCTGACTGAGCCGCAAAATGCATTGACCAAGCAGTATGTTGATTTGCTGCGCACCGAAAATATTGAGATTGAGTTCTCGGATGATGCCATTCGTGAAATTGCCAAATTGGCCGAATCCGTCAATCAAAATACAGAGAATATAGGTGCCCGCCGCTTGCACACGATCTTGGAAAAGCTTTTGGAGGATTTATCCTTTGAGGCACCGGAGCTTACCCTGGAACGTATGGTGATTACTCCAGAGTATGTACGTGAGAAATTGAATGATATTGCACTTGATCGTGACTTAAGTCAGTATATCCTGTAACACAGGTTTAGCAATGTAGTTGTTAAAATGATTGTATCAATGAACGGCATGCACTGGAGAGAGATCACTTACGAGATCGGCGAAGGTTATCATTCCTTTATCGAATCGCAAGATCTTCTTACCGGAGGCATGTCGTTTATTTTTGTTTATATCTACAATATTACGATGCTATAACCGATAAAAGATGTGGGGTTGTTATAAGGATCGACAAAACCTAGGACTTGTGCCGCATGTATACCATGTTAAACCCTATCGGAGTGGTGGTTATTGCCTGTTTTTATATCCAGTGATTCCCATTACAAGAAGTTTCCTTATTCCAAGTCTGGTTATCGGTTTAGTTGCAAGAGTGGTAAATTTTGCGTAAATGCGCAAAAATAGAAATTGTAGAAAAGGTTGAAGCAAGCAATTGTTTTCTAGACATTAAAATATAAAGACCCTGCTTAATTGTTAAGAAAGTGTTGGGATGAAAAGACGTGAAATCTTAATTCGTGAAAGATAACTTGTCAATTGATTAATATACAGCTTAGTATGTATACCTACCATATAGTCTCTAAACCCTTAGTGTAACGGTAAAAAATTCTAACATTATCGAGTATGAAATATTCGGAAATCTACATAATTACGGGCGTTATACAGTCATGTCGAGACGCTAAAGGTTTTTTTTATTTTAAGAATGTTTAAGAACAATCAGGGAGAGTATTAACATACTTTTGATTTGGGCCTGAACATTTACGAAAAAATTCATAATTTGCAGAAAATACACAAAAAGGCCCGTCTTTCAGAAAAGATAGGGCTTTTTTCTTATTGTAATATATCCCAAACTCGAAGAAACTTATGTTATACGACAACATCAGAGTTAATTCTACTTAAGTCCTAGAAAACCGTGTAAAAGCGAATGTTTTTGTCGAAAAAACATAAGAATTTTCAAGGAAAAAGATTCAATCTTTTTCCATAACTTCTAAAGAGAGGAGGGAGATTGTGAATCTTTTAAACGATATTAGCTTTAAAAGATTGCAAGGTGCACTCGATGCGTCCAACATCAGACAACGAACGATTGCTGACAACATCGCGAATGCCGATACCCCGTATTTCAAGCGCTCAGACGTTTCTTTTGAAGAGATGTTGCAGGGGCAAATGAATGGAGATATGCCTGTTCTTAAAGGTAAAGTAACTGATGCAAGGCATTTTGTCATAGGTCCTTCCTCTTCCGTTCCAACGCCAGTAGTTAATATGGACCAGTCAACGTCCATGAATAACAACGAAAATAATGTCGATATAGACAGAGAAATGAGTCTTCTGGCGGAGAATCAGTTGCGTTACAACGCTTATATCCAGCAAGTGAATGAACAAATTAAAATCATGCGCGTTGGCGTGGAAGGGAGATAACCTAAATTGAACATTAGTAATAGTTTTAGTATCAGTGCATCAGCGCTGACGGCTCAACGCTTGCGGATGGACGTTATATCTTCCAACATTGCGAACGCAGAGACGACGCGCGCGAGCGTATCCAATGGTGAGGCGGTTCCTTACAAACGAAAAATGGTGGTGCTTGAACCAAATAAAACGTCTTTTGGTACCATGTTACAAAATCAGATGCGAGGCAACGGTTCGGGAGATGGCGTCAGAGTCACTGAGATTCGCGAAGATCAGTCACCACTCAAGCCGGTCTACGATCCTTCTCATCCAGATGCCAACGCAGAAGGATATGTATTTATGCCTAACGTGGATATTGCGAAAGAAATGGTCGACATGATCTCAGCTTCGCGTTCCTATGAGGCAAACGTAACAGCATTGAATTCAACTAAAGCGATGATTACTAAAGCTTTGGAGATTGGAAGATAATCTGCTTTGAACTGAAAACAAGAAATATATAAACCAGTCATGAAGGGGAGGGACCATTAATGATTCAGAACAACATGTTTAGCACACAGGGGATACAGCCGCTACAGATGAAGAGCGCAACCGAAAGCAAGCCTTCTACACCAGCCGAAACCATTCAGAGCTTCGGTACATACTTACAGAACGCATTAGGCTCTGTCGCTGCACGGGAGACTCAATCGCATGAAATGTCGAATCAATTTTTAGTAGGGAATGCGAATGTGGATCAAGTGATGATCGCTTCAGAACAGGCCCTGTTAAGCCTACAACTCACCACTCAAGTCCGAAACAAAGTGGTCGAAGCATACCAGGAAATTATGCGAACGCAATTATAAAATAATCTACTTGCGCTCAGGCAATAGCGCTGATCATTACAACAAGCAGCTGCGATGCTGCTCCTGATCGTAGACCTATGGAACGGCTAGGGCTGCGTAAGGACAGACTAAGCAAAGTTTCGGATGGGGTGACAGAGTGAATGAGAGAATCGCCCAGTACAGGGATAAGGCATCCCAGTATTGGAATAGTTTTAGCAAAAAGCAAAAAGTATTATTTATATCCACCTTCCTGTTTCTGATTTTGGCTGCAGTTGTACTCACGATGCAATTGTCCAAGACCGAATATGAAGTTGCGTTCACAGACTTGAATGCAAGTGATTCAGCAGGCGTTATCAGTTATTTAGATTCATCTAGTATTCCATACAAACTAAGTTCGGATGGCAAGACGATATCCGTGCCAAGCACGAGTGTTGCGATTGCAAAAGTGAATGTCGGATCTCAAGGGATTATTCAGAATGGTTCATTGGGATATAAGTCATTCGAGGAATCATCATCCCCGATCGGGATGACGGATAAAGAGTTTGATGTAAAGTACAACAATGCTTTAAACGGAGAAGTTGAACAGTTGCTTCAGCGGATGCAAGGGATACAGGATGCCAAAGTGCTGGTCAATATGCCGAAAGATAATATCTTTGCTGGTTTAGAAGAACAGGATAAAGCATCAGCGTCGGTAGCTCTCCAATTTAAACCGGGTTATCACCCAAATCAGGCAGCGGTAGATGGATACTTTAACTTGGTTAAAACCGCAATTCCTAATCTGCCTATTGAGAACATTACGATTACCAATACGGATGAAGCAGAATTGATTCCAACTGCCCGAGGTGGTAGTGGCGGGTTGTCTTCTGAAGTTCAAGAAAACATGGCATTACAGAAAAAGTTTGAAAACGATGTTCGTAATAACGTGAAGCAATTTCTTTCTCAAATTGTAGGCGAAGACAAGGTCAATGTTTTGGTAGCCTCCAAGCTTAATTTTGACAAAGAAACACGTAAAGAAAATCTGGTCACACCCGTTGACGTAGAGAACATGAAAGGCATCGAGATCAGTGTGCAGGAGATTCAGAAGAGCTACACTGGTGCAAGCAACCCAACAGGTGGTGTTGCTGGTACAGGGCAAGAGGAAGTTCCGGGTTATCCATCAGCTGATGGAGCAGGGAATTCCACCTCGGAAGAATCATCAAGCACTATAAACTACGATGTTAATCGCATTGCCAAGGATATTATTTCCAGTCCTTACACTGTAAAAGATTTAACCATTAACGTTGCAGTTGAACCACCAAATGGAGAAACAGAATTACAGGGGCCAGTTCAGGACGCAATTGAGAACATTTTGGTTAACATTGTTCGCGCTTCATTGGCAGACTCAGGTACCGTAATAAGTGACGCCGATCTGACAAAGAAAGTTTCAGTCATGTCACAAGGGTTCCAGACTGCCTCCGCAGACAATACGGGCTTCCAGCTATCCTCAACGATGATGTGGGGCGGAGGCGCACTCATAGCAGCATTGATCGCAGCGGTTGTTATTTTGTTAGTACGCCGTCGCCGCAAACAAAACGAAGAAGAAGAAGAAGAGATTCCTCTTCCAATAGCAACAGAGTTCCCGTCCATTACGCTGGACAGTGTAACGAACGAAAGTCAGGTGCGCAAACAATTGGAGAGTTTGGCCAAGAAAAAGCCAGACGAATTCGTCAATCTGCTGCGTACATGGCTGGCTGACGAATAGAGGTGAACGCAGTGGCAAAGGCAAGCAGTCAAGGGCTGACTGGCAGACAAAAAGCAGCAATATTGTTGATTACATTAGGTCCGGAAGTTTCGGCACAGATATTCAAACATCTGCGGGATGAGGAAATCGAGCAACTCACGTTGGAGATTGCCAACGTTCGCAAAGTTGATTCTTCCGAAAAGGACATGATCATGGCCGAGTTTCACCAGATCTGTCTGGCGCAGGAATATATCTCTCAGGGCGGTATCAATTATGCGAGAGAAATCCTGGAGAAAGCTTTGGGTTCTTCCAAAGCACTTGAAGTTATTAATCGTTTAACAGCTACATTGCAGGTCAGACCGTTTGATTTTGCACGCAAAGCGGATCCCAATCAGATTTTGAACTTTATTCAGAATGAAAGTCCGCAAACAATCGCGCTGGTTCTGTCTTATCTCCAGTTCGAACAGGCTGCAGCGATTCTGTCATCTTTGCCTCAAGAGAAGCAGGCAGATGTCGCTCGCCGCGTTGCAGTTATGGATAGTACTTCGCCAGAAGTTATCTCTCAAGTGGAGCGGGTTCTGGAACAAAAGCTATCTTCTACCGTAACGCAGGATTACACGAATGCGGGTGGTATCGAATCGATCGTTCAGATTTTGAACGGAGTGGATCGTGGTACAGAGCGTACCATTTTGGATTCACTCGAAATTCAGGATCCAGAGCTTGCTGAGGAGATCAAAAAACGCATGTTTGTATTCGAAGATATCGTCAATGTGGATGATCGTTCGATTCAGCGTATTATTCGGGATATCGACAACGCAGATCTACAACTCGCACTCAAAGTGGCAAGCGAAGAAGTTCGGGATGCCGTGTTCCGGAATATGTCGAAACGGATGTCCGAGACATTCAAAGAAGAGATGGAGTTCATGGGACCTGTGCGGTTGCGTGATGTTGAGGAAGCTCAAACACGCATTGTAGGAACGATACGCAGATTGGAAGAAGCCGGTGAGATCATTATCGCACGCGGTGGAGGAGATGATATCATTGTCTAATTTGATTAAATCTTTCCAGTATGTACCTGTTGATGACCGCAAAAGACTTGAAAATCATCATCATTATGTTGGTACTGAGGAGTCTGAAACGGAGTTAAATGGTGAAAGTGCTGAAGGTTCTGAAGCAGAAACGCTTCAAGCACGCGTGGACGAAGAAACACAACGTCTTACCGCAGAGATGCTGGAAGATGCCAAGGAGTTTGCAGAAAAGCAAGTACGTGAAGCTTCAGAAGAGGCAGAGCGCATGCTTCAAGAAGCCCGTGAACAGATCGATACCTGGTGGCAGGAACAAAGACAACAGGATGAACATCTGACCGAAGCACTTCGTTCACAAGGTTTCCAACAGGGTTTTGAAGAAGGCAAAGTACAGGCTGAACTGGATCTCCAGGTGCAGATCGAAAAGATGATGAAGGAAGCTCAGGAAGTGCTTCAGGAGGCTTATGTAGCAAAAGATCAGATTATTCAGGAAGCCGAACCATTTCTTGTTGATCTCGCTTGCGGGATTGCTGAGAAAGTCATTGATAAACAACTTACCATTGAACCCGATCACACCTTGGAACTGATTCGTCAGAGTTTGTCACGTAAACGGGAACAGGGTTTGATCACACTGTGTGTGGCTCCTGATCAATTTACATTTGTACAGGCAGCTCGCGAAGAATTGTCTCTGTCCATTGACTCTCAGGCAGAATTGCAGATTTTGCCTGATTCGACGGTCAAAGATAAGGGATGTGTCATCCGTTCTTCGTTCGGAAGTGTAGATGCGAGAATTGACACACAGCTTGCTGAGATAAAAAAAGAACTGGTCCGCATAGCACTTGAGGATGAGGAGCGAAAAAATCAACATGAAGGTTCTTAGTTCACAGCGATATATGGAACATTTGCGGCAATTTGATCCCGTGCGCATTAACGGTAAGGTTACTCAGGTCATTGGTCTTATGGTTGAGTCCGAAGGGCCGGATGCAAGTATCGGTGATGTATGTTATATCTACCCTGGTAAGTCGGCCAAGCCTCTCCAGGCTGAAGTCGTTGGGTTTCGAGATAACAAAGTGCTGCTTATGCCACTGGGTGAACTGCAATCCATAGGTCCTGGTTGCGATGTAGTGGGTACGGGTAAACCACTCGGTGTTCAGGTAGGCTCTGAATTGCTCGGTAAAGTCCTGGACGGACTAGGACAACCGCTAGACGGTTCCCTTCTGCCATCCAGAATGCCGATGTACTCTACATCCAATACACCTGTCAATCCAATGGATCGTCCACGTGTACTTGAAACGATGGGTGTTGGTGTAAGAGCTATCGATGGATTGTTGACCGTAGGTAAGGGACAGCGTGTAGGTATTTTTGCCGGTTCAGGTGTTGGTAAGAGTACATTAATGGGCATGATCGCCCGTAATACAGCGGCGGATGTCAATGTTATCGCGCTTGTAGGTGAGCGTGGACGTGAGGTTCGCGACTTTATTGAACGGGATCTGGGTCCGGAAGGACTGGAACGCTCCGTAGTCATTGTTGCAACATCAGATCAACCTGCCCTGATTCGGATCAAGGGAGCGGTTATTGCAACCACCATTGCAGAGTATTTCCGGGACCGTGGAATGAACGTGATGCTGATGATGGACTCGGTTACCCGATATGCGATGGCTCAAAGGGAAGTTGGTTTGGCCGTAGGTGAACCTCCGGCAATGAGAGGATATACTCCATCGGTATTTGCAAGTTTGCCCAAACTGCTTGAACGGGCGGGTACAGGGCCTACGGGCTCGATTACAGCCTTTTACACTGTTCTGGTTGATGGGGATGACATGAACGAACCGATCGCGGATGCGGTGAGGGGTATCTTGGATGGCCACATTGTCTTAAACCGGTCCATTGCGAATAAAGGTCATTTTCCTGCGATCGATGTGTTGGCCAGCATAAGTCGTGTCATGAAGGATATTGCCCCGGAAGAGCAGTTGGAAGCCGTCAATAATATGAAACGTTTGATGGCTGTCTACAAAGAGTCAGAAGATTTGATCAATATTGGAGCTTACCAGCGGGGATCAAATGCAGCGATAGATGAATCGATAGATCAGATTGATAGCATATGGAACTTTACAAAGCAGAAAGTCGACGAGAAAGTCACCTTAAGTGAAGTGCAGGAACGTTTGATTCTTGAATTTGCAAGGAGATGAATGGGTAAACGATGAAATTTCGATATCATTTCCAGAAAGTTGTTGACCTGAAGAGTAATGAGAAAACACAGGCAGAGTGGATGTTATCCACAGCGATCGGTAAACTTCAGACGGAGGAAGAACATCTGATACAACTTCTTAATGATAGAAGTAATCTGGTCGGCATTATCCAATCTGCTACGGAAAATACAGCGTCTGTGAACAGTCTGCAGGAGATGCAGCGTTATGTACATCACCTTGACGAGTGCATTTCACGCAAAAACAGTGATGTTAAACATGCTCAGGTCAATGTGCAACGGAATCAGACCTTTCTAAACGGTAAGATGATTGACGAAAAAGTATGGCTTGGAGCGAGAGACAAGGCGAAAATCAAATTTCAGCAGGAGATGCTCCTCCGGGAACAGAACGATCTGGACGAGATGGCTACTGTACGCTTCGCTGCCAAAGCCGGACGCGCGAATTGATGTGAGCCGGACGCGAAGTTGTCTCGCGAAGGAGGAATGAACGATGGCTGTTAAAGATGATAGCGACATGGAAAAAGAGTCGGGAGGCGGTTGGGAAAAATTTCTCATGATTTCAATCCCGATTGTATTCACCGTAGTATTGCTAGGCGTATTGCTTACGCTTTTTAATGTAGATATTCGTAACAATTTATTTGAATTTGCCAACAAGATTCCGGTAGTTAAGGAATGGGTACCTGATCCTGTGCTGGACCCTGAGAAAGAGAAGCTGGAGAAGAGCGAGCAGCAAGTTGAAAGTGCTGAAGCGACAATCGAAAAGCTGAAGTCCCAAGTAACCGCCAAAGAAACAGAGCTCAAAGCAGCACAGGAAGCGACAACAACTGAAGCGAAGAAAGCGACGGACCTTCAGAAGAAGTTGGATGATGCAGAAAAAGCTGCTGAAACCGCTACGGCGGCAACACCGGAAACGGAATCCGATTATCAGAAACAAATCAAAGATTTGGCTAAAATGTATGCTGACATGAGCCCAAGCAAAGCCGCACCGATCTTGCAAAATATGACGAATGAGGAAATGGTGCTTTTGTTGAATGCCATGCAATCATCTGCTCGGACCAAGGTGCTTGAAAAGATGGACCCGAAAACAGCCGCCGATGTCACCATGATGATGAAGGATGCCAAACCGTCCGGAGATCTGGCACTGGATGCACTGCAATCCAGATTGAAGAAAGAAACCGAAGCAACATCAACTGCAGCAACAACGACGAGCAAAAACCTGGATAAAAACCAGCTGAGTCAAACATTTGCTTCCATGTCTGCTTCAAGTGGTGCCAAGCTTCTATTGGAAACATACAAGTTAAGTCCTGATAAAACATTGACGATCCTGAATTCAGTAGACGATGCGACACGTTCTCAATTGCTTGAAAACATGTCTTCTGAGGATTCGGTAGAAACTGCAAAGATTTTGAACAGATTAATGGGCAACAAGTAGATCTGATTAAACTGATGGAACCGAGAGGAGGTGAAAATAAATGTCGATCGTATATCAAATGACATCCACAGCATCTGCAAAAACCGCAGGAACTGGTCAGACGACTGGAGCACAATCAAAAGGTTCAGCTGCAGGTGCTGTTAGTGGTGAATTTCTGCAAACTCTTGCACAGTCATTATCCGGAGGATCTACAGAAGGTGATAGCTCAAGCGCTACTGGAAGCTTAACAGCTAATCCATTGGTATTTTCCTTTGCCTCAAGTGAAGACGGGGAAGCGACCTCAATCACAGATATACTGAATTCGTTGTTCGCGGATTTGGAATCTCTTGACGAAGCTTTGGAAAATGATCCAACGCTACTTGCAGGCTTACAGACTCTAATTCAACAGATGTATACACAACTAAATGATGCTTCTGGTACTAATGCAGAAGGTTCTGACGAGTCTTCCGATGGAGCTGGCAGTGCCAATACAGTACCTGCAATTGAACTCTCGCAGCATCCGTCAGCAGTACGTTTTGTTTTGCAGGATATGCTTACACAATTAGTAGCTGCGATGAATGAACCAGAGAGTACTGTTGCGAAGAACGCTCCCGAATTCAAGCATCTGCTACAATCTCTGCAGAGTCAGCTTCAAGAGACTGGAGTGGATACCACTAGCAACAAAGGATGGACTGAACTGAAATCCATACTGGATACATTGGCTGCAGTTAAGGATCAGGCTGTACAAGTCGCTCCAACGACTTCACTTCAAGCGACCAAACAGAATTCAGTCGTACCACAAGTTCTTGTTGCGGCAGCGGCTAATGCTGGAATTCAGGTGAAAGGTGACACGGAGGCGACATCTGCTTCAAATGCAGGTGCAGAAGTGGATCACTCAACCATCATTACTGCAGGAGAGCTATCGTTGCGTACATCAGGTACAACAGCAGGAAAACCGGCTGAACCTGTAATGCAAACATCACAGTTTGCCAAAGAAATGACACAGTTTGTTGTCAGCAAGTTGGATATTGTACAGCAAAAGGGATTTTCTGAGGCGACCATCTCACTTCGTCCTGAGCATCTAGGGAAGCTGGATGTACAGATTACTTTGCAAAACGGGCAATTGGTTGCACGGTTTATGACAGAACATACGATGGCCAAAGACATGCTTGAACAACAAATGATGCAGCTCCGTTCTTCACTTCAAGCTCAGGGAATTCAAGTAGAACGACTTGAGGTTACGCAGAACAGCTCAATCGGATCACAGATGTATCAGGATGGAGGCCGTCAGCCGGGAAGTAACTCTCAGCAACAGCGTCGTTCACGTGAGCGTGAGGAACAATCGGATGATGCTATAGCTACAGCAGGTATTCAAGAAGAATTGCGTAATTGGCGTAGCGAGCAAGTCGAAGGAAATGAATTACAAAGAGATACGTTTAGTGCAAAGGCTTAAACAGAAATGAGGTGAGCAAATGGCTAATGAAATTGTTTCAACCAATAATACCTGGCCGAACTATTCGGCAGCTAATAAAGCAACCACAAGCGCTGCAACAAAAGAATTGGGCAAAGATCAGTTTCTAAAAATCCTGATTACCCAGCTGCAAAACCAAGACCCGATGCAGCCGATGGAGGATAAGGAATTTATCGCTCAAATGGCACAGTTCAGCTCAGTGGAACAATTGGTCAATATCTCGACTCAACTTAAAACGTTGAATCAGTCACTCGGTGCTGTATCTGGCATGATTGGTATGGAGGTAAGTTGGCTTTCTTCTAATAAAGCGGATAACGGAACTCTTCGTCAGGGTATTGTGGATTCCATCATTGTAAGAGATAGCGTTCAATACGCGAAAGTGGGCAATGACGAGATTAAGCTAGATGAGATTATTCAGGTGAATTATCCAAAACAGGCAGAAGAGAATCAAACTCCGGTAGAGAACGTTCAGAATGTAACTCCTGAATCGAACGAGAGCCAGGAAGCTGAATCAGCTGCTGAAACGGGTGATACAGAAGATAGCGGTAAGACGATATGAGTGATCGGATAATGGTTGGACAATTATATGCAGGCCCGATTACTCCGAATATGCTTCAAAGACCCAAAACGGGAGAAGCCTCGGCTGTACCCGAAAAGCCTTTTGCGAAGGTTCTGGAAGATAATCTTCTAAAGTTAAGCAATCATGCTGCCAAGCGATTGGAACAGCGTGGTATTGAACTCAAAACGGAGCAAATGGAACAGATTGGATCTGCGCTGGACAAAGCTGCTGCCAAGGGAGCCAAAGAGTCATTGATTTTGATGCAGGATATGGCTTTTATCGTCAATGTCAAAAATCGTACAGTGGTTACCGCTATGGATAGTGAAAGTATGAAGGATAATGTGTTCACTCAAATTGATAGTGCCGTAATCATTTCTTGACCGGCTGGCCCTTCTCGGGAGCCGGAATGCCGCTGACCGACTGATGCGGTAACCAAATGAAGACTGGGAGGATTTTAAAAAAATGTTGAAATCAATGTACTCAGGCGTTTCCGGGATGCGGGGTTTTCAAACCAAACTCGACGTAATTGGTAACAATATTGCGAACGTAAACACGGTTGGCTTCAAAGGCAGTCGGGTTATGTTCAAGGATATTATGAGCCAAACTACGGCAGGGGTTACTGCACCTGGCGATGCATCTGGTGGTGTTAATGCGAAACAAATCGGTCTTGGTGTAACAGTAGGTTCAATTGATACGCTACATCTGGCAGGTAGTCCCATGACAACGAATAATCCAACAGATCTTCGGATTAACGGAGATGGATTCTTCCTTGTCCGTTTGAGTGAAGATCAAGAAGTACCTTACCTGACTCGTGCGGGGGATTTCCATGTGGATGCTGCGCGTAACCTTTTGACATCGGATGGATTGTTTGTTCTGGATAACGGTGGTGGAAATATTACTATTCCAGACGACGTTGTTTCCTTCACCATTGGTCAGGATGGAACGATTAACCAGACCATGGCAGACGGAACCATCGAAGCGGGTCCGCAGATTGGAATAGGTAAAGTTGTGAATCCGGAAGGTCTTGAGAAAATTGGGGGCAACTTGTACCGTATGACAGCGAACGCGAATCCGGATGGGGCACTTGAACCATTGACAGCGAACAGTGCTGAGGACGGAACAGGAGCAATCATTGCTGGACAGCTCGAAATGTCTAATGTGGATCTGACTGGAGAGTTTACTGAAATGATCGTAGCTCAGCGTGGATTCCAGGCGAACTCACGGATCATTACAACGTCGGATGAAATACTTCAGGAAGTTGTTAACCTGAAACGTTAATAGCTGATTGGTGATTTTTAAAATGTGGAGGAGCTTGCTCCTCCCACTCTGATCGAGGGGGCTTAGCATGATTTCGGTTACGCGGTTAAATGGTTCTCCCATGTGGTTAAATGCGCTGATGGTTGAGATTGTGGAAGAGACGCCGGACACGTATATTACTCTGGTAACTGGAAAGAGACTGATTGTGCTTGAGAAAGCCGATGAAGTTATTTCCAAAATTAAAGATTACAACCGTGAAATCGGGGTTCAGGCAGCCACTATCAAAGTGCAGCAAACGGAGGAATCCTGATGAAAAAGATGATGCCCTGGCTTGCAACGATGTTGCTGGCAATAACACTCATTGTGGTGGTTGTGTTTGTATTTATGCAAGGACAGAATGGGACTAAGAATGACACACATACTGCTGCAGCTTCTGAAGCCAAAAAAATGACTGCGGATGAGATTGTAGAAGTTTCCTCAGAGCTTGGAGAAATTAAAACCAACTTGGCTGATACAGATCATGTTGTAGTTGTCAGCTTCTCCTTCAAGTTGTCAGACAAAACAGCCAAAGAAGATTTTGAGAAAATTAAAGAAATTACAGTGAAGCCTATTATCATTCAGACATTTGCGGATACAAAGTCTGAGGAGCTGGCTACAGCGAAGGGCCGAGTACAATTTAATGAGAGATTGACTGGACTCATTAATGAAGCTTTACCTGAAGGTAAGTTGAGCAGCACTAGTTTTTCAGCTTTTGTGATGGCGCCGATGTAAATGAACAGAACACGCTGTAGACCTGTAAGGGGGTGAGAACATGGTGGATGTATTATCACAAAATGAGATTGATGCCCTATTAGCAGCCCTTTCTTCTGGTGAAATGGACGCAGAAGAATTGAAGAAGGAAGAAACTCAGAAGAAAATTAGATCGTACGATTTTAAGCGGGCAGTGCGTTTTTCCAAAGACCATATTCGAAGCTTGACTCGTATTCACGAAAACTTTGCACGCTTTCTCACCACTTATTTTTCAGCCCAACTGCGGACGTTCGTTCAAATCAATGTCGTTCAAGTCGAACAGTTGCCTTATGATGAGTTTATCCGTTCTATTCCTAAGATGACGATATTGAACATTTTTGAAGCGGAGCCACTACAGGGACGAATGGTGATGGAAGTCCATCCGAACGTGGGATATGCGATGTTGGATCGCCTGCTTGGTGGAACCGGAAGCGCTCCGACCAAGATCGCATCGATGACGGAGATTGAGACGACCATCATGGAGCGGATATTCAGCCGTGCATTTGAAAGTTTGCAGGAAGCATGGAAGACCGTGTTGGATATTTCCCCAAGGATGGAAGCGCTGGAGACCAACCCGCAATTTATGCAGATTGTATCTCCCAATGAGACCATTGCTCTGATCTCACTCAGTACCAAAATTGGTGACACGACAGGCATGATCAATCTATGTATTCCGCATGTCGTTCTTGAACCTATTATGTCACGGTTGTCAACTCATCAGTGGTTTGTTTCGGAGAAGAAAACGAGAGCTCCGGAAGAATATGAAGCTTTAAAAGAACGTGTGAACAAAGCCAAATTACCCGTCGTTGCGGAGTTGGGAGAATCCAAAATTTCAATTGCAGAATTTTTGGGTCTGTCCGTTGGTGATGTTATTACGTTGAACAAACCAGTTGATGAGGGACTTTCCATTAAAGTGGGTGACAAACTGAAATACATGGGCAGCCCGGGAACAATCAAGGACCGTGTGGCTGTGCAAATAGACGAGATTGTCACCGAAGGAGTTGAAGAATTTGACGAGTAAGGATTATTTATCCCAAGAAGAAATCGATGCTTTGCTCAGGCAATCGGAATCGATAAATAGCTCGGAACCTGCTGAGAAGACGGTTGATGATTTTTTGACCGAGCTGGAGCAGGATGCCTTGGGGGAGATTGGTAACATTACATTTGGTAGCGCGGCAACAGCTTTGTCCACGCTATTGGGCCTAAAAGTAGATATTACAACACCTAAGGTTTCCATCATTAGTCGAACGCAGTTTGAAGAAGCTTTTCCTAAGCCGCATGTTGCTGTTCATGTGAATTACGTGGATGGTTTCGAAGGCATTAACTCGCTTGTCATCAAGAAGAGAGATGCTCAAGTCATCGCCGATTTGATGCTGGGTGGCGAAGGAAATCCAATTGACGAAGAACTGAATGAAATCCATATTAGTGCTGTACAGGAAGCGATGAACCAGATGATGGGCTCCTCTGCTACTTCTATGTCCACGATCTTTAACCGTTTTGTGAATATTTCCCCACCGGGAATCGATATTCTCAATTTGGAGAGTGGTGAGGGCGTAAGTAACCTTCCAGAAGATGAGACGCTGATTCAAGTTTCATTTCGTCTCTTAATCGGAGATCTGATCGATTCCAATCTGATGCAGTTGCTTCCAGTACATTTTGCCAAAAACATGGTAGACATGCTGATTGGAGGCGCTCAGGAGTCAACTGCAAGCGCACCGGTGGCAGCGACACCTGAACCTGCACCAGCAGCTGTACCAGCAACGCCACCACCAGTTGCGGAGCAACCACCCGTTCAGCACCAACAGGCTCCACAGGCTCCACAACAGCCTGCTCAGGACTACAACGGGTATGGACAAGCTCCAATGGGTATGCCGCAAGGAATGCCGCCACAGCAGCCGTATGGCATGCCACCGCAGCAACCTTATGGTGCACCTCAACATTACGGTGGAATGCCAAATAGGAATGTTAACGTACAGCCAGTTCAATTCGCCAATTTGCAAAATGGGGCGTATGGTCAGGTAGACGAAAACAATTTGAATTTATTGATGGACATTCCCCTTAAAGTCACCGTAGAATTAGGAAGGACCCAGAAGCAAATTAAAGATATTTTGGAACTGTCACAGGGTTCGATTGTCGAACTGGATAAGTTAGCCGGTGAACCTGTCGATATTTTGGTGAATAACAAACTGATCGCCAAGGGAGAAGTTGTCGTTATTGACGAAAACTTTGGTGTTCGTGTTATAGATATCGTTAGCCAATGGGACCGAATTCAGAAATTACAATAAGCACAATTTAGGGAGGACTTGAATCAAGATGGCAAACCGAATTTTAGTCGTAGACGACGCTGCATTTATGAGAATGATGATCCGGGACATTTTGTCCAAAAATGGGTATGAGGTTGTTGGTGAGGCACAGGATGGCTCACAAGCAATTGAGAAATTTAAAGAGCTTCGTCCGGATCTGATCACAATGGATATCACGATGCCTGAGATGGATGGCATTGCAGCTTTGAAAGAAATCAAAAAGATCGATGCTAATGCAAAAGTGATTATGTGCTCTGCGATGGGTCAACAAGCGATGGTAATCGATGCTATTCAAGCAGGTGCTAAAGACTTTATCGTTAAACCTTTCCAATCTGACCGGGTTATCGAAGCAATTAGCAAGACACTGGGCGTTTAAGAGACATGATGATGGCTCAGGGTGATATTCCAGGAGGAGCTGGCGCGGGAACCAATTATTATTTACAGCTTGTATGGGTGATTGTTGTCCTGGCCGTCATCCTGGCCCTTATTGTCTATCTGATCCGGTTTTTAAACAAACGGAATCAGCAGTGGTTACGTCATGGCACGATTCGTACCCTGGGCGGGGTCGGACTGGGGCAAAACAAGTCGTTGCAAATTATGGAGATTGGTGGAAGTGTGTATCTGCTTGGTGTAGGTGAAGACATCCAGTTGATAGATAAGGTTACGGATTTGGAAGAGGCGCAAAGAATCATTGATTCATTCGAGCGAGATGCTGCTGCACAACAAGGTAATCTCTCGCCTCTCATCGCCAAGCTCACAAAACGCTTCCGTAAAGATGAACCGCCGCGGGAAATGGAACTGGAGGACACAACTTCTTTTCACGAAATGTTTGAATCCAAACTTCGGCAGATGCCTAACCGTAAAGAGAAGATGGAGAAGCTCCTGGATAAAGACAATACTACAGATCGGTCGAGGGATTCATGAAGAAAAAGATTTGGTTAGCGTGTTGTTTGATGGGACTTATCAGTCTGGCATCTGTCACGGTTGCCTTTGCTGAACCTATTCCGAATATTGATATTCAAATCGGAAACGGTGATGGAGGGACACCAAGCACGAGTTCACTGTCCATTATTCTATTAATTACGGTGCTTAGCATTGCACCAGCAATGCTTGTACTGATGACCAGTTTTACTCGAATTGTGATTGTGCTCGGTTTCGTACGTACATCTTTGGGTACACAACAAATGCCACCCAATCAGGTGCTGGTAGGTTTGGCACTATTTCTGACACTTTTCATTATGTCGCCGACGTTGTCTTCCATAAATCAGGTAGCGCTTCAGCCCTATCTTCAGGGAGAACTTACGCAAACCGAGGCGCTGGAAAAAGCAGCGGATCCCATAAAGAAATTTATGTTTACTCACACCAGAGAAAAGGATCTGTTGCTGTTTATGAAGTACAATCAGACTGAACAGCCAAATACCTACCAGGATATTCCGATTACTGTCATGGTGCCGGCATATGTAATCAGTGAGTTGAAGACAGCATTCCAGATGGGGTTTATGATTTTCATTCCGTTTCTGGTGATAGACATTGTTGTCGCGAGTACACTCATGGCGATGGGAATGATGATGCTTCCGCCGGTCATGATCTCATTACCTTTCAAAATACTACTCTTTGTCCTTGTGGACGGGTGGTATCTGGTAGTCAAGTCACTGTTGCTGAGTTTTAACACTTGATCCGGAAAGTTAAAGGAGGACGGTCATGACTTCGGAATTTATTATCGGTCTGGCCGGGAAAGCGGTATACACGTCATTGCTGGCCAGTGCACCCATGCTTATACTAGCTCTGGTTGTAGGACTTGCAATCAGTATTTTTCAAGCGACAACTCAAATTCAGGAACAAACATTAGCTTTTGTACCCAAGATTGTTGCCGTACTTCTGGCAGTACTTTTGTTTGGACCCTGGATCTTGAATATATTAATCGATTTTACGTACAACATTCTCGATAATTTATACAGATACATAGGGTAGGCTTTAGCAGATGGAGACATTATTGCAAAGTTTCCCTGTCGCTCTGCTTATGTTTTGTCGAATCACATCATTTTTTGTAACTGCGCCGGTCTTTTCAGCTCGAAATGTGCCGACTTCAGTTAAAATTGGTATCTCTGCATTTGTTACATTGTCTGTCTATCTGATTTATGGAATAGATCAGACCGTACCGACAGACATGAGTTATGTTTTGCTGATCATCAGAGAGATTCTAATTGGCCTGCTTTTAGGTTTTGTGGCGTATCTGTTAATGACGGCTGTACAGACTGCAGGAACTTTTATCGATCTTCAGATCGGTTTTGGTATGGCTAATGTATTTGATCCAATGACAGGCGCTTCAGCACCACTTACGGGTAACTTGAAGTATGCATTTGCTATGCTTCTGTTTCTGACGATGAATGGCCACCATTATTTACTGGATGCGATAGTCTACAGTTACAGGTGGGTTCCGTTATCAAATATATTTTTCCTACGGTTGGCGGACGGAAGTATTGCTGAATTTTTGATTCGGACATTAGGTCAATCATTCATGTTGGCTTTTCAGATGTCGGCTCCAATTGTAGTGGCGCTGTTTTTGACAGATGTAGGTTTGGGTTTTTTGGCCAAAACTGCTCCTCAATTTAATGTATTTGCAGTCGGATTGCCACTTAAGTTACTTGTTGGTCTTGCTATTTTGCTTTTGCTGGTTCCCAGTTTCTCCTTTATATTTAGTCAATTGTTCGAAGCGATATTTAGATCCATGGAAAAATTGCTTGGAACCATTGGCCAAAGGCCGGGCTGAGTGAAACGGAGGATAAGACTCGGATGAAACTTCAACTCGACCTCCAGTTGTTTTCAGGGGAGAAGACGGAGAAAGCTACCCCTAAAAAGAGACAGGATGCACGTAAAAAAGGACAGGTTGTCAAAAGCATGGAGATATCTGGTGCTTCGATTCTCCTGTTCTCGTTTTTGATCTTGACAGTCTTTGGTGATTTTTACAAGGAACGTACAGTTCGATTGTTTACAGATATTTTTATCAACCGGCTGAACATGAAAATCACCGATGAAAATGTAATGATGCTTATGATGCGCTATGGCATTGAAGTGATGTTACTGCTTGCTCCGGTATTGTTGGGTGCGGTTCTAGTTGCCTTAATCGTTAACTACATGCAGGTTGGTTTTCTACTTGTAGGCGAAGGGTTGAAGCCGAAACTGGAGAAGTTGGATCCGATTAAAGGATTCAAAAATATTTTCTCTATGCGTTCTGTGGTCGAATTTGCTAAGTCCATTTTGAAAATGTCCATCATCGGCTATCTTGTTTACAGCACAATTATAAGCTACCAATCCGATATAGCCTCACTTTCTCACTTTTCTTTAGATGCTATTTTACACTTTGCTGCATCCATCACGTTAAGTTTGGGTGTTAAGATTGCTGTTGCACTTATGGTACTTGCAATATTCGATTACATTTACCAAAAGTATGATAATGAGAAAAAACTCCGTATGTCCAAGCAAGACATCAAAGACGAGTACAAGAAAATGGAAGGCGATCCGCTGATCAAAGGTAAAATAAGGGAACGTCAGCGTCGTATGGCTATGCAGCGTATGATGCAGGAAGTACCGAATGCGGATGTAATCATCACGAACCCGACTCACTTTGCGGTTGCGCTAAAGTACGAAGGTTCCGAAATGGAGGCACCGCAGATTATTGCCAAAGGTCAGGATTATGTCGCCTTGCGTATTAAGGAAATTGCCAAAGAGCACGGTGTTATTACGATGGAAAACAAGCCGCTGGCACGGGCATTGTTCCAGAGAGCCGAGATTGGTGATGCCATACCGGCCGATTTGTTTCAAGCGGTAGCTGAAGTGCTGGCTTATGTATATAAACTAAAGGGCAGAACGAAATAAAAGGGGATCGGAGGCCGTACATTCATTGAAAACAAAAGATTTAGCTGTCCTTGCGGGTATTATCGGCATTGTGTTGATGATGATTCTCCCGATCCCAATCTGGTTATTGGATATGTTGCTCGTCGTCAATATTTCAATTGCACTGATGATACTCCTTGTTGCAATGAACAGCAAAGAAGCGTTGCAGTTTTCCATTTTTCCAGCTTTGTTGCTAATCACCACACTATTCCGCTTGGCTCTGAACATTTCGACAACCAAGCTAATTCTTGGTGAAGGGGATGCTGGAGCCGTTGTTGCTACCTTTGGTAGTTGGATTGCAGGAGGGCAAATTGCGATTGGATTTATCGTGTTTTTGATCTTGGTTGTCGTTCAGTTTATCGTTATTACCAAGGGTTCGGAGCGTGTAGCTGAAGTTGCTGCTCGATTTACCCTCGATGCGATGCCTGGTAAACAAATGAGTATCGATGCAGATCTGAATGCGGGTCTGATCAACGAGCAACAAGCTCGTGAACGTCGTTCCAAAATTGAACGTGAAGCCGATTTTTATGGAGCAATGGATGGAGCAAGTAAGTTCGTAAAAGGAGATGCCATTGCAAGTATTATCATCCTCCTGATCAATCTGATTGGTGGATTCATCATCGGGATGACTGTGCATGGTCTTGATTTTGCTGAGTCACTTGCCACGTATTCCGTTTTAACTATAGGAGATGGATTGGTTAGCCAGATTCCTGCTCTTCTTATTTCAACGGCAGCAGGTCTCATCGTTACAAGAGCATCATCCGAAGGAAACTTGGCAGAGGATATTACGGGGCAACTGTTTACATATCCAATACTCATTTATATTGTAGCTTTCGTTATTGCCATGCTGGGTTTCTTCACACCTATTCATGTTATTACTACGCTTCCGTTGGCAGGCGTGCTGGCATTTGCCGCATGGCGCATGCAGAATAATTTGAATTTGAAACAGGAAGCGGAAGAACAGCTGGAAGAAGAACAGCAGATTGAAGAGGTCAGAAGTCCTGAAAGTGTAATTAACCTGCTCCAGGTTGACCCTATTGAGTTTGAATTTGGTTATGGTTTAATCCCGCTGGCTGATAATCAGCAGGGTGGGGACTTATTGGATCGGATCATTATGATTCGGAGGCAGTGTGCTCTTGAACTGGGATTGGTTGTTCCGGTCATACGGATACGAGATAATATCCAGCTCAGACCTAATGAGTATGTTATCAAAATCAAGGGTAACGTAGTAGGCGGCGGAGAACTGTTGTTGAATCACTACCTTGCCATGAGTCCAGGCTATGATGAGGAGTCCGTGACAGGTATTGAAACGACAGAGCCTGCTTTTGGACTACCGGCACTGTGGATTGACGAAGTAACCAAAGACAGAGCGGAACTTGCAGGGTATACGGTCGTAGATCCGCCATCCGTTGTGGCGACACATCTGACGGAACTGATTAAGAAACATGCGCATGAGTTACTTGGAAGACAAGAGACGAAAGCACTTGTGGATAATCTGAGAGAGAACTATTCTGCACTGGTGGATGAACTGATTCCTTCTCTACTTTCCATTGGTGATGTGCAGAAAGTGCTTGCCAAGTTATTGCGTGAGAAAATATCTATTCGTGATATGGTTACCATCTTCGAGACACTGGCTGACTATGGTACGTATACGAAGGATCCTGATGTTCTGACTGAATACGTTAGACAATCCCTCTCACGTCAGATTACTCAGCAGTTTTCACAGAAAGGTGAGACACTTCGAGTGATCACGGTTGGACCTGGTCTTGAGAAGAAAATTGCTGAAAGTGTGCAACAATCGGATCAAGGTAGCTATCTTGCTTTAGACCCTGTATCTACACAAAGTGTGTATCAGAAGCTGAGTGAACAAGTGAACCGTTTGATTCAATCAGGTCAACAACCAGTTGTATTAACTTCTCCAACTATTCGGATGTACCTGCGTCAGGTTATTGAACGTACTATGCAGGACATTCCTGTACTTTCCTACAGCGAATTGGAGCCGAATGTTGAAATTCAAAGTATCGGGGTGGTGAACTTATGAGAGTAAAACAATACGTTGTTGAGACCATGCCCGAAGCTATGCTTCAAATTCGCAAAGACCTGGGAAGTGATGCCGTCATTCTGTCCACTAAAGAGATCAAGGTGGGCGGTGTGATGGGAATGTTCCGCAAAAAAAGGATCGAAGTTGTAGCTGCAGTGGATAAGGAAGAAAACAAGCAAACGACGAAGCCAGTACAAAATCAATTCACACCTGTACCTCGTGCATTTGTACCTGAGGCCTACCGGCAAACAGCTCGTTCGTTTGTTGCGGCTTCGGATGAGTCGGCTACAACGAATATAGCTGATCAAAGTGCACAGGAAACATCTGTGGCTGCGTCGTCTATGATTGAATCGAGTAAGCTCGGTTCAATCATAGACAGCGGCTCAGGTTCTTCGAGCACGGATCATAAACCGCGACCGCAAGGGGCGGATTTTTCGGGTTCAACAACTGCGACGAAGCAAACTGTCTCAGACCTGCAGCAGGACAAGTTGATGACTGAATTGCAGGATCTTAAACAGATGGTGACCAAGCTTTCAAAGCAAGGTACTTCTGCGGATGCTGTGCCAGAGGAAATGCATACGATCCGAGAACGTTTGACAGAACAAGAGGTTTGGCCTGAAGTGTGGGAATCCTGGTTTGATTCAATACAAGCAAAATGGTCTGAGGATGAATTGAAGGAACAGGATGTAGAACAAGCTGTAAAACTTGAGGTCATGCACTTCTTGGAAGAACGTATTGACGAAGGCATTCTTCCTACCACTCGAATCGTCTATGTAGCTGGACCAACCGGTGTAGGGAAAACCACGACAATTGCGAAATTGGCGGCTGAACAAATGTTCAAAAAACAACGTAAAGTTGGATTCATTACATCTGATACGTATCGGATCTCGGCGGTAGAACAGCTTAGAACGTATGCATCTATACTGAATGTTCCACTTGAGGTGGTACAATCGCCCGGTGATACACAACGTGCAATTTCTCGATTAGAGCATTGTGACCTGATCTTTATGGACACAGCAGGTAGAAACTACAGAAATGAATTACTTGTCTCGGAACTGCAAAGTTTGCTTGCTCCTGTCGAGAATAGTGAAACCTTTTTGGTCATGAGCATGACTTCCAAAAGTGCGGATATGGTTCAGATCACAGAACATTTCAGTAAATATGGCCTGGATAAGGTGATTTTCACCAAAATGGATGAGACTGGGAGCTGCGGTCCGCTATTTAACCTGTTGCATCGTTTTCCACTCAAGCTTGCGTATGTGGCAAACGGACAAAATGTTCCAGACGATTTGTTGAAGCCGGATGCAGATTCGTTGTCTAAACAGTTGCTGGGAGAATGGACACAATGAAGGATCAAGCAGCTTCACTTCGAAGTATGGTCTCGGCGCCATTGGAAATGGAAGGCATTGAGCGAGATATCCGTTCCTCTAAAATCATTACTGTAGCTAGTGGTAAGGGAGGTGTTGGGAAATCCAATTTCACACTGAACTTTGCGCTGGCATTACAGGCTTTAGGGAAAAAGGTACTGGTGTTTGATGCTGATATTGGAATGGCTAATATCGATGTTCTTATGGGTACGTCTTCATCCTATAATCTTTACCACCTGTTGTACCGACAAAAATCCATAAGGGAGATCATACAACTGGGTGCCAGCGGCTTGCCTTACATTGCTGGAGGATCAGGTATGAAAGAACTATTTTCATTGTCTGACCGTGATCTGGAGTTCTTCGCCAGTCAAGTGGAGGATATTGCTCAGGAAATGGACTATGTCATTTTCGATACAGGGGCAGGTCTTTCCAGAGAGAATATGACGTTTATCGATGCTGCCGATGAATGCCTGATTATAACCACACCTGAACCGACTTCAATAACCGATGCTTATGCTTTAGTCAAAGTTATGCACGGTCAGGAAAATGCTACACCCTTTCGGATGATCGTTAACCGGGTGGAAGACGAACGGGAAGCGGAACGGGTGGCAGATAAAATAGCTGGAGTGGCAAGGCGGTTTTTGCAGACGGATATTCCGCTACTTGGGTATATTTCTGAAGACGCACAGGTAGTCAAGGCAGTTAAAAGGCAAATGCCTTACAGTCTGGCGTATCCCAATGCCAAAGCCTCCAAGGATATAGAGAAACTTGCTCTTCGTTATTTGGCTGTACCTGCAACTCCGGAGTCCGGAACCTTGACAGGAATCAGGGGATTTATGAATAAGTGGCTTAAACGAACAACATGATTTCTGAATAAAGGAAACAGGGGTGACACAACATGGCGGTGTATCAAGTATTGGTTGTCGATGATTCCGCTTTTATGCGTAAGATTGTTACAGATTTAATTGAAGCGGATTCGGAATTTAAGGTAACGGCAACGGCATCAAATGGTAGAGAAGCTATTCAAAAATCGCTAGAATTGAAACCGGATATTATCACAATGGACGTTGAGATGCCCGAAATGAATGGGTTGGACGCATTAAAATCAATTATGAAGGAATCCTTCGTTCCTGTGATTATGTTATCTGGTATCAATGAACAAGGCATGAAAGAAACCATTATGGCGCTTGAAGCAGGGGCATTTGACTTCATTCGCAAACCATCCATTGTACATGACCAGGATATCGCTCAAGTTGGTAAAGCCTTGGTTGAGCGCATGCGTGCTGCGATGAATGAGATCAAACGAAAAGCTGATCGTGATTTATCCATGAAAAACAGAGACATGTTGCGAGGAACGGTTGCTCCCCCAACTCAGCCAGTGCAGAAAGAAATGCCAGCTAGGGATCGAGTGGAGCCTGTGAAAAAAACGATCGAACCTGCTCAGACGGACCAACGCTCTATACGAGAGCGGGCTGAAGTCTTTCAGGCTAAATCAAAGACACCCATTGCGCCATTATCACCTTCGAAACCAGGCCGCGTAGAGAATAAAACAGAGCCCTTGCCGAAGTCAGAGCGTAATTCGGGGACAAATGCAGAAAAAGCAGTGAGGTCAGCTAATCCAGTACAGACTCCTAAGGAAATTCGACTACCTAATGCAGCTCGGGTGGCAGCTGATCAAATAGCAGCAACTTCTGCCTCTGCAAAAACCAAGGATTTAGCCAAATCTAATCCTGTTCCAAAAGGTGCAGGTGGCCCGGAAGGGTCGTTCAACAAGCTTGTGGCGATAGGTTGTTCTACGGGTGGCCCTAGGGCTCTCAAGACATTGCTCGAGCAGTTGCCTGCTGATTTGCCAGCACCGGTCATTATTGTGCAGCATATGCCGCCCAATTTCACCCGTTCTCTGGCTCAACGATTGAATACGTTCAGTCCCCTGCATGTGGTTGAAGCTGAAGAGGGGATGGTCCTGAAAAAAGGGACTGCTTATATAGCACCTGGCGGATTCCACGTGAAAGTTAACAAAACAGCGGACGGGAAGTTTATCGTGAAGCTGAATGAAGATCAACCAGTGAATGGACATAGACCTTCAGTGGATACGATGTTTGAGTCGCTTCTGCCGTTTACATCTTTACAAAGGCATCTTGTTTTGCTGACGGGAATGGGAAGTGATGGAGCACGTATGATGAAGAGATTATACGAAGCAGGAGTTACATCAACCTTTGCCGAGAATGAAGAAACATGTGTTGTATATGGTATGCCGCGTTCTGCTGTAGAGCTGCAATGCGTTCGTCATCTTCTGCCACTGCAGGAGATCGCGTCTAAACTTGTTCAAGCAGTGAAATAACGGAGTGTAACTCACGGAGGAGGTGCCTCACAATGGACATGAACCAATATTTATCCATGTTTATTGATGAGTCTAATGATCATCTGCAATCCCTTAACGAAAACATGCTTCAACTTGAAGGCAATCCGGAAGATCTGGGAATAGTTCAGGTCATTTTCCGCTCTGCTCATACCCTGAAGGGTATGGCGGCAACGATGGGCTTCGAAGATTTGGCATCACTGACACATAAAATGGAAAATGTGCTGGACCTGGTGCGTAATGAGAAGTTGAAAATGCAGGATTACATTTTTGATACCATGTTCAAGAGTCTGGATGCTTTGGAAACTATGGTTCAGGATATTACCGAAGGTGGACAAGGTAAAGCGGATGTGTCCGCTATCGTAGCTTCACTTCAGGCCATTGAAAATGGTGAAATGACAAGCGGAGATGCTCCTGCAACTGAAAAAAATAAACTGGCTAACGCTTCAATTGCTTCGGCTGTGGAGCTGGATGAATTCCAATATTCAGTGCTGGATCAGTCGATTGCTGAAGGCCACCGTGTATTTTATGTAGATGTGCTTGTTAGTGAGCATAGCCAGTTAAAAGGTGTTCGGGCTTATATGGTCTTTGATATGCTCGAGCGTTCAGGTGAAGTCGTTAAGGCTTACCCATCCGTTCAGGATATTGAGCAGGAGAAGTTTGAGCGCAGTTTCTCGTTGTATTACATAACAACTAAAGAGGCGCACGAACTGGAAGAAGGCATCATGAGTATCTCTGAAATTGAGAGTGCAAAGCTGATCCAATTGGATCAGGAGACTCTTCAGCAGATGGCCAATCAGGTCGCAGCCACAGTTGAAGCGCCAACCGCACCGACTACTGTAGCTGAGGTTGCTTCACCGGATAAGAATGCTGCATCCAAAGAAGAAGCGAAGACGGCACCAGCCAAAACAGCTGCGCCGAAACAAGCTGCTGCACCTTCACGTACCATTCGTGTCGATATTGAACGCCTCGATGTATTGATGAACTTGTTCAGTGAATTATTGATTGACCGTTCACGTCTGGAGCAACTGGCCAGTGAGACAGGCAACAATGATTTATCCGATACGGTAGCACATTTAAGCAGAGTGAGCACAGATTTGCAAAACATTGTATTGAAATTACGGATGGTTCCCGTAGATACCGTATTTAATCGTTTCCCGCGTATGATCCGTGATTTGGCTAAGACACTTGATAAAAAAATCGATCTGGTGATTACAGGTGCTGAGACGGAACTGGATCGTACTGTAATTGATGAGATTGGTGATCCGCTGGTGCATTTGCTGCGTAACGCGGTTGACCATGGTGTGGAATCCATTGCAGAGCGTGTAGCTGCTGGTAAACCAGAGATGGGTACAGTAAACCTGCGCGCTTTCCACAGTGGAAATCACGTATTTATCGAGATTGAAGACGATGGTAAAGGAATTTATCGCGACAAGCTCCTTAAAACCGCGATCAAACGTGGAGTTGTAACCGAAGAACAAGGTGCCAAGATGAGCGATGATGAAGTAAATCAGCTGTTGTTCGCACCTGGTTTTAGTACTGCGGATATCATCTCGGATATCTCTGGCCGGGGCGTTGGTTTGGATGTAGTAAAATCGAAAATCACTTCGCTTGGCGGTAATGTAACGATTCATTCAACTCCAGGCAAAGGCACGAACTTCTCTGTTCAACTGCCGTTGACTCTTTCCATTATCGCTGCAATGCTTGTACGACTTGGTTCAGAGAAATATGCTGTTCCATTGTCCTCCATTGTAGAGACAGCCATTGTACAGCGTGAACAGGTTCGCAATATTCACGGCAATAAAATGATCACGTTCCGTGAGTCACTGATTCCATACTTGTCCTTGAGCGAAGTGTTCTCCGTACCGGATTTCAATGATGCTGATGAGCAGGAAACAGAAATTGTCGTGATTCGCAAAGGTGACCGTCTTGCAGCTGTAGCTGTTGAGGAATTTATTGGACAGAGTGAGATTGTTCTCAAATCAATGGGAACGTATCTGCCTGCTATTGAAGGAATCTCTGGAGCAACCATACTCGGAGATGGACAAGTAGCCCTGATTCTTGATCCTAATGCATTTATTAAATAAGCATATAGCTAAGTCTTACATTTAATAGGGAGGTTTTTTACATGGAAGAAGAGTTGAAAGTCATCGTCTTTAAATTGGGTACCGAAGAGTATGGTATTGAGGTAGATAAAGTTCAGACGATTGAGCGCATGATGCCAATTACCCGTGTTCCCAAGACACTTTCTTTTGTAAAAGGAGTCATTAATCTACGCGGTGTTGTAATTCCGGTCATCGATCTACGCGGTCGTTTCTCCCTTCCTGAATCGGAGTATACGGATCAGACTCGTATTGTTATCGTAGGCGTAGACGACATGCAAGTTGGCTTTATCGTAGATTCTGCCAATGATGTTATTGATATCAAGAGCAGCGCGATCGATAGCCCACCAGAAGTGGTTGGCGGCGTCAAAGCGAGATATCTGCGTGGTGTGGCCAAATTGGAGGATTCACGCTTGCTGATCATGCTTAACCTGAACGAAGTATTAAATAAAAGCGAGATTGTACAGCTGGAAAGTGTTGAGGGCTAGTACCGTGGAGATGTTCAACCGATTTGAGGTATTCCAGATGGATGTGCTCAAAGAGGTCGGTAACATTGGAGCAGGCAACGCCGCAACGGCGTTGTCTCAACTCCTCAACAGACCGATTGACATGGGTGTACCTACAGTACAAATGCTCCCGTTTGAAGAAGTTGCCGAAAAAGTGGGCGGGGATGAACGCATCGTTGTTACCGTATTTCTTCGTGTAGAAGGGGAAGCACCGGGAAATCTTTTCTTTATGATGACACCAGAGGCTGCTAAAATGTTGTTGAATAGACTTGCTGGATTTGATTTGAAAGAAGGACTTGCTTTCACAGATATGGAGCAATCAGCGCTTTCTGAAATTGGAAATATTTTGGCTGGATCATATCTTTCTTCTTTGGCAGATTTCACGAAGTTGTCCATGTATCCAACCGTTCCTGGACTTGCCATTGATATGGCGGGTGCCATTCTGAGCTATGGCTTGCTGCAATTCGGCGAGATGGGTGACGATGCATTGTTGATTGACACATCTTTTTTTGAAGGTGAAGATCAGGTTGAGGGTCAATTTTTCCTGATTCCAGATCCGCCATCATTTGCAAAGATATTTGAATCGCTAGGGGTGCCACTGAGCCATGATTGAGGACAAAAGCGTCGTTAAAGTCGGTATGGCGGATTTAAACATCGCTCATCTTCCTGGCGTAATCCGTACGACTGGCCTGGGCTCGTGTGTGGGATTAACAATGTATGACCCACATTTGAAGCTAGCTGGAATGGCGCATGTCATGCTTCCTACTTCCGAGATTGCCCGTGAAGGGAAACTGAACACTGCCAAATATGCGGATACGGCGTTGCCTGAGCTTTTGGAAAAAATGATAAAATTAGGCGCTTCTCACTCACGTATCGTTTCTAAAATGGCCGGAGGCTCCCAGATGTTTGCTTTTGCTGGTGCTGGGGATACGATGCGCATTGGACCACGGAATGCAGATTCTTGTCGAGAGTGGCTGCAAAAACTCAAAATCCCCCTTCTTGCAGAAGATACGGGTGGTAATTATGGACGAACGATTGAAATGGATTGTGAAACTGGCCTTTTGACTATTCGAAGTGTACAAATGGGTGTAAAGGAACTATAAGACTATGATAGGAAACTACCGCATTAATCTTGGAGCAGGCATCGTTGGATTTATTCTTACTTTTTTTGTAGCATACAGCAGCAATGTGCTGACGACCAGTTTAATTCGCGGATTGATTGGATTCGTAGCCTGGTTTGTCCTTGCATATGGTTTACGCTGGGGATTGGGATTGTTGCTGAACCCTCAGGCCCAGGGAAATGGATATGGTTATGATTCACCAAATGCTCAAGATCAAAGAGGTTCACAGGTGGACATTAAACTCGAAGACGATGGACAAGAGCTGAATGACTTGCTCAAGAGTGGACAGAACGCTTCATCTGGGGACGATCTTCCGCCATCTGAGACGAAAGCTCCAACGGGATTCGCCCCTTTGGATCCGCCTAAACTTGTCCGGACCAAGGATCCGGAGGAATTGGCGCAGGCCGTTCGTCACCTGACAGACAAATAAGGAGGGTGAAAGCAATTGAACGAGCGTAAAGCTTCACATTTGAACCATTCTGATCTGTGGGAAAAGTGGAAAGAACATGGAGATCTTGAAGCCAAGAAAACTTTGATTGAAAAGTATCTTCACATTGTAAATTATGTTTCCGGTCGCCTGGCAGTCGGTTTGCCTAAAAATGTTCCCAAAGATGATTTGGAGAGTAATGGCGTTATGGGATTGATTGATGCATTGGAAAAATTCGACTATGAACGTGGTCTACAATTTGAAACCTATGCATCATGGAGGGTCCGCGGAGCTATTCTTGACGGTCTGCGTCAAGGTGATTGGGTTCCGCGTTCTGTTCGGGAGAAAGCCAAGCGCATTGAAGACGCCTATCAACAGCTGGAACAAAGCTATCTCAGGTCCGTTAGTGATGAGGAAATGAGTGAGTATCTGGACGTGTCCACCAAAGATTTTCAACATATGCTTCAGGAAGTGGCGGTCATGTCACTTTGCTCACTGGAGGACCCGATTCGTGAAGAAGAGTCTGAGACGCGTCTGTCTTTAATGGTGGATGAGAAAGCTAAAAATCCGGATTATAAAGTGAATGAGTTTTATTTAAAGGAAGCTTTGGTGCAAGGGCTGGACAAGTTGACGGTAAAAGAGCGGACAGTTGTTTCACTCTTGTATTACGAAGATCTTTCTCTTAGTGAAATCGCAGAGGTTATGTCACTTTCTCCGTCTCGTATATCCCAGTTACATTCCAAGGCAATATTACGATTACGCGGCACGTTGGACAAACAGAAAGATTTGTTGATGCGTAAAGATTAATAGAGAGAAGTAATATATTGGAGTTTGGGGAGTGGAAAGTCTAAAAGGGGGAAGAACTGGAGTGACACAGCGGACTGCTTTGGAACAATGCTTAAACATTGTTTTATCGGACGACAAATGCACAGCCTACCTTGAATTTTCCAAAGAGGAAGAAGGCTTTGCCTGCACGATCGATGAACTTGAACAATTTGTGGCGGAAAAGGGTATCAAGCAAGGTGTATTACGAGAGGCATTATTACTTTTTGTGAGTAACCCTGAAACCTATGCAAAAGATAAATACAAGATTGCTGAAGGTGTCGCACCTATTCAGGGAACAGATGGATTCATCAAGATCCTGGTAGGGATGGATGATACGAACGAAAGACGACCGCTCGAATCGGAAGATGGAACTGTCGATTACAAAGAAGTGACCCGGTTAAACAATGTTCGTAGTGGTCAGATCATTGCAGAGCGAATCGCTCCTGGCGATGGCATACCAGGTAGGGCAGTAACAGGTGAGGAAATTCCTTATCGTCTCGGAAAAGAAGCTCGCTTTAAAGTCGGGAAAAACGTTGTGGTTAACCCGGACGGTTCTGCAATGTATGCTGCATTGGATGGGCTCGTTACCAAAACGGATGGTAATAAACTGAATGTATTTCCGGTTTATGAAGTCAATGGTGACGTTGACTACAATAACGGTAATATCGACTTTGTAGGCACAGTTGTCATACGAGGCAACGTACTTACCGGATTTAAAGTAAAAGCAGCAGGTGATATTCGTGTCGTCGGAGGTGTCGAAGGAGCGGACCTGGAAGCAGGTGGTTCAATCGAAATTACCGGTGGCATTATTGGTTATAACAAAGGACTGGTACAAGCAGGTCATAATGTTAAATGTACCTTTATTCAAGAAGGCAACGTGGATGCCGGTGAAGATGTGCTGGTTTCCCAAAGTATTATGCACTCTAATATTCGTGCTGGCCATGGTGTCATCTGTGCAGGTACCAAAGGTCTTATCGTTGGCGGCTCAATTCAGGCTGGTCAGAACGTCTCAGCGCGTGTTGTAGGCAACAGTATGTCCACGGTGACTGCCATTGAAGTTGGTGTGCTTCCGAAGCTGCGTAACGAACTGAATGATTTGCGCAAGGAAGTCAGAGAGCAGATGGATTCCTTGGACAAAACGAAGAAGGCTTTGACCTTGTTGGATCAGTTAGCTGCCGCTGGACAATTAAGCCCAGATAAGATGTCGATGCGAATCAAGTTGAGTGCTACGCAGAAATCGGCTCTTCGTGTAAGTGAAGAAACGAAAATGCGTATCTTTGAAATTGAAAAGGCACTTGAAGATACAAGCATGGCTCGTGTTGATATTTTGAAGGTGATTTATGGAGGCTCTAAAATAGTTATCGGCAGATACACGAAATTTATTAAAGATCCAGTCAGTCGAATTTCATTTTATTATCACGATGGCGATATTACGATGGTTCCATACGTTTAAGTACAGCATTCAGGCACATGAAGAAATCCATTCGAAACCGTGAGGTGAGCGTATGAGTTTCAAAGCAGTGGAGTTGCAGATTGCGGTACCACGAACAAGCGAGGCGGGACGTTATCAAAGTGAAGCCCAGCAGAGGCCGATTACAGATCAGAATCTCTTGGCAGAGCAAACGGCGAAAGAAGCAAACGAAGCAAGGCAAAGAAGTGAAGCAATGGACGAAACTTCACAGACTTCGGTGCGTGATGGTCATACCAATGATGGGGATCAGCAGAGCGGTTCCGATGGACAGGAAACTGCTCAGGTTCAAGAAACCGTCAAACCTGCAGAGCACCCGTACAAAGGAAAACATATTGATCTGTCTTTATAATAGATAATTGTGATGGACATGCAGTCTTGCGCACCGATGGTTGAATCAGAAGGAGAGAACCCAATTTGTCACCATGGATCATTATTGTCATCTTAGGAGCCTGCGCTATTGCCTACGCATATATCATGCCTAGGAAAAACAAGGCGCAGGAGCCAGGGCATCAACTGGTGCAGGAGATGGAATCTACGCTTGAGCATTACATGACCGAGATTGAAAATGATAATGATGCTCTCATTCAACGTGTGGCTGAGATGAAGGGAGAAGCGACAGCGGCGGATCAACGTTTGCAATCGCAACTCAAGGAATTACAGCAACGATTGGATCAGCTGGAACAGAACAACATAAACGAACCTCTTGCATCACATGTTCCACACTCAGGTAATGTACCCGTACAAGCTTCCGAAGGTTTGCAAGCACAAGCGCTCGTGAAAAGTGTGCAAGCAGAGGCGGCCCAACAGGCGTTAGAAGCAGATTTGCCGACCAGCAAAGTCGAATCTTCACCTGGGCGTGAATCGATTAAAGATCGATATGTAGAACTCTTTAATTTACATGCAGAGGGTAAGTCGATGGATGCCATATCCAAGCAGACAGGCATTCAGCGTGGTGAGGTACAGTTAATACTGCAACTGGCAGAACGGGAGGAAAGCTAAGTCATGGACAAGCGATCCTTATGGATTGGTCTGGGGAGCGGCATGATTATAGGTGCAGTTTTGCTTCAACTGGCCACAGTAGGACAAAATGCATTATCTGATAGTAACCTTGACCCTGAGCAGACTGCCAATATGACGAAAGAACAGCTGGAAACAGTCGCGAAAAGCCTGGATATGAAATTGGTAGGTTCTGAAGAAGAATTATACACAGAAGCAGAGTGGGTGGCGAAGAGAAAACAGGAGAGCAGTGAGTTGCAGGGGAATACAGCAACACCGCCTGAGGCCGTAACCTCCACAGAGACACCTGCTGAGCCTGAGAAGCCACAAGAGCCCGCTACAAATGAAATTGAAGAGCAAAAAGAGATAACTGAACCTAAGACAACAGAACCTGCAACGCCAAGCAATCCGAAAGGTGCAACGGTATCGTTCAAAGTACGTTCAGGCAATAGTCTGGCGATCGTAGCAGCGAATCTAAAAACCGCTGGAATCGTTGATGATGCGCAAGCGTTCATAAAGGCTGGCAAAGCCGAGCGAATCAACACCAAAATCCAAGTGGGTACTTATGCGCTTGAAAAAGGCGAAAGCTTCAAATCCATTATCGCAAAAATTACAAAAGAACCGTCAAGCTGAGCATGCTCGGACAGGACGGTTTTTTGCGTATTTAATCGTATGATTTGAAAATCCAATAATAAGTAATGCTGAGTTCCTGTTGAAGTATAGAATGCTAGTTTAGAAGTAATGAGTATAGAAGTAGATTTAGTTTCAAAGAGTGTTGCATCAGGCTGTCAATTGTGCTATATTAGATAACGGTGTTAAAACACACGCATGTGCTAATTTTGTTGAGGGTGCTTTCCTTATGGAGAGTCTTGGCGAAAAATGATGCCGGCGGAGGACACAATAAAAACCATATTAGGAGGTGTGTGAAGATGGCAGTAATCTCCATGAAGCAGCTTCTCGAAGCTGGGGTACACTTCGGTCACCAGACTCGTCGTTGGAACCCAAAAATGGATCGTTATATCTTCACTGAAAGAAACGGAATTTACATCATCGATTTGCAAAAAACGGTGAAAAAAGTCGAAGAGGCTTACAACTTCGTTAAAGGAATCGCAGGAGAGAATGGTAAAATTCTTTTCGTGGGTACTAAGAAACAAGCTCAAGATTCCGTTAAAGAAGAGGCTGAACGTGCTGGTCAATTCTACATTAACCAACGCTGGCTCGGCGGTACCCTGACTAACTTCCAAACTATCCAAAAACGTATTGATCGTTTGAAACAGTTGGAAGCTTGGGAAGAAGACGGTACATTCGCTGTATTGCCTAAAAAAGAAGTAATCTTGCTTCGCAAAGAAAAAGATCGTCTGGAGAAATTCTTGGGCGGTATTAAAAATATGAAAGGCCTGCCAAGCGCCCTGTTCATCATCGATCCACGCAAAGAGCGTATCGCTGTTGCGGAAGCTCGCAAATTGGGTATCCCAATTGTTGGTATCGTTGATACTAACTGCGATCCGGACGAGATCGATTATGTTATCCCAGGTAATGACGACGCGATCCGCGCTGTTAAATTGCTGACAGGTAAAATGGCTGACGCTGTAATCGAAGCTAACCAAGGCGAAGAAACTTCCGCTTAATAGATTCGAACATATGCAATAAACTAAATGAAAAGGGTGGTTGGCAGGTGGATAACCTCTCACTGCCCTTTTTTTAGAGTGTACGTACAATACTTAATTTTGGAGGGAATTTATAATGGCAGTTAATGCGAGTGCAGTAAAAGAACTTCGCGAAAGAACGGGCGCTGGTATGCTCGATTGTAAGAAAGCACTGGAAGAAGCAAACGGTGATGTAACGAAAGCAGCTGAATTGTTGCGTGAGAAAGGTCTTTCTGCAGCAGCAAGCAAAGCAGGCCGTGCAGCAACTGAAGGCGTTGTAGAATCTTACATCCACGCTGGTGGACGTATTGGTGTCCTGGTTGAAGTTAACTGTGAAACAGACTTCGTTGGTAAAACGGATCAATTTAAGGATTTCGTTAAAGATGTAGCTATGCAAATCGCTGCAGCTAATCCTAAATTCGTTACACGCGAAGAAGTTCCTACAGAAGAGCTGGAAAAAGAAAAAGAAATCTTGAAAGCTCAAGCTCTTAACGAAGGCAAACCAGAGAAAATCATTGAAAAAATGGTTGAAGGCCGTATCGGTAAATACTACGAAGAGTACTGCCTGATGGAACAAACTTTCGTTAAAGATCCAGACAAAACGATTTCCCAATTGCTGAATGAAAAAATCAGCCAAATCGGTGAAAACATCTCCATCCGTCGTTTCGTTCGTTACGAACTGGGTGAAGGTCTTGAGAAAAAAGTTGACAACTTCGTAGAAGAAGTAATGTCCCAAGTAAACAAATAAGACGGTTTTATAAACCGGCAAGCAGGATTGATTTTCGAAGATATAAGAATGATGAAACTTCGAAGCGTAAACTCCCTTATATCCCAGGAAAACAGTGCCTCACCGGTTAAACGTTTTTCCTAAAAGAGCGGAACACAACTGTGTTCCTTTCTTTTTAAGCAGGAGGCCATGCGCGAGAAGTTTTGTTGGTTGAACACCGAGCGTGTTCAATTCAAAGTGGAGGGTGAATAATTGGAACAGCCAGTATTTAAACGTGTTGTCTTAAAGGTCAGCGGAGAGTCCCTTTCCGGTCAAAACGGCTACGGTATTGATGCAGACACGATCTCATCGATTGCCCAACAGGTAAAAGAGGTTGTTGCACTTGGTGTTCAAGTTGCTATTGTATGTGGCGGCGGAAACATCTGGCGTGGAATTGCCGGTAGCGAAAACGGCATCGATCGTGCAACTGCAGATTATATGGGTATGCTGGCGACAGTAATGAACTCGTTAGCACTCCAGGATGCATTGGAACAGATTGAAGTACCTACGCGTGTACAGACATCTATTGCAATGCAACAGATTGCAGAGCCTTATATTCGTCGTAGAGCTATTCGTCATCTGGAGAAAGGCCGGGTCGTTATTTTTGCAGCAGGTACAGGTAACCCGTTCTTTTCCACTGATACAACAGCAGCACTGCGCGCAGCGGAGATTGAAGCAGAAGTTATCTTGATGGCCAAAAACAAAGTAGATGGTGTATACTCAGCAGATCCGTTTAAGGACAGTACAGCTGTGAAATTTGATCAGTTGACTTACATGGATATTCTTAACAAAGACCTTGGTGTAATGGATTCGACGGCATCCTCGCTTTGTAAGGACAACAACATCCCGTTGATCGTATTTGCCATTACGGAACAAGGTAACATCAAGCGCGTTGTTCTGGGTGAACGTATCGGAACAATCGTTAAAGGGAGTGTAGATTAATGCCACAAGCGGTTAAACAACATGCCGAAGAGCGTATGGAAAAAGCAATTCAAGCATTGCGTCGTGACCTGGCTACTTTGCGTGCAGGCCGTGCAACTCCAGCTCTTCTGGACCGAATTCAGGTAGAGTATTATGGGGCTATGACGCCTTTGAATCAACTCGCTAATATCAGTACTCCGGATTCCCGTACACTGATGATTCAACCTTGGGACAAATCTTCCATGGGTGATATCGAGCGTGCCATCATGAAATCGGATCTGGGACTTACCCCAGCGAATGATGGTAGCATGATCCGTTTGTCTATTCCGGCATTGACGGAAGAACGCAGAGCGGAACTTGTGAAGTTGACGAAGAAGTTCGGTGAAGAAGGTAAAGTGGCGATTCGTAACATTCGCCGTGATGCGAATGATGACATTAAGAAAATGGAGAAGTCAGATATTTCCGAGGATGAATCCCGGAGACATCAGGACGATATCCAAAAATCGACCGACAAGTATATTGCTGAAGTCGATAAGGTACTCGCTGCCAAAGAAAAAGAAATCATGGAAGTGTAAGACAAGCGCAGCCCCTCCAATACGGTGGGGTTTTGTCTCTTTTTCCAAGCTTCAGATGAAGAAACTTCAGGGATTTTGGAGGAACAGGAATGATCAAACGGGTTCGGTCGTGGTGGAATGGGGCTGACAAGCAGGAAACGCTGACTATATCCGAGGACAATATCCCGCAGCACGTCGCCATCATCATGGACGGCAATGGACGATGGGCCAAACGTTTGGGACTCCCGCGTATAGCCGGGCACCAAAATGGCATGAAGGCGGTCAAACGTGCGACCATCGCGGCGGATGAACTGGGCATCAAATATCTGACGATGTACGCTTTTTCGACAGAAAACTGGACGCGTCCAAAAGAAGAAGTGGATTTTCTGATGCGACTTCCGCAAGAATTTCTGGCTATAGAGCTGGATGAACTTATAGAAAAAAATGTGCGCATTCGCATGATGGGCCAAGAGGAACATTTACCTTCTCATACCATCAATGCCTTGCGGGAAGCCATTCGTCTTACGGAACATAATACAGGTCTCGTTTTGAACTTTGCAATGAACTACGGAAGTCGTCGCGAAATGACGGACTGTGTTAAACAGATCGCTCTGCAGGTGAAATCGGGGGAACTATCGGCAGAGGACATAACACCTGAACTCATTGATAGGCATATGCTGACGGTTGACATGCCCGATCCGGATCTGCTGATCCGGACGAGTGGAGAGTTGAGATTAAGCAACTTTATGCTTTGGCAGCTTGCATATAGTGAATTATGGTTTACGGATATATACTGGCCCGAATTTGGCAAAAAGCATTTGCTTGAAGCAGTAGCCGAATATCAGCGCAGAACAAGGCGTTACGGCGGTTTGAAATAGATGGAGGATGAAGCCGTTGAAACAGCGATTAACGACAGGAATCATAGCAGGTGTGTTGTTTTTAGGTTTTTGCATGCTGGGCGGACCCTGGTACCATGGTTTGGTATTGCTTATGGCTCTCATCGGTTATTATGAATTTGTTAAAATGACCGGGGTGATGCCTTTTTCAGGTGTGGCCCTGATTGGATATGCTGGTGTGTTTGCCATTGTATTTCCTTGGGAAATGCTTTGGGAGGCAAGACCGCTATCCTTATTTCAGGTCATCTGGATTGTAATGCTTGTACTGATGACAGCTTCAGTTGTCACCAAGAATAAGGTTCCCGTAAATACAGTAGCCATGCTTTTCCTCGGCGTGCTGTATATAGGGATCGGTTTCTATTACATTGCAGAATCCAGACATCTGCATCATGGATTGTTCTGGACGTTCCTGTTGCTGGGCTCCATATGGGCCAGTGATGCAGGGGCTTATTTTGTAGGGAAACTCATTGGTAAAAACAAACTCTGGCCTTCCATCAGTCCAAACAAGACTATAGAGGGTGCACTGGGTGGCATCGTGATTGCAATTGTCACTTCGGTTGTTTTTGCATTAGTGTCAGATGGTCTGCTCTCCTGGCAGAGAGCGATCGTGATCGGAATTGCCTGTGCAGTCGTAGGTCAGATGGGTGACTTGATCCAGTCTGCATACAAACGTGTATATAATATCAAGGATTCAGGTAGTCTTCTCCCAGGGCATGGAGGCATTCTTGATCGGTGCGACAGCTGGATTGTTGTGTTTCCATTCGTACATATACTAATGCTACTGCCCTACTAAAGAAGAACATGAGCCTGAGATAACAGCCTTGTTCGCCGTAGGCATTGGATAATTAAAGATGAGGTGCAGCATGAAAAAAATTGCGATTCTCGGGTCGACCGGTTCCATCGGAACCCAGACACTAGATGTAGTAGACATGCATCCGGAACTCTTTCAAGTGGAGGGACTGGCTGCCGGAGGCAATACAGACTTGCTGATCGAACAAACCAAACGTTACCGACCTAAGAAAGTATCGGTGGGTTCCAAAGAATTGGCTGAGAAGGTAGCTCCACATTTGCCTGCAGGAACGCAACTATTTTACGGCAACGAAGGACTCGTAGAAGTTGCGGCAGGAACCGATGCTCATACGGTTGTTACAGCGGTGGTGGGCAGTGTTGGATTGGAGTCAACGCTTGCTGCCATAGATGCAGGTAAACAGATCGGACTGGCCAACAAGGAGACGTTGGTTACAGCGGGGCATATCGTCACGACAAGAGCCGCTGCCAAAGGAGTCTCTTTACTGCCCGTTGATAGTGAGCACTCTGCTATATTCCAATGCTTAAATGGTGAAAACAGAGAACGCCTGACAGGCATAACGCTCACCGCTTCAGGCGGATCATTCCGTGATCTTACCCGTGAACAGTTGAATAACGTGACTATAGAGGATGCACTTAAACATCCGAATTGGTCAATGGGCTCCAAAATCACGATAGACTCGGCAACGATGGTAAACAAGGGGCTTGAGGTCATTGAAGCACATTGGTTATTTGGTCTTCGATATGATCAGATTAATGTATTGCTTCACCCGGAGAGCGTTATTCATTCCTATGTGGAATTTGATGACACCAGCATCATCGCTCAACTGGGGAATCCGGATATGCGAGTTCCCATTCAATATGCACTGACTTACCCTGATCGCTTACCATCACCAGCACAGCGTCTGTCTCTTGCTCAAGCTGGGAAATTACATTTCCGTGAGATGGATATGGAACGTTTCCCGTGTTTAAGAATGGCGTATGAGTGTGGTAAAATGGGAGGAACCGCAACAACGGCTTTTAATGCAGCCAACGAGGTTGCTGTAGCCCGTTTCTTGCGTAAAGAGATTTCATTCCTTAAAATAGAAGATATTATTGCTTCTGTGCTGGAAGCACACCACAATGTGGACGAGCCTGATCTGCAGGAGATCGCCCGATGTGATCAGGAGAGTCGCAAGCTTGCGTCCAGTCTGTAATCTCTTTTTTCATAACAAAATGGAAGAAGTGATTCTCTTGTGCGGCATCAGAGAATAATGATAATCTAGAGGGACAGACTGCGGTATGTGCCGTGAAGGAGGATGGATAGGGATTGGAAACCATACAAGTGGTATTTCTAACGGTGCTCATGTTCTTTGTCATCGTGACGGTTCATGAATGGGGGCATTATTACTTTGCCAAACGCGCCGGTATTCTTGTACGGGAATTTGCGATCGGTTTTGGTCCCAAATTGTTCTCATATAAAAGAAACGAGACCCAGTTTACATTGCGTTTGTTGCCTTTTGGTGGGTATGCACGGATGGCAGGGGAAGATCCGGAACTGGTAGAGATCCAGGAAGGACAGACCATTGCGGTAAGATCTGCAGATGACCAGGTGAAGATGATCTATCTGGACCAGCTGGATAACCGAAAAAATGTAATACGTGGTGAAGTCATCTCCATTGATATGGAGAGAGCCTTGAAGCTTCAACTCGATGTAGATGGAGAGATTCAGGAGTATCGTATACATCCCCAAGCGATGTTGGTAAGTCGTGGTAAACAAACGCAGATTGCACCGAAAGATCGTCAATTCGGTAGCAAAACCGTTGGACAGCGTGCATTGGCTATTTTTGCGGGACCGTTGATGAACTTTATCTTGGCTTTTGTGCTGTTTGCTGTATATGCGCAGATGGCGGGAGTTCCAGTGGAGAATCCGAAGAATCTTGAAATTGGTGAAGTGCTTGAAGGTGGGGCAGCCGATCAGGCGAACCTGCAAAAGGGTGATATTATCGAAACCATCAATGGTACTGCTATTGGTACGGATTCACAAAAAATGGTGACGATGATTGCCGATTCCAAGGATAAGCCGATGGAATGGACACTACGTCGGGGGAATGAAACGTTTAATATAACGATTACTCCACGTGCTGTAGAAGGACAAGAGGGCGGAAAAGTGGGAATCGTACCTACATTACCGACTCGATCTGTTGGGTTTGTAGAGACCTTTACGGTATCAGGTGTAGCCATGGTTGATACAACCAAAGTGATTTTTGAAGGGTTCAAACATCTGATCAATCAATTCAACATGGACGATATTGGTGGGCCGGTTCGTACGTTTGAAGTGACAGGGCAAATTGCTAAACAAGGAATTGAACAGTTAACGAGATGGGCAGCCATTTTGAGTCTGTACCTTGGGATTTTCAACCTGTTACCAATACCTGCACTGGACGGAAGCCGTCTGGTATTTTTGGGAATCGAAGCGCTGCGCGGCAGACCTGTTGATCCAAACCGCGAAGGCATGGTGCATTTCATTGGATTTGCGATGCTGTTTGTATTGATGCTGGCAGTAACTTACAATGATATATTACGTTTAATTAACGGATAATTACGGTTGGACTACGCTCTGGACATTCAGAGATAGTCGTTATGGGAGGACGCTGGAGTCTTATGTCAAAGGAAAATGATAAACAGTTCGTGACTGAAATCACACCACAGGGTGAGGATTTCTCACGCTGGTATATTGATGTTATCAAAAAAGCTGATCTCATGGACTATGCACCCGTACGCGGTTGTATTGTGTTCAAACCAGACGGTTTTGAGATCTGGGAACACATCAAGGATGAGTTGGATCGTCGTTTCCGGGAAACCGGTCATCGCAATGCATATTTCCCGATGTTCATTCCTGAGAGCTTCTTTCAAAAGGAAAAAGAGCACGTGGAAGGCTTTAACCCTGAATTACCGTGGGTTACAGAAGCTGGGGGAGAGAAGCTGGAAGAACGTCTGGCAATCCGTCCTACATCCGAGACGATTATTGGTCACATGTATTCCAAGTGGATTCAGTCTTATCGGGATCTTCCGGTACTGATCAACCAGTGGGCCAACGTAGTTCGTTGGGAAAAAAGAACGTTGCCTTTCCTTCGCACAAGTGAGTTCCTGTGGCAGGAAGGTCACACTGCGCATGAGACAGAAGAAGAAGCACGTGAAGAAACGATGAAAATGCTGGAGATTTATCGTGAAGTGGTTGAGGAGTATTTGGCTATTCCTGTAATTGTAGGTCAGAAAACCAAATCCGAGAAATTTGCGGGTGCGGTGGATACGTACTCAATCGAAGCCATGATGAAGGATGGACGTGCTGTACAAGCAGGTACATCACACTACATGGGAACGAACTTTGCAAAAGCATTTGAAATCCAGTATCTTAGCCGGAACAATGTCCTGGAACTGGCTTACACCACCTCATGGGGAGTAAGCACACGATTGATCGGTGCTTTGATTATGGTTCATGGAGATGACCGTGGTCTCGTACTTCCTCCTAAAGTAGCACCTACGCAAGTGGTCATGATTCCAATTGGACCTCCGAAAACACGTGATGCTGTTGTGGGACGTGCAGATGAGTTGTTCACTGAGTTGAAAAAAGCTGGAGTTCGTGTGAAAATGGATGATCGCAGCGATGTTCGCCCAGGTTGGAAATTCAATGAATACGAGATGCGCGGTGTTCCGATTCGTTTGGAGATTGGTCCACGTGATATGGAAAATGGCGTTTGTGTGCTCGTATCACGCATCACAGGTGAGAAAAAAGTGGTAGAACAAGCGAACCTGGTAGAAGAAATCCAGTCTATGCTGACACAGATCCAGGTAGATATGCTGGAACGTGCCCGCACATTTATGTCGGATAACTTCTATTCCGTGGATACACTGGATGAAATGAAAGAACTGATGGAAAATAAACGCGGGTTTACACTGGCTGGATGGTGTGGTTCAGAAGCTTGCGAAGATAAAGTAAGAGAAGTTACAGGTGCAACAAGCCGGAACATCCCGTTCCAGCCTGCGGAAGAAAAGCATACGTGCCTGGCTTGTGGTGAACAGGCAGAACACACGGTTGTGTTTGCAAGAGCATACTAAGTCAGGATCACTTGACGAAAAGCACTTATTCACCGGTTAAGTAATGAATGGAGAGCTTCTGTCGGATAAAATGAGTCGGTGCGAGTTCGGATCGGTGACATTTTTGAATGCAGGGGCTTTTCATGTTTTAAAGGGGGTACAAGGAGGAACACGATGAGCGGATTCGAGGAGAAGAGAAAACGGTTTGAGTTGTTGATGAAGCAGGCAGAGCTACCGGCTGGTCTGTTAGAGCCCTATTTTTTGGATGGATGGATTGAACAAGTAGAGACCAATCGGAGTAATCGGGAGTGGAATATTCTAATTGCGAAGGATACGTTGGTACCCGCTCCAATCTATCGCACTTTTTGCCTGCATATTCAGGAGAAGATGAATCACATCGCCAAAATTTCATTTGGCTTCAAATATACGGATAAGGTACAGAATGGCGATATCGTCAGTGAATATTGGAATCTGTTTCTGGAGTGGGTTACCCGTGAGATTCCATCTGTAAATGGTTGGATGAACCGGACTACGTTTGAATGTGAAGAGGATCTCCTACAACTGACAATGAGTGATGCAACGTCGATGGAATTGGCTCGTAAGAAACAGATTGATCAGGCCATTACGAAATTCTATGACAAGTATTTTCATTTACCGCTCCGCATCAAGATGCAAGTGGGCGAAGTGGCCAACAATAAAGAGGCGATGGAGCAGTTCCAGGCCAAAAAACGTGTTGAGGAACTTGAGGTCATCGAGAAGATGATGAGTGAAGTGGACACAGAAATCCCGGTGGATGAGGAACAGGGCGATGTGCGCTTGCAAATGGGTTATGATATCAAGGAGCCGGCAGTGCCTATGCAGGAAATCCAGGATGAAGAGAAAAAGGTTACGCTTCAAGGTTCGGTGTTTGGTCTGGATCGTAAAGAACTGCGCAACGGAAATACACTATTTACATTCTATCTGACCGACTTCACGGACTCCATGCAAATGAAGATGTTTGCCAAAACAAAAGAGGATGTTAAAATTCTCAGTTTGCTGGCTAACGGTAAATGGGTAAAAGTGCGTGGTCGTGTAGAATATGACCGGTTTATGCAAATTCCTGAACTCGCCATGATTCCTTCGGATCTGATTGAAGTCAAGGCACCGCCATCCCGCAAAGACAATGCACCAGAGAAACGGGTGGAGTTCCATTTGCACTCTACGATGAGTACGATGGATGCTGTAACTTCGATCGACAAATATGTGAAAATGGCAGCTGAGTGGGGACATAAGGCGATTGCTGTCAGTGATCATGGTGGTGTACAGGTATATCCCGAGGCTTCCAAGGCTGCTAAGAAAAACGGGATTAAAATGATCTACGGCCTTGAGGCCAATGTAGTGAATGACTCCGTTGCGGTCGTCATGGCTCCACAGCCGTTGGATCTCCAAACAGCGACATACATCGTATTTGATATCGAGACCACAGGTTTGTCGGTAACACAGAACAAAATCATTGAGATTGCAGCAGTGAAGATGCAAGATGGTAAAGAAATCGACCGTTTTGCGACGTTTGTGAATCCGCATGAACGCATTCCCTACAACATTCAGCAATTGACTAATATTAATGATGACATGGTAAAAGACGCACCTGAGCTGGAGCCTGTTATCCGTGATTTTGTGCAGTTTGCTGGTGATGGTGTACTTGTTGCGCATAATGCACGTTTTGATATGGGCTTTATCCAAGCTTCCCTGAAACAAATTGGATTGCCAGAGCTACCTAACCCTGTCCTTGACACGTTGGAACTGGCGCGATTGTTATTTCCAAAAAATAAGAACCACCGTCTGAATACGATGGCGGATAAATATAAGGTCGGACTCGAAAGCCATCACCGGGCCATTGACGATACGGTTGCACTCGCAGGTATCCTGATCGGATTATTAAATGATGCTGCCCAGATGAAAGGATTGACGAGACTCGATCGCTTGAATGATTATGTCGGTGTCGACTTGTCGAATACAAGACCTTTCCATTGCGGAATCTATGCACTGAATGATATCGGCAAGAAAAACCTATATAAACTGGTTTCTCTCTCTCATACGGAACATTTCAAGAGGGTACCGTGCATTCCCAAATCGAAACTGATCAATTTGCGGGAAGGCCTCGTTATTATATCGGGCTGTGAAAAAGGTGAATTCTTCGAAGCGGTGCTTAACAAATCGCTCGAAGAAGCGGAAGAGATCGCCGAGTTCTATGACATACTGGAAATCCAACCACTTACAATGTATATGCATCTGGTGGATAAAGGTTTGGTGGCTACTCCTGAAGAAATCAAAACAGCAATTCGTAAAGTCATTGATATCGGGACGAAATTGTCTAAACCGGTTATTGCCACAGGTAATGTTCATTACTTGGAACCTCGGGACAAACTATATCGGGATATCACCATTCACGGAATTACAGGATTTAGTCCACTGAAAGATCAACGTAAACCGGATGCGCATCTTAGAACGACAGAGGAAATGCTGGAAGAGTTCAAGTTCCTCGGCCAAGACAAAGCTTACGAAGTCGTCGTTACCAATACAATTGAATTGTCTGACCGATTTGAGGAAATTAAGTTGTTCCCGGACAAATTGTTTACTCCGATTCTGGAAGGTGCGGACGATGAAATCCGTAATACCTGCTATGACACAGCCAAGTCTATCTATGGTGAGGAATTACCGGAAGTGATCGTGGCACGACTGGAGAAAGAACTGATACCAATTATCAAATATGGTTTCTCTGCCAACTATCTGATCTCGGAACGATTGGTTAAAAAATCGAATCAGGATGGGTATCTCGTAGGTTCGCGGGGATCGGTTGGTTCCTCTGTTGTTGCTACATTCCTGGGTATATCCGAAGTTAATCCATTGCCTGCTCATTATATTTGTGTGAATTCGGAATGCAAACACAGCGAGTGGTTCCTGGATGGTAGTGTTCGGAGTGGATTTGACCTTCCCGAGAAAGAATGTCCGGATTGTGGTAACACCCTTAAAGGAGAAGGCCAGGATATCCCGTTTGAGACTTTCCTTGGATTTAAAGGAGATAAAGTTCCCGATATTGACTTGAACTTCTCGGGTGATTATCAGCCTCATGCTCATAACTATACGAAAGTATTGTTTAGTGAAAAGAGCGTTTTCCGTGCGGGGACCATTGGTACAGTGGCTGAGAAAACAGCATTTGGCTTTGCCAAGAAGTATGAGGAAGAACATCACAAGAAATGGCGCGGAGCTGAGTTGAATCGTTTGGCTTCTGGGTGCACTGGGGTGAAACGGAGTACTGGACAGCATCCCGGCGGTATTGTCGTTGTGCCTGATTATATTGAGGTCGAAGACGTTACACCTGTTCAGTTCCCAGCTGATGACGTTAATGCGGAGTGGAAAACAACACACTTTGATTATCATGCTTTTGAAGAAAACTTGCTGAAACTTGATATTCTGGGGCACGATGATCCGACTATGATGCGGATGTTGCAGGATCTGACAGGGGTCGACCCAACGACCATTCCGATGAATGATCCGAAAGTCATGAGCATGTTTAACTCAACCGAAGCTTTGGGTGTTACACCGGAACAGATTCGGTCACCAGTAGCAACATTTGGCGTGCCGGAGATGGGGACGAAATTCGTACGTCAGATGCTTGTCGAATCCCAGCCGACGTCTTTTGCCGATTTATTGCAAATTTCCGGTTTATCCCATGGTACAGGGGTATGGCTTGGAAACGCTCAGGATCTGATTAAGAACGGAACGTGCAACATTAAGACGGTAATTGGTTGTCGGGATGACATCATGTTGTTCCTGATCTATAAAACGGGAATGGACGCAAGTCTGGCCTTTAAGATTACCGAGAGTGTTCGTAAGGGACGTGGTCTGCCACAGGAATGGATTGACGAGATGAAGAATTGCAAAGTGCCTCAATGGTACATTGATTCTTGTCTCAAAATCCAGTACATGTTCCCGAAGGCTCACGCGGCCGCTTATGTTATTTCCGCAGTACGTACGGCATTCTTCAAGCTATATCATCCGATTGAATATTACGCAACCTACTTTACGGTTCGGGCGGATGAGATCGATATCGAACTGATGTGTCAGGGATATGATGCAATCTATCGAAAAATTACAGAGATCGAGCAATTAGGTTTCCAGGCACCGCCGAAAGAGAAAAACATGCTACCTGTTCTTGAAATGGGTCTGGAAATGGCAGCACGCGGATTCTCGCTGAAACCTATTGACTTATATCGTTCGGAAGCGACGAAGTTCATCGTTGACGGAAAAACACTAATACCTCCATTTTCAGCTTTGGCAGGAATCGGGGATAATGCAGCTCGAAATATCGCTGCGGCAAGAGATCATGGTGAATTCCTGTCGGTGGAAGATTTCCAGCAGAAATCGAAAGCGAGTAAGACAATTGTTGAACTCCTATCGAATATGGGATGTTTCCGTGGCTTGCCAGAGAGCAATCAGCTTTCCTTGTTCTAGGATCAGATTTGAATAAGGGAACAGGCATTAATCGGGGATACGTAATTTTTTCTTCATTAGTAAGTAATCTGCCTGAATGATCGCTTACTTGTCACTATTACCAGACTATGTTATAATTTTTGAAGTGAACGAGATAGTACGAATTTCTAAAGAGTGGGGAAACCCACTCTTTAGTCTTTGGTATACAAGAATCTTGGGTATTTAATAATCTGCCAGTGCTATTTTGCTGGTGTAACCTAAGTTGGAGGTTATTGGTTTTGAGCACAACGAACATTAAATCTACCGTGGAAGAAATGATCCAACCCTACTTGAACGAACAAGGCTTCGAGCTGGTTGACATCGAATACGTCAAAGAAGGCAGCAACTGGTTTTTACGGGTGTATGTCGACAAAGAGGGTGGCATCGACATCGACGATTGCGTCTTGATCAGCGAAAAGCTGAGCGCCAAGCTGGATGAGAACGATCCGATTCCAACCATCTATTTCCTTGAAGTGTCTTCTCCCGGTGCGGAGCGTCCATTGAAAAAACCTGAGGACGTTACCAAAGCCGTAGGCAAAAATGTTTTTGTAACAACCTACGAGCCGGTGAACGGATTGAAGGAATTTGAAGGTAAGCTGTTATCCTTTGATGACGGGGAACTCGTGATCGAAGCAGGTAAGAAACAGCATGCTATTTCTTATGATAAGGTTGCCAGTGCGCGCCTAGCTATTTTGTTTTAAGTGCCTTGTTCACTTTATTAATGAAAAAGACACATCTCACGATAACGGCAAGGTGCTCATGAGTTCAGAGCCTTTCGCCGTTTTACGTATGAGATGCCATGTTTGAAAGGGGGATCAACATTCATGAGTATGGATTTTATTGAAGCAATGAATGAATTGGAACGGGAAAAAGGGATCAGCAAGGATGTGCTGTTTGAAGCGATCGAGGCTGCACTAATTTCCAGCTACAAGCGGAATTTCAACACGGCCCAGAATGTGCGTGTTGACATGAACCGTAATACGGGAGTTATTCGGGTGTATGCCCGTAAATTGATCGTGGAAGAAGTCCTGGATTCACGTACCGAAATTTCATTGCCTGCTGCACGAGAAATCAACCCACACTTCCAGCTGGAAGATATTGCGGAGATTGAAGTTACGCCGCGTGATTTCGGACGTATCGCCGCACAGACTGCCAAACAGGTAGTGACCCAGCGGATTCGTGAAGCCGAACGCGGCCTGATCTACAACGCTTTCGTAGATAAGGAAGAAGATATCGTTACGGGAGTGGTGCAGCGTCAGGATTTGCGCAATATCTACATCGATCTGGGCAAAATCGAAGCGGCTTTACCGCTGACCGAATTGATGCCGAACGAGAAGTTTGTTCATGGTGACCGTATTAAAGCGTATATCACCAAGGTCGAGAATACGACCAAAGGGCCGCAAATCATTTTGTCCCGTACCCATCCGGGCCTCTTGAAACGTCTCTTTGAACTGGAAGTGCCTGAGATCTTTGACGGTGTAGTTGAGATTCGCTCCGTCGCTCGCGAAGCAGGGTTCCGCTCCAAGATTGCCGTACATTCCCGCAACGAGGAAGTTGATCCAGTTGGATCTTGTGTAGGTCCTAAGGGAATGCGCGTGCAGACCATTGTGGGTGAGCTGCGCGGTGAAAAAATCGACATCGTTCGTTTCTCCGATCAGGTAGACGAATATGTAGCTAATGCACTGAGTCCTTCCAAAGTATTGGAAGTTCATGTATTTGAGGAAGAAAAGATGGCTCGGGTTATCGTTCCGGACTATCAACTTTCGCTCGCTATTGGTATTAAAGGCCAAAATGCCAGATTGGCAGCCAAATTGACCGGCTGGAAAATCGACATTAAGAGCGAGAGCCAGGCGGAACAGGAATTCGGCAGAGAAAAAGATTCTTCTTCTGAAATGCATCAGGATTCCGTCTCCGTCGACTAAAGTAAAGTACGGGGGGCGCTGACGTATGAAACCAAAAAAAGTGCCGCTGCGCAAATGTGTGGCATGCCAAGAAATGATGCCCAAAAAGCAGCTGATCCGCATCGTTAAAACGCCAGAGGATGAAGTGCTAATCGATTTGACTGGCAAAAAATCCGGACGTGGTGCCTATTTATGCGGCAAAGAGTCCTGTTTTAAACTCGCACTCAAAAACCGGGCTTTGGATCGGGCGTTAAAAGGCAAAGTTTCACCTGAAATTTACGAGCAATTAGCAGCTGACTTCATCGCGGTTGAGGATGAATTCAAAGCAGCACAGGAGCGTGAACATGACTAATATTAAAACGCTGTCTTATCTGGGACTCTCTATGCGTGCAGGTAAACTTGTAACAGGTGAAGAAATTGTACTTAAAGCGATCCGTTCTTCCGAAGCTAAAATGGTTATTGTTGCGGGTGACGCCTCAGCCAATACACAAAAGAAATTTCGCGATAAATGTGGAACTTATAAGGTTCCTCTGTTAATCGGATTTGACCGGGATAGTCTGGGTTCAAGTATCGGTAAAGACACGCGTGTTGTTCTTGCAGTAACGGATCGAGGGTTTGCAAAAATGATCTCCAAGCAAGTCGGTATAATGTCGGAGGTGGAGTATATTGAGTAAACAGGAAAACAAGGATAAATTGCGAGTTTATGAATATGCGAAGTCCCTTAATATGAGTAGTAAAGAAATTATAACCATTCTTAAAAAGCTGGAAATTCCCGTAAACAATCATATGAGCGTCATGGAGAATGGTTCAGTCGGTAAGGTGGAACAATTTTTTAAAGATATAAAATCCACTGCGGCTTCGAAACAAGGCAACGATGCAAAACCAGTTGCTACTTCGGCAGTACGCAGTGACAAACCAGTGGACAGCAATAAGCCGGCCGGCGGAGTGAACACGCCGATTAGCAGTAACCCATCCGGTAGTCCCGTACAAACAAAAATACAACAGGAAAAGCAGGTAGGTATGAACAATAGACCAAATTCCAACAATAACAATGGCACCCAAAGACCCAGCGGCCAAGACAGCCGCAACAGAACGAACTCTTCCCAAGGCTCAAGCCAAGGAGGACAATCAACTAACCGTCCAAGACCAGCTCAAGGTGGACAAAGCAGTACTGCGTCCCGTCCGCAAGGATCGGGTCAACGTCCGAATAACAGCGGTGGCGGTCAAGTAAGAACTTCAGGACCTAACAGCGGTGGTAATACAGGTACTGGCGGCAACCGTAGCGGTGGCCAAGGTCAGAGCCAAGGCCAAGGTCAAGGCCAACGTAGAAGCGGTCCAGGTGGCACTACTGGCAACAACAATAGTGGTAACCGGTCAAATAGCGGTGGCGGTGGACGTCGTTATGATGACAACCGTGGCGGCAACTTCCGTGGTAACCGTGGTGGCAAAAACAACCGCAACAGAAATCAACAACAGTACCAACAACGTGAGAAAATTGATAACACACCTAAGAAAATCATCGTTCGTGGTGATATGACTGTTGGTGAAACAGCGAAGTTGCTCCATAAGGATGCTTCCGAAGTTATCAAAAAGCTCATCGCTATGGGCGTTATGGCAACAATCAACCAAGAGCTTGATATCGAAACGATCCTTCTGCTTTCAGGTGAATTCGGTGTTGAGGTTGAAGTGAAGATTGTGCTTGAAGATGACCGTTTCGAAACACTGGAAGAGAATGATGATGCTGCTGACTTGCAGGCTCGTCCACCAGTAGTTACGATCATGGGTCACGTTGACCATGGTAAAACGACTTTGCTTGATGCCATTCGTTCCACGAATGTAACAGGCGGCGAAGCAGGCGGAATTACGCAACATATCGGTGCATACCAAGTTGAAATCAACAACAAAAAAATTACGTTCCTCGATACTCCAGGTCATGAAGCGTTTACAGCGATGCGTGCACGTGGAGCACAGGTTACGGATATTACAATTATTGTCGTAGCTGCTGATGACGGTGTTATGCCACAAACAGTTGAGGCCATTAACCATGCCAAAGCTGCTGGGCTTCCGATTATCGTGGCTGTCAATAAAATCGACAAACCGGGTGCTGATCCGGATAAAGTAAAACAAGAATTAACTAATTATGAACTCGTTCCGGAAGAGTGGGGCGGAGATACCATCTTTGTTAACGTGTCAGCGAAGCAAAGAATGGGTCTGGAAGGTCTGCTTGAAATGATTCTGCTCGTAGCAGAAGTGAACGAATACAAAGCGAACCCGGACAAACGTGCCCGTGGTACAGTGATTGAAGCCGAGCTGGATAAAGGACGTGGCCCAGTTGCCCGTATCCTGGTACAGCACGGTACATTGAAAGTCGGAGATGCTTTCGTAGCAGGTAACTGCTTCGGTCGTGTTCGTGCGATGGTCAATGACAAAGGTCGCCGTCTGAAAGAAGCTGGACCTTCAACGCCTGTAGAAATCACAGGTCTGACTGAAGTTCCAGGTGCGGGAGATCCATTCATGGTGTTTGAAGATGAGCGCAAAGCGCGTTCCATCGCTGACAAACGTGCGATTACGCAACGTGAATCCGATCTGGGTACACATACTCGTGTAACGTTGGATGATCTGTTCCAGCACATCAAAGACGGCGAGATTAAAGATCTTAACGTAATCATCAAAGGTGACGTACAAGGTTCGGTTGAAGCATTGAAAGGTTCCCTTGCGAAGATCGAAGTTGAAGGTGTGCGCGTGAAGATCATTCATAGCGGCGCTGGTGCAATCACTGAGTCCGACATCATTTTGGCTGCAGCATCTAATGCCATCGTGATTGGTTTCAACGTTCGTCCTGATAACCAGGCGAAAGCAACTGCAGATCAAGAGCAAGTAGACATTCGTCTGCATCGCGTAATCTACAGTGTTATCGAAGAAATTGAACAAGCGATGAAAGGAATGCTTGATCCGATCTACAAAGAAAAAGTTATCGGTCATGCTGAAGTTCGTAGCACGTTCTCCATCAGTAAAGTGGGTACCATCGCTGGTTGTATGGTTACCTCGGGTAAAATTACGCGTTCTGCGGAAGCACGCCTGATTCGTGATGGCATCGTCCTTTACGAAGGTAAGCTGGATTCCCTGAAACGTTACAAAGATGATGCCAAAGAAGTAGCCCAAGGCTACGAGTGCGGTATCACACTGGATAAATACAATGATCTCAAAGAGGGCGACGTTATCGAAGCCTTCATTATGGAGACAGTACAACGATAAGCAAGGAAGCATGAGGTGAACAACAATGGCTAAGATTCGTACAGGTAGAGTGGGCGAGCAGATCAAGAAAGAATTGAGTCTGCTTATCCAGTCTGAACTGAAAGATCCACGTATCGGCTTTATTACCGTAACGGGAGTCGAAGTGACAGGAGACTTGTCGCAAGCCAAAGTTTATCTGAGTGTCTTCGGTGAACAGGAACAAAAAGATAACTCGCTCAAAGCACTGGCAAAAGCAAATGGATTTTTGCGTTCCGAGCTGGGCAAACGTATTCGATTCCGTCATGTTCCCGAGTTGATATTCAAGATCGACGAATCAATCGCCTATGGCAGCCGAATTGAGAAGCTGCTTGGCGATATTGGTTCCGACAAGAACGAATCCCAGTAACAGAATAGAGGAGACGGCAATGCACACTTATGAACAGGCGCTCCAGGCCGGAAAGCAATTTCTGCTGGAGCATGATGATTACCTGGTCGTGTCGCATGTACAGCCGGACGGTGACGCAGTCAGCTCGACGGTAACGGTGGGCTGGCTGCTGTCATGTCTGGGCAAGACATTCACGATGATTAATGAAGGCGAAATTCCACAGCGCATGCAATTTTTGTGGGAAGCCGGCAACATTGTGAACATGACCGAACAACCACCGCAGCGAAAATATAAAGCGGTTATCTGTGTGGATTGTGCAGACTTTGCCAGAGTAGGCTTGACGCGTCATTATTTCGAAGAAGATGCTGTTATTTTGAATATTGATCATCACCCTACGAATGACGCTTATGGTACAGTCAACATCATTAAGTCAGATGCTGCTGCAACGGCTGAAATTTTGTTCGATTTTCTTAACCTGTTCCAAGTAGCATGGGATAAAGATGTTGCAACTGCAGTCTATACAGGATTGCTTACGGATACAGGCGGGTTTCGCTATGCCAATACCAGTCCAAATGTAATGACAACGGCCTCCAGATTGCTTGAACATGGCGTGGATGGACCCTATCTCGCCCAGACCTTGTTGGAGCAGGTGACTCTTCCACAAGTTCGGATTTTGAATCAAGCACTATCAAGCCTGAAGATGACAGATGATGGCAAGATAGCCTGGGTTGTAATTACACCAGATGATATGGTCGCTTGCGGAGCAGCTAATGAAGATCTTGAAGGGGTAGTGAACTATCCGCGCAACATTCAGGGCGTGGAGGTTGGTATCTTTTTCAAAGTCATCAACGAGAGTGCCGTCAAGGTTTCTCTGCGTTCGGCTGGCAAGATTGATGTTGCTGCATTAGCACAGACCTTTGGTGGAGGCGGGCATGTTCTCGCAGCCGGATGTCGTCTGGAAGGCAGACTTGAAGATATTGTCGCAAAAGTACTGAAGCAGGTGAATGCACAATGGTAAAACCATTTGAAGGTATACTTCCGGTATATAAACCAGCGGGATTTACTTCTCATGATGTTGTAGCCAAAATGCGTCGCATTCTCAAGATGAAGCGCATTGGGCATACGGGCACACTAGACCCACAAGTTACAGGCGTTCTGCCGCTCTGTCTTGGACGGGCGACACGCGTGGTGGAATACATGCAGGAGCTTCCGAAGGAATATCTGGCTACGCTCAGATTGGGATTGTCTACTGACACAGAGGATATGACAGGGGAAGTCATTGAGCGGTCTGAGACAACTGTGGAAGTAACACAGGAACAGGTTCAACAGGTGCTTGAGCAGTTTCTGGGTACGATCTCTCAGGTGCCACCCATGTATTCTGCGGTAAAGGTAGACGGCAAACGTCTCTATGAGCTTGCTCGTGAAGGGAAAACGGTGGAGCGTAAGAGCCGTGAGGTCACAATCTATGAGCTTGAGCTTACAGGGATTGAGACTCATGGTGAGACGACCGATATATCCTTCCGGGCCTTGTGTTCAAAAGGTACCTATATTCGGACGTTGTGTGTAGACATTGGCCGACAACTTGGATATCCATCGACCATGGTTCGACTTGAGCGTACAATATCAGCAGGTATCTCTGCAGATCATTGTCTTCGTATTGAAGAAGTGGAACAACTTATGGCCGATGGGACTTTGGCGGAGGCGCTGATTCCTGTTGACGAGGCTATTGCTTCGATTCCAGCCCACAAGGTTGGGGAAGAACAGGCCAAAGGAGCACTTCAAGGTCAGAAACTGTCTGCACGTCTTCTGGAACCGCCCGTGGAGCAACCTGGTTTGCTGAGGTTGTATGCTCAAGACGGTACGTTTCTAGGGATATTTGAACGGGATGAGCTAAAACCAACGGTGAGGGCAGTTAAAGTCTTTTTGCCGGAATAAAGAGGTCTCGGGCTTGGAGTTGTGGTGATGCTCAAGTCTGGCCTATCAAGTGAAATGCAGGTGAATGATTGTGAAAACCGTAATGCTAACCTATCCGCAGACGTTACATTCGACTGAGCTGAGCACACTGCCCCAAGTGCTCGCGATTGGTCAATTTGACGGACTGCATCTCGGACATGCAAGTGTCATTTTATCAGCTGTCCGCATTGCACGGGAAACGGGCATGCAGGCAGCGGTCATGACCTTTCATCCACATCCGAAGGAAGTTATGCGCAAAGGGGATTACGAGGGTTATTTAACTCCCTTGAGAGATAAAGAAGACATCTTGGCAGGAATGGGCGTTGATGTACTCTATGTGGTGGAGTTCAATGAAGATTTCTCCCGGTTGACGCCGCAACAATTCGTACACGACCTGTTGATTCCTCTTCAGACACGAACAGCGGTGGTGGGTTTTGACTTCCGTTTTGGTCACAAGGGTGCAGGGGATGAACAGCTTCTTCGTACTTTGGGAGAAGGAGAGATGACGGTGGAAACCGTTCCTCCTTTCTTGTTAAATGGTGAAAAAGTGAGCAGCTCTCTCATTCGTGGCCTGTTGAAGCGTGGGGAGATGGATGAAGCCAGTCAGTGGCTTGGCCGACCTTACAGCATCAGAGGAACCGTCATTCACGGGGAGAAGCGTGGACGAACGATTGGATTTCCTACAGCCAACCTTGAACTCACGGATCATTACGTTACCCCGTCGAAGGGGGTTTACGCTGTTCGTGTGCAGTATGGCGAACAGGAACTGCATGGCGTAATGAATCTCGGTGTGAAACCTACGTTTCACGAAAGCGGAATGAAACCTACGTTTGAAGTGCACCTTCTTGATTTTGATGGACACTTGTATGACCAGGAACTAAAGGTTGAGCTCGTTCACTATATTCGTGCAGAACGAAAGTTTGACTCCATTGATGCATTGATTAGCCAGATTCGTGAAGATGCATTAACTGCCGGTCGCCTGTTATCTTAAAGGCTCAGGATTAAATGCATGTTTACATTTACATTAACTAGGCAATTATGATATACTGTACTACGTTGTCGATTGAGACAACATTAACCTTGGCTTGGTTGCTTGCTCTCACCGGCGGTGACGAGGCTAATGGCGATTATATTGAAGGAGGTGAACAGGATGGCATTGACTCAAGAACGTAAACAACAACTGATCGACGAGCACAAAACTCACGAGTCCGATACAGGATCTCCAGAGGTGCAAGTTGCTATCCTTACGGAAAACATCAGAAGTTTGACAGACCACTTGCGTACGCATAAGAAAGACCACCACTCACGTCGTGGACTTTTGAAAATGGTAGGTCAACGTCGTAAGCTTTTGGCTTACGTGAAAAACAAAGATGTTAAACGTTACAGCGCGCTGATCGAAAAACTCGGATTGCGTCGTTAATTATCGTACATGTTTTCAAAACCAACCTGGCTGTTATCCGTCATTCTTTTGTCTAAAAGGACAAGCGGAACCTACAGCCGGGTTGTTTTGTAGATGAACATGTTGCCATATATTTGTAGATGGGGCTCCGTGAGGAGCTTTTGTTGTGCAGGTTAGCATGTTGCAAGATCTATACATAGCTAATGAATGCAGGACAAGCAGGAAATACTGTGAATATGCAGAATCCATTGAATTAGGAACGAATAAAAGGAGGGGTTTCATGGAACAGCGTGTTGATATGCAGCTTGGTGGAAGAAAGCTTACGCTTGAGACCGGGCGTTTGGCCAAGCAGGCTAATGCTGCCGTTAAGGTAACATACGGGGATACCGTTGTATTGTGTACCGTGACAGCATCAAGTGAGCCGAAAGATCTGGACTTTTTCCCACTAACGGTGAACTATGAAGAAAGATTGTACGCCGTAGGTAAAATCCCGGGTGGATTTATTAAACGTGAAGGCAGACCAAGTGAGAAAGCCATTCTTTCAAGCCGTCTGACAGACCGTCCAATTCGTCCATTGTTCCCGGAAGGCTTCCGGAATGATGTACAAGTTCTGAATATCGTTATGAGTGTGGACCAGGATTGCGAACCACAAATCGCTGCAATGATCGGTACATCAGCTGCACTGAGCATCTCGGATGTTCCATTCAGCGGACCGATTGGTGGCGTGAAAGTTGGACGTATTAATGGTGAGTTCATTATTAACCCAACGATTGCACAGCTTGAAGTCAGTGAGCTTGAGCTCGTAGTTGCAGGAACCAAGGATGCCATCATGATGGTAGAGGCTGAAGCAAACGAATTACCGGAAGAAGTAATGCTTGAAGCAATCATGTTTGGACATGATGAGATCAAAAACATTGTTGCGGTAATCGAACAACTCGTGCAAGTGGCTGGTAAAGAAAAAATGGCTGTTAAATTGCATGCCGTTAATGCTGAAGTCAACAGCAGTGTGCGTGATTTCGCAAGTGCTCGTCTGGTTGAAGCTGTTAAAATTGCCGAGAAGCATGCTCGTCAAGATGCGATCGATGTAGTGAATGACGAAACGGTTGCTCACTTCGAAGAGAAATATATTGAAAGTCCTGAATTGCTCAAAGACGTGAAGGAAGTTCTGCACGATATCGTTAAAGAAGAAGTGCGCCGTCTGATCACGCATGATAAAGTTCGTCCGGATGGACGTGGACTTGCTGAGATTCGTCCAATTGAATGTGATACTTCCCTGCTTCCACGTACGCACGGTTCAGGTTTGTTCACACGTGGTCAAACGCAAGCACTTAGCATCTGTACACTTGGTGCACTGGGTGATGTTCAGATTTTGGACGGAATCAGCCTTGAAGAAACGAAACGTTTCATGCATCATTATAACTTCCCACCATTCAGCGTAGGTGAAGCTCGTCCATTGCGTGCGCCAGGCCGTCGCGAAATCGGACATGGTGCTCTGGGTGAGCGTGCTCTTTCCAAAGTCATCCCTTCCGAAACAGATTTCCCATACACGATTCGTTTGGTATCTGAAGTTCTGGAATCCAACGGTTCAACTTCCCAGGCAAGTATCTGTGCCAGCACTTTGGCGATGATGGATGCGGGTGTACCTATCAAAGCTCCAGTTGCGGGTGTAGCTATGGGTCTGATCAAAGACGGAGATCATGTATCCATTCTGAGTGATATTCAAGGTATGGAAGATCACTTGGGTGACATGGACTTCAAAGTAGCCGGAACACCTGAAGGTGTAACTGCAATTCAAATGGATATCAAAATTGATGGTATCGATCGTCAAATTTTGTCTGAAGCATTGGCTCAAGCCAAAGAAGGTCGTTTGCACATCTTGAGCAAAATGACTGAAGTGATGAATACTCCACGTGAGCAGTTATCACAATATGCGCCTAAAATTACAACGATGCATATCAATCCGGACAAGATCCGTGATGTAATCGGTGCAGGTGGTAAAATTATCAATAAAATCATCGAAGAAACCGGTGTTAAAATTGATATTGAACAGGATGGACGTGTCTTTATCGCTTCTTCCAACCAGGATATGAATGATAAAGCCAAATCGATCATCGAAGGTATTGTGCGTGAAGTACTGGTCGGCGAGATTTATGTCGGTAAAGTAAAACGCGTTGAGAAATTCGGTGCATTCGTTGAAGTTCTTCCGAACAAAGAAGGCCTTGTACACATCTCACAACTGTCAACAGAACGTGTTGCCAAAGTGGAAGATGTTGTAGCCATTGGTGATTCCATTACGGTAAAAGTTACGGAAATTGACCCACAAGGTCGTATTAACTTGTCCCGCAAAGCAGTTTTGACTGCTGAAGCTCCGGCTCAATCCTAGGATACCGAAGCGACAGGTTATAAATTGGATATATTGAATGAAGAGACAGAAGTGAATTTCTGGCTCTTTTTTTAACGTTTAAATACGTAAAGCAAGGATGGAATCATGGCTTTCTATTCATATTTTCGCCCTTGTCCTCATATGATGGGGACAAAGACGGCGGGAGGATGGAGCTGTGGGAAACCAATCCAAAAAACTGGCGGCTGTTCTGGCGGGTGTGACTGCGGTCATATTGATCGGACAAGTTGGCAGTGTACGTACATACATTACGGAGATCCGTGATGGGCCAGGTACGCAGAATGCTTTTGACATGTTCAAGGAAGCAACGGGAGAAGATGCGCTGTTGTCGGCGATTCGGGATAAAGCGGCTGAAACGAAAATTGCTCCGGTGAATGCCCGAGTGGATCGGGTATGGAAAGCCATCCCTGGTTATAATGGCATCGAGATTGATGTGGAAGCGACATACCGAAAGGCACTGAGTGGAACATTGAATACCAAGATAGCGTACGTCTATCGTCAGATTCAGCCGGAGATTCAGCTTAAAGATCTGGGTGCACATCCGATCTATCGGGGGAATGCGAACAAACCGATGGTTTCTTTTATGATTAATGTCGCTTGGGGGAACGAATATATTAAACCGATGCTGGATACGCTGGATGCTGAAAAAGTGAAGGCCACTTTTTTTCTGGATGGAAGCTGGTTAAGCAAAAATATTGAATTGGCTAAGGAAATTCAGAAGCGTGGGCATGAATTGTCCAATCATGCGTATTCTCACCCTAACATGAGTCGATTGAGCGCAGAGCGGGCCAAGCTGGAAATTAGCAAAACCCAGGATCTGCTCTATAAAACACTTGGTGTGGATAATCGTTGGTTTGCTCCGCCTTCCGGTGACTTTAATCAAAAGACCGTAGACATCGCTTCTTCCATGGGACTGCAAACCGTTTTATGGACAGTAGATACGGTGGATTGGCGTAAACCAAGCTCAGATGCCGTTGTTGCCAAAATTGCGAAAAATACTGAGGCCGGCACGTTAATTCTAATGCACCCTACAGCTGCATCTTCCGGAGCTTTAAAGGGTATGATTCAGTCCATACGGGCCAAAGGTCTAATGCTCGGAACCGTAAGTGAGACGTTGTCTTCGGAACGTGTAATTGCGTCTGCGGTTGAGTGAACGTTGTTTTTTTGTTAATATCAAAAAGTTGGAACCAAATGTCGATTTCAATTGGAAGATTGAGATCAAGGCAATTATAGAGATGTAGGAGGGCCAACCATGAAAAAAATTCAGCTGGGCAATGGCCTCAGAGTTGTCATGGAACAGATACCGACCTGCCGTTCTGTGTCTTTCGGAATATGGGTCAAGACAGGTTCGCGCAATGAGCAACCTGCAAGTAACGGAGTATCACATTTTATTGAACATATGCTGTTCAAAGGAACGGACCGTTATGATGCAAAGGCAATTGCGGAGCAGTTCGATGCGATCGGTGGTAACGTGAATGCGTTCACTTCCAAAGAATACACATGTTATTATGCTAAAGTGTTGGATGAACATTTGCCGATTGCGGTGGATGTGTTGTCCGATATGTTTTTCCGCTCCAAAATGGATGATGGTGAATTGATCAAGGAGAAAAACGTCATTCTGGAAGAAATCTCGATGTATGAAGATACGCCCGATGATATGGTTCATGATCTGATGGCCTTGGCCGCCTATGGTGAGCATCCGCTCGCATACCCTATCCTGGGTACAGAAGAACGTCTTAAAGCGATGGATTCCAGCCATCTGCGTGCATATATGAAGGAGCACTACACGATTGAGAACACGGTCATTAGTATCGCGGGTAATATTGATGACAGTGTAATCGATCTGATGGAGAAGCATTTTGGTGCTTTTGATGTAAATGGAGTAACGGAAGCAGTTACGATGCCGGCATTCCAAAGCGGACAGCTCTTTCACAAAAAGAAAACGGAACAGAATCATATCTGTATCTCGTTCCCGGGCTGTAAAATCGGAGATCCACTTCAATTCGCTATGGTTGTTCTGAATAACGCCATTGGTGGAGGCATGAGCTCCAGACTGTTCCAGGAAATTCGTGAGAAACGGGGTCTTGCGTACTCCGTGTATTCCTATCATAGCTCTCATGCGGACAGTGGACTTTTCACGATATACGCGGGTACAGCACCGAAACAGACAAAAGAAGTGCTTGACCTGACCAAAGAGGTTCTGCGCGACTTGGCTGTAAACGGCTTGTCCGAAGATGAACTGCGTAAAGGAAAAGAACAGCTGAAGGGCAGCCTGATTCTTAGCTTGGAAAGCACAGGCAGTCGCATGAATCGTCTCGGTAAAAACGAGCTGATGCTGGGAAGACATCATACGCTGGATGAGATGATCACCAAGATTGAGCAAGTGACGATGGACGATATTAACGCGGTACTTGATCTGATGTTTGCTGAGCCGTTCGCACTTGCTATGGTTGGCGCTTCAGATAAGACGATCGCTGGATTGAGAAGGGATGATTTTGTTGCATTACGTTCAAATACAGAAACTGCCGGGCAATGAAGATATTAAGTTGCCACAAAAAATGTCGGAGCTGGCATCCGGCTTTGATGTAGTAGCTGCACTTCAGGAGGAAGTTGTCCTTCAACCGGGTCAGCGTACGCTTATTCCAACTGGACTTGCGATGGCAATGCCAGCTGGACTGGAAGCACAGATCCGTCCTCGGAGCGGACTGGCTTTCAAACATGGAATTACCTGCCTCAACACACCGGGTACTATCGACGCGGATTATCGCGGAGAAGTTAAAGTGCTGTTGATTAATCTGGGTCAGGAACCGTTCACGATTGTACGGGGAGAGCGCATCGCACAGATCGTCTTCCAGACCGTGCCTACGGTTGGATTGACGGAAGTAAATGAACTTTCGGAAACGGTACGTGGCGAAGGCGGATTCGGTCATACCGGGAAATAATAAGCGTAAATATACCCATTCTTTAGAGTCGTCCCTGACAGGGGCGGCTCTTTTTTTCATTCAAGAAAGGGAAGTTAGAATGAAATTATTGTTTTCACCCCGCTGTGGGCCCCTGCATACGATAAGGCATACATGTGGTGAAAGGAGTGACGTCCCGATGCTGACCGGAGTCCGGATTGTAGTCCTGGGCGGAGATGCGCGGCAGCTTGAAGTCATTCAAAAGTGCGCTGAGCTGGATGCAACGGTAAGTGTAGTGGGTTTCGATAAAATGGAGCGTTCCATTCCAGGTATCGAACACCAGGAACTGGAGGACGAAGTGTTTGCTTCGGCAGATGTACTGGTACTGCCTGTCGTCGGTTGCGATGACCAGGGAAAAGTAAGTACTTCGTTCAGTGACACGCCGATCTATTTGAAAAAGGAACATGTTGCAGCATTGCCGGAGCATTGCATTGTGTTCACAGGTATGGCGAAGCCGTTCCTACGTGAACTTTGTCTAGATAACGGGCTGAGACTTGTTGAAGTACTTGATCGTGATGATATTGCACTTTACAACTCTATTCCAACAGCTGAGGGAGCCATCGCCATAGCTATTCGGGAGACGGACTTCACAATCCATGGTTCGGAATGCATCGTGCTTGGCATCGGTCGAACAGGGTTCACAATGGCCAAAACACTGCAGGGACTTGGAGCAAATGTACGGGTGGGGATCAGGCGGGAAGAGGATGTTGCCCGCGCGACTATAATGGGCTGGAAGCCTTTTATGACAACGGATTTGGCCGCTCAAACCGGGGAAGTTGACTTGCTTTTTAATACGATACCGACTATGATAATCACAGCACAAATCCTGTCCAGAATGCCGCAAAAGGCTGTCATTATTGACCTCGCATCCGCTCCTGGCGGCTGTGATTTCAGGTATGCCGACAAACGCGGTATCAAAGCGCTACTTGCGCCTGGCCTCCCCGGCATTGTTGCTCCCAAAACGGCTGGCGGCATTATTGCCGACGCGTTGATCCGTTTGCTTTTGGAAGAACAGAACGCACGGGAGGTTAAATCATGAACTGGCAGGGAAAAACGGTAGGTTATGCAATTACGGGTTCTCATTGTACGTTTGAAGAGGTTATGCCGGTAATTAGCCGCTTCGTGGCTGAAGGTGCCAACGTCATTCCGATTATTTCCAATTCGGTACTGACGACGGATACACGCTTCGGTACGGCGCAAAATTGGCAAAAACAGTTGAAAGATATAACAGGTAATGATATCATTTCTACAATTGTTGAAGCGGAGCCATTAGGGCCTTCCAAGCTGCTTGATGTGCTGGTTATAGCTCCATGCACAGGGAATACCACAAGCAAGCTGGCTAATGCGATGACCGACAGTCCAGTGCTGATGGCAGCCAAAGCACAGATGCGTAATCAGCGTCCGCTCGTGCTCGCCATTTCCACGAATGACGGTCTGGGCTTGAATGCTGCGAATATCGCCAAATTGCTCGTGGCCAAATACTTGTATTTTGTGCCATTTGGGCAGGACGATCCAGTGAAAAAACCAAACTCGTTAGTCGCCAAAATGGAATTGATTCCAGAGGCTTGCTGGAGTGCTCTTGAGGGCAAACAGCTTCAGCCGATGATTGTGGAGCGTTCTTCACAGGCTTGATGGAACAATGATTCGGTGACAACGTTTATGCGCTTGGAGAAATGAAGAAGGGTTCGAGAGACAAAGAAAATCATAGGGGACGGTATGCTGGCTTGAACAGCTGCTTGTGTCCACGTTCCTGTCTATAAGGGCATTCCTGCTTGCCGACAGTAAAGGTTAAGCAAGCGGGAGAGGTCTATTGTGAATGTATGCGTCATGATCTCGATAACTACCGCGACCTTTGATTTGCGTTTGTCCCCGACAATCACAAAAATAAGGAGCGGCATGGAATGCCGTATAAATTGCTGAAATTATCGCATCAGAACGCTCCCTAGGGTGATCCATTTGTTGATTTGACCCGTGTCCAGTCTTCTTGCGTACACAAATGGAGGAATAAAGATGCGTATCATGGTACAGAAATTCGGAGGCACGTCTCTCTCCACTGTTCAGGCGAGAGAGCATGTGCTCCGTCACGTTAAACGTGAACTTGAGGCAGGATTGAGTCTGGTCATCGTGGTGTCTGCGATGGGTCGTCGCGGCGAGCCATATGCAACCGATACGTTGCTGGACTGGGCTGCACAGAACGGAAACGCACTATCCGCACGCGAAAAGGATTTACTGCTGTGCTGTGGTGAAATCATATCTGCGACGACTTTGAGCAGTTTACTCGAACATGAAGGCATTCCAACTACAGTGCTGACCGGTGCACAAGCAGGTTTTGTGACGGACGACAATTTCGGGAATGCCCGGATATTGGATGTCCGTCCTGTTCGTGTGTTGGAGCAACTTCAACTTGGCCGGGTGGTTATTGTAACCGGATTCCAAGGTCAGACGGAGAACGGAGACTTCACGACACTGGGTCGTGGGGGAAGTGATACGTCTGCAACAGCTCTCGGTGCAGCATTACGTGCTGAAATGGTGGATATTTACACAGATGTGAACGGGATTCTTACTGCCGATCCACGGATTGTTGAGGATGCGCGTCCACTGACTGTTGTGAGTTATGCAGAGATCTGTAACATGGCCCACCACGGTGCCAAGGTAATCCATCCACGTGCGGTCGAGATTGCGATGCAATCCCAGATACCTGTACGGGTAAGATCTACTTTTGCAGACACGGAAGGAACGCTGGTTACACATCCGGAAGGATTCCAAGATGTGCAGACAGGCATTGTTGACCGCTATGTAACAGGTATCGCCTATGTGAGCAATGTAACGCAAATTACCGTGGATGTACCTGGCGGTGCAGATCGATTGCAACTAAAAGTATTCAAAACCATGGCTGAGAATTCGATCAGCGTTGATTTTATTAATGTTACCCCCTCGGGAGTTGTCTATACGGTTTTTGACAGTGATTCCGAGAAAGCCATACATGTATTACAGGAGATAGGTCTCAAGCCACAAAGCCTGTCCGGTTGTGCCAAAGTTTCCGTCATTGGCGGAGGCATTAATGGTGTACCTGGAATTATGGCTCGTATCGTTGAGTCGTTGACACTGGCAGACATTCAGATCCTGCAATCGGCAGATTCGAATACAACGATCTGGGTGCTCGTAAAAAAAGAAGATATGGTTCAGGCCCTGAGGGCACTTCACGCCTCATTCGAACTTCATTTGTAAACAACTGAAGTTAGAGGAGCCAAACCTGTTTTGAAGGAGGAATCGAATTGGACTTTGGAAGATTGATTACAGCAATGGTCACTCCGTTCAATGAACAAGGAGAGATTCATTGGGAGGAAACGGCACGTCTAATCGACTATCTGATTGTGGATCAAAAGTCGGAGACGCTCGTGGTTTCCGGAACAACAGGGGAGTCTCCAACACTTAGTGATACTGAGAAAGTTCAATTATTCGAATTTGCAGTGAAACATGCGGCCGGTCGGTGCAAAATTATAGCCGGAACGGGAAGCAACAACACCGCGCATTCCATCCATTTGACACAGGAAGCTGAACGTGCCGGAGTGGATGGCATATTGCTGGTTGTTCCGTATTACAACAAACCGAGTCAAGAAGGTTTGTTCAAACATTTTGAAGCAATTGCGAACTCAACCAAGTTGCCTGTTATGCTCTACAACGTGCCTGGACGTACAGTAACCAGTCTGTCAGCTGCTACAACACTTCGTCTGGCTCAGATTCCTAACATCGTAGCCACGAAGGAATGTGCGTCTATGGAGCAGGTTACGCTGATTGCAGCAAGTGCTCCGGAGAATTTCAGAGTCTATTCCGGTGATGATGCTTCAGGCTTGCCAGCGATTGCAGTTGGTGCTCATGGGATCGTCAGCGTGGCGAGTCATGTCGTAGGGGCAGAAATGAAGAAAATGATCGATGCCTTCTATGGCGGTGCACCTGTTCAAGCTGCTCAGATTCATCAGCAGCTCTTCCCGGTGTTTAAAGGTCTGTTTGAGTGTCCACAGCCTCTACCAAACCCGGTGGCGGTGAAATATGCGCTGACATTGCGTGGTTTGAACGTTGGCTCTGTACGCTTGCCCCTTATTCCGCCAACGGAAGAGGAGCAGGTCTATATCAAAGGTCTGCTTAATTTGTAATCATTTAGGTTGCATATGGAACTATTTTATTAATCATGCGAATTTCCATCAGAGCAGTAAAAGAACCGCTCCTCTTATTTGAGGTTGCGGTTCTTTTTTTGACGAGTAATGTGAGGTTTCTTTTTCATTGCTAAGGGGAAACCTACAGGTTAACGAGAGAGTGACTTGTTTTTTTTGTTTTTAATCATGTATAATGATGTCAAGTGACTGGGTGCGGTATTTTTTTGAAATTGAAAGCGACATCGTTTCGTGGTGTAGCTTTGCGGTGAAAAAGGAAGGAACGGCTAAGAGGAATTTTCAAATCCAACTTGTTGGTGTAAGGGAATAACTTCGAAGAACTTCTTCCAGATATCGTGAATAAAGGTGTTCTTTTGCATTCATCCCGATAGGTGGGTATGTAATGTATGGACTACTTTTCTTAACTTACAATAAATAATAAGGTACGACGTCCAACTACCATAGGAGGTTTAGATTCATTTGTCTAAGAAAAATAATAACGATAAACTGATGATTTTTGCATTGGGCGGCGTAGGCGAGATTGGTAAAAATATGTACGTCATCCAATACGCTAACGACATTGTAGTCGTAGATGCTGGTCTTAAATTCCCTGAAGAAGATATGCTTGGTATTGATATTGTCATTCCTGACATTTCTTACCTGACTGAGAACCGTGACAAAGTAAGAGGAATCATTCTTACTCACGGACATGAGGATCACATTGGTGGTCTGCCATATGTTCTCAAACATCTGAATGTTCCTGTATATGGAACAAGACTTACACTTGGACTTGTAGAGAACAAGTTGAAAGAAGCGAACTTGCTGGGTGAAACGAAACGTATTCTGATTGATGCGGATTCCGAGATTCAACTTGGAACTGCATTGAAAGCATCGTTCTTCGCTACTAACCATAGTATTCCGGATTCCGTTGGTGTATGTGTCGAAACACCAGAAGGTGCAGTTGTTCACACAGGTGACTTCAAATTTGACCACACTCCAGTCAATGGTCAATATGCAGATCTTCAGCGTATGGCACAGATCGGAACGAATGGCGTACTTGCTTTGTTGTCCGATAGTACGAATGCTGAGAAACCTGGATTCACACCATCGGAGAAAAATGTGGGTATTGTTTTGGAAGATATCTTCCGTAAAGCAAGCCAACGCGTTGTTGTAGCTACATTTGCTTCCAACGTACACCGTATCCAACAGGTAATCAACGCAGCAGAAGTAACTGGACGTAAAGTTGCAGTTATCGGACGCAGCATGGTCAACGTGGTCGGTATTGCTTCGGAACTGGGTTACCTTGAGATTCCGGATGGCATGATCATTGAACCCGAAGAAGTAGGCAAGATGGCTGCTGATCGTGTCGTGATTCTCTGCACAGGAAGCCAAGGCGAGCCAATGTCAGCACTGACACGTATGGCTCGTTCCACGCACCGTAAAGTGGACATCCTGCCAGGAGACACCGTTATTATCGCAGCAACACCGGTTCCAGGTAATGAAAAATATGTAGGCCGTACGATTGATGAACTGTTCCGTCTGGGCGCTAACGTGCATTACAGCGGTGCTAACAGTGGTGTTCACGTATCTGGTCACGGTAGCCAGGAAGAGCTCAAACTGATGCTCAACCTGATGAAACCGAAATTCTTCTTGCCAATTCACGGTGAATTCCGTATGCAGCGTCGCCACGCGGTTCTTGCTGAATCTGTAGGGGTAGAACCTGAAAACATTTTTATCACGGATATCGGTGAAGTGATTGAAATTCAAGGTGGAGCAGCACGTAGAGCTGGTAAAGTTACTGCAGGTAACGTGTTGATCGACGGCTTGGGTGTAGGCGATGTGGGTAACATTGTACTTCGTGACCGCAAATTGCTGTCACAAGATGGTATCCTTGTTGTTGTGGTAACATTGAGCAAACAGGATGGAAAAATTGTTTCCGGTCCTGACATCATCTCTCGCGGATTTGTGTATGTACGCGAATCGGAAGGGCTACTGGATGAGGCCAACCGGATCGTTAGCAGCACATTGCAGAAGTTGATGAGTGAGAACGTTAACGAGTGGGCTTCACTCAAAACGAATGTTAAAGATGCACTGGGACGCTTCCTGTATGAGCAAACTCGTCGTAGACCGATGATTTTGCCAATCATTATGGAAGTTTAAAATAGCTAAAACAAAAACATATATTCAGGCACACAGTCGCCCCTTCTCTACGAGTAATATTGGACGGTTCCTCGTAGAGAAGGGGCTTTTTTTGCGTTTTTCTGGGAGAACGCCAATATGTGAAGCAATTTGATGTGTCGGGTATAAGGCGGTTGGAAAAATCCCCATACTAAGGAAATACATTAAATGTTTCTGGGGAAGGGGATTAATGAAATGAATGAACGTATGAATGGCAAGCAGGCGTCAAGATCCAATCAGCCGGAGGTTGAAGCACCGGAGATCCCGTTACAAGAGGACAAGGATATCTCTCCCGTGACGGAGACTATTCAGCAATTTGGGCAGACACAGTCGCCAGCAGGTGAATCCAACATTTTTTGTATGACGATTATCGGGCAGGTGGAAGGGCATCTAATTCTGCCACCACAAAATAAAACAACAAAGTATGAGCATATCATTCCACAGTTAGTGGCTGCAGAACAGAATCAGCGTATTGAAGGTATTCTGATCATTCTGAACACAGTAGGTGGAGACGTAGAGGCGGGTCTGGCCATTGCAGAGATGATTGCTTCCCTGAGCAAACCTACGGTAACTGTAGTCATTGGTGGAGGGCATAGCATTGGAGTACCGATTGCAGTAGCTTCAACGTATTCCCTGATTGCCGGGAGTGCAACGATGACGATCCATCCGATCCGTATGAACGGCCTTGTCATTGGTGTACCTCAGACGTTTGAGTATATGGAGAAAATGCAGGAACGAGTCGTTCGATTCGTAACTTCTCATTCGAATATCTCTGAAGAAATGTTCAAAGAACTGATGTTTAAGACCGGTGAGTTGAATCGGGATATTGGTACAGCTGTAGGAAGCGCAGATGCAGTGAAATATGGATTGATGGATGCAGTGGGCGGGATTGGGCAGGCTATTGCTCAATTAAATCAGCTCATAGGAGACAAGAGACAGACCCTGCAGGCGGGAGGTTATACCCAATGACACTATACACCGTGATGCCTCCTGAACAACTCTGGTCGGGGATGTGGAAAGAGGTCGAAGATACGAGGGAGATCAAGATGAATGGTTTGTTAATGCAGGTGAGGCCTGTGAATGACAATGAAGCCGTTATTGTGCGATTACTGGATTGTCCGCTTGAAGCCTATCTCAATCCTGCCAATATGCCGGGTTCGACCATTCCGCTTTCAGGTAACTTGGGATCAACATAACGCGACGAATTCAGACAAATTGAGCAGAAAAAGAACATATGTACGGATTATATTTGTATGGTATAATATTCTTCTGGGGGTGACCTGATTTTGGCCAGAAGAAAAAAGAGGAAAAAAAAGGGCGCTGGTTTTAGCGGCGTTTTAAAATATGAAATTTACGGGATTGTGCTTATTACCCTTGCTGTCATTGCATTATCGGGTGAAGCCACCGTTGGACGTTCGCTTTCCAAGATGTTCGGACTGATGCTTGGTAAGTTTTATTTTGCGATTCCACTTGTTGGTATTTATTATGGTCTCATGGTGATGATTCACCGGAAATGGCCGAGTGGCTGGACCACGCGCAAGACAGGACTGGTATTGCTGGTCTTTGCCTTAACTCTGATGAGCACCGTCTCTGCAATGCACCAGAAGCTCATTCCGGTGGGTGCGCTTGAGCCTGGTGCTGTGATCACACAGGTACATAATGATATGCAAACTGAGTTGCTAACCCCTGCTGCGCCAGGTGAGAGGGACTCCATGCTTAACAAGGATATCAGCGGTGGGTATCTCGGAGCTGGGCAATTTGCTCTGTTTCTGTGGCTGTTCGGAAGTCTTGGGGCAAGACTCATCATGATCGTCATGTTTGTTATCAGTTTTATGCTGATTACGAACCTGTCTTATGTGGATCTGATCCGAATATTCCGTACAAAGATTTGGGATGCCGGGAGTTCAATGTACAAGAAGCTGGAGGCAAGGCCCTCTGCACGTTCTGCTTCAACTTCTGATGCCAGGAAGAAAGGGAACGCTCGTAAAGTGGTACCTGTCCCTGTTGAAGATGATGAAGACGAGTATGAGGATGAATTAGAGGAACAGCGTCTGCCTAAACGAAAAGCGCCAATATTCTTCCAACTGTTTGGAAAATGGGGAGCTGATCGGGAACAGGCGAAATCAGGACGTGAAATCGATCAGGCAGATTCGGCAGAAACAGAACAGATTGTATATCGCGCCGAACAAGATCACCGTCCAGATGCTTGGCAGGATGCAACCGAAGACGTAGCGAATAAATCCGCTCCATCACATGTTCCCGTTCAGGCTAAACCTAACTCAGCGCCGATCATTCGAGACTTTTTTGAGCACGTCAGAGCAGAAGATTCAAGTATTGAAGATGATCTGGATGATGCTTATCCTTTCCCGGATGATCTCACCGATACCAACGCTGTTCAAGAGGGCGAGCATGCCATTAAAATAACGGATGAACTGGTAGAGACAGAGTGGGCTGCATCCGATGCGGGAACGGGCGTGCCGAATGCTGTGGATGACATTCAGGGTGGAGATGAAGTGCCGACTGATGCAACGCCGGTAACAGATAGTCCAACTCCTGAGGGGCAGGACGTACAACCAATCAAACCACCGCCTCCGCCACCGAAGCCGTACAAGTTGCCTTCATTCCGTCTCCTTGCCAAGCCGAACAATGGGGGCAAAGCGGGTGACCAGAAGGATTACATGCAGACAGCGCGCAAACTGGAAGCCACACTGGAAAGCTTCGGTGTACGCGCCAAAGTACTTGAAGTGGTTCGAGGACCTGCTGTTACAAGGTATGAAATTCAGCCTGATATTGGTGTTAAAGTCAGCCGGATTGTCAGTCTTACTGATGATATCGCGTTGGCTCTGGCCGCAAAAGATATACGGATGGAAGCGCCGATTCCCGGGAAGTCCGCAATAGGTATCGAGGTACCTAATGGCGAGGTATCGGTTGTAACGATGCGTGAAGTAATGGAGACAGCAACGTTCCAGGATGCTGAATCCAAAGTGACCATTGCATTTGGCCGAGATATCTCCGGACAGACGATCATTGGTAACTTGGCTCGTATGCCCCATTTGCTGGTGGCGGGTGCTACAGGTTCCGGTAAGTCGGTATGTATTAACGGCATCATTACCAGCATCTTATACAAAGCAAAGCCGGATGAAGTGAAGTTCTTGATGGTGGATCCTAAGATGGTTGAGTTGAACGTATATAACGGAATTCCCCATCTGATGGCACCGGTAGTAACGGATCCTAAACGAGCGTCACTTGCGCTCAAAAAGATCGTGGTTGAGATGGAGAAAAGATATGAACTGTTCTCCAAATCCGGTACGCGGAACGTTGAAGGCTACAACAATCTGATGAAAGATAATCCTGCCGCTGTTCTACCGTATATCGTTGTTATTGTGGACGAGCTTGCAGATCTCATGATGGTTGCAGCCGGAGATGTGGAAGATGCGATTGCGCGACTTGCCCAGATGGCTCGTGCAGCCGGAATCCATCTGATTATTGCCACACAACGTCCTTCCGTTGACGTTATTACCGGGGTAATCAAGGCTAATATTCCTTCCAGGATTGCCTTCGGGGTATCCTCACAAGTGGATTCTCGAACGATTTTAGATATGGGTGGGGCTGAGAAGTTGTTGGGCCGTGGAGACATGCTGTTCATGCCTATGGGCGCATCGAAACCAGTTCGTGTACAAGGCGCCTTTATGAGCGATGAAGAAGTCGAAAATATTGTTAATTATGTACGCGGTCAAGGCGAAGCGCAGTATGATGAGTCCATTGTACCTGAGGTAGATGACTCCATTCAGGCAGCTGATGAAGTACAGGATGAGTTATATGAGCAAGCTGTACAGATTATTTTGGAGGCAAAACAAGCTTCAGTCTCCCTGCTACAACGTCGTATGCGGGTTGGATACACACGTGCAGCACGTTTAATTGACTCCATGGAAGCCCGAGGTGTAATTGGTCCTTACGAGGGCAGCAAACCACGGGAAGTGCTGGTTTCACTTGAACAGTATCAACAGAATAAAATAAGCTCGTAGTGTAACATGTAACATGGTTACAATGAATCGTTTAAGCCCTCAACCTTATTGGTTGAGGGCTTTTTGCTTGCCGATCGGACTGAACTTTTGCCATCTACTCCAAAGATCGGATGTTTTGGTGCATAGGAAGCAAGCAGGCTTGTCATAATAACCTTAGCGATTCTGTTAATCCCACAAGAGAAAGGTAGAGCACAGTCTATGCGAAAAATGAACCTATGGCTTTTCACTGCTATTTTGCTGATATCCGCATTGGGAATTCGTTATTTGCTTCCTGGGAATGCAGCAACTGAAAGTTCAGCCGAGCGTACACCGCAGGTAGAAGAAAAGGCCTTACCTACGTTTAGCAGCAATACAGTGAAATATGGAAGTTACGGTCAGGATGTATACGAGCTTCAGGGTCGTCTGAAGTACTTGGGATTTTACAATGGTAAAATCGACAGTAATTTTGGCAGCAGCACGCTGAAATCGGTCAAATGGTTTCAATCCGAGTTTGGCATGAAGGCAGATGGTGTGGTTGGAGCTGCAACCAAGCTCAAGCTGTACAATGCTTCAACCAAATGGTCGCCAACAGAACCGCCACTTCACAAGGAATCCTCAGGTGGGGGTGAGGGCAGCGGCAGCAACACAGCAGACAAAGAGCAGGATAATATGGGGTCTGCCAATGCACTCGGTCTCTCGGAGAATGAACTCAAAATTATGGCTAACGCTGTTTATGGCGAGGCCCGGGGGGAGCCGTTCGAAGGTCAAGTCGCGGTAGCAGCAGTAATTCTGAATCGCGTAAATTCACCAAGTTTTCCAAGTACACCTTCTGGCGTAATCTTTCAGCCTGGTGCATTTACGGCTGTAGCGGACGGACAGATATACCTGGAACCGAACGCACAAGCCAAAAAGGCAGTTGAACAAGCATTGAATGGCTGGGACCCGTCAGGCGGATGCCTCTATTATTTTAATCCGAAGACAGCAACATCCAAATGGATCTGGACCCGTCCACAGGTGAAAACAATCGGGCAGCATATTTTTTGTATGTGATGATGTTGGAAGCAACCAGAAGGCTTGACTTCGGTTGCTTCTTGCCTTTTGATTGGGTTAAAATGGTTGTTACGTTTAAGCTTCACGATTGCACGATAAATGACGCCGTAAAGGGGTTTTGACATTTGAATACATCAGGATTCGAACGAGGTAGCAAGAGAGAGTTTCGTATACATGTGCTTCCGACCAAACGTTTCAAAACGTTTGCGATATCGCTATATGCAGGAGTTCCTTTGCGGGAAGATACGGTAACCAAAGTAGCCCTGACACCTTTTGTTCTACGGCGCGGCACGGAATCCTATCCGGAAACAACGCAATTTCGTGAACAACTGGAACATCTGTATGGAGCGGGTTTTGGTTTTGACGTGTATAAACGCGGGGATTACCAGATCGTACAGTTCCGGATGGATACTATTAATGATTCCTTCGTTGGAGGGGATGAGCAGTTACTGGATCGTTCATTTGCCTTCCTTGGAGAGGTTCTTACCCGACCTGCACAGGAGAATGGACATTTCAGGACGTCTTATGTACAAGCAGAGCGAGAGACTGTACGTAAAAAGCTGGAGTCCATCGTGAATGATAAAATGCGCTATGCCGCTGAACGCAGTATTGAGGAAATGTGCAAGAATGAGCCGTACCGTCTTCACCCACTGGGTGAGCGGAAGGATCTTCCCGGGATTGAGCCTGACACACTGACTGCGTCTTATCAAGAGTGGCTACAGCAGGCGAGCATGGATCTGTATGTGGTGGGGGATACGACACTGGAGGAGGTTGAGAACCTCGTTCAGCGTCATTTCAATGTGGATCGAACATCCTCCTCCGATTATCAGACACAGGCAGCGGTTCGAGGGGATAAGGAAGTAGAGACTGTAGTTGAGCGACTGAAGGTGGGTCAGGGAAAACTTAATATGGGACTACGCACATCGATTACCTATGGAGATCCTCGGTATGCAGCAGCGCTAATGTACAACGGGATTCTGGGCGGATATCCTCATTCCAAGCTGTTTGTGAATGTTCGTGAAAAAGAAAGCCTGGCGTATTACGCGTCTTCCCGATATGACGGACACAAAGGCATTGCAACGATTCAATCCGGGATTGAAATCCCCAACTATGAGAAGGCTGTCACGATCATCAAGCAGCAGCTGGAGGAAATGAAAAGCGGTACAATCAGTGATCTGGAAATGTCCCAGACCAAAGCAATGATCCGTAATCTGCTTAAGGAAATGCAGGATTCTGCCTTTGAAATGATCGCTTATGACTTCAATCGGCAGTTGTCTGGCAAAGAGAGAACGGCTGAAGAATTGTTAGCTCAGGTAGAACACATTAGCAAGGAAGATGTTCGTGAGGCGGCAGAACAATTCCGTCTGGATACGATTTATTTCTTGCGGGACGAGAAGGAGGAATAATCGGTGGAGAGCATACGGTATGAGCATTTGCAGGAGATACTATATTACGAAGTGATGGATAACGGACTGCATGTCTATATTTTGCCTAAACCGGGATTCCAGAAAACGTATGCGACGTTTGCAACCAAGTATGGATCGGTGGATAATCATTTTCAGGTTGAAGGACAGGAAGAAGTGAAGGTTCCGGATGGGATTGCGCATTTTCTGGAGCATAAAATGTTCGAAGAACCAACGGGCGATATTTTTGCGACGTTTGCATCTCACGGTGCCTCAGCTAACGCGTTTACGAGCTTTGATCAGACGGTTTATTTGTTTTCAGCGACCGAATATGTGAATGAAAATATACAAACATTAGTCGACTTTGTGCAAAATCCTTACTTCACGGATCAAAATGTGGAAAAGGAAAAAGGCATTATTGGACAGGAAATTAACATGTATGCTGATAATCCGGATTGGCGTGTTTATTTTGGACTGATCGAAGCCATGTATCAGAAACATCCGGTGCATATCGATATTGCAGGAACGGTGGAATCCATCAGTACGATCACGAAGGAAACGCTATATTCCTGCTATAACTCCTTTTATCACCCGAGCAATATGCTCTTGTTTGTGGTGGGTGGTGTCGATCCCCAGGAAGTCATTGATATGGTTCGTTCGAACCAGGAACAGAAGGACTATAAGCCACAGGGCAGTATCCAACGCTTCTTCGAACAGGAGCCTGAGCAGGTAGGAGAAGCCAGACGGGAAGCGAAACTGGCGGTTTCTTTGCCCAAATGTTTATTTGGATTCAAGGAGACAGACGTTGGACTCACTGGAGAAGAACTGTTACGGCGAGATACGACAACGCAGTTGATGATGGATCTTCTGTTTGGCTCTAGCACGAGGTTATTTCAGAAGCTCTACGATGAAGACCTGATTTCCGACAGCTTTGGACATGAGTATAACAGTTCTCCGCAATACGCGTTTTCAGCCATTGGTGGGGATACGAAAGACCCGGACCAACTGCTGGCGCGTATACGTGAAGAAGTGGATGCTATTGTGCAAAAAGGGTTTGATTCTACGGATTTTGAACGTTCACGAAAAAAGAAAATAGGCGGATATTTGCGTATGCTCAATTCTCCGGAGAACATTGCACATGAATTTACACGTCAGCAATTCCGTGGGGGTGATTTCTTCAATATGCTTCCGCTCTATGAATCGATTACACTGGAAGATGTAAATCGCAGACTGAGAGAGCATATTCGTTGGGATCAACTGGCCGTATCGCTAGTCGTGAGTCCTTGATATGGAGAGGGGAACAGGACAATTGAAGGCAATCGGGGAAATGACTGTACTGGTTACTGGAGCAAGCGGTGGCATTGGAGCGGCTATCGCAGAACGTTTCGCCAGAGTCGGAATGAATGTCGTAATACACTATATGAAATCGCATGAAGCAGCAAATGAAGCGGCCCGACGATGCATGGAACAGGGCAGTGGCAAGATCATGACCGTGTCTGCGGATCTTCGGAGCCGGGAACAGATTGAGCGTATGCGTGAGAAGCTAGAGTCACACAATCTCATGCCAGATATCCTTGTGAACAATGCAGGAATCTCGCACTATGGACTGTTGTCTGATGTTACCGAGGAAATCTGGGACGAAGTGATGGCAATTAACTTGAAAGGCACGTTTATGTGCACACAGGAAATGATGCCGCACATGATCTCCCAAAGGTATGGCCGAATCATAAATGTGTCGTCGATCTGGGGCCTGTCTGGTGCCTCTTGTGAGGTGTTGTACTCAACAACAAAGGGCGGGGTAAATGCATTCACCAAGGCCCTTGCCAAAGAACTCGCACCTTCTGGAGTAACGGTGAATGCTGTGGCTCCTGGCGCAGTTCAGACATCTATGTTGAACCATCTGGATCAAAGTGAACTGAAGATGCTGGAAGAGGAGATTCCGGCAGGAAGACTTGCTCAACCTGATGAAATCTCATCACTGGTTTATTTTCTGGCCCTCCCTGAGTCAGGTTATATCAATGGGCAGATTATCAGTCCAAATGGCGGATGGCTAACGTAAACCAGCAAGAGAACTTGTCTGGCAGTGACGGAACAGGTGAAGGTTGGCGAGAAACAGCCGCCTTCCGGATTATTTTCAAAATGCTCGTATATAAAATGCCTCGAAAGCACATATTACAACTGTTGATTTTAAATCTCATGCGACAGCTAAGGAGGATTTATCATGTCAACAGAAAAAACAGTGCTCTCCAGTTTTGACACATGGAAGAAGTTCCTGGGTGACCGCGTACTGCAAGCAGAGAAGATGGGGATGAGTGAAGATACCATCAACAAACTTGCGTATGAAATCGGTGACTTCCTCGATGAGAAAGTCGATCCGGCGAATCATTCCAACCGGGCATTGAAAGAATTATGGGATGTCGGCGATGCAGATGAGCGTCGTACGATTGCGTGCCTGATGGTCAAATTGGCCAAACAAAACGCATAAGATTTCAGATGAAGAGCTCCCGCAAGGGGGCTTTTCTCTAATGATTACAAACGGATTACAGAGCTGTTCTTGTAATTCATTTTCATTTTATATATCATTAACGTGACCCATTTTTAGAAGATGTCTCAGATTGTTGTCCAGTGGACACGTTCTGTTGCTGTCGAATAATGTGGAATAATGCATTACGGGGTGTTGAAATGGAATCTAAACAATGGTACATGGAATATAAAATACATAAGAACAGACCTGGTTTGTTAGGCGATATTGCCTCTATGCTGGGGATGCTTGAAGTAAATATATTGACCATTAACGGTGTAGAAGGCAAAACCCGAGGTATGCTACTTGAATCGGATGATGATGAGAAGATTCGTTTGCTTGGTGAAATGCTTGCCAAAGTAAACAGCATCACCGTATCGGCTTTGCGTCAACCTAAATTGGTGGATATTCTGGCCGTACGTCATGGCAGATACATTGACCGTGACTCGGATGATCGCAAGACATTTCGTTTTACACGAGATGAACTTGGGTTACTTGTGGACTTTTTGGGTGAAGTATTTAAGAGGGAAGGTAATCAGGTCATCGGCTTGCGCGGAATGCCTCGTGTTGGCAAGACGGAGTCCATTATTGCGGGTAGCGTATGTGCAATGAAGCGTTGGACGTTTGTTTCCTCCACACTTCTTCGTCAGACCATAAGGAGCCAGCTCTCCGAGGACGAATTGAACCCAAACAATGTGTTCATTATCGACGGTATTGTTAGCACCATCCGCTCCAGTGAGCGGCATTACAACCTGTTGCAGGATATTATGACCATGCCTAGTACCAAAGTTATTGAACATCCGGATATTTTTGTACAGGAATCCGAATATGATTTTAATGATTTTGATATTATTATTGAACTTCGCAACAATCCGAATGAAGAAATTATTTATGATACGTTTACGGCTAGCTACACCGATGAATTGTAAGGAACCGTACGGAATCATGGAATAGATTAGCAACAACTCAAGAGATAAACATAAGGAGGAGATGGCATGTCTGAACTGGGTCAGCAGTTAAGAGAGGCCCGGCTGCAAAAAGGGATGAGTCTTGACGATGTACAGGAAATGACAAAAATTCGCAAGAGGTATCTGGAGGCCATAGAAGCAGGAGACTACAAAGTGCTGCCGGGCAGCTTCTATGTGCGTGCTTTCATTAAAACCTATGCGGAGACCGTGGGACTGAACCCTGATGAGCTGCTGGAGGGACACAAAAAGGACGTACCGGCAGAAGAGGCGGAAGCAACGATGGAACCGGTTATTCAGAAGCGTTCCAGCCGTCCGGTTGAGCGTAGTAATCGATGGATGTCAGTTGCACTGATGTGGACATTCCCGATTCTGATTGTTGTTTTATTGTATGCTTACGTTGTGTTGAATAAGGATGATCCTGAGGATAACCAAGGGCTGGACTCGGTCAAAATTACAGACAGTCAGCAGCAGCCTGAGGATAAACCGGATCAACCTGCAGACAACGGACAGGCGTCTAACCCTCCTGCGACGGATTCAGGCACTGATGAGGGTACTGGTGAAGGTGACGCTGGTGGTAATGGTGGCGGTACGGACACTGAAGGACAGACGGATGGTCAAACTGATGGCCAAACAGACGGACAGACGGGTGAAGATCAGGAAGAACCGACAGACAATTCTCCTTCTACTGTAACGGTTGCAGAAGATGGAAAATCAGGAAATATTACGAACTTTAAAGTCAATGGAAGTGCAGGCAAACCTGTAACGGTTACGATCAAAGCAACAGGTCATAGCTGGCTGGAAGTGTACAAGGGCGAGAACTCCAGCGGGGAGAAGTTGGAGTATGGTAATACAGCCGAAGGCGACAGCTTTACCTTTGAGCTGGATAGTGCAGGTATGTATATTAAGTCCGGTTACGCTGCAGCGACCACGATTGAGGTTGGCGGGCAAGTTGTAACGGATGGCAAGGCGACCAATCGGATCCGTCTGCAGCTTGGTGAAGACAGTGGCAGTACTGCTTCTTCTACAGGTGTTGAAAATGGGTCTACGGACGGTACAGAGGGTACCACTGGCAGCGAATAACCAGGTCAACTGCAGGAGACAATAACGTTGTCTTAACTTGCAGTTAACTTTTGGTGAAGTGAGGTGGATGGCTATGACAGTCAGCTGGATCGTAACGGGTTTAGGCATCATTGTCAGCCTCCTGGGTTATTACCTGACTCCAAGTGCTTGGGGTTACGGAATATTGGGTTTTGGACTTGCACATGTGCTTTTGGGTGTGCTCGATATGTTCAGACAGCCCAACCGCAGCCGCTATTAGTTGGAAGCTGGACCAGCAAGCATTTTTGGCAACCACCTCAAGTGGAAGCCAAAAATGCTTTTTTCTTTGTACAAAATGCCTTGAAATTAGACTTTTGCTTAAGGTATCCTCTATAATGTTACAGAACATACGATTAACTGAAAGGGTGACTGGTTTGAGTTCAGAAAATTCATTTGATATCGTGTCCAAAATGGACTTGCAAGAACTGACAAATGCCGTTACACAAACCGAGAAGGAAATTGGCACTCGTTATGACTTCAAGGGCAGCAAGAGCAGTCTGAAACTGGATAAGGATGCGTTAACGATCGTATCTGATGATGAGACCAAACTCAAGGCTGTCATTGATGTGCTGCAATCCAAAATGGCAAAGCGTGGTCTACCATTGAAAAACATTGATTATGCCAAAGTAGAGCCAGCGTCTTCTGGTACAGTCCGCCAGCGTTTGAATTTCAAACAGGGGATTGATCAGGACATCGCCAAGAAAATCAATATTCTTATTCGGGACTCCAAGATGAAAGTGAAGAGTCAGATTCAGGGAGACCAGCTGCGGGTAACTGGTAAGAGTAAAAATGATTTGCAAGCAGTAATGCAGCTGTTAAACGGTGCTAACCTGCCTCTGGATTTGCAATATACAAATTTCAAGTGATATGGCCTTTTTGTAGCAAAAGTGTTTTTTGACACGCTATTGGGCGTATATTATACTAAGTGTGCATTGCTGGCAGTCATGCATCAAGTCCAGTCCTCATCGTTTGCTGACTTTGTGAAAAGCAGTACATCTTCTGGAAGTCACCGGAACGTTTAAAGCGGTTTTGCTTTTGAGCGGTTGACTTTATTTTTTGCGTTTCTACATAGTGGGATCATGTTAATTTGGATTGACATTGAAACTGTACATTTCATGTTCCGGATGATGATAACGGGATTATGATGAATGTTTGGAGTAATGGAGGATATGAGGGAGGGCGTCTTGTGAATTTACCCAACCGGATTACGCTTGCACGAATTTGCTTAATCCCTTTTTTGATGGTGTTCCTGCTCGTGGATTTTCCATTTTATCCAGAGCCGCTTCAGCTTGGAAGTTTTTCGCTTCCGTATAATCAACTGATTGCTGCTGTTATTTTTATCATCGCCGCAAGCACAGATGGAATTGACGGATACCTTGCGCGGAAAAATAACATGGTTACCAATCTGGGAAAACTGCTTGATCCACTCGCAGACAAGCTTTTGGTTACTGCAGTATTGATCTCGCTTGTGGAGATGGGCAAGCTGGATTCCTGGATTGCAGTTGTTATTATTAGTCGTGAGTTTGCAGTTACCGGCTTGCGTCAAATTGCATTGCTGGATGGTTCTGTTGTCGCCGCCAGTGCATGGGGCAAGCTGAAAACGGTAGTGCAGATTGTGGCGATTGTGCTGTTGCTGTTAAACAATTTCCCGTTTTCGTACACGGGTATTCACGTCGATATTATCGCGGTATGGGCTGCAGCGCTTATTACCATCTGGTCGGGTATCGATTACTTTATCAAAAACAAAAACCTGCTTCATTTAACAAAAGCATAATGGTTTGCTGTTAAAATGGGTAATCAAGAAGGAAGCATTGGGTCAAGGGCAATAGGAATTTATCCTATTGCCCTTTGATCACTCACCACGTGTACAGGAGGATGCTCAATGAAGGCAGAAATCATTGCAGTTGGCACAGAGCTACTGCTTGGACAAATCGTCAATACCAATGCCAGATACCTATCCCGTGAATTGGCTGCGATGGGGATCGATGTATATTTCCAAACGGTGGTTGGGGACAACCTGAATCGGCTCAGTGAAGCCATTCGCATTGCGCAGGGCCGTGCAGACGTTATTTTATTTTCCGGCGGCATTGGGCCTACCCAAGATGATCTGACCAAGGATGCGCTGGCAGCTGTTCTTAATCGGAAATTGCATATCGATCGAATGGCTATGGACAAAATCGAGAGCTTTTTCAGAGATCGTAATGTGGATATGACAGAGAATAACCGACGTCAGGCGATCGTTATTGATGGTGGCACACCTCTGGCTAATGAAACGGGCCTTGCGGCAGGAAATGCGATCTCTGACAATGATAAATATTATGTTGTGATGCCTGGACCACCTAAAGAGCTGATTCCAATGTTTGAACAAGAAGTCAAGCCTTGGCTGTTCCAGCATGTACTTACAGAAGAGATGCCGATCTACTCCCGAATGCTCAAATTCGCAGGTATTGGTGAATCTGCTCTGGAGGATCGACTTCTGGACCTGATTGACGCGCAGACAGACCCTACGATTGCTCCTTACGCGAGCGAAGGCGAAGTTACAGTACGTGTCTCCACCAAGGCCGCGAGTGAGGGAGAGGCGAAGCTGAAGCTGGATGCGATGGAAGTCCAGATTCGGGAACGTTTGACAGAACATCTCTACGCGAACGAGGATGTGCCTATAGAGTACACCATTGTAACTATGATGTCTGACATGGGTCTGACGCTTAGCGCAGCGGAGAGCTGTACAGGAGGGCTTGTCATGCAAAGTCTGACTTCTGTACCCGGAAGTGCTTCGATGCTTAAAGGCGGAATTGTGTGTTACTCCAATGAAATTAAAGAAAAGCTGCTGAATGTGCCTCATGATTACCTGGAAGGTGAAGATGCGCCTGGCGCGGTAAGTCCAGAGGTTGCTAAAGTGCTTGCTGAGCAGATCCGCATGATTGGTGATGCTGATTTTGGCCTGGCCGTTACTGGTGTAGCTGGACCGGGATATTCGGAACGCAAGCCACCTGGACTTGTCTTCATCGCTCTTGCTGAACGTGGAAAAGAGACGGAAATTCATGAGCTGCGCATCAATGGTAATCGTGAGACGGTTCGCATTCGTTCAGCTAAAGCGATTCTCTATCGCTTATGGCAAAAACTTGTGGCAATGGATTGATTAGTTAACCACATGGATTGCATTTGCAGTTCCAAGCAAGTATAATTAAGGAAGACGGAAGAACCGTAGAATTAGGCTTTGCAGCCTTGTTTACGGTTCTTTTTTCTGTTTAATGGAAAGTTTCTTTGAGGAAGAGGCGCCTCGGCCTTTACAAAAAAACGAATGTATGTTCGAAAAAAAGCTTGGCAAACGTGTTAAAACAAGGTATCATTATCTTATAAACAGTAAAGGGTGTGAGCTTATTGTCAGACCGTCGTGCCGCGCTTGATATGGCGCTCCGTCAAATAGAGAAGCAATTTGGTAAAGGATCCATCATGAAACTGGGTGAGTCCACTCATATGAACGTGGAAATTATTCCCAGTGGTTCCTTGGCTTTGGATATTGCATTAGGAACAGGCGGCTTGCCTAAAGGCCGTATTGTTGAAATATATGGACCTGAATCTTCAGGTAAAACAACTGTTGCATTGCATGCGATTGCTGAAGTACAACGTGTTGGTGGACAAGCAGCATTTATCGATGCCGAGCATGCTCTTGATCCTCAATATGCAAGCAAATTGGGTGTTAACATTGACGAATTGCTTCTATCTCAGCCAGATACGGGTGAGCAAGGGCTGGAAATTGCAGAAGCTCTTGTACGCAGTGGTGCAGTAGATATCGTCGTTATTGACTCCGTAGCTGCATTGGTTCCAAAAGCAGAGATTGAAGGCGAAATGGGTGATTCACACGTCGGTTTGCAAGCGCGTTTGATGTCTCAGGCGCTACGTAAATTGTCTGGTGCAATCAGCAAATCCAAAACAATTGCAATCTTCATCAACCAGCTTCGTGAGAAAGTCGGCGTTATGTTTGGTAACCCGGAAACAACACCTGGTGGTCGTGCTCTGAAGTTTTATTCCACAGTACGTCTGGATGTACGTCGTATTGAGAGTATCAAATCAGGCAATGACATGATTGGTAACCGTACTCGTATTAAAGTTGTGAAAAACAAAGTAGCACCTCCGTTTAAACAAGCGGAAGTGGATATCATGTACGGTGAGGGTATCTCGAGAGAAGGCAGTATCATTGATATTGGTACAGAGCTGGACATCGTTAATAAAAGTGGTGCATGGTACTCATACGAAGGCGAGCGTTTAGGACAAGGACGTGAGAACGCGAAGCAGTTCATGAAAGAGCATAAAGACATTGCTGAAATCATTGAACAAAAAATTCGTGTAGCTAGTAACTTGACTACTGCAGTTCCTGCGCCAACTAGTGAAGAGCAACAAAAAGAAGCAGAAGAAGAACAAGAACTGTTTGAAATCAACGAGTAATCCTCCCAAACCCTCCCTTGTGGGGAGGGCCCGGAGGGAGTTGCCCTCTGGACTCCGTAAACTTGCCTGATTGAGTTTGGCTCGATCTGGATAAGGAATTATGGTGGGAGTGCTCTCGCTGTCCAACAGCCCCTGTCCCAGTGGACAGGGGCTGTTGGCACGCTGACTGTCAGAGGTAACTGTGGAGGTTAAGGCCGGGCTAAGTTCCCGGTCTTTTGTATTAGCGTTCGCTGTCTTCTGTTAAGATGCACTTAGTGTAGTCAGCATGAACATGTTATGAAAGGGGAGACCTGAATGGATCAACATGACGAGGATTTATATGAAGAAGCAGAACGGGATGGCCTCTCCCAATTTCCGGACAACGAAGAACTTATCATTACACGGGTAGAACGAACGAAGAGCAGGCAAGCCCGTTATCGAATTACTTTTGGGATTCACTCCATTACGGTTCTTGAAGATGTGATGATTAAATACAGAATGACGCAAGGCAATACGTTTATGAAGAAGGATCTGGAGGAAATCATCGTAGCGGACGAGCGACAGCGGACGTATGCACAGTCTCTGCGCTTTCTGGAGCATAAGCCGCGTACACGTCATGAATTAAGTCAGAAACTTCGTCAGAAGGAGTTTGCTGCGCCTTTGATTGAAGAGGCACTGGATCGGCTTGAGCGAGAGAACCTGGTGGATGACGATCTATTTGCGAAGGAATGGACAAGACAGCGTATGGAGGGCAAGCGGAAGGGAAAACTGTGGATAAGGCAAGAGCTGCGTCAAAAGGGCATTGCCAATGATCTCATTGTTGAAGCACTGGAAGGTGTAAGTGCGGATGCGGAATTTGAGACTGCTTTGAGCGCCGGACGCAAAAAATGGAATCAGGTCAAAGGGGACGTCAAAGAGAAGAAACATAAAACGCTTCCCTTCCTGATGAGACGTGGTTTTTCAATGGATATGGTGCGCCGGGTCGTGAATTGTTTAATTGAAGAAGATGAGGCTGTGGACCCTGAAGATGACGAAGCGTTGTTATGGGATTAGTAGACTGGAGTCTCTATACTGCATTCTCTTGACAATTTCTTTCGTCAAATACTAAAATGGACATGAGTCTGTAAGAAATGGACAACCCTTTTTCCTTCCAAAAAAGCGGTTTCGGTTTCTTAAGATTTATACCATTCTTAATTATGGGTTCGCTGGAAACAGTGAATAGTACGTGGAAACATGTACATGTGAAATGAAAATCGGCGGGGGATCGCCGTGAGTATTCGTTATTCCCAAAAATATGTAAGGTTTGAAAACTGCAAATTGACCCAAGGAATGCCTTGGAGGAACCAACGAGGAGGTGAACAGTATGGAAATTGCAATCACGATCGCTCTCGTTGCAGCCGCGCTATTCATTGGGTTCGGAGTAGGATATTTTATTCGCAAATCTCTTGCAGAGGCTAAAATCTCTAGTGCGGAACAAGCTGCCGTACAAATCGTGGAGAACGCGAAGAAAGAGGCAGAAGCACTGAAGAAAGAAACGGTGCTGGAAGCGAAGGATGAAATTCATCGCATTCGCGCCGAGGCTGAAAAAGACACTCGTGAACGTCGGAATGAAATTCAACGACAAGAAAGACGATTGTTGCAAAAAGAAGAGTCGCTGGATAAAAAATTGGAATCACTCGAACGTAAAGAAGAGCAAGTGGCTAACAAAGAGAAACGAATTGATGAGACACAGCAGCAGATCGAAATGATCTACAAAAACCAGGTGACGGAACTGGAACGTATATCTAACCTCACTATGGAAGACGCACGCAGTATCATACTGTCCAACGTAGAACAGGAAGTTCGTCATGAGACGGCTCAAATGATCAAGGACATTGAACAACAAGCGAAGGAAGAAGCGGACAAAAAGTCCCGCGAGATTATTACACTCGCCATCCAACGTTGTGCGGCTGACCACGTAGCGGAAACAACGGTATCTGTTGTTACCCTGCCAAATGAAGAAATGAAAGGCCGGATTATCGGTCGTGAAGGACGTAACATCCGTGCGCTTGAAACCCTTACAGGGATTGACCTCATTATCGATGATACGCCAGAAGCTGTTATTCTGTCGGGCTTTGACCCGATTCGCCGTGAGATCGCCCGTACTGCACTGGAGAAACTGGTGGCTGATGGACGTATTCACCCGGCACGGATTGAAGAGATGGTTGAGAAATCCCGCAAAGAAGTGGATGAGCGCATCCGTGAATACGGTGAGCAAGCTACCTTTGAAGTGGGCGTGCATGGTCTGCATCCGGATCTGATCAAAATTTTGGGCCGGTTGAAGTTCCGTACAAGTTACGGTCAGAACGTCTTGAAACATTCCATGGAAGTCGCTTATCTGGCTGGACTGATGGCTGGCGAACTCGGAGAAGACGTAACTCTGGCAAGACGTGCAGGTCTATTGCATGACATCGGTAAAGCGCTGGATCACGAAGTGGAAGGATCACACGTCGAAATTGGCGTGGAACTGGCGAAGAAATACAAAGAACATCCGGTTGTAATCAACAGTATCGCGTCCCATCACGGAGATTGCGAAGCGACTTCGGTCATTGCCATGTTGGTTGGCGCAGCAGATGCGCTCTCCGCAGCAAGACCAGGCGCACGCCGCGAAACGCTGGAAACGTATATCAAACGACTGGAGAAGCTGGAAGAGATTTCGGAATCCTTCGAAGGTGTCGAGAAATCGTATGCCATTCAGGCCGGACGCGAAGTTCGCGTTATGGTACAACCTGAGAAGATCGATGATGCTGAAGCCTTCCGCTTAGCCCGTGACATCACGAAGATGATTGAGAATGAACTCGACTATCCGGGTCACATCAAAGTCACCGTCATTCGGGAAACCCGTGCGGTTGAATACGCAAAATAGAGCATTAGGGAAAAGTGGCCGCAGTAGTGGGCCACTTTTCCTGTTGATAGCCTGTTAAAAGGCTTTTTGTACGAACTACACATTATGTAGCATGAGATAGAGTCCTGCAAAGTTCAACATTCGAAGTAAGAGGACTTTGCAGGAATTGAGGAGGCAGTAATCAATGAAAGTTTTGTTTATTGGTGACATTGTAGGCAACGTGGGACGTAAGGCACTAAAAGAAAATTTACCGTACCTGAAATCGAAGTATAAACCACATGTGGTCATTGTAAATGGTGAAAATGCGGCAGCAGGTCGCGGAATTACCGGTGCGATCGCGAATGAGTTTTTCAACTGGGGTGTACATGGTATTACACTTGGTAATCATACCTGGGACAATAAGGATATTTTTGATTTTATAGATGATGAACCGCGCATGATTCGTCCAGCGAATTTTCCACCAGGCACACCAGGACGAGGATACACGGTTGTCAAAGGTGAAGGCAAAGAGCTGGCTATTGTCAATCTGCAAGGAAGAACGTTCTTGCCTGCTCTGGATTGTCCATTCCGTGTGGCTGATGAGATTGTAGACGAGCTGCGTCAGGACTATAAATGTATTCTGGTCGACATGCATGCCGAAGCGACGTCAGAGAAGATTGCCATGGGATGGCATCTGGATGGACGTGCGTCGCTCGTTGTAGGTACACATACGCATGTACAGAGTAACGATGATCGGATTTTGCCTGGAGGAACGGCTTACTTGACGGATGCGGGCATGGTAGGGCCGCGTGACGGCATATTGGGCATGGAGCGTGAGGCCGTGCTGCGCAAGTTCTACACCCAGCTGCCTGTACGTTTCGTTGTGGATGATGGCAAATGGCATTTCCATGGTGTCTTAGTAGAAATTGATGAAGCTACAGGGGCGGCAACACGCATCGAAAAAATTCGTCTGATGGAGGACGAGTGGCGCATGGAATAGGGGTATTGTCCCATTTTGCAGGGAAACCCGTCTAAAAAGAAGGAATTTTTTTGCCTCCCGCGAATAACATCTAGTAAGTGGAAACAAACTTTCAACATTCCCAGGGAGGTACTTACCATGGATGTATTAAAAGTTTCAGCAAAGTCCAATCCTAATTCTGTAGCCGGCGCTCTTGCAGGGGTTCTTCGTGAACGTGGAAATGCTGAACTGCAGGCAATTGGAGCGGGAGCACTGAACCAAGCCATTAAAGCGGTAGCGATAGCCCGGGGATTTGTAGCACCAAGCGGAGTTGACCTGATTTGTATTCCAGCTTTTACAGACATTGTGATCGACGGCGAGGACCGAACGGCCATTAAGCTGATTGTGGAGCCCAGATAATACATGCAGTATGCATTGAACCTGTTTACGATGTAGACAGGTTTTTTTGCGTTTTTTGAAACAAAATATGGAGGAGGGTTTAAGATGTCCATGTCTGATTGGCGTGTAGCTGATTTTCACTGTGATGCACTGAGCAAAATATTGATGCAGCCAGCTCTTTCGTTCGAAGATTCTCCACAACTGGATGTGAATTTGCAACGCTTGAAAGAGGGTAAAGTCGGATTACAGGCATTCGCCATCTATTTACCTGAAGTACTTGGCAGAGGCAAGTTTGAACATGTGATGGGGCAGTTGGAGATCTATCGTAAGCGCGTAGAGAGGAGTCAGGAGCGACTTGGCGGCACACAGACGTTGTTATGGCGCGAACAGGTGGCTCAGGTGGGGCAAACAGAGGATCCATGGGGATTAATCACACTGGAGGGCGTGGACGGTCTGGAGGGCAACCTGTTCTATCTGGAGTTATGTTATCAGATGGGTGTTCGAATCATTGGACTTACGTGGAATTATGCCAATTGGGCGGCTGACGGAGTAATGGAGAAGCGTGGAGCAGGTCTGACCGAGAAGGGGAAGGAACTGGTGAGCCGGTGTAATGAAATCGGGATGCTGTTAGATGTGTCACATCTGACGGAGAAAGGGTTCTGGGAACTGACTGACTTGAGCAAGCGTCCTTTTATCGCCTCTCACTCCAACAGCTATAGCGTATGTCCTCATGTGCGTAATCTGAAAGATGATCAGATTCAGGCCATCATTGCCCGCGAAGGGCGGATCGGACTGACGTTTGTCCCTTGGTTTGTTAAGCAGGAGGGTGACGTACGTATAGAAGACCTGTTACCTCATATCGAGCAGATTTGTTCTCTGGGTGGGCAGCATCATCTGATGATGGGCTCCGATTTTGATGGGATTTCAACATATATTCAGAGACTTGAACACTCAGGACACTATCCAAGAGTGACGGAGATCCTGCTCAAGCATTATGATGAACATTTGGTGCGTGGCTGGTTGTGGGGGAATGCGACGAGTTATCTAGGGGAACACTTGCCAGAGAATAATCTGAAAATGAAGGGGCTTCCGTGAAATAGTGAAGTGGGCTCTGGGACCGACCCAATGGGTGGAATGAAGCTCGTTTTCCAAATAAAGGCGGGAAATGATGGTGAAATATGTGTATTTCATGAATTTTCACCAGTTCGTTTTCATTTCACTCCAAAAAGGGGTATAATACCATTGGATTGTTAAGAGCCTGAGTACAGGCCATAGATAAACAAGGAGTGAAATTTACGATGAGTAAAACAGTACCTGTGGGCGTATCTGCCCGTCACATTCATGTATCCCAAGAGCACGTTGAAATTTTGTTTGGTAAAGGTTATGAACTGACTGAATTTAAAGCTCTGTCTCAGCCTGGCCAATACGCTGCTAACGAAACTGTAGCGGTAATTGGTTCGAAAGGACAGTTTGATAAAGTGCGTATCCTTGGACCTGTTCGTCCTGAAACGCAACTAGAGATCTCCATGACAGATTCATTTGCCATTGGTGTTAAAGCACCTGTACGCGAGTCCGGAAGCATTGAAGGCACACCGGGAATCACGATCAAAGGTCCTGCTGGCGAAGTAACAATTGATAAAGGTGTTATCGTTGCTGCTCGTCACATTCACTTCCATACTTCGGATGCTGCTAAATGGGGTATCGAGGACAAACAATTGCTGAAAGTTCGCTTGAGTGGAGATCGTGGTCTGGTACTGGAAAATGTACTGGCTCGTGTATCCGATTCTTTCGCACTGGACATGCATATTGATACAGATGAAGCTAACGCTGCTGGCGCTCGTAATGGCGACACTGCTGAAATCATCGACTAATTACATGTAATAGCTTCAGCCCCCAATTATGGCGGTCTGAATAACATATAAACCTGAGCACAGCCAACAGGGGCCGGTTAATTCCAGCCCTGATGGCAAGGCTCAGGTTTTTGTGTTTTCTGAACCTTCTTCTGAACCTTGCATGTTTCGGATTAGACGAAGGGACATGCGGTTTGGATGTGGAACTACAGCCCAATTCATGCTATAATTTGCTGTAATGCTCTTTTGCTGTTCCAAGCAAGAACTTCATGTGGAACAGGGATGAATGAACGATTTTTTATTAATAGAGGCTGTAAGGAGTGACCGAAGGAAATGGCTAAAGACTCAAAAAAGGATTACTCCCAATATTTTGATTTCTCCGATGCCAAAGTAATTTCGCAAGATGAATTCAGCAAAAAGATAAGAATCCGGGGCCGTGAGATTAACATCAAATCGGAACCCAATCATCGTCAGGAGAAACAGCGGGGCAAGGAAGACGTCCAGGTGCTTTACGAAAATGCCGTTCCCGATGAACTGAAAAACATAGGGAAAGGCAAACATTATATTGTATATACGTATGGATGTCAGATGAACGAGCATGACTCGGAGACCATCAAAGGTCTGCTTGAGTCTATGGGGTATCAGGCCACAGAAGATCGCAAAGAGGCTGATATTATTCTGCTCAATACGTGTGCTATACGGGAAAATGCGGAAGATAAGGTGTTTGGTGAGCTTGGTCACCTGAAAACGCTAAAACTCGAACGTCCGGGATTGTTACTTGGCGTGTGCGGGTGTATGTCCCAGGAGGAAGGCGTAGTCAACCGGATCATGCAGAAGCATGGATTTGTGGATATGATCTTCGGTACACACAATGTGCACCGGTTGCCACATCTGATCCAGGAAGCGCTGTTCAGCAAAGAAATGGTTGTTGAGGTATGGTCCAAGGAAGGCGACATCATTGAGAACCTGCCGAAGAAACGCGAGGGTATGCGCGGCTGGGTAAACATCATGTATGGCTGCGACAAGTTCTGTACATATTGTATCGTTCCGTTCACACGGGGCAAAGAACGTAGCCGTCGTCCGGAAGATGTCATTGCCGAAGTACGGGATTTGGCACGTCAGGGCTTTAAAGAAATCACCCTGCTTGGTCAAAATGTGAATGCGTACGGCAAAGACTTCACCGACCTGAACTACAGCTTTGGCGACTTGATGGATGCCATCCGACAAATCGATATTCCGCGAGTACGCTTTACAACCAGTCACCCACGTGACTTTGATGATCGCTTGATTGAAGTGCTGGCCAAAGGCGGAAACCTGGTGGAGCATATCCATCTTCCGGTGCAGTCTGGCAGTTCAGAAGTACTCAAGCGTATGAGCCGCAAGTATAGCCGGGAACACTATCTGAAACTGGCTGGCAAAATTAAAAAGGCCATTCCGGAAGTTGTGTTGACAACGGATATTATTGTTGGTTTTCCGGGGGAAACGGAAGAACAATTTGAAGATACACTTTCCCTTGTCCGTGAAGTAGGGTATGATTTTGCCTATACCTTCATTTATTCCCCGCGTGAAGGTACACCGGCTGCAGTGATGGAAGATAACGTACCGATGGAAGTGAAGAAGGAACGTTTGAAGCGTTTGAACGAAACGATCAACGAATACAGCCACCGAAGCAATGAAGAACAACGTGGCAAAGTCGTTGAGGTACTCGTTGAAGGCGAGAGCAAACGGAATTCCGAAGTTCTGGCAGGACGGACGCGCAGCAACAAGCTGGTGCATTTTGAAGGACCCAAAGAGTTGATCGGTACTTTCGTACAAGTGGAAATCACCGATCCGATGACTTTTTATATTCGGGGCAACCTGCTCTCCGAGCCGGTAGCTGCCAATCAGTAATACACACACCAATAAGATGAATATTTTTTTGCACTTAGCGGGGTTACGCCGAGCGTAGCGAAGGTGACGGAATCGATTCTGTAGAAGCGAAGCGTTCGCCTTTGTCTCCGAATTTTAACCTTGAACAATCTCAATTGAAAAAATTCGGAGACAACAGCGATCAAAAGAACGATCCGACACCGCAGCGGTCACTCAGCAGTCAACTGAGCTAGGGCAACATAAGTTTTCATCTTATATCATCTCATAGAATGGAGCGATTTCAGTGGCGCAGGAAGAAGTGCAATACAACCATTATGGAATGCCTACCTACGATACGCGCAATCTGGTCATACGCGACGACATTATGGGAAAAGCCAAAGAGTTGGCTGATATGCTCGGAACGAGTGAGGAAGTTAGACAGTTTCAACAGGCTGAAACCAAAATTCGGGATCATGAGCGCATCCAACAGTTGATTGCAACCATCAAGAAGAAACAAAAAGAGATCGTTGCTTTTGAAAGCTTCAAAAATGTGGAGATGGTCAGCAAAATTGAACAGGAAATTGAAGATCTGCAAGGCGAACTGGACAGCATTCCATTGGTTACGGAATTCCAGCAAAGCCAGAGCGATATCAACTACTTGCTTCAGCTGGTGATCTCTGTAATCCGGGATACGGTTTCTGAAAAAGTAAACGTGGAGGCTGGAACGGATTCACCTCCGACCAGTTGCGGTTAAATGACGGAAGGGTGCGGACGCTGTCCGCGCCTTTTTTGATGATTATAGAATTATAAGTTTTCAGCGAGCTGAAGGATGCGATAATCGCAAGAAAAGCAACTGCTAAACCACGAATGTGGCATCATCGATAAGGCTTCGATCAGAAGCTTTTCTTACATTGCATAACCATTAAGGTGGAGTGGCTGTCGCCAAGTACTCGGAATATACTTCCAAGCAAAGCTCCACACTGTGGGGTTATTTTGTGTGGCGCAGCTGATTTTAATGATAAAAGCACATGACATCAAGAGCTTGATACGTACAGTGCAATAAAGGAGAAATGAATAATGAGTATTTTGGACAAAATGGTGGAAGACGGAGACGGACGATTTTGGGGATTTCTTGGCTGTCGTTATATTAAAGGAGACGGTAAAGAAGTACAGATTGCGTTGACAGCAGGCGAACATCATACCAACTCTATGGGAATTATTCATGGGGGTGTATTGACTTCACTGATGGATCAGGCGATGGGTATGGTTGCAACAGCAGCAATGGAAGTGGATGGCTGTGTGACAACGAATCTGAACGTACATTTTCTCGCACCCATGAAACAAGGGGAATTAACGGTGACAGCTACGGTACTGCATCAGGCTGGACGCAGTGTTACGACTCAATCGGAGGTTCGTGATGCATCGGGCACGTTGGGATGCATGGCTACGGCGACATTCCGTATAGCGCGTCCAAGAACATAACACAGGAATCCCGCAGTTGACAAAAGATATTATTATGTCATAATGAAATTATCAAAATGAAAATAGTCGGTGGTGCCCATGAGCGAAAACTACGAACACTTCAATGCAGAGAGCGACGAACAAGCAGCACGTGCCTATAGTTCCAAGAAATATCGTACCCCCGATGGTGTTCCTGCGGATATCGTTATGTTCACCTTGACCAAGCGGGAGCGCAAGACGGTAACGAAGACACTTCCCATTCGGGAACTGAAAGTGATGCTAATCAAGCGCAAAGGCTGGCCTTTTGCAGGCAGATGGGCATTACCCGGTGGATTTTGTCAGGAGAATGAATCCATCTACGGTGCAGCAAAGCGTGAACTGATGGAAGAGACAGGTGTAGACGGTGGACATCTGGAATACTTGAATGTATACAGTCAGCCGGGTCGTGACCCGAGGGGCTGGATCATCTCTCATGCGTTTTTCGCGCTTGTAGAAGAATGGATGCTGGATCAACGCCAAGCGGCAGATGATGCTGAGGATGTTGGGTTGTTCACGATTCAGGAGGCGCTACAAGAATTGGAGTTGGCCTTTGATCACAGAACAATCATCGAAGATGCTTATCGACGTATTCAACAACAGATGCTGGAAACGACGATTGCTCGTCAGTTCCTGCCACGTGATTTTACATTAAGTGAATTATATCAGGTTATTCAAAGTGTTGTACCGGATTTTGAAGAACCAAACTTCATTCGCAAGATTACGTCTACCCGCAGTCGCAAGGGCATTGTGGAAGAAGTACGGGACGAAGAGGGTAATCTGGTGAGTTCTAACCAGTATTCACAGCGTCCGGCACAGCTATATCGTTTTACAGAACTCGTACCACGCCTATCCATCTATACGTAATAATGTGTAGGTGTGTCAATCTGAATTGAATTGAATCAGAATCAACCATTTCTGAGCAAGGGAGTGTTGACGATGAAAGCACTGATTGTCATTGATTTCACGAAGGATTTTGTGACAGGTTCTTTGCCTGTAGGTCAGCCGGCAGTAGAGATCGACGAGACGATTGCAGCTGTAACCGAGGCCTATTGTAAGAACAAACATGAGGTAATCATGGCTGTGGATCTACACGAAGAGAATGATCCGTATCATCCGGAGACTGTGCTTTTCCCACCTCATAACATCCGAAATACAGAGGGAAGACAGCTCTACGGTCGTCTTGCCCAAGTGATGGAGGAACGAAAAACCGATATTCGGTGGATGGATAAGACGAGATACAGCGCATTCTGTGGAACAGATTTGGAACTCAGACTGCGTGCACGTGGCATTACAGATATTGCACTCATTGGGGTATGTACGGATATTTGTGTATTGCATACGGCAGTGGATGCTTACAATAAAGGTTTTCATATTACGGTATATGAAGATGCTGTTGCCAGCTTCAATCCGACAGGGCATGAGTGGGCACTTGAGCATTTTCGTTCCAGCCTAGGTGCTTCGGTGGTTAAGGCAAGCGAGACGGTCCTGGCGTGATTTAATCCATAATCATGTTTGGTTGACCTAATGTTAGGAACCGGATGAATGTGGTGAATGATGTATAGAATTGTACGGGAGACTTGTTTGTGAATACGGATGAACAGAATCATGAAGAATAAGTCTCCATATGTTAACCCGTGTTCACAGGTTAAATCTGCGAGCACGAGCGGAAGTCAGAGAGGATGAGACAAATGCAGACGACTAGCCTGGCTTTACATACGGATAAATATCAAATCAATATGATGTACGCCCATTGGGTGAATGGTACACACAAGCGGAAGGCGGTATTTGAAGCCTATTTCCGTAAGCTTCCGTTTGGCAACGGATATGCGGTATTTGCCGGATTGGAACGAATTGTGAACTATATCAGCCAGCTTCGTTTTACGATGGACGACATCAAATTTTTATCCAAACAAGAGGAAAATTACGATCCGGTCTTTCTGGAAGAGTTGCTCCAGTTTTCATTTCAGGGGACAATTCATTCGATGAAGGAAGGTGCAATTGTTTTCCCTGACGAACCGCTCATTCGGGTAGAAGGCTCCATTATGGAGACACAATTGGTGGAGACGGCGATACTTAACTTCATGAATTATCAGACGTTGATCGCAACCAAGGCTTCGCGGATCAAACAGGTAGCACAGCAGGATACCTTACTCGAATTTGGTACACGGCGTGCACAGGAAGCGGATGCTGCCATCTGGGGCGCACGTGCTTCATATGTGGCAGGATTCCATGCAACGTCCAATATGCTGGCCGGAGAGCGCTTCGGGATACCAACAGCAGGTACACATGCCCATTCCTGGGTACAAAGCTTTATGAGCGAGCAGGAAGCGTTTGACGTGTATGCCAAAGTGTTGCCTGATCAGGTTACCCTGCTGGTCGATACCTTTGACACGTTGAACAGTGGTGTACCTCACGCCATCAAGACAGCCAAGAAGCTGGAGAGCCAAGGCAAAAAGATGAATGCGATTCGTCTGGATAGTGGTGACCTTGCGTACTTGTCGATTCAGGCACGTCAGATGCTGGATGAGGCTGGCTTGGATTATGTGAAAATTGTAGCATCCAATGATTTGGATGAGAATACGATTTTCAACCTTAAAGCTCAAGGAGCGCGGATTGATACATGGGGAGTCGGCACACAACTGATTACCGCCTCTGACCAACCATCTTTGGGTGGGGTATACAAATTGGTGGAACGTGAAGTGGATGGTGCTATGCTGCCTACGATCAAAATATCTGCCAATCCTGAAAAAGTGTCCACGCCAGGTAAAAAGGAAGTGTTCCGGATCATTGATCCGAAGCATGGCAAGGCGATCGCAGATTATATCTGCTATCCAGAGGAAGAACAGCCGCTACAGGGCGGACCGCTCAAGCTGTTCAACCCGCTACACCCTTATCTGAAAAAGACCGTTACCCGCTACGAAGCGGTAAATATGCTGGAGCCGATCTTTGTGAACGGACGCAAGGTGTATGAGCTGCCTAATTTGGATGAGATTCGGGCGTACCATAAGGAACAGATGAACCTCTTCTGGCCTGAATACCAACGGAAGCTCAACCCCGAGATCTATCGTGTGAACATTAGCCCTGCGGCATGGAATATGAAGCAGAAGCTCATTGCGGAACATGTGAAGTCCACAGAGGAATGATCTACACATAAGAATTACAGAGAGGCATAACCAGTGGAGAATACTGGCTTATGCCTTTTTAGTATGATCCAGATGATGCGGATCAGAAATGTAAGAAATCTCATGGACAGACTGCCAAGGTAACAGGCTATACTGGAATTTGGCTTGTTCAGTTCGAGAGTTTGTTCAAGAAAGAACTTTTTGAACACGCATTTACAGGGGAAATGCAGTAATTATTTCTCGGGAAAGCGCAGGAGACGCCAAATCTTGCATCTTTCGGAGTGTTGCTTCGACATATTAGGGCGGCTCCTTCCGTACCGATTGAATATCTGGCATTGTTTCAATCCCATAGTTGCCGGGGATGAGAGTAAGAGGAGGTGCAGACATGAGATGGATATTAGGACTGGTCTGGATCGCTTTTATTGCCTATGCAGTGTTGTTGGCACCGGGGCAGTCAGCTGGAAGTGATCCTATATTCAAAGAACTGATCACACTGCAAAGCAAGGAGCCTTGGCTGCTTACTGTATTTTCGTGGTTAGGTATTTTCCCGGCAGTGTATGCTTGTATGCTGTTAAGAACATCTGTGAAAGAACGAGGTGGCCGTGTACCTGCTTGGCCTTTTGTCTTGTTTTCTTTTGGATTAGGTGCTTTTGCGCTGCTTCCCTATTATGCATGGTCATCATCTGGGAATAGAACATCGGGATACGCAAGCTTACATTTTGGTCGTCAGCGGGAGTTGGGAATTGGACGGGTAGCAGCCCATAAGCTGACGCATGTAGTCCTTCTGCTCTTAACGCTGGGGACAGCATTCTATGCCGTGACGCAAGGTCATCCGGATGTATTTATGGACGCGTTCAATCAATCTTCCTTTGTACATATCATGACGATTGATTTTGTACTGCTGAGTTTACTTTCCATGATTGCGATATGCAGAGATGCTAAAGCGAGTCGACGTTCACCAGCATGGGCAGTGACAGGCATTATCCCCATTGTGGGTCCACTAATCTATCTGTTGACGTTAAGGAGAGACAGAGCTTGATCATTAACATGAGGAAGAATCCATAGGTAAAGGTAGCCGTTAAGCCTGAATACGAACAATTCACGTGCTTAATGGAAAAATATATCAAAGTCGAAGAAGGAGTGGCTATCGATGAAAAACCATTTTAACGCATATGTTGTCCGTAAAGAAGAACAGGGCGGAGTGAAAGCTGCCATAGAGCAGTTGAAGAAGGAAGATCTGCCAAATGGAGATGTAACGGTACAGGTGCAGTATTCCAGTGTCAATTATAAAGACGGACTCGCTACCCTTGAAAAGGGAGGTGTCGTTCGTGAATACCCGATGGTACCGGGCATCGATCTGGCAGGAACGGTGGAGGAATCGGTAAGCGGACGTTTTGCACCGGGAGATCGGGTGATCAGTACAGGATTTGAACCAGGCGTATCCCATTACGGAGGGTACAGCGAGTATGCCCGGCTACGCAGTGAATGGCTGGTGCCTCTGCCACCGGGTCTTAGTGAGAAAGAAGCCATGGCGATTGGAACCGCAGGATTTACGGCTGCACTTTCGGTAGATGCGCTGTTACAGGCTGGAGTGACACCGGAGATGGGCAAGGTTCTGGTTACGGGTGCAACAGGTGGCGTTGGCAGTATGGCAGTTACGATTCTGGCGAAGCTTGGTTTTGAAGTAACAGCCAGCACAGGCAAGAAGGAGCAGGAGGAGCCACTGCTTCGAAACTTGGGGGCTTCAGAGGTTATTACTCGTGAAGAAGCTGATACTCCAGCTAAAGGAGCCATGGGGAAACAGCTATGGGCGGGAGTTGTTGATCCAACAGGAGGCCCGGCACTCGCGGAGCGATTGAAACAGATCCAATACGGAGGTGCGGTTGCGGTATCTGGTTTAACTGGAGGCACAGCTTTTGAATCGACGGTACTTCCATTTATTTTGCGTGGTATCCAGCTTATTGGTATAGATTCTGTATATTGTCCGATGGAACGTCGAGAACGATTGTGGAAACTGCTTGGCGGAGAATGGAAACCGGAGCGCGCGTTGGAACTGGGAATCCGTGAAATTTCCTTAGACCAGTTGCCTCATACGCTGGAGACGATACTCCAAGGTGGTGCAGTAGGTCGTACCGTGGTCCATACGATATCAGATCTGCCATCCGCATAAGATTCTAAGTCCTTAGACATGCTAATTCTACCTGAATGGGTCACAGTACACGTGGCTGGAAAGGAAGGATTGGCATGTGGTTTGGTAGAGAAGACCGAATTCTGGTTGGAAGAATAATCAAGTCGGTACTTGTAAGTGTAATGTTGATTGCGAGTGTCTGGTCCCTGGTAGCTTGTTCGGCATCATCCATTGAGCAGGAGCGGAAGGTCTACACCCGCGAAGCGACAGATGAAGGAAATATGCGAGCACAGAGTCAAGGACACGGATTAAACGGTGAATTGGTGAGTGAGATCAGTAAGAGTTTCGAAGCAAAAGGCATTAAGCTGATGAATAACATGTCTGCCGATGACGATCATGGTGGGATCTCTTATATGTACTTGTTGAATGGAAGCGGCAGACACATCGTGAAAGTCCATATTTTCGGTAGTAAGGCAGCACGGGTTGCTGGGATGAAACAAATGTACAGTGAGAATGGTGATGAGGCTGTCTTGGAGAAGGTGCTTGGCCGAACAACGATTCGCAGCAAAGGTTACGTTTCACTGGTGTATACGGCTTCTGGTGGGGAAAAGGACGAGTATGAGCCGGATGTTTTGCAGGTGTTCCAACATGTGCTTGAGCAATTAAGGTAAGAGGAGAGGGGAGCACCAACCTTTCAATTCGTATCGTACAGCTGAAAATAAACCCGAAAAACCCGTCTGATTTTTCAGACGGGTTTATATATTTCACGCATGACATGCCGTAGCTCAGGCAAAATTAGTTTTTCCATAGCCAATTTGACAGCTCCTTTGGAGCCTGGCATGGAGAAGACGGCTGTGCGTCCAATCGTTCCGGCGACGGCTCTGCTCAGGATGGCAGCGGAACCGATATCTTCGGTGTAACTGAGAAAACGAAAGATTTCACCGAAGCCCGGCAGTTCCTTGTCGAGCAGTGAGGACACCGCTTCGTAGGTTGTATCTCGGGGGGCAATCCCTGTTCCGCCACTGAGCAGAACGGCTTCGATATCATCACGAACGGCTGCATCTTGCAGGATGCTTCGAATGTTCTCCGTTTCATCTGGCGTAATGATGTATTCAACAATCTGATAACCTGCTTCATTCAGAAGCTGATGCATGAGCTGGCCGCTGGTATCGGTGTCTTTGGTGCGCGTGTCCGATACCGTTACAATCATGCACGATACCGTGTCCGGAGCTTCCTGGCGATGTTGTTCCACTGAATTGGTCATGAAACTTCCTCCTTCAATCAACATGTCCTCATAGCATAGACCATCCGTTAGAATCAGGCAATGTACTGGGGAAGAGTTGAACGTTATTGCACAACGAATGCAGGTGGTGTACACTCGCTAGATATAGATAGACTAGGTTACAAGAGGATAATCAGAGAGGTGTTTAAGCATGAACGAAACGATTTTAAAAGAAAAATCCATACCTGTATATATACTGTCAGGCTTTTTGGGAAGTGGCAAAACAACACTGCTTGTTCAGTTGATCGAACATTGGCAACAGCAGGGATTGCGTCCCGCAGTAGTGATGAATGAGTTGGGCGAAGTTAATCTGGATGGTCAGATTGTGGATTCCACCGTTCCGATGACAGAGATGTTAGGTGGATGTATCTGTTGTACCGTACGTGGCGACTTGGGATTGCAGCTTGCTGAACTTGTACAGGAGGAATCCCCTGATGTGATCATCATAGAAGCAACGGGTGCGGCAAATCCAATGGAAATTTTGGATGCGGTCACCGAGACTTCACTCTACATGCGATTGGAATTGAAAAGCCTCATTACCGTTGTGGATGCAGCGCATCTATCTGGATTGTACCAGGAGCAGAGGGGGCAGACCTTCAAATTGATGCAGGAGCAGATTCGTTGTGCGTCTGTGCTTCTCTTGAACAAAACAGATCGGGTGAGTGTACAGGAACTGCAAGATTTGGAGCAGCTTTTGGCAAAATGGAATGGCTTCGCACCTGTAATACCTACGGTCAAATGTGCGGTGGAGATGGATCTGTTGCTTCGCAGCGGGGCAGACGTGCACGTCCATGATTCAGCCTCTGAAGCAGGTAAGCATGCTCACCAAGAGCATCATGTTCATACGGAAGCCTGTGGCGTACATGGATGCAGTCATGGACATGAACATACACATCATACAGTCCAAGGCGATGCTACGAATACTGACGGATCTCATAGCCATAGCCATGTCCATGAACACGCTCATGAGCATTCCGCTCCTCATGCATCACACGAACATGTCATGGTGTATACGCATTATTTCAGTCATCCGGTGAATAGCGAAGCATTTGAACAGTTTGTATCAGCTTTGCCACGAGACGTGTATCGAGCGAAAGGTATTTTATCGTTTAGTGACACGGCGAGCCGCTTCTGGTTCCAGTATGCTTACCGTGAATCGGATTATATGAAGATCACACCTCAGGGAGATGTCCCTAATGTTGCTGTGTTCATAGGTGAACATTTTGACCAAACTGTCATTCGTGACCAATTATTGGAATTGGAAGCGATAAAGTAGGCTAGATGATTCAATGTTCCTCCGTACTGGGTATTAAGAAGCATAGCAAACTTTGCCTGGGAGGTAACTTTAAATGACACAACAACAATATCAACAATGTATCGATGCTTGCCTGGAGTGCATGAATGCTTGCAACGTATGTTACATATCGAGTCTGAAAGAATATGATCTGGCGATGCTGCGTGATTGCATTCGTTTGAATCGGGAATGTGCGGAGATTTGCAGTTTTGCTGCACAAGCGATGACGCGTGGAAGTGATTTCATTGCCGAAATATGCGAATTGTGTGTGAAAGCTTGTGAAGCTTGCGCCGCAGAGTGTGGTAAACACCAGCATGATCACTGTCAAGCATGTGCAGAGGCTTGCCGCAGATGTGCAGAAGCTTGCCGCTTGATGGCAGCAGTAGCGTAAATATCATTTCTCTGGAATATATAATTAAACGGATAATATGTTGGTCCCCTAAGGGAAGCAGCGAACACAGGCATCTGAGACGATGTGCCTATGTGTTGCCTTCAGTAGGGGATTTTTAATGCGGGTTGCCAAGTCTGATCATGGTATGTATAATGATGGCAATGAATTGAAACGAAGAATATCAATGATCGGGAGAGTAGCCAGATCCATACATGACAGCGAGCCGGGAGAGGTGGAAGCCGGTATGATATGACCTGAGTGAACCGCACCCGTGAGATGGTTATCCGAAAAGATGTATGTATCCCGATTGGGATAGGCCATATCTGTCTGAGGGTAACCCGGCTTGCGACCGTTATACGCATCGAGCGGAACTGGTTTTACTGGTATGCATCTTGATGCATATTAGGAGTAGCTGTTCACCTAGAGTGGTACCGCGGGAACTGTTAATTCAGCTCTCGTCTCTTATGTAGAGACGAGAGCTTTTTTGTGTTTATTTTCAGCCAATAATGAATGGATTAGGAGTGTTCAACATGTTGATGAAGCAGGCTGCGGCCGACATTGCCCCTTTAACGGGATTGAATGAAAAAGAGGTTCTGAGATTACTGGAAGTCCCACCTCAGGCGGAAATGGGTGATGCAGCATTCCCTTGTTTTACTTTAGCGAAGTCATTAAAGAAAGCACCGGCAGTCATTGCAACTGAGCTCGCAACGGGATTGCAGGCATCTGGAATTGAAGCGACTCCCGCCGGTCCGTATGTAAATATCCGTTTTAACCGGGAGAAGCTCGCGCCGAATCTGCTGAAAGAACTGGGTAATGCGGCATTTGGTAAGCTTCAGCTTGGTCAAGGTTCACGTGTTGTGATTGATATGTCTTCCCCTAACATCGCGAAACCTTTCGGGATCGGGCATCTACGTTCTACTGTAATTGGTGCAGCACTGTATCGGTTGTATAACGAAGCGGGTTATACCTCCGTAAGCGTGAATCATCTGGGAGACTGGGGAACCCAGTTTGGCAAGCAGATCGCAGCGTACAAACGGTGGGGCAATGATGAAGCGTTGCAGGCAGACCCGATCCGTACGTCCCTGGAACTGTATGTACGTTTCCACGATGAGGCGGAGAACGATCCTTCTCTGGAGATTGAGGCACGGGACTGGTTCCGCAAGCTGGAGCAAAGGGACGAGGAAGCACAACGGTTATGGGCGTTCTTTGTAGAAGTGAGCATGAAGGAATTCAACCGGATGTATGAACGTCTGAACGTACAATTTGACCATACGCTGGGGGAAAGCTTTTACAATGACAAGATGGGCGCGGTGGTTGAAGAACTCAAGGCGAAAGGTTTACTTGAAGAGAGTGATGGAGCACTCGTGGTACGTTTGGAGGATGAGAACATGCCTCCGTGCCTGATTATCAAAAAAGACGGAACAACAATTTATCCTACACGGGATTTGGCTACGGCGGTTTATCGTCATGAGGTGATGAAGGCAGATCGGTTGTTATACGTGGTCGGAGGCGAGCAGAAGCTTCATTTCCGTCAGGTTTTTGCGGTCCTATCTCGGATGGGACATGGGTGGTCTGCAAAGTGTGAACATATCCCGTTTGGATTAATGCGTTTTGAGGGACGGAAAATGTCTACCCGCCGCGGTAAAGTCGTCTTTTTGCAGGAAGTATTGGATGAGGCAGTCACTCGTGCACTACAGATTATTCAGGAGAAAAACCCGAATCTGGAGAACCCTCAGAAGGTGGCTGAGGCGGTCGGTGTCGGTGCCATTGTCTTCGGTGATTTGCGTAATAATCGGCTTAATGACGTGGACTTCTCACTGGAAGATGCGGTGAGTTTTGAAGGGGAGACCGGACCTTATGTACAATATACGCATGCTCGGATTCAAAGTGTACTTGCCAAAGCTGAAGAGGCGATCCGTATGGAAAATGAAAACCATCTGACTAACGGCACGATTGCAGATGATGTAAATGAAACAGGGAGCACTTCATCCAGCATCGGAGATACCTCATGGGCATTGCTGAAACTGCTCGGTGAATATCCCGAGTATCTGGAAAAAGCCATTCATCGGAATGAGCCTTCGGTCATTGCCAAATATACGATAGATGTCGCTCAAGCGTTCAACCGCTTCTATCACGCCGAACGGATTGCGGATGCGTCATCTGATGTAAGGTCCTTCCGAGTGGCATTGGCCAAACGGACTGGCGAACGCCTCGCATACAGTTTACATTTGCTAGGTGTGCAAGCTCCAGAGCGGATGTGATCCCAGGTGATAAGGAGTACACGTGGTCTTTTCAAGAAGTCCGATCAAGCTATAACAGACTCATCAGGTCGAGGTATATTTCTTCAACAAGTGAGCAAGCGATTAGGTACTGCTCAGGTGCTGAATCAAATTAATCTGGAAGTGAAGCAGGGCGAATGTGCTGTGCTTGTGGGCAGAAACGGTTCTGGCAAAAGCTCGTTGCTACGTATATTGGGGGGCAGCTTGTTACCTGATACAGGATCGATCCAGCGCACAATGAAGGGTTCTGATGGGTATGCAGTAGATGGCCTGCCACGTTTACCCTTTACCTCTGGAGAGTACTTGTGGGACATGGGACGGATTCGGGGCATCCGCCCCGAAATACTCCGTGAGCGGATTAGAGAACTTAGTGAACTTTTATATCTGGATACCGCGATTGATCAGAAGTTACCGCTACTGTCCAAGGGCACACTGCAAAAAGTAAATTTGATTCAGGCCCTGTTACCTGGACCGGGGGGTCTTTTGCTGTTGGATGAACCGTTGTCAGGCTTGGATATTCCAACTCAAGAGGCAGTTGTATCCCTGTTGGGACAATGGAAGGTTGAAGGGACATCCATCATTACAGCTTGCCATGAACCGTTGCTTATTGAACGTTTGGCAGACCAAGTGGTTGTATTAAAGAAAGGTCGTGTGCTCCGCTACTGGAGTCGTGAGGATGTATTACAAGCTGACGAACCAGTTGTACACATTCAAAGTCTAATGGAGGCTGAAGAGGATTTAGCTAACGATCTATCCATTTTAAAACAATCGGGAGTGCTGTCTTTAGTTCGTAATACAAGCTCGGAAAAATCGAATTCATGGATGTGGGATTGGAAAGTATCTCAGAAATCAACAGATGATGTTCTTAGAATGATTCTGGCATCCGGAGGTTCGGTTGTGTCTGTACAACAGGAAGAAAGTCAATTACATATGGAAAGTCTGCTGGAAGGAAAACATCCAGCTATATATTCGAGTCGTGGGGTCGTCCCAGAATCTATGGGGTTAAGCCCTTCCATGGACGCTGAGGGGAGAAAGGTCCAATGATCTATCTAACCCGTTATTTGTTAAGGCATCACATCCGCTCACAGAAATATTTTGCACCGGTTATCTTTTATATCATCACTATGCTGCTGATCTATTCATACAAACCTAATCCTATTGCAGACAGTTACAGTGTCACGGCTATGCTCTTATTTCTGGCAGCTGCTTGGCTCGGAGTAATGGTGATGAATACGGAACCTGCGAGGCAGTATCAACTGCTTGTCCTTCATGCAGGAAGCAGGCGTAAGGTTGTAACAAGTCAACTCATCTGTGCCTGGATCATGCAATTCATGCTCACCGCAATCACTGTGCTGTATCCCGTGTTCGCGGGAATGTTCGAGAGACAACCCACGGGTGAGGAGTGGATGATGACTTGGTTAGGACATCTGGGATTATCGCTACTGGGATTGGGCATCAGTGTATCTTTTCAAAAATCATACATTCCTTTACTTAGTCGTAGTATGCCGGCCCTCATTATTGTACTATTACTATCATTTATCCAGGGTTCCTTAAGTGAACGTCTGCCTGAATCGTTACAATGGCTTGGGCGTATTCTGCCACCAGCCTTTTATCAGGTTCGTGAGATGATGTTATTCGATGAATCAAAAATGAGCTCCTTTGTTTCGGTTACGCTATGGACTGTGCTCTATGCATCGGGGTTATTAATTATCCATGTGTGGCTGTCCGGAAGAAGAGATCTACGGAGTTAGAAGTCGCGCTTCCCCATAACTTGAATGTTGCTCTTGGTTTGGTTAGGATAGAGGGACATGGAATGGATAACATTGTACGGTTGAAGGGGGCGCTCGCATATGCAAAATACAGACATCCAGAATGGTGACATGCTGGACAGCGAACACTCCAGGGAATTGTTTGCCTATTACGGATTGGCCGTGTACTACGGTCAGGCGCTTGAACAGCAGCTGGTCAATCTGATTTTATTAATGAAAATGTCTCAGGGCAAGGCCGTGTCTGAAGAGGATCTGGAAGATCTGTACGAACGAAAAATGAGCAGTTCACTAGGGCAGCTCATTCATGAGGTACGCCATCATTTTACCTTTTCCGAGGAAGAGACTCACCAATTGAATGAATTGTGGCAGCAACGTAACCGAATCGTACATCATTATTTCAAGGAACGAATCCATGAGACATTCAGTCCGGAAGGACGATCACGCATGATTAAGGAATTGGAGGATTTCAAAGACCGTGCACAGGAGCTGGAGATCAGTCTTCAGCAATATACGGGTGCCTGGATTGCTGAGCTTGGTTTGGATGCTGAATCCGCAGCAGCTCTGCAAACGCTGGAACGTATGCATGCCGAGAGCATGCACGCAAGGGCTTTGGAAGAGAATGAATGAAAAGCAAACGCAAAACGAAACGCTGGATTGTAATTACGGCTCTTGCTATAGTATTGGTTGGAATTCTATGGACTGTGGTTACGGTAGCACGTATATTGGCATATACGGATGAGGATTCGTCCAGGATATCGGATGCAGCGATCATTCTGGGTGCGGCCGTGGAGGGGGATAACCCTTCACCTGTATTTCGTGAACGTATTGAACACGGGATTGAATTATACCGTCAGGGGACCGTTCGTAATCTGATTTTTACAGGCGGGTCAGGTGGTGATGGAGAACATACGGAAGCTGAAGTGGGTCAGAAGTATGCCATTGCACAAGGAGTAGATCCAGCGGACATTCGCGTAGAGACCAAATCTCGAATCACCGAGGAGAATCTGATCAATTCAATTCCAATAGGTGAACAGGCCGGTTATCACACGTATACGATTGTGAGTGATCCTTTACATATGAAACGGGCCATGAAGCTGGCTACCGGACTGGGTATGGATGCCGTACCCTCTCCAACACGAACTACGGCTTATCGAACCTGGCGCAGCAAGTTTCCTTTTCTCGCAAGAGAGACCGTGATGTACATGGGATATACGATCAAAGGATGGATAGACAATCCGCAGCAGCCGTGAGGTTGTGCGCGGGTTGTTTTTTTGTCTGAGCTAAATAAACAGTATCGGAGCATAGCCCCAGATAAAAATAAAAAACCGATCTACACCGCAAACCCCTAAGGTAGCCGTGTAGATCGGTTTTTGTGTTGCCTGTTGAGCGCATATCATTTCTGATTAGTTAGTACAAGAATTTCTGTATTAACTATGTTATGCATTGCCTCCGGCAAAGGAGGTTGAGGTTGGAATGATTTCGCCCGACGGATTCACGCTGGTTGCATCCGCTGCTGCTTGCGCACCTTGCTGAAGCTGATACATCTTATAATAGCGGCCTTTAAGCTCCATCAGGTCATCATGTGCACCTTGCTCAACGATACGCCCGCGATGCAGAACCAGAATCTGATCTGCCGAACGAATGGTGGAGAGACGGTGAGCAATGATGAAGGTGGTACGTCCTTTTTTGAGGACTTCGAGTGCGTTCTGAATCAATGCTTCCGTTTCCGTATCAATATTGGCAGTCGCTTCATCCAAAATGAGGATGGCGGGATCAAACGCCAGTGCACGAGCAAAGGAGATCAACTGACGCTGTCCAGCAGACAATGTGCTTCCTTTTTCGATGACAGGTTCGTCAAAGCCTTGAGGCAAATGAGCCAGTATGCGTTCAGCCCCTACATCACGCAGCGCCTGTTCAATTCGTTCACGGGAAATTTTCTCATCGCCGAGACTGACGTTAGAAGCAATCGTGCCTGTGAACAGATATGGGTCCTGCAGTACAATCCCCATATGCTCGCGAATCCACTGTTTGGGCAGATCCTTGACGTTCTGACCATCGATCGTGATCTTGCCTTTTTGCGGGTCATAGAACCGGAATAACAGGTTGATGATTGAGCTTTTACCTGAACCGGTGTGACCGACCAGAGCGACCGTCTGACCTTGGGATGCTTTGAACGAAATATTGTTGAGTACGAAGTCCTTCTTATAGGCAAAGGATACATCGTCAAATACAACATTCCCTTTGTATCTTGGCATAGAGCCATCGGTTACGGCTTCTCCCTTTTCATCCATCAGCTCAAAGACGCGACCAGCGGATACGAGAGAGGAGTCCAAGTTGGCAAGCTGATTCACCATGCCGGTAATCGGCTGGAACAAGCGGCCGAGGACATCGACGAAGGCATAAAGAACACCCAATGAGATAATACTTGTGCCATCCAGCACACTGGAACCGAAGTACCACAGGACGACCGCAAACGCGATATTCCGTAATACGTTAACCAGGTTGTGTGAGGTGAAGGCATTCAGGTTAAGCATTTTGTTCTGGTGTTTCATATAGTCATCATTCAGATCTTCGAATTCCTGTTTGGTTTGTTTCTGATGGCGGAATACGCGGATAATGGACATCCCCTGAATGGACTCGTTAATAATTGCATTGATCTCACTCAGTCGTGATCGAATAATTGTATTGTAGCGAGTGGCGAATTTGCGATAGAGCACAATCCACGCAATGAGCATCGGCACGACGAATAATGAGATCAAGCCGAGGCGAACATCGAGCAGGAAGAGTGCGACATACACACCCGTAATTGTGATGATCCCTGAGAAAAAGTTCGAAAGAACAGCAACGAACAGATCCTTGACGGCTTCTGTATCGTTCGTGACCCGAGATACAACTTTACCTGCGGGCAGATTATCAAAAAAGTGCACCGGCAGTCGCTGGATGTGGGCATACACATCGTTACGCAGTCTTTGAATAACCTTATTGGCTGAAGACTGCAACCAGAATGTTTTACCGAACTCCATAATGACCGAGATCACGAGGAAGATCATGTAGTACATAATTAATTGATAGATGCTGGGCATCTCCGGTTTGTAAAAAGCAAAGAGTTCACCAGCGGACAGGGGGGCTGCCGCATATTGGCCGGTCACTTCGCCTGCGCGTGTAACCGTAAGGGTCCCATCCGCATAGACGCGGTCCCCGTCAGGTGCACTTACCGGTTCATTTACAAAATAAAAACTTCTACCGGCTTGTAATACTCGCACTTCAGAACCTTTGCTTTCATCCGGTTCGAACAAGCCTTCGCGTTTGTAGTTCTTACCGTTATAGACTGCGGCTTCATCCGAAGCTGTCGTCTCATAGAAAGGCTGCTCAATCGCGAGCAAATGATTGTCGATCATGGATTTGGCGATGAACGGCCCGGCAAGCTCGGCCGCAACACCAATGGTAAGCATAATTAATGCAGCGATAAATGTTCCTTTGGCTTTTAAGGCGTAATCAAGCAGCCTTTTGCCTGTATTAGACTTCAATGAATTGACCTCCTACGTGGACAGATTGGACTCGACCTGTTGCCGTTCATACTGTTCACGGTACCATCCGTTCATGGCTAACAGTTCCTGGTGAGTGCCTTCTTCCGTAATTTTACCGTGCTCCAGTACGATGATTCGGTCAGCATGTTCGATAGCGGACAGGCGATGAGTCGAGATCAGTGTAGTTTTGCCCGAGCGTTTATTGCGTATATTTTCAATGATTTTAGCTTCAGTACGTGCATCGACAGCAGATAAGGCATCATCCAGGATCAGAATATCAGGGTTAGCGATAAAGGCACGCGCCAGCGAAACCCGCTGTTTCTGTCCACCGGACAGAGAGATTCCTTTTTCACCAACGAGTGTATCCAGTCCATCAGACAAGGTTCCCAGATCTCCGTCAAAAGCGGCGGTACGAATGGCTTCCATAATTACTTCATCACTGGCACCAGGCTTACCAAATTGAATGTTCTGACGAACCGATTTGGAGAACAGGACTTGTTCCTGGGGTACGTACCCGATCCAGCTGTGCAAGTCATCTTTGGCGATATCCTGAATGGGATGACCCGAGATGCTTAATGTGCCCGAACCGGCAGGGTATTCGTGAAGCAGTTGTTTGAGCAAAGTAGACTTACCGCTACCCGTACGACCGACAACACCCAATGTTTGACCACGTCGTAGCGAAAAGCTGATATGACTGAGATTGTCGACAGTGGAACTTGGGTAACGGAAGGTAACATCCTGCATCGCAATTTCTTCCGGATTCGTAACATGAGCAGGTTGCTCCACATCTTGTACAGCAGGTTCTACGGATAAAGTCTCGTTGACCCGATCAAGTGAAGCGCTACCGCGCTGCATCAGGTTAATCAATTCGCCGATGGCGAACATGGGCCAGATCATCATCCCTAGGTACATATTGAACGATACGAGATCTCCCAGGGTAATTTCATTATGGAATACAAGATATATGCCGTAGGCAAGTGCAATCACATAACTGAGTCCAACGAAGAGTCGGATGGTTGGTTCGAACAGGGCATCCATCCTGGCAACGGCCAGGTTTTTGCGATATACATCTTCGGTCACATCGGCGAACCTTTTCTCGTCCAGACGTTCCTGCACATAGGCACGCACGACACGAATACCGGCGATGGACTCCAGCACCTGGTCATTCATATCTCCGAATGCATCCTGTGCAAGGGTGTAACGTTGATGTACAGCTTTACCATAGATCATCATGGCAATGGCGATAAAGGGCAGAGGCAGGATTGCCGCCAGGGTCAGTTTCCAGCTGACCAGGAAGCCCATTGCGAACAATACGGTGGCCAGAAAGGCCGTAGAGTCTGTTAAGGTCAGCATACCGAAGCCTGCTGTAGTAGCAATGGAACGAAGATCATTGGTGGCCCGAGCCATCAGATCTCCCGTTCTGTTTTTCTCAAAAAAGGGAGGAGTCATCCGTAACAAGTGGTCCATGAAGCGTGAACGAAGCAGCCGCTCCACGAGATTGGCACCACCGAACAGTTTGTGCATCCAAACGTATGTAACCAGATAGATAATGATGACCGTTCCCAGAATAAGCAAGATATAACGGGTAAGTGAGACGCCTGTAATGGAACCGCGCACAATCTCGTCGATGGCATTACCAAGAAGACGGGGAGGCAGCAGTTCAGCAACGCCCACCAGAATAAGCAAGATGACACCGGTCAGGTATCGTTTGCGTTCCAGCCGGAAGAACCAGGCCAGGTTTTTAAGTACAGAGAACAAGTGTTATCCCTTCCTTTCAATGTCCGTGAAATGCAGATTCTGTTCATGTATGCCGAAATGTACCCACAAAAAAAGACATACCGCACGCAGGCGGTATGTCTTCATATATCATACGGCAGCATGGCTCCGAGAACAGAGCCGCCACCATACATAAGTTCGATTGTGAGTAAACATCACAGAGGTTCTAATGAAAGAACGCTTTGTCATGCCGACTTATGAACAGAATAATGATTTCGGGTGTGCTCCGGTATTTAATTGTGTGCTGAATTGACCTATCATATGTTTGTTAAACACCGTAATCACCCTTTCTTTTTTTGGAAATAAATACAATGTAGACCTCGTATGTTTGCATCTTAACACCGGCTTTTACAATCTGTCAAACATTTTTCACAACTTATTTTGTCTTTATGTGGTCACTCGGGTTTGTATTCAAGTCCCTGTCGAGATATGATGGAACATATATATACAGAAGGAGCTGACACCAAATGAGTACCATACATGTATCCGATCAAGCTGCTCGCTGGTACAAGGAAGAACTGAATTTGAACGAGGGAGACAGCATCCGATTTTTTGCCCGTTATAGCTCTGGCGGAGGTCTTCATCCTGGATTTTCGCTCGGCATTGCTGTGGAGAAACCAAGACATCCTGCGGATCAAACCGAAGTGTCGGGGATTCAATTCTTTATGGAAGATCACGATTATTGGTATCTGAAAGGGCACCAACTGCATGTGGATATCGTTGATGAAGGTCAGGATATCGAGTATCGTTATACCGAAATATAATGTCTTGATGTATTCTGCAAAGCAATAGATGAATCACAGGTCGCCACCGGCTTCCGAGTAGGAGGAGGGGATAAGCAGTGAATCTGCCAGCCCGAGATTTGGCCCAGTATATCGCAAAACGCTCTCATATTGTTGTAAAAGCGGCGGTGCGGGCTGAGAACGAACAAGGTGAATTGCTGCTGATTCAGCACGCTGAGCATGGTTATTGGCGTATGCCAGCCGGTGAGATGCGTCCGGGTGAAGCCATTGAGGATGCTGCACACCGGGAGTTATGGGAAGAGACAGGTTGGACGACCAATACCATGACACTGGAAGGTCTGTATTCGGGGCCTGATCTTCGGTATCTGCATGCGAGCGGAGATGAAGAGTATTATGTCATTGCCTTGTTCCGGACACAGATCATTCAGGATGACCTTGTGGAATCGCGTGTAAATAGTGATGCGGGTCTGAAGTTTTTTGCGCTGGAGTCGTTACCACCTCTGAATGAGATTAGCCGAATCCTGTTAGCGCAGGATATTGCGGAATAAAATAAGTGTTGACGCAAAAATGACCTCGGTATCCACAATAAAGTGGGTACTGAGGTCATTTTTTGTTTTCGGATTTCCGTGCACTCCGTGATGAATTACACCTGATCCAGTGGTTCATCATCCATTGCAAAATCAAAATCATCAATATCAAATACCTGTACAGGTGATTCAGACTCAATAATACGTGCAATCAGTTCAACCTGATCGGTGAGAATCGGGATACTCAGGCGCTGAGATGTGAGGAGCAGTTCGGTCTCAATGGGATCGAAATACTCTCCGTACTGTGCCGTATCTACAGCATTGATAATGGCAATGGATACTTGGTCACCAAATAGAATGGAAGGGCTTTTTGCCCATGGAACAAGTAATGCACGCTCTATTTTTTTCTTATTCAGTGGTTCCTCGAAATAAGAAATCATTTCATTGATTTTGGATTTCACATGCTGGTCATCTGCCGGGTTATCCATCATGGGATCAGGACTGGTCTGGAATTCATATAGCTCAAGGATGGTGGTATAAGGAACAATATATTCAACAGGCGCGGGCGGCGCTAGCAATTGACCGTAAATGGCCACCATCACGGCTTCTGTAATAAACTGACGTGACATGGTTCCTTAATCCTCCTGCGCCATTAATAGTTGCAAAGTGAATCTATAATTTCCTGCAACAGCATAACCACAATATCGATTATTCTGTTGTAGACTCGTGCATAATTTGCATGAATAGAAGTATATCACACAATGGTGGGAAATACAGCCAATCTGCAGAGCATGTCAGGTCACACGCTCACAACCCGGATCAGGATTTGCCCAGTAACAACGACAATATTCCCGCCGCGATCAATGGCCCCACAGGAACACCCTTGAACAGAGCAACGCCGAGTACCGTTCCGATTAACAGCCCGGCAACGACAGTTGGTTGTGTACCCATCAGCGTAGCACCTCGTCCACCGAGATAAGCCACTAGTAATCCTACGCCAATGGCGAGCAGTGATTTCCAGTGCAGGAAAGACTCGCCGATCGTCTGCAGACTCATTTTGCCACTAGCAAGAGGTGCCATCACGCCAATGGTCAGAATGATAATGCCCAGTGTAAGTCCGTATTTTTCAAGCCATGGAAATGCCTGATTCAGGTTCAGAACTCGTAGCAACAACAGAAATACCATCGCTACGGTCACCGGTGTGTTGCTGCTGATAATCCCGAGGGCCGCAAATCCGAGCAACAGCAGGGAGGTCATGTCCATGGTCTTCATTTCCCTTCAGTCTGTCCACGTTGTCTGCTAACGATATGTTCCGCAATGTACCTACCATGCCAGCGTCCGGATTCAATAAAGACTTCATTGGCATTACGCCCCGAAGCGATAACTCCGCCCACGTATACACCAGGTACGCTACTTTCCATCGTTTGCGCATCATACACGGGTTTATCCATATCATCGGACATCTCTACACCTACGGAAGCGAGCAGATGTCGATCCGGGCGGAAACCGGTCATGGCCAGAACAAAATCGTTATCCAGTTCACTAGTGGAACCATCCGTGTGTATCAGACGAATCGAATCATCCAATATTTCATTCACGCGTGACTCCAGATGCAGTGTGATACGGCCTTTTGTCACCATGCTCTCGAATAGCGGACGTACCCATGGTTTGATGTGTTCAGACAGACCACTGCCGCGATAAACCATATCAATATGGGCTCCGACACGAACCAGTTCCATAGCCGCGTCCACCGCGGAGTTGCTTCCGCCAATAATGGCAACACGCGTACGGGTATAAGGGTGGGCTTCCCGGAAGTAGTGGGTTACTTTATCTTTGTCTTCTCCAGGGATGCCCAGGTAGTTAGGATGGTCAAAATAACCGGTAGCAACGACTACATTGCGTCCAACATGTACGATGGCCTCCCCGCGTCGATTGAGCGTATGTACCTCAAACGTGCCATCATCCTTGCGTTTGATCTCACGGGCTTCCTCATAGTTATGAACACGCAGGCCAAAATGTTCGGCTACCCTGCGATAATAGGCGAGTGCTTCATAACGAAACGGTTTATCATTAGGTGTGCTGAACGGAACGTTTCCGATTTCAAGCAGCGGGGCTGTGCTGAAAAACTGCATATGGGTTGGATACAGATAAATAGATTGAACGATATTGTATTTCTCAACGATCACAGCGGACAGTCCCAGCCGCTCGCATTCAATGGCAGCAGACAGACCGCATGGGCCTCCGCCGATAATAATGACATCTTCCATGTTCTTAATCCTCCTTATTTCAAGCAATATAATCCTACCGTAAATAACGGGCTAATGCCAGTTCAAGCGTGAGTTTAACCCAGACAGGCCTCCTTGAATCCAAAGGAGTTGACGTGGAGAGAGGAAAAGATTAATATCAAATTAGATATTTATCTAATTGAAAGTGAGATGAACGATGATGCAGCTGGAGAAAATTGTAGCTTATCATAAAGCGTTAGCTGACCCGACCCGGCTGCGCATGCTGCTGCTGTTGGCCCAGGGTGAACTGCACGGACAAGCCCTTGCCGAGCGGCTCAATCTGTCACAGCCAACCGTGACACATCATGCTTCCAAGCTGAGAGAGGCGGCGCTGATCAAGGAACGACGGGAGAAAAACACCGTGTATTTCACACTCAATCCTTCGTTTATCCGTGAAAATGCACAGGCTTCGGTTGATTTTATCTTCAAGCGAGAGGAGGTTACGGATATGAGTGATGTGAACGAAACATTGAAAGCGTCGGTCATGAGAAATTTTTTCTCCAGAGATGGACGACTGCGTCAGATTCCGGCTCAATATAAGAAAAAACTGATTGTACTTGGTCATCTGGTAGAGCAGCTTGAATTCGGTCGGAAGTATACGGAAAAAGAAATCAATACATTTATAAAGCAATACCATGAAGACTTTGCCACGATTCGTCGGGAATTTATCATGCATCAGTTCATGTACCGGGAAGAGGAGATCTATGAATTGAATCCGAAGGAAATGTGGACGCGCTGGGATCAGGTCAAATAAAGTAGACGGGTAAAATATAGTTTGGGCTTGACAACTGTAAAGCTCAGTGTGTAACATGATGGATAATTCTACAAGGGAGGCGATTGTTTATGACAAACTTAAATGCTGTATACGTTAATTTGAATATGAACAGCGTCTCCGGAACGGATCAATGCATGTAATTTTGCGTTAAATGGGTAGCAATACCCATTGTAACGTGAAGTATCGTAACATGCTCAGATGAAGCCACGGGTGACGCACCCGTGGCTTTTTTGTTTGCCGATAAAAGGGTGTTCCTGAATTATTTATAGCGGATATTTAAGTATATGTCCGGTATAACGATGAAGGGGTAGCTCTGTGGTTCGGCTAACTACTTATTGCCGCGGGTGTATTCTTACCCGTGGTTTTTTTGTTTTGATCTGAACACCGGAGATGATGGTTCACTCGGCTTGCACGAAGTAAACAACTTATTTTGGGAGGAATTTTTATTTTAGATATCCATATTAAGAAGTACGGCTGGTCTGCAAAGTGGCAGGAACTGTGGCAAGAGACAGGGATGGAAGAGCAGGAGAAAAAGCCAGCCAGAATTATCGCAGACCATGGACATCTGCAACGTCTGATTACAGAAGAGGGCGAATGCTGGGGCAGAATTTCGGGCCGAATGCGTCATGATAGTCTGGAGACCAGCTTGGTACCAGCGGTTGGGGATTGGGTGGCAATTACGGGTCAACCAGGCGAAGAAGCAATTATTCACAATCTGGTGCCACGTCAGAGTCGGGTCTCGAGACAAGCCGCAGGTCCAGTAACCAAAGAACAATTAATCGCCGCCAACGTCGATACACTGCTGATCGTGGCAGCACTTAATCATGATTTCAACCTTAGACGGCTCGAAAGATACGTGCTGATGGCATGGAATGGTGGGGTAAGACCAGTCATTGTCCTGAGCAAAAGTGATCTGTGCAACAATGTGGAGGAACAGATCCGAAGTGTAGAAGGAGTAGCTCCAGGCGTTGAAGTGCTCGCGATATCCGCTGTGGAGGACCAAGGCAAATCGTTACTGGAAAGATATTTGCAACCAGGGTTGACTGTTGCGCTCACAGGATCTTCTGGCAGTGGCAAGTCTACGCTGGTGAACTGGATGATGGGTGAAGATGTACAACTTACGCAATCCGTCCGTGAGGGAGACAGCCGTGGGAGACATACAACAACACACCGGGAGATGTTTGTACTCCCACAGGGAGCTGTATTGATCGATACTCCAGGCATGCGTGAGCTTAATCTCTGGGATGAAGGCAGTGATGGATTGTCCCATGCGTTTGGAGAAATTGAAGAACTTGCCGCCACGTGCAGATTTCTGGATTGCAGTCATACACGGGAAGCTGGATGTGCAGTGAAAGAGGCCATACAAGATGGTACATTGGATGAAAAACGGCTGAGCAATTATCTGAAGATGCAGAAGGAATTGCAATATCAACAACGTAAAGAAGAAGTGGCAACGAGAAGGCGTACAGCCTCCAGTAAACCGACCAGTAGTCGCAAACCCAAGCACTCCCGTAGTGTGAAAGAGTGGGAGGAAGCCTGAAATCAGGCGGGCATCATCTGCTATCTTGCATAAGATAGGTCAGGAGGGATGTCATTATGCCGGATTATAGGATCATTGTCGATCTGTCTGACCATATGTTATATCTTCTGGATGGCAATCAGGTGATCAAGGGCTATCCTGTGGCAACCGGAAAGATGCTCACACAGACTCCGAGCGGGGAGTTCACTATTATTAACAAACAATCTAATCCAGGAGGGCCATTTGGCGTGTTGTGGATGGGACTGTCTGCACCCCATTATGGCATACACGGAACCAATGAGCCTTGGTCCATTGGCAAATCCGTCTCCCATGGTTGTATACGCATGTACAACTCGGATGTACTGGATCTGTCTTCCAAGGTATCTGTAGGCACGAGGGTAACGATCCGGCCGTAGGGCCGGATTTTACTTTATAAGGTTAAAAGTAGCCGTTTAGTAAATAAGTTCATAATGGATCAATTTGGAATTATAGAAAGAAGAACATATAATATGGTAAAACTACGGCAGTTACGAGAGAAAGCGAGTGATAGCCATGCAGATCAGGCAGGCGCGTGAAGGGGATGCGGAGGGAATAGCCCATGTACATACGGAGAGTTGGAAAACAACGTATCGCGGAATTGTGCCCGATGATTTTTTGGATCATTTGACTACAGAATCAAGATTGTCCCAGTGGGAAAAGCATATTCGCTCTGGCGAAAAGGATCAGATCTTGGTAGTAGCTGAACAGCCTGATGGGAACATTGTCGGATTTGCTTGTGGGGGTAAGGAGCGTGAAGGCAAATTAGCTTATGATGGAGAGCTGTACGCCATATATTTGCTGAAGGAAGTTCAACAAACGGGCATAGGTCAGCGACTGTCTACACATGTGGTTAATCATCTGCGAACCCTTAATATGAAAAGTTTGATCATATGGGCGTTGGAACGTAATTCAGCTTGCCGCTTCTATGAGAAGATGGGAGGTACTCGAGTTCATACACAGTCCATCCGCATCGCTGGTCAAGATCTGATCGAATTTGGCTACGGATGGGAAGACTTGAGCCTTTTTGGAGAGAAGAGTCTGCCTGACAGATGAAAGACGGGCAGGGGGCGGCAAAATACTGTGAATTGTGTTGTTTCCTTAAGCTTCAGGGAATGAAAGGTTGTTTCAGGTCTACACGTTTGCGTAATTCTGAACAAGGTTAATGATGTATTACACCGTTAAGCAGGTGTGACATTTAATCTTGAGCAGGAGGCGTATTCCAATGACTTTAATGGACACCGAACATACAACATGGACGAAACAATATATTAACGGCCAATGGGTAGAGGGCTCCGGCGAGAAAACAATGGAGAATATCAATCCTTATACGGGAGAAGTTATTGCCACGTGGCGGTCTTCCAACAAAGAAGACATTGATAAAGCTTATGAATCAGCTCAGAAAAATTCGATAGAATGGGCGAAGTCTTTACCCGCTGAGAAGGAAGAGGTACTGCGTAAAGTTTCTTCCCTGATGGCAGAGCGGAAAGAGGAGATCATTCAACTGCTGATCACGGAATCCGGGAGTACGCGTATCAAATCGGAGGCGGAGTTCGCAGCTGCCAAACGCATTGTGGATGAAGCAGCCTCATTTCCTTATCGAATGAAGGGTGAGATTATCCCGTCTAATACTCCTGGCAAAGAGAACCGTGTGGTTCGGGAGCCCAAGGGAGTGATTGGTGTCATCGGACCATGGAATTTCCCTTTGCATCTATGCCTGCGATCCGTAGCTCCGGCGATTGCTCTTGGCAATGGCGTGGTTATTAAACCGGCATCGGACACTCCGATTACAGCAGGCTGGCTTATTGCCGATTTGTTTGAACAGGCGGGACTGCTTGAGGGCGTGCTCAATGTCGTTGCTGGAAGTGGCAGCGAGATCGGTGATTACTTTGTTGCTCATCCGGTTCCAAAAGTAATTTCGTTTACGGGTTCTACGGAAGTTGGACAGGGGATCGGTAAATTGGTTGGTGAACATTTGAAAGAAACGGCACTGGAGCTGGGCGGTAACAACGCCATGGTTGTGCTGGAAGATGCGGACATTGAACGAGCTGTTGAAGCGGCGGTCTTTGGCAAGTTTCTGCATCAGGGACAGATCTGCATGGCTCTGAATCGGTTCATTGTGCATGCCGATATTTACGACAAATTCGTCGATTTATTTGTTTCCAAAACGAAGAATGTGCAGGCAGGTGATCCAGCGGATGCCAAAACACTCGTGGGTCCTCTCATTCGGGAAAAAGAGGTTGAACGATTGCTGGAACTTGTGAACAAAACCAAGGCCGAAGGTGCACGGTTATTACTCGGGGGGACCAGTAAAGGCAGTGTGCTTTCTCCTACTGTACTTGCGGATGTCCAGCCTGAACAGGATATTGTGCAGCAGGAATTGTTTGGCCCAGTGGCAGTAATCATGAAGGCGCAGGATGAGCAGGAAGCTGTACGTTTGGCGAATGATACCCCGTATGGACTTAGTGGTTCCGTATTCACCAAAGATCTGAATCGAGGATACCAGCTTGCCCAGCGTATTGAGTCTGGTATGGTGCATGTGAATGATCAGTCTGTGAACGATGAAGCACATGTGATGTTTGGCGGTGAGAAAGCATCGGGAATTGGACGCTTCGGTGGGGATTGGGCAATTGAGAAGTTTACACGTACGCGTTGGATCAGTATTCAGCACCAGTATCGGGATTATCCGGGAGTATTATAAGTCGAAAAAGAGTGAATTAACAGGGTCACTTTTGGATGATTGCAACGGGTTACCGATAGATCGACAAATCATGCGAAAGTCCGTCTCCAGCTTGGTGGGACGGGCTTTTGCATGATTGTACACCTCATAAAAATCCTGTTTCCCCATCAGAGTAAAAAAGCTGTTTGGGGCTGTCTCTATCTGGTTATTTATGGATACACGGAAGAACCGATCCGTAAATCCAATGGCAAAGGGGCCTGAAATTCATGTCCATTGACCGCTTTATTCTGAGGAAGCTGAATACCTGTCAGGAAGAACATACACGTGCCAATTTGGTTCGGCTGTTTGTCATTCGTATTCGTAAAGCCGAGATTGCGGAAGAACATGATGCCGCCTATGTCCTAAGCAAACTGAATTGAGTGATAACTGATATTAATCCGCGATCCGCTGTTAATGTGTATACGACTCAAAAAAAGGAAGCTTGTCTATAACGACAGCTTCCTTTTTCATGTCTTGTAATGAACGCAACTTAATGGACTTCTTTTAATATAACGATAGAGCAAGGGAGTCATTTTCACTGCGACTGTGGAGAATAGCTTCTCCATTGACAATCTCAATACTAATTAAAGAATGCAGACATTTTTGGAGAGCGCGTTTACCGTTGCTAATTTTATGCTCCAGAGCACTGCTAAGCAATCTTAATGTCTTCTGCATAGGTTGTTTGTTTTCTTGATTAAAATATACAGGGATTGATTTGTTTTGAAAAGTTATTAGGGTTCTCACTTGAAATCACCTCACGGTTGTTATTTCATACAGGTAATATTAAATTCCAATGCTTAAAATTACCTTAAAATCAGCTTATGAAAACATAAAGGTGGGTAATGTTTGAAAAGTGTTCACAATTAGATTGTGGGCGAAGGAATAAAAGTCCTGAAAAACGGAACTTAATTACCATTTAAATGGAACAGAAATAAAAAGTTTCGCATCCTCGCAAGTTTTAAAGGCATAACTGCCACGAAAGTTCTGAGTCGAATGTACGATATTTTAATATATACGTGGGTCATATGTAACGAAATTACAGGTGGCACATTGCAAACAGGGTGTTTATGTAAGAAAATAGGGTTGATATAACGATTCATTCTCTTTTTTTTGATTTAATCTGACATTAGGACAATTTACATATGAGACCATGGGAGGGATTCAGATGATTCTAACCGTGTATTCCGGCCGCGAGGAAGGCGAATGGTTCGACATCGAGGTTCCGGACGAATGCACCATTGAACATTTGAAGACATTACTCGGCGTTCGCATTTTTGGACAGGCACCGGGAGATGGCATTCAGTACATCCTTGAGGCCAAGTTTCCGGAAGGTCTGTGGTTCTCTCCGCAGAACGCGCAGCAGTTAATGGAAACGGGGCTGCGGCAAGGCAGTTGCGTACGTGTCCAGCGGGCTTTTTCAACGACTTCGGAAGAGGCGCCTGTATATGGAAGACGTTCATTGTTTCAGCAGGACAGCAACGAATAGGGCTTTTGAACGTATACATTCTATTGAACGAACTAAAGGAGGTCTTCTCTTCGTGAATGTGTTATATCAGCGTTCTCCAAGAATGACACCGGTTCTCAAGGAAGAGGGACTCGAAATACTCAGGCCTCCAACAGAACCGAGCAAACCCACGTTTTCCATGATATCCATTATTGTGCCGATCATGATGACCATGGTCAGCATTGGTTTCTACGTATATATCAACATGACCGGTAAAATGGGCAACAGCAATTATATGATGTTTCAAATGATGACGGTCATGATGATGCTTACTTCTTACACAATTCCATTCTTCGTGTATCTGAGCAACAAGAAATCATATCGCAAAAAATTGGAAGAACGCAAAACTATGTACCTTGCTCAACTCGACAAACACCGGGAAGAACTGAAGGAAGCGCAGGCGGAGCAAGTAAAGAGTCTGTACGAAATCCATGGTGATCCAGGTGTGTGTCTTCAAGTGGTGAAGAATCGGAATAGTTCCTTATGGGAACGTTCACCAGAGGATGATGATTTCCTACAGGTGCGCATTGGCACGGGAGAGATTCCATTCCGAATCAAACTTCAGGTTCCGCGGATTGATGGCTACGAAAAGGATGAGCTAATTGAAGCGGCCCATGAACTTGCGGCTGAATTCCAGACGGTACCGGACGCTTCCATTACATTGCCTTTGTTCCAATCGAAGGTTATGGGTCTGGTAGGTGATCGGGAGGAAGTGCTCGCTTCCCTGCGAGTCATCATCTCACAGCTGACAGTACGGCATTCACCGGATGAACTCAAGCTTGCTGCATTTTATGAAGAGAAGGACAGCAAGGAATGGGATTGGCTTCGCTGGATGCCCCATATCTGGGATGAAGACCAGGGACAACGCTATATGGCCGACAGGCACAGCGGTGCGCATCAATTGGCGGACAGCTTGTTTTCCGTGTTGAACCGGCGCCGTAACAATAAGGAAGACCGTTACAAGAAAAGCGTGCAAACGCCTTGTTACGTTGTGATTCTCTCCGATACGCAATTAATTGAAGAAGAACCGTTGCTTCCGCTACTGCTGGAGTCGGCTCACGAGATTGATGTATGCACCATTATACTAGCTAATCGCAAAGAGTCTTTACCGATGCATTGTCAGTTGATTATGGACGCCTCCAAAGGCAAAGGTGTGTATATCAAAAAAACGGAAGATGCAGATGTTATTCAACAATCGTACAAGCCTGATGTGATCTCGAAAGAGATGGCAGAGGCGCTTTCCCGTTATATGTCACCGATCCGGTTGAAGCGTTCATCTGCTTCGGATATCCCGCAAGTGCTCCCGTTATTCGATATGCTGAGCACATCACGTGTGGAGGATCTGGACGTGGTGTCAAGATGGGGACAGACGAGATATCCTGACACGCTGCCTGTGCCAATGGGTGTAAGAGCTGGCGGCAAGAAAATTGCGATAAATCTGCATGATAAAATTGAACGTCAGGGTCATGGTCCTCACGGTCTGATTGCAGGTACAACCGGTTCAGGTAAAAGTGAGGTCATCCAGTCCATCGTAGCCTCGCTGGCTGCTGAATTCCACCCCCATGATCTGGCCTTCATGCTGATTGACTATAAGGGTGGCGGAATGTCCAACACATTTGTCGATCTGCCTCATGTGGTAGGTACAATCACCAATCTGGATGGAAATCTGATTGAGCGGGCGAATATCTCACTTCGTGCCGAATTGGTCAGAAGGCAAAAGATATTAAATGATGCGGGAAACCTCCAGCACATTGATGAATATTACAAGATTCTGCGTTCCAGACATGAACAGCCACTGCCACATCTGGTCATTATCATTGACGAGTTTGCTCAATTGAAGCGGGACCAGCCAGAGTTCATGGATGAATTGATCAGTATCGCGGCTATTGGCCGGACACTTGGGGTTCATCTAATTCTGGCAACCCAGAAGCCAGCCGGCGTAGTGGACGATAAAATATGGAGTAACTCCCGTTTCCGAATCTGCCTTCGCGTACAGAGTGAGGGAGACAGCAGGGACATGATCAAGATTCCGAATGCTGCCTGGATTACGAAGCCTGGGCGCGGATACTTTCAAGTCGGCAGTGATGAAGTATTTGAAGAAATGCAATTCGCCTGGAGTGGTGCGCCGTATAACCAGCAGGAGGATGCAACGACCGTATTACCTGTTATGGAAGTGCGCTTGAACGGTAAGCGGGAGCCTCTGTTAACCGGAGAGCGCCGAGCTGTTCTCAAAGGTGAAGATGTTCCGAAACAGCTTCAGGTATTTATTGACTATGTTGCGCAGTCTGCAGCGGATGCGGGTATCCGTCGTTTGCCAGGACCATGGTTACCACCTTTACCAGAGACACTGGAATGGGAAAGTCTTCCGGAATGGCAGGAAGAAGAGCATTACGATTTGCTGCTTGATGGCGGGGCGAGTGGTCTGAAACCACTGGTTGGTTTGTTGGATGATCTCCCTAATCAGCGTCAGCAGCCGCTTGCATTGCCTATGGATCAAGGCCATCTGGTCGTGTACGGGATGCCAGGACTCGGAAAAACAACATTTGTCCAGACCTTGCTGATGTCCCTGGCGCGTTCACACAGAACTGAGCCTTGGCATGGTTACATTATCGATATGGGTCGTATGATGAAGGACTTTGCAGCACTTCCTCAGATCGGTGGTGTGATGATGGCTGAAGAGGAAGACCGGATCAAGCGGTTATTCCGCTATATTCTCAAGCTGTCGGCACAACGCAAGGATATCATCTCGGAGGCGGGGGTTAAAACGATTTCGGCCTATCGCCGGACAGCTCATGCAGCAGTCCCGCAGGTTGTGGTGGTTATCGATGGTTATCTTTCGTTCCGCAATGCCTATCCGGAAGAAAATGAGCTTTTGGAGACGATTCTGCGTGAAGGCGGCAGTCTAGGCATCACATTCGTGCTTACTGCGAATCGGGTAACAGATGTATTTGAGAAATTCAGAAGTAATATTCCCAATGCGGTTTCATTTGAATTATCTGATCCAAGTGATTATTATTATGCCGTGGGAAGACCTTCCAAGGCACCAAGCCAACTTCCACCAGGAAGAGGTCTGGTCAAAGGGCAGGTACCTCCGTTGATGTTCCAGGCGGCATTACCTTCTTCCGGGGCAGATGAGGGCAAGCGTTCATCGGCATTGCGCCGTACAATCGCTGAGATTCGCCAAGGCTGGACAGGGGAAGAAGCGCCGCAGATTGCTCCGCTTCCGGAAGAGATCAAACTCAAAGATCTGCTCATTCGGACAGGATCATATGGTCAGGCTTGGGATACATCGTCTGTAACGGTCCCTGTGGGATTACTTACGGATGATCTGGAACCATTCCAGCTTAATCTGCGTGAAGGTCCACATTTCATGGTAACAAGTCCGATGGAAGGCGGCAAAACGACATTTTTGCTGACATGGATGTTGTCACTGGCTTATCATGCTTCTCCGGAAGATGTGCAAATATACACGGTAGATATGCGTTACGGCTCAGGTGGACTGGGGGAAATCAACAGTTTGCCCCATGTCCGTGGACACGTATCGCGAGAAGAACAGCTTGCACCTGTGATTCAACAGTTGTACGATGAAGTTCTGAAAAGAGGCGAGATTTCCGGTGGACCGGAACTTGTGCTCGTCATCGATGATGCGGACACCTTGTCCAAGCAGCTAAACGATTTTAATGTAAAAGATCAATTGGGAGCGATTGTTCGTCAAGGAAGGGATCGAGGTGTACACGTAATTCTGTCAGGGGTTCCGGCAGACTTCCCGACCTTCGGTTCTGACTGGGTAACGGATGTGAAGGCTTCCCAGAGCGGAATGCTCTTCGGGACTTTAGACCCTAACGATCTCTCGTTCTTCCGTATACCTTATTCGGAATCCGGAGGTAGTTCAGGTGGGCTGAAGGTACTGCCTCCGGGTCAAGGTTATTATGTAAAACGTAAATATTCCAGGGTTAAAGGTGCAGTTCCATGTGATGACAGCTGGAAAATGACCGATTGGATTTCTGAAATTCGTGACCGATGGCATGTTGTAGTTTGAGGGGAGGTGGCTCATAATGTTGACGGTTCATGATTCTAAGCAAAAGGTAGTCACGTTACAAACAAAAGAACTTTTTTTCCTAGCCGGCATTCTCGGTTCAGACCGACTGCTTGGTGTGGAAGATCCGTTTCGCGGCTATATGGCGGAGGATATCGCGATGGAGTGGGAGCGCGTCAAGGCCTCCCTGCTTGACAAAGGATATCTGATTCAGGATCAGGAGACGGATGAGCTGATCATGACACCGACCGTTTTCTCCAGGGTAGCCATTGCCGGACTGTCCGACAGAGCTTGTTGGATTCGCTACACGATCAACGGCAAGTCGTATGAGAGTTATGTACACTGCACGGATGAGCGGGTCGTTGAAGTCTCCCGTGTTGCGGACCTACCGGATTCGTTCCGGCTCAGCGATCTGGGAAGTGTTCGTGAAGCCATTGATGTTCTGATCGAGCGGATGAAATGGAGCGGCCATTCTCCTGCGGAGAAACCGGCATTAATGTGCTCCAAGAAAAAGTTCTATGATGTTATGAATGAGCTGGAAAACAGCGAGGTACAGACGGTAGCTGATGAACTCGCTCAGGAGACAAGTGATCCTGAGGGTTCACTTGCGCTGGCACGCTGTCTGGTGGGTAAGGAGTCAGATGGGGAGCTTCGGTTGCTTGTGTGGAATGAAGAGGGATGGAAATCGCAGTCGGCAGCATTTGCTGCAAGTGCGGTATCCAACTGGCTGTTCCGGATGAGCACTGCCGCTTCAGATGATTGGCTTGTTGCAGCACTGACGACTAGAGAACAGTTTCACGAGATGCTGCTGGACTGGCTTAAACAGCCTGCAGGGGAAGAGGAAAGGTGATGGTAAATGCGCATTCGTGTGGAACCGGATGTGCTTCGGGCACTGAGCAGGCAGATTCAGTATGCAGCGGAGCAAATACAGCAAAAGATGACAGTGTTGGATCAGGCGATTCATTCGCTGGAGTGGGAGGTTGAATCCCGTGCAGCGGTGATGAATGAATGGAATCACAGTAAACGACTGGGCGAGGATGCGCTTCGTCGATTGATGGACTTAAGCGTACAGCTGGGACGCAAAGCGTTGTTATTCCAGCAGGCAGACATGGAGTATCGTTCCGTGCTGAGTCATGTGAACACGGCCTATGGTAATGCGGTCAATATGCTGAATGTTCTTCAGAACAACCGTACAGGAGAAATCATGCCTGCACATTCTGCAACTGTAGCTGTAGTATCCGATCCCCTTTCCGCAATGGCGGCCGTATATCGTGTACAGGATGCCGCTCCGCCTGATGGCTCCCCGGCTACACTGGTACAGGCCATGCAGCCTGAGCCTGTAGCATGGAGATTCACAGACCCTTCCTTTCGGGGGAGAAGAGGAACCGAGCCTGTCGTTTCCTGAACAGGGTGAAAAAAGGACAGCAGAAAGTGAATATATTTTTGTAAATAGGCTGTTAGGAGAAGTTTCAAGTGCTGAAAATGGGGTAAATAGGATTAGGTCCTTCGGCTTTTGTCCGATCGATCCTGGTATAGTACAATTTGAACAAGTAAAAATTTAATTGCACAAACCAAGGAGGAATTTACCAATGGCAGGACGTATTTTAGTTACCCCAGAGCAGCTTGATCAGGTTTCCAACCAATTTAAACAAAGCGGTGAGCAAAGTCAGCAAATCGTATCTACATTGACTCAATCCATCACAAGCATGGAAGGACAATGGGAAGGTATGACAAAGCAACGCTTCTTCCAGGAGTTCCAAGAAGCTAGCAAACAAATGCAATCGTTCGTTCAAACGCTGAACAGCATCAGCGCTGAACTTACAGCTATTGCTAACAAATTCCGTACAGCTGACCAAGCTCGTTAATCTGCTTTACATAGATCAGGCCGATGTGAAGTCTGAATTCGTCCTGAGTTATAGGTGGGTAGCAAGCTGAAGATGTACAACTACAGCAAAAACCGGGCGTTTTCACAACACCCGGTTTTTGCTGCAACTATGACACTAGGACAGAGAGAGGGATAAGCATGTCTTTTCAACCAAATCCCGGGGATGAAGTGGTGATTAACGACATTGCCTATACGATTGGGCAACATCCGGCTGCGCCGGGTCTGGCTTATGCCCAAGCCGGAAGGCAGGGGATTGTTTATCAGTTGATACCCCGAAATGGTTCCATTCATGGGGCCAAAGCACTAAAAGTATTTTTTCCTAAATTCCGTATTCCGGCTATGGTATATCAGTCTGAGCATATGGAGTCCTATAGTGAACTGCCAGGTTTGCAGGTATGCAAGCGTGATGTGCTCACTCCGGAAAGAAACGGAGCGCTCATTGGAAAACATCCAGATCTGTTATATGCGGTGTTGATGCCATGGGTGCAGGGTCAGACCTGGTTCGATGTGATTAGCGATCAGAGACAGCTGACGGCAGAGGAGAGCCTGAAGCTGGCCAGAGCGCTTGCCGGAACAGGTTCGGCTATGGAGCAACGTGGACTGGCTCATTGCGATATGTCCGCTCCCAATGTAATGATTCCGTTTTTTTCCGAAGTGGAGAACCTGGGGAAGACATCTGCGGTTGAACTGGTGGATGTCGAGCAAATGTACGGTTCCAAGATGGATCGTCCGGATGCCCTGCTTGCCGGGTCACCCGGTTATGCGGCCCATCGAACAGTGCACAGTGGTTTGTGGAGTTCATATGCCGACCGATTTGCCGGAGCCGTTATTATTGCTGAAATGTTAAGCTGGTCGGACCCTGTGATTGTAGAGAAAGCTTGGGGCGAAAGCTATTTTGATCAACATGAAATGCAAACGGTGAGTGAACGGTATTTTGCGATGCGGGAATCGCTTGAGAAGCGTTGGGGCTCCAAATTGTCTGAGCTGTTTATTCGCGCCTGGGAGAGTCACGATCTGAGCAGTTGTCCGACGTTTGGGGAGTGGTATGTTGCACTGGCTGCGGTAGACGTGCATCAGGCTAATGCGGTTGCTGCTGCGACAACGGAAGAAGAAGGCGCGAATCAGCCGGAAGTTATTAATGCGAATCTGAACAAGAGCTCAGAACCTGCAAGTGAAACGTTGAATGCTCAAAACGAGAATAATTCCCAAACGAAGCACTCTCCTGATCAGGAAGCGGTTGTGAACCGTCTGTTCCTGCAAGCAAGAGCCCTGGAGGACGAAGATAAACCAGCGGCTGCACTGGAAGTGTACCGCTCGTTGTATCACTTCATTCCTCATAACAGTGCAATGCAGATGGAAGTAGAAGCTGCAATCAAGGAACTGGATGCGAAGCTCAATCCAAAAGAAGACACAGACAAGCCCGTACCTGTGCCATTCTACAGATCCAAAAAGTTCATGATCTCCTCTGCTGTACTTATTGTATTGCTGGCAGGTGGTGTGCCAACGGTCAAAATACTCGCCGACCAGGCAGAGGCGAAGCAGCAAGAACAGCAGGAAGCCACGCGACTGGCAGAGGTCAAGGCTGCGGAAGAGGCTGAAGCTGCGAAGGCGGCTGCGCTCAAACAGCAGGAAGAGCAAGAGAAGCAAAAGGCCGCAGAAGCTGCGAAACTTGATGCAGAGGAAAAGAAAAAGCTCGCTGAAGCCAAACAGAAGGAAGCGGAAGCAAAGAAAAAAGAAGAAGAACGCAAGGCATTACAGGCCAAGTACGACAAACAGGCGAAATATGAGGCCTATCTGGTGAAGCAGGAACAGCAGAAGAAAGAAGCTGCCAAGAGAGCGCAGCAGGAGAAGTACGATAAACAGGCAAAATATGAAGCTTATCTGGTTTGGAAAAAAGAGAATGATGCCAAGCTTGCAAAACAGGAAGCGGAGCGTAAAGCGGCAGCGGAAGTTAAACGTCAGCAGGAGATTGCTCAGAAAGCTGCGCTTAAGAAAAAACGTGCCCAGAATGTGGTCACGCTGATTGCTCATTACAATAAAACGTATAATGCACAAAAAGGCAGAAAGATTGAAAATGCGGAAGCGTATGCCCGTGATTTCAAAAATCTATATAATACCGATGCTGCTTATTTCAAAGGGGTCGGCAAAGTGGCCGCTCGAATGAGTGCCATTAACAAATTCCTGAGCAACACCAGTTATACGTTGCCCAACTTATAAAATAACACGTGAACGATGGAGGTGACTCACCCAAGATGAACTACACGATTCAAGCATCGCAGCGTACACCTGCACTGATTATCTATTTAATTGATATTAGCGCCTCCATGAACATGGTTCTGGAAAATCGTCGGCGGATTGACGTCGTCTATGATGCTTTATCTCTCGCGATCCGCCAAATGGTATTTCGGTCCACCAAGGGAAATCGACTGACACCTCGCTATCGGATAGCCATATTAGCATACAGCGATGATGTATATGACTTGTTGAACGGAATCAAAGGGATTGACGAGATCGCTGCAGTTGGTTCTTTGCCTGACCTGACGCCGAGACGGTTTTCGGATTCTGCGAAGGCTTTCCTACAAGCTGAGAAGATACTACAGGCCGAAATTCCGAATATGCAGGATTGTCCTGCGCCACTCGTATGCCACATGACGGATGGGGTAGCCACAGGTGAAGATCCTGAGCCTATTGCGAAAAGAATCATGGGCATGAGTGTGCCGGACGGCAATGTACTGGTGGAGAATATCTTTATATCCGATCATCTGCTGGAAGGACCGATTGCTGAACCTAGAAGATGGAAAGGGATCTCTTCGGAAACGAATCTGCAGGATGAGCATGGAGAAAAGCTGCGTAATATGTCATCCGTCCTGCCCGAAAGTTATCGGGAGATGCTTGTTGAGGCTGATTATTTGCTTGCACCCGGTGCACTCATGATGCTGCCAGGTACCTGTGCAGAATTGGTATCGATCGGGTTCCAGATGTCCGCTGCTACGCCTGTGAGATAGGAGGGGAATCATGAGAGCAATGCGTTTGGCAACATTGTCTGCTGGAGATAAGGGGGGCCATGCCGAGCAACGGCATGGCAACTTTCGCTATGTGAGTGTACAGACTGATGAACAGCCACTAACCCGCTACCAGGGCACATTCAAATGCAGGTATGGTTATGGCAGAGCGGCAGAGACTGTTAATCAGGGAGATACTGGACAAGACTTTGCTGCGGTCCGCATGAATGGGAATATCTGCAATTTTGTATTATGTGATGGGGTAGGCATGAGTTATCTGGGAGACTTTGCAGCACGTTTTCTGGGGAATGCTTTGTTAGACTGGTTGGAAACGACCCAACACCCGACGAAAGAAGGCGTTGAGCGTCTTCTTCATGATCTGACCCTTCCCGCATCCGAGCAACTGGAGAAATTACAACCACTGGATAGTTCCCCTCTGTTGCTGCGTGAAGTGTTGATGGAGAAACGAAGCCGGGGCAGTCAGGCCATGTATGTGTGTGGACGGATTGAGCTTACGGGAGGCAACCGCAAAAGTCGTGTGTGGCTTGCGTGGCAAGGAGATTCACGTATTCGTCTGTGGCGTAATGGCAAGGAGCAGTCTGAACTATTTGAGGTTCATTGCAAGACGAATGAGCGTTGGTCTACACTTGAAGGACCTGTCGGTGGTAAGCCGCACATCTGCGAGATGAAAGGGTCCGCAGGCGATTCACTTCGTCTTCAGTTATATACGGATGGATTAAATGATCTGGATGCCATTCAGGCCTATGTGCCCGATGAACACATTCAGGTACTGTTGGATGCTACACATACCGGCGGTCTTGAAGATGATGCCGCTTTCATTGAGCTAGAATGGTGAGTGCCCGTTATAAAGTTGTGGACCGATCCTGATGTTGCTGTGACATTGGCGTAGATCGACGGTGAAAAAACTTGCTGGTGTTGATTTAAAAGACACTCTTTTTGGGTAATCTTGTGAAGAATTGACTTTAAGTACGTGTTCAAAAAGGTCGCTTTTCAGTACCAAGAAGATGGGATAAAGCTAGAAATGGAGTAGCGGAGCGTAGATAGAGCTACGTGAGCAACGGACATTTCGGCTGAATTCCATATTCGATGCTGATGGTGCCGTTAGGCACCTTTCGTAATCAAAAGCGGACTTTTTGAACAACCTCTTTAACGATGAGCTTGAACGTACATTCTTACATAATTGCTAATCAAAGGAGTGGAATGGATAATGACACAACATAACGGCAAGTCACGTTTCCAAGGCAAGGTTGCGATTATTACCGGAGCAGGCTCCGGAATTGGGAAAGCTACTGCGGTCAAGCTGGCTAAAGAGGGTGCAAAAGTAGCACTGTTTGATCTGGTGAATGATCGAATCTCGGAAACGGAAGCAGAGATTAATGCGCTGCACCCCGGTGTGGCGAGAGCATTCGATGTAGACATTTCCGACCCGGCGCGTGTGGAAAAGGCAGTGCTTGAAACCGTGGAATTGTTCGGTGGTTTGGATATTGTTTTTGCCAATGCAGGTATTAACGGAGTATCGGCACCCATTGAGGAAATTCAGGTTGAAGAGTGGCAACAGATTATTACTACGAACCTGAATGGTACGTTTTTCACCGTTAAATATGCATTACCTCATTTGAAAAAACGGGGTGGCGGCAGCATTATCATCACGAGTTCCATCAATGGCAATCAACGTTTCTCAAGCTTTGGCATGTCAGCGTACAGCACATCCAAGGCAGGGCAGGTTGCATTTGCGAAGATGGCTGCGCTTGAGCTGGCGAAGTTCAAGATACGTGTAAACGTGATTTGCCCAGGGGCGATTGCGACGAATATCGATCAAAGTACGGTCAAAACGGATGATTTGCAGCAGATCATTATTCCGATGGAGTTCCCGGAAGGTCAGCAGCCACTTGCGGACGGTCCGGGTCAGCCGGAACATGTTGCCGATCTGGTAAGCTTCCTCGCATCGTCCGAATCCAGACATATCACTGGAGCAGAGATCGTGATTGATGGTGCCGAATCATTGCTCAGCTAAGTGAGCATTCTGGATAAATTCATTTTTGCTGAAATAAGTGTGTCTGCGATAGTCGTTCCTCTGGGACGGCTTTTTTTGTTATAATGCTAACATTCGAATAGTGATGCTGAAGAGCAGTGAGGTACATTCATTAGGAGCGATCATATGCATATAGAGTTACCGATACAAGAGATTATTCCGGAGTTAAGACAGTTATTTCGGGATCAAGATACAGGTGTGTTAATTGCAGAACCGGGTGCGGGAAAAACGACCGTGGTACCGCTGGCTTTGTTGGATGAGCCATGGGTTGAGGGAAGGAAAATCATTATGCTGGAACCCCGAAGGCTGGCCGCGCGTTCAGCTGCGTCGAGATTGGCGGCTACGTTAGGGGAAAAGGCAGGTCAGACTGTAGGATATCGTGTACGCATGGATACACGGGTGAGTCAGGCGACGCGCATTGAAGTTGTGACGGAAGGGGTGTTGACCCGGATGTTGCAGCAGGACCAAGGTCTTGAGGATACGGCGATGATTATATTCGATGAATTCCATGAACGTCATCTTCATGGGGACTTAGGCTTGGCTCTGGCATTGGAATCGCGAGCGATGTTACGCCCGGATCTGAAACTGTTGGTCATGTCGGCGACCCTTGATCCGGTTCCCGTCTGTGCCTTGCTTGGTGAGGGTACAAGATCAATTCACTGTCCGGGACGCACGTTTCCGGTGGAAACACGATATGTGCCAAGACCGGCAGCCATGCAGTTGGAACAATTCACGGCTCAGACGGTGAACAAGGCATTAGCTGAACAGGAGGGAGACGTGCTTGTTTTTCTTCCCGGGGCAAGAGAGATACATCGTACAGAGCGTGAGTTATTAAACGGTTCTCTTCCTGCACATGTGAAGGTTCATTCTCTGTATGGGAGTATGCCGGTGGAACAACAGGATGAGGTCATACGCCCGGCGGCTGAGGGCTGGCGGAAAGTGGTATTATCTACGTCCATTGCGGAATCCAGTCTTACGCTGGCTGGCGTTAAAGTTGTGGTGGATGCGGGGCTGAGCCGAGCATCGGCATTCTCGCCGCGTACGGGCATGAGCCGACTTGTTACCCTGCCGGTGTCCAAGGCGTCAGCCGATCAGCGGCGGGGGCGTGCGGGGCGAATCGCCCCAGGTGTGTGTTACCGGCTATGGAGCGAAGAGGTTCATGGGGGACTGCCTGAGGCAACTCGCCCGGAGATTACCTCCGCGGATCTTGCGCCGCTGGCGCTTGAGCTTGCCGTTTGGGGTGTCCAGTCCCCAGCAGAGCTGCAATGGCTGGACACCCCGCCTGACGCCGCCTATGGCCAGGCACAGGCGCTGTTGCGCCAGCTGGGCGGCCTGGACGACGCAGGCCGCATCACGCCCTTCGGGCGGCGGATGAACACGCTTGGCGTGCATCCGCGACTGGCCAGCATGCTGCTCCGCGCGGCGGAGCTTGGGCTGGCCAGCTACGCCAGCATGCTGGCGGCACTGCTGCAGGAGCCTGCCGGCCTCCGCAGCAGTGGCAGTGCAGGCGCGGGCACAGACCTCCGCCCGCGCGTGGAAGCGCTGCTGACCGCGGACAGCAGCGGCATGCCGCAAGCGGCAGCGGCTGCCCTAGACGGCGCGGTCGTGCGGCGCATGCTCCAGGAGAGCCGCCAGCTGCGCTCGGCGCTCGGCCCGGCGGCCGATCCAGTGCGGCCGGATGAGGACAGCTGCGGATTGCTGCTGTCCTTCGCCTATCCGGACCGGATCGGGCAACGCCGGGAGGACGGCCGCTATCTGTTGAGCAGCGGCCGCGGTGTACGGCTCGCAGCGACAGAATCGCTGAGCCGTTCAGCGTATCTGGTCGCAGCCGAAGCAGACGACCAGGGCGCAGATGCGCGCATCCTGCTGGCTGCGCCGTTGCAGGAGCAGACATTGTTGCAGGCAGGTCAGCACTTGCTGCACAATGAAGTGCAAGTGGCCTGGGATTCCAATACCCGCAGCGTGCGCGCACACAAGAGACTTCGTATTGGAGCCCTTGTGATTAAAGAGAGCAGTATTGCACAGCCGCCTGAAGATCAGGTGCTGGAAGCACTGATAACGGGAATACGAATGGAAGGGCTCGATTGTCTGCCCTGGACAAAAACATCCAGACAACTTGCGGACAGGCTGCGGTTCCTGCATCTTCATCTACCCGAGTGGCCTGACCTGATCGAAGATGATCTGACTGAAGAGTTGGCAGAACATCTTACGCCTTATCTGACAGGCATGCGATCGGCAGCCGATCTGAAGAGATTATCGATGCATGATGTATTGCTCGGCGGACTGAGCTGGAATCAGCGACAACAACTGGACGATGAAGCGCCGACGCATATACAGGTGCCAAGTGGTTCCCGAATTCCCGTAGACTACAGCCGACCGGAGGACCCTACGCTGGCGGTGAGACTACAGGAGATGTTTGGACAACAGGAGACACCACGTATTGGTGGTGGGCGAGTTCCGTTGACCATCCACTTGTTATCACCGGCGCAGCGACCTGTACAGGTCACACGAGACTTGACCAACTTCTGGAGAGAGACGTACTTTGACGTCAAAAAAGATCTGAAAGGTCGATATCCGAAGCATTACTGGCCGGACAATCCCCTTGAAGCGGTCGCCACAAATCGGGCCAAACCACGGGGCAAGTAAATGAATTATTTCGTTTTTTCAGATATCAACTATGTGGTTTCCCAAGGGAGCTTCATCAGGCACAGACGCTGCTGAACAGCGGGAGCGCTAACGAACCTGTGACGTCTTATTTAACGATTTGAAGTGTCCTTAGCAATCTAAGGAATCTGAAACACGCTATATTCGAAAAAGCAGCCGTTTACAGCGTGTTTATCAGGGGATTTTGGTAAATAACGTGTCTCAGGTTCCTTACAAAATAAAATGAGGACCTGAAGGTTAAATAAGACGTCCTCAGTTCCTTAGAAAATCGCCTGAACAATTCGCCAGGATCAGCCAGTCTGGACTTCAAGAAGTTGGACCCTGACATCCCTCAATGTATCACGTGCCTGAGTTTGAATGCCCACCCTGATGGGCATGAAAAGGAATGAACCTCAGCAATTAATTGCTATCCACACATATTATATTGACCCTGCAAGCGTTTGAAAGAAAACAAGGCGGGTAATAACATAGCGAACCACTCAATAAGATGAGGAGGGATTCACTATGCAGAAGAAAATCGTAGGTGTGTTTAATACAGAACGTGAAGCATCGCAGGCTATCGAGGGTCTGAAAGCACAAGGATTCACTTCAGACGAAATCTCCGTTGTTACACAGGATCGGGATGAATTGAAGGCGATTCGGGAAGAGACGGGTACGAAAGCCCCTGAAGGCGTGGCTGCGGGTGCAGCAACAGGTGGTGTACTTGGTGGCGTGGCTGGCCTGCTCGCAGGTATCGGTGCACTGGCCATACCCGGCATAGGACCAATTCTGGCCGCAGGCCCTATCGCAGCAGCATTTACCGGTGCAGCTGTGGGTGCAGGAGCTGGCGGATTGGTGGGTGGACTGGTTGGTCTCGGTATTCCGGAAGAGGATGCCAAACAGTATGAGGAGTATGTACAGAATGGCAAAATCCTGTTGCTCGTAGACTCCACGGATCGGGACACGGATGTGTATGATGTGTTCAGCAGCAACAGCCAGTATAATCGGGACAGAGCCCAAGTCCATGGTGGAGATGTGGCTGCCGAACGTCCGGACCTGGATATGGAAGAACGCAGATTGGAAGCCCAAACCAAGGCAGCGCGATTCGGTAACAATACATTCCTGTAAACATGCTGCGGATTCGGTTGATATATAATAGAACTCAATGACATAATACCTGCAAATGGAATGACATATATGATCCACCAGATGGTCATTAGCCGGTTTCCTTAAGGGAAGCCGGCTTTTATCCCTGTGTGACATTGGGCATCAATAATGGCGGATGGTGTTTTTACCCAGTCAGGCAGGGAATAACAATACATAGAGTAATACAGCCAAAGCGAGTCCAATCACCAGTAGCATCATGGTCAGAAAACGAATTAATCCGGTTGACGCCTGATATGTTTGCTCATTGATTTGTGTACGCTTCCGATGATAGGCTGCTGCCGAATACACAATGATGGATATTCCACCAACCAGAGAAGTGATACCGGTAATAATGGCGGCAATATGTGCAAGACGATCATACGCCGAGGAGTTAAAACCAAGTCCGGCAGCAAGAAAGCCGATGCCCGCCATGGCAATGCCGGTGCGAACCCAGGCAAGAAAAGTTCGTTCGTTAGCCAGATGCTGCTGAACATATTTGGAGTCGATCGTGGCGATGTCCTTGTCAGCTAAAGAAATATGAATCCCCCCGTTCATCAGATATACCGCTTCATTTTCATTATATCTCTTATCGTAAGACCTAGAAAGGACGGCTGAATGTATGTCTCGCAGAGAACGAATTACAGAAATCGAGAGCTTAAGGGGACTTGCCTTTGCAGCGGTGGTTCTCCAGCATTCCATCGCACACTACTCTCTGGTACCGGAAACGAAACTGGAGGATGGCGTGTTATTGGCTATACTGCTGATGCTCTCCAAATTTGCAGTTCCTTTGTTCATCTTCATAACAGGGATGGTACTTTTTTATAACACGGGAGACAAGCTGCATTACGGCAAGTTTATGAGAAAAAGAGTAACCGACGTTATCGTACCTTATCTCATCTGGTCACTCATTTACTTTACACTTGCACCGCGAGGCTGGACGGGATTTGGATGGAATGACATTCCAGACTTAGGCTTGAAGCTGATTACTGGCAAAACAACTTCACACTTTTGGTACATTATTATGCTGATTCAGTTTTATCTGTTATTTCCGCTCTTCTTGCGAGCCATTCGTTATGTATATAACCGCTACGAAGCCAAGGGACGTATGAGCGCTCTGTTTATTTCGGGCGTAGTCTATCTGGTGCTCGCAGATCAATTAGGCAACATTGCCAAATTCATGGGCTGGCTGAATATTCCGGTACTGACAGATGCGTTTACAACGTATGCAGACCGCAATTTCCTCTATTTCTTTATTTATTTTGTGCTTGGTGCAGCCGCGGGTTTATCCGTCCAGCACTGGAATGAATGGATTCATCGGTTACGCTGGGTATATTGGACGGTGTTTATCGTGCTGGGGCTTCGGTTTACATATCTATTAATGCTGGAGTTTCAGAAGCCGGAGGGAATCAAAATTACATTCTACACGGTCAGCCTGATCCGGCCTGATATGGCGCTCTTTCTGATTGCTTCGATCATGGTCATGTACCAGCTGGCCGGCAAACTGCATAACCTTAGGGTTACACGATTGCTGGGATGGATTGGTGGTGTATCGTATGGCGGATATCTGATGCATATGTTGATGCTGCGGTATAGCTACATTCCAGATGAGCTGTTTTATGTTTCGATGGGCTGGAACCCTGTCGTCCGAATGATCATTACCTGGTTGTTGGCTCTAACATTATCCTGTGTACTGACATGGCTTATCTCTCGCGTAAGCTGGGGCAAATGGATTGTGGGAACCGTACCGAAATCTATCCGCAATAAATGAATCCAGCAATATATGAAAAAATCATAATAGATGACCACAGCCGCACAGGAGTGTACGGGCGTTCGGAAGTATAGACAAATTGAACCGTATCGATCTAAATCCAACCTTGATTGAAGCAGCTAAAGGTATTATGAATTTGATTCTTTTGAAAAAAAATTAAAATTTCATTACATGAAAAATTCACAATAGAAAACCTTTTTCCGTGCTTCCCTCAGGTTAACGCGTATTCACACGATTTCTTGCTCTCCCTCCTTGAAGATGGATAAAGGGGAGGCAAAGCGGAGAAAGATGGCAGAACCCGAACATAAGTTTTATAATACTAGATATATAGGTTCTGACAGGAGGGGAATGAACGTGGCTTTTATGATTGCACAGCGGGCATTTATTAAGCTGTATCTGATTACGATGGTTGAACAGCACAGGGGGTATGGTTACGAGATGCTGGAGGCGATGAAGCAGGAATTCAAAGACTACGGTTATGTACCACCCCAGAGCGAGGTATATCGGGCACTGCATGAATTGGTACAGCAAGGTGTTTTTTATCGCACGAAGAAGCTGAAGGGTAACGATCCGAAGGTCGATTTTCAGGAAATCGTTTTATATCATTTTACGGATGATGGTGCGGAGAAAGCCGAATTATACAAGAAACAGGTCAAAACAGATCTGGATCGTTGTCTAGGCATGTTACACAAGGCAGAAGAGGACAATTACGGTACGAAAGGAAGATGAGCATGAATAGACAGTTACAGTGGGGTGTACTCGGTACGTCAACCATTGCCAAAAATGCAGTCATTCCAGCGATCCAGCAGTCCGAACGTGGTGAGGTGCTGGCGATTGCCAGCCGTAGCAAGGAAAAGGCGGAAACCCTTGCTGAAGAACTCGGCATTGCCAGATCGTATGGCAGTTACGAAGAACTCATCGCTGATCCAGACATCGAAGCCGTCTATATTCCTTTACCTAACCATATGCACAAAGAATGGACCATCAAAGCTGCGCAGGCTGGCAAACACGTGTTGTGCGAGAAGCCTGCTGCTCTGAATGCAGATGAATCGGCAGAAATGATAGAGGCATGTCAGCAGCATGGCGTTCTTTTTGCAGAAGCGATAATGTATCGATATCATCCCAAGCACAGACGTGTGCAAGAGATTATAGCCAGTGGAGAGATTGGCATCGTCAGAGCTATCCATGGCAACTTTACTTGTAATACCGCTGATGATAAGGAGAATGTAAGGTTCAAAAGAGAGATGGGCGGCGGATCATTATTCGATCTTGGCGTGTATCCGATCTCGGCTGCCCGGATGTATCTGGGACAGGAACCGGAAGCAGTGACGGTACACGCGCTATTCTCGGACGAGCATGATGGCGTCGATATGATGGCATCGGGACTAATAGAATTTCCGAATTCGGTAGCGTTAACTTTTGACTGTGGCATGTGGGCTTCAGGACGAGCGGAGATGGAGATTCTCGGGACGGAAGGGCGAATTGAACTGCCAAAAGTATTTGGATGGGAGAACAGTGATATTCCGCCTCAGATTATTGTGCACACGGATTCGGTCAGTCGTGAGGAACGTGTATCGGTATCGAATTCCTATGTGCTTCAGGTAGAGACGTTCGCAGCGGCTGCACTTGAAGGAGAGGCTTTGCCTTTCAGTCCGGAAAATACCATTCAGAACATGCGTGTCATTGATGCGTGCCTGGAATCGGCGCGAACTCGTCAACGTGTGCAGCTGATCGAATAGTTTAGGTCAAGTCAGTTTAAACATACTAGAAAATGCAGACTCCATCTTCAGGGATGAGAGTCTTTTTTTTCTGTCTTAAAATGTAACAATTATAATATTTTATAATTAAAACGTCTTCATTTGATATTTCTACCAAATTGATGTGATATAAATAGTCATGAGATGACTTGTTTACTATAATCTAGCAGAACGTACAGCAAGACAGTTGCAGCTAGCAAAACGCATATCACAGCAACGTTCATCTACTATGAGGATCGGGAGGCAGGATTGATGAAAAAACTACTATCAACCGCATTACTGGCATTGTTGTTAACGTTTGTTTTCCTCACAGGTTCACAGTTCACGCCAGCTCCACAGCAGAAGGCATCTGCTGCAACATGTACCATTATCAATACGTTTACGGGGGTAGCAAACTATCTGAGTGCAAACGGCACGTTGCCATGTAACTTTATTACCAAATCACAGGCAACAGGACTCGGCTGGGTAGCTTCACAAGGAAACTTGGCTGTCGTCGCTCCTGGGAAAAGCATCGGCGGAGACACATTCGGCAATCGGGAGGGGCTTCTGCCAGCAGCGAGCGGACGTACATGGCGCGAAGCGGATATCAACTATACTTCCGGCTTCCGTAATTCGGATCGGATTGTGTACTCCAATGATGGACTCATCTACAAAACGACAGATCACTATGCATCATTTACACGCTTAAAATAGAGGAAGGGGCAACTATGAATATTGTGATTCTGGATGGAGAAGACTTTGCCAATACTGCTGAACTTCATCAGCAATTAAAGGATAAGCTGGATCTGCCGGATTTTTATGGCGGTAATCTCGATGCATTGTGGGATTGCCTGACGGGTACGATTGAACTTCCACTTGAGTTGAAATGGACCAACTACCGAATCAGCGAAGAACGACTGGGGAATGAAGCAGGCCGGGTACGTGATTTGATGTTGGAGGTACAGGCCGAGCAGTCTGGATTTCAATTGAATGTTGAGAAGTAGGTAGAACATGAAAGCAGTTCATATACGATCAGCCCAACCTAACAGACCACATATGGTCTGTTTTTTGTGTTATAGGGGATTGTTCAAAAAGTCTGTTGTTGATTACGAATCAACTGAAAGAAGAGCGAGTTTTTTACTTTGCTTACTTATCGTTAAAATTATTTTCACGGAGGTATTGATTTCTGCATAATGTACGTTAAAATAAAATTAACATGAAAAATATTTTAACGTTAGGGAGTGGGAAGCCATGAACGATAGCACAGCAGTTGGCAAGCAAGGCATAGGTGAATTAATACGAATCAGGCCCTATATGCAATTTATGCTCAGTAGAGTTGTATCGAGATTTGGTGATTCCATTGATTCGATTGCATACAGCTGGATGGTGTACATTCTGACTGGTTCGAAAGTGCTGATGGGTACGCTATTGGCGGTGAATTTCTTACCCAATATCCTCTTGGGTCTGTTCGCCGGGGCTTTGGTTGATCGCATGTCTCCCAAAAAAGTGATTGTGATCACCAATACCGGTCGCGGGTTGTTTGTGGGTATTACAGCTCTACTGTTTGGATTGGGCCAACTCGAAGTGTGGCATTTATTTGTCATCACGATTCTGAATTCTTTGCTGGAATGCTTCACTACTCCTGCGGAAGTGTCCAGTGTCCCTAGATTGCTTCCCCAATCGATGCTGCTCTCCGGTAACGCCATGTCGTCTTCCGCAACCAGAGTGGCAGAACTCGCAGGACTTGCAGTGGCGGGTGCACTGATTGCTTCAATAGGTATTGCCTGGACGATCTTGATAGATGCTGGGTTGTTTGCGCTAAGTGCTTTAATTATGAGCCGAGTAGGATACCCTGGAGTATCAACATCTGCTAACAATGATAATAAAACATCAACTGAAATGCATTCTCTTCAATCCGAAAAAAGTAGTATATTCTCCGAAATGGCAGAAGCCTTTCATTTTCTCCGTAAACACGCCTTATTATTAATCGTCTCCATCCTGTTTGCCTTTGTTAATTTCTGCCTGATGCCGTTCAATGTTCTCCGTACACCGTATGTCATTGAAACGCTGCATGCTGGCGCTTGGGGATTAAGTCTGCTCAGTGGGCTGATGGTGGGAGGTATGTTGCTTAGTGGTGTGTGGTTAACGCAAAGGGGAGCGAATTATCGTAAAAGTGTGCTGGTCATCAGTGGTATTGTCATGCTAGGTCTCAGTTATGCCATGACGGCACTCCCGGCTTATATGACGACCTTCCAACTGCCGGTTGCGGCGGCCTTTTGTCTACTGATGGGAATGGGGATTCCTCTGGCTACAACACCGCTGGCTACCTATCTTATGGAAGTGACCCCTTCCGAGATGCTGGGCAGAGTGTATGCCCTCCAGAGTATGCTTGTCTTGAGTGTCGCACCACTTGGGAGCCTGGTTTCGGGAGCACTTGCAGATTGGATGACCATGCCTGTTCTGTTTATCGTCTTCGGTATTATGCTTGCCATGTCAGCAGGTATGCTGCTATTTAGCAAAAGTTTTCGAACTGCCCTGTAAAGTACTTTCAGAGGCGATCATTTTCCGGTTTTATACAGCATGTCATCTCCGTCTTGTTTTGACCGAAGCCCTGACACAGCGGTATAATAGAGACATCGATGGGCAACAGGTACCCCGGAAATGAGGATACAGGGATGCAGCACAAAGTTCTATCCACAATTGAAGAAATTAAAATCTACTCCGATCCGTATCGGATACAGATTATGAATATGTTTAACAAGCAGGGCAGACCATCCACAGTCAAAGAGATCGCCGATCAGATGGGTGAGGTACCAGCCAAAGTGCATTATCATGTGAAAAAGTTGGAGAAAATCGGTCTGCTCACCATCGTTTCCACGCGGGAGATTAATGGGATTATTGCGAAATACTACGAACCGTTTACCGGAGAGATCCATCTTCGTCACGAAGATGAAGACAAGGAAAACTCACCATTGAAACAGGTATTTCGCTCTGAAACGCTCAAACTGTTAAATGAGATGTTCGAACAAAGTCGTCAGCGATTCATGCATCAGGCGGAAAACGAAGATCGGATGTTTCTCTCGGACATCACGCTCTATGCAAACCGTGAGGAAGTAGAGCAATTATATAAGAACATCATAAAGCTCTGTGAACCCTATACAACAAAAGAGAATCAGCAAGGGGAGCATGAGGTCTTTCAGTTATTCTCTGCCCTCTCTAAACCGTTAGAGAAAATACCTGTGTCTAAGACAGATGCAAAAGAGAAAAAGAAAGCTACGTCAGGTAAGGGCAAATCAACTTCGAAAACGTCCCGATCTGTTTCTAAACGGCAGGAATCTGCATCACCGGGTAGTGAGTCGGAAGAATAACGGGCGGAATAGTGTTCAGCGTTATCGCTGGAAACATGCAACGGCAAACGTGGCAGACCACATTCGAGAAAACTAGAAAAAGCCGCCATTGGCGGCTTTTAATGCGTGATAAGACAGGATAACGGTGGTGTATCCTATTGAATCAGTTTTAATTTTGACGCATAACCGTTACAGTCTATAACCACATTACATGTTCTCATCATAGTCCTTTACATCACGTTTGGCTGCAGTAGCGGGGGAGTTGGATGTACCATATTCTTCGACCGCTTCCCAGGCATCTGCATTGTCGAACTTGCCTGCGTTACGTTGTCTTCCTTCTCCAGCGCCACTTGGAGGCATGGTCATGACTTCTTCTTCAACGGGCCGATCGTTGCTGATCTCCCGGTTAGGCGTGTCATCAATACAGTATGCAGTATATGGGATAGCCTCAAGTCGTTCGAAGGGAATATCTTCTCCGCACGTTACACAAGTTCCGTATGTACCTTGTTCCATACGTTCCAATGCGTCGTTCACTTGATTGAATTCGTCTGTTAATGTATCGTCGATCGCCAAATCACGGCTGCGTTCAAATGTTTCCGTACCGGCATCTGCAGGGTGATTATCGTATGAGGACAGCTCACCGGTTGAATCTTTCAGCGACTGGGCCGGAGCACCGTCTTCCATGCTGGATTCAAAATGACGCTGCAAATTTTCGCGTTGCTCCAAAAGGGCGTTTTTCAGTTCTTGACGTTGATCTTTGGTTAAAGTACTCATAAGGACATGCTCCTTTCCCGTTGTGGGGTGTATGTGTCCTTACCCGAATCGGATGAAAAGCAATCATTTTCGTGAGGAATAGGGTCGTATCATTTTATATCTGACGGATTATGTGTTATAAAAAATAGAGAGAGAAAATGCCGTATGTTTTTCACTGGAAAAATGAACCACGGCTTGGCTTATAATGGAGGTTGTCAATATGGATGAACATATGAAACGAAGATTGGATAAACAAAGACAATTGTTCAAACAATTGGGTGTACAGCTAGATGCATTATCGATTCATGAAAAACAATTTAATTATAAACTTCGTGGTTATGATCCGGATGAGGTGGACGCCTATCTTGACTTGGTCATTAAAGATTACGAACGTTTCTATGCCAATATTGCAGATCTAATGGACAAATGGCAAGAGCAGCAGTTAACGATTCGGGATCTCAAGTCGTCCGCGAAACCAGTGGAAGATCCGACCAAGATTGATCGCAAACAGCTGGATGATATTGTGAAACAACTGGAATACAGTGTGCGACAACTCAAGATCAGAGCACGTCCCGAACAGGATCTGTTCTCTGAATGATGTCAGCATGTCTAGAATGATCTTTAAAATGTTTAAAAAAGGTGGTTAATCATGAGTACTCATTTTTCGGTCAGTGTGCATTGTTTGTTGTTATTGTCACTCAGCGCGCCTGAACGAATCACGTCTGCACATATTGCAGGTAGCGTGAATACCAACCCTGTGGTCGTGAGACGGATTCTGGGCGGACTGAAAAAGGCAGGATTGGTGAATTCCTCTCCTGGAACAAGAGGCTTCTATCTGGCGAAGCCATCAAGTGAGATTACATTAGCGATGATCTATCAGGCAGCCAAGGATGAAGGTCCACTGTTCCCGATTCACGGCAATTGTAACCCGGATTGTGAGGTGGGCTTGCATATAGACAGCCTGCTGACCAATCTGTATCAGGTTGCCGAGGCCAAGGTGGAGCAGTTCTTTGCATCCATTACGCTCGAAGATATGGAGCGATCCAGTTCCCATATGTTAGCTGCCTCACCGCAGGCAGAGTAGATTGCAACAAAGAAAAAAGTGAATGTTCAAAAAGGGTGGTTTTCAGTACCGAGAAGATGGGATGAAGCTAGAAATGGAGTAGCGGAGCGTAGGAAACTACGTGAGCAACGGACATTTCGGCTGAATTCCATATTCGATGCTGCGATGCCGTTAGGCATCCTTCGTAATCAAAAGCGGACTTTTTGAACGACCTCTTAAAGGAAAGGTGGGTTGTTATATGAAAATTGTAGTCATCTCCGACACGCATTGTTCACGAAAATCACGCAAGTTACCAACTCAACTCCTTGATGTATTGCGGAGTGCAGATCTCATTCTTCATGCCGGTGACTGGTCGGATTGGAGTGTACATCCATTACTTAGTGAGTATGCACCAGTTGAAGGAGTAGCAGGTAATACGGACCCGTCCGAAATCGCTGAAAAACTGGGATATTCCCGTATTGTTGAAGTGGAAGGACTTCGTCTGGGTCTTGTGCACGGCCATCTAGGGTCGAAGGGTACAGAGCAGAATGCAATTCATACCTTTGCAGGCCAACATGTGGATGCTGTGATCTACGGACACTCACACATTCCGGTGATGCATACCGTGGACAATACACTGGTTTTTAATCCTGGGTCGCCTACGGATCGGCGTTTTCAGAAGCAATATTCATTCGGCATCATGACGATAGATCAGGGAAAAATACAGGCTGAACACGTGTTCTTTGACCGGGATTAGAGAGAGAGGCACGGGTTGCAAATTGTACGAGTACAAGAACCAGCTACTGAAATTGCGCCTGGATAACTGATAGGGAACCTTTTCCTCAAACATCCTATATATAATTATTGTACAAGGCATCTTTGAACAGAATTGAATCTGTTCCAAGGATGTCTTTTTTGATTTGAGAACATATCATCCTCTTGGGAAGTTATCTCTGAATGGGGAATGTGCCCTGTTCGTTATCTGTCATTCATCTGTTGGCGTTTCCCTCTATGGTGACGTTCAGTGGAGTGATACAATGCCTTTACGACATAAAATGAATACGTTTACATAAGGAGATGATTCATGATGAAACTGTCTGTATTCACCGTGGCTACCCCTGATATAAATGCAGAAGAATTGGCATCGGCTGCGGCAGCAGCAGGGATCGATGGAATCGAGTGGAGATTCCGCGGAATTCCTGAAGATGCGATATCCGAGGAGCCTTCTTACTGGAGAAATAATCGATGTTCGGTAGATCCGAACCGCTGGCAGGAACAGATTCCTGTTTTCCGTGAAGCAGCGGAAGGGCAAGGCAGAAAATCCATCGCACTGGTGCCGTATCTGAACTGTGGAGATTTGTCTGCAACCGAGCAGGCGTTTCAGGCTGCGGCTGGATTAGGAGCATCAATGATGCGTGTGGGTGTTCCGGGATATGATCGCAAGACCAGCTATCTTGAATTGTATCGTAAAGCCGTTCAATACCTGAGTGAAGTACAGGATCTGGCTAAACAGTACAACATCAAGGCCCTCGTAGAAACGCATCATCAGACCATTGCACCAACGGCATCGCTGGCCTATCGACTTGTGCAATCGCTGGACCCGCAGCATGTGGGTGTATTGTACGATCCAGGTAATATGGTGCATGAAGGATATGAGAATCACCGGATGGGACTTGAGTTGCTAGGTCCGTATCTGGCTCATGTGCATGTGAAGAATGCCGGGTGGTTTGAAGCAGAAGCGAATGATTCACAAAAATCTAGTGTGACTGAGAAGAGAAGCGGAGTGGCTCTGAATACAGCCTGGAAATGTCACTGGACTCCTTTGACTGAAGGCATGGTCGATTGGGTACAGATGGTACGGGATCTTCGTGCCGTCGGGTATGACGGATATTACGGAATAGAAGACTTTAGTGGTGCCTTGGAATCCAAGGCGATGTTACAGCATTTTGCAGACGTTTTCGCCGAAATTGAGCGCCGTGTGGACGAGGAGGGGCAGTCATGAGTATCGTACGAGTAGCGGTGATTGGTATAGGAAACATGGGAGCAGCACATGCCAGAACGTTGGTTGCCGGAGAAGTACCCGGTGCAGAGCTGGTCGCCGTATGTGATGTAAGAAGAGAGATGGAGAGCTGGGTATCCAGTCATCTTCCGGCAACGGTAACCTATTGGCAGGATGCTGAGCAGATGATGGCTTCGGGGACGATTGATGCAGTCATTATTGCAACGCCGCACTATGATCATCCGGAACAGGCCATTCAGGCGTTCCAGCATGGCTTGCATGTCATGATCGAGAAGCCAGCCGGCGTGTATACGAAGCAGGTACGCAAGATGAATGAAGCGGCCGCAGCGAGCGGTAAAGTCTTTTCCATGATGTACAACCAGCGGACCAACCCACTCTACATTAAACTGAGAGATTTAATTGCTTCGGGGGAACTGGGAGAGGTACGGCGTACCAACTGGATTATTACGAACTGGTATCGATCCCAGAGTTACTATGATTCCGGCGGCTGGCGGGCAACTTGGGCAGGTGAAGGCGGCGGTGTGCTGATTAACCAGGACCCGCATCAACTGGACTTGTGGCAGTGGACCATTGGCATGATGCCGGTACGCATGCGTGCTTTCTGTTCGTTTGGCAAGTATCGGAACATTGAAGTGGAAGATGATGTAACCGCTTATGTGGAGTATGAAAATGGAGCAACAGGTGTCTTCGTAACGACTACTGGCGAAGCACCAGGTACGAACCGATTCGAGGTCAACGGAGACCGAGGTAAAATCGTGATCGAAGACGGAAAACTTACGTTCTGGCGACTTCGGGAATCTGAACCTGAATTCAATCAGCGGTTTACCGGAGGTTTTGGACAGCCAGAATGTTGGAAATGTGAAATCCCGATTACAGGTGTTGAAACGGGGCACCCGGGTCTGATTCGCAACTGGGTTGATGCGATTCGTACAGGCGCACCACTCATTGCACCCGGTGAGGATGGTATACACGGATTAACATTGTCGAACGCGATGCTGCTGTCTACTTGGACGGATAATTGGGTCGATCTGCCGATCGATGAGGATCTGTTCTACGAGCATCTGCAGGAACGCATTGCTGGTTCAACGACGAAGAAAGACAAGGCATTCAGTGGCAGTCATCCTGCTGATCTGAGTCAGACGTTTAAATAAAGAAGATATATAAGACGAATTCATTTTATTGAAAATTTTATAATGGGGATGGGATGACATGGCTAAAGACGGGATGTTCTATGCACCAAAAAGTGTAACAAAAGAGGTCGTATGTGGTCCGGGTGAGTTCACGATTGCTGCTGTTGCGCTGGATCATGGACACATCTACGGCATGGTTGGGGGATTGTTGGAGGCCGGGGCTACCCTCAAATGGGTGTATGATCCGGATCCGAAGAAGGTAGAGGCATTTCGGAAGCAGTTCCCACAGGCTCAAGTCGCAGCATCGGAAGCTGAGGTGCTCGCAGATGATGAGGTGTTGCTGGTGGCAAGTGCAGCAATCACTTCAGATCGTGCGCCGCTTGGCATGAGAGTTCTGGCCGCAGGCAAGGATTATTTTACAGACAAAGCCCCATTTACCACGCTGGAGCAATTAAAACTTGCACGAGAAGAAGTGAAGCGAACAGGCAAGAAGTATATGGTGTATTACAGTGAACGACTGCATGTAGAAAGTGCAATCTATGCGGGGCAGCTCATTGAACAAGGGGCAATCGGCAAAGTAGTGCAAGTTATGGGTACAGGCCCGCATCGCTTAAATGCTGGAGGAAGACCCGACTGGTTCTTCAAGCATGAGCAGTATGGCGGCATTCTCTGTGATATTGGGAGTCACCAGATCGAACAATTTCTGACGTTTGCATCATGTACGGACGCTGAGGTAGGGTTCAGTCGTGTGCATAACTTCAATCACCCACAGTTCCCTGAACTGGAGGACTTCGGCGAAGCTTCGCTGATCGGGGACAACGGAGCTTCCGGTTACTTCCGAGTGGACTGGTTCACACCGGATGGTCTGGGCACATGGGGCGATGGGCGTACAGTTATTCTGGGAACGGACGGTTATATTGAGCTGCGGAAGTATATCGATGTTGCGAGAGAGCCGGAAGGTGATCAAGTCTATCTGGTAAACCATGAAGGTGAGTTTCGCTACAGCGTGAAGGGCAAGGTCGGTTATCCGTTCTTCGGTCAGCTGATTCGCGATTGTCTGGATCGAACCGAGACAGCCATGACGCAGGAACATGCCTTTAAAGCGGCAGAACTCTGCCTGATTGCACAACATAAAGCGATGAGCGAGCGCGTGGTGTGGAGTAGCGGAGCGAAGTAAATGTTTTAGGTGAAGGGGATCAAAGGTTGATCGCTAAAGGTTATTCGTAATTTTTCTATTGTTGCGTGAAGAAAGAGTAGCCCAAATGTTAAACTGCATCCAACATGTTAGTTACCTAACGAATGGAGCAGTTCGCACTGGGGCTGCTTTTTTTTAGTATCTTCGTGACTTCGCAGATGGATTAATATGGGTTATATTATATGTAGTTCGGATATTCGTTAAAAAGAGAGGTGTTTACGAAGTTCGTAGATATGATGTTAGCCGAAATTATTGCGATAGTAAAAAGAAAGAAGGATTGTTATGGGGAAATATGGTGAAGCAGCAGTGAAAGCTGTCAATTATCTTAAAGAACATAAACATGGTGATCCAATTAAAGCATGGAATGAAGTGACAATAGAAATATTTGGTGAAGGTAGCTCTTCACAGAAAAAGGGATGCCCGAAAAACACTTTTTTAGGTCTATGCGAAGCAGGTCTACTTGAAAGCATTCCAAGAGGAGTTTACACAAATTCAAAAAAGAATAAAGCATACGGGCTAAAGGCAGTAAAAATATTAGGTGAGATTGATAAGGATAAGGATATACATCAAAAAGTATTATGGAAAGAAGTAATTGGAGATCAAAACGTTAAGTACAATTCACAAATGGATGTCATTCTAGGACTATGGAAAGAAGGGATGATCAGGCTTTGAGTGGCTAACTCGAAGAAGACAATAACTCCGGCTAACATAATATTCACGCTGCGGACATTCGTCCTTGGTCTGGCAGTCGCCAGACACCCGACATACGTTGGGTCGTGAATACAGGAACGTTATGCGTAATATCTGGAAAATGAAAATTATATTAGAAAGAGAGATACTTAATGAATATATTTTCTATAGATATGCAGACAAGTAAATATGTCAATGTAGAACATCCTGTAATAACGATTGATGGAATTCCGTTTGATTTATATCTTCATAATTTGTATCCAGATAATTTATATTTAGGTTTAATTCCGACAATTACTGATTGGATTGGACTGAAGGAAGAAGCAGAGTTAGTACTAAGACGTTTTCTTTCAGAAGAAGAGATTGTTATTTTACCAATATTAATGTGTCCGGATGATTGCGATTTAACATGTACACTAATTGTTGCTGAAGTTTTAAAATTAAATGATCAAGTGATTTGGAGACGGATTGGAGTGGATTCTAGTAATCTAGGAATACCATATAATTATGAGTTAGTCGGGAAAGAAGTTACCTGGTTAGATTTAGTGCCCAAAATGAAATTTAGCAAGGATAAATATATTGAGAATCTTAAAACCATTTATAAACATAGTATCTCGTAGAAGTCAGGTACTACGCATAACATAATATTCACGCTTCGGGCCATTCGGCCCTCGGTCTGGCCGGAGTCAGAAGTGGATTCGATGATGCTATTCGCAGTAGGGGGGAAGTGAATTCAGCCAGACACATCCGCACCGACTAACCGCATCCCGACCGATCCCGTTGGTCGCTTAAGTCGGTGGAACGTCGTGAATACAGGGAACGTTATCGGAACAGACTTGCAATAGGATTAAAAAAACCTAAGTTTATGGGAAACAAGATCGAATGACATCGGAAGACAAGATCGGATGAAAAAACGAAGTGAAGAATAAAGATCAAGTAACATTCAAAAGATCAATCGACATATTGAAGAACGAAGACCAATGAAAGTCAAAGGACATAAAAAATCGAAGAACAATGAGATCCCAAAGACACATAAAAACCGATAAAGATGAAGGAACGATTGGAAGATCAAAGAGCAATTTGCAGTAGATTCGAAGAAGGCAAGACCGTCCGATAACATAATATTCAAGCTGTGGCTCCGTTGGAGCCTTGGTCTGAGAGAAGGATTTCGAGGAGGTATTTCAGCAGACAACCCCTTGGGGTTCATGAATACAGGAACGTTATATGCAACCTAAGATAGGGAAACCATAGAATAAAATAATAAGACTTTAAATGTATTATTGCTGTTATTTGATTAGTGCAAAAGCATTTAACAGTAGGCTTAAAGAGAACTTAATGACAGAAGTAGGACTAAGTCAGAAAATTAAAATTGGGAACAATAAATACAAAGTCGCTTCAGAGTAGACAATAAATAGGAGAAAGAGAAAGTTTTTAAATAAAAGTGACTCGAAAAACATTAAGAGAAATCTAAAAAGTCATTGTAGAAAGATAGGAAGAAGACATGAAATTAAGAAAAAAATGATAATATGAAATTAATTTCTGACGTTGTGAGTTTTAAAAAATATAGATTGAATCAATTTCATAATACCTTTGGTTGCTTCAATCAAGGCTAGATATAGATAAAAACGATTTAATTTGTCTATATCTAGTTTCAGAATCGATCATTTAATGAGTTATGAAATTGATTCAGATTGAAAAATATTTTAAAGGTGTTTTAAAAATTTTCTAGAAATACTGATAAATAGATATTTGAGAGGATGTATGAATTTTGGAGAGAACATTGACTGTAACATTGTTGGAGAAATTTTTAGAATCTACAGAAGGTTGGATAGTTGATTTTAAAAAAAAAAATTATGATATTGGAGATGAAAAAAGTAAAGCTAGTTTTGTGAAAGACATTCTTTCGATGGCAAATACAGAAAGAGACAAATCAGCATTCATCATAATAGGGGTCTCTCAAAAGGACAAGTACAAAAATTTTGAAAATATTGATACTGGCATAGACGACAATCCATTTCAGACACTGATTCGTAGTTGTGTTGAGCCTATAGTTACACAATTTTTATATTATACTTTCCCATATAAAGGCTATACTTTAGGTGTTTTTGAAATTCCACGTACTTCAGGAGGGCCATATTATTCTAATAAGAACATTTCTACAAAATTAAAAGCTAAGGAGATTTACTACAGGCAAGGAACAACTAATTCAGAGGCTAACGATTTGAAAAAAGCTGAAATATCCAATTGGATGAAAGGGATGAGAAGTGAGTCATGGCGTAATATTATGGAGTATGCTAACGGTTTTGATGATAAAACTAATAATTACATATTAATTATCGGTCCAGATATTTACTTTAGCCAAGAACAACTTCGATCTTTTTCTCGTGTTTCATGGAGCGGCATTATTGATATATCTGTTGCTTCTGAAGATCAAGGGTTATATAAAGCGACACAGCAAGCATTGAAAGAAAAACGAGGAGTACATTTAATAACGAAGGAATCTGAGAACATTCCTTCGTTTTACGAGAATAATACACTTTTTTGGATAATGGCTGGTGGAGAAAGAGCAATAGGCCAAGGTAACATTAGCAGACGAGAATGGAACAAAAATTATGCGAAAATGACTAGAAATTACTTGGGAGTAATGAGAAATAGTATGACTAAGCCCATTGTAATTATTAGCATTGTTAATAATGAAGAATATATACAAACATTAGACGATATGATTCAACCTATGTTTGATTTGACTACCTTTACCCATCTTATTCTGAGTATTGATGCGGACAAAAAAACAGCGATTGAAGATGATGATTTTTTAAAGATTTCTGTAAGTTCAATCGACTTATATCAATGCATGAATGAAATAGAAGATAATTCGCAAATTAATTACAAACCGAGTTTACCTGCTAAAAATAACACAACAAAACACATAAATGAAACAGCTTGGTTGCAAGAAGAATTAACAGTTGTTTATAAAAATATAGAGTCTTCTATAGAACGTGAAGAAGGCTATACTACAAACCAGTTCTATAAAGGACATTTACTACGATGGGATGAAATGAACCCGCCTAAAGATATTATACGTGATATATACATATCACATTTAGATAGAATAAAAACTAGCTTATTTAACTTAGACTTTGCAAACAACATGATCGAACTGGATTACTCCGCTGGTGCCGGTGCTACAACTTTTGTACGAAGACTATCGTGGGATCTTCATACTTATTATCCAACAGTAATTGTGGATAGAATATCGGTTGCCACTGAAAGTAGGATAAAGTTCCTTCATGATCAAACTGAACTACCCATTTTAATATTTATTGATACTTTACAAGCAAGTGTAAGTAATATCAATGAGTTAAAACGATCTTTAGAAGTGGCTAATATAAAATTTTTCATGTACGTAACTAAAAGGCATTTAAATCATAAACCTAAAAATTCTCTTTACTCTTTGAGTGCAAGCCTTCAAAAGTCTGAGAATAATGCCTTCAAAGTTAAATATTTAGAGCTTGTTGAACAAGAAAACGTAAGTTTGCAGGTTAAGATGAGAAGAAAAAAAGCCGTTGAGGATGTTTTTAATAAAATCTATATGCCTTCGGCTCCTTTCTTTTATGGTTTAGCTGCGTATGAAGATGAGTTTATTACATTGGAAAAATATGTAGGTAACCGCTTAGAGTTATGTACAGAAGATCAAAGAGTCATTCTTCTTACAATTGCTATAGCTTATTATTATGGTTCTGCAGAAATTCCATCTTCTTTATTTAAAAGCTACTTTAATATGAAAGGAATGAATAAATTAGAAAATATATTGAACAAAGGACAAATGGAATTAATTTTTCAAAAAGATTGGCAGTATAAACCAATGCACTATTATGTTGCAAAAGAAATTATTATGAATTTATGTCTAAATGGTTCTAAAGATAGAAGAGCATGGAAAAATAGATTGAAAGAAAGTTTATTTACTTTTATAGATATAATATCGAGTGAAGGAAATAGGGATAATATATTAGTTGGTGAATTAACAAAAATTATTTTTTTTGATAGAGATAATAATGATGAGTATCAAGAGTTATTCTCAAATGCTATTAGCGATTTACCATCCAATGAGGCTAAAAGAGAAGTTTTTCAAAAATTAGTAGATAGTTTCCCTAACAAAGCTCATACTCATGGACACTTTTCAAGATTTTATAATTATGTGCTAAAAGATTATAATTCTGCCTTGGAACAGATAAACATTGCTGTAACTATATCTCCAAGAGATTATAATTTGTTGCATATAAAAGGAACATGCATAAGATCAAAAATAATTGATGAAATAAGCAATAAATGGAATGAAATGGATATAACTAGAGAAGAACTTATTACTATAATTGAGCGAGATACTGAATATGCAGAAGAATGTTTTATTGTTTCTAGAGAATTAAAACCATCAAATATGTACGCCTATGAATCTCAAATTATGATGCTTGTGGACTGTGTAAAGCGATATAAGGAGGTTTACTATCCAAGTGGAACATTTGAGGAAATTATTAAAATTTCTTACAATTATTGGTGTTCAAATTTCATTGATAAGGCTAGAGAGATTTTGAATGAAGCGGAACGTGTACAAAATGATTTGAAAACCAAATTTAGAAAAGAAGAATGTAAAGCGAAGTTAGCAGAGACTGTTGGGGATTTATCATTAGCAATTCAGGGATGGAGTAATTTGCTTTCCAACAAAGATGTTTTTCATCCACCCATACGTAGAAACATTGTAAATGCTTATAAAGAGTTTGCAGATAATAAGTGGGTTAATGTTCCCATAGAAAAAAAAATGCGTGCTCTGAAGCTTTTAGAGGAGAATATTGAGGAAGAATCTGAAAATTCTCGAAATATTATAATGTGGATTGATTTAGTTCGTAGGATTCCAGAGACACAAGAGAATAAGTTAGATCTTATAATTGAAAGATTGCAGTATTGGAACAAAGACAATAATTTATTAGTCAATTATTACTCTTTTGTATTTTTTACTCTAAGATCAATATTAAATAACTCTCAAGCTGATGTGAAAAAAGTTGAACATTATCAAAGTATAAGTGCTGGATTAGCAAGAAATTTACCAAGGCGAAAGTATGCAAGAGATTGGTATGATGCTGCAGGAAATGGGGTTTACTCGTTAGTAGACAATCATGATCTACGTGAAAAATATCCGTCTCTTGAATTTGATGATAGATTAGAAAAAATTGATTCGGTTATCGGAAGAATTCAAACTATTGATCGTGAAGAGTCAGGCACAATTCTTTTGTCTTCAGGTTTGCAAGTACACTTCAATCCTGCTCATAATTCAGATGTGAAATTCTATAAAGGGAAAGATAGCGGAGAGAAAGTATCTTTTAAACTTGCTTTTAGCTATGAAGGATTACGAGCTTACCAAGTAAAACGTGTTTAAAATATTTTATTGTCAATATAAGTTGTAATATTGCTTCTTGTTAATGGTTATTTATATGTCGTTTTCTTTTAGAAGCTACTGTCTACTGGATTCAATAGTCTTTCACATTTAGGTAGCTTTTCTTCTTAAGTCACTTGTCGTCCTGCTTTATTAGAAGAACAAAATAACAGTATAACAATCTATACCTTGGAACTAATATTTGCTAGATAACAGTATATATTGTGTAATGCATTGTGGAACAATGTATTGAAATTGTAAAAAATTAAAAATTAAAGGAAAAGAGAATAAAAACGCCGATTTCTCGATCGGCGTTTTTGGTTTAGGACAAAAAATATTTGAAAATTAAAGGAAATTACAGATCTAAGAACGATTAAAGTCTGAGATTTAGGTTTGGAAGTAGAAACACGGTGTTGCTTTAGATCAGGTGAACGAAATAAGGAAGTTTGAAAATACTTTTAAACCAAAGAGAATTTGAGAAAGCTTGAGGAAGAGTTGAAAAAATATTGGTAAAAGATAGAAAGAAAGCTTAGGATTAAAGAAGGAAAAGATCGAATAATTTTAAAAAAATTTGGAAGGGCATAGGCAGCATATAACATAATATTCACGCTGAGGTCATACGCTCTTGGTCCGGCATTCACCGGACACTCGACATGCATCGAGTCGTGAATACAGGAACGTTATCCGAAACCACTGCAAGACTTGAATACATAAAGAAATTCAAATTTATAAAAGGGAGTTTTGTAAATGATATGGGAATCCAGCTATTGGAAAGAAGATCTTTTAAAACTTTCAGACAAGATTAATAAAGTGTATTTATCAACAGCATACGATGATGATATGTTGGTGGAGTTTGAGAAAGACATAATGATCGTAATGTATTCAGTTAGAAAGCTAGTTGAAGCCAAAAAATTATCTGCTAATACTGAACAAATACAATTACAAGTTAAATCATTTAGAAACAGAAAAAATGTTACAAGATTGAATTGGCATAGAATTCAAGAATTATATGATTTAGATTTAACATCAAATGAAAGTATAAAGGCAAGTTATTTATATAATCAGATAATACATAGTTACATTTTTCTAGTTTCACTGAATGAAGAGGGAATTGTAGAAGGATTTTATTTCACTTCTGATAGGACACGGAATCAAAAATTGTTTTATATTGCATTAAGGCAATTAGATAGGTATATAAATATAGTTGGAAATGATAATCCTGTAGAAGAAAGATACGAATACAACAAAATTATTGAAGATTATATAAACGTTGCAAGCACATCGAAGAGGGATCATGGCATCGGATAACATAATATTCACGCTGCGGACAGTCGTCCTTGGCCTGGCATTCGCCAGGCACTCGACATGCGTCGGGTCGTGAATACAGGAACGTTATAAGAAATTGGCGAAGAGCTTTAAAAATCTTTAAAGTTGGTGATCTCGATGAAGGAACCAGTGATTATTGAGCCGTACAGCGATAATTGGCCAAGTCACTATAATGAATTAAGAGCCCAGATCATAACGGAAATTGGCTCTGATGTATATAAAATTGATCATATTGGATCGACGGCAGTAGCGGGCTTAGCAGCTAAGCCCATTATTGATATTCAGATATCTGTGAGGGATTTAAAAAAAATAGAGACAATGATATCGGGACTTGCATCTTTAGGACATCATTATCGTTCAGATAATGATGATTTAACTAAGAGATATTTCAGAGCTCATTTACAATTCAATTCAATCATAAAGAAAAACACCTTGCTGAAAAATTAGGAAGTATAGAATTAATAAAAAAATTATCATTGATAAGAGTTTAGAAACTAACGACCTAAAAATTTTACTAGTCACTGACCATGATTTAGGAAACATTGATCGTTATAATTTTAGAGAAATTCCGATGATAGAAGATACTGATTTGTATTTACCTAAAAATTTTACTCTTGTTTATGCTAGTGCTGATAAAAAGAATGACAGCATATTAAATAGTATGATTAGTCAATGTGACCAGGAAGCTGGTAGAATTTTGAAGGAAACAATGCAGTGATTTTAGTAAGAAGCTCAAGAAGACAGTAACAGCGTATAACATAATATTCACGCTGCGAGCATTCGCTCTTGGCCCGGCATTCGCCGGACACCCGACATATGTCGGGTCGTGAATACAGGAATGTTATCTGTAATTCATAAACAATTTACTTAAGGGGGTTGAAAAGTGGAATATAAAAAATATCAAGTTGATGTAGATAGCATTAAGGTAGAACCCGATACTGAAGGTTGCAAAGTTAGATCTTTGTTACAATTAAGCTTGAATAAGATTTCGAATAGTAAAAATGTAACTATAATTATGATGAATCCTTCAAAAGCAAATCAGAAATCCTCTGATCAAACAATCAATAGAATCATTGATTTTTTCTATAATGAGCAAACATTAAATGTGAAAAATATAAAAGTTGTTAATCTATTCTCTTTTTATAATCCAAAGTCAATTACATTACATGAAAATGTGAACTTATCAGAAGAAAAATTAAGTCTTTTAGTACAAAATAATCAAAACGTAATTGGATTATCGATCAAAGAGAGTGACTATGTTTTTTTAGGATGGGGAAACAGTCCTGAAGGATTTTACGAAACTGCTTTTTATTCTCAAGTGATTTATGTGTTGGCAGAAATCAAGCGTTATAAAGAGAAGAAAACTTTTGTATTTAAGATTGATAATAAAAGGGCTAACTCTCAAGAGACCTTGACTAAATCTAAAAACCCTGTCCATCCAATTAATGGACCGATACTAGACAAGGTAGAAGTGAAAATTGATTCTTTGTATAGAATATTACCAACAGATAATAAAGAGATTTTAGATGGAATTCATGAACTATAGATAACATAATATTCACGCTGCGGACATACGTCCTGGGTCCGACATCCGTCGGACACTCAGCATACGCTGAGTCGTGAAATACAGGAACGTTAGATGACATTATTAAAATGAGGAGCAACGAATGATGGAAGAAAGAGAAGTTAAAGAATATGTAATAGAAGATCTTGTAGAAAATGGAGTAGAAGAAGAAACTTCAAAGAAAGGGAACATTACAGAGTTTCTAAATAGAATAGAAGATGGGATTATAGAGGCTAAGTCTCAAATTAAGAAGACGACAAAAGATAAGAAAGCATATTTTGGATTGTCAATTGCTTTTGCTGCTCCAATAGCTGCAAAATATTTTGGTCAATTTAATCTTAATAATACTACACCTTGTTGGAAAAGGTAAAGCTTCTATATTTACTGGCTTTTGCAATTACCATGATCAAAATATATTTCAGCCAATTGAAGAAAATGAATATAGACTAAATGATTTAAAACAAAATTACTTGTTTGCTTATCGAGCATTTGCTTTAGCGTACTATGAACGGCATAGTACATTTGGCTTTATGAAAGAACACTTTCAAATCAAGAAACAGCGTGGAGATAATACAGAAGAAATTGAACAAAAAATTCAGTTTTACGAAAAACATTTGAATTTCATAGAGAATTTAAGAAATAGTATGAACAGCAACTTAGATAATAAGCGATTTGAAAGAATCAGTACAGAAGTTTTAGTTTGGCCACGTAATTATGGAGTAGCAGCTACTTCTATGTTTTTTGTAGATAAGGATGTGCAAGGGAAGGTGATAAATAATCCTTTGTATTATATTTCTCCATTCTTTTTTACTATTATACCTACGGAAAGCAATACAGTTGTTTTAATGAGTTACCTTACAAAGGATAAAAATAGATACAAATTTTTAAAAGATCAAATTGTAAAAGCACCGTTGGATCAACAAAAGGTTTTGATCTCTAATATTCTTGCGATGAACGTAGAGAACTTTTTTATTTCACCAAAACAATGGAATAAAACTCTTATTGAGATTCGACAACTTTATACTGAGATTTTGAAAAATACTATGGGAAAAGAGAAGCCTGGAATAGGCCATTTTAAAAAATTAAATATATTTCTAGATATTGATTGATTCATTGTAAGGTTATTCATAGTAGTTGACACCTTCACATAACATAATATTCACACTGCGGGCATACGCCCTAGGTCTGCATTCGCCAGACACCCGACATGCGTCGAGTCGTGAATACAGGAACGTTAGGTGAAATCAAAGCTTTTCTTCAAAAATGTCTTTATCATAAAGAAAAGATTTATCTATTACTCTTTTAAATCCTTGAATGTCATTCAAAGTTGGTTTATTTGATACTATTACTTTATCCTCAATTGTTACACGATGAATGTATAATTTAATTTTATATTGAGATCCAACAGGAGGGTTAATAGGGGCCATAGAATCTGTTACGACTTCAGAATCTATCAGTACATAATGAATTGAGCGTTTTTTAATTAGACTCAAGACACTGTATACTCCAGGTACTGAGGCGAAAGCTAGAACAAAATAAACTAAGAAAAGAGCTACATAAAACTCTATTTGTTCATCACCAGCTGCAAGTGAAGTGAAATATAGTGCGATTATTGCGGTAATTATTGATGCAAAGAAAGACTGAATCAAGAATATTACTATGTTCTTTTGATCATTCATTAGCAATCTTTCGATTTTTGTTGTTCTTGCCAGAGCAACTATTCTAATAATTAGAACGATAGCTCCAATTAATGATGGCACACTTAAATAAGGCAAGAATTCTTTAATTTCCAATTTATCTCCTCCTAAATTTAATATGATTAAATATATCAAACATTAGGAAGAATATTCAAGATGGCTTTAACTTCACCTAACATCATATCCACGTATCGGAGCCTGACGGCTCCTCGGTTCGCCCGAAGAGGAATGGCAAGGTGGCTGACACATCCGCACCGACTAACCGCATCGCGGCCACTCCCGTTGGTCATTTAAGTTGGTGGGACGTCGTGGATACAGGAACGTTAGCTGAAATTCTTGCAAATAAAAGGAGAAATAATAATGCCTAGTATATTTCTTAGTCATACAAGTATTGACAAGCCATTTGTAGAAAAACTCGCAAGAGATTTAAAAAGAATAGGTGTTAATGTTTGGTTTGATAAGTGGGAAATAAAAATCGGTGATTCTATTACATGGAAAATTGAAGAGGGAATTAGAGAAAACGAATTTCTAGGGATAGTATTATCACCAGAAGCGCTAAATTCAGAGTGGGTTAAGAGTGAGCTAGGGGCTGCATGGGTAAAGCAAATGCAAACCAAAAAAGTTTTTGTTTTGCCGATTTTTTATAGAGAATGTCAGATACCATATTTTTTATCAGATCGCAGATTTGCAGATTTTAGAAGTGATTATGAAAGTGGTTTTAGTGAATTAGCTACTATATTTGGCATTGAAGAAACAGAAGCAATAACACAAGATAATTGGAGAAAGTTTGTCAAAAACAAGAAAGTTAATTGGAAAAAATATAAAATTAAAGAATTTGAACAATTAGTAACAACATTAGTTGATAGAGCGTATGATTACAAGTGGTCTGCTTGGGTTGGTGGTACTGCCAATGAATACTCCATAACTTTTTATTGCTCTATTAAAAAGGAGAATGCGTATTTAAGCAAATCTATCTCAATTAAGTTAGTTGGAGAAAGTAATGCTTATATGGCAAGTTTTAAGAATGAATCAAATCCTAATAACATTAAAGTAAGTGATTTCGATACATACATTGGCAACTCGGTTGACGCATGTGATGAGTACGTATGGAGATTTATAGATGACATTAATTCGGAAAATGGTACTCCAACCGGTAAGCCATACTATCATACTGAACGATTTTCAAGAGGTAATGAAATCCATGAAGCAGCAAAAGAGATCATTAATAAGTTTAATTGGTACAAAGGAGATAAGTTGTAAGTGGTGCAAAGAAGACAATAACATCGGCTAACAAAGTATTCACTCGTCGGTCTAACGCCCTCGGTCCGCAGGAGATTTTGGCAGGGGAGTAGTTTCAGCGGACAAGTCCTGCGAGCCTAAGTCTGACGCCCCGTTCCCTCCGGTCACTTAAGGCTCTCGGCTTCGTGAATACCCAAACGTTATACGAAACACTTCGAAAGCAGGAAAAACATGAAAACAAATAAGGCGATGAGAAATTTATTGAATGAGCTTGCTCAATCAAACGAATCGATCAGTTCGAATTTATTTAACCCTACTTTTCATGAATGGGACAATTGCATTGTAATTGATGCTTCAAGTTTAAGAGAGACAGATTCTATTGAAGAAACCATTTATCAAGATCGGACGGATTTAGAAGCCTCAATTAATCATTACCATATAGAGGATTTAAGGACTGGACTAAAACTCATTTCGAATTGGAAAGAGAATATAAAGTTGAATTACTCTGAAAAAGAATTTATTTTAATTTTAAGTTTTACAATTGAAGGAGAAGATGTGGTCATTAGATTCTATCAATTTAGACATGATGAACCTGAATGGATTAAATTAAATGACCTTGAAGGTTATAAAGAAGAAGCTATATTAGTAATTGAGATTTTGAATGCAGTTCAATGATGCGAAATGCTTCGTATAACATAATATTCAAGCAGCGGCTCTTAACAGAGCCTTGGTCTGCTGGATGAATTTCGTGGGAGCGTTTCAGCAGACACATCCGACTAAGTTGGACATCGTGAATACAGGAAAGTTATACGACAATTCGGGAAAGTTGGTGAAGAACCATTTATCAGATATTTTAAAAAGAGTTTCAAAATGCGATATTTGAAGATGACGTTTATCTTCGTCCAGTCATCACAAAAGAGACGGGTGAAGACTTAATCGTTGAGTTCCATGTTTTTTTATATTTTACCGATTTAATCATTCAAAAATGGGAAGTTGAATTTAAACAAGTTAGAGAATATAAAATTACTTTAGATTTTATTGAAGATATAGAACTCGAGACTAATCATCCATTATTACTCGAATATCTTGAACCAACGAATGAATTATATTTCAAAGGGGTATCAAATGAAGTTTTTAAAGTCATTGGAGAACTATTAATTGAACATCAAAAAGTGACAGACAAATGGATTGAATTTCAACATTTTATGAATGGATCACTTGAATGGCTCTTAAACCAACAACAGGGACTTCTTGCCAAAGGACCTGAGACAATTATTAAAACATACTAAGGAAGTGTTAGAAAGGAATCATCTTAATCCAAACATTATAAAGCTCGAATCAGATCATGAAGAATTAAAAGTAGCAATATTAGGAAAGTCATTTGTGATATGTAAGGAATTGGGATTCGAGAGAATTTTGTAGTGTAATCGTGGAAGTCCGAATTGTCGTATAACAACATATTCACGAATTGGGTCATTCGCCCCTTGGTCTGACCGGAGATTTAGCAGGAAGCGCATGCAGTCAGACAACCCTGCAAGCCTAAGTCTTCGACCCACTCCCTATGGTCGTTTAAGGCTCTCGGGGTCGTGAATACAAGAATGTTATCTGACATAAACTTATTACATTTTAGGAGCAAATAATGAATATCACTTTCTCGAAATGGGTGCAATATTATCGAAGAAACAATCAAAACCTCAAATATATTCATTGGGATGACAACTACAAATTAACAACTAATGAAAGAAAAATAATCATTAAGTCAATTCAACAGTTTCAATTAGGAGAAAACTCTGAAGGTAAACACTTAATTAAACGTGCGCAAGAATATGTACATCAGACACAAGATCAGGATTACTATGAAGCGCTTATAGAATTCATTAAAGAAGAACAAAGGCACGCTAGAGATCTAGGCAGATTTATGAAGTTACAGAGAATCCCACTCCTTCGTAGACATTGGGTGGACAATGTATTTAGGAGATTACGTCGATATGCGAGTCTAGAACAATCAGTCATTGTTCTATTAACCGCTGAGATCATTGCTAAGCTGTACTATAGAGCCTTGCAAAAATCTACAAAGTCAGAAGTATTAATAGATTTATGTAGTCAGATTTTAAGTGATGAGGAGAAACATGTTCAGTTTCAATCCGAAACACTTCATAAATTTGCTCAAAATAGAAACGTTCTCTTTAACAGAATAGTTCATATCCTTCGTAGAATCCTTTTTGAAGGAACGTTAATTATAGTGTGGTATCAACATAAGCCTGTATTTAAAGCTGGGGGATATAAACTGAAAAGTTATTACTATGAATGCCGTCATGAGTTTAACTTAACAAAGAAGATTATAGCTAATTCACAGTAAAGGTTTACGTCAGATAACATTATATCCAAGCTTTGGGTCCTGACGCTCCCTCGGTCAGCCCTAAGGGAATTGGCAGGGAAGTGGAATCAGGCGGACACATCCGCACGGACTAACCGCATCGCGGTCGCCCTTAACGTGGCTTAAGTCGGTGGGGCGTCGTGGATACAGTAACGTTATAGGAAATCAGCATATAAAAATACAAAATAAATTATTCAAACTCTGAATAGGAGTGAAATCATGCTGGAAGCGGTTATTTTCGATATGGATGGCACACTATTTCAAACAAACAAAATCTTAGAGTTATCGTTAGAAGAAACATTTTCTGTCTTGAGGTCTCGTAATGAATGGTCGAGTGAAACTCCAACTCAAAAATATCGTGAAATTATGGGAGTTCCTCTACCAGTAGTTTGGGAAACGTTACTACCGAACCATTCAAACGAAATCAGACGAATTGTAGACGAAATCTTCTTGGAGAAGTTAATTGCAAATATTAATTATGGCAACGGTGCACTTTATCCGCATGTTAAAGAAGTTTTTGATTTTTTAAAACAGGAAGGCTGCTTAATTTTTATTGCAAGTAATGGATTAATCGAATACCTCAATGCTATCGTCAACTGTTACAAGTTAAATAATTGGGTGACAGAAACCTTTAGCATCCAACAAATAGAGACTCAGAATAAGAATGACTTAGTTAGATATATTCTTATGAAATATCACATCAACAATGCTGCTGTAGTTGGCGACAGGATCTCTGATATCAATGCAGCAAAAAACAATGGATTGAATGCTTTCGGTTGTCGATTTGACTTTGCCCAAGAATGGGAACTTAAACAAGCGGATTATATTATTGATGATTTACTTGAATTGAAAAAATATATTTAACATCATGGGTAGTGGAGTATTTATGTAAGTATTTTCGAAGCAGACGCTGATATCCGATAACATCATATTCAAGTAGCGGCTCCTCAGGGAGCCTTGGTCTGCAAGGATCTCGGAGAGGAATTTCGGCAAACAACCCCTTCGGGGTTCATGTACAGGAACGTTTGTCCATAAGAGCTTTAAAACATAATGACACTTTTTGGAGGTTAATTGATGGGAGCATGGGGAACTGGAATTTTCGAGAATGATGATGTATTAGATTGGAAGGCAGATTTACTTGATTCTGATGACATCGAATTAATTGAAGAGACGATTGAAGAAGTATTAGAAGAAGAATATATTGAGTCAGATTTAGCTTCCAATGCTTTAGGCGCAATTGAGATCCTTGTAGCATTACAAGGTAATCCTGGGAAAGAAATATTGAATAAACAAAGTAATACGGAGGATCTATATGACTGGATCGATAAACATAAAGGTAAAGGAAAAAAACTCATTTCAAAAGCTAAACGAGCAGTTAAGAAAATTAAGAAAGATTCAGAACTAAAAGAGCTATGGGAAGAATCAGAAGAATACCCAATCTGGTTAAATACAATAAATGACTTAGAAAATCGATTGTAAAGAAATTGATAGCTTTTCGAGAAGAGGGAACTTCACATAACAAAATATTCAAGCTGGGGCTCCGTTGGAGCCTTGGTCTGCTGGAAGGGTTCCGATGAGGCAATTTCGGCAGACAACCCCTTTGGGGTTTATAAACCTTTACTAACTTCCAGAAAGGATAAACATGTATAAGTTAATAACTTTATTGATTTTAGTAGTTCTGTTGGGCTGTTCGGATAATACGCGAAGGAGCTCCGAACAAAATGATGCAATAAATGATAGTACTTTGAAGGAGGAACTTAATGAAATGTATACCTATAAAGCTATTACTGAAGAAGATGAAACATTAGAATCCTCAAAATTTCTGGATACAGGCATTATTGCGGGTGAAGAAAGTGCGAAGTTTAGAGGATCGCTTCTTACTTTGTTTGGTGAACCGTTATATAAGTCAGATAATGCTGAAGATGCGTACTATTATTTAATTGAAGTAAGCGATGATATGAGTAAGTGGTACTATACTGTTTATGAAGGTCCTTCAGGACCTGCTATTGGTTATGATGAAAAGGAAAACCAAGCAAACGCAAGGGAAGCCTCCAAAGCTTTGCTAGAGAAAATTAAAGAAACCACACCTTCTGATTTTAATGAAGTCATATATTACGAAGACTTTGACTCGAAAATTACATATGGATGTAAGAGTGGAGAATGTTTTTATAATGAAAAAGAAGGTCGTTAGAACTCGAAGGTATTTCATAGGAGTCATTAACTCCAGCTAACATAATATTCACGCTGCGGGCATACGCCCTTGGTCCGACGGACACCCGAAATACGTCGGGTCGCTAATATATAAAGTTAGTAGAAATCAGGGGAATGCTTAATTAAATCATAAAGATTAGATAAACTATTAGTTAAGGGCGGGGATTTCAATGAGTAGATTGTTACTAACCTCTTGTGGTTTTTATACTGAAGATATTAAAAATCAATTTCTGGAGTTTATTGATGGAGATATTTCTAAATTAAAAGTCTCAATTATTACAACAGCATCCCCTTCAAAAGAAACGAATAGATATGCACAAAGAGCATTGCAAGAGTTTAAGGACATGGGATTTCAGCATATCAATTTTGTAGATATTGAATTTGATGATCCGCAAATTCTCTTACATAGAGATGTTATATATATCAATGGTGGAAATCCATTTACATTATTGTATTATGCTAAGAAAAGTGGTGCTGATGAAATTATCAGAACACTGGCCGCACAGAATGTGATTATCGTTGGAGTAAGTGCAGGAACGTTATTACTGGGGCCGAATATTAATATTGTCGATTTCTTTACTCCACAGATGAATACAATGAATTTAACGGATTTTAAGGCATTAGGTGTAACCGACAAGCTTATTTTTCCCCACTATGATCGAGAGGACATATTTAAAGATAGTACTAATAAAACAATTGAAGAGAGAATAGTAGAATTTGAATGCAATGAGAACTGTAAGGTGACAAGGCTTAAAGATGATGAATATATCTCAATCTAATAAACCACGCGCATTGATTCGAAGAAGCCCTGAAATCTTGCTAACACCGTATTCACGCTGCGGGGCAACGCCCCGTGGTCTGCCAGTGGGGGTTCGAGGAAGTAGTATCCAGCAGACAACTAAGCCTCTCGGGTTCGTAAATACAGGAACGTTATCCGAAAGGCAAGCGATAATACTCTTAATTTTCTGTGAGGAGGAATAGTATGTTTTTTTTACAAATGTCCGGATTCCCAGGATCAGGAAAATCAAGTTTGGCAAAACAAATATCTAAATTAACGAATGCAGTTATAGTTGATCATGATATCTCTAAAACGGCTCTGTTAGAGGCATTAGACAATCAAAATCTAAGTATGAATGTCTTAGGTAAAACGTCATATCATATTGATTGGGCATTAATTGAGTTTTATTTAAGTCAAGGGAATAGTGTGATTTTTGATGTCCCTTGTTTATATGAAAAAATGATAGAGATCGGTGAGCAACTGTGTTTAAAGTATAAGATTAAATACAAATATGTAGAATGTTGCGTGGATAATTACGAGTTGATTCAGCAACGATTATTAACAAGAGAAAGAAAAATTAGTCAGATAGAGAGCACAACATATGAAGCATTTAAACATGGCATACAACAGAGTAAAAAATCTGAAAAATATGAATACTTTATTGTCGACAGTTCTGAACCAATTGAAACATATTTAAATAAAGTAATAGATTACATCAAACTAAAGTGAAATAATCAAGATGTCTTGCTCATCGGATAACAATATATTCACGCTACGGTTATTAATCATTGGCCCGACATAAGCTGGACACTCATCGTTCACTAGGTCGTGAATACGGGAGCTTTATGAGAGAGTGATGTAGACATTATATGGAGGGAGATTATTCTAGATGATTCGAAATACAGTACGAGCATTGATTATCCAGAATGACAATCTTCTATTAATAAAGAAAAGAAGAGCAAATATAGGTATTTATTATGTACTGCCTGGAGGAGCTCAAGAAGAGAACGAAACATTGGAACAGGCTTTAAGTCGCGAGTGTATGGAAGAGTTGGGTATTGAAATATCGAGTAGTGGGTTAGTTTGTGTAAGGGAATACATATCGCGCAATCATGAATACTCTTTCATAATGAAGGAAGTTCATTCGATTGATTTTATTTATGAGTGCAGCACTCATTTCCTAAATAATGAATTAAGAAGCCTACAATCTGATATTGGACAGGTTGGGATTGAATGGTTACCCATTAATGAAATTAAGAGGACAGTGTATAGGCTAGAAGAATCTTTAGAACATTATAAATTTCCTAGAACAACTAATGAGTTCTTTAAAGAATATTTTTCGGATCAAGTAATAAAACCATATTCTAGCGTAATATTTGAAAGTAATCCATAGAAAACATCACCATCTCATAACACTATATTAACGCATCGGGCATTCGTACTTTATTTTTGGGGGGCATCTCAAGGATGAGTAAAAAAACAATAATTATTGAAGAATACAACAATCAATGGCCTGAAATGTTTTTTGATCTGAAATCCATCATAGAACATAGACTCGGGGATCTAGTACTAAGAATTGAGCACGTTGGTAGTACCGCAGTACCTGGACTAGCGGCAAAACCTATTTTAGATATGGATGTAGTAATTGATTCTATGGACTTGCTTCCAGATGTAATTCAAGGATTAGAAAGTTTAGGTTACTATCATGAAGGTAATTTGAGTGTTGAGAACAGAGAAGCTTTTGCAAGAAAAGATGCAAATGTTCCCTATAGTATTGTAAAAATACAAAAACCTGAACATCATTTATATGTTTGTAATAAAGAGAGCAAAGAGTTATTAAGACATATATCCTTCAGAGATGCATTGATTAGCAATCCCGAATTTGTAGTCGAATATGCCAATCTAAAGAAAGAACTCGCTATTAAGTATAGGGAAAATCGACAGTTTTATACGGATGGGAAGACCGAATTTGTAAATAATGTACTTAATGAATTTGGAAAGAATGTGTAGGTATTTCAATGGGACTAAGACATCCGATAACTAATTGAATACAACAACGTTATCGGAAATCTCACAAAGGATGTGAGAACGTGAATACTAAAGATTTTAGAAAGCTAATCAGGGTGTATTTTGCTCCGAAACTACATGAGGTTGGGTTTATGGGAACCGATCATCACTTTGTTAAAACGACTGATAATCACTTTATTTATACTCTGGTGATTCAGGCAGATAAATCCGGTGGATTTTGTGTTATGGAGATGGGGGTGCATCTAAATTTCCTCCCTAATTCTATTGGTGAATTTAAGTCTTCAAATGAAATGACGACCTATGATTGTGAATTCAGAAAACGTCTTAATTAAAATCCAAATTGGTTTCAATTTCATTGGCCGAGATAATAGCTAGATCTAAGAAGATTGAAAATTTTGGACTAATATGATATCCGTGCTTCGCAACCTAAAGGCTCATTGACCGTTCCCTACGGTAAGCTGCTTGAACGTCAGGAATACAACAACGTTAGCCAAGTTAATAGTTTAGGAGGAGTCTATATGATATTAGAAAAAGTTATAAATAGAATTGCAATACAAAGTGAATATATGGATTTGGTTGATAAGTATATAGAGCATATACTTAACGAATTTAAAGGTAAGATTCATAGCATTTATATGTGTGGCTCGATTCCAAAAGGAACAGCTCAACCTTTTAAGTCAGATGCAGACTTTACTATTGTATGTGCAAATCCCGAAGATATTGATTACGAAAGATTGTCAATGATTAAAGACAGGCTTTTGGAAGAATATCCATTCGTCACTAAGGTGGATACGATCATTTGCTCGATTGATGATGTATTAAGTAGACCGAATGATTGGGGTTTTTGGATTAAGATCATTTGTGTTTGCATACATGGGGAGGACATTGGTGAAAAAGTACCCGCGATTATAATTTCTCCAGAATTCATTTTAGACTTAAATACAGATACCAAGGAGGAAGTAGATCGTGTACATCGTTCACTTTCTAATGTTAGTGATCACTCAATGAAAACTAGATATATTAAAGGGTACTCTAAGAGATTAATTCGTGCATTATACTCTTTGGTATTAGAAGATTCAGGGGTATGGGAAGATGAAATCATTAAGATGAAGAATGCCATATTAAACTATTGCGATATTGACTCCGCTTTAGTTGAGTATCTGTATGCTTGTTACTTGGATAGCGATGTATCTGTTGAAGAGTTTCTGGAAATCGCAGATGAAGTATATAGCTATTTTGAGAACGCCTTAAATACAATGGCTGCTTCCAGAAATTTATTTGGCTAACAATATATTAACGATCGTAAACACCTTGAGAAGCGAGTGACCACATCCAGCCCCTAATCCCGTCAGGACATCGCCAATACAAATCGTTATCTGAAACTGGCAAGATTGAAAGGAGAAAATATGATACTTGGGTTGTATGAAGCACATTTACCAGTGAGTAACTTACATCAATCAATTGAATTTTATTCTAAATTAGGATTAGAGCTGGCCTGGAGAGATGAAGATACAGCGTTCTTCTGGATTGAAAAAGAAAAGAGTTGGGTCGGTCTATGGCAAGGTGAAGAGTATCTCACTTCTTATCATCCATCATTAAGGCATATAGCATTTCGAGTTAGTTATGAAGATCTTAGAGACAGTGTGAAATGGCTTCAAACTGTTGAAGTAGAGCCTGTCCCATTTGGAAAAAGAGATTCAATAAATCCATTTGTAAGGCCTAATCAGGGAAATGCTTCAGTCTACTTCAATGATCCAGATGGAAATAGTCTAGAATTAATGTGTTTTGTAAGTGTCCCTAAAAACTTGAAGAATATATCCAATAAATTATCAATTGAAGAATGGGAAGATCTTTTGAAAGATAAAAACTAAAGAATGTATTGGGGTATTTAAAAGAAGTATCAGCATCAGATAACATAATATTTACGCTGCGGCTCCTTCGGAGTCTTGGTCTGCCGTATGAAAGCGCTCCATCAGGTGTGTTCAACTACGTTGAACGTATGAATACAGAAACGTTAGGCGAAATAATTGCTAGTGGAAGGAGATTTAAATGCATATTAGAGGAGTAATTCTTGAGGGGTACTCAAATGCAGGGAAGACTTCAGTATTAAAAGCAATTAAACGATATCAATCACAAGAAGAATCCTCAGAACGGAGCGTAGTTATCCTTGGAGAACATTATTCTCAAATTTTAAATAATAAACATGGAGAATATGTGAGTCTAACGCGAGAAGAACACATTGAGTTACTTAAAGAGAGAGTTGAAATGCTCAAGAAACTTAACGATTGGGCAATTCAACTTGGTCCTGCATCTAGAGGAACTAGGGGACTATTTTATGTTCTGGAGAGGTTTCACTTAAATCATAGAGCTGCATTTGTAGATTCGGATTTGGAAGAGATAATTAAAATAGAAGAACAGCTTGAGTCTTTAAACGCCAAGTGTATTTTGCTTACAATCTCTCCTGAAGTTGTAGAAGAAAGAATTAAAAGTAGACAACCCGAAGAATGGATCTATAAAACAGAAGAAGATGTAAGATCGTCGGTAAGTGAATTATTAAAAAGCCAAAATGTTTTAAGACATCAAGCTAAAACCTCAAGAGTGCCAACAGTAGAAATCAATACAGATGGTAAGGATTGGGATGAGTATGTAAGGGTAATCATGGAGGGCAACGACATCGCCTAACCAGATGTTCAAGCATCGTCGCTATTGCTACTTGGTCGGGTAGAAACTATAAGCAGAAGAATGTATCCAGCCAGACGTATCAGATCAAAACAACAAGCATAGGAGCAATATAATGACAATCATGTTCAAAGAAATAAAAGATATTGATACACAGGCAATTCAAGAACTGTTTCATTCGGTGGACTGGAAATCAGGAGATTTCCCAGAAGATCTGAGACAAGCAATAAACAACTCGCATACGGTTATAACAGCATGGGATGATACCAAATTAGTTGGCTTAATAAATGCGTTGTCTGACGGCGTGATGACAGTATATTTTCATTACATGTTAGTACACAAAGAATATCAATCATTAGGAATTGGAAAGAGGATGATGGAACATATGATTAGTCGATATTCTAATATCAAAACAAAAGTGCTTATATCTTATGATAGTGCAGAAAAATTCTATGGATTATTTGGATTTAAGCCAGAAGAAGGAACTAAAGCCATGTTTATTTCAGATATGGTATAGCATTTTGTGAGGTTATCAAAGGCATTAGATGAGCAAAGCCATCCATTTTTGATTGAATTTTCAGAATAAGGTCACTCATTATGGCAGACTCCACCTTAAAGTCGCTCTTCTCTTGGTTGGTGATGTTCTAGACAAACACCATTCTACCTAAGATAGGGGCGATTTTTATATAATTGTACCTTTGTAACTCAGGTTTAATTGCGGTAGTTTCTAATCAAAATACAGATATGAGAGTAGTCTAATATAAGGAGCAGCCCGATAATACAGGTTGCTTCTTTTTTTGCTCTTCACACTTCGCAAATGGAACATTGTGCGTTATATTGGATATGATTTGCTTTCTATAGTAGAAAAATGGAAAGGTGGTCAACCTTGGATGAAAATGAACGCTTTCCGATAGGACACTTTGAGCCAAGTCTTAAATTCTCTAATGAGGACCGATTAGACGGAAACTCCGAACAGAATTGTTAGGTGCAATTACACTGGATATTGCGATTCAAAGAATTGTATGGCACGGGCAGCATCATATTGCTCAAATTAAATCTTGTATCACATCGCAGAAGTGGTAGGTCTTATACACATCTCAAGTATGGAGGTAACATATGGGAAATGGAAGGATCCTGGGCATAGCGTATAATGTAATTCCAGTGAAAGATTTAGAAGTGTCAGCCGCCTGGTTTGTAAAACATTTTGGATTTAACATTCGCCACCAACGCGAAGGATATTTGAGTTTATTTCGGGGTGATCGCCCAATTTTGGACTTGATCCAAAGCGATAATGAAACACGAGCGACATTTGAAGTTCATCAGAAAAAGAGATGGGTCATTACATTTTTTACTGATGATATTGGTTCTTTACATGACTACTTAACATCAGAGAATGTGAAAGTAGGGGCTGTTAGTGATGAGGGACAATATGGGAAGTTTTTTGTGTTAGAAGATTTGGACGGTAACTTATTTGATGTATGGGAACACGATGATTGTGAATTGAATTTCTAATGAAGAGCCTTGGTATGCTGCTATCATTTACCGAGGATATGCATGTAAACGGATTCAGAAATAGGTGAGCGACTGCATTCGATATATAAAGTCAAATAGAAGTGAGTCCAGATTAGGGGGATACGGATGTTGATTGAAGATGAGAACGTATACCCTGACTGTACAGTTGAAATAAGAAGGGTAGACATTGGCGGCTTAACAAAGCCACAGCTTATTCAGAAACTGGATGAATACTCTATTTCATTGAATAAATATGGAGAACAGTTATTAAATGATGAGAGATTTGTAGTTTCCAGTACAAAGCAAAGCTTGCAAACGGTTGAGTTGACCGTCAGACAACTTGGATTTTCGGATAGTGCTACGACTTTTGAGCTCTTTCGAAGAGCAAATGATCTTGGGTTGGAATGTTGTCCGGTCGAGTTAGGACCTTATCTAAGACTGCAATATTTGGATCAGCCCGAGATATGTTCTACCAATATTTCAGAGGGTAACAAAGCTCCGTCCGGCTCCATTACTATAGCATCTGAAGCCTTTACGGAGGATAATGATTTTCCAAAAGGTTTTTATCTCAGACGAATAAACGACACGTTATGGTTACGAGGATATCTTGCCGACCATTTGCATATTTGGAGCCCTCATGATCGCTTTATCTTCTGCAGGGCTCAGCTTCTATTGTATGAAGATCAGGAAGATATTTTAAAAGGAAAGGAGTGAAGATCAATGGATATCAAAAACAAAAGCGGAGATGTGCTTGGAAAAATTCAAATTGAATCCTTACGCGATAATGCGATTGACCGAATCGTCATTGACTTAAAGCCTGGTGACGGGAAAGCGATATACACCGCAGATGTTATAGAAAACCAATTCACGCAACAGACCAATTATGCACCCATTTCATGGGAAGACGGTTTGGAACAATTGCAGAAACATTATTCTCCATGGCAGCCGAAATTTCCGATTGATTCTAATATAGATTCCATTCATGTATTTTATGGATTTGATAATTTAACTCCGCAAGAAATTGATGAAATGATTGAAGAAAGTAGCAGGTCAGGCAGAAAAGTAGTGATCCGAGACCTGAAGCCTAATAAGAAGGTTGTGGGCATCAGCATCACGTATAAAAAATACGGTGGTTATAAACTTAACATTTTCGGGACAACAAAGAGCCGGATCGCAGTGCCTGATCATGGTGGTACTACGGTTAAGGAATCTGCTATACGTGGCGTCCAAGCATTTTATATTCTCAATAATGAAACTTCCCAATTGATATGGATCGAAGAGGATGTGCATGGGAAGGCACTGCAATACGAGATCATTGGCAGAAAGATGTCAGAAGATCTTGTGATGAAGATTGCGAAGTCTATGAACGAATAAATTTTATATTAATCTGAGTGAGGTGCAACGATGAGTTACAAAGCTATTCTCATAGACCAATTAAACGCCTGTTATCATGACAAGAGCTGGTTTATTCCGCTTCATGATATTTTGACAGACCTCAATGCGGAAGAGGCCGCTTATGTAAAGAATGAAGGGGAGTACTCCATCTGGGCGATCGTCAATCATCTTATTTTCTGGAATGAGAAGTGGCTTGAGAGATATATTGCCGAACAGGTCGATGGGCAGAATTCAGTGAATAATGAGGATACATTCGACATAGGTCTGTCTAACTTGAATGATGTGGAATGGGGCAAGACATTACATAGACTGAAAACCGTCTTTAGTGATTGGAACAGGGCACTTGAAGATAGTGAAGAGCATAAATTGACCCGTGAAATTCCTTCCTATTTCAACGCGCCATGGTGGGGAGTTGTATCAAATCTATGTATTCATAATGCCTATCATATTGGCCAGATCATGCTGCTCAAAAAATCAATGAAACACACGTAGTACACGCTGTATTACATTTATAAAATTATACTTAAACAAAGGAAGATGACTATCATGGAAAAAGGCAAAATTATATTTTTGAACGGTGTAACCAGCTCTGGTAAAACTTCAATTGTCGAGGCAATGCAATCATACGATGATCCGTTTTTCTATGTTGTGGCTAATGATTTATTTGAAAACACGATTGGTGATAAACATCTTCAGACGAATTACTGGAAGTATCTGAGTGAAGCGATTGTAATGATGTATCATACGGCAAAAGTATTTTCAGACCATGGCAAGCTTGTTCTGATCGATAGCGTACTTGTGGAAAGACCGGAGCTCGCGCCGCATTATGAACAAGTCAAACAGATTTTTGAAGGGTATCCACTGGATATCGTTGAATTATATTGCCCCCTCGACATCTGCCGTCAGCGGAACATTGAACGTGGGGATCGAAGAGAAGAGCAATCGGATGAGCAGCATCAAATCATGGCCAAAAACATCAACTATAGCTACTCCATTGATACAAGTATGAACACACCGGAAGAATGTGCAGAGAAGATTATTGCAGCGCTGTTCAAGCCCCATCATGAACCGTTGAAAAATATGTAAAGATTATATTACGAAGCTGTAGCGGAATCGATATCTAGTAACAACTTTGTCTGCTTTAGTCTGGAGGATTAAATGAGGAATTCAATGGAGTTACAAACAAGAAAAAGTATAGTTGATGATTTAAAGTCAATGGGGATAAGGGAGGGCATGACGGTAATCGTGCATACCTCCTTCAAAGCAATAGGTAAGGTTATAGGCGGCCCGGTAAGTGTTATTTTAGCTCTGGAAGAAGCCGTTGGAACCAATGGAACCATTGTCATGCCTACTCAAACAGAACATCTTTGTGAACCTTCAGAGCATGACGCGAACCTGTCTCCAGAGGAAATTGAGTTCATCAAAGACAATATGCCTATTTATTATCCTGATCTAACCCCAACCTCGTATATGGGTATCATTCCTGAGGTGTTTCGGAGGCAAGATGGTGTGTTACGAAGCTCACATCCGCACATGTCTTTTGCTGCCTGGGGGAAAGAGGCAAAACGGATAACGGAAGACCATAACTTGCATTATGCATTAAATGAGAAATCTCCGTTAGGAAAAATCTATGATTTGAGTGGATACATTCTGTTACTTGGTGCGCCAACAAATTGTAACACCTCCTTGCACTTGGCAGAGTATAAACAGCAGAATACATTTATTAAGCCAAAAGTCTGGGGAGTAAAAATGCTGGTGGATGGAATTGAACAATGGACTACATACGATGATATTAACAATGAATCGGATGATTTTGAATTAATTTTTAATGAGTTTAAGATCCAGACTAACGCTGTTACCGAAGGAATGGTAGGGAAAGCTGTGAGTTATTTGATACCCCAAAGAGAGATGGTTGATTATGCTTTGGGATGGATGAATCGGAACCGAAGAGAACATATAGATCAGTGAAACATTGCAAAAAGAAAGAAGGGGGAAATGTAATCATGACCAAAGAGATTGAACATTTGCTTCAAGCTTTTGAAGAATGGGCATTGTTTGTCAAGACAATGATTCATCTCCAGGAGAGGATATGGAATTCAAGCTTGGAAGAGGGGAAGTGGACCATGAAATCCATTGTCAGCCATGTGATGTTATGGGACCGATATTTTTACAAGGAAGCGATTGAGAAGATTACTCTGAAGCAGCCAGTTACGTTGAAACATATGAATTTTGAAGAGTTTAATCGCAAAGCTATTGAATTTGGTAACCGCACAGAGACGTCCGAAATCGTAAATAAGGCGATCACATACCGCCATAAAATTATGAATGACATTCGAGGGTTATCGGAGGAACAGCTTCATCAGACGTATTTAGACGCAGAGGGGAACGTATTTTATATTCCCCAATACCTTAAAGATTTTATATGGCATGACCAGCATCATATGGAACCGTTAAAAACATATCTTGAAAGTCTTGAAGCGTAAAGGATTTAGCATGTAGGGACGGCATGGAATACAGCAGGTGGCGTGTTTTAAATATAATACGTATCCCAAACCACGGAGGAATTGTAGTGAGTACACATACGATTGAATTAACTCAGGAAAATCTGATCGGTTCATTTACCAATGAGGTAACTCCCATTTTGAGCGTGAAATCTGGTGACTCCATTCGTTTTCAGACGCTGGATGCGGGCTGGGGAACGGGTGTGAGTTATGCGGAACGCATGAAACCTTTTGAACGACAAGGTGAAAAAGATGGAGGTCATGCATTAATCGGTCCGATCTATATCGAAGAGGCAAAGCAAGGACAGACGTTGGAGATTGTTTTCAATGAGATCGTACCCGGGAGTTATGGGTTTACTTCCGCTGGCGGATATCCAAACTGGCAGAACCAGAAGTTACATCTAACAGAGATTGAAGAACTGTCACTGAATTGGACGCTTGATCGCCAAACGATGAGTGGAACCTGTGAAATACATGGAAAACCCTTCACGGTATCTCTCTCGCCGTTCATGGGTGTAGTGGGCATGCCGCCAGAGTCAGGAGGAATTCATACGACATGGCCGCCCCGCTGTTGTGGAGGGAACATCGACTGCAAGGAACTGTTGCCGGGAAGTAAATTATACTTACCTATCCCCGTAGACGGAGGTTATCTGGCGATTGGTGATGGTCATGCACGGCAGGGAGATGGTGAAGTCAGCTGTCAGGCCATTGAATGTGCAATGGAGCTTGTCGATATCACGATCAACGTGATTGATGATATGATTTTGACCAATCCTCGTGCACATACGCCGTCAGGCTGGCTTACCTTCGGTTTTCATGAAGATCTGAATGAGGCTACCGTTCAAGCATTAGACGGCATGTTAACTCTGATGGGTGAGTTGTACGGACTAGATCGAGTGGAAGCGATTGCACTTGGAAGCGCGGTAATTGACCTGCGTATCACCCAAATTGTGAATGGTGTGAAGGGTGTGCATGCTGTCCTTCCACATGATGCTTTTAAGTAATTTAAGGCCGGTTATACGTCGTATTAGATGGACTTGGGGGTCGATAAAATGAAAGGTAGACCACAGATCGTTTTAGATATCGCGGGTGTTTTGTTAAGTAATATGTCGTTGACCTGTTGGAAAGATATAAGTCAGGAAACCAACCTATCCGCAGAATCTTTGAGAGTACATTTTGCAGGAATCAAACGAAAGCTCTGGACTGGAATGATGAGGGAAGAAGAGTTCTGGCAATCGTTGAAGGAGATGTATCCCGAATTATCAATCAGCCGAGCGAAAGACATCTTGTACAATTCAATTGTTCCCCTACCAGCCGCTAAATACCTTGAGCGATGGAGTGGGTCCGCCGATATCCATCTGCTCAGCAATCATTGTAAGGAATGGATTGAGCCGAAGCTGAGCCATTTAAGCTCATTTACCAAAAGTATAACCATCTCTAATCAAGTGTGAAGTTTAGTCATTACTAAGGAAGTTCGACAATAAATAACAAGTATACATGTAGTTCGTCTATGAACTACACTCCAAATTGCTTGAGATGATGATCCAAATGTTTATAGATGCCTATACCCCATTGCTCAGGTGTTAAGTTTCCGAAAAAAGGATGAGGGTGAGTGGAGCATTTTTCTGGACCACCACGTTGGAGAGTTGTAATCTTTTGTTTCAGTTTCTCTTTCTCTACCATAAACTCTCTGTTGCCTTCTATGATAATTGTTGGGATGGTCGACATATTATGAGGTAATGGCTTTTCATTATAAAACATCGATTTGGCAAACCTCCCAACGAACCTCCCCAGCAATCCTCTAGGTGGAAAAGCGTTCCCCATGGGAATATCTTGAAATGCCGAGCAGTGAGCCAGCATTTGAGCAGCCTGCATGCTACCCCATTCAGGTTTGGTATTCGCACGGAGTCGATCAATACGCTTCACGATTTCTGCAGCATGGGTTTTATTAAAGATACTTTTCATAAGAACACTCCAATCATCCATCTTTTTTGATTTCACTTCTCCATAGCGATTAAAGGTTTCGGAAGTTGAAATCGAGAATATGATAATATGGGTATTTTAACCAATTTAAATCGATTTAACAATGAATAGATTTTTTGTTTCTCCAGTTAGAAGTAATAAAAGTATAGATACAAGACAGAAGTTAGTTGTCTAACCTTTTTAGACAGTGCTGGAATGACTCCTCATTTGAGCGACTTGGAACATTTCTAGCCAGAGACGTACATTCTCTCATCAGGGATAATTATGAATTGGATTTGCCGCTTATGAACCTGTTTGATCCCAAAGCTGATGAGCACGATCTTGTTCCTGACCATTTGAAGAAATTGGTCGAACATGTTCTTAGTGTACCGGGTACAGGAAAATCAACCTTAATTCATGGAGATTACGGGCCACATAATGTACTTATCTCCAATGATTCAATGCATATTATTGATTGGGAATGGGCAGCATGGGGCCATCTCTTGTATGATGTTGCGTGGGTCATATGGTTTGTGAATCTTCATTATCCGTACTTCGCTAAGGAACTATCAGAAGTTTTCTTGAACGCGTATAAAGAACATTCATATCTTCCAATAACAAACGATTTAATCAAGGCTTATTCAACATCCAAAGTGATACATATAATAAATCCAATCAAGTACGCAAATACAGATGTAAAGGCCGAGTGGCTACGGAGGTTGAAGTGGACTTTACAGACTCGTTTTGTATAAAACGTGTAAGATAGCCCGTGTGGCAAGAGGTTTGCATAACAACGTGAAAGGAGTGATGTCGTATGATAAACAATATGAATATGAGTAGAAGAAATGGAGTTGCCAGAGGTGTTTTTGTCTAGCGCAGAGGACCCAAGGAAGGGTTCCGAGGGATTCCTCTGCGTAATTTTCACGAGGAGGAATTTCAAACTATGATTCATTTAAAACCTGTATCGGTGGATAATTGGTATGCATGTACTCAACTGAATGTAACTGAAGAGCAAAGAAAAAGTTTTCCCGCGCCGGTTGTATATTGGATTGCTGAATCCAAGGTCGTAACCGACTTTCGACCCACTGCCATCTATTACGATTCGGATCTGGTTGGATTTTCTGTGTACTCAGATCAGCCGGATCATGAGGATAACTACTGGCTTCTTGTTCTAATGGTAGATACAAAATATCAGGGCAGAGGTTATGGAAAAGAATCATTGAGGCAGTTGATTGATCTAATGAAAGAATCGCTAAAATGTAAACGTATCATGATTGGACACAGGCCGGAAAATGGTATCGCAGGGAATCTGTATGAATCACTTGGTTTTCACAGAGTAAATGAGGGATTGATCGATGGCGAAGTCGTTCGGCTCCTACGATGCAAATAGAGCCAAAACACACGGGATTTGGATTGTAAAGGAGGGAGCTTTTCTTTGAAGCATTTACAAGTTATTTTCTCATTACTCTTTATCATGTTAGGAATTGTGATTATTACGATCTCGAAAATGATTGAAGAGGTGATTCCCAAGCTAGGGTATGCAGCATTCCAGTCAGCAGCAGCTGGCAGTTATACTCCGAGTGATTATCAAGTAAATCTTGAACTGAATTATTGGATTGGAGCGATATGTATTTTGGGTGGAGTTATCTGTTTATTAGCTAGAATGAATTGGGTTCAGAATTCCATCCGTGAAATGAATATAAGAAACAGAGCGTTTGATGAAACTCAAAATTATGATGATACAAGAGAACAGAAGTAGTATATGATATGACATAAAAAAAGAAAGGGCAGATTGATATGATTACATTTCAATACTTTGAACCGGAAGATTTTGATCAACTGATCGAATGGAGTGGGGACGAAGCGTTTCTGCTCCAGTGGGCCGGGCCTGGGTTCCATTATCCACTTTCCAGGGAACAACTTTCTGATTATTTGGATGGTGCGAATGATAAGAACACTTCGAACAAGTTCATATATAAAGTGGTGGATGAATCCACTCAGGAGATTGTGGGCCATATTGCTCTTGGTGGTATCGATCGATATAATCGTTCAGGGCGCATTGGTAAGGTGCTCCTTGGCAAACCATATCAGGGTAAAGGATATGGGAAGCAAATGATTGATGAGGCACTACGAATTGGATTTGAAGAGGAAGGATTGCATCGGATCAGTCTGGGCGTTTTTGATTTTAATGCATCAGCCATCCGATGTTATGAGAAAGCAGGCTTCGTGCAAGAAGGACTTATTCGCGATGCTAGAAGATATGAAGATACATTCTGGAATCTAATCGAAATGAGCATTTTGGAAGATGAATGGAAAAAAAACGTTACTTAATGTAGAAGGAGCATACCCTTGGATGTAAAAGCTTGACTACATGGTTGTGCTCCTTTATAACATTCAGATTGGAGTGATTAAATGATCATCATGATTAACGGAGCATTTGGTTCCGGAAAAACTTCGGCAGCAGAAGCGCTTCAGCCTTTGATTGCAAACAGCATGATCTACGATCCAGAAGAAATTGGTTATATGCTTAGAAAACTTCTCCCAGAAAATTGTAGAGAGGAGAGGGAACGGACGGATGATTTTCAAGATATCGATCTATGGAAAATTCTAACCGTAAAGACGGCAAAAGAAGTAAAGCAAAAATACAACAAACACTTAATCATCCCCATGACCATCTATAAAGAGGAAAACTTTCATTACATCTATAGCGGGTTTAAAGAGATCGATCAGGACATTCATCATTTTTGCCTAACGGCCAAAGAAAAGACGATTTATCATCGTTTGGCTAAACGCGGAGATGAATATGGAAGCTGGCAGTATCAACAAGCACCAAAGTGTGTTGAAGCTTTCAAGGATGAACAATTTCAAACTTACATCGCTACCGATCATCTGGAGACCAGTGAAATCATAGATATCATATTGACGAAAGTCCTATCCAAATAATTACCATTCGTTTTTAATAGGAGAGGTTTATGATGATGATTTTACATGTACTCTTAAGAAAAGAATGGGAAGCCGCGTTGATCAATGGGGTATACAGAGCAGCATCCTTAGAAAAAGAAGGTTTCATTCATTGCTCACCTGTACATAAGATTATAGCTGTGGCTAATTATAATTACCTTGGGACAAAGGGGTTAGTATTACTTGGCTTGGATGCATCTAAAATAAAATCCAAAGTTGTATGGGAAGATCTGTATAATGAAGGCAGGGAATATCCTCATATTTACGGTGAGTTAAATCTAGACGCCGTAGTTCATACATATGATTTTGAGCCTAATGAAGAAGGGAGATTTTCGCTACCTGCTGATTTAGAGAAAATACAGTGAGTTCGAAGTTCATAGATAGACGCTGATACCGTTGAAGAAAATGAATAGAAGAGGATGGATGGTCATTGACGATAGTGACTTTTGAAGAAGTAACCGAGCAGCACCTCCCTGAAATTAGAGCTATTTATAACTACTATGTATTGAACACAACCATTTCGTTTCATACGGAGGAATTAGATCTTGATCAGATTAAAACCTCTGTCATGAACAAGGATACCCGATATAAAACTTACGTAATTCTTGAAAACAATCAAATGATGGGCTATGTACTGATCACCCAATATAAGAGTAAACAGGCATATGACATATGCGGAGAAGTCACCATATATTTGCAGCCCGATATTTTGGGAAAAGGCTTGGGGAAACAAGCATTACGTTTTATTGAGAAGGTTGCAAAAGAACAAGGATTCCATACGTTAATTGCGACGATTTGCATGGAGAATACCAGAAGTAAATCTTTATTTGAGAGAAATGGATATGAGCAATGTGCTCTATTTAAAGAGATCGGATATAAATTTGATAGAAAACTGGATATTGGAAGTTTCCAAAAGATATTGTAATTGGATTGTTGGGGGGATTAACGATGTCTCGCATTAATGGAGAAAGAATTGTGTTAAGAGAATACCAGGATTCTGATGTGGATTACATCAAACAATGGGTGAACGATCCGGAAATCACAGGGACTTTATCAGATAATTTTTTGTATCCTCATTCGAGTTATGAGACGGAGTCCTTTTTCAGAACAATGGTTGAAGGCAAGTCTTCAAATAAAAGTTTTATTATCGGGTTGAAAGATTCGTTAGAATATATAGGTCAGATTGATCTGTACAAAATTGATTGGAAAAACCGCTTTGCATCTTTAGCAATTGTAATAGGAAGAAAAGAATTTCTAGGTAAAGGTTATGGGAGTGAAGCCATTCGTATCCTACAGAAGTTTGTCTTTGAAGAGCTAAATTTAAATAGATTAGAACTTGAAGTGTATGAGTACAATGAGATTGCTTACAAGAGTTATTTAAAATGTGGCTTTAAAGAAGAGGGGAGATATAGAAAGAAGATATATAAAAAGGGGAAATACTGGGATGGTGTTTGCATGAGTATCTTAAAAACTGAATATGAGCAGTCATAGTCTCAGAAGGCATCCGTGATATAAAAGATCAATTTGAGAGGAAACAACTTTATTGTAAAAGAGACAGCAAAAAAGCTGCCCCTTTTATTCATCTAAACTGATCTATGTTTAACTGTATACAAACCTACCGAAGTTACTCTTCTTCGTTTAGAAAAACAAAACCGCTGTCAATAAGCCCCTGTAAATACTCGTCAAAGCTGTTTGCAATCACTACGTATTCGTCAGGGTCGTGCAAAAAGCGAACAATTTGACCGTGTACACCTTCATCAGTAGGGTTAAAATCAATATAAAGTCTGGATGTTCCACCATTATTCATACAGTCTGAAAAGTGAATGTATTTCCCCGGAAGAAGCCCCTCACGATTGATTTTAGAGTCAACGGCATCCTCTTCATCTTCGTATTCTAAAAGATAAGAGACGTCTTCTTCATTTTTTGAACTTTCGAGCATTTGTTGGGTAGACAGTAAATAATACGGATATCTACCTTCTCCAACATCTGAGCCAAGAATACAAACCGTAATTTCTTTATCTCCGTACTTCCTCCAATATGTACCATCAATATTTTCAAGTAAACCGATGAGTGATTCTGGACAATTTGGATATTTTGATCTTAATGTAGTTATATCTTCTTTCGTAGCACCGCTCGCTGTATTCAGTTCCTCAAGTTCTTCTGATGATAATGCTGCTCTCAATCCATTTAAAAATTTGTTTACCAAATCCATTATGTTGACCTCCCAATCATAAAATATAAAGCAAATATACGCAGATAAAGTAAAGGTACTGCGTTGGTGTGAAAAATCTTTCCCCTACAATATGTTCTGTATCCTAAGATCAGTTTATCATTTTTCTCTAGTTTAGTGATAACTACAAGTATTAACTATCGGTCTGGTGAAAAAGGCGCTTGGGATTAACTGCTAAGGTTGGATAGACCCTCCCATGCTTTCGTAGTACAATTATGTAAGTAATTGGAATGATTAGTTTTATAGTAACGATATAGAGGAGCGAAATATATTGTCATTACATATGCTGCACGGCAATTTTAATACATATGATAGGCGTTTTATGAGAGTTTTGCTCACTCGCTCATCAACCACGATGTGAGTGAGTGAAAATCTCCTATAATATTTGAAAATTTATGAATGCGATTACATCATATGAGGGAGGGATTTCACTTTGTCTGATTACTATTGGGATGACCAAATCGAATATCTGAAGAATACGCGATGGCTTTACTATAACGATGATTATCTTGAGTTTTTGGTTCAACGTGTATGGAAGATTGAAAAGTCGGTAGATATTATCGACTATGGATGTGGTTTTGGCTATCTTGGCCTGAAGCTACTTCCTTTATTACCCGAAGGATCAACCTATACCGGATTGGACAAAGGAAAAGAATTGATTAAGCAGGCCCAAGATATTTTCTCAAAGACCTCTTTTCAAACGACTTTTATAGTAGATGACATTGAAACGGTGCAAGTGGAACGCCAATACGATATTGCTATGAGTCATGCCTTCTTATTACATATGACGGAGCCTGTCACTATTATTCAGAAGATGATCGACAGTGTAGTAGATGAGGGTAGAATCATATGCTTTGAACCTCATTGGATCGCTAATATGTCAAACTTTGAATTGCATGGACTTGAACAATCGAAGATTATTCAACTTGGTGTTCTCCAAAAATTGTTCGAGGAGGATACCAAGCGGAGTGGTAAAGACGGAAATATGGGGATGAAAATCCCAATTCTGCTTAGTCAACTTGGCGTGAGAAATGTAGAATGCCGGATGAGTGACAAGGTTAACTTCTTAGATCAACACATTGCAGATTCGGATAAGGAAAAGCTTTTTCATGCATTAAAAGAAGAAGGACTGGGACAAGAACCAAATGCCAGAAATGAAGTAGTTGCTCAACTGATCGAAAGAGGACTGAATCCAGAAGAAGCGAATCGACAATATGAGGCAGAGAGTGTTTTTACTAAGAATTTCAGTGAGAACTCATGGCTAACCTATGCTCCTAATATGAAAATTACATCGGGAATAGTGACGAGATAGGTGAACTGTTTCTATTACACATAAGGAGGCACACATGATGATATATCGGAGAAAAACCTATATTATTGCGACTTTTTTTGTAGAAGAGTTCAACGCTCTATTTAATGATATTTTGCTACCATCTCAATTGAAATACGGATCAAGACTTATTGGGAGATGGCACACACCAATCGATGATGAAACCAGTGAAATTTTTGCGATGTGGGAATACGATACCCTTGAACAATACGAAGAGATTGAGAAAAAGATAAAATCAGATACAGAACACGTAAAGCGAGTTCAAGCCCGTTTTGACCAAATCGGAAAACATCGGTATAAAGAAGTATTTCGTGACGAGATAAGGCAAGCGTTTTTCACATCGACAGTAGATCGCAAACAAACGATTTTGAAGTGAATACAAAAGGAGCTGAGAGAATGATGGAGACAGAACGACTTATGTTTCGGAAATATACCAAAAATGATTTTGATTTACTTTTTGAGATGACAAGTGAGCCGAATATGATGAAGTTTATTAGACATGGAGGACCCTGGACGAAGGAAGAAACCATGCAAAGTCTGGAAAAGTTCATTAACTGGAATAAAGACGATAAGGGGTTGTTCCTCGCATTTAACAAAGAGGACAATAAGCTAATTGGAACCTCTGGACTCATTCCTCAAATCATTGAAGGCAAGGATGAGCTTGAGGTCGGTTACTGGGTTGTAGAGCAATACTGGGGAATGGGTTACGGATACGAACAAGCAAAAGCATGGAAAGAATACGGTATGGATCATTTGAAACAGAGTCGATTAATATCTTTAATTCAACATGGCAATGTGGGCTCTATGAAAGTCGCGCAAAAGAATGGTATGGAACACGAGAAGGATGTAGACATAATCGGGAAAAATGTAGCAGTTTACTCGATTGAGGTGAAATGAATATGACTCCATTTCCTGAACTAGAAACCAAAAGATTGCTGCTAAAAGAGATTAGACAGAGTGATTCCCAAGACATATTTCATATTTTTTCTTCAGATGAAGTTACAAAATTCTACGATGTAGAAAGTTTTAAGAATATGAAACAAGCAGAAGCTCTCATACAAAGGTGGAATGAACGATTCGAAAATGGTCAGGTTATCCGCTGGGGAATTGCTTTGAAGTCGGACGGTAGAGTTATTGGTACATGCGGATTTCATGGTTGGTTGAAACAACATCATAAAGCTGCGATGGGATATGAGTTAGCACCGGAGTTCTGGCAGCAGGGTTATATGACCGAGGTTGCTCAAGAAATCGTTGAATACGGATTTAACAACCTTGAATTAAACAGGATTGAAGCCTTTGTAGAGCCCGAGAACACGGGATCAAGAGAATTGCTTAAGAAAATTGGTTTTAGTGAAGAAGGCATATTAAAAGAAAATTATTATTGGAAAGATCGATTTGTTGATAATGTTATCTATGCATTTTTGAAGAAAGAATATGTATGAGAATACGAATTATTGGATCTTGCGGTAGTGGGAAATCAACAATAGCCAAAGCATTATCGGATAAATACGGTATTCCTTCTTATGAATTAGACAATCTCATCTGGGACAGAAGCGTAGAAAATCTGAGATATCCTGAAAGTGTTAGGGATGAATCTGTCCAATCTATTGTCAGTTCAGAGGCTTGGATCATAGAAGGAGTGCAGTGCAAAGATTGGACAATAAAGTCCATCCAGGAAGCAGATTTGATTTTTGTATTAGCTCCAAATGTTTTCATTAGAGATTATCGGATTATAAAGAGGTTTGTATTATCTAGAATGGGCTTGCAACCGTGGAATTACAAGCAGTCCTTCAAGAACTTATGCATGATGATTGTGAAGTGGAACCATCAATATAATATAGAAGAAGTTATATGTACAATTAACAAAAACCATAAGACTGCAACAATCACGAAGAATAAAAAACAAGTGAACCAGTTGATTGAACATCATTTGGAAGTGGTTGTAAGTGAGAGTGAAAAGAACGTTAGAATTAATCAAAGATTATCGAAAGAGGAGATACAGTGGTGAATATAAAGATACAACCAGTCACACGAGAGAATTGGGAAGAAGCGCTGAAGATCTCTTTGTATGAACACCAAGTCTCATTAGTTCCATCTGTTATTGAGGGGATCGCTTACGCCTATATAAAACCGTGGGATGAAGCATTTGATCCTTACGTACTTGAGATCGATGGGAAGGTTATTGGTTTCTTTTATCTGAGTTATACGCCAGATAGTACAGATAATTACTGGATTGGTGGTTTTCAAATCGATCAATCTTATCAAGGTAAAGGAATGGGGAAACTCGCTATAAGAGCCATTCTAGATTACATCACGAAGCAGCATCCATTATGCAAGATTATTTCATTAACGGTTGAACGGGATAACGAAATAGCACAGAACTTGTACAAGAGCATGTCCTTCATTAGTGGGGATAGAACCAATTCAGATGATGAAGTGATCTACAGGTTGGCAATAGAATGATAGACTCAGCATTATATCTATATGAAGAAGGTAATAGAGCATTTGGTAAGATAGATGAATATCTGGCTGAACAAAACACAACTAGGAAGTGATAAGATGATTAGTTTGAGAAAAATTACGCTGGATAATCGTCGTGCCATATTTAATCTGGAGGTCTCGGATGATCAACGGCAATTCGTGGCCTCCAATCTGTCGAGTGTAGCCTCATGTTATGTTCTTTCCCAAAATGGAGGTCATCCATTTCCTTTTGCTATATATATGGACGATCAACCGGTAGGATTTGTGATGATTACCTATGGCATTACTGGATATGACCTACCCTCTATCGCGGATAGTAGTTATTGCATCCTGAGACTGATGATTGATCATCAGTATCAAAACCGTGGATATGGACGACAAGCTATAGTAGAAATTCTGGAATATATTCGTACATACCCAGCTGGACCTGCACAATATTGCTGGATTTCTTATAGTCCCGAAAATGTCAGCGCGAAAAAATTATATGAAAGCTTTGGTTTCGTTGACAACGGCGAGATCTGTCATGATGAGTTAATAACCGTATTGGAGCTTTGAATCATAGGAGAAGGGAGTCATTTATATTACTGAATTTAATGATCTCGAAAGAGAGATAAAACGAAATAAAGCGGAGAGCTGCATGATATACCGAGAAAACTCAATTCAATATGAATTTTATCGAAATCGAAAAACGAAAGAAAAACAACATAAAGTGAATTCAATTACAAAAAGTGTGCTCTCCGCATTGGTGGGAATCGCTATACAGCAGGGTTACATTGAGAATGAGGATGTCCCAATTGTGAATTATTTTAACGATCTGGATGACAGCAAAAAGGGGATTACGATTAAGCACCTATTAACGATGTCCTCGGGCTTGCACTATCCAGGGAATGAAGCTATGATTCCATCTAAGAATTGGATAAAATTTGTTCTTGAACAACCTGTTGAATTCGAACCAGGAATCCAAATGAAATATAGTTGCGGAAGTTCTCATATACTTAGCGCCATATTACAGAAGGCGACTGGTATCAACACTTCGGAATTTGCAAAAAAGAACTTATTTGCACCTCTAGGTATTAACGAATTCCATTGGTATCAGGATACACAAGGGATTGCCATAGGTGGTTTTGGTTTGCGAATGAAGATCGAAGACATGTTGAAGTTTGGGGTGTTATACGCTCAGAATGGGGAGTGGAATTCTAAACAACTCATCTCTGCTGACTGGATTGCTAGAAGTGTAAGTCCTTCTCTTACTTCCGAACCCTTATATAGCTACCACTGGCGCATAATGAAAAGCATCAAGGAAGAAGATGCTGAAAATAAAACGTTTTATGCTATGGGTATGGGCGGTGGACGAGGGCAATATATCTTTGTTAACCAAAAGCGAGGATTGGTTGCGGTATTCACAACGATTATATCCGATGATAACTTGTTACCACTTCACTGGTTTAAAAATTATATTCTGAAAGAATAGTTGTTGAAGGGAGAGATAGCAACACCATGATAACGTATAGAACATTGACTCTTGAAGATGTAAACCAGTTGCAGGAAATAGATCGTTCGGAACATATTGATCTCATTTATGAAATGAGAGAGAACGGATTGGTTGAGCTAGAACAAAATCATGAGTGCTCAAACTGGGATGCAAAGCTTTTGGATGAGATTCAAAATCGATATGTCTATCAACTAGAACAAGGCGGCATGGCGTATGGCGCTTTTGCTAAAGATCGATTAATTGGGTTCGGGGTGCTGGCACATCAATACAGAGGAAGAGAATGTAATCAATTACAAATTGACTTGATGTATGTCTCTCAGGCGTACAGAAGACAAGGTATTGGAAAACGTATTCTGAACCAGTTAAGTGAAGAGGTCAAGAAACGTGGAGCGCGATATCTGTATATTTCCTCCACAGAGACGAGATCGGCGGTATCCTTTTACAGAAGCCAGGGCAGTCAAATTGCAAGCGAGATTGATCAGGAACTCTACGACAAAGAGCCGAAAGATATACACATGATAAAGGAGCTGGGCACATGACAACGGTTGGCATACTCGGAACCATTCATAATCCAGAACTCAGGGAGCGATATCATTGTTCCCTTTCCCTTTACAAGGATGTGATTCATGAGTTTAAGCCAGATATTATTTGCGGTGAAGTTCATCCACAGAGCTGGCTGAGGTATCTGAAGGACAAAAATGATAGAGGATACTGGGGAGAACCGGCCAGTGAGTATTGGGATTTGATATTCCCTTTGTGCGAGGAGCATAACATCCCATTTGTCCCTATTGATTGGTTTGAACTGGATGTGTGGAATGCTTTTGATCCATTCAACGGTTATACGGGCGAGGAACGCCAAGAACTTGAACAACGGGATGATCACTGGTTTGCGGAACAAATGGAGACGTATAGGTTCGGCGATATTCCTTTTAATTCAAATGAGTTCGATAGCGTAACCAAACAAAAATATGAATGGTTGTATCAGGTAAACCCGAAGGCACAGAACTTTCGCTGGGTTGTACGTAATCAGATTATGATTCAAAGAGTCAAAAATACAGTTGAAGCTCATCCAGGAAAACGAATCCTCTGTATCGTAGGAGCCGATCATAATTACATCTTCCAGGAAGACCTGCTGAAAGAACAAGTTGAATTGTTGTATCCATTACGGTAAAGGAACCGTTGGTAGAATTGCAAATGAAACTTGATATTTAAGGAGCGTCACATGCGCAAAAAAGTACGTAAGATACTCAAGTACAGCATATTTAGTATTATTTTAATGGTTGTAGTAGCTCTGATATTTCCTACATGGACACCTAAAATTAAAGGTGAAAACAGCATCAGCATGTTAGAGCAGGTCGAAATTAACGGAGCAGGACATGAAGTCATGATCAGGGGTGCTGATCGGAGTAACCCAATCCTGATTTTTGTGCATGGTGGGCCTGGATGCTCTGAGATTCCTTATGTTAGGAAGTATCAACAGGACCTTGAGCAACACTTCACTGTGGTGCATTACGATCAACGTGGGAGTGGAAAGTCCTATCACTTTTCTGAAGATTACTCGAATCTGACAACAGATGTATTAGTAGATGATTTGTTAGCGTTAAGGAATTATGTAACTGAGGAGTTAGGTCAAGAGAAGGTTATATTAATCGGTCATTCATTTGGTACATACATCGGGATGAAAGCTGCGGCTAAAGCACCCACTCAGTTTCACGCTTATATAGGCATTGGACAGATGGCGAACACACTTCAGAGCGAACTGGAAAGTTTGGAGTACACGTACGAGCAAGCGAAACAAGCCCGTAATGCAGAGGACGTTAAAAAACTGGAGCTAATTCGCAGCTCGATCGAGCAAGGAAAGGAACTTACGCCTAGAATTTTGTTGCAAAAGTACGGTGGTGCAGCCAGGCTCATCCATGAGAATAGAGATTATATCTTAGGATTCCTGTTTAATCCCGAATACAATGGGATGGATATGATTCGCTTTTATTCAGGGATGTTCAGTTCACAAGACATCTTACTGAAGGAAGCATTTGATCAAAATTTACCTGATATTGTTGATCATCTGGAGATTCCTACTTATTTTGTGATGGGTAAATATGATTATATGACTACTGCGAATGCTGCACGTGATTATTTTGATGTGTTGGATGCACCGATCAAAGATTTCATTGTATTCAATGAGTCTGCGCATTACCCACAGTTTGAGGAGAAAGAAAAATTCGTACACTGGTTACAAGAGTTATTTTTAAAAGACTAGAGAGGAGCGAGATCCTATTGTTGAGCCCATTTATTGAGCTTGAAGAAGAGAGTGATGAGAGTTACCTATGCTATGTTCTGCAAAATGCAGTGCAAATATTTAAACATTCCATACAGGATGAGGATTTAAACGATGTCCGAATATATGTGTCCACGAATACACAATTAGATTTGATTGCTAATAAAATAGAAGACTATGTTAAATGGTTTTCAACTTGTGAGATTGTCTTTCGAGAATACTATGAGAACGAACTTCATCAAAAGGTACATAAGGGCTGGTTTAATGAGATTGAAGTGTACCGTGTAGATATAATATTTAACAGTATATCCGATTACGGCGCAACAATATCGTGCGGAGACAATATCTTGCAAGATCACATCATGATTGTTGATTTTAATAGAGAACAAATTCAAGCAATCCACTTAAATGGATAGATGGAGTAATTTGTAATAATAAGTGAAAATAAACACGAAATATATCGCTTTATTTTCCATATATGTGTTATTATGTTGATGGTAGACGAAAAATTCATTTGTTTGATCGATAGGAAGGGAGGCACGGGTCTCGAATCATTCAATCTGTATTGATAGATTAACTGTACTGCTTGTTAAAAAATAATAGAATAAGCGGAGGTATGGGTATGTTCAAAAAATGGAAGAAGTTTGGCATCAGCAGCTTGGCACTAGTATTACTGGCTGCGGCGGCCTTTACTGGATGGAGCACTAAAGCATCAGCAGCGGACGCTTCACAAATCGTGTCTGAGATGGGTGCAGGATGGAATCTGGGCAACCAGTTGGAAGCAGCGGTGAACGGTACACCGAATGAGACAGCTTGGGGCAATCCTACGGTAACTCCAGAGTTAATCAAAAAAGTGAAAGCTGCTGGCTTCAAATCCATTCGTATTCCCGTTTCCTATTTGAATAACATTGGAAGCGCTCCCAACTATACAATCAATGCGGCATGGCTGAATCGAATTCAGCAAGTCGTGGATTATGCGTACAATGAAGGTCTGTATGTCATCATCAATATTCATGGCGATGGATACAATTCCGTCCAAGGTGGATGGCTGCTCGTGAATGGTGGCAATCAGACTGCCATTAAGGAAAAGTATAAAAAGGTGTGGCAACAGATTGCCACCAAGTTCAGCAACTACAATGACCGTCTGATTTTTGAATCCATGAACGAAGTATTCGATGGCAACTATGGTAATCCGAACTCGGCGTATTACGCCAACCTGAATGCCTACAATCAGATTTTTGTGGATACAGTTCGTCAAACTGGAGGAAACAACAATGCCAGATGGTTGCTGATTCCGGGCTGGAATACCAATATTGACTTCACCGTTGGTAATTATGGCTTTGTTCTCCCAACAGATAATTTCAGATCCTCGGCAATTCCTAGTTCGCAGAAGAGAATCATGATCTCGGCGCACTATTACTCTCCGTGGGATTTCGCTGGTGAGGAAAACGGTAATATCACGCAGTGGGGTGCAACAGCTACGAACCCTGCCAAAAAGTCTACGTGGGGACAAGAGGATTATCTGGAAGCACAGTTTAAGTCCATGTACGATAAATTTGTGACTCAAGGTTATCCTGTGGTAATTGGTGAATTCGGTTCGATTGATAAAACGTCGTATGATTCAACCAACAACGTATATCGTGCTGCATATGCAAAAGCAGTTACAGCAAAAGCCAAAAAATACAAAATGGTTCCTGTGTATTGGGACAACGGACATAACGGTCAACATGGATTCGCTTTGTTTAACCGTTCAAATAATACCGTGACGCAGCAAAACATCATTAATGCGATCATGCAAGGTCTTCAATAATTTCCTGTCTTTCTGTATCCGTGAAAAAGGCGTGTCCCTGCAAAAGGGACATGCCTTTTTTTGTGCTACGGGAGGTGAAAATGAGCAACATTTACCAATACATTTTACATAAGCCATATACAGAATTCATTAAATCCCACACTACCTTTTATATACTTAATTTGCTTGATATAGCGGACTAAAAGGACTAGGTGGTAGACAGAATGTTAAAAAAACGTGATTTGCAGGAATGCCATTCACTGTACAGCTTAATGATGGACCCCGCAGTGTCTCCTTACGTTCGTTATGCATGCCAATCGTATGAAGAATATCTATTCCTGACCAAACAATTGATGGCCGAAGAAGAGCAAAAGACGGCGATATCCCGAACCATTTTGAATGAAGCAGGACAGCCTATTGGTACCATTGATCTGTATCATATCGAGCATCAAACAGGATTCTTAGCGACATGGATTGGATCACCGTATTTTGGGAATGGTTACAGCCAAAGAGCGAAATCAGCCTTTTTCGTTGAGCTGTTTCTGGAACATGACATTAAAACGGTATTTATGAAGATTCGTAAGCAAAATATAAGGTCCAGAAAAGCAGTAGAAAAACTGCCATATGTGAAGTTAGCCAATGATGCGTATCCAGATGTATATCAATTCATCAATGCCAAGGAGCAGCTCTATGATCTGTATCATGTAGAACGGTCAGCCTTTTTCGAAAATAGTATGGATCTGCACCATGTAGTAGCTACGTAAACTGTTCAGAGAGCGTACAACAGCGCCGTCAGTGATGACGACGCTATTTGCTATGATGAAATGGGACGAGATTCGTTGATATTAATGCAGGAATATGGAATAGAGAACCGAAAGACATTAAGGAGATAACTTCATAAATAGTGGACGGATAAAAAAAGGAGGCGTGACATGAACAATATTAATAAGATTTTGGGTGTAATTCTCATGCTTGGCAGTGTGTTTATTGCGACGATGGAGAGAATTTCAATAAGAGTATCAGCCGCCATAGTAGAAGCAGGTTATGCTTCAGGGGGGAACAACGTACCTCAGTTTGCTCAGATGAATGATAATTCAACAGGGTTACTCGTATACTTCATGTTCTTGGTTGGATTTGTACTATTGGTCGCGGGATTTCCGGGGAGTTATAAGAAAAATCGTAATCACGCCCATACCAAAGAAGTTTAGCTTTATTTAGGAGGGATGAGATTGTCCGAACAGGAGGAAACGTTCACAGGAGGTAATGTGAATCAGGTGGTCAGAATAGGCGAGACGGTTCGCCGGCATGCCAAACCAAATCCATATGTGCATGAACTGCTTTTACATCTCGAAAAAGTTGGTTATCACCATACTCCTCGATTTCTGGGAATAGATGAACAGGGGAGAGAAATACTTTCTTACCTCGAAGGAATCGTTCCAGGCAATGACTACCCTGAGATCGAAGAGGATATGTGGTCAGACGAATCTTTAATAGAAATCGCTAAACTGTTGAGAAGTTACCATGATGCGACCGTTGGATTCACAACAACATCAGAGTCAATGAACAGATATCCAGGCATAACAGAAGATGAAGTTGTATGTCATAACGATTTTGCGCCGTATAATATGGTGTACAAGGGTGAACGTCCTCAAGGAATTATTGATTTTGATATGGCAGGTCCGGGTCCGCGAATGTGGGATATCGCCTATGCCTTGTATACATCCGTTCCGCTCGCAGATTTTTCACCAAAGATGGATGGAAAAGGTGTTGTAACTTACACTAGCCAGGCGCACGGAACTGTTCGAAAAGAACGCATTGCATTATTCATGACTACGTACGGGTTGAGTGTGCCAGCAGATTTGAAGGAATGGGTCATATCCCGTATCCGTTTTATGTGTAAAACACTGACTGATCGTGCGGCTGCGGGGGAACTCGCTTTTATAAAAATGATAGAAGAAGGTCATCTTGCACACTATGAGAAAGAGCTTATCTTTCTGGGAAAGTATTTCGATGACTGGATCTGATGACTGGATCTAATGAAGGAGTGATTGGTTCAATGTACAAACTCAAAACAACCATAACAGACCAAAGTGTCATAGAATTTATTGAGCTGATCGAGAATCCAAAGAAACGTGAGGACGCCTATCAATTACTAGATATTTTCACGGAGACGACAGGTTATGATGCAAAAATGTGGGGACCGAGTATTATCGGATTGGGTGCATATCATTACAAATATGAATCGGGTCACGAAGGGGATGCACCTCTAGTGGGCTTCTCGCCACGAAAGGCAAAGATTAGTTTATATTTTGCCACAGGGGATAGCGAGCGAGAAGATCTATTAAAGGACTTTGGAAAACATACAACAGGCAAAGCATGTGTATACATCAACAAGATAGCAGACATCGATTTGGATGTGTTGAAAGCGCTAATTGTGCAGTCTGTCCGGTTTCTCAAAGAAACCTATCCGGATCAATAGAATAACTCGACAAACTATCTACACACACTGAATTACTTGAGTAAAGAGACCGCGTCTCTCTCCGCCAGCACATATGTGATTAATGTTCAAACAGGCTGTCTTGCAGGTTAAGACAACCTGTTTTCTTTGCTTTTGGATCTCATCCATAAGTGGGGAGTTATTATTTCCATATAACCTGTGTGTTCCGTACTGAAAACATCTATTGTATATGTTGACCAGTACCCAGGATCAGCTATCAAAAAAAGGATACGCTAAGATTCCTCCTACCGTGTAGATTCCCCGTACGCTCGAATCTCGATCAACTCCGCGTACCTGCTGCCATTGGTGGCATCAATGCTTACCCTAAGCGCCTGTGCATCCACAGGTGTGTTCAGGGAATGAATGATTTTTCTTCTGCGGTTTTCCGTTACACGTAAAATCTCGATCCATTCCCCAGACCCACTCAATACTTCCACCCGATAATCGCGCACAAGTTCAGGCATGACGCGGAATGTTGTGCGATGGTGATGCAAATTAACCAGGTCCTCGTTCACATCATCGTTGAACGTCAAGTGCAGCTCAGCCAAGGTCTGTGGCTCTGCCCATGTCAGTTGCACCCATTCTGGCTTGCCAGACTGCATCGGCTGCGACATCCACTGCTGCGGCCCTCCGAACGGGCGATGGTAACCGTTGACTGTGTTGTCCACTGAATAGGCCATGGTCTCAGAGAGGGTACGAGAGCAGAACGGCTGACGCGCCAACCCTTGCATGGACCATAATACGACAGGCTGATCCGTGGCGTGGTCTTCCAAATTTTTGGACACATGGTTATCTTCCGTTCTGAAGAAGATCAGCACCCCGCTGTGTGCTTCCGTGGAATGGTAGAGGGTGACGGATGCATTCGCCTTGATGATGATAAAAGCATTCTGCGGTTCTTCCGGTCGCCATTCGAGCGGAAGCTTCACCCACTGGGCGGTTCCCGCCGTCACGTTAACGGTCGCCGTAACTTGTAACGAATGCGGGACGTAGTTCTCCTTACGCCCCGTATCCCACAGCTCTACCGTCAGCACGGTATCGCTGGATGCATCCAGCAGCAGCTCCAGACCGCTGAGCACTGGATGCACAGGCAGCAGCAGGGCAACATCCGTAACCAACGGGTACGTCTCGCCAGGCTGCTCAAGAGCGATGCCCGTCAGCGTGCTGGAGGCTGTAGCCTTGGCACGCCGGGCCAGATCCAGCTCATCGTGGCTGCGCACCCCGATGATGGAAGCGTCCTGCCGCAGCAACGTCTGCTGCAGCACCGCAAGATGCCTCGCGTGCAGCTCGCGCGGCGACACCCCCATGGACGCGCAGAGCGCCGCGCCCGTACCCGCGGCTTCGCCGATGACCGCGCATGTGGCCATGACGCGCGTCGTGCCGAAGGCGACATGCGAAGCGCTGATGTCGCGTCCGGCCATGAGCATATTCCGCACATTCGCGGAATACAACGAGCGGAACGGCACGTGATATATGCCATCGGCATGCATATGCTTCGAGCCGCTCGCTTCGGCGTACATGCCCTGCGGGGGATGCAGGTCAATGGACCAGCCGCCAAAGGCAACGGCATCCGGGAACTCCCGCTGGCTGATAATATCGTTCTGGGTGAGCACATAGTCACCCTTGAAGCGGCGGTACTCCCTTTTGCCAGGTAGCGAACCGATCCACTCCAAAGTCATATGGTCTGCATCGAACTTGCCGGAGTTCTTGATATAGTCCCAGATCCCGTAGATCACGGACCACAGCTCATCACGGATCAGCTCATTGTCATGAACGGTGTCATGTTCACCGCCCCATTCGATCCACCAGTAATGACAACCGGAATCCCCGCTGCGAATGACCCGGCGAATCGGAATGCTCGTCTGCGTGATATCCTTGGCAAAAGAAGGCGGGATATAACGGACAGGTGCACCCGTATCCTTGGTATAAAAGAGGAGCGTACTGCCCAGCGTGATCTGATCAGCCACCTCTGGCGCCCATTCTTCACCAAATTCGCTGCGGGCTTCCCGGCCGAGTGTGAACTTAGCTCCAGCCAGGAAGCCCACCAGTCCATCGCCCGTACAGTCCAGATAGATCTGACTCTCGAATCGGATTTTGCGCTCAGAGCCCATCATCCATCCGGTAACGGAGGTGATCATGCGTTCCTCGCCATCCCCAGTGGCCTCGACTTCATGTACATCGGTATTTAGATACAGAGTAATGTTGGGTTCAGCTCGAACGGCTTCCAGAATAACCAAGTCCCATAGATAAGGATTGCCCTCCGGATTACGATACTGATTCTCTACAAACAGTTCCCCCATGATGCCTGTCTCGCGGGCATAACGGTTAATCCCGTGGGCGGTAGCGCCGCATACCCACACGCGTACTTCGCTGCTGGAATTGCCGCCGAGAACGGGTCGATTTTGCACCAACGCGACTTGTTGGCCCAGTCGTGCCGCAGATATAGCCGCGCATACGCCAGCAAGCCCACCCCCGATGACGGTGATATCCGGTTTAACGAGTTCGTGTTTCATAAGAACACCTCTCTCATTGAATGTAAAGGAGCCTAAGCTCATATTTCATATCTATAATTTCATATTAGTTCTATATATTTACTTTTCAAATACACTATATTATCATCGAGCATATACTTTATTTCACAGCAAAGGCAGGTGTGTCATGGACCTCCTTAATCACATCTACTGGAAGAAGAAAGCTGCATTTGCGTTGGCAGAAGATATCTACGACGCTTGGGTGGTCTTTGCCGTTGAAGAGGGCGTATTCCGTTACGAGATTGGGGGGCAGACCGGAGAGGCGGGTTTTGCTGATCTGGTGTTGTGTCCACCTCACGTGCCTTTTCGCAGAGAGACGATAACCCCGCTGACGTTTCACTATATGCAGTTCACTTGTGACGCCGCAGAGGATGAGTGCCTTCTACCGCCAATCGGAAAATCGCAGATTAATGATACGAAGCGGCTAGCTTCAACGTATGCGTATCTGCGTCAGGCGAGCGAGGAGAACGATGCAGTTACAACAGGATGGAAGACCCATTTGATGATGGATTTGTGGCAATTGTATCAATGGGAGCAGAGACAGAGCAGTCTGATGGAACGAAAGTTCACGGAAGATGCTCTCATGGCTGAAGCGGCAGTTTTGTTGGAGGAGTGGGCAGGAGAGGCGGTCAGTCTCCGAGCATTGGCCGAGCGTCTGGCTTTGAGTCCAGTTCAGTTCACCCGAAGGTTCCGGGAGGCCTTTCAAGAAACACCATCCGATTATCTGAAAGCGATCCGTCTCAAAAAGGCAAAAGCCTTGCTGGCAGATAGCCGTCTCACCCTAACGCAGATAGCCGAGAGATGTGGGTATGAGAACGGATTTTATCTGAGCCGTGTATTTTCGTCCACCATAGGAATCAGTCCCTCGGAGTATCGGAGAAGACATCAAGTATGAGGTGAAGCGTCTCGTCTATCTAGCCATCCATCCACTCATTTCATCCATTTATTTCTTTTTTACACCAATAGAACATATCTGTGCATTTCACACGAAAGCAGGCAACGAATATCACAAATCCATGCAAATCATTCGCCCCCGGCTGTAAATGGCAGGCAGGTGCTATAATGGGGTCATTAATTGTAGGGGAGCGAGCGCAAAGGAATGAAGAAGCCAAACTGGAAGAGTTGGTTGCCACAGCGGCTCAGGTACCGTCTGTTCGGTGCATTTGTGTTGTTAATTCTCTTGCCGTTCAGTGCATTGAATGTCTACAATTATCAGCAGATTGAATCCTTGGTCGAGCAGAAAATCAGTGAACAGAGTCATGAACAGCTGGTGCAGATGTACCGCTCTCTGGAGGATCAGATGAGTATCGCCTTCAAAACGCTCATTTTTCTGGAACAGGATTCTGCGGTAAGAAGTGTGCTCACCTCCCCGGACAATCGTACTCCGCTTGAGAACAAGGCGCTGGTGGAAGAGAAGTTCAAGATGATCAATAACAGTTTCTTTCTATATAATCCTTCGGTGTACTTTACCTTGCTGGATTTTCATGATAGCGTTTACACTTCGTATTTGCCGAAAAAAGCACTGGCGTATGGCCCCTATCTGGAGCAATTCCGCGAGCGTCTTGGAGAAATAACGATCCCAAAAGGGGGTGCAGATGCGCCCCCGCTTCAACCGGAAGAACTTTTCTATCGCTGGGATGCACGGGATACCAACCATGTGCTCAAGGAGTTATCCTCCAGCCCGTACCTGTTGTCGCTGTATGCCTACATGAAAGATAGCGGCGGCAAGCGCTACGGACTGGCTCGGATCAGCATTGATTACTCTTACTGGTTCCAAACGATGCTGAAGGATTCACAGAGTAACCGGGAGTACTTTCTGATTACAGGTAGCGGGGAGACCATCGCCCGTTCATCCAAAACAGCTACGCTTTCCCCGGAAGTTACGCGTGAAATAGCTCTTCATCCGGCACAGGCGTATCTAACTGATCCAGCTTCGGATACGCTGATTAACTACGTGTACATTGAATCACTGGATTGGTATATGGTGAATCGCATTCCACTTTCCATTTTGTTTACAGAGATATCTGAGCTTAAGCAACGTTACTTTCTGACCTTTTTTGGCTTCACAGGCGCATTTGTGCTGATGGCTTTTATGATTTCGGCAACGTTCACACGCCCTTTGTCGCATCTGCAGAAACAGATGAAGGAGGTTGTCCGCAAAAACCTCAAGATTCGTATTCCTGAGGGCCACAGCCGTGGAGAAGTACTGGAACTGACACGTACGTTTAATACGATGCTGGATGATGCCAATCAGATGATCAATAGGCTCAAGACGGAGGAACGCCAGAAGGAAGCGGTACATTTTCATATGCTCCTGGCTCAGATGAATCCGCACTTTCTCCTGAACACATTGAATACAATGAAATGGAGTGCGATCCGCAGCGGGAATGAAGAAATCTCAGAGATGTGTGTTTCCCTGGGAAAATTGCTGGAGGTCAGCTTGAATTCACAGGTCGAATTGGTTTACCTGAAGGATGAGATCGAACTGGTTCAAGCCTACCTTCATATCCAGCGGATTCGTTACCGCGATAGCTTCGAGGTGACTTGTGAATTTGACGATAAGCTGGAGTACGCACTGGTGCCCAAGCTGAGCTTGCAGCCACTGGTCGAGAACGCCATTCACCACGGTGTTGGACCACAGGAGCAGCTTGGTCAGATCCGTATCAGCATATATAGGCAAGACACAGGAACACTGATGCTGGAGGTGGCAGACAACGGAATCGGAATGGAGGAATCCCGGCGTCAGCAGGTAACCCGGACGCGTCCGGGAATCGGCCTATCCAACCTCAGGGAACGATTGCGGTTATTGTTCAAAGGTCAAAGTAAACTTGAAATAATGGATAATCAACCAGGGACATTAGTGAGGTTCAGCATTCCTTTTTTGTTGTCGACGCCTTACGTACAGAAGCGGTCTGACTAGAGACGTGTCTGAAAACTCGCGCTTCGGAGGTTTCAGACACGTCCCGGACGACTAGAGAGGGGAATCCTGAACATGTGGAAGGTATTGCTTGTAGAAGATGAGGTATTTGTACGGGAGTCGGTGCGAGAGATTATTTCCTGGGAAGAGCTGGGCTTCACGGTCATCGGAGAATCCGGTAATGGGACCGAAGCGCTGGCGATGATCATACAGGACACACCGGATTTGGTGCTGACCGATATTGTCATGCCGGGTATGGATGGTCTGGAATTACTCAAACAGACCCGTCAGGCCGGGTTAAAGACCAAGTTTGTGATGCTCACCTGTATGGGGGAGTTCGAATATGTGCGCCGTGCGATGGAATATGGGGCTTCGAATTATATTCTGAAGCTGTCCATGAGTGTGAATTCGCTGCGTGATACACTCCGTAAAGTTAGTGCGGAACTGGGAGCTTCGGCGGAAGTACGAACGGAGGCAGACCATCATGAAGTGCCATCTCCATCTCCGTTAATTACATCATCGCCTGCTTCGCCTAATTCTCTGACGGTCTCTTCAGCGCCCCCGCCTGAGACGGACCTTCCGTTCACACCTGTTCGTGAGCCGAATGTGAAGCATCCGGAGATTAGTAAAATTATTGAGTACATTGGACAGCATTACGACCAGGACATTACCGTCAAATCCATGTCACGATATGTGATGATGGGCGAGAATTATGTGAGTGCTTTGTTCAAAAAGAAAACCGGTCATACCCTCATTCACTACTTACACGGGGTACGGATGGAGAAAGCGGCTGAATACTTGCGCGAGACGGATCTTCCTGTACAGGAGATTGGTTACCGGGTAGGGTTCGGAAGCGATAATTATTTCATCAAAATATTCAAGCGTTGGACCGGTTGCACGCCCAGCCAGTATCGCCATCGCTCGTGACTCACAGGATGAGTAGAAGGAATATGTGTATTGAGTGCTCAGTCAAGCACAAGTAAATCCGTATTTTTGTTCAATTCGAATCATGGATATGTATCTTATGAACCCAGCAAGGTCCCTGCTACGATGTAACGGAAGGTACACTTCAATTCAGGGAGGTCATGTGACCAGATGAGAATCAAAAAAGGATTAACGGGATTAATCGTAGGTGCGCTGATGCTGGGCTTGCTTGCCGGCTGTGTAGGTAAAAATGAAACGAACGGTGGAGATAACGGAGGTGGAGCGGCAGGTGGAAAAGTGAAGCTCACCATGTGGGGCGCGGTACCGCCCGAGAATGGTCCACAGGAAGTGGTGGATACCTGGAATGCGGAGCATCCTGATATTCAGGTGGAATATGTGCGGTTTGTGAATGACGATGATGGCAACCTGAAGCTGGATACGGCGCTGTCCACGGGGCAGAACGTTGATTTATATGTCAACTACACCCTCACGAATCTGGATAAACGTATCAAGGGTGGAACAGCACTGGATCTGGGCGAGTTCACCGACTACAACATTGATGAGAAAATGGGTGAAGATGCGGCTTCCTGGAAAGTGGACGGCAAATATTACGGGATGCCGACCAAGAAAAATGCTGCCTTCTTCGCTTTAAATATGAAAGCGCTTGATCAGGCCGGACTGAGTGTACCAACAGCCTGGACATGGGATGAAGCCCGTGAATATGCACTCAAGCTGAAGGCTGCTGGCTTCAAATACGGATTGGTGCAGCATACCGCTTCCTATGTAGATCCGCTTGATTCCGTTCTGGTGAAGAACGGCTATGTTAAGGCAGACGGTACTTCCAACCTCGATGATCCACTCGTTACCAAATGGCTGGAGACGTTGAACGGAATGATGAAGGAGGATGCAACGACCCCTCCACTCGGGGAGCAGCTGACTTCTAAAATGCCGGTGGAGAACATGTTCCTTGGCAGTGAGTCTGCCATGATCAACATTGGCGAATGGCTGATCCGTACATCGAACAACATGACCGAGTTCCCTCGGGATTGGAAAATCGCTTTTGCCCCTGTACCGAGACTGGCTGAACAGGAAGCAGATATGGTGAAGAGCGGAGGACTGGGTGACTTTATCGCGATTAATTCCAAGTCGAAAAATAAAGAAGCTGCATGGGAGTTCCTGAAATGGTACGCCGATGGGGGTATGATGCCAATGGCTGCGGGTGGACGTCTGCCTTCCTCGAATGCGGTCGATCAACAGACTGCTATTGATCATCTGCTCGGTGATTATGCCGATTCCTATGATAAAGAGTCACTGGAATTTGTGTTGTATGGTGACGAGACACCTACGTTTGTCCGCAGCATTGCACAAGAGGTGGTCGATCTGCGTGCACAGGAGTATGAAAAGTTCTTCCTTGGTAACCAGACTGCAGAAATTACGGTACAGAACATGGTCAAACGCCATAATGACTGGCTGAAGCAGAATCAATAGAATGCAAAAGCGATGAGTCCAAAGGCCGTCCCCAATGGGACGGTTTTTCTATATAAGCAATAGAACAATAGAGCATTAGATGTATGGCATTAGCTAGGGCTTTCCGGGCTAAAGGAAATAGAACAATTCCATGTTGCTTCCCTCCCCAAAGGCAATGCCGAAATGCATATATCTGTGATATCAGGTACAGGGTTATGTTCCTTAAATGTTAGAGGACATCTTGTTATGCTTAATTCCAGAACAGATGTTAAGGAGTGGGGGAGCATATGCATAAATCCTGGATGAAACGGCAGAGCAGGCTCGGGTATCTGTTTATTGGGCCCAATATGATTGGCGTGCTGTTGTTTTTTATTATACCGGCTGTCTATTCGTTCTATCTCATGTTCACCGATTATAAATTCATGAGCCCGGAGACGAATTTCGTCGGGCTGGACAATATCCGCCGAATGTTGAATGATGATCTGTTTGGCGTGGCGCTACGAAATACATTTGTCTTTCTGTTAGCTGTTCCGGTATCAATGGGGTTGGCATTTATCGTGGCTGTAGCGCTGAACAAGTCCGTGTACTGGCAAAAAACGCTGCGTGCCCTCTATTTCATGCCCTATATCACCAGCGGTGTTGCCATCGCCTTTGTCTGGATGCTGCTGTTCCAGCCAACGTCGGGGCCGATTAACGGTTTCTTGCGCGGGATCGGTATTACGAATCCACCCGGCTGGTTATCGACAACGGAGTGGTCCATGTATGCGATTGATATCATCTGGATCTGGTTCATGCTGGGTTACAACATGATTATTTATCTGGCAGCTTTGCAGGAAATCCCGGAGGAATTGGTTGAGGCTGCACGTATTGATGGAGCCCGTCCCTGGCAGACGATACGCCAAGTAATCTGGCCGCTTGTAAGCCCGACTACCTTTTTGCTGCTGATTACAGGGCTGATTATGACCATCAAGAACTTTGGTATCATTCAGGCGATTACCCAGGGTGGGCCAGGGAACAGCACAACCGTGCTGTCGCTCTTTATTTATCAAAATGCCTTCCGATATTACGAGATGGGATACGCTGCCGCCATTAGCTGGGCGCTCTTTGCCATCATCATGATCTTCACTGTATTGCAGTGGCTCGGTCAGAAACGTTGGGTTCACTATTAAGGAGGGGAGGGAATCGTTATGGAGAAACCAATTGCCACGAACGCGAAGCCCACAGCTCCGCAATCACCTAAAGTTCGCATGGAGTCCTTGACGCAGATTCGGAGAATCATACTGACGCTTCTTATGGCCGGTTTTGCCTTACTGATGATTATGCCGTTCATCTGGATGATCAGCACGTCGTTCAAATCTCCTGCGGACGTATTCACCTATCCCATCCAGTGGATACCCTCCAGCCTGAACTGGGAGCACCACATTAAGGTCTGGAGCGGAGCGGATACCTTTGCGACGTATTATCTGAACTCGTTGAAAATATCGCTAATTAGCACGGTCGGAGCTGTATTTCTCTCAGCTTTTGCAGCCTATGGCTTCGCACGGATTCAATTCAAAGGTCGGGAGACACTGTTCCTGATCTATCTCTCGATGATGATGGTGCCGCCACAGGTGCTTTTTGTACCCAAGTTTCTGATGTTTGAGTGGGTCGGCATATATAATACGCATTGGGCCTTGATCCTGCCTGGAATGTTCACAATCTTTGGGGTGTTTATGCTGCGACAGTTCTTCCTGTCGGTGCCATCGGAGATCTCGGAAGCGGCGTTCATCGACGGTGCTGGACACCTGCGTATATTCTTCAGGCTGATACTGCCACTGGCGAAGCCTGCGCTGGCTACACTAGCGATCATAGACTTCTCCTGGCATTGGAATGATTATGAGAACGCGCTCGTGTTCCTGATCGACAAAGACCTGTACACCGTACCGCTCGGATTGCAGAACTTTATTCTGGAGAACAATGTGGACTACAATGGCATGATGGCCGCTGCCACGGCAGGCATTATTCCGATGATTATCGTTTTTCTGGTGGGACAGCATTACATTATCCAGGGCGTGGCTGGAAGTGCAGTGAAGGGTTAAAGCTGCTATCACTGTGATCCTATAATATTACCCTTTTGCTGAACGAGGAGATTTTCGCGGCAGAAGGGTTTTCTGTTGAAAGGGAGAATTAATCCATGATCAGAGTTTATCCATTGGAGGAGATTTTTATGGAAATGAAAGTCATTACATTGCCCGCTTTTCACGTTGTAGGATACTTAATCGAAGCGACTGTAGAAGAGTTCGAATCGGGGCTGGGCAAGAGCCACTATCATAAGCTTGTTGAGAGAAAAGATGAAATTCAACATCGAAAAAATGATAATGTCATGTTGATGCAGATGTACCCGATCAATGAAGATTTCAACGCAAAGACTGATAAATTTACACATCTATTGGGATATGAAGTAACTAGTTTGGAGAATGTCCCATCCGAGATGATAAGTCATGACGTCCCTGACAGCCAATATGTGACGTGCACGCATCGAGGAGTTGAGTCAGAGATTGGTGATACATACGATTATGTCTATGGACAGTGGATCTGTGAGAACGGACATGAACCCAAAGACTATGATTTTGAAATTTGGGATGAGCGTTATCAACCGGAAAGTGCCAGCAATGAGATTGATATATATGTAGCTTTGCAGTGATTTTATCGGGATTCATGGGACACTTTTAAATGAAGGAAGAGGATGTTGTTGAAGCTGAGTATAGTCATATTTATTGTTTTTGTATTGTGTGGTATTTCCTCGTTCTTTCTAACCTTTTTTCCTAGTTGGATCTTTTTAAATTTGATTGGAGTAGTATTTGGAGTATTTGCACTTGGTATGGGGTTGTTTCATGGCATGAAGCAAATAATAAACATCGTAAAACGAATATCTTTCAAGTGCTGTTGCATTATTTTTGGTATCAGCTTGATATTACTTTTTGCTCCTAAGACAGTGTCGGGTATCCAGGATATAGGTCCTTATCTCTCCCAAGATTATGAAACAATAACAGGTAAACCGAACTATATAGGGTCCATGGGCAGGAAATGGAGGGAACAAACCATCGAAATAAATCAAATGGAATTGATTAACACTCGGGATATTGCCTGGAAAGATCGTGATAAAACGCTGGAAATAAAGTATCTGCCCAGAACCAAATATGTTATGAGTATTAGAGCAGTTGAGTAATCGATATATTTTGAAAATCTCTGAGTCTAATCTGAACGATCAATTCTTTCCCCAATACAATAGTTCAAACTTCGTATATAATATAAAATCATATGATTCTATATGACTACATAACTATCGCGAGGTGCACTAGACTTATGCCAACCATCTATGACTTTACCGTAACCAGAACCAGTGGAGAGCGTTTCCCACTCTATCAATATGAAGGAAAGCCTGTGCTCATCGTAAACACGGCAAGTAAATGTAAATATACGCACCAGTTCGATGACATGCAGAAACTGTATGACCAGTACAAGGATCAAGGGCTTCAGATTATTGGTTTCCCGTGCAACCAGTTTGCAGAGCAGGAGCCAGGAAGCAGTTCGGAAGCAGAATCCTTCTGTCAGATTAACTATGGTGTGAAATTTCCGATGTTCTCCAAACTGGATGTGAATGGAGAGGCGGCACACCCACTCTACGACTTTTTGAAAAGATCAGGTCCTTTTGCTGGCTTTGATGAGACAGATATACAGGCTAAACTATTAAAATTGATGGTGGCCGATAAAGCACCAGAATGGTTACATGGAGATGCGATCAAATGGAATTTCACGAAATTCCTCATTGATGCAGAGGGTCGGGTGGTCAGACGCTTCGAACCGATCGACTCCATCGACGAGATTCAAGAAAGTATTAAACAGCTTCTATAATTTCACTTTCATATATCCTATAGGGGCATGACCGAGTCATTTCCCTCTCCCGAACAGGAGGTGCATGAATGTGCCGAGTATGATGCAATTTAGTGCTCCACTGGAGTATAGCTACCGTTCCACCAGTACGTATAACCCGGGCAAGTCAGATGGATTCCATTCACATCCACACTATGAGATTTATTATTTTCATGCTGGAGAATGTACCTATATCATAGGAGACCGGGTATACAACCTGGAGCCGGGTGATCTGGTGCTGATGCATGGCTTGACTCTTCATCGACCGCATCCGAAACCCGGCAGTGCTTATGAGCGAAGCACACTGCATTTTGATCCGTCTGCCATTCGCAGCAACCTGCATCCGGACCGCATGGTTGAAGTACTGAAGCCATTTGAAGAACTCAGAAATTGCCGAGTCAATCTGACAGGAGAGACCCGCTCTGAATTCGAAGCGCTATTGCATGATCTTCATCGACTGTCTCAAAGTCAGACCAGTTACAGACAGGAGCGCATGAATGTGCGGTTGTGTGATCTGTTGTATTTTGTAGCAGAGATCTGCCAGGGCAATGTGGAAGAACACCTTCCTTCATCGGAGAGGGAGCGGCATATACAGCACATTATCCGTTATGTGGATACGCACTATATGAAGGATATTGGTCTGGATGATTTGGCACTGGAATTACATCTGTCGAAGCCATATCTGGCAGGCATGTTCAAGGAAATGACAGGGCTGACGATATTCAAATATCTGTATGACCGTCGCATCAATCAGGCGAAGCTGTTGTTTCAGTTCCAGCCGGAAATCACCGTGACAGAAGCGAGTCGATTGTCCGGTTTCAAACGCCTTTCGCATTTTAGCCGGATGTTCAAACAAAGTGTCGGATGTTCGCCTGATCTGTATCGTTCCCAATTGCATCGCCAAACATAGAAGTCTTCTGTGAGCTGACCAGCTTGTCTGGTTGGCTTTTTTTGTTGATTTTCTTTCAGGAAATGCACATCACCTTGTTTAGAGGACAGGCAGAACAGGTAAAGAAAGGGTAATGAAACCAGAGGAGGCGATCATGAATGAAAGAGCGCACACCGGATCAGAATAACAGCGATACCCGTCAGGAACGATCCCATGACAATCCCGAACAATATGAGACGGAGCAAGAAAGTTTGCTTGACCGACATGAAGAAGAACAGACTGTAGATCCAATTCCGATGGAAGATCTGAATATGGAGGCTCAGGAAGAGAAGAATAAAGATCAGACGAAAAGCAACTCGTCTACCGAAGAGAAATACCGGGCGGATTATCGCAAAAAGGCGAGCGAAGGATAATTCCAATTGCTGTTTTGCGCAATTAGGTTGAAGTATTTTTCGGTGAATGTATATTTAGTGAAAATAAAATAGTTTGTTGACTAATGTATGTTACTATATTATAGTTACTATGTTGGCAAATGAAAAACAATTTTGGGAGGCGAATAATAATGACTACTTTTTTTGACGCATTAAAAAACAGAAGATCTTATTACGGAATCAGCAAGGAATCTACAATTTCGGATGCTAAAATCCAGGAAATCGTAGAAGAAGCGGTGAAATATACACCAACTTCCTTTAACTCACAAACATCTCGTGCCGTTGTATTGCTCGGTGAACAACATGATAAATTGTGGAATCACACAGAAGAAATTTTGCGTGAAGTGGTAGGTAATGAAGAAGCCTTCAAATCCACAGCTGAGAAAATGACCGGATTCCGCAGTGGCTATGGTACGGTTCTCTTCTTCGAGGACAACAATGTGATCGCACAGCTTCAACAAAATTTTGCAGCTTATGCAGATAACTTTCCGATCTGGGCTAACCAATCCAACGGTATGTTGCAACTGGTAATCTGGACTGCTTTGGAACAAGAAGGTCTGGGTGCATCTTTGCAGCACTACAACCCATTGATTGACGAGAAGGTTAAACAAGAATGGAACATTCCTGAGAACTGGAGATTGATCGCTCAGATGCCATTTGGTAAACCAACAGCAACACCAGGTGAGAAAGAATTCCAACCAATTGAAGAGCGCGTAAAAGTACACAAATAAATCAATTTCATAATACCTTTAGCTGCTTCAATCAAGGCTAGATATAGATCAAAATGTTTCAATTTGTCTATATCTAGTTACATAAATTCATTTTAATGAGTTATGAAATTGATTTAAGTAAGCTTCGCATTTCCCAACATTTAACCACATACGGCCTCGCTTCAATTTGATACGATGATAGTTGATCGTAATCCAATGAAGCGAGGCTTTTTGATGTGAATAATAGATTAAAAGACATAACGAACCAACGTTTATGGAAAATGGCTTTATGCGGGATATTAGCTCTTGGATCGGTGGCTGGATACAGTTCTCCCGTTCAGGCTGCAAGCGTACAGCAACAGTTTCAGGATACGCGTACCAGTTATGCCAAGGATGCCATTACACATTTGGTGGACAAAGGCATTGCTGCCGGTACGTCAGAGACTACGTTTGAACCGAAGAAAGCCGTTACTCGTGCAGAATTTGCGACATTTGCGGTGAGATTGCTAGGTTTGAAGCCGGTTAAAAATAATATTAATCCCTATCAGGATATAAGCATGAATGCTTGGTATTACGGTAACGTTGCCGCCATGACGAATCTTTTTATTTTGGAGGGTAAGGGTCAGGGAACGTTCCAGCCTAATGCTTCCATTACGCGTGAAGAAGCGGCTGCTTTACTTGTTCGAATGTTAAAACAACAACCCGTAGAGACATCACTCTTGTCTTCAACCTATTTTGACGCAGATGATATCTCGGACTGGGCACGCCCTTATGTGCAGACGGTATATCAGCTTGGACTGATGAAGGGAAGCGGGGGCGTGTTCCGACCACATGATCAGGTAACTCGCGAAGAAGCAGCCGTAATGCTCGATGCCATTTTACAAAAGAAAACATGGTCTGAGCAGTTACAACGTGGGGATGAGCTCGGCGTTCAGCTGGGGTGGCAATATAACTCCACTACAGCTGAATTCAAGAAGCAAGTGGAGCAGTCTGAAGTGAATACGCTGGTCCCGCGCTGGTTTTTCCTGAACAGCAGTATGAAAGTAACAGATCACGCCGACCCGGCATTGATCTCCTGGGCATCCGCCACAGACAGGCAGCTATGGCCATTGCTTGGGAATCGTTCAGATTCGGCACTCACCCATCAGATGTTATCCAGTTCGGTCAACCGAGCGGCAGTGATCTCACAGGTAGCCGCTTATGTCAAAACTTATAAACTGGACGGCATTAATGTGGACTTCGAGAATGTTGATCCAGCGGATCGTGAAGGGTTAACGGCATTTGTCACCTCCTTGACGGCTACGTTGCACGCACTGGGTGCAGTAGTGTCTGTGGATGTATCACCAGACCTCGGTACAGATTGGACGGATGCATTTGATTATGCCAAACTGGGTGCTGTATCGGATTATATGGTGCTGATGGGATACGAGGAACACTGGAACGGTGATCCGAAAGCAGGATCAGTGGCGTCTCTTCCATGGGTGGAAAAGGCATTGGATACTATGCTCTCTGAAGTAGTACGTGCCAAAACGATTTTGGCCTTGCCGCTATATACACGAGACTGGTCTTCAGTCAATCCGGCAGCTAGCTCCTGGGACATTACACTGGCAGAACAGGGAACGCGTGCACATGCCACGGGATCTGTAAGACGATGGGATGCGAGTCTGGTTCAATATATTATTGGGTACAACAGTAACGGTATGCCAAGATATATATGGGCAGAGGAAAGCCGTTCGTTATCAGCTAAAGTGTTGATGAGTGAGCAACGGCAGATTGCTGGACTGGCATACTGGTATATGGGCGGCGAAACAGCCGATGTATGGAACGCCATTTCGAATGCATCACGATTTGAATCATATAACTTCTAAATATTCATGAATCTGATAGACTCAAACGAACCGTGATTCCAGCGGATGGTTTGGGTCTGTTTATTTTGGTATAAGATAAGCAATAAGAGGACGCGTTAAGTTTGACTGAACGGTTTAATGTATATAAGGACAAATATATATATATTGAGCTAAACAGTTACACAAAACGGAGAGGACAGAAAGAGCCTGAAGAAGCGAAGCGTGCGCCTAAAAGCTTTCTGAAAGAAAGCTGCATCGAAAGCATACGCTTATCCCCGGATTTACCCTTTGCAAAAGGTATTCAAAAAATCTGGGGATAACAGCGATCGGAAGGTTGTTCTGTCATCGGAGTGATCAGTGTAAATATTCTTTAGTTTCAATGTATATAGTTCAGGAGGAGAAGGAGCATGCGAGAGGTTGATTGCATAATCGTAGGTGGAGGGCTCGCAGGGCTTCAGGCAGCCATTCAGCTTGGACGTTATTCGGCCCATCAGGTGTTGGTGATCGATGCGGGAGAGGGTAGATCGACGTTGTGTCGGACGTATCATAATATTCTTGGGTTCCCCGATGGGGTGTCCGGTGAAGAACTCCGTGCCCGAGGCAGGTTGCAGGCAGAACGAACCGGTGTATCTTTTGAGAAAGACCGTATCGTTAAAGCGGGCCGTCAGGGTGAGCAGATTCAATTATTCGGTACTTCAGGATCTGAATATAGAAGTAAAACCGTGCTATTAGCAACGGGGCTTTCAGATAGAGTTCCGGACATTCCAGGATTAACCCCTACGCTTGGCCGAACAGTCTATGTCTGCCCTGATTGCGACGGCTATGAGATCCAGGATCAACGTACAGTTCTGTTGGGATCTGGTGAAGCAGGTGCCAATATGGCGATGATTTTAATTCAACGTACGAATGATCTGTTATATATCAATCATGAGCAGGCCCCCATATCTGCAGAGCTTCATCGTAGCATGAAAGAGGCGGGCGTTCGTTATCTGGAAGCAGCGGTTCAGGAAGTGCAACAGATTGAGGATGGACATATCACTGGTGTTCTGACCGAAGATGGACAGATCTTTGAGTCGGAGCGTGGTTTTATCGCTTTTGGAGGCAATCGGGTGCACTATGAATTGGCAGAGCAGCTGGGAGCTGTAATCGCAGATAATAAACATGTAGAAGCCGATCCGCGCAGCTTACAGGCAGCGACGAATGTATGGATTGCCGGGGATCTGGGTTTACATGCAGAGCAAGCAACGGTTGCGATGGGTGAGGGTTCCATTGCCGCGATCTGGATTCATAAGGCGTTACAGCAGATGACAAAGGATTCACTTTGAAATTCACCTCCTAATATGAGGTTGATTATTTAATTTTCATTACCAAAAAGTCCTCCCAAGCCATGCTATGGCAGGAGGACTTTTTGAGCTATCTTTTGCTAGGGAGAAGAGGATTACGTTTATTTGTCTGATGAATCCGTTGACTTGGAAGAAGGCGTCTTGTCCTTCGAATCATGTGAGAAATCTTTGCGAATGTTTTCTACGATATCGCCAACGACACCTTCAATCATATCGGTTGGCCCGGGATTCTGCTTGTCTGGGTGGATAACCGTGTTCACGCCTGGTTCAAGTTCATCATTTGTTTTCTCATGTTTGGCTTTGTCGCTCATGGGAAATCCCTCCTTGTTCCGTAATGTTCAGGTGTTTCTTAACATATCCAAACACCATTACGTATATGTAAACGATTAACCACTGGAACTCATTTGAAACGTGATGCTCGAAGATCAGGACACTTACAGGATAGAAATGGACTGATTAATCTTGGTCAAGCCGTTTATATTATAGATAACCGGTTATTGTTACACATGTTTCATGAATCCAATGAACGATTACTTTCAAGGAGGTTATTCAGATGAGTGAACAAAATCATGTCATCCATAAAGATGGCCAAGTTTCTACTGACAAGGTGGACAATGCAATTGAGAAGATTGCACCGGAAGAAAGAGAACAGATTTTACAGAACTTTGATGCATTCAAAGCATACCTGGGTAAGCGAATCGCCATGGGAGAATCCATTGGACTCAGCGAGGAACAGATGGCTAAAATCGCCGAAAAAGTAGCAGATTATCTGGCAGATCGGGAAGAACCTCGTAATCGTGAAGAAAAACTGCTTCAGGAGCTCTGGAATGTCGGCAAGGAAGATGAACGCCACATGCTGGCTCATATGCTCGTTCGTTTGGCACAAAGCTCCACACCCAATCATTAAGATTAGCAAGTAAAGAACCCCTGAATGGTGATGCCTTCAGGGTTCTTTGCCGTTCATGAAGACGATAGACAGAAGTGATGACGCGCATTGTAACTATTTTTAATCTGGCTGATACTTTTACAGTTCCTATTGCAAGTATGATGAGAAAAGAAAGAACGTTGGAATCGATAGTTCACATGAGCGTTTGAGAAGCAAGACTTCCGGTTAAGGAATAGTAACGTTCATATTAAGGAGAGATGTAACCTATGAAGAACGCGGCAAAACAATGGAAACTACGAATGATCGGTGCAGTTGTTGCTTTACTTGGTATGATTGTGCTGACTACATATTTGCTTACCCCTGCGAATGCTCAAGGTAGTACGGACGCGCAACAACCTTCTGCGAAAGAAGCTCAAGCTGCAAACTCCGAGATGTTTACAGCCTATGTGGAAGGCTTGCACCAAGAGAATGGCAAGTTGTATATGACAGTGGACAAGATTGGCTGGTATCAAGGTGAAGAAGCCGATGTGGTTTTTGCACAGCGTAATCCGGAAGCCGGTATAGATGGTGCTCCAGATGGTTACTATATTGTTAATGACAGCAAAGAGCAGGAACAGGTTGAAGTTAGTGCCAATGCTGAAGTATTGATGCAGTTGTATGATCGGGATGGTACGATGCAGGGCGCAGACATTCAGTGGAATGAACCTGTGACATTATCCAAGTTTGAAACGTTGTATGAGAATACCCGTATTCTTGATCTGTCCGTATTCCCGTATCATCTGACGGTGCAGGACGGAAAAGTCACTAAAATTGTGCAACAATACATCCCATAAAATGAGATGAAATTGATCAGTCAAGCATTCCTCCTGTTCATTGGAACGGTGAGGGATGCTTTTTGGTTATGACAAATTCATGAAAGCGATTGTAATTAATGGTAGGTACATGTATCATTATTGGAATGGCGTTTTTACATAGTTCAGGAGGAGCCTCATGCTTAAAGACATGATTGCATTAACCAAACCCGGACTTCTAAGGCTGAATGTGTTTGCGGTGGCGGTAGGATTTTGGGTAGCTTCAAAATGGGATATCAACTGGTTATCTCTGCTCATGGTCGTGATTGGATCAACTTTGGTTATTGCTTCAGCTTGTGTGATCAACAATTATTGGGATCGTGAATTGGACCAAAAGATGGAGCGCACCAAAAAAAGGATGGATTACATCAACCATCTGAAGCCAGGGTTTGTACTTGGCTATGGCATTATCCTCGGTGTTGTGGGACTAGCAGTGCTGTATCTTCTGGTGAATCCGTTATCAGGTTGGATGGCTTTACTCGGATGGTTCGCTTACATCGTGATATACACGATGTGGTTGAAACGCAGTTCGACGTGGAGCACGTCACTGGGTGGAATTGCAGGAGCGATGCCGCCTGTCATCGGTTATACGGCTGTAACAAATGAAATTGATGCAGGTGCCTGGTTGCTTTTTGCGCTTTTGTTCCTGTGGCAACCACCACACTTCTGGTCATTGGGTATTCGCCGGGTGGAGGAGTATCGTGCTGCCGGGTTCCCGTTGTTGCCTGTGGTAAAAGGGGTAAAACGCACCAAGCTTCAGATGATTCCTTATGTTTTTCTGCTGCTTCCTGCCGTATTCCTGTTGTATTACTACGACTATGTTGGTCTGGTATTTCTGATTGTATCTCTGATCGGTGGACTCATCTGGTTCGTGCATACACTTAGCGGACTGAAGACACAGGATGATGAGAAGTGGGCAAAAGTGAACTTTCTGATCTCGGTGAACTATCTCATGCTCGTATTTATTGTCATGGTCGCGAATACGGTATGGTCATAATTAGACGATGAACAGATCGTTTTCAGAGAGATTTCAGCTTATGCTATATAAATTGAACTAAACATTTACACAAAACGGAGAGGACAGAAAGAACCTGAAGAAGCGAAAGCGTTCGCCTAAAAGCTTTCTGAAAGAAAGCTGCATCGAAAGCATACGCTTATCCCCGGATTTTCACCTTTGTTAAAATGATTCGAAAAATCCGGGGATAACAGCGATCGGAAGGTTGTTCTGTCATCGAAGTGTCCAGTGGAAATATGCTTTAGTCCATTTTTTATAACAAGCTGCATCGAATGAAAAAGCACACTATGGAATAGCGTTGACAACCTTGGGTTGTTACAACATATTCTCTGGTGTGTTTTTTTGGTATAATAAAACAATTGAATCATATATGTGGGAATTATAATGCAAGATGGGAAGTGACACCATGAGTAATTTGGAACAGGCTGTGCGATGGAGACAAGAAGGCAAGGTGCATGAAGCGATTGAGCTTCTGCAAGAAATAACGATGCAGGAACCCGAGAATGCGAATGTCTGGTATCAGCTGGCTTGGGCACATGATTCGCTTGGATTGGAGCGGGAAGCTGTCCCGCATTATGAGAAGGCACTAAGTCTTGGGCTTTCTGGTGAGGACAGGGCAGGCGCGATACTCGGACTGGGCAGTACATATCGTACGCTTGGACAGTATGAGCAGGCCAAGGCTTGGTTTGAAACGGGCATGAAAGAGTTCCCGACGTACCGGGAATTTGAGGTATTCTATGCCATGGTGCTCTACAATCTGGGTGAACATGCAGAGGCGATGCAAAGACTACTCGTGCAACTCGCCGATACATCAAGTGACAAGAGAATCCATGACTATAACCGAGCGATCCGTTTCTACGCAGATCAGCTGGATCGGGTGTGGGAATAGATCCAATACACCGAAAAGGGAGATGGATGAATGAACTCCAATCAAGAACTGAAACAGGTAAATGAAAGATTGGATCAAATTGAGCGGAAATTGGATAATCTGGGAGGCAGTCAGCAGAACAAACGCTCACCTGGCGTGCGCTTTCTGATTGGTTTTGGCATCACGATTGCGGTTATATCTGTTCTGCTGCTGACCCTCGGTGTTATACAATTTGTGAGTAACGTGAGTAACGGATAGGAGAAATCGATCATAACGACACAATTAGTCCGATCTCCCAATTTACATGGCTAGGGCAAGCCACTGTCGCACCTCTTCAATGAAGCGCCGCGTAGCTGGCGATAGATTGCCCAAAGATGGGCAGGCCATGCCAATCGTACGATAAGGATCTCCAGTGAGTGGCACGAGCGCAAGCGAATCGGTATGATTTTGAAGTACCATTTCCGGAAGTAGACTGATGCCGAGGCCGTTGCGGACCATCGCCATGATGGCTTGATCTTCGGCTACTTCATAGACGACATTGAGCTTGGCTGCATGCTGCCGGATCAGTCGTTCAATCTCGTTATCTCCGCCCCATTTAGGCAGAATAAAGGGTTGCTCCAGTAGAATATCAAATGAAACAGACTCCTCTGAGGCGAGAGGATGATCCAGAGGCAGGATGCACATCATCCTGTCTTTTTGCAATGGGATGGTCTCAAAAGGCGATGAATCGCCGAGGGACAGAAATCCGAGATCGATGGCGCCTCCGGCCAGCCAGCCTTCAATCTCAGCATAATCGCCTTCCCACAGTTTGATCTCAATTCCTGGGTGACGCAGGCGAAATTGTTTCAGAATACCAGGCAGCCACTGTGTGGATACACTGGCGAATGTACCAATACGCACAGTACCAATCTCCGCGCCGCGAATGAGGGAGATTTCCTGGTTCATCAGTTCCGTCCAGCGTAGAATCTCACGGGTATATCCCAGAATGCGTTCACCTTCAGCCGTAACCCGTACACCGGAGCGGCCGCGATGGAGCAGTGAGAAACCACATTCTGTCTCCAGACTGGCGATGGCATGGCTGACTGCGGATTGGGTGATATTCAGCGCTTCTGCTGCTTTGGTAAGACTGCCATATTCGACAACGGTATTCAAAATTTCGTATTTGATCAGTGACATGAATGGTTCCGTTCCTTCCGATTTCAAATGCATGAATTTGTTTCATATAATCTATTATAAATATTCATTTTTATAATGCAAAGAGATCGTTTATACTTGCCAAGGTGAGTTAGTTTGACGCACGATCTCACAGATCAGAATACATAGAATGAAGGTTGAAGCAAGATGAATGGTGTACAGGTAAATCAAGGTCAGGCAACAAGAAGAGCGGACATACAGATGCTGCTCGCAACGGTCATATGGGGATCATCCTATCTGTTTATGAAATCGGGCCTGGAGTCCATGCAAGAATTGAATCTGGTCGCATTTCGTTTCGGAATTGCTTTTATTGCGGCAGGGCTTCTTTTTCATCGGCGGTTGTTTAACATGGATCGTAGAACACTTGTGGCAGGCGCCATTATGGGGACAGCTTTATTCGCTGCATTTGTATTCATCACCTACGGTGTGCAACGAACAACGACATCCCAAGCGGGATTTCTGATAAGTTTGGCGGTTATTTTTGTACCCATCCTGACGACAATCCAGCATCGTCGTATGCCGGACAAACGATTGACGCTCAGTATCCTGGTTGCCGTTACCGGGCTTGGGCTGCTGACGCTTCAACATGAGCTGAGTCTGCACACGGGAGATATTCTGTGCATTCTTGCAGCACTCGTGTATGCGATCTATATAATGATTGCTGGCAAGTACACACCGAAGCATGATCCGCTAACATTGGGAACGGTGCAATTAGGTGTTGCGGCGATGTGGGGAATAGCGGCTACATTCATGCTGGAAACGCCACGTATGCCCGATACGGCTGAATCTTGGGCAGCCATTCTCGGGTTAGGTGTGTTGTGTAGCGGATTGGGGTATATTTTGCAGACGCTCGCGCAGCGTCATGCTTCACCCACGAGAACGAGTCTAATTTTTTCACTCGAACCACTGTTTGCAGCAGCTTTTGCATTTACCTTTCAAGGGGAGTCGCTAACGTTGCAAGGATATGTCGGAGCAGCGCTGATGTTGGTCGGTGTTCTGATTACAGAGATCAAACTTCCACAGCCTATCTTCTGGCGTAGAAAACGTCCGGCTTTACAGTCGGAACTTGGCGATCAGGGAGCACCGGGCATATAAGTAAGGGACAAGGGTCCTTTCGTCATCTTCTATGGAAGGTGAGGAGAGGGTCTTTTTTGTTATGTCGAATACCTTGTGTAACAGATAAATGACTACCTAACAAAATCAGAATAACCTAACCTTGTTTTGTTGAATTTTGTTTTTTATGCTACACTGAATGGAAAATCAGGAAAAACGGGTGAGTAGGATGGCCAAAAGAGTAACGATGCAGCAAATTGCGGATGCTGCGGGGGTGTCCAAATTCGCAGTCTCGCGTGCGTTGACGGGCAAGCCTGGTGTAAGTGAACATACACGCGAGATGATTGTCAGAACGGCGGGGCAGCTCGGGTATTTCAGAACCGAACCGAAGCGTTATCCGGGGGAGACACCGATGTCAGCAGAGATGAAACCAGAAGCGGAGCGGCAAGGCACTGTATTGATTTTGTTTCCTAACATTCGTTCTCAGAATCGATCTTCCTTGTACTGGGGGCCTGTGTTCGATGGCATTTCGGATAGGCTGAATGAGAAGGGGATGGATATTTTAACGTTAACGGAACCCTCTTCAGATCGGATGTTCTCGGTTCTTAATCCAGAGGCGATCAGTGGAGTCATTACCGTGGGCACGATCTCAACATCGGTATTGCTGGAGATATACAGGCTGCGTATTCCGCTTGTGATGGTGGACCATGAAGACCCTGCTGTATACGCAGACTCGGTTTTTACGGACAATATGAAATGTATGAAAGAATTGGTTCTCATGCTCGTAGGAAAAGGGTACAGAAGGTTCCAGTTTGCCGGGCAACTCCCTGATGCAGCAAGCTTTCGAGAACGCTGGCTTGCATATCGTACGGTGCTGGAAGAGAAGCAGTTGCAGGGGGAGCAACAAGAAGATTTACTGGGACCAGAGTATGAGCAGATCCGGAGATCTATTGCTGAAATGAAGCTTGAGGATATCCCTGAAGTGATCGTATGTGCGAATGATCATACGGCTGTTATTGTCCTTCAGGCACTTCGAAGCCGAGGTATCCAGGTCCCTGAACGCTGTGCCGTAACCGGGTTTGACAATACGCAGACAGATGAGCCTATTCTCGCTTCGGTGCATATTAACAAAGAGAACCTGGGCACGAGAGCGGTAGATCAGCTGTTGTGGCGAATCGAACATCTGGATGAACCTTATGAACGCAAGCTGATCTATTCGGAATTGATTATTCGAGATGAATATAACGCCAGTATACAGTAATGAGGTATGCACGTATTGGATCATTTTAACGACGACATACAGGTAAATAAACTCAGATGAGAGACATGGAGAGGTTGGAGCTTCATGTCTTTTTGATATGTAGAAACCATTTAACAAATTAAATCACAAAACAGATTGACGACGAGAAGCATATCGTGTTAATTTTGTTTTGTAAGTTATTTATTTTTATGCTAACAAAACCTAACAGAATATTGGTTAACAACTCTAACAACAATGGAGGCTGTCATGAGCACAATACAATCACATGTTTTTCAGAATTGGACGTTCAAGGCTTGCGAAGATCAAGAGTGGATGCCGGCTCAGGTGCCAGGCTGTGTGCATACAGATTTGCTGAAGCTGGGCAAGATTCCAGATCCTTTTTATGGAACGAACGAGAAGGAAGTACAATGGATTGATAAGATAGATTGGGAATATCAGACGGAATTTGATGTGGCTGAAGGGTTGTTCTCGCAGGAACATCTGGAACTGGTGTTTGATGGTCTGGATACATATGCGGATGTGTATGTGAATGATGTGCATGTGTTATCAGCAGATAATATGTTTCGGGTATGGAAGGCAGATGTGAAGACCGTATTGAAGGGGAACGGCAACATTCTCCGAATACGTTTTCGGTCTCCGATTCAGGAAGATCTGCCGAAGCTGGAGAAGCTCGGCTATGCATTGCCAGCATCCAATGATCAGTCCGATGTCGGCGGACTTGGCGATAAGAGAGTAAGTATTTTTGCACGTAAAGCTCCATATCACTATGGCTGGGACTGGGGTCCGCGCTTTGTAACTAGTGGGATCTGGCGTGAAGCACGTCTTGAAGGTTGGACACAGGTACGAATCAATGATGTGTATATCCAGCCAAATGAAGTGAGCGCTACCTCAGCTTCATTAACGGCTGTTGTGGAAGTCGAGACATCACAAGCGGTAGATACGGTCATTCGTATCGGCGCAGATGGTCAGAGATGGGAAAGGTCCGTATCACTTCAGCCCGGAGTTCAGACGGTGGAAATTCCAATCTCCATTAATGAACCGAAATTATGGTGGAGCCGTGGACTCGGTGATCCGCACATGTACACCTTCCTTGCAGAAGTGCTTCAAGGTGAGCGAGCTGTGGCTGAATCTACAGTGAAGACAGGACTTCGTTCCATTCGCTTGGTACGTGAGAAAGATGCAGCGGGAGCATCCTTTTACTTTGAACTAAACGGTGTTGCGGTCTTTGCCAAAGGGGCCAACCATATTCCGAATGATAGTTTCATCACCGAAATTACTCGTGAACGTTATCGACATGAGATTGTATCTGCTGCCGAGTCCAATATGAACATGCTCCGTGTGTGGGGTGGCGGGATCTATGAGCAAGATGACTTCTATGAACTGTGTGATGAATACGGTATCCTGGTATGGCAAGACTTCATGTTTGCATGTAGCATGTACCCGGGAGACGAAGCGTTCCTGAATAGTGTGAGACATGAAGCCATCGATAATGTAAAACGTCTACGCAACCATCCAAGTATTGCACTCTGGTGTGGGAACAACGAGATTGATTCGGCTTGGGCTCACTATGTTGAGAATGGTGGCTGGGGCTGGAAGAAGGAATTTACTGTCGAACAGCGTGAAAGCATCTGGGCCGATTACGAAGCCATCTTCCATGATCTGCTGCCAGAAGTGGTTGAAGCGTATGCTCCAGGTGTAGATTACTGGCCTTCTTCACCGCTTGTATCACTGTCAGGGGATGAGAAGCAGCATGCTCACCCGTCCACGGCCGAAGGCGATATTCACTACTGGGGTGTGTGGCACAATGTAGAACCGTTTGAAAACTATAACGTGCATGTAGGTCGTTTCATGAGTGAATACGGATTCCAGTCTTTCCCGGAGTACAAGTCAGTTCGGACTTATGCAGAAGAAGAGGATCTGGCTCTGGAATCGGAAGTCATGCTTGCGCATCAGAAGAACGGGGCAGGTAATCGTCTGATCAAACAGTACATGGATATGTACATGCATGAATCGAAGGACTTTCCATCGTTCCTATACATGAGTCAGGTGCTTCAGGCGGAAGCGATGAAGACAGCAATTGAAGCGCACCGTCGCCGCAAACCATTCTGTATGGGCACGCTTTACTGGCAAATGAATGACTGTTGGCCGGTGGCTTCATGGGCCGGTATGGACTACCTTGGTCGCTGGAAAGCATTGCAGTATTATGCGAAACGCAGCTTCAGTGATGTATTGGTATCCGTAGACGGAACCAAGGAAGATACAACGGATATTTATGTCATCTCGGATCAGCTTGAGCCAGTGAAGGGTCAATTGCAGGTACGACTGATTGGATTCGATGGCACGGTGTACCGTGCAGAAGAGCATGAAGTAACAGTGGCTTCCAACTCGGGTCAACAGGTATTGTCCCTGAGCCAGGCTGAATGGCTCGAAGGACATGACGCAGCAACAACGCTGTTGCGCCTGGATATGAAGCAGAATGGAGCAGCTGACATTGTGCAGGAGCATTATTTTGCACCATCCAAAGATCTTGCATTGCAGCCTGTACAAATTAAAGTAACTGAGGTTACTGAAAATGATGGCAAATATCTTCAACTGGAAAGTGATGTGCTTGCCAAACAGGTATGGATTTCCTCCGAAGCGGAAGGCGTATTCTCGGACAACTTCTTCGACCTCATTCCAGGTATTCCGGTGAAAGTGCAGTTCACTTCCAGAGAAGGGCTGCAATCTGCCGATGCGGTTTCCAATACAGGACTCATTCAAGTTCGTTCCATGGCTGACTTTATCAAACTATAATAAGGCTTAACATTAGAATGGTTGAGATCTCTCTATGAGGGATTTCAACCGTTTTTATTTTGGAGCACCCAAACAAACTAAACCAAATCAGAAGTGGGCTTCAAAGATAGATTCAACATTGTTATAATTGATAATCATTATCAATTATAGGCGGTTTTTTAGTCACAATGCCAGAGTATTGTGCATGTTTGATCGCTTAGGAAAGGGAGTCTATATGGGAATTCAGAATGACATCAAGCTGTGGGATCAGGTTCAGGTTCGTGTGCTTGATGTCCGTCTTATATCACTGGCAACAAACGAGTTCATGCGCAATTATGTGTTACCGACCAGTGCATTTGTGTATGTTCAAGGCAAGGGGCAAGTGTGGCTGGATGAAGAGGTGTGGTCTACAAGCCAGTTCTTGTTGCTACACGGGGGCAAAGGAAGACGCCTGACACTTGAAGCGACCGGGGCTACGGAGGTACATCTGATTTTATACAAATCAACGTTACCCTCCAATGTGCTGGTGGAGTACCGAATGATGCTGAACCAGCGTAATCCGTTTGAAGAGTCCTGGGCGACAGCGCCGGATCATGCACTTGAGCTACGTGAGCTTGTGCGGAATATACATGAATGCTGGTCAGGGCAGGAGCAAGTGGGCAAAATTCAGGTCAAAGTGTTCTTCTTTCAACTGGTACAGCTTGTATTGTTACAGCGGAATCGCATGCTAAACGAAGTTCAGCAGCCTTCACTTACCGATCAGGTTTTGCGATATATCAAAGCTCATTACCGGGAAGCGATCTCGCTTGATTCGCTTGCCCAGTCTTTGAGTTACAGTCCGCAATATTTATCACGCAAATTCAAGGAACAGACGGGATGTACACCGACAGAATATGTGATTCGGTTACGAATGGGTGAGGCAAGGAATCTGCTTACATCGACGGAAGCTTCATTACAGGAGATTGCTGCGTATGTGGGCTATATGGACCCGTTCTATTTCAATCGTATATTCAAAAAAGAGACCGGGATCACACCGGGACAATATCGGATGAAACAGCAGGCAGACTCGAAAACTGTTTCGAAAAGTACATTAAATGCAACAAATGAATCCATTGTAACAGAGAGAAAGGAACGTTATCCTTTAATTGATGATGATAATCATTATCAATATGAGGGAGATGAGGAAATCAACATGTTTAACCATTTTAAATCAGCGATTATGTCGCTTGCGCTTGTACTCACATTGAGTGCTTGTGGAACAGCCCAGCAGGGGGCAGAAATATCCGAAGTTGCGGCTGAACCCGAACAACCGGCAGTCGTGGAAACCCAAATGGTGAATACGACCTTTGGTGAGGTAGAAATTCCTGCACATCCGGAGCGAGTCGCTGCCATTGATTATCTGGGAACAGTGCTTGCTCTTGGTGTCAAACCGATAGGTGGAGGCCAATTTCTAATGAACAGTCCTTATCTGGAAGGTCACATGGATGGTCTTGAAACGATAGGGGATTCCGTTGAACAATTGATGGAGCTGGAGCCGGATCTCATTATTACATTGAATCCGGACAAGGCGGCTTATGAGAAATACAGCAAGATTGCTCCAACCGTTTCGATCGCATCCATCACTTTCCCAACACTGAAGGACGAAGTAAACTATTTCGGTAAAGTCCTTGGCAGAGAAGCGGAAGCAGAGAAGTGGCTGGCTGATTTCGATGAGGAGATTGCCAAAATCAAGCAGGAGGTGCAGAGCGTAGTTCCAGCTGACGCTACATTCTCCGTTATGCAGGAATATGATCGCCAAGTCTTCATTTTTGGTAATCAGTCGGGCCGGGGAGGACGTAACATCTACGAATTGCTTGGATTGCAAGCACCGAAGAACATTCCATCCGAGTTGATGCAGGGCGCCTATCATGAATTCTCCATAGAACTGCTCTCGAAATATGCCGGAGATTACATTGTGCTGACCAGTAACTCTCAGTTGAAAGAGCTTCAGGCAGATCCAATATGGGGTTCATTGCCTGCTATCAAAAATGGAAAAGTGTACATATGGACGGAAGAACAATCCTGGTTCCGGGACCCTATCGCCTTGTTGAAACAGACACAGGATCTGGCTGAATGGATTGTTGGACTTAATACACCGTCTAAGTAAGAAACTTCAAAAAAAACCGTGCCGCCCAGTTTGCTGAGCAGCACGGTTTTCATATTTTTATGTAGGACTGAACAGTAGAAGGGGACTAGCTGCCTGTACGGAGAAGAAATAGCGGTGTGATTGCCGTATAAAAGATATTGGTTATTGTTTCTTTTGTTCGTTCTGAATTTCTTGCAGATCCTCCAGTTGCAGTGTGAGGTCATTCTCGGGGTTTGCGCTCACGATGACTTCCGATTGTGATTGTTGCTGACCTGGTTGGTTCGACTTGGCGGCAGGTTTGATTACGTAGAGACTTTGAACGGAGTTGAGCAGGCTGGCAGGGGTGTCTTCATACGTTTCCAGGAAAAGCACATAGTCTTTGGTAGGGATCAGCTTGAGGTTATCATCATTTATAATCTCGGTGTTGCCTAGTTGTCCGCCAAGTTGCTTCACTTCAATGTGTTCCCCGGCAGTGTAACCGCCCTTATAGGATTCAGCGACCTGAATCGTGTGGATCGTATAGATTTTCTCAAAAGAAGACGGCTCTCCGCCCGGATCGGACGCTGGGTTTAACTCGTTTTCATTCGCAGCATCGGTAGCTTGTACGATATCGTTTAAAGCTTCCACACGAGTCTCAACCACACTGCCTTTCACAATGGTATTTGCTCTCTCGGACAGGTCGCCAATGCTGGTATAACTCGGGTAATCTTCAGAAGCAATGATGGTCAAGGGTGCATCGGACGGGGACGCGGTAGGTGTAACAGAAGAGCAGCCAACAGCAGATAGAATGAAAATGGAAGAGAGAAGAAGCGTTAATACTCGTTTTTTGTTCATGGACAGGAATCCTCCTTGGATTTTGGAATGAGTTCGTAGCGGATTAGTACTTGGATCTTACGTTGTTGATATCAAAAGTTTGGGGTTGGGTCATGGAATTGCGGTTGCGGGAGTAAGACATAATGGAAGGACTGCTTGTTGTCGGGTTGTCACCGAGCCATACGGAGTGTCCGAGTTCGTGGACGAATACGCTTTGAATGAAGTTGGATAAGTTGGTCGCGTCAGGGGTGATCGTGGATGCATTGAGTTCGATGCGGAAGCTTACAACTTGACTGCCGGATACGGAGGCGTAGTTGACACCATATGCTGTGTTATTGAAGTTTCCTGCGGTGATGGTGTTCGGAGAGTTACTTGTTTTGGTGAATTGAACTTTGGCACCTGCATTGTTCCAGTTGGCAAGGGAAGCGTCCATAGGGGTCTGCCATGCGGAGGCGTAATTATACGTGCGAATGGGGATGGTGGTGCTGGGATAACCGTAGGTTAGAAAGGTTGCCGCATAGATGGTACTGCCGAACATGGCAATCGCCGAGAACAACATGATGCTCAATAAAAACTTCCTTTTCATACTTAAAACCTCCAATAAATGTATTTTATTCTCTATTATCGTAACAATTAATAGTTGGATTGAAATGAGTCCGAGGTCGTTGTTTTTGTCGTGAAAAACATGAAATATATCTTGATCCGACCCTAATGGTGTCAAAATAAGTCATTTTCTGTTCGATGTGCATGCATAATTTCCCTAAAGTTACAAACAATACATCCAACTTACACAGGGAAAGGTAGTGCTTGAGCATGTGCAACCGTTTTTCATTGGCAGCCGATCTGGACGAAGTCAGAGATCATTTCAAGATTCAGCGAGTGATGTATTATTACAAAAACCGATACAATATCAGCCCAACTCAGCATACGCCGATCATTTTGCATCAGGATGGTGAGCGTGTATTGGATGAGTTCCGGTGGGGGTTCATTCCATTCTGGGGTCGTGATGCCGTTAACGCGAATCTCATGACCGTGCATGAGAATCCTTCCTATTACAAACTGGTAGAGACCAAGCGCTGCGTTATTCCGTGCAACGGATTGTATTACTGGCGGCAAGAGGGCAAAAAAAGTTATGCGGTTCGTGTTGTTATGCCAGATCGTGGCTTGTTTGGCATTGCTGGTTTATATGAAGTATGGAAAGACACACGGAAAGAGCCGCTTCGGACCTGCACGATGCTTATGACAGGCGCGAACATGGTTACACGCGAATTTGGCAGCAAAATGCCAGCCATTCTCTCCGAAGAAGAGATCAACACCTGGCTTGATCCTGCCAATACACGAGTGACTCAGTTGCTGCCGCTGATCAAATCCTATAACAGTACAGAGATGAATCTGTATCCGGTAACACCGATGGTTGCCAATGATGAACACGACTGTTTCGAATGCGTGGAAGAGATGGATCAGAAGCTGGCCTACATTCGGAGTTTCTGAAAATCTTTTGAATAGAGTGAAGAAGATGAGGGGGCCGAGAGTCTGAAGACACTCTGCTCTTTTTTTCCTTTCTGAAAATGAAGAGTTGCAATTGCGGTGAAACGTAACTATAATCATTACAGTAAGTGAACGCATATATTCATATATCTATTAAAAGAGATATTTATAATCAGGAGGGAACCACGAATGAATCCAAAGTTTAACCAGATGTTCGAACAAGTTTCACTACCGACTGGCATTACACTGAAAAACCGTATCGTGCTCGCTCCGATGACTCATATGTCCTCAAATGCTGATGGTACTATTTCCGACGCTGAACTTGCTTATTATGCACGTCGCACCGGTGGTGCTGGCATGTCGATTACGGCTGTAGGGCATGTAACTGAGACTGGTATTGGTTTCCCGGCTCAGTTTGGTGTTTATGACGACCGCTTCATTCCTGGTCTGAAAAAACTGGCTGATACCATTAAACAACAGGGCTCTGTAGCCGTATTGCAAATTTTCCATGCGGGCCGTCTGACTCCGGAACAAGCTGTACCTGCGGGTCAAGTGGTTGCTCCTAGTGCAGTTGCGAGTGAGCGTCCAGGATCTCCTGAACCAAGAGAATTGACGGATGCTGAGATTACTTCCATTATCAAAGACTTTGGTGAAGCGACACGTCGTGCAATCGAAGCCGGATTTGATGGTGTTGAGATTCACGGTGCGAACGGTTATCTGATCCAGCAATTCTTCTCCCCGCATTCCAACCGACGTGAAGATCGTTGGGGCGGAAGTGTAGAGAAACGTCTGACATTCCCGCTTGCTGTAGTGGACGAGATTCAGAAAGTTGTTGCCGAACATACGAAACTGCCGTTCATCATTGGCTATCGCTTCTCCCCGGAAGAACCGGAAACACCGGGACTCACGATGGAAGAAACGTACCTGCTAGTGGATGCGCTGAAAGATAAAAACCTGGATTACCTTCATGTCTCTGTGAACGAGTTTTGGTCCAAACCAAGACGTGGCGAAGCAGATACGCGTTCAAGAATCGAATTTATTCTGGATCGTGTGAACGGCAAATTGCCTGTGATCGGGGTGGGTGCGATTCATACAGCTGCTGAGGCTGCTGAAGCGCTTCAAACAGGAGTACCATTGCTTGCAATTGGACGTGAGCTGATTATCGAACCGGATTGGGTTGAGAAAATCGAGAGTGGACGGGAAGAAGACATCGAAACGATTCTGACCAAATCGGATCAGGAGCGCTTGGTTATCCCTGACGGATTGTGGAATGCAATTATCCACACACCGGGCTGGTTCCCTATGGCAGAAGATAAATAAGATACACTTCAGAACTGGAATGGAGGGGGCGAAAGCTCCCTCTTTTTGCACGTGGACCAAATTCTCCTTGTGATCGCACTGTGGTATGATGGATGAACAGGATCAACTGGATAATCAACGGTTTGGAGTGAAGGAATATGCTCGTAGCTGAACGGTATGAGAAAATAGTGGAATGGGTGGATACGCAAGGCAGCATGCGTGTGACCGAACTTAGTGAGCGCTGCGGGGTGACGGAAGAGACGATTCGTCGTGATCTGGACAAGCTCGAACAGGCGGGCAGGCTCAGACGGTCCCATGGCGGGGCGGTCAGCGTGAAATACAAGGAAGAGTTACAGTCGGAGATTCCGTATCCGGAACGGGCTGTAGCCCATGCAGAAGAGAAGCGCAGAATTGCAATCGAAGCGGTGAAAATGGTGGAATCCGGCGACCGGATCGCCCTGGATGCAAGTACAACGGCGTGGTATATGGCGGCAGGATTGCCGAACATCCCACTGACGGTATTAACCAACTCGATTAAGGTCGCCGCAGAGCTGAGTAACAAGGAGCAGATTCGTGTGATTGCCACAGGTGGGCAACTGGCTTCGAAGTCACTGTCTTTTGTAGGACCGCTGGCGGAACGTTCGCTGGATGCTTACCATGTGGATAAAGTGTTTCTGTCTTGTAAAGGTGTGCATCTGACCAAAGGTATCAGTGAATCCAATGAATTGCAGGCCTTGGTGAAGCAAAAGATGATCCATATTGCGGATGAGGTCATTTTACTTGCAGATTCCAGCAAGTTTAACATCCAGGCGTTTACCAGAGTCGCTGAGATGAGCAGTGTGGGAAAAGTGATTACAGATCAGGGTGTAGATGAAGAGCAGGTTAGCGCATTGATCGAACAAAATATTACGTGTATACGTGTGTAAATCAGAAAGGAATGAATGTCATGAAACATCCTTTTCATCTGAAAGCGGTATGGAATGGTGGACGTAACAGTGAGGGAACCATTGATGCAGGTGGATTAAAAACGGTCATATCGATTCCGCAGGAGATGGGCGGCCCCGGTACGGGAACCAACCCGGACGAGATGCTGTTGGGTGCAGCCTCGACCTGTTACCTGATCACGCTGGCAGCGATGCTGGAGCGTTCGGATATTACGCCGGATGAGTTGACGCTGGAGTCAGAAGCAACGGTAGATGTTACAAATAACGTGTTTACGTACGAACGGATCGTACATAGACCCCGGATCGTGCTCAGCGCAGATGCCTCTGAGGCGGATCTGACCAAAGCCGAGCGCTTGGCGCACAAGGCTGAATCATCCTGCATGATCTCCCGAGCGGTGGCAGGAAATGTCGAGATGCAGACACAGCCAGTCATTGTTACCACTGGAGCAAACGCAGTGTGATATACTAAAGAATAGACGATTCAAGTCGTCATTTGTGCAAAATAAGGAGAAGTTCGGTATGACCACACAGAAGAGCAAGACTAACCGCTGGGTACGTTTAACACGTGCGATGAAGCTGAATTTTCTCAAATTGTTACGTGCTCCCGGAGGTGCCCATAAAGTATCTACCGGATTTGCCATAGGGTTCGGACTGGAACTGATCGTGATCTCGACCGCATCCCTGATATATCTCGTATTTTATCCCATTGTGCGACTGTCTGGAGGTTCGATGCCAGCAGCGATTGTTGGTAACGTGATTGGAAAACTTACGTTTTTGCCTATCATTCTGATGCCGCTCGCGAAGCAGATTGGTTCCTGGATTCTGCCTGCTCACAGCATGGGACAGGGACTGGTACACGAGAGTGCATTCATGGAGCTATTTCGTGGTAACTGGTCGGCGGTGAGTGAACTGTTGCTAGGAGGATTAGATATTCTGGCAGGTATGTCTGTGTTCGGTGTCATTCTGGGTGTGATTTCGTACTTTGTCGTGAAATTCTTCTACGTCAGAGCACTCAACCGGCGTTATGAACGCCGGCTGGAGAAACGCCGACAAGCGGATCTGGCGTCGGTATCGCCTCCGGTATTAATCAGGAAGCCATCACAATCATAATCGGCAGCATCAACATGGATGCAGCGGTAGTCCACAGGATGCAACGGGATACAAACTGCGGAGAAGCATTGAACTGTTCAGCCAAAATAACGGCGTTCACTGCGGTCGGCATCGATGCGAGGATCAGCAGCACACTGAACAACGTACCCTCGACCTGTAGCGCGGTCAGAATTAGCCAGGAGAGGATCGGTGCAGCTGCGAGACGGACTACAAGCCCGGTCCAGAAGGCTCGGCGTACATTGGGCAGCCAAGGCGCTGTAGCACCTTTTGGTCTGAGCATCTGTGCTCCCAGAATGGCAAGAACGACAGGAGAATAGCCCGCAGCCAGCATGGAAATCCCTCCATCAAGTGCGTCAGGCAGGCTCAGATTGGACGCGCGCAGCGCAATGGCGATACCAGCAGCATAGATGGATGGCATGCGGAAAACGGATAGAATCGCATCTTTCACCGTGAATTCGGATCTCGCGGCAAAAAAGATACCCACCGTATTGACAATGATCATCTGTCCAATGACGTAGACGGAAGCCTTGTCCAGTCCAAGCTGACCAAAGGCAAGCAGTACAAGCGGGAGCCCGTAATTCACGCAGTTCGTAAACGTGGAGACGAGGGTGAGACCCGCTTTTTCGCTTGCACCCAGACGGAAAACCCGGCTTAACAGCTCGGCGAGTGCCCAGAGGGCAATCAGATTAATAATGGAGAACCAGAACGTGCTGGTGACGTCTGTCCATGTAATCTCGGCATGCAGCAATGTATTGAAGATGAGCGCAGGGCTCAAAATATAAAGGGAAAAGGTCGAGAGTGACCGGGTATCCCAATTCTTGAAGCGTTTTAACAGAATACCTCCGATCACGGGAAGTGATATCGGCAGGAATACATGGTATAACGTGAGTAAAAATGAGTGAAGCAATGCAGTTCAGTCCCTTCTGGATGAAAAACCTATCTTATCATAGCAGAAGGTGCACCTCATATGAATGGATTTCAGTATGATCGCTTGCATTCCACCCGTTGTTTAACCGATGATTTTACGGATGTGAAGCGACAGCGGATTGCTATTTTGATATGGCAGATTTATTATAGAAGAGGTGCAACAAGATTACATACACATAGAGGAGGAAACTGTAATGAGTGAATCAAAACGCTTGCTCGTACTTGCTGGCTCTTATGCCGAAACGGAAAATGAGGGCATTTATGCATATGAATTGAATGAGGATACAGGCAGCTTGTCCAAACTTGACGGCATCGCTGGTGTGAAAAACCCAACGTTTGTCAACGTGGATGCTGAGGGTAACAAACTGTATGCGATTGGTGAAACAGCGTCAGCTGAAGGCAATAAAATGTCTGAAGCTGTAGCTCTGAGCATTGATCCTTCTACAGGAAAATTAACGTTGCTGAACCGGAATGACTCCATTTCAGCTCCACCATGTCATATCCAGCGTGATCCTTCCGGAAAATACTTGATCCTCTCCAGCTACCACGGTGGTCTGGTAGGTCTGCAAGCCTTGACGGATAACGGTGAAGTAGGAGCGCTTCTGGACGAGAAGAAACATGAAGGCCAAGGTGCGCATCCTGAACGTCAGGACAAGCCACATGTGCACTCCGCATTCTTCAGCCCGGATGGCAAATACATGATGGTACAGGATCTGGGTGCGGATAAAATTGCGATCTATTCCATTGATGCAGACAAGAATGAACTTGTACTGCACAGTGAAACCAAAACGCATGCGGGAGCTGGCCCACGTCACTTGGCGTTCCACCCGAATGGTCAATTCGCTTATGTGATCAACGAAGTGGATTCTTCCATTACTTCGTTCCAGTATGATGCAGCAGCGGGTACGTTGACTGAATTGTCTACCGTATCCACATTGCCTGATGGATATGATGGCAAAGAAAATACAACAGCGGAAATTACAGTTTCCAATGATGGACGTTATGTGTATGGTTCAAACCGTGGACATGATAGCATCGTTGTATTTGCAGTAGATGCAGACAAAGGTCACCTGACACTGGTTGAGCATGTATCTGCAGAAGGTGAGCACCCGCGTCACTTTGCTCTGACACCTAACGGCAAACTGTTGATCGCAGCTAACCGCGATACCAACAACATCGTGACATTCACAGTGGATCAGGAGAGCGGACGTCTGAAATACACTGGTCACAGCACAGGTGTATCCAAGCCGGTATGTGTGAAACCTGTATATCTGTGATTCAATTTCATAATACCTTTTAGTGAGTTATGAAAATGATTCCTGTAAAATGAAATTTCGTAAAACCAGCGCTGCTGGGTTGGAAATGAGAAGGGCCCTGCCTATGTGGCGGGGTCTTTTATATGGAACACCTAATGGGATGATTCACCTAACAACGAATAATTTTCAATAGTATCGTGCAAGTAACTACCCCACTTCAAAGTGCGTACTTCCTGAATGGATAGTCAGGGTCTACAATGAGTGAGTAGCCAAACAAACACTGCATGCATCTGAACAGACAAATTGGTGCAGGCTAAATATCTGATTATTATTTTTACAGAACGACTCATACTTGAACAACAAAGGAGAAATAAATGATGAAATTGCAATTGGCACTCGACTTGGTAAACATCCCTGAAGGTATCGCACTAGTTAAAGAGGTTGAACAATATATTGATATCGTTGAGATTGGTACACCAATCGTTATTAATGAAGGTTTGCACGCGGTAAAAGCGATGAAAGAAGCATTCCCTAATCTGCAAGTTCTTGCAGACCTTAAAATCATGGACGCTGGTGGTTATGAAATCATGAAAGCAGCTGAAGCTGGTGCGGACCTGATCACTGTGCTTGGAGCAACCAATGACAGTACAATCAAAGGTGCAGTAGCAGAAGCGAAGAAACAAAACAAACAAGTTCTTGTGGACATGATCAATGTGCCTAACCTGGAACAACGTGCTCGTGAAATTGATGCGCTTGGCGTAGATTACATCTGTGTACACACAGGTTATGACCTGCAAGCTGAAGGACAAAGCCCGTTCGAAGATCTGCAAACGATCAAAGCTGCTGTGAAAAATGCTAAAACGGCTGTCGCTGGTGGAATCAAGCTGGAAACATTGCCAGAAGTAATCAAAGCACAACCGGATCTGGTTATTGTAGGCGGCGGTATCACAGGACAAGCAGACAAAGCCGCAGTTGCAGCTGAAATGCAACGTCTCGTTAAACAAGGGTAAGCAGATGAGCAAAACACAGTACGCAGCTGACATCTTGAAGGAGCTGGAACGTACGCTAAGCCAGATCGACGATGCAGAGATGCAAGCGATGGCTGAACACATTCTGGCTGCGGAACAGATTTTTGTGGCTGGAGCAGGTCGGTCAGGTCTTATGGGAAAGGCTTTTGCCATGAGATTGATGCAGATGGGGCTTCGTGTATATGTGGTGGGTGAGACTGTTACACCTGGGATCAGCTCGAAGGACTTTCTCTTGTTATGCTCAGGCTCAGGAGAAACAGGTAGCCTCGTAGCGATGGCTCAGAAAGCTAGTTCGGCAGGTGCGCCTGTCGGTCTGATTACGATCAAGCCAGAGTCCACGATAGGGCAATTGGCGACTACGGTAGTGCGCCTCCCGGCTTCAGCCAAAGAGGACACAGCAACTTCCGGAGCGGATGTAACCATTCAGCCGATGGGCTCGTTGTTCGAACAGGGACTGTTGATTGGCATGGATGCACTCATCCTTACGATGATGGAAATGAAGGGAATGACCGGAGCGGATATGTTTGGCCGCCACGCGAACCTGGAATAGCGATTAGATGAAAGAAAGACCGGAATCCTTTGATTGCAAAGGGTTCTGGTCTTTTCTGCGATGTAAAGTCATTCATCTGTATAGATTTTATTCGTGATTTTCACTTAAACTTTGCATCCCGACCAGGCTGTAGTAGAATTAATAGATAGCTGTATCGAATGAATGTACTTATTACATCATGCATGGAGCGGAAAGCTTACCTCTTGTGAAGTGTCCCCGTGATATGCGTAATATACGCGATATAAGATTGAAGATGAGGGGGCTCGGAGCCATGGCAGCCGAAGTCAAGGAACGGATTAACCTGAAAGAAATCAACTGTGAGAAGGAATTGACCCTTGCGGTGATCGGTGGCAAATGGAAACTGATTATTTTGTGGCATTTGGGTCTGGAAGGCACCAAACGTTTCAGTGAGCTGAAACGCCTAATCCCTCATATTACCCAGAAGATGCTGACCAACCAGCTACGTGAGCTGGAGGAAGACAAGCTGATTGAGCGTAAAGTGTATGCAGAAGTCCCTCCACGGGTGGAATATACGTTGACAGATCACGGTCAGAGCCTGATGCCTGTCCTGCACGCAATGTATAACTGGGGTAAAAATTACGGTGAAAATGTAATATGGAAAGAAAGCTAAATAAGTAAGATATATAATGAACCGCCGGGTAAATGGATTTTTCCATTACCCGGCGGTTTTTTAGTCACTTTTAAATTTTGGTCACATGAGCAAAAGTTTATACGAAACGTAGAGGACAGAAATAGCTTGAAGAAGCGAAGCTAAAAGATTTCTGAAAGAAAGCTACATTGCAAGCATATACTGGCCTTTATCCTAGTTACCCTTTTATATAGATGGAACTAAACATTCACACGAGAACGTAGAGGACAGAAAGAACCTGAAGAAGCGGAGCTAAAAGCTTTCTGAAAGAAAGCTACATCGGAAGCATACGCCTCGCCTTTATCACCGGATTTTCACCTTTGAAAAAGGGAATCAAAAAATCTGGGGATAACAGCGATCGGAAGGTTGTTCTGTCATCGGAGTGGTAAGTGTGAATAATCTTTAGTCCAATCTATACTCCCCTGAACCATTTTAGTAGATGTCATGTATATATAAGCGGAATATGATACGATGAGAGATATTGGAAAATGCAAGGAGGATGACAACTAAAGATGGAAAAAATACGTACACGTGCTGAGGTAAACCCAGAAACGACTTGGGATTTGAGAGACTTGTTTGTAACCGATGTAGAGTGGGAGCAGGAGCTTCGATCACTTCCTGAGGCTGCGGCCCAGATCGAAACGTTCAAAGGGCGTCTGGGCGAAGGCGCTGAGCAATTGCTGGCTTGTCTGGATGCGCGTGAAGCTTTGCAAGAGCGGATCGGCAAGACGGCTTCCTATGCCCGTTTGAAGCAATCAGAGGACAGTACTAATCCAGTGAATATTGAGAATTCAGCCAAGGCAGGAGATATCCTATCGAATCTGTCGTCGTCCTTGTCTTTTGTCAATTCGGAGATCGTTGATCTGCCGGACGGAACAGTGGAGCGCTACCTTGAAGAACTTCCGGGATTGGAGCCGTATGCGCGCAGTTTGGAGCGTTTGATTCGAGAAAAAGAACATCGGCTTACGCCCGAGACCGAGAAGGTACTCGCTTCACTTGGAGAGGTGCTGGATTCGCCATACCGAATCTATCTGCGCGGTAAACTGGCAGACATGACGTTTGACGATGCCCTCGATGGAGAGGACAATAATCGTCCGTTATCTTGGTCATTCTATGAAAATAATTATGAGATGTCGTCTGATACGAAGCTGCGCCGTTCTGCCTATGCAGCGTTCAGCTCGACATTGAATGAGTACAAAAATACGTTCGCAGAAGGCTATGCAACCGAAGTGAAGAAACAGGTTGTTTTATCCAGACTACGTGGTTACGACGATGTTACAGATATGCTTCTTAGCCCACAGCAAGTGAGCAAAGAGATGTACAATAATGTGCTCGATATTATCCAGCAGGAACTCGCACCTCATATGCGCAGACTGGCTGCTCTCAAGAAACGCGAACTGGGTCTGGACAAGCTGATGTTCTGTGATCTGAAGGCCCCGCTTGATCCTGAATTTAGCCCTGCCATTACATATGATGAGGCGTGCACACTCATTCGTGAAGCACTTGATGTGCTTGGGCCAGAGTATGGCGAGATCGTAGAGCGCGCATTCAGTGATCGCTGGGTGGATTACGCAGATAATGCAGGCAAATCCACAGGGGCATTTTGCTCCTCTATATATGGTTCGCACTCCTATATTCTAATTTCATGGGCGAACAATATGCGTGGGGCATTTACGCTTGCGCATGAAGTAGGACATGCAGGCCACTTTATGCTCGCGGGACGTTACCAAAAGCTCACGAATACACGCCCATCTCTTTATTTTATCGAGGCACCGTCGACCATGAATGAAATGCTGCTGGCAGATCATCTATTGAAGCGTTCCGATAATCCGAGAATGCGTCGTTGGGTCATTTTGCAACTGTTGAATACGTATTACCATAACTTCGTTACACATCTGCTGGAAGGGGAATTACAGCGCAGGGTGTATGCACTCGCAACCAATGATGAGCCCATTACGGCCAAGACATTAAGTCAGCTCAAAGGAGACATTCTCTCCGAATTCTGGGGACCTGATCTGGTTATTGATGAAGGGGCCAAACTCACATGGATGAGACAACCTCATTATTATATGGGACTATATCCATATACCTATGCGGCAGGCTTGACGGCTTCCACAGCGGCTGCACAGCAGATCCGGGAAGAAGGACAGCCAGCTGTAGATCGCTGGCTTGAAGCACTCAAAGCCGGTGGAAGTCTCACGCCGCAGGAGTTAATGAAGCTCGCGGGTGTGGATATGTCCGGACCTGAGCCGATTCGTTCTGCAGTTGCTTATGTCGGCAGTCTGGTCGACGAACTTGAACGTCTGTATTCATGATCTGGTTCATATAGTATACGGACAAGGCAGAACGGGTTGTCTGCATGCACCGCCTTCCTTGCGTGGGGGCGGTGCATCTTATTTTGCAAGGGGAAAGGAACGATGATGAATGGCGTTAACAAGCGTGTCCTCATCGATCGGCCGATTAAGCGTGGATGGTTTCGGTGTGTTTGATGACATGAATGGAGTACCGGGTTTTGAGGGCAATCAGGGTGGGTTTTTTTCGGGATTCAATGAGTTTGCCGCAATGAATGCATTCGCTTCAATTTTCATTGGCACCATATTTCTCATCATTGCGGGAGTTATTGTTTTTGTTATTATTTCAGGCTTACGCTCAGGGGCATCAAATAACGCGGCAGCTTTGTTAACCCTTCATTCTACGGTGGTGGCCAAACGAACGGAAGTCTTAGGTGGAAGCGGGGATAGCAGTGCGACTACTCGTTATTATGCTACATTTGAATTCGACAATGGGGAGCGGACTGAACTAATTGTTGGCGGAAACCATTATGGCATGATGGCGGAAAATGATCGAGGGATGCTGACGTATCAAGGCACGCGGTTCAAGCATTTTGAGAGAGATGTACAGCCCCAGTCGGGGGTAAGCAAAGGTCAATTTTATACGTGAAAAAAGAACTGCGGCTCCTCCCAGCTGGGAGAGAGTCGTTTTTGATATACCCAAAAGAAAGAAAAACCGAAGGGTATTCAAACGCTTACAATGGTGATATACTCGTAAAATAAAGTAAAACAGTATTAAACAAAAACAAACAAACAATAAATACAGAATAAAGTACAGCGTTACGGACTGAATCAAGAGATACCGTTTGGAAAATAGGATGGGTTCGAAAGGTTGGTGAAGCGCGGTGAGTGTGCTGGCTTATGATTTGGGCGCTGGAAGCGGGAGAGCGATACTAGGACAACTGAATGATCGAGGGATCGAAACGAGCGAAATTCATCGGTTCAAGAATGAACCGGTGAAGGTTGGCGAGCGAATGCACTGGGATATTCTGCGATTGCATCATGAATTGTTGCAAGGGCTTACGCTTGTGAAGCAGCAAGGGGAACAGCCGGAGAGCCTGGGAATCGATTCCTGGGGCGTTGATTTCGGTCTGCTCGACAGTAATGGGGAGTTGCTGGGTAATCCGTATCATTACCGTGATACACAGTTTAACGGCATGATGGATCAGGTACGGCAAGAGCTGACCTCTCAGCGAATCTTTGAACGTACAGGGATTCAGTTTCTTAGCTTTAATACCCTGTACCAATTGGCAACGCTTCAACGCAGTGGTTCCCCGTTGCTTCATGAAGCAGAGCGTTTTCTCATGATTCCGGATTTGCTTCGTTATTTCTTGACCGGAGAAGCGGTGAATGAGTTCACGAATGCAACGACAACGCAATTATACAATCCATTGGCGGGTCAGTGGGACAGTGAGTTGCTGGCGCATATTCGCATTTCGGAAAAACTGTTCGGTGAAGCGGTGATGCCCGGCACCCGTGTTGGACAATTGCGCAGCAGTATCTGTAATGAGCTGGGTCTTTCACCGATTCCCGTGATCGCTGTTGCGGAGCATGATACCGGTTCAGCCGTTGTGGCTGTTCCTGCAACGGAACGTTCATTTGCTTATCTGAGTTGTGGAACCTGGTCCCTGATGGGTACGGAGATAGATCATCCTGCGATAAGTAGCCAGAGTCTGGCCTTGAACTTCACGAATGAAGGCGGGGCGGGCGGAACATTTCGTCTGCTCAAGAACATCATGGGACTGTGGATTTTGCAGGAAAGCATGCGGGAGTGGGAGCGCCAGGTGCAGGGAATTAGCTATGATGCGTTATTGGCGAAGGCGGAACATTCACCTCCATTTGTCAGTTTGTTTGATCCGGATGATGAGCTGTTCATGCCAGCAGGAGATATGACGACCCGTATACGTCAGTATTGTCGTGATACAGGGCAAGTAGTGCCAGAGGATCAAGGTGCTATTGCCCGGGCAATTCTGGAGAGTCTTGCATTGAAGTATAGAAGAGTGCTGGAATGGACGGAACAATTGTCGGGACAGACGTTCAATGGATTGCATATGGTCGGTGGAGGTATCCAGAACCGCCTGTTATGTCAGTGGACTGCAAATTCCATTGGCAAACCGGTATGGGCGGGTCCGGCAGAGGGAAGTGCCATCGGGAATATGGCTGTGCAATGGATGGCAAGCGGAGCTTTTAAGGATATCTGGGAAGCCCGTAAGGCCATTCGTGATTCATTTCCGGTAACTGCATATGAGCCGCAGGACAGGTCAGTTTGGGAAGATGCTTACGGCAAATTTCTGCATGTGACGGCTTCATCTAATTCACAAGCGGGGAGTGAAGTTTAACGTGCTGGCAGCCGAGCGGTATGACCGAATTGTGGAGATGGTGAATGTAAAGGGCAGTATGCGTGTATCCGAGCTTAGTGAGCGCTGCCGGGTGACGGAGGAAACCATCCGGCGCGATCTGGATCGGCTGGAACAGGCAGGACGATTGCGCCGCTCTCACGGTGGTGCAGTGAGTGTGAAGGAAGATCAGCCGGAGATCCCTTACCGGATCAGGGAGACAACCCATGCGGAAGAGAAGAAGCGGATTGCACAAGCGGCTCTGGCGATGATTCATCCGGGTGATCGCATTCTGTTGGATGCCAGTACAACGGCAGGCTATATGGCAGCGAATATGCCCGATTTTCCGCTGACGGTCTTAACTAATTCCATTCAGGTAGCTACGGAACTGAGCAGTCGTGACAAGGTGGAGGTCATCTCAACAGGAGGCCAGCTGGCACCTCGCTCATTGTCTTTTGTAGGGCCGCTCGCGGAGCGTTCTCTGGAGACGTATCATGTGGATAAATTGTTCTTGTCTTGCAAAGGCGTACATCTTGAAGGTGGCGGAATCAGTGAATCCAATGAGCTTCAAGCAAGGTTGAAGCAGAAGATGGTTGGCATAGCCGATCAGGTTATCTTACTTGCAGATGCCAGTAAATTTGGTGTTCGTGCCTTTGCCCGAGTATCCGGGTTAAATGCAGTCCATACGATCATTACCGATCAGCCATTGCAGGCTGAACAGACAGAACGTTTGAGCGGATACGATATCGGGATTATTACAGTTTAAGCTTTTACAATCTGGGGATAACAGCGATCGGAAGGTTATTCTGTCATCGGAGTGTCCAGTGTAAATATTTTTAGTCAATTTATCTACTAATCAGTTAATAGGAGCGTGTAATTATGAAGGTCTCCTTATTCATTACCTGCCTCAGCGATGCCATCTATCCCCGAGTAGGGGAGGCCATGGTCAGATTGCTCGCCGCTCATGGCGTTCGGCTGAATTTTCCGCCGGTTCAGACCTGCTGCGGTCAGCCATCCTACAATAGCGGGTACTGGGACGAGACTCGGGTAGCGGCCAAAACGATTCTTGAAGCGTTTGACGACAGTGATTTTGTAGTTTGTCCATCCGGATCGTGTACGTATATGATTCATCATTATCCCGAACTGTTCGCGGACGAACCGGTATGGCTGGAGAAGGCAAAACGATTGGAAGCCAAAGCCTATGAATTCACTCAATTCCTCGTTCAGGTACTCGGGATAACCGATCTGGGCGCACATTTTCCGCACAAAGTAACTTATCATCCATCCTGCCACGGCAGCCGTCTGCTTGGTGTAAAGGATGAGCCGATGGCGCTGCTCTCTCAAGTAAAAGGTCTGGAATTGGTTCCACTTCCATTCGCTGAGGATTGCTGTGGGTTCGGGGGTACGTTTGCTATTAAAATGTCCGATATTTCAGGAGCGATGGTGACGGAGAAAGTTGATCATGTCAAAGAGACACAAGCTGAAGTACTGGTTGGTCTGGACATGGCCTGTCTGATGAATATCGCAGGTAATCTGCGTTATCGGAATGAACCGGTGCGTGTGATGCATCTGGCGGAACTACTGTATGAGGGGGTGCGAACAGGATGAGCCAACCGGGAGTTATGGATACTACGGTCAAAGAACGTGCCGGACTGGCCTTGAATGATGATTTTCTGCGTAAAGCGGTCAAATTCACGACAGAACGATTGCGTAACGGGAAAAAGTCTGCCTCAGAAGAACATGGGAATTGGGATGAATGGCGGGAGCGTGGCCGGCAGATTCGTCTGCATACGATTGCGTATCTGGATTATTATCTGAATGAATTTGTGAATAACGCCCGTGCGAATGGGGTTCATATTCATTTTGCAGATACATCGGTGGAAGCAGCGGCAATTGCGCTGGATATTGCGGCACACAAGCAGGCTTCTACGGTGGTGAAGTCCAAATCGATGGTGTCGGAGGAAGTACATCTGAATCATGTGCTGGAGTCGGCGGGCATTGAAGCCATCGAGACCGATCTGGGTGAATACATCATTCAGCTGGCAGGCGAAGCCCCTTCTCATATTGTCATTCCAGCCATCCATAAGAACCGCTATCAGATCGCAGAGTTGTTATCCAAAGAAGCGGGTGAAATTCTGGAGCCGGACACGACGGTACTTGCCGGATTTGTTCGCAAAAAGCTGCGCGAGAAGTTCCTCGAAGCGGATATCGGCATGACTGGATGCAATTTTGCGATTGCAGAGACAGGTTCCATGGTTTTGTTCGAAAATGAAGGCAATGCCCGTATGGTATCCACTGTTCCCAAAACGCAGATTACACTCATGGGCATGGAGCGGATCATCCCGTCGTGGACGGATCTGGAGGTCATGGCAACCTTGTTGCCGCGCTCCGCAACAGGTCAGAAACTCACGATGTACATGTCAGGCATCACAGGTCCTCGTCGTACAGCGGATGCGGATGGGCCGGATGAAATGCACATTATTATCGTGGATAACGGTCGATCCCTTCAGCTCGGTGATCCCGAATTCCAAGAACTGCTGAATTGTATTCGTTGCGGTGCTTGTCTGAATGCTTGCCCGGTATATCGCCATATTGGAGGTCATGCTTATGGTGGAACCTATAGTGGACCGATTGGCGCGGTACTGACACCTGCACTCAATGGCAACATTGATGAATGGAACGACATTGCTGGTGCCTCTAGTCTTTGCGGAGCCTGCTATGAAGCATGTCCGGTCAAAATTCCGCTGCATGATATGCTCGTTTATTTACGCAGACGCAAGGTAGAGGATGGTCATGGAAACAAAATGGAGAGCATGGGCATGAAGGGCTTTGCTGCCGTGGTTTCCAATTCGAAACGCTTCAGTGCGGCCATACGTCTGGGACAGATCGGGCAGAAGGCAGTTGTACGCAACAACGGCATTTCTCTCAAGCTGGGTCCACTCAAAGGCTGGAATAATTATCGGGTTGCGCCAAGTCTCGCCAAGAAATCTTTCCGGCAGCAATGGAACAAGCTGGATCAAGAATTGAACCAGGAGCAACCAACCATGAATTCTTCCGTTCGCAGCCGCATGGAGCAGATTATTCGTGAACGAGAGGAAGGGGAGGATAAGCATGGTCACTGAACATCAACAATGGCTCGCGCAATTGGAGAAGAAGTCCATGGAGCAACAGGAGCAGTTCATGAATGACATTGCTTCGAAATTGAGAAGACCAAGGCAACGGCATGCGCCGACCCAACCCTTTCGGGGAGCACCCGACTTTTGGACTGAGCTGGAATGGGATGAAGAGGAGCGTATTCAAGCATTTACGGATAACTTTGTGAGTGTAGGCGCCCACATTGCCCGGGTTCAGAACATGGAAGAAGTATCTCAATTCATTGCGAACAAATCTCATGAGCTGAGTGCCAAATATATCATTCGCCAAAATGAACAGGCGCTAAAGGATCTCGGATTGGAAGAGCAGTTACCGGATGTGCAGATCTCAGTCTGGAATAGTCAAGCGGATGAGAACTGGAGGGCACGTGCAGCTGAGGCTGATATCGGTGTGGTCATGGCGGATTATGCAACAGCTTACACAGGCTCGGTCACTGTACTTTCTTCACCGGAAAAAGGTCGGTCAGTCAGTCTGTTGCCGACGGTACTCATCATCATTATTCCAGTGGATCGACTGTACACCAGACTGGGTGAGACGCTGAATCGATTTGACGAAGCGGGAAGAGAGAATCTTCCAGCAGGCATCCACTTTATTTCAGGGCCAAGCCGCTCTTCCGATATTGAAAATGATTTAACCATCGGCGTACACGGACCAGGTATTGTATATGGTTTGATTATGGGTTAACGATGTGTTGAGCGTGATGGCCAATCATGATTTTCATAACTGTCCTAGATGCAGAATTCGTCTGCTGAGGGCAGTTTTTTTGTTTACATTTTATAGTTAAAAACTATTAATATTATACTGATTATATATTTCACCTATTAATAATGGAGGTGTATAATTCATCCCAAGAGAGAATTTATATGGGACACGAAAGAGAAAGAGAAAGAGGAGGAGAAATACAGATGAGTATATTTTCTTATCAGGTTCCGTTCATGGACGGCCACGAAGGTGACTTTTCTGCTTTGAAAGGCAAAGTACTGCTTATTGTGAACACAGCAAGCCAGTGTAGCTACTCCCGCCAGTTCAGTGAACTTCAGCAAATGTATGAGAAATATCGTGATCAGGGGCTGGAAATTCTGGCGTTCCCGTGCAACCAGTTTAACGACAAAGAACCTGGGAGTAACACTGAGGTAGCCGAGTATTGCAGAAGTCAGTTTCAGATATCCTTTCCGATCTTCGAGAAGGTTGAGGTCGTTGGGCAATCGATGCATCCTGTGTTCCGTTATCTGATTGAAGAAGCGGCATTTCAAGGTTATGATCTGGACACGAAGGAAGGAAAGTGGATGGACACCTTTGTGAAGGAGAAGTATCCAGAGCTATACCAAGGAGACGGGATCAAATGGAATTTCACTAAATTCCTGATTGACCGTAATGGGGACGTCCATGGCCGTTATGAAACGACAGTTGCTCCATTAGAGATGGAGTCGGATATTAAGAATCTGTTGACGAAATCATAGGTATACCGCAATCCCTGTCCTGAGGTCCTATGACTTTGGGACTGTTGAAGATTAGAACTGGAAATGTTAGGGTAAAAGAAGGTAACGAGGTCATCCATTTTTTTTAATCAAAAATGACCAATATACCATTTCGGTCAGTTAGTTCTTTGATGGTTTTATCGTTATCTGGATGAAATATGAAAATGTGCAAAAAATAACTTGAATGTGTTGTTCTGAAGAGGAAGTGCAATCGCGTCTGTAGTCACGTCATTATTTTTTAGTTGTAGAACTCTTAACTTGGAAAGAAGGAGTGAGTGTCATGCCACCAATTTCAGTGCCTCAACCGAAAACATTTGGCCCGCTGGGCAATTTGCCGCAATTGAACTTTGAAGAACCGGTGCAATCCTTGGTGAAGCTGGCTGAAGAATATGGACCGATCTTTCGTATGGAGTACCCTGGACGAAGCGAATTGTATATTTCCGGTCACGAGCTGGTCGCCGAGGTAACGGATGAATCCAAATTCGACAAACGGGTCTGGGCACCCCTTGCGAAGGTTCGTGCTTTTGCAGGAGATGGACTGTTTACGAGTTGGACCGAAGAACCGAATTGGAAAAAAGCCCATAACGTGCTGCTGCCAAGCTTCAGTCAACGTGCCATGCAGGGATACCACAACAAAATGATTGACCTGGCTGTACAGCTGGTCCAGAAATGGTCGCGATTGAACCCGGATGAGACGGTTAACGTTCCGGATGATATGACACGTCTTACGCTCGACACGATTGGACTCTGTGGTTTTAACTATCGGTTTAACAGCTTTTACCGGGAAGAACCACACCCATTCATTACGAGCATGGTTCGGGCTTTGGATGAATCCATGAGTTCATTGCAGCGCCTGCGTCTGCAAGACAAGCTGATGATCACCAAAAAGAAACAGTTTGAGCAGGATATCCGTTCGATGTTCTCGTTGGTGGACCACATTATTGCCGAGCGCAAAGAGCAACCACAGGAAGGCGCAGACGATCTGTTGTCTCACATGCTCAGCGGTAAGGACCCGGAAACGGGAGAAACACTGGATGATGAGAATATCCGTTATCAGATTATTACCTTCCTGATTGCTGGACATGAGACCACAAGTGGACTGTTATCCTTCGCCGTTTATTATCTAATGAAGAATCCGGATACGCTCGCTAAAGCTCAAGCAGAAGTAGATCAGATACTGAAAGATCCGGTTCCAACGTACAACCAGGTTCGCAATCTGAAGTACGTTCGTATGGTTTTGAACGAAGCATTACGGTTATGGCCGACGGCCCCGGCATTTTCTCTGTATGCAAAAGAGGACACGGTAATTGCAGGTCAATATCCTTTGCAAAAAGGAGACAGCGTCAGTGTACTTATTCCCAAGCTGCATCGCGACCGCGCAGCATGGGGAGACGACGTAGAGGAATTCCGTCCGGAACGATTCGAAGATCCGAGCAAAGTGCCGCATGATGCCTACAAACCTTTCGGTAATGGTCAGCGGGCCTGCATTGGTCAGCAGTTTGCACTTCAGGAAGCAACGCTCGTACTGGGCATGGTGCTCAAGCATTTTGACTTCATAGATCATTCTGATTATCAGTTAAAGGTGAAAGAAACCCTGACGCTCAAACCGGATAACTTCACAATTCGTGTACGTGCACGTGGGGGTCAGCCAGTCATGGCGGTTCCGGGTGTAGCAGTCGAAGAACCAACGCCGGTTGCCAAAAGAACAGAGCCGGATGCGGCGAATGCCCATCACACACCGATGCTTGTTCTGTACGGTTCCAATCTGGGTACGGCCGAAGGCATTGCGCGTGAAATTGCGGATACTGCCAGATATCAGGGATTCCGCAGTGAGGTTGCTGCGCTGGATGATCGCGTTGGTAAACTGCCGAAAGATGGTGCCGTTATTATTGTCAGTGCATCCTATAATGGTCAGCCGCCAAGTAATGCCAAGATGTTCGTCGAGTGGATCGAACATGCGGATGCCAATGAATTCAAAGGTGTGCGTTTCGCCGTTCTTGGTTGCGGTGACCACAACTGGGCCAGCACCTATCAGCGTATTCCGCGTTTAATAGATGAACAATTGTCTTCCAGAGGAGCAGAGCGGTTATCACCGCTGGGTGAGTCAGATGCCAGCGGAGATTTCGAGAAACAGGTGGGGGATTGGACAGAGCAATTATGGCCGGATCTCGCACGAACGATGGGATTGAAACTGAACACAAGCTCCAATAGCGAACGCAGCTCATTGTCTGTACAATTTGTCAGCGGACTCGCCGTGACACCGCTTGCGGATACGTATGATGCACATGTGGCAGCAGTACTGGAGAACAGGGAGCTTCATGACGCGGGCAGTGAACGTAGCACACGTCACCTGGAGATCAAATTGCCTGAAGGCATAACCTACAAGGAAGGGGATCACCTGGGCATTCTGCCGCAGAACCCACCGGAGCTGGTGGAACGTGTATTGCGTCGTTATGGATTCACCGGAACGGAGCATCTCGTTCTGGATGCATCCGGTCGGAGTGCAGCGCATCTACCGTTGCATCAACCGGTTAACCTGTATGATCTGCTCAGTCATAGTGTTGAGCTTCAGGAAGCTGCAACTCGTGCGCAGTTGAGAGAAATGGCAGCATACACGGTATGTCCACCGCACAAGAAAGAGCTTGAAGCTCTGCTTGATGAATCTGTATATATGGATGAAGTTCGGAATAAACGGATCTCCATGCTGGATTATCTGGTGAAATATGAAGCATGTGAACTGCCGTTCGAGCGCTTCCTTGAGTTACTGCCTTCATTAAAAGCCAGATACTATTCGATCTCCAGTTCACCACGTGTTCAGCCCGATCAAGCGAGTATTACGGTCAGTGTTGTGCGTGCCCCGGCATGGAGTGGACAGGGAGAATACAAAGGCATTGCATCCAACTATCTGGCTAACCTGAAGTCGGGTGATGAGATTGTCATGTTCACACGGACACCGGAATCCGGGTTCCAATTGCCGGAGGATGCACAGGTTCCCGTCATCATGGTGGGTCCGGGTACAGGCGTTGCCCCATTCCGTGGTTTCCTGCAGGCAAGACATGTATTGAAGGAACAGGGTCAAGAGGTTGGCGAAGCCCATCTGTACTTTGGATGCCGGAATCCCGAACATGATTATCTGTACAAAAATGAACTGGAAGCAGCCCAGCAAGAAGGGCTTGTAGAGCTTCACACAGCCTTCTCCCGAGTGGATGGGGAAGAAAAATGTTATGTACAGCATCTGATGAGAGACGATGCCCGCCATCTGATTCCTTTGCTTGAAGAGGGTGCGCATCTGTATATCTGCGGTGATGGCAGCAAGATGGCACCTGATGTGGAAGCTACACTCCAGCAGGCTTACACTGATATTCATGGCAAGTCCGCGAAGGAAGCAGAAGATTGGCTTAATCGGCTTCAGCAGGAAGGTCGTTATGCCAAGGACGTATGGACAGGCATCTGAACTAAACACGTGAAGGATCAGCATGATCCGTAATTGGCTGAGCGGTGAGATACAGAAGCAGTTCTGTTCTCACCGCTTTTTGACATAAACTGATTCTTCAGCAGAAGAGTGGGTGCATGGGTTATAATGATATATTGGAAGGGAGCACCCGTATGCAGACATTCGGGAATCAGTATAAGGTTTGCGAAAAGAACCAGCTTTACTTCCGTCTACACGGCCGTTTCAGGCTCTTTCTTCCGGCGGTTGGCCGATAGATCGACTCAACGCTGGAGAGAGGAAATAGAATACGGGAAGGGACTCTGCCTTTTCCCTGGAGTTCAAGATAATCCAGTCCCACGCCAACCAGTCTGATATTGTTAAATGCATTCCAGGAAGGGAACGTCGTGCGGATTCCGACTCTGATGCCTCGCCGTGTTCGAGGAATATCGAATACCCGAATGGAATTCAGACTAAGTGGAATGAATAACTGACGGTTTACTTTGATAAACTGCTTTGAACAGACACGACGAATACGTCCCGGTTCCAACCCGGAGAGTGGAGTATTCAGTTCTGCAAGGTGCCCCTGGAGTTCTGCCAGACGCTGCTGAAGTGTTTTTCCAGTATGGAGATGCTGCCAGCTCATAAGTATTCCTCCGTTCGCCATTTGTACCTAGTATATGAAGGAACGGGGTCGGAAGGTGTACGTTTGACAGCCCATGTTCGATAAGGCTAGCGGGGTTTCTTTTATAATAGAGGAGTGATTCACATGATCGTAGAAATGTATAAAGACCTTATTAAGGATGAGCGTGGCAATTATTATCTGGCAGTGCAGATCGAGGGCAATGAGCTTACGCTTGTTAACGCATTCGTCGAAGCAGCATTCACGCCTGAACTGATCTATAATGAAGAGTTTCGTACCAAGCATAAAGAGATGGAAGGCGGGTTTGTAGGCAAAATAGCGATGGACCTGCTTCGCCATGATGTGGTCATGGGCATGAAGCAAATCGACCGCAAACTGTTGAACCTGTCAGATGTGGAGCAGCAGTTCACCGTAAATTATATTGATACGATTGAATTTTATCGTCATCCGGCTTGGCAACGGAAGGTGTAGAAATAAAGAAAAGCAAAAGCGCAAGTAGCAGGGGAAGTAAATCTCTGCAACTTGCGCTTTTTGCATACAAACAATTAACGATACGTAGGATAGATGATGCCAATATCGCGCTCGGTGCTCAAATTTCCATCAGCATAACGCTGCATTTCATTTCCTTTGACCCGAATCGGGATGCACTCCCCTTGATAGTAAAGCTCCCCCTCGACGGTGCGGACGCTCATTCCAATAACGCCTTCCAGATGTCCACTATGATTCGTCACCAGCCGAATCCCTGACGGGCCGTCCAGATGAACCTTGCCTTCCAGATAAACCGTCATGCGATCAGGGGTGTTGACCAATTCATATCTTAGTCCATGGACCTTCCGGCTATAAGCGGTGTTGCCAGATACGACCTCACCATGATCCATATCGATAGGAAGCAGACCGGTAAACCAGAGCTGATTCGATCCAACAGGCATAATTCCGCACAATCGCTCCACATAATCGAGAAGACAAAGGATAGTAGGTGAGTAAGTCTCGGTAAAACCTTGTTCTCCGGTCCACGGGCTTAGTACCTGACCAAATCGCTTATCTTTGGATAGAGCGGACAAGATAGGCTGCATTACCCAAGTCAGTTCTACATATCGATGATGATACTCGAATGGGTGTGGTGCCCGAATCAGACTCAGGAAATTGGATGCCCCTCCCCAGCTGTTATAGGAGGAAAAGGGATCGAATCTGGGATCATCCATTGAAATCGATGTAAACGGGTATTTAGCGAAAAACTTGCTTGTATTCAACAGGTACCGACGCAGTAGGTTATCGAACAATGCACGGTCGCCCACCTCGCATGCCATCACGCGGAGCAGCACATCGGATTGGACTCTGACCAATTCATCATTACGGTCTCGATCATAGAAGAACATATCCTGTTCGTCGTAACAATAACGGAAGAGACTTTCCAGACTGGACTCGGCTTTTGCTTTCCAATCTGTTCCCGATTCTCCAAGCTCCTCAGCAATACGGGACAGATACATGCGCTGACAATAGATATTGGCAGTCAGATCTGGTGCCAGAAAAGGCAGAATCGGAGAATCCGGGTGATAGGCAGAAGCATCATTCATGTATGGTGTATCCGGAACATGCCAGAATCGGGGAGATAAGTCATGTCCGGTATCAAACGTACTGAAGGCTTCTACACAGCCGGTTCCTCGGGTATTACGGTTGCATGCAATCCACTCATCATAACGAACCATAGCCTTATACATCCTACTCAGGAAAGACGAGTGCTTGCCTTGAAGCTGATAGTGGTTCCACACACTGCGTGCCAGTGGAGTGACCAACTGGATTTGCCGGAAAGAGGGTCCGTTTGCCGTGAGTTTATACGGAAGCAATCCATCATCTCTTTGCTGCTTGGCAAATGCGAGGTATGTTGTTTCGGACACGGAAGGCAACAGGCGAGACAGCAGCTCCGCATTGATGGTACCTGTGCTCTCTAACCAACATCCCAGATAGATGCCACCTTCTTGTAAAATGGGATTGTTGTCTCCCATGGGCAGGATACAAGCAAGCAATTTCTCCACTGCTGCATAATACGTAGCTTCCATTCGTCCGTTCGATGCCACAAACCGGATACCCGACGCATGCCATTCCTGTAATAACTGCTGATCTTCCGGTTTAACTGGCTGAACTTGATCCATTATCGAAATGTTGCGTAGCCGATTCAATATCTCTTCTGTCATATGCTCCTCCTCACAGCGTCTGCTTATTGATTCGATTCAAAGATCCGAACAGTCCCGTTATAGAAGTCGGAGACAGCTTGCTCCACACTTTTTCGTCCAAATCCGATCTCCTGATTCGTTGTCTGAGCTAACTTGGAGAACTCTGCAAATCCAGGAGGGTTGTAGCTCACGTCAAAAGGTTCAGTCTTCGTAGCTTCGGAGACAAGGCTCGTATAGTTATAGACAATCTCCTCCACAGGGCCTGCACCTTCCTGAAGAAGATTACGATTGGCTTCCGTAACAGGTACCCCACGGTCATTACCGAGGATTTTGGCTGCTTCAGGATCATGAATCCAAAAGTCCATTAACGTTGCCACTTCCTTCGGATGTTTGGTATTGGCATAACCTGATAATCCCTGACTGGATTCAAATACAACACCCGTTCCCTTAGGGCCTCGTGGTACAGGGAGAAGAACTAGCGGGTCTTCCGTCAAGCTCTGGAACGCAGCCAGCTGGTTGGATGGCAGGAGGGTCATGGCTGCTCTACCTGTGATCAACAGGGACTTACTGGTGTCATCATGCGGGTTGGATACCTGCAATTCCGGTGTGACCACACCGCCGGATGCCGAAGTCTTTTCCCAATACTGGAACCATTCCAGGATGTCTTCCTTGGCGAATCCGAGTGTACCGTTTTTCATGTCATACAGCTGTTTACCCCGTTGTTTCAGAAAAATATCCATTCCGTCGACGGTAAAATTGTACGTTCCATAGAAGCCGTCTCCGAGCTTGTCGGACAACTCCTTGCTAATGGCGGCATAGTCCGCCCAGTTCCAATCTGAAGCTGGCAAAGGCACGCCGGCTTTCTCGAAGAGTGCCTGATTCACAACAATTCCCCGTGCGTTCGCACCGGCAGAGATATGTTGCAGCTTGCCGTCGAGACGTCCGTATTCGATCATGGTTTCATCCATACCGTCCAGATTCAGTTCGTTGCCTACATACGGGTCCAGATTGAGCAGGACATCTTTTTTGGCATAGTCCACGACGTTTCCCCCAAGGAAAAAGATATCTGGAGCTGTACCTGATGCCAATTGGGTATTCAGCTTGTCGAAATATCCGGAGGAGGGTGCGAATTCACCTACAATTTTAATATCCGGATGTTTTGCCTGAAAGATCTTCAAGGCTTCATTCGTAATATCTGCCCGTTTCTGGTCACCCCACCACATGATGCGCAGTTCGACCTGTCCGCCCTCGGTAGTACCATTATCATTACCATTGCTTGCATCATTAGCACCCGTATGGTCTGTTCCGGAGCAAGCGGTTACGAATAACAAGAGTGAAGTGATCATACCGATCATGAAGCGTTTGAACATGGTTAATCCCCCTGTCTATAGATAATGAGAAACGTGTTGTTACTTCAGACCTGTCGTCGCAATGCCCTCAAGGAAATATCGCTGAAACAGTAAAAAGATGATGGTTACGGGAAGCAGTGACAGGGTGGACATGGCGAGCAAAGCGCCCCAATCGGATTGTCCTGATGGATCGAAGAGAGACCGAATGCCCAGCTGCACGGTGAACAGATCAATTTTGCTCAAATAAATCATCTGGCTGAAAAAATCATCCCAGCTCCACAGGAAGGTGAAGATCGCGGTTGTAATCAGTGCTGGAACGAGCAGTGGCACTACGATTCGGAAAAAGATCTGTGATTGCCCGCAACCGTCAATGGTTGCACTCTCATCCAGCTCCCGCGGTATACCGCGTATGAATTGAACCATGAGCAAGATGAAGAAGGAATCCTGCGCGAGCCACTTGGGCAGAATCAGCGGGAAATACGTATTAATCCATTGAAGCTCATTATAGAGAATATACTGGGGCACCAGAGTAACATGGTAAGGCAACATAATCGTGATCAACATCATGCTGAACCACAGGCCTTTGAATCTAAACTTCAATCTGGAGAAGGCGAAGGCTGCAAGGGAACAGGAGATCACATTGCCAAGCACACTCATGACCGAGATCAGCACGGAGTTGCCGAAGAAACGGCCGAAGGAAATACCCTGGAGACCCTTCCAGCCATTAATATAGTGCTCCAGTGTGAAGCTGGTTGGGAAAAGACTGCCGCTGGTGAAAATGAGATGATTCGGTTTAAACGAACTGAGAATTAACCATAGTACTGGATATAACATCAGTAGACCGAGGAGTATAATGGCGGCATGCCTCCCGGCCTGAACCAGTTGTCGTTTGATTGGCACATGCATTACCTCCCCTCCTGATTATCCCCGTAGAACACCCAAAATCGGGATGTGACAAAGACGATTGCGGTAAATACTCCGATAATGACCAACATGATCCACGCCAGAGCCGAAGCGTAACCCATATCAAAGAACGAGAAACCTTTCAGATACAGATACAAGGTATAGAACATCGTTGCATCGAGTGGACCCCCGCGGCCATCCCCGATCACATAAGCTGGTGTAAACGCCTGGAATGAATTGATCATGCTCATGATCAGGTTAAAAAAGATAACGGGGGAAAGCATGGGCAGGGTAATTCCGAAAAATTGACGTATCTTGCCCGCCCCATCGACATCGGAAGCTTCATATAAGTCTGCTGGAATTTGTTTCAGACCAGCAAGAAAGATGACCATGGCAGACCCGAATTGCCACACGGAAAGTGTGATGATGGTATAGACCACATAATCCGGATGCGCAATCCAGGATGGTCCCGAGATACCAAACCAGCTTAAAAACTGATTGACCAATCCATTCCCCTCAAAAAGTTGCCGCCAAACGATTGCAATCGCGACGCTGCCACCTAAGAGGGAAGGGATGTAATATACGGTCCGGTAGATGCCGAGGGCTCGAATTCCCTTGTTCAGCGCCATTGCCACCAATAGGGCGAAGGCGAGCCTTAGTGGAACGGATAGAAAGACATAATAAAACGTCAGCCCCAGGGACCTGCGAAAGGTATCGTCCTCGGTAAAGATGTGAACATAGTTGCTAAGTCCAGTCCAAGTCGGTGATGACAGCAGATTGAATTTGGTCATGGATAAGTATAGGGACGCAACCATCGGTCCCAGTGTCAGACAGAAGAGTCCGATCAGCCAGGGCAGAAGAAACAAGTAGGCTGTGGTATTGTGCTGACCGTATAAGGGCTTGGTCTGTTTTTTCATCATGTGCCTCCCTTCTGAATGGGTAAGAATAATGGTCACCAATCATGAATTCGCTTACAATATACGGCGTTCTCTTGGTAACCACATCATACCGGGGAAGGGGAGAAGCTTGAATCTCATTTCTTCGGATCATGGCTATCGATTTTTTCGGAATGCAGCAAGCGGTAATCTGATGGACTCATGTTGAACATTCTCTTGAATTTCGAGCTAAAATAACTTGGCGAACTGAAGCCGGTCAGTTCTGTAATATCCCATACGGTTAATTGGGTTTCCTTCAACAGTCGCAAGGCGTGTTTCATCCGAACGCCCGTCACATATTGAATAAAAGAGGTACCTGCACCTTCCTTAAACAGTTCGGAGAAATAGGTAGGGTAATAGTTGAATCGTTCAGCGAGTAACGTCAACGTTAGCTCCTGCATGTAGTTCTCCCCGATATATCGCTTGGCTAACTCGATAATCGTCCCATCCCCATCTTCCGAGGGCAGTTGTCGATGAAGGAAGTCTTGAGCCCATTGCATTAGTAAGCGTTCTGCCTGATCTGGCGTCTTGAGCCACAGTATCCATTCGGGGGCCATAGGACAATCCATTAACAGTGAAATTTGCAAAATGCTTCGTGTCATTCGGGAGGGAGAGAGCTGGAATGCCTCGTGAAGTTCCTTACGGATGATGCTGCGGAAGGAGTCCAGTTCCCCACGAATGAGACAACGATGCAGCGTTCGGGTAGTCTCCTCAGGCAGTAATGGACTATAATCTGTTCCTGCCTGAGGATTCGGAGTGTTGCCAGCCCGTTCAGCTGAATTCCAAGCCAGAAGGGAATGGATATAACCTTCTTTCCATTGCTCAAGTCCAGAATCAGAAAGTCCGACCCCAATCTTAAGTTTCATGGAAAAAACAGATGCCGTATGTCCCGTGAGCTGTTGGATGAATTCGTGCTGCATACCGTCTTGTACCATGAAATGCATGATGCCTGCGTATGCCGAATCATGAAAAACCTGGACATTGTCTGAATCAGACTGGGCGATTTCATAACAAACCAGCTCGAAAGGAAGATGCATCTGCTCATGTGAGCGATCTTTTCGAATATTCTGCTTATCCGATTGACTTATACTCGCGGTGATGAAACAGACCTTCTGATCCTGCCATGATTCGAGATGGAACAACCGGAGTCGTTCTGGCAGTGAGGAAGGCGGAAGACGATTGCCTCTGACGAGATCAAGAAGGAAACGTTCTTTCATTTCCCGGTAATACTGAGAGAGTCGCCATTGCAGTAATTCGGAATCGCCTCGTACTTTACGTTGATCATCCAGATCCGCTTTAATTTTGCATAATGTCGCTTTCAGTTCATCCCGTGTTACAGGCTTCAGTAAATAATCCATGACCTGGCTGCGGACACCCGCTCTGGCATATTGAAAATCTTCATAACCCGTGATTATGACAATCTGGATAGAAGGATTATAACTGCGGCAGACATCCAATAGTCTGATGCCATCCATGACAGGCATATTCATATCGGTAATCAGCAAGTCAAAATGTTCAGATTTCAAAAGTTCATCCGCTTCGATCCCATTAGAGGCTTCTCCTGTTATGACAAAACCCATGCCATGCCAATCGACTTTCAATTTCAAGCCTTCGCGAACTTCGATCTCGTCATCTGCGATTAATACGTTGTACATCATATTCCTCCTGTACGGGTAGAATCAGTTCAATACATGCGCCTCCGCTTTCATCGTTCTTCATATGAACCGTGAACAAGGCACCATAATGCAGGCGGCAACGAGCAATGACATTGCCCAGTCCAATATGCCAGCCTTCGTTATGCAATATGGATTCCAACGAGGGGGGAGCTACGGGATGTTGCAACTTGTGGATGATTTCTGCTGGAATACCTGGTCCATTGTCTGAAACACTGATATGCAGACGATCATGCATCCGGTTGATCCGTATCTGGACCTGGGCTGTCGTCTGATGCTTGAAACTGTATTTCACTGCATTTTCAATAAGCGGCTGAAGAATAAACTTGATGATGACCAAGGCGTTCAGTGTGCCTTCCGTCGTTACCGAAATGTCGAGTTTATGACCGAAACGGGTCTGCAAAATGGAGATATAACGTTGTACATAATCTAGCTCTTCGGTCAGGGGAACACGGTCGTCATTGGTGTTAATGGAAAAGCGCATCATTTTACCCAAATCCTCAATGACCTGAACCGTATCATCCGTTCTACGCTGAATGGCAAGGCTGCTCACCAGCTCCAGGGTGTTAAACATAAAATGTGGATTAATCTGTATGAGAAGTGCCTTATACTCTGCTTGCTGGCGGAGCAGCTTCAGCTCGAATTCATTCTGGATATGCTGTCGCAACTGACTGATCATATAACGGAAGGTGAAGATCACATAACTGATCTCGCTCTTTACATTTTTATCCGGAGGCAGTAGTGAATCGGCTTGGTCGAAAGCACCTCGTTGAACTTGTCTCATCGCCAGCACCAGTCTGGTCAAAGGTTTGGTTACGCCATGAGATAGCCATGCAGCAGCCAAGAGGGAGACCAGTATCAGGGCAATCGTCACCACCACAATCGTGCTTTGGAGCTTATGGAGAGACAGGTACATTTCCTTTTCCGGTGCCAGACCCGCCAATATCCAGCCCGTACGTCCCAGTTTCTTGTATACAAGGATGTCTCGCTGTCCTTCATGGTTTGTGAGATATGTGACTCCGGATTTGAGCGGGCTGTTACGAATACGATCGATCTCTGCGGTAGCTACAGCACCCAACGTGTCTACCTGCTGTGAGAGAATAGGATTTCCTTGCTCGCCCAGCAGAAAAATAGTGCTACTCTCCGCAAGATGTATGCGACGGAGCGGCTCCAGAAAATAGGATTCACTGACATTTACCTTCATGAGACTCTGCGCTTTAGCATGGTGAAAGGTGCCAATGGGCATCAGCAGACTGACCACCGGATTGCCATGATCTCTGACACGTTCATATTGGTCGGTGTGTACAGGTAACCAGCGTTCCCCCAACGTGTAGAAATTCGTATACCAGGATTCTTGTTGAAAGGCAGGATCATACGCTACCTGATTCTCACTGCCAATTCGCAGTCCATTCCGTCGATAGATGGATACATCCGAGATACTGGTGTAACTGTTAGTTGCCTGAGTGAGAAAGCGGCTCATCGCGAGGTTGGCCAGCATCTTTTCTCCTTCCGAAAGGTTCGGATCTCCGATCGCATTATCCCAGTTCTTGCCCATATCACTATTGAAAACAAGAGAGGCGACATCATAGATTTGCATCTGCACCATGTCTACGTATGAACCGTATTCCTCCATTTTCTCAAGAGCAGAGGATTCGATGTATGAACGGATGACCATGCGTGATTCCTTGAAGAGCAGGTAGGAGAGAGTACCAAAAGCGAGGACAAACAGGACGACGATAAAGGCAATCAGGCGGTTTTTTAAAGAGAAGAACATGGATTTCCTCCTTCTACCGAGTCAACTTGCATGCAGGTTAATTATAAAAATATAAAAAAAGACTGCGTAACATGCGCAGCCTTTAAATGAAATTAATAATGTAGTGCAGACTTGGAGCCTTAGAAACGAACCAGATTATTGACGTTGACAGGCAAGCCTGTGGCGATGGCGCGATTGGCCGCAATACCCGTCAGAATGGATCTGGCACCGTCCACATGGTTAGCAGCGCGATGATACGGATCTTCAACTGGCTCTCCAAACAGATCATTCAGCAGAACCGGGTCACCTCCGCCATGTCCACCTGCTTTCTCTTCCACTTCAACCTCATATGGCGCATCAAACATTGGAAGAACCCGCAATGTTTTACCGATCAATGCACCTTCCTTACTTTTATCACCCAATGAATTGACATAGGATTGCTCCACAATGTTCATCTCAATCCGGCCTTTGGTGCCATTAATGGCAATGCGGTAACCTTCCCATGGCTGGTAGGCGACGAGGGAGTACGTCAGAATCGCTTTGTTCCGATACTTCACAAGAACGCCCATCGTATCTTCAATGTTGATGCCATCCCCGAATACGCTCTGATCCCTTTGGTAACCATCTTCCGATTCGGCATCCAGATACATGGACTTCATATGAGCATCCGAATCCAAATGCAGTGCAAAAGGATCTTCTTTCGCGATCGGATTGCCGGTTGCCCGATTGTAGAACTGCGTTACACCGCGTTCTTCTGCATTTTCTCTGCCGTAATACATCAGATCACCGAATGCGAACACGGTATCCGGCTGTGAGCCAATCCAGAAATTCACCAAGTCGAAGTGATGCGTGGATTTGTGCACAAGCAATCCGCCGCTATTGCGCTTGTCCCGATGCCAGCGGCGAAAATAATCCGCGCCATGGCGCGTATTCAGCAGCCATTCGAAGTGAACGGAAGTGACTTTCCCAATGGTATCATTCAGAATAAGTTCCCGAATTTTAGTATGGTGCGGTGCATAACGGTAGTTAAAGGTTACTCTGACGTTCTGGCCAGTCCGCTTGACGGCATCCAGAATCTCCTGACATTTCTCCTCATCGATGGTCATCGGTTTTTCGGTGACAACGTCACAACCAAGTTCCATCGCACGAATGATGTACTTGTGATGGGTGCGGTCAACGCTCGTTACGATGACATAGTCAGGTTTCTCGTTCTCAATCATCTGATCAAACTGATCTGCAGGATAAGTAGGTACCTCTGGATACTCGTACTTTTCCTTCAATAGTTGATTCGCGTAGTTCATACGGACTTGATTTATATCGCAAAAGCCGACAAGCTCGGATGTATCCCTGTAATCCCGGGTCAAAGCACCATAAAAAAATTCGGCGCGGCCGCCGGTTCCGACTAATACATAACGTTTCTTGTTACTCATGTCTATCGCCTCCTTGAATATAGCTCTAGACTATAACAAGGGAGTACTTCTTTCGCCGCATTTTATGCGTAACCGCTTTCAAATGCCGCATATTTTGCTATAATTTATGAAAAGGAGAGAGGGCGACATGACAGAACCTTTTCGTGCAGATTTTCATGATCCCACGGATTTGCTACACATCGAATATGATCGTCGCATTGGATACTTCTCGATGACGGATGACCATCTGCATGATCATTATGAGTTGTATTATCTGTTGTCTGGCGAGCGTATTTATTTCATCAAGGACCGGACTTATCGGGTAAAGGCTGGCGATCTGGTGTTTGTTGATCGCAATACGGTTCACAAGACATTGGAGAGCGGTATGCCCGACCATGAGCGGATGGTGCTCTATTTGAAGCCGGAGCTTTTTGCTGCCATGTCGATTTCACCTAACTTCGTTGAAGGATTGAAGGAGCCCTTCTGTTGGGAGATTCCCATTGTAAGATTCCCTTCACAGGTCACGGAGGTTTTGGAGCGGATGGTTAGCGAAATGGTGGATGAAATGCTTCGTCCCCAACCCGGAAGCAACCTGTTGCTTCGTCATCGGGCTATTGAATTGTTGGTGCATGCCTATCGGAATCAGCATCTGGGTCGGTTATGCTCCGATGATCGTGAGCCGGTTCTTCATCCCAAGACACAGGCCGTCGTGCGTTACCTGAATGAAAATTATCAGAAGCCACTGACATTACCGGAGGTGGCGGGTATGTTTCGCATTAGTCCGCATTATCTGAGTCGATTGTTCAAACAAACGACGGGGTTTACCTTCAGTGATTATCTGAATCTGTTACGGGTGAAGGAAGCACAGCGTTTGCTGCGGGAAAGTGAGGAATCCATTACGGATATCGCCTGGCTTGCGGGGTTCAGTAACTTCTCTCATTTTGGCAAGATGTTCAAACGTACCGTTCAGGTATCACCAAGAGTCTACCGACAGGAATACAAGGAATCGGGTTCCGTGAGGACCGTAAAAGAGGGAGAGAATATACGATGATTGAAGCAAGATTAAATGAACTGGGGATCATTTTGCCACAGGCCAGTGCCCCAGCAGCGAAATACGCCAATGCCGTTATTGTGAATGGAATTATGTATGTATCCGGAAAAGGACCGGATACCTCCGAACGCGGCAAACTGGGATCAGACTTCACAACAGAGCAGGGATATGATTTTGCCCGGAATGCTGGACTGGAGGTGCTTGCTGTCGTTCGAGACGTGCTAGGTTCACTGGATCGGGTGAAGAGAGTGGTTAAAGTGCAGGGCTTCATCAATGCGTCCGCTTCGTATCAGGAGCATCATAAGGTACTGAATGGATTCTCGGATCTGATGATGGAGGTATTTGGAGATCAGGGGGTACACGCTCGTTCAGTGTTCGGTGCAGTGTCCGTAAGGGATAATTTGCCGCTGATCATTGATTCCATCTTTCAAGTAGAGGAGTAGGTACTACCATGACAGATTCAACTTCATTTCATCCGATTATGCTAACGATTCCCGAGAGCTTCTACACAGAACGTCTCATGATTCGTGCCCCGCAGTGGGGAGATGGCAAGGCTGTGAATGAAGCGGTTCGTGAGAGTGTGGAGCAACTGCGGTTGTGGTTGCCTTTTGCCGAGAAGATCCCGTCATTGGAAGAGTCCGAAGTGACTGTTCGCAAAGCAAAACTGAAATATCTGGAGCGTACCGACATGATGTTACATTTACGTGATAGATATACGGATGAATTGGTAGGCAGCAGCGGGTTACATCGCATTGACTGGAATGCACGCTGTTTCGAGATTGGTTACTGGATTCGAACCTCACGAGCAGGCGAGGGCTTGATGACGGAAGCGGTGAGAGGCATTGAGCAATTTGCCATTACTCATCTGGAGGCCAATCGGCTGGAGATCCGATGTGATGCTCGTAATGTACGAAGTGCTAAAGTAGCTGAGCGAGCGGGCTATACGCTGGAAGGTATACTGCGTAAGATGCGGCGGGACAGTACAGGTACGCTGGTGGATTGTATGATTTTCTCCAAAGTTAGAGGCATTGAGTTCGAGTAAGAGGAGGACAGGTATGGAGCGAATTGGTCAGGGAAGAACTGCGGAAATCTATGCGTATTCGAACGAGCACATTATGAAGTTATATCGAATGGATTTTCCACTCGAAGCAGTCCAAAATGAATTTAGAATAAGTGAGTTGGTATTCAAAAAAGGATTACCCGTCCCATAAGCAGTATCCTTGATAGAAGATACGCCGCGTGCAGGCATTGTTTTTAGAAGAGTGGAGGGTAACACCCTGTTATCCCTTATCATTCAACAACCTGCTATACTAGAGCAGCTCGCATCCAAAATGGCCGAGTGCCACTACAGACTTCATTGCGAGAGAGATGATGAAGCAACAATGCCCTCCCAGAAGCAGATTCTATCCGGAGCGATTGGCAATGTTCGATTATTATCCGAGAACGATCAAGCGCGAGTCCTTTCTTACTTAACAACACTGCCTGATCAACAGCAGATCTGTCATGGCGATTATCACCCTGATAACGTTATGCTCAGTGAGGCTGGCGATCAATACTGGGTCATCGATTGGATGACTGGCATGTCGGGTGATCCCGCGGGTGATGTGGCTCGAAGCTGGGTAATATTAATGAGCGGCACATTGCCGGATGATACAGAGCCTGCTATACGAATGGGATTTGAAATGGCTCGTGAATCACTGGTCGAATATTACGTTAATCACTATATACAAATTTCCGGTATTTCCCGGGAAACGATTGAATCCTGGATGCTGCCCGTTGCTGCCGCGCGTCTTGACGAGGGTTTGCCCGCTCAAGAAGCGGAACAGCTGCTGAAGTTTGTTCAGGAACGAATTCGTTGGTTAGACGAATCTAACTATATTATATAAAAAGGGTAGAGAAAGAGGGGACATATTCATGCTGCATTCATTAAAGGCCATACAATCATACAAGTCAGGTAACACGCCGGAAGCCCAGCAGCTATGGCTGCAGCTGCTGGCAGCAGCGGAGAAGCCCCGTATTAACCTCGAACGCATTCATTCCATTGCCGAACTTGAGGGAACAAATCCGGTGCTGGACTACACTGAGCGTACACTTCACGTATTGGAGAAACTTCCGGTTTCTTTTTGGGTGCGAGAAATTCTGGAGGACGTATTAATCTGGTCAGAGACGGCGAAGGCCGGATCATTAGAGCAGCGGCGGGTATGGCAAAAGCAAGGCGTTAACCTGTTTGTACACAATGTGGGGTCCGCTCAGTTATATGATCTGTACACAGGGGCAGGCCACTTGGATAACGACATCGGTAAGAGCAGGGAGACGGTTATAAATCAACCTGGTTCTCAAAGCCATGCTCTAAGTAAGAATACGAATATAAGCGAGCATACTGCGCCGACTCCACAAACACCAAGGCATGAGATTATTCTTACTCTAATTGCTACGCATGGACTTATTGGTCAATACATACGCGGCGAGATTCCATTTGCCGAGAATGCTTCGCTCCACGCCTTGATCGTCAAAGGGTGGCTTACTACAGATGAATTGCACACCATACTGATGGCATTAAATGAGTGCATTATTGCAGGTGTTGATCCAGCGTTATGGAATCAGGTTCAGGCGGAGGTACGGCGAATTGTAGGCTGGATTATCGCTGGACCAGATCATGAGGACTGGAGCGTCAAGGAACGGTTATCCCGCTTAAGAAGCTCGTCTATTCGACAAGGAGAAGCTATGGACGAGGCTTATGCCAAACTTCAAACGGAAATGGATGTGGAACAGGCGCTGGCTCCGCTGGCTCATCGCACATTATGGTATGTGGAGTCGGCCATGCAGGATTTTTCGTTGCAAGAGATGGTGAAAGTGTTCCTGTTGACGCTTCGCAGCGAAAGTATGAATCCAACATATATGGAGAGTCAATCCGGTATCGTTCGTCATATCAGCTTCGAACCATTGATGAATACGATGTATTACGACTACAAAGGCGTCAAGAAACTCAATATTTACAAGAAACGAATGATTGAAAAGTATTTGGAACAGTATTCATGGGAACAGATTTCTTCCGGGGAGCAGATCGTCTATCCCCATCTAACCCATCGCATTGAACGTCATACGGATCTGCCGGATACATTATTCGTGACCTTCGAATTTTCTCCAGCGGCGGAGAAATTGATCGCATTCTGTATTGAAGCGGAAAAGTCGCCGTTATATGAGAAGGCTGTGCTGCTTTTATTCGATCTGTTCGGGTTGCGCCGGGATGCCTATGATCGGTTCCATAACGAAGAGACGTATTTGTCCGATATGAACAGTTCTGGCGATTACAAAAAAGTGCTGTTGGACTATATCGTAGGTAAACGGGTACTGGATATTGGTCCAGGTGGAGGGATACTACTGGATCTAATTGAGCAGGAAAAACCGGAAGTGGAACCAATCGGTATCGATATCTCAGCCAATGTCATTGAAGCGCTGGAGCGCAAAAAACAGCGCGAGGGACATCGCTGGCAAGTGATGAAGGGCGATGCCCTGCAACTGGAGCAATATGTGGAGCCAGGCACCGTAGATACGGTTATTTTTTCATCCATTCTGCATGAGTTGTATTCATACATTGAATTGGACGGTCGAAGATTTAATTCCGATACGGTTGTGGCAGCGCTTAGAAGCTCATTCCGTGTGCTGTCACCTGGAGGAAGAATTCTGATTCGGGATGGTATCATGAGTGAGCCGGAGGCACAGAAGCGCAGGATAAGTTTCCTGGAAGCGGATGGGATGCGCTGGCTGGAGCGGTATGCAGAGGATTTTCAAGGACGTGCAATTGAATATGAGCGGGTCTCAGACAACGAGGTCGTACTGCCGATCAACGATGCGATGGAATTTCTCTATACGTATACGTGGGGCGAAGAGGCATATGTGCATGAGATTCAAGAACAGTTTGGTATTTTTACACCAACTGCCTATGAGAACTGTATTCGAGAAGCACTAGGTGAACAAGCCGAGATAATCACTTTCGAACATTTCCTTCAGGAGGGGTACACAGAAGCACTTGGAGATCGAGTGATCTTTATGAACGAAGATGGTGAACCTGTGCCTTTGCCAGACAGCACTTGTCTGATTGTCATTGAGAAGAAGAAAGGGTTGGCGAAAGGGTGATGAGCGAGACCAGTACGGTTTTGTATTTTGTTAGACATGCGGAGTCTCGATATGTTGAAGGACAGGAGCGCGAGCGTGGACTTACAGAGCAAGGTCATCAAGATGCAGGAACGGTTGCCAGTCTGCTCCATGGGGAGCAGATTCAACTGTTCTATTCTAGCCCTTATAGGCGAGCGGTAGATACGATTCAGATTCTGGCAGATCAGTCAGGTGGAATTGTGGTGACGGAGGAAGATCTGCGTGAACGCCAGTTATCGAGTTCGGATGTGAAGCATGAGAGTTTCCATGAATCCAAGGAACGATTGTACCGTGATCCTACGTATGCATTTCCTGGTGGGGAGTCTGGTGAACAGGCTCGCTCAAGGGCAGTAGCGGTGATTGATAGAATTCTGGATAAACATAGGGGTCAGAAGGTGGTCATCGGAACCCACGGAGATATAATGACGCTTATTTTACAACACTATGATTCTTCTTACGGATATGAATTTTGGGAGAGTACTTCGATGCCAGATATCTATAAGTTGGAGTTTAATGGAACGCATAAGTTGGTACAGGTCACTCGATTGTGGGAGTAACAGAGTTAAATATGAGCAATGCATTAACCGTGATGAGAGTAGAGAGGAGTGAGTTGAACGGATGAAAATTACGCTGTTGCCTGATACATACTTTATTGAGAATCTAAGCGTATCTTCATTACAGGATAGAATGTACTGCATATTTGATCTCGAAGGTACGGGCATTAATCCTGTGGTGGAGAGTGTGACACAATTTGGTGCGATGCATTACCAAAGGGGTCAACCATGTAATACAACATTTTCTTCACTTGCACGCGCGAACAAACCTATACCAGAACCTGTGGCCGAGTTAACAGGCATTTCAAATGAGGATATGTTGGAGGCTCCTTCGTTCATAGAAGCATTTCAGACATTTCAGGAGTTCATTGGGGATGACGTCCTAGTGACACAAGCCGGATATGAGTATGACCTGCCCATCTTGAAGCGGCATTGTGATGAATATAGTCTCCCGATGTTGACCAACCCGGTGCTGGATACAAAAGCGATGTTTACCTATATTCATCCTGAGATTACCGAGGTCGTCTCAACGGATTTTCTGATTCGGTATTATGATCTGAATACAGATGGAATTCACAGGCACAATGCTTTGGCAGATTGTGGTGTGATCGCTGGTATCTTTGAAAGTATCCTTAGCGAATATGAGGAACTTCAATTGGATCATTTTACAGCCGATCCTAATCGAATGATGAAGCGTTTTGTTATACCTGAGATGTATTTGACATGATGAGGAACTGGAGGTGAGCTCAATGAGCAAAACGGATGTGGAGAAGCTACTGTTGGATCTCAACGAAGGACAGATTCTGACCCAGCAGATATTCAAAGGATTGGATGTGGAAATTTACCTGGATGAAAGGGATGCCCCTGCATTTGCTGACGAGTGGATGCAATCCTTTGAACGATGGGCTCAAGATACCGTGGTGGCTGAAGAAGAGGTGTTGCGCGAATGCAGGGAACAGGCGTTCAAACAAACATTAGCTCTCACCGGCGAACCTGAGCTAGCTGGGTATGTCAGTGATGATATGGGTTTAATTGGCGCTGCACTGTTACAGGATGTGATGCAAGATTCCTTTGTGAATCAGCTATTGGAGAGTTATCGTCAAGGTCGGTTGCCCCTGCGATAAGCGGGGAGCGACCCATATGGTTGTTTTCGTTTGTATAAAAAAATAGCATCAAATGTACATTGTGAGTCGGATGAAGCATGAGTTACAATTCACCTAAGTAATAAATGAGAATGATAATCATTATATGCAAAACATTCTCAAGGTTACATCAACAGATCACATAGGGGTGAAGGGTATCATGGTAGGTTTTATTAAAGGTTTCAAAGGGTGGGCGATTACATTACTGCTCATGGGTCTGGTGATTTCAGGATGTAGTACAAATACCGCAACGAATGCGGAACAGACTCCTGCAACTGAAAGTGCAGCTTCTGGAGAAAATACTACTGAAACCGAGACAGAGCCTGCGACACGAGTTGTACAGGATGAATTTGGAGATGTAACGATTCCGGTTCAGCCACAGCGGATTGCTGGAATATATGTAGAAGATTATTTGAAGGCGCTCGATATTACACCTGTAGTGCAGTGGTATCATCCGTTGTGGGGTGTGCAGGAGTATCTAAAACTGGACGTTCCGCAATTTGATATAACAGGAAGTATTGAAGCTTTGTTGGAATATGATCCGGATCTCATTATTGTGGATGGTGTAGTCGATGCGGAGAAATATGAGATGTATTCCAAGGTAGCACCGACGTATCGTCTACCTGAAGGCATTCTGCAGGATTCCAATCAAGTCTTGACAGCCATTGCCGATGTTGTAGGTAAACCGGACAAGGGTGAAGAAGTTTCAAAGGCATTTGAGGCGAAAATTGCGGATGCCAAGTCGAAGTTGCAGGAAGCGGTCGGAGACGAGACTGTTGCGGTTGTCCGACTGAATGTTAACGATGACACGCTGGCGTTGTTCGGCATCAAAAACCGTTACACCGGATTTATCTATTCGGAGTTAGGTCTGACCCCGCATCCACTAGTAAGTAAAATGGAAGAATACCAGGAGATCCTTTCAGAAGAAGCAATTCCGCAGCTTGATGCGGATCACCTTATTATTTTCCCTTCTAATGGGGAATGGTCATCTCCAGAGAACAAGGAAGCCTTGAAGGTACTCGACAGCAAGTTGTGGCAATCCCTTCCGGCGGTTAAAAACAATCAGGTGTACATTATGGAAAGATCACATTGGCAATCAGGTGCGATTACAGCAAATTCCATGAAAATCGATGATCTCTTGGAAAAAATGACTCCATAAGTGAATCAATTTCATAATACCTTAATCCATTTTTAGTGAGCTATGAAATTGATTCGAGGATAATCCCATAAGAAAGTTCTTCAGCCAGGGTTGAAGAGCTTTCTTTTTTCGTATACACTGTTTTAAATGATAATAATTCTCAGTTAAGGACGATGAACATGTTCTCCATGATAATACAACGGATTCCCAAGCCCTGGCTATGCACGCTTCAGCATATGGAATACATAGATCACAATAAATCTCATATCGATAAACGTTTGCTATACAGAATATCGTCCTCCCACTCTCTATTCGTTGTAACGTCTGGGAAAGGTTCAATGGTTTGCTCAGATCGGGAAGTTCATTTGGAAAAAGGAATGATTATGTTTGTTCCGGCTGGAACATCCATTAAAATAGAAGGTTCTTCTTGGACTGAAAATGAATTGCAATACTATAAGCTTGATCTGATGGTGGCGGAGTTAAAAGAAGAGACTTCCAGTGCTTTGCATACCAAAGACACTGCGGAGCAGCGGTCACTTCACAAATGTACAGATTCTTCGATAGAGATACCTCTTATACAGCTGAATTACAGTCCGTGGAGTTCTTGTCTTGAATCAATGGAACAAATAATGCGTCAACAGGTCATTGGCGATTGGCTGGAGCAATGGGACGTGCAGCTTCGTTTCCAGGAGTGGTTCCGTGCCTTGCTCCGCCAGAGTAATCCCGAAACAGAAGTGCCAGATGACCGCGCCCGTCTTCAAAGTTCAATTCGGTATATTGGTGACCATTATGATCAAACGATAACCGTTGATGATCTCGCGGCAGATATTGGTCTTACCCGAGCCAGCTACACTCGGCAATTCAAAAAAATTACGGGCAAGCTCCCGCTTGAATACGTAAATGCGGTTCGGCTGGAACGCTCGAAGCAACTGCTGCAGCTGACGGATGATCGCATCCACGAAATTGCACAAAATGTGGGGTTCAGCAGTGAGTATTATTTTGGCCGCCGATTCAAGCAATATGCAGGTATTTCACCGGGGTTATATCGCCGTCATCACCGTCAAGAGGTTCGTGTATTTGCTCCGTATCTGGAAGACTTTGTGTTGGCCCTTGGCGTAAAGCCTGTACTGCAATGTTCGCATCACTCATGGGGTAGACAGCATTATTTGGGATTGGACGATGTGCCCGAATTCGATGTGAGCCAGCAGGATGCTCAGTTTAATCTGGGCAGTGTACCTGACTTTATCATGTTGGACAAAGGATATAAAACATGGAACCTGGACCGCTTTGAGCAGGTAGCACCTACGTTTTACGTAGACCATATAGGTGAGGATTGGCGTTCCATTTTGAAATCCACAGCCGATGTGTTGGGGAAGGTGAATCGGGTTCAAGATGTAATAGGTGCGTATGAAGACAAGGCAATGGAAGCCAAAGGACGGTTAGAACAATATATGCGTGGTCAGACGGTAGCTTTTTTACGTATATCTGCATCGGATATTACCCTCTATGGGGATCAGCAGGGCTACGTCGGGCCTGTAATTTATCAGGATCTTGGATTGACTCCGCACTCCCGTGTGCAGCAATGGACAAGACACGAGCGGAGGGTCTTCATTGGATTGGAGCAGTTAAGTCAGCTTAATGCGGATCACTTGTTGATTACATTTGACACTGGAAATTCTGCTAAACCTGGAGATGAGCGCGAACTGCTCGAAAGGGATGAATGGAAACGCCTGCCTGCGGTGAAGAGCGGCAATGTGTATGAAGTGGATTTTATGAGCTGGATGAACTACGGTGTGATCTCTCATGGGAAGAAGATCGAGGATATATTGCGTTTTATGGCTTGAGGTGTGAATTTACTTGAGATGTTTTAATTCAAAAGATCATATTCTTTTCTAAGCTATCAAAATTTTGTGATGTAATTCGCGGGCACGCTAAGAATCTACGGGTACTGCCTTTTTTGGTTAATCTATAACCTGCTTGATAATAGACCAAATAAAGGGGTTTTAATTAGGTTGTGGAATATAATATAAAAGATAGGTTGCAACCTAAAGGAGAAGAATAATGATCAAGGATAAAATTCCAATTTGGTTCTGGTGTACCTCGATAGTAGTTGCCATTATGCTGATAATCAACTTGATTCAAGTAGATTCTCGTATTAGCATGCTTGCAATAGGCATCCTTAATATTGCTAATGCGATTCGGATGTGGAAGAAAGATCGAAATTCAGCAATTATATTTTTGATAATAGGTGTTCTTGGTACAATTTTATTTTTCAAGTATCTATTTCAATAATTAGGAAGAATGACCGTCATTTATGTGGCGGTCTTTTTCGTTTATAGAAATTAAAACAGTGGAGGAATTATAATGAGCGACAAACTACAAAATAACAAACACGCTGGATTAAACATCGGAGAAAATAGAAAATATTATAATAGTTCATTTTAATATATAATATAGAAAAAATTGAATTGGAAAAAGGAACTTCCTATGCGGAAAAAAATCTGGGCCTCACTTTTAGTAGTAGCTGTTATTGGGATGATTCTTGTTACAGCAATACCGACGACTACGGTCGCCGAATCGCATGAAATTTTGGGTGAAGATCTTCCTGAAAGCTTAAGATATGATTCTAACCATCCAGATGTAATTTATGTGAAGGATTGCGGGGTCTTCGAGAAAGTGGATTCTAGTTTAATAGATTACGGTGAAGAAGAAGTTGTGGTCGATGATCTACAAAAGGTAACTGATAAAACGAATGTAATTGTTGCTTATGATGCAACTTATATCAAAAAAGGTGAATGGGAATAGCTAATTCATTAATTCTCAATCCAGAGCGCAAGGAGAGGTTTATTCTTCTTGGGCTTTTTAATATCCAATAAAAAAATAAAATTTCAAGTATTTAGCTGAATTTTATAGATGAGCAAGTTTATGTTTAGACAGTTTATTAGGAATATATTACCTTAGTATCTGTTCATTAGATAAATAGGGGGAAATGATATGAGAAACAATCCAATTAAAGTGTTTGTAGGTCTGATTACTTTTTTTCTTGTGATGGTAACATACCCGTTTTCAAATGTAGATGCGGCATCAGTGAGAACAGGACTCTTGGATGGTCTAGTTCTACAAACCGCTTCAAGCAGTATAAATTCACTAGGAACAACAAAATTAGTGACTGACAACGATGAGACTACGTTTTACAAGCTTGTAAATGCGAGAAGTGATAGTAGTGTTCCTGATCATATACTTTATAGTTTCAAGACTCCTGTTAGCATAAGCTCGTATAAGATTCAAATCTTAAACTACAATGGTGGTCTTGTAAATCTCACTTTTGAAGATACAGCAGGAAATATATTATCTACAGAGTCATTTAAGGCAGTAATTTCAGCAGACAATAATATTTACGTTTTACCTAAAAAAGTAGACAATGTTAAGAAAGTTTATATATCTCACCACGGCAATATTACATATAATGTTGCAGAATTCAACGTCTATAACGATGTTTTAGAACCATCTATCAACCTCATAGCTAAAGGAGGGGAACGTAGAGCAACTTTATCTTGGGACCAAGTACAAAATGCCGAGAGTTACATTATCAGATATGGTACAGAGCCAGGTAAGTATACAGAAAGTGTTACAGTTTCCAAAGATGAATATGAAAACTTTGGCATTACTGAATTGAGTAATGGAACAACATATTATTTTGTAGTGAGCGCTGTTGTGAATGGATTAGAAACGGAGAATTCAAATGAAGCATCCGCGACACCACAAGGTACAACTATACCTGAACCGGAAGAAGCCACAGGTCGCGCTATTCTCGTCGTCACCATGACAACAGGCTTGGAGAAAGAATTCGACCTAAGCATGAAAGAAGTAAATGATTTCATCGACTGGTATGAAGCCAAGCAAGCGGGAAGCGGAAAAGCATCGTATGCGATCGATAAACACGACAACAACAAAGGGCCATTTAAAAGTCGAAAGGATTATATCCTGTTTGATCGGGTGCTGACGTTTGAGGTAAGTGAATACTAAAAAAATGAGAAGCTCCTTCAGCTTAGGCTGGAGGGGCTTCTTTTTTTGCTTACTTTGACGATGAATAAGCCAATGCAACTGCTCGAAAGGCTTGTTTTAACTTATTTTAGTGTAGCGTTTACAAAAAAACAGGATAACGAGCACAAAATGCAAAAGCGGATGTCCTTGACTGAACGATTGTGACATACCATTAGAATGAAGGCTGATATGTAACGCAGGGATTGAGGTCTTCAAGCATAGCCATAAATGGCGGATGGGAGAGCTGTAATGACAAAACGGGTAATTCTGTTGGAAGAAGGTACGGCAGAGATGAAAGGGCTAATGGGCAGTAAAGGGGCTGCTCTTGTAGAGCTAATTCATGCAGGATGGGCTGTCCCGGCCGGATTTGTAGTCACATCGGAATACTGTCGCGAGTTCTGTACCCGTCTTGGACATCTTTCTGGTGAAGAAGAGGAAGCGCTTGTTAACGCGATTCGGCATCTGGAACAGCAAACCGGGAAATTCTTCGGACATCCGGAGAATCCGCTACTACTCGCGGTACGTACGGATAAGAATCGAGTATCAGTAGCTGCGACACAATCACTGCTTAATGTTGGTCTGAACGATGTTACTGTGGAAGAGCTCGCACGTCAAACCGGTGATCGGTTGTATGCACTCCAATGTTACCTAGATTATTTAAAGCAATATGGACAGCTGGTATATGGGATTCCGTCCGAATTTTTCACAGAAATATCAAGTCACGTCAAGGGTCCGGATGAAGGGGAACTTGAGTTAACCATTACGAAATTTAAATATTTAATTGAAGCGAAGGGGCGTAACCCTTTTCCACAGGATGTTCAACTTCAACTCAAAGAAGCGATACGTGCGGTATATCAAACACAGCGTATTAAATCATCCAGATCTCAGGACGAGATCATGCGTAACCCATATTATATTTCTTCGGAGCTAAGCGCTCCTGTTCTTATACAGACGATGATGCATGGAACATGCGGAGACTTAAGCGGGACTGGAACAATATATACGCGCAATCTACTTACAGGAGAAAGGGGAGTCACTGGACAATATACCCCAACCGGGAAACCCAGTCAAACAGATCACGGTCTGGAGCGTTTACGGAATGAAGAACCTGAGCTGTATGCACGTTTGCTGGAGATAGGTAGCCAGTTGGAGATGCGTAAGGGAGAAGTGCAGGAAATTACCTTTGTAATTGAATCCGGCGCGTTGTATGTTGTGCAGACCCAGCCCGCCCGATTATCCTCAACAGCCACACTGAGGAGTACTGTGGATTTTGTGCATGAAGGACTCATCACTAAGGAGGATGCACTGTTACGCATCGAACCTGGGCATATCGCGGAAGTGCTGAAGCATCACACAGATCCTAGTTCTATCAGCGACGCAAGCACTGGAAATTTGCCCATACAGTTGCAGCCAGTAACGAATGATGAGTGTCCAGCCTCTAAGAATAACTCAGGTTTACCTTTATCAGCAGATCTGCAACTACTGCTTGAATGGGCTGATGAAGTGAAAGAATTGACGATACTTGCCAATGTAGATCATCCGCAAGATGCCCTGACAGCACAGATACTGGGGGCTGAGGGAATAGGTCTGTGCCGTACAGAACACATGCTCATGTCTGCTTCAAGGCTTCCTTTTGTACAAAAAATGATCCTGGCTGACAGTGAATCTGAGCGCAGGCGTGGGTTGGAGCGTCTATTACCGATGCAGCAGTCTGATTTTGAACAGATATTCGAAGCGATGGATGGATACCCGGTAACCATTCGATTGCTCGACTCGCCGTTACATGAACTGCTACCGGATCTGGGAGTGTTGGAGAAACGGCAAGAGTGGTTACAGGCAGAGGAGTTGCATGAACAAAGAGACCATCAGATCGAGCTGGAGGAACTGGAGCGTGTAATTCGCAGAGTCAGTGAACTGCATGAACGTAATCCGACACTGGGGCAACAGGCTTGCCGTCTGAGTACGGTGTTCCCGGAAATCGTTGATATGCAGCTGGAAGCAATATTCCGCGCAGCGGTGAAAGGCATCCGTCAAGGTTGGTGGGTACGTCCGGAGATTATGATTCCGCAGATTGGTCATGTGCATGAACTTCAGGAGATGAGAGATTTGGTAGATCATGTGGCTGACCAAGTGCTTGGTGAGGAGAAGCGGCATTGTCACTATAAAGTGGGGGCGATGATCGAAGCTCCGAGAGCGGCGCTGACGGCGACTCACATTGCTCGGCAGGCAGACTTTTTCTCTTTTGGCGCGGATGAGTTGACAGAGAAGACGTTTGGATATAGCCGCCAAGAAGCCGAGAAGCGATTCCTTCAACGTGATAAAGACTCTCGTACGGTAACGAATAATCCATTCCATGTGCTGGACACGGAGGGCGTTGGACAACTGGTGGAGATGGCGGTTGTTCAGGGTCGGATTCGTAAACCTTATCTGAAGACAGGGATCTGTGGAGAAAATATTGTGGATCTGGAGTCCATTACATTCTGCCACCGAATTGGGTTGGATTACGTAAGTTGTTTGCCTGAACAGATCCCTTATGCACGAATTGCGGCTGCACAAGCAGCCATTAAGGGACCGAGAGAGGGCACGAACACACAGAATGCAGATTTATCCACAATTGCGTAACGCTCACCCTGTCCTACACGGAACTTCCATGGAATAGCAACCAGAAAACTGTTATACTGAAATATACGTTTTGTAAAAGGAACGTAAAATTTCAGGGTAAGGGTTGAAAGCGACCATGTATAATTCCAAAAATGAACGTACTTCATCACGGACCTTATTTGCCGTGTTATTCATTCTGATGCTGCTGAAGTTATCACTGCTGCGGTATTTCTTTTTCCAGGGTCTGTCCGGCATCGGTCTGTTAACTGACGCATTAGGCGCACTAACCGTGGTATGTCTGCTGGATCTGATCGTTCCCAAAAGCTGGAAGCGAGCAGTATACGGAGGATTCAATATTCTGTTTTCTCTTGTCCTGTTCGCGGCTACGCTGTATAACGTTCATTTCAGTTCGGTACCCACCTATACCGCGCTTAGTGAGCTGGGGCAAGTTGCACAAGTGCGAGGCAGTATCGGACCGTTGGTACGAACGGAGCACTTTCTGTTTTTTGCAGACATCGTGCTGGCATTGCCAATATGGTTGATCATGCGCAGACGTTCCGGCGGACGTAACCACAGCAGTTACCGCGATAGCGGCCTGACGTTTGGCAGAATTCGCAGACGTTACTGGGGCAAGCTGGGCGTTGCGCTTACCGCTGCATTCTGCATCGTGCTGTCTGGCAGTTTTATTGTCAAAGGTGAAACGATTGATAACGAGCTGGTGCGGGCCGAGAATCTCGGATTCCTGAACTATCAGGTATCGTCCGCCATTCTGACGAGCAAAGAGAATGAGGCCATTGCGAATGGCAACATTAACGAAACGATTGCCAAAATTAATGAGCTGGTTAGCAAGTATCCGTATCAGGATACACCAAGTGACGGCACAGCCGTGAAAGCCAAATATTTTGGGCAGGCCAATGGCAGTAACCTGATTGTATTGCAACTGGAGTCCTTTCAGAATTTCCCAATTAATGCTTCATTGGACGGTCAGGAGTTAACGCCGGTACTGAATGAACTAGCCAAAGAAAGCTATTATTTCTCTCATTTCTTCCAACAGATCGGACAGGGAAACACATCAGACGCGGAGTTCATGTCGAACACGTCGATTTATCCAACCGGAGTTGTTCCCATGTCAGCAGGCTATAGTGACCGTGAACTGCCAAGTCTACCCAAGTTATTGGGAAAAGAGGGATATGAGTCCGAGACGTACCATGTCAATGACGTCACCTTCTGGAACCGGAACAAAATGTATCCGGCACTCGGATTCACTCGTTACTTCGACAAGCCCAGCTTCGAGAATGACAGATTCAATGACTTTGGACCATCGGATGAAGAGTTATATCGTGTAGGTGTGGAAAAAATGACTGCGCATCAGGCTGCGAATCAGCCGTTCTATGCTCAGTTCATTACGGCATCGAGCCACTCGCCGTTTACGGTTCCCGCTGATCGTGCGCGAATCACGATTCCTGCGACCATCACGAACAAATTGCTTCACGATTATCTGCAAGCGATCAACTATACGGACTATGCCATCGGTCAACTCATTCATGAGTTGAAGGCGAATGGATTATGGGATAACACAACGCTAGTGCTTTACGGAGACCATTTCGGTCTGCCTGCTGACGAAGAGATTACACAGCAAATCCAGGCCAATCTGGGCGTTCCTTATGATGGCAAAGTAAGTCGTTTCAACATCCCGTTCATGATTCATACGCCAAAACAGACCAAAGGACAATTGATTGAGCAACCTGGCGGTCAGCTGGATATGCTGCCAACGATCATGAATCTGATGGGTGTATCACTCCAGGATGAGAAATTCACTGCATTTGGGCATGATCTGCTGAACATGGATCATAATGCCTTCGGCATCCGGTATTACTTGCCGACAGGTTCGTTTGTCAACAATGACATCATGTTTATCCCGGGTGCAGGCTTTGACGATGGAACAGCCTATTCGCTCAAAACCTATGAACCGGTAACGGATTTGGAACCGTATCGTTCCGATTATGAACATGTGCTCAGCCTGATGAAACTGTCTGACGAGTTTGTGAAGTTGTTACCGAAACGTGCGCCATAAGTTAATATTTCTCCAATAAGAGTAGTAAAACGTCACCGGTCTAAGAACTGGTGGCGTTTTTTTGCATGTTTATTGCACGAGTGTGGTAATAAAGAGGACAACTAAAGTTTGAAACTGTAATAATTAATGTTACAATGGAACAAGCAAGAACGAAGTAAGCAATAGCGCGTAATATTCGCAGAACTCATATTCACAGAACGCATAAACCTAACAGACGAGAGGATTGAATATATATGAAACTGAGTGTACTCGAACATGGACATATCAATGAAGGCCGAAGTGTACAGGATACGTTGCAGGAAACGGTGAAACTCGCGCAACACGCGGATCAATTGGGGTACTCCCGTTTCTGGATGTCGGAGCATCATGGTAGTGGTGCACTATCTTTCTCCAGTCCTGAAGTTATGATTGCACATGTCGCTGCACATACGGATCGGATTCGTGTAGGTTCCGGCGGTGTAATGTTGCCTCATTATAGTGCTTACAAGGTTGCGGAGAATTTCCGTCTGCTGGAAGCTCTGCATCCAGGACGCATTGACCTTGGAATTGGCAGAGCACCAGGCGGCATGCCGGTTGCCAGCAGAGCTCTCAATGAGGGGAAATCATCGAATGTACATTTCTTCCCACAACAGATCGCCGATCTGGGCGGATACTTCCACGAGCAATTGCCCGAGGATCATCGGTTCGCATCTCTGGTAGCCGGACCATCGGTTCCAACCGTTCCGGAAGTGTGGTTGCTGGGTTCCAGCTCCGAAGGTGCGAGAATTGCTGCGGCGCAAGGGACATCGTATGCGTTTGCCCAATTCTTCGGAACACCAGGCGGCGAAGAAGCGATGAAGCATTACCGCAGACATTTCAAGCCGTCCATCCTGAAAGACAAACCACATTCAATGATTGCTGTGTCGGCATTCTGTGCGGAGACAGAGGAAGAAGCCGCTGAACTTGCACGCAGCAATGAACTTTTCTTCCTGCGTCTGGGACGAGGTCTTGAACAAAGTTCATTCCCATCCCTGGAGACGGTGAACAACTATCCATTTACAGCGATGGAGATGGAACAGATCCGTCAACGCCGTTCTTTTTCTATCGTGGGTACACCGGATCAGGTGAGGGACAAAATTACTGCTATGGCTGAACGTCATGAAGCAGATGAAGTCATTATCGCGTCAGCGGTCCATTCGTTTGAAGCACGTCTGCGCTCATTCGGCTTGATTGCAGAAGCCTTTGGACTAAAGCAGGACTAATGGTAAGCAAGCGGGAATAACTACTCTGAACAGACTGGAATCTTGCACTTGCAAGGTTCCGGTTATACTCTTGCGTGATCAGGGAGAGGAGAGATTCACATGCGCAGATGTGTCATTAGTGATATTCATGGCTGCTACGATGAATTTAACGCACTGCTTAAGCTTGTAGATTATGATCCACAGCAGGATGAATTGATTTTGCTCGGTGATTATGTGGATCGAGGTCCAAGCAGCAAACAGGTCATCGAACAGATTATGCAGCTTCAGCAACAGCACAATATTATTGTGATCAAAGGCAATCACGATGCCATGATGGTCAAGGCACTGACTCAGGATGTTGAGCAATATGACCAACACTGGATTCGTAATGGCGGATTACAGACGATGGCAAGTTATCTGGATCTGGAGCTTACTTATGATGAGCAGCAGATAGATTGGGAAGCTTATGCTGAAGCCAAACAGTGGATACGTACACACTATGAACACCATCTTCGTTTTCTGGAACGGCTTCCGCTGGTGTACGAGATTCCGGGTTATATTTTTGTGCATGCCGGGATCAACCCGGACATTGAGGATTGGAGAAGCCAGTCCGAGCGGGACTTTATTTGGATTCGTGAATCATTCTATTCCAGACCAACGTCGATTAGAGAGACCGTCGTATTTGGACATACACCCGTGAAGCATTTGCATGATGAGACAGGCATCTGGTTTGACCCGAGCGGAGACAAAATTGGCATTGACGGTGGTTGTGCCTACGGAGCGCAATTGAACTTGCTGGAGATTAGCCGGGACGGCAGTCTACAGACCTTTTCTGTACGGCAAGGTCAGAGCGCAGAAGAGCCTGAGATTTAATATTTTCGTTGCGTATCAGGGTTTCGTATGCTAATTTATAAGGTTGTACGATGGAATAAATACGATACATATCATATCGACTTGAGGGGAATGAACCAAGTTTGGCTATCTATAATCTGGATCAACTGCAACATCACATTTTACTCTGCAATGGTGGAACCTGCATGCGTAATGATGGGGAAGAAGTAACTCAGGCGGTGCGGGACGAGATTCTCAAGCAGCAGGCGGGAGGATTCATCCACACAACGCGTACCAAATGTAATGGTCGGTGTGACGATGCATGCGTAACGATTGTGTATCCTCAGGGTGACTGGTATGGCCAAATGACACCGGATTCAGGCAGAGCACTCGTTCAGGCCTTGTGTGAAGGGGAGAAATTGGAGAAACACCTGATTGCTAATGTGGCGAAGACCTCTGTAAATTAGAATTACAGAGAGGATATTGTTTTTTTCTAAGATGACTTACCTGAGAATGATTTGCAATTAATTCGCTGTAACGGGATTGGAATTAAGCCTTATTAGCGCTATAATCAGTAGGGTATGTTTAAAATATGACTATATTTTCTATATAAGTTCAACTAAACTCTTTACACGAGAACGGAGAGGTCAGAAAAAAGCTGGAGAAGCGGAGCGTTCGCCTAAAAGCTTTCTGAAAGAAAGCTGCATCGGAAGCGTATGCTTATCAACGGATTTTCCCTTTAAAAAGGGAATCAAAAAATCTGGGGATAACAGCGATCGGAAGGTTATTCTGTCATCGGAGTGGCAAGTGTAAACATTCTTTGGTTAAACTTATATAAATCAGAATTGACGGAGGGCTATAAATATGGAAAAAGCGTTAATCTTCGGTCACAAAAACCCCGACACGGATACGATCTGTTCGGCAATCGCCTATGCGGATCTGAAAACAAAATTGGGTCAGGACGTTGAAGCTGTGCGTCTCGGCGAAGTCAATGGTGAAACCCAGTTCGCACTGGATCAATTCAAAATCGCAGCACCGCGTCTGATTAAAACAGCTGCAAATGAAGTAAATAAAGTTATTCTGGTTGACCACAATGAGCGTCAGCAAAGTGTAAGCGATATTGAGGAAGTGACTGTCGTTGAAGTTATCGACCATCACCGTATTGCTAACTTTGAGACAAGCGGACCTCTGTATTTCCGTGCAGAGCCTGTAGGTTGTACAGCAACCATTTTGAATAAAATGTACAAAGAAAATGGCATCGAAGTGAGTGCGCCGATTGCTGGCCTGATGCTGTCTGCAATTATCTCCGATTCCCTGTTGTTCAAATCCCCGACTTGCACAGAGCAGGACGTAGCCGCTGCGCGTGAACTGGCTGCCATTGCTGGTGTAGATGCAGACAGTTATGGTCTGGACATGTTGAAAGCCGGCGCGGATCTGAGCCAAAAAACAATTGCTGAACTGATTTCCCTGGATGCCAAAGAATTCGTAATGGGTCAATCCAAAGTGGAAATTGCACAGGTTAATGCCGTTGACGTGAATGATGTTCTCGTGAAGCAACCTGAGCTTGAAGCAGCTATTGAAGCGATTATTTCGAGTAAAGGTCTCGACCTGTTTGTATTTGTCGTAACAGACATTCTGAACAACGATTCCGTAGCTCTGGCATATGGTACATCCACCAAAGCGGTGGAGAAAGCCTACAATGTGACACTGTCTGATAGCAGAGCTATCTTGAAAGGCGTAGTATCACGCAAATCTCAAATTGTACCGGTTCTGACTGAAGCATTCAACACGCTGTAAATCGAACGGATTAGCGTATTCGCACGCTGATATGTTTTGCAAATCGTATCAAAACCATCCTAGCCTGCTCTGATCCGTAAATGGTCAGGACAGGCTTTTGATGTGGAGGAGGAAGAATCATGATCAAAAATGAAAAAATCAAAGCAGCAGAAGTGCAGCTTACCGGATTGAACGGTGAAGATCTGGGTGTGATGTCCACGCAGGAAGCTCTTCTACTTGCGAAGCAGCATAAAGTAGATCTGGTGTGCTTGTCCTTGATGACGAGTCCGCCACCATGCAAGCTGATTGGCGCAGGAGCAGCCAAAGCGGAAGCGCAGCAGGCGAAGAAAAAAGCGAGTAAATCCCCCGATAAACGTAAAGTAAAGGAAATTCGGTTGAACCTTGCGATGGAGGATCATGACCGGGATACGAAGCAGTCTCAGGCGGAACGCATTCTGAAGAAGGGTGATTCGGTAAAGCTCGTCATTCAGGTGCATGGAGCCAAAGAGGGCGCTGCAGGCAAGGAGTGGGCTGAGCAACTGAGCAAATCGCTGGCTGAATTCGGCAGCAAAACGACGGGTGTTCAGGTAAGTGGTAAACAGGTTGTGGTACAACTGGACCCGAATGCGTAAGTTGTCAGAAGTGATCATCTAAGTTGCACAAAGATAAGGCAAATGTTGATAACGCAATTAGTAAAAGAATGTGAGGAAAGCCCAATGAGATGGCAGGGTAACTGCTGCATCATTGGGCTTGTTTGTCGTCACTCGGATTGAGACATCGTGCGTGCGATTCAATGCGCAAGTCGTTAATGTTCCAGTAGTTCAGCTTCGTAAATAACGACTGCCCCCAAGGCGTACATATAACTGTCCGGGTAATACAGGCGTAGAACTAGCGGCCATATTATTCTGGCCGTTTTTGGCGAATCGGGATAAATAAAAGAAGTCCGGGTAGATCACCATATCCATTAAGTAGGCGGAGACCCGGCTACCTGGAAAGCGGAACTGATTCAGGGTACGGATAATGTCTTCGCCACGTGCAATGCCAATGCCGTGTCCATAATACCAGTTCTCGCGCAGCATAATCGTATTCTCTCCCTGCCATTCGGGTGTTTCGGGAGAGACATCGGGATTTTTGAAATACAGTACATCTCCTGGAAGGGCGGTTTCACTACCGTTTTTTTCTGTCAATCGCAGGTCACTGTCATAATGCCAGTCAAAAAGTAACAGATTTCGAAACAGAGAATTAAAGGCGTCTTCGCGTATACTTCCCAGCACGCCACCATACAGCACAATGACGGTGGCTGTTGCACATTCAAAGGCGTATAAGTGCCCATTCCTCCAGATATCCCGGATGCCATCGGCGGGGGTGACGTTCGATTTGAGCTCGAATCCACCCTCAGCATTACGATTCCAGTAGGCAGGATTACATCTGGATTTTTCAAAGGATGCAAAACTCACCCCGCTTCGATCAAGCCCTTCTGCTGCATCCACGAGAGAGCCTCTCAAGTCCCATTCAAATCGAAGATGATCCATGGATTGGTAGACATACCTTGTTGGACGATTTTGGAGTTGCTGTAACCAATACCATTCAAAATCAGACCAGTCCGAGCGGTTCAGCTGGGCAGGTTGATTGGCGACAATGATCATGATTCATAACCTCCGTTCCTGTTCGAATATTCAACATTGTATAATCGGGAGAGCACGGGTATTGTGTAGTATATGACGTGATGTGTTCGAATTGGTATGTACACATGAAAGTCGTCAGTATCCAAGATTATAAATGTCGATTCATGCGGGGATTTTGCCTGACCTCGTTTATAAATCATGGCATTTGGGGTAGTACTCTATAGATGAAGTTATGTTCAGGTCGATCTGTTCATACGGAATACAATCAGATTCTCATAAAGGAGGACATGTGGTGTCGAAATCCATTACAGAGAGCCGGTCTCTGTTCGAACAATTATATACGCACGCACCGATAGGCATTGCTGTCGCTTCGCATGTGAATGGACGTTGGTTGCAGCTTAATCCGGCATTTTGTGAGATGCTCGCGTACAGTGAAGATGAACTAATCGATACGTCGGTCATACATATGATCTATGAAGAAGATCTGCACATGGAGGAATTCCGCAGCAAGTTCTGGGAAATGACCGATGAAACACGTCCGATGTACGAGACGGAGGTTCGTCTGAAACGAAAGGACGGCTCGCTATTATGGGCAACGATTAGAGCTTGCATTGTGAGGGATGAAACGAATGGTGAGCCATTGTATCTGTTGGTACAGGCTGCTGATATTACGAAGCAAAAGGATGCAGAGGAACGCCTTATTGTGAAGCGTAAGCAATTGGAAGAGAGCAGCCGCATCTCTCGTCTGCTGGCAGAGTCTTCCCTTGACCTGATTGTCATACATCAAGCTGATCCTGATCGTACATTTAAATATGTATCAAATGCATGTAAAAGCATGTTGGGCTATGAGCCAGAGGAAATTATAGGTAAGCCGGGAATACTCGTTATCTATCCGGATGATGTACCTATGGTCGATGCCTACGTGGAAGAGCAGAGGCAGGGTCTGGCTCCTAAACGGATCAGTTATCGTCTTTTGCATAAGGATGGATCTACGGTGTGGGCAGATACCATTACACATTATGTGTATGACGATGCAGGTGAACTGATAGAGATCGTCGCGGTAACCCGTGATATTTCAGCCAGTCAGCAACAACAGTTAAGCCTGCAGGAGTACAGATCGTTATTTGACTGTAACCCGCTAGGAGTTGCTTCTCTGGATTTGGAAGGCAATCTGTTAAAGGCCAATGTGGGTCAGGAACAATTGACAGGACACACCAAGGACGAACTGCTGAGTCGGCCTTTTGATCACCTCGTCGATCCTATGGATCTGGAGAAGACTCGTCATCATTTTGAGGAAACGGTGAAGGGCACTGCACAGAGCTACGAGATCGGTTTGATTCACAAAAATGGGCAGCGAATTGAGACGAGCGTGATTAATGTACCCATTATCCTTGAGGACAAAGTCGTTGGGGTCTACGGGATCACCAGTGACATCACAGAGTCCAAACGTTACGTCGAGGAAATTGAAAATCTCAGTTATGAACGGGCACTGATTCTGAATGGCATGTCTGAAGGTGTGATTGGACTGGACCTGAATGGGAATCTGAACTTTGCCAATCCGGCCGCCGCGGAGATCATCAACTTCTGCCCAAGTGAAATGAATGGCAAAGCGCTCGAACAGTTGATGATCCAGATGCAAAGCGAAGGCATCCCTTATCCATCCAAGGATACACCGATTCTACAGGCTGTACGTGAGGGACGAAGTCTGCCGCGTACTGAATCTCTTTTCTGGAGACCAGATGGGTCCAGTTTCCTGGCTGAGTTCCAATTGAAGCCGATTATGGATCAGGGGAGAACCCGTGGAGCCGTTCTGGTTTTCCGTGATATGACATCCGTGAAGGATATTATTCGTGCAAAGGAAGCAGCAGAGCATGCGGACCGTGCGAAGTCTGAGTTTCTCGCCATTATGAGTCATGAGCTTCGTACGCCATTGAACGGTATTATGGGCATGGCTCATCTGTTGATGGAAACTGAGCTGGATGAGGAACAGAAAGGGTTTGCGGAAATCATCATTGACAGCGGTGAGTCTCTTTTGTACATTTTGAATGAAATTCTGGATTTCAGCAAAATCGAGGCAGGCAAAATGGATCTGGAGCGCACACCAGTAGATATTAAGGCGATGCTGGGTAGTGTGATTGAGCTGTTTGCACTGAAAGCCTCCGAGAAAAATATTGAACTCTACTGTGAAATGTCAGATCTCATTCCTGAACGTGTTCGAGGGGATGAGACGCGGATCCGTCAGGTATTGATTAATCTGGTGGGTAACGCCGTTAAATTCACAGAGCAGGGTCGTATTACGGTGAAGGTAGGCGTTGATTTCTCAGAGGAGCATGGTCAGGATCACCTGATGTTGATCTTTAAGGTCCAAGATACAGGAATCGGGATTCCAATGGAGAAACAGCATCAATTGTTCCAATCCTTCTCACAGCTTGATCCGGCCATCAATCGCAAGTTTGGCGGGACAGGTCTGGGACTAGCAATCAGCAAGAAACTGGTGGAATTAATGGGCGGAGCAATTGGCGTCCAGAGTGAGATTGGCGAGGGAGCAGAATTTCAGTTCACCCTGGTGCTTGAACGATGGCTCGATGAAAGTAGTGACCCGATCGAAATCGCCGGGAATGATGAACTGCAATTGGATCGAGCAAGTCTTGCGCATGACATCAAAATTTTGATTGCTGAAGATCAGGCGGTCAATAGTCATCTGCTGGAGGAAATGCTGCGTAAATTTGGCGGGGTATGTGATATTGTTGAAAATGGTGCGCAAGCCGTAGAGTCATTGAATAATGTACAATATGACCTGGTGTTCATGGATATTCAAATGCCGATTATGGATGGCATTGAGGCGACCTGCAAAATCAGGCAGACTCATCCGGAAATCCCGGTCATCGCAGCAATAACAGCCTTTGCAGGCGCAAGTGACCGTGAGGAGTGTCTGAAATGCGGAATGCAGGACTTTATCAGCAAACCGTTCCATTCCACAGAGATTAGCCGTGTGCTGAATACATGGGTCCCATACATCCGCTCTCAAAGGGTAAAGTAACGGAAAAATAACCTGCGCCTTGAGAATCAAGGTACAGGTTATTTTGTCATTCAGTCCAATTCATAGGCTCCTAACCACAAGGATCAGGACCATCCTCCGATTAACCCGGAGAGGGTTACGCATTCGTCATCTTCCAATTCTGCAATCAGAGTGAGTTCTTCGTTGTCTTGTGGATCAACGGAGAATAATTCACGGCGTCCGTCTTCGTGTACAATAATGACTAACTGATTGCCGCCCTTTGTATCAAACTGGTACTTAACTCCAATACCAGGTAGTGGGCATTCCCGGATATTCATGAAACCTGTCACCTCTTTAGCTTTTGCTTAATTAAAAATCTAACCGTTCACACAGTACGGATGTATTCTACTATCCATAACACCGTTTGGCAAGTCACAAATAAAATTGTTTTGATGAAATTAACGTTTTTCGCGATGTGGTCATGCACTTTGGCGCTGTTTGGCCCGTCTGCGGCGAACGAAAATCCAGATGAGCAGCGCAACGATTAACAATAAGCCGAGGACTGCCACAATGATAATATTCCGGATATTGGGAACCTGTACAGTCAGATCTAGCTTATTCATCTGGAGTGGTGAAACGTGCCAAATGAGCGTTTTTCCACCATCCTCCACCTGGTCCGCGTTGGAATCGGCTGCCTTGATGGGCAAAGACAACTTGAAGTCAAAGTTAACATCTTTTAACAAGAGATTCTTTAGAAAGCTAGGCACCTTGTTAATCTGATTTTTGATCTCACCATCCGGCATGGACTCCATCAGATCGGCTTCTGCTGTGATATGCATTTTGGAAGTGAAGAAGCCGGCTGTAGTGGATTGTTCGACCTGAATGCCTTGGGGTAACTTGGACGTATCAAAGCTGGTCGTATTGTTTTTTTCATAATGAGTTGTCGCTGTGAGTTGCTTCTGATCTCCCTGTTCCGTAACCTCTGCCTGGAAATTATTTCGATTCAATGCATCTGCGATCAGAGGCATGAGATTGTCTTGTCCGATCTTTCCAAGTGCAGAGTTGGTTACATTAAGATTGAGATCCAGATCCGTTGATCCATCCATATTCACCGTTAGATGCGCTTCTCCATCCGCACAGGCGGATAAAACAGATAACATAAGGACTAGTAAAACAGTAAGCATTAGCTGACGTAAAGGGATGCGAGTCGACATGTCTTTCAACCTTTCTGTGTAAATATCCAAATTCCAATTCATAGAAGTATAGTATACACTGTAAGCATGGCGGATGAAACTTTGAACCGTGCAACGAGATAAGCATGATACCATGTGAATGTGGGAATAATTGATTTATTAAAATTAAAGATTTCGTATTTTTGTCAATGTTCGGTCAATTCAAATGGGGCTTCACCGTGTACACTAGTAGTAGTGTGATGAATATACGGAAGCAGGGAGGTTACATTCATGACATATATCATTATTATGGCTGTTATTATGGTCGTGGGCATGGTCGGAATGGGCTGGTTCTATCAGATTATGGATAAAGACCAAAGCTAGTATTCATTAATTGTGGAAATGAAGAGACAAGCCTATAAGCTGGCTTCGCTAATGCGAGGCGGGCTTATTTGTGTGGCAAAGCATTTTGAAGTATGACCTTACATTGGCACGTAATATATATAACCAGTCATGTTGCACAATTTGACCGATGGACAAATATTTTTCGTAAAGATGGGATTTTTTAGCTGCTCTTTTGTATAATAGGGGATAGTTTAACTCGGGATATTCCCGAAATTCTGCCAAACAGGAAAGGGTGTACATAAATGAAATTTGGTGAGTATACGTATACACGTCCCGATCTGGAACACATCAAGACATCTTTCCGTGAGCTGCTGAGCGGTTTCGAAGCTGCGGCAACGGTTGAAGAACAAAGCGGATTCATGGATCAGATTAACGCGCTGCGCAGTGATTTTGAGACGCAAGCCCAATTGGTCTACATCCGTCATTCCATTGATACCAATGATGAGTTTTACAAGGCGGAGAACGAATTTCTGGATGAGAACGCACCAATTGTGCAGGAATACATTACGGATTTTTACCGCGCACTGGTTAACTCCAAATTCCGCAACGAGTTGGAACAAAAATGGGGTTCACAGCTGTTCCAGCTGGCGGATCTTTCACTGAAAACATTCAGCCCGGAAATTATTGAAGAACTCCAGAAGGAGAACAAACTTTCCACAGAATACAATCAATTGATCGCTTCGGCCAAAATTCCGTTTGAAGGTGAAGAGCGCACATTGCCACAGCTTCATCCATTTGAACTGTCCACGGATCGCTCCATGCGTGAGCGTGCTTCGGAAGCCAGATATACGTTCATGGCTGAGCATGAGGCTGAATTCGATCGTATTTACGACGAACTGGTTAAAGTACGTACACTGATCGCGAAGAAACTGGGATATCCAAGCTATGTGGAACTCGGCTATGATCGCATGAACCGTACGGATTACAATGCCGAGATGGTAGCCAACTTCCGTGCACAAGTTCGCGATTATATCGTGCCTGTAGCGACCAAGCTCAGAGAGCGCCAGCGTAATCGGATTGATGTGGAGACGCTGTATTATTACGATCAGGGCTTCAGCTTCAAGACGGGTAACCCGACACCTAAGGGTGACGCGGACTGGATTATCGATAATGGCAAAAAAATGTACGCTGAATTATCACCAGAGACGGATGCATTTTTCCAGATGATGACCGAAAACGAGCTTATGGATCTGGTAAGCAAAAAAGGTAAACAGGGCGGCGGATATTGTACGTTCCTGAACGATTACAAAGTGCCGTTTATCTTCTCCAACTTCAACGGTACATCGGGTGATATTGATGTATTGACGCATGAAGCAGGTCATGCTTTCCAGGTCTATGAGAGTCGTGATTTTGCAGTGCCTGAATACAACTGGCCGACATATGAATCGGCTGAGATTCATTCTATGAGCATGGAGTTCTTCACATGGCCGTGGATGAACCTGTTCTTCAAGGAAGATACGGACAAGTACAAGTTTGATCACCTGTCTTCCGGTCTGTTGTTCATTCCGTATGGCGTAGCCGTGGATGAATTCCAGCATTTTGTATATGCGAATCCGGAAGCTACACCAGCGGAACGCAAACAGGCATGGCGCAACATTGAGAAGACCTATCTGCCACACATCAATTACAAAGATAATGCGTATCTGGAGCAAGGTGGTTTCTGGCATAAGCAGGGTCACATTTTCTCATCGCCATTCTATTATATCGACTATACGTTAGCACAAATCTGTGCATTCCAGTTCTGGAAACGTAGCAACGAAGATATGAAGTCTGCATGGGCCGACTATCTGACATTGTGCAAAGCGGGGGGAAGCCTATCCTTCACTGGTTTGGTTGAACTTGCTGGATTGAACTCTCCATTTGAGGACGGTTGTGTATCCTCCGTAATTGGGGATATTGAGGCATGGCTTGACGGCGTGAACGATAAGGCGCTGTAAGCCTTCGTACGTATGCTTTTAGAAAAGCATCTTCCATCATAGAATGAGTAGTGGGGGAGCTTTGAAATTGATAGTTAAGACGGCTTGGAGACCTGCAGGTGTCTGAGTCGTCTTTTTTCATTGCGGGTAAAATAAAAAAAACGAAAGTTAGGTGCTCCTAAGTGAAGAAAATGTTATTTGTAACAGACCTTTACTATCCAGCTAAAGGTAGAAATTATTATGAAGAAGACTTATATCTCACTTCCCAACTTAGAGAAGATTTTGACTTGATTATTTGTCATCCTGAGGATACCGAGAGCTTCGAGGACGTTGTTGATTTAATCGTCTTTCGAAATGCAGGCCCAGTTGCCAATTTTAAGGAAAAGTATCAAGCTTTTCGTAAGAGAATAGTAGACAAGCAACTAAATACTTACAATTCATTTAATGGTAAAGCAGATATGAATGGAAAAGAGTATTTGTTGGAATTAACAAATGTGAATTTCCCGGTTATACCCACGATAGATTCCGTTGAAAATGTTAAATTTCTACCTGAGGTAGAACACTTCATTGTCAAACCAAAAGATGGGGCTGATTCCATTGGCATGAAGCGAATTACTAAAGAAGAACTATCTAATGAGATTGATAATGAACAGCATAGTGTTCTGGTGCAACCGTTTATCCCTTTTGAATACGAGGTTTCCTTTTACTTCATTGACAAGGACTATCAATACGCATTGTATGCACCGGATAAAGATAAGCGTTGGGAATTGAAAGAATATACACCTACTGAACAAGATTTATCTTTTGCTCAAAAATTTATTGATTGGAATAACATTGATTATGGTATTCAACGTGTGGATGCGTGTCGAACACCATCAGGAGAACTACTATTAGTTGAACTGGAGGACTTGAATCCTTATCTGTCTCTGTTGGAGCTTTCTCCTAAAACTCGCGCCGAGTTTATTCAAAACATGAAGGAATCTTTAATAAATGCCCTGAGTCTTAATTATTTGGGATAAACGCGTATCATTCAGTTGGTGACGGATTGATTAGACTAAAGGAAGACCTTAGGTTGAATTGTTTTAGTTCAATTAGAGATGAGATTGATTTGTATCTTAATGAGAAGAATAACAAGAAACAATTGCAAAAGCCCATCTTCCTAAATAAGATCATTTAATCGTTATCTATCGCCGGGTTGCTTGATCGTAAACTCTGCGGTGGAGCTCGGCGCACTGAAACTTTTGGAAAAATGATGCAACGACTTCTACTAGAAATAGAATGAGCATTCCTGAAGTGTTATTTAACATGGTGAGCAGAGACGTACAAAAAAGTAGCTTGCAATCCGTTAAAGGATTTCAAGCTACTTTTTTGTGCGTGCCATCAATTGGTTAGGGCATCTTCTATCGGTCGAATGATTGCAGATACATTCAAGGGTATTCCCGCAAAGAAACGTTTTGTCCTTTCAGCATGATCTTAGGAGTTGTACTTTAGCCCATAGATTACTGAAAAGCATTATCAATCTCTTGTGAAAATTTCCATCATTGAGGCAGGATACCGACTACCAGCTGATCCGTGTGGGAGGATTTCTTTGATACGTTGAAGATCAGCCTCTGTAAGATTGACGTTAGCAGCAGCAACGTTTTGCTCAACCCGCTTAGCACTTCGTGTACCCGGAATCGGGACAATATCTTCTCCCTGGGCAAGAAGCCAAGCTAGTGCCAATTCGGCTACAGAAATACCTTTGTTAGAAGCCAGTTCATTAAGTTGTTCCGTTGCTCGTAGATTATAGATATAGTTTTCACCTTGCCAACGCTCGTCGTGACGACGCATATCGTCTTCGGCGTACTCTTGAGCCGGTTTAACAGCACCTGTCAGGAACCCTCTGCCTAAAGGAGAGTAAGGCACTAAACCTATACCCAGTTCATTCAAAGTCGTGCGTATATCGTTGTCCTCAATCTCACGCTCAAATATGGAGTATTCAGTCTGAAGCATAGAAACCGGGGTAACCGCATGAGCTTTACGAATTGTTTTTGAACCCGTGTTACTCAAACCGAAATATTTAACTTTGCCTTCTTGAATAAGCTCTCCAACGACTCCAGCTACTTCCTCGATCGGAACATCGGGATCTGGGATATGCTGATAGAAAACATCAATGTAATCCGTTTGCAGATAGCGAAGGCTGTTTTCTGCTACTTTACGAATATTTTCTGGACGGCTATTAAAACGTGATCCAATTGGATCGGCTGTCATGTCAAATCCAAACTTGGTAGCTAGTACTACCTTGTCACGAAAATCCTTTACAGCTTTACCTAGCAACTGTTCATTGTGACCAGTTCCATATCCGTATAATTCTGCTGTATCAAAGAAATTAACTCCAAGCTCATAAGCTCGAAGAATAGTTGCTATTGCTTCATCTTCATTGGAAGGACCGTATGCCATTGACATCCCCATAGTACCCAAACCAATAGAAGAGACTTTTAAACCTTGTTGACCAAGACTTCGAGTTTGCATTTTTGTTCCTCCTTAAATTATGAAAATTAGATTGTTATCACCTAAATGTTTAAAGCCTAGTTAAAAAGGTATCCAATCTTAGTTCGTTCAATATGAATTTTCATCTCTGTTATTCATAGGAACAAAAACATAATATCATGAGGGGTGAATAAAGTAAACAAAAAGCGTATAAAATGTCTATTTAGTATAGTTTGTTTAAAATGATGATTATGAGATATAATATAAGGTATTAGGGGGGCGCTTAGATGGAACGGCAGAATGAAAAACAACATAATATGAGGATAACTCTTACTAGCAGGTTGTTAACGTACGTTAAAAAAAATGGATTTCAAAGTCTAAAGATGGATGAAATCGCAAAAATCATGGATATAAGCAGGGCCACTTTATATAAATATTTCTCTACCAAAGAAGATATCATAACGTTTATTGTGAGTATTTGCGTAGAATATATCCACGAAATTATTGAAGATTCTGACGCTGACCAAGTAATTGTTCAGCGATTTCAGCAAACATTTGAACAAACAATCTTATTAAAAGAGTTCTTCACAGACATTTTCCTAAAGGATCTTGAAAGTAGTTACCCTGAGAACTATGAGCGACTAAAAGAATCCATGAAGCAACGAGAAGATCAGGAATTAGCTTTTTATGATGAAGGAATAAAAGAGGGTTTTTTTAATAAGATTGATGGTAGGCTCATCGTTATGCAAGATGAGATATTAAGAAACATTTTAGATGTAAAGTATTTGATGGAGAACCATTTGACCGTGTTTCAAGTGCTTTTTGACTATTACAATCTCAAAAAAATTCAGTTGTTTAAACCTGATAAAATTAAAATGATAGATGACAACCTGATGATTCCTAAAATTGAGTATATGGCACAAAAAATCTCAAAAAACTTATATTAAACTTAGTGACTTAGAATAATTTGGGCATCATATGACGGGTTTTCCGTTATACATTAGAAGTATAAAAGGCACGAATGAAACGCACGGCTGCACAATGTGGCACATGAGCGGGGCGTTCCTCTTCTCGCCTTTTCTTCTATTACATGAATAGGATGATTAGAACAACAATCAGTTTCATTTCTTTTAAACAAAGTGCGTTTAAGACTAGAACGCAAAACAGACGAATACGAGGTCTCTCATTATAGGAGATCACTCGTATTCGTCTGTTTAGCGAGCATACTTATTTATTATCATATGTGTAGGCTCGTTAGGATTGCGTATTATGGCTAACTAAAAAATTAGTTAGAAACGGAGGATTTGGTGGCCTCTAGCGACAAGAAGTGGTGGTAAGTGAGTGATGATGCCATATTATGGATTAATTATTTATGTTTCTATAGAAGAATAGAAGGCGAAATGGTTTTAATTTAAGTGAATAGAGTATGTTAAACTGAGACTGTTATGTAACATTTATCGGACTCATTGTGATTTATTTCACTATATCTGAAAACGGATTCAGTTACAATGTAGATAGTAAATCAGGGGTTACAGGAGGCTGGTTCAAATGGCAACACATGCATATTATGTTCCGCCCGTGAACTTGATGGGTAGAGGATGTTTACAGGAAGCAGGCCAGATGATTGAACAGATGGGTATCCGCAAAGCGCTGGTTGTAAGTGATCACCAATTGATTACTTCAGGTGTTGCAGAGCAGGTACTGTCTATATTACGAAAATCAGGGTTAGACTATGTCGTATATGATGAGGTTCAGCCTAATCCAACATGTCAGAATGTACATGACGGACTTCGAGTATTCCAGGATCATGGCTGTGACGCCATTATATCGATAGGCGGAGGTTCACCGCAGGATGCTGCCAAAGGCATTGGCATTGTAGCTACCAATGGTGGCCATATCCGTGAATATGAAGGATTGCATCAATCGAAACATAAGTCCGTGCCACTTGTGGCTTTTAACACAACGGCTGGCACATCGAGCGAGGTGACAATTAACTACGTGATTACAGATGAGGAACGTAAAGTGAAGATGGTGATGGTGGACCGCAACAGTCTGGTCTCTCTGTCGGTTAATGATCCGGAGCTGATGCTCAGCAAACCTGCAAGTCTCACAGCGGCCACAGGAATGGATGCGTTGACCCATGCCGTTGAAGCGATGGTTACACCGGGTGGATTTACAGTGACAAGTGCGACAGCGGCAGCAGCTGTTGAACTGATCTTTGAATATTTGCCAAGAGCCGTGAGGGACGGCAGTGATCTGGAAGCGCGGGAACATATGACGTACGCGTGTTTCCTAGGTGGAATCGCTTTTAATAATGCGGGCCTTGGTTATGTGCATGCGATGGCGCATCAACTGGGTGGCGTATATGATCTGCCGCATGGTGTGTGCAATGCCATGTTACTCCCCTATGTAGAGGAGTTGAATGCCAAGCATGTACCGGGCAAATTCCGTCATATTGCTAAGGCAATAGGAATGGATGTGAAGGGTAGAAGTGATGAGGAATGTTCCGATTACGTCATTGAGGCCATTCGACAGCTGTCAAAGGAAGTGGGTATCCCTGAGAAACTGTCTGAACTCGGCGTGAAAGATCCTGATGTGGAATTGCTTGCCGACAACGCGATGAAAGATGCTTGTGCACCAGGCAACCCATATCAACCGTCCAAGGATGAAGTGATGGAGTTGTTCCGCAAAATTATATAGACCATTTTAGGAACGTTTAGGAACGGATATAGAAAAAGTAAAGTACAGTATGATCCTGCGAATGAGCATGGACTAAGCAGGATCATAAAATAGACAGACAAAATGAGCCGGGATTGAAAGTCGGCTTTTTTTTCATGTTCGCAATCTGTTTTTTACTTATTTTTCCACTTAATGATTGCACAAAAACTAAAGGATTTTGCTTCTCTATTATCGAATACATTATGAATAGCACCGGCACGAGAAAGGGTAATCTGAACCTAAACTTGATGTCGATGTTTTCCAGTAAGATTCCCCAGTCCGTTTCGTGTTTAATGTTAAATAGGAGTAGTCTATTACATTGTCCACGAGCTACACCTTAAGCTCTACATCTAACATTCACCTCAGTAGGTCAGTCAAGGTAATTCTACACCGCATTATCTCTATTTCAGGCTTCACAATTCAAGAAGTTCAACTGCAAGTTGAATCATCCAGCTACACATCTGTACAGCAAGCTCCTAATCAAGACAACAGTGTCCACACAACAGAATATCGATTATGGGCTCTGAAATGAATCAGAACGAATGCACGTGGAGGAGGCTGTAATGATGGCGAAAAAAGAAGTTGTAGCGATGCTACTTGCCGGAGGGCAAGGTAAGAGGTTAAAAGGATTAACCAAATCACTGGCGAAGCCAGCTGTATATTTTGGAGGAACATACCGAATCATTGATTTTCCACTGAGTAACTGCTCCAATTCGGGTATTGATACGGTTGGCGTGTTGACCCAGTATGAACCACTCGTCCTGCATTCTTACATAGGCATTGGCAGTGACTGGGATCTGGACCGTAAAAACGGCGGGGTGTACGTACTGCCTCCACATGAACGTGAAGACGGTAGCAACTGGTACCGGGGGACAGCGGATGCGATTTTCCGCAACCTGAACTTTATTGAACAATTCGATCCTGAGCATGTACTCATTCTGTCAGGGGATCATATCTATAAAATGGATTACGAAAAAATGCTCCAGTATCACAAAGAAAAAGATGCGGACTGCACCATATCGGTTATTGATGTCTCATTGGAAGAAGCCAGCCGTTTCGGGGTGCTGAACACCAACGATGACTATAGCATCTATGAATTCGAAGAAAAACCTCCTGAGCCCAAGAGCACACTCGCTTCCATGGGTATCTATCTCTTCAAGTGGGATGTACTGAAACGTTTCCTGATCCAGGATGAACAACAGGCATCCACCTCCTATGATTTTGGTAAAGATATCATTCCTTTGTTGCTTGAAAATGAAAAATCCTTATATGCGTATCCGTTCGAAGGGTACTGGAAAGACGTAGGTACCATTCGCAGTCTATGGGAATCTAATATGGACCTGTTGGACGAAGACACACCATTTAATCTGAATGATCCGGACTGGCGTATCTTTACTCGTAACCCAAATCAACCTGCACAATACATCTCGCCATCGGCCAAAGTACGGAATTGCATTATTAGTGAAGGCAGTGTTGTGCATGGTGAGGTTAATCATTCCGTTCTGTTCTATGGAATTGAAGTTGGGGAGAACAGCGCTGTTATCGATTCGGTCATCATGCCAAGAGTGAAAATTGGTCAGAATGTGAGAATTCACCGAGCGATTATCTCAGAAGGATTGGTTATTCCGGATGGAACACAGATTTCGCCTGCACCGGGAGATGAAAGTGATATATTGCTCGTGGATCAGGAAGAGCTGGAACGTCAGCTTCGCCAAGGAATAACCAGCAAGGCCTAATTGAAGCCAAAAGGACGGTGCATGCGATGAAACCATTGATCGGAGTTATTAACCTTGACCATGAACTTGAGGAATTGAAGGAATTGACGTACTTTCGCTGCGGAGCCGCGGTGCCTTATGCCGGGCGTTACCGTCTGATCGATTTTGTTCTATCCAATATGATGAATGCAGGAATTGAGAGCATAGGTGTGTTTGTACGTCGTAAGTATCGTTCGCTGATGGACCATCTTGGTGACGGTAAGCCATGGGATCTGGATCGCAAGCATGGAGGAATGTTTATTTTGCCACCGGACTGGAACGATCCAACAGATACGTCACAGGGTGACTTGCAGCATTTCCATAACAATTTGGACTTTTTCCACAGAGGTGCAGGGCAATATGTCGTGCATGCGGGCAGTCGCCATGTGACCAAAGCAGACCTTCAGGATGTCTACAAGTATCACATCAGCAAAGGAGCGGACGTTACACTGGTTTGCAAAAAAGTGGATCAGCTGCTGCCTGAGCATGACGCCTGTGTCAAAGTTGACCATGACGGTGACGGTAACGTGGTGGACATTCACCAAAGCGCTAACCACCCGAATATATATACAGAAATTTTCATCATGGAGAAGGAATTGTTCCTGCGTCAGGTGCAGCGCTGCATCGATCATGGCGAGAGCCATTTCTTCCGGGATGTCATTCAAAAAAATCCGGATGGATTGAATATCGCTGCGTATGCATATGATGGCTATCACGCAGTGATCAATTCCATCGACAGTTATTATCGTAACAGTATGGAACTGCTCAACACAGGGCAATATGAACAACTGTTCAAGGAAGATCCGGTTCAGACCAAAATTAAATATGAAGCCCCAGCCAAATACCTGGATACCGCTGATGTTAAACATTCACTGCTTGCCAATGGCTGCATCGTAGGTGGAGAGGTGGAGGACAGCATTCTGTTCCGCGGCGTACAAGTGGCCAAGGGTGCCAAAATCAAAGGTTCCATCATCATGCAGAAATGCTACATTGGTGAAGGGACGGTTCTTGAGAACGTCATTCTGGATAAAGACGTGAAGTTGACCGGAGGACAGACGCTGATCGGTGACCCGTCGAATCCATACATTTTAGCGAAAAGTACTATTATCTAATACCCACACGTAACCGATATCTTCTATAAATATATATAAAATAAAAATCCTGTAGGACGGATTTAAGGTTCATACATTTTCTAAGCATTGGGGTGCTACTGTAAAGGCTCCTTCATACGTGCAAACGTAGTGGAGGGGACGAAATCGATTCTGAAGAAGCGAAGCGGTCGCCTTTATCCTCGGATTTTTCCTTTTAAAAAAGGAATCAAAAAAATACGGGGATAACAGCGATCATAAGAACGATTCGTCAACGGAACGGGCTTTCAGTCGAAAGTGTAGCATTTATAGTTCTGACACTCACGCGCAAAATTTGTATGAACCGCCACCGTCCTGCAGGATTTCCCCGGGAGGAACCTACTTTTGTTTGACAACAAAGAAACGTTCAAGAGTATCTTTACACGGAATCTGGTCAGCAAATTGGGCAAACCGATTGAAGAAGCAACACAGGAAGACGTGTACCATGTACTGGGAAGCATGATTCGTGAATATGCTGGCCAGGATTGGGCAGCGTCGAATCAGGGGTTTAAGCAGCGCCAGGATAAACAGGTCTATTACTTCTCGCTGGAATTCCTGATTGGACGTCTGCTCGGCAACAATCTGCTGAATGTGAATGAATTGGAATTGGTGAGCGATAGTCTGGCTGAGCTGGGCTTCTCCTTGGAAGAGGTGGAAGAACAGGAGGCGGATGCAGGACTCGGTAACGGAGGTCTCGGACGACTCGCTGCCTGTTTCCTGGATTCACTTGCATCCCTTGGGTATGCGGGACATGGCTGCGGCATTCGCTATAAATACGGATTGTTTGAGCAAAAAATCATCAATGGCAATCAGGTCGAATTACCTGACAACTGGCTGGACAAAGGCAACGAATGGGAAGTACGTCGTCCAGACAAAAAGGTGGAAGTACAGTTCTGGGGCCGGGTGGAGGCTCACGAGCAGGATGGAGAATATCAGTTTGTTACAAAAGATGCCGAATCGGTTGTGGCCATTCCCTATGACGTGCCTGTCATCGGTTATGGTCAAACCCATGTGAACACATTGCGTCTATGGAGTGCCGAGCCGAAGCGCGAGACTTCACTCGATACCCCTTCGAACTACTATGGCTATCTGGATTATAGTCGTTCAGTTGAATCGATCTCGGAATTCCTGTATCCGGATGATTCCCAGTACGAAGGAAAACTGCTGCGATTGAAGCAGCAATACTTCATGTGTTCGGCAGGTGTGCAAAGTGCGCTGCGTACATTCAATAAGCTGGAGCTTTCGTATGATCGTTTGCCAGATAAAGTGGCTTTCCACATCAACGACACGCATCCAACCTTGGTTATCCCTGAACTGATGCGCATCCTGATTGATGTGAAGGGTTATGGCTGGGATGAAGCATGGGATATCACAACTCGCACAGTATCGTACACCAATCATACAACGCTTAGTGAGGCGCTTGAGAAATGGCCTGTATCCATGATCAGCAAGCTGCTGCCACGGATTTATATGATCATTGAAGAGATCAACAAACGCTTCTGTGGTATGCTGCTGGATCGGTACCCAGGAGATCAGGATCGCATAGGGCATCTGGCGATCGTTGCGAACGATCAGGTGCGGATGGCGCATTTGGCGATTGTAGGCAGTCATAGCGTGAATGGTGTCGCGGCATTGCATACCGAGATTTTGAAGGAGCGCGAGATGGCTCCGTTCTATGCACTTTATCCAGAGCGTTTCAATAACAAAACGAATGGTATTACCCATCGCCGCTGGCTGATGCATGCCAATCCGAAACTGTCGGATCTCATTACAGATACAATTGGTAACGAATGGATAACAGAGCCGGGCAAGCTGGACCAACTGGCAGGTTTTGCGGATAATACATCATTCCAAGAGCAGTTCCGTTCGATTAAGCGGGATAATAAGGAACGACTTGCTGCGTATATTCTGGATCATACTGGAACGACAGTGAATCCGGATTCCATTTTTGATGTGCAGGTGAAGAGGCTGCACGGGTACAAACGACAACTGTTGAACATTCTGCATGTGATGCATCTGTATAACCGGCTTAAGAATGATGCTTCGTTTGATATGGTACCGCGTACGTTCATCTTTGGAGCCAAGGCAGCACCGAGTTATTATTTTGCCAAGAAAATCATTAAGCTGATCAATACCGTATCTGACACGGTGAATCGGGATGCAGCGGTGAATGACAGCTTGAAGGTATTTTTCCTCGAAAACTATTCCGTCTCTCTTGCAGAGAAGATTATTCCGGCTGCGGATGTTAGTGAACAGATCTCAACCGCAGGCAAGGAAGCTTCGGGTACGGGCAACATGAAGTTTATGATGAATGGCGCCTTAACGATTGGCACGATGGATGGGGCCAACGTGGAGATGGCAGAGCAGGTCGGAGAGGAAAACATGTTCATCTATGGTCTGCGCGCAGACGAAGTGCTTGAGTATTATCGTTCCGGCAGCTACCGTCCGAATGAGATTGTGCAGCACGATGAACGGATTCGTGAGGTCGTGGAGCAATTGGTACATCCAGGTGCATTCTGTTATCGTGACGGAGAATTCTGGGATATCTATGACTCGCTACTGGCTCACGGTGATGAATACTTTGTATTGCGTGATTTTGCTGCTTATGCTGACGCGCATACTGCCATTGACCAGGCGTATCGGGATGTTCCAGGCTGGACTCGGAAAGCGATATTGAACACGGCTCATTCTGGTATATTCTCCAGTGATCGTACCATTAGTGAGTATGCTACGGATATATGGGGTATTCATCCCGTGTCCGGGAACTGGAAAGGTTAAGAATAAATTGTTAGGCGAAAAAATCCCCTTGTTCACAAGAGCTTTCTCTCCTGGTTAATCAATCAGCGTAGAGAGCATCTCCTTGTAGAACAAGGGGATTTTGGCATACAGTGAATCATAGTGACATTCAAAATGAATAGAAGCGTAACTCACGTATCCTACATCATACAAGTTCGCACTCAAAATCAAAAAAATGATCTGGATCTCAGTCATACTACATAAGAAATCGTTTGATACTTTGATTTAGATAGGGGAGCCGTCACTATGGATCATTACACACGAATTCAACTTGCTATTGAGTATTTGGAGCAGCATTTGCAAGATGATTTTAATATCAGAGAGACGTCCGCTGCTGCGAGCTTTTCGGCGTTTCATTTTCAGCGTTTATTCCAGGCGATCACGGGATTCACGGTACTTGAATACGTGCGCAGACGCAGATTAACGGAAGCTGCAGGGATGCTGCGAGGCACATCGGAAGGCATATTGGACATTGCGATGAGCTTTGGCTATCAATCTCAAGAGGCATTTACCCGTGCATTTTCAGCCTACTTTGGAATGACACCGGCGAAGCTGCGTAAGCTGGAAGTGGATCAGTTGTCTCTTCTGAAGATGCAACAGAGCATTGATTTTAACGATTATCGAACTCGGCTTGATGGAACTTTCTACATGAACACACCCCGTCTGGTCACACGGGAACCGAACTGGATTGTCGGCTATGAATATAAGACCAACCTGAATGACAATCAGCATTATGCTGAAATACCCGGATTTTATCACGATTTTGGCATGGAACAGAAATTCATGGCGATCCCGGAGAGGACACGCCCTGATATGGCTTATGGTGTGGCCTGTCATTTTGAAGAGGATGGAGCATTTTCTTTTATTGTGGGTGAAGAAAGCAGTGGAGCATCTCAGGTGCTTGAACCCGGTTTTACCTCGATTAAACTTCCGGGCGGCTTGTATGCAGAGTTCACCGTGGAAGGCTCCGGGCAGGATATTCGTAAAATGATCTATGGTAGCTGGTTGCCTCAGTCTAACTATGAACGGAGGGAAGGACCAGACTTTGAAGTGACGGATGTCTGGAAATCAACCCCTGAACAACTGGACATGAAGATCTATATCCCGTTAAAATAGACCTTACCGCTTCGCGGAAATCAAGGTCGGAGGACGGGATGAATGAGCGAAAAGTCGTGGCTTCACTCCAAGTGGATGCTGAGCATTGTTGCTTGCATGGCAGTGCTTTACCTACTGGTTATGGGCATTTTACTGTTTGTCAGTGGACGAACACCTAGCATGTATTATCAATATAATCTCATCCCCTTTGAGACGATTCGCCCACTTCTTATGGAGAGGGAAAGGTACAATACAGATACCTGGGTCAAAAACCTGTTTGGCAATATCGTATTGTTCATTCCGCTGGGCATCTGGATTCCATGGTTGTTTCGGAGGTGTCGTTCGTTCCTGACCTTTACATCGACAGTTGTCTTGCTTCTACTGGGTGTTGAGCTCACACAATTAATTACGCGTGTTGGTTCGTTCGATGTGGATGACATTATTCTGAACACGATCGGTGCCTGGATAGGTTACGCCGTATTTAAGTTGTTTTTATGTTCACCAAGAAGGACTCGGAATTGAGCCGCAGATCGCGGTCCAGGACCGGGTCTTTTTGCATAAGATACCTTTCACATGTTTACAAGGGAATCTTTTCGGATAAAACATATTAACGGCTTAATACAGTGAGCAGAGATTATATATAAATTTAACTAAACATTTACACGAAACGGAGAGGACAGAAATAACCTGAAGAAGCGAAAGCGTGCGCCTTTATCACCGGATTTTCCCCTTATAAGGGGAATTCATAAAATCTGGGGATAACAGCGATCGGAAGGTTGTTCTGTCATCGGAGTGTCTAGTGTAAATATTCTTTCGTTCAATTTATATATAGAACAATGATGAGAGCGAGGTGGGCGATATCGTTTGGTGGAAAGAGAGTGTGGTCTACCAGATTTACCCGAGCAGCTTCAAGGATTCGGACGGAGATGGATATGGCGACTTGCAGGGGATCTATGAGAAACTCGATTATTTGGAGAATTTGGGTGTGGATGTAATCTGGCTCTGTCCTATCTACGATTCACCAGGACATGACAACGGATATGATATTCGGGATTACTACGCTATTCTGCGTAAATACGGCACGATGGAGGATTTTGATCGGTTATTGGCAGAGGCTCACAAGCGCGGGCTCAAGATCATGATGGATCTGGTGCTGAATCATACGTCGGATGAACATGCGTGGTTTGCCGAATCGCGTTCATCGAAGATGAATCCGAAGCGGGATTATTATATTTGGCGTTCAGGCAAAAATGGCCAGGTGCCGAATAACTGGGAGTCCTATTTTGGAGGTTCGGTGTGGAAGCATGATTCGGAGACAAATGAATATTATTTGCATCTGTATTCGGAACAGCAACCGGATCTCAACTGGAACAATGCACAGATGGCAGAAGAGATGTATGAGATGGTGCATTGGTGGCTGGAAAAAGGGGTAGACGGATTCCGTTTCGATGCAGTAGCGCATATCGCCAAGGCAGAGGGGCTGCCAAGTGCCCACAATCCGGATAATCTGCCGGTGGTTCCAGCGTATCAGCTCTTTTCCAACCTGGAACAGGTACACTCCATCCTGAAGAAACTGAATAACATGATCCTGAAACCTTACGGACCCATGACGGTTGGCGAGACTTCCGGACTTGGACCTGAGCAGGCGCTGGCTTATGTGGGGACGGATCGTGACGAGCTTAATATGGTTTTCCAGTTTGAGCATATGTTCATCGATGCCAAATCTTCTGGCATTGGTAAGTGGAACTATAAGGAATGGAAACTGACCGAACTCAAAGAAATCATGAGCCGGTGGCAAACGGTTTTGCACAATAGGGGCTGGAACGCCAATTACATGGGCAACCATGATCAGCCACGTCCGGTTTCGCGTTTTGGTGATGATGGTAAATATCGGGTACGTTCTGCTCAGATGTTGGCGACATGGATGCTTACACTTGAAGGAACGCCCTACATCTATCAGGGAGAAGAGATTGGCATGACCAATGTCGCTTTCCCGGATATTGAACAATACCGGGATATCGAGACCAAAAATTATTACAATCATTACATTGGTCAAGGTAAGTCGAAGCATGAAGTCATGCAGGCGATCTGGTTGAAGAGTCGCGATAATGCCCGGACGCCAATGCAATGGGATGATACGGAACACGCAGGCTTTACCCAAGGTCAGCCGTGGATTCAGGTGAATGATAATTATTCTGAGATTAACGTCGCCGACGCCGAAAGTGATCCCCAATCCATTTTGCATTATTACCGTAAACTAATTGCCCTTCGCAAACAACATAAAGTGCTGATCTACGGAGCGTATGAATTGTTTCTACCGGATGATCCGGATATCTATGCCTATACACGAACGCTGGATGATGAGCAGATGTTGGTCATTCTGAATTTCCGTGGGCATGAACCCGAGATGGAGTGGCCGGAGGGCTGGGATTCCGAGCATGCCAAGCTGATGATCAGCAATGTAACCAGACGATATTCTACCGATGAAGGTGCGATTCAGCTTCAGCCGTTCGAAACAAGGGTGTATCGTAAGCAGCGCTGAGATGGATAATCGCGAATTTTGCGTTGGTGAAGAGCTATGATTTATAATAAATAAAGTGGTTTTCAAATAATCAAAACATATGTCGGGAGGAATCCAAGTTGTTGAATATTACGTTCCACGGTCACTCCAGTGTACAGCTGGGCACAGAAGAAAAGTCTCTGATCATTGATCCCTTCCTGCGTGGCAACGAGCTTGCCGTCACAAAGCCGGAAGATATCGAGACCGATGTTGTGTTGCTGACACATGCACATATGGATCACATCCTCGATGCTGAACCGATTGCCAAAGCGAATAACGCCAAAGTTGTGGCTATTGTGGAGCTGGCTACATATATGTCATGGAAAGGTCTGGACACGCTTGGGATGAACATGGGCGGAACGGTAGATCTTGATTTTGCTCAAGCCAAAATGATTCAGGCGTTCCATACTTCAGGTATTGTGCTGGAAGAAGAACAACGGATCATGTATGCAGGTTTGCCTGCTGGATATATCATTAATATTGGTGGCAAAACCATTTTGCATGCCGGAGATACAAGTCTCTTCGGGGATATGAAGATGATTGGTGATCGTCATGATATCGATGTAGCTTTCTTGCCTATTGGTGGACATTTCACCATGGGACCTGAGGATGCGCTGCAAGCGGCCGAATGGTTTAATGCCAAACTGACCATCCCGGTTCATTATGATACATTCCCTGTGATTCGTCAGGATGCGGAACACTTCGTACAGCAGCTGGCTGCTAAAGGTTTGGAAGGCCGTGTGCTGTCCCCAGGGGAATCCATTACCCTGTGATGCACATTTAACCGCTGTTCAATAATAAATGGATTGATAGATAAAGACGAATATCACGTCAAGATAACTGACGCGATATTCGTCTTTTTTCGGTTTCAGGTTCAATTTTCACAGATAGAGTTGGTACAAATGACAAAAAGATTGAAATTCCATTGTTGAACTCCGTTTCGGAATGATATAAAAAGTTACACGGAAACCAACGGGAAATCCGAATTGACCGCAAAACAGGGGGAGCGTTTATGTCATTTGTGAAATCATTATTCTTTCAGATTATTGTAGCAGTAATCATCGGGATAGGCGTAGGCATCCTGTGGCCGGATCTGGGCAGTTTGCTGCAACCGCTCGGAACAGGCTTCATCAAATTAATCAAAATGATCATCGCACCACTGATATTCATGGTGATTGTGACAGGTATTGCCAAGATCGGTGATCTGAAGTCCGTAGGTCGCATCGGACTGAAAGCCATCGTGTGGTTCGAAATTGCAACTACAGTGGCGCTGGTACTCGGATTGGGAACAGCCAATCTGCTTCGTCCTGGTGCGGGAATGAACGTGGACCCTTCGACCATAGACGCAAGTGGCATCGAAGCGAAAACGAATGGTTCCGAGTTGCCACATACGGTAGATTTTATCATGAATATTATTCCGACAAGTGTTGTGGATGCCTTTGCACAAAATGCACTTCTGCAAGTACTGCTCGTAGCATGCTTATTCGGGGTTGCGCTGGCAGCAACGGAGAGTAAGGCGAAAGAGAATGTATTGACGCTGATTGAGAACCTGCTCGGAATTGTGTTCCGCATCATTGGTTATATCATGAAACTCGCGCCAATTGGTGCATTTGGAGCCATGGCCTACACGGTAGGAGCTTATGGGGCTTCCACATTGTCGTCCTTTGGTCTGCTTATTCTGGCTTGTTACGGTGCAGCGCTGCTGTTTCTCGTTATGTTGGCACTCGCTGCCTGGTGGATCACCGGGCTGAATTTCCTGCAATTTGTGAAGTATACCCGCTCTGAAGTGATGCTGGCAATTGGTACCGGATCGTCAGAGGTGGTGATGCCACGCATGATGGACAAGCTCACCAAGGCGGGATGTGATCGTGCGGTTGTGGGGCTTGTAGTGCCGACGGGGTATTCATTTAATCTGGATGGCGCTTCGATCTATTTATCGTTGGCAACAGTCTTTGTGGCTCAAGCCGTAGGTATTGAACTGACGTTTGTACAGCAGATTACGATTTTGTTAGTGTTGATGTTAAGTTCCAAAGGTATGGCAGGTGTACCTGGCTCCGCATTCTTGGCTCTGTCCGCGACGGCGGTAGCCGTCAATGCCTTCCCGGTAGCAGCGGTTGCTCTGCTGCTTGGTGCAGATCGCTTCATGGATACAATGCGTGTCTTCACGAACCTGATGGGTAATTGTGTCGCAGCATTCGTGGTTGCAAAATGGGAAGGCCTGCTGGATCAAAAGCGGATGCGTGCCGTACTATCAGGTGAGATAAGTGCTGCTGAACTGGAAAGGGAAGAACAGGCTGCCCTCTCTTTATTGAAGTTGAATATGCAGGAAAAACAGGGGGAAGCCGTAGTTTCACCGCAGATGTCGTAAGAGGCGTTTGCTCGCTGTGGTGACCTAGTCATGTGACAGTAACTTTATAATAACAATCCATTACAACAGTAATAAACAGTAAAATACATTTAAGAAGTTCAACCAAGTTCAACCAAAAGAAACCGTCTGTTGCCCACTCCAATCGTGGGAAAAACAGACGGTTTCTTGTTGTCCCAATACAGATATCATGGAGTTCACGAACGCAGGGTCCAAAATAAATGTTACAGAGGAAAGAATAATGGGGAATGTGTAGAAGAGGCGAAGAATATACATATTATAGTTTCAACTTGTATATACATGTTTACTTATGTAATATAGATATGAAGTTAGCCGAGAACATCACATAAGAGCATTACAATTTATTGGAGGCGTTAACATGAGTTCTAATAACACAACTCCGTCATCTTGGTGGAAGACATCAACGGTGTATCAGGTATATCCGAAGAGTTTTAATGATACAACCGGATCGGGCACCGGAGACATTCGTGGATTAACCGAGAAGCTTGATTATTTGCAGCATCTGGGTATCGATATTGTGTGGTTGCAGCCGGTATATGTATCCCCCCAGCATGATAATGGGTATGACGTAGCGGACTATTATCGGATTAATCCGGATTATGGAACGATGGAGGACTTTGACGAACTGTTGAAAGGTCTGAAGGCTCGTGACATGAAACTGATGATTGATATCGTGGTGAATCACTCCTCGACAGATCATGAGTGGTTCCAGCAATCCCGTTCTTCCAAGGATAATCAGTACCGGGATTATTATATTTGGAAAGATCCTGCGCCGGACGGCGGTGTGCCAAACAACTGGCAATCCAAGTTCGGTGGACCAGCTTGGCAATATGATGAACAGACGGGACAATATTTCCTGACTTTATTTGATAAAACGCAGGCTGATCTGAATTGGGAGAATGAAGAAGTACGCAAAGCTGTACGGGATATGATCAAGTTCTGGGCCGAAAAAGGTGTAGATGGTTTCCGTATGGACGTGATCAACCTGATCTCGAAAGACCAGCGTTTCCCGGATGACGATGGTAGCGTGTCACCTGGTGATGGACGCAAGTACTACACGGATGGACCGCGTGTGCATGAGTATATCACCGAGATGTACGATGAAGTATTCGGGCCTCACAACATGGTGACGGTAGGTGAGATGTCCTCGACAACATTGGAACATTGCATCCAATATTCGAACCGGGCTTCCCGGGAGTTCTCAATGACGTTTAACTTCCACCACCTGAAAGTGGATTATCCGAATGGTCAGAAATGGGAACTGATGCCGTATGATTTCGAAGCGATGAAGCAGCTCTTCAGTGAGTGGCAAACTGGCATGCAGGCTGGTGGAGGCTGGAACGCGCTGTTCCTGAATAACCATGATCAGCCGCGGGCGCTGTCCCGATTCGCCGATGATGGTGACTATCGTGCCGAGAGTGCCAAGATGCTTGCAACGACTATACACGGAATGCAGGGTACACCTTACGTCTATCAGGGTGAAGAGATCGGAATGCCGAATCCGGTCTGGAATGACGTCAGCGAATTCCGCGATATCGAATCGACGAACATGTATCGCTTGCTTCAGGAAGAACGGGGCAAATCCGCTGAAGAAGCTTTCAACATTGTAAAAGAGCGTTCCCGAGATAACTCGCGGACACCAATGCAGTGGAATGGAAGTAAGAACGCCGGATTTACTACCGGAACACCTTGGCTGAAGGTGGATGAAAGGTATCCGTCCATTCACGTGGAGCAGCAGCTGGCTGACCCGGATTCAATCTACTACCACTACCGCAAATTGATTGCCCTGCGTAAACAGGTTAACGTGCTGACTGACGGTCTGTATGAACGCCTCGACGATGCACATCCGGACGTATTCGCGTACGCACGTACCAATGGAAGTGAAACCCTGATTGTTGTATCAAACTTCAGTAAACGAGACGTCACGTTCTCGCTTCCGGAAGCGGTGTGGAATGATCATATTACAAATAAATCAGTAGAGTTACTCATTGGAAATACAGAGGTAGCGCCTGTACTGACACAGGAAATCTCTCTCAGTCCGTATGCATCCTATATGTGGCTTGTGCCACAACAGGACTAATCACATTTTATAAATAGGAAGTGACACTATGGCAATCGATAAAAAACAGGTTCAGGAGATCGTCCGGGCAGTCGGTGGCAAAGAGAATATTGAAGCTGCTACACACTGTGTTACACGACTCCGGTTTGCCTTGTACGATGAGAGTAAAGTGGATACCGAAAGTCTGGATCAGAATGATCTGGTCAAAGGACAGTTCTCTTCTCAAGGACAATTCCAGGTCGTTATCGGACCTGGTCTGGTGGATAAGGTCTATGATGAGATGATTCAGATCACCGGGGGAGATCGTTCTTCCAAGGATGATGTGAAGGCGGTCGCTGGTAAAAAGCAAAATCCAATTCAGCGAGCGATTAAAACGCTCTCGGATATTTTTATTCCAATTTTGCCTGCGATCATTACGGCAGGACTTTTGCTCGGGATTAACAATATTCTGACAGGTCCAGGTATTTTCTTTGATGGAAAATCACTGGTGGATGTCTATCCAGCCTGGAAGGATCTTGCGTCCATCATTAATACGATCGCGAGTACAGCCTTTACGTTCCTGCCGGCTCTAATTGGTTGGGCAGCTGTAAAAAGGTTCGGCGGCAGTCCGCTGCTCGGGATCGTGCTGGGTCTTATTCTCGTACATCCCGATCTGCTGAGTGCATACGGTTACGCTGATGCCGTGAATGATGGCACGGTGCCAACATGGAATTTGTTCGGTTGGGAGATTGAGAAGATCGGTTATCAAGGGCAGGTTCTGCCGGTACTGGTATCGGCCTATCTGCTTGCCAAGATGGAGATTTTCCTGAACAAAAGGGTACATGACTCCATTAAACTGCTGGTTGTTGCACCAGTCACGTTACTGATTACCGGATTCTTGGCATTTACGATTATTGGTCCAGTGACATTTGCCATCGCGAATGCAATCACTTCTGGCTTGATCTATGTTTACGATTCCTACGCGGCGCTGGGCGGTCTGATCTACGGTGGTCTGTACGCTTTGCTGGTTATCACTGGTATGCATCATACGTTCCTCGCGGTGGATGTTCAGCTCATTGGTAGTCAGGGCGGAACGTTCCTGTGGCCGATGCTGGCATTGTCCAATATCGCACAGGGTTCGGCGGCACTTGCAATGATGCTTGTATTACGTGAAAAGAAAATGAGAGGACTCGCGGCAACATCCTCAGTATCGGCCTTCCTCGGGGTAACCGAGCCGGCAATCTTCGGAGTGAATATCCGTTACCGTTATCCATTTATCTTTGGTATGATCGGTTCCGCGATTGGTGGTGTGCTGCTGACGATGAATAATGTTCAGGCAACCTCCATCGGTGTAGGTGGCGTACCTGGATTCCTGTCGATTTTCCCTAACAAATGGGGCGTCTTCTTCATCGGCATGGCGATTGTTCTGGTTGTACCGTTTGTACTGACCGTTATTTTTGGTAGAGCCAAAATGAGAAAAGAAGATCGTAATGCAAGCAATGAAACCGTTGCTGAGCCTAAAGCGGCTACATCACAGTCTGCTTCGGGCGTTACCTCTTCGGCTGCAAATACAGATCCGAACCAGCGCACTCGCAGTGCGGCTCAAGTCGGGGATGAAGCCGTGAATACACTGGAAATCATGGCGCCATTAACAGGCCAGGCCGTTTCACTGGAGCAAGTACCTGATCCGGCTTTTGCCGAGAAACAAATGGGTGAGGGTGTAGCGATTGAACCTTCCGGCAACGTGGTAGTTGCCCCATTTGATGCTCAGGTAGCTCATGTAATCAAAAGCAAACATGCGGTGATTCTTGAACATGCGAGTGGTTTACAGGTACTGATCCATGTTGGGATTAATACGGTATCCCTCAAGGGTGAAGGTTTCAATATGCATGTCGAAGCTGGCGAGCATGTAAAGGCTGGACAAAAGCTGTTGGAATTCGATCGTAAGGTGATTGAAGATGCGGGATACCCGCTGATTACACCGATTATCATTCCAGATGGTCAGGATATGGTTGAACGGGTGGAAGTCACGACAGGTGATGTTACATCCAATCAAAATGGTGTGCTGAAGGTTCATCTGAAAGGTTAATTGAGATAACAACAGGATGGGGGCTGCATGATGTGCAGCTCCCTTTTTTGTTGTGAGATCGTTATTTTTATGACCATCATGGTAAACTGTATATAAAATGGAAGAATCACATTTTTAAAATAATGGTGGGTGTAAGGTACCTTCTGACAAAGAAAGCTTCAGGCATGTTCGAGTAGTGGCGTTCATATGGTGAAGAAAGAGTTCCTAGAGGAGGAGAGCCATGACACGTATTGCGGTGATGGTCATTCATGGGCTGGGTATGCGTAAGGATGGGTACGCGGACAAGCTGATTGCTTGTTTGCATAAGGAATTGGACAAGGTGATGGTCTTGCCTGGAGCCTCCAAACAGATGCTGGATATCGAACCTGTATATTGGGCGGATGTATTTGAGGAGCGGGAAGAAGCGCTGTTTCAACAGCTCGTCAGCTCTCCGGGATTGAATTACCAGACGCTGCGCCGATTTGTCATCCATTACCTGGCTGATGCGGTTGCATATCAACCGGTGGAAAATCAAGGTCATAACTATGATGCCGTACATCGAACGTTGAATCAGGCGCTGCATACCCTTGCACAGCGTAACGGACCGGAAGCTCCACTCTGTGTGGTTGCCCACAGTCTGGGTGCCGTAATCGCAAGTAACTTCTTCTACGATCTGCAATATCCGTCCAGTCGTGTACCTGAAATTGTCGATGTGAACTCGGCTTTGGAGCGAGGGGACACCCTGACCCATTTTTACTCGTTTGGTACAACCCTACCCTTATGGAGTTTGCGTTACCATGACTTTAGTCGCCCGATTCAGGTGCCCTCCTCCCATGTAGATCACTATTATGCCGGTCTGGAAGGGGAGTGGGTGAACTTCTATGATCGGGATGATATTTTGGGTTATCCGCTTCGTCCCATCGATCCGGCTTATGAGAAAGCTGTCAAAGAAGACATAGAAGTGAACTCTGGAGGCTTGGCTTTGAGCTGGAATCCGTTAAGTCATGGAGGTTATTTCTCCAATGCAAGCATGAATCGCAGAATCGCGCAGGGGCTGGCTCGAACCTGGACCTGGATAAATCGCTCATAATATAAGAGGTAGTTCAAAGACGATTTTTTTGAACACGTATTGTAAGTTTTATAATTAGGAGGGACTATGTATGGAATGCAGGACAGGCTGTGCCGCATGTTGTATCGCGATTTCCATATCGTCACCGATACCGGGCATGGCTCATGGCAAGCCGGCAGGTGTACGTTGTGTGCAGCTTACCGATGATAATCGCTGTGGAATTTTTGGCCAAAAAGAGCGTCCTGCTGTATGCAGTGGATTGCAGGCTGAGGAAGAGATGTGCGGTAGCACCGATCAGGAAGCCTTAGATATTCTGACCTGGTTGGAGCAAGAAACCGCACCGACCTTAATTGCACCGAAGGTAATGTGAATGACTTGTTTTAATTAAATAGGATATTTATACTTAATATGGAAGAAGGTCGATCAGAGAGAGGAGACGCGAATACAATGGGGTTTGTTAAACGTTTTGTATTGGTTGTTGTGAATATGATCGGAGAGTTATGGATGGGCTTTTACCGACGTAACTCGGATTATTATGACCATCAGACTTCGGAGTCCAAGAGCAAGATTGGCTATTATGCATTTATTATTGGGGCAACGGTAGTTACGGTGGGTATTGTGGGCTGGATGTACAACCGAATTTATTCATAAGTAATTATTTTATTTCAAATTGAATGAGGCCAAATGCTGAAGATGAGTCTGTACCAATAAAAGAGAGTATCCGCAGGATGTGATATCAAATGGATACTCTCTTTGGCATGGGATCAGACAAGATATGATTATTGAAGTGAGGGCTTATCTTTCTTTCCCTTCAACATATGTACGAGAATCATCTTCAGTACGGAAGAGACGATGAAGAAAATAAACAGGATGCGAAATAATTGGTACCCGGATACAACCGAAAGATCGGCATTCACTTCATGTGCCATGATACTCATCTGATCCATGCCGCCAGGGGCCATACTGAGTAGTGAGGTTGCCGCGGAGAGGGAGAATACATTCATTAACAGATAACTCAATCCAAGCGCACCAGCAATGAGAAGTACACTGCTAATCACGGCTAGGGTCACCGTCTGTGTTTTACGTTGCAACTGTTCCGGCTTGAGCATCAGTCCAACGTGACTGCCTATCATCAATTGCGATACGTTCAGCAGGGAGGTTGGCAGACTGGGCATGTGCATGGCTGTACTTAATTGAATGACACACATAACGATCATGGGACCCAGCATAAAGGCCGTCGGAAACCGGAGTTTTCGTGCAACCCATGCACCCGCTACACAGAGCGGAGCATAGAGCAGGATCTCGGGGAAAAGGGCTTCCCACGTTGCTATGTCAATGAGCGGCTGACCTGAACTGCCACCTGCGGTACCTCCAATCCACGGACTGAACAGCAAGAACGGAACACAGAAGACAATCATGATCAGCCGAGTCACCTGCAAAAAGGTAACCAGTGTCAGATTGATGGATTTCATCTCTTCTGCAAGGGACACCATCTGGGATAGTCCCCCTGGAATGCTCCCAACCAGCAGGGAGGGGAAGTCAAAGTCGGTTACCTTAGAAGCGATGTAGGCCGTAAGCACACACAATCCGATTAACAGCAGGGTCATCAGCAGCATCATGGGAAGTTGTTGCAAAATGCCGTGCAGCGCCTCTTCTGTTAAGGTGAGTCCAATTGAATAACCAACAATCAGAATGCCATAGTCCCGGATGGAGGCAGGCCACATAAGCGGCCACTTGGCAACTTGGGAACCAAGCAACATAAATACCATTGGTCCAAGCAACCACGGGATCGGTGTATGAATGGCTGTGAACAGCAATCCGCCAAGAACAGAGACACCCAGACTAAGAAAAAACCGAAAGACAACGTAGGAACCGAGCTTGCGCATCAGTTCCATCCGTTTAGCCTACCGGTTGAATGAGGTGGTATGAGATTCGGGTATGCATTCAGGTTCAATGAAAGAATCATGTTCATGTGTGATCACTCCTGATGATGAGATACGTTGCGTTATCTGCGGAACAACCAAGCTGCTTTTTCAACTTATCAAGATCCTGCAAGAGCCGTAGCGGAAGGCTTGGGTTCTCTGAACATTACATAATACATCAGTGATGAAATAACGTATAGACTACCAGTGATGCTGAATGTGATCGCGTAACCCCAATACGTTCCGTACGTGGTAACCAGGTAGGATTGCACAGGTCCCATGGTCGCCCAACCAATCATGAATGAGGTCTGCATCAGTGAATTGGCAATGCCGCGGCGTTTGTCTGATATTCGGTCCACCAGTATGGCTGAATGAATGGGATTGGCTGCGTTCATCAATGCTTGTCTGAATAAGAAACTCAGCGAAGCGATGAACAACAGATTGGTGAAGCCTGTTAATAGAAGGAAGGGCAACGACATGACCTGGAAAATGACAACAGCTCGTACGCTCCCGACCTTTGCTGCCAAGGTAGGACCAATCAGCATGGATACAATCGTCATAATCTGACCGAGTGCAATCAACAGGCTCATGCCGCTCAGAGAAACCGAGAACCGATTGGTGAAATACAGATTCAGGTACGGTACAACCAGTCCTGAGCCTAATCCAATTAATAACTGGGTCACTACAAACTGACCAATCAGTCGGGAATCTTTTTTCTTCGTGATCAAATCGTCCGTGCTTAGGGTACTCGTTGAACTTTCTTTTAGATCTGCATTGGGTTGAAGAACGGGTTGTGCCGGAATTGTTGTCTGCGTAGCAGCCGTGCCTTCGGTTACAAATAACAGTGGAATAAACGCAGCCAGTGTTGCTGCACCACCGACAAATAAAACCGTCTGTAATCCGGTCACTTTGGCGAGTCCTGCCGTATGTAACAAATCTGCGAATACGCCGCCACCCAGGCTACCAAGCACCTGGGAAGCGAGCACAAGGGATGAATAATAACTGAACATCTTAAGCCGCTGACTTTTCTTGACGTTTTCTGCCAGATAAGGAATGGCGAGTACCTGAAATACACCAGCGAAAAGGCCAGAGAATACCGCAAACCAGATGAGTCCGGTAGCCGAATAATCGAAGGAGCGTCCAATCAGAAAGATTCCGCTGAATAACGCCCCCGTAATGAGTAGCCGCTTGCGACTGAACAGATCACCGCATAGACCGATAGGAACAAACATAATGGCTGTTGCAAGTGATTGAATACTTACAATCTGGCCGTTCATTGTATCATTATAACCCAGACCCTGAATGTACAGATTGTACAAGACAGAGAACATGCCATTTCCGATCTGATACAGAATGCTAGCCAGGAAAAACAGTTGAATATTGCGGGACCAGCCGCGAATTTCATCATGAATATGTCGTAAAACTCTCAAGTGGTTCCCTCCAGTCTGCCTGTGCAGTGATTCCAGTTTAACAGGAAAGGAGAATTTGCGGAAGAATTGACCACTGTTTATTTTGGTATAGGGGTATCAATCACACGAGCGATGACGAATCCATCGTAACCTTTGCTACCGACGGTTTGCAGTGCCGTAGCTTCAAGCCCAGGGTGTTCGGCAATCAACTGCAGGAAGGCTCGAACGCCTTGAACTCTGGGGTCCGTGCTGTCCGCTCGGATTACTTCACCTTCCCTGACAATATTGTCACCAATAATAAGACTCCCTGGCCGAGTCAGTCGTAAGGCCCATCTCAGATAATCGGGATTACTGGGTTTGTCCGCATCGATGAAGATCATATCAAACGGTTCCCTGTATTCTTCCTGAACATTGGGAAGGGTGGTCAGGGCAGGACCAACTCTCAGGTCGACCTTGTGCATCAGTCCTGCACGTGTGAGATTGGCACGTGCCAAGTCCGCATGATGTGGTTCGGATTCCAGTGAGACGATGTGTCCATGTTCAGGTAGCGCTCTTGCCATCCAGATGGTACTGTATCCACCCAGTGTGCCGATTTCAAGTACACGGGATGCACCTTGGATTTGAAGCAGGAGCTGGAGTAACTTTCCTTGATTCGGTGTTACGTCATGAGCGGGCAGTCCAGCTTCGGCATTGGTTTGCAGTGTTTGCTCCAGCAAGGTATCCGAGGGAATCAGCAGATTATTCATGTAGTCGTCGACTTGAGTCCAGGTATGCTGAGAGTTGTTCGTATTTATATTTTTCATTTTCATATGTTCCTTTCCTTGTCTCTTGTATTGGATTTCATAATTCAACTATAGATGGAGTGAATATATAAATAAAATATATAATATGTATGTTAATATAACTTTAGATTATGTATTTGACATGGAAGAGGTGTAGCACATGAATCTGCATGGATTACGATTATTTCATGCCATCGTGAGATATGGCGGGGTCACTCGTGCCGCAGAGGAATTGAATATTAGTCAGCCTGCGGTATCTTCTCAGGTGAGGAAGTTTGAGCGTGAACTGGGAATTCGACTTTTTGTTTCGGAGGGAAGAAGATTGGTGCTTACGGATGCCGGGATGCAGTTAACAGGTTATGCGGAACGTCTGTTCATGCTGGAGCAGGATGTCGAGAATTTTGTGCAGGATTTTAGGGAGGGCAAGAAAGGACTAATCCGGCTTACGGCAACTTACTTGCCTTCGAATTTTCTACTGCCGGCCTGGATTGCGCGGTTCAAGCAGATGCATGAGGATGTGGAGCTGGTTGTGAGCACAACCAACACCCGGATGGCTTTTGACCAGTTGCTTCGCTACGAGGCAGAGATTGCAGTGTATGGTGGAAGTGGAATCACACATTCGGGTGTCCAATGGGACGAATTGTTTGACGATGAGATGTGGTTTGTTGTGCATCCCGACCATCCGTATGCGGGCAAAGAAATTGAGCTGCATGAGATGGTGGCAGAACCGTTCATTATGCGCGAAGAAGGCAGTGCCACACGTGAGCGGCTCGTGTCCCTTTGCACCACAAATAACCTGACCGCTCCCCGCATTGCGCTTCAGTTCAACGGGCTGAACGAAACGATCAGTGCGGTGAAGGCAGGTTATGGGGCCAACTTTATATCTTCTTTGGTTGTGAAGGAAGATGTGCATCAAGGCAGGCTGGCACGTGTGTACGTTCGAGGTGTACAACTGAGAAATACGATTGCCGTATGTACAAGAGCAGGGGAAGTATTGTCGCCTGCTGCACAGCAACTGGTCAAGTTTATCCGCCAAGAGGCTGCTTTGGTGGAATAAAAAGTGAGATTGTACTTAAAATACGTGTTCAAAAAGAGCAGTTTCAAGTACCCTAGAGCGACTCTTGAACAGCCTCTTGAAATAAATAAGTTTTTTTTTTGAACTATTTACTTTCACCTTGTTGTGGAGTACCCCATGCATGTAATCGGGCATAAAGGGTTACACCGCCAATGGTCAGAACAGGAATCCAGACTGCGATCATGGGCACACGGTGGAACAGCAACGCGGCTACAATGACGCCGACCAAATAGATAACAACAGCACCCGCACGAAGGTAGGAGTCTGTAGATAAGGCTTTGACCAGTGATCGGATATTGGCATGTCGCAGCCTTTTAAGGATGCTTACGGTATCCTCAACCACAGCGGCGAGATTATTGGTGAGCACGGTTGTTGAGATGCCGGCAATTCCAATTCGGCGTGCTGCAGTCGTTTGCATCCCCATTGCAATGGCTAGTATGACAATTAATAGATAAGACAGTTGTTCTGAAAATGGACTAATCATGGCGATCGCGAACAACAGGAGCAATATGCTTTCAACAGTAAATACGGCTGTGACCTTAGAGGACCAGCCATTTTTGGTCTGCACATGTCCAACCATATGTGCTGCAATGGCATTGCCGGCTATAAAACCGATGAGGGCTAGCAGTGACCGCAACACGACAAATTCCTGCGCACGGGCGATGGCAATACCGAGCAGTACAATATTTCCCGTCATATTGGCTGTGAGCACATGTCCGAGTCCCAAATATCCAATCAGATCGACCATCCCCGCAGACATACATAGAAGGAGCATCGCGTACTTTTGGAGGGTGTTTTGATTCATCATATCCGTCCTTTCAAAAAAACGTAACCCCTCCAGTATACAGCCATAACGCATGATTCTTCAAAATGAAATTCATGGCGCGGGACTATGGTGCCGTAAGCCAATCAAACATATTGTTCACCGCTGCCTCATGTATTCTCTGGTGAAAATGATGATCCTGCCCGCCATAGGCGTGAAACGTAACGTTAGCACCTCTGCGCTTCAGCCAGTGATACATCCGAGTTCCGTGACTATAGTTCACCTGTGTATCTGATGTGCCGTGCATGATTAGTACAGGGCAAGAGAGTTTGTTTGCATTCGACAAGGGAGATCGGGCGAGATAAGCTTCCGGAACTGCGCGCGGGGAACCACCCAGCACCCGTTTTAATGTGCGCCTCAGGTCGGTTCGTTCATGGTAAGTGCGTTCGACATCGGCGACACCGCTCCAGAGAACTAGTTTATGTACTTTGTCCGGTCCTTCATTGTAGACAGTCGCCGTATGTACGGCATTAATCGCTCCTCGGGAGAAGCCCATTAACGATATCCGAGTCGAGTCGGCAAAAGGCAAACGCTGAACCAACCGGTAAGCCGCATGCACATCTTCGGTATCTCTTCCGCCATACTCGTCACGTCCTTCACCGCCTTCGTTACCACGATAGGATGGAGCGAACACGATATAACCTTTCTGTACAAATTGCTCAAGCCAAACGGTATTAACACCTCCATAGCTGCCAAGTCCGCCGCGACAATAGATCAGTACCGGCCACTGTTCCGGTATGTTATCCGTATCATGCATTGTTGTAGCAGGGTAGTGGCTGGCGAGCGGCTGTAGATGTAGAGACTTATGTATGGGAGCGAAGTCCGGAAAAGCAGAGGAGTCAGAGCATGGATGAGAAGTTTCATTTGTGAGAGCAGATAACGAACAACCGTGTGGCAGAAATAAATAAGCTTTAACCCGAAGCGTATCGGACGAATACGTCACTTGATAGAGCAGGGAAATCCACCTCTTTTATTCGTAATAACGGGCCAAATGACAGGGATGCTTCTATATGATGCACGTAAAATAAGATCCCATACCTTCCGGCCGAATCGCCAGCCCGAATGTGAGAAATTCGTTTATTGGCTCCATATGATTTATAATGGTTCAGGAGACATGTGGATTGACCGCTGTCCTCATATTTATAAAACTAACTTTAGTGTGCAGAAAGAAAGGGAGAAAGCTATGATGAACGCTCCACATCCAATTGATCAATTCAAGAAATTTAAATATGAAATTACCAGATTTATGATGATCTATAAATTTGCTCTGGATCAAATGGAGACCAAGATTGAAGTCCTGAAGGAAGAGTTCCAGTCTCTGCATGATTACAGTCCAATTGAGCATACGAAGTCCAGACTGAAGTCGCCTGAAAGCATTATGAACAAGATGTTCCGCAAAAATCATGAGTTAACGTTTGAGAGCATCAAGCAAAATATCAAGGATATCGCCGGGGTGCGGATTACATGTTCCTTTATCTCGGACATCTATCGCATTAAGGATATGCTGTGCAATCAGAGTGACTTGCGTGTGCTGGAGGTCAAAGACTACATCGAAAATCCGAAGCCAAATGGCTACCAAAGTCTTCACTTGCTAGTCGAAGTGCCTGTGTACATGTCCAATGGTGAGGAACGAGCTTGTGTGGAGATTCAGATTCGTACAATTGCGATGGATTTCTGGGCGAGTCTGGAGCATAAGATTTTTTATAAATACAATAAAGATGTTCCGGAGCATTTGACCAGGGAACTTAAAAGTGCGGCAGACTCTGCGAATGCACTGGATCAGCAGATGGAACGACTTCACCGGGAAATTCAGGAGATCAAAGACGCCGAGAACGAGCGGGATGAAGAAGAACTGCGCCGTATTATTATTAACAATCAACAGTTCACACTGCCGTCCAACTTGCTCAAGCTGCTGGGTAGCGGGGAGTAGTACTCGATGAAAAGTACAACAGCCTCATTGAACACGAATTCCACATCGCGTGTACGAATGGCATTAATTCTGGGGACGCTGTCGGCCTTCGGGCCGTTGTCCCTGGATATGTATTTGCCCGCATTGCCCACGCTGGCTGATGAGTTCGGCTCATCTACCTCGTATGCTCAGCTCAGTTTGACGGCGTGCATGATTGGACTTGCGGTTGGTCAGTTGCTTGCAGGACCTCTAAGTGATGTACGTGGTCGGCGAACACCGCTCATCGCAGGGCTTGTGCTCTATACCATCGCATCCATACTCTGCCTGGTCAGCCCCACGATGGGCTCTTTTGTTGTGCTGCGATTCATTCAGGGTGTAGCCGGAGCGGCCGGTATTGTCATCTCGCGTGCAATCGTCAGAGACGTATATTCGGGCCCGGAACTGACACGGTTCTTCTCCCTGTTAATGCTGATTAACGGTGTAGCACCGATCGCCGCACCGATCATTGGTGGACAGTTGTTGACGTATACGTCGTGGCGCGGCGTGTTTATTTTGTTGAGTCTCATCGGTATACTAACGCTGTTTGCTGTCATTTTCGGTCTTGGAGAAACATTACCTGCCAACCGCAGATCAAGCGGGGGACTGAAACAGACCTTGATTACGTTTCGCCAAATCGCAGGGGATCGTCAGTTTATGGGTTATGCGTTAACTCAGGGCTTCGTAGCAGCTGGCATGTTTGCCTACATATCAGGTTCACCGTTTGTGCTTCAGAAAATATATGGGGTATCCCCGCAAATGTTCAGTGTTTGCTTCGCCATTAACGGGCTAGGCATTATTTTGGCTAGTCAGATTGCTGGCAGACTCGCAGGGAAAGTATCTGAAACCCGCCTGTTAATTGCGGGGCTGCTAACCGCGGCGCTGGGAGGAACTTCACTGCTCATCGCGATCCTGGCGGGAGGCAATCTGATCTCTGTGCTGATTCCGTTATTTTTGGTGGTATCCAGTGTCGGGTTGGTCAATACCGCGTCCTTCGCCCTGGCTATGGCTAATCAGGAGAAGTCGGCAGGCAGTGCGTCTGCACTCATAGGAGTGATGACATTCCTGTTTGGAGGTGTTGTCGCTCCGCTCGTAGGTCTCGGAGGAGAAGGAACAGCTGTGCCAATGGGAATCGTTATTGCGTGTGCTGATCTCGGTGCCTTGGTGATTTACTTCCTAATGGTCAGTAGAGGCAGGAAGCGTCAGAACGATCCGGCACTGAGTTAAAAGTACTGATTCTGTAAGCCTTAATATTGTTGAGTTTAGTTGGCAAGGTTACTTCTGTTTCAAAGAACGAATAAAGAGCCCCACTTGGAAGGAATTATGCTTCCAAGTGGGGCTCTTGCTTATAGGTAAGGACAGGGTAAGGACAGGTTTAGCAGAGCGCAAACAAAATCTGTGTATTCAACAGGATACCTGGCGTCTGGAATGGATAGAAGTACCCCACTACAAAACCAAACAGATTAATGGCAGGCCACATCAGGTAGACATCATTGTAAGTGAATACAAGGGACCAACGGTTGTAGCAAAAGTTGGGCAGTGCACGTTCTTCATTATCCCGAGGTGCCGCTGCACCCGTTTGTGCAAATTGCACGGCTTGAGTGAGACTTTGTGGCTGTTGCTGGAGGAAGAGCGGAAGCAGACCCGGGCTGCTTTTGATCAGGTTATACAGGAAAAGCATTTCTGCCGGAGGCTGACCTACCGGACGAGGATAGGCACTAAGCAGCGTAGGCAGATTGCCTTGAGCCAGTTGCGCAGGTACACCCGGTGCTGTACCTGGGATTGTACCCGGAATGCCTCCAGGGATATATGGACCTGGTCCTCCGCCTGGAATGAATGGAGGATAGGAGCCTTGGCCGCCAGGTATACCAGGAAATGTCGGACCTCCCGGTGTGCCGCCACCTCCACCACCTGGGAACAGTGGAGGCAGTTGAAATGAACGGTCTTCTCCATAGCCTAGATAAGGGTTATATTCGTAATACATGTACAGAACATCCTTCCTGTCGTCGTATTCTGCATACAGCATATGGCGGCATCCGCCTATATGTGAATCTCGTCAAGAAGATTTTATATGATCTATATAGTTGAACTAATCATTTACACCAAACGGAGAGGATAGAAAAAACCTGAAAAAGCGAAGCTGTCGCCTAAAATCTTTCTGAAAGAAAGCTGCATCGGAAGCATACGCTATCTCCTTATTTTCCCTTGGAGAAAAGGGAATCGTAAAAAAATCTGGGGATAACAGCGATTGGAAGGTTGTTCTATCATCGTAGTGTCAGTGTAAATAAATTTTAGTTCAACTGTATAGCGCAGAGCATAATCGAATTGACAACTGAACTGATAACAATTATCATTGTCAATGGAATTGGACAAAGGTACATACGGATATTATATGTGTCAATAATAGTATTTGAACGTAGATATCTGTCATAATAACGCCGAATAAGGTGTTCATATTGAAAGGGGTTAATAAAGTGTTAAAGAGTAATAGAAAGATGATTATGCTTCTAATTACGGTGATGGTCATGTCCATCTGGTTGGCAGCGTGTGGAGCGAAGCCTGCAGAGAACGGAGCAGCGGGAGAGAACGATACAACAACGGAGACAGAGACGCAAACAGAAGCCCCGACAGAACGCACGTTAACAGATGCAATGGGACACGAAGTAACCATCCCGGCTAATCCGGAGCGCGTTATCGCAGCTTATCTGGAAGACAATCTAGTAACAATAGGTGTTAAGCCAGTTGCCCAATGGTCTGTAGCCAACGGAATTCAGGAATATCTACAAAAAGATCTGAATGGTATCCCTACAATTGCCTTCGATCTGCCTTTCGAAGCGGTAACAAGTTTTAACCCGGATCTGATTATTATCGGTTCCGAAAGTGTGGTTGAAGGTGAGAAGTACGAACAGTACAGTAAGATTGCACCGACTTACGTACTCGGCGATGAAATCAATAGCGACTGGCGCAAAACGCAACTGAAAATCGGTGAAATTTTGAATAAGAGTGCCGAAGCACAGAAAGCGCTGGATGATTACGAAGTTAAAGCAACAGAAATCAAGGAAAAGATCAACACCGTTACAGGTGGAACGAAATCGGCAGCGGCCATTTGGTTGGTTAGCGGCAAGTTCTTCATCGTAAGTGACAATGTATCGAGTGGAGAAGTAATGTACAAAGAATTGGGACTTGTAGAGCCTGAAGTTGTAAAAGAAATCTCTGCGAGTGCTACAGGTAACTGGTCTTCCATCTCAATGGAGAAATTGGCTGAAATGGATGTAGACTACTTGTTCTTTGTGAATAGTGATGAAGGTGCAGGTTCAGAAGCACTGAAAGATCCGGTATGGCAAAGCATCCTGGCTGTGAAAAATGGTAATTTGTTCGAATTTCCCCGTTCTAGCAGCTGGCTGTATAGTGGAGTTCAAGCGAACCTTCAAATTATGGAAGACATTCAGAACAGCATCGTTAAATAAGAAATAACTAATATGAAATGGCATGTTCAAACTCCTTGGTGCAATGGGTACCAGGGAGTTTTTTTGTTAATTCAGCATTTTACGATATATAATAAAGAAGTAGAATCATTGTCATGTCATGAATTAGAGTTGTCATTTACTTCACGAGCAGGGAAGGGGATATTTACATATGTATACATTGGATCCACGTGAAATAACGGGAAGAGACAACTATAAACTGATGAGTGGTTCAGTGGTGCCACGTCCAATTGCTTTTGTGACGACACGTTCAGATGAGTATGGTGTGATTAACGCAGCGCCTTTTAGTTTCTTCAATGTGGTTAGTTCGGACCCACCACTGTTATCCATATCCATTGCACGTAAAGACGGGATCATGAAAGATACCGCACGCAATGTGCTTGCTCATAAAGAACTGGTGGTGCATATCTGTGATGAAGAAATTATAGCCGAAGTGAATGAGACAGCAGCCATACTGGAACCCCACGAAAGTGAGCTTGAGCGGACAAAACTTACTATAGTGCCAAGTACCAAAGTTTCAGTTCCGGGAATTCAGGAAGCACTCATTCGGATGGAGTGCGAGCTGTATCAGCACATTCCGATCACGAACGATGAGGGCAAACCAGCCAGTGATCTGCTGCTAGTACGCATTGAACAGTATCATTTCAGCGAACAAGTCTATAATCCTGATAAAGGCTATATCCTGATGGATCATTTGAAACCAGTCAGCCGACTGGCGGGTAATGATTATGCCAAGCTTGGGGAGAGATTTACAATAATTCGGCCTGAATAGTTCTGACAGATTAGAAATGTAATATATGAATGGGTTTGACCCAATAGCAAAGGCGGACAGCATGTGCGAAACTCGCATATGTTGTCCGCCTTTGCTTGTTGATATGAACATAAACGGGACAGGGAGTGAATAGACTTGTACTATATCCTGCACATTTCATATGAACCATTTATATATAGGAGGTTAAGCCGATGAACCAGCTTGAGGGAACTACAGGCGCAAGTATTATGGGAATAGGGACGGCGTTGCCAGCCCACCGTATTGAGCAAAAGGATGTGTCTGCCCGTCTCGCGCAAGCGCTGGAACATGAGCCGGATGCGAGAAGATGGGCGAAGCGAATCTTTAATCAGTGTGGTGTGGAGACTCGTTATACATGTGAACCAAATCTGCTTGAGCCTGTGGAGGCTTGCCGATATTTACCCTTTACTTCTACAGAAGAAGTCCCGACTACAACCGAGCGTATGGCCAAATACAAAGCTGCTGCTGTTCCACTTGGTCTCGAGGCGGCAGGACAGGCCCTTCACGATGCAGACGTATCATCCGTGGAACTTACGCATCTCATCACGGTTAGCTGCACAGGGCAATTCCTGCCTGGGCTTGATGTTCGGCTGATCCAGCAGCTTGAACTTTCACCGCAGATCAACCGGATTCCACTGGTGTTTCAAGGATGTGCAGCCGGTCTGAAGGCGATCCAATTGGCGAATTCAATCGTAACGACAGATCAGAAGGCTAAGGTTCTCATCGTGTGTGTCGAACTGTGTACGCTTCACTTCCAGCCATCTGCCAAACGAGATGACCTATATGCTGCATCGTTCTTCGGAGACGGAGCATCTGCCTGTGTCATCGGTGCCTCAGGAACAGGCCGCAATGAATGTTTTCGACTGGGCCGTGGGCACTCAACGTTGCTCCCTGACTGTGCAGAAGAGATGATCTGGGAAGTAGGCAATACAGGCTTCGATCTCTACCTGTCACCTCAGATTCCGAAGCTGCTTGGTTTGCATCTCGGTCCAGAAGTAGAGCGTTTATTGAAGGGAAGTGCTTTACCAGAAATATGGGCGATCCATCCAGGAGGCAGAGGCATCGTGGATGCCGTTCAGAAGCTGTATCAGTTGACAGATGAGCAGGTCTCCTACAGCCGAAACATCCTGCGGGATTATGGCAACCTATCGTCCGTGACGATTCTTTTTGTTCTTCAAGCGATCCGCGAGGATTACAGACAGAAGGAAGAGCATTCCAGTGGGATAGCGCTGGCCTTTGGCCCGGGATTAACAGCAGAGTTACTTCCTTTTACATACATCCCTGCCCCCATAGCGAACAGAACACCTGTGAATCATGGCATTCAATAGTTCACGAACCCGAGTGAAGGAGATATACACCGCAAGTGTATGAATGTACTTATAAATCTTACCGATGAACATAATCGAATGACTAATCTGATCGCAGAGGAGCTAAGGTATGGGTTATCGCAGACTTGCTGTCCTCATCAGCCGATATCCGCGGTTCATTATTCTCTGCTGGGTGTTTATCATCGGGATGTCAGCGGTCTGGGCGTGGAAGTTACCTGACATTGTACAGGATCATGGGTTGAAACAAGTTCACGGGGATGCGCAAGCGGTTGAGCTTGTTCTGGAGGACGAATTCGGTTCTCCTGCTGATCCGGTGATTCTGGTTTTTGAAAAAAAGGAAAATACCTCACCGTTAGTGTTCCGGCAGTGGATCAGGGATCGTCTGACACAGGTTCAAGCGCTGCCTGCAGTAACCTCTATCACATCTCCTCTGGATGCTAGAGAAGGGATGATGCTGCAAGAGAATAGGGCTTATGCCCTTGTGAAGATGGATGTGCCCGCGCATCAGATGGGTCCTCCACTGAAGCAACTGCGCGCCGTGCTGGCAACAGACGGCCCAGGTACGGTCCAATTGACGGGAAAGGCGGTCGTGCAGCAGGATGTGAATCACCTGAGCTTTCGTGACCTGGAACGAGCAGAGATAGTGGGAATTCCGATTGCCCTGATCGTTCTGTGCTTCGCATTCAGGGGGCTATATGCTGCATGGATTGCCGTCATGATGGGGATTAGTGCTGTGATTACGGCTATGGGGGTCACGTCTCTCCTTGGTTATCATCTGGAACTGTCCAACTTTATCATTAACGTAATTCCCATGGTGGGCATGGCACTTAGTATAGACTTTGCCCTGATCATCCTGAGCAGGTACAGGGAAGAACTTCAGCGTGTCTATAAAGATGAAGACGAAACTAAGGATCAGGGCAGCCCTATGGTTATGCATAGTGAGGCTCTGCGGAGCGAGATTCTTCAGCGAACATTGCGAACAGCAGGCAGAGCAGTGTTGTTCTCGGCAGCTTGCGTGCTCCTTGGACTGTTGGGTCTGCTCTGGATCAGGCTTCCGATGTTTCTGAGTGTATCCTTGGGGGCCATCATCGTTCTGCTCTTATCTCTACTGTTAAATATAACGCTGTTGCCAGCCCTACTATCACTGTCTGCGGATCGTGTCTTCAGGCGAAATTCAGTCCATTCGTTACCAAGACGTTCGGTCTGGCATAGATGGTCAGCGATGGTCATGAAACGACCAGTCAGAATGGCCATCGGAGGTACGTTTGTGCTGCTCCTCTGTGTCTATCCAGTGACCCGGCTGGAATTGTCTATCCCGGATGCCTCTTCACTGCCAGAGAGAATGGAGTCCCGCCAAGCAGCAGAGCAGTTTAAGCATGATTTGGGACAAAAGGATACCTCCACCATCGAGATGGTGATTGGCGGACAGCAGGAGCTGTTGACTGCTTCGCACTGGCAGATGGCCCACAACAAAGCACATCAACTTCTGCAGGACTCGGGCGTATTGAGCATTATTTCACCATGGGGTCTGTTGCAGCCTGATCAAACTAATGTGCAAAGCCAAAACCATTTTCAAATTCCACCGTCATCGCTCCCTTCTTCCATAGAAGGCAAGGAGTCTACAAGGACGGCATGGCTGCGTTCAACGGTTTCTGATCATTCGATTCGATTGGTAGCCACCGTGCGTGGGGAGCCCGGTTCGGAACAGGTCGCAGACTGGCTGGAACGAATGAGGAAGAGCGATCATGCCCTGGGTTTCAACGACATAAAACTACGTTATGGTGGTGAAGCTGCGAAACAACATGAAATTATGCAGGAAGTTACAAGTCAACTGCCCAAAGTGCTGGTATTTGTAGTAGTCACCAACTATCTTGTGCTACTGGCAGCATTCCGATCGCTGCTCATTCCAATCAAGGCGATTGTGATGAATCTGCTCAGTTTAGCCGCTTCATTTGGCATATTGGTGTGGGTGTTTAATGAGGGCCATCTGGGGATGGAGCCTTCAGCCATTGCCATTATGATTCCGGTATTTATTGCAGGATTGGTGTTTGGCATATCCATGGATTATGGTGTGTTTATGCTCAGCCGGATTCAGGAAGTCTATAGACAAACCGGAGACAGTGATGTGGCCGTCCAGCAGGGATTGGCTTCAACGGGGCGTCTGGTTACCTCCGCGGCGGCCATTCTGCTGGCGGTGACCGTACCGTTTGCTTTTGCAGAAGTTGCAGGGGTTAGACAGTTAGGGATTGGGATAACCGCCGCGGTATTGATTGACGTTACTCTGATCCGTCTAATACTGATACCAGCACTGATGAAGTTGATGGGCCGGTGGAACTGGTGGTTGCCGGGTCAGATCAAATGAAGGATATTTCCGAAGCCCAAAAGCAGGCCAGGAATATCCTTTTTTTGGATGGAAATCATGTGATTCCAATCAAAACAGGCAAACATGTTCAATTCTTGGACGAGTTAAAGTCCTATAATGGATGGGATCAATTCCTTATGACGGTCTTTCATCTACGTTATCCTACGAAAAACAGGAGGGACACAGGGCAATGTCGGATATAGAAGCCTATCTGCAACAGCAAACGAATCTTCGTGGTCGTTCCGCGTATCAAGCAGATCAACCTATGGAGTTATGGCGCAGTCAGTTACGTACACGTGTGAAAGAACGACTGGGCGGTTTTCCAACGATGCCAGCAGCACTCAATCCAGTATTACTGGAGCGCATTACATGTGACGGTTATATCCGCGAGCGGGTAGAGATCACGACCTATGCAGGACTTCGCATGCCTGTGTACATGTTGATTCCAAATGATGTAAGCGTTACCGATGTGAAGAGACCTGCGATCGTAGCGTGTCACGGGCATGGGTATGGCAGCCGAGAGATATCTGGCATGGAACCGGATGGGTCACCGCGGACAGGGGAGCCTGGATTACACAAGGATTTCGCAGTTGCACTTGTGAAGCGGGGATATGTGGTTGCTGCTCCAGAGCTGCTCGGATTTGGTGATCGAAGACTGGAAGAGGACCGCGATGCGCCACCAGGGGCAAGTTCCTGTACGAAGATCGCTGCGTATCTGCTTATGGTGGGGAAGACCCTTGCCGGGCATAGGGTATACGAAACAACGCGTGTACTGGATTATGTATCGACACGACCTGAAGTGGATTCGGAGCGAATTGGAAGCATGGGTATCTCGGGTGGGGGTCTGGTGACCGCATTTACAGCCGCGCTGGATGAACGGTTCCGTGCAGCTGTCGTAAGTGGTTATGCAAGTACATTCCAGGGCAGCATACTGGATCGGAACCACTGTCTGGACAACTATGTGCCAGGTATCCTGCGTGAAGCGGAGTTGCCGGATCTCATCGGCCTGATTGTGCCTAGGCCACTTTTTATTGAAGCTGGAAGTGATGATCAGGTGTTCCCTATCCATGCAGCGAGAGAGGCGTATGCCCGTTTGACACACATATATGAGCAGGCGGGAGCACACGAATCGCTGAATGCGGATTTCTTTACAGGTGGACATGAGATTAGCGGAGCGAAAGCCTATGACTGGCTTGATCAAGTTCTTTGAAGCTGAGGCTTATTACCATCTATATAAGTTGAACTAATCATTTACACGATGACGGAGAAGATAGAAAAAACCTGAAAAAGCGAAGCTACAAGCTTTCTGCAAGAAAGCTACTTCGAAAGCATACGCTATCACCGGATTTTCCCTTGAGAAAAGGGAATCGAAAAATCTGGGGATAACAGCGATTGGAAGGTTATTCTGTCTTCGTAGTGTATTCGAGAGGAGAATTCAGTGATGAAATGGTCAACAGCGGTAAAGCTTCTATTCTGTCTTGTTCTGTTTGCAAGTACAATCGGCGTAAGTCTGGGAAGCAGTGGAGGGCAAGTCGCCGAGGCAGCAGCGGACAATTACAGATTTGATTTTGGCTCAGGTTCTGTTGAGAGCGGTTACACAGGTGTGTCCGCAGGAGATGGCTATACTACGACAAAAGGATATGGATTCAACACACCTGCCAATATGCGAAATGTGTCTGCCTCCGGAAGCGGAGTGATGAGTGACGCCGTACAGTTTTTGACGTTTGGTACAAAGAGCACCAATACCTTCAATGTGGATCTGTCCAATGGCCTCTATGAGGTCAAAGTGGTTCTGGGCAATACAGCCAGAGCGAGTGTGGCTGCAGAAGGTGTATATCAGATCATTAATATGACGGGCAACGGGGCGACGGACCAATTTCAAATTCCGGTGACTGACGGGCAATTAAACCTGCTGGTTACGGAAGGAAAGACAGGCACCGCCTTCACGCTTAGTGCACTCGAAATTCGGAAATTATCCAATCAGACGGTAACCAACCGCACGATCTACATTGGTGGTGACTCAACTGTCTGCAATTATTATCCGCTGGGTAGCAGTGTACAGGGAGGCTGGGGACAGCTGTTTCCGTCCTATGTGAACAATGCCACCTTCCAGGTTCGCAATATGGCGTCAAGTGGTCAATTTGCGAGAGGTTTCCGCGATGATGGTCAGATGGAAGCGATTCTGAAGTATATCAAACCGGGAGATTATTTTATTTTGCAATTCTGAATTAACGATACTAATGCCAAGAACAATACAACGGAGGCGCAGTTCAAGGAGATTATGCGGGATATGGTACGTCAGGCGAAGAACAAAGGAGCAACGGTTATTCTCTCTACGCCTCAGGGCCGGGCAACAGATTTTAATACAGCCAATGTGCATCAAGCAGAGAACCGCTGGTACAATCCATCCACACGTGCACTCGCTCAGGAAGAGGGGGTTACCCTTGTTGAACTGAATAAGTTGAGTTCTGCCTATTTCACGACAATCGGTCCTTCGGCAACTCTCGCTCTGTATATGACAGGGGATAGTCTGCATCCGAATCGTCAAGGTGCTGCCGAGCTAGCTCGCATTGTGGCCGAGGATCTGAGAAGACAGGGACTGAATGGATTCTGACGATGCTATCTAATCGGTCTGCATGATCAGAGATTGGTATGATCCATGTATAAAAAAATAAAAAAATACCCCCGGGAACAACCCGCCAAACCGGCGGCTGATCCTCGGGGGTATTCGTTATGCCCAGGCTTAGGATCACTCCATCATGTCCTTGGCTTCATGGTTTACCTTTTTCCCTTTTAACAAGGGTTCCAGTTCATCTTGAACGCTCTGCTCCCACAGCGGTACATCTGTGCGGTAGGCGGCCCTTCCGTTCAGATGTCCGGCGACCGGAGCCGTAATGAATACGAACAGGATACCCAGCAACAAGCGGGCGCTAATATAGTTGTCGAAGTACCAAAAGAAGAAAAACGCAGCGCTTAGTACACAGAACACACCAAGCGTCATACTTTTGGTTGCGGCATGGGCTCGCAGATATACGTCAGGCAGTCGAATAAGTCCGAACGCACTGAGTGCACTAAGTAATGCACCAAGCAGCACGAGTAGACCTATAGCTGTTTCAGCGGCTACTTTAACGATCTCCATCATTTTTGAATACCGCCCCCCGTTCAATATAACGTGCAAATGCCACCGTACTTAGAAAAGCCAGAATACCAATCAGCAAGATGATATCCAGATAGGCCTGGGTTTTCAGCATCATCGACAGAACGGCGACGATGGCAATCACATTGATCCCGATGGTATCCAGTGCCGTGATCCGGTCAGCCATGGAAGGTCCCCGAAGCACCCTGTACAAGCAACCCAGAATGGCTAAGGAGAGAATGAGCAATGAGATGAACAACAGTGAGGATAACATTAACGCGTCACCTCCATAATTGCTTTTTCAAATGTGTTTTGGATATCATCTCTCAGTTTCTGTTCATCCTTGATATCCAGTGCGTGGATAAACAGTTTGCGTTGATTACCCGAGATTTCAAGCGGCAGGGAACCTGGTGTCAATGAGATGAGTAGACAGAGCAAGGTAACCTCCCAATCCGAGGACAATTCAGTCTTATATGTGAAAATACCCGGACGTATGTCGAGCTTGGGCTTAATAATCTGGCGTATAACCTCAATGCTGGCGCGCACCAATTCCTTGAACAACAGATTAATCAGTTTGATGATGGCCCAGACCCGTACAATATAGAAGCGCTGGGGGAAGAATCGGCGCATCCCCCCGATGAGAAGCAGTCCGAGCAGGTAACCTATGAGAAAACCAACACCATTCCAGGCATTGTTCAGAAACATCCATACAAAGGCAATGATAAGATTCAGTACAATCTGAAAGGCCATAGACATCTACTCCTTCAATACGGCATCAATATAAATATTGGGATGCAGTAGAATATCGCCTGCGCGGGAGGTCAACTGGAACATGCCTTCAGCCCCCACACCCATTACGATGATGAATACAAACAGAATTCCGGCAGGAATCAGCAGGCCGTTCACCGCGTAAGGGCGTCTTGTAACCCCGGCAGGCGGTTCGCCCCAGAACGCTTGTATGAAGATGCGCAGTACCGAATATAACATCAACAAGCTGGAGAGCACCGCTATACCAGTTAGACCATACAAGCCAGCCTGTAAGCCACCTTCGAAGAGAAGTAACTTACCCGGAAAACCACTGAATGGAGGCAACCCTGCCAAGGCAAGTGCGCTGATGAAGAACATCCAGCCGAGCAACGGATAGCGATGAATAAGTCCGCCCATGTTGTCGAGCTTTGAAGTTCCCGCAACAGCGATCAAGGCACCGCCGAGCAGGAAGAGCAATGTTTTGATCAACATATCATGAAGCATATAGAAGAGCAGACCTTCCAGTGCTGGACGACTGGCCGATGCCATACCGAAAGCGACAAATCCTACGCCTGCGACCACATTGTAGATGAGAATCTTGTTTACATCGCGATACGAGATCGCACCGATGACACCAAGAACCATCGTGGCACCTGCCATCCATCCGATCAGTGCATGGAAGAAGTCCGGATCATGATAGAAGATCAGTGTGAATGTTCGCACAATCGCGTACAGGCCAACCTTGGTGAGCAATCCTGCGAACAACGCAGTGACGACAGCAGGTGGCGCCGCATAAGAGCCTGACAACCAGAAGAACAGGAACAGTCCGGCCTTGATGCTAAATACGATCAGGAAGAGTACGGCAATCAGGGTAACGACCCCGCTCTGTCCCACTTCAGCAATTTTGACGGACAAGTCCGCCATGTTCAGTGTGCCAGTAATCGAGTAGAGGAAGCCGATGGAAGCGACAAACAGTGCTGAAGAAACGATGTTAATCAAGACATATTTGATCGTTTCCCGCAGTTGTCTTTCGGTACCTCCCAATACGATCAGTGCATAAGAAGAGATGAGCATCAGTTCAAAGCTGACAAACAAATTGAATAAATCTCCGGTTAGGAATGAACCGTTAACTCCGGCGATCAGGAAATGAAAGAACGGATAGAAGTGATGCTCTTCCCGCTCCTTGTTCACACTGCGGAATGCATACAGCAGACACGCCAGTGCGATGATGGAAGCGGCGACGACAAGTAGCGCCGATACCATGTCCGCGACAAGCACAATCCCATAAGGAGGTGCCCATCCACCCATATTAAGCGTTAGAACTCCAGTTTGAGCCACACGAGTAATGAGTATCGTGGAGACCGCTGCGGTGAACAAAAGTCCGATGACACTAATGATTCGCTGGATGTTCGTTTTCCGGAAAAACAGAAGGGCCAGAACACCTGTAATCAATGGCAACAGAATCGGCAAGACGACGAGATTATTCATATGGACGCCCCCTTACTTCTTCCATATCGTCTGTTCTCAGCTTCAGATAGGAGCGATAGGAGAGAACGAAGAAGAACGCAGTGAGCCCGAAATTAATAACAATGGATGTTAATATCAGTGCCTGTGGAAGTGGATCGACATAGCGTTCAGCCATCTCCCCAAGCAGTGGTGGTGACCCGGTTTTGAGACGTGACATGGTGATCAACAGCAGATGCACGCCATGGGTTAGTATGGACATACCAAGTACGATTCGGAGCAGGCTCCGCGACAAGATTAAAAAGACGGCAACCGCAAACAGAATGCCAACGGCTACACACATCAATATTTCCATATCAGCGATCCTCCCCGATCTGTAGAATGATGGTCATGGTGACACCCAGGACAGCGAGATACACGCCAAGATCGAACAGCATGGCCGTGGCAAGTTCTGTCTCTCCCAGTAAAGGAAGTTCGAAATAACCGAAGGTTTGGCTGAGGAACGGGACTCCGAATATAAATGAACCCGCGCCCGTAAGTAGGGCTATACCCAAGCCGATTCCTGTTAGAATACGGAAGTCAACGGGCAACGCTTTGCGTATCGTATCTGTACTGAATGCCAGAGCAATCAAGACAAGTGCAGCCGCTGTGACCAAGCCGCCGATGAAGCCTCCGCCCGGATTATGGTGTCCTGCGAAGAACAGGTGCATGGCAAACGTCAATATGATGAACACAACAACCTTAGTGGTCGTTTGCAGCAATACATCATTACTCTGTAACGGTACAGTATCCCATGAGGATGAGCTGCGTTCCCGGTTACCATACTTTTTCGTATTGTCCGTTTCATCATCCAGATCAGACTCGGAATCCTGATTTTCCTCCTTTTTGCGGAACTTCAATCGCGCTCCGAGATCCTTCGCTTCGAGGTTAAGATTAATCATGGAATAGATGGACAGTGAAGCAACACCAAGTACCATGATTTCCAATAACGTATCGAAGCCACGGAAATCGACCAGTAATACGTTCACGACATTTTTACCACCGGCCGAGTCATACGCTTCCTGAAGGAAAAAGGTAGAAATGCTCTCAAGGGATGCTGTTCCGCTTGCAGCTAATGCAACAAAAGTCATCACGACTCCGACTGCAATCGCCACGATCATATTCACCGTGAGATATCTGCGGCTTGATTTGCCACGTTGCAGTTCAGGCAGATGATAGAAGCATAGCAGGAACAGTGCAACAGATACCGTCTCAACAATCATCTGTGTAAGTGCCAGATCCGGTGCCCGGAAGAGTACGAACAGCAGGGTTACGAGATAACCAACTGCTCCGGTCATAATGACTGCCGACAGTCTGTTCTTGGCAAATGGAATCGAAACCGCGGCACCAATTAGGGTGACTAGCAGGACGACTTCATAGAATGAGAAGGGCGCATTGCCCTGCAGATTCCAGGTAATATTTTCACCTGAACGGAAGAAGGCATAGACCAGTAAAGCGACTGTGAATGAGAAAATATAAACGAGATAACTACGAACCGAGCCATTCATGTAGGCTTCCGTCCATTTGCGTGCATAATGCTGAAGATTATCCAGAACGACATGGTACATATTGTTAATCGTTAATCCTTGTGGATAATGCTCATAAATATTCCTCCATCGTGGCAACAGCTTGTAGAGAGTGATTCCGAGAATCACGACTCCGATCGTCATAATCAGTTCCGGAGTCCATCCATGCCACAGAGAGAAATGTACATCGAAGCGTTCGTTCCCATTCAATAGGGAAGGAAGCACAGCGGCCATTGCCGGTTCGATCAGTGTTCCGGCCAGCAGGTTCGGAAAGAGTCCGAAGATGATGACAAGAATACCTAGAACAACGGGCGGAATGAGCATACCGGCGGGCGCTTCGTGCAGCTTCTCGGCAGGAATATCGCTTTGGCTACGACCGAGGAATGTTTTGAACACGATAATAAGCGCATAGATCAAGGTAAACACACTTGCAAGCCAAGCGAATACCGGCAGTAGAACACTCCAGGACCCAAGTCCAAAGATTCGCAGATGCGTGACTTCGACCATCGCCTGGAAGAATAGCTCCTTGCTCAGGAATCCGTTGAACGGCGGAATACCCGCCATGGCAAGTGAGCCGATCAGTGCTACGGTGAAAGTGATTGGCATGAATGATGCAAGTCCACCGAGCTTCCGAATGTCACGTGTACCCGTCTCATGATCGACAATGCCTACGACCATGAACAGAGCGGCCTTGAAGGTCGCATGATTAAACAGGTGAAGCAGCGCAGCGGTTATCGCCACGGTGTACATCGCAGAGGACTCGCCATACCCGAAGTAGAGAGCAGCAGATCCAACCCCGAACAGGGACATGATCAGACCAAGTTGAGAGATGGTCGAATAGGCGAGAATCGCTTTGAGATCGTTTTTTTTCACCGCCAGGAATGATCCATAACACAGAGTCAGAAGACCAACGCCGGTGACCAGCCAGAACCAAAGTCCCTGTCCACCGAAGATCGGTGTGAATCTGGCCACAACGTACAGTCCGGCCTTAACCATCGTGGCTGAGTGCAGATAGGCACTCACTGGTGTAGGAGCTTCCATGGCATCCGGCAACCAGATATGGAACGGGAATTGGGCTGACTTGGTGAAAGCTCCAATCAGGATCAAGACAAGAGCTGGCAGAAATAGTGCGCTTTCCTGAAACTGCCCCAACCCTGCAATGGTTGCACGAATACTGAACGTTCCAGTAATCAGATACATCATCATGAATCCGGTAAGCATGGCGAAACCGCCAAATACCGTAATCAGGAATGATTTTTGTGCTCCTGAAGTCGAGGCTTTACGTTTGTAATGAAATGCAATCAACAGGAATGACGTAATACTGGTCAATTCCCAGAATCCGTAGAGCACGATCATATTATCAGACAGCACCACGCCCAACATGGCTCCCATGAACATCAACAGATACAGGTAGAAGCGGTTCAGCGCTTCTTTCATATCCATGTAGAAGATGGAGTAGAGAACAACGAGCACACCGATTCCGGTGATTAGCAGTGTCAGCATCAGGCTTAGACCGTCCAGATATAAGTTAAATCCTATGTCCAGTGAAGGAATCCATGGGATATTTCCGGATACGGTGTTGCGCTGGGACACAGCGGGTATGAGGCTCGCAAAGTATACAAATAATAGTGCCGGGACAAGGAGAACCGGCCATCCCAAATGTAATTTACGGAAGAAACGATGCAGCGTGGCAAGAAGAATGCCAACCGCAAAAGGCAGAATAACAGCAACATGAAGCAGGCTCAACATTACACCCCCAATGTTTAGTATTTCGACTACTCTCTCTGTGACATACAGGCGCATGATCCTCAAAGGATATGCTTGCTCTCTATATTCATAACCCAAGTATGTATATACAGAATCGTGTCTATTCTTTGAATGGAAGAAACACGGTGAAGATTTCAGTATAATATTGTATGGGCATGTATAATGAAAAAACACAAAAGATCCGATAAATAGGAAAACGATTAGGTGACATCCCGTGTACCCTTTGCAGCATAGTTATGTTGAGAAGCAAGATGGTTTCACCGTGTAATGGAGGAAATAATGTCATTCAAAATCAGAACCGTGCTTACCGTCATCTTCGCTGTGTTATCCTTGCTGGTTACCCTGACGATTGGGTCTATATTTAGCCAAAAGTCATTTGTTGCTGTAGAGACTGAGATTGGTCACTCGCTTACAGGCACGGCATCTCAGGCTTCGGACAAGCTGGATCGGTTTATGTCCGCTCGCGCGGGTGAATTGGATCTGCTGGGCCGCATGGCTGCACTGGAAGACGGATTCAAACCAGCAGAGATCCAGATGTTGCTGGATCAGCTACAAGATAGCTTTCCCTCATTCTCATGGGTTGGATTCATGGACCCGAAGGGAAAAGTGTTAGCTGCAACAGATGGCATCTTGCTTGGGGAAAATTTATCGGAGCGACCTGTGTATCAGGAGGGAATCAAGGGTAAGTTTATTGGAGATGTGCATAATGCAGTACTTCTTGCCAAGCTGCTTCCGAATCCAACGGGAGAGCCGTTGCAATTTGTTGATATCAGTTTCCCGCTGAAGGATAGCAAAGGTCATATCCAAGGTGTGCTTGCTGCACATTTAAGCTGGGCCTGGGCGAAGGAAGTGGAGGAATCGGTGCTCGCCCCATTGAAACGGGAGGAAAAGGACATTGAGTTCTTTATCGTGAGCAAAAAGGAACATACCGTGCTGTTAGGACCAAAGGAATGGATCGGTAAACCGCTGGTATTACCCGGCATTGCAGAGGCCCAGCTTAACAAAAGCAGTTGGTCCATTGAAGAATGGCCTGATGGAAATGACTATGTGACAGGGTTTGCTTACAGTCAGGGTCACCTGGATTATCCCGGATTAGGATGGACCGTAGTTATTCGTCAAGTGAAATCCACTGCGTTTGCTTCTGTGTTTGACCTGATGTGGTTTAATGTGTGGGCAGGACTTGCCGTTACCATGCTATTTGCACTTATTGGCTGGTTCGTCTCGCGTCTGATCTCTGCTCCAATTGTACGTCTTACCAGAGTAGCCAACCGACTGCGGGTAGGAGACGAGCTGGAGATTCCGGAGAACAAAGGAATTAAGGAGATCGAAGTATTGTCCCGATCACTTCGGGATATGCTGACATCTCTTACAAATAAAGACTCAGAACTGGTCGTGATGCAGAATCTGGCACATTTTGATCAGTTGACCAGTCTGCCGAATCGTACTGCCCTGGAAGCGTACCTGGAAGAGTCACTGGAGACCGAAAGTGAAAATCACACCCTGACGTTCCTCTATCTGGATCTGGATGGATTCAAACGTGTCAACGATACACTTGGGCATCAGACTGGAGATGTATTGCTGCAGAAGGTCGCCCAGCGTCTGTCTGCTCTTGGTCAGGAGAAGGGTATAACGGTAAGGTTGGGAGGAGATGAATTCCTGATTGTACTTCGGTCTGTTGGAAATCAACCGAGGGAAGAAGCCAGCGCTTATGCAGAAGCCATCATTCAAAGTCTGAACAAGCCGTTTATTATTGAATACGAGCGAATTCGGATTGGTTGTAGCATCGGAGGTGCCGAATATCCGACAAACAGCAACAACCCAAGTGAGATTATCCGTATGGCGGACGAAGCTTTATATGAATCCAAACGTGCAGGTAAGAATAGAATGACATTTTATTCCGATTTGAAGCAGGGGAGTTAGCGTATAATAGCATTAGCTGAGCGTTCCCAATCACCTTTGTACGAATCTGTGGATAGACAAGGAGGGGTGAAATGTCTGGACAATATACATCGGTACCTTATGGTTATGAGCCGCCTGCGGCCAGCCGCAAAGGCACACTGACTTTTTATGACTCGTTTGAACTTGTAACCGATGAGCAACTCGAACGTGCCGCTGCAACGGCGGATTCCCGTTCATTCGTACAGCTTGTGCTGTATCCTTTACACGAGAGCACGTTTAAGCGAATGAGCAAGGATACGATACAAGCCTATTACAAAAGGGAAGATCGCCTGCATGATTGGCGGCGGGAACATCCAACCGCACGTATACGTGTGGAAGGACTGGAGGGTAAGAGAAAAAAATATACGCCTGTGGATAGCGCGCTGCGTCATATCACTGCAGAATACCCGGCCCCTCACTTTCTTTATTTGACGGTAGAGATGGCCAATATGTTTGCTTCATTTGATTCCTTCAAGGATTGGATTAAAGAGCTGCGCCTCATCATTGACGGATCGTCTGGAGATCTGCATCCCAGGTTGGAGCAAAATCGTCATCGCTGGGAATGGGCGGAATGAAGACATAGAATTAAGATGTCGATGTTGGTAAAAAGATCAGCTCGATGATTGTAAAAAAAAAAGTTGTGTTGTACACCGTAATTCCGGTGTACAGCACAACTTTTTTTATTATGTTTTTGCAACGAAGGACGAAGTCAGATCAAGTGACGTTACGGTTTTATTTTTACCTGTTCGTTTGGCGAGATACAGACAGGCATCCACTTCCTCGAACAATTTGTCTTTGCTCAGATTGGGACTGTAGCTTTTGAGACCGATACTCACCGTAATGGAAGCTCCTTCAAGTTCCAAATGGCCCATCAGGGCAATCTTCTGACGAATCTGTTCCACCAGGGCGTAGGCTTGCTCGAAAGACTGCTCAAACATCAATAAGGCGAACTCTTCGCCACCGTAGCGTGCTGCAATATCACTTGAGGTAATCGTCTCCTGAATGATCAGTGACACTTTCTCCAGAATGATGTCTCCAACCCGATGACCATATGTGTCATTAATGGATTTGAAATCATCAATATCGATCAGAGCCAGATGCATACTCATACCACTGTTGGCGTACTCAATTGCTTTTTCATAATAGTCCTTGAATGAGCTTTGGTTGTAGAGGTTGGTTAAACCGTCTGTTTTGGACTGTTTGGTCATAATGGCGTTTCGCACAATAAGGTCCTGCTTGGCAAGCATGCTTGCCTGAAGATCGTCCAGCACTTCGACTCCGCTGGTTACGATAACCTGTGCTACATATGTACCAAGGATTAGAAAAGCCGGAATGGATACCATGTCAAATGAAGACAGGTACGATCGGTAATCTGGATCGAACAGAACCAGAAGATAACCCATCATCTGCATCAGAAAGACTATCCAGACTCTCTTTTTACTGAAGAACAGAACCGAAGCGAAGATAGGTAACAGACAGATCGCTAATATAATCCGAATGTCATAATTGACATGAATAATCGTCCAGGCGATAACCGTGCTGGCTATAGACATGGTGTAAAAGGAATATGAACTGAAGCGTCGATCAACCCAACTTGCAATCAAAATGCAAGAACTGCTGATGGCTGTAGGCCAGAACAGGACATTCATCAAGAAATCTGCAGGTGCGCGATCATATTCCAGAAACAGGAAACAGCCAATCTGAATGGCGAGATGTGCCATAATGACAATCCAGTAGGCATGGAGCATTTTTTTGATCCATTTGGAATGCTTGAACTCGTATTCTGTTGGAATGTGGCTATTGTGCGTATGGAAACTCTTCATATATCACCGCTGACTGCATCATAATGGTACGACAGAATTCTCTCGTATATGATGATTATAAATCACAATGAACAAAACGCAAATCATTAAATTCAAAGCATGAGAAGTAAGCTTACATTATATTACAGAGAGAACAGTAACTTTCCGAAAAGGGACATACAAATTTCGGAGGGAGCGTCATAGACTAATAATAGGCTCCGTTTCATAGGATTGTAATTCTTGCTGAAGGGGAGGTGACTTCCATTCCTCTTGTCGTTCGTTCAACCGTCAACGCTACGGGGGCAATTACGTTTACGGGCAATACGCTGGGTCTGAGCCGTTCCGATACGGTAGGGGTGCCTGGTACACAGGACAGCATCGGGGCGTTCACGACGACTAACGCAGACGTGCGTTTCGGAACGTATCCGCTGGGAACTACAAGTTTGTACCAGAGCAATAGTTCCGCCGCGAGTCTTGTGCTTCCTGCAGGGAGCACGATTCTGTATGCGGAATTAATCTGGGGCGGAAGTTATATCAATGGAACTGTCAATCTGAGCGCGGCGATCAACAATCCGGTAACGTTCATCACCCCTGCAGGTTCATTCAGTGTTACACCCGACCCGGCGACCTACAATCAATTTGATCTGGGGGGCGGTGGTGCTGGCTATGTACGTTCCGCCAATGTGACTACACTTGTACAAGGCGGGGGAGCAGGTACATATATCACCGGAGCAGTGGTAGGGACTATTGTTATTCCGGGTGATTCCACGGCCAATCATGCAGGGTGGACACTTGGGGTTATTTATCAGAATCCCAATCTCCCTTTTCGCAACATGTCTTTGCGTGCAGGCGGCGTACTGGTGCAATCTACTTCACCACCGGTAGTAACAACATTGACAGGATTCGCAACCCCCCTCTCCGGTGCACTTGGAGGTAGAGCGCTGTTCAGTGCCCAGGAGGGTGACGCGAATCGGACAGGAGATCAGGCGTTATTTGGACCCACTTCGGCGACATCAGTGGCCTTATCGGGACCGAACAATCTGGCAGCAAACTTTTTTGCCTCCCAAATCAATGGGGATACGGGAGCACTTAACACAACAGGCACGTTTGGCACACGAAATCAGACCAATGGAGCTCCAGGCTCAAACATTGTTGGCGGTCGTCAAGGTTGGGATATTACCAATGTGGATGTGTCTGCAAGACTCATTAACAATCAATCCTCGGCAGTACTGACGCTAACCACTTCAGGTGACGCGTACATTGTGAACGCGAATGCGATACAAGTTGATATCAATGCACCCAGGATTACAGTGGCCAAGGCTTCTGTGGCGACTGGAGCGGTCGCGGGAGACAGCGTCCTGTACACGGCAACGATTAGTAATGGGGGTACAGCCAGTGCTGCCAGTGTGGTATTGTCCGATACGTTGCCACCGGGTCTGACCTTCATTCCAGGCAGTGTCACGGTGGGAGGGGTGTCCCGTCCAACACTGGATGTGACCGCAGGCATACCACTGGGTTCATTAAATTTAAGTACTAGTATTGTCGTGACCTATCGGGCCCTGATCGTGAATGATACCAGCATCCTTCAACTCGTCAATTCGGCAAATGCAGCATTTACCTTTCAAAGCGTTGCAGGTGGTGCAGTCATTACAGGAGTCATTCCGTCGAATAGTTCTACACTTCCTGTGTATTCACCTAACCTGTCCATTGTGAAATCGGCAAATACAACAAACGCTACGGTCGGAGATCAGGTAAGTTATACACTTCAAGTCGTTAATGGAGGAAACGTCTCAGCCAACGTTACGATATCCGATAATATTCCAAGTGGCAGCACTTATGTTGCCGGAAGTTTTCGCGTAAACGGAACAGTTGTTGCAGGAGCCAATCCGGTTACAGGGGTTAATTTGGGCAGTCTTGCAGCAGGAAGCACAACGACTATAACCTTTCAAGTCCTGGTCACGAACCTGCCAACACCGCCTACGTTGGTGGATCAGGCTACAGCTCCGTATTCATTCATTTCCGCTGACGGACGGACCATAACGGGTACGGTGGTGTCCAACACACTGACGATTCCGGTAACCTTGCCGAATGTAACTGTTGTCAAAAATGCAACGGTAACAGACGTTGCAGTTGGAGAAACCTTTACCTATTCGGTGGTCACGACGAATGGTGGCATACAAACCATTAGCAATGTCGTCCTAACGGATAGTCTTCCGGCGGGTCTTAATTTTGTGCCCGGAAGTGTGGTTGTCAGGGGTGTCAGTGTACCAGCAGCTAATCCAGCCAGTGGCATAGCCCTAGGTACATTGACGGCAGGAAGCTCCGCAACCGTGACATTTCAGGTTAATGTGCAGTCTTTGCCGGGTACCGGTTCGTTCGTCAATCGAGCGGTCGTATCTTATAGTTCAGGCACGTTTACAGGGATCTCCAACTCAAACTCCATCACAACACCTGTATACCAGCCTGTGATTACAATCAATAAGTCGGCGAATCAGACTAATGCCACATTGGGAGATCAGCTTGCGTATACACTGCTCGTGACGAATAGCGGGAATATTGCAGCACAGGTGAACGTGACCGATACGATCCCGGCAGGTCTCACGTTCATTCCCGATTCGGTAACGGTGAATGGTACAGCACGTCCAGGTGTCAGTCCTTTAACCGGAATCACGCTGGGGAGCCTCCTGCCTGGAGGGAGTGCCACGGTGGTATTTCGCACGTCACTGACGACGCTCCCATCCCCGCCAACATTGGAGAATCAGGGAACAGGAAACTACACGTACCAGCTCCCGAGTGGACGTAATCTGTCAGGAAGTAGCCTTTCCAATATCGTTCGCATACCCGCTTCAGCTCCCAACATATCCATTGCCAAAACAGTTAATACAGCAGACGCCACTGTAGGGGATGTGCTCACCTATACGGTTGTAACCACCAATTCTGGCAGCGGGGCAGTTCAGAACCTAGTTCTCTCAGATACGCCTTCTGCTGGTTCAGAGTTTGTATCCGGGAGTGTCACCAATAATGGTGCCGCGGCAAGAAATGCAAGCCCGGTTTCGGGTATTGCTCTGGGGACGTTGAACAGCTCCAGCAGTGTAACCGTGACCTACCAGACAAGAGTGACCTCCATTCCTGCTACAGGTTCGGTCAGCAACCGTGCAAGTACAGCTTTTACGTCAGGCAGTTTTAATGGTGTTTCCTCATCGGTCACAGTGAATACGCCGATTTTTCAACCTGTCATTCAAGTGGTGAAATCGGCCAGTACAACGAGTCTGACCGTGGGAGATACCTTTAATTACACCATCCAGATTACGAATACGGGCAATATTGCAGCGACGGTTACGTTAACAGATCCGGTTCCTGCCGGAGCCATATTCAATACCAACAGTGTCATCATTAATGGCTCGCCTGTACCTGGTGTCAGCCCAAACTCTGGAATCAGTCTGGGAGCACTCGCCGCGGGCGCAACCGCGACAGTCACTTTCCTTGCAACGGTCACCAGCCTGCCAGATGCAAGACAGCTGATTAATCAGGCTATTGCATCCTATAGCTACGCTCTTCCGAGCGGAAGGAATATTTCAGGTTTTGTTTCATCAAATACAATCACCATTCCCGTATCCCTGCCGAATGTAAGTATTGTAAACAGTGATAACCTAGATTACGCCGTATCTGGAGATGTCGTTCGATACACTTCAGTCATTCGTAACAACGGAACAGTAGCAGTGAGCAACGTGGTGTACGCGAACCCGCTTCCTTCGAACACCCCATTTATACCCGGAAGTGTCATTGTGAACGGGACGTCATTCCCGCTCTCCAATCCGACCGCCGGCATTCCAATCGGTACATTGGCCCCAGGGGCTGAGGTAACCGTAACTTTTGAGGTGAGGATAACTATGCCGATCCCTTCGCAGATTAACAATCAGTCGACGGTCAGCTTCACATCCGGTTCATTTTCGGGGTCATCATCGTCCAATACCACACAGACTCCGGTCATACAGCCACAGATTTCACTTGTCAAAACGGCGAATACAGCTAATGCAACCGTAGGTGATACGGTGGTATATACCGTGACTGTCAGTAATGCTGGTAACTTGGAGGCCAATGTAACGGTGACCGATACCATTCCGGCTGCAACCACGATTGTGCCGAACAGCGTGGTGGTATCCGGCGTGCCACAGCCGGGAGCAACACCAGCAGCAGGTATTCCGGTCGGTATTGTAGCAGCGGGAGCGACAGCTGTCGTCACGTTTGCGGTGGTTGTGAATTCACTTCCATCGCCTCAGCAGCTCAGCAATTTTGCAACGTCATCCTTTACATTTACACCTCCTGATGGAAGGACGTTAACAGGAACAGCCACTTCAAATACACTGACATTTCCCGTTTCTTCTCCCAACGTTGCTGTTGTCAAAAGCACTTCATCAACTGCTGCTGCCGTGGGTGATACAGTCAGTTATTCCATTCTGATTACGAACAGCGGTATTGCGCCGGTAAGCAATATTCAATTTTCCGATCCGATTCCTGCCGGAGCCACTTTCAACACAGGCAGTGTTACCGTGAATGGGGTGGCCCAACCCGGTTCCAATCCGGCAGGGGGGATATCACTTGCTACATTGGGACCTGGAGCATCCGTGACCGTGACATTCAGTGTAAGGGTCAATGAAATTCCACCGGGGGGGCAGTTGAGCAACCGTTCCACAGTCAGTTTTACCTCTGGAGCGTTCTCAAGCACGACGTTTTCCAATACAGTGGTCACTCCGGTGTACCAACCGATTCTTACAGCTCAAAAGACAGCAAGCACACAAAATGCCACTGTCGGGGACACCGTTAGCTATACGATAAACGTGAGTAATCAGGGGAACTATGGAGCCCAAATCAATCTGACGGATAACTTGCCAGCGGGTACCATTCTTGTTCCGAACAGTGTCATTGTGAACGGTCAACCGTTACCAGCTGCAAGTCCGGCAACGGGCATTCCCGCAGGCAATGTGGCTGCCGGGGCAACAACCACGATTACGTTTTCCGTAGTTATTGATACGTTACCAACCCCCCAGCAGCTCGTGAATCAGGCTTTGGTTGCGTTATCCTTTACATTGCCAGACGGGCGGAATATTACAGGGACCGTATTGTCCAACGTGCTTACCATTTCGGTTTCAGCACCGGATGTGGATGTAGTCAAATCCACGACATCAACTGCTGTTTCTGTCGGGGACATCGTAACCTACAGCATCGCCGTAACCAATAATGGAATTGCGAGTGTTAGCAGTGTGATTTTCACAGATGCGGTGCCGGCAAGTACAATTCTTACCGCAGGCAGTGTGTATGTTGATGGTGTTCTTCGCCCAGGTGCTAACCCCTCAACTGGAATAACGCTTGGTTCCATTGCACCAGGCGTGACCGTCACGGTTGTGTTTAGTGTGCGGATCACATCTCTTCCGGCAAGTGCAGTCTTGAACAACCAGTCAACCGTGAGTTTCACATCCGGTGCATTCTCTGCTACCACATTCTCCAATACCATTACAACACCGGTGTACCAACCCATTCTGGCAGCAGTCAAAACAGGTGATCAGGCCATTGCAACTGTGGGAGATACGGTGGTCTACAGCATTGCTATTACCAATACCGGGAACTACGGAGCATCTGTCACATTGACGGATACCATCCCGGCTGGAACAGAGCTTGTACCGAATAGTGTCATTATTAATGGCGCTTCAGCACCTGGTGCTGATCCGGCTTCAGGTATCCCACTGGGGGTTGTATCCACAACAACTACGGTTCTGTTCTCCGTTGTGATTGTTACGCTGCCTCTGAGCCAGTCCATAACCAATCAGGCTTCAGCTACCTTTTCCTACACATTGCCTGATGGAAGAACATTGGGAGGCAGCATTACGTCGAACGCACTCAACATTCAAGTATCTGCTCCAAATGTCAGCGTAGTGAAGACTACTCCAGTCATTGATGCTGTGGTAGGGGATACGATCGTATATGAGATGGTTGTGAGCAATAACGGAATTGACCCTGTCAACAACATTGTGATCACCGATCCGATTAGCCCAGCCACGACATTTGTTACAGGCAGTGTTCTGGTGGACGGCGTCCCGCGTGCCTTAGCTAATCCGGCGCTCGGTATTGCTCTTGGTACGCTGGCACCGGGAGCATCTGTAGCCGTTTCGTACGCGGTTCGGGTCAATTCACTCCCAACGCCACCTCAAGTGAGCAGTCAGTCTTCCGTAAGCTTCACGTCTGGCGTTTTCTCGGGAGCGGCCTATTCCAATACAGTTATCACACCGATCTATCAGCCGATACTGGCATTAACGAAAACAGCCAGCACCTCCAATGCAACGATCGGTGATACCATCATTTATTCCTTTACCATTAACAACAGTGGAAATCTCGGAGCCAACTTGACCTTAACGGACAATATACCGGATGGCGCCGTACTGCTCCCCAACAGTGTTCTGATCAATGGTGTTCCACAACCCGGAGCCAACCCGGAATCAGGGATTGTGGTTGGTACGATACCGCCTGGGGGATCGGTGAACGTGACGGTTACGCTTGAAGTTACGGTGGATTCGTTGCCACAGAACCAGCAGCTGATCAATCAGGCCACTGCTAACTATACCTATAGTCCGCCAGATGGCCGTCTGTTGACTGGAACCGTATCTTCCAACGTGCTGGTGATCCCTGTATCTGCACCTAATGTTGTTGTTGTCAAAAGCACAAGTGCCATTGATGCTGTGGTTGGCGATGTAATCACCTATACGGTTGTCGTAACCAATAGCGGCATTGAAGTGGTAAATAATGTTGTCATGGTTGACCCTGTGCCGGTAGGCACGGTATTTGTAACCGGAAGTGTAACTGTGGATGGCGTGGCAAGACCTAACGGTAATCCGAATACAGGAATAACGCTCGGTTCCATTGCTGCCGGTGCTTCCGTGACCGTTACATTCCGAGTAGAGGTCGTTGTGTTATGAGTCCCAATTCCGGTCCGTTGTCCCACTGGCTTCAGAATCAGTCGTTGGTTCGATTCAGCTCGGGTACGACTGAACTGGAACAGGTGGCGTATTCCAATACAGTCATTACTCCATGGGTCGGGCCCAGGCTGGAAGTGAAAAAGCAATGTAATGTAGCTGTGGCTACACTCGGGCAGTCCCTGACCTACCTGATCGAGATTGTTAACACAGGCAATTGTACAGCTACTGTTCATGTCGTGGATTCTTTATCTGCCGAAACATCTCTTCTTCCCAATAGTGTATTACGTGATGGAATTCCACTACCCGGTGCTTCACCGGAGCATGGGCTGCCTCCAGCAGAGATCGCGCCGGGAGCAACGCTGAGATATCATTTTCAAGTCGTGGTGTTGCGGATACCCACTGGCTTCAAGCTGCTCAATCAAGCTCAGGTTAACTATGAGTTTGGGACATCCGAGGGCAGGACGGTCAGAGGTGTGGAGAGATCCAACACGGTGGAGGTGAGTATGGTCTCGTCCCGCCTTGAGGTCAGCCTTCAAGCCGAGCGGGGCCAGACTTTCTCAGGAGACATTGTTATGTACACCGTCATCGTGAGTAATCCGGGTTTTATTATAGCTACGGGTGCTCAGGTAACGATTGCTTTGCCTCAAGGTGTTGTTTTTATTCCTGCCAGTGTGATTGTGAATGAAATGTTCGCGCCTCAAGTCACGCCTGATACCGGAATAGAGCTTGGGGAGATTGAGCCTGGAACTTCCGTTCGGATACAATACCGTGTTCAGGTCGTGGGGAGAAGCGATACGAACGGAATATCAAGCGTAGCTGTACTAACGTATATCTCGGCAGGTCAGCAGGAAACGGTCTACTCCAATGAAGTTACCTTGGAAGTGATACAGCCCCAGATCTCTGTGGTCAAAAGTGTACTCCCGGTAACGGCCACATGGGGGGATACCGTCCGATATAATATTACCGTCTCCAATGCAAGCAGCTATGCGGTGGATGGCACCCTGATGGATGTATTGCCATCAGGTATGACATTTGTCGAAGGCAGTCTGGGCTGGAATGGGGTTAAACGTCCCGGAACCAATCTGGCCAAAGGGCTTAATCTGGGGACGTTGACTGCCAGATCTGTTCTGAATATTCAGTTCGAGGGCAAACTTGCAGAACGTGGTGAACTGATCCCTGATCAATACAGATATGTGAATCATGCCAGCCTGATGTATACATTTCGCTTGCCGGATTCACGGTCAGTGCAGCGGATGATTACATCCAATGAAGCTGTCGTCGAGTTGAAAACGCCGATAATCCAGGCTTATGTTCAAGTGGCGCCTACACTCGTTGAGCAGGGAGGCACAGTCACGTTCGAGGTGCGTGTGGTGAATACGGGCAATCTGCCAGCACGCGTACAATTGGGGGGCATTTTACCTGAGGGGGCTAAATGGCTTGGGCAAGCTGCGGGCCAGATCCAATGGAGCATTCCGGAATATTCCACGCCAAGGGTTCTGCATGTGGGGGAAATTGAGCCGGGAACGGAAAGGAACATCTCTTATGTAGCGCAGTTATCTTCAGAACAGACAGGTACGCTGCAAGGGGCCCTGACCGTCATGTACACGTATGAATGGAATGGACAAAAACGTGCAGGAGAATCCCGATCGAATGAGTACAGCATCATTGTGGAGTATGGTGAAGAATAGGGGGGAACACGGTTAACGGTAACTTGCCTGAGGAATTTGCTCAATCTTGGGTGCCACGACATTACACAGACGTAAATGAATGGTATACTAATTGAATATGAACTCGGCAATCAACCCGTGGAATCGGGACGTCGGAGTAGAGGAGGCAGCCACATTGGCAAAAGCAAAAGTAGCAAAAAGACCTACACGGGATGAGTTTGAACTTGAAGAGTTGGGAAATCAGCTGGTTGAAGCCTTTCGTGAACGTTCGGAAGTACTGTTGACGGTATGGGGCAAGGAAGATCAGGTGCAAGGAGTCATTGTCAAAATGGACTCCCGTACACGACTCGTGCATGTAGAGTATACAGAGGAAGAGTTCACGGCGAAGGTACCATTTCTGGATATCATGCGAGTGCAATCTCCACGGTACTGAACGAAAAAAACAGCTTTTGAATAATTAGGGCATCCGCCCTGTCAAAGTCGTTCTTCCTGCATAAGATAACCCATACCTGTTGCAGAGGAGGTACGGTCAATGAGCGAAGTATTAGGTGGAGAAGCAAGAGGCTACGGATACGGAGGTTTCACTTCTGTAGGTGCCATTCTGGTTCTGTTCATCCTGTTGGTTATCATCTCCAAAGCGTTCTTGGTATAATTGCATATCTCTAAAGAATGAAAGAAGCTCTGCCATCGCGGCAGAGCTTTTTTGTTCGTTCAGTCATTGGCGAAATTTGTAGAAATTCGGTGTAAGTCCTGCAGTCGTTATGTTAGAATATAACCATCCCTAGAGAAAGAAAGAGGTGTTTTGAAAATGAGCAAAGAGTTAACAGAATCTTTAAATGAACAGATGAACTTTGAGTTTTATTCCGCTCATGTATATCTGGCTATGGCAGCCTATTGTTCCAGCAAAAGTCTGGATGGATTTGCGAACTTCTTCATCGTGCAAGCGGAGGAAGAGCGATTCCATGGCATGAAAATATACAAATTCCTGAATGATCGTGGACAACGTGCCACACTGGCGGCTTTGCCAGAACCGAAGAATGAATATGCTTCGATGCTGGATGTATTTGAGCATGGTTATGCTCATGAGCAGCAAAACACGAAAAAATTCTACAATCTGGCTGACATCGCCCTGAATGAACGTGAACATGCAACGATGTATTTCCTGAAATGGTTCATTGATGAGCAGGTTGAAGAGGAAGCATTGTTTGACAACATTATTCAGAAGCTGCGCCGCATCGAAAAAGACAGCAATGCCTTCTACATGCTGGATGCAGAGTTTGGCAAACGTTCGTTCACTGCCCCAGCTGAATAACTGTACGTTGGGAGTCGAAAAGATTCCAGCGACATAAGATCATCTACATACAGCATGATGCCTTATGCTGATTGAAGACAAAGAAGCTTGCACTTGTGCAGGCTTTTTTTGCATGCATAAATATTTAATTATTTTATTGATATGCTTGAATCGTAGCAAAAGTCTATCAAAATCCTGAATATGGGTAATAGAGGATATGTCACAATTGATCTATCCTGGCGGGATCTTATTTTTGCGCAAATCTATCAAATTCGTATTAAATTTTAGGTTTATCTGACAAAAGTGTAACTCTACCGTAGCCTTTGAAGCGAGAACAAGAGCTGCTATCTTTGATAGTATTAGGATTAATCGCCAAGGGATGAAGGTAGAACAACATGGACACCCGGGGAAATATAACACATAAGGGAGACTTTTAATTATGCTACATATTCGCAAATCTATCATGGTCACACTTGCCATTCTATTAATCATTCCACTATTATTGCCGCAGTCGGTATCTGCCAAATCAGCTACATCGAAGGATAGCGCAAACAAAGCGAGTTCCAAAATCATATACCTGACTTTTGACGACGGGCCAACCGCTCACACAGGTCAGTTACTCGATATTCTCGATCAATATAATGCGAAGGCAACGTTCTTCATGTTGGGCCCTCAGATGGAGCAATTTCAGAAGGCTACCAAACGCATCGTAGCTGACGGGCATGGATTGGGTCTGCATGGTGTGACTCACGTTCCAAGCAAATTCTATAAATCTGCCTATAGCGGATTGAAAGAGATGCAACAGGCCAATGTAAGTCTGAACAAGGTTGCCGGAGTTAAAACAAGTCTCGTTCGGACGCCATATGGTAGTAAGCCATATCTCAAGCCGGCATTCCGCAATGTACTGCTTGGTCAAGGTGGATTCCATCTGTGGGATTGGAATGTGGATTCGGAAGACTGGAAATACAAGAAGGATCACCAGAAAGTCTATAACAGTGTAATGAAGCAGATCCACAATGTGCAAAAGAGCGGAACAACGCCTGTTGTGCTTATGCACGACCAGGAAGCGACGTTGAAGGTCCTGCCACAAGTGTTGAAAACATTGAAGGCAGAAGGGTATCGTTTTGAAGTATTAAGCAAGAAAGTACAGCCGGTTAACTTCTGGAACGACAAGCGTTAATCTTTTGAACTACGAATCAGACATTAGATCGATCCTGACTACACATTGGACACAACTCACAACGAAGGAGGTACACATCATGAAGAAACAACCATTGTGGATGACCATTCCGGTAACGACAGCCTTTTTACTTGCGCTGGCAGGGTGTGGCGGACCGGATTCGAATGCTGAATCATCAGAGAATAGTTCTTCACCAACGACAACAGTGGGTGAACAGACCCAGAGCGGAAGCGGTGGTGCTGATTTCTCTAACGAAAATGAAGCGGGAACCAAAGAGAATACGGGCACAACAGATAATGAAGACACATCCGGAACGAAGGCAAATGACAACCAAGTTGCCAATGGTCAGGTGGGTGTGAATAAGGTGATCCAGCAAGTTCGTAACCAGTTGACGATGAAGGATGCATCTTTACCCACATCCTTTACGTTAGAGAAGGGCGAATATTTGGGTGCGGCAATACTGTCCAATACTGCTGATGCATTTAAGGTAAACTTTTACGCTACCACTCAGTCTGTTGCCATTAATGATCAATCTTTAACTGCATCTGGCAGCAAGATACCTGTACTGACTTCTTATGAAATGAAGACCTATAAGGACCCGAATCAGTCAGAAATTTTTCCTGAGACGGACCTGAAAGACATTCCAACAGACATGGCTGTGGATCTGGGACATGGCATCCAAGGCTTGAGTGAAGGTGCGGCAGGCAGTCAATATCTGACGTGGCAAGAAGGAAGATGGACGCTGCAAATTCGCTCGGTTTCCGAAGATAAGATGAATAATCCGGGTATTGCGAAGAAAATGGTGGAGTATCTGGAGTCACATACATTGCCTGTACCGAAAGATAAAGGCAATATCAACGTGGAATATCCAAGTGGAGGAAAGTCTGTCCATGTAACGATCTCATGGCAGGACGGTCATCAAATTTATCAGCTCAAGACCGATCAAGTGCCACTGGAAGCTCTTGGTATGGCTGTATCTGTGAAATCATAAGCGTTTCGCCAATATTCTGCAATGCGCAAGAATTGAATGTCAGATTGTTATAATAAACATAAAAAGCTTGGCCAAGGAAGTGTTTTCCTAGGCCAAGCTTTTTTAGGAGCATGTTATTACGACTGACTTGTGCAGCCGGAAACAAACTTATTTATGTTTCAATGGGTTAAAGCGGTACTTTCATTTGAACCACCCTTTTTCCTTGGAGCGAGTGATAGCCTCAATGCGGTTACTGGCATTTAACTTGTTGAGAATAATGGAGATGTAATTACGTACCGTGCCCGTTGTGATAAACAGATGTCCGGCAATCTCCTTTGTATTCTTCCCGTCTGCCATGAGGCCAAGTACGGCGTTCTCGCGTTCAGTCAGAGGATTCTCTTCGACATAAGCCTCATCGACCAGGTCGGGAGCGAAGATGCGTCTGCCATTCATAACTTGGCGAATGGCTTCGGCAAGTTCTTCAATTGGACTGTCTTTGAGCAGGTAACCACGGACACCGCCCTTCAGTGCACGTTCGAAGTATCCGGTCCGGGCAAAAGTGGTCAGGATAATGACCTTGCAGCTCATTCCTTTGAGTTCTTCTGCGGCTTCGAGGCCGCTTTTCACGGGCATTTCTATATCCATCAGACAGATGTCTGGTGCAAGCTCTTGCACCAGAGCAAGGGCTTCCTGGCCGTTGCTGGCACGTCCGACGACTTCCATATCTTCTTCCAGATTAAGTAGGGAAGACAAGGCACCGAGCATCATGCGCTGATCTTCTGCGATTACAATCCTGATCATGATTCTGCCTCCTTTATCGGTTTGCGGACGAGTTTGGGCACATGAATAATGATTGCTGTACCCTGGGTGTCTGTACCAGAGCGGATATCCAGACAACCATTCACGAATTCAAGTCGTTCCTTCATGCCCAAAATTCCTGTTCCGCGCCGATCCGTTTTGCGAGTTCGTTCTATTCCGACACCGTTATCCTGCACGGTTAGTACATTATCCGCTAGTGTTTCCTTAATGCCGATGGTACATGTTGTTGCCTGACTGTGTTTGACCACATTGGTGACGGCTTCTTTCAAGCACATACCAAGCACATTTTCATTCAATTGCGACGTGTCTTGCAGCTTCGGATTACCTTCCAGTACAAATTCAATCGAAGCGGCCTTCAGAATCTGTTCTGCCCGGAACAGTTCATCGACCAATTGTGTACCACGCATGGTTGTTACCATTTCACGGACTTCCTTCAGAGCTGTGCTTGCCGTTTGTCTAAGGTCGTTCAATTCAATCTCGGCCTGATCGGGATTATTGCGGAGCAGGCGCTTCGCGAGATCGGTTTTCAGACCGATCAGAGAGAGTTTCTGTCCAAGGGTATCGTGCAGGTCACGAGCGATACGTTGACGTTCTTCCATTTTCACGAGATCATCGAGTCGTTTGTTGGCATTCTCCAATTGGCCTTCCAATTGTTCAGTCTTATTTTTATTATACGTACTGATTGGAAGCAGGATGGAGGCCATTAAGCTGATGAATACAAACGGGAACTGACTCACGAGCAATGAACTCTGATTGATAAAACCATAATTAATGGTTAGAAAGCTGGCTCCCAAATTCACCGAGTAGAGGGTGAAAAAACCGGCTTTATTTTTAATATTCCCAATAAAAAAAGCAAGAAACAACGAGAAATAGGCATAATCATAGGCGATGGTCATCGTAATGGATATGGCAATGAGCAATCCAATCCACATGTACACCTGCCAGCCCTTGGTAATAAAGGCGAGCAGATAACAGACGAAGAAGACGAGAATGATTATAATGCCGGTCACCATCGTCCATAATTTGGAATATTGTGAAATGTAATAGAAGGGCAGGATGAAAAAGACCAGCCATACATAAGGATTTAACCCTGTATTTTTATAAAAAATCTGCATCCACTTTTGAATGTAATTCTCCTCCTTGCACTTGTACTCAACTTTAGCATGACTGTAGCATGACTATGGCTTGAATACAAGAAAACGAATCCGACAGAGTTAAGGCTTCTCTGTCAGACCCGCTGGATTGGTTACTCGGATAGGCGGTTGAACATACGGCTTGCGGGATAAGCTTTTGAGCTGTTTGAAACTAATAAATTGTTTGGATTCTTCATCCCATAAGCGGAAGCGCAGGGCAACCAGGCTGGAACGTAGTGTAATAGTCGTTGCTTTTTGCAAGGGTGGTGTTGCGTTATGTGCTTCTTCCAAGAAATAGTTAGGTACACGCGGGCTCAAGTGATGCACATGGTGAAACCCGATATTACCACTGATCCATTGCAATAATTTTGGTAATTTGTAATAAGAACTGCCTTCAACAGCTGCTTTTACATAACTCCATTCATCTTCATGTTCAAAGTACGTTTCTTCGAACTGATGCTGAACGTAGAACAACCAAATGCCGAAGAAACCGGAGAAGAAGAATACAGGTGCTTGCACCATAACAAAAGCCTGCCAGCCAATTAACCAGCACATGAATGCATAGAGTCCAACGATCAAGGCTGTAGTCAAGTGTGTATTAATGCGCTCTTTACGTCGTGCGCCTTTGCGGTTAAAGCGATAAGCAAGAATGAACACATAGATTGGTCCGATGCAGAACAATACAAACGGATTACGATAAATCCGGTAGAAAAGACGACCCCAAGGGGAAGCTTCTTTGTATTCGTCAACCGTCATGACCCAGATATCACCTACACCACGTTTGTCGAGATTACTGCTGGTTGCGTGATGGATGGAATGCTCGGCTTTCCATTGTTGATAGGGTGTCAGTGTTAATACGCCTGTAATGGTACCGAGAATATCATTGGCACGTTTGCTTTTAAAGAATGAACCGTGACAGCAGTCATGGAAGATAATGAATGTCCGTAGTACAAATCCGGATGCCACCAGGGCAATCGGGAAGGTTAGCCAGTAGGAAACTGATAAGCTAAAGTAAGCTGCAGCCCATAGCAAGAAGAGCGGGAGCAATGTATTGATTAACTGACGGATACTTAATCTAAGATCATTTTTTTCGTAAGGGGTGACTTCTTTTTTTAGCGCCATTTCTTTGGTTCTACTCATTGACGTGTGTCCTCCTTCAATCGTTATAACTGTAATCAGCTACAACTTCACGTTTCCCGGTAAGACTTTCCTCTAGGAAGCGTTTTTATCATTGTAAAACAATACACCCATGACAGTAAGTCATAAACGTCAGCCCTTTATAATGATGAACATCAATGATGGACCATGACATTTGTCATGGGTGTATGGTGGTGAATGGCTTTGCAGAAGAGAAAAGAGAAGGGTTTTGTAAATTCCTTTGCACAAATTACGTAACAATTTGTATTATGTATACAAATTTTGTTGTGGGCATGGTAAAATCTATCTTTGAGTGATTATGACAACTTATGAGACGGGTCGATTAGGTTGATTTCTGATGGATTGGATGGAATGCATAATGAAGAAACGAATTACGGATATTCTATTTATTATGGCAGGTGCATTTCTGTTTGCACTGGCGGTGAACCTGTTCGTCATCCCGAACGATTTGGCTGAAGGCGGCGTCACGGGCATCACGATTATTTTGTATTACCTGTTTGAATGGTCTCCTGGACTGATGAACTTGATCCTGAACGGTATTCTGTTAATTGTGGGATATCGGTTTCTTGATAAAACGACTACGGTGTATACAATTATTGCGGTCGTATTCAACTCGTTGTTCCTGCATCTGACGGAGAGCTGGACAATTGCATCGGATGAACTCTGGATCAATACCATCTTTGCTGGCGTATTTGCCGGTCTTGGTATTGGCTTGATTGTTAGAGTGGGAGGCACAACGGCGGGTACAGTGATCTTGGCCCGACTTGCCAACAAGTATCTGGATTGGAATATCAGTTACGGACTTCTGTTTTTCGATCTGATTGTAGCCTTTTCCTCATACTTCATCATTGGCCCACAAGGATTAATGTGTACCATTGTCCTGCTGTTTGTCGGAACCAAAACGATGGAGTTCATTATTGAAGGACTCAATCCGAAAAAAGCAGTTATGATTATTTCTTCCAAACAGGATGAAATTGCGAAGCAAGTCATTGAGAAGATGGATCGCGGAGTAACCGTTCTGTCCGGTCATGGCTACTACACGAAAAATAAGAAAGAAATTCTATACATTGTGATTAGCAAACAGGAAGTTTCTATGCTGAAGAAAATTGTACGAGCAGAAGACGAGATTGCTTTTATCACCATTCATGATGTGCGTGATGTCTTCGGTGAAGGATTCATTGAACTTTCCAAGACTTGATACACTTATATAGAAGAAAGAAGTTGCGGTGAAAGCTCACTGCAGCTTTTTTTGTTGCGTTGATGTGGGAATATCATGTCATCTATTGGAGCATAAAAAGCTGTACACCCCCAAAAGGCGGTGATATATTGAATTTAATTAATTTGTTAATAAACTTAACTAACTATAAAAGGAGGGGATAAGATGGCTGGCACACCGCAATATATCCGCAATCTGAATGAAAATCTGATTATGGATGCTCTGATAACTCAGGGAACCATGTCGAGAGCGGATATCAGCCGTCAGACCGGACTGAGTAAACCCACGGTGTCGTCGGCGGTCGAACATCTGATTGATCGTAATCTGGTGAGGGAAACCGGGAGAGCTGACAACGCTCAGGGTCGCAAAGCAACGCTCATCCGTTTCAATGAAACGGCTTATTATGTCTGTGGCATAGATCTCGGAGCAACACGTATTCGGATCGCATTATCCGATCTGAATGGAGAGATCATCGCCTATAGAACGTATCCTATGGTAGTTCAAGCAGCCAATGACCAAGCACAAGCGACGATACTGGAGCTTCTTCGAAGTCATATGAACGCATTGCTTGAGGAAAATCATCTGAACTGGAATCAGATACAGTGCATCGGGTTTGGCATACCGGGTGTAGTTCTACCCGAAAAGGGGCGTATCAGTCGTATTGTGGACCCGTTAGTGGGTCTGGAACAAGCCTTCTCGCTGGAGTCGCTGTCAGGAGCATTCCCCTGTGAAGTAATCTTGGAGAATGATGTAAATCTTGCGGCGCTGGGGGAGTACAGGAGTGGTGCAGCAGCAGGTTATCCTTTATTTGTTTTTTTCTCCATCGGGACAGGTACAGGCGCTGGCATCATGGTACATGGTCAACTGCTTCGAGGTCTTGGTGGGTTAACCGGAGAGATTGCCGAGATGCTGATGGAGGATGGCCGTCGTCTGGAGGAAGTGCTATCAGCCGATGGTCTGATGCAGCTGGCGAAACGTCATCTTTATCTGCGTGATGAACTATTGGTAGCTGCTGATTCGGGTGCGGATGTAAATGTAGATGCAGATGCTCTTCGCAGACATTTGACTCCCGAGAAGTTATTTGAAGCTGCACGCAGTGGAGAAGTAGAGGCGTTAGATATTCTTAAGCAGTATAGCCAGATGCTTGCTTCAGCTCTGCGTCAGATTAGCGTGGTGCTTGCTCCTGATCTGATTGTGCTTGGCGGAGGCGTAGGGGGGAACGGTGATGTGCTGTTACCGTTATTGAGACAGATCATATCTGAGCATTTCCCGGTGCAGCCACAGTTAATCTGCTCCAAGCTTGGTGAGCAGGCTGTTGTTACTGGTGCGGTACAGGTGGCTCTACAACAAACGATGCTGAATCTTCAACAGGAAGTCATGGAATAAGAGATTGGATTTATACATGTGAGGAGGGAAATAGGATGACAGAATCCGTGAAAAACGTAAGTAATGATCGCCAATTCAATCAGGATGGTACGGTTGGAGGGGAGCGATCCGGCTGGATTGCAGGTATTGACATTGGAGGTACCAAAACATTAATGCTCTTGTCATCACAGCGGGCTGGGAGTGAAGTTCATGAATGTCGGTTGCCTACTCTTGCCAGTGATCAGCCAGATGAGTTCTTCCGTTGGTTATTCGCTGAATTGGAAACGTTCTGCCGTGAGGTTGGCTGCAGTCTGTGTCAACTTTCAGGAGTAGGCTTGGGATTCCCTGGTGTGATTCTGCAGGAGGAGGGAATACTGCGAAGTGCACCGGCTTTTCAGTGGCCTGAGCAAGATATTCGCCCTGTTATTGCGAAGTATTACAGCGGCAATATCATGCTGGACAATGATGTGAACATGGCTGCGATGGGAGAATATGATCAAGGGGCAGCACAGGGACATCAACATTGTGTAATGGTCACGGTTGGAACAGGCATTGGATCTGCTCTTATCCTGAATGGACAGCTGTATAGCGGTCAGAATGGAGCAGCAGGCGAGATTGGGCATTTCATTGCAGGAGACGAAGGGCTTCATACCGGTTACGTTGCGGATGCGGATTCCTTTGGCGTATTCGAGCAAGCGACTTCAGGTACGGGAATTACCGAACAGGCGAGGCGTTATTTTGCAGATGGAAAAGGAAGTGCCGGTTCCCTGATCATGAGTCTGGCAGGGGAGAAAATGGAGCAGATCGAAGCCAGACATGTATTCAAAGCAGCCGAATCTGGTGATGTTGCTGCACTGGAGATCCTGGAACTACCCATGCGTTATATGGCGAGAGGTCTGGCGAATATTATAGCTTTACTCAATCCTTCCATTATTGTGATCGGTGGTGGCGTGGCAGCATCCAACCCATCCTATTATCTAAATGAAGTACGTACACGCCTTGAGCGTTACATTGTTCTGCCTGCACGTTTAGCTGTAGCTGAACTGGGGAACAAAGCAGGCGCGATCGGGGCATTGGCTGCAATCAGGTCGAGTCTAACACGGACATATCAATAGAGAATAGGCGAAGCGACTACAGAATTAAAGGATGGAGATCCGGATGAGAAGCAGACATATGAAGGCTTACACAGAGAAAACAAAAGCCGATTCCAATGATGCAAGACGCGTTTTACTCAAATTGCAGGGCCTGTACCTGTTTATGGGACTTGCGGGAGGCATGTTTAACCCGTACATTAATCCCATATTGGTTGCACAAGGTTTTTCCAGTAAAGAAACCGGATTTATCATGGCATTTGGCACACTCGTATCTATTATTCTTCAACCTATATGGGGAATTTTGGTAGATAAGTTTAAAAAGACACGGTTCGTACTGGTGATAAGCCTGCTTGTTCCTGCATCGTTAGCGTACTTCTACAATATTCAAGTGTACATTATATTAATATTGATTTATACTTTATGCACTATATTCCAAGTGACTCAAATACCTGTGGCTGACTCCTATGCGGTTACCGCGGCGAGGGCAGCCAATACCTCATATGGCATGATCCGACTCTTCGGCAGCATAGGAACGGGAGTTGGTGGATTCGCAGCAGGGATGTATCTCTCCCAGTTTTCCATTCACATGTTATGGCTGCCATTTCTGATGTTTAACGTTCTGAGCGCCATACTGGCAAGTACACTTCCCCGGCAGACGAGCATCTCCTCGTCCTCGGTAACCTTCTCCGTAGGTTTGGCAAGATTGCTCCGAAACCGGACATTCCTTCTATTTCTAACAGGTTGTTTCCTGGTTAACCAAACGCTTACTGCATTTAACTCCTTTTTCGTTATTTCATTTCAGATGGCTGGCGGTTCTGTGACCATGACAGGTACGGCGCTGTTGCTCGCGTCGATTACCAATGTTCCATCCATGTTGGCGGCGGCATTTATCCTCCGAAAATGGGGACATGAACGGACGATGCTGCTTGCAGCCGGGGCGTATATGTTACGTTGGGGAATCCAATGGCTATGGCCGACGCCTGAGGTGATGATTGGCGTTCAGGTGCTGCATGGATTATCCTTCGGATTCTTTTATATCGCAGCAGTGGAATATGTGGCTTCTGTTACGGGACGGGAGATGCAGGCCACAGGACAAAGTTTATTTAACATGGTATTTGCCGGCCTGGGCGGAATTGTTGGTAATATGCTTAACGGATATTTACTCGATTCCGGCGGTCCATCATTGATGTATCTGTCTTGCACGATCAGTGCGGCACTAGGATCAGTGATTCTGTATATTGTTAGCAGGCAGGCCAAAGAACAGAGAAGATCATACTCATTAGAATAGAGATGGAAGGAGTTGGAGCCTATGAAAGTAAATCTAAAGCGGAATTGGCACACCAAGTTGTTGTATTCGTATTTTCCTATTTTTCTGCTTACGATTTCCATTCTGATCTTTCTCTCCTTCCTGATTGTCAACGAACTCTCGCGTAATGAAACGCAAAAGGCCGACATGATCTCCACCCGCTATATCGTAGATACTCTTGAGCGCTCACTAGGCGACATTGAACTTCGGTTGCTAGAAGACATTGGTGCGAACAAGACATACAGTCGCTTTCTGGAGGCTGGACAGGGACAATTATCGAGTCAGTTCATCTATGATGCGGCAAGCGGGCTGGGACGGATGCTGGATCAGCAGGATATGATTCAATCCATTTATCTCTATCGCATGTCGGATTCTCAGATCCTGACGCCCAGAGGCATGATGCGCTTGGAAGATTTCCAAGATCGTGCCTATATTGAGCAAGCCTTGAAAGATCGGGAGAACCTCGGTTGGAACCTGCCGCGTGAATACAAGGAACGTTCCTTTGACGCACCTTCACAGGTGATTAGCATGAATAAGTGGCTTCCGCTACCTTGGGGCGGGGAAGGGCTGCTCGTCATTACGATCCGCATGTATGCAGTAGAACGGCAGATTGATAACATGACGAATGAAAAGTTGTCTGTTCTTCAGGTTCGGGACAAGAGCGACAATCTGATCTATACCGCGCATCAAATGGACCCTTCAGCCGGCGAAATCCTTAATCGTGTGTCTGCGGACAAGCTTGGTCTGGTCTTCGAGAGTGGCATTCAATCTGGACAGCTGTATTCATGGGTATCGCTTGTCTCCTATGTGTGGATTGGCATTGGTTTATTAACGATAGTTGCTGCAGTGGCGGGCCTGATCTACATTACTCGCAGAAATACTCGGCCCATCCAGCTCATCATGAATCGAATTCAGGCGCTACAGCCACGTGTCGAGGAGGATGAAGCAGCTCCGTCCGTCAAGGATGAACTGGCTCTCATCGACCGTGCGCTGGAACATCTGATTGCTCAAACGGTTGACTATGAGAAACAGCATCATGAAAACCTGCTGATTCATCGCAGACAGTTGCTTGTTGATCTGATGGAAGGAGAGCGAATGGATTCGTTCCGTCAGCGACTTCGCCATCTACAGCCACTAGAGGAACGATTCATGGAACCAAACAGTGTTGCTGTCCTCATTGCGGAGATGAATGGTGATGATCTCTCAACCAATCAGAATATTTTGAAGATAGCACTCATGAATGTGGTGGAAGAACTTGTGCAGAACGAGACCCAGTTTGGTGGCTGGGCTGAATGGTTTGGGAACCGCAGGCTTATTGTGGTGATCGCATCGGATGAGAAGGAAGGACTGGATCGTGAATTGCTCATGGATCTGGCTAAACAGATGCATATGTGGATTGCGGAACACTTCCGACTCCGGTTTACCTTTGGCATTGGACGAACCGTATCGGGCTGGGAGGAGATCACGCGATCCTATGCGAGTGCAGATGCGGGTCTGCAGCATAGGCTTACCCTTGGTAAAGATGCGATTGTTCTCAGTGAACAGCTGCCGGATCGTATTGAGCTACAATCGTACAAATACTTGCAGATGCTCGCTGACTTTGTCCGTGAATTCAGGCTTACGGGGGATGGCTGGCGGATACAGCTGGATCAGATGTTTGTTGCGTTCAGCGAAGATCAGATTACAGATAATGATATTCGTATGTTGCTGCAGGCATTAATTCAGATGTTGTCCCGTGAATTCGGGGAGCTGTCTGAGCGGTTGCAAAGCCAATTTGCCGAGGAAATCCTGACTCGCCTTCGCAGTGATATCCAGCAGGTGGAGACACTGGAGGGAATTCAAGAGATTTTGCAGGAATGGCTTAAAGAGGTCTATCGCAATTATGTGTCTGTGAATGAAACGAAAAGTCATCGAGCGATGATCAACGAGCTACGGATCTATATTGAAGAGCATTTTGATGATCCGGATCTGTCGCTGAAACATCTGAGTGATCGGTTCCAGATCTCGGGTAAATATGCGAGTTATTTGTTCAAGGAAGAGTTTGAGATGAAGTTTGTTGATTTTCTGGTGAAACTGAGGGTCGAGAAAGCCTGCCGTCTGTTGTCTGCATCCGAAATGGCTGTTCAGGATATTGCTCTGCAAGTGGGTTATGCCAATGCGATCTCCTTCGGTAGAGTATTCAAACGGATTATGGGCGTGACACCAGGGGACTACCGCAAGCAGAGTGGAAAACAAGGGGAACAATAACGATCGATATTGGACGTGTCAGAACATCCAAGCATCGCATGAAAAGCAATATCCTTAGAGATATTTCATGAAATCTCTTGTATGAGGGGATAAGGTTCGTGCCTTATCGTCCTTTTACAGGAGATTTTTTCATGTTTAATACAACATCTTAGGCCCATTAAGCTGGTACGTTAAGGAATTTTACGAATGACCTATACTAACATTATGACAATCCATTAATTCATAGGGAAGGAGTTGAAGATGATGTATACATACGGACAGCAAGTGTGGGGATCGGTAGATATCAATAGGCGGGTTACCATCACAGCAAGCAACAACACATTCACATTTAATGTAGATGACTCGTCATATACGATAACTATACCTGATGGTACCTACACGACCACTCGCCAAAGGCATGAATCGGAACTTGTGCAGGCCATTTCGAAAGCGGGGTCAGCTCAGAACATTCCAGTACGATTTATTTTGGGCGGAATGCATTATGATGAGAAGTATAATGTATTGATTTTGGAACATACGGATACGAGCAACGAACATGTTATCGATCAATTTGCGGGAAACGCCATCGATACGTTGTTTGGTCAAGTGAAGTTTAATCTTCCACCGAGGAATTAGTGAGTTGAAACGTTCTACAAGTGTTGCTAAACAAGGAGATCACATAAGATGTGGTCTCTTTTTCTTTTTTTTGAAGAGAGATTCAATGGAAAAAGGATTATTGCAAGATGGGTGATGCCAGATTGGGTATGAGAAATCAACAACAACGCAACATACTGTGTTAATATAGTTAACATATAAGGCGTGAAAATTGTATATTGTCAGGAAATATGTTTATATATCGCGGTATTCAACTTAAAAAACGTGAATTTTACATTTTGAAAATAGTTTATTGTCTAAACATCAGATCGTATGTAATGATTAGTGACATTCACAGGTGCAACAAAATGGGATGAACAAAGTGGAGTGGCAATCATGTGAATTCATTCAGAGAGTGTGCGAAAGGGGAAAGGTCAAATGAGATTATTTCAAAGACGTAAGGCAGGCAAGGCAAGTTCAATCCTCGCAGTGGTAACAGCATTCACTCTATTATTATCTGCATGTTCGTCAGGAAGCGAATCAACATCTTCATCTGGAGAGTCGGGTTCGGGGGAAAAAACGACTTTGAAAGTGGAAATCTTCGACCGGGGAAACACTCCGGCAGGCTACACCATTTCGGACAGTTATCTGACTCGCTTCATTCAAGAGAAGTTTGGTGATCCAAACAACATCGACGTTCAGTTCGTTCCGGTACCACGCTCGGAGGAAGTACAGAAGCTTAACGTTCTGATGGCGAGTGGCTCTGAAGTACCTGACATCGTCTTTACTTACGATTCGGGAACATTCAACCGTTATGCACAACAAGGTGGTTTGACGGAACTTACGGATCTGATCAATCAAACGGGTCCTAACCTGAAAAAGTTGCTTGGAGATGAAACGCTGGCCTACGGTCAATACGATGGACAACAGTTTGCGGTTCCAGGTAAACGTCTTGTACTTGGCAAGTACGCATCCTATGTTCGTCAGGACTGGCTGGATGCACTCGGTTTGCCTTCACCTGAGACAGCTGAGGAGCTGCATACAACACTGAAGGCCTTTAAGGAAAAAGATCCGGGTAAGGTCGGCACAGGACTTATCCCGATGGGGATGTCCATTGCCTCGGCTCAATATGAACCCCTGATCTGGTCATTCATTGAACCACTGACGGAAGAACAAAAATATACGTTAACACAACAACTGGGTTCCAATGACTATCCAACATTATTGCCTGGTTTCAAGGACGCTCTGAAATATATGAACACACTTTATAATGAAGGGTTAATGAGCAAGGACTTTGGGCTCGACAAAGACAAGAAAAAGCTGTGGGAAGATGTATCTAACGGCAAAGTTGGATTCTACACCGAGGATGCAGGGGAGATTTACATCTCTGGTACGTACAAAAACCTGCAAACCAATCAACCTGGTGCAGTGATGACCCCGATTGATGCATTCAAAAACTCCGAAGGCAAATTCGCCAAACCGGCATATGCACCTAATGCGATGTATGTCATGATTCCGAAATCGAGTAAAAATGCGGAAGCAGCGATGAAGTATCTGGATTGGATGGCTTCGGGCAACAACCTGTTCGACCTGCAATTCGGCGTTGAAAATGAGAACTATGAGCTTGTGGATGGAGTTCCACTGATCAAAGATGATGCTTCTCCTGAAATCGCAGGTCGTATCTATAATTCCGGTGACATTGCCATTATCGTCAATGGTAAATACGTTGGAGATGACAAGAAAAATGAAGAGGCTTATGTCGTACAGGTAGAGTCGAAGTATCGGGATGATATGCGCAAGTCGGTAGCGATTTCCAACACAGACACCATTCAGCCGGTACGTTTCTCCAAACCTATTGATGCGGAAGCGCGCTACGGTAACGGCCTGAAAGACAAATTCATGGAGTTCTTCGTGAAAACAACCATTTCCAAACCCGCTGATTTTGAAGCCACATATGACAGCATGATGAAGGATTACATGGCGAGCGGTGGACAAGCGATCCTGGATGAACGTACAGAAGCTTACAATGCGATGAAATAAGTAGAGTAGAGATCACATCTAATGCGCATGGCAACAAAGAACAGGGATTTCATCAAGGCGATGACAATATCGTCTTGATGAACAAATCCTGAATGACATGGGGGGAAGGTTTATGAAAACAAGCATCTATTTCCGCAGAAACTGGCAACTATATGCGTTGCTCCTACTGCCCATGATCTACTTCATTATTTTCAAGTATGGGCCAATGTATGGCGTGCAGATTGCGTTCAAGGATTTTAACTTCTTTCAAGGGATCTCCGGTAGTGAGTGGATTGGCTTGGATGCATTCAGAGAAGTGTTTCAAAATCAGGGATTTTACACTGCATTACGTAACACGTTAGTGCTTAATATGCTGGATTTGCTGGTTTCCTTCCCGGCACCACTTATATTGGCCATCTTATTGTTCGAGCTGAAGAAGGCTTGGTTCAAAAAGTTGGCACAGACCTTACTGTATATTCCTCACTTTATTTCGTGGGTTATTATTGGAGGGATCGTGCTTCAGGTATTCGGTACACAATCCGGTTTCATTAACAATATCTTAATGAGCATGGGATTTGATCCATTGCCATTCCTTTCAGACAAAAACTATTGGCTCTTCACGTATCTTGCGGTAGGCGTGTGGCAGAGTGCAGGCTGGGGAACGATTCTGTATCTGGCATCCCTGACAGGGATTAACCGGGAATTGTATGAAGCGGCAGAAGTGGATGGAGCAAGTCGGCTACGCAGAATCTGGCACATCTCCTTGCCCGGCATCAAAACGACGATTGTTACCTTATTGATCATCAATGTCGGCAACATGATCTCTATCGGCTTCGACCGACCATTTATTATCGGAAACGTGGCTGTACGTGAATACTCGGATGTGCTTAGCACATTTGTCTATCGTGTCGGTTTACAATCTGGTCAGGTTACGCTCGCAACAGCTGTAGGTTTGTTCCAGGCATTAGTTGGACTTGTCTTCATACTCGGAGCGAACTATACGTCCAAGAAATTAACCGATGAGAGCATTATGTAGTGGATTGAATCACATATGATCTGTAAGGAGTGAGTGAGATGTCTGAAAACACGGCGAATCGAATATTCAACACGGTAAACGTCATTCTAATTATCATTACGATGGTGCTGTGTCTTGCACCATTCATTCATATTATTGCGATCTCGCTCAGTTCGAACCGGGCGATCGGTTCAGGAGAAGTTTCCTTTTTCCCCAAAGAGTTGTCCTTTGAGGCGTATACCAAAGTATTTGCAGATGGATCGATGATTCGTTCCCTCATCTATACGATTTGGCTCACCGTCCTGAGTACGGTGCTAAGCATGGCGATGACCATTGCGGCAGCTTATCCACTGGCGAAGAGTAATCTAAAAGGGCGCAAGTGGTTCATGCTTGTCATTGTGGTGACGATGTTCTTCAGTGGCGGCATTATTCCCGAGTATATTCTGATCAAAAATCTACATCTACTCGACAGCACATGGGGACTTATTTTGCCTGGATTGATTAGTCCGTTCTATATGATCATTCTCATTACCTTCTTCCGAGGCATTCCCGAAAGTCTCGAAGAAGCGGCGGGCATTGATGGAAGCAGCCACTTCGGAACACTTATGCGCATTATCTTGCCGCTATCCCTTCCGGTTATGGCGACACTGAGTTTGTTCTACGCGGTAGGACGGTGGAATGGTTTCCAGGATGCACTGATGTATATCACCAAGCCTGAGCTATACCCTTTGCAATTGAAATTGTATCAGATGATTCAGCAAAATCAGATTACAGAACTGATGCAGAACGAAGGCATTGGTGCCGTTCAAGTCCTGCCTGAGAGTCTGAAAGCAGCCAGCGTTATTTTCTCCACGTTACCGATCCTGCTTGTGTATCCGTGGTTGCAACGGTACTTTATCAGTGGCGTAATGGTAGGTGCTGTAAAAGGTTAATAGAGGTTGTTCAAAAAGTTCACTTTTTATTACGAATGATGCCTAGTGGCATCATCAGCTTCTTGGTACTGAAAAACTGATCTTTTTGAACACGCACCTATAGTCTCAGGAGGTCCATGACATGACACTACGAATGGCAGATAAGATGTCGAAAGAGCAGCAGTATCTTGTAAATCAGTCCATGACGATGATGGATAGCTTCTATGATAAAGAATTGGATCTGCTTCGGAGTTTCGAAGAAGAGGATTCATCGCAGCACAGCACACGAGCCAGTGCGCATTATGCGCTCGGGTTGTTGATTCGAAATGAGCCTGGTGATGTGGAACGCGCGATACGGGTGTTCCACAAGGTGCTCAATTTTCAATATGACGCTCCAGATGAGATCTATCACGGAACCTTCGCGACCCGGCCCAATGATGTGCATCCACCAGCGGGTCACTATGCTTGGAAATCTTTTGCGCCAGGCACGGCCTATTTCCTGGAACGCACCTTTGAGAAGGTGTCTGCGCAGTTTATCCATAAACTACAGGAAGAGGGTTCTCTGCTCACAGAGGCCGCAGATCCCAAACAACTGAAGCAATTGTTTCATTCGGCAGTGAATCAGGTTCTGCCACCGGTCTGGATCAGTTATGATCCCAACTGGCGCGAGTTTATCGCTTGTGTCTGTGTGGTCGTAACTGCCGAATTTGCCGAACTTATGCCGGAGACACTCATGAAACGGATAGATCATGCGATGGCGTTGGCTGTTCAAGGTTCAATAGAACGCAGGTTATCTGACGTAATCCCCATGAACACCAATATTGAGTTAATGCATATTTTCATCACCCACTACTACGGCCATCGCTTGAACCGGACAGAATGGATTCAGCATTCGGATGAACAGGCGGAGGGGTTGATGCAGGAGTTTGAACAATACGACGGTACATTCGCGGAATTCAATACGACAACCTATTATGGCGTCGATCTGTCCGTACTTGGCATGTATCGAAAGTATGGTCTCACCGAACGTTTGGTTGAAATTGGACACCGGATCGAACACGGGCTTTGGAATAACATTGCACTTTATTACAATGCCAATCTGGAGAATCTCTCTGGCCCGTTCTCTCGGGCATACGATATGGAGATGCGAGAGCATAGTTCAATCGGTGTATTTATCTATCTTTTGCTTGGTGAAGGGTATGAATATCTGACAGGCATCAACTGTGAGTCAGGCCATGATCCACTGATTGCGCTCCTTGGAGTGGATGTGCCTGCAGAGGCCGTGCCGTATTTCAAGGCTCATCAAGAAGATCGTCTTGTGCAAAAACAATTTATGGAGCTGTGTGAGCGCAATGATCCGGCCTCCAATCGGAATCTATGTACGGCCAAAGCCTGGATTGGTGAGGATCGGATGATTGGGGCCATGTCGGGAAGTTTGAATACCAACGGTCAGATGCATCCAGCTACGGTTCATTGGCAGACAGAGATGGGGGAGCGTTATTATCTTCGCTTGATCCGCCGTGAGGTAGGCGAGGGGTGGAACAGTCATCTGCGCGGAGTAAGGTTCGAAGCGGATCTCACGCCAGATTCATTAACCATTAATGTGGAGCTGGATACGGCGGAAGAGATCGACGTTTATTTTGAAATCAGAGGGCCATCCCTTCGTCAGCAGGACATTACACCAACGTTATGGCAGTTCCCAGGACTTACGTGTACCGTAAAGGCTGAGGCGCCTGAACCATCCGTGTTAATGTACGTGAATCATGCGGAGATCATCTATCGTTATGTGCCTGGAAAGACTGCGAACAAGATGAGATTTGAATTGACTCTCCGTGAAAACAACGGTATGAGGAATAAATAGGTAGATAAGGTGAACTGAACATTTACACGAGAACGAAGAGTGCAGAACGGATCTGAAGAAGCGGAGTGTTCGCCTGAAAGCTTTCTGCAAGAAAGCTGCATCGGAAGCATAAGCTATCACCGGATTTTTCCCTTTGGAGAAGGGGATCAAAAAAATCTGGGGATACAGCGATCGGAAGATGGTACTGCAATTGGAGTGATCTAGTGTAAAGTTTATTGGTTCAACTTATATAGATAGAGATAAATGGAATATGAATGGGAGATAGAATGAGAGACAGGAGGACCAATCATGTATACAGACAAACAGGAATATTCGTTCTCAACATGTTGGAACATCAAACGTCATACGACCGGACAAGGCATGATTGAAGAGATCAAGTCTCTTGGATTCAGACAGGTGGAGCTGAACTATAACGTTACGGAAGAGTTGCTGAAGACGATAGAACCGATGATTGAACGGGGCGAGATCGGTGTATCCAGTGTGCATAATACATTTCCACATGTGCCTGATCCGGATTACGGGACGGATTCTGTCCTGCTTGGGTTCGATGATGAACCGCGCCGCAAACGGGCGATTGAACTGTTACTTCGCTCAGCCGAGTACGCACATCGTTATGGTGCCAAGGCTGTTGTTGTACATCCCGGTGAGGTTCCGTTTGAATACAACATAGATGAAGCGTTGAAAAAGATATACCACGATCAAGGACCGGAATCACCTGCATATCAATCTTTATGGCAAGAGATGCTGGAGAAGCGGGAAGATGGCAGCGCACATTACCTGAGCCGGATTCAGGAGAGTCTGGAAGAGGTATGTGACTTGTCGGAGCAGCGGGGATACGGAGTGAATTTCGGTATTGAGACCCGTTCACGCTGTTATCAGATGCCGACTTTGCATGAAGCAGGAACGATTATTGGACAAATGAAGGGCGCGCCGCTTGGTCTCTGGTACGATATTGGTCACGGCATGATGATGGATCGAATGGGGTTGTATGACAATGTACGTGAGGCTAACGCGTTGATTGATCACGTGGTTGGTGTGCATATTCATGAAACCGTGGGGTTATCAGATCATTGGTGTCCATACATTCATAGTAAAGACATGACATTTTTTGATTCGTTTTTGGATATTATCGACCGTTCTCCGGTGAAAGTATATGAGTTAAAAGCCGCGTGTACACCTGAAGAGATTGATGAAAGTCATGGATTGATTACGTCTCGCATTGCTGAACGTCAAGCGGCCCGTCAGCGCGGATAGGGAGATTGGTAAATTTTATACTAATCGTATAGCTGGGTAAATGATAGGGCAATGGACGAATGTGAAGTATACTTATCAGCTGATGTCTGACGTCCAATTGGGGTAGAAGATATCGTCTATTTTATGTGCTATGCGGAGATATTAAATGGAAAAAAGGATCAGTTTCATCAGCCTGGGGGCTTGGTGAGACTGATCCTTTTTTGATTTTATTTGATATATACATGTGATCGGTGCACAGCTTTCATCCATATCACATTCAGAAAGCGTTTTGGAACACACTTCGTTTCATCAAGGGGCACTCTTTGAAACGCTAACGAACCTGGCACACCCTATTTCAAGCATATGAGCCATATTGAAATCGTAACGAATCTGAGACGTCTTATCTCGTCGTTTTTAGCAGATTTTTGCCCATTTTCACTCGTCTGCTCCCATTTAGCGTTACTGAGATTCGTTAGAATTTTCATATTAGTCTAAACAAGGCAATAAGGTGCCTTAGATTCGTTAGAGTTCAAGAAGTGAGTCACAACTCGGCGAGAGCAGCGTTTTTTCAACCTATCGTCAAAGTGAGTTGAGTGAGCGAGTGATTGCTTTTTACTCGTACATCCGTCGTTCAAGTTCGGTATAGGCAATCGCAGGATCATCACTGGAGTTGTCAATATAAGCGACGGATGAAGCCGGAAGCGGCCAGGCTATTTCTTTTCGGACGAGAGAAGCTCTGAAGGCATCCCAGTTGGTTAACTTCCATTCATCTAGTGGGGATTGTCTTGCTGAAATCCGTTTGTGATACAAAGCTTCATTCTCCAGATAAATATAGGCCACACGCACATCCGTATCATCCAGGCTACGTCCAATCCGTGTAAGTTCCTGCTCGATCCAGTCCGGAGTTCCGATTTCTTTGGTAAATGGGCCCACAACGATTGTATCGATACCCAACTTAACGTTATCGAGAGCTGCGTCCATCGTAATACGGTATCCCAAATCACGACACAGCCGTTTGTATTCCGGTGAATCCCGATCAGATGGATCAAGTCCCTGAAGGGTCATAATTGCCTCAGCCGCAGGACGAAGCAGGATATCCATATCAAAGAAAGCAGCTTTATGTTTACGGGAAAGGGCTTTGGCAAGGGTGGTCTTGCCACTCCCGGCCCCGCCGAGAAAGAAAATTAGTTTGCTCATGAATGTAATGCCTCCTTAGTATGGTGCAAGTGCGTGTAAGTGTAAGTTAATAGCATTTGTTTATTTTAGCACAATCCATATCATTCTCACTTCATCACCTGCGAAGGAAACCAGATATGACGCAGGTTCACCCAGCCCTGGCTGTTGAAAGATAGACCACGTACTGAAGGCAGATAAGCCGTCTCTACCGGTTTTTCAGATAAATGGAACAGTAAATTCTGGTCAACCAAAAATTGCTCAATGCGATCTAATTCAGAAGTTCGATCTGCTGCGATGGGAGAGGCGACGATGGTTTGCAAAATCTTATGAATCGTTATACGAGCAGAATCTTCCAAATGCTCAGACAACGTGGAGTAGAGATCATACCTGCGAAGTTCCTCGTCCCTGTCCCGAATGAGAGAGAAGAGAATCAGATCAGATTCTAGCCGCAGATTTCCTTTGAACTGCTCCATCGTAGCAGTACGGACGGTACAAGAGAAACCGCACTGCTCCAGTATGGAAGCCAGATTTTTAGCATCCCTGCGATATTGTGGAATGGTTGCAATGTGCAGAGAGATGGGACTGGAGGATACGGGACTTAACGATATATCGCTAAATCCCTCCGAGTGTGCTTGAACCATCTTCGTACTCACCACACTAAAATCAGGCTCAACGACCTCAGAGTCATCTGCATGTCCGTCATCTCTATACATTCCAGCAAGGCATGACTTAATATGTGCTCTTACTTCCGGATCGTTTAACGGTCCGGTTTTTTGTGTATTACACGTGAGTAATTTATGAACCATTACCCCTGCACTAATCTGTGTCCAGTCTGCACCGGCAGACGAAGACGGATTATGAACAAGATGAAAAAACGGAGTTTCGATATCTTGGCTATCGTCCATTTTTGCCGAGGCACTCCACGGAATTTGCAGGATATCTACCCGGTCCATATGTGCTCTACCCTGAAAATATGATGTAAAGGCTTCAAGTCTGCACAAGTGATCATCCCAGGCAGTGACCTTGAACGGCCCCGTCCCGACAGGTTTTTGCATCCCGTGCGCATCACCCGCATGCTGTACCTTCTGTTCGTTTTTACCTGATGAGGGTACAATCGCCGCACGACTTGTTGTAAGAAAGGACAAAAACAATTCGTGAGGGTCTTTCAACTGGAAACACACGGTTAAGGGATCGATCGATTCAATAGATAGAATCTGTTTACTCACATCACGGTACAATGTCCGGCGATCTGAGGATTGCAGTCGTTCAAACGTATACACAATATCATGGGCCGTCAGCATCTGACCATCGTGAAAAGTAATGCCTTTTCGCAAATAAAAGATCCATGTCTTTCGGTCTGCACTAACATCCCAAGTATGTGCGAGACAGGAAAGAATCTCTCCATGTTCACCTCTCTGAACCAACCCGTCAAAGACATGGCTGGTAACAAAGGATTCAGCCAATAGATTAATGTACAACGGATCAAGCGCATGGAGCTGTTGGCGCAGGGGCAACCGAAGCGTATCAATCTGCTCATTATTGGTGCCGGCTTCCGTATGATGTCCCGAATAACCAAGCAACCACTGGTTTAGATGATCTTGCATGGTTGATGAACTGGAGAATGCGCTCACCTGCTCGGCAGCTTCCTGTAACTCCCGGCGGTTCATGGCCTGCATCATATATTCTGCGGCGATTTGATCAGCCGGAACAAGCAAAGTCAGTGAAGAACGCCGACCCCGGCCACGCTGGGAAACCCAACGAATCCAATCATGAGCAACCATCTTTTTGACAATCGTTAACGTATTGCGGTGCGTACAATTCAGCAACTCAGCGAGATCGGCGAGTGTAAGTTCATGTTCTGTATAGTGACCGTAATGACGATGCAACAGCAGGTATTGCTGATGTAATTTCAAAGTGTTGATTCCCTCCTGGAGGTGAACTCTGACGTACTCCTCTAAAATAAGAAGTTTTATCGATTATAATTTCTATTTATATTCCTATTTTATCATCTAGAATATAGCATAGAAAGGTTAATGGAGGTTTTTCCCATGATTGATAAAATAATGGCTTCACCGCACCGCGCTCTAATCACGCTACTGTCTGCATGGATGCTGGCAATTATTCACCAGTATTTATTCTATGGTAATGAGATTGGCGTATCGTATCCTATCTTTGTAATTCTCTTTTATGTGTTCATGTATCTGTTTGCGCAGGACCGCATGAGATCTTTCAAGTTCATTGATGCTTTTGTGGCGGCTGTAGTGCTGTTGTTGTCGCTAACGTTCCTGTTATACGACAATGAACTGCTGTATGTTCTTAATTTTCTGGTTGTACCCGGCGTAGTTATCTTACATATGACGTATCTGATGGGCAGAAAACAGAAGCAGTGGTGGGAGATCGGATTGATTGGTACGGCTATTGACCACTTGCTACCTCAAGCCATACGTCATTGGGGGACTGTTGTTGCTATTGCTGTGAGAGCAGGCGGGCGTGGCATGGACAAATCACAGAAAACCGTTGTTTTCAAAGTGCTCATTGGCCTTGTCGCGTCTTTGCCGATCCTCATTGTTGTCGTTGCATTACTGTCTTCCGCTGACGGGGTCTTCGATCAATATCTAGCCGGTTTTCCGGAGTGGCTGAATCAGCTGGCTTTTACTCCAGGGATACCGAGAATCATCTGGATTGTCATCGCAGGTGTATTGCTATTCGGTTATGTATGGGGATTTGTACAACCGATGCAGTATGAGGCAGAGAAGAGAGCGAACGCACATTGGAAAAATGGAGCAGTATCCACGGTTGATAAGCGTGATCACACCTATATATTCTCTCCTGTGGGCCCGGCCACTGAAGGTCAGGTTACCAATAAGATTACACCCGAGCCCGAACGCCCTGCGGTTCAGCGGGAACCATTCAGATTGGACCCCATCATTGTGGGTACGATGCTGATTGTCATTAACGTTGTGTACATTTTGTTCGTACTTGTACAGTTTTCGTATCTGTTTGGTGCGGGAGAGGGGCAACTTCCGGTAGATCTGTCTTATGCAGAGTATGCAAGAAGTGGATTCGCGGAGTTGATTCTCGTCACAGGTATTAACTTCTTTATTCTTATTGTTGCGTTGCAGTATACCCGTCCGAGTGGCAGAGCGGGTTCCATCGTGCATCAGGTGCTGCTTCTGATTCTGGTCAGTTGTTCGGCAATCATGCTGTATTCCGCGTTTATGCGCCTTAATCTCTATGAGCAGGCTTATGGATATACGTACATTCGCTTCCTGGTGCACGCATTCATGATCTTCTTGGCACTTCTGTTGCTGATTGCCGGCCTTCGTATACGCTACAAATCCATACCGCTGATCCGCTGGTATATTGTGCTGGCGCTCACAGCTTATGTTGCAGTCAATTATGTGGGCATGGATAATCGGATTGCCGAGCTGAATATTGAACGTTATCATCAGACTGGCAATATTGATGCAACCTACCTGGCAAGTCTGTCGGCAGATGTGGTTCCGTTACTTCGAGCGTTTGCTCTGGAAGAGTATCCGGATCTCAAGAGGGAAATGCTGGAACGTCAAGCCTACTTGGAGATGGATACATCAGATCGTTCCTGGCCCTCTTATAACGTTGCAAGACACAGAGCTGAGCTAGAAATGTCCAAATTGAGAACGGAATAGTTGAATAATAGCTGTTTTCATGGACGGATTTATGCAAAAACAATATGTAAGTGTTATAATATAAAAACTAACCTATAAAGGGGGTGAATCCCTTGTTTGAACTGCAGGAGTTATTACCATATTTATTCTCGATTGGACTCATCTTCACCGTCAGTTATGCCTATATTGCCCATCTTCACTGTGGCATGACAGAGTACTGGATGGAAGGTGGCGTCGGTGGTGGACTTGAACCTGTACTTCCCGCCCTGTGTTTGGACAGACAACACAGACAGGAAGACTGGAGCCGCATGATTAGACGAAGAGAAGCGCCCGATGAAGATGAACCAGATTGTCATTCCTCGTTGAACGATTGGTCAACAAATCAACGAGGAGGATATATATGGAACATAAGACCAACAAGGGATTCACTTTTACATCGGGCAAGGGACGGATCTATGGCCTGATTGCCATTTTGTTTGCAGTCATGCTGCTTGCCGGATGCAGCAACAACGTGTCGGAGATTACTTCATCGACACCGGGATTTTTTAACCACTATATTGTATTTCCGCTGTCGTATCTGATTCAACACATTGCTACTATATTTAACGGAAGCTACGGGGTCGCAATTATCGTGATCACGCTGGTCATTCGTTTAGCACTGCTGCCGTTGATGATGCGTCAAGCCAAGTCCCAGCAGGGAACACGAGTCATCATGAACGCCATGAAACCCGAGATGGATGCGCTCAAGAAAAAATATGAAGGCAAAAATGATCCTGCTGATAAGCAAAAGCTGTCTCAGGAAACGATGGAGCTATACAAGAAGCATAAGTTCAATCCGCTGAATATTGGTTGCTTGCCAATGCTCATTCAGTTGCCTATCCTGTCAGGAATTTACACAGCCATCCGACTTACACCGGAGTTGTCCTCCCATTCGTTCCTTTGGTTCAAACTGGGAGCGCCGGACTACGTGCTCGCTGTGGTGGTTGCGGTCATTTATCTGATTCAAGCGAAGGTATCACAAGCCAATATGGCGCCTGAGCAGCGAAAACAGTTCGCCATTATGGGATATCTCTCCCCATTGATGATGGCATTCTTTTCTCTAACAGCCCCGGCAGCCATGCCGCTTTACTGGACAGTTGGGGGTTCATTCCTGGTACTACAGACATTATTGTTCCGCAAAATGTACCCGGTGGAACACCCACAGGAGCCTGTGGTTGTGGAAGTTAGTCAGAAAAAGAATAAAAAATCCAGCTCATCCAAACCTTCACGGAAACCTGCAAAGTCTTAATCAAGTCGTTCGCAGGTGACAAGGGAAACATGGTGGCTACGGAAACTTGTTGAACACGAAAAATATAATGAGGAAGCCTGATCCATATGGATCAGGCTTCTTTTTGTGTTGAGAGCAGACATTCCTGTGCCGAAAGAGGGCAGAAACATCTATGATATCAAAGTCATGCATTTAAATAAGCACACCCTCTGGATCATTTGAAAGATATCTTAACAAATTGAATGATTTTGCAATGGACGAAGCTTGTGAAATCCTGCAATGATATAGAAAATAACGACACATCAATCAAACGAAGTGAATGTCACACAAGTCTACAACATGAAGGAGGAGTGTACATGGCATCTCGGCAAAAGCGCGGTTTGGTAAGCCAAGCCAAGTGTGTTGTAATGTTTATTCTAATTGTTAGTTTCGTTGCAGTGGCTTATCCGGTATCAGGTGAAGCGTCTGTGAACGAGAATACGTCAGCAACATATCTGCCAACGATTTATGAGGAAATTGATGCAAGCGGTTTCAAACATCCGGGAATCGGGCTCACCAAGGACATTCTTGAGAATATGCGCACACAGGTGCTGGCAAAGCAAGAGCCTTGGTATAGTTATTTTAATCGAATGACAGATTCCCCAACCGCATCCAAGAACGTTACGTCCAGCAATCAGAGCAGTGCAGATCCGACAAAACCTGGCAGCTTAGATTTTAACAGTCAATCCTTCAACTCCAAATTTATTGCGGACAGCTTAAAGGCCTACACACAAGCCATCATGTATTATGTAACCGGGGAAGAGGTGTACAGGGCTAACGCGATGGGCATCATTCGAATCTGGTCTCAGATGGACCCTGCCAAATACACCTATTTCATTGATTCACACATTCACACTGGAATTCCATTGAATCGCATGGTGACAGCAGCAGAGATTTTAAGATATACGAGCAGCACAAGACAAGACCTGGAGTGGACAGTCCAGGACACAACCAATTTTAGCAATAATCTCATCTATCCGGTCATAGATACTTTCCAGCATGATAACGGGTATTTTATGAACCAGCATCTGTATCCGCTCCTTGGAGCGATGTCAGGATATATATTTACAGGAAACCGTGATCGTTACAATGAGGGTGTAGAGTGGTTTACCGTGAATGAGTCTGCTGTGGATCAAGGGCAAAATGGTTCGATCAAGCAGTTGTTTCGATGGGTGGACACTAATATTGTGACAGGTGAAGCCGTGGTTCCACCGAGAGTGCAGCATGTAGAGATGGGCAGGGATCAGGCCCATGGCGCTGGGGATCTCACCAATGTGGAGATCTTGGCCCGCCTGTTGGAAGCACAGGAAACCAAGGTCGATCCAGTCGCAGGAACGGTGTCCACTGCGGAGAATGCGGTCAATGCCTACGAATATCTGGATCAAAGGATATTGAAAGCGGCCGATTATTTTGCACAGTTCATGCTGGGCCATGATACGCCATGGACACCGGTAGCGGCTCATACGGATGCCGATGGCAATCCGACCATTATCTATAAAGAGCTGGCTGAAGGATACAGAGGACGTATTGGGGGCAACGTGTATGGTCTCTACTATTATTACAAATATACGGCAGGTCTAAATATGGAAGAGGAAGCTCCATATTATACCGATATGTTTAAGAAGCGACTGCCTTTCTATTGGGAATCTCCGGATGGAGGCGCCGATTATTGGATGTTTATCCCCGAAGAAGCAGGAACTGAGGGAGCAACAACACTTCCAAAAGTATCGACGAATGCAGATTGGAATGAAATTGAACACCGGGCTACCAGTCTGGATTCACATTCCGAGATAAAACAAGAGGGTGAAACTTCCTTTGTAGAGATTACAGCCACGGAAGAGGGGAGTCGAATCGCCATCGTCAGCACCAGCACTCCCGTTAAAACCATAGGGCTGCGAATACGGACGAATGGTACAGCCAAGCTTGTGATCAATGGATGGCAGGAAACTCCTTTAATTTTACCGGATACCAAGGGGCAGTGGAATTATGTATCCTATACAATGCCAAACCTTCGCGGCCTAAGTGATTTGACGTATTTCAAAATTCAGGGAGCTGGCACTGTGGTGGATATGGATCACATCCATCTAAAAGCTAGTGAACAGCTGACGCCACCTGTCTTTAACGAGAGCGGAACCTCTCTTGATTTGTATACGTATGTCGGGTCAAATGCAGCATTGCAGTACGATTTTACTGCCACGGATGCAGGCGCAGGCGACAACGTTACCTACCAGATCGATCATAAGCCTGAGGGGGCTGTGTTTGACGAAAGTACGGGTGCTTTTTTGTGGAAGCCGGAGCAGGTAGGCACCTATTCCATAGTGGTAGGAGCGACGGATGGGACCACCATCACTGCCAAACAAGTCAAGATAATCGTGAGCGCTGACCGTGCGTCTGCCGTTGCCGCAGTGATTGCTGCCTATAAGCCGGAAACCCGCTATGTATCAGGGAGTTTAACACACTACAACAGCATTTATGCTGATGTCATGGACGTAATAACAACGGTTTCAGATGACGAGTTTTTGCAAAAGCTGGTGGAGTTGAGGACTGCGGTAGTAGGTCTACAAGAATTAACACCGCAGCTTCAGGATGGAAGTATGGACTATTCCCATATGCTGACTGCCGCAACCTTCTTCAATGAAACGCTGAATTTATTGGATAATTACGCCGGAAGTTTTGCATTTTACGGTAACGCCGTCAATTTGACACACACCATGGATTTTGGACCGGATTATAAAGTCACTGCGGATGCTTTCTCCCTGCAGGTAAGAGCAAGTTTTCCCGAGCGGATCGGCGGTACTGCGATTTTTGGTTCTAATGATAATGAAACATGGACACGTCTAACGCCAGGGCTGACCGTCGTATCTGAAGATATGCAGACACTTGAAGTCAGCGAAGGTCGTAGGAATACTGCCTTCCGGTTCTTCAAGATTCAGATGATTGAGCCATCCAGTACGATGCTGGAGTTGTCCGAATTCAGAATATTTGGAGAACGCCATGAAACGAATAACAAGATTCAATCGCTCACAATAAGCTCCCCCCAGAGCGTACAGAACCGCGTTGATGCAGGCAATACGGTTGTGTTGACCTTTGAATCCAGTGAGCCGATTCATGATGTGCAGGCAGTGATTCAAGGTCAGGAGGCAACGGTGCATTCCACAGATCAGCTGAACTGGACGGCATCTGCGGTCATCGACAATCTTGCGCCTACAGGTCCTATTCGGTTTGCCATCGATTATAAGACGGCTAATGGACTGTCCGCAGGTCCTGCCATCTTCACGACGGATCGATCTTCGCTGTATTTGGTGAACCAATCCAAGCTCCTCGATGTATCCAGGCTGGCCACCGTAACTGCTTCAGATAAGCAGTATGGTACAGGCGGACTGAGCAAGGAACAGGTAGGCTATCTATTGTTCGATGGAAATACGGGGACTTTCGGTGATCTGGCAACTGGTGCCGGGGCCTACTATACGTTGGACTTTGGACCAGATGTATCCGTAACGTTGAGCGATATCATGCTGATGCCCAGAGCCTCCTATCCAGCAAGAATGAACGGAGTGGTCCTGCAAGGTTCGAATGACAATAACAGCTGGACGAACTTGATTGCAGCCGTCACAGGAACAACAGAAGGCAAGTGGACTTACATTGGCGGGGATAAAATAATCGATCATGATGCTTACCGATACCTGAGAATTTACAACAGGGCTGCATGGAACGGAAATGTGGCAGAAGTGGAATTGTACGGACAATATGATATTCGGAGTATCGATTCCAAGGTAGTCAGCCCTGATGGATATACGAAAGGAAGCTACTACCAATACATGCAAGAGGTTGAGCGGATTCGAGCACTCTTCAACAATCCTGCATCTGATCGGCCTGCTTTACTGGAGGAGTTGTACCAGGCTCAAGAGCAGCTGGTTTCTCTTGCTTCCCTGCCTGCTCAGAAGATTACCGTAACGCCTTCCATGGTGGCGGCCTCCACGCCAGTCTATCAGAACAAGGGGACCAAAGAGCAGAATGGTTGGCGTGCCGTGGACAGTAATGTGGATACGTTTACCGATACAATGGATGCTGTAGCATGGATTGATATTGATTTGGGAGAAAATCAGGCCGAGTCATTGTCGAGCTTCAAGTTTTATCCGAGAAATGGTAAAGCTTCAGAAATTACGCGTGTTAACGGAGCTATTCTACAGGGATCTAACGACGGCACGCATTACACCGATTTGTATACCATCAGTGGAATCAGTAGCGTTCAATGGCATACGGCTTCGATAACCAACGATACAGCGTTCCGTTATCTGAGGTACTATTCACCAGGCGGTTATGCCAACGTGGCGGAACTGGAATTGTACAGCAAGCCCACAGACCCGACGTTGCTAGTCATGCTACTGGAGCAAGCAGACACCTTACAGGAAGAAATCTATGAAGAGGTTGGTTTTACCGCCATGTTGGCGGCCAAATCACTGGCCACGGAAATAGCGGACGATGCTGACAGCACCCAAACACAGATTGATTCCGCAGCTAACGAGCTTCTACAGGCGATACAGGCACTGGTTATCCAGACGGAAACGAACGAAGAAGGATGAAAGAAGTTGCTGAGCTCGAACCATCCTAATAAATCATTTTGATATACTGCTTGCCTGCAAAAAAAGCACGTGTTCAATGTAAATGTCCCGAAGCGCCTCAATAAGGAGGCTTTGGGGCATTTTTTTGCATTGTTTTGTACCAGATAAGTGCAGGTCCGCACTGGGTTGAAAGAAATTAGAATGAAGTGAAAGATTTTATACTGGATTTTAGAGAATGATTTTGATAGCTTAAGCAATATGAATAACTATTGTTGATCTCATTTATGATAGCGCATACATTATTGTGAGACGGGATAGTTCACGATGAGCGAGGCTAAAGGGGATGGATGAAAATGCCTGAATACAGAAAAACCATCTTTATCAAATTTATATTGTCATATACTGTTCTGTCTGTGGTTCTGATCGGCATTATGGGTGGGTATTGGTATACCCAAGCTAATGAAATGATGGAGGATGAGATTGCCAAGGACAATAAAAACCGCCTTATTTCCGCCAAGGATTATATCGAGCAGACGATATTAAAGAAATATGAAGACAACCTGCAGAATAAAGCACTCTCCATTCGGTTCATTCAGAATAACTTCAACTTGAATCTATTGTTAACGAAGAGCTGGGAGGGGAATTTGAGTCGAATTGCATCCTTTCGGCAGGAACTGGAATTCTACAGGATTGAAAATGAAGGGCTAACGAATGTTACCGTTTATTTTCCAGCCAATCATTATGTCGTGGATGCCAGTAACTTTCATATGAAGAGTGATACATCCGAAGATGCAGCTTTCATTTTGAAGCTGAACGAAGTGAAACCTAAAGAATGGCTGTTACGGACATTGGCGGATGGAAGCAAGGTGATGACCTATGTGATTAAATTGCCATATGAGACACCTGGCGTGCCAACCATGGGTTATTTCTTTATGGATGTAGGGGTGGAATATCTGCAGACGGCGGCCTCCCGAATCTTGAGTTCCCCGGCAGACCAGCTGTATATTTTCGACTCTTCGGGTAAAGAGCTGCTTCACACGGGGGAGTACAATGAGGCGCTCGGTGGTTTATTGCAGAATACCATTCACAACCGCCAAAGTGGAGAACAGATTATAGAAGGAGCGGAAGGCAAAGCTGTTCTGTCTTATCTGGAGTCCGCGAACTCGCAGCAGGATTGGACGTATGCGATGTATCGTCCGATGAACTCATTTGTCCTGTCCTCTGAACAGTTGAAAAACAGTCTTGTAATTAGTTGCGGCGTTGTTGTTCTATTTGGTTTGCTGCTATCGTTCATTTTCTCCAAACAACTCTACATTCCGTTAAAAAGACTGATGATGCAGATCAAAGGTTTACATACAACAAGTGCTGTCACATCCTTGGGCAATGAGTACGCTTTTATTGGTAACACTTTTCATCTAATGGAGGAAAAGATCGTAAACCTCGAAACCCAAGCGAGAAAAAATGATTTGAAAAACCTCTTGCTTGGCGTAAGCCTGGAGATTGAAGCGGAACAGTTCATTCAACCGGGATATCACTATTGCACCGTCTATCTCCGGATTCCAGAGGAGGGAAGTACAGGTCTGAAGATTCGTTATGAAAAGATGAATCGGTCTTTACACAGTATTTTCGTTCCACTGAATGAGAATGAGGCGGCTATCATTTATTATATTTCTCCTGATGAACAGGACGCAGAAAATCGTATAATGGCCGATTTGCAGGCGGCTCAACATTCTGCTGAGCATGATTCCCGGTTTGGTGCGGCAATTGGGAGTAGGGTAGACCACCCAGAAGCGCTCGCTGATTCTTATCAAATGGCCAAGCAGGCAAGCAGATATCATTTTTTATATGGAAAAGATGCAATCGTTGCGTATTCCAGAGTTCTGGAGATGAGTACAGCGCCTTATCTGTTTCAATACGATCATTTCAAAAATGCATTACAGGCAGGAGATCAGCAAGCGGTTGCTGATTTTATAAATCATTTTCTGGAGGTTCTACAGGATGGTCATATGCAGATCGAGACTGCGGAGCTAGCTGTGCTGCAATTAATAATGCAATTATATCAATCGGTGCTTGAGTTGAAGTTACAGCATTTCCTGCCGCATGCCAATATTTTTGATGAATTGAAAAAGGATACGCTGATCGAAACGGTCGAAGGAATTCGCAGGCTGTGCATGCAGATTACCGAACATTTGAAGTATGCCGGTAACCATGCACATACGGATGTGATTCGTACATTGAAGGTGTATATCGCAGATCATCTGCATGAAGAGTTATCCCTGCAAATCCTCTCGAAGGAGGTTTCACTCGCCCCTGCTTATATTTCTACACTTTTCAGTGAAGGGACGAAAGAATCTTTTACGGAATATGTAACCCGGCTGCGGCTGGAAAAAGCTGCGGATCTGTTGCGTGATCAACCACGTCTCGCTGTGTCAGTTATTGCAACGCAAGTTGGTTACCGGAATCCTCAGTATTTTCACAGCAAATTCAAATCACGCTACGGCGTAACGCCTGTGCAATATCGGAATTCACAGCTGGCAGCGCTGGATTCATTATCTCTGGATAAGGAATAACAGAAGTGAGTATGGTGCTAGAAGGTAAGGTGCATATGACTGTTGTTTGGAGCATCTAACGAATGTTACCCAAGCAGCGGTCATTTTTTATGAATTCGTTAGATTTTATAAGAAACCGTGAAAGAATTTATAAAGAATTGAATGAACTTGCAATGGAAAAAGCGCTTACATAATTCTAAGATTGAAGTGTGGCTTGAGGAATTTTGGATGGTTGGAAAGGAGCAGTTATCATGAACCCGGTGCACAATCCGGAAGTGGACGGTAAAAAGAATATATTTAATGAACAGCCGTCAAAATGGGCAGCAACCTGGAGGGAATACAAGAAGTGCAGATATCTGTTTCTGCTGCTTGCTCCGGTAATGATTTGGTACGCGGTCTTTGCATACGGCCCAATGTACGGTATTCAACTGGCCTTCAAAGACTTCAGGATCATGGATGGAATCTGGGGCAGTCCGTGGGTGGGCTTCAAGCATTTCGAGTTTTTGTTCTTTCAATCTCCTGATTTCTTAATGATTCTGAAGAATACGATTATCATCAGTTTTTTGCATATTCTGTTTGGATTCCCGGCGCCAATTATACTCGCGCTACTGATCAATGAGATCCGTTCAGGTGCCTTCAAAAGGGTAGCACAGTCGCTGACCTACCTGCCGCATTTTTTCTCCTGGGTCATTCTCTCGGGGATATTGATCACGCTGTTGTCTCCATCGTCTGGTGTGGTCAATTATTTGCTCCAACTTGTGGGATTGGAGTCGGTTTATTTTCTAGGAGATCCGAATCATTTCCGGTCAACACTGGTCATTTCGGCAATCTGGAAAGAAGTTGGCTGGGGCACGATTATCTATTTGGCGGCACTTGCGGGTGTACAGCCCGAGATGTATGAGGCTGCCGTGATGGACGGAGCGAGTCGCTGGAGGCAGACCCTCAGTATTACGCTTCCGACAATTATGCCCGTAATTGTACTGATGTTTATTCTGCGTATTGGCAATGTAATGGATGCCGGCTTTGATCAGATTTTGAACCTGTACTCACCCGCAACTTATAGTGTGGCGGATATTCTGGACACCTATGTTTATAGGGTAGGCTTGCAGAATTTCCAGTTCAGCCTGACGACAGCGGTCGGTCTGTTCAAAAATGTGATTGCTTTTGCGCTGGTACTGGCAACGAACTATATGGCTAAAAGGTTTGGACAGCAGGGGCTCTTTTAAACAGAATAAGCAGATTGGAGGACAAGGCAGTGAAGCATAGCAGGAGCAGTAACCTTTTTCAGGCTTTTTTGATTACGTTCATGATTATTTTGTGTATTGTCATGCTGTATCCGTTTGTCCATATGCTTGCGATTTCGTTCAGTACGCCGGCAGAAGCATTGAGATTGGGTATCCATCTGTATCCACAGCAGGTATCATTTTTTGCTTGGGAGAAGGTACTGGGTAATCAGGATATCTGGATGGGGTTTGGCAACACCGTTTTTCGTACCGTAGTGGGGACCGTTTGCTCGATCCTGTTCATGTCGTTTGGAGCATATCCGCTATCCCGTAAATACTTGCCGCATCGCAATGTGTATACGATGTTAATTGTGTTCACGATGTTCTTTAGCGGGGGCATGATTCCTTCTTACTTTCTGATCAAATCGCTTGGGCTGCTGGATTCGCGGCTGGTATACATTATTCCGGGACTGGTCAGTACGTTTTCCATGCTGATTCTGCGTAATTTCTTTCAGAACATACCTGATGAGCTGGAGGATTCGGCCAAAATCGATGGGGCAAACGATCTGCGTATTCTGTTTCAGCTAGTTCTCCCGTTATCGATGCCTGTTATCGCGACATTGTCGCTATGGTCTGCGGTAGGACATTGGAATGCCTGGTTTGACGCGGTGTTATACATTCAGGATCCTTCCAAGCAAGTGCTTCAGACGTTCCTGAGACGAGTGGTCATCACGGGAGAGAATCTATCCATGTTCGCGGCAGACGTTAAGGGCTCAGAATTGGGTTATCAGGAACCCATCAAAGCCGCTACACTGATGTTCACGGCACTGCCCATTATTATTGTGTATCCATTTCTGCAAAAGTACTTCGTAAAAGGAACGATGGTAGGCTCGCTCAAAGGGTAACACGGGTTCATTCAGGCTGCCTCAGGGTGTCTTGATTCACATATGCGAATCGTTAGATCAAAAGGGAGGAATTCAAAGATGAGACAAAAGAAATTCATTACCGGTATGCTGGGATTAGTGGTATCGGCTTCATTACTCGTAAGCGGTTGCAGTGGTGGTACGACTACTGATAATAGCACTGGTGAAACTTCAGATGGGGGTAATGAAAAGCCAATTGAGATTTCAATCGCAAACAACTGGAATATTCCCAAAGCCGATAACAATTACGTGCAGAAGTTTCTGGAAGAGAAATTTAATGTGAAGTTCAAGAATATCTCCTTCGAGACGGCAACCTGGAAAGAACAATTCAATGTTATGTTGGCTTCTGGCCAGATCCCGGACATTATTTCTGTAGATGGCACCGTAGGCGATGTGGTGCAATGGGCGGATCAAGGTATCCTTGCGAGTGTTTCCCAAGAGGAGATCAAGCAATATATGCCTAAATACACGGCGGACGTGGAGAGCGTTGATCCAAATGCCTGGGACCCGGGTACATACAACGGAAAGAACTGGGGTGTTCCCAAGGTATGGGGGGAAGGTGCAACGGGTTTTATTCCCGCATATAACGGACAATGGCTGAAAGCTATTGGTTACAATGAACCGCCAAAGGATCTTGCCGAGCTTGAGGATGTGCTGACCAAATTCATGAATAATGACCCGGACGGCAACGGTAAAAAGGATACGTATGGCTTGACCGGACGAGGCAAGGATGCCCAGGCACAACTGTTCAATACGGTGTTCGCAGCTTACGGAGTAGCGCCGTACCAGTTCAAACTGGACGCGAATGGCAAAGTAACGTATGGCGCAATTACAGAGGAAGCGCGCAATGCGCTGAAGCTGTTAAATGAATGGTATAAGGCGGGCATTATTGATCCTGAATTCATCACCGATGGCAATAGTGAGATTCAAACCAAATTTGTCAGTCTGCGTACCGGAATCATTGAAACCGGAATGTGGCACCACCTGTATGATGATGGATATTTTGGCCTGATCTCTAAGGATAAAGGCATTGAACTTGTTCCCGGCGTTCCATTCTCTGGGCCGGATGGCAAGAAGTATGCGATGGCTAACGGAGCCTTGCAGCCTCCGTTGTTGTTTGGAGCACAGCTTGAGAAGGATGACGCCAAACGAATTAAAATTTTGCAAATTCTGGAGTATGTCACGACAGATACGGAAGGCTACTTGACGACAGTGTTTGGGGAAAAAGGAAACTCCTATAACCTGGAAGGTGAATTGGCGGTCGTTACGGAAGCGGCAGCAGGTACGGAGTTAATGAGTGAACTGGGTGCAGGTTTCTATAATCCATTCGGTGCCAAAGTCAGCTCCATGATGAAGCATCACTATTCTCCTGAAAAGCTGGCTTTCAAAGAAAAGTTGACGAATGTGGAAGGTGTGACCGTCCTGAGTGATCTGATGCAGTCGACGGTGATGAAGACGAAAGCCCAATACGAGGCAATTTTGAACACACTACAGGCTCAATATTATATTAAAGCAATTTCTGGTGAAGCGAATACTGATAAAGATTTTGATGATTTCCGGTCACAGTGGCTGAACTCCGGGGGACAGTCGGAACTTGATGAGGCCCAACAGATCTACGAGGAACGCAGTAAATAAAAATGACTTTCAGGGATGATGGCAAGATCGTTAGCAGATGAACCTGGGAACGGTGCTCATCTGCTAACTGTCTCATCTCAAGGTATGGAGGAGAACGGATATGCAGACTGTAAATACGCATTTAGTGGTTTATCCAGCCCCGATTGGTGCTGTAGTCAACCCGGACTTCACCGTGAATGTCCGCAAGCCAGGTGAGGAGTGGCAACCTTTGTTCAGCTACAATGTGAAGGTCGATATGCATGATGTCCGCAATGCATCGATGGTCACGTTCGATTGTAATGGGCCGGTGGAACTGGAGATTGTGAAAAATGAAGGGAGTGTTCAGGCTGCGATCATCCGCCCAATCTCAACAGGATTAAGCTATGAGTTGGAAGCAAACCGTATGTTGCTTCATCTGGAAGGTCCGCGGCAACTATCCTTGGAAGTGGACGGAGATCGATTCCACAATCTGCATATCTTTGCTAATCCTCTGGAACAAGATGTCCCGCTAGTATCGGATGAGGGTGTTCTGCCGCTTGAACCGGGAATGCATAACACGGTAGATATTCTGAGGAATTTGGCAGATGTGAGTTCAGCAGTGAAACCCAAAGTGATATATTTTCAACCCGGTATCCATCATTTCGATACATCCCGTTTAGAAGTACCTTCGAATACAATGATCTATATCGCCGGTGGCACAGTCATCTATGGAGGGTTTATTTGTAGCCATGTGGAGGATGTGGTCATTCGTGGCAGAGGCATTCTGTACCTTTCCGATTTTGAGAAAACGACCTTTTATCGTGGGGTAGAAATCAGTTATGCCCGAAATATATCGATTGAAGGTATCACAGTCATTGATCCACCCCATTATACGGTCCTGATTGGTCAATCGGAGTCTATAGATATTTGCAATATAAAAACTTTCAGTACACGTGGCTGGTCGGACGGTATTGACATGATGGCCTGTTCAGATGTAACCATCGACAGTGTATTTCTGCGTACTTCTGATGACTGTATTGCGATCTATGCTTCAAGGGATGAATATCGAGGCGATACCCGGAGGGTGCGTGTTACCCGTTCGATCTTGTGGGCAGATGTAGCGCACCCAGCCAATATAGGCACACATGGTAACTATGAAGGAGATGGAGATGTGATTGAGGATATTGTATTCAGCGATATTGATATCCTCGAGCATCACGAACCACAGCCGGATTACTGGGGATGTCTTGCAATCAATGCCGGAGACAACAACACAGTACAGAACGTAGTGTATGAGAATATCCGCATTGAACCTTTTGAATTGGGTGAACTGTTCAATGTGAGAGTGCTGCAAAATCCAAAATACAATCCTGCTCCGGGGAAACAGATCCGGGATATTCTTTTCAAAAATATTACGTATAACGGAAGTTGTCTGAATCCATCCCATATCGAAGGCTACGATGAAGCGCGGAAGGTAGAGAACGTGAGATTTGAGAATGTAACGGTTAATGGGGAACATTTCTCTTTGGAGAGAGATGTTATTCTCGGACCTCATATCAATGAAGTGGAAGTGAAACCAACATAAGTGTGATTTTGAACTGTCCAATGGAGCATTCGCAAGCTTATCCGCTCACGGGGAAAATAAGCAAGCGACCCCAAAGGACAAGAATATCGTCGCTTAAGAAGTCGCCTGAATGGTGGCTTTTTTTGCTTTGGTAACCCAAGTGAATTGGAACTGTAGAGTGAACTGCTTACCTGTCAGCCTTTATATGGCCGGCTCATCCGACAACTGGAAACGGGAAACGAAATACCAGATGAGCTCGCGACGTGAAGATACCTTGGTTTTGGCGAAAATGGATTTCAAATGATCCTGAACCGTGTATACAGAAATATGCATCGCGGCAGCAATCTCTTTGGAAGAATAGCTACGAAGTACATAACCCAGCAGTTCCCGTTCTCGACTGGATAATCCATGACTTTCGGCGAGCAAGGGCAGCAAATCCTGCGGCATTGCTTGTTCCAAACGAATAGCAATCTGATCCGGTCCCGCGAGCTGTTGCATAAGACTGGCATGAAGGATGAGATAACGCCCATCCGGAAGTTGGATACAGACTTTGGAGGGCGAGTCGGGAGCGAGTGGAGTATCTTCAGCCCGTTCAGCCCGATTCTTGCGCTGCAAGTGGGAACTCACTGCACGTACCGGACGGGGCAGAATGTCTGGCCCTACATGTTCCAGCGTACGCAATTGGGACAGCCAATATTGAGCCGGGGCGTTCAGCGATAAGAGCTGGAACGTGTCCGAGGTGATCAAAATTCCGGGTTCCTCGGGACTTTCACTCGTGATCTCATCCATCAGTGTCAGACTCGTGGAACGCAGCATGGCTGCAATAGAAGTAGTCCAGCTCTGAATCAGCGACAGTTCCTCCTCTGTAAAAAAAGCATTCTCGGTCTTACGATACAAGGTCAGGTATCCCCAACAAGCGTCTCCACTGACTAATACAGCGCGCAGTTCGTCACCGAACCCCGCTGGCTGAAGAATGTTAAGATAACGTGGGCTTTGTTCAGGTTGTGCGTTCATGGACGTATGAAGTGTTGCTGTATGTTCACCGCTGCGAATTAATTCAGCGTATTTATGTATATCTTCTTCCATGTATTCATTGATGAATAACCGATCATGAATGGCTTCAATGCCATCTTCTGTCACAGCTCCTGTGGAGAGAAGAGTCAGCGGATCAACGGTTGTGAAACAGTACGCATCGTAAGGCACCGCCGAATGGATCTGCTTCAGAACAGCTTCCCGGTAGGTACGTGAGGTCCAGGTTCCTTTTTCAAGAGAAGTGATAAGTCTGTGGTTCCGATCAATACGTGATGTCAACAAGATATCTCCTCTCGCTATGCTTATATCCCAATGTTCTGGGATTGTAGGTTCGGCGTATCCTTCTATAATGAAATTAGACGAACAGCGAGTCAAGTCTAACTTCAATTCAAGAGGAGTGTAGTATCCATGAGTCACAATCCATCGCCCATGAGCTGGGAAACGGCAGATGTACATCGCTACGAACAATCGATAGCCCTGAAAATTCCGGGTTATTCTCATATGCATGATCTAATGGAACGGCTGCTTGCAGCATCTGTTACAGATAACAACGATATTCATATACTTGTAACCGGAGCGGGAGGGGGAAAAGAAATTGCTTTGCTTGGATCACGCCATGCTGAGTGGACATTGACTGGAGTAGATCCCTCACAGCCCATGCTACAACTTGCCGAGAGCCGAGTCGCTGAAGCAGGCATCGGTTCCAGAGTGAAGCTGCAACCTGTCACAGTTGAAGAATTGCCGGAGGATATTGTATATGATGGAGCGACGAGCATGCTTATGTTGCATTTCCTTCAGGGGATGGAGGCCAAGAGAGCGTTTCTGACCAGCCTCGCAGCGAGACTTAAACCGGGTGCACCACTGATCATTGCGGCTGTAAATGCGGATCTTCGTTCCCCCGCATATCCGTTGATGATGCAAGCTTGGAAGGATCACATGTTGAGTGCAGGTGTTCTTTCTGAAGAGTGGGAGCGCTTTGCTGCTTCCTTGGGCCATGAATCTGATCCCATATCCTCTGAAGAGATGACTCAGCTACTGACCGAATGCGGTTTCTCACATATTACACGTTACTTCGGGGCGTTCTGGGTGGAGGGGTATTATGCAAGTCGAAACTAACGTGAAGTCTGTGAAAGATCAAATCTGGGTAGTTGGTGGTTATGGTCAAGTAGGTCAGATGATATGTGCTCAGCTGGGGAAATTATTTCCGGGTAAAGTGTGGGCAGCGGGTACGCGCATGAACCGTGCGGAAGAATTCAGCCGATCAACAGGTGGTGCTGTACTGCCGCTTCAACTGGATGTAACACGATCTGTGGAGCCGTCCATGTTACGGTCTGTGAAGCTTGTAATCATGTGTGTCGATCAGAACGATACCCGGTTTGTTGAATCCTGCGCACAAGCCGGAACCGATTATATTGATATTTCTGCAAAATATGATTTTCTGGCTCAGGTTGAAGAATTACACACCAAAATGCAACGTTCCAAATCGACCGCGATCCTCAGCGTTGGATTATCACCGGGAGTGACTAATCTGCTTGTACGCGAAGCGACCATGCATATGGATCAGGTGGAGGAAGCGGATATTACCGTAATGCTGGGACTTGGCGAGAAACACGGGAAAGCTGCCGTGGAATGGACCGTTGATCAGATGAATGCCACCTACCAGGTGATGCAAAAGGGCAAACCTGCTGAGGTACAAAGTTTCGGAGATGGCAAAAGTATTGATTTTGGAGAGGAACTGGGGAACCGGAAAGCGTATCGATTTAACTTTTCGGATCAGCATGTGGTTGCTCGGACGTTACGGATTCCAACCGTATCTACCAGACTCTGTCTGGACTCCCGCTGGATCACAAGATCTATGGCAATCTCCAAACGTGCAGGGTTGTTTTCGTTGCTGCGTGTCCCGTCTATTCGCAATGGAACAGTTAAGGCATTTGGCCTTATTCCTGGAGGGGAGCCAATGTATGCAGTCAAGGTCGATGCCGTAGGATGGGAAAATGGTGAGCAAGTCCGCGTCGAACAATTGCTTGTTGGCCATAAAGAAGCAGATGCGACAGCGGCCGTGGCAGCAGCCGTGGCAGAACGCGTATATAGAACAAAGTCAGAGCTGCCACATGGTGTGTTTCATATTGAACAGGTTCTTTCTTTGCAAGACATTCAGGATGCACTTCATACGCCACTAAAGGTGACAATCAAGATCACCTAGCTTCATGTCTTTTGCGGGTACCCTCCGATCTGCTATGATGGAACAATAATCATGGTATGAATGGAGGGAGATCATGAACTGCGTTGCTGTATTACCTTATTATAAAGTGCAGAGAGAAGTGACGGGTCTCGCCCAAGAGATTGAGATGAATGCCCGTTCCATGATTCTGTATTCAGATAAAATCGTGACCAAATACCGCGAGTTCAATATCACTGAGGTGTTTGACATGTCATTTCGACGAATGGGCGATGAAGGTGGATTTTTCTATCTGCACACAAGTACAGGCGTGTATCCATATATGGTTGAAATCGACCCTAAACCCTTTATACAAAGTTTCAGAAAGATGACGATCCAAAATTTAAAATGACTTGACCTTGCCGTTACGTGAAGGCTTAACCTCGGATAGGGAAGGAACGATAACCAATCCAGAGGAGCCGTGAATGTAATGAGTATATTGATTCAGCAAGCGACCATCCTGACGATGAAAGATGCCGATGCCCCCTCCACGGGGGATATTCGTGTTGATGGAGATCGTATCACGCAGATTGCGGACCACATTCTGCCTCAACCGCAAGATGAGATTATCGATGGCCGTAATAAGGTTGCCATGCCGGGACTGATAAATGCCCACCAACATACACCGATGAGCCTGCTCCGGGGATTCTCGGACGATCTGAAGCTGATGGACTGGCTCGAACGCAAAATGCTACCTGCTGAAGCACGTATGAACCCGGAAGACATCTATTGGGGTGCTAAGTTATCCATTGCCGAGATGATTCGCTCCGGTACCACTGCCTTTGCGGATATGTATATCCATATGAATGAGATTGCAGAAGCGGTTAAGCAAACGGGTATGCGGGCATCGCTTACACGCGGGATGGTATTTCTCGAGGATGATGGTGGACGCAGGTTGCAGGAGGCAATTGATCTTGTAGAGCGCTGGTCTGGAGCGGCCGAAGGACGGATTACAACCATGTATGGACCGCACTCACCCTACACCTGTCCCGTGGAGCCGCTTCGTGAAGTCATTGCCATGGCTGTCGCGGAGGATATTCCTCTGCATATTCATCTGGCTGAAACGAAGGAAGAAGTCATGAAAATTCGGGAGCGCTATGGCATGACGCCGACAGAGTATCTGGAAGAGGCGGGGATGTTCGAACAGGCACACGTGCTGCTTGCACATGGTGTGCACCTGAATCGAAGGGATATCGGCAGATTGAAGGGTATGCGCGGCGGTGTAGCACACAATCCGGTCAGTAATCTGAAGCTGGGTTGTGGAATTGCTCCGATTACCGAGATGTTGGCCCAAGGAATTAACGTGGGAATGGGAACGGATGGAGCGGGAAGTGCCACAACCGTGGATATGTTTGAGGAGATCAAAGCCGCGACCTGGCTGCAAAAGCTGGACTATGGTGATCCCACACGCTTGCCAGCCAAGGAAGTTCTACACATGGCGACACGCGGAAGTGCTAGTCTGCTTGGATTACAGCATGAAGTGGGTGTGCTTAAGGTGGGTCGCAAAGCTGATCTGATCCTGATTGATCTGGCGAAACCACATCTTCAACCGGTACATGAGGTAGAGTCGCTACTGGCATATAGTGTAAACGGTGCGGATGTGGACACCACGATCGTGAATGGTCAGATCCTCATGAGAGGCAGAAAGCTGCTCACGATCGATGAGGAAGAACTTTACCGTGAGGTGAAGGTTAGAGCCAAACGAATCGTTGAGGGAATTTAATTTCAGATCAATTTGATCCAAACTGGAAAATGATTTGTGTTCAAAACGCTATGGAGGCTTACTCCATGGCGTTTTTTGTCGAATTACAATTGGGAATAGTTCCATGGACCTGTTCAGAATCGGTTCAGAATGACTCGTTATACTGAGCATGTAGTTGTTCAAATTTGAAATGTACACGAGGAGGAACATGAATTGAAGGGGAAACAAAACAAAAAACGGCTTAAGCCGATATTGAAAAAAAGCATGTTGACTGCACTCGGATTGGGCATAGCATTGCCAATAGGTGGAACCCTTCCTCAAGCTAACGCAGGAGCAATTGGTCCGGTAATAAACATTTCACGACCTGTACTTAATGATGGTATTAAATGGTTGAGCTATTCATCGGAACAAAATGATCCTTCTTTTGTACCCGATGTGCCCATCGAGGTAACCAGCAACAATACAGTCAGAATCAATTTAAGTACACATTTTCGATCCGATGAGTTTAATACGCTCACAGCCAGTTCAGATGATAGCAGTATAGCTGAGGTGTATGTAGAAACGAGACAAGATGAAAATATGCCAACGCCTACGAGTACATTGGTGGTTATTCCTTACAAGAGCGGCAAAATCAACATCGAATTGAAAGCAAAATATACTGTATCTGATGTGCCGGAAACGGTTACGGATAACTTTGAACTTTACATTAGTAAAAATGGGGATGTAAATGCAGACGGAAAAGTGAATTCTCTGGATGCAGCTGACCTTTTAGATTATCTTCGCAACATGGTAAGTCGCCGCGGATTTAGCTATGTAGAGATGAATCGAATGGACGTGGATCGTAATGCGGAACCTGCGTTAGGCGACATGAATGCTTTATTACAAGGATATAAAGGCAAAACACTAGGCGGGGAAAATAATGACTATGTATTGACCTTCCAACAAGTGGACGATGCGCCTTATGTGCTGAATGGTCAATTGAAGGATAACATGCAGAATGTATTTTCCACAGATTACTATCTAATGGATATTGATTATGATGATTCCCTTAATACTCCCTCTTATCAGTGGTATCGCGCAACAGACGCTTTAGGAGAAGATAGAGTGCTAATAGGTGGAGAAACAGGAGAACAGCATAGCGTTACATCTGAGGACGAGGATCATTATCTTGTGCTTGAAGTTATTACTCACTCCACTTCAAACCCAAATACGGAGCCTAGACGAACATTCATTGTTGGAAAAGAAAAAATACAACTTCCTGATTAATTCATATTTTTTATTTCAGATAAGGAATAACCATACTTTTTCTATCTTGACCATACGATCTATCAATTGATACAGACATGGAGGCTAATACATGTTTCAACCGAAAAAGAAACGTCCAAGAATCAGAAGAACAATGTCAGGTCTCATCGCACTGACGTTACTCTCGTCTCTCGTATTCCCGAGTATAGCTGGGGCAGAACCGGTAGAACCATCACAGGTGCAATTTGCAAATGTTAGTGTACAGGCGGGGCAGACGGTTCATGTTCCTGTTGCATTGAAAAAATCCCATTTCGGGGTGAAAGCTTATAATATGCAGATTGATTATGATACGTCTGCACTGGAAATTGTTCGGATCACGCCTAAATCTGTCAACGTCATGAGCACATCCCCAAATGAAGAAGGTGTAGCAGACTTCCAGTACAAAATTAATAATGCGGAAGGCTGGGTACGGATCATCTGGGTTGATTTTACTGGTGGTGACCATTCAATTGTAGATGAAACCCAATTATTTGATATGGAAATCAAAGCCAAAAGCAACGCGACGCCTGGAACGAAACAGCTATCCGTAGATCAAACTGATTCAGAACATTGGCATTTCACGAATGTAGAGCACGAGAATTACACTGAATTGTCCGGTGGAACAATCACAATTACAGCAGCAAACTCAGGTGGTGGCAATTCGGGTTCTCCAGGTTCCTCTTCGGGAGGAAGTGTATCGCCTACTACACCCGTGGTTACCCCCGTTCCATCTAATCCGGCGGTAACCAAAGGCGTAGACATCTATGTGAACGGACAGAAGCAGGAACAATCTGCGACGGCTACCACATCAACGGTAGGCAATCAGGTTACTACGACTGTTCATGTGGATAATGAAAAAGTCATTAATCAGATTGGAAGTGGACTGCGAACGCTTCTGCTACCGATTACAGGTACTGGCAAGGGCGCGGTAGTTGGTGAACTGAACGGCAAGCTAGTCAAAACGATGGAAGGAAGTAATGCAGAAGTTGTCATTCAGACTGACAGCGGTACGTACACCCTTCCAGCTAATCAGATTCAGGTGGATCAGGTTCTGAACCAATTCGGAAGCACCGTTCCATTGGAAGATATCACCATTCAAATCGCTATTGTACCTAGTGCTGCATCCAAGCAAACAGCAATTCAGGCGGCAGCGGACAAGCTGCAGAACACTACGGTGATTGCAACCCCAGTTGATTTTGAAGTGAAAGCGATCTGGAACGGACAGCAAGTCAACGTGGATCGTTTCAATTCATATGTAGAACGCTCCATTACTTTGCCAGAAGGTGTCGATGGTTCAAAGATCACGACAGGAGTTGTGCTTCAACCAGATGGAAGCCTTCTGCATGTGCCGACCAAGGTTATCAAAGGTAACGGGCAAGATTCCGCTATTATTAACAGCTTGACGAACAGCACTTATGCCCTGATCTATCATCCAGCAACATTCAGTGATGTAACAAGTCACTGGAGTCGTGATGATGTTCAAGATCTGGCATCGCGATTGATCGTACAAGGTACCGGTGATAACGTATTTGCGCCAGACCGGAGTATTACGCGGGCAGAGTTTACGGCTGTGTTGTTAAGAGGTTTGGGTCTGCACTCCCCGATTAGTTCAGAAGCAGCATCATTCACGGATGTGAAGACAGGCAGCTGGTATGAGGATGAGGTTCAGACGGCTGTGTCCTACGGCCTGATCTCAGGTTATGCTGACGACAGCTTCCGTCCGAACAACGAAATTTCTCGTGCTGAAGCGCTGACTATTGTGTCACGTGCCATGAAACTGGTCGGTCTGGCACAGGCCGATGCGTCAGAGACAACAAGTCTGCTGAGCGCATACAGCGATAGCGCGAAAGTACAGGCTTGGGCAGCTGAGCCGGTTGCATCGGCGATTAAACAAGAGCTGGTACAAGGCGATGATGGCAAGCTGATGACAGATGCAGACATTAGTCGTGCACAATCGGCGGCGATTGTGAAAAGGTTACTTGCAAAAGCTGGACTAATCTAATCCAATTTTGGACACCTACACTTACTTGAAATGATTTATTTCAAGCAAGCTGTAGGTGTTTTTTTGCATATAGTCTTTTCGAACCTCTTATAGGTGCAATGGTCCAGTTCATTATCAGTTCACAATAATTTGTTACGATATGAAATATCAATTAGATAGATAGAGTGCATGATCAGGAGAGGAAGAGATCCATATGAAAATACTAGAAGTTAAAAATGTGAAGAAATCATACACCTTATATGGAAAAGAAAGAGTTCCGGTACTACATGGTTTGAACCTTAGCTTTGAGACGGGGGAGTTCGTCTCCATCCTCGGCGAATCTGGCTGTGGTAAGTCAACGCTGATGAATATCATTGGTGGCATGGACTCCGATTATGAAGGGGACGTCGTTGTTCGTGGCAAGAATTTAAGTGCCATGACGGAGAAAGAAATGGATGATTATCGGAAGAATAATATCGGCTTTGTCTTTCAAAATTTCAATCTGATCCCGCATCTGTCTGTCCTGGAAAATGTGACGATTGCGATGCAAATGACGGATACGAATGAGAAGGATCGGAATCAACGTGCCGTTGATATATTGACAGAGGTCGGGCTGAAAGATCATCTGAACAAACGTCCCAACCAGTTATCCGGCGGTCAGAAGCAACGGGTTTCCATCGCACGGGCTTTATCCAACAATCCAGACATTATTCTCGCAGATGAACCGACGGGTGCCCTGGATAGAGAAAACGGAGATCAAATCCTCGCTTTGCTCGACAGTATAGCCAAAAAGGGAATGCTGGTGATCGCCGTAACTCACTCGCAGAAAGTCGCTGACTCCGGTACACGTATTGTGAAGGTTGAAGAGGGGCGCATTAGTGATGATATTCACCTGAAAGATCCTTCTACGGCTGTTTACGAGAGTGGTCAGGATTCTTCCCGTAGCCTAAGCCTGCTTGCTTCATTCAAGATGGCACTTAAAAATATGAAACTCAACGGCAAACGTAATGTATTGGTAGCATTGGGTGGATCTATAGGTATATTAAGTGTACTCCTCATGCTCTCCTTGGGGAATGGTATAACGACGTATATGAATGACGAAATCAATTCAAGTATGGACCCTTTGCTCGTGGATATAACGAAGCCGAGTGAAGAAGCCAAAGACATGCAAGGCCCCGAGGCCTTGATGGCACCAGGTGAACAATTTACCGAAGCTGATGTAGAGACAATTCGCAATTTTCCTAATGTGGATCGTGTAGAGACGATCACGACCATTACAGGCAAATCGACTATGGTGAATGAAAAACAAAGTGTGGGACTTACGCAGTTAACGACGTTAACGGATGCTTTTGATCCAGCACTGATGACAACGGGGGTCCTTCCTGTAGAAAATCAGATGCTGTTACCCCTTGAGACGGCGAAACAATTAAGTGGAAATGACCAAGCTGAATCCATGATCGGCAAGTCCGTGTTTCTATATATCAATGAGATGGATAGCAATAATAAACCAGTAACCTTGGAGAAAGAAGTAACGATCTCGGGAATCTATGAAGTAGCAGATCCACGATCTCCAATGCAACAATCCCCGGGATACATCTCATCAGAGACGTTGGAGCCAATGTATACGGACAAAGGAATAACGATTGGACCAATTCAAGTTAACGCCTATGCAACCGATATGAAATATGTAAATGATATCAATGAAGCTGCTGTTGACGCTGGCTTCGCAGGCTCCCAGATGGCCAAGGTCATGGAGAATATCACGACATATGTAAGTATGGCTTCCATTGTACTTGCTGGTATTGCAGGCATTTCGTTGATCGTATCCGGTATTATGATATTGGTAGTACTCTATATTAGTGTCGTGGAACGGACGAAGGAGATCGGAATTCTTCGTGCGATTGGAGCGAGAAAGAAAGATATCAAGCGAATATTCTTCTCCGAATCTGCCTTATTAGGCCTATTTAGTGGTATTATTGCGGTAATCTTTGCAGTGATCATTAGTTATGTGTTAAATATTCTATTGGACAATGCGTTTGGAGCAAAACTCATTAATCTCTCAGGATATTATGTCTTGTTCGGTATCGTGGTAAGTACAGCGATTAGTATCGTGGCCGGTCTGATGCCATCATCAAAAGCCGCGAAACTGGACCCGATGGAATCCTTGCGATACGAATAAAACCAATTGCGGAAAGGATAATGGCTACATGAACACGATTTTGGTGGTGGACGACGATTCCCACATCCGCAAATTAATCCGAATCTATCTTGAAAAGAATCAATTCTCCGTGCTGGAAGCACCAGACGGTCAAGAGGCATTAGATATCCTATCTCATACGAAAATTGATCTGGCAATTGTGGATGTGATGATGCCACGAATAGACGGTATTGAACTTACCGAAGATATCCGATCTTATCTGGATATTCCGATCCTCATGGTAACTGCCAAGGGAGAATCCAAGGACAAAGTCAGAGGATTTAATGCAGGGTCAGACGATTATCTGGTTAAACCTTTTGATCCGGTAGAGTTAATCCTGCGTGTAAAATCGTTATTGAAACGATATAACAAAAGTCCATCGAACATGATTCAGATCAGTAGTGTAACGATTGATTTGGGCAATCTGATGGTCGTTGCGGATGGTCATACCATCGAATTGAAAAAGAAGGAATGTGAATTGTTATTTTCTCTGGCGAGTTCGCCAGGGAAAATATTCACACGTACACAGCTTATAGATGATATATGGGGTATCGATTATGAAGGCGATGAACGTACGGTCGACGTGCATATCAAGCGGTTAAGGGAACGGCTTGAACCTGTACCTGAGCTAGTAATCTCAACGATAAGAGGACTTGGATATCGTCTGGAGCGGGCATGAACATGTTGAGAAAAAGCCTGCGACTTCGAATCGTAGCTACGTTTATTGGAATTGTTCTGGTGAGTCTGATTCTCTCCTTTATCCTAAATGCTGGGGCACCAGAAAAGACGCCAGATCGATTAATGGTTACCTTTGCTGAAGACATCGCCACAATGATTAACCTGATTGATGATCCGGAAAAAGTGAAATCCAGCTTGGGTATCTTTGCCCGGTACGGCTTGAATATTACTCCTGTGAATCAACAAAGTGAAGAGTTGTCTTCCTTGCCAGAGGATAAAGTTCATTCATTATTTGAGGCGGGTGCAACCGATGCAATGTTTATGTCCAGTAAAGAAGGAATCGCGACCATCGGTGTTCCCGGAACGAGCGAGGGGATCGGCACATTTCTGATCCAAAGCGATTTCTCCTCTCTTTTTCATACACTGCGAAACACGCTCTTAACCTCACTGTTAACGGTACTGGTCATTGGTAGCTTATTAATTCTGTTGATGTCCGGGTACATTGTGAAACCGATTAAGAGATTAACGGTTGCAGCGAAGGAGATGTCATCGGGAGACCTGTCGGTCCGCCTGAAACATAATAATAAGGATGAGTTTGGGGAACTGATGGAGAGCTTTAATCATATGGCCAGTGAATTGCAAAAAATTGATTCGGTTCGTGATGACTTTGTCAGCAACGTCTCTCATGAAATGCAGTCTCCGCTCACATCGATCAGAGGGTTTACCAGAGCCCTGCAAGATGGTGTTATTCCATTAGAAGAGCAGAAAGAGCATTTGGATATTATCTATGAGGAAACGCTGCGCTTATCGAGGCTCAGTGATAATCTGCTTCGGCTAGCCTCACTAGATTCCGAGCATCATCCGGTTCATTTCACCACATTCCAGTTGGATGAACAATTAAGAAGGACGATCTTACTGGCGGAGCCGCAGTGGGCGCAGAAGGACATCCAGATCGAATTGGACTTGCTGCCCTGCGAGATCACAGTGGACAAAGATTTGTTTGATCAGGTCTGGCAAAATTTAATAAACAATGCGATCAAGTACACCGGTACTAGTGGTACCATCCATGTGGAGATTGAGACGTCTTCTTCATTCGTGAAGGTACTGATTAGAGATTCAGGACAAGGAATACCTGAGGAAGCTCTGCCGTATATCTTTGATCGATTCTACATGGTGGACAAAGCGCGGAGCAGCTCGCTTCGAGGTAATGGCTTAGGGTTGTCCATTGTCATTAAAATTGTGAAATTGCATCAATGTACAATTGATGTAGAGAGCGAAGTAGGAAAAGGTACGCAGTTTATTGTCACGATCCCCAGATCGACCATTTTATCTTAAGGCAAGTCAGAAAATAGAGAGCAGCAATATGGAAACAATCGGTCCCTGTGCGTTCAGGATTCAGATTGCTACCATATTGCTTTTTGACATTTGTATTTGCGACAAAGTTTCACATATAGTTTTGTTTAGCAGTGGATCATTTGATAAAATAGAAGAGACGTTATGTGAATCTATGAACTTAATTAATTTAATCATACACAGAATGGAGCCATCCAATGAAATATCGCAATATGGAAGATTGTATTAACGATCTGGAGCAGCACGGTCATTTGATTCGGGTCAAAGAAGAGGTTGATCCTCATCTGGAGATGGCAGCGATCCACATGAAGGTGCACGAGGCTAAAGGCCCGGCGTTATTATTCGAAAATGTAAAAGGCTCAAAGTTCCAGGCCGTATCGAATCTGTTCGGCACAGTGGAGCGAAGCAAGTTCATGTTCCGCGGTACGCTGGAAGGCGTACAACGGGTCATGGCTGTTCGTGACGATCCCATGAAGGCGCTTAAGACGCCATTTCAGCATGTCCGCACAGGTCTTGCTGCATGGCAGGCGCTGCCGAAACAGAAGTCTATAAGCCTGCCGGTGTCCGCGCAAGAGATTCAAATCTCGGACCTGCCGCTCATCAAGCACTGGCCCATGGACGGTGGGGCATTCGTGACATTGCCGCAGGTATATTCCGAAGATCCGGATAAGCCAGGAATCATGAATTCCAATCTGGGGATGTATCGGGTTCAGCTGAGTGGCAACGATTTTGAAATGAACAAGGAAATAGGATTACACTATCAGATTCATCGCGGTATTGGTATACATCAAGCCAAGGCTGTCAAAAAGGGAGAACCGCTGAAAGTCAGTATTTTCATCGGGGGTCCACCAGCGCATACACTCTCAGCGGTGATGCCTCTGCCTGAAGGACTAAGTGAGATGACATTTGCCGGCCTGCTCGCTGGACGTCGCTTCCGGTACAGTTACAAGGACGGGTATTGCATTAGTAATGATGCTGATTTTGTTATCACAGGTGATATCTATCCAGGCGAGACGAAGCCTGAAGGTCCGTTCGGAGATCATCTGGGTTACTACAGTCTGACGCATGAATTCCCCCTAATGCGTGTGCATAAAGTCTATGCCAAACCTAATGCCATCTGGCCGTTTACGGTTGTGGGTCGACCACCGCAAGAGGATACGGCTTTTGGTGATTTAATTCATGAGATCACAGGAGACGCGATTAAACAGGAGATTCCGGGTGTCAAAGAAGTACATGCGGTAGATGCAGCCGGGGTTCATCCATTGCTGTTCGCCATTGGTAGTGAACGTTACACGCCTTATCAGGCGGTGAAGCAGCCGACAGAGCTGCTCACGATTGCCAATCGTATTTTGGGAACAGGGCAGCTCAGTTTGGCGAAGTATCTGTTTATTACTGCTGAGGATCAACAGCCTTTGGACACCCACAAGGAAACTGAATTCCTGACCTATATCTTGGAACGCATGGATATGCAGCGGGATATTCATTTCCATACCCATACGACCATTGATACATTGGATTATTCGGGTACAGGGCTGAACAGCGGTAGTAAAGTTGTTTTTGCAGCCTATGGAGACAAGATTCGCGATCTGTGCACGGAAGTGCCGGAGTCATTGAAAAACATTCGAGGTTATGAGAATGCGCAACTCATTATGCCGGGCATCGTTTCGATCCAGACATCGGCTTTTACCAGTTATGAGGATACGGCACAGGAGATGCAAGCATTCACGTCTCTATTGAAGGAACAAGGCGGTCTGGACTCGTGTCCGATGATCATTCTTTGTGATGACAGTTCGTTCCTGAGTGCTAACCTCAGCAACTTCTTATGGGCAACCTTTACTAGAAGCAACCCTTCACATGACATGTATGGGGTTAATAGCGGATATGACCACAAGCATTGGGGTTGTGATCAGGTTATTATTGATGCGCGTACCAAACCTCATCAGGCACCGGCGCTGATTCCCGATGCTTCGGTCGAGAAGAGCATTGAACGTTTCTTTGTTCAAGGGGCAAGTCTGGGTTCGATCAAAATCTAATTTGTGATGTTTTAAGAAGTTCAAACATAAGAGTTTGAACTTCTTTTGCTTACGCTGATACAGCGATTTTTCACAGAAAAGTGAATAAATGTTCAAAACCGGGACTAAATCAGATGCAGGAGTGAGGATAAAGTCTTATACGTTCGTATTTACCTTTGCGATTAAGGTCGTTTGAACTATGTATGAAATGAAGAATTATAACGATATAAAGAAGTATAGGTATTTTTGTGGACCCAATCCATTGGGTGCTGTTACTATAATGAATTGTTCAGGGGGAATACCGATTTGAGAATCCATATTATGAACCTGCAAGACGGAGACCGTCTGACTGCGGATACATTCAGCGATGCAGGATTACACGTTCTCGGGAAGGGAACTGTGATCAAAAGTGAGGATATCTCCTTGCTTATGCAGCACCGTGTAGATTATGTAGATATTGAATCACGTGAAGAGGAAATTACTGAGGCCGAATTTTTTGCTGCAGCGGCAAAGCATGCTTCCGGGTCAAGCGTAAGCACGAAGGAAGAGCCGCCTGAAGAAGAGATGAAGTCCCAATTTATTCAGACTGTACATAATTATCAAAATGCTTTTCTCGAAGCTCTGACTGTTGGCAAGTTCAACGCCACCATGGTGGATGATGCACTGCAACCGATGGTTGAGGGACTGGATGAGCAGAAAGATGTCGTTCATCTCCTGATGATGCTGGAGCGGGATGACGTCAATAACTATACACATTCAATCCAGGTAGGTTTGTTGTCCTTCTACCTTGCGAACTGGCTCGGATATTCTCAGAAGGAAAGTTATCAGATCAGTCGTGGTGGCTATCTGCATGACATCGGAAAGTGCAAAGTATCACACCGGATTCGGAACAAAACTGAACCATTGACAGCAGACGAGCAGCTTGAAATGCAACGTCACACCATATATGGTCATGAAATTATCAAAAATTCCATGACGGATGAAGCGACAGCGCTGGTTGCTCTACAGCATCACGAGCGGGAAGATGGCTCTGGTTATCCGATGCAACTTGAGAAAAGTGAAATTCATCCATATACCCAAATTGTATCTGTAGCCGATATCTATATTGGCATGAGATCCGGGAGCCACGGCGGCAGCAATCCGAACCTGATCAACAACCTTAGAGATATCTATGGAATGGGATTTGGTAAACTGAATGAAAAGCCGGTTCAGGCTTTGATGCAACATTTGCTTCCTAATTTCATCGGCAAACAAGTTTTGCTGAGTAACGGAGAAAAAGGTGTTATTGTCATGAACAATACGTCTGATATTTTCAAACCGCTCATCAAAGTGGAGTCTGAAGAATATCGTGATCTCTCCAAAGAGCGTACGCTTGCTATTGATGAATTGCTTATTTAATATCGCTAGTTATTGCTATTTCATTATTATATGAAAGACGGGTCTCCTGTACTAAGACAGGGGACCCGTTTTTTGTTATATCATCCTTGATGTGTTGTTCGACAAGAAAAGCAAGCGTATACTTTGCAAAGACCTTATTTTTCCTGCCAAGGAGCGATCGCCATGATTGAAGTGACAACCGAGATTACCATACATGCCTCGATTGAACGGTGCTTTGACTATGCCCGGGATATTGATGTACATACACAGACCGTCTGGAAACATACGAGAGAGCGTGCAGTTGCAGGAGTAACAACAGGAAGAATTGAAGCAGGGGATACCGTTACATTTCAGGCTACTCATTTTGGTGTCAGACAGAAGCTGAAGTCCCGTATCGTGCAGTTTGAACGACCTTTCCTTTTTGTAGATCAGATGGAGAAAGGGGCTTTCAAGAGCATGCGACATGAACATCATTTCAGCGTAATTGGAGATCAGATGACTTGCATGAGAGATACACTTCGATTCGAAGCTCCATTTGGATTGCTGGGATGGGCAACCGAACGACTTGTGCTGAAGAGATACATGCAGGCATTTCTGGAGAGTCGCAATTGTAAGCTCAAAGCGATGCTTGAACAACTGCCGGAAATGAATGGATAAAGGAGAGAAGACGTTTGATGGATAATGAATATTATGTAGGTTGGGGCACACTTGCCTTGATTAATGCCGGACTGGCTCAGGGAAAAAACAGAAGTGGTCGGAACTGGTTTCTGATTTCCCTGTTAGTTGGTCCGTTAGCAACTCTTTTTATTGTTGTGTGGAATAAACTGGACTAGGGCTCATCTGAAGACTCGCCCTAATTCAACGATTAGCATTTCGATTGATATAACGATCGATCATCCAGAACAGAAGGGCTGCTGCACTAACGCCCGCGCCTAACCAGCAAACCGCTGTCCAGCCCGCCCATGCATACACTTGGGTAGAAACGATGGAGCCAGCCGCACTGCCTATGGAATAAAAAATCATATAAGCGGCCGTCAGGCGGCTCTGCGCTTCGGGACGAACTTCGTAGATCAGGCTCTGGTTGGTAACATGTACAGCCTGCACGGCGAGATCAAGCAAGATAACGCCCAGGATCAGGAACCACAGGGAGTGATGCACATAACCGATGGGCAGCCAGGACAATAGTAGAATGACAAGTGAGATGCCGGTAGTTTTTTGCCCAAGTCCCCGATCGGCGAGCTTACCTGCACGAGCAGCAACCAACGCTCCCGCCGCTCCTGCGAGACCGAATGCGCCTATGACTGTATGAGACAGGGACAGTGGAGGGCTACTTAGTGGCAGAACCATGGAAGTCCACAAGATGCTGAAGGCTGTAAAAATCAGCATGGCCAATATACCGCGTACTCGTAATACAGGCATTTCACGGTACAGTAGCAAGACAGATCGGAGTAATTGGAAGTAGCTTTGTTTTACTTGAGGGGACTGCTGCCTTGGGAGAACAAGACATAAGGCGACAATCCCTAGTAATGTAATGCTGGCGGAGAAGAGATATACCGATCTCCACCCGAGCCAATCGTTCAGCGTACCTGCAACCGTTCGTGCAAGTAAAATGCCAATGACGATTCCACTGGTTACCTGTCCGACAATGCGACCACGTTCGGAAGGGGCTGCCAAGTGGGCAGCAAAGGCAACGAGCGTTTGCGTAATGACCGCGAGCAGACCGACGACAGCCATGCCCGTGAATAAGAGGGAGCTGGACTGTGAGGTTCCTACCAGAACCAGTGCAAGCACAGATAAGAGCATCTGAATGATAATCAGCTTGCGACGGTTTAAGAGGTCACCAAGTGGAACGAGAAGGAACAGTCCCAGTGCATAACATATTTGAGTCACTGTGATGACAATACCTATGGACGATGGAGAGAGGTTGAATTCTTGAGCAATGGAGTCCAGCAAAGGCTGAGCATAATAGATACTGGCGACAGCAAGTCCGCTGCACACGGCAAAGAGAATAGCGACTAACCGTGAAATGGCGGGACGATCCTGGTTGGATAATTGTGCATCTAGGGAAGAAGTTTGCATGAATGGAAATCACCTTTCTATTGTGTACCGATTGGTATGTTATGATTCCGCATAACCATACTTTAATTATGGGAATTCTGTCAACAGTGATTTAGGTGAGAGTTGAGCTAAAGAATATTTACACAGGGACTGCGATGACGGAATAACCATCCAATCGCTGTTATTGCCAGATTTTTTGATTCCATTGTAACTAAAAAATCCTTTCCGTTATTAGGTTTTGACTTTGTAGTAAAAGTGAGATTACAATATAATAAATACTGATCGATACATAAAGAGGTGGATTGTATGGTTAGACAACGGGAATTTGATACGGATAAAGCACTTGATGCAGCGATGCATACGTTTTGGGACAAGGGGTTCGAAGCGGCATCTTTGAGTGATTTGACGACTGCGATGGGCATTCAACGCCCTAGTCTGTATGCAGCTTTTGGAGATAAAAAGGAATTATTTGAAACAGCGCTTCGCAGGTATACCACTCAGCATGCGGCTCAAGTCAGAACCAGACTTCAGCAGGGCACCTCTGTGCGAGAAGCCTTTCGTGGATTGTTTGAACATATTGGAGCGGAGGGAAGTGTGACCGATCCGAGTCACGGCTGTTTTTGCATTAATACGATGGTTGAACTGGCTCCGCATGATCCCAAATTTGCTGTCCTTACACGGGAGCACCAGATGTACCTGGGTGTTCTTTTCAAGGAAACGATAGAAAGAGGGCAACAGAGCGGGGAGTTGTCTGCGGATATGGATGCGATTGCGGTCGCACAGTCTCTGGTCGTATCGATGATTGGACTGACTGTATTGATGAAATCAGGACCAGACCGCTCTTTTGTAGAGCAAAGCATCCATGTTACATTGTCTTTACTGAATTAGTAGGGGATGATCTTTGTTTAAATTGATTCGGAATTGCTACAATATAGTTAAGAATTGAGCAGGTACAGGAGGAGATCTGGAATGAATACGAAGTTGCGCTGTGCCGTTTTGGATGATTATCAGAACGTTGCGCTGACGTCGGCGGACTGGAGTCCGTTGATGGATCGGGTGGAGATTCAGACATTCAACAACTATATGGGTTCGGAAGAAAAAGTCATCCAGGAATTGCAGGATTTCGATATGGTGGTCCTGATGCGGGAACGCACACCGTTTCCGGAAAATGTCATTTCGCAGCTCCCGCGGTTAAAACTTCTGATTACAAGTGGTATGCGCAATGCATCCATAGACCTCAAGGCTGCGGAGCAGAACGGGATCATTGTGTGTGGAACCGAGGGCAGCTCCAACCCGCCGACCGAACTTACGTGGGCGCTTATTCTGGGACTGTCCAGACAATTAGTTACGGAAAATAATGCACTTCGCTCCAATCGAAACTGGCAGAGCACGGTCGGGTTGGATCTGTATGGGAGAACACTTGGATTGCTCGGTTTGGGCAAAATAGGTACTCGTATGGCTGAGATCGCACAAGCATTCGGGATGAAGGTGACGGCCTGGAGCGAGAATCTGACACGAGAGAAAGCCGAAAAACATGGTGTCATCTGGGCCGAGACCAAGGAGCAACTGCTTGCACAGAGCGACATCGTATCCATTCATCTCGTATTAAGTGATCGTACGCGCAACCTGATCGGACAAGCTGAATTTCAACACATGAAACCTCATGCCCTATTGATCAATACGTCACGAGCGGGCATTGTCGATCAGGAAGCTATGGTGGAGGCATTGCAGAGTGGTTGGATTGCAGGTGCAGGTCTAGATGTATATGAGCAGGAACCATTGCCTGTTAACCATATCATGCGAACATTGCCCAACGTCCTGGCCACACCGCATCTGGGTTATGTAACTCGTGGCAATTATGAGATCTATTATCATCATACCGTAGAAAATATAGAGATGTTCCTGAAGGGAACACCGATCAGGCAACTGCTTTCTTAGAAGGAATGTATGCTGAATAACCATTTACCTAAAGTTGCATAGACCCAAAGACAAACAAGGTGTTGCCAGGAAATAACCATCCCTGAGCAACACCTTTTTAGTGTAACTGTGTAGAAAAAGAAATGAAGAGATAGCCACAGCCGGAGCTGTTGGGTATTCTGCTCTATTTCAGTCGCCAAGTTTAGTGGTGCGGTCCTTGCGAAGAAGAACGGATCATGGCAACGCTCGATTCGCGAACGATCAGGCGCGGTTCAAATTGAATGTGCTCGTAGTCGGTCGTGTTCATCTCCCGAATTCGTTTTAACAACAGCTCGGTAGCAAGTCTGGCGACTTCTTCTCCCATAATGGATACAGAACTAATCTGTGGAGACGAGACGGTAGTCCATTGATTGTTATCCACGCCCACTACAGCTACATCTTCGGGCACACGCACCCCCAACTCCTTGAAGCGATTAACCAATCCGATGGCAACCATATCATTAATGGCATAGACCGCATCGGGCATATGCGTAAGTCCGTAGAAATAATCGGCAGCATTGGCCCCTGTATTCAATGAAAAGTCCTCACCAAAGTAGACGAGAGAAATATCCACATGGCCTACGGCCTGTTCATAAGCACGGAAGCGTTCTTCAATAATGTCTTTGGGTGCTCCGGCATAAGCAATTCGGGTCCGACCGATTTTGAACAGATGTTCCATCACCAATTTGCCTTCAGGTTGAGACAGAGAGACGATATCCGCCTTCATGCCCGGTTCCAGTTTCTTTCCGTAATTAATCATGGAGATGGGGAGGGGGGCTTTATCAATCAGTCCGGGCAAAGTTTTGGGATACGCGAGGGGCATGAAGATCAGCCCGTCTACATGCAGTTTTTTTACATTACGAATGGTTTCCAGTTCTGTGCGTGCGTTGCCTGCCGTATTGATCTGCACGACATGGTATCCATGCTGCTTCGCGGTTTGCTCCACGGACCAGGAAATTTCCGGAATGATGGCGTTACGTATGTCGGGTACGACGAGCGCGATTTGGTGCGTCTGCCGGATTTTTAGACTCTGTGCAGAGGTGTTCGGTACAAATCCAAGTTCTTCAATAGCCTGCATCACCTTATCTCTTGTTTTACTGCTGATGCCTTCTGAATTGTTGATGGCTCGGGATACAGTAGCGATGCCCACGCCAGCACGTTCTGCGACGTCCTTGATCGTAAGTTTCTGTTCTTTACTCAATGTATGGTTACCTCTCTTTATCGGAAACGATTCCGAATTATCAGGATATGTACGCATTTCACGATGTTTATATAACTTGATTATAACATTTGAGCGATGAAGTATCCCATGAAAGGACCAGATTTATGCTGAGGCTTTGATTAAATTTCAATCGCTTTGTGATGAAATCAGTCATACCAGATACCATATATATGTTAAGAACATGGATCACATCGTTTGTGATACAGCAAAGACAACTAAAATTAAAGTATAAGCATTCAAAATTGAACTTGATATGATCACGAGATAGACATATTCGTGGAGAAATTTGTTTGACAGCGTATCTAAAATGTGACATATTTAATTTACGGAAACGTTTCCGATTATATCATAACTTATGATCTGGGAGATGAATTGAATGAAAGCATTACGTTGGCACGGAGTCAAAGATTTACGTCTCGAAAATATTAATGAACCTCATCCTGAAGAAGGTAAGGTCAAAATAAAAGTGGAATGGTGCGGCATCTGCGGTAGTGATTTGCACGAGTACACAGCAGGGCCGATCTTTATTCCAGCTCAAGCTCCACATCCGCTAACAGGGGAACAAGCGCCTGTAGTTATGGGCCATGAATTCTCAGGACAGGTCGTTGAAGTAGGCGAAGGCGTTACCCGTTTCAATGCGGGCGATCGTGTTGTGGTAGAACCAATCTATGCATGTGGATACTGCGAAGCTTGTAAACAGGGCAGATACAATCTGTGCGACCAGATGGGTTTCCTTGGACTCGCTGGAGGAGGAGGAGGTTTCTCCGAGTATGTAACTGCTGCAGAATCCATGGTACATGCTATACCAGATTCAATCTCGTATGAGCAAGGTGCATTGGTTGAACCTTCAGCTGTAGCACTTCACGCCGTGCGCCAAAGCAAACTGAAAGTGGGCGATACGGCAGCAGTGTTTGGCGCAGGCCCAATCGGACTACTGGTCATTGAAGCACTCAAGGCTTCGGGAGCATCTGATATTTATGTGGTCGAGTTATCGGACGAACGGAAAGCAAAAGCCGAAGAACTGGGAGCCATTGTAATTGATCCAGCACAGTTCAATGTCGTGGAAGAGATCCATCAACGTACACAAGGCGGCGTTAACGTAGCCTATGAAGTAACGGGTGTTCCACGTGTACTGCAACAAGCCATCGATTCGACACGTATTGGCGGTGAATTGATGATCGTCAGCATTTTCGAACAGGAAGCACCGATTCATCCGAACTCGATTGTCATGAAAGAACGTACGGTCAATGGTATTATCGGTTATCGCGATGTATTCCCGGCAGTCATCAGTCTGATGGATAAAGGTTTCTTCCCGGCAGACAAGCTGGTGACCAAACGAATTTCGTTGGATGAAGTTGTTGAACATGGATTTGAAGCGCTTCTGAAAGAGAAAAACCAGGTTAAGATTCTGGTGAAAGCAGAATAATAGAGCGGCAAACGAAAAAAGAAGTAAGAAGCCGAGTTGAAATTACTAAAAATTCAGTAGACTGCGGCAATAAAATGATTACAAATAGACAACGTATCTTTCGATGCGATTGTCTATTTTTTTTGTATAGATCGGGCGGAATTTGTTGCATGTACGGATGGTTTTACATAGTATAAAAAGATACAATTTGTATCATCTTGGTGTGAAGGGATTTATCATGAAAATATGAAGGAGGAAGCGGACATGCAGAGACATGCGAAATGGACAGCCGTCATTTTGACTATCGTTGCAGGAGTGAGCTGGATGCTTATGGGTAACTCCAAGCCAAGAAACAATACGTCAACGAGTCAACCACCTGCGACTGAACGTGGGCTTGCCAAGGTGTCAAACGCACCGATCATTTCAGCGGATGTAACTTCGAAGATTGAACTGCTGGGGAGACCTTTTAGCAAAACACCCTATGCCAATAACGTCTGGGACATGCAACTGTATAACGGCAAAATATATTTGGGTCACGGAAATAGCAGCAATCTGGGCGTAGCGCCGAATTCAGGTCCTATTCCAGTCATTTATTATGATACAGCTAACGCGAAATTCAAGACTCAATCGGTGACCAACAGCAACCCGGGCATTCTACCATCGACGAAGATGTATGTGGATGAGGAACAGATTGATATCTACAGAGTACTGAACGACAAGTTATATATTCCTGGCAATGATTCCGATAGTGAGCAGTGGGAACTGGGCAACTTCTATCGTCTGGATGGGGATGTATGGACCAAATATCGCAATCTGCCGCTTGGTGTACACGTATACGATCTGGCATCCTATCAGGGCAAGATGTTTGCCGCGCTGGGTACGGACTCCAAACCAACCATATTAATCTCTCATAATGAAGGTGAAACTTGGCAGAAATATGCGACCATCAATACGTTTGGCTTCCGGGCGTATACGATGTTCCATCTTAATGGCAAATTATATGCCTCTGGCATGATGTATCCTGCCAATAAAATATGGAATGATAAAACCAATATCCTAGAGATTAATGAACAGCTTCAGAAACGGGACGTTGTCATCTATGGCAACAAAATGCTGCCTGGGTTAACCTATCAAACGGGCACGATTCCTTATAATAAAATAGGCAAAAATGTTAACTTTAATAATAAGTTGCTCTATATAGCCGGTGGCGTGTTCAATGATGGACAGCTGCTGCCCAAATCGTTGAATGTCATGACCGACATTAATCAGGCAAGACGAGTTAATCTTCCAGATGCCAAGGCGCTTCCTACGGATGTGCTGTTGCGGGATGGCAAGGTATATGTGCTTACGTACACCCGGCAAAGTGCCAATCTCTATATCAACAGGGTCTATCAATCGACTGATCTCACAACGTGGAATGAGATTTTGCGCTTTAATCAGGACACGTACGCCAAGTCATTCGAAGAGAAAGACGGAGATTTCTATTTTGGTCTAGGTACGGATCCGGATGTATTATCGACTTCGTCAGGCAAATTACTTCGTGTAAATCGCCGTGATATTCCCGTGAATGCTAATTAAATTGGAAGGAAGATTATGGATTATATACTATGCTACATCCACATTATTGGTGACCGGGAAAATACCTGAAGATGTAGTAGAATACGGGGCGGACTGCTGCGGCAGTTTGTTCTGAGGGAGGCTGCCACATGGTAGCTTTCTTTTTTTGTCCATTAGATTAGTATGAATGCCTAACTTCGAAAATTTGAAAATAAAATTAAGAAACTATAAAATGGATAGAGAAATAACCTTAAACCAGTCAACTGGATTAACCTGTTACGATATACAGAAGCAAGTCGCATTTCCCGTGAATGCGGAGTTCCATACTTCCAATTGTAAAGGAGAAATATACGATGAACGTACCTTCAGCATTATTCAAACCCTTCACCTCGGACAAGCTAACCTTGTCTAACCGAATTGTGATGGCACCCATGACACGTGGATTTTCACCAGAGGGCGTACCTGGACCAGAAGTTGTTGAGTACTACCGTCGTAGAGCAGCAGGCGGAGTGGGGCTTATCATTACGGAAGGCACAGGCATTAATCATCCGTCTTCCGTCAGTGGGGCGAGTATTCCATTGTTCCATGGTGAAGATTCACTGCAAGGATGGGCTAACGTAGTGAAAGCAGTACATGAAGCAGGCGGCAAAATCATGCCACAATTGTGGCATGTGGGTACAGCGCGTCGTTCCGGCGACTTGCCTAATGCTGAAGCTGAACCGGTAAGTCCGTCAGGCGTTAGCATGGCAGGAGAACCATCACGTGAACCCTTGACGGAAGAGGAGATTCAAGGTCTTGTTCAAGCATTTGCCCAAGCCGCAGCGGATGCACAGCGAATTGGGTTTGACGGCATTGAGCTGCACGGAGCCCACGGATATCTGATTGACCAATTCTTCTGGGAGCAGACGAACCGACGGACTGACAAGTATGGCGGTGATTTGGTACAGCGAACCCAATTTGCAGTTGAAGTGATTGAAGCTTGTCGTGCGGCAGTTGGTCCTGATTTCCCAATTGTGCTTCGGTTCTCCCAATGGAAGATGGGGAATTATGATGCACGCCTGGTGGAAACGCCGGAACAATTGGAGCAATTCCTGGCACCACTCAGTGCTGCAGGCGTGGATATATTCCATTGTTCTACACGCCGATTCTGGTTGCCTGAATTTGAAGGTTCCGAGCTGAATCTCGCGGGTTGGACTCAAAAAATAACAGGCAAACCAGCTATTTCAGTTGGATCGGTAGGGCTGGAAGCTGAATTTGTGGACAGAGCAACCGAGAACCAGGGAACAGGGGATGCCCATCTGGATCTTCTGAATGAGAAGCTGGAGAATAACGAATTTGGTCTGATCGCTTTGGGCCGCGTTTTGCTGAGTGATCCCGAATGGCCTGCCAAAGTTCGTGAGGGTCGCACATCTGAAATCATTCCTTTTACAACGGAAGTGTTGCAAACACTCCATTAATAGAAGCCTAAGAACGTTTGGTGAAAGGTGAACTAACGCTGAACGGCAACGATTTACAACGAAAAGTAAAACAAAAACGAACAAATAGGCCGCCTTTGGGCGGCTTTTTGAGCTACCTATACTAATAATTTCAACATATGAAAAATTCACAATAGAAAAGCACTTTTCTACACCGTTGCTCCTATTGATTGTCCGCATACACCGCACACGCACCTAGTCACAACACCATTGGGTTCCACATTTCAGGTTCTATAGCAACCATTTTTTTCGCTGCATATATGTCAGCACAACGAATCAATCCTCAGAAGCGCTCATTTTGAAAATCATTCACCTTGTGATAAGGTTAGGCCTGAACCTTTGAATTACCGTGACGACATTACATAAGGAGGATGAATATCCTTGTATAACTATAGGTACAACTCGAACAATCAATGGAAAAAAACATTGCAGATGATGTGTTTCATGTTGGGGATCGTTCTGCTTTTATCGGCATGCGGCCAAGCTCAGAAACCTTCTTCCGCAACGGACTCGAACATCAATTCGAACACAGACTCCAACACAGGGCAAACTTCCTCATCACCGGAGCAGAATACCGTTCCATCGCAGGAACAAGCGCAAGAGGAACCGCAAGAGGAAGCTGACCCGGTGCAGGAGCAGCTCAGTTCACTGACGTTAGAAGAGAAGATTGGACAGATGATACTGGCTGGTGTTCAGGGAACAACGCTGGATGATCAAGCCAAACAGATGATTATGGATCAGAAGGTAGGGGGCATTATTTTCTATGCCAACAATGTAACGACGCTTGAGGGAACAGCCAAGTTTGTGCAGTCCATCAAGGACACGAATCAGTCCAATCCGGTACCGATCTTCATGAGTGTAGACCAGGAGGGCGGCAAAGTCAGCCGTATGCCGGAGACGGTGGAATCCATTCCTTCCAACAAAAAGGTAGGCCAGACGAACGATAGCGCGCTTGCTGAAACGATGGGAGAATTGCTGGCGAGACAGGTTCAACTTGCAGGTTTTAATGTGGACTTCGCTCCTGTACTGGATGTGAATAGTAACCCGAAGAACCCGGTGATCGGAGATCGTTCATTCGGCAGCTCGGCAGAACTCGTGTCACGTATGGGGATTGCAGAGATGAAAGGCTTTCGTAGTGAAGGCATTATTCCGGTAGTGAAGCATTTTCCGGGTCATGGGGATACGTCCGTGGATTCCCATCTTGATCTACCTGTCGTGAACAAAACGGAAAAACAACTGGCCGAGCTTGAATGGATTCCGTTCCAGGCCGCAGTGAAGGAGCAGGTAGAAGCGGTCATGGTTGCACACATTTTGTTCCCGAAGCTTGATCCGGATCATCCGGCTTCTTTATCGGATGTCATTATTGGTAAACATTTGCGCGGCAAATTTAAGTATGACGGTGTCGTCATCACAGATGACCTGAGTATGGGAGCAATAGCGAAGAACTTCAAGTTGGACGAGGCTGCTCTAGCAACGGTTAAAGCAGGAAGTGACATTCTTTTGGTAGCTCATAGTTATGAAAGTGCCAAGACGATTTTTGACACGCTAATGAGTGCAGTGAAGTCAGGCGAGATCTCCGAATCTCGAATTGATGAAAGTGTATATCGAATCCTGGCATTGAAGCAACAATACAAGTTATCCGATGACCAGAAAGCTTCCGGAGATCTGAAACAATTGAATGCAGATATTGTGGATTGGCGTAAGCAAGTCGATGCTCGATAATTAATCCTGTGATATGATTTTGGCAGAGGTGAGACCCAACTATGTATACCATTATGATTATAGAGGACGACCCCAAGATTGCGGGATTATTGAAATCACATATTGAGCGCTATGGGGATAAGGCCGTTTTGGCCGAGGATTTTGAGACGATTGTACAACAGTTTGAGCAGGTGCAGCCGCATGTGGTGCTTCTGGATATCAATTTACCCAGCTACGATGGTTTCTATTGGTGCCGCCAGATTCGTACGATGTCTACGTGCCCGATTCTGTTTATCTCCGCCCGGAGCGGAAAAATGGATCAGGTCATGGCACTGGAGAACGGAGCGGATGATTATATTACGAAGCCGTTTGAACATGAGATTGTTATAGCCAAAATTCGGAGTCAGCTGCGCAGGGTGTATGGGGACTATGCTGCACGTGACGAAGAACGCAAGGTGGAACTGGATGGTTTGGTCGTGTATCTGGAAAGACAGGAGATTCAACTCGCTGATCTTAAAGTGCAGTTGACGAAAAAGGAAACGATTTTACTGGAGACATTACTGCGTCGCAGTCCCAAGCTTGTGAGCAGGGAGACGATTCTGGAGAAACTGTGGGATGACTCTTTTGTGGATGACAACACACTTAGTGTTAACGTTACCCGGGTGCGTAAGCGATTAGCCGAACTTGGCATTACGGATGCACTGGAAACGGTAAGAGGATCGGGTTACCGACTGAACAATAACTGGAAGTTCTCTTCACCGTCATGAGGTTGTTTATACGAGAACATCTCGCTTTAACTTGCTGGGTTGTTGCCATCTTGTTCACCGTTATTGCAGTTTTCTGGTATGACGGTTACAACGATTGGGTCACGGCTGCTTATGCTGTAGCGTTGGGATTATTTTTATACGGTGCATATTTGGTCTATCGTTATTATTCACATCGCTCTTTTTATGCCCGGATGACACGATCGATGGATTCGCTGAAGGAATTTGTACCATTGAACGAAACAAGTCCTTTATCATTGGCGCTGGAGAAGCTGCTGGATTCACAATACGGGCAGTATCATGCTCATCTGCATCGGCTGGAACAACGGCAGCAAGAATATCTGACGTTTATGAACCAGTGGGTACATCAGATGAAGACACCGTTATCCGTCATTGAGTTGACCGTGGAAGATCAGGAAGATGATGATCCCAGGCTCATCAGCATTCGAGAGGAAGCGGACCAGATGAGACGGGGATTGGAGACTGTGCTGTATGTTGCGCGGTTGGATACCTTCGAGCAGGATTTCAGTGTGGAACCTGTGATACTGAAGACCGCTGGGGAAGAAGCGATCCATGGGCTCAAGCGATTCTTTATTCGCAATCACGTCTATCCAGAGATGCATATCGATTCTTCGCTGGTTGTGCAATCCGATGCCAAGTGGATTCGGTTTGTCTTGGTACAGTTACTGTCGAACGCAATCAAGTACTCTGCGGGCAGCGGGCAAAAGATCTATCTTCGTGCGTATGAAGCGGAACGCTCCATCATGCTGGAAGTGCAGGATCAAGGCATCGGGATTCCGAAGTCTGATCTGAACCGGGTATTCCAACCTTTCTTCACCGGGGAGAACGGTCGGCATTTCAAAGAATCCACAGGCATGGGGCTGTATATTGCCAAAGAAGTGTTAACGCGGATGAATCATCGGATCGATCTTGAATCCGTGTATGGCGAAGGAACGACCGTCCGAATTACATTCAAATCCTGAAGTGGCAGGTTGAAGATAAGATTGTGGCGTGAGGTGTGTATTTTTGTTGAAGAAGTGTGAGTAGAGTATGAATTACAGTGTAGGTGTAAGTTTAGACGTCTATTGCCTGGTTGAGGCGAAGACGTCTTTTTTGCTTACCATCTTGCAACCTTACAACATTGTCATGTTGATGAAAGGTTAAACCATAGGAGAATGGCCGAAACTTCGATAGACTGTAGTCAGAAGATCACAGGAAAGGCCGCACACAATACGCATGCATACAGCATGAAAGTAACTTGATTTTGAATTCATACATTACTAAGGAGTTGTAACCATGGAGATTTGTTCTGTGAAACAGATCAGTAAAATCTACAAAGGCATCGTATCTTATGAAGCGTTATCAGGTATTGACCTCAGGATTCAGGAAGGTGAGTTTGTTGGCATCATGGGACCATCGGGTAGTGGCAAAACAACACTGCTAAACATGATCTCAACCATTGATCATCCAACATCAGGCGAACTGCGGATTGCAGGGAAGAATCCGTTTGAATTGAATCAGGACGAACTCGCGCTGTTCCGGCGCAAAGAGCTTGGTTTCGTTTTTCAATCGTTCAATCTGTTAAATACACTGACAGTCAAGGAAAACATCGTACTGCCACTGACTCTTGACGGCGTTTCGCTAGCAGAGATGAACGCACGTGTTCAACAGTTGGCAAGCAAGCTGGGCATCGAGAGTATTCTGAACAAACGGACATATGAGATCTCGGGTGGACAGGCACAGCGTACGGCCATTGCCAGAGCGCTGATCCATTCCCCGAAGTTGATTCTGGCAGATGAGCCAACAGGTAACCTGGATTCGAAGGCGGCAAGAGATGTGATGGAGATTCTCGAAACTCGCAATCAGGAGGATCAGGCTACGATGCTGCTGGTCACTCATGATGCAGTAGCAGCAAGTTATTGCAGTCGGGTTGTCTTTATTAAGGATGGCAAACTCTACAACGAAATTCACTACGGCGATAATCGTGCAGCCTTTTACCAGAAGATTATTAATGTATTATCCCTAATTGGAGGGTCAGGACATGAATTTTCGCCAGTTCGCCATTAATAACGTTGTTCGCAACAAACGAATTTATCTGGCTCATTTTCTGAGCAGTACGTTTTCCGTCATGATCTTTTTTACTTACGCATTGCTATTGTTCCATCCTGATTTGAAAGAAGGGTTAAAAGGTTCAAGTGGTACGGTTACTTTGCTTGCGGATCAGGGGTTTATAATTGCGGAGATCATTATATTCATCTTTTCGTTCCTGTTCCTGCTCTACTCGGTAGGTTCATTTCTAAAGACGCGTAAGAAGGAATTTGGTATCTTCCTGATTCTTGGCATGACACGCAAACAGATGAATCGGCTTCTGTTTATGGAGAATATGTGTATTGGATTAGCTTCGATCATTACGGGCATCGGACTCGGGCTCATTTTCGGCAAATTGATTCTGCTCATCTGTGGCTCCATGCTGGCTGTTGAGAACAGTCTTCGGTTCTATTTTCCGCTGAAAGGCATCGCCTTGACGGTTGGAGCATTTCTGCTATTGTTCGTTGTCATCGCGATGTCGTCATCCTTGCTCATACGGAAAGGTTCACTCATTGACCTTGTGAAATCAGAGGAAAAACCGAAACCTGAACCCAAAGCCTCACGTCTACTCGCCTTGTTATCCGTATTGTTGATTGGCGGGGGTTATGCAGGAGTATTCACTTTTGTATGGGTAAGCTTCTCGTTTCCGCTATTAATGGCAAGTGTCGTGGTCGTTATTGCAGGTACGTACTTTTTGTTCACGCAGCTCAGTGTATACATCATTCGGGCACTCAAAGGCAATCAACGATTATTTTTCCGTAAAACCAATCTGCTCTTCTTATCTGAACTTACCTATCGAATGAAAGATAACGCCATCATGTTTTTCATGGTAAGTATCATTTCAGCTTCTTCATTTACGGGAATTGGCACCATGCTTGCTATTGCTGACCCGGGGTTGTCGTCCATGTCGAATCCGTACGCATTCAGTTATATGAATAACTGGGATACTCCAAACTCCGAGCGACATATTCGGCAGATTGAAGAAACGTTGATTGATCATCAAGTTCCCTACGTGAAGGGCAGTTATGCTCCTATAGGTGAAAATAATAATGGGGAGATTATCAAACTTAGTGATTATAACCGTCTTGCGAAGGCACTGGGGTATGAAGAACGTACGTTGAAACAGATCGATGAGTCATTTATGACACCAAGCAATTTGGCGATTCGCAAGGAGTACCGTAAACAGGTTGAACAAGGAGTCTCGGGAGGAAAGGTCAATCTGGAGGTTGATAATCAGCGCGTACCTGTCCAGCTATCGACACCTGGTACCGATATTGTGATTCCTTTTCAATATGAAATTTATCTCTACGTCGTAACCGACGAACTGTTTAATAAGATGAGACCTGCGTACAACGAGGAAGTTGGGATGCCTGAAGGTTTCTATTCGAGTCGAACGATACAATTTATCGTGAAAGATTGGATGGGTACACGCAGCTTCGCTCCTGAATTGATCAAATCCATTCAAGATGATCATTCCGACAAAGGTTATTACGAGGTCAGCGCGCTTGTGGTGGATTGGCTTAATTCCAAGCAGACCAATGGCATCATTTTAATTTTGAGCGGCCTGATCGGCATTGTTTTCTTCACCTTTGCAGCAAGTTTCACCTATTTCAGACTCTACGCAGATCTAGAACGGGATGAAGCACAGTATCGCATGATTGGCAAAATGGGACTGAGTCGTCCCGAACTCCGTAAGATCGTAACAAGGCAGCTATTGCTTATGTTCTTCCTGCCGATTCTGGTGGCGGTCATCCACAGTTCGGTTGCCTTTGTAGCGTTACAGCAACTGGTTGACTTCTCGGTCTTCGGATACAGCCTGCGTATCTTCTTGGTGTTTGCTTCCATGCAGATCTTGTATTTTGCACTTGTGCGCTGGCGGTATCTGCGTCATATGTATTCCAAGTTAGTCTAAAATAGCATGGCCCAACAGACACCGAACGCATGACTCGGTGTCTGTTGACTTTTCTATCCAAGGCACAGTACTATTTCAATAGATACAAAATGTATCATTACATAGTTTCTCAAGCAGTTAGAAGGATGGGGTTACAGAAATGTCAGGCAGATGCCTGAGAGGGAGGACAGATCATGAGCATCACGATGTCTCGTGGACAAGCTTACATTCAACGTTTGAATGATGAGCGGAATGTATGGCTGGACGGAGAACGTATCCGGGTTACCCAGCATCAGGCCTTTCAGGGAACACTTCAAACGATAGAAGGATTGTTTAATCTGGTGGATGACCCGGATACAAGGGAAACCGTGGCCTATTGGGACGAACAGACGGGAAGTTATGTACATCGCTCTTTTCTTGTACCCCGTTCACATCTCGACGTGAATAGCAGAGCGGGGGCTTTTCGGCTTTGGTCTGAGCGGACGTATGGGGTGATGAGCCGATTGTCTGATTATGCTCGATCCCGCCTGACCGGCTGGTATGCAACACGACATGAGATGACAGCACATGATCCTGCATTTGCAGGTAAAATATCGGCTTATTTTGAACAAGCCAAACGAAAAGATGCATTCCTGACAATTGTCCAGCGCGACCCCCAGATTAACCGTTCCTTGCCTGTTGGTGAAGACGAGGATGCCATGCTGCGGATTGTCAAAAGCAATACGGAGGGCGTAGTCATTCGCGGGGCCAAAATGGTGGCAACAGCAGCGCCTTATGCAGATGATATTATTGCTTATCCCGTTCAACGAATTCCGTCCCACCTGCCAGAGCTGGCCCATATGGTGATTGTAGCTGCGGACAGTCCAGGCTTACACATGATGTGTCGTGAATCTTTTGCCACAAAAGATACAGATCAATCACATCCACTCAGTGCGCAGTACGATGAGATGGATGCCGTGTTATTTTTTGACGATGTATTTGTGCCCTGGGAACGTGTATTGCTGCACAATAACCCTGAAGCCGTATGGCAGATTCGCTGTAATACAGCTTCGGCCAGTCTGGCCTATCATCAGAGCGTCATTCGTTTGCACTCAAAACTGGAGTTCATTACAGCCGTGACCTCAGCCATTGCCAAGGAGATTGGGGTGGACGCTTTCCTGAATGTACAGGAACAGCTCGGAGAGCTGATCAGTCAGATGCAGACCATCGAGGGATTGATTGTTGCTGCTGAAGCTCAGTCCAAGTCGGATACATTCGGCAACTGGTTGCCGGAATTCAAATATATTGAAACTGCCCGTAATCTGGGCAATCGGTATTATCCCCGCGCTGTGGAGATATTAAAGACGATTGCTGCGGGTGGTCTGATTCAGATTCCTTCAGGTACGTTTGAGATGAATGAAATGATGGGCTCCATGATGGGAAAATACCTTGGCGGAGTAACGATGCAAGCCCCGGAGAAGATTCGTCTCTTTCAACTGGCGTGGGAGCTTACAGGAAGTCCACTCGGAGCCAGGCATGACCTGTATGAACGCTTCTATGCGGGTGATCCCGTGCGCAACCGGGCGAGCCAATATGTGCAGTATGACAAGCAACGTTTATCAGTGAAAGTTGAACCTTGGCTTCGTTCCGGTAAGGAATGATCTGATAGTCTAATCCGAATGGTCCGAATGAAGATTGAATAGTCCGAATGAAGAATGAAAAGCCTGAATCAAGAATGAGAACGATCCTATTTTCATAAAGCCTTGGCTTGCGCCAGGGCTCTATTTTTATTTATTTAGATTATCTTTAGAAATGATTTAGGTTGAATTAAGAGACGTAGTATATAGTAATAATGTAGAGATAGGCATAGAGTATAGGAAATGAGAGGAATAACATGAGATACACCGTATTAATTGCAGATGACGAACCAGAGATTGTGGAACTGCTTCAGCTCTATCTGGAGAAGGACTATACCATTAAGACTGCGGTGAATGGAGCGGAGGCGTTAGAATGTATTCGTTCAACACAGATCGATCTGGTCATACTGGACATCATGATGCCTGTGATGGATGGGTTGCAGTTGATCAAACAGATCCGGGCTACACATCACATGCCTGTTCTGTTCCTATCCGCCAAAAGTCAGGATCACGATAAAATCCTTGGACTGGGACTTGGGGCAGATGATTATATAGCGAAGCCATTCAACCCGCTTGAGATTGTCGCCAGAGTAGAGGCATTGCTCAGAAGAGTCAATCATTTTGATGCAGCGGAGGTTCCCGCAGCGAAAGAACAGAATCTGGTATTAGGTGATCTGACCCTGGATCGATCCCAATGTATCCTTTTTCGTTCAGGAAGTCCTGTAACATTGACCTCTACAGAGTATAAAATCATGGAATTGTTGCTCGATCAGCCTGGCCGAGTGTTCACCCGTAAAAAAATATACGAAGCGGTCTGGGGCGACTATTATGCTCACGAGGACAGCACGATTATGGTACATATCAGCAACATTCGGGAGAAGATCGAGCGTGACTCCAGACAACCGGAATATCTCAAAACGATAAGGGGACTGGGATACAAAATTGAAGCGCCCATGGAAAGCTAGAGAAAAAAGACTGTTGCAGACATCCCTGACACTGGACTTCTTGCTGTTCAACTTCTTTTTGCTGTTACTGGTATTGATCGTGTACCTTATGGTGTCACTGGATGTCGTGGATTTTCGTATATCGGATCAAGTGGTTGATCCAGATCTGAATGTCGAAGCCCATGTGTACGTTGCAGAGCTAGAGGACGAATTTTACTCCAGTGGAGGTTCGGTGTCGAAAAGCAAAGACACAGAGATTCAACGTCTCAAGGACAGCGGTGGCTGGATTGAAATTCTGGATGCGAATCGCAACGTCATTCGTCATGTGGGAGACAAGCAAGATGCGTTTACGCAATACAGTGAAGCCGATCTGTATGATGGACTGGAAAATCGGAGTGACCAGGAATACTATTATTCGATCACTCCTCTCTCGACAGAAGGAGCAGCAGCGTATGTGTTGCTGAAGATCCCGCGTGATCTGGTTAGCGTAAGGATTAATGATAATCAATTGATTACCAATCTGAAGCACCCGTTGTCTTTTTACATTATGATTGGCATCGGTTTGGTTTTATTATTGATTTTTGTCTATAGCTATTGGGTCGCACGGAGAATCAAAAAACCACTCAGCATTCTCTCCTCGGGTCTTACGCAGATGATTCAGGGAAATTATAGTACACGGATGTCGATCTCGGCCGAGAGAGAGTTTGTCCAGATCGGTGAGACCTTTAACTACATGGCGGACGTTATTGAGAACACCTCTGCGGAGAAACGATACGCCGAACAGAGCAAACAGCGACTGATTGTAGACTTATCACATGATCTGAAGACACCGATAACATCTATACAGGGATACGCGCAGGCATTGGTGGAAGGACGTGGGGAGGACAAGGACAGGCAGCAACGATATCTGGGATATATCTATAACAAGTCCGTTCAAGTTGCACGCATGATACAGAATATGCTGGAGCTGCTCAAGGTGGATTCACCCGATTTTCGCATGCATATTCAGAGAAGAGAAATTGGAGAATTCGTGCGCGAGATTATGGCAGATACTTATGGGGAGATTGAACAAAAACAGTTTGTCCTTCACGTACTTGTTCCTGATCAGGAGATCTACGCGAGGTATGATCCGGAGCTGTTATCCAGAGTCATTCAGAATCTGATTACCAATGCTCTGTCTTATAATCCGCCCGGAACAGAAATGCGCGTGGAACTCATTCCGCTTCATACCCATGTGGTGATTGAAGTGGCAGATACCGGAGTGGGCATACCCCAAGAACTGTGGTCAACGATCTTTGACCCGTTTGTACGAGGGGATGAGGCGCGGACAGCGACCGGAGGCACCGGACTTGGTTTGTCCATCGCACGACGGAATACGGAGAAAATGGGCGGACGGCTGATCCTTTCCCGGCGTGGGCGAGAGACCACCGTGTTTACCATTGAGATTCCAAATTAAATAAGAGAAGAAATGTCCATGTGGAGGGGAATATTTTGTTCAAAGGAAATACGTTTGTCAGGTTCAGTATTGCACTGGCGCTGATATTGGTTAATATCTATTTATTATCACGTGTGAGCTTCATCTTTCAGCCGCTCGTTACCATGATCACGGTAATCACCGTGCCGATGATGTTATCGGTGTTCTTTTATTATCTGCTAAGGCCGCTCGTGAATTATATGGAGAAAAAGAAAATAAATCGCACGTTAAGTATTTTGCTAATCTATCTGGTTATTGCTATTCTGGGTGTGTTCTTCATCATTGGATTATGGCCATCGTTACGTGAGCAGCTCATCAACCTGGTCGATAACGCACCGAATTTACTTAATTCATTAAGTGAACAACTGAGAGAGCTGGAGCAGAATGGTGCGATTCAAGCCTTGTTCCCGGAGGGATCTACACCTTTATCTCAGATCACGGAGTATATCAACAAAGGATTTAACTTTGTGACCAACTATGTAAGTGGATTTTTCTCACTCGTGTCCAGTTTTGCGATTATCTTGTTTACATTACCGATCCTTTTGTTCTATATGCTGTTACAAGGTGAGAAGTTTGGTCGTAAACTGGCACATATCGCTCCAAAACGTTTCCAAAATGACAGCCGTGAAGTCGTGCTTGAGATCGATCAGGCGCTGAGTGGTTTTATTGTAGGAAGAGTTTTGGTGAATCTGGCCCTGGGTGTACTAATGTATATCGGTTTCTTGATCATTGGACTGCCGTACGCATTACTGCTCACGGTAATCGCGGTTATCATGAACTTTGTTCCGTTTATCGGGGCGATTGTGTCGTCCGTGCCTATTGTCATCATGGGTCTCGTGGTATCGCCATCGGTTGCCATCTGGTCTCTGATTATTATTCTCGTCGCTCAGCAGATTCAGGACAACCTGGTTGCACCCTACGTATTTGGTAAAAAGCTCGATATTCACCCGCTAACGACGATTATTCTGGTCTTGGGTGCAGGGGACCTCGGTGGAATTATTGCCATCCTGATTATTATTCCGGTGTATATGATTGTTAAAATTCTTTTGGTTCGAATCTATAACATGTTCTTCAAGGACAAATGGCAGAATGCATAGAATCTAAATTATTCGAAGGAGTGGAGCACATGTCTGAAATTATCGAAAAACAATACAATGAACCTGAATATATCGCACCTCAATCTGTTCAAATGGGTACCATTCACATCTCGAACGATGTATTGTCCAAGATCGTGGGGATGGCCGCTCAATCAACGGCGGGCGTATCCTCTATGTCCGTTGGACTGACTGAAGGCATTGCTAAGAGTATCAGTGGCAAGAGTCTGCAAAAAGGGATTGACGTACACGTCAAAGACGATCAGGCAACCATCCAGCTTCGCATCAACATTCAATATGGTAACAAGATGCACGAGGTCTGCCGTGAACTTCAACATAATGTTCAACAGGCTGTAGAGCAATTAGCTGGCGTTATGGTGAATGAAATTAAAGTGCAAGTCGTTGGTGTATCCATGCCGGAGACGGTATAAACCAATGGCAAAAACAGCACCGTCCCAATTAGCAACTTAACTGGGAGGGTGCTGTTTTATGTTTACGGTAGTAGGTGGGAGCTTCGCCCATCACTTTTTTGAACATTTTGGAGAAAAGCAATTGATCGGTGTAGCCCACAGAACGGGCAATATCACCAATGGTCAGACCGGGATCAAGCGTCAGTTCGGCTGCCCTGCGCATCCGATAATGAACCAGATACGACTGGATGCTGCTTCCCATCTGGTCCTTGAAGAGAGAGCACAGGTAACTGCGCTGCAAGCCGACATGAGCCGCGATGGATTGAACGGTAATGGCATTGGCATAGTTCATTTCAATGAAGTCGATTACCTGCGTTACGTACGTTTCCTTCGAATAATCCGGCATGGGTTGAAGATGATCTGAATTAGCCTGATCAATTAAAATGGAGAAGAATTGATACAGCAAACCAGTCATGCTAATCTCCCAGCCTTTGTGGGTATTGCGAGAATTGATCATTCGGTGCAGGCAGGATCGCATCTCGTCATCCTCATTACCCAGCTCAAAAATCGGGTGATGCTCGGACAGACAGGCCTGCTGTAAAAAGGAAGAACTATTGCTGCCTTGAAAAGCAACCCAGCTGTATTCCCATGGATCATCCTGATCTGCTTCGTAATGCACGACGGAATGCGGAACAATCAGAAAACCTTGACCTTTGTGCAGGGTATGCGTTTTGCCACCAACTTCGAAGGTGCCTTTGCCATTCAAAATATAATGAATTTTATAATAGTCTCGCATGGCAGGGCCAAAGTGGTGACCAGGTGTACAGGCTTCCGTGCCATAATGAAGGAGCTGAAGCTCCTGAAAATGATTGTTCTTGAACATATACGTAATCAAGGGTATTCACTCCTGTACGATTTCGTCTCATCTTGCATTTTAACATATTAATTAGTGTGAAAGATGAATAATTTAAGATTAGTTTATATAGATAAAAATCATTTTTCCATATGTTCAAAGTGAAATGCCATATCGTTTTGCCAGAAAAATGTCTAAGATGAATAGGAATTCAACAAACCTTAGAGGAAAGTGAGAATAACGATGCCCTATACTGCGAGTGAACAACGATATGATGAGATGAAATATGTACGTTCCGGCAAATCCGGAATCAGACTGCCGCAAATTGCGCTGGGTTTATGGCAGAACTTTGGTGGCAACCGCACATTGGATATTCAGGAAGAAATGATTTTACGTGCCTTTGACCTCGGAATTAATCATTTCGATCTGGCGAATAACTATGGTCCACCTCCAGGATCAGCGGAAGAGAATTTTGGTGTGATTTACAAAAAACATCTGCGTCCTTACCGGGATGAGCTGCTCATCTCCTCGAAGGCAGGCTACCATATGTGGAGTGGACCTTACGGCGAATGGGGCTCCCGCAAAAACCTGATTGCCAGTCTCGATCAAAGTCTTGGTCGGATGGGACTGGATTATGTAGACATTTTCTATCATCACCGTCCAGATCCGGATACACCATTGGAAGAAACGATGACGGCGCTGGATCATATCGTGCGCCAAGGTAAAGCACTGTATGTGGGCTTGTCCAATTATAATGCAGAACAGACGCAAGAAGCGGTAACCATTCTCCGTCGTCTGGGTACGCCATGTCTGGTTCATCAACCAAATTACTCGATGCTGAATCGTTGGATTGAAGACGGTCTGCAAGACGTACTGGATGAGCAAGGCGTAGGTTCCATTGCGTTCTGTCCACTCGGCCGCGGTCAGTTGACGAATAAATATGTCGACAAGATCAAGGAAGAACGAGCCAATCCAACAGGCAATTTGAAAAAAGAAGCTTACACGGACGAGCGGATTGCCAAGTTCGATGCGCTTCAGGCAGTTGCCGAGCGAAGAGGACAGACGATCTCTCAACTGGCTCTGAACTGGATCTTGCGCGGCAACCGTGTTACCTCCGCACTGATTGGTGCCAGCCGTGTGTCCCAGATCGAAGAAAATGTAGCTGCGCTCAGCGCACCGGATCTGACAACGGAAGAGCTCAATGAAATTGAGAGCATTTTGGACGGCATGGGTAATTATCCTTGGTAACATACACAGTATAGCAGTGTGAAAATTATAGTTAGAAAAAGATTGTGGTCATATAAAATTAAAAATGAAATGGTGCCTATCTGATATCCAGGGTGGGTGCCATTTTTTTATATGTCATTTTCTTTATAGGATAAGATCTATTATAATAGTTCATTAATTGACCTATGTTTATTTTTTCAGAATGAGCCTAGTTCATAGCACCTGGTCCTAGGATTTAGGGTATAATATATAGAAGCTTAACATTTGAACTACGAAGGAGAGGCTCCATTTGAACTTTGAACAGTGGATTTCGCCTGAAAGCTATAACCTGACATCCGAGATGGAAAATCATCCATCAGACCGGATTGCACTTAGATGGCTCAGCGATCATCGAGAATTGGAAGAGATCACGTACGGTGATTTATTCAAGCAGGCGAATCGTCTTGCTGGAGGTTTGCGTGAACTTGGACTAGAGAAGGGTGACCGGGTGTTGGTCATGGTACCACGCCGTATTATTGCCTATGTTATTTACATTGCTTGTCTGAAATTGGGGATTGCCGTTATTCCTTCCTCCGAGATGTTACGGGCCAAAGATCTTGAATATCGTCTGCGTCACTCTGAGGCGCGGGCTGTTATTGTATGGTCCGAGACGACCTCGGAAGTGGAAAAGATGGACGCAGATCTGCCATCACTGGCACATCGCATCGTGGCATCACCGAATGGTGAAGTCGGCGTACCTGCTGAAGGTTGGGTCAATGTGCATGAATTAATGCAGAATCAACCTGACGAGATGGCTGCGGTGGAAACTCACCGTGATGATACGGCTATTCTTGCTTATACTTCAGGCACAACTGGTAATCCCAAAGGAGTTGTACATAGCCACGGTTGGGGATATGCCCACCTGCGGATCGCTTCTACATTATGGTTGGATATTCAGCCATCAGATACGGTATGGGCAACGGCTGCACCTGGTTGGCAAAAATGGATCTGGAGCCCGTTCCTGTCCGTACTCGGAAGAGGCGCCACCGGGCTGGTCTACAATGGATCATTCCAGCCCAAGCGTTACCTGGAACTGATGCAGGAACATCAAATTAATGTCCTCTGCTGTACACCAACCGAATATCGGCTGATGGCCAAAGCGGATGATCTTGGACATTATGACCTGTCCCATCTACGAAGTGCGGTTTCAGCGGGCGAACCGCTCAATCAGGAAGTCATTGAAATCTTCCAGCGTCACTTCGATTTGACCATTCGAGACGGATATGGACAGACCGAGAGCACATTGTTAATCGGCAGTCTCAAAGACGCTCCGGTACGCATTGGCTCCATGGGTCAGTCGATTACACCTGGGTTGATTGAAATCATTAACGAAGACGGACAGCCTGTTCCTGCGGGTGAAGTCGGAGATATCGCGGTACACAAAGAGATGCCAGCTTTGTTCCGGTCTTATTATCAGGATGAGGGACGGAAGGAAGCGAGTCAGCGTGGCGATTATTTTGTAACAGGAGACCGTGCGCGTAAAGACGAAGAAGGATACTTCTGGTTTGAAGGACGCAGTGATGACATCATCATCAGTTCGGGCTACACGATTGGACCATTTGAAGTGGAAGAAGCACTCATGAAACACGCTAGCGTGAAGGAATGCGCGGTGGTTGCGAGTCCGGATGAGATCCGCGGCAATATTGTCAAAGCATTTGTCGTGCTGAGAGACGATTCACTGGCTTCCCCGGAACTGATGCGTGAATTGCAACATCACGTCAAAGAAATCACAGCACCTTATAAATATCCACGTAAGATCGAATTCGTTACGGATCTGCCGAAAACAAACTCCGGTAAAATCCGCCGGATCGAACTGCGCGAACAAGAAAAACGAAATGGTTAGATCATTTTCTATAGATGAAATTTTGCAAATTGATCATGCGTAGTGAAAGAGAAGGAATCGATTCTGCAGAAGCGATAGCGCTCGTATTTGTCTCCAAATTTTAACCTTTGAAAAATACGATGAAGAAAACTTGGAGACAACGACGATCTAAAGAACGATCCTTCGCTGTAACGGCCACTCAACAGATCCGAATCCATTTTGCAAACCGATGCCATTAATATATGAAACAGGAGTGAACACAACCATGAGTCAATTTGAACAAACCTTTGAAAAGTCATTGGAACAATACGCAGAACTGGTTGTCAAAGTCGGCGTGAATATTCAAAAAGGACAGGATCTACTCATCACTGCTCCCATCGAAACGCTTGAATTCACACGTCTGATTGTGCAAAAAGCCTATGCGGCTGGTGCAAACTATGTACAAGTGGACTTTGATGACGATAACATTACCCGCAGTCGTTTCGAGCATGGCTCCAATGACAGCTTCGACTACTATCCAGCCTGGAAAGCGGATATGATGGAGAAATTTGCAGAAGCAGGCGGCGCTACCCTGACGATCAAAGTTCCTGATCCTGAACTGTATAACGGTATTGATTCGGACAGCGTTTCCCGGGCAACCAAAGCGGCTGCTCAGGCACGTAAAGGGTACTCAAAATACACACGTAACCATGAAATTAGCTGGTGTCTGATCAAGGCACCGACCAAGGCTTGGGCGAACAAAGTGTTTGCCGACATTCCGGAAGAAGACCGAATCAACGTGATGTGGGAAACCATCTTCAAAATGAACCGTGTGGATGGCGGAGACGCCGTACAAAATTGGAGAGAGCATCTGGAAACCTTGAATACCATGAGTGATCTCCTGAACAAAAAGAACTATAAGAGTCTGCATTATCGTGCGCCAGGTACTGACCTGAAAATTGAACTGGTCCACAACCACATCTGGGGTGGCGGTGGTAGCGAAAATAAACAAGGTGTATACACGGTTGCCAATATGCCGACTGAAGAAGTATTCACCATGCCGAAGCGCAGCGGAGTGAATGGATATGTCAGTAGCACCATGCCTTTGAACTTGAACGGGCAACTGGTAGACCAGATGAGAATCACATTCAAGGATGGACAGGTTGTAGCGTTTACGGCAGCATCCGGTGAAGAGCATTTGAAGAACCTGTTTGCCACCGATGAAGGTGCACGTTATCTGGGTGAGGTCGCACTCGTACCACATGACTCCCCAATCTCCAACCTGAATCGTATTTTCTACAATACGGGTATTGATGAAAATGCATCTTGCCACTTGGCTGTGGGAAGTGCGTATCCATTCAACATGAAAGATGGCACAACCATGTCGAACGAAGAGTTGCTGAAGCATGAGTGCAATGTGAGCTTGACTCACGTTGATTTCATGATCGGTTCCGCTGAACTGGATATCGATGGTGAGTTACAAGACGGTACAATCGAGCCGGTATTCCGTAAAGGCAACTGGGCATTTTAATTTCTAATCTAGTTATCTAAGTTGAACTAAAGATTATTTACACTGACACTACGATGACAGAATAACCTTCCAATCGCTGTTATCCCCAGATTTTTTTGATTCCCTTTTCTCAAGGGGAAAATCCGGGGATAGCGTATGCTTCCGATGCAGCTTTCTTTCAGAAAGCTTTTGGGCGAGTGTGTGCTTTCGAAGTAGCTTTCTTACAGAAAGCTTTTAGCTTCGCTTTTTCAGGTTTTTTCTGTCCTCTCCGTTATCGTGTAAATGATTAGTTTAACTTAAATAGTACAAGTAATAGTATTAAACAAGAAAGTGACTTCAATCTGAAGTCACTTTTTTTGTTTCCTCGTAACGTGGATTACACGGGTCTTACAGGCACACATATTTCGCAATAATGCTGATTAAGCAGTTCCCAACGATATCGTTCTATAACCGGCTTGTTGTCCATCTGATAACCACTTGTTTGTAAATGGGGGATGATCACATTCCATGCCTGCTGAATATCTTCTGCGGTGTGCTTCACTTTACAGATGAGATAATCTCCACCTGATAATTCTCCAAACTCAATAGAATCATCTTCCAGACGTTCGAATTCGGCAATAACAATACAGGCATTATATCTGCATTTCTGGGGCGATGTGGTAGCCGGGTCATCTTGAGGGATACCCAGTAATGTTGCTGATTCGTTAAGCAATTGGTTTTTGTCTGCCCATTGTTTCAGCGTATTCATCGCTTGAGCATTGGCTGGACCGTAAGGACCAACTTGTCGAACATAAGCGAGACGATATGACGGGAGGGTTTCGATATACATTTGCATGAAATTCTTCCTCTCTATTCGGTTTTTCCTTACATGTTGGATGCTAACACGGTATAAAAAAAATTGCATAGGTTAATATTGATTCCCTACGTTGAAACTCATAGAATAGGGATAATATGTTGGAGGACTGCTCCGAGAGAAGAAAAGGAGAGGGGGAGGATCACGGGTATGGATATCACCTATGCTTTCACGGATGAACGTTTCAGGCGAGTTGTGTTGGATCGTTTTTGTAATCAGAGGGGGTTCATTCAGGCGAGTGACGTTTGTGAGGTTGAGATATTACAACTTTCCAATCACAATATTAGCAATCTTGAGGGAATCGAGTATTTTAGGGGTCTTCAAGAGCTGGATTGTGCCTATAATCAATTGACCGGTCTGGATCTTACTCAGAATCACAAGCTGAGGACGCTACGTTGCAGAGAGAATCAGCTTCTTACACTGGACCTTCGTTCCAATTCGGAATTACAGTTGCTTGATTGCAGCTTTAATCGACTTCGTAAATTGGATCTTTCTCATAATTCCAAGCTTGTTACGTTGGAGTGTCACTGGAATATGTTGTCGGAGCTGGTTACAGAGTCCCTTGAGCGATTGGAGGAGCTCAGTTGCAGCTATAACGCTCTTTTCTCACTTGAACTTGAATACAATAAGCAACTGCAGCGACTCGATTGCGCCAACAATTACATGTTGGAACTTGATGTAACCGGTTGTCCAAACTTAATTGAACTTCGTTGCCATCACAACCATATCAAACAGTTGGATCTTCGTTCGAATTTGGTTTTGGAGAGTGTCCGTTGTTTTAACAATCACATTAGCGAGCTGGACATTCGACATAACGTGCAACTACGTGAGCTGTACTGTTCCGAGAACAAATTAACCGAGTTGGATTATAGCGCTAATCCCAAGCTGGAGAGACTGCAATTTGCAGACAATCTGATGTTTGAATCCAATCATGAAGTTCAGGGGATGGGTCTATTTCAGTATGATGGATCGATGTCCAACTATCTGATGCGCTTGCTGGTTCAGGGTAATGAGCTAGTAGTCACAGCGCAGGTTTCAACCAAGACAGAGATGGAAGCTTTGTCCCCATACATGGAGGCGACGTGGAAACGGTGGGATATGCTTGGTGAGCAGGCGCTTAGAACTATTGCCGAGGCCCATCCGGACGAGGATATTAATGAATTGGTTCTGGCTGATGCCGAATTTCAGGGAGATCAATATTTCCGATTGGGTTATGACGCGGGGGATACACCTGCTGGCCGACTGTACATATACTCGGAGTTCGACGATGAATTTCAGATGTTGGACAACTTGATCTATGAAACGTATTAAAGCCACGAGATCGTGGCTTTTTTTTCTTTGTTATATTGTATGTTATTCAGCGTGCATTTTGTTGAAGCTAACATATTCGTTAATCGGTTTACGGTAACCGCGTGGGCGCTGTTTGGCTTCCGACTTTTTGCCGATCGTGATCATCATGGCAGGTACAAAATGGTCGGGAATATCCAAACTCCGTTGCAGTTCTTCCGAGTCAAAACCAATCATGGGACAGGTGTCCCAACCGCGATCCTGAGCGATCAACATCAATTGCATGGCAGACAGGCTGGCATTGCGAATCGCATCCTCACGTTGGAAGAATCTGCCGCGAGATTCGTAAAATTCAGTGACACTTTGTGATTCCTGCTCGTATTGGAACGGAGTGAGTGCTCCCAAGTTCAGCAAGCCTTCGTTAATGGTGCGGATATGATGGTGTGCGTTGACATCGCCCAAAACCACGATGACCGCAGAAGCTGTTTTTACTTTATATTGCTGGGAAGCTTCATAGACTTTCTCTATCTGTTCCTCATCTTTAAGCACAAGATAGTGAGTATGCTGCAGGTTAAAGGCAGAAGGTGCAAATTTGTTCAGGGCAAACATCTCTTGTAGTTCCGAATCCGAAATTTCAATTCCTTCTTCAAAAATAACGGCCGATCTACGGTTTTTGACCAGATTCTCTAACTCACTCATGATGGTTTCCCTCGCTTATGTATGATTTATAAACTGACTATAACACACTTAGTTACTTTATGTAAGTATTATTTTAGAATAAGACAAGGTTTGCCTGCCATACGCTAAAATAAAACACTAGAGGTGATTCATGAGAACATTCATTACAAGGTATAAGGGAGGACATAACCCGCATGAATTTCGGGTATATGTGATCCAATCTTCGACGTTAAAACGTTTTGTGGTAATGGAGATCATTCTGGGATCAATCGTTTACAATGTCGCACTGTATTTGTTCCATAATGCACTACTTGCTGGCGTAGGCTCTTGGGCTGGAACAGAAAGTCTGAAGAGATTGCCACTGGTTTTTAGAAGAATTGCTGGTACATGATGATGTGTACAAAGAAAGATTGGAGCATAAGAGGGCCAGTTTCGGCCCCATCTTTTGCTTCAGCTATGCTTTAGTCACGCTTCTTTATCTGATCCGATATTCGCTAAGCTTTGGGTCCCGAACTTACCTTATTTGGCACGTTCCAAATACTGCTCCAGCGTAAGTTTCTGGTTGGTAATCTCACCAGCAATATACACACCTACATAACGTACATGCCATGGCTCATAAGAGTAGCCGGTTAATTTCTCCTGATCTTTACCATAACGGATAATGAATCCGTACTTGTGGGCATTGGCTTTCAACCATTTGCCTTCTTTGGTGTTGCCGAAGCTTTGTTGTAGATCATAACCGGCCGAAGCGCTGGAGATATCCATGGCTAGGCCAGTCTGATGTTCGCTTTGTCCTGGACGAGCACTTGTCTTATTGGCAACAGCTTCACCTTTGATACTGGCATTACGGTCAAAGATCGATTTTTGGGTCGCATAAGAGCGATAGCCGGACACCGCTTTGATATCAATGCCGTCTTTTTTGGCGGCGGCGAATAATTTTTCAATCGCGTTTGCAGCCACTTTACGCATTTGTTTCTTCGGACTGGAGCCTGAGAAGCTAAAAGGAATATTAGGGACTACCAAATCTTGAGGTGCATAAGTCGAAGGCAGATTTCTCTTTTTATTGACAAGCACAACTGTACTAGACACATTGGTCACCGTTGCTACATTTTTAATCGTTTTGATCGTACGACCAGGTGCATTATCATGCAGAAATTGAGTGAAGCTGGAACTCGCAGCAGATGCGACAGGATTCAAGCTTGAAGTAATAGGAAGGGTAGTAAAAGCAGAACCTGCTACAACAGAACCTACCAGAATTGTGGATATGATGGATTTACGAGTAAAAGATTTCATGATGTGTGTTCCTCCTCGGATTATATGAATCTATATACCGAGTATACTAGAGGATTATATCCATAGGTTCTCCAATTGTTTCCGAGTTGTAAACAAAGTTTGTTAGAGTCTTTTTTGCAACTCTGATAGAGGCATATAAGGAAGAGAACATTAAAAAAAGCCGTTGCATTAGATGCAACGGCTTTTGATGTGAAGAGATAATGCTAGATTAATTCCTGCTGGAGACTGTATTACAGCATGCAGGCGTCAGATCCACTGGAGTTTCCTACAGTCACGGCGCGGGTATCACGAACACGAACGTTACCGCTGAGGACACCGGAATCACTGCTCAATTTGAAAGAAGGATAGTTTTCTTCCGTATCCAGCTTCATGTGTTGTTCAAGATTCAGCTGCTGCTTCGGATCAACATAGAACGGGACCAGATTGGTTTCAATCTGCGCGTCGAGAGTCGCAAGTTCGTCAACAATGATAATCGCGATAACTCCGTTACATCCGCAACCTTCCAGGTCATAGATAACTTTGAAATATCCGGGTTGGTCATTCAGGCTTTCGGTCAAGCGTTTTGCAGCCAGATCAGTAATTTGAATATACATATGGGTACACTCCTTTATAAATGAAAAAAGTGGTGAAAGGATAATTTATACTCTCAATGACTATCAATATTATACCACTATCGACATAAATCAACGCATTATTTTTTCGTGAACAGATAGCTCTAGTGAAAATGATGGAAGCAACACCATTATCCGGAGCAGTGATTATACGAACACACTTTTGGGGAAATAGATGAGAATGAATGTTAGGGCGTGTCTGAGACACTTCCTAGATAAAGGGGCGAAGAGTGCGGATGATTCAGTTTGAAAATGTATCTAAACAATATCCTGATGGGACTACAGCCTTGCGTCAGGTTAATCTCAACATTAACAAAGGAGAACTGTTCGTCATGATTGGTCCAAGTGGATGTGGCAAAACCACCATGCTCAAAATGATCAATCGCCTGATTGAACGAACAGATGGAACAGTACGCATTAATGAACGCCCAATCGATGAATACAACATTCACGAATTGCGATGGAATATCGGATATGTGCTGCAACAGATTGCATTGTTCCCGCATATGACGATTGCCGAGAATATTGCTGTTGTTCCTGAACTGCGAAAATGGAAGTCAGATCAAATCAAGAAGCGCGTACATACGTTGCTGGACATGGTTGGATTGCACGGAGACACGTACAGTGAGCGCAAACCTGCCGAGTTATCTGGAGGACAACAGCAAAGAATTGGTGTGTTGCGTGCACTCGCTGCCGATCCCGAGATTGTATTGATGGATGAACCGTTCAGTGCACTCGATCCGATGAGCCGCGAGAAATTGCAGGACGATATTCTGGATATCCAGCGTCAGATGAAGAAAACAATTGTGTTTGTCACCCATGATATTCAGGAAGCGATGAAGCTGGGGGATCGCATCTGCATTATGAAGGATGGACAGGTTTTGCAGGTAGGCACTCCGGAAGAATTGATCCAACATCCAGCCAATGATTTCGTACGCGAGTTTGTAGGGAGTCCTAACGCTGATACAAGTTCACAATCTGCATTTGATCTCGAAACCATCATGTCGCCGCTCTCACCTGGTCATGTACCAAAATCGGCCAAAACAGCCGTTCCCGTATCCATTACGTTGACGGAGTTAGTTGAGATCATGTCTTTCCATGACCATCTGCTGGTTGAACGTAACCGCCAGATTATTGGTGAGATCAGTCGGTCTGATCTGATGAAATATTGGTCTGGTCAGTTACAGGAGCGAGGTGATGGACATGAGTAGATTCACGGAGGTGTTCAGTGAGCGTAAAGGTCAGTTGTTGTCTGGGCTGCTTGAACATATTCAGATCTCATTTATCGCGTTGTTCTTTGCCGTCCTAATTGCTATTCCGCTTGGTATCTACTTGACAAGAAAGCCAAGAGTCGCTGAACCGATTATCGGGGTTACGGCTGTGTTACAGACTATACCGTCTTTGGCGCTTCTCGGATTGCTTATCCCTTTATTCGGCATAGGCACATTGCCTGCAATTATTGCACTGGTGGTGTATGCGCTGCTTCCCGTACTTCGCAACACGTACACAGGAATATCCGAAGTCGATCCTTCCATGGTCGAAGCGGCGAATGCGATGGGCATGAATAGTCGACAACGTCTGATCAAAGTGGAGCTGCCACTGGCGATGCCTGTCATTATGGCCGGAATTCGGACCGCGATGGTCCTGATTGTAGGAACGGCGACACTTGCTGCCTTGATCGGCGCTGGAGGCTTGGGTGCATTAATCTTGCTGGGCATTGATCGGAATGATACGGCACTGATCATCCTTGGAGCTATTCCGGCCGCATTGCTGGCTATTTTGTTTGATGTGCTATTGCGTCAGTTCCAGCGGTTGTCATTCAAGAAAACATTGGTTACCTTGGGTTCGCTTGCTCTGATCGCGATACTTGTGATCACCATTCCCTTTTTTGCGAGGGGAGGACAGAAGGATCTCGTCATTTCCGGAAAACTGGGGGCGGAACCCGAAATTCTGATTAACATGTATAAATTGCTGATCGAAAAAGATACAGACCTGACTGTTGAACTAAAACCCGGATTAGGCAAAACGCCATTCCTTTTCAATGCACTCAAATCAGGTGATATTGACATCTATCCCGAATTCACCGGGACAGCGATCTCCGAATTCATGAAGGAAACAGCTGTCAGCACCGATCGGACAGAGGTGTACGAACAGGCTAGGGATGGAATGCTGAGCCAGTTCAACATGGTGCTTCTGAACCCTATGGATTATAACAATACGTATACGTTGGCCGTCCCACAAAGCGTCGCAGATCAGTACAATCTCAAGACCATTTCGGATCTCAAGCCGGTGGAACAACAGATGAAGGCAGGATTCACGCTGGAATTCTCGGATCGGGAAGACGGTTACCTTGGCATTCAGAAGAAGTATGGGATTGAATTCCCGGACGTTGCAACCATGGAACCGAAGCTTCGCTATGGAGCTATTCAACGTGGCGATATCAATCTCGTAGATGCCTACTCCACAGATAGTGAGTTGAGAGAATATGAACTCGTTGTGCTGGAAGATGATCAGGAATTGTTCCCGCCTTATCAAGGCGCACCGATGCTTCGTCAAGAAACGGCAGATCAATATCCACAACTGGTTGAGGTGTTGAATCAGCTTGCTGGCAAAATTACCGATGAAGAGATGCGTCAGATGAACTATGACGTGAACGTAGATGGAGCAAATCCTGAGCAGGTGGCAACAGAATACCTTAAACAGGCGGGATTGCTGTAACTTTAGGCGTCTCTGCAATAGATGTATCAAAAGGATGAGGAGGAACCATGATGACCCAAGAAACCTATGACTTGATTGCAATTGGAACAGGAAGCGCCGCAAGTTCTGTAATCACCCGCTGTGCTGAAGCTGGCTGGAAGATAGCTGTGATTGATGAACGTGAGTTCGGAGGGACCTGTGCACTGCGCGGCTGTGATCCCAAGAAAGTACTGGCTGGAGCGGCTGAGTTGATGGACTGGAATGAACGGATGCAAGGTAAGGGGATTCAAGGACAGGCGAGAATAGATTGGTCTGAATTGATGGCATTTAAGCGCACCTTTACCGAGAGCATACCCAGAGCAAGCGAGGATAAATTCAAACAGGCCGGAATGGATACGTTCCATGGTAAAGCCTCATTCGTCGATGAAGAGCATATTCAAGTTGGAGAAGAAGTGCTTCATGGCAAACACATTCTAATTGCTACAGGTGCAAGACCTGCACCACTTAAGATTGAGGGCTCAGAGCATCTCATATACAGTGATGACTTTCTGGATTTAGAACAACTGCCTGATCGATTAGTACTGGTAGGCGGTGGCTACATTGCATTTGAGTTTGCTCATATTGCGGCCAGAGCCGGGACGGAAGTTCACATCCTGCATCGGAGTGAACAGCCACTGAAATCATTTGACGCGGAGCTGGTGGAAGCTTTGTTGCAAAAATCGAAAGAGATCGGCATTCATGTTCACTTGAACGCGGAGGTGAAATCCATACAGCAAGAGGGGAACGCCTATGTCGTTCATGGTACACGCAATGGTGCAGATCACCAGTGGCAGTGCGGACTTGTCGTGCACGGAGCCGGGCGCATTCCTAATGTGGATGGGCTGGAATTGGAGAAAGGCAACGTCAGCTACAGCAAAAAAGGGATTAAGGTGAACGAGTATCTGCAAAGTGAAAGCAATCCACGAGTGTATGCTGCTGGCGATGTGACCGACACAAAAGGGCTGCCTTTGACCCCTCTAGCTGGACAGGAATCCCGCGCGGTATCGTTTAATTTGTTGGAGGGAAACCAACACAAACCAAATTATGAAGTCATGCCTTCCATTGTGTTTACTGTCCCTGCACTTGGATCAGTAGGCATGAGTACGAAACAAGCGAAGAAAGAAGGCTACGAGGTACAGAACAATGATATGTCGAAATGGTATACTTACAAGCGAACGCATGAAAAAGTTGCCATGGCCAAAGTGGTGATCGATAAATCAACCGGCCATATTCTGGGTGCTCATGTGTTCGGTAGCAAAACAGAAGAATTGATTAACCTTTTTGCAATGGCGATTCAATTCAATCTAACGACTGATCAGCTAAACACCATGAATTTTGCATATCCTACTGCTGCATCGGACTTGGGTTCTCTATTGTAGAAGTGATAATGTCCCCTCTTTGGGACGGAAGGAAGGATGAGAATAGCGATGTCATCGGATTTTATAGGGTTGCATGAAGGCAAGTGGACCACGGAACCCGTTGCTGCGCGGATGGAAAGGGATCGTTTCGTCGTGGAAGCTCAGGAAGGTAGTGACTTCTGGGAAAAAACATTCTACGGGTTCTGTCATCGGAATGGACACGCCATGCTTGCACCATGGGATGGAACGGAAGCCATTGAAATATCTTTCGATCTGAGTTCATTTACCGAATTGTATGATCAGGCGGGATTAATGTTATGGTACGGAGAAGATCAATGGATCAAGGCTGGAGTTGAGGTCAATGATGGTGTCGCTCATGTTGGAGCAGTTGTGACAGACGCCTACTCCGATTGGTCATTATCTCCTGTGCCAGAGTGGGGTGGACGGATCGTAACGATTAGAGCTTCCTACAATAACGAAGCAGTCGTCATTCGTGCTCGGACAGATGAGCATCCATGGCGAACGATTCGAGTTGCGCGGTTTGCCCATCCGACGAACAAACAAGCCGGTCCATTTCTATGTTCACCGAAGCGTGCAGGGTTCGAGGTAGCCTTTACGAAGTGGAGATCCACGGCACCGGATGAAGACTTGCACATAGATCCGCCAATTACGGATTAAAACAAGTTAAGGTATACTGGTGCAAAAGCCAGATAACTTCTAGCTGGGGATTGAGTCAGCAACAAATAACACACCAACACGATAAACCATGAAACACTAACAAGCTTATCTACCTTAGAAAGTAAAACAGCACAAATAAGCAAGTCTTCCAACAACGGAGGACTTGCCTATTTTCGTGTTTAAACATAGGACTATGAAGAGTACTCGTATCATAGTACACCGTGTGCATCGAGTTCTTTCGCATCCTACAACGAAGGTCCTTGCGAAACTTGTTGAATTTAATGTTTATTTACTCGTGTCCGTATCCATGGACTGGGTTTCGGTCTCTTTTTCACCCTCATCATCATTGGACTTATTGAACTCCAGCATACGCTCCTCGTAATCGTCCAGGAACCATAACGGGTCCATGCTGTCTTCCTCACCATTATAATTGATCACGATTTCTTCGCCAGCTTTGATATCTGTATATGCGTAAAAGTCAAAGGTGTGGTTATCAAAATTGATATCATAGGTAGCGTTAGGCTCATAAGAGTGGTTGATCAGACTGCCGTAGCCGAGCAGAATCGCGGTATGATTCGCCCCATATTCGAACACGTAATCTTCCAGGATCGTTTTTTCGACATGCTCATGATCTTCATTCGGGTAAGGTACAACGGGTGCCTGATGGATAAGCGTTCCTTTGGCAATATCAACGGTAGCAAATACCCCGCGGTTAAATTCACCACCATCACCTAACTTGGATTGTTTCACTTCAATCATAATCTTCACCTGATGCTCTTCGAAGAGCTCCGTTCTATATAGTAATAATTCGTTAAGGCAAAATTTTACCCCATACTTTCATTTAAGGCAAATTTCAGACAAAAAGGTGCAATATTTTTGAATATGACGTTGAGTTGTGCAGGATATAACGCTTATAATATACAAAGAATTAAGTCTATATAGAAAAGGTGTCATGAATGAGCATATTAAATGTAGAAAAATTAAGTCACGGTTTTGGTGACCGTGCTATCTTTAACGACGTTTCATTCCGCCTATTAAAGGGCGAACATATTGGTCTGATCGGGGCCAATGGTGAGGGTAAATCAACCTTCATGAACATTATTACAGGCAAGCTTCAGCCGGATGAAGGCAAGGTGGAGTGGTCCAAACGGATGCGTGTTGGTTATCTGGACCAGCATGCTGTATTGAACAAAGGCCAATCGATCCGTGACGTACTTCGCGGCGCGTTCCAGTATTTGTTTGACATGGAACAGGAAATGAATGATATGTACGGGAAAATGGGCGATGTGACTCCAGAGGAGCTTGAACAACTGCTTGAAGACGTGGGTACAATTCAGGACACGCTGACGAATCAGGATTTCTACATGATCGACGCCAAAGTGGATGAAACCGCACGTGGTCTGGGTCTGACGGATATCGGCCTGGATAAAGACGTCAATGACCTGAGTGGTGGACAGCGTACTAAAGTACTGCTTGCCAAGTTGTTGCTGGAAAAACCCGATATTTTGCTGCTCGATGAGCCTACGAACTATCTGGATGAATTGCATATCGAATGGCTGAAACGTTATTTGCAGGAATATGAGAATGCATTTATCCTCATTTCTCATGATATTCCGTTCCTGAACAGTGTAATCAACTTGATCTATCACATGGAGAACCAGAATCTAACTCGTTATGTGGGCGATTATAATCATTTCCAGGAAGTGCATGAGATGAGAAAACAGCAATTGGAGTCGGCTTACAAGCGCCAACAACAAGAAATTGCTGACCTCAAGGATTTTGTAGCACGTAACAAAGCGAGTGTAGCTACACGCAATATGGCGATGTCCAGACAGAAGAAGCTCGACAAGATGGATGTCATCGAGATCGCCAAGGAGAAACCGAAACCGCAGTTCAACTTCCGTGATGCAAGAACATCCGGCAAGCTCATTTTCGAAACCAAAGGTCTTGTGATTGGTTACAACGAACCGTTGTCCAGACCACTGGATCTGCGTATGGAGCGGGGACAGAAGATTGCCCTCGTTGGTGCGAACGGAATCGGTAAAACAACCCTGATGCGCAGTATTTTGGGTGAAATTCAAGCTCTGGAAGGAACCGTTCAACGCGGTGAACATCTGGAGATTGGATACTTCCAGCAAGAGATGAAGGATGCCAACTACAACACGTGTATTGAAGAGATCTGGCAGGAGTTCCCTTCGTATACCCAGTTCGAGGTTCGTGCTGCACTTGCAAAATGTGGTTTGACTACAAAACACATTGAGAGCAAGGTAGCTGTACTAAGTGGTGGGGAGAAAGCCAAAGTGCGTCTCTGTAAGCTGATCAATAACGAAACCAACCTGCTTGTGCTCGATGAGCCGACGAACCATTTGGACGTTGATGCCAAGGAAGAGTTGAAGCGTGCGCTCAAGGCTTACAAAGGCAGCATTCTGTTGATTTCCCACGAACCGGAATTCTATCGTGATGTGGTTACGGAGACTTGGAACTGTGAGTCGTGGACGACGAAAGTATTCTAAGTTAATACGAGCGAGCTTGCGAACAAGCTCGAAGGGTGAAAAAAGGCGCGAATTTTGCTTGCAAAACAGGCAGAACTCGCGCCTTTTTTGCATGGTTTTAACGAAAAATGTTTGAGTAGATTTCATAGTTGACAGCTTGAATAAGGCAATAATATAATTCATGAGAGCGATTACATTTTCATATTAAGAAACCTGTTTCACTGTATAGGGGCAAGAAAGACACGGTATTCCGAATGGGTATCATTGCACTTAGAAGAGAAGACGGGTCTTTTTTTGCGCTTTAATGAAACCGGTTTCATTAAAATAAGGAGGTGGACCTAGCTCGTTACTGACCGCTGGCTGCTGAGGACAGGCCGGACAACAACACCGCGCCTTCAAGAACCATGCTTTCATCTTCCAAGCCAAAGGAGAGAATGAACATTGGATAAACTCAGGAAACCCATGATATTCATGTTATCTGCAACACTTGCGCTATCCTCCGGACCGCTGATGCTGCCGAGTAAGGCATATGCTGATCTGAACAGTATACCCGCCACGTTGTTGCAGGACGATTTTTCGGATGGGGATTTCACGGCATCACCTGCGTGGAACGTTAGCTCAGGCAATTGGGAAGTGAACGCTGACCCGACAGATGCATCCAACTCGACGCTTTTCCAGAGCGATACCAATGAAGGCATCATCTCCACTGGGGACTCCATGTCGGACATGACCGTTTCCATGCGCTTTTACACGGGAGCCGGTCAGGGGTATCCGGGAATATTGCTGCGGTTTCAGGATAAGAGCAACTTTTACTATTTTCAAATGCAAGTTCCCAATAATAAACTCGTTTTCTCGAAAAGGGTAAACGGGACAGATACACCATTGAAAACGGTGGACTATACATTTGCCAAAAATACGTGGTACACGCTCAAAGTGGTGCTGTCGGGTACCTCCATCCGCGGATATATCGTTGAGAACGGCTCCGATCGGTTGGTATTTGATCTGGTCGATCCTACATATGGGTCAGGTACCGTTGGTATTCGAAATAAGTGGCAGTCGGTACATGCAGATGATGTGATCATTGCTGAGCAACCGCCTGGGAACGATATTCAGCTCTCTATTGCTGAGCAGACGGCGTCTTCGGTTTCCCTGCAATGGTCTGAAATCGCGGGTGCATCAAGCTATCGCCTCTATCGTTCTCCCACACCTGAAGGTGGTTATTCCCTGGTAACCAACAGCTGGACTTTGGGACACACGGATGTAGGATTAAGTGGGGATACGGTGTATTATTACAAGCTCGCCTATGAATACGGAGGATTAACCGAATCATTGTGGACTGCTCCGCTGGAAGTTCGGACGACTGCGGCGGCACCACAGGCTCCTGGCGAATTAAAAGCGGTAGCACTCAATGCCACGAGTGTGAAGCTATCTTGGCCCGCCGTGGATAAGTCAACTGGCTATCGCGTGGTTCGATCCGAAGCTGGCAGTGACCAATATGAGCAGGTTTACGAAGGGAAGGGGCTTGTTTTCACAGATGAGGGGCTTAAGCCCGGAAACAGTTACAGCTATCGCGTGACGGCCTACAACGCAGCTGGGGAGTCAACGTTCACAGTTGCAGAAGCCACGACGTATTCCATTGACTCTCCTGCAGAATTTGCTGCCACAGCTGTGACGGATACATCGATCTCTCTCGGATGGAATGTCCTGCCTGGATCTGATGTAACGTATACAGTGTCCCGTGCAACTAGTGCAACGGGGACATATCAGCAGGTGTACAGTGGCAATGAAAGCACGTTTACCGATAGTGGTCTGACGATGGGTACAGGATATTTTTACATCCTCCAGGCGACCGTAGACGGCGTAACTTCTCCCGCATCCGCACCGTTGGGGGTTGCCACAGTTCGCACAAGCATTACTCCGGGGCAATTGTGGCCAGATCTGGACGGGAAGCCGATCGATGCGCATGGAGCTGGTTTTTTCTATGATAAACAGACAGAGACCTATTACTGGTATGGCGAATATCATAAGGGCGGCTGGCCAGCGGTTGGTGTGCGTGTGTATTCTTCCAAGGATCTGATGAACTGGACGGATGGAGGCATGGCTTTAACGACGCTCCAATCGATGGATGATTTTGAAAATGACCCGTTGATCTCTGAATTGTATGCGGGGCGTGAGGACCGCGTGGATATCTGGGCAGATATTCGCAAAGGACGGATTATTGAACGACCAAAGGTCATCTACAACGACAAAACGAAGAAATACGTGATGTGGGCCCACATGGACGGCGACAAGGACCCGTATAACGATAATGCAAACTACGGTAAAGCGCGTGCTGGTTACGCGATCAGCGACTCTCCGACAGGGCCTTTCGTGTATCAGAAGAGTTACCGCATGGACAGAACCCCCGAAGGAGAGAAAGATTACTTCCCAAGTGATGTGGGTATGGCTCGTGATATGACACTATTTAAGGACGATGATGGCACTGGCTATCTGATCTACTCCAGTGAGGAAAACCTGACGCTGTATATCTCCAAACTGACTGAAGACTACAGTGACGTAACAGGGTGGCATAAGGAAGGACGAACGGATGACAAAGGCAATCCGGTACGTGATTCCACCTATCAGGCGGAATACGGCGTCGATTACGTGCGTGTGTTCCCTGGAGGGCAACGCGAAGCGCCAGCGATGTTCAAGTATCAGGGTAAATACTATATATTAACCTCCGGAGCTTCCGGATGGGCCCCTAACGAAAACAAAGTGACGGTGGCGGACAATATTTTCGGGCCTTGGTCAACGCAGACCAATCCGTTTGTAAGTACGTCGCAGAGCGATCCCGATCCAGGCAAAGCATTTGGCACCCAGACTACATCCGTCATTCCGGTCGATCCGGAAAAAGGCAAATTCATTTACGTAGGGGATACGTGGAACGGTGGCAATTTCTCGAATGACGCTGCAAAATACGTGTTCTTGCCAATTGAGTTTGGAATAGGCTCCGACATCGCGATCAAGTGGTATAACAGCTGGACGCCTGACCTGCTGAATTCAATGGGCAAGGTGGATATCGCTGATCCGCTGCCAGAAGCTGTAGCGCTTGGCAAAGTGCCATCCCTGCCAACCACATTAAATGTGCGCGACGGGGATGAACTGGTGTCAACGCCAGCAGTATGGACGATTGATAATCGGGCTATGACGGCGGAAGATTTTGCTAAGCCTGGACCGCTCACGTTACAGGTAACGACACCGGAATATAACAACAAAAAACAGGCGGTCCGTGTAAACGTCATTCCAGAGAATACACTTTATTTTGTGAATAGCGGAGGTTATGAAACTGCTGATTACAGTCTCATGGGCGCTTATATGAAAGGAACACTTGCGAACCCCGGAATAGCGGATCAGATGTACGTTCCGGCAGAGGGACGTAATTGGGGGTATGTCAGCCCAGATGCACTGGCATCCGGTTCGAATGGCGGGGATATATTCTCGACCGTGCGTTATCTTAACGGTGGCAATGTCAGCAATTCTCCTAAAGGCACGGACTTAACCTATACATTTGATGTGCCGAATGGGACATACGACGTGTACGCCGGATTCAACGATCCGTGGACTAATGCGTCACGCAGAGCGAATTTCATCATCAATGGCACCAATACCGGTGCAGTTACTTTTACACCTGCCAGTGTGAGAGCGCACAAAGGCATTAGTGTATCGGGCAACAAGCTGGAACTGACCGTGCGTAACACGGCATCGCAGGACCCGATGATTAGTTGGATTATGATCGTTAAACCAGATGCGGAACCACCTGCCAATGAGAGTGCTGGCCTCAATGCTGATGCGGTTGATTCAACGAGCGCAACGCTTCATTGGGATGCACGTCTTGGCGCAGCAAGCTACAAGCTCTACCGTTCAGATCGTGAGCAAGGTGAGTATAAGGTGGTCTATAACGGTAATTTGAGAGAATACAAGGACAGTGAGTTGAACCCCGGCACAGATTACTATTACAAAGTGGAAGCTTTTGATGCGTCTGGGCAATCCGTGAGCGGTCTATCTTCCGCATATCAGGTACTTACGGTTCAGCAGACCGCTGCTGATGTAGCTACAGGCATCACGGCACTAGAACAGCCTTCCGCAGGTGCAAAAAAACTGAAGTTACCGGTAGTACCGCAAGGTTTCACGGTGACGATCGCTTCCAGTTCGGTACCGTCTGTCATTCAAACCGATGGAACGATTGTCCCGCCATCAATGGAAACAACGGTACTACTTGCGTTGGAAATAACTCGAACTTCTGACGACAGTAAAGCTCTGACTGTGCCTTTGACGGTGAAGGTACCCGCGTCTGTTCCTTCCCCCGGAGGTAACCCTGGTTCGGGAGGTAGTCCAGGCGGAAATTCAGGTGCTAATCCAGGAAATGGTTCAAGTTCAGGCAACAATGGTGGACAATCAGGAAATGGTAGTCCAGGTGCGGAGAATCCTGCATCACAACCTGAACCACAGAAAGACCGTACTGTTCTGGAGTTGCAGGGGCAATCTGACCAGAAGGGTGTAGTGCAGTCTAAAGTGGATGCTTCCACCATCAAAGAGGCTTTCAAAGTTGCGCCTACAACAGAAGCGGGTCAGCGCTTGGTTGAACTTCGACTGAAGCCGATCTCGGGAGCAACTGCATATGAAGTGTCTCTGCCTGCCTCTGCGTTGTTGGATCAAAATGAATCACATGTGTTCAACATCGTAACTGAGCTGGGGACGTTGGAGCTTCCTGCGACACTGTTAACGAAGGATGCGGTTAGTGACGGTATTGCGTTAATCCGATTGGTCAGAACGGAGCTACCGAAAACAGTCGCAGATCAGCTTGGTACGAAGCATGGGGTTCAACTTGAACTCCAACTGGAGGGTCAGACTTGGCCATCAGGAAGCGAGTTGGCGCTTCGACTGCCTTATCAATCATCGCCAAATGCTCAGCAGGATCGGATTGTAGCGTTTGCCATTGACGCGAACGATGTGGTAACCCCGTTGCCGCAAAGTCACTATGATTCAAATAGCGGGCAGATTGTATTTTCCGTAACATCACTTACAGGAAATTATGCTGTTGTCTCTGTAGAGCAGACATTCGCAGATCTTGCAGAAGTGCAGTGGGCCAAGAAAGCGATGGAGGCATTGGCTGTCCGAGGTGTGATTGATGCCGAGGCAAGCGGAGATTCCACTCAGTTGCATCCAAAACAGGAGATGACCCGTGGTCAATACGTACAGTGGCTAATGACAGCGCTGGGCTTGAGTACGGCTTCCGGAAATGCGTTCTCTGATGTAAACGAAAAAGCTCCTTACTACGAAGCAGTTACAGCTGCGCGTTCGCTCGGCATTACCGGGGGGACTGGTGACGGGCGTTTCTTGCCAGAGTCCACGATCACCCGTCAGGAAATGATGACGTTGACAGTGCGAGCTCTTGCAGCGGCTGGACTGGTTGACTCCGAGATGTCTGCAACAGATAATCTCACTCGTTTCCGCGACGCTTCCAAGATTCGCTCTTATGCCCGGGATAGTGTGGCATTACTTGTGAATTTGGGCATCGCCAACGGGTACAACGGTGAGGTGAAACCTCTTGCCGAAGCGACCCGAGCTGAATCGGCTACGTTGCTATATGCGATGATGAGCAAACTCATATGGAATAAGTAATGATACATCAGAATCGGAGCGTGTGAAAAAGAAGGCTTACTTTGACCTGAAACCTAGGTTGGAGTAAGTCTTTTTGCGTTACCCTAACAGAGATGGATTCGCACATATTGTTCCTTTATCAGCGAAACTGATAAATGTCATAAAATCATTGAAATTGACCCTAAACACCCGGTGTGTTAGGTTTTAGAGAGAAGAAATTTAATTAATGTGATCATTTTAGTCGGAATTAAAATCGAAGCAATGCGCGAGGTGGCAAAAAGTGGAACTTCAAGTGACAAACAGCCCTTTTAATCAAGAACAAGTTGAACTGCTTAATCGTCTTATTCCTACATTGACCGATGGACAACGGACTTGGTTGAGTGGATATATTGCAGCAATCCAGGCAAGCGCGACAATAGCGGCTCCAGCTAACCTGGTACAGGCTGCACCAACTACAGGTATTGCACCTGTCAGTGCTTCGCCAGTGTCCAGGGAAGTGACCGTACTCTTCGGTTCACAAACCGGGAATTCCAGTGGCCTGTCGAAGAAGCTGGCCAAGAAACTTGAAGAGCAAGGTCTTCAGGTAACGTTATCATCGATGGGAGATTTCAAACCGAACGGACTCAAGAAAATTGAAAATCTCCTTATCATCGTTAGTACCCACGGCGAGGGTGAACCACCGGATAATGCGATTCCGCTGCATGAATTCCTGAACAGCAAACGAGCTCCGAAGCTCGAAGGACTCCGTTACTCGGTGTTGGCTCTCGGAGATACCTCCTATGAGTTCTTTTGTCAGACAGGTAGGGACTTCGATAAACGATTGCAGGAGTTGGGTGGTACAGCTCTTGTACCGCGCGTGGACTGTGATGTTGATTTTGATGAAGCAGCTGCGGAGTGGATGAATGAAGTACTGGCGTCATTAAGCAGCACATCTGGTGCTGCGGGCACAGTAACTACTGAAGCTGTTACAGCTGCGGTGAGCGGCGGGGAATCCGAATATGACCGCACGAATCCATTCAAGAGTGAGGTGCTAGAAAATCTCAATCTGAATGGCAGAGGCTCGGACCGTGAAACACGTCACATTGAGTTGTCTTTGGAAGGGTCCAATCTGGATTACGAGCCTGGTGATAGCCTTGGGGTATTTCCTGAGAATCACCCACGTCTTGTGGATGAATTGATTGCAGCCATGGGATGGAATGCAGATGAGCGCGTGACTGTGAATAAAAACGGGGATCAGGCATCTGTGCATGAAGCGTTGCTGCGTTATTTCGAGATTACAGCCGTAACGAAACCGGTCGTGGAACAACTGGCGAAGCTGAATCCGGGAAGCGGTCTGACAGCGTTGCTCGCAGATGATTCCGAATTCCGTACAGTCATGAACAGCTGTGATCTGCTGGATCTGGTTCAGGACTATCAGTTGAAAGGCATTCCTGCTGGGGAATTCGTAGCTGTTCTTCGCAAAATTCCGGCACGTCTGTATTCTATCGCGAGCAGCTCGAAGTCTTTCCCGGACGAAGTTCATCTCACCGTTCGTACGGTACGTTATGAAGCACGTGGCAGAGAGCGTTACGGTGTATGCTCGGTTCATCTGGCTGAACGAATCGAAGCTGGCGACACCCTGCCTGTATATATACAGCATAACCCGAATTTCAAGCTGCCTGAGAACCCAGACACGCCGATCATCATGGTTGGCCCAGGTACTGGCGTAGCGCCGTTCAGATCTTTCCTTGGTGAGCGTGAAGAAACAGGAGCAGAGGGCAAGACATGGCTGTTCTACGGAGATCAGCATTTCTCCACCGACTTCTTGTACCAGACGGAATGGCAGCGTTGGCTCAAAGATGGTGTGCTTACTAAGATGGATGTAGCCTTCTCACGTGATACGGAACAGAAAGTGTATGTACAACATCGTATGCTGGAACACAGCAAAGAACTGTACCAGTGGCTCCAGGAAGGTGCAAGCGTATATATCTGTGGCGACGAGAAAAAAATGGCACATGATGTGCATGCTGCGCTCACCACGATTCTTGAACAAGAAGGCGGTTTATCGCCTGAGCAGGCATCGGAATATCTGACACGGTTGCAGCAGGAGAAACGTTATCAGCGGGATGTCTATTAATAACCGGCCCAGCCGGATTGCACCATCCCGCAGAGACGAGAGGAGAAAGCAGCATGGTTTATAATAACTTACTTAACCCACAGCGCACGAATAGTGATGTGGAAGATATAAAGATCAAAAGTGATTACTTGCGCGGAAGTCTGACTGAAACGTTGGCTGATCGCATCACAGGTGCGATTCCAGAGGACGACAACCGTCTGATGAAACACCACGGCAGCTATATGCAGGATGACCGTGACCTGCGTAATGAGCGTCACAAATCCAAGCTGGAGCCTGCATACCAATTCATGTTGCGTGTGCGAGCTTCCGGGGGCATTGTAACGCCAGAGCAATGGTTGATGATGGACAGTGTTGCACATAAATATGCAAACGAGACGATTCGTCTGACCACACGACAATCTTTTCAACTGCATGGCGTACTGAAGTGGGATCTCAAAAACACCATTCGCGAAGTAAACGATTCGTTGCTAAGCACACTGGCTGCATGTGGTGACGTCAACCGTAACGTGATGTGTAACCCGAATCCGAATCAATCCGATGTGCATGCCGAAGTGTATGAGTGGGCATGTCAGGTGAGCAATCATCTGGATCCTCGCACGCGGGCTTATCATGAGCTGTGGCTGGACGGCGAGAAAGTGATTGATTCCCAGGATTCGGATGAAGAAGTTGAACCTATTTATGGCAAAGTATATTTGCCACGTAAGTTCAAAATCGGCATTGCTGTACCGCCATCCAATGATGTGGACGTCTTTTCACAGGATCTTGGCTTTATTGCTATTGTGGAGAACGGCAAGCTGCAAGGCTTCAACGTTTCCGTTGGCGGTGGCATGGGGATGTCTCATGGTGACGCCAAAACCTATCCTCAGGTTTCCAAAGTTATTGGGTTCTGTACACCGGAGCAAATGATTGATGTTGCGGAGAAAACAGTCATGATTCAGCGCGATCATGGTGATCGTGCGGTTCGTAAACATGCTCGTTTCAAATATACGCTGGATGACCGTGGTGTGGAGTGGTTTATCGAAGAGTTGACTACCCGTTTGGGTTGGAAACTGGATGTGGCACGTCCGTATCATTTTGAGACCAACGGAGATCGATATGGTTGGGTAAAAGGCAATAATGGCAGATGGCACTACACGCTGTTCATTCAGAATGGTCGTGTAAAGGATGTTGACGGCTATCCGCTCATGACGGGTCTGCGTGAAATTGCCAAAGTGCATACGGGTGATTTCCGTCTGACAGCGAACCAGAATCTGATTATCGGTAATATTAGCAGCCAGAAGAAGAAAAAGATTGAAGCACTCATTCAGCAGTACAACCTGACCGATGGTGCGCATTACTCTGCGCTGCGCAGAAGTTCGATGGCTTGTGTTGCACTTCCGACCTGTGGTCTGGCAATGGCTGAGTCCGAACGTTACTTGCCATCTTTGATCGACAAACTGGAGCCTGTACTGGACGAAGCTGGGCTGAGAGACGAAGAGATTGTCATTCGGATGACGGGTTGCCCGAATGGATGCGCAAGACCGATGCTGGCGGAGATTTCATTTATCGGTAAAGCGCCGGGTAAATACAACATGTATCTCGGTGGCAGCTTCACCGGACATCGTTTGAATAAGCTGTACAAAGAAAACATTGGCGAAACAGAGATTCTGGACACGTTGACTCCAATGGTGAATCAATATGCCAAAGAGCGCAATGAAGGTGAACATTTCGGAGATTTTGTCATTCGTGCGGGATATGTTCCAGAAGTGCTGGATGGTCGACAATTTCATGCTTAAATGACCGGGTAAGATAAACTGAAGTTAAGACTGATTTAGGGCGGAAGCATTCCTTACGGAGTGCTTTTTGCTTACTATATATCAGCGGAATAGAGATAACGGGAGTTGCTGTAGAGAGATTTATATGAGGATAAACTATGGCTAAACTTCAAACGGAGATGGATAATCACCGGCGTTATTCCCATTTTTTCGTGTGTATTAACTTGTTGAAGTACGCTCAACAAGATATAATGGCATAGTAGAAAGCAGATTACATGTTGAAAGTGAGCGGAAACGATATGGGTCGTAAGTGGAATAATATCAAGGAAAAAAAAGCTTCAAAAGATGCAAACACGAGCCGGGTCTACGCTAAATTCGGCGTTGAGATCTATGTAGCTGCCAAGAAGGGCGAACCGGACCCGGAAGCGAACCGTGCACTGAAAGTCGTGCTGGAACGTGCCAAAACGTATAATGTACCCAAAGCCATCATTGATCGTGCGATGGAAAAAGCAAAAGGCAGCGGGGATGAGAACTATGAAGAGCTGCGTTATGAAGGCTTCGGACCGAATGGTGCGATGGTCATCGTTGATGCACTTACGAACAACGTAAATCGTACAGCGCCGGAAGTGCGCTCTGCGTTTAACAAAAATGCCGGCAACATGGGTGTCAGCGGTTCTGTTGCTTACATGTTTGATCCTACAGCGGTTATCGGTATAGAAGGCAAAAACTCCGAGGAAGTACTGGAACTTTTACTTGAAGCAGATGTGGATGTACGTGATATCGTGGACGAAGACGATGCTGTGATTGTATATGCAGAACCGGATCAATTCCACGCTGTACAAGAAGCATTCAAAGCTGCGGGAATTAATGAGTTCACAGTAGCTGAGCTGACGATGCTTGCGCAAAACCATATTGAACTTCCAGAGGATGCACAAGCTCAGTTCGAGAAACTAATCGATGCGCTTGAGGACCTTGAAGATGTTCAGCAGGTCTACCATAACGTAGAGTTCGTGTAAGAGAACAAAGCGATACATGGTTTGATTGCCAAAAAGAGTGTCTGACCAATCTCCAGGATTGGACGGACACTCTTTTTTTGATTGTTTATGAGTCAGACTGAAGTGTTCCAGGGGACTGCTCTGATTTTTCCGATTTCCCCCCACCGAACTTGAACAACACAATTCCGCCTACAATGACAAGTACACCGAGCAGTTGATTCCACGAAAAAGGAATTTGCTCCAGACCGAGCCACCCCATGGAATCAAACAATAGAGCAAAGCTGAGTTGGGATGTTAGCACGATTGAGATAGCATACGTTGGGCCAAGTAGTTTCATCCCTTGCACGAGACAGAATACTACACCAACGCCGATGGCTCCACTGAGCCAGTACCAGGGTTGCATATGCTGAAAGCTGAATGTATTTTTGCCCTCCACTAGCAGAGAGATGAGGAATGAAGCAATGAATCCGGTGAAAAGCACCATTGTTGTTGTGGACCATGAACCGGTGCGTTCATTGACTTTGCTATTAAAAATCGTTTGCAGACTGACAAGTGCACCTGCCAGTAGTGCAAGCGAAATACCTGTGATTAACATGGTTGTCGAACTCCTTATTCATAAATGTTGTGACCTGCTATTTCCCTTAGACCCGCCCGATCCTTGATCATAATCAATCCTTGATGTCTTTCAATTAACCCGTCCGTACAGAGCTTCTGAATGACCCGGTTCAGATGTCGGTAACTGGTGCCGATCAGATTTGCAATGTCAGTCAGATTGAACGCGTCCAGCTCTTCATGAACGACGTTGCCGGCTTCTTCTGTCGAAATGGAAAGCAGGTAGCTGGCTAGACGAACCTCAACGGGATACATCAGGTTGAAATTGGAAAAGTTTGAGTCAATGTAGAATTTGTGTGAGATGATTTTCAGTAAAAATTTAAGCAACGGTGCATAATCGCTGGCAAGCTCAGCGAGCCATTGATAATGAATGCGAAGCATCACCACAGGCGATACGGCCTGAACCGTGTTGACAATATCGCTTTCGCGGACGTACTCTATGTCGCCAACGACTTCAAGCGGTGTTTTGAAACAAAGCACCAGCGTTTTATCCTGAGCAGAGGTGGTGAAAATCTTGATTTTACCCTCGACCAGTACGTACAAATATTCGGAAGCTTCCCCTTCACGACAGATCAGTTCACACTTTTCGAAGTAGCATAACCTCATATGTGGACGCAGGGGCTCGTGAAATACCGTTTCGAGTTGATATTGCTCCAGATATTGAGTTAATTGTTGCTCGTCATGAATTTCTTCCACGCTGTTGTTCACCCCCGACGATATTCTCAAAAAAGCTACAGTTTCATAATGATAACGCCCGTGATCATCAAGGCAATGCCCAGAAATTGCGGCAGTTTCATCTTTTGTTTCACCACGCCAAACCATCCGTTACTATCCACCAGAAAAGTCAGGAACAGCTGCGCAATGAGCAAGGCCGAGATCGTGAAAGTAACCCCAATTTGCTGAATGGCCGTTACTTCGCTGAAAATAATGACGGCGCCAAAAGCACCTCCAGCCAGGTACATGGGTTTCACTTGTTTAAGTCCTTGAAGGTTGGTGTCACGAACGAACAACAGGATCAGCGCCGCTAATATGAAGCCTGTTAGTTGTGTAATCGTAGCGGCCTGCCATGTGCCCATATCCGTGCTAATCCGAGTATTGGCAACCCCTTGCAGCGTGATACACGCACCACCCAGTAATGCAAAAATAATTCCTCTCATATGTACGCTCCTTATTCAATCACTTCGACTTCTATTTAATGATAAACTCATCCCAAACGCCAAGGACAAATGTCCTAAGCTCTGAAGTCACAGCATTTAGAGTACAATAAAGAACCCCGAAAATCCAGATGGGGCATGAAGAGATGCGCGGCATATGTGCTTAGTACTCATATTTCATAATCTCTAATGAACCTGTAACACCTTATTCTAAAGTCTAGACTGAATTGAGAAATCTAACGAACCTCAGTGACGTTAAATGGGCTATATTGAGTAGAAATTGGCTATAAAAGAGGGGAAATGGAGGAATAGGTTGGCTACGGTTCGTCACTTCTGAAAATCGGCAAATATTCGCTAAATAGAGTGTGTCAGGTTCGTTAGCTAGCCAAGAAACTATCCAAGAAATGAAAAGAGTGTCTGCCGACTCGACCCCGGAGCGTAGAAAGTATGTAAAGCTCCGAGGTACGCTGGGCAATGAGATTAGAAACCAACAATCAGTTAGATACTCTCCGTACAAATTGAATCTAGTATTAGATCACAGTATACAAAGGCTTCTCACCTACAAAACGAACAGAGAATTCAGGAAAACGTTCTGCCAAACTATCTGCCAAAAGTTTCATCCCTGAAGCCTCGCTCTCGGCATGTCCCATCATGATCAGTGCTTTGGACTTGCCTTGTTGTACGGCATCACGGATATATTCTGGTGTCTCCCATTCGAATCCTTCTCCAGCGATGATGAGATCCAATTGCTCGTTCTGAATCAAGGGAATCGTTACAGGGCCATTGCCACGAAAACCTACCAAGACCGCTGCGCGTCTACAGACTAATTCCGCATTGCCTGCAACGCGTACATACTCGATCCCAAGACAACTTTTCACATGGTGAGCAATAGCTTCAACGGTGCTTCCTTCCGGAAAAGAAAGAATGTCTGCTTCAGGTAGTCGTTGCTCCACATAAGAGGACCACCCCAAGGCCTGAATCAGTCCTTCGGTAATACCATCCGGTTGAAACCTATGGATGATATCATGACATCGATAGATGCAAATGCCTGCTTCGTCGATCAACTTTCTTTTGTCCACATAAACCGAATCATTTGCAAGCCAATCCGTATGACTGTGATGGTTATAAAACGGAGATTCATGCGCAATGATCAAGTTAGCACCGTGCTGTATGGCTTGTTCAATAACATAATGTGTGGGCATAAAAGCAATGATAATACCTGTAACCTTTCGATCAAGTGATCCCGTAATGAGCTGATCCACCGTTTTTTCCGGCAATTCAATGTTAGCTGTGAGATGAAGTACAATGTCTTGAACAGTAAGGTCCATAGGATGCATTCCTCCAATGACAGGATATAAAGGTAGTGTACCATTTTGACATCTGAAATCTACTGTCTTCCAGAATATAGGGGTCATTTTTACTGTTTGCGGTTAATACTAAAACATACAGTTTACAGTCAGTTATGATAACAACGGAGGAATGTATTAGATGTGTACCGATGTTGGATTCATATAGTTTTCTCTAACAAGAATAAGTATACTTACATAGAGTCTTTGTCTGCATTAATGGAGCTGATTGCGGCGCAAGTCGTTCTATTTTAAGGCACGATGAGATTCAAATGAGGATAAGCATGAATTTGCATATACAGAACAGATTGTGAAAGGGGATAACTACGATGACATCAACAAATATTATGGAACGTCTGAAGAGCGAGACAGCTCATTATCACAGACAAGTAGAACAGAACCCTTATGCGAAAGCCATTATGAATCAAACTGTGACTATAGAAGAATATAGAACATATTTAGAAAAATTTTATGGATTCCTGAAACCGCTGGAAGATCAGGCTGTTCAACAGCCTTTCTGGGGAAGTACGGGATTGGATATCGAGATTAGAGGCAAGGCTGGACTGTTGGAAAAAGATTTACGAAATCTGGGTGCAAGTGAAGAGGAAATCAGCCAACTTCCGCTCTGTGAAGAATTGCCGGATATTTCAACACCTGCGCGTTTGTTTGGATATCTGTATGTAATTGAGGGCTCCACGAACGGTGGACAGATTATGACCAAGCGTTTGTCGCAGTTCCTGCCGATTGAAGCTGATCGTGGATTGGAATATTTCAACGCCTATGGTACAGAGACTAGAACAAGATGGAGTGAGTTTATGGGTTTGCTGCAGCAGTCCATCAGTACTCCAGAAGATCATGATAACATGGTGCACAGTGCATCAGAGACATTCCGACTACTGGACCAGTGGATTAATACGGACAAGTAACATCCCTTTTCATCAACCCAAACGCCTGTAGGGCAGATTTTTTCACATTTATAAGGTATCTATATAAGTTGAAATAATCACTCCAACTTATATAACATCATGAGAGGGGATTTTCCAGGCTATGGCCGAACCGAAGTCCAAGAAAGAACAAAATTTATTGAACCGCACATTGCTTCAACAGGGAACATACACGAATGATCCAATTGATCTGAATAACTGTGATAAAGAACCGATTCATATCCCCGGCTTTATTCAACCTCATGGTGTGCTTTTGGCCATCAATACCAGTCATACGCCAACCATCGTTCAGTGTAGCCAAAATACGGAGGATCATCTGGGTATTGCCTATGAGGATGTTCTGGGCATGCCTTTGGAAAATCTGATCGGAGAGGAAGCTGTACGCAAACTGTTGGGTAGTAGCTTCAATGCAGCTGTAACCTCTGATTTGCATTACATGGATCTGACCATTAACGTATCCGGTGAAGACCGGATATTCTCTTCTGTTCTTCATGAAAGCGAAGGGCTGCTTATTCTGGAGATCGAGCCTTTCTATGAAAAAGAAAACATGGAGACCACTGACTTTGAATGGATATCCCGATTCTTCGGTCGGATCAAAAGTACAGACAGTCGCGTGGAAGCAAGTCAGATTGCGGCTGAACAGGTGAAGGAAATGCTCGGTTATGACCGAGTGATGATTTATGAGTTTGACGAGCAATGGAACGGGAAAGTTATTGCTGAAGCGCGTGAGCAGGAACTAGAACCATTCCTGGGACATCACTATCCGGCCTCGGATATTCCAAAACAGGCTCGGGAATTGTACCTTCGCAATTGGTTGCGGACCATTGTGAATGTCAATTATAAACCCGTGGAGATTGTGCCTACGCTCCAACCGCTCACAGGCAAACCGCTGAATTTGAGTCTGTCGGTCCTGCGTAGCGTGTCTCCTCTTCACATCGAATATTTGCATAATATGGGTGTGGGTGCGACGGTTACGATCTCGCTTATTCATAACAATCAACTGTGGGGACTCATTACCTGTCATCATTATTCGGCCAGATATGTCCCCCATCGCGTACGGAATCTGTGCAATTTCCTGGGGGCGTTCTTCTCGAATGAATTATTCCAGCGTCAGCAGTTGGATGATTATCAATCGGAGATACAGTCTCGTGAAGCTGCTTCACGGATTGCCAACATTTTCATTGGAAACACAAGTCCTGCCCGAGTCCTTGAGGAATTACAGGGAGAAGAAGAGACGGTATTGAACCTGATGGATGCTGCCGGAGCAGCGATCTGTTACCAGGACAAGCTGTTGTTGTATGGAGAAACTCCGAACAGTGGACAGATTCGTGAACTGGCAGGTTGGCTTGCAGGAAAGGCTGAGGATTACAGCTATCATACGTCGAAACTGAGTTTAGAGTATGAGACGTCCAAAGCTTATCAGGATAAGGCTTCCGGGGTTATTTATGTTGCCATTTCGCCTGGACAGCATAACTATATGATCTGGTTCCGACCGGAGGTCGTTCAGGTTGTCGAATGGGCGGGTGATCCAGCCAAGGCGGTGCTTAAAACGGATGACGGCATGCGGCTGTCCCCTCGTAAATCATTTGAGAAATGGCGTGAGGTTGTAAAATCGACTTCCTATCCATGGACAACGAAAGAGCTGAGTGTATTACCTTTACTCAAAACCATTGTACGGCGCCAGACAGAGAATCAGTTGGTTCAGGCCGAAGAACAGGCGCTTCAGAATGCTCGTATTTTGCGACAAAATGAACAGCGTTATTTGCAGTTGATGGATTACTCGCCTGTGGCATTCTTTACTTTGACTGACGGTCAGATCATCTACTGTAACACGAAGGCTGCTGAGTTGCTCGGGTTCGAGAGTTCCAAAAACCTGACAGGCAAGGACTTCAGAGAATTTGTACCTGACAAAACGAGAGTCACGTTGCAACAGAATTTTGAAGAATTACAACACAATAACACAAGTTTGATTACCAGCCAGTCGTATTTTACTACAGCTGCAGGTACTTCATTGTTGCTTGAAATTACACTTGCTTCTGTTACGCATGCGGGCAAGCCATCTGTAATGGTACTACTGCACAGTGGAGCGTCCCACCATGAACAGGACAGCTACTCGGAAACGACGAGCCAGCTTCAAAATTATCTGAACACAGATCCGTTAACAGATATGCCGATTCAAGCGGTGTTCAGGTCACAGCTTCAGGATGACTGGGATGACTGTTTACAGGAAAAATGTAGTCTGGGACTGCTCATTATAGATATTGATGATTTCCGATCATATAATGCAGCTTATGGCCTTCAGGGAGGCGACCTTTGTCTACAATGGATCGGTGAGGTGCTTACGGTCGTTAGCGAACAGCATAATGCCTTGATCTCTCGTCTTCGCGGAGGTACATTCATGCTAAAATTGAAGAGCACAACGTCTGATTATGCAGTTAAACTGGCAGAAGAGATTAGACAGCACGTTCTGGCTCTACAGATTCAAAGGGAATCATCCGGTCCGAGTGGAGTCGTCACTGTTAGTGTCGGTGGTGCAGTACTGGTACCAGATGAGCATTCCAATGCATCCGATCTGATTGAAAAAGCCAGTCGAGCGCTGGTTCAAGCGAAAAGTGAAGGGAAGAATCGGGCAATTGTCGTGTAATTACGCCTGTGCAACGATCATTTTGACCAAGATATCATCAATTTGTGAAGAAGTTAAAAATACATGATGAAAAGAGGGCAGAAATGCCCTCTTTTTTGTGCCCAAGAATGTCTTAATTTCGTCACCGCAGACACAGGACAAGTGTTATAATGATCCCTATGGATACACTTGTTCGTATTCTGTCTTGGAGGAGGGTGAGATAACGTTCTATGAAAGACAATTCAAGACAATTGGAATTTATGGAAATAGATCTGAGCGAAGAACTTGAAACAGCAGCTGTTCCGGTTCCTGATCGTTCAACCATTGTGCAGTCTGCACATGATACGATGCAACATCGTGGAGGCATATTGTCCTCGGAGAAACGTTTTGTAGAGGAAGCAAAGCAGTGGGCAGAGATGGTGGTGAATGTATCCCCGTGGGTTCCCTTCATGAGTTACTGGCCAACGTATGGCGTGATGAACGAAGCCCAGCGCAAGTGGTATTTGTATTGGAGGAAGGAAGTTCGTCAGGGGAGTTACCCGGATACCGATCTGTCCTATCTATTTGTTCATATCTACGAGTTAATTAACGGCATTGGCTGGCAGAATCCTGAAGATGGTTATGATCAATTAAAGCAGCTATGGGTGAACTACCGTGAACGGCTGCCCCAATTAAATATATATATGCAAGAGTGGATGGTCGATTATGTGCTGGTCCATCAGATGGAGATGTCTTTATCCGAGGTCATGGGTCTTTCGGGCGGATATTTGCCAGCAGAGATGCTGGATATGGAGTTGCAACGTATTTTACAGGAAAAGGTATCGGATATCTCGCTGAATGTGCTGCAAAGGTATTATGATTACGATATTACACTTAGCAAGTTCTACAGAGATGGCGGCAAAGAGGTGATGGAGCAGTACATCCCACGCGTCATGGCCTTGGTTGATTCGTACCTGGAACGTACGCGACAAGTTGGACTACTGTCTGAGTTTCAACCCAACGATGAACGCACGGTGGAGCGCATCCTGTTTCGCAAAGCAGTCTATGATGATTCGATCTATGGAAGATCGGTATCGTTCAGATATATACCCATAGGTGAGCAGGCTGATTTTGTGCAGATGGTTACGCGGATCTACCGATGTACTGAAAATAAACTTCGTGAACTGCTCGGATTCAGAGGCCGATTGCGAGGACAGACGCTTGAACCCGAACTTGCGAATTTGATTGAACGTTACTTGGACAAAGCATATGCGACCGAGCAGGCTGAGGCTGTGGAGCAACCGATGATTCGGATTGATACAGAGAAATTGGCATCATTACAGCAGGAAAGTGAGTACGTGCGATTGGCGCTTACAATTGAGGATGATCACTCATCTGAAGTGAAGGATGAAGAGGATAACAACGCAAAAGTTGCAAGTAATTTAGTAGATGCGCTAGAAGCAAGGAATGAGATCACTCCAACTGAAGGTTCCATAGAGTCGGAGCCATGCGCAGTAGAGATTGCAACAGGAGCGTCAGCAGAATCAATTGCGTTGCTGTGGGACGAGTCTGCTGAGGCTGATCTGGATGAAGAATGGCTGCTTTTTGCCAAGGAACTATCCCCTCAGCAGGTACAAACGATTCATGTTCTGCTTGGTGATAATCCTGATACGGAGCTGATGCGTCTGGCTGAGCAATATGGAACGATGCCTACGCTTCTGCTTGATGAACTTAATGATGTGGCTATGGAAACGATCGGTGATCTTCTGATCGATGGTGACCGGATTGTTCCTTATTATATAGAAGTGTTCGAACATGTGAAGAGGTGATACGCAGTGACAGAACTTAAAATACCGAAGCGGCTAACCACCGCACTTGTTAATTCGTTGACGGCGGGTGTTGTCCCGCGAATTGGATTGGAGCAGATTGCTGTCGGCCGGAAACCGGAAGTGGAAGCCATCTTACGGGATATGGACAATATTGCCGAGGGAGGGGCAGCGTTTAAACTCATTACCGGCCGTTACGGTAGCGGTAAAAGCTTTCTTTTGCAGATGATTCGCAACTATGCGATGGATCGTGATTTCGTTGTGGCAGATGCTGATCTTTCACCAGAGCGACGATTGGTGGGAACCAAGGGGCAGGGACTTGCGACATATCGCGAACTGATGACTCGTCTGTCTACACGTACACGTCCGGATGGGGGAGCGTTGGAGCCGATTTTGCAAAAATGGATCGCCGGACTGCAACAATCCACGATGCAGAGTCAGAACCTGCGCCCCGATGATCCCGCTCTGCCGCTTGAGGTAGAAAAACAGATTTATGCGGTGACGGGGGAGATGCAGAATCTGGTTCACGGCTTTGATTTTGCCAAAGTACTGGCGTCCTACTGGAATGGGTACAAGCTGGCTGATGATGATCGCAAACAGGCGGCACTTCGCTGGCTTCGAGGAGAATTTGCAACCAAAACGGAAGCGAAAAAAGAACTGGCTGTTGGGGTCATAATTGACGATGACAACTGGTACGACTACTTCAAGTTGTGGTCTGAATTCACAGCGCGCATTGGTTACAAAGGATTGTTGCTGTTTATTGATGAAGCGGTGAATCTGTATAAAATTACAAATAGCGTTTCCCGTCAAAGCAACTATGAGAAATTGCTGACCATGTTCAATGATACGATGCAGGGCAAGGCGGAGCACCTGGGCATATTTGTGGGCGGTACGCCGCAATTTGTGGAGGATGAACGACGCGGACTATACAGCTATGAAGCGCTTCGCTCTAGGCTTATTGATGGTCGTTATGCAACCAAAGCGTACGCGAATTATACAGGCCCAATCTTGAAACTGGCGATGTTATCGCATGAAGAGATTCTGATTCTGCTCCAGAAGCTACGGCAGATTCATTCCTTACATTTTGGATACAGTGCAAGTCTGACGGATGAACAATTGGTTGATTTTATGCAAACGGCTGTGAACCGACTGGGTGCTGATGAATTGCTGACCACGCGTGAAGTGGTGCGCGACTTTATGGATGTACTGCACACGCTCCACCAGAATCCCGAAGTGACGTATACTCAATTACTTGGTGAGCGGGCTGCTAAACCTCAGGAAACGGGTAAAGGGGCAGATGCTTCCGCAAATGCGGATGATCTGGACGATTTTCTGGCGGAGTTTGAATTATGAGTGATAATCCGTTCTATCGGCTGGCGCCGTTTGTTCAGGAATTTATTTATAAAAAAAGATGGGAATCGCTTCGGCCTGCACAGATTGAGGCCTGCAATATCTGTTTTCATACTCCACATCATATGCTGATTGCGGCAGGTACGGCCTCTGGTAAAACGGAGGCGGCTTTTTTTCCTGCATTAACCGAGCTATATGAACGGCCTTCTAAATCAGTTGGGATTTTGTATATTGGACCTCTGAAAGCTCTGATTAATGACCAATTTGAGCGTCTTAAGGATCTGTTATCTGAAGGAAATATTCCGGTTTGGCATTGGCACGGGGACGTACCTCAGGCCGAGAAAACAAAACTGATGAAGAATCCGTCCGGTGTGCTTCAGATTACGCCAGAATCGCTGGAAGGTCTGCTCATGAATCGACCGAATGCGATTCCGGCGCTGTTTCACGATCTGCGTTATATCATCATCGATGAGGTACATGCCTTTATGGGAGCGGATCGGGGGATTCAAGTACTCAGCGAGCTTGCCAGAATCGAGCGTATGGCTGGCTGTACACCGCGAAGAGTGGGCTTATCCGCTACACTTAGTGACTATGATGCGGCTACATCCTGGCTTGCTGCTGGAACGCAGCAGGGTGTCGATGTGGTCTCTTCCCCGGGTGGTCGCAAGCTGCGATTGCGAGTGGAACATTTCTCTTTTCCTGATGCACAGGATGAAGAGCAGGCGGAGCAGCTTCATAACGCACGCAAAGCGTACTACGACTTCATCTATGAGAGCACGCATCGAAAAAAAGCGTTGATCTTCACCAACAGCCGTACCGATGCAGAAGTCACCACTCTTGAGATGCGGCGGGTCGCGGCTCGCAGGCAAGAGCGTGATGTATTCCATGTGCATCATGGAAGCATCTCGGCCATGCTGAGGGAGGAAACGGAAGCTGCCCTGCGTACTGGATCGGGGCCAGCAGTTGCTGCCGCAACCGTCACGCTTGAACTGGGAATTGACCTGGGCGAGCTGGAACGTGTGGTTCAGTTGGGTGCACCGTATAGTGCGTCTAGCTTTGTACAGCGTCTGGGACGTTCGGGGAGACGAGAGGACATGGCATCGGAGATGCTTTTTGTATGTCCGGAGGAAGAGGATGAGGAAGCACAATTGCCGGCACGCATGCCGTGGACGTTGATGCGTGCGATTGCTGTTATTGAACTCTATGTAAAAACAAAATGGGTCGAGCCGCTTGAAGCCCGCAAAATGCCCATAGGTGTGCTCTACCATCAGACGATGAGCATGTTGAAAAGCATGGGGGAGGCGGAGCCGAGAGATCTTGCAGAAGCTATCCTTTCGCTGGCTCCATTTTCGTTGATTAGACCTGATCAATATCAGGTATTCCTGAATTACCTCATTGAGACGGATCATCTGCAATGGACAGAGGAGCGAACGTTGATCATTGGTCTGACTGGTGAGAAAATCGTGAATAATTATCGCTTCTACGCAGTGTTTAAGGACGATGAGGAACATAAGGTGCTGAACGGCTCCGAAGAGATTGGATCGATTACAACCGTACCCCCTCCTGGCTATTGCTTCTCGCTCGCAGGCAAACTGTGGAAAGTGGAAGAGGTCGATCACAAACACAAGGCTGTGTATGTGAAGTCCGCGAAAGGTAAAGTAGATACGTTATGGCTTGGCGCGGGAGGAGATATTCATACGTCGGTGGTACAAAAAATGCGTGAAGTGTTGTCTGACTCGACCATCTATCCCTACCTGTCACCACAAGCCGTCAATCGACTTGAACGGGCACGCCGCTTAGCTCGTGAAAGTGGACTGTTGAAGCAGGTCGTGATTCCGGCAGGGGGAGATTCAATGTACGTTCTTCCTTGGGTGGGAAGTAAATCGTTCCGTACATTGGAGCGTTTGATGAAGCATAATCTATCCAAGAAACTTGCCTTGCGTTCGGTAGTGCCCATGGAGCCATATTATTTTGTGGTGTCAGGCAAGGTAGATGAACGAACATTGTTAGCCGAGATTATGAGTGAGTGTCGAACGGCTGAAGACGCATCTGCGTTACTGGCTGAAGATGAAGCACCTTATCTGGGCAAGTATGATGAATTTGTCGCACCACCTTTGATTCGTGAGGCTTTTGCGGTGGATGGACTGGATCTGGATGGATTGAAGGAAGGTTTACAGCAAACATTAGAGTGGGATTCCTCGAGTAGCAAACGAACATGACGTTTTTACGTAATAAAATTTTTATACGGAATAGGGTTGACACCATCTCACCTCCCATGTAATATATGAAAAGTCGTCACACACGAATTACATCAAATTGCATATATCATTTCGTATAACCTCGCAGGCCGAAAGTGTACACAGGGCGAGGGTCTCTACGGGAAGCCTATACTTCCTAACTACGATGCCAAGGAACCGATTTATTCCTTGCTCGTAGTTAGGATTTTTTGCATTTAGATGGTGTCTGTGACCTTGGCATGAACCAAACATGCGGACGTACTTTTTTGATCATCAGGAGGTTTATTCACAAATGAAATATTATCTGTCCGTTCTCGCAGGAGCGATGAGCTATGGCATATTATCCACGATTGTGGTTCTGGCGTACGGCGAAGGATACAAACTTGGAGAGGTTGTGGGAACACAGCTGATTACGGGTTTTCTCTTATCCTGGATGCTGGCGCTCTACACACGGTTTAGAACCAAACGCAAGTCACAGGCAGACGGCAAAGCATCAGGAGCCGTGGCACAGGTATTCAAGCGGTTGACGTGGAAACAACGTCTGCTATTGATGGCTGCTGGAACACCAACGGTAATTACAGGGCTCGTGTATTATCAGTCTTTACGTTATATCCCGGCATCACTTGCCATTATCCTGTTATTCCAGTTCACATGGATTAGTGTATTGATTCAGGCGATAAGCAAACGTCAACGTCCTGACAAAGTCACGTTCCTGACCTTGATCATTTTGTTCGGCGGAACTTTGCTGGCAGCCGGTTTCCTGGAACAGGGACTGGGTGAGTTCAACGGTCTGGGTATTGCACTTGGACTAATGGCAGCCGTAAGTTATTCCCTGTTTGTATTGTTCAGCGGCAAAGCAGTTCCTTCAGCGCATCCAGCTTTCCGTAGTGCGTGGATGGTTACAGGCGGATTGATCCTGCTGTGCATTTTGTTCCCACCGACATTCCTCTTTAACGGATTGATCTGGAGTCAGTTGCTTGTATTTGGATTGCTGCTCGGATTCTTCGGTGCTTTCATTCCACCTGTATTGTTCGCTATCGGCGTTCCACATATTGGTGGTGACATGGCCGGAATCCTGGGTGCTGTAGAGCTTCCAATTGCAGTTCTGTTATCCTCTATCGTGCTCCATGAGCATGTCAGTGGATTGCAATGGTTTGGGGTTATCATTGTGCTCATTGGTGTAGCCCTGCCAGAGTTGTATAAATTACGTATGAGACGAAGTCGAAGCACACCGATATATTCCTGAGTTATACCAAAAGGAATATGGGGAAGCCTGAACGGGAATAACCGTAAAAAAGCCTGAGAAATCAGGCTTTTTTTAATGAAATATTCTAGATAAATTGAACTAAACATTTACACGAAACGGAGAGGACAGAAATAACCTGAAGAAGCGAAGCTAAAAGCTTTCTGAAAGAAAGCTGCATCGGAAGCATATACTGCGCCTTTATTCCCGGATTTTACCCCTTGAAAATGGAAATCAAAAAATCTGGGGATAACAGCGATCGGAAGGTTGTTCTGTCATCGGAGTGTCCAGTGTAAATATTCTTTAGTTCAATTTATATTGCTCAACACAATAGCCCAGAGGGGTCATTTTCATTGTCCTGCGAATCAGGTATGCTTAAAGAATACATCCGTCTGTGGATTAATTATTGATGGGACATCGAATGAGGAGTGTTTATATGAAAAGCTGGTTTGGAAAAACATGGCCTTGGTTGACGCTGGGTCTGACCGTTGTTGTACTGCTTGGATCATTTTTGGTTTATTTTATGGGCAAAGACGTATCCCCGGGATCGGGAAGTGCGGTAACAGCACAAGCCGAGACTCCGGAGGATTTGAAGGGATATGAAGTCATTGATGTGGACGTAAGCAACGATGGTTTTGGACCAGACGTTATCGAGGTGAAGGCTGGCGTACCGACCAAAATCAATTTTATTCTGACCCGGTCGGTGACACATGTCAAATCAGTCGGATCACAAAAGCTTGGCATGGATCTATATATGAAAAAGGGACCCAATTATTATACGGTCGACAAGGATCTGCCCAAGGGAGAGTACGAGATTCACTGCGGCATGTATATGATATATGCAACGATTAAGGTCGTATAAGCAGAAGGAGCATAGTTTCGGGTCACCGAGCTTTGCTCCTTTTTTTGGTGCGTGATATCATGGAAAAGTGGGTAAAATCGATCAGGAGGTGGCGAAATGAAAGCGCTATTTATTGGAGGGACAGGCACCATCAGTACGGCCATTACGGAGATGCTTGCACAGCAAGGCTGTGAGCTTTATTTGATTAATCGGGGTAATCGTAATAACGATTTGCCTGCAGAAGTCAACGTACTTCAAGCGGATATTAATGACGAAGCACGTGTAGCGGAACTGATTGCTGATCTGGAATTCGATGTTGTGGCAGATTTTATCGCTTTTGTACCGTCTCAATTGGAGAGAGATTACCGTTTATTTAAGGATAAAACGAAGCAGTTTATTTTTATAAGTTCAGCATCAGCGTATCAGACTCCCCTGGCTGATTACCGGATCACGGAAGGGACGCCATTATCGAATCCATACTGGGAGTATTCGCGCAACAAGATTGCGTGTGAAGACTATCTGATGAAACAATATCGTGAGCAAGGATTCCCAGTGACCATCGTGCGTCCAAGCCATACGTATGGGAACCAATCCGTACCTCTCGGTGTTCATGGTGCACAAGGCAGCTGGCAGGTTCTTAAGCGCATACGTGAAGGTAAACCTGTTATCATCCATGGAGACGGCACATCACTGTGGACCATTACGCACAATACTGATTTTGCCAAAGGGTTTATTGGGCTTATGGGAAATATCCATGCCATTGGTGAATCGGTACATATCACCTCAGATGAATCCGTCACGTGGAATCAAATTCATGAGATTATTGCCAGCGTGATGGGCGTTAAGCTTCATGCGGTACATGTACCCTCCGAGTTCTTGGCAGCATGCAGTGACCAGGATCTGCGCGGCGGTTTGCTAGGGGACAAAGCCAATACCGTTGTGTTCGATAACAGTAAACTGAAACGGCTTGTTCCGGAATTTGTAGCAACGACAAGAGCTGATCAGGGCATTCGAAGTACGATTGAGCACATTCTGGCGCATCCTGAATTACAGACCGAAGATCCGGAATTTGATGTATGGTGTGACAAGGTTATAGGCGCATTGGATGAGGCGTTATTGAAGATCAGAGATGAGAAGTAAGAAGAAAGGCGTTCATCATCAACTGTTTACATTCATGAGCTGAATCGTTATAATCAAGAAAAAAATGACACTTGTTAGGGGAGGCACCCCAACTTAGGACATCGTTCCTTTGTTGGGGTGCCTCCCTTTTTTGGTGTACCAAAAAGGAGAGCAGACGTTGAAGAAATCAGGAAAACGTGTGAAGAAACAAGCGGAACAGTTAACCAAAGTGGTACTGGCATTTGCGTTATTATCACCTCAAGCCTTGTTGCTTGAATGGGGTGCAGCCACGGTAATGGCTGAAACGGTTGAAACGATCGGGATTGTATCCGATACATCCAGCATGAAGGCTGTACAGTCCTCTAAGGTGAAAGTAGAGATGAACAGTGATGGTAAGTACAGAATTGTGTTACTACCGAACACAAATGTATTTTACGGTGGTGATACAGGGAATGTATCCACGATTATTGACCACAATGGATCACCTGTGAACTTCAAAACATTGCCGCTGAATTATTACCGAATTAACAATAATGTGATTGAAATGTCCCGACAAAAGGACAATGTTGAATATATTTTGCGTGTATCTATCGTTAATGCCACGTCACAGGGCGGTTACATGAAAGTGGAACTTGAAGCCATCAACCGCAGCGGATCGGCACTGAATTTGGGTGGAACATTTTATTGGGATACGATGGTGAATGGCAATGATGCTTCTCCGTTTGAAGTCATCGAGAATGGATGGCGCAATTATAGCGGCGGTGTTCAGGTCACGGCTTTTTATGCGAATACGTACAATGTTGTGAATGCGGATCGCATATACATGGGCCAGTACAGCAGTCCGGATAGCGCACAACTTACAGGGGGTTCTTCACCTTCGGCATTCACGCCAGGCCAGACCGTGACGGCGAGTGATACAGCTGCACAGTTCTGGTGGAATGCCAAGGCAACAGCGAATCAGGCTTCACGCAAATTTTCGACCATTGTGGGGATTGGCCCCAAAAATGTTCCGCCTTCATTTACACTAACAGCACCCTCTTCGGGTCAGACCTACTACAAAGGTGAGCAACTTCAGATCTCCGGTACAACGCGAGACACGGATGTAGGCGACCTGTTGACCGTAAAATGGTCCATTGATGGTGGGTCCGAGAACATTCTGACCCAGATGACCGCCACGGGTTCGAATCAGTCTTTTAACACCAATTATACGTTGCCTGACACCCTGCCAGATGGCACGCACACATTGCAAGTATGGGTCATGGACGACAAAGGTGGGGTATCCTCGGCAGGAACCGTTAACTTCACGGTAAGGAGTTTTGTTGTGCCTGGAACGCCGACGTATACACTGGTTAACCCTAATAACTTGACGGTGAACTGGGATAAGAAGGCCAATGATGCATCCGTTACGTATGAACTGAAGAATATGACAACCAATCAGATCGTGGATACAGGTGCTTCAAACAGTCGGCAGGTGACAGGGCTCACTCCGAATACGAGTTATTCTTTTGCTGTACGTGCCAAAAATTCAAGTGGTTCCTTCACGGGGTACTCCACTCCATCCACAAAATATACATTGGCCAATCCACCCGCTACTGCGGCAGTGACACAATCAGGCAACTCTGTTACTGCGAGTTGGAATAATAATAGCAACCCTGCGGGCACTCAATACAAAACGGAAATACGCAGTCCAGGCGGGCAGGTCCTTGCATCAGGAACATCAACTTCAACACGTACAGCGTTTGCCCTGACCGGACTCGCGGACGGAAAATATGAAGTATTTGTGGCGGCGCTGAATGGCGAAGGGATACAGACCCCGTATATATCCGCTGGAGAGATGATGAAAGATACGACGGGTCCAACTGCTCCTTCCGTTACAGTCACTCCATCCACATGGACAAAGGAAGATGTTCTGGTCACGGTTGAGGAAGGGAAAGATGCATTGAGCGGAACTCAAAAGACTGAAGTGAAAGTGGGTCCTGCAGGAGAATGGCGTGAATACAGTGCTCCGTTTACCGTAAACAGTGAAGGCAACACAACTGTTATAGCACGCAGTATTGATGCATTTGGTAATACAGGACAGGAAACCGCTGTGACAGCTAGGGTAGATCGGACGGCACCAACGCCACCTGTTATCTCGTTGAATCCGCCCGAATGGACAAAAGCGGCAGTAATTGTGACATTAACGGAGGGTATGGACGAAGCAAGTGGCATTGGTCTGACACAGTATAAGCTGGGAAGCGAGGGAGAATGGATTGACTACAGGACCCCTTTTACACTCAGTGAAGAAGGAATAACGGAGATTTATGCACGAAGTGTAGATTGGGCGTCCAATGTCAGTGCTTCCACTTCGGTAACAGCCAGAATCGATAAGACTGGGCCTGAGCAACCAAGGATTACGTTAAGTGAAGAGCATTGGACGAATCAGGATGTAACTTTTGCAATAAACAGTGGTGAAGATGCAGGCAGCGGGCTTGCCAAGAGCCAATATCGACTTAACAAAGAAGGTCCCTGGATCGATTATACGGGCGAAGTGACAATTACCGATGAGGGAGAAACGATTGTATATGCACGCTCACTTGACCGTGTGGGCAATATAAGCATGTCCGCTCAGGCTACGGTTCGAATCGATACGACTGCTCCAACCGAGCCGGTAATTCGTTTGAGTTCTTCAGGATGGAGTAAAGAACATGTGCAATTCACGATCGCTGGTAGTGTGGATGAACGAGCGATATCCTATGAATACAGCATGAATGATGCCCCGTATATGACAGGAAATACAGGTACAGTTAGTACAAACGGCGCTACCACCATTCGGGCGCGAGCAAGAGATGCCGTTGGTAATGTGAGCAAGGAAGTCAGTCGAATCGCCTATGTGGATCAGATCGCGCCCACAATTACATTTGCACCGAACGGACATGGCTGGACGGACACGGACATATCCACTACGATTCAGTATGCTGACGCACACTCAGGCATTCAGGAGCTGGAACGATTCTATCAAGTTACGAACAGTGCAGAATCACCGGAACATTGGCTAGAAGCTCGCTCTGACGAGCATAAAGTATCCATTGAATCGGAAGGCATCTGGTACATCCATGCCAAGACCATGGACAGAGCTGGTTATACATATGAGACAACATCTTTACCTTACCAAATTCAACGCAAGCCCCAGCAACCGAGTCATGTGAAAACGACACAGATCGCTGAGACTTCAGCTGAACTTACAGTGGATTTACCAACTGGGGAAAGGTATACCGATGGATATCAGTATGAGATAACGAATAAAACAACAGGACAGTCATGGACACTGGATTATCCTAACCACAGTATAATCGATCACTCCCTAAGCGGTGGTCAGGTCTATGAATATGAAGTTAGAATGAGAAACCATACCGGAGTAAGTGATGCAGTAAGCGCTCAAGTATTAACTACCCCAGCAGCTCCCGGAACGTTGCACGTTCGAAAAGTAGATTCACAGCCCCATTTGGCCGAAATTCAATTTGATTCAGTACGAGGAGCAGATGCTTACCGCATCATCGCAGCGACTTCGGACGGAACTACCGTGTTTGATCAGACGGTATCTGATCCGAGTAGCCTTCCCTATGTCAGCAACCTGGTTCCAGGAACCATTCATAACATTTCGGTAACGGCAATGAATGAAAGTGGAGCAGGTGGTAGCAGTAGAACCGGATTCCTCACACTGCCGGCAATACCCGGGGAATTTATAGCCGTTCAAATTCAGGAGCATGATATTTCATTAGAATGGGAGACAGTGACTTCTGCAACGTATTATGGTCTTTCACGCGATGGAAAAGCCATATATGAAGGAGAGCAGTCGGAGTATCTGGACTCGGGTCTGGATAGCGGAACGGAGTACAGCTATACGTTAATTGCCGGAAATGAGACAGGACCAGGGCCGTTGGCAGGTTTACCTTTGCTCAAGACGTTACCTGGACAGGTATCCGGCTTACAGATATCAGATGCTTCCACAGCGAGCCTTCGTCTGAATTGGGAAGCAGTACGAGGAGCCGATCGTTATGAGTTATGGTTGAATGGAGAGAAGTCGAGAATGGTTCCTGCCGGAACCCAAGAATGGGTCTTTGCGGGACTTAGTTCGGGAACATCTTATCAACTGGATGTACAAGCAGTGAACGGAAGTGGACAGGGGATGCGCAGTTCGGTATCAGGAACAACGCTACCAGAGAGCCCGTCGGGACTTCACGTTGTTCAAGTAACTGAACAGGCAGGGATCTTGAGCTGGGAGCCTGTCGTTGGGGCAACGAAATATCGGGTGGTCATCGATGGACAGAGCCATGAGATATCAGATACACAACTCGTAGTGCACCACTTGTCAAGCAGTCGTGAGTATACCTATGAAGTACAGGCAGGCAATGCTGCCGGGTACGGTGCATCCACCAGTAGTACAATTCTTACGCTACCTAGCAGGCCGGAAGGACTGAATGTCATATCGACTGGTGAGACAAGTATGGGACTTGCATGGCAAGCTGTAGATACAGCTAATCTCTATATTGTGAAAATCAATGGAACAGAAGTGGGCAGAACATCAGAACTGGCCTACACAGTTGAGGGATTGTTGCCAGGTACAGAGTACGATTTGGAAGTTCAGGCTGTGAATGCTTCTGGATCAGGTGAAACAGCTCAGCTCATCCGATTGTCCAAACCTGTGTCGCCTGCCGAAGTACTTGTTGATTCAGGAGTACATCATGCAAAAGTTTCCTGGTCTGTCGTGGAAGGTGCCGCTGAATACGTGATTGAGCAGAATGGCAAGGAGATCTATAGAGGAATGGAGAATGAAACAACGATTACAGGGCTCCAGGATGGAACGTGGCATCACTATCAACTATGGGCGATCAACAGACAGGAGACTCGTTCTGAAGCGACGGAAGTATCCCTGCTGACTTTGCCTGAGAAACCCGTTGAGATTGCGGTAGATGATGTGGCAAAAAACAGCCTGGGTCTGGATTTCAGCAACACAGGTGTTCAAGGGGCAGATCATTACGTCATTGAAAGGGATGGACGAGAAATCGCTCAGTTGGATTCGAGTGAGACCCTGTTCGTAGACAAGGATCTATCGCCAGGAACAAAATACACTTACGTGATTCGGGCAGTTAATACGAGTGGAGCGGGGGCGCCGCTTACGTTCAGTATAATGACTCAAACGTTGCCATTGGTTGCAGAAAGTATCACGGTGAAAGCTGGAACACATGCGGTGGATCTGGCTTGGGATGTTGTAAAAGGAGCAGCTGCATATGAAATTCGTAATCGGGTAACGGGAGAGGTGCAGAGCGTGTCTGAACCGTCTTTACATCTCAATAGCATGCTAGATGGCACAGCGTATGAATTCGAACTTGTTGCGATTAATGAAGATGGTCATCAGTCAGAGCCTATCCAGATTCAGGTTTTAACGAAACCCATAGCGCCTCAGACGGCAGGTATAACACACATCACAGATCAGACCGCGACACTGGACCTGAATGGCAGCTCCACACGGGGAGCAGAGCAATTCATCATTATGCGGGATGGTGTTGAAGTCGCTAAGGTTTCAGCAGATCAAGCTTCATTTGAAGATGATGGACTGACACCAGGAGAGTATTACACGTACACCATCCTAACATCCAATGCTGCGGGGGTGAATGATTCCGGTTTTGAAGTTCAATTGCGGACATTGCCTGCGACTATTATTGAACCTTTACATGCAAGCATGATTGGGGAAAAGGAGGGATTGATCTTTTGGCCAAAGGTACAAGGCGCGGAGGGATATACCATACGTATCGGAGATCAGATCATCACCACAATTGAAGAAGGGGATATCACAGAGATGAGGTTAGCTCATCTGACGAGTGCAACCCGATATGATCAGGTGCAGGTTATTCCTTATAATACGGCTGGTTCAGGCAGCCCAATGACTGTGACCGCTTTTTACACCTTACCTCATGTTGAATCACTGGAAATGATGACATATCCGGAGACAGATCATGCCAAACTGGAATGGGACTTTCCTTACGTAAACGAAACATTCGTTGTATTGCTGGATGGCATTGAAGTATACCGGGGCAAACAAAAAGAGTTTATTGTTGATCAACTCGATGCAGGCAAGCAGTACGAGATAGAGATCTACACAGAAAATGATCAGGGAGATGCATCGGAGAAGCTGGCGCATTCTGTCCTGACCAAGCCAGCAGCCCCTGTCAAAGTAGAGTATCTTTCAGCGAAGGACCGCATTCGTCTTCTATTGGAACAGAGTCGGGTTGTAGGTGCCGATCAGTTTGTCATTGAGCGTGACGGTGTGGAGATTGCTCGTGTTCCAGTAGACGAAGTGTTCTATGATGATGAGCGACTCGAACCAGGCGTGAACTATATTTATACGGTCAAGGCCATGAATGCCTCGGGCAGTAGTGACGGTGGTTACTATCTTTCTGCTATGACCCTTCCTGGTAGCGTTACTTCTCCTCCTGTAGTAGAAGGACGTTCAATGTATGGTGCAGATATTGTATGGGAACTGATTCCTGGTGCTGGGGGTTATCGAGTTTATCGGAATGAAGAGATTGTGGGAACGACAACGGAGACATCCATACATGTGTCTGATTTGAACAGTGCAGAGCGTTATACTGAATTTGCAATCATTCCATTCAATGAGGCAGGGGAGGGTGAGGCACTTCAAGTACCTGAATTCGAGACACTACCTTCCGAGGAACTGACAGTAGCAGCCGTAGCGCAAGGTACGAACACGATTAAGCTAACTTGGGAACTGGAATCCATGAATGAGGTGATTGTGATCACCCATAAAGATCGTGAAATTTACCGTGGCACGCAGCGAAGTTATGTCTGGACAGGATTGAATGCTGAGCAGCAATATGAGGTGGACGTATGGACGGAGAATTCAGCGGGTGAAAGAAGTGAAAGCAAACGGGCAGCAGCCATGACTTTTCCGTATCCACCATCCGCCTGGAGCGGTGGTGGTACAGCTTCAAATCCGGCAGATCCTTTCGGTAAAAGCCGAGAGGTGAGTTCAGAACCTGAACCCTCGGAGCAAACAGATGTACCTTTGAAAAAAAATATTAAATTTATCGATATCAGCCAAACATTCAATAAAGACCAGATCACCTGGCTGGCAGAACAGAATATCATTCAAGGTGTAAGCGAAACCCACTTCGAGCCACGTCGTCCGATCACGCGTGCAGAGTTTACCGCACTAATCGTACGATTGATGAGTGTAGACACGACGGCCAACGTGCAGCATGGCTTTCAGGATGTAAATGACGAGGATTGGTTCGCTCCTGAGATCAAGGCAGCAGTTCATCATGAGATGGTACAAGGTATGGGGAATGGAAAATTCGCTCCGCATGCGCTAGTGACACGTGAACAGGCATCCAAGATTATAGCGAATGTTGTCCGTAAAATCAGACCGGAAAGGCTGACTTCACCAAGAGCGTTTACCGACCAGACTGATGTATCCGATTGGGCCAAAGAAGAAGTAGAAGAGCTTGCAGGCTTGTACATGATTACCGGGTATGAAGACGGTAGTTTCCGTCCCATGCAGCACTTAAGCAGATCCGAAGCTGCAGCGCTGATCTTCCGCTTAAATAAGCTGATTCAAGTCATGGATGAGAACCGTACAGATCAAGTTGAGAAAGCGTCAGCGTTCGATCGTCATATCTAGATTGAATTGAATCATACATGTGATACTGCAAGCATCGCTAGTAACGACATTACCGCTTGATTGGTTTTTAATGCTATAATGGTTGCCAATATGATAAAAAAAGGGTAATGAACAATGGTGATGAATAATGAATAATAAATTTATCCGGATATATGAAGATATTGCAAATCGTATTCGGACCGGAGAGATTGAGGCAGGGACGCTGCTTCAATCGGAACTGGATCTATCGGAAAGTTATCAAACGTCTCGAGAGACCATTCGCAAAGCGCTAAAAATGTTGTACGAAGAAGGTTATATTCAGAAAATTCAAGGCAAGGGCTCGATTGTACTGGACATTCGCAAGATCGATTTTCCCATCTCGGGTCTGGTTAGTTTCAAGGAATTAGCCAAAAAAATGGGGCATCGGGCTCAAACGTATGTGAAGGTTTTCGAGGAGCAAGAGGTCGATCAGGCGTTGTACAAGAAAATTAACTTTGGTCTGAATGAACAGGTCTGGGAGATCAGACGTGTGCGCAAAGTGGATGGAGAGCACGTCATTCTGGACAAAGATTACATCAGCCAGCGGCTTGTTCCTGGGCTCAGCAAAGAGATCTGTAATGATTCCATCTATCAGTACATTGAGCAAGAGCTGGGGCTTTCCATTTCGTTTGCCAAGAAAGAGATTCTGGTGGAAGAACCCACCGCTGAGGACAGGGAATTACTTGACCTTGAAGGTTTCCACAATGTGGTTGTGGTAAGGAGCCAAGTTTACCTGGAGGATGCCAGTCAATTTCAGTATACGGAGTCGAGGCATCGACCGGACAAGTTCAGATTTGTGGATTTTGCACGCCGAAGATAAGTTAATCAAGATTGATCAGAGAGTACCTTTCACTGCATTATTTGGGTGGATCGGTACTCTCTTTGGTTATGCGGGAAATCCGAAGATCGTCCATCAAGAACCGCTTAATGTCAATGTTCTTCCTTCATGCTGGAGCGTATGATCACAATATATACGAGACCGAGGAGTGAGGGAATTGAATCACGTGACAGCGAAATCAAATGTCCGCATATGGGAAGAAACCAGAGATATTCCAACCTATGGTACAGGTAAACCGGACAAAAATCCGATGTTTCTTGAAAAGCGAATCTACCAGGGCAGCTCCGGTAAGGTGTACCCGCATCCCGTGATCGACAGCATTGAAGATGAGGCCAAAATGAAGTCGTATCGACTAATTATTCTCGAAAATGAATATGTACGTATCGAGTTGATGCCCGAACTGGGCGGACGTATCTATCGTGCGCTGGATCGGACCAACGACTACGATTTTGTATATTATAACCGGGTGATTAAACCTGCACTTGTGGGACTGGCAGGGCCATGGATTTCCGGAGGAATTGAATTCAACTGGCCACAGCATCATCGGCCCAACACGTATGGCCCAGTCGACTATACATTTGGCAGTAATGAAGATGGAAGCGCTACCGTCTGGGTGGGCGAGATTGACCGCATGTATGGTACCAAAATGACCGCTGGCTTCACATTACATCCTGGCAAAGCCTATCTTGAAATCCATGCCGAGGTATATAATCGCACCAACACACCTCAAACTTTTCTATGGTGGGCCAATCCAGCTGTAGCCGTCAATGATCATACGCAATCCGTGTTTCCACCTGATGTAACGGCTGTATTGGATCATGGTAAACGGGATGTATCCCGGTTTCCGATCGCAACCGGGACCTATTACAAGATGGACTATTCCGAAGGCGTGGATATCTCGCGATACAAAAACATACCGGTTCCAACATCCTACATGGCTTATAAATCTGATTATAATTTCGTAGGCGGCTATGACCACGGGGTTCAGGCAGGTTTGTTGCATGTGGCCAATCACCATATCTCACCCGGGAAAAAACAATGGACCTGGGGGAACGGGGAATTCGGGCAAGCCTGGGATCGGCAGTTAACGGACGAGGATGGACCATATATTGAATTAATGACCGGGATCTATACCGATAATCAGCCTGATTTTACATGGTTACAGCCTTATGAAGCCAAATCGTTTTCGCAGTATTTTATGCCGTATAAAGGAATTGGAATGGTTAAAAATGCATCAATTGATGCAGCGGTTAACCTCGAAATGGACGAAACGACCGGAATGGTAACCGTGATGGTATATGCGACGTCAGTTTTTGAACAAGTGACCGTTGAAGTGATAGGACCAACCTTGGTATATCTCCATGAGAGATGTAATATCTCACCTACGGAGCTATATAAATCTTCATTCCCGTGGAGCGGACAAGATGAATGGCATCAGTTGAAGTTAAGTGTTCGAACTGCGGAAGGAAGAGTACTTGTGACCTATCAGCCTGAACGTTCTGAGATTCAGGAAGTGCCCGACCCGGCCAAACCACTCCCACTACCATCCGAGATGCGGACCAATGAACAACTATATCTGGCGGGTCTTCATCTGGAGCAATATCGGCATGCCACGTATGAACCGGAACCTTATTATCTGGAAGGGTTGAAGCGTGATGCAACGGATATCCGTCTGAACATTGCCTACGGCACATTGCTGCTACGTAGAGGACTGTTTCAAGATGCGGAGAAGCATTTCAGACAGGCCGTTCAATCGTTGACGTGGAAAAATACGAATCCGTATGATAGTGAAGCATTTTACCAGCTCGGTCTGAGTTTGAAACTACAGGGGAAACAGGGAGAATCCTATGCTGCTCTCTATAAAGCTGTATGGTCCGCACAGTATCAGGATACGGGGTATTACATGCTTGCTCAGATCGATACGGGTCAACATCGGTACATCGAAGCGTTGGATCACATCGAACGTTCGCTGATTCGTAACACCAGAAACTACAAGGCTCGTCATCTGAAGGTGGCACTGCTGCGTAGATTGGGTCAAGATAAACAGGCGATCCAATATGCGCGTGAGACATTGGAACTGGACCCGGTTGAATTTGGAGCTGCACATGAATTAGTCCTGATTTACAGCGGGGCTACTACACCGTCAGATAGGCAAAAAGCGGAGCAAGCACGTGAACATTTCCATCGTCTGATGCGAGGAGACGTTCATAATTATCTGAATGTAGCCGCAGATTACGCGGATTGTGGATTGTGGGAAGAAGCACTGAAGGTACTCTCCGGTGTTGAATCCGAAGTTGCACAGCCGTATCCGATGGTTGGTTATGCGCTGGCTTACTTGTATCGTAAGTTGGGGGATACGGAACAGGCCCGAGAATATCAAAAGCAGGGGAAAGCTGCTCCAACCGATTATTGTTTTCCTAACACGCTATTTGAATTTCTGGTACTTCAGGATGTATTGGCAGTGGATTCGAATGATGCGCGTGCTCACTATTACCTGGGAAATTGGCTATATGATCGTAAACGCTACGAGGAAGCGATCACTCATTGGGAAACCTCGCGCGAGGCGGATGCTTCATATCCGACTGTACATCGGAATCTGGGACTGGCTTATTATAACAAGCTGAATCGCTCCGATCTTGCACTGGCATCATTAGAGGAAGCTTTCCGGTTGGATACACAGGATGCCCGAATCTTCTACGAGTTGGATCAATTGCACAAGAAGATAGGGTATTCCTGCGAGCATCGAATCATTCACCTGGAAGATCACATGGAGTTGGTTCATCACCGTGATGATCTGTATATCGAGTGGGTGACTCTATTAAATATGCATGGTAGTCATCAGGAAGCATGGGAAGCTCTTCAGGCCCGGCGGTTTCACCCCTGGGAGGGTGGAGAAGGCAAAGTTACAGGACAATATGTTACGGCACTGACGGAACTGGCGAAGCAAAATCTTGAGAAACAACAACCTGAACTAGCATTGGAGCTGTTGCAGAAGGCTTTGGTTTACCCGGAGAACTTAGGTGAAGGTAAACTGGAGGGAACTGCAGACAATCCATTATACTTTTATCTGGGCTGTACCTACCAGCAACTGAAGAATAATCAAGCTGCAGAGGAGAATTTCCACAGAGCATCCATCGGTCTGAACGAACCGGCAAGCGCGATGTTCTATAATGATCAACCGCCTGAATCGATCTATTATCAGGGACTGGCCTGGCAGAAACTTGGCAATACGAAGGAAGCAAACAGACGCTTTAACAAACTGATTGATTATGCCGAAAGACATATACAAGATCACATCCGAATGGATTACTTTGCGGTCTCTCTGCCCGATTTTCTGGTATTCGACGATGATCTCGATCAGCGCAATGAAGAACATTGCCGATATATGCGGGCATTGGGTCTCCTGGAACTGGGGCGGACGAACGAAGCAAAGGATGAGTTGGAGCGAGTACTGGAGAAGAACCCGAATCATCAAGGGGCAATCGTCCATCGATAATTGATAATCTATTCATCATCAACCATATCCCATTTATATCGAAGGAGTTATATAATCCATGAACGATAGTGTAGCAGGCAGCCATATTCACTTTGTATTGGATGCGGAAGATAAGGACATTCGTGCGGGTCGCATGACTGGCAGTGGCGGCAAAAGCCCACGAGGGGAGTCGTATGACTTTACCAATTATTATATGACTCGTAATGCTAAACCCTATATTCCTGTGGTAGGTGAATTTCATTTCTCCAGATTCGCTTACCTGCAGTGGGAGGAAGAATTACTGAAGATGAAGGCAGGCGGGGTGAACATCATCGCTTCTTATGTCTTCTGGAATTTTCACGAGGAGCAGGAAGGTGAGTTTAATTGGTCGGGAAATCTGAATTTGCGGCACTTTGTGGATCTGTGTGGCAAACATCAGCTGCCTCTGATCGTGCGGATTGGTCCATTCTGTCATGGAGAAGTTCGCAATGGAGGGATGCCGGATTGGTTATTCAGTTACCCATTTGAAGTCAGATCGAATGATGAAGGATACCTGTATTACGCCAAGCGACTATATCGCGAGATTGCCCGTCAGCTCAATGGCTGTTTTCACCAAGAGGGTGGGCCCGTTATAGCCGTACAGTTGGAAAATGAGTACATGCACGCTGGCGCACCCATGGATGCCTGGGGATATACACGTGAAAAGTATATTTCCTCCGGCCGGGACGGGCGAGAACATCTAAAGGTGCTTCGCCATATTGCCGAAGAAGTCGGCATGAAACCCATGTTCTATACAGCCACGGCTTGGGGGAATGCTGCGGTGCCTGAAGAAGGCACGTTGCCGATGCTTGCGGGGTATGCGTACACACCATGGATTCCGAATCAGCCTCCAAGCCGCGAATATTTATTCCGTGATCTGCACATAAATCCTGTTGAAGAAGTGGATTATGACAGTCTGGAGTATCCTGCGGCGTATTGTGAGCTTGCTGGCGGTATGCAGGTCAGTTATCACGCGCGGCCAGTTGTCGATGCGGACAGTGTTGAGGCAATGACCATTGTGAAGCTGGCAAACGGCAGTAATCTCGTCGGATATTATATGTATCATGGCGGTACCAATCCGATAGGGCAAAAATCTTATATGAATGAACAGGCATTGCCGAAAATGACGTATGACTATCAAGCCCCACTTGGGGAATTCGGACGTATTGGTGAATCGTATGACCGTATTCGTACCTTGTCCATGTTCCTGGAAGCATACGGTGAGCTGCTTGCGCCAATGGGAAGTGTTGTACCGGATGAACAGCATTCGATAATCCCTGAGAACATGATGGATCTGCGCTGGTCTGTTCGTCAACAAGCTGGTTCGGGATTTCTGTTCATGAATAATTATCAGGATCATGTGGCATTGCCTGATCGTGATATTCAATTGGAGCTGCATACCAGCAAAGGGATTGCTTTTTATCCAAGAGAAGGAACGATGCAGCTGAAATCCGGCATGGCAGCCATTCTTCCTTTCCATATGAATCTGAGTGGAATGAAGATCATTAGTGCTACTGTTCAGCCACTGACCCGATTTATGGTAAATCAGGAGCTTACGGCTGTCTTTTATGCTCATGAAGGTATGACGCCTGAGTATGTTATGGATGCATCATCCGTTACAAATGTGGATATGCCCAAAGGCACAGTATCTGAGCAGGGAAATGAAGTTGTGATCCACCCGATTGCCGGCAAGGACCATCATCTGAGAGTCACAACATCCGACGGTATGGTCATACGAATCATTACATTGACCCGTGATGAGGCATTGCATGCCTACCGCTTCCATGTGGGCGGAGAAGAAAGGCTTGTGATTAGCAGTAGTCATTTGTATGTACAGAATGAAATGCTCATATGCACATCTGTGGAGCAACCGGAGATGGAGGTATCCTTTTATCCGGCACCAGAACAGATTACCGCTTCTGAATATGTTGTGTCATCCCAGTCTAAGCAAGGAGTATTCGATACGTACACAATCCAAGTTTCGCCTTACAAACCTGCTGTAGAGGTTGATTATCCGAAAGAGCATGCAGCAACACTGAAATTGGACACAATATGGCCGGAACATGTCGATGACGTGTGGGTTGTGATTGATTATGAAGGTGACGTTGCAGCAGCACATATTCATCATCGGATGTTAACGGACCATATTCATTATGGGCATAGCTGGATGCTTGGTTTGAAGCAATCCCGTCATTTGCTGGCTGATCACGCGTTACGTCTGTCCATAACGCCAATTCGAAGAGGTACGACTGAGAGTTATGTGAATCAAGCTTATGTTGAGCGCTTTGAGGGTGTGGAGATCGGGAAGTTCAATCAGATTCGAGTGATACCTCAGTACCGGGTGGGGTTGGTGCTGGCGGGAGTTAGGGAGGACGCTTAGTCTAGATCAGGGATTAAACAACAGATAAACAAGACTTAAACAAGAGTTAACTGACGTTGATAATACAGAGGGTTCTTTCTCCGAGCGATTGTGAGGGGAGAGAGCCTTTTTATTTTGCTGTGTGATGTAAAAACAAATGATTCCTAATCATGGTAAAAACATCTTGACTGGTAAGCGTTTTCAATTTATTATAACTTCATAACCTTATCGATAAAGTATATTTAAGTTTTATAACATAAACAAATAAGGTTATTATTGGTTTTTTTAACTACTATAAAAACCTCTATTACCAACGATTTTAGTTAACTTATTGCCTAGAGCAGGGTTAATTGAAATAAATAAAAAATTACAGGAGGTTCCAAACGAATGGTTAATCTGAAAAAGTGTACAATCTTCACGGTTATTGCTGCTCTCATGTTCATGGTACTAGGGAGTGCAGCCCCCAAAGCATCTGCTGCCACAGGATTTTATGTAAGCGGTAACAAATTGTATGATTCCACAGGAAAGCCTTTTGTCATGAGAGGTGTTAATCACGGACATTCCTGGTTCAAAAATGATTTGAATACCGCTATCCCTGCCATCGCCAAAACAGGTGCCAATACGGTACGCATTGTTCTTTCAAATGGTAGCCTGTACACCAAAGATGATCTGAACGCTGTTAAAAATATTATTAATGTGGTTAACCAAAATAAAATGATAGCCGTACTCGAAGTCCATGACGCTACAGGAAAAGATGACTATAATTCGTTGGATGCGGCAGTGAACTACTGGATTAGCATTAAGGAAGCTTTGATTGGCAAAGAAGATCGGGTAATCGTCAACATCGCCAATGAATGGTATGGAACGTGGAATGGAAGTGCGTGGGCTGATGGTTACAAAAAAGCCATTCCCAAACTAAGAAATGCCGGAATCAAAAATACGCTGATTGTGGATGCAGCCGGATGGGGACAGTTCCCACAATCCATCGTGGATTATGGACAAAGTGTATTTGCAGCGGACTCACAGAAAAATACCGTGTTCTCCATTCATATGTATGAGTATGCGGGCAAAGATGCTGCAACCGTCAAAGCCAATATGGAGAATGTGCTGAACAAAGGCTTGGCGCTGATCATTGGTGAGTTCGGGGGATACCACACGAATGGTGATGTGGATGAGTATGCCATTATGAGATATGGTCAGGAAAAAGGGGTAGGCTGGCTTGCCTGGTCCTGGTACGGAAACAGTTCCGGTCTGAACTATCTGGACATGGCTACAGGTCCGAACGGAAGTTTGACGAGCTTCGGAAACACCGTAGTGAATGATACCTATGGTATTAAAAACACTTCCCAAAAAGCGGGGATTTTCTAATCCGCTGATGAAACAGGAACACTCTGACGTTCACGTCAGGGTGTTTTTTTAATAAAAGTGCTTAATCCATATTAGTTTTTGAATTTTTCCGTTTATATTTAAAATCTTTTGTTTTCAAAACAAAACAAAGATGATAAACTCGGATTAGGAATAAAACAAACATTATCGGAGGGAAACGAATGGTACAGAGTTTATGGAATGCATCGCAGGCATCTGAGAAAACAACAGGACTGGAGCAATTGGTTTACCGATCCAACCTGATTGGAACCGATCGCAGTGTATGTAACATTTTCGGTGGAAATACGTCTACCAAAACGACAGTGAAGGATTTTCGTGGTCGTGATGTAGAAGTAATGTATGTGAAAGGCAGCGGCTCTGATCTGGGTTCCATGGAAGCGAAGCATTTTACCGGACTTGGGCTGGAGGACATTCGACCATTAATTGAACGTGAATCCATGTCGGATGAAGAGATGGTTGAATATCTGGGACATTGCATGATTGATGCCAAGCACCCGCGTGCCTCCATCGAGACTCTTCTGCATGCGTTCCTTCCATATAAGCATGTGGATCATACGCACCCGGATGCGATTATCAGTCTGTGTTGTGCGCATAACGGTAAGGAATTGGCGAGAGAGATTTACGGTGATCGTTTTGTATGGGTACCATATGTACGTCCTGGGTTTACGTTATCTAAAATAATTGCTGAAAGCGTATTCTCGAATCCCAATGCGGAACTTGTACTGATGGAAAAACACGGGCTCGTGACTTGGGGAGAAACATCCGAAGAATGTTACGCTCAAACGATCAAGATTATCAATGAGGCGGAAGCATTCATCGAAGCACGGGTGGACGAAGGAAGCTTGTTCGGTGGTGTGAAGCACCCGGCACTAGCAGCAGATGTTCGTCGTCAGATCGTATCACGCGTGATGCCAACGATTCGTGGAGCAGTATCAGATAGCAAAAAAATGATTTTGTCCTTTGATGATCAGGAGGATGTGCTTGCTTTTGTGGGCGGATCGGATTCTCCGCAATTGTCTCAGGTGGGTGCGGCTTGCCCGGATCATCTGGTACATACCAAAGTGGTACCTCTGTTTATTGATTGGACGCCAGATGCGGATGACATTGAGGGCTTAAAAGCGAAACTGGTGGAAGGCGTGGCAGCCTACAAAGAGCAGTATCAGCAGTATTTTGAAAGCAACAAAAACGAAGGTGACGTCATGTTCGAAGCGGCTCCTCGCGTTATCCTGATTCCTGGTGTGGGCATGATCAACACAGGCAAGAGTTGGGCACTTTCGCAAGTAAGCGGTGCATTGTATCACAGAGCCATTGCCGTTATGCGTGGAGCCACTAGCCTGGGTCAATTCGTATCGCTCAGTGCAAACGAATCTTACAATGTGGAGTACTGGCCGCTGGAATTGTACAAATTATCTCTGGCTCCCGCAGAAACCGAATTCTCCCGCAAAGTGGCATTTATCACAGGTGGAGCTGGCGGTATCGGAAGTGAAACCGCACGTAGATTGGTATCTGAAGGCGCTCATGTCGTGCTTGCTGATCTCAACCTGGAGGGCGCACAGAAGGTAGCGCAAGAGATCAATGATCAATACGGCGCGAATCGTGCTTATGCGCTGAAAATGGACGTGACCGATGAAGAAGCCGTTCAATCTGCGTATGCAGATGTTGCGGTGCAGTATGGCGGAGTGGATATCATCGTGAACAATGCCGGACTGGCGACATCCAGCCCATTTGATGAAACGTCCCTGAAAGAATGGAACCTGAACATGAATGTACTGGGTACAGGTTATTTCCTTGTGGCTCGGGAAGCCTTCAAGCTGATGAAACAGCAGGGTATTGGGGGTAGCATGGTATTTATCGGGTCCAAAAACTCGGTGTATGCGGGTAAAAGTGCCTCTGCCTACAGCTCAGCGAAAGCACTGGAAGCGCACCTGGCACGTTGTATTGCAGCAGAAGGTGGGGAGTATGGCATTCGTGTCAATACGATTCTTCCAGACGCAATTCTACAAGGGTCAGCGATCTGGAACGGTTCTTGGAGAAACGAACGAGCAGCGGCATACGGTATCGAGCCGGATCAACTGGAAGAGTATTACCGCAAACGGACGACATTGCTCGTGAATATCTATCCAAGAGATATTGCGGAAGGGATCGCATTCTTTGCTTCTTCGAAATCCGAAAAAACAACCGGTTGCATGATGACCATTGATGGCGGTGTACCGGCAGCATTTACACGTTAATTAGGAGGGTTCTTGCGGATGGATAACCAAGTCAAGCAAGCGTATGAAGCAGCCAAGTCATTGTATGCCCAGCACGGAATTGATACGGACGAGGTGCTGAACAAACTCGCGGATATCAAAGTATCCGTACACTGTTGGCAAGGCGACGATGTTAAAGGCTTTCTGAACAAAGATGGAGAGTTAACAGGTGGTATTTCCGTGACAGGTCAGTATCCAGGGGCTGCGACCACGCCTGCAGAGCTTCGTAACGATCTGGAGCAAGCTTTTGCTCTGATTCCCGGCAAACATAAAGTCAATCTGCACGCAATCTACACGGATACAGACGAGCAGGTTGAACTGGATCAGATTGAGCCGAAGCATTATGAGAACTGGGTGAAATGGGCCAAAGAACAAGGACTCGGTCTGGACTTCAACCCAACATGTTTTTCCCATGAAAAATCGAGTGACGGGTTCACGCTCAGTCATCCAGACCCTGAGATTCGCAAGTTCTGGATTGATCACTGCAAGGCGTCTCGCCGGATTGGTGCATACTTCGGGGAACAGCTTGGTCAGACCTGTGTAACCAATGTATGGGTGCCGGACGGATTCAAGGATAATCCGGTGGATCGGCTGACACCACGCAAACGTCTTAAGGAATCACTGGATGAAGTATTCTGCGAACCACTTAACCCGGAGCACAACCTGGACGCGGTAGAGAGTAAGCTGTTTGGTCTGGGTTCGGAAGCGTATGTGGTGGGTTCTCATGAATTCTATATGGGTTACGGCTTGCAAAATGATACGTTAATCTGCCTGGATGCGGGTCATTTTCATCCTACAGAGGTTATCTCCAATAAACTGTCGTCCCTATCTTTGTTTACTAGCGGCATTCTGCTTCACGTAAGCCGCCCGATGCGCTGGGATAGTGACCATGTGGTAATTATGGACGATGAGTTGCTGGAAATTGCTCGTGAACTGGTTCGACATGATCTGCTTGCGACCACACATATTGGATTGGATTTCTTTGATGCAAGTATCAACCGTGTTGCTGCTTGGGTTGTGGGTACACGTAATACGGTCAAAGCCCTTCTGCGTGCGATGCTGGAACCGGTAGAGGCCTTGAAACAAGCTGAGTTGGACGGAGATTACACCCTGCGTCTCGCATTGACGGAAGAGTTCAAATCCTATCCGTTCGGCGCAATCTGGGACTACTATTGTGCTCAGCAAGGCGTTCCAGTTCGGGAAAAGTGGATCACCGATATCAAAACCTATGAACAAGACGTATTGCTACAGCGTGATAAATCATTGGTGTAACCGCATTTATTTTTGTATAAACCACTACGGAATGAAATTTCCGTGGTGGTTTTTTTGGCATAATCACGCTGAAATGCATAAGTGAGGCGATTGTTTCCATACTAGGAATATAGATCCGAATCGCATACGTATGTCACGCAGAGGAGGTTAATAGAGTTGAATCTTGCCCACAACAAACTGTATATCGCTGCACTTGGCGGCGTGAATGAAATAGGGAAGAATATGTATTTCATCCAGTACCATCAGGACATCATCGTGATTGACTGTGGTTCGAAGTTTCCGGATGAGACCTTGCCGGGGATTGACCTGATCATTCCGGATGTAGCGTATCTGCTGGAGAATCTGGATAAAGTAAGGGGTCTTGTGGTTACCCATGGACATGAAGATCACATCGGTGGCATTCCCTATTTGTTAAAACAAATGAACATCCCAGTGTATGCATCCAGGCTCACTCGTGGGCTGATAGAACTTAAACTGAAAGAGCATGGGCTGCTGCGCAAGGCGGACCTGCATACGATCGATGCTCATTCCAGCATTACACTGGGAGGGATCGAAGTTTCCTTTTTCGCGACCAGTCATAGTATTCCGGATTGTCTTGGAATCTTCTTTCAGACCCCAGTCGGCAATGTCGTGCACACGGGAGATTTCAAATTCGACATGTCACCTGTGCATGGACCTTTCCCAGATCTGCACCGCATGGCCGAAATTGGCAAACAAGGCGTTCATATCTTGCTCTCGGAGAGTACCAATGCAGAAAGACCCGGATTTACACCTTCCGAGCGTATTGTGGGAGACCACATTCTGGATGCCTTTATCCGTGCGAAACAAAAAGTATTCATCTCCACCTTTGCGTCGAATGTCAGCAGGGTACAGCAGATTGTGAATGCAGCATTCGAGACGGGGCGCAAACTGGCACTGTTGGGCAGAAGTATGGTGAATGTGGTATCGGTGGCCAGTGAATTGGGGTATTTGCAAGTTCCTGACGGATTGTTGATTGAAGCTATCGATTCGGATCAGTTTCCACCGGAACAAGTCGTTGTATTATGTACCGGTAGTCAGGGAGAAGCCATGGCAGCATTGTCACGTTTGGCATCCGGTAAACATCCTCACGTAAGAATTAACGCCGGGGACACGGTCATTATTGCTGCCGGAGCCATTCCGGGCAATGAACGAAATCTTGCACATGTAATTGATAACCTCTATGTTCTCGGAGCACGTGTGATATATGGTTCAAGTGGTGCAGCAGGAATGCATGTCTCAGGACACGGCAGTCAGGAAGAACTCAAATTGATGCTTACTCTGATGAAACCGGATTATCTGATTCCGATCCACGGTGAGTTTCGCATGTTGTATCAACACAGACTGCTTGCTGAATCCGTAGGTATAGAGCGTGATCATGTGTTTATCGTGAACAATGGGGATATGGTCCAGTACAAAGACGGAACTGCTTCTCTGGGTCCCAAAATTGCGTCGGGCAACAGCCTCGTAGACGGTCTGATCATGGGCGATGTCGGCAATATTGTACTGCGTGATCGCAGGCAACTGTCATCCGATGGCATGCTGGTCATTGTGACTACACTGAGCAAAACGGAGAAACAGATGGTCACGTCACCCGAAATTATCTCCAGAGGTTTTGTGTTCGTCAAAGACTCGGAAGAATTCATGCATGAGATTCATGAGCTGGTTCTGAACCGGATGGGTGAGTTGACCGGGGCTGGTGTGAATCAGTGGAATGTGATCAAAAGAAAGCTGAAAGACGAGATCGGTCACTACATTTACGCTCAAACCAAAAGAAGACCTATGATCTTGCCTATTATTATTGAAGTCTGAGGCCGTACGGAATAGGGAGCGTTCTTGTGTTAGTGACCTGTGCAAACGTGTATATGGAAGCTTAACAGCCTGAGGAATGTCGGATCATACTTCGGTATGAACGTCACATTGTCATCGGGCTTTTGCTTTTTCATCACGAATGTACACGGTGTGCTATAAATTGAGTTGAATCAAATTCCCCATGGGTTTGCGATTCGAAGTATAATAAAAGGTAAACTATATGAATTGAACTAAACATTCACACGAGAACGTAGAGGACAGAAAGAACCTGAAGAAGCGGAGCGTTCGCCTTTATCTCCGGATGTTCACCTTTGAAAAAGTAAATCAAAACATCTGGGGATAACAGCGATCGGAAGGTTGTTCTGTCATCGGAGTGGTAAGTGTGAATATTCTTGAGTTCAATTTATATAGCTAATAGAAATAAGAGGAGTCTTTATGAATAAAACGATTTCTGATATCGCTCAGATGGCAGGTGTGGCGAAGAGCACGGTCTCTCGCTTCCTGAATGGCGGATCTGTAAGTGAAGATACACGCCAGAAAATTGAGCGTATTATCAAACAATACAATTATGTTCCCAATACATTTGCACAGAGTCTGAAGGCTAAGAAGACCAGTATTATCGGTACGGTTGTGCCACGTCTTGATTCTTTTGCAACATCACAGACATTGATTGGAATTGATGAAGAACTGCGGAGTAATCAGTATCAGATGCTGATCGCGAATACGAGTCAGGACATGCAGCGCGAGATAGACGCCATCTATGATTTTGCAAGACAAAAGGTGTCGGGTATTATTCTACTAGCTGCTGAAGTAACTGAAGCACATCTGAAAGCAGTTGAGGATATAGGTATTCCGGTGTTACTGGTGGGGCAGCAGCATGAGCAACTACATAGTCTGGTTCACAATGATGATCAGGCCGGATATGAGATGGGCAAATATGTTGTAGGACAGGGTCACCGCAAGATTGTGTATATGGGGGTTAGCGAGAAGGATCAGGCAGTAGGTATCCATCGCAAACAGGGTTTTCAACGAGCAATCGCCGAGTGTGGTGAATGCGAAGTGAAGTATTATGAGACGAGCTTCAAGATGTCAGAAGCCATCGTTACCGCTGAGGCTATACTGAAAGAGATCACACCAACGATCATTGTAGGGGCTACGGATAATATCGCACTGGGTGTGATGAAGATTGCATTTTCCAATAAAATTCGCATACCGCAAGAATTATCTGTTACCGGGTTTGGCGGATATGATATTACGGAGATGATTCATCCCACGCTGACGACGGTGAAATATCATTATTTGCAGGCAGGCAAAGTAGCCGCAAATCATATTATTCGTCTGGTCAAAGGCGAGTCGGTGGAAGAACGAACAACACTTGATGTTGAACTAATTCCTCGAGAAAGCGTTGACAAATTATAAAAACATCCTTTATGATAATTCCATCGAACCGGTTCCACTGTAAATATCCAATGTGGATATGCGAACACGGGCAGGCAGTAATGCCATATGGAATTATTTTTTTTGTGTCTAACGGAACCGGTTCCTACATTTTAATTTTCGTATAAGTTATATAAGAAAAAACATTTACGGAGAGGGAAGAAAAAATTCGAAGAAACGTAGTGTTCGCCTTTATCACCGGATTTCACCCTTTAGAAAAGGGATCAGGAAATCTGGGGATAACAGCGATCGGAGGATTGTTCTGCCATCGTAGTCCCAGTGTGAAATTTCTTGGTCTAACTTATATAAGCAAGAATGGAGAACAGCTATGAAAATGACTAGAGAGCAACGCTACAGACGAATTGAGCAAGCGGAGCCTGGAGAGATTGCGAAGCTTGAAGCACGGATATCCGAATGTCCATGGAGACAGAGTTATCATATTCAGCCGATAACAGGTCTGCTTAATGATCCTAACGGCTTTGCATATTATCAAGGCTATTATCATCTGTTCTATCAGTGGTTTCCACTTGGAACAGAACACGGCATGAAATACTGGTATCATACCCGCTCGAAGAATCTGGTGAACTGGGAAAATGTCGGCATTGGAATCGAACCGGGTGATCCATATGACTCGCACGGAGCATATTCCGGAAGCGCGATTGAAAAAGACGGCAAGCTGCACTTGCTGTATACAGGCAATACGAGGGATGAGGCTTGGGTCAGACATCCGTATCAATGCTTGGCAGTCATGGATGAAAGCGGTTCAGTAAGAAAACTAAACCATCCGGTGATCTCTTCGGTTCCACAGGGATACACGGAACACTTCAGAGATCCCAAAGTGTGGCAAGAAGGAGACACGTATTATTGTGTAATCGGAGCGCAGCGAACAGATGAGACGGGATGTACGGTGCTGTATCGCTCAACAGATTTGAAAAACTGGGAGTTTCTTGGCGAAATTCGTACGCAGTTAACTTCCTTTGGTTATATGTGGGAGTGCCCCGATTATATGGAGATGGACGGGAAAGGTATGCTTGTCTTTTCCCCACAAGGCTTAGATGCCACGGGAGATCATTATCAGAATATTTATCAATCCGGTTATCTGATCGGTGACCCACTGAATCTAGAGACGAGAGAGTTCAATCATGGTGAATTTCAGGAACTGGATCGTGGATTTGACTTCTATGCTCCGCAGACGATGCAAGGCCCGGACGGAAGACGTATTCTGGTTGGATGGATGGGACTTCCCGATCTGGAATATCCGACAGATGATAGTGGTTGGGCTCATTGTCTGACCATTCCTCGGCAGTTGTCATTCCGAGACGGCAAGTTAATCCAACAACCTGTTGCAGAGATGGTGCAATTGCGCCTGCAAGAGGAAGGGACTCATATTCACGCAACGATTGACAATGAGAGCCGATCCTTCCCTGGTTTTGAGGGGATTGCCTATGAGCTGAAATGTGAGATAAGCCATGTAGATGCAGAGGTTGTAGGCATCGAATTCCGGGCAAATGGAACTGAAAAAACGGTTCTTCTGTATGACCGAATTCAGCAGAAAGTTGTCCTGGATCGGACGATGTCTGGTACTAAATTGGCAGAGAAGAACGGCGTTGTACGACGGTGCACGTTTACTGCGGACGTGATTAAGTTCCATCTGTTCGTAGATTCTTCTTCGGTCGAGATTTTTGTGAACGATGGGGAAGAGGTCTTTACCAGCCGAATTTTCCCAAGCCGGGACAGCGTGGACATTCGTTTCTTTGCGCACGGCGGCAAGGCTGATTTTGAAGCAACCCAATGGGATTATTAAGTATTACGTGAGAGGAATGAGATAACATGTCGGAGAATCAACGCATTGCCCAGGAAGTCATTCATGCCATCGGGGGCAAAGAGAATATCGCATCTTTTGCCCATTGTGCAACACGTCTTCGGATCATGGTGAAGGATAAAGAGAAGATTGATCAGAAAACGGTCGAGAATATCGAGAAGGTGAAAGGGGCCTTTTTCAACTCAGGTCAATATCAGATTATCTTTGGTACGGGAACAGTGAATCGAATCTTTGAAGAGGTCGAGAAGCTGGGAATCGAAGGATCGTCCAAGGATGATGTGAAGAGTCAGGGGAAAAAGGAAGGAAACGCTTTTCAACGGGCTGTCCGTACGTTTGGTGACGTATTTGTACCTATTATTCCTGTACTGGTTGCCACAGGTTTGTTCATGGGCTTGCGCGGATTACTTACTCAGAATGAGATTCTGGCGTTGTTCGGTGCAACACCTGATGATATCTCGCCTAATTTCCTGTTATTCACTCAGATTCTGACAGATACGGCCTTTGCATTCTTACCTGCGCTTGTAGCATGGTCTGCGTTCCGTGTATTCGGTGGAAGTCCTGTACTCGGTATCGTACTAGGGCTAATGTTGGTCAATCCGGCATTACCGAATGCTTACGCGGTGGCAGATGGATCAGCACAGCCGCTGCATATGTTCGGCTTCATACCTGTTGTGGGGTATCAGGGTTCCGTTCTACCTGCATTCTTCGTTGGTTTGATTGGAGCCAAGTTCGAGAAGCTTCTAAGAAGACGGGTGCCTGAGGCACTGGACTTAATTCTGACTCCTTTTATTACGTTAACCGTCATGATTACGCTCGGACTCTTCGCAATTGGCCCAGTGTTCCATTCTCTTGAAGAGTGGGTGCTGCATGGAACAACTGCTGTATTGGATCTTCCGTTCGGAATCGCAGGTATTATCATTGGATTCTTCCATCAGATTATTGTCGTTACCGGTGTGCATCACATCTTTAATTTCCTGGAGATTCAATTGCTGGAGAAGACGGGATTCAACCCATTCAACGCAATTATCACCTGTGCTATGGCTGCACAAGGAGCCGCTTGTCTTGCCGTTGGTCTGAAGACCAAAAATATGAAACTCAAAGCACTCGCGTTACCTTCGTCTTTGTCCGCATTTCTGGGCATTACCGAGCCAGCGATCTTTGGTGTTAACTTACGTTATATGAAACCATTTATTATGGGACTGGTTGGTGGTAGTGTAGGTGGTTTCATCGCTTCCCTGTTTCATCTGCAGGGTACAGGTATGGCTGTAACGGTTATTCCCGGTACATTGCTCTATCTGAACAGCCAACTGCCGTTGTACATCTTGTCCAACGTGGTTGCCATGGCCATTGCTTTTGCACTTACTTGGTTCTTCGGATATAAGGATCAACCGGTTGCAGAGGCATCGGTGAGCCATGACAACAGTGGAACGTCAGTAACTGAAGTTAATAGTGTGGATTCTAATTCACAAGTCGATTCAACTAAAAATGTGATTACAAGCAATCGTCCTAAGGTAGATTCATTCGAAATCGCTTCGCCAATGAACGGTACCCTCGTTGCTCTGGAGCAGGTTCCTGACCCGGCGTTCTCGGAAAAACACATGGGTGAGGGCATTGCCATTGAGCCATCAGAAGGTAAAGTGTATGCACCGTTTGAAGGTGTCATCGCACATGTTATGAACAAGAGTAAACATGCGGTGATTCTGGAGCATGAGACAGGTGTACAGATGCTGGTTCATATCGGAATTAATACGGTTGGACTGAAAGGAAACGGTTTTACCGCACATGTGAATAGCGGAGATCGTGTAACTGCAGGACAATTGTTGATTGAATTCGACATGGATATCATTCAGGCTGCGGGTCTGCCGTTGATTACACCTGTGCTGATTCCAAGCGGGAACGAAGCGATAACAACGGTTACAGCAACCTCAACCGGTCCTGTGCAAGCCAATGAGGAAGCAATACTTGTTGTGAAATTCAATGAACCTCAATAAGTGATCGTTTCAAATAGAAATGTATTGGAACATGGATGAAGTAGAATGCAAATCATAAAAGGCAAAGGGAACTTGAGTGTATCATCAGGTTTCCTTTGCCTTGTTCTATTGCTTTTCATCCAACCAAATTAATTCAAAAGGAATAATACGTCAGCGCATAATGCATCAGAAAAGTTCGAATTTCTTCCCGGCTCAATTTTGAGGAGCCATCATTTCGTGTTTCCAAGTTGAACAGCAGATTACGGACAGCTTCCTCCACGAACAGGACACGTTCATTTCCCCAGATTTCTCGATGCTGCTCGATATGACGTATGGCCTGAGTGGGCTGCATGCCTCTTAGTCTTCTGAACACCGAAGCCCAGTGTACAAGATCTGTAGGGTGAGCTCCTTCAGATAGTTTGAATTCAGCGAATCCATGTGTCTCCCCGCAGGAGATCTTGAATAATCCACAGTAGCAGGTTACATGTTCAGTCTCAATGCATGGCAATCTCTGCATGTCGTATCGAATAATCTCCATCGAACTGATTCGAGGATCAGCACTCATCTCTTGCTGTATGCCCACATCACAACTTGCAATCAAACCGTTCAACCTCCATAGCTAAAATAAGCTTATTGTTATCGTTGTTCTGCCGATGATATTACGATCAAAAGAGCATGAAGTAAAATAATCCAAGAGTATAATTATGCGTGTTTTAAGTCTTTTTTACTTTGAATCTGTTCATGTAAGCGATTAAAAGTAGATATATCTACGATTATGGCTCGGTTAATCAGGTTACTCTAGTCGCCTATGAATAACGGAGATATAAGGAGAACCAGACCGTAAAGGGCAGATTAGACAGGATATAAAGAGAAATACGGTCTGGAATCAATCAGAAAGGTGCAGAATCGGATACGGCTCAATTGCAGAAAGGCAGATAGAGGACTATGATTCGCACATAACGTACTTGAAACGAAATATGCAGGATCTGATGTGAAGGCGAGGTAGACAGCAATGGATGAAGCAATGATTGTTGTATCAACAGGACACAGTGTAGCGGGGATAAACTTCGTAGATGTATTGTTGAAAAAGGGGTTAGCCTTCGTCGTGCTTGTACACAGTGAAGAGGAACGGGAACAAGTTCAAACACTTGGAGCAGTGCCTGTGCGTCATATTCAAGAAATGGAAGGCATGCAACAGGTTCGTCCCGAATATATGGTCACAAACGCATTTGTGTTCGAGAATAATCTGCCTCAGTGTTGCCAGGATATCCAGTTGTGTCACAGCTGGTGTCCGCAACAGCTCTATGTCGTTTCCAGTAACAAATCTCCAGTAGGTCTTGTATATAAGGGACTTGGTGCAACGTATGTGATTCATAGCCAGAGTGGGGATGTTTCGTTTTTATTGTAAACGGGAAAAACGTTCTGTCCGAGCCGATTGCACTGGACAGAACGTTTTGTGATTCCCACGGGTATAGAATAAGTTGGGAATCTTTATACCTGTTATGAAGCTACGCCAATAACGCTGGTTCCATTTTTCGTGATTTTGTACGTAATCACATCTCCGTTCCAGAAGTGGAACTTAAGGGTTACTTCGCCATCATTGGTTTCATTGAAGAAGTTTGGTTTCAGCTCAATCACATTACGATCGTAATCTGGGCTAAATGTATAGGAGAACTCTTTGAACGAAGTCCAGTTCTGTGGACCGGCGTTTTCTCCGTTTGCATATGTCGCTTCCATGGTAGCGAGTTGATTGCCGTTAAACGTAGTCGGAATAGCAAATGCACTGGTCGTTCCAGTCGCATCGCTCAACGTAGGTGTGTCATATTTAATGATATTAAAGTTCCAGTCGGCACCTTGGTTGAATCCTGCTGTGAGTGTGGCATTTACACCTAAATCACCAGAGGCTGTCAATTTGGTTAACAGGTTGGATTTTAACGTAAGTACATCTTTTCTGATCGTATAGTCTTTACCTCTGACAAGAGGCGTAGTGCCGTTCTTCAAGGAATTGAATTTGTTGCCATTTAGATTAAGTTTTACTTTTTTATCTTGGATGGCTTCATTTTGTTTAAGATATACGAGGTCCGTTTCAGCTGTGGATGATCGACCAGTCCAGCTGGCTTGCATCGTATTGAATAATTCTTGGTCAGACCAAGTAAAGCTTGTACGTCCGAAATGCTGCCCATTGTCCCATAACATCGTTGCCATCTGTTTTTGACGCAGGTAATGTCCAACAAATTCGAAGAATTTCAGCTTTTCACCTTGCTCAATGACACCTGTGTGCTGATCAAACCCAAGCAAGCCATACTCACCAACGATCACCGGGATGCCTTTAGCTGTAAAAGCGTTGTATACCCGATCGAATGTATCGGTAATGTCTTTTTGTACTTCTTCGTTATACGTGGTGTTACCTGCGATGTTCACACTGAATGGCCAGAACCCGTAGTAGTGAACGGTTGCAATAATATTGGTGTCATTCAATTTTTGAATGGTCTTATTCAGTTCATCCAGATCAGGTTGAGCAGAAGAGGTATGCATCGTTGGAAGAACAAGCGGACGTGTCTCGTTGTTCCCACCCGAAGTTCTTACGATTTTGTGAAAAGAAGTATTCAACTCGTCCAGCATGCGATATCCAATTGCTGCATCGGTTGTGCCACCTTCAGAGAAACGTGGTTCGTTAACACTTTCAAACATGAGTTTATCGGATGCATTTTTGAATTTGTCCGCAATCTGAGTCCAAGCAGCGTTGTAACGTGCAAGCACGTTGTCATGGTCTTTCTCCATGTAACTGATCCAACGCCAGGAATCATGGTGAAGATTGATCATGACATAGAGATCGGCATCGAGGGCCCAGTTTACTACTTCTTGAACCCGATTCATGTAAGCGGCATCAATTGTATAGTCGGGTGCGTCACCGATGTGGGCTTCCCAGGTCACAGGGATACGGATACTGTTGTAGCCCTCACTTGCGATCGATTGAATCAGTTCCTTTGTAATGCGCGGATTGCCCCAGGCTGTCTCATCCTCACCCACGGCATCCAGAGAGTTACCCAGATTCCAGCCAGGCTCCATGGCGTTCACGTAGGCCTGCATTTTGCTTGGCGCAGCTGAGGTACTGGCTTGTTCACTATTGTCAGTTGCAGCGGAAGCCATGGCCGAAGAGAACAGAGACAGAATCATGGCAGTTACAAGTGTAAGAGAGAGGACCGGTTTACGGTTTTTTTTCATCAATATAATCTCCTTATAAGATAGAATGGTTGAACTTGAATAGCTGTTAAGCAGGATTGAAAATAATGCTCAACGCAAACAAAAAACGACTTGTTAATACTGGAATCACCACCGATTTATGTACTGAAAGCGTTTTCGTAATTTACTATATCATGATTAAATTTTGGACAGTACCAGCATAATTGGAATAAAAGTCATGTGATAATCAGTGATTTAGTTCAACTAATAGATTGTGCAAAGATAATGATTTCATTGGAAATGAGATGATATAATTGCTCTTAACAAATAATCACCCTGGAGGGAAGTAATATGAAGCTGGATGCACATCAACATTTCTGGGAATACAATATCGCCGAGTATGGGTGGATTGGCGAAGAGATGAAAGCCATTCGTCAATCTTTTCTCCCACAAGATCTTGAACCTTTATTGGTCCAATCAGGACTGGATGGATGTATTGCGGTACAAGCCAGACAATCACTGACAGAAACGGAGTGGCTTCTGCAATTGGCAGACCGGGACGAGTGTATCAAAGGTGTTGTCGGATGGGTGGATCTTTGTTCGGATGATGTTCAAAATCAGCTTGAACTGCTCGCGTCCAATCCGTATTTGAAGGGAGTACGTCATGTCGTACAGGATGAACCTGATCTTCAGTATGTATTGAGAAAAGACTTTCAGCGTGGTATTTCATCGCTCAAAGAGTATGATTTGGCCTATGATCTGTTGGTATCCAAGGAGCAACTGCCTTATGCTGTTGAACTGGTTAAGTCGTTTCCTGAACAGCGATTTGTACTTGATCATCTAGCCAAACCCGACATCAAATCAGGTATGCTCTCACCATGGAAAGAATCACTTGAATCATTGGCCGCACAACCTAATGCGTACTGTAAGCTTTCAGGGATGGTGACGGAAGCAGATTGGGCAAATTGGACTCCGAGCGACTTTACAGCCTATCTGAATATCGCCATAGAAGCATTTGGAGCAGACCGGTTAATGTTTGGGTCCGATTGGCCAGTAAGCATTCTTGCGGCTTCGTATAATGATGTATGCGGTCTCATTACGACTCACATTAATGCCCTACCTATAGCAGATCAACAGATGATTCTTGGTGGTACATGTGCCACGTTTTATCAAATATCGTAGTGGGCGCTCCATAGTTAAATCAGTTTCAAGAAGTTGACAACTGTTCTGATTCTTGCTAAAGTTTTATCCAATCCGCATAATTGTGATCTGGGAATGTTACCGATATGGGCATAACCTGAGCTGGCTTGTTTACACGTAATCGTGTACCCAGGCTGGTTCGGGTTTTTTGTATTTAAGTTGAACAAACGATTTTACACGGGACGACTGCGCGGCCAGAACAATCTTTCACTCGCTGTTATCCCCAGATTTTTTGATCCCCTTTTTAAAGGGGAAATCCGGTGATAAACGCGAACGCTCCGCTTCTTCAGATTTTTTCTGTCCTCTCCGTTTATGTGTAATCGTGTAGTTCAACTTAAATAGTTTGTCTTTTTAATATTTCTTGTGATTTGAGCGGGTAGCTGAATTACATATTTGGAAGGAGAATGATGATGACGAATTTTAAATTTCCTAAAGACTTTCTGTGGGGTGGAGCCATTGCTGCCAATCAGGCGGAGGGCGCGTATCTGGAAGATGGCAAAGGGCTGAGTATCGTTGACTTGCTGCCGACCGGAGAGAACCGCAGAAGTATTATGAAAGGAAATGTTCCAGCTTTTACGCCGCTTGCTACCGAGTTCTATCCTTCGCATGAAGCGATCGATTTCTATCACCGTTATCCTGAAGATATTGCTTTATTTGCAGAAATGGGATTCAAAGCACTGCGTGTCTCCATTGCCTGGGCACGGATTTTCCCAACAGGAGAAGATGCGCAGCCGAATGAAGCAGGATTGCAATTTTACGATAGCCTATTTGATGAATTATTGAAGAACGGCATTGAACCTGTGGTTACATTGGCTCACTTTGATGTGCCTGTGCATCTGATCGAGAAGTACGGCAGCTGGAGAAGTCGTGAACTGGTAACTTTATTCGAGACTTACGCTACTACGGTATTCACTCGATACAAAGACAAGGTGAAATACTGGATGACTTTCAATGAGATCAACATGCTGCTACATCTTCCGTTTCTTGGGGCGGGGCTGGCGTTCAATGAAGGGGATAACATCAAGGAAATTCAATATCAGGCTGCTCACCATCAACTGGTTGCAAGTGCACTGGCAGTCAAGGCATGTCATGAGATTATTCCTGGTGCCATGATTGGTTGTATGCTTGCGGCAGGAAGCTTCTATCCGTATACCTGTAATCCGGAAGATGTGTTCCAGGGTATGGAGAAAGATAGAGAATCCTATTTCTTCATCGATGTGCAGTCCCGTGGGGAATATCCGGGTTACGCCAAACGTTTCTTCAAGGACCACGAATTAAACATTGTTATGCAGCCGGGTGATGCGGAAATCTTGAAAAATCATACCGTAGATTATATCGGGTTCAGCTACTATTCTAGTCGTACAACCAGTACCGATCCGGAAGTCATCAAAAATATGACCAGCGGTAATGTATTTGGTTCGGTAGCCAATCCATATCTGGCGAAGTCCGAGTGGGGTTGGACGATTGATCCCAAAGGGTTCCGCATTACCGCCAATCAACTGCATGACCGTTATCAGAAGCCACTATTTGTCGTTGAGAATGGATTTGGCGCTAATGACGTGGTTACACCAGAAGGCGAAGTGGATGATGCATACCGGATTGACTACTTGAAACGACATGTAGCTGAAATGGGTGAGGCCATTCAGGATGGGGTGAACATCATTGGTTACACCAGCTGGGGACCTATAGATATTGTAAGTGCATCCTCAGGTGAGATGAGAAAACGTTATGGCTACATTTACGTGGATCGTAATAATGAAGGTCAAGGTGAGCTGACACGGCTGAAGAAGAAGAGTTTTGAGTGGTACAAAAATGTGATCGAATCCAACGGAACAAACCTGGGTGAGGAGTAGTTCATATTATTCTGAATTAAAATGGTCTTGTACGGCAATAAAACATCGGAAGTTTCATCTATATAAATTGAACTAAGCATTTCACAAAACGGAGAGGACAGAAAAAAGCTGGAGAAGTGAAGCTAAATGCTTTCTATGCAAAGCACTTCGTAAGCATAAACTCGCCTTTATCACCGGATTTTCCCTTTAAAAAGGGAATCAAAAATCTGGTGATAACAGCAATCGCAAGGTTGTTCTGTCATCGGAGTAGCTAGTGTAAATAATATCTAGTTCAATTTATATAACTATGGGACTTCCGTTTGTCCCCTCATTGAAAGCGTTGACATATAGTCAGGTTCGCGCTATACTTGACGCAAATATATCGTTTCTGGGATTGTTACTACACGAAGTAGGCAAAACCTAAGCACCAAAAAAAGCAGACCACCATGTCTTGTTTATTTTGTGATGCTTCAGGTTTTTTTTGTATGCCCAAAAGACGATGTATAACTGCCAAGAGAGTGGAACGTGACGGGGGGATTGAAGTGAAAATAGCAAAGGTTATCAACAATAACGTCATTAGCATCTATCAAGCAGATGGAGCAGAGCTTGTGGTGATGGGGCGTGGGATTGCCTTTAAGAAAAAGCCGGGGGATAAAGTAGACGAGACCCGCATCCAGAAAGTATTTGCATTGAAAAACAAACAAACATCCGATAATTTCAAAATGCTGCTGCGCGAAGTTCCGATGGAACTGATTGAAATTGTGGAGGAGATCATCACGTATGCGCGTGAGAATCTGGGACGAAAGTTGAATGAGAACATTTATGTATCCCTTACGGATCATATTAACTTTGCGATTGAACGTTATCGGGAAGGTGTGGAGATCAAGAACGCATTAATGTGGGAGATCAAGCAATTGTACAAGCCCGAGTTCGGACTTGGCCTGAGGACGCTGGAACAGATCAACACTCGAATGAATATAGAGCTTCCAACCGATGAAGCGGCTTATATTGCTCTTCATATTGTCAATGCAGAGATGAATGAAGAAGTCATTACGACGATGAACATTACGAAGTTTATCCAGCAAATTATTAATATAGCGAAATATCATTTCAAAATGGAATTTGACGAGGATTCTCTCAGTTATTTTCGCTTCATCACACATCTGAAGTTCTTCTCTCAGCGTGTGCTCAGTGGTATGCATTACGACAACAACTATGATCATTTCTACGACATGATTAAGGAGAAGCATCCAGATGCGGCAGCATGTACGGAGAAAATTGAGTTGTTTGTCAAAAAGGAATACAACCATGAACTGACCAATGAAGAAAAATTGTATCTGACGGTTCATATCGAACGAGTGGTTAATCGATAATATTTAAATGTTGACAAAAATGGTTTAATTATAATAATATGTGATTAACAGGAATTGAATACGATTTAACTGGGATTGTTACTGGTTATGCAGGCAAAACCTAAGTCATGAGAAGGTCAGGACCATTGTGTCCCCTCACTCAAGGCTTAGGTTTTTTGCGTGCAAAAAAATCGGTAAGAGGCCTGTTTGAGAAAAAGTGGGGGTGCAGATCATGAGTCAAGAGAAACTGGCCAAAGAGATTGTAGAACTGGTCGGCGGTGAGAAAAATGTGGAATCACTGGTGCATTGTGCAACACGATTGCGGTTTGTATTGAAGGACGATGCCAAGGCAGACAAAGCCAAACTGGAGAAAACAGAAGGCATCATCGCAGTCAAAGAAAACGGAGGACAGTTCCAGGTGGTTGTTGGTAACAAGGTGCCTGAAGTCTATAGTGCCATTGGACAGATCAGTAACATTCTGGAAGATTCGTCAGATAAAGAAAAACCTCGCAAAGCAGCCAAAGGGCTCGGGGGTATTATCGATATCATATCCAGCATCTTTGCACCACTTCTGGGTGTTATGGCGGGCGCTGGTATTCTAAAAGGGTTATTGCTGATTGCAAGCAATCTCGGTTGGCTGGAAACGACAGAAACCACATATACGATCCTATACGCAGCAGCAGACAGTCTCTTCTATTTCCTGCCTCTGTTGTTAGCGGTTACAACAGCGCGTAAATTCCAGGGTAATATGTTTGTTGCGATGACGATTGCAGGAGCACTGATCTATCCGTCCATCGTCACGTTGAAATCAGAGGGAACACCAACGGATTTCTTCGGCATCCCTGTCATTTTGATGAACTATTCATCTACAGTTATTCCTATTATTTTAGCTGTCATCGTCATGAGCAAGTTGGAGAAGTTCTTTAATAAAACACTTCACGATAGTGTGAAAAACTTTGTTACACCATTATTTTTGCTAGTGATTATGGTACCACTGACACTGTTGGTATTCGGACCATTTGGTGTCTACGTTGGTAATGCAATTGCAGCGGGACTCGTTGCCGCATTTGGATTTAGTCCATTGCTCGCTGGAGCCGTTATGGGTGCAAGCTGGCAGCTGCTCGTTATCTTCGGAATACACTGGGGTCTGATTCCCGTATTTATCAACAACGTTGCCGTGTATGGACAGGATGGGGTTAAACCGGCTGCGACAGCTTCAATCTTTGCTCAAACGGGTGCTGCTTTTGGGGTTATGCTGAAAACCAAGAACAAAAAACTGAAAACGCTGGCTGGATCATCCACGTTGACGGCACTGTTCGGTATTACGGAACCGGCCATCTATGGGGTCACATTACCACTTAAACGTCCATTCATTGCAGGAGTTATCGGTGGAGCAGTTGGTGGAGCTATCATTGGTCAAGCGGGCACATTGGCATTTGCATCCGGCGCACCGGGCTTGCTGACCTTGCCAATCTTCTACGGACCAGGCGGACAAGGCTTCCCAGGATTGATTCTGGGTATCGTAGTATCCTTTGTCGTCTCGGCTGTACTGACATACATCATGGGCTTCAAAGATCCAGTTGAAGAAGAAACAAAAACCGAACCTGCTGTATCTACCGAGCAATCTGTTCGTGCAGCGGATGCTTCAGACGAAGTTGTATTTAGCCCAATTGAAGGAACAATTGTGGAATTGTCAGAAGTTCCAGATCCGGCGTTTGCATCCGGAGCAATGGGTAAAGGAGTAGCGATTGAGCCAGCTGTAGGCAGAGTCGTAGCGCCTTTTGATGGTACAGTTACCGTTGCATTCAAGAAAAAACATGCCTTGGCTGTTGTATCAGACACGGGTGCTGAAATATTAGTTCACGTTGGAGTCGATACCGTTAAATTGGACGGACAACATTTTGTCTCCCATATCAAAGAAGGCGATCGGGTTCAAGCGGGAGATCTGTTGCTTGAGTTCGATATTGCACAGATTAAGGCCGCAGGTTATCACACGGTAACGCCTATTATCGTAACGAACTCCGCCAACTACGAGGAAGTCATTCCGCAGGCTAAAGGCAACGTTCATAGCCAGGAGCTGTTATTGAAGTTGTACAGCGGAAAAGGACAGGAATAAAATAAGAATAGATACAAACTCGATACTTTAGAGTTTTCATGGTTCCGTTGACATGGTGGAATTGGAAAATTATAATTAGAATTGTACATCTATACATGATAATGAAAGGTGGATTATTGAATATGACACATGCGATGAGACTGCGTTTCCTTCCTTTGAATCGGTAATTGAATACGTTCAAAGGCTCTGACTATTGCTTCAGAGTAAACGGGATCAGTCTGTCATATTCAAACATCTGACCTTAAAATAAGTGTTATACTCGTTTTCTCGTTTACATTGAATCACAGGCCTTTGCCTGTGATTTTTTGTTTTTCTTAAAACTTTTTTTAATTAGGTAAAGGGGTTCAATACAGACTACAGGAGGTACCGCTATGATGACGTTACTGTTCTATTGATACGAGCTGGCACGATAAGCTCGTATCGATAGAAGCGTGCTTCGCTATCGATACGAAATAAATCTTATTTCGGAGGTAGCGAATATGGAAAAGATATGTTTTGAATTAGAACAGGTTGAGATGACCTATATGGATAAAGCAGTACTGAACATTGAGAGACTGGCCGTGCATCAACTGGATCGTATCGGTATAGTGGGTGGTAATGGTCAGGGTAAAAGTACGTTGTTGAAACTCATTGCAGGACAGATCCAGCCGACTGCCGGAAAGGTGAAAAGGTACGCGGAATTTGGCTATTTGGAACAAGTGGAACCACCCCAGGCTAATGGAAATCTGGAAGTTGACGGGGCTTTACTCAGTAAATTAGCCATACCTCAACATGACCAACTATGGAGTGGCGGAGAACAGACCCGTATGAAACTGGCTCAAATGTTCACTTATTACCACGAAGTATTGTTGCTGGATGAACCAACTACCCATCTGGATCAAGAGGGTATTACATTTTTGCTGGATGAATTGCGTTATTACTATGGGGCGCTTGTGCTGATCAGTCATGATCGTGCGGTTCTGGATGAATTGGTGACCACGATCTGGGAAATCCATCAAGGTGAGGTTCACGTATATTCCGGTAACTATAGTGATTATCAGGCACAGAAGAGGCTGGAGCGTGAACAACAAAACCAGGCCCATGAACAATTCTCCAAGGAGAAAAGACGATTGGAGCTGGCCGCCCGGGAAAAGATGAAGAAAGCCGAGAAAATAACACAGGCTGGAAGCATGTCCAAAAAAGAATCCAAGGCAAAACCAAACCGAATGGTTGAAACGAAATCCAAAGGCACCAGTCAAAAAGCGGTACACCGTGCAGCTAAAGCGATTGAACAGCGTATGCAACAACTTCATGAGGTAAAAGCGGTACAAGAGGATCGGCCCGTTATCTTCCGTCAACCGAAGACATTGGAGCTGCATAACCGCTTTCCGATTATGGCAGATCGCCTTACGCTTGAGGTGGAAGGTAACGTATTGTTGGAGAGTGTAAGTTTTCAAATTCCATTAAAACAAAAAATAGCGATAACTGGAGCCAATGGCAGCGGGAAAAGCACATTGCTTAACCATGTTTTCCATGCTGGAGATCACATCACGATGTCTCCAATAGCGAAGCTTGGTTATTTTCAGCAAATGAGCTATCGTTTTAAGACAAAAGAGACCGTATTACAATTTCTGAAAAATCGTTCGAGATATGAGGAATCAGAGCTGAGAAGTGCGTTGCACGCGATGCAGTTTACAGGAAATGACTTGCGGAAGAATGTTAGTACATTAAGTGGAGGGGAAGCGATTCGTCTTCAATTATGTCACTTGTTTCTTGGACAATATAACATTCTATTGTTGGATGAGCCGACGAATTTTCTTGATATGCATGCATTGGAAGCGTTGGAGCGTTTTATCAAGGCGTATGAGGGGACCATTCTGTATGTATCTCATGATCAGAGGTTTATTGAAAATACAGCGGATCAACAATTTCAGATTACAGATCGTCAATTGCTTCAGGTGAATATATAAGTTGAACTAAAGAAGATTTACACGGATCACTCCGATGACAGAACAACCTTAGAGGAAGAGAAGTAACGAAAACCGCCAAAGTGATTTTGGCGGTTTCGTCTTTTTCAAAGATAGGCAGATCGGATACCTTATGTAGCTTCTGTTAAGAATCCGCTTTTATAACCGTTGAATGCATGTTACCTGTGAGACGTTGAGGTGGAAATACCATACGTACAGGTGCAATGATGATGGCAGCAAATACAGCTTTGATCAGATCCCCTATAATGTAAGGATAAAACCCTTGAATCATAGCCTCAGGTAGGTCCATTTTGTATGCATAGGCAAGCCAAGGAACCCCGGATACATATACGAGCAGTGAACCAAACAGTTCAAATATGATAAAAGCGAGAATGAATCCTGTGACACCTTTGATGTTGATTCGTGCAAGCAGTAATCCAATTAATAATGCGGAGATCGGCCACATCATCACATATCCTCCGGTAGGTCCAAGAAGCACCGCAAGTCCTCCGGTCCCGTGCAGTAATGGGAAACCTAGAGCAGTGAGCAGAACAACCATGGTAACGCTTAGGAAACCATAAAGTGGACCAAGTAATCCTCCAGCCAGCATGACAGCCAAGGTCTGTAATGTTATCGGTACAGGGGAGAAGCCAATGGGAATGCTTATGTAACCAAAAAGTACTAAAATTGCGGCCATAAGTGCGCTAAATACAATGCCTCGCAAAGATAATTTCATGTTTGAACAATCCTCTCCATTTTGGTAATATGATTGTTAACCAATTGAATAAATGTGGTTAACGATTAGGATCGTACCACATAACAATAGAAAGGGAAAGGACTAATTTACAATGCAAGGCAACATGCCAATAATTATATTAGAGGACGTTCGAGTGCATTATGCTTCCGAAGGTGATCAGGTGAGGAAAGCGCTGGATGGGGTATCATTCACGCTGCAACAAGGGGAATGGATTAGTATTGTAGGAGCGAATGGCAGTGGAAAAAGCACGCTTGCTGGACTACTAATTGGATTCACTCCGCTCTCGGGAGGGGTGCGGAATATCTCGGATGAACTTACCGTTCGAGGTGTATTGCAGCAACCGGATGCACAGGTACTGGGCGATACGATTGAAGAGGAGTTTCATTTTGCGTTGTCACCATTAATGAATACTGTAGAAGAACAATCGGAGCGCAGGCAAGACGCATTACATACTGTAGGACTTCATTATCCGCCGGAGATGGCCATCTCACACTTATCCGGTGGGCAGAAACAGCTGCTAAACATTGCTGTAGCGCTCGCGGCCAAACCGGATGTATTAATTCTGGACGAGCCGACAGCCATGCTTGATCCGGGAGCAAGAGACCGCATCGAGGCCATCGTTCAGAAGATTACCGAGCGGGGGACAACGGTAATCTGGATAACGCATCATCTGGAAGAGGCGACCTTGTGTGATCGAATCATTGCTATCGAACGCGGGTGTTGTGTGTACAACGGAGAGCCGGAGTCCTTTTTCTATAAGACAGAGACGAATGAGAAAATTACCGGAGAAAATGAGCAGCTATCCGCTTGTGATCGGTTAGGGTTAGACCCTCCGTTCACTGTAAAGACTGCATTATTGCTTAAGCAAAAAGGCATGAGGCCAGAAGCCATGCCACTGCGGCCCGAGCAACTGGCTAAGGAGGTCGCACGTTGGAGATCGAATTAACCAATATACGTATAGAAGCATCGGATTCGAGCAAACGTGCACTGCTTGAAGATGTGACTATACAGTTGAAAAGTGGCGAAGTCACCTTGCTGCTGGGCTGTACGGGTTCGGGAAAAACGACCTTACTACAGACACTGGCTGGCCTGAAACCTCTTAATGCAGGCAGTATTACATTGGATGGTACGCTTTTCTGGAAAGAAGGGAAAGTGCCGTACTCGATTTTATTGCAAATGGGACTAGTATTTCAATTTCCAGAGCAACAACTGTTTGCCCGAAGTATTCAGCGTGAATTCAACTATTCACTGCGTCCCTATCGACTTTCCGAGAACGAACAACAAGAGCAGATCACAAAAGCACTCAACCAATGGGACCCGTCAGTGTCTCCTGAGCTGGAACGGCGATTTCATCTGGATAGGTCGCCATTTGCACTAAGTGGTGGGGAGAAGCGCAGGCTTGGACTTGCTCTCGGAACTGTGACCAATCCACACTGGCTTCTGCTGGATGAGCCGAGTGCCGGGTTGGAAGCGCAAAGTGTCGTGCTCTTGCTGGATGCAATGGAGCAACATCGTCTGGCAGGTGGTGGAGTTGTGGTAGCAACCCATGATCTGGATACATTCTTGCCTTGTGCGGATCGGGTATTGTTGTTGCAGGGAGGTCGTCTAATCGCCGATCTCACGCCGAGAGAACTTCACGAAAGGCCTGAACTGCTGGAGCAGACAGGGATCGGTCTGCCACCTTCGATGCGACTAGCAGAGCAGTTTAAGGCAGCGGGTCTTGATCTGCCCTTTACCGCGATGACGCCAGAGGAGATGGCTGAAAGCATTGTTCAGTCCACGTCCGTTGGGGTGGGAGCTCAGAACGAATCGATAGATCCGTCCGGGATAGGGAATATGATTGCCCAGAGGGATGCATTAGAGACTATAGACGGGGAAGATCCGAAACTTCTTCCGAACACAGTGACTCATTCAGCCGGATTATATGGCGTGATGGATCCTCGTCTGAAGTGGATTTTGTATATTTTGCTGGTCACTGCCGCGATGCTTCAACAGCGCTGGCTGGGATTAACGTTAACACTGGTGCCGGTAGTGGCCGCACTTGCCGTTCTTCCGCGTCAGACGTTGGCTGGATGCATGAAACTAATGAAGCCACTGTTATTATTTTTCCTCATATCAACGTCGTTATCTGGAACCACCCTTTCAACTGAGGCAGGCGGTCTGCACTTTGGTTTTTCCCTGGCACAGGCGGAGGGCACTTTGCTTAATGTATATCGTTTGTTTATCGTTACTTTGGCAAGTCTGTGGTTTTCACTGACGACGCCTTATGGCCGGATGGTAGAAGGGCTGAACTGGGTACTCGGTATCGGTAAAAAAATGAAGCTACCCGTAGCTTCGTTTGCTCTTGCTGTATCGTTAATCTTTCGGTTTATCCCGATGATCTGGAGTGAGTGGCAGCGATTCTCACTGATCGTACGGGCACGTGGGAAGGCCGCTTTAAGACCGAATACCGTGCGAATTCGTGACCTCGGTCCGATGGTCATTCCTTTGTTAATGGCACTGTTCCAACGTGCAGAGGATATGACCATTGCGATGGAAATGCGTAAAGTTCGAGAAAACTCTTTGCTTGGAGCACGTTCTTCGTTATTGGTATGGTCCAAGCGCGATACCTGGATTAGCATGGCTGGCCTCATTGGTTTTGTACTGTTAGTATGGATTCGCCAGTGGTGATGGCGATGATGATCGTGATGGATCCGGTAATAGATCAGAACTTTAAAACGCAGTGTTTTCCAATAATCATGCATAAATGCGTTTGACCTCGCTCACAATAAGTGTACGTTGATCATCTGAAGTGGATCAGGAGGGACGAACGATGAAAGATAAGTTTTTGCGTGAAGAACGGCAAGAATATACTGATGTGTCTACGGTGGAGTCGCAGCGAAACGATATCACACTCGAAGAATTCCCGGAGGGTCCTTACGGTTCTTCTTTGTTATCCGAGTCTCTTGGGAAAAGTTCTCCGTGGCGGGTGGATCAGCGGTCTGCACACCGTTTTGATTATGAAAATCATGAGCTTCATGAAGGAGAGGTACGGGATTACCCGGGTCAGGATGTCTTCGACCAAACGGTTCCTGATAACGTATCCAAGCCTCAATACCCGGAAGAATCGTAATGAGATTTTGATATAAAGTAGAGCGTAGCCTCCAACAGGTTTGTCCTGTTCGGGGGCTATTTTCGTTAGAGTGGTTTAAAATAAAATCTCCTCTAATTCCACATTATGGGTTATTATGTTTGTAGCTTGGAGTAAAAATTGGTGTAATATGCGGAGGATTCATAATGAGAGAGATCGATTATAGCCATTATTTCTGGCAGGATGATATGGTCAGATTGCGTGCTTTGCGTGAGGAAGATTGGGAAGATCATTATTATAATCGCTTTGACACACCTGCCCGTCGTTTATTGGAGTGTGCAGTAGAACTGCCACCTACGAATGCGGAGGCGAAAAAATTTACGGAAGCTTTTTCCGATTTTTCTCTGGACAGAGGACGGATCGTGTTCACGATTGAGAATATGGATGGTGAGAATGTCGGAGGTGTGAATCTGAACAGCATTGATGAAAGGAACGGTACCTTTAGTATTGGCATTCAAATTGACCGGGATCATCGCGGGAAAGGGTATGGAACCAGAGCCGTTCGAATCTTGCTGAAATATGCCTTCTTCGAGCGGAGGCTTAACAAATTCAACGATTATGTACTTGAAGGCAATGAACCTTCCGCAGCCATGATGAGAAAGCTTGGATGTGTCCAGGAAGGTGTGCGTCGCCAGGTGATCTATACCGACGGAAAATATCAGGATCTGATCCTCTTTGGATTAACCAAAGACGAGTTTCTGGAAAAAGAAGAGCTCGTTTGAAGTAAAAGCTAACAAGCTGAAATTAAATGTATTTTAGGAGGCATTATGAATCAACCCATACAAACCGATGGATTAATCATCGATTGCAAGGATATTTATTTGCGCGAGTATCGACTTGAAGATTTGGAAAAATTGCAGGAAATTACCTGGCAACCCGAGGTGTATGAGTTCCTACCAGGATGGAATGCTACGTTTGAAGAGAGGGCCCTTTGGCTCGTCGAATATGAAATTCCTCAGAATCAGCGTTTTAAACAAGCTGTGATGGCCGGAGAGGATATCGGAGAGTTATACTTGCGTATGGCTATCGTACTCAAAGAAAATGATGAGTTCATAGGATGGTGCTGCTCGGGCATCAAGGATGAACTGCCAGCACCCAATCGGGAGATTATGTACGGTATTTCGAAAGATTTCAGGAACCGTGGCTATACAACCCAGGCAGTAAAAGGAATGGTACAGTATTTGTTTGAGCATACAAACGTTGAGGTGTTGAATGCCATCGCATTGACTACCAACCAAGCATCCAATAAGGTAATACTGAAATGTAATTTTGAACCGGTCAGCTCGATCGAGATCGAGAATGAAAAATATAACCATTACCAACTGCGGAAGCAACAAGGTCATGTTTAATGCATCTGTCTCAAGATGGTTGTATTGTCGTGGTGATGTCAGGGCAAGAACATAGTCCCCTGAAAATAGCTATAACATTAGCATTTCAAATCAGGTTAGACAGTTATTACTGGCTGCCTGATTTTTTTCGTCGTTTAGTCTATAGGACAAGCTTAAATTAATAATTTTCTCCACGATAATAACGCTCCAATTTGTTATCCAAATGAACAAGCTGCGCCTTTTTCTCCTCGATATCATTCAACAACTTTTGTTTTTGATCTTCAATTAGTTGGGTTCTTTCCTTCAGGGTTGAAGTACCTTCATTTACCTGATCATAATACTTTTTGATGTCTTCCACACTCATCCCGGTTTCGCGGAGACATTTGATAAAAACCAGCCAGTTCAGATCATCCTCCGAATAAAGACGGTTATTCTGCTCACTTCGCGCAGCAGGTTTCAACAGTCCCTTCCTTTCGTAAAAGCGGATCGCTCCGATCGAGACTTCAACTTTTTTCGCTACTTCTCCAATGGTTAACATGTTAAACCCCTTTTATAAAAAAAATTTGACCTACACTAAGTGTAGCATAGTAACTTATACATTGTTCAATATAAATCAAATTAGGGAAAGAAGGATTCGCATGAAAAAGACTGTCTTTGTAACCGGAGCTAATAAAGGAATTGGATATGAAATCGTCAAGCAGTTGGGTGAAGCGGGTTGGAAAGTTATCCTTGGCGCACGCAGTGTCGAACGGGGTGAAGCAGCTGTTTCGGAGTTAACTTCCAGGGGATTAGACGTAGAATTGGTACAGATCGACATGAACGACTTGAAGAGCATCGAGCAGGCAGCCGAAACAATTCATAAGACTTATCCCGACATAAACCTTCTGATCAATAACGCGGGTATGCCGGGTGCGTTCTCTCATTCTTTTACGGATACCCAAGAGGAAGATTTGCGGAATGCCTTTGAAGTCAACTTTTTCGGCACCTTCCGTTTGAATCAGCGATTGTTCCCGTTAATCAAAGATAATGAAGGCACAATCATTAATGTATCGACCGACATGGCTTCTCTGGACCATATGCAAAATGCGGAATTTACGTTAAATGCCTTCGACTATAACTCATCCAAAACGGCCAACAGCGCCATGACACTTTCGATGGCTTATGAAGTCAAAAACAGCCGGGCTCAAGTCTTTGCGGTAACGCCCGGATTCACATCAACAGATCTTAACGGCAATGCCGAAGGTGGTAAATCCAAAGAAGCCGGCGCTGCGATTATTGTGCGCTATGCGACGGATGGCAAACGTCATAACGGGGAGTTTCTAGATGAGAACGGTGTGTACTCTTGGTAATCGACCGTTGCCAAAAGTAACGATAGATAGGGATAATAGCGGAAAGTTAGATGAAAATATTGGCGCGGTTCTGTTACTTAGATAGAAGCAAGGAATATGAGAATACAACGTCGAATAAAAAAATGATAGTTTTATCTTGTTTGTATGCTGCAAATGAAACAAACACCAAACGTAAACGAACATCTTTCTTGTATTAAGTTAACAGAGCATGGACTATAAATCGTATTTCTAACAAGCATATCAATCGGAGGTATATATTTAATGGAGGTTTCATTGTACAAAGCAGATTTAGAAGATGCATCGACTATTCATGAAATGAAAGTCAAAGCATTTATGCCTTTGTTGGAAAAATATCAGGACTTTGAAACAAGCCCTGCCAATGAAACCGTAGAAAGAATTATTACTCAAATCAATCAATCTTTTACAGATTATTTTATAATTCATCATCTTGAGGTTGCTGTTGGTGGAATTAGAGTCGAAAAAAAAGATAATCGGATCTACAGTATTAGCCCAATTTTTATACTGCCAGAACATCAAGGAAAAGGAATCGCACAAAAAGTTTTTACAATGGTTGAGCAGATATATGATGATGCAAAGTCATGGAAATTGGGTACCATCTTACAAGAGCAAGGAAACTGTTATTTGTATGAAAAGATAGGCTACAAAAAAACGGGTGGAACAAAAGCAATTAACGACAAAATGACAATGGTATTTTATGAAAAGCATATAAGCTTCAAATCCTTAAATATGACGCCTCAGATTCGTTAGCCTGAAACCCATTGGGCTGCCATCATAATAATCGGATACAACAAAAGAATCCCCCATTCATTTCTAAATCAAAATGAGTGGGGGATTTGTCATGCAATCAAAATCGGGAGCAAGATGAAAGAAATAGCGTTTGGATAGCCTACTTGCAGCCGAAGCTCAGCCTAGACATCAGCCTTATACAGCGGCATCAAAATCGTGAATTCCGTTCCCAGGCCTACCTGACTTCGTACCGTAATCTTCCCACTATACGACTCCACAATGGAGTGGGTAATGGCTAGACCGAGACCAGCGCCCCCTTGTTTGCGCGAACGAGAACTGCTTGTGCGGTAAAATCGCTCAAAGATATGGGGCAGATGTTCAGGTTCAATGCCCGTGCCGTTATCCTTTACGGACAATTCAGCCTTATGGTGCGTGGCATATAACGTTATGGAGATGGTCCCATGCTCTGAATCGGTGTGCTGCACCGCATTATGGAACAGATTCAGCACAACCTGTTTCAGCTTATAAGGATCAGCCAGAACATGGACCGCAGCCGTCAGGTCGAGATGAATGGACCTCCGCTGAGCCATCATGGTCAGTTGTGGTTGCATTTCGAGCAGCAGACTGTCCAGCTGAATGACCTCCTGCTCCTGCTTTGGAGCCTGATCCAGCTTGGTAAGTAACAACAAATCTTCAACCAGCTTGTTAATTCGCACGGATTCGCCGTGCATGCTGTCCAGTGCTTTATATAGTTGATCTTGATTGGTGGCAGCACCCCGCTGTAAAACTTCAATAAAGCCATGAATGGAGGTGAGGGGGGTGCGCAGCTCATGGGAAGCATCGGACAAGAAACGCTGCATCTGTTCTTTCGATTCCCGCTCTGCTTCAAACGAGTTCTCCAGCCTTTCAAGCATGCCATTGAATGAAAGTGCGAGCTGATCCACTTCCTCTTGTCCCTGAACGACGGGAAGGCGTTCTGCGAGACTACCTGCATCGATCTGCTGTACCTTATTCACCATGTTGGACAGCGGAACGAGTGTCCGGCGTAATACCTTGGTGTACAGAATAAGGCCGGCCACCATGGCCAACAACGATAACATGATGAAGATCAGAAGTTGTTTAATAATCAGATCTCTCAGTGGTTTCGTAGCCGTACCCATCTGGACCATCGGTAAGCCGCGATTGCGTGGACCGGGTGAGGCGAAGACAATCAATTGCTCCTTACCTTGGCTATCCGTTACGATCCGGTAGGGAATATGTTTTTGTTCTTTTAACTCATCTGTAATGTCCTGATATTCAGCGGTTGAGAGATGAGGGGCGTTCAGACCGTCTTCCCCAAAAACATCCTCGAACGTACCTTGGTTATCAAATAGAGCCAGTGAACGGTCAGGAATAAACAACACCCGATTGCCAGACCCGTTACCTGCCTGTCCACCGAAAGGATTGTTGGAAGAGCCACTACGTGACTGGATTCCGAGCCAAACCGGGGGCATGGACATGAGCTGTTCTTCCATGGTTTTCGCCTGATTGCGGTAGAGAAAGCTTTCCATGATCCAGAATTGCAGAATACCGATTAACAATAGTAGTCCGGCAAGCACGAAGAGAGAACGTGAGAGCAATTGTGAACGCAGGGAATGCGGCCAGATCCATTGGTGTAGACGTCCTAGACGAAGTTTATTTTTTTTAGGCAGCAATTTCATCAGAGATCCACCCTATACCCGACACCTCGAAGCGTGCGAATGAGTCTGTGCTCTTTATCCCCGAGTTTGTCGCGCAAGGATCGAACGTACACCTCTACAATATTCTCTTCCCCGCCAAAATCGTACCCCCACACCCGGCTCAGAATGGTCGCTTTGCTGAGTACAATCCCATGATTAAGCACAATAAATTTTAACAGTTCGTATTCGGTAGGAGATAACTCCAGGACCTGATCCTGATAGGTGATTTCTTTGCGCTGATCATCAATTCGGAAGGGACCATGAGTGACGGCTCCGATTAATAAAGGAAATTGATTACGCAGTCTGGCCTGAATCCGGGCGAGCAGCTCGTCGAAGGCAAAGGGCTTGATCATGTAATCGTCAGCACCTAGCCACAAGCCCTTAACCCGATTCTCGACTTCGTCCTTCGCTGTCAGCATAATCACGCCAACCTGGGCTCCGGTCTTACGCAGACGCTCGACCACTTCAAAACCATCCATCTCTGGCATCATGACATCCAAAATAGCCATATGTGGCCTGAATTCAAGCGCCAACTCAAGTGCAGCTGCTCCATCGGGTGCTGTGCGCACATCGAAGCCTTCATTGCTTAATCCAAGCTCCAGAAATTGCAAAATATGTGGTTCATCATCAGCCAATAGTATTTTAATTCCGCTGCTAAGCTTCATAATGTACGTTCTCTCCTTGCTTGATCCATCTAGATTTCTCCCTCACTTTGGAGGGACTGTATGTAGTATTATCGCTTGCCAAACTGAAATTTAGCTGAAAGGATTGTGAATTATCCTCAGACAACATTCAGCGGGCACTCATCCCAGCTTTATTTTGGCATGTCACAATACTAGACATGAAGAACTTTGAAGGAGTGATTACCATTGAATAACACCAAAAGAAGGATGGATCTTGTCCTTCTGCCGATTGTATTACTGGCGGCATTTCTGAATGGGTACGGCATCTGGAACGATCAATATGCCAATTCCTATTATACGACTGCCGTTGGGAGTATGCTAAGCAACTTCCATAACTTTTTCTATGCATCACTAGACTCGGCAGGCTCGGTAACTGTTGACAAACCACCTGTTGTCTTCTGGATCCAGACGGCCTTTGCCTATGTATTCGGATTGCACGGATGGAGCGTTATTTTGCCTCAAGTATTAGCGGGAATCGGTTCGGTGCTCCTGATCTATTTCATGGTGAAACCTACATATGGTCTTGCAGCAGCACGAATCTCGGCATTTGCGATGGCGACTGTGCCTGTCGTGGCGGCAGTCAGTCGGACCAACAATATTGACAGCATGCTGGTGTTTACACTGCTGCTGGGTTCATGGTTTTTGTTCAAAGGCAGCAAACAAGGTAGTGCTTGGCGCATTCTGGTTGCCTTTGGGTTAATAGGCTTAGCCTTTAATATGAAGATGCTTCAAGCCTACATGATTCTCCCGGCGTTTTACTTGTTTTATCTGCTTGCATTTCAGGCGAAGTGGAGAAGGAAGATCATCCTGCTGATTGGCAGCACAGCGGTTCTGGCAGTGGTTTCCTTATCCTGGGCGGTTACTGTGGATTCTATACCCGAAGACGAGCGGCCTTATATCGGCAGCAGTGAAACAAACTCGGTCATGGAACTGGCATTTGGATACAATGGCCTGTCCCGTCTAACGGGTCAGCAGAACACAGCAGGTAACGCGGGGATGCCGAACGCTGCTGGACAGGGCAATAATCGTGGCAATCGAGGAGATTCGACTTCTGCTCCTAATCAGATGAGGAGTGGTGCCCCTGGAACGGGGCAAGATGTCAATGCACCGGATAACGATAATATGAATGGTTCGAACGGCATGAATGCCATGGGCGGTATGAATGGGCCGAATGCCAATTTCCCGAACGGGCAGATGCCGAATGATATGGAAATGCCAAACGGAAGAAATTTCGGCGGTAATGGTGGCGGAGGCATGGGAGGCATGTTTGGTACGGGGGAGAAAGGTCCTCTGCGTCTGTTCCAGACTGAACTGTCAGGTCAAGCCAGCTGGCTTCTGCCAGTTGTGTTGCTTGGATGCATTGCCATATTTGCAGGATTAAGACGGAGAGATATTACGAACAAGCACAAGGAGGCTTTGTTCTGGCTGGCCTGGTTGATTCCCGTTGCTGCCTTTTTCAGTGTGGCAGGTTTCTTCCATCAATATTATCTGATTATGCTTGCACCTCCAATTGCGGCGCTAACTGGCGCAGGATATGTAGCCATGTGGAAGTTATATCGTGAACGAATTGGCTGGCAGGCGTGGTTGCTTCCGGTTTCCGTGCTGCTGACGACCTTGTTCGGCTGGTATATCATGCAGGTGTATAACGATACGATTGGTGCAGGCTGGTCCATTAGTGAATTGATCGCAGGTATTCTGGTCACGGTCATCTTGGTCGTTATGCTACATCGTACACATCGCTGGAAACAGGGCTTCATTATCGCAGGATTTGTGGTCATGCTGATCGGTCCAATCTATTGGGCATTCACCCCAATTACTTATGGTGGTAACAGTATGATTCCGGCAGCAGGGCCTACAGGTTCCAATGGCATGTTTGGTGGAGCCGGCATGGGTATGCCGATGGGGAATGGAGTAGGAGTCACAGAAATGCCTTCAACGGGTGGCCGCGGCGGAATGGGCAACCGTAACGAAGAAGTCGATACAGCTACACTGAATTATCTGAAAGAGCACAATACAGGCGAAACGTATTTCTTCGCCACAACAGACTATAATCAGGCAGCACCTTATATTATCGACGAGAAAGCATCGGTAATTACGCTGGGAGGTTTCTCCGGGTCAGACCCGGTGTACACAACGGAGGAACTGGAGCAACTCGTCAAGAGTGGGCAAGTGAAGTACTTCATAGTTGGTGGCATGGGTGGCCGAGGCGGAAACTCGGACATTAGTGATTGGATCAAAGAGCACGGTACCGAGATTCCAACCTCAGAATGGCAGACAGGTACCGACAGCGGATCTACGGATAGCGGTGCCGCAGGAAACAGAGCTGGATTCGGATTCGGCGGACAGACGACTTTGTATGAAGTGAAATTGTAGCCGAAATGAAAATCTCGAACGAAGTCCATTGGAAAAGGGAGGGGACAAACATGGCTCAAACGTACCGATACAGCATTATTATTCCCATGTATAACGAAGAGGCGGTGATCGAGGAGACCTATCGGCGTCTGAAGAAGGTCATGGGCATTACAGGAGAGAGCTATGAACTGCTGTTCGTCAATGATGGCAGCATGGATCGAAGTGCTCAAATGATCCGTGACTACGCCCGTTGGGACGAGAGTGTGAAGCTGATTGATTTTGCTCGTAACTTCGGTCATCAGATTGCGATAACAGCGGGTATGGATTATGCAGCGGGGGATGCCGTCGTCATTATCGATGCGGATCTTCAGGACCCTCCCGAACTGATTCTGGATATGATCGCCAAGTGGAAAGAGGGCTATGAAGTGGTGTATGCCCGTCGCACCAGACGAAGTGGGGAAACCCGCTTCAAGAAATGGTCAGCCAGTCTGTTCTACCGTGTACTGCGTGCCTCAACGGATACAGATATCCCGGTGGACACCGGAGATTTTCGCCTGATTGACCGCAAAGTATGTGATGAGATGAAACGTCTTCCGGAGAAAAACCGGTTCGTGCGCGGGCTGGTCAGTTGGGTCGGATTCCGTCAGACTGCCATTGAATATGAACGTGATGAACGCCTGGCAGGCGAAACGAAATATCCGCTGAAACGCATGCTGAAGCTGAGCCTGGATGGTATTACGTCATTTTCGCATAAACCGCTCAAGCTCGCAGGTTATGTAGGTGCGATCCTGTCGGTAGGCGGATTCATCTATATGTTAACGGTTATAGGTTCGGCTATCTTTACAGATTCAACCATTAAAGGATGGCCATCTATTGTGAGTATCATGCTGATGTTCAACGGATTCATCTTGATCATGCTGGGTATTCTGGGCGAGTATGTTGGGCGAATCTATGATGAGACCAAGGCGCGTCCGCTATACATTGTGAGAGACGTGGTTCAGGCCGATGCCCAGCAAGCACAATCCCGATTGACAGCCCGAGTTGCTCACCATGACTAATCGTCTGGTCACACTCTTCAAGTTCGGAATTGTGGGTGTCGCGAATACGGCAGTGGATGCAGTGGTGTTTGCTTTGCTCGCAGTGATCGGTGTACCGGTTTTGATTGCTCAAGTAATCTCGTACAGCTGTGGTGTTGCGAACAGTTATTGGCTGAACGGCAGATGGACTTTTCGAGATACAACACGAGAGGGCGGCGATAGAGCGAAACTTATTCGTTTTCTAATCACCAATCTCGTCGTTCTCGCGTTATCCGCGCTGATTCTGATGATTTTGCACGACATGTTGGGTTGGAGTCTCGTGATAAGCAAGATCCTGGCTACTTTAATGGGAATGGTTCTGAACTATATGGCCAGCAGATATTGGGTGTTTCGTATAGCTATCAAATGAAAGGAGCGTAAGATGAAATGCATATTAAAAAAGCAGTTATTCCGGCAGCGGGTCTCGGAACCCGTTTCCTGCCAGCGACCAAAGCACAGCCCAAAGAGATGTTACCGATTGTAGACAAACCGGCCATCCAATATATTGTTGAAGAAGCAGTGCAATCAGGCATTGAGAATATCCTCATTGTGACCGGACGCAACAAAAAATCCATAGAGGATCATTTTGATAAATCGGTTGAGCTTGAACATTCTTTATATGCCGAGGGCAAACAGTCTTTATTGGAAGAGGTGCAGGCGATCAGCGAGATGGCCAATATTCATTTTATTCGTCAAAAAGAACCGCTTGGACTAGGGCACGCGATTGGGTGTGCACGGCAATTTGTAGGGGATGATGCTTTCGCTGTACTGCTCGGAGATGACATTATGGTCTCTGATCCGCCTGCACTTGCACAGATGGTCCATCTCTATGAAAAGACAGGCAACCAGATCATCGGTGTCCGTCAGGTAGATCCGGCAAATGTGAGCAAATATGGCATTATTGATTCGAATGGTGTAGAAGACCGGGTTCACCGGGTTACCAATCTGGTCGAAAAGCCTTCCCTTGCTGAAGCGCCATCCCGAACAGCTGTAATGGGACGATACATTCTGAAACCTTCCATCTTTCCCATTCTGGATCAGATCGAGAGAGGGGCAGGAGGGGAATATCAGTTAACGGATGCTTTAAAAGAAGTAAGTCAGACGGAGGAACTGTTGGCCCTTGAACTGGAGGGGCGCCGCTACGATATTGGTGATCAGTTCGGATATATTCAGGCGATCTTGGAGATCGGACTGATGCGCAAGGAATTACAGCCCATGTTGACACCTTATCTTCAGAAGCTTGCAACCCAGTGGGCATAGGGATTGATATATAGCTTCCTGTAACGCTACAATGAGCAAGAAGTTCAAGTTGCTCTTTGAGGAGTGAGGAATCATGAATGAGTCTATCATCAGGGATCTTATTAAGTATATGGACGTGGAGGACAACGCCGCCATTCAGTACGTTCAGACCGAGCATCGGATGAAACTGGGACTCTTTTGGGGAATACAGGAAGGTAGCCGGGTTCTGGAAATCGGATGTGGTCAGGGGGATACAACGGCCGTGCTTGCACACTTGGTGGGGGAGCATGGGTACGTTCATGGTGTAGATATTGCACCAGAGGATTATGGTGCACCTCTGACCGTAGGGGAAGCGGCAGCCAAGCTGCGGAGATCTCCGCTGGGTGATCGAATTCGAATGGATTATGATTTCGACATTCTAAGTGATCAAGCCCAATTCGCCGAGAATGAGTTTGATGTGATTGTGCTATCCCATTGTTCTTGGTATTTGAGATCGTTTGACGAACTCGCCCAGATTCTTAGCAAGGTTAGGACGTGGGGACATCAGTTATGTTTTGCCGAATGGGATGCACGAGTTACAGATGTGAGCCAGCTCTCACATTGGTTATCCGTTCTAATTCAGTCCCAGGTCGAATGTTACAAAGAGAACAGCTTCTCCAATGTGCGCACGCTTTTTACACCGGGGGATATCCAAGAGCTTGTCTCTGAGACAGGCTGGATAATAAAGGAAGAGATTACGATCCATTCTCCTGAGCTGCAGGACGGTCGCTGGGAAACCGAAATGACACTGGCAGAAGCGCCTGTGGAACTGCAAATGCTTACGATCCCGGACAAAGTGAAAACACTTCTTCTTTCCGAATTGAAATTACTTAAGACACATCATGTTTTGGGGCCAGGGAGTCCATTGGGAACGTATGCGATTGTTGCCAAAAAGCAGTAAAGAAATAACCATTTGCAGCAAATTTTAAAAAATGTGTTTACTTCATCACAGTAATTTTGATATTATAATCGCAATATCAAATGCGACGAAGAGACGAGTAGATAAAATTCATTCTTTCAAAGAGAGCTCCGGCAGCTGAAAAGGAGTAAAGAATCTTTTATTGAATAAAGACTCAGAGCAGCACATCGGAACTTAACGTTAAGGGATGGTGTGACAGGAGCTCCTGTTACAGAGCTAGAGTATGAACGGTCTACAGCAAGCATCATGGTTGTATTCCTTACTTGAAGAGGCGGATATGGTGACATATTGGCGAATCTGGGTGGTACCACGAGAGTTCAATCTCGTCCCTGAGACTATTGTCTTGGGGATGGGATTTTTTGGTTTTTTCGGGGTGTGACTACACGCTTTGGAATTGCCTGAATAGTGTTAATTAGGAAGTCAATTTCATAAATACGTTTTAGTGAATTATGAAATTGATACAAAGAGAAGCATCACTCAAACCGAAAGGAAATGATGATTAAATGTCAGCAAAATTGAAAGTCGGTATCGTCGGAGGAACGGGAATGGTGGGTCAGCGTTTTGTGGACCTGCTCGATCAACATCCATGGTTTGAAGTAACAGCTATTTCTGCAAGCGCCAATTCGGCAGGTAAAACATATGAAGAATCCGTACAAGGCAGATGGAAACTGGCAGTTCCTATTCCGGAAGCTGTGAAGAAAATCGTGGTTCAGGATGCTTCCCAGGTAGAGGCGTTTGCCAGCCAGGTTGATTTTATTTTCTGCGCGGTTGATATGAAAAAGAATGAGATTCAAGCGCTCGAAGAGGCTTATGCCAAAACAGGAACACCTGTCGTGTCTAACAACTCGGCTCACCGCTGGACGGCAGATGTACCTATGGTAATCCCTGAGATTAACCCGGGGCATCTGGACGTGATTGAAGCTCAACGCAAACGTCTGGGTACCAAAACTGGATTCATTGCAGTAAAACCTAACTGCTCGATTCAGAGCTATGTGCCAGCACTGCACGCCTTGCGTGAGTTCAACCCGACTCAGGTTGTCGCTTCCACGTATCAAGCAATCTCTGGTGCAGGTAAAAACTTTACGGACTGGCCTGATATGCTCGATAATGTCATTCCATACATCGGTGGCGAAGAAGAGAAGAGTGAGCAAGAACCACTGCGGATCTGGGGTAGCATCGAAAACAATCAGATCGTGAAAGCATCGGCTCCATTAATTACAACACAATGTATTCGTGTTCCTGTAACGGATGGGCATCTGGCTACTGTGTTTGTAAACTTCGAGAAAAAACCAAGCAAAGACGAAATTTTGGAGCGTTGGTTGCAGTTCAAAGGTCGCCCACAAGAGCTGGCTCTGCCAAGCGCACCAAAACAATTCATTACGTATTTTGAAGAAGAGAACAGACCACAGACGAAACTGGATCGTGACATCGAACGCGGAATGGGTGTTTCCACAGGCCGACTGCGCGAAGACTCACTCTATGATTACAAATTCGTTGGATTGTCCCACAACACATTGCGTGGAGCGGCAGGCGGTGCGGTTCTGATCGCAGAATTGCTTAAAGCTGAAGGATATATTCAGCCGAAATAATCATAAAAGATGTATGAGTAGCAACAGATTTCTGAAAAGAATGATTAGATGAAAACCATCACTCGTTGATGGTTTTTTTATTATTGTGGACAAGAAATGGTAAGCGAAGAAGGTTCACTTGTTCGGCGATTCAGGAGATTATTATATTAATATTTATATGGAAAATATTACATTGTAAATTCATGAGATTTCAGTTATTTTTATTAACGGCAAACGTTTCCTCTCTAATTTAGAAGGACATTGTCTTAGCAAGTAGGTATGATATAGACGAAGAAAGGAGGACTTTATTATTATGCAAGCAGCTCCTAATCAAGCCGTACATAAACCAGGACCACAGCCAGTTAGTTTTGGTAGTTGGATGCTCACGTTATTGCTTTTGGCTATTCCACTTGTTAACATCATCATGTTGTTTGTGTGGGCGTTCGGTAATTCCAACCCTTCCAAAGCCAATTATGCAAAAGCATCATTATTATGGATCGCCATCGGAATTGTGTTTTACATTCTTATCTTATCTTTAGGTTTAACAGCAGCATTTTCAGGAACGGATTACTAGGTTTACGAAACGTAGCAGTATCGTAGCATTATAGTAATAATAGCAACACAAATCAAAACGCCGACAATCATGTCGGCGTTTTTTTGATTATTCCAGTATGTTGTTAGGCAGCAGATGTCTTATCTGACTTTTGCAGAAGCTGAGAGCGACGACCGAGCAGATAACCTGTCAATGATGCGAGCATCTGTTGGAATACCATACCAAGCACGACCGGGACAGCAACAGGTGGCGGAAAATAAGAAACGGCCAGTACCGCGCCTGCGCTGATATTACGCATCCCTCCATTGAACACCAGAGCTACCTGATCGGCCTCATTCCAGCCCAGCAATCGGGCGATGAAGTAACTCAGCGCATAACCGAATGATGCCAGGAAAATAATGATGACCGCAAGACCAGCCAACTTCCAATTGAAATCCGCCAAGTAGGGTGCAACGACAGATCCGTTAATCGCGACGACAGATGCCATAAACAATTTGGACAACGGATTCAACCTTGGTCCCCAGACTGGGACAATGGCGCCTTTGGTCCACTCATTCAAAAGCATACCTACCAGGGATGGCACAACAATCATCCAGAACAGACTGCTCATCATGGCTGCCGTATCCAATGTGACACTGGTTCCGATTAACAGGGATAACACGCCGGGCACTACAAAAGGAGCAAGCATGGTATCAATCAGGATGATGGAAAGTGTAAGTGCGATATTGCCCCGATAGATACTGACCCAGATGAAGCTGCTGATTCCTGTCGGAATCACGGCTGCCAGAACAAGGCCTGTTATAGTGTAGGCATCTGTAGGGAAGACCAAATGACCCATGCCCAGAGCGATGAGAGGCATTGCCAAATGCAAAATAAACAGACATACAAACAGGGGGAACGGCTTCTTCAGCACGTTCACAAAATCCCGTATCCCAAGACTGATACTTCCAGCGAACGTCATGAACGCAAAAAGCCAAGGGGATAAAAAGGTATAAGAAGAAAGAAAACTCCCGCATAACACGCCAATAACAATGCTGATTGGGGTAATCAGTGGCATGATGCGGTTCAAGCGTTGGTTTAAGGCTTGAAGCATAATCATGACATCCCTTTACCGTGTGATTCTACTATTATACATGTTAATAACGCTGGTTGCAGACCCATTTGCAATGAAGCAGTCTGAACAGGTATCATGGACTTGGAACAAGGATTCCGATAAGGAGAAGGGGAGATGATCATGTTCATAAGAAAAAGAAAGCACACGTTAATGATGACAGGCCTTATTGCATCAAGTATTCTGCTGATTTCAGCCTGTTCTGTCGTGGAACAAGCCAATCAAAGTTTAAATTATGTGAGTGGGGCTACTGATTATATAGAACAGGTATCGAACGCCGGGGCTGATCTGCAAGAGCTCGCATCAGGTGCGGTGAATAATCCGGAGATTACGACGCAGATTCAAGAGAAGATCGATCTGATTCAAGCAGAAGCAAGCGAGTTTTCTCAACTGACGGCACCAGCGATCGGAGAAAGCATTCATGAGAATCTGGTTAGCTACAATACGCAATTAACAGAAGTCGTGGACAATTTCGAGAATACGATTGCAGAGCAAGGCTTTACGGCTGAAAACTGGGAGAAGACAGGCATTCCTGAACTGATTACCAACATCAATAATTTGAAAGATCCGCTAAGCGGGCTTCAGGGAGAATAGGATGAATTAATCTAACTACATGAAAAGGGCGAGACATCGGAGTGATTGAATTACCGATATGTTCGCCTTTTTTTGTTTTCCGAAAACTCATGCATATTTAATGTCACTGGAGCTAGACTATATCAAGTAATCATGAGATGCATATGACATTTATCTCATATTCATGTGAAGATGATCTATGATTTGACAAGGCTGTGACAGAGGCGTATGATAAAAATATAAGTTAATAAAACATAGTTACTTACTATAAGTTTATGATGTGACTAAATATATTTTGCAAAGGAGAACTGCGTCATGACTGAACACAATGGAAAAGTAATCATTATTACAGGTGGAGCTAGTGGGATTGGTAAAGAGACAGCACTTCAACTTTCGGATCTGGGTGCGACTATCGTTGTCGCTGACTATAATGAAGAGGGTGCGAAGAAGCTTGCCGCAGAGATTGAAGCAGCAGGCGGAACAGCGGGCGCGTACAAAGTGGATGTATCCAAAGGGGACGAAATTAAAGCTTTAATTGACTGGACAGTAGAGCAATATGGTACGCTAAGCGGTATTTTCAATAACGCAGGGATCGGACTTGTGAAGCCGTTTCTGGAGATGGACCCGGAATCCTATCACAGAGTCATTGATGTAGACCAACACAGTGTGTACTATGGCATGTATTATGGCGCAAAAAAAATGGTTGAATTAAATGTACAAGGTACCATTGTAAACACAGCTTCGATCTATGGAAGTGTTGCCGCAGTAGGCAGCTTCAACTACAATGCAGCCAAAGCTGCTGTTGTCATGATGTCCAAATCCGGTGCACTTGAACTTGCTGAGCATGGAATTCGTGTAGTTGGTGTAGCACCTGGCTTTATCGAAACACCAATTCTGGGTGATGACCAAGCCATGAAGGATGCGCTTGCTACTCAACATATGCGTGGGGAGCTTATTCAACCGGAGAAAGTAGCCAGTGTGGTTACATTCCTGTTCAGTGATGCAGCAAGTGCAGTGAACGGGACAACCGTTGCCGTAGATGATGGATTCCTCAGCTTCAAAACCAAATAAAATAAGTACTCATTTAAAATTAAGAGAACTCATCTCAAAAAAACAGAAAAAACGGTGCAGAACGATTTATTCGTTTTGCACCGTTTTTGTATTTTCATTATAAAGTAATCATGGCATATGAGATTGAAATAAGTTTGTCGAATCATCCCGAAATTTCAGAGATCGTGATACAATTAACAAGGCTATAGTTTTTTATCATTTTGTGGTGTCATATACAATTCGAACTCCGAGAGAGCCATAACTCTCTTCTTTGTAATGACATTGAGAACAAGTTTTGGTCGAGCATAACGCATCGTTATGAACTTGTAATTTTTCGTTGCACTGTGGACATTTATTTTCAAAAAGAGTCTTCAACACGTTAAACATGCTTAATCACTCATTTCGGATTAATTTACTTGGTTTTTATTATAACGGATAATATTCGCTGTGTATAGCACTTTTGAGTGATATCGAAATGAGATTTATATTGCACGAAAGGAAGCGCATAACCGATGGATCTTCTGCTTTTTGTCATCATGTTTATACTGGGTCTGGTCGGTTCATTCTTCTCCGGTTTGTTGGGTATTGGTGGGGCCATTATCAATTATCCGCTGCTGTTATATGTTCCATCCTGGATGGGATTGGAGCCGTTCTCAGCACATCAGGTATCGTCGATTAGTATGTTTCAAGTATTATTTGCTTCACTTGCCGGTGTGATTGCATTCCGCAGAAAAGTAAAAACGGGTAGAAGTGGTGGGGCAATCGTTCACCGCGGATTGGTGCTGTACATGGGCTCCAGCATTCTTGCTGGCAGTCTGATTGGCGGGTTCATATCCGGTCATCTGGACGGAAGGGTTATTAATCTGATCTATGGCATTCTGGCGATCATGGCGATTGTGCTAATGCTGATTCCCGGAAAAGGAAAGCTCGATACCTCAGCTCCACTGGTGTTTAACCGATGGATTGCAGCAGGCACTGCTTTTGCAGTAGGTATTGTATCAGGAATTGTTGGTGCGGGTGGTGCCTTTATCCTTATTCCTATCATGCTGACGATTCTTAACATCCCCGTACGAACGACGATTGCTTCTTCACTGGCGATTGTATTTATCTCCGCCATTGGCGGCGTTATAGGGAAAATTACGGGTGGAGATATTCCGATGGAACCCATCATCTATACGGTGATCGGCAGTCTGCTGGGGGCATCCCTTGGTTCACGGGTTAGTTCGATGATCAATGTAAGGGTACTTCGATATGCATTAATCGTACTTATCGCCATCACAGCGGTCAAAGTCTGGTCATCCATTCTGTAAAATCACGTATATGGGAATGAACAATGACGATTTCGTAACCAAACGGTTGGATCGCCGTATAAAGGTTATGAACATGAGCTGAAGCGTTGGATACACGATCAAATGAGTTCAGTTTTCGTCCATGGAGCACCTCATCTCCTTTCATGGATACATGTTTAACATTAATAGAAGTTGAGGTATCCACCCTATGAATAACGTACTTACAGAACAGGCTGATGCAGGATATCGGCTAGCTGAGCAGAAAGCATCTCAGTATTTTACTTCTCTTAGGCAGCAACTTATGGAAAATACGTATACAACAGCACTTACCCAAGATATTCATGTATGGCAAAAAAAACATATTCATCGTTTTGCTTGGCTTTCTCTTTTATCACCTAGCAAAAGAAAACCGGATCCCCGGGATGTTCATAGATATATCCATTGGCTGAATGCTACAGGAAAACTGGATGATTACTTGGATCGGAGTATCTCATATATTTATATGCGAGATCTGGGGCAAGCTCTTGATTCTCCAGATACGCAATCCCGAGTTCAGCACGTTGTCCAGAATACCAAAAAGTACTTTATGGGCTCTGCTACTGGGCGCAAAGGACAGCCCGATTATATCAGTCTGGCTGCGTTGTACCGGTGGGGACAGAAGGAGCACATAGAATCCGCTGTCATCTGGGTGATGAACAAATTAAAGAACGTAGCATCCAACATCCCGAAGGAGCTGGATGCAGAGCAGGCACAACGGAAGCTCATTAAGATCATTCTTGGCGTGGTCCTTCATGTGGACGATGAGATGAACGAGCAGACACCACCTGAAGAACGTGCCCGGAGATTTGATGCGGCGATCCGACTCGGTTATTCGTACGGTTTGACATATCCATTTGTGGATGATCTGCTGGATTCTCAGGCTCTGACTGTTCAGGAAAAAGAACAATACTCCCTGATGATACGCGATGCACTTCTTACCGGGGTCGTACCTGATCTAGGAGAGTGGAAAGGAAGCAATCTTGAAGTAATTGAATATGTGCATTCCGAGCTTCGGGAAGCATTTGAGTATATCAAGAACTACCAGCGTCCAGAGAAACAGCGCACGTTCTTAGAGCAATCTTATGTCTTCTTTCAGTCTCAGGAGATTGATCGCAGCAAGAAATTATCCAATGCGAATTATACCAATGAAGAATTGTACATTCCGATTATTATCAAATCTTCTTCCTCCCGATCGATTGTCCGATCTGTTCTCAGTGCGCCAGTGGATGAAGGCTTCGATCTGCGGACGTTCTATTACGGGATATATAATCAGCTGGCCGATGATTTTGCTGATATGTTTGACGATATGGAGGAAGGGGCAGTAACCCCTTATACGTACTATTTGAAGTATCGAGATTTGCGCCCTGATCTGATTAATCCATATGAATTGTATTGGGCAGTCATCTCTCATCTGATCCATGATGTTTACAACTCGGACGCCAAGACCCGAGAGGTCATACTGGATCGTGCTATTAACGGGTTGAAGCGTTGCAAAGAACGGTTGGGTCAGGAGAAATATGATGAAGTGATGATGATTTTTGCCAGTGGGCAGCCTGAGTTCAATCGACTGGTTCAACAGATGGTGCGAAAAGCGGATGACGTTGATTTCCTGGATAAATTGTTACGGGATCAGGTCGTGCTTCAATTGAAAAATGACAAGCAGGAGAAAGAGGAGTTCAAGCAGACCATTCGAACGGTTCGTGAACAGATTAATGTGGAGTTGCAGATTGCGAAACCAAATGGACTTCATGAGATGAAAGAAACGCTGATCGATGCAGCCAATTACAGCTTGCAGGGAGACGGAAAAAGGCTACGCCCGATATTGACTTGGGTTATGGGTGTTCGCGAGTATGGTTTACCTGAATCATCCATCGTTCCGCTGCTCAGATCGCTGGAGTACATGCATACCGCTTCCCTGATCTTCGATGATCTGCCTACGCAGGATAATGCTTCGACAAGGCGTGGACGTTCCACGTTGCACCATGTGCACAATAGCGCCACAGCAGAGCTTACCGGTCTATTTCTTATCCAGAAGGCGATTGGAGAGCAATCCTCATTGAATCGCTTTGATGCGGCAACCGTGCTTACTCTCATTCAATATTCGGCTGAAAAAGCAGAGGATATGTGTATGGGACAGGCGATGGATCTGAACTCCAAAGGCAAGGCGTTGACGCTGGAGCAGTTGAACATGATCTGTTTTTACAAAACAGGTATTGCCTTCGAAGCTGCCCTGGTCATGCCAGCCATTCTTGCCCAAGTGAAGGAAGCGGAGATGGCTACGCTGAAGAAGTTCGCTTATCATGCGGGGATCGCCTTCCAGATCAAGGACGACTTGCTGGATTTCGAGGGAAATCACCTCATTCTCGGGAAACCTGCAGGTCAGGATGAGCGGAACAATAATTCCACCTTTGTGTCCATTTTGGGTGATGAAGGCGCAAAGAAAGCGATGTGGGAGCATTATTGTCTTGCCACAGATGCATTGAACGAGATGCCGAAACCTATTTCCTTTTTGAGACATCTGTTGGATTATCTTGTTGGTCGCGAGCGCTAACCCAGTTTTCTTAGAATTCATTGTTGCATATGATTTATAATGAGATATAACGACAAAGGTCGGGATTCCATATCGATGGATTCCAGGCCTTGTTTGGTGTTATAGACACAAATTTCTTGGAAAGATTTGTTTCAACGGCTGAAATTCTGGGTATTAAGCAGGTACTGTTGTTTTTAAACCGGCTAATTCTTATAAAATAATTTATACCAGGTGAATATTAAATTTCGGCAAGCTTTATCTTGAGTTTATATGCCAAAAGGAGAGCTTACAATGCAGGTTCAAAAGGTCGATCATCATGAATTGTTCGAACAGATCTATAACCAAGCGCCTATTGGAATTGCACTCGTTGCTCCGACAGGACAATGGATGAAAGTGAACCCTGCTTTTTGCTATATGCTAGGTTATACAAGTGATGAATTCATGGCTCTCAGTTATCAGAATATTACGCACCCCGATGATTCACCACAAGATGTGATCTGTAGTTACGAGCTAATTGAAGGTAAATCAAATGAGAATAAATATGAAAAGCGTTATATCGACAAAAATGGTGACATCTTATGGTGCTCAATACATGTTTCCTTGGTTCGAAGTGAAATTACGGATGAGCCGCTTTACTTCATTTGCCATATTGTTGATATTACTGACCGCAAAATGTCCGAACATAAACTTCTACATAGTGAAGAGATGTTCAAACTTATTACGGATCATGCACAGGAGATTATCTACATTGCTGATCAGGAGGGAATTTGTAGGTTCTGCTCACCGTCAGTCCAACATTTATTGGGTTATTCTCCGGAGGAAGTGATGGGTCAAAATAATGACGCATATTTTCACCCACAAGATCTGGAACGGATCTCACAGATGGACTTGACTAAAGGCAATCTGTTGACTATTAGGGTCCGTCATAAAGATGGGCATTATTTGTGGTTTGAAACCACATACAAGGTCTTTGGTCATCCTGAGCAGGGGCAGCAAATTCTTTCAATTGGACGAGATGTATCCGAGAGAAAAAAACATAAGGATATCAGTGCAGAGGCGGAACGCATCGCTTTAATTGGCAGTTGGGAATGGGATATGGTCAAAGACCAAATTACACTTTCAGATCAGATCTTTGAGATTTTTGAACTTGAACGCACCTGCAAACCATATCGTATAAGTGATGTTTTTGATGTTATGGATTCCGAAGATCTAGCCTCTTTACAAAAACATATTACAGGGGTAAAACAGGGTGAACCACTCGATTTTGAATATAAACACATCAGCTCTGACGGAAGTGAGAAGTATCTTCACTTGCGTGGGTTGATTACGCTTGATGAGAATCGTCGGCCAATCCAGCTGAACGGAACACTACAGGATATCACGGAACGCAAGCGCATCGAATTTAAATTGCAGGAATCTGTGGAGCGTTACACGTCGCTTAAGAAATACAATCATGACGCCATTATCTCGTTTAATATGGATGGTAATATTATGAATGCGAATCCAGTAGCGGTGACAATGACGGGCTGTCCTGTGGCAGAAATGATTGGCACAAGCATAAGCAGATTTATCGGAGCCAGTAATCTGGGTCTGATTCTGGGCAGTAGTTATGAGATGGCTGAAAAGGAAATCAACGCTGTTCGGCACACGGATGGATCTGAGACAGAGGTCTTGGCTACGCTTGCTCCGATCATTGTTAACAAATCCAATGTCGGGTTTTACCTGATTGCGAAGGATATTACGGAGCAGAAAAAACTGCTTGTAGCCAAAGAGACAGCGGAGAGAATGAATAAGGCCAAAAGTGAATTTTTGGCGATGATGAGCCATGAAATCCGTACACCTATGAACGGTGTAATTGGGATGACGGATTTGCTCATGGATACCCCCGGACTTAGCGGGGAACAAAAGGAATATATCGAAATCATCCAGAAAAGTGGAGATTCTTTGCTGGCCATTATTAATGATATTCTTGATTTCTCCAAAATCGAGTCAGGCAAAACCGATCTGGTAGATGATCCTTTTGATCTCGTAGAGATCGTGACCGAGACGGTGCAAATCGTAAAACCGCTAGCTCGTGAAAAGAAGCTGGATGTTCGTTTGTGTATGGATGATGCCATTCCATCTCCGGTGTATGGTGATGCTTATCGTCTTAAACAGGTACTTACCAATATCATCGGCAACGCCGTCAAATTTACTTCAGAAGGCGGCGTTGAAGTGAAAGTGGGAGTTAAGGAGCAGTGCGGCAATAACGTGCAGCTTTATTTTAAGGTAAAAGATTCGGGCATCGGCATTCCGGTAGAGAGGAAACAACAATTGTTTGAACCGTTCTACCAACTGGAGAATTTTATGACCCGCAAACCTCAAGGTACCGGTCTTGGCCTAGCCATTAGTAAGAAACTGGTGGAGCTCATGCAGGGAGAGATCTGGATCGAGGAATCGCATGAGCCGGGTACAATATTTATGTTTACCGCCCGATTTAAATTAAATAACGGTGAAGAGAGCAATAGTTTAGATCAACAGCAGAAGAAGAGCAGAACATCAGCCTTGCGGATTTTAGTTGCAGAAGACAATGAGGTGAACCAGCTCGTCCTTAGCAGGATCATTGAGAAAAAAGGGCACTTCGTGGATCATGTGGCGGACGGTGTTGGGGCGGTCGAAGCGGTCAAACACAATTCATATGATGTTATATTCATGGATGTGCATATGCCAAGGCTTAATGGATTCGAAGCGACAAAAGTGATTAAAGAATTTAAATCCCCTGAGGATTGTCCATATATTATCGCGGTAACTGCAAATGCTGTAAGAGGAGACATGGATAAATGCTTAAAGGCAGGCATGGACGCATATGTAAGCAAACCGATTAAAATCGAATCCATTATGCAAGCATTAGAGACCTATTACATCAAAAATAATCTCTGAATGCACTAAAAATGGATCGGCAATAGAGCCGCTAGCTTAGCGTAAATAGGCTAAGCTAGCGGCTTTTTGCTATTCCATGATTTGCTCCACCCCTGTATGCGCCACAGATACGACTGTGCACATATCCCTATGGATTTTTGATCCACAGTTTGGAAATGTCCATATATCCGAATTCTGCGATCTGCATACCGAAGATGCTCTGATCCAGTTCAGCCTGCTTGTTCATGTGACAGCCATGCAAGATCCAGTAGTGCTCACGTAGCAAAGCTTCCGCTTCATCCAGGAGCTCTGTACGGTCTGCCCGATGCAGCTGGGCGAAATGATCCAGTTTGTCATCCAGCAGGGACTGGAAAGCAGGAGACATACACATATGAAAATGATTGGAGAGGTTTTTGAAAAAATGAATCATGCCGTACTGCCAGTCTTCCTCCAGTATCTCTTCAGCCAGAATCAATTGCGCGCTTAAGGTTTCCTCTGAGTTGAAATAATCCACAACCGCGTGCATGCTGATGTTCATTCCGATGGACTGCGCACGACATTGGAACCACTCGGCAACGTCTGCATCCTTATTATGCTTATACGATAAAGTTATCGTCTCACCCTGGTACCCACATTTATGCAACAGTTCACGGGCATGATCCAGAGAGGCAACGGTCCAGTCTTGATCTGCACTTCTCCAGGGAAGGAAACTGCTGGCTGGTGTAATCCGATTCCCACCGAGATCTCGGACAAGTGCGACCGAATCATAGACGATACGCAGGGCTTGTCGAAATAGGGGGTGATGATGGATGCCTTCCTTGTGAAAATTGAACAACATATACTGACAACCGAGCGCCGGATAATTGATGCTGTTGGTCTGATCACAGCCTGTTGCGAGACTCAGTCGATCTGTGCCCGGTAGCTCATAATAGCGATCATTCGGACTCAGGTCAGGTACAAACCAGAAATGCACTTGATCCAGATGTGGCCGGATGCCGTAATACGCATCGAAAGCAGCAAGCTCCAGTACATCTTCATTCAGCTCAGAGATCTGAAAAGGACCGGTACCTATTAAGGTATTGGCTACATTGTAATCGTAGGGCAGGATCGTCATCCGAATACAGCTGAACAGATGCAAGAAGAAGCGATTGGGACGATGAAGAACAAACTTGATGCAGTAATCGCCAGCTACTTCCGCACGTTCGATATCACGATATAACCAAATGGACGGACTATTTACATCTATCAAGCGTTGCAACGTCGTTTGCACATCCCGGGATGTCATGACACGGCCATTGTGGAAACGTACACCTTTCCGGAGGTAGAAGGTCCATAAGCGATGGTCCTCGCTGCACTCCCACATGTGAGCCAATGCTGGCACAAAGGATTCCGTCTTGGCATCATAAGTGATCAACGTATTACAGACCTGGCTCAGCAGAAAGGTTTCAAATGCAGTGTAGACAAAAGCAGGGTCCAGATCGCCCAATTGGCGTGACCTCATAATACGCAGGATATCCTGACCAGAGGCAGTTTCATCGTGGCTGTGAAATCCCATCTGTTGATGAAGAGAGAGCATGAGCTGTTCTCGCAATGTATCATCCATCTGAACGGTTCCGATGAGTTCAATAGCATCTTTCATTTTGCCTTTAGCCAGAAGTTCGGTAAAACTCGCTTCCAACGCTTCATTCATGCTACGCAGCATTGTTAGCTCCGAATGATGTCCACGACCACGCCCAGGCTGCCAATGGATGAAGCCTTGTTCCTCCAATTTTCTGAGAATGAATTTCACATTGCGAGGGGTGCAGCACAAGGCCGCGGACAGGCTGTCAATCGTCACCGCTACAGGTTCATGAAGCTTGAAAGAAAGTTGTTCGGCCCCGGCGAGCCTTATAAAGTGTGTATGTAGGGTATCCATGGTCATGACTCCTCTATTAAAGGTGAAAAGTGTGATCATATGTTTACACTTTTATTTCCCCCTTTTATCCTTACAATTATACATTAGAAGAGGTAGTTAAATCACCCCGCATTGGAGCAGTCAGAATAGGAGAAGTTCGCATGAAGCAATATTTAAGGCAAATTCACCCCTTGGCATGGACCATCATTATCGGAACCATGTTTGGACGTCTTGTGACGTCAATGAGTATCCCGTTTCTATCCATCTATCTGACACGTGTGCTAGAGGCTACCCCGACACAGACCGGTGTTACGGTTGCAGTTAGCTCGCTGGCAGGTGTGATGGTCAGTTTTTATGGAGGTTATATCTCGGATCGGATCGGTCGCAAAATCGTGATGTTAATCTCAGTCTTTAGCTGGGCAGGTGTATTTTTCATTTTTTCAGCAGCAGAGCATCTATGGGTGTTCTTTGTTGCCAATACGTTAAACGGATTATGCCGCGCAGTATTTGAGCCCACCTCCAGAGCGCTGTTATCGGATATTACTTCACCTCAGAACAAATTGCTGGTGTTCAACCTCAGATATGCTGCAATTAATCTTGGTGTGGTTTTTGGGCCAATTATCGGATTTCAGCTGGGATCATCTGAATCAACATTTCCATTTGTGATTTCCGGCTTGGTATACATAGCCTATGGACTTGTACTGTTTCTGCAATTCAAGCTACAGCATGCCAATCTGCCAGAGCGTCACCAGGCGACTGCACCACGTTTACGTGAAGCGTTGATGACCACTGGCCGTGACCGGGTATTTCTGCCGGTATTGATTGGTACCACATTTTGTGTGCTGGGTTACGGACACTTTAGTTCTACGTTGGCACAGTACTTGGCGAGGAGTCCGATCTTTGAAAATGGGAGCCAGATGTTCTCGTACATGCTCTCCCTGAACGCCGTGACGGTACTGATTATTCAATATCCACTGGTACGAACCTTCCGAAACTTTCCACCACTGGTTCCTCTGATTGTAGGTAACCTGCTGGTCGCAACCAGTCTGATGATGGTCGGAATCGCTGAAGGCGTACTCATGATGATGATGAGTGTCATACTATTTACCATTGGGGAAGTGCTGTTGTTCACGATGATGGATATGCTTATTGACCGGATTGCGAAGCCGGAATGGAAAGGAACGTATTTCGGGACCATCGGCTTCAATAATATCGGTAGTGTCATCGCTCCTGTAATGGGTGGTATACTGTTGAGTCAATTTGGAGCAGAGAATGGACTCGCCGTCTTTGTCCCGATTGCGCTGACGACTGCACTGGGAGTACCTTTTCTTCTGATCGCACATAGACGTCTTGTTGTTAGAGAGAAGCAAACGGAGTCCACATCATTGAGTATGTAGCATGAATTGAAAAGATTAATGACATGAATTAAATAACAATTCAGTTAAAATTATCTTGACGGATGTTAATCCAACGAATACAATAAACAACAAATATGTGAAACGGGTGGGATGATGATTATGTTTATGCCGATACAGATTTCGAATCGATAACTGAATACGCATGAGCATAGTGACATTAATCCAATTTTTAATGCAATGATCGCGTTGGGACAGTCATGTTTGTGCACCCCTGTCGTGGACGCTCATCATTATTGCGATGCAGAGGAGATACGGGAGATGCTTTGCATTTCATCCGGTCTCTTTTGGTTATAAGCTGTAGATGAACATTAGTTCATCTATGGCTTTTTTGCATGCATTCCACCAATCCGTTCACATGGAAAGGAGCATTTGAAGCGTTATTTTATTAAAAATCACATGTTCAAAAGGAGAATGTACAATGGTCAACATATGTTCTACATATCAATTATGGGCGGGAAATGCCGATTTTAATGTCATTATGTATGACTCATCCTAGTGGGGATAACAGCGATCGAAAGGTTATTCTGTCATCGTAGTTACAGTGTAATGTTCTTTAGTTCATTTTATATAAATAAACCGATGAAGAGGTGGGACCTGTGCCCAAAACAGAGAAACGCTCCATGTCTTGGCTGCTGCGCTATCTAAAACCAGTCAAAGGACGGCTGGCCGTGCTTTTGATCATGTTGTTAACATCAACAGGGCTTCAGCTTTTGAATCCACAGATTATCAAACGATTTATTGATACAGCTGCGAGTGGGGGAGTGCTCACCAACCTCATTCAGCTTGCAGGACTATTTCTGGTTGTTGCCGTGTTTAATCAACTTATCACGGTAGCGGTCAGTTATCTCGGGAATGATGTGGCCTGGCGGGCCACGAATCAACTGCGGGGCGATCTGCTAAAGCACTGTCTGCGTCTCGATATGCGTTTTCATAATGTGAAGACACCTGGAGAGATGATTGAACGTGTGGATGGTGATGTAACGAGTATCTCCAATTTTTTCGCGATGTTCATTGTGCAAGTGATTGGGAGTTTTGTACTGCTGGCCGGAATTCTCGGGTTCATGTTCAGCGTTAATGTGCCTATTGCTCTGGTCATGACGGTGTTCACATTGTTATCGATCCTGTTCATGGTCTTCATCCGAAATCTGGGCGTGGACTCTTCCAAAAATGAGCGGGCGGCAAGTGCGTCTCTATTCGGATTAATTGAAGAACGTATTGCCGGGATTGAAGATGTGCAAGCGAATGGTCATGTGCCATATGTGATGAACCGCTTTTACCGCACGATGCGCACGGTATTTCTTAAGGGTAGAAAAGCTTGGCTGCTACGGGTTATTCCATGGAATACCACGGTAGTTCTATTCGCACTGGCGGTCACTGCGGTGCTTTTGCTGGGTGTACATTACTATATGGAAGGTCTAATTAGTATCGGAACATTATTTTTGATTTACCAATATACACAGATGCTGAATGATCCAATTGAGATGCTGGGAGATCAGGTGCAAGAGTTTCAAAAAGCAAAATCCGGCATGTTGCGCTCCAGAGAGCTGTTGTCCATGCAGAGTGAGATTGAAGAGGGCACAGAGGAGCAATTGCCGGAAGGACCGCTTGGTCTGGAATTCAGTCAGGTACATTTCAGTTATAACCAGGATAAACCGGTATTGCAGAACATTAATTTTGCTATTAAACCTGGTGAACGTCTGGGAATCATCGGTCGCACAGGTAGCGGCAAATCGAGTCTTAGTCGTGTCCTTCTCCGATTGTACAATCTGGATCGAGGTACGATCCGTGTAGGTGGAACGGATATCACGAAGCTTTCTTTACAAGCGCTCTATCGCCGGGTGGGTATGGTGACACAGGATGTGCAGCTGTTTGATGGCACGCTGCGTGATAATCTGACCCTTTTCAATGGGGATGTATCGGATCAGATGATCAGAGAGACGACGGATCGCCTTGGACTTAGTCAATGGATTGATTCACAGCTAGCAGGACTTGATACGTATCTGTCAGCAGGTGGGTCTTCATTGTCGGCAGGGGAAGCACAGTTATTTGCCCTAACCCGTGTATTCCTGACCGAACCAAGTCTGGTTATTCTGGATGAGCCTTCGTCACGACTGGATGCTGCCACCGAAGGCATGCTTCAATCTGCGATTGACCAGTTAATGAAACAATCTACCGGAGTCATCATTGCTCACCGTCTGGCTACGCTGGAGAAAGTGGACCGGATTATGGTGCTCGGGGATGGCAAGGTATTGGAATTTGGAGCGAGAGAAGAACTTGCCAGTAACCCGGCATCGCACTATGCCAGACTGCTCATTACAGGCCGAGAGGAGGAATTGGCATGACTGTAGCAGGATTTATAGGCCGTTTGTTTCGATTCAGGCCATTCTTGTTTGTAATCAACGGATTGTTATGGTGTATATTTCATTCCTTGCCGTTAGCGATCGGGATCGGGATGCAGTGGTTTTTTGATCGGACGACAGCGGGTTCCAATGACTACATGTGGCTTGCTGTGCCGCTTATCTTTATTGCTTTGATCCGAATGGCGCGGGTGGGTACATTTTTTGTAGCTTTCTATGCATGGGTTACGTATCTGTATCATGTTCAGGCGATCTTGCGAACCAACATGCTCGCAGCGATCATGCGCTGGCCGGGACGTAATCTTCCGGCTTCACCAGGGGAGGCGATGAGTCGCTTTCGGGATGATGTGGATGAAGTTGTCGAGTATATAGAATCATGGGTGGACTTCTGGGGACGGCTTGTATTTGCAGTTGTGTCCATCGTCATTATGGCGAACATTAATTGGCAGATCACATTGGTTGCTGTGCTGCCATTGGTGGTCGTGACCTTACTCAACAACCTGTCCGGGAATCGGGCTCGGAAGTATGCTCAGGTTAATCGCGAATCGACAGGACGAATCACCAGTTTTATTGCGGAAACGTTTGGAGCTGTGCAAGCCCTGAAACTGGGTCAGGCCGAAGAGAATGTCTCTGCACGTTTTAACCAGTTGAATGAAGATCGTCGCCAGGCTGCACTACGAGACAATCTGTTCAAGCAGTGGATGAGATCAATGAATCAGCATGTGCTAAGTATCTGTACCGGATTGATTCTACTGATGTGCGCAGCTGAGATGAAAGCAGGGAACTTTACCGTAGGTGATTTTGCCTTATTCACCAGTTATCTGGCCAATATTGGATTTAGCATTTCACTGTTTGGCTATATGGTGTTTCAGCACAAAAGGCTCAAGGTATCCTATGATCGTATGCGTAAGCTATTCCGCCCAGGGGAAGAAGACCAGATCATGGATTCGAGAGAAATCTACCTGTATGAAGATCCACCGGAGCTTATAAGTGAACAGAGAGACCCCAAGGAGAAATTGCAATCCCTTGAGGTGAATAATCTGACTTATCAATATCCAAATTCTGCAAATGGGATAGAAGAGATCAGTTTCCGTCTGAAACGTGGACAATTTCTTGTTATTACGGGAAGGATCGGATCAGGTAAATCAACGCTTGTACGAACACTTCTTGGACTATTACCCAAGCAAAAAGGGGACATCCACTGGAATGGAGCAGCTGTTGATCCAGCCACCTTCCTGATGCCGCCTAGAGCAGCATATACCCCGCAAGTGCCAAGACTGTTCAGTGATACGTTGAAAGAAAATATCGTCCAGGGCAAACAGGGTAACATCGAGCAAACGCTTGAAAAAGCCATTCGTCTGGCTGTGATGGATAAAGATATCAAACATCTGGATCAGGGGCTTGAGACCCCAGTTGGTCCAAGAGGAGTAATGCTGTCAGGCGGGCAGATTCAACGCGCGGCTACAGGACGCATGCTAATGACGGAGGCAGACCTCTTTATCTTTGACGATCTGTCCAGCGCACTGGATGTGGAGACAGAACAACAAGTATGGGAAGGATTGTTCCAAGAGCCGGATGTCACCTGTATCGCGGTTTCTCACCGCAGGGCAGCACTTTCCAAAGCAGATCATATTATCGTAATGAAAGATGGACGCATTGAAGCTGAGGGAAGTTTGACCGAATTGCTTGCCACCAATGAAGAGATGCAGCTGCTGTGGCAAGGGGAGCAAACCCCCGTCAAAGTTGGATAGCTATAAAAAGTTAGAAACGACAATAAAAAGCAAAAAAGCCTTACAGACGACTCTTCAAAAGAGGATAGTCTGTAAGGCTTTTATCGTTATAACGAGTGAAACGATGGCATATGTTTATCTCATCATCTGAGCAATCAAGGAATACGCAATGATGACCAGGAAGATAATAGTGATATGGTTAATGGAGAAGATAAACATCCGTTTGGACCATTTCTCTGTTTCTTTCTTATCAAAGGTAGCCACACTAAGAATGAGCCAGGCCAAGCTGACCAGAAATGCCACAATAGCGACAAATGGACTCATCGGCCAGAATAAAAAGCTGGAGATCAGCAACAGGACCAGATACACATTCGTCTGAATGTATGTCCGTCTGATGCCTTTAACTACCGGCAGCATGGGAACACCAGCAGCTTTGTATTCGTCAAAACGACGAATCGCAATTCCGTAGAAGTGAGGCATTTGCCATAAGAGCATCGTAACGACCAATGCCCAGATCTCAAAATGACCCAGTTCCGGTGAAATGGCTGCCCAACCGATGAGCGGAGGCACAGCACCCGAAAGACTTCCCACTTCCGTGTTGTAGATCGTTGTACGTTTGGTCCACATCGTGTAAGGGAACACGTAAAGCAACAGACCCAAAATACCAAATACAGCAGCGGATGGAGAAGCAATGTACAGCATGATGCCACCGATGACGGTGATTGCAATACCGAGAATTAGACCCGACTTGGTATCTACGCGTCCCGTAACGGTAGGACGTTTCTTCGTACGTTCCATGATCGCATCAATATCACGATCATACAGATTGTTAAACACCCCTGCAGCTCCAATAATGAGAGAAGACCCAATAAAGGAAAGGATGATCGGTACAATATTAGCTAAGATTGAAGCATCAAATACATATAAAGCCAAACTTAAACCCGCAAACATGGCGATCAGGTTGGACTTGATGATTCCGATTTTGATCGTATCGAAGAATACTTTCGGAATCGAGCTATACTCCAGGCTGATATTGGTCTGTGAACCATTATTCAATGTTTTCAAGAACTCACTTCCTATATCTATACTTGTATATTATGTCGCTATTATACCATTCAATACACTATGTGATTTAATTAACGTTTTAGTATTTAAAATAATGTCATTTGATTGTGAACAATTTAAAAACAAGGTGCTTTTTAATTGTTAAATAATTATTTCTGTGTTACAGGAGGGGATTTATACGATATACCGGCTGGGTTGAAGAGAATAGATGAAGATATGTCTTGCAAAATGCTCAGGTTTTGTTTATTGTAGATATAAGATATCTTTAATGGTCTTATTTAAACATGTTCTTGTAAATCTCCGATATTACTTTTCTTAAGAGAAAGCGGAGGTTATTTTTAAAGATAAATTAGAGATATTAAATGTCTGGAAAGGGTGAATAATATGAGTAATACGAATCAACTCCTGGATGTACTAATTATTGGTGGAGGACCCGCGGGGCTTAATGCAGCACTTGTGCTCGGCAGGGCTCGTAAGAACGTGGTAGTCATTGATGATGAGACACCGCGAAACTGGGTCACAAGGGAGACTCATGGATTTGTGACGAGAGATGGGGCCAGTCCTCGTGAATTCCGCAAAGCGGCCAAAGAGCAGATTGCAGCATATCCTTCAGTACGTTTTACATCTGATACGGCAACAGCTGTAACAGGTAGCGATGGTGATTTTGTAGTCAAGACAACACAGGGGGCAAGCTATCGTACGAAAAAGATTTTGTTTGCAGTAGGTAAGAAAGATCTGCCTCTAGATATTAATGGATTAACAGAGGTTTACGGCAAAAGTGCGTTTGTGTGTCCATATTGTGATGGATGGGAGTTAAGAGACCAGTCGCTGGTCATCATCGTTAGTGGAGATAAGGCATTACATATGGCAAAAGTCATATCCGGCTGGACAGATCGTTATACGATCTGCACGAATGGATCAGATTCCTTAACCGATGAGCAGCGTGAAGAACTGAAACAGCATCATGTTACTGTATTTGATGCACCGATTCAATCCATTAACTCGGAAGAAGGAATGGTAAAACAAGTTGTACTGAATGACGGTACAGCGATTCCATGCACGGGAGTCTTCTTCCAACCGAAACTGTTTACCGGATCAGAACTACCGAAGGCCATCGGTTGTGAAATTACAGAGTTAGGAACAGTTATCGTTGATGCTTCCGGCAAAACATCCGTAGCGGGTGTATTCAGTGCTGGTGATGCGGCGTCCGAGATGTATCAGGCAATTACGGCTGCTTCTCTGGGTGCGCTGTCTGCGGTAAGCATTAATAATGAATTGAATTTTGAGAAGTGGGATGAGCCACGTCATCATTAGATTAAATGAATAAGCGTAAAGAACTATAGCGTCATAGGTTCATAAAATAGGGGATTGCATATGCAATCCTCTATTTGTAGTTGTTCTAGCTAAACGTTGAACAGTTCAAATGAATGTAATTTAGGCAGAAGAAAATTTGATTTTATATAAATATTGGTTTATTGTATTATCAAATGATACATATTACTATCATTTATATAATCATCAAAGGAGAGATCACTTATGAATGAAAGCAGAACGGCCAGCATATGGCTAACGAATACCTTGCTCCACGGCGTACAGATAAGAGGTGATCTTCATGAGTGATGCAACTTACATTCCACAGCCCAAAATGTATGGGCCACTTGGCAATCTGCCCTTAATTGATAAAGATAAACCCACGCTGTCGTTAGGCGTTCTGGCTGAACAGCATGGACCGATATATCGACTTACCGTTCCCGGTTATTCCGGTTTAATCGTATCTGGACCAGATCTTGTCGCGGAGTTATGCGATGTGTCCCGTTTTGACAAGTTTGTATACAATGAACTCGAGAATGTACGGGCCTTTGGAGGGGATGGTTTATTCACAAGCAAAACATCGGAGCCCAACTGGAAAAAGGCTCATAACATCCTGCTTCCCACTTTCAGCAAGCAGGCTATGAAAGGTTATCATCCCATGATGGTCGATATTGCGGAACAGCTGATCAATAAGTGGGCACGACTCAATTCCAACGATACGATTGATGTTGCGGACGATATGACACGCCTCACGTTGGATACCATTGGACTATGTGGATTCAATTATCGATTTAACAGTTTTTACAGACAGGATCACAGTCCTTTTATTGAAAGCATGGTTCGGGCACTAAATGAAGCGATGCAGAAGAGCTCGCGTTTGAAAATTCAAAATCTGCTTATGGTCAAAACCAAGCGACAGTTCCAGGAGGATATACAGACGATGTTCTCTCTGGTAGATCAGATTATAGAGGAACGTAAAGCGAGTTCAGCACCCGAAGAGGTAGACTTGCTCGCACGTATGTTAAATGGCAAAGATCCAGAGACTGGTGAAATGCTGGATGATGAGAACATTCGTTATCAGATTATTACGTTTCTAATTGCCGGACATGAGACAACCAGTGGTTTGTTATCCTTTGCTCTTTATTTTTTACTGAAAAATCCGGAATCGCTTCAAAAGGCGTATGCAGAAGTTGATCAGATTTTGGTCAGTGACTCACCACAGTACGAGGAAATTCTTCAGCTTCCCTATATTCGCATGATTCTCAGTGAATCGCTCCGTCTATGGCCAACAGCCCCGGGATTTGACGTATATGCCAAAGAAGACACCGTCATAGGTGGCAAATACCCCTTGAAGAAAGGGGAAAGTTGCAGTATTCTTTTGCCCCAGCTTCACCGTGACAGAGATGCCTGGGGAGAGGATGCGGAGCTTTTCCGGCCGGAGCGATTTGAGGATACGACGAAAGTGCCTCATCATGCGTATAAACCTTTTGGTAATGGGGAGAGAGCGTGTATCGGCATGCAGTTTGCTTTATATGAAGCAACACTTGTGCTTGGCATGGTCCTCAAACATTTTGAACTGATCGATTATAGCAACTATGAATTGGATGTTAAACAGACGCTAACATTAAAACCGGGAGACTTCCGAATCCAGGTGAAAGCGCGCGCGGCTTCGCAAACGATGAATAAGGCTATTGTAAATGCAGAAGAGAAACCTGGTCCTGTTGTTCATAAGAATGTAGCAAGTGACAGCCAGACGGGAGAAATGCTGGCCGTTGAAGCAGACGGTAACCCATCGCTCCTGGTGTTATATGGTTCCAATCTGGGAACGGCAGAAGGCATTGCCAGAGAGCTTGCGGAGAAAGGACGTTCGAATGGAATCCCAAGTGAAGCAGCTTCTCTGAATGAATGGGCTTGCCGATTACCCCAACAAGGTGTCGTTCTCATCGTTACTGCTTCGTATAACGGTAAACCGCCGCAAAATGCTACGGCATTTGTAGACTGGTTGAACGGAGCGGAGTCAGAGGAAGCACGGGATGTGAACTATGCCGTTCTGGGCTGTGGAGATCGGAGCTGGTCCGGTACATACCAGAGTATTCCGCGATTGATGGATGAGAAGCTTGAAATATTGGGAGGTAAAAGACTGTTATCCCGCGGTGAAGCCGATGCCGGAGGTGATATGGAAAAGCAAGTCGAAGCGTGGCAACATATGTTGTGGCCTCAGTTGTTGAATGCTTTGGGAATCAACTCGGAGATCGTGAAGCCATCCACACCAAGCGCAAACAGACTTCAAATGGAGATTGTCCGTGAGAAAACGGATATGCCGCTTGCACGAACTTATGATGCCAGCTATGCCACGGTTGTGGTGAATAAAGAGCTTCAGGACCCGGGAAGTGGGAGAAGCACACGACACATCGAGGTGTTACTGCCCGAAGGCATGATTTATCGAGAAGGCGACCATCTCGGTGTATTGCCTAGTAATCAGAAGCAGAACGTGGATCGGATACTCCGTCGGTTCGGACTAAGTGAAGATGTTCAGATCCAATTAACATCGGACATGACACATCTTACGCATCTTCCACTGAACCGTCCGGTCAAGGTGTATGAGTTGCTCAATCACTGTGTGGAATTGCAGACGCCTGTCACCAGAGCACAGTTGCAGGAGTTAGCTAATCATACGGTATGCCCACCTCATAAGCGTGAACTGGAAGGCATGTTGGACGAAAATAGCTACAGGGATTATATTCTTGCGAATAGAGTCACCATGCTGGAACTGCTGGAAAAGTATGAGGCGTGTGAGCTGCCATTCGAAAGGTTCCTTGAACTATTGCCTCCACTTAAGCCTAGATACTATTCAATATCCAGCTCGCCAAGCCTGAATTCCGAGCAAGCGAGCATAACCGTATCGGTAGTAAGAGAGCCTGCATGGAATGGTAAAGGCGAATATCTGGGAGTTGCTTCATCGTACCTCGCTGGTTGTCCATCTGGAACACGTGTTCTGATGTTTGTACGTACACCTGAATCCGATTTTCATCTGTCGGAAGAGGCTGACGTTCCGATGATCATGGTGGGACCGGGGACGGGAGTTGCACCGTTCAGAGGTTTCCTTCAGGCGAGAGCTGTCATGAAACAGAGAGGTCTGCCACTGAGTGAGGCGCATCTGTTCTTTGGGTGCAGGGATGATTCAGATTTCATATATCGTCAGGAGCTTGAACAATACGAGCGAGAAGGGATCGTTAAGCTACACACTGCTTTTTCTCGTGCGGAGGGCAAGCCGAAAACGTATGTACAGCATCTAATGAAGGAGGATTCTGAGCAGTTGCTTCACATGCTGATGAACAAAGGGAAACTCTACATATGCGGAGATGGAAGCCACATGGCTCCTGCAGTGGAAGAGACTTTGCGGCAAGCGTATCAGGAAGTGCAGGGAGCAACGATGCAGCAAGCGAAAGACTGGCTCATTCAGCTTCAGGCCGAAGGACGCTATGTACAAGACGTATGGGCGGGTAATAAACGAACAAGTGAACCTTCCAAAGCCGTACATCAGGAGATACATTAAGACGGATTCGACTTCAATATGTACTTCCACAGTCCTTAATCTAATTATATGAACAAACAGCCGCTTAATCTGGAGTTTTGCATCCAAATTAGCGGCTGTTTTGATAGGTTGATACATCTTATAAAGTGCATTAAGGATTACAGATTACAGCTCATAGAGTTGCTCGTATTTATTAGTCAAATATCGGATCAATGGAGCGGTGTTAATTCCTTTCCCTGTGATGGACTTGATTAGCTCGTTCGCCGATCGTGATTTACCAAATTGATGAACATGAGTCGTTAGCCATTCGGTAATGGTCTCGACATTGTCTGATTCAATCAAATGATCATAATCGGGGAGGTCGCGGCGAATGGCTTCGTGTAACTGAGCTGCATACACAAAACCGAGCGTATAGGAAGGGAACAAACCAAAGCCTGCCGTCCAATGTCCATCCTGTAAAATCCCATCCAGATGAGTAGGGGGACGAATCCCCAGATATTCCTCATATTTATCATTCCATGCGTCAGGTAACCCTTCATAATCCACTTCTCCAGCGATAATGGCCTGTTCCAGCTCATACCGAATAATGAGATGCAGATTGTAGGTAAGCTCATCGGCTTCAAAGCGGTTAAACGTTGGTTTTACTGCATTTAATGCAAAATAAAAATCATCCAGATTCACATTGCTAAACGTTTCAGGTTTGATTTTTTGCAAGCTGAGATAGTTATTTTCCCAGAATCCTTCATGCCTGCCAATGAATTTCTCATAAAAGATCGATTGTGATTCATGAATGCCATATGAAGTGAAGATGCCCAGTCCGGTATGAATCAAATCGGGATTAATATTCTGCGTATAGAGCGAGTGTCCGCCTTCATGTAGTGCACTCCACAGGGAAACACGAACGTCATTCTCTACAAACTTGGCTGCGAGCCTTGCATCATATGGATTAATGGCAGAACTGAATGGATGGACAGTTGCACCGAATTGCCCGGCATCAAAATCGTACCGAATGGCATCTAACAGTTCAATGCCAAGCTGTCGTTGCTTTTCTAACGGGAAAGGATGGGTGAATATGGATGTATCCGGTTGCTTGGAGGAAGCCGCGACACGGCGGATCAGAGGTAAGAGGGCGGATTTCAGTTCACTGAAAATGCGGTTCAATGTGACGGTATCCAGATCGGGGTCGAATTGCTGCACGAGTGGATCGTATGCATGCTGCTCGTACCCCCAATAACCTGCAAACTTCAGGCTTGCATCAAAGATCTGCTTCAGCTGCGGCGCGAAAATGGAGAAGTCATTGGCAGCTCTGGCTTCGAGCCAAGCAGCGTTAGCAAGACCTTGTTGGTGTACAAAAGCCTGATATTCTTCTCTGGGAATCGCGCTCCAGCGTTGATATGTTTTCAGGTGCTCTGCAACGATTCTTCCGGTCAGTTCATCAACGTTCGCATTTCGTGTTTCTTCCTCCAGTCTCAAACCAAAATCCGGTTCCGTCTGTAAACGAAATAACTCTCCGGCTAATGTCGCTTTGGCACGGGCAGCGTATGAAGCGCCTTTTTTGGGTGCTCCTGTGCGGGCATCCCAGGCGAGCAGGGTTTGAATCTGCTTATAATGCTCTATTTTTTCGATGTGCTGCTTAAGCGCAGGGTCCAAACGTTCGAGTGTGGTCATGAATGATGACTCCTTCCAGATAAAGGATGAAATTTAAGTTGAATATTACCATCGGAATACTTGGATGTATATAGTTTTACGCTTTTTTCATAGTTTACAAAAAATGAATTAACACATTAATAATGCTTATTTTACAAAAACATGCCTTTCCCTTAGCCTGAAAATACCAATTTTCACTAATCCGACATGAACACTTGCATATCATTCGGGATCGTGAAATCGGATTTACCATTATGCATGAGAGCGAGAGGGGTTACATGATGAGAAATCGAACCAAACCTGCATTAATCATGATTCTGGCATTCCTGCTTCTGGCAGGTTGCGCATCGGGTGGACAAGATCAGAACACGCAAGCTTCATCATCATCAGGGGACAATCAATCCCAACAAACGGGTGCTGAAGTCAAGACTGGCGGGACGTTGAACGTTGGTTATCCAACACAACCGGTCACGCTGGATGCACACGTTTCTTCCAATACAGCGGTAAAGGATATTTCACGTGAGATCTATGAGCAACTGGTGACGTTGGATAAAGATGCACAGGTCATTCCACTGCTAGCTGAATCTTATGAGATCAGTGAAGACCAATTATCGTATACATTCCATCTGCGCCAAGGTGTGAAGTTTCATAATGGCAAGGAGCTACAGGCAGAGGATGTAGTGGCTTCCCTGAATCGCTGGATCAAGTTGTCCAGTCATGGGAAAGCGAATTTTGTAGGTGCAGAGGCGAAAGAAATCGATCCATCTACCGTTGTCCTGCAATTAAAGACACCATTTCTGTTAACTCTGCAACTCCTTGCTGATCCGATTCCGGCAGCAGCCATTTATCCGAAGGAAGTCGTGGATGAGGCAGATGACAAGGGCATCAAATCCTACATCGGAACAGGTCCGTTTCAGTTGGAGGAGTGGAAGCAGGATCAATATATTCATTTGAAAAAATATGAGGATTACTCTGCCCGTTCCGAGCCAAGTAATGGAGCTGGCGGCAAAAAGGAAGCGCTGGTTGATGACTTGTACTTCCGCTTTGTCACAGACGAGTCGACCCGATTGGCCGGAATTACGTCTGGGGAATATGACATTGCCTTAAATATCTCTGTGGATAATGAACAGCAAATTGCAGGCAACCCGGAGCTGCAAACGTTCCTCAGTCCAGGAGGAATGATTGGCTATTTCTACAATAGCAATGACGGCTTGTTCAAGAACGTCAAGCTTCGTCAGGCGGTTAATGCCATTCAGAATACGGATGACATTCTGACGTCCGCATTCCGTGATCCACAATTTTATGTGAAGACGTCCTCGCTGGTCCTTCCGGAATATCCGAACTGGTACTCGGAAGCGGGCAAGGAAGCGTACAGCCAGGCCAATGCGGACAAAGCAAAGCAATTGCTTCAGGAGGCCGGTTATAACGGCGAAGAGATTAAAATTTTCACGACGAGAGATTATGTGGACCAATATAACGTAGCCGTTGTTTTGCAGCAGGAGCTGGAGTCGATTGGGATCAAGGTCAAGCTGGATGTCTATGATTGGCCAACGTTGCAGGAGAAGCTCGGGACAGGTACAGGATGGGATATCTATCCAATGAGTTATGCATTCCGGCCTACGTTCTATCAATACTCGTTCTGGGGAGGCGGAGCGGGGCTGTTAAAAAGCGAGAAGCTCAACGAGCTGCTTCAGGGAATTCGCACGTCAGAATCGGTAGAAGCCGCAAGGCCGCTGATTGATGAATTGCAGCAATTTGTATGGACCGAAGTTCCATTCTCTCAGATCGGACATACGAAGCAGGTTACAGCGCTATCGAAAAATATCAGTGGATTCCAAAATATTTTGGGCCCTATATTCTGGAATACAACCAACAACAAGTAGCTGAAGCAAAGGGCAACGGATGAAAAGGCGTACCATCGCTTTTACAGGGATACGCCTTTCCGTGTGCCAACACGAGAGTGAGGTGCCCTCTTATGGGTGGATATATCGTTCGGCGGTTATTATCTTTGATTCCGGTTTTGTTCGTCGTCGCCATCGTTGTGTTCTCCATCATTCATGTCACACCGGGTGATCCGGCTGCCATTCTGCTGGGGGAAGAGGCAACAAAGGCCGACATTGATGAGTTAAGAAGCAAATTGGGGCTGGACAGACCCATCTATGAGCAATTTGGCATTTGGATGCTGGGGCTGTTGTCGGGGAATCTGGGGGAGTCGATCTTTCTGGACAAGCCTGTGACAGAAGCATTTTTTGAACGGTTGGCGCCAACATTATCCCTCGCCATCATTGCACAGGTAATCGGTGTTTTTCTTGCCTTGTTCCTTGGCATTACAGCGGTTAAGCGAAGAGGCACGATCGTGGATCAATCGGTGATGGGATTCTCCATGCTTGGTATATCAATTCCGAGTTTTCTGCTGGGATCACTGTTAGTCATGTTCTTTAGTGTAAAGCTGCGCTGGCTACCCGTTGCAGGATATCAGCCGATTAGCGAGGGACTGTGGCAGCATATCAAATACCTGCTGTTACCAGGCATCGTGCTCGGCATCATTCAGGCAGCGCTCATTACCCGAATGACAAGATCGTCCATTCTCGATGTGATGTCCGGCAATTTTATCAAGACCGCGAAAGCCAAGGGAGTCAAAGAAAAAACGATTGTGTATACGCATGCGTTACGTGTTGCGTTTATCCCGATTCTAACGGTGATTGGGGAATCATTCGGTGGGCTGGTTACAGGCGCTGCGGTCATTGAAACGTTATTCAATATTCCGGGCGTCGGGCAACTCATCGTGAACTCGATTAGTCGAAGAGATTATTCGGTTATTCAGGGTTCGGTGCTGCTGGTTACGGTGGCTTATGTGTTCGTGAATCTGATTGTTGACTTGTTGTACGGTTTGGTCGATCCACGGGTTCGATTAAGCAAGAAATAAACGGGAGGTGGACACCACTTGATAACCAATTCGGGAACGACCATCGCTCCGTCAGGACTTCACAAGAAGAGGAAAAGCAGACGTATCGCATTCAGACGTTTTATGAATAATCCCTTGTTAACTACAGGGGCGGGAATTTTGTTGGTTGTTGTTCTGCTAGTCATCGTTGGGCCCTTAATTACGCCGTACGGCCCGTTACAGATTGATCCGGTGAATCGCCTCAAAGGTCCGAACGGGCAGCATGTTTTTGGTACAGATAACTTTGGGCGTGACGTATTCACTCGGGCCGTATACGGGTTGCGTATTTCAGTTGTGGTTGGTTTCGCTGTTACGGCCGTGGCGTCATTGATCGGTATGATTGTGGGGCTGTTATCTGCAAGTTACTCGGTGCTGGACCACATATTTATGCGTATCTGTGATGGCTTGTTTGCTTTTCCATCCATTCTGCTCGCCATTTCCATTATGGCTGCCCTTGGTCCGAATCCGGGAAATGTCATTATTGCCCTGAGTATTATCTTCATTCCATCCATGGCACGAATCATTCGTTCCAAAGCGCTGGTGATTCGTGAGCTGACTTATATTGAAGCGTTGCATGCACAGGGAGCCAGCAGTTGGCGGATCATCTGGATTCATATGGCACCCAATACACTGTCCCCGCTTATTATCCAATCCAGTTTTATATTTGCCGTATCGATCCTGACGGAAGCTTCGTTAAGTTTCCTTGGTGCGGGTATTCCTTCACCGTCCCCAAGTCTTGGGAATATGCTCTTTGACGGGAAAACGGTGATCTATAACGCTTGGTGGATGACAGTCTTTCCTGGCATTTTCCTGGTACTCGTTGTGTTGGGGCTTAATCTGTTCGGTGATGGTCTAAGAGATCTGCTCGACCCGCATGCCAATAAGGTGAAAAGGGGGAGACGACGTGGGAAAACAACCGCTGCTTGAGGTGAAGGATCTGAAAGTATCCATTTCAACCGAAAAGGGAACGATTCACCCGGTGGAAGGTGTATCCTTCCACGTCCTTGCTGGTGAGACGCTCGGCATCGTAGGCGAGTCCGGTTGTGGAAAAAGCGTAACCGCCGAATCCATCCTCAGATTGTTTGATGAAGACTACGTGGATTACTCCGGTGAAGTCCTCTACGAGGGAACCGATCTTTTAAGCTTATCGAAAAGACAAATGGAACGCATTCGTGGCAATGAACTGTCCATGATCTTTCAAGACCCCATGTCTTCCCTGAATCCGGTACAGACCATCGGTAAACAAATTGCCGAGAGCTTGAAGCTGCATCAGGGCATGAATGGCAAGCAGGCACGCCTTGCTGCGGTAGACCTGCTCCGAATGACGGGAATTCCTTCACCAGAAAAGAGGGTAGATGAGCATCCACATGAAATCTCAGGTGGTATGCGACAACGGGTCATGATTGCCATGGCATTGGCCTGTAATCCCAAACTGCTGATCGCGGATGAACCAACGACTGCGCTGGACGTAACGATTCAGGCTCAGATTCTGGAACTGATCGAGAGTCTGCAATCGAAGACGGGACTGGGGGTTATCCTGATCACACATGATCTGGGTGTCGTCGCAGAGACGTGCACAAGGGTGGCTGTTATGTATCTAGGCCAAGTCGTGGAGGAGGCCAGTGTGGACGATTTATTCTTCGATCCGAAGCATCCCTATACATCAGGTTTAATGAAATCCATTCCACGAATAGATGGTGAACAGCACAGCAAGCTGCACGTCATTGAGGGAACGGTTCCAGCGCTACATCAGATTCCCGAGGGATGCAGGTTTGCTCCCAGATGCGCTTATGCAGATGAACAGTGCCTGCGAGCAGCACCTCCATTGAAGCAGGTGGATGAGAAACATTCGGTACGCTGCTGGTATCCCGGAATAGCAACGATTCAGGAGGAGACACATGAACTCGAAATCATTGGTTGAGTCGAAGCCGCTATTACAGGTGAGCAATCTGAACAAACATTTCCCAGTTCGATCTTCTTTTGGCCGAACCAAGGGACAAGTCAAGGCAGTCAATGGTGTGTCCTTCGACATCCATACCGGGCAAACCTTCGGTTTAGTAGGAGAGTCCGGTTGTGGAAAGAGTACACTTGGTCGCTCTATTCTTAGACTTGTTGAACCGACGTCCGGGGAAGCATTTTATGAGGGTACCGACATTCTCGGATTAAACAAAAAAGAATTGCGAAATTACAGGCAACATATGCAGATGGTTTTCCAGGACCCGTATACCTCGCTGGACCCTCGCAAACGTGTGGGATATTCAATTGAAGAACCGCTATTAATCCATAAGAAGGGCAATAAACGGGACAGAATGGAGACAGCCCTGTCATTGCTGCGCAAAGTCGGATTCAGTGAAGAGCATTATGAGCGCTTTCCTCATGAATTTTCCGGCGGTCAACGCCAGCGGTTGGGCATAGCCAAAGCGCTGGCCCTTGGGCCAAAGCTGATTATATGTGACGAACCGGTATCGGCGCTGGATGTATCGATCCAATCACAGGTCATCAATTTACTGGAAGAGGTTCAGGAGGAGCTGGGAATTTCCTATTTGTTTATTGCCCATGACCTTAGCGTGGTACGCCATATTGCCGATCGCATTGGCGTAATGTATTTGGGCGAAATGGTTGAGCAGGGACCCGCAGAAGCGTTGTTCGCCGATCCACTCCATCCGTATACCAAATCCCTGTTGTCAGCGGTACCCATTCCGAATCCGCGTGTGAAGCGGGAGAGAGTGGTATTAAGCGGGGAGATTCCCTCTCCACTTAATCCTCCCTCGGGCTGTGTTTTTCATACCCGTTGTCCTTATGTGATGGAGACATGCCGTCAGGTCGTTCCGCAGAAACGCTTCGTCACACCGGAGCGCGAAGTGCAATGTCATTTATATAACGAATAGTGGTCAATTCAGCATGGAAGAGGAGGAATGCAACGATGAGTTTTCGTATCACAGCCGAAAAGTGGAAGGACGAGGCGATTCGGCTCCGCCGCCATATTCACCAGAATCCGGAGCTTGGAAACCAGGAGTTTGAAACGGCTAAACTGGTTGCCCAATTTTTAACGGAGGCTGGCCTTGAAGTACAGACGGGTGTAGGTGGAACAGGGGTGGTTGGGCTTCTGAAAGGTGGACGTGATGGCAGAACGATTGGCATTCGCGCTGATATGGATGCCCTGCCTATTGAGGAGAAGACCGGATTGCCATATGCCAGCACTCGCGAAGGTGTGATGCACGCTTGCGGGCACGATGTGCATACAGCGATTCTACTCGGAACCGCGGCGGCATTAAGTGAGCACAGAGATGAGCTTCAGGGAACGGTGAAATTTATTTTCCAGCCTGCGGAGGAAGTACGGGGAGGAGCTACGGATCTGATTGAGGCAGGCGTATTGCAGAGCCCTGAGTTGGATGCGATTATTGCCCTGCATGTATGGCCGGATTTGCCCGCAGGCAAGATTGGATTACGGAAAGGAGCCATGCTGGCTGCGGCAGATGCTTTTGATATTCGGGTGACGGGAAAAGGGGGACATGCTGCGTATCCACACCGCACGGTTGACCCGGTTATTATTGCTGCCCAGATCATAACTGCGCTGCAAACGGTCGTATCCCGCAACCTGTCTCCACTGGATTCTTCCGTCATCTCGATCACGAAGCTGCAAAGCAATAGCAATGCCTATAACGTTATCGCAGGTGAAGTTCAACTCAGAGGTACGATCCGTACGCACAATCCGGAGACACGTGAAGCCGTGCCAGTATATATGAAGCGTCTCATCGAGACGATTGCGGAGGGTTTTGGTGGACAAGCGATATTTGACTATTACCGCGGCGGTTCTCCTGTTATTAATGATGATCACGTAGTCGACGTGATTGAACATGCAGCGGAGTCTGTGATTGGTAAGGATTCGGTCGTATATCTGAAGGAACCATCCATGGGTGCCGAAGATTTTGGCGCTTATCTTGAATATGTGCCTGGAGCCATATTCCGGCTCGGAACGGTGGCAGAGGGAGATGCCCGCTCGCAGCTTCCTCTTCACAGTGATTCGATTATCTTTGATGAGCAAGCCATTGTCACAGGCATATCGGTTCTTGGCGAAACGGCCATTCATTATTTGAACCAGAGCAGTGAAGATGAATCAAGGATTGCATTAGGCGTTGCGGCAGGCAAAGAGGAAAGGGCGAATGCAAATGGCTAAGTTACAGCAACAAACGGAATTGAATGTCGTTCTGCATGAAATCAATCGTGATCTGCTACTTGATTACAACAAAGAGATCGCTAAGGAGATTCGTTTGTCCGGATCAGAAGAAGAACTGCGGGCATTTCGTTATATTCAAGAACAATTGGAGAGCTTCGGACTGACGACGGAGCTTACGTTTAACGAGGCCTATATCAGTATCCCGCTCCGAGCAGAACTCCGGGTTGGTGATATCTCTTTCACGGCTATTACACATTCGATGTCGGCCCAGGCGGAACAATTGAACACGGAATTGAGATTCCTGGATCTGGAACAGGAAGACCAGAACTCCAGGGAAGGTCAGCGGATCAACAGCGCGGTGATCGTGCACGGACTGGCGAATTGGACAACCATTCACCGTTTGCAGCAGCAGGGTGCCAAGGCAATCATATTTATTAATAGTGGTGCGTATACGCATGAGATGATCGTTTCTTCCGTGTGGGGGAATCCGACACCAGAGGATGATGGTTATCCTGCCATTCCGGTGTTTTCGGTCAATAAGGCTGACGGGGAGCAGATTAAGTCGCTGATATCCACGCGTGATGGTGATTCGGTAGAGATTACGCTACATGCCGAGGTGAAAACGGGTTGGGTCAAGATCCCTACACTGATTGCAGAGATACAAGGCATGGTGGAGCCTGAGTCCTTTATACTTTTCAGCGGACATGTGGATTCCTGGCATTATGGTGCGATGGATAACGGCTCCGCTAATGCAGTCATGGTGGAAGTGGCACGAGTACTATCTCTGCACCGTCATTCTCTGCGGCGTTCTGTTCGGTTCGCTTTTTGGTCCGGGCATTCCCATGGCAGATATGCGGGTTCTGCGTTATACAGTGATCTTCATTGGGAGGATCTGCACGAGAATGGCGTGCTCCATATCAATATTGACTCTGTGGGCGCTAAGGGTGCCAGTAATCTGGCTGCGGCGAACACCATGGCAGAGACTAAGGGGTTATGTGAGCAGGCAATCAGGTTTGTAACGGATGAGGCTTTCCGCGGTTCGCCTTTTGGCAGGTCGGGGGATCAGTCCTTTTGGGGTGCCGGACTTCCGTCGGCTTTCATGGGGTTATCCTATCAGCCTGAAGGCTGGTTTGGCTGGTGGTGGCATACGACGGAGGATACGTTGGACAAAATTGACGGAGATGTTCTGGCACGGGATTGCAAAGTGTATGCAGCAGCAGTCTACCATGCCGCTTTTTCTCCGATCATTCCCATTGATCAGAGACCAGCTGTTCAGACGTTATCGGACAGAATCGGCTATTACGCCGGGCTTGCCGGGGAGCATATAGACTTTTCACATATAACAAGCAGGATACAACATCTTCAGGCTGTTACGGATCGTTTCTATGAACAAGTTGAACGTGGTTCCTTGCCGAATACGTCAGTTTCAGAGGTGAATCGAACGATATTGGCACTCAGCAGATGGCTTGTTCCCATCAACTACGTTCAAGGCTGCCGTTATGATCATGATCTTGCAGGCAGTCAAGTGCTGGTACCCGCTCTTGCGGAAGCCGAACAGTTGGCTGCGGCCACCGTGGACAGCGAATTCTTTTACAGGTTAAGAACATCACTTGTACGTCAGGTAAATCGTATCGGTCATGAGATTAAACAGGCGATTCTTCTTGTGACCGAGAGCGAGAGGCATGTCCATTCCAACTGAATTGCATAAAGGAGAGAACATCATGACTGAACGAAGATTTATTGGTAAAAAGGTAGTCATTACTGGGGCTGCAGGTGTATTTGGACGTTGGATTGCAAGAGCATATGCAGTCGAAGGGGCGAAACTTTATCTGTCCGATATTCGAGAAGACGCTTTAAGGGATGTAGCGGATGAACTGAAGCAGGAGGGTGTGGAGGTGCACTGGCATGTGACCAACCTTGTTGACGAACACTCCGTCAATGAATTGGTTCACGTGGTTGAACACCAATGGAATGCGCCAGATATTGTGATCAATAATGCAGGGATATACCCATATCGCACGCTGATGAACATGACGCTTCAGGATTGGAATGATACGATGGATCTGAATCTGGCAGCACCGTTTCTACTCACACAGCAGTTTGCCAATCAGATGATTGTAAGCGGGGTGGAAGGCTCCTTCATTAATATAAGTTCCGGAGCAGCTTCCACCGCCGGTGTTGGCATGGGGAATTATTCCGTTTCCAAAGTAGGGATTGAGATGCTCACCAAAACCTTCGCACTGGAATTGTCACCATATCGCATTCGGGTTAATGCCGTTGTACCGGGATATGCACCCGGCAGTGAGGTTAGTGTGATGACACAGGCACATACAGAACATATGATTAAAATTACACCGTTAGGTCGGACGTCAGGTCCCGACGATGCTCCTCAAGCTATTTTGTATCTAACCTCGGAACTGGCTTCATTTATAACGGGCAGCATACTGACGGTAGATGGCGGACGCACGGCAGGCAGACTGAAGTAGCGAATGAGTCCTATACTATGATTACAGCTGGCAAGTCATTTATGGCAATGCCAGCTTGGAAGGAAGCTCGAACTCTGGAACATACAGGTTACTTTGGAGTAGGGCGGCTCGAATATCCAGCATCAGCTTCTCGCTCGCAGTACCAAGTGGAGTATTTCGTTTACGTAAAACGCCCACGATGGGGCCAACCTTCAGATCGGCAATCGGTTGGATAACGGTTCCCGGAATAGCAGGAGAGATCGTAGCTATGGGAGCAATCGTTATGCCCAATTTGGCTTGTACATAATATTTGTGAGATCGGATATTACTTATTTCGATACCCTGATAATCACTGTCAATTTTCTCGGCCAACAGTTGTTCAATTCGAATTCGAATCGGGCAATTCGGAGGTGTGAACAGAAACGGTTGTCCTTTGAGATCCTGCAAATGTATTTCAGTAGCTTGAGCGAATGGATGCGTGTTGTACAACAATAAGGCCATGGGTTCAAAAAGAAGAGGCTGAAACTCGGTATCCAGACTGGTTTCTGGAGAAGGGCAGACGGCAAAGTCAAGCTGTTCATCCACGACCAGCTCATTTAGCAACTTGCTGTCCCCAATACGGATGCTGAGTCTGATCTTTGGATTTTTCTCCACAAATGAAGACAGAATCGCCGGAAGTCTGTGACTCGCTGTTGGCTCGGATACTCCGATTCGCACATAACCGGCTTGTCCTTGCTGGATGTCCGAGATCGTATTCGTTAAGTACTCATATTCTTTAAGAAGCTGATCGGCTCTGGCGTAAAAAATTTTCCCTGCTTCCGTCAATTTAATCTTTTTTCCTCTGTCAATTAATTTCACACCAAGATCACCTTCAAGCTTCTGAATGTGTTGTGTGATGGCGGGTTGTGAATACTGCAATGCTTCTGCGGCCTGCTGAAAGCTTCCAAGCTTTACAATGGTTTGAAAGGTCTTAATCATTCGCATCTCCATGGCAAACACCTTTCTATAAATATATGTTTTGAATAATGATTTACAATTTCTCGATTAGTATAGCATGATTAATACACACTATTCCAATTGGATTTAATTATTTTGATGATCTGACCATGCGCAGTCGCTTGGTTTATTTTCTTACTCCTGAAGTGTTAACGTTTACATTAAAATTTGAAATAAAAATGATTGACAGTACCTATTTGAGCGGGTTTAATTATATAGACCGATTGTTATAATTATTTGAAGGAAGTGGCTTTCGTTGAGTGAAAAGTCTAATGCTAGAGAGTCCATTGTCAGCACAGCAGCGAGACTGTTTTTTTCACAAGGATATCATGCGACCGGTCTGAATCAGATCATCAAGGAGAGTAGTACGCCGAAAGGGTCCTTATATCATTATTTCCCGCACGGCAAAGAAGAGCTCGCGCACGAGTGTATTCAAAAAGCCAATGAACATATCTTGCAGACATTTGAGCAAACCTTTGCAGCCCATGACAACACGGGGGACGCCATTCAGAGATTTATTCATGATCTGGCTCATGAAACAGAAGCAGCTGGTTTTACCGGATTTCTGCCATTCAGCTTCTGGGCAGCTGTGGAGACCTCATGTATTAGTCAGCAGTTGCGTGTTGCCTGTCAGGGGGTATTTGCAGATTGGCAGGATGTCATTAAGAAACATCTGATTCTGGATGGCATTGGTGAAGAGAAGGCGCGGGAGACAGCACTTCTGGTCATTTCCTTGATGGAAGGCGCATTGATAATCAGCCTGACGAATCAGGATAAACAGCCTCTGCTGACGGCTGCTGATTATTTGTCGGTTGTGGCGAAGAATGCCAGACAGATTCAATAAGTTATACCAAGAGACAGAGAAAAAGAAAGTTCGATACGTTTGAGGAGGATGGGATCGTGGAGGTTTCCATGAAGGCTGATTCTGCACAGAATCAAGAAGAAACAAAGCAATATAAGGTATTTCCGATTTTGTTCGCCATGCTGCTAAGCGGCTTTATTGGTCTGTTTGGAGAAACGGCATTAAACGTGGCTTTGACGCCACTTATGGGTCTGCTTGAAGTAGGTCCTACAACGATTCAATGGTTAACCACAGGTTATTTGCTTGTATTGGGAATCCTGGTACCGGTATCCGGTATGCTGTTGCAGTGGTTTACAACCAGACAATTGTTCACAACGTCCCTGATTTTCTCGATTGCAGGAACATTTGTTGCTGCACTTGCACCTAGTTTCGAAATTCTATTGGTGGCACGCGTACTGCAGGCGATAGGTACAGCACTATTGTTGCCACTGATGTTTAACACCATATTGGTTATTTTCCCGATTGAAAAACGTGGTGCTGCCATGGGATTGATCGGTTTGGTTATCATGTTTGCGCCAGCAAGTGGTCCGAGTATCTCCGGTCTGATCCTGGCTAACCTGAGCTGGCACTGGATCTTCTGGATCTCCTTGCCGTTCTTCATTATCTCACTGGTATGTGGCTTGTTGTTCTTGCCGAATATTTCGAAATTGACCAAGCCCAAAATTGATGTACTGTCCATTATCCTGTCCACACTCGGATTTGGTGGTATTGTATACGGGTTCAGTAGCGCAGGAGGACATGGGGAAACTGGCGGAGGCTGGACGAGCCCTGTCGTTGTTGCCACTCTCGTTATTGGTGTGTTGTCCTTACTGTTATTCAGTATCCGTCAATTGAGAATGAAGCAGCCGATGATGGATCTGCGTGCATTCCGATATCCAATGTTTACGGTTGGTCTGATCCTGATCTTCATCTGTATGATGATGATGCTGTCTTCGATGTTGATTCTGCCAATGTACTTGCAACAAGGTATGGCGGTTACAGCTTTGACAGCAGGCCTGGTTCTATTGCCAGGTAGCTTGCTGAATGGATTCTTGTCTCCGATTATGGGACGTCTGTTCGACAAGTTTGGTCCAAAATGGCTTGTTATTATTGGGATGGCTATCGTATCCGTTGTCTTGTTCTTGTACACGGGCATCGAAGCGACAACTTCCCTGGGCATGATCATTACGTTGCACGTGTTCATGATGATCGGTATTTCGATGATTATGATGCCTGCACAAACGAACGGTCTAAATCAATTACCACCTGAGTTCTATCCTCACGGAACTGCGATCATGAATACACTTCAACAGGTATCCGGAGCTATTGGTACAGCTGTTGCGGTAAGTATATTGAGTGCAGGACAGACTCGCTTCTTGAGCAATGTGACGGACCCGGAGAGCCCTGAGAATCAGTTGGCAGGTTTCACGTCAGGTGTACAAAACGCGTTTGTCTTTGCACTGGTTCTTGCCGTGATCGGACTGATCATTTCACTGTTTGTGAAACGGGTCAAAGTTGGAGCACAAGCTGGACAACAAGGCCCAATGCACTAATTATTATAAAAAACGCAATATCAAGAGCGATGCGTTCCTTAAACCAAGGACGCATCGCTTTTTTGTGTATTATTATTTATTTTTTTTATGTTGACGTGAAACGGGTTTCAGCCATTAGAGTAGGAATATAGCTGGAATACGGTGGTTCAACGAATGAATTTCAGAGCAAATACTTCATGTTCCGGCAAGATTGTATATGTTCATACTAATATAAAAGGGTAATATAGGATGTAATAGTGCAATTTTGAACCAATTCGAAAACGGTTTATATTTTATCTTTACTCAAGGAGACAACGTTATGATAATCATCAATTCCATTGGCAATAACATCGAAAAGATGCTGTTGCACTACGAAAAAAATCACCATTTAACTATACAGGCTTCGCTTATTAGCAATAGCTCGGTTGTATACAGATTGCAGGATTATTGTCTCAAAGTATACGCTTCGCGTGCAAAATTGGATGGGGAAATGGAAAATGAGGCTCTTAGGTCACTGCAAAGTCATCCGTATGCACCTAAATTGTATGCGTATTCACCAGGAGAGTACACCCTGACAGAATGGATTGAAGCATTCAATCTGAAACAGTACCGTGAGACATATGGACACATTCCTCCCAACTTGATATACGATATGTTTACGACGGAACTTCAGCAGATTTATGCTGGATATTGGGACTGGGATGTCATCCGATATGAGAATTTACTATGGACGGAGACAGGTGATGTGAAAAGAACAGACTTTTGGTTGTGTGAACCTGTGAAATCCAGACGTGAAAGTTTGTATAACCAGGTCATTCGGAAAATTGATAACATCTACAATGGGGATCGCATCGAAATGGAGGCGATGGAGCAATATTTCTATCGTCACCAGTTGACGTCATCAGAGATCGAACAGGCCTTCAGCGATTTCAGATCCCAACGGCCAAGACTGGCGATAGCACAATAAATTCATAGCCAAAACCCCAAAGAGTTCGAGATTCTTTGGGGTTTCTTTCAAGTTACTTCTTCACCAAGGCTAATATTTCATCCGCAACGAGATCCGGGCGATATTGATGGATGTAATGATCAGTATCTTTAATGGTTATCTGTTTCGATTCATTAGACCAAGATTTGAATTCTGTTTGAGTTTTATCCCATTCGGGTTCACTGGCACCTAAGTAATCAGCCGTCAGTATAGTTAGCGGAAACGGCAAGGTTTGCTTGTGATCTACGACCACTTTGGCGTTGGTAGCTATTTCACGTAATTCATCCAACGTGTTAGCATTACCGTAGTTGTACAACAACGCAGTTGTATCCAGTTTTTTCAGATCATCGGGTACAAGTTTCAGTTCATTGCGACTGGCATTGGATGTCTCGACAACCAAGTCAGATTGCATGGAGAGGCGGAACAGTCCGGTTTGGATACGGAATTTATTCGCGAAACCACCAATTGTATCTGCCAAGGAGTCATCGTCATTCGCATAATATTCGGGACTTCCACCATCAATCATGACGATACCTTTCACGAGATCCGGGTACTTCTGTGCGAAACGGATGGTTTCCAGCGAGCCGAGAGAATGTCCAACTAAAACATAAGGTGGCTTCTGTCCAGATACCTCTAACAACTCGTGTAATTCCTCTGCCACGGTATCGACATCACGTTTCTTATCGGTTCGATCGCTATAACCATAGCCAAATCGATCATATACAGCAAATTTTGTGTTAGGAGCAAGCTTCTCATATAGGGGATAATAATCTACATAGGGATTAGCGGTACCCCAGCCGGAGGCAAGTACTACCGTTACATCGCCTTCTCCACCGGTATATAAATGCATATTGTCTCCGTGTACTTCGTAGAGCTTTCCAGGAGGTACGAGTGTTTTGGCATCCTGTCTTAAACCCACTTGTTGGTAGATCACGCCTGTACCGAAAAGTAAAATAATTAACGCGAGGTCAAATATCAAAAACTTAACTAATCTTTTACGCCATTTCTTCATGTTCTCTCACATACTCTCCATGTATTTTCTCTATCATATATGCCCAATCTTATAGGAGAGAAAACTGAGCCTTAATTCTATCTTAATTAACCGAAAATTGAATATCAACGGCCAATGAATTAATATAAAGCTACGATATGAATAGATATTTTTCTAATGTTGAATCACAGATTGATTATATAGAACAGAAGGTATGCACAATGACAAAATATGAAAATCAGATCCCGACATCGGCCGGCATGAGCTTCAAGTCTCTGATCAGTATATTGAGAGATTCCATGCGTGGCAATGTAGAGCGGAGGCCGGTGGGCGTAATGCCTATGGAGATATGTGAACCTGCTGAATCCTTCAATGCATCGGATAACCCACAGGTTACATGGTTCGGACATTCGGCATTTTTGCTAGAAATCGAAGGTCACAGGTTACTCTTTGATCCGATGCTAGGCAATCGTCCATCCCCTGTATCCTGGGTGGGTACCAAGCGTTACAGCACGAATCTACCGATTCAACCCGAGGATTTCCCGGCTCTGGATGCAATCATTATATCGCATGACCATTATGATCATCTCGACTATGACTCCATTCGCAGATTGAAGGATAAAACAAAGCGTTTTATCGTGCCGCTTGGGGTCCGTCGTCGACTGATTCAACTGGGTGTGCCTTCGGAACAGATTACCGAGCATAACTGGTGGGATGAGTTATCGTTCAAAGGTTTAACATTCGCTTGCACGCCAGCGCGACATTTCTCAGGCAGAGGATTATTCGACCGCAATTCTACCTTATGGTGTTCGTGGGTTATTGCTGGACAACATACGAAAGTGTTCTTTAGTGGCGACAGCGGATACGGTCCTCATTTCAAAGAAATTGGCAATAAATACGGTCCATTTGACCTAACGTTGATGGAATGTGGGCAATATGACGAGCGTTGGTCCAACATTCACATGATGCCAGAAGAAACAGTGCAAGCGCATTTGGACGTAAGGGGTAAGCTACTCATTCCAATTCATTGGGCAGCATTTACGTTGGCCTATCATGCCTGGAATGAACCGGTTGAACGAATTACGAAGGCTGCACATGCCTTGAACGTTAAGATTGCAACACCCAAAATCGGCGAGAAGGTTGTTCTTCATACGGAGAATTATCCTATACATCCGTGGTGGAGACCGGAATTAGGATAAAAATAAAAGCGTTCAGCTCATTGAATGAGTGGACGCTTTTTCTGTTGCCTTTTATATCAGGATTGATAGAGCACTGTAAATTAACAACATACCCATTACGATATTAACAGGACGCTCGAATTTTAATAGAAAGCTCTGGAATAACATGCCACCGAACGCCCAGGTCATATTGGCACTAATACCGATGAAGGTGAGCAGCAAGGAGAATGCGATCAATTGAATATGGGATTGTCCAAGAGGCAGAACAAAAACGGATATGGCAGTAAGCCCATACAGAATGACTTTGGGATTGATGAATTGCAGGGTGAAGCCGAATAGAAATGAATAATGATTAAACTTGTTTTCTTGTGCATCTGCAGGTTTACTTCGCATGATTTTGAACGCCAGATAGAGCATGTACACACATCCCAAAAGGTTCAAGATGGGTGTAATCCTCGGGATGTATTGATGAAGAATAAGGTTGAAATAACTGGACAAAAACATAATAAGCAGGCAGCCGGCTGCAACTCCACTGATAAACGGAAGGGTGTTTCGGAACCCCTGATTTCTTGCATGCGTCATGGAAATGATGTTGTTGGGTCCAGGTGTAAATGAAGCAATGATTGCGTATGTCACTAAAGGTATGATGTTCATGTGTCCTCCACGTTTTCTTAGTTGTATGATATAATGTCCTGAAATGTACGCTATAACGTACGAACTTTATCATTGTACAATATGTGCGTTATAAAGCACAATACAATTATAAAATGAGGAGGATGGATTTTGAAAAACATTAATAGTATTCTTGCGCAGAACCTGAAACAGCTTCGGGAACAAAGAAAGCTGAGTCTGGACAAAGTTGCCGAAATGTCTGGTATTAGCAAAACGATGCTTGGTCAGATTGAACGTGGCGAATCCAACCCATCGATTGCAACCGTATGGAAGATTGCCAACGGCTTGAAGATTTCCTTTACTGCTTTGATCCACGAGCCGAAGTCAGATGCTACCGTTGTAACGGTCGATGATATTCAGGTATTGATGGAGGATGGGGGAAGAGTTCGGATTTATCCTTATTTTTCTTTTGAAGAGGGTCGTCGTTTTGAAATATATATGATGGAGATGGACCCCAAGTCTGAGTTGAAAGCTGAACCGCATATCGAAGGTACGGAAGAATTTATTACTGTTTTTGAAGGGAAAGTTACGATTCGGGTAGGCACAGAAGAATATACGGTGAACCAAGGGGAGTCAATTCGTTTTGGAGCGGACAAGCCTCATGCCTATGTTAACTCCTGTGCTAAGGAGAGCAAATTCAACATGGTCATTCATTATCCGAAGTGAGAAGCAAAGATCCATCTCTGAAAGTAACCAACGATGAACGAATGAATGCATACATGAAAGGAATGACAATAAAGCAGCCTGATGTAATGAACTGCAACACCGCTGTTCGTTATCTCTAACAAATGGGGTGCAGTTCGATACATTGGCTGCTTTATTGATGTGTGTACTTATGGGGCTCAGCGCCTATGATATGACTCTGACTTAAGGCTTTTCTTTGGCCTGACGCTGGATTTCTTTGGCTGTTAATGCTTTGTCATACACTCTTACATTATCCAGACTGCCTTTGTAGAACGGATCAGCCGCATAACGACTCTTGCCTACATAAGCTTCCGTTACCTGCAGATCTTTCGGGTTAAAGGTGATCTCAGAGCTGCTTGCAACCGATGTACCATTCACATACAGAGTACCTACATCACCCTGAAGGGTTACAGCCACATGAACCCAAGCTTTGGAAGGCAGTGGATTTGCAGCAATCAGACTCTGATCCCGACCCTCATTATGAATGGTGAATTGTAGCGCTCCATTATGCTGGGAGGGAGTAAGGAACATATGCCTCGTCAAGCCATTTCCAAAGTCGAAAATACGCTGCCAGGACCCGCCGCCGTCCCAATTGACCCAAGCGCTAAACGTGAAATCCGTTGTATCTGTAACGAGGCCAGGTAATTGGATGAAACTGTCTGTCCCGTTAAATGTGGCAGCCTGATTTTTGCCACCAGCAGCAGAACTGACCACGTTAAAAGCTTGTCCGTGATATTCATTTTTACTGGAATCCTGTGCGACTTTGGCAAGTTTCTTGTGCTCAAAAGTATACTCCCCGAGCAACGGGCTTATCGCTTGCTGTGGAATGATAACGTTAAACGTTTTGGAGCTTGCCGCAGTTCCTTTACGAATCGTTGCGGTTAATTTTACTTTGGCATCACCCTTACCAGCGCGCGGTCGCTGCACTACACCTGTAGCGGATAGAGCCGAAGTGTTGGAGCTTTTCCACGTAATCTCTGCATCACTTGTTCCCTTAGTAGGCAGAGATAGGTTGAAGAACACATGATCCGTATTGCTAATGCTCAGATCCTTTTTCACCGCATCTACAATGTCTTGATCGCTCCGTTCAACACCTTGACTTCCCCAGATGGCTACCCCTGAGGAGGAGAGGGCGCTAAAGGTCAGAACCGTACTTTGAGATTCCGAGTTCCATTCATGCGTGAAAACGCCTTTGTAGACAACGTTATTCGATGTGATCTGAACCTTGTTGTCTGCGCCAAGACTCCATGTTCCTGTCACAGCACCATGAATCTGCCCATCTGCCGTGAACTGAACCGTCTGGGATGGCTTGATGTCCGCCGTGATGTCCTTACCATGATTCACCCATTGGTACTGACCAGCAATATCCTGAGTTGTCAGTTGCGTTGTATCCTCTCCCAAAGCCGCATAGCGATAGGGAGAAACAACGGGCCACCCATCTGCATTCATATGCATCTCATGTACGCGAACTTCATGTTCTTCGCCACGCCCTGGAAAGCGAGTATGGAAGATGAGAAATTGTTTGCCAGTCTCCGGATCAACATAAGCAGAGTTATGTCCTGGCGAAACATAGCCACTACCTAGGCCTGTGCCTGGATCACCGATCTGTCTCTCGAACAGGAAGTTCCCCATCAATTTGACTCCAAAAGGCTCGATAGAACGATCATCAAACAACGGTTTATCCTTGTCCGCTTTAACGTTGATCATATCGTTTCCTTCCGCATCGAGGAAAGGTCCATCCGGTGTTTGGGAGCGGGCTACACGAATGTTATATCCTCCATCAGCACCTAGCCCGCCGTAAGACAGGTACAGATAATAATAATCGGTTTCTGGACTGTAGAGCATGTATGGGGCTTCAATACGACTATGGTTGCCACCTGTGAGCTTCTTGCCATAACCTTGATTTGGCAGCGGTTTGCCAGTCGTCTCATCCATCTCCAGAATGAAAATCCCTCCGGAATACGAGCCATACACCATCCATAACTTGCCGTTCTTATCATAAAAGACATCTGGATCGACCACATTGGGATGAATCGTTGCATCGTAAATGGTACCATCCTCACTGATCTGATCCCACATGCCAGATTTCAACAGAATGCCCTGATCCTTATAAGGTCCTTCGATGTTATCTGCGACAGCAATTCCGAGGGCTGATCGGGGAGAATCCCCTTTACAAGCATTGTAGTACATATAAAATTTGCCGTCCGCGAGCTGAATGACATCTGCCGCCCATAACGTATCCGTCTGTGCCCATTCCAGGGCTTCAGCAAATTCCTTGGTTACATTGGGGACAACAGGGTTGTTATCCGTAACACCAGAGGCGACGAGATCCCAGTTCAGAAAATCTTTGGACTTGGCCACTTGCAGGTGTGATCCAAAAATATAAAACGTATCATCCACCTTAATGACAGAAGGGTCATGAACGGAAACATTTTTGAATGATGGAGCAGGATTTGCGATAGGTGTGATGGAAGTCTGCGAATTACCCACGGTTGCCCCTGAACCATTTGCGAACACCGAGACCGGTGCCAAAGTTGTTGCAGTAAGTAAAGTGGTGCTTAGTACAGAAATGTTAAGTACGCGTACCCAATAACGTTTCATACGTTTCCCCTTTCCTAATTCCCGGAATGAAAATAACCCGATACTTGGCAACACACGATATAAGGTTCGGCAGACCTCCTTTGAGTATTTTATTATATCAAGCGCTTTCATTTGTTATATTATCAATTGGTTTATATGTTTGTAAACCATAAATGTAATGTTTATAAGACTAAAATAAATAAATGAAGAGAGCCGGAAAGAGCTCGTGAGGCTTATTACATTCAAATAAACCAGTTGTCTTTCTCAAATTTAGGATTGAAATTAGGTTATGTGATGGGATATTATTACGTTTAGATTAGGTATTTAACTATTTATTAATCATTTTATACTTATACGAATTAAAGGCGAGTATTCTGTAACGACAATTCCAAACTACATAGGAGGTAAGAACATGACCACATATCAAAACCAATTAATCGCACAATACACGTTCGAAGATGCTGTTCAGATTGGGAAAGACAGCTCCGGGAACGGACATGATAGTTTGGCAAAAGGCGAGTTACCCCCTGTCATATCCGAGTTAAAAGGAAGATCGGCGGTAACTTTCAACGGGGGATCGAATGGAACTTCTTATCTGCAATTACCGTCGGATCTGCTTCGTGATGTAAGCGATAACACGGGAATTACTATTGCAACTTGGGTATTTCTCGGCAAAGGGTCCAATGTGTGGGAACGCATTTTTGACTTTGGCAAAGGCGAGAAGGGGCCGTATATGTTTCTGACGCGTCAGCTCCTGGGTACGTTATATGCCGGCGATAATCTGGTTGTTCACCCAAGTCGAGGAGTTGCAACTGGAGAATGGTTGCATATTGCACTCTCTGTGGCAGGCAGCCAAGGGGGAACGTTGAGCAGTGCGGGGCCGATTGTATATGTGAATGGGGAGAAGGCCGCAGACGGTTCCATTAGTCAGACATCCAGTGGCAATTATGCCAAATTGCGCGAATGGTTTGATTCGTTCACCGATCCTGAGAATTATAGCCAGAATTATATCGGACGTTCCCAGTATGCAGCGGATGTGGATTTTGCAGGTTCGTTATCTGACTTTCGGATCTATGGGGCAGCACTTACCATGGATGAAGTCATTGAAGTGATGTGTGAGTCACTGACAGATGAAGCGATTGTGAAGCTTGCGGCAGACAAGTACTTGTCTTTCCCCAACCGAATTATCACCAAGGATGTATCATTACCTGCAGACTTGCTGGGTGGTAAAGTGTCTGTTGAATGGAGTTCCAGTAAGCCGGAAGTTTTGTCCGAGAACGGAGAGGTTCAGGCAATCACATCTGCACAAGAGGTTACGCTCCGTGCGCTTCTGAACAGAGGAGATCGTAAGCTGAGCCAAAGCTTTGACGTGTCTGTTGTGCCGGCGCATCTCCCGCCTTATACGGTCACCATTCATGGGGATCAGAAGGTGGCAGACATCAGTGAAGTCATGTATGGGCTTTTCTACGAGGATATTAATAACGCGGCAGATGGCGGAATCTATGCAGAGCTTGTTCAAAATCGATCATTTGAATCCTTTGCATTCGATACGTACTCCCATGACTCTGGAGAATGTGGTTGTTCGACAGGGCGAAACCGTGAACCTTTGTTTGCTTGGTCAGGCGATACGGAGAAAATGCTCGTACAGCATACGGATGGACTGAACGTTCACTTTAACGTGGAAGACCCTGAAGTCAATGCTTATTATGTAACGGTTCAGGATGGGGCAACGATTCGAAATCGCGGATTCTCAGACTCCAACCAGCATTGTGCCATGTCCATCAAACAGGGTGAATCGTATGACTTTACCGTATGGGCAAAAGCAGAATCGGCAGGAATGATCACCGTTCAATTACAGAATGGAAGTGACACTTCCATCAGTGATTCGGTAACGCTACATGTTGAAGGCGGGAACACATGGAAGAAATACGCTTTGCTTCTGACTGGAACCGAGACCGTACTTGGTCAACTGGCACTTACGTTTGAAGGTGAAATCTCCATCGATATGGTGTCCTTAGTCCCTCAGAATGTATGGGGAGCTGATCCGGCAGAAGAAGGAATATCGGTTACAGCACATGCCAACTATACAGGTAATCCGAACTATCGATTGAGAAAAGATCTAATCCAAGCACTCGCAGATCTGCATCCGAAGTTCCTGCGTTTTCCGGGAGGATGCATCTCGGAGGGATCTTTCATCTGGGATAACGTATATGACTGGAAGGATTCTGTGGGTCCGGTTGAGCTCCGCAAAGAGAATTATAATGTCTGGGGTTACATGATGACGATGGGGCTTGGCTATATGGAGTACTTCCAACTGGCGGAAGATCTGAATGCCGCTCCGGTTCCAGTCATGGCTTGCGGTGTGTTATGTCAGGCACGCTCGGATTATGCTCACCCTGCGGGTGGTGCTTTGCGGGATTATTATATCAGGAACTTTACAGACCTGATCGACTTTGCGCTCAGTACAGACTTTGAACACAATGAATGGGCGGCGGTACGAAGCCAGATGGGACATCCTGAACCGTTTGATCTTCGTTATCTGGGCGTAGGCAATGAGAACTGGGGCACTGAATTTTTTGCCAACTTCGAAGTATTCAAACGTTCGATAGATGACTACATGAAACGGAACTATCCTGATCATGAACTGCACATTATCTCGACGGTTGGTGCTCAGGCGGATGATGATGCGTACCAGGAAGGATGGAAATTCCTCAGCGGAAATCTGACCGGATCAGCTCAGGTTGCTTTTGCAGATGGCACAGAGGTGATTGAGGAGACGGTAACCTGGTATGAGAATCAGGACAATTACATGGATACTATCGCAGATGAGCACTACTATCGATCCAATGAATATCTGCTGAACAACGCAGATCGGTACAACTATTATGACCGGGCTTATCTTGAAGATGGAAGTATCGATTGGAAAGAAACATCCAAAGTATTTGTGGGAGAATATGCTTCCACGGACAAAAATACGCTGGCAGGTGCAGTTGCAGAAGCTGCGATCATGACTGGATTTGAAAATAATGCGGACGTTGTTCGTTTGGCTGCCTATGCGCCATTGTTCAACAAAGTACTGACGGACGGTACCTACCGCTGGACGCCGGACTGCATCTGGTTTGATGATGAAACCGTGTGGTATACACCGAATTATTATGTACAGCAGCTTTTTGCAAAACATGTAGGAGATCAGGTGCTTGAGACTTCATTCTCTACCTATAGCAAAGGCAAACCGTTGAATCTCATTCCGCGTGGCGGTATCGAAATTGCAACAGGTCATGCAGACATCGTAGTGAAACGAGTCACTGTGACATCCAATGAGGATGGCAGTATGATGTTTGATGAAGATTTCAGGGAACGTACAGAGCCTAGTGAGTCATGGAGACAGATTCCTGGATCGGAAGGATACACGTTAATCGCAGGGAAAGGGCTCATCTTGAGCGCACAAACAAGTGGATTGAACGGATTGTACCTGCTGAATGACGAATGGAGCAACTACAAAGTGAGCGTTGAGGCTAAACGAATCTCGGGTGAGGATGGTTTTTACATCGGTGTGGGACTGATGGATATCACGCCCGAGAATAAGGATGTCATTGAGTACGCAATCAGCTACGGTGGAAATGCCACGGGAGTGAAGGTGTACAAACAAGGGATCGAAGGTTACACCTTGGGAGATTATTCATCCAGTTCGGCAGCAGGTAACCTGAGAGCGGCCAACTATCAACCACTGGAGAATGGGACCAATTATACCATCACGGTTAACTATGGTGGGGATACAGGAAAGAATCTGATCTGCTCCTATACAGACGGTCGCAATACCAGCAAGATTCTGGATTACAAGCTGGAAGCTTACAACCGGGAAGTATTCCACTCTGTTACGAAAGACGCAGGGCATGTATATGTGAAACTGGTCAATGCAGATAGTGTGGATAAATCAACCCGGATTAGCCTTCAGGATCTGAAGGTTGATGCTTCAGCCAGACTGATCACGCTTACTGGAGAAGATCATTTGGTGCATATGCCAAATGTGAATCAGAAGAATGATGAAAAAGTGATTCCCCAAGAACAGGAGATCACACTGTCCGATACATCGGTGGTGGTTAATTTAGCTGCTCATTCAGTGAATGTATTGGTGATGGAAATCCTGAATTAAATCTATAGCGTGAACAAGAGACCGCGGATATCGCGGTTTTTTGGCGTTCCAGGGGAGAGAGTCAACAAAAGATACCCAAAGTAAATAGCCCACACTATTGCAGTGATCTGGCTGCTCCTATAATAAATGTTGAAGGAGGAGTCAGCTTATGCGTTCCAACTACAAACAATTTATCCGAAATGTTCCGCTTCATCTCATGATTCTGCCTGGACTGCTCATTATTATTGTATTCGGTTACATTCCGATGGCGGGACTTTCTATTGCTTTTCAGAATTTCTCTCCCATTGCCGGATTCAAAAATATGAATTGGGTGGGTTTGGACAATTTCAGGTACCTGTTCGATCTGCCGGGGTTCTCGCAGGTTGTATGGAATACGGTATTTATATCGACGATGAAAATTGTTTCCGGCTTGGTGATTCCGGTACTTGTAGCCTTATTGCTCAATGAGGTTCGCAAGACAGGTTTTAAACGAACGATTCAGACCGTAATCTATATGCCTCACTTTTTCTCATGGGTTATTCTGGCGGGAATCATCGTGGATGTGTTATCTCCAAGCACGGGGATCGTTAATATGTTGTTGAAAGCCGTGGGGATTGACCCGATTCAATTTCTGGCCAGTAATGAGTGGTTCCCTTACATACTTGTTATTACAGATCAATGGAAAGAATTCGGATTTGGTACGATTATCTATCTCGCTGCCCTAACTAATATTGATAAGTCTCTGTATGAGGCCTCTGTTATGGATGGTGCAGGAAGATGGAAACAGACATGGCATATTACACTGCCAGGCATTCGCCCGATCGTAATTTTGATGGTAACGCTTAGTCTGGGTAACGTACTTAACGGTGGCTTTGACCAAGTGTTCAACCTCTATAATCCATTGGTATATGAATCAGGAGATATTCTGGATACGATGATCTACCGGATCGGATTGCAGGATGCACAGTATTCTGTATCGACAGCGTTGGGTCTAATCAAATCTGTCGTTTCCTTCATTTTTATCGGACTTGGTTATTTCTTGGCCTATCGGTTTGCGAATTATCGGATATTCTAGAAAGGAGGCAGAATCATGCACCACGCTTCAAGAGCCTATCGGTGGTTCCTAGGGTTTAACTACGTCATCCTGACGATTCTTGCCTTGTTATGCCTGTTCCCGATTGTGAATATATTAGCGATTTCCTTTAGTTCGAGTGATGCGGTCAAGGCGGGCAGTGTCACATTCTGGCCTGTAGATTTCACATTGTCCTCCTATCAATACATTCTGGAAAATCAGCAATTCCTGAACTCATTCGGAACCAGCCTTCTTCGTGTAGTTCTGGGGGTTACGACCAATCTGATCTTTACGATTCTGGTAGCTTATCCGCTCTCCAAAGAGGCGGCGAAATTCCGTTCAAGAACGTTCTATGCCTGGATTTTTGTATTCACCATGCTGTTCAGTGGAGGATTGATCCCGGGTTATCTGGTGGTTAAGGAAGCGGGGCTGTTGGATTCCATCTGGGCTCTGATTCTGCCGGGTGCCGTTCCGATCTTTAATGTGCTTCTTATGCTCAACTTCTTCAGAGGTTTGCCGAAGGAGCTTGAAGAAGCCTCCTGGATGGATGGGGCAGGACATTTTCGCACACTATGGAGCATTTATCTTCCGATCTCTCTACCAAGTATCGCAACCATTACGTTGTTCGCCATGGTAGGACACTGGAACGCCTGGTTCGATGGCATGATCTACATGAAGAGTCCGGAAGGCTATCCGCTCGCTACGTATCTTCAGTCCATGTTACAGCAGGTGACGATGATCCAGAGCGAGATGATGACGCTGGAGGATGCGACGCTCTTAAGTCAGGTATCGGATAGAACGACTCAAGCTTCCCAGATCTTTTTGTCCGTTATTCCGATCCTGCTCGTGTATCCGTTCCTGCAGCGGTATTTCGTCCATGGGCTTGTTGTCGGCAGTGTAAAGGGATAAGATCGATAGGAGGAAAAACCGTTGGGAGGAAGGAGCCGATTTCTGGCTCCTTTTTTGCAATTTAAGAGAGTGAGGAGAGGAGGAGGGAATATTGCGATTCATCCGGGGGAGCTGGAGAGAGACATCTATCGTCGTCAAATTAATGATTGCTTTTGTACTGGTCATTCTGCCCTTGTACGGGATAAGCATTATGATTACGCAAGTCAGCTCCAAGCAGATGCAGACGGAGGTGGAGAAGGCACATGAGTCCAAATTGTACTTCTACCATAATCATCTGCAATTCGAATTGGAGCGAATGAGTGCGCTGGTGACCGAATTTTCATTTGATGAACCCATGTCCACGCTAAGTACACGAGCCGCGATTATGAGCAGGTATGAAGTTACGTCCAGTCTGAACAATATCCACAACAAGCTGAGTCAGATCATGGTAACGAGTCCTTACATTAGTGATGTCGTGTATTACGTTCCCGCTCTGCATAAACGGGTCAGTGCGGCCGACGGAATTCGGGACGTGGAGGATACCGAGTGGAAGAATCTGCTCGCCACGATGGGCAATCTGAATGGCGAATTATCGCATTCCAATAACGATCTCTATTTCCTGAAAAGTAATCCATATAACATGAACCATGAGGAACCACCCAATTTCATATTAGGAATACGCTTGTCTGCTGAAGAATTGAAACACCGATTGCAACAGCTGTCGGAAACGGGTGAAAGTGAGATTACACTGAGTTTCGGTGAACAGCAGCATGTGGTGATCTCTTCATCCGAGCAGTCTGCACCGATGGAATCAATCCGATCCGTATTGCCTGAACCAACCGTATCCATGCAAGTTACGAAGTTCCAATCTGATCCATATCTTTACTATTCGTTGCATGATAAGGATCACTCGTTCACGCTGACTGCAAGTATCCCACAAGATGTGCTTAGGGCACCACTGGAACAATACAAATTGTGGTTATGGATGGTGACCTTTATGTCGATTGTCATCATTATCATCTTCTCGTTTTCAATTTACAGATCGATTCATCAACCTTTATCGGTACTTATTCGAGGATTCAGAATGGCAGAGCAGGGCCAGACAAGCGTACATATTCCTTCATCCAGAAGGGATGAATTCGGCTATTTGTACTCTCGATTCAACCATATGATAGAGCGCTTACATATTTTGATCGATGAGAATTATGTTGCACGGATTCGAACAAGTGAGGCAGAACTCAAACATCTGCAATCCCAGATTCAACCTCACTTTTTATACAACAGTCTGTTCAGCATCAAGCAAATGGCGGAAGTGGAGAATGTGGAGCTCATTCAGGAATTCACCGACTATCTGGGTCAATATTTCAGATACATGTCCCGGGATTCCCATAGCGAAGTATCGTTAGGGGCTGAGATTGACCATGCGCTGGTCTATGCATCGATTCAGAAAATTCGGTTTGGTTCCAGGATTCAATTGGAACTGGAGGATCTGGATGCGAGGTACAGAATGATTTCGATTCCCAGAGTCATCATCCAGCCAATCGTAGAAAATGTGTTCGAGCATGCACTTGCGAAGCGTAGTCAGGGAGGTACTCTAAAGCTTTCATACCAACAGGGCCAGGGATACCTGTCCATTCGTATTGAGGATGATGGGGATCAATTAACAGACGAAACCTTGAATTACCTGCAATCTTCCTTTGAGGAAACAGAGCGGAAACATGGAAACGAAGAGATAACCGGACTCATGAATGTGAATCAGCGATTAAGAATCAAATTCGGGGCCGCCTATGGTCTTACAGCGCAGCGAAGTGAGCTGGGTGGGTTGTGCATTCTAGTGAAAATTCCATGGGAAGGGAAGTAGCGTTATGCAGCGGATGCTTATTGTAGATGATGAACCCGTTATTTTGGATGGACTATACGCTTTCTTTCAAAAGGCGAACTTTCAAGACATGGAGATTATTAAAGCGTACTCTGCCTTTGAAGCCATCGATTGGCTGAACTCGGTCAAGATTGATATTGTACTCAGTGACATCTGTATGCCTGGTATGGATGGCATGCAATTGATCGAGCAGATTATGGATCGGTGGCCACGATGCAAGGTACTGTTGCTGACTGGTCATAACGAATTCGATTATGCACACCAAGCCATTCGTAACCCTTGCGTTGTGGATTATCTGTTAAAGACAGAGGGAATGAGTCACATTCGAGCTGCGGTAGAACGGGCGTTAACACAGATATCGGAAGAAAATGATTTTCGCTACCAAGCTGCATGGTTTCGTAGTAAATTGCCGCGAGCGTTGCCCCAGTTACAGCGTCAACTGTTACTGGATGTGCTTAAGCGAACGGATAGACATGATATCGCTTCACTTCAGGAAGAACTGGATGCTGTACAGCTGCCTTTTGAATCCGATCAACTCGTTATTCCTGTGATTATACGGGTAGAGGAGTGGAATAACTATCAGTCTCAGGCGGATCGTAGTCTCATCCGCTATGCGGTTGCCAATGTTGCGGAGGAGCTGCTGCAAGACAAGGCTAAGGTGAAGGCGATTGATCTGGACGCTCAGGTCATCGCGTGTTTTATTCAACCGCAGGAAGAGCTTCATTCACATATGTCTACTACACAGGTGGAACGAGGGAGTCAGCTGGACAGCTGGAATCAGACCCTTCGTTTTGTCTATGGCACACTGGAGTCCGTGCAGCAATCCTGTGCGGACTGTCTGAACCTGTCTGTATCCATCATGGTCAGCGAACAGGCGGTAGAGTGGAACAGGGTTAATCAGGCCATTGCGCAACTACGTCTGTCGGTTCATGAGAGTCCGGGGTTGGGGATGGAGAAGCTGCTGCGTGTCAATATCCAGGATGAATTGCCGTACACCCCCAGCATTATGAATCAACAGGGTGTGGTAGCACTGCATCTGGAGCAGATCAAACAGCGAATAACCGCAGGGGATCGGGAATGGATAGAGTCCTTTCATAAATGGACCGAGGCCGCGAAGGAAGGGCTTCAAGATCCGTTCTTCCGCATGAAAACCTATACAGGTGCAGCCAATGTACTCATTGAAGTTCTGCACGAATTGGGGTTGTATGAGTCGGCAATGGAAGAAATATCGCTTTCCCGAATGCTGCATTTTGACATCCATACCGGATGGTCCGATCTGGTCATCTTTTATCAATCTGCATACGAATGGATGATCTCCAAACGAAGTGATGCCCGCCTGAATGACCAATCACAGATTCTGATTACGATCCATCATTATATCAAGCACCATCTGGAGGATGACCTCTCACTCACACGGATCGCACAGGAAGTCTCTCTTAACCCTTCTTATCTGTCGCGTTGGTACAAACGGATTACAGGCAAAGGCATATCCGACTACATCCATGACCGCAGAGTAGAGCGAAGTAAAGAGTTACTCCTGGGTTCTTCCTGCAAAATGCATGAAATATCGGCAAAGGTTGGATTTAGCGATCAGCATTATTTTTATCGTTTCTTCAAAAAAGCAACGGGCTGTACCCCTCAAGAGTATCGGGATCAGAAAAGTTAGATCATGTCTCAAATGGTAAATCAAAGATACCAGATGTCAACGGGATACACTCGAAGTGATAGCGCTTTCTTTATAAAATAAAAATATACCTCACGGGAGGATAAAAAGGGGGATTCGCATGAATATATCATTGAAGAAGTTCTCATTGTTAACATTAATCATGGTGCTGGCCACCACGCTTGCAGCCTGTTCGTCTGGTGCGGGAAGTGCCGAGAATGAAGCTGAGCCGAACACACAGCAGGATGCAGGAGGACCACTTACGAAATATGACCCACCCATTAAATTGACTTCCACCATGAATGAAACGGGGAAAGAATCGCTCGCCCAAGGAGATACACACGCCAATAACATCTGGACTAGAGGGTACAAGGATGAACTTGGTATTGATGTAACGTACGAATGGATTGTTCCGGATGCCAACTATAACGATAAGATGAATGTCACGCTGGCGAGTGGTGATCTGCCGGATGTATTGAAAGTGAGTGCTGTTCAATTCGAACAACTTCATGAAGCGGGGATGTTGGAAGATTTGACGGAAGTATATGACAAGTATGCATCCGAACTGGTGAAGGAGTTCATGTCCGCTGAAGATGGAGCGGGTTTGAAGCCGGTAACGAAGGATGGCAAAATATACGCCATGGTGAGCTTCCCAGGCTCGCTGGATTCCTCGGATATGATCTGGATTCGTCAGGACTGGCTGAAAAAGGTCGGTCTTGAAGCGCCCAAGTCCATGCAGGATGTCATCCAGATTGCAGAAGCCTTTACCTTCGAAGATCCAGACGGAAATGGCAAAGACGATACGTATGGCATTGCCTTGAACAAGGATTTGCCTATCAACGCGTTCTTGCTTGGCTATCATGGTTATCTCGAAACCTGGATTAAGGATGCTTCAGGTCAAGTCGTGAACGGAACGATCCAACCGGAAGTGAAAGAAGGATTGCGTGAGCTTCAGACTCTCTATCAGAAAGGGGTACTTGATCCCGAATTTGGCGTGAAGGATTTTGCAAAAATGATGGAGGATGTGAATGCAGGCAAGTCAGGCATGTTCTTCCTGCCACAATGGGCACCTTTTCAGGTTAGCAGCATGATCAAAAAAGACAAGAACATCGACTGGATGGCTTACCCGGTTCAATCGATTGATGATCAGCCAGCCAAAACACAGAATCATCTTAGTCTGGGCGGTATATTTGCCGTTCGCAAAGGCTACGAGCATCCAGAAGCGTTAGTTAAGCTGCTCAATTTCCAGGCTGAAAAAATGTTTGGTGAGTCTGCCAAGGAAGAACGGGCTGCTTATTTGAACGGATTGACGGGTCTTGGTTTTCATAATGCGACGGTCTCCAACCTGCCAGCCAACAAAAATGTGAAAGCACAGGATGAAGTAGAGCAGGCGCTCAAAACAGGAGATACGTCTGGATTGGAACTCGAAGCGAAGCTGTTCTATGACGATATTATGGATTATCGGAATGGAAATCTCGACAAGTGGCATATGGAGCGCATCTTTGGTCCAGAGAGTTCACAAGGTGTGATTAAATACTATCGGAACAATGATCTGATTGTCATGAATGAATTCATCTATGCACCAACGAGAACGATGAACACCAAGCAAGCAACATTGGACAAACTGAGAGCCGAGACGTTTCTAAAAATCATCTATGGTAACTTGTCGATTGACGAGTTCGATAACTTTGTTGCTAATTGGAAGAAACTCGGTGGAGATCAGATCACACAGGAAGTGAATGATACCATCGCTGCTAACCAATAGAATCATTGGATTCATATCATACAAGTACGAAAAACGAGAAAATGGTGCGCTCCCCAAAGGGAGGCACCATTTTTATGCTTTTGATCATTTGCGTTTCAATAACAGAATGCCACTGATTTCTGACGTTTTGTAGCGGTATACCACTTTGAATCCAATATCATTGTCCAGCAAGCAGTTCAGTGCATTGATCAGGCGTGCACCGGGAACCAATGTAAATGTACATGGAGACGTATTACCAATCACACGCACACTTTGGATTCTGCGCGCAGAACCGGGAACGAGCGGATTTCTAGACCAATAGATTAATACCAGATCCGGCTGTGGAACAGCATTGACACGAGCCATCTAAATCATCTCTTTTCTATTAAAGGTTCTTAATAGTAGATGAAAAGGTGTGGGAAAGGTGCTGGACAAAAGACATGCTGTTCTACAAACAGACGGATATAACGATTCAAATCAATAATGAGATACAGTTTTCCCAGTTCGTCGATGGTTGCTTATTTATTCGTAGAATGCTGTTTCGATGGCAACTTATCACCGGGGTTCCTATGTCGTTGTTTTTATAGGTAAGCAAGGACAAACTGGACATGGAAAGTGTAGCCGTCTAAACTAGATAGACCAGACACAATAAGAAGGGATGCGCCGATCCACACATGTTGCAGAAATTCGGTTTTACACAATATGAAAGTCAGGTATACGAAGCTATATTTGCGCAGGATGAACCGCTTGATGCCACATCCATTGTTAATCACTCCAACGTTCCCAAAGCCAAGATCTATGAAGTGCTCAACCGGCTGATCGACAAGGGAACGGTGCTGACAACGATGGATGGGAAGAAAAAACTATATATGGCAGTGGATCTTCAGTCCATTATTCATAAGATCAAGGCTGATTTTGAGAAAGATATTGAGGAATTGAAGAGTTACAAAATCAAACGTACCTTCACGGACGAGCATATCTGGACGTTGAAGGATGAGTCATCCATTGCTTCGAATATTGAACAGCTTATCGAGGAAGCAGACTCATCCATTCTTTTTCTGGCCTGGAATGAACGAATGGAGAAATATCGTGAACTGCTGGAGCAGAAGGAACAACAGGGAGTTTATGTTGAAGTGCTTGCTGTTGGGGGTATGGAGACATCCTTAACCCGGAAATACTCGTTGATTCCATTACTTGATGCGCCGGAACCTTCACAGCTGCTCATTGTAGATCATGCCTATCTGCTGTTTGCCGGTGTGGAGCACGATTCATGGAGAGCCATCAAGACGATGTCCAAACCGATTGTTAAAGCCATGACTGATTATTTCTATCATGATGTTGCGCTTACCCAAATTACTAAAAAATACGGTGATCAACTGTTACAAGATGCTGAAATCGAGCGACTGCTAACCAGGTTGATATATTAAAACTATTCTCTCGGAGGATAGTTTTTTTTGTTATATCTACGTATGAAAACGATCATGAAAATAACTATTGAAACTTTCAGTTTTATAGGTTACTATCGTAGTTGTAACTTTTTGAGGAGGATTCAACATGAATAAGAAAGTATACGTGCTTGCTATTGCAGCATTTGTGGTCGGAACCGTTGAACTGATTTTGGGCGGCATTCTGGACCTAATTGCTACAGATCTTCATCTTTCACTGGCGAAAGCCGGGTATTTAATTTCTATTTTCTCACTAGTCTATGCATTGTCTGCACCGATCTTATTAAATATGACGGCCAGATTTGAACGTAAAAAAGTATATATGTGTACGTTGTTTGTATTTCTGATCAGTAATCTAATCTCTGCATTCAGTACCAGTTTTTATATGCTGATGGCGGGTAGAGCACTCGGAGCCGCAACGGGTTCACTTATATTTGTACTCTCCCTGACACTTGCAGCGCGCATTGTGGAACCACAGTATAAAGGACGCGCCGTGGGGATCATTACCATGGGAGGAAGCGCCTCACTCATCCTGGGTGTACCACTTGGTATCTTTGTAGGCAACTTGGCAGGCTGGCGTGAGGTGTTTATGCTGATTGCTATTCTGACCTCAGTGGTTATGGTAGCGATCTGGATTGCGATGGATCGTGTGCAGCCTATTCCTGCTGTATCCCTGAAGAAACAGCTTACGGCGCTGTGGAATCCGAAAATGTTGGCAATCCATGCTACGACTTTGCTGGTACTCGCGGGTCACTTGACTTTATATGCGTATTTCACGCCATTTCTGCAAGAAACGCTGGGAGCCAGCGCGACGATGGTTACCTTTATCTATATGATGTTTGGTATCGCCGCTGTTGCAGGGGGAGGCATCGGAGGCATGTTATCCGATCGTCTGCATCCTGCTAAAGCGATTGTCATTGTGCTGATTCCTTTTATCGTGAGTATGGCTGTCATTCCGTTTAGCGTAGGACTGCCTTTGATCGCCTTCTTGCTGCTGTTAAGCATCTGGAGTGCACTGAGCTGGACCGTTACGCCGGTACAGAATAGTCTCATTATCAAAACTTCACCGGAGACAGCAGAAACGCTAATCAGCACCAATTCAGGTATTGCACATGCAGGTATTGCACTGGGGACCTATATCGGTGGTATGGTGATCGATCATTCATCAATTCTGAACACCGGATGGGTTGGTTCTGTGCTGATTTTGCTTGGTTTGGTGTCTGCCATCTATGCCATCAGCGTTAAGGAAAAAACAGTTCAGGCGGTTGCTTAGAATAAAATACGTAAGCATAGTCTAACCCGCTACATTCCCAAAGTTTATGGGAATGTAGCGTTTTTTTATTTTATCGATGGAAAAGATCGTTCTTCCATGAAAGCAACAAATTAGTGTCTTTTGTTTACCTGACTAAGGCGATTACTGATGCACTTTGGGGCTTTCATATCGGAATAAAATATTCTTTAATCAACGTCCTTGGCAGTCGCAAAATATCGTGAACTAATTAACCTGTATTTTCGTTTTAGGATTAGAAGGCAGAAAAATACAGCAAATTAACTACGTTTATCGTACAATAATATTTGCTACATAAAATATAGGAACTAGGAGAGTGTACTTTGAAAAAGAAATTTTATTTAATACTTGTCCTTATCTGCTCAGTATTTATCTTAGGAGGATGTAATGACATCGATTTAACCAAAGAAAAAGATATAATACTTAAATTAATTGAATCTGATCAATGGTCTGAAGCCAAAATGAATTTAGAAAAAGAGGAGTTTAAAAGCATAGAGGACTATCAGGCGTTATATTCTTATGTTGATGCAAGAAATGACTACATTAATAATGAAAATGGAAACATATCATATGAACCAATTATATCAAAATTAAGAAGTATAGATTTAGATACATACAATGGCGTTTTGAAAGCAGAGATCGAGGGTTTTAAAGATGAGTTAATAGAGGAGAGAGATAAGTTTTATAAGGATTTTTATGCTAAACAAAGTAAAGAAGAAAAAGAGAGTAGAGAAGAAACAATAAAAACACATAAACAAGAAGATAAAATAGTTGCTAAAGAAATCAAAAAAAAAGTGTCTAACCTTATAAAAAATAGAGATTATGAAAGTGTACTAGATCTGATTATTCTTCATACTCATCTTGACATAGATATTTATAATCTATACATCTTTGCTTCAGCACAATTGGAAAGAGAAAAAGGTGATGAGCAATCGATGATTGATTATTTAGAATTGATTCCTATGGCGTATGAAGGAGAGTATGCTAGTCTAATTTCAGATTATAAATTATCGATTCAACCTAAAGATAAATGGCTTGCAGCTGAAAGATACATAAGTGAAATTCGCGAAAAACCTATAGAAGAAAAAGAAAGAATTATGGTTTATTTACCCGCCATTGGCATGTCTGCAGCTGAAATGAGAATATCAAGTTGGGGAACCCCAAAGAAAATCAACAAAACCACGTATGAGTTTGGTATACATGAACAATGGGTGTACTCTGATTATCGTTATGTTTATCTTGAGGACGGAATAGTAACAGCAATTCAAGAGTAATTAAAATTACTTGAAAATTTTTTTAAATGTCGAAAAACATGTGAATGAGAGCATGGCTTCATTAAAAGTCGCTAAACTGTAGCGGCTTTTTCTCGTTGTATCCTATCCGAGTAGTGATGATATAGGTACATAAAGTTCAAGTGTTTTCTGCTATCTAATCATGTGTAATTAATCTACTTTCATGTGCAGCAACACTTGCTTTATCCATCGTAATCTATATAATTAAAATAGTTTTAAAAAGTATTGTCTAATGTCGAAATACACGATGTGTACCAAGGGAGCGGTGATCATGACCACGAAGACGGAAAAACAAAAAATGTTGGATGGCGAGCTGTACATGGCTTCGGATCTCGAATTATCTGAGGACAGGGAGTATGCAAGAAGAATGACGCGGACGTTTAATCAAACGACGGAAACGGACGGTGAGCTTCGGACCAAGTTATTGAAGGAATTGTTGGGATCTACAGGTGAACACCTGAGTATGGAACCTAATATTCATGTAGATTATGGATATAACATTCATGTAGGCAATCATTTTTATGCCAATTTTAACTGTACGATATTAGATGTGTGTGAAGTTCGTATTGGAGACCATTGCTTAATGGGGCCAGATGTACATATCTATACGGCTACTCATCCACTACATCCACATGAACGTAATTCGGGTGCAGAATATGGCAAGCCAGTCAAGATTGGAAATAATGTATGGATTGGCGGTAGAGCTGTTATTAACCCGGGCGTTACCATTGGACATAACGTGGTCATTGCTTCCGGGGCTGTGGTTACGAAGGATGTTCCGGATAATATGATCGTGGGCGGCAATCCTGCTAGAATCATTAGAGAGATAGAGCTTTAACTTATTTTAGATAGAAGATGGGAAGTGCTTACGAAATGATGACTGAAAAAGAGAAATCTCAATTAGGGCTCTTATATAATGCCAATTACGATAAAGAGTTGATTGAAGAGCGTCTGCACGCCAAAGGACTTTGTTACGATTATAACCAGCTCCATCCAGCCAAGATCAATGAAAGAGAAGCGTTAATCAAGAAACTGCTGGGGAAAACGACGGATCGTTTCCTGATAGAACAGCCATTTGTATGTGATTACGGCTATAATATTGAAATTGGTGAGAACTTCTATAGCAATCATAATATAGTCATGCTGGATGGGGGCAAAATTACTTTTGGTAATAACGTTTTTATTGCTCCCAATTGCGGATTTTATACAGCAGGCCACCCTTATGATGTTGAGCAGCGCAATGAAGGTCTGGAGATCGTTGGACCCATCACGGTGGGCAATAATGTGTGGATCGGTGGCGGTGTGACCGTTCTTGCTGGTGTGACGATTGGAGATAATACGATCATCGGCGCAGGGAGCGTAGTGACCAAGAGTATACCGTCTGGTGTGATTGCTACGGGTAATCCTTGCAGGGTCATTCGCAAGATAACAGAAGAAGACAAAACAAAGTACAGCAGGGATGTAGTGAAGAACATAAAGTGAAGAATAAATAGTGAACAACGTGATAGTCATTAATGAGAATGCCTGATGTCTATCATCGGGTGTTTCTTTTTGAAAATAAAATCCCCCAGACAGAAAACATGCCAAGGTATCGTATAATCGACACTTTTTCATGTGATTTGTCTGGGGAATACGGATGTATCTGTTACATTTGCTTAAAAAACCTTAACGCTGCAAACTTTTCCCGTTACTGCTGATGACTTCTTTGTACCAATGGAAGGATTTCTTACGGTAACGTTCAAGTGTTCCTGACCCATCATCATGACGATCAACATAGATATAGCCATAACGTTTTTTCAACTGGGCAGAAGACGCACTGACAACATCAATACAACCCCATGATGTATATCCCATGATCTCCACGCCATCTTTAATGGCTTCGCCAACCTGAACCAGATGATCATTCAAATACTGGATGCGGTAGTCATCTTCGACGGTTTTCTCGCCGTCCGCACCCGTGATCAACTCATCGACAGCGCCGAGACCATTTTCTACAATAAACAGTGGTTTTTGATAACGGTCATAGAACATATTAAGCACATAACGCAATCCTTGCGGGTCGATCTGCCATCCCCATTCACTTGCAGGCAGGTAAGGGTTAGGTACACCACCAAGCAGGTTACCTTCTCCTGCGACTTGTTTCTCCGGGTCTGCTGTCTGACAGATACTCATGTAATAACTGAAAGAGATGAAGTCTACTGTATTAAGCAGCATTTCCTCGTCGCCAGCTTCCATCTGAATCTCGATCCCATTTTCCTGGAAGTAGCGTTTCATATAACCAGGGTAGCGACCTCTTACATGCACATCACCGAAGAAATAGTTGCTATGCTCGAATTCCATGACTTTGATCATATCGTCTGGATTCGGTGTCAGCGGGTAAGTCGGCATGCTGAGCATCATACAACCAATCTGTGCCGTAGGAATAATCTCATGACAGAGCTTCACAGCAGAAGCACTGGCTACAAACTCATGATGGATCGCCTGATACAGATCTTGCTTGCTAAGCTTCTCCTTCGGCGTATAAATACCACCGCTCATGAATGGTGCTTCGAGAATGGAGTTGATTTCGTTAAAAGTAAGCCAATATTTCACTTTGTTCTTATACCGTTTGAATACGGCAGTTACATAACGTTCATAGAATCCAACCATTTTCCGGTTAACCCAGCCGTCGTATTCTTTGGACAGGTGAAGTGGTGTCTCATAGTGGGACAGTGTAACCAGCGGTTCGATCCCGTATTTGTGACACTCGTCAAACAGATCATCGTAGAATTGCAGACCTTCTTCATTCGGTTCCAACTCATCACCTTTCGGGAAAATCCGGGACCAGGCGATGGAAGTACGGAATACTTTGAAGCCCATCTCGGCAAACAGTTTCACATCTTCCTTATAGCGATGATACAGATCGATACCGATCAGTTTCATGTTATCCTCAGTAGGTTCTTCTGTGATTGGCCCCATGATGCCTTTGGGAGCTACGTCCTGAGTAGACAGGCCTTTGCCGCCTTGATTGTATGCACCTTCAGCCTGGTTGGCTGCAATTGCGCCACCCCAAAGGAAATTTTCCGGGAATTGATAGGTTTGATTTTGAGAGTTAATCATGTGTATCGCTCCATTCATCAAATTGATTTTAAGATGATTCATGTATGACATAAAAAAGCTTAAACGTTGTAACGGGTTACACGTCAAGTTTTACTTTTGACCCCAAATTAAGGCATACTATTATTCTAAATAAGTTCAACTAAAATTTACACGAAAACGGAGAGGACAGAAATAACCAGAAGAAGCGAAGCGGTCGCCTGAAAGCTCTCTGAAAGAAAGCTACATCGGAAGCATACGCTATCCTCGGATTTTCCCAATTAGATAAGGGAATGAAAAAATCTGGGGATAACAGCGATCGGAAGGTTGTTCTGTCATCGAAGTGCCAGTGTAAATAATCTTAGTTGAACTTATATAGTTCGTTAGCAAGAAGGGAGTCTCCGATGTCCAAGTTTGATGAAATTATGAAGCGGTCCGGTTACTCAAAAGCGACCGTGTCACGCGTGATTAATCATTCTCCGCATGTTAGTGATGAAGCAAGACAGATCATAACGGATATTATGAAACAGTTGAATTATATTCCCAACCGAAATGCGGTATCGTTATCTACCGGGCAGACCAAGCAGATTGGAATTGTGACATCTACCACAGGTGAGATCATTCTTACGTTCATGAATCAATTCATTGATACAGCCATGGATTTTGGATTTCAGACGATTATCTATACATCCCGTGGAGATCGGGATATTGAATTACAGGCTTTCGAAGATCTGCGTAGCAAACGAGTGGATGGACTCGTTATTATTGCTTGTGTCAATGATCCTCGGAAATTAAAGGCTTATATGGAGTATGGGCCCATTGTCTCCTGGCAGCGAATGGGGAATGACGAGATTCCGTCTGTTGCGATGGATCAGGCAGAAGGGTATAAGTTAGCTCTAGAGCATCTGGTATCAAAAGGATACACCCGAATTGCGAATGCATTTGGTAGAGCTGAAAGTTTGAATACCCAGAGCCGCCGTAAAGCCTATGAATCTTTCATGAAGAGTAGAGGGTTGCAGGTGTGGACTGAAGCATATCAATATTCCGTATTTAGCTCCTCCGATGGCGAAGAAGCGATGCGGAGAATGGCTGAGGGACCAGAACTTCCACAGGCCGTATTATGTTCGAATGATTATGCAGCCATAGGCATTCTGAGTGAAGCACGCAGACAAAATATACAGGTACCGGAACAACTCGCCATTGTGGGGTTTGATGATATAGAGCTTTCCCGTGTTCTCGGAATCACGACTATACACAATCCGATTGCGGAGCAAGCCACCCAGGCTTTCCATCAATTGTGGGCCGTATTGGGTAAAACAGAGTTGAAGACGGAGCAGCTGACATACCATCTGATTGAGCGTGAGACGACTTGAATCCATAAGACCTGATGTGGAAATATGGTTTTATGGATTCAATAATTATTCAAATTTGAAGCATCTTCGAAACAAATTCATACGTTATACTGAAGGTGGGCTTCAGAACGACATATCTGAACGGAGATGTGGCGTGAAGTTTTCTTATCATGTTACAAGTTACATATTTCACAAACGATTAGCGGGAAAGGTGAGAATGGACTTTATGAAGACAGTGACAGGCCGATTCAGAATTGCGGGCATATGGGAGGGCGTATCCTTACTTCTATTGATTTTTATTGCTATGCCTCTGAAATATTTTGCAGATATCTCTTCCGCTGTAGCCGTAATGGGCATGATTCATGGTATTTTGTTTCCTTTATACCTTATTGCACTAGTGCATTTGGCTCTGGTCAAAAAGTGGAAGATAACACGCTGGTTGATGGGTGGACTGGCGGGTCTATTGCCTTTCGGAACTTTCGTATTCGAATCTTATCTTCGGAAGAGAGATTGGAAATAAAATTTAATATGACTAAATGAAAGCAGGCGACTAATTCAGATGTTATCCGAATTGTCGCCTGTTACTTTCTGTACAAGTACTACTTTACAGTACCTTGCTGACGATCGGACAGCAGGCTTACTCCAATATCGCCAGAGGCATTCGACACAGGTGCATACGCCGAGAAGGAAGTAACAACTACCAGGGCTGTGAACAGAAATAAGAATGATTTTTTCATACTATAACCTCTTTCATATGGGGATATATTCCATTTGATTCTAACGCACATAGGCTATACTTGAAAAGAAAAAGTTTAAATGAGCAAGCTATTGAATGACTGAAAGGGTTGAGCTTCAATGAAAGATATTCATGAGTTAACTTCCATAGAAATGGTTGAAGAAGTTATTCAACAACATGAATTGGTTTTTTTGTATGTATCTCGTCCAGAGTGCAGTGTATGTCACGCTTTACTCCCCAAGATCAGGGCTTTGCTTGAACCTTATCCATCAATATACCTGGGTCACATTAATGCTAATGAAGTGGAAGAGGTTGCGTCCAAGTTTCTTATTTTTACCGTTCCAACAATGATCATGCTTGTGGAGCAGAAGAAATATATTCGAGCGGATCGTTTTGTTCGCTTGGAACGTCTGGAAGAGCAACTGCAACAGATCCACTCCATGTATAAACAGGATGGGGAATAGAAAGCTAAAGCTTCATGAACGGCGGCTCATACATGAGCCGTTTTTTTGCGCCCGCAGTGGCCTATAGCTATGAATAAAGTACATGATGCCTGAACTCGCAAATTAAAGTGTTGCCATGAAAACGGTTTTATGATAATTTAAACATTATAAAAACGTTTTTATAGCAAAGGAACAAAATCTATGGCAAAAATAACGATTAAAGATGTAGCAAGGGAAGCGGGCGTATCCATATCGACGGTTTCCAACGCCTTGAATGGTGTAGATGTCTTGAACCCGGAGACGAAATCGCATGTTCTCAAGGTGGCAGAGCGTTTAAACTATGTGCCCAATCTGAACGGCAAGCTATTGAAGTCCGGTCAAACCAAAATGCTGGGTTTTTTCACCACAAGTGTATCGGGTCCATATTTCTATAAGCTGGTGGAGTCGATGTCTCGCGAATGTGATCGGCTTGGGTATGGTTTGAATGTATTTGTGACTAAGGATAAACACGTAATTATGAGTAACATTCTGGGGCGGCGGGTGGATGGTGTCATCATCTACGAAGAGCTTCGGATCGATGAGCAAGATATTATTGCTATGGAGAAAGATAAGATCAAGGCTGTTTTTTTGGATCGGGTCTATCAGAGCGATACGATGGGAAGTGTCATTTTTGACTCGTATGTGGCGGCTTACGAAGCAACCAAGTATTTAATTGGGCTGGGGCACAAGAAAATTGCTTATATTTCGGGTGTGGACACGATGTTTGATAGTGTGCAGCGTAAAGATGGCTATCTGGCGGCTCTGCGTGAATACCAGCTTCCAATCGATGAAGATTACATTATACAAGGGTATTTTGAGGAGGAGAGCACGTATAGTGCTATAAAATCTTTTCTTCACTTGCACCCCGGGAAGCGACCTGATGCATTCCTTGCAGGGAATGACTTGAGTGCCATTGGTTGTATGCATGCGTTGAAATCTGAGGGATTTGAAGTGCCTCAAGACGTTAGTGTCGTGGGTTTCGATGATATCGATATCGCCCAGTATTTTTCCCCACCGCTCACAACGGTAAGAAATCAAATTGCAAGACAGGGTATCCTGGCCATCAATCAACTGGTCGGTATGATCAAGGAGAAAGAACAAGGGGCTGCACAGAAATTGGCGGGTGAGCTGGTGGTGAGAGGTTCAAGCCATGTGAAGATCGACCGGAAAGATTATCGTACATAAGCTGACTCATCTTCTCCGGTCTTTTTTACACAAATAAAAGTAAAGGGGGTTTTTATGTCGAAAAATAAAAACGTTTTTATAAACATGCATGATGGAGGGGAGTAAAAGAACGTGGATAAATTAGCCGTAGAGACATCAACCGGTAAAAATCCGATCAGTCCCAATGGAAAGAAGCCGATCGGACAACGAATCAAAGAATTCATAGTGGATTATCGAAGACAATGGGAGATTCAATCGATGATTATCCCTGGCATTATCTTTATGATTATTTTCTGTTATATCCCGATCTACGGGTTGACGATTGCATTCAAAAATTACACAGTCATTGATACACTGGCTACTGCTCCTTGGGTAGGGCTGGATAATTTCAGAATCATTTTGTCTGACAAATACTTCTGGGATGCAGTGGTGAATACACTGGGGATCAGTTTCTTGAAATTGGGTATAGGGTTCGTCATTCCCATTATTCTCGCGATCATGATCTATGAGTTAAACAGCGGGCGCTTCAAAAAGTTTGTGCAAACGGTTTCATATTTACCTCACTTTCTGTCCTGGATCGTACTGGGGGGAATGCTGATTACCTGGTTTTCCACAACGGGCTTATTTAATCAGTTGTTGCTTAGTCTGGGAGTGATCTCGCAACCGCAGAACATCTTACTGGATGCAGGCAAGTATTGGTGGATTGCTACGTTATCGGATATTTGGAAAGAAGCAGGTTGGGGAACGATTCTGTATCTGGCGATCATGGCGAAGATTGATCCTACGTATTATGAAGCTGCCAAAATTGATGGTGCAAGCCGTCTTAGACAGATATGGAATATCACATTGCCTAACATGAGATCAATCATCAGTTTAAATTTGATTCTAACTGTAAGCGGTTTATTAGGGTCCAATCTGGATCAGACACTGGTTCTCATGAACTCCCAGAACCGCGACAAAGCGGAAGTCATTAACTCGTACGTCTATCGTATGGGGATGTCTCAGGGTGACTTTTCATATGCAACGGCCGTTGGCTTGGGTGTGTCCATCATCTCTGTCATTCTACTCGTCACGGCAAACAAAATCACAAGCAAATTAAACGATAATCAATCTGTGTTGTAGAAGGAGGCATCCCGCGTGAATGGAAAGGTGGCAAAAGAAGATCTCGATAGTCGGATCTTTGATACCTTAAATATAATTTTGTTAATCATCTGTACGGTCGTTATCCTGGTTCCGCTCTGGAATGTCATCATCTCTTCATTTAGTTCAGGCAAAGCGCTGGCGGAAGGTGGATTCATCTTCTGGTCACCGGAATTCTCGCTGGAGAATTACAGAGCTGTATTCAACGATCAGGGCATCTGGCAGGCCTTCTTCATATCTGTGTCCAAAACAACGATTGGCGTTGTTACACATGTGTTCTTCTGTGCCATGGTTGGTTACGGTCTGAGCAAAAAGTACATAAGAGGCCGTAAATTATACGTTGCCATGGGTGTCATCACCATGTTCTTCTCCGGTGGCATGATCCCAACATACCTGTTAATTAAATCACTCGGATTGTTAAACAGCTTCTGGGTGTACATTATTCCGGCGTTGTTCAGCTTCTATGATGTCGTGATTCTGATGAATTTCTTCCGGAATGTCCCGGATTCGCTGGAAGAGTCGGCCAAAATTGACGGCGCAGGGGATTGGCATATTTTCCTGAAAATCTTCATTCCACTCTCCATGCCTGCCATGGCGACGATTGCGCTATTTAATGGGGTGGGGCAATGGAACGACTTCATGACGACCAAGTTATATATTACCGATCAGTCACTGTATCCACTCCAGATGATGTTGTATGAGATTATCGTGCAGTCCCAGACCCAATCTATGCAAAATGTCGGGGGTTCCGCTGTTATTGAAACAACAACCAAAGGCGTACAGTTAGCCACGATTGTCATAACCACGCTACCTATCGTGCTGATCTATCCCATCGTTCAGAGATACTTTATCTCGGGAATGATGCTGGGTGCGGTCAAGGAATAGGAGCAACAAATACCCCATTTTGAGGAGGAACAAAAATATGATGAAGTTGAATAAGGTATCAGGCAAAAAAGGGATTAAATTGCTCGCAACACTGCTCACAGCCGTACTTATGATTACAGGTTGTAGTGGTGGATCGGGTGGCTCCAGTGAAGGGAACTGGGTATCCATTGAAGATCGTTATACGGTCGACCCGGAAAAGCCAACTTGGCAGTTGGATAAAAAGGAAGAGGCTACCGACCTGACATGGTACGTCAATGCGGACTGGTGGAACACTGATTTTGGCAAGGACATTGTTACCAAGAAAATCAAAGAGGATTTGAACATCAATATTAAATTCATCACGGGTGATGATACCAAGTTAAACACCTTTTTCGCCGGAGGAGATATGCCTGACTTGTTGACGGTGTTTGACTCGAATTCTCCAGTGGTGCAAAAAGCTGCAACCTGGGCTATGCCGCTGAATGATCTGGCGGAGAAATACGATCCTTACTTCAATAAAGTTGCGGCTGCCGATACATTGAACTGGTTCCAATTGGCGGATGGTAAAACCTATGGTTACCCGAACTATTCCAATACACAAGAGGATTATGATAGCGGTAACATTCCTGCCAAAACGGCATTTATCATTCGTAAAGATGTGTACGAAGCTTTGGGTAGTCCGGTCATAGGAACGCCAGAGCAATTCCAGAGTGTGATGAAACGAATTAAGCAAGAGTTCCCTGCGCTGATTCCGTTTGGATTCAACTCCATTGGTGAAGGAACAGGTTCACTAGGGGATACGTTACAAGATTTCATAGGTGTTCCGTTAGAGACCGAATCAGGAGAATTCTATGATCGCAATCTGGATGAAGATTACCTCACGTGGTTGAAAACATTGAACACCGTGTATAGAGACGGCAATATCAGTGATGACAGTTTTGCCGATGATGGAACCGCTTTTGAGGAAAAAGTGAAGTCCGGTAAATATGCGACCATGCTGCTTGACGGTACACCTCAACAAGGGGGGAACTTGCAAATCTACATGAGTGCGAATCCAGGCAAAGAATATGTTGCTATCGATGGACCGCAGAGTACCAAAGGTAATGCACCAACATTGAATCAATCCGGAATAACCGGGTGGATGATCAATTTCATTTCCAAAGACTGTAAAGATCCGGCCAAGGCCATTCAGATATTCACATACTTGCTGAGTGAAGAAGGACAGACGCTTATGAATTACGGGATTGAGGGGGAAACCTACCAAACCAAAGCCGACGGTAGTGTAGAACTGCTGCCAACAGTGAAAGACCTGCAACTCAATAATGCGGATCAATTCAAAAAGGATTATCGGATGGGTGAATTTATGTTCTTCGGCCATGACCGCCACAAAGCACTCAGTGCAGATGCTTTTCCGGAAGCGATTAAACAGATGCAGGAGTGGGGCAAAGGCAAGCTGAAACCACACTTCATTCTGGAGAATATTAGTCCGGATCAAGGCACACCTGAAGCCCGTGCGTTGTCGGCGATTAACACCAAGTGGAATACAACACTGGTCAGTATGGTACGTTCCAAGGATGATGCTTCGTATGACAATGCACTAGCTGTTTACAAGTCATTTCTAGGCGAAAACCGCTGGGAAGAGATTGTGAAGGTTCGCAGTGAGAAGATGAAACTGAACAAAGAGAAATTAGGCATTCAATAATAGAAATATGAAGGAGAATCCTATGACTACATTCAAAATGTACAAATCGACGGGAGAGGACGAATTATTTGTCCCCGTATCCTCGGAACAATTAAAACCGCTTGCCTCCGATCTGGAGACAACGACCATTCTTCTGGATGATCAGGTAACGTATCAGGAGATGGACGGATTTGGTGCTTCTTTTACCGATTCTTCTGCCTATTTAATCAACCAAGTCTTGAATGAGGAGCAACGGGATGAGGTCATGACCCGACTATTCCATCCGGAGCAAGGGATCGGGCTGTCCGTCATCCGTAATCCGATGGGGGCTTCAGATTATGCGAGAACGGTATACAGTTATAACGATATGCCAGAACAGCAGACAGACCCGGAATTAACCCAATTCAGCATTGCACATGATGAAGGGGACGTTATTCCTTTAACGCAAAAGGCGTTGGCATTGAATCCTGAACTGAAGCTGTTTGCTTCACCGTGGAGTGCACCCGGCTGGATGAAAACGAGTGGATCGATGATTACCGGACAGTTGAAGGTTGAATGGTATCCTGTTTATGCCGAATATTTTGTGAAGTACATTCAAGCCTATGCAGAGCATGGATTACCGATCCATGCCATCACACCACAGAATGAGGCGCTTTATGAACCGGGGCATTATCCCGGTATGTTGATGCCTGCCGAAGCGCAAGCAGATTTTATCAAAAACCATCTCAAACCAGCCTTCGTCAAAAACGATATTTCTACCAAAATTCTCTGTTACGATCACAACTGGAATCAACCGGTCTATCCCCTGACCGTGTTGGAACAAGCGGGAGAGGAAGTGGATGGAGTGGCCTGGCACTGGTACGGGGGCGATGCTTCTGCTCAAACGAAGGTCTATGAAGCATTTGCAGGCAAAGAAGTGCACTTCACTGAAGGCTCAGGCGGGGAGTGGATACCGCCATTTGAACAGGCCTTCTCCAATGTGATGCGAACGGGAATTCAGATTCTTCGCAATTACAGCAAGTCTTTTGTGCTGTGGAACATGGCACTGGATGAGAACAACGGGCCTACGGTTCCGGGCTTTGGCCGCAGTACGTGCCGTGGGATCGTGCAGGTGAATCAGCAGACGAAGGAGCTTACGTATACACTCGATTATTATGCCCTGGCTCATTTTAGTGCTTTGATCCGTCCAAAGGCTGTTCGCATTGAATCAACGTCCAGTAATGATTCGATCTTTTCTGTGGCGTTCAAAAATATAGACGGTTCCATCGCAGTAGTCCTTTTCAACGATGGAGAAGAGACGGAGAATGTGCAGACTAAGCTGCGAAATGAAGAGCTGTTATGTTTCCAAATGGAAAGCAAAAGTGCCATATCCATTTTAATTGATCCCAACCAGTAAAAAGAGCTGAGCATCAGGGCTTACGTCTTACGTTGTCAGTACCGTTGTTTGTCTCCGGTATTCCGTAGGCGTGAGCCCTGTATGCTTTTTGAATTGCCTGGAGAAATAGTACAAATCACTGAATCCGAGATGCTCGGCGATGGCCGTTATCGTGTTCGGTGTACAGGTGAGCAGTTCCTTGGCTTTATCGATTTTTTTGCCAGTAATGTAGAGGATTGGAGGAACACCGATCTGTTGCTTGAAGAATCGAATGAAATAATTGGGATGCATATAGGCGATCTGAGCCAGATCCTGAACCGAAATATTCTCTTCGATGTTGGAATCGATGTAAGCCAGAATGGCAGACAATTTCTCCATGACAGGCACGTTAATAAAAGAGATCTGATCCAGATCGAGATTCATTATATAGTGGGACAATAACTCGGTCAGTTTGCTCTTGGCCATCATATGGGCATAGACTTCATCGGATTTTGCATATGTCAGAATACTGCTGAAGATTTCCTGAATCAACTCAGGGTGATCTATCGTACAGATGTGCGGGAACTTTAGAATTTGGAACAAATTGATACCCCCAACCTTTGCACTAAAGTGACACCAATATTTGAGAAAAGGACGATCGTTAATTGCAGAGTAGGATTGTTTGATCCCCTCTGGCATTAAGATAAGCTGATTAGGCGTAGGGTAATACTCTTCATTGCCAATCTTGAGCCAACCTTCACCCTCACATATGAAATAAAATTTGCTGTAATCCGGCGTGTAATCCAGATCCCGCCAATCGGTGTCGCACCGATTGTAGTTGACCATAAATAATTCAACTTGCAGATTGGACAGGTAGTTCGTAAGCAAAGTTTGGTGATTCATATTCTTCATCTCCATACAAGGTTAGTATTGTCCATCTAAAAGTTAGTGTTCTGCATGTCTATCCTTCCGCTGTAGAACTACAATACAAGTGCAGACGATAACGGAAGGAATGAGAAAATAGCATGGATAAAAACGAATATTTGCAACAGATCGAAGCAACGATTGCCAAGGGGAAATTCAAGGACAATTGGAGTTCACTTAGCGCATTTCAAGTTCCTGAATGGTACCAGAAGGCGAAATTCGGCATTTTCATCCACTGGGGGCTGTACTCCGTCCCGGCTTATGATAGCGAATGGTATTCGCGAAATATGTATATTCAAGGTTCCAAAGCTTATGAACATCACCTTGCGGTGTACGGACCTCATAAGGAGTTTGGATATAAAGACTTCATTCCGATGTTTCGTGCAGAGAAGTTCGATGCAGATGAATGGGCAACGTTATTTAAACAGGCCGGAGCCAGATATGTTATGCCTGTAGCTGAGCACCACGATGGTTTTCAGATGTACAAGAGCGATATCTCTCACTATAACACATATGAAATGGGCCCCAAACGGGATCTTCTGGGTGAGATGAAGGTTGCTTATGAGAAGCAGGGACTGACCTTATGTGTATCGTCCCACCGTGCCGAGCATTGGTTCTTCATGTCTCACGGGAAGGAATTTGAGTCAGATATTCAGGAGCCCCTGAAGCGCGGTGATTTCTATTGGCCTGCCATGCCGGAACCGGATCATCATGATCTGTATGGTTCGCCTCCAACCGAGGAGTATCTGGAAGACTGGTTGATTCGTTGCTGTGAGCTGGTGGATCAATATCAGCCAAAGGTCTTCTATTTCGATTGGTGGATTCAAACGGTTGCATTCAAACCCTATCTTAAGAAATTCACTGCTTATTATTATAACAAAGGCGAAGAATGGGGCGTGCCTGTAGCGATCAATTATAAACATGAGGCCTATATGTTTGGTAGCGCCGTTCCGGATGTGGAGCGGGGGCAGTTTGCTGAACTCAAGCCCTATTTTTGGCAAACCGATACGGCTGTCGCTAAAAACTCATGGTGTTACACGGAAAATAATAACTATAAATCGGCCGAGGAAATCCTTCGGGATCTCGTGGATATTGTAAGCAAAAACGGAAGCCTGCTGCTGAACATTGGACCCAAAGCAGACGGCAGCATACCGGATGAAGATCGGGACATTCTACTGACCATCGGCAAGTGGCTGGAAGTGAATGGGGAAGCGATCTATGACACGTCATTCTGGCGTACGTTTGGCGAGGGTCCAACAGAGGTGAAGGAAGGGCAATTCACGGATGGGGATACGAAGGTATTTACGAGTGAAGATATACGGTTTACGGTAAAAGAAAGCAGTCTGTACGCGACGGTTCTTGCCTACCCGGATAACGGGGTGATTCACATTAAATCGCTGAAGGAACATTCTCACCATTTTCAAGGCGTTATTCAGGACATTCAGGTCCTTGGGTACGAGGAACAACCGAAATGGGAGAGAACAGCGGAGGCACTGACGATTACTACAACCAACGTGAAGAGTATAGCACCTGTCGTTTTCAAAATTGAATTGGATTAAGAGGGAAAAAGAATCGGTTAAAGAGCCGGTTCTTTTTTTGTTTTTCAGGGTCTGTTTGGACTATTTTTTAATAGGTGTATTTGCGTGAATACGCAAAGTGTAAGGAGAAGTACAAGCGACATGAGACATATAAAAGCATTAAATAGACTTATTTTCTATATTTTTCAATAAAAGTACTTGTATATATCGAATAATGATTCTATACTATACCAAGAAAATCCAATTAAATTCCTAATTGCCTATTATATGTAATTTAAACTGTTTTCTAACTCACTCGAACCACGATCGAAATACATATTGACTACTCCTTAGCAAGCGTTCTGCTAACGCTCTAGATCACCCTTCCACATGAATGCTTATAGACATTCACTCTCGTTGCATTACTCAAACACCCACACCTTTCACTCTCATGGCTTAATCCGAGTTGTTCCATCTCCTAAACGTCCAAGCGAAAAATCATAGAATGATCTAGTTATCTCTTCTGACTCATATTGTTCCCTAACCAGACCTGTAAAGGAGGTGAGGCTTTATGTGAAAACCAGGGCGTCTATTTCGTCCGTAATAAAGATCATTTTACCGTTTTATTCTGCAGAGAAGGGCATATGTACCAGACTAAATTACAAAACCGGGTAAAAGGAGTGGAAAAGTTTGATAAAGATTAATCGGTTACGCAAGCCCATCTCCATGGGGCTCTCGCTTCTCCTTGCATTTTCGATCGTTCATCCGGTTTCAGCTGAAAACTCCCCATCATCCAAATTGGATATGAAATCTGGACTCGCCAAAGTTACGGAATCCAAAGTAAACGCCAAGTTGACCAAAGAATTTGAAGGTAGTGAATATGTTACCTATCTGGTGAAAATGAAGGAGCAGGTGGATACAGCAGCGGTCTCCAAACAGGCGTTGGAAAAGGCGACGATCGCCAAACAAACGGCCTCAGCCACGAAGCTGTCCGTTCGAAATTCCGTCGTCAGCTCTCTGCGGGAAACGGCCTCACGTACACAATATACATTGGAAAGTTATCTGGAAAAGGAAATTGACCTGGGCAAGGTCAAAGAATATAAAAGCTATTTTATCGTCAATTCATTGGCAGTAACGAGTACCAAAGAAGTCATGGAGCAGATTGCGCTGCTGCCTGAGGTAGAGAAAGTTCTACCGAATGAGACAAGATACTTACAGAAAGCGGAAGTAAGTAAAGAAGCGGCAAATGCGGCTCCAGCCAAGGATGTTGACCAAACGCCAGCTAAAGACTCGGCAGTCGGAGTTAAAGACAAGGAACCTGCTGCGAAGGACAAGCTTGCGACAGAGAATGTGGAATGGAACCTGGATTACATCAATGCGCCAGCCGTGTGGGATCGGGGCATTGATGGAACAGGAATTGTCGTTGCCAATCTGGACAGCGGTGTGGACTATACCCACCCGGCGCTTCGCAGCAAATGGCGGGGACTGGATGCTTCGGGCAATATCGTTGATCCCGAACTGAGCTGGTATGATCCGCATAGTAATGCTTCCCTTCCTGCGGACGAAGACGGACATGGTACACACACGATGGGTACGATGGTTGGCTCTGAAGCGGATGGCACCAACCAGATCGGGGTTGCTCCCGGTGCAAAATGGATTGGTGTACGCATATTCAATCCGGAAACAACGGATGCCATTATTCTGGATGGTGGACAGTGGTTGATCGCTCCGGTCGATGCAGAAGGCAATCTGCATCCTGAACTTGCACCGGATGTCGTAAACAACTCGTGGGGCGGAGGCGCAGGACTGGATGAATGGTTCCGGCCTATGGTCCAAGCCTGGCGTGATGCGCAGATCTTTCCCGAGTTCTCCGCAGGTAATGTAAGACTGACGAATCCGGGTGGTCCTGGCTCTGTCGCGAACCCTGCCAATTACCCTGAAAGTTTCGCCACGGGAGCCACAGATATTAATGGTAACCTGGCTTCCTTCTCGCTGCTGGGTCCATCTCCGTATGGTGAGATCAAGCCAGAAGTATCTGCCCCTGGGGTAAATATCCGTTCAGCAGTTCCGGGTGGTGTATATGAGGGAGGCTGGAACGGCACGTCGATGGCAGGCCCGCATACAACTGCGCTTGCCGCACTCCTGCTACAGGCCAATCATTCCCTTACTGTGGATCAGCTGGAGCAGATCATTACAGATACAGCAACACCGAGAACGGACAGTCAATATCCGACCTCCCCTAATAACGGTTACGGTCACGGCATCATTAATGCCCTCGATGCTGTGGGTTCTGTACTCGAAGGAATCGGTACGGTATCCGGCAGAGTAGTTACTGCCGGAGATGATCTGGAAGAGCCGGTACTGGCACATACCCCTGTCAATTCTGCCTTTACAGGCATCGATATACCATTAACCGCTCATGTGACAGATAACGTCGCGGTAGTCTCCGTCGAGGCTTTTGCCAAAACGACAGGTACCAACCAGTACGTTTATCTGCCGATGAATCGAATTGCTGGAGATAGCAAAGATGGTACGTATACAGCGACCATTCCGGCATTTCTTATTGAGCCACAAGGCGTGGAGTATTATATTCGTGTGAACGATTACGGCAACAACGGATTCGAAAGTCAGGTATACAAAGTGGCTGTGTCCAATGGTGTTCAGCCAGGATATCTTCAGGATTTTGAAGAAGATCAGCTGGGATTCACCACTGGTGGGACCGGAAGTACCTGGGTCTGGGGAGCGCCAAGCAGCGGTCCTGGAAGTGCATACTCTGGTGAGAAGGTGATTGCAACTAACCTGCAAGGGACTTATGTGGCGAATAGTAATGCATATCTGCTTGCGCCGCCAATTGATCTTACCGAGAGTCCGGAAGGTGCATTATTATCCTTCAAGCACTGGTATGATTTGGAGAATAACATCGACTTTGGCAAGGTATACATTGCTTCCGAGGACAGCGACTATGTGTTTGAAGAGTTGCTGAGCTTCACGGGCACTGGCGGTAACTGGAAGACACAATATGTGGACCTTCGCGAATACGCGGGACAGCAGGTATTTATCAAATTCAATCTGACCAGTGATAACTCGGTGCAAAAGGCAGGTTGGTACATTGATGATTTCGCAGTAGAAGCCTTGGATGAGATTGCGCCGGGGGCACCTGCCGGATTGTCTGCGACTGCTGATATTCTGGGCAATGTAGCCTTGAGCTGGACTGGGCCGAGCGATGAGGATCTCGAATCCTATATCGTATATCGTTCCACAACCGCAGGTACAGGTTATGAATCCATTGGAACTGCAACAGGAACAACGTTTACAGATACGTCTACCGTGACGGATTCGACGTATTACTATACCGTTGCCGCACTTGATTATAGTGGCAATGAAAGCGACAAGTCGAATGAGGTATCCATTACAGTAGAGGTGCCTCAGGACATCTATATCGATCATTTTGACGGCAGTGATGATAATGGCTGGACTCACTCGGGAACCAAAGATGAGTGGGAACGGGGCATTCCGGTAACGGGACCTGCCAGTGCTGTTTCTCCGCCGAATGTCTGGGCGACTGATCTGGACAATACGTACGAGAATGGCTCTAACTATTCACTCGTATCTCCGGTTATTGATTTGACGAATGTATCCGAAGGGACCCTTGCGTTTAATCATTGGTACGAGATTGAGAGTGGATACGATTACGGTTATGTGGAAGCTACCAAAGATGGTGGAACAACATGGTCGGAATTGGGCAAATTCTCACACAGTACAAACGGCAAACAATGGGCACCGGTATTCTATGACCTCGATGCACTTACCGGCAATGAAGTTCAATTCCGGTTCCGTCTGACCTCAGACAACAGTGTCGTGAAGACAGGCTGGTTCATTGATGATTTCCGTGTACTGGGTGTTTCTGCGGAGACCGTAACCGAGGACAGTGCGGTTGTGCTTAATAGCGACAAACCGAAACCGTCCTATGATAACCCATGGTACAAAATTTCACGGACTGACAAAGCCGAATTTAATAAAACGAAACAGCAACAACCGGAAGTTGAAAAACCAGGAACAGGTTCGGTTAATCCGCAAAGCCTGCCTGCAAGTGCAACGGTTACGGTGCTGGAAACCGGTCGTTCAGTGAAAACGGATTCGGCTACAGGCAAGTATAGCTTCACACACGTAGCTGGTGATTACACGTTAAAAGCTGAGGCATATGGATATTATCCTCGAACTCAGCAGGTAACGATCACCGATGGCAGTGGAGCCAAAGCCAACTTTAATCTGGAGGCAATTCCGCATGGACAGATTGAAGGTGTAGTAACGGATGAGCGGACAGGACAACCACTGGCTGATGCTTCCGTTCTCGTGGTGGAAGATGCGAAGGTAGGTGAAGTCCGCACAGGTTCAGATGGCAGCTTCGTTATTCAGGTATTGGAAGGAAGTTATACTCTGTCCATCCGTGCTGCTGATTATTACAGTAAAACCGTTACTGTAACTGTACCTGGTAATGGTACGGCAGAGGCGAATGTTGCCTTGAAACCATTCATCGGTTTCCCAGGGGAAATTGCTTATGATGATGGAACAGCAGAGAACGCACGAGCTTTTAACGCTGCGGATAACGCTTGGGCGGTTCGAATGACACCAGAGCTGGAGACCGCTCAACTAACAGGTGCATCGTTCCGATTCTGGAACACCGAATGGCCTGTACCTGGAGGTACAGCGTTCCAATATGCTGTCTATGATGCTTCGGGTACTGGCGGTGCTCCGGGACGACAACTGGCTGGACCATTTGACGGTACTGCACTTCGTAACGATCAATGGACAACCGTTGAATTCCCGGAACCGGTCATTGTAACAGGTGATTTCTATATTGTGTATGTACAGAGTGTAGCTGGAACTGGTGCTCCGGGACTGGCTACTGATGAGAATGGTACGAATGCAGGTCGAAGCTGGCAGCGAGTAGGTGGCGCGTGGAGCACTTCACCTGCAGAAGAAGGTAACTACATGATTCGTGCAGTTGTGAGATATCCGGTAAATGCACCTGTGCTTACGACACCAGCGAACACATACACGAATCAGTCAACTTTTACGATATCGGGAACGTCTCCGGCATCCGGTGCCCAGATCAAGTTTTACAACGGCAAGGATCTGGCTGGCACTACAACCGTGGCGAATGGGAAATTCTCGTACGGTGTGAAACTCCGTTCTGGGATTAATGCGATTACTGCCGAGGCCGTGGTGGATGGCAAAACAACCGACCGTTCACTCCCCGTCGTCCTTATTCTGGATCAGACCAAACCGCAATTGACGATTCTCACGCCTGCTCAAGGGGATCGCATCAATGCAGAAGTGGTTCACGTAACGGGTAATGTCGTGGAACAATTCCTCGATAAAGTAACCGTTAACGGACAAACCGTACAAGTGGGCAAAGACAGAAGCTTCAGTCATCGCGTATTGGTCAATGAAGGCGAGAACACGATTACCATTACAGCAACCGATATCGCTGGCAACAAAACAACCGTAACGCGTACCGTCTACGTGGAAACGGCATTGCCAGAACTTACGAACATTACGCCAGCTGAAGATGTTCGCATCACATCAGGGGAGAGTGTCACCGTTTCATTTGACAGTAAACCTGGTCTGCAAGCCTCTTTCCGAATTCAGTTACCGCTGAATCTGAGTGCCCAAGGGGCAGGAGAGATTCCGTTGGTGGAGACTGCGCCTGGTCGCTACACAGGTACGTACACTACACCTTCATCCCTTGTTCTTGAGGGCGGAGTTATCGTGATTCGTGCCCAGGATGCAGCTGGCAACAAAGTAGAGACGGAAGCAGCTGGACGATTGTTCGTCAGCGCAGCACAAGAACAATCAGTTCCAGAACCAGATTCGAGCCCAGCAGAGACGGAATCTAATGAATCCAGTCCACCGTCCACTGAGGGTTTGCAATCTTAATTATTCAAAGTGTGAACCGGATGTTAACTGTGTTTTGACTATCTAAGCAAGAAGCCGATAAGCCGAGGTATCAGGGCTTGTCGGCTTTTTGTTATATTCTCTTTTCATAGCTGACGCCTAAGATTAGTTCGAGAGAATTGCATATACTGCATGGTTTGCAGCATTAGGATCAACAAATACGACAACAGGAGGAGTGAACAGTGGGAGTTGATGCATTACAACGATCCCAACCGTTACGAAGTAAATGGCTCAAAACTAAAATACTGCTGAACAACTCGGCTATCAAACCATTCATCCCTGATACACAGCGATATAGCCAATCTAACCTTAAGTCCATGCTGGGGAAATATAGAATGGTATATATCAAACCTGAGATAGGCACCTTTGGAATGGGAGTCATTAAGGCTGAGATGCACAATCATCACCATTTTGCCTACCAGATCCATCAAAAGCGCCTGACGTTCAACAGCTTCGAGTCGTTTCATCGAAGTCTGACCCATCTGGTTAAGCAGAAAAGCTATCTCATTCAGCGAGGTATTCATCTCTTGCAATATCACAACAGGCGCTTTGACATACGGGTAATGGTCCAGTTGAATCCCGGGCAGAAATGGGAAGCGACCGGGGTCATCGGCCGACTGGGTCATCCCAAGAAAATCGTGACCAACTACCATAGTGGTGCCAAGCCAATGAGTATTCACACCTTGCTTAAATCCCACGCTTCCGACAAGCGGATTAAAAAATTGATCCAAGAGATGAACCGCTTGGGCATTGACATAGCCCGACACATGAGTAAGAAGTACACTCGTTTGAAGAGCATTGGGGTGGATATCGGGCTTGATCGAAGTCTAACGCCATGGATTATTGAGGTAAATGCCAAGCCAGATCCCTATATTTTCAATCAGCTAAAGGACAAGACGATGTATCGTAAGGTGATCCAATATGATCGTCAGAACAGACCCTAAAAGATACCGTAGTCAAAAAGAAGCCAAAAAATATAAGTTTTGCAAGGGGCGGGTGGGAGAAAGGCAGTTTGATATGCGACCTAAATGCCTAAAAGACGTATATCCCTTAAGTCATTATCAGATGGATAGGGAGATGAACGATGAGAACACAAGTGAAAATATTTGAAAATGCAAGTACTTTAGAGTTGGAGAAAGAAATGAATGAATTTTTAAATGGGATCAATACTGTAAATGTAGTGGATATCAAGTATTCTCAAGTAGCCGTTTCTAACGGTGGTTATGTTATAAATCATTTCTCGGCTATGGTTATGTATGCCAAATAAATTTAATCATGAACTTTAGAAAATGAAGCATTCCATGGGGATGCTTTTTCTTTTGCGCTCATATGACAGAAGGTGAGTCTTCTCTTTCTTCACATTAATGATATAACATGATATATTAGGATGTAGAACATGAGAAGTATGGGTATTTATGGAGGTGCTTGTATTGGGGAAAGACTCGGCATCCAAGCCGATGTATGAACAGATCTTTGAATCCTTGCGTGAACGGATACAGCTTCATCAATATCAAGTGGGTGAGCGTGTTCCTTCGGAAAAGGAATTATGTGATGAATTCGGAGTTAGCCGGATTACGACGAAAAAAGCGCTTGAGATGTTGGCGAGTGAACAATTAATTGTTCGTCAGCCGGGAAGGGGTTCTTTTGTAGCTGATACGGCAGATATGTTACAGGAAAGACCTGCCAAATCTGCTCCGCGTGCTGCGGTTAAAGATCCGGAGAAGAAGCTGCTCATTGGCCTGGTCATGACCAACTTCAGTGACATGTACGGTACAGAACTGTTATATGGGATGGAAGAAGCTTCGCGAGAGCATGATTGTTTTCTCGTCCTTAGACGATCCTTCGGGATTCCCGAGCAGGAGGAACAGAGTATTCAGGAACTGCTGGAACTGGGTGTGGACGGATTGATTATCTTTCCCGCACAGGGTGAATACTTCAGCGATGAGATTCTTAAACTGGTCGTTAACAAATTCCCGTTTGTCCTGATTGATCGGTATTTGAAAGGCATTCCGGCTTCATCTGTCAGTACGGATAACGTAGGCGCGGCGAGAGAAGGGACGAATTATCTGTTCAACCTAGGTCACCGACACATCGCTTTTCTGACAGAGCCTCCAGCGAACACCACTCCAATTGAAGAACGAATTGAAGGCATCATTGAGGCTCATCACGATCAAGGAGTGCTGGTAAACAGGGAACTGTGGTTGGAATCTTTTCTTTCGACATTGCCCAGTGTGTTCGATCCTCAAGTCGAGGTCCGTGATGTGGAGACACTGGTGGAACATTTACAGAAATACCCGCAGATTACTGCACTCTTTGCTGCGGAGTATCATATTGCTTTACTTGCAGAGCAGGCAGCAGATCGGCTTGGTCTGAGGATTCCGGAAGATGTGTCCATCATATGCTTTGATAGTCCGAACGCTGCCGAAGGCAGTCGTGTAACACATATGAGACAAAGCCAGTTTGATATGGGAAAACAAGCATTCGAAATGGTGCTTCAAAGTATGCAGAACAACGAAACTGCAGTGAATAGAGTCGTTCTTCCTGCCCGCTTGGTGAAGGGGAAATCGACGAGTACGGTGAGATAAAAAGGTGAATTTTAATGGCTTAATATTCATTGTGTTGAATCAGGGGCTTCGTGTAAACGAGGCCTCTTTTTTGTGCGGATAAAAAGGGGATAGTTAATTTGATTGGTATACTATTTGTTGTCGTTTAATTAAAATAACATGCTAATATATAAATAAATATATTGACATAACATTATATTCGTTTTAGGATGATGAAAGCGGTTAACAAACTGGATTACATAAGGAGGACAACATGCTGACACCCAGAGATAATCAAGAAATTTCCCCCTCGATATACGACATGGTTGATCAGGTTAACAAACGTATGCCGGACCATCCGGAACTTAACCAAATGTTCAAAAATTGTTTCACCAATACGATGGCGACCACAATTCAGCGCAAAGAAGATGGAACAACTTTTGTGATTACAGGAGATATTCCTGCGATGTGGTTACGTGATTCTGCCGCTCAGGTCAGACCTTATCTGCTTCTCGCTTTAGAGGATGAAGATATCGCTGACATGATCGCTGGACTGGTTGAACGTCAACTGAATTATATTCTCCTGGACCCTTATGCAAACGCTTTTAATGAGACGGAGAGTGGAAAAGGACATCAGGAAGACCTGACGCAGATGAATGATTGGATCTGGGAACGGAAGTATGAGATCGACTCACTGGCTTATCCGATTCAGCTCAGTTATCTCCTGTGGAAGAACACGGGGAGAACAGCTCAATTCAATGATACGTTCCGTAAAGCAGCCGAGATCATCATGCAGTTATGGCAAGTGGAGCAACATCATGAGACGAAATCACCCTACACGTTCCAACGTCTGGATGCTCCCGAAACCGATACGCTCACCCGAGAGGGACGAGGTACTGAAACGGTATACACAGGCATGACCTGGTCGGGATTCCGTCCCAGCGACGATCGCTGTGAATATGGATATCTGATTCCATCCAATATGTTCGCCGTTGTGGCGCTTCGATATCTGCAGGAAATTGCTGAAGCTGTGCTCAAGGATGAAACGCTGGCAGCGACTGCTAAGCAGTTGGAGGAACAGATCAACAAAGGTATTCAGGATTACGGCACCGTTGAACATCCGGAATATGGAACCATATATGCATACGAAACGGATGGGAAAGGCAATCACAATCTGATGGATGATGCCAATGTGCCGAGTCTGCTGTCTTTACCTTATCTCGGATATGTGGATGAGAACGACGTGGTGTATCAGAATACACGCCGCTTCATTCTATCCTCGCACAACCCGTATTTTTATGAAGGAACAGCGGCAGCGGGAATTGGTAGTCCGCATACACCGGAAGGGTACATCTGGCATATCGCTTTATCGATGCAGGGGCTGACTACAGAGGATCGCAACGAAAAACTACGATTGCTGCAGCTCATCCATAAGACGGATGCGGACCCATGAAGGTTTTTCGGCCAACAATCCACATGAATATACACGTCCATGGTTTTCATGGTCCAACATGCTCTTTAGTGAACTGATGATGGATTATTGCGGATTCCGCGTACAGAAATAGGATAGGAAAGCAAGAGATAGCCTGCGAGTACATCATAACGTTCGGAGTTCGTTGAATTCCGACAAGAGGAGAGCGAATCATGAGAAAAATATCATTGAAAATGCCGGTAGCAGCAGTTATGACATCCTTGCTCATTCTTACTACAGCCTGTTCGGGCGGAAGCTCAAGCACAGGCACAACCAGTGATGGCAAGAAGGAAGTAACTGTATCGTTCCGTTCTTCAGGATCTGAAGATACACTTACGAAGTTTTTCCAATCAGGTTTGGTGGATCAATTTGAGAAAGAAAATCCGGATATCAAAATCAACATCGCGCCTGTATTGGCAAGTGAGGGTGATTATACGTCCAAAATGGTTTTGCAGATGAAATCGCCTGATACGGCGCCAGATGTCATTGCAGAAGATACATCCATCATCAAATCCGATGCTGCTGCCGGATATCTGGAGCCGCTGGATTCACAGGTTCAAGGATGGTCCGATTGGGAAGAACACATCATCGACAACCTGAAGGCAGGGGTTACAGGTGAAGACGGCAAGGTGTATGGCGTTCCGGCTACCTCGGACACACGCGGGATCTGGTACAACAAGGAACTGTTCCAACAAGCGGGTCTCGAAGTTCCTTTCAAACCTGCAAGCTGGGCAGAAGTACTCGAAGCAGCACGTACCATCAAGCAAAAACTGCCGGGTGTGACACCACTTAATATGATTGTGGGCAAAGCGAACGGTGAAGGAGTTACTATGCAAACACTGGAAATGCTGCTCTATGGTACGGCGGATACGCTGTATAACGACACCAGCAAGAAATGGGTCGTGAACAGCCCGGGACTGCTGGATTCCTTCAAATTCATAGATCAAGTGTTTAACACGGATAAAACAGGTCCGACCATGCAGGTAGCCTTGAATGGACAAGCTGGCAGTATTGCATTCCAGCAACAGTTCCCACAAGACAAACTGGCGATGGCTGTAGATGGTAGCTGGGCAGGTTCGACATGGGCCGAGAACGGTGCTGCTCCAATTGCCAACGTCGAAGAGAAAATAGGCTTTGCGCCATTCCCAACACAAAATGGGGAAGAACCTGGAGCAACTACGATGTCTGGAGGATGGGCGTGGTCTGTTCCTGCACAAGCGAAGAACAAGGAAGAGGCTTGGAAATTTATCGAGTTCCTGATGAATAAAGAAAATGCGACTGCTCGTGTAGTAGCAGAAGGCAGCCTCAGTCCGCGTAATGATTCCACTGAAGTTGAAGGTTATACGGATCGTCCATATACCAAAGAAGCACAGGAACTCTTGAATGTGGCCCACTTCCGTCCAGCGAATGATCAATATGCAGCGGTATCTGCACAATTGCAAAGCATTGTTGAGAGCATTGCCTCTGGCAAGCTGACGCCGGAAGAGGGAATTACGCAATTGAAGGACAACGTATCCCGTTCCCTTGGCGCGGACAGCATCGAAGAGAAATAAGGATATCGATATATTCGGAGGGGGAGGCACAATCTCCCCTTTTTCCGGTTCGAATGGAGAGTGACTTATGAAAAGGAAAGCACCAGGCTCATTTCTGTTTCTAATGCCTTCCGTACTGTTATTACTTGTGTTTTTCATTGTTCCCATCATTCTGACGATCTGTTTTGCCTTTACGAACATGGCTTTGACCGGGGCGGCAGCCAAGAGTTTGGAATTTGTCGGATTCCAGAATTTCATTAATATGTTCCATGATCCGGACTTCAGGATTAGTGTCTGGCGCACGCTGGTCTTTCTCATCTTCTCCGCAGTGATTGGTCAGGTATTGCTTGGGTTCATTCTAGCTCTTCTAATGAAGGAGAAAAATGTGACGTTCCGCCGGGTCATTGGCATCATCGTCATTGCCGGTTGGGTGACACCTGAGATTGTCGTGGCATTCTGTATGGTGGCCTTTTTCAGTGACAATGGTTCATTGAATCAGATTCTCGGCTGGTTTGGAGCGAATCCAGTCTCCTGGTTGTTCAGTTTCCCTATGGTGAGTGTCATCATCGCAAATATCTGGCACGGCACAGCCTTTTCGATGATGGTCTATCAGTCGGCACTGGATGATATCCCGAAGGAAGTTGAAGAAGCTGCGATTATTGATAGTGCCACCGGGTTCCAGATTGTCAGACACATTACGATTCCAATGGTAAAAGGGTCCATCGTGACCAACATGATGTTGGTTACCCTACAGACACTGGGTGTGTTCACGCTGATCTATACAATGACGGGTGGTGGCCCGGGTACTTCAACACAAACCTTACCGATCTTCATGTACAACCAGGCCTTTGTGAACTATCAATTTGGATACGGCACAGCCATCTCGTTGGTTCTGTTGTTCATCGGTATTATCGCCAGCCTGTTCTACATGCGATCCATGAAAGTGAAAGTGTAACCATGAAGGAGGTTCGATCCCTATGGTCAAACATGGGCTTCAACGCAAAATCCAGTACGGGATTCTAGTTTTTCTAGGGCTCTGTTTTTTATTGCCGCTGCTCTGGATCATTCTGGCTTCATTTGACCCGAACGCGCAGCAGGGCATCAAAATGCCCAGTACCTGGACCATTCAAAATTTCAAAGATGTACTCGGGGATTCGAGCAATCTTCGTTCATTCGGTGTAGGCCTGATTCTGTCGGGAGGGCAAGCGATATTAGTTGTTGTGGTATCGGTTCTTGCTGCGTATCCTTTATCCCGTTATGAAATGAGATTCAAAAAAAGCTTCCTGTTATCCATTCTGTTCATGACAGCTCTTCCGATTACTGCCGTGATGGTTCCGGTATTTCAAATGTTTCTGTTCTTCAAAATGCAAAATAGCATCATTGCCACGATGCTGTTCCTGACGGCATCCTCACTTCCGTACGGCATCTGGATGATGAAAAACTTCATGGATTCGGTGCCAATTGATCTGGAAGAATCGGCATGGATTGATGGTGCATCCGTGTGGAATGGATTGAGACGAATTGTAGCTCCGTTGATGCTGCCGGGTATTGCAACGATAGCGATATTTACCTTTTCCGGAAGTTGGGGTAACTTCTTCGTGCCATACATCCTGCTCCAGACACCGGAGAAACTTCCGGCATCGGTCACGATTTATCAATTTTTCGGCAGCCACGGTATGGTTGAATACGGAAGATTGGCTGCATTTTCACTACTTTATACAATGCCTTCGGTTGTGCTATATATTTTCTCCCAGCGTTACATGTCCAAGGGCTTCAGCATGGGCGGGGCAACCAAAGGTTAATGACAGGAGGTACGCAACATGACAACCAAAAAGACGGCACATCTCATCTCGCATACCCATTGGGACCGCGAATGGTATATGCCTTATGAACATCATCATGTACTGCTCATTGAGCTGATGGATAAACTGTTGGACACGCTCGATCAGGACCCGGAATATCGCTATTTCCATCTGGATGGGCAGACGATTATTCGTGAAGATTATTTGCAGGTTCGGCCTGAACAACAGGAGAGGCTCGACCGTTATATTCGTGAAGGACGCATCCATTTTGGCCCATGGTATGTGTTACAGGATGAATTTCTGACCAGCAGCGAGGCCAACTTGCGTAATCTGCTCATCGGTCATCGTGATGCTCTACCTTTGGGCTTGATATCCAAGACGGGATATTTTCCAGACTCGTTTGGAAATATGGGACAGGCACCGCAGATTCTGCAACAGGCGGACATCCATAACGCAATCTTCGGGCGCGGGGTGAAGCCTACCGGATTCAATAATGCGGTGGTTGATGCAGACAGTTATGAATCTCCCTATTCCGAGATGATCTGGCGTTCGCCGGATGGTTCGGAAGTACTCGGCATTTTGTTCGCGAATTGGTACTGCAATGGGATGGAAGTTCCGGTTGATCCGGAGAAAGCCCGAGCCTATTGGGATAAAAATCTGGAAGATGCCGAGAAATTCGCCTCGACCCCACATCTGTTGTTCATGAATGGTTGTGATCACCAGCCGATCCAGACGGATCTGCCCGAGGCATTACGTACGGCAGCGGCTTTGTATCCTGATGTAGAATTTATCCACTCCAATTTTGACGATTACATTGAGGCTGTTACGACGGAAGTCCCTGAGCATCTGGCGACTATTGAGGGGGAGCTTCGGAGTCAGCACACGGATGGTTGGGGAACACTGGTGAATACGGCATCCGCACGAGTTTACTTGAAACAGTTGAATCAGCAGGGGCAGACGTTACTTGAAAATGTAGCCGAACCACTGGCCGCCATGGCCCATATAGCTGGGGTAAAAGATTATCCGCATCATCTGTTGACACATGCCTGGAAGATGCTGATGCAGAACCACCCGCATGATAGCATCTGCGGATGCAGTGTCGATGAGGTTCACCGTGAGATGGTGACCCGCTTTGCGAAGAGCAGACAGCTTGCAGAGAAATTGGTTTCCCAGAGCGCGCAGGCGATTGCTGAGTCTATACAAGTGCAACCTGCTGAGGTTTGGGGAGAGGAAGCAGTGCTGTTCACTGTGTTCAACACGAGTGGGTGGAATCGAAATGGGATAATTGAGATGGATCTGATTGTGGATAAAGCATTTTTCCCAGAAGGTCCTAATCCTCAAGCGCTTGCTCAGAAAGTGGAAAAAGAGGCACTGCCAGTGTATCAGCTGGTCGATTCGGATGGACGCACGTATTCGGCAGAAATCAAGGATCTGGGTGCACATTTCGGTTATGAACTTCCGAAGGATCGTTTCCGACAGCCCTATATGGCTCGTAAAGTAAAAGTGACTTTCCAGGCGATGGATATACCTTCTCTGGGTTATAAAACGTATGCTCTCATTCCAGTCGCGAAACAAGCAGAAATGGCTGAAGTGCCCCATTCGAGCCAACTCATCCAGGTTGAGGGAATGATGATGGAGAACGGTCATTTGCGGGTGACAGTTGAAGAGAATGGTACGGCAACGATTGAAGATAAGGTCTCTGGTGCTGTATACAAGGGATTGAATTCATATGAAAATACCGGTGATATCGGCAATGAATACGTTTATCGTCAGCCTGAGGGAGAGACGACGCTGACCACGGAGCATCTGAAGGCAGACCTGCGGATTGTGGAGCAGTCTCCGTATCGGGCAGTTATGGAAAGTGTATTACGCTGGGATATTCCGGCTGGAGCAGACGAACTGTTCGAGCTGGAGAAGCGACAGATGGTTCCTTTTACTGAACGGAAGGCGCAGCGAGTCAAGAACACTGTTCCATTGATGATTACGACAACGTATACATTGGAAGCAGGCAGTAATATGGTCAAGGTAAAGTCTGACTTTAATAATCAGGCCAAGGATCATCGACTGCGCGCACTCTTTCCATCAGGACTGGTGACAGAGGATCATTATGCGGACTCCATCTTTGAAATCGCCAAACGCTCCAATACACCGGCCAAAGAATGGGTGAATCCGAGTAATGCACAGCATCAGCAGGCATTTGTACATGTGACCGATGGTGATCATGGCTTGATGATTGCGAACAAAGGGCTGAATGAATACGAAATTTTACAGCATGAAGAGGGCAGTACGATTGCGGTTACGCTGCTCCGTGCCTCTTCGGAGCTGGGAGATTGGGGTGTGTTTGAAACACCGGAAGCCCAATGTCTGGGACCTCAGAGCGTGGAATATGCGATTATTCCATTTGCGGGCGATGCTGCTCAGTCAGGTGCATGTGCATCCGCATATGTGTATCCGATTCCGTGGACGACTGTACAGCTAGGGTCATTAGCGCGTACGTTTGAGCGGGAAAGTCACGTCGAAGCTAATGGGCAGAAGGTGGAACTTCCTTTGTCGAAGCAATGGCTGGCGTGGAATGCACAAGGTTCGGCACTGGCGTTCTCGTCACTGAAGATCGCAGAGGAAACCGGAGATTTGATTGCTCGGTGGTATAATTTGAACTCCGAATCCGTTGAATTGAACGTACAGCTCGGAGTTGAATGTATCACCGTCTATGAGAGCGATGTGCTGGAACGGGTTAAGGACACGTTGGAGGGGCACAGCCAGACGGTATCGGGGTACAAGATTGTTACACAAGGGTACGCGTTCCGTTGAGTTGATTATTGAACATTATAACTTTTCGAAACCTCCTGTTCACGGTAGTGTGGACAGGAGGTTTTTGTTAGTCAAAACATGGTCTTATTGAAGGCTATAGTAACTTTATTGCACGGTACAAGTTCTTTTTATCCAATAAAATAATTAATTTCCAATATAGAAAAATGTGGTATTATTGTGCTAGTTTGTTGTAATGGAGGTAGAGCTAATGATCTATATTTTATTTGTATTATTCGTTGTAGTGATTATTGCACTTAGCCTTTGGGTTCTGAGTTTAGCACGTAAACAAAAGAAATCAGCGGTGCTTTTTGAGGAGAATTACGACTTAAAAGCCATTACTATCGCTGATATAGACAGGATGGAGGATGGCTCTGGCTTCGAGATGTACTTGTACAGATTGTTAATTGAGTTGGGTTATTCAGGAGTCTACAAAACGTTAGGAAGTCGCGATTTTGGTGCAGACGTAGTTTTCACTGATCGGGAAGGTGTAAGAAATGTCATCCAAGCAAAGCGATACTCAATAGAGTATCCAGTTGGCATCAGCGCTGTACAAGAGGTGTTTTCTTGCATGAGATATTACAAGGCTAAGAAAGCAATCGTAATTACTTCATCTCATTTCACAGAGTCGTGTGAGACATTAGCTGGTATTAACTTTGTAAAGTTGATTGATCGAACTGACTTAATTCATGTGATTGAGGCTTTTAAAGACGGTGATGTGATTGAGGCGCGTGACATCATTGAAGGGGAACCGAGGATGATACTTGAATCCTGGTCGGAAGCGAATAGCAACACGCTACATGAGGTTCGAAAAGATTACAAGGCAGAAAAGTATGTAAAAAAAGTGATGAGTAACTGAAAACACATAGCATAGTATTCAGTAGTAAAATGATTAATTACGTTGACTATTCATACATAACCTAAGTGGGAAGAGGGGGGCAATTTTAGTGAGGAAATTGAGTTGGGTTGCTTTATTTTTAGTGCTTTTTTTGTACTTTATTTCGATCTACTCACTATATTCTCATATGAATAATAAATGGCTAGTTAGTCCTCCCAACTATGTAATTCTAATTCTCTCTATTTTAGGACTAGCTCTAGCTATACTTGGTTTTAAAGATACATCTAACAAGTCTACGAAGGTAAGAAGTTGGATCTCGACGGTTCTCTCCGTAGTATTGATCTTCATACTGTTGGGTGCTTTGTCATTTACATCGATATTTTCTGGATCAAAACAATTACTTACGACTACGCATTCACCAGATAAGCACAATACAATAAGTTTCTATAAAACTGACGCTGGAGCCATGGGATCCTTTGGCGTTGTAGGGGAATTAAAAGGTCCACTCTGGTTTAAAAGAGTATTTTACTATGAGGGAAAGACGGATCAGGTAGACTTGGAATGGGTCGATAACCACACGATTTCAATTAATGATCAAAAAGTTAATGTATTGAGCGGTGAAATGGTACGCCGTAGCCCTTAACTTTATAAGATTTTCTTTGAGAGTTAACTGACAGCTAAAGCAAAATTCCTTTACGGAGTTTCGCTTTTTTTTACGTTATATTGAAAAAAAGGTTAAGAGAAGTTGGATCGGCTACACTTAGTTGATATGCACTAAGGATACGATAAGGGATTGCACTGAAAGATTGTGTTGAAATCCTTTGGTTTGTTTTTTTATGAATGAAATAGGGAAGTAATACATGTCGTGATTTTATACAATAATTGTCGTGAGTTTCTATTAAAAATAGATTAAGTCTGTGATAACTTATAGATAAATGTCAGAATATTATATAGTATGGAGGTTAGACAACAGTGACCATTCGAATTGGTAAAATTAGCTTGTGGCATGTTCACGCATGGGATTACATTAAGCAAGCACAGGAACATGAGGATACAGTCATCGCCGCCGTGTGGGATGAGGATGCCAAGCGGGGGCAGGAAGCAGCTGAACGTTTAAACGTACCATTCTATGCTTCACTCGAAGATATGCTCGCCAAGGACGACATCGATGCCGTTATTGTAGATGCGCCAACTCGCATTCATGAAGAGGTAATCACCGCTGCTGCAAAAGCAGGTAAACACATCTTTACGGAGAAGGTCATTGCGTCGACACAGGCGGAATCCAACAGAATCCTTAATGAGGTAAAGGCAAACAAGGTCAAGATGACAGTCTCCTTACCACGCCTGAATGCAGGATATACGCTAACGATTCAGGATGTACTTAACCAAGGATTACTTGGCAAAGTGACTTATGTTAGAGCGCGTTTATCGCATGATGGAGCGATTTCGAACTGGTTGCCTGAACACTTCTATGATCTGAAGGATTGTCAGGGCGGTGCACTAATTGATCTGGGTTGTCATCCAATGTATCTCGCCAAACTGTTTCTGGGTCAGGAAGTAACAGCGGTTAATGCGAACTTTGGATATATTACAGGCAAAGAAGTGGAAGATAATGCCGTCGCAACCTTGTTTACGGATTCTGGAGCAGTCGGCGTTGTTGAAGCTGGTTTTGTGAACAGCCATTCTCCATTTACGATTGAGGTTCATGGTACGGAAGGTACACTTCTGTATGGAACACCTGATGAAAAGTTATTGATTCGCACGAAAGCAGTACAGGGACAGTATCAAGAGTGGACTGAACTTCCTTTGGTAGACCAAAGAGAAAGCGCATTCAATAAATGGGTTGCACATATACAAAATGATGCGGATGCAACCGAAAACGTGCAGATCGCTATGGAGCTAACCCGGTTGATGGAAGCTGCGAATCTCTCTGCCAAGGAAGGGCGCAGAATAGCTCTGAATGAGTTGAAGGATTAGGTTTTATTAGGGAGGGGTGCAATCTTGAGCCTGTATCCTTATGAGAAAATGCTTGAGCGGCAGGATCTCCTGGAGAGACTGGATATTTTAATGGTTTGGGGACATTATGAGATTCGTGTGATGCGATTTCATCTGACTTCTTTTCCAGCGGGCCGAGTTGTGGATTTCCATAATCATGCGGAGTTTGAGTTTCATTTTATCCCGAGAGGTAAAGGCAAAGTTATTCTGGATGATCAGACACATGCACTCTCGGAAGGTATGCTGTATCTAACAGGACCGGGTGTTGTTCATTATCAGGAGGCCGACACCGAAGAGGATATGGATGAACTATGTCTTCATGTGGATATTGTCCATAAGCCAAGAGAGTATGTCGATCCCTGGGAAGCCGCTGAATCCGAGGAAACGATGGAGAAGCTGAGAACGCTTCCGCATACACCAGTGAATGATTATCATCGGGCGATGCATTGCTTTTTGGAAGCTTATGAGGCTTGTGATCACAAATTGATAGGATATTATACGTCCATTAAACAACTGGTCATCAGCATATTACTTAAAACCGTGCGAGCCTACGACACCGGCGGGAATCGACCGGAAGCCCCGGTGCGGGATATGTCGGTGTATCGCTATGAGTATGCAGTGCAGTATATGGAGGCGAACCACCCTACAGTGGTCACGCTGGAGCATGTAGCTGAGAAACTTCATATTAGCAGCAGACAATTGCAGCGAATCTTCTATCAGGTACAGCCGGAGATGCCATTCAGCCGCGTACTGGAGGATATTCGTCTGCGCGCCGTGTGCCGCAATCTGGAGGAAAGTAACGTGTCCATTGAACAGATCGCTCTCGCTTCAGGTTTCAATAATGCCAACTATTTGCATGCTGTATTTCGCAAACGTCTGGGGATGACCCCGTCGGCTTTTCGTAAAATGAAACAACCAATACTTAAGTGAGGGTGAATATATATGAGTAAAGTATATCGTATCGGAATTATTGGCTGTGGTGGAATCGCAAATGGTAAACATCTGCCGAGTCTGAGTAAACTGGATAATGTTGAACTGGTGGCTTTCTGTGATATCGTTCAGGAACGTGCGGATGAAGCCAAGCAGAAATATGGCACTACTGAAGCCGAAGTCTACACGGATTATCAGGAATTGCTTAAGGATGAGTCTTTGGACATTGTGCATGTGCTTACACCGAATATTTCTCATGCCGAGATTTCTATTGCTGCTCTGGAGGCAGGCAAACACGTGATGTGTGAGAAGCCAATGGCGAAGACATCTGCTGAAGCACAACTCATGTTGGAAGCGGCAGAACGTACCGGCAAGAAACTTACCATCGGATACAACAACCGTTTCAGAGAAGACAGTCAGTACTTGAAGAAGGTGTGCGAAGCGGGTGACCTGGGTAATATTTATTTTGCCAAAGCACATGCGATTAGACGTAGAGCAGTACCAACTTGGGGTGTTTTCCTGGATGAGGAGAAGCAAGGTGGAGGTCCACTGATTGATATTGGTACGCACGCACTCGATCTGACGCTCTGGATGATGGATAACTATCAGCCAAAAGTCGTTCTGGGCACGACTTATCATGAGCTTTCGCAACGTGAAAATGCAGCCAATGCCTGGGGCCCGTGGGACCCTAAACAATTCTCTGTAGAGGACTCGGCCTTCGGCATGATTGTGATGGAGAATGGCGCAACGATTATGCTGGAATCCAGCTGGGCACTGAACTCCCTGGACGTGGATGAGGCCAAATGTAGCTTGAGCGGCAGCGAAGCAGGTGCGGATATGAAGAACGGACTGCGTATCAATGGCGAGAAATTCAGCCGTCTATATACCAACGAGATTGAACTGAGTGCAGGTGGGGTAGCTTTCTACGATGGCAAGAGTGAGAGCGCGCCTGATGTCGAGATGAGAAAGTGGATTGAAGCGATTGAGAACGATCAGGAGCCAGTCGTTACACCAAAACAAGCGCTGGTTGTATCTCAAATCTTGGAAGCACTCTATGAATCTGCTCGCACAGGCAAGGCTGTTTACTTGAATAATGCTAGCGAAGCATAGAACAGAATAGAATAGATTACAAAACCCTTTGTCCTGGTATTTGGAGACAGAGGGTTTTTTTTGGTAAATTCAGCGAGTTTTGAGACACGCCCTAGCTATTGGTCCATACCAGACTCTATTTCGGCACATATGATAGGAGAAAATTGAGCTGAAAAGAGGGTATGTCTTGACTAAACACAAAACGGGTCATGGTGTTTCCATTGTTGTGTGTACCAATCGGCCGCAATTTTTTGACAACATCCTGCAAAATTACAGTCGGCAGCGTTATAAAAGCAAAGAGCTGATCATTGTCCTGAATCATGACCGTATGAATCTGGCATTATATCAAAACCGGGTTCGAAATCTTGCCAATGTTCATGTATATCAAGTTCCGGAGAGCATTTCGTTAGGACAAAGCCTGAATGCTGGAATAACAAGGGCTCGCTTTTCGTTGATTGCCAAATTTGATGATGATGACTACTATTCGCCGTATTATTTAACAGAACAGGTGAGAGAGCTTAAACGGACCAAAAGTGATATTGTGGGCAAACATTCATGCCTGGTCTACTTGGGTGCATCCAAGACACTGTTGGTCAGATCTCCAGCAGAAAAGAATAAACCGGTTGAATTTGTACAAGGAGGTACTATCTTATTTAAAAGAGAGGTCTTGAAAAAAGTCCGCTTCACGGACCGTTCAATAGGGGAAGATGTAACCTTCCTGAGACAATGTAGGAAAAGAGGATTCAAAGCGTATGCGACCTCACCATACAATTATGTCTATCACCGCAGACAGAACAAAAAAAGTCATACGTGGAGAGCGGATGATAGCTTTTACCTGGAGGGAAGCACCAAACTTGCGGTTACAGAGGATTTCAGACCCTTTGCCAATAAGAAGTTATAGAGGAGAATAACGAAAGTAAAGATGCATCTGCTCGTGCAGATGCGTCTTTTTTGTGCCCAAAATGGTTCAATTTGGAGGTAGTGAAAAAAATATTTATGAATTTACTAGAAAAAAGTATTGCATATAAGTTTAGTCGGAATTATATTAATGGTATAAGGTCTAGACCATATACAGATCGGAGTGTTTAGATGTCCAGTACGTTTTCATTTCGTTTTGAGAAAGTATCCACCAAAAAGGTTAGTGAATTCATTAGGGAACAACTGGAAGAAGCCATTATTTTGAAAGAATTAATGAGTGAAGAACAACTTCCAGCCGAGCGAGATCTGGCAGAGATCTTTAATGTAAGCCGCATTACGGTTCGCGAGGCACTTTCCTCACTGGAAGATAAAGGATTGATTGAGAAACGGGTGGGTGCCAAAGGTGGAACGTTTGTACTGCCTCTGACAGCCAATTCGCATAAACGGACCAGAGAAGAAATTAAACGAGATTGGGCACAGATGCTGAAGGTGTTTGAATATCGAACCATCATCGAGCCGGAGGGGGCTTTTCTGGCTGCTGAGCGGATCACCGCAGGCGAACTGGAGCTGCTTGAGGGCTATATGGAACAAAGTATAGAGCCAGATTGTACAAGGGAATGGTTCAGGGCGCTGGATGTGAAATTTCATCTGACGATTGCCAAAGCGTCAGGGAATCCATATTGCGAGAGAGCCGTCAGACAGATCCGGACCAAAATTAATCCGGCGCTGGATTTGATGCCTTATGATGACCGGATACGTACCGTCAACTACGGTGTACATATGGAGATTCTTGAAGCACTGAAAGCACATGACAGTATTAGGTCCCGGGAGACGATGAAAAGACATATCGAATTCTCGGCTGACGCGATCTATGCCCGTTTGGTTTCTGAATCGGACGAAAATGAAGGGAATGACAGCGAATGAATCATTCAGAACTAATACAGCTGGCTCAGCCACTACAAGCCCAGTTAAGCGCCTGGCGCAGAGATTTGCATCGCCATCCGGAAATCGGCTACGAGGAGCATCGCACATCTGCTATCGTAGCTGAGCATCTGGAAAACCTGGGGCTGGAAGTTACACGCAATGTGGGACAGACCGGGGTTACAGGCCTGCTTCGCGGAGAGACAGATGGACCAACCTTTGCCTTGCGCGCGGACATGGATGCCCTGCCAATCCAGGATCAGAAAGCGGTGGAATACCGCTCGCAAGTGGAAGGCAAAGCGCATCTGTGTGGACACGACGCTCATACCTCCATCCTGATGGGTGCAGCTCAGCTGCTTACCGGCCTTGGAAGACCGAAATCAGGCAACATCAAATTCATTTTCCAGCCAGCAGAAGAGGGACTTGCAGGGGCAAGAGCCATGATCCAGGACGGAGTTCTGGAGAATCCGAAGGTTGATGCCATCGCAGGATTACACATGACACCTGGACAGAACACGGGAACATTGGGTGTAAGTCAGGGCGTTGCGTTCGCATCAGCTGATCCCTTGATTATCAAGGTCTTCGGCAAGGGTGGCCACGCAGCTCGTCCGCATGAGGGCATCGATGCGATTGCGGTATCTGCTCAGGTCATCACCGCATTGCAAAATATCGTCAGTCGCATGGTCGATCCGCTTGAACCCGCTGTAGTCACGATTGGCAAAATCACCGGAGGTTATATGGGAACAGCCATCGCCCCGGAAGTGGAGATGATCGGTACGGTTCGTACACTCTCACCTGCCATTCGTGAGCGGATGCCAGCTTTGATCGAACAGGTTGTTAAAGGGGTCTGTGATTCTTTCGGTGCAGGATACGAAGTTGTCTACGGCGATGGATACCCTGTTGTCGTGAATGATCTCGGTATGGTTGACCTGCTAACAGAGACCTGTGATCAGGTTAATGCGGAGAAGGGTTGGAATTATATCAAACCCTCCACAGGGGGCGAGGATTTCGCTTTTTATTGTGAGCAGGTTCCGGGTGTGTTTTTCAGACTAGGATCTGGGAATGATGAGGAACGTACTCGTTATCCACTTCACCATCCCATGTTTGATCTCGATGAGACAGCAATGCCTTATGGTGTGGGCATGTTGTCTGCAGTAGCACTTGAATTTTTGGCAAGGAATACAACTTCTGAGGGGGAGCAATCACAATGAAAAAAAGACAATGGACAGGCATGTGGATCACGTTACTGGCAGTCGTAATGGTACTCAGCGCTTGCGGAGGAAAAACGACAAGCACGAATGATGGTGCCTCAACAGAAGGAACGGGCAGTGGAAGCGCAAGTACAACACTGACCATTGCTGCAGCAACAGACATCGAGAGTTTCGATCCGCACAACAACAACAATACATCCAGTGAAGCGGTACTGGTCAACGTTTTCGATTATCTGATCAAAAACGACAGTGAACAGAAGAAAGTTGCAGGACTTGCGACATCATGGGATCAGGTAGACGATACAACATGGAGATTTAAGCTGCGTGAAGGCGTGACCTTCCACAATGGCGATCCATTTACTTCGGCAGATGTAAAATACACGCTGGAGCGCGTAGCCAAGGACGAGACACTGAAACAAAACAGCTATTTCAAAAATATTGTAGAAGTTAAAGTGGTGGATGACTATACCGTAGACATTATTACGGATGGCCCAGATCCATTGCTCCTGAATCGTTTGTCCAAAATGGGAGCAGGCATTCTGCCGGCAAAATATATTGCAGACAACGGTTTTGATGCTTTCCTGAAACAACCGGTTGGAACAGGCCCTTACAAGTTCAGTAAATGGACGAAAGATGATCGTGTGGAACTGGTGAAAAACGAGAGCTACTTCGATGGAGAACCAAAATGGAATGAAGTGGTATTCCGCGTTATTCCTGAAGCCTCCACACGTGTATCCGAATTGCTTGCTGGTGGTGTAGATGTGGCGTCTTCCATTCCGTCCACTGATATTGCCCGGATCGAAGGCGAAGCAGATAAGAAGATTGTCAAAGCCCCAATCCAGCGTGTGCTTCAGTTGATCTTCCGTCAGACAGAAGGTAGCATCACGGCTGATCCGAAAGTACGTGAAGCGATTGACCTGGCTATCGACAAACAAGGAATCGTGGACAGCATTGCCGGCGGAGCAGGTATCGTAACTCGCACATCCGTAACGCCGGGCAACTTCGGTGCTGATCCTTCATTGTACAAAACTTCACTTTATGACCAGGAAAAAGCAAAACAGCTCCTGCAAGAAGCTGGCTATGCAGAAGGTGAAGCAGAGATGACGATCTCGGTTTCCGCACAGTACAAAGAACAGGCTGAAGTTGTTGCAGCGATGCTCGAACAAGCCGGATTCAAAGTTAACCTGGATGTCCTTGAAGCAAGTGCATTCAGTGAACGTTACAGCTCCAAATCATTCAAAGAAATCTTCATGATCGGTATTGGTAATTCCTTGTTCGATGCTTCGAATAACTACAATCGTTATATGTTGGAAGAAGCAAAAGGCGAATCGGATTATAACAATCCTGAAGTAGAAAAACTGCTTCAATCGGCATTGGTGAACATGGACCCTGCAGCTCGTGAGAAAGAATATCAACAAGTACAACAGATCTTCTCCGAAGAGCGCCCAGCTGTATATCTGTATCAAATGGAAGGTGTGTACGGAACGAATGCTAAAGTGAACTTCGCGCCGCGCAGTGACGAGATGTTCTATGCTGACGAGATTACACCTGTTGCACAGTAACATCGAGTATAATAACCGGTCATTGAAAAGTTAAGGCCGTGAACGGCAGGGACTGGATAACCATGTTCCTGCCGTTCTTTTTTAAAAGGGAGGTGAACAAGGAATGGGCAAATACGTACTTAAGTCATTACTACAGATCATTCCGGTGCTGTTCATTGTTTCATTAATTGTGTTCATTTTGGTTCGAGTTACCGGTGATCCGGTTGCGCTAATGTTGCCCGAAACGGCTACCGCTGAAGATCGTGCTGTCTTGACGCAGGCACTCGGTTTGGACCAGCCTTTATATACGCAATACGTGAAGTTTCTGGGCAGTGCGTTACAGGGAGACTTTGGTCAGTCTTTTCGCTACAATCAGCCTGCATTAGAGCTTGTGCTGGAGAGATTGCCTGCTAGCTTCGAACTGGCGGTAGCCGCCATGTTCTTTGCCGTGTTGATGGCTGTGCCACTTGGTGTCATTTCAGCTGTCAAACGTAATACGTTTACCGATCTCATCATTTCCGGGATATCCGTCATTGGTAAGGCGATGCCAAACTTCTGGATGGGGATTATGCTTATCCTCTTGTTCTCCGTCATGTTGGGGGTATTGCCTGTCTCTGGTCGTGGAGGATTGTCACATCTGATCTTGCCGGCATTTACGCTTGGCGTCGGACTGGCCGCGCAGATGACCCGGCTGATTCGCTCCAGCATGCTGGAGATTCTGAACCAGGACTATATTCGAACAGCCCGTAGCAAAGGGCTAGGCCGGATGGTTGTCATTGTGAAACATGCGTTTCGGAATGGACTGATTCCAGTCGTAACGATTATGAGTTTGCAGTTTACAAGTCTGATCGGGGGAACCTTGATTACGGAAACGGTATTCTCTTGGCCTGGACTGGGTCAATTGCTGGTCGTTGCAGTCAACACACATGATATGGCGATCGTGCAGGCAGCAGTGTTTGTCATTGCGGTTATCGTTGTAGTAACTAACATCTTGACGGATGTGGCCTACAGGCTACTTGATCCGCGCATCAAATACGACTAGAAGGAGGTGCAATCATATGACAGGCAGCAATGAAATGCCAATTCCGGGTACAGAACAGGAACAAGACAATGGGCGTGCACCAACGGGATTTCGTTATATCTGGCAACAACTGATCATCAGCAAGACCGGAATGTTTGGTGCTGTGCTTGTATTGTTGGTTGTGTTAATTGCCATAGGTGCACCTCTATTAACGAGTCATGATCCGGCAGCGGTGAATCCGCTCAATCGACTTAAACCACCAGCATGGCTTGAGGGCGGAACGGCCGAATACTGGCTCGGTACGGATAATCTGGGTAGAGACATGTGGAGCCGAATTGTATATGGTGCTCGGGTTTCCTTAATCGTGGGTATGGGTGCAGTGATTGTGTCCGGAATCATTGGCGCGATTCTGGGGCTGGTATCCGGATTCTACGGGAAGTGGGTAGACGCTGTAATCATGCGTGTAGGTGATGCATTCATGGCGATTCCAACCATTCTGTTCATGCTCGTTGTGATGGCGATTGTTGGCCCGGGTATTACGACGCTGATCTTTGTCATCGGGGTGACGAACTGGGTTCCATTCACCCGTGTGGTAAGAAGTGAGGTCCTTAGTATCAAAGAGCGTGATTTTGTTCATGCGGCCAGATCGATTGGCGCGAAGAATGGCAGATTGATTCTCAAACACATTTTGCCGAATATCCTTTCATCCTTTATCGTGATCTGCGGTATGAATGTGGGCACGACCATTATTATGGAAGCTTCACTCAGTTTCCTGGGTCTGGGTATCAAACCACCCGATGTATCCTGGGGAGGTATGCTCAGTGATGGCAGACAATACGTTGCAACAAGCTGGTGGGTCGCTACATTCCCGGGACTAGCCATTACATTTACCGTACTCGGTGTTATTTTCCTTGGAGATTGGCTGCGTGATGTGCTTGATCCACGTACGGAGACAACCCAAAAATAAACGGAGAAGGGAGCCATCATTATGAATCAAAGACCAATTATGCCGGAGGATCTGCTTCACTATCGTTGGATCAGTCAGCCGGTGATCAGTCCTAACGGACAAGTGGCTTATGTGGAACAGACCGTAGATCAGGATAAAAACGAATATAACACACAAATTCGAGGAATTTCCCTCGATGGTGATGAAGATATAGCACTTTCGGATGGAACGAAGGATTCCTCACCTGCTTGGTCGCCGGATGGCACACAGCTCACATTTATTCGCTCAGTGGATGGTGGCAAAGGACTATGGACGCTCCATACAGATCAAAAAGAGCCGGTCATGCTGATACCTCCCGCACGTAAAATATTGAGTTATATCTGGTCGCCGAACGGGCAGTACATTGCGTTTACCAGCAAAGTGCAACCGGAGGACCAACAGAAGAAAGCCGAAACCCAACAGGAGTCTGCACCTGTGCTGCGAGGTAAAGTCTTCGAGCGTACAACGCCAAAGGCGGAAGGGGCCGGCTGGTGGGATGGTCAATACAGCCATTTGTTTGTATATGAGATCAAGAGCGGGGAGATCACGCAGGTGACTTCCGGGCTATGGAATATCAGTGCTCCGGCATGGTCGCCAGATAGCCAGCACCTTTCCTTCATATCCAAGCAAGTGGAGGATGAAAAACTTGATGCAGACCTGTTGTACTTTACGGATGTATACAGCATTCGATTGGGAGAGAGTGATCTCTTCAAAGTGACGGATTCCAGTCTGGCGATTAGCCAGTTTTCCTATTCACCCGATGGACAGCAGTTGATCCTGATCGCCAGTGATCGCGTATATGGAAGTGGGAGTCACAACAGGTTATATGCAGTCCCCGTTCATCGAGGTGTACCCAGGTCAATCGCACCGCAAGTAGATATGCAGATTGGTAATGCGGCGCTTGGAGATATGAAGTCGGCAGGTGGTTCACCTTCTCCTATTTCAGATGCCCATCATCCGGAACGTGGTGTATATGTGCTCGGAACGCATAACGGGAATGTGGATGTGTATCGCATTGAAGAAAATGGGGCTTGTAAAGTGGTGACGGGTGCTGGTGAAAAGGATGTGTATCAGTATACCTTAACACCCGACGGTACCTCGCTGGTTATCGCTGCATTGACTGCTGAACATCCTGGAGAGTTATATCGCGTGGATATCGCCAGTGGTGAAATGTTCAGACTCACCCGCCGAAATGATGAATTCTTGGCTGAATTAGCTGTTAATGTACCTGTACGTATAGAGTTTACGTCTTCCGATGGATGGCCGATTCAAGGGTGGTTAGCTACATCGGCAGTACGTTCATCCAATGGTAAGCTGCCACTGATTTTGCAAATTCATGGTGGACCTCACGCGATGTATACGGGAACATTCAGTCATGAGATGCAGACACTCGTTGCGCAAGGATACGCTGTGCTGTGGATCAATCCTCGCGGAAGCATAGGATACGGTCAGGAGTTTGCCAGAGCATGCCGTGGTGACTTTGCCGGAGGCGATTACCGGGATCTGATGGAAGCTGTTGATTATGCCCTGGCTACATATGATTTCCTAGATGCATCACGTTTGGGTGTAGCGGGTGGCAGTTATGGCGGGGTGATGACCAACTGGATCGTAGCGCATACACACCGTTTCAAGGCGGCTGTAACTCAGCGTTGCATCTCCAACTGGTTATCCATGTATGGAACGAGCGATATCGGAATTTCCTATGTTCAGGGAGTCATTGGGGGGAATCCGGCAGAAAACGCTGAATTCCTGTGGTCCCGCTCACCTCTTGCCCATGCACATCACATTGAGACGCCACTTCTGATTATGCACGGAGAGCAGGACTATCGGACACCGATTGCACAAGCGGAGGAATTATACACCACGCTAAAACGATACGGCAAAAAGACCAAACTGATTCGTTACCCAGGCTCTAACCACAGTTTGCTCAAAAGTGGTAAACCTTCACTTCGAATCGATAGCTTCGAACAGGTGAATGCCTGGTTCAATCAGTATCTCGGCAATGAGGAGGGGGAGCAATGAGTCGAACTCAGCTGTCCATTCCTGTAGGGCTCCTTGTAGAGAATGTGCTGACAAGTGGGGTACCGAGAGAAGTAATTATTGAATATTTACAACGTCGAGACTACTCCCAGTTGTTGCCTTTGGTTAAGGAACCCGCGATGGATTTCGATGAAAGACTACAGACAGCAACGGATATCGGAGACGATTGGGAAAAAGCGATACGTCAAGGTTATGAGTTCAAGTTTCTGCATATTAACGGATTGAAACGATTGCTCGATTTCCGTTTTGACCGTAAGATGGATCGGGATTATGTTCAAGATGAACTGTCACTGAAGCATATTCGTCTGACCGCACAAGAGATTGAACTGCTGCAATCGTTAATTGGCAGACAATGGCTCGTGCAAGTAGAAGAAACAGAGACAGCAGAAGAAGGCAGAACAAAGGACGAGTCATCCTCCCACCTTCCTGTCCGTATTCAATTAAAATTCCCATAATAGACCAGCAGAAGCCGCGATGATCGCGGCTTTTTTGGTATGTACAGGTAGAAATGTAGACGACTTAAATCAAAAGTTGAAATCGGACTTCGTATGATTTATATTTATATTAAATGATATTATTATCTATCAAAAATACAGGCGTAAAAAGGGGGCCCTAGGATGTCCATTCAAAATGTTCTGGGAAAAATTCAAATATCGGATGATGTGATCTCCAAAATTGTCGGCAAGATCGCGAATACCACGAGTGAGATTTCCTCCATGTCGACAGGACTTGTAGAAGGCATCACCAAAAAGTGGAGCGGCAAAAGTCTGCAAAATGGCATTGCCATCCGCAAGGTAGAATCCAGACTGGAGATAAACTTAAAGGTTGTCGTTTGTTATGGTACAAAAGTGCATGAAGTTTGCAGGGAATTACAAAACAATGTGAGAGTGCATGTGGAACAGCTGACCGGATTAACCATTGATACGGTGAATGTGATCGTTGAGGGGTTATCATTTAACCAACCTGCTGCCAAGCTTTAATCCAATTTCAGCTACCTAGAGGAGTGACAGCGATGAATAAGATTTCCATTATAAAAGCCAGTCCACAATCTTTAGTCGGCGGGCAACTAAATCAGATGGCACTTGAATATATGGCATATTCGCTTGCAGGTACCAAGGATAAAGGCATTATAGAAAAAACATTTAACAAGTTATGGCGCTCGAATCAGAACCGATTCAGTCACCAATACGCTTATGAAGCCAAAATGGGTAGCCAAACGCTGGGTATGATCATGTGTTATCCGACCACCATAATGAACAAACTCGCTTTGCCAACGTTCTCCAAGCTGTATGAACTTCGGAAATGGAGCCTGATCAAGTATAATCTTCAACATTGGAAAGAGTTCTACTCCATGGTGACATTGAAAGAAGCGGAGAACGACGAGTACCATATTGGAACATTGGCTACATTGCCTGAAAGCAGAGGGCTTGGCGTGGGGACGCAGCTCATTCAATTTGCCGAACAGCAAGCTTTAGTACAAGGTCTATCCAAATCTTCGCTCACGGTTAAAAAGGAAAATGCACGGGCTATCCAACTGTATGAACGTTTGGGATACCAAAGAGTTGGGGAAATCAATAAACCTGCGCTATCCCTGTACCGGATGTCCAAAATACTGGTGTAGTGCTCTCTGAGAAGAATAGTGTAAACTTGAAGGTTCACATACATAAGCCCGCATTGGAACAGTTAGGGGTGTGGGCTGGAGGGACGCTTTATGCGTCCCTTTTTTAGTTTTCAGAGATTTCCTCTAAAAAAAGTAACTTGACTTTTGTGGGTGTTTAAGCAGGTACTTGACAGGGGTGTGGTATAGTATAAAAAGTTCTTTTAATGAAGAAAGACGGAGAAATATACAATGTGGGGTGTAACCAGTGTATCAATATAAGGATCAGGAATATGAAGCAGTACATTTTGAGGGACGCGATCTGAGATATGGAGAACTGATAAGCTGTGTTTTCAAACAGTGTACTTTCATGAACGCTTCTATGGAAGAAATCGAAACCAGTAACTGCCGTTTTATCGAGTGTGACTTCAAAGGAGCTTCGATGAATGGTTCGATTCATACGGAATCAGCTTTTGAAAACTGCACCTTCGGTGGTGCGAATCTCTTTGCTTCCAAATTCAGCTCTTGCAAGATGACAGGCTCGGATTTCTCGGGTGCGCAAATGGATGGCATTACACTAAGTCACGGTGATTGGTCTTATACGAATCTGAGACATACCCGATTAGGCAAACAGGATTTGCGAGGAATTCGTTTCTATGAAGCTGACTTTACAGATACGGATTTCACCAAAGCGGATTTGAGAGACTGTGACCTTACCAGAGTCGTATTGAGCAGAGCCAAGCTGCAAGGGGCCGATCTAAGAGGGGCTAACCTGGAAGGCATCGATCTGAAATCACTGGATATCAAAGGCGTACGTTTGGATCGCGAACAAGCCGTTCTGTTTGCACGCTCTTATGGTGCGAAAGTAGACTAATCATACTTCGATGCCTGTATGAAGCTCAGTTACGCGTCTCGTGTACTGGGCTTCATTTCTAAAGGCAGTGGCTCGCTTACTGAAGGAAATGGAGAGCCTGAACGGTTACCTTTGGACCCATCCAAACGTCGTATACTTTTGCAGATGAAGCTGGAGTCCGGGCTACTTCAAGATCATTTTGCTATTATCAGGGATACGTTGTGTGCGAAAGACTATAGTTTGAAGCTGAATAATAATGACAGATCCATCCTTCATATGGCGAAAGAGATGCTGGTCAATGAGATCATGCATGTGTTAAATACCGCTACCAAAGATGCTTCCACGTATGTGAAAGAGGATATGGAGAAGCGTCAGCTGGAGTTCAACGTTCATAGATCATGATGAAATTCAGGGATTATATTGGAATAATACAGGTTGAACGTTCAGTATGTAAAAGCAAGTTATACGGGGCAATATCTACGGAGAGAGCTTAGGAAAAGTCATGATGCAATGAAAGATCATGTCCTTAACTAAAAAATCGACACCAGGAAACCGCTTGATGAGCGGTTTTTTTGGTGTCGATTAGCTACGGTTACGGTACATTTAGATCACAGGTTCAATCCTCTTCTTTGGATAACTTTCTAACGACCAGATAAATAAAAGTGATGCCGATTAATATAATAATTCCATTCGTTATTGGAAACCACATAACCGAATTCACCTCCACTTTTGAGAAGCAATATGTTTAGGTTTAACCTTCCGCAGTTTTATTTTTGGCTCGTTTCAACCGCACGGCAACCCAGCTCATGATCAGAGCAGCAATAATCAGTAATATGGTCACACCTGCAATGACGACAAAGAAGGATTGGTCAAATGCAGCAAAGGCGGCATTTCTGAGCGATTCAGCAGACGCCGCAGGCAAGCTTTCGGCAGCGATAAGCGCTTCATCCAGACTGTCCTTCGCATTGGCTGGTACACTAATCCCCGCAGGAATCTTCATAGCGAGTGTGTAGAAAAGGGTAGACATGCTTCCGATGATGGCAATACCAGATGCTCCACCCAGCTCATAACCTACTTCCTCAATGGAAGCGGCCATACCCGCTTTGTGAGGTGGGGCATAACTCATAATGGAATGGGAAGCAGCGGTCATCCCTGATCCAAGACCTGCACCAAGCAATGCCAAACCATGAATCTGCCCGGTAAACCCTGCATTGAAATATATCAGGTACGTCCCCATGCCAAGAGCGGCGATGAAGAGGGATAAGCTTTTGATATAGACAACATCCACACGGTGCATAATGGCCCCCGTAACAGGTCCGGCAATGAGTGCTGCAACAGGTATGGATACGGTGAATAGTCCAGCTTGAAGCGGTGACATGCCTTCCACCAGCTGAAGCCGCTGAGTGACCATATATTGCACCCCCATTTGTGCAAACAACCCAACCAGTGCGGTAATAAAGCCGGTACTGAATCTTGGGATTTTGAACAAGGACAGATCCAGAAGCGGGTTGGGACTGTTATTCTGACGGCGAATAAAGATGATCAGGGACAGAACACCGATCACAGCAGCAAGGATAGCAAGTGTGAGAGATCCTTCACGTCTTGTGAATTCCTTAATGGAATAGATAATTCCGACCATGGCTATCATGATCTGAATGGAACTGGTGAAATCCCACTTTTTCGACGAATCCCCCTGATGTTTAGGGATTATTTTCAAGGCGAATATAAACGCGATAATGGCTATGGGCAGGTTAATCAGAAACACAGAGCCCCACCAGAAGTGTTGGAGGAGTAATCCGCCGACAATTGGTCCCAGTCCTGCACCACCGGATGCAATGGAACCCCATATGCCGATCGCTAGTGCGAGTTCTCGTTCATTCGTAAACGTAACCCGGATGATCGACAATGTCGCTGGCATCATCATGGATGCGCCTACGGCAAGAAGAATTCTGCTCATGACCAGCACAGCTGGTACTGGAGAAAAGGCAGCAACAAGGGAAGCGGCAGAAAAGACGAGCAATCCCAGGGTGAATATTTTTTTATGACCAAGACGGTCCCCGAGCGTTCCCATAGCAGGCAGCAAACCCGCCATGACAAGGGAGTACCCGTTCAGAATCCATAATTTCTCCGAAGCTGATGCACCGAGATCATGGGTCAAGCTGGGTAAAGCCGTGTACAGGATGGTCATATCCATCACAATGAGTAATAGTGCACTTGAGACAATAACAAGAATCATCCAACGTTTGAATTTTGACATGTTTCCCTCCGACGATATGAATAACTTACAATCCCAGACTAAACTATCGGGTAACCCTATAGTCAAACTTTTCTTTGCATACTATAATGCATCTATATTGATAAAACTTAGACCACATATGTACATGGAGGGCCCAAAGATGGCTGGACATCACGCACAACACTTTACCACCAGTGAATTTGCCAAGGTCTGCGGAGTGACCAAACATACCTTGTTTCATTATGACGAAATTGGGCTGTTAAAGCCTGAATATACCAATGACAAGGGCTACCGCTATTATGGTGTGCAACAAACGTATGTGTTGGATGTCATACATGTGCTGAAGAAAGCAGGAAGCTCACTCCAAGAGATTAAGTCGTTTATTCAAAACCAGAATACGCCATTGTTAATCGAGCTGTTTGAACAGAAATTAAAGGCACTTGAGCTGGAGCAACAACGAATCAAACGTATGCAAAAGCTGCTAAGTGGTGCCATTGAAATGACGAAACAAGCCACGGATGCTAAGCATGAAGGACTGAATATTGAACAATGTGAGCTGGAGTATTTTATTGCTGTTCAACTGGAGCAAGGGGATGGGGATAAGGAATTCTCCCGTAAGTTCACTGAATATCGCAGTCATTGTGATGAGAAGATGATCGACTATGAGTTTCCGGTATGGACGATCTTACGTCAGGAGCACTTTGAAGCAGGAGAATACTATCCGGATTACTTTGGCAACCAAATAAAAGCTCCCATTTCAGGGCAAACGATATTGATGAAGCCTAAAGGGATGTATGCCGTCATGAATCATCGGGGTTCATATGAAAGCATGCCAGAGACGTATTCCATCATGAAAGAGGATATAGAAAGAGAAGGACTACGAGTCTGCGGACATGTGTACGCACTGGATCTGCTCAGTTATTTTGCAGAAAGTAATCCCGACGAGTATCTCATCAAGATTTATGTAGAGGTGTGTAAGGCTGATAACACAAGCAAAAAACAGAATGACTTGATTTAGGAGGATATTTTTTGGAATTAATTAAAGCATATGATGTGGATCTAAGTGAAGAATGGTCAGCACTTCTTCAAGAATTACTTGTAGCCAGTTTTCCAGAGGTTTATCCGAAGGACAGATTGTTTTTCAAGCAAATACCACAGGGCAGAGTGCTGGCATTTAACCCGGATAACCAATTAGTTGGGCATGTAGGACTAGATTACAGGATGATGAATTTAAATGGAAAACCCATAAGAGTGTTGGGGATAATCGATTTGTGTGTTTCTCCTGCTATTCGCTCTCAAGGAATCGCGTCATTGTTAATTTCCGAAGTGGATAGGATGGCCAAAGGGCGTGTTGATTTTGTCCTTTTATTTGCGGATCATGAGGGATTGTATAGCAAAAATGGATTTAAAACGGTAAGTAACATATGTAAGTGGTTGAAAATTGATCATGAAACCTTAACCTCAATTGGAGTTGGAACTCAAAAGGTAGAGGGGTTAATGATTAAAGAAGTCGGAACCCTGCCATGGGAAGAAGGAGAACTCGATTTTTTAGGATATTTATATTAATCAAGGTGGGTTATAAGATGAGGTTTTATCTGATTGAGCGCCTTGACCCATGTTGTATTCCATGTTAAGTTTTCTGTATTAAATTTTGAGCTTTCAAAGGGGGATAGAGTCATGACTGAATTAGAGGTTGTAGATGTTTATGTGGACCTGTCAACGAACATGAACAGTGGCATGGTTCACAATATTACTAATCAGAATCCGACACGTTATCCCGTCTATGCATAGATCTACTTGGCGCTGAATGTTATATCGTCAGGTTTCTTTATCGTATAAGCGATCTAAATTCTGATTATGTTCAAATATTAAAGTGAGGGAATCCATGCCATGTTCGATGGTGAAATCCCGTCAATTTACTTTTATATTTCACATAAAAAGGATGATCTATATGTCTTTAATCAATGTTACCAACCTGACCTTTGCCTATGAAGGCAGTTACGATAATATATTTGAAAATGTTAGCTTCCAGTTGGACTCCGATTGGAAATTGGGTTTTACCGGAAGGAACGGTAGAGGCAAAACAACCTTCCTCAATCTGTTACTCGGTAAATATGAATACAGCGGACAGATCTCGGCGAATGTTAGCTTTGAATACTTTCCTTTCCAGGTACAGAATAAGGGAGCCATGACCCTCGATGTCATCGGCGAGATTCATCCTGAATATCTGCATTGGCAAGTTGTGCGCGAGCTTAATCTGTTGAAGGTGTCAGAAGATGTGCTGTATCGGCCTTTCGAGACCTTATCCAATGGAGAACAAACGAAGGTGATGCTGGCCGCCTTGTTCCTGAAGGATAATCGGTTTTTGCTCATTGATGAACCGACCAATCACCTTGATCTTCATGCGAGACAACTCGTCAGCAATTATCTTCGCAGTAAGCATGGATTTATTTTGGTATCACACGATCGCTCCTTTTTGGATCACAGCGTGGACCATATCCTTTCCATCAATAAGAGTAACATCGAGATTCAGCAAGGGAATTTCTCTGCTTGGTGGGAAAATAAAAGAAGGCAAGATCAGTTTGAACTTGCGAGTAATGAGAAATTAATCAAGGATATCAAGCGTTTATCCGATTCAGCCAAACGGACCGGTGGATGGTCGCATGAAGTTGAAAAAACCAAAAATGGTACGAGAAATTCCGGTTCCAAGGTGGATAAAGGATATATTGGGCACAAGGCTGCCAAAATGATGAAACGTTCCAAAAATATCGAACAAAGGCAGCAATCTGCGATTCAAGAGAAATCCAAACTTCTCAAAAATATCGAGAGTGCAGAACGTCTACAGATTCATCAGCTGGATTTTCACAAGCAGGAACTTGTCGAATTGGAGCATGTGTCGATATCATACGGGTCTAATGTTGTATGTAAGGATATCAGCTTCACGGTTGAAAAAGGGGATCGAATTGCCCTGTACGGTAAAAATGGATCTGGCAAATCAAGCATCCTTAAACTGATCTGTGATGAAGCTATCCCTTATACAGGTCTTTTCCGAAAGGATCATCAGCTTAAAATCTCGTATGTGTCGCAGGACACGTCCGATCTAGGAGGACATTTATCCGAGTATGCGGCCACACAGGGGATTGATGAGAGCTTGTTTAAATCGATACTCCGAAAGTTGGATTTTACGAGACTACAATTGGAGAAAGATATCTCAACGTTTAGTGCTGGTCAAAAAAAGAAAGTGCTCATAGCCAAAAGCCTTAGTGAGAAAGCCCATTTGCACATATGGGATGAACCACTCAATTTTATAGATGTCATTTCACGTATGCAGATCGAAGATCTGCTGCTGGAATACTCGCCAACCCTGCTTTTTGTAGAGCACGATAGTGAATTTTGTGCGAATATTGCAACGAGAATTATCGAATTGTAAGCAACGGACAAGATATAAGATGACCATGTTAAAAGCCGCCAAATGGCGGCTTTTAAGCTTGATATTTACATTACATATATAAGAGGTAACATATTACCTTCAAAATGCGATATCGTGAGAATATATGCTATAATTTTATAATCTCATCCAATCATTTGATGGATGACTAGATCAATTGTAGACTAATTCGCCAAGAGGTGTACTACCAATGAAAAAGGAAATGACAACAATTAAACAAACCAGGCTACATTCCATTCTGGACGAGGCCACCAAATTGCTGATTGAAAAACCGAATGCTTCTATGAATGAGATTGCAGAATCTGCAAAAATCGGGATCGCTACGTTACATCGATATGTGGAAAGTCGCGAACAGCTTATGGTATATCTGGGATTACGCGCAATCGAGGTGGTCAGTGAGACCATGAAAGGAATCCAACTGGATGAGGAGCATTGTGAAAAGTACATACCCGAACTGATTGAAGCGCTGATTCCATTAGGCGACAAAATTTATTTTTTGGCTCATGACACCACCATTAACTATAATCCCGAGATTGAGGGAGCCGATCTGAAACTGAGAGAACCGGTACTGCATGCAGTCGGTCTGTTACAACAGAAAGGTTATTTCCGCTCCGATCTCGATAAAACCTGGATTGTTGATGTGCTGTATTCCATCATGTTCCTGACGTGGCAGCAGGTTGTAAGTGGTCATATCGCGAGAAAAGCAGCCCCTGCGCTTGTGGTAGATACGTTTTATCATGGATTTAAGCAGCGTTAGTCAAGGACCATTCAACGAAAAATAATCAATTTTTACTACGAAAGCACGCCTAAACCGTCAACCGTATCGTGTGATACGCAGACTCTTTGGGGGTGTTTTTTTGCGTTCACAACAGCGTTTCTCCGTGCGCAAGCATCAAAGACTTGCATTTTTTACATATTCAAATATTAACAGAGTTCAGAATTTAAGATTTCAAGTTTACAAAAAATGATATAAATTTCTAGTAGATTCAAATCATTACCAAATAAAGACAAAATATTCAAACGAGGGGGCCGGGCAGAAACACCTGCAATTGTGTACTTCGAATCAGCTTATGTACTCATTCCATCAACCCAATCAGGAGGGATTCCATGCTTTACACCATTATTGTGCCAGTCAACCAGGACTATAACATTTTGAACCTGTTCACAGATTCGTTGCTCCGGACGGTAAGCCCATCCACTCAGATTATTTTCATCAACGATGGTTCCGGTTCAGCAGTCTTTCAACATCTGGATAAACTGAAGCAAGAAGTCAGAGAAGGTGTGACCATCGAGATTCTTCAGCATGATTTTCCACTCGGTTGCGCCGTGTCGATTAATAGCGCACTCAGTCTTGCCAAGGGAGAGTACATTTTCTTCCTGGATTCCGACACCATTCTTCAACCGAACTGGCAACCAATGATGAAAGAGACACTGGATAGCGATATTACGATCGGCATGATTGGAGGCGTTCTGTTGTATCCGCAAACCGGAGGTGTGCAGCACTGCGGCATTGCTTTTGCGGACACCATCGGCCGACACCTGTTCCTGAACGCATCCCCTGATGATATCCCGAAAGAAACCTTCTCCGTTCAACTGGTGGTGTTCGCCATGTTCGGCATGAAGCGGGAGGTCTACGAGACCATCGGCAACCTCGATGAGAAGTTCTTTAATGGGTACGAGGATTTTGATTATCAGATGCGGGCACGAGCTGCCGGATACGATACGGTCATTAACCCGAATATTCAAGCATATCACTGGGAACGCAGCAGCGGGATTCACCGCAACTTCAACCGCAAGAACAATCTCGCACGCTTCTGGAAAAAGTGGGGCGCTCAAATCGAAGCTGATGTGTGGCCTTTCGTTTTCAGTCATCTAAAAGCACAGCTTGAAAGCCAAGAGGAATACCAGCATCTGCCGATTGTCGGCATTGACCTTGCCGAGGTTCGCAGTGATGCGGATACATTCTGGACCAAGCTGGAGGAAGCTGACTTTGCATCGGTTGCCGAAGTACGTGACTATTCCAACCGCTTCAATTCCAACGGAGCCATTTGGCTGCCGCAGGTACTGGGTAAGGAACTGATTCATAGTGAGAACCGATTACTGTTTTTGGTGGACAATTTCGCCCGTCTGCTGGAGAACCGCTACTGGATTGAGATGAGACATGCTCATCGAGCCAAGGATCTGATCATCGATCTGTATGGCAATGTCATCACGATGGATCGCATATACGATGGATGCTGGCCTGGAACCAAAGTTCGGTAATTCACTCACAACGAAAATAAACAGGGAGGTACTTAAGGTGAACGAAAAAGAGAGCACGCTCGATCGTGCCGTACGATTTACCCGCAATCTGGAGTGGTTGGAACAAGTCGAAAAGGTAATTCCGAGCGGATGCAGCACTTTAGCCAAAGCACCTGAACGTTTATTTCCGGGGCATACCCCCGTATGTTGTGCAGAGGCTTACAATTCCCGATTCACAGATATCGACGGTAATGAATGGCTGGATTGCGAAATGGCCATGGGTACGGCATCATGGGGCCATGCCAGACATGAAGTTCAATTAACCGTCATTCATCAATTGAAAAAAGGGACAAGCTTTTCGGTTCCGGCTGACATCGAGCTTGAATGTGCGGAGTTAATTCTGGAGCGGTTCGAGGGTCGTTATCCGTCGCTGCGCTTCACCAAGAGTGGTGCCGATGCAGTGAGTGGAGCTGTACGTCTGGCCCGTGCTGCAAGTGGCAAAAGCAAGGTGATTGCGACGGCTTATCACGGGTGGCATGATTGGTCCGCCTATGGTTATTATGGTGGGCAAACGAAAGAACGTGGTATCCCGGTGGATATCGAGCGTTCAACGATCTGGGTCAACAAACCTACTGCGGAGCGAATTGAGGCCCAGATTACCTCATCTCCCGAGGATATCGCATGTATTGTTCTGTGTCCCAACGAGTGGAAACGAGAGGCGCTGGAGGAAGTAGTAAACCTATGCCGGTCTCTGGACATCATTATCATTTTCGATGAGGTCACTTCCGGTATTCGAATGGGCAAACAGGCTACAGCAGGAGAATATGACATCTGGCCTGATCTACTCTGCATCTCCAAAGGTATGGCAAACGGTTTACCGCTTGCAGCGGTTTTGGGGCCTGAGCACTTGATGTCTCTGTCGGGACAGGTCCGATTCAGTAATGCCCATTCCAGCGAAACAACAGCGCTCGCGGCAGCCATTGCCTGTGAACGATTAATGAAAAATGCGAAAGTATGGCCGACCTGGCGTGATCCGGCAACCCGGATCATGGATCGTCTGGAATCTGAACTTGTGTTACTCGGATTGACGGATCAATTGGAAGTAAGGGGGACGTATGCAAGCTTCTGCATTCAATCCCTGGCCGAGGATAACTTCCAAACCGATCCTTTCCGTGAGTTCATGGTGAAGAAGATGGCTCACTTCGGCATTTTCACCAAAGGTTACTTTATTTTCTCGGATGCCCATACACGGGAAGAATTGTTGTGGGTCGAGGAAGCGCTGTTACAGATCCTGTCAGACTGGAAAGAGATTCAGAAGCAGGAACATCTTCATTCCATGCAACTTTCGAAAACGTTTGAAGCTTAATCCATAGATCATAATCGATAATCGACTAGGAGGAATTTTCAATGAAAGCACTCGTATATCAGGATCTCAAACAGGTAACTTACCAAGAGATTGAGGAGCCAACCATTCAAAAGCCGAATCAAGTTAAGATTAAAATCTACGGTTCAGGTATCTGCGGTACAGATCTGAATATTGTCAAAGGCAAAGTGCCTGCAAATAAAGGAACAATTATTGGACATGAAGGTGTGGGCACCGTTGTTGAGGTGGGCGATGAAGTTCGTGGTTTCAAGATCGGTGATCGCGTATTGGTTGATCCTACGCAATCTTGCGGTACCTGCTCATACTGCCGCGAAGGCCTGTTCATCTACTGCGAGAATTTTGATGACTATCAAGTAGGGATGACGACGCACGGAACCTTTGCCGAATATTTTGTTGGAGACGAAAAGTATATCTATGCCATCCCGGATTCGATGAGTTGGGAAACGGCGATGATGATCGAACCACTGGGATGTGTGCTTCAGACGTTCATGAAAGCAGGGACTAAGCCAAGTGACTCTGTACTGGTCCTCGGTTCTGGTGCAATCGGTTCCCTGTGTCAGCTAGTTAGCAAACGATTGGCAAGGCTTACCGTAGGCACGGAGGTTGATCCATATCGCAAAGAGTTCGCCTCAGGGATTGCAGATCATGTGTTCTATCCTCAGGACCTGACGCTCGATAAAGTATACGAGATCAATAATAACAAGAAGTTTGATATTGTAGTGGACGCGGTTGGTAACCAGCTTCATGTGGGATTTGAGATGATTGCCAAAGGCGGCAAAATTATTCCTATGGGATATGACGACAGCTATGAGGTGACGTTCAAATCAACAGCCGTAATTAATGATGGCATTAGTATCATTGGCGCGGTGGCTAACCACTCGATGATCAGTACAGCACTGAAATTTGCCCAAAGCATTCCGGAACTGGAGCAGATGGTGACAGCCAAAGAACTGCTGAGTGATTATGAGCAGGCCTTTAATGGAACGATTGGTTATGACATGCATTCTGGAGAGAAATTGCCGATGAATTCGGTCAAAACGGCTCTTATCCTATAAGCATGTAGACATTAGCGGGTTTGCCGCTGCGATAAGTTGGAATTCGCAGCGGTGAAAACCGCAGAAGGAAGGGATATCGATTGAAATTGCTTCAAGATTTGCCGAAGAATCCACGCTACTCCATTTTACTCGAACCGGTATGGGCCATTCCGGGCACGATCGTTCTCTTCTACGCTCCTTTATATATGAAGGAAGCCGGACTTTCGGATATTGAAATCGGTTTAATCAATTCGGTGAATCTTTATTTTGCCTTTATCTTTCAATTGTTTGCGGGTTCCATTACGAATAAGCTGGGCCGTAAACGAACAACGCTGATCTTTGATCTGCTTGCATGGAGTGTTCCCATGTTCATCTGGGCCTTCTCCCAGAACTTCTGGCTGTTTCTAATCGCCTACTTGCTGAACGCAACATCGAAGTTTGTAACGGTCGCCTTTAACTGTCTGATCATAGAGGATGTGGAGGAACACAAACGATCGAAGGTATTTGCCATTCTCAACATGATTATTACAGGGGCTGGGGTGCTCACGCCGATTGCCGGAGTTGTCATTGCTGATTATGGTATTGTACCTACACTCGCCAGCATTTACTTTGTCGGGGGCATCCTGATGACGGCCATGTTCTTCATTCGTAACCGCTACACGGATGAGACCGAGGTCGGCAAGGAACTTATGGGGTTGCATAGCAAAACCCGTGTGTTTCAGAGCTTGGGTTCCAGTCTGCGCCTGTTCGGCAAATCGTTCTACAAACGAAGACTGTTCCCGATCATTTTGATTACCGTGTTGTCCAATCTGATTTTACAGCTGAATTTCTTCCAGGTCATTTTCTTCAAGGAACAGTTGAAGTTTGATGACCGTGTCATTTCGTTTATTCCGGTCGTGACTGCAGTGACCGTCATGTTGCTCTATCTGGTCATCATTCCACGATTGAAACGACGTTCGGAGGAAAAGTATGTTGGTTTTTCCATCGTGCTTAGCACGGCCGGGGCTATCCTGTTTCTATTGATTCCTGTGGGAAATATAGGGATGTTGTTTCTCACGCTAATTGTGCTCGCTGCGGGTAACTTCATTTTGCAGACGTACCGGGATGCCCTGCTGATGAACCGATTGGGCACGCATGAGAAAGCCGACATGTTCTCGGCCGTACAGACGGTCATGACGCTAACAGCCATTCCATCCGGCTATCTGACAGGTTTGCTCTACCATCACAATCCAACGCTGTTATTCAGCGTCATTCTTGGGCTATACGTCGTACTTATGGTCATCATGTTTTTCCTGCCCGATCCGCAAAAGCACTCCCAAGTGCTGGAACCTTACAAAAATATGTAGAAAAAGGGGTTTACTGTATCTGGAGCGAATATGTAGTACAGAAAAAACTAGACTAAATTTTAACTTGGGAGGCTACTAACAAATGACTAACGTAATGACAACAGAAGCACGGAAACAATGGAACTGGATGAATGAGCCCGAAACCTGGTCCTATACGGATCAGGGAGGTGTGCTGGTGGAAGCGAAGGCGGACACCGACTTTTTCCAGGATCCTGCGGGCAAGCACATTCGTGCAACAGCACCATTTCTGTCCATGCCTGTGCCTGAGGACTTCGAAATCACAACCCAGTTAACCGTGGATATGAAAAATCAATATGATTCCGGATGTCTGATGGTGATGGCAGATGATCTTAACTGGTGCAAAATTTGCTTTGAGTATGATGGAAAAGCACCTACCATCGTGTCAGTGGTCACACGTGATGGTTCATCCGATGATTGCAATTCGGTGGAAGTCTCCGTACCTAATCCCTATCTGCGTATACGCAAAGTAGAGGGCTGCATATCATTCTTTTATTCACCCGATGGGGATGAGTGGAAACTAATTCGTTATTTCGGCATGCCGACACAAGGGGAACTTCGAGCTGGATTAGTTGTTCAGTCGCCGACTGGAACGGGCTGTACGTGTCACTTTTTATCCGTGAACGTGACTCATCCGGACTTGACCGCACGCTTCTAATCCGCTCCCCCGGCCGATCATTGGAGGGAGAAAAGATTCATGGTAAAAGCATTTATATTTGATTTTGATGGACTCATTGTGGATACAGAGACGCCCTGGTACTATGCGTTTCGCGATATTTATGAAGAACACGGAGTTGAACTTGGTCTGGAGCTTTGGTCGAAAAATGTAGGGACATCCTTTGAGGAGTTTCATCCATTTCTATATCTGGAGCAGGCGCTCCAAAGAAAGATAGATCATGATCATATCAAACTGCTCTCTGAACAGAAATACGAAGTCTATTTGGGACAGGCCGTTATTCTTCCAGGGGTGTACGAATTGCTTCAGTCTGCGAGGGAGAAGGGGATTCAGCTTGCAGTTGCTTCCAGCTCCACACGGGACTGGGTGCATGGGTACTTGCAGAAGTTAGGCATTTTCGATTATTTCACAGTCGTTCATACATCCGAGGATGTGAAGCGAGTGAAACCGGACCCTGAACTGTACCTTCTTGCTCTCCAAAGTCTTGGAATCGAGGCTTCCGAAGCGATTGTGTTCGAAGACTCACCTAATGGCTTGAAGGCAGCCAATGCAGCGGGTATTCGTTGTATCATCGTGCCTAACGAGGTAACGCGTGGTCTGGAATTCGCCATGCATGAGCTGCGGTTATCCTCGCTGGCCGAGATCGATATGGAGGCTCTTTAATCCAGATACTGCTTGCGTAGCTCGATAGGGGAGATCCCTTCGTATTTTTTGAACACCGATCCAAAGTAACTGGCACTGTTGAAACCAACGGCCTTGGCTATTTCATGAGCGGTAGTAGCGTTATTTTCGATGAGCATTTCCTTGGCTTTCAACAACCGATACCGCATCAGATACTCCAATGGAGTCATTTGAAATTGTTTTTTGAATATCCGATTCAGGTGCTGTTCGGTTACGTCCATCTGGTCAGCCAACATGGGGAGAGAGATATCCTGATGATAATTTTGTTTGATAAAAGTAAGGAGTTCATCCAATCTTAATCGGGCATCAGAACGTTCGTAAGCACTATAGCGTTCACCTTCAATGGTTAATCTGACCAATAGCATGTACAGTAACGCGGATACGTGCCAGATCTGATCCTTGTGCCGGGACTGCAGCGCCAACGTAATTTCATGCAACAGGATATGAAGCATTCCATCCGGCTTGAAGGCGCGCAGCTCCCCGATCTGCAAGGTATGCAAGAACCGTGGCAATAAATAGCCATTGAAAGAGAGACAATCAAATCGTAATGAATCACTCAGATTGTGGTAACGGTAGGTTACCTCCGGGAACAAGATGAGAGCGGTTCCTTTTTTGATCGAAAATTCATGATTCTTTGCTGCGATTCGCCCTGTTCCTCCGATGCACTGTACAATGCTGTAATCCCGTGAATGGTCGCTCCAATTCATCAATTCATCAACGGTCAACTGGTTTTGCCCTGTAATCATGAGCGGCATATCGGTATCCAGTGGATTCCCCATGCTAGGTTTCGGCATCGTCGTGTTATTCCTCTTTTCGTTAAAGGATCATGTGCGTAAGTGGCGTGGTTACAGCGTTAAAAGAAACCTAGAAAGAATTATATTACATAAATGGAATTATTTTAATGGATTGATGATCGATAATAAAACGTTTTCAAAATATAGTCCAACAACTCTTTATTGGATGCATAAGCATGAATCGTAGCTTGATCAGTCTCTATTTATAGATTTAAAAGTACGCCTGCCTTGCCAACAGAATGCGAAAAAGTATACGCTATAACGGATGAGTGATTAAGGAAAGGGATGCAAACATGAAGAAAGTCATCGTAGTCGGATCGGGTATTCTGGGGGCATCAACAGCCTATCAATTAGCCAAACTGGGCGCAGAGGTCATCATCATAGACCGAAAAGATATAGGACAGGCAACGGATGCAGCTGCTGGTATCATCTGTCCATGGCTGTCACAGCGACGCAATCAGGACTGGTATCAGCTCGCCAAGGCTGGTGCGCGGTTCTATCCTGGCATCATAGCGGAGCTTGAGAGTGAAGGAGAAACGGAAACCGGATATGCTCAAGTAGGTGCGCTCAGTATTCATACGGATGTCGACAAAATCAACAAGATGGAAGAGCGGGCCTGCCTTCGCAAAGCGGATGCACCGGAGATTGGTGAAATTACACCTCTTGATGCAAAAGAAACCCATGAGCGTTTTCCACTGCTGGAGGAACATTATCAATCGGTACATATCAGCGGTGCTGCACGTATAGATGGACGGGCGCTGCGCGATGCCTTGATCCGGTCTGCACAGCGAAATGGAGCTGAAGTGATCCATGGAGACGCAATGCTTCAATATGAAGCAGATCGGGTCATGGGTGTGACAGTTAATGGTCAGCGTTTCCTGGCAGATGAAGTCATTGTCTGTGCAGGTGCATGGGCCAATGCACTGTTGAAGCCACTCGGCATACACTTTAAAGTGCACTATCAAAAGGCACAAATTATGCATCTACATGTTACGGATGGGGAGGATACGGGCAACTGGCCCGTTATTATGCCACCGTCTGACCAATATCTCCTGGCCTTTGATCAGCAGAAGATTGTCATTGGAGCCACTCATGAAAATGATGTGGAGGGCTATGATACAAGAGTAACCGCAGGGGGCATGCAGGAAGTTTTGAATAAAGGTCTGGAACTGGCACCTGGTCTTGCAAACAGTACATTCCAGGAAGTACGAGTTGGGTTCCGTCCGTTCACACCTGACTTTCTGCCTGTAATGGGGGTTGTGCCAGGCTGGCAGGGTCTAATTACAGCGAACGGACTTGGAGCCTCTGGCCTGACAATGGGCCCTTTTATCGGGAGTCAACTGGCGAAACTAGCTCTCGGCATGGAACTGGATATCGATATTGAGCCATACACGGTTGGCAAAGCAATGGATGAAATTGAAAGAGGTGAGTCATGACTTATTCACAACGTTTATCTGATGGAGCGAACTCGTCTGACCTCATATATCTGGAACATCAGATCGGTACGACGAAAGAAGAACTGCGAATAGCTTTGGAAAAACAAGAAACATACAAACGCGAATTGGCGGATTTGAAGTCATCACCACTCGGGACTGCATCGAAAGAGGGTTTGGACGAGCAAGTCTTAATGGAGAAGGCAAGCCACACGCAGAACTTGATTGAAACCCTGTCTGCACAGTTGGATCAGCTACAGGAAGCATTGGCGAAACTGGGCGATTAATCGGTTTGTATCGCTTAACTCTCTGGAACACTGATAAAAATATACGATGCGTATAAAATGAAAACCCCTTATTATAAGGGGTTTTTCTGATTTAGTTCGAATGATGTATATCAATAAATGAACTAGTGGTATAAAATGAAATCAGGTGCTGAACTGTCAATTCAGGTACCGATGTAACCAATCACGAAACTATTCTGAGAGGTGGCTTCCGAATGTACAAAGAAGTGATACGCGTTGAGGACATCACAGGATTCCAGTCCAGATCTGAAGAGTTTTTTCCACTGCACTGGTTTCGAAAAATGCTGTCCGAACATCCTGTGTATTATCACGAAGATACAGACACCTGGAATGTGTTCAGATACGATGATGTAAAGCAGGTCCTGAGCAATCATGCTTATTTTTCAGCTGAAGGAACGCGAACGACCATTGCGGTCGGAGCGAAGAACAACGAAGGCACACCTCCGGACAAATTAAATATCTCAAGTATCGATCCGCCCCGTCATCAAAAAAGTCGTTCGTTGTTGTCCGCTGCTTTTACACCCCGTAGTCTGAAGAACTGGGAGCCACGCATTCGCAACATTGCGCAGCAGCTGGTAGCCGATATTGAGCCGAATACGACCATTGATATTGTTCAAGCGTTGGCTGCTCCGCTGCCTTCGATGGTTATGGCTGATCTGCTCGGCATCCCTCTCACAGACAGCCATCGCTTCAAGAACTGGGTAGATATTCTGTTTCAACCCACCAATCCGAACACGGCTGAAGAGAGTGAACTGAAAAAGCAGACTGCAGCGCAAGAGTACTATCAATTCCTGTACCCTATTGTGGTTCATAAACGGTCCCATCCTGGTGAGGATATCATTACGGATCTCTTGAACGTTGATGTTGAAGGGGAGAAGTTCACGGAGGATGAGGTTGTTCGCACGACCATGCTTCTGCTCGGAGCCGGTATTGAGACAACAAGCCATATGGTTTCCAATACGTTCTATTCCTTCCTGTACGATGACCCGAGTCTGTATGGCCAACTAAGACAGAATCCCGAGTTGGTTCCGCTCGCAGTGGAAGAAATGCTTCGTTATCGGTTTCATAATGCCAAGCGACATCGGACAGTGAAGCAGGATAACCAACTGCTCGGAGTAGACTTGAAAAAAGGGGATGTGGTCATCTCCTGGATGAGCGCAGCGAATATGGACGAGCAGATGTTTGAAGACCCATTTGAGCTAAACATTCATCGTCGGAATAACAAAAAACATCTTACCTTTGGCAATGGCCCACACTTTTGTCTGGGTGCCCCGCTGGCAAGAATGGAACTAAGCATTGCCTTAACTGCATTTGTAGAGAAGATTGCTCGGATTGAACCGGTGCAGTCCTTTGATCTGGAGAATAATCTGGCCACTTCAGCTCCGGGACAGTCGTTAACCCATCTGCCAGTGAAGATCGTTGAGTAGAGGGAAGGTTTCATACAGGATACATTATAAAAAGCGGCAGATCAGACGTAAACGTCTTGATCTGCCGCTTTGCTATGCAAGCAAGTATGAGAATGGACAACTTAATTTGAATTCATGGAAACTTTTTGTCTAACAACCTGTTTGATTTCTTCTTCTTTCGCTTGTTTGGTGCGTTTAATAAAGAAGGAAAGAACCAATCCCACGACAGCGATACCGATAATCACGACATAAGCATCATTGATACCCTGGATCATGGATTCTGTGGCAAGCTGTTGTTGAGTAAGGCCATTGGCTGCACCAGTTGCCATCATATCCTGTACGTGTGCCGTTGTACGGGAAGTCATGACACTCACGAGCAATGAAGTACCTACCGCACCCGCAACTTGTCTGACGGTGTTGGAGATGGCTGTACCATGTGCGCCGAGTCTTGGTGGAAGTTGGTTAAGTCCCGCAGTTTGAATCGGCATCATGAGCAAAGCCATACCAATTCGGCGACCGGTTGACATTAATACTAGGTAACCATAACTGGTTGAATCCGTTAAATCGATGAAACCAATTGTCGTCACGATGGTGATCACCATCCCGATCACAGCCAGCCATTTCGCGCCAAATCGGTCAAACAATTTTCCGGCTACAGGCATCAGGAAGCCCATGACAAGGGCACCCGGAAGAAGTAATAATCCGGACTCCAGTGCGGTGTAACCACGTGCGTTCTGGAGATATAACGGAAGCAACATCATATCAGCATACATGATCATTGTAATCGCGATACTGATGACCGTGGTCAGGGAGAACATGTTGTACTTGAAAGCCCGCAGGTCAAGCAGGGGAGTCTCAGATACGAGTTGACGCCATGTAAACAGGGCAAGAGCCACAATTCCTGCAGCAATACAGATGAGTACTTCTGCACTTGACCATCCCAGACTTCCTGCTCTACTGAAGCCATACAGCAACGCGCCGAATCCGATGGTGGATAACACAACACTCATCGTGTCAAACTTCGTGCTAACCCGTTCGGATACATTCTTCAGGTATACAAACGCAAAGGCAATGACAATAAGAGTTAATGGAATCATGCCGTAGAACATGGTTTGCCAAGAGTAGTTCTCCAAAATATAACCGGCAAGGGTAGGCCCAATGGCAGGGGCGAAAATGATGGCAAAACCAACCATACCCATTGCAGATCCTCGTTTTTCAGGAGCAAACAAGGTCAAAATAACGTTCATCAAGAGCGGCATGATAATGCCGGCGCCTGCTGCTTGAATCATGCGTCCTGTCAGCAATGTACCGAAATTAGTTGCAAGAGCGGATACAATGGTACCAATCAGGAAAATAAACATCGAAGCTTGGAATAATTGCTTGGTTGAAAAGCGTTGCATGAAGTAGGCCGTGATGGGGATCAGCACCCCGTTCACCAGCATGTAACCTGTCGTTAACCATTGTGCTGTTGCGGCGGAGATGTTAAAATCACCCATCAGCTCCGGTGTAGCGACACTCATGATCGTTTGATTCAATGTTGCAAGGAAGGCTCCCAAAATCATGATAAACAGGATGGGGCCTTTCTTTACGGATAATTCATCTTGTACTTTAGCCTGACTCAATCCTTTTCATCCTTTCAATCCACGCGTGACTAAATTTACAACGTGTTGTATAGTTTACATTGTATTTATTGAATTATATACATATTCGGACAGATTACAATTTACGTTATGGTGTGTTTTCGTTGTTTATTTTACACAAAATTTGAATTTGTTGTTTAAATGAAGAATAAACGACTGTTTGTTTAAAATTGTAATGTTTAAATTTGAAGGAGGGATACGCGTGAAAGATGAGAAGAAATCAGCCGTGGACCCAAGGATATTGCGAACACGTCAGTTAATTCGAGGTGCATTTGTTGAATTGCTGCAGGAAATGGATATTGAAAAATTGTCAGTGAACAAAATTGCCGAACGAGCGACGATCAATCGGGTAACCTTCTACCTGCATTATCGCGATATCACCGATATGATGGAGAAGATGGCTGACGAGATGATCGAGCATATTGAACGGATCGTGGATGAATATGCCCCTCATTTTGAGAAGCAAAGAACGGAAGAGGCTTGGCCTGTTCTGGTCAAGTTACTGGAGCATTTTGCTGAGAACGCCTCATTCTATCAGGTCGTTCTTGCTACGAAGCGCACACCGATCTTTACCGAGCGACTGCTCAAATTGTTGAGTACGCTGGTCAAAGCCAAAATTGATCGAGTCGAGATGGAGGATGAACTCGAAGAATCCGGCATTCATAAGGAGATTGCAATCTGGTATGGTTCTTCTGCCCTGATCGGCACCATTGTCGCCTGGCTGCGTAACGACATGCCTTATTCCCCGCATTTTCTGGCGAAACAATTCTCGTTGATTCGCTCGTACTCGTATAATGACCTGATATAATCAAACTACAATTACACCTAACGTTAACAGAGGAGGAATAATGTAAATGAAATATAGTGCAGAACGTATCTATGTGAGATTTTGGAATGTGGAAGATGCTTCATTACTTCTGGATCTACAAGTTCGTAATCGTGCGGAAATAGAGAAAATCTCTGCGAGTAATCGGGATGAGACTTTCTATAGTTTGGAAGGACAACGATCACTCATTGAAAGCTGGAACAAGAAGAGAGAAGAAGGAAAGCGCTATTCTTTTGGCATTTTTCTACATACAACGAATCAACTCGTCGGTGAGATTTCTTTGTTCGAGATCATATTGGATTCTACCCCAAAATGGATCGCTGGTTATGTAACGGATATTTTGCATCAAGGAAAAGGATATATGAGCGAAGCCCTGCAATGTGTGCTGGAATTTGCCAAGCAAGAAACTGAAATTACTCGAATCGAAGCTGGCGCTGTACCCGATAATATAGGCTCCATTCGTGTCCTCCAAAAAGCAGGATTCAAGGAGAATGGATCACAGCTTGTGCCAATCCAGGGAACGATGAAAGAACATACGATGTTTGCTGTGGACTTACTATAAGCAGGTTGTTTTACTATTTACTTTGCTAACTACTATATAATTTGAACTAATCACTTACACGAGATAACAGAGAGGACAGAAAAAACTATGGCTACTATACTCGTTGCTGACGACGATGCGAATATTCGCGAACTTGTCTGTCTATTTCTCAAAAATGATGGATTCACCACTGTGGAAGCTGCGGACGGTAAGGAAGCTCTCACCGTGTATGGCGAAACTACAGTTGATCTGGTTGTGCTTGATATTATGATGCCTGTCATGGATGGCTGGGCACTGTGCAAGGAACTCCGAAGAGCCAATCCCGACCTCCCATTACTCATGCTAACGGCGAGAGGTGAGACTTGGGAGAAGGTGAAAGGCTTCGAACTGGGCACGGATGATTACCTAACGAAACCGTTCGATCCATTGGAGCTGACCGCACGTGTCCGAGCATTACTGAAACGATACAAAATTGGCTCCACACATACAATCCAGTTTGGCAACGTAATTCTCGACCGTCAGACATATAAGGTGATGAGAGGCGCGGAGGTGCTTACGTTGCCACTTAAGGAGTTTGAACTTCTGTATAAGCTTGCTGGGACTCCAGGCCAAGTCTATACACGTGAGCAGTTGATCGATCAGATATGGGGTATTGATTACGCGGGAGATGATCGAACAATAGATGTACATATTAAACGTCTGCGCGAACGATTCGCAACTACACCTGATTTTCGAATTGAAACGGTGCGTGGGCTAGGGTACAGACTTGAGGTCCATGAATGATTCGATCCATATATATTCGTGTGGTACTGACCTTTCTGGGGTCTGTCATCGCTGGTACGGTCATTTCATTTTTTGTGTCTACCTGGATATTCGAAGAAAAGTTGAACGAAAACGCTCAAATTAACCTACGAAACTTCGGGCAAGACGTTGTACAGATTTATAAGGCTCTTCCAGTGCGTGAAGCGGACTTGTACGTCAGTGGAATGAAACAGCTCAGCTCGTATCATATTCGAATTTACGAAGCATCAGGTGAGTTCAAGTCTTACGGAAAGCTTAACGGACATAAGTCTGCTGCTGTGACGAGCGAGCAACTAAAGAAAGTGTTAGATGGGGGCGTTGTTCAAGAAACAACGAGTGGGATTGCTACAGGGTTCTTAGGGTTACCGTTGAAAACGGAGACGGGAACGAAAGGGATATTTTTGGAAACACTTGCGCCGCCTTCAACCTCTTTTGTGATCAGGTGGGGCTTAATCTTTGCAAGCTGTTCGTTGATTGCAGGAAGCTTGTTGATTCTTGTTGCTTCTGTATATCTGGTGAGACCGATCAAGAAATTGACCAAAGCGACCAAGCGGATTGCAGCTGGAGATTTCAACGTCAAGCTGAACATTAAGCAAACGACTGAGATTGGTACGTTGGCTCGCAGCTTTGAAGAAATGATGCACGATCTGAAGCAGCTGGAGCAGATGCGCAGGGAATTCGTTACGAATGTTTCGCACGAGGTTCAGTCTCCACTCACCTCGATATCCGGTTACGCTTCGGCACTGAAGCAAGTTAACCTCTCGGAGCAAGAGCGAAACCGTTACCTGGATATTATCATCTCCGAAGCGAAACGAATGTCCAAAATGAGCGATAGCCTGCTCAAGCTGAGTTTGCTTGAATCGCAATCCCAGCAACTGCGGCTGAGCTCCTTAAGTCTTGATGAACAGATCAGGCGGGTCATCGTGGCGCTTCAGCCGCAATGGTCGGGGCGCAACATTCATTTTGAGCTTGATTTAGAGAACGTTAAGGTAACGGCTGACCACGATCAGTTAAATCAGGTATGGACCAACATTATCGGAAATAGCATCAAGTTTTCCGAAGATGGCGGTATGATTAAAGTCCGTATCGAAGAGGATTTCAAAAATGTGACTATTCGAATATCCGACACGGGCATTGGTATTCCGATGGATGACCAAAAACGTATATTCGACCGGTTTTTCAAGGCAGATCGTTCCCACAGTCGTAAATATGACGGGAGTGGTATGGGACTAGCAATCGTTAAACAGATCGTATCGCTTCATCAGGGTGACATCCGAGTGGAAAGCGAACCTGGTCAAGGCACGACCTTTATAATCACGTTGCCCATCCATCCACCAACGGATAGTTAAACTCACTGGAAAGGTGAATGAATAGAATAACCATCGGAGTATCTAAACCGAATTTTTATGCCATGTGTAACATGCAAGCTTCCTTGTATGTTACACATGGCATTTTTTTGCTTGTTCATATTCCGTTCATATTAATGTCATAGGGAGTACATCTTTGTTAGTTAGGCTTGCATTAGCAACCTGTTAAACCAATATACAGATGAGGATAGGAGCAGATGAACGTGAAACATCAAGGAGACAAAGGAGTACAGAGTCAGAGTCAAAATAAAAGCAAAACAAAGAAAGTGTTAGGCATTTTGCTTAAAGTGCTTGCCGCAATCGTTATCGTAATCCTACTTTTTATAGCCACGGTGTATACCGTTAACAAAATCAGTAGTTATTCGGAGCAAAAAAGAATGGAGCCGTATGGTCAACATGTATCTGTGGACGGGAAAAATATGAATGTGTTCATTCAAGGTGAAGGTGAGGAAACGATTGTTCTTTTGCCTGGCTTTGGAACGGCGTCACCTGCTCTTGATTTTAAGCCACTGATTTCAGAGTTATCTCCCGATTATAAAGTTGTCGTCGTTGAGCCTTTTGGTTACGGATTGAGCGATCAGACCGAAAAGGAACGCAGTACAGCGAATATCGTCAGTGAAATTCATGAAGCGTTACAGAGTCTACATATTGATCGTTACATCCTCATGGGTCATTCCATCTCGGGCATCTATAGTCTGGATTATGTGAACAAATATGCAGATGAAGTAAGTGCATACGTTGGGCTGGACACCAGTGTTCCCGCGATTAGTGAACAGAAGGTTGAAGCATCAGAAATCGTACCGATTACATGGTACCGTAACTTGGGTTTCCCACGTTTGCAATTAAAAATGAGTGATGATCCATATGCTGGGCTCCCGTATGATGAACAAACCAAAGAACAATTGAACATTTTGATACAAAAGAACATGTTTAATTCAACACAATTAAACGAGATTGTAAGCATGTATTCCAACTTTAAAACAGCTGAACAGCTAACGTTGCCTGTCAATCTCCCGGTTCTTTTCTTTGTACAAAAGCATCATCCGGCAGTGGACAATTGGGTTCCCGAACATGAGAAGTTAATAGAGGACTCTGTGCGTAGTGAAATGGTGCTGCTGGAAGCAAATCATTATTTATACCGTTCCCATGCCAAAGAAATAGCTGAACAATTCAGGAGTTTTATGGTGGGAGTTCAATAACTCCATCAGGTATAGGCTCCCGTGTCAGTAACGTCGCAACATTTTCTTGCTTGTTCATATTCAGTTCATATTGACGTCACGGGCAGTACACTTTCATTGGATAAGATTTCATTAGAAGTAAAGAAGATAAATGAACAAACAGTTCAAGACAGGAGAAGATCAGATTGACACAACCAGAAGGAAAGAAAGCCAAGAATAGAACCAGGGTCAAGAAGGTACGAAATATTATACTTAAAGTACTAGGAGCAATCGTAATCGCCATTATTCTTTTTCTAGGTATTGTTTATATCACCAATGTGATCAGTAGCAATTCAGAGGCGAAAAAGATAGAACCTTATGGTCAGCATGTATCTGTAGACGGGAAAAATATGAATGTGTTCATTCAAGGTGAAGGCAAGGAAACGATTGTACTTCTGCCCGGTTATGGAACAGCAACACCAGTGCTTGATTTCAAGTTGCTTATCGATGAGTTATCTCCATTTTACAAAGTTGTTGCAGTTGAGCCTTTCGGTTATGGATTAAGTGATGAAACTGAAAAAGAAAGAACCACAGAGAATATCGTAAGTGAAGTTCATGAAGCTCTACAGCAACTTGATATTCATCAGTACATGCTCATGGGTCACTCCATTGCAGGCATTTACGGCATTGACTATGTGAACAAATATCCGGATGAGGTAACTGCTTTTGTCGGTATTGATAGCAGCGTTTCTACCCAACCAAGTATTACAGATGCGAAGTTCCCATTAAAAACGTTTGCTTTTCTCCGAAATACAGGTCTCTTAAGATTAATGATGAAGGCGGGTGCGGACCCCTATGAGGGACTTGCATTCGATGAACAGACGGTTGAGCAGATGAAAATGATCTCGAATAAAAACATGTATAATCCCACGTCATTAAACGAGATGGATCATATTTATTCCAATTTTAAAGGTGCTCAAGGTTTAAGCTTCCCTAAAAATCTTCCACTTCTTCTCTTTGTACAAGCGAATAATGAAGGGGTAGAAGGATGGATTCCATTACATGAAGGACAGATCAAAGATTCGGTACATGGGAAAGTAATCACCATGGATGGTTCACATTATTTACACCATACTCAATTCAAAAAAATTGCTGAAGACGTTAGAGCTTTTTTGAACGAAGCGAAATAAATAGGGTATAAAAGTATACTCGTGACTTAACAGATATGCATTAACGAATATGAAGAACCGTCCTGTAGGACGGTTTTTCCATAATATGATCAATTCGGCCGTTGCCGTGATGAGAGAGGCATTTAAATGAGATTATTTGAGATACTTTTAGTTTTATCCTGTTTGGCTTTACTCATAGACCTACTATTTATTAAAAGAAGTGCAAAGAAAACAGGCTTGGGTGTGGGGATCGGAAGTAGCGTTATACTCGTAGTTCAATTGCTGGTTGAGGGATACCGATGGCAGTTGCTTGTGGTATATATCATGACTGCCTTATTCATAATCATCGTTTTATTGAGACATTTCCAAAAGATGAACACTCTAAAAATAGGGAAGTTGTTGAAATATAGTTTATCTTCCTTAATCGTCATTCTGCTTGTTGGTTCTACTGTCTTGTCTGTATACTTACCTGTCTTTAATTTGCCGAAGCTTGATGGTCCGGAGAAAGTAGGTACTCAAACATTTCATTTAACAGACCAGAACAGAGACGAAGCCTTCACTGAAGATCAAAGCGACAAGAGGGAACTAATGGTTCAATTCTGGTACCCTACTGAGAACATGAATAACAACAAGCGTGACACGCTGTTTCCAAAAGATAAAGAAATGTTCAAAAAGTATATTCAGAGCTTCTCTACTTCTTTAAAACTGCCTGAATTTGTGCTCAACTACTGGAAGTATAGTCAAACCAACTCTTATGAAAATGTAGAAATAGTACCTTCTGCAAGTCCTTATCCCTTGGTACTACTATCTCATGGTATGGGAACCAGTAGAGTTCTACATGCATCACAGGCCGAGAATCTGGCCAGTCATGGGTATATCGTGGTCACCATCGATCATACGTATAGCACCTTTGCTACCCTTTTTCCAGACGGCCGTGTAACGGATTATAAAAAAAGTACGACTACACTAGATGAACGTACAAAAACAGGGGATATATGGACGAAAGACGTGGAGTTTGTAATCGATCAAATCGTAAAGCTGAATTCAGGTGCAATCGAAAGTCAGTTTAAAGGAAAAATAGATCTAGATCACATCGGCGCGATGGGTCATTCTTTTGGGGGTGCAACCGCGTTTAATGCAACGTATTTAGATCCTCGAATCAAGGCTGGGGTTAATATGGATGGGTCATTATATGAAGTGGAAAATAGAGATGATATAAACAAGCCGTTTATGTTCATCCGATCGGGAAGTTTTGAAGACTGGTTAGCCAATTTTGAAAAGGATAGAACTTCGGATGATGAAGTAACCAAATCTCTTTCAGATGAGCTGCACATTATGAAAAATGTGATCAATCAGGGGGGACGTGTAATGTATGTAGAAGGAACCCAGCACTTCAATTTCACGGACCTTCAATTCTATTCGGAGCTGGTTAAACTGTCCGGGATCACAGGAGATATCAATGGTAAAAGAGGATCAAACATCGTAAACGAATATGTACTCGATTTCTTTAACAAGCAACTGAAAGGTACCGGTGGAGATTTGATTCAGGGACCGAACGATTTGTATCCGGAGGTGAAATTTGTAGACCCAGAAGAGCTCTAATCAACCAAAACAAACATGTAAACTCAGGAGATGATGTGAATGGGACGACAAAAGGGAAAACGCACTTCAATCACCGCCCTAACGCTGGTGTTAACGATGTTAGCTCCAATGTCAGTCATGGCCGCACCAGCTACGAGTAACAACAGCAATCTGACGTATGAACCAACCAAGAAAATAGTAGCCGAGAAAGCGAAGATCCTTACCGAGACGTATGATACGACCAGTGTGCAGTATGCATTAATCGATGGTGGAGAGATTGTGGTGTCTGGTCAGACAGGCAAGAACGATCTAAAGGACAAGGTGCCACTTACTTCCAATACGATCTATGGCATAGGATCAACTAGCAAAATGGTGCTTACAGCCGCTGTAATGAAGCTGGTTGATGAGGAAAAGATTAACTTGGATCTGCCTGTTGTGAACTATTTACCTGATTTTAAAATGAAAGATCATCGCTACACACAAATCACACCGCGCATGCTGTTGAATCATTCCTCCGGTCTGCTAGGCAGCACGGGTAGCAATGCTACATTGTACGGGGATAATGATACGTATTCACACGATACGTTTCTCGATCAATTAGCGAAGCAAAACCTGAAGGCAGATCCGGGGGCATATTCGGTGTATAGTAACGACGGTTTTACGCTGGCCGAGATTATGGTTGAACGTGTCAGCGGCATGAGTTTTACGAATTTTATACACCACTATATTACGGAGCCTCTGGATATGAAGCATACCAAAACACCACAGGATGTGGTTGACCCGGCAGACATGGCGGGAATCTATTCTCCTTTGGTTGAAGGTCAGCTTCCACAAGAGAATTATAATATCATCGCTACGGGAGGCATCTATTCTACGGCTGAAGATCTGGTGAAATTTTCACAAATTTTCACGGGAGAGGTCGAAGGTATTCTTTCCAGTAAGTCGGTCGAAGCCATGGCGCAAGAAGAATACAAAAGAGGCATGTGGCCGGAGGAAAGCGATACGTCTATATCTTACGGGTTAGGGTGGGATAGTGTGAACCTGTTCCCATTCAGTGAATATGGCATCAAGGCCATTACGAAAGGTGGGGATACGATATCGTATCACTCCTCATTAATCGTACTGCCGGAATATAATCTGGCTGCAGCCGTTACCTCATCAGGTGGGACAAGTGCCAGAGATCAGTTCATTGCGAGTGAATTATTACTTAGCGCACTTGAGGAAAAGGGCATCATTACAGAACGGAAGCCGGAAAAATCATTTGGCGTGCCCGTGAAGGCGGATATGCCTAAAGAAGTATCCATGAATGCCGGCATATACGGTGCTAATAATTCGGTTAAGAAGATCGAAATGAATCATGCTGGACAACTGACTGTATCCTCACTCACAGCTCCGAGTAATCCGGCTCAAGAATATACCTATACAGCGGATGGTACTTTTGTGAACGATGAAGGCACAGAAAAGTTGAAATTCGTGACGGAGCAGAACGGAAGCACGTATCTGTGGTCTCGCTCTTATATATCCTTGCCAGGACTTGGACAGTTGGCTTTCTCCGAATATACAGCGGAGAAGCTGGAAGCCAATGAATTACCCCAGGACATTACCGCCTCATGGGAGCAGCGTGAAGGTAAAAGATATTACGTGATCAATCAGAAATATACATCAACGGTCTATCTCCATTCATCACCAATTCTCTCTTTTCATATGAACGAAGAGACTCCAGGGTATATGTCCAATAGTAAGATTATTGGAGCCAACAAAGCAGTCACGGAGCTGCAAATCCCTGGCATGGCTGGACGTGATACCAAGGAGATTTATTTCTCCGAAAAGAATGGAGTAGAGTACATTGAAGCCGTAGGTAGCGTATACGCCAGTGAGGAGCTTGTAAAACCACTCTATTCGGGCAAACAATCGGTAACTACGATTCAAGCAGACGGGTATGCGAAATGGTTTTCGATACCCGCAACGGTGAAAGGAAAAGTCATGACGGTGAAGATGCCTGCAAATGGCGCCTTTGCCGTATATGATCAAAAGGGTGTTTGTATTAATCACACCGTCATCAGCGGTAAAAATGAGGTTGTTTTACCTGAAAACGGCCGCATTGTATTTGCAGGTGACGTGGATTCCAAATTTGAAATTTCATTGAAATAGACGAGTGTTTATCCCCTTTAAGTGTCTACTTAAAGGGGATATTTTTATGGCGAAAAAAGGAAGAATCCAGGATCATGAATCATGATGTATTCAAATTATTTTGCCTGTTCATATTCGGTTCATATAGACGTCACGAGCAGTACATTTATATTCGTTAAGCTTATTTTAGCACCAAAGCAAGATACTCTAATTAAGAGATACTGACAGGAGAAGATGCAATGATACAACAAGAGAAAATGAACGTGGTCAAGAGAACAGGCAAAAAACGAACTTCAATTGCAGCTTTAACTCTAGTATTAACCATGTTAGCCCCGCTATCTGCAATGGCCGCACCGGCTGCCATGAATAACAACAGTGAACTTACGTATGAGACAACGAAGAAAGCCGTGATCGAAAAAGCCAAACTACTAACCGAGACGTACGGTACGACGAGTCTTCAATATGCACTCATCGATGGTGGAGAAATTGTGGTGTCTGGTCAAACGGGCAAGAACGATCTAAACGATAAGGTGCCTCTTACTTCGAACACCATCTATGGTATCGGTTCAACCAGTAAAATGATGCTTACTGCCGCTGTAATGAAGCTGGTTGACGAAGGCAAAATCGATTTGGATGTGCCTGTTGTGAACTATATGCCTGACTTTAAAATGAAAGATAACCGATACAAACAGATCACACCCCGCATGTTGCTAAATCATTCCTCCGGTCTTCTGGGAAGTTCATTCAACAATGCCACCTTGTACGGAGATAATGACACGTATTCACATGATACATTACTGGAGCAATTGGCGAATCAAAACCTGAAGGCAGATCCCGGCGCATACTCCGTCTACAGCAACGATGGCTTTACATTAGCCGAGATTTTGGTCGAAAGAGTTAGTGGCATGGGTTATACCGCATTTATACACAAGTATTTTACGGAGCCTTTGGATATGAATCATACCAAGACGCCACAGGATGTGGTTAACCCGACAGAAATGGCGGGAATCTATTCCCCTTTTTATGCGGGACAACTTCCAAAAGAGAATTATAATATCATCGCGACTGGAGGTCTGTATTCCACCGCTGAAGATCTGGTCAAATTCTCACGAATCTTCACGGGAGAGGTCAAGGGCATTCTTTCCAGTAAGTCTGTACAAGCTATGGAGCAAGAAGAGTATAAAAGAGGCATGTGGTCAGAGGATAGCGATACGCTTATGTCTTACGGGTTAGGGTGGGATAGTGTGAATTTGTTCCCATTCAATGAATACGGCATAAAGGCTGTTATGAAAGGCGGAGATACGTTATCTTATCAGTCTTCATTAACGGTACTCCCGGAACACAACATGGCTGCAGCCGTAATCTCTTCGGGCGGGTCGAGCTTAACCAATCAATTCATTGCGAATGAATTATTACTCAGCGCACTTGAGGAAAAGGGAGTTATTACAGAACGGAAGCCGGAAAAATCATTTGGCGTACCCGTGAAGGCAGAAATGCCTATGGAAATCTCCAAGTTTGCAGGTATATATGGTGGCAATAATTCAGTTACGAAGATCAAAATAAATCCGGCTGGACAACTGACTGTATCTTCACTTACTGCTCCGAGCAATCCGGCTCAAGAATACACCTATACAGCAGATGGTACTTTTGTTAACGACGAAGGTACAGAAAAGTTGAAATTCGTTGTGGAGAAAAACGGGAATACCTACCTGTGGTCTCGATCTTATATATCCGTTCCAGGGCTCGGACAGCTGGCTTTCTCAGAATATAATGCGGAGAAGCTTGAAGCCAATGAATTATCCAAAGAGGTTACGGCCGCATGGGAAAAGCGTGATGGTAAAAAATATTACCTGGTGAATGAGAAATACACATCCATGGTCTATCTCAATGCTTCATCAATCCTGCCTATTCAGCTGAATCAAGAGAATCCAGGCTATATGTCCAATAATAAGATTATTGGAGCAAATGAAGCAGTTAATCCATTACAAATTCCGGGTACTGCCGGACGCGATACGATGGCCATTCATTTCTCTAAAAAGGACGGAGGAGAGTATCTTACAGCTTTGGGTTATGTATACGCCAGTGAGGAACTTGTAAAACCCATCTATCCGGGTAAACAATCCGCAACAACCATTCAAGCAGATGGATACGCTAAATGGTTTTCGGTACCAGTGAATGCGAAAGGAAAAGTCATGACGGTGAAAATACCCGCAAATAGCGCCTTTGCCGTATACGACCAGACGGGAATTTGTATCAATTACACCGTGGTCAGCGGTAAGAACGAAGTTGTCTTACCGGAAAACGGCCGTATTGTATTTGCAGGTGAGGCTGGCTCCCGATTTGAAATTTCATTAAAGAAGTAATATGAATGGAGCTCCAAACAGTTGTACAACAAACGAACTCAACAGGAGAGAACCATCATGATGAAAAAAATATTAATCATTTTGCTCAAAATATTCGGAGCCATTGTTATCGCTATTGCATTATTTATTGCCACTGTTTTTATCGTTAATGTGTTTAGCAATAAATCGGAGGAAGGGAAGATAAAACCCTATGGTCAGTCCGTAGCGGTTGACGGGAAAAACATGAATGTGTTAATTCAAGGAAAAGGCGAAGAAACGGTCGTATTACTTCCCGGATATGGAACACCAGCCCCAGCCCTTGATTTTAAACCGCTAATTGATGAGCTATCGCCATTTTACAAAGTTGTTGTCATTGAGCCTTTCGGTTATGGATTAAGTGATGTAACTGAAAAAGAGCGTACAACTGAAAATATGGTTAATGAAATTCACGAAGCGTTACAGCAGCTTAATATTCATCATTACACGCTCATGGGTCACTCCATTTCAGGAATTTACGGACTGGATTATGTAAACAAATATCCAAACGAAGTAAGTGCCTTTGTCGGGATTGATAGCAGCGTTCCAACGCAGGGTGGTAATGATGATCCATTTCCAACCGAAACGTACAAACTGCTTAAAAAATCAGGATTCTACCGATTGTTAATGAAACTGGCCCCTGATCAATTGATTGCACCTAACGTTGATGATGAAACCAGAGAACAAATTAGAATACTTTCACTCAAAAATACGTTTAATCCGAACAACCTGAATGAAGGCGAAAATTTCGGTCCTAATTTCAAAGCAGCTGAGAACTTGTCCTTCCCCAAAGATCTTCCTGTGATTTTCTTTTTACAAGCGAATGATACGGAAACGGAAGGATGGATTCCCTTGCATGAAGAGCAAGTCAAAGATTCTGTGCATGGAAAAGTGATGACATTCGAGGGAGATCATTATTTGCATCACACCCGATCCAAAGAAATGGTTCAAGAATATAGGAAGTTTATGAGTGAGATAAAGTAGTGTCGCCAACCAAAGAAGTCGCGAAATCGCGGCTTTTTTTGGTTGAAGAGATGATGAACATACATGCGTGTTACTTTATTGGAAAATTAAGGTTGACACCTCTTGTCATCGCGTATACAATCGTATACATGAATGCGTTGTATACAAATGTATACGCGCAATGGAGGTGGCAAAATGAGAGATCGTGATATGAATGAAACGGATCGAAGTGTACGTCAAGGTGAGCGTCCGAAACGTGATATGAGTGAAAATGAGCAACGTGGCGAGCGTTCAAGACGTGGCAGAGGACATGGTGAACATCAGGGAAAACGGGGCCATGGTGCGCAAACATTCCGCCGCGGTCGGATTCTTGTATTTCTGGAGCAGATGCAGAATCGAAGAACGACGCTCGCCAGACAACTTGGACAGGAGGAGTACGAACATATTCGCCCAATGATTAGTGGGGAGTTGAAAGCCATTGATCAGGTCATCGACGAGTATATTCACCTTTTCGAGTTGCAAAATGAAGATGTAATTCCCAATAAGGATCTGGAGAGTGAGAGTGAATAAGTATGATTCGTCGTTTTTTTTCGTATTATCGTCCCTATAAAAAACTGTTTTTAATTGATTTTGGATGCGCTGTACTCGCAGGGCTTCTGGAGTTGGCTTTCCCCCTTGCCGTAAGCAAATTCATTAATGAATTGTTGCCAGGTCAGGATTGGCCTCTTATTATGCTTGCCTGCGTTGTGCTGTTATCCATCTATGCACTTAATACCGTATTGAACTATGTCGTTACATATTGGGGACATATGCTTGGCATTAATATTGAGACCAACATGCGTGAGAAGATGTTCGCTCACTTGCAGAAGTTGTCCTTCCGTTTCTTTGATAATCGTAAAACAGGCCACTTAATTGGTCATCTGACGAATGATCTGAATGATATCGGTGAGGTGGCTCACCATGGACCGGAAGATGTGTTCATCGCAGTGATGACGTTAATCGGATCGTTCTGGCTGATGGCTAACATTAATCTGGAGCTTGCGCTGCTTACCTTTATCATTATCCCGATTATGGCTTGGGTCATTATCGTATTTGGCGGGCGGATGACGAAAACGTATCGGCGACTTTTCGGAGACGTCGGCAATTTCAATGCACGCATTGAAGATAACGTTGGTGGCATGCGTGTTGTGCAATCGTTCGCCAACGAAGAACATGAGAAAGAGCTTTTTGCGGTGGATAATCAGAATTTCCGTAAAACCAAACTGCTTGCCTACAAAACGATGGCGAAAAGTATCTCGGTCAGTTATATGATGATGCGACTGGTTACGGTGTTTGTCATGATCAGCGGGGCTTGGTTTTATATCGATGGCAGAATCAATATGGGTGACTTTATGGCCTTCCTGCTTTTATCCAATATCTTCTTCCGCCCGATTGAGAAAATCAATGCCGTCATAGAAAGTTATCCAAAGGGCATCGCTGGTTTCAAACGGTATCTGGAGATTATTGATACAGAACCTGAAATTGCGGATAGCAAAAACGCCGTTGAATTCGAAAGTGTGAAGGGTGATATTCGCTTTGAGAACGTCTCGTTCGGATATGAATCCAGTCGGCGTATTCTGAGTGATATCAGTCTGTCCGTTCGACCAGGCGAAACGGTGGCTTTTGTTGGGCCTTCGGGAGCAGGCAAGACGACGATCTGCAGCCTGTTGCCACGATTCTATGAGGTAGAAGAGGGTCGCATCACTGTAGATGGTGTGGATATTCGGGACGTTAAACTTCAATCGTTGCGCAAGCATATCGGAATTGTTCAACAGGATGTGTTTTTGTTCTCGGGGACCATTAAGGAGAATATTGCTTATGGTGACCTGCGTGCAACGGATGAACAAATCTGGGATGCCGCCCGTCGTGCCTCGTTGGAGGAATTAATTCTTACGTTGCCAGACGGTATGGATACGGTCATTGGAGAGCGTGGAGTGAAGCTGTCCGGAGGACAAAAACAACGGTTATCCATTGCTCGTATGTTCCTGAAAAATCCACCCATTCTTATTCTGGATGAGGCAACCTCTGCTTTGGATACGGAAACGGAAGCACTTATCCAGCAATCACTCGCAGAATTGTCGGTGGGTAGAACAACACTCGTGATTGCGCACAGACTGACGACGATCAAGAATGCGGATCGAATTATCGTAGTGAACACAGATGGCATCGCTGAACAGGGTAACCATGAGGAATTGGTCGCCGCTGGAGGCATATATAGCCGTCTTCATCAGGTGCAATATAGTCACTCTTAATCCATGTAAATTGAATTTACATTGGCCACTCCGATGACAGTACAACCTTGTACCTAAATGAAGTAAACCTTGCCGCGCTTATGCGCGGTTTTTTTTCTGTTTGGATGTTAAAAATGAGGTTATCAAATGCTAAGGAAAAGATAATGTTGACAACGTCCACAAACGTGATTATTATAATGTTGACAATGTCCACTAAAAAGGAGGGTTTGACATCGACTCTCAGTACATAAATCCAGATATACTGGCTGACATGCGACGTTTTAACCGTTTTTATACCAACATACTCGGTGTACTCGACAAGCATATTCTCGGAACAGGTTATTCGTTTGCAGAAGTACGGGTCATTATTGAGATTGGAATTCGGGGAGAGAGCATTGCGAACAATTTGGTGGATACACTGACTATTGATCGCAGTTATATGAGCCGAATCGTGAACAAGCTGTCCAAGGAAGGACTGCTGGTGAAAGTGGATTCTGCTGCCGACAGCCGGGTCAGTCTGATTCGTCTGACAGCCAAGGGTGAGGAACTGTATGCCCAATTGAATGATCGATCCGACCAACAGATTCTGAAATTAATGCAAGAATTGAATGAAGAAGAAATTCAAGAGGTATACACCTCCATGATGAACATACAAGAGAAGTTGAACAAGAAAGCAGGAGAGACAACACGATGATACGATTTGAATGTGATTATAATGAAGGTGCGCATGAACGTATTTTACAAAAACTGATGGAAACCAACATGGAACAGACGAGCGGGTATGGTACGGATGAACACTGTGAACGTGCGAGAATGCTTATTCGTCAGGCCTGTGACAATGAGCAGGCTGATGTTCATTTCTTGGTTGGTGGTACACAGACGAATACAACGGTGATTGCCTCTATTTTGCGTCCATTTCAAGGTGTAATTGCTGCGACATCTGGACACATTGCGGTTCATGAGACGGGAGCTATTGAAGCTACGGGGCATAAGGTGCTCACGGTTCCAAGCGAGGACGGAAAGATCACGCCAGAGCAGGTTAGGGCAGTCTACGATGCGCACATGAACGAGTCGTCACCGGAACATTGTGTACAGCCAGGCATGGTCTACATATCTCAGCCAACAGAGAATGGAACGATGTACAGTAAGGCAGAACTGCAAGCATTGCATACAGTCAGCAGAGCATGTGGTCTTCCATTTTTCGTGGATGGAGCACGTCTTGGATATGCACTTGCCTCCCTAGATTGCGATATGACACTTGCTGATCTTGCACGCTTGTGCGATGTATTTTACATCGGCGGAACCAAGATTGGGGCATTGATGGGAGAGGCGGTTGTTATCCTGAATGATGCGCTCAAACCTGATTTTCGTTATATGATCAAACAAAAAGGGGGTCTGCTCGCCAAGGGCAGATTGCTCGGAATCCAATTCGAAACCTTGTTCGAAGACGGTCTGTATCTTGATATTTCCCGTCATGCCGTGGATATGGCCTTGAGAATTCATGATTCACTCGAACAGCAGGGAGTACGCTTCCTATACGACTCACCAACCAACCAGCAGTTTCCGATTCTACCTAATCTGTTGCTTGAGAAATTACGCAGTGGTTATACGTTCTCCTTCTGGGAAAAGGTTGACGATACACACAGTGCGGTGCGATTCTGTACCAGCTGGGCAACTCGGCAGGAGAATGTGGATGCACTGACTCGTGACATCGCTCAATTATTGCACGAAGAGATCCACGTGCCTGAACGGGTCGAAGCATTGGTTTAAATTTGAATTTACTGAAAAGAGGACAACCCGTTGGGGTTGTCCTCTTTTGGTTTGCTTTTTTGAGATAGAGAGTGCATATCTCGGTTATTCACTCAAGACGATATCATATTTCTCTTTCAACCGTCGGATATCAGCTCTTGGCGGTGCACCGAACATGCGTGCATATTCGCGGCTAAATTGAGAGGCACTCTCGTAGCCAACCCGGAACGCTACATCTGCTGCATCTGCAGATTCGGCCATCAGGAGTCGCCGGGCTTCCTGTAATCTTAATTGTTTCTGGAATTGTAATGGGCTCATGGCTGTGATCTCTTTGAAGTGACGATGGAATGAAGAGACGCTCATGCTGGCGGTCTCAGCCAGATCTTCAATGCGAAATGGCTGTTCCCAATGGTGAACGATGTACTCGATCGATTCCCTAATCCGATATGTGCTGCTGCCTTCCACTGCAATCTGCGCCAATTCTCCTCCGTAGGGTCCCTGAAGGAGGCGGAACAGAATTTCTTTAACGTATAACGGAGCAAGGAACGGAATTTCTCCCGGCGTATCCAGCAATCGGACAAGCCGGAGTACAGCGTCCTCAATGGACGATTCCATCTGACCTACGAACATGGCTCGTCTGGCGTTTTCGTTGAAAGTTACCTTGATATTGCATTCGTTCAGTACTTCGAGAATTTGGTTCGGTGTGAATTCAAGCTTGAGACTTAAGTAGGGTGCATCGGCGGATGCCTTGATAATCTGCCCGATAACCGGGAGATTCATGGAAGCAATCAGATAATTGGAAGGTCCATATTCATAACGCTCCTGCGCGAGCAATACTTCTTTCAACCCTTGAACAATCACACAAAATGAAGGTTTATATACTCTGTATGCTGGCTCGCTAATCCTTGAATGGTGATAAACAAACAGGGAAGGAATCGCCGTTTCCATTGCACCATTATGATTGGAATGGCGTTCAATCAGGTCACTCAATTCCTGTTTTGGTTGAGATAATTCTTCGGTCATACGTATTCCTCCTCACGGGTTTAACCTAGTTACATTATAAAGCTTACCGTACAGAACCAAAAGGGGGCCTGAGAGGATCAGGCAATCAATTAAGACGATTGATATACCGCTCGCAACCCATGACTCGGCATACTAAGAGTATGTTAACAGAGTCAAGCAATTAAAGTTTATTTGAAAAGTTGGGTGAACAAGGTGATGAAGTGGTTATCAATCCAGGTCAGGGGAATTTTGATTGACAGGCTCGAATCACAGATCAAGTTGGAAGAGAATTCCGTACATCGAGATATATACTTCACATGCTGGTTAGAGCTCGTTTCCGAAGAGGTGGAGACAACATCCTTTTACAAAACAAATTCAAGGAGAAAACGTGCATTGAAATAGGAAATTTCAGATGATCCGAATTTTTAATGTTAAGGTCGCCACCCGGCGGCTATTTTTTTATAATGATCTTAGAAGTGAATTGACAGTTTCGTTATATTAAAGTTATTATAGATACATTAGATCCTTGATTGAAGAGGAGATTATATTCTATGAATAACGGACATTCATCCGATCAAGCGAACGAACCGTGGAGTGGTCATTCCATTCCGTTTACAACGTTACAGGGAACACCTATCTTATCCTTGCTCCAGCCATCACATGGGGAAAGAATCCTTGATGTAGGTTGCGGCAACGGGGATCTGACAGCCAAAATTGCAGCGGCAGGAGCACTGCCAGCAGGTATAGATTTTTCAGAGGATACGATTAGGCAAGCTAAACAGAAATACCCGGATATAAATTTTCAAGTCGAAAATGCTTGTGATTATCAGACAGAAGAACTGTTTGATGCGGTTTTCTCTCATGCCGTTCTGCATTGGATAAAGGATGCACCAGCTGTAGTACAATCAATACAGTTAGCGCTCAAGACGGGCGGGCGATTCGTGGCTGAGTTTGCTGCAAATGGCAACACAGCTATATTAATTACAGCGGTACGGGAAGAACTGGATGCCCGTGGATACAAATGGGAAGGTCGGAATCCGTGGTATCACCCAACCATTGGCGAATATGCGAATTTACTGGAGCAAAACGGTTTTCGAGTTAGTCTGGCCCAGCACGTGGACCAATTTACCCCGTTCAAGCCAGGTGCCAGAAAGTGGTTGACCAGCTTTGCAGAGTATTTATTCAGCGGTATCACACCTGCGGTACAGGATGTTATTATGGAAGCTGTTGAGAAAAAAGTACAGCCACAACTGATGCGGGATGGACAATGGTATTTGGACAGAAGCCGATTGCGAGTCGTAGCTGTTAAGGAATAGGGGAATGCGGTATGAGAGTGGACAAACCAAAGCTTCAGGAGCAGTTGCTCGAACCGGAAACGATTGTATTTCTCGAATCCAAAGTGGAGTACAAACACAAACTGATCGAGAATATTACATTGGATCAACAGGAAGCGAGTAAGGTTTCCTTTGAAAATGTTGTATTTAGACATGTGACGATCTCGGAGTCTACCTTGGAACAATTTGAATTCACCGACGTCCGGTTCGAACACTGCGATTTCTCCAATGTCAATCTCTCTGGTGCCTTCATGCACCGGATCGAATGGCATAACTGCAAGTTTGTCGGAACTGATTTTTCCAATAGTCGATTGCAAAATGTCAATTTCCTTCATGGCTTAGGAGACTACAGCAATTTCCGTTTTGCCCATCTGAAACAGGTCTCCTTCTCGGAATGTTCCTTGATTGGTGCGGACTTTGCCTATCTTGCACTTCAAAAAATGGAGTTCAGTCAATGTAACATCGACCAAGCTTCCATGACGGGGACCAAAATGAAGGATTTGGATCTTAGCGATTGCCAATTTGACTCCTTGGTGCTGACCATGGAAGATCTCAACGGCTGTGTGATCTCACCACATCAAGCCGCTACATTTGTAGGATTAATGGGCATCATTATTAAATAAATGGCATGACCATAATATTAGGGTTGCCAAGATAGTAGAAGTGTGTATAATTGGAGACACATTAGAATAAAAACAGGTTTTCTAGGGTTCCGCGGCGGTTGTGTCGGTCTGGTCCGAGAGAAAACCCGCAACCTGTTGGTTGTGCCACGGAGGGATAAAAGCCTGGGAGATGAACTGCTACATGCAGTTTGTTTCCCGGGCTTTTTTTGTTTTTACGCTAATTTACCCATACTAGGTGAAAAAAATGAATTAGAGAAGGAGTGTTACAGGAATGAATAAAACATGGATGTCGGTTGTGATTGCTGCTTTGTTTGAAGTGGGTTGGGTCATTGGATTGAAACATGCCAGTGGTCTGCTGGAATGGGGGCTTACACTCGTTGCGATTATCATTAGTTTTTCCTTAATGATTGCAGCTTCGCGGACACTGCCCGTGGGAACCGTATACGCAGTTTTCGTTGGCCTGGGTACCGCAGGTACAGTGCTTGCAGAGATTGTTTTGTTTAATGCACCTGTGCAAACCGGAAAAATGATACTCATTGGTGTACTTTTACTCGGCGTAATTGGGCTTAAAATGCTAAGTAAAGAGAAGAATAAGGAGGTGCAGCTATAATGAACTGGGTATTTCTTGTCTTGGCAGGCGTATTTGAGATGATCGGAGTGCTGATGATAAACAAGTTGCACAAAGACCGTAATTTCATTTCACTGGTTTTATTGATAGCCGGGTTTGGTTTAAGCTTCCTGTTCCTGTCCCTTGCGATGGAAACTCTTCCGATGGGGACAGCATATGCGGTATGGACGGGAATCGGAGCCTCTGGCGGTGCTATTCTTGGCATGGTGTTTTACGGAGAACCTCGCAATGCCCTAAGAATTCTGTTTATCGCTATGGTGCTCGGATCGGCAGTCGGTCTTAAATTGGTTAGTTAAATAAGTGGAATTAAAAAGATAATGTACAGATTACGTTTTTAATGGTATCCTTATACGTTACGTGTGAAATAAAAGATACGTCTTATTGATAGATGTGCGTAAATGAAGGAGACAACATGACATTTAAGGACTTAAATATTATCCCCTCTATTATGGAAGGGTTAAACAAAGCAAACTATACTAATCCTACCCCTATACAGGAACAGGCCATACCAGCTGTATTAGCTGGCAGAGATCTGCTGGGATGTGCACAGACAGGAACGGGCAAGACGGCAGCATTTTCGGTGCCAATCATTCAATTATTAAGCGAAAGATCCAAAGGACCCAAGTCCGCACGACATATTCGCTCATTGATTTTGACACCAACAAGAGAACTCGCGATTCAAATCGCGGATAACATCAAGGTATATAGTCGGTATACGGACATCCGTTGTACGGCTATCGTTGGTGGTGTTTCGCAAAAAGTACAAGAGCGTGCACTGAATCAAGGTGCAGATATTATTATCGCAACGCCTGGCAGATTGAACGATCTGATTAACCAGAAGCGTATTGATCTGAAGATGGTTGAGATTCTCGTTCTGGATGAAGCAGACCGGATGTTGGACATGGGCTTCATTCATGATGTGAAAAGAATCATTGCCAAGATGCCAAACAAGAAGCAGACGCTGTTCTTCTCAGCTACGATGCCTCCTGAAATCACCAAAATGGTTAAAACCTTGCTGGTTGATCCAGTCAAAGTGGAAATTACACCGGTATCTTCGACAGTGGACCGCATTGAGCAGTCTATATATTTGCTGGAGAATGGCAAGAAGCAGCAGATGTTGAACCAAATTTTGGAGGATAAATCCATCGTCACGGCATTGGTGTTCACACGCACGAAGCGCGGCGCTGACCGGGTTACACGTGATTTGGCCAAGGTGAATGTTACGGCACAGGCTATTCATGGCAATAAGTCTCAGAACGAGCGACAACGGGCACTGAACAACTTCAAGAGTGGGGCCACGCGAGTACTGGTGGCGACGGATATCGCGGCAAGAGGAATTGACGTGGAAGAACTGTCGCATGTCATCAACTTTAACCTGCCTAACATTCCGGAAACGTATGTTCACCGTATTGGACGTACAGGTAGAGCAGGGAAAAGCGGGATGGCCATCTCATTCTGTGAGAAAGACGAACTTCCATTCCTGAGGGATATCGAGAAAGTAATCAAGAAGACGATTCCTGAAGTGAAAGGTCATCCGTATCCAATGACAGGTGTACCTGTGTTTGAAAAAACGAACAAAGCACCAGGCGGTAAACCTGCCTTTAACAAATCATCTGCAGGCAAACCGGCCAAGTCCAAGGCGAACCCGGCACGCAAGCCAAAATCCGAGTGGTTTGCCAAGAGTGGTAAAACGACTAGTAGTCGTTCAAACGATGCTAGATCCAACGGCAGTAGATCACACAGCAGTAGCAGTAAACCCAATAATGGCTCGTTCAGCCGCAGCAGCAAAACAAGAAACGATAGAGCCAATTAAGATTTAAATAAATCCAGATAAAACCTTCTCCATTCATTTGGAGGAGGTTTTATTATGTGCTTTTATGTGTAACAAGCTTATTTACATACGAACTTACATTCGGTATCATTATATCGTCCACTGGTGAAAGGGAGGTACTGACTTGAAGGATACGATGATTAAATACAGCTTGAAGAAGAAAGGGGCGACCAAGGATTATCCATTTGGAACTGATCCAGTCGTGATTAAGGTTGCGGGTAAGATGTTCGCGCTTATATTTGATAACAAAGAAAAGAACTGTCGCTTGAACTTAAAATGTGATCCCATTATTGCAGAGAATCTGAGAGAGCAGCATGAAGCCGTTCAACCAGGATATCATATGAACAAAAAACACTGGAATACCATTACACTGGATGGTTCCTTGTCAGATGAGGATATCTACGTCATGATTGATCACTCTTATGATATGGTTGTCAAATCCCTTCCGAAAAGCGTTCGGGAATCTCTGGCCGAATAGTGAAGCATTTCATGTAACTTACATTAATCGTCACTTAACAGGTCACTGACCTGGAGTTTCTCATATGTCTCGGCTGAAGTCTGCCTATTCGTCGCGTAGTTGATTTTATAGATACAAGAGTAGATGACGTTTAACACGTATTCAAAAGCAATTTGGGAAGAAAAGGATCCGATCTTGGCAAGCTTCACTTCATCATTGGGAACTCGGATACAGATCGTGCTGAGCTTCGCCAGTTCGCTGTGGCTGGTTGCTGTGATGGTGATAAAAGGAATGTGTTCGCGCTTAAAATGATGGGCCGCTGTAATATAACTCTGAGATTTTCCATGATAGGTAAGGAAAATGGCACAATCTTTTGTGGTCAAGTTGACGGTATGGTGCGCCCATTCAGACAGCTCCGTGGCAATGACTACATATTTATTGATTTTGAACAATTTATTTTGAAAACTTTTCGCCCGAATCTGTGAATCGCCCATGGCGTAGATGAATATCCGTTCAGCCCGATCCAATAATTGCGCTGTAAGTGACAGCAAGTCATCGTCCATATAGGCCACATTCTTCTCGATGGTTTCCTTCATTAATTCGGCAATTTCTTTTGCCACCTGAAGCGAAGACTCACCCAGACTGAACGGATAATTAGGGTCCACATTGGATATGTTCTGGGCGGAGTCCTGTTCAAATTCCCGGGCAAGTCTGATGATGAATTCTTTGAAGCCAGTGAGTTCAAGTTTGTGAACGAGTCGATTAATTGCTGAATGCGAGGTATAGGTGACTTTCGCGAGTTCTTGCACATTTAAATGAAGAATACGGTCCTTATGCGTCAATATGTAAGAAGCAATGCTTTTTTCATTCGGTGTAAAGTTATGCATGTCGGTTAATTGAGTTAGTATTTTCATTAAGTTCACCCCAGGTAAGTTGAATAACGTCGATTACGGGCGTTCATTAAACATTTTGTTTACAGACAGACCGTCAGGCATACCTAAAAATGGTCGATTGTACCGTTATGGAGGCAAAGCCTATATTCAGAGCTGTCTTCTTTTATAATAAATGAAAAAGAGCCTTGGGGGGAATGATTATGTTAACCATCGGATACATTGGTAATGGCAAGAGCACGAATCGATACCATCTTCCTTTTTCATTGAATAGGGATCATCTGAACGTAAAAACCATATACGCACGCAATCTGGATAAAACCGAGTGGGATCGTATACCTGACGTAAACTACACGGATGATGTCTCCACGATGATGAATGATGAGGAGATTCAATTGGTGGTGGTCTGCACTCATACAGAGTCCCATTACTCATACGCGAAAATGGCACTCGATCACGGCAAACATGTGCTTGTGGAAAAACCGTTCATGTTAACCCAAGCCGAAGCCATATCTATCTTCCAATACGCGAAAGAGAAAAATCTGGTGATTCAGTGTTATCAGAACAGACGTTATGATTCGGACTTCCTTACAACGAAGAAAGTGATTGAATCAGGGAAGCTGGGGGATCTGCTGGAAATAGAGATGCACTACGATTACTACCGTCCGGAAATCCCGAACAACATCTCTCATTTTTCCAAATATCACAGCTATCTATACGGACATGGGGTGCATACCATCGACCAGGTGTTATCCTACTTTGGCAAGCCGGATACGATCCATTCCGATGTGCGTCAACTGCTTGGTGAGGGAAGAATGAACGATTACTTTGACCTGGACTTTTATTATTCCTCACTCAAAGTGTCCGTCAAATCAAGCTTTTTCCGCTTGAAGCCCCGTCCAAGCTTTGTGGTATATGGCAAGAAGGGTGTGTTCGTGAAACAAACGGAGGATCGGCAGGAGGAACATCTGAAATTGTTTTATCTGCCCAAGGGACATGCTGATTTTGGCGTGGATCTCCCGCAGCACTATGGCGTCTTGACCTATCTGGATGATGAAGGAATCTATCATGAGGAAAAAGTGGTTTCGGAGATTGGCGACTACGCTCGAGTGTATGACGATATCTATCAAGCCATTGTACATGGCAAGGATAAGGTCATCCAAGATGAAGAAACGATTACGGCGATGGGGATTCTGGAACAAGCTATAGCCGCGTGCAAGTAAACAAACAAGCATTGAGCTTACGATTATAGATCAGTCTCGAAGAATAAGTAAGTTAAGATGAATGACAAAAGCCACCTTTTGGTGGCTTTTGTCATTCGATTTCAAATAATCTCAATTAAGTTAAGTTAAATCCACAACCACTTTAACCGTTCCTTTGGCCTGAATCGCTGTATTAAAGGCTTCCTTGATATCATCCAGTTTGTATACCTGTGTTACAAGAGTAGATAATTCAGGATGGAAGTGGGTCAGATGTTCCACAACCTTACTGAAATCCTCGTGCGTGTATCCACTGGAACCTTTCACTTGCACTTCTTTGGACATCACCTGTTGCAGGCTGATGGGCACCTCGGTTTTATATACGGCAATAATGGAGATTCTGGCCTGCGGTTTGACGATCTTCATGATCTTCTCGAACAACACGGGAGCACCAGCCGCATCGATAAATACATCGACATTCGGCACCTCAACGCCGTATACGTTCACGGTGCCGTAGTGTCCAGCAAGTCCCTCTTCGAGGGTAGTAGTCGAGGTATTCAAGGTCAGAGCACCGAGTCCTGCAGCTTTGGCGAGACGCCATTCATCGATATCCACAACACATACCTGTTTCATTCCCTCAGCAATCAGACTTGCAGCAGCCAGCAGGCCAATCGGACCCGCGCCCATGACGACAATCCGATCTTCAGGCTTCGGATCTGCACTGAAAGCGCCATGTCGTCCTACACTCATAGGTTCAATTAATGAGGCTACTTCTGCCGGGACACTTGCATCTATTTCATACAAGTTATAATTAAGCTTGGCTTCCTCCACCAGAACGTACTGGGAGAATCCGGAGCATTCCAGGGATTTGCGTCTTCCAACTTTTTTGGCGGTAATGGGATTAATGCCTACACGCATCCCGATGTGAATCTCCAAAGCAACGTCAGAGCCAATCTCAACAATTTCACCAACCATCTCATGTCCAAATTCAGAGCCTAGGCTGATGCCCATATCCCCTTGACCCACTTTAACAATGTTAATATCAGTTCCGCAGATTCCACCGCGCAGATTTCGTACCAGAACATCGGTTGGACCGACAACTGGCATTGGTTTTTCTTCCACACGAATATCATTTTTTCCATAATAAATAGCTGCTTTCATCATGACTCACTCCTTAGGACTGATTATCATTCACTTCTTGAGCGACTGAGTACGTTTATCATGATGCAGCGATGTTTCCGTGTTGTTTGAATATTGTTTGTGAGATATTAATTTAAGAGATGATAGATAGACGGTTTAAACAATTTTTTAACATCTGGACATTATAATGAGGACATGTAGCTTGAAAGGATGATTAGATGATCAAAATACTTGTGGTAGAGGACGACATTAAACTGAATCGTATTATCTGTACATATCTAACCAATAACGGATATCACGCGATCGGATGCTTTAATCCGCGAGAGGCGTATGATTTGATGTATAACGACATGTACGATCTTCTGATTTCCGATGTCATGATGCCAGAGATCGACGGATTTGAGTTTGCCGAGACGGTGAGACAGATTAATAAGACCATTCCCATTCTTTTTGTTACAGCACGTGACGATATTTCCTCGAAACAAAAGGGGTATCAGGCGGGGATCGATGATTATATGGTCAAACCCGTGGATCTGGACGAGCTCGTCCTGCGTGTAGGTGCGCTGTTGCGGCGGGCCAATATTGCCCATGAGAAGAAACTGAGTGTAGGAAGTCTGTTGATGGATGCAAATGATATGACAACTACGGTGAATGGCGAGGAAATATCCGTAACAGTGCGAGAATTCAATATCCTTTACAAATTGCTTTCTTATCCCAAACATACCTTTTCCCGTGCACAGCTGATGGACGAGTTCTGGGGCGTAGACAGTCAGACCAGCCTGCGTGCAGTGGATGTATACATTGTGAAACTTCGGGACAAGTTCTCCGTATGTGAGGATTTTAAAATCGTGACAGTGCACGGACTTGGCTACAAGGCCGTATTGCAATGACCAAGACACAGATCGCGGACGTGAGAATTAAAAAGCCACTACTATCATGGAAAGAGTTTCTCGGTACGTATCTCTTGTTATCTACATTGACCGCAGGACAAGCACTCATCTATAACGCCTATCTGCCCGTGGGTTATGTCCCATGGCCTTACATTTTCGGTATTTCGGGATACTGGGTCATCGTCAGTCTTATTTTTTGCCTGGTCACGGCAAGGCAGAAGTATAATGCCTTCGATAAGCCAATGCGCAAACTCAGTGAGGCTGCGAAGCAGGTAGCGGAAGGAGATTTCTCCGTATATCTGGAACCGATTCACCGAGCGGATAAGCAGAACTACGTGGATGTGATGTTCGAGGATTTTAATAAAATGGTAGAAGAGCTGAACAGTATTGAAACATTGAAAAATGACTTCATCTCCAATGTATCTCACGAGATTAAGACACCGTTATCGGTCATCCACGGGTATGCCATGGCGTTGCAGCAGGATGATATACGTCCAGAGCTCCGAAAAGAGTACACAGACACCATCATTTCTTCCACGAACAAACTCGCGACCCTCGTCGTTAATATCCTGAAGCTGAACAAATTGGAGAATCAGGAGATTATCCCGGTTGCCGAGCCTTATGATCTGTGCAGGCAGCTTGCTGAATGTGCTCTTTCTTTTGAACAGACCTGGGAAGAAAAAGATATTGAATTCATGGTGGATATCGAAGATCGTGCCATCATTCATGCGGAAGAGAGTATGCTGGAGATCGTATGGCATAATCTCTTCTCCAATGCGCTCAAATTCACATCTCCCGGAGGAAAGATCACCCTCAAGCAGACGTCGGATGAAGACACCATTACAGTCATGGTATCGGACACAGGCTGTGGCATGAATGAAGAAACGATGAAACATATCTTCGATAAATTCTATCAAGGGGACCCCTCCCATCACGGAGAGGGGAATGGCCTTGGTCTCGCTCTTTCGTTGCGTGTCATCGAGTTGATGGGTGGCTCTATTTCGGTGGAAAGCGAACCCCAGAAGGGCACAACCTTCACCGTTAAGCTAAAAGTGGGAGAGTAACATATAGCCTAGTTACGTGATCTTGAATAGCTAAGCCTGAATTCGAAACCATTGAATTCAGGCTTTTATTCATATTTCGTAAACATTTCATAAGCAACTTATAAACATTTGGTCGGTACGATAGGAACATCCAATGAGGGATATAAAGAAAACAATAGAGGGAGTGATGACACACATGAGTGAGATGATCAGAACTGAACATAGCTTCGTCGGCTATGAATATAAAGACGTTATTGTGAAGCAAGATGCCGAATCATTGTATACGGACGGATATGCGCACTTTGGCTGGATTCTGGAAGCTACTTCAACACCATTTCAAAACGTGGGTTCCGTCACGATGAAGTTCAAGCGGGATCGCAAGATTCGGAACAAAACGGAGTTGACCCGCTTGCAAAGACAATTCGAATCCTGTGTGACCGAGATCGCAACATTGGAACGATCCAAGATCATGGGCGCTTCTGCCGTTGCTTATATCATCGGAATTGTTGGCACAGCATGTATGGCTGGCTCGGTGTTTGCATATCAGGCAAACATGCTACCTCTTACCATTACGCTGGCGGTCCCCGGTTTTGCAGGCTGGATTATTCCGTATTTCAGCTACTGCGGGCTTCGCAAGAAAAAGTCCGACAAGGTGACGCCGTACATCGACAAAAAATATGACGAAATATACGAGGTATGTGAAAAGGCGAATGGTCTGCTCACCAAGTAGTATGAATATCCTATGAAAATGAAGACATACTTGAAGTCCCTATGGGCCCGTCACCTTGGAAATAAGCAAGATCGAACAGCCATGATCAACGTTGCTTCGCTTGTTATCAATGCTTTGATTGGAATAGGCAAGTTAATCCTGGGGATCTATCTGCTTTCCGGATGGTTCATTACGAATGCTGTGTATTATCTGATTCTGTGTGTAGCCAAAGGACAGGTGCTTCAACAATATAAAGTTGCTAAAAGGATGGAATCTCCCCAAGAGAGATATGCATTGGAGCTTACGGTCTATAAGCGCGGAGGTCTTTTCCTTTGCTTTCTGGGCGTGTCCTATTCAATAGTCTGCCTGCGAATGTATCTGATCGGCGATGCCTTCATCTATAGCGGCATCATTGTGTATGTCGTAGCTACAGTTGCCTTTACCAAGCTGGCTTTTGCCATGTATGGTACCTGGGCTAATCGTCATCTCCATAACCCAATGATGTCTACATTGAAAATGATTAATTTCACCGATGCCATGGTATCTATCGTCGTGACGCAAGCGACACTGCTTACCATGCAAGCCTCACCTCTTGCATTAAAAACCAGTAGCCTGTTTGGCATGGGATGCAGTGCTTTATTTTGTCTGATGGGAGTCTGGATGATGTTCCACAAGAACAAGGAGTCCAATCGGGAGCAGGGGAGTGCAACAAACGAACAGGGAGATGAATGAGGAGGGATTCACATGGAATGGTGTTATGTACTCCTACTCAATATCATTTTGATCATGACCAAAATCATCGCAGAGCAGTTCACAAGTCGTTGAGGGGGAATTACCATGCAAATCATGGACAACAGCTTTTTTAGAAACAACACCGCCAAAGTAAATAAAATCATTGCCACGATTCTATGGCTGACACTGGTCGCATTCTGCTTTTTCATAAGTAGTAAGCAGGTTGAACTTGCAGTCGTATTCTCGCTGTTCGTTGAGCTTTCCATTGCAACATTTTTGATGTATCGTAAGAAAAAACCGGTCATGACCATGGTTGTGCTAATGATTGCGATTCTGACTGCAACCACGCAATATATCCAATCTCCCGGAGCAGGTATGCTTATCGTGGTTGTGCTCTGTGTCATTTCACTCTATCTGAACAGGGTTCTGTTGTATGGATTCGGAGCCATGTATAACATTGCTTATATCGTGATCTATTACGCGGACCATCAGCAATACGATACAACCTTTTTCATGACCATTGGGTTCATTGAATTGACCATTGTGGCTCTGTATTTTGTATGTAAACGAGGAAGAGACTTGATTCAGGTCGCCCTCGACAAAGAAGCAGAAGCTAGAGATCTTGTGAAGGCACTCGATAATATGGTGAAGGTGATTCGAGAGAACACATCTACGTTAAATACCGATATTGCCAGTTGTAATGATGATATCCGTAATCTGAAGCAGATGAGCGACACCGTAACATCGAACATTCAGGAAGTGACGGAAGGCATTCGCGATCAATCGGGCAGCATTACACATATCAGCGAGATGATGAACACGGCAGATGCGCAGATGGTGGAGATCAATCAGATGTCACATCGCCTTGCCCAAATCTCGTCCGATAACGGACAAGTTGTTCGTCAAAGCTCGGATCGAATTGTGCAAATGGGCAATCAGATGAACATGATTAACGGAGCGGTAACCGATTCGATGACGACAGTCCAGGAACTAAACCAAAGCATGGATGATGTGAATACCTTTCTGTCGGCCATTAACCAGATCGCGGATCAGACTCATCTTCTGGCATTGAATGCCAACATCGAAGCATCAAGAGCAGGGGAAGCTGGAGCTGGCTTTGCCGTCGTAGCCCATGAAGTCAAGAAGCTAGCACAGGAAAGCTCCGATACGGTCAAACAAATTAATGAGATCATTCATAATATCAAAAGAAAGACGCAGCTCGTGGTAGAGAAGGCCGCCATCGGCAATGCTGCCGTAAAAGAAGGAGAAGCGATCACCGGACAAGTACTTGAGAGCTTTGACCACATCAGGTCCACATTTGAGCATGTTGATCAATACATAGCTAAGGAATTAGACATGACGGATCAGATGAGCCTGATCTTTACTCAAGTACGAACGCAAGTGGATCATATTTCCGATATTTCGCAAGAACATGCCGTCGCAACGGAAGGTGTACTGGCAACGACACAAGAGCAGGAAAATAACATCGATGTTATCTACGAATTCATTGGCAGAATTAATCATTCAAGTCTGCGGTTGCAGGAACTCATTGGTAATCATAATAAGGAGTGATAACGATGGATCAACAACAACAAATGGCAATGGTACAACGTATGCGTCAAAATGTTGTCGGCACAGGTGCAGCTCTTCAACCCAGTTCCGCGTATGCTGTCACCGTGGAAGAAGTCATGATTCCTACGACAAAAGGTGATACGCGTGTACTGGTGTACCAACCAGATAGGGAGCCTTCGGCTCCTCTGCCAGTTTTCTTCAATATGCATGGGGGTGGCTTCATCTTCGGACAAGCAGAGATGGATGATCCATGGTGTCGTCTGATCGCTGATCGTGCTAATTGTGTAGTTATCAATATCGATTACAGTCTTGCACCAGAGCATAAGTTCCCAACAGCGGTACACGAATGTTACGACGTTGTACAGTGGGTCCACGCCAATCCCGTATCCTTATCGGTTAACCCGTCGCTATTCGCCATTGGGGGGCATAGTGCTGGTGGTAATCTTGCTGCAGCAGTATGTTTATTGAATCAGCAACGTGGAAGCGAGCTGCCAATTATTCTTCAGGTTATGGATTATGCCGTGTTGGATGTTGCAACAGATCCGGCCCATAAACCTAGTTTTGAAGAAGCCATTCCAGCCGATATTGCCAGAACGTTCAACGCGATGTACCTTGTTACGCAAGAAGATGCACATGACCCGTTAGCTTCTCCAGTGCTTGCAACATCATTAGAGGGTCTTCCGGAAGCCTTGATCATTACCGCGGAGAAAGATTCACTAGCTCAAGAAGCAAGAACATATGCAGCAAGGCTCGAAGCAAGCGGTGTGAAGGTGACTCATAGGGAGTATGAGGGAGCCGCTCATGGATTTACGCATTTTGGCGATCTCCAGATGGCTGAGGATGCCTGGTTTCGGATGAGTGACAAGATTAGAGAGACATTTTCCAAATAACGTAACGTTCATCAGAATGATGTTAGAAGAATCTGGTTACCTTGAAGTCGCCTAATGGCGGCTTTTTTGGTTTATTTGTGTAGTTGTATCAAGCACTTGTTGAAACCAAGCTTCTGAGCTTGCGGGTGTGTTAATAAACTAGATTAGGAGCGTTCTTGAGATTATAACGATATCGTTAAGGGTAAGAGTTGTTAATTAGAGGAAATAATGACCAATACCAGGAGGTTAATTATGAACCAATATAACAGTCCATCGAATATCGCGATTCTTGGCATGGGAACGGCTCTACCTGCTCACGCCGTAGCGCAGTCAGACATTGCAGAGCTGATCGCTTCTTCTCTTCAGGATCGGCCGGATTTGGCCCGTTTTGCCAGGCGAATATTCAAGTCCTGTGGTGTTGAAACACGATATACCGTGGAACCGAGCTATCTGGGTTCACTGGAAGAATGCCGTTATCTGCCCTCTGGTGATGTATCAGACATCCCGACAACCGAAGAACGAATGAATACATACAAGCGAGAGGCGCTTCCGCTCGGGATCGAGGCGGCAGAGAGAGCACTGAAGGATTCAGGCGTGTCTCCAAAGAGCATCACGCATATCATCACGGTCAGCTGCACGGGTCAATACTTGCCGGGTCTGGATGTTATGCTCATCCGTCACTTGGGTTTGTCTGCCCGAGTTAATCGACTGCCACTGATCTTTCAAGGGTGTGCCGCAGGGTTGAAAGCCATTCAGATGGCACGAGATGTCGTGCAGGGTGCTCCGGGGTCACAGGTTCTTGTTGTCTGTGTAGAGTTGTGCACACTTCATTTTCAGCCGGTGCAAGATCGGGAAGCGCTGTTTGCAGCTTCATTCTTCGGAGATGCTGCTTCTTCTTGTGTGGTGGGTAACCCAGAACCTCAGCATAAGAATGTTCTGAGTCTGGGAACGGGTTACTCTGTGCTTCTTCCGGATTCAACTGAAGATATGACATGGGAGGTCGGGAACCTGGGATATGATCTGTATCTATCACCTCGTATTCCGAAGCTGCTGGGTGTTCATCTGGAAGAGGAGCTGCGTCTGCTACTTCAAAGTGAACAGCTTCCTGAACTGTGGGCTATCCATCCGGGAGGTCGCGGAATAGTGGACTCTGTGCAGAATGTCATGAAGCTGCGAGACGAGCAAACGAAATACAGCAGGGATGTCCTCAGAACGTTTGGTAACTTATCCTCCAACACCATTTTGTTTGTACTGAATGCGATGCGTGAGGACATGAAGGCACAGGAGCAACCAGCAACAGAAGGTGTAGCCATGGCATTTGGACCGGGACTCACCGCAGAGCTGATGAAATTCACTTATGTACCGTCATTATCTTCCGTGATGGAGGAGCACGATCATGTCCTTCTTTAGAACATTGTCCATTCGGGCCAAGGAAGACGAACTCATGGATGACTTCTCGCTGGGCGGCGAGGAGCTGCGTGAAGCACTCCGACATCTGAGACGGCTTAACAAAATATTTGCAGCACCTGGCCCAACTCTGGCTGGTGTGGAGAAGTTATGGAACTCTGTCGGAAGGCCGGATAAGCTGACTCTTCTGGATGTGGGGGCAGGTTCAGGAGATGTGAACCAGAAACTACTGCAATGGGCGGATCGTCAGGGCATTCAATTGGAGATTACACTGGTTGATCTGACGGAAGAGGCGTGTGAGGAAGCGAGACAACTATTCCGTGATGAACCCCGAGTTCGGGTACAGCGTGCCGATCTTACACAACTGCCTGATGCTTCCGCAGATATCGTGACAGGCTCCCAGTTTGTGCATCATTTTGACGGAGATCAGCTGGTTGATATGGTTTCTCATATGCTGCGAGCATCCAGGCATGGTGTCGTCATTAATGATATTCACCGCCACACTGTATCCTATAAGGCGGTCTGGATTACAACACGTATGATCTCGCGCAATCGTTATATCCGTCATGATGGCCCGCTTTCCGTTGCCAAAGGCTTTACAGGGAAGGATTGGCGGGAACTTAAACAACGGCTAAATCATGACACGATGACCTATGAATGGAAGCCTTTGTTCCGTTACTCTGTTGTTATTCCCACGAAAGGCAGGTGATCTTACGTGTCGAAATGGATAGATGTCATCGTTATCGGAGCCGGAATTGCCGGCAGTACTTGTGCAATGCAACTGGCGGAGAAAGGTCATCGGACCCTGTTGCTGGATCGCCAGGAGTTCCCACGTCACAAAACCTGCGGTGAGTTCATGTCACCCGAAACTAAGGAGATGCTGGAAGTTCTGGACATTCACCTTCTGGACCAAGCGAAGAAACCCAGCACCATGGATCATGCCAAAATCGTTATGCAGCAAGGCGGAGTGATTGAAGCACCGCTACCAGGATTCGCTTATGGCATAAGCCGATATGAGCTGGACCAGATTTTGCATCAGAAAGCTCTGTCGGCTGGGGCCCAGATTGTGACCAAAGCGACCATAACGAGCATCGAGCAGCTTGAGGATGCCAGTTATGAGGTTCAGGTGAAGCAGGGAGACGAGCGGATCAGCTACAGAGCCAAAGCCGTTATCGGAGCACATGGCAGCAAAAAGCTTCGGGGGATGGCTTCCGCACCTGATCTGCGGGACCAAACCGTATATGTTGGCGTTAAATCCCATTTCAGTGGTATTGAGATTCCCGCACGGGTCGAGTTATATTTTTGCGATGGTGGCTATGTGGGGATTTCCCCGATTGAGGATGGTATTGTGAATGTTGCCGCATTATTGACATTGGAAACCGTGCAGGGAACTGGCAAGTCCGTTATCGATTTTTTGCAGGCTGCATCCCAGACGAATGTAAGCTTGGCAGCTCGTTTAGCCGAGGGGAAGCCTGTAGACGGAACGCAGGTGTCGATTGCGCCGCTGCATCTGTCCAACGTTCCTGAACCGTGGTCCAAATATCCGCATATTGGGGATGCCATGCTGATGATACCACCCCTATGTGGAGACGGGATGTCGATTGCTCTTCGTTCCTCACTCCTGTGTGCAAAGTGGACCGACAAGTACCTGCAAGGCGACATTGAGCATGCGGATTGGCAGAGTAATTACACGCTGGAAGCGAGCCGTGAATTTACCCAATTGCTCAGACGGGCAAGAAGAATTCAAAAGCTGGCTTTTGCCAAAACCAATAAATTCTATCCGGGTCTGGCTCGCATGATCCCGGGTTTAGCCGCTTATGTCGTGAAGGCCACGAGGTTATCGGAGATGAATGCAGTGCGCTAATAGGCTGAAATTTTGCTCAATACTTATGCAGAAGAGGTTGCTAACGGCGGCCTCTTTTTTTGGTGTATAATAGAATCTAATGTAACGATAGAGAACTAAGTCAGATGAAATGTCGGGAGGCACTATTTAACATGAACTATTCATTTTCCAATCGTATCGCAGCACTGCAACCATCCATTATTCGAGAAATCCTGAAGGCTTCTTCGGGTCAAAATGTGATTCCTTTCTCTGCGGGAAATCCCGCTCCGGAAACCTTTCCGATTGAGGCGATCCGGACGTTTACACAATCCATTTTGGAGCATGACCCGGTCACAGCTCTGCAATATGGAATTACCGAAGGTTATGTTCCCCTCAGGGAAGCATTGACTCAACATTTGAAGACAGGTTTTGATACGGGTAAACCATCCGATCAATTGTTCATCGTATCCGGAGCGCAGCAGGGGATTGAACTGGCCTGTAAAGTGTTCTGTAATGAAGGGGACACCATCATCTGTGAGAGCCCGAGCTTTATTGGTTCTCTGAACTCCTTCCGGGCATCTGGTGCGAAGCTTGCCGGTGTTCCTATGGAGATGGACGGTATGGATATCGAGAAGCTGGAACAGGCGCTGCAAACGGAGCCCAATGTGAAACTGATCTACGTGATTCCAAGTTTTCAGAATCCGACCGGTGTAACGACGAGCCTGGAGAAACGGAAGGCCATTTACGAGTTGGCTAAGAAGTATGGCGTGATGATTTTGGAAGATAACCCGTACGGAGAACTTCGATTCAATGGAGACGATGTGCCAACGATCAAATCAATGGATGATGAGGGTCTGGTTATCTATGTTGGATCATTCTCTAAAATTCTGTCGGCGGGGCTGCGCGTCGGTTTTGTACAAGCGCCACATGAAGTCGTGGAGAAAATGGTTGTCGCGAAACAGGGAGAAGACGTACATACGGCCATGCTTCCACAGATTCTGGCATACAAGTTCATGACAGAGTATGACTACGCGGGGCATATCAACAGCATTCGTGAGGTATATCGGAGAAAAGCAACATTGATGATGGACAAGCTGCAAGAGCATATGGGTGAGTCCATTACCTACACCCAACCGGATGGTGGACTGTTCCTCTGGTGTGATCTGCCAGCACATGTGCCAATGCTTGATTATGCCAAGACTGCGGCAGCCCAAGGGGTTGCGGTTGTACCGGGAAATGCATTCCTGGTGAACGAGCAAGACCCTTGTAATGCCATCAGACTTAATTTCTCCACGCCATCGGACGAACAGATTGTGAAGGGTGTTGAAATCTTGGGACAGGTCTTGAAAGGTTATAACGCTTAATAATACTTCAATGTGATATATCTACGAAAAGCCGCCAATTGGCGGCTTTTTTGGCTTTCTCATTCTTAGTTATCAATCAACGCACTTAATTCTGCCTGAAATACCTTTTGATTCTTCTGATTAAATGTACTCAGCAGCACCGTAACAATCCCATTTCCTTTACGTCTGGGAAGCAGGTCAATAACCTCTGCAATGACATGCAGTTCATCATCCGGCAAGACGGGCTTCAAGAATTGAATGTTGTTCATTCCGGTTCCTGCAACAACATGCTCTCCATAGATTCCGACCTCAATCCATAACTTAAAGGAGATATTCATCGTTTGCATGCCAGAAGCAATCAAACTGCCGAAGCGGCCTTGTGTGGCTTTTTCTTCATCCAAATGCATGTACTGTGGATCATAGATTTTGGCAAACTCAATAATATCGCTCTTGGATAATGCCAAGGATTTTGTTTCGTAGCGCTGACCTATTACATATTCACTGAATTTCATGAGGGTACCTCGGTTTCTTTAATGTGTTTTTTTCGCAGTCACGCCCTGGAAAGAGACATGATCAGACTGACGTGTTAAAATGCTAGTGAACCGTCTGGTGTGCATTGCAGTCATGTTGAATAAATAGATGAAACGGTCTTTGAGGAGTATATATCATGATAACGATTAAAGATGTCGCCAAGATGGCTGGTGTAGCCAGTTCAACCGTATCTTGCGTACTCAACGATAAAGGTAATGTAAGTGAATCAACAAGGCAGAGAGTGCTAGCAGCTGCAAACCAACTCAACTATGTGAAGAACGGCCCTGCATCTGAAATGAAGCGTCAGAGTACACAAACGATTGGTGTAATTGTGCATGACATGTCCAGTCCGTATTTCTCGGATTTGGTGAATGGAATACAGTCCATCGCGATGAGCCATGGATACGATATGATCGTGTGCAGCTCACTGGGTGGAGAGAAGTCGACAGCCCATCGTTACATTCGTGAAAGAAGAATCGACGGAGCTATTGTCATTGCTCAAAATATTGAAGATCAGTTGCTCATGGAGGCATCTGAAGCAGGATTTCCGATTGTTGTCATGGATCGGGATCTGGATGCTCCACATATTGTAAAGGTTTTGATGAGTGATACGCAAGGTGGGTATCTGGCTACCCGTTATCTGATCGACAAAGGACATCGGACGATTGCCTATATTAGTGGCCCAGCCCATTCCGAATGTAACCTGCAGCGTTATCAAGGTTATCTCAATGCCATGGCAGAAGCAGGCATTGAAGAGAACCCGGCATGGAAAATCGCTGGACAATACTTGAAGCAAGATGGCTACCATGCAGCGAAGAAACTGCTCGAAGGAGAATTACCATCCGCAGTATTTTTTGCAAATGATGAAATGGCCTTTGGCGGTTTGGAAGCCTTCAGAGAGCATGGGATTGCAGTACCTGAACAGGTATCCGTAATTGGTTTTGACAATATCCCGGCATCTCAGTATGTGCACCCACCTCTGACTACATTTAGGCAACCGAAGACGGATGCTGCTCAGCTTGCCGGTCATGTTCTCTTTCAACTGTTAAAAGGAGAGTCTGTAGAGAATTTATATACACTGGATATCCAATGCGTGGAACGTGATTCCGTTCGGCTCCTCAACCTGAGTTGAGGAGTTTTTTTTTCGTTCAACAGAATTTTAAATATCCAAAAAGAAAGGAGTGTGGCGATTTATGCATAATAATAAAGACGAGAGATTCTTGCATAGGAAATAAATGGAGGGTGATTAGATGGGCGTACCCACGTTTCTGGAGACAGGCCATATGGAAGAAGGTTTTCCCATTCGGGTGATTCATACAGGTGATCAGTTTAATTTTGCTGCACACTGGCATGATGAGGTCGAATTGGTTGTCGTCAATGGAAAAAGCGCACGAATTGGCGTGAATGACCATATTCGTGAGCTGGGACAAGGTGATGTGCTGCTGATCAAACCAGGTGATGTACACTGCTTTTTGCCGGGGACTGAGCACCTAACCATAATCTTGTTCCGGCTGGAATTGTTAACAGGAAGCTTCACGACTGAAGCCGAGATACAGGATCTGGGCGAACTTTTCAACAAAACAACCGTTATTCCGTCGAATGCAGGAAGTCGTAACAATCTGGTTCAGTATATAGATGCCATCATTGCCGAGAAAAAAAATCGAAAGCCCGGATATCGATGGTTAATGGTTTCGCGGTTGTATGATCTCATGGTTCTATTGTTACGTACAAAGCCCCCGGTGACGGATCAACTCACGGCCGTAGGATGGCCCTGTACTTCATCCAAAAAATTCGAATTCCTCGAATCGGTCTGTGAATATCTGGAGGATCATTATGCTGAACCGATCAAGCTGGAACAGGTGGCGGAACATATTAAATTCAGCAAGTTCCATGTCTGCAAATTATTTAAAGAGATCAAAGGAGTGACATTGATGGAATACTTGAATCATTTTCGAATTATCAAGTCCGAGTGGGCGTTATTGTTCCGTCAGGATTCCATTTTGGATATAGCCATCGGCCATGGGTTCAACAATGTGAACTCCTATAATCGTCTTTTTAAAAAATATAATGACTGTACACCCTCCGAATTTCGCAAGAAACACCGTACGAATATCACAAAATATGAAGGGTAATGCACAATATTTGTGGAGAAAGCCCTCTCCAAAATCAATATACTCTAATAAAATGTAAGCGTTTCCTTTTAGAAGGAGGGGGCCTATGAAGAAGTGGTTTAAGCCAACTATTGTATTCGTATGTGTACTCATGTTGTTAGCTGGATGTCAGCTCAGTCCGTCCAATCAAACCAAGCAGCAGGAAATAACGGTGTGGAGTTTTACGGATGAAGCTGGGTATGCCATTGAGAAATTCGAGCAGAAATATCCAGACATCAAAGTGAATTTTGTCAATATTCCCGGCAACTTCTATATTACCAAGCTTAAATCTGCGCTCCAGACGACCTCCAAAGCTCCAGATGTATTTATGATTGAAAATGCCAACATTCGAGAACTGATTGACGTTCCATATCTGGAGAATTTATCGGCTTCGCCTTATGACGCCAATGAGCTTATTCAGGAACAATATGCTTTTGTGCAGGCCAATGAAAAGGACAGTGAGGGAAATGTCAGAGCGATCGGTTATCAGGGAACACCTGGGGGAATCTATTACCGCCGGGATTTGGCGAAGCAATATCTGGGTACCGATGATCCTGAGAAGGTGGGTTCACAGATTGATACTTGGGAGAAGATCTTCGAGATTGGAGAGAAGGTGCAGCAGCTTAGCGGGAATAAAGTACATGCATTGGCGAACTGGAATGCCATATCGAACTCATATGACGGTATACCCTGGGTGAAGGACGGCAAGCTCGTCATCGATCCAACCTATATGGAGGTGCTGGATCTGGTACGTGAAGCGCGTGAGCGGCATGTTCTTGCAGAGTATGAAGATGGAAGTGCCGGTTACGCTGCATCCATGCAAAAAGGAGAGGTCATGTTCTATCCTGGGGCAACCTGGGGCTTGCAATATACGTTTAAGGCGAATGCTCCGGATACCGAAGGCATGTGGGGCCTAGCCCCGGGACCGTCAGCCTTTAGCGCGGGTGGGACCTATATATCGATGTACAGTAAAAGCGACAAAAAGGATCTGGCATGGAAGTTTATTGAGTTCTATAATTTTGACCACGACTTTCTGTCCGAGTTAGCGAAAGAGCAGGATTATTTTACGAGCAATATGGTTGTGAATGATAAACTTGCGCCTTCACTCTCATCGTCCTATCTGGGGGGACAGAAGCATTTCGAGTTTTTCTCGGAGGCTGCCAAGCGGGTTCCTGTGTATGAGCGCACCAAATATGATGCAACGATTAACAATGATATCTACAAAAATGTACTTCAGTTGTATCTCAATCAGGACATTCAGAACAAAGATGAAGTAGTGAAGCGAATCAAACGTGATGTCGCCTTGAGATTTCCGGAGCTGGAAGTGGATTAGCTTAGGACGTGTCTCAAAACTCTTTCGGAGTTTTCAGATACGCCCTAGAAGTAAGCGAATGGTTGTACACATCCGATGATAACTGGGGGGACAGAATATGTTTGCCAAAACGATTCGAAAGGACCATTACGGCTACTACTTCATTGCTCCGTTCTTTATTATTTTCACCATTTTTGGCCTCTATCCCATATTGTATTCGCTCTATATCAGTTTCACTAACTTTGATGGAATCACGACACCTGACTTTGTAGGGATTGGTAACTATGTAGCCGTACTACAAGATCCGTTGTTCTACAAAACCTTGTTTAATACGTTATTCATCTGGGGAGTTTCAGTGGTTCCGCAGCTCACAATCTCACTTGTGCTGGCTTTTATTCTGAACGATAAACTGCTCAAAGGGCGGGATTTTTTCAGAGCGGTATACTTTTTCCCCAATATTGTAACGGCTGCATCACTCGGGTTGCTTGTCAGCCTGATCTTTGATTGGCAGTCCGGGGGACTGAATCATTTTTTGATGCAGATCGGGATTATTCAAGATCCAATTAATTGGAAAAATGACCCTTGGTTTATGCGGTTAATTGTGTCATCTATCTTGTTTTTTCAATACTTCGGTTATTCCATGGTCATCTACCTTGCAGGTCTTCAGGGTATTGATCCGTCGTTACTGGAAGCTGCCCAGATGGATGGCGCGAAAAAGAAACATATTTTCATCCATATTATCGTACCGATGCTGCGCCCAATTATTCTCTTTCAGATGATCACATCCATTATTGGTGGCATCCAGATTTTCGATCAGCCTTTTACACTAACCAATGGCAATGGCGGTCCTGACCGAGCAGCCATGACAAGCATTATGTATCTCTATAATGTAGCATTTCAGAGCACTCGTTTTGGTTACGGGGCTGCAATAGCATTTTGTCTATTTATTATCATCATATTATTGTCCGTTGCATCCTTCATCATGACCAAGCGGAAGAGCCGTTCATAGGGAGGGGAGTTCTTATGCAAACTGCAAAATCAATTGAACAACCAAATGCGGCTATTCAGCATTATGCCAACACAAGGCGTCTGACGGCAGGCAAAATCATCATCTATCTGTTGCTGATAGGTCTTGCCGTGCTCTGCATTATTCCGTTTTATCTGATGCTCATCTATTCTACACATAACAATGCAACAATTGCTTCAACGTTCACCTTTCTCCCCGGATCATTTTTGATCGATAACTATATGAATATGGTATCCAAAATTAACATTTGGCGTGGGTTTGCCAACAGCATATTCATTGCCGGAACATCGACCGTGTTATCTCTGTATATAGGTGCTCTGACCGCATATGGCTTTGCCAAGTTTAAATTCAAAGGGCGGAACGGGTTGTTTCTGTTTCTGTTAGCGACCATGATGGTGCCGGGTCAGCTGGCCCTCATTGGCGTGTATCGACTATTCAGCATGCTGGGACTTTTGGACAGCTATGCTGCAATTATTTTGCCTGCTGCAGCTAACGCATTTAACGTATTTTTCATCAAACAGTTTATGGAGAGCAGCATCCCGGATGAGATTATTGAATCTGCGCGGGTGGACAGTGCAGGTGAATTCCGGACGTTCAATCAGATTGTACTGCCCATTCTGGGACCGGCGATCTCGGCCCTTGGGATATTCACGTTTATCGGTTCATGGAATAATTTTCTAACACCACTCGTTCTGTTTTTCTCTCTGGATAAATACCCGCTACCCGTACTGGTTGCGCTAGTGCAAGGGTACTATGGGATGGATTATGGACTCTTGTATTTGGGTGTAGCGATCTCAATCTTGCCTATTATTGTTGTATTCTCTGTATTTTCCAAACAGATTATTGGAAGTGTTGCCTTGGGTGCGGTGAAAGGCTAGTAATTTATCGAGATTTTAATAGCGTTTGGTATCATAAGGGTCGTCCATATGGACGGCTCTTTGCTGTTCTTTATTTTGCGTATATATCCCATCTTATAAGTAAAGGATACCTTTAACTGAGAATATCTGGACGGAGCATGAACGGGAAGGAGAGGTGTCATGGACACATCAGCGATAACACAACAGGAGCTGCCGTTAACCGGATACCTAGCTGTTGATCAAGAAATGTTGCGTTCCGTTTTTGCCGGTTGCTCGGACATTGTATTTCATACGTTCCAAACGGCGTGTCTTACTTCAGCCTTATGTGTATATTGTGTTGGTTTATGTGATACAGAGCGGCTTGAACGACAGGTATTGACACCTCTTCAGGAAATGGGGATCGAAGCTGCGCAAGTCCCAATGGCATCTGTTAAACATGTTGAAACAACCACTCAGGCGGTACAGGCCATATTAGAGGGAGAAGCTCTGTTACTGCTGGAAGGTTCAAAAGTTGGAACAGCTTACCCTCTATACCAAGCTGCAAATCGTTCAACGGAGGAACCGTTAGCTGAATCGACTGTGCGCGGTGCACGGGATGGATTTACAGAATCGTTGACGATGAATATGTCACTACTGCGCAAACGTATCAAAACACCTGCATTAAAAATTCATACACGTAACATGGGAGATCGCACGAACACGAGTGTCTCACTTATCTATATGGAAGGCATTATTGATCCTAAACTGGTGAAGGAAGTAGAGGTACGACTTGACGATTTGAAGCTTCGAGACGTACTGGAGAGTCAGTACATTGAAGAAGGTATTGTGGATCAGCGATATTCACCATTTCCACAGATGATAGCGACGGAACGTCCGGATGTCGTTGCTTCCAACTTGCTGGAAGGTCGGTTTGCTATTCTCGTTGATGGAACGCCGTTCACCCTTATTGCGCCAGTGACCATCTTTTCCATGTTACAATCCCCCGAAGATTATTATCAAAATGTATTCATGAGTGTTTTTGTACGCTGGCTGCGATACATTTTTTATGTGTTATCCATGCTGCTTCCATCGGCTTATGTAGCAATTACTACGTTTCATCAGGAGATGATTCCTACTGTATTGCTTCTCAGTATTGCCCGGGCGAGAGAAGAAATTCCTTTCCCGGCACTGGTTGAAGCGCTCATTATGGAAATTGCCTTTGAAGCACTGCGTGAGGCTGGTGTCCGATTGCCGAAGCAGGTCGGATCAGCCGTCAGTATCGTGGGAGCCTTAATTATCGGCCAGGCGGCGACTAGTGCAGGAATTGTGTCAGCCCCCATGATTATCATTGTCGCGATTACCGGAATCGCTTCTTTCATGATCCCCCGTTATGCTGCCAGCATCGCGACCCGACTACTGCGTTTTCCCATGATGATTCTGGCAGGAACGCTGGGACTTACGGGTGTCATGCTTGGCGTCATCTTGGTTGTCATTCATCTGAGCAGCCTTCGTTCATTCGGAACACCTTATCTGTCACCGGTAGCACCTACGATGGCTAAGGAACTCAAGGATGTATGGTGGCGTCCATCACCGAGGAACAAACCTCACTAGACCAATATGCACCAAGCAACCAATGCATCCAAGGGAGCGGGATCACACATGTTGACGGACAAAGGAAAAATATCGGAAACACAATTGGCATTCATGGTCTTTCCCGCCATTCTCGCGACGGCCATCTTATCAGTGCCTGGAATTACAATGCACTATGCAGGACATGACATGTGGATGACTCCAATTATAGGTTCTCTCGTTGGACTGGCTGCGATCGGTATCTCCATTGGTCTTGATCGTATGTACCCTGGAAAAACGCTTATTCAATCCAGTGTATCGATCGTTGGTCGGATTCCAGGCAAGTTGTTCGGCCTGATATACATTGCTTTCTTGCCCCACCTGACGGGCTTGATTATTCGGGAATACGGTGAGTTCATTGTCAATAATGCACTTCCAAGTACACCTTTGTTTGTTGTGATGGGTACGATGGTTGTTGTATGTGCGATTAATGTCAGGCTGGGAATCGAAGTTGTCGGACGAACATCTCAGGTATTTGTTACCCTGCTGATTGTGCTGCTGGCGTTGATCTTTATACTGTTAATTGGTGAACTGAATCCTGCCGAGCTGTTCCCTTTCATGGAGAAAGGACCCATTCCCATTATTACAGGAGCCGCTGCACCCGCTGCATGGTTTAGTGAATATATCGTGCTGGCTTTTCTGTTACCTTATGTGAATCAAAAAAAACGAACAACCCGGGTCATGCTGGGTTCCCTTGTACTGACGACAACTGCAATGACGGTTACCAATCTGTTTTGCCTGTTTTTAATTGGTGATTTGACGGATACATTCGTATTTCCGGTCATGATTGCAGCAAGATACATAACCATTGCGGACTTTCTGCAACATATCGAGTCCCTTATTATTGCAGTTTGGATTTTCGGTATTTTCGTTAAAATTTCCGTTTTTCTATATATCTTTGCTACATCCACAGCGGAATGGTTTGGGTTGAAGGACTACAAGCCCGTTGTTTTTCCGCTTTCGTTCCTGTGTATGGTATTTGCTTACTGGGTTGTGTCCGGCGGATCTGGCATTTCCAGTCTGGTTAGCGCTTCAGCCAACTTGTATACGATCAGCATTTTATTAATCCTTCCGGCTATGATCTACGGTGTTGCATGGCTGAAAAAGGGTTGGGCACATGTTAGAAAGAATCGAGCGAGTAATGATTGATGGGGGGAGGGGCACTTGCGAATATGCAGAGTACTACTTCTGCTGATATTGTCTTGTGTGCTGTTAAGTGGCTGCTGGGATCGTATCGAAATTAACGATTTGGCCATCGTGCTGGCTACGGGGATTGATTACGAAGAGGGCAAAGTACAATTGACTTCACAGATATTTGTTCCGCGCAAAGCAGGTGGAGGAGATAGCAGTGGGAGCGGAGGCAGTCCAAGCGGTGTCACATTGATTCGAACAGCGGAGGGGCGTACGATTGCCGAGGCGTTGAATCGGCTGCAACGGAAAGTTCCCCGAAATATGTTCTGGGGGCACTGCGAAGTCATTATCATTAGTGAACAAGCCGGCAAGCGCGGTATTCGCGAGTACATCGATTTCTTCCTGCGTTATCCTCAGTTCAGGGAGCATGCGTATGTCTTTTCCAGCGAAAAGGCGGCGAAAGATATCCTGGCTTTACTTGATCCCCTGGAGCGGAGTTCTGCTGAATCATTGCGTGAGATGGCCAATCTGAAGCTAGGTACACGTGTCACTGCACTTGAACTGGCTAAATCCATTGAAGGACCAAGCACTTCCGCCATTTTGTCTCGCATGTTAGTCTTACCCCCAGAACCCGATCAGGATAAACTGACGACTACACCATATGTGAAAGGTCTGAGCTTGTATAACAAGGATCGCTATGTCAAAACGGTTAAGGAACCAATGAGCGTAGGTGTATTGCTACTCGCAAAAGAGCTGAACAACATTATCATGCCTGTTGAGTTTGAGCCGTTAGAGGGTTCGTTCTCGATTCGACTCATTGAAATTAAAACGGCCTTGAAGCCACGAATTGTAAACCAGCATTGGAGCATGAAGGTGGATATCCAAACCAGCGGAGAAGTGGTGTTAAATACGACGGATGCCAATCTAACGGATCCCGCTGTGTTAACTAAACTGGAACAGGAATGGTCTGCCAAGCTCACATCTCTGGCTCATGATGCTTTAGATCTGTCCCAGAAGGAGCTGCGCTCCGATTTCTTCAAATTTGCAGTTGAATTCCGCAGATATTATCCGAAGCAATGGAAGAAGCAGGAGAAGAACTGGGAAACCCTCTATCCTGAATTGGACGTGGAAGTTAAAGTGGATGCACACGTAGTGCGTACCGGTAAATCAACCGGACCACAGGGGATACCGAATGAGGACGAAACTTAACAGCATTTGCTCCTGTTACAAGCTTGAGAAAGAGAGGTGATTGCATGAAACTGGGCTCAATCCTTGGAATCCTGATGTTGGCGACTGCAATAGTGTATGGAGAGTGGAGGAGTAGCAAAGAGAAGCGAGCCAGAATAGTGACAGCAGGAATTACTGCTGTGGCGGCTGTCATTGGAATCATTCTTCTCTTTCAACCTCGTTTGCCCGGTCCGACCCAGATTGTGAAGCTTGTATTTGGAAGCGTGGATAAACTTATGAAATAAATGGATAGCAAAGAAGGACCAAGTCTCTGACAAGAGAGATTCGGTCCTTCTTTTATTTTAAGTGAAATGTAATTTATTCATCCACTCAAAGATGTCTATTCTTTGATGACAGATGCATTCACGGCATCTTCCATCTTCGTATTGTACGAACGGAACAGACCCAGGCGCCAGAAGGCAGCTCCTTTCAGGTCATAACGTTTGGCAAGACCCAGTTTATCATCCACAGAGGACGGCGTTTCACTGCTTAAACTGATACCGAGAAGCAACTTATTTTTGGGGACACCAGCTTGAAGAGCTTGCTGAATGGCTTGGTCCACAAGGCTATTGGGTTCGGGTACCTGGGATTTGGTGCCAACCGGATTATACTGATAGGCCATAATAATAAGATCATCTGCAATAGAGGCAAGTGTTTTGTAATCATATCCTTTATAAGCACTGTTTAGCGGCGGTACCGCCAGAGATAAGGCTGTGTCTTGGGGTAAGGAACTCTTCAATTGTTTCACATAAGCATTGAGCAACTTCTGTTGTTCTACCGCATCCAGTTTAAACCCCAGTCCTTCAAAATCCAGAACAACTCCGCCAAAACCATGCTCAGCTACCGCAGCAGTTATACCTTCAATCGATTTCTGTCGCAGGCTGCTGTCACTCAGAACTTTGGTCAGTTCACCATTTCCATCCAAGGCATACACCATGAGCTGTGGTTGGATCTGCTGATCCGCTGCGTCAGCAACGATGGACTGCGGTGTAATCTCACCCGCAGCAGCAGGGAGGCGGTACTCATCTCCTTGGAGCGTAAACTGACCTTCACGATCAATGCGGCTCCAGCCAAAGGCTACGGAATTCATGGAAGCAATAAGATCCTTTTCTTGAAAGGATTGCAATGCATAGAAGGCTCTCAGATGCATTTCGCGCTGTGGTGAGACGAGGGAGACCGTTTTGGTTGCCTGATTCCAGCTCGCACTTACACCGAATTGGTTACTGAATGAACTGAGTGGAATGAGTACACGTCCTTCCCGCTGAACAGGTGCTGCAGGGAGTGTAACTTTTTTTCCATTTACGGTGGCTGTGGTGCTGCCAACTTGTAATAGCACCTCGGTCGTTTGTCCGTTCACAGTGTTCGTCGCTTTTACAGTCTGTGATTTGCTGTTCCAGGTAATATCGATACCAAGGGCTTCTCCGACCGTCCGAAAGGGAACGTAAGTGACACCTTTATCAATCCGGGGTGCTGCATCAAACTTCAGGGGAACATCATCCAATTGAACGGTAATGGCTGGAGCAGCATAGGCTCCACCGATATTTGGAGTGCTTCCAAGGATAGAGAGAGCAATTACAGTAACCGCAGCAATTTTTCCTGCTCGTTTAATGAACATCGTATAATTCCTCCAACTTTCTACATAAGTAGTCGAATCATGTTATAACAAAATCTAGTAATCTAGCATATTTAGCATAACAAAATTTTCATATCGTTCCAATATAAGAGTTGGATGTTTAGTCATACCGATGGCAGGAATCATAATATACTCCAATAAACATAGCGGAAGGAGTGTGCTTTTTGCCAAACTCTACGGGCTTTATTTACAATCCAACTTCGGGTGAGACCCAATCCACACAGCTGATAGTAACTTGCATTAATGATTCCCTCAATGCACCTGCCAATGTTGAGCTGGAAGTTTTCAGGTGGGACACCACTCAAGCGGCGCGCATACCCATTGGTCATGATCTTTTTGAATTACTTCCCCAAGCGACGAGAAGCTTAATCTATCCACTGATTAATGCGGCTTTCTATGAAGTGCAAAGTGATTATTTCAGTGCCACAAGTACGGTCATTCATGTATACGGTGTTAATTCTACAGGCCAGATCATTCAGCGTGTGCTTCAATCGGAGATGACTTTGATTGACCGCTTCACAAATATCCCTTAAACGAAAAGAGGTGAGCAGATGGTAGTAGTGAATATTACTGGAGCTTTGGCAGGCAGTCAATTTGAACCCTCGATTGCGGTTAATACGTTGAACCCAAGTATCATGTGTGTAGTTGCTGTGGATACCAGTACAGGACCCACATTGACTGGCTTCTATAGGTCCATTGATGGAGGCAGTACCTGGTCGACCACTGTACTTCCTCAACCAGCTGGATATGCAGGGGCAGAAGCACCAACAATTGACTACACGTTTCCCAATACCTTCATCGTTACCGTTCACTTGTTTAACGGGATCAACGATGGAACCATTGCAAGTTATACCTCATTTGATGATGGACTAACGTGGCAGCCACCAGTTATTGTACAGGCGGGTTTCGGTACCATTGTTCATAATGATGAACCGTACATAGCCGTCGATCGTTCCCCAGGAAGCCCATATCGAGGCAATGCATATGTCGGTTACACACCGCTTGCTACCGCTTCTTCCGCCATATTTACGCAAAGGTCACTCTCGCAAGGAATAACCTGGGAACCACCTGACCGACAGTCGAATCCGCGAGGAATTCATGACCGGGCAGCGTTGGCTGTTGGATTCTCAGGTCAAGTCTACGCGGGATATATCATTACGGGTCCTGCCAGTCCTTCCGCGCTATTGCGTATTTCGTATGATGGGGGTATTACCTATCAACCCCCTCTAGATCGGCAGGCTACGTTCATCTCATCCGTTGTACCTGCACCTTCGCCCTTGCCTGTACCGAATTACGCTTTTCGAGTACAGACTAACTTAAGTTTGGGCGCGGATATATCGAATGGACCTAACAGTGGGACTGTGTATGGCGTTTGGAATGATGCACGTGCCGGATATACCGATATTTTATTCTGCGAATCTCCTGATGGCCTTCTTTGGTCAGATCCAGTCAGTATTACAGGCGCACCTCCAGGCACGCAGAATTTCTTCCCGTCGATCAGCGTGTCACCTTTTGCGGGCACGATTCGAGTTATTTATTACACAAATCGAATTGACGGGTTCCTACTGGACGTCTTTGTTGCGGAATCTTTTAATGGGGGTGCCAGTTTCACCAACCGACGGATTACAACTACATCCTTTAATCCCAATGGCAACTCTCCGATGCCCACAGTACTGATTGGAGATTATATTACTGCGGCCACCGTCAGTCCGGATAATCTGGCAGCGGTGTGGATGGCTACAACGCCGCCCACGGGTAAGCTGGATGTTTATTTTGGAAACTAATTCAGTGTAACTGGAACACCCCCATACTCTTAATCTTTATGGCAAACAGATTAAGAGTATGGGGGTGGAGGTATTCATGTTAATCCGAAACGACAAATCCATCGAAACTCTCAGGGCCTACCCGAACCGTTCCGAGCAAGTTGGTACTGATAAATGCGGAGTAGGTTAATTGTGGCACGATGGGAATGTTAAAGTCACTGGCAGAGAAGACAATCACTTCAGGGTTAAGCAGACCGTTCAGACCATAGGTGTAGTTTCCGGAGTATATGATCGGATCGGTTGCAACTGTACCTCTTACAATAATAATTCTTACTTGAAATAGAGCAAGCGGTAATCGTACCGTTATGGTTCCTTTTAGAGAGACTCTCAGATTGGTTCCCGCTCCAGCCGTTTGCAGACCAATCTGGGCGAATAACTGAGGCGTGTTAATCACTGGGATCGGTATGGAAATGGAATTAAACAACGCAGCATTTTGCGATGATCGAGCATCCAGAAATTGGGTCAACGTATATACCTCCTATCTGTTTCAGATAGAATAATATATTCCTCATTCAGAGATTTGCATGGACGTTGGTGCAGCACTGGAAATATTAAAGGCAAACCGACTGCCCAAGTCACTCGTCTCTTTGAGCCATACCACGCCACCCATCAATTCAGCGAGTTGTTTACAGATGGACAGGCCTAGCCCCGCTCCTCCATATTTTCCTGAGTTACCATGAATCTGGGAGTACGATTTGAATAACAGATCCTGGCGATCCTGGGGGATGCCGATGCCCGTATCGATTATCTCGTAAGATGCATGGAGTGTACCTTCTGGATCAGCAGCTACCTGAGTAGAGATACATACTTCACCTTTCTCTGTGAATTTCAGCGCATTGCCAACGAGATTAATTAGAATCTGACGGACTTTATGACGATCACCTATAAGCACCAGATGATCATTTATATTGTATTCTGCGTATAATCGGATTCCTTTTTTTTGTGCTTCAGAGGAAAACAACTGTAGTACGTGCTCAACTGTGTCAGTGACACTATAGGGATTGATTTCCAACGAAATCGCACCCGCTTCCGCTTTGGAGTAGTCCAGAATTTGATCCATCATCGATAGAAGGCTTGCGCCGCTTGACTCGATGACATTAACATATAACGATTGATCCTCATTTAGTCGGGTAGACTGCAACAGATTGGCCATTGCAAGAACACCATTCATCGGCGTGCGGATTTCGTGACTAAGGACGGCAAGCAGATTTTTCTTCTCTTCAAGCACTCTTGCAGCCGTTTCTTCCGCATGTTTTAACTGTTGCAGCGTCGTTTCCATCTCAAGAAGACCCGTGAAAAATGAAGACAAGGAGAGAAGCAGATCCACGTCCTTTTGTTGATAGGAATAGAAATCCTGATCAAATGAGCAGAGGGAGCCGTAAATTTCTCCGTTTTCATTATGTATGGGTACACCGACAAATGAACAACCGCCTACGAATTCGGTAGCGTCCATATGTCTGGTTAATGGATGAGTCAGATTATTATTTATCACCAATGGGCCCTGACTATGTTCGGTCACAAGCGCACAGTATGACTCGGCGTTGTCAACGACTAGCCCCTCACCCAGAATTAGTTTGTCGCGATTATATACGTTCAGAACTTTGGTCGATAGGTGATCCAACTGGGCGATACAAAACGTATTTGCAGGAATTAACCTGCTCGCTGTATCCATAACATTAGCAGCCGAATCATATAATTTATGTGAGACAATGGACAGTACATCAATGAATTCTGTTTTCAACATCTTGATTTGACTCCTCCTGATTGTAGAAATTCGTTGTGCACTTGTATGTACCAGTATATATGAATTCATAGAATAGAGCATGCATGGTTTTGACAGTGAAAGACGAAAATGAGAAAATGTAATGCTGTGGAACATGTATGTATTAATAAAATGTTGGAGGCAGATCAATGAATCAGCGTTTTCGAATTACCCGATCCATGCAAGAAAGCAATGTGGAACAATCCATCTCCCTGGAAGAGTGTAAACTCTACTTCGCATCCAAACCCGATTTTACCTATTCAACGGTTCTTAACATTGTCGGAGCGGAGAGCACCATGTCCATTGATGGTGACTTTTTTATGTGGGACCTTGAAGGAGCACAAATAGCTTTTCGTTTGTACATGGGAGATCTATATGTAGCTATCTCTAACGAAGCTATTGTACCCAAAATGATTGAAATTGCAACAGATCTGCACGCAGATATCGTTGAAGGATAAAAGAATTAGAGAACTAGAGTTCAAATTTCAAACATGATAACGTAGTTTTCCTTGGATAATCCTGTAAAAATGAGGCTAAAGGTTCATTTATATTCCATATGTCAGCTTGTAATATATGGAATATAAATCATTTTACAGGAGAGTGAATGAAGTGAAAAAGACTAAATTAATACTTATGGTATTCATGAGTATGATCCTTACCTTATCGATACCTGGAATAGGCTCAAGTTCAAAGGCTTCTGCAGCTACAGCACGTACACCCATTGTATTGGTACATGGATTAACCGGTTCAGATAGCAATTTTACAGCGATTGAGAGTTATTTGCGTAGCCAAGGGTGGACGAGAGAGGAACTATTCGCTATTGACCTCCCGAGCAAACAAGGAAACCAGCTGTTGAATTCCGCAGCAATCAGTCGATTCGTAGATGATGTACTACGGGAAACAGGTCACACGAAAGTCAATATTGTAGCGCATAGCATGGGCGGAGCCAATAGTCTGTATTACATACTTAACCGTGGAGGCGCTTCTAAAGTGGATAAGTTGATAACCCTTGGCGGGGCTAATCGATTGACCACAACTACAGCTCCGAGTGGAATAAAGGTGACTTCAATCTATTCTACCAGTGATACAATTGTTTCCCCGACACTTTCTCGTTTGAGCGGAGCGAACAACATTTCCGTTTCCCTCGTATCTCATATCGGTCTGCTGTTTAATTCCCGGGTGAACGCCCTGATTAAAACGGCTTTAAATGAGTAGCCTCATTACAAAATGCATATTCTTCATAGATATAAAATGATGAACTTGAACACGACTGACCACTCAGGGCAGTCGTGTTTTCGTATTGCGGAGTGAAACAAAGAAGAGGTCCCTGCTGGAGAGCAAGGACCTCTTCTATTTATTTTAACGTCGTGTAGATGCGCTCGCTGCTTCATGTTCAACTACACGTTGCAGTAATTCCTTCAATGCCTTCATGGGACGGCCTTGGCGTTGGCCTTCAATTATTGAATTCCGCAAAGATTCCACATCTTGAGTGCGTACCTTCCCACCATGATGGAAACGATTGAAGGCTTGATAATCGAGAGGCAGCATATCCCGTTCCATGTTAAGTTGTATTTTTGCCGTCATGCGTGCGCCCATCACAACACCCATCATTTTGCCGACAAGACCATGACTAGGCAAGGCTGCTATCTCACCTTGGGCACGGCAAGCGAGCTGCCAAAGTTCTGTATTGGCAATAACAGTCGAGAAGGGAGGCCAGCCCAAAATATCACAAGCAGCATATACAGGAAAACCGATACTGGAGTAAATATTGAACATGGCCGGGCTTACTCGACCACAGCGCGAGACTTTAGATTGATTATACAGCGCGATAAATTGTTTAGCTGCTGCTTTGTTATTGGATTCTACCTGGAAACCGACGTTGTTCGTCGGGTGTTTGTAACAGACAATGGCTTGAGCAACCTGTTTGGGATCGGTGGGCTCGTGGACAGGTAAATCAGCCGAGGATTGATGACTCAGCGTACCCAGTATTCCTCTTAGTAACTGATCCTCTCGAATCTGCATCACCTCCAGATAATGTTCACGGATTCCACTCCCAAACCCGCACATAATGACAGTGGTTGTGGAGTTCAGCACAACATTACCTATCTTGGACAGCAGTTCGATACCTTCTGGTGTGCGACTCGCATGACCATCCAAGGTGACAATAATATATTGATATTGCTGACGCTTGATAGCTGCTACATCTTCAATGACATGATAGCCGCTAAAATCTTTCAGAGAAGCATCGTCATAACAATAGAGTTTCTGAGGAGCATGGAAAGCTTCTATTCGTCCCTTTCGCACTAGAAAAGTCAGATCAGCACCAGCTAAGTGAAGGTGGTAACCCACTGAAAATCCAACAGCTCCTGCGCCGACTATTAAAACTTTAGGTTGTTTTGAGATAGTTGTCATATTGATTGCTCCTCTTATATGGTTGAAATCGAATTATGCGTTTGAATCCTTGTTATTAAATGAACATGTGTTGATTTGATATCGCAATGTCAGTATAATCTACTCATCTCTGCAATCACAATAATCAATAGATGTGATAGTGTTATGAATTCAACAGTTCGGCTTATGTTTGTTGAGAAGATGATAATAAGAGGGGTTAGCTCATGGTTGGAATCAAAAATAATAGAAGAACTAAATATACGATGGAGCTTATTAAAGAGGTCTTTCTAGAGCTGTTAGAGAGCAAAAAATTACCTCAAATAACGGTAACTGAAATATGTAAGCAGGCGGATATCAATCGGGGGACGTTTTATTTGCACTACAAAGATCCTTATGAATTGTTTGAAGCCTTGCAGATGGAATTTACGCAAGAAATCATGGAAACGTTAGGACAGGGGACAAGTCCCTGCACAACAGAGCAATCGATGATTAATCTGCTGAACATCATTCAGGATAAGAAAACGATCTATCAAATCCTGATTTCGGAGAGTGGAGAAAATAACTTTTTATCACAAGTTCTACTGGAAGACTTTCTGCTAAAAAATGGAGAAGACGCGGGCAGCCAGAAGACATTTACAATGGACTATACGCTCACTTACATGGTTCATGGTTCCTTAGGCATCATCAATCAATGGCTGGAATCCAATAGCGAGGACAGCCCGCAAACGATTGCTCGTCTCATTTCTTCTTTGGGTCATCAGAATATGGCTAAAGGAGATCGTAAGCATGAAGATACAATTGAATGATCGAATTAAAGTTCATCCAGGCTTTTGGGCAGGATTACATCAATTAGGGATTGGTGCTGACGACGTAGCTCGCACTGCACAACTGCCTCTAGAGGTAATCAATCAACCTGTAGTGACCCAAGCTCAGTACTTTGCAATCTGGCAGGCCTATTCAGATCTCATTGGGGACACTGCCGAAGGCATCATCAAACTTGCAACTGGATATGAAATATCGAAGTATCCTCCGCCTGTTCTGGCGATGTACCATGCTCGTGATTATCGGGATGCGTTGAATCGAATGGTCCGTTACAAGCAAATGTGCCCTCCCGAGAGCTTGCAGATGAACGAAGTAGGGGAAGAATGTATCATTGAACTCGAATGGTTACATAAGGAGCAACCAGGTCCGCCATTGCTGGTGGGTATTACGCTGGCATTCTTGATCGAACTTGGACGGAGGGGCACAGGACAGCCATTGACTGCAAAAAGGGTTGAATTCTCGCAACCAATGGGTGACGTAGCCATACTCGAAGCTTACTTCGGCTGTGGAGTCCATACCCATTCCAACTATAATCGGGTGACGCTAGGGCTGAAAGATCTGAGTCTTTCATTTCTTTCGTATAACGAGGAGTTACTGGAGATTCTGACCCCGGCACTGGAACGGTCGCTGGACGAACAGGAGAGCAGTCGATCCATTATTGAAGTGGTCAAATGGATTATAAAACGCAGCCTCACTGGAAAGCGCCCTGACATTCAGACGGTCGCCAAAGAGCTTCGCATGAGTGATCGTACTTTGCAGCGGCGACTGACAGAGGAGAACACAAACTTCAAGCAATTATTAACCGAGGCCAGACGTGAGCAGGCCCGAGAGTACCTTGCAGATCCTTCGCTCGATATCAAAGAAGTGGCATTCCTGGTTGGATATGAAGACCAGAATTCGTTCTATCGTGCGTTCCGAAATTGGGAAGGGGATACACCTTCAAATTGGCGTGTCAGGCATTAATACTGGCGCAAAGTGCTAGTTACTAGTCCCTTCAGACTGCGTAATATTATACCTATCCGGTGCATGAAGCTGTTGGCAAGTTTCAAGAAGCACCTGCCGGATAGTTGTAATCAAGAAGGAGAAATGCAGGATGGATATGGGACTAAAAGAGAAAACAGCATTAGTTACAGGATCAACAAAAGGAATCGGTAAAGCAATTGCTTTAGAGCTCGCCCGAGAAGGTGTTCATGTTCTAATTAATGGACGCAATGATGAAGAGGTGGAACGAACCGTTCGTGAAATCAAGTCCACTTTTCCGGAGACCTCTCCACAAAAGGCTACGGCTGATCTTGTGGATCTGGAGCAAAGACAAGCTTTATTCGAGAAGTTCCCTGAGGTTGATATTTTAGTGAATAGCATGGGCATATATGAGATCATGAGTTATGAAGACGTGAACGACGAAGTATGGGAAAAATATTTCCGTACCAATGTATTGGCTGCCAATGGCTTGTCTCAATTTTATTTACCTAAAATGGTGAAGAACAATGACGGACGTATTATTTTTATCGCGAGTGAGGAAGCTCTTATGCCCTCAGGCCAGATGCGCCAATATTGTATGACCAAGTCAATGTTGCTGTCATTATCCAAAAGTCTGTCCAAACTGACAGCAGGAACTGAAGTTACGATTAATACGATCATGCCAGGGCCAACACTGTCTGAGAATGTGCGTGATATTATTGAAAGCATATACCCTGATGAGGCGCTGACTTTCGAGGAAAAAGAGAAAGATTTTATGAAGAGCAATCTGCCTCAGTCTGAATTGCAGCGATTCATCAAGCCAAGTGAAATCGGCAGACTCGCAGCTTTTGTATGTAGTCCGTATGCTTCAGCTTTTAGAGGCTCTCCCATTCGTATGGACGGGGGCATGGTTCCAACCATATTTTAAATTTGTTCAAGATATAGCATATGTAACGATAAGAAGTCGCCAGTATTGGCGACTTTTTTATTTGTAAATGATCTATGCGAGGAGCATCAATCGAGTTTATAATACAGGTATGATTTTCGAAAACGGTTTCTCTATCTTGGAAGCGATTACTTATATCGATTATTTGAATCTAAAAGGGGACATTATCATGATAGCTGCAATAAATCTGGAAGGTATCTGGAAACTCCAACTCGATGAAAATAAGGTGGAAAGCGGTCTGAATTTCTCAGACGTCATTACATTGCCCAATACCACATCGCATGCGGCCAAGGGCAAGAAAAACGAGAAGGTGTTAATCGGTGCGCTAACGGATGAGTATTTATTTGAGGGTTATGCATGGTTTACACGAGAGATTGAAATTCCCGAACACTTGGCTGGCAAACGGTGTTTCTTACATTTGGAACGAACTCGAGTAACCACAGTCTGGATCGATGGGGTGGAATGGGGAACGCAAAACAGTTTGAACACACCTCACCGTTACGAGATCGGGGCAGGGCTATCCGCTGGATCACATACAATTACGATTCGAGTGGACAATACCGATTATCCAACCAAAGGCGGTCACCTTACATCCGAAGACACACAGACGAATTGGAACGGCATCACCGGGAAGTTGGAGCTTCAATTTTTCGAGCGTGTTTTCCTGGATAATGTTCAAGTTTACCCTGTTCTGGCGACTCGATCTTTCGACATTAAAGCAGCACTTATCGGTGACTTGCAAGGAGTGCGAATCGTGGTATCAGCTGTTGCTGTCAGTGCAGATCCGGTGTTTAGGACAGAGGAACAGATTTTCGCTCCGGATTCGCAGGAGATCCAGCTGACGTACACGATTGGTGAAGATGCGATGTTATGGAGTGATGATGAACCTAATCTGTACCAACTTCACATTCAACTGCAAGATCAAGATGGCGAAGTGCTGGATTCCACCGAAGTATGGACAGGATTACGGGAATTCCGGGCTGCCGGAGACAAATTCACCATTAATGGTCGCAAAACGTTTCTTCGAGGCAAACATGACGGGCTGATCTTTCCGCTCACGGGATACGCGCCAACCGATGTGGATGAATGGGTTCGCATTCTCGCTATCTCCAAGTCCTACGGTATCAATCACTACCGTTTCCATACCTGTTGTCCTCCGGAGGCTGCTTTTATTGCAGCGGATCTGCTCGGCATCTACATGGAACCTGAGCTTCCGTTCTGGGGAACCATCACCGATGAATCATCAGATGGGCATAATCAAGCAGAGCAGGATTACTTGATTAGCGAAGGATTTGCAATGCTACGTGCTTTTGGTAATCATCCTTCGTTTGTCATGATGTCCATGGGGAATGAACTATGGGGAAGCAAAGACAGTTTGAATTCGATCCTGAAGGCATACAAAGCATATGATCCTCGTCATCTATACACGGAAGGTTCCAATAACTTTCAGTTTGTACCGGACATTCTGGAGGAAAGTGAATTTTTCTGCGGGGTTCGTTTCTCCAAAGAGCGTCTGTTCAGAGGCTCGTATGCGATGTGTGATGCTCCGCTTGGTCACGTGCAGACCGACTTGCCCAATACGTTGAAAGATTACGATTCGAACATTGTGCCGACGCAAGGCAGCGATGCTGATCCTTCTGGGCAAACGGCGAACAAAGAGATTCAGATTCAGTATGGGACAGGCTCCAAAACGGTGCAGGCCGAAGCTGGCAGTGACCAACTTGTCTCACACGTACCGATCATCTCGCATGAAATTGGACAGTACGCCACGTTTCCTAATTTCGATGAGATTAGCAAATATACGGGTTCTCTCAAAGCGAAAAACTTCGAAGTGTTTCGAGAGCGTCTGGAAGCCAAAGGACTGGGACATCTGGCGGAAGCCTACTTCAGAGCCTCTGGTAAGCTCGCGGTTGCATGTTACAAGGAAGAGCTGGAAGCTGCTTTTCGTTCGCAGCAACTTGCCGGGTTCCAGCTGCTGGATCTCCAGGATTTCAGTGGTCAGGGAACAGCGCTGGTGGGTGTACTGGACGCATTCATGGATTCCAAAGGCATGGTTACTCCTGAGGAGTGGAGAACGTTTTGTTCCGATGCTGTGCTGCTGGCGAGATTCCCCAAATATAATTATCAAGCGGGTGAATTGTTCGAAGCACGCATTGAACTAAGTTACTATCGGAGACAAGTGTTAGATGGACTTCAATTGAAGTGGGAACTTCAAAGCGAGCAGAACGAAGGAAGCATCCAATTGGAAGGGAAAGCAGACCTGCCAGCGACTCATGGAGAACATTATGTGAATATCACAGATCTCAGCATTCGCATTCCTGAAGTCTCCGATATGACCAAAGTGGAGCTTAGACTATCCATCCCGGGCACGGATATCCGTAAGTCTTACGACCTGTGGATCTACCCGAGTCAGCAGGAAGTGGACCTGAGCGGTTTGAATCTCTTTACCGAATTATCGGACCAAGCGCTAGCGCTGCTTGAGCAGGGCGAGGATATTTTACTTTTCCCGAATCCCAATCAGATTCAACACGCGATTGAAGGTTTCTACAGCACCGATTTCTGGTCTTACCCCATGTTCCGTTCGATATCGGAGAATATGAAGAGAGAAGTTCCTGTGGGTACAATGGGCTTGTTGATTCAACAGGACCATCCGGCCTTCGAACATTTTGTCACAGAGGAGTACTCGACCTATCCGTGGTGGAGCATCGTATCCGAGTCGTCATCCATCATTCTGGATGAGCTGAATAAAGACTTGCAACCGATCGTGCAGACCATTGATAATTTTGAACGAAACCATAAGCTCGGATTGTTGATGGAATGCCGGGTGCGGAATGGTAGAGTGCTTATGGGGGCGCTGAATCTGGAGAGTCTAATGGCTACGCTGGAGGGAAGACAGTTGTTATACAGCTTCCAGCGTTATGTGCAGAGTCCGGCGTACCAACCAGCTACCTGTCTGGAAGTCGATGAGCTTCGCCAGTTGTTGAACTAAGGATAGTAGAGAAGAGGCAGCGTGTTCCTTATTTTCACAACGTTATTCTTAGAAATATGCCCTTATAGACCCTTCCACGAATGGAGGGGTCTTTGGCATTTGTTTCTTTCTCTTGCACTTTAGGGTCAGTATAATGCATTTCAGCCCAATTCGACTCCGAAACCTGTGTTAAAATAGTATATTCGAGAGTGAAATTCAGAGTCGATGTCGATGAAAGGCGGATGTCCCCCATGTTCAATATTGCAATCTGTGATGATGAGGAGCAGCAACGAGAACGTGTGAAATCCATGCTGGTCTCCTTGTCTTTAAAAACCAATTTTGATTTTCAAATTAGCCTATTCACATCTGGTGAACAACTGCTCTCACACTACAGAGAGGTTGGGGATACATTCAATATTCTCATCTTGGATGTGGAGATGGGCGGAATGAACGGGATTCAGACCGCTAAAGAGATTAGGAACATGAAGTTTCTGGATGTACAGATTATGTTTCTGACCAGTTACCCGGAATATATGGTGGAGAGCTTTGATGTCATCACCTTTCAATATCTGATTAAACCAATCCAGCCGCAAGTTTTCGAGGAAAAGATGATTAAGCTGTGTCAATATTTTCAGGCACTGGACAAAAAGTATGTACTGATCAAATCAGACTATGATGAATTGTTGCTGAAATATGATGATATTTTCTGGATTGAGGTCGTCAAAAGTTTAACGATCAAGAACAAATTGAAGTTTGTGACCGAGGAAAATGTGCATGAGACTAAAGGTGTTATATCGAGTTACGCATCAGGGTTGAAAGACCATGGTTTTTTGCAGATTCATCGCTCAATTATCATTAACTTGATGCATGTTCAGAAGTTTTCCGGTACCCAAGTCGTCATGTTGAATGGAACGGAACTGCCCATAGGCCGATCCAAGGTCAAGGAAGTCAAGGATGCCTATACCAAATACATGATCATGAGGATTCAATGATATGGATACCTACATGATCTTTTCCATCATTTTTGTGACCTTACTTATGGCATTTCAGGCAAATTTTTATTTTGATTCTGTGTTGGGCAAGTCCAGGCGGAAGTCGCATAGAGCTATTTATTTTATCGTTTTTATCCTGCTTTGTTATTTTTATTTGGTTTCTTCCTTCTCTGACATCGTTTCTACTGCTGTTGCCCTGCTATTAATCTTCAGTCTGGCGCAATCCTATGAAGTGGAGTTCAAAATCAAACTTGTTTTTACCATCCTGTATGCGGTTCTGATTACGATGGCGAATACGATAGCTGTATATATTCTCGGAGTTTTGGAATCCACAGAATTCATCTCATGGGAACAGTTCAACGGAGAAAACCACTGGATTCTATCCAAAGTGATGCTGGTTGGTTGCAGTATCATGTTCATTGTTATTCAAATTGTACGTTTAGTGGCCAAACGCAGGAGCTTTGCCGTGCATTATCGTTATTATTTGCTGTTTCTCATCGTACCCATTATTACGATCTATCAGATCAATGTGGCCTCGATATATAGTGAAAAAAACATATTCTACGTCTTTTCTGTACTAGGCTCTCTATTTCTCAACGTGTTCATTGTTTATGTATTCGATAATATGGTGGAAAAGGTACAGCTTGCGCATGAAAATGCCCAGTTACAGCGTCAGATGGACTATCAGGATGCCAACTATGAGAAGACCGTTCACAGTTACAAAAGCATTAAATCCATCATCCATGATATTAACCAGCAGTTTCTGTATATCGATGAATGTATCCAACGTAATGAACTTGCGGCGGCAGGTGACCATATCAAGTCTACATTAAATACCATTGAAGGTGCGTTCCAGCGGGTGAACTCCGGCAATCTGGTCATTGATGCTCTCGTTACGAATACCCTGGCTATGGGGCAGGCAAACGGGATCAAAATCGACACCAAAATCCAGCTCCACTCGCAGCATGTCCAGATTGATCGATACGATCTGTGTGTGGTGCTCGGTAACATGCTCGATAACGCAATTGAAGCTTCCAAGAAGGTCAGACAGGCGGAGGATCGATATATTCTCATTGCCATTCACTCCACATCATCTGCACTCGTTATCCAGATTATGAATCATGTTGGGCAACCGATAGTCGACTTGAAAAGTGAAAAGCCCAATCCCGAGTACCATGGGATCGGTCTAACCAATATATCGAGAATGTGCGAGAAATATGGTGGACATATGAGTATTGAGCATCAGCATCGGAAGTTTAACAACATGGTCGTGCTTCCGTTCCACACCGACAATCCCTGAACCTGCCGTTCAGGGATTGTTTTTTTCCATTCAGGGTTCTTTTGCGTTCGATCTATATCTTCCCGGTTATGATGAATTCATTCATAAGAACATTTGAGGGAGGACATGGGATGAAGAAATTAATTAGTCTTTTATGTACAGCGGTGCTTGTCATTACACCGCTGGCAGATGTCAGCGCAGAGGCGAATAACAGCGGTACGATTGAGGCACGGGCGGAGCAGATCGCCAAGGCGATGGTGCAAAACTACGGTGTCACCAGTGTGCAATATGCGATCATGGATGAAGGAGAATACATTTTATCAGATAGTGTAGGACTGCACGATAAGGCATCACAGAAGCCAATAGACAAGGATAGCATGTATGGCATAGGCTCGGTTAGCAAAATGGTTGTTACGGCAGCCGCCATGAAGCTGGTCGATTCTGGCAAAATAGATCTGGATGAGTCGCTTACTTCATATATCAAGGACTTTAAAATGGCAGATGCGCGCTATACTCAAATCACACCGCGCATGCTGATGAATCATTCATCCGGTCTATACGGTACACATTATGGAAACAGCATGTTGTTTGACGATAATGACACCCGCAATCATGATGAGTTATTGCTCAAACTTCAGTCCGAAAAACTGAAATCCAAACCTGGCGAATACTCCGTCTACGCCAATGACGGTTTTCAATTGCTTGAAATCCTGGTTGAACGGGTGAGTGGGTTAAGCTACAGCGAATATATCGCCAAGTACATCAGTGAGCCGTTGAAGTTGGAATCAACGAAGACACCACTAGATTCCTTTGACAGAGCGCAGTTATCCGAAACCTATTGGCCTACACTTGAGATGACGATGCCTACCGAAAATGCAAACATTATTGGTACAGGCGGAGTGTACTCTACCGCAGAGGAATTGAGCCAATTCGGAGAGGTTTTAATGGGGAACAGACCGGATATTCTGTCCGAATCTGCTGTGAAGGCTATGCAATCTCATGAATATCGTAAGGGCATATGGGTATCTGATGAGCAAAATACGATCAATTATGGTTTGGGGTGGGATTCGGTTGACCTTGCACCTTTCAGCGATTATGGGATTACCGCGCTTGCCAAGGGCGGAGATACCATGTTGTACCATGCCGTGTTAATCACCATACCGGAACATGATATTTCAATGGCGGTCCTATCATCTGGCGGATCTTCCGTCTACAATCAGATGTTTGCCAGCAAAGTGCTGCTGGACGTTCTGGAGGATCAGGGCATCATCAACGATGTTCAGCCTGATCAGACATTCTCACCACCTGTCAAAGTGAAGATGCCGACGGATTTGAATTCGTACTCAGGCCTATATGGTACGGTAGGTGCAACACTGGATATAGCGATCAAGAATGATGAGATGCAACTGCCTGCCTTGCTGGGAGGAATCGTTCCGGAGCAGAACTATGTGTACACAGGCGACGAACATTTTACGAGCATGGATGGCAGTGTGAAAGCCAGCTTTGTGAAAGAACGTAATGACAAGGTGTATGTTAAAGTTCAGGCGACAATAACGTTGCCCGGTTTAGGCCAAACGGTGATGAACACGTATGATTATCAAAAGTTGGAGCATAACACGCTGGACGCAGCAACGAAAGAGAAATGGACAGCACGTAACAGCTCAAAATATTACGCATTGGATGAAAAAATAACGTCGATCTTCTATCTGCTTCCATCGATGCTGATCAAGAATCTATCCGTTGATACCGAAAATGGCTACGCTAATGGCACGCAAATCATGGATGCGAACTACGCAGAGAATGTTGCCGAGATTCCTGTAATGAACGGAAGAGACGCATTCGATCTGCAATTCTATACAAAGAATGCCGCAGAGATTTTGATTCAGGATGGGCAGGAATACATTGCCGAGGATGCGATTACTCCAATCTTTGGTGGGAAAAAGGGGCTGACGACCATTCCAGCTAACGGTCAGGCCCGGTGGTATGCAATCGATGCCCGTTCGGCGAACAAATCCATCACAGTGGATTCTCCGGAGAGCGGAGGTTATGCGGTGTATGATGAGAAAGGCGAGATGGTTCACTTCTCTGTAGCAACCGATCAGGATTCGACGAAGCTCCCGAAAAGTGGTTTTATCGTTTTTGGTGGTGATGCGGGGGATGTCTTCCAGATCCAATTAAAGTAAAACAGGGACGTTAGTACAAAGTCACGTTTGTAACTTTTCACCGAAAAAATACAGTTATCAAGAAGTCGCCTAGTGGCGGCTTTTTTGATATTCTCTTTGAATAATTTAACAATCTGGTAACTATTTGGCCTAATCACACGTTATGTTTATGTAGTTATATATCAGGCCAATTTTCAATAGGAGGAATCGCTATCCATGATCAATATACGTAAACGTCAAATGAATAAGCGTTGGAAAAGAAGAGCAGGAAGACCCATCATTGCAGGCATTACTGCCGGAATGCTAATGGTTCAGGGCGTTCTCGGCGTGTTGCCATCTCAGGCACATGCTGAAACATCGGATGTATCCATCCGTAACTGGTATTCGTATCAACGAATCACAGTGCCTGAACTGAAACCTTCTTGGACTGCAAAGGTAGATAACTATTTGAATATGAACGAGACGTATGTTGGAGTTAATGCGATCGCAGAAGAGGGGAAAGTATTCACGTTTGCTGGATCGAAGCTGATTGCACTCGATGCGACAACAGGTAAGCGGTTGTGGACTTACGGCAAAGAACTGACGCCTTATATTACCTATCAAAACGGCGTTCTCTACGGACTGACCATTGATCACAAGCCATATGCCTTGAATGCAAAGACAGGCAAGGCAAAATGGCAGTCAGGCACATCCACCTGGATTGATACGTATAACCGTACGGAAGCTCTGATTCCAACGGTGGATACCCTCTACGTAATTAAGGGGAGTACAACGTTCGCACTGGATATCCAGTCAGGGAAACTGCGCTGGGAGGCAGATGAACCATTAGGTGAAGGTCATGGTACTGAGTATCTGGGAGAATCTAATGGTGTGGTGCTGAGAACCTTTTTTGTCCAAGGTGCACTTACATCCACACAGCTTAATGCATATGACAAGAAAACGGGCAAGAAGCTATGGGGTCATTTTGGTCAGGGGGAAGCTATTCAGATCAAAGACGGTCTTGTGTACTCAGCGGACTACTATTCTTCAATGTTGGGAAATGACGAGTCTTCACCAGAACGCAAATGGAAAGTCAATGCGTACAATCTGAAGACCGGTGTGTTAAAAGGGAGTCAGGAGTATAAGTGGACCATGCCGGGGGATCCACCGTATGTGAATGGGTATGGAGGGATATTTTCCGATAAAGATAAACTATACATTCTACAAGGGAATACGATAGCGGAGTATCCGTTGAATTTGACCAAGTCGGGAACGGCGCCACTTCGAACTTTTCACCGTCCTTACGGCGAAAATATGGTATGGCTTGGCGTTACACAGGAAAGGTTGATCTTCAAAAACGGAAACACGGGAGAGCTCACAGGCATCAAGCTGGCTAATGGTCAAGAGGTCCAGTGGCATGGTGATGCTCCCGTTTCTCAGATTGATGTTTACGGCAAAGGGATGTATCGAGCGCAACGTAACGGCACTCTGCTTGTCCTCAATATGTTGTCGGGTCAGCCGGTCTTCCGCGTCTCCACCGGTGGAGATATACACAACTCAACGTTGAAGACAAACGGGATGATCATTGTTCAAGCCGAAGGCAAACTACTCGGCGTTAAGCTGCCAGCATCGCTGAAATAAATGATTTTAGTTTTAGCTGCATCTGCCGTTGAACGAAAATCATTTGAAAAGACCGGATTACGAGCACGGTTGCTCATAATCCGGTCTTTCTTATTTTTGCGCGTAAAACACCGCAAAGTCCAAGTATTTGTACATACAATCCGCTACACGAAACCCTACGTCCTCTAACCACTCCAATTGATCCTCGAGCGTGGCATTGATATCGACCTTTCGTCTTTCGATCGAAGCCGAGATGGCTTCCTCTGACAGACCACTTCGATGAATCGCTTCTAGCCAGCAATGGCGGTAATAGCTATCCGTATCGGGGGTTCTTCCCTGAACCTGGTCTGCGTTGATGAAGCGTCCACCTGGTTCTAACAGCTGGTGCACAGTTTCAAATACCTTTTTCTTGTCAGCGTGTGTGAGATGGTGAATAGACAGGGAGGAAATAATCATATCGTAGGAACTGGTAAAATCGTAGTTGGAGTAATCCCCGACGACATACTGTATTTGGTTAGCATCAGCAAATCTTCGACGTGCTCCTTCGAGCATTTGATCACTAATATCGATTAGCGTTAATCGCGCGTTGGGATACTTTTGCAGGACCAATCCGGAGAGCAGTCCCGTTCCTGCACCCAGATCAAGAATACGTGGAGAATCAAGCGGGCTTACCATTAGATCCAGGGCCATTCCATAAAAATCATCAAAACAAGGGATAAGCTGCTTACGCTGCACATCATAATCTTGGGCTACCTTATCAAACAGCTGCTTTACTGAGAATTGCATATGCTCATCACTCCTTGACGTTTTCTCCATAGTTTACAAACGGGAAGGGATCAAGGGAAATATCGATTATGGATAAGTTCATAGGTTGGACCTATGGGTTCCGAGTTTCTACCATGGGTAATAACCCATTTGACTTAGAGTACACTCTAAGGTGTAGACTTTGCAAAAGAAGAACTATTCCAAAGGAGATGAACAGATTGACACAGGAGAATAATTTTAAAACTTTACAACATAAAATCGGCTCTGGCTTCAACCATAACAGCACAGCGCAGGATGTATTGAGAGATCTGGATTTATCCGGACAACTTGCCATTGTAACGGGTGGTTATTCCGGCCTTGGGTTGGAGACGACACGCGCGCTTGTGAATGCGGGAGCCCATGTTGTGGTGACTGCGCGTCGTCCAGCGGTCGCGAAAGAAGCACTTGCTGGTCTGGAAGGTGTTGAAATAGATGAATTGGACCTCGCTGATTTATCCAGCGTGCACGCTTTTGCTGATCATTTTTTGGCGAGTAATCGGAGCATCGACATGCTGATTCTTAACGCCGGCATCATGGCTTGTCCGGAGACGCGGGTAGGTCCTGGTTGGGAAGCTCAATTTGCAACTAATCATCTGGGCCACTTTGCCCTGACTAATCTGTTATGGCCAGCACTGGCAAGTCAGGGTGGAGCACGAGTTGTTTCCTTGGCATCAGCTGGACATCATTTCTCGCCGATTCGTTGGGATGATATTCAATTTGAACATGGTTATGAGAAATTCCCTGCCTATGGACAGTCCAAAACAGCAACGATTTTATTCAGCGTTGAGTTGGACAGACGCGGTGCTGAGCAAGGGGTACGAGCTTTCTCCGTTCATCCAGGCGGAATTATGACACCAATGCAACGTCATATGCCAAAAGAGGAAATGATTGCGCTAGGTTGGATTGATGAATCTGGAGAAGTGGCTAATCCTGCGTTCAAAACACCTGAGCAGGGGGCAGCGACGCAGGTCTGGGCAGCAACCTCTCCTCAGCTTGAGGGAAAAGGCGGTGTCTACTGCGAGGATTGTGACATCAGTGAATTGGCTCCAGCGGATGGAGGCTTCTACGGAGTCAAAGAGTATGCGATTGATCCCGAGCAAGCTATTCGTTTATGGGAGCTATCGGCTAAGCTGACTCATACGGACATAGAACTCTCCTGAACATGTAATTAACTTGTGCACGAGATAACGATATTGCATGAGAAACGTCTTGCGGTGTTGATCCAGCCCAAATGCTGGTTCCGCAAGGCGTTTTTTATTTATTTCTGAAAACATCCATTTAAACCCATGAAAATTTTCATTTATCTTTAAGTTAAAACTAATCGTATCCTCATCTACTTCATGCTTAATAGAGGATAAGCTACGATACATCATACATAAGGAGAAACGCCTATGAAAATCAAGAAAAAACTTGGTACAGTCAGGAACCGTCTGGTAGCCTCATTTTTAATCGTATTGTTACTTCCCAGTCTGGTTATCGGAGGATTCGCCTATCTGACCGCCAAACAGCAAGTAGATACACAGCTCGCCAACATGGCCGACACGGACATATCGCTCGTTAGCAGCATGGTCAACCAATACATACAAGCTAAACAATCAGATGTGGGACTCTTATCCGAATCCATTACATCAACGAATCCGGAAACCGCATTAAAAGCCTATACCAATAACCATTTGGAGGTCGAATCGGCGATCTTCGTTAACAGCGACGGACAACATGTGTACGCTTCTTCCAGTCAGATCCAGCCAGACAACGATAAACCTCTGGAGAGCGAATACTATACGAAGGCGATTGCCGCTCCAGGACAGGTTGTTCTGACAGAGCCGTTCACTTCGGAACAGTCGGGTAACACGGTAGTGACCATAGCGAAAGCGTCCAGTGACAGCAAGTCAGTCGTCGCCGTAACCCTGGATTTAAGCACTCTTCAAGAGACTGTAGGTCAGATCAAAATTGGAGATAACGGCTTTGTCGTCATTTTTGGCGCGAATGGCTCTATGATCGTAACTCCACCTTGGGGGACTGAAGGTCCACAGGGTGAGGAAGCGGAAACCGCTAGTGCAACACCGGTCAACGCTGCTTCCAATGCAGAACAAGACAGCTCTCAAGGTGAGGGAGGACCTGAGACAACGATGTTTGAGGGCGACTCCGGGCAAATTGAGCAAAGCTCTCCTGAAGGAGAGACACGCCAACTCGTCTATATTACCAATCAGCTTACGGGTTGGAAAATCGCAGGGGATCGCTCGCCGATTGAGATCGTAGAAGCAGCCAAACCCATCTGGAACAATACTTTGATAGTTGTCTCCGTATTTGCCCTGTTAGGTATAGGGATGACCATCTTGATCGTGTGTTCGATCACCAAACCGCTCAAAACATTGAATGATGTATCCGGGGAAGTCAGTCGGGGAGATTTGAGCCGAAGTGCATCTATCCATTCGAATGACGAACTGGGTCAGTTGGGTGATGCCTTCAACCTGATGGTCGGTTCCCTGAATTCCATTGTATCCGAAGTGAAGAATTCGTCTAATCAACTGGTCGCCGCTTCGGAACAGTTATCCGCTAATGCGGGACAAAGTGCTACGGCAACTGGACATATCGCTGAGACGATTGAACAGATGGCGGAAGGCGCCGACAGACAGGTCGCGCTGGTTGAAGAAAGCCTGCGTACCATTCATCATGTGGCGGAGCAAATTGGTCGCATCGCCAATAACGCCTCAGCAACAGCTATAGCTACAGAACAGGTTGCAGAGAAATCCAAGGAAGGCGGACAGGCCATCAATGGCGCTGTAACACAAATGGGAACCATCCACCATTCCGTAGGCCGTGTGTCGGATGGCATTAACCATCTGGTTCAGACTTCGTTGGAGATCGGGCAAATCATCAAGGTGATCTCCGATATCTCCCGTCAGACCAATTTACTGGCTTTGAATGCGTCCATTGAGGCTGCACGGGCAGGTGAGCACGGTAAAGGTTTTGCCGTTGTAGCCAGAGAAGTAGGTGCACTCGCGGAGCAGGCAGCTAATTCAGCGAAGCAAGTGACTACACTAATTGGCAGCATCAATGAAGGAATCCAGCATGCGGATCAATCCATGATTGAGGCGATTGGTGAGGTTTCCAAAGGGATGAACGTCATGAATACGGCGGGCCAGCTCTTTGAAGAAATCACCTTGTCCGTGGATACGGTGAACAGCAAGGCCAGCGAAGTGTCCACTATGGCCGATGATATCGTTCAAGAAACCTCCCATGTCGTGGCGAAAATCGAGGACATTTCTCATGTTTCCCGGGAAACGGCGGAAGGAGCACAGACCGTATCTGCGGCAACTGAACAACAGCTTGCTTCAATGCAAGAGATCAGTTCATCTTCATCTTATCTGGCTCGCATGGCATCACGCCTTCAGGAACTCACGGAAAGGTTCAAAATCTAAAGAGAATGCGATTAATTATAATGAAAACAACATAATCTCAAACAAAATCTCCTATTTAGCATATAATAAAGAAGGAGCATCTCATTTTGGCGATGGTGCAATCATTTCTTTATGAATTCAGGGAGAGAAAATCATGAATATTTTTGAACATCAGATACCTTTGGAAAAAGTGAAATTCAATGAACCGTTAAAAAATCACACGTTTATTAAAATTGGTGGTAACGCAGATATTCTCATCCATCCAACAACGATAGACGAAATCACAAAAATCGTAGAGATTGCCAACATACATCAATTGCCTCTGACGGTTATTGGCAAAGGGTCGAACGTCATCATTAAAGATGGCGGCATCCGGGGAGTAACGATTTCTCTTAGCCACTTCGATCAAATTAAAGTGAATGAGGACAGCATGATTGCGCAAAGCGGCGTTGATATCATTGATGTATCCAGACTTGCTTTGGAGCATAGCTTGACCGGTTTGGAGTTTGCTTGTGGCATTCCCGGCAGCACCGGGGGCGCACTATACATGAATGCCGGTGCTTATGGCGGTCAGATCGCTGATGTAGTTGAACGTGCAACTGTGATCACCAAAGACGGCACAGTGTTGGAGATCCCGCGAGAAGAGATGAAGTTTGGTTATCGAAATAGTCTCTTCAAGATGGATCACTATATCATACTGGAGGCCGAATTCGGGCTCAAAAAAGGAAACAAGGAAGATATTGCAGGTAAAATGAAGGAATTAACGTTCCTGAGAGAATCCAAGCAGCCGCTGGAGTACCCTTCTTGTGGAAGTGTATTTAAACGACCCGAAGGACATTTTGCCGGAAAACTGATTCAGGATTGCAACTTGCAGGGCACTCGCATTGGAGGGGCTGAAATCTCCATGAAGCACGCAGGTTTTATTGTAAATGTGGATCACGCTACTGCCCAGGATTATATGGATCTGATCCAATTTATTCAAAAGAAAGTATATGATACGTTCCATGTTGAATTGGAAACCGAAGTAATTTTTCTGGGAGAATAACTTGATAAATGACTTGAGAGGTCGCCTATGGCGGCCTTTTTTGATTGTGGGGATTGCACGAAATCAAGTGCCTGTATGCTAATTATGGTAATATTAGAATGATTTTGTTTAATATTTCATCGTTATCATAAGGAGTGTATATTGAGGTGTCCAAACGTAACATAAGAATTGTACTAATCGCGGCAATGGTGATTTTACTGTCGCTCTTGTCAGTCTTTACGTATATGTATATGAATGAACGAGCTGGCGGGTTAGCTGATCGACGGATCTCCAAAGTTTGGGGATTGAATGAACCTATACGTATACCTATAGCGAACAGTCCTGAGGGGGCAGTTCAGGAATTTAGAGGCGAATTTTACAACCCCGATTTCATTCATCAGGAAGCTGTGGATGGGGGCATGATTTTGTTTACGCACAAAAAGAGTCGGGAAAATAGCAGTAATCTTCAGATGGAGTATGTTCGCAAGAACATTTTCGGATGGAAATGGGTATGGGGTGGAGGGTATTCCGTCAGCGAGGCTACAGAAGGCGAGTTTGCTTTAGATTATATGAGTATTCCGACACTGGACCAAGTCTCCACTCCGTTTCCGATGTTATTTGGTAATATTCAAGACTCTTCCATTAAACGTATATCCGTGGAGACACAGGAAAATGAAACAATAATCGCAACCGATGCGAAACTGGTTGAGGTGAGTCATGGACATCTAATCTGGTATGTTTTCCTTCCTCCGTCAGCGGCTATCCCGTATGTGATTAAGGGATTTAATGAAGAAGGGAAGCTAATTACCAATAAACAAATTAAAGATGCCAATGACAGCGGATCGTTAACTCTGAGGAAATGAGATAGGGACTATCAAAGACATTAAGTCAAAAGTAAACAACACCATAATCGTTTCAGAGGTCGCCTTTGGCGGCCTTTTTTTGTTGCCAAAGTAGTACCAACCATTCCGCCAACGAATGAACCGATCCTGCAAACCCGCGTCGCGCAAGCGATTGGCTCATGCTATGGCTGATTGAACGATTGTTGCTGACCCCGCTCTCCCTTAACATGTGAACAGAGGAGCCTGCTCGTCATTCACCATCATTTTGTCAAAGGGGGCCCGCGATCGTATGGCTGAGCTGTCGGAAACATCAACGTTGCAACCCGGGGTTATAGTCAACAAACCCGTCAAACCAAGTTATCTGCGTAACATTCGAAAACACTGGATGCTGTATGTCATGATCCTGCCCGGTATTTTGTTCTATATTATTTTCAAGTACATCCCACTGGGCGGAAGCGTGATCGCATTTCAGAACTTTCAGATTATGAAAGGTATATGGAGCAGCCCATGGGTAGGCCTGGATAACTTCAAGTTTATTTTTACGTATCAGGATTTCTATCATGTGCTTCGAAATACAGCTCTGATTGCCTTATACAAACTGGTGATCGGATTTCCTGCTCCCATCCTGCTGGCGCTATTGTTCAACGAAGTGAGAAAAATGCTTGCCAAACGCTTTTTGCAAAGCCTGTTCTATCTGCCTCATTTTCTCTCCTGGGTTGTTGTCGGGGGGATCGTGTTTGAGGTGCTAGCCTCGGGTGGTTTTGTAAACGCTGTCCGTGGATGGTTCGGGTTCGAGCCGATCCTGTATATGCAGCAGGAGCAATATTTTCGACCTATCGTCGTCCTGTCCTCTATCTGGAAAGAGGTGGGTTGGGGAACAATCATCTATCTTGCTGCGGTAAGTGGCATTGACCCTACGCAATATGAAGCGGCAGTGATGGATGGAGCAAATCGTTGGAAACAGACAATATACATTACACTACCTGCGTTATTCCCAACGATCCTGACGCTGTTCCTGCTGAATATCGGCAATTTTCTGGAACTTGGCTTTGATCAGATCTATAACCTGCTGACACCGATGACCTACTCGGTAGGGGATATCATTGAAACGTATGTATACCGCTCTGGTGTACTGCAAGGGCAATATAGCGTAACAACAGCCATTGGTCTATTCCAGTCAGTGATCGGCTTTATTCTGCTCTGGGTCTTCAATCGGCTTGCGAGAAAATCAGGAGAGGGGTTGTGGTAATGATCAAGCAGACGATTGGAGAAAAGCTGTTCCAAACCGCCAATTACATTTTCCTGACGCTTGCAGCCTTTACGATGCTCCTTCCATTGCTGCATCTGCTTGCCGTTTCCCTAAGTTCGCCGGTTGCAGCAGACTCCAAAGAAGTATTTCTGTGGCCTGTCGGTTTTACCTTCGCTTCATGGAAACACATTCTGCAAAGCTCGGGTTTATGGCAATCATTCGGTGTAACCGTATTCATTACGGTAGTGGGTACTGCGCTTAGTATGTTGTTTTCGGTGCTGACCGCTTTTCCGTTGTCGCGCAAAGAGTTCATGATTCGCAAACAAGTCATGCTGGGCATCGTGATTACGATGATTTTCAATGCACCGATGATCCCGTTCTTCCTGACCGTGAGGGAGCTGGGCATGATGAATTCCATCTGGTCTCTGATCATTCCTGGTGTAATTGGTACATTTAATATGGTTATTCTGCGTACCTTTTTCATGAGCTTGCCCAAGGAGCTTGATGACACAGCAAGAATCGACGGTTGTCATGACTTCCGAATTTTGTTCCAGATCTATCTGCCGCTATCTAAGCCGGTTCTTGCTACGGTCAGTCTGTTCTATGCGGTAGGATACTGGAATACGTTCCAGCGGGCAGTATTGTTCCTTCGTGATCCAGGACTCTGGCCTTTGCAGATGAAGCTGCGAGCATATCTAACTAGCCCGGAAGAACTGGCTCAGGTGAACATGTTCCTAGGTGATTACAACTTCAATACAACGACGTTAAAGGCAGCGACGATACTTTTTGCAAGCGTTCCCATAATTTTGGTGTATCCTTATTTACAGAAGTATTTTGTGAAAGGTTCCTTGCTTGGATCACTGAAAGAATAAACCATGTTCAGGGGGATGATTCCATGAGAAAACAACTGACCCGCAAGATGATGCCGCTGATGCTCAGTCTAGCCATGCTGTTGGCCGCAGGATGTGGCTCGGCTACTACTAATTCCGGAAATGACGGTGGTAACGGCGAAGGCAGTGGTGGAGCTGTAAAAGTCAAAGTATTCAAAAGCCATATGGGTGTCGGCAGCTTGCCAACTGCGGATAATCCACATGTGAAATACATCGCTGAACAGACAGGAGTCCAGTATGAACTCATTACAACGCCTCCGGGTTCGGAGCCATCCGAATACTTGAACCTGATGATTGCCTCGGATGAACTGCCCGATATCCTGCGCCCGATTGGAGGCATTGAGCAGACGCTGATTCAGCAGGGAGGCGCGTTGCCACTGGATGAACTGCTACCTGAATATGCACCGCATGTGTGGGAAAGTATTCCACAGGAAGCTTGGGATATCGTACGCTCTGCTTCCCCTGATGGCAAAATCTATTATGTGCCCAAGGTATTCCTTGTGCCTGAACGTGCACCGTTAATACGTCAGGATTGGGTGGATAAGGTGGGCTTGGAGATGCCAAAGACCACTGATGAATATGTGGAGCTGCTCACAGCTTTCCGTGACAAGGACCCGAATGGCAACGGCAAACCGGATGAACTGCCAACAAGCGGCAGGGAATTCGGCAGATGGATGGACCATCTGTTCGCGATGTATGGTGTGGCGATGTGGGAAGGATATCCCGAATGGGATGAATACGATGGGAAAATCCAGTACGCAGGGACTACCGACAATATGAGGGAAGCAATCAAGTTCATTCGCATGTTATATGTGGAAAAACTGCTGGACAATGAAACCTTCTTGAACAAAGGGGAAGTGTGGCAGGCCAAAATCAATAATAACCTCGTAGGCAGCTGGTATCATTTGCCTGCAAATGTGCGAGATCGGTACAATGCGATGCTGACCCAGGCTCCAGATGCCTACATTGCAGCAATGCCGTTGCCCAAAGCCGAAGGGTTTGAAGCTTTTGTCACCCAGAAGAGTATGGGTGAACCGGAATGGATGATCCCAGCCACCAAACAGGATAATGCGCCAAATGCGCTGAAGCTGCTGGATTTCTTCTATAATCCTGAAAATGATGAGTTCGGTCGCTTCGGTCTCGAAGGTGAGCAGCATGAAGTCCAGGATGGACGCAAAGTCATTCTTCCACCTGCTGACAACAAACCGCTTGCCTTGGGTATGAAGAATCTGACCACAGCAGAAGACATGAACAAGCGGATTGAAGAGACATATCCGGAAGATCAGCAGCAAATGGTCAAAGACATGTTCGAAGTCAGCACTGCCGATGCACGGCAAATTGCAGGTGACGGTCTGCCAGCCTCTGTGTATGAAGGTTTTCCTGATATCCAGTCTCACAAGTTGTTTCAAGAGGTATTGACCAAGATTGTCATCGGCGAGCTGCCGATCGAGGCTTATGATGAATATGTGAAGAAATGGAATGCTTCCGGGGGAGAAGTGGTCACCCAGCGTGTACAGGAATGGTATGAGAAGGTGAGAAAATGAAAAAAAGATATGCTCTATGTGGAGTTAGCGGCAGAGCATTGGGACAATTTGCAAAACCAATTCATGAGCTGTTTAACCATAATTCAGAGGTTGTCGCGCTGTTGGATACTGATCCTGCACGGTTTGAAGTCTATCGCGTCCGTTTTCCTGAGCACACAGAAGTAGCGGTATATGGCGCTTCGGATTTCGGGGTCATGGTCGATGAGACTCGGCCTGACTGTATCATCGTGGCTGGCAGGGACGATACTCATGCCCACTATATTGTCGCCGCGTTGGAGCGGGATCTCGATGTTATCACCGAAAAGCCGATGACGACTACAGGCGCTGATGCCAGACGCATTCTGGAAGCAGAAGCAAGGAGTAAGGGCAACGTTACCGTAACGTTCAATTATCGGTATATGCCGATCCACATGCGCATCAAGGAATTGATTCAGGAGGGGAGACTCGGTCGCATCACTTCCATCGACCTTAACTGGTATATCGATACCCATCACGGCTCCAGTTATTTTAAACGGTGGAACCGTGAACGGGCATTCTCAGGCGGTCTGTCTGTCCATAAAAGTACCCATCACTTTGATCTGGTCCAGTGGTGGATCAATCAAAAGCCAGTTGAAGTTTTTGCCTATGGGGCACTGAACTATTATGGGGCTGAAGGCGAATGGAATCCGGCACAGGAGGACGGAAGACATTGCCGTACATGCAATGTCTCAGAAGATTGCGCCTATTATTCCCGTTGGACGTCCCGCAGTCGTCAGATTCGGGTGCCGGATGACCACCTGAACCAACTCAGTACAGTAAGTCAGAAGGAGTTTCCGTACACTTCATACCGCCCCGACCAGTGTATCTTCGATTCCACTATTAAGATTGAAGATACGTACGCCGCAACCGTGAAATATAGCGGGGGTGCGCTGATGAGTTATTCGGTCAATTTCTCTCTTCCTTACGAGGGTTACCGTCTGGCGGTAAATGGTACGAAGGGGCGTCTTGAAACACTGGAGTATCATATGCCCGCCCGGACGCCTTTTCCCACACCCGTCCAGACAATCGATTACTTTCCGCTCTTTGGTTCAAAAGAGACGATTCATGTTGTTCATCGTGAAGGCGGGCATGGAGGAGGAGATCCACTGCTGCTGGAGGATATTTTCCTCGGCGAAGATAAGAGACGCCCTTACCGAATTCTGTCTGGCGCTGAAGATGGGGCTTATTCCGTTGCCGCTGGAGAAGCAGTGTGGCGATCTGTGGAAGAGCATCGGCCTATTTCCATAGACGAAGTGCTGGGTGGTTGGAACAGCAGCGTGCCCACGCACAAAGGGAGGGAGAAGTGACATGAGCAGACCTGTGTATTTTGAACCGGAGGAGAGCATGGCTTATCACGGTGGAGAAGACGTTATGCACGCCCTGATGAGCATTGCGGGAAGATATATTGGAGCCAATCCTCCGCATCCCCCGGTCTACAGAGTGAGTCGACCAGGACTTGTGCGCAAGTGCGACGATCACCGCTACGTCTTCCCGCTGGTGGAGCTATTCCCCAACATGCAGAGAGGACAACAGGTCTATGCATGGGCCAAACTGTGGAGTGACAGTGATCAGGAATTTGTTTTTCATATCACCTGCTTCGGACCTGCTCGGCTATATCATAATGGCGTGTTGATCTATGGTTCTGCTCCGGAGGAAGAATATCCTGAGATACCTGTTCTGAAACTGAAATGTGGACTGGTCAGAGGCTGGAATCATTTCGTTCTTGAATTCAAATTAGCGGAAAAAGGGGGAGGTGGCCAGTTTGGCACTGGCTCCCGGAAGAACAAACCACTTCACTTCATTGTGCCGACGTTCGAACGAGATGGGGAAGAAGGCTGGCTCTACACAGAGCCGTTGGATGCCCCGTTGTCGGAAATTCCTTCTGGCCCCATGCGAGAGAAGGACACTGGCGTTAACTGGTTGCCTCGGGAGGAAGACCCCGAGAAGGCATCGTCTCATGGACAGTTGGCACGGATGTACGGATTGACCAGTGGCATGTCTGCATATGCATGGACGAAGATAAGTGGTACGAAATGCGGCATTGAGACTGTGCTAATCTCTGGTGAGGCTTACAGCCCGATTGAATTCTCGGTGGAGGGCAAGGTGGTATTCCATCAAGAGCAGGCCGGATGCTTTCGCTTCGAACTGCCATTGTCTGCTGCGCTGCAAGATCTGACTGTAAAGTGTACATGTGGCGACCGGGATTGGGGATTCCGTATGGACCAGACTACACAAGAGTTGCTGACGCCTGCACTGGATGTAAAAGGGTATAGAGGCAAGTGGCTGTTCCTGGGTCCTTTTCAAGCGGAACAGGAGATTGATCTGGCTTCCTGCCAGAAGATGAAGCGAACTGTTCGTAGCGGAACAGGTGAAGACGTATACTGGCGAACAGAGGTGCCAGACGGAGAGGTACGTCTATTTCTGGAAAATGAATGGTTCGGCCGATGGAACTATCCCCTTGGTGTCACGTTATACGGATTGCTTCAGCTTGGCAAAGCGGGTCAACGATCGAATATTCGAGATTACGTGCTGAGTCACATTGAATTTGCCTCTTCACGTTTCAGCTACTCCTTATGGGACAGGGAGCGTTATGGTGCAGCTGGGCTGAATAATCAGCTCTCCCAGATCGACAGCCTGGATGACTGTGGATCTTTCGGAGCCACCATGCTGCTTGCCGATCAGGAACGCAAGTTGGACGGCGTTTCAGAGACGGCAGCTCATATCGCCGACTATATTTTGAATGAACAGGCTCGTCTGGAAGATGGCACGTTATACCGCAAGATTGGTGTCTCCAGATCAATGGATAACACGATGTGGTGTGATGATCTGTATATGAGCATCCCGTTCCTATGTAGATACGCCGAATGGTCGGGTGAGAATAAGCTGCTGGATGAAGCGGCAAGACAGGTTCTTTTGTATAAAAAGTATCTGTATATTCCAGAGCGTCAAATCATGTCCCATGTATTCGATGTGGAGCGAGGTGAGCCAACACGCACCCCTTGGGGGCGAGGCAACGGCTGGGTGCTGTTCTCCATATCGGAGCTGCTGACTGCCCTTCCTCAAGAGCATCCATCCTATACAGTTCTCATTCAGTTCTACAGGGAATTGTGTGAAGGGTACTTGGCATTGCAGGGCAGAAACGGACTGTGGCATCAGGTATTATCAGACCCGGAGTCGTATGAGGAAACCTCCTGTACCTCCATGTTTATCTATGCGTATGCCCGAGGGGTTCGAAAAGGCTGGCTTTTAGATCCGAAACCCTATGCACAAGCAGCATATCAAGGGTGGAAAGGGCTATCGGAGCGTTCAATTGATAAAAGAGGCAATGTATACGGCGTATGTCGTGGCTCCAGCTACTCCTTCACGAATCACTATTACAAACATGAACTGGGTTGGAATCTGAATGATACCCATGGGATCGGCATTGTACTTCTTGCTGGGCTTGAAACGATTTCCATGCAAGAATGGCAGACAAACAAGCCAGTTTTTGCTGCGGAAAGGGTCGGAACACCGGAGAAATTGGAGAAATCATCTTTTTAGAGGGAGAAAATAGGCTGTTGGACCGGGTCGTATTGGGCATATGGGAACGGTATAATATCGGTATATTGCATATGAGGTGGGATAATTGTGACCCTTTCCTTCTTGAAGTGGCTAAAATTCAATGTCACCAATACCCAGACCCGGCTGCTGCTGATTCTGACCGTCGTTGTCTTCATGATTATTATTGCGGTGGGGATGACGACGTATTATTCTTCCAAATCGGTGTTACAGCAGGAATTAAGTGAGCCGCAACACCAGATGCTGCGTATCAGCATGAATGATATTGATGAAGTGATCCGCGAAAGTGACCAGATTGCGGTGAAAATTGCACTGAACAGTAATGTATACCGATTTCTCACCAATGAAGTACAGGGATCATACCGCAATATTACGGAACTGGTACAATTTCTGGAAACCTTAATCAGTAGTACGTCCTTTATTAAGAGCGCTTACATTTATGATATGAATCGGGAGAGCATCGTTGCGTTTCCACAAGGCTACAGCTCCAGCAAGGTTAATTTCCCGGATTCGGGTTGGGTTGGTGTTGCCGATGAACTTGAAGAGCGTCCCATGCTGGTCAAGCAACGTGAGATTTCCACTTCTTCTGGTGCATCCATGCCGCAAATTACACTTTACCGAAAAATAATGATTGCTGGCGACTTAAAAGGGGTTATCGCAATCAATTTCAAGACAGAGAAGATGTTCGAGCATATGCTGCTCTCATCCGTCTCCAACCTTGACAGCCATCGGTTCATCCTCGACACGAACAACCAGCCTTTATATGATCTTGGCAACTATGCTGTCGGAGAGGATGCCGTTAGTCATGTGCTCACCCAACTGGATGGTGAAAAGCTTGGCGAGTTTAAGCATGAGGGTAAGCTTTTATTGGCTTCACAGGTGATTTCACCGTACACCGGATGGCGTTATCTGTCCGTAATATCACAAGATAGTCTGCTGGCTAATGCGCAGAAAATCCGTAATATTGTTTTCATCGTATCTTTGTTGGCCCTTGTAGCAGGAGCGGCTACAATCATATTTTACAATGCAGCTGCTTTTAGACCGGTAAGACGCATGAGGCAACTACTCAGTGGGTACGACCAGGAGAAAATTCATCCAGCAGAGATCGATTTGGAGAAAATAACGGGTCAGCTGTTAACAGATCATGCTCAGCAGGCCATCAATCTCAGGCAGACCCTTCCGGAAGCGTCATCCAAATTTCTGACGGATATTTATAATGGACATATGACGGGAAATCGGGAAATTAGCGAGAAATGGTGCCGTTATTTCAAGGATTGGAGCGATGAGCCACTCTCTATTGCCATGTTGTCGATTGATAATTATAAAGCCTGGTGTGAGCGTTTTACGAAGTCAGATCACTCCCTGCTGAAATTTGCAATTGGTAATATCATAGCTGAACTGTTGTCTGGACAGTGGCGAGTGTTATCTGCCGATCTGGGCAGAGACCGGATGCTCGTGATGTTGCAACCGCTTGATTCTGGCGGGGGAATGTGCGTAGCGACAGCAATACGAGAGACGATTGGCATGATTCCCCGCTTGCTCAAGTTCCAGGTGTCGAGCGGCGTTAGCGGGGGTCACGACGGGTTCGTACACCTTCAGCGAGCCATGCATGAAGCGGAGAGTGCGTTAGATTACAGATTGTACCGGGGGAATGAGCGAGTTATTTCGTATGAAGAGATATCAGGTCTGCAACCGCCGGAGAACACATCGGAAGAACATGCATTCATGACTCAACTGACGGAGATCGTCGAAGCAGGCAGAGGCGAAGAAGCCCTGAAAGCTTTTGACAAAATAATCGGTCGAATGGCGCATGAGCAATGGCATCCTTCATCTGCTCTGGCCTTTCTTGAAGCTGTTGCAGCTACACTTGAACGTATTCGCCTGAAGCGCGAGACAGAAGGTTGCAGACTCGAAATGGTGGATATGCGGACCATGCATCTTGAGGCTGTCTGTGAAGTGCTGCGAAGTCAGATCGAAAGTTTGGCTGATTGGTTCGGTAGCCTTATGCTCAGCAAGGATTTCATACTGTGTCAACAGATGATTACATTTATGAACAACCACCTGGAAGATCCGGTAAGCATTCAGGAGATTGCCGAGCATGCCGGGATCGGAAGCAGTCTGGCAAGCCAGTTGTTCAAGCAGGAAATGGGGGATACCATCCACGGATATTTCACTAAGCTCCGCATGGAACGTGCCTGTGAACTATTGCTGGATACGGATTACAGAATATCCGAGATCGCAACGATGGTGGGTTATCAGCATGAGAACAGCTTTATTCGTGTGTATCGAAAATACAAGGAAATTACACCGGGTAAGTACAGAGAGATAATGCGAAGCCGTAGGGGTGTGCTAGGTGAGTCTTGATCCATACTTGAATCCAAGATAATGATAAGGAGGCAGAACCATTGATAGATCGACATTCAGTCGTCACCAGGAATCATCCGGTATTCACACAGCTTGAGCCCAGATCACCTTTATCAGTAGGTAATGGAGAATTTGCGTTCAGTGCTGATTTTACGGGACTTCAGACGTATCCAGATCTGTATGAAATACCTCTCGGTACACAATCCAACTGGGGGTGGCATTATACAGGCGGTCATCATGTATTTGGAGATGAGGATATCGTCTATCAATCATTTGAGACACATGGCCGCAAAGTGCCGTATCCCATGAAACCCGAAGACAAGGAAGAAGCCTATCACTGGCTTAGGCAGAACCCGCATCGACTTCAGCTTGGACGCATTTCATTTCGTTTGTTAGGAGAAGATGGTCAGGACACGGACGTCACCCATGTCGTCCCGGTACGTCAGGAATTGAATCTTTGGACCGGAATTCTGCACAGTGAATTTACAGTAGAGGGGGAAGAAGTACGTGTAGAGACAGCTTGTGACCCACAGCTCGATTGTATCGCCATTCGTGTACAATCCGGATTAATCCGTAAACAGCGTCTGCAACTGTTTCTTGTATTTCCATCCCCTGATATGACACACCGGAGCTGGTCGAAATCAGTATTTCCCGACTGGAAGCAACCTGACAGACATTCTACTGTGCTTACATCGGTCACTTCAACTTCCGCATCATTAAAGCGTGTGCTGGATGAAGATGAGTATGCATTGGAATGGATCTGGGACGAAGGCCAACTGGAACAGACGGGAACTCACGAATTCACACTATCTCCCAAGGCCGTACCAGACTCGGACATCTGGTCGTGCAGTGTATCTTTTGCTGCACATAAGCCGGAAACCTTGCCAGCAGATACAGTGTTGCAATCAAGCTCGGTCCACTGGAATCAGTTCTGGAACGATGGCGGAGTGATTGATTTTGAAGGCAGCTCAGATCCGCGTGCCGCTGAACTGGAGCGTAGAGTGGTCCTATCCCAGTTCCTGAGTGCGGTGCACAGTGGTGGTTCCATGCCACCGCAAGAGACTGGATATATGTATAACAGCTGGTTCGGCAAAATGCATCTGGAGATGCATTGGTGGCATGCAGCGCATTTTCCACTCTGGAATCGGACCGATCTGTTGTGCAAAAGTATGGACTGGTACCGGACCATCCTGCCTGAAGCTCGCGAACTGGCACGCTCTCAAGGTTATGTAGGTGCGCGATGGCCCAAAATGGTGGGTTATAACGGGCATCAGACTCCGTCGCCGGTAGCTCCGGGATTAATCTGGCAGCAACCCCATCCCATGGCACTTGCTGAGATGTGTTATCTGTCGCGGACTGATCCTGCCATGTTAACACGGTATAAGGATATCGTATTTGAAGCGGCAGACTTTATGGTGTCCTATGCCCATTGGGATGAGAAAAGACAAGCGTATGTGTTAGGTCCGCCGCTTATTCCTGCCCAGGAGAATCACGCCATGAACGATAGTTTGAATCCGCCTTATGAATTGGAGTACTGGAAATTTGGCTTGGAGATAGCCATCCTGTGGGCAGAGCGCTTGAATCATCCAGCCAATCCAGACTGGGCAAGCGTGGCTTCGCGCATGGCTAAACCTCGACATGAGGACGGTGTGTACCTTGCACACGAGAATTGTCCGGACACTTTTACTGCTAAGAACCACGATCATCCCTCGATGGTTGGAGCACTTGGACTATTGCCAGGTTCGTTGATTGATCCGGAGATCATGAGAAATACGTTGCTCAAGGTCAAAGAGTGCTGGGACTGGGAGTCCGCCTGGGGATGGGATTTTCCGATGTGTGCGATGACAGCGGCCAGACTGAATGAACCAGAGCTTGCAATGGATTTCTTGTTAATGGATGCGACGAAGAACACGTATTTGCCTAATGGGCACAACTATCAGAGAGCCGGGCTGTGGGCATATCTGCCCGGGAACGGTGGCTTGCTGACTGCTGTTGCCATGATGGCTGCAGGCTGGACAGGGACGGGAGAAAAAGAAAATCCGGGATTTCCGCGGGATGGAAGCTGGACTGTGAAGTGGGAAGGTCTTCATCCTTTGATGTAAACGTCAGAAAGTTAACCCTCGAAATAACGGTACAGATGGCTTAGTCCATCAGAAGGAGGATTTCGATATGGTTGGAACTTCGACAAGGGCAGTTACACAGGAACGCAGAATGTCTGTCAAAATAGCAGATACCTTGCTTTCCGAATGCCAGAATGGCAATCACCCCAAGATTGCAAACAAATGGGGTTATGTAGGCGGGATGACGTTGATGGCACTTGAACGCGCTGCCGAATGGAATCAAGAATCCCGTTATGCGGAACTTGTTCATCGTCACATGGATGACCTCATCGAGAATGACGGCACCATTCGCACCTACCAGTTGAATGATTACAACCTGGATATGATCAATGAAGGGAAAAATCTGTTCATTCAGTGGAAGAATTCCGGCAATGAAAAGTATGTTAAAGCGATCCTGCACCTCGTTGACCAGCTTAAAGGACAGCCTCGGACAAGTGAAGGTGGATTCTGGCATAAGAAAATATACCCCTTTCAGATGTGGCTGGATGGCATTTACATGTCTTCACCCTTTCTGGCGGAATACGCCAGTACTTTCGATCACAGTGAGAGCTTCGATGAAGTGGCACGGCAGATTCTGTTGATTGAGCGAAAGACACGTAATCCACGAACTGGTTTATTGCATCATGCCTGGGATGAGAGCAAGGAACAACGCTGGTGTGATCAAAATACTGGTCGATCCTTTCATGTTTGGGGCCGGGCCATGGGATGGTATGCAATGGCGGTGGTGGATGCACTGGAGCATTTTCCGGTGGATCACCCACAGCGCGGACAGATCATGGGTATATTTGAACGAATGGCCTATGCGATTGCTCACGCTCAGGATCAGGATAGCGGACTCTGGTACCAAGTGATGGATCAGAACGGAAGAGCGGGAAACTATCTAGAAGCCTCTGCTTCCTGTATGCTGACCTATGCACTTGCAAAAGGCCTCAGATTACATTATCTGGCTGAGCTGAACCGTGAAGTCGTTGATCATGCCTATGCAGGCATATTGAAGCGGTTGGTCACTGAAGATGAAAATGGGGTGCATCTGCACCACATCTGTCATGGTGCCGGACTTGGTGGCAAGAAGTATCGGGACGGTTCTTATGAATATTACATCAGTGAACCGGTCGTTAGTGATGTACAGATGGGCGTAGCTCCATTCTTGTTAGCCAGTATTGAGATAGAGAGACTTGGAGCCAAAGAAGGGTGAAGCATCACATAGACCATCCAGACACCTCAGGCACACGGCGGGACAAGAATAAACTTTTGCTGAAATATCCCTCATCTTGGTGGCACGGGATGTGGCGAGAAGCACTTCCTTCCGGAAACGGTAAACTTGGTGCTTCAGTACAAGGGGGAATTCAGGCGGAAACCGTACTTTTGCAGCACAGTGAATTATGGCACTGGGGACACAAGGCTGAGCTGCCCGATGTCAGTTATACCTTATCAGAGACCCGCAAGTTAATGGATGAGGAACGATATCTGGAGGCAAGCTGGCATCTGACTCGTAAGCTGCAAGAAGAAGGTTACGCGTCAAGGTTGTCTTCCCGCTATCCGCTGGCAACAATGACGGTGGGCATGCCGTGTAATAACGCTTTTCGCAAATATCGGCGGGAACTGGATATGGACACAGGAGAAGTTCAGGTGCGCTGGCTGGAGGGGAGTCAGAGCTATGCAAGAAATCTGTTTGTCTCGCGTGCAGACGATTGTGTTGTCTATGAGATTCAAGCCCATAGAGTGAAAGATGGAGTAAGTGCACAAGGAACAGGTTCAGCTGGGCATTCATTGCTGTCGGGAACTATAGGCCTGCAATTCCCGGAAGGTGACCGGGTGAGAGAAGACGATGAGTTCAACGTTCTAAAGTCGTCTATAACGATGAGAATCGACCGGGATGATCATGGAGACTACCTTTGCTATGGCGGCAAAAATGACGATGGACATGACTATGGTGCGGTGCTACGACTGATCCAATTGAACGAAATACCTGATGTGATTCATGATAAGCAAAAGGAAAGCGAGCCTAACGAAGCCACGCACAGCAGGCAACTTCATTTCCATACCTCTGGAAAAGTGCTTGTGCTTGTCAAAATGTTTGCTACGGGTAGACGAGCGGAGGAATGGACACGGTTGAAGCAGGAACTCGCATTGCTTGAGAGCGACTACAATATGTTGCTGGATCGTCATATCTCAATGCATCAACCGTTATTTAGGTCCGCTGAACTTGATCTGGATGATGAGAATGATGACAGGCGCTGCAATGAAGACTTGCTTCTGGAAGCCTATGAAGGTGAAGCACCTACAGGGTTAATTCGCAAGATGTGGGCTTATGGTCGATATCTCTTCATCAGCGGAACTTCTGAACATAGCGGATTGCCATTTGGATTATACGGCTTGTGGGGTGGAGATTATCGCTTGATCTGGGGCCACAATATGGCGAATGAAAATGTGCAAATGATGTATTGGCACACTGCGGTAGGTGGTTTATCCAATCTGAATCGTTCGTTGTTCCGCTATTACAACGGATTAATGGATGACTTTCGGGACAATGCTCGCAAGCTATATGGATGCCGTGGGATTTACATTCCAGCTGGAACAACACCGGGTATCGGTGTGCCTAACCAGATTGTTCCGGTAATCATGAATTGGACGGGAGCAGCAGGATGGATCGCCAGGCATTATTATGCTCATTATCAGTTCACTGGGGATAAGCAATTTCTGCTGAAGGAAGCCCTGCCCTTTATGAAGGAGGCCCTTCAGTTCTATGAAGATTTTCTGGTGCTGGGTGAAGACGGCAAATTTAAGATATACCCGTCTGTTTCGCCAGAGAATACACCTGAGAATTTTATGCCTAAGCATGGACAGCCATTGGCCCACCCTATGCCTACAGCCATTAATGCGACTATGGACATTGCGATTATTAAAGAACTGCTACAGCATGTCATTGCAGCCAGTCGACTAACTGGAGTGCATACGTCTAAGATTCCTTGCTGGGAAGCCATGCTGGAGCATATGCCCGATTATCTTCTTGAACCGGAGGGAGCTGTGAAAGAATGGCTGCATCCTGCGTTTGAAGATCGACGTGATCATCGTCATCTTTCACACCTGTATCCTGTTTTTCCAGGACAGGAGGTCACCCGTGAAGAACAGCCAGAACTGTTCCAAGCATTCGAGACAGCAGTTGATCAGCGAAGGCTTGGTGCTCAGAGTGGCTGGTCTCTTGCACATATGTCGTCCATATATGCTCGACTTGGCAATGGTGAGCGAGCGCTGGAAAGTCTCGATCTTCTTGCACGCTCCTGTGTGCTGAGTAATGGGTATACCTTGCATAATGACTGGCGCAATATGGGGATATGTATGTCCATGCCTGCTGCCCCGATTCAGTTGGATGCCAATATGGGCTGGGTTAATGCAGTACAGGAAATGCTTCTCTATGTATCAGAACAATGGATCAAGCTGCTGCCGGCTTTGCCAGAACGCTGGGTACGAGGTTCCATACACGGCTGGCGTATTCCTGGAGGTAGTCTGTCCTGCACATGGGATCAGAGTTCCGGTTTGTTCCGGGCAGAAATCAGCGCCTGTCGCCGGATCATAACGAAGCTTCATATTCCTGAATGGGTAAAAGCATGCGAGATGCTCAGTATAAATGCCTGCCTATGTGAACTTGATGAGAATGGCATCTATGAGCTTGAGATTGAAGCTGGAGGGAAACTCATTCTGGGGCGAACAAAGTTTGGAAAAAATGATGAATAAAATGCCGCCAAAGAGCGGCATTTTTTACATAGGGATCTAATCAATCTAATAACTGCCGATCGTATCTGCTTCACCATTTCGGCTAATCTCCCGGATAGGGACGTAATGCGGTTGATGAATAACGATCAGTTGAACGGTATCTCCGGATTGGATGCCATACAATGACCAGGTCGCCTCACTTACTACGTACGATACCATCGAAGACTTATATTCCAGTCTAAGCGTGCTGCTGTTCTTATGGTTAGGGATGTAATGGTGGTTAGATGGGTTTTGGATCATCTGCGTTCCGATTGGCCTTCACATATTTAAGCTGTGCAACGATGATGACGCTGATGATCACCAGCAGGAACCACGAACTGATCTTACTGAAGCTAACCAGTTGCCAGGCATCATGCTGATCAGGATATTTCCAGGCATTGAAGAATGTAGCGATGTTCTCTGCAGTCCAGATGAAGAAACCAACAATGATAAATGCAAGCGATAATGGCATTCGATAGGTCGTTGACCTTACCCGGTAGATAATCCACGTTTTATAGAAGACAATAAAAACAAGCGCCGTCAACCACCAGCGAAAATCGGGAATAAAATGATGGGTGAAAAAGTTGATATAGATGGCTGCTCCGAGCAGAACGGAAGGTAATAAACCAGGCCAGCCGGTCATGTCCATGCGCAGTCTTCGCCACACCTGACACATAAAACTGGCTACACTTGCATACATAAATCCACTATACAGAGGGACCCCAAGGATTTTGGTATAAGCTTGCTCAGGGTATGACCATGATCCCATCCATACTTTATAGATTTCCAGCACCAGACCAATAATGTGAAATACACAGATGACCTTGATTTCATCCCGGCTTTCCAAACCACTTCGATACATCAGATACTGCACACCAAGCAATACAAGAAGAATGGCATCATAGCGATGCAGGAAAGGAATCGGGATTACGCTGGAGAGAGCCAATGTTCCAAAGATCGCTACAGGAAATATGCAACTCATGGCCTGATGATAGCCGAAATGAAGTAGTTGTATTAGAGGTTTCAATTCAAGTTTCGCTCCTTTCCAAACACGTTTGAGCATAATTCATTTATATGATTTAAAGGTGTTCATCATGGGCGTCTTTTTGCCTACACTCCATAATATAGAGTTCATTGGTGAATAAAAAGAGAAAAAAACACGCAAATCTGTTCTTGTTTTCAAATTATAACGATTCCCTTTCATTGATAATGATTTTCAATTAGATTAGAATAAAAGAATAAAAAGCTCACTATGTCTCTCATAACGCTAGGCATGTGACTCTACCAGGAGGAATGAATATGTTAATACAAACTCGAAGTATCATTGTCAAAAAAGGAAATAGCGATAAGATCGTGGAACGTTTCAGTGGTCCAACTCCTGTTGTGGACATGCCCGGTCTGATTGATTTCAGTGTCATGGTCAACAAGAAAAGTACAGAGAACGAAGAAGTGATGATCATCATTCGCTGGGAATCGGAAGAAGCATGGAAGAATTGGGAGAAAAGTGATGTTCATATCAAAGGCCACCGTGAGAAGAGAACACAAGAGAAACCGGACTATCTAATAAGCACGACCGTAAATATGTATGAGGTACAGACCGTGAAGACAGGTAACGGTTCCGAACAAGGGGCATAATCAGGCAGCGATTGTTGGAATTTGGCCGATTCTATGAGATGGCTCTATGAGAGTGTGAAAGGGTCACTCCATGTATATTCTCTCGTGGTTATGTTAAAATGAAATTCGTACAATTACATTAGACAAGGAGGCCGCTATGCAACCGATTAAACCTCAAGACATTCAGCTCCGGATCAATCAACTTGCTGATCAGGACTTATACGTACATCTCGAACTCACGTCAGGTGCTTACGCACACCACATGGATAGCACAAGACATCCAGCATCTGCATTCATTACCAATGCGGCCATACGATATACGCAGGGCTCCATCTCAGGTACAGGTCCTTACCGGGTTGGTCTGAAAACAACTCAAGGTTGGCTCTACGCCGAAGGCCTTACACACATTGATGAGCAGGAAGAAGAAAGACTCATTCTAGCTGGTCACGACAGTCAAGGCAAGCTGGTTGTGGCGTTACAACTGAGTCGGGAGATGTTCTGATGAAGACGGAGGATGGAATAACCATGAATACTACACACAACGAACATGAGCGCATCTTGGTGGTGTACCCACATCCGGATGATGAAGCTTTCTCTGTATCAGGAACGTTAGCGAAGTACATAGATGGCGGTGCTCATGTAACCTATGCTTGTCTGACACTGGGCGAGATGGGGCGCAACATGGGGATTCCTCCATTTGCCAACCGAGTGACGTTGCCTGCCATCCGTAAACAGGAACTCATCGAAGCTTCTGAAGCGATTGGTATTCAGGACCTCCGGATGCTGGGCTTCCACGATAAAATGCTGGAGTTCGAAGACCCTCAGTTACTGGAAGATACCATCATGTCACTACTGAAAGAGTTAAACCCCACGCTGGTCATTACGTTCTATCCAGGGTACAGTGTTCATCCCGATCATGATGCAACGGGAGCCGCTGTTATACGTACAATTGGTAAACTTCCTGTGGATGAGCGTCCGATTGTTCACTGCGTTGCGTTCGCTAATAATCAGGAACAGTACATTGGTAAGGCGGATGTATTCGTTGACGTAACCGAATTTTTGGACAGAAAGATGGCGTCCATTCGTGCCCATCGTTCACAATTCCAGGCAGCGGAGCTTGTCGGAAATCGTGAGCTGAATGATGAAGAAATCAAGAAACGTTTTGGTAAAGAAACATTTTGGACCTATCCATTTGAATAATATAACTACGTAGAAGTCGCCTATATGGCGGCTTTTTTCGTTTGACATCACAATATCGACACAAAAATGTAGGGTCTATAGCCTGATTGAGCTATATGGAAAAAATATCGTTTTAAGTACACTATGATCAGGATTGTGATAACGCTTCATTTATGGCATTGCTTCAATTGGATGAGGAACATGGAGGGTTGATTCGGAGTGGAAAGGAGGGATGGTGTGTACAACCAACGTATACTTGGGGTAAACGAAAGACCTGTTGAACACAATGCCACAGCAATGAGCATCTGCAACAAGAAGCTAGAATTGCGCAGGAAGTTACATGCGTAATCCTTGGGTGAAGTTAGGCACATTCAAGAGCTGTGAGAAGAGTACGGGTCGAGGATTGGTTTTTCTAATTGGCATGATGATTTTCATATTATTTTTCCCGCATGGTAAGGCAATGGCCGGCTCCGGCGAGCGTGATCTCATTCCCCTTCAGCCTATAATTGACCGTTCTGCACCTGGAGATATCATTCATCTTGCATCAGGCCGATATTCGGGCCCTGTAACGATTGATAAGAACATCACCATTCAGGGTGATCCTACGGTCATAGTCGTGAATGAGAAAACCACCTCTGCGATAACCATTCAGTCGGATGGGGTGAAGTTGAGCGGGTTTACAATTGAGCATAATGCGAATGAACTGACGGCAGCGATTCAGGTTGAAGGTGCAAAAAGTGAGATCACGGATCTGCATATTCAGACCCAGGGTTATGGGATGATCATCCGGAATTCGAGTCAGGCAACGATTCAGCGGAACAACATTACGTGGGCCGGGTCTGATTCTGCTTCCAGTGGCCAGAAGGGCAATGGCATTGATCTGTACAACTCCCATGATAGCTACATTGAAGCCAATGAGATCACCGGCATGAGGGATGGAATCTATCTGGAGAACAGTCGCAAGTCTACTGTGCAAAATAACAGGCTGTTACATACAAGGTATGGCATCCACTGTATGTACATTGACGGCTCTTCTGTCATGGACAATACCGGAGAGGAGAACATGACAGGTGCCATGATTATGGGCGTCAAGAATACGGTCATATCGGGCAATTCTTTTCGCAAACAGAGTACGAATGTTCATTCCCAAGGCATTTTATTGTATGACGTGCATCAATCCTCAATTCACAACAATGTGGTGGAGGGGAATCGTGTCGGGATGAATATTGCAGAATCATCGGGCAATGAGATCCATGACAATGCGGTGCTTCGGAATTTTGTTGGCATACAGCTTGTTCTGGCAGAAGCTAATGAGTTTACACGTAACCAATTGGTGTCTAATGTCATTGAAGCTTCGGCGCTGGATAGCCCAAATAATGTCCTGATGGAGAACTACTGGGACTCCTTCCAGGGGCTCGATCTGAATCGGGATGGGATCAGTGAAATATCCTATGCCATCAATCCTTTTTATGAGCAACTGGTCAGTCGAAATTCAGCATATCAGCTCTTTTTTCAATCGCCGGGCATGGTCTTTCTGAGTGACTTGTTTACAGAGGGCAGAGAACAATGGACAACCGACAAATCGCCTCGAATGAGCATGGATACGGGATCTGACCTGAACATGTCAGTGGAAAGGCCAGCAAGATCCAATGTGGTGTGGATGCTTGGTTTAATTCTGCTGGGCGTAGCAACTTTTATAATCATCTATATGGGGGTATTACGAAAATGAACAAAAGTTTGAACAGAAGATGGACATTGGTCATGGTACTTATGTTTGGTATGGTATTGTTAACCGCTTGTGGAACAAAATACGCCGCATTGCCGATCAATGAAGACGTGGATATCTGTGCGATCTGTAAAATGCAGGTGAAGGACGATGCGTATGCAACGCAGCTCACTACGAAAGACGGCCAAAATTACAAGTTTGATGACATCGGTTGCATGAACCAGTGGAAAACGGAAAATGGCACAGATAACATCGGCATGGACTATGTACGTGATTACAATGACAAGGAATGGATTGAATACAGCAAAGCCACGTATGTATACGATGCTTCATTACGCACGCCTATGGCCTATGGAATTCTTAACTTTAAGGACAAGCCATCGGCCGAAGCTTTCATTGCAGAGCAAGGTGTAGGAACCATTATGACTGCTGAGGATCTTGCTTCTCATGACTGGAAACAGAATACAGAGAACATGGACATGATGGGTGAACATGGACATGATGCACACGGACATGGTGAAGAAGGGGCAAGTGAGGGAACACACCAGGAAGGTGAGATGGAAGAAGAGTCGGGTCACTAGGTATGACAATAGAAAATGGTGATCAATGATGGCAGATATGATACAGATTGCAAGACGAGAAGTGAAGATGGGATTTCGCAATCCCTGGGCGTATTCGTTTCTGATCCTTTTTTGCACATTTAGCCTAAGCTTGTTACTTCTGAATTCGCAGAATCTGGTTCAAGGATATTCGGGCACAACAGGTTCGATGTTGAATCTTATTCTGTACCTTTTGCCATTAATGACGCTGTTCCTCGGTTCCTTCTCATTAACATCCGAAAAGGAAGACGGTAGCTGGCAACTGCTGTCCACGTATCCCATTGGCACAATGTCCTTTATTGTTGGGAAGTATCTGGGGCTGTCGATTGTTTTGATCACTATTGTTGCGTTTGGATACGGCCTGATGGGGGGCATTAGCGGGTTGATCGGGAATCCACTGGATGTCATGACCTATCTTCTCTTTCTGGCATTTTCCTGTGGACTGGTGTTGTTATTCCTGACGCTGGCCCTATTTATCGGTTCGTTGTCGCGCAATCGGTGGCAGGCGTTAACCATATCCGTGACCGTATGGTTCTTCGCTGTTATTGGATGGCCGACGTTATTGCTCTCTGTGCTGGGATTGATGCCTTATCTGTGGGTCAAACCGCTGTTGATTATACTAACGCTCATCAATCCGGCTGAGCTGGTGCGATTGTTTGTCGTGATCAAACTGGGAGGCGGCTCCATTCTGGGACCGGAATATTATCAATGGGTGGAATGGGTGCAGCAACCAAGTGGCAGTTGGATTTTCATCGGGATATGCCTGTTCTGGATTGCCTGCTCTGTCCTGGCTGTATACGCGATCTGGGAGAGGGGGCGTTCTCATGGATAAAGTGGGACTTGAAGTGAGAGGATTGTGCAAATCCATTAAAAAGCAACCAATTGTTGAGGATATCTCCTTTCGCATTACTTCAGGCCAAGTGCTTGCCCTCTGTGGAGGGAATGGCGCAGGGAAAAGCACGGTGCTGCGTATGATCGCAGGAATTCTTCGGCCTACCTCCGGTGAGGTTGCGGTGAACAATGTGCGATGGTTGAAGGAGCGCAAGCGTTATTCAGAGCAGATTGGATATATGCCGGACGATTATCAATTTAATCAAGGGCTGAGTGCGGAGGAAATGCTTCTATTCTGGGCTTCTCTGAGGAAAGTCCCCAAGGAGAGAGTACAGGAAGTATTGACCATGGTAGGCTTGGAGGATCAAAAGAAAAACCGGGTAACGACCTTCTCCAAAGGTATGCGCCAACGTGTGTTATTCGCCCAGGCTGTACTGTCGAAACCTCCACTGCTCATCATGGATGAGCCAACAAATGGATTGGACCCATTCTGGATGCAGGAACTAGCTCAGCTGCTCAAGGGCATCAAGCAGGATGGCCACATGGTCGTGTTCTCGACCCATCAGTTGGAGATTGCAGACGATATTGCGGATCAGGTGATATTCATGAACCATGGACGTAATGTGGGAGAGGGCTCCACTCACGACTTTCGTGATCAATTCGGTTCGCTCCATGCAGCATTTCATCAAAGTCTTGGCTTAAAGTGAAGGTGAGTTTATTGCAGAAGAAGATGAAGAGATTTAATAACAGACATATACTTACAATACTGATTGGCTTGGTTGCGTTGTTCACAGGTGTTTGGGCCGTTTTTGAAAATATGTCGACACCCGAGTCTCAGCGAGGCAACACTATTCAAGCAGGTGCAGTAGCTCCTGAGTTCACAGCGGTTAATTCAGCAGGCGAACAAGTCAGACTGTCCGATTATCGAGGTAAAGCCGTCATGATTAACTTTTGGGCTTCATGGTGCACACCCTGTGTAAGGGAGATGCCGCTCGTTCACCAGATTGCTCAGGATTATCAGAACGACGTGGAAACCCTGTTTGTTAACGTGGGAGAATCGAAGGGCACGATTCGTGAGTTTATGGATAAGCAGGCGTTTGATTTTCCGGTCATTATTGATGTGACAGGCAATATATCAGGCATGTATCGAATTACAGGTTTACCGGCAACGATGGTTATTGATAAGGACGGGGAGTTCCGTCATATATTGCTCGGTGAACTGACCGAAGATACACCGTTGCAGCAATGGCTGGAAGAGAGTATCTAGTCGTAAGCGTTGGATGGTGAGAAAAGGGCAGGAACGCCTGAGATCGCCTGAGATCGCCTGAGATCGCCCATGTTACAAGTGAAATGAATGTACGTTAAAAGTAACCATATAAAGTAACCACATAAAAAGCCGGACACCCCTTAAACCTAGGGGGGTCCGGCTTTTCTTTGAAGCTATGCTGCTTCGCAGCCGATTACAATACAGCAGTTGAAGCGTGATTGGCACGGGCGATTCTAGTTGCATCAACCATGTTGCGCAGGGAAGCAACCGTTTCTTCCTGTCCACGGGTTTTCAATCCGCAGTCTGGGTTAATCCAGAACAGCTTCGGATCAAGAACACGCAGGGCACGTTCAATCATGCTGCTCATTTCATCCACACTTGGAACTCGTGGGCTATGGATATCATATACGCCAAGACCGATCCCAAGCTCATACGTATTTTCTTCAAAGCTATGAATCAGTTCACCGTGACTACGGGATGTCTCAATGGAAATGACATCTGCATCCATAGCTTCGATGGAATCAATCATGTCATGGAATTCGCAATAGCACATATGTGTATGAATTTGAGTCGTTTCGTGCACTGTGCAAGTAGAGATACGGAACGCTTTAACTGCCCAGGCCAGATAATCGGCTTGTTCATTTTCCTTCAGCGGAAGCCCTTCACGAACAGCTGGCTCATCCACCTGGATCATGCCAATGCCTGCCTGTTCAAGTGCTTCGACTTCCTGTCTCAACGCATACGCCAATTGATAAGCAATCTGCTCACGAGCAATGTCTTCGCGTACGAATGACCAGTTCATGATGGTAATCGGGCCAGTCAGCATGCCTTTGACAGGGCGCTCTGTCTGCGATTGGGCATATTTCGTTTCTTCAACCGTCATTTCACCAGTAAACGCAACATCGCCGAAGATAATAGGTGGCTTCACGCAACGTGAACCGTACGATTGTACCCAGCCAAACTGTGTAAAGGCAAAGCCGGCCAGTTTCTCGCCAAAGAATTCAACCATGTCGGTACGCTCAAACTCACCATGAACCAATACGTCAATTCCGATCTCTTCCTGAAGCTTAATCCAGATATCAATCTGCTCACGGATAAAGGCAGCATACTGTTCGTTATTTAATTCGCCCTTACGCCACAATTGACGTGCTTTTCTGACTTCAGCAGATTGCGGGAAACTACCAATCGTTGTCGTCGGGAAGAGTGGCAATTGCCATTTGGCTTGTTGTGCTACATGACGCTCGGCAAAAGGACGGGAGCGCTCCGGCTGTTGAACACTGATGGAAGCAACGGCTTTCTGTACAGCGGTGCGGTTCCGGTCTTCGGATTGTTGAAGCGCCTGAAGAGGAAGCTCTGCTTCGTTAATCTTAGCGGTAATCTCTGCACTTGGTGAAGATAAGGCAGTAGTCAAAAGAACAATCTCATCCAGCTTTTCATCTGCAAATGCAAGAGCATTCTTCAGTTCAGATGTAAGTTTTGCCTCACGTTCAGTTGTAACTGGCACATGCAGCAGACTGCAGGACGATTGCACGATAATACGTTCAGGCGTCACGAACTCAGTCAATTCATTCAGCAAATTCAGTTTTGTTTGAAGGGAAGCTTTCCAGATCCCACGTCCATCAATAATACCTGCTCCGAGCACTTTGTCTGCCGGGAAACCGGATGTCCGAATAGATTGTGTGTTACCAGAGAGTCCGTGTACAAAATCAAGTCCTACACCTTGAACTGGCAGTGCAACAATATCGTTGTAGTTTTCGACAGATTCAAAGTACGTTTGCAGCATGATATTCAGGCCTGGAACGGCTGTGGCAAATGTTTTATATATTTTATTCAGACGCTGTACGTCTTCATTTCTTAATTTGGTTACCAGAATAGGCTCGTCGATCTGCACCCATTGAACGCCTTCGCTCGCAAGTTCCTGAAGCAATTGAGTGTAGAGTGGAAGCAAGCGGTCCAACCAAGCGTCCGTCTCGGATTTATCATAGCCTTTGGAGAGCTTCAGGAAAGTTAGCGGTCCAACAATAACCGGTTTTCCTTCAATACCAAGTTTTTCTTTTGCTTCACGATAAGCGAGAAGTGGTTTGTTCTCCGTCAGAGTTGGGGAAGCCCCGTCCAGTTCAGGTACAATGTAGTGGTAGTTGGTGTTGAACCATTTCGTCATTTCGCTTGCTGCGGCATCTTTCGTTCCCCGGGCAATACCATAATATACGGACAACGGAACGGAACCACCATCATAAGCAAATCGTTTAGGAATAATGCCGAACATCACAGCCGTATCCAGGATGTGATCATAATAGCTGAAATCATTCACCGGAATGATGTCGATGCCTTTGGCTTGTTGTTTGCGCAAATGATCGATGCGGATCTCCTGCAGACGTGCATGAAATTCGTTTTCCTCCAGCTTACCTGCCCAGAACGCTTCCAACGCTTTCTTCCATTCCCGATCAGCACCAATACGCGGATATCCCAATACACTACTTTTCGTCATCGCTTAAAACCCCTCTGCTTTTATGTTACACAAAATTTATCACAGATCCGGAGTTATAAAGTAATTCCATTAAATTATACCTAGTTATAGCCTTAGGCTATAGCGAAGGGTGCACGCTATATAAGTTGAACTAACGAGTATGTACACTTACCACTCCGATGACAGAATAACCTTCCAACTCAGCTTAGGATAAATAATAGATCATAATCATATTTTGTATGCTTTTGCATTCACTCGGGATAATAAAAAGTAAAAAGGTGGATGAGTATGGTATTTCAAAAACGATTTTTTCTCTTAATACTTGCAGCTATAATATTAATGATAAATAGTGTTTCCCTACACACAGATGTTACATATGCAGATCCTGAGAGCGTACAGGAGAACGACTATAAGGCAATAGCACTTACGATGCTCAATTCATACATTGCCCGTGAGATTACCAGCTATTATCAGGAAAATCATAAACCGGTCCCTAGCTATGGGCTATATGACATTCACGTGTTGGAACTTAAAAGGCGTACACAAGGTGGTTATAACTTTCGAACCGTTCTGGAAGTCAGAACTTTCTATGGTCCACATAATCCGCCATATGGGAAAGAGATCATTACGTTTGAAATAGACCCCACTAATGTTACAATGGTGAACTACGTTCATACGAATGATTGAAAGGAAGGCGGTACGCATGAATCTGTATCATATTCAGTCCAACGTGCACGGAATCAACAGAGTAGCATCATTTCTGGAGGATAATTACATTGGAATCGCTTGGTCAGGTACAGGGGATCTGGGGCACACGCCCCCTGAGCTATGGAAGGAACAGCTGGTTCAGAACGATAGCTTGGATGAGTCGGAATTGGCGAGCACACTTGCGACACTACATATGTTTGTTAATCTCATGCAGGATGGAGATTATATATTAATTAGCGATGATGAATGGACGTATGTTGGGGATATCGGGGATTATTATTACGACGATTCCGCTGGCACAGAAAACGACTTGATCTGTCACCGTCGCGGAGTTACATGGTTGGGTCGTATTCCTCTCCCTGAGCTGAATGACAAAGTGCAGGCACTACAAAATGACTCATCCATCCTTGCGAAGTTTGAGTATCCCATATCACAAGCACAGCTGGATCGCGGACTTGCAGTCAGCGTAGCGGCTGAAGCAACCAACCCACCCTCAACGAGGGTAGATGAAGCCACGATTCAAACAGCTCTCCATGTGCTAAGAGAAGCGTTACACAGTGAAGAAGAAGAGCTGCGAATTCGTGCGGCTACAGCCATTTTACAGTTTGCAAAACAATAAAACCATGCACAAGGATAGAGAATTGTAGTGGCTAACAGCGATCGGAAGGTTGTTCTGTCATTTAAATAGCCCTGAAATCTGTTCATTCACATTCATATGACTTCGTCCGCCGTGGTAACAAATCACAGATGAAATGTCGAGTTCCATATACTTTTTCAAAGAGCAACGAGCAGTCTCGATATCGAGTGTGGTAGGGCCATGAACGCCGCCAAGTATGCCGTCCACACTGTACATTGAATCTCCAGCGATGAGCGTCTTGCTACCCATCAAATAAAGACTAATATGTCCTGGCGTATGACCAGGTGTATGAATAACACGAATACCACCGCAAAACGGCAGTTCCTGACCATCGATTACCGTTTCATCTACTTTGCCCTTTGGAGGATGCTCAAGGTGACCATCTTTGAGAAGAGGGAGCTGTCCCTCAATATATGGCTTATCCAGCTCATGCGCATATATCTTGACTTGTGAGCCACACTCTTTCAAAATCTCGGGAAGACACCCGATATGGTCCACATCCTGATGTGTCAAAATCACTGCTTTAAGTTGGCTGATCGGCACACCAATCTTTTCGAGTGCGATACGCAAATCGTCATATTGTCCAGGGAATCCGGTATCAATTAACACAACCATTTCTTCATCCCATATCAGAACAGGGTGAATTATATTCCCTTCAAAATCAAGCTGAAGCATTTCTATTCCTTTTGAAATTTCCATCGTATCAGACCTCCAAGAGTTGAACTTCATATCTATCGTTTCTCATTACATTTCTTATGTAAACGAATAAAGACGGCAATAAGATACGCTCGGGTAATTATAGAAATATTCAATGTATGAGAGAATTGACGCTTGCTGTTGGGAATGATAATTTATATATATCAATAAAACCAATAAGTCCAATAAGATAAAGGGGGTATGTGGGATGACACATATCGTGCATGCAGCAGCTGAAGATATTCGAAGCGAGGATTCACTGCAATTGATCAAGGAGTTGAGCGAAGAACTCGGTTTGTTATATGGCGGTGATGGAACAGCGGGATTTCAACTATCAGACGTTGAAGTGCCACGGGCGGCCTTTATCGTTGCCAGAATCGACGGGTATCCGGTTGGTTGCGGAGCACTTAGACCCCTTGATGAAACATCCGTTGAGGTTAAACGCATGTATACTCGCAGTGGCTACCGCCGTAAGGGGATTGCGCAGGCTATTTTGGCCGAGGCGGACCGTCTTGCAAGCGAACTTGGTTACACCAATCTCAAACTGCAAACAGGTCCACTGCAGCCAGAAGCAGCCGCGCTGTATGAGCGTGTAGGGTATTATCGAATCCCTATTTTCAGTGGCGATTGGGACAGAGTGTTGGCCTACCAGAAAGACTTGGTGCATGAAAAAGTATAACTCTGCGAACGAATCACAGCTTCTATTCACTGAATGGGAAGAGGAGTATAAGATACAAGAAAAGTCGCCTATGGGCGACTTTTTTACGTTTTAACTTATCCAATTTCTCTATAGGAATAGACCCAAGATTTTAATTCTTTGCGGAATGAATGATCGAAGGGTCTTGATGTTGAACACCCCATTCGCATAGTCCTTCCAAAACGGGCAATAGCGTCTCAGCTTTGGCTGTCAGACGGTACTCGACTTTAGGAGGGACTTGGGGGTACTCTTTCCGTTCCACCATACCATCTGCTTCCAATTCTTTGAGCTGTGAGCTCAATGTTTTATACGTGATGGCGCCGATCTGCCTTTTTAGCTCATTGAAGCGGACTGGTGGGTTTTCTGCCAGAAGGTACATAATCACCATTTTCCATTTGCCACCAATAACGGACAACGTGTATCCAAAAGGGGTATCTTGAATGTTTTTAACTTTACCGTGGTATTCAGCCATACTCATCATTCACACTATCCTTCCGGGTAGTACCTATCCTAAAAGACCGTACTATTTATTTGTTTGGGCTCAGTTTATACTAACCTTACTTTGAAGTAAAGGAGATTTACGATGACTCAAAAAACAATACGTCTGCTTATGCCACAATGGCAAGGTGGGGATAATCCTAACTACTCTTTTGGAGCGGAGCTGCTTGCATGGCTTGCACCTGACAATGATCAACCTCTCATTCATGTTCCTGTTAAGGCTTATGATGGAACATCTCTGGTAAGTGAGAATGGGATAAAAGGCAGAGCACAGCTACTTCAGCAATTGCAGGCTGCCCAGCATATTATTCAAGCTCACCAGCCTGATCGCATTGTCATGTTTGGCGGTGACTGTTTGGTTGAACAAGCCCCATTTGCCTATTTGAATGAACGATATGGCGGAGAACTTGGTTTGATATGGATTGATGCACACGGTGACTTGGTTAAATACGCGGGTTATGACAATGGTCATACATTGCCGCTCGGTAATCTTCTTGGAGAAGGAGATCCGGAGTTTGCCAAACATGTGAAAGTCCATTTGAAGCCTGAAAATATCTTCATGGCCGGGTTGACGACCCCCACGCAACAGGAAAACGAAGTGATTCAAAGATTGGGTATCCGAACGGCTGGAACTGAAGAATTAACCCATGACATGGATTCGATTAAGAAGTGGATTAAAGAGACTGGTATCAAACATCTGGCAATTCATCTTGATCTGGATGTGCTTGATCCCAACATGTTCCGTTCACTGTTATTCGCCAAACCAGGGGAACCTTATGTGTTTTCACCAGCGGGAACCATGCAATTACCTCATTTGCTTCAACTGATCAAAGAACTGTCTGAAGAAACAGATGTAGTGGGATTAGGGATAACTGAACATATGCCGTGGGATGCCATTAACTTGAAAAATTTGCTGGGAGAAATACCTATCCTGAACCAATGATATAGGTTATAAGTCGCCAGAATATATCAGAATACTGATATAAGGAGTCAAAATATAGGAAGATTACAGATAGACATATCAATATTATTATATGGGTGGTTCGACGAGAATCAGAAATTAAACAAACTGAGGAGAGTACACCCAGATGGTCACGTTATTGTTAATTATTATCTATCTCGCATTTATAGGGCTGGGATTGCCAGATGCTTTACTTGGCAGTGCCTGGTCCGTTATGAAAAACGATATACATGCGACAACGGAAATGGCAGGTTACATATCGTTAATTATTTCATTTAGTACAGTCGTGTCCAGTCTCCTAGCCAGCCGATTGTTACACCGATTCGGAACAGGTAAAGTCACATTATTCAGCATTCTCTCAACAACGATCGCGCTGTTGGGGTTCTCGATCTCTGAGAATTTTGTGTTTTTGCTGATTCTGGCGATCCCTCTCGGTCTGGGTGCAGGTTCGGTGGATGCGGCACTAAGTAATTATGTAGCATTGCATTTCAAGGCCAAGCATATGAACTGGTTGCATTGTTTCTGGGGAATTGGCGCAGTGACAGGCCCACTCGTTATGGCATATTGGCTGAATCAAGCTAACAACTGGCGTGCGGGATATGTTACTGTAGGGTTGATTTTGCTTGGGATTGCGGTGATCTTATTGTCAACGTTGTCTCTGTGGAAGATCTTCGAGAAGGGAAGAGTAGAGGAGTCAGGCGATGAGAAGAAACGGGTAAGCAACCGTGAGGCTATACGTATCCCAGGCGTGAAAATGTCGATGCTGGCCATGCTTTGTTACAATGGCTCCGAAACTGCAGCCGGTCTGTGGATGGCTTCATTCTTCATCGGAAGCAAAGGCGTTTCTCCTGGTACTGCCGCAGCACTATCCTCCCTATTTTTCATTGGCATTATCTTGGGTCGCGTAATCTCAGGTTTTCTATCGACTCATGTATCCAGCAAAAATCTCATCAGATATGGTGGAATCGTTGGCTGCTTTGGATTGGTTCTCCTGGTTATGCCGATTCCTTATTGGATTGCCGCAGGGGCTTTATTTATCGTGGGATTGGGGGGAGCACCGATCTATCCAAGTATCGTTCATGCGACACCGGAACGCTTCGGAGAGAAAGCATCCCCAAGTGTAATTGGACTTGAAATGGCCAGTGCCTATACAGGTTCAACACTGATCCCGTTAGGTATGGGACTCCTAGCCAGCCAATGGGGAATGTCCATGGTACCCCTGATCCTGCTGATTCTGTTCAGTGTCATGTTCGCTGCTACAGAGCTGGTTAACAGGAGCAATAAGGCTACGCGTCTGACCATCTAGCTCTTGCTATGGGTCATTTAGGCTCTGCCACTATACAACAAAGGAACAACCATGGCTGGTTGTTCCTTTTGGTGTGTGAACTTTTTTATAAGAAGATCAGTAACAATGTACCTGCTACAAAACAGTAATACGAAAAGTATTTCAGATTGCCTTTGGCCATAATGCCCATAAACCATCTCATGGAGAAATAGGTGACGAAGAGCGTCGTGATGAATGCAATCAGATAAGGGATCGCCAGCTGTGATCGATTCGGATCATTGGCGATGTCGGATACACCCATAATGAGTCCACCGATACTTATGGGAATGTACAGCATAAAGGAGAACTTCAAAGCGGTTTCCTGTTTCATGCCGACAGCGATGGACGCAATTACAGTTGCCCCTGAGCGGCTAATGCCCGGAATAAGAGCGACCGCCTGAGCCAGACCTACCAACAGTGCATCTTTCGTAGACAGATCACCGTCTTGCTTGCGCCCACGAAGATTACGAATAAGCCACAAGGCAACCCCGGTGATTAATAACGCGATGGAAACGGTATATACGGACGAGAAAATTTCTTCAATCCGGTCCTTGAACAGGACCGCAACGACAGCAGCAGGGATCGTACCAATAATTATGTATAAGCAAAACATGAAGTCAGCTCGATATTCTTCTTTACGAGTACGCAGGTAACCCAATGCACCAATAATCAACTTTTTGATATCTTCCCGGAAAATAAAAATAATAGCGATAAGTGATGCTGTGTTTGTTAAAATCTCAAATGACAATCCATTCTGCTTGATGCCCATCAGTTTCTGGGCGATGATCAGATGACCGCTCGAGGAGACGGGAATCGGCTCCGTTGCACCTTGAACAATACCTAAAAACAAATACTTTAACCACAATATAATCTCTTCCATGTTTTCCTCCTTGAATACGTTTCATTGGCTTTTTAATACTCTCTTTTTTAGAAAAAGTGAATGGTTTACTCTATTGATGATAGCTGTTTAACTCGGTGACTTGCAAGTTAGAGTTCATAGAGGGGGAGAAATAAACATAGCTTGTCAAATCCTGCATAGCATGATATCGTTGATAACGATTATCAATATCAACAAAGAGGTGGGTTTATTTTGCGTAAACAGAGAAAACCAATATGGATCATGATGGCACTCATATTGATTCTAGTACTTAGTGCATGTGGTCAGGCTGCCACGACGAATAGTACAACCGGGGACAACACGAGTGCAGCTGCTGAGACAGGAACCAAGACGGACTCGGATTCAGCTTCTTCCGCTGATGAAGTGGCAACCGGCGAAGAGGAACTCGTTACATATCAATCGGATGCAGGCGAAGTACAGGTGCCCAAAAATCCAAAACGTATTATTGATTTGACATCATTCTCGACAGGGTACTTTGTTGCCTTGGATGCACCGGTAGTCGGCGCTTTATCCGGAGCGATGAACAACAAGTATATCAAGGACCAACTTGCAGCAGCAGGCACCAGCGATCTGGGTGAAGAGCCTACCCCAGAAAAGCTAATCAGCTTAAAACCCGATCTCTTTATCGTGTACACTGGCACAGAGGGCATCGATAAGCTGGAGCAGATTGCACCTGTCGTACAGATTACATTTGGTAAGCGCGATTTCAAGGATCTCATGCTCGAGATGGGTAAGCTCACCAATAGAGAAGACGCAGCTAAAGCTTGGAATGCGAAATGGGAAGCGAAGATCAATGAACTGAAGCCTCAGGTTCAGGAAGCTGTAGGCGATCGCACGGTTTCCATCCTGAATCCGTATGCCAAAGGATTATATGTATTCGGTCATAACTATGGTCGAGGCGGTGAAATTATTTACGGGGAGTTTGGTCTCAAAGCACCAGCCAAGGCCCAAGCTGAAGCAATTGACAGCGGAACTGGATGGGCTTCGATCTCCATGGAACTATTACCGGAGTATTCGGGTGATATCATCTTTACCAGCCCGTGGTCCGGAGATACAACCGATCCCAAGATCGTGTATGATAATGCATTATGGAAGAACTTGCCTGCGGTGAAGGCAAATCATGTGTTCCAGCTTGATCCAACTTCAGATTCGTATAACGATCCGTTAACGTTGGAAGGTCAGCTGCAGTTTATTTCCGATAGCCTGCTTTCGGCGAAGTAATATAGGACTGCATAGATGGTAGTACGGAGCATTTCCAAACGTCGTTACAAGACGGGGAAATGCTCTTTTTTATGAGTGAGTTATTTTATATAGGTCGATTATGGATGGATTTTGACCAATTTAATTAAGCTTGATACAATAAGATAACGGTAGACGAATATTTAAAATCAAGTGGGGTGATTTAGCTTGCAACAAAAAAGTGAACGTTTGAATGTATGGTTGTCTTTGTCTAACATTCATACCCATCTGAACGAGAAGTTGGAACAAGCCCTTCTTCAAGAATATAACTTATCTTTGAAGGAATTTTATGTTTTAAACTTTATATTTAATGCCGAGGGTAAGGAATTACGCCTACAGCAACTACAAGAACTGGTGGGGTTGAGCCAAAGTGCTACATCCAGGCTTGTCGTAAGGATGGAAGCCAAAGATTGTGGGGCTCTGGAAAGACATACTTGTGAAGATGATCGGCGTGGCATTTACACTCGTATTACAGAGCTTGGAGAGAATAAATACAAGAAAGCAATTCAAACGTTTAATCAGGTCTTGCAAACCGAATTGGAACAGGATGGATTTGAGACTCGATTAGAGAACCTCACGAAAGAATTGTTCTAAGGCTAGGGTGAATATAGGGTAATGTATTAATTTACCCTATAGGAAGACTTGACACTCATTCATATATCCGTTAAATTAAATGCATGCGCATGCTTTTATTGTAGATGCGGTGATTTATTTATAAGGAGGCATTCAATATGAAGGTGTTCGTCGTGGGATCTAATGGACAAATTGGTCAACAGCTTATCCAGCTTCTGAAGAATAGTGAAGAGCACACCGTACTTGCCATGGTACGAAAACAAGAGCAGGCAGACAAATTGTCAGCACAGGGTGTGGAAGCGGTGCTTGCCGACTTGGAAGGTACGGTTGATTCGATTGCAAATGCTGCAATGGGTTGTGATGCAATCGTATTTGCAGCCGGATCTGGCGGTACAACGGGGCATGACAAAACACTTCTGATTGATCTGGATGGTGCCGGGAAAACCATTGAAGCGGCTCAAAAAGCAGATATTGATCGATTTATCATGGTCAGTGCAATCCAGGCCAATAACCGTGTAAACTGGCATGATAACATCCTGCCGTACTATGCAGCGAAGCATTATGCTGACAAAGTGTTGGAACTCAGCGGATTAACCTACACGATTATCCGTCCAGGGATTTTGAAGAATGAACCAGGAACCGGGAAAATATCTGCTGCTGAGAATATCACATCCGGTAACATTGCTCGTGAAGACGTAGCTCAGGTGATTATGGCAAGTTTGAGTGAGAAGAATACCTATAATCGTTCATTTGATCTAATCGCTGGTGAGATTGCAATGCCTGAGGCACTGAGTAGACTCTGATCCAGAATGAAAGATTTTACAATATCAGTAGAGTTAAGAGAGGACTATAAATGATGGGATTCATGCTTTTGTCCTTCATATTAGTTTTTTACATCGCTGTTCGTCCATTTTGGCCGCTAGCTAATCTTAAACATATAGATTATCAAGAATTTCTCAGACAACAGAGTGATTTTCGGCAATATAAGGTGATTGATATCCGAGATGCAACAGATTATTTGGCTGATCCTACTCCGGATACCATTAACATCTCACTGGGACGTCTTGCTTTTACATGGGAAAAATACCTTCTACGAGAAGATAACGTTATTATTATGTCTCCTGGTGTACTCCAATCCAAAAAGGCTGCACGTATATTGCGAAAGCGTGGGTTTAAATGTCTTTATGTGATGAAGTACAAGGTTGATGTGATTTCATGAAATATACAGGAATATTATTTATCGAAACTTTGATGCTTGCGCATGCATTATAATTAGTTTGCTATATGAAAAGGGGAGTTTATTTTGATGACAGATTTGTTTAGTCCATATTCTTTTAAAGGTTTAGAGCTTAAAAACCGGGTTGTAATGGCTCCAATGTGTCAATATTCAGTAGATCAAAAAGATGGTATAGCAACAGATTGGCATTACATGCACTACGTTAGTCGTGCTGTGGGAGGAACAGGTCTCATCATCATTGAAATGACAGATGTGGAGCCGGATGGCCGCATTTCAGACTTTGATCTTGGACTATGGTCGGATGAACAGATCCCGGCTCTGAAGCGGATCGTCGATGCGTGTCACAGTTATGGTGCCAAGGTGGGTATCCAGATTGCTCATGCGGGCCGCAAAGCAGAAGATGCTGAAGTTCCAGTAGCTCCGTCCGCGATCGCCTTTGATGAGAATTCCAAGCAACCAAGAGCGCTCACAACGGATGAAGTTAAAGGGTTGGTTGAAAAATTCCGGAGTGCTATAGCTCGTGCTGTAAAAGCGGGATTTGATGCGATTGAGATTCATGGTGCACATGGTTATTTGATTCATCAATTCCACTCTCCACTAACGAACAAGCGCGAAGACGAATATGGTCAAGATTTAACGTTATTTGGCCGGGAGATCATTCAGGCTGCGAAGGCAGAGATGCCCAAAGACATGCCTTTGTTGATGCGTATCTCCGCAAAAGAATATGTAGAAGGTGGCTATGGAATTAACGAAAGTTCCGAGTTTGCCAAAGCATATCAAGAGGCAGGCGTTGACGTATTTGACATCTCATCTGGCGGTGAGGGACCTATTGCTGCATGGGGCAGACCAGGAACTCACGCGGCATATCAAGTGCCTCTCGCTAAAGCAATCAAAGAGGCTCTTGATGTGCCCGTGATTGCTGTTGGAAGACTCGATGATCCTACGTTGGCGAACGCAGTCATCGGAAATGAAGAAGCTGATCTCGTTGCAGTGGGCAGAGGTCTGTTAAGAAATCCTTACTGGGCCTTGGAAGCTGCGTCTGCTTTGCGTAAGGTAACGGACGTTCCAAAACAATATACGACTGGTTTTTAATTTATTAACAATTTTATGTTAATGATTTAACGATCTTCATTAATACATGAATAAGAAAGGACTCCTCTGATAAAACAGAAGGAGTCCTTTTTGTGGTTAAACTAGATGAGGTAAAGGAACGATATTAACCAGTAACCAGTCAAGAGATGGTAGTCGTTTCATCGGCTCTGCCTCTCAAGCGTTTAATATCTTCTCTGGGCGGATATCCGAACATGCGAGAATATTCACGACTGAATTGGGAAGGACTCTCGTAACCTACCTGAAATGCTACATCTGCTGCATCGGTGGACTTGGATAATAACAAGCGCCGAGCTTCTTGCAGTCTCAGTTGTTTTTGAAACTGAATAGGACTCATGGCGGTCACTTCTTTAAAGTGTCTGTGCAGCGAAGCAGTACTCATATTCGCCAAATCCGCCAGATCCTCAACCCGAAAATTTTGATCAGAGTGATTCATAATATATTCGATAACGTCTCTGATGCGATAGGTGTGGCTGCCCTCCATGGTAGCTTGCTCCAGGGCAATCCCATGGGGTCCCTTCAGAACTTTATAGAGAATTTCCTTTTTGAACAAAGGAGCGAGTAGTGGAATATCTTCTGACTGTTCTTCCAACAAACGGGCTAACCTGACGACTGCATCGAGCAGAGACGGCTCAGCTTGGCTGACAAACATCGCACGTCGCGTATTTTGCCGCGGTCTTGCTGGGAAATCGGAATGGTTCAATACCTCCAGAATCTCACTGGATGTGAATTCAAGCTTCAGGGCCAGATAGGGAGCCTCAGACGAGGCTTGAATCACTTGTCCACTAACCGGCAAGTCAACGGTTGCCACGATATAACTTCCTGGACCATATCGGAAACGATCCTGTCCCAGCAGGACCTCTTTCTCGCCCTGAACGATAATGCAGAAGGAAGGTTCATTCACTCTAAATATAGGTTCAGTAACAATCGATTCACGGATTAGAAATAATGAAGGGATCGCAGTTGAGTGTACTCCATCCATGTTGGAATAACGGTCAATGCGTCTGGCTAATTCGACCTGATGTTCATGAATTCGATCAGACATACATAGTTCTCCTTTTTCGACACAACATAATAAGTTACATTCTATCGTATTTAGACTCTATGCGGTAGGAAACGGATAGGAATAGGCAAACATTTGATGTGAATGGATAAGACATGGTGATTGCTGGCGCATATTCACAAGTACACAGGTCATGATATACAATAAGTACACAAGTTATACACTTACGGATTAGCTAATACATGATCAGATAAGAAGGAAAAGAGGTATCTCTGTACATTTTATTTACTGATCGTTCCCAATGTGTTAGATTGATTTTGGGAGGGAAGTCGAATGGCTAGAAGTAAAGAGTTTGAAGTGAACGAGGTATTGGATAAAGCAATGAAGATCTTCTGGGAACAAGGTTACGAGAAGACGTCGATGAGTGACCTGGTTGAGCATATGGGCATTCATCGCAGAAGTATATATGATACGTTCGACGATAAACATACGCTGTTTTTGCAGGCTATGGATCGTTATAAAGGGAAGATCAGCGCCACATTACTCGCAGAAATCAAAGCGTCCAAGACGGCAATGGAAGCACTGCATAAAATTTTCGAAATTATGATCAGTGAAGCAGAGGATACACCATCGGGTTGCCTGATCGTAAACTCGGCGGTAGAGCTGGGCACACGTGATTCGGATGTAGATACCCGATCTCTTGAATCCTTTAACGACACAGAGCGGATGTTCGAGCAGATTATCCAATGGGGACAGCGGGACGGAGAATTCGCTTCAGACCATGATGCAAAGGAAATGGCAGAATACCTGCACAACATTTCCGTCGGCATAAGAGCAATGGGAAGAACTTCGATGGATAAAGAAAAATTAAACCGGATTATCGATGTATCGATAAAACTTTTGGAGAAATGATGAGCAGAGAAGTACCACAAAAAAGCAGCTTGAAATCCGTCAGTGGACTTCAAGCTGCTTTTTTGTGCGCCAATTTTTTAGAATAAAAAAGCATAAGCCATCAATTGGTGATGGCATTTTCTATCGGTTTAATTTTGTGAATCTCTTCGGTTCCAGCTTCCAAAGCCGTTTCGTAGTAGGAGCATTTGTGCTCAATAACTTCCATGGTTCTTCTTAATTCCTCCATTTGTGCTTCCACAATCGCTTTTCGCTCCGTAAACATGTCATATCTTTGCTTCAGCGTGGAGTCTCCTTCAGAGCACCATTCAATGAAGTCCTTAATGTCTTTGATAGGCATCCCAGTCAGCTTCAGGCATTGAATGATCTTTAGAAAATCAATGTCGGAGTCTTTGAACAGGCGTGTTCCGCTCGTGGTACGTTCCACAAAAGGCATAAGTCCTTCCTTATCGTAATAACGCAATGTATATACCGTAAGGTCTAATTTTTTGGCAACTTCACCGATTGAATAGGTCATTTAGAATGAATTCCTTTCTACATGGGGTAGACTTCGAGTTAACTCTAGGATTGATCCGAGTGAATTCTACCATGCTGTATAACTGCATGTCAAAGTGCAGCGAAGATAAAAAAAATAAGATAAACATTTGACCTAGAGTTAACTAGAGGGGGTAAGATAACTTTGAACTTTAAATTACTAGGAGGTTATCCCATTGATTATAGCTAAAGCCAGAGCCGTTGACGGACCAGACCAACAATTCAAAAGTGCTGAAATTAAACGACGTGATCTGGATACCAATGATGTATTAATTGAGATTAAATATGCGGGTATCTGCCATTCTGACATCCATACTGCCCACGGTGAATGGGGTCCTGTGAATTATCCACTCGTTCCTGGACACGAGATTGCCGGCATTGTAACCGATGTAGGAACTGGAGTCTCCAAATATAAGGTCGGTGACCGAGTAGGGGTCGGATGTATGGTGGACTCTTGTGGTGAATGTGTTAACTGTCGCAAAGGTGAAGAGCAATACTGTCTCAAAGGAAATATTCAAACTTACGCTGGAGTAGACAAATACGGTGAGCATACGCAAGGTGGATATTCAACTCATATTGTTGTCGTAGAGGATTTCGTCGTTCGCATCCCTGATAACATTGCACTTGATGCTGCTGCACCTTTGCTGTGTGCCGGTATTACGACGTATTCACCACTTCATCACTGGGGAGCTGGCCCAGGTAAGAAGGTTGCCGTTGTAGGTATGGGTGGTCTAGGTCATATGGCTGTCAAAATCGCACATGCGATGGGTGCGGAAGTAACGGTTCTCTCCCAATCCTTGAGCAAAAAAGAAGATGGACTGCAATTTGGTGCAGATCACTACTTTGCCACAAGCGAACCGGAAACATTCGAGAAACTTGCAGGCACATTTGATCTGATGATCAACACAGTAAGTGCGAATATTGATATTAACGCTTATTTCTCACTGCTCACACTTGATGGTACACTCGTGAACGTGGGTGCTCCTGCTGAGCCACTAGCCGTAAACGTATTTTCTCTTATCGGCCATCGCCGTTCATTCGCAGGTTCCATGATTGGTGGCATCCGTGAGACGCAGGAAATGCTCGATTTCTGTGCAGAACATAATATTGCTCCTAACATTGAGGTTATCTCCGCTGACCAGATTGACGAAGCTTACAAACGTGTATTGGCTTCCGACGTAAAATATCGCTTTGTTATCGATAACAGCACCATGTAATTGTGAAGTGTGATTATGGATAGTGATAGTTAAAAATAGAAGAAAGCAGCTTCCGATAAGGTAAGCTGCTTTTCTGTTTTGTTCATTGAAGAGGAGGCTATAACCCACCTTCTTATCGCAACGAACAGAAAATACCACCGTCTAATAACTTGAAGAAAACGTGAAAGGAGTGGGGTGAGAAAGATGACAGCATCATTTTCACATCAGCCCGAAGGGTACGAATGTCCATTTTGTCGGATTTGGGGTATCGAGCGACCTGATGAGGGAACAAAACAAAGGGATATCATCTATCAGAATGAAAAGGTAACGGCATTTATAGCAGGCAAATGGTGGCCAAACAATAAAGGACATGTTCTTATAATTCCTAATCAACATTTCGAGAACATCTTTGAACTCCCAGAGGAGTACGCTGTTGAAATCCACCGCGCGGCTCAGCTTACAGCATTTGCAATGAAAAGTACATATGGATGTGATGGGATTTCTACACGGCAACATAATGAACCTGCTGGCAATCAAGACGTGTGGCATTATCATCTGCATGTTTACCCTAGATACGTGAATGATCAACTGTATCTGACAAATGGTTCCCAGTCCGATCCAGATGAACGCGCCTTCTATGCTGATCAGTTGCGTTCTTGGATAAAGGAAAACATTTAAAGTCTAGCTAGACACTTATTTTTTGTTGAGTTATCGGTAGATAAGGGTTTTTGAATTTGATATTCATGATAAAATGAGTTTGAATGTGGCAAAATTAAATAGTATATCTCATGATATAGGGGGAAACAATGGAGACCTTTGCAGAATTTATAGCACGCATCGATAATCCGGAACACCAGGCACGAACGGAAGAAGTTTTGAACTGGATCACTGAAAAATTCCCGAATTTAAAGCAAAAAATAGCCTGGAATCAACCGATGTTTACCGATCATGAGACCTTTATCATTGGCTTTAGTGTATCCAAGCAACATTTGGCCGTTGCTCCCGAGAAGGCAGGAATTAATCGTTTTTCGGAAGAGATCACGCAGGCGGGGTATGATCACACTAAAGAGTTGGTGCGGATGAAGTGGAAACAGGAAATTGATTTTTCGTTACTTGAGCGAATGATTGAGTTTAATATAGCGGACAAGGCAGAATGTTCAACGTTTTGGCGCAAATAAATGCGATATAAAAAGAAGACCCCCAACTTCCGAGTGCGGAAAGGGGGTCTTCTATATTTTAAGCACAAGCGATTATTGAGCACCTACAACAGGGTGAGGTACATAGGGCTCTTCAAGGAATGTAACATCTTCTGAAGTCAACTTAACGGAAAGAGCGCCTACCGCATCTTCCAGATGCGATAATTTGGTGGCACCGATAATTGGAGACGCTACAGTGTCTTTTTGTAGCAACCACGCAAGTGCAATGTGTGTGCGAGGGACACCGTATTTTTCTGCAATGGATGCAACTCGCTCAACAACAAGTCGATCTGCATCGCTTGTCGCGTTGTACTTGGATTTCTGAATTTGGTCTGTCTCGGATCGCAGTGTCGATACGGACCAGTCACGGGTTAACCTGCCTGAAGCAAGAGGACTGTAGGGAGTGACACCTATCTTTTCTTCCTTGCATAAAGGCAACATTTCTCGTTCCTCTTCACGGTAGATGAGGTTCAAGTGGTTTTGCATGGAGACAAACTTGGTCCAACCATTTTTCTCTGCTACATGCAATGCTTTTTGGAACTGCCAAGCGAACATGGCTGAAGCCCCAATATATCTTACTTTACCGGACTTCACTACATCATGTAAGGCTTCCATGGTTTCTTCAATAGGCGTATTGTAGTCCCAACGATGAATAATATACAGATCCACATAATCGGTTTCCAATCGTTTCAGGCTTTTATCGATCTCACTCAGGATGGCTTTTCTGGAAAGGCCAGAACCGTTGGGTCCTTGATGCATTTGTCCGTGTACTTTGGTTGCAATCACAACCTCATCCCGATTCGCGTAATCCTTTAACGCCCGACCAAGATACTCCTCGCTCGTACCCAGAGAGTATATATTGGCTGTATCGAAGAAATTAATGCCTAGATCCAACGCTTTTTTGATCACGGGACGAGAGTCTTCTTCATTCAGTACCCATTCATGAACCCATTTACTGGCATCCCCAAATCCCATACATCCCAGGCAAAATCGAGATACGTCCAAGCCTGTGTTACCAAGTTTAGTATATTCCATGTTATGTTCAAATCCTTTCTAATGTTTATTATTACCACCTGTATGGTGATCTATTTACACATTATTATGTCATAACCAATGAACTAACCTGTACCACATTTCTATCAAACTTTTGCCTAATCCTATCACAATCTCTGAATCTGAATCAGTTGAGTCTATTGAAGTTCTTATATAAAAGAACAAGCCATTCGTTTCTCCATTGGAGATTCAAATGGCTTGTTCATGAATAGCAGGCGAGAGGGAATTTCCAATTAAAATTATTGTTTAATCATTGTTTGATGAATCCAATCACTTATCTTGGTTAATTTAAGATTGGCTTTGATGTTATCCTCCAACTCTTCATACCGTGGAAGAAGATCGGTATGCCCATCGATCCATTGGTACAATCCTTTAAGACCTGCTGCTGTCTCACTTCCCAACAAAGGCTGAATCGCTGCTTCAAAATGATCAAAAGGTAGAGACATGAAGCTGATCTCTTCACCTAATACAGCACTGAATTGTTCCGCTAATTGTGCACCTGTCAGGGCTTCTAATCCGGGTGCTGGGATGATGCTTCCTGCCAATTCCGAATGAGTCAGGGCATAATAGTGGAATTGAGCAGCATCATTTAAGCTAATCCAGGAGATGGGCTTGTCTGATGGTACAGGGTAGGCCAAAACGCCATTGTTCAGTATTCCAGGAATCAGGAAGTTTTCCAAGTATACAATGGGTTCCACAATGATATATGGAAGACCACTTTGCTGCAATTCATGGATAACTTCACGTTTCAATTCAATTCCCTTGGAATGGGTGATAGGTTCAGGAACATAGGTACCGGTGTTAACTACAATTAATTTAACGTTTGCCTGTATAGCAGCATCAATTGCATTTTTGGTATATTGTCTGATCTTATCCGAATTGAACTCCACCGGCAGGTTTAGGAATACTTTACTTACACCTTCATGCGCCGCATGGAGCTGTTCCACATCTGATAAATCCCCGATGAAAGCTTCAATGTTTTGTTCCTTTAGTGTTTTGGCTGTTTCCTCATTTCGAGTGATTGTGCGAACCTCACAACCGTTTTGAACGAGTAATTGAGCGACAGCTCCGCCTTGGGAGCCCGATGCTCCATATACTAAAAATCGATCATTCTGTGTCATAGTGGTCGATAACTTCCTTTCAATATGTGATTGGAATGGATGAGTTAGCACTCAGCATTGACCTCAGCATAACGGATTTAGAATAGGAGCGTAAGTACGCACATTAATGATATAAAGTATCCCTTGAGATACTATGGGAAGGCGTATTACATATGTTTCGCTCCCCAATCACCTAACTGAAACAAGATCGAAGTCAGACTTTGTCCTTTTTCTGTCAGGGAATATTCGACTTTAGGCGGAACTACAGGGTGAGTAACACGGTTTATCAAACCGGCTTCTTCAAGTTCTCGTAGTTGCCTGGTTAACGTACGATGCGTAATGGGGTCAAGCATTTTCTGCAATTCATTGAATCGAATTGTTGAATGGCGGATGAGTCGGTTTATAATTAATAGCTTCCATTTTCCACCAATCATACTTACTGCAAACTCAACAGGACACCGGTCCTCCACAGGTTCTATATTCATATTTATGTATCCCTCCCAAAAGCATCAACTCATGTTTCATGTTTTGTTCATTTTATCGAATTTATAAAAGGGTGTATAGCTTACAGCGCATTCAAGGTATGAGCCATGCCCAGGACATAAAAAAAGATGCCCCAAGTGTAGCTCAAAGGACATCTTATTCGATATAATTTATTGTTCAATTCAGACAGAGAAGAAAAAAAGCATTGAACGTGAAAAAAAGCCATGATATAATCTATAGCGCAATTGACATTTCCATTAAATATAAAGGGTGAATCATTATTTCTCCTAATTTAATTTTACATCCGACATTGCGATTTGTCAATGCTCTTTTTTTGGTCCTAATAAATGGAAAAGGGAGTGGACTTATTCATGGATAAAACAAACGAATGGAAGTTGGAAGAGGAAAGACTGTTTCAGGTGAGGAACAAACTTCAGGCACGACTCGACGAGTTGGAGCCGAAGGTTGCCGGACTGCATGAACAGGCTGCCGAAATTCGTAAACGCTTCTGGGAAGAAGTGACGATTAACACGGGCTCGTATACGGATTTTGAAGATGCATTCTATACCATTAATCAGCAGTCCAGAGTGTTGGCCGAGAGGGAGCGCGGGCACAAGCTGTTAACACAACAATGGAAAAATACTAAGAGACTGCTTCCGACGCCGTACTTTGGTCGCTTCGACTATAAGGAAAAAGGCATGACATTTACTGAACAGATCTACATTGGCGTATCATCTTTCATGGATGAGGATGGATTGAACTTTCTAATCTATGACTGGAGAACGCCAATTGCGAGTCTGTACTATGATCACTCTCCCGGGCCAGCAGGCTATGACACACCTTCAGGACGAATTGAGGGCAAGATGGAGCTCAAGCGTCAATTCCAGATCCAGCATGGGCAGCTTCATAGCATGTTTGATTCTACTGAGACAATTGGTGACGAATTGTTGCAGCAAGTGCTCGCCAAAGGTGCAGACTCACAAATGAAGAGTATTGTAGCAACCATCCAGAAGGAACAAAACGCCATTATCCGTGATGACCGAAGCCGCATGCTTATCGTTCAAGGGGCAGCTGGCAGTGGCAAGACATCAGCTGCGTTACAGCGAGTCGCCTACTTACTGTACAAACACCGCCAGACTGTCAAAGCAGATCAAATAGTGCTTTTCTCGCCAAATCCGATGTTTACGAGTTATATCTCGACTGTGCTCCCGGAACTTGGGGAAGAGAACATGCAGCAGACGACTTTTCAGGAATATCTGAACTATTGGTTGGATTCCTCCTTACGACCAGAGGATGCCTTTGATCAGATTGAATATGTGCTGACAGCCCAAGAAGATCCAGGTTATGACGCTCGTCTCGAGGCGATCAAGTACAAAGCTTCCGAGACATTCCTGCAAGTGCTCCAAAACTACGGCACGTGGCTGGGGCGAGAGGGCATGCTGTTCAATGGCATTCAATTTCGGGGCCGTGAATTCATCACTGCGGACCGAATTAAGACCCAATTTTACAGTTTGGATCAAAATCTTACCTTGTCCAACCGTATTCTTCTTTTGCAGGAATGGTTGTTGAGAGAACTTGTGACGTTGGAACGATTGGAGCGGGAGGCAGACTGGGTTCAGGAGGAGTTGAATTATCTAGACACGGATGAGTATGTGGAAGCTTTTGGCATGCTGCATAAAGAAAAGGCTGTATTCGATGTGGCGGAAAAATATGCAGCCCGCGAGAACGGAAATAACAGGGCAGGGCAAGATGAGGGTGCCTTCGACTTTGCAGAGCGGGAAGAGGAACTTCTTCGTCAGAAATTGGTGAAAGGTATGTTTAAACCGTTAAGGAAGAGTATACGGAAATTCCAGTTCGTGGATGTAAAAGGCATCTATGAACAACTCTTTGCGGATGAAGCCACATATAGGGAACAGACGAACGGGGCAATCCCCCCGCAGCATTGGCCTGAGATTTCTAAACAGACCAAGGCAATGATCCTCCAGAACAAGCTGTTCCATGAGGATGCTACTCCTTATTTATATGTAAAAGAGATGATCGAAGGCGTCCGTACGAACACAGAGATTCGTTATGTCTTTGTCGATGAAGGCCAGGATTATTCGACGTTTCAATATGAATATCTCAAAAAGCTGTTTCCTCGTGCCCGCATGACGGTGCTGGGGGATTTCGGGCAAGCGATCTTTATGCAGGCTACGGATTTGGCAGCATCCAACTCGCCACTGGTTCACCTTTACGGAGAAGCCGAAACTACATTAATACGCCTGGTACGCAGTTATCGTTCAACCAGAGAAATTGTTGAATTTACGAAATGCATGCTGCCAGGGGGAGAAGAGATCAGGCCGTTTGAAAGGGGAGATCAGAAGCCTCTTTTAACAAGACTGAAGGACGATAAATTGCGTAGTGCGCAGATTCTCGCAGACATCGCCTCGCTTAAGGCGGAGGGGTTCGATTCCATCGCTGTGATTACGAAGACTGCGGCTGAAAGCCATGACGCCTATGAAAGTTTACGAAGTCAAGGCGGCGAAGGGTTACAGCTCATAACAAAGGACACACAGATTTTTGAAAAAGGAATCATGGTTATTCCTGTGTACCTCGCCAAAGGCGTTGAGTTCGATGCTGTCCTGGTCTATGATGCTTCACCCGAAGACTACAGCCAGGAATATGATCGGAAGCTTCTGTATACAGCATGCACACGGGCCATGCACCGACTTCATCTATATAGTACTAGCGAGTGGTCACCTTTTGTGCAGGCGTTGCCTGCGAATCTGTATGACATAAAATCATAATCCATATGTAAATCCGTTCTCAATGATGGACCAAAGAAAGATGCTCGGAGCCTTATTTCAAAGGTTATCGGGCATCTTCTTTTTATGAAGACATGAATCATAAAAGTTATTCTTTACTGATCGTTCTTAATGTGATAGATTGTTATTGGGAGTTATGAGAATGATCATTCCCATAACAGCTCGAAAATGAATGAATTCTCAATGAGAGGGAGTAATAATAAATGAATATTTCCAAACAAGTTGCTATTGTAAGTGGGGCTAATCGAGGGTTGGGCAAGGAACTTGCTCTTGAATTGCTGGCGCGGGGAACCAAAGTTTACGCTGGCGCACGAAACCCTGAATCCATTGATCTGCCGGGGGCTATTCCACTGCAACTCGATATTACGGATCCACAATCTGTCATGGCTGCTGCTGAGGTAGCTAGTGATGTAACCCTTCTAATCAATAATGCTGGTTCCGCTACGGGTGCTTCTCTGCTCACAGGTGAGCTGAACGATATTCACTTGGAGTTCAATACACATGTATTCGGTACGCTTTCAATGATTCGTGCGTTTGCACCGGTGATAGAGAAGAATGGGGGCGGTTCGATACTGAATATCCTGTCCGCTCTATCTTGGCTCAGCCTTGGTAACTCAGGTGCATATTCAGCTGCAAAATCCGCTCAGTGGGGAATTACGAATGCATTACGTCTGGAGTTAGCCCCTAAGAACGTTAGCGTTGCCGGATTGCACGTAGCGTTCATGGATACGGATATGACGGCAGGTATCGACGCACCGAAAACGAGCCCAACGGATATTGCTAAAATTGCAATAGATTCCATCGAAGCGGATCTCTACGAGATTATTGCTGATGATACTAGTCGGAATGTACAACAGGGTCTTGCCGGTGGTGTTGCTGCCCTTTACCCGCAATTGTTTCAAAAATAGAGAGGTGTAGATGCATTTTCTCGCTATAAATAAACAACCCCCACCAGATATGGTGGGGGTTGAGTACGTCATGAATACTCCAATTCTATTCCCTCAAGAACGGTGACAATATAAGGTTTAGCCTTTAACTGCACCGGCTGTGAGGCCGCTGACAATATATTTTTGCCCGAACAGATACAGGATGAATACAGGCAGTGAAGTGAGCACGAGATTGGCGAAAATCAGATTCCAGTCCCGGCTATATTTGCCGTAAAAATTGTAGATTGATAGTGGCATCGTCCATGTGGAGCTATCTGTCAGGAAGTACACCGGAATTGTGATGTCATTCCAGACGGACATGAACACCATGATGGCTACCGTTGCGTTAACGGGTAGAATGAGCGGTGTGACGATACGGAAGAACACGCCGAACACACTTGCTCCTTCCAGGAATGCCACTTCGTCCAGCGCTCTTGGAATGGTTTTGATGAATCCACTATACAAGAATACACTGAAGGCCGTATTTAACGCGGCGTAGATCAGGATGACACTTGTGATGCTGCCGTAGAATCCTAATCCCTGTACGACACGTATGGTCGTAATAATCGACATCGGCGCAATCAGTCCCATGAAGAAATACATGTAGATCGTACCGGATAGTTTGGTTTCCCGACGTGCCAGAATGAATGCCGCTGCCGAAGAGGCAACGATATTAATAATTGACGATACGCCAGTAATCAAAATGCTGTTGAAGAACGCTCGAGACAGTCCACCCTCCTGGAAGACACGAACATAGTTCGAGAACTGCCATGTTTCTGGGAAACTCAGGGAGAAGCTGAGCACTTCGGCGCTGGTTTTGAATGAACCAAAGATCAGAATGACAAGTGGCAACAGAACGATAAGGGAGGCCAGAATCAGGAAACCTTCCACGATATAGTTGCGGATGGCAAGTTTGCGTGTGTAGCCCATGTTATTCCGTAACCTCCTTACGCCGCATGAAGATCAATAGCGGTATAGCAATAATGGTAACGACCACGAACAGAAGGGTGTTGACCGCCGTACCGAGTCCCCAGTTGCCTTCGCCGAAAGATCGCAGAATGATCGTACCCACGACTTGGGAAGCGTTACCCGGGCCACCACCGGTCATGACATACACCTCGGAGAATACTTTAAGTCCACCGATCAATGTCAGCATCAGGTTAATGTTAATCGCGGGCAATAAGAGTGGCAGTGTGATCTTGAAAAAACTTCTCCACGAGCTTGCGCCATCAATCTTGGCTGCTTCGTAATATTCTTGAGAAATGGACTGCAGACCAGCCAGATAGATGGCCATCTGGAACCCGGCGCTCTGCCAGATGGAGACGATGGCAATCGTCCAGATGACAATCGATGGGTTGGTAAGCCAAGCTTGGCTTAACGAATGTAACCCAACAGATTCCAACAGATTGTTGATGGTACCTTCGGTACGCAACATGGGAGTGAACAAAATGCTGATCACAAGGATGCTGAGAATGGAAGGGGAGTAGAAGATCGCACGTAGCAGGTTCTTCGTTCTTAATCGCATGTTAAGGCCTACGGCCAGCAATAGGCCGATGACATTCTTGCCAACGACGGTGACGATCGCAAATATCGCCGTGTTTTTCAGCGCCAGAATCAGCGTTTTGTCCGAGAAAATTTTCTCAAAATTATCCCACCCGATGAACTTCAGCTCCAGCCGATCCAGCCGCCAATCCGTGAATGAGTAATAGAAAGCGGCGAGAGCAGGCACAACGAAAAAGATGGAGTAGATAATCAGTGCGGGAAATATCATGTAATACGAATACAAATTTTTAGTCCTTTTCATGTCTCACACTCCGTTATAGCTAGGCAGCATAACGATCGTCCATGTTATGCTGCCTTGTATTTCACTCTTTAGAAACCTTCTACACCTTTATCCTGCATCAGCTGACTGAACTTCTCATCCCAGGATTTCAGGACTTCTTCCGGTGACAAACCACCTGCAAATTGATCCTGTAACAACCGGTACAATTCGCTGCGGTCGACCAGCATGAATGCATCTGTTGTTAGTACCGTTTTCTTCGGCGTAATGTAGTTGTCTACAATATCCTGCTTGTAAGCTGGCAATTCCGGTGTGGTGACGTCACTGAAATTGGATACGTAACCTTTGGAGTCCACGATCTGTTGTGCGACATCCTTGGAAGCAATATAGTCCAGGAACTGTTTAGCTTCTTCCAAATGTTTGGATTTCTTCGGAATGAACAGTTGTCCGCCGAGTGGACTTGCACCGAGACTGGCATTCTCTGACGATGGAATCGGGAATACGCCCAGTTCCATATTTGGATCTTGCTCAGCAACGCCTTCAATTAACCAATCTCCCATAAACATCATGGCTACTTCCTTGTTCAGGAATTTACCTACGGCCATGTCATAGCTATCGCTAAGCACATCCGTGTTGGTGTACCCTTTGGTGTAAATTTCATACTGTTGTTCCAGGAAGGTTTTGAATTCCGGAATGTCGGACCATTTTTTCTTATTGCTGTTCAAGTCATCAAAAAACGTCGGCTCATTCTTGGCTACAAAATCGGCAAAAGCTGCAGCAGGCCAGATGTTGGCAGCCCAGGCATCTTTGTAAGGCATGAATACAGGCGTAATGCCACTCGCTTTGATTTTTTCACAGATCGCCAGGAATTCTTCGTAGTTCGTTGGAAGAGACAACCCGAGCTCTTCAAAGATCTGTTTGTTATAAACGACCCCTTGCATCCCTGTATCTTGGCTGACATGGAAACTGTAGAGGTGTCCACCAGAAGAGAGGACGTCTTTGTTCACAATTCTGCTCGCCCAAGGCTCGTTATCCAGAATCTCGAAGTTACGTTCAAGGTTCAGGTCCGTAACTGCGCTCGCCAGATTGTACTGAATAATGTCAGGCGTTTCATCTACAGCGAGTTTAGTTTGCAGTACAGTCGTCGTTTGTTCCGCTGGAATCAGCTGCAAATTGACGCGAATGTTCGTTTGTTTTTCGAATGCATCGAGAATGTCTTGCTGAATGAAGGCAGAGTCCTGAGAACTTTTAGAGATCGCCAGCTCCAGTGTGACTTTGCCGCCCTTACTGTCCCCGCCAGCAGCTGTACCGGAATCCGTGCCGCCTGATCCACAAGCGGTTAACGAGATGGATAATAAACTGGCTAGGATAATGGAAATCGCCTTTTTTCTTTTTATTGTTTTCAATGCAAATCCCCCTCTAAAACGTTTAGTGAATCCGTTTACAAGTCCGATTATAGATTCTTTTCTCTCCCCGGTACATGTCTGTGCTTGAACGTTGATGTGTAAAATCCTGAACTTGAAATCGCTATCATTTCATGGAGTACCGTGATAGAGTAGACTTGAATGTAAGGGATTTCACATCATGTCGGAACAGGAGGGCATCTCTAAGAATGGCGAAGCTCATACATAAAGCAACTCAATTCAGTTTGCAGACGAAGGTGTTTTTGACGTTTCTGGCTCTACTTTTGTTCGTACTGGGCTGTTTTATCGTGTATGTAAATGTGATTGTTGTCCGCCCGCTCAAACTGAAAACGGAGCAGGATACCCTCGTGACCGCTACGAAGGTAAGAGAGCAGGTTGACCTTTACGTAGAACAGCAGAACCAGATGTCGCAGCGAATATTGTCCAGCAAGGACATTTTTTCAGCCATGGACAAGAGCTCCTCAGCTCATAGTAATTATGAAAGGCTGAAGCAGATTCGGATCATCAAAGACATCATGTTTCAGGCCATCGGGCCGAGCATGAATATCATGGACATGTCCATCTATGACAAGCAAGGCGTTCTTCTGACGTCCTATCTGGGTTCGGGCAATCCACCAGCGATCTTGAACACCATGATGAAGAGTAGCCAGATCGGACGAGATTGGACGGAAAGTGGGTTTGTTCTGCTGCGCCAAGCCGATACTATCTCCTTTGTTCGCACGATTAATGATCAGAACGGCAAGGTGTATGGATATCTAAGCATTCAGATGGAACAAGCCTATATACAGAACCTAACGGAAGGCATAACTGCAGGAGATGTTTATATTCTGAATGAACAAGGGGAGCAGATGACAGGCTCGGAAGCGGGTGTGACATTTCCCAATTGGACGAAGCCTTCATCAGACGAGGGACTGGGTGTCGACAAAGACAACAATTATATCACGCATTCCACATCACCCAGTACAGGTTGGATCACGTATATCATAACACCCAAAAAATCCGTGCTGGGCTCGATCCATTCAGTTCAGACGATGTCCATTCTGCTGATTACGGCACTGATGCTGGTTTCATTTGTGTATATATTCCTGTCGACGCGTAACCTGCTGCTGCCTATCCGCAAGCTTCGCAGTCAGATCTGGCGTATGAACTATAGCAATATGAATCTGAAAGTGGATGAAACGCCGAAGAATAATGATCTGTTATTGCTGAATGAAGCTTTTCAGGACCTGATGGAAAGACTACAGCAGTCCATTGACCGTGAAAAATCGGCACTTCATGAAGAAGTAAAGGCTCGTAATTCGGCGCTGCAAGCCCAGATTGCGCCTCATTTTATTCATAACGTTCTATATCTGATCAGCATTGCTGCGCAAGAGGGGAAGACCAAAGTCGTATCGGATATGTGCAAGCATCTCTCGGACAGTCTGCGTTATATTGTCTCTTCACCATACGCACATGTGACCTTGGCTGAGGAGCTTCAACATACGAGGCATTATTTGTCCCTTGTACAACAAAAGTACGAAGAGGATCTGGAGTGGGACATCCGTGCGGACGAGTTGGCGAACGAAATCCGGTTGCCACGGTTGGTCATTCAGCCTTTTGTGGAAAACTGCATAGAACATGCCTTTGCCAACACCGCACCGCCTTGGCGTATCCAGATTACCGTGAAGCAATATAACGGATTATGGGCATTGGAGATCAAGGATAACGGGGAAGGTTTTCAACCGGATAAGATTCAGGAGATTTTAGCCAATATTCAGACATCGGGGACCGGATACCAGACTGCCGATCGTACTACAGCCCTTGGTAATATGGGGATTATCAACAGTGTCAATCGACTCAAACTAATGTATAACAACCGGCTCTTTATTAATATATTTAACAATCATACGGAAGAAGAACATGGAGCAACGATTCAGATCATCGGCTCATTGACGAAGGATTTTTACTAGCTAGGAGGTATAGGCGATGTATAACGTTATGATCGTTGAGGATAGCAAACCGATATTACGTAATATTAAAATGCTCTTGGAGACGTTGAGCTTCCCGATTCGTATAGCTGCAACGGCAACGAATGGAGAAGAAGCCTTGGCAGCGTTAAAGCAGGAACCGATTGACCTGCTGTTGACCGATATCCGGATGCCGAAAATGGATGGCTTATCCCTGATTGAGCAAGCCAAGCTTGCCAACTCAGAGCTGAAGGTCATTCTGATTAGTGGTTATAGCGATTTTGAATACACAAGAAAAGCACTGAACCTGAAAGTATTTGACTATTTGCTAAAACCTGTGGAGCGAGAGGCACTCGAAGAGGTCATGGGTCGGGTAATTGACCAACTGGATCAACAGATGTCCAAGGACCTACTGGATTTACAGGAAATCATTCATCCCCAATGTGAAACTGTACTGAAACAAGGGGAGGCGTTTCCGCCTTTATTCAGCCAGATGATGATCATTATGAACAAACAGCCCTTCACCGCAGGACATGAACGATGGGTGCAGCTGGAGCTTGAGATGATAATGCAGGATTTTTTTACATCCCATGCATGTCGAGTTTACACCAGTCAAACCCCGTATCAAATGGTCGCTTTCGTCAACAAGAGTGCACTCGATTTGTACTCTTCCGTACATGAATGTCTTGAATCGTTGCGTCGGCATCTGCTTTCACATGATTATGATGCCATAATCGGAGGACAACTGCTGTTCGCTGAATCTGGTAATCTGCCAGAACTCTATCACCGCATGTCGTCCATAGTGTCTGAGCAGCAAAGGTTGAAACAAGGATTAGCGCTGGATACCGGGAATCCGGTGTCGATGGCCAGATCCGAGACGGGCTGTCTGGATTCGGTGTTGGAAGCTGCTTTTGTACAGATGATACAGGCTCGTCAGAAAGAGCGGTTTGCTCTTAAGTTATCCGAATTGCTGAATCGATGGGCGGAGGAAAATGTACATATCACCGAGGTGGAGCGGTTTATCGGGTTAATTGTAGACACGTTCGCTCATCTGTACGAGGAACAGGGGTCGGGGATTCGATTAGGTCTGGAGCTGCGGGCAAGACAATTCGCTCAGGCACATTCCTACGATGACTTTTGCCGGGAACTGACGGAATGGACGGGACAGTGCTTCGATATGCTGCAATCCCACGTTCGAAAAAGCAAGGCGATCTTGTTCGAGCAGATTGACGATCACGTAAAACTGAATAAATACTCTCCATTGTCGATCAACGACATTGCCATGAAATTTCACGTCAGCCCGTCGTATGTCAGCAGAGTGATCAAAAATGCAACGCAAATTACGTTTGTTCAGTATTACACCCAGCTTCGCATTCAGGAAGCTTGCAGACTGATGCAATGCCAACCGGACATGAAGTTCAAGGAAGTATCCGATCTGCTGTCGTTTAGTGATCAGCACTATTTCTCGAAGGTATTCAAGGAATATACGGGGCAAAGTCCTACGGAATATAAACAACAGCTGTCTGGCAGTAAGACCCAATCATAGCTAACAAACCCTTTTTATCTATGGTATAATACAAAACAAATACGGCTTGTTACTGAATTCATTCAGGCAATACCTATGTATATACGTGCTCAACGCTTCTTTGAGTGTGTGTATATATGGGTTTTTTTGCGTTTACTTGCTGATTGATTCTACCAAAATCAATAAAGAGAGGGCGATTTATTTGAAAAAGGCAAAGAAACAAAGTTCATTTTTGAAGAAAGGAGGAACCGTTTTACGTTTGATGAGCACCAGACTCATTGCAGCTTTCCTTGCGGTACTTATTATCCCGACTGCACTTATCGGATACTTTTCGTATAATAGTGCCAAAGATCAGGTACAACAAAAAATGACAGATCCCATTTATACCATTTTAACCATGACAGGGCAGCACATTAACAATCTGGTGGGGGAAAAAGCAGCATTATTGAATTATATCGATAGCATGTATGGCTCCACCCCCAGTCAGGCGAACAACGAAGCGGTACAAGTAGGAATCGACCAATTATCTGATACATATCCTGATATTCTGGCCATAACTGTGGGCAACGACCAAGGTGATGTTATATCATCTCCAACAATAGAAGATGCAACATATGATCCACGCAGCACAGAATGGTATGCCAATGGGGAAAGTAACAATGGATCACTCTATTTTTCAAGTATTATGAAGGATTCCGGATCCGGGAAGATTTATGTAGAGATCTCAAAAGCTCTGTCAGATGATCGAGGTGTGGCAAGTATTAAACTTGATCTGGAGCGCTTAGCAAATGAAATATCGAATGTGGATGTAGGAGGCAATGGGAGTCTGATTGTGGTGGACTCCAATCGGACGATTGCGGCTTGGTCCGGTGCCATTGTAAAAGGTGGGGGAGGAGAGCTCGGCGGAGCACTCATTGAGGGAATTCCAGTTCATCCGAATACGGCTTCCAGTTCCGAAGAACCGATGGCGTTTTCCCAATTTGTCAGAACGGATCTGGCGTATGATCTTGAAGTGTATAACGGTGTTAATGCCTTGACAGGTTGGAATGTCATTGCTCTGATGGGCCATGAAGACTTTATTGCTGCTGCGAAGCCTATTATGGTATCGAGTCTAACCGTCATTGCTATCTCTGTATTGATTGCCGTTGTAATTATTTTCTTCATTTTGCGATCTTTTATCGTACCTATGCAAAAACTGCGAAAGGCAACTCGCAGTGTAAGCGAAGGGAATCTGTCTGAACGAGTGAATCTTAAAACTGAAAACGAATTTGGTATATTGGCAAATGATTTTGACCGAATGACCAGTTCTCTTCAATCGGTAGTTGCTGAACTTCATCAGACATCATCGTTGTTAAGCCACTCTTCCCAAATGATTCAGGAGAGTACTGAACAAACGACCCAATCGGTTCAACATGTAGCTGAAACCATGCAACAGACTGCCGAATCAGCTATTGTTGGGGCGGAAAATTCGGAACAGACAGCGAATGCAGTCGAAGAGATGGCGAGAGGTATCAGTACAATCGCAGAATCCGCGAGTGCGATTGTGGATTCGGCTGAAGAGACAGAGCGCGCTGTCGCTAATGGTGGAAAAACGATAAACCAGGTCGGAACACAAATGGAACATATTCTCGTAGCTGTTGAAGAAACTTCGGCATTGATTAACGAGCTGTCCAGTCTATCGGCCGAAGCCAATCGAATGAATGAAGCAATTGCGGATATCTCTCGGCAAACCAATCTTCTGTCACTGAATGCTTCTATTGAAGCATCAAGAGCAGGAGAACACGGAAAAGGTTTTGCTGTCGTTGCAGGTGAGGTACGTACGTTATCCATGCAATCCAAACAAAGTGCGGATGAGATTGGCGCTACGATTGGAAAAATGCTCGATCTGATTGCGAAATCCACATCCCTCATGAATGATAAAGTCCGCAATCAAGTTGGTGAGGGAATGCGGATCAGCCAAGAAGCTTCTGCAACCATATCCAACATTGAACAATATACAACGCATATCGTGGATCAAATTCAGGATATTTCCGCTGTCTCAGAACAGTTGTCAGCCAGTACGGAAGAAGTCTCGGCTACCGTTGCCGCGATGAGTCATATCTCTAAAGTGTCGGCTGACAGTGCTCAGACGACTTCAGCAGCAGCCCAAGAGCAAATGGCGGCGATGGAGGAGATATCGGCATCATCTGCACAGTTATCCAAAACAGCTGAGAACATGCAAGAATTGGTTCGCCGGTTTAAGCTTTAGAGAGTAAAATGTATGTATGTGTGTGTAAGGAAAAGTGAATAGCCAAGGCGCTCCCCAAATTGGAGCGCCTTTTTGCGCTTAGAGAGATTAGTAAGATTAGTATGAATGTGATGCCTCATCCCCGAACATATCCTTTTGATTCTTTTTTCGAAAACTTCGCGGGGATTCACCAACTGTTTTGGTAAATAGAATCGTAAAGTAATTCGGGTTATCGTAACCAACCAGTTTGGCAATTTCCCATACTTTTTTGTTGGTTGAGACTAATAATCGGGTGGCTTCACCCATTCTTCGTTGAATCAGGTAGTGATAAGGCGAGGTGCCATAGTGATTTTTATACATATGAATTAAGTAATAAAAATCGATGTGAAACTGATCTGCCAATTCCTTCAGTTTAATGCTTTGCCGATAGTTGGTATCCAAATAGTCCTTAATGCTCTCAACAAGGGTGTTGCTCCGAACACTCTCTCCATCAGGAAGCTGCTGACGGGACAGCCGATCGATGATCATAAGGATAGCTTTCAACACATGCCCAGAAATAGACTCGTATCCGTGTTCCCGGATTGAAAATTCATTGAAGAGAGTCTGCATTAACGAATGAAGCTCATCGGAATATCGGTTGGCTCGAATGATCGGCTCGTTAGAGGGAGGGATGACCCAATCCTCGTGCGTACCTTCTGTAAAACGAAACCCACAATAAAAGGTGGATAACGGGAATTCAGGATTGGACTTCTCCTCGTGAAGAGTACCCTTGTTATAAATGAGCATGTCGCCTTTTTGAGCCCAGTGCTTGGTACCGTCGATGGTGAACAATCCATTGCCTTCAGTTACGTAGATAATCTCGTGCAGGTCGTCATGCTTATGCGTCGGAAAGCTCCAATGCGGATTGTCGGCCAGCTTTCCTACATAAATAATGGTGCAATCTCGATTTGCATGCAGTTGGCCGGATTCGTAGTGTGTATTCATCTATATCTTCCCTTCAGAATCTATAATGATAATCTGTGCTGAAATGACAACATACATAATGTTTTGCAACAAAACCACAACAACCTTGATTGTCGTCATGGCATATCTGACAGTACAATTTCACTATCCAAAATGTACTATATATCGAAAGTGGAGGGATGGGAAAGCAGAAAATACATGAATTAATGATGGTAGACAGAATTGAAGCGCTTGCAACAATAGAAAGGATTAGTGAGTATTGATTTATGACTAGAAATAGAGAGAACCTACTTATTTTAACGCTTACGCTTGTCAGCTTTGTATTGGGAACAACCGAGTATGTCATCGTGGGTGTGTTGAAGGAAATTGAAAGTTACATGAAAGTATCACTTGCTGCCGCGGGAATGCTTGTCTCCGGTTTTGCGATTGCATACGCAGTGGGTACACCATTTGCAGTGGCCTTCTTGGCTAAAATATCTAGACGAAGTTCCATATTGATTGGATTCGGGATCGTATTAGCATTAAATCTGTTGACCGTGTTCTCAACAACGTTCTATTCTCTAATGGCCATTCGCATCGTTTCGGCCGTTGCTTGTGGACTTACGATATCGCTTTCGATCTCGATCGTAAGCGACGCAGTGAACCGGGAGCGAAGAGGGGAAGCCATCGCCTGGATTTTGGGCGGATTTTCTATTGCGAATGTGCTAGGTGTTCCGCTCGGTACATTTATCGGACAACATCTGAGCTGGTCCATGACATTCGTCGTTACGGCATGCATAGGTGTTGTGCCGCTGGTGTTCATGTTCCGTATTCTGCCACGCCGAACGCCAACGATTGCCGGTTCGTTCAGTGATCAGATGTCTCTCTTTTTAAAACCACGGATATTGCTGGCCTGTCTGATCCCGGTACTGGGAAACAGCTGTATTTTCGTCGTTTTTACGTACATTACGCCACTCCTTAGTGAGACAATGGGTGTCCCTGTACAATGGATTAGTGCCATACTCCTGATCTATGGCGCCTGTAGCATCCTGAGTAACTGGATTGGTGCCAAAATAGCCAAGGGTGACTTCCTACCCAAGCTCAAGCGACTTTTCGTCATCCAAGCCATCCTGTTCCTGGGCATGAGTTTTACCGTTTCTAATGTATGGATGGGCTTGGCATTCCTGTTCCTGATTGGATGTGTGTCATCCTCGATGAGCGCGGCATCCCAGTTATATTTGTTTGATGTGTCTGGAACGATCGCACCGGGGTCCAAAGCATTCGCATCTACACTCCTGCCTGTAGCAGCCAACGTGGGTATAGCGCTTGGCTCTGGTGTCGGCGGGATTGCCGTCAACATGGGTGGTGTGCAGTGGGTGCCTCCAGTGGCTGTGATGCTTGCGTTGCTTGCTTTTGTCATTACACAAATATGCCAGCGTTCCATCCAATTGAATTCAGATGAAGAAACCATTGTAAAAGCAGCTTAGATGAGATGATTTTTAGACTAATGGGATGAATGTATATATGTGAGATTTGAACGACAAACAAAGTCGCTGTTCTAGCGGCTTTGTTTGTTTTTATTTTTCCAGCACTCCGGATGAAACGGATTCGTAGATTATAAAGGTAGGAAAATGCAATAATTCAGTGAATTTGTATATGAAGAGATCTGATAAAATGAATGAAAAGATAGGAGGGGAACCCATGAAAAAGCCGATGATCGGTGTTCTGCCTTTGTACGATACAGACAAAAAAAGTTACTGGATGCTTCCGAACTATATGAACGCCATTGAGGAAGCTGGTGGGATTCCAATTATGCTGCCTTTGACAACGGATATCGAGATCATAGCAACTCTGGCTGATGAGTTCGATGGGTTCCTGTTCACGGGGGGACATGATCTCAATCCTGAGCTATATCATGAGTATGCAGAGATTGCCTGTGGGGAGTTGTGTATTGAACGCGATATTATGGAGTCGAACCTGTTACAAAAAGTGATTGAGCTTGATAAGCCTGCCTTTGGCATCTGCCGTGGACTGCAGCTATTTAACGTTATATTGGGTGGAACGTTGTATCAAGACATTCCAACCAGCCTTCAACTTCATGTGAACAAGATCGTTACTCACAAGCAAAGTCCGCCTTACTGGAATCTTGTACATGATGTACATATAGAGCAAAATAATTTGCTTCATGATATCTTGCAAACCGATACGATACAAGTGAACAGCTATCACCATCAGGGAATCAAGAAGTTATCGGATAAATTAACTGCCGTGGCAGTCGCTGAAGATGGACTCGTTGAGTCGGTAGTCATGGCAGGCCGCTCGTTTGTTTTGGCCGTGCAGTGGCATCCAGAGTATAGCTACAAAGTAGATGACTATAGTCAGAAGTTATTTGCGGCATTTGTTAATGCTGCTAAATCCCCACGCTATAATATCCTTATTGAAGACATAACCGCATAAAAAAGATTAGGAACAGAAAAAAAGACCTCCTGTTTATAAAAAACAGAGGAGGTCTTTTTAATAGTGAGAGTAGACGTGATTGTAGTCGCGATATCACCATTGTATAGGCAGTATTATTTTAATCCAGACTTGGTGTTGGCATGCTCTTCAGCATGAAGGGAAGCAATCAGCTTCTCGCCTTCAACATCCAGGTTCGGCAGGATGCGATCCAGCCATTTCGGAAGTGCCCAAGCTTTGTCTCCGAAAATAGCCATGATAGCAGGGACCAAGCCCATACGGATGATGAAAGCATCAATCAGAATGCCTACCGCCAAGGTGAAACCAATCTGCTTGATCATGACATCATCGGTGAAGATGAATCCTGCGAATACAGAGACCATGATCACCGCTGCGGCAACAACCACGCGACTAACCTGGTTGTACCCATGAACGACGGATTCGGTTCCGCGTTGACCATGAACATATGACTCCCGCATGGAGCTAACCAGGAAGACCTGATAGTCCATCGCGAGGCCATACAGGATACCTGTCACGATGATCGGCATAAAGCTGAGCAGCGGGCCGCCGGTATCGAAACCAAAGAGCGAATGCAGCCAGCCCCATTGGAATACAGCAGTCGTGATCCCGAATGTAGCCAGGATACTAAGCAGGAAGCCAATTGTTGCTTTGATGGGAACGATGATCGAACGAAATACGAGTAACAGGATGATCAGTGACAGCAGGATGATAATGCCTACATAAACAGGGAACACCTGGGCCAGTTTGGCTGACATATCGATGTTAACAGCTGTAAGTCCAGTAACTCCGAGCTTCACATCATAGTTCTGTGCGATACCGGAATCAGCCGAGCGCAGATCATTGACCAGTGTTTTAGTTAGCGCATCGTTAGGACCTGTTTTTGGAATGAGACTAAAGATCGCCAAATCTTCTGTCATCCCAAGTGGTGTAACCTGTGCAACGTTGTTTTGACCTTGCAGCTCCATCATCAGACCACCCAAGAGTTCCGGGGTGACTTTGGTGGAAGATTGATTAGGCTCTGCGACCAGAATAAGTGGTCCGTTGAATCCTTCTCCGAAGCCTTCCGAGATGGCATCATAACTCTGTCTTGCGTCTGTATCGAGATTCGCTGAGGAAGCGCCAGGGATACCCATTTCCATTTTGGCGATCGGTGTGGCCGCAAAACCAAGAATGACGATGATGGCGATAATGGTAGCCCAACGATTCTTGATAACGAATTTCACCCATCTATCCGCGACTCCGTGGCTAGTGGCTTTAGGAAGTTTCGTGCTTTTCTCACGAGCTTTGGCGGAACAGATGCGTTCTCCTACCAATCCCAGCAAAGCCGGCAACAGGGTTAAAGCAACGAATACGTTGATGAGCACGGTGGCAGCTGCGACCAAAGCCATCGTAGACAAGAAGGTGAGACCGATGACAAGCATACCGCACAGTGCAATAATGACCGTTAATCCGGCAAAAAATACCGCGCTGCCCGATGTGCCAATGGCTCTTGCCGTTGCTTCTTTTGCGCTCAAGCCTTGATCAATAATCATTCGACGCTGGCGATTGACAATGAAGAGCGCATAGTCGATTCCGACAGCCAATCCAACCATAAGAGCCAGAACGGAAGTGACACTAGGCATTTCAATGAATTTGGAGATTGAGAACGCACCACCAACTCCAATGGCAACACCGAGGAGTGCTGTGATCAGAGGCAGACCTGCTGCAACGACGGAGCCAAGGGTGATCAGCAATACAATCACAGCAATGACCAGTCCAACAATCTCAGCCGAGCCGACCCCAATTGATACCGCTTTGAGCGTTTCGCCCGGCAGCACCGTAATATTGGTTCCTTGCTCTACCGTCATAACGGACTGAATCACGGAATCAAATACATCTTGCGTGATGGCAGACTGTTCGATTGTAAATTGGAACTGGAACAGTGCGATACTGCCGTCCGAAGAGATCAGCATGCCAGGTACAGGAACACCATCCACCATTAAAGGTCCATAGGGAGGAGGTGTGGTTGTTGCGGCTTGCGCCGAATCAGTAGCCTGAGCATTCTGAGCCATCTCAGCTGTAGCACCTGAATTACCCGCTTCAGCTGCGTAGTCCGCAGGGTTAATGACTTTGTCTAATCCGTAAACTTCATTAACACCTTTCATCATGGCCGCCAAACGTTCAGGCGTATCCAAACGCTCGTTGTCCGGTGCTTTGAACACAACGCTTCCTTGACCGCCAGAGGCGGCTGGTAGTTCTTTTGCCAATTGATCCAGAACCTTCTGCGACTCTGTACCTTCAATCTTCATTTCAGAACTGATGTGAATACCATTGATGCTGATCATGGAGATGACAATTCCCAGAATTAAAACCCAGCCAATAATGAAGGTTGCAGGTTTGCTAAAAGCGGTTTTCCCCACTCGATATAATAATGTAGACATTTCTCTATTTTACACTCCCTCTAAGATGAATGTGGATGGTTAGCTTGTTCGAATCCTGTTCGCAAGTGACCAAACATGGTTTCTAAAAATTGATCGAACGTTACAGCACCGGGCTTGGTATCTTCAGTAATGGTTTGTCCGGGCAGCAACACATTGAGTCTTCCATCAATTAATGGCAGTATGGTACCGTACATTGCATTAATTAGAAGATAAGTATAAATCTCGTCGTGCTTTCCGTTAGATAAGTCTAATAAGGTTTCTTGTGCCTGCGTCTGCATGCGGTGCATGGCTCCAAGGTAGTGCGGTTCAAGCACGGGATAGGTCTGGGATAGCGATAGTAGCTGATGTAGTCTTCCTATTAGTTCTGTTGTAAGCTGCATTTTGATCAGGTCATACAGTACGTCAAGCAAGGAGACATTTTCGGGCATTTCGGTAAGTAAAGCTTCGAGTTCCGTTGTATTCTGAACGGATGTTGCGCCTCTTGCTACGGCTTCTTCTTTACATGTGAAGTAGTTTGCAAATGTTCTACGTGAACAACCCACCTGATGTACGATATCTTCCACCGTAAAGCCATCAAGGCCATGTTCAAGGGTAAGTTCAAATGCAGCAACAGCAAGCGCTCGTTCAGTTGCTTCTTTTTTCAAATGTCGCAAGTTTCTTTTGGTCATTATTCTCCGCTTATGCGTTCACCTCCAGCACCAATGACTATGGTGTAATTATAATAATGAAGAGCATACATACTTAGCATGCACGTTGTGAGGATTATCATAACAACAATTTGCCCAATGTGCAAATTTACTCATTGTGCAATTATTTTGGTGTGACAGGCATACTTCGAATCAAAGCTTCAACTCCAAAGGAATCAATGTTAAAATCAGAGAAAAACCTGGGGCGATGACGGGACATGAGTAGTCGTAAACAAAGTTTATTGGAAACAGCACTTGCACTATTTTTAGAGCATAGCTATGCAAATACAACAATTCAGATGATCTTGGATCAATCGAGTGTATCCAAAGGCACATTCTACAAATTCTTCAGTTCGAAAGAAGACTGTTTATATTCGATTATTGATCAGCGTATGCAAAAGGATGTTTTCATTCGTAAAGAGCTTGAGCAAAATCACTATACATCGGATTATGACTTGCTCGTAGATCAGATAGCTATTCCTATGTCCGTACCTAATAAAGAGCGAGTATGGGAATTATATTGGACTGGTTTTTATTCCGGGGAGATCAACTCAGCGAAACTAGCTACAGTTCAGCTAAATTGGCTGTCTGCACGCTTGATTCAGGTGTACGGGAAGGACATCAGCTTGTATGCCAACGAAGGTGCAATATTGTGCTATGGCATATTACACCAGATTGCCAACACTTCGAGAAGTCTAAATACGCCAAAACCGGTATGGAGCGAAGTGGTTCCCAAAGTATTAACGTACATTGAAGTGATACTAAGAACAATGCACCAGAGAAATGAACATATTTTCGACTTTCAGTCTCTCTATTTCCTGAATGCGGACGAGCGTAACCGTGACATGGGGATGGATATCGATACTCTGCTGGAGGAATTGGAAGAGTTCAATAAGCGTGTTCAAAAATCCAAGGAATCTGCACCATTGAAGCAACTTTCGAAAGGGCTTTTGGCGCTTTTAGAGGACAAAGAGGATTTAAATATTCCTGTAATTGAAGTTGTACTTCAAGCATTCCACAAAGAGTACAAATCCAATACTTTTCACGCAGAAGCCAATAGATTGACCGAAGCTTGCTGGTGGTTTTTGGAACTGGTGAAACAACGTCATTAATATGGGGGTTGGCCCAAAAGCCGACCTCTTTTTTATGTTTTTTGTGCTTGCAAATATAATGATTATACTAATCGTATATTAATAAAGTATTGGTATAACAGTTGTTTAGTGTAGTTATTTCTATGAAATTTGAAATTAAATATACGAGTGGTATATAATCGAAATGAACATATATTTCCATAGATTTGAAATAACTTCACTTCGAAAGGAAGATTATTATGAATCATTCGAATAACCAGACATCAGAAAAAACAGAGTTTAATTTATTTAGCGAAGAAAATAGTAAAGATCCATTTGCTATATTTGCACAGATGCGTTCCAAAGGATCCGTTGTCCCGATCCCTAATCCGATGGGTGGAGCAGGGCAAACCTGGATTGTAACTCGGATGGACGTTGCCATGGAAGTGTTGAAAGATCATTCTCAATTTACGGTAGACATGAACTCTATTGATAGCGGCAATGATATTCGAAAGAATCTCTCAGGCGAGCTTGGCTCATCCGAACCCCAGACCTTTTTTACCGGAAAGTCGATGCTCTTTGTGGATGAACCGGATCACCGAAGACTCCGTAGCCTGGTTTCCAAAGCGTTCACACCTAGGTATATGGAAAGCCTACGTCCACGCGTCCAGGAAATTGCCGATGAATTAATTGACCAATTTGAAGGAAAAGGAGAGATGGATCTTGTAAAAGATTATGCCTATCCTTTCCCAATCAACGTTATTTCTGAGATGCTAGGTATACCTCTGGAAGACCGACCTCAGATCCATGTATGGTCTGAAGCTATTGCGAAAGGTCTTGGTTTTGGTAAACAGGACCCTGCCGTAGCACAACACTTGCGATCATTCGCAGAGTACACCTCACAGCTTGTGGCGAATAAACGAGTAGAACCTTCAGATGACCTCATTAGTCAATTAATTGCGATTGAGGAGGAGGGAGATCGACTGAATGAAGATGAATTAATATCCATGATCACGTTATTGATATTTGCCGGACATGAGACAACTTCCAATCTGATTGCAACCGGCTCATATCTTCTTCTGACCCATCCCGAACAACTGGAACAACTGAAACAAGATCTGAATCTGGTTCCTTCTGCGGTGGAGGAGTTGCTGCGATATAACGGACCCGCCACTTCTTCAGGTCCTCGTTATGCAACGCAGGACACGGAGCTGGATGGACAATTGATTCAAAAGGGAGATGTCGTGATTCCCCTTCTGAAATCAGCGAATCGGGACGAGCAGCAGTTCACTGACCCCGAAGAGTTGGATATCGAACGCAAAATAAAACGGCATTTGGCCTTTGGACACGGCATCCATATGTGTCTCGGTGCTCCACTTGCTCGTGTGGAAGGGGACGTGGCATTTACTACTCTTTTACGTCGGCTACCGGATATTCAACTCAGCGTTCCTCAGGAAGAGATTCATTGGCACTCCGCTTTGTCATCACAGGGCTTGGCAGCATTGCCTGTGAAATTTTAATAGATTAACTTAGTGTAATTCACTGGGGTATGACGAATTTTCGTCATACTCTTTATTTGTAATGATGATAGAATGGTATGAACAAGAAGCATTTCAATGGAGTGAACATGCTTAATGTAAAAGATAAAGTCGAGTACATAATTTTTGTTATGGAGGTAAACCTTATGAATAAAGATGAACTTTTCATGCATAAAGCCATTGAAATTGCTCTGCAAGCTCGCAAAGAAGGAAACGAACCATTCGGAGCCATTCTGGTGAAAAACGGAGAGGTCGTCATGATTGGGGAAAATAAAATCAACACTTTTTGTGACCCTACACATCATGCAGAAATTGGTCTTATCCGAAAGTATTGTTCCGAACATCATGTGTTTGATCTAAGCGAATACACTCTTTATACGAGTTGTGAACCGTGTGTGATGTGTTCGGGTGCTATGGTTTGGTCGAATCTGGGGAGGCTGGTGTATAGTGTATCCCATGATCAATTAGCTGAAATTGCTGGTGGCAACATCATGATCGCGTGTGAAGAAGTATTCGACAAAAGTCCTCAAAAGCCTGAAGTAACAGGGAAATTACTTAACACAGAAGGCTTAAAAGTCTTCGAAGGATATCAATTTCATTCCTAGTTGTAATTCGGTCAAAAAATTATTTTTTGATAATTGCTTGATTTTTTTTTCAACGTCTGATAGTGTAAGACCTGTGATTTTGGGAAGTTGATTTATCAATATGAATTAGAGCTTTCCAGCAGATAATTTTTGACCACTTTCATCAGGAAGTTAAGGCCATACGGACAGCCGGGTCAAACGCCGATTGGCAACTTACGTTGCTTTATTGATTGAGTTCAAAGCTCAAATTTTATAAGTTGGTTACTTTACAACCAGTGCAATTGCACATCAACTTGTGAAACGGTCAATAAGAGTGGTAAAGGCGAATTATTTGCTATATAGACTCTGATCCAATATTGATATACATGAAGGAGCTTTCCGCCAAAGGAGTTCTTGTGAACTTTTTTGGTCATGGAGACTTCACGTCTTTTTTATGATGTATATCGATAAGCAAGTGTGATGATGCGCGATTGCGGGCATTTTTCACCTTGCTTTTTTTGTTGTCTTGTTGTTGTCAGCGTATTAAACCAATTAAAAAAAATACATATTGGGATAGGAGAATGTAAAATGGGAAAAGCACTAATCATCGGCGCCGGCGGCGTTGCTTCCGTGGCAGTACACAAATGCGTTCAAAACAGCGAAGTTTTTGAGGAAATCTGCATCGCGAGTCGTACAAAATCCAAATGTGATGAGCTCAAAGCCAAGCTGGACGGCGGAAAAACAAAAATTACAACAGCACAAGTAGATGCTGATAATGTTGACGAATTGATCGCTCTGATCAACGAAGTTAAACCGGATATCGTTATGAACCTTGCTTTGCCGTATCAAGATCTGACAATCATGGATGCTTGTCTTGCAACTAAAACAAATTACATGGACACAGCGAACTATGAGCCACATGATACAGCGAAGTTCGAATACAGCTGGCAATGGGATTACAAAGAGCGTTTTGAACAAGCAGGCATCACTGCATTGCTCGGAAGTGGATTTGACCCAGGCGTGACAGGCGTATTCTCCGCTTATGCCCTGAAGCACTACTTTGACGAAATTGAGTACATCGACATTCTGGACTGCAATGGCGGCGACCACGGCTACCCGTTCGCAACCAACTTTAACCCTGAGATCAACATTCGTGAAGTATCTGCGAACGGAAGATACTGGGAGAATGGTGAATGGATCGAAACAAAACCGATGGAAATCAAACGTGTCTACGACTTCAAAGAAGTTGGCGAGAAAGACATGTACCTGTTGTACCATGAAGAACTGGAATCTTTGGCGAAAAACATGCCAGGTCTGAAACGTATCCGTTTCTTCATGACATTTGGTCAAAGCTACCTGACTCACTTGAAAGCTCTTGAAAATGTAGGCATGACTTCAATTGAGCCTATTGAATATGAAGGCAAACAAATTATCCCACTGCAATTCCTGAAAGCAGTACTGCCGGATCCAGCATCCCTTGGACCACGCACTGTGGGTAAAACAAACATCGGTTGTATTTTCAAAGGCAAAAAAGATGGCCAAGACAAAACATATTATGTTTACAATATCTGTGATCACCAAGAGTGCTACAAAGAAGTGGGTTCCCAAGCGATCTCGTACACAACAGGCGTTCCAGCTATGATCGGTGCAGCAATGGTTATGACAGGCAAATGGAACAAACCAGGCGTATACAATGTAGAAGAGTTCAACCCAGATCCATTCATGGAAGAGTTGAACAAATGGGGCCTCCCATGGGTAGAAGACTTCAACCCGGTACTCGTGGATGAGCTGCCAGAAGAAGTTAAAGAATCGGAGCTTGTTCGTTAAAATGCGGTTCGAGCAATTACCGACACCATGTTTTGTTGTTGACGAGGCGCTTATCGAGAAAAACCTGAAAATCCTGAACGGTGTTATGCAGCGTACAGGTGCCAAAATCGTGCTAGCTCAAAAAGCATTCTCCATGACTGCGATGTATCCACTGATTGGTGAATACCTGAGCGGTGCAACGGCGAGTGGTTTGTATGAAGCGCGTCTGGGCCATGAGGAAATGGGCAAAGAGAATCATGTCTTTGCTCCAGCATACCGAGCAGAAGAAATCGACGAGATTCTCTCCATCTGCGACCACATTATTTTCAACTCATTTTCACAGCTTGCAAAATTCAAGGATAAGGCGCTTCAAGCTGGCCGTAAGGTCGGCTTGCGCGTCAACCCTGAATGCTCTACCCAAGAAGGACACGAGATCTACGATCCGTGTTCTCCGGGTTCGCGTTTTGGCGCGAAACTGGAGGATTTCGATGCAGACCTGTTGGAAGGTGTCTCCGGACTGCACTTCCACACGCTGTGTCAGCAAAATTCCGATGATCTGGAGACTACGCTGAATGCAGTGGTTGAGAAATTCGGACAATGGTTGCCACAAATGGAATGGATCAACTTCGGCGGTGGTCACCACATCACACGTGAAGATTATGATATTCCAAGGTTGGAAGCTTGTATCAAGCGTATGCAGAACGACTATGGCCTGGAAGTATATCTGGAGCCGGGAGAAGCTGTTGCGCTGAACGCGGGTTATCTGGTGACCTCTGTGCTGGACTTCCATAAAAACGGTATGGACATCGCTATTCTGGATACTTCAGCTACGTGTCATATGCCGGATGTGTTGGAAATGCCATATCGCCCGCCGCTGATCGGTTCGGGAGAAGTGGGTGAGAAGGCTCATCTGTATCGCCTAGGTGGACAAACCTGTCTGTCTGGTGACGTGATTGGGGATTATTCATTCGATCAGCCTTTGCAAGAAGGCGACCGTCTGGTATTTGAGGACATGGCGATCTACTCCATGGTGAAAACCAACACGTTCAATGGCATGCCGCTTCCAGCGATTGCTGTTAAACGAAAAGACGGCGATTGCGAAGTTGTCCGCGAATTCGGATATCAGGATTTCAAAATGAGGCTAGCATAATTACTTCATTATATAGTAAGTATTAATATAGAATTGATTATAAATAAAAAGAAGGGAGCCTGGAGACAGGTTCCCTTTTTAACGTCCAATAATGTTTAACGATTAGATTAGAAGATGTTTATTAGCCAGGTTAGGTGATGTCTAACCGTTTCCGGGGATTCGGTTTCGAGTTCAGTTTCGGATTAATTTTGTGGTTTCGAGGCTGCTCTCGCTGCGTATGGAAAGATCGGTTCTCTGAGTTCAAAGTCATACGTTAATCCATCCACAATGCCGACCACGCTCTCGCTGTCATACAATTCAAGTAAAAATCCAGCCATTTGTTCTGCCGTATGGAACTTCGGAACTCTGCCTTCATATTCAAACTCGTCTACATTAAAGGAATGTTTCGCGAATTCCGTCTCGGTTGCAGCCGGAGCGAGCACTTTGGCCTGCATTGCTGCGTTCTTGCCTTTTAACTCTTGCGCAAGTCCTTCGGTAAAGGCACTTACATAAAACTTGGTTGCGCAGTAGGTTACAGCATCGGCCACAATCGTATATCCTCCACCAGAGGAGATATTAATGATCTGTGTGCCATCCACATCTGCATAATCACGTACATACAGGGAAGAAAGAATCGTAAGAGCTTCTATATTAAGATGAAGCATCTGTTCAATCTTGGGCAGATGCTGTTCGCCAACGGAAGCGAAATTCCCGAATCCTGCGTTGTTAATCCATGTCTCAATGGAATAAGCCTGAAGACCTTCATAGAATTCATGCACATTAGCGGCAATGGACAGATCCACTGTACGAATGACAACATCCAGATCAGGATTAATTTCAGCTACTTTTGCTTTTAATTTGTCCAATTCATCGGTTCTGCGAGCTGCCAGAATCATATTTTTGCCACGAGCTGCAAAAGCTAAAGCCGCTTCATATCCAATGCCTGAACTGGCACCGGTAATCACTGTGTATTTCATGGAAACTCCTCCTGGATCTGATTTCATATTTATTGTGATATGACCACGAGTTGATTATACTGATTAGAGCTTACTCTAAGTCAAGCGGGAAAATGGAGGGGAGGTTAACCATGCATACCATTGGTGAAGTGGCAGAATTGCTTCATATTAGTGCGCATACGTTGCGTTATTATGAGAAGGAACAGATTGTGATTCCTCTCCGAGATGCCAGTGGAGACAGACGGTACAACGAGTCACACCTGAAATGGCTACAATTTGTGATCAAATTAAAAGAGACTCAAATGCCCATTGCGATTATTAAGAAGTATGCATCCTTGTTTCAGGAAGGGGAGCATACGGCGGCAGATCGTTTGAAGCTGCTGGAGGAGCATAAAGAGTCGATCCAAAAACAGATGCACATCCTTAATACAGCTGATGAGATGCTTGAGCATAAAATTTCGGCGTATCGAACGCTCATCGGACAATGAAGTAACACACACAAATGACGATCTATTGCCAAAACAGTGATTTTTATTATAGACTGTTTTTTATCGGTTGTTCATCAAGGGGGAAATGGAATGCATCAAAACAGAAAACAAAAGTCAAACAAGTTAAAGATCCTCTCCAAAGTATTATTGATTATTATTGGGGGATTTATAACGGCATATGGCCTGGAAGCCATATTGATCCCGAATAATGTCTCAGATGGTGGTGTCACAGGTCTAAGTATCGTAGGATCACAGTTGTTCGGATTACCACTGGGGATGCTCATCGGGATTATTAACATTCCATTTGTGTGGCTCGGGTACAAGCAAATCGGTAAAAGCTTCGCGTTATATTCGATCATTGGTATTGCTTCACTGGCAATCAGCACCAGTCTGATGCACCATGTACCAACCATCATTGAAGGCGATACCTTGCTCGTTACGGTTGTCGGCGGGATTATCATCGGTTTCGGTATGGGACTTGCATTGCGTAATGGCGGGGCATTGGATGGCATAGATATGCTGGCTGTACTCCTTTCGCGAAAAGTACCTTTTGGAACCAGTGATCTCATTCTGTTCCTCAACATGTTTGTCTTTATTGTCGTTTCAACCGTATTCGGTCTGCAAGGAGCGATCTTGTCAGGACTTGCGTATTTTATTGCTTCTAAAGTAATACATATTGTTGAAGAGGGCTTGAGCGGCTCCAAAACGTTTAAAATTATTACGAATCAACCAGAGATCATGGTTGAAACCATTCGGGACCGACTAGGTCGTGGTGCAACGTACACTGAGGCGTACGGTGGCTATTCTAATGAACAATTCAAGGAAATCACTTGTGTCATTAACCGGATGGAAGAGAGTAAGATTAAAGATATCATTCATGAAATTGATCCGACTGCCTTTGTCGTCGTATACGATGTAGCTGAGGTAAGAGGCGGCAATTTCAAAAAGAAAGATATTCACTAATCACGTATTAGTAACTAAAAAAACGCGCTGAGAGGATCTCTTAGCGCGTTTTTTGTATTAGATATATTATTTATGAGAACCCTCAAAGCTATTTCCGGTTGCTCCAGCTAATATTTCTCACTGAAAATGGTACTGAAACTGCTGTCAACTCCTTCAATAAACAAAGGCACAGCATAAACATTGCCGATGTCTGACAAATCCTGATTTAAATTCATATCCTCAATAACCAGAATATATTTTCCATCCACACGATCTTTTCCCAGGATCTTCTGATGGAAAGCGATAGCTTCATCCTCATGAAGTGAAGAGCCCGCAGAGATCATATCCATGCCAATCGCTCGTAGCGAATCAAACACCATGAGGTAACTGGCAGCAGATGCGGCAAACCCAGGGTTATGATCACTATAACGAATAGGGTCTGAGGAACGTAGCTTCCCAAAACCTGTGCGTATGAGCAGCAAATCAGAACCGGCAATTAGGTTCTCATATGGCTCCAAATCGGCTTTAGTGATCAATTCGTCATCACTTTTGGGAATGTCGAGGATCGAAGGATGGTGGAAGATAAAATCGTCAATTGGAATCTCACTCAGTTTTTTTCCTTTGGGATTAAAGTGCCAAGGCCCATCAATATGAGTACCGCTATGGTTAAGGGATGTGATGATAAATTGATTGTACTTAGCTCCTTTTTCTATACTGGACTGTTGTTGAATCTCAACAGGCGGATTATCTTTGTAAACTGGAGTATTCACGCTAAGAGGATAGGACAAGAGCAGTCGCTTCATTTACCGTACTCCTTTGTAATCCACGTTTATAGTTTCTAACAAACCCATCTAACATGTAGTGGCTCTTATATATTACACGATCAGATACAGTGCTTGAGCATATATTATGTAAGGTTCCTGGTGTTAATGCATAAGCATAGCTCTCTTATGGAAAACTTCTGTAGTACGAATCATTGCATGACTTAATAAATGGGAGGTTTGCATAGTGACAAAGCAGGACCCGCAAGAGCTTTTGAAACAAAAACACGAACTGGATGAACAAAAAAGACAGTTCACTAATTTTTCCCGAAATATTTCCGGTCATGGTGAGGTTGAAGCTGGTCAAGAGTTCAGTGTTGACCGGGTACCAGATGACCAAAACCGTATGAAATCGGTTGAGAACAGACGCGGCGAAGTTTAAAAAGGTAGAACGTAAGCCGATCCTTTTTCATGGATCGGCTTTTTCTTGCGTAGCATGTTATCGAATAGGAAGATATATGTTGTAGTTGAGAATGATTATCGATAGAATGGAGAAAAGTGAAAATATCCGCTGATTTTGCTGATTTTTTGCTAACTTAATGGGTTGTGGAAGGTGAAGGAAGAGATGCACGTAGAAGAGCATGTGAAGTTATGGAATCTGGCCTCAATTAAAATATGGGATGTGCGTCACGTCGTCGTGCGTGCTGGCGAACCCATTCATGCCTATCGATTTCCAATTAGCGGGTTTATATATACAGTTCGCGGCAATGCAACGATTACGCTGGATGACACGATGTACGCGATCGATCAGATGCAAGTCTTACATGGAGGCAAGGGGGTATGGATGAATATCTCCCTGAACAAGGATTCATTCGAGTTTTATTTGATGTTTTATCGGGCTAATTTGTCGTTAACCAATACTCGTGAGAATCAAGCTCTGCTCAGGCAACATGTCCCGTTTCATGTGCAATATGCTTTTGCCCCAAGCTATCCCATTGACTTATATGACAAAGTCCAAAGAATAGAGCAACATTGGGAACGGACAGATGCGTTCTCGAAATTTCAGGTAAAGACGTTATTTTATCAATTTATTAATGAATTAATGAGGCAGTTAAGTACACAAGGGATTGACACTGCCAAACCAGATCTGGTAGCTCAAGCCGTTCGTTATCTTCATGAGAACTACATGTTGCCCATTATGGTCGATCCGCTCGCAGAAATTCTGGATTGCAGTGCAGGGCATCTGTCGAGAACGTTCAAGAAAGAGACAGGTAGCAGTCTGATTACCTATTTAACTCGGATACGGATGTACAAAGCCAAGGAGCTGCTGTTACACACAGATGCATCTCTTCAGAAGATTGCCGAGGCAATCGGCATTCCGGATGTGATCTATTTTAATCGATTATTTAAAAAGCATGTTGGCCTTTCACCAGGTCGTTTCAAACAAAAATGTATCGCCCTGCCAACCGGTCAGAATAATGCTATCCGAGAATCAGAATTATCCATTGTCAGTCCCCTGCATCGCGGTTATGATCCTATTGATGATGATAATTATTATCAATACAAACCCAAAGGAGAATCACTTACATCTATGAGAGCGAGAAAACCCGTTGCATTGCTTTTGATGCTCAGCCTTACATTATTAATATCAGCCTGTTCCCCTTCTCAGGGCAATTCAGCAACAAGCAGTAATGGAACAAACGGTAACAATGCTCCAACTACAGAAGTCGCGCAATCCACCGAATCAGCAGTACAGGAACGTGTTGTTAAACATCCTTGGGGAGAAACGGTCATCAAAGGTGATCCTCAGCATATTATTTCGTTGTTCCCGGCTGCAACGGACTATTTGTTAGCACTCGGTATTGTACTCCAGGCAGCATCCAGTAATGAGGAGGGAAGTGATCAGTTTCCTACCTACCTGTCCGATCAACTACAAGGAAAAGAAAATCTGGGCTGGCAGGTTGATCCCAACTACGAAAGCATATTGGCGGCAGAGCCAGACCTGATCATCGGTCAGGATTTCATGAGTGATGCCTATGACAGCCTCAGCAAAATTGCGCCTACCTTGCTGGCAGAGAAGCTGCAGGACGAGCAAGGTATTATTCGTATGAAAACCAGCCTGTTACATATGGGAGATATGTTAGGGAAGACGGATCAGGCCAAACAAGTCATTGAAGAATACGAGAAGAAGGCTGCAGAAGCCCGCGAGAAAATCAAGCAATCCATCGGAGACGAAACCGTAATGTTCCTGCGTTTATCCGATAAAGAAGTGCGTTATTACAGTAAAAGAAACTATGAAGTTCTGTACGACGATCTCGGCCTGACACCTCCTGTATCCATACCTGACCCGACGGATTCAATGAAAGTAATCTCCATGGAGTCATTACCATCGATTAATCCGGATCATATTTTCCTGTTGTCATCAGACGAGAATGAAACGACAGAATTGCAAAAAACAGCAGTGTGGAAGAGCCTGAATGCTGTTAAAAATAACAATGTCTACATCGTTGAATACGGCTTGTGGTTCCAAGGCCCCGGAGGACCTATCGGACAGACCAAGATTATTGACGAAGCGGTAAATTTCCTTACCCAATAAATAAGCAAACGAGACAGGAGGATTAACACATATGGAAACGTCCGTCGTGGAGAAGCTCATTCGTGAACGAAGAACTATTCGTCAGTTCAATGGCAAACCGCTGGCGAAAGAAACGATCATACACTTGCTCGAAGCTGCCGTGTGGGCACCCGTGCATTCACGTAAAGAGCCTTGGCGCTTCATTTTATTTGTGGAAGAAGGTCGGAAGCAATTCGCTGATGCCGTACTGCATACGTTCTCCAAGGATGAGCGAGAGCGCTGGGGAGAGAAGTTGCAAAAAGACTATTGTGAGTCCATCCAAGCTCATCTGCTTGTTGTGATCGAGGCTGATCCTAGACAAAGGGTGTGGGAAGATGCTGTTGGCGCAAGTGCTGCGCTTATTCAGAATTTACAACTTCTGGCATGGGAGCAGGGTATCGGCGTTGTGTGGAAGACAAATGAATATAATTTCGATCCTGATTTCTACTCCAAGACCGCTGTGAGACCAGGAGAGAGAATTGTTGGCACACTTCATCTGGGGTACTTTGATCAGGATAAGATTCCCAAGCCTCGTCCTCGTACTCCAGTAGAAGAGTTATTGACCTGTGTCTCTGTGGCACTTTAATATGTTCAACAGACATACCGCATTGATTCAGATATTTTACGTCCGTAAGCCAGTTTACGGATTCGTCGTCAAGAGAACTGTAGTTAACCGCTTATCCCTGATTACGATCATTGAAGCAATATAGGTGGTGGTCAATATATGTAAAAGGTCGTATATTATTAATATGTGGATTGTAGCAGTGAACATGGACCACATCGCAAAATGATATACGATTATACATAAAAGGACGGGGAAAGATGGACTTTAAACCGCTTGCTTCATTTATTGACCGCATGACATCCTGGCGCATTCCGTGGGCAGAGGTGCTGGTGATGCATCGAAATGATACCGTTTTCCATTACCGCAATGGCTTCGCCAATCTGGAGGAGAAAACGCCGATCGGCGATGGAGCGATTTTCAATCTATACTCCATGACCAAAATCATGACCTGCGTTGCAGGCTTGCAACTGGTGGAGAGAGGGGAAATGCTGTTAAGCGATCCGTTGTCCGATTATCTGCCTGAGTATGCTGAGATGACAGTTAAGAAAACGATGGCAAACGGAGAGATCCGACTGGAAAAGGCGACAAGAGCCATTACAGTACGTGATTTGTTTACCATGACTGCCGGCTTCTCCTATGATGTCGGTAACCCCAGCATTCAGGAAGCCGTCAAAAGAACCAACGGAACATTGCCGACACGGGACTTCGCGAAAGCGCTTGCGAAAGAACCATTGCTGTTTGAACCAGGGACACACTGGAACTACAGCATGTGCCATGATGTGCTCGGAGCATTGGTGGAAGTGGTAAGTGGCAAACGGTTTGGTACGTATCTGCGGGAAGAAATCACTGGACCACTTGGCATGAACGATACGGCGTTTAATCTGAACGATGAGCAGCAGTCGCGCCTGATTCCGCAGTATGCGTACAATGATGAGCTTGAGAAAGCTGTACGTATGGATGGCAATGGATTCCGTGTGGGTACTGAGCTAGAGAGCGGCGGTGCAGGGTTGCTATCCACCGTTAGCGATTATGCACGTTTTCTGAACGCGCTTACTGGTCTTGGTACAAGTCCAGAAGGCGTACGGATTCTGTCTCAAGCTTCAGTGGAACTGATGCGAACGGATCACCTAAACGAGATGACCCGCGGTGATTATTCCTGGGATCATATGTATGGATACGGCTATGGACTAGGTGTCCGGACACATATCTCCAAAGCAGGCAGTGGCTCACTTAGTCCCCTTGGTGAATTTGGGTGGAGCGGCGCTGCTGGTTGTATGGCCATTATTGATCCGGATTCAGAACTTACGGTCATGTATGCACAGCACCTGCTGAACAGTCAGGAGCCGTACGTTCAACGACGCTTACGTAATGTCGTGTATTCCTGTATGTAAATCGTATTGTATTCGTAGTTACTTGAAGAGCCGCTAATAAGCGGCTTTTTATATTATATGGATCAAAAACGATTCATTAGATTGTTATTTCTTTATTAGAAAGGGTATGTTATCATTCTTAGGAAAATAGTACTAATGGGAGGATATGCTTATCGAATATTAACCTATATTAATTACATAGTTCGATCAAGATTACACGTTAGCAAGTACCTGTTTGAATGTTGAGATTGTGCACGGTTTAAAATTAGAAAAGCTTACTAGATTGTTATTTATTTACTCAAAGGAGAGTCAACGATGATACACCCTAAGCACCAATCAAAATGGGCTTCACTGGCCTTACTTACCTTATTCGCCTACATTCTGAGCGCATTGCTCCTGCTACCATCCCATGCCGATGCCAAAGGAGAGCAAATCTCCGCCAAACAGCTCGAAAGTATGAGCCGGCTTTCATTTACGCTTCGTGATGCCAAGCAAACGGCTTACACCGTTTATATTTTCGCTTATGATGAACAGAAGAGCACGCTGACTGAAGAAAATGGCTGGACCAACAATAAAAAAGGCGACAAGAGTTATTCAGGAACGTATCGTGCAGCCTTGCTGAAAAAAGGTGCAGCATACGGTACAGTCCAAGCAGCAAAACTGGATCTGAATACGATTATTTTACCTCAAACCTGGAACTTCGTTGTGAAGAGCAAAGAGGCTAGTACACCAGATATGCTGATGATCACTGACTGGGGAACTTCTAATTTCAATGAGGTGAAAACGTATATTGTTCGCTCTGGGGAATTGCGCCGTGTAACATTTGTCGATAATAAGGGAAAAAAATCGACGATTCCTACTCTGCAAGCAGAAATGATGGAATCCGTACTCTTTCAGGTGCCCGAGTACAGTTCAAAAATTACAACAACCTTCAATTCGTCTATGGAGTTAATACGTTTAAGCTGAATGTAAACAAATTGGAATTGCGGTTGGAAGATACGCGTAACCTCCGTTCAAAAGCTTGGCCTAACTCGGGAGTTGGCGATCGCGCTTACCTGAAAAGCCTGAAGGAAGCCGCTTTAAAGGGTGCATTACCCGGCAGAACGGATGTTAAGATTGGCATGACGCTTCAAAATGCGCAAAAAAAACTGGGGAAACCAACCTCTCGTTCAAACGAGGAATGGGGAGCGTTCTATTATTATTCTAAATTCGGCGTCGGATTCGATTCATACATGCACGAACTTACCAATAAATCACGTATTGCCGTTTTTGATTTGTACAATGAGAAGCAGAATCTTTCTCCATGGAATGTGAAAATATGGATGGGGAAACCTTCCTCAGAATATTACAATGAAGTCGTTGGCGGTTATGAGATGGTATACGAATTAGGTAATCACGCCATTGTATTTAACTATGAGGAAGAAGAGGACTTGATTGACTTTACGAGTATATATTAAGGTATAACATCGTAAGAAACGAAAGTATATCGTATTGGTATATACATGAAAAGCCGCTGATCAGCGGCTTTTTTTGTTATCCATGGCAGTGGTTGCGTAGTCTATTTTATTGGAGTGTTATTAGAGCTTTGCACAGAACGTACACGATTGACTAAATAAATGCCGACCGACACAAACAGCAATGCAGCCAGATTTTTCAGTTCCAGAATCGTTTCACCTAAGAATAAAGCCGATAACAATGCGCCAAATACAGGGATTAGGAAGTTGTACACAGACACTCTTCCGACCTTGTTGTACTTGAGAAGCATATTCCACAAACAAAATGCGACGGATGACAGTAAAGCCAGGTAGATCAAGTTACTAGTGGATTCCAGAGTAAAATGAGTGACCCGACCGCCGAGTGATAAACCTAACAGCGTAAGTACCAGTCCTCCGACGAATAAGCTGACACCTGTTATGATCAGAACATCGATCGTAGCTGTGAGACGTTTTGCATAAAGGGCCGTAACGGAGAAAACAAGTGCTGCTATAATCACGAAGCCTTCGCCTGTGAATGAAAAGGAAAAAGCAAGCAGATCCGTATGGAAGTTTACGATGATTACACCAACGAATCCGAGCAAGCAGCCAACGATTTTATTTCTGCTTAATTTGTCATTCTTATAAATGAAATGGGCCAGAACAACACTGAAAAAGGTCGTAGTTGCATTCATAATGGAGCCTTTGACACCCGTCGTATTGGCTACGCCAACGTAGAAAAACATATATTGCAAACCCGTTTGCAATATACCTAACATGATAAGGCCTGTCCACTGAGGCCTGGACAATTGGAGTTTCTGTTTTCTAACGATACGAGACAGGAGCAAGAGCAGCATACCCGCCAGTGTAAAACGGTATCCGGCAAATACATACTTGGAAGCAATATCTTCCGGCAGAATGTTAAATGCGATATATCCAAGTTTGATGGACGGGTACGCACTTCCCCATAACAAGCAACACAGGCTTGCCACGAGCATGACAAAAATAGGATCACTAAACTTACTTGGTTTCTTAAGGGTATTTCTCTCTATCACTTTCGATCTTCTCCTCGCATTTCATGCATATATGTATGTACGAATCTAATATCCTCACAAACCATATCACATAACGCCAATGTTTGTAATGATAATTAATAAACCGCTCCCCAGGTGGTTAGATTATAAAAGAGGAACGGTTCATGAAGCGTCTTTGTTATAGATTCCTTTCTAATAAAATCCCAACTTGTTCTGCGACAGTATGAGGTTGCCGGGGTAATCCATTGGTGAAATAGGATTCCACGATACCAACGATCGCTGTACCAAAGAACGTAAGAATAACTTCTTTCGTTAGTCCTTTATTTTTTCCCTCCGTTATATTCACCTCATCTTCCAGTTCTTCAATAACGAGAGCGAGGAAGCGACTGCGGAAAAAAGGGGCTCCTTTACTCCGTAACATAGCTGAGAAGAATGAATAGTGAATTTCAAAATAATCGAACCAAAGTACATTGCTTTCTATAAAATCCAGATCGCATGCTTCCTTGCACAATCTTCTTAGTTCATCGATATGTTCTTCGATTAATTTATCCAGCAAGTCGAATTTGTCCGAATAGTGATGGTATATCGTTCTGCGGCCGACATTAGCATGATCAGAGATATCCTGCATCGTAATGGTATCGAAAGGTTTCTCGTTCATGAGCTTGATAAAAGCGGATTTGATCGCTTCCTGAGACTTAAGTATTCTTCGATCTGTGATAGAAACGATAGTAATCACCATTCTTTCCAGAGAGTAATTGCACAAATGTTGTCCCCTTGCGCAATAAGGCACAGATCAGGTTCATTTGATCCTTGCAGAGGCAGTACAATTATTTTATATTATACACGAATGTGCGATATCGCACTTATGTGTTTTTTTTGAACAATGGTGAACACAATTCGTTAAATTAATTCATTGGAGGTACTCGAAGTGGCTAAGCATGAAGAAGTTAAAGATGGAGTTATTTTCCCGGTAGGAGAGAAAAACGAAGCATATGCACAATATTTTGTAGGGCAAAGTTATCTGCAATCCTTGGTTGCTGATCCCAAAGTGAATGTGGGGGTTGGGAATGTAACGTTTGAACCGGGATGTAGAAATAACTGGCATATCCACCGTGGTGGATTTCAGCTGTTGTTAGTGACTGGTGGAGAAGGTTGGTATCAGGAAGAAGGAAAACCTGCTCAATTCCTAAAAGCAGGCGACGTTATTGTGACTCATGATGGTGTGAAACACTGGCATGGGGCCGCTAAAGATAGTTGGTTTGAACATATTGCCATCACTGCGGGTACACCGGAATGGTTGGAACCTGTGACAGATGAAATTTACGGAAGAGCTACAAAATAAGCGGTGAATAATATGAACAGTAATATGGCGAAAAGGTGACTGAATGTCATCTAGTAAGCCTTCTGTAATGATAGGGAAATCAAGAAAAGCCTTACCGGGAACGGTAGGGCTTTTTCTGCTTACCACTTATAAAAGAATGATAAGGAATACTAGGGATAGAATTCCTATCTGTTAATTCAATAAATGTTATTACGATCAAGGATATCACACAAAAAGCGACCAGTAATCGAGCGATGTTTTACTACCATTTCTTTGATAAATATGACCTGATGGAAACCGTGTTAAATGAAGATATATTGCGGGAAGTTTTAACAGATGTGACTTCGCATGAAGCTTTAACACCAAAGGTCTTACATGATATATTCATTAGCTTAATCACTTTTCAAAGTGGGCTGGCTAATCAGTGTTCACGAAGTTATGAGGCATTTACACCTAAAATTGAAACGGCTATAAAGGAAGCGATGGGCAGGGCATTTAATAAATTGCTGAAGCAACAGTATTCAACATGGCCAACGGACAAGTTAGAATTGCATAGTATTATGCTTAGTTGGAGCTTATATGGCTTCCCTATATTTCTTCCGATAGTTCGATGGGGAGACTCCAAAGTGGTTGGAGAATTGCCGGGAGAAATAGTCGGGTGAATGGAAGCCAACCGCCAGAGCAATCTCGGTAATGGGCCTGAGGGTATATTGAAGTAATGGTTCAGCTTGTTTCAAGCGATACTTCATTAACGTTTCCATGATGGAATCTCCCACTTGTTCCTTGAACAAATGAGACAGACGGGAAGGGGATAAACACACCCTCTTGCCCAAATCCTCGATAAGAATATGATCCATGTAATGCCGAGATATAATGTTTAGCACTTCCTGAACGCGTGAATCCAGTTCCTTTTTCGATTGATGCTGACTGGCGACCAACAAGATGACCTCTTCCAGTGCATTCAATGTCAGCTCATCCCTCAACATGGAATCCTCGTATAATCTGTAGGAGATCACTCTGCTAAAAGCCGATTCAATGGCTCTCCGGGAGCTTTCCTTATCGATATGGAGTTGAAAGATCGGGCCATCTGTATTGCTGGAGGGTATCCAATCCATCCAAGGTAGACGTGGAATGAAGTGAGCCCACATTTTATCCCATACATGTCCTTGCTCGGTGAAATAGTCTTGTGCGGTTCCAGGAGAGACAATGGTCAATGTTCCTGCTGTACAGCTCAGGTATCCACTGGCTCCATTATGAATACGTCCTTTTCCCGATAAAGTATATATGATTAGCCAATCCTTGGTTCCTTGTGCACGATAACAGGAGTAACCATAGGGTTGAATATAGTGGTCGGACACCAGAATACCAGGAGGATGTGTGTATTGTTTTTTTGTTTCAAATATAGCAGGATCGTCTGGTTTGTTAGCCATATCTTCATTCCTTTCGCTACAATACTTATTCTAAAATAATATACGAGAATCACTTGGAATGAAAGCGTTCTATATTAGTGGAAATAAGAGGTGAGCCGCATGTCAGATCAGCAGCATAACAAGAGAATAGTTCAACTTGCGGGGGAGTGGAAATACGTACTGGATCCTCATGATATCGGTGAAACCGAACAATGGCACGAGTCGTTCGTTTCCCAATCAAAGCATCTGGTAACACTCCCTGGTACGCTGACAGTCAACTGCATTGGAGACGAAACGGAATGGGGCGATGAGATGGATCGGGAGACGGTCCGTTCTCTACGGCAGCGGCATTCCTATATTGGATCAGCATGGTACGAATACGAAATCCATGTGCCTGCTGAATGGGCTGAACAACGGTTTGTCATATATCTTGAGCGGATCATGTTTCAATCCACCTTATGGGTGAACGGTCACCTTGCCGGGCAGCAAGATAGTTTATCCGTTGCTCATGAATATGACGTGAGTACATTCATTCAACCTGGAAAGGTCAACCGGTTCACCTTTCGGATTGATAATCGGGATGTTCAGAATCTGGGTAGTCATTCGAGCGCTTATACAGAAGAGACGCAAACGATCTGGAATGGAATTATAGGCCGGATGGAGCTACATATTTCAGAGCCATTCTGGATCAATAATATACAGGTCTTCCCAGAGCCGGATCTGCGTTCCGTTGTAGTGAAGGGCACATGCCATAATAAAACCGATACTGAAGCTCATGCCAAGTTGCGAATATCCGCGCATATCAAACATGGCGTAGCACCGAATGCGATTCCTGACATAGATAAAAGCATCCTTGTCTCCGCCGCATCCTCTGAAAACTTTGAATGGAAAGTGGATATGGGTGAAAACCCCTTGTTATGGGATGAATTCAATCCCAATATCTATGAGTTGAGAATAGAAGCAAATGTATTATTGGAAAAATACAGACCGATTCACATTGCAGAAAATCAGACATTTGGCATGCGATATTTTCATCGCAAGGACAGAGAATTGCAGATGAATGGAAGGCCTATCTTTTTGCGAGGAACCTTGGAGTGTTGTATCTTCCCACATACAGGTCATCCGCCGATGGACATTGAATCTTGGCTCAAGCTGTTTCAGGCAGCTAAGAACTATGGATTGAACCATATCCGTTTTCACTCCTGGTGCCCACCTGAAGCAGCATTCGAAGCAGCTGATCAATTGGGGGTCTACCTGCAAGTCGAGTCTCCCATGTGGATGGATACGTGGAATATGGCAGTTGGGACGCACCCAGAGCATTACATGTACTTGCCTCAGGAGGTTCGACGAATTGCTCATATCTACGGGAATCATCCTTCCTTTTGTATCTACAGTAATGGCAATGAATTGAATGGTGACTTCGACCTGTTGCACCGGATGGTAGAAGACTTGAAATCGTTCGATGACAGACGTTTATACACGCTCACCACGAACTGGGATCGGCAGCTTGATGCAGCAGATGATCTGTTTATAGCCCAATCGGTTGATGGCATTGGTGTTCGCGGTCAATATTTCCCGGAAGAATTAGCGTTGTCCACGCAACTAGACTTCCGAGACGCCGTAGCCAATCGATCTGTACCTGTTATTTCACATGAAGTGGGACAGTATGCTGTCTACCCGGATGTACAAGAGATGGAGAAGTATAGCGGTGCATTGCGTCCGGTTAATCTGGAGGTCATCCACGAAGATATGAAAAAAAGAGGCTTGCTTGGTGACCTTCGTTCATTCGTCCACGGTTCAGGCATGTTGGCGATGCAATTATATCGCGATGAGATCGAAGCTGCACTGCGCACGCCGAGTCTTGGAGGATTTCAGTTGCTGGATTTGCATGATTTCCCTGGTCAGAGCACCGCAACAGTGGGTCTGCTTAATGCATTTTGGGAATCGAAGGGTTTGATCGAACCTCAACAATTCCGAGAGTTTTGTGGGCCAACGGTACTGTTGCTTCGCATGCCGAAACGCATCTATACGAATACAGAGCTGTATGTGGCAGAAATCAACATTGCCCATTTTGGAGTAAAAGAACTTCCACCGTCCTTCATCCAGTGGACAATTGCAGATGGGCAGGGCCGCACGCTCGATTCAGGTTCTCTGCTTACAGATACGATTCCTCTTGGATCAGGTCAACCGTTAGGTCGCTTGGTTTCGAACGCCCCACATCGAATACAGAAAAGTTGCAGACTGACGATATCTTTGGAAATGGAGGGTAGCGAAATACGAAATGAATGGCCGTTCTGGGTATACGAATGCAGCGGGAAGGATCAGGAACTTCCTCAGGGCATAATGGTAAAACGTAGTCTGGACAAAGGAATGGAGCAGACCCTTGAAGAGGGAGGGACCGTTTTATTTTTGGCGAAGGATAGTGACTTAAGAAATACGACCCCAGGGAAGTTCTATCCGGTGTTTTGGAGTCCAGCACATTTTGCAACTGAAGCTCCATGTGGCATTATGGTTGATTCTGAACATCCGGCCTTGAGCGACTTCCCGACCAGGGAGTACGCGGAATATCCATGGAAGGACCTGCTGGAGCGATCCGTAACTCTTGTGGTGAACGATGATATTGCATTTAACCCGATTGTTCAGGTCATCCCCAACTTTGTTCATAACCGAAAACTGATGAATCTTGCGGAATATACCATTGGAAAAGGAAAGGTGATCATCTGCGGAATCGATATCGAGAATGATATGGACAGTCGACCTGTCGCAGCGCAGCTTCGCAGAAGCTTAATCGACTATATGTCTTCAGATTCTTTTGCCCCCAAAGTATCGATGGAGTTGAAAGAGCTTCGCCAATTGCTTGAGAAGAATGATCAGCCTGCCCTGACAGGAACTGCTGATTTATGCACTTCGGAGCATGAGCTTGCCTGCGGGAAGTTCGCATCAAGCGATAGCATGAACGATGGCAATGATGCCACGTATGGAAACGATGGTGTCGATGAGACCTACTGGCAGGCACAAGACGATCATCCAGGCCACTGGTGGCAGGTGGATTTGTTAGAGGAACGTTCCATCATAGGAAGCAAAGTAAGATTTCACGAGCAAGGTAACTTCCTATACGTGATTCAGGTTTCAAGCGATGCAATCGAATGGCGTGTGGTCGTTAACCAGACGGGGCAGACATCACATGAACAGACACGGATGGATCATTTTGAAGCAAAGGGCAGGTATATAAGAATTGTATACAATGGGTTACCGCAGGGAGTTAGGGCAGGACATCGTGCATTTGAAGTGTACGGTAGCTGATCCAAGCAAAATGAAATGAAGGAAAAATAACGTTACTCTCAAGTGACGTTATTTTTTCATGAAACAGTAAGAGATACGAATTTTTTGCGTAACATAAGCTTAGTATTCTAGGGCGCATCTCAAAAACTGTTTCCTTCGAAGTTTTCAGGCACGACCTAATTTATAACTTGGTTTCTTTTTAGAAGCCCCCATAATTGTTCCGCCACATCTTCCGATGACTGAGGCATATCATTCATAATCCACCATTCGATGATGCCGACAAAGGCTGATGCCATAAATTGAGTGACGAATTCTTTGCTGTAGCTGCTATTGTCACCATCCATATTGATGTTAATCCTTATGTGCGTTGTCACGAGTTCCAACATCTGTTCACGGAACGCAGGAATTCCTTTGTTAGAGAGCATTGAAGCGTAAAAACGATGATGCTCTTCGAAATATCGGATTACAGGTAGAAAAGAGGATTGAATGAGATCAACCGTTTCACCATTCGCATTCGTTGTCGTGGTTGCGGATATCATTTTGTTTAAGTTTTCTTCGATGCACTTGTTCAACAGATCATACTTATCACTGTAATGAAAGTATACCGTTCCCCGATTAATGTTAGCTCGATCAGCAATTTCGTTGATTGTAATGTCCTCAAAATTTTTCTCGGCAATGAGAGAAAGAAAGGACTGGAAGATCGCTTGTTTCGTTTTGACCACTCTTCGATCGATTTTAATGTGCACTTGGTAACCTCCACCCCGAGATATCTATCACTTTTTTATTGAACGTTGGATATCGAACAAAAAGCGCCAGATTAACGATTGTAGTTATTTTTGTACTCCTTATAATAATCAATAAGTCATACTTATTCAACAAATGTTGGATTACAAAATGCTATGGCTCAGACGATACATCAAGGAGGACAATGATATGTCACTGGAAATTTTACAAGCAAAATCCGAATTGAGAGATTTGGTGGACTCGTATGCTACATTAACCGATGCCAAAAGAATTGCAGATCAGATGCTCTTATTCACACCGGATACACGGTTTAAAGTGTATTTTGGTGATCAACTGATGTCCGAAGTAACCGGAACCAAGCAGCTAGAAGAAGAGTTTAACGGTCATGTGGCGCTGGTGAAACGCTATTTCACAACGAATGCACAGCATGTAGTGAACGTGGAAGGTGATACTGCAACAGGCATTCTATTTTCTCAGATCAAAATGGTTAGGGACGAAGAAGGCAAAGAAGTTCTCACCGATTATAGTGTTCAATATCATGATGTTTATGTTCGCCAGGGCGAAAAGTGGTTGATACAGGAGCGTACTTCACAATATATCATCATCGAAGCAAGATCTCTGTAAGCATAATGATATACCCAAAATAATGCTTAAAGAAATGTCGAGGGCGTTCACTGATGCTCTCGTCATTTTCTATGTTTTGCAGCATGTTATTTCAGGCGTCGAACAGGCAGTATGGCTTGGGTTTGCGTGTATTACAGTCCATTTTCCAATGGACTTGGAGAAATTTCCAGAATGAAAACGCTTGTCAAATTAAAAATAATATGATAATTTAGTGTCTGTAACCGGTTACACATAGAGGAGAGCAACTTATGACAACAATTAAAGACGTAGCTCAGTTGGCTGGCGTATCTGTAGCTACTGTATCCAGGGTCATTAATGATAGAGGTTATGTTCATGCGGATACACGCAAGAAAGTCGAAGATGCTGTGAAGGCGCTTAACTTTTCGCCAAATGAAGTGGCTCGCTCATTATATAAGCGCAAGTCCAAACTGATTGGCCTGTTGTTGCCGGATATTACCAACCCTTACTTCCCGCAGTTGGCCCGCGGCGTAGAGGACCGGATGCAGGAGCAGGATTATAGACTGATATTCGGAAATAGTGATGAGGATGAACAGAAGGAGCAAGATTACATCCAGACGTTTATCCAGAACAACGTGGTCGGTGTGATCTCTTCAACGAACTACCCTCATTCTTCAATATATGAAAAACTGAAGATTCCTGTCGTGTTTCTGGACAGAACTTCACTGGATCGTCCATCCGTGTATGCGGATGGCAGGGAAGGTGGAAGACTAGCTGCAAGGGAGATCATCAACCGCGGCAGTCGTCGGATCACGGTTATGCAAGGACCGTCACAGATCAGACCTGCGCAGGATCGCTTCGAAGGCGCGATTGAAATCATCCGTGATGCAGGGCTAGACTATCACGTCATTCAGACGACCTCGTTTTCGATTAACGAGGCAGGGGTATGGGCTGAAGAATTATTCAGGAAATATGCGGACACAGACGGGGTCATTGCCAGTAATGATATCGCAGCCATGGCCGTACTGCATGAAGCATCACGAATCGGAAGAAAGGTTCCTGATGACGTACAAGTGATTGGTTTCGATGATATTCCGATGAGCAGCCTGCTGTCACCGGCACTATCCACCATCCGTCAGCCAGCATACGAGATGGGAAGAGAAGCAGCGGGATTACTTATCCAGCTTGTGGAACAAGCTGCAATAGAGAACAAAAACATACAGTTGCCCGTCAGCTTCATCGAACGGGGCACAACGAGAAAGGTGTGATCAGATGGCTAAAATATGCGTAATTGGAAGCAGTTCGATGGATCTGGTTGTTACTTCTGCAAGACGGCCGGGAGCGGGTGAAACCGTTCTTGGCGATAGCTTCAAAACGGTTCCTGGTGGCAAAGGAGCCAATCAGGCTGTCGCCGCTGCACGATTGGGTGCCAAGGTTGCGATGATCGGCCGGGTAGGCGACGATGCTTTTGGCAAAGATATTTTAGAGAACTTTAGAGCAAATGCTGTAAATACGCAAAATGTGAAACCGGTTACACATTTAGAAAGTGGAACGGCTCATATCATTCTGGCGGAAGGTGATAATAGTATCGTAGTGGTTGAAGCGGCGAATCGCGAAGTCACTCCTGCATATGTCGATGAAGCAGCGGAAGTGATCCGCAATGCAGATATCGTACTAATTCAGCAGGAAATTCCGGAGGAAACGGTTGTTCATGTGAGTGCACGATGTGCTGAATTCGGAACACCTTTACTGCTCAATCCTGCTCCAGCGAGAACATTGCCGCAAGAAGTGATCGACAATGCCGCATATATCACGCCGAACGAGCATGAAGCCGAGATTTTGTTTCAGGGCATGAGTCCGGCAGAGGCATTACGTCAATATCCTAACAAATTGTTCATCACGGAAGGCAGTAAAGGCGTTCGTTATTTTGATGGGGCAGAGGAAATTCTGGTCCAAACTTACAAGGTTGACGCAGTGGATACCACTGGGGCAGGGGACACGTTCAACGCCGCATTTGCAGTTGCTTTGGCTGAAGGCAAACCGTTGCAAGAGAGCATACGCTTCGCCAATCGTGCTGCATCGTTGTCCGTCACCAAGTTCGGAGCGCAGGGCGGCATGCCAACGCGTGATGAAGTAGAGGAGAGCTTGTAATGAAAAGAAATGGCATGCTGAATAGTCACATTTCCAAGATTTTGTCTGATCTGGGCCATACGGACATGATTGCGATTGCGGATGCAGGTCTGCCGGTACCGGACGGGGTACTCAAAATTGATCTGGCCCTTAAATTGGGAACACCAAGTTTTCGCGAAGTGGTGGAAGTGATCGCTGAAGATATGGTCATTGAGAAAGTCATTGTGGCCGAAGAGATTTGCGAAGGCAATCCCGTAGCCCTACGATTCATCACAGAGAAATTCGGGGTAGAAGCTATCGATGCTTCCGTCAGCCACGAACAATTCAAAGAATTAACACGGCAGGTGAAAGCTGTTATCCGCACAGGTGAAGCCACACCCTATGCCAATTGCATTTTACAATCGGGAGTCCATTTCGGTTAAAAAGGAGGTTGCGTAATGCACATTCAGATGCAAGACATTCATAAAGCGTTCGGTACCAATCAGGTACTGAGCGGAGTGGATTTTGAACTAAAAGATGGTGAGGTTCATGCCCTGATGGGGGAGAATGGGGCCGGCAAATCCACACTGATGAACATCCTGATTGGTCTTCATCAGCGTGATCAGGGGACCATCACCATAGACGGAGAAGAAAACTATTTTGCAAGTCCGAAGGAAGCAGAGAAACTGGGCATCACCTTTATACATCAGGAGCTGAACGTATGGCCTGAAATGACGGTGCTGGATAATCTCTTCATCGGTAAGGAACTGACATCATCATTCGGGTTGCTTAACACAAGACAAATGAAAGCGCTTGCCAAAGAACAGTTCGCCAAGCTTTCTGTACACATACCGCTGGAACGTCCTGCGGGAGAGTGCTCCGTCGGGCAACAACAGATGATCGAGATCGCCAAAGCGCTAATGACAGATGCCAAGGTCATCATTATGGACGAACCAACAGCAGCACTCACAGAGCGCGAAATCCAGAAGCTGTTCGGCGTAATCAGCTCGCTGAAGAAGGAAGGCGTATCCATCGTGTATATTTCTCACCGAATGGAGGAGATCTTCACGATCTGTGACCGAATTACGATTATGCGTGATGGAAGAACGGTAGACACGCAAGCTATCCCGCAGACAAGCTTTGATGAAGTGGTCCGGAAAATGGTAGGTCGGGAACTTACGGAGCGTTACCCTGCCCGGAATCCTTCCTATGGTGAAGTCGTTTTGGAGGTACGGAATGCAAGCAGCAAAGGGTTATTTGAGAATATCAACTTCAATGTGAGAGCGGGGGAAATCCTAGGTTTCTCAGGACTTATGGGTTCTGGACGAACAGAGATCATGAGAACCATCTTTGGTTTGGATACATTGGATAGCGGTGAAATCTTCATTCGGGGCAAAAAAGCGAACATTCGTAAACCGGCCGATGCCGTGAAACATGGAATTGGGTTTATTACAGAAGACCGTAAGGATGAAGGTCTGGTATTAGACTTCTCCATTCGCGAGAATATGGCGTTGCCGAATCTGTTCAGTTTCTCAAGCAAAGGCTTTATCTCAGCTTCCAAAGAACAAGACTTCGTAGATACATTGATCAAACGTCTACAGATCAAAACGCAATCCTCCGAGACGGCGGCAAGGAATCTATCCGGGGGTAACCAGCAGAAGGTCGTTATCGCCAAATGGGTTGGGATCGGTCCAAGCGTACTTATCCTAGATGAACCCACACGCGGAGTGGATGTCGGAGCGAAGCGTGAAATCTATGAATTGATGAATGAACTGACAGAACGCGGTGTTGCAATCATCATGGTATCGTCGGAGCTACCTGAAGTGCTTGGCATGAGCGACCGGATCGCGGTTGTGCATGAAGGACACATCAGTGGCGAGGTTGCAAGGGAAGTAGCCACACAAGAACACATTATGACATTGGCCACAGGGGGACAGTGATATGACAACAATGCAGGAAAACAAAACGGCCCAAAGCGGCTTCCGTTTCTCAAATGTAATACAAAAATTAGGACCGCTGCTCGGCTTAATCATTCTTATTCTCATCGTATCGGTGTTGAATCCAAGTTTCTTGGAACCGCTTAATATCTTGAATTTATTACGACAAGTCTCGATTAATGCGCTGATTGCCTTCGGTATGACGTTTGTTATCCTGACGGGCGGAATCGATCTCTCGGTCGGCTCGATCTTGGCTTTATCCAGTGCTTTTGTAGCGAATATGATGTTGTCCGGCCTGGATCCGATCTTGTCCATCATTATCGGTGTCGCACTCGGTGGTGTCATGGGTATGGTGAACGGACTGATGATTACCAAAGGCAGAATGGCTCCATTTATCGCTACATTGGCAACGATGACGATATTCAGAGGACTGACATTGGTGTACACGAACGGTAACCCAATTACAGGACTCGGAGATAATCTGTTGTTCCAATTGTTCGGCCGCGGTTACCTGCTGGGCATTCCGGTACCTGCAATCACGATGCTGATTACCTTCATGATTCTGTGGATTGTTTTGCATAAAACGGCTTTTGGCCGCAAAACGTACGCTATTGGTGGTAATGAGAAAGCCTCCATTATCTCGGGGATCAAAGTTAATCGCGTGAAAATTATGATCTACTCCCTGACAGGAATGCTCGCTGCTTTGGCAGGTGCAATTCTGACATCGCGCTTGAATTCAGCCCAACCAACGGCAGGTACATCCTACGAGCTGGATGCAATCGCTGCCGTTGTATTGGGTGGTACAAGTCTTGCTGGAGGACGCGGACGCATCGTTGGTACACTGATCGGTGTTCTGATTATCGGCGTGTTGAATAATGGATTGAACTTGCTTGAAGTAAACTCATTTTATCAAATGGTTGTAAAAGGTATTGTCATTGCCATTGCCGTCCTGCTGGACCGCAAGAAAACAGCATAAGGGGAGAAGCGAATATGAAAAAGTGGACGATAACACTCGTAAGTATGCTGATGATCATTGTTCTAGCCGGGTGCTCTCTGGAGCCACCGGAATGGGCGAAACCTAATCCAAACAAAAGTAACGGACAGAAGAAAATAGGTTTGTCGATATCTACACTGAACAATCCATTCTTTGTATCACTGAAGGACGGGGTCATGGCTGAAGCCAAAAAACAGGGAATACAGGTGATCGTGGTTGATGCACAGAATGATTCGGCCAAACAAACCAATGATGTGGATGATCTCATTCAGCAAGGCGTCAGTGCACTTCTGATTAACCCTGCGGACTCTGCAGCGATCTCCACAGCGGTTCAATCGGCCAATAGTGTTGGTATTCCCGTGATCACGCTGGATCGCTCCGCAGATAAAGGCGAAGTGGCGGCACTAGTAGCATCGGATAACGTAAAAGGCGGACGCATGGCAGCTGAATACTTTGTGGAACAACTGGGTGAGGGAGCAAAAGTTATTGAACTGGAAGGTGTGCCGGGCGCTTCTGCAACAAGAGAACGGGGTAAAGGCTTCCACGAAGTGGCTGACAAGCAACTCGATGTAGTTTCCAAGCAATCTGCTGATTTCGATCGGTCCAAAGGATTGAATGTCATGGAGAACTTGCTACAAGGTAATCCAGACGTGCAAGCGGTATTTGCCCATAATGATGAGATGGCACTTGGTGCAATTGAAGCCATCCAAAGCTCGGGTAAAGACATTCCGGTCATCGGATTCGACGGTAATGATGATGCAATCAAATCCATTCAGGATGGGAAATTGACAGCAACTGTCGCTCAGCAGCCTATACTGATTGGTCAACTGGCGCTGCAAGCCGCTCTGGATGTGCTCAGTGGCAAGCAGGTGGAGTCATCGATTCCCGCTGAATTGAAGCTGGTAACCAAGGAAAATGTGAATGAGTAAATCATCATAAAACATGTATCTTCGTTTTGGGCATGAACATAGGACTAAACCAAGCCGCTAAATTAGCGGCTTTTTTCATTTCAGAAGAAGCGTGCGGACATCACATCAATCAGATTATTGACTTTTAAAAGCAAATTAAAGGAACCCCAATTGAATTAATGTCCACTTTAGTTTTGGATTGCTTCAAAATAGTCTTTTTGGATATGTATAACCAATCCATCTGTTGATACACTAGCATGACGTTCTACACAGTCTTCACAATACATAAGGAGGAGCTAATCTCAATTATCCATTCCTGTACGGAATAGAAAGAAGGTGGCTGACATGCGGCATCTGGTAGAAGAAAATCTTCAATCTGTAAGACAGCAAATGGCACTGGCCTGCCAGGCTTCCGGTCGCAACATAGAGGAAATTCAGTTGTTGCTCGCGACCAAAACGGTACCGCCTGAGAAACTAGAGGTAGCGATTCAAGCAGGTGAGGTTCTATTCGGAGAAAACAAAGCTCAGGAACTTCGTGACAAATTTCCACTTATGCAGCAACACGAACAGGTGGAATGGCATTTTATCGGACACGGTATTTACCAGACGAATATTACTGGAATGAAAACACACGCATCGATGATTAAGTGAAAGGTAGTGTTAAATATGAAGACAGCATCCCCTTCGTTACATGGCCGTGATTTGATATCGCCGGTGATCGCCGCTTTAATATCCGTAATTGTTAATTACGGGGGTACGTTTATCCTTGTTTTTCAAGCTGCAAAAGTCGCTGGTTTAAGCCCAGAAATGACCGCTTCCTGGATTTGGTCCATCTCGATTGGGGTAGGAGTAACAGGAATTTGGCTCAGTTATCGATACAAGGAACCGATTATTACAGCCTGGTCTACACCGGGTGCGGCGTTTCTCGTTTCAGCATTAGCGGTAACCCCTTATCCAGAAGCTATTGGCGCTTACATGATTTCAGCAGTCGGATTTATTATTTTAGGTTGGTCAGGCATGTTTGAACGTTTCGTTCGACTTATTCCCCCGGGCATCGCTTCCGGATTGTTAGCCGGTATTTTACTACAGTTTGGCATTTCGGCCTTTGGAGGGGCGAAGGTAGATCCTTTGCTTGTGATTGTACTGTTTGCAGGCTATATCGTGTTAAGAAGGTTTACTTCCCGTTACGCCATTGTTGGCATATTGGCAATCGGTTTGATTTATTTGATATGCATGGGGAAAACAGACTTCAGTACGATCCAATTGGCTGTAGCATCGCCTGTATTTGTTGTTCCAGCGTTTTCGTTAAATGCTTTACTTGGCGTTGCTCTACCGCTGTTCATTATTACTTTGACAGGGCAGTATATGCCCGGAATGCTTGTTCTGCGTAATGATGGATTCAAGACAAGTGCCAATCCTATTTTGGCTGTAACAGGTTTGGGTTCGCTTCTTGCAGCCCCATTCGGATCACATGCTTTTAATGTGGCAGCTATTACAGCAGCGATTTGTTCAGGAAAGGATGCACATGCGGATTCAACCAAACGTTATATTGCAGGTATTGCTTGTGGAATCTTTTATATTTTTGTCGGCATTTTTGGCGTAACATTGGCCTCTCTGTTTTTGATTCTTCCTGCTACCTTTATTGCAACATTAGCGGGATTGGCCTTACTTGGAACCATCGGTGGCAGTCTTGCCAATGCATTAACGGACCCTACGGGACGTGAAACTGCATTGATTACGTTTTTGGCCACAGCAGCGAATGTGACTTTACTAGGTGTCGGTGGTGCATTTTGGGGACTGTTTGCAGGAATGATGGCACATCTACTGATGAATAGTAAATTTCCCAAAAAACAATTTGGATCGAATAGATAACCGTAAGGTTGGGAGGAAGCCCAAGGTGATTATCTAACACACGGAAGTCTCATTAATTTTTCATTGAAGGTGTTCTGAGTAACGCCAACGTATTGGCAGAAACTTTAATGAATGAAGGACTCACCCTTGTATCGGGAGGAACAGATAATCATAAGCGAGTAAAAATGCAATCCCTCACGATACGGCAAGTCCTTTGGTTACAAGCGGTATTCGTTTTGGAACTCCGGCTATGACTTCAAGAGGGCTTGGATCCAGGGAAATGAAAGAAATTGCTCAGCTGATAGGGCTTGCTTTTAAAAATCCAAAGAACTCAGATGTAAAAAATCAAATATTAGGTAATGTCCGTGAAATCACTTCGCAATTCCCTTTATATGAAGACCTCAAATAACTCAACAGCAGACACAAATAGAGCCTGCAATTGTTCCTAATGGATAACAATTGCAAGCTCTTATTTTGCTTGCGTATCTTAAAGCTTACTTTTTTGAACAGAAGAGATGTACTATAAGTGAGATTTAAGACACGCCTTAGTAGGCTATACCCACACGAGACTGCACATACTCATCAGACATTAATTGCTGATAAGCAAACTCCGCAGTATCGATTACAGATATAGAAGTTCCGCCGTCAGGCAAGTAGTCGCGCTCAACCCGGTACTTACCAAGAGATTCTCCATCATATAAGTATGTAGGACACACGATGGTCCATTCTAACTCTGAAGCTTTGAGAATCTTGTACATTTCCAGATGCTCTTCAGCTGCGCGCGTGGACTTACGTTTGGACTCAGGGGATTGAAAACGAAGCAAGCCAGGATCCGTTCGACTTTCCAATATTCCTGCTGTACCAATGGTAATGATTCTTTTGATACGCTCCTGAGCCATAGCCTCAACAATATGTCCCATGGATTGCGATAATGTAGTCGTTCCATCGGTACTTAAGGAACTAACAACGAGATCCACACCCTGTATGGCGTGATGAATATCCTCTTTGACTAAAGCGTTTCCTTGATGCAGAACGAAATTCTCATCGTTGATTTGTACCTTTTCCGGGCTTCTAACCAGTGCGGTTACATGATGATTGGAACGTAGGGCATTAGAGACGAAATGACTTCCAACCCGTCCGGTGGCTCCTAATACTAAAATTTTCATCACAAAAACATCCTTTCGAATCCAATTGGAGAGCATGTTCTCCATCATAATACAATCTTTGCAAGCCGATGAATGCCTTCCTCAATCTGATCCTCATCCACTTTTGCAAAACCTAATATCCATCCTTTACGATGACTTTCCAGGCAATATTTGCTAAGCGGATATACGCGCACGCCTTGATCAAGGGCAGCATTCGTCATCGCTTCTTCGTCAAATGACGTTTCAGATTCAAGGAGCATATGCAATCCTGTTTCCACACCACTTAAAGTAAATCGTGAGCTTAGCCCTGAAGCAACAATGGCTTTGGTCATGACTTCGTGTCTGCGTCGATATATGTTCCGAACTCTTCTCATATGACGCATAAAATGACCACGCTCGATAAAATGAGTTAGCGTTAATTGTTCCATAATCGGCAGATGACGATAGGTTAATTCATGAACTTGTGTAAGGCGATCAATGGCTTTTTTGGGTCCGATGATAGCGGATAGTCGAATGCCAGGTACAACCATTTTGGAAAAACTCATCATATAAAGCGTATTCTGAGGTTGTTGACTGAATATCGTCGGAAGTGGATCTCCACGGTACCTAAATTCGCTATCGTAGTCATCCTCAACAATCCAATATCGATGATGAGCTGCCAAGTGCATCAATTGTTGCCTGCGTGGCTCCGACATAATAACGCCAACGGCACATTGATGAGAAGGCGTGACAAATACGAGTTTCGTCTGTGGGTGAATATGATCTACACATAATCCATACTCATCGACTGGAACGGGATCGACTTGCATCCGGCGGTATTTCATCGCCATCCAAGCAGCCGGGAAGCCGGGATCCTCTACCGAAACTCTGTCTCCCTCACTTAAAAGTGCCTGGGCAATTAAATCAATGCTATGTTGTGCACCTGAGGTTAACAAGATTTGATCAACATCGATATGAATGCCTCGTTCAAGTGATAGATAATGTTGAATCTGCTCTCTTAACGCCAGTAACCCTCTGGCATCACCATAAGCCCATATATCCAGATTGGGTTCAGTAGAAGCTTGTAAAAAAGATTGCCTCCAGGCTTTTGTGAAATTTTCATCTAGATAAGGCTCGTGGGGATTAAAATCAATTTCTACTTTGCGATCGTCTCTATTACCGAACCAACTATGCAGATGACCAATCGAATCGTTTAGTATCGGCAGTTCGGGCTGGATAGGCCCTTTCATTGTGACATCTTCTGATGAACGAGGTGCATATGTCCAATCACTAACTCTTGTCCCGGCCCGTCGGGAGGTTACCGTATATCCGCGGCTGAATAATTCCTCGTAGACAATCTGTATGGTTGACCGTGAAACACCAATTAATTGAGCAAGTTCGCGTGAGGGGAGTAGCAATTCACCAGGTTGCCATTTCCCGGTTGTAATATTATAAATCGCTTGATCCAGAAGTTGCTGCCAGATCGGGCGATGGTCATTCCGATTTACTTTTAGCATTGATTCAACTCCAGTGTTCATACTGAATTATGGATTGCATTGACTTATGTAATTATGGATCTTTTGGCACTCCAATGATTGATATATTATTATAGCAAAAGTTTAATTTGCAAACAAAACAAAGCTAGACTAAAGTGATGTTTCCCGTGAGTCCAACCTATGTCGTTGGTTCTGCCTAGTTCATACTCGATTCATATTCAAGCCACAGATAGTTCATCTTCTTCGGTTACACTACTGGAGTACGACCACAGAGATTCCTAATCCATAGACTAGACAGGAGAAGATGAGATTGACACGAAAGAAACGAACTTCTATCGCGGCCATTACCTTGGTGCTCGCGATGATGTCCCCAATGTCGGCCATGGCCACACCCGCTACCAGTAACGGTAGTAGCCCTACGTATGATCTAACTAAAAAGGCAGTAGGCGCGAAGGCCAAGGTACTTACTGAATCCTACGCTACGACAAGTGTGCAGTATGCACTGATGGATGAGGGCCAGATTGTGATCTCCGGTCAGGCAGGCAAAAATGACCCGAAAAACAACATCCCGCTTTCCTCTGATACAATGTATGGCATTGGTTCAACCAGTAAAATGGTGCTCGCAACCGCCGTAATGCAGCTAGTGGACCAAGGCAAGATTGATCTTGATGAGCCTGTCGTGAAGTATATTCCGGACTTTAAAATGAAAGACAAGCGGTACCAACAGATCACACCACGCATGCTGCTGAATCATTCATCCGGACTTCTCGGAACGTCAAGTAACAGTGCAATACTGTTTGGAGATAATGATACCCACGCACATGATACGTTATTGGATCAATTAGCGACGCAACATCTGAAGGCCGATCCTGGCGCATACTCCGTGTATAGTAATGATGGTTTCACATTAGCTGAGATTCTGGTTGAGCGGGTCAGCGGATTGAGTTTTACCAGTTTCATGCACCGGTACATAACCGAACCCCTGGGTATGGAGCATACCAAAACGCCCCAGGATGTAGTGGAACTTACCCAAATGGCAGCAACATATTCCCCGTCATATGAGGGACAGCTTCCATTAGAGACCACAAACATGATTGCTTCCGGAGGCCTATATTCGACTGCTGAAGACCTCGTTCAATTCTCGAAAATCTTTACAGGTGAGGTTGAAGGTGTTCTTTCAGAGGAATCTGTAGAGGCCATGGAGCAAGAAGAATACAATAGAGGCATGTGGCCGGAAGAAGGCGATTCGTCCATTGGCTATGGTCTGGGTTGGGACAGCGTGAACCTGTTTCCTTTTAATGATTATGGCATCCAGGCAGTAACCAAAGGCGGCAATACGATAACCTATCATTCCTCATTGATTGTGCTTCCGGAATACAATATGGCTGCTGCTGTAACCTCTTCGGGTGGTCATAGCTCAACGGATCAATTGCTGGCAACTGAACTTTTGCTGGGCGCACTTGAGGAGAAAAATATCATTCCGGAACGCAAGCCGGAGAAGTCATATGATGCACCTGTGAAAGCCACCATGCCAACAGAACTTTCACAGCACACAGGCATGTACGCTGGTGGGGCCAACATGTTAATGAAGCTGGACGTAAAAGATGTTGGGCAATTAACACTGTCTAATTTGTCGTCTCCTAACAGCCCTGCTCAGACATATACGTACACCGCTGATGGCTCATTTGTTAATGATGCAGGTACGGAAAAGCTGAAATTCGTTCAGGAAGTCAACGGAAACACATACTTGTGGTCTCGCTCGTATCAGTCTGTGCCTGGGCTTGGGCAAGTTGCTTCCTCTGAATATAAGGCAGAAAAGCTTGAAACCAATGAATTGTCGGAAGAAGTAAAGGCCGCATGGCAGAAGCGGGAAGGCAAAGCGTATGTGTTAGTCAATGAAAAATACACATCAACACTGTACAACACAGCCATGCCGATGATACCCATTCATACGTTTAATGAGCTACCCGGTTATGTCTACACGAATAAAATCATTGGAGCTAACCAAGCCGTGAACCAATTGCAAATTCCTGGATTGGCAGGTCGTGATACGATGGAATTCAATTTCTATGAGGAAAACGGCGTGGAATACGTTACAGCTGGAGGTAACATCTATGCTGCTCAAGACATCATCAAACCGATCTATGCGGGAAAACAATCGAAGACAACGATTCAGGCGAATGGTCATGCTACATGGTACTCGATTCCAGCCTCAGCTGCAGGTAAAGAAATGACCGTCAAGATGTCTGCAAACAGCGCATTTGCTGTATACAACCAAGCGGGCGTAGGCATTAATCATACAGTGGTCAGTGGACAAAGCGAAATTGTATTGCCTGAGAACGGAATGATTGTGTTCGCGGGTGAAGCTGATTCGAAGTTCGATATTGTATTGACAACCAGGGCAAATTAATAGATGATAAAAAACTGTACAACAAAAAGTCGCGGATAACGCGGCTTTTTTTGAGCTTTAAATTTTAAATACTACGATTTAAAGTAAATGGACCTTTTTCAGATTCACGATGTAATATTGGGTTTCACAAAGCTTACTTGAAGGGTAAGTATAAGAGGACATTTACTGGTTGGAAAAAAAATGACGGAGGAAAATGTTGCAAGTGGAAAGGCAAAGCATTGATTGTTAATATACAGTAAATAATAACAATCTGATGTGCAAAAGTTCGACATAAGGACTACAGAAATACTTATGAAAAGAAAATAATGAATATTCGGACAACACCGAGACGGGGAGGACATATGAAAACAACGAAGATCTCATTTTTTATACTTTCACTGATGCTGCTCCTGGTGAGCGGTTTATCGGGATGGGCGGGGGAGGCCTCGGCAACATCCAATTCCGGTAAGACTTATGTTATCGGAACCGATATCACCTTTGCTCCATTCGAATATCAAGATGAGAATGGTGATTATGTTGGTATCGATATGGATTTGCTGGATGCTATCGCCAAAGATCAAAATTTCAAATATCAAATTAAAGCTCTGGGATTCAATGCAGCTGTTCAGGCACTTGAGACGAATCAGGTCGATGGTGTGATCGCAGGCATGAGTATTACCGATGAAAGAAAAGCGAAATTTGATTTTTCTGATACCTATTTTGAATCGGGCGTCGTGATGGGTGTCAGCGCAAACAATGACACCGTTAAAAGCTATGAAGATCTACGCGGTCAGAAAGTCGCTGTAAAAACAGGTACAGAAGGATACAGTTTTGCTGAGTCCATTGCTTCAGAGTATGGATTTACAATCGTCCCATTCGATGATTCTTCCCAAATGTATGACGATGTAAAGACGGGGAATTCCATAGCCTGCTTTGAAGATTATCCCGTACTGGCTTATGGTGTAAACCAGAAAAACGGTTTGAAAATTGTTACCGACAAAGAAGACGGCGCTCCTTACGGTTTTGCAGTAAGCAAGGGGAAAAACCAGGAGCTTCTGGAGATGTTTAATACAGGTCTCGCCAATATCAAAGCTAATGGTGAGTATAAGCGTATTACCGAGACATATCTTGGTGACAATGCTCCGACTGTTGCCAATCAAGGTCGCTGGGAGCTAATTCAGAAATCTCTTCCTGCCCTGTTTAAAGGTCTGGGAAACACACTTTTATACACCATTGTGTCCCTGTTCTTCGCGTTTATCATTGGTTTGATTTTCGGATTTATGAAGGTGGGACAGAACAAATTCCTTCGTGGTGTTGCGACTGTATTTGTAGATATCTTCCGCGGCATTCCGCTGATTGTCCTAGCATTCTTTATCTACTTCGGGATTCCACAGGCGATGGGCTTCACGATGCCTTTGTTCCTGGCGGCTATTTTGACACTTAGTCTGAATGCAGGGGCGTACGTAACCGAGATTATCCGAGGCGGGATTCAATCGATTGATCGTGGTCAAATGGAAGCTGCTCGTTCATTGGGACTTCCTTATCGCAAAGCGATGATAAAGATCGTCATTCCGCAGGCTGTTCGGGTGATGATTCCTTCCTTCATTAACCAGATGGTTATCACGTTGAAGGATACGTCAATCTTATCCGTTATTGGCCTCGTAGAGTTGACACAATCGGGTAAAATTGTAATTGCAAGAACTTTCTCCTCTTTTGACATTTGGTTAACGGTTGCTGTTATGTACCTGATTGTTATCATCACATTGACCAAAATTGCTGATTATCTGGAGGTGAAGGTTCGTCGTGGCTAAAATTAAAGTTGAAGGTTTGAAGAAGAGTTTCGGCACGAATCAGGTCCTGAAGGGCATTGATGTGGGCGTTAACGAAGGAGAGGTCGTCTGTGTCATCGGACCTTCCGGTTCAGGGAAAAGTACCTTCTTGCGTTGCATCAACCAATTGGAAGAGATTACGGCAGGCAGAGTTATTGTAGATAATCAGGATCTCAATGATCCTAAAACCAACATTAACAAAGCGCGTGAAAATATTGGAATGGTGTTTCAACATTTTAACTTATTCCCTCATTTTAGTGTTTTGAAAAATATTATGTTTGCGCCAAGAGAACTAGGGGTTTTAAACGCAGAACAGGCTCGGAAAACGGGCCTCAGCCTACTCGACCGTGTCGGATTGTCTGACAAAGCAGAGAGTTTCCCTAGTCAACTCTCCGGTGGACAAAAGCAACGGGTTGCGATCGCTCGTGCGCTCGCCATGAATCCGGACGTCATGTTATTTGATGAACCGACGTCGGCGCTGGACCCTGAGATGGTAGGAGAAGTACTTGGCGTAATGAAAGACCTCGCGAGCGAAGGTATGACGATGATCATCGTTACTCATGAGATGGGTTTCGCCCGCGAAGTAGCTGATCGCGTGATTTTCATGGACGGTGGTTACATTGTCGAGCAAGGGACTCCTGCTGAGATATTCGGAAATCCGAAGAATGAGCGGACGATCAGCTTTTTGGAAAAGGTACTCTAGCACTGAATCAAACAATCTGTACAGGTCATACATTGAAAGTCGCTATGTAAGCGGCTTTTTTTGTTATATTTATTAGGTGAAATCATAGAAAAAACCGGTCAAAATAAGCGAAGAGAGAGGTCAGTACTCCATGGAAAACGTTTCCCAAGAAGACCAACTGGAATCCATCAAAGCTTTTCAATCAACCATCCGTAAATCGGAAAATGCTCTAGCAAATATGATTCAGAAAAGTTCAAATACGACCTTATTACAAAAACGCCTCAATGCTCTACATATCGGTGCAGCGTTATTGGAAAATGTCTGGAATCATGAAGCTGAACCTCATCCATACACTAATGAAGAGATAACAGAAGCTCGCCTTGTTTTGGTTGGGTTGTTCCCATCCCTTGAGAGCATGTATGCTAAGTCCAAAGCAGGTAGCCCTCAAAAGACACTTCTGGAAAGAAGAATGAAAGCATTTCATCTAGCGGTTCAAGCGATGGATTCATATCGTCTATCGAATGGGGATTGAATGTAATCCATCTTAACGATGAACATGAAATGAAAGAGAGGTCTGTCTAATGAACGACAGATCTCTCTTTTTCTTTTGTGAGTTTAGGAAAACTGATACAGCCGCACACCATGCGCTGGCACAGTCGCAGCTAAGGAGTTCTCACTAAATTCAGCTGCTTCTCCACTCCACAAATTGATACCTTTCGTAATGCCCGAGAGGCCGATTTCCTCAATGGACAGATCCACAGGTAGAGCATTCTCACCTATGTTGAATACAGCGACGTAAGAGGAGCCATCCGCATGCTGGGCAGTCCACACAATAAGATCGTCTTTGCGTAAGGCTTCTTTGGCTCCGTAGCTCTCGCGATGCATTCGCAAAACCTCACGATTGGTTAACAGGGACAATGTCCAGTCATCGTTATCTCGCAACTCTCCACCGAAGATGAGAGGGGAACGGAAGATGCTCCACAGCGACATCATCGTCAACTGTTCGTCAGGCGTGAACCGAGTCCAGCGATCCGCTCCACCACCATCTACAGAACGGATACCGATATGACCCAAAGGCAACATATCACAGTCTGGCCAGCAGCCTGCTTGGGGAACGCCCTGCCATGTCCGGCAGCGGTCGAACATATCCAATAACAGCGGCCAAAGGTCCCAGAAATCGTCCGTGACCCGCCACATGTTGGCATGCTCGGCTAAGAATTCGGAGTATTCTACCGGAGCAGGGCCGGGAGAGAGACTCAGTACCATAGGCCGACCAGAGCGCTCAATCGCTTTGGATATCATTTCGATCTCAGGCTGATGGGTGTCATAGAGCCTTGAAGCAGCAATATCGTCTACTTTAACCAAGTCAACGCCCCATTGTGCATACAGTTCAAAAAGCGAATTATAATAGGCCTGTGCGCCTTCTTTTGAGCTATCGACACCATACATATCCGTATTCCAGGGACAGATGGAGTTCGGATGAGCAATATCGCGCGCAGTGGCGGTTGTACCCAGAATCGGAGTAGCCGCATGTGCAGCCTGACGTGGAATACCGCGCATGATGTGAATGCCGAATTGCAGTCCAAGACTATGAACGTAATCGGCTAATGGCTTAAATCCCTGTCCATTTGCAGCGGAAGGAAAGCGATTCTCAGCAGGCATAAGCCGTGAATATTCATCCATAATTAGTGGAACGAACGGACGATATTGCGAAGAATTGGCCAAAGGTTCGTACCATTGAATATCGACCGTAATGTAGCTCCAGCCGAAGTCTTTAAGATGTTCTGCCATGTACTCGGCGTTGCCACGGATTTCGTCTTCCTTAACGGCTGCACCGTAACAATCCCAGCTGTTCCAGCCAAGCGGTGGAGTTGATGCTGTAAGCGTATGATTCATGGTAAGGCTCCTTTATGGATTAATTATTGCTCTCGCTAAATTCATCATAATAAAGGAGTTTATTAATATCTACAGTAATGTTGAGTGTAGAATAGCAAAATATTGCGGTTAGTCGAAGAATAATTTACGGTACACAAGGCTTTCTCCGCCACTACGAAATTCACCTGGCGTAACCCCGGTTATGCTGCGAAAAGCTTTGATAAAGTAGCTTCCACTGGAATAGCCGACTTGTTCGGCGATGACTTCAACACTAAGGGTAGTTCCGCGCAGCAGTTCCATCGCCTTCTCAGTGCGTACACGGGTCAGATATGCACCTGGCGTTAAGCCTGTACTGGAGGAAAAGCGACGTATAAAGTGATATTTGGAAAGGGAAACCTGCTCGGCAAGGTGATCGATACTGATCATCTTGGAGTAATTGTTTTCTATGTATTTAACCGCTCTTTGAATGTTCTCAGACCAATTTTCCCTGTTGTGCAATGTTGTTTTTTGTAGTCGGGTCAATTCTGTCATGAACTGATACACACTGGATGATGCGATCAGAGGATCAGTAATTCGGCCTGCAGCCGCATCAGTCACGATCATCCGCAACAGTCGGATTGGTGTACAATCAGCGGGAAGATAGGGAACTTCTCCCGCTTCACGAAGAAATTTTCGCCAATGGGGCAGAATAAGAGTGGGCCTGAACAGCAGGAACAGAAACTCCCAAGGTTCTTTTGATGCTGGATGGTAGTAATAGCGATGTGGCCCTGGAATTTCTGCTAAAAAAGCTTGTCCTGCGGTAACATGATGAATACGATTATTCGACTCAAATACACCTTCACCTGAAATTGTATATTGGAACAACAGGAGAGGTCCGTCCGAACGCTCGAGTCCATCCCAATGATAAGAAGGATCGGTTATTGAATCACATCCAGCCGCAAACAGTACACACAGCTGGAGCTCCTTGTCTTCGGCGAATCGAAACCCGTAGGTTCCTCTGGGGATATTCATATCAGTTCTCCTTGTTGCCCTGAATTTTTACTGCGCTCCGCGAATGAAAAGTTCTACTAGCTTTTGGGCCAATGAAAAATTCGAACCATATTTGTGCAGGTTATCTTCCCGATTACCCATAAGCATCAAAGTCGAGAAGGTCTCTGCTAGGAAAAACGGATCGTCCGTCCGTAGTCTATTTTCATCGATTTCCCGTTGGAAATGAGCGGCTAACACTTCGTGTATCTGATGCTCAGCGTTGCGTATATCCTGAATTTGAGCATAGTCGAGAAAAGGCTCAGCTTTTCTGAGCATAGTTTCAATCTCTGCATGTGGATTGCCCAATCTGGCCTCTGCCAGACGAACAAGCCCCGACTCCAAATTCTCGGCCTGATCAAGCATCTGCGAGGTTAATTGACTCACATTGTGTAGCATCGTTGTAAAGGCAACCTTAAAAAGCTCTGGTTTGCTGGTGAAATGATAATAAATGGTTGGCTTTGACACGCTACATGCTTGGCCAATTTGCTGAAGCGTGACCGTTTCGTAGCCATACTCCATGAATAGCTTTGAAGCCGTTTGAATAATGGTTTGCTGAATAGAGATATCTTCGTCGCCATGTTTCGGTCTTCCAGGCAAACGTTTGGGTGATTTTTTTGTCATTGGACTTCCCTCCATGAATATTTTATGACAAATAACGATAGTAAGCAAAATCACTTGTAATTATACTTACCGGTAAGTATAATTTATAAAGAGTTAAAAAAGGCAACACATTATCCTCATGACAAGGTGGTTTTAGGGTTGAAGACAGCACAACGTACAAACAAATGGAAAAAGATAATCATGTGGACAATCTTGTCCATCGTTATCATCGTGGCCGGAGTTTTCGTATATCTCAATTCGGTTACGTATAGTCCTTCTGAGCGAGCTGAAACGGCGATGACAAGCGATGCTCAGGTTAATGTCACCAAGATTAAGGACGGTTACCGGTTTGAACCCTTGGGTACAGAGGTAACCGAACCGAATATTATTTTTTATCCGGGGGGTCTAGTTAAACCTGAAAGTTATTCTCCACTTGCCAGAGAAATGGCAGAACAGGGTCACCGTGTATACATCGCGAACATGCCGATAAATTTGGCGATTTTCGGTCAAAACAAGGCTGACTCCTTTATCGAGGAACATCCTAACGAAGCGTTTGTTATTGGCGGCCATTCATTGGGCGGGTCATTCGCAGCACGGTATGCTGCGGAGCACAAGGAGAATTTGGAAGGCGTCTTTTTCTTGGCTTCTTATGCAGACGAAGGGGGTAGCTTGAAGAATACGGACTTGTCTATCTTACAGATTACAGGCTCGGACGACGGAGTGCTTAACTGGGAAGACTGGGAGAACTCCAAAGCAAATCTTCCGGAAAAAACGACATATGTAAGTATCGAGGGTGGTAATCACGGTCAATTTGGCTCATACGGCATGCAAAAAGGAGATAATCAACCTGTTATTACGGAAGAAAAGCAGTTGGAAGAGGTTGTCGCAGCACTGGAGAACTGGATGGATACTTTAAATTAAACTATTAAATGAATGTATTGAATGGATAATTAACGTGGTACAATTGAAGTCGCTATTTTAGCGGCTTTTTTTGTTTGAAGAATTGCTTTAATTACCACTAATCGTTAACATTAGAAGCACTGTCATCGAAGTAGCAGCAAAACGAAGGACAGCAAGAGCAAGAACAGCAAAAGGAGAAAAGATTATGTTTTTCAGAAAATTCGCTTACACACTATTGATCATCATCGCCGCATTATTGTTCTCGGGCTGTACTTCACAGTCACTGCTTGATCTCGGCTCACCTCAAGTTTCGGAGGATATGGGATTTGATGAAGTTGCCAACTATATCTCTGAGCACAATGAACTCCCGCCAAATTACATTACCAAGAAAGAGGCCAGGGATCTGGGATGGGAACCAAGTGAAGGGAACCTGCATGAAGTGGCTCCAGGCAAAAGCATCGGCGGTGACGTATTCAGAAACCGGGAAGGATTACTCCCCAACAAAAAAGGCCGTATCTGGTACGAAGCCGATATAAATTACTCAGGAGGTCGGCGCGGAAGCGATCGAATTCTATACTCGAATGATGGTCTAATCTACCAGACGACAGATCATTATAAGTCATTTGAACAGTTAAAATAAATGGAGGGATTGCTATGAGCATCATTCAGATTAACGGAAACGATTTTCACAGCAAGGAAGAGCTTCATCAAAGTCTTCAAAACCAGCTTGAGTTAGATGAGAGCTATGGAGGCAATTTGGACGCACTATGGGATGTCTTGACTGGCGCTGTAAGCATGCCGCTTACTTTTCAATGGATCGGGTTCGAGAAGAGCAAAGAGATTCTTGGAGATTACGCTGACCAAGTCATGGAATTGTTGCGGGAAGTTGAAGCAGAGATCCAAGGATTCACGTTGGAACTATATTATTGAAAAGTATTATTGGGATTATGAGGCGATGGGCAACCATCGCTTTTTTGGTTTTCCACTACAGTTTGACTGAGACTCATGTCTAGATCATGCTATTTTCATGGCTTAATAATCAAGGTTGGAGTTAATAGACTTCCTTATACTTTAAGCATGGAATAGGATAGGCAGGACTTTAATCGTTTGTTAACGCTTGATATGTAAGCGTATACTATTCCGAAGTGAACCATCGTATTGTCTGCATTAGTTAACACGAATAACAACATCTAGGGGGCAGAGAAATAATGAGAGCCGTATCAAAAGTGCTAGGAGCTTGTCTCGTAACAAGTGTTGTGCTAGTTTCCGCTGGTTGCGGAAATGCTGCAGAGAATTCCGAATCGAATACCAGTGATCCCAACAGTCCGATTACATTTAGCTTTTTCGGCGCAGATGCAAGTCCCAACTGGAACAAAATGCAAGATGCTGTAGGGAAGAAAATTACGGAAGAAACCGGTGTAAGCATTGATGCAGAATTCGATATCTCGAGCGGAGGCGGCAACGACCGTATCTCCCTGATGGCTGCCAGCGGTGATTATCCCGACCTGATCTTCCCCAAAGGCAACTTAACCAGACTCGTTGATGCTGGTGCAATGGTTGATTTGACGGAGCTGATCGAAGAACATGCCCCCAATTTGAAAAAAATCTACGGTGAGCACTTCAATCGGTTGAAATACAGCAATGATGATCCTTCAATCTATTGGATTCCAACCAACGGTGCAATCGATCAAGTTAGCTTCGATGCCACGAACGGTGCGGCTATTCAACATCGTGTAGTCAAGGAACTCGGGTATCCTGAGATCAAAACCTTAAACGATTTCGAAAATGTGCTACGTGACTTTTACGAGAAGAATCCGACAACAGAAGATGGCCAACCTACAATTCCACTGACGCTTAGTGCAGATGGATGGCGGCGAATGATCACGGTTACCGATCCAGCTGCCATGTCTACGGGTGGCCCTGGAGATGGGGAGTATTTCATCGATCCTGACACTTACGAGGCTGTTCTCCATTACAAGCGGCCAGAGGAAAAGGAATATTTCCGGTGGTTGAACAAGATGTACAATGAAGGGTTGCTGGACAAAGACAGTTTTGTTCAAAAAGATGACCAGTACAAATCGAAAATCGCCAGCGGACGCGTGCTTTCGTTGCTTGATCCGAATTGGGGATTCAGTGATGCGGAAAATGCACTGAAAAGTGCAGGGAAAGACGACATGACCTACGGATTCTATCCGGTAACACTGGATGAAAGTTTTCAGCGCAAAGACTTCCAGAATATCGGCTTTGACGGTTATGGTATTGGCATAACGGTCGATTGTGAAGATCCTGTTCGGGCCATCAAGTTTTTGGATTGGATGTCTTCTGAAGAAGGGCAAGTATTGAGAAACTGGGGCGTTGAAGGCGAGCAATACAATGTGGAAGACGGTGTTCGCACCATCCCGGCAGATGTACAGGAACGTAAAAACAAAGACAATAACACATTTACCAAAGAAACCGGCGTAGGTTTGTACTACATTTTTGGTGCTCATTACGGGGATGGTGTTAAAGATTCAACGGATAACTACTATACAACGAATTATCCTGAACAGATTCAGCAAAGTTATTCTGATGAGGAAAAAGAAGCTCTGAAAGGCTATGGCATCACGACCTGGAAGGACTTGTTCCCTTCCGAAGAGGAATTCCCGGTAAAAGAGTGGGGTGCGGCTTACAATATGCCGATTCCATCCGATAGCGGAGATTATAATGTGGTGTATCAGAAAACACAGGATATTATTCAGAAGCGGATCGCCGAAGCGATTACATCCTCTCCGAGTGCTTTTGAAGGCATATATGACAATATGATTGCTGAACTTGATAATGCAGGTGCAGTAGGCATGGAACAGCAGTATACAGAGTGGATTAAAGATCGCGTTAGACTATGGACTGGAAAAGAGATCAATTAACTAACAGATATGATCATAATAAACGGATCAGATTCAACTCCCGATCCTGTAAAGAAAACATCGAGCCATGCAGGATGGCTCGATGTTTTTTTCTTTCATTGAATAAGCTGGTCATGATCTTGGTAATGCCTCCATCGCATCACGCCGTCGTTTGATATATCTACCCGGGGAGATGCCGACCATTTTGGTAAAACTGCGAATAAAATTGGCATAGTCACTGAATCCCGACTGAAAGCATGCATCCGTAATACTCATTCCTTCAGACAGGTGGAATTTGGCCCGTTCAATACGGCGACCCAACATGTAGGACCGGATCGTCAATCCGGTATGTTTCTTAAATTGGCGGCTAATGTAGGTGCTGTTCATATAGAACTCTTCGGCAAGTTTGCGAAGTGTAATGTCTTGATGTAGATGTATTTCAATATAATCCATGGTTTCACGAACCAGTTCAGGCATAATGTCATGTGGAACAAAGGAATTGTTATGAAACCAGACGTTAATCATGAGTAATAATTGGGCTACGGCTGCATTTATTTTGATGTCGGTGCCATAAGCATCAGAAGCAAGCAATTCTTCCAGTTCGTTCGTCCATTGCAGCATCTGTTTCAAGTTATAATCGTCTAAATGTACGATGTTGCCTGTCCCTTTGGGGCGATGATCAAAACATGATGATAAATTGGTTGATGGTGTAGACAACTGATATAGATATGTTTTTTTGAGATTGATGGTTATTCGTTCATACTCAGATTCATCCAGAATAAAGGCTCGGTGCATCTCCTCAGGTGACATCACAAGTAAATCCCCCGGCTGAACATGATAGCATCGATTATCTACATAGAAATGAACGTTGCCACGAAGAAACAGATAGATCTCATATGCATTATGGCGATGGTAAATGGTATCCAGCTTATACGTAGTTACGCGGTGTAGATACAGGAATTCAGGCTGGATAGGGTCATAGAAACACTCAGAGGATCCACTCATGAAACACCTCCCGTCATTTCACGCAATAAATAGAGCGCTTTACGCAATGAAATTGTATTCAGCTTACCTTAAAATGTAATCATCCTATCATGATACCTTTTGTATTGCAAACGCTTTCGGAGTAATGTGAAGATTAATACGTTTACAGGGGGATTCTTTCGATGAATCATAATTCTACATCACATGCTAATGTGCAAAAGCAAGACCCGTCAGCCAATCTGAAGAGTGTTACAGGAGAGATTGGAAAGCTTCATCCCAACGGTAACCCTCTGATGGCCCACAAATTCGGAGCCGATCCCTATGCTTTGGTATTTAACAATCGAGTCTACTTATATATGACTAGCGATAAGCTGGAATATGATCAGAATGGTCTTCCTCAGAAAAATAGTTATAGTTCAATCAATCGGATTACGGTGATTTCTTCAGATGATTTGGTCAATTGGACAGATCATGGCGAGATTAGAGTTGCTGGACCTCAAGGTGCTGCGACATGGGCTTCGCAATCCTGGGCCCCGGCCGCTGCTCATCGAATTATTGAAGGTAAAGACCGCTTCTTTTTATATTTCGCAAATAATGCCAGTGGAATCGGTGTATTGTCCGCACCAACACCTGTAGGTCCATGGGTAGATCCTATAGGAAAAGCACTCATTACAAGAGAGACTTCGGGAGTAGAAGAAGTGACCTGGTTATTCGATCCTGCTGTGTTCGTAGATGACGATCATCAAGCCTACATATACTTCGGTGGTGGTATTCCAGAGGGGAAGGCCGAGAGACCGGACACGGCAAGAGTGATGCGATTGGGAGATGATATGATCAGCGTTGTTGGCAAAGCAAAGGTCATCCCGGCGCCATATATGTTTGAGGATTCAGGAATACATAAATATAATAATATGTACTACTATACGTATTGCTCCAATTTTGACGAGGGTGATCGGCCAGAGGGAGATCCACCACCCGGTGAAATCGCATATATGACTAGCGTTCAGCCAATGGGACCATGGACATATCAGGGAACGTTGCTTCAGAATCCGGGTCACTTTTTTGATGTTGGCGGCAACAACCATCATGCTATATTCCAACTGGCGGATCAGTGGTACATTGCCTACCATGCCCAGACGTTGTGCCAAGCCATGAATATACCGGAAGGTTACCGCTCAACGCATCTCAATCGAGTGGAACATGACGAAACCTCTGGTCGGATCAAGAAGGTGCAAGCAGATTATCAGGGCGTAGATCAGATCAAGTGGTTCGATCCCTATCAACAGGTGACTGGTTCGACGATTGGGTGGAGTAGCGGCGTATCAACAGAGCAATGTCTTAACTCGAATGAGACGTCTGCTGAGATGGCAGCATCAGATTCGAATGTGATTTCTGCTAAGTTGCAAAGTGACAGTTGGATCGCTATATCGAACGTCGACTTTGGTAGTGAGGGACCTACAATCTTCAAAGCCCTTATTTTGAATCAAGCAACCGAAGGTGTGTTAGAGCTTCGGCTTGATCGTTCAGACGCACCGTTAATTGGAGAGCTGATTATCCCTTCCGCGACCGGATCACTTCACTGGGTGGAGCTAACAACTGAAGTTACGGGTGCGCAAGGTGAGCATGACTTGTATATTATGTTTAATGGTTCAACAGACAACTCGACCATCCTATTACGAGAATGGAAGTTTAATAGACAAAATGAGGTGTAATTGAAGCATGTATCCGAATCCAATTATATGGGCCGATTATCCGGATCTTGACGTCATTCGTGTAGATGACACATATTATATGGTCAGTACAACTATGCACATGATGCCGGGATGTGTCATTTTGCGTTCATATGATCTCATTCATTGGGAAGTAGCCACCTATGTATATGATAGGCTTGACGACACACCAGCCCAGCGGCTGGAGAATGGTCAGCACATTTATAGCAAAGGCATGTGGGCTGCATCCCTTCGTTATCATCAAGGGATGTTCTATGTGATCTTTGTCGCGAATGATACCCGTAAGACATACTTGTATACGTCGACCTCCATATCGGGAGTGTGGAAGAAACAGATCGTAGAAGGTTTCTACCATGATTGCTCCTTATTTTTCGACGATGATGAACGGATATATCTCGTGTACGGTAATACCGAGATCTATCTGACCGAATTAAGCGCTGATCTGTCTGGGCCCAAACCTGGTGGATTACATCGCTTGATCGTAAAAGACGAGCAGCCTCATCATCTTGGTTATGAAGGAGCACATTTCTACAAGATCAATGGTAAGTATATGGTGTTTCTGATTCATATCACGAAAGCTTCCGGGCGAAGAACACAGGCATTTTACATGGCTGACTCACTTGAAGGTGTCTTCACGGGTGGGGAAGTATTCAATGATGATATGGGTTATTTCAATTCAGGTATTGCTCAAGGCGGCATCGTGGATACGCCGGATGGGGACTGGTATGCAATGCTGTTTCAGGATCATGGGGCTGTTGGCCGCATTCCTGTTTTGGTTCCGCTACATTTTGATCAAGATACTCCGGTATTTGCAAGCAAAGCTCCGAAACAGATTGATATCCCAAGTACCAGACCTGAGCACCGTTATAACCCGTTGGTAGGCAGCGACCGTTTCAATTATGAAGCTGAAGAAGATGGAAGTGTACGCCTACGCGATTTTTGGCAATGGAACCATACACCTCATGATGAACTCTGGTCCGTTACAGAGAAACCGGGAGTTTATCGTGTTCGTACTGGACAGATCAGCCCAAATCTGACGTTTGCCGTAAACACACTAACCCAGCGTTCCATGGGGCCCGCTTGCGAAGCAACGGTCACGCTGGATGGCAGTCATCTGAAGGATGGAGATTTTGCGGGACTGTGCTTCCTGATCGGTTCATACGGTATGATCGCTCTTACGAGACAGGAAGGTAAGTTTTACTTGGTCATGCATGCTAGAGATAGTGTAGATTCAACGATATTTGGTAATCTGATCGATCAGGAGCCTGCTGCTGAACATTCACGTGTTCCGGTATCAGACCCCGTAGTTAAACTGAAAGCATACGGAAATTTTGAGAACAATCTGGATGAGTGCTCTTTTGCCTACTTCGATGGGACTGAATGGGTAGAGATAGGGATTGCCCATAAAATGATATATAAACTGGATCATTTTATGGGTTGCCGGATAGGGTTGTTCCTATATTCAACCGAAATGGTTGGAGGAACAGCTGATTTTTCGAGTTTCGAATATCGCGTGATTCATCCTGATTGAGCACAATGATGAGAACAGTGAGAATTTGTAAAAGCCGCCGAACAGCGGCTTTTCGTATTCAATGGGTATAAGTTGTTGTACAATGATATGGATTCAAATCGACAGAGAGAAGAGAGATGTTCAAACCGAACTGGGGGCATGTCATCATGTATAAGAGATGTCTGGACATAACAAGATGGACCTTCATTCTGTTTCTTGCTGTGTCCATTCCAGCAGGTCATACCGAAGGGAACTCCAAACAATATCATCCGCAGCCAGATGGGCAGCAGATTCAACTTCCCTCTTCGATTGAGAGGTATTCTCCTCCCATAGAGGTCTCTTTTGTCAGGGAAACTGGAGATGACCTTGAGCGAATGATTAACCAGTTGCCTGGTGAGACGATGCTGGATAATCGTTGGACTCGTTTGTACGAAAAAGAACTAGGTATTCAAATTCATTATGACTGGATTGCGAACGGGGATGTGTATAGTCAGAAGCTGGGTGTATCCCTCGCTGCAGGACGTTTCCCGGATGTGGTCAAAGTGAATCCATATCAACTTAGACAACTAAGCAATGCTGGAATGATCGAAGATTTAACCGATGTGTACCAAGAGTACGCTTCCCCACTAACAAAGAGTATTTTGGAGGCGGAGGGAAGAGGAGCATTCGACGCGGCAACCATTGACGGCAAACTTATGGCGATTCCCGAATCATCTTCCTCCATTGAGACTGCGCAGTACCTGTGGATTAGAACCGATTGGTTGGAGCATCTGGGGCTACGGCCGCCTGAAACGCTGGAAGATGTGCTTCAAATATCGAAAGCGTTTACACAGAGAGATCCCGACGGGAACGGAGAGCGGGATACGTACGGACTGGCGCTAACGAATCACTTATGGGACCCCGTTATGGGAGCTGCAGGATTCATGTCCGGATATGGTGCCTTCCCTAATATATGGGTCAAAGATGCAGAAGGAAACCTCACTTATGGAGGCATACAGCCTGAAGTTCGCGAGGCGTTGCAAGTATTGCAAACGATGTATCTCGAAGGCCAATTTGATCCAGATTTTGGTTACAAAAGTGGCAGCAAGGCGTTTCGTATGGTTCAGGATGGGAGAATAGGGATGCTCTACGGCGAACAGTGGACATCCTTTATGCTTCAGACTACACGGGCTACAGATACAGATGTAGAATGGCAGGCATATCCAATTACTGCAAAGTCAGGCAAAGACCTCAAGGTACCTCTCCGTTCTAACACAGGGCAATACTTTGCTGTAAAAAAAGGGTTCTCTAACCCGGAAGTTGTCGTTAAGCTCATGAATCTGCATCTCGAAACGAACTGGGGGGATGAGGCAGAGTACGAAGCCTATTACAATGATGATTCCCGAGCCGTGTGGATGCTCTCACCGGTTACGCCTTTTCCCGGCAATAAAAATATAGATGCCTACAAACAAATTCGTGATGCCAGAAGCACAGGAGACTTCTCTGTTCTCCAGAATGAAGCTCTCGCCATTCACAAACGAATTGCAGCCTATGAATCGGAAGGTGTGGATAGCGGCTGGGGTTGGAAACAAACCTATGGACCTTCGGGTGCCTTTAGCATTGCAGATTCATATGAGAAAAACGACCAACTTCTCTATGATGAGTTCACGGGCGGTATTACGGACACGATGGTTGATCGACAGATTATTCTTCGGGATCTTCAGCTTGAAGCTTATATGAACATTATTCTCGGTAAGCCAATAGATGAGTTTGATCGATTTGTACAGAACTGGCGCAAGCTGGGCGGAGATCAGATTACATCGGAAGTTAACGCGTGGTATACAACCAACAAGCCAAAGGAGCACTAACGTTCTCATTAACTTTACTCATATAAGGAACTAATTTAGTTTTTGGCATTGGAGGTGATGTATTGATCAAGATCCCTGCTAAATCATGGTTTAACAGTATATTTGCACGCTTAATCTTCACCTATCTCGTATTTGTGCTTCCCCTTATTCTTCTTGGCGTGTATCTATATCACTGGAGTTATGATAATGCAAGCCAGGAAATATCCTTGTCAACGGAGAGACGATTGAACCAATATGTCGTGGAATTGAACAGGGAGCTGGAATGGATGGAGTTACAGCAGTTTGATATCGTCGAGGATCGTAAACTGAATCGTCTGGCTATTCTCTGGGAGATGATGGATCAGGTTGAGCGTCGTGATACGTTGAATTATTTATCGGAACGGCTCGCTACGTTCAAAAACAGCACGGCTTACATCAAGAACGTTCATGTACATATCCCTACAGTCGACAAAAGTATATCCGCGACACAAGGCATCGACGATTTCGATAAAAGTTCGTATCTGTACTTCAGTTCAGGCACAGAAGGAAAAGGTACACGATTCACTGTGAAAGAGGACACTCTGAACTTGAGTGCAGTCCGGTTGACAGGCAAGAGAGAAGAAGCGCCGCTTTTTGTCATTCAAGTGGAACTGGATACCGAGCATTTTCAAAATGAACTCACGCGGCTTAATCTGTACCCGGAGAGTTCAACTTTTCTGATGGAGGACAAAACGGGACATGCCATCACAGATAAGCAAGAAAGTAGTGTTATTCTGGCGAATTACCGTGAGCACAGTGTAAAAGGTACACTTGATGGTTTTCGGATGAAAGTGGGGGACACCATGTATCATGTGAGTCAGTTGCATATGGACTCGCTGGGAATATCCGTAGCTACATATTTGCCTGAAGAAATTGTAACCAGACCACTTAGCAAGTTCTATCATTGGGCTTGGTTATTTGCCATTACATCATTTGTTGCGATCACGGCTTATCTCTATTCAAGCTACAAGCTGATCCACATTCCATTGTTATTGTTGGTGAAAAGGTTCAAAAAAATGGAGGGAGGCGTACTTGATGTTCCCATCGCGCACAATCGAAAGGACGAGTTTGGCTTCCTCTACACCCGTTTCAATCAGATGATTGAAAATCTTCAATCTCTGATCGATCGAGATTTCAAAAAAACAATGATGATGCAACGGGCCGAATTGAAACAGCTCCAATCCCAAATTAATCCTCATTTTTTGTACAATAGCTTCTTTATTCTAAATTCGCTTGCAAGAACAGGCGAAACAGAACGTATTGAGCAATTCACTAACATGCTTGGTGAGTATTTCAGGTTCATTACCCGGAATGAAACAGATCATGTCCAGTTGAAAGAGGAAGTGGAGCATTCACGAATCTATACGGATATTCAACAGTTGCGATTTTCCAGACGAATCAAGGTCGATTTCGGGACACTACCTGCTAATATGGAACATATTCACGTTCCGAGGCTCATCATTCAACCCATTATTGAGAACGCCTATGAACACAGCCTGGAAAAGAATACGGATTCCGGTCTTCTACTCATCCGATTCAATCTTGAAGGTTCGCATGCCGAGATCACGGTGGAGGACAACGGGAATGAGTTAGAGGAAGGACACATCCATGTTCTCCAACAACGTATGCATAAAGACGGAGGTACAGAAGAAATGACTGGCTTAATGAATATACACCGACGTCTGGTCCTGACGTATGGAGAAGGAAGTGGCCTTTTCCTATCCAGAAGTGAACTGCAGGGATTAAAAGTCACAATTCGAATCCAGTGGAAAGAGGGAGAAAACGAATGTATCGACTTTTAATTGTAGATGATGAGGAAATTATTACGGACAGTCTCTATGAAACGTTTGCCAGACATATGCCTGACCGGCTTGACGTATGCAAGGCCTATTCCGCCGCTGAAGCTTTGTCCTGGATGCGTAGATCAAGAATCGATATCGTGTTAACGGACATCCGCATGCCGGGGATGAGTGGCCTGGAACTGACCGAGCAGATTCAAGCTAGCTGGCCGAACTGTCGCGTCATTTTCCTGACAGGACATAGCGATTTTGATTATGCCTATCGAGCTTTTCAGATGTCCAATGTGCGTTATTTGCTCAAAACGGAAGGCTATGACAAGGTACTGTCTGTTGTCGAAAATGTGATGGAAGAGATCCGGCAGAGTCACAGTATGCTTGAATTATTGGAACGATCTCGTGAAGTAAACTCCCAGCTTGCCGTGATTCAGCAAGAGGAATATTTGCGGAAGCTACTTCAGGATTGTACTACAATCATATCTAATCCGCTTGTAATGCGAGATGAATTCACGAAACGAAATATTCTCTTGCAGGTGAACTCGCCAGTGTATCTCATACTGGGTCGGTTTAACACCCCACCAGAAACAGGATCGGAGCTCACACAACTCCAGGAATCTGTGCGCATTATCGGCTCTTCGCTAATGCATGAGCGTACAGTGTACGTCAGTGTAACGGACCATCATGGGGATACGATCTGGCTGCTTCAGCCGAAGCAGGAGCAAGAGCAAGAGATAGCGAATGATAAACTTGTGCGATTTCTGGAGGGGACATTGGAACTGGTACAGGAAGCTTGCATGGTATCCCTTGGCGTATCCATTGCTTTTTCATTAAGTGGGCGAAGCTGCGACTGGTCCGAGTTAACTAAACAATATGAACGGCTGAGATTGCTCCAGTGGATGAAAATTGGAGACGGTGTATCCATGGTACTCACCGATCTTCGCAATGATTTTTCGGCTGGTGTACCCAAAGAAGCGATCCGGCTCTCAAGCCGAATCGAGATTATGTCGGGCTATTTGGAAACGGGGCGAATTCAACCATTTTACGATAGTTTTGAGGAGCTTGCTGGAGAACTGTTGCAACAGGAGATTACGATGGAACGCGCTATGGAGACATATTATCATCTGGCATTGTTGTTGCATTCGACAATCAATCGATGGGGGCTCCAAGATAAAATACCAGATCAGCGAAGTTTGCTTCATTTGGGGGAGTATACCTGTATGAAAGATGCTGTACAATATCTCTACCTTGTTGCCGACGAACTAGTTCGATTCAAGAGATCCAATGAACAAGAACGCGCCAACATCGTGATTCATTCCTTGTGCAGTTACGTGAAGGAGAACCTTGAGAAAGATCTTTCTCTGGTGAGACTGGCTGAACTTCATCATTTTAATCCATCCTATCTATCGCGATTCTTTAAGCAGGAAATGGGGATAAACGTGTCAGAGTTCATTGACGACTGCCGAATACGGAAAGCCAAAGAATTGCTTCAGAACACAAATCTTATGGTACGTGAGGTCGCACTTCAAGTGGGGTACGAGGCTGCACATTCGTTTACCCGACTTTTTAAGAAAATAACGGGAATGACTCCCCAAGAATACCGGGAATCCCTTTTGGTACGTTAATGGTGAATCCTTTGGAATTGACCAAACCCAAATAACCACAAAAAAAAGCAGGATGTATTCTTCAGCCTGCTTTTTTTGTGGTTATTATCTACTTGATAAACAAAGCGATTCGGCGTTTCACCTTAGGCCGTGTTGATTTTTTGTCTTCTATATGCATTGGGACTCGATCCGGCATACGCTTTGAACTTTTTATAGAACCAATCAATATCCTTATAGCCTACCTCAATAGCAATCTCATATATTCGCAGATTTGTGGAAGACAACAACTGCTGGGCCTTTTCCATACGTTGCTGGAGCATATAATCATTGAAAGACATCTTCTCTTCCAGCTTGAACTTCTGTCCAAGGTACGCACAGTTAAAATGAAGCATGTCAGAGATCTTCTTTAGCGTGATTTCATCACTCAGATGATCCCGTACATAGGCCTTGACGATACGAATGACATGACTGGAGTGCATGGGTTTACCATTCATTTGAACGGGTGTTTTGAAGAACGACGACGTTTTGTGTGCCGGGTCGGTTTCAAGGTGGGATCGAAGTCCATGCAGACTGTTAAGTAAAGTAGAGGGACTAACAGGATACGGGAGATAATCATTTACCTGATACGTCAGGGCTTTGCGTACAAACCTGAAGTGATCTCTTCCACCCATAAGGAGGATGGGTATCTGACTTTTCTTTCGAATGTTGTTGCATAACCAGAGCCCCGCGGTATCAAACCTCTCTGTATGTACCATAACAAGGGAAAAGTCTCGTTCTGACAATGCGGTCAAAGCCTCGGCCGATGAGAACACACAATTTGCGATAGTATATTGAGCTTTGCTCCGTAGCAACATCTGTTGCAACTCTCCGCACAAACGACGGCTGAAATCCACAAGTAAAATATCATACATGAAGCAATACCTCACCTTCTGCTGAATTGTAATGCGCTAGATTAACTGAAATTTGACTTAATTTCATTATGGTAATAAAAGAAAGCGCATACAATATGCATATTTTTGTAGACAGTGCATTTCTTTACCAATTAAAACCTCTAATGCACTTTGCTCGCGCAAAATTACGCAAATCTATATTCAGCCCGGGTAAACATCTGTATTCCGGCAGGTTGTTTGCGCTTTCATTGTGACGATACACTGTGAGAGCAAACGACAATCAGGGGGGAAGACGATGAGAAAAAACAAGTTCATGCTACTGAGCCTGGTATTTGCGGTCTTGTTGGTGATTGCTGCATGCAGTTCTGCACCTACCGCTCAACCCGAGCCGGAAAAGACAACACCACAGGAGGAACAAAAACCCGCGGAAACCGAGCCAAAGAATGAAAACTCCACGCCAGAAATGGACTTTGACATGGGCGGCAGAACCATCAAGGTTGTTGCTTGGTGGGACATGGAAATACAGGGGAACAACCCGGACAACATTCAACGCCTTGAGAATCTCGAAGCGCTGAAGAAAAAACACAACTTTAATATTGAATACGTTTCCATCGATTTCGGTGAATATCAGGAAAAAGTAGTTGCTTCCCTGATGGCCGGTGAACCGCTTGGCGATCTGGTGAGACTGGGCAAAAACTATGCCATTCCGGCATTGACCAAACAGGATCTGTTATGGCCGGTGGATGATTATATTAAAAACGACAAGGTATTCAACCAGAAAACAACCAAGGAATACATGCAGTATGAAGGCAAAGGTTACGGCTTTACCGAGGACCAGTCCTCGTTTATCAACGGAATTTTCTATAATCGCACACTCATGCAAGAGCTCGGCTTGAAGCCACTTCAGGAGTATGTGGATGCCGATGAATGGAACTGGGATACGTTCATCAGTGTTGCCAAGCAAGCGAACAAGGATCGAAACAATGATGGCAAGCTGGACACTTGGGGACTCGCTCAAACGGGCTTGCTGGAACCGATTCTGTATTCCAACGAGGCTTCTCTGACCAAAGAGGATAAGCAGAACCTGGAAGATCCAAAAACGAAAGAAGCGTTGAACTTCCTGTCCAAACTGGCTACCGAGAAGGTCGGAAGAGCTTCTGAGGGCGGTGACTGGACAGAGCCATCCACGTTCTTCCGTCAAGGTAACACCTTGATGTATTCAGGTGCCATGTACGAAGTCGAAGGCATTATGACGGATATGAAGGACTATGACATCGGTTTTGTACCGTTCCCAAAAGGTCCAAGTGCAACAGCGTATCACTCCGGTGAGTCACGTTACCAAGCTATAACGATTCCTAAAGCGGTAGAGAATCCGGAACAACTGATGTACATCTGGGAGAAAATTAACGAGATCGATTCGATCTATGAGTATCCGGGGCAATCCACACTGGAGACACATCTGACCGATGAAGCAGATATCAACAACGCCAGAGAGGTCGCGGAAGGTATGCTGGTTCTAGACCATAACACATTCCCGTCCTTGCCTTTCTGGGACTTTGATGCAGAGCTCAAAGAAGGGGTATCCGTATCTACGTTGATCGAGAAATACAAGGCTCCTTTCCAGGCTGCGATTGATGAGGTATACAAATAAGCATCACGTTACACGGGCAGAACGCACCAGTGAAGGTGTGGTCTGTCCGGGTTAGTCAATCGTCCAGTTCTCGCAACACTTAGAGGAAAGGGGATACATTCAAACATGCGGTCACGTAAGAAAAAGGGACTAATCCTGGTGCTTGTCCTGGCCTTGGTGCTCTCCATATGGACACTATATCCATCGCGGGATCGTAATCCGGGAACGGTACATGCGCTTGAAGACTTTGAGGCGGTATCGGGGACCGAGGATTCATTCAGTTATGAGCATTATCTGGCTGCTCATGACAATACGGCCAAACCGGATGAAATTGTACGCATCGAAGGCGAATCTTATGTTCAGGCAGAGGATGGGGAATATGAGGTTGTGCAAGGGTACGCTGGGTTAGACGGAAGTGCCGTAATTACGCCGGAAACCGGAACCATTCGCTGGGATGTTCCCGTTCGAGTGAGCGGTTTGTACAACATTCGCATTCACTATTATCCCGTAGAAGGCAAAAGCTCCGGTATCGAACGCAGGCTTGAGCTTAACGGTAAGGTCCCGTTCAGAGGGGCCGATATTCTTCTGTTTGACAGAGTATGGGGGAATCGCGAGGATAACGTCCGACAGGACGATCGTGGCAATGATCTCAGACCAAGACAAGTGGAACAGCCCGAATGGCAGCTGACTTCCTTCAAGGACAGCGCAGGGTACTTCGAGGAACCGTTTGAGTTTTATTTTGACAAAGGCGATCAGCAGTTATCGCTTACTTCATTACGAGAGAGTATGGCAATTAATTATATCGAGTTGTACCAGGAAGATGAAGTGCCGTCCTATGCAGAGCTGGAGCAGACCTATGCCTCACTCGGCTTGAAACAAGCGGCTTCTGTCATGCTGAAAGTACAGGGGGAGGAAGCTGTCAGCAAATCATCCCCTACACTGGCACCGATCTCGGACCGATCAAGCCCTTCACTGGAGCCCTATAATGTATCAAAAATTCGGATGAACGCCATCGGGGGCATTAACTGGAAGCTGCCGGGCGAATGGATTGAATGGGAAATCGACGTGCCTGAAGATGGACTGTACCAACTCGCGCTTAAGGTGAAGCAGGATCAATTGCGTGGCATCTATGCCACACGCAGCCTGACGATTAACGGCGAAGTTCCGTTTAAGGAAATGAAACGAATTCGATTTAACTACAGCCCGGCTTGGCAAACTCAGGTCTTGGGTTCGGGAGAAGATCAGCCATATCAGTTTCATCTGGAAAAAGGGAAACACCGCATCCGAATGACGGTTACACTTGGCGACATCGCTCCACTGCTGCGGACCGTGGAATCCAGCGTGCTGGAACTGAATGAGATGTATCGCAAAATATTAATGATCACCTCCAACAGTCCGGACCCACTGCGGGATTACCAGCTGGAACAGCGTATTCCGGAGATGACGGAGGTGTTTGAACGACAAGCTGACACCTTGCGCTCCGTTGCAGATTATCTGGAAAAGGCCACGGGTGAGCAAAGTGACAAAGTGGCCGTATTGCACGCCATGGTACTGCAGCTTGAAGATATGGCGGCCAGACCAGAGACGGTTCCCAAACGTCTGGATACGTTCAAAATTAACGTAGGTGGTCTCGGCACATGGATTCTATCGGTACGTGAACAGCCGATTACGTTGGATTACCTTGTCGTATCTCCGCCGGGTGAATCGCTGCCAAAAGCGGAAGCGAGCACCGTCCAGCAGGTGAAGCACGAACTGGGTGCATATGTTGCCTCGTATACCGAAGATTACGACAGCATTGGCAACGTGGAACAAAAGAAGGATGCCATCACCGTATGGATCACGACTGGACGGGATCAGGCCCAAGTACTGAAAGGCATGATCGACGATTCGTTTACCCCGGATACGGATGTGTCCGTGCAGTTACGTCTCGTACCGCCTAACATTTTACTGCCCGCAACGCTCTCGGGGGAAGGACCGGATGTAGCCATGCAGATGGGCGAAGACATTCCGGTAAACTATGCAATGAGGAATGCAACAGCGGATCTGAGCCAGTTCCCCGATTTTGAGGAAATTTCAGGCAGGTTCCGTGAAAGCGGATTGACACCTTACCGCTACAACGACGGGGTATATGCCCTTCCGGAGCAGCAGCATTTTCCAATGCTATTTTACCGCAAAGATATTCTGAATGAACTGGGCCTCGAACCGCCGAAAACGTGGCAAGACGTATATAACGCCATCGCCGTGCTGCAGAAGCATAACATGGAGTTTTATCTACCGATAGAGGATACGCTGAACAATGCCAATCTGGTTCCGAATTCAACCTTTGCCATGTTGTTATATCAGAATGACGGAACGTTCTACACCGAAGACCAGAAGAAAAGTGCGCTGGATTCGGAGATTTCAATGGACGCCTTCAAACGCTGGACGCAATTTTATACCAATTACAAGTTTCCGCTCAAAGCCGACTTTCCGAACCGCTTCCGTACCGGGGAAATGCCAATCGGGATTGCTGATTACACCACGTATAACATGCTGACGGTTATGGCACCGGAAATCCGCAATCTCTGGGACTTTACGATTGTTCCGGGCACACAGCTTCCGGATGGGTCCATACGGAACGAAGTGGCCAGCGCAACAAGCGCGGTGATGATGCTCGAAAATGCCGACGACAAGGAAGCGGCGTGGAAGTTCATGAAGTGGTGGACGGATGAGCAGACCCAGATTGAATACGGGAGAGAAATGGAAGGCCTTATGGGAGCGGCTGCCCGTTACCCGACGGCCAATATCGAAGCCTTGAAACAATTGCCTTGGCCTGTGAAGGATTATCAAAATCTCGAGAAACAATGGGAATGGGTACAGGGAATCCCGCAGCTTCCCGGAGGTTATTTCACGGGACGACATCTGGACAATGCTTTCCGCAAAGTGGTCAATGCAAATGAAAATCCACGTGAAGCCTTATCGGACTATGTGTTGTACATCGATGACGAAATTGAGTTGAAACGCAAAGAATTTAATCTGAAATAGAGGAAAGGGAGGGTAACGGTTGCAAGCTAAAACAACCAAGACAGCCGCCGCTCCTGCCGTTCATACCCGCCAGGTCGGCTGGTGGTCCCTATTGAAGCGGGATCTGTATCTCAGCAGGCATTATTATGTATTGATGGCACCGTTTATGCTGATTTTTTTCTTGTTTACGGTCATTCCGGTCGGCATTTCACTCGGGCTCAGCTTTTTTCACTTCAATATGCTGGAGCTGCCGCGATTTGTCGGCTGGCAGAACTATTCCCGGCTTTTTCTGAACGATGACGTATTTCTCATCGCGCTCAAAAACACACTGCTTTTTGCCGTAATAACAGGCCCTGTCAGTTATATAGCTTGCTTTTTGTTTGCGTGGATCATCAATGAGCTGTCTCCTAAAATTCGGGCGGTCATGACGCTGGTTTTCTATGCCCCATCCATATCGGGCAATGTTTTCTTCATCTGGTTGATCATCTTCTCGGGTGACAGCTACGGGTATATGAATGGCTTCCTGATGCGCCTTGGCGTCGTACTGGAACCGATCCAATGGCTCGCAGACGAGAAGTATGTACTGGCAATCGTCATTATTGTACAGCTGTGGCTGAGCCTCGGAACCAGCTTCCTGGCCTTTATTGCAGGACTGCAAACCATTGATCGTTCTCTGGTTGAAGCAGGAACCGTAGACGGGATCAAAAACCGCTGGCAGGAGCTCTGGTACATCACCTTGCCTTCGATGAGACCGCAGTTGATGTTTGGTGCGGTAATGCAGATTACTGCTTCCTTCGCCGTAGCTGAGATCTCCATCGCACTGGCGGGTTTCCCGAGCGTGAACTATGCGGCGCACACCGTTGTCACGCATCTGATGGACTTCGGAACCATTCGTTTCGAGATGGGGTATGCCTCGGCCATCGCAACGGTCCTGTTTGCCCTGATGCTGGGTACAAACGTTTTCACGCAAAAAATGCTTAGAAAGATAGGTGAATGACGATGACCAGCAAAGTACGTGCCGTGTTTGGCATGCCAAAAAGGCTTAATCGGTCATTTACCGTCAGCCTGATGTTATTTGCATTGCTGGGCGTGTTCGGCTCCTTTATGGTGCTTCCGCTCATCTATGCTGTCAACAATGCATTCAAGCCGCTGGATGAGCTGTTTATTTTCCCACCACGCTTCTGGGTGAACAATCCGACAACGGAGAATTTTGCCGATCTGATCAACCTCATGGGTAATTCGTGGGTGCCGTTATCCCGCTATATTGCCAACACATTGCTCATTACGATACTTGGCACAGCGGGGCATATCCTGCTTGCATCTGCAGCGGCTTATCCGCTGGCGAAATATCGTTTTCCGGGTTCCAAAGTGTTGTTCACCATTGTCATTCTGTCCCTGATGTTCTCGCCGCATGTTACGGCGATTCCCAACTACATGGTCATGTCCTGGCTTGGATGGATTAACACTCACGCTTCCATTATTGTGCCATCACTGGCGTTCTCACTGGGACTTTTCCTGATGAAACAGTTCATGGAGCAGATTCCCGATGCGTTACTGGAGGCAGCCAAAATCGATGGAGCCAATGAATATCGTATATTCTGGAGCATCGTGATGCCCAATGTAAAGCCAGCATGGCTCACGCTTATGATCCTGCAGTTTCCAGCATTATGGGGAACGGATGGCGGGAGTTTCATTTACAGTGAAAATCTCAAAACGCTGCATTATGCGCTCAGTCAGATTGTGCAGGGAGGGATTGCAAGAGCCGGTGTAGGTGCGGCTGTTGCCTTGCTGCTGATGATTGTACCGATCACTCTGTTTATTATCTCTCAGAGCAGTGTTATGCAGACGATGGCCACTTCGGGCATGAAAGAGTAGAAAGGAGGCAGCGAGGTGCGGAGAAGCACATGGAAAAAACGTAAATCGATCATCATGGGCATGATCTGCCTCCTGTTGTTCGTTCAAGAGGCGCCCTATGTGAGTGCAGACGGTAAAACGGATGCGTATCATTATTCCTTCTGGGGTGACGCAGTTCCTTCACCGGCGGCATATGAGGCAACAACCATTATCACCGGCAAGAAGCTGAACACAACTCCTATGAAAGAGCCAAGTGACATGCATGTTACCGCCAATCAGCACGTCTTTGTGCTCGATTCGGGCAATGGCCGCATCATTGAGATGGATCGCAACTTCAAGCTGGTACGGACGATTGATTCATTTGAGCAGGAAGGCAAGGAAGATCATTTTAAAAATCCACAGGGATTGTACGTCACGGAAAAAGGCCATCTGCTGGTCGCTGATTCGGATAATCACCGGGTGGTGCATCTGGATGAACAGGGGAAGCTTGTCAAGATCGTGTCTGAACCGAAATCGGATCTGTTAAAAGCAGACTTCCAGTTTAAACCGATGCGGATTGTTATGGACAAAGGAGATCGTATATACGTCATGGCCGAAGGTGTATTTGATGGATTCATGGAGTTCAGCGCCGATGGTACATTCTCTTCCTTCATTGGAGCGAACAGAGTTCAGGTGGACCCGGTGGAGTATCTGTGGAAACGCTTCGCCACACGTGAGCAGCGCAGTCAGATGGTCATGTTCACTCCAACGGAATTTACCAATCTGGATATGGATGAAGAGGGCTTCATCTACGCCACTAGCGGGGATCGCGGCAAAGATCCGGTCAAGAAGCTGAATGCCCAGGGTACAGACATTTTGCGCAGAGAAGGATATCAGACTCCGCAGGGTGATTTGCTGTATACCCAGGAAGCAGGGCCATCCCGCCTGATTGATGTGGATGTGGGTGACAGTGACATGTATTCCGTACTGGATTCCAGCAAGGGCCGAATCTTCACCTACAATGGAGACGGTTACCTGCTCCATATTTATGGCGGCATCGGGAATCGGCTGGGCCAATTTAATACACCTGTTGCCCTGGAACGTGCGGGAGACCGGATGTTAGTTCTGGATAAAGCGCTGGGTGAAATCACTGTCTTTCAAACAACCGAATACGGACGTACGCTCCACGAAGCGGTGCGCAGCTACTATAACGGTGATGAAGATCAATCTTCGGTGCTGTTTGCCCAAGCTGCTGAAATGAACGCTAACTTGGAATACGCGTATGCGGGAATTGGCAAAGCATTGCTTCGTCAGAAGGAATATGCCGAGTCTGCGAAATATTTCAAGCGCAGCATGGAGCCAAAAGGGTATTCCAAAGCTTTTCTTTTGTACCGCAAAGAGCTGATGCGTGAGCATTTTTCATGGATGATGTCCGGTATATTCCTGGCTGTCGCTGCGATTGTCACCGTCATCATCGTTCGCAGGCAGAAAAGGAGGACTACGAATGCAGGCATCAAGTAAGCAATTGTACCAGTACCCGCTGCATCTGATATTTCATCCGTTTGACGGATACTGGGAATTGAAATATGAACGGAACCAGAGAACCTCACTGCTGATTGCTTTCATGATCCTGGTGCTTCTGGTCATCACCAAGATTTTGCATGCCCAGTACAGCGGTTTTCTCATTAATCTCAGTAATCCAAAGTACCTGAACAGTCTGCTCGAAATGGTATATGTCATTATACCGGTACTGTTTTGGTGTGTGGCCAACTGGTCGTTAACCACATTGATGGACGGGGAAGGCAAGTTCTCCGAAATTTTCATGTCAACGTGCTTTGCACTGGTACCGTTGTTCCTCATTCATTTCCCATGGATCTGGCTGAGTCTTGTGATCTCTGCGCAGGAAACTGCCTTTTATTATTTCTCCAATGCACTCGCCGTTGCGTGGACGGTATATCTGTTATTTGTGGGGAATATGACGGTTCATCAGTACACACCAGCCAAAACGGTGCTCACGATGCTGCTGACACTTGTAGCGATGGCGTTTATGGCATTTCTGTGCCTGTTATTCTTCAGTCTTGTACAGCAGATTGTATCGTTTGTCGTAACCATCTATCAGGAATTAGTGCTTCGGGGCTAAGGGAGGAGGAATTTGTTATGAAATATGCCGTAGCCAAAAAAATAACAGGAATGCTGCTCGCGGGCAGTCTGCTTCTTGGCGGTTGTCAATTCTCGCCAACACCGCTCGCTCATGAGACAGTGACTGCCGCTGATCCGACGGACTTTCCCTCCCTGCCTCCCGGAGAGAAACTGAAATCATCGTTCAGCGATGTCCGCCTTCCCGGCATGGTAGGCATTGCGCAGAATGCTGCGCTGCAGTTGTTCATTAACGAAGAGACTGCCGAGATTGCAGTGATTCACACGCAGAGCGGCCAGATCTGGCGCAGCAATCCTGCAGATCGTGAGCAGGATGGGGTTGCAGCCGGGATAAACAAAGACCTGTTGTCATCACAAACAAAGCTCAGCTTCTTCAACAGCCTCGGACAGAGCAGCACCGTGAATTCCTTCACGGATAGTGTTGCACACAAGCAGATAAGCTACGAGGTGCTGCCAAGCGGCGTGCGGGTCCGCTACCAGTTTGGAAGCACTGAGCGATCTATAGAAGACTTGCCGATGAAGATCAGCAAGGAGCGATTTGAACAAAAGCTGCTTGCACAGCTAGACAAGGCCGGACAACGGGCCTTGAAGGTCGGCTATGCGGAAGACAAGGATGAAGGCGCTTACGTCCGGATTGATAAGGCGATGCAAGGATTGCAATTGTCCCGGGCCTTGAAGGCTTTTGACACAGCCGGTTACACACCAGAGGATCTGGTTCAGGATCATGCTGAGTTCGGCATTGAAGAGGAACGAAGTGGACCACGGCTGTTTATGCTTACGATGGAATATGAGCTGGATAGAGAGGATCTGCTCGTGCGTGTTCCGTCCTCAGGCATTCATTTTCCGGAGGAATATCCGATCAACAGCATATCTGTACTGGATTATTTCGGGGCCGGGGGTTCAGAAGAAGAGGGCTCCATACTGGTGCCGGACGGTTCAGGAGCGCTAATCCATTTTAACAATGGCAAGCTGCAGTATCCTGCCTATCAACAAGACATATACGGACCGGATATGACCATGAAACTGCGGGAAGCAAGTTCGAATGAAGCCAGAGCCAGGTTGCCGGTATTTGGACTGATTCGAAAAGAGGGAGCTTTCCTGGGAATCATTGAAGAAGGAGATGCCGTTGCAGTTGTGAATGCCGATATCAGCGGCAAACTGAACAGTTACAACAACGTATATCCAAGCTTCTATGTGGTTAACAAGAGCCATGTGACGCTTCAGGCAAGTGATATGGTTCGTACACTTCCGAAATTCCAGAAGAAACCGACCGCGTCCGACTTCGTCGTTCGATATGCTTTTGTGGGGGCGGATAAGGCCTCGTACTCAGGGCTTGCATCTCTCTATCGGGATTATCTGGTGCAAAACGGCGGACTTCCCGAGCTGAATGCCAGCAAGGAGCAGAGTAACGTTCCCTTTTATCTGCAACTGTTCGGTGGCATGACAACAAGGCAGCATATGCTTGGCATACCGTATGATTCAACGGAGGCTTTGACCACGTTTGATGAAGCCAAAAATATTCTTTCCGCCTTGACGGAGAAGAAGGTATCCAATATTCAGGTGCGCTATGCGGGATGGCTTAACGGCGGACTTCATCATCGACTGCCGGATTCCATCCAAGTAGATGGCGCGGTAGGCGGGAAAAAGGGATTGCGGGATTTCAGCGCATACACACAAGAAGCGGGCATCGGTTTCTATCCCGATATCACTCTGCTGAATGTGCAATCCAAAAAAGGGTTTAAACCGTCCAAAGAAGCTTCACGCACATTAACTCAGGAACCGGCGGTCTTGTATCCGATGAACCAGGCCATCCAGCGGCGTGACCGGGATCGATCACCATCCTATGTGCTTTCGCCCAACATGCTGGAGGACGTGACGGCAGACATGTTAGATGAGCTGAGGTCCCTTCAAAAGGATGGACTGTCGCTAAGCCTGAATGACCTGGCAGCTCAGTTAAACAGCGATATGAATCCGAAAAAGCTGGTGGACCGAACACAAGCGCTCGGCTCCGTGAAGAAGGCACTGGAACAGATCGGGCAGCAGGCTGGCTCGCTTGTTGCTGAAGGCGGGAACGCTTATGCCCTGCCGTATGTAACTGGTCTGACAGATGCACCGATGACCAGCAGTCGTTTCAAGCTGGAGGACGAAGAGATTCCGTTCTATCAGCTCGTTGTACACGGCAGCATCGGTTATACGGGGACGCCATACAATCTCTCCACATATACCAATGCGAGGCAATATGTGCTGAAGCTGATTGAATATGGAGCCAGTCCTTACTTTGCATGGTTCAATGCGCCAAACCATGTTGTGAAAGAAACGGATTATGATGATCTCTACGCGGCAAATTATGAGCAATGGATCGATCTGGCTGCCGAGATCTACAACGAGGTGAACCAGGTAAACCAACCGTTTGCCGGACGTTCCATGATGTCCCATGAATCCCTGGAGGAGGGCGTCTTTCGGACAACATATGAAGGTGGCGGGTTCGTAATCGTCAATTATAACGACTTCTCTGTAGAAGTTGACAACGATACAGTGGAAGCCCAAAGCTATGTGACTGGTGGTGAGCAGCTCTGAAGACGCTCCTGAAATGGAAATGGGGAAGTCGTACGTATGCTCAGCAGAAAGCCATGTGGGGCGTAATCTACGTGCTTCCCTGGCTCATTGGTTTTGTATTGTTTTTCTTCATTCCGCTGTTAGCCTCTCTGCGATACAGCATGAGTACAATTCAGGCTAACGCGGAAGGCATAGCGATTCAGTTCAACGGTGTTGCCAATTACATTCAGGCGCTGACCGTCAATACAAGCTTTAACCGTGCGTTAATTGAGGCGATCACAGACGTGCTCATCAACGTACCGCTTATCGTTATCTTCAGTCTGTTCCTTGCCGTTATCCTGAATCAGAAGTTCAGGGGCCGGGCTGTAGCGCGGTCGATCTTTTTCCTGCCCGTTATTCTGGCATCGGGAGTGATTATGACACTGGAGAGCACCAGCCTGATTGAAGCGGTTAATCAGAGCAGCACAGGTGGAAGCTCACTCGGGACATTTGAACTCGAAAATCTGATGGTTAACGCCGGAGTGAGCGATTGGATCGTTACGTATCTGAGCAGCGCCGTAGATCGGATCTATCAGATCGTCAGTCAATCCGGTGTACAGATTTTGATCTTTTTGGCAGGGATCCAGACGATTTCCCCTCAATTGTATGAGGCTTCGAAGATGGAAGGGGCGACGGGTTATGAAGCCTTCTGGAAAATTACGTTCCCGATGGTCAGCCCGCTTATTTTTGTCAATGCGATCTATACAATCATTGATTCGTTTGCCAATAACGCCATGACGGAACTGATCCGGGATACCGGCTTCGTCAAATTTGACTTTGGATTAAGTTCTGCCATGGCATGGGTCTACTTTCTGGCCATTGCCATCATTCTGGTTATCGTAAACATCATTTTCTCGAAGCGAGTCTTCTATCAAGATTAGAAAGGAGGGTGTCCCACGTGACAACATCACGATTATTATCGCTGGAGCATTGGAAAGGCTGGCTGTGGGCCATGATCCGATTCGTTCTGATTACCGGCCTTTCCTTCGTTATCCTGTTTCCCATATTTCAGAAGGTTTCCACATCCATCAAAGCTAAAGGAGATCTGTATTCAGCAGTGGTGGTGTGGATTCCACAGAACTTCTCCATCGACAATTTCAAAGAGGCGATACGCGTAATGGATTACTGGGCAACGCTGTTTAATACGTTTGCCCTGTCTGCAACGACTACACTGCTGACTACAGCATCCTGTGCACTTGCAGGATACGGATTCGCCAGACTGAAATTCAGGGGAAGCAACTGGCTGTTTGCTGGTGTAATTCTGACGATTCTTGTACCGCCAACGACCATTCTCATTCCGGTATACCTGAATCTGAAAAGCTTTGACCTGATGGGGCTTATGACGCTTATAGCCGGAAAACCTGTTAATTTGCTTAATACCTATTGGCCGTTTATTCTGACAGCGATTACGGCCAATTCACTTAAAGCCGGCTTGTACATCTTTATCTTCCGGCAATTCTTCAGAGGTATTCCGAAGGAAGTGGAGGAGGCGGCCTATGTGGACGGTGCGGGCATCGGGCGAACATTTTCAAGAATCATGCTACCTAATGCCATTCCGTCCATGGTAACAGTCATGCTGTTTTCCTTCGTATGGCAGTGGAACGACAGCTTTTATACGACAACTTATCTGACTTCAAGTAAAGTCATGTCAACCCAGTTATCGTCCCTTCCGTATAATCTGGCCCAGCAGGTTACTGACGGTGCAGCTTCCCAGGCCGATCCGTTCTATCTGAGCATGATCCAGGATACAGGAATTCTTCTTGCCATTCTGCCTTTGATCGTCATCTATTTGTTTGTGCAACGATATTTCGTAGAGAGTGTAGAGCGTACGGGAATCGTCGGTTAAATTAAGTTCTTCTGTGCGTTTGGAGTGGAATCAGACTGGAAGAGGGAGGAGGAACTTCATGCAATATTCCATCTGTGAAAAGGGGGCATGCAACAATCTCATGAACGTCTGCTCACAGCAGAACCGCGACCCTTCCCTACGTAGGATCCCCCTGCTGGTGTGGAACGGATTGCGGGAGCGGGCACCGACTGAGCGATATGTTTGATCAGAGATACTCTGACGGAGCTTACCTCGCAATATGGCAAGGCAATATATCAGATCAGGAGGAATTAAAGTGAAGAAGTTCATGACATCTTGTAAACTTGTACTCATTCTGGCTTTATTGATCACAATTGCTCCATGGGGAGGCAGCCGTGCCGAAGCATGGGTGGGCATGCCGATGGGCAAGCTGCACGTAAACGGCAAAAACCTGGTGAACAGCAACAACCAGCCTGTGCTACTGAACGGTTGGCATCAACCCTCAGGTGCCTACTGGACATATCAGGACAGCAATTATTATCTCAATCTGCACGGCAATAACCGTCATGCAGCTACACTGGCTTATCTGAAAGACATTACCGATACTTTTGCTGACACCAGCGCAAAGTACGGAAGCAATCATGGCTGGAATATGAATCAGGTACGTCTGTTCATCGATCGTCAGGACATGGGAGATGTGGCTGCTGGTACATATAACTTTGCCGGTGTGCAGACCGTTACGCAAAATGTAATTATTCCGTACATTCAATATGCCAAAACTAAAGGTGTCTATGTTGTCCTGGGACTGGACTTCACATTGAAGGATGATCAGGCAACAACACCTGCCAACCTGCAAAAATTCAACGAAATCTGGGGTTATCTCGCTTCACGCCCGGAAATCAAAAGTGCAGACAACGTTCACTTCGAACTGATCAACGAACCGGTGAAATCCTATGCCAATGGACATTGGGGTGGATACAACGGGGAAAATGACTTTGTGGATCACTGGAATGACTTGCGTAATTTCCAAAATTCCATGATTTCAACAATTCGCAGCAAAGGTGCGGACAACGTCATCTGGGCGGCAGGTCTGGGATACAACCAATTTTACAGCTTGACGGCAAGCCATCCATTGACTGATCCGCTCAATAACTATGGATATGCGGTTCACTGGTACCCTGGTTATGGGGCATATGACAACTTCTCTATCCTGCAAGACCAGTGGAATACCAACGTGAAGGCAGCCGCTGACAAGTATCCGATTAATATTACCGAGGTAACCTGGTTCAAAAACAAACCTGGCGATTCGGCCTATTGGAACTTATTTAATGGCAGCAATGAAGGTTTTGGCACCAATACCAAAACGATTTTCAACGCATCAGGCAATGTCAGCATTGCAGCTCATATGAACGGATTCATTTTAAGTGAAGGACCACGAAGCTCCTTTGCCGACCCAACTGCTGGACTGAAATGGGATGGAGATGCTTCACGGAGTGCCATGGGACGATTCCTGTTTAACTGGTACCATGAACGTGCTCAGACTTACCCGGGCAGTGGAACAGGTGGACCAACAACAGGTCTTGTATCCGGTGCTACCTATAAAATTGTAGCCCGGCATTCCAACAAGGTTATTGATGTCCCAGGTGGTCAAAACGAAAACAATCTTCAGCTCCAGCAGTGGAGTGATTTGGGCGGCAACCCTCAGAAGTGGGTACTGACCTCGATCGGCAGCGGCAACTACACTTTGACAAGTGTGAACTCACCTGACAAAGTCATCGACATTCGCAACGGTACCAACACCAATGGGGAAGTGGTCCAGCTCATGAGCAATCTGAACACAACCGCTCAGCATTTCAAAGTGAATGACCTTGGAAACGGATACTGGAGTATCATCAACGTGAACAGCAATAAAGCGATTGAAGTCGCCAACGCTTCCACTTCGGATGGAGCCAAGCTGCAGCAGAACACCTATATGGGTGCAACTAACCAGCAATGGAAATTTGTTGCCGTCAGCAATTAAAAAGCATAATGTTAAACAAAAACCTCCCCAAGCCACTCTTTGTCTTGGGGAGGTTTTTTGCGTACATTTTGATGCTTTGGCATGGAGGCCGTCCCAAGGTAGATACCACTATATTTGTGCGCCAAACGCAAAAAGACAATTATTATTATGCAAGCATTGTAGGCTGTAGTAAGTAAATGTACCATAAGGAAGAAGTTGTACCTTCACCAGGAAGAAATACCCGTTGTATCATGGAACAGCTACCTTATCACAGAGGAATGTAAGCGCTTGATAAAAAAGGGAGGGTACATATGCAGCTCCTATGGTCCAAATTTTCACCCGTGTTCCGCCGTTTCCTCATATCGTATCTTGTCATTCTGATGATTCCTCAAATTGCGGGATATGCCTCTTACCGAGCTTCCATTGAAGCGGCTCGTTCCAGCTCCATTGAGAACAGTTTGAAGTCGCTGAGTCTTGGCAAAGAGATCATTGAGCGAAATCTTCTTCAAGTCGAAGCCTTTACTAGACAGCTTGCCGCCAATCCCGATTTGCAAAATTTAATTGCTGGCCCGAAGCCGGATGATCTTTACAACGTCTACGGGATGAACCGCATGCAGCGGAGCCTCTCCATGTACAGCAGTACCAATGATTACTTGTCTCATTTCTTCATTCACATTCCAAACTACAATGCCATCATTACACCAAGAACCGTGTATTATCGTCCAGAGCATTATTATGCTGCCAATCAGCTGGACGGTATGTCGTATGAGCAATGGCATGACCAAATTCTCAAACAACCACACTTTAATGAAATCATACCGCTTCGAAACTATAAACGTGAAATACTCGGCACTGTGCTTGAAGACGTTCCCGCCATTACATTTCTGCAATCTCTGCCTTTGAACAGCTTCAACAAACCGCAAGCCACGATTGGTGTCATGATTGATCAGGATCAGATGGCCAGCCTTACTCAAAATATTGTGGATCAATATGACGGCTGGACTCTCGTCACCGATGCGGAAGGACAGATCATTTTCTCCCATGGCATTGAACAAGCCGAAGCAGAGCAAATGGCACAGAGTCGCCAGAGAGAAGGTGATGATGCGGAAACGGAGCTGAACGTGCAGAATGTACAGCCTGGAAGTGATGGTCGGCTGCTGATATCAATAGAGTCCAGTCAAAATGGATGGAATTACATGGCAGGGATTCCGGAGAAAGCACTCATGACAAAAGCGGATCAAATCAAACAAGTCACACTGTTCTTTACTTTGGCAACCATTGCCTTGGGACTGTTATTCGGGCTGGTTCTGGCCTATCGGAATAGTGCACCCGTGTACAAACTGTTGGCCTCTTTTCGGGAACAAATCACCGATTCCCCAGGCAGACGGGGCAATGAATATGATTTTTTGGCAAGCCATATTAACAATCTGATTGCGAATAACGACTCACTTAAAAGCGCCATGAATGAGCAGATTCCGTTATTGAGAGACGGTTTTATCAAACGTTTGTTAACCGGAGAGGTCTATACCTCACTGGAGTTGGAGGTCATCTCATCCCAGGCGCACATTTCTCTTCATAGCAGCAAGGGCTTGGCAGGCTTAGTGAAGGTAAACGGATATGCCAATCCGGACAGTGAGGAAACTATCCATGAACTGGGTGTCGCAAGACTGCTCGTTAAACAAGTACTTACAGAGTGGAACGCTCAGGTTCTAATCACGGATTGGGGAACCGATCAGATTGCTTTTGCCTGTCCATTGGGTGAGAACCCACTAAATGAAGCTATTGGGAGATGTGAAAAAGAGCTGAACAGCTTGATGGAAGTGATCTACCGGGAGCATCGGATATCCACAACAATTGGCACAGGTGCAGCTTATGAGGTCTGGAATGATGCAGGGCGCTCCTTTGACGAAGCCAAACAAGCTCTGGATTATGCCATTCATATGGGAACAGATCATCTGGTGAGATTTGAAGATACGATGAAGGAAAATGAAATGTTCTACTATCCGATAGAGTCTGAACAGCGGCTGCTGAACACAATCAAAGTTGGGGAGCCTGAAGAGGCGATACGTATTCTGGAGCAATTATTTCTTCGTAATACAGAGGAGCGGGAACTGTCCTACGAGATGACACAGCAGTTCATCATGGAGCTGAAGGGGACTTTTCTGAAGCTGGACGAACCCAAATTCAAGCTGGATGCCTCCCTGCTGGAGGAATATAAAACTCGGGTGACATCCATTCAGATGACTGAAACGATCGCTTCGCTGCGTGAAAAATTTAAACAGTTAACAGAAGATATCTGCGGTGATTTTCAGAGAAGAAGAGCAGGAGCACATGCGGATACTGTAAACGAAATGATTTGTTTTATCCAACATAATTATGGAGATGCAAACTTGACGCTTTATCGGATTGCGGAGCACATGAGCAAGTCCGAGAAGTTTATATCCCAACTGTTCAAAGAGCATACAGGAGAGAATCTTTCCGATTATGTAGAACGGGTACGCATTGATGCTGCCTCGAACTTGTTGCACTCCACTGGTCAGACCATTGACGAGATCGCGGAGTCTACCGGGTATAACAGTGCACATTCATTCCGCCGAGCTTTCAAGCGGGTACGTGGTATTTCCCCGAGTGTGTTTCGGAAAATGGACGTTCCTAGCGGTTAATGTAGGCTGTTTCTCGGGAACTATATTCTCCTTTTGTACTTTCTCAGCGTAACTGTACCTTTACGCATCCCCAGCGAAATCCTATGATTACTCAAAAAGTAAGCGCTACCAAATTGAGCTGGAGTTCAGCACGATTGGGAGCCAAGAATGGGGGGATGATTCTGAGAACCACAATGACCAGTGAAACAAAGTCCATGGAGAAACCAAGTAAACCGTCTATCTTGAAGCAAGCATTAACCAGAAGCTGGAGGCGACATTGGCAACTATATCTGCTGATTCTGCCACCGATTGCTTACTTTATTATTTTCAAGTATGTACCCATGGTGAATGCGGTCCTGGCATTCAAAGATTACAACGTTATCAAGGGGATCTGGGGCAGTCCATGGGCCGGAACCAAGTATTTCGAATTACTTTTCAAAAATCCGGCGTTTGTCATGCTGATCAAGAACACGCTCTACATTTCGTTTTACAGCCTGATCGTTGGTTTTCCGATTCCGATCTTACTGGCGCTTGCGCTGAACGAAATCAAAAACATACGATTCAAAAAAACAGTACAAATGGTAACGTATGCTCCATATTTTATCTCTACCGTTGTGATGGTCTCCATCATTATGCTCTTTCTGTCCCCTAGGCTGGGTATTGTCAACACAATTGCAGGTGCCCTTGGTTTCGAAGCGGTGAATTTTCTCGGTGAGCCCGGACTGTTTCGATCCATCTACGTATTCTCTGATGTGTGGCAGGGAATGGGGTACTCCGCTGTGATATATCTGGCTGCTCTGGCAGGTGTTGATCCATCCCTGTATGAAGCCGCCAAAGTGGACGGAGCCAACCGAATACAGAAAATCATCAATGTTGATCTGCCCGGACTACTTCCGGCAGCCGTCATCATTCTGATCCTGAGTGTAGGGAATATCATGGCTGTTGGGTTCGAAAAAATATATTTGCTGCAAAATCCGCTCAACCTGTCTGCTTCGGAGATCATCTCCACGTATGTCTACAAAATAGGATTGCTGAATGCGAATTACAGCTTCGCTACTGCGGTTGGCCTGTTCAACTCGGTGATTAACCTGATTCTACTATTAATCGTAAACGCGGTCGCCAAGCGACTGTCCAATACAAGCTTATGGTAACGGGAGCGAAAGGAGGAGAATCAACCCATGCCTAACACACAGACACATACAGGTCGCTCGCGGATCAAGAGCAGCAGTACGATCCGTGAATCCTGGGGAGACCGCGTATTTATAACAGTTGTTTACTTCATGCTGACTGTGGTGCTGATTGCCGTGCTGTATCCCTTGATCTATATTGTGAGTTCTTCGCTCAGCAGCCCTGCTGCCGTCTCCTCGGGAAAAGTCTGGTTGTGGCCCATTGACCTGACGTTCGACGGTTATAAATCTGTATTACGGAATGATCAAGTACTTACCGGGTATGCCAATTCTCTTTTCTATACAGCTTGCGGTACCCTCATCAGCGTGGCACTGACCATTATGATCGCTTATCCATTATCCAAAAAAACGTTTGTTGGTCGAAGCTCGTTAATGATGTTTATCACCTTCACCATGCTGTTCTCGGGCGGTTTGATCCCTACCTATCTGGTGGTTAAAACTATGGGACTGATTGATACCCGCTGGGCGCTGCTGATTCCCAATGCCGTCTGGGTATGGCAAGTCATCATTGCCCGTACCTTTTTTCAGAATTCAATACCGGAAGAGCTGTCCGAAGCAGCAGACATCGATGGCTGCAGTGACATCCGATTTATCTACAGTATTATCCTGCCACTCGCCAAACCGATTATCGCCGTATTATCACTTATGTACGCTGTTGGTCAGTGGAATGCATACTTTGACGCCCTCATCTATCTAAAATCACAGTCGCTCTATCCGCTACAGCTGATATTGCGCAGTATTCTTATTCTGAACAGCAGTACGGGGAACATGGATGCATCGGAAATGATCAAACAGCAGCAAATGGCTGAACTCATGAAGTACTCGTTAATTGTTATGGCCAGCTTGCCGGTTCTGATCATCTATCCTTTTGTTCAACGGTATTTCGTGCAAGGCATGTTGATTGGCTCAGTCAAAGGATAAGTTCATTTCTATCTATCTGTGAGGGAGAGGATTGCATTGAAAAAAGCAGGATTCATCATTCTTGCCTATCTGCTGTTTACCTCGTTGGTACTTGCCGGATGTTCAAGTTCTGATAAGGGGAACGGGGAAGGCAGCGATCCGTCAGGCAAGACGGCCATTAATGTGTTTGCTCACCAGGGTTCGGATACCAACCTGTCCACTAACAAATTCACGAAGAAAATGGAAGAGAAGTTTGATCTTCAGTTCAACTGGACTACGGTTCCATTCGACGGTGCAGCGGAGAAAAGACAGATTTCACTGGCTTCCGGCGATTATCCGGACTTGTATCTGCTTATCCCTTGGGTAGATCGTTTCTCCCAGACAGACTTGTTGAAGTTTGGTCAGCAGGGGGTTATTTTGCCGCTGAATGAGCTGATTGAGGAGCATGCTCCCAATATTAAAAAAGTGCTTGAAAGCAATGACTATTATCGGGCCATGAACACTGCTCCCGACGGAAATATCTACGGTCTGACGGGTCTGAATGAATGTTTTCACTGTTCATACCCGAACAAGATGTGGGTCAACACCAAATGGTTGGAACAACTCGGTTTGACCGAACCTTCTACGACAGAGGAGTTTAAGGAAATGCTTTGGGCATTTAAAACGAAGGACCCTAATGGGAACGGTAAAGCCGACGAAGTACCGTTAAGCGGTTCGACTGAAAATTTCGGCGTGCACATTATTCCGTACTTGATGAACGGTTTTATCTATGACGACGATCGGAATTATCTCATTGTCAATCAAGGGAAAGTGGAGACCGTAGTGAACAAACCGGAGTGGAAAGAAGGACTTGCCTATATTAAATCCCTGTACGATGAAGGGTTGATTGATCCAGGGGCATTTACCCAAAATGTCGGGGCCTTCAAAAAAATTGGCGATAACGCCGATGCACAGCTTCTCGGTGCAGGAGCAGCGATGCATCCATCGTTATTTGTAACCACAGCCGAAGGTTCACCCTACGGGAATGATTACAATCCCATCCCTCCATTGAAGGGACCCAATGCTGCTTATGCTACGTACAACTATCCGATTGATCCCGGAGCGTCCTTTGTACTGACAAACAAAGCCAGTGAGGAAACGCAGATCGCGGCCATAAAGCTGCTGGATTATTTCTACACCCAAGAAGGGACTATGGCATCTTATCTTGGAGAAGAGGGCACAAGCTGGCGCAAACCACAGGAGGGCGAAGTGGCGCTCAATGATCAGATAGAGCCGCTATATAAAGCCATTCCGCTTCCTTCTGGTGAAGAACCTCGTAATGACAGTTGGGCTGCATTGAGTCAGTACAACCATCATCGGGCATATCGGGACGCCGAAGTACAGGGAACAGACATCTATGCCAATGATGGTTATGAGCGACGGCTCTATGAGGCGACATTGTTAATGGAGGGTGAGGAACCGAAAGAGGTTTTTCCACATTGGGCATTGTGGGTAGATCCGTCCCTTGCTGATGAAGCCAGCATGATGCAGACCAATCTCAAGGATTACATCGATCAGAACGCTCTGCAATTTATTACAGGTGCCAAAAGTCTGGATAAGGATTGGGATAAATATGTGAAAGGTCTGGAAGGACTGAACATGAATCGATATCTGGAGATCATGCAGTCTTCCTATGATACTTCTTCTGTTTCCAAATAATTAAAGTATCTGATCATATCCAGTCAGAGCGGAAAAGTTACTGCCTGTATTTGCACAAACAAACGTTACTGGTTCGCAGTCAGTACTTGCGAGCCAGTAACGTTTTTTGTTTTTTTAGATTAAATCGTAATATCACTGCATCCTTGTTAAAATTCTGTGGTTGAACCTGTCCTGTAAGCCCAATATTCACAGGAAAGGTTCAACGGCTCGTGCACATTCCCTTGGTTTAGTACATGCGATATTGTCCGCTTAGAGCCAGCATGCTGAAAAAATACAGGCAATTGTCGTAATAACGTCGCTCTCCCTGACGCAGAGGTGTGTTCCAGAACTTACGAACGAATGTGTCAGCATGTGGACCGTCCGCAGCAAGTGAAGCCATAGCATTGGTAGCTAGCAAACCTACAGGATGCAGTGAAGGTTCGTCGAAGGGTTCACCTTCTATTGTATAACGACGATAATCGGACATTTCAATTTCACTGAAGAAGGATTGAATCCGGTTGGATTGATCGATCTGCCATTGATCCTTGCGGAACCACTCCCAGTCCAGCGCAATATTGGCAGCAGTACGATATGCATCACTGTAAAAATGCCTGAAATCTCCATGTGGCTGTATTGGAGCCGGAGAGCCGTCATAGTTCGCGTATTCAGGTGAAAGTCCGGTTACGGGATGGCAAGCTGTATGCAGATAAGCCCGACTTGCTGCCGCCGCTTCATTCCAAAAAGCCTGATCAGCTTCATCCGCATATATAGCGAACAGTTCATAAAAATGAGGCAGATGGTAGGAGGGATCGCTAAACGGTGTCTCGGGTATGAATTTGATCAGTTTTGTTTCCGGGTCCCACATGGGGTCACCTTCGCCGTCTTCGCCCTGATGTATACAGGCACGAAGGATCTTGCGTGCTTGTTCCTTGTAATCATAAGGTTCAGCGCCATCGCCCCAGCGGTTGGAGGCAAAAAAAAGCGCCATGGCAAAGAACTCTTCACCGTCCGGCGCCGGTCCTTGCGACAAGCGTGTTCCGTCAGGCTTGCAATGCCAAGCGAAGTAATCTTTGTATCGACCCTCGGTATGCTGCATAAACGTGTGGGAGAAATTCCAGAGTCGGTCAAATTCTTCTTTTTTGTCCATTTGCACAGCCATCATCATGCCATAAGACATACCTTCAGAGCGAACATCGAAATTACCGGTATCCAGCAAATAGCCTTTGTCCTCACCCATGGGATAGTATATTCGAGTATTCTCATCGCCATAAAACAACTCTTTCCATGTGTCTTCCAATCTGGTGGTAATTTCATTCTCATCATAGCCTAATTCGAGAAACTGATTCGTATATGTACGCGTATGCAATGCATCCTGTCCCGTGATATTCATGGGTACTCTCCTTCGTCAATGTGGTTTTCAAAAATTATAACATGGAAATAGTATACAAATTAAAGCGTTTACATGAAAAATTATAGGTGTTCGAATCGATGTGTTATGCTAGTCAACTTAAAATGATATAGTGGTAAAAATTCTATACTTTGCCAGGTTGTTGTAAAATTATGTAAGCGATACACTTTGGGAGAAGGATCACACCTGAACTAATCATAACGCAAGCTGTGATCCTTCACATGTTGTTCGAGAATGATCAGAATCTAGCGGAAAGGAGGTGACGGCGAGTTATGCTTCAGGATTCAGGAGATACCGGTGGGAACACGGAATTCACTGCACCGCGGGATCCAGTGGGAGTGACAGAGTCGACAGTCAAGCCTGATATTGACTTTGAATCACATGGATATCGCGATATGATTAGCCGATCTCTTCTGAACAAAGGGAATAATGTCAGATTAAAACGAGCCATTGAGAAGGCAAAAAACGGCGAGCCTGTTGTGATGGCTTTCATTGGAGGTTCCATTACCCAAGGTGCTGGTTCGGCACCGATTCATCTCCAAAGTTACGCTTATCGGTCGTATGAGTCGTTCAAGTTTATGTTTGCGCTTTCAAAAGAGAGTCCGGTATATCTAATTAAAGCAGGTGTGGGTGGTACACCTTCAGAACTGGGGATTGTACGCTATGACCGGGATGTGCTACGGGAAGGTACCGTTCAGCCGGATATTGTGATTATCGAATTCGCAGTCAATGACGCAGACGATGAAACCCAAGGCAATTGTTACGAGAGTCTGGTGCTCAAAGCATTTGCTGCCGATAACAAGCCAGCGGTCATCTTGTTATTCAGTGTATTCGAAAATGACTGGAATCTTCAGGAACGTCTCGCTCCGGTGGGCTGGCACTATGACCTGCCAATGGTAAGTGTAAAGGACGCTGTCGTAGATCAGTTCCACAAGACAAAAGGTGAGGGCAACGTTATTTCCAAAAAGCAATTTTTCCATGATATATATCATCCGACTAACTTGGGGCATCGGATCATGGCCGATAGTTTGGAATACTTGTTCGACGTGACGAATCGCTCTGAGTGGGACGAGCAAGATCATGATATTGAAAAAGCGCCGTTAATTGGAAATGACTTTGTGGATGTAAAGTTGTTGGATCGGAAAAACGGCAACGATATCGCCCGAATCGATGCAGGTTCTTTTGATAAAACGGACACGGATCTGCAGATGGCTGAGATGGATGCTCATGACTATGGTACACCACAGTTCCCCAACAACTGGATGCGAACAGGAGAAGGAAACGTTGCCCAGCGCAGCTTTAAGATAAGTTTGCGATGCAAACGACTTATCCTGGTCTTCAAGGACTCTGGTCACGACGAATTTGGAACCGCACAGATCAGGATAGATGGGAAATTCGTCAAACAAGTCGATCCACGTCAGGTGAACTGGACTCATTGTCATGCCACACTCCTGCTTAACGAAGTGCATGTTGGAGAGCACTCCATTGAGATTGAAATGGCAGAAGGACATGAACATAAATGCTTCACCATTTTGGGCTTTGGCTATGTGGATTAACTGAGGGTTGATAGTCACTCATAGTGAAATGTTCGGAGAGAAAGGAGAATGACATTGATATCATCAGCACCAGCGGGATATGACCAATACCGGGAGAATATACAGCGTGGAGTAATGGAAATTATAGATTATCCTTCAACAACGGTGGGAAATTCGCGTAAAGCGATGGTGTACACTCCACCACAATACTCTTCTACCAATGCGTATCCTGTACTCTATCTGTTGCACGGTATTGGTGGAGACGAAGCCGAATGGCATAATCATGGATCTCCGCAAATTATTCTGGATAATCTGTGCAGCGATAACTTGCTTGAGCCGATGATTGTGGTCTTCCCTAACGGTCGTGCCATGGTTAATGACCGGGCGGAAGGAGACCTGTTTGCTCCTGAGAAAATCCAGGCATTTGAAAGATTTGAATCCGATCTGCTTCATGATTTAATACCTTACATCGAGTCCAACTATCTTGCGCACACAAGCCGGGACAAAAGGGCGATTGCCGGTTTATCTATGGGCGGAGGGCAGTCCTTGAATATCGGATTAGGCAATCTCGACCATTTCGCCTGGGTCGGTGCTTTTTCCGCAGCTCCAAATACCAGAACACCAGAGGTACTAGTTCCCGATCCATCGGAAGCCACGTCACTTCTCTCACTGTTATGGCTCTCTTGCGGTGATCAGGACAATCTCATCAACATCAGTCTCGGAGTTCATCAGTATCTCACCCAACACGGAGTGCCTCACATTTGGCATGAGGAAAGTGGAGGACATGACTGGCCCGTGTGGAAGAACGATCTGTATCTGTTCTCGCAACGTCTTTTCAAATAAATCGGCTGGGGAATCTCATCGGTTGGCGTTTCACCCAAATCTATTAAAATATCAGGAGGTATCATCCTATGTTCAAATTCAGCAAAAAATTAATGACTGTTGTTCTTGCAGCTTCCATGAGTTTTGGCGTCTTTGCAGCAACATCCAGCGCTGCAACAGATTATTGGCAAAATTGGACAGATGGCGGAGGAACGGTCAACGCCGTGAATGGATCGGGCGGAAATTACAGCGTGAATTGGCAGAATGTAGGTAACTTTGTGGTCGGGAAAGGGTGGACATCTGGCACGCCGAATCGGGTAGTCAATTACAATGCAGGTGTATTCTCTCCATCGGGTAACGGATACCTGACCTTCTATGGTTGGACCAGAAACGCTCTAATTGAATACTACGTGGTGGATAGCTGGGGAACGTATCGTCCAACCGGAACGTACAAGGGCTCTATGACTAGTGATGGCGGCACATACGACATCTATACAACGATGAGATACAATGCACCTTCCATTGATGGTACGCAGACTTTCCCTCAGTATTGGAGTGTTAGACAGTCCAAGAGACCGATCGGAGTCAACTCTACCATTACGTTCAGCAATCATGTGAATGCTTGGGCGAGCAAAGGGATGAACCTTGGAAATAGTTGGTCCTATCAGGTGATGGCGACGGAGGGTTATCAGAGCAGCGGAAGCGCTAACGTGACTGTTTGGTAAAAATGACGATGTGATGCAGATGAACGTCTGCATTTGCATTGGGAATTAATGTATTCCGGAAGCGTTGAGGACCGCTATTCACCAGACTAACGGCCCTCGACGTTCCTGAATTCAAGCTTAGCATAGGAGGATAGTCAAATGAGAAAGCTGGTATGGTTAACTTTAATCGCCATGGTTGTTAGTCTAAGTGCCTGTTCAGCGAGTAATTCTGAATTAAATAATGATATGGTATTCGTCGAAGGAGGAGCGTTCAAGAGCAGTAAGTCAAGTCAAATTGAACGAAATGAAATGATGGATTCCTTCTATATTGGCAAATACGAAGTGACGCAACGAGAATGGATGGAGGTCATGGGGGAAAACCCGTCTGGCTTCAAGGGAGATGACCTGCCCGTTGAGATGGTGAGCTGGTATGATGCCGTGGAATACTGTAATCAAAAGAGCATCAAAGAGAACCTGAAACCTTATTACAATATAGACAAAGACACACAGGACAAGAATAATCACAATGAAAACGACAATATAAAATGGACCGTAACGATGAATGAGGATGCTAACGGCTACCGTTTACCAACAGAAGCAGAATGGGAGTACGCTGCAAGCGGAGGTCAAAAGAGCTTAGATTACACCTACAGTGGAAGTAATAATCCGGATGAAGTAGCTTGGTACTGGAAAAATGCTGGTGACACCGTACTGACTGGTGACTGGAGCTGGCCCGCTATTGAGAGCAATCGTAATCAAACCCAAAAGGTCGGTACCCAGAAGCCTAATGAGTTAGGAATCTATGATATGTCTGGAAACGTGAGAGAATGGTGCTGGGACTGGTACAGTGATTCAGAGAGTGCAGATCATTCTTGGCGAGTTGTAAAAGGCGGTGGTTGGATTGGCGGCGTCAATAACAATGAAATCTTATTCCGAGGTAAATTCGATGCGAATGGTTATGGTCCTGATCAAGGATTTCGAATCGTGCGTGGAGAATAACCTCCTTTTCCGAAAGGGGCAAGCCCACAGTTCAACCTATACTTCATCGGGTGAAAACCTATAATTCCTCAGGTTGTTGTGTGCAATTGTAAGCGTTACACTTGAATTGCATATGATGAACGTTGGGTTCTTCGAGTTGGGCGAGCAGACAACAATCCTGCAGTTGTTCTGCTGTTTAGTGTGTTCGAGAACGACTGGAATCTACTACTCCATATAAACGAGTTTCATGTAACTGATCACGGAGGAATGGCAGGTGAGGTAATGTATAAAGTTATTGTCGCGGATGATGAACCGTTTATGCTAGAAGGATGGAGAACGATGATCGACTGGCAAGCTTGTGGGTATGAACTCTGTGGAACAGCAACGGATGGAGAAGAAGCACTTTCTTTATTCAATGCTGTTGAACCGGATCTTGTGGTCACTGATATCCAAATGCCTGTTATGGATGGTCTGGGTTTAATTCATACCTTGCGTGAGGATCTTGCCTACACTTCAAAAATTGTTATTGTTACAGGATACTCCGACTTTAATTATGCCAAACAAGCGATACGGTATCAGGTTGATCAATATGTGCTTAAACCTCTTGTCCCTGAGGAAATTCATCAAATTCTTATGGAAATGATTGAGCCTCTGGACAAACGCAGAGAAGAGCTCCATCAGCAGGATGGTGTCACGTTTACAGATGATGCTCATGTAGATCATCTTGATGAACGACGCATAAGCGAAGAATATGATTTAGAGCAAATGATGAATATCGCTAAAGACATATTGACATTAATTGAAGCGGGAGACACAGATCCGATCGATAATGCCGTGAGTAAATTGCTACTGATGACTGAGAACGCAGAGGTTTCATTGGAATGGATACACCATGTCATCCGATATATCCATGGCGATCTGCTACGAAAATATGGCAAAAGGGAGGTTTGCAGAGAAATATTATGCGAGAAGGAATGGCATGAGACTGCAAGTTGGTCTTCCGGCACATTGCAAGAGCTCTGTGTTCGGATATCTGAGCAACTATCCCAGTCTGATCTGAAAAAGTTGGGTACAGGGGGCCTTGTTGCGGAAGCAGTCCATGAACTGAAGCAACACTACCGAAGTAAAATTAAATTGCAAGATGTCGCTAATCGTATTCACGTTAATTCTGCCTATCTGGGCCAGCAATTCAAGCGAGAGATGGGAGTCAGTTTCAGTGACTATGTGCACCAGCTTCGAGTTGAGGAGGCACGCAAACTTCTGCGACGTACCAACATGAAAATCACTGACATAGCATTCAAGCTTGGGTATCATGATGCCGAGTATTTTACTCAAAAATTCAGAGCGCATACAGGGGAGCTTCCATCCGTATATAAAAACAAAAACCAAGGGTGATCACATGCGCCATAAATTCTGGATGTTCCGTAACGTTAATGATATTCCTCTCCGATCCAAATTTCTGCTTATTTATGTACTTAGCATTCTCCTTCCGGTAATAACGATTAATATCTTCTTTTATCAACGAACCTCTGCAGACATCAAGATTCGAGAACAGGAAAATCTGCGTAAATCTATCGACAGGGCTGCGGGGGAACTGCTGGGCATGATTGATGAGAGCGTAGCTCTGAGCCGAATCATTGCAGCAGACGATTCACTCTATGAGCTACTTGATCGAACTTATCGTTCCCCTGTGGATTATTACAACGAGTACCATGCATTTCTGCGAGATAAATTAACACGTTATATGTCGGCCAATATTTTGGAGGTGCGCATCTTTACCGAGAACGATACTATTCAAACCGGCAGCCATTATATCGTGATGAATGACAAGAATATACTTCCCGGATTAAAACAGCTGAAATCCACCAGCGGCGGCATTCTGGTCGTGGACTATATTGAACCATCTGGATTTAACGCCGGAAGAAGGATCAGTGTGATTGGCAAAATGGATACCTATACCTCGTATGCGAATTATGCGAAATATTCCAAGATTGATCTGGAAGTTAGCCGGATATATAGCATTTTAAATCGTGAATCAGACAGTCTTCAGCTGCGCCTGGTGGACAGCAACAATCGTACTGTCGTTTCAAGTGGGGAATTTAGCGAAACCGACTTATCCAACTCGGAGAACGATTCAATAGCCAAGGAATCTGGCAATTCTGCTTACACGCTCGAGAAGTCGTTGGGGAATCTAGCCTACCTAAAGGGTTGGAAATTGATAGGAGTTGCCGATACGCGTCACCTGGACCACCTTTTGCAAGAAGCCTTTAAATCAATTCTGGGGTTGCTTGCATTAAGTATCGTGGTCCCCTCTGTATTGATCTACATTATTTTACGTTCCTACCACTATCGGATTCGCAAGTTATCCAGACATATGGAGAAGGTTCGTAACGAACGATTCGATCTGATTGAAATTCACGAAGGCCGCGACGAAATCGGCGGGCTTATTCGTACATTTAATATCATGATTGGTAAAATTCATACGCTTATTAATGACGTATATAAACTGGAAATTCGTCAAAAAGATTTGGAGTTGGATCAAGTAAGGACCGAATTGTCCATGCTCCAGAGTCAGATGAATCCCCATTTTTTATTTAACACATTGAATGCCTTGCTGGTCGTTAGTACAAAGAATGGATATACAGAAGTAGTTGAAATTATTAAAAGTCTGTCCATGCTGATGAGACAGCTACTCAGTCATTCTGACAATCTGATTCCTTTGCAAGAAGAGCTGCAATTTACGAATCTTTATCTCCAGATTGAGAAGTTTCGCTTCGGAGAGCTGTTTGATTACACCTTCGAGGTTGATCCTGATGCAGCTTCGTTGCTCATTCCCCGAATGAGTATTCAACCGCTCGTCGAAAATGCCTGTAAACACGGCTTGCAGGCGCGAAAAAATGGAAGAGAGATCAAGATAACGGCGAGACGAAACGCTTCTGAACTGGTTATTCAGGTGATTGATAATGGAATCGGGATGGATGCAGGGAGACTAACCGAGCTCCTGCGAGATATTCGTTCTGAAAGACCCAGAAATGGCGAGCATGTAGGACTACGAAATGTATATCGCAGATTGGAACTCTTTTATGAAGGGAATGCGATCTTTGATCTAAGTAGTGTGCCTGGAAAGGAGACTATCGCGGGTTACCGTATACCAATCTCCAAGCTGGAAAGAGGAAATAGGAGGTAAACTCTCATGTATAAAGTGCTGTTAGTAGACGATGAACCGTATGCTATTGAAGGATTACAACTTCTGATCAACTGGGAAAAGTATGGTTTTGAAATCAGAGGTGTATGTGCCAATGGGGAGGAAGCCATTCGGATGATACAACAAGACCAACCTGATCTCGTGGTGACAGATATTCGTATGCCTGTCATGAATGGGCTGGAGCTGGTCGAAGAAGCACGACGTTTGGAGCATGAATCCGTGCTGTTTGTCATCACGAGTGGATACAGTGACTTTAATTATGCCAGACAAGCTATCCGATTAGGTGTCTCAAACTATTTAACCAAGCCGGTTGACAGTACAGAAGCAGAGGAGATGCTGGAACGTCTCCGTCTACATTTGCAGGAACGTGAAAAGCAGGAACGTATTCGGGAACATGCAAAGGTGCAAAAGATCAAAGCATATTTGTCCACACTGATCCGGGATAAACAGAATATATCGGAGCAGGAGATCTCAGAGATCGTTCCTCATTTAAATAAGTCCCATTGGACTTACCTGCGGATTACTTTTCAAGGAGATATTCAGGAGGCCTGCTCAGTGGCTGAACAAACGGCTGGAGGATCAGCCTTTTGTTATGTGATAGACAAAACAAGAGACGCATTAGGACTTGTATGGGGGGAGGAGGAGCCTAGCAGAAGCGGGGCATCTGAAGCAATTAAAGCTTTTACACAGCGCTTATTGAACAACATGCAAAATAATGGTTGTGAAGATATTCATATCGCCGTCGGATTAATGATCAGCAATCTGGAACATTTGTCTGAATCCTTCCACTCCGCACAGGAAGTTGGACGTTATTTGTTTTTTAATCAAGAGCGTCTTTTGTTTGCCGAAGATATCGAGCTGGAGAAATGGCAATTTGATCCGGAAACCATGTCAGAGGTTGATCGTATTACCGATCTGCTTGAGAACGGATCTGTAGATGAACTCTCAAGTTCCATTCGTGATGTCTTTGAACTGTTTCTGCAGATGAAGGCTGCACCAGAGATTGTACATATTTTCTCCACACACATTATGTTCCGCGGACTTTCCCTATGTAAAGAATTGGGAGGAGAGCCTAATGGACTGATGAACGAATCGGCGAGCCGCATTCTGGAGAAGAGTCATCGAAATATAGAAGAGGTTGCTGGCAATCTGGAACACTTCTGTTTGCAATGCAAATCGGAACTGGCTATTCTGCGTGAGAGGCAAGTCGGGGGCATTCAGGCTAAGGTGGCCGAATATGTGCAGACCTACTACAGGGAGACCTTTACGATCCAGGAGCTCGCAGAACGATTCTACGTGAACCCGGTCCATTTAGGCCAATCTTTCTTACGCAAGTACGGCAAGGGTGTAATAGAGGTGGTGCATGATCTGCGAATGGAAGAAGCGAAGCGTCTGCTTCAGGAGACGAATCAGACATCAAGTGCCATTGCAGAACAGGTAGGGTATCGTAGTTACCAGCATTTTCTCAGACATTTTGAAAAACGAACAGCCATGAAACCTTTGGAATACAGGCAAAAGTTCACGACTTGATCTGCTCAAGAAAAGAACCCCTCTTGAATAAGACCTGCAATTACAGGGGGGAGGAGCTTAAATGTATATATTTTGTAACCGCATACATTTCTTCATACTAAAAACAGTAAGACATACCACTTCCAAGGAGGGCAAGTACATGGGGGGACTGAAGAAAAAGAAGCTTTGGGGTTCCGTATCACTCGTTCTGGCTTTAAGTTTGGCACTGGCAGGATGCAGTGGTGACAATGAGAAAGCGACAACACCGGATGGTAAAGAGGTATTGAACATCTCGGCCTTTATCGGAACGCCGAATCAGGCGCCAGCTAAAGATAACCGAATCTACAAGAAGATTCAGGATGAACTCGGCGTCAATCTGGAGATGGAGTTTCTGGTAGGTGATCTTCAACAGAAGCTCGGCGTTATGATCGCCGGTGGCGATTTCCCTGACTTGATCACAGCAGACACCAAATTGGTCTCAGCCGGCGCAGTCATTCCGCTAGAAGATCTGATCGAGGAGCATGCACCCAATCTGAAGAAGCATTTCGGTAAAGATTGGAACCGGATGAAAGACTCCAGTGACGGACATATCTACTGGTTGCCTAACTATGGCGTGTATACAGGGGAGTTCATTAGTAACTATTATTCTGGCCCTGCCTTCTGGATTCAGAAGTCCGTACTGAAGGATGCCGGATACCCGACGCCTAAAACACTGGATGAATTCACACAGTTGATCCGTGATTACGCAGCCAAGAATCCAACCATTGATGGTCAACCGACGATTGGTTTTACTACACTGGCTTCTGACTGGCGGACGTTCCCATTGCTTAATCCACCAGAGCATCTTACGGGTCATCCCAATGATGGCGGTGTGGTCGTAGATGAGAATGGAGTGGCGAGTGTATTTGCCGACAAGGACATCTCCAAACGTTATTATAAGGAACTGAACAAATTGTATAATGATGGCTTGCTTGATAAAGAAGCCTTTGTTCAGAACTACGATCAATATTTGGCGAAAATCTCATCGGGACGTGTGCTTGGCATGTTCGACCAGCACTGGAATTTCCAGTCTGGTGAAGACCCACTCGTAGCTCAAGGCAAGATTGGCCAGACTTACGTAGGCTTCCCGCTAGTCTATGATACAAGTATTACAGATCATTATCTGGATCGTCCGGTCATCAACTTGAACAATGGTTTTGGTATCAGTAAAGATGCTGAAGATCCTGTCGCACTCATCAAATTCCTGGATAAGCTTATGGACGAGAAGTACCAGAAGCTCCTGTCATGGGGCGAAGAGGGTGTAGATTATCAGGTAAATGAAGAAGGAAGATTCTATCGTACCCCAGAGCAACGGACAGAGCAGGAAGATCCGGCATGGAGACTGGTTAACAAAGCAGAAGGTTTCTATGCTGCGGCACCGAAGCTGGAAGGAACCTTTGAAGATGGCAATGCGATTGGAGCGATCAACCAACCTGAGGAATTCTATGACAATCTCAAACCGGAAGATAAAGAACTTCTGGACGCATACGGCTTCAAAACATGGAGTGATTTCTTCTCTCCTGCACCAGAGAATCCGGTGTACTATCCAGCATGGCAGGTCGATCTGAAAGAAGGCTCTGATGCTGCGGTAGCAAACAAGCAAATGACAGACACTTCCTTAAAATTCTTGCCTAAGGCGATCATGTCAAAACCAGATGAGTTTGATAACATTTGGACCGAATATATAGACGCTTACAAGAAAATCAATGTGCAATCCTATGAAGACCGGATTAATGAGCAACTGAAATGGAGAATCGAGAACTGGTCTGTTAAATAAAAAAATACGGCAATGATTGCCTCGGAAGGTATCAACCAGAGGATTACTCAGGCGAGTGCCTTCCGGGACGATCATGCATAATGTCGTTGCAAGCCAATAGGAGGAGTGAAGATGGCGAACACGCCTGGAGCCATACCGGAGCAAACTACCCGTACAGCCGTTACCAAGACACCAATACTAAAACGGTTGCGCGGACAAAGACAACTGATGTTCATGTCATTGCCCATCGTTGCGTACATTCTCGTATTCTCGTATTATCCCATTTGGGGCTGGGTTATGGCTTTTCAGAATTATAGTCCTGCCAAGAGTTTCTCCCAACAGGAATGGGTCGGACTCAAGCACTTCAAGTTTTTGCTGACAGACGATGCATTTCTAAACGTGCTTCGTAATACCATTGCGATGAGTGTAATCAATATGGTACTCGGATTTGCGACAGCCATTATATTTGCCATTTTACTTAATGAGATCAAACACAAGTTCTATAAACGAACCATTCAAACGATATCGTATTTGCCTCACTTTCTCTCATGGATCATCGTGACAGGCATCGTGGCAAGTTCCCTGTCTGTAGACGGCGGGATTGTCAATGTGGTGCTCATGAAGCTGAACATCATTCAAGAACCGATCATGTGGCTTAGCGTTCCCGAGTACTTCTGGGGCATTGTAGGCGCATCTCATGTGTGGAAAGAAGTAGGCTGGAATGCCATTATCTATTTGGCGGCCATCACGTCTATCGATCCGTCACTCTATGAAGCGGCAGAGATTGATGGTGCGAACCGATATAAGAAAATGCTGTATGTGACCTTACCCGGAATCAAATCCATTGTTATCATCTTGCTGATCATGAATATGGGCTGGATTTTGGAAGCTGGATTTGAAGTTCAGTATCTGTTGGGTAATGGTGTGGTTGTGGACTGGTCACAGACGATAGATATATTTGTCTTGAAATACGGACTACAGATCGGGAATTATTCTTTGGCTACCGCGGCAGGTATCTTCAAGACGGTGGTTAGTATTACGCTGATCTTTGCGGCGAATTCAATTTCCAAACGACTCGGGGAAGACCGATTAATATAAGGGGGACTAGAGATGGGAATCAATAAATCTCGGCTTGAACCGATTGTCTTCCATACGTTAAACGGTATACTGATGATCGCTATCGCGATTGTTACCCTGTATCCGTTTGTGAATACACTCGCCGTATCGTTCAATGCCGGTAATGACACCATCCGGGGTGGGATTTATCTGTGGCCTCGGGTATGGACAGATCAAAACTACAGAGCTGTATTTGCAGGAGGGACGATCTTCAGCGCCTTTGGTATCTCGGTGGCGAGAACGGTGCTCGGAACAGTTTTGAGTCTGTTTCTGACCTCCATGCTGGCTTACACACTAAGCCGAAAAGATTATATTTTACGTAAACCAATTACCATTTTCGTTGTGCTTACGATGTATTTCAGTGCAGGACTTATTCCAACATACTTCCTGATGAAAGATTTGCATTTGTTAAACAACTTCCTGGTGTACATTATTCCTGGACTGATTAGTGCCTTCAATATGATTGTCATTCGGACTTATATCCAGACACTACCCGAGGGACTGATCGAATCAGCCAAAATTGACGGTGCTGGAGATTTCAGAACATTCATATCGATTATTCTACCGCTGTGCCAACCGGTGCTGGCTACGGTTGCACTGTTCATTGCAGTCGGTCAATGGAACTCGTGGTTCGATACGTTTCTGTATGCGTCTTCCAAGCAAAACCTGAGCACTCTGCAATATGAGTTGATGAAATTACTGTCTTCTTCCATGAACTCGAACAGCAGTGCAGCCGTTGCCAATGGTGCAGATCTCGGCGCTGCGCGTAACATGGTTACTCCTGTATCTATTCGGGCAGCGATTACGATTGTAGCTGCATTGCCGATCTTGGTCGTCTATCCATTTTTGCAAAAGTATTTTGTTCATGGCTTGCAGCTTGGTGGGGTAAAAGAGTAAACTTAGATGCAGTTGCAGATAACCGATCAAAAACGGTCACGATGGTGACCGTTTTTTTTGTTTTTCTAGCGGAAAGCCATGCCATATCCATTGTACACGAATCTAATCTATTCAATAATGTTGTTGACAATTAAATTAAAGTTACTATAATTTATATTTACTTGATTCACCAGTCAGTCTCTCTCAAGAACTGTGAACAGCGCCTGACAATCCCGAACTCTTACCATTTTATTGAGGAGATTGAAGAGAAAATGAAAGTATTAATTGTGGAAGACTCCATATTCGTACAGAAATTGCTTCGAAAGCTGATTGTTGATCATATTCCAGAATGCGAGATTCAGATTGCTAGCAATGGAGAGCAAGGATATAACCTATTTCAGGAGTTCCGACCTGATTTTATAACGACCGACCTGCTGATGCCTGGCTTGAACGGACAAGAAATGCTGCGAATGATTCGGGAAACGGATAGCACAGTCAAGATTATTATTCTATCTGCGGATATTCAGAAGACGACTCGGGATGAAGTAGAGAATCTGGGGATCTCCGGATTTTTGAATAAACCGTTAACCGCGGAAAAGGCAAATACATTGATTCAACTGATTCAGGCGGCTTATCATGCTGAATGATTTACAGAAAGATCTGCTGACTGAACTTGTGAACGTTTACGTGGGACAAGCGGCTAACATGTTGTCAGAGATTGTAGACAAACGTATCGTTTTAAATATTCCGGAAGTGGAGCTGATCTCCATATCAGATGTTGATCCTGGAGATCGAAGATACAACATTTTCTTCAGTGAAGGTCACCTGTTCAGATCTTCTTTACAGTTTGGCTACGAATTTCAAGGAAAAGCATTTCTGATGTTTCCTGTTGAGCAGGCTAAAGTGTTGGCCAATATCTGCCTTGGAGAAATGGGAGAGACCGTTATTCCTGCTGATCCGAGCTTGATGGATACGGATCTGGACGTGCTAAAAGAAGTTAGCAATGTCTTACTTAACGCCATCATTGGCGAATTCGGAAATTTCCTGGAGATTAAACTGGAATATGTACTACCTGATATTGAGCTGATCTATGTCACCAATTCAGATCAACAAATACTTTTGCAGAATGAAGTATATGTGCTGGTGTTGCACACATCGTTTTTACTTGCCGATACCGATGTGACAGGCATTATTGTTATAGCGCTGAGTATGAACTCCATATCGAGCCTGTTGGCCAAAATGGACGCTTTATTGGAGGCAGACCATGGGTAATCTCGTATCACAAGCTTTGAACAAAGCCAATATGGGAATTATGATTGTCGACAGGCAACTGAAAGTTGTGGTGTGGAATGGCTGGTTGGAACGCCTTACTGGCAAGAGTAGGGAAGAAGTCGTTGGCCAGAATCTGCTTGAAGTGTGTCCACGCTTTAAGTCCAATGTCTACCTGAATATTTTGCAAAATGCGCTGTATCATGGTCAGAGCAGGTTTTGCTCAAGCGCTTTACATAAAGCGTTTATTCTCCCTAATGAAGGCGAGGATGAACATTTAATCCGACAAAATATGCATGTTGAACCGCTTTATCAGGAAGATCGCTGTTATGCCCTAATTCAAATTACTGATATGACAAACATGAATACCCGGGTATATAAACTTAAAAACCTGATTAAGGAACTGGAGACCGAGTACACCAAAATCAAAATTTCCGAGAAGATCAGCAAGCATATGTCTTTGCATGATCCACTTACGGGTCTGCCTAATCGTCTGGCTTATAATGACCGTCTTGCATGGGCTATCAGCAACGCCCAAAGAAGTGATAGCAGACTTGCTGTCATGTTTGTAGATGCTGACGGGTTCAAGCAAGTGAATGATACGTATGGACACGATGTTGGTGATCAAGTGTTGCTGGAAATGGCCAAGCGATTAAGCGAAACGATTCCAACGACAGACACTGTAGCACGGCTCGGCGGGGATGAATTCATCATATTAAGCCACCTGAAGGATGATCATGACGCTGACATCATCGCCAAACAATTGGAAGCTGCATTCAGCACCCATTTCAAAATTGCCGGAAATTATATTAATTTATCGATCAGTATTGGCATAAGCCTTTTTCCGAAGCATGGACAGGAACCTTCCGAACTTTTGAGACATGCGGATCGAGCCATGTACAAGATTAAGAAGAATGGTAAGAACGGATACGGAATCTTCGAACCTGAAAGTGATGAATAAATTTGAACATGGCCTTTCTTAAAGTTGCTAGAATAGCAACTTTATTTTTCTATACAATGAATACAAGAAAAAATATGTTTTTCCTAAATAGTAAGCGCCTGGTCTTTTGCATTTTAGAAGGACAGGTGTTTTTTGTATGACCTTTGAATCATTTGTTTTTAGAAATCGGTTGAATATCGATGTAACTGCTCCATATCCAACACCTTTAATGTTCTATTTTCCTTAATGATGATCTGCTCCTGGGCCAAATCACTTAACAATCTTCTAATATGTCGATCGGAGATTCCCATCATGCTTGAAATATCTTTCATGACAAACGGAATCGTTGCTGATTCCAATTTCTCCGAGGTTTGCAGAATATATTTACACAGCTTATTTTTTGCAGGATACAACAATGATCTTGCATTTTTTACTGAAGACTTCATGAGTTTATCCGTGAGAACTGTACACATATGCGATAAAAAAGTGACTGATTGGGTCAAATGCGAATGTACAATATCCAAAGGAATCAGTAGAATGGTTGACGGTACAACAGCGACAGCAGTATGAAGATAATTGCATTGTTGAAAAAATTCCAAGTCCCCCAACACTCCGTTTTTTTCTACATAATCGACAACGGCTATGTTTCCTTGATCAGAATAATTGTGAATGGCAACCCTGCCTTCAATTACGATATAAAAGTACTTCAATTCGTTGCCTGAGACGACAACCGTCTCGTTTTTCTTATACATTTTCACTTGCAGAGTGGTCAAAGCTTCATCGGTAATGATTTCATGTAAATTCGATTTGAGAACGGCAGCTGTGATATCAGGGTGAACCTTAATAGACATAACACATGATGACTCCTTCACTAACTATTTTAGATCGTTCATGTTCTCCCGATCATCATACATAAAGTGATTATTTGATGTACTCTCCAAAAGGCGGACATTTGTCCTTATTGACAGTCCTTTTTTAATATTATACTTACCTCGAAATAGAAAACAACGGAGTAGTTAATAGGGGGACTTGTGATGAATAGTATTATTGATGATCAAAGTTTGGCTAGTGCGGGGTTAGTGAGAATGCAATGGTATAGAGAGAGAATGCCATTGGTCACAGAAGTGAATCAATTGTTCAAGCAACAGCAAGTCCTCAAAGGAATGACCATCGCGATCAGTATGCATATTGAGCCAAAAACCGGATTCTGGGTAGAGGGACTCTTAGCTGGTGGGGCTGCACATATCTATTTAGTCGGGTGTCTTGGAACAACGAAGAAGGATACCGCAGCATATTTGGCATCTCTGCCTAATGTAACGGTTTTAGCGAAAGAAGGAGATCTTTATGAGGACCACAAACGCTATCTAAAGATGGTTATGGCGCATAAAATCGATCTCTTCCTGGACAATGGTGCTAGTCTGATTCTTGCTCATCATGAACTAAAACCCGGTTGGAATCCCATCGGTGCGAACGAAGAGACACGCACAGGAAAGTTATTGATTGAGAAAAATGGGGTTCAGCCTGACTACCCAGTTATCGTGATTGATGATTCGCCCTTAAAGCAGACTTTTGAGAACGCGCTGGGTGTTGGACAGTCTGTTGTGGATGGCTTCATGCGAACAACCAGTCTTCTCGTTGGAGGGAAAAAAGTTCTGGTTGTAGGTTATGGTTATTGCGGCAGCGGGATTGCTAAAAAGTTCCGGGGATTAGGCGCGAATACGTTAGTCTATGACATGAATCCTGTTCATCTCTTAAATGCAAAAACAGACGGGCATTGGGTTGGCGAGCTGCACGAATTAATTCCCGAAGCAGATGTGATTATTACGGCAACTGGATCTTTTAATGTCATTACCGAGCAGCATATACCTCTGTTCAAAGAAAAAGTCATCCTTGCGAATTCAGGACACTATGGGTTTGAAATCAATGTGGAAGAAATCAAGCAAGCTTCTCAATCCGTTGAAATCGTGAAAGAAGGGATTGAACGAATAAGTTTTGCAGAGAAAAGTATCTATTTGCTTCACAGTGCCAATCCTGTTAATTTGGCAGGAGCTGACGGTAATCCCATCGAGATTATGGACATGGGCTTTGCTCTAATTTCCTATTCTGCCTATCGTATAATGACGAATGTGGAATCACTGCAACATGGTTTGCAACCTGTACCGAAAGATATTGATAGTCAAGTTAGTAAGCTATTTATGAACTCTTTACAATAGAGAAGTCGACTTGAAATATACCCCTAGAATAAAATTGGATAACTACGATCTATCTAATGATATTCTGGGGGCACATAGCTGAATTGGTTAAGAGTATAGAAGGTTGATCCTTAAGCTATGATTTCTATTTCGTTTGATGTAAGATTGACAAGGAATTAAGTTTATATTTTTACATATGAAGATGAAAAAGTAGCTATTAAGTAATGTAGTAAGAAATTAGCCAGGGATACTTATAAAGGAGTGCACAGATTGATCGAAATAGTTAGTATGTTAATTTTATTTTTGGTGTTGTTTTACTATATCCTATTAAAATACGGAATACCGATTATTTTAATAATAGTGGGGTATTTCATATTCAAAGGTTACAAGAAGCGCAGGGGTGTAAGAACGAGCGATAGGTCGGTGGCTCCTGATGGTAAGCAAGCTAATATTAAACCATAAGATTAATGTTGGTATGACCACATGTTAGAGGGACCAGAGCATGGCCCAATTGAGAGCCGCTATATTAGCGGCTTTTTTTGGTTATTATTAAAAAAGGAGAAAACAATCCTCCCCCTTAACAAAGATAAGTAATAAGGAACCCTATTGATCATATTGATGTGCCTATGCTGGCTGAGAATGCTATTGTTAACTGAAATTGATCAAATAAACATCTCTGTCACGTCGTGTTCTAAGCTTACGTTGTCTCACCATATTCTCTACCGTAGTCCGCCATCTTTTCAAGAACCGGAAGTAATTTGATTCCCTTGTCTGTTAATGAGTACTCGACCCTTGGAGGAACTTCCGGATAGACATCACGTTGAATAACTCCATCATTCTCCAATTCTTTAAGCTGCTTCGTAAGAGAGCCTTGAGACAGATCTCCAAGGAATTTTTTGATATCCGTATATCGACGTGTTTCGTCTTTTAGATACCATAATATAAAATATTTCCATCGTCCGGAAAGAACATTCTGTGTAAAAGCTATGGCGTACATATCACTTTTTCCATCTATAAAGTCTTGATCAAATCCTTCGTTGCATACTCTCATTCATATCACTCCTGATCCAAAGGTACAAAAAGATGTACTATGTTCACTTAAATTGCCCTCTTTGCAAACAAAACGAATACACCTATGATGGTGTCAACACCAAAACAATTTTAGTTTACCTAAAATGTGAAAGATAAATAATGATATCTTGATTCTATAGTTAGCAAGCTAAATAAATATACCATAGAAAGGAGTGACTGATAAGGGCATACAGCAAGTAGAAGGAAATAGGGATGCGTTTTTTAGATGTACATGGTTGGGAACAACTGATATTCGATCATACCGTGAACTATAACAAGGGAGTTGTTTAATAATGAGGAAAAAAATTCGTACAGGAATCATAGGAGCTTCAATTAATAACGGATGGGCAAGTGGAACACATATTCCAGCTATTGAGAACCTGGATGAGTACGAGCTTACCGCAGTGGGAACAAGTAATATGGCAAGTGCTAAGAAGAGTGCAGAAGCTTTCCGCGCAGATCACGGATTTGATAACATCGAGGAATTGGCTCATCATACCGATGTTGATATGGTGGTTGTTAGCATTAATGTTAGGGAGCATTATAATGCAGTCAAAGCCATCGCTCCTGCTGGCAAACCAATCTATTGTGAATGGCCCCTGGGTTCTAATACAGAGGAAGCGCTTGAAATGAAGGATTGGGTATCCTCTGCCCAATTACCAAATGCGATTGGACTTCAGGCCAGACAAGCACCAGCAATTCAGTATGTGAAAGATCTGTTGGCAGAGGGTTATGCTGGGAAAGTGTTGTCTGCCAACCTGAAGATCTCTATAGATGGCATGGGTGGCATTGGTGACAAGTCGACTGCATACTTGTTTGACCGGAAAGTTGGAGGGAACTTACTGACCATTGTAGGGGGACATAATCTGGATGCCTTCACTTACATGCTTGGGGACTTTACAGAATTGTCTGCCACCACAGCTCAACAGTTTCCAGAAGTTGAATTGGTAGATATTCAGAAAGTCATCAAGAAAACAACGGATGATCAGATTATGATTACTGGAAAATTGACTAATGGTGCAGCAGCCAGCGTTCATATTCAAGGTGGAGTTAAACATCAGACAGGACTAACGTTAGAAATTTTCGGAGACAAAGGAACCCTCGTGCTGAGTGCACCTGCATCCATTCAATTCGGATCACACCAATTACGCGGTGCGGGATCAATGGACAACGAACTTCGTGAACTACGTATTCCTGATTCCTATTACTATGCTCCTGATTCACTTCAATCCGACTCTGGATTTGTTCTGAATATAGCTCAAGCTTATCGCAAGTTCGCCAAAGATATCCAAGAGGGGACATCTTTGACACCTAACTTCGCGGATGCGGTAAAACTTCATCAGTTACTTGATGCTGTCGAAAAATCAGCACAGAGCGGTGAACGTCAATATCTATAATCTTCAAGGAGAAGAACGTTATGAATAAAAGAAGAGAGATGCAACTGGCACTACAGATGGTTTCGGGATATGGAGCAGAATTCAGTGCGTGGAGAATGCCTGGGACAGATCCCGAAGCTTATACGAACACGGATAGTTATGTGGAACGAGCCAAATTGGCAGAAAAAGGAAAATTTCAAATGATTTTCATCGCTGATACACCAGCACTAACCGTTAACTTAGGTCCTCAAACGCCCATGTTTCCTATGGACCCAATGCTGGCACTGATGGCCGTGGCAAGAGAGACAATGCACATTGGATTAGTTGCTACGCTGTCTACGACATTTAATTATCCCTACAACATTGCACGTCAGTTCAAAGCATTGGATGTAATCAGTCATGGACGTGTGGGATGGAATGCGGTTACCACATCCGATCCTGCAGCCGCGGCAAACTTTGGGGCACGTGTGGCAAGTCGCCAGGAACGTTATGACAGAGCACATGAAAGCATTCAGATTGTTCAGTCCTTATGGGGAAGTTGGGAATCAGATGCTTGGACGTTAGATGTGGAGGGAGGGGAATTTGCGGATATGAATAAAATCCGGCCTATTAACCTTCAAGGTCAATATTATGCATCTCGTGGTCCTCTACCGATTCCTCCATCCGAGCAAGGACAGCCGGTTATTTTCCAAGCTGGAGGAGGAAGTGAGGGACTTGAGTTGGCGGGAAAATACGCTTCAGGTGTATATGCTAATCCATATGACATAGAGTCCGCTCGTGAGCAGAGACTAGCTATTCAACAAAGTGCTATTCGTTTCGGTCGAAACCCAGATGATATCAAAATGTTTGCAGGTTTTATGTTTTCTCTGGGTGCTACGGAAGAAGAAGCGTTGGAACGTCGAAAACAGCTCATGAGTTTTAATCCTGAAGAGATACCCAATCGGGTAAGTTACCTTGGTTCCATGATCGGTATACCGCTCTCGGTAAACTCGGTAGATATTGATAAACCATTAGAACCAAACTTGTTGAGAAATGCATATGCCAACCCAATGGACCCCCGTTCCGCAAGGGCGTTGAAGTTACTTTTAGAAGGATTAACGATTCGCGAGGTTCTGGCCCATGGTGTTATTAACTATCACCCAGTGGTTGCGGGTACTCCCGTACAAGTTGCTGATTTCTTGGAAGAATGGTTTTTGGCAGATGCATGTGATGGATTCTCAGTGGTACCGGATATATCTTTTGACGGAGTTGCGGATTTTGTCAACATGGTTGTCCCCATTTTGCAGGAACGGGGTCTGTTTCATAGAGAATATGAAGGGAAAACACTACGCGAGAATATGGGTGTTCCTTATGAGTATGGAATGCGGGAAAATGAAAAAACTAGATAGAGGAGAGAGTATTTATGAATAACACACTTGAATTGCTTCATAACCATACATCGCATCGATCTTACACATCTCAACCTCTGACAGCAGAGCAAATCGATGTGATCTTTCAGGCAGCGAATCAAACTTCATCGTTCAGTCTCCTGCAGGCCGTGTCTATTATTCGAATCACCGATCCGGTTCTTCGAAAGAAAGTCAGACAACTTTCTGTCAATCAACCTTATATCGAAGAAGCGGCTGAGTTTTGGATTTTCTGTGCAGATTTTAACCGCAATCATCAAATTGCCCCAGAAGTGGATATTGAATATATTGAATTTCTGCTAATCGGTTCATTCGATGCCGGCCTGATGGCACAAAATGCGTTAACCGCTGCCGAATCGATGGGACTTGGCGGCGTGTTCATTGGTGGGGTCAGAGCTAATATTAGCGAACTATCTGACGTGTTGAATTTACCTAAATATGTTATTCCTCTGGTGGGGCTATGCATTGGTCATCCAGATGGAGATAAACCTGAGCTGAAGCCTCGGCTACCTCAATCCATGGTTTTATTTGAGAATCAGTATCAATCTATTGATCAACAGAAATTAACAATCTATGATGAGACCATGCTGAAGTATTATGAAAATCGTCCGACGAGAGCTCCTTTCACCGTAAAAAAAGTAAAAGGATGGAGTGACCATATTCAGGATCACCTTGAGAGAAGTATTCAGCCGCAAATGATGGACTATTTGAACAAGCAAGGTTTTGCCAAAAAATAAGGACCAAACCAATGTATCCTGCTGAAACTTGGTTAGGAAAAGGTACTTATAACGATACTAGGGTGAATTGACACCTCCATTTCCCCATGATACATTTAGTCTGCTAAATATAATTCGGATGGCAGGGAGGAATCGTTCATGACAGATGCAGTAGATTGTGATATTCGACAGTCCTTAGATCGAATTTCCTCCCAAATGCGTCGAAATTATAGTGAATCTCTTCGGGAACTTAATCTTTATGTAGGACAAGATAATTTGTTGTATCGGCTGTGGTTGGGGGATGGTGTAACACAGATGCAACTAAGTGAACATATGAAATGCGAACCACCAACCGTTACGAACATGGTCAAATCATTAGAGCAGAACGGATTTATATATCGTAAACGGGATGTACAGGATGCAAGGATTATGCGTATCTTTTTAACCGACAAGGGCAAAGAATTAGAAAAACCGGTTGAGCTTAAATGGAGTGAGCAGCAAGCGAAATTACTTCAATCCATTTCTTTGGAGGATCGGTTAATATTGAGGAAATTAATGCAACAAATGGAGCGAAACATCCTATAATTTAAGCAAGTTTCACTAAACTAAATGCAATGAACGATACAAAGTCGCTATTATAGCGGCTTTTTTTTATTGCTGAGATAGGATTGTGATAATTCAAGTTAATTTTGTTCATTTAGATGCTCATGAGATTACAGTACACTGAAATAACATATAAACGGAACACACTAAACATAAACAATGTGTGGAATTATAATTCGTTGGAGGTTTTAACATGAAGACCCAAAATATCTGGTTTAATCAACCTGCTGGAAGATGGGAAGAGGCATTACCTATCGGAAATGGAACTCTTGGAGGCATGATTTTTGGGAAAACACAGATCGAGAGAATTCAACTCAATGAAGATAGTCTATGGTACGGTGGTCCGATGCAGCGGAATAATCCTCAAGCACTTGAATCTTTATCTCAGATCAGAAACCTGATTTTTGATGGCAAGATTAGTGAAGCAGAAGAACTCGCAGCAGTTACTCTGGTAGGTGTTCCTGACGGGCAAAGACATTATGAGCCACTAGGGGACTTGTATATCGCTATGGACCACAGTGAGCATGAACCGAATGAATATCAAAGACATCTCGATCTGGAACAAGGCAAGGTAAACGTGAATTATACCGCAGATCAATCCATTTACAGCCGTGATTATTTTGCTAGCTATCTGGATCAAGTACTCGTTGTTCATCTCAAATCTAGCTTGCCTGGAAAGTTATCTTTCTCCACTATTTTCGGCAGGGGAGCTGTTCTGGAGTCAACATCCTATTCAGATATTCTTAAGCATCCTGTTGGTTTCCAATCCTATCTGGACCGGATCGAGAAGCGTGGAATGAATAACTTGATTATCCGGGGAAGAAGTGGGGGAGAAGAAGGAATCCGATTTTGTTGTGCGATTCGCCTTATATCTGAAGGGGGGCATGTTCATTATTCAGGCGGTCAGCTTTCTCTGAAGGATGGTAATTCAGCGACTATTCTAATCACGGCTTGCACGGATTTCCGAGTACCCAAAGAACAACTCGAAGTAGAGTGCCTCCGCAGAATTGATGCTGCTTCCGCAAAGCCATATAGTGAACTGCTCGCCGCTCATGTCTCGGACTATCAATCCTTATTCCAAAAGATGGATATACATCTCGAAGATGAAAATAAAGATGTTGTATGTTCCGAACTTCCAATCGATCAGCGCCTTGAACGACTTAGAGCTGGTAAGCATGATCCTGAACTGATGAGTTTATACTTTCAATTTGGTCGTTATCTGCTTATCTCAAGCAGCCGTCCAGGTTCTTTACCAGCAAACCTTCAAGGGATATGGAATAAAGACATGCTTCCTGTATGGGATAGCAAATATACGATTAATATTAATACACAGATGAACTACTGGCCTGCAGAAAGCTGCAATCTGTCTGAATGTCACGTTCCATTGTTTGATTTTATTGAGAGATTGCAAGTCCGAGGAAAGGAAACCGCTAGAACCATGTATGGATGCAAGGGATTCGTTGCTCATCATAATTCAGATATATGGGCAGACGCTGCTCCGCAGGATGTATGCATGACATCGACGTTTTGGACTATGGGAGGAGCATGGCTTTCATTACATCTATGGGACCACTACGAATACAATAAGGATGTTCAATTTCTCAAAAACGTTTACGCCACGATGAAAGATGCGGCTATGTTTATTCTGGATTATCTAATAGAGGATCCTTCCGGCAATTGGGTGATATGTCCTTCGTCCTCACCGGAAAATCGCTATATATTAGATAATGGAGAGGCGGGGGCTTTATGCTTTGGTGCTTCAATGGACAATCAGATTATTAGAGAACTCTTCACGCGTTGCATTGAAAGTACCCGAATATTGCAAGAAGATCAGGAATTCGGAGAAGTACTCCGTAGTGCTTTAACCAAAATACCGGAGACCTCCATTGGAAAACATGGACAGATCCAAGAGTGGAGTAACGATTATGATGAATTGGAACCTGGTCACAGACATATTTCCCATTTATTCGCTTTGCATCCTGGAACGAAAATTACGTTGCAATCAACGCCTGATCTGGCTACGGCAGCTCGCGTAACACTCAACAGAAGATTGGAACACGGTGGTGGACACACTGGATGGAGCAGGGCCTGGATTCTCAACATGTGGGCACGATTAGAGGAGTCGGAACTTGCACACGCTAACATCGTGGAACTTCTGCGTTCCTCCACGTTACCCAATCTGTTCTGCGACCATCCTCCATTTCAAATTGATGGGAACTTTGGAGGTACTGCAGGGATAGCAGAGATGCTTCTCCAGAGCCATGACGAAGTAATCAGATTGTTACCTGCTTTGCCCACAGCCTGGCCAAAAGGATATATTCATGGTGTTCGGGCTCGTGGCGGATTCGAAATAGATCTGGAATGGGAAAATGGTCGTCTGTTGAATACAAGGATTCGCTCTATTGAAGAAACAAGAGTAACCGTATCCTATCAGGACCAAAAGATAGAATTAACCTTTCCTGGCCCCAATTCTATGATTGAATTGAAAGGTTACGACTGGAGCAATAATTAAGAAGTTCCTGATTAAGAAAACTATGGTTTTCATCTATATACTGTTATACAAGCGCAACAAACGATATCGTAGTAGCGTCTATTCATCCATAGATTAACAACAGGAGTGAAATAGATGCATGTAAAATGGAAGATGATCTTTGGAGCCGTTCTCGGCTCTATGTTGATAGGGGCGGGGAGCGCAGCTGCGGAAGAACGTTTTGTCGATCTGAAGCACTCGAAGTGGGCAGAGGATGGCATAACGTATATGGCGAAACGGGGAACAGTGGCCGGATATGGCAATGGGATATTCAAGCCTGGGGCACAGGTGACGAGGGCACAAGCCATCACATTTATGGTTCGGGAGCTTTATCCGGAGCAGCTTCAAAGAGCAGTGGAAGGCACAACCTATTCGGATGTTCCAACTACACACCCCTTTTATAGAGAAATTACAATTGCAGCTAAAAATGGACTTGCGAGCGGATTCCCTAACGGGACCTTCCGTCCGGACGTACCGCTGAACCGCGCAGAGACTGCTGCGTTTCTCACACGTGCGTATTCACTCGCGGAAGGCAATGAACCGGCAAGATGGACAGATACGGACAGACATTGGGCAGCAGCACCTATTCTTATTATGAGTTCCAATGGTCTGGTCGGCGGTTATTCGGATGCTACTTTTCGTCCAAATCAATCTGTCACGCGCGCTGAATATGCCGTGTTTATGTCGCGAGTGATTCGTTTCGAACGCGAAGCCGCCATTCGGACACAGGATTGGGACAAGCTGATATCCTATATGACGGTAAGCGAGCAAGTCGGTCAGATGCTTATGCCTGACATCAGGCAGTGGAATGGTAAAGCCACGACCACCGTTAATGAAGGACTGAAACGCAGTATCCATGATCAGGACCTGGGCGGACTTATTCTTTTTGATAAAAATATCGTAGACGTGAAGCAGCTTACAACGTTCACACATGATCTGCAAAGAGAAGCCGGTGATATTCCTCTGTTTCTTAGCATCGACCAAGAGGGAGGCGTTATTAAACGCATACCCGGCGGGACCAATCTGCCCGGTCAGATGGCGATTGGCGCAACGGGAGATACAGCACTGGCCCAAGCCGCTGGGCAGCTGACAGGGGAGGAGCTGAAGGCACTGGGACTGCAGATCAACTTTGCGCCAGTGCTAGACATCAACAGCAATCCGGACAACCCCATCATTGGCATCCGATCATTTGGCTCGAATGCAGATTTGGTGACGCGACTTGGTCTCGCCACAATACAGGGCTTACAGCAAGCCAGGGTGATGGCGGCAGTGAAGCATTTTCCGGGGCATGGAGATACGCAGGTAGACTCCCACCTCGGTATGCCGGTACTAACTCATAATCAGGAGCGTCTTGATGCGGTAGAATTAAAACCGTTCCGGGCTGCAATCGAGAATGGAGTAGAGATGATTATGACCGCGCATATTGCTTTTCCTGCCATAGATAACGAGCATGTCACTTCGCTCAAAGACGGGGAACGTGTGCCGATTCCTGCCACCTTATCGAAAAAGGTACTGACCGGACTTCTTCGCGGAGAGCTCGGATATGAAGGTCTCATCATTTCGGATGCTTTTACCATGAATGCAATTGCGGAGCATTTTGGAGAAAATAAATCGGTAGAGCGCGCCATTTCCGCAGGTGTTGATATCATCCTTATGCCGAAAGATTCAGCAGCGGCCCATCAAACGTTGGTGAACGCGGTGAACAATGGAACGATCAAGGATGAAACCATACATGCATCCGTGAAACGAATTTTGGAGATGAAATCGAAATATGGACTGTTTGAAAGCAGCGAATCGCTTGCACAAAAGCTAGCTAAGCTTAATGGTATCATCGGATCGAAGGCGCATCGAGAAGTGGAGCAGACAATCGCAGAGCGAGCGGTCACTATACTCAGCAGTCGCGAAGGTGTGCTTCCAGATCCAGTGAAGCAAGGCGACCGGGTTGTTATTGTCGCAGCCGAGCAGGAACAGGCGAAACAGCTCGAGAAGCAGCTATTGCAAGCCGCTAATAACCTGTCGTTAAGAACAGAAATATCAGTTGTTGGTGAAGGCAAAATGAATGAAACCCTTCAGGCGATTGGCAAAGCCAATTATGTCATTCTTGCATCTTACCAATTCCGTAATGTCGCCAGCCAGTTCGGATGGAGCAATTATCAAACCTTGATTGATTCGATGAACAAGAGTAATCAGCGGTACACACTATTGTCACTCGGCAACCCTTACGAGATGGTCTATTTGCAGAACGTGCGCTCAGGGCTTGCTGTGTATGGAAAGCAGGAGACGAATACGTCTGCCGGGATCAAAGTTTTGCTTGGCCAACTGAAAGCTGGAGGAACATTGCCCGTACAAACGGATTAACGCCTCATTACTAATGAAGAAAAAAACGGATTCCAGCATACGGAATCCGTTTTTTATTTTAAACTTTGATTTACCGATCCATGCTAACATGCTATCCCTCGGGTGTTTCCTCACTACAGACAAAATGAAGCAGCATCTTCACAAATTGCTCCGTCATCCGAGTATCCATTGCACTGGATTTCGACGGATCGATCTTAACAACCCGTTGAAGCATGCCCATCAACGTTGTGAAGATAAACTGAGCAAGTTCCAGCGGAGGGGACAGATTCTTGATACTGCCATCAGCTACGCCTATGGATAAAGCGTGCAAGAGGAAATGCTTTTCTTTCCCGTTCTGGTTGAACTTATCATACTGTTCTCTCAATTCTGGACTAAAATCATACATCTCATAGTTGATATCAAATAATTGAATGAATCGGATGTAGTCTGGATGCTCCTGGGCAAAAACAACCCATGCATTCAACATGACCGTGAGCTGCTCTCGTCCGTTTAAGTCCTTCGTTGATGTACGGCTAACCTCATCGGTTAAATGTTCGATCAATTGCATCTGAATGGCTAGAAGAAGCTCGTCCATCGACTGAAAATGTTTATAGAAGGTCACTCTACTAAGTTCAGCTTTCGTGCATACATCCTTTATCTTCACCTGGAGCAATCCATATTTCAAAAAAAGCTCTTTACCTGCTTCTATCAGATCATCACGATTTTTATTTCTCAATTGTTGATGCCAGTTTTCATTCACTTGTATACAGTTGTCCTTTCCTTGAACGGAATGCTTTCATTGTAAGTGCAAGAGAAGCAAGAAGCATAATTGCACCAAAAATATACGGGAAGTTGATGTTTTTGTCAAACAGTAGCCCTGCGATCAGTGGACCGAATACCGTTCCCAGACTGGAGAATGTGGTGTTCAGACCAGACGCATAACCTTGCCGATCACCTGCGTTTTTGGATATTAGCGTGCTGATTGCTGGTCGCAAGAATGAATTGAATGCAAAATATAGCGCAGAAGCGAATAATAGAAAGACAAGGTTGACCTTAATTAACATCAGCAATAACGCTATGGGTGTAATCATTAATGATAGACGGATGAGCTTAACTTCACCAATTCTCTGCACGAACCAATCCAGTAGCCAAATTTGCACAACGATACCGATAATCGCTCCCAAGGTGATGATGATGGAGATCGTTGCGGCGTCAAATCCGTATTTTTGCTCTGCAAAAAGAGCGAATACCGTCTCATAACTCATGAGGCCAAAGGTCATGACAAGTAGCAAAATTAAGTATTTGAAATAAGGTACTTTAAACGAACTCCAGATTTTTTTGCCCAGGTGATCTCCCTTTTGTATACGAATGGAGGCCGTTCTTTTCTCAGGCGGAAGTGTCTCAGGCAGTAGCAGTGTAAGTAAAGCCGCTACCAATCCAAGACCAGCTGCGAAGAAATAAGGAATGCGAATGCCCATCTCAGCGATTAGACCACCTAGTCCAGGGCCAAGTACAATTCCCAGATTCATAGCTGCGCCAAAGTATCCCATACCCTTCGCGCGAGTCTCTGGCGTTGTAATATCAGCTACATAAGCGAGGTTCGCAGGGACCATTAGGCCGAGACTGATTCCACCAATGAATCTTGCGACATACAGGAGAGGCAGCGAAGTGGAAAGTGCAAAGATCACATCCGAAACAACGGAAAGAAACATTCCGGCCATAATCAATTTTTTGCGCCCAAAGCGATCAGACAATTGTCCCCCGAGTGGTGAAAACAAGAATTGAGCCGCCCCAAAGGCCGCTACCAAAAATCCGGCGACGGTACCTCCCGCATGAAAAAGCTTCAGATACTCTGGCAGTATGGGAATAAGCATTCCTTGCCCCAATAAAGCAATAAACAGATTCAACATTAGAATGAAGAGCGGCAGCCGAATTGATTTTGGCAATGTACTCATGTACGTATTATTCTCCTTTATTTACACAATGTTAACCTTTACAGTATGTAAACCATATTAATGGACTAGAAGGAGATTTGTAAATCTTTTTTTAGTGTGACAGTGAATTAAACGTTAATGTGGCACTTCTCTCACCAACACCAGAAATGGTCACCAGATTGTCCATGACATTCAGCGGATGTTGAATGGCCTTACAAAGGAGTCTCCTATATCATATTAAAAAACAGCATGAGAAAGAGAGGAATCAAAGTGAGAGCTAGAACAGTAGTTTCATTGGAAGAATCATGGTTGTTTCAGGCAGATACCGAGAATCTGGGCATGGAACTACAATGGTATAAAGAGGGTCCTCCCTTGGGTGAAACCGTTAAGATTCCCCACACGTGGAACGTGCAAAATGGGTTAGAGGAGTTCCGTGGAACGGGATGGTACAGTCATGATTTTTACGCTCCTCTGGAATGGGAAGGGAAATTACTGCGGTTACAGTTTGATGCAGTTTATCGAGATGCGGTGGTTTGGGTAAACGGAAAACGTGTAGGAGAACATACTCAATCAGGTTACACTCCATTTGTTATAGAGATCTCCGACACAGTCATTTTTGATACAACCAACCACATCGTAGTATCAGTGAATAATGAAAATAGCCACACGGCTCTTCCCATGGGAAATAGCTTTGATTGGGCTGACGACGGCGGAATTATTCGCGGCGTATCGCTGCTGGTTAGCGGTCGCACGGCAATCGACTATTCCAAACTTCAAGCGGCACCTTTCTTCTCAGACGATATGGGCGGAGCTGTAGCTCCATACGGCATGTTATCTGGTGAGATTCGGTTGTGGGAGCAACCACCACATGAGTCTGAGTGCAAATCTGTAAAACTTAAGGTGATCATGTCGTATGAAGAAGACATGTTAACTTCGAAGGAATGGGAAATATCCAGCGATGAAGGTATTCTAAGCTTTCAAGACATCAAGTTGGAACACCTTAAGTTGTGGCATTTTGATCATCCCCATCTATACACAGTAACCATTTCTTTATACTCGGATGGTGTCCTTACAGATGAGGTATGCACAGCAGTAGGATTTAGAGAGATTCGCTCGGAGGGAAATACATTGTTGCTGAACCGTGAGCCGGTACGTCTTATGGGGGTAGAATGGATGCCCGGATCGAATCCTATGAGCGGTATGGCAGAATCGGTAGCACAGTTGGAAGAGATGCTCCATCATATGAAACATGCGAATTGTGTTATTACCCGCTTTCATTGGCAGCAGGATAGCAAGCTGCTGGAGTGGTGTGATCGTAACGGGTTACTGGTACAGGAGGAGATTCCACATTGGCAGACTCCACAAGATCCTAATGATGAATGGTTGAATATTTCAATTAAGCATGCCCAAGAAATGATCCATCGTCACTACAATCATCCTTGCATCTATGCATGGGGCATTGGCAACGAGGTGAACGGACAATCCACTGTTACAGTTCGGTATTTTGAGAAACTCAAATCTCTGGTGCACGGACTTGACGATACGAGATTCATTAACTATGTGTCTAACACTGTGCATGAGAATCCTGCCCAGGATGCCACGGGTGTAGGTGACATGATCATGTGGAACGATTATATCGGGACATGGCACGGTGAGTTGGACAGGCCGGAAGTTATTCAAAATATGACTAGCAATTTACCAAATAAACCTCTCGTGGTAGCTGAATATGGACTATGTGAGCCTGCTTTTAATGGCGGGGATGAGCGTCGTACACGGATCCTGGTGGAAAACACAAGGGAGTACCGGAAGCATCCTGCCATCGCAGCACTTATATACTTCAGCCTAAACGATTATCGTACGCAAATGGGGGAGGAAGGCGAGGGAAGGCTGCGCCAACGGGTGCATGGTTCCATGAGTTTAGATGGCACGCCCAAGCCTTCTTACGAAGCTTTGCGCCGATTAGCTTCACCAATCAACCTCAACGTGGAACTGGTTAAGGAGAAGGCCCAAGTTGTAGTAACCGTGGAGAACCGAAATGACATTCCATGTTATCGGATATCTGGCTATACGCTGAGACTGGTTAACCCGCTCGGTGATTGCATTACTGAACACATCCCGGATTTATCACCTGGGGAGAAGCACATGTTTTATTTTACCCACATTCCTGAGAATCGATGGAACGAACTTATGTTAGATATCATCAGACCCACCGGATTTTCGGTGAGTAGCGGTTTGCTGATGACATACACGTAAATAACTGGAGGTGGGAACGCGTGAAATTAGAAGAGTTGTTCACGGTACATGTGAACATCGAGAAATCATTGGATCTACAGAATAGCGAAGGCGATTCGGTTGTTATGATTACTTTTACAGGCAGCGCAACAGGAAAGTACTTTGAGGGAATCGTGTTAGGTGGAGGCGTGGATACTCAGATCATCGGGAAGAATGGGGATCCGCATACTCTCTCGGCAAGATATATGCTCCACGGAACGGACAACAGCGGGCATAGCTGCAAAATTTATATCGAAAACAACGGAAACATCGACAAAGCGCTGAAAACTGCATTGTTCCGCACGTCCCCCAAAATGATTACGAACAGCGAGGCTTTATCCTTTTTGAACAGTGCGACGCTTATTGGCGAAGGTCATTCAACGGAGTCTGGAGTAGATATAAAAATATATAGGGAGCTATGATAACGCGAAACATATGATACCTATTTTGTTCATGTGTCGGGGCGCAAGATAGCCTGTATGCAGAGTCAGAGTCGCTAATGAGCGGCTCTTTTTGTCGTTATGCGATTTTACGTCAATATTTATATGTATTCTTTTACATTAAATTAACAAAGAATGGGTACTACGCGGACATTCTTCACCTATAGTATGATGAGCGAAAATAAACAAATACGAGCATATCAAGGGAGTAGACACGTTATTATGATCATCAAAAAAATCGGAATTTCAGTAGTATCACTCACCATTCTGACATCGGTAAGTATGTTTGACGTTTATGGTGCAGCTTCAAAACGCATGATCGAAGTGTCCGAACAATCGGCTAACGTGGTTGTGAACGGTCAAAGGGTGGAAGGAGAATCGTTTCTATATAACGGAGTCACTTATGTACCGGCAAGAGCGATTGGGGAAGCCTTGGGAAAAGAGGTAGACTGGGATAACAACACTCAATCGGTGTTTGTTGGACAAAAGATTAACGATGAGCAGGGATACCGTGGTACCAAAACGCCATATCCTTTCAAAGAAGCAAGTTATACAGAAGCTCCTGATGGATATGAGCCCGTATTTATTAACTACGTAGGAAGACATGGTTCCAGACATCTATCCAGTTCCAAGTACGACAAGACGCTTTTTGAACTGCTCGACATCGCAGAAAAGGATGGGCAGATTACCAATCTAGGCAAAGAGTTGAAGAAGGAAATTGGCAAACTGATGGTGGTTGAAAAAGATCATTATGGATTGCTATCCACCACGGGTGGAGAAGAACTGAAAGGAATAGGAAGCAGAGTCGGGCAGAATTTCAAAGAACTATTTACATCAGATAAAAAAGTAATTGCACAAGCAACTTTCAAAGATCGAACGCCTCAGAGCAGAGATCAGTTTATTGAAGGGTTAAAGGATAGCTTGGGCGATAACAAGGTAGACATTCTGGCTTCAGCCTTTGAAGAAGAGCAAGATCCTTATCTACGTCCCTACGATTTAGCTACAAAGTATAACGAATATGCTGAAGATGGAGACTGGGTTAAGTTATACGAGGATTATGTTACTCAGAGCACAGGAACGCGTTATGCAAAAGAAGTACTTTTGCAATTTTTCTCTGAAGACTTCTACAAGCGGTTGAACGCTGGAGAGTTCGAGCTGAAGGATGAGAAGGGAAAAGTGAAGCTCAGCAACCCAACCGAGGCTGCTTCTAATCTATATGAACTGTACATCATCTCTTCGAATATTAAAGGAGAAGGTGACTTCGAATTCGGGCGGTATTTCACAACCAATCAGTTAAAGTGGTACGAGAGCGTCGATAATATCAATGATTTTTATGAAAAAGGTCCGTCCTTAACGTCAACAGATCTGCCGCAGAATATCATTGCACCCCTGGTCAAAGAATTGATCGTGTCAACCGAACAGTCCATTCAGCAGAAAGACACGGCTGGTATATTTCGTTTTGCTCACGCAGAAACCATCATTCCACTATCTTCATTCCTGGATATCGCCGGAGCGAATGTTAGTGTAGATAAGCCGCAGGACGTGACCCAAAACTGGAATGGCTCGGTCATCTCACCAATGGGGGCAAATATTCAATGGATTCTGTACTCCAACGGTAAAGATGTTTTGGTGAAAATGCTTAGAAATGAAGAAGAAATCGCCTTCCCAATCGAAACTAAGACCTACCCATACTATAAGTGGGAAGATGTGAAGACATATTACCAAAACAAACTGCAGAAGGTAGGCGTAAGCTTGGACAGCAGTTTGGAAGATAATATTGAACTTTTACAGAAGAAATTCTAATTGGTTGAACGAAGAAAGCAACTCCACTCAAAGGGGTTGCTTTCTTTTTTTGCATGTTGAATGAAATGGACCAATAAAAAAATCCTAAAACAAAATGTGACCAAATGCCGTCCTTAAGAGTGTTAGAGGTATAAAGGAGGGCATACCAACCATGCAGCGATCAGTTCCCCAGCTGGGCGATCATGTGATGAAAGTCTATGAGACATACGCGGATACGCTGTTCCGGATTGCCATGGTGCACCTCGGCAGACGAGAAGACGCGGAGGAAGCCACTCAGGATACCTTCATCAAACTAATAGAAAAAGCCCCTACATTCAACGATGCGGAGCATCAGAAAGCATGGTTGATTCGGGTCATCACCAATCATTGCAAATCCTTATTAGGCAGAGGCTGGCGTAAACGGGAGGTCAAGTTGGAGGGAGTCGATCCCCTTACTACGGACAACCCTGAAGATCACGCATTGATCGAACTCGTGCTGTCACTGCCCGTCAAGTATAGATCGGTGGTCCATCTGTATTATTACGAAGATTATCCAATCCGAGAAATCAGCGAGATCCTGGAGATTAGCGAGTCAGCAGTGAAAATGAGATTAAAACGTGGCAGACAGCTGTTAAAACTGGAGCTTGAAGGAGAGGAACTGTAATGAACGAAGAACAATTCAAACGAAACTACAAGAAAGCGGTGGATCATATGAAAACAAACGAGCAAATGAAAAAACGGGTAGAGCAATCTTTGAACACGCAGTATCAGGGACCGAAACGCCAACGCAAACCATTATATATTGCAGCAAGTGTCGTTATCGCTGCCAGCATTGGGTTGGCTGCGCCAAGTGTATGGCAGCAATTCAATGGACCAGCCACACCAACACCACAGGTGGCAGGGGTTACCCCTGGTGCGTCATTCGACCCCATTGTCATTCCGAAGACGGAGCTGCCGGATTCAAACGGCAAAGGTGCCATGGCAAGTATGCTGCAACTGGTTGTCTATGAGGGGAACGTATATACACAGTCCCCAACATTACTTGAAGGCACCAGTGCGCTAAACCTGCGCGGCGAAAAGTTGGGTACCACAACTGGCGGCATCGATGAGCTGAGCGGCCAGGATAAATACACGGAGCTTGCTTCCAACATTGGTGAAGCAGACATCTATACGGTTAATGGCTACGATAAGGATTTCCGTATCATGTCTTACACCGAGATCGATGGTCAGGTGTATGCTCAACTATTTGACAAAAACAACGGAATCACCATCAGTAGCGGAGCCGACCTGATCGGAAAACTTCATCTCGAAGGCAACATCGCTTCGGCGCAATGGGAGACGTTTGACAGCTGGAACAATGGATTGCAGCAGCTTCAGCCGTTAACAGCGGACGAATCGTTGGAAAGCTTTATCTCGGCGTTATCTGCTGCAAAACCGATCGCAACGAGCCCGGAGTTGGAAGAGAACCTCTACGGCAAGGAAGATCGCAAGATTATCTACCTCACGCTTGAAGATAAAACGCAGGTTCCACTGGTTCTGTTCGGTGAAGGTCTGGTGCGTTACGGTAATGTTCCGGCATTCCTGGAAGTAGAAAAAGGCGCGTTTCAAACATTCTGGAACAGCCTGGGCGAGTAAGGAAAACACAGCGATACGAGTGCAAGGAGTAGATGGAGAAGAGCGAACAGGGCATGAAAGTGCTTTGTTCGCTCTTTTTATACATAAAATTAGAATATCATATTAATCCATATACATTATAATAGGCAATTGTAACTATTGTGTTGAGTAATCCACACATCTCGAAGATTTGCTCATTGTAACTGTCCTGTATCTGTTTAAAATAATGAAAGTAAGTTGATCAGTGATCTATATGAAAATCCAAATAAAAGGAGACAACGCCAATGCCAGTAATTACAGTTGAAGCAGCAAAATTGTCTAAAGAACAAAAAAGAAAGTTAGTACAAGAACTTACCGAATCAGCTTCAAATATCATGAACATACCTCAGCAAGCTTTTTTTGTATTTGTGAAGGAGAATGATACAGAGAACATAGGTGTTGCAGGACAGCTTATTGCAGACAGACAGCAAATCGATTCGCTTAAAAGCGAGGAAAACAACACACAACAAGGAGACCGACTATAATGAAAACACTCATTCTTGTATTTCACCCAAATTTGGCAACTTCTCGTGTGAACAAGCGATTGACCGAAGAAATGGAAAAGCAGTCCAACGTTACCGTTCATCGTCTATATGAGGCTTATCCTGATGAGAAAATTGATGTAGCGGCCGAGCAACAATTGATGGAAGGACATGACCGCATTGTTTTGCAATTCCCTTTCTACTGGTACAGTAGCCCATCATTATTGAAAAAATGGCAGGATACCGTCCTGACTTATGGTTGGGCTTATGGTAGCCAAGGAAATAACCTACATGGAAAAGAGCTTCTTGTTGCCGTTTCTGCTGGTGCCCCAAAAGAAAACTATATGTCAGACGGGCACTTTAAATATTCGATTACAGAGCTGTTACGTCCATTCGAGGCAACCAGTAATATGATTGGAACTCGCTATCTGACACCATACATATTGACTGGCGTAATGCAACACCTGTCAGATGAGCAACTTGAGAAAAGTGCCGAGGATTACGTGACGTATGCGTTGAACCCAAAAGTTGAGCAGATATCCAGCTAATAAAAACTCATAGTAAGAAGGTGATCGTAAATGAAGAGTGTTCGATTTTCAAAAAACACCAATGTACCACCGATTGCTTTGGGCACTTGGTCTTGGGGAACCGGCGAAGCTGGAGGAAAAACCGTGTTCGGGAATCAGCTGACAGAAGCGGACCTCCAACCAGTTTTTGACGCAGCTATGAATGCCGGACTCTGGTTATGGGATACAGCAGCAGTATATGGAATGGGTTCCTCGGAGTCCATATTGGGGAGTTTTGCCAAACAACATGATGCCGTGTTGATTTCTACGAAATTCACACCACAAATTGCGGGCGATCACGATAACGCAATGGAGGAACTTTTAGAAGAAAGTTTAGAAAGACTTCATGTGGATCATGCAGATATCTACTGGATACATAATCCCGCAGATGTAAAAAGGTGGACCCCTCAACTAATTCCTTTAATGAAAAGTGGAAAAGTTCGTCATGTAGGAGTATCCAATCATAATTTGGATGAAATCAAACTGGCAGCCAGTATATTGGCGGAGGAAGGCTTGCGAATATCAGCTGTGCAAAATCATTACAGCTTACTCTATCGCTCGTCTGAGAAAGCAGGAATTATTGATTACTGTACAGAGAATGATATTGTATTCTTCTCCTACATGGTACTGGAACAAGGAGCATTAACAGACAAATACAGTGCACAAAATCCTTTACCTAGTGGTACAAGGAGAGGGGAAGCCTTTGGTCCTGATCGCCTTGCTAAGCTCGAAAGTTTGATTCACGTCATGAGAGAAATAGGTAGCAAGTACAGTGCCTCTGTTGCCCATATTGCAATGGCATGGGCTATTGCGAAGGGTACCGTTCCGATTATCGGTGTAACGAAAACGAGCCACGTCGAGGATGCTGTAAAAGCCATTGAAATTACTTTGACTACGGACGACATCACTAAACTGCAGATCGCAGCAGAAGAAACGGATGTCGAGGTTCCAGGCGAGTGGGAAAAAGCAATGCACTAACTGAACTCTTATAAACAAATAACAAATCCTCATTTCCTAACAGAAATGAGGATTTGTTATTTGTTTGCTTCTGTTTGAATCCTGCAAGGTAAGGGAATTAGAAGTTTCTATCTAACAATATCCCAGTCTGTTCTGCCATAACCCGAGGAGGTATGGTCATTCCATTTTTGAACCACCATTCCACACTTCCAACAACTGCGGCTGCAAGAAATTGAAGAATAACTTCGTCATCCATGCCCTTATTCTTTCCTTCGGTAGTATCAACCTCAATCTTATATTCCTGGACAATCAGATCAATGAATCGGCTGTGAAAATAAGTGGCACTTTTCGTGTTTAACATGGTTGAGAAAAATAAGTGGTTTTTGGCAAAATATTCAAACCAAACATAGTTCCCTTCTTGAAAACTCATTTCGGATGCAGCGTGGCATAGATCACGGAGATTGCCAATATGCTCTTCGATAATTTTATCGAGTAGGTCATATTTATCCATATAGTGTAGGTAAATCGTGCCTCGATTAACGTTTGCTCTATCTGAAATATCACGGATAGTAATTTCTTCGAAAATTTTTTCAGCCATCAACTCAAGTACTGCTTTCTTAATAGCGTCTTGAGATTTGATCACTCTTCGATCCAGTTTAACCATTCAAAAACCTCCGTCTTAGACCCTAACATTGTATTATTCGAAAATCCTTTATCATGAGAGAACACTGTTTCAATGCTCGGTTTTTAGCATTATAAACACGGTTTGGTTAAATAATCAATATGCATATCATTCACTGTAAATGGCTTTCTTTAGCGTCAGCGGGAATCGAGAAACCCTTATTTCATTGATTATAATAGTCCTTTTATTCAAAACAGACCTCATTCAACAGTATTCATTTGATAGGATTAGGCAATAAAATGATATGAATAGGATATAGTTTCTTTTCTCTTTCAATGTAAAATGAGTACACCTAGCTTTAACTAAAAAGAAACAGGAGGTTTGATGAATATATGAATCGAATTGACAAGAGCCAAGAAACATATAAAAAACTATTCGGCGATGGAGTTCCAGCGGCATATGCTACACATCCTGAATTTCAGGACATATTGAGTCGCTTCATATTTGGTGAAATTTTCGATCAAGGTGCCCTTGATGATAAACAACGCGAGCTTATTACCCTGGTCGTACTTACTACGAATCAAACGTTGCCTCAGCTCAAGGCACATGTTCGTGCCGCGCTAAATGTTGGACTGACACCCGTGGAGATCCAAGAAGCAATCTACCAATGTGCACCATACTTAGGATTCCCGAAAACTTTAAATGCCATATCGGAAATGAATGAAGTTTTCGAAGAACAACATGTTGCACTGCCTCTTGAGAGTCAACAACGGGTTGAAGAAGATAACCGCCTTGACAAAGGACTTGGTATCCAAAAAGAGATTTTTGGCGATATTATTGAGAAAAACCGGAAAAATGCCCCGTCAAATCAAAAGCATATACAGGATTACCTTTCAGCATTTTGCTTTGGTGACTTCTATACCCGTGGAGGTCTGGATCTCAAAACAAGAGAGCTACTTACTCTTTGCATACTAAGTGCACTTGGAGGTGCTGATAGTCAAGTCAAAGCACATGTTAAGGGCAACATCAATGTCGGCAATGATAAAGAAACCATGATCACCGCTCTTACTCACTGCCTTCCCTATATGGGATTCCCTCGAACTCTTAATGCTTTAGGCTGCGTTAATGAAATCATTCCAGAGAAATAATCACCTTAATAGCGCTAATGATTACAGGCAGTTGATTATCCCAATCAACTGTCTATTTCTGGTTAACAGGCAAATACAGCTAAGAAATTGATGCTTCAAGCAGACTTAAATGGAATGTAAACCAGGAGGAGTTATGGAACTTAGAGTACTTCGATATTTTTTGACAGTAGCTCGTGTAGAAAATATCACACATGCTGCAACGATCTTACATGTGACACAGCCTACGTTAAGCAGACAGTTGGCTGATCTGGAAAAAAATTTAGAAACTCAATTGTTTATACGTGGGAAAAGTAAAATAACACTGACAGAAGCAGGCATGCTTTTACGTCAAAGAGCAGAAGAAATTCTCACACTTGCGGATAAAACAGAGAAAGAGTTTAAAGATCAGAACAATCTGGTTGGAGGAACCATATCGATCGGGAGTGTTGAATCATTAACGTCCAATGTTATTTTACAATTATTAAAAGACTTCAATATGGAGTATCCACAGGTTAAGTATCACATCTATAGTGGAACGGGGGATGACATAAAGGAGCGAATTGATAAAGGACTGCTCGATGTGGGCATTTTGTTAGAGCCCATTCACATTGAGAAATACGATTTCATCAGACTGCCCCAGAAGGAGCGCTGGGGAGTCCTTATGAAGACCTCATCACCTCTTGCACAGAACGAATATGTAACTTCAACCGATTTAGCCGGAGTGCCTCTGCTCATATCCAGCCGATCTGTCGTACAGAATGAGATTGCAAGCTGGTTTGCCGATGAATATGCACATCTAAACTTCGTTGCGACCTATAATTTAATATCTAATGTACTTAACCTCGTAGAGGAGGGGTTAGGGACGGCAATCTGTATTGAGGGTGCGCTTGCAATGAAGCAGTCTGACACATTATGCTTTAGAGCTTTTCACCCGGAACTTCAGTTTCCAACAGTGATTGTGTGGAAAAAACATAAGGTATTCAGTCAAACTGAGGTACGTTTTTTGGAACATATCAGGCATGCCTTTCAGGCATAATAAAGTATAAATTATAGGTATTGGCTATAGCTGTTTATCAGATGATATTTTAAAGGTGTAGTGAATGCAGCCTTTATGTATTACAGATAAATAGCTTTTTTGTTGCATGGAAAGTTATTTAAAGCGCTTTCGATTTTATTCATTTAGGCGGCAACAACAAGAGGGGGCATTATGGGATGAGCAAGAAATACGAGAAGTTGGCTCAAGATATTGTAGAGAAAGTGGGCGGTAGTGAGAATGTATCCACTCTGACTCACTGTATGACTAGGCTTAGATTTGCACTGAATGATACCAGTAAAGCAGATCAAAAAGCGCTTAAGTCGTTTGATGGCGTTATTGATGCGGTTGAGAGCGGCGGACAATTTCAAGTCGTTATCGGCACACATGTTGAAGACGTTTACAAAGAAGTGATCAAACAACTTAAACCTAACGCGAGTTCATCGGGTGAACCAACTCAAGCTAGAAAAATTAGTATTTTGGGGAAGCTAATCGATTTCGTCTCCGGAACATTTAGTCCGATTGTTCCTGCTATTGCTGGTGCTGGGATGATCAAGGCACTACTCGCTCTGCTTATTTTGTTCAACTGGATTTCAAAAGATTCCCAAACCTACTATGTCGTAAGTCTTATGTCGGATGCCATTTTCTACTTTTTACCATTCTTGTTGGCATTTTCGGCTGCAAACAAATTAAAGTGCAGTCCCGTGTTAGCTCTCGTTTTAGCTGGCATTTTGCTCCATCCAAACTTGACGCAATTGCGTGTAGATGGAACTGACGTAAGTGTTTTTGGAATCCCGCTAACTCTTGTATCTTATAGTTCATCTGTAGTTCCAATTCTCTTAATAGTTTGGTCACAATCATATATTGAATCTATGTTTAAAAGGATTATTCCGAATGCAGTAAAAGTTATTTTTGTTCCCATGTTCACTATTTTAGTGACGGGAATTCTGGCCTTAACCGTATTCGGACCACTGGGGTCATTTTTCGGAACGTATTTAGCGATGGGCTTTGAATTCTTGGGTGCACATGGTAGCTGGTTGGTTATTTTCCTGGTTGCAACCTTCTGGCCAATACTGGTTATGTTTGGACTACACCATAATATTGTTCCTCTGTCCATTGCTCAAATCACCACATCAGGTTATGAGAATATCCTCGGTCCTGGAGCGATGATCAATTGTATAGGTCAAGGTGTTGCGGCATTAGTTGTAGGGATGAGAACCAGGGATAAAGCATTAAAACAAATTTCTACTTCCAGTGGGATCACAGCGTTGATGGGAATCACGGAACCAGCTCTTTACGGTGTAAATTTACCGAAGAGATACCCACTTGTCGCGGGTATGATTGGAGCTGCCAGTGGGGGACTCTTTGCAGGGCTAATGGATGTTTCCCGTTACGCAACAGGCGCTTCAGGAATCCCGGCGATTCCGCTGTACATTGGTGAAAATATCTGGAATCTATATAATATTTTGATCGCCCTTGTGATAACAACTGTTGTAACTGCTGTGCTTACCTATTTGCTCAGTTTGAAATATGAAAAAGACGCACCTTCACAAAATATTGTTTCAAGTATGAATGAGGTGAGTAGTGTTGCGGATGAAGTCATTCCAATTAAAGATTCCGTTATTGCAACTCCACTTAAAGGTCAACTCATTCAACTTCAGGATGTACAGGATGTCGCGTTTGCCTCAGAGGCAATGGGTAAAGGAATTGCTATTGAACCCAGCGAGGGGAAAGTCATTGCTCCATTTGATGGTATGATTGTGTCCCTATTTCCTAAGAAACATGCTATTGGACTATTATCCGATGAAGGAGTCGAAATTCTTATTCATGTCGGCTTAAATACAGTAAAGCTGAACGGAAAATATTTTGAGGCTTTCGTGGAAGAAGGTCAGAGAATCACGAAGGGACAGACTTTGCTGACATTTGATCTGGAAAAAATCAGAGAAGAAGGATATGTCACTCAAACGCCTGTTATTGTAACCAATACGTACAGTTACTCGGATGTGATTGCAGAGACAAGTCAAAAAAATATTGATTTTAACAACACATTGTTGGTTGTCAAAGCTTAACAAAACTACAAGTTAGGAGTGTGTTTTAATGACTTTAAGAAAAGACTTTTTGTGGGGTGGGGCAGTTGCTGCTAATCAATGTGAAGGTGGATATGCCGAAGGCAACAAGGGACTATCTACAGTTGATGTGATCCCGGCAGGGAAAGAACGTGTTCCTGTCATGCGAGGGCAATTAAAAATGTTGGAGTGTGATCAAGAGCATTTTTATCCAAGTCATGAGGCTATTGATTTTTATCATCGATATAAAGAAGACATTGCTTTATTTGCAGAGATGGGCTTTACGTGTTTCCGTTTATCTTTGGCATGGACACGGATCTACCCTAATGGAGATGACGAGCTCCCCAACGAAGAGGGATTGCAATTCTATGAGAATGTATTTGATGAATGTTTGAAATACGGCATTGAGCCTCTTGTCACCATCACCCACTTTGACGTCCCTATTCATTTGGTGAAAACCATTGGATCGTGGAGAAGCCGAAAAATGGTGGATTATTATGAGAAACTGTGTGAAACGATCTTCACCCGTTATAAAGATAAAGTGAAGTATTGGCTTACCTTTAATGAAATCAACATGCTGTTGCATTTACCTTTTGGAAGCTCAGGTCTAGTGTTTGAAGAAGGTGAGGATGAGGACGCTGTCAAATATCAGGCAGCTCATCATCAATTGATCGCAAGTGCAAAAGCGACTGAAATTGCGCGTAGAATTAACCCGGAAATGAAGATCGGCTGTATGTTAGCAGGTGCCAACACTTATCCGTATACATGTGCACCAGATGATGTCTGGAAAGCCATGACAAGGGATCGCGAGCATTACTTCTTCGTCGATGTACAATCCCGAGGAGAATACCCAAACTATGCCAAGAAAATGTTAGAACGAATGAATATTCACTTAGCCATGGAAGACGGGGACGAGGAATGCTTGAAAAATAATACGGTTGATTTCGTTTCGTTCAGTTACTATGGTTCACGATTGACCAGTGCAGATCCGGCAGTAAACACACAAACGGCAGCTAACCTGTTTCCGACACTGCGCAATCCACATTTGAAAACGAGTGAATGGGGATGGCAAATCGATCCTGAAGGTCTAAGAATTACAATGAACTCCTTGTATGATCGATATCAAAAGCCATTATTCATCGTTGAGAATGGATTAGGAGCGATAGATACTCCTGATGAGACGGGATATATTGCGGATGACTATAGAATCGAGTATTTGCGTCAACACATCCAAGCCTTCATAAAAGGAGTGGAAGAAGATGGCGTTGACTTGTTGGGTTACACATCTTGGGGTTGTATTGATTTAGTAAGCTCAAGTTCTGGAGAGATGAGTAAACGATACGGTTTCATACATGTCGACAAAGATGATGCTGGAAAGGGTACGTTAAAACGCAGCAAGAAAAAATCCTTTGAATGGTTCAAAAAAGTTATCCAAAGTAACGGTAAAGAACTCTAATCGACTGAGCAGTAACGTATGAAGTCATCGACTTATGCGTTACTGCTTTATCCATTTATCGCAGCATCGAGCGCTAAATGCTGGCAATATGGAGCAAATACAAACAGTAAAGGAGTTGATTTTTATAACATCCATGGAGAAGCTTAAAACATATTCGTTATTGTCCGTTGCGTTATTAATTTCTTCAGGTCCAGTGATTGCCGCTAACATTCCTGCGATAGCCAATGATTTTCCAGAGATATCGGTAACACATGTAGGATTATTAACGACCATACCTTCATTGTTTGTTATTCTTGGTGTGTTAATCGCTAATCGACTTGAACTTCTGATTGGGAAGAAAGCAACTATACTCACTGGATTAGGACTTGTTCTCATTGCGGGAGTATTCCCTGCATTGTATCATGACCTTTTTTCGTTACTGTTCATTTCTCGCTGTTTGTTTGGGTTAGGTGTAGGTTTGTTTAACCGGCTCATCATTCAGATGATCAGTGATATGTATCATCAGAATCCAGGTAAACAAGCAACCGTAATTGGCTTAGAAAGTGCCTTTGAGGGATTAGGAGGCATTTGTCTGACACTACTCGTTGGTCAACTATTGAAAATGGGCTGGCATACATCATTTTATGTCTACACCCTGGCACTTCCTATTTTCATTGCATTCCTGATTTTTGTTCCTTCTGATAAAAAAGAGCTTAATAGAAGAGAAGCGGCCACAACGAATTCAAGCCAAACAAATAATAAAAAAGCCCTTCAAGTCATGATTGGCTATGGTCTCTTATTATTTGTGATTGTAGCTATGTTCATCAATTATAATTTACAGATTACTTTTGATTTTAGAAAAAAATATTGGAACTGCGACAAACGGAAGCAATATGATTGCATTTATAGGTTTGGGAGCTTTTGTTGCCGGCTTTTCTTTTGGAAAAGTATACGAAACATTCGGTAACTATATCGTTCCATTATCGATTCTGTTACTTGGAAGCTCGATGTTCGTTACCACATTATCGCAAAGTATCATTCTTACTACCATTTGCTCAATGATCATCGGGTTTTCATTCCGCTGTATAATGCCCTATTTATTGCATACGTTTGCTCAACAAATCGCGAAAATGGCAAAGTTGGGTACTACCATTGTTCTGATCTCGTATAACTTGGGAGCCACACTTTCGCCGTATGAAGGAAGGTTAATTACTCAACTGTTGCAACTAGATACAGTGCAATCATTAGTCTCCAGTAATGCAATGATCCTATTGTTGATGTCAGTAGCCAGTTTTGGAGTAGTAACCCTTCATCGCAAAAAGAAGAATATTCAACAAACATAGAAAACAGGGAACTTCTTGATATGGAGTTCCCTTGTTTTAGAGTGAGTTGTATAAACCGTTTAATTAGAATTTTTGTAATAAACCAAATGATCGGTCCATTCATTATTTTCGTGTATAAACCCTTAACCACTCCAGTGTACATTTACTCATATCCATTTTCCTCAAGACATAGCACTGAAATAGTTCATGACTACGCTACGAAATGCTAAAGCGGCTTTTGAAATATACCTGTTTTTGTGCGAAAGAAGAGCGATTTCCCGAACGAGTCTGTGCTCCTCTACCTGAAGATATTTAATGCGTTCATGTGGGTTTCTTGCTGTGCTTGGTATAAAAGCGAGACCGATCTCCGCCTCGACAAGGGCGGTTAATCTTGCAGGCTCATCACCTTCATATACATACTTCGGTAGGAAACCAACAGATTGACATGTGGAATCTACCATATCACGAACACCATACCCTTGCTTTACCCCAACAAACCACTCGTCCTTAAGCTCAGTTAATTGAATGCTACTTCGGTCTGCATATCGATGACCCATAGGAACAGCGACTACGATCGGGTCGTCAAACAGCATCTGACATTCGATATCGTCACCTTCAATCGGAGGGGAGGAGAGACAAAAGTCCACCTCGCCCCGATGTAGAAGTCTGGACATGTTTTCTAACGAAACCATTTGCACATGGAACTGAATATCCGGCTTGTTTTTCCGGAATTCCCGCAGTATGCCGGGCAATGTGCTCGCCGTAGTCACTGCCAATTGCAGTGTACCCTGATCCGGATTGGAGAGGTCAGCGATTTCCCGCTGTCCCTGTTCCAGTTCAAATAGGGCATTTTCAGTTCGCTGAAGAAATGTTCTCCCAAAGTCGTTTAGTCGCAGCTTTCTCCCGATTCGATCAAATAAAGGGACGCCCAGGTCGTCCTCTAATCGTTGTATCGTTTTGCTCAGGGAGGACTGCGTGACGTGTAACTTTCCTGCGGCTTCCGTAACATGCTCGCATCGGGCCACCGTCAGGAAATATTTTAGTTGAAGAAGCTCCATTTGCACCATTCCTTCATTCCTTCTAGTTCATCAAATCATAACATATAATGCGTTGGAATAAATGAATGGTTTCAAGTAAGATGACAGCAGAAGAAGGAGAGGTGCACCAATGAACGTTGGAAAAAAAGGATTGATGTTAGCTGTTGGACTCGGAATCATGTTGAATCCGTTAAATTCCTCTATGATTACTGTGGCTATCTCAAGATTGCAACTCGTGTATCAACTTGATTTTACAGCCGTTTCGTGGATTATTTTATCGTTCTACATTGCCAGTGCTGTGGCTCAACCCGTCATGGGCAAGTGTAGTGATTTGTTTGGTCGCAGGAAGATTTTCCTCATGGGTCTTGTTATTGTTTTCGTTTCATCCATGTTAGCTCCATGGTCTCCCAGCTTTTCATGGCTTATCGTATTTCGAATCGTTCAATCGATTGGCACAAGCATGATGGTGGCTGTCGGAATGGCGATTGTGAGAATGAACGTGACTGAAAAACAAGCATCCGCCTTGTCTACCTTGGCGATATTCCTCTCTGGAGCAGCTGCAATTGGACCTTTTATTGGTGGTGTATTGATTCATTGGTGGGACTGGCATAGCATATTCATCGTTAATATTCCGTTTGTCATGGTAAGCTTTTGGTTCGGCTGGAAAAGCATCCCGAAGGACGAGACATCTCCGTCGATCTCTGGTCACATGTCCATTCGGCAATGGCTTGCATTAATTGATGCACCAGGCATCCTGTTGTTTACGGTAGCCTTGGTGACTCTGCTTATCGGATTACTCTCAGTCAACTCCACTGGAAATATTTCAACGTGGCATCTGCTGACAGGGGGGATGGGATTAATCGCACTCGTCATGTTCATCCGACATGAATTAAAAGCAGACACGCCTTTTATTCCTCTGCGAACGTTTGCCAGATACCCCGAAATGACGTGGATCAATGTGCAATACATGCTGGTGAACATCCTGTTTTACGCTCTTTTTTTTGGCGTTCCTACGTACTTGAAGCAGGTACGTCATCTCAACGAAGTCTATACAGGAATGAGTATGCTAGCCTTGGGGGTGTGTTCACTAATTATTTCTCCGATCGCCGGGCGCTGGATTGACAGATCGGGATCACGAGCAGCTCTGATCGTATCCGCTTCTTTAATGACATTTGGATCTATATTAATCGTTGTTATAAATGAAACTTCTCCAATCTTCATAATCATTGTTGCTTTAGCTTTATTCGGCATAAGTAACGGCTTAAACGCGGTTGGCATGCAAGCAGCTCTGTTCAAAAGCACACCCAAAGAAATGATCGGTGTAGCATCGGGGATTTTTAATACATCACGCTACCTGGGGACCATCTTATCGTCATTATTGATTGGGATCGTCATGGGAGATACATTCAGTGTGACAGGATTTCAGATACTTGGCGTCATCCTTACAGTGCTTGCTGCATCGTTAATCATTATGAGCATACGTAGCAAGGAGGATGGGGTGAATCCAGAGCAGGTAAACTAAGCGAAACGCCCTTTAATACCACGGTTGCACCCAATGAATCAATAGCTCCATTGGGTGTTTTTTTTGTTTTTCACCAAGTTGTCAGAAAGAGTTGATCCTTTCTTGAACGTTTAGGGTAGAAGACGTGACTTTGATTGAATTAGATAAAAATAAAGATATAATAATTTTGATTATTAGGTCTTGTAGAGCATTTTCTATGCATTTGATATCAGGAATCAACAGGAGTAAACGCAAAGAACATGTGGCAAGATATCGTTGTCATTTACTTTGTGAAATTTTTCTCTTAATTCGTTCACATGAACGATTAGGAACGTCCAAACCTGATATTGAATGCAGCCAATGAGTAGCAGACCTGGTCCTAAGCAAAAATTGATCACAAAAATGAAACAGAGTTTGAAAGGAGGCAACACAAAGAATGGCTATTGATACGGTGTTATGGAGCAGGCTGGTGACGGGTTTGACGCTCGGTTTCCACGTGATTTTTGCAACGCTTGGTGTCGGCGTACCTTTGATGATTGCTATTGCAGAGTTCATCGGTATTCGGAAGAAAGATCACCATTACATACTTATGGCAAAAAGGTGGTCCAGAGGGTTTGTCATTTCTGTGGCGGTGGGTGTCGTGACAGGTACAGCGATCTCGCTGCAATTGGCTTTGGTGTGGCCGAATTTTATGAAACTGGCCGGGAATGTCATTGCACTGCCACTATTTATGGAAGTGTTCGCATTCTTTTTTGAAGCGATATTCCTAGGCATTTATCTGTACACATGGGATCGGTTCAAAAATCCGTATATCCACTGGCTGCTGACTATTCCGATTGTCGCCGGGGCAGGCATGTCTGCTGTTTTTATTACAACAGTGAACGGATTCATGAACCAGCCTGAAGGCTTTGTCATGGAAGCAGGTCAATTCATGGCAGTGAACCCCGTACAAGCGATGCTGAATACGGCGACGTTCTCCAAGGTGTTCCATGTATTAAGCTCAGCCTATCTGACAGGAGCTGCACTGTTAGCAGGAATTGCAGCCTTTGCGATGCTGAGAAAAGGGGTGTCAGCCTACCACAAAAAAGGCTTGAATCTCATGATGGCCGTAGTTTTCGTATTCAGTTTATTAAACTCCTTAGCTGGAGATGTATCTGCCAAGTTTTTAGCTGAGCATCAGCCGGAGAAGCTCGCAGCTGCCGAGTGGCATTTCGAGACAGAAAGCGGCGCGGATCTCATTTTATTGGGATGGTTGAATGCTGAACATGAAATTATAGGCGCTCTTCATTTGCCGAAGCTGCTCAGCTTCCTTGCCTTTGGAGACTTTAATGCCGAAGTAACCGGGTTGAATGAATTTCCACCAGACGAGCATCCACCATTACTTGTGCATTACTTGTTTGATCTAATGGCTGGAATAGGTTTCGCTCTGCTTGCTATATCAAGTCTGTACTTCCTGTTTGTGTTCTGGAAGAAACGTAATCAGTTTAACAAGTGGATGCTTCGTATGGTTGCACTCAGTGCACCGCTTGCTTTTCTGGCTGTTGAGATGGGTTGGTTCTATGCAGAAGTGGGGCGACAGCCATGGATCATCCGAGGTTATATGCGGGTAGAAGAGGCCGCTACTTCTTCCCCGAGCGTGAGAATTTTATTTTTCGTCTTCTTGCTTCTATACATCCTGCTAGGCGTTATGTGTGTCGTCGTACTGAGACGGTTGTTCAATAACAATCCTGCTGAACTTGAGATGGAGAAATGGTTGAAAGAGAAGCATGATCAATCAGCCGAGAAAGGGGAGCAGGCATAATGAGTTATGAATTGATTGGTATATCGGTACTCTGGCTGTTCTTGTACGGCTATCTTATTGTAGCATCCATTGATTTTGGAGCAGGGTTCTTCGCCTTTTACGCACGCCTGACGAAGCAGGATCACCTGATTAATCGTCTGATCTCTCGCTATCTATCACCGGTCTGGGAGATCACCAATGTATTCTTTGTCTTTTTCTATATTGGCATCGTCGGCTTCTTTCCGGATACGGCCTATTATTATGGCTCCGCGCTGCTCGTTCCGGGAAGTATTGCCGTCATTTTACTTGCCATACGTGGATCGTTCTATGCTTTCGAAAATTATGGTTCCAAAAAAAGTATCGTGTACTTGTTTCTATACGGAGCTACAGGTTTGCTTATTCCAGCGTCGTTGTCAGTAGCACTGACATTGTCTGAAGGTGGCTTTATTTTGAAGCAGGGGGATACCGTTTCCCTCGATTACTGGGCACTATTTACGAATCCATTATCGTGGAGCATCGTTGGACTAGCCATCGTGTCCGTATTGTTCATTAGCGGATCATTTCTCACATTTTACGCTTCACGGGCAGAGGATCATCCGGCATTGAAGCTGATGCGGAACTATGCTTTGTTCTGGAGCACACCGACCATTATTCTCGCGCTGACTGCATTTATATATTTGGGTCAACACAATGAGCGTCATTTTCAAAATATGATGGATTTATGGTGGCTGCTGGCGCTTTCCGTTGCATTTTTCATGATTGCCATGTGGCTGTTATATAACGGACGCCGTTATGGTTTAGCTTTTATATGCATCATGCTGCAATTTTTCACAGCCTTTTTCGCTTACGGGATTGGGCAATATCCTTACATTCTTGATCCATACATCACGATTCAGAGCAGCGCCACATCGCCTGCAATGGGCTTCGCTCTAGTGGTCGTGTTTATCGGTGGTCTGTGCCTGTTAATTCCTTCTCTGATTCTGGTCTTCAAACTGTTCCTGTTTGATGCGGATTATGTGAAAGGGAAAAAATAAAGGAGGAGCGTTCCATGAAGAGGAGAGCCAAATCCAATCTGATATCGCAGCAAATGTCTTTACAACGAAAAAACAGGCTTTTCCTTGCGATCATCTCGCTGGCGCTTGGTGTAGCTATTGTAAGTCAGGCCACATTGGTGGCTGAAGCAGTCCAGCGAATCTTTGTAGAGAAAGCTTCCTTTTCATCCGTGATCCTGTTGCTTGTTCTATTGCTGGCTGTTATGGCTGTACGCACACTGTTGACGTATGGCAATGGGAAAGTGGGCTTGCATATGGCAGCCCGTGCCAAGACGAATATGCGAGCAGCCGTTTTACAGAAACTGACGCAAGCCTCCATGCCTTCAACCCTTCGTGGACAGACGGGAGGAAAGGTCAGCGTTGCTTTGGATGCTGTGGATGAAGCCGACAGTTATTTCAGTCAGTACATGCCACGGATGATGGAAGCTGCGATGATCGCGATTCTGATTCTGGTTGTTACGTTTACGCAGCACGCCAACACAGGCTGGATTATGCTGTTCACGGCGCCATTTATTCCGCTGTTTATGATCTTGGTTGGGCTCCAGACGAAGAACAAATCAGAAGAAAAATACGCGCAACTGGCCGAGTTCTCCGGTACGTTTCTGGATTCGCTTCAAGGGCTGGTTACGTTAAAAATATTCGGACGGGCGAAACGTCAACAGCAAGAGATTGAACGCAGCAGTCTAGGTTATCGTGATGCCACCATGGGCATTTTGAAGATTGCATTTACTAATACGTTTATGCTGGAATCGATCGTGATGTTAAGCATTGGTATCGTCGCGCTTGAACTGGCTATCCAATTACTCGTTTTCAAATCGATGAGCTTCCACACGGCCTTTCTCGTGTTGTTGCTCGTGCCAGAGTTCTACAGTCTGTTGAAGAATACAGGAACGGCTTTTCACAGCGGGCGAACCAGTATGGGGGCGATTCGTAAAGTAGAACAAATGCTTGAGGAAACAAGTGTTAAGAGCACACAAACGAAGTCAGAAGAAGGATCCGATCAAAGCGATATAACCGATTTGGATGCAATTGCAAAGACGGAAGAGCTTCGTACAACTCGCGCCGAGTTGATAACAATGCCCCCGACCATTGAACTGAACGATGTCCGATTCCAGTACTCGCCTGATTCCTTTGGACTTGAGACAGGACAGATCTCAATTGGACCGGGAGAACAGATCGCTATTGTAGGCAAAAGTGGCTCAGGTAAAACCACGCTACTTCATCTTATTGCAGGTTTGCTGAAAACAGATTCGGGAGCGGTTCTGGTTAACGGAAGCCAGATTTCGCAACATGATGAGGCTGCATGGTTCGAGCGTGTTAGCTACATTACACAGCATCCGTATATTTTTGCAGGTACATTTGCCGAAAATATCGCGATTGGGGCAGGGCGGAACGTCTCCAGAGTTGAAATTGAGCAGGCGGCAGAGGAAGCAGGACTTGCTGGCGTTGTTGCACAATTGGAGCAGGGATTAGACACGTTTGTTGGTGAAGGGGGCCGGGGATTATCTGGTGGGGAAAAGCAAAGACTTGCCTTGGCACGTGCTTTTCTGAAGAGACCCGCTGTCATTTTGTTCGATGAACCCACCGTGGGACTGGATCTGCATACCGAGCGGGTACTGCAACAATCCATTGCGTCATTAGCCAAAACGGCAACGATGATTACGGTGGCACACCGTTTATATACGATTCAACATGCGGACAACATTTTGTTTATGGACAATGGGGTATTGGTGGATTCAGGTCATCATAACGAGCTTCTAGCACGTTTGCCGCAATATGCAGAGATGGTGGATGTAGGGCGGAAAGGAGGGTTAGCATGAATGAGCTGACGATTTTGTCAAAAGCGATGATTCAGGAACGCAAGGATATCTTGCTTTCGATATTGGGCGGATTCATCGCCGGCATAGCAGGTGTAGCTCTCTTTTCCGCGAGCGGGTATATGATATCGCAAACGGTATTTGCGCCACCGTTGTACACCTTAATAGTACTCACCTCGATGGTTAAATTGCTCGGTTTCCTGCGGGCGGCAAGCCGCTACGGAGAACGGTTGTATTCCCACAGGGCGACATTCTCCATGCTGAGCCGTTTGCGGACGTCCTTTTTTGCCAAACTGATTCCCGTAACGCCGGGTATATTGAACAAAAATCGAAGCGGGGATCTGCTTGCGCGAATCGTAGGTGATGTGGAAAGCTTGCAAAATTACTTTTTGCGAGTCGCGTATCCACCAATCATGGTCGTTATGGTGTTCTTGGCTACCATGCTGTTCACGTCGGCCTTTTCGATCTGGATTGCGTGCTTGTTAGTACTAGGCATGCTAATCACGGCATTTGTTGTACCAGGCATTGTCTTGTTAGGTCAGCGAAAAATACACGGACGTGTCCGCCAGCAACGAGCTTTGCTGTCCACGGAAGTAACCGAAGTGTTGTATGGTTTCCGTGATCTGAAAGTATACGGCCAATTAGAACAACGTGAGCAGCAGCTCCAGCAGGCTTCCGCTGCATTGGCAATAGAACAGAAACAAGCGGCTTCGCACTTGCTGCGTGGGCAATCCATGCATGTTTTTGTAACGTATCTCGTTACATGGGGTGTGCTGGCACTGAGCGCTTTCTTAATTGTGAATGGAGCGTTTGCCGGTGTATTCCTCGCCATGCTGATCCTGGCCACACAGACCGTGTTCGAAGAAGCTGCGGCAATGGCTATATTACCTTTGTATAAGCAGGATAGCGAACACGCTGCTCAGCGACTGTCAGAAACAGTCCCGACCTCCGATGTGGAACCAGTACAGCCGAGCGGTAAAGTGTCAGGCGATCATGCAGTTTCAATCGAGTTATCTCGTGTTAACTTCCAATATGAAGGTGAATGGAGACCGGCGCTCAGGGAGCTATCCTTGCAACTTACAGCAGGCTCCAAAACAGCGATTGTTGGCCCAAGCGGTTCAGGCAAGTCAACGATTATCGATCTGCTGCTCAAGCTGCGTACGCCAACGTCTGGCGATATACGGTTAAACGATGTTCCAGTGCAGGAACTGAATGAAGAGAGCATCTGGCAAAACGCGAATGTCGTGTTGCAGCAAAGTCATTTCTTCCGGGGAACCATCCGGGATAACCTGCTGCTGAATGGAGAAGAACATTCGGATGAACAACTGTCGGCTGTGCTGGATAAAGTACAACTGCCGAACAAGTCGTTGACCGATATGGTATATGAAAAAGGAGAGAACCTATCGGATGGCGAGAAGCAGAGGCTGGCTCTGGCACGGGCCATGCTGCGCAAAGGACGGTTATGGCTTCTGGACGAACCGACGTCTTCACTGGATTACGTCACAGAGCAACGTGTATTGCAGCATCTTCTGGCCCAGGCATCCGAAGATACACTTCTGTTGATCTGCCATCGGCTTACGGGATTGGAAGAGATGGATCGGATTGTGGTCATGGACCAGGGCAAGATCGTGGAATCGGGTTCCTTTACCGAGCTGATGGAGCAAAAAGGATACTTTTATGAGATGAAACAAATTGAACGACAAATGATTGGAGACGCCGGGGCGTGAGAATGTAGTCCCTGTAACAAAAAAACAGTCAATCTTTGAGCATGAAAATAATTTCAAAAAATCAATGTTATAAACCCCAAAGGGTGCGGTTCACATACTCCTTGGGGTTTGTTTTTGATATAATAGTTTTTTTATGTCTATAAAGGAGATGGATGATGGGAAAATATAAGTGGGATATTGTTTTTTATTTGGCCGTATTTTTATTTGTTGTGTACATGAAGATGAATGACCAATCTCTGTTTCTGATACTTGGGATCGTTCTCGTCGCGACTCTGATCATGTTTACCATTCGTATTTTTTATCCTCTGGGCTGGGAAACACGCATGGACCGCGTCGAGGCATTTCTACGTAGACAGGAAAATAATCCAAGGCTTTATATCTATTACGCTCTTGCAAACAGACTTGATGATGAATTGGAACAAACAATAGAGCGCATCAGAAATGAGGACACGAATAAAAGGACACAAGCAGTATATAATGCAGCTTACGGCATCTACCGCAACGACTTAGTAGCTGTTCGTACTGCGGTACAGAATATGCGTAGATCAGATTATCGTACATATTATGAAACGTATTTGCTTATGGAAGAAGGAAGAAGTGAGCAGGCGAGGGAACACTTGAAATCCATTAACAAGGTCTGGATGAGATCTTCGCTTCTTGCAGCGATCGAACTAAAAGCGGGACAACGCGAAACTGCGATTCAGCAATTACAGGAAGCAATGCATGCTGTCAGAGGCGTCCATCGTTATATGATATTTAAGGAATCAGAGAGATACTAAATGGTGAACGAAAACCTTTCTTGGCTATATTACAACTGACCCGGATAAAAGCTTGTTCCACATTGGAGCAAGCTTTTTTCTCTGGTATTGAAGACCAACAGTATGCAGAGTCGCTGAACTGTTTGGCAGAACAGGGAAAAGCCGAATTAAAATGTACTCTACCCAGTTACCTATATGATGAGAATCTTAAAGTCTTTTAGTAACCTTCACATAACAGCAGATGATTCAAACGCCTTATTTTTCTTCGTAAGTGGCTTTTTCCTCAAAGTCCGATCATACAGATATGGCTTTCCGTAATATTCCCGCGCATGCTTTTGTTTCTGCTTTTTATGTATATCAACCTTGATCTCCAGATTAGCAACGTTATTTTGGAAATCAGTAGCAATTCGCTTGCACCATTTGAGTCCACTTTCTTCAGATGCACTGAAATGAACGCGTAATAGATATCCATTCACCGTTAATTCGAACTTGTATAAATTCATGATATGTATCCTTTCCAGGTAGGGATTCTATACTGCACAAAGCACTATAACTTGATTATAACAGGAACATACGTTCTGTAAAAGTGATATTTATATTGGCGAGTGAATTTAAAAATACTCAACTCAAATATAATACGTTCATATATTATATTTAATGCTCATTTGATTTTTCTTTACTCCCGCTTAATACATGCTTGTTATACTAACTCGTATTTGAATATGAGAGGGGTAAGACAGCATGAGAATTTATGGACAGCGCTGGTTAGCAATTATTCTTGTCATGGTCATGATTGTTCAGTCGGCATGGTCATTTATAGGAATCCAAATTGCTGGAGCAGCTTCGTATGAAACTGGACATCTGGCAAAAAACGTAGTAATCAGTCAATTTTACGGTGGTAAAAAAGACGATGTGGAGGATACCTACAGTAATGACTTCGTCGAGTTACATAATCCCACAGGAGAAGAGATTTCTCTGACGGGCTGGTCCATTCAGTATGCAGACAGTCAGAAGAGCAAGTGGAAAAAGGTTGATCTGGGGACAGTGAACCATTCCATCCCAGCCTATGGTTATTATCTCATTAGTCTTGACAGTAATGGAGCAGTCGGAGCTGCACTTCCGCAAGCTGACGAGCAATCTTCCGCCATCAAACTGAGCAATAAAAGTGGCAAAATTGTTCTTTTGAGAACAGATTCGACTTTAACCGTAATGGACCCCACGACAGATCCCCTGAATGCAGACATAGTGGACTTCGTTGGTTATGGTGCAGATGCCTATTGGGGAACTCCTGCTTCTGAAAGTGGCAAGCAAAGTACAATGCAACGTTTGGTCTTCGATCCTTTAAACCCAGATCAACCTGCTACGGCTACTATGTTCCCGGATCGCGGTAACAACTGGGATACGCGTGACAATGGTAGAGACTTCGAGAAAGTAAAAGGAGCACCGGTTCGTAACTCTGGAAATACGGCAGCTTACGTTATTCTTGAACAGGAACAAACGATTCAAATGCAGTCCGAATCCATGGTAAGCAATGATGCTAACAAAGTTATGCTGACTGCTGTTGGAGGAAAATTGAAACAGGGTCCGTGGTCTTCAAGTGAGTTTAACGTGCTCGGCCTGCCTAACGGAATATTTGCTGAGGCAGCTGCGAATGGAGATCAGATTCAATTGACTTTCAATGGGGATGGGACGGGTCGTGTTCTTGCTGAGTCCGAGTTATTCTTCGAGATTCATCCCGAGGCGTGGAACCAAATCAACAAACCATCTTCCACGTTAAACGTTTATCAAGGCAGTCATCGCGTTACAATAGCAAAATTCACGCCTGATCATCAGATTGTGGCATCACCAGATTCGAACTCTGCTTTCATTCACATGACAGGTTCACATGACATGAGTACGAAGGTTCGAATTGAAGTAAGTCAAGGCCTTCCGATCGATGGCATTCTTGCATCTGAAGCTTATACGCTAACAGGACTTCCATCCGGAAACTGGGAACTGGCTGCGGTAGGTGAATCTGCTGATCGCTCCGTTACCATCTCTATCGAAGGCCAATCAGATACTCCAGTGTCTGAACAAATAAAGCTTAATATTGTTCTGAATCCAGAGGCAATACAGGACGGTAATGAATGGCTCGCTTCAGAGGCAATGGAGCTGACACTTGGTCGTTACATTAAGCCGGTTCTTACGGATATAGCACGAAAAGATTGGGTCGAGAAAAGTATAATTGCGGACAATACTTTCTTTAATGATCCAGTTACCAAAGAGTACAAATATGGAACTGAAGGCCTGGCCGCGAATGAGTACACTTTCTTACGAGGCACAAATGCTTTGTTCAAAGCTGATCTTGCTTCAGGTCTAATCACTTCCCCTGCTGAAGTTATTAAGGATTGGGCGAACAAAGACATTCTGACCTATACTGAAGGTGATGCTCACATTCAAAACGTGGGTACATTCAATGACAGCACCAAGCAGATGGTGTTTGGTCTGAATGATTTTGATACCGCTGGGATTGGAAGCTTTTATGAAGAACTCCTTCGCTTCGTTACAAGCGTGTACATCCTTCCGTATGATAAAGACAGCTCAGGTATTCAACATCTGCAAACGTCTGATTACCGTGATGTATCAAGGGTCTTTTTGGAGACATACAAAGATACACTCGTGGATATCCAAAATAATAAGGGTCTGAAAGGTACCAAATTGACAGCCAGTAATGTAACAGATTATACGAAAGCAGTCATGAATAGCGTTTCGAAGAAATCATATGAAGAAGCACTTGAAAAATTACTCGGAAAGCGTACGCTGAATGGCAAGCTTAACATTGCAGGCAACCCCGATAAATTCGAAAAAGCTACTGAAGCGGAATTAAGTGCGTTGCAATCAGGATGGGAAGCATATAAAGCAGAAGTAAGACACCATTTTCCAAACCTCACAGATGAGCAGTTCGAGGATTACTTTACCATGAAGGATGCCGTACGACGTATTAATCAGGGTGTAGGAAGTATTGGCGTCAAACGGTTCAACGTTCTGATCGAAGGTGCGAGCGACAATCACACAGATGACATTTTACTGGATGTGAAAGAGCAGACCCCGGACGCTTCTGAATCCAAGAATGCCTACCTGAACATGGGTGTTGACGTTGATACCTATCTGGGCACGTTGGTTGCAGCTCAGCGTTCATACCTGATTCGTGAAGTTTCGCCTTTCAAAGGAGACTATACGGACAAGACTTTCCAGAGTAAAGAAGAGCTGCAGCAATACTTGATCGACGCTGCCAAATCATACGCATATGCGAGCTCACGTTTGGATTCGATATCCGATACGTTGAACTATGCTTACGAAGATCGTTTCGTGTCGGATATCATTCCGATCTGGGATGCACTCGTGCCAGCAATCCTGAACGCAGCTGAGGATTATTCGCAACAGATCGTAACCGATTTTAATCTTGTGAAAGAAGATATGCGATCAGGTAAGTTAATTGATGTAGCCACACTGGATAATTTAACCGTTAGCCAAGGCACGATGGAACCATCCTTTAATCCTGAAACTACACAATACCGTGTTACGGTTGATGCGAACACAGAGAGCATTGATATCACAGCGAAATCCACAGATGCCAAGGCAGCATTAACGGCAAAAGGAAGTTCGTATGCTAACGCTCACTCCCAGACGTTCGCTTTGTCTTCAGGACAAAATCAAATCCCGTTTGTCGTGACTGCACGAAACGGATTAACTCGTAGCTATAATCTGACCGTTTTACGTGGTGCGTTAACGCAACCCACGCCTTCGAATCCATCAGGCGGTGGCGGCTCAGCCGGTTCAAGTGGTACAAATGGAAACAGTGGAACACCATCTAATACTAATCAGCTAATACCTGCCGGTGGCGGAGAATTCGCATTCCAAGGAGTCACCCTTCGGGTACCGAACGGTGCACTACAGGCGAGCACTACAATGGACATCACCAAAGTTCCAGATGCAGCATCATTGCTTACAGGAACACCATATCAATTGTTGGGAGATGTATTCCAAGCCAATTCTAAGATGTTTCTTACACCGGTGACAGTAACCTTACCTTTCGACCAAACCAAAGTTTCACCGAATCAGGAAATCCGTTTGTACGGTTATAATGAGGCAAACAAACAATGGGAACCGTTTAATGAGGTTAAAGTAGATCGGGAGAAAGGGACCATATCTGGATCAACGAGCTATCTGGGAACATTTGCGATACTCTTATCAGCCGGACACGGCATATCCTTACCTGAAACTTCGCTAACGTTCAGCGATATCCAAACACATTGGGGAGCTGCCAATATTCTTGAATTGGTGTCGCTCGGGGTCATTAATGGGTATCCCGATCAGTCGTTTAGACCTGACCGCAACGTTTCCCGAGCTGAGTTGATCAGCTTGATTGTTAAGGCTTTGAAGCTAGAGACTTCGACAGAATCAGACTTCACCGATACAGATGCTCATTGGGCTCATGATGCTATTAACACAGCACATGCACTTGGGATAGCAAACGGCTATAGTGATAATCGTTTTGGACCGAATGAATGGGTTACGCGAGAAGAAATGGCTACCTTTGTCGTGCGAGCTGCGCAATGGGAAATCAGTGATACATCGATCAGTTTCACAGACGCCTCGCTTGTATCCAATTGGGCTCAACCAGCGATTTCCAAAGCCATTGCTGAAGGTATATTAAACGGATATACAGACGGTAGCTTCAAGCCTAAGGACAAAACAACGCGTGCTGAGGCAGCTGCAATGATCCTTCGTCTGATTAAGCTTCAACCATAACGAAACTCTAGGATGATATTAACAAACAAAGGCTATTTCAGGATGGAAATATCCTACGAAATAGCCTTTTGTTATTTATTGATCCATGAGGAATATAATTTTTTTGAAGATCCTCAACTCAAGAAGGTTCGCTAGACACCTTTGCAACGGTTCGTTTAATGGTAAAATATCTAAAAATGGTTCATGTTGGGGGATGCGCATGTATAAACTGATGATCGTTGATGATGAATTGCTCATGCGGGTTGGAATTCGTTCCATGCTGAATTGGGAAGAGTACAACTTCTATGTTGTTGGTGAGGCTGGAAATGGAAAAGAGGCATTGAACCTTGCGCTTGAAGTGATGCCTGATCTAATTATTACGGATATCAAGATGCCGATTATGGATGGGCTACAGCTTATACAAGAGGCCTCCTGCGTACTGAAAACCTGTAAGTATGTCATTCTGAGTAACTTTGACGAATTTCATTATGTAAAAAAGGCACTAAAACTTGGCGCTTCAGACTACTTGATTAAAAGCGAGATTACAGAAACTGCCCTTATCGATCTCCTGAGTACCGTTGGACAGAAACTACAAAGCGAACATGTTCATCCAACCTACACATCTTCTAGGGCACATGATTATTCCAACAGCCTAAGACATCTAAAGGACACCTTCTTCCAAGATATTGTAAGCGGATTCATAAGTGAAAAGGATATTGTCACTAAAGCGGAAGAACTGCATTTTCGTATACGATCGGACCAGTTGGTCGTCATCAAGTTCGTCGTGAACTATTACGAGGATGCGAAGAGGAAATATATTGAAAAGGGGGAGAAGCTACTCCGGTTTTCGATGCTTAATATTATGGAAGAGATCATTCCATCGAGATGGGAGAAAGAGGTTTTCGTTGAAAGTTCTTCTGAATATTGGCTTATCGTTAACGTACTTCCAGAGAGCCAATCTGTACACTCCGACTTGACTAAACTATGTAATAAATTGCTGTCTTCAATCAAGGATTTTATGAATCTATCACTCACGGCTGGTGTGAGTAGAATGACTTCCGGTTTACCTCACATTAAAATGGCCTGCCAAGAGGCAGAAATGGCTCTACAACAGGGTTTCTTCACAGGGAGCAACCAGGTGTTGTATTACGATGATATGGTTCAATCCCCCGATAGAAATGAAGTAAAAGGAGCTCTGAGCCCGCAACAAGAAAGAGATTTTATGAAGTTATGGGTAAGTAAAGACATCCAAAAGGCGGAGGAGTTCCTTGAAGGAATTCGCTCGGACCTGGAAGCGCAGCAGGCGGATGAGAATAGCATTCGAAAGCAATATATCATGGTAATGGAAACGATACACTCCCATCTATCCCGAGCTACGGAAAGAGGTGCGCCTTCTTTAACAGAGAAATCGCCATATGAAACTGTTCTGAAGGGTGAGTACTGGGAGGATATCCACCAGGATATGCTTGCTCACATTACGCATTACTTTAAAACCGATTCCCAAACGAAGCAGGAAAGTACCTATACAGACCTCGCCATTGCATTGATCGACAAGTATTATGCCGAGGATATTTCGCTGCAAAGTATCGCTAGCCAAATCAGTGTTAATCCGTCGTATCTCAGCCGATTGTTTAAGCAGGAAAAAGGAGAGAACTTTATCACGTACTTGACACGAGTTCGGATTGAACATGCCAAGGCGTATCTATTGAGTAGAGGAATGAGAGTGTACGAAATCGCAGAAAAAGTAGGCTACCATAATTACACGTACTTCAGTAAGATTTTCAAAAAATCGGTAGGTGTCACTCCAGAGGAATATCGAGAACGACAGCAGGCATGAATGTAATCGGTGAATAGAGGTGCAGCATATGAAGCTTGTCCAGCCCTTCCAAATCAAGCACAAAATTATGGTGATCTGTATGACAGTCATTATCCTTCCTGTATTGGTAATGACAATCAATTCGTACTACTCGTCAGAGCGGTTATTGGCACAGAACTATACAACGTTGCTAAGTGATCTGGCCAAACAGACGAACATTCGTATCGACGAGTTCCTCAAGGAGATTGAGAAAATCACGCTGTTAGCCAGCAATGGCCTTAGCAACAATCTATCTGCGACCCATGAAGGAAGTTTTCCGATCCAGGATTTTCTACGGGAGGGTAACGAACAAAATGAGATTGCCGCATACAATATTCTGATGAATTATATCATGATGAAGGATCGCGTATTCTCCATTTACCTCTACAATATGAACGGGGGAGAAGACCTGTTCGTCAGTCCACATCAACCTATTGATCCAAATTTCAAAGTAGCGAACGAATTGTGGTTCAAAAAGTTCATGCACGATAATGATCGAACCATTACGCTCACAACACGAATCGATGAGCAATTGGAGAATAAAATACTGGCAGTGTCACATGCTCGCAAAATTCATGATGTGGCTAGTGGTGAACTGCTTGGCGTGATCGTTGTGAGCATTGATATCAAATTCATCGAAATCGTCAATCGAAACTTACAGGAAGGGCTACGTTCCAGATTCATGATTGTTGATGAGAATGACAAGATTGTATATAACGTAAACGACCGATTAATTGGTACACTATTCCGTGACAACGTTCGTCCGCCTGAAGCATTAAATGTCGTAGTGACCAGTCCCCTTAGTCAGCAAAAATGGACAACGTACTTATATATGCCCTTGGATGAGCTAACTGCTGATGGCAAAATATTGGGCCGTAATCTGGTGACACTCGCCATTGTCATTGTTCTTTTTGCTGCGGTTATATCCATCTTTCTATCTCATGTCATCACAACTCCGATTAAGAAGCTGCTCCGAAATATCGCTTTGGTCGAGAAAGGCCAATTTGAACAAGTTGAACCTATTGCCTCCAGAGATGAGATTGGACATTTATCCATTCGATTCAACAGAATGTCGCATGAATTGAAGCGGATGGTCGAACGGATGCAGCAGGAAGAGATAGAGAAAGCCAAGGCCGAGATGCGCGCGCTCCATGACCAGATCAAGCCTCATTTTCTGTATAACACACTGGGGTCGGTGAAATGGATTGCCTCGATGCAACAGGCTGACAAAATCGTGGAAATGACCGATGCACTAATCTCGATGCTTCGTTATGCAACCAAATCCGATGGAACCCTCGTAACCATTCGTGAAGAACTCGATAATATAGCGAATTACGTAACGATTCAGAATGTCAGGTACTATGATTGTATTCAAATGAGATATGAGGTGGAGGATCGAATGCTGGATTATCGCATGCCCAAAATGATTCTACAGCCCATTGTGGAGAATGCGATATTTCATGGACTCGCCGAACTCGAAGAAGACGGAATCATTACCATTCGGATTCAACCACAGCAGGATGAAGTTGTGATCCAAGTCTGCGACAATGGCGTCGGTATGGATCATCATACGATGCAGAATTTAATGGAAGAGAAGTCCAGTGCAGGTACGGGAACGAATGGCATTGGATTGCATAATGTGCAGCGGCGGATTCAACTTCATTTTGGTAAACCCCATGGAATACAGGTGGAGAGTAAAATAGGTGAAGGTACCATTTTCTCGATTCTGCTGCCGGCCATCTCAGAGTTTAGATAGAACAAAAGGGCTCGCAGGTTGAACTGCAAGCCCTTTTGTTTACCCCTTGACGCTACCTAGCACCAACCCCTTGGTAAAGTATTTCTGTAAGAACGGATACACGAGTAAAATCGGAATGGCACCCAAGAACATTTGAGCGGCACGCCCCGTTCTGGCATTCATCATGGATAACAGCTGCGTATAATCTGATCCAGATTTCAGCATGATTTGCTCAAAACTCTGCAAAAGGGTCTGGAGGTAGCTTTGTAATGGATAATTGGCTGGATTGTTCATATAGATAATGCCGTCGAACCATGAATTCCAGTGGGCGACGATACTAAACAAACCGACTGTTGCGAGAGCGGGCTTGAGGAGCGGGAGTAGAATACGAAGCAATACCTGTACAGGTCCTGCACCATCAATAATTGCTGATTCTTCAATTTCCTCAGGCAACCCCCTTATGAAATTCATGAGAATAATCATGCTGAATACGGGGAGAGCCCCAGGCAGGATCAGAGACCATATGGAATCGATCAGTCCCATTTTGACGACAACGAGATAGGTTGGAATGAGTCCTCCACTGAATAACATGGTTACGATGAAAAATCCCATATAGATATTACGTCCCATTAATTTTTGTTTTGACTTGGAGAGGGGATAAGCCGTGAGCACGATCAGAATCAGATTCACTAACGTTCCGAGAACGGTTCGCTGGATGGCCACCCAGAGAGAGGAGAAGAAGGACCCTCCAGTTAATGCAAATTCATAGGCCTTTGTCGTGAATTCCACAGGCCAGAACGTAACACTTCCCGCCGATACAGCCGCGCTGCTACTGAATGAAACAGCAAGCAGGTTGATAAACGGCAGGATACAGAGTAGAGAGATCAGAAGCAATATGGTGTAGTTTAGGATAAGAAACAAACGCCGACTCATACTTTTATCATAGATCATAGTGTTAGTCCCTCCTTTTTAGAAGATGCGATAACCAGCTACCCTGTAGGCCAGGATGTACGATACAGCAACGAGAACACTGGAAATGATGGATTTGAATAATCCAACAGCGGTACCAATTGAATACTGTGCCTGCTGAATTCCCAGACGGTATACATAGGTATCAATAATATCACCGGTCTGATAGACAACAGGGGAGTAGAGATTATAGATTTGGTCAAAGCCAGCATTGAGTACGTTTCCAAGCGACAATACAGTCATTAAAACAATCGTTGGCATGAGAAGGGGCAACGTAATGTAGATGGTCTGCTTCCACCGTTTCGCTCCGTCGATCACAGCGGCCTCGTAAAGTCCCGGGTCAATACTGGTCAAGGCTGCTAAATAAACAACTGTACCAAAGCCGAAGCCTTTCCATATATCGCTCACGATCATCGTCCAAGGAAAAATAGAGGGTGTGCCAAGAAAGGAGATCGGTGCAATCCCGAAAACGCCTAGAAATGTATTGATAATGCCGTCGGAGCTAAGGATATCCAGCATGATGCCGGCCATAATGACCCAAGAGAGAAAGTTCGGAATGTAGACGAGTGTTTGGAATGTACGTTTAATTCCACTATGCAGGACTTCGTTGAGCAGTAATGCGAAAATAACGGGCACGATTATACCACCGATTATCTTGAAGACAGACATGTACAGTGTATTCCAGATCGTTCTTACGAAGTTCGGCTGATTAAAGATGTGGTTAAAATTATCCCATCCTACCCATGGCGAGTTGAACCCGAGGCCCGGATTGTATTTCTGAAACGCAATAATAAGTCCGTAGAAAGGGATGTAACTAAAGATGAAGACCAGAACCAGGCTTGGGATCAACATGAGATGGTAAGCACGCTGTTGCTTCCATTTGCTCAGCATTCGTATTCCTCCGTTCTTGGTGCGATATATTGTAACCGCTACCAAGAAGAGACGAGAACATTCCCATCCCTTCTTGGCAACAGACTCATTATTTTCCGTATGCCTCATTGACTGCCTGGGTTGCGTCATCGCCTCCGGCTGCACGCCAATTCTGGACAATCAGATCGAAATAATCGATACTTTCGCTACCCATAATAATCTTGGTGAAGCCTTCGGTCAGGATATCATCCAAGGTTGTGCCGTAGCTTGACAGGATTTCTGGCGTAACCCCCCATAGGGCCGTCTTGGTGTAGTTCTCGCTGTCGAGTACTTTCTTGGCAAGACCATACGCATTCTTTGGAGCACCTTGTTGCAAATAGTCGCCGACTGCTCCTGGTGTAGCATTCTCCATGAACTCCACACTGTTGTTATATTTTTGCCACATACCCGAAGTTGTGAGTCCACTGGTATCCTTGGATTGAAGAGCAGCGGAGACCGCCTCAAATTGCTCGTAATCGGAATTCGGATTAAGTACACGGAACGCTCCAACTACATGGGCAATATCGTTGTCCAGCAAGGCAGATAGCGTTTCTGTGGATTCCTTGCCATTGCCTTCATCAACAATATAAGCATAGTCGTTCAAAATTTTGATCACTTCTTCAGGGCTTTTAAATCCCTTTTTCATGACGATATAATTGTTGTTGGCGAAGAAGATGGATTGTTTTGCTTCTTTCCCATCGACGGTAGGGATGATATAAGGGTAGAAGATGGCGTCCTTACCCAGATTGGATACCGTATCGACACCCGGATTATAACCCCACCATTGGTAATAAGGTTGCATGCCCACTTTGCCGGCTACAATGTCCGCGTTCATCGCATTAAAGTCTTTGATTGCAAACTCCGGATCAATGATGCCTCGCTTGTACCATTCTGACCACTCAGCCAGCGCATTCTTCATCTCGGGTTGCACTGATCCATACACTAATTTTCCACTGTTATCCTCCATCCACATATCCGGATGCGCATTCCATGCAATGGCGAGCAGGTTGAGGTAATCTAACGATTGATCTACCGCTATACCATAACCTCCGTGCTTTTCCATGAATTTCAGTGCAATATTCTTGATGTCTTCCACAGACTTCGGATCCTGGACTCCCAATTCTTCTTTCCAGTCGTTCCGAATCCAGATGAAGTCTGGTTGTTCAATTAATCCCCAGTGCATCTGTGGTATGCCGTACAGCTTGCCGTCCTTCTTTCCAGATTCGTAACTGTCTGCATCTGCTTCCATATAACCTTTGAGACGATCTGAAGCGTGTTGATTAAAGACCTCGGAAAGGTCCATGACCATGTCTGCTTCGACCAACTGTCTGAGTTGTGATGGATTCACCCTGAATACGTCAGGAAGATCGTTGGATGCGATAGCCAAATTAAGTTTTGTATCATACTCATCGCTGACCCAGTCTGTTTTGACATCGATATTGAATTTCTCCTTGTAGCGCTTAATCCACACATTGTTTGTGATATCATCGCCCTTTGGATACTTGGCAGAAGTGTATTCTGACGTCACGGTGTGAATGGTTGTCGTTCCAGCCTCGTTGGAATCGGGGTCCGTAGTTGCATCCTTCTCCGTGCTGCTTCCATTGCTACAGGCTGCGAGTAATAAGGTTGACATGCATAAAGACAAGACTAAAGTTTTGGTTTTCTTGTTCATTTCTTTTCCCCCTTATCAGTCATATTTCAATAACGCTTTCTTGAAAATATTCTAAACGAGAAAGGGGGAACGTGATATAAAAGTTATTGACGAGAACCCATATGTTTTTTTACTTTCGAGTCAGGGCGGAGAAAAGATTAATGAGTTCAGTGCACTTTTTTTACTTTTTACTCCTTCTTTTTTTACTCATGTCTCCACAAATTGCTTGAGATGTCGATCGATAACGAGTGAATCTGCTTCATTAGCTCCGATGCCGAAGCAGTGTCCCCACTTGGACTCTATAGGTTGAAAAACAGCGTTCGGCATATGTTGAACATCATAGGCACTATCTTCTGGCGTGAAGAACAAGTCACTTGACCCCGGCATAACGAGTGCAGGAGAAGTGATCCTGCTTAACGCCAGTTCGAAGTTGCCGTCATCTAGGGGATTATTGCTGATGTCGCCATATATTCCAGTACGCAGCATGGTAATCAAGTCGTTAGCATCAAAGGATAAAAACACCTGGTCCCAGTAATCTTCTACATAAGATTTCAAGGTATCGTAGCCTTCGGTGTGATACAATTTCTCCAAATAATACGCCTGCGAAAACCCCCATGGAGCATAAGCTCTTCCCATTGCTGCGAGACCGGCAACTGGAGGGCGCTCATATCTACCATTTTTAAAATTCGAATCGGCCTGTAACGCTGCGATCATGGATTCGAACACGAGCTGTGTATGCGGTCTGCTCTTTGCCGTTCCGCCAAAAGGGGCGATCCGTTCGACCATCTCGGGATAACTCGTTCCCCATTGAAAAACCTGCATAGCACCCAGAGACCAGCCCACAACGAGTTGGATTTTGGTGATACCAAACTTTTGAGTGATTAGTTGATGTTGGGCACGCACATTGTCATACATGGAGATGAGGGGGAAGTTCTGCTTATCATATGGGGCAGGGGTATTGCTGGGAGAGGATGATAATCCGTTACCCAACATATTGGGCACGACGATAAAATATCGACTGGGATCCAGTGTCTTATGTGCTCCAATCAACCATTCATTATCTGTGTGAAGTCCAGCAAACCAGGTTGGAACGACAATAACATTGTCTTTTGCGGCATTTAACGTTCCATAGGTCTTGTAAGCAATAAAGGCTTGAGGGAGCTGTTGTCCCGATTGAAGTAGTGTATCTCCAAGGTTATAGGTTTCATAATCATTCATGGCTAGATTCTCCTTACAATATAGTAATAACTTGATTTCACTCTACAATACGTCTATCATCAATTCAATGAAACATAATTGAACGAAACATTCATTTATTTTGAACAAAGGAGGTGCCTGATTCATGGAAATACGCCAATTAAAAACCTTTTGCACGCTTGCATCGACCTGCAGCTTTAACCAAACTGCTGAATTATTGAGCTATGTACCGTCTACCATAACCATGCAAATCAAATCGCTGGAAGAAGAACTCGGTGTGAAATTGCTGGATCGATTAGGAAAAAGGGTCGTGTTAACGGATGCTGGCCAACAATTTTTGCCATATGCCACTAAGATTTTAAACGATGTAGAGGAAGCAAAATGCATATCTAGTCAACAGGGGGAATTGGCTGGAACGGTTGTCATCGGGGCAGATGAAGTGCTGTGTGCTTATCTTCTTCCATCCTTGTTCAAACGCTTCCGTGCGGAGTATCCTGGTGTGCGGTTATTATTCCGTCCGTTGTCTGGCCAAGAGCTTAAAACGAGTCTGAGAGAAGGACAGGCCGATGTCGTTTTTGTATTGGATGAGCCGGTTACTTCCAAAGATCTTCATTCCGAGTTTTTAAAGGATGAGACCTTTCAATTGGTGGTTTCTTCCGATCATGTGCTAGCATCACGTTCTGCGTTGGTTATTGATGACTTCCACAAACAGCATTTCTTGTTAACCGAAAAGAACTGTTCGTATCGCACGTACTTTGATCAAGCTCTACTGAAAAAAGGTGCGGATGCTCTGACAGAACTGGAGTTTCATAGTGTAGAAGCTATTAAACAATGCGCTGTGGCCGGTCTAGGGATCGCGCTGTTGCCTGAAATGGCTCTGAAGAAAGAGTTAAGCGAGGCGGAACTGGTTGCTTTACCGTGGGATCTGTCTGAAATATGCTTTTCTGCACAAATGCTCTGGCATCGGGAGAAGTGGCTATCTCCGTCCATGACTGCTTTCATTCAGGTCGCTAAGAATGAGTTACAATGATTGTTCAGAATTTGTTTAGACGTATATGTTAAAATACGCTTCATGGAGATCGTGAAGTGAAATGTAATGAACCTTCAACATTTTGATACAGATATATATGGGGGATTAGCAATGGAGAGAAAGATTAGAAATTCTGCAAAAGCATTAATTATCAAAGATGGGAGAATGCTTGCGATTAGGCAGGAAGATAATGGCGATGTAATCTATCTCTTGCCTGGCGGGAGTCAGAATGCAGGTGAAACGCTGACTGATGCCGTGAAGAGAGAAGTAGCAGCAGAAATCGGAGTAGACGTAGAACCGTTATCATTGGAATTCGTTATTGAAGGTGTGTATGGCGCAGCTCTTCATCGTGTAGATTTTGTTTTTTTAGCCGAATACATAGGTTTAATGGACAATAATAGATCTATTCTGCCAAGTGACGAAAATCAAGTAGAATATGAATGGCTTGACATTAAAAACCTGATCCAACAACCTTTATTGCCCTCAAAATTACGAAAGCAGATCATTAGATTGGTTGAGGGAGAAACAACGGTTATGTATTTAGGAAATGAGGAAGATGAGGACCTCAATGGTTAGACATGCACACGTCGTAAACAAGCGGCGTCTTGTATTTATAGAGGAAGGCTATTTCAAAGGACATAATGGTCCGGTAAAATAGCCTTTTTGCCGTTGAACAAATTGTGCATAGCGATTCAAAAATGAAGATCTAGGCTTAGGGGTTACAGTAGGCCAGGGGTTATATATCTTGTCCCTTGACGCCTGCAGTCATATTTTTCTGACCCCACATGACCACGGATTCAATTAAAGGAACCAATTCCTTGCCCGATGCTGTGAGCGAATACTCCACTCTCGGTGGAACCTCGTTATATTGCTCCCGATTCACGATGCCGTAATGAATCAAATCCTTTAAACAGTTCGTTAGCATCGTTCCAGTAATGCCAGGCAGTCTTCTTTTTAATTCATTGTAACGTATACAGTCATTTTCACTAAGGATTGCCAAGATCGGAAGATTCCACTTGCCTCCAATGACCTGAAATGCATAAGTCGCTGGACATAACTGATCAAAATTAAACTCGTATTTCACTTGATACCCTCCAATAGTATACTTTTTGATACTAAGTCAGAAAAAGAATCGTACTTGTTCAGAAGTTTGTAGACATTATAATCAAACTAACACAAGAAAATCAATTCATAAGACAAGATAAAGGCGGGATAAGTGTGAGTAACGAATCTATGATGTGTGATCTGGAAACAGGCGTATGTGGTGTGAGCGAGGAAGAAGCGATGCAAGAAATCAATCTGAATCACGTTGAGAAAAAGATAACTCTTTATTACGCAACAGATCCGATTTGCTCTCACTGCTGGGCGCTTGAGCCTGTGCTTCATCGGTTTGTTGAGGAATACGGTCATTACTTTAAGATGCAAATCAAAATGGGTGGGCTCCTGGCTAACTGGAATGGTTTCTCGGATGGCGCTAATGGGATTCAGAAGCCCTCGGACGTTGCAGCGCATTGGAAGGAAGTAGGTGAGCATTCACGCATGCCCATCGACGGTTCCTTATGGCACGATAATCCCATACTTTCTTCCTATCCGCCATCTCGGGTATTTAAGGTCATTCAGAGTGCTCACCCTGGTAAAGAGCATGACTTTTTAAGACGTGCCCGTGAAGCCGTGTTTGCATTTAATCGAAATATTGGAGAAGATGATGTGCTGACGGATATCGTCGATCAACTGGGCTTGAATGGAAAAGAATTGGTTGAAGCGGCTGCACAGCAATCTGCACAAGATTTATTAGAGGAAGACTTTGAGAGTGTGGCTAGTTTGGGCGTTAGAGGTTTCCCATCCATAATCATTGTGAATGAAGAGAACCAAGGGTTGAAAGTTGTCGGAGCGCGTTCTCTTGAAACCTATGTGCAAGCCCTTCAGCAGGTGCTGGGTGGTGATCTGAAACCCAAACAGATAACCTCGTTGGAGCAGAAAATCAGACTGGGACACCTTCTTTTTTCTAAAGAATTGGAAGTCATGTACAATATCGAAAAGAGTGATGTAGATTCATATGTGAAATCTGAATTGGCAGAGCACACATATCGTATGGGTCATATTTTGAATGAGAGGTATATTGAGCATATTTGAGGAAGCATGTAAGAATCTTCTTGCTTAGGCACACGGATGTGTTATTCGCACAGGCAAGTCGTCCACCCATTGCGTAGACTGAAGTAGATCAAGTCAAGTGAGGTGAATTCCATGGCTAAAACCAATGAAATACACGTCCGGGTGAAACGGCTTAAGGATCACCCAGTCTGCGTAACTCTTCATAATGGCGAAACGTACGTCGGGTACATCTCTGGTGTTAACAGCGAAGGCGTAGTGCTTACCGGGGGCGGAAAGCTTACTCAGGCTGCAATCACAGCACCCTCATCTGGAGGAAGTACTCACAAAACCAAACCTAAAGCAGGTGCTACGAGAAAAACAGTCTCCTCTCGGAACCGTAAACGGGCGAACAGCATTCGCAAGTCGCAGGTGCGATCCCGTTCGATGTCTCGTTCAACCTCTCGGCCAGCTCAGGTATCATCTTTCATGCCTATGCTAGGCTCATTGTTAGGTGGCTTCGGCGGAGTTGGCGGTGCAGGCTCGATTGGAGGTATGTTAGGCGGTGGTATGCGGTTATTTGGCATGATCCAGCGGTTTACACCTGTGGTCAAAATGGGGTATGGCATGATTAAGCAGATTCAGCCATTTATGGGGGCAGTTCAAGGGCTGATGGCTCCGCAGAGCCAAGCAGCTCAGGCTGAAACCGAAGATGAAGAGGAAGCACAACAAGGATAATACTTGAAATGAAAATCGTGATATAGAACACAACCTTCGTTGACTCATGAACAAAGCAATGCTGTAGTGCTGGGTGATGCGCTCCACATATTGTCCATTCGATGGTTCACTGCAAGCTGCTCTCCGTATCTTAAGCGGAGGGTGGCTTATTTGTTTATCTTGCTACATACGAGAAACGACATCGGAAGAAGGAAGCTGATGAACCTCAGAAACCTTATTCGTGGCAAAATGCGAGATATCGTGTGAAAAAGGTGCTGATTCTGTAACATAGCGTTTCCTGTGATCGTTAGTCCGACCGACCACCGTCATACAGCAAAACACCGCGCGCAGGGAGCTGCACGCGGTGCGAAAAACAATGCTGATGTTGCAGAGTAGGAGAAAATTCTTTCCCGCTCTTATTATGCCTGTTTGGTTTTGAGGCGAATCACGTTCCATGATGCTTTGTTCAAGACTGCTTGCACTTTACCCTGGTCAACCGTTGTATATCCGCCGTTGTGAGGAACAACGTTACGTGGGTTTTCTTTGGTATTGGTGGCTTTCAAGTCGTTGTTCTCCAATACGATATGTTCCACGAATGTCGTTTCGCCGAAGGAACGCAGATCTACATTCAGTTCCATTTGCTCATCTAGATGTCTGTTCACCGCAAAGATTGTGATCGTGCCGTTCTCTTCATCATGCACACTGATCGCTTCCAGATAAGGCACATCCGTGAAGTCTTTGGAATCATATTTAGGTGAAGTTGTGATGGACCGCAGCACTGTACCGCGTCCGAAATTGGAGGCGTGCAGGAACGGGAAATACGTCGTCTGGAACCAGATTGCTCCATTATTTTCAGTCATGATTGGTGCAATGGTGTTAATCAACTGAGCAAGGCAAGCCATTTTTACACGGTCGGCGTGCTTGAGAATGGTAATAAGGTAACAGCCCACGGCTAGTGCATCTTCATGCGTGTATACATCTTCAAATTCAGGAGGAGCAATCTGCCAGCGTTCTTCCATACGGCTTGTGCCAATGGATTTCCAGACATTCCATTCATCCAGGGACAGCATCAATTTCTTCTTGCTGCGTTTCTTGGCTTGTACAAAATCACAGATCGAAGCAACACTATCAATAAATTGATCCAGATCCAGCGATGTCGCCAGGAAGTCATACGTGTTGTCTCTGTTGTTATTGTAATACTGATGCAGGGACAAGTAGTCTACATTTTCATAGGTGAGATCAAGCACGGTTGCTTCCCAATCTGCAAATGTACTCATGTCGCGGCTGGAGCTGCCACACGCCACAAGTTCGATATCCGGATCAACCCATTTCATTGCTTTAGCGGTCTCATTGGCAATACGGCCATATTCATATGCAGTCATCGCACCAATCTGCCAAGGTCCATCCATTTCGTTGCCCAGACACCACGTTTTGAATTTATGCGGGTCCTTGTAACCGTGAGAGACCCGCAGATCACTCCAGTATGTGCCGGATGGATGGTTGCAGTATTCCACCAGATTTCTCGCCGCGTCGATACCCCGAGTACCCAGGTTAACTGCCATCATCACTTCGGTTCCAACCAGCTTGGCCCAGTCTGCAAATTCGTTCGTTCCTACGGCATTCGTTTCAATGGTCCACCATGCCAGTTCAAGTCTGCGTTTACGCTCCGCTACGGGACCAACGCCGTCCTCCCAATTATAACCGGATACGAAATTGCCTCCCGGATACCGAACGATGGGTACGTTCAGAGCCTTGATCGCTTCAATGGCGTCCTGACGGAAACCTTGAGCATCGGCAGTAGGATGACCTGGATCGTAAATACCGCCGTATACGGCCCGTCCCAGATGTTCTATAAATGAACCATAAACACGCGGATCTACTTCAGCAATCTGAAAATCTTTATCGATAAGCATTTTGGATGTAAGCAATGAGAAAACCTCCATAGAATTAATTTTAGGTGTATAATAAACCTTATTTTCACATTGAGTTCGCATAAAAGCAAAATCAACTTATTGATTTGTTATCTAATGTGTATCATAATGCTATTATATTGAGCAAGCTTATTCTACAGGGTTCGCTAAATAGCGAATTCTTAATCAATAATATATTGAATTCTAGAGAGATAGGGAAGTGAAGTTCATGATGCTTGGCACGGATTCCTCATCCTTGATCATATATGAGGCGCTCGCCAGCGAGGCCCGTTTAAATATCGTTCGCTTATTATTGCAAAACAGGGAGATGCATATCAATGCGCTTGCCAAAGAGCTGTATCTGAGCAAAGCTATCGTTAGTACACATGTGAGCAAATTACAAAAAGCAGGCATCGTAGGCAGTCGCATGAAGCGTGAGAATGGTGGAACGTATAAATACTGCTTTATTATGCAAGAATTTATGACTATTAATCTCTCTCCTGAACCAGTGGATGCTCCTTACCATGAAGTCTCTATTCCGGTTGGTCAGTATACGGATTACGAAGCTTGGCCTACCTGTGGCATTGCAACAACGACGCAAATGATTGGACAATACGACACGCCAGCCTGCTTCATGGACCCGGATCGGGTGAATGCGGGTATTCTTTGGTTGGCACGAGGTTTTCTGGAATATAAGATTCCCAATTATCTGAATGCAGAACAGCATCTCCAGGAAATTGAAATTTCACTCGAACTCAGTTCGGAAGCACCCCAAGTCAATGAAAACTGGCCGTCGGACATCCGCTTTTCCCTTAATGGCAAAAACCTGGGAACATGGACAAGCCTAGGGGACTTTGGGGATCGGAAAGGCAAACACACACCGCTATGGTGGAAATTGGACGTCAACCAGTATGGCGTGCTGAAGGTGCTGCGTATCAATGGAGAAGGGACGTTTATGGATGGACAGCGCATCTCGGATGTGCGTGTCCATGATTTGCAACTGGATTCTTCCACCTACTGGACGTTTGGATTAAGACCGGAAGAAGGGGTGCCCGGTCGAGGCGGACTTACGTTGTTCGGGAGAGGGTTCGGTAACTACGATCAGGACATTTTGATTCGGTACTATTACGAGGCTACAGCGTCGGAAAAGGAATAGAATAATCTGGAATCGTTACAGAGATTCCTTTTGTGGACATTGCAGTGCGGGAAACCGTCCCAACAATGTTTACTGGAAGAGATTATTATTAATTTTAACGAAGCTGTTAACATCAGCAATACACATGTACTGACGCTGGTACCCGAGCTGTTTCATCTAGAGGGTTACAATATTCAGCTTATTCCGCCTCATGAGGGTGGACGTAATGTGGTTTACACTTGCGAGCAAGAGGGGCGTGAATTGCTAATTCTACGGGTGTCTTTTTTATCTGACAGAAGCAGAGAACCATTATCAGTACCGGGGAGGTGTTCCACTTACCGAATACTATTATAATAGCGGCAAAATTCTGGGCAAAATGCATCAGCTGTCGAAAAGCTATGTACCCGTTCATCGCAGGTATCATCTTTTGGACAAATATAATGCAGAGTATATCGAGAGGTTGGTTCCTGAATCATTTTTTCTGCTCAGAAGCAAAATGGTGGAACTTCTCCAAGTGGTAAAAGAATTGGGGGCGAGCCAGGAGACATTTGGCATGATCCATTTCGATTATTATGACGGGAATTATTCGATCGATTTTGATACGGGACAGATCACGGTATATGATTTCGACAATTCCTGTTTTAGCTGGTACATGTTTGACCTCGCAAGTTTGTGGATAAACGGAGTTGGTTGGGTTCAATTTGAACCTGAAGCGGACAAACGTAACAGTTCATGGATGACTATTTCCAAACCGCGCTCGCCGGATACACATCAGAAACCCCGATTTCTGATACCATGCTGGAGAAGCTGCCTTTATTTATTCAAGTCAACCTTCTGGAGAATATTGTGGATCATTTTGAGGAAATGCAGCGTGCTGGCAAAGAACCGGAAGCTAACGAAGAACTGTTGTATCTCATTAAATGTCTGGAAGAGGATATACCATATAAAGGATTTTTCCATGAGATGTATTCAACTGAAGCTCCTTTTGAGTATTAGGAGCGCTGAAGGGACGCACATTACACTACGAATAATTAATGATCAACCAAAACAAAGAGGCAGCCGGATCGACCGGTTACCTCTTTGTTTCTCTGCGGCATGTTATTCGAATTTGGAAGGAGACACGTTGTAGAATTTTTTGAATGCTTTGGAGAACGTAAAGGGATCGGGATACCCCAGAAATCCGGCAATTTGCTGGATCGTATATTTTTTCTCGTACAGATAGTCTCTGGCCCGATTCATTTTGATCTGATTGATGTACTGCCCTGGTGTAATACCTAGAATTTTCTTGAACAACGAAATAAAATATTTCTCAGAAACGCCAGCAATAGCTGCAAGCTCGCTAACTCGGATGGCCCGATGCAGATTCGCATCCACGTATGGGAAGACATTCTGCAGAACCTCCAGACTTCCTTCGATTTTCCTCAGTTTTCGATCTTTCAGAAACTCACCGTGATACAGGCCTTGCTTGTGTAATTCAAAAATTTTGGCGATGACGAGAAGCAGAGAGGCTTTCAAGTAGAGTGGACTTCCGGAAGCGCCGCTACTCTGCTTGAATCTTCGATAGGACGAAGTGAACAGCATTGATTCCTCCTGAATCAGGTTGCCAGGTACGATGCCCGGGAGTTGAAACTCGCCGAGAATTCGCTTTTGCTCAGCGATGCTGAAATCAAAGTGCATGTATACGAATCGGCACAGCTCGCCGGTCGTGGAAGCAGTGTAAGGCATGTCCGGATAAAAAAACACCACGTCGCCCGGGCCCGCCATATGCTCGATTCCATCAATGGTAATCTTGACGGAGCCTGCTGTAATGAACCACAGATCATAATCGGAATGAGACTTGTGCTCCGTCCAATTGCTGTCGTGCGTTTGTTCCAAATAAGAGCTCATGCGAAGTGTGATATACTCCGAAAGTTCGTCAATTATACTCATATTTACAGTCTCCGGATGCATCTAATCCAACTCATCCTCTCTACTTTATGACATCCTTCATTTTTAGCTATCATAACAAAGGATTTATTTCTTGTTAACTATCGTACCATATGACATGTTTTGAAAACTATCACCCATTCTGATTTCAGCTCACTCACCTATAATGAACTTATATCGTTACGAGGAGGGGTTATTGATGAATGCTACAAGCACACAGCATCCAAAGGTAGTCGTTATTGGGGCGGGCAGCCTATTTTTTGGTCGTCAGTCCATCTGGCAGATGGTACACTCCCCATATTTAAATCAGGGAACGTTGGCTTTGGTGGATACGGACGAGGAACGGCTCTCGAAAATGGTAACACTGGCGGAAAGGGTTGCGCAGGAGAACAACGTATCCTTAAAGATTGAAGGCTCGGTGGACCGAAGACAGGTGCTTCCGGGAGCCGACTTCGTTGTACTCAGCTTTGCGGAGCAATCGGTGAAATATCGAGGGATCGACTGCCAGGTTTCTCTAAAGTATGGGATTCGCATGTGTTCCGGCGATACAATTGGCCCTGGTGGAATCTTTCGTGCGATGCGGGAACTGCCGGTTATCATGGAATGCGCCAAAGATATCGAGGAGTTATGTCCAGATGCGTGGGTGATCAATTATATTAACCCGTCTACCGTTCACGGCATCGCTTTACATCGTTATGCACCGAAGCTCAAATCATTTGCGTTGTGCGATAGTCATCATATGCCGCATAAGAAAGCCTATTATGCCGTACGAGCCGGCATCATTGGAGACAATAGCCAGTTCACGGAAGAGATCAACCTGAACTTCGATTTTCGCATCGCTGGTGTCAATCATTTCACTTGGTTGCTCAAAGCCGAGTATGAAGGAAAAAATGTGATGCCTACAATCGCAGAAGCCATGCACAAGCTGGCAGGTGATGAGAATAATGGCGGTGATCGCGGCGCAAAAGCTCTTTTTAACGATGCGATTACCTATGAACTATATGATATTTTCGGAATCATTCCCACTTGCACGGCGCATACGAAGGAATACGTTCGGTATTGGCAGGGTCTTGGCAAAACTGCGGACACCATCCCGCCATTATCGATCTGGGAGACAGAGGACAGGTATCAGCGCCACGATGAGATGTGGCAGCAGGTCGATAACTTCCTTACAGGAAACATCCCGATTTCCGATTACATGAGTACTTTTGGGCCGGATCATGCAACTGATATCATCGAGAATATGGTGGGGAACTTGGGCAAAAAATTCTTCATCAATACGCTCAATCAAGGCGCGGTAACCAATATGAATGCGGATTCGTTCCTGGAACTACTATGCGATGTAGATATGGATGGGGCGAAACCACTCCATGTAGGCGAGATGCCGCGTGGGATAAGAGGCATGCAAGAACTTGTACTGGATACGCATGAGCTTACGGTTGAAGCTGTTCTGGAACAGAGCTACGAGAAGCTGAGAAGGGCGATGCTCACCGACCCGCTCGTGAATTCCATTAGTGACGCGGACAAGATCATCCATGAATTGTTGGAACTGGAGCGTGAGATGATTCCGGACGTTTGGTACAAGGATAGACTGCAGTATAGCTAAGAATAGATAACGATCAAAGAACACGTCGGTTCCTTCCAAGGGACTTGTCGTGGGACAAGAACATGTTCCCATTAAAGTCGCTATATTAGCGGCTTTTTTATTTTATCGGTACAAGTTCTTGTACCGACCAGAGTAGACAAGAACTTGTACCAATACCGATTAGGCGTATATCTCATCGTTGTTTTGCGTTAATTCATTATGTTAACGGTCAGGTTCGTTGAAGCTCATTCACGCTGAAGCGCATCACAAGTGAATAAGAATTGTTGCGGCATACTACTTTAGTAGGACTATAATCTCCTTTAGTTGGCTTTAAAATGTCTTGGTAGACTTAAAGAAAATCTATCAAATAGTTTGTGGAAGGATGAGAGAACATAGTGCGGAAATATGCAAAGATTTTATTTATGTTTTTACTAGTTATTGTCCTGCTGATCAGTTCGTTTTCAAACGTATTCATTACATACGTATCAGCTGCTAGTACCGATGTGACAAGGGAAGTAGCTTCTCAATTTATTCAAAGTGTAGATATAAGAACAAAGGTAGGAACAATGTCAGGAGCTACACTTATTGATACACCTGATCTAGAGAAAGATACGGTACCGTTAACCTTAAAGGCAGATCAGGCTTTTCAGGCGGATCTTGCTCTCCAGCCAGATAAAGTTACTGTGCAAAAGAATGGAGCATTAGTTAATGGAACAGACATTGGGTGGACAATTACAGTAAACAAGGAAAATGTTGCTGTTAATAATGCAGTGCTCGTTGATATGATTCCAGATAGCCAGATTCTGAATGAATTATCGATACGAGTGAATGGAGGGTTACCACCAGGATCTGTAATAGATAATGGAAGCAGCTTATCTATTGCATTGGGCAATATTACAACGCGACAGGTCATTACCTTTACTACGTCATTAAAGGAAACAGCATTACTTGCGGCGCTAGAAGCAGGAGATCCGTCCATTCCTGTAAGGAATACCGCTTATCTTGAGCATGACGATAACGAGACAACGAATGTGGATAGTCCGAAGACGGTAACTATTCCACTCAATATTTTAAGTACATCGGGAAGCTATGATGCTACAACGACAGTGAATAATACAAAAAATATTACTTGGACGATTGTCGTGAATGAAGCCGAACTGGCATTCAACAATGCTATTATCAAGGATACGCTTCCTGCCGGGCTAACTTACATTGCTGGAACAGCAACTGTAAATGGTACTAGTGTTACTCCCGTAACAAGCGGCTCAGAACTTACCTTCAACCTGGGTAATATTACAAACGCGGTTACGATTACGTACGAAACTGAAATTGAGCCTGCTCGTTTCCAAACAAATGGCTCATATAATTTCATAAACGAAGCAGTCCTTACTTGGGATGGCCTTACTGGAACCGGAGTAGAAAAAAATGCTTCAGTAGGAGTTGGAAGTAACTTTTTCAACACGTCAGGTGCGGGTTATAACCGAGCGAACGGTGTCATTTCTTGGTCAATTGATATTAATAGTGAAAATATTAATTGGGCTGCACCAACGATTACGGATAGTATCCCAAGCACGCAACAGTATATTCAAGGCTCTGTTCGAATTGTGGATCATCAAGGTAGTGCTTATGCTGGCGGCGCATTTAACTACAATACTGGAACTTCAACACTTCGTTATACTTTTGGTTCTGCTATTAATTCACGATACACCATTACCTTTGATACAAAGCCAGCAAATACAGACAACATTACAGCTAACTTTATTAGCAGCTCTAGTAGTCACTTTTCAAACACAGCAAGCATTTCTAGCGGCACAATTACCCGTAATAGTACAGGCACGCAGAGCTATACAAGCAATGTGTTGAAAAAGGATGCAGAAGGCTATGATCTAAATGTAGCTGGGCGTAAGATTACGTGGAAGTTGACTGTCAATGAAAACGGGGCAACAACTCCAAGTGCACCGAAAGCAGGAACTGATCCTAGTTTGTACGCTGCTATTGCACTCCCAAATGTAAGTATTGTCGATACTATTCCAGCCGGACTTACCTTTATACCCAGTAGCGTCAGGGTACTTGATCGCAACAGTAATCCTGTCACGGGTCTGGTAACGGTAAGCGGAACAGATGTCGTAACCTTCGATTTTAATTCCAATATTACGGAGCAATACACGATCTACTTCGATACTGCCATTACGGATCTATCCAAATTCATATCACAAAATAGTACGTTGAATAATGGTAATTTTAATGTTAAGAATGAAGCGACATTAATCCATGATAAAACGACAAGATCCACTACTGATTCAGCAACTCAAACCGTCAGCAACCATATTGTAAGTAAAAAAGGTATTCCAACCACTAATGGAAATAAGTATATTGATTGGGTTGTATATTTGAACTCTAATGCAGTAAATCTTAATCAGCTGCTAGATGTTGATAGATTCTGGTTAATTGATAACCTGCAAGCAGGTCTTGAGCTAGATACAACAAGCGTGGAATTAATCGCATACGGTGGAGCAATTAACGTACCTGACAATTTACCAGCAAACGGAAATGATGGTTTAGGTGCAGGTACACCAGTACTACTTGATGGCTCTCATATTGTCTATGATGCTACCACTAGAGAATTTAGATTTAATATTCCCAATGATACGATTGATAAGGCATATAAGCTTTCTTTCCGTACGTATGTAACGGAAACGGTAGCCTCTGGATCTCGCTTTTCCAACATGATTAATCTATTTGGCTCTAAAGATAATGTTGCTGTTCCAATCAATGGTGCTTACCAGTCTAACGATTCACGCCAAGTAACGTTCTTGGAAGCTGGAAGCATGGGATACGGTAATCTTGGTAAATTAATTGTTAAACAGGCAGATTTAGATGATAACAACGTTAAATTATCTGGTGCAACCTTTGCCTTGTATGATCAATATGGGAATAAGGTTCAAGAAAAAGTAACCGTAAATGGAGAACTGGAATTCAATCGAATTAAATATGACTTGCCTTACTATGTTAAAGAGGTAGCGGCGCCAACAGGATATCTACTGAGTAGAAATGCAAGTGTGGACGGCACTCCAACAACTGTTACGCCAATAGGAGCTGTTGTAGAGAATGCCATTCCATTAACACTAACAGCTTCACATACTCCTAAGTATTTAGAATTAGTTTTTGCTAATGAAGAGATTAGTTCAACGGTGTTCATCAGCCCTGTGAGCGTAAACTTTGATAAGAAGGTATCTGCCCAAACAGACGTAAGGACAACGATGACGCTGAATGGTAACACATTAACAAGTGTCGCGAACGGTTTAACTTTGCTAACGTTAGGGACGGATTACACGGTTGTGGGCAACACAGTTACATTCCTGAAGGCGTACTTGGCGAGTCAGTCAGTCGGTACGACAAACTTGATATTCACATTCAGCGGAGGAGCAACACAGACGCTTGCAATCACGGTAAGTGAAACGACACCAGCACCAGGTTCAGGTTCTGCATCAGTACCAAGTTCAACACCAACACCAGAGCCAGCACCGGAGCCAGAGAAAGAAATAGGTTCAATTCCACCACCTAAACCATTCTACATTGATGGAGTTAATATGGATGTAATTAAAGCACTGGTAGCAAAAGCGAATTCTGCACCTGTAGTATCATTTAAGGATGTGCCGGCGATTACCCCAAATGCTAAAGCAATCGGGTTTGCGACTAAGCTTGGGATTATCAACGGATATGATGATGGTTCATTTCGTGCTCGTGCTACGATAACTAGAGCAGAGTTTGCATCTATGCTAGTAAGAGCACTTGGATTAACGTCAGAAGGTTCCCCCGAATTTAAAGACACTCAAGGTCACTGGGCGGCCAATGCCATTGCTGTATTAAAGACATTAGACATTGCTAAGGGTTACTTAGACGGAACATTCAAACCGGATCAGTCGATCACCAGAGCGGAAATCGTAGCTATGCTTTCAGAAGTAATGAACACTTCTTTTGTGAGAAACAATAAGTTCAAAGATGTTATAGGTCACTGGGCAGAGGCAGAGATTGGTACATTATCAGATATGGGGATTGTAAAGGGTACACCGGATGGTGTATTCAGACCGAATGCTAATGCTACGAGATATGAGTCGTTACTCATGATCTTACGTATGCTGAATGCCAGTCTTGATCATTCGCTAAACGTAGAATAGAGAAATAGCGAATGAAGATCCGATCGAACAGATGCTGGGTAAACTGGTGAACCTGAAATCTCATACTCTAAAATAGGCTTACGACCGATTCCCAATATTTTCACCTGGGAATCGGTCGTTTAAATTTAGACATTGATAATGTAGTTCATCAGCTGCAACTCTTGTCGAATCTCCGTTATAAAAGGGTTTCACACTAATATCTGCATAATATAGAGGAAGCAAAGTCTTTGTTTTTATCTTTTGTCATGTATCAAGAAATCCTACTCCACTTTAAACAAGCCAGCATGGTCTTCATAGTACGAAGTAATGAAATCACGAAATTCCCCAACAGCAGGAGATAACCATTTTTGTTTGACCCAGGAGAGGCTAATTGGATATATAGCTGAATCATCATCAATTTTTACATAACGTAACCCCAGTGCTCTACACACGGAGATCGGAAGTAATGCAACACCCTGATTAAGCCTGATAATTTCAAGCAGGGTATGAGAATCAACCTCAAATGCAAGGTTGGGCAGGAAGCCTGCTTTTTCACAGAGCATAATGGTAAATCGGCTGTACTCCTTATTATCGGCAAGGGAAATAAAGGGCTCATTTGCAACAACATTTAATGAGATGCTTGTTTCTCCGCCGTATGCATGATTCATGGGCACAACCAGAACAATATCCTCCTCGACCAGGACAACACTCTCAATCTCCTCATCCTGAATCGGATGCCCCGTAATGCCCATATGCATGTCGCCTTTCTTCAATCCTGTAATAATTTCACTACGAGTCCCAATACCTTGATGAAGCTTGGTTTCGGGGGAATCGTTGATATAGTCACTAATAAGTCCAGTGAGGAATCGGGTATTGGTAATCGAGATCCTGATCGTATTGGAGATCTGCTTTTCCTCCGCTTTAATCTCCATCTCTGCATTTTCAATTTCAATAAAAATCCTGTTCACATGCTTCAATAAAATTTCACCTGAGGAATTCAATTGAATATTTCGTCCTCTCCTATGAAATAAGGGGGTACCCAGTTCATCCTCAAGTCTTTTAATCGTCAAGCTTAGGGAAGGTTGAGCAATATTCAATTGCGCAGCTGCCTTAGAGATATGTTCAGTATAGGCAACGGTCTGAAAGTATTTGAGCTGTAGTAATTCCATTGATCTGCACTCCTTATTTATTCTGATAAATATATATAGTACTTATTATGTATTATATTAAATTTAAATATTGATGTAGAATTTTTTTATGAGATACAGATCAAATTTTTATATAACAAAACTTAACTAAATTTATGAGGTAGGTGTCTTTGATGAAAATCGATGTGAATAACATAGCTAAAAATCTGAATACACCCCTAACGGCTCCGGCATACCCGATGCCACCGTACAAATTCGTGAATCGTGAATACTTGAATATTATTTACCGAACCGATGAAAAAGCGTTGCGGGCAGCCGTGCCAGAGCCTCTGGAAATTACGGAACCTTTGGTTAAATTTGAAGTGATGTGGATGCCGGATGTTTCTGGGCTGGGTGCCTATACCGAAGCTGGACAAGTTATCCCTGTGCAATTTAATGGAGAGGAAGGCGATTATGTGCATTCGATGTATGTAGACAATTTCCCCGCGATTGCGAGTGGTCGAGAGCTCACCGCCTATCCGAAAAAGCTGGGGGCACCCAAGTTATATACCGATTCGGATACACTTGTTGGCACACTTGATTATGGAACACTGCGTGTAGCTACGGCAACGATGGGCTATAAACATGTGGAGATGGATAAGGAGCTCGCCAAACGTGAAATATGCCGACCTAATTTTATGATTAAGATTGCTACGGACTATACCGGGAATTTAAGAATATGTGATCTGATCCGTACTCAAATTACGGACATCGAAGTGAAGGAGGCTTGGACAGGACCTGCCCGGCTTCAACTGTTCGAACATGCATTGGCACCTCTTGCAGATCTGCCTGTGTTGGAAGTGGTGTCCGCTTCTCATATCCTTACGAACCTAACCTTAAACGCTGCACAACCTGTATATAACTATCTGGAAGAGAAATAAGGAGGAAAAATAAAATGAGAATTGCAATTGTAGGGGCAGGTTCTTTGGGAACCATCGTAGGTGCATACCTTGCAGATGGCGGACTTGACGTTGAGTTAATTGATGCATATCAGGAACATGTAAATGCTCTAAATCAGACAGGTGCTAAAGTAACGGGTACCACAGAGTTTCAGGCCAAAGTAAAAGCCATTAATCCTGATCAAAAATCAGGACAATATGACCTCGTGTTACTTTTAACCAAACAACTATATAATGATTCCATCCTTCAGGAACTACTTCCATTCTTGAAAGAAGACAGTATGGTGTGTTCCTTGCAGAACGGGATTCCGGAAGAAAAAGTGGCGTCCATCGTGGGTGAAAAAAGAGTTATCGCTGGCTCCGTTGAATTTGGCGCTACGTTCATTGAACCAGGTGTATCAAGTCTGACTACCGAGTATACTCAATTTAAACAGTATGCTTTTCAGATTGGCGAATTAAATGGTGAAATCACCGAACGAATTCAACGCGTGAAATCGGTGTTGGATCTTGTGGGCGGAACACATATTTCCGATAACCTGGTTGGAACCAAATGGTCCAAATTGTTGATTAACAATGCCTTCAGTGGTTTATCGGCTGCATTGAATGGTGAGTACGGGGACATTATTGATCATGAAGCCGGCATAGTTAGTGCAGCTCATATAGCGGACGAAACGATTAAAGTTGCTCGCGCCAATGGAGTGACATTGGTTAAAATGAATGGATTCGACATCGCTTCACTTGAACTGAACAGCGAAGAAGACATCCCTGAACGGGTGAAAACTCTACGTTACGTGATGGAGCCCTCCAGACTGCTCAAAGCAAGCATGCTTCAAGATCTGGAGAAAAACCGCAAAACGGAGATTGATTATATTAACGGGATTGTGTCAAGCAGAGCAAAAGGTACCGGTATTGCGACACCTTATAATGATTTAGTTGTACAACTGGTCAAATCTGCTGAAGAAACTCAAACCGTTCCTGATTTTGACACGAATATTAAAGCTTTTGAAGAACTATTAAGTGCACCAAAATAAATTCAACTATTCCAACTGAAAGTCGCTAATATAGCGGCTTTTTTGTTGTATCCGAAAATCTTGTCAGGCTTGATTTTATGAGGGATAGAATATTCTTCGTAATTTTTGTTTCCTAATATTATACAAAAAGAGGAATTGAATTTGGTATAATATAGACTTGCTGGTTATTTTTCTAATAGAAGGAGATTCATTATGAGGTACTCTTGGTGGGAATTCGGGTTTTATTTGGTTGTATTGATGTTTGTCTTGTTTATGCAAATAAACGAATATCCTTTATTTCTGATTATGGGGGTTGTAGTCGTTACCATTCTTATCGCATTTATTAAGCATGTTTTTTATCCTTTAGTATTTGATAAGCGTATAGATCGTCTAGAGTCCTTTTTATCCGAGCAGCAAAATACACCTGGGACATACATTATTTATGTTCTTGCGAACAGACTTGATGATGAGGCAGAACTAGTCATGGAGCAAATTATGCAGAAATATAAACGGAAATCGACGCAGGCCTCGTTCAAGGCAGCTTATGGATTATATCGCAAAGATATGTTTGCTATTCGGCAAGCTGTACCTCATATTGGATTATCGGACTACCGTACATATTATGAAACCATTTTACTCTTGGAAGACGGGAGAAGTGATGAGGCACGGGAAAGACTTCAATCCATTAAGAAAAAGTGGATGCGATCAACATTGCTTGCCTATATTGAACTCAAAGCAGAAAACCGCAATACCGCCATCCAGCACGCACATGCAGCACTTAACTCTTCCAGAGGTGTTGATCGTTATGTTTTATATAAGGAATACGAAAGAGTATTACCAGAAGTTGTTGGACACTTATCGTAAAATGGTAAAAATATTATAAAAAAATAAACCGTGCTCCACGGTTTATTTTTTTTCATTTGCTGGCACAAGGGCCAGTCTATCCTTAGCAAAAATAGAGGGTAGAACCGTCAATAACCTCTCACGGGTAAGGGGATCATCGTAGTTCCAGCCAGCTTCTACTATATGTACTTTACTGGGTGCCAGCATTCCAACCAAACTTTGGAGCGTAGAAGGGATATGTACATTCATCTCCTCCTGAGGTACCATCACGAAGTTTCGGTCTCCAGTGTATTGCGTGATTTTATTAAAATCGATTTGTATCCACGGTCTGCCATCAACGATCAGCTGATTTACGGATTCAGTGGGTCGAAAGCCAAGTGATTCATACACGGTAGCGGCAAATCCCGTCTGTCCCATAACATATATATTCTTGCCTAGCACCAGATAGACAGTAGCTCGTTCTCCAGCAGTATAATCATCCGCCAATTGTCGCCGGATCCTCCTGACACTATCCTCATAGCGGTCGATCCACTGTTCAGCCGTTCTGCTTCGACCGAAAAGACCCGCAATATAACGAAGACGCTCAAAAGTGCTGGTTGATTCGCGATAGACGATGGTTGGGGCAATGGCATCCAGACGAGGTAACTGCTGCTCACTATAGTTGCCTAGCAGTATAAGATCAGGCTTCAGCAGGGAGACTTGTTCCGGTGCGCCTTGCAGTCCAATGTCCGGGATGTGATGCAGTTTGTTTCGATATATGACTTGTGATTTCATTGTAGTTATACCCGCGCCGACTGGGTGGATACCGATAGCAAGTAACTCACCAAGGGTATTGGTACCTGTGGCCACGATTCGTACAGCCGCATCAGGGAGGGAAATCTGCCTGCCAAGGGAATCGGTGATCGTTCTTTGCCTGGTCCGTCTTAGTATATTGGCGTATTCCCGTGGAGGGTGTCCTGTGAGTTGATGAAAGCGCCGACTGAAATAATATTCATCTTTAAAACCGACTTGTCGGGATATTTCACGTAAGGTCTCGGTAGAGCTGGACAGTAGCCTTTTAGCATGCTGGACCCTGAGCTCTGTCAGGTAGTCCGTCGGCTTCTTACCTGTCATCAACTTAAACAATTTGCTATATTGCCATCGAACCATCCCGGCCATTTCGGCCAAGAACTCTACCGTCAGATCTTCGTAATAGTGCTGTTCCATATATCTGAGTGTACGCTGTACCGCTTGATCACTTTGCACTGGCGGAGGAGGGCTTTCCAGCTGAGCCATCAGGCCAAGTATCAGTTGCAGGCGAGCCTGAGTAACTGCTAATTTTGAATGATGAGTAGGAGGGTATTTTTTCTCCTGCAACCGATTTTGCTTGTTGGATAGCAAAAGGGATGGAACTACCCAGTCCTCTCCTGCCAATGCCAATTTTATAGTAGAAAGAGATAGCCTGTAAGGAAAGCCCAGAATAAGAGGAGGGCAAGCCGGAAGCAGAGTCAACTGATCCACCTGAAAAGCAAGAAAGGTCAACCGAGCTACATGCGCTTGCTCTTTTATCGTTTTAAGTATGTAGGATTGCTGAGTAGGGAGAAGAATACAACTACCTTGGCTCAGATCTTGCGAAATGTTGTTCGTCAACAGGCGAATTCCATGATCCAGAGTAATAAGCAGTGTGTATTCATTGGCATCCTTGCTCTTAGTTGATGGATTATGATGATTGGTTTCCTCAAGTGGTGTGAGTTGAAGCAGATCACGCTGCTGCAGTTGGATGTATAGGGAAGCCATTTGCATTCGGGAGCACTCCAATCTAGTGATAACAATTCTCAATTACTAGTTTACCACATTTTACACCTTAGAAAATGTTTCGTTGCAGACCTTATTACACGCAGTACAAATTTACAAAATCAAAAAATCCTCCATAGCCCAAAGGGGGTGGAGGATTTCGACGTTATCAAGCGTTATTATTGATTCATCCATTTTGGCAATTCATCAAGCAATTGCTCCAGTGCCAGCAGGTTGTCGGTATTCCATTCGGCTGATGCTGTGTAGACGTGTCCTTGCTGAACGGCCGGCAACGTTTTCCACAAAGTGCTTTGTAACAAGCGTTCAGATTCAGCTCGGCTTTCGTCATTATCGAGCGTTAGGACAAAGAGATGATCTCCTGCATAGTCCGGCATTAGTTCTTCCGAAAGTTGGACAAATGTTTGGTCCTTGTCGATAATATTTTGCTGAATTGCTGGCGGAATTGCAAATCCGTGCTCTTGATACAAGACTACACCCAAGGAACGATTGCCCATCACATAGAGCTGTTTACCTAACTGCAAGAAGATGGTCGCTGTCTCGCCCTCAGCCACATTCAGCTTGTCCCACATCGCTTCCGCTTTTGTATCAAATCTGCTAATCCATTGCTCTGCCTCATCCTGTTTGCCAAAAATGTTGCCAAGCTCACGTACGCGTTCTGTAAATGGCAACGCCGAGTTGAACGGAATGGTAGGCGCAATCTTCGAAAAAGCAGCGTTCCGGTCAGCATCTTGGTTATAACCATTCAAAATCAAGTCAGGCTGCAAGGCCGTAATTGCCTCCAAATCACCAGGGTTCCCGACATCTTCAATACCTTCTAATCGGTCTACAATATAGCTTTCGGAAGCATGGACCAGATTTGCTCCTACGACTTGGAGATCCATTGCCAGGAGATCTCCAAGGGTTGAACCAAGATAGATCACTCGTTGTGGTTGAGTTGGTATTTCAGTTACTTCGCCTGTTTGGGTTGTATAGCTTTTTGTCGTTTGCTCGTTGGTCTTCACAGGTTCTTGCGAAGAGGTGCTCTCCGAACGGCTGCATGCTGCAAGGACGGATAGAAGAAGGAAGCATGCTCCCCATATGAATAGGTGTTTCTTAATTGTACTGTTCATCATTGTTTCCCCCTGAATTCTCTTTTCTCATTGATAACCATTATCAATTACAACGTAATTATAGGTGCCTTTTCAGCGGCTTACAATGAAAAAAACGCAGTGAATTTATTTGTACAAATGTCAATGCGTTCATCTATTTGTTCGTTGCATTATTTTCAATCCGCAGATGCGCTGTCATCGGAGTAGGCGTGATCAAAAACAGCTTGCTATATAAGGAATTAATAACCGTTGGATAATAATGACATTGACAACTGCAGGTTTTTCCAAAATAATAGAATGTAATTGAATACTGGTACCTTTAATTCAGTCCAGAGAGGCTGGCAAGGGCAGCGGATTTCATAATCACGCGAGAATCAGGGCATATTCCGTCATGGGATGCTCTGTGTCTTCGCGCGGGTTATGATGCAAAAAGAGGCTACTTGTCAGTGTATAACTTGACGAGTAGCCTCTTTTTTCTGCTTTTTATGGTATCAGATACACTTTACGTTGGGGGTATTCTGATGAGCAAACAAGATCAAGAGTTTTCATGGCAAGCTGTGCCGAAATCGCAAAGAAACCACTTTTGGAAGACGTTATCCGTCATGCTCGGTTTCACATTTTTCTCAGCCAGTATGTTGGCAGGAGGCACGTTGGGCGTAAGCTTGACGTTCATGGAGTTCATTGGCATCGTGCTTGCAGGCAATCTGGTGCTCGGTATCTATACAGGGGCACTGGCACATATCGCTGCCAAAACGGGCCTGTCCACACATTTGCTTGCTAAATATGCGTTCGGTGCAAAAGGGTCGTATCTGCCTTCGTTCCTGCTAGGCTTCACACAGGTTGGATGGTTCGGAGTCGGCGTAGCCATGTTCGCGATTCCGGTCGCCAAAGCCATGGATTGGAACGTGTACCTGTTGATTATCGTGTTTGGACTTGCCATGACAGCGTCAGCCATCTTCGGCATGAAGTCACTCGTCATTCTTGGTTATATCGCGGTTCCTGCGATTGCTATTCTCGGTGGTTACTCCATGTTCGAAGGTGCAGGTTCGCTGGGTGGTCTGCAAGGGTTGCTTGATTACACGCCAACACAGACACTTACCGCGGCGGCGGCATTAACGATCTGTATCGGATCATTCATAAGCGGCGGAACGCTGACACCCGATTTTGCCCGGTTTTCACGGACATCCAAACAGGCCGTTACCGCAACAGTTATTGCATTCTTTCTGGGTAATTCACTCATGTTTCTCTTCGGTGCAGTTGGAGCAATGGCCTATAACCTAGCCGATATCTCAGAGGTCATGTTCCTGCAAGGATTAATCATCCCTGCAATCATCGTTCTGGGCTTGAATATCTGGACGACCAACGATAATGCACTGTACGCTTCAGGTCTTGGTTTTGCCAACATCACCAAAATTTCGAAGAAATTCTTCGTCATCGTTAACGGCATCGTTGGTACTGTATTCGCAATGTGGATGTACAACAATTTCGTCAGTTTCCTGAACGTACTTGGCGCGGCGGTACCATCCATCGGGGCCATTATTATCGCAGATTACTTCATTGTAAAACGTAGAAACTATAAGCCATTTGCTGACATGTCATTCAAAAATGTAAACTGGGTAGCGATGGCCGCATGGGCCATCGGCGTGGCATTCGCCCAACTGGCTCCTGGCGTAACACCATTGAACGCACTGCTTGGTACAGCAGTAGCCTATATCATCTTGATGCTGATTGTTCCTGCGAAAGAATCCAAAGAAATGGGGAAAATAAATGATTATACAGAACGCAAAATTGCGGGGTAAAGAAGGACTATGGAATATCGTTGTGAAAGACGGGAAGTTCGAACGAATCACACAATCGCTGGAAGTGACCGAAAATGAGGAGATCCTGGATGTCAACGGATCGCTTGTGCTGCCACCATTCATTGAACCACATATTCATCTCGATACAACGCTCACCGCAGGCGAGCCGGAGTGGAATCTAAGCGGAACGCTATTCGAAGGCATTCAGCGCTGGTCAGAGCGCAAGGCTTTCTTGACACATGAGGATGTCAAAACACGCTCCAAAACGGCATTGAAATGGCAATTGGCACAGGGTATCCAACATGTGCGGACACATGTAGACGTTACCGATCCAAGCTTGATCGCCGTTAAAGCCATGCTTGAAGTAAAAGAAGAAATGTCTCCATATATGGATATCCAGCTTGTTGCTTTTCCGCAGGAAGGCATTCACTCTTATCCAAACGGTGCAGAGTTGCTGGAAGAGTCGTTGAAAATGGGCGTTGATGTAGTCGGCGGCATTCCACACTTTGAATTCACACGTGAATACGGCGTTGATTCAATGAAAGTTGCGTTTGATCTGGCCGAAAAATACGATCGTCTCATCGATATCCATTGCGATGAAATCGATGATGAGCAATCCCGTTTTGTTGAAGTCGTTGCCAAGGAGGCTTACGAGCGTGGACTGGGTTCACGCACAACGGCAAGCCACACAACAGCGATGGGGTCATACAATGATGCTTATACGTACAAATTGTTCCGTCTGCTTAAGATGGCTGATTTGAACTTTGTCTCCAATCCGCTGGTCAACATTCACCTGCAAGGACGCTTCGACACGTATCCGAAGAGAAGAGGGCTTACGCGTGTCAAAGAATTGCAGGAAGCAGGTCTGAATGTATGTTTCGGCCATGATGACATCTTCGATCCGTGGTATCCACTCGGCACAGGCAACATGCTGCAAGTGCTGCATATGGGGATTCACGCTTCCCAGTTGCTTGGTTATGACCAGATCGTGAATTCAATCGACCTTATTACGAAAAACAGTGCAAGAACGTTACACATCGAGGATGTATACGGTGTTGAAGAAGGCAAACCTGCCAACTTCATCGTACTTGAAGCAGAGAATGAATATGAGGCTGTTCGCAAACAATCCGGTGTACTTTATTCCTTCAGAGGTGGCCGTAAAATCGCGGAATCGAAGCCACGAGATACATCCATCATTTTTGAAGGTGGTACAGAGAAGGTTACTTTCAATAAATAAATTTTCTTTCATAACCTCGGTCTCAACCTAAATCACACAGAAATCATATACCGATTAAAAGCCGCTATTAGAGCTGCTTTTAATCGGTATATTAATTATGATATAACATCTTAGTGATGGAGGAAGTTGCTATGGATCTAAGCTCTCCGTTCACACTGGAATCTCGCGATAGCGAGCAGATATATGTATTTTGAAGATTGACTTTAGGATGGTTGCATTATAATATAAGCATGCACTTATATTCTACGGAAGGAGGAAGTGATATGGATTCAATTCAAGAAGCAGCTGATAAGCTAAAATTGTTGGGTGACAAAACACGTCTTACGATACTTACACTCCTCAAGGAACGTGAATGGTGCGTATGTGAATTTGTAGAAATTTTGGACATGTCACAACCGGGCATTAGTCAGCATTTACGCAAGTTGAAGGATCAAGGTTTGGTTAAAGAGAGCAAACGCGGTCAATGGGTATATTACTCTTTGAATGTAGAGAATACACCTTATATCAAGTCAGTTTTGGAATTCATGCCGGATTCGGTGGAGATCCTTAAGTCTTTAAACAAAGAGAACTATACTTCAACGTGTAATTAATTTTTTCGATCTATATATAAGTACATAGTTATATACTAATATAAAATGAGATGAATAGAAAAGAAAAGAGGGATGTGTTTGTTATCTACGCTGCTCGCTTGCATTATCTTTTTAATTACACTTGTGCTTGTAATTTGGCAGCCTAAAAATCTGTCCATTGGTTGGTCTGCTTGCGGCGGAGCAATTCTTGCTTTACTGGTGGGTGTGGTCAATCTCCAAGACGTATGGGATGTGACGCAAATCGTATGGAATGCCACACTTGCATTTGTCGCAATCATTCTGATTTCGTTAATTTTGGATCGTATTGGATTATTCGAATGGGCTGCTTTACATATGGCGAAAGCTGCTCATGGCAACGGTGTCCGGATGTTTGTTTATGTCTCCATATTGGGAGCAGTGGTTTCTGCTTTCTTTGCCAATGACGGAGGCGCATTGATTTTGACACCGATTGTTCTAGCCATGGTGCGTGCGCTGAATTTTGATGAGAAAAAAGTATTTCCATTTATTATAGCCAGTGGATTTATTGCGGACACGACATCCTTGCCGTTCATTGTAAGTAACCTGGTGAACATCGTGTCTGCCGATTTCTTTGGTATTACGTTTATGGAATATGCAGGAAGGATGTTTGTCCCGAATCTGTTCTCACTGGCGGCGAGTATCGGCGTACTGTATCTCTTTTTCCGAAAGAGTATTCCAAAACACTTTGATGCGAATGAATTGAAACCTCCGATATCTGCGATTAAGGATATGAAAATGTTTCGGTTGTCGTGGGTGGTGTTGGGGGTTCTGCTCATTGGATACTTCACCAGTGAATTTATCGGAATACCCGTATCCTTTGTGGCAGGTGTTGTCGCAATATTCTTCCTCATCATGGCTTCCCGCAGTTCTGCTGTGCCGACTACTATGCTTATCAAAGAAGCACCTTGGGCAATCGTATTCTTCTCCATCGGCATGTATGTAGTGGTGTATGGTCTACGTAATGTCGGTTTGACGGACCTTCTGGCTGTCGTTATTCAGGCGGTGGCAGATCAAGGATTGTTTGCTGCAACGATAGGTATGGGTTTTATTGCTGCGATCATTTCATCCCTGATGAACAACATGCCTACCGTGCTGATTGATGCGCTTGCCATTGATGCTACATCGACTACGGGAACTGTTCGGGAGGCACTGATATACGCCAATATTATTGGCTCGGATCTCGGACCGAAGATTACCCCGATTGGTTCACTCGCGACACTGCTCTGGCTTCATGTGCTTAGCACCAAAGGTGTCAAAATCTCATGGGGCACATACTTCAAAACGGGTATCATGATCACCATTCCCACTTTGCTGATTACGCTAGTGGGTCTGTATCTGTGGTTAAGCATTCTATAATATAAACAACGAGGAGACGATGACATGCGTAAAAAAACACTATACTTCCTATGTACAGGCAATTCTTGCCGGAGTCAAATGGCTGAAGGCTGGGCCAAGAAATATCTGAGCGAGGACTGGAACATTTATAGTGCGGGAATTGAGGCACACGGTTTGAATCCCAAAGCAATTGAAGCCATGAAAGAGGTTGACCTGGATATTTCAACTCAAACTTCTGATATTATTGATTCGAAGTTGTTGAATAACGCTGATTTTGTGGTCACATTATGCGGCGATGCCGCTGATAAATGTCCAATGACGCCAGCACATGTGAAGCGGGAACACTGGGGATTTGATGACCCTGCCAAAGCCCAAGGTACAGATGAAGAAAAATGGGCTGTGTTCCAAAGCGTTCGGGACCAGATTGGGGAGCGCATTAAAACTTTCGCAGACACTGGCAAGTAAGACATAAATAACTCAGACCATAAAAAGACCTCCTCTCTAAAACATGGAGGAGGTCTTTTAACATTCATATTTGTGCTACAGTACTTCAACTGTATCTTCTCTACAACAAGCCTGCCCATTTTAACCCATGCCAGATCCCGTCCTGCTCCGCACTTGCTGTAACATGTGACGCTAGTTGTTGAAGAGGATGAGGGGAATTGCCCATAGCAATGCTGCAGCCTGCATAACGGAACATCTCCATATCATTGAAGTTATCGCCAAAAGCATACACCTGGTCAGGGGAAAACCCCAAGCAGTCTGCGAGTCGGGAAACTCCTTCGGCTTTGGAGCCTCCGGCAGGTAGAACATCCATGGACAACGGATGCCAACGTACAAAGTGCAGCTCACGGAACCTATCTCGATATACCGTTTCCTCTTCTGAAGAGCAGAATAGCATTGTCTGATAGATGAGCCTGTTTGTACAAAAGCTCTTGTTATACCCAGGATGCGTGACACCAAGCGAAGTTAGACAAAGGTCTACATGTGCATGATATTCCTGACTGCAACTCATCTGTGAATGATCCAGATAAACGAGTGGGTGTCCCGACAGCTCAGCGAAAGCAGACAGTTGATTCAAAGCATCCGAACAAATGGGGTTACTGTGAATAAGTTCTCCTTGATGCATCACATATTGTCCATTGAAACTAACATAAGACTCCAGCTCCAGTTCAAGCCGAACCTGTTCCAACATAAACGGAGATCGCCCTGAGGCTAGAGCTACGACATGTCCGGCTTCCTTTAAGGCAAGAACGGCTTGCTTCGCAGAAGCGGGAATTCGATTGTGGCGGTCGAGCAGCGTACCATCAATGTCAAAGAAAATCAGTTTTGGACTTTGAGCCACAACGTCACACTCCTTCCCCGCGGACGGAAGAAAGACTCAGACTGACTTGCTCATTTAAGCCGAAAGGAAGAGGGGAGATGACTTCCCAACGTTTCGTATCACTGCGAATATCATAGTGAAATTCTTTTCCTTGAAACTGGACATTGGCGATCTCGCCCAATATTCCAGCTTGACTTGAAGGCTGTAAATGGAACTGATCCGGCCTCACGGGATACAACCCGTTGGATTTAAAATAGTTTGCAACCTGCTTGCCGGGCCAAGCAATATTCGTACCGCCCTCAGGGATGAACATGTTTGCATCCCAATGACCTTTGACCAAATTGGACTTCGATACAAACCTCGCCACAAATTCGGTCTCTGGCCGCAAATAAATCTCCTGCGGAGTTCCAGCCTGTTCAATCCGGCCATCCTTCATTACGATAATTCGGTCAGCCATGGCAAGGGCCTCCCCCTGATCATGCGTCACATAGACTACAGCTGATTTCGTATTCCGATGTACTTGCTGAATCTCACGCCGCATGTCCATACGAAGCATGGCATCCAAACTACTGAGTGGTTCATCCATCAGCAACAAAGACGGTTGGGGGGCGATGGCGCGTGCGATAGCAACGCGTTGTTTTTGTCCTCCAGATAGCTCATGCGGCATACGTTCTGCCAGATGGGACAGCCCCGACATGTTCAGGACTTCCTGAATGCGGTTCTGCTCGTTATTTTTAATATGGGAAGGTGTTGATTTATGCGTTCGGATAGGAAAACGGACATGTTCGGATACATTCATATGTGGCCAAAGTGCGAAGGACTGGAACACCATGCCGATTCTGCGTTTTTCGGGAGGAAGTAATGTACCTGAGCCTGCCACCACTTTACCGTCCATCAAAACATTACCACTGCTTGGTTGCTCAAATCCGGCAAGGATACGCAGCAATGTGGTTTTTCCACAGCCTGATGGTCCAAGGATCGCCACGAATTCTCCATCCTCAATCGTTAAGTTAATGGAATGAAGGGCCTGGTAACTTCCGAAGGATTTGCTAACCTGTTGAATCTGAATACTCATGACTTCACTCCCTTACGAGTTGCCCAGCGTTGAGCGATGAGCAGAATTACGCCGCCTGCCGCAATAAGTGCGACAATCAGACTGGACAAGGCAGTTGAATAGAGGGTATCTCCTGCCTGTTCAAAACTAAATATGGTGACACCAATGGTCTGTGAACCTGATGAATACAACAATGCCGATACCGTAAGCTCGGTCAGGGCAGTCAGGAAGACCAACATGCCTCCTGTTAGAATACCCTGCAGCAATAAGGGCAGCAGAACAGCAGTCCACTTGCGCCAGAAACCGGCTCCGGAGATCCGTGCAGCTTCTTCCATAGACGCATCCAACTGCATGAACGAAGTGACACTTGAACGGATCTGAAGAATAAGGAATCGGCAGATGTAAGCAATAAATAAGATCGTCATGGTTCCATATATGCCAGGGTTCCAGCCAGGAATCGGCTCCATCCATACCAAGATCATGGACAGGGCGAACACCATGCCGGGCAGGGTATAGGGAACGGCAATGGCCAACTCGGCTATTTTATTGAATTGATTAGGCTTACGTACCCGGATATAAGCAAATCCTGAGCCAATAATCAGACAAGCCAGCATCGTGACTAGAGAGAGGACAAGGCTGTTCTGGATCGCCTGCCATACACGCTCATTTTCAAAGAGAATATATCTATAATTGTCCAGGGTCATATTGGCACGAGTTAGACCGAGACCATAAGCTCTTTTTAAAGACATCGAGATCATTGAAGACAACGGAATAATCGTAATCAGTGCGAGACCTGCCCATATGGTGTAGGTTAAAGGCTTCCGCATGCGACCCAAATTATATCTTGGGGTAAGATCAGGTTGCATCGTATCCGAAGCATGACTTTTACGTAAAAGAATCCATTGCAACAGACTGCCGACCACCGCAGCAGCACCGAGAAGCATAGATAAGGATGCGCCACGGGCAAATGCCGAAGGCCCGAACCCAATAATCTCTTCATATATAAGTGTACTGAGAACGGAAATATTCACAGGCGTGCCAAGGAAGGCAGGTATGCCGAAATTGTCCAGCGAAGCCAGGAAAACCAGCAATCCGCCTGCCGTTAGACCCGGAAGGGCAAGTGGCAACGTAATCCGGCGGAAAACTTCGATCCTGCTTGCACCGCCGGCTCTAGCCGCCCACTCCAGATCACGCGGAATTTTACGTAGTACATCCAACGTGAACATATACACTAATGGAAAATGGTGAATCCCCATCACAAACACAATACCGCCCATACTATACATGCTCCAAGGAGCCAGATCAGGATGAATCCATTGCAATACATGTGCAAGCCAGCTCTGTGACCCGGTAAAAGAAGACCAGGACAACGTGAGAACATAAGAGGGAAGAATAAAACAAAGCATGATTCCCATATGCAGAGCCGATTTGTGTCGTATATCCGTATAAGCGACGACCCAGGCCAGTGCAGTTCCAAGTACTAACGAGAACAAGGTGGAACCGATGACGATATATACGGTATTGCGCAATGTGGACCAGAAACGTTCCTGCTGAAGCAATTCGTTATAATGAGATAACGTCAATCCTTGTTCCCCCTGGAAGCTGAGAAGAACCAGCTTCAGGATGGGGTATACAAAGAATAACAGGACAGCTATAGCACCCAACAGGGCAATCAATCGATTCCAACGAAACAGGCTGGGGAGAGAGAAAACGGACTTGCGTCCGTTCTCTTGTCCCCTTAGAACGATCATATTTCTCTTCAATTTCTCCATTCCGACAGCTCCAATCCTTACTCGCCAAACACATTAATGAATTGCTGTTTATCTGTTTCCCGATCAGCTGCAAGTTTGGCCGCATCCCCAGGCAAAATCTTCATTTCCGATACACCTTTCAATCCTTCAGGTGGAGAAACGCCTTCACGAATAGGGGAGTAACCGATCTCTGCAGATAACTTCTGCCCCTCTTCAGAGAGAATGAAATCTACAAAGGCTTGCGCAGCAGGCACATTGGCAGCTTCTTTCATGATCCCGATTGGTTCAGTAATGATGGGAACACCTTCTTCAGGGTAGATCAGTTCAACAGGAGAACCCTTCGCTTTTTCACGCGCCACGAGGTAATCCACAACAACGCCATATGATTTTTCACCGCTGGCTACAGCCTTCATAACCGCACCGTTTCCTTTAATTACAGCCATGCCGTTCATCTTGGTCTCCTGAAGGAAATCCCATCCAAATCCATCTGTACGGCTAAACACACCGATGTTGTAAGCTGCTGCACCAGAGTATAGAGGACTCGGCATAATACTTGCATCCTTGCTCTCCGGCAGGGTCAGCACTTGCCAAGATGTCGGTTGAGTTGTAACCTTTTGGGTGTTGGTAGCGAGTACCGTTGCCATTACCTTGGTACCGGCGTACATACCGTCTTGATCAACCAAATCGGTCGGGATTGCACTCAGCTCTGGGGACTTGTAAGCTTGAAGAAGATCATCCTTTTTCAGATTTTCAAAGGTAACTGCATCCGCCAGCAGGAGTACATCTGCCTGAGTTTTGCCGGCTTGGCGTTCTGCCTGGAGTTTCGCAGTGACTTCTTCTGTTCCGGAACGGAAGATGCTGACTTGAACATCTGGATATTTATCGTTAAACGCATTGACCAATTTGCCTGCATCTTCTTCAGGCTGGGAAGTATAGAAGGACAGTTTGCCTGACACCGTACTTGAAGCTCCTCCTGAACCATTTTGATCTGGCGTGGCTTGTCCTTGTGCAGAACAACCGCTGAATACAATCATGCCTGCCAGAAGGGGTAGTAGTAACGACTTTTTGAATGGAATCACAGATAATCTCTCCTTTGGTGTCTAGCTGATCATGTATTGGGTTATGACATTGGAAAAGAAATAACTAGAGCAAATTACAACAAGAAAGTATGGATAGCCTGCGCAACACCATCTTCGGTGTTACTGCCAGTAACAACATTAGCGATCTCCTGCACATGAGGCTCTGCATTTCCCATGGCGATTCCTAATCCTGCCCATTGCAGCATGTCCAGATCATTATCATAATCCCCGGCTACAGCTACCTGCGCACGTTCGATATGATGTTCAAGACACAATCGTTCCAGCGCTCCACGTTTACTAACTCCGACGGAATTAACATCAAATCGCAAACTTCCTGTTCGTGTACATTGGAATAACGCTGATTCTTCAAGGATATGAAATAGTTTTTCGCGTGAGTCGTGGTCTGAACAGATCACGGCTGCTTTGAACAGCATGTCTGGCATCTGGCTTACAAAGGCTCTGAAATCCTGTCCAACTTCGACGAAGCGAATAAAATCAGCCTGTTCTGCAACATGTTCATCAAGTTCTTCGGGAGAATCTAACTCCGGTCTGTTGACCCTATTGTTCAAGGCCCAGTTTCTATTGATATCATTAATCTCTTGAACATAGAGGACATTGTATCCATAGAAATGGATGTAGGCTCCTTCTTGCTCGATGACATCCAACATGAATAGCATATCTTCTGTTTTGATTGCGACACCTTCAAGCATCTGTCCTGTCACGGGATCTACTGTCACTGCACCGTTCAATGCTACCAGTGGGAAATTCATCGAGACTTCCCGAGCATGTAGCCATACGGAGGCGGGAAAGCGTCCAGAGGCAATCGTGACATTCACATTCGCTGACATTAATTGTTGAATGGAGCTTCGTGTCATAGGCGTTATCACTTTGGCTGGATTAAGCATTGTACCGTCCAGATCAAGGGCTAACAATTTGTACATCAACATATTCCTCCCGAATTGGTTAACTTACACAACATACATACGAAGTGGTTCGGGTATATCCACAGGCCCTTGGAAAGACCGACTTGCTTCATCCCGCATAAACTCCAGATCGCCATCTCCGGGAAGATGAACAAGGACAAGCTGCTTGACGTTTGCCTGACCAGCAATCATGCCTGCTTGAAGGGCATTCATATGTCCTTTGCCGGTCGTGTGAACACTGCCCTCACAGATCGTAGCCTCACATAGAAAGATGTCTGCATCACGAGCAATTTCGATCAGGGAATCACAGTAGGAGGTGTCTCCGGAATACACCAGTACCTTGCCTTTATATGTGATCTTAACGGCGTAACATGTAATGGTATGCTGCACCTGTACGAATTCGATCTCCGCGCCAGCAAGCTGAATCTTGGATGAAGGATCAATGGAGATGACCTCGGTATGTTCATCATATAGACCATTTAGAATTTCCACTGGACTATCCGGCGCATACAACTTCAGTTTATTCCCCATACGACCATTGCGAATCGCTCCTGCTGCTGCATATTGGAGGACTCCCAGATCCGCGATATGATCATGGTGCAGGTGAGACAAAATAACACCGGATAGATCTTCCACACATGTCTCGGTGGGGAGCTTACTCATCACGCCGCTGCCACAGTCCAACAAAATCTGCCCTTCATCTGTGGTTACAAGGTATCCCGCAGTTGCTCCGCCAGCGGCGGGATATCCACCCCAGTAACCTAATATCTTCACATTCATCTTTGCACCTCTGTCTGTCTTGATCTGCATTCTTTACAAATGTTCCGTACAGTTACAATTGTAAAAAGGGTTTGTTACTCTCGTGTCAAACGAAAGTCAATCTTTTGTAAAAATGCTTTTGGAAAAGTTATCCTGGCTTGACTCCGCCGCGAATCCCATTTTATAGTGGGAAATGTGTTAGCAGGGAAATTTAAATGTAAAAGGCGGACTTATATGTGAATATAGACGAACGAAAAAATATGATCAGAGTCTGTAAGATGTACTATTATGAATCATGGACACAGGAGAAGATTGCTGAGAAGCTTGGTGTATCCAGACCAGTCATATCCAAGATGCTGCAGCGTGCGAGGGAAGAGGGCATTATTGAAATTGTCATTCATGATGATGATTACGAAACGTCCAAATTGGAGAAAAAACTAGAGGACTTATTTAAACTCAAACAGGTACTGGTTGTTCCAACAAAGGATCTCAATAAAGAGTTGTTGTCGAGTGCAGTAGGCAAGGCTGCCGCACAATTTGTTCAAAAACTGATCAAAAACGGTGATCGTGTCGGTGTCTCATGGGGCAATACGCTCTATCATATGGTGCGAGAGTTTCCTCTGGAGAAAAAAGAGAATGTCAAAATCATTCCACTGGTTGGTGGAACAGGTAATTCACGAAATGAAATGCACTCTAACCAGATCGCCTATGAGTTATCCAAAAAAATGGGTGTGACCTGCGAGACGTTGTATGCTCCCGCAGTCGTTGAAACAGAAGAGCTAAGGGAGCAAATTATTGGCATGTCTAATATTTCGGCTGTTCTGAAAGAGGGGGAGCATATCAATCTCGCTCTGGTGGGGATTGGAAACCCGTATTCCATGTCAACGATGGAACGATCAGGTTATCTAAATGAGCAAGTGTTATCTGAATTAGAGGCTTTGAATACCGTTGCGGATATTAATTCCGTATTTATCAATCGTGAAGGTACGATCACAGATCATCCCATTAATCATAAAGTGATTGGCCTTGGGCTTGAGCAGTTAAAGAAGACAAAAACAGTGGTAGGTATGGCCTTTGGTCTGCATAAAATCGACTGCATCCTGGCTGCTTTACGCGGGGGATATATTAATATGCTCATTACGGATGAAGCGACAGCTACTCAAATTACGAAAATTTAATATTCAAAGGTTATCATATCGATCTTTTTTGAAACAAGTTGCAACTGAGGCCAATTTTTGCTCCATGGAGCCAGGAGAACGAAAAAGTTCTCCTGAGCTACACATCCCTTAAGAACTCAACATTCAGCCTGCCTTTAGGGCTCCACTAGATGCCTGCTTTCCGCCTTTTTTACGAATGAAACTGATGATCAGCAACAACAGTGGCAACAGGCCAAATAAAAAAATGGACATATTGCCAAGAAAATCACCCAAAGCTAACGTTTCCTCCAGGTTTTTAGGCAAGTAAGCAATGACATACAAGACCGGCAACATCGCGAATTGTATACCGGTAATATTTTTGAGACGAAATAAATCTCGAATACCGATGGATGCAAAATAGTGCTTAAAGGCATAGGTCGCGAAAATTTGCATCAGCCAAAACACGATGAACAGTGATTCATAGCGCTCAAAAAGAAAACCCTCAATTTCAAAACTTCGAACCATGTCGAACGTCGGCCACATCCGCGTCTGAATTCCTGGCAAAGATAAATTCCCCACCACGGTAACAATTGTGATCAAATATATAATCGTACAACTAAGTATGCTATATATAGCTGCTTTATTGCTGGCTTTTAGGTCCGCCATATATGCCGTAATAATTAGCAATACTTCATATCCGGAATACGAGAGACACGAAGGCTTAAGCCCTTTCAACACAGGCATGAATCCATCGCCAAGGAGCGGTCTGAGATTGTTGAGTTCAAACATTTTAGTGCTTAAAAGGAAAACCAACGCGAGCAAAACCAGAGTAACCGGCATTACAAGTGCAAAGACTCTGGTGATGACCTTAAGACCACCACTTAACATATATATACCAATCCATAAACTAACCATGATGGTCACCCAGGTAGGCGTGCGTTCAAGAATATACATGCTCGTAATTTCAGCCATGACTCTAACTTCGAATGAACAAAGAACAACAAAATATACGATAATTACAAGTCCCAACAGATAAGAAATCCAATGGCCCATGATTTCAGGAAGAAACTCGAACACCGTTTTACCGGGAAATCTCCGACACAACGTCACAAGCATGAGGCTGATGACCATCACGATCAACCCAGACAGAATGACGGAGATCCATACATCTGGTGTTCCTACTGCTTTACTAATTGTCCGAGGGAGTGTTAGAATTCCAGCTCCGAGGATTGAATTGATAACCACAACAATAACCTCAGAGGTATTGATCTGGGTTGTGGCTTGCTTCATTGGCTTCACTCCAAACCGGAGAATTTATTTGTAGGTAGTATCGCCCAACGAAGTTCTTTTATGTAAATTGTGCTGTACTGATATAAAATAAAGATGTGCAATAACTATTTGAAGATGAGGATGTAGGTTATGCCAAAGAACGATAATATGTTAGCCATTCTATGGATGCTGAATTCAGGCACTAAAGTAACTGCAAAACAAATGTCCGAAAAGTTAGAAATCAATATAAGAACCGTATATAGATACATTGATGCATTATGTACCAGTGGCGTGCCGATCATTTCCGATACAGGTCACAACGGCGGGTATAGTTTGCTCAATCAGCATATCAAAGCACCTCTGTTATTCGATATTGAAGAAAAAAAGGCACTTCTCCAAGCTGCTGTGTTTGCAAAAGAAGCTGGATACCCTTTGAGTGAGGCATTGGACAATGCGACATCCAAGTTGAAAATGTATTCGAATGAGGAGCAGGAAGACACACTTCGTCGTCATTTAGCTGGATTCAACGTGATCAATCGCATGGGAGACCCTTCCGTTCAGCCAATCTTGGCGGAATTGGAACAAGCCGTGGCTAATGATTGCTCTGTGGAAATTGATTATCGCAGAAGCGGTGAAGAACAACCCAAGAATAGAATAATAGATCCGTATGGAATGGTGTACTGGAATAATAAATGGTATACCATTGCGTTTTGCCACCTGAGAAAGGAATTCCGCAGCTTCCGGGCAGATCGTATTCTACGAATCAAGCCTACTTCGCTCCGCTTTGAGCGTTCGGGAGCTTTTTCAGCTCGTGAATATTTTATGCAAAATTTGTTACCCGATGTAGTGGGCAAGGCGGGGTTAATTTCCTTAGTTATCAAAGGTAGATCTGAGGCATTAGATGACTTGGGGTTACATTGGTTTATGGGACACTATCTGAAAGAGCGGACGCCCAATCAAGCTATCTTTTTATTTGAGGAGGAATCAATTCATACATATGTCCCTTATTTTATCCTATCCTACGGAAAATCCATTCAAGTTATCGAACCACAACATGTGAAGGACAGACTGGTTGCTGTGGTATCCGAGTTAATGGAATATTATCAACTTTAATAACTTCACTGACAGTAGATGTCAGTGAAGTTATTTTATAATGATGACAATCTCGGATTACTGAGAAGAAAGGCGGAGTAGACACATGAGCGAACAGACAAAATACAAGGCAGTATCAGGAAAATATACAATGAATGGTACGCCTAACGGCGTTACATCGATTACCCCATTAATAGTGGAGTTTAGAATGAACCCCTTTAAGGTAGAAGTACTAGCAGTATACTGATTGAATTAATAAATTTATCTTAACGAAACATAACGCCTTCTTTCCTTCGGAGAGGAGGTTTTTATGATGCGAAAGAATTTTAGTTGACATATAGCCTAATGTTAGGATATATTTACACTAATATTAGGATAAATAATAATAGGATAAAGAGGAGATTGAATTTATGAGTATTCTATCCATTGTTTTGCAAGTGATATTAGGGTTAGGTTTTCTCATGTTTGGGTTTATGAAGTTTGGGTCCAAGCAGATGGTGGAAGGATTTAAGAACTATGGATATCCTGGAGCATTCCGAGTATTTACAGGGTTGATTGAAGTCATTGCAGGAGTTTTAGTTATTGCAGGTATTTGGAGTGAGGGTTTCGCTGCATGGGGTGGTTTACTTATCGTGGTTACGATGATCGGTGCGATCATTACTCATATTAAAATAAAAGACCAATTGAAACAAATGTTCATGCCAATCATTTTATTAATTCTGGGATTGGTCGTGTTGCTAATCAATTACGGATCTTTGTTTGAGTGAATAGTCCGTTAAACCTAAGGAGTGAGTATAATGGGAATCCAAATTATTAAACCCAAAGATCAAGCAAGTGGTCAGTTTGATGGCGGCAAAATAATAGAACAAAAACCAATTGGTTTTTCCGGAGAAGGCTCGATCATTACTCGACTAGGACCCCTATTTTACTGGGCTTGGGCTCATTCTCAGGAACCAGCAGAAATCGGCTTCCATCCACATCAAGGCTTCGAAATCATCACTTATGTAATCAATGGTAAGGCATATCATCGGGATACACTGGGTACGGAAAGTGTTGTACAAGAAGGAGGAGCCCAGCTCATGCAAACAGGCTCTGGTGTGCAACATGCTGAGGCGTTAAAGGAACCGACTGAAGCCTTTCAAATTTGGTTTGAACCACATCTAAGCCAAGCCGTGAAACGTGCACCTATTTATTCGCAATTTGATTCTAATCAGTTTTTGTTAGTAGATATAGATGGTGTGAAAATTAAAACACTTTTAGGAAACGATTCTCCTATGCAAATTGTGACTGATGCTCAAATGTGGGATGTACGTATTTCTAAGGGAACAGTATATACGCATCGCCTTTCCTTGGGTCGTACATTGGCTGGTTTAGCCATTAGAGGAGACGGATCTCTTTTATCAGATACAATCGAAACAACTCATTTTTCACAGAAGGATTTTATTATCGTTCAACCAGAGGAAGAAGAGAAAGTAGCCATACAAGCTATTGATCAAGACCTTCGAATTTTGCTTATTGAAGTTCCGACTGAAGTTGATTATCCTTTATACAGAAAACCAAGATGACAAATACTGTTTTTTGGGAAGGTATCTAATAGGAGGTCCTGTACATGTTTCAAGGAGATGAACAAAGTCAGATCGATTTACGGCTTTTCCGTGTGTGGGTAAAGGCTAGTAAAACTATTTTTGATGATGTTGTAAAAGATATAGAGCGATCCGGCATTAGTAATGAGAACTTTATGGTTCTGGAACTACTCTACAATAAAGGACCACACACGGTCCAAAATATAAGCGAGAAATTTTCGATCCCAAGCGGGAGCATCACATATGTAGTGGATAAGCTTGAAAAGAAAGAATTAGTAAAGCGAGAACCAAGTCCAACAGACCGTCGATCTTCAAATGTAGTCATAACGGATCAAGGTCAAAATTTATTTAAAGAGATCTTTCCTCAACACGTTGAGGTGATATCCAAGAATCTGTCTTCGATTACCAATGAAGAAAAAATACAGTTAACTAATCTTCTCAAGAAACTCGGACTAGGCGCTAGTAGGATCAACGAATGAATTGAGATGAAACCGACTTTTGGTTGCACAAAACGCAGGCTTTGTTCCAGCAGGATTACCCATCTCCACAACGAGTCTCATGTACGTGGCAGAAGATAGCTAAACAGCCTTACGCGAGAACTACTCGCAACAATCATTATGCCTGCTATTAAGAGACACACATAAATCATGTCGGTAACAAGAATAACCTGATAACAAGGATAAGAAAAACATACTTTGGGGAGGCATTATGCCTCCTCTTTTTTTGGGTTATTATGGAAAAACGAGCGAAGTCTTTAAACACAAAAAAGTCTCGTATAATAGACGACATCTATGGTATTTCACACTATGAAATAAGTTATCTATTATATTTCAAAAATAAACATCTTGAAATCATTTTATAGTTATGCAGGGTATTGACAGGGGGATGTTATTATTCAATTGTTCTTTTCTTTTCCATTCAATAGTGGATGATGAGACCCGGGAAACTCCATCGACCTTGTGAGGGGAAAGTAAAGACCTACTGTTTATTATCTTGCAGAATTGTACTAAAAGGGGATTATCCTAATCATGAAGACAGTCAATAAACAAGCGATTGTCATTAGTGCGAAAAATGTACTGCAAGGAAATCTTTTAACGGAGCAGGAATTGGCAAGTACTGCTGATTCATTGTCAGAACGGGTTACTTCTGATATCACATATTCTAATCCGGTCAATGGGATGAACAACCAGATGGTACCCATGATGATGGTTCTGGCTGGATACATTGGAGCGATGTTACTGAGTTTGAATCTTCAACAGTCAGCAATGATGACAAGTCAGCGTAAATACAACAACTCAAAATTCCTAACCGACTAAGGTCATACCTTAGAAAGAATTTGATTTCAAATCATATAAGGAGGTGTATGAATCGTGAAAAATGAAACTCCTATCGGTTTAGATCAAAATAATGAGAAACTGCTGCTTCCCATTTATGAACCGTATGATCCTCAAGTTGACTTCTATGTGGATAGTAAAGCGATGGCTTTTGGATCTGCTCTTCCCTTGGCATATAGTAACTGGAGAGACGAGTCCATGTCATGGAAGGAAACATGTTATCTGCATACTGGCCTGAATCCAGCCAGCGCTTACCGCGTCACTGGACCAGATGCGATAAAGTTCTTTGCTGATACGTGTGTCAACAGCTTCGCTCAATTCCCTATCGGTTCTCTAAAACATGCGATCATGTGTAATGAAGAAGGCTACATTATGACACATGGCGTGTTGCTCAGAGTAGGCGAGGAAGAATTCATTTCGTATTTCCTGGCACCCTACGCTGCCTATAAATTAGACACTGGAAATTATGATGCACAGGGAGAATATATACGCGATGAGTTCGTCTTTCAGCTTGCCGGACCTAAATCACTTGAAATAATAGAATCTGCGACCGGAGAATGTCTGCACGATCTGAAATTTGGACGCTACCGGATGAGCCGTGTTTCTGGGCAAGAGATTCGGGTTACCCGGATGGGGATGGCAGGTACGCTTGCTTATGAGATTCACGGTCAGAACGAATATGTACTGTCCATTTATAATGCCATCATGACAGCGGGAGAACCTTTTGGCATTCGAAAACTTGGGCTAACTGCGTATAAGATGAACCATACCGAAGGTGGATTTCCGCAGTCTTTCGTACATTTTCCATGTCCATGGGGAGAAGACTCAGGTTTCATGAAATATCTAGGGAAGTCGCAGAAGACTCGTCGCCCTTCAACATTGTTAATGGGGAGCATGGGTACAGACATCGAGCTACGTTACCGCAATCCCGTTGAATTGGGATGGGGAAAAATGATTAAGTTTGATCACGAGTTCATTGGACGTGAGGCATTAGAAAAACAAGTAGCACACCCCCGCCGCACAATGGTTACTTTGGTCTGGAACACAGAAGATATCCTGGATGTACAAGCATCCCAGTATCAACCGGGTGAACCTTATATGGAGATGGAACCCGTACATTTATCTCAGGAAAATGGACGAACGGTATTATATGCTGACCAAGTTTTGAAGGATGGTAACTTGATTGGTGTCAGTTCAGGACGAATGTACAGTTATTACTATCGGCAAATGATTTCTCTTTGTTCCATTAATTCAGAATATTCCGTAATTGGGGACGAAGTTCATATTCTCTGGGGAAATCCAGGAACACGTCAAAAAGTAATTCGGGCTACGATATCACGTTTTCCATTCCTCAATGAACATCGCAATGAACATGTCGATGTAAACGCCATTCCTTGCGGGGCACCAATGAAATAAGCAAGTTTACTTTTTTTATAGTAATAGCTAATCACATAATTAGGAGGCATTCATAGATTTATGGAGCACATGAATAGTAATAAAGTTCACGTTTCTGTACCGGAACTACAAAATCGTGCAAGACTGCTTATCTCTTGTCCGGATCAATCTGGTATCGTTGCGGCTGTATCGCAATTTTTATCTGATCAGGGAGCAAATATTGTACACTCGGATCAGTACACGATGGACCCCGCAGGAGGTATATTTTTCATGCGAATTGAATTTGATTTACATGAGTCATCCAAACATTTAGCTGCAATTCAATCGGATTTTGCAACGTTGGCGGACCCGTTTGGGATGAGATGGTTATTATCTCCAGCAAGTCACAGGAAGCGGTTAGCGATCTTTGTTTCGAAAGAGGATCATTGTCTGCTCGAATTGTTATGGCAGTGGCGTGCCGGAGAACTGGATGCTGACATCGTGCTCATCGTCAGCAACCACCTGGATATGAAAACGATCGCTGAGTCTTTCGGAATACCTTACCTTTATGTTCCCGTTACACCCGAAACCAAGGCGGAAGCTGAATCTCAGCACAGGGAAGCAGTAAAATTAGCGAATGTTGACATCATTATTTTGGCACGTTATATGCAAATCATACCGTCAACATTTATTGAGCAATACCGTAATCGTATCATCAATATTCATCATTCCTTTCTTCCTGCGTTTGTCGGTGGCAATCCTTATGCTCAAGCACATCACCGTGGGGTAAAACTAATTGGTGCAACTGCACACTACGTAACAGAAGAGCTTGATGGTGGTCCAATCATAGAGCAGGATATACAACGTGTTACCCACCGTAACCATGTTACAGATCTGAAACGGATCGGTCGTCAGATTGAACGAACTGTACTTGCTCGCGCGGTCGCATGGCATGTGGAAGACCGTGTTATCGTGCATAACAATAAAACCGTTGTTTTCATATAGAAAAATGTCGAATAAAGTGATTGCTAACTAATTTATTGTGTGATATTATGATCCAGTAAACGTTTACATCGATAACGAATTGAATATTAGCAGTGTTTGGCTGTTACTGGTAAAGCAGGCATGACCAAAATGATTTTGCATTTTCCTTATGTGAGTAGGGGAAGGCATATCGTTTTGGTCTTTTTTATATCCAAATTCAGAAATGGGGCAAAGGTATGGACTATCGCAAGTTGGGACAAGACATAACGGAATTGGTTGGGAAGAAGGAGAATATCGCTCGGCTTACGCACTGCGCAACCCGACTTCGGTTCGAATTGCACGACATCTCCAAAGCGGAGACAGAAAAACTCAAAGCTCTTCCAGACGTCATTACCGTTGTGAATAATGGTGGACAATACCAGGTCGTTGTGGGCAATGAGGTGCAGCAGGTCTATCGTGTTATTACTCAGCAGATGGGTTCGGCAACCCGGAGTGCAGACTCCAAATCAGATTCCGGCAAAAATAACGGACCAAAACAAAAACAGAGCTGGATTTCCAGATTCATCAGCGTAATCTCAACGACATTTACTCCGGTCATTCCGGCAATCATTGGCGCGGGTATGATCAAAGCAATATTGGCCGTACTTGTACTGACAGGCCTCGTAACGACCGAAAGCCAAAACTACTATATCCTTAATACCATTGCGGACGCGGCTTTTTATTTCATGCCTATTCTGTTGGCTTATGGAGCTTCCATTAAGTTTGAAACAAGTCCAATTATGGCGATGACGGTTGCCGGAGTGTTGTTACACCCGGGATGGAGCGCACTGATGACGGAAGGAAAAGATGTGTTTTTCATCGGTGTTCCAGTTCGCCTAACCGATTATGCAGGCTCCGTGCTGCCGATTATTATTGTCGTTTGGCTCATGTCCTATATTGAACGTTTCGCAGATCGAGTATCGCCTTCCATGATTAAATTTTTCACAAAACCGATGATTGTACTATTGATTACAGCACCACTTGCATTAGTGGCGATCGGGCCTTTCGGAACGTATCTGAATGATCTGGTTGCGATGGGTGCAGAAGCAATTAATGCCAGAGCCAGTTGGCTGATTCCTTTGTTAATGGGAACTTTGCAACCGTTTCTGATCGTGACAGGCACTGCATGGGCCATGACGCCAATTGCAACTAGCCAACTGACCAAAAATGGATATGAAATGATCAACGGTCCGGGAATGCTCGCGTCCAATATTGCTCAAGGTGGGGCTACGCTTGCTGTAGCATTAAAAACCAAAAACAAAAAACTGAAACAGCTCGCTGCTTCATCCGGTTTCACCGCTGTACTGGGCATCACGGAACCATCCTTGTACGGCGTAACGCTGAAACTGAAGAAACCTTTGATTGCTGCAATGATCGGTGGTGGCGTAGCAGGAATATACGCTGGTCTGACCGGATTAGTACGTTATGCCTTCGTTTCTCCAGGGCTTGCCGCGTTACCTGCCTTTATTGGCAGCAATCCGATGAATATCGTTCATGCCATTGTAACGTGTCTGATCGCCTTTATCGTGACCTTTGCCCTGACATGTATCATTGGTTTTGAGGATCCAGTGGATGATGAAGAAGAAGGCAATACCAATGTTAACGATGACAAGACGCTTTCCAGCCAGCCTGTTCAAGACAACACCCCAGACACGAAGTCTGCTGCAGCAACAAATGCAAATGTACTGAACCAAAATGAGATACACTCACTTATGATCGCCAGCCCTATGCAAGGGGAATTAGTGCATCTGGACCGTGTACCAGACGATGTCTTCTCTTTGGGATTACTGGGTAAAGGCGCTGCGATTATTCCTGTAAAAGGAGAACTGTATGCACCGATCGCAGGTGAAGTTACGGCTTTCATGGACTCCAAACATGCAGTCAAACTAAATGGTTACAATGGAGAAGAGATACTCATTCATATTGGCGTGGATACCGTCAACCTGAAGGGGAGACATTTCGACTCTTCCATTAAAGTAGGGGATCAGGTACAACAGGGTGACTTGTTGATCAGCTTCGATATCGACGCCATCAAGGCGGAAGGTTATGAAGTCATAACCCCGATCATTATCGCCAATTCGGATCGTTTCCCGGACATTAAGCTGGAAAAGCAGCGTTCTGTGGAGGTTGGAGCGACCATTATGCACCTTTCGTAACAACCGTAATGCGGTACGTCATATCTCTTGATCATCATTAAAATGAAGGAGTGTTTGAGATGTTATATCAACACATCAAGCCATTCCCCAATGAATTTCTGTGGGGAGGCTCCACCTCGGCCTATCAAGTGGAGGGAGCCTGGAACGAAGATGGCAAAGGCCTGTCCGTCATCGATATGTGTGATCATCCGGCTGGAACCGCCGATTTCACAGTTGCGAGCGATCACTATCACCGATTCAGAGAAGACGTGAAGCTCTTTGCAGAGCTGGGCCTCAAAGCGTATCGTTTTTCCATTGCATGGACTCGAATCTTGCCTTCAGGCACAGGGGAAGTTAATGAAAAAGGACTCGATTTTTATCACCAGTTGATTGACGAATTGCTTCTCCATGGCATTGAACCGATTGTGACGATGTACCATTTCGACTTACCTTACGAGCTTGAGAAAACTGGAGGCTGGAATAACCGAGAGACGATCGATGCCTTTGTCGAGTACGGGCGTATCTTGTTTGAGCAATACGGGCATAAAGTGAAATATTGGTTGACCATTAATGAGCAAAATACGATGATTCTCCATCCAGGTGCTATTGGTACACCAAAAGGCGGACGTTTGCCTTCCAATAAGGAACTATATCAGCAAAATCATCACATGTTTGTAGCTCAAGGCAGAACGATGCGACTATTTCACAATATGTTACCGCAAGGTAAGATCGGCCCTGCATTGAACATGACTTCCATGTATCAGGCAACCTCCAGACCAGCAGATGCAATCGCTGCACATAACTGGGAGACAATTCGCGGATGGGGGTTTCTCGACTTATCGGTGTGGGGACGGTATAATCCATTATTCTGGAGTTATTTGCAGGAACGTGGCATCGAGCCGGTTATTGAGCAGGGCGACATGGAGGACATCCAGTCCGGCCGTCCCGATCTGGTAGCTATCAATTATTACTCAACAGCCACCATTGCCGCCAGTATGGGGGATGCGTCGGATGTTACAGCTCGTGCAGGGGATCAGCAAATTATGCTTGGCGAGCAGGGAGTGTACCGGGCCGCGGAGAATCCATATACGGAAAAAACGAAATATGGCTGGGTTATTGACCCGGTTGGCCTAAGGCTTACATTGCGTAAGGTATATGAACGATATGGTCTCCCGATATTAATTACGGAAAATGGCATAGGAGCTCCGGATGTACTGGAAGCAGATCACACGGTTAACGATACGTACCGGATTGATTTTATTGAGAAACACTTGGAGCAGATCAGACTGGCTCTAACGGATGGTGTGGATGTGATTGGGTATTGCCCTTGGTCGGTTATTGACGTGGTAAGCACCCATCAGGGGTATGGGAAACGCTACGGCATGATCTATGTCAACCGTGGTGAACAGGATCTGAAAGACTTGAAGCGCTTGAAGAAGAAAAGCTTCTCGTGGTATCAGGAGGTCATTAAACAGAATGGCAGATGTATCGGGAATTCGGATCAGGCGGTCACGAAAGAATAAAGGATCGTGATGAATGCATGAAAGTAATCAAAATATTGAATAATAGCTTGCTTCTGACCAAAGATGAACAGGGACAAGAAGTGATTGTCATGGGAAAAGGCTTGGCATTCAAAGGAAAAGTCGGCGAGCGACTCGATGAAGAGCATATCCAGAAACGGTTCATTTTGCAAAACAATCCGTCTGCCCAGGCTTACGTTCGAACCATCGAAAACATGCCAGAATCACATGTGAATGTCATTAACAAACTGATTTCCAATGCCAAAGAAAAGCTGTCACTCGATGATCAAATCTTCTTTACGCTTATGGATCACCTGTCATTTGCCATTGAACGTTGGAAAAAAGGTGTATCATTACAGAATCGTATGTTGTGGGAGATCCAAAGGTTTCATCCGGTCGAATTCGAACTGGGCCTGGAAGCAGTTCATATGTTGAATCAAGAACTTGGCATTGAGCTTACGGAAGAGGAAGCGGGCAATATTGCCTTTCATTTCGTCAATGCTCAAAGCCATGAACAGAATATGGAGCGCACGATGCAATCCGTTAAAATGTTAAAAGATATTTTCAATCTTATTCAATACAGCTTTGATATGCAATTGAATAAAAACTCCATCCATTATGTGAGACTCGTCACACACCTGCAGTTTTTCATCCAGCGTTTACAAGAGGGCCGCTTAGGCAATTCGCCGAAAGATTTCATCTTTCAGCACATGGTGAAGGAGCATCCACTTGAATACAAATGCGCGGAGATGATTAAAACCTATGTGCAAAACATGCTGGATATCTCCATCTCAAACGAGGAATTATTATATCTAATGATTCACATTGCTCGAATTGTGCAGGAGGAGCAAGGTGATGAGGGACAATTATCCCATTGATCAGTTTGCGAACATATAATGAAGTGATAAACGAAGTGATCATGTCGCTACGACCGTTCTCTGGTATTTCACCGGAAAACGGTCGTTTGGTTTGACTACCCTTGGAAGACTATATTCATCGTTGTGGATTCCCGGCTAACTCAAATATGTGATAAAGAAGAGAATTTTCATGCTTAATTTTAATCGAACGATCGTTTATTATAGGACCAGTAAATGATACGCTGTCTATGGGGTGGAGGAATACTTGGATATCAACAACGACGTTGGAATGCTCTTTATATAACGCATCCTTGATTGACTTTAATCAAACGATTATTTAATATCATGTACATGAGACATAAAGATGAGAATAAAAGAGAGCGTATTTTTAACGCAGCAATTCAATTAATTAATGAATATGGTTTATCGGAAACTTCAATGTCCAAGATCGCCAAAAAGGCTAACGTATCTGCTTCAACGATATACGTTTACTTCGAAAACAAGGAGGACATGCTCAATAAACTATATTTAAGCATCAAGAAAGACATGAGTCTGGCCGTATTTCACAATTATGATGAATCAATTTCGATCCAATCTGCTTTTGAGCATGCATTGAAAAATTTCTCGGACTTTATTTTAAGCCATAAAGATGAATTTTTATTTGCCGAGCAATTCTCCAATTCACCACTCCTGCATAAGTTGTCCCTGATGGAGGGGGCCAGTTTATTCGAACCTCTATTTAAGTTGTACGAGAAGGGTAAAAGTGAACGGGTATTCAAACAAGTGGATACGAGTCTGCTTCATATGTTTACTTTCAATCCAACCATGCAATATGTTAAAGAGGTTTTTGGCGGCCGGATCGAGTTGGAGCAAGATCGTTTGGACGAATTAGTTCAGATGACTTGGGATGCGATTAAAGCTTAATAAAGTTCTATTTTAGAGGGAATTACATTCACTATGGAAATCCCTCTGTTTTGACGCTATATATTAATCGAATGATCGTTTATTTATGAGGATTGAAAATTAATTTACATTTACTACTATTAGAAAGAGGTTATGTAATGAACGCACAATACAACAACATGTTTGAATCTTTTACACTCAACAACGGAGTAACGCTTCGGAATCGAATTGTTATGGCACCTATGACCACATGGTCCAGCAATGATGATTATACCGTTTCAGATGCGGAAGAAAACTATTATAAAAAAAGAGTAAATGGTGTGGGGCTGGTTATTACAGGATGCACACATGTCCAACCTAACGGAATCGGCTTCACGAATGAGTTCGCCGGGTACGATGATGCGTTCATTCCGAGCTTGCGTAAATTGGCAGATGCTGCGAAGAGTGGAGGAGCTGCTGCAGTACTTCAAATTTTTCATGCAGGTAACAAGGCACTTCCAAACCTCACTCCGAATGGTGAAGTGGTTAGTTCCAGTGCTGTGCAGACGGAAGCCACAGGATTTGCACCTTCCGTTCTACCTAGAGAGCTTTCGCATGATGAAATATTGGACGTGATTCATGCGTTTGGAGAAACGACAAGACGTGCAATTGAAGCAGGTTTTGACGGGGTTGAAATTCATGGTGCTCATGGATTCCTGCTGCAAAACTTCTTTTCTCCATTCTTCAACAGACGAGAGGATCAATGGGGTGGTTCCATAGAAAATCGCTTACGCTTTCCGCTGGCTGTCATTGATGAGATGAAACGTGTCATTCAAAAACATGCTACCAAACCTTTCATTCTCGGATACCGGATTTCTCCTGACGAACATCAGGAAGGTGGTCTAAGAATGAAGGATACCTATGTGCTGATTGATCGCCTGATTGAAGTGGGTGTTGATTATATCCATGCTTCATTGGGGGATGTCTTTACATCTAAACCCGCTGACACTCAAGATGAAAAAACACACTTAGAATTCATTGCTGAACATGTGAGAGGTCGAGTAACTCTACTGGCTGCAGGTTCGATGGTAACTCCGGAAGATGTTAATAAAGCTATGAATCAGGGCATATCCTTGGCAGCGATTGGCCAAACGTTAATCATGAATCCGGACTGGGTTGAGAAAGTTCAAGGTGGACGTGAGTCTGAGATACAAACTACGATCAAGGCTTCGAAGGTAAATGAGCTTGAGCTACCTGAAAAACTGTGGGGCTTCATTCAAGCTTCTGGTCCATGGTTCAATATCGAGGAATAGGATTAACCATCAGACTGTGGATGTAATGATTTAGAAATCGAATATTACGGAAGCGATGCAGTCCGAGTGGTCAGCACTGCGTTCGAAGATGATCCGTGCCCTTGTGAAGAACAATCATGTTCATTGGTGGTGTCGGTTATTATCTCGGACAAGCATCTCAAGCTAATCACAATCTGTTTATCTAATTTTAAAGAAATGGGTTTCCTCCAATTGAAGGAAGCCCATTTCGCACAATATCTGATTTCGGATGATATAGAAGAGTATGCATTTAACTAGTTAAGATATTTCTTGCGAAACTGGAGGGGAGATATTCCAACACTTCGCTTGAAGCAGGTAGAAAAGTAAGGAGCATATTGAAAGCCCACTTCAGCCGCTATACGATCAATCGACCATTCCGTGGAGACTAGAAGCTGCTTGGCCCGCTCAATCCTAAATTGTAGTAAGTAATGAACCGGTGTGACACCGTATTTCATTTTCATACAGCGAACGATGTAGCTGGGGTGGAAGTGTAGTGCCGACGAGAGTGTTTCATTGGTGATCTCTTCTTGGTAGTGTTGCTGGATGAAAACAGCTACTTTCTCGCCAAGCCGTGAAGCAGGTGTTTTGGCCATATCCGAGATGCCATTTTCGAGCATAGCCAGAAAGCGGAACAGCAGTTGCTGCTTCTCCCAGAAGGAATCACCTACCGGCAGCTCCAGAAGCTGTTGCATTAGATCAAATGCGAGCTGGGGACTTAGCACCGTGGATTTCTTAGGTATTCGTATGGATTTTGGCTTATCGAATGGTGATAACGGAATGGCTGCTTCCGATTCTTCTATTAAAGGACTCTGATGCCAGTCCACATGCTCAAAATGAACCCAGTAAAACGTTGTTTCCTGTTCGCAGGGACTGAATGAATAATGCTCACCTTCCGGCAGTAATAATAGTGCATCACCTATGCCGAGTGTCCATTCCGTCCCGTTCTCACCGATATGTAATTCCCCATCAACCACGAGCAGTACATCAAACAGGCCGAAGTTTCTTCGGTTAGGATGACGGTCGCCTACTCGGAACGTTGAACGACCCGATTCCCAATAATATGGAAGAGGTGGGGTTTGTAACGCAACAATTAATTCTTCCTTCAATGAATTAACCTCATTTTTTAGTGTCATTTTGTATAGAAAAAAGCTCATTCCATTCCTATTCTCACTTTAAGAAAAAGCATATACTCGACTTTGGAAAGAGTCAAATTTTATACTTTTGAGGTGTGTATAATGGGACAGAATCAGATCCAAATTCAAGACCAATTTTGGAATACATATTCCGATCTTGTACGAGAAACGGTTATTCCCTATCAATGGGAAGCTCTAAACGATAGGGTAGAGGACGCTGAGCCTAGTCATGCCATTCGAAATTTCCGTATTGCTGCCGGCTTGGAGCAAGGTGAATTTGGCGGATGGGTATTTCAGGACAGTGATCTCTACAAGTGGTTAGAGGCCGTTGCTTATTCGCTCCGTCATCATCCAGATCAGAGGTTAGAGAAGATCGCCGATGAATCCATCGAATTGATTGGCCAAGCCCAACATGACGATGGTTATCTGAATACCTACTTCACGATCAAAGAACCTGGGAAGCAATGGACCAATCTATATGAAGCTCATGAGCTGTATTGTGCAGGCCATTTAATTGAAGCAGCTGTTGCGTATTATCAGGCGACAGGCAAGCGTAAATTGCTAGACATCTCTTGCCAATTCGCTGATCTGATTGATCGTATGTTCGGAACCAAGCCTGGACAGATAAGAGCCTACTGCGGCCATCAGGAAATTGAATTGGCTCTGGTTAAATTATACGGGATTACCGGAGAAGAGCGTTATTTGAACCTTAGCCGATACTTCATAGATGAACGGGGAAAGCAGCCCAATTATTTTATCAAGGAATGGAAACGCGGAAGCCGGACAAACATCTGGTCACAGGGAGAGCCTAATCTTGAGGTCTATCAGTCTCATCTGCCTGTTCGTGAGCAAAAGGTAGCTGTTGGACACTCCGTTCGGGCAGTTTACATGTACACGGCAATGGCTGCTCTTGCGCGACTAACAGGTGACGAAGAGTTAAAGGAGGCCTGTGAACGGCTCTGGTCGAACACAACAGGCAAACAAATGTATATTACCGGGGGCATTGGTTCAACACATCTCGGGGAAGCCTTTACGTTCGACTACGATCTTCCGAATGATTCCGTTTACGCGGAGACCTGCGCCTCGATTGGCTTGATTTTCTGGGCACGTCGCATGCTTCAATTGGAAGTTAAAAGCGAGTATGCGGATGTGTTGGAGAGAGCACTCTACAACAATGTGCTGGGCAGCATGTCAATGGATGGGAAACACTTCTTCTATGTCAACCCACTTGAGGTATGGCCAGAAGCAAGTCTCAAAAATCCGGATAAACATCACGTAAAGCCCGTCCGACAAAAATGGTTCGGTTGCTCCTGTTGTCCTCCCAATGTCGCGCGGTTGCTAGGTTCGTTAGACAATTATATTTACGATGTGTCTGAGGATGGCAGAACGATCTATACCCATTTGTATATTGGAAGTCAAGCCTCGTTCGAGCTTGCCGACACCACAATAACATTACATCAACGCTCTGAGCTTCCCTGGAACGGTCATGTTGAATTCTCGGTTCAGCTTCCTAAGGTTGGAGAATCGGTCGAGTTTGAACTTGCGCTCCGTATACCGAACTGGTTCCAGGACGGAGAACCAACGTTGAAAGTAAATGGTGAAAAGCAAGATATTCATGTTGAGAATGGTTACGCCAAAATAAATCGCAGCTGGTCAGATAGAAATACAGTGGAGTGGCTGCTTCCGATTGAGCCGAAGTTAGTTGCGGCGCACCCTTTAATTCGGGCAGATGCAGGCAAGGTGGCTATTCAACGCGGCCCGCTCGTTTATTGCGTCGAAGAAGCAGACAACGAAGCACCGCTCACTTCACTCGCAATCGCTGCGGAGCCGCAATTAACGGCGTATGCTGATCCCAATTTGCTAGGTGGTTGTGTCGTGGTAGAAGGGGACGGTTTCGTGACTGACAACAGCGATTTATGGTCAGATGAGAAGCCGTACCGTTCTTATATTAAGCAGACAAAGGCTGTACGTTTCAAGGCCATTCCCTATTATTTGTGGGGCAATCGCCTTGCTGGTGAAATGAGCGTGTGGCTACGCTATTAAAGAGGAAGTAAGGATGTACTTTTACAATTCCACAAAAGGAACCATTAAAAAACGAGCGCACCCTGAACATGGATGCGCTCGTTTCTGTTATCTGTACTCCTATATGTCTGTATCGGTCGAAGTATCCTCATTGAGCTTCTTATAATCTATTCCCCATGTTTCCATCACACTAATGATGGGCCTCAGCGTATTACCTAAATCGCTCAAGCTGTATTCGACTCTGGGCGGTACCTCCGCATAGACGGTCCGAATGACGATACCGTCTCCTTCCATGGAACGCAAATTTTCGGTTAATACCTTTTGGCTGATTTCCGGAATACTTTTGCGAAGCTCACCGAACCGTTGGGTTCCTTCCAGAAGATCTCTCATGATAAGTAATTTCCACTTGTTACCTATTAAACCGACCGTTGTTGCTACAGGGCACTCAGGCAACTCTTTTTTGGTAAACATTTAAGCTAATCCTCCAATAGTTACTTTTTGGTTCCTATCTAATAAAAAGGTGCCTACTTTCAAAACGATTATAATGCTTATATTATAAAGCTGTCGAGGGAAAAGCAACTTGAATGAAAGGAGGGGACATATTGCAAGAAAGCTTGTGGATGCAATTGGTAAACTATTTCTCGGATCATGGGCGTACTTTCTTCGCTCTGGGACGAGAGCATATACAGGTCAGTTTACTGGCATTGCTTTGTTCTGCATGGATCGGAATAACGCTGGGATATCTGACCATCACATACAAACGCTCGGAAAAGTGGATTGTATCGCTGATTCAGATTTTGCGGATTGTACCTAGTCTGGCTGTATTACTTCTATTAATACCGTTAATGGGCACTGGCACGAAACCAGCGTTGATTGCTTTAATCTTATTGGGGGTACCTCCCATACTGATGAATACCATTTCCGGTTTGAACCATATTCCTCTATCCATTCTTGAATCTGCTCAAGGGGCGGGCATGTCAGATCCTCAAATGATGTGGAAGATCAAGTTCCCTCTTGCTGCACCACTCATTCTGACCGGTATCAAAACAGCTGCCATTGAAATTATCGCCAGTGCCACCTTGGCAGCCAAAATCGGAGCTGGGGGATTTGGTGAGATCATTTTTACTGGTCTGGGACTCAATCGAATCGATTTGCTTCTAATCGGCGGGGGAGCTGTGGCGATTTTAGCCATCGTCATCGGAGTCTTGCTTGATATATCCGAACGAATTTTATTTCGATATCAATTTTTGCAAAGGTAGGAAAACGACATGAAAAATAAAAAGAAAACAATCTATCTCATCACTTCACTTATCATCGTATTATCGCTCTTATTAAGCGCCTGTGGTGAGCAAAAAAATCAGACTTCGGAAAATAAAGAGACATCGATTCGAATCGGCACCAAAGATTTCACTGAAAATCTGATTGTGGGGGAACTTTATGCTTTGGCCTTGGAGGATGCCGGCTACCAAGTAGAGCGTGTACCTAACATTGCGGGTTCTGTGATCCATTCTTCCATTGTAAACCAAGATATAGATATGTACCCAGAATATACAGGCACCGGTTTGTTAGCCATCCTGAAGCTGGACTTGTTGACTGATCCGGATGAAGTATATGCCAAAGTGAAGGATGAATACAAAAAGCAATTCAACTTGACCTGGCTCGACTATTCCAAAGCCAATGATGGAGCAGGGCTCGTCATTCGTGCAGAAGCCTCGGAACAATGGGGGATCAAGACGATTACTGATTTGCAAAAACATGCAACCGAGCTTCGATTTGCCTCACAAGGCGAAGTGGATCAGCGTGCAGACGGTATTCCAGCATTGGAAAAAGTATATGGTAAGTTAAACTGGAAGTCCTCTAAAGTCTACGACAATAGTTTGAAATATGAAGTGCTTAAAAATAACGAGGCAGATGTTGCACCTGCATATACGACGGAGGGACAACTCGTAAATAAAGATCAGTACATCCTATTGGAAGATGACAAACAAGTATGGCCCCCGTACAATTTGGCTCCTGTCATCCGTGATGAAGTACTGTCTTCACATCCAGAAATTGCTGAAATCATCAACAAGGTCAGTTCGGCACTGGACACAGACACGATCACAGCACTTAATGCCAAAGTGGATGTTAATCAAGAAGAATATGAAGACGTTGCAAAAGCCTTTTATGAATCCATCCAATAAACGTAATGGTACTATGGGGCCACCAGCCATCAAATTTCATCATGTGTGCAAAACCTATGCACAATCCAATGAATACGCAGTGAATCATGTCAATTTATCTATTGAAGAAGGGGAGTTTATTACGATACTAGGCTCCTCTGGATCTGGAAAAACAACGCTTTTGAAAATGGTGAACCGTTTATACGAACCTTCTCAGGGGAACATTCAGGTGTTTGGAGAAGACATTGCGGCTATAGATCCCGTGATGCTGAGAAGGAAGATTGGTTACGTCATCCAGCAGGTTGGATTGTTCCCACATATGACCATCGCGAAAAATATCGCTACCGTACCTCGTCTGTTGAAATGGGATAAAGAGAAAACAGAGCAGAGGGTCTCAGAACTACTGCATCTGGTGGGACTGGACCCTCGGACGTATGAACATCGCTATCCTTCCCAATTATCGGGAGGACAACAACAGCGAATCGGACTCGCCCGAGCTTTAGCGACCAATCCTGCGATCATGCTTCTGGACGAGCCTTTTGGCGCTTTGGACGCGATTACCCGTCTCCATTTACAGGACGAATTATTGAAAATCCATAGAGGATCGAATAAGACATTCCTGTTCGTCACGCATGACATTAATGAAGCATTCAAGTTGGGAACCCGGGTCATTATTATGAATCAAGGAAAAGTGTGCCAGTTTGATACGCCAAAAGAAATCGTTAAGCATCCTGCCGATGAATTCGTAGCGTCGCTTATTCAATCTTCAAGGGAGCAAGAACGTTTCTGGGAGGACTTAGAATGATCGACTATGCAATCAAACATCCAGATAAGTGGGGAAATGCTCTGTTAGAGCATTTGGAGATTCTTTTCATAACCATGGTGATCTCCATTATTGTTGCCGTGCTTCTAACCATCGTCGTTCTGACTTCAGACTGGGTGTCACGCATTTTCATTTATGTCTTTTCCATTCTGTATTCCATCCCCAGCCTGGCTTTGTTCACCATTATGATTCCTGTGACGGGCTTGGGTACAACGACGGCAATCATCGTGCTGATTCTATATAATCAATACATTCTTCTGCGCCACTTTATCGCCGGTTTGAATCATGTGGACGAACCTATCATTGAGGCAGCCACCGGGCTTGGCATGAGTCGTTTGCAAATATTGATTCAGATTCGGGCACTCTTGGCAATTCAAACCCTTTTTACAGGACTGCGACTTGCCTCCGTATCTACGATTGGTATGGCGACTATTGCTGCATTTATCAATGCAGGCGGGTTAGGGACGATCTTATATGATGGTTTACGTACCATGAATATCGATAAAATTCTATGGGGAAGCATCCTGTCCGCAGGACTTGCCCTAGCGACAAATGCATTATTCATTCAGTTGGAAAAACGAATCTATATCGGAGCGGGGAGATAAATTGTGATGAAGGCAGTTGTACTGGAAGGTGCCTGCGCACCTGAAGAACTAAACGTACGGGAGGTTCCCATTCCCGAAGTTAAACCAGGCTGGGTGTTAATCAAAATCAGAGCATTTGGCATTAACCGCTCTGAAATGTATACAAGGCAGGGGCACTCACCATCTGTTCCGTTTCCGCGGATCATTGGTATTGAGTGTGTGGGGGTCATCGAGGACGCATCGGATAGCACATTCCAAAAAGGGCAGCATGTTGCTTCTCTGATGGGAGGGTTGGGGCGAGAATTTGATGGAAGCTATGCGGAGTATGCTTTGATTCCTTCAGAGCAGGTGTATCTCATTCCTGAAGGAATGGAGTGGACTACGCTCGCTGCCATTCCGGAAATGTATTACACGGCATACGCATCGTTATTTGAAAGTCTTCAATTAACTACGGGAGAAGTGCTTCTCATTCGTGGCGGGACCAGTTCCGTTGGCCTGGCTGCCCTCCAGCTTGCCAAAAGCGTAGGAGCCACCGTAATATCGACCACTCGTGACAGCGGAAAGCTGGCGTATCTTCAACAGGCGGGTGCGGACTTCGCAATACTGGATGATGAACATTTTACAAATAAAGTAGTTGAAATTGCTCCAAATGGCGTAGACAAGGTGCTGGAATTGATCGGAACGCTTACCTTGAAGGAGTCTTTGCAATTGGTTTCGGAGCGAGGCATCTTATGCATGTCGGGCATCTTAGGCAATGAATGGACCCTTAATTCGTTTGAACCATTAATTGATATACCGACGGGTGTTTTGTTTACGGCTTTTACAAGTGAAGTTATTAAAGAAACGGTGTTAGTCAATCTGTTTAACCACATCAAGGATCATGCGCTTGTCCCGCCCATGGCTAAAGTGTTCAAGCTCGAAGAAATAGCAGCGGCTCATCTGTTCATGGAGAGCAATACAGCGAATGGTAAAATCGTAATCACGAATGAATGAGGAGGAGAAAGTTATGAGCAATCGGATCATCGATTACAATCTTGAGACGATTCCAGAAGGAGCACAACCTCACTCGGTAACTGCCACCACGGTTCGAATGGGCGGTCGTCAGACATTACGAGTTACTTTAACGGATGAGGTATCCGATGGTGTACCAAACGTTGATTTCATCGACATGCCGACATTCTTGAAAATTCCTGTAGAATTTAAAAATGGTACTTTATCGGTGGATATCTTTAGCAATTTAAGAGATGATGCTCCGGCTTATGCACGCGGATTTGCAGGACTGGCATATCGCATAAGTGACCATACGGATGCCTTTGAAGCCGTTTATATTCGTCCGCTTAATGGCTTAAAGACACAACCTGAGGCGCCACGCGACAAACGTGCTCTCCAGTATTTTGCATATCCAGATTGGAAGTTCGACAGACTGAGACAGGAATACCCGGATGGTCGTTTCGAAGCGGGAGCACACATTGGTCCTGGGGAGTGGGTTAATCTTTCGTTAGACATTGACGATATTAAACTGACAGCATATGTCGATGGAAGTGAATGCATTTCTTTAGATAAAACTAAAGGGACTGTAATTACAGGAGATATCGGACTATTCGTAGATATCGGCACAGAGGCTTTCTTTTCTGACCTTCGGATTACGATCTCCAATTGAAAAAAAACGAAGGCGGTTAATCCACCTTCGTTTTTTCTATTTTCATGACACTGCCTAAAGATTAACCGTTCTTCTGCGCTGCCAGAAACTGTTTGATACTTATTGGATTTTGACCTGTGAGTTCTTTGAAATCCTGAGTTACCAGCTCATATTCACCTTTAGCTGAAGCCGCATCAAAAGAAGCAAGGGCTTCCGCCATAGGCTTCGGCATGTGAAAGGATTCATAAATTCCAACGAGTTGAGGAATCTCTAACGGCACGTACGATACGGGGTTGCCTACAGCTTCACTCAAAATACGGGCAATGTCCTGACCCGAAACAGCTTCCAAGCCGGTTAGATTCAGTGTTTTATTATCATTGTTAGATGATGATACAGCCACAGCGGCAGCGATGGCACAATCTTGACGAGCAATATAAGAGATCTTGCCTTCACCAATAGCAGATGCGTACATTCCTCTTTCAGCCGCTTGTTCCAAGGCTTGAAGAAGGTTTTCAGCGTATAAATTGTTACGAAGAATCGTATACGTTAATCCGCTATCTTTGATGGCTTGCTCCGTGAAGTAATGGTCCGCAGCGGTAACGTTAGCTGTTCCCGGCTCATTATTAAAGAAGGAAGTATACACAATATGGTTTACTCCAGCTTTAACGGCAGCACGCACGGCTTGGGTTTGTTGATTGAGCCGAATGTCCGCAATGCCGATCGCATCTGTGCTGATCAGAAGCAGGCGTTGTGCGCCGGCAAAAGCTTCATCGAGTGATTCCGGCTGATCAAAATCAGCATGACGTACGATGACTCCACGTTCAGCCAAATCCGCAAGTTTCTCAGGATGGCGAGTAGTCGCTATAATCGAACCGTTGTAATTTTCCAACAACCAATCCACGACCAACCGACCGACATTACCGCTAGCACCTGTAACCAAAACATTATTTTCTTTCAATGTACTCATTTTATATTCCTCCTGTAAATGTCATTTTCCATCCATATTAATAGCGCTTTAACATGAGTTCTATTTCTTCTTTCACCCGGCTTTTGAAGGACTCCGGTTCGATAATGACGACCTCTGAACCCCAACCGAGTATCCATTGCAGTAATTCTTCCATCTCCCGAACGCGAAAAGTCACATCATACCCCTCATCATGAAGATGAGCCTCCTCCATGTAATACAAGTTGGATTCTTTCACTTTGTCCGCGATTTTTGTATCAAAACGCGCTCGGATCCGAACCGTTCGGTCATCCTTCGGCTGATATTCGTGAAGTCTGAAGTCTTCGGGAACCTGATAGTGTTCATCCATAATGGAGAGATCGCTCATTCTGGAAACTCGAAAATGACGGATGTCTTGACGCAAGTCACATTGTGCAATTAGAATCCACCCGCCATCAACGAGTACCAAACCCAAAGGAGCTGCACTACGGCTCGTTTCTCCGTTGTTTGTGGCATCTTTATAACGTTTATGATGGGTGAACCTGATTTTTTTTCGGGCAAGCAGTGCTTCTCTCAGCGTTTCGATATGAGCCTTTTCTCTGGCGCCGATGTCGGGCTCTTCTTTATATAACAAACGAATGCTTTCACGCACTCGATCCGCATCTGTGCGTATGGATTTAGGCAAAATGGCCTCAATTTTAGCACGTGAGGATCTGGCACTATGACTGTAGCGCTCATCAAAACGTTGTTCAATGAACTCCGTACCCATGAGAAGTGTCAAGGCTTCTTCTGATGTAAAACTGATGGGAGGAAGGAAGTAGCCCTCCATTAAAGAATAGCCGATGCCAGGTAATCCAATGACTGGAACACCGGCTTCATTAAGTGTCTGGATATCTCGATAGATCGTACGAATACTTGTCTCAAACCGTTCTGCGAGTTCTTCCGCTTTTACCATTTTCCGATGCTGCAACTCCAGCACAATGCCCAGTTGTCGACTTGTTTTCTGCATAGGAGTTCCTCCATTTTAACGCCATGGCCCAATGATTTTTCCGAAAGGTGAACTGATGATTACGGTTTACTTGAGATGATTTCATCATTCAAAAATTGTGCGGTAATGTTATAGTATCCAGTTAAGCTAACCTCTGTGGGCGTGATTTTAAAATCAGTTTGCCAGATTTCAACGCCACGTTGTACCGAATCTTGAACCGACTGCATAATGTAGTTGCTATGTTTGCCGCCCATGCCTACCTTGAAACCTGAATTTTGATATATTAAGCAAACTAACAGAATCGCTCTTGCATTTTCCGTCAAGCTACCACTTAGCTCTCCAATATGTTTGATGAAACGCTCAAACGAATTAAATTCGCTCGATTTTTTGATTTCAATATGCTCCTTCATTTCAACTTGTAACTGGGTGAGTGGTGTCTTGACCTCAATGTACGTATTATCTACGAGAAAATCTAATTTGGAATTGCCCAGTTTTTTTTCACGCAGGACCGTTTCACCGTTGCTCACCATGTTAAGCAGTTGACCATTCTTCAGAAAGTGCTCTACATACCGATTTGCAGCATTCTGATTAATGCCAATCCATGATTTATGTTCCTCAGCAGGCAAGTCAAGTGAAATAGCTTCAATGGTGAATTGAGTTTTTCGTTTGACATCATCACTTTTGGAAACAAGGCAGGCAATATCACGAAACACAATATCGCCAATGCTTCCCGTAGCAGGACAATGACAGTCATATAAAATGCCTTCCATTTCTACAATCATAATAAATCGATTTTTACGTTTACGAATGATGCCCTCCAGCAGAGGTTTTTCAAATATGAATGGATCATGTACAGTTTCCAACAAAAAACAGCTCCCAAATGATTAATATTGTAAATGTAATATTTCCTTGGCTTTAACATTTAACAACACTATACAACATGCCTCCTGACAACAGCATGGCAGTAGCGATTCACTCGCAGTTTTCACAAATTAATCCAGGGTGGAGCAGAAGGGAGGATATTAAGCCAGATAAATCGCCTGCCCCGGTGCGAGGGATCGAAGAGCTACATATCCAATAGCTGCGGCCTCAAAGTCCATTTTCAAGTTGCCTTCTGTCAAGAGATTCTCGTATACAACATCTTGGGAAAGGTCATGAATGCATGAATTGTAGAATATTGGTCATTCTACTTGAAAACAGTATGTGATGTAAGGAGATCTGATCAGGTGATGTGGAAACAAATACTGGACCATATACCTGACTGGGGTGCCTGGGCGGGCACCGTGTGCTTAACGTTAGTACCTTTTCTCATTATGGGCCTGTTTCGCCAGATCAAGCTTATGGATGCGCGGCTGGGCCAACGAAAGCAGAGAATGGAGAGTCCTCCCGCTGCAGAAGAACAGTCGGGTGACCCTAGTCCTGTTCCAACGGTCACAGATGATAAAGCCTTATTATATACAGATGAACTTGTGACCAACATGAATCGCTTCAAACAGGTTGCACTGGATATGGATGATATTAATGAACGAACATTTTATCTAAGCAACCTGGATTGTCGTGCAGTCTTGTATTTTGTCGATGGTTTGACCGATAAGATGGCGCTGGATCATAACGTGCTGAAACCGATGTTGGAGTGGGGAAACACGCCACTTGAGCATGAGAAGTTAACTCCTGAACAGCTGGTATATTTACTGGATCAGCAGCTGTTGCTGGTATCTGAAACAGAATTTGTGAAGGAGGTCACTCCGAGCTTGCGCAAGGTCCTGTTTGGCTCCGTAATCCTTTTGCTGGATGGGGTTCAAGGGGCGCTAATTCTGGGAACGCCAAAGGGGAAATCAAGATCGATCGAGGAGCCAGTATCGGAATCGGTTCTTCGGGGGCCAAGGATTGGCTTCACGGAAGTGCTCAGTGACAATACGGCCATGCTGCGCAGACACGGGGAAACCAATGAACTTGCAATGGTCTCCTGCAAAGTGGGAAGCAGAGTCGAGAAGCAACTGATGATCGTCTATTTTCGGGATATTGCCAATCATGAACTGGTCGACGAAGTCAAACGACGTGTGCGCGCAATTGATGTAGATGAAGTACTGGAGTCCGGTTATGTGGAGCAGTTAATTGAAGATAATTTCCTTAGCCCTTTTGCCCAGATTCAAAATACAGAACGACCGGACAGGGTCATGGGGGCCTTATTGGAAGGGAGAGTCGCGATCCTGCTGGACGGGTCACCTTACGCCTTGTTAATGCCGGTTACCTATGCCATGATGCTGCAATCACCCGAAGATTATTATGAACGCTGGATTCCCAGTTCGTTTATCCGCTTTTTACGCTTTGTAGCTACCCTGATTTCGCTATTTGCTCCGGCTATATACATTTCGTTTATCTCGTTTCATCCTGGACTGATTCCTACCAATTTGGTGATTTCAATCATTGGAACGAGGCAGGGCGTGCCTTTTTCCACGTTAATTGAAGCACTTATTATGGAACTTGCGATTGAGATTTTGCGGGAGGCGGGATTACGTTTGCCGAAGCCTATCGGCCCAGCCATGGGGATCGTTGGTGGTCTCATCGTTGGACAAGCTGCGGTGGATGCCGGTATTGTAAGTCCCATACTGGTCATCGTTGTTGCAGTGACGGCGATATCTTCTTTTGCCACGCCAATGTACAGTGCAGGTATTGCCATGCGGTTATTACGGTTTCCCATCATGTTCACCGCTGCGATGTTCGGATTATATGGTGTGATCATGGCTTTTCTGTTCCTGGTCATCCATATGTTCAAATTAAAAAGTTTTGGCATTCCTTATGTAGGGATGGCTGCTCCACCTTCCATTAAGGAGTGGAAGGATTATTTGATTCGTGCTCCGATACAATTCATGCGGGAAAGACCAGGACTGTTGCAGACCAAAGACCGGAAACGCAAGAGTTAACATGTAACACTTAGAATGAGGAGGGACCATAATGGCATCCGGGCTGAATGAATCAGGCAAGCTTACAACATTACAGAGCATAAGTCTGATCATTGGTTTTATTGTTGGTGTGGAGCTTTTTACGTTACCCAGAGAAGTCGTTCATGCTGTTAAAAGTGCAGATGCCTGGTTGTCCGTCATTCTCGGAGGATGTGTAACGTTACTTTTGGCGTGGATGATGATAAGGCTAGCCCGAAAATTTCCAGGGATGAACTTCTATGAATTCGTGCAACAGATTGTAGGTACATGGATTGGCAAGATGATTGGTTTGGTCGTGATAGTCTATTACATTCATTTGGGAAGTTATGAAATGCGGGCGATGGAGGAAGTCACATCGTTTTTCCTACTTGAAGGTACACCATGGTGGGCCATTCAGGCCCTATTTGTCTGGATCTCCTTGTACTTGTGCATGGAGGGCACGGACGTGATCGCAAAAGTATGCCAGATCATTGTTCCGATCACGATCGTGATCTACCTCCTCATTTTATTACTTGGGGTGAAAAACTTTGACGTTAGCACCTTGCGTCCTTTTTTATCCAAAGGCATGTCTCCCGTCTTTCATGGCATGAGTACCACTACCTTGGCATTTAGCGGGAGCGAAATCATGTTATTTATATTAGCCAAAATGGAAAAACCCGAAAAAGCAGTTCGCATCATGGGATGGGGGCTTGGCGTAGCTATCGTGCTCTATACAACCGCTACTATTCTGTGCATCGGTGCATTCACTGCGGAGGGGGTTATGACTCGTGTATGGCCTTTTTTCGATCTCACACGCAGTGTTGAAGTAGATAATTTACCGTTGGAACGGTTCGAATCCTTACTCTTGTCAATCTGGGTACTAGAGATTTTCGCGACATTTAATATCGCTTTTTATTGTGCGGCATTGGGATTATCCCATGTGACAAAGCTTTCTTATGCACGAAGTCTCTGTATTCTACTGCCCATCATGCTGATCGTATCTCGCGTCCCTCGGGATATCAACGAACTATTCCAACTGGGGAGATATATTGGTAAAGCCAACCTCATTCTATTCTCCGGTTTGTCTCTGATCCTGCTACTCATTTCGCGCTGGAGGTCAAAGTCGACATGATCTATTCCCGAAATGTTGCTCTGTTTATGTTGGTGGCAGCAGCAAGTATGTTAATGACCGGATGTTGGAGCAGCTCACCTATTGAAAAGCGGTATCTGGAGGCAGGTATTGCCTACGATAAGATACAACCTGAAGAAAGAATTGCTTCTGAGCGCGTAGATTACCCTCAAAAACAAAAGATTCGGCGAACCGTGCAATATATTTTGCCTGAAGCAGGAGCTAAGTCTAACAACTCTCCAGGGAAAAAGTTTTATAACAAAGAGGAGATCGGGGACTCCATTATGGAGATGACGAGGGAGACGTATCTCACGAACCGATCACCAGCCGGTTTCCATCTAAAGACAATTGTGATCAGTTCCAAGCTACTGCAAGAGATTCCGATGCATGAGTTACTTGATTTTTATCTAGCCGATAATGATATTCGACTTAGTCTCCAGGTATATATGACGACAGGAACAGCTAGTGACGTCCTCAAGGAAAATGCATCCGGAGAGATTCCTGCTTTTCTGCTCAAAGAGCTGTCCGGCAACCGCAAACGAATCTCCCGCCTCATCAAACCCGTTACACTTGCGAACCTGATCGGACCGCTAAAATCGGAATCCAGCTATCTTCTGCCAAATGTCAGTGTGGAACAAGGTGCCTTAAAGATCAAAGGTGCGGGGGTAATGAAAGGCAACACGCAAAAGTACGGCGGATACTTAAATGAATCCCATGTGGAAGGTTTGCAATGGATAAAAGGTGATATTTCAGGGGGCATATACAAGATCAAAGAACCTGAACTACAGCAGCAATTCGTATATGAGATCAAATCCGTCAAGAGCAAAATCAAGGCAACCGTGCACGGGGATGATATCTCGTTTCACGTTGACATGAAGTCGGAAGGGCGCCTGTCTGAAGTCTTTGCATCCAACATTAAGAAAAAGAATAATCGGTCGCTAGAACAGCATTCCGAAATCGTGGAAGCAGAGGTTAAAAAACTAGTAGAGAACACCATGACCAAGTTAAAAAAAATGCATGTAGAGGTTGCAGGTCTGGGTAAAGCGCTGCGCATTCAGCATCCGGCCGTATGGGAAAAGGTCAAAGGAAATTGGGATGACACATTCACCACAATTCCAGTGACCTTCAGTGTGAAGCTGCATATCGATGATTATGGAGCCTCTACCATGAGTATGGATTAAGTTGGAGGCAGTGGCACAAGTCCGCTGGCCTCCTTATTCTGATTGGATTGAGGAATTAGTGTTATCTAAGCATTTTTTGCATAAATATCACTTTTTTGAAGCCGGCCTTGGCAGTAAATGGGCCGGATTTCAGTTCTTTTTTGGTTTTATAACCGAACCGCTCATATAATTTTTGTGCCGAAGGGTTCGTATCCACGACCTCTAGATTGATTGTAGTAATTTGCTTATTGATTGCGACTTGTTCCAACTTACTTAATAGCAATTTACCTATTCCATGACCACGAGCTTCTTCAGATACGGCAATAGGGTCGATATGCAATACATGTTCATGATACAAATGAAATTTTAAATAAAACGCATAACATAAAAATCGCCAAGTCGCTACAAATGGGGAGTACACTTTCCGAAATGCTGCATAATTGGCAGGTGTGAACGCTTTTTTTCCTATATTGTAACCGAGAAATCCGACCACTTCTTCATTTCTTAATGCATATATGCCTTGTTCAAATTGAATAGACTGAGATAATAGCTTAATTGCTTTTTCTTTTGTTTTTGCATAAAACCACAGATGTGTTACTTTCAATGGAAAAGCTTCGTAAAATAAATGAGCAACTTGTTCTTGTTGTTGTGCATTAAGCTGCTGTGTGATTTGAATTTGGTTCATGGATATCTCCCCAATCCTTAATTAAGAGTTAGTTGATGCTCTATCATTCATTTTCCTAAAATGCAGTAACGTGAACAATTCACATTTCTTTGCGTTGTGGGTACATTTCTTAGATTTCTTCGTATGTTGCTCGAATGTTGCTTGGGATTCGTTGAATTGGAGTGAAAGGAGGAGCTAACAAGATGAGTAGTACGGGTTATTTCACCGCCAGTTCTCCCATGAATGTAGAGTTTCTAAACGTAAAAGATGAACCCTTCCGATGGCATAATTCCATTGAAGTGGTAATTGTGTTGGAAGGTAGCATTCATATTGCCATTGCAGATGAGCAAAGAACATTAGGTGCTGATGCAATAGAAATTTTCAACATCAATCAAGTTCACCGTCTATGGCAGACCGATGAAAACAATGTCGTCCTCCAAATAAATATCGATGCTGAATTTGCAAAAGCTTATTTTCCGGATTTATCATATGTCTGGTTTGCGCATGAATTTAGCCCTGGAGCATGTCTAGGGATAGAACGAGTAGAAGGAGTCATTAAGTCCATCTGCACGTTAATCACTCCAATTGTAGCTACGCGTGAGATGCCATTTTTAACGTTAAAGAATACAGCAGAACAATTGTTGGACCTGCTCATTATGAATTTTGATGCGAAAAGAATGTTCGAAGGGAACCCGACCAAGCTGCAACGAATAGGAAGAATATATGATTACTTATTCAATAACAGGGGCTTTATTAACAAGGTATCTTTGAATGATATCGCCAAACATACCGAGGAATATTTAAATTTGGATTATTTGTCATCACAATTCAAGTTACTAATAGGAGATACGCTGCAAAACTTACTTCATTACTTGCGCATTGAGCATGCAATCAAACAATTATTGACGACAGATCAAAGTCTGTTAGTAATATCAATCGAGAGCGGTTTTTCTTCACCCAGATATTTTTATCAACGATTTAATAAGATTTTTCCGGAAGGACCGAAAGCATTTCGTGAACAACATCAAAAGAAACAGAAGATGAAAGAACATTGCAGGGAAATCATCGATCCAGCATTAGTGCTTACAAGTCATCGAGGATTATTTGAAATTCCTGAGACAGTAAACAGCGAACTAAATAAACGGATTCATATCGATATATTTGGGCCTAATGAACAATATTCAACTTCTCTATATTTGATCAAGGTATCTGAATTAGTAAAAGGTGATTCACAAGCGTATCTTAAGATGATCCTTCAGGTAAATACCTTAAGCCCCAACAACGTTTTTGGATTTGAAGAAACTTTGGATACTGCAAACCGTGACGATTTTCAAGTTTTGACATGGATGCTCAACCAATTCAGGGAAAACGATATTTCTCCTGTATTTATCATCGGAACGAGTAGTAACGCTATTTCAGAACAGATCACCACCATACAAGGACTACTTCAAAACTATACCCTCAGTTATGGCGCAGAACATATGAAGGGATGGAGAATTGAGCTTCAATAACAGAAGGAACAAGAGAACAACCACACTCACGATGTGGATAAAAAAGTTGCGAAGCTTTGCTGCTTTGGATATGATTAATCAATTGACGATAAAAGATAGTGAGGTAGAAAAAATGATCGCAAGAACAGAAGAAGATTTTAATGGTTTGAAGGAAATTGGCAAAATTGTGGCTTCTATTAGAGATGAATTGGTTCAAAAAACCATTCCGGGCATAACGACTAAAGAACTTGATGATCTGGCCGGAGAGCTTTTTGAGAAAGCTGGCGCAGTCTCTGCTCCAAAAAGTGAATATAATTTCCCAGGGTTCACTTGTATTAGTGTTAATGAAGAAGTGGCACATGGTATTCCTGGAGAGCGGGTTATTCAAGAAGGGGACATCGTCAATATTGATGTGTCTGGCTCGAAGAATAGTTATTTTGCAGATACGGGGATCTCGTTTGTCGTAGGCGAAGGCGAAGAAGTGTTAACGAAAATATGCGATGTTGTTAAACAAGCATTTGAAGCAGGTCTTAAGAAAGCAAAACCGGGTTCCAAAAAAAGCGGGATCGGAAAAGCCGTATTCCAAACTGCCAGACAGCATGAATTAACGGTTATCAAAAACCTTACAGGACACGGTGTTGGACGTGCGATACACGAAGCACCTGACCACATCTATAACTATAATGATCCATCGGATGATGAATTGTTAAAAGAAGGCATGGTTATCGCATTCGAGCCATTTGTCTCCACTTCAGAAGAAGAAGTATTCCAAACAGGAGACGGCTGGACCTTTGCTACTAAAAATAGCTATGTCGCTCAAATCGAACATACGATCATCCTTTCTAAAAATGGTCCAATCATAGTTACCCTTTAAAATGTTCCAATTAAAAGTCGCTAATTTAGCGGCTTTTTTTGTTTTTGTTTTTGTTTTTGTTTTTGTTTTAATGGTACGTCAAAGTAAACCATAATATAAATGTTCACTTATTATTTTATGTTGAAATTTTGGAAGGATTTAACGTATATTTAGATCTGATCTTTATGTTATAGACAGAGGTGATTGATTGAGCACATCAAAAAAGCGCATCCAATTAATAGATGGACTGCGCGGATTCAGTCTAGTCGGCATCGTGCTGGCAAATATGCTGGCTTTCCAATACGGAATGTTCGGCCAGAGTAAACCCCAACTGTTCGGGATCGGCGGTGCAGACCAAGCTTTTCTCTCGTTCCTGCTTATCACGGTGGTGGGCAGTTTTATGCCGATTTTTGCATTTATGTTCGGCTTTGGCATGATTAAGCTATCGGAAAGCCTAAAATCACGAGATTTACGACCAAAGTGTCATCTGGCTCGACGTTTTCTACTGCTGTTTGGTATCGGATTGCTGCACATCATCTATCTGTGGGAAGGGGATATCCTGGCGTTTTACGGTGTACTGGGTTTCTTCCTGCTGATGTTTCTTAATCGGAAGCCCAAAACATTGCTTATATGGGCGTTAATACTACTCGCTGGAGCAGGGCTTCTAGGTCTACCGGCATCCAATCCAACGAACCCGCTGGCTTTTGAATCCACGAATATGGAGAACTACATCATTCAAAGTCAGGATGTATACGGCAGCGGCAGCTACGCGGAGATCAGGGATTTCAGCAATAACGGTGATCCATTCGGTGGGGATTTAGAGGTGTCATACGCCCTCATAGCCTTGGTGCTGGCCCCACTTATGACGATACCGATGTTCCTGCTCGGTATGCATGCTGCAAGAATTGGTACGTTTAACGACCCTCAGGCAATGCGAAATATGTATCTTCGTCGTGTCTCGTTTTTGATTCCAGTTGGTTTGATGCTCAAAGCATATGGCGTACTGGCACCACAATTTGGTGCGGAAGGATGGCCCGGAATCGGAATCAGGGAAACGCTTGGAGGAACGTTGCTTGCACTCGGATACATTTACGCATTTGCGCTGTTGTATGCGGGAAGCCACCGTTCCAGCCTGATGGGCAGGTTCGAGGCGGTTGGCCGTCTCTCGCTGACGAACTACCTTATGCAGAGCGTAATCTGTACGACCATCTTTTATGGATACGGCCTCGGACTGTTTGGTCGTGCTGGCGTGTTCATCGGAGCAATTATTGCGCTTGCTGTATACGGCATTCAATTGTGGCTTAGTCCACTATATCTTAAGAAATTCAGCACTGGACCGGTCGAGTATGTTCTACGGATTTGGACATATCTGTCCTGGAAGGGTCAGCCAAGAAAGAAGAAAAGATTGAACTCGAATGTGCAAGAAAACGCGCCTGGTGTCCAGTGAACTTAAAGCTTTGCTGCAAATGTACAAAGAAGCCCGTTCTGATGAAATAAAGGGCTTCTTAATGCCGTATTGATTACTTCCCTAAACTTAAAGCATGACACGTATTTCTTCACTTATTTTCAACGTTAGTTAAGAATAAGTTAATTGTTTTAGCTTGGAGAATTACCATAATTAATTTTGTGTGCTTATATTACCTTTATTTGTTATGCTTACTGAAGAAATAAGAAATCCCCCTAATGTTTCCTAATAAAATTAGTAATTATTTATAGATTCAACATATCAACTTTAATACATAAGTTAACTATTATAGTACGGACAGCGTTAAGGTATACGAAATAAACGATGCAGCGTATATCTCCGACTGTTTCCACTCGGACTTGAAAGGATCGTTATTGTGCTGAAAATTATTAATTTTCTTCTTTTCTTGCTGATCATTTGGGTACTAATTCTGTATCCTTTTCGTTTAGCTTGGTTTGAAGGCTTAAAGCAGATTCCTGCAGATCTTCATGGTGTTTATTTACTTTTCTTGTTCTTTGGATATCTAATCTGTTCATCTGGTATGGGACTTATTGTTGGCAAGATGTTTTTTAAACGAAAAGAACAGTAATTATGGAGGTTGGAATGGATAGTGACATTTTAATCAATCAATTCTTAAAACTTTTTCCTGAATTCCACGATTGTTATATCGAACATTTGAATTTAAATCAAGAGTTTCTAGGACATGTGTTTTTTGGTGATGAAGTGGCTACTTATGTTGAAGGATTGCTTCGTGAAAATGATGACACAGAACTAATTGAGAAGTTTTTCAATTTTTTTGAATGGATGGCAACTCAAGCGAGCCTTTATATTGTACAAGTGTTATCTACTACAATATTGTATGATCTAGGTGGACACACAGATATTTTACAAAAAGCTCAAAGTTATATGAAGCCACATACTCAAAGACTCTCTCAAGAAATAGAAGATTTGCACTCAGGGAAATATTTTTCATAGATTAATGTGCAGAAGATCAGGTTGAATTTTTCACAGTGATAAGGGGGATTCTGCATGTCCGTTTCAATATCTATTGAAATCAGTTTATCAAAGCAAATCTCAAGAATGGATATTCTTCACAAACTAGAAGAGTTTGGTTGGTCATATAACGATCAAGGAAAAGTAACTTTTCTACCTGTTGGGGATGAGGATGACTTTGATTGGCAGCACAAAGATATTCCTATAGACGAGTTACTAAAAATTCTAGCTATAAAGGATAATCAAGGAGAATTAATTGGAGTGGCTATGACTTGGAAGGATACAAATATAGGGGGCACTTTTTTAATTAAAGAGAACGGCACCATACTGATAAGCCCTGATATCAATCGAAAAGTCCTTGATGTAGAAAGTTATATTAAAGTTACTGATATAAATTGGTATACAACTAAACTAGTACCTATATTTGGTCCATTGTTTCAGTCGATTTCTTATGGAGAACATGTGTAATTTTTTATAAGATATTAAAGTACTCCCTTGGAGCATACGGGAATAACCTAAACTAAGAAGGATTCCCCGCAGGGATTCATGTCTGATCTAAAGAGAAGAAGGAGCATCGAAATGCCCCTTCTTTTTTCAACTTTTTTTCAACTTATTCTAATGCTACATTGCCATTACGTTGACTTTGTTTTTCCACATACTTTTCTTCAAGATCGTCGAAGTAATCGAGTTTTTGGGCTATTTTTTTAAAAGCTTTGTCTAATTTATGTTGCTCTTCCATTAATTTAGCTTTGTGTTCTAAAATAATCTCTTTTCTTGCTTGAATAGTCCAATCTCCCTCCTGAGTAAGCTCAACGATCTTTCGCAAATCTGCAATAGATATATTCGTAATCCGCAAGCAAGTAATCAGATCCAACCAACTTAAGTCCCCTTCGTTAAAAACTCTTCTTCCACCTTGATCACGTTCAACGAACGGCAGTAATCCTTCTTGTTCATAATACCGTATCGTATGAGCTTCAATTCCCAATTTCTCAGCGGCTTCCTTGATATACATAATCGTCCTCCCAGGATGGTGCTAAATATCTCTTCAAACGAATCGTTCTTCTGAGACACTCTAACGGATAAAGAGTTAATGAAGCAAGTTTATATAAAAATCAATTGACTTAAAGTGCACTTTAATTTGTATCCTGAATTTAGAAATAAGTGAGTTAAACAGTCCAAGAGGAGAATCGATATGAAAACAGAAATGGATAAATATCTTGCTGGGGAAGCGTTTTGCTTTTTAGATCCAGAGATTGCTTCACTGAAAGAAAATGCAACTCGTCTATGTAAAAAATTCAATGAAATTGATACTGTAAATATCCAGGAACAACAAGAAGTAATCCGCAGATTATTTGGTTCATGTGGTACTAAAGTTTATATGCAGCCACCGTTCAATTGCGATGTGGGTAAGAATATTCATGTGGGGGAAGATTTTCTGACCAATTACAACGTTACAATTCTTGATGTCGACACAGTAACGATTGGGGATTATTGCATGATAGGCCCTAACACTACGATCTCTACAGTAAATCATCCGATGACAGCCAAAGGAAGAAGAGAGAAGTTGTCCATTACGAAACCCGTTACGATTGGTGATGATGTTTGGATCGGAGCGAACTGTGTGATTCTACCAGGCGTAACGATAGGAAACAATGTAATTGTTGCTGCGGGGGCTGTTGTATCCAAGGATGTCCCTGATCATTGTGTTGTTGGGGGTGTACCTGCCAAAGTAATCAAAGAGCTTGAATCGTAGGTCATCACCAGTCACGGGACAAGAACATAGTATCATTCAAGTCGCTATTCAAGCGGCTTTTTTTGTTTTATCCATGTAATTTCCTATCTAAGTTGGCGAGGGCAAGAGCTTGTTCTAATTTGAATTAGATAATTATGCATATCCAATTCGTCACTTGTGTATTCAAATGGAGTTGAATCCTTGTTAAACTTTATTTCTGATAATGAGAATCATTATTAATTATGAGAGCTAAAGTTTTACCTCAGGTCTCTTAGGAGCAAATCAACGAAACGAAAGGTTGGTAAACATGACTTCAGATCGAAAATTAAGTATTGGATTATCCTTAAATGCAACATGGAGTAAAGGTGACGGGTGGCGGCACCCGGATAGCGGAGTCGAGCATACAGGAACCATTGACTACTACATTCAGTGGGCAAAAATAGCAGAGAAGTTCAAGCTTGATTTTCTTTTCAGAGCGGATTATCTGTATATTAGCCCGCAAATGTTGGGTGATTCCTCTAACTTTGGCAGCCCGGATCCTACGCTGTTCTTTGCAGCGATCGCTCGTGAAACGAACCGAATCGGACTGGTTACGACGATCTCTACTACGTTTAATCCACCCTATGTTGTTGCCAGACAACTGCAGTCTTTACACTGGCTAAGCAATGGACGTGCAGGCTGGAATATTGTCACTTCTATTGAAGGAGCCGATAATTTCGGCAATTCACCTATGCCATCACCGGAAGAGAGATATGCTAAGGCAATGGAGTTTACGGATGTCGTATGCAAGCTTTGGGAGAGTTTCCCGGATGAAGCCATTGTCATTGACCGCAAGTCAGGCCAGTTCTCAGATAAGGATAAAGTGACTGCCATTAATCATTCTGGTGAATTTTTCAATGTAAAAGGGCCGCTAACGTTACCATCTCATCCATCCGGAAGCATTCCTTTGTTTCAAGCTGGCGCTTCAGATATCGGGCGGAACTTTTCCTCTTCCGTCGCGGATGCTATTTTTGCAGCAATGCCTGATCTTGAATCAGGAGTGGAATTACGAAATGATTTGCGAAGAAGAGCACTAGAACATGGGCGCGATCCAAATGCCATCAAAGTTTTGCCGGGTCTGTATTTTTTCCTAGGCGATACGTATGAAGAAGCGCTTGAGTTGCATAAGGCTGCGCATTCGCATCTAACTCTTGAACGCAGACATGCCTCACTCCAATCGGTAATGGGACTTGATCTAACAGGTTTTCCTTTGAATCAACGCGTAATTGCTGAAATGCTTCCCGATCCAAGTCAAGCTGTCCGCAGCCGTACACATGCAGAGTTGCTACGCCGTTTTATTACAAAATATCAGCCTACCGTGCAAGAAATCCTGGATCGACCGGAGGTTGTCGGATCAGCCCATTGGGTATCTGTGGGGACCGTCGAGACTGTAATGAATGATATTATCGAGCGGGTTGAGGCTGGTGCGATTGATGGATTCATAGCGTTGCCGGGCGGTTCAGAAAAATCGATGGAGATATTCTTTGAACAGCTGATTCCAAAGTTGGTCGAACGAGGAATGTTCAGAAGCGACTACGAGGGAGCTACTTTACGAGATCACCTAGGGATTTAATAGATCGATCATTAATGAAGCAGTGGTATAAAATAATTAATAACTTATCGAATGGGGAGCCATATGAACAGACTAATTGGATGGATTGCAGTATTAATGATACTAACAGGAGTACTGGCCGGATGTTCCCAAACGTCCAGCACCGTTACACCTGAAACCAGCAAGAGCGAGGGGGAGGCATGGCCAAGAACCATTCAGGATGCTAGCGAAAATGGAGTGGTGCTTGAGAAACGACCAGAGCGCATAGCGGTGCTTCATCCTTTATACTTAGATTACTTTTTTGCTTTGGATACAACTCCAATTGCATCAACTAGCGCGGCAGAAGCGATGAAGGAGTTTGCTACATTACAGCCTTACGCCGGATCTGCCGAGATTATTGACTTGGGTAACGACTCAGCGAATCTGGAAAAGATTATGGAGGCTAACCCTGATGTCATTGTGACCTTTAAGGGTTCCGTGGATACCATATATGATGAGTTGAGCAAGATTGCACCTGTCGTCTTAATCGACTACACCGACACATGGGAAAAAACGACCATGCTTTGTGCTCAGATTGTTGGTAAAGAGGAGCTTGCGGAACAATTGATTCAGGAAACACAAGAAATGATAGCATCCACGAAAGAGCAGTTAAGTACGCTTGAGAATAAAACCTTTGCCTTGTTGCGGGTAGACGGAAAATCCAATTTTAATGCGCAAGGGTCTAAAAACACGATGTACTACAATCAAACTGCAGGCTTTGGATTATTAGCACCAGAGGGATATCCTGAGGGAGGAGAATCACTTACCTTGGAGGGGCTTTCCAGCATGAATCCCGATTATATTATTATCCAGCATCGTATTGACGTCGCAGAGGCAGCAGTCAAGGATAAGGAATCTTCAAAGGTATGGAAGTCATTGGAAGCGGTAAAAAACAACCATGTTGTTATCTTTGATAATTCCCTCAATAGCGCAAGTATCCTGGCTGTGCGTTTGGCTTCAGAATATTTTGTGAAATTGGCTGAACAATAGATACGTACACAAAATCCAAATACTAATCAAAGTCGCTATTATAGCGGCTTTTTTATTTTGAATTAACATCGTAATTTCCTATGCCGATTTATTTAGCTCCAAAATGGATTGGCTTGCCGTCCTTGTAAGGAACTCAGGTAACATGTTTCTTAGTTAGTCAAAGCCTCAAAACGGCTATGCTATAATGAAATTCAGAAAGGGGAGGCCACGTTAATGTCACCTAGAAACATAGAGAAAGACTTGCAACAACGGGAAAAAAGAATAAACCACATCCTTGATTCCGCGCTGGAGATCATTGCCCTTAAAGGAATAGGTTCAGTAAGCATCAACCACATCGCAGCAGCAGCAGGCATGAGTATTGGGAACATGTATCACTACTTCAAGTCCAAAGATGAGATTATCAGCGAAATTCTGAGAAGAGGCCAGACCAGTTACGGAGAACATGTCTCCCAGCTCGCTGAGCAGTCCGGCGATGCTCTGAACAAACTTTTACTACTGTCTGAGTCTTGGCTTGCGTTGGAAAACAATTGGGCTTACACGATCCTTATCCACACAGCGCGACTTTCGGATACTTCCTCCGAAGAGATTCGGCGGGAGGTTACGGAACGTTTCACGAATAACCTTGGTCCTGTCGCGAACATAATGGAACAGGGGCAAAAGGAAGGACTCATCGTCAGCGGTGTTCCCTTGGAGCTTGCCTATTATTTTGTAAGTTTAATTCAAGGACTCACGCTACAGAAAATGCCAGGCGCTGAAGTGCCGATCCGTGCGCAGGCGCGTTCAATTGTCTCTTTATTTGCTGTGTCTTTACATAACTCCAAAAGAAATGATTGACAACAGATACAGGCCACTGCTACAATTTCCCCAACAAACCGAGTAATCGCTCGGTTTGTGAACGAGAGTTCGACTGGACAACCAGAGATCGTTCATGGGGAAAGATATATAAGCAGAAGGCCTTTTTTTATAACTATAAAACCAAGTAAATAGATCCGAAAAATTATTTTAAATTGGAGGTAACACCCTATGCTGATTATTGAGCGGTTGAACAAAACGTTCGCTGCTCCTACCGGGCCGATTGTGGCGCTAAGTAATATACGGTTGCAAGTTGAGCCGGGACAATTTATTACTTTTATCGGACCAAGCGGATGCGGCAAAAGTACATTGCTCAAAATCGTGGCCGGGTTAGACACGACCTATGAAGGAACAGTTGAACTAAACGGAAAAGCAATTACAGGACCAAGTGTTGATAAAGGGTTTATTTTTCAAGAGCCACGTTTGTTCCCCTGGATGACGGTCGAGAAGAATATCGCAGCCAATCTCTCGCTTGGCAATGCTCAGGTTCGCCATCAAGTCCAAGAGCTGATTGAGCTAGTTCGTCTGAAAGGATTCGAGAAAGCATATCCGAAGGAGTTATCTGGAGGAATGGCTCAACGCGTGGCCATTGCAAGGGCATTGTTGCGTAAACCGGAGATTCTGCTGCTCGACGAGCCTTTTGGAGCCCTCGATGCCTTCACTCGCACACACATGCAAGAGGCGCTACTGGACATCTGGCAGAACAGCCGGACGACCATGTTGTTTGTTACGCATGACTTGGACGAAGCGGTATTTCTTGGAGAGAAAGTCGTCATTATGAACCCTCGCCCGGGTCATATCCGCAATGTAATTTCTGTAGATCTCCCTTATCCGCGTAAGCGCAGTGGGGGGGCCTTTCAGGAGCTTCGCTCCCGCGTGTTAAGTGAGTTCGAAAAAGTGGAACATGCCCCCCTGATTGATAAGGGCGCAGGCATTTAAATTGGATACACATAAACGAATTTACGTTCATAAAGGGGATACGAATATATGGTTAAAAAATATAATTTGATCGCAGTCTTACTCGTATTGATACTGGTTGTGGCGGGATGCGGCAGTGCAAACAACAATGCTGGCAATGGCGAAGATGCCAAGCCGGTAGAAAGTAGCTCGAATCCAAATGCATCCTATGATGATGTCACAGTGAAGATTGGTGTACAGGGCAAGGGCGGCTTGTTCGGCAAGGCGCAAGAACAGAAGTGGTTTGAGGATGCATTCGGAGAGTTGGGGGTAAAAGTGGAGTGGTTGGAGTTCCAGAGCGGTCCTCCAATGATCGAAGCGATGACCTCTAATCATTTGGACTTTGCTGGCATGGGCAACATGCCCCCAATCTCTGCACAAGCAGCTGGCATTAACTTCAAAATCATCTCACAGCTACTTGATGGCAAGAACAATGTAGCGATCATTGTGCCGAACGACAGCCCGATCAAAAGCATTGCGGATCTCAAAGGCAAAAAGGTGGCTGTCACAAAAGGGAGCAACGCCTATAACTTCCTATATCAAGTACTCCAAAAAGCTGGTTTAGATAACTCCGATATTCAAGAAATCCAATTACAACCTGATGAAACGCAGCCTTCCTTCGAAAGCGGAAAAGTGGATGCCTGGGCCGTCTGGGATCCTTACATTACTCTGAATACATTAAGTGGCAAGGGAAAAGTGCTAGCTGATGGGGAAAGTGAAGGCGTACTGTCTCCATCCTTCCAATTGGTTCGTTCGGATTTTGCGAATGACTATCCGGAACTGGTTACGCTTTATCTAAAGACATTCGAGCAAGCACGCCAGTGGGAAGCTAATAATCAAGAGGAAGCGTACCAACGCTATGCCGACGAACGCAACATTCCGATTGACCTGGTGAAGGGCATTCAATCGCGGGCGGCAATGATCAATATACCGGTAAGTGACGAAACGATTGCCAGTCAGCAGAACACCGCTAACTTTCAATTTGAATTAGGTACAATCCGTAAGGAAATCAACGTGGCTGACGTATTCGACAACCAGTACATTGAAGAAGCTCTTAAATAAAGTAGAGGTGCGGTTATGCAACTATCGGGAAACAAGCTTGTTTTTCGGACTATTCATCTCCTGATTGGGATGTCGGTACCGGCGGCAATATTAATCATTTGGCAGATTGCATCCTCGAATGGGTGGGTAAATCCGGTGTTAGTTCCTCCTCCGAAGGACATCGTGGCTGAATTTGGACGGATGATCTCTTCAGGAGAACTGCTGACGAATTTGCGCATCTCGACGGGGAGAGCGGCACTCGGGTTCTTGTTGGGCGGCGGTCTGGGATTAGCCGCAGGATTATGGGTCGGCTTTTCGTTAAAAGCGGAACGGTTGCTCGATCCGTCACTTCAACTGCTTCGGACACTACCTCATTTGGCTGTTGCACCATTGTTCATTCTGTGGTTCGGCTTTGGCGAAACTTCAAAGATTGTACTCATCGCTAAGGGGGCATTCTTCCCTTTATATGTAAATGCCTTTTTGGGCGTTCGTTCGGTGGATCGCCAGTTGTTCGATGTAGCAAGCGTATTGCAATTCACGAAACTTCAAACCATCACCAAGCTGATTATCCCTGCCTCACTTCCTTCCCTGTTTTTAGGTGTTCGGCTCTCAATTGCGGTAAGTTGGCTTGGCCTGGTTGTCGCGGAGATGATGGGTTCAAGCTCAGGGATCGGTTATATCATCAATGACGCACGATCCTTCTCACTAACGTCTGTCATCTTCGTCGGCATAATTGTCTTTGCGATTGTTGGCAAAGTGACCGATTCATTGGTTAGGCTGGCGGAGAAGAAGTTACTGCGTTGGCAGGATTCCATAGAGGGAGATGGATAACAGATTATGAGTACGAACGATGTGTCATTAAGCTCGAAGACTAATAAGGAGCAGACGGTAATAAGAAGGGGACACCAGTGGAGAATGCCAAATTGGCTGTATGGATGGGTGTTGCCCATTATTATATTAGCTTTATGGGAGGCAGGCTCTGCTCTTGGACTGTTGTCTGACTCGGCACTGCCAGCTCCATCCCGCATTGCTCGAACATTCTGGCAACTGTGCCTAAATGGTGATATGACGCAGCATCTCACAACCAGTACCATTCGGGCGAGTGGTGGATTCTTACTTGGAGCCGTCACAGGATTGCTGCTCGGTGTGTTTACTGGTCTAGGCAAATGGGCTGAACAAACGCTTGATCCGACGATACAGATGCTGCGAACGGTTCCGTTGCTTGCGGTTATTCCGCTGTTCATTCTTTGGTTCGGAGTAGGGGAATTATCCAAAGTACTGCTCATTGCACTAGGGTCATTCTTCCCGCTCTATTTTCATACACATTTGGGGGTCCGCAGTGCGGACAGAAAGCTGTATGAGGTTACTCGCATCTTGCAATATTCTAAGTTCCGGCTGCTAACCAGGCTAATTATTCCCTCGGCGTTGCCAAACATTCTACTTGGCATTCGGTTATCTGTGGGTGCCTCCTGGCTGTTGCTTGCCGTGGCAGAGATGATGGGTGCAAGCGCAGGAGTTGGCTATATGATACAAGACGCACGTGTATATGCACAGACAGATGTCGTCTTCGTGGGCATAATTATGTTTGCATTGGTGGGCAAACTGTCGGATTCGGCAGTCAGACTGGTGGAAAGAAGATTACTACGATGGAATAACACATATAAAGGCTAGATTTTTAGAATGAAAGCGGAGGAACAGATATGACGAAAAAACGACAGGGCCAGCTTCATCTTGGTGCATTTATATATTTCACTGGACATCATCATGCCGGATGGCGTCATCCTGAATCAGGGGTAGAGAAGATGTTCGATATCGAATGGTATAAGCGGATTGCCCAGACAGCTGAAAAAGGTAAGCTTGATATGATTTTTTTTGCGGACTTACTGCACTTGATCTACCCAAGTCGCGCTGCAGCAGGCATGCTGGACCCGGTGTCGCTGCTCTCCGCACTATCCATGGTAACGGATAAAATCGGGTTGACAGCAACGTTATCGACGACCTATAACGAGCCGTTCAATGCCGCGCGCCGTTTAGCTACACTCGACCACATAAGCAGAGGACGGACCGGATGGAATATCGTCACGTCCCAAGTTGACACGGAAGCTCGGAACTTCGGTCGAGATAAGCATCCTGAACATGGAACACGTTACGAGATGGCGCAGGAATTCGTTGATGTCGTTGCGGCATTATGGGACAGCTGGCCACAGGATTCACTCGTCATGAATCGAGAATCAGGCACATTCGTCGATGAATCCAAGCTGCGTGTCGCTGACTATAAAGGGCAATGGTATTCCACGCAAGGGCTCTTGAACGTCCCCAGTCCACCGCAAGGTTACCCCGTCCTTATTCAGGCTGGTTCCTCGGGTCCAGGTCAGGATTTCGCTGCAAAAGTCGGAGAGGTGATCTTCACTGCACAGACCTCACTCACTGCTGCGCAAGATTTCTATCGCACGGTGAATGAGAAACTTCTGGCAATCGGACGTGAACGTGGCAGCTTGCTCATCATGCCGGGTTTGTCACCGATCCTCGGTTCAACTGTGGAGGAGGCTCGACGCAAGGAACGCGAGCTGCTCGACCTCATCGATCCGCAGGAAGCGGTAATGATGCTATCTGGCATGCTTCAAACAGACCTCAGCGGGTATCCTGTGGACAGTCCATTACCAGACATCTCAGATCCGGTCCAAGCAAGCAACGGAATGAAGAGTCGCGTGCAACTCATTATGGACCTTGCACGTGACGAGCAATTATCCATTGCCGAACTCGGGCGGAGGCTTCTCGGTGCCCGTGGTCATATGCAATTTGTAGGAACGCCGGAGCAACTTACCGACCTCATGGAAGAATGGTTTAATGGATACGGCTGCGATGGCTTTAACATCATGCCGCCGGTTCTGCCTGGAGATCTTGATGACTTCGTCGAGCACGTCGTTCCAGAGCTTCAGCGACGTGGGCTCTTCCGCAGGGAGTATGAGGGGACAACGCTGCGAGAGCATTTGGGACTTTCTGAACCAACGGTGTTAGTAAGTCATAAACAGCAAGTTCACCGTTAATCCGTTAGGAAGAACCAATCATCGAATTCACTCTAATAGCTAAACTGTAAAATATATAGATTTAGGCTGAGGCCGTTTTACGGTATTCTACCGGGGAACGGTCATTTAGTTTTATAGCACTATTTGTGAATCATATTTCTGCGATACTGGTAGGGCGTAACCCCGTATTCCACTTTGAACAACTGGATAAAATACTGATTTTTTCTGTAACCGACCATTTGTGCTATATCGTTGACACGGAGTTCCGAATCTTGAAGCAGTTGAGAAGCTTTCTCCAGCCTTTTCTTAGAAATGTAATTTGACACATTTTCGCCCGTCTCTTGTTTAAACAGTTTGGAAAAATAAACGGGATGTAGATGTGCGACTTTCCCCAACTCATCCAGACTAAGACCATGTGACAGATGGTCTTCGATATACGTTTGCACTTTCTCGACGATAGTTTGGATGGACATCTGTTTGTTGTTTCTGATCCGACTGACCCGATCCATGAGAGTTGACCACAGTTCATCAGGTTGCTCTAACTGATTGAACATCCAATCCACGGTTTCAGAGGTATCGTGATCCTTATCCGCCAGATATACATATAGAATGGTTTCCATGAGAAAGATTATTTTTTGCTCTCGGAGATGGATTTGATCATATTTTTTAATGATATTTCCCGCCGACTCCCAATCACCGCATGATGGAGAATGATTGAATATGCTAATAAAATCTTCTGAGTGTACGTCCTCATTAAGAAAGAACCTGTAGAACATCTGCCGGATCACGTTTCTATCGGTCAATACAAAGGGAGGGGACACGAACGATTGCTCCAGTTGGATAGTTAGTTCCCCAGCAACTTCTTCCGGAACAAGAGCGACCAGTCGGGTACCAGCAGCCCAAACGAGACAATCCAATCTGTCTGCGACATCACGTTTTATAACATCCTCATGTTCTTGTGTGAATCCCTCCAGCTTGAAGTAGCAAAAACGGTGTTCCCCTAAAAAATCAGTATAAGAATCATATTGCTTTCTTAATGTCTCGTTTTGACCTAGCAGCGAAAGCAGATACCCCAATCCATCGAAGTTCTCCCATGCGATAGGTTGAGCGGGCCGTGTCTTTGTAATATTCTTGATGGCTTTAGACATGGCTTTCTCCACATCATCTTTGTCTACAGGTTTGAGCAGATAGTCAAGCGCACCTAAACGGATTCCTTGCTGTGCATACTCGAACTCGGAGTAGCCGGAAAGGATGATGACTTTGGTTGGCAAGCTATGTTGGTGGATATGTTGAAGCAGATCAATACCCGACACCTCGGGCATTCGTATGTCAGTGATCAGAATATCGATATGGTTTTGAGTCAACATGTCCCGGGCTTCAATCGAATTGGTCATCGTCTCGATCTGATGAATGCCGAAGGTTTTCCAATCGAGCAAGTGCTTCATATACTCAACGACATAATGTCCGTCATCCACAATTAATAATCGCATTAGTTATCTCCTTTCACCTCGGGTATGCTGATGAGCAGCAGGACGGACAAGCCGCCCCAATCATTCGTAGTAAAATGTAGCCCACTACGTTCGCCGTACGTATTTTTCAGACGTCGATTTACATTCCAGAGCCCTACGCCTTTAATTCCTTCAGGCGGGGTATCGCTCTCAAGCCGAGCCTCTAGGCTGCGGATATCATCCAGCGAAAGACCTTTGCCGTCATCGGATACCTTGATCGTTATCGCAGCTTCCGTCTGTTTGACATCGATCGTCACCCGATGGGCTCCTTGTTGTCCTTCAATGCCATGTTGAATTGCATTTTCAACCACTGGCTGGATGATCAGCGGCATGAGGGGAAGGGAGGCCAGTTCTGGCGGCAGATCAATGCTGTACTCCATTTTTTTGCTGAGAGCCATAATAATCAGGAAATGTTCCGCAAACTGGAGCTCGCTTTCCAGCGTCACTTCATGTCGGTCCAACTTGGTTAAATAACGATAATATTCAGCTAGATGCTTGCTCATGCGCATGACAGAATCAGGTGAAAACTGAGCCACCGACATGATGAAAAACAAACTGTTATATAAAAAATGAGGGTTAATCTGAGCTTGAAGTTGTTGAAGTTCCGCACCTCGTCTCAGTTCCGTTTCAGTCTTCAAGGATACGAACAGATCCTGAATTTCAGTAACCATATGGTTAAAACTTCTGAACAGGCTGTAAAACTCTTTGCCCGTATTTTCGGTGATTCGCGTGTTGTGATTGCCTTGCTCAACCTGTGAAAACTTTCTCTCCAACAAACGGAGATTACGGTAGTAGTTCCGATAAAACGTAAAGATCACGACCAGACCAAGCGTGAACACGGCTAAAATGCTGGCAAAGAATACTTTGCGATTGCGGTCAAGCGGTTGCAGAAAATCGTTCGTCTGTGTATATGTAATCAGGTAGCCGTCGATCGATTCAATATATCGGGAAAGAACATAGTAGTCATCCGAATTGGTATGATAATCGTATTTTAAAGTGACTTCTGGCTGGGGTGAAATCATTTCGGTAACCGCTTTCAATAGATCGGTGTCAATTTCTTTCTCACTCCATAACTGCTCGGGGGCAAAAAGAAAAAAAGCGTTTGAGCTGTCGTTATTCACAGCCTTTTTCAGCAGGCTTTTTAAATAATCCGTATTCAGCTTTACACCAACCACGTACTGAGTCGGTTCGTTTTGTCCGGACTTTTGGATGTAAGGGTAGAGGGCAAAGTAATACAAGCTGTTACCGACGATTTGCCATCCCCGCTCATGAACATCCTTGAACGGAAGTCTTGCCCCCTGGGTATTGTTCGTGGAGAGAAACGCTTCTTCAGTCTTCCAGTAAATGCCGATCGATTCAATGGATCGACTGGAAAGGAGCGTTTGCCGCAAGCGATCCACGATATCGTTTTTTTTCATTTGGGAATCGTAATTGCTCAGCTCGATAACATGCCTCTGATAGAACCGCACATCACTGTCAGCTGCATACTGAACCCCGTACATATTAGCCTCGTATATAATCCCGTCTAGAATGCCTTTCACATAATCAAGCTGGTTTTTCGAAGCGCTTATCAAATTTTCTTCAAGTGTTTTGGAGCTCAATCGGTTCATCACGAAAAACAAACTCAACGTCAGCAGCAGAAAAAAAACAAAGAAATAGATGAATCGCTTCATATACATTTTTCTGATCATATGCCTTTCCTTTCATATCGCCAAACGTAGAAGTTTAAAATCATATCGGATTAACCTTAATATAAGCCAAACCTTCGAAAAGCGGAAGGGCAGTATCCGCGATAAATGAAAGCGGTTTTAAAATACTTCAGCGTGGGGTGATGATCTTGAAATTTTGGCATTTTGGAGTGAAAGCGCTTTTGTTAAGCTTATCTTCAAGGATCGCTTTCGAAGAGCCATCATAGAGGAGGTATGCAACATTAACGAGATCGTGCCCGCCAGATCCGCAAAAAAAACAAAAACAAAGCTTACCCAGCGAACTTCATTCAAAAAGGAACTCAAGAAAAGCTGGCCTTTGTATGTACTGTGTATTCCCGCTTTTGTGTTTGTCTGCGTCTTTTCTTACGGCCCGATGGTAGGTTTGCTCATGGCATTTCAGGACTACAAACCATGGCTGGGCATCACAGGTTCACGGTGGATCGGGTTAGATAATTTCGAACGAATTTTCCAGTACAAAGAAGCCACACAAGCGATCATTAATACGTTGATTATCGCCGTTTCCAAAATTATCGTCGGTATTATCGTTCCGATCGTCATGGCTATTCTGCTGAGCGAGATCCGAAATATGGGCATTAAGAAAAGTGTTCAGACACTGGTGTATCTGCCGCATTTCTTGTCCTGGGTTACGGTCGCGGGGTTGATGATCGACATTCTCGGATTAGACGGAGGAATCAATCACATCTTGACACGGATTTTCGGGAACGATCCCATTTACTTCCTGGGTGATCCTGATCTGTTTCGATTCACGGTTGTAATCAGCGACGTGTGGAAAAGCTTTGGCTTCGGCATGATTGTCTATCTGGCGACCATTGCTGGGATTAATCCTTCTTATTACGAAGCGGCCGAGATCGACGGCGCCACACGCCGGCAGCAAATTCGATACGTCACCTTGCCTAGCATGTTGCCTATGATTATCGTCATTTCTACGCTGAGTCTGGGCAATATTCTGGATGCGGGCTTTGATCAGGTCTTCAATCTGTACAATCCGCTTGTCTACAGTACGGGAGATATCATTGATACCTATGTCTACCGTTCATCTTTATTAAACGGGCAATATGGGTTCGGAACTGCTGTAGGATTGTTCAAATCGGGAATCAGCTTGATCTTGATCGTCGTCTCCTACAGGCTGGCCTATAAATATGCCAATTACAAAATATTCTAACAAGGAGGGAGAGGGATCATGTACCATAAGACGACAGGCTATAGAGTATTCTCCTATTTTAATTACGCATTCATGATACTGGCGGGTCTGGCGTGTTTCCTTCCACTGCTTCATTTGCTCGCGCAATCGCTCAGCAGTAAAGCGGCCATTAGCGGTAATATGGTTTCATTTTGGCCGGTCGGGTTCAACGTGGATGCCTATATCAAAACGTTCAATAATTCCAACTTCAACGGTGCCATGCTGACATCCATCACTCGGACCGTTTTGGGTACGACCATCAGCATGTTTATCCTTACCTGTGCAGGATATGCCCTATCCAAAGAATTCCGGGGACGCAACGTGCTCATGTGGTTTTTTATCTTCACCATGCTCTTCTCGGGGGGATTGATACCTTCTTACATATTGATCACCGCCCTTGGATTAAAGGATACAATATGGGCCCTTGTGCTGCCGGGAGCTTTCGGTGCTTATAATCTGATTCTTCTCGTCAACTTCTTCAAAACGATTCCCAAAGCCTTGGAAGAAGCGGCATTCATTGACGGAGCGTCCTTTTTCGTAATCCTCAGCAAAATCTATTTACCACTATCTCTGCCCGGCATCGCGACCGTATCCTTGTTCATTATGGTGGGGCACTGGAATTCCTGGTTTGACGGAATTTTGTACATGTCGGATGCGAGCAAGTATCCGCTGGCTTCATTCCTACAGACCGTTGTCGTACAGAGCAACATGCAAAATATGGCGATGAGCCAGTCCGAGGTTGCCGCAATGTCAGAGCAAAGCATCAAAGCAGCTCAAATTTTCGTCAGCACGCTACCGATCATTTTGGTCTATCCTTTTTTACAACGTTATTTCGTAAAGGGAATCGTGCTAGGAGCTGTAAAAGAATAGTTGTTGTGACGAAAAATTCGATCTTAACGGAGAGGACAGAAATAATCTGAAGAAGCGGAGCGTTCGCCTTTATCACTAGAAATTTACATTTGTAAAGGTGAATCTAAAAATTCTGGGGATAACAGCGATCGGAAGGTTATTCTGTCATCGGAGTGTCAGTGTAAATATGAAATTAGTTGAGCTTATCTAGAAAACAAATTGAGTGAGTGAAGGGGGCATGTTTCCATGAAGAAAAGAAACGAGTTATGGAAAATGGTAAGTATGGTTATGCTGTCGGCTATTCTAGTGGCTGGCTGTAGCAAAGGGGAGAGTGCTTCCGAGACCGCACCGGCATCGGTGCTTAAGGACGGAAAATATGATCCTCCATTTACGATCACCATCGCCAAACAACAGGATGAGAATGCTGGAAAGTACATTAATGGTGAGACATTGAATGACAATGTGTTGACCCGTTGGGGCGAACAAAACCTGGGTATCAAAATCCAAACCACCCTGCTGGGAGGTGATGCTTCACAATATAATACCAAGCTGCGGCTGGCGTTAACGGGTTCCGAGAAGTTGCCCGATGTTCTGCCCGTCTATGATACCATGCTGGTCAATGATCTGATCGAGTCGGGGCAGGTCAAGGAGATTACGGAAGACATCTCAACCTACATGCCTGACCGGATAAAAGAAATATACAAACAATACCCGACCACCTTCAATCCAGTGGTTAGGGAGGGTAAAGTCTACGGTATGGCGATCGCGCCGAATCTGACGGAAGGCGAAGTCATGCTGATTCGCCAGGACTGGTTGGACAAATTAAATTTGAAAGCGCCAACAACGATTGAAGAGTTTGAGCAAGTCATCGCGGCGTTCACCAACGAGGACCCGGATGGGAACGGCAAGAAAGACACATATGGCTTTACATTTTCGGGGAAAGATTCCTACAATACGGGCTGGGTCAGCGATCCGGTCATGATCTTCAGCGCATACACGGGCAAGCACCTTCCAAGACAATGGTACAACGAGAACGGCAAACTTACTTATGGATCTGTGGCTGATGGCAACAAAGAGGCACTGGCGAAGTTACGCGATTGGTATGCAAAAGGGTACTTGAACAAAGAATTGGCCACCCAGGGGGCCTGGGACGCACTGTCCGATTTTACGGAGGGGAAAGCAGGTATTATCATTGGTCGTCCTTGGCTATATGACAGTGTGAAAGACGTAGAGAAAAATGTTGAGGGTGCGAAAATTAGTGCTTATCCGACTATTCAAGGCGTGAACGGAGATAAGACCTATCAGTCCGCCCAATTGAACGATGGGGTGTTCATGTTTAACAAGGATTTTCAGAACATGGAAGCCTTCTTCCTGTACTACGATAAAATGTATGATGCGGCGTTCAGCACTGGAGATTTTAAATACGGCTACGCTCAGGGTTACGATTACGATATCGTCAATGACGAAGTCACTTTCGATCCAACAAAATTTAATACGCCATTAGAGGCTGTGCAAGGCGTTGGCAAAATGGCATTTACCAAAAATACACCGAGTGTTGATGGTCCCGGCCAATCGTACTACGATCTGGCGAATGGAGTTAAAGCCGACACGGGCGTCCTCATTCAAAGCGCTTCAAAAGATCAAACGACGCAGGATGGATACCGGATTTCGTATGAAAACAGGGATGTTTTACTGCCAAATGAGTTTAACGGTCCACCAACGCCAACGATGCAAAATGTGTGGGAACAGTTGACCACCATGGAACAAGAGACGTTCACCAAAATTATATATGGCAATGAGCCGCTTGAAGCATTTGATACCTTTGTCCAGCAGTGGCACGAAAAAGGTGGAGACACCGTAATCCAAGAAGTTAACGATTGGTACAACCAAGCTAGTGAGACAGATGTAATGACACTGATGAATTTGAAATAAAGTCAAGTATCACCTGGATCAGCCTTCCGCCAACTGGAAGGTTGGTCTTCTAAAAAAGGAGATGATGAGACATGATCAAAGGTAAATCGTGGATGGCTATCGTCATTGCATTGATGTTGTTAACAGTTCATTTAACGTCCTCAGCTCAAACCGTTCACGCTGCTGGTGAAGAGACCCATATTGCTGCAACACTGTTTGTATTGAAGAATGAATCCGAAGTATCCAATGCCAAAATCCATTGGGCACCTGTTCAGGGAGCGACTGCATACGAGTTGTATAGATCCGAGAACAATGAGACCTATCATTTATTACAGACCCTAACCGGTACAACGACGGATGATTATGACCTCAATCTAGGTAGCACGTACAAATATCAAGTGAAGGCATATGGCGGAACTTCCTTGTTAACCTCTGCTGTCTCACCAGAATATACCCCTTTCAGCCTTCCAGAGAACCTCACAACTTTTGATAACACAACGCAATCAACGCTTATGCTCCCCAATGAACTTAAAGTTGGAGATACCTACTACAGATTCAATTTCGTACAAAAGTCATCAGGCGGTTTTGGCGAAATGATTCAACAGACGTCAACGGATGACATCACATACGGTAACGACAAAGTGGTCCTTTCCTACACGGATCATCCCGATCTGGCGAATTCTAAATTTGAGGGGATTAATATCCTATACCATGCACCTACGAATAAGTTTGTTTTTTGGGCTCACTATGAAAACAGTACAGACTACACACTTGCCAGGGTATCGGTGGCTTCAGCCACGCCTGGAGAAGACTTTACCTTTCACAAAAGCTTTCGGCCGGAAGGAAACCAATCAAGGGATATCTCCATTTTCAAAGATGATGATGATTCGGCCTATCTGATCTCTACGGCTAATAATAATTCGGACACAATTTTGTATAAGTTAACCTCCGATTGGTTGGATGTGGATTATCAAGTTTCTGTTATTTATCAAAATCAACATAGAGAACTGCCTAAGATGATCAAAAAAGATGGCATTTATTATTTGTTCTCTTCCCAAGCGGCAGGTTGGTATCCGAGTATACCTTTGTATTCATCAGCAAATAGCATAGACGGAGATTGGTCTGAATTACGGACAATTGGCAACACGTCAACCTTCTCGGCGCAGTCGGGTTCCGTTATGCGGGTGAAGCCAGATACGGGTAACAACGTAGTTATGGTTGCATATCGCTGGATGTTTGGCTGGGCAGGTACGCAAAATGGAACAACGGAGGAACGACTGCTTCCCGTTTGGTTCTCCGATGGTTACGCATTTTATGATTATTTTGATCAAGTTCTATACAATACAAGTGATGATGTTGTCGTTCCCGTTCAAAATGGGAAACTGCTGTCACAAGGTAAACCTGCAACAGCGCAAACAGCTACCGGAACGAATCCGGCAAGTTATGCTAATGATGGTAACTATCAAACCGAATGGGTCGGCACAGGCAGTTCCTGGCCACATTGGTGGAAGGTCGACCTTGGTTCCGTTCAGCAATTGAATAATGTGCAAATCTCCTGGTGGATGCAAAAAGGCTCCGAAGGTTATTACAAATACAAAATCGAGACCAGTACGGATAATGTAAACTGGACCGTGGCATTGGATCGAACCAATAATACATCTTACGGTTTCACATCAGATACGCTATCAAGCACTGCTGCCAGGTATGTACGAATTAATATGCAAAATGCGGCACTTCATAACAATCCAAACAATTGGTACACGCCAAGACTTTGGGAAGTGAAGGTATTTGGATCGGGCACCAATTAACGATGTTCCTAAAAGAAGAGAGGTAACGATGTGAATATTCAATTAATCAATGGTGGCATCTGGAATGATTCAAATGGTAATCCGATCCATGCCCATGGTGGACATATGTTATTCCATGACGACTATTATTACTGGTATGGCGAAGATCGGAGAGACGATATATATGTGAGTTGTTACCGTTCCAAAGATCTATTCAACTGGGAGTTTCGAAACCATATTTTGACGACCTCTACGCCAGCTGCACCCATTCGAGTTCGGACAAATCTGGGATTAGTGAACGATAAAGGTGGAAAAGTAAATCTCGAACGGCCTAAAGTGCTTTTCAACGCGGTGACCAAAAAGTATGTACTTTGGGCTCACTATGAGAATGGTAACAATTACAACGATGCCGCATGCGCCATTGCCACATCGGATTCTCCGGATAGTCATTTCGTGTATCATGGCAGCTTTAATCCGTACGGGTATATGTCGCGTGACTGCACGCTCTTTCAGGACGATGACGGGACGGCATATTTTATTTCGGCTGCCAGAGACAATGCGGACCTTCACATCTATCGTCTACAGGAGGATTACCTGAATGTCGAAAGCCTTGTCGGAAAGCTATGGCAGGGGGAGTATCGAGAAGCGCCAGCCGTCTTCAAGCGGAACGGGAAGTATTATATGGTGACCTCATTTTGCACGGGTTGGGCTCCCAATCAAGGGAAATACGCGATGGCTAATATGATGGATGGTCCATGGGGGATGCTCAGCGATTTTGGCGATGAAACGACATATCGAACGCAACCAGCGTTTGTGCTGAAGCGATCAGAGGAGGAGTACCTGTACTTTTCGGATCGCTGGAATGGATCGGATTACTTTCAGTCCAGCTATGTGGTACTACCCATTGAGTTCAATGGGGACATTCCGATTCTGAATCATTATTGCACGTTATCCTTGCGAGAGGACGCACATCTGATTCATTTTGAACGATAATTTGAACGATAAAACGATTGTTGAGAAAAGACTTTGATCCTACAGAGAATGAAGGTTCAAAGTCTTTTTGAATGAATTTTATAAATTCAAATCTAACGAATAGCGATCGCGAAGTACGGATAAATGGTGGAGCTCATGTCCAACCATAATAACGGCGATTGATCGAGCTGAAGCAGGATTATCACTGACGATCCCTCTACTGAGCCAAGCTTCCGGCGTGAGGCGACGGAGCATAAGGATGGTTGAGCGACGTGTGACGGCATATTCTTCACTCAAATCGGCCAGGGTATATGCATTGAACGGGTGGGTCTGCATAAGCACGTCCTGATCGTAGCCGGGATGATTCGCTTGGTCGCCTCTGGCGATACGAAGCAATCGGCTGCTCATGATTCGTTCGTTATCCAAAAGGTGGCCGATGACCTCTTTCACGCTCCATTTGCCTTCAGCGTAACGATAATTTGCTTGCTCTTCGGTCAATGAAGAAAGCAAAGTTGGTACGATGTTGGCTTGCAGCTCTAAGTGTTCGATGATATTCCCTTCAGGAACAAGCTTGATGTACCCTTCATAATAAGCTGCATATTCATCAGTAGTTGGTCTTTCAACCATGGTAATGCCTCCTTTGGGGTTCGTAGATCTGGAATATATTGTAGCATAAATCTTACTTCCAGCATTTAAATTGGCCCTTCCGCTTGATAGGTGGAAGGGCTGCTTCATGTAATTTAGGCAGTTTTTCAAGGTTACGTGTTATTCCACTTCTAATCCGTACGTCGTATTCCTTTATTTTGGACAAACTTCTCCAAAACCGCAAAATCCTCTGTCAGTTTTTTGAACGGTAACGTGTCCAGCACCTGTTCCCGATAACTCTTTTTGGCCGCTGCGCTGAGACGAGAGTCAAGTATGCTGAGTATGCCAAGGTCCGTTTCACTTCGAATCAAACGACCCGTTCCTTGCCGTAACCGAAGAAGCATGTCCGGTACAAACACCTCCATGAACGAATTCTCCGTTACAGATGCCTTATATTCATAAACAGGATCCGATGGAACAGGGAAGGGCAGACGGAAAATAATGACCTGTGACAGGTCAGGACCCTCGATATTCACGCCTTCCCAGAATACACCGGTACCCAGGAGTACTCCTTTGCTTTTCCTGAATTCGGCGATGACACTGTCCTGTGAAGATCCTTCTTTTTGAACATGGACTGCCCATGAATATTCATTAAGCTCTGACATCAACTTCTTGTGAATGTACTTCATGTCCTCCTTTGCTGAAAAAAGGACGATTGTTCTTCCCTGAGTTAGATTACAGAGTTGAACCATTTCTTGGTAAGCTGCTTCAAGATAGTTTTCGCGCTGGTCATGGTGGTAAGAGGGAACTTTGTTCGAGATGTACATCATGGCATGGTTGGTGTAGTCAAAAGGGGAGGATTTGCGATCCATAAAATCCCCCTTATAGCCCAGAGAGCGCGTCAAATAAGAGTATTCTTCCTCCAATGTATCTCCGCCTTGGCACAGCGTTGCCGACGTCAGGATTACAGGGGCCTTGCCATTAAATAAAGTGTATTTCAGAAATTGGCTTATATCTTTGGGACAGATGCTGATCGTAGCTACTCCCAGGGGACTGCTTGCCCATAAAAGATAGTTGTCCTCCAGTTCAGATAAGACACCAATGAGAGTAATAAGCCCGTTGATGGCTTCAAAAGCGTCATCGATCTCCCGCTCGTGGCGAGAAGTCAAAATGGACAGGCGTAGACTGAAATCTTTCAAATCGTTTGAGACTTGGTTCAACGGTATTCCTTTGATCTCCGACACTTTGATTCGGTCGTTATCCTGCTTGGCGTGGTGGAGCAGATCCGCGTTTACCTGTTTGAAGATGCGCTCAGCGCAGTTTTTGATGAACTTGGATTGTGAGAAGAGACTTTTATCCCCGGACTGCTTCGTTAGAAGCTGCACCGTGGTATCCAGAATGCGGCAGATTCCCCGATAAGTGAACTCAAGTGTTCTGGCATCTCGAACTTTTGCTTCCAGATTATGCGCTTCATCAACAACGATCAGAGCAGGCTGTTCCGAGATGATGCTCTTGGTTCCTTCTTTTTTCTTCATCAAATCCCGTATGAGCAAGTCCTGGTTCACGATAATAAAATCAATTTCGTGAGTTTTTGCATTTAATTTCGCTCTCATATCGTAGAACAAACATGCATTTTTATGATGGCAACGTTCAAATGTGCAATCATTCACGGAAACGTGGGACCATTCGGCATCACTAACTCCAGCTTTAATATCGGCTCTTTCATCAATTTCATAATCTAATATGCGCTGGGCGAGGGTAGACACGGAGGAGTTAGCATCATCAAGACTGATCAATTCCGCTGCCCTGCTTCGGCAAGCATACTGGCCCATGCCTTTGCCCACGACGGAACGAACCGTTGTGAATCCCAATCTGCTTCCAATAGTCCTTAAATCTTTATGTATCTGTTCAGAGAGCTGAATGGAGGATGTAGCTATAATGACTGGTTTCTGAGACATTTGATTCGTGAGCAGACTTGGAATCAGGTACGCAAAAGACTTACCGATTCCGACACCAGCTTCAATCATGGCGTTATGTCCTTGGATATAAGCATCGGCTATGTCGAGAGACATTTCTTGCTGTCCGATCCGCTCTCTTAGACCGATTCGGGGGAACCGGTCATATATTCGGAAGATGGCATTAACCAAAGAACGTTCGATTTCCTTGTTCGGTTCCCGCTTATTTATTTTATAGAGTTCATTTAACCAATTCATAACGATCGCCCCTCTTCCGAATGATGATCTTCTTGTACCACATTTTGGAGACGATGTACCTCACAAAGAGGCTGTGACGGCGTTTTTCAATCTGGATACGCCTTCCTGTAACTGTTCATCTGACAAATGTGCAAAAGATAAATATATACCATACTTCGTACCAACTGACGTTGAACTGCTGACTTCTGAGTATACCACACCTTGTGACTTAGCCGATGCCCGAAAGGCCTCATACGTGGACACATTACCTCGCCACCAGCCAAACACGTGCAGACCCGCTTCATTCTCCACCCAATCAAACCATGTAGAAAGTTGCTTGTTCAAAAGTTTGAGTAACAGATCGAATTTGCGACTGTATAATCGATTCATCCTGCGCAGATGACGCTCATATTGACCGCTTGTCATGAATGCAGCTAATGCCCGTTGTTCGATCAGGTTGACGGGTCTTGGCTCGTATAATGCCTGTGCCTTTCTAAAGGTATCTGCCAAGGTAGGTGGAAGAACCACAAAACCAAGTCGTACTTCAAAAGGCAAGGTTTTCGTAAAGCTGCCCAGGTAGATTACACGTCCTGCTTTATCAAGTGTTTTCAGCGGTTCAACATGCATTCCGCGATATCGGAATTCACTATCATAATCATCCTCGACAATCATGGCATCATGACGATGTGCCCAGTCCAGCAAGGTTTGTCTGCGTTCAAGGCTGAGCATTTCGCCAGTGGGAAACTGTCGTGACGGCGTGACAAACAACATACGCGCTTCCCAGTCTTGGGGCACAACGCCCTGACCATCGAGATTGGCTTCAATCAACTGTGCACCCGCAGCCAAAATGGCTTTAGAAATCCCGACATAACAAGGGCTTTCCGTCACGACGTGATCCCCAGGATCTGCAAGTAATTGAGTGAGAAGAGCTATAGCTTGCATGGAGCCTGCAGTCACTGCAATATGATCCGGATCGACTTGAATTCCCCGCATTCTTCGAAGGTAGGCAGCAATGGCTTCTCTCAATCTCGGATCCCCGGTTGAACTGACCATCGCAGAGGTTGTTTCCAGGTGATGCTCACGCTGCCGTATCTCTGCATACAATCGATTATTCCATTCATCGTAAGGGAATTTGGATAAATCAGGTTGGTATTTGCTAAAGTCGATCACTTCGTTGCGATCCATTCTGGAATCATGTGTTGGAGCATTGGTTTGTGCATTTCTTTGAGTTGTCAGCTGTTCAAACTGCTGAATACGATTTCCCCAGGCTGATAAGTGATGGTTACAAGCTTTCACGGTGGACGAATCATTGCTTAAATCCAACTGATACGCAACAAAGGTTCCTCTTCCATGCTCTGATTGAATGTAACCTTGAGCAGTCAATGTATCATAGACCTGATTCACGGTTCCTCTGGAAATGTGATACGTCGCGGCTAACTCTCTAGTCGAGGGTAACTTCTCGCCATGTATAAGATTACCTTCATGAATAGCATCACGAATGGCATGATAGAGAGCCTTCATCTTCGTATATTTTCGGTTCAAATATGAACTGTAAGCTACATGAAATTGCATAGGACCTCCAGAGTTATAATTCAAGTGGTACAATAAAAACCAAAATTATTGGATCTTTTTATATGACCATTCTCATTCTATACTAAATCATAGTTTAGAGCGATGCCTTTATTGAAAACCACCCAAAGTTCATAGGAGGAATACAATCATGCAAACAGGTACAGATCGTGTAAAAAGAGGAATGGCTGAGATGCAAAAAGGTGGCGTCATCATGGACGTTATGAATGCAGAGCAAGCTAAAATCGCTGAGGCGGCTGGGGCAACAGCAGTTATGGCTCTTGAGCGGGTGCCTTCTGATATTCGCGCAGCTGGCGGTGTAGCTCGTATGGCTGATCCAACGATCGTTGAAGAGGTTATGAAAGTTGTGTCTATTCCAGTTATGGCCAAAGCGCGTATCGGTCATTACATAGAAGCCAAAGTGCTTGAATCCCTAGGTGTGGATTATCTCGATGAAAGTGAAGTTCTTACACCTGCAGACGAAGTGTTCCATATTGATAAACATGAGTTCACTGTACCATTTGTATGTGGAGCGAAAGATTTGGGAGAGGCTCTTCGCCGTATTGGTGAGGGAGCATCGATGATTCGTACAAAAGGTGAGCCTGGAACGGGTAACATTGTTGAGGCAGTTCGTCATATGCGTCTAATTAACAGCCAGCTCCGTAAAGTGCAAAACATGTCCAAGGACGAGCTGTACGCTGAAGCAAAAAACCTGGGTGTAGCTTATGAGCTACTGCGCGAAGTACATGAAAATGGAAAACTTCCTGTCGTTAACTTTGCAGCAGGCGGTGTAGCTACACCAGCAGACGCAGCATTAATGATGCACCTGGGAGCAGATGGTGTGTTTGTAGGATCAGGTATTTTCAAATCAGATAGCCCGGAGAAATTCGCTCGTGCAATCGTTGAAGCGACAACACATTACACGGATTACAAATTGATTGCCGAAGTATCCAAAAACTTGGGCGCCCCGATGAAAGGGATCGAAATTTCTAAATTGGCTCCTGAAGAGCGCATGTCCAACCGCGGTTGGTAAGATAGCAGGGCATCTGGTTGAATAGGTAATTTGAACATTTATATAGAAGAGCCGATCAATTGAACTTAATTGATCGGCTTTTTTGTTATTACTGTTTAGTTTGTTGATATCTTCAAAATGCTGTGCCTATAATAATCGGTATGAAGGAAGGTGCAGACAATTCGCTATCTATACGAGTTTATTCAACATCAGGACGATCTGCCTATGAAACTCTTCGTGAACTCGGTAAAACATATTGATTTCCATTGGCATAAGGAAGTGGAAGTTGTATATGTGCTCCACGGTTCAATCATCATGTATCTGGACCAGCAGCAATATACACTGCAAAAAGATGATGTGATCGTGGTTAACAGTATGTCAGTCCACAAGATCGAACGAACCAATCAGGACAACGTGTTATTGACATTGCAATTCGGTCCTGAGTTGATGAACAATAATACCTTTATCACCTGTAACTCTGCCTTGAATGTGGAGCAAGACGCTCCCCGGCTGCATAGCATTAAACAATATCTTGCGCAGATGGTATGGGAGATTAACAAAAAAACACCGGGTTATCAAAATTTCACAATAGGCAGATTACAGATGTTATGCGGCTACCTGCAAAGGTGTTTTTCCAGTGGAACCAATGCCCTATTGGAAGAAGGCAGCAGGGATTATGACTATAAGAGACTGAACAGGGTCCTCACATATATTGATCTACACTACAATGAGAAGATTACGCTGCAGGATATGGCGCATTCCGAACATTTAAGTTTGCATTATTTCTCCCACTTCTTCACCGACAAAATCGGAATACCTTTCCAAAAGTATTTGACGCTCATTCGATTGGAGAAGGCTCAGGCTCAGCTGGCTGCAAACGATAAAAACATTTCTGAGATTGCGCTGGATTGCGGATTTGCCAATGTGAAGCTGTTTAACAAATACTTCAAGGAAAAGTACGGCTGCACGCCCGGTTCCTATCGGGAAGCTTTACGTACACCGGAACCCCATCAGTTGAATGTGAACCGCAAGCCCAAAACGTATGAGGAATCTTCAAGCGGAGATTATTACGAGATGGAAACGTTGAATGCGATTGGCTCACTGTATCGATATCTGGATGCTAAGGTAGATGCCGATCAGGACACGCTCCCTGTAACGTCTGCACATCTGTCAGACCAAACTAGCATTGAAATTCGTGCGGATCAGACGTCGTCTGTCTATGAAAAGCACTGGAATATGACCATGACGGCGGGGAGAGCCATTGAAGGTTTGCGTGAAGATTGGCGGAAGCAGCTCTCCACGCTGAAAGGCAAAGTACCTTTTCAATATATTCGATTTCACGGCATCTTCAATGACGAGATGATGGTGTACAGCGAAAACGAGCAGGGCATCCCCATCTATAATTGGTCTTATGTGGACAAGTTGTATGATTTCCTGCTGGATCAAGGCGTTCGGCCATTTGTGGAATTAAGTTTCATGCCTAGCCAACTGGCGAGATCCAAAGAAACGCTGTTTTGGTGGAGGGGGAATATCAGCCCGCCATCCGACCCTGCCAAGTGGCAGGCGCTTGTTGGCGAATTCGTTCGTCATTGTTTAAATCGTTATGGGGCGGAAGAGGTGAGACGGTGGTATTTCGAAGTATGGAACGAGCCTGACCTGGCTGGTGTTTGTTGGGCAGGAAGCAAGGAAGAATACTTTGCGTTTTACGAATCGACCGTTCATGCCATCAAATCAATTTTGCCGGAATTGAAGGTGGGGGGTCCAGCTATGGGTTACGGATCTATCTGGAATGATACCTGGGCGGAGGAATTTTTGTCCTATTGCCACAAGCGGGAAGTGGATCTCGACTTTTTCTCATTCCACATCTATTCGGAGTATCCCAAGCTCAAAGTTGAAGAGGATCGTTTAACCCAAATCATGCCCCCTGCTTTTTATAAAGAGAGTATTGAGCTAATGCAGCAAAAAATGAATGCGTCATCGTACGGTCATGTTGAACTTCATGTCACCGAGTGGAACTTTTCGCTGTATGACCGTAACTTGCTACACGATACCATGTTCATGGCTCCATTTGTCATTTACCACACCATGAACACGCTCGGTGACGTGAAAGCGATGGCTTTCTGGTCCTTTACCGATGTATTCGAAGAAAGTATCGTTCCCGCTTCTCCTTTCTACGGAGGTTTTGGCCTGATTAACCGCGATGGGCTGAAGAAACCCAGCTATTATGCATTTGAGCTTATGCAAAAGCTTGGGGATGAGCTGATGGTCAAGGGAGACGGTTATGTTGGAACCCGAAAAAGGGATGGAAGCATGCAATTTTTGTTCTATCACTATGTTCACGTAGACCAGCTGTTTGCAAGTGGAGATTGGTCGGAATTATCCAGCTCAACCCGCTATGACGTATTTGAGGAAAAAGGCAGCAAAGCTTATGAACTTACCCTGGGCAATCTCGAGGGTCCTTATAAATGCACCAGTTATCAACTGGACCGGGAGCATGGATCGGTATTTGATGAGTGGACCCGCATGGGATCGCCCTATTCCCTGACGGAAGAAGAAATCGCCTATCTAAACGGTAGGAGTGGACCCGTTATGGGGACAGAGATGGTAAGAGATGAAAGTTGGCGCAGAGAGATTTTGCTTCCACCGCATGGGGTAATGCTGCTCATTTTGGATAAACAATATTAAAAAAGTACTCTTAAGGCATCCTTTCAGTATTGAAGGGATGTTTTTTGTTGTTTATTTCTTGTTCAGGCTGGCAAGCTAGAACAATAGCGATGAATTGGGCAAAAAACGATCCATGATGCGGCAAGTTCCAACAAGAAAGCGTTAACACAAATCGATATACTATGGTTGTGGCAGCTTAGAGGAAGACAGGGGGAGTTTTGGATGAAGCGTTTCATGAAATGGATGACAGATTCGTTTGCGCCAAGATTGGAGGCGTTTACGAACAATATTTGGGTTTCTTCGATTCAAGAAGCCATCATGGTCGCCATTCCGATGATTTTCATCGGTTCGATTATTACATTGATTTCGATTTTGCAGGATTTCATTCCGGGAATGCCGGACCTGACACCCATCACGACATTCAGTTTCGGTTTACTGGGGTTGTTTATTGCTTTTTTGACGCCTTATGTCGTGATGGAAAAAAGAGAACGACACAAAATCAAGTTGCTGGCAGGAATGACGGGGATATCTCTGTTCGTTATGCTGCTTAACCCGACGGTAAACGAAGACGGTACCATTCAGTTCATCCTTGAACGATTTGGACCCTCGGGGATGATTACAGCACTGTTGGTAGGTGTATTTGTCGCTCTTGTAATGATCATGTGTAACAAATTTTCGTTCTTTAAAAAAGGGTCTTCACTTCCCGAATTCATTATGGACTGGTTCGATTTTCTCGTCCCGATCGCCCTGGTATTAACAACAGGATGGTTGCTTGTATATCAGCTTCATTTTGATATTTTTGGACTGATCGTGAACGTATTTGAGCCGATCAATGCCGTTGGACAAAGCTTAACCGGATTTTTATTGTTCAATTTCATTGGTGTTGTACTGTATTCTTTCGGCGTAAGCCCGTGGGTCATGACACCGATCTGGTACGCAATCTGGATACCTGCAATCGAAGAAAATGCAGCTCTTGTCGCAGCGGGACAAGATCCGGTCAATATCAACACATTTGAAACCTTTTTCTCCGGCTGGCTGGGTATTGGCGGTATGGGTGCGACTTTGCCGTTAGTTGTTTGGTTCCTGATGGCACGTTCGAAAAAACTGAAATCTGTCGGCAAGGCGACTATTATCCCGTCCTTGTTCAACATTAATGAACCTGTCGTATACGGTGCACCGATTGCCTTTAATCCATTACTCATGGTGCCGATGTGGATTAATTCACTTATCACACCGGTGATTGTGTACTTGGCTCTCGACTGGGGTTGGGTGCGGATTCCGAGCCAGATCTTCCAGCTATGGTACACGCCGATCGGCCTGTCCACCTACATTATGTCCGGACTCAATGGGCTTATCTTGCTGGCGGTCGTCCTGGTGATTGTATTTATTGTCTGGTTTCCGTTTTTCAAACTGTATGATGCACAGGAACTGAAGAAAGAACAGGAACAAAATTGATATTAGAAGGGTGAGTACTATGGATAAATCAATCAATGAATTGTTGACGGCATTAACGTTGGCCGAGAAAGCTTCACTCTGCGCAGGATTGAATATGTGGATGACAAAAGGAATCGAGCGGTTAAACATTCCGCCAGTTCATATGTACGATGGGACAAACGGCATCCGTAAAACAAACAGCGATGAAGAAATGGGGATTACAACGGAAAATGTACCCGCAACCTGTTACCCTACAGGTTCAGCCATCGGTTCTTCGTGGAATACGGAATTGTTGCATGAAGTCGGTGTGGCCCTAGGACAGGAATCGAAAACGATGGACGTCGAGCTGTTGCTTGGACCCGGTGTCAATATGAAAAGAACGCCGCTCGGCGGAAGAAACTTCGAATACTATTCGGAAGACCCATACTTGACGGGTGAACTTGGAGCAGCTTTTATAAACGGGATCCAAAGCGAAGGCGTGGGCGCTTCTGTCAAACACTTTGCCGGCAACAACCAGGAGTTCGAGAAAATGGTGACCAGTTCGGAAATCGACGAGCGAACGCTTCGCGAGATTTACCTGAGCGCCTTTGAACGAATTATTAAGAAATCCGACCCTTGGACGGTCATGTGTTCTTATAACTTATTGAATGGAACATATACGAGCGAGAACGAACATTTGCTACATGACATTTTGAGAAAAGAGTGGGGTTATGAAGGTGTTGTCCTATCCGACTGGACTGCTGTCAATGATCGCATACGCGGTCTGAAGGCCGGGCTTGATCTGGAGATGCCAGGTCCTGCTCATTACAATGCCAAAGCAATCATTGAAGCGGTCCAGAACGGAAGCCTTTCCGAAAAACAGTTAGATCGCAGCGTGGGCCGGATTTTGAAGCTGGTTGAGCGGGTAACGGGCAAGAAAGACATGGATTCTTCTCCAGATTCGGACTATCATGCACTCGCGCGTAAAGCGGCGGCCGAGAGTATTGTGCTTCTGAAAAATGAGAACGCGATTCTCCCGCTAGGGCAGGAGTCCATTGCGTCGATTGCCGTGATCGGGCGGTTTGCCAAAAAACCGAGAATTCAGGGAGCGGGCAGTGCGAAGGTAACGCCTACAAGAGTCGATATTCCATGGGACGAGATAAAAAATCTGGCTGGCGATGCCATGACCATGAATTATGCAGAAGGGTACCCGGAGGATGACTCTATCAATGATGAGCTAATCAAGGAAAGCGTGTCAATAGCCATGAATTCCGATGTTGCTGTACTGTTTGTAGGCCAACCGGAATATGCGGAATCCGAAATGCATGATTTGCAAGGCATTGATCTTCCCGAGCATCAAGTAAAATTGATTCTTGCGGTAGCCGCAGTTCAGCCCAAGTGTATTGTCGTAACGAGTAGCGGTTCCGCACTGGCGATGCGTCCATGGGTACAGCATGTACCTGGTGTGATTCATTCTTGGTTGTCGGGTCAAGGCATGGGTAAAGTGATTGCAGATGTATTATTCGGACAGACGAATCCTTCGGGCAAGCTGTCTGAGACATTCCCCGTCAAACTATCGGACAACCCTTCACATATGCGAATTCGCGGAGAGAACGGCAAACTGTATTATCGCGAAGGCCTGTTCGTGGGTTATCGATATTATGACCGGAAAGAACTGGCACCTCAATTCCCGTTTGGACACGGATTGTCTTACACATCGTTTTTGTATACGGATCTGGAAGTGGCTCAGACCCATACCGGTGTTACTGTGTCCTTCCAATTAAAAAATACCGGTAAGCGCAAGGGGAAAGAAGTTGTTCAACTGTATGTTCACGATGAAGAGTGCACATGGACCCGTCCAGAGAAAGAATTAAAAGCTTTTGCCAAAGTTGAACTGGAGCCGCGTGAAAAACGCAAAATTACTTTTGAACTGGAAGAGAGAGATTTCTCATATTACAACACCAAGTATAACCGTTGGGTGGCAGAGACCGGGTTTTTCCAAATTTCACTTGGCAGCTCGTCCAAAGATCTCCGAATTACGGAACGTCTGCATTGTGACTTTGGTAAGGAAGAAATCACGTTCCACAAATTCAGTCTGCTCAGTGAGTGGATGAGTGATCCTGTGGCGAAAAAGGAATTGGAGCATTGCCTGAATGAAATGAACGAGCACGTTACGGACAAGGTATATCTTAACGAGGAGTTTGTGGGATTCTGGGCAGATTTCCCGATGATCAAAGTGTTCCAAATGTTCGGCCAACAATGGATGAATGAGCGGTCACCTGATGAAATTATTAATGAACTTATCGCCAAGGTTAACCAGGCACGTAATGAATAGATAAATAAAAGAGAAACCAAGTTCAATTCCGTACAAAGGAGATGAACTTGGTTTTTTTAAAGTTTCGGGTATATCATTAGGGAACGTAACCTTCGATGAATGATATTGATTATTGTTCTCATTTACACACTTCGACATTTACTGTATACTGACAATAGTTATTTTACATATTGGTCTAAAAGACAAGAGAGAATTCAAAAGGGAGAGATTATTTACATGTTGGTATCCGTTAAAAAAGGAATGTTTCTTTGTTTGATTACTGCAATGATTCTGGTGCTCGCAGCGTGTTCAAGCAGCAATGGTGGCAGTGAAGATGCAAATGGCAGCTCACAGCAAGCTGCGGAGAGCAGCGCCACGAATGAAGCAAAAAATGGGGAACAAACCGACGCAGACGCTTCAGCACCTGCTGAAACAACTTACCCGGTAACCGTTTCAAATTACACAACAGAGAATGGCACATGGGTGAAGAAGGATCAAACGTTCGATAAGGTACCTGAACGGGTTGTTGCCAATACACAAGGTGCGGCTGAATTAATGATCCGTCTTGGTTTGACTGACAAAATTGTTGGAGTTGCAGCGCTTTTCGGTAGTGTACCTGACGATATCGCTGATGAATTCAAAAAAATTCCTGTGCTGGCTGAAGGCTATGTCGGTAAGGAAGTGACCATAGGCGCTTCGCCTGACCTGGTTGTGGGGCGTGGTGGATTGTTTGAGGATGCTGATTGGGGCGTTGGTACAGTAAGCAGCTTAAATGATATGGGGATTAAAACGTACGTGCAAAGCACCAGTGTTCCTGATGCATCGTTAGATAGTCTGTATCAGGACATTACTGAATTAGGTGAGATATTCAACGTACAGGCGAACGCAGCTGCATATATTGAGACTCTTAAAGCTCGCGAGACTGCGTTGTCTGCCCGAGCTAGCGCTGAAACGATCAACTATGCATCTTTTTCAGATAATGGTGATGGAACTATTGGAATCTACAACGGAAACGGAGATACGTTTATTGAAAGTGCAATGTCATTAATCAATATGCATAATATGCTGATTAATGAAACCGGCACACTCAGTCTCGAGAAGCTAATCGAGATTAATCCGGATGCCATGATTATTTCTAGATATGCTGGTGGTATTGATCCAGAAGAAACGATTAAAAAGCTGCTAGCCAACAAGCAGGTACAAAACATTAACGCAGTTAAAAACAAGAAAATCTACATTATTGATTTCAACAACTTCTGGGGATACGGAGATTCCATCTTCACAGGCGTTGAAGGACTTGCTGATGATCTAGGCTTGTAATGGCAATTTCGTGCTAAGAGCATAGTACCAATGAAAGTCGCTATATTAGCGGCTTTTTTTTGTTATCAGGAATCCAATTTCTGTCTTAAGCTGATCAAACTTTTATTGGAATCTAACGTTACTATTCTATAGTTAAAAATTACATGGAATGGGTGAGCCGCTGTGAAGATGAAGCATATGAGAAAAGTAGTTGCCGTTGCATTAGTGATGTCGGTGTTATTACCACTGGGGCCTCAAAAATCTGAAGCGGCATCCAAATACGTTGATTTGGAAATTCAGTGGGCTGACGGTCGTATTAACCATGTTGAGACGTTAATCAAGGATGGAGTCACGTACGGAAACTTTTTCTCACTGGGTATTAAGGCAGGCCTAGTGTGGGGGATGGAAGATGATAAGACGGCCGTACTAAAGAGCAGTGAGAAGCATATCGTTGTGCACTTGGGAAGCAGAATTGCCGAAGTGGATGGTCAAAAAGTAGATATGGGCACAGAACCTGTGTCGTATATTAGTCAACTTTATGTGCCCATTAGATTTCTTGCATCTGCTTTGGACGGGGAAGTGACTCATCGAGATACGAAAACGAATAAGATAACCGTGACTGGGCTGAGCAATTATACCGATACTTTTTATGGTAGCGACATGGGTTACACCTATGTCATTCGCGCTACAAAAGGAGATCTTGAAATTACGAATACTTCTACTGGACAAAAGAGTTCAATTCCGTTAGGTATAAAGGACATTAATGTGAATACTCATGATCTCAAGATAAATTTCAAGAGGAGTCCCCAAAATCTACTTATTGTCATCATTGAACATACTAATCGAAAAACAGAAGACTACGATCTTTACACGTTGGTATTCAAAAATAAAGGTCTGATTCGCAAATCCATTGCTCATGGGGTAATGGAGCCGCATGAAATTTTGAATTCAGATGGTAGTATTCAACTCATAGATGACAATAAGATACGTATTATCGATGATGGAAGCGGTAAGGTGCTTGAAGTGCTTCCTCGCTGAATATATATCTGATCCGATATTCATACGTTACCAATTAAAGAACAATAATACAAAGATCTCAAAGAGCCGCTGATCACGATGATCAGCGGCTCTAGCATATTTCTTCCTGAATCTTTTTATAATGATATCTTTCAAGACTAGTTGACTTGTGAATTTATTATCGGTATAGTGTGAATCAGTTCACACCTCACATTAAGGAGTAGTCTATGCCAAAAAATACTTTCTTTCGTTTAGATGAAGCAAGGCGCGAGGACATATCGAATAGCGCTATGCAGCTTTTTGTTAATAACCTTTACGAGGATATATCTATGAAGATGGTTTTGGATAGTTTGTCCATGCACCCCGGAACATTTTATCGGTATTTTGAAGACAAAGATGACCTTTATTGTCACTTAATACGTAATGTGACCCAGAAAAGAGCTGCATATTTTAATAACAGTAATGAAGATTCCCTTTACAGCTATTTCCTTACTGGCTTATTTGGTAACGTAAATAGCATGGTGACCGAGCCACTGAATGAGTTGGAAATCAAATTGACTAAAACATTTTCATATATTCCTGAGGATATTTTGCTGAAAGTATATGTGAATGTGTTAAAGGGCGAGTCATTCCCTATGATCAAGGACATTTTACGCCGAATGAGGGTTGATGGATATCTAAGGCCTGATGTTGACGACGACCTGATTTCTTTTATGTTTGAGTCAATGCAGCTTAATTTAATTATGTTTTTTAGAGAATTCGATATTAAGGACTCTAAGCTGCAACATAAGATCAGCAAGTACTTTGCTGAATTTATGGGGCATGGGCTGCTTGAAGATCATAAATATTCTGAAATGGTTAGCGATCTCAAGGGGGAAAGAAAATGAAAACCTATGACGTATTTCCAGAACCAATTGGCGGCTATACTGTCGGTCGAACCCAGATAGATTTTGAATACACGGCATCAGATTACTCCAAAAGAGAACTGACCGCTTTTGTGTACTATCCGTCTGACAGTAGCGAAGGTAAGACTACATCAACGTACATGTTTCCTGAAGTCTACGAGATGTTTAATGAGCAGCCACTTGTCACTGCGTTGAAGGATGTTTTCTCTATAGATATCAAGACACAGTGTTACGACGACCTTGCTCTCTCCGGGAAGGAAAAGCGCTATCCCGTGTTATTCTATGTTTGCGGCGGGGGTGGTTCTCCAGAATGGGGTACAGTGCTCTGTACAGACTTGGCAAGCATGGGGTATGTTGTGGTGAGCATCGGCCATCAGAATAGCACGATGTATAAACGTAAAGATGGGCGCCTGTTTAATGTATCCAAGGATTTTTCCGATGTCATTACAGCGTTTGGTGAAGATCCAGAGATGCTGGCGTTGACTGGTAAGATGGAGATGCGTCCTGACGATGAAACTGCCATTGAGATGTGCCGTAACGTGCTTGCACTACCGATACTTTCCAAGATAACAGAGTACAGTGAATCACAGGCAGAAGATGTAAGGTATGTAGCCGATTACCTTTACAAACTGGACTCTGGAGAGCTGAATTCCATCTTTAAGGGTAGATTGCTGCTTGACATCGGCATGGGTATAGTCGGACATTCTTATGGAGGGCCTACGACGGCGATGGTTTGCCGGGATGACGACCGGTTCGCCTGCGGGATTGGCTTGGATAGCGGTGCGTTTGGACTTCTTGACAGCGATCTTAAGAAACCCTTCTTGTTCCTGTTTTGTGAACCTAACTATAATATGAATGCGGTTATTGGCGCTAACAATAGCATGGAAACCTATTATTTCTCAGTTGATCGTGTTGCACATTTGGATTACTGTGACATCGTGTTTACCAGTGTTAATGAGGAACTCAGAGGTGAACGGGATGCTGTGGAGATGCGAAATCTTGTTACAGACTATGCGAAGAACTTTTTTGATCATTACATACTACAGAAGACAACAAGTGTGGAAAGTCTGGCATACGATGGTGTGGAATTGATCAATAAGACCAGCAAAAAGTGACATAACCGAGAGGCTACTGATTAATATATGTAAATTAATGCATGTCCAAGAGCTAGCCGTACAGACGCAGAGCCGCTAACCCTATTACGCGGTTATCGGCTCTCTGATATTACAAATTCACATCCTGGTTCCAATATCTGACGCTTATTCGGACTTAGTCCCGCCAGTGTTTACTTCGCTTCCAGGCTCCATCAACATGATATGACATTCTTTTTCGGCGGAAGGCTTGATCTCAACTCCCTTGGGAACAATGTACATCTCACCTTTAGCAATCTTCACTTGCCCATCACGAAAATCAATAATCATTTCCCCTTCGAGCACAAAAAATAACTTGTCAGTCTCTTCATGAACGTGCCACTCAAAATCTCCAGCAATCTTAACGATCTTAAACTGATAGTCATTCATTTCACCAATGAGTTTCGGAGACCAAAGATCGTTTAATTTCGAAAATTCCTCATTTAATTTAATAGCTTGATAGTGCATCGTCATTCCTCCTGTGTATTCATCCTATATGTTCAGTATACTGATCTAAGCTTTGGTATAACATGGATGCCTGTTGAAATCAGGATGGATTATTGATGAACTTCTGGCGATACTCAGTAGGAGAAATACCATTTTGTTTCTTGAACACTCTACTAAAATAGAAGGGATCAGCAATGCCAACGGTTTCGGCAATGTGTTTTACAGACGCGTCACTTGCAGACAACATTTGTTGCGCCATATTTATACGATATTTCAATATATAATCTGCTGGCCCCATGCCCGCATGTCTTCTAAATACATAAGAAATTCGATTGCGATTCACATTATATAGCTCTGCGAGCGATGTTACTGTCAGGCTATGATCATAGTTTTCATGAATATGAGTAGAGACCCGTTCGAATAAAGCATCTGATTCATTACTATTTTGCCGATGATCCACACATATTAAGGCCTCATTCAGCACATCGCGGAACAGCATCTCGGTCTGAAACTTTGACATGCCTCCACGCTGATTATACACATGCCATAAACGCGTAATTAGTTCGATCAGACGAGGGGATTGACCCGTTGATAATTCAAAATGCTGATGGGAAAAGCTTGATTCATCGAGATCTGAACTACATATTCGGTATAAAACAAGGATGTATTCCCAGTCGTTTTTATTAAACACGGTTTGGTCCAGTTTCATTTTCGCACCCCCGTGCACAACTTTTCCTGGTGAGAAGATATAGGGCGTACCATCAAATTGGAATTGAATCTTTCCTGTCAGAGGAAATACAAATCCAGGAAAAGAATCGGTATAGTCAGCGTGGGGCACGCCTGGATTTCTAGCATATCGATATATTCCTTCTACTTGAAAAGGAATGTGTGCAAAATGCGCTGCTAATTGATTCACATCTACTTTCACATTTCGTACCTCGTTTCAAAAGTGTTTGCTGGTCATGCTGAGATAAATTACTGTGAAACTAACTTCAACACTATTGATAATCATTATCACTGTCAACATATAAAATGAAAAATGATGCTTTTGGCTCCGCTCAAACTAGCATTAAACGGTTCCATGCGGGGTAACCGAACCAACATAGCGAATGCGGAAGCACTTTTTTTAAAATATGGGCAATGGGATCGATCTTGTGTTAACATGTGCACTAACTAATCCAATTGCATGTTTAAGAAGGGGAACTTATGTCAATTCGAATCAAAATGCTGCTGTCTTTCACGGGCATGCTCGTTATAAGTCTGTTGTTCATCCTGCTTACGGCAAGCCTATACACGATTGCGGCTACGGGGGATCTGCAGAGTTTTCGCGATATCTACAAGGTGCATTATCAGATCAATCCACTGACTGAACAGGGAGAATCGATCTTTCAAGAGATGAAGTTTCTGGCCAAAAATGACCCGGACGACCTGCAGAACAAGATTTTGTTGCGTGAATATGACATGAAGCTTCGAGCTGAGAAGTCAGGACTCTACGTCAGACGGGAGAATAGTCAGATCTTCGAATCACTGACGTTTAACCAGCCAGAACTGAAGCAAGCACTGCCTGCCTATGACCTTAACAATTACCAGATTCGGAGCACCTTCAATATTGGTGAGCGATTCTACGCGTATGCGAAATTTGATTTTCAATATTCAGATGGGGAACGGGGGAGTATCTTCGTCATTCGTGAGAAAAGTCCCTTTGCGGAACTTACTCGCAAGCTGCTCCCTGTGATGTCACTCCTGCTTATCGGTGTCCTCATTATTACCAATCTGCTCTTGTTCCGCTGGATCACTCGTAGCTTCATTAAGCCTCTGAGTCAACTACGAAGTTCAGCCGAACATATTAAAGAGGGCAATCTATCCTTTCAGCTTCAGCTAAACTCCAATGACGAAGTTGGGCAACTCAGCGAAGCGTTTGAGAGCATGCGGAATCAATTGCAGCGCTCCTATGCGTTACGCCAACAGGACGAAGCGAACCGCAAAGAGCTCATCTCTAACATTTCGCATGATCTCCGTACGCCAATTACCAATATCAAAGGTTATATTGAGGGTATTCGTGACGGAGTGGCTAATACGCCTGAGAAAATGGAGAGTTACGTTAATATCATTCACTCCAAAGCAGTTAGCATGGACAAGCTGGTGGATGAACTGTTTTTGTATTCAAAGCTCGACTTAAACCAAGAGCCTTTCCTGTTCAAAACAGTTGATCTCGCTGATTTCCTTGAAGATAGCATTGAAGAGCTGAGATACGATCTGGAGGATAAAGGCGTTTCCTTAGAGTGGAATAATCAGGTGTCTGGTCCCGCTATGGCTGCTGTGGATCCAGAGAAGTTAAAACGTACCGTTGTTAATGTGGTCGATAATGCACTCAAATACATGGAGAATGAACACAAACAATTCGAGATTACACTTCAAGCTGATGAGACTTGGATTACGATGGCGTTTAAAGACAATGGCAGGGGAATAGCCGAAGAAGCACTACCTTTTATATTTGAACGCTTCTATCGTGCAGAACAATCCCGCAATTCCTCAACGGGCGGAAGTGGGCTCGGGCTGGCCATTGCCCGCCAAATCATTGATGGACATGGGGGCTTCATCTGGGCAGAAAGCCAGCCCAATGAGGGCACGAGCATATATATCAAACTGAAACGGCTGAATGAAGAGAGGGACTAATAAGTAATGGCAAACATCTTGATCATTGAAGACGAAACAACGATTGCGGAACTGGAACGGGATTATTTTGAGCTCAACGGATTTTCTGTGGATCTCTGCCATACTGGAGATGAAGGCCTGAAGCAAGCACTGGAGGGGGACTACAATCTGATCATTGTTGATCTGATGCTTCCGGGACTCGACGGTTTCGAATGTTGTAGACGCATTCGTGAGGTGAAGGAGGTGCCCATCCTTGTCGTTTCCGCGAAAAAGGAAGAAATCGATAAGATCCGGACGTTCAATCTGGGAGTTGATGACTTTATTACAAAACCGTTTAGCCCAAGTGAGTTGGTTGCACGAGCAAAGGCTCATTTGACCCGATACGAGAGACTGCTTGGCAAAAATAAACCAGCCGAGCAGGATGAAATCCACATTCGCGGGCTTCACATTGACAAAGGATCACGGCGCGTTTTCGTTAATGGCGAAGAGGTGGCGATTACAACGAAGGAGTTCGAGCTACTAGTCTTTCTTGCGAGTCATCCCAATCGTGTATTCAGCAAATCCGATCTGTTTGAGCGCATTTGGGGCATGGATTCCACCGGAGACATTGCAACGGTTACCGTCCATATTCGCAAACTGCGCGGGAAGCTGGAGACAGACCCCAAAAATCCGGAGTATATTGAAACCGTCTGGGGCGCAGGTTACCGGTTCACTGCATAAGTTTCGTGAAAATTTAGAGCCAGTTTATTTTTTGTTAATAACTTTGTCCTTGGGAGTTTCTTTTTGTCCTCTATTCTATAGATACAGGCAACTACAACCTATAGAGGAGGAATTCAACCATGAATTCTACAACCCGCAAAATCGCTACATTTCTAACTATAACTGCATTAGCTACAACAGTGTTCCCGTTAACTGCGAATCAAGTACATGCAGCTACATACGTTACTAACATTGCGGCAACAACCACACAGCTTACCCAACAACAGATTGAAGCTGCTATCAAGGATCTAAATAGCTTGGGGATCATGAACGGATATGCAGATCAATCCATGGGTGAACATCGAGCGATTACCCGTGCTGAACTAGCTTCATTGGTTTTCAAAACGTTTAATTTGGAGAGCAAGACGGGAGAAACCGTAGAACTAACAGATGTCAATCCCAATGCATGGTATGCGCCATATGCGTCAAAGCTGGTTGAACTCGGCATCATGCAGGCGAACGATGGACAATTCAATCCGCAAACTCAAGTGTCGGATGCTGAACTCGAACAGGTCGTATCTAAAGCGATGCAACGTGATGTAAAGTCTGTTCACCATTGGATGAGCGCGTTTTACTCCGAGAACGGTTCAGCAACCCGTGGCGAAACAGCGGTACTACTGCAAACTGCACACCAAGCTATTCCTTCGGAGCAAGCTCAGATTGAGAGCGTTCGATCGCTGAACGCCATTACGTTAATTGTAACTTTTGCCAAACCGCTGATAGCGGCTGATGAGGCTTTTGCCAAGGCACAAACGGACTTTGCGTTTAGTGGTGAACTGACGTTAACCAATATGCCCCGCTTGAAAACAGGGTCAATTGCAACTTACATCGTTCCAACGTCCGTTCAAGATGCTGGTGAAGTGTACAACCTGACTTACAAAGGCCAAGACGCTGGGTCCTTTGAAGGCAGTGGCACGAAAATAAACATGACAACGGCTAGTCAAGTAACGAATGATACATTCGAGATTGAAGCACTGCAAGTGAACGGTGTAGTGGATTATGGTTACATTATTTCGGCTTACAGCGGTGGTCGAGGAGCTAATGCATTCGTGCTGAATGATCAAGAGCTAGCAGGAGGCAAAACGGTTCAAATCATCTCTTCCATGCAAGCAAGACAAGTTGTAATTACGCCAGAAGGTGGCGAGCCGATCGTTGCCAGATATGTTCCGTTCACGCAATCCACAGATGGCAAACAAGAACCGAAGTTCCGTTTGCCTGAAGGACAAACACTGAAATCAGGTGTCACATATACGGTTTCTTCGGATTGGGCGAACATCGAGAATGCTTCATTTACGGCGAAATCGTTTGATGCACTAGTGATTGCAAGTGCTCAAGCAGTCAGCGAAACCTCCATTGAAGTTACGCTTGACCAGGACCCTGGGGATGAACTGTTTTCTGGTCGAAGTGTAACGTTAACTTCAGCTAGCGGGGATGTTCTGACGGCCACTTATAAATATTCAAGTCGAAAAGGTGCGACGGGTGTATTTGACCTAACGAATGATGGAAAGTTGACTCCGGGTACTACGTATACAATAAACCCAGTTGGGGATTGGAGTATCGCTTCTTCAGTCACCTTGACACTGGAGTAAAGGAGGCAGTATGAGTAAATCGCTGATCATCGTTGTCCTGATAAGCAGTATGTTGATCGTTCAAGGCTGCGTGCCTGAAATGAGAAACGACTCCAGTGTGGAGGAAAAGGCCATGACTTCAGCAGATGAGCAGCTGTTCAAGGCAGTAGAGGACAGCGATACTGAACGCATCGAACAAATGATTCAAGCAGGTGCCAATATCAATGCTCAAGGTCAGAGTGGACGAACCGCTACAATGATTGCAACCTACAATAATGATCTAACATCGGCTAAAGTGTTAATTGAAGCGGGGGCAGATGTGAATATACAGGACGATATGCAAAACACCCCGTTTCTGTATGCTGGCGCTGAAGGATACTTGGATATTTTGAAGCTGACAATCGAGGCGGGAGCGGACCCAGCGATAACGAATCGATATGGAGGGACAGCACTCATTCCAGCTTCGGAGCATGGATATGTGGATGTAGTGAAAGAACTACTGACTCAAACTTCGGTGGATGTGGACCATGTGAATCAATTGGGATGGACAGCACTACTCGAAGCAATCATTCTTAACGATGGCAATGTACAGCAGCAGGAGACGATACTATTACTCATTGAACACGGAGCAGATGTCAACATACCGGATCGTGATGGGATATCACCACTCAGTCACGCGAAGAATAAAGGCTTTAAGGAAATTGAAGAGATTTTGGTTGGGGCTGGTGCGAGGTAGCAATAGTTTAGGGTCAAAGAGATAAAACATAGAATGTTGAGTTTTCGGCGGGGAATGGGCCCGGTCCAGATCATCGTACCACACACAAAAGCCGCTATAATAGCGGCTTTTTGTAGTATAAAGAACCAAGTCCACATCCAAGCAAGAACAGGATTAGAACATACATTGTATTCAATTGGATGATATATATTTAGATATCCAGCTTGCGATTACTAATCCATTTCACCATTTCAGGATCGTTGTGTGAGAAGAACAGGCTTTGCTTAGTATCTAGCGCAGTAATCGACTCGATATCTTCGTGGCTTAATTCGAAATCAAAGATATTGAAGTTTTCAATAATTCTTTCTTTACGAACCGATTTTGGAATGACAACGACTTCTCTTTGGGTCAACCAGCGCAAAACCACCTGAGCAACCGATTTGTTGTACTTTTCACCTATAGATACCAGTACCTCATTCTGGAACAAGTCATTTTTCCCTTCAGCAAAAGGTGCCCAGGACTCGATCTGAACATTATTTTCTTTCATGAATTGTCCAGTTAAGATCTGTTGGTTGAAGGGATGCGTTTCGACCTGGTTTACAGCAGGAGTTACTTCGTTTTGCAGAATCAAATCGATCAGACGATCCGGCTGGAAGTTACTTACTCCGATTGCACGCACTTTTCCTTCACGATACAATTCCTCCATTGCACGCCAAGAGCCATGTACGTCTCCAAAAGGCTGATGAATTAAATATAAATCCAAATAGTCCAATTGCAATCGTTGCAAGGATTTCTCAAATGCTAATTTTGTACGTTCATAACCTGTATCCTGAACCCAAAGTTTCGTTGTAACAAATAATTCTTCTCTCGCCACACCGCTACGTTTAATGGCTCTACCAACGGCTTCCTCATTTAAATAAGAAGCGGCTGTATCAATGAGTCGGTAACCTGCCGATAGGGCATCTATAACACTTTGTTCACATTCGTTTGCATCTGCAATCTGAAACACGCCAAAGCCGAGGATCGGCATTTCAACACCATTATTTAAAGTTACTTTTTCCATGTATTTTCCCTCCAGTTATAGCATGTCTTTATTATGGCACTCCTGATCCAAAAACAGATATCTAATTTGTCTTATATGTTTGCCTAATCCTCTCAAAAAAAACACAGAATAAAGTTATTCAGGAATGACATCATAAAGAAGTAGTATATATCTCAATTCCAGAGGAGGATACCTTTTATGGCTAACCAGAAGAAACGAAAAGAAGCTGCCTGGAAGTCACGAAAGCAAGAACAGCATCCCCATGGTAAAATCAAATCGCTAAAAGAATTGTCCAGCGAATATGAAGAGAAACATACTACAAGTTAAGCAAAAGACTGTCGGAGAACATACCGGCAGTCTTTCTTTACCTTTATAGATAACATGTGATTTCCCGTTCTAAAAACGAATGAACAACACTTGGAATATCCATATAGTTCGTAAATAACTGTGAACAAATCGTTAATTCGTTGACATTACATGTTATTTTTATTAGAATACGAAATGGACTTCAGGTTAAAACAGATATGGGTATCCTTAGTTTTGGTTTAGACTTAGCTGTTAAATCCTAACGACGAATATAGGAGCGATAATATTACAATCCTATATGAAGATTAGGATTTTTTGTTTTTAGCTTTGGAGTACAATTTGAAGGTTGGAGGCTGGCTTTACCATGGACAATTGGTTCAAACTTAAAGAACGAGGCACGAGCATCCCTACAGAAATTATCGCAGGGGTTACAACATTCTTCACAATGGTATACATAGTTATCGTAAACCCAGGAATACTCAGCAGTACGGGCATGGACTTTAACGGAGTATTCATAGCAACGGTACTGGCAAGTATTGTCGGAACTCTGATTATGGGGCTATGGTCCAATTATCCGATCGTCATTGCGCCGGGTATGGGTCTGAATGCATTCTTTGCCTATAGTGTAGTTGCCGGATATGGCGTGTCTTGGCAGGTTGCACTGGGAGCTGTATTTATAGCAGGTATTTTGTTTATTATTTTATCGCTTACTTCATTCCGTTACATGTTGCTTGATGCAATTCCCGCAAGTTTAAAACATGCAATAACAGCAGGGATCGGGTTGTTTATTACAACGGTAGGTCTGCAAAATGCCGGCATTATTGCCGATTCAGAATCGAATTTGATTACGATCGGGAACTTGGCAGAGCCAATGACTTATCTGACCATTATCGGATTGATTATCACCGTTGTGCTGATGGCTTATAATGTGAAAGGTTACTTGTTCATCGGCATGGTCGTTACAGCGATACTTGCCTGGATCATGGGACTATTCCAAATGCCGGAATCGATTGTATCCATGCCGCAAGGCCTCGCGTCAACGGCTCTGCAACTGGATCTCGCAGGCATATTCTCGAATGGCTTGTATACGATCATATTTACGTTCCTGCTGATCACACTGTTTGATACGACGGGCACGATGCTCGGCGTTGCTGAACAAGCAGGATTACTGAAGGAAGGTAAATTCCCACGCTCGCGTGGCGCACTATTGGCAGATGCGGTAGGAACAACCAGCGGTGCTTTGCTCGGAACAAGTCCAACATCGGCTTACATCGAATCCAGCACAGGGGTAGCTGCAGGGGGAAGAACGGGACTGACGGCGGTAACGGTAAGTGTGCTGCTTGCGCTGACGTTGTTCTTCACACCGATCGTAAGTGTAATTTCAAGCATTCCGGCGATTACTTCTCCGGCACTGATCATTGTTGGGTACTTTATGATTAACGTTATCAGCAAAATCAAATGGGATGATCTCGAAGAAGCATTTCCGGCCTTCCTGATTATCATCCTTACTCCGTTGACGCATAGTATTGCGACAGGTATCGGCGTAGGCTTCATCTTCTATCCGGTACTCAAGCTGCTTCGTGGAAAAGGTAAAGATGTCCATCCGATATTCTACATTTTTGCGGTATTGTTCTTCATTCAGCTTGTATTCCTGGACCACTAAAATGGTCTAATCAAAAAGAGAACTGCTCTAAACAAGCAGCTCTCTTTTTTTGTTTGTTCATATTCAGTTCATATTCCCGTCACGAAGGGTACATCTTCCATGGTTACACTATACCTATGTCGCAAGAGCGGCTCTACAGATATAAAGACAGGAGAAGATGGATGTGGCAAAAACAGTAGATATAACAACAACGGGGACTAAGGGCCGTAAAAAACGGAACTTATGGTTAAAAATAATTGGAGGTATTGTCGGCGCGCTGGTGCTATTCATGGGCATCACGTTTGTCGTTCATACAATCAGTAATGGGATCGAGAAGAAGAAAATTGAATCGTATGGCCAATATGTTAATGTCGATGGGAAAAATATGAATGTGTCCATTCAAGGCAGCGGGGAACAAACCATTGTGCTTTTGCCTGGACAAGGAACCCCGTCACCTGTACTTGATTTCAAATTATTAATCGATGAATTAACTTCTGATTATAAAGTTGTAGCGATCGAGCCCTTCGGTTATGGATTAAGCGACCAAACCGAGACGGAGAGAACAACGGAGAATATCGTCAGCGAAATTCATGAAGCTGTACAGCAGCTCGGCATTGATCGTTATATTCTGATGGGGCATTCTATCACTGGATTATACGCGGCGACTTATGTGAATACGTATCCGGATGAAGTTTCTGCTTTTGTCGGGATCGATAGCAGTGTTCCAAATCAACCCGGCATGGATGTTAAATTACCTTTGAACTTAATGAAGTTCCTGCAAAAATCAGGTCTAATGAGAGTGATTCAAAAAGTGAGCGGAGATTCCTATAAATCACTTGCATACGATGAACATACCAAAGAACAGATGAAGTTGATCGCGAATCAAGTCTCGACGAATCCGACACTGATCGATGAGCTTAAACACCTGGGTTCCAATTTCAAAAATGGAGAAAAACTCACTTACCCTCGTGATCTGCCGATGCTTCTCTTTGTACAATCTAATAACGAGCACAATCCACAGTGGATTCCGCTACATGAAGAACAAGTGAAACAATCGGCACAGGGCAAAATGATCCCAATGGAGGGATCACATTACCTGCATCATACGATATTCAAAGAAATTGCCGAGGAATTTAAATCATACATGAAACAAATTCAACCGAATAGTAATTAGTTTTAATAAAAAACATAGAAAAACGAGTCACCTCAAGGTGACCCGTTTTTTTATTTACTGCGACAAACCTTCTGTTACTTTGTCGATGTTCCATTTGACCATGGTGATGTATGTGTCTCCATCTTCGCCCTTTTTAGCCAGGGAGTCTGTGAAGATTTTTGAGTGAATAGGGGCACCTGTCTCAGTAGATACCGTCTCCATCGTCTTGGGATTAACGCTGGTTTCTACAAACAGAGCTGGAATCTGGTTGGTTCTGATAATATCAATAATCCGGTTCATCTGATCAGGCGTACCTTGGCTATCCGTATTGATTTCCCAGATATATGCCGCTTCAAAGCCGTAAGCCTTGGAGAAATACTTGAATGCACCTTCACTTGTTACCAGAATCCGCTTATCCGCGGGAACTTTGGCAATTTGATCTTTGGCATACTGATCGGCTTCCTCTAATTTGGTAACATAGGCAGCTTGGTTGTCCAAATAATACTGCTCATTTTCCGGATCTTTCTCAATGATCCGCTTCGTAATGATGTCCACATACTTGATTCCGTTTTGAATGTCTAGCCAAGCGTGTGGATCTTCCTGCGTTTCTTTGCCTGCTTCGCTAAGATACATTGGTGTTACTTCTTCCGAAACTACGAACGCAGCGTCCGTTTTGTTAGTAACCTTCAGGAGATCCTGGAACCAACCTTTTCCCGTCTCAAGGTTAAGTCCGTTATAGAAGACCAGATCTGCCTCTGATATTTTTTTCGTATCTTGTGGCAAAGGGTCATACATGTGTGGATCGGTTCCAATGGGAACCATGCTGTATACTTCGGCTTTGTCACCTGCAACATTCTCTACCATATCCGCAATAACGGAATATGTAGCTACAATCTTTAATTTATCCTCTGGAGTGGTCGATGCCTCCGTGCTATTGGATGTTGTATCGGAACACGCAGATAGAATAACCATAAGGGCAATAAAAACACCAATCATTTGTTTTTTCATTGTGCTTTCAATCCTTTCTTAAAAAAGTTGTTTTTCGGAGACAGAATAAACGAAATGGCGAAACCACTCACACCAACAAGGACAATTGTTGCACTCGTCGGCAGGTTGAATTCAAAACTAAGTATTACGCCAACGACTCCGGATACTGCTCCGTAGATCGAAGCAAAGATGATCATGTGAAGCAATTTGTTAGTCCATAGATAGGAGGTCGCTGCTGGTATAACAAGCATCGCAATGACCAGTACAATCCCCACTTGGGACAGGGAAGAGACGGTAACGACGGAGAGTAGAAGCATGAGCAAGTAATGATAAAAGTTGGTGTTCAATCCGTACGCTTTTGACACGACCGGATCAAACGAACTGATCAACAACTCCTTGTAGAACAAGGATACAACAGCGATTACGGCAAGCATGATGATAAAGGACTGCGCCAATTCTGACTGCGGAACCGCCAAAATGTTACCGAACAGAATATGTGTTAAGTCCAGACCGCTTTTCGCAAACGTAATGAGAACGATGCCTAATGCGAAGAATGAGCTCAAAACAATGCCGATAGACGTATCGCTTTTAATCGTGCTGCGGTTGGTGATAAATTGAATCAGAATCGCTGCAATGAGTCCGAACACTGACGCGCCGAGCAGTACGTTGATCCCCAAGATGTAGGATATGGCTACTCCAGGCAAAACAGCGTGTGACAACGCATCACCCATCAACGACATTTTCCGAAGCACGATAAAGCTGCCGAGTACCCCTGATACAATCCCCAATATTATCGCAGATAGACCTGCGTTCAGTGCATACACCGGAATATCAAGCCATGTTGACAACATGTTAATCATTCTGAACATCTCCCAACCCTTTAATCTGGATATTACCTAGAGATGATCCATATGCGGCTTGTATGTTCTCTGTTGTAAACGTGCTAGATACGTCTCCAAAAGCAACCAGTTTTTTGTTGAGAATGATGATCTTGTCAAAATACTCTTCAACCTCATGCAAGTCATGGTGAACAATTAAGATTGTTTTTCCTTGCTCCCGAAGATTCTTCAGCAGATCCACAATGATTCTTTCACTCACGAGATCAATACCTACAAAGGGTTCATCCAGGAAGAAGATATCTGCCTGCTGGGCGAGCGCCCTTGCAATGAATACCCGCTGCAGTTGTCCCCCGGAGAGGTTGCTAATTTGTTTGTTCGCCAGATCAGCGATATCCACCAGTTCCATACAGTGGTCCACGTAGGCTTTTTCTTTTTTTCCCGGTCTTTGAAAAAGCTTCAGCTTAGGGTACGTTCCTGTCAGGATCGTGTCCCGTACCGTGATGGGAAAAGTCAGATCAACATCGCTTTTCTGTGGTACATATGCGATGTTCTTTTTTTCCTGAGCAATCGCGGTGCCGTTAACGGTAACGTTACCCGTACGTTTCTTGATGACGCCCAATAAAGATTTGATGAACGTCGATTTTCCCGCTCCATTAGGTCCAATGATGCCGATCGTGAATCCGAGTGGAATATCGATATCTACATTTTGAAGCGCAGGATTACCAAAGTAATCCACATTCAGTTGACTGATTTGTATCATGGTTCTTCGCCCCTTCAAACGTTGACTCTATTAAAATATATTTCCTTAGTATAAAAAACATTCGCAAGCGCTAGTTTGTTTCCTCAGGGAAACTTTATTTCCTTAATCAATATATTATTGAGTCGGGCTTTTTGTCAACCACAAAATATTTTGTGAAGACAACGATTGAATCACAACGTATGGCTTTTATGGCATAACAAAAACCCTTCTATAGTTTCATGAAAAGAAGAGAAGGGCTGATGCTGATCATTTATGATGTGTTACTCCAGCTAAACAAAGAGTTTGTTCCAGTCGATCCAGATCCACGGAGAAGTCTTCCAATCCCGAAAAACGGTCCTGTCTCGTCCCGTCCTCTTGCCCATAGATCATATAATAATCAAGTTTGTTATGGTTGCTGATCATCCAATACGTAGGTACTATATGCCGGATATGAAAAATTTCGATAACTAGGGTTCCTTTACTGCAAAAAGCAAGATTGGCCAGTCCCGCTCCGTGCGATGAAACGATTGCTCGTGCAGAAGCAAACAACTGAACTTGCTGTGCTACGGTCCAATCCTCCAGACAAACAGGAACAAACCCGTAGGCCTCCAAATGCCGTATGACTTCATCCTCATTAGTTATTCGTCGAGCAGAGGCTTTGCTCCGAGATATGAAAATGCGAACAGAAGAATGGAGTGTTGTATCACGCCCGGGTAACATAAACGTCCGAAGGATAGCTGTTGTCCAAGGTGGATAATGGGAATTCATCATTAGGGAAGGCACGACCAATCGATCAGCCTGATACTCCAAATCTTCTCTAGTACAAATCACTGTCGATTCTGATACGCCAAACATAGATAACGTTTCTTTCACAAAATATCCATGAGGATTCGGATTCATAATCAGGGATTCAAAAGGAACATTTAACATCCGAAGCATACCCAGTCGAGGCAGAACATCATATAACCAATGAAAATAATTATGACTCCCGCAAAAAGTCAAAACCGCAGCAGTCCCATGCAGATGATGATGTTCCTGTGCCTTCCTCCGATGCAAGGCGGGGTGTTCTTCCAGTGTCATCATTCTGTTATGTCGTCCATCGTATTCCGGAGAAAGGTCGAAGATCAGTTTTCCGTCGGGTGTCAGGATCGCACCTGATGTTCCCCACACACGCCCATTCGATATGTATGCAACATATCCGCCTTCAGGATGAAGGGTATAGGGCATCAAATAACGGTGAATCTCCGTTTCAAGGGTTTTCGGAAGCTTGAATTCAGCGGCTTCGCCAAAATCAAAAGGGTCAATTTTTTCTTCGCCGCCGGGAGAAACGGAAGTAATCCATTCCATAATGTCTCTATAGAAACCGAACTTTTTTGGACTCTTTTCTGTCGATTTAGCGTTACTGCACATATCATTCACTCTTTGTCCCTCCATGACCCTTGTTACTATGATGCTAAGTTATGCAAACAGTACTCAAAGGGGACGAAGATGGGGATATAGGTATCGAACTTGATGACGTAGTTGTTCTTATTACCATTTGCACAATTACTGTACCAAATGTTCCAGATCCGGCTGCAATTTGTTTCGCAGAACATATAGCATGATGGCACCAACAAGGAACGCGACGGCATCAGCAATGACAAGTGACCAGATCACTCCATGAAAGCCGTTTGTTTGATTAGCGATATACAATACAGGAATTAGCGTAATTCCTTGAATGATGGACATTATAAACGCGGCGGTTCCTTGGGCTGTTGCTTGGAAGATCCCCATAAACAAAGAAGTCATTCCTGTAATGAACAAAGATAAGAAGGTCACATGAAGAATGTAGCTACCCATTTCTATTAATTGTGGGTCAGTCGTAAATAAACCAATCAAGTGGTCGGAGATCAGATAGACGATAACGCCGAACACGACGGCCAACCCCATAATAGATTTGATCGTAAATCCAATGGTTTGTTTCATGCGTAATTTATTCGCGGTAAATGAGAAGGCAATCAACGGCACGACTCCCTCGCACAAGCCCATCAGAATAAACTCGGGAAATTGCAATAAACGTGATGAAATTCCATATCCCGCTATAGCCTGATCGCCATATTCGCTAAGAAAAAGGTTAAGAATAAGCGACATCGCACCCAAGAAAACACTCATAACAAAGACGGGAACTCCGATTTTGAATACGTTGCTCAGAATGTCCTTGGAAACCTTGAACCATTTTAGGGAGACGGTTAAGAATTGACTCTTATAACTCATATGGAAAGCGTAGAATGCACTCGCAACCAAGTTAGAGATGACCGTAGCAGATGCAACTCCGATCACGCCCCAATGAAAGACAAAAATGAATATCGCATCAAGAATAATATTTATAGCAACACTGAGAATCATACCGATCATCGACGTGATTGCTGAACCTTCTGAGCGCACAATATTCTCCAGCGTGAAGAATAATATGACAAATGGTGAACCAATCAGCATAACCGTGACATAGTCTTTCGTAAATCCGAAGGACTCAGGCGTTGCCCCCAGCCCATGAACGATTGGCTCGATCAATGGGAGGCCCACAGCAATCACGATAAGTCCGAGAACTAAGCTGCTGTAAAAGGCAAATGAGGATACATGCTTCAGATCATCAGCCTTTTTCTCACCTAACAAACGAGAGATGAATGTACCGCTGCCGATGCCAATTAAGTTGCCAAGCGCCATAATGACCGCAAATAACGGCAACGTTAGTGCGAGTGCGGTTAACATGGCTGTATTCCCCAGTGTGCCAAGGAAATAGGCATTCAAGATGGAATAGATGACACTCATTGAGGTGCCTAGCATCATTGGAACAGCAAAGTGGGCTACGGCTTTGGCGATTGGTGCTTTTTCAAAGTAATGGAGGTTTTCTGCATCCATGTGAGTCACTACTTTCTTCGTTAATATTGATCTAATCTAACACCGTTAGATTGAAACTTACAGTGTTAGATGTTATCATGAACCTATGAACCTGTAAAGCACAAACTTACACTGTTAGATAAAAGGGCGGATATCGATGAAAAAACAGCAGCCTCAGATTTCGGAAGATAAGATTTTGGAAACTTCGTGGGAGCTTTTGGCGGAGGAAGGCATCGAGAAATTCAGCATGAGACGATTGGCCGACAAGCTGGGGATTCAGGCTCCATCTCTATACTGGTACTTCAAGAGCAAGCAGACACTCTATCAACGGCTGGCCAACCAGATATCAAAAATTATTTTGGACGAGTTTCAGTCTGAAGGGGACTGGAAGGAACAGATGGAGGGGCTTGCGATCACCGTAAGGAGCGTGCTCAGCCGATACCCGTGTTCCACACAGCTCATGATGATGACGCTGCCCCACGAGCCGGATATGATCCGGTTCACCAACCGCATGCTGCTTTGTATGGAATCAACGCCATTAGAGCAAGAGCAGAAATTACAGGCCGTTCTCACGCTTGTGAACTATGTATTCTATTTCGTACTGGACGATTATCAGCATCAGCGCAATATCTCTGCTGTTCTTAAGGACCAGGAAGCACTTCAGGGTGAAGAGATGATCAGCCTCCTGGACTCTATGAGTGAGAAGGAAGCTGGACTATTCAGCAGGATGTATAAGAATGGTCTGTTTGAGGTGATGGGGACCGACGGAGCGTTTGAGTTCGGCTTGAAGCTGATTCTGTTGGGCATCGAACAAGTGATAAAGGAAGAAGAGAAGTAGAAGCTCATCGGATTCAAATGAATGGTATGATCCCCTTAAGGTAGACAGTGGGAAAAGAGAACATTTTAGAATGATCTCAACCCTGTAAACCGGAGGGGATTTTTGTTATACGAGGAGGACAGCTGGCTTTCGAGAGCAGTGTTCGAAAACAAATATCATGTCATGGGTAAGAAAATAGTCCCACAGAATGGGCTTACATATCATAGACTTTGCACAAAAAATCAATATATCTTAGATGGCGTGACGTTATGATCAATTGACGACAAAGAAAAATAAGGAAAACTTCCTATAAAGAAGGAGTTATAAATCAGCGATATAATAAAAGGAAACTTGTTCAACTATTCTATTGATGTGGGGAGATTTTTTTAGTGAAGAAAGTGGCTAGTTTATTAGTGATTGGTTGCATGTTTACAGCATTGTTTATGACATTTTCTGTTTATGCGGCCGGAAGTTCAAACATCTATTATATTGCTTCAACGGGTAGTGATACGAATGCAGGCACCAAAAATGCACCATTTAAAAGTATAACAAGAGCACAGTCAGCGGCATCTTCTGGAGATACAGTATACATTCGAGGAGGAGTGTACGACGATTTTGAGATGCAAGAATCGACAACACTTATAATTACGTACATGATATAACAAAGAGCGGGATCACTTATGAAGCATATCCTGGAGAAAGACCGGTATTTGATTTTAAAAACGTACCAACGAATCTGCGCGTAGCAGCATTTTTTGTGGGGGATAAAGTAACCGACATCACATTCAAAGGATTCGATGTAATAGGTATCAAAGTAGGCGATCAAGCGCAATCGGAAGCTTTCAGAATTAGAGGACAAGCTGATTTTGTACATATGGCTGCTCATGATAATGAAGCTATTGGTTTCTACTATACTGGAAATGGAACAGGAACCGTTCTGAATTCAGATGCGTATAACAACATCGGCCCAACGCCACTATCTGCAGGAAATATTGATGGATTCGGTGCTCATGGAGGGGACGTCTCATTCATTAACTCCCGTGCATGGAATAATAGCGATGATGGATTCGACAGTATCAGCTCCAAAGGGACTGTAATATATGACCATTGCTGGTCGTTTAACCATCGGGGCAATCAGGATGGGGTCGGCGACAAAAATGGATTCAAAGTCGGGGGCTATGCCTATAGAACAAGCGGGTTCCCAGATACACTACCTGTTCACACGGTTAAGTATTCTCTTGCTGTGAATAATGGAGCGAATGGCTTTTATGCCAATCATCAACCTGGACAATCAGCTACCTGGACGAACAACACAGCCTACAATAACAGTAGAGCAAATTTTGATATGCTGGAGCGTGTTAGTCTAACGGACATAACGAATATTCCAGGGTACAGAGAAGTATTACATAATAACATTGCGTTTACGGGTCGGGCAATCGTTAATGATAACAATTTGCCGGAGAATGTAACTAATAATTCGTGGACGATTAACGGAGGTCTTGAGATCACAGCTGATGATTTTGTGAGTTTGGATACAACTCAACTATCAGCGCCAAGAAAGTCGGACGGTACTTTGCCTGATGTTTCATTCATGCTTCCTGTATCTTCGAGTCCTCTTAGTCAATACAACTTAGGCTATCTTGCTGACTAATCATTTGTGTGTTGAAACCGCTGGTCTTGATAAAAGATCGGCGGTTTTTTGATGTTTTGAACCAGTATAATCTGATCCGAATTGTGGTCGGAGATCTTCTGACTGTAGAACAGTACACAACAATGGGACATATTCACAAGTTCGGTTCTTGCTTTTCAACTCAGCTTGCCACTGAATTTGGAGTCAACAAAAGTGCTATTACATCCATTATCAATCGCTTGGTAGAACGACAATTGGTTGAGAGAAACAATGATCCAAATGATCGTAGAACAATCTACCTGTCCCTGACTGATGATGGAAAAGACCTTTTTCTCAGGCTTGATCGAAAACTTCGAGAACTTGTCCAACCTGTCATTTATATGATAATCAAGAGAAAGTGAAGTGCACCCCTAGAATTTCATCGGATAAACCAGGTGTTTATTCCAATGTCTATTCTGAGGGTGCACTTCTTTATTATTCTAATTTTCTGAATCGATTAAAGCGCAGGAACTTGGGCAGTTGAATATGGTAAGATTTCAGCCCAAAGTACATCAGCATGCCTGACAACGTAATTAATCCACCTACGAATTGAAAAGCAGAGATGGTTTCTCCCAACAGTAGATAAGCCAGCATAATAGCCAGAACGGGTTCACCGATAATGCCTACAGAAACCGTCGTTGCACCAATGGTTTTAAGAAGCAGATTGAAAATATACTGGCCAAAAATGGTGGGGATGATCGCAAGTAGTAGGAAGTACATCCAATCGGATGATTCGTAATTGGTCAAAGAAAGGTTATTCCATAAACTGTAGACCAGCAGGACACTTCCGCCAATAATAAAGACAACAACACTATATATATTAGCGTCGATTTTTCGACTCACTTTCTGTCCCACCAGCATATACGCCGACACCAGTATGGTTCCTATCAGTGACAGACCGTCTCCGATCAGAGCCTCTCTTGACACGCCAATATCTCCCCAGGCGATAATCACCGAACCGAATAGGGCGGTAATCAAACATAGCACGGTAGGTATACTTGCTCTTTCCTTAAACATAAAGTATGACCCGATCATCACAAACAAAGGTTGCAGCGCTAGAATGACCATGGAACTAGCCACAGAGGTATATACCAGCGATTCCATCCAAAACAAGAAATATAGACCCAGCAGCAGGCCAGCCAGAAAAACTGTAATCCAATCCTTTGAATTCATTTTTAAGAAACGAATTGTTTTCCAAGGGATAAACGGAAGCATAATAATGGCTGATATATACAGCCTGTACATACCGGCTATAGCGGTCGGAGTATCCGAAGATTTGATCATGATTGAAGAGACGGATACCGACAAAATGGCGATAAAAAGCAATACATAAGGATGAAAAAGCAGCGACAATTTATTATCTTTCACATATAAGCCTCCAAAGTTCTTATCCGGTCGTCTGTGCACAGGCTATTGTGATAAGTCAAAGATTTGATATAATAATATCATTATTTTTGTGAATTTCGTGCAAATAAATCGCTATATAATATAGATATATCGTCAAAGAAAGGAACATCATAGCATGGTGAAGCAACTTTATGAGGATATTTTGTATTCTGATCTTTCGTTTCCCTATATCATGTACACACATACACGTCATGCAAGTATCCCCGAAGGCAGAGGGTTCAACGATCTGCATTGGCACGAAGATCTACAGATCACATTAGTCACTAAAGGGAGACTGGTTATTCAAATTAACGGAATTGATCATACATTGGAAACGGGTCAGGCGATCCTGATCAACAAGAGAATTCTTCATATCACAACAGAGCTTACACATGATGGTCAATATGTTAGTTTCAATTTTCCCGAAAAGCTATTAGCCTTTCATGTAGACAGTGCAATGGAAAAAAATTATGTACTGCCTTATACCAATTCTTCTTTGGTTTCGCTTGTGATTAAAAAAGATTCGGAGTGGGAAACACAGTTATTAGACATGCTTTGGGATATGAGGGAGACGTTTAATGCAGATAAAAAATGGGGATGGGAATATGAAATTTCAATTAAAACAGTACAGTTATGGTTTGTATTAATATCCAATATTTCAGTTCCTTCCGGAGAAACCCCAAGAAGCGAGAAGCGTCAGCAGGAAAGATTACAGTTAATGCTCAGTTTTATCCATCAAAATTACGCTCATCCGGTCACGCTTCGTGAGATTGCTGATGTAGCACATTTGAGCATTTCAGAGTGTACCCGATGTTTTAAGAAAACGGCTCACATGACACCTTACGAGTATTTGATCAAATACCGAATCAAGAAGAGCAAAGATCTCTTATTATCGACGAATGATACAGTAACCGAGATTGCGGAAAAAGTAGGCTTTAATCACGTGAACCACTTTATCCAGTCTTTCAGAAAGCACGAAGAAAAAACACCGAAAGAGTTTCGGTGCTCTCCATACCCTGATAGTCATGCATAAACGCTAAACGAATATTCTTTTACATTTATAGCGAATTTTGAAATTTTGCCTGAATTTCTTTTAAAAACAAATCCGCAGCAGTCGAAAAGACCTGATGTTTTTTCCAAACCATATTCAAGCCAGATTCAAGTCTCGGCTCTAGGGGTCTGAAACAAAGGTCGCTTTCACTAGACGTATTCACTATTTTATCAAGTGTTAATGCATAACCAATGCCTTCTTCAACCATAATGGCAGCATTATATGCAAGATTGTAGGTAGTAACGACGTTTAATTTGTCAAAATCTTCACCAAACCAGTCCGCAAACTCATTTTTTGAAAACGTCTGCTTCAGTGACTGTCGTGAACAGATCAGTGGAACATTTAATAAATCTGTTGATTGAATCGTATCTCTGGAGGCGAGTGGACTTTCTTTTCTCATAACAACTCCCCAAACATCCTTGTCAGAGAAATTAATATAGTTATATTTGGAGACATCCGCTGGCTGGATTAGAATACCAAAATCAAGAAGCCCCTTGTCAAGCCGTTCAGTTACATCATCTTCGTTCCCGCTGTATAGGTGATAGCGTATATTGGGATATTTATTCTGCACGTCTTTTGCCACCCTTGCAATCTGTTTCATGGCTTCGGTTTCTCCACCGCCTATATAAATATCTCCACTTATGGTTTCTTCCATGGATTCAAATTCTGCCTCCAATTTATCGACCATACCCACAATTTCTTCAGCTCTATTTCTTAAGAGCATACCTTCATCTGTGAGATTAACACTGTAACTACTGCGAATAAATAATTTTTTCCCCAGCTCTTGTTCAAGGTCTTTCAATTGTCTGGACAAGGTTGGCTGCGTAACATGCAAGAAATCAGCAGCACGAGTAATGCTTCCTTCTCTGGCGACCGTAAGAAAATAACGCAATACTCTAATCTCCATCTTAACTCCTCCTATATCCTTTAAACTCTACAATAAACCCTTGAGAAATGCCTTTCAAGCATATCTTGATATAAGATATGAGTATTTGCTATATGGTGTGTAAACGCTAAACTAAAGAGCGAGGCAAATAGAGAAGAAACTGAAGGGAATGAAGGATATGGATAAGACAAAGGTATGGTTTATTACTGGCGCTGGTCGAGGTATGGGCACAACTATTGCGAAGGCTGCTTTAAATGCTGGACACAAGGTTGTGGCTACCGGCCGGAATCCCGATGCGGTGGTTCGTGCGATCGGTGATTCCGAGAATGTAATAGTTGTCCCGTTAGATGTTTGCCAGCCTGCAGATGCACATTCCGCAGTCAAGGCGGCAATTGAACAGTTCGGGGCAATCGATGTACTCGTAAATAATGCGGCACATTTCTGTGGAGGGTATTTTGAGGAACTGACCCCTGACCAGATTGAACATCAGTTACAGGTGGCGTTGGTTGGTTCCATGCACGTTACCCGGGCCATATTACCTGTGATGCGCACCCAACGTTCAGGACATGTTATCTCGATCTCTTCTGGCGCTGGCATTTCAGGATTTGAGTTTAATTCGGCCTATAGTGCAGCGAAATTTGCGCTTGAGGGATGGATGGAGGCACTGACTCCTGAGGTAGCTCCATTTGGTATTTATACGACTATAGTCAATCCCGGATTTTTCCGAACAGAATTTCTTACCGATGCATCCTCGACTTTCGCTAAGCCCTCGATTGAAGACTATGATGATCGGAGAGCTGGTCATCTGGAATTTTTCAATAATCAGAACGGGCAGCAGCCTGGAGATCCAAAAAAACTTGCCAATGCTCTCCTTCAAATTGCAAACGAGGCCCAACCGCCGCAACGCTTCATTGCAGGAGCCGACGCGATCGACATTGCAGAGCAAAAAATTGCTGATCTGCAGCTCCAGATCAATGCTTACCGTGATCTGTCGAGGTCCATGGCATATGACAACTAAACGAAACCACCTGCTTGTATTCATTCTGACCTTTGGTGTATTCGGTATATTAAATACGGAAATGGGCGTAATCGGAATCTTGCCTTTGATTGCAGAACATTACCAGGTCAGTATCTCAACCGCTGGTTTAATTGTGAGTCTTTTTGCGCTTGCGGTTGCTGTATCTGGTCCGATTTTACCCTTATTATTTTCGGGCATGAACCGCAAGCATGTCATGTTGTTTGTGCTTGGCATTTTTATTGTGGGAAGCCTGGTCTCCGCCATCACATCAAATTTTACAGTATTGGTCATTGGACGTGTCGTTCCGGCCTTTTTCCATCCTGTCTATTGCTCATTGGCATTTACCGTCGCTGCGGCGTCAGTCCCCAAGGAAGAAGCGCCGAAGGCTGTGGCTAAAGTATTTGTTGGCGTGTCAGCAGGCATGGTGCTTGGAGTACCCCTTTCGAGCTTGATTGCTACCAGCACATCGTTGTTCTATGCGATGTTGTTCTTTGCCGCCGTAACAGTCGTCGCATTCGTAGCAACACTTCTGTTCGTGCCCTCAATGCCAGTTACGAAAAGAATCTCGATCGGTACTCAACTGTATGTATTGAGAAGATCCGTGATTTGGCTATCCATTGCTGGTGTGATCTTCATGAACGGAGCCGTATTTGGGGTCTATAGTTACCTTGCCGAGTTTCTGAAAACCGTGACCAGATATGACTGGAACACCGTTAGTGTGATGTTATTTCTATATGGCTTGGCCAATATGGTTGGGAACATGCTGGCAGGGAAACTGCTCGCTAATCACCCGTTAAGAACAGTCAAGATGTATCCAATTGCACTAATTGCTGTTTACATCTTGCTGTTCACCTTCGGACAATTCAGCGTGCCAGCAGCCTTCCTTATTTTCATTTGGGGAATCTTAGGAGGCATAGGGAGCAACATTACTCAATATTGGGTGGTATCTGCAGCACCAGAGGCACCCGAATTGTCGAATGGGATCTTTCTAACCTCTTCCAACCTGGGAACAACACTTGGCGCTAGTGTATGTGGACTAATCTTAACTGGAATAAGTACACAATATATTGTAGTTGGAGGAATCGTATTTCTAATATTTAGTATTGTAACGAATTACTTCAGAATCTCCATGACTGGTCGAATAAAGAGTTCAAATGTCGAAGGATAAGCAGACGAACGTAGTGATTGGCGTTGGAAATTAGCCTTTGGGCATTTTGCTCTCATCCATATACAACAGGTTCCAGCGGTGACCGTCCAGGTCGGCAAATCCCCCGCCGTACATCCAGCCGTCTATTTCACCTGGCTTGCCAAAGATGGTTCCTCCAGCAATCTCTACTTTTTGAATAAATGCATCAACTTCTTCTCTGCTGTCAGCGCCAATGGAAAATATGACTTCTGCGCTTTGGGAAGTATCTGCAATTTTGGCACCTGTAAATTTCTCAAACGTTGCATCCGGAAACAGCAGAATCGTTGTTGAACCTATGACAAGCTGGGCTCTCTCGTTACCAACATTCTCCCCATGGAATCCAATCGCATTGAAAAAGGTAGTGGATTTCACAACATCTTTCACCGGCAGGTTCATCCAGATTTTTTGTGACATGGCTGCAGCCTCCTTATATATACTTTCAACTACGTTTACTATACTCTACTTCTAGTAGGGTTTGAACCCTCAGAGTGTTCTCTATATAATAACCATAACGCTTACCTAACTTACCTAAGTGAGGGATAATTTGAAAGGAAGGTGATGGTGGATGAGCGAACCTTGGGCTGGTTCAATGAGTGGTGTTCCGTGGGATGAGGAAAAAATGAAGAACGCGATCACGCAATTGCGAAACCGCGCTACGATAAGTTTTGTTGTTGGGCTGGACGAGATGCGTGATCTACGTCAACTGGATGAACTTGTGTTTGCCAAACGCCAGGATCTGATACTATCTATATCAAACACTGATGCGAAGGGACGTTATACCGAAGAATTTCTGGAGATACTCGCCACATTAAAGCATGTCACCGCTTTGCAGCTGGATCTCAAGCAACCACAAGACCTGAATATACTCGGTACGATGCAAAGGATGACATTTCTCACCATTCGCTCGCCCAAAATTCAAAACTTGGATTTCATCCGTAACTTTAAAACCTTGGACTATCTCGCACTTAGTGGGAAATTCGCTGATCTCTCCCCAATCGAGGACTGTATTCGCCTGCGTACCCTTGTCCTAAACTGTGCTATTGATCAGCTTAATTTTGTTGTGGACCTGCCGTTCATCGAGTATTTGGCTATCGATCAATGTACATTGAATGGTTCGCTTGAGGTGCTGACTGAATCAAATATCCGTATGCTGAGATTATCCTCGGTCCGTAATCTAACCCATATTGATGCGCTGGGGGCGCTGCATAATCTAGTCTATCTGCATCTGTCATTACCTAAGATCGAGCGGTTGTGCGACTTTTCAGGTATGAACAATCTCCGTCAGCTAGAATTGGATTTCTTGAAATCATTACAGGAGATCGATAACCTGTGGACTGCGGATCAATTAGAGGTACTGGTCTTGAAAGAGATACATAAGGGGATCAAGGCGGAAGCTTTCGAACGTTTGACCGAAATGCAAAGTCTTCGCCAGGTGGATTTCCGTTATATCGATCACAGCAAAGGACGTATTGCGGCCATGCGTAAACGAATGATGGATGCAGGAAAAGGACAGCTTCTCTACGAGAATATTACTGAGGAAGAACGAATACCTTCCACAGGTCTTGTGCATCTGTCAAAAATCCTAATGTAAGCATGACATGACTATATACTCAGTTATCCGGGTGTAAAAACATAGTCTGATGGAAAGTCGCTATTTTAGCGGCTTTTTTTCGTGTTATATATACATGGATTGAACATTTTGTTTGAAAATAGCCCTTCATTTGAATGAATATTGATCGATTAGACCTTTTTGCTCATCCTGACTTCACACATTCATTTTTTCTCGTATAATAACAAAAAAAGATATAAGGGGGAACTCAAATGCTTACAGTTGGATACATTGGCAATGGCAAAAGCACAAATCGCTATCATCTTCCTTTCGCGTTGAATCATGATCATGTAAAGGTAAAAACAATATATGCCCGTAACCTGGATAAGACGGAATGGGATCGAGTACCGGATGTACAGTACACGAGTGATCTTGATGTCTTAATGAATGACGATGAGATTCAGCTGGTTGTGGTATGTACACATCCGGAATCGCACTTTGATTATGCCAAGACAGCACTGGATCACGGTAAAAATGTGCTTGTTGAGAAACCCTTCATGTTGGACAAGAAGCAAGCTGAAGACATTTTCCAGTACGCCAAGGAGAGAAATCTAATTGTCGAATGTTTTCAAAACAGACGTTATGATTCGAACTTCCTGACCACACAAAAAGTAATTGAATCCGGGAAACTTGGAGAGATCTTAGAGGTGGAAATGCATTATGATTACTACCGTCCTGAAATCCCAAACAACACCAACCATTTTTCCAAATACAACAGTTATCTGTACGGGCATGCCAGCCACACGCTTGATCAAGCCATATCCTATTATGGTAAGCCGGAACGCGTTCACTACGATGTCCGTCAGTTGCTGGGCGAAGGCAGAATGAATGATTACTTTGACCTCGATCTGTATTATGGAACGTTAAAAGTATCTATTAAATCGAGTTTCTTCCGTTTAAAACCTCGTCCGTGTGCGATCGTTTATGGTAAAAAAGGGATGTTTGTCAAACAAACGGAGGATCGTCAGGAAGAGCATCTAAAGTTATTCCACTTACCTAAGGGTCATCCTGACTTCGGAATCGACCTGCCACAACATTATGGGACCTTAACATACATGGATGATGACGGCGTGTATCATGAGGAGAAAGTCGTTTCCGAAAAAGGAGATTATACCCATGTGTATGATGCTCTCTATCAAGCCATCGTCCATGGCAAGGAGAAGGTCGTCAAAGACGAAGAAACGTTAGCTGTTATGGAAATCCTTGAAAAAGGGATTGAAGCTTGCCGCTAAGATAGGCTGGACTTACCCAAGTAGATTAGTTACTCCCTTCGGACCTCAATATGTCCGTGGGGGGAACACTTTTAACGAAGAAAAGAAAGCGCTTGCTGTAAGGTTTAACAGAGGTATGATCGCCAAGAAATGACTGCTCCCACCTAAAACACAACATTTTGCGAGTCTTATACTTGATGAAGGGAGGCATTGGATGATCATCCAAAAAATCTTTAACAATAATGCCATTGTGGCTAAAGATGCACTCCGTGAAGAATTTGTAGTTATGGGTAAAGGGGTTGGATTCAAGAAAAGTGTAGGAGACGCACTTGACGAAAATCTGATCGAAAAACTATTCATTCTGAAACCCAATGAAACGTCAGAAAAATTCAAAACGTTGCTAGAAGATATTCCAACTGACTATGTTGCATTATGCTATGACATCATAGAGTACGCCATAAATAGACTCAAAACGCCCCTCAGTGATTATATATATGTGACACTTACAGATCACATCAACAATATGATCAAGCTGTATGATGAGGGAATTAAAATTGTAAACCCGTTAACTTGGGAGATTAAGAAGATCTACCCCAAAGAATTCGAGGTAGGCCTCAAGGCATTGGAATTCATTGAAGAATCAATAGGGAAGCGATTTCCTGAAGACGAAGCAGCCAATATTGCTCAGCATCTCATTAATCCCAAAGTGAACAGTGAGTACCCCGAGATTGCAGATTTAGGGCGACAATTAGAGAAGATTAATGATATTCTGTCCATCATCCAATATACCTTTAATCTTGTTCTGGATGAAAAAGAGGTAAGTTACGAACGGTTCATCAGCCATCTAAAATTCTTCTTCCAAAGCTTGAATCAGCGGCGAGAAGCGTTGATCGAAGACGATTTCCTGTTTAGACAGGTCAGAACCAAATATACCAAAGCATATGAGTGCATGTTGAAAATCGAGAAGTATCTTAATACTACATTATCAGATGAAGATCAATTATATCTGACGATTCACATCGAAAGAATCACACGAAAATCAATTGAATAAAATCTGGGATTGTTACTGGTCATGCAGGCGAGACTCATTGGACAAGGCGTTTTCCGCTTTGTTCCTATGGTCTTGCCTTTTTATTTATATCCAATGTTGGAAGGATGATCACTCATGAAGTATGAGGAATTGGCAAAAGACATTATTCATCATGTTGGTGGAAAAGAGAACGTAGAAAGCCTGGCGCATTGTGTAACTCGTCTGAGGTTCAAACTGAAAGATGAAGGCAAGGCTAACACCGATGTCCTGAAAAATATGGACGCCATCATCACCGTAATGCAAAGCGGAGGACAATATCAAGTCGTAATCGGCAACCATGTTCCTCAGGTTTATGCTGATGTTGTGGCTATAGGCGGACTTCAACTGGACTCCGGACAGTCATCTGGAGAGTCCACCAAAGAAAAAACGAATATTTTTAACACCTTTATCGATGTAGTTTCCGGCGTGTTCACCCCGGTGCTTGGCATCTTGGGAGCAACCGGAATGATCAAAGGGCTAACTGCTCTCCTCGTAGCTGTCGGATGGCTCAGTACAACATCAGGAACCCATCAAGTGCTCAGCGCGATAGGTGACTGCTTGTTTTACTTCTTCCCGATCTTCCTGGGATATACGTCAGCGAAGAAGTTTAATGCTAACATTTTCATCGGAATGGCGATAGGTACTTGCCTGGTTTATCCAAGCTTCTCAAGCCTGACCTCAACAGGCCAACCGCTGTACACCATATTTGGTGGGTCCGTGATTGAATCGTCTGTGTATCTGTCCTTCCTGGGGATTCCGGTCATTTTGATGAATTATGCATCCAGTGTCATTCCAATTATCATTGCGACGTATGTTGCTTCAAAAGTTGAAAGGGTTTTCAAGCGAATTATTCCGAACGTTATAAGTAACTTCTTTGTTCCATTCTCTACATTGCTGGTGGTTGTGCCAGTGGCACTGATCGCAATCGGGCCGGCTGCGACTTGGGCAGGTCAATTGCTCGGGACAGGAACGATGTTCCTCTATAACTTGAGTCCAGTAATCGCTACAACTTTGCTCAATGGATTCTGGCAGGTGTTTACTATTTTTGGCGTACAGTGGGGATTAGTACCTATTGCTTTCAACAATCTTGCCATACTGAAGTACGATCCAATGATCATTACCGCTTCCGTGCTTACTGTATTCTCACAAGTCGGTGTGGTACTGGCTATTTTAATTAAAACCAAAAACAAGAAATTGAAATCCTTGTCCATTCCTGCCATTATCTCGGGTATCTTTGGGGTATCAGAGCCTGCAATTTACGGGATTACGTTACCGCTCAAAAGACCGTTTATTATGGGATGTATTGCAGCGGCTGTCGGCGGTGGTATTACCGGCCTAATGGGAACCAAAGCATATATGGTTGGTGGTATGGGAATCGTTGCTTTTCCAAGCTTTATTAGCCCAGAAGGAATCGACAGCGGATTCTATGGCATGATTCTTGGCTCTCTTGTGAGCTTCGGTCTGGGATTCTTGCTCACGTTCTTCCGTGGATTTAAAGATCCTGAGCAAACGAACAGCAATCAAGATGGCGATGGAAAAGGTAGTGCTGGCAACGAGGTAGCAGTTAAGCATGACATCGTACAAAGTCCGATGAAAGGTAACATTATTGCTCTAAGCGAAGTTAAGGATGAGGCATTTTCCAGCGGTGCGCTTGGTAAGGGGGTAGCCATTGAGCCAACTGAAGGCAAAGTGTACTCACCCATCGATGGTGTGCTTACGAATGTGTTCCCATCGGGTCACGCCATTGGCATAACAAGTGCGCACGGCATTGAAATTCTTATTCATGTCGGTAAGGACACGGTCAAGTTGAAAGGGAAACATTTCACACCCAAAGTGAAGCAGGGAGAAGCCGTTAAACAAGGAGAACTTCTATTGGAATTCGATATGAATGAGATTAAAGAAGCTGGATTCAGTCTAATCACACCTGTTATTGTGACCAACTCGGGTGATTACCTGGATGTCATTGAAACGGAGAAAACAAGTGTCATGTATCATGATGATTTGCTTAAGGTGGTGAACTAATGAGCGTATTTAAAAACGGATTTATGTGGGGCGGTTCAGTTTCCAGCATGCAAGTGGAGGGAGCTTGGAATGAGGATGGCAAAGGTCTTACCGTGTACGATGCGAGTCAGATGAAAAGCAATGCCGAGACCGTTTCGGATTGGAAAGTAGCCATTGATTTTTATCACCGTTACAAAGAGGACATTGCTCTGTTGGCAGGCATGGGCTTTACAGCTTATCGATTTTCGCTCAGCTGGGCTCGCATTTTGCCGGATGGAGAGGGGATTGTGAACGAAGCGGGGTTGCAATTTTATGATCGTGTCATAGATGAGTTATTAAAATATAACATCGAACCCGTAGTTTGCTTGTACCATTTTGATATGCCACTTACTCTGGCGAATAAATATGGTGGCTGGCAGTCACGGCAAACCTTTGAGGCCTTCAAAGCCTACGCTCAAATCGTGATCGAGCGCTTCGGTACACGCGTGAAATATTATATTCCTTTTAACGAACAGAATGCAGCCGTATCCATCCAGATGAAGAATCTGGAAGAGGTTATCCCGCAATCACATATGCAACATTCGGTCGCAGCGGTGCAACATCATATGTTCATGGCTTCGGCAGCAGTACGAAACATCGCACGGGAGTATGCACCACACGCCATGGTAGGGGGCATGGTTAATTTTGCACCCTTTTACCCGGCGACCAGTAAACCGGAAGATGTACTAACCGCTCAGAAGGCGAATCGCAGATATAATTATCGGATGTTAGATGTATTTGCGAATGGCGAGTATCCGGCAGATCAACTGCATGAATGGCGCTTGAATGAGGTAACACCGCCCTTTCAGGAGGGAGATCTCTCTTATTTGAAAGAGGGCAAGATGGACTTTCTCGCTCACAGTTACTATCAATCCTTAACGATTCAGAATGGCATGGAAGTGACTATCGAATCCATTTGGGACTTTTTTCTTGGAGGGAAATCACTGAACAATGCATATTTGAAAACAAGCGAATGGGGCTGGGCTATTGATCCGGTTGGTCTGCGGCTTACGGTCAAAGAGATATATGACAACTATAAGTTACCGGTATTCACCATAGAGTGTGGAATTGGCGTCAAAGAAGAGCTGGATGAGAATGATACGGTGCTGGACGATTATCGCATAGCCTATTTTCGCGAACATATTGAGCAACTCAGACTGGCGGTTTCCCAGGACGGCGTAGATCTAATGGGCTTTCTCACCTGGGGACCCATCGATATCTTAAGCTCACAAGGTGAAATGAAGAAGCGTTACGGATTTATTTATGTCGATCGCACCGAAACGGATCTAAGAGATCTGAAGCGTTACAAGAAGAAGAGTTACAACTGGTTCAGAGAGGTTATTTCCAGCAATGGAGAAGACCTGGAATGAATAAATGAATGAACGAAATGATCATGTGGTTACGACCGTTCTCTGGAATACTTCCGGAAAACGGTCGTTTGTTTTGTTTAGATTCACTATTGCACAAATGAATGTTCCACCGAACGGCTTACTTTCTCAATAAATCGAGCTATTTCTTGCGGTGTCTCCTTCATTCCATGTTTAATCCAATTTTTGATGACTGCTGCACTGCCGCTTGAAATGAATGAATAGTATGATTCAAGGGTATTCACATCCATGTGAGGCATTTGTTCCCTCCATACTTCAATACTTCGATCATGCAAAATATAGATCACCCGTTCCAAATAATCTCCATTCCCATGATCAGAGAACAGGATGGTACACAGGTCACTGTTATCAGCAATATGTTCGCAGATTTCAACGAATGAACTTTTAACATGTACATCATCCAGTATAGAACGTTCTATAAGCTCCTTAATAACCGCAAAAAATGATTCTTCAATGCTTGAAAGCAAATGAACTGGAGAATGATAGTGCATATAGAACGTATTACGATTAAGATTTGCTTGTCTGCATAAGTCAGTCACGGTAGTTTTGTTAATTGGACGCTCTTTCATAAGTGCTAACAGACTTTCTTTTAATACCATTTTGCTATATTGAATTCTGCGGTCTTCTTGCATTCCCCTTAATTACCCTCCTAATGATGCAAAATCATCGAGCTAACAGACACCATTCGTTGTTTCGTTCGTTAACTATCATTTGTTATCGAACTGCCTGTTGTTTATCGAACAATGTGTACATATACTATAACAAGAGTAACAGATTATTAGCTTTTGGAGGAACAATTAATGAAAGTAACCTATGCAATGATAGATAAAGAATTACGTCTGAAAGGCAGGATTTTGAACATCTTAATGAGTTCCTCAAGTGAAGACCAATTCTTAAAAGATATGCTCAAAAGAAAAAAACAAATTGAAAAACGAAAAGGGAAGCATCTGGAAGGGATGCACTGTCGGGAAGAATGGATTGAACGTAAAGACGGATCTAAACAGCGTATGCTTATATATAGACCTCATCATGTCCAAGAAAACCTTCCGGGTATTCTTTGGTTACATGGAGGAGGCTACGCACAGGGAATACCAGAACTATTCGAAAACATGTACCAAAAGTTAATGGATACAAGTCATTGTGTTATTATCGCGCCGGATTATCGTTTATCTATTGAAGCACCGTATCCAGCAGCGTTAGAGGATAGCTATGACGCTCTTCTGTGGATGAAGCAACATGCCAAGGAGCTCGGAATTCGGAGCAATCAACTTATGGTAGGTGGGGAAAGTGCAGGAGGAGGGTTAACTGCAGCTCTTACTCTCTATGCGAGAGATCAGGGGGAAGTAAATATCGCATTTCAAATGCCCCTGTACCCCATGATCGATGACAGAATGATCACTGAATCAGCCCAAGATAATAATGCCCCCATATGGAACTCTGACATGAATGCATGGGCTTGGAAGCTGTACCTCGGAGAGAATTACGGAAAAGAGGTATCTCCTTATGCGTCAGCTGCAAGAGCTACCGATTATAGTAACCTTCCACCCACAGTGACTTTCGTCGGTGATGTGGAACCCTTCCGGGATGAAACGATCGAATACGTTAAGCAATTAAAAGAAGCCGGCATTCCCGTTGAATTCACGTTATATAAAGGCTGTTACCATGGATTTGATATCATTAATCCCAAAGCCAAGGTAAGCCAAGAAGCCACTTCATTCTTAATGAAATCTTACAAGTATGCAGTAGAGTATTATTTTGCCGAACAGCATCACACTTGAATAGAGGGATGTATGTCTGGAATGGAAATAAACCAAAAGAGCAATCTCCAATGAGGTTGCTCTTTTGGTCATCGCTTTCTAGTTTGTCACCTCTGACTTTTTAATTGGTAGTAAACGATTTGTTACGAATACGACCATTACAACGAGAAGAGCTGTTATCCCGATTAAAAGTTGGATATTGCCTAAAGGATACAAAAAACTTCCAATTAGTGGAGCAGTAGCCATACCAAGATAACGAACAAAGTTATAGACACCCATTGCCGTAGCGCGCTCTTCAACAAACTCCGAGGACAAGAGGGTTGGCATTACTGGTGTGGCAAGTCCCATCACGAATCCAGTAAGCATCAGAGAGAGAAGCAAAGCAATTAGAGAATAATCTGCAGCAAAAATAAAAATCACAAGACTCAAAATGGTCATTATACCGGCCCAGAAGAGTGTTCGAACTGACCCTATTCTGGTTTGTAAACTTCCACTTATTTTACTTCCAACAAGATTGAATATCATGAGGGCAAGGGAGAAAAAACCAATGCTTGCGGCGCCTAAAGCATACTTCGTTTGTAATATTGTAGGTAAAAATACGATGAATGTGTAAAAGACATCATACATGATGAAACCACTCAAAAGAACTACAACGCCGATTTTGTTTCCTAGAATTTTCCCAAATGCTTTTAAACCTAGTCTTGTTCCCGCTGGTTTTATGTTGACTGGTTTTGTCTCAGGTAACATAAATATGGCTGCGATCAGGATCAGAAGAGCACTGACTGCTGCAAAACCAAACGTACCTGTGTAACCGAATTGACTACCGATAATGCCACCGATGAGCGGACCAACTGCTGGTGAAATTCCAAGAATCATCTGATATGTAGCCATACTTTCGGCACGCTCTTTACCCTCAAAAACATCTCCGATCATTGTAGCAGCTACTAATGGAACAGATGATGCGCCTATTCCTTGAATGACTCGAAAAATGAGTAACATTTCTATTGAACCTGAAAACATGCATCCTATAGTAGCAATTACGTAAATAATTATACCCGGGACTAGAATTTTCTTACGTCCATTACGATCAACAATGGGGCCAAGTATGATCTGCATGGTTGCCATGGCCACAGTGAATAAAGTAACTGTTAGATTAACTAAATGTAATGACGTATTTAGATCTTGTTGCAGATCAGGTAGCAAAGGAATGTACAGGCTTTGAGCAAGAGATACAATAGCGGCAGAAATCCCCAAGATGAAGAGCATTCGTCGTTTGTTCATAAAACACCTCCAAATTATATTGACTGACTGTCAGTCATATTGTATATTGAGCTTATAACATTGACTGACAGTTAGTCAAGTTGTACATTTAAACTAATATAAAGGAGTGACAAAGGAGATCTGACAATGACACGAGTAAGCAAGAATCCCCAGGAACGAAAAAATGAAATACTGACTGTGGCTATGGAATTATTCAACTCGAAGGGCTACGAAGATACATCCGTCAGTGAAATCGTAAGAAAAGTTGGTGTTTCACAAGGAACTTTCTACAATTATTTTCAATCCAAAGAAGATGTACTTCATGCTGCTTGTGAACGAACATTAGCATCTCGTTTGGAAGCAATACATCATTTAGTTGAAAATAGCGAGCTCAACGCGCGAGAAAAAATCATTCGTATTTTTATGGATGCAACCCCTGACGAACATGATGAGGATGTATTTGAATATCTTCATAAGGAAAGTAACAGTACTTTGCATCAAAAATGGATTGTTATCGAAATTAATGCATTGATTCCCTATATCAAAAAAATCGTTCAGCAGGGGGCAGAAGAGGGAGAGTTTCTTGCTCAACAACCTGAGCTTAAAGCGGAGTTTCTTTTGGTAGGTGCTGCATTTTGGCTTGATCGCGGTGTGTTTACCTGGAATGAACAAGAATATCTGGAGAGAAAAAATGCTTTGAACGGGATCATTGATCAGCTACTTGCTGTTAATAAGCAATGATTTGCATAGCTTAAACAGACTACGGGAAGAAGGAATACAAGAATGAATGCATTAACAAAAGATTTTAGTGAGGTTTTACATGGCCGTCGTACGATAAAGAAATACGATCCACATTTTAAAATTAGTCGGGAAGAAATTATTGAAATGCTCGAAGATGCTGCTTTGGCACCGTCAGCATTCAATTTACAGCCTTGGCGATTTGTTGTTATTGAAAGTGACCATGGTAAGGAAGACCTGCTCGAAATTGCGCCTTTCAACTTTTCACAAATTAATACTTCGTCAGCGGTTATCGCCGTCTTTGGTGATCTGAATTTTGTTGACAGCGCAGAAGAAATTTATAAGGAAACCGCTGATCTTGGCTATATAACGCAGGAAATTAAAGATAAGATGCTGGCTATGGTTGTACCTATGTATAATCAATTTTCGATTGATCAGAAAAAAGAGTCTGTGTTGCTGGATGGCGGACTTGTCTCCATGCAGTTTATGCTTACGGCACATGCTCATGGTTATGCAACAAATCCAATGTCAGGCTTTAACAAAGAGAAGATTGCAGCTGTATTGGGATTAGATCCAGAGCGATATGTTCCAATACTGCTCATTTCAATCGGCAAGGCAGCTTCAGATGCGCGCCCGCCTGTTCGTCTTCAGGTCAGCCAAATTACAGAGTGGAAATAACAGAATTTTCACTCAAAAAAATGCCTCGACTATAGTACCAATGAAAGTCGCTATTTTAGCGGCTTTTTTTGTTTTAATAGTCTCAAGACTTGACCTACAGTCAACTCTATGTCTTATACTTCGAATAGGCTTGAAAATTATATAAAGAATTGGAGATTTATTTAACATGACGAAGAGTACAAATTGGAGTGTTTTTGGACTGGCAATACTCCTTGGTTTATTTTCTACATTAGGTCCATTTACGATTGATATGTATTTACCGGCATTTCCTGAGATTGCACAAAATATGAATACAACAGCATCACTTGTACAATTTAGTCTTACTGCTTGTTTATTAGGACTAGGTGTAGGACAACTTGTTATGGGTCCTTTGAGTGACGCGTACGGTAGACGTAGACCATTGTTGATCTGTATGGCAGCTTATATTATTTGTTCCTTGGCATGTGCTTTTGCTCCGAATATCGGACTATTGATTTTGTTTCGTTTCACACAAGGATTTGCGGCTTCAGCGGGAATTGTCATTTCCCGTGCGATAGCTAGAGATCTGTACAGTGGACATGAACTCACCAAATTTTTCTCTTTGCTTTTACTTGTAGGGAATTTGGGGCCTTTGGCAGCACCGATTGCGGGAAGTGGGGTTCTTTCATTCACGACATGGATTGGCGTGTTTATCTGCCTTTCATTCCTGGGGATTTTCTTATTAATCATGACAAAGTGGAGTTTAAAAGAAACACACCCCGTAGAAAAACGTATGGTTCCCGACTTCAAACAACAATTGGGGAATTACAGAATGCTTCTGCGTGACCGTAAGTTTGTAGGCTACATGCTGGCACAGGGAATCATGACGGCAGGGGTCTTTGCTTATGTGGCCGGAACTCCATTTATTTATCAAAATATATATGGCGTTACACCAACTGTATTTGCTATATTGTTTGCTTCAAACGGAATCAGCTTAATCATCGGATCTCAAATCGTGGGTCGATTGGCAAAACGCATACCTGAGCAGACCCTTCTATTATCTGGTCTATGGCTTGCTATAATAGCAAGTGTGGCTGCTTTGGTGGTAACTCTGGCTCATGGTCCACTTTTCGCTTTGGTCATTCCATTGTTCTTCTTTGTTTGCTCGATCGGCATTACGTCTACAGCGGCATTCCCACTTGCTATGGAGAGTCAAGCCAAGATGGCCGGAAGTGCAGCAGCACTGCTCGGAGTTGTTCCTTTTCTTCTGGGTGCATTGGTTGCGCCCCTGGTCGGTATCGCGGGTGAGGACACTGCCGTCCCGTTAGGACTCACTTTATTAATGACCAGTATCATTGCGATTGTTACTTATTTCTTGCTCGTTAAAAACGTCACGCAGCATACACCTAATCATGCCCAATCCCAATCTAATGCTGACTTTTAAATAGAAGGAACAGCTCGCCGAGCATTGGCGTGAGACATGAATGAATATGAATATGATTCCATTACAAGTCGCTAACACAGCGGCTTTTTTGGTTTTCTTACTGAACCCTCAGCCTGAATTCAGGTAAGGCATTGTTAGATAATGGAGAGACTGGGGAGGAGGGGGCTGCTCACTGCTTCATTTGGTATAAGCTTAATCTCTCTTGAACAGCATTCAGGACTTCTTCCGGAATCTCCTTAACCTTCAGATCTTCACCTAGGAACAGCAACCAATTGGTGATTTCGGTTAATTCCTCTGGGTTATGAACATTCATATATGTCTTAAGCACGGCTGTAGTTTGGTACGGATTCGTATAGGCAATTGTAAACTTCAGAGGATGGTATTTTTTGAATTGCGTAATCGCCTTTGGACCAAGTTCCAGCACAAGATTGATAACTTCTTCCTGTGTACTTAATTGCTCTATAATCTTTTTAGGACTCAACCTTTTTTTCGTCGGGTATACTTCTACATGAGTGACGTTGTCGACAGATACGATACGTCTCTTTTCTTCCTCTAAGTCATAACCTTCAATGATCCAATGGCCGTTTTGATGATGAAGGTGCAAGAGAACAATGGGATAGGACTTTGTTTCCTTCTCTTCTTGGACAGTAACTAACAAATCATTTTCTAAGAGAAGAATTTGGATGAGTTTTTCCAAGGTAGGGTGAGGTAGGTCTGACAGATCAAGCAAGTCTGGATTATGAGGATTGGTCCCTTCAAAAAGCAATATTTGATTCAAATGCACAAGGTCATCCTGCTGATTTTCGGAGATGAGGCCCAATAATTTTTCAGCTAAAGATTGACGACTCTTCAGATAAGGAAGTTGTTGATTTCTTGTTGCCATAAAGGCAATAAATAGCGCTTTGATTTCATTATCGGTAAACCGAACAGTGGGTAGGAGGGAATTGTTCATCACAAAATAACCCCCATCTCGCCCAACTTCAGCGACAAGTGGCATTCCCATGGATTCAATTTCTCTGATATCTCGAATGGCTGTCGAACGAGAAATGTTAAATTCTTGCATAATTTCAGAAATGGTAAAGTGGGCACGGTTATTGATATACCGCGTGATGACATTAATGCGTTCAACTTTTTTCATGGGGCCCCCTAAACAGTATCATATTCTGACATGATTTAAGGTTATTATAAACCCATCAAGTGAAAACACAAATCAATTGATCATTTAAAAGAGGATGGTGTAAACCATGAGTAATTATCATTTTGAAGAAAAAGACAGCTTTATCGTGCTAGGTATTGGAACGGAGCTTAAGAGCAACTACACAGACTATGCTGGCATAAGCAAGGAGAAGGCTGATTTTTGGTCCACCGTGAAAGAGAATGGAAGCCTGGACACATTAAAGTCCCTAGCAACAAACGAGTACATTTTTGCTGTAAACGAAGCAGTCAATAACAAGATGATGCATTATGCTGGTGTCATGACAGAAAAATCTCTGCTAGAAGCAACGAGAGTGATTCAATTTCCTAAGGGAGAATACCTGGTTGTGAAGGGCGAAGCAGAGACGGCTGATGCGTTAAGCAATATGCTTACTGGCATTGCCTTTGGTCAAGCTCTACCGAGGGAAAAGGATTATGCCTATGTTGGTGGTCCAAACACAACGGTTGAAATGGGAGAGAGAACCGGGTTGGTATATGGTGAAATGTGGATTCCTGTTGTAAGGAACTAACTGAAGCATAAATATTCAAAGTGAAAGAATCCCTTCTCTTATTAGGAAGTGGATTCTTTTTTTAGTTCGATGTCTAGTGAATATCATTTAATAGGTTTAGTTTTCCTCAAGTATGTTATCATATTCTTTGTGATAAAAGGCTTGTTTCGAGAATAGCTAAGTAATAAGTTTTTTTTATTATTTACATAAAGTCAATGGAAGGCAGGAGATATAGCAGTATGGTCACGCTGATACTTTCGCTCGTTATGATTATGAACATATTACTCTCAGCGGTATTTTTGTTTTTTGAAAGGAGAGACATCGGTTATACTTGGGCCTGGCTCATGATTTTTTACTTCATTCCTATTGTAGGTTTTATCGTTTATCTCTTTCTGGGCCGTAACCTCAAAAAGAAAAATTTCTACGGGCTTTCAGCTGAAGAGAGAAACTCCCTAAAGTTAATTGTTGAGAACCAATTAGTGACATTGAAGGAGCAACGTACGGAAAACAACCCCCTCCTCATGAAATATGCTGATCTGATTCAATTGAATCTCACTTCATCCAATGCAATCCTAACCAATGACAATGAGATATTCATCTTCGATGATGGACAAGAGAAATTTGATTCTTTATTTGCTGATATTAAGCATGCCAAGAAAGAGATTAACATCCAATATTACATTATACAACCGGATTCCTTAGGGAAGAAATTACGAGATGAATTAACCATAAAAGCTAAAGAAGGCGTAAAAGTGCGAGTTCTCTATGACGAAATTGGTTCAAAGAAACTTTCACTGAAATTTTTCAGAGAACTGATCTCTGCCGGTGGAGAAGTAGAGGTCTTTTTCCCATCACTAATTAGGCCATTAAATTTCCGCATGAACAATCGAAATCATCGCAAACTTTGTATCATTGATGGGGAGATTGCTTATATCGGCGGATTTAATCTGGGAAATGAATATCTAGGCATGGATAAAAAGTTTGGATACTGGCGTGATACACATTTTAAAATGCACGGAGATGCCGTTAATCATATTCAAGGTAGGTTTATTTTGGATTGGAAACACGCCAGCAAATCCGGTCAAGTAAGTTACGAACAATTCTCCTTCAACACAGTCAAGCTTGGCGGTTCAAGTCCAGTTCAGATTGTGTCTAGTGGTCCTAACTCACAGGTAGAACACCTGAAGAATATGTACATTAAGCTTATAGTAAATGCTAAAAAGAGTGTGTATATTCAAACACCTTACTTTATTCCTGACAGCACGTTTATGGATGCATGTAAAATCGCTCTCCTATCCGGGGTGGATCTGCGCATTATGATTCCCAATAAGCCCGATCACCCGTTTGTATATTGGGCAACTTGGGCGTATGTTGGTGAATTATTGGACTATGGCGCGAAGATTCTGTTATATGACAATGGTTTTTTACACGCAAAGACCATTGTAGTTGACGAAGAAGTCGCTTCAGTAGGCACGATGAATATTGATTCCCGGAGCTTTAGGTTGAATTTTGAAGTGAATGCAATTGTATATGATGAGCGAGTTGCAAAACAACTTCAAGAATTGTTTCATCAAGATAGCCAGTTAAGTTCAGAGCTTACTTCTGATCATTATAAAAATAGGTCCCTTATTATCAAGTTTAAAGAAGGAATATCACGTCTTCTTTCACCTATTTTATAGCTCAGCTTCACTGCCGATGTTATACTCAACCAGGCACGATAAAACTTTTCACTGAAGTGCTTCTTAACGACTAGAGTATTATCAAATCCTTCTTTTTAAGTCAACAGTTAAAAGCTCTCTTCCAAATGGAAGAGAGCTTTTCCAATTACACGACAGCATGTAATTAATTTAAAACACCGCTGCCGACTATTTTAACCTTTACTTCCGGATGAAAACGAACCTGGCCATATTGTTTATTCCAATCTAGGCTTTTCCACAAGTCTGGGTAATGGGCAATTAAATGTCTGCCAATCCCGAAGGAATCACAACCACTTTGCTGAAGTGTCTTGATAATTTGTTCTGCGTCATGAGTCATGTCATCGGATAGCTTACTATTCAGACGGTTAATCGTCTCCTTTTCCTGAAGATGATTCATAGCATACTCAACAATCGTTACAGGAAGTTCAATATGGAGATTTACATCAATCTGGCCGTCATCAACTACTTTTACCGCCAGTTTGCTCTTAATCTGTTCGGTATTCGCTTCGTAAGTGACATAGTTCCGTGGATTGTTGGAAGGCCCTGGATGAATCTTTTTGACAAAACGCGCCGCTTTATTCCATTTACCACTCATAATAATGTATAGCGGAGCCTGTTCGGTATTGAGACTCCCACTGAACCTTTGCCCATGAAACAGGGCGATTCCCCGAGCATCAATTTCTTCTCCGTCCTTATAGAGGTAAGGTAACGTAAAATCCTGTCCGGGATCCAGCATGGGAGGGAGAAGGGTCTCTAACGTCATTTCAGGAAAGATGCATAATTCCTCCAGACTCTTAATTTTTTTCGTAATAAACTCACCAATTAATATGCTGCCGACTCTTCTCTGGTGTAACAAATCTCCGGCATCACCATCCACAATCGCAATTTTCACATGCGAGGTCGGGTAATCGGGTTCCCGATATAAGACATCCAAGTAAGGATAAATGTCATTCTGTGCGAGTTTGTTGCCGTATAAGATCATCCCATATTTGAAAAAACGAATATCACCCGTCACTTTAGCCCGGATTCTATCTGTGCTTTGACGAACCGATCTCCCGGCACCTGAATGGACTTCATTAACGCTACTCCCTTGTTCACTTTCAAAATCATCGACAATTTCAAGCGTCTGTTTAATTTCCCCCTCTGAGGTGATGTCATATGCTGAAGCATTAGCCAGTCTTGCATCTTTTAGACTATCCTGATCCCAGCATCCCGTCATCAACATGAGCAGGATCAGCATGCCAAGAGCCATTCCTTGTTTACTCATATCATCTTCTCTTTTCGTTTCAATATATAAGACAGGAGCAGGAGCAATAGAGGCAAGATCATCAGAAAAAAGTAAGCCGATCTGTTGGCAATCGTACTAATTAACTCAAGGTTTTCCTTCTGTTGTGGCAGATAGCAAATTACGCAAGAAGCAATAACGACATAAGGCACGGCCTTTTTATGATGTTTTTGTTTGAACAGGTAACTTATACCGTAGGATGCTGTGTAGTAGTAGCCACAAATGGCCCCGAAAATTGAAATTAACCAGATGGGCAGGAACAGAAAATCGGCCCGATCCATTGTCCCGAGTGGGATAGAGCGGAGCAGATAAATGACAGGTTCAGGCATTAAGTCAAGTTGCTGAGGACTGAAAGCCGTTGAACAAATGAACACGGTAAATGCATACAACAAAACGACAACAGCACTTGCTAAAGCAACAGACTTAAGTTTGCCACCGCTGCTACCTTCAACCATAGGAAACACAACGAGAAAAAATTCGAATCCGAACATCGCCATTAATGTTTCGGTTGAACCACTAATAATATTGGGCCAACCTGCTTCGGTCATAGGCAAAAGATATAACAGATTGATTTCCTTGATTCCGTAACTGATCAATACCATCATGGGCAAGACCAAAAAGGAGATGAGCACAAGCACCCGGGCAATAATTCGCAATTTTTGACGAACCAAATAGATGCTGCTGAACAAAAAGAGGGCTAAAATAGCCCAGCGTGGAGTATCCTGCAGCATCCAGCGGTTAATTACACCGTAGGCGTTTACCAGGACAGAAGTACCCATCAACAGGAAATATCCGACGTAGGCAATAATCAGTATCTTCCCAATCCATTTGCCCGTAATCAGCGTTACAATTTGATATATTGAAGAACTAGGGAATCTTCGCATCAAAAGCCAGCACAGCAGGATGATAAGTTGAATCAGGAATCCTCCTAGAAAAACAGAGATCCACCCGCCGCCCTTGGACAGAAGGTGTATCCGGTAAGGGAGGGACAAAATATCTACACCGATTTCAAATTTCATAATGAGTAAGAACAATTGTCCCCGAGTGATTGTCGTTTCCTTATTCACGTTTTTTCCAACTCCTCGAGAACTTCTGCTGATTCAGCCGCTGAGGCCGGGCATCATGAGGACGCTCGCGAAGCGCCCAGATAGGAAATCGAATCCATACATCCTTCATGTCCTTTAATCGGAAAGGGGCGACTGGAGCAAAATAAGGCGATCCGAAGTTCTCCAGCTTACAGAGGTGAATGGTTAGAATCACCAGACCAAATGCGATGCCGATATATCCAAAAAGCGCCGCTCCAATCATCATCGGAAAGCGGAGAATACGCACTGCTGAACTCATCTCATGCGAAGGTACCAAGAACGACGAGATGGCGGTCAGTGATACCACAATAATCATCGTATAGGATACAAGCCCAGCACGAACGATCGCATCTCCGATAACCAAACCGCCGACGATGCCGATCGTCTGGCCCACGCGGCTGGGAAGTCGGACCCCGGCTTCTCTTAATACTTCAAAGATCAGTTCAAGCAACATGGCCTCTACCAGGGCAGGAAAGGGGATACTTTGCAGTGATTTCTTGATTGTATGTGCCAGCTCCAACGGTAAAATCGCGGAGTGAAAGGAGATGGTTGCAATATAAACGGCAGGTAATGTAAATGCAATGACGAAGCTCATCATGCGAATTAAGCGTAAAAAAGAACTGACGATCCAGCGACCATGATAATCATCCGGACTTTGGTAAAATGCAAAAAACGTAACTGGCGCAATAAGAGCTGACGGGCTGCCTTCGGCAAGTATGGCGACGCGTCCCTCCATCAGATTGGCAATAACCCGGTCAGGTCGTTCTGTACTAAGCTGCTGAGGGAACAGAGAAAAGGGATTATCCTCAATAAACTCTTCAATAAACCCTGGAGCCAGCACCATATCAGAAGATATGGATGAGATTCGCTCTTTTACCTCTTCTACCAACGCTGGATTGGTCACATCCTGGAGGTATACAACTGCAATTTTGGTATGTGTCTTCTCGCCAACGTTAAAATATCGAACGATTAAGGACGGACTGATAATTTGTCTACGGATTAGATTCAAATTAACGGAAAGTTGCTCTATGAATCCATTGTGCGGTCCTCGAATAACACCTTCGTTTTCTGGTTCGGTTGTGTTGCGGACATACATTTTCTCGGTTGAAAGAATGTAAAACTCCGGGTTCCCGTCAAGTATGTAAAGACATTTCCCTTGAATGAGTGAGTCTATTCCGTTTTGCAGATCAGTATCTTTTTGACTTTCTAAAGTGGTGAACGATGGATAGATTTCCGAATGAGTCTGATCCTTTAGAGCTGTTATGACATGTGTTTGAATGATTTCCTGATCTACAAGTGAATCGATATAGAGAAGCACACTCTGCACACCATTGAATAAGAGCGAATGTTGTTTCAAATCGTCAGTATGATAAAGGGACTGCTCCACATAAGAAATATTCATTTTTAATTCAGAGCATGCATGATTGGTTGGGGCCATTGATCCACCTCGTTTCAAAATGCGACTTGGATTATTTTGTGCAAAATCAAGACGATTATTCAATAATTCACAATCAAATTAGAAACTTTTTCCTAAATCTAGCGTCTAATACTATGACTTTTTGAGGGGATACAAATTACTAGAGAGCAGAAGGAGCCAAAGACAAAGCATGAATATGAAGAAGAAATTGTCCATTTTTACCGCTTTAGCCGTTTTCCAAGCATTTGCAGTCGGTTCCGTGAGTGCGCAGTCAGTACCGCAAAGTGACACAGCGTCCGTAAACACGGCCAACGTAGAATCCGTTGAGATGATAAAAGAAGTGCAACCGATTGCAGAGCGTGAAGTGAAGACGGAGAGCACTAACGCATCGATCGATACTCCAACCTCTGATGAAACGAAAACTGACGTGGAGAAACCCGCAGATTCTACCACTCAGGAAGGAAGCACGGAGGAGGTTGAAACACCAGCTACGCCTGCTCAAGTAGAGCAACCACCCGTTGATGGGAAGTCTCCAGTAGGTTCAGGTGGAAATCTGACGTTGTACATGAATAGCAACAAAATGGAGCAGGATGGAAAAACGTATCTTGCTGGCCAACCAATGGCTGTAAAAAACGGTGTATCCTATGTTGCAATTCGTGCGCTGGTTGACCGTGTGGGATATGGGGTTAAATACGATAACCAAACCAAGGAAACCATCATTATTAGTGGTGACGATGAACTCCGATTCAAGACCAACAGCAAAGACTACACTGTAAATGGAGAGACCAGAACGATGAAAGGCCCTGCTTATCAGCAAAAAAATACGTTCATGGTGCCGTTAACTTCCATTACTCAAGCGCTGAACATCACTTATAAAGTAAATCAGTCGGCGAAGACGGTTGTGTTGAATCTAAATACCAAACCTGTTGCGAGCTTTACCATTTCCCAAAAGGAAATCTTTGCGGGCGATAAAGTGGACTATGTGACTTCTTCCAGTTCTCCAAATGCACTGGATATCGTTGACGAACGCTGGACAGGTCGTCAAGAATCATTTGATCAAGCAGGTACATATACCATTTCATATGAGGTTCAGGATTCCAATGGCCAATGGAGCGATCCCTATTCCATGACGATTGAAGTTTTGACTCCTAATCTTCCTCCTGTAGCCATGTTCGCCACGGATAAAGAAGAATATAAAATGGGCGAAAAAATAACATATACAGACCAAAGCACTGATGATGAAGATAATATTGTTAAAGCCGTATGGAAGAACAATTCACTTGCTTTCTTTGAACCAGGTCCAAAAACGGTGACACTTACGGTTACTGACAATCACGGTGCTACGAACACGTACTCCAAAGTCATCACCATAACGAATGAGACCTTATATTCATTTACCGATTTCAATCTGCTCTTCACGCCAGTAGGACAGAAATTCACCTTTAACGGTGGCGAAGTGACTACGATGGAGAAAGTGCCTTATACGTACATGGATGAGCCGAGTTTGCTGATCCGCAGCAACAGCCCGGAAACCGTGAATACGGAAGGCATCGTATATAAAGAATCATCTTCGGGGCAGACCCGTTTCATGATTCACCACGTCAACAATACAGGCAAAAGAGTGAAAATGTATGTAATTGCAACCAATAACAACCCAAATCCGGCCGTATTTGAACAACAAAATATGGGCTTTGCAGGACCTACACCATACGCTACCGTAGCTGGGAAATTGTCTATTGATAAGTGGTTCAAGTCGATTCAGACTGGAGCTGATCAAAAGAAAGAATACCTTCAACCTGGCGAAAGTAAACTGATCTTGACTGAACTTAATAAAATTCCGATGAAAGAAGGACAAGTCATCTCGCTATATTCGGACGCTTATAGTGATTACTCACTAGACTACAACGTTATCCTGGTCGAGGAAAATAAAGATCCGTTCGAGGCTTTGCCATTGCTACCTGTGCTTGATCGTGACGGAGTGCACAACCGTGGTACGTATCCAAATGCAACACGTAACATAACGTACGATCAGCAGGTGGGAACAAAACCAGCGCGTCTGCCACTTGGCGACAATTCAAGCGATCCCAATCTGGTTGGAACAGATCCTATGGCTTACACAGACGCATCCAATGCGGGCAATTTCGGCGTATTGTACAAAATCACGCTGACCAATGTCGCTCCGCGTACGCTAATCTCCTTTAACCCTCGTGGAGGGAAGTACTCCGGAGTAGCTCTGGTGAACAATCAATTGGTATCGATTGCCGAAGGCAACGTTGCGGTTACCAATTCAAGTGAGCAAAGCGTTCTGTACCGCACAGGGTCATTTGGAGAGAGTGTAACGATTCTGTTCTCTGCTGCGCCAGGAAGTAACTTGCCGGTCAATCTGCTCTTTACACCGCTCCCATCGGAGAAGTAAAGGTATATGAGGTTTTATAACTAAATCAAAGGCAACCGAACAGGAATGACTCGGTTGCCTTTTTTTGCGTTGGAAGAAATCAGACTGTAGTTGGGAAATAATCGTCTTCGCTTAGGAGAGGTTATTTTCTAATAACATTCCCACTTGCTTTCCCATAACTTGAGGTGAATAGGGCAAGAGTGCATTTGATAGCAAGCGTATATTAAGAGAGACTCGGCAAATTGTAGGTAATCAGATTGTTATATTTATCCGCATGTTTCTGTTCGTCCAGGATGATTCCCCACACCGTGTCTTTATATATGCCATAAGGGAGGCCAAACCATATTTTTCTATACTTTTCCACAGCCGCCAATTCACCCTGAAACGCCTTTTGCAATCCGGCAAGGTAAGAGGGGACCGTCTCAACTGGCTCACTGCTTACACCCGAAATCTCCTGGCCTGTCAGATCCTTGTACATTTGGCGGAACATTTGATTATGTCCGCGTTCATCATTACGGATGCTCGTGATGATGGCAGCCTGATTAGCATCGGGTGATAACTGAATCAGTGAATCATAGAACATCTCATCATTTTTTTCTCCTTGAACAGCCGTTTTGATTAATTCAAGTGCTTCGGCTGATGATGTTGCCCATACCGGAGTAAAAGTGTACCTGTAACCATACGGATATGCCACATACATTACGAATCCCTCCAAGATGAATATGAGTTAACATATGCACGCATGCCCATCAGCGTTAACCCATATCATCTGTCCTGCTTTATTGGTAAAAAGATCCAGTGAAACTTCACTTCGTATACCTCAATAGTTTACTGTAACCATAAGCAAGAACAAATGGCAGGAGGTATGACAAAAAGGTCCAAAAAATATTCCATCCATTAAAATAAATGACATGCCCCATCATTTTGGCAAGCCATTCTAATAATGTGAGAGACAAGGCTGCAACGAGAATCGCCACCCATGGCTTGGCATCTTTAACTATGATGACATACATCATCAAACATCCGGCAATTGGATAGATCCCCAGGTCCATAGGGAGAGCAGCCAAGGATTGATTATGAGTATTCGGAAGAATATTCCAGAAGTAATTAAACCCGATATTGTTGATGGATGCTGAAATAGCCACACCAAGTGGATAATATAGAATAAGGATTGTGAAGTTCCGACGCAGAATCCATACACCCAATATAATGGGAATGACCATACCCAACAGAATGTTTCCTAACATGCCATTTTCCTCCAAAGCTTTGTTACTTCTGTAGTTTCACTATAAGCTGCATCACTCTGTTGTCTTCTCTCCCATCATTGCAAGTGGTTTTGTATATGGTAACCAACTCCATGGGATATAATGCATATTAGCCAAACTCGGAATAGGCACACGCCTTACTCGAAGTGAATGGACAAGTTTCGGTCAAGAAAGTCATGAAAAAAGACAAGTATAGATCGGCTACGGTTGAGGATGTTCATAAAAAGGTAGAGTGGCATATCAATAAGGATTTTATGAAAAAAAAAACCTTCTCTAAGATAAAAGAAGAGAAGGGGTGATCGTAAACTATTGAATTATCATCGAATTACTGGTGCTTGCTGAGAATATCAAATATGATCCTGGCATTATCTGTGTTGTCGATCAAACCGGCGAAGCGATGACTTGCCGGACCGTAGGCATAGACCGGAACATCTTCACCTGTATGTCCACCTGTTGTCCAGCCCGTAAACGAACGGTTATCAATAATCGCTTCAATGGCATTATCAATCTTCGTTACATCCGCAGTTTGGGCTGCTTCTTTCACCGATTGAATCTCTTCCGCCTTTAAATCCAGTTTCAGATAACTTTTTAGCGTTTCCTCAACCGAAGCACCTTTTGCAATTTGTGCTGCCATGAAGTCTGGCGTGCGAAGTGCAGCTTTGATAGGGTCTACGAAGAAGTTGTATTCCCCGTCTTTACCAAGGGTAAGTCCGCCCGTGGAGTGGTCGGCAGTAGCTACGACAAGTGTTTCGCCGTCTTTTTTGGCAAAATCAATAGCTGCCTGAAATGCTGCTGCGAAATCTTCCATTTCACTCATCGCGCCAACGATATCATTATCATGTCCTGCCCAGTCGATCTGGCTGCCTTCGACCATTAAAAAGAATCCTTTGTCGTTAGAACTGAGACGATCAATCGCTGTATTGGTCATCTCAGCCAATGATGGAGTTGCAGCAGTACGATCAATCAACTTGTCCAGACCTCCGTCCGCAAACAGTCCAAGAACTTGTTGATTCTTATCAGCAAGGAGAGAAGAACGATCCGTCACATAACTGAATCCGGCCTTCTGAAACTCCTTCGTCAGGTCACGACCCTCGCGTACAAAATTGGATTTCCCTCCACCCAGAAGTACATCCACCTTATGCTTGCCATTAATCAACTCATCATAATAATCGTCCGCAATTGCATCCATATTTTTTCGACTGATATCATGGGCACCAAATGCAGCTGGTGTTGCATGAGTGATCTCCGATGTAGCCACGAGTCCGGTGGACTTGCCGTTTTCTTTAGCCTGCTCAAGTACGGTTTTGACTTCCTTCTGCTCAGGGTCAACCGCAATGGCCGCATTGTAGGTTTTCACACCTGCCGACATGGCTGTTGCTGCCGAAGCGGAATCCGTCACATTTTGTTTATCATCATCCGGATAGGTCATTTGTGCCCCAACCAGATAAGGGTCAAATACGGTTTTGTCCATGCCCTTGGTTGAAGGATCATCTTTCATATAACGGTAGGCGGAAGTATAAGAGGTCCCCATGCCATCCCCAATGAGGAAGATGATGTTCTTGATTTGTTTTTTCTCCACACTTACAGCTTGAACTGCATTTGCTTGTCCGGCAGACAAGAGCGTAGAAGCCGATACAGCCAGAGTCAGCGCTACCGCTGGTAATACTCTTTTGGATAATTTCATAATGATTCCTCCTCGTTATATCTCAAACATGAATGCATGAATCTATATTCATTTGTTCAACAATATGAAGATTATCATTCATTTGTAAATGATAACCAGGATTTTTGTATACCTGAGGTAAAAACAAAATAAAGAGGTGGCTTCATTGTTATACAAAATATACCCATCCCCATGTTTTTGAAGTATGATAAAACATAAGTAGAACGCTTTCATTCTTATCTTACGACTACAATAACGTCAATTTCATTTTCAGGAGGCTCTTACCATTGTCCAAAACAACTCCAAATTATGCCGGGTATCTCTTTGTACATTTTATTGGCGAACAACCAGACGGAGAGCAGGTTTATTTCTCCTATAGCGAGGATGGTCTTCACTGGAAGGACCTTAATGGCGGATCACCTGTACTGTTTTCCGACCTTGGAGAACAGGGGGTACGGGACCCGTTTCTGGTTCGCTCAGTCAAGGAAAATAAATTTTATCTGATTGCTACGGATCTCCGCATCGCAAGCGGCAAAGGATGGACTCATGCCGTTAATGCCGGGAGCCGTGACGTAATCGTATGGGAATCCAGCAATCTGGTGAACTGGTCATCCCCATGGAACGTCACACTAGGTGTTGAGGGAGCTGGATGTGTCTGGGCACCCGAAGCTGTGTATGATGAAGTGGCAGATGAGTTTCTTGTATTCTGGGCTTCTGCGACGCAGGAACCTCAGGAGCAAGAACGAAAGCAAAAAATATACAGCGCTCGTACAAAAGACTTTCGTACGTTTTCTGCATCGGAAAAATACATTGAGCGGGATAATCATATTATAGATACAACGATTCTTCCTGTGGATGGATCTTATTATCGATACTCCAAGGATGAAACAACCAAAAACATACGGGTAGAAAAAGGAGCCTCTCTCGACAAAGAAGCGTTTGTTACGCTTCAAGCCCCGGTACTGGAAGCATTGGCAGGTGTGGAGGGACCTCAAATCTTCAAATTCAATGACCGGGAGGAATGGTGCCTGATTGTTGATCGATTTGCTGAAGGCAGAGGTTATCTTCCTCTGCTGACTACAGATCTGGGAAGTGGAGAATTCCGAATCGTCCCTGATGCTGAATTCAATATGGGCACGACTCAAAAGCGGCATGGAAGTGTCCTGCCAATCACAGCTGAGGAGTGCAGCCAGCTTCTCGCAGCTTTCGGGGATGGTCATCAGGTGCTTCCCGGACAATATGCCGATCCTGATGTAGCCAAGTTTGAGGATCGTTACTATATGTATCCGACAACAGATGGCTTCGAGGGGTGGTCGGGGACACAGTTCAAAGTGTTTTCTTCTTCAGACCTGAAGCATTGGCAAGACGAAGGCGTGATCCTTGATCTGGGAACAGAGGATGTCGCTTGGGCAACCGGTAATGCCTGGGCACCGGCAATTGCCAGCCGAAACGGAAAGTTCTATTTTTATTTCTGTGGCAAAATGCGGAACGGCGAGAGTGCCATCGGCGTTGCTGTAGCAGATACACCGATTGGTCCATTCCTGGCCGAGTCGCAGCCTTTAATCACAATGGAGCAGTTGAAACGTCTGGGCATTACTATGGGCCAAGCGATTGATCCCTCAATCTATGTCGAAGATGATGGAAGACCGTATCTGCTATTTGGCAATGGACATGGTGCCATTGTGGAGCTTGGTGAAGACATGATAAGTGTCGTTGAGGACACAATGAGCAATCTGGCGGGCTTGCATGATTTTCGTGAGGCAGTAACCGTGTTAAAGCAGGGTGGATTATACCACTTTACATGGTCCTGTGATGACACAGGCAGTGAAGACTATCATGTGAATTACGGTACGTCAGAGCAATTATACGGTCCTATCACCTATCGATACCCAATTCTGAGCAAAAATGTGGAGAAAGGCATGCTGGGCACAGGTCATCACTGTATATTTAATGATTCCGAAACGGGACAATACCAGATTGCCTATCACCGTTTTGTGACGCCACTATCCAGGTTTTCCTCCGGAAAGGGGTATCACCGCGAAATATGTATGGACCCGCTTCTTTTTGGTAAGGACGGACTGATTCAGCCTGTTATACTCTAATATAAGACGTTTCAATAAATCGCTATCTATAATGGCCTGATACAACATGAATGCCTGTCAAATGTCGCTTTTAGCGGTTTTGGCAGGCATTTTTATTATTTATATCTTCCACCTGGAACAAGCAAAAACCATAGGGTTGAACGGGTATGCGACTAATTGAATGCACTCAATCCAGAATACATTTGACATGCAAAGCATTAAATCGTATTATTACGATATAACGATTTAGGAGGAATACTTGTGAACAATCCCGCTTTTGACAGCAATAACATTAAACAATTCGATGAACCAGCTAATCTGCTGAAAGCTTTGTCTCACCCCATTCGTTTATGCATTGTTCGGGGACTGATGATGAAAAAAAAATGTAATGTCTCTTATATGCAGGAATGTCTGGATCTTCCCCAATCCACAGTGTCACAGCACCTCCAGAAGCTTCGTAGTGCAGGTATTGTTGCTACGGAGCGAAATGGTCTTGAAGTGAACTATGTGCTTGCCGATCAACGGGTTGAACAGATTATTAAAACTTTATTTGAAAAGGATGATTGTGAATCATGAGCAAAAAAGTACTAATAGTTGGCGGTGTAGCTGGAGGGGCATCTGCAGCTGCACGTCTTCGCCGTCTGGATGAACATGCCGAAATTATTATCTTTGAGAAGGGACCCTATATCTCATTTGCCAATTGTGGTTTACCTTATTATATAGGTGGCACAATCGATGATCGAGAGCGTCTGCTGGTGCAGACGCCAAAAGGGATGGCAGATCGCTTTCGTATCGATGTGCGTACAAGAAGTGAGGTCTTAGCTATTGATTCGCAGAAGCGAGTGGTTAAGATACAATCTCAGGAGCGTGGTGCATATGAAGAAAGCTATGACGAGTTGATATTGTCACCAGGTGCAAAACCGATCATTCCTGATCTGCCGGGTAAGGACAATCCACTAATTTATACCGTACGAAGTATTCCAGATATTGATCGGATCAAAGACCAGATAAGTTCATCTAACAACAAGTCTTCGATCGTCATAGGTGGTGGATTTATTGGCGTGGAAATGGCTGAGAATTTAAAGGAAGCTGGTCTGGATGTAACGCTGATTGAGGGGAATGCACAAGTGCTCACCCCATATGATCCCGAGTTAGCAGCCGCATTGGCACAGGAAATGGAGAACCACGGTGTGAATCTGCTGTTTTCCAAACGTGTTCAGGGATTCCATTCCCTAGAGCAGGGCATAGAGGTTGAACTTGCGGATGGTGATACGCTGACTGCTGACATGGTTATTCTTGCGATAGGCGTAACGCCGGACACCTATTTTTTGAAAGATAGTGGCGTTTCGCTGGGTGCACGTGGACATATTATCGTAAATGAAGCCTTGGAAAGTAGTGTGCCACATATCTATGCTGTTGGGGATGCCATCGAAGTAACGGAAAGCATTCATGGTACGAAGGCAACGATCCCACTTGCCGGACCTGCCAACAAACAAGGCCGTATTGTTGCCGACCGTATCGCAGGGCTTCATTCTACCTATAAAGGAACACAAGGTACGTCCATTATCAAAGTCTTTGGAATGACCGCAGCCACGACAGGCAGTAATGAGAAAACACTACAACGTCTCGGCGTGGAATATCAAACCGTTATCGTACACCCTGCTTCTCATGCATCGTATTATCCGGGTTCGAGCGCAATTACTCTTAAACTGCTGTTTACTCCGGAAGGTAAAATTTTAGGCGCACAAGCAGTCGGTTATGATGGAGTGGATAAACGAATTGATGACATTGCTGTAGCCATTCATTTTGGAGGACATGTCGGGGATTTGACAGAGCTTGAACTGAGTTACGCGCCACCTTATTCCTCTGCCAAAGATCCCGTGAATATGGCTGGATATGCAGCAGAGAATATGATCACCGGACGTGTTCAGACGTTCACCTATAATCAACTGGCTGATCGTCAGCCGGGGCAGTCGATACTTCTGGATGTTCGCAGTGAAATCGAGCATCAAAATGGTCATATTCCGGGTTCACTCTCTATTCCAGTTGATGAGCTTCGTGAGCGGTTAGATGAATTAGAACCATCCAAAGAAATCTGGCTATACTGTCAAGTCGGCTTACGTGGTTACACAGCTTCGCAAATTTTGCGTCAGTATGGTTTTAGCGTAAAAAACTTGAGTGGTGGTTATAAAACATACCGTCAAGCCCAGTTTAAGCCTGCTCCATTTACTGCTGCAAAACAAGATCATCATGATCCTGCGGTGGACGTTAAGGAAAAAAAGTCTATTTCCTCTGAGTCTACACAGCCGCAACGTATTGATCATGAGTTGAACGTATGCGGATTAAGTTGTCCTGGTCCGCTAATTCAGGTTAAGCAGAAAATGGATCAACTCTCAAACGGAGAAACCCTTCGTGTGAAAGCTTCCGATCCAGGCTTCTATGAAGATGTCAAAGCATGGGCCACAATGTCGGGTTCCACAATCTTGCAGTTGGAAAGAATGAAAGGCGGTACCATTGAGTCCGTCATTGCTAAAAATACAGCACAACCCGTATCGGATTCCCCCATCAGCGATCCTGCCAGCACGATGGTTGTCTTCAGTGGCGATCTGGATAAAGCGATCGCATCACTCATTATTGCAAATGGGGCAGCAGCGAGTGGACGGAAAGTAACCCTGTTTTTCACATTTTGGGGATTGAGTATTATTCGTAAGCCGCAACCGCAGAAGTTATCCAAAACTATGATCGGCCGTATGTTTGATATGATGTTACCTCGCGGTAGCCAGAAGCTAGGCATGTCCAAAATGAATATGCTCGGAGCAGGCCCGAAGATGATCCGTGGTTTGATGAAAAAACATCATGTGCCTTCGTTGGAGGAATTAATAGAAAGCGCAATTGCTCAAGGAGTAGAGATCGTTGCCTGCCAAATGTCCATGGATTTAATGGGAATTCAGCGTGAAGAATTAATAGACCAAGTTAAAATTGGTGGAGTAGGTTACTATCTTGGACAAGCATCACAAGCCAATCATAATCTGTTTATTTAAAAAAATTAGTAATACTGAGTAGAATAACTGAATGAGTACCGAGAGGATGCCACGATGAGTGGCATTTTTTTGTTCAAGAAAAATGAACGTTTTATTCAGAAACGGTTCTTTGACTTACCCATAACAGCAACATAGAGTGATGACAAGGACGGTATTTGATTTTAGCTCTAAAAATGAGAAGCATATACACCCTTGACTTTCCCCTGTACGGGAAACTATATACTCGCATTATGTTAAAAGATTGGAGATGATATGTTGTTCAAAATCAGTGCGTTTTCCAGGTTAAGTAGGGTCTCATTAAAAACACTGCGTTATTATGACCAAATTGGCATACTTAAGCCGAGAAAGGTAGATCACGATACGGGTTACCGTTACTATTCAGCAGATCAGCTTCTCGAGCTCAACCGAATCTTCATTTATAAAGAATTGGGGTTCACGTTGCCACAAATCACACAGCTGCTTCAGGAACATATTACATTGGAGAATATTCAAGGCATGTTTAAGCTAAAAAGAAGCGAAATTCAGCAGATTATCGATACAGAACAAGCCAAACTCGTCCGGATTGAGGAACGCATGCAGCTTATAGAGGAAGAGGGGCACGTCGAAACTGGGCAAGAAATTCGAATCAAAGAGGAAGGTGCTCGGCAGTTTCTTTTTCAGACAGGGCGCGGGAGGGAAGAGGAGATCCCGAGTTTATTTCGTCAGTTTGATCAGTCATTAACAAAAGAAATGCGCCAACTGATCCACGGACCACAGGTTGTTTTGTGGAAAGAAATCGCAGGACAAGAGGAAGAGTTCGAGTTTGAAATAGGTTATTTCTTAACCTGTGAGCTGCGATCACCTCCCGACCCATTTCAACTGCGGACTCTTCCTGCTGAACCCATGATGGCCACCATAGCTTATCGTTCCAATGCCACCTTTGCCTGTAAAGCCTGTATTCATCTAGCTACATGGATTGAGAATAATAACTATCAGATCAAGGAGAACGAAGCTGGTAGGGAACTTTATTTACCCTTATCCCAAGAACAAGCTGCACAATTCATAGAAATACAAATCCCAATACGAAATAAATAACTGAAAAAGACGGAGTGGAGTAAAGTGAAAAATAAATGGATCATATATATCTTGGCATTGGCTGTTTTTCTGATTGGAACCATTGAATACATTATTACGGGAGTCATTGAAATGATCGCCACAGACTTGAGCGTATCTACTTCTGAAGTGGGTTTGCTGGTAACTGTGTTTGCTCTAGCAGCGGCCATTATCGCCCCGATTCTCATTGCAATTACAATAAATATGGATCGCAAGAAGTTATTGTTGTCCACCCTCAGTGTGTTTATAGCCAGCAACGGACTTATGCTTTTAAACCTTTCTTATGAAACTTTACTATGGGTGCGAATTATTCAAGGGGCGAGCGGAGGGATCGCTACGGTTATAGCTATGGCCGTATCCACACGACTCGTTGAAAAAGAGAAAAGGGGCAATGCCATCGGCATCATTTTGATGGGGCTAAGCAGTTCGCTAGTGCTCGGTGTCCCATTGGGCACATTTTTTAGTGAAATGTTTGGATGGAGAGTTCTATTTATATTCATTGGATTGTTAAGTGTTCTTCCATTACTTATTATCTACAAAAAGGTTCCGGCAATCAAAGAGGAAGACAAGGTCTCCCTCCGAATGCAGCTCTCCATTTTAAAAAATCCAAACATTCTGACTGCCTTGCTTATTACCTTATTGTATATCGGCGGCTATTCGACACTGTTCACGTATATTACGCCTTTCTTACAAGCTACATCCGCTCTCACCATGACCGAGATAAGCGGTGTTCTGTTTCTCGCGGGAATTTGCAGCTTTGTCGGATCAAAAGTGGGTGGACAATTGGCAGATGCAAAGGGATCAAAGTTTACAATTTGTCTAGGCCTTCTGTTACAAGGCGTAACTCTTCTTTTGTTCGCTCTAGCTGGAGTTAATCTTATGATGTTAATCTTGGTTTTAATGATTTTTATGTTAGCAACGTGGAGCATATCTCCGGCCCAGCAACTATATCTGGTTACACTGGCACCTCGTAATCCCGACATTGCTCTTAGCGTAAATACGTCGTTTATCCAATTTGGTTTTGCATTGGGATCTGGATTAGGTGGGCTTGTGATCAGTCGTACATCTGTTCTGTATTTAAATTGGTTGGGGTTTGGAGCTGTAGGAATTGCTTTACTTCTTGCCATCTTACTATTTAAGAAATCGAGAAGCAGGAATTGAGGCCCACGGTTTGAATCCAAAAGCGGTTGATGCCATGAAAGTTGATCTGGATACTTCGACTCAAACTTCCGATATCATTGATTCAGAGTTATTAAACAATGCAGCAGATAAATGTCCAATGACGCCTCCACATGTACTGGGGATTTGATGATCCTGCCAAAGCGCAAGGGTCAGATGAAGAGAAATGGGCGGTATTCCAAAGGGTTCGTGACCAGATCGGGGAGCGTATTAAAACATTTGCTGAAACCGGAAAATAATACAGACCTGCCTGAGCAGGATATTTGAATGAACACGAAGAGGATGCCACGATGAGTGGCATTTTTTTTGTTGAGAAAAATGAACGTTTCATTCATAAAAGGTTCTTTGACTTGCCCATAACAGCAACATAGAGTGATGACAAGGTAGGTAATTGATTTTAGCTATAAATGAGAAGCAGATACACCCTTGACTTTCGCCTGTACAGGAGACTATATACTCGCATTATGTTAAAAGATTGGAGATGATATGTTGTTCAAAATCAGTGCGTTTTCCAGGTTAAGTAGGGTCTCATTAAAAACACTCCGTTATTATGACCAAATTTGCATACTTAAGCCGAGAAAGGTGGATCACGATACAGGTTACCGTTACTATTCCGCAGATCAGCTTCTCGAGCTCAACCGAATCTTCATTTATAAAGACTGTCAGATTATATCAAAGGGTCGTTTAATCCACAACGGACAGATTTTAAAGATTACCGGGAATACTCGGTGACCTTTCTCAAAATATTCTACGGAAAAAGACGCTGTCTAACATAAAAAACAGTTGTCTACTTGTCGGGCTACGGCCTAAAGGTGGTTTTATTTTACATATAAGGATTTTTACTACATAGTGATGAAGTCCACAATTCAGTCCTCAGTTCAAAAAAAAATGTGTCATACAGCATTTAACATGGTATCCAGACACAAGTGAAACTTTTTATCAATTGAGAAAAAGAGGTTAGCTTTTGGGAGGACTGCACTACACCAGAGCTTCTCTATTTCCAAACCAATGTTGCAGAACAATAGGAAATATAATTTGAAGTATAAAATATTTCTATTATAGTAAAAAAATATTACACAATTATAAAACGTTTTCTGTAACCATTGTGGAATTTTTACCGTCCTGTTACACATCGGAAGGGTATTGACATTACGCAATTGGGCGAAATATAATAATTATTAGTTATGATATTATGAAATAATTCATAAGAATATATAAATTTTACTAAGCGGAAGGGTGACTTATTTTCCAAAGATAAAGTATTGTTCTTTCCTACAACAGCAGGCCTCAATCAAAGTTCGATTTCTTTTAGTGAAGAAACACTTAAGGAAGAAGCTAAATTAGCTATCATAGGTACACCTGAATTAAGAACTTTTTTAGTATGGTTAGGTTCAGCACTCAGACTGACTAAGCGATTCGGTTTCCATAGCATAGAAGTAAATGAGTATCGACGAGAATGTAAAAATATATGCACTTTTTAGGAGATGATTCATTTTGGCAAGAATACCACTACCGTACAAGACTGAAAACAACCTAACTGAACTATTGATAATGGAGCAAGCAAGAAGAGCAACTGTAACTCGTGGAACTGCCCGTCCATCTCTTAAAGAACTTGAGGAAGAATTAGCTACATACTGTAATGTCACGCAGGACACAATCAACCTACTAAGACGTAATAAGCATCAGCCATCGCTTCCGGTAGCAATCAAAGTATGTGAGTATCTACAAGTTCAAGTAGATGAAGTATTCAAACTTATAGTCAATCCCGATTTCAAATAGGGCGGATAGGGTGACAATCCTGCTGCCTTTTTTGCTATAAATAGGCATTAGTATTACTTGAAGTAATAAGTTAAAGCAAACATGAAGAGATTCTTATTGAAATGAAATTTAATATAACTTAAATCATTGAAGAAGTTTCAAGGTTTACGTTCACTCAGAAGAAGTCAGAATATTTCGTAGGCGTTACATTGATAACTACGTGCTGCAAACATATTTGAACGGAATCACATGTGCTAAAATCTACAAGTTCACATGTGACGAGGAAGCACAATCAGGTCCGTATGCTAAGTAGTCCAAAATGATGATTCTAGAATTTTTCAGTGGAATTGATCAACATATGATTTTCTATAATCACTATTAAGTTGAACTACATACGATTTATTAACTTCAATTAATTTTTTCGACTTTAGTATAGGCTTCTTTCGGTTATAAATGGTAACTATTTATTTTCAAAACTGACCTCGGTACTCTATCCTCATCGAATTGTTTGATTTACGTTGTGGCCGTCTACGTTTATCCTAGTGGAACAAAGAGGTGCTCAGATCCATCCGTTTATTTAAAATAAACCGTCCATAGAGTTGTCGCCTAGCAATTTCCTCGACAAAACATGATGATTTAGGCAAATGTTTAAAGTAGCAGCCCATGGTCATTTATTTGACTAAGTTCGTAGTTCACAATCTTATATTAAAGGCTCCCGAACGTGTTTTTAATTCGAAGTTTCTTACGCATGGTGACTTGAAGACCAAGATTTTGAACCAAATGCATTACCCTCATATCCTATATTAAGCCACAAGAGTAGTGAATTTTCAGGTATCTATACTCCCCCCTTAGTAGTTTCCACACAATGTAAAAAAATTCTCGTCTCCACATCTCGATCTATCTTTTTCCGATTCGAATTTGAGTTTTTCTGAAAAAAAAGCCCTTGAGATACATCTCTTAAACCCTGGTATTTTATTCACGGTTCCCACCTAATTAGCTGTTAAAGCCACAATTTGTTTTAGCTTAAACGGGCAACTTTTATTAAACATAGAACGACCATTTAAAATTGAAGGGGGCATCGACTCTGGTTTAGAGCGTCTAATAGAAATGAAGATGTTAAATGCTAGTGATTTGAATAGATTAGCTACATTTACAGGAGAAAAGAAATAAAGATGATAGTTAAGAAGCCCCCAACAGGCTGTAACTTCTACCACTGTGGCTATTATTCTTGTTGATTGATAAGAACACTGGACAACGCTCTACATACTCTTATTCGTATTTCGTACCTAAGGTTATACTGGAGTTTTAGGTGAAAAAGCTACTTGGAAAATTTGATGCAACTTGCCAGAACTTGAAAACTCAATGAACCCTCTGATTTAAAACAGGAAGCGAAATATGCTTAGGCTGAATTATTCAACCAGATAACGACAGAGTTCTATAAAAGCATTGACCTCTAAAGTAGGGCTCGGGGAAAGGACTGTGTAGTATTGAATTATGATTGCACGAAGTGCGGAAAGAGAATGAATGATATTTTAGAACATATATTACATCTCATTCACGAATGCCCTATTAAGGGTTGACTAGTGAAAAAATGAACATTTTATTGATTAATTCACTTAAACTAATGAGTAGAAATTTATTAAATATGATTTACAGTAAGACTTATCCTAAGGATAAGTTGGTTGTGCATTTACTTTAGCAACTATTTCAGTACTTGCACCGACTATGAGGTAGGGAGCTGATTTTAACGATGGTACACAAAGAACCGGTTATATTATCTAAAGAAAGAGAGTGCATTTATCAAGATTCTGGAAATAGAGGGCACATTCAAATACCGAATATGGTCATCTCTTGTTTAGACTTATCAGACACATCGAAGATAGCATATGGCGTAATATCTAAGTACGTTTGTGAGAATGGCAGAGAAGCATTTCCTGCAGTATCTAGAATAGCAATGGCTTGCAATTGCACCAAGAAAACCGCCATCAAATATATCAAAGAACTTTGTGACAAAAAATTTATCCTTAAAGATCGAAACGGTAATCGAAAGACAAACACCTACTACTTGATGAGTATTGATAAAATAGAGCACTTACATGTGTCGGAGATGTTCTGGCGCGCAGTTAACGAAGTTTACAAGAACGTGGAAGCTTGCCTTTACGAAGAAGTCTACAAATCCTTCATGAAAATGCTTGAGAAAATAATTGCCGAGGAAATTGTGTTCCGAGAGATTCCGGTCAATGTTGAAACAGAGAGTTACATAAGGGAGACCCTTTTAAAAGGTATAATGAAGGATGATGATGGCATGTTTAAGTCACTCAATCTTGAGAAGCTGAAACCTAAAATGTACAACGAGCCTATTGTAAAGGAAATAAAAGGTAATCATACAAACGGAACTATAAAACATGGAGATATCTTAATGGATTCAAATAGATTTGTTCTTCCTGATGATGTTGAAAAATGGAATATGGATAACTTCGTCCAATACTTTTATGAACAGTTCATTAGTTCAACAGGCAGCACTCACGAATCCGCACGTAGTAAGCACCGTGGAATGTTTAGACGTATAATTGATAAAACTAATGATAATAAAATAATGGTAAAAAAAAGGATACAAGCGTTTTTTCAAATCGGCTATGATAATCAATCGGTTGAATGGTTCTGTACATCTGGAAGAGCGGTTGAGATAGATCTTTTCATTACCCAAGGAAAGAAACCCTTCTACATTTCAACAAAAGAGAATAAGAGCACCACTGAAACTCAATTACAAATAAAGAGTGGTATGACTGCTGACGACTTCCTAAAAAGGATTAAAGGAGGCAAAAAATGAGTACAAGGATTGAGACTAAAGAAGAACTCTTCAGCACATGTAAAAACTGTGTTGTGAAGGATTGGTGTAGACTTCGTAGCGGCGAGTTCAAGTTACCGCTCGATAGTATGCACACATTCTGCATCGGCTATGAAAAGCTGTCCAAGGCTATTGAACTGGCGAAGATACCGAAGGAGTACCATAGCGCAAACCTTTACAACTATGTAGTGGACGATGACAATGTAGACTTCGCTCCAATAGTAAAGGAATTGCTCACTAATCCAGTGGGCTTCGTCACTTCCGGTACAAACCTCGCGCTGATTAACTACAACAAGGGGACAGGTAAATCATGGACTGCGAATGCAGTCCTTAATGAATTTATCTACAAGGTTTGTCGTGACTCAGGGTGGTTTGACTATGAAAGTCCAGTAGCAATGTATGTTAAATTTGGGGCATGGGCTAACCGTCAACGGGATATTTATATTCGCAATGACGCACAGTTTAGCTTTGAAGCGCACAAAGAACTAAGTCAAATGAAAGACGTTCCTTTACTACTTCTCGATGACATAGGGAGTGGCAGAATAACCCCGATAATTCGGGATCTTACCTATGATGTTATTGACTTACGTAAAGAAGAACAAAAAAGCACTATCTTTACAAGTAACTTCACTACTTCAAGATTACGTCAAGATGACATGCTTGGTGATATGGTTGTTTCCCGAATGTTTTACAATACAATGGTCATTCCATTGGGGGGAAGAGATAGAAGGGAAGATAATACTTATATTTACTAAAGGTAATTTGACTAGAAATAGAATTTTTCATTGTAAATGTTATTAATATACTCTAAACCTGGACATCACAAGTTAGTTGAATATACGGCTAGGAACTGCTATGATAGCTCTAATAAGTTCGCTAAACAACTATATCTAGAACGTCTGAAGGTTGCTAAAGTAATCCTAGGAGTAGTTCTATTCACCCTAATACTAATGCGGACGGAAACCTTTATCCGAGCAATAGAAAGCTGTATTATATGGAATTTGTTCAAGTTAAAGTTATATTGGTTGTACTCACCTTCGTTATATTCCTAGTCTAGTTATCAAGTAGTAGGTATTGAAATTCCCTACTTGGAAACTCAGTACTACTTATTGTAATCCGCCTTCCTTTCCTCAAACTTTATTGCTCTAAATGGATTAGGCTTGACGGACTAAATTTTTTGAATTACACACCACGACTACCGTCAAGGTTATATTAATTAGGGCAATGTCCCTTCAGGATGCCCACTATTCATATAATAATGGGTGGCTCCGAAATTTCCCGATTTTTTGTCGCTATATCCGATTCTAGTAAGGAAGACATTGATGTTAACTCACTTAAGCCAATGGGCTTATTTAAGTTACCCACGTTTTTAATCACTAAATAATTGCTTTATTTACAATAAATTCATAATAACTACACTCACAAGGTCTAACGACTAGTACGTTCAAAAAAGCCCCCAAATGGGCATAATATCTAAGTCTTGTGATAAAGTGTGACTTCTTCTTTCTAATCATAGTTTGAATTGTATTTTAGTGTTTAGGCATATCATATGGCGACACCTTAAAGACTTGTCGATTACACCGATCATTATTGTAATTGAGCAAGTCTTTTCTTATTGCCAAAATTCATGAAATGCTATTTACGGCCGAAGTAATAATAGCATACATAATGAACAAGAAAAGAAGTATTTGTGATCCTCGCGCACCTTTACCAATACATGAATCAACTACTGATAATGTAATTGGATATTGGGAGGGGAAACGTTGGCTGCGATCGAAGAACTCCAACTATTAAATCACGTCCTCAATGTTAAAGACTGGGGCGTAGTAGAGGGTGCAGGAATCACCGAGAATTATTTCCAGATCCACAAAGACGCTTTTGAGTTCATCAGATTTTTCATAAGAATTAATGGACAATTGCCAACTATTGAAACGGTAATGAACAAGTTTAATACATTTGAATTGGTGGATTTAGAGAATATCGACCATGTAATTAAATCACTGAAAGAGGACTTCCTATACAGACAGTTTAAACCGATACTTGTATCAGCTTCAGAAACCTTCGCTAATAAAGAAACGACAGCGGCAATTCAACAATTGCAAATGGAAGCGCAGCGTTTTTTGAAGTCAATGGGATCAAGCAGTCAAGGGTACTCCTATGTTAAGAATGCTCAAGTAAGGCTAGAGGCTTATAACAGAATTCATGGTAGAGCAGAAGATGAATTTATTGGAATGACAACGGGTTTTAAACCACTTGATTTAGCAACCAACGGACTTGAATCACTCGAAGGAGCGGTTGATTATTTCCTTGTGTTTGCGCCAACAAACATGGGAAAAACACTCATATCATCATTTATGATGGGAGCTGCATGGAATAGTTCGTTAGCCACAGACTATCCTGCCTATTTTTCACTTGAGCAAAGAGCATCCGAAATTGCTCTGAATTGGGACAATACGCTTGCAAAAATATCTAGACTAGCTTTAACACGAGGTACGCTTTCTGGTGAAAAGAGAGACGCTTATGCAGAGTTTGTTGACCGACTTAAGCAAAAGAAGAAGGACATGATGATTTATGACTTTGACAGCAACGGCGGCAAACCATTTACGCTTGACGAAATACACAGGATACTGGAGCGAGAAGGTCACAATCGCTGGACTCTTGATCAACTATCAAAAGTTAGACTCTCACATCGTAGTGCGGGAGACCTCCGCCAACGATTATTTGAAGTGTCTGCAGGTGTCCGTGAAATTATCCTCAACACTGGAAAACCTGCTATGGTAGTTGCTCAAGCGAACCGGGACGCTCTCAAAAAAATCAAAAAAGATATTACAGAAAATGTGGATGCTACAGATATCGGGGAGGCTTTCTCTATCGTTCAAGATGCTTCCAAAGGAATCTCTATCGTTAAAGTAAGTGATAATACATTCCGTATTTTGGTGATTAAGAACAGAAATAACATAAGTGGGCAATCATTCCTTGTCCGCTACGACTTCGATACTGGAATCGTTTCCGTCTTGGATGATTACATTGGAGAACAATATTTTTAAGAGAGACAAGCACCAATGCAGTTAATGCAAGAATACATGTATTTAACTCTCTCTGCCCGCTCAGAAGAGTTACCGACTCTATAGTAATACTTCCATTTGTCTATATACATATTGAATCGCACAAAAACCCTTCCATACAAAAATAAGGGAGTAAGGGGAGTGGAATATTTACAAATCAAAAAAAGAGAATCCAAATATAGAGATTCTTGAATCCTTGTACATCGATCCCAAAGAGTTGATAGATGAACTACGTTTTTCTTTCCAGCATCTTTCTAAGGGTTTAAGCAACCCTAAAGCATTCACAGGTTTAAATGATACAGGTGATTGGATCATGAGTTGCTGTCCCTTACATGCAGAATCTAAAGCTTCTTTCGGAATCTCTAAAGAGCCCCCGTATCACTGCAACTGCTTTTTTTGTGGCTATTTAGGGACAATAGACAACTTAATAGAGAATGCCCTTGACTTAAACGAAGGAGAGGGCATGAATTTTTTGGTCTCTACCTATATATTCGAGGAAAAAAGTAGAACATTCGATATGGTTGACTATATAGATAATCGTAGGAACAAGTATGTAATCCCCTATCTTGAAGAAAGTAAACTAGTGACTCTAAAGAAATCAAGATCAAAGAATGAAGTTCTCTTTCAATCAGGCATGAGCTACATGCGTGATCGGGGTTTTAAAGATTGTACTCTTGAGACCTATGAAATTTGTGTTGACACCAAAAATGAGATGTTGGTCTTCCCTCAAAGAACCAGAACGGGACAACTCCGTTTTGTTCAAAAGAGGAAAATCGGCAACAACTATCATGGTGCTAAGTTCATAAATGAAGGAAGTACGATAAAAAAAGATATTGTCTTCGGTCTTCACTTCATTAACAAACTCAGAACTACGACAAACCGAATCAAAAGAGTCAGAATGGTCGAGTCACCTACTGACTGTATGTCCAACTACCAGATAGGTATTCCCGCGGTATCAATTAATGGACGTATCCTTTTCAGAAATCAGGTTCGGGAGTTACAGTTGGCAGGCATCGAAGAGGTTGACTTGATGCTCGACAACGATAAGGCGGGTGAGAAGGGGATGCAGGATGCCGCCATGTTACTGGATAGGGCGGGTTTGATTGTAAACCGGGTTCACTACCCTAGCTTTCCTGTGTTCAAAGATAGCAATGAGCTACTAAATGCTGGACTACTAGACCGTCTTGACACCTACAATGTGAACCTTATCGGTGCAATTTTCAAGTAGTTTAATTTCTTTTCGCATCTTTTCTACAGCATGCAACGACCACTAATAGCAAAAGGTAAAACATTATACATTATCCCATTGGAGGAATTAACTGTGACCAATCAGACAACCGTAGCTAACTTCGATATCGAAACTTTGACGCCAATCTTTAACTTCATATTGAAAGGTGTACGACACGAAGACCGTGAAGAAGTTAAATCCGAAGCAGTTCTACGTATTCTGACTGCCATCGACAAAAGACAAGTTAAAAAAGATGTGTTTACATTCTCACACACTGTCGTTCAACGTGCTGTTTACGACTACTATCGTAAGAATAACAGAATGATTACGAAGAACAGCACTCTTGTAAACTACTGCGATGGTGCAGATGAAGAGCAAGGTTCAACCATTGATTTTTTCTCTTACGCAACTGAAGAAGTGGGCTACGGTCTATCTGATGTAAAGACAGATTACTTGAATAATCACTCTGAATTTACCCCGCAACAACGCAAAATAATTGATTTCATGCTCTTCACGGAAGGAGGAATAGATATGAAACCGACAGAGATTTCTAATTTCCTCGGTTTAGACAAGTCCCATGCTTCACGTGCAATGAGCAAACTTAAAAAGTTATGTCAAAGTTAAATTCCTTTTAGGGCAAATAATAAAATAAAGGGATCAAATGAATGAATGAAGATACTTTTATTTAAGTATATCACATAACACTTCACATTTTTTTTTATTTTCTCATTTGTTCCTAGGTATTTCTTTCCAAGTATATATACGATCATATTACCACTCTGCTGAGGGTAGTGTCAATACACTACAATACTGCTTATAACAATACATCTTTATCAAATTCATATAAATATTATTCTAAAAACTTAAGATTATTTAACCAATTCTTACGTTTTTGAAACAACCTTTTTTTTCTTTTGAATAGGATAGAAACATTACTAAAAATGAAGTGAAGAAACATTTAAGAGAACATTGAATCTTCCTTACATATCATATCCAACTTCTTAACAAGTCATTCCTATCTTTCAAAAATATGGAACGACGAATTATTTGAAGTTATTTAATCTCAAGCACAAAACTGTTTATTGGAGGAAGCCCGATATGTCTAACACTGTAGTTCGTGGTCTTGGAGCAATTCTTTCTGGTGGTGCAGATTTTATTACTTTTCAAGAAGGGAACCCCATGACTTTGCTCTTTATTGATTGGTTTGAAAACTTGCTCGGTATCCGCGAGCATTTTGAAGCTACTTTGAATCCTAAGTATGTTCGTTGCCCTGGAAAAAATATTTGTCCCCTGTGTAAAGCAAATCCTTCCAAGTATCCTGCACTTCGCATTAAGTTCCGTGTATATGATGCGGTTGAAAATAAAATAAAATTCGTATCTCTAGCTAAAACCCACGTTCAAAAATTGAACTGTGATTTCATACAGCACGAGATTGACCCAACTAAGAATTTTGTAACTATCTACCGTACTGGAAAGGGAGCATCGGATACTTCCTATAGCGCCCGCCGTTACGTAGCTAATCTTGAGGCAAACAATTCACTTGATTATCCTTCTCAAGAATTACTAGACAACATACCTGACATTACACCACAAGTAACACCACACAGCCCTGATGAGATTACGGCTTTTGTACAGGCAATGGCCGGTGTTACTCAGTTCTGTACTAACAGCGATATTCGATCGCCTCAAGGTAGACATGTACCCTCTTACGAGAAGCAGCAAGGGACTCCAACTGCACATCTTAAGCTGCCATTCTAATCGTTAAACGTGAGGGGATATAACGCCCCTCATTGTTGTACTTACTTAAACCTTAGCACATTCATCATGTTAAGACGTTACAACATTTTAAGTGTAATAGGGAGGGTCACAGTGTCTGAAGCTAATGAAATACTTGAAATTCTCAAAAAGGCTGAAAAGAAAAATGCCCAACCGAGCCGCACTAAAAAAACAGAAATTTTAAAATCTAAAAAAAAGTTAACTAAAAGAGAACAGCAGATTTTGGATATCGAATTTTCTATTAGAATGCCAGATAACTATACGCTTGTTAATACCCCTGAACTACTTGAGCGGCTAGTGAAATATTATAAAGCATATAAAAAGATGTATCAAGGCGATGCTTTTGTCTATTTAGATACTGAGACTTATGGACTAAACAACTGGCGGGACTCTTTAATATCCATTTCTATCGGTTTTGAATCAGAACAATATTTTAACATACCTATGCGCAAATTTCTACATAATATGTCGAAGGATGTCGAAACTCTGCCTTTTGATGTTGTATCCAACGCGCTGAGACCATTGTTAGAAGCTGATTATATGATTGTAATGGCAAACGGGAAATTTGATATTCACGTACTCAAAAATTGGGCAAATATTGACATTACCTTTAATATTCATTGGGATATTATGATAATGGGTGGGTTGTTAAACGAAAACAAACCAAAAGGTTTGAAGGAATGGTACAACTCATACACCCTCCCTTGGCTAATTGAGCAAGGTAAAATGAGTCGTGACGAACTCAGTCGGCCAACCTTCAAGTTTGGTAGCATGTTCGACAAAATCCCATATGATAGTATACCTCACAGTATTGCCAATTATTATGCTTGCCATGACGTGTTCATGACACATTGGGTGTTCAGATATCAAAAATTCATTATAGAAAATCCTTCTTTTGGACTATATCGTGTTTACAAATTGTTCAGAGAAGTTGAGATGCCATTGGTGGCAATTTTCGCCACTGCAGAACGGCGAGGTGTAGAACTTGATTCTAAGTTTCTCAAAGACATTATAGGTAGAGTTCTTCAAGAAAAGTTGGATGAACTTAAGAAAGATATCTTCAGTGTCTTAGGCAGAACGATTACCCTCACCAAATCAAGAACACGTCAGCGACAGGGTATTAAGTTCAAGGAAGAATATGAGATCGTTGAAGAATTTAATCTTGCTTCTCCCGCGCATCTAGCAATTAAGTTATACGTGGAGCACGAGATACTTGAGCCTGAGATGGTTTACGTCAAAGAACTCAAGCGTAAAGTACCTACGCAATCAACAAGCAAGAAGGTACTGACAAGGAATAAGAATGTCCTGGTCACTGTAAACGACAAGGCTCATAAAATAGTAGATTATATTCTGGAATATCGAGGTCTTTCCAAGCTGATTGATGCTTTTTGCAATAAACTTCCTAATGACACAGTGGAAGGTATTATACACTGTTCCTACAATCAAATGGTTCGTACCGGGCGTGTATCCTGTTCAGCACCGAATCTGCAACAGATTCCATCAAAGTTCGACCTTATACGATATGCATTCCGTGCATCTGCTGGTCGCTTGCTAGTTTCTGCCGACTTTTCACAACAAGAACTTCGCTGGTTAGCTATCTTTTCTCAGGAGCAAACCCTCATTGATATATTTAAGTTGGATTTGGATATGCACAGTCGGGTAACGTGCCAGATTCACGGATTTGATTACGATATGTTTGAGATGATTCGAAGTTACAAGGGTGAGTCCGAAAAAGAAACTTCTAATAAAATAGAGGAAATAAATGCGAAATATTATGGTTCTCAAGAACTTCTCTTCGCAATGACCTATCTTAATAGTAAGGAAAAAGGGGCGAACGCTTCCACTGTGGGGGGTTCAAGCCAAACGATTGAATACCTTGCTGGATTATTTGAACTGCTCCGTAAGAAAACTAAATCCGTAGTGTTCGGTAACAACTATGCCGAATTTAAACTCCTCTCATATCGGTGAAATCTAAGTGGCTGTCGAGAGACGCTCCATACGGCAATACCGAGCTAAAACTCGCTAGGTTAGTAGTGAATGATGGTGTAGAGACTTATCATAGGTCGCCTGACCACTAGTGGTCAAATCAATCGAATCTATGTAATGGGGAGAACAGTTATCTCTTAGATAGGATCAACCTAAGGCATTGCTCTTTACTGAAGATGCTAAATTTATCCAATATGTTTGAATTTATGGGAAATGTAAGATTACAAGGTGTCTCGAATCGCTTTGGTACTTACAGTAAATTGTGTTGAAGCATGAGGGAACTTGTTAGTATTGATCTCAGGCGGTAAAGGCTTTTCGAAAAGCACTTTAGGTTCATAGAGAACTGAGAGCGGTTAACTATCTCAAAACTAATCATCGCGAGATTGACCGCCGTAGTTTTATAACTGTTAAGGGATAGTCCACTCCCATAGAAATATGGGGATACGAAATGGTAGTTTACGGTATTACTGAGTTAGGGCTAAGTGAGCAAATTGGTTCTAGTAAAGAGGAGGCTAAGCAACTAATTGAAGGCTTTAAATCCTCCATGCCCAACTATCTTATGTGGGAAGCAACAACTCACAAGGAAGTAATGGAGAAGGGGTTCATAGAGACTGTTCTCGGACGTAAACGTAGATTTGGTGAGACCATTGCCGAAGCTAAACAAGAGGACATCTGGAAGAAGTCAGGATGGCATTGGAAGATTGAAAAATGCAAACGTCAGTCCTGCAATGCCAAGATTCAGGGTTCATCTGCTGACCAAACCAAGAAGGCAATGGTTGATCTATTTTACCCGACCCGTCTTGACGGAACGAAGTGTTTAGACCGCCGTGAGTGGTTACGTGAAGGCTATATGTCTCAGCTTGAGAAGGACGACCTTCACCTTGTTCTTCAGGTGCATGACGAGTTGATTTTTGATGTCCCAGAGACAGTTGACCCTGCAGCGCTCAAAGCGATCACGGACACTATGGCGAATGTCATCCCCAATGACGTAGGCGTTAAGTTCAAATCAGATATTGAAGTAAGCCCTTATTGGGGTGGTAATTTCTCCAAAGAACAAATCCGTCTCATGACTGAAGGCCTGTTGGACTGGAAGGATATATTCAAGGAAGAGGTGAATAAGAAACTTTCTAAGTTCGGCTTTGACTACAAAGTTGGAATTTTTGCTGATGGAGACTTAGATGATGAGAATGATAGTGAAGAAAACACTTAATACGATTCTTTTTGTTTTTTTGAAAGTTAGTTACTTATAATGTGTTTAGCTGATTAAAAGGGAGTGATTTTTATGCCATCCGTAGGCATTCGAATATGGGGAAATTCCCACCTCGCCCCTCAACGTGAGGTGGAATCTGGAGTGAATGACATAATCGTTATCAACGTCAACGGTACAGACTACACAATTGTCCTTGATGCAGGAAGTTATATATCAAGCCATGAGCATGTAACCTCTAGCTTTGTACAGCATGTGAACGACAAATTGATCGAGGTAGGCTGTCCTGTTATTGCAAAGGTAGGAGGTATTCATGATGACCAGCCACGTACAGTGCTGTTATTTGAGACATCTGAATCATCCGAGAGAGTGACAATGTCTATTGAGGGGCCAGGTGCAGTAGAGTTTATCGGTGATGCACCATACCAGACAGTACCAGCTGTTGAAGAAACCCAGATTGACGGTCTACCTTCTAAAGTTGCAGCACGTGGTACCGGCATGATTTCCCTCACAGGAGAAATTGGGGTATCTTAATCTCCCTAAACAGTAAAGTAATTTTGATAATTCATAGTAGATAATTAGTAAGTCAAAGACCTCTAAGGGGTCTTTTTTCATTGCCGCACCCTTTCGGGCTAGTGGGTTGACTACTAGAGTGTATGCCAAACAAGCAACTGATAGGAGATGATCCCATGACAACAGGAAAATCCCACTCCAAGAACGTATATCCCAACGAAGTCAAGCCTTGAAATCACTTCCATTAGCAAGTGCGTGGAGCGACTATTAGAAAGAGGGTAACAATATGAAGATGACAACACAACAATACGCAGAAATCATCGCAGGTAAGGTTGCTCATACTGCAAAAAACATTGCAAAGAACAGTGGTCGTAAGGAAGAAGCAGATTCCGATGTAGCTGCCGCAATGATTGTAACGTTCGCAGAAGAGATGATGGAAGTCATCCGAAAGAGTACACCCCATACACCAAACCCCTTATCTAAAACCTTCGTGAAGCTGAAACGGTTTCTGCGAGGTGTTGGGTAATGTTTGAGCGGTACTTAGTTGGCGGACGACTTGACCCACCCTACTTTCCGACGAAACCAAGCCCTCACTTTGTAGGTAGGGAAATCATAATTCCAGCTAAAGCGAACGGGGATAGAACTGTCAAGGATACCTTTACAATGTCACATGACCTGGAGTTCTATGCGGTATCCATCCGAACCAATTCGAACAACGTCGAAGACTACTGGAATCTGATGATAGATGGCAATTTTGTTGCTAAGAACATCCACTGTAAAAACTACGAGGAGGGATTATATTTTCAGGTGGCACATCCTGTGGCGGCAGGTAAAGAGTTCCTCTTTGAGTACCATACACCTCAAGGAGACAGAAGAAATTTTGAGTTAATGTTTCACTTTCTTACTGAGCATAACGTTGATTTGGTACTCACTGAAACAACAGATTTGGGAAATTACCCTGATCCTTCCGAAGAGCCAGTAGATGACCAGCAGCCACCGGATACGCCTGAAGATGGTATACAGCTTCCCATTACGTGGAAACCGTTTATTTCCGTCGTAGATGCATACAAATGGACACAGAACCTTGGCGTTTCGGTAAACTTCGCAAACAAACTTGATGCAGCAAACTATGTGACTGAAGCCTTGGCGCTTTTACTGAACACATGCGATGGCTTTAAAGAGATGATTCAGAAGCACAAGCTAACTATTAACATAGAGAATGGAAACGGAGCTAATGGTTACTTTGATCCTGCTTCTGGAAAGGTAGTCATAAGCAAGACGTATGACTACACTAACGCCGCCACAATTGCTCAAATGGAGTACAGCACAGGGCAGAAGTCTTCACCCGACAAGCTGCGCACAATCATTCATGAGATTGGGCACTGGCTTCATTATCACAATATCGGATCACAGCAGTTCTTTCAATATTCAGCACTTGACCCTGATAACTACGGCGTGAAGACAATACTATCAAACGCTCAATCATCTTACATAGCAAACAACCTGTGTAACTACGCTACCAAGTGGTTTCCTATTGAGTTTGTCCCTGAGACATTCACTGCCAAAATAACCGGAGTCCCCATTGATGCTAAAATATGGGAGTGGTACGAGCAATACGGTGGATACAAATGTATGGGATGGTAGATATCTATCAATAAAATTGCAAGTTTTTATGAATGTATTAAATAAAAGCAACATAAGGGGGCTATGCTTAATGGACATTACAGTTCCTTGCGTATTCTGTAAACACTTCAATCGGGACGAACGTGCAAGAATGACTTGTGCTGCATTCCCTAACGGGATTCCCAAGGACATTCAAGAAGTAAAAGTGATTCATACTTACCAATACCCTGCCGACAATGGGGTTCAATATGAAGCGTTAAGTGATAATCAAGACTATTTCAAATATTTTAAGGGAGTGACTCGATTATAAATGTATGAGCAATTGCATTCCTTATCATTTAGATAAACCTACCACCCAACGTAATGAATTTATGAAAACTACAGCTAATTATAGAAGAATCGAAGACGAGTTTAAGATTTTGCAACTCTAACTAACCATATATCGACCACTATAATGAGGTGATCTGAATGATAGGCTTCTTAAACAAGTGCCCTCATTGTGGGGCACGTTCTTCTTTTACACCTGAAGAAATGGAATGCGATAAGGCACTAGTTCTGTGGTGTAACAACTGCGGTAACTTCATAAATCAAACCTTGACTATCGAAACTGTTCTCAGGTGGTGGCTTCGCTACAATGAAGGGGAGGAAACAATAGTCCCTCCAGTCAGCAGGAAAAATCTTCAGAAACTCATAAATATTGAGCAGATGCTTAACGAAGAAGGCGAGTGGATGGAAAGTATAGAGATACACATTAAAGACTTCAGAGAGTACCATTATACAGAAGTAGAGGGTGAAAACCATGAAGGTTCAGGTAACGGCTAAGTTCTTCCTTGATAATGGGGAAGTTAAGCGAGTCGATTGGTTTGAGATTGATCCTAAGTTGATAGGTAAGATTGTAGAGAATGGTGTTGACAAGCCTATTGAAATTATTCTCAAGTCGGCAAAGGACGTACAGGATGAATACAAAAAGATATTCCGCAGGCTTCATCGCCAGGGAGAGATGTTCATTGTTGAGAACATCAACGGAGAGTTAGCAGGTGTACCTTTTACCAAGGTGACCTACTGGACATTAAAAGCGAGAGAGGTTACAAAGAATGTAACCGAGTCTACTAATAGAGCGAGTGTCTGATATACCTTGAGAAAATCTGAGTACTAACCTCTCACTTCTACCATTGCTAGCTAACCTGAGATATTTGAACTGGAGAGACTGGGTAACTTATACACTACTACGGTCATCTCTCCCTCGTACAACCTTCAATCGTGACTGCCACTTTTAATCGCTAATGGATAATACAAGGGCGTATCTGTCACTGGCAACTGTTCCGCACAGATACTAGTGCACCGAAGGCAGGAAGGTGAATGTAGGTTGCATAATTAGATGAGAGTCGTGGGGTCACAGACGTATTTAGATATTATAATTGACAATATCAGACCTTCTAATAGTTGCTCGTTGACTATCTGGAAGGTCTATTTCATGATGTAAGAGTTCCTGAAACAAGGGAGAATGAGTCTAAAAGGGCATGAAAATAAAATGTACGTAAGAGACCTATGGGTCTCTTTTTTTTGACTGGAAATTCTCATCGCACCCCTCAATGGGGATACCCCGACTACTGAAGTATAAGCAGTTGAACTACACTGCTGAGGGCTCTGTATGATTAAAAAGAACATATCTTATCATATAGATATTCCGGTCACCTTAGAGGGGAGGAAAAGTGAACAGATAAAAAAATAACGGTATACTAAGTATAAAATGAAGAAATATCATTATCAGTTAAAATTATGCAAAGTTGATTAATAACATGGCTGAACAATGAGCAGACTTGATAATTCAACTTTGCAAATGACGAAGTAAACTAGAACTTAGTGAAAACTCATTCCTATCGCGACTATTAGAGTGATCGAAGTACTTTATCCAGTGAAAAATGATTAGAATTCTATTAAACCTAAATAAAGCCAGTAACACGACATTATCAACAAATGATGGGATAGCTTTAACCTCACATTACTAGGAGGATCAAAATGGCAAGCACTTATGTCTACACTCTCGGAGTCATAGTAGAGCAAGTCGAGCAGATTGAGAGATCTATTAAGAATATGGAGCAAACTATGCGTCATGTATCGCCTGCCACTGTGGATGTAATTCGCAGTAACAAGTCTCAACTTGAAGAATTGCTTGAACGCATCATGAATGCTGATGTGACCTCCACATTTAGTTTACAAGCTTATATCGAAGTCAACAAACAGTGCCTGCAGGACTGTTTCTCTGCTGACTACACAAACCGTCTCAGCACAATTGGGAGGACGAGAAGACAATGAAAATCAAATTCCGTGATGTATATGAAATCCTGCAGAACAATCGGAAGGCTGTTTTGGATATGGGTCTTGATGTGACAAATGTTCTTGATGGTGAAGGTAAATGCTTAATTTCAGATGAACTAGATGTGCTGAAAGAAAGTTACGCAGACCTGTACAATTCAGACATTAAATTGAACGAGAATATTGACGCTATTAGGGCTAAAGCTAACTCTTGTTATAAGTGTTTAGACCTTAGTTGATAGGTAAACATCAGAATGTTTTTGATCAATAAATATATACCTATTACATCCAGAGTTTCTAAAACTAGTGACGAATAGCACTGTGTCAGCTTGGGATAAAAAATAAGCGGCTTATTTTACTAAGAATGGCGTGATATGGATGAAAATTGACAATAGAATAGTCGAGGGGCTTCGATTAAAAGATGTGCCCGAAAACAAAACGAAAGAGATACACTTCTACGCTAACGGGAAGAGTATTTTTCTGAGTTCCATTACTGAAGAGAAATTGATTAACGAGGAACAGTTGGATATGTTCCAGCACTGGATTGAAGAGACTACTCTTAACCTGCCGACTTACCAGACATTGTTAGAAATTCTTGAAACAGAAGGTAATGTGGTCTAATGATAGAGAGCTCGTGAGCTCGTCCATTTTCACAAGAGCACTGTGTTTGCAAGCGGAACGTGCCAGTGACATTATCTTGGTACTAACTATGTTAACTTGTTCCAAGCACTAATGTGTGGCTTGCTGAAAAATATGGAGTTCTCCATATGGATAACCGTCTAAGTCCCCTATCTATATATTGCAGCTATCGTAGCAACTATGAATGGATCAAGAAGTAGTTAATTAACCGTGCAGGAGTAAGCTAAAAAGTTAAGGAGGCATGCCTATGTTTCCAGAAGTGGACGACTTCATAGAAATTGATAGTGAAGGACACCCCCATAACGGTCTTATTGGCAGAGTTGTCAAACTCGCCCCGAATAGGGTTACTTTCAATCTGTATGGTAAGGAAGTTTCTATTGCGGAGCGTTTTGTCAAAGTAAAAGCAAAACTAGGAACACGGGCACATATCTTACTGAGTCGGAAGTCTATGCACTGGGAACTGGATTCTCTGGATTTCATAGGCTTATATGTTCTTATGGACATTGCTTTATGGATGCGAGACTACGAGTGGTGTAGAGATATTCAACAACGGATGGCTAAGGTGGGCTAAGGTGGGCTAAGCGCCCACCTTTTTTCACACCTTATTGTAAGCATGTCACGACCATAATAGGGAAGACAAAAGAAGGAAGGAGACAAGGTTTGAAATCAAATGGCATGGTTGTTGGCAAAATGACCGTCAGCAGTTACTTTTATTTAGCACATTAAACCGGACGAAGAGAAGTTAAAATTCATCCAAGCTACTCCATGATTCATCTTAGACAATTTAGCTCACCTTTTCTTTATTCTATTTCTTCAGTCAGAGGCTTTGCATCTAAGGATTTCTATTATTCAATTATAGACTTCTTTTGGAAAATACTTGTAGAAAAAAAGGATGAAAATTGTTAAATGAAGAAAATTAAGTTGACAGTGGCATTAGCCATGACGATTACTGCTTGCTCCCCGCATGAGAAAACATCGGATTTCTATTATAATCCGATCCCCCAAGTTTCTGTGTCAGAAAGTGTGTTTAACGTTAGACACCTCTTGTCGATAGAGACGAATAAAAAAGAGCCAATCCCACTGATTGCAAAAGCTGTACTCGAAGCAAAACCAGTACCTAAAATGACAGCTGCTGCAGATAAACCGAAAATTAAGCCTAAATCTACTGCTGTCGTTACAAAGTCTTCCACTGTGCAAAAGAACATAGTGAACCATCTTCTCAAGTACAAGGTAAACAAATCAGACTCTACTAAGTTTGCCACTCTTATCGTACAGAATAGCAAGACTTACGGTGTCGATCCTTATACTATACTAGCAATTATTCAAGTTGAAACGGGGGCGACATTCGACCCTAACCTTGTCAGTACTCACGGTAGCGTAGGCTTGCTACAGGTGCTCCCCTCCACACAGAAATATATGAATATATCGGGGAGTCTCAAAAAACCTTCAATCAACATCAAAATTGGCACTAAGTACCTTGCCTATACTCAAAAGAGATTCGGCGATGAATTGGGAATCGTTGCTTATAATCAAGGCGAGGGGAACGTTAAACGAGGGACGTATAACACTAAGTATTTGACCAAAGTTAATAAAGCATTGGCAAAAATCAAAAAGTAGTTGCACAGGATCATGTTTCAGGACAACAAGGTTATGAAACTCAAAACAGCACAGGAAAGACTTAGAGTCAGCAAGAAAGTCTATCTGCTGAAAGCCTCCAAGCAATATTAGTTAAACTACAAAGACATGATAGGGTAAATAAAATCGAAACTGAAACGGCATGGGGAACCCCCCCCTGCCGTTTTTTTATGTAAAAACAAGGACGTCCATAGCATAAATGAAGCGAAGTGAAAATTCGTTTAAAACTCAGATATCTGGATGTAACTCTGTAAATGGGGTGGAGCAAGGTTTCTACAAAAAACGGTTTTTCTGTCACTGTTGGACAAAATCAGAAACTGTTGCTCCTTCATGGAAATAAGTCGTTGGTTAGCTTTTCAAGTTTTCGTCTTTTTTGAGATGAGCTCAGCGCTTCAACTTAATTATATTGGCCCCAAGAGGGGTCTTTTCTATTTGTTCACACCTCCTGATAGGGTTAGCGCGACTACTAAGAGTATGCAGGAAATAATTTTGTTTGACACAGGAAGGGGACCAGAAAATGAGTATTTCACACCTCTGATGTAACGATAACAAGTTGGCAGAACTTCAAGAACTTAATGTAGGCCTTTAAAGTAGGTCCTCAAGACCAAGGAACAAAGTTGCAAAATCACAGCAGATGTGACGTCAGCGGACTTCTCAAAAGTAATACAAAAAAGACAGAAATTTCGAGGTGAATTAGATAGTGCCGAGTCCCAACTACCTACAGCTCAGGGATAAAGAGATGAAGGATATGCATAATATGGTTCTCTTGAAGGCGTGTAAAGAGAACAGAGAACTCATGGGAGACTTCTTGAATGCTAATCGAGACTTTATCTTCTCTATTATCAAGCACTACAAGGGGAGTATCCTAGAACTTAAAACGAAGTTCCGAATCACAGAAGACGAACTATACCAACATGCTTGCATAGGCATTCTGACTGCTATCAAGGATTTTGATTTTGAACGAGGCATTAAGTTCACAACATTCGTTGTGCGCCCCATCCTCTGGGAAATCAATCAGCTTCTTTATAGTGATTCTCAGTCTGTAAGGTTGAGCAGGGGGGCGGTTGACCTCATTAAGCAAATGGTCGGGATTGAGGATGCTCTAGGGTATCGCCCCGCTGAAGAAGAAATGTCAGCTCTACTTAATGTGTCAATTGAGCGCTATCGCGAGATTGCCATGTTCAGCGATGGCCTTGAGCATTATGACGGGATTGATAATTTTGAATTCGTCAACAAGGATGAGAAAATCCTTGAAGAAGATGTGGCCAATCGTCTTTATGTAGAGCAACTACTGGATGACCCTATATTTAATGAATTCGAAAAGAAGGTCATGCGCCTGCTCTTGAGCGATACAAGTAACAACAATGCACAGATTGCTGAACAACTGAACGTATACCCCATGACCATTAGCCGTACTCTCGCACGAATCCGCAGCAAAACTGTGAACAGAGAGTTGAAGGAAGAGGAAACTAAGAGCTCTTCCAAGTATGAACGGGAGATTGAACTTATCGCTCAGGCAACAAAGGAGCGTAATGAGAACTTGTGCATCAATAAAATTACAGAACTACTTGAGGTGTGTGGGTATGACACCAACGCCTACACAACCAGAGTGCTTTATTACATCCGTCAGAAAGCTAATCAACAAAGTGCTTAAATAACTCGCACTTTTTAATAAGGATGCGGGGATCAATATAGTATATAGAAATCAAACTAAACAAGGGCGTTTGGATCATAATATCTTAAAATGTATCTTTATTAAAATCACTCTGAATTCCCTTCTTACGGCGAAAATCTTGAACAGCTGCCAGCGGATGAGACAACAGTCGAATTATCAATTAATCATAAAAAATCATAAAAAATTTAGCTAGAGAAATCATCGTATTGGATGTTGATGAAATAGACAACAAAATTTGTATGTTAAGGAGGGGCGACAAGCCCCTGATACTATATAAGAAAGAGTGATGAGATGAAAGCGCGAACTCATCATAACCAAAACATCCTTTTGAAAAGAGACTTACGATAACTTCCCATCAATCAGTTCTATATATTACACTATGCATTCTAAATGAAGGGAGCACTATAAGTGGATACCAACTACTATCAAAACTGGAACATAGACCCTTATGACAAGCACCTTACATATTACAAATGAAAATCACCCTATACTACAACAATGAATGCGGTCATTGCCGACGTTTCCATAAGACCATAGACGATATAGCCTCGGAACGTCCGCACATTGATGTCTCTAAAGTCGAATATGTGCCCTCTATACACACAGATGTGATATTCATACCAACTATGATCGTCAGCCACGGAGGTAGGGAATTAGGGCGCTTCAGCAGTGCTCTAGAGAAGAAAACTATCAGCATATGGTTAGATCAACTCGATGAATACATTAAAACTCACTTGTATTCCAATGATATATAAAACTCTTTGAGTATTTTATCTTATCACGTAGTCCAGGACAGCTCTAAACGACCATTAAATTTCATCCTAAATCAAGTCTTAAATCAAGTCCTAGTATGTTAATTAAGACCCTTCGGGGTCCTTTTTAGGTTGATAACGTAGAAAGGTAATCTATGCCAGTTTGGACGATCACAGCATAATTTTTTATTCATAATAAAGAGGAACAGTGTCAACAATGTACACGTGAGTCAACGTCTCAGCGGTTCCATTGTTTTATCACTCTTCCTTGTAGTTTTATGAGTCTCTTTGCTCGAATGCCATCCGCCTATTCATGATTTCCATCAAAAATATACCTAGCAGCTAGAACTAACATCAGACGTTTTTGATTCGACTTTTTGTAAGAAACACCCATTGTATTGTGCATGATTGACATGTACTTCTGGTTTACATCATCTATATGAAAGGAGCTAAATATTATTAGAGTTTCCACTTCTATGACAAATCAATCTTCCGCTAGCTTTTACCCCGATTTTTGGGCTCCCTCCTCCAAAAGGGTAAATAGTAATAGTGTATCCCGCTGACATAACTTTGCTTTCTCACATTATTTCTGCCCACTCGGTTCTAGTCTTATTATATTCATTTCTCTTCTGCCCCTTACATTCCAATTAGTCGTTCTACTCCTATAAAAAGATGTGTCTAGTACGTACAAAAGTTCAATTGTGTACAAATCAACTTATATTGGTACTAGAGGTGGTCATATGAAATGCGATTGCGGACGCTTCATCACGCAGAATGCCAAGGCTTTAGCCTCTATCTATGAGACGGATGGTGGCAAGTGTATTCACTGTTTGTCAGAGACCCTGAGTGTTCCTTATCAAGAATTAGTAGATAGGTATATGGGAATCTACGAGTGCCGTCCTTGCGCTCAAGATAAGAAAAAAGAGGAATTAAGAAGGAAATTACTTGGATTAGGGGGTTAGGACATACTGGTTTGAATCGTGAAGCGGATTGTAAGCCTTGTATGGGCAGATAAAATCCTGAATACTGCCGAGTATGGTAAAGGTTGTGGAGAGTGAAAAAGTCTCTCCCATCCTAAACTAGCCCTGCGCTTTACGGTAAGAAGAAAAATAAAGGGATTGATTTAAAATGGACTTTTTAATCAAGTGTATTAAGTGTGAATTCAGGTACGTTACTGATAAAGCAAGGGAGAACTTTGCGGCTGAAGGACTGGAAGGAGAATCCATGCTTTGTCTACACTGTATCGGGGAAATTACAGGGAAAGTCTTGAACCGATACAGCTACTTGGTCTTGCCCGAAGAGCTAGAAGATTCGAATCAACGGATGCAAGTTCTACCTAAAACGCCCACTGGCTGTAGACCGTGTATGAAGAAGAGAGGGTTATCATCATGAAAACGGAACGTATTTACTTGAGAACTACTCCTAAAAATAAAAAATATTTACAAAAAGTAGCTAAAAATTATTTTAAAGGAAATCTGTCTGCTGTTTTCGAGTACATGATTGAACATCTCGATATACATATGGATTGATTACTCTTAACTGTGTTTCACATTCACAAAAAATTGTTAGAGCGGGCATAAGGTTAAACGGTCTGCTTTCAGGGAGAGTGAAGTAATGGAGACAAACATCGGGAGATTAATTGCATTTGTTGGATCAGTAAGGAGCGGTAAGACAAAAAAACTAATTGACCTTTACGAAGAAATGATGGGCGACGGTGTCAAAGTCGCTGTGTTCAAGCCGTTTATTTCGAGTGAGAGAGAGGGTGATGAGTTTGTCCGTTCTAGAGAAGGTGATAAAGCTCCTGCGAGGGCTGTTAAATATCTGTCTGAAATCCCATCTATAGTCGAATCGGAGCGTCTAGAGGCAATACTAGTAGATGAGACACAGTTATTTAATCAAGAGGAAGATGGCTTCATAATTCTTGAGGGACTGGCTATGGGAGGACTTGAAGTTTACTTGTTTAGTCTCGATGTTGACTCCGAAAACAACACATTCAGGTATATAGGGGATATTCTTGCTCATGCTGATGAAGTTCATAAACTCCGTACATCATGTATAAAGTGTGGAGAGGAAGCAAGGGTTAGCAAATTCGTGGGCATAGTCAAGTCCGACGTCATACCATATGGTGAGCCGGATGATTATGCTCCTTATTGCCGTTTCTGTTACCACGGATGGAATGATCGGTTGGAAGAGCTCCGTAAGACAGCACAGATCACTGTCGGGGGGAACGGCTTCTTTTTTACTTGCGATATCGAAATTGAGCGAATCATGGAAATAGGCTACGACATTGAGACTCTTGAAGATAACTTGCGGACAGTTGACAAAATATTAGAATTCATTTCAAAGCTGAAAAAAGCAGATTGATTTTATTTCTAAGCATAAATGATGTATCCCTATGTTCTAACCATGTAATCCAAATAGGGACATTAGGAATCGTGAAGTGTAAGTTTTACATTTTAGGATCTCCACCTATTTAAATGTTTTTTTGAAATGTAAATTTTACACTCAATAAAGATTAAAAGATTACAAGATTAAAAGATTAAAAGATAAATAATATATTAAATTAATAAATATTGCGAAAGTCATTACAGACCAATTCTCCCAGTACAACTCAAATATTTTTAAACTAGCATGAACCTAAGTTTGTTAGTCTGTTTTTAAATAACCATATAATCAAAGCTGAGTCATATAAAGTGAACTTCAGTAAAAAATATTCCTTTGACGATCTGATGTCGATACCCTGTTAACTCAGCACTAACTACAAGGCGGATAGGGGCTACATCCCCCACCTTTTTTATTATCACAATAATACCATTTTGAGAGGAGTTTTCTTACATGGCAGGACCAACTGGGACGCACAAGAAAGAATTAAAAGTCGCTGAAGCACACTTAGAGACAAGGGAAAGAAGCAAGTCGAAGGCGACTGATGATGTAAATGTAGAGGATGTGGAGGGGGATGTGGTAGCCGAGTTAACCCAACAACTTACTATGTTCGGACAGTTCATTTATAACGCTCAGGAAAAAGATACCATCCTGATTGTCGAGAACTTGGGTTATGGCGATATTTACGTAAGTGACAAGCATAATCCTCGAGTAGGCAATGAAGATCAACGTCTAATTTTCAAGGAGCAAAAGGCATTCAAAGCTGGAAAGCTGTTTATGATTTCGGCAAGCTATCCCATAGTATCCGTTATTGAGATCAAGTAAAAAGAGTATAGGGCCAGTCTACTTCAATCATGGGTTATTACAGATGCGAGGGAGAGCATCCCCGGCTGATGTTGATATTGTTGGACACCTCAATACGCAGGGCTGTTAGAAATGTTCCCATTTCAGCTTATATTGGTATACGAAGCATTCATAAGAGGTTGTGATGTAATGGGAGAATCCACATCTCCAATGTTTACACCTATATTCACACCACGCTTCGTCAAGACCCTTAAATCTTGCAATGCTAGGACTGCCGGCTAACGATTCTCCAGAAAATTTAGCTACCTAAATTCAGAAGAGAAAGAAGCCACAAGACTTAGTCAGCACAACTTGCCCTTGATAATATTTTATAAAAATCCTGGAGCAAGAGGCGAGAATTACCTTGAGTATAGATTCATCGTAGACTTCGATATCTATACGAAGGATGATGTGGGATTGACTGTAAACATCGCTGACCGATTTGCCAGATTTTCGACGACCAGTACCTTGGTATGCCGAAGGGTAGTGTGTTTAATAGGGAGTACGTCACAAGTTCTGAAGACGATACTGACTGGAAACACCTACAAGTATTTCACCCAAATAGTTTTCGCTATTGGGATAGACGAATAAAGGAGGTTTTTTGAATGAAAGTTACTAAAAACAAAAAAATGCTGATTAAAGGTGCAGGTAAATTCATGGCGAAAATCCCGAACTGTGACGACCTCGTTACAATCGGTACGCTAAATAACATGCGTCTAGACATTCAATTGGATATGCAGGACATCGAGGCTGGCGATTCTAGCGTCGCTCTGGACACTTTGCTGCGTAAGAAGACAATCGACATTACCGCAGAAGCGGCTAAGTTCGATCTCAACCTTGTTAGGTTGGTACTTGGCTCAAAACTGCGCGAAGGTGTCTCAGGTTCTGCTTACAGTATGGTTACTGAGACTTTCGTAGTTCCTTCTGCATCTCCATATCAAGCAGAACTGACTCAAGTATCTATCGCTTCTCCTGCACCTAAGTCCTTTGAGGGTGCAGTGGGCGGTACAGACCTGAGTACAGACGTGACGATATCCGGTCAGAACGTAGTGTTCGACATGGCACTGGCAGGCAAGACAGTTGTCATCGTCTACGCTGTGGCTCTAACGGGTATTACTCCAGACCCTGATGGCTTTGTATGGGTTCTGGAAGAGAAGCACAACGTTAAACAAAATGGTTCTGAATTCACTACTGATCTTGTTTATGGTGCTTCGCTCAATACAGACCCTCAGATATCCGTCCGTACCCTGCAAGGTAACGTCCTTCTGAAAAAAACGGTCAATCCTAATCCTACGGAAGACCAATATGTAATTAGTGGCGGCACGCTGAAGTTCAACTCGGCTATGAAAGATGTAGACATTTATGTTAACTACAAGCGTAACGAAGTTGTCGATATCCTCGATATCACAACCAAGGACATGCCGTTGACAGTTCACGTTGTTCATGACGGACAATTCGAACAGAAAGATGGTACGATTCAAGGTTATCAAACTGAGCTGTACCAATGCCGTGTGAAGTCCAACTTCACTCTCGACGCACAACGTCAACAAGCTTCCACACATAGTGTAACTCTAACTGTAATCGACCCTGAACGCTTTGACGGTAAGCTTGGTTCTATCAAGCGTTACGAGGCAGGTTCAGCCCAATCGGTAGATTGCTAATCATTAGACTCCCCTCGGGGAGTCTTTTTACATACAAAATGTTATAGCCTTGGCTTACTCACTTAGAATGTCCTATGAGGTGATTACAAGGATTCCCCCACCTTGTCGTCACTTCGATTAACTGATTCTTGGGGGAGAATTTAAAGGGGGATTGTAAAGTGAGTGAACGAGATTTAGTAATTCCAAGAGCAGATAGTACTGTGACCAAAGAGATTGCCAGTCAAGTTGAAGAGCAGACACAAGAGGCGGTAACTGAAAAAGAAAAGAATCCTTTGACACAAGAGGAAGCAGAAGTGTGTGAGAAAGTATTCTTTGAAGAGGACGATAAGGTTCGTTTACGTGACGGCAAAACTTACAATATTCCACCATTAGGTCTAATGGATGCTCGAAAGCTAATGAATAAACTTAACACGATTGATTCTGGTGTAATCATCGCTAACCTTATCCCTGAAGACGGGGATGATAGATTTGACGAACTGCTTGATGTGCTACTAATGGCATTTAAACCGTACTACAACCACATGACGGTCGAACATCTTGGAAATTACGTTGATTTGGAGACGGCTAAGAAAATTATCGACTGCATGATTGGTCTCAACGGGCTAAAAAAGTCCATGTAACCACACAGGTAGAGGAAGAAAACTATGACAGCATGCCGCCTGTCAATTGGGCAAATATCTTCTTCAAGCTCGCCCACTACTGCCACTTGAAAAAGCAGGATGTATGGCAGTTAACCTTACCTCAGTTGGGTTATTACCTGGAACAATGTAATGAACACATTGAATTTACTATCAAAGTTTCTAGTATGTCTCTCGGCGGGTTGTTCGGTAGCGGTGTTCCTTCCAACGAAGATTCCAGCGGTGGTGAGGAAGAAACAAGAACCGACGGTAACTACGTGAATGGTTATAAAGTAGCCGATGCGGAAGACATGAGTTTCCTTGCACAGTTATTATAAATTCTCCTGCTCTGCTTCCTTCTAGGGAGGGGCAGGAGTTTTATTTTATGAGGGTGGTGAGATTATGAAAAATATCCAATCTGATGTGATTTTAGAATTTCAGAAATCCATTGAAAACATGACCCGATTGGGACAGGAGATGGCAACTCTCGATGCTCAATTTGGTAGATTAGACCAACGTATTGACGCAATGCGGACATCTCTGTCTGGCCTGCAATCCCAGGTTTCTCGTGGAACTGATGGAAATATTACAGAATCATTAACTAAAGGACTTAACAACTTTATTGCAGGAAACGAAATTTTTCTTCAGCAGTTAGGTTCGACAGGACTGACCGTTCAGCGTGAGACTCTACAAGGCATCTTCGGTAAGATAGAGGTCGAAATTAATGAAGAGTTACGTAAGCATGTCCGTAACATGAATGTTGAAATAGACTCTAGCTATGCCAAAGGGCAGAAGCTACCTATCAGCAACGAAGATTTCAATGAAATCAACGAGGAAGTCGCTAAGGTTGTAAAAATGCAAATCCATAACCTTATTAAGGTTATTCAAAATCACACAGCAAGTCTGACTGGACCTGACTCTCTCGAAGGTTTACAAGTTACTGTAGGCAAGAACACCATCATGGCGTTCGTCAATAAAATCAAGCAAGAGATTCTGAATAAGCTTGAGAACCCATATGTAGCGAATTCTAGTGACTTCATAATTACCAAAGAAGACTTGAACAAAGCAATCAAAAATGTAAAAGAAAAGCTGTTGAAGTCGGTAGAAGTGGAAGTACCTGATGTTAGCGGCAAGGAGATCACCGACAATATTAAGAATATCTCGAACGAACTTGAACGTAGTTTTACGGAGTACGTCAACAAAACTGTAGCAGGAATCAACGGGGCGACGGCAGGCAAGCTGGACGTTCCAATACAAAACCTCAGCAATAAAGTCAAGAAGATTATTGCAAGAGAACTCGAAACTACGGTTGATCAATTGGACACTCTTGGAACAGTGGATTTAGGTTCTTTCCGTGGGAATGAATTGAAACATCAACTTGAACGAGTGGCTAAGGCTCTCGACAAGAAAATGAGTAATAGTGTACAGGAAGAGATTGACCAGATAGTTAAGACAATTAACAATGTGGAAATCACGCCTGAACCTAAGCTAAAGCGTCACCTCGTCAACCAAATTAATCATATTAATAATGCCATGATTGATAAAATCCGCGAACAAGTGGATGAACAGGTACAGTCTATCATCCAGGAGATTAATGAAGTCCAGTCAAGACCAAAAGGATTAAACCGAGACGCTAAGATACAGAACGCAGGAGGTCTTGACATTTCTACAGAATCCTATTCCGAGAATGGCAAGAACGACAGCACAACACCAAGTGAAACGGTATCCAACGGAAACAGTTCAAGTCAGGAGAACAGTTTTGCAGGAACAATAAGCAACGTGGCTCTGGAGTCCGCAGTCTCTAACATGATGCGCAACAACATTACAGGTGTTATGGCTGGTGCACCGATGCTTGTTTTGAACCAAGCTGTCGAGACCTTCAAGTCTGTTCAGACAGAACAGATTAAGATGATTCAGAACTTGATGATGAAGGACAAGTACAATAAAGACGAAAATGGAAATGTCCTCAATAGCACCAACATGGCTGGAGTAGAGAATACTGTCAACGAACTACAATCCTTTATTCGACAACAGTCCATGTTTTACGGAACGGACTACCATAAACTTTATCAAGTTGGTGGAGTAGCTTCCGGTTTTCTCAAAGAGCCTGTTGAAATGAAAGAATTCGTACGGGTGACTGCTCAGTTGCAGGCCCTCACCCCTGGTAGTGACCCTCTTAAAATTGCAAAGGGTCTTGAGTCAGCAAAGTCGCAGTTCGGCCTTGAGATGTCCGACATGGAAGATAAGGTGGCACATCCGATAGCAGCAGTATCTCAAGTCACGAATACCAGCGTCGAGGAACTTTTCGACATTATAAAAAGATCCGGTTCTGCTTCTAATAATACCAAAGTTGATTCTGAGACAGCTATTGTAATGGCTGGCGCTTCCAACCAATCTCCTGCAATAGAAGGGACAAATGTCAGTCATTTCTACAATTCCATTGTAGAAAGATTACAGCCTTCTAACTTGCTGAACAAAATGGATAAGTTGGCTGTTGACCCGAACTACGGTGATGATGGCGAGAAAGTAGCTGCCAAGCTTCAGTCTCCTGATGCCATGAAGAAACTGCAGGAACTTGGTCTTGCGAACGTTACGGATACAGGAGGACAACTCCTAGTTCCAGCAAAGGAACTCTTCAAATCCATCTCTCAAAAGTTGTCCGGTGCAGACAGTCTAACAGTTCGCAACACAGCTGATACCCTGTTCGGTACATCGCAGTCCTCAAAGGGTGCTGCGGCAATGCACGAAGTCATGAACACGTTCGTCAAGGTAATGCAAGTTACTGATAACTTCAATAAGTCCCAGTACGAGAAAATGATTATGACTTCACTAGACAACCCTCTTGTCAACACTAAACGAGCAACACAAGGGACTACCATTGCCTTTGATGCTATCGTTCAAGAAATGACTCCTGCCATAAATAAAGTGTCCTATGCCCTTATTAACATGGCAGAAAACGTGGCGAAGAATGCTCAGATATTTGTAGCTTTGGGTGATGTACTCTCGAACGTGCTGCTCGGAATGCTAATGCTCAAAGGTATAAAGTGGGGAGCTGGAAATCTAGGTATTAGAAGTAACTTTGAGAGTGAGACTGCACGGACTGCTTTCCTAGATAACATGAAAGATGTAAGTGTTGATAGCGACTTCAAGAAGTTAAATCGACAAGAGGTAGCTGCTATGCAGCAAGATCCACTGCTGAATCGATATGTTCAGGAACTGAATGGTATGTCGGAAGAACAGAGTAGACACTTTAAAGATTACATTTCTGAAAAGAAAGTTGATATAAAAGACATTCCAACTCTGTTTACTACGATGGACGAAGCTAAGAATTGGGAGAAGCAGACGGAGTTAACAGACGATGAAAAATTCGACCGGACAAGGCAGTACAACAACCGTCTGAGCACAAGAGCTGAATTGGCTAGTGTTATCAACCCTAGCCTTCTGACCAGGCTGAGCAATAGTACAGCTAGTCAGGGAACATTCGGAACCTACAGAGCAAACGTATCTGGATACACCGAATTGACTGATAGAATGTCCCAAATGTCTCAAGGAGATTTCAATGGATTTGAAGACCACTTGGTAGACAGACAGCGCAATGGTTTACCTCAAATTAATGATATTCAGAGTCTTAGTCGTGCGATGGATGACTATCAGAATAGTCAAAGGGAAATTGCCACATCTGCACGACGAGCCTCCCCTGAATTTGGTAACCTATCCAACGCAGTGCGTGGAATGAACTCTGCATTATCTCAGACTACATCCCTGAAGACTGGTTTCAAACAGTTCTTGAAGGACATTAAAGACTTAGGGAGAGGTGCGCTGTCTTCGATAAAGAACTTGGCGGGCGGTATTGCTAAGATGGCACTGGAAATAGCAGGGGCAATTGGGCTTGCTCAAGCGGCTAAGGGGTTGTCTGAATCGTACCTGTCAACCGACGACCAAAGACTTTTGGCTAAAGCTGACGACCGTGACAACGACCTGAAGGGAATGGCTAACAAAGTAGATGCTTTGGCCGAAGGCGGTTGGGCGCAGACACGTAATAACCTGACAGGGCTATTCTACTCTGCTATGAATGGAGTCACGTCTACATTCGATGGAACTCCGTCTGAATTTGGTTTATTCGAATCTAGTGGTAACCCTTTTACCACTCTTTTCAAAAGCAGTGTGACCAACGACGATTTCGGCATGATGGGCGAAATGATGAATTACTTCAAGTTCTACGGAGGAAGTCAGGAGGACTTCTCTAAGTGGCTCAAACAGCGAGAAGAAAGTGGAGGGCAGACTGTTGAGGAAGCCGTTGCTGAGTTCAATAAAAACTCTGGACGTTCTGCGGTAACGAAAAAGATGCGTCAGGAAGCCTTTACCAAGCAGTACGAAGCCTCAAAATTGGCTGAAAAAGAACAGAAAGAGCTCCAAGATATCGCTACGAAAGAGTATGAGAAGAAGTACAAGGAGGGTGCTGTTGAGCTCTCTTCCATTGATACTGACAACGTACTTAATCGTGTCACTGACAATCTGAAGGGGATTAAAGATTCCAGCCAGATCGAAACCCTCCGTTCTCTCATGAGCGGGATGAAGACCGACTCCGACGAGTACATTGCGATGCGTAAAGCACAAGCGGCATCCATACGTCAGGTATTGAATGATGAATTGGCTATCATTGATCAGTATATCCAAAATGCAAAGACGATTATGGAAACTTCTGATCCTGAGTCGCAAGAGTATCAAAATGCAAAGAATGCCTATGATTCCTTTACATCGGCCAGAGACAAAGTAGCCAATGAAGGTGAGGCAGAAATTCTACAGGAAGAATGGAACAACCGTCAGGAAACATACCAAGGTCAGGTTCGCAAGGTAAATAACAGTCTGTCAAGAATTGATCTTCTCGCTCAGGCAAAGGAATTAGCCGCGGCATACAACATGGATACTCAGTCTCAGGAATATCTGGATACCCTGAAACAAATCACCCTGAATAAGTTGTCTGCGATGAAGTCCGAACTCTCCAACCTAAAAGCAATCGAATCCATCGGGGATCTCTCCGAAGACCAAGCAACGCAGGTTTTACAGCTTCAGAATCAAATTGCCAACGAGCAAGCAAGAATTAAAGAATACAACCTTGCATCCATCGGTCTAGGTACTGCAGAAATTCAGAAGAACAATTCGGAACGCGAGAACAGGCTACTGGAACTCAAACTTCGTGCTGGAAACCCTGATGACTCTTCCCCAATACTACGTAACAGACGTATCGCCAACGCCAAGGAAGAGGTATCCGAAATCAATCAGGTAATTACTGACCTGAAGGCTAGGCTACCTGCGGCAGGAGCTGACGAGACCTATAAGATTAATCAAGAAATCCGCGACTTGCAAAAGCAATCTTTACAGACTCAGTTAGGAATCTTGAGTGAAATGAAAGCTTCGGCAGGCACGTTCAACATGCCAGATGGTGTACAGGCTATGAGTCGCTACCAGTACCTCACACGGGGGAATACTCATAACACAACTACGATTGGAGCAGGAGACGTGACCGTAAACATCACGCTTCCTAACGTGACTAACGGCATGACATCCAGCCAGTTGCAACAGGTCGGACAGTCCATCGGACAAGGCCTGTCAGTGGGACGTGTGGGCGGTCTTCGTAACCAACAAGCCATGAACCCAATTAACTACCGAAGTTAACAACTCACTCCCCATCTTAAAATGAGGTGGGGAGTTACGTATAGGGAGGTACACTCATGACACAACAAAACAGCCTCTTATCGGAGGATTCGGTTTATAAGAAGAAGCTATTTTACGACAACGGAGTTCAGTTTACACAGGTCAAGGCGAAACTGATTACGGAATATAAGCCTCCAACTCCAGTACTTAAGACATATGTCAATAAGACCCTAGCATCTTCTGCGGGGCTCGTGCAAAATGGTACTTCCCACTATGACGCTACACTTACCATGCTGTTCTATTCCAAGAAGGAATACGCTGATTGGCTTCAGTATATTGGATCACAGCATAAGTATTACGACGAAAAGGGAACAGTTTACATCGGCATCGTAACAGGTGAACCCAATATCAGGACTGCAGAGATGGAAACCAAGTACATCGTAACCGTTGGTATGTCCCTTGTCCGCAAACAGGAGTTCGAGTACAAATACCTGACCGAGTTCATAGACATTGAGAACCATTGGGCAAACAAGTACATCGACAATATGCAACAACTTGGACTTATTGCAACGAATTGGGAAGCAGACGGGGAGTCCGTTGTTAACTTCCGTCCGGACGAAGCGGCCACACGGGCAGAGTCAGTAACGTTGCTTATGAGGACTTATAGATACGTGGATAAATTACTAAGGGGGTATTAAGATGAAACGATGGATTGACGTTGACCCTCTGGATTGGTTCTACCGTGACACCCTCGAGATTACCCGACTGAAGACAGACGGTACAGGTAACGTGGACGTACTAAGCGGCATGACTTATAACGTATTCAAGACAGGTTACGAACGCATGGTTAAGCGTTTTGTAACAGTCAACGGACAGCAGGAGTTCCTTGTTCCTGACTATAAATACCATGCCGACAACCCTATGTTCGTCATGATTAATGGGGTGGAGGTTCTTCCCGAAAAGATTGAGGATGGGAAAGTTACCATGTCCAACCCTTTGTCGGCGGGCATAGAGGTAGTATGTGTCACTTATGGTATTCCTGACCGGAAGGATATTGGTTGCCTTAATACCCCATACAACGGAACATCTGACTATCGGATGCCGCACGGAACGCTAAAATATGCGACCACTTACAAATTTAGTCTGAGCAACCCACCGGAGTCTTGTACGGTGCTTGGTGTAAAGCTGAAGAGGATGATTGTTACTGTGGGGGCTGGAAGCGATGCGGGAGTTGTAATCAGGAATGCTATCGGATTCCAACGGGATGTATTCGTAATACATAAAGGTGAAGTGTACCTTCCTTATATGTATAACGGATTCCCTGCAACCATCGGGTATAACGCAAAGATTAATGGGGTTAATAGACGCACAAGCGAGACGGTAATCGTCGAATCAGGACGGGTGACATATAACGACAGGTTCTTCGGAGACGTTCGCATTCGTCGTGGAGACTTCTTCGCACTCATGAGCCGTATTTATGAGAACCTTCATAACCGATACACTGACCGTGCGTTCGCATATAACTCCACGCCAATGCGAGATATTGCAGATAAAGCTGATATTCAAGCCAATTGGTACAGGAACGATGTACTGACTCTACTGGATGAAAAATACCATGACGGTTGCTACGTGTTCCCTCTTTACACCGATGACAAATTTGAACCTGAAGCATGTATTACTAGAGCGGAAGCTGTAACCTACCTAAACCGATTCATTGAGTGGATTACAGAGAAATATAGATAAGGCAGGTGGGATAAGTGACTTATGTTTCTAACGTGAACTACCCTTCAAGGCAGTTGTTACAAGGAATCATGGAGCGTGTGAATGCACTTGGAAATGAGCCGAAGGTGGTCGTGGAGTTAGACAAAACATCATACGTGCGGGGATTCCGTAGAAAGTACGATGCAGCACAGTACGTAATGGATAGTGCTGTAAGTGACCTTTTGTCCATCGACAAGGCTGAGAAACTTACGGACTACGTTGACGGTACGTTGGTGGAGACCAGCACGGAACTTCGTAACTCCGACTTCTCCATGCCAATCAAGAGCAGTTCGACCATGCACGGACATAAGAACGGGGAGCGTACCATCAACGGCATGTATATCACGGACTTCTTTGAGACCGACCCAAGAAGCACACGGTATGTTGGTCGTGGAGGTAAGCATAAAGGGATTGACCTCGATCTTGCAATGAACGACCCTGTTTACGCTGTGTGGTCAGGTACGGTCACAGTCGCCAGCACCTTAAGAGGATACGGTAGAGTTGTTTATGTTAGCCACGGCAACGGATGGGAGACTCGCTATGCCCACTTAAACAAGATAAGTGTCAGTGTGGGGGATAAGGTTAAGGCAGGAGGCCTCGTTGGTCTAGGGGGCAACTCCGGTACTTCTCGGTCTAATGGGGGAGACGGTTCACACTTACACTTTGAAGTAAGGCTTAACGGTAAGGCACTGAACCCTGAGCAGTTCCTTCGCGGTAAGAAGACCATCCAGACCGCATCCAAAGCTGACCCACGAAACATACAAGATTCTGTTTTTATGGATGCTTCGGTTATGGCTGATTCATCGACTTCTCATGTGGAATACAACATGGAAGCTACGGCATATGTCGCTGATTGCCCCGGCTGTATAGGAATCACAAGAGGCGGCACTGACGTTCGCACATGGAAGAACTGGAAGATTATTGCCGTTGACCCTTCCATCATCCCCTTAAAGAGTAAGGTTGAACTTGTTGTCGATGGAGTAAGTTGGGGAGAATACCTTGCCGATGATACTGGCGGCGACATTAAAGGAAACCGGATTGACATTCTTTTTGACACGAAGCCTAATGCCCTTAAGTTTGGTAGGAAGCCTGTCGTGGTGAAAGTGAAGTCTTGGGGAGACGGAAAGACCCGTTCAGCGGACACTACCGGTGATACAAGCATCGACAAAGAAATCGTAACGTACCAGTACAACAAGACGACTTCCAAGCAAACCTACTTCAAGGATTTTACAACCAAGAAGACCTCGCTGGATGTTAAGAAGTACACCAAGACTGACGGTGCGGTACAGATGACGGTCATTGACGACGATACTCAGATGAACGTACTCGGATTCAAAGGTACGGGCGGGGCTGGTCAGGCTAAGACGATAGTGTTCGAGCATGACTGGTTTAAGGCAGGAAACCTTGGATGGTCATACTTCTCAGACCTTGAAATAGACGATGTAATTATCGTCAAGGTAAATGATTACGAGGTCGTGCGAATCAAAGGTATTAATGCCAAGAACGGTGTAGCTTATCCACCATCAATCCCAATGCCAAAAGGACATAACGTGGTCGAGATTACGTTTGCCAACTCTTCCAAAGCATCGAGAGGCAAGTTCGGTATCCTTTGGTTGCGGGCTAAAGAGTTTGATGTGGAGACGGTAGAGACAAAAACCTTATGGGACTTTGAGGACAACATGAGTAGCGCCAACAAGTGGACTCCGTACAGCACCGTTGTACAAAAAGACAAAGGTGACTATCAGGCCATCTCAACTAATGGCGACGAAGCAGGTATTGAGCGGCTAGGTAAAATCAAGAAGTTCCCCTTTACGATTAACTTCAGCCTGAAGACTGCGGCGGGCACAAGTGGCAAGCTAATTATCAGCGACGGTACAAAAGGATTCCTTCTGAACATAAAGGATGACCAAATTTACACTAGTGGTGGTGGGACATACCAACTCGATACGGCTGCCGATTTCATTGAGTATACCGTAGTCTGCCATGACCAAACGGACATTGACGTATACGTAAAGCTTAACGATGTTTGGGTTAACACCGGAATCCGTGGGGCGGCGTTCGACTACCCATACCAGAGCAGAATCCTGTTCGCTGTGACGGATGGGACAATTTACCTCGATAGCATCAACTATGCTTCTAACGACTACGCCGTTGAGCAGTTGGCTACAGCTATCGGTGACACCTACAAGGAGAAGTGGTATGAAGTAGGGGAGTTCGTCTTTGAAGAGACGTACACCATCGATGTAGACGTAATGAATTGGGAAATCAATACCCATCTCGATACGACTATTAGCACAGCAAGGATTACGCTGAACAACGCTTCAGGTATCTACTCTCCATTGTGGGAGCGCAAACCGGAGTTTCCAGACGCATTCCGAACGGACAAGTCTCCCCTGAGTTACTACGAAGAAGGAGAACTGCGTCACGTCATTAGTGAGTACACTCCAATCAGGATTTACGCTGGATACGGCGAAGAAGTTGTTCGGGTATTCACGGGGATGATTAAAGGCGAGATTACAGAGAACTCTGCTGAGAAGACTATCTCCTTTAGCTGTGTGGACAGGTTCGACATGCTTGAGGAATTTGTGTTCTACAAGCCGATGCAGTACCCGCCAGAAGAAGCTTATGCGGGAGACGGTGGGGCGTTTGCTTGGATTAAATCAAGCATCGTGGAGGATATCGTTGTCGCTTCTGGATTCACCGCATGGAAAGTTCATGCAGAGGATATGGCTAACCCTGACTACGTGATTGAGGATACAGTGTACACTGACGTAAACAAGGGAAAGAACACATTCATGAAGTTCAACAAGGATACCGGAGAACTAGAAGCCGTTAGTCAAGAGAACATCATGGAAGTGGGTGGCTGGCAGAACCCGTTCGTGGCAAGTGTAACCTTCCCATTAGGTACAAACGCTTCCGATGCCTTGCAGTCTCTCATTCAGGACTTACCATACCGAATCTACTGCGATAGGTACGGGACGTTCAGAATGGAACGCATGGATTTCTTGGATGCACCTGATTGGGCCATGGTCTCGGGAATGAAGTGGGAGTTCATCGACGGCGAGAATCTAATGGAAGTCACTTCTTCTACGGATTACTCCCGTGTTAGAAACCACTTGATGATTTCCGGTACAGCAGGGATTGTCGAGCACTTCTTCGATAAGTCGCTGATAATTGCAACCAAGGGTAATATGCGTACCGCAGGTGCTCAACTGGATTGGATTGAGGAAGTCGATGGCTCTTCAATGCGTGGGCTGAAGGAGGACGTAGCCAACAAGATTTTCTTTGACTATAAACGTCAGGCGAGAACGAAGAATGTGGTGGTCAAAGGGAATCCGTTAATCGAACTACTGGATTCAGTTTATGTCTACGACGCAAAGACATTCACGTCCAGTTACTATTTAGTAAAGGGAAATAGAATGGTGGGCAGTAACGAAGGTATTTTCAATTACCTTGAGTTGACCTGGCAGACACTATCAGAAGTAGGGTAAGCACATATGGGCAGGGAGCACTTACGTCTATGACGCTAATTGTTTCCTGCTTTTTCTTATAATGCCATAGAAGTGAGGTGGATTCTGTGGAGAATAGAAACTTTCTAAACTCGAATGAGATTTATCCCATACTTGACTTAATTCGTAGGGAGATGCAGAAGTCTGGTCTGTATACGGGCGGCGATGACCTCACAATCATAAACAGTGCTCCTGTAGAACCAAATGTAATTAACGTGGAAGCCCGTAGAGAGATGGCAGGATACTCCGCTCTCGTAACCTCAGTGGTTTACACCTATGACAATGGGACTATTGAAGTGCTGACGCTTGAGAGGGACGAGAATCTAATCGTTAACGGCTTCCTTATAGAGATAGCATATCCTTCCAGAATCAACGAGCAAATGGAAGAGGAAACGGATATCGCATCTTTTAGCACCATTAGAGGGACTATTATAAGGGAGAACGGGTTGTTCAGTAATCTGGAACTCGAATATATAAAGGGGGTGTAGTGAATGTCTAGCGGCGCTAATTTTGCAAGTTACTTGGTAGGCGGTAGACTCGACCCTCCTTTTATGCCAACAAAAACAGAGCCGTACATTGAAGGGATTATGGTAGAGTCCCAAATGGCGGGCAAGGTCGAACATAAGCTAACCATTGAAGAAGATTGCGAACTGCTCTCTATTGCAGTAGGCGTATCCAACTATGAAGCAAGGGACTACTGGAACTTGTATGTAGGGGAACGGCTAGTCTGTAAGAACATTTACACAAAGGATTTACCGGAGGGCATGTACTTGACGGCAATCATCCCGTGTAAGCAAGGGACGCAGATTCATTTTGAGTTCTTTAATGAGGGCGGCAAGCCCAAGGTCGTATGGGCAAACTACCAAACTCTCAAGTAGGAAGAAGGTGAATAAATGGCAGATACTTCATATCAACCGACGCCGTGGCTCGACACGACTATCAATGAAGAGTTCCTGCTGGAAGGGCTTGCTGGAATTATGACAGCCAATGGGTGGACAAAGGTTACTGAGTTTACCAAGGTCGTCTACTCTAACAAGCTAACAAAGCCTACAATCAAGCGGTTCTATCTTCCGCTGGCTAACCCTAAAATTGATTTGCCGAAGGTACTCAACGACGATTACTACATTTTCATTGATGGGAAGATTGCCCCAACATCCTATTATACGGCGGTCAAGAATCCAGACGAGACAACCACGTTCACGTTTGAAGCAGGTGTGTCCGGTCAGGTAGCTATTTACTACAGCACAGTCGGGTCCACGGATGCCTTCGACTTCTACGTGACCAAGCATATCATCGTCAAGAACATATCGGGAAACTTATTCGGTATGGCGATGATGGCAAAAGTCAATGAGCAGATTGGACAGACAGGGTGCAAAGTACCATTTGCAATCTACGATAAAAATGCAGATTACGGTACGCAGTTGACACCGCAGGACAGCGGCGTATTCTCATGGGCCATCCAGAAGGCAAACGAAGATGCACTCTTTGAGCGACACACGCTTTACTTTTACCAGCTTGAAAAGTGGATTGGAAATGGGAAGATGTTGGTGGGTTGGGAGAAAACTGATGAACTGAAACGGGTTTCTCTGGACGTAGAGGTGCAGACAAGCATGTGGGGGCTGGACGATAACACGAATGCTCTTCAGTCGAGAATAACGGACGCGTTCCCTCAGATGTATCAATCTCCAATCGTTACAGCAAGGACTCGTATTCCTCAGCTTGAACATACAGAGAAGATTGCTTTCGTGGACGTGAAGTATACGAACTGGTGGGATGATAGCAAAGTGTTCGTCAAAGGATTCATTGACGGAAAAAGTATTATGTTAATCATCTTAGCTGACACTGCTCCGATTTGGGACAGCAATGCCGTACCTGCGATTCCTCTTTACATGGGAGACTTCGACGTAAATGGCCTGACTGAGGAAGTTATTAATCGGGATATCACGTTTGACTTCTACCGGAAGACGACTAAGACCTCGACAATCATCTCAGGAAAGCCAATGGTCAATGCAGGTTCTTATGTAAAGGTTTGGCTCATGGGTGACACGGACGGCGACATGCCTGACGAAGCAGTCAAACTAACCATTGCAGGACAGGAGATTGGTCGGTTCAACACTGTGGGGGCGAAAGAACCGTCAAACAACAAGAATGATGCTCAGTTGATGGGTCAGTTTGATATCACAGGTATCGAGGGTATGTCCTCCGTAACCATTGAAGCAGAAAGTGGGGATGGGGTAAGTGGTTACACTCCGGTATCCGGTCGAATGTTCCTTGAGGTGCATATCGAGACCAATAGGAACGCTGAGGGAGCACCGTCTGCTCTGTTCTCAGGAACAGCGTACAACAAAGAGGGGGCAGACGTAGAAGCCGCACTCAAACAGTCAGCTAAGTTCGATTACGATGATGCGTCAGTTAAGCAAGAGATTCTACTGCCTGTTATGAAGGAATACCCCCACTACCCAAGTAACGGCGTTGACTCAATCATGGTCAAACGTAACAAGTTCGGAGCAAGGTATCAGGCGCATTACCTGTCATGGAATGTACCGTCAAACACTATGCCGCCACCCAGGGAAGATTCTGACGGACACAAGCACCCAAGAGCATGGAAGGATTACATGAATGAACAATACAAGTACCAGTTTAGTCCTTCAAGGTATAGTGGCAAAGCCCATTCATCCCGTGCGCTCCTGGTTCATCCTGAAGATGGCACGTTCGGAACACTGCGAAACGTTATTTTAACGTCTCCCTTAACTATAATGAATGGTGACGAGTTAAAGGCTGTGAGGGATTACTGCGATGACGAGAATAGGTATGAAGTTTATTCCTACTACTTGGTCGAAGGCATCTCGCCACTGACAAAGAGACCTGCAACGCCGTTCAGACCTGCCGCACTAGGCATCCTGAAGGCGGGCTACACTCTCCCTGAGATTCCTCCTGCACCACCTGAGCCACCAGCCTTGATTCTAACCATCGACCCTGCTTACTCAAGTGTAGAAGAGGAAACACCAATCAGGTTTACTTCTATCTACAGTAAACACTCTCCCATTACAAACTTCAAGTGGGAAGTAGCAAGCGATGTGAACAAGGGAAGCTATACGGTCGATAATGCAACATTTACGTTCAACAATGTCGGCACGTATTCGGTCAAGCTTACGGTGTGGAATGAATTAGGTCAGAAGGCAACGGGTACGGCGACCGTATCGGTAACTGCCAAGTACGTTCCACCACCACCTGCTCCACCACCACCCGCAAACACATTGCAGTGCGGTAAGCTGAACGACTCTGGCGGCGGTGCTTACACCGAAAAACTCCATGAGATGGGTAACACGTCTGGACGAGTGGTAATCACCTACAACATGTACGGAGTAGCTGACCGAATGGATGTTTACTATCAGAATCAGTTGCTTGCAAGCACGAACACTGAGGTATCCAATGGCGGTTCGCTTCAGTTCCAGTACAGTCCTGTGGGCGGTGTGACGCAAATTAAAGTAGTGATGAGTTCTAGTTCAGGTTCAGGTTCATCGTGGGAATACTTGGTAAACTGCCCTGTGTAATAACAGGGCTTCATACAAGCAAATAAGTGAAGGGGTGTTATTTAAATGCCATTTATCGACACAACGCCTGCATCTTTTATCCCAAAGGTAACGGAGCAGGATATACAACCGCGTTTGGGCGACCTGCTTGCTACTCAAGGGTGGGAGACGGTAGCAAACTTTAAGAAAGTGACATTTGATTCAGGCATAATGCGAAGCACTTATACCGGACTTGATACTACTGACATTCCGATTTACGTAGCAGAGCATTTCATCTACAAGAACACGGAGGGTAAGATGTTCGGGGTAGCTGTCCTTGGTACTTGGAATCAGAATCTAGGTGTGCTGAGAAAGTTAAACAAGTCCCCTGACACTAAAGCACCTGCTCCTGCGACACTCCAAGTATTCTCTGAATGGGCGACAAACGAGTTCCGTAAGTACCGTTCTCCACAAACCTTGTACTTTTACATGGTCGAGAACCTTGCTGGACTGACTACAAACAACCCTGACATTACATTGCCTTGGCTAAATACCTCAGAACTCAAGAGGGCAGTGTTGGATATCGAAGTTGAAGTTTCAGGTTGGGTGGGCACAGGTGCATCAGCTACTTTTACAGTAACTAAAGCTGAAGGTAATCGGATGCAGTCTCCTATTATGCAAGCTGGTCTTCGGACAAACCTGCTGGAAAATTACTATGATGACACTATCAACTACGCCATTCAGAATACGAACTGGTGGGCTGACTCTGAAATCTCCATTAAAGGTCACTTGAACGGAGAAAGCCTGTTCTTCATCATCCAGTGTGATAATGTACCCGCACCGGAAGGGAATCTTGTTCCAGTCATTCCTCTTTACTTCGGTAAGCTAGATGCTATTGAAGAAGGTGACGATGCTTATGCAATGTTCACGGGTAGTGTGCCTATCGTATCTAGTACAGGTACGGCGGGGCTGACAGCAATCTCCGAATACGACTTTGATGACACCGCGAAGAAGCAACCAAACATCATGCCGCTCATGAAGTCTTATCCTAAGTTCCCTGCGAACGGTTTGGATAACATCATGGTAAGCCGTGGTAAACTAGGTGCTCGTTATCAGGCTTACTACCTGTCGTGGAACGCCCCTGCAAATGCTATCCCTCCAATGCGTACTTCAGTGGATGGTAAGAGAGATTACCCAAGGGCTTGGAACAACGCTGAGAATCCTCTTTACAAGTATTCCTTTAACCCATCCCGATACAGCGGTAAGGTTCACACCTCCAAGCTGTACGTAGTACATCCAGAAGAAGGGGTGAGGGGAGCACTGAAGGATACTATCGCATTGTCGGCGCTGTCCTTTAACGCTAACAAGTTGCGTGTAAAGAAGGAGCATTGCCCTGACGAGTTCGATGTATTCCGTTACTTCTTGGTCGAAGGCGTATCGCCACTGACCAGCAAGCCAGGAACTCAGTACCGCCCAGCGGGTATCGGATTGTACTTCAACACAGTCAATGACGAAGGAGTAGAAGTTACTTCTACGCCCCCAACCCCGCCTGTAAACCCATAAAAAATAAGCCCTGCCGTGTAAAATCGGCGGGGAAATTCTAAACGAGAGGTGATCTATTGTGAGTTGGTTTGATGGAGATTCCACGATTCAGCTATTCCCCAAAGACCTTGAAGCGCTATTTAACTCCAAGGGATGGGATACATTCATTAAGTACCGCTCTGTATCGCAGGACGGTCTCAAGTTCGCAGAAGTCCGCTTGTTCAGGTCTCTTGGCTCGGATAATCAAATGCGTAACTTCGGCATGGTTTACGGCTACGGTAAGAAGAGTACCCCTGCATTGGGTGAGCAAGAGTTTATTTCTCAGAACTCCGTTCTTGGTGAGTTGATTAGAGATGAGACCTTGAATACCAAGTTCCAGTACCAAGTATTCCCTGTAATCGCAGACTCGGCAATTATCTACAAGAACGGTAACGCCGTGCCTTCCACGGATTACTTACTGGATGCAATGAAGGGCGTAGTTACGTTCACTTCTGCTCCTGAACCTACAGACGCAATCACATCCAACTATTCCCCATCCCCAATTGCACCACAACCAGTGAAGCGTATGTACTTCTTCACATTTGATGACGTGCGAGGCGAACGTATTGTACAAGGCGTAAGCGGTACTGTAGTAATCGGAGACCCTGAATCCATTTTACCTGATGGTGACGGAACTAAGAAATTGTTCCCAATCCCTACTGTAGCAACGATTAAACCTGACACTGTTCGGGTTTATGTAAATCAGGTCGAACAAGCCGCAACTAATTACACAGTTGACTACACTAATAATACTGTAACGTTCATTGGAAAAGCACCGGACGCAGGGGCAGAACTTCACGCATCTTACGTTAAAATTCTGAACGCCACAGGAACACAAACCCTGAACTACGGTGATATTATGGTTAAGAACTTTGACCCTGATAAACCTACCGACCTGATGAACGCTGTGTACTCGTCCATTTACTACATCTATCCGTCCTTGCCAACGGCTTTGTCCTTCACTCCGTTGCAGAACTTTGATAGAGGATGGCAACGCGACAGCACGATGTACTTTTGGGGGAATGTGACCAAAGACCGCATTGTAATGTTCTTCCGTCCAGACCCAACTCCGGGCGCAGAGAACACGTACTTCGCTCCATTGTACATCGGGCGGCTGACGACCCTCGGTAAAGCCCCTCGTAAGAACAACGTCATTATCTCCGGTTGCCGTGAAGCCGATGAAGTTGTTTGGAAGAAGGACATGAAGTTGGGTGCAGTTTACGTGGACTACGGAAACAACACTTCCAACGGAAACCGTGGGGTACAGTTACAGCAGTCTATTGGTGGTACGTACTACCAACAGCATTACCTCGCATTCATTACGCACGATAAGAGCATTGATGCGGGCGAAACCCGATTTAACCCATCGGTATATAGTGGCAAGTACCACATTTCTCCGATGTACATTGTTCACCCGAATGATGGCTTTGTAGGCAAGCTGGATGAGTGTTATGCCGTCCACCCTAAGAACATTTCTCAGTTGGATGAACTCGAAGTAGTTGAGACTTCTGACCATGAGGAATTGGGCAAGGGCAACGGAGTAAACAAAGTCTTCCACATGGCTCACTCGCCATCCCTGAAGGATGACGGTACGCCGTTCAAGCTTGAGGTTCAGGTGGATTGTGTAGACCAAACGCTCGGCACGGACTACATGGTTGATATCGAGACGAAGACAATCAGTTTCCTTGAGGGTAAAGAACCTGCCGCTGAAGCGGAAGTTCTTGCTACTTACGAGTACAAGCAACTGTACCGCTACACTTTGGCAGACACACCTGTTAGCCCGTTCACTCTATCTAACATGTCACCGTTTGCTCCAATTGGCCTAGGCATCCTAAAAGAAACGCTTAAAAAGAACTCGTAATCTATAGTATGGGAGGTTGGCGGTGAATGATGAACGGTAAGAAATCTTACCTAATCAGCTTCACCGCCCTTTTTTCTAAAAGGGGCTATGAACTGAAAATTGGGTTTGAACAAATTATCAATGCTAACAATCAATATCACCTGACCGCTCCCGTTAACAGTACCTATAAGACATTGATTGAGGATACCATGAAGAACGCAAACAAAGCCCCTCATTCGGCTACCGGATTATTCGGGCGGCTAGGGAGTGCTGAGTACATCACTCAGTATGACGGCTTTGAAGTAGAGACTGTAGTAGCTTCTATCGTATCGTACCTGTCAGGCATCCATAAGTATTTTAACGGCGAAACAGTCACAGACGGAACAACAGATGGACAGCAGGATGCATGTAGTCTTGAGCAGATACTCGAAGCTGAAGGTGCGGCGGTAAGTGAAGGCAGTCGGATAGACAAATTTTCACACCTTGAAGAACTGGCTTCCGGTGATCTTTATGACGTTAAGGTCTCCGTTGCAGAAGGTAATAGGGTTTCCATTTCCCTGTCCAACAAACAAAGTGTAATACACGCGCTCGAATCCACCGTATCCGGTATCTCACAAGACACTCAGATGGGCGGAATTAAATCCGCAGAGAACGGTGTCCGGTTGAATGCTGAAGAAGGACGGGCGGTACTTTCCAACATCGTCCGCAGTATCTTAGATGGGGAGATGGCTTTAACCAGCGTAGCTACCCATGACCCTGACATTAGCGTGGTAGGGGAACTACAGTATACGGAAATAGGTGAGGTTGGGTTTGACAGGGCTGTCAGTGATTCTTATCCATTGGAGTATGCAGTCCTTGTAAGTGAGGGTAGTGAGCAAGGGTATGAACTCGCAGAGATAGCAGTAAAGGGATCTTCTCTGGAAGTTTACGTGCTGATGGATACTCGACAGGAGGGTACTCTTGAGGGCAGGGAGGAAGCAAGACAGCTGGAAGTCAAGGAGGATGCTTTCGTTTCTCGGACAGAGACCGGACATCTGGATATGGTATTTGATGCTCAGACAGGAACACCTGTTTACGCTGAAAAGAGGAATGAAGCAGAACTTACGCTTACCACGGTAGCCGACACATACGGTCGCGGTGAAGCTGAGATGAATGAACACTTACCGGCAGAGACCCTTTACAACGAACCAACCATCTTGAATGAGTATGTGATGGTGGACACGAATAAGGACGTAGACCTTCAGCCTTTTACTGAGGTTCGTACGTACCAGAACGCCGATGCTCAGGAGTTTATTCAGACGGATACAGTTATGCAAGCAAGCCAGCAGGATGACGTAAGAGGTGAGTTGATTCAGCCTGTTTACGATGGTCAAGTGGAAAGGGTCTTGGTACAGGGAGAGAACGTACAGGATGCCGCAATGCAGGAGAGTTTGATGTACGACACTTTAGTCAATACACAGACGGACGAGCAGACCACCGCTGTTACCTACGAGAACGGGCACAGCATCGAATTCTTATCCAGGGCAACCTCTCAGGTGAAGGACGCTAGAATCGAATCTACTCAGTCTGTGGACACAAGTGTCTCAGCAGATATGCAGGAGTTCCTGACCTACGATACAAGGCAGGACAGTGAACTTGAGACGTTCACTAGAGCGGAAAGTTGGGCTAACTCACTGCTCTTGATTGACCGGACGGTGACGGCTGACACAGAGCAAGAGGGCAGGCAGTCACTCGAACTGGAAAGCGGTAAGATTGAGATGGAGTATATGGCGGGCGTTGAAAGTTTAGACCAATCATACTACTTCGATAAGCACATCACCAATTCCTCATTTTCAAGCTCAGATAGTGTCAAGGATGCCACTGAGAGCCTTCTTGTAAATGTAGAGTACACTTCGGACACGGCTAAAGCAGGAAGCCTTACAGACGCTTCTAGCGCTATCGGAGACAACGAAGGTTACCTCAAACTGGTATCCCAAGGAAGTGCCGTACAGGAATACAATGCTGACATTGACGATTTTAGGGATGTTACGTATGTGAGCGGTGACGGAGCTATCCAGCTTATCAGTGACGCAGAAGTTTACGTGGGCGGCGACCCACTGGTTGATAGATTCATAGAAGCTACCGATAAGAGTGACAAAATGGATGCAGAAGTCGAAGAGTGGACGGAAGCTGGCATGTCGAAGCGCACACAGGCAGAGGTAGAATCCCTTTATACGTTCGAGCAGATTCAGGGAGCGATTGCAGAATCGCCTGAAATACTGAAGGCGGTACGACTCATGGAAATTATGTACGGCTCAAAAGCGGTAGATTTGATTGAAGCAGGGATGGAGAACATCATCCAAGATAGCATCACTCAAGGTTTCACACAAGCTGATTTCCCTGCCATTACGCAGACGGTAATCGAGGAGCTGAAACAGGCGGGGGCAGGGGTTATGGTTATTGCTTCCAATCAGGAAGAGGTGCACGTCGAACACAACAAGGGGGCAGACCAGACAGCAGAGTCTCCGACGACCGGACGGTACGTAGTAGAACCGGAGGGAACGATGCCGCAGGGAATTTCAGGTGCTTCCTTATCGGACTTCAAGCAGACTGCAGACATTACTGAAATAAGTAGGGCAATTGCTGAAGCCAACAAGCACATCGGAGTCATTCAAGGACTGGACAAGGCAGAGCAGAAGACCTTCGGTGAAGGTGTTAAGCAGACAGGACTCACTGCGGCAGAGACCGACATTACAAGGGACAGTGTAGTTCACTTACCTGAGACGGCGTTATCTGACCCTACTGCTGAAGGTGTAGGTACAAAGCTTGAGACAGGTTTGGCGGGCATGGGATATGAAGGTGAGGTAGAAAGACCGGACACAGCCAACCAAGTAACAAGTGTAGAGGCAATCAAGCAGGATATGGAGTCCGCCGTACACTCTGACAGCAAGCATGTAAGCTATAAACACAAGACTGAGACAGCGTTATCTAACCCTACTGCTGAAGGTGTAGGTACAAAGCTTGAGATAGGTTTGGCGGGCATGGGGTATGAAGGTGAGCTAGAAAGACCGGACACAGCCAACCAAGTAACAAGTGTAGAGGGTATCAAGCAGGATATGGAGTCCGCCGTACACTCTGACAGCAAGCATGTAAGCTATGAGCACAAGACTGAGACAGCGTTTAATGGTACAGGGGTGTACGGTGTGTGGCACGGCATTAGTTTGGGCGAACAACGGACAGACAGGGATGCAGTGACCCATGAAATCGAAGGCGCTCGAATCAGTGACGGAAACTCACCTACAGCTATTCAGGAGTTGGAGGATGCTTGGCAGAGCGATGTTGCGAAGGAGACTGTTCTTTACGAAGAACACACAGCAATGTTTACGGACAAAGGGTATGAAGCAGTGGAGTCCAAGCTAGAAGGGGCTACCAACGGCAAGTCTAATGACGCATTTGTGGTGGGTTTAGAAGGAGCAACTTCCTTTATATCCGAAGAAGCTGTCGTTCATCAAGGAGAATCAGCCCAATACCATGACGGCTCGACAATGGGCGTTATTCATGAGGGTGAATCGGCTAATATTGATAATAGCAGTAAAGTTGGAACTATCTCGGAAATGGGGATGGCAACAACGACAACCAATGCTGAAGCAGTCACCCATGAGTTGGAGGGAGCGGTAAGCGGTAAGGATACGGGTGCCTTTATTCAGGCAGGAGAACTCGCTGAGCACATCTCACATCAAGACCTTGCAGTCATTGAGGATTTGGAGTCAGGGGTACGGAAGAGGTTGCAACTTGAGACTGATATCCAAGACGACTCCAAAGTAACAAATCACCGTGAGCCTATCGAGACGCATATCAGCGAACCGGAAGAAGCCGCTAGACCTACTAAGGCCATTGAGGTGGGAATTGAAAAACCGGAGAAAGTCGACAGACCTAAGCTTGTTCTTGAGGTCGATATCGAGCAATCAGAAGGTGCAGAACGACCTAAACGTGTAATCGAGACGACAATTGAGAAATCTGAGGGCGGTATTCTCAAGACACCTGAAGAACCGAAGAAACCTCGCATCTGGCTCATTATCGGTAAGATAGCTTCTTGGAGCATCTGGAACTGGAAGAAAACAAGGTAGGTGATAATAATTGGGAATCTATAAGAAGTCGAGTGGCTTAATCTTCGATGACAGGTTCGATAGCGGGAGTATTCATTCCCGCTATACCCTTTCACCTAGTGATGCTGTTTCAATCGACAATGCTTTAGGTCAGGTCATCATGCCGCACACTGAAAGCGACACTTCTATTATGTTCGATGTTCCTGAAGAGCAGACCGTTTTAATGGAAGTGACCGCTGACTACGTGCCGACAGAACTGTTAGATGAAGGCGGTATTATCATCTGGCAGGACGGATACCATCGATTGGAGTTTCTTGAGAGTAAAGACACAACCATTAGGGAGTATAGCCGTTGGCGGGCACTAAAGAAAGCAAATAAGTGGACGTTCTATGCTCATCGCGGTAGTGGGTGGGAGATATTCGATACTGCTCCTATGGTCGCTGAGAAGATGGGTGTCATCCTAAAGAATAGGGAACAAACTAACTTCGACACTCTGAACCTCGATAGGATGGTTGTCTGCAAGAGCGACAAAATTACGATAGGCAACTTACCTACGGGGTACTCAGTTTACCTCTGTGACCCTGACGGCAATTCAGTGGCTTCAGCGGTGGTTGAGCCTAACTGGACAGGCTGTGAGATTGAACTGCCCTTGATGCCCTATAACGGGATTATCAGGGTTTATGATACGCAAGGTACGCTTCTATCAAGTCTCGGCGCATTCGATATCTACGGTGGCGACATTTACCTGTTTGGCACTGAACTAAAGGTTATCTGGAATGGTAAGGAACTTAACAAGGAGACCGACACGTATCTTGGCACGATGTATGAAAATCATATTCTCGTTCAGATGTTACTACAGAACCCTTCCAAGGAGAAACCTGCAAACACCATATCGCTTGGCATTCTAAAGTATATGGAGACGTTCGGGTACGAGTGGGCAGACATTTGCCATGATGACGGGGCAGACACGCCGACAGAGGAGTTCTCGAAGCTTCTAGATATGGGCAGTTTACCACCTCTTGGAGAACGAAAGTTCTGGATGAAAGTTGAGAGGATGGAAGACCGTTTCCAGATTAAACCCCTGCACTTTATTCTGGACATAAACCATACGTAAGGAGGTGAGCGTAAATGGCAGGAACGAAGATGACCCTTCGCCGCTACGGGGGCGGTGAGTTTCAGTATTGGGATGAACAGGAAGTCATCGTAGACGAACAGTACCTTGCGTTAGAGCGTGGGTTGTTCATCTACCTTGACCACGAATACCGGATGGGCACGAAGCAGTTAGACGTGTACTTTAACGGAGCACACTTGCTGGAAAGCGGCGGCTACGAAGAGATTGACCCGACAACTATCCGGTTGGACTTAGGGACGTATGAAGGAGACACACCCTTTGCTGGACTTCCTGTACAACTTCAAGTGGGCGATGAAATCCTTATTCGTACATGGAAGCCTGAATACCGTCAGGGCAACGGGAACATTGATGAACTCAGGTTCTTGACTCTGGAAGAAGAGATACAAAAAGCAAGGCAATACAAGGACGCTGACGCACCTCATTCCAGCCTTGATGATCGTCTCGATTTTATTGAGCGACGGGCAGAAACTAAGACAATGGTATTTGTCCTGAGTCGTGTGTTTGATGGGTTAGCAAAGCTGGTTATGCGTTTCCCTTATGAGGGAGATATCACTGAGGTTTACGCTTCCACGTCACGTGAAGGGGATGCTGACACTGCCTTCCAGATTGAGAAATGTTCTCAGGAGAGTTATGACAGCGCAATCCCTGTATGGGAGACAATCTTCCATAGCAATCTTGTGGTGGATGGGAACGAGCGTTCTAGCAGAACGTCCAATAGACCCTACGCTGTATCCATGCCTCGAATCAACAAGGATGACCATTTCCGCATTAATGTCGTCGAACGGGGCGAAGGTATCGAAGGCGTGACTATAGAACTGCTGGTTCGGCTGAGGTAGTTCCTCAATCTACCAACCTACAGTAAAATATTGGACTACTTGCTTATAATGTACGTGTGGCAAATGATACTAGATTATGAAGAAGAGGTGAAGAACTATGGCAGGAACTAGGGGTATTGCTAGATTTCGTGGTGAGCAGTTGAACAACAAGTTGATGCGAAATAACCACTTTGACGTTAACAACAAAATTAACGAACAATACTTGGACATTGACTACAACGCACATCGCGAGATTCTGGAAGACACTAAGATTGACGTATTCGTTCAGAAGAACGCTGTGGCTGTCGGTGCGGGCGTAAGTTTCGTCGATATCACTGCTGACATTTTGAATACAGTTGTGGCAGTTGATCCAATCACCGAAGGTACTGTGGTTGGCGTGGCAATCGAACTGCGTAAGAATGGAACGCAGGACTTCCCATTCATTGATTCAGACGGAGATAGAGTTTACGGTAAGGTGCGTGAGGATGGAGGGCAGTTCTTCTTGGACTTCTTCAGTGAAGTTTCAGGAGCAGAAGCCGCTTATATCTTCACAGAAGCAGTGATGATTGACTATAAGTACATCACACGAACTAACCTGTCTGTAATCCCTGTTGACGCTATCGTTAGCGGTGGGGCAGGTCTCGTAGCAGATGCAGTCGATGCTGAAGCCTACATGAACCTTCGCCAGTTGATGAAAGACTTGTATGGAGGTGCTGGCACTCTGGACAACGATGGTAACGCCAACCTTGGCACGGCTATCGTAACCCAAATTGCCAACGAAGTACAGGCTCGGACGGACGCTGACACACTTATTCGCAATGACCTAGCTTCTACAGCGGCGGCTAAAGGCGCAAACCTCATCGGTGTCGTAACGGATACTAACTATACTGGCGTAACAGTGCAAACTGTTCTGTCCAATCTGGCTTCCCGACTGAAAGCTACAGAGAACTTAACGGTGGGTATCTCAGACCGTGAAGCTGACTCGGATAACGGTTACTTCCAAGCAGGAGACTTCGACACGGCTGAAGGTCGTATTGTTGACCTTGAAACTGTAGCTGACGCAGAGTTTAAGGCTCAGGCTGACCGCTTGGATAAACTGGAAGGTGAGGATGAAGAAGAAGTTTACGAAGCTGTGAGCGGGGAAACTGAGTACCTTTTTCTGAACGGTCAGGCTAAACCGAAGACTGTACTTCTGTTCATCAACGGTCAAGTTCAAACTCCAAGTATCAACTTCGAGTACCTGACTGAAGCCAACGGTGATATCAAGGGTGTTAACTTTGCCCCTGAGACACTGAAGGTCACTGACGGAATCCCTGACGTTCTGTACATCAAGTACAAACGCCTGTAATAACTAGACCCCAATCAGGGGTCTAGTTATTTGCATCTTAATAGATTAATGAAGCGACCACTACATTAGAGATACTTTACACAGAAGTTGTTAAGGTTTCACCTGCCCAACCTATATTGTCTATAGCTTGACAGGAACGAGTCAAGAACTAAAGCAGTATAAGGGAGGAAATACAATGCCAGCACCAATTGTATCTTGGTACTCTGAAGATAACACGTCCCAAGTAACACAGTGGGACATCGGAACGGTTGACGCAGGTTCTACTTCGCCATCAAAGACTGTACTTATTTGGAATAACCGTGGACAAGCCACTCCGGTTTCGGACATGACGGCTTGCACAATCACTACTAAGGATAGCGCAGGTGGCAACACAGGCGAGTTGGTAACGAACACTTGGATTCAAGTTCGTGTCGATTCTCTTGCTGAGTCCTCATTCACATCCATCGGTGGTACTGTAACGAAAGATATTCGGGCTACTGACCCAACTGTAGGGGCGGGCGTAATCTCGGGTTCAGTTAATGGCGGCGACCATAACACGGATACGAAGAACTTCTCTCAAGTGACACTTCGTGCATATGTACCACCAACGGCCACAGCAGGTCTCGTCAACTTCCTTACACGTGTATCTTACCAGTACGTGTAAGATTTTATTCTCAATGCAATGAGGGGGGAAACGGAAATGTCATTTCAACAATACCACCGCTCCCCTGTAGGTCAAGACTTTATTTGGATGGGCGAGTACATAGACGGTACTCACCTTTCGGAATTTAGCTTCGACACGCAGGTCGAGAATAGCTTCTACGATTTGAACAGAGACCGAATTTCAAGGTTCGGGTTGGTCGGTCATGGTATGAAGCTGTTCTTCGAGAAGGACGGTATATTTAATTTGAACGGCACACCTGTAGAAGTCATCTATCGGGTGGGCGACAAAGACTATCCACTCACTGGTCGATTAGGTCAGTACAAGGATGTAATCACCTATAAGGATGCAGAAGCTACCCTTGTGCTAGGTGGTAATGGAGTACACGGCGGGGCACTGAACCCGACAGTCCAGCAATACAACTTCGGATACAAGTCCACGCTTGAAGCAGACGGAATCACCTTTAACTTCAAGGCAATCTGCTCCGTACCTTACGGAAAACAGATGTTCATGAACTTCCGGTTGGTGGCTGACAAGCAATCGGACGGACAGTTTGTCATTATGCGTAATGGTCATACCGAAGTCAAATTAGAAGCACCTCTTAAAAAGGGCGTAGGTGGAGAAGTCAACTGGATTGTAGGTTAATCAGGTGGCGGCTAACACCCGCCCTTTTTATTATAAATGAGGTGAGATCATGGGTTTGAGAATCGGATACATTGAATTAGTTTCACCCAAGGCAACAGATGTGACAATCAACATACCAGCGGGAACGCAGGGCGTGTATGCAACCGATGTTCTTGTAGGGATTGACCACGTGTACGTCCTTGCAGGTAACATGAACACAGTGGCGCAGTTTAATAAGAACGCTGACGGTTCAATTGGTACTTATATCAGGACGGTAAACTGGTACACGATGGACACTACCATCGCACAGATTTGTGCTAATACGTCCTCTGTTCCTTACGCCTATGCCTTATACATAGAGGGCGGAGTTGAGTATCTAGTTGGGTGGGGAACAGCAAACGCAATCTATAAGTGGGTCATTAACCCCTCTACGGCGGCAATATCGGGTAGAGTGTCTTACAATACTACTCTTGCAATGACTTCTTACGGTCGTGCAGGTTGGGACGGTGGAGAGTTCATCTACTTCGCTCGTATGCCCCGTAACACTTCGCCTAGAACGGCAGACATTTATCGCTGGAATGTAAAGACCCCTGCTGTAGCACCTGTTAAGTTGGTTACCATACCTAACACATATAGCATGGATTCCAGCTACACAGGTAGTGGTTTGCTAGTGAAGGCGAACGTAGTCTATTGGGGTTCGGGGGCGAATCAGTCCAATGGGTTTTTGGTAGGTTTCGACCTGACCACAGGACTTCCGGTAACCCCTTCAGGCACGTCCAATCCGATAATAGCCGCTAACTTACAGTCTATCGGGGTTACTCCGATAGCTACTGAACGGGGAAATATCTCCCTAAGTGCCTTGCATCCAAGCACTGCCTACTACTTCACAACTGCGGTGGCGACTATCAAACATATTGCAGTATCTTCTGAAATGCGTTTTAGGGATAAGGTAGCACCTATAGATACGATTTCAAAACGAGATGTGTCTTTCGGTGGGGTGATTGAGCATGAGACAGGAAGCCAAGTCAGCTATAGAGTTAGGTTAGGCGCTACCGTCCTTAAGGATTGGTCAGGGCTAACGGATACCTTTGTATATATTAGTGAGGTGTTCCCTAACGATATTTTCCCTATCGGTACAAGTAACTTAGTAGTTGAAGCCGTTGACTCGCAAGGGAATACATTCTCGGAATACTCTCTAATCACCAAGACGAACGTAGCCCCTAAGATAACAAATAACTCCACCCTTCGTATTCATAGGGACGACTTCATTCTGAAGGCTTCTCTGACAGACACGGACATGGGGATGATATCCTATAGAGTGCTTGTCGGCGGGGTACAGAGATACCCTGAGACGGGTGATTGGACTGAATATGCTCAAGCACCTTTTGACATAGAAGTACCTATTCCTAATGACCTTTTTGTTGTGGGTAACACCACGGTCAGGTTGGAGATTAAGGATGACTGGTTTACCCCTTCCTCTATAGGGTTGAACATGACAGTAACCAAAGCATCTTATACACCATCACTAGCGGCTTACTCTTTCGACAGGACTACCTTGCATAAAGAGGACTTAACATATACTGCCACATTGGGAGACCAAGACACTGATGACAAGATAGCGTACCGGATACTTATTAACAGCATAGTAGTTATTCCTTGGTCGGTTTACCAATCTGCACCAGTGTACTTGTCGCACACGTTCAAACACTCGGCTTTCAGGATTGGTTCGAACACTTTTACTATTGAGTTCAAAGATGACTTCCACACACCTGCGGTGAATAGCGCAACGGCGACAATAACTAAGACGAACTCAAGCGCAAGTATCGTACTACCTGCGGTGGTTACTCTCCACGGAGAGGACTTGACGTTCAGGTCAACTATTAACGATGCACAAGGCGACCCTGTTCAGTATCGTCTGTATTTGAACAACGTGCAGGTTTACCCTGACAGCGGAGACTGGTCAGAGTTCTTCAAGCCACCTATCGCAGTAGCTAGGATGTTTAGGAACAGTGAGTTAAACATCGGCGCTAACCTTATTAAGATTGAAGCAAGAGATGATTTACAGACCTCCCCATCTTCTTCGACCTATACAGCAACTAAGAATAGTATAGCCCCTGCGGTTACTGTTCCAGATATTAAAGGTTGGGTGGTAAGGGCTACGGTCAGTGATGGAAATGGAGATAAGGTTGGATACCGGATTTCCTACGGCGGGGAGCAACTTTATCCTGCAAGTGGGTACACTGAATTAGCCCCAACACCATTCGAGATTGAGTACGCCATCTCTGCTAACAAGGCAGTCGTTGGAGTATCTAAGGTACTGCTGATTGAGTTGATTGACGAGTACGGGGTTGTCGGCTCTCGAAGCACCTCTGTCGTATTACAGAACGGCGGCTTGGTTCTTTCGCCAGTTCCGTGGGGTTATGTGCAATCTTCCGTCAACGGGTATCTCATTAGGTACAGCAACAATGCCCTCAACAACCTCAGCCGTACCGGAAAGATGACATTGGAGGGGTGGTTCTGTAAGACAGGGCAGGGGGCGAACAATCCACGGGCGATTCCCATATCCAAAGGGGCTACTTACATCGACATAGGGATATCAGGTTTTGTGATGCTGTCGATAGTGATAGGTGGCACACAGAGGACGTTCACCACAAATTACTCTGTCAAGATGAACGTATGGGAGCATTACGCATTCACCTATGACGGTAATGAGATTAGATTCTACGCTAACGGTGAGCACATCCCGCAGACGTGGACTATGTATTATGGGGCACTTACTAACACTTCCGGTATCGACATTGGAAGGTTCTACAGTGGTGGTTACAACTTCGTGGGCGGCATCACAGAAGTTAGGATGTGGGACGTAGCAAGGACGGAAGAGCAGATTAAGGGAAGCCTGTACGACACCTTGTCGGGCACAGAGGAAGGGTTAGTTTTCTACCCTGACCTTGGGACTCCCAATCGTCCGACAGCCACTACGGTAGCAGACCGGACAGGACAAGCCGCAGGAACAATATCAGGTTCTATGCCCTACAGCGATGCCCTGACTCCTACATTCACGGCAGGAGACGGGGGAGTGGTCTCTAACGTGGACTTGGGCAGGGTGGTGGCTACTCAGTCAAGTGAACCTGTTAGAGTTTGCCTGAAAAACTTTAGCGGCTACTGTATCGAGAACATCCGTGTCACTCCTGAGCAGTGGCAGTTAGACCCCGTAAGTGAGGTTGTACAGCTCAGCTACAGCAATGAGCCTTTTATTCCTGAGCCTGAGTTAGTTATTAGCGAGTACGTTGACCACTTACAGTACGCTAAGTTTTGGGTCAGGGTTAACGCAGGGGCAGATGCACTCGGCGGCGGGCTGTGTAAGCTTCACGTGAAAGCAGACATTACGTTTACTTAAGAAGGAGGTGAGATGAATGTCAACTAAGAGTATCATGAACACAGCAGGGAACAGCACTTCCTTTACGTTCCCCCGTATCCCTTCAGCCCGTTCCATTAGATTTTACGGCACGAATAACGTTTACGGGCACGGCGGCACAACCTACGTGGACGTTTTCGATGATGATACGAAGACGTGGGTTAATATTAAAGCACTGACTGGTAACCCGTATCTGATTAGTACGTTCGGTCTGATGACTTTTACCAAGAGGCCTATATCCGGTGTACGGTGGAGAACTACCGACCACTGGCACGGTACACATAGTGCAATAGGGGTTACGGTAGATTATCAAGCGTCAGTTGTCGATAGTGTGCTTATGCCCGTATCCATTCACAAGCAGGACATGAACTTCTCGGCTCGAATGAGCCATGAGGACGGTCTTCAGGCTCAGTGGAGGATTACCGTAAACGGAGTGCAGAAGTACCCTGCCAGCGGCTACACAACGCTTATGAACGTACCTTTTAGTTTCGGTAAAAATCTTCCGCACACGGACTTTGTGATCGGGGCAAATACGGTGGGAATCGAGACACGTGATTCGGGCGGGAACGTAGAGACATTTACCTACACTGTGACCAAGGTCAATGCGACCCCTACGGTCTCTGCCCAATTGTCATCTAAGTTAATCCACGGGCAGGACGTAAAGCTTAATGCTGCTTTCAATGATGCCAACGCAGAGGACACAGTACAGTATAGAGTGCTCCTGAACAATGTGCAAAGATTCCCAAGTTCTGGATTTTCTACTCTCGCAGCCGTACCTGTACCTCTGGCTATCGTATTTAATAACTCCGACCTTATTGTAGGAACTAACACGATTAGGGTAGAGTTCAAGGATGATTGGGGAGCGTTAGGTACGTGGTCAGATACAGTCACAAAGCTAAATGCTGTTCCAACACTGTCAGGTAGCATGTCAGGGCTTACCCTTAATGCTGTCATTAATGACACAGACGGAGATGATGTTCGTTACCGCATACTGATTAACGGGAAGCAAGTGTTCCCTGAAAGTAACTATACTACCTTACTCCATGTTCCTTTAGAGATAAAGTACACGTTGTCGAGTCAGCAAGTTATAATCGGGAGTAATAACTTGATTCGGGTCGAGTACATGGATTCCCTTGGTGGGGTCGGGGCTTGGGAGAAACCCTTTGTCGCTGACTTCGCAGGACTCATGTTCTGTGACGAAGCTGAGACTTATTACTCTACCGACTTGGGAGAAATCCTGAAGTACCTTGACTTCGGTACAATCGTGGCGGGGCAGACAACCAGTGCTGAACGTGTTTTCCTAAAGAACACGCTAGGCTATCCGGTAGAGGAAATCCAGCTTTGGAACACGCAAGGAGAACTCGATGGCGTAAATGCCAAGGCTGAGATAAGCTACTCGACAGCACCGTTTGAAGCTATAGACATGCTAGAGTTCGCTGACCAGCTAAACCACGGAGAGAAGATTCCGTTCTATGTTCGGGTTGTCACGAACAGGTTTGCGTTGCACGGTGGGATGTTTGACGTTTACGTTAAGGCAGACCCCGTATTGTAACGCACCACCTAATAATTATGAAGCCCTCCCACCTATAATGTAGGGGAGGGTTTCTTAATAAGTTCGACAATTCCAATACAATGGGAACGGAAGTGATTTTCAGTGGCAAGTCTTACAGCTTATAAGTTTACCAATGCAGGTGGCACTGGACGGACGGGCGGTTCTCAGGCTCAGTTTGACTCGGCATATAAAAATACTAATCTCGAAGGCAAGGTTACAACTTATTCAGGTATTCAGAGATGGGTAGTAGCAGCTTCCGGTACGTACCAACTTGAAGCTTGGGGCGCACAAGGAAGCGGAGGTAACGGTAACACTACCATTGGCGGTAAGGGTGCTTACTTAAAGTCTGAAGCGTACTTAAATGAAGGAGAAGTCCTCTATATCTTAGTCGGTCAGGCAGGTACGTACAACGGCGCTTCTGTGAGTGACGGTTCAGGCGGCGGCGGTGGCGGTGCTTCTACAATCGCAAAGCAGTTGGAAAGCGGCGCATACACCATGACCCTATCCAGTTTGAGCGGTACGAAATTAACCCCTTTACTTGTTGCGGCAGGCGGCGGTGGCTCAAATGACGGTAGATACCGTAGTCCTATTAACGGTTTAGCAGGGGCATGGACGATGTACGGAGCGCCAGCATCCAACGCCAACAACTTCACTGCATCGTTTCTTAATGGAGCAGTAGGTGGCACTTATACCCGTGGGGGTAGTACAGGTAACGGCGGCTTCGGCGGCGGCTCGGTAGCGGACGATAACCAAAGTCCTGGCGGCGGCTGGCATCAAGTAAATTTCCAAGCATATTCTTACTATGCGGGTACAGCCACAGGTACAAGCGGCACTCGCACAGGACAAGGCGCAGTAACTATAACAAAGCTGAATACTCCACCAGATATAGTAGGTAATTTGGAAGACGGGCATCTGGTCAAGGCGACTATTAGTGATGCTGAGGATCACGATGCCTGTTACAGGATCCTAGTTAACGGAGTTCAAGCTTTTCCTAACCCTAGCGAGAAGGTTTGGACTGAATTTGCCCCTACACCTATAGCCATTGAATTTGATATCGCAGGAATTGTCCCTGCAACCAGCGGCAGTAATCTAGTAACAATTGAGCATAAGGATACTGAAGTAGGTGTTCCGTTAAACCTACTTATCCCTAAGTTCAATATACCTTCTATAGTTAACGCCAAGATACCTGACGACATTGGCGGGTCTATCGAAGTCCTTGAGAGAAGTGACTACAGTGGTTCGGTAGATATCTACACGCCGAACAAGTGGTACGGTGGCGGCTATATCATCAATGACCAATCAACGGAACTTAACTGGAACAGGGGTTCTATATCTGCTGGTCAGTGGACGGACGTAATCGGGGCAAGTACCGTAACGGCAACGTACAAATACCCTATACAGTACGTTCAAGGAACACCAATCGAATTAGAAGTCAACTATAATGTAGCATCGTACGGGTCGAACTATTACGCTGAACTAAACATGGGTCTCCTTCACATTTACTTTCACCGTGATTTGGATGACTTTATTCAGGTTCGTAGCGGCTCAGGCTGGATTAAACACATTGTGGGGGCTAACTTTACGAAAGGTAACAATGTATGGAAGCTGATTTACGGTAAGGAAGGCGATTATGAAGTGTACCGGAACGGTTCTCTTGTCGTAACAGGCAGAGCAACACTACCTCCGACAATGACCGTAACGCCTACGTCCACAATCAACAATGAGCAGGTTTTCATTGATTACTTTACTGTTAGGATTATCCCTTACGGGCTGTATGACGCACGTTCTACTGTTTATCCTTTGTTCCGTTCCGACAAGGACACGTACTACGAAGTAGTGAGCGACTACGGCTACGACGACCAAAGATACCTGACATTCAACGGAACGAACACAGAAATCACGTTTGCTAAGGATTGGGGCACGACAGGGCAAGGCATCGATCCAATTACCGTAGAGGGCTGGTTTTGGCTCGACGGTGGTAGGACAACTCACTGTATTTGGGGTCACAACACTGCGGCGGGCGCTAATACACTCCTGCTTGGGGTTTGGGGCGGTCAGTACAACATTGATACGAACAACGGAATGGCTACCACCTATGGCGACAAGACTTTCTCCCTGTACAACCAGTGGGTACATCTTGCGTTCTCTATCAACGGCGTAGTCGCTTCCATTTACGAGAACGGTATTCTTAAATGGGAAGGCGTAGTCGGGGCAAGAGGTACTTACAACCGTAAGCCGCAGATAGGTCAGGATTATGATACAGCGACAAAGACTGACTACTTCAAAGGGCGGATGCGTGACTTCCGTGTTTGGAACGAAGCGAGAACGCAAGAGCAAATAAGTTCCCACATGAATACATTGGTTATGGGCATCGAGCCGCATTTGATGGTCAACCTCCTGCTGAATGACGGCTCAGGTTCGATTGCTCAAGACAAGACACGTAGAGACTATGACGGGACTATCTTGGGTACACCAGTTTGGGGCGGCGACTACGCCTACACCCACAAACTCCGTTCATCCATTAATGTTGTATGGCGTGGCAACGATTCTCTCTACAGTAGCTTGACGGTTAACACTAACGTCAACTATATGAAAGAGTTCGTTAACCCTGATAATAGGGTAGATATTACGCCTGTAATGACAGCGGACACCACTGGCGCTTACAAGACCGTAGCTTCTACCTACCTTAATGCTACCTACCCTGCTTTCAAAGCCTTCAACCATGTTGTCACAGGCACAGGAGATTCATGGATAACTCCTGTAGCCAACCTGCCTGCATCATTGGGCTTCTACTTCCCTGAAGGAGAACTTAAGCAGATAGCAGGGTATGCCATCAACATAACTAGGGGAGTAACTGAAGCCCCTAAGAGTTGGACAATCGAAGCATCCTATGACCGTGGGGCTACTTGGAAAGTTATTCACGAAGTGGTCGGAAACGTTAGGACAGCAACAGGGTGGCAGTACCACACCATCCCTGCTCAGTACGAAGGGTACAACGTAGTACGTATTAACGTGACCGAAAACAATGGTAGTACCTCGTACCTGAGTATAGGTGAAATGTACTACTTTGCTTCTGAATACCTCTACGGATATCTACTTCCATCGAGCATCTTCATCCCTGAGAGGAACAACCTCTCCGGCTGGTTGTACGCCAACACAGGCATCTCCTATGACGGAAGCAAGTGGGGCAGTGAGAGAACATCCTATATCACCGCACGGCAAGGTGTTAACAATGACATTAAAGCCCGTGTCGCTGTAGCACTAGGCAACACCGCAATCGGTGAGATTGAGATTATCGGATTGCTTCATAACGGTATACCATCTTCGATACAGGTAAACGAGGTAAAGGAGATTGAAGGAAGTCTAAGGGCTAGGCAAACTGAGTTCGATGAAGTAGACGGTAGCCTGACCGTTGTGAGACACGACAACTCTGAAATATCGGGGTGGATTCAAACAAGGTACGACAGAGATTTACCTGCTTCCCTGAAGATTCGAGCGGGGAACAAAATGTTGGCTTTGGTCAACATCGCACAGCCGCTATCGACAACGGTGAAATTCAATCCGGTTCGAGACGCATTCATTCGTTCAGCGTTGCCTAAAATCAACTACGGCAGTGAGCAATCTTTGGTGGCTGGCTACGGAGCATCAAGAAATGAAGTTTACAGGTCACTCCTTGCATTCGATGTTGCGCATGTAGTGGACTTGGTTGAAGGGTTTGAAGTATCCAAGGCTGAACTGAGATTCAAGTTTGCGAAGGGTTCTGCGAAGCCTACGAAAGACATGAGACTGCACACAGCCCTTGCTAAGTGGACAGAACTTGGTGTTACGTGGGATAACAAACCTGAGATGGGCGAAGAGGTAGAAGGGGCGGGTACGTACACCGTCAACGAAGCCGATGCTTATATCGCATTCAACCTTACTGACCTAATTGTCAGTAAGAGGGAAGAGAAAGACCCAAGCGTAAATCTCTATCTGAAAGCTGTGGAAGAGATTGGACAGGCCCTTTACTTCTACTCGAAGGAGATGGGAGTCGATTACGCTCCTGAGTTGGTCGTAACCTATATTGACTACCGTATTTGGAGTTTCGACAAGTCGGAGATTACGGCAAGTATCTACCCTAAGAAACGTGCCAACAAAGACTTGAAGTCAAGCCTGACGGTTAAAGGTGTGGCAGGAGACACGAATTTACCTTCCTCCTTGCATGTACTACAGCCGGGGGAACGGGAAAGTAGCATCGCAGTTTCTCGACCTGATTACCCAATGTCTATGGAGATTAGGCAGTCGGATAAGCACGTTATCGACTCTAGCCTGACCATTCGAGAGGTCGGTATCTACGACTTCGCAGACGGTAAAATCATGGTCTCTCAACCTATGATGCACGGCTCGATTATCGTACCTCACCATAAGGATATGCCTTCCAAGCTGACCGTAAGGCTTGATGGCTACGCTGAAATTTTCACTTGGCTGACGGCTAACCAACCTGCCTTGTTCTCAACTATTAGTGTAATTCCTTACATTGATTGGACGGGGTCAATTACAGTACGGCGTTCGGGTGAAAGTGAAATCGACGGCAGTATCACAGTAAGCACTCCTGATAGAGTCTGTACGATTTACGTTCCTTACATGGAGGACTTGGCTTCAAGCATTACGGTCAAGACTGCCATAGACCAAGACACGCCATCGGTGCTAATGGTATCAAGGGACTTCATCTACAACTCGGTAGAAATTCTGAACAGGTACGAAAAAACATCTAGGATTCGAGTCAGAGGTAAAGACGACTCGGGCATTGGCGGGGAAATCAACGTATCGTGGGGTCGCATCCCATCGAGCATCTTCGTAAGAGGACGTTCCGATATCCCGTCCACCGTAGCGGCTCGTAGAGAAGATTTTAGTGAGATTGACGCAGTAATCATCGTCAGCAGACCGGATTGGGTGGGGTCGATTCAACCAAGAATCCACACTGACCTGCAAGGCTCGGTAAGCGTAAGACGTGGTAAAGACGAAGACCTCACAGGTACTATTTACGTACTGGCTAGGAAGAACCTTCCTTCCAAGCTTGATGTAGTCGGGGCGAACATGATTCCTTCGAGTATACACGTGCTCTCAGGCTACCTGAAGTCCAGTATCCTCGTTCCGTTGTACGGCAACAGCGAAATACCTTCCAGCCTGTTACCAAGGCTTAGAGGGGCTTTTGATATCGCTTCAAACATCTTCGTAGTGTCGAACTCCAATCTACCATCGGACGTGACCGTGAGACGTACTGAAGTCTCCGACATTCCTACTCAGATTGTGGCAAGGAAAAACGATGACAGCGAGATTCCTTCGACCATCAACACGATGCAGTACAGCTTGTTGGCGAGTAGCATCACAGCTAGAAGAGAAGCGACAGGAGACGTTCCATCGTCGGCATACGTACTCCATCACAAAGACATTACGGGTAGGATCTTCGTAAGAGGGTATGTATCCCTGCCGTCCGGTATCTTGGTTACGATTCCTGCGGTCACTGATTTACCAGCCAGCATCTATCCTAAATCAAGGGAAGTAAGCGATATCCCTACAGGGCTTGACGTTAAGTTCCGTGGAAACAGCGACCTGAAAGCAAGCGTGGGCGTTCCGTACACAGGACGAATGAAAGCCATCGTAGACGTAGTTCCTCCGAAGAGAACGACACACGTTGCAACGGCAGTTAAAGACTCGTATATCCGTGAGGGTATCCCGACACTGAACTACGGTGCAGAATCATCTCTCGTAATCGGCAACAAGGTTAGCGGCGGCGACCGATTCAGAACCCTCTTGCACTTTGATATTAAGGACGTACCACTCAACCAAGATATCGAGAATGTCGTCCTGAAGCTTCACTACTCTCCATCAAGTCCAGCACCAACTAAGAAGTACCGTGTGATTGTAACCGGAGACTTTGATGAATACGGCGTAACGTGGAGAAACCAACCGTCCGTGGTTGGCGAAGTTACTCTCGACAGCGGCAACTACGCAGTCAACAGTCCAGAACACTTTATCACGTTTAACATTACAGCGTTCGTAAAAGATGCGTACCTGAATCGTAAAACTGACTTGAGGTTCTACGTAGTCCCTATGGACGAGACTGAGGGCGGGGAGACTTGGTACTTCTCACGGGAGTCTGGAAAGGACGTTGCTCCAAAGGTTGAGGTTACTTACTTCGACAGCAGTCCGGTAAGCTACGGACGCTCAGAAATGCCTTCCTCCATCGGGGTAATCAGTTCCTTTGTCAAGCACGACATGCCATCGAAGATTAAAGTAGTTCCACCGCTGGATTGGATTTTGGTTGACAGACCAAACCTCACTCTCCACGCATGGGATAACGGCGGTCAAGACGGTGACATGGTAAACATCTACATCGTCAATAGTAAGTACCCTGAGCGTAAGTTGCTCAAGGAAAACTGGCTCATGCACATCCCTGCTAACATCACTCTCACGGACTACCTTGACATTGAGTTAGAAGAAGGCATGAACACCATCTACTACGAAGGTGTATCGAACGGTGGCACAGGTTCTCCGCTCACATCTGCTATCAGGTGGCAAGAGTATGGAAGCAGAAACCATAACGCAACATTCCCACCTCTCATGGTGAAGGATGGCGCAGGTAACTGGATTCCAAGAACCAGCAACGAGTTTGAAGCCAGCATTGCCGCAAACGTGGGCACTATTGTCAATGGAAGATGGCAAGACCCTAAACCTTATCACACATGGAAGATTGTACGACCTGCTCACAGAAGCGTACCTTCCAGCCTTGAGGTTACACGGAACAACTGGTTAGAGTCAGCTATTACAGTGTCCGCTCCTAATAGACAGAGTAGTGTTACTGTCCAGCGTAGCGACCTGAGCGAGATTCCATCGAGTATCAATGCAAGAAGCATGAACTTTACAGAGATGGTAGGTTTGATTGCGGTATCGAGACATGACCTTGGCAACTCGATTTATGTCAAGGAAAGATTCGACATTCCGTCCTCGATTCGACCACGGGTAGTAGGGGATGCAGAACTGCAAACGTTCATCACCGTCTCTAGGGGTGACATGGGCGGCTCGGTAGAAGTAATTCCTGCGAACAGCTTGCCTTCCAGCATCACCGTAAGGGTTGGAGAAGACTTCGATATCTTAGCTACGATTGCAGTAAGTAAGCCTGACATTGATGGATCAATCAGCATTCTGGAACGGAATGACCTTCCTTCCAACATCATTGTCTCGACGACAATCGACAAAGATATCCTTGGCGTTATTATCGTAACCAAGCCTGACCTTGCGTCAGAGGTTTACGTTCTAAATAGATTCGGCATTCCATCAGTTATCGGAGTTCCTTTCAACGAAGAGGATACGCTGGCGGGAAGCATCGCAGTCAGTCGTCCAGACCTAACCACAAGCATCCATGTATCATACAGAGATGACCTTGAAGGTAGCATTAAGGCACGGGCGAAGGGAACAAGCGACATTCCTTCCACTATCTACGTTCGTGACCGTTACGATAAACCATCTCGCCTTGATGTAATTGGGGCAAGTATGTTGCCGTCCAGTATCCAAGTCCTCTCCGGTTGGCTGGCTAGTACAATCAAAGTACCGACGTACAAGCAGGAAGACCTTGACAGTGTAATCACGGTACGCTTGTCGAGTGAGGGAAACATTGAATCGGGCATCAGCGTCACACACCGATTCGATACGCCGTCAACGGTTGTCGTAAGAAGGGAAGAAGACAGTGATTTAGATGGAAGCCTGATGGTTCGTAGAACTGAATGGGCTGAAGCACCATCGACAATCTTTGTTCGCCAGTTGCATGACACGCCGTCCACGGTTGTAGCTAGACAGTCTGATCTGCTTGACATTCCTGCGAACCTGTGGGTACTCGAACGGGGCGACATGCCAGCAACAGTTTACGTGCGGTATCGCTCGGACTTGACCGGAAGTATTAGGGTAAGACGTAACGACTTAATCAATCTACCTGCAAGTGTTCACGCACGGGGTAGAATGGTTAACAACTTGCCTTCGGACATTAACGTGATGTTCAGAGGAAACTCTGACATTAAATCATGGATTGCCGTACCACCCCACAACAAGATGACGGCTAAGATTGTCATTATCCCTGTGGGTGACTCGAACATTGAGTGCTCCATCACCGTCCGTCAGTCTGAGGATGGCGACCTGCTTTCGAGCATCGCAGTCAGAAGAACAGACAGCTACGATATGGTCAGCATTATCACCGTAAGACGTTCCGACGACAGTGACATTCCTTCTACGATTGACGTTTGGGAGAAGTCCCTGTTACCTTCTGAAGTAGCCGTAAGGCGCACAGAGGTTAGCGACCTGCCTTCCTTCATCACCGTACATGAAGTGAGTGACCTGCCAAGTACCATTACGGCGAGACGCGCAGATTGGGATGATATCCCAAGCACCATCATAGCTAGCCAGTTTGGTGAGAGTGACCTGGCGTGCTCAATCACCGTTGCTCAAACCATAAACATCGACCTCCCAAGTACAATTGACGTTTGGCATTTTAGAACCATCCCTTCCACTGTTTATGTATTGTATCATGCTGACGTTAACGGCTCTATTGAGGTAATAGCTGACTACGGATACTGCTTCATCATGTAAGATGAAAAGCCCCTCCCATTACTAGGTAGGGGTTATTTTTTAGGTAAAATTACCTATATTGTAGTTGCGAGAGGATGGAATTCACTGAAAGAAGTCTGCTTATTCTTCTGAGATACCTTGGCGTAAATCTTGATTGTGGCGATATCTTCGTGACCTAGATACTCCTGAACAAGAGCCATGTCGCAACCTGCGTTAAGCATGTGCATGGCGAAGCTGTGACGGAAGACGTGGGGGCTGACATTCTAAGTGTTCAATGCCTGATCTTGCGGCAACTCTCTTAACAATTTTGTAGATACTCTCCCTAGACATATGAACAGTGTCATTCAACTTACTAGGAAGTAGCCAACCGGATGAAACATTGTGGTGCTTTATGTACATCTTGATAAGGACAAGCGTTGTCATGGATAGGGCTGAGTCTTTCTTTGTCGCCTTTACCGACAATGCGAATATTCTTTTCTACGAAGTTGATGCTCTCTAATTTAATCGTGGCAATCTCACTGACCCGACCAGCTAGCCCGGACAGCAATTCGAGAACCATTTGGTCTTTCAGTCGCTGCTCGGAAGCTGTGTCAATCAGGTTGGTAACGTCAACTTCAGAGATGGCTTTAGGTAGGGATTTTATTACCCACCGTACTTTGGTGGCGGGTGACTCTTGAATGACTCTCCCAATTTCCATTAAAAGAAGATCTTCAGGGCACACAACATTGGATTAATAGTAGACCTTGCTCTACCAAGACAGTCAAAGTGCGTTATGTACTTTCTAATTTGAGACGGCTCGATAGCTGTTACTTCGGGAGGTGTTCTTTCAAAGGATAAAAAGCCTTTAATATCCCGTGCATAGTTTTCTATGGTCAATCCAGACAAGTCTTTATCTGTTTGTAGGTAGAGTAGGAATGCCTCAACATAATTCATTATTACATCTCTGCCGTTGTCTTAGTAACATAACCCATTTATATACCGGATTATGTGAATTATCAACACACCCACAAACAGACAGAGAAAGGTCAGGTGATAGATGTGGATGTAGGGGTAATCACTGCAATCCTTGGTCTGGTAGGCTCTGCCGTGACTGGCATAATTGGCTACGCCAGCGGTAAGAACAACAATAAGGTGACTGATAGGGAACTGCTCTCCAAGGACGAGCAAGCCTTTCGTGAAAGGTTGATTGAAAGGCTTACCTCTTCTGAAGAGAAGATTGAAAGATTGAGTAACGAAGTAATCACGCTTCGTCAGGAAAACATGGAACTTATTGCTGAAAATAGGCTACTGAACAACAAGGTAGAGCAGTTGGTGGCTCAACTCTCAAGACGGAGGGGAGACGTGCGATAAGATGATGAAGTTTGTAAAGAATGCTTTCTGGAACGACAATGACGGGTTCTCTGCAAAGGACTTCTTGATGGTTCTGTTCAGTGGACTGTTCGCTCTCTTTCTACTCATTGCATTCTTTGCGCCATTCTTCGGGGTGGCGGTGAGCGCAGTATCGGTCGGAGCGATTAATAGCTTGAGTACAGTGGTCATGACTATCGTGGGCGGGATATTTGCCGTACAGACTGTAAAAGAGCTCAAAACCACCAATTCAGAAACTCCCTTTACAGTGCCTGAGCATTCTCTAGTAGAAAGTGTCCTTACTGTGGAGGGAACTAAAGTAGATAATACACCGAAAATTCAATAGAAAGGTTGAAACAGATGACTTTTAAAATGAAATACACTATCAAGCAACGATATCTGCCTAACAATACCAAGAGACGTTCCGGTATCAAGAATCAAGGAATTAGCTTTATCGTGGCACACGATACAGGTAACGATGGAAGTACAGCGGCAGGTAATGTGAACTACTACATGAATTCCGCTAATGTCCAAAGTGCATCGGCGCATACCTTTATCGATGATAAAGTAATCATTGAGTGTGTGCCCCTCACAGAGAAGGCTTGGCATGTCCTTTACAACGTAAAGACTGACAATGATCTTTACGGATTCGATTCTAATGATCGTGCCATCGGCGTAGAACTTTGTTACTCCAATAAGAAGGGTAGCATTAATAACACAGAGTCTTACAAGCGTTACGTTTGGTACATGGCATACCTCTGTAACAAGTTCAAACTGGATCCTCTGAAATGTATCTCAGGACACAACGAACTTGACCCCAATCGTAAGAGCGACCCTTACAAGAACGCCTTGAAGATTATGGGCATAAGCAAGACGAAATTTCTGAATGACGTGGTAGCGGAATTTAAGGATTGCACTACGACTCAAGTAAATGTACCACAAAATACAGTATCGGGGGATGACGAACCAATGAAACTTGATAAATGGGCGGTAGACATGCTCGTGAACGCACTGACTAATTTTAAGGCTAAGGGCTACTTTACAGACGAAGCTTGGATCACTAAAGCTAAGAACGGGACTCTGACAGCCGCAGAACTAGCGTTTCTGAATACCATTCTGATTGCCAAGGCGGTGAAGTAATATGGTTACATTGAATGCAGTACTTACTACAGCCGTAGCCTCAGTTGGCTTGTGGTTGCTTTTGGCGGGCTTAACTGAAGCACTTACAGAAGTAGTTAAGGCAGTTCTCCCAATCAAGGATAGAGCTACATATGGTGTGTCAATCGTAGTTGGCGTTGGTTTAGCAATCTCATTCGGACTAAATCCATTCGGACTGACCGGAATTTCCGCATACACATCTATGGTGGCTGCTGGATTGCTGGCATCACGCGGAGCGAACTACCTGAACGGTTGGTTGAAACGTTTTGGTATTCATCTCTAAGTGTTTACGGACAAAAATATGATCTCATTAAAAGTCGCTATTTAGCGGCTTTTTCGTATTAATAGGTTAGTTACTAGTGACTGGAAAATTGCCGGATCTATGTGTTGTAATTATTACATTCACATGGCACTGATTTAAGATTAGACATCTATTCTTAGCCGCGCATCATTTGATTTTTTCTAGAATTGAAATCCAGTGAAGTATTAAGATCATATACATCATAATAGGGAATGTACGAGTAATGCATTCCCTGAGAAATAGAGCATTATTATAACGAATTCTAGAGTGTTGATGCTTATGAACCAAACATTGTATTTATCAACCAATCTTTCAGCGAAGTAAGTTGGAATCTGGCACAATTATGCGATCTTTCACATCATAATAGTTCAATTAATTAGAATATATGAAAAAAAACAGGTTCTTGATTTTCTTTCGCAATATGTAACTGAAACCGAGATTGTGCTAGGCTCTAACTACAAAAGAATTAAACGATTATACGGAAGGGGACGGTTTACTTGGATCAGGAACTTGCGGCTACGATCGCTATCGAATTCAAGAACAATCAGAAAGTGTTGAACGCAATCGGAGACGAGACCCGGCAAGCCATTCTCATAACCTTGATTCAAGGGCAGCAAAACCCCGGCATGCGCGTAGATGAGATCAGAATGAAAACCCATCTATCCCGACCAACCGTATCACATCATCTGAAAATACTGAAAGAATCGCAGATTATAAGCGTTCATAAAGAAGGGACCCTCAACTATTACAGCCTGGACTCCGGAAGCAAGCTGAAATTGTTGAAAAACCTGGTGAACGAAATAGAGAAGGTATTTTCCCAATGCGAAGAACAAACATCGGAATAACGATAGGAAACACTGGGAGGGGGAGTTGTGAATGAATCAGACAGTCGAAATGGCAAACGGAGTGCACATTCCTCAACTCGGTTTCGGATTATATAAGATTAAAGACGGGCAGGCCTTCGAGAGGACGGTCGAAGAGGCTATTCAAGTTGGTTATCGTCATTTCGATACGGTGAAAATTTACGGTTATGAAGGCCGGGTTATCCAAAAAAGTGGCATTCTTAGGGAGGAGTTTTTCATCACCTCCAAAGTGTGGACGACAGATCTCGGTTACCGTGCGACTAAAAAGGCGTTTCAGCAGACTTGCCAGAAACTGAACGTAACGTATCTCGATATGTATTTGATTCATTTCGCCGGTCCACATTACATGAACTCCTGGAAAGTGATGGAAGAGTTATATGACGAAGATAAGATCAGAGTTATTGGTGTAGCCAATTTCGAGATCCGGCATCTGGAGCATCTCAAGAAGAATTCACGGATATCGCCGATGGTAAATCAGGTCGAGACCCATCCGGAATTTCCGCAACACGAATTGCATGATTATATGGTTCGGAATCGGATTGTGCATGAGGCTTGGGGCCCGTTGGGCAGGGAAGCAAAGCACTTCTGGAGCATCCGGGGCTGGCAGCAATTGCCCTTCGTCATCAGAAAGCGGTTGCACAAGTCATTTTGCGCTGGCATTTGCAACGCGGAATTATCGTCATCCCCAAATCGTCGAATCTGCAAAAAATAAAAGAGAATAATGAAATATTTGATTTTGAACTGAATAAAAAGGACATGGAACATATCCGGCGGTTAGACATGGGCAAAGGATATTCCGTAAGTCCGAGTGGCTACATAGTCAACCCGATTTATGTAAAATTGATGAAGCTATTTATTTGCTGATAACTCGGTTAACGAGCAGGATAGTTTAATGATCGTGGAGAAATAGATGCCTTTTGAACGCCTAACGGAGCATTATGATGAGCGAATTTCTAAAGTTGATGAAGTGCAATCGTGACGCTTGACTTATTGGGCTGGACTTCAAGACACAACGTACATTAACATAGTTTGAGTGAGTCAATGATCGGTACAATAATGTACCGATTTTTTGTGTCCAAGGAGACTGTTTTATAAATAGTACCTGATAGAGGTGATCAAGCATGAGTGATTATTCGATAAACCAACCGTATACAAGCTCCCGATCTGATATTCAAAATGTTCTGCGTGATTCTCGTCTGCCTGCTTTGATCTGGGGCATTCTGATTTATTTTTCTGCATTGTACTCACAGCTACCGATGTTGCCCACATGGTTTGAATTTATGATGTTTACAGCTCTCATTCTGGTTCACATTCTGCTGCATTGGTATGCCGGATACGTTGTCGATCGAAGACCCTGGATTTATTTTGTGACACAAGGATGTATTGTCTGGGGGTGTGCGTTATTCATGCCTAATGCTCATTCTCTCATCTTTGTAAGTCTATTGACGGCTTTGGCGGGTCAGAGTATTGGTGTATACGCTCAACGTGTGAAGGTGCTTCTGGTATGTATCTTTTACTGCACCTTGTTTTCTGTCTCCCTGGTTTGGCTAGGAACTACCGAGGATTTGTCATCTACAGTACCATCGCTCTTCTTCATCATGTTTTTCGTAATCGGCTATGCTTCTTTGTTCTATAAACAAGTTCGTGCCAAATTGCGGACCCAGTCGTTTTTACGTGAATTGGAACGAGCGCACAGGAAAGTGGAGGAGCTAACCATTGCCAATGAACGTCAGAGGATGGCCCGTGATTTACATGATACTTTGGCACAAGGGCTGGCAGGTCTTATCATGCAGCTTGATGCGGTGGATGCGCATTTAGAAAATGATAATAACCATCGTGCCCACGAGATTGTTCAGTTGTCAAAAGCCCAAGCAAAGCGCACGCTTTCAGAAGCGAGAAGCGCAATTGACGACTTGCGTTCGTATTCTGCCGAGGTCACAGATATTTCTAAAGCGGTGAAGGAAGAGGCTGAACACTTCTCACATATAACAGGGGTTCGTATTGTCACTCAATTATCGATGCCCCATCTGGTGGTGCCGAAGTTGATCTTCGAACATAGCTTACATATCATCCGAGAATGCTTGGCCAATACAGCTAAATATGCTCATGCGACGAACGTAGAAGTCGTGGTTGCTGCACCCGAAAACGTAATCGAGCTACGCATTACGGATGACGGAAGAGGGTTCGATACCAACCTCATCGAGAAACAATCCGGTAGTTATGGCTTAATTGGCTTATATGAACGAACCCGAATTATGGGCGGGGAGATCGAAATTGAAAGCGGAAAGCAAGGAACCCAAGTTTCTGTTCGCATCCCATTACAACTGGAGGACACCACCGTATGACAATCAAGATTCTTATCGTGGACGACCATTTCGTCGTTCGAGAGGGACTTAAGCTGATCCTGGAAACCAATCAAAGATACGAGGTAGTTGCAGAAGCATCTAACGGTATGGAAGCGGTTCGACGGGTGGATACTTACAAACCGGACATTATTCTATTGGATTTAAACATGCCTGAAATGGGCGGCCTGGATACCATGACAGCGCTCAGAGCTAAAGGAATAGATATACCGATCATTATTTTGACTACATATAACGAGGATGAGATGATGATCCGCGGACTGGCGTTAGGTGCCAAAGGGTATTTGCTGAAGGACACGGGAAGAGAGATGATATTTCGTTCAATTGATGCCGCGATGCGGGGGGAAACGTTGCTACTTCCGGAGATCAGCGAGAAAGTATTTGCTCACAAGACATCAGAAAAGGCGAAAGAATCATCCTCGAACAGGATATCGCTCACAGACAAAGAGCTGATTGTGCTTCAAGCGATTGCCCGTGGCTCTCGAAGTAAAGAGATCGGCTTGGATATGGGCATATCCGAACGGACTGTAAAGACTCATTTAACGAGTATCTATAATAAATTGGGTGTGGATTCGAGACCGCAGGCCGTCGCCGTTGCGGTAGAGCGTGGAATATTGCATTTATAATCAAACATTTCATAGATTTGCCCGATCGTACACTGGGGTCTTGCCCTTTTGTACGATTTTTTATTTTTCTCCTCCGTTTATGATAGATGCATGAATACAAATTGGAGGAAAAATGATGAAAAAAAGACTGACAACGATTCTGGCGACTGTTCTCTCACTAACCATGCTCTCTGCCTGCAGCAGCACTAATAGCGGGACTTCCACACAGGAGGAAATTCCGAAACCTGAAAATAGCGTTGCTTCCGCACAGAATGAGTTTCCAAAACCGATGGGAAGTTATACGGTCGGGCGTACACAGATGGACTTCAAGTACACAGCATCCAACCACTCAGAAAGAGAACTGACGGCATTATTTTTCTATCCGTCCGACAGCAATGAGGGCAAGCCGACGGCAGAGTATGCCTTTCCGGAGTTTCATTCACTGAGAGATGAGCTTTTGGTTAGATTAGGGGGCACAGCGGGTGGTGAGCAGCTGTTTGATTCCAATTTCAAGACATGGTCTTACGACGATCTGGCCTTATCTGAAAAGGAAAAACAATATCCGGTTTTATTCTTTGTTCATGGCGCAGGCGCTTACCCACAGCAAGGCACTTTGTTTGCTCAAGACCTGGCAAGCGCCGGCTATATTGTGGTATCTATCGGCCATGCCGAAAGTGGTGTGTACAAACTTAAAGATGGACGAACAGTTGGATTGTCTGAGAATTTTATGGACGAAGTAACAAAATACGGAATGGAAGCAGCCACCCTAACTCCACCTGAAATTGTGACTGAGAAGCTTGAGGAAGAAGAAGCTATTGAGATTGCTCGCAAATTAACTTCCGCGCCTGAAGCAGTCAAGTTTGCGAAATATGCCGTTTTACAGAGCGAGGATATTCGATATGTTGCAGATAACTTGTACAAAATGAATACAGGTGACAGAGATTCCATGTTTAAAGGTAGATTGCAGCTTGATCTCGGTCTCGGTGTGTTTGGACATTCTTTCGGAGGAACGACAGCGGCAATTGTTAGCCGTGACGATGACCGATTTGTCGGCGCTGTGAATCTAGACGGTAATATGTTAGGTGCCCTGGATAGCGATTTTAAGAAACCCTTCATGCAGCTCAGCACCGTGCTTGCCTATAATACAAATGCATTTCTGCTTGAATCCAACAGCAAGGACACCTATTTTGCCATTATTGATAATGTAGTCCACGGTGACTTCTCCGATTCCTTGTTTACAACTACGGATAAAGCATCCAGAGGAACCCGAGACGCGATGGAACAGCGCAACATTATCACTTCTTATACAAAGGCATTCTTTGATAAGTATATGTTGAAGAAAGAAACGGACATTGACAGCCTTACCTTTGACGGCGTAGAGATGATTAAAAAACCTTAAAAACCTTTGCCACCATAATGTAGATAGCATGGATATTTTCCTATGTATTTTTCAACGAGATGGTACGCAAGTACTTTTAGAGAAGGTCATATCAGAACAACCAGATGTATTCGCCTATGCTAAACATCTAGGTGAACTTACATGGGTTTCTGATTTTGAAGTTGCTTTAATTAATGAAACAGGCGCTGAAAAGTATTCTGCAAAACTAGAACACTAATTATTTGGCTGCTAGAAAACATTGTCCAGCTGGGGTTATGGGCTCTTTTATTATAAGGCATGCATTTATCTTGAGGATTGCATTTCTCTCGTGTAAATGACATGCCCATTTTTTATTTATGCTGTAAATCCCTTGTGATTTATGCGTCCTGTCGGAGTCTGGGCGAGGCCCCAGTTGACCCTGAGTAATCAGGAGCATCTGCTCCATCTGCAACTGGCCTGCTATCTAAGGCAGACATATCGTTCACCGTGATTTTCAAATCAACTTACTCAAGCTCATGAATCAAACGTGTTACCCACATAATGAAAAGAGTGAATATGCGTTTTGGTGAGTTCAATCACGTTTTTAATAAATGACTCTCGCGACTCACGATATCCGCTTAATATCCAATTGTTCAACAGTCCAAAAAAACCGTAGGCGGTATAATACTTGAAATAATCCATGTTAACTGGGGAGTTGTTGATTGTCTCGAAGACAAACTGCTCCTGATAGATTTTGAGTATGGTTTGTGGAAAGCCTGTATGCAGACCAGGTAACGTATCATCGTACTGAATTAGTTCGAAGAAGTCACGATGTTCGTAGATATAATCCACGATTTGAAAAGATTCGACATTAAGCTTGTTTGTTAAGACCTTTTGACCATGCCAATAGGGTTTACCTACGGCGCACCTCAATCCTCCGAGTGTCATACTCAGCAATTCTTCGGCGAGAATGTATTTATCCTGGTAGTGTAAATAAAATGTACTGCGATTATAGCCCGCCTGATCCACGATGTCTTTGACAGAAACACCATGGAAGCCTTTTTTCTTAATGAGCTGAATGAGAGCAGTTTTTAGATGCTCCTTGGTTCGATTACGATGTTGAGATGTCACAATAAGTTCATCATTCATTCAAAAAAACTCCTATAAATATAGACATAGTTTTATAAAGTGTCTACGAGGTAGACACTTGGTCATATCTTAATGATTGGATTGTTACAATTTTAAGCATAGAATTAGTTTTGTAAACATCATATAGCACTATTTATATAGGCGCTATTCAAAATATTATACTGGGGGATTTATTCATGGGCAAACTTCAAGATAAAGTTGCAGTCATCACAGGAGGAGCATCCGGGATTGGTGCAGCGACAGCTCGCTTATTCGTTTCCGAAGGAGCTAAAGTGGTCTTGGTGGATCTGAATGAAGAAAAAGGCAAGGCGTTTGAGCAGGAACTGAAAGCGCTTAAATCAGAAGCTCTCTTCATTAAAGCAAACATAACGAGTGAAGAAGAGGTTACTGAGATTTTCAAACAAACCGTAGAAGCATTTGGTCAAGTGGATATCGTATTCAACAATGCGGGAATCGGACGTGTTCATCCGACGCATGAGCTTGACTATGCAGAATGGCGCAATACGGTCAATGTTGATCTGGACGGCGTATTCTTGGTCGCTCGTGAATCGATCCGCGAAATGCTGAAAATTGGCGGAGGCACAATCGTCAACACGGCGTCCATGTACGGATGGGTTGGATCGCCTGGTTCAGCAGCCTACAATGCAGCTAAAGGCGGAGTAGTGAACCTGACTCGTTCGCTCGCGCTCGAGTATGCTGAGCAAAATATTCGGGTGAACTCCCTTTGCCCAGGCTTCATCGACACACCGATTATCCCGGAAGAGAGCAAGCAAGCACTTTCTGCGGCAACACCAATGAAACGTCTGGGTCAAGCAGATGAAATGGCGAAAGCTGTTCTGTTCCTAGCTAGCGACGATTCTTCATACATGACAGGAAATAGTCTGATCGTAGACGGAGGATACACCGCTCAATAAGAGTAGCGTTATCGAAGTACAAGAACATATTCCCATTGAAAGTCGCTATTATTATAGCGGCTTTTTTTATTTTATCAGAAAAAGTATATCTCCCGAGCCAAAGACAACTAGCAAACAGCGGTTTGGCTATTCATAATAGATGGCCTCGTAAGGAAACTCTAGCTTATTCATGCGATATTCTTTGGGAGACATGGACATATATTGACGAAAAACTTTGCCGAAGTAGCTGGGACTCTCAAAGCCGCATTGTTGGCCAATCTGTGAAATCGGAAGTTCGGTCGTGCGGAGCAGTCGGATTGCAACTTCAATCCGTCTGTCTTTGAGATAGGCTAGCGGTGAAGTTTTCTCGGATTTCTGAAATAACCTGCACAAGTAGTGTTTATTGATATCACAATGACTGGCGAGCAGATCCAGCGTCAATGGGGATGCATAATTCTCTCGGATGAACTTTTTACATTTCTCAATCGTTGTTATGGAAAGGGCACCGATATCCTTCTCCGCATCCCGACTCGTCTGCACCAAGATGAGCAACCACCGATAGACTTGCATGGACAAGCGATACTTGTCCGTAACTTTATCCTGATGAATCAAATGGATGATTTGCCATAACTCTTGAATCAGGGGAGAATCCGCGTTTCGTAGAATGACATGCCCCTCATTATCATGGATCATATCCCAAATTCGGTTGGCTTCATCCCCACGAATGTTTATCCATATAAATTCCCAGGGTTCATTATTCTCTTGCTTATAGTAATAGCAGTGTTCTCCTGCGATTTTAACAAGTAATGCATGTCCTTTCGGTAAAGGGAGCGTTTGATTGTCAATATCAAGATAACCTTGGCCATTAAGCGTATATTGAAAAACAACGTGCCCCGGGTCCGGTCTATTGTCACTCGGACAACGATATTCCTCGCTTGAGACGATCTGCCATCCAATAGAGTCCAGTGTCATGATCGATGTATCGTCATTACGAAAAGCATAAGAGACCGTATGAACCATCTTTCATCCCCTTCCTAAAAAAGTCAATTATATTATATAATACGTCACATTTTTTAGATTGTCTGTCTTTTTTTAGACCTGTAAGATAAATGTAAGCGGTAACATATGAAGGGGGTGACTGTAGTTTGTGTTCATTTGACAACAAGCAGGGCAGATCGAACTGATGATTCTAAAAAATTATTTTTAGATAAGGAGGACTTAATCCAATGAACCGAAGAAATGGTTCCATCCAGAAATCGATATTTGTATCTTTATTAGCGCTCCTTATGGTCATTTCACTGGTCATCCCCCCGGCGCCAGCGCGTGCAGAGTCATCAAGTAGCCTGCCGGGTCGCCAAGGAGAATATCTTAACCGAGGTCTGGTTGCGGTTCTTGTAGACAACGGCGTTTTTTTAAGCTGGAGATATTTGAACAATGATCCGGATAATATCGCTTTCAATATATATAAAAATGGAACCAAAGTGAACGCTTCGCCCATAAGCGATGTGACAAACTATGTAGACACCACTGGTTTCGACAGTTCACAATATCAGATCTCCACCGTTATTGCGGGCAAGGAGCAAATGCAGCCGGAGGTTGCATCGGTCTGGCATAACGATTATTTGCCTATTCCGCTGGATAAACCAGCCGACGGACGGACCAAAGATGGTGGAACCTATACGTATTATGCAGGTGACGCTTCCGTAGCTGACTTGGACGGCGATGGCGAATATGAAATTGTCTTCCTGTGGAGTCCGAGCAATTCCAAGGACAACTCGCAGGCAGGTTATACTGGCAATGTGTATATCGATGCCATCAAACTGGACGGCACCAAGCTGTGGAGGATTGACCTGGGAGTCAACATCCGCGCCGGAGCACATTATACGCAGTTAATGGTATATGATCTCGATGGCAACGGAAAAGCCGAGGTGGTTGTCAAGACAGCTGACGGCACGAAGGACGGCCAAGGCACAGTCATTGGTGACGGCACGAAGGATTATCGCAACGAAGGCGGATACATATTATCAGGGCCGGAATATCTCACGCTGTTTGATGGTGAGACCGGAGCGGCCGTATCCACCGTGAACTATGATCCACCAAGAGGCAACGTCAGCGATTGGGGGGACGGCTACGGTAACCGGGTAGACCGGTTCCTTGGCGCAATTGCTTATCTGGATGGCACAAAGCCAAGTGTCGTGATGAGCCGGGGTTATTATACCCGCACAGTACTTGTTGCTTATGATTATGTTGGCGGGGAACTCGTCAAACGCTGGACGTTCGACACGAACGAAGCAGGATCACAATACCAATCACAGGGCAACCATAATCTAAGTGTGCTGGATGCCGATAATGACGGAAAGGACGAAATTATGTTTGGCGCCTTGGCTATAGACGATGATGGAAGCTTGCTTTACAGCACCGGACTCGGCCACGGCGACGCCATGCACGCCGGTCAGCTCGATCCGAACCGGGAGGGCTACCAGGTCGTAAGCGTGCACGAGCATTCGGATGCTGCGTACGGACTAGAGATGCGCGATGCGGCAACAGGTGAAATTCTCTGGGGAGAGAAAACAGGTTTTGACACCGGTCGCGGCATGTCAGCGGATATTGATCCGAACTATCCAGGATACGAATCATGGGCCACAACCATTACCAACGGGCAAAGTGTTCCTGTAACCAATACCTACTCAGCAGCCGGAGAAGCTATCTACACTGCGGAAGAAGGACCAAAAACCGCAAACTTTGCGATCTGGTGGGATGGAGATCTTCAGCGGGAGCTGTTTGACCATGAGTGGGATAACAGTACCGCGAAAGGAATTCCACTCATTTTTAAATGGGATTACGAGAACAAAAAACTGGATGAAATCTTCCGGGCAACCGGTACATTAACGAACAATCATACCAAAGGAAATCCGGCGCTTCAGGCGGATATTCTGGGGGACTGGCGTGAGGAACTTTTGCTGCGGAGCGAAGATAGTTCAGAGTATCGTCTCTATACAACGACCATTCCTACAGACTATCGCATCCCTACGCTGATGCAGGACCCTGTGTATCGACTTGGCGTAGCTTGGCAAAATGTAGCCTACAACCAGCCGCCTCATACCGGCTTTTATCTTGGAGCGGAAGCTACAGAATTCCCTAAAGCCGATCTCGCGCTGACCCGCGAAGCAGAAATGCCGGAGCCGGTTTACCGCTTTGATTTCGGTACAGAGACAGCGTCAGGAAATACGGCTATACAAGACACCTTATACACACAAGAGACGGGATACGGCTTCAAGGATACAAGCGGTGTTACCGTAGGAGTAAACGAGGTTTCGGTTGCGACAGGTACAACATTTGCTGTTGACCTGCCCAATGCCAACTATAAGGTGACGCTACGATTAGGCAATGATGCACATGACTCGAACGTCGGGGTCAAATCCGAATTCGTTCAGAAGCTCGCTGTAACGAATGTGACAGCGGGAACACCGTTGGAGTATTCCTATGATGTTGCATTGGTGGATGGACAGCTCGATCTTCTCTTCACGGGTACAGCCATAGACATCCAAGACGTCCTCATCGAGAAATATCCAGAGAAAGCGGCTGGTGCGGCAACGACGATCTATATGGCCGGTGATTCAACCATGCAATCGTACAGTGTAATGCAAGCTCCTCAAGAGGGATGGGGGCAGCAGTTCGGACGTTATTTCTCCAATGGGGCAGTGATCGTGAACGATGCGATCGGTGGTCGAAGCAGCAAATCGTTTATGGTAGACGGTCGTCTCGATACGATCCTGCAACGAATTAAGCCGGGGGACTTCTTCTTCATTTCCTTTGGTCATAACGACGCGAGTGCAGGGATACCGGACCGGTATGCATCCCCTGAGGATTATAAGATCTACTTAGCTCGTTATGTAAACGGTGCCAAACAGCGCGGCGCTACACCGGTATTGCTCACTCCGGTTGGACGCAGAGATTTCAACACGGTGACTCAAGAATTCAACGTCAGCTTCCCGGCATACGTGCAGGCAGCCAAAGAAGTGGCGGAGGAGCTTGATGTGCCGCTGATTGATCTCAGCAAGCTAAGTATTGCGTACTATGACAAAATTGGTAATACAGCTACGGAGAAAGTGTTCCTTTATGCTAATCCGGGTGAATATCCAAAATACCCGAATGGGATCAACGATAATACGCATTTCAGCAGCTATGGTGCGCAGAAAATTGCCGGACTCGTTGCCGGTGCGGTCAAAGACTTGGAGCTGAGCATTTCATCGCTGGTCATCGACCCGGATATTACCGAACCTGAGCCAGAACCGGAAATCCAGCTCTATGAGGAGGATTTTGAAGGCGATGCTGCCAACTACCAGTATGCCATGGTCAATGCCACGGGTATAGCAGGAACCATGACCGGAACGGTGGTTGAACAATCCGGAAATAAGGTATTGTCCGTCGCGGGTTCCGGATCGGGCAATCGGGCCAAGGTGTTTCGTCTGTTCGATGCCGTAAACGGCGATCAGGTGAACGTGAACTTTGACTGGCAATCCGGTAATGTGACTGCCTATCCCTCAGAAGGTCATCTCACGGTCCAGGATTCGAACGAAAATGCCCTGTTCACGCTGTTTACGAAAACTGGAAGCACCAAAATTCATTATTTTGTCGGTGCATATAATCCGGATTACGGCACAGGGGATACAGCCATACCTGAAGGGGGAACGGCTACAGATATTTCCAAGAACCAGTGGGTCAATGTGGATGCTACCGTTAATTTTGCCGAGAAAACACTTGATCTTACATTAACGAACATTGCGGATCCGACAGTTACCCAAACGATTGCAGATATCTCACTAAGTTCCGCCGCATATGCGGACAATGTCAGATCCATGCGGTTCCTGGGAACGAGAAAAGGCGGTGGAGGCACGTTGAACTGGACTACCCAGATCGACAACGTGCGAATTGAAGGCACGCAGCTCTCTTCGGAGGGTGGCGATCAGACTGCATTGATCGCTCTGTACGATGAGATCAAAGCACTGGATCTGTCGGATTATACAGATGCATCGAAGGCTGTGGTGAACCGAGCTTTGGCAGCTGCGGAAGCCATTTTCAATACGGAAGCTACCCAAGCTCAAGTTGACCATGCGCTTAACATGTTAACTGTCGCGAAGGATTCATTGACAAGTGAACCGGGCGAAGAGTTAAGTGAATACAAATTTGACTTTGGTTCTGGCGGCGCAGCCGACGGATACATCAAAGTGGATGCCAAAAGAGCGTACATCGAAGGTAACGGGTACGGATTTGCCGATACTGCGCTGACCAAAGATGAGAACCGGGAAACCGGAGATTCGCTCAAGGAAGATTTCACACGAGTAAACGGTACCTCCTTCCTGGTGGAAATGGAGCCGGCTAATTACCGGGTAACGATGACCATCGGGGATACTCAAGAATCGACCAGCGCGAATGTTGTTGTAGAGCAGATGACCAAGCTGCCGCTTACAAGCATTGCCAAGGGCGAATTCAAAGAAATCACGTATGACATTGCCCTGATCGATGGTGTCTTTAACTTCAACTTCACCGGAAATGCACCGAAGATCAATGCGCTGAAGCTGGAGCGTCTGCCAGATCACAGTGCAAGCGATAAACCTGTTATTTATTTGGCCAGCGATTCCACTGTGGCCAATTACGCGGAAAACTATCGTCCGCAAGCAGGCTGGGGAGAAACGTTGGGTGGATATTTTGATGCAAATGAAGTCAGTATTGATAACCGGGCAGTTGGAGGTTTGAGCAGCAAAACCTTCTTGGTCGGTGGATATCTCAACGATATTTTACTCGACATTCATGAAGGCGATTATCTGTTCATGCAATGGTCTCATAACGATTCCACACCTTCACGTCCAGAGCGTTATCTTACGCCCGAACAGTTTAAGGTATATCTGAAAGAATACATTGATGGCGCTCTGCAAAGAGGTGCGATTCCTGTTCTGGTCACGCCAGTGAACCGTCGTGATTTTACCGGAGAGGTGCTGAACAAGAGCTTCCCGGAATACGTACAGGCGATGAAAGAAACGGCGCAGGAAACGGACACACTCATCATCGATCTGAACCAAGCCAGTTGGGAACATTTCCAGGAGCTTGGCACAGAAGGAACCAAATCGATATTCATGTGGGTAGGTACAACCGAAGACAACACACATTTGCAAATGAACGGTGCAATCAAGGTGTCTGAACTCGTGGCACGTCTTGTGAAGGAATTGAATATACCGCTGTCTGACTTTGTTACGCTGGAAGGGGAATCTCCGGAGCAGGAAGCCCCGCATACCACGGCAACTGTAGAAGGAGAATCGCAGAACGGCTGGTATACTTCTCCAGTCCAAGTAACCTTTGCAGCAGTTGATGAAGATTCCGAAATCGAAGGAACCTATTATCAAATTAATGGTGGGGAAACAGTGAGTGGCACACAGTTGACTCTAACTGAAGAAGGAACGCATACCATCACCTACTGGAGCGTCGATGTTGACGGTAACAAAGAGAGTGAACAGTCTTTGTCCTTATCCATTGATCTCGTACCTCCAACCATTGAAATTCAAGGTCAAACCGAGTACACCATTGATCAGCACGTGGAAATTGGCTATACAGCCTCCGATACGGGTTCTGGTGTGGCAGAACCGGAGGGTGTGCTTCTGGACACTCCGGCATATACACTGGAGCCCGGCCTAAACCACGTTACGGCAACCGTCTCCGATTTGGCTGGGTGGGAACAGACGGTAGAATATAGTTTTGCAGTTATTGCTACATTCGACAGCCTGATCAATCTGACCAACGCCTTTGCAGATGAATCGATCGCTCCTAATGCCGGCGCTCTTGCTGATCAGCTTGCGAACACGTTACAACAGGCCAAACAGGCAGCAAACGATCGTGAAGGAGCAAAAGCGCGTCAACTTCTTGCATCCTACGGTAATGACGTTCAAGCAGCTCGAGGAACCGTATTCTCGGATGAGCAGGCAGATGTGCTGCTTAAGTGGGAGGAATGGCTCCATCAGGGAACGCCACTAGCGAACGGAGCGCCTGGCACTCCGGTGTTATCTGATAACAATGGTTACGACACAGGGCTCAAAGACGGGGACTATACCGTCACGATGAATCTGTGGTGGGGAAATAACGGCAATCAGTTCAAGCTGTATGAGAATGGTGAATTGATTAAGGAAATTTCTCTGGTCGATCAATCCCCGTCCGCCCAATCTGTTCAAGTTGATATTACTGGAAAGAAAAATGGTACCTATATCTATACTGGAGAATTAATTAATGCACTGGGTAAAACCATGAGCGTTCCGCTGACAGTCATCGTCACGGATGCTTCCCCGGGGCAAGCCGTTCTGTCGAACGACAACTGGGACGGTGACGGCAACTTTAATGTCACCATGAATCTGTGGTGGGGAACAAACGCAACCGAATACGAACTTTACGAAAATGGTGTTTTGATTGACACACAATCGCTGCACTCTCACTCTCCTGGTGCACAGTCTGCGGTTACTGCAATCTCTGGAAAGGCACCTGGAATCTACGAGTATGAAGCTGTACTTCGTAATTCTTCAGGGGAAACCAGATCACACAAATTAAATGTGACTGTAAGAGAGTAGGCTAAAATGTTTGAGGCATTCCCGTAACAACAAGTGATTGGAATTGAAGTAAGGTACGCATATAAAAAGTGCTATTCCTCATCATTTTGAGGAGTAGCACTTTTTTATATGCACTCAGCATGAAAGCGTTTGACTTATTTGAATATCAATCTATAATGATGAAAGGAAATTGGACGAGGCCTATGGAGAAAACGATAACCGGCATAGCTGTATGTATATTCACAGCAAGCTTCCATACGCAGGAGGCTTGCTGTTTCATTTTCAGAAGGAGAATCGGTTCCCATGACACTCAAAAAAAGAATCTTTTTATTGTTCTTTCTCAGTGCGTTTATCCCCTTTATCAGCATATTTGCGATCTCTTACTATACCATTGACTCCATTTTCGCAAATAAGATCGATGATGGCATTCGCAGCAATTTACAGCAGGTGACATCTTCATTGGAGAATTCCATCACCAATCTGAATCACGTTACACAGCAATTGTCTTACGGTGGTACTGTAGGCAAAAGGTTGGATGAATTTTTGAATCCGTCCTCCGATATCTTCGAATTAATCGAGGCTAGGGACGAATTAAAGAGCGAGTTAAGTGTGGTCACGTTTACCAATCCGAATATCGGATTGACCTTATATTATTTCCAGAAAGAAGACACTACGCAGTTCGGCAACTTTCCGATTAAGGATCATTTTTCTCCTGAGTCTTTGCCGGTGCTCTTCCAAACCTATGGCATTAAGTATTATGGTCCCCATATCAGCATGAACCGGTTTGATGACCAACTTGTTCTGTCTGCTGTGCGAAAAGTACAACTGCCCAAAAGGGACGACGTGTACATATACGTAGAATCCGGCTTTCGCCTTACACAGGATATCTTAGGTTACAATCAATACAACGGCGCATTATCTCATCTCATTCTGGATGGTACAGGAAACATTGTGTACAGTGAAATACCGGAGGCCATGAAGGTCGGAGAGAATTTCTCCAGCTTAACGGTCGATCCTGCCAAGGACGGAATATCTCGAGGGTATCACTGGTTCAAGGAAGATTCCTCACAGAAATGGAGCGTCGTATCGGTCATTTCGCAGGCTCAATATCAACAGGAGAAAAACCAGTGGTTGCTTCAAATTTTGCTGGTCGCTTTATTTTTCCTCGGCTTTACCGTGTTTCTTGCTTGGCTTCTGTGGAAGATGGTTTACAAACCACTTGGCCTGTTCCATTCGGAAATCAACGGGATGTCCAAAAATCCACAAAGGACAGTGAGCCGAGCTCGCACTCAGATTCCCGAATTTGATTTTCTACTCAGTGAATTTTCGAATATGCAGCATCAAATTGGTGACCTCTTCACGGAAGTGCAGCAGAAAGAGAAGATTCGTGCAGACCTGGAAGTGGAAAAGCTGCTCTATCAGATCAACCCGCACTTTCTAATGAATACGCTGGATACGGTGCACTGGCTGGCGGTCATGAACGGCCAAGGGGAGATCGACAAGCTGGTGCAATCATTGAACAAGTTACTCTATTACAACCTGGGCAAATTAGGGCAAGTATCCACCATGGAAGAGGAGATCGATGCGCTAAGGCAGTATCTGATTTTGCAGCAAATTCGCTATGACTTTGAATTTGACGTCCGCATTACTGCAGATGAGCAAGTGCTTCAAATTCCTGTGCCTCGCTTTATTCTGCAACCGCTGGTTGAAAATTCGCTATATCATGGATTGAGTGACGAAGGTTTTATTCAAATTGAAGTGACATGCACTGCAACGCTGAACATTATGATCCAAGATAATGGAGCAGGTATGACCGAGGAAACCATTCATAATCTGCTGAACAATCGTGTAGCTGAACATCAAAAAGTAGGAATGGGTATCGGACTCAATTACGTTCACCGCATGTTGAAGGCACAGTACGGGGATCAAGCACAACTGGTGATCGAGAGTGAATTGGGTACCGGGACAAGCATACTGCTTGTATTGCCTATTAAAGGAGAAGATATCTCGTCATGATTAAGGTATTGATTGTAGATGATGATAAGCTGGTACGCAAAGGCATTAGCTCTGCGATGCCATGGAACGAGTTCAACATGGAGGTTGTAGGAGAGGCCAGCAACGGAGCGAAAGCACTGGATTTCCTGAAATCCCAGCCGGTCGATCTGATGTTGACGGATCTTGCGATGCCGGTCATGTCGGGGATTGAATTGATGCGAACTGCGAGGCAGCTCTATCCGGAACTTCATATCGTTGTGTTAACACTGCATCAGGATTTCGATTATATCCAGGAAGCGCTCAGGCTGGGAGCCATTGACTATATAGCCAAAGTGCAACTGGAGAAAGAGCAATTCGAACATGTTCTGGATCGAATACATACCCGAATTAGCGGGTTGATGAACACGATAAGAAAGATGCCTACACTGAATGAGATTAATGTCCATTATTCCAATGTGTATGCACTTGTTTCCCAGGATCGCAAATTGGAACATAAGTGGCCAATGGAGCTAACTTCACTTGAAGATGAGGTTAAGTGGGAGATTGAGCGTAATAGCTGCATGTGGGCTGCACCCCCGTCAGAAGAGGATCAACTATTTCATCAATTGAAGGATTCCCTGGATCAAATCCCACAAAGTACGTTATTGGTTCTGACGGATGTACAAGATCGCACGTGGTCGCAAATTAAAAGCTGGATTATGAATTATACAGAGACGTCTTTATTCTATGCGTACAACCCCAATAACCAAGTTATTGCAGTTTCGATGAATGAGGCAGATACATTTTCAAAAGAACCGCAGGATGAAGACATTGACCGGATTAAGCAAAGTTGGTTCCAAACACCTTGGACCCACCATGACAGCTACTACAACCAACTTGTTGACCAGTTCAAATCATTACGATTACATAAAGGTCATTTGATGGGATTGCTGTATTCGATCGTGATGGAGTGGAACCACCTTTTTGCCCAAACTACCCTTGGAAGAATCTCGATGATCCATTCTTTCGAGTCTTGGTATGAGGTTGAAGAATGGATCAAGCAGACAGCTGCTGGCATTCGAAAGGCCGATGAACAGACTTCATATTCACAGGAAATTATTGATGCCGTGAAAAAAGCAGTGATGATCGTGCAGCAGGATTTGGAGCAGGCCCATACGGCCTCCGGTCTCTCGCAACAACTCAATATCAGCCGAAGCTACTTCAGTCAATGTTTCAAAGATCTGATGGGAAAAACCTTTAATGAGTACTCCCGATTCATCCGGGTAGAAAAGTCCAAAGAGTACTTGCTCAATACCAACAACACGATTTTCTGGATTGCAGAGCGAGTGGGGTATACGGATGAGAAATATTTCAGCCGGATTTTTCGCGAACTGACAGGCCTTCTCCCAAGTGAGTATCGGCAGCAAGGCCGAGGGAATTAGCAGCCGACAGCTTCCTGTTTTAGGAGCTGCCGGCTTTTGTTTTTAATCAAAAATAAGCGTAGTTAGACGAATGTAGTTCAGTAGGTAGGGTAAATGTTCACAAACGAAACCGTGCTTTATAATACCGACTGAAACTGTAACCATTTCTCTATCCAAACGGACGTGTAATCCCTATCTCGATGGACCTTCACTCCATTTTATAATGAAAGCGTAAACATAATTGATATTTAGAATAAAGGGGAATCGAACTAGATGAGAACAAAATGGTCTATGAAAAGCAAGCTGATGACGAAGCGTCTGGCCGTGCTGTCCATGTCTGCCTTGATGGTGGCAACCCTCGCGGCATGCGGGAGCTCTTCCAATCCTCCTACTGCAGAGGAAGCAGGCAAATATGAGGTAACGCCAGGAGATCCATTCAGTGCCTATAAAGATGAGATTACCGTAACCATGGGACGGGTAACCACAGCCAACCCGAAACTGCCAGCTGGTGATACCTATGAGAACAACGCATATACGAGGCTGGTCAAAGATACGTTTAACGCTCAGATTACAGATCAATTTGAAGCCAATGGCGAAGATTATAGCCGTCAGGTTTCGCTTGCCATCGCATCCGGGGAATTGCCCGACATGATGCGTGTTGATTCCAAAGATGAACTGAAAGAGCTGGTGGATAACGACCTGATTGAGGATCTGACGTCCATTTACGATCAATATGCCACGGATAATATCAAGCAGATGTACGATTCCTATGATGGACGTGCATTAGACAATGCAACTATTGATGGACGGTTGATGGGCCTTCCGGCGACTTCCCTGGATTCCGCACCAACGATGGTTTGGGTCCGGCAAGATTGGCTGGATCTGCTGGGGATTCAACTTGATGCAGATGGTGACGGCGCGATTTCGCTGGAAGAAGTGGAGAAGACAACGCTGGAATTCCTGAAAAGAGATCCTGGCCAATCCGGGAACCCGGTAGGTATTCCTTTTGTGAACTCGATGAACACAACAGATTATAATGGCTCTGCTTATACGATGCTGGGTGTGGCCTCAACCGAGGGAGCCTTTCCGCAATATTGGATGAATGGTGAAGACGGCAAAATCGTGTATGGTTCCACGACAGAAGAAACGAAGAAGATGCTGGGCACCATGGCAGATTGGTTCAAGAATGGTATAATTGACCCGCAATTTGGAACCCGCACGTTTGATGATATTACCGCACTCTACGCCAACGGTCAAAGCGGTATCGCCTTTGGACCGTGGCATATTCCTGACTGGGGACTGATCAGCGCGAAGCAGATGGATAAAAATGCGAAATTCTCGGCTTACACACTGGAGGATGCAAACGGCAAGGTCAACGTGGCTCATGCCAATCCATCCAATCAGTTTATCGTGGTGAGAAAGGGATATGAACATCCTGAACTGGCCGTTAAGATTCTTAACCTGTTCTACGATAAACTGGCCAATGATAAAAATGTCGCAACAACCATGCCGGAAGCTGCCAAGTATCAGGAGACCGGGGTAGACGGTTCCACGAGACCGTTTAATATCGAAGTCAATTCGGCTACATCGCTGCTCGATGATTACTCTGACGTGGTTCGCGGGATTAAAGGAGAAATTTCCCTGGATGAAGTTCGCACAACCGAATCGAAGAACAATATCGGAAGCATCAAAACCTATTTGAGTGACATGGATACGGATGATGTAACGGCTTGGTCGAAATATCATTCGCGGATCAACGGAGTTGGACTGATCGACAAACTGACACAGGAAAACAAATTCGTCTGGATGACACCTGCGTTCTCTGGCACTACACCAAGTATGAAACAGACGTGGGCCAATCTGACGAAGTTGGAGCAGGAATCGTTTATCAAAATTGTAACGGGTTCAGAACCACTCGAGTACTTCGATACATTCGTCAGCAATTGGAAGAAACAAGGTGGTGATCAAGTCATTCAAGAAATTGAAGACGAGATCGCATCGAAACAATAGACATCCATGAACAGTAGCAGGGCTGCGATACGCAGCCTTTCTTCAACGAAAGGGGTTCATCCATGAAACAGGGGAATTCGAAAATAAGGGGCCGGCTTGGTCCAGGAGCCATGTACCATATGATGATGTTGCCAGGGATCTTGTTTTTGCTTGTATTCAGTTATGTTCCAATGGTCGGCATCATTACGGCATTTCAGGACTATATACCGGCCAAGGGCATGTTCGGCTCCGAATTTGTAGGCCTGAAGCATTTTATGTATATGTTCAAGCTGCCGGATATCGCGCAGGTCGTCAGCAATACGTTGGTCATTGCGATTGGCAAGATTCTGCTCGGAACGATGATGGCCATCATTTTTTCCGTTTTATTAAATGAAATTCGTATCAAATACGTCAAAAAATCCGTGCAGACGATTGTTTATCTGCCACACTTTCTATCCTGGGTTGTACTCGCATCCGTCGTTGTCAACATGTTCAGTTTGGATGGCATTGTGAATCAAATGTTGGCGTTCTTTGGTCTGGAAAATATTAATTTCCTTGGCAGCAACACTTGGTTCCAGCCACTGATTATAGGTACAGACGTATGGAAAGAGTTTGGTTATAGCTCTATCGTCTATTTGGCAGCAATTACGTCCATTGATCCCGGTCTGTATGAAGCGGCAGGCATGGATGGAGCCAGTTGGTGGAGAAAAGTATGGCATATTACATTGCCAGGCATGCTACCTATCATTCTGCTCATGGGTGTAATGAGCCTGACCAACATTTTGAGCGCCGGTTTCGATCAAGTCTATAATCTGTATAACCCGATTGTCTATGAGTCAGGCGACATTCTGGATACCTATGTTTATCGGATTGGTCTCGTTGGAAGACAGTATAGCTTCGGTACAGCTGTTGGTTTGTTCAAGTCCGTAATCGGCATTGTTTTGCTCTTGTCTGCCAACCAGTTGGCCAAAAAATATACGGACCGAAAAATATTCTAAGGAGGCCAAATCTGTGTCCTATTCTGCAAACTTCAAAGAACGAATTGGCCGGTTTGTCATCTATGCCATCGTTATTATGCTGGCATTGGTCTGCCTTCTTCCGTTATGGAATATCGTCGCCATATCATTCAGCAGCAGCGAGGCTGTATCAGCAAATGCTGTAGGTCTCGTTCCGGTCAATTTTACAACCGCAGCGTATAGCAAAATTATTGATGATGCACAGTTCTGGCGTTCCTTTGGCATCTCCATTTTACGTGTCGCGCTTACCCTTGTGCTTAATATGATTCTGATTATTTTGATGGCTTATCCATTATCCAAATCAAAAAGGGATTTTAAAGGCAGAAACATTTATATGAATATCATGATTTTTGCCATGTTGTTCAGTGGAGGCATGATCCCGAGTTATCTGCTGATCAAAAACCTGGACATGCTGAATACGATATGGGCACTGGTTCTGCCAGGCGCTGTCCCCATATTCAGTGTCATCCTCGTGATGAATTTCTTCTCCGCTGTACCTAAGGCGCTTGAAGAAGCAGCGTTCATCGATGGGGCGAATCCGCTTCAGGTCTTGTTCAAAGTGTATGTCCCTGTGTCCATTCCTGCATTGGCGACTGTCGCCTTGTTCAGTATCGTGGGGACATGGAATGACTTCTTCAACGGTTTGATCTATATGACCAAAGTCAGTAATTATCCGCTAATGACTTATATTCAGTCCCTTAACGTGAATATTGCCGATTTGCTTCAAGCCGGCACGAATTCCAGTGAACTCAGCAACCTGACTGAAATTTCGAATAAAAACCTGAACGCAGCCAAAATCGTAGTCGCTGTTATCCCGCTATTGCTGATTTATCCGCTGCTGCAAAAATACTTTGTGACTGGCATTGTCGTAGGATCGGTCAAAGAATAACCTTAGAGAGGTTGAATGGAAGATGGAAAATAAAAAATGGTGGAAAGAAACCGTTGTATATCAGATATATCCACGCAGCTTTCAAGATCGAAACGGAGATGGCATCGGCGACTTGCAGGGCATTGTGTCCCGATTGGATTATTTGCAGGAACTGGGCATTGGTGCGATCTGGTTATCCCCTGTTTGCAAGTCCCCTCAAGATGATTACGGATATGATATTTCAGATTATCAGGATATCGATCCGATGTTCGGGTCTTTGGAAGATATGGAAACATTAATTCATGAAGCTGGGATACGAGACATTCGGATCATCATGGATTTGGTGTTGAACCATACGTCGGATGAACACCCCTGGTTTCTAGAAGCAAAAAAAGGAAAAGACAATCCGTTCCATGACTACTACGTCTGGAGAGATGGTGTGGAAGAAACACCTCCGAACGACTTGGGGTCCACCTTCGGTGGTTCAGCCTGGGAATGGGTGCCTGAGATTGGGCAATATTATTTGCATCTTTTTTCCGTAAAACAGCCCGATCTCAACTGGGAAAACCCAAAAGTCCGTCAGGAGATATACAATATGATCAATTGGTGGATCGACAAGGGTGTTGGTGGTTTTCGACTTGACGTGATCGACTTAATTGGTAAAGAACCGGATTTGAAGATTACGGGAAACGGACCTAATCTGCATAAATACATCAGGGAACTGAGCAAGGAGACGTTTCAAAAAACAGAAGACCTGCTGACCGTCGGAGAAACATGGGGCGCCACTCCAGAAATCGCCAAACTGTACAGCAATCCGGACGGCAGTGAGTTTTCAATGGTCTTCCAATTTGAACACATCAGTTTGGATGAACAAGAAGGCAAAGGAAAGTGGGATCTTAAACCTTTGGACGTGATGGCATTAAAAAAAGTACTGTCAAAGTGGCAGACGGAGCTCAAAGGTGATGCCTGGAACAGTCTGTTCTGGAACAACCATGACTTGCCTCGAATTGTATCCCGTTGGGGAAATGATGGAGAATTCAGGATCGAATCCGCTAAAATGTTGGCTACCCTTCTTCATGGCATGCAAGGCACGCCTTACATATATCAGGGTGAAGAGCTGGGTATGACAAATGTTCAATATGCGATCGAGGATTATCGGGATATTGAATTGCTCAACTTTTATAAGGAAAGAATGGAGAAAGGTTATCCTGAACGCAGCGTGATGGAGTCGATCTACGCCAAGGGACGCGATAACGCGCGAACACCTATGCAATGGGATACTTCCGATAATGCAGGTTTTACACAAGGGGAAACTTGGATTAAGGTGAATCCGAATTATAAGCACATCCATGCCGAGGAAAGTTTGAATGACCCTAATTCCATATTCCATTATTACCGGAAGTTAATCCAATTACGAAAAGATCATGAAGTCATCGTATATGGTGATTATGAGCTGATCTTTCCAGAGAACCCAGACGTGTTTGCATATACCCGAACGCTGAATGGTACGAAAATTCTTGTGGTATGCAATTTCCAGGGATATACGACCGAACTTTCGCTTCAGGAGCAATTAACAGGGTCGAACCAGCTATTGATATCCAATTATACAGGTGAACTCTCCGAGAGCAAATTACGTCCATATGAAGCCAGAATGTACCTTATTCATCATTAAAGCATAATACGTTATATCATGTTCAGTTCTCAAGAAAGAAGGATTGTATTCAATGAAAAGAGTATGGTGGAAAGAAGCAGTAGCTTATCAAATCTATCCGAGAAGTTTTATGGATTCCAACGGAGATGGGGTTGGTGACATCAAGGGGATCCTATCTAAACTGGATTATATTCAAGATCTCGGTATTGATCTGATATGGATCTGTCCGATGTATAAGTCACCTAACGATGATAATGGTTATGACATCAGTGATTACTGTTCCATTATGGATGAATTCGGCACGATGGCGGACTTTGATCAATTACTGCATGAAGTGCATCACCGCGGCATGAAACTCATCATGGACTTGGTGATCAATCATACCAGTGACGAACACCCGTGGTTTATTGAATCCAGAGCTTCGCTGGATAACCCCAAACGAGATTGGTACATCTGGAGAGATGGGAAGAACGGAGACGAACCGAATAACTGGGAGAGCATCTTTGGCGGTTCTGCATGGGAATATGATGAAGTCTCCGGACAGCACTATCTCCATCTGTTCTCCAAGAAACAACCAGACTTGAATTGGGCAAATAAAGAGGTTCGGAATTCCATATATGAAATGATGAATTGGTGGCTGGATAAAGGGATTGATGGTTTCCGTGTGGATGCCATCAGCCATATTCACAAAGAAGAGGGCCTCTTGGACATGCCTATCCGAGAAGGCGTTAAATACATCTCTTCTTTTGAAAAGCATATGAATGTAAAAGGAATTCAGAGTTATCTGCAAGAAATGAAAGAGAACACATTATCCAGATATGACGTCGTGACTGTTGGGGAAGCGAATGGAGTTAAGGTAGAGGACCAAGAAGATCTGCTGGATTGGATCTGTGAAGTCAGAGGGAAATTTAATATGGTCTTCCAATTCGAACACCTGGACCTTTGGAAAAACAGCACAGACAGGCAGCTGGATGTTCCCAAATTGAAAAACGTCTTGACCAAGTGGCAAAAATCATTGGAAGGCGTCGGCTGGAATGCTTTGTTTATTGAAAATCATGATCAGCCTCGCAAAGTTTCAACTTGGGGAAATGATACGGAGTATTGGTATGAAAGTGCCACAGCACTTGGAGCCATGTACTTTTTCATGCAGGGCACACCTTTCATATATCAGGGACAAGAGATAGGCATGACAAACGTGGCTTACCCATCCATAGAGGATTATAACGACATAGCAGACCGGAATTTATATCAGATCAAACGCGAAGAGGGGATGTCGCATGAGGAGATCATGAACATCATTTGGGCTTCGAGTCGTGATAACTCCAGAACGCCGATGCAATGGTCTTCGGCCAAACAGGCCGGGTTTACCACGGGTACGCCATGGTTAAAGGTGAATGACAATTACGTCCATATTAATGTAGAGAAACAACTCCAGGAACCACGTTCCATTCTTCAATATTATAAACAAATGATTCAGCTGCGAAAAGAGCACGATACGTTGACTTATGGTATTTATGAACTTCTTATGCCGGATCATCCGAGTGTATTTGCATATACACGTACACTGGCAGACCAACAGGTGCTGGTAGTAAGCAACCTTACTGAACACATCGTGGAGTTTGAGGAAGATCAGCTTGGCCTCAACTTCTCAGAGATCTGGCTTACCAACTATGAGAATGGCATGCTGCCAAGGATGTTGCGACCGTTTGAAACAATCGTTGGGTTAAGCGATAAAGGATAAGTAGGATACGTAAAAAGGCGTCTATATCATTCAGACCATGATATAGACGCCTTTTATTGTTGTGTAACCATATGAAAATCAGCTACCAATATTGGTTTTATTGATGGAGAACATCCGCGTATTCGGAGATACGTTCGAAACGTCCTTTGGCAAACGGACATAAAGGTAAAATTTTAATATCCTTTTCCCGCGCGTATTCCACCATCGCTTTGATAAGTTCATCGCCAAGCCCTTGTCCTCGGTATGCATTTTCGACCAATGTGTGATCAATTATGTATAGCTCTGGACTTGAAATTACATACGTCATCACCGCAGCAATGTCACCGTTATCTTGAATAAGAAATCTTTTATTGGAAGGTTCATGTTCTACTTTATGCATGTTCATCCTCTTTCTGTGTTGAAGAATCACTGTCAAGACGTTTATACGTCAATGCTCCGCTTGGACATGTGTCAATATGCCGGGCAACGGCCTCCGAAGTGTCACCATCAGGATCAACCCAAGGACGCTTGCTCAAATCAAAAACAGCAGGGAGGCCCTTTACGCAAATACCGGAATGAATGCAGACATCTGAATTAAACATGACCTCGATATCTTTACCATAGTATAACTTTTGTTTACTCACAATTCCTCACATCTTTCACTGTTGAGTTTGTTTATAGGTCCATATTCCAGGCTTTCATGGGAAGCAGACTCTGCTTGACTCTTAATGTCCGAATTATAAATGAGAAATCGTGAATAAGTCAACGTGACCAATCTCCTAATTCGTTGGTGGAAGCAAGAGAATAATGGGCTTGGAGAGCACGGTGTGGGGCAAGAATTTGACCCTTTTATGTCCTGATCCTATACATGTGTGGAATGCGATACAACCCATTAAAAACAACTAAACCTGATCATTCTCTTCCAGATAAATAAATGCCTCCTCCAACAGGTGGATCAGCTGATCACTTTGTTCTTTACCAAGGTGATGAATCAGCCCTTCAAAGATCGAAGTGTATTTCTCATCCGCCTCGTCCGCACAGGCATTCCCTTTCTCAGTCAATGAGAGAATAGATACCCTGTTATCCTTGGGGGAGGTGGAGCGAGATACATAGCCAAGTTGGATCAGATTATTAATCATCTGCGTTACCGTCGGAGAGGTCACCTGCAGCACTCTACTTATTTCAGAGACGGTTGCGGTGTGACTTTCTCCTTTGCGGATGGCGAGTAGAGCACGCACTTCACTGGCTTTTAGTCCCCATACCGTTTTCTTTCTCCAATTCATTCTCGCCATCTTGGAAAACATTTCGACGAATCTGTCGATATTCGGATCTTTCTCTTTAGTATATGTCAAATATTACACCTCATTTATGTATTTCATTTATTGCTTCATTGTATACAACATCAACCATTCGATTCAATCCCAACACGGATGCTTGAGCTTCTTCGGTATTAGAGTTATAGTATATTATAATTCAATTAGGTTGGTAACCTATCTAATTATAAATGGACAGTATTCTAATCCTGAAGGAGGATTCATGATGTTTGGAAATCTCAAAGCATTGCCCAAACCAATGGGGACATACGTTGTCGGTCTGACAGAAATGTCTTTTACGGATGATACAAGAGTAGGCCTATTTGAATTTACCACTGAAGAGCCGAGACACATTCCGGTTATGATTTTTTACCCTGCGGATCATCATTACGGCAAGCACCAGTCTCCCTATACATCAAAAGAAGAGGCTGAACATTTCAGCAAATCCTCACGCGGTTTGATTTCTTCCAAAGTCCAACATCTGAAAACGCATAGTTATCGAGACATTCCGCTATCTGCAGAGTGCGAAAGTTATCCCGTTATATTCTTCAATCACGGTTATTCAAGCCAGATGTCGCAAAATACAGTGTTATGCTCCGATTTAGCCAGTAGCGGTTACATTGTTGTTTCAATAGGGCACCCGTATGAAGCAAGCATACTGAAGTATCCTGATGGCCACATCGTCAAATCTCATACATCTCTCATTAATGAGTTCAAACAAACCATGAGTCCTGAAATTCAGAAGAAATTTAAAGACATGAAGAAAAAAGAGTACACCGACGAAGAGATTCTTCCCCCCGTTGCTGATTTTTTCGAGTATTTCAAATCCACCAAAGTCTGGAGCCATGTTCATATCTGGGCGGACGATAATCGGTTTATCGCAGACAAGCTTGAACAACTGAACGATGGAATCCTGCCATCCCCGTTCCAAGGGAAATTAAACTTTCAAGCTGGTATTGGAGTTACTGGACACTCGTATGGTGGATGTACTGCAAGTCAGGTATGTCTTGATGATACTCGTTTTAGCTGTGGGATTAACATCGATGCCCCGACATACGGAGAGTTTTGGAACAAGGATCTGCGTAAACCATTCATGGTGATAGGTAGCAAAACGGTAGAGTACCTTGCCAGGACGACTTTCCTGTTGAATTCAGAGGATAGCTATCTCATCACAATCGATCAGACGGAACATATGGATTTCACGGATTACATCTATTATGCTCGACAATTCAAGTATTTAAGATTACTGGGAAAACAAAAGATGGATCTATTGCGTGATGTACTGTCTCACTATCATATTTCTTTTTTTGATCAATACTTACGTGATGATCGTAGCGCTGACCTTCTGCAGTTCCGATGGGATGGCGTGCATACACGCAGCAGAATAACGTAAATACGTGGTAAGACCAGCGAATTACAGCTTAGATCGGAGGATTGACCCAAAGGGGTTGCTGGACTACTGGTATAGGTAGACGAGAAGAGGACGTTGAATTAATCCTTGCTCAGGAATAATAATGCTTAATATAATGTTCAAACACAGACTTATTAATACCATTCTTTCTCTTTTCAGTTTTTCACATTGAAGCTCGGGAGGAGCCTTATAGGGCCAGCGAAAGGATATCAACCGGCGGGCTTATATGATCACACTGGGTAAAGGAGCCCTTGCCAACCATGATTGGGGCATGAAAGTTGAAAATGGTGATTCATTAGATCTATTTAATGAAGAGAAAATACTAAGACCTGATGCTAATATCAAGACATTTGAAGCATATCCTCTATCGGAATGTTTAATTGACTAGCCATAAAAGTAGAGCAGTTTGCCAAAGGCACATTGCTCTACTTTTCATGTGTGTATTAGAATCTAAATGTTTATTTATTCAAAATAGAGATGTTGTTGAGTAGGTTCTTCAGATTAATGGAATCCCAGGGCATATGCTCAGTTATACCTAAACCAGATAGCTACTATCAGACAGGATAGTGTAAAGATAACCCAATTGCTATTGTACTTTCAGGCTGATCTTCGTGACAAAGTCAGCTTCGTTATTGGTGGATAGTGAATTAACCATATATTCTTCATATGCATTACCGGATACACGAAGGCCGTGATTATTAATCTCATTTAGTAAGAACGGATATACATCGGCTATGCTTTCATAGGCTCCCTTATGATAAAGAATAGCATAAAGACCTGCTGATTTTAAATCGCCGCTGCCCATTTCGGTGTGGATAAACAAACGATCAACTCGGCTAAATTGACCTCGCAAAATATCTTCCATGCTAGTCACAGAACCTATAAAAGTTGGACCCTTCATTCCAGTTTGCTCCAAAAATATTTCGTAATCCGAATTCCATTCTTCATTAGTGGTACCACCAGAACGTGGATTGGGAGAACTGTAAATTACGTGTTCCTCTGGCAACTCTACAATCATGACTTCCCCTAAAGTTACATTTTTTATTTCTTCCGCTATAGAAGTTAACTTTGATAAGAACCAATGAAATTCCTGTAGCTTTTTAATCTCATCTTCCACCTTGAGGAGTTGTTCTTCGGCAAGCTTGGCCAGTTTTTCTGAAGATGGCGCACTGAAATAGTTCTTTAACTCTTTAATGGGAAAGTTCAATGCTCTAAGAGATTGAATAGCCCAAAACGTATCGAGCTGCTGCGTATTGTAATATCGATACCCATTTTCACTTATCCCATCCGGCTGAAATAGGCCAATTTTGTCATAGTAGAACAGAGTATCTTTCTTGATTCCAAAGCGTTTGGCAAATTCACCAGTGTAAAAAGTTTTTAATTGTTTTCTGTTCATGTTTAAAATCACCTCTTTACTATGGAGTTACTCCATACTCTATACTATCAGTTGTACAGGAAGATGTCATAAATACTGCAATTCATTGTCACACTCGAAATATCCCCGCCTAACTATGAATAGAAGGAGAATAAATAATGAAAAATACATTTGCAATGGAACAAAAAGATATTGATGTTGTAGCTCGTATGGCGTATGAGTTTTGGGGTGATACCTTAAAGGATGAAACAGATGAATTCAAGCACTTTATTACAGAATATAGTATTCGTGTAGATCAAGTGAACTACGACTATTCTTATGGCTATGCAGATCCAGAGCCCGTAGCATTTCTGTTGGTAGCTAAGCCCTATGACAATGAACACGCTGATGAGTGGTATGACGAGCATGTCAAACACTTTTCTGATCGTGAGCAAAAAATTGCACAAGAGTATCAAGAGTATTTTACGGAAAATGCAAAGGCCCTTACCAAGCATATGCAACCAGGCGATCTCAAGATTGGTTTTTTAATTAGCACTCAGCAAGGTTGTGGCAGCATTTTAATGAATCATCTGGAAAAAATCTGCCGTCGTGAGGGTGGGAAAACAATATATCTTTGGACCGATACAACGTGTAATTATGCGTATTACGATAAAAATGGGTTCGAGAAAGTCGATGAATGTGTGCATGATCTGTCAGATGACGATGTGCTAACAACGATGATATATCGTAAAGTGATTCCAGCTGCATAGTCAGAGTTCAGTTACAACATGAACGCAGAGCTAGTGCGCCATATAACAATGAACTGATAGCAATGAACTTAGAAATTCAAGTTAAAGAGTAAGAGGAAGTGATATGATTGGATTCGTTGATCGGAATGAAAAATTCGCTTGACCTCATAGAGCAAAGAATGGAAGAACACCTCGATATTGAAGAAATTGCAAAAGCAGCTTATGTGTCTACTTTTCATTTTCAACGAATGTTTAGTATGTTAACTGGTATAACAGTAGGTGAATATGTTCGTAAACGAAAACTTACATTAGCGGCGCAAGAGCTTGCAATGACATCCTCCAAGGTATCTGATGTCGCACTAAAATATGGCTATGAGACACCGGAGTCCTTAGCAAAGGCATTTCGTAGAATTCATGGTATTTCGCCATCCGAGGCCCGAAATCCAGGAGTTAGCCTTAAAGCTTTTCCACGTATCACATTTCATTTATCACTTAAAGGCGACAAAGATATGGATTATCGTATAGTCAAAAAAGGGGCATTCACTGTTGTTGGCACAAACTATGATGTGTTACATCAGGAAGGAGAAGAGTTTCATCAAACGGAAAAGTTCTGGGAGGAATCCGAACTCGATGGTACCACTGCCATGCTGGAATCCATGATAACTGACAAAAGTTTACTTGGAATCTGCTTGGAATATGAACAAGATACAGAAAATTTCCAATATATGATTGCTGTTGAATCAAGTCCAACTGTTCCAGTAAATGGACTTTCCTTACGTGTAATCCCCGCTTCTACATGGGCTATATTCACCACAACGGGACCGATGCCTGAAGCTATGAAAAGCGTTTATCAGCGGGTTTATCAAGAATGGTTCCCCGCTACTGGATATGAACATGCCGGAGGTCCAGAGCTAGAGGCATATCCGCTAGGAGATACAACAGCTGAGAACTATAAGGGTGAGATTTGGATTCCTATTGTCAAAAAATAATTCATCGCTGCACAGCTTAACCGTTTCCTAATAGGGAACGGTTATTTGATATTCACTTTAATCCTTCTGACTACAATCGATTAGTTATTATTCATTGTTACTGGACATCACCTATCCACAAAGAGCACTCAATGACAGGATTCTACTAAATATCAATGATAGTATGGTTACCATAAGACGTGATGCAGTTGGAACGGTTGCTGATATGTAGTGGTAAGTCAGGAGGGGAATCCTCTTTTCACGCATCTTAATCTATCATTTAAAGGAGACAAGGATATGGATAATCAGTTGCAGAAAATTCGCGATCAGATTTTGGAATGGGTCGAGCGTGATGAGGAGAAGATCGTAGATCTCTTCTCTCGTCTAGTCAAATGCGAGACTCCGAGTCCTCCGGGTGATACTCGGGATGCGATGGCACTGGTGCAGGGTCACCTCGATGCTGAAGGTCTTTCATACAAGGAAGTTAACGCCGAAGAAATGATGCCAAATATCATTTCTTCAGTACAGATGCCAAATGAGGGTAGACATCTGATGTTCAATGGCCATCTTGATGTACTTCCTGCCGGAGATGAGCCCGGTTGGATCGATGATCCTTGGAGTGGAAAAATCGCAGACGGACGTGTTTGGGGCCGAGGGACCTCCGACATGAAGGCGGGCGTAACCGCGATGCTTTTCGCCTTCACGTACTTGTCTCAATTACGAGACGAACTGAAAGGAAAGATATCCCTTACTATTGTCTCCGATGAAGAGACAGGTTATGGACGGGGCACTGGTTATATGTTCGATCAGATTGAGAGCGAGATGGAAGCGGACTGTGTTCTTACCGCTGAGCCTTCCGGAACAGATGCAATCTCGTTCGCTTCAAAAGGATACATGCAGTTAAATATAAGGGTGGCAACACGAGGCGCTATTTCCGGCTATCCGAACGAAAGTAAAAGCTCGATCCGGATCGCTTCTGACATCATCCGTGACCTTGATGAGTTGGAAGGTATTCAGGTAGACGTACCGTCTTCCATCACGGATATTATCTCCGTTCCGCAACGGCGCGAGCGATACGATGAGCTGAGAGGTGAGGGAGCAGCTGATATTCTGCCGTTGATCACGGTCAACATTGGTACGATTGAGGGCGGTAGTTCACCAAGCGTCATTTCTCCCGACTGCATGTTCTCAGTTTCGGTTGTACTTCCGGTAGGAGCCGATCCGTATGTCGTATTCTCGAAGGCGAGAGATATCGTCGCTCGCTACCCTGAGGCGGAAATCGAATTGGAAGGCGTTGATTCGGCGGATGTTTCCGATCCGGATAGTGAGATGGCACATATTTTGCAGGAGACGGTAGAAGGTTTGGGGTGGACCAAACCGGAGATGGTACCCGATGTTGCAATTTCTGATTGCCGATACTGGCGCTACCGCGGAACGCCGGCTTTCTGGTATGGCCCGGACGGAAGTGATTGCAGTGCAGCAAATGAGTCGGTATCGATCAATGAGTTGCTGCATATCGTCCGCACTCACGCCCTCGCAGCAGCAAAGTACCTCATGAAAGATCAAATTAAAGAAGTTGACTCAGAAGAAAATAATCCAGAAGAATCTGTCGTCGTGTCTGAAACAAAAACGAAGCAAGTCAAACACAAACCAGAGATCAAATCGTTGCCATCTCTACGCGTTGCCCGCATCACGACAAAAGCGAAAAGCTTTAACCACATCGATCCAATCATTGGGCCATTGTTCGACCAACTCTATCTCAGCCTTACCGAGGCAGGTGTGAGTGTTGGAGCGGTACCAATCGCAACCTTTGAAGAGGATGAGGAGGGCAACGGTTACGAGTTAATCGTTTCCGCCGCATACCCTGTTGGACCAGAGGTTATCTCAGGAGAAGGATTCGAGATCGTCGAACTTCCAGGTATCGAATCTGCCGTCACGACAGTTCATCGTGGGTCAGAATCCACCGACGCCACCTGGAATAAACTTCGGCGTTGGATCAGCAGAAATGGCTATCGGCCGCAGGAGGTCTATCGCGAGTTCTACATCGTGGCTCACCCGAATCCACCGGAGCTCTGGGCTACCGAATTGCAGCAACTCGTCACACAAAAGTAATGTGACCCAAAGATGACTTACGTGTATTGGGTTGTCCATCTTACGTTATCAGGACTAACCAAAGTATCCATTGAAATCCGTGAAATTCCAAAAGATAAATCGGAACAATATGAGCTGCTACGAATAAAAAACCGTTGAACTTTTCTTTAAAGATCAACGGCCTTTTTATATTGTATGAGAAAACAAAGGAATGGGATCAACAAGAACTTGTACCGATTGCTGAAATAAACAAGGCAACCAGCTGAGGTTAAGCAGTTTTGTTCCAAGTTGTTGTCAGTGTAGACTTCGAATTATGAAATTTAATGAAGCTTGCCATTCTCCAAATGGCAATATAGGACAGGGCGACTACATTATTTAGGAATCCCAGTGTTTTGGGATCAATGTCTGTGATGAACATGAAGTCAAAAAAGCGGATTGCAAAAATAATAACAATGAACACATAGAGAGATACGTTTCTTTTGTAATACATCCCGCCATCTGATTTCCGTTCAAATTGCGTCACCAGAATTAATGGGATCGAAAGAATCGCACCTATTGCAACCGAGCTAATAATGCTGCCAGTTGTAATCACCAGCGCAGGGTCGAACAACTCAAACAAAGATGTAGAGATATATAAGATCGGAATTAAAAGTTTCCGTCCAGATTCGTGCAAGGGTTTCTTACTGCCCTGATTAACACCCCTTAAAATAAGCAAGACAATTAGTATTGAGATTGTTAAAGATAATACATTCATAGTAAACACCTCGTCTGTTTTTTGTGTAACCTAAGTATTGAGGATATTTAAATTTTTTATAAGTGAACAAAGTCATTCGTTTTGATGACTTTTGTCATCTTCCCGACAGGATAGAGCGCCACAGCTAGAAGTATATTAATTATCGTTCTTTTCATGGCAGTGTACTACTTTCGTATGACTACAAGCTCCTATAATTCTCTCTACAATGTCTAGATGTAGGGAGAATTATAGGAGTTTTTTTGTGCGAAGACAATCAGGATACTTTTATCCGTTGTGCAATGAATGAATACAAGGAGCGATCATCAGTGAAACAAACGGTTACGAATAAAGTGACAGGTGAACAAATTACGTTTATAGAGACGGCAAAGGATACGAACGGTGAATATTTATTAATTGAAGTCGCACTTCCACCACGTGGCAAAGGTCCCCCCCTACATATTCATGATCACTTCGAAGAGGAATTTGAAGTGATCGCTGGTACGCTCACAGTTACCTTGGGTAAAACAAAACACTTGTTAGTGACTGGAGAACGTTGCATTGCCCCGCTCAAAACGCCTCATACATTTACAAACGATCACGATCATCCTGTTGTATTTCGCGTTCGATTAACGCCACCAAGCAAGTTCGAGCAATCCGTACGCATTCATTACGGGCTTATGGACGATGGATTAACCGATGAGAAGGGCAATCCCAGATCACTCGCCCATACCGCTTTAATATTAACATTACAAAACACTCTGATCATGGGTATTCCACGCTGGCTGCAACGTTGTCTCTTTGGACTAATCATCAAGCGTGCTCGTAAAAAAGGCATTTATGCATCGCTAGAAAAGTATACCGGACAGGAAGTATGAATAGATGAACGATGAAGAGTTGGCGTTTTCCAACAACTGTTGAAGAACTACTCGGCAGCGCCACCACACTCACACCTAAAGCAGCTATCACCCGAGCTGAAGTTGACTTCGTTATTCAATGTGTCATTACAATAAAAGGCGTTTGCTCAGAAATTGAGCAAACGCCTTTTATTATTTAAGTTCTAACCATTCATACCTATTTAAAAGCGTAACGTCTGCTTCCTCTTCCTGTATTATGTAAGCTAGACTCTACTTGCATCATAGATTAAAATTTATTTAAGTAAGTATCTTAATAAATCCATTTCATCAAAACGAAAATTTTATGATTAAATTCTGATATATATCCATTTCCCGAAACGAAATATAACTTAGATAGGTGTGCATGAACATCAAGATTTTAAGAGACTACATCGCAGATCCCCCAATAAAGCTTACTATGTTCATCGAACTGTCTATTATGCTGGCAGAGATGGTTCAGCGTGAACACGAGCAGAATAGGATCATTGGATACCTAAGCCCAGACCATATCAGCGTGCAGTGGCAGGGGAAAACGTCGCATATAACCTGGCATACGGAAAGTCATGCAGCTTATCATTCTCCAGAGCAATTTGCACGACTCAATCTCGTGCCGAGTGAACGCAGTGATCTCTACGCATTAGGTGTTATTCTCTACGAGTTGTTGACCGGGCAATTGCCCTTTCATGCTGACAATGATGACAACTGGGATACCGTACACACCCGTAAGGTTCCTCATCCTTTATCGGATATTCGACCGGAGTTAGACGAAACACTGCAAGCGATACTGATGAAATTACTTGCCAAATCACAGGTGGAGCGTTATCAGAGTACATATGGGGTGCTTGAAGATCTGAAGTTGTATCAGAAAATGATGGATAACGATGGAGTGTTTACGCCATTGGAAGTGGGACGTTTCGATAAAATCCGGACGCTTTCCCTATCCGATTCGTGGTATGGACGTCGTGCGGAAGTAATGCAAATGGAGACCGGATTGGACCAGACTTTTCAAGGAAAGAATACATTTCGTTGGGTGATAGGCAAAGAGGGAACGGGTAAAACGACGCTTGTCCTTAGAATCCAACAAAACGTTATTCGGTATGGTGGCCGGATGATCGTTATGAAAGCGGAACCTTTTCAACAAAACATGCGGTGTGGGCCGATCCTTCAGGGGATGCGGGAATGGGTCTATCAACTGTGGAGTGAGCCGGTTGAACTCATTACACGTCTGAAAGCCAAACTTCAAACCGAGTTCGGACCAGAAAAGCAGGTCATCGTCTCATGCTGGCCCGAGGCCAAGCTATTGTTCGACAACGCTGTGAAGGTATCGTATAGCTCGGACGCTGCGAAGGTCTGGGACCGGTTTGAAGAATTACTGCCCGACTTGATCTGTTGTATGGCTGAATGTAAACCACCGCTTGTTCTGTTTATGGACAATCTACAGTGGGCCGACAAAGGTACGCAAGACGTCATTCGTGAACTTGCATTATCACAAAAAACGCATGGATTATTCCTAATTGGGGCTTATCGTACAGAAGAGGTGATTACTTCCGCTGAGGATGAAACGAATGCTGATCAAGAGGAATTTCTGTCTTGGTTAAGCCAAAGATGCCTTGCGAATCCACAGGAACAAGTGACTCTGCCGCAACTGGCTTACGAGGATGTGAGACAGCTGATCTCTGATGTTCTATATGAAAAATCCGCTCGAATTCAACTGCTGGCACGGTCTGTCTACGATCAGGCAGGTGGTAATCCCGGCTCGGTTCGTCTCTTGCTGGAGGGATGGTTAAGGGAGAACAGACTATACTTTGATGAGAGACGACGGCAGTGGGTATGGGACTCAGAAATAACCCGGCAACGAAGCAGGTCGGAAGAACATCTACGTCTTCTAGAGAAAGACTTCTCCAAGCTTGAGGAAGATCGTAAGGAGTTCTTGGCTATGGCGGCCGCAATAGGTCCGGTATTTCCGTTAACACTCTTGGCCGAAGTGTGTGGCATAGCAGTGGATAGGGTATTCCGTCATCTTCAAGAGGCGGAAGCGGAAGGGTTTATTTATCAGGAAGACGAAGCAGGGCAAGAACATGGACAGGATTTAACTTATGGGTTTGCCCATGAGTTCATTCACCGAATGGCATATGCCTTCGATTCTGGACGCAATATCCACCGACACCGAGCAATTGGACGGATGCTACTGGATCGCACGCCGGAGTCGCGTGATGACCTGTCAAGAACAGCGATTGATCATCTGAACTTGGCAGCTTCTGTATTATCAGAGCAAGAAACGAAGCGATTAATAGAATACAATCTTCAAGCGGGACAAGAGGCGTTGGCATCCGCGCGTTATGCGAAAGGGAAGCATTATGCCGAAAATGGGCTTCATCTGTTGGCAACATGCAAGGTGGAGGTACCAGATACACTCGGTGTCGGATTACAGCTGTTATTAGCATGGACGGAATATATGGGTGGCAATAGCGCACGTGGGAAAGAACTGCTGGTGGACTTGAACCAAGACAGCGATCGACTGAGCCGATCAGAGCGGCTCAAAATCTGGGCACCTTTAATCCGATTCCATGCACTCGCGGACAATGAGACTGCGATTCAATTTGGAATGGAGGCGCTAGGATCCTATGGTTGGAAGCTTCGGAAGAAAAGTTCACTGTTGTCTATAGGAAAGGAAGTGACTCAAACCGCGATCCTTTTACATCGAAAACGGGAGAAGCATCTTCTGCTGTCCGACCCACGCGATGAGGATTATGAAGAATTATGCCATGTCATGGAGCTGTTGTTTCTTCCATTGCTTGCACACGATGCGCGATCGCTTCTGGAATTGTATGCCCGATTTATTCGTTATGGGTTGCACAAAGGGGTGAATGAGTCCCTAGCCGCCATGATTGGCGCATACGAATTGATTGTGCAAAGGTCATTTCCGGGCTTCGTTCGAGCGACTCCGATTGCTGAGCAGGTGTTTCTGCAAATCGCCAACACCTCTACATTCAGGAAAAAGCATGTATTTACGTTTCTGAGCGGAATGATCAAGCAAATGGACAGTCCTTTGGAATCTTCTGTTGTCCTGTTCATTGCGATGCGTCAAGCGATGGAAGCCGGTGATCATGACTTTGCTAATCCTGCCTTAATTTTCAGTGTTATGTGTAATCATGGGAATGTATATGCCCTGAATGATTTGCTCCAATACTTTGAGGAGAACATGCGGCAGGTTGCCGACGACAAGATACTGGACATGATGCGGCTGACGAGCAGTTACGCAGCAGTGCTGCAAGACGATTCTTTGATCGACAGTTTTGTCGCTATTCCACAAGTGCCGGCTGACAGCAAGTTGGAGCAACGGGACGAGGATAATTATAGCTGTGGTCGCCGGCTCGAGGTGGCGTATCTGTCGGGCAGGTACAAAGAAGCGCTATATTGGTCCCAGCGAGGAAGGGTAAACGAATTGCATCTGGATTGGATGCAAATTCGTAAACACCGGGTTTACGAGGCTTTGACATTAGCTGGATTGTATTTCGAAACGAATAGGGAAGAGCGTAAGCGGATCCGCAAGGCCATACGCGCGCAATTGCGATTGATGAAGAGTTGGCGAGGTTTCTTGGATAGTACGTCCTCCGCATACTTGCTAATCAAAGCAGAGGGTGAACGGATCTCAGGGAAATCAGTGGGCGCCATGCAACAATATACGGCTGCAATCAAGCTGGCGAGAACAGAGAAATACGTATTGCTGGAAGCCATTGCTTGTGAACGGCTTGCGGTATGTTATCAAGATGATCTGCTCAGCCGATCCGGAGCGGCAATTACGATGATGGATGCATGTGCGGCATACGCCGAATGGGGAATCACCTTCAAAGTAACTCAGATTAGAAGCAGAGATGCTAAATTGCTGGACCCGATATACAAACGTTATGAAGGTCCTATATTACAGGATCGGATCCAAATGACTCAAACCGGCACATCGTTACCTCACCAGAACGGCTCCAAGACGGGTGAAGGCTTGAGGAGTGAAGAGGAACTCGAGCTTGTGCAACGATTCATCCATGGATTAGCACAGACGAATCCAGCCGACTGGAAGTTAAATCTCTTGGAAACGGCTTTACGACAAACTGGAGCAGAGCGTGGTCTGTTGTTGAAGCGTCAAAATAATGAATTCGTTATTGAAGCTAACCGTTCTGAATGGATTGATCAGGAAAAAGGAGCCGGCTTGTATGCGGAGAGCGTCTTACGTCATACAACAATGACGGGCAAACCGCTAATTTTGCATGACGCGCTTCAGAGTTTTTGGGTGAAGGATGCTTATATCGCAACAAGAAAGCAGAGGTCGATTCTGTGCATGTCCATTGATGTTCCGGGAGAACAGGCTTTCTATCTACTCTACTTGGAAAATAAACAGATGCCGGGTGTGTTCACAAAGAGGGATGTTCAGATGTTGGAGCTTATTGCAACACGGCTCATTTATCTCAAGCTGCTGGAAGACGAAGCTGCGAATACAACAATCCCGAGTGCTTTCGAAAGTAACGCCTCGTCTGTGGTTCCTAGTCCCAGTCAACCAGGGCTGACGGAACCGCTGACGGAACGAGAAACGGAAATTATAACAGCAATTGCAAAAGGCTTGTCGAACAGAGAAATTGCCGATCTCTTTGGCATCGCAGAGACGACGGTCAAGACACATACATCTAGAATATACGGCAAGTTGGGTGTAAAACGGCGGGGGCAAGCTGTCGTCCGTGCCAGAGAGCTACAATTGATAGAGTGACTAACAAGGAAGCGATCCTAAAAGGGCCGCTTCCTTGTTTTTTTTGTGGAGTACTACTTTCGTAGGACTTAAATATCCTATGACGAGACTATGATGTTGAGATGGAGTCAAATGAAAAGAGGTCATTCTGAACAATAAGGAATGGTATGAAAGGAAGTGTACATGGTGAGAAAGAGAGTTGTCTCGATTGCAAGTATGATCGTTGTAATCGTGTGTATGGCATGCATCGTAATTTTTAATAATCAAAGTTTAGCTTCTGCCAATGTAGTTTCGTCACCTATTTATGCAGCAGAGGATACAACTATCATTTATGAGTCTGGAATGATTTATGAGGATGGAAACCTCGGGTATCTGGATGTAGGCTATCAAGGAACATTTGGTGTTCCCTTAGAGGCTCAGGTATTACTAAAGTATAATTTGCCAACAATCCCTGCAGGGTATGAAGTTGAAACTGCGAGTCTGTATCTGCCTGTAACAGGTGGTACTTTTCAGGCAACAACTAATTTTTCGCTAAAAGTTTCAACAAGTACAAATCATAACTGGGCACAGGATAGTGGAATAACATCGCCACCAGCTCCAACGTCAGGTTCTACACAATCAAGATTATTATCCAATAATGTCCCCCAACTTAAACCTACATTAGCTCCGTTTAATTTTACTAGCTACATATCAAGGGAATCCGCGGAACCTGATCCTAGAGCAACCTTCATTCTATCGGGTATGACGGCTCAAGAAGCAGCTGAAGCAGGAATAACACATGCTGATCATTTTATACAAATGACCGAAAATCATGCACATGGCGGCAGTCTGGGGCCATATTTAATTATTACGTATTCTGAAATTCTTGATATTGAAATAACTGGAGTCGAAGATGGCGGTCTATACAATACAAATGTAACGCCAATTTTCAACACGGGTACAGCAACTTTGAATGGAAGTCCATTTACAAGTGGAACACAGCTTACTGCTGAAGGCTCGTACACGTTAACGGTTACGGCAGGCAGTCAATTAGAAACGATTCAATTTCGAATAGATAAGACCCCTCCAACAGGGACGATTATTGTAAATCTAGGCAACGAATACACGAATGGTTCGGCTGTACTTATTTCAATAAGTCCTGATGCGGGAGTAACTGATATCACGCATATCCAATATTCGGTTAATGGAAACCCATTTACACAGATTCCTTTTGTACCAAGCTTTATGCTAGCTATAGGAAGTAATGATGGAGATACGGTCTTAAAATTTAAACTAGTTGATCGTGCAGGGAACCAATCAACTGAATATCAAAGAACTATAACACGGGATACCGAAGTGCCAACAGGCTCTATTGTTATTAATAATGGCAACGTGTATACAACTAATCGTGAAATAACGCTTAATCTTTCTTTAGGCAACGGTGTAACAGATGTGGTAGCGGTACAATTTTCTAATAACAATAGTTCTTGGTCAGGAATTGAAGCCTTTAGTTCCATAAAGAGCTATACGTTACCCACTGGAGATGGTAATAAAACGGTGTATGTACGTTTAATTGATCGAGCAGGAAATATAGGCTCGGCCCAAGCAAGTATTACATTAGACACTACAGCTCCGATCGTTACAGGTGTAACAGATGGAGAGAGCTATAATTCCTCCCGAACCATTACCTTTAATGAAGGTACAGGAACATTAAACGGGCAAAACTTTATAAGTGGCACACCTGTAGACGCTGAAGGTTCCTATGTACTTGTTGTTACAGATGCCGCAGGTAATTCGATTACCCTTACATTCACCATTATCAAATATAGTGTGGGCTATGACGGGAATGGAGCTACTGGAGGAGAGGTACCCCTAGATAGTCAAACCTATGAAGCGGGGAGCAGTGTAACCGTCGCTGATAATGTTGGAAGTCTAGTGAAGACTGGATTTACGTTGATTGGTTGGAATACGGAAGCAGATGGAAGTGGGAAAAGCTATGTAGCGAATGATACTTTCCATATAAACGAAGCTGATGTCCTGTTGTATGCGGCGTGGGAAATTAATCACTATACCTTGTCTTTTGAGTCAAATGGAGGAAGTCTGGTAGCGCTTCAGAATAAACCTTACAATGAACAGGCAACTGAACCGAGCACACCAACGAGACCAGGTTATACATTTGGCGGTTGGTTTAAGGAGGCCTCTCTCACTAACCAGTGGAACTTTACGAAAGATGTCATTACAGCGGATAAGACGTTGTATGCGAAGTGGAGTATAAACAATTCTTCTAACAATAATGCAGGAGGAAATAATCCAACGCCTCCTCAAAATTCAATACCGATACCAACACCCAATCCGCAACCTACCCCAGAAGAACCCAAGCCGGAACCTGAACCACCCGTCGTTACTTTTGACGACCTTTCAGGACATTGGGCAAAAGGAATGATTGAGGAACTAGCAAGTCAAGGGATAATAGCAGGGTATCCCGACGGTTCTTTTCACCCGAATGAACACATCAAGCGCCATCATATGGCTCTAATATTCACACGTGCTTTCGAGTTTAAACCCATACGTGAGGCAGTTTCGTTTTCTGACGTATCACCAAGCCATCCTTACTATGAAGCCATCATGTCACTGCAACAAGCAGGAATAGTCGATGGAGCTAATGGGAATTTTAATCCAAACCATTCGCTGACTCGTGCAGAGATGGCCAAAATTTTGACGCTCGCCTTTGAGATAAAACTAGGTGGAACAGTTGCTTTCCAAGATGTTCCTACAACGCATTGGAGCTATGATTACATCGCTGCATTGGCAGAACTCAAGATTGTACTCGGGGATAACGGAAAATTTAAACCGGATGAACACGTGACGCGTGCACAGTTTGTGGCGATGATGTACCGAGCCTTGAATGTTATACAATAAACTTCTAATTACATTAATCAGCAACGTATTTGGAAGGTGCAAACCATAGTTACCGTAAATAGAAAAACACGAGGATCTGCTTTCACGCCTCGTGTTTTTTTCTGTATCATCCTAACTCACGGATGTTTTTGCAGAAGCAGTTGATCTAATCGGAACATTACCCAGGTTCATCTTCCATAACGAAGATGAACCTATATGGGGTGCCAGATATGCATCAGTGTATCACCTGTCGTAAGACCTTCATTATAGACTGCCTATAGACTGCAATAGGATTTAGCTAACGAGAAACGATAATGCCGGGAGAGATCTCAGTAGCCGGTTATAGCATTGATGGGGAAGCACTAAAGACTTTATAAGTATAATTGACAAACTTGTATAATAAGTACAATATAGTACAGGTTGCAGCGCCGAATTTTTAATAAAAAGACTGTGTTTAAACGCAAAGTGAGGAGGAGAACGATGAAAAAAGAACCTCGATTTGGAGTGGAACATACTCAAGCGGAAAGTGCAGTAATGACACAAGTCATCACTGACAATGAAACTGGAGTGCAATATCTACTTGCTATTTTCCCTAATGTTGGATCAGGACTTACCGTTTTACTGGATAAAGAGGGTAAACCTTTACTAAAAAAATAATTTAATCGGAGTATGTATATGGAGATTATCATAAGCAGCAATACAAGTAAGCCCATCTACGAACAGATAACATCACAGATCAAAGCGATGATTATGAGTGGGGAATTAAAGACTGGAGACCCCATTCCATCGATGCGCTCTATGGCAAAATCCATTCATGTCAGTGTGATCACTGTTCAAAAAGCCTATGAGGATTTGCAGAGAGACGGTTTTATAGAGACTACCGTAGGCCGGGGAAGTTTTGTATCCGCGCAGAACAAAAATTTCTATCAAGAAGAAATCCAGCGTAAAGCTGAGGGACTTTTGCAGGAAGCCGCAGATATTGGGCGCACAAATGGTATTCCTGTCGAAAAACTCATCGAGTTATTAAAGCTGTTCTATGAGGAGGAGTAAGAATCATGAATCATGCTTTGACTGTAAATGGACTGACAAAGGCGTATCACGACTTTGTTCTGGACAATGTATCATTTCATGTGCCGCGTGGGTCAATTGTGGGATTGATTGGCCAAAACGGGGCAGGAAAGAGCACAACCATCAATTCGATTCTTGGATTGAAAAACAAGGATTCCGGCACGGTGACGATTTTGGGCAAGCAGGATCAGGAAATTGACAATGCTGTTCGCAATCAGATTGGTGTTGTGTTTGACGGCAGTAATTTCCCGGAAGGATTATCACCTAAAAAGCTAAACCGTGTCTTCCAAAATATCTTTGCAGCTTGGGACGAAGAGAAATACTATTCTTTGCTGAAAGAACTATCCTTACCTGCAGACAAAAAGATCAAAGAGTTTTCTAAAGGGATGAAAATGAAGCTGTCTATCGCTGTGGCACTTTCTCATGGTTCCAAACTTCTAATATTGGATGAAGCGACGAGCGGACTTGATCCTGTTGTTCGTGATGATATTCTGGATTTATTTTTGGAATTTGTGCAGGACGAAAGTAACTCTATCCTGGTATCCTCACATATCACAAGTGATTTGGAAAAAGTCGCTGATTATATCGTATTCATTCATAACGGCAAGGTAATTTTCAACAAACCAAAAGATGAATTGCGATATAAGTACGGGATCATTAAATGTGGTGCAGCACAGTTTGATGCTCTCGAAGAACAAGATATAATCTCTTACCGAAAGCAGGATTATGCTTGGGAAGTATTAGTTGCTGATAAAGATTTGGCACAAAAGAAATACCCGAATGCAGTGATTGATCCTGCCACCATTGATGATATTATGCTGTTGTATATAAAGGGGGAGAGAACATGAGAGGACTTATGCTTAAAGATTTCTATGCTATTAAGGATGCGTTACTTATCCCCCTATTATTAATGGTCGTCATTGGAATCGTTTTGTCCGTCGTAAGCTCTCCTTGGCTTTTGATTGTAATCGCAGGAACCTCATTTGGAATGATGGCAGTAATGAGCATTCAAAATGACAAAACAGCGCAGTGGGATAAATTTTGTGCTACTCTCCCTGTCTCAAGGATTCAAAGTGCTTCAAGCAAATATGGTTTGTATGTGCTCCTTAGTTTATTTGGAATTTTGATTGCTACGATCATTTGTGTGATTGCTTCAATGATATTATCGAGCTTTGAGTTATCTGCTGTATATGTGAATGTATCCTTTGCGCTGATTCTTGCATTTCTTCCAGCCAGTGTGAATATCCCTAGTTCTTTTTTACTCGATGGAGAAAAAAGTATTGCCGGAATAATCCTTTCTTATGTAGTTACTGCACTTGCCATTGCAGGATTAAGAACATTGCTAGGCTACTATATGAACATCGAAGAAAATCTGCTTTTAGTATATGGAATCGTAGCTGCCTTCAGTGTAGTCGTATATATACTCTCATGGATCCTATGCCCAAGATGGCTAAGTCATAAAGAATTATGATGCATAAACAGGTAACTTTAATCAATGTAGTACAATTGAATGATCCGTTATCTCAGAGCCAGACGCTAAAGCGCAGAGCCGATGACCGCGAGCAGAATCGCAGTTATCGGCTCTCTTTGCATTCATTCATAACGTTCGATACTCATTTCTAGACTGGAGGGTTAAAAATCGATTGTACTTGGTGGTAAACAGTGTTACTCTAAAAGTCTGTGTTCGACAATATATTCAATAATAGCCACCAATTTAGTTATAAAGAAAGGTAACACTATGATAAAAGTTGAAAACTTATCCTTCTCATTTCCACAAAAGGAACTATATAGAAACATTTCATTTACGTTTGAAGAGGCACAACATTGTGCTTTTATTGGAACAAGCGGCAGTGGGAAAAGTACACTGATCGATATCCTGATGGATCCGGAACGATATTTGTTCGAGGGTAAGTTAGAGATAGATCCCGATTGCAGAATCGGGTATGTGAGTCAGTTTTTGCAAGTAGACAAAACAAAAGATATGACTGTTTTTGAATATATCGCAGAAGAATTCATCAAGATACAAGATGAAATTACAGCCATTTATGCTGAAATGGAAACCACATCGGATATGGATTCCCTGATGGAAAAACTCCAATTGGCTTTGGATGCCTTCGAAGCGATGGATGGGGATAATTACGAAAAAAACATCAATAAGCAGTTAAACCTGGCCAACCTCATGAAGCTCAAAGATCTTAGTATATCCGCCATAAGCGGCGGGGAATTCAAACTTATTCAAGTGATGAAGGAAATGCTGAATCGTCCAGACTTCATGATTATGGACGAACCTGATGTATTTTTAGACTTTGAAAACCTGAACGCGCTTAAAAAATTGATTAACACCCACAAGGGAATGCTGCTGGTCGTTACGCACAACCGATATCTGTTGAACCATTGTTTCAACAAAATCATACACCTGGAAAACACAGAGCTGCAAGAGTTTGACGGGCGCTATATTGATTACAACTTCTCGCTGCTTCAGACGAAGATTGAGCTGCAAGAAATCGCGGTTGCTGAAGCTGAAGAAATTGAGAGATATGATCACATCATCGACAATCTTAGAGAGATTGCCACATATAATTCGGAAGCCTCCAGAGGCAGAGCGTTAAAAGCCAGAGTCAAGTTTCAAGAAAGATTGGAAGCACGTCGAATCAAAGAGCCATTTGTCGATATCAAGCAGCCGAATATCCATTTTGGTATCGATAAGGAAATGGAAGACACCGTTGTGGTTAACGTCAATAATTATAGCGTTGCCTTTGACGAGTTGCTTTTGGAAAATGTGAACTTTGAGATCAAATCGACAGATAAAGTAGCCCTGATCGGTCCAAACGGTACCGGGAAAACGACTTTACTGCGAGAAATTTTTAAAAACAATCAGGATTCCATTGAAATCAATGCTGAGGTTAACGTGGCTTATTTATCTCAGGTACAGGGCGAAATGCTAAAAGATTCGAATACCATACTAAATGAATTCATTGATTCAGGGTTTCAAACGTATGACGAGATTAGATCGTATCTTCCAAACTATGGCTTTGAAGGAGAAATCCTTGATCAAAAGATTGAATCTTTATCTGGCGGAGAAAAAAACATGCTTCAATTGGCTAAAGTTTCTGCCAGTCAAGCCAACGTATTGCTCCTAGATGAACCGACAAGCCATTTAGACATCTATACACAAATCGCATTGGAGAAAGCCATTGAAGACTATAAAGGTGCGATTATCATGATTTCTCATGATTTCTATTCTGTTGTCAATGGTATGGATTATGTTCTAATTATTGAGGACAAGACAATTAGTAAAATGAGTATAGAAGAATTTAGACAGATGATTTATACGAGTCATTTTGATGAAAACTATCTAGAGAATGAACAAAAGAAAAAGTCTGTTGAAATGAAAATTGAATTGGCTTTAAAAGATACTAATTTTGAACTTGCAAAAAGTTTGGTTGATGAGCTAGAAGAGCTGATTAAGTTGCTTTAAGTTACGACGCTATTATTGAAATGATAGACCCGAAAAAAGTCGCTATTTTAGCGACTTTTTTTTGTTTAGCAGGCCAATAGAAGGCCAATCATGTTTATGCGTAATGCATCGCAACCGTATCTAATAAGAATCAGAATCACATGGCTTGATCTGTTGGACGAACCAAAATCTCGTTGACCGCAACGCGACGTGGGCGAGTTACAATAAATTCAATCGTTTCTGCAATATCTTCTGCTTCAAGAACTTCAATATGGCTCAGAATATTGGAAAGTTGCTCACGCACGTCGTCACGTAAGTGATTACCTAGTTCCGTTCCCACTGCACCTGGCTCTAAAACAGCCACACGAACGTTAAGCCCGGCAGTCTCTTGTCGCAGTGCTTCAGTAAACGCTGCAACACCAGATTTCGTGAGACTATATACCGCTTGCCCTGCCGATGGTTTGCGTCCAGATACTGAACTAATATTAATTAAATCAGTAACTTTCCGGTCGGAAGTCAAGGCTGATTGGATTAGATACGGTAATGCAGCATGGGATATGTATAACAACCCATTTATATTTACGGATATCATTCGTTCCCATTCGATTGAGGGCGCCTCTGCCACACCCCCTATTAACATGAGTCCCGCATTATTTATAACGGTGTCCAAACGTCCATATTTATCGATAACCTGCTGAACTGCATGTTCCGCTTGCTTCTTATCTGTTATATCTGTTTCTATTACAAGAACTTCACCTCCAAGGTTCTTTAGCTCGGAAGCCAAATTCTCCAATCGATCTCTACGACGTGCGACAAGGACAACGGTTGCTCCTTGAGCAGCGAGCCTTCTGGCAGTTGCTTCACCGATCCCACTACTTGCTCCAGTTACCAATGCCACCGTATCTTGCAATTTTTTAAACATGTTATATTCCTCCTCAGATTTTATTCGCTAAGATGTTACTATTGTAACGTCTCGTTGAGCTCAGTATAATGTGTATAACATAAAGATATCAATACGTTTCAAGGCAAGTGTGACATAAAAGGAGATGTTGTAATGTCAAACCCATCTAATCAAGTCAGAAGTGCACTGACAAAAGAATGGATCTTCAATGCACTCATGATATTAATGCAAACCAAAAATCTAAATAACATATCTATTACCGAGGTGTGTACAAAAGCTGGTGTTTCACGCATGGGGTTCTATAGAAATTACAACATCATTGAGGATGTAATCGTGGAACGCATTGATCAAGTGTTTACTGACTTTTTTGATCAGGCATTGGCAGGGGAGAACTTTGATAATTATTATTCAACCCTATTATTTTTCAAATGTTTCAGAAATGAGAAAATCTTAGTAGAAAATCTGGTGAAGTCCAACGTTAGTTACTTATTGCTGGCCAAGTGTAATGAATACCTGCACAAATTAGCTACAAGAATTGTAGTTAAAACCTACGACGATTCTTTCAAAGAAAACTATATTGCTCAGTTTTATGTAGGTGGATTTTATTGCGTTTTAATTGAATGGGCGTTAAATGGCATGAAAGAAAGTGATACGTACATGGCTGATATTTTGTATGAGTTCTGTGGGGTCACTATTCCGAAGGGAAATGCTGAAAAAATAGTGTAATTACATTATTTTGTCTATTTTATTATATTTCAATAAATTCCTATTGAAGTCGCTATTTAAGCGACTTTTTCATTTTATCGGAGAAGGGTCTTGTCCCGTTCCAAGGACAAGTCTTTCTCCAATTACTGAACTTCCATTTATGCATTAAGCTAAAGGGCTGGTTAGCGTAGCCACAATAATTGAAAGTAAGAAACAGCTCACAGCCCTGTATCCAAAAATAGGTTTTCTTTGGGATCATTGGATGTGACGCCATGAACGTTTATCAATCCATCGGCGATTTAACCCTAACTTGAATCTCAGTCAAATATTGGTCTGACATCATGGTATCACGATTATCAATTTCGTAAACTTCGAAAGGGTCTCCTACAAGGGAAAGGTCATTCTCTTTTGCGTACTTCAAAACTTCCATTACCTTTTCATAACTTTGTTCATAGCTACCACGGTAATGGAGTGATAAATAATTCCCCGCAGGAAGAAAATAATCAAAATCTAAGGTACCCGTAAACTCAGAATCAAAAATAAAAAAGACAGAATGGAAGACACCTTTAATTCCCTGGCTTACCTCGTTTAAGGATATAGATGCACCGTATAATTGATTACTCAGATCGGTAATGTACGCGTTATGAATTCGGTGTAGCATTTTAATGGCATAATCCATTTCTTCATCCCTAGTGATCCGTTCATCAAACTTCAAACAAGGACGATTCGGTAACGTTTTAATAGAAAACACACCAGTTTCAATGTTCATCGCTGCAGTAATCACATCGATTCTATTTTTCAGGATATTTTGTCTAGATTCAAGTTTGGCCTTTCGATCACGTATCAATTCCTGCTCTTGATATAATAATTCAAGTGTGGTTTCAATGCTCTGTTTATCAAGATATTCTCTAATTTGATCCATTGTAAAATCTAACTCACGCAAATCACGTATAATATTTAATTTGTATATGTCATGTAGGCTATATAATCGATATCCATTTGTATCACGACGAGGGATCAATAAACCTAGTTTTTCGTAATATCGTAAGGAGTCTACACCAATTCCATATAGTTGTGATATTTCTTTGATTTTGTAATTATTTTTAATCATTGTATCTCCTCATAGCAGCTCTTCTTATTTAATTATGGATTACAGCCACGTCGTACACTTCTTTATACAAGACATGTCTTATTTTTTCAAATTCGATTGAAGCCAAATGATCAGGAAAGCTCATTATCTTCAGGGGCAAAGGCTTAAGCCCTGTACGAAGTGTCGGCTGAACGTAAGGAAATTCACATAACTGAAACCCTAATCGTTTGTAAAATCCTATCCTTCTCTGATTTATCTCATTCATGGGCAACTCAACTTCTAGTACAATCGGTAGAGTCGCTTGTTCCATAAAGCGCTCCATAAGCTTCTTACCGATGCCTCCACCGCGGATACTAGAAGAGACTGCCACATTTTCAACATAACTGAATTCATCAAACTTCCAGCCTGCAAGGAATCCAATCACATTTTGCTGTTCATTTTTCTCCGTAAGGAGAGAATAACGTGGATGAGCTAGTAGTAGCTTTTGTTCTTGATAGTCCCGGTATTCGGCTTCGGGGAAGGACTCCTTCATAATATCGAAAACTTGATCAAAAATTTGAATATTGTTCATTCTAACCACTCCCAAACAACTTAATCGAATAACATCACGATAAACCCTAGTATCGTACCAGAGTCAAGTGTTAATCATGCATAATTACTCTTGAACTGATGCATGAAGTGAGAGCGTTTTTTAAAATTAATGTAGTTGTCCGGAAGTATATCTAAAGCAATTGTCAAGTATAAAAACGTAGCTCCATTACCGATGAAGCCTTACTTAGGAAAATTGGAGGGACCTCTCTGTTTCATCGCAATATATAATGAAGGCCACCTCAATGGTTGAGTAGCTAACGTCTATTTATTCTCATAAGATACATGTAAATACCCTGTATGCGGATTGATCCGCATACAGGGTATTTAATTCTAGAAACAGCTAAACGAGCTGATTCGCTGCAGATCAATGCCGCTGTACATCCAGAAGAAGCCATTCCAACGGAAGCCCGCCACCGAATTTCTGCCGACAAATACCGGGAACATCCAGAAGCCTGGACCACGATCCGGCCAAATATAGGTGTAGCGAAACAGACAGCCGGATATGGCTCTTGGATCTACCGCAAATAACGAAGCCGGTTGCTGTGGAATGAATGATGGTGGCGGACCGGTAGGTGCTTGCACGCCTTGTGGTCCGCCTCCTCCACCCCCGGGGAACGATGGCGGACCAGGCATTCCACCAGGTCCTCCGGGACCCCCAGGTCCGCCAAACCCTCCACCAGGTCCAAAAGGTGGTAAAAATGTCATACAACATCACTCCTGTTCATTAGTCTAGTGTATTGTATGTAGGCAATTGAACAGGGGAATGGATAGGAGCCTATAGAAGGCCGCAAATTTGGTCATAATCCTGTCAGGCGTTAAGGAATGGTTTGGTGGAGCGTTTAATTCTAATTGATCCAGATAAAATTTTTTTAATTTTTGGTGCAGGTGTCATCGGGAGCATGTACGCAATTAAGTTGATTGAAGCAGGGTTTGAGATTACCTTGATCGATACAATATCATGGATAAGCTCGCGAAAGATTTTATATACGATTTTATTTTCGTTACAGTTCGTTGCAAACGTATTTAAAACAGCAAAGCTTCCCTACGTTATTAAAAAGGATGTATCAGACATTGCCATGTTGAGCTTTTTGCATTCTAAGAATAAGATCATTGACCACAAAATACCTATTCCAACCCCTAACACACCAACTGTAATTAATTTTAGGGATTTGGTTCTCATCAGAATATCCTCCTAATGTTGAATCATTGGAGTTTTAGAACGGCAAACACGATGGTAATCCCCAGATCCGCAAACCTCAGTCGAATCTATTTAAGAGGCAACCGTGGGAAGGAAAAAAATCCTTTTACAATCATTGTCAGTACGCTATAATACAATCACCAGATGGATTACCCAACAAAGTGAAATATTGTAATTTAAAATTGGAGGTATGGTTATGATCAAGAAGAAAAAAATGTCCACAGTCCTCAGCGCAGCTTTAGTCGTTTCTATGTTGGCTACTGGCTTGATAGTCGCTATTCAAGGTAATACAACGTTAGAGGTAGCGAAGTCAGCAGGGGACAAAAAGGTTGAAGTTATTAAGTAAAGAAGATAGGTGCGATTCTAGTAGTCCCAAAAATTAGGGGTATTCGAAGCACCTAATGCGGAATCTAAAGACTCTAAAACAGTGGTAGGTACAAATTTATTACCTCAGCTCGGTTAACCCAGCTGAGGTTTTTTCATTTCCTCGTTAATTCATTAAGCTAACCGAGCAGGTAGCAAAAAAAGATATCTGTACTTCAGAGAGTTCCAGAAGGGAAAAGGCTCTGTTATTTTATTTAATCGAGGCTAGATGAACACTTCATGTTTCCAAAACAGTAATACTACTTTCGTATGACTACAACTCCCTATCATTTTGTCTACAATGTCTACGTAGAGAATGATAGGGTCCTTTTGTTGCGGCTTTAGTTGAAATCGCAGGGCTCGAATTCTATAGATAATCGCAACCGGGATTAAGGAATCAAAATTCATTAATATGGAGGAACGTTAAGTGATAAAAAGATTGAAATTATCCATGGTATTTTTGCTTGTAATGACGTTTTTTGTGGTTTCTGCTGCTCAGGCGGCTCCAATTGGCCAACTAGACGAGATCTCTATTATTGTTAATGATAGTGTAGTCCCGAGTGACGTCAAACCCGTTGTTCATAAAGGAACCACACTTATACCTTTAAGGGTTCTTGAAGAATCGCTCGGTGTGTCTCTTAACTGGAACAGTTCTACACAAACCATAACGGTTATTAAAGGAGATACATCGGGTATTCTAATTATTGGCAAACCGACTGCCAGCGTTAAAATCGGTGATGTAGAGGAGGAGGTCGCACTCGATCAACCTGCTAATATCATTCAGAATCGGGTTATGGTACCCGTACGTTTTATTGCAGAATTATTGGGAGCAAAAGTAGTATGGAATTCCACCATCAAAACCATCATCATCAGTACTTTGCCATCAGTTGTCGAAGAATCGCAGAATTCTACAGGCGATGGAGCCAAGGGAGATAAAGGCGATACCGGAGCAACTGGACCAGTTGGAGCACAAGGACCAGCAGGCTCCACGGGAGCACAAGGAGCTTCGGGGCCAGCAGGACCACAAGGCCAAGTGGGACCGCAAGGAAATCCAGGGCCAGCAGGAGCACAAGGGCCGGTAGGGCCGCAAGGAGATCAAGGGTCAGCAGGAGCACAAGGGCCGGTAGGGCCGCAAGGAGATCAAGGGCCAGTTGGAGCACAAGGACCAGCAGGCCCGGCGGGGGCGCAGGGAGATCCAGGACCAGCGGGGACTTCTTTTACCTCGGAAGGATTTTCTGTTACCAGTACGACATACTCAATCAATAGTAGCACGCTATTTTCAAATTGGAGCGAGGCGTCTCCATATTACGGAAGCCCTACATTTAATCCTTCTACAGGGATATTTACGGCACCGGACAGTGGTAGATATGCCATACATGCAACTGTTAATTATAAGATTGACACACCAATCAATGTAAGCATAGGAAGAGGCATTGATCCGGTTTTTACTGTAAAGAAGAATGACAATATTGATTTAATAAATGGTTATATGCCTTTCCTTGACGTTAATATACCGTTAGTTTTAACGATGAGAACTGTACTAGGTAGTGCGACGGTGACGTTAACCGGTGATGTAGAGCTGGAGGCAGGTGATCAAGTCGGGTTATATTACGAAGCTGATGGTCTATCCATTGGATTCAGTACGGATATAGTATGGTCAATTCATCGGCTATCCTAATACAAGGTTACCTGAGGTAAAGTTGAACTTTGGTAATAGAAATTCTTCTAACAGGTATAGAGTCGGGCCTTTCTCTATGGGGGAATGTCTGGCTCTATTTTTTGCGGCTTTCGTATGATCAGGTTAGCCAGTGGGAGCCACACTAGCGGGCCGGCCTTATGCACCCGACCATTGCAGCGTTGCTTCAAGAGGGTAATCAGTAAATACATAGTCGAAGGCAAAGGTGCTTTGACAACCATTTAGTTAATTTTTTTGCATAATTTTATCCCAGTTGTTAAAAAATAAGTAAGGATAATATTCATTTACGCAGTGACTAGATATAAATAAACAATCGGGAATAGCACGTAAAAGGCAATTCGCTTAAAGGAGTGTTACAAAAATGAGAGCAGTTGTGATTAATCAATATGGGAGTAAAGAAGCGCTAGTTGAGCAGGAAGTGAATAAACCAAGTGCAGAAGCTAATCAAGTGGTTGTAAAACTAGAGGCTACATCCATTAATCCAATCGATTGGAAATTAAGAGAGGGCTACTTAAAAGAAATGTTTGATTGGGAATTTCCTATTATCTTAGGGTGGGATGCAGCTGGAGTCATAAGTGAAATTGGTTCAAACGTTACGAAGTGGAACGTTGGAGACCGCGTATTCAGTCGCCCTGAAACAACTCGTTTCGGTACGTATGCTGAGTATACAGCAGTTGATGAGCACCTACTGGCAAAACTACCTGATTCAATCTCATATGAGGAGGCTGCAGCGGTACCTTTAGCTGGTTTAACAGCATGGCAGGCATTGTTTACTCATGGCCATTTAAAAGAAGGTGAAACTGTACTTATTCACGCTGGGGCTGGTGGTGTAGGTATTTATGCCATTCAATTAGCAAAGCACGCCGGCGCTCATGTTGTTACAACTGCAAGTGAAAAAAATCATGAACTTCTCTATTCATTAGGTGCTGATCAAGTTATTGATTACAAAAAGGAAAACTTTGAAGACATTCTAAAAGATATAGACTTGGTGTTCGACACGATGGGTGGAGAAGTAGCTGAGAAAAGCTATACGGTACTTAAGCAAAATACCGGAAGATTGATTACCATTGTTGGTGAACCCAATCATGATACGGCTAAGTCTCACAATGTATCAGCAAAGGGGATTTGGCTACAGCCAGATGGTGATCAATTGCAGAGAATGGCTGATCTGATGGAAGAGAAAAAAATTAAGTCGATTGTAGGGGCAACATTCCCGTTTAGTAGACAGGGTATTTATGATGCACATGCTTTGAGTGAAACCCACCACGCTGTTGGTAAAATTGTCATTACATTTTAAACAAGGAGATTGAAAAAACGATAAACACATATTCCCATTGAAGTCGCTATTTTAGCGGCTTTTTTTTATTTTATCGGTACAAATTCTTGTCTAAGCCCAGAACAAGAATTTGTACCGATTGCCTGGAGGCAGGAACCATTGCTATAGAGATCAAATCAAGTATACATTACCTACCAGATAGTTCATTAAGCGAGATTTCTTGTTCCTCCAGCAGTCGTTTCAGCTTTTGGCGCTGCCGTTTTTCCTTCTGACGGCGCTCTCTGTCTTCGGCCTGCAGAGCCTTGAGTAGGGAGACACACATACCGATAAGGACAACAGCGAACGGCAATGCGGCCACAATGGCGGCCGTCTGGAGGCCGTTCAACCCCCCGCTAATCAGCAGTACTACCGCGATGGAGGACTGTAAGATTCCCCAGGTTAATTTCACTCTTGTACTCGGGTCCAGCTTGCCATCTGAAGTCAGCATGCCCAGCACAAAGGTAGCCGAATCAGCCGATGTAATAAAGAAGATCATAATCAGGAGTGTAGCGATGAATGCAACGATCGTGCTTAAAGGCAGATGCTCCAGCATAAGGAATAGAGCGGTTGTCGCATCTTCTTTGACGGCCTCCGCCAAATGAGCAGCATTGAACAACTCCATATGAATTCCTGTTCCGCCGAAGACTGAGAACCAGATAAATCCGAAAAGACTTGGAATAACCATGACGTAAATTACAAATTCCTTTATGGTTCTTCCTCTGGATACCCTTGCGATAAAAGTACCGACAAAGGGAGCCCACGAGATCCACCATGCCCAGTAAAATAATGTCCATGTTCCAATCCAGGTTTCTCTTGAGAACGGCGTCAGTCTCAAACTCATGTTAATAATATTCTGCATGTAACTGCCCAAAGTTGTCGTGAATGTATCAAATATAAAAGAAGTCGGTCCAGTCACCAATACAAATAGCATTAATAGCACTGCTATAACGAGGTTGGTGTTGCTCAGAATCTTAATACCTTTATCCAGACCGGAGGTTGCCGAGATTAAAAACAGTACGGTTACAATGATGATAATGACAACCTGGGACATGGTCGAGTTCGGAATACCGAATAAGTAATTCAGACCCCCACCAATCTGAAGTGCTCCCAAACCAAGCGAGGTTGCAACACCGAAGATGGTGGAAATGACTGCCAGAATATCAATGAACTTGCCTAGCCACCCTGCAGCAAGACGCTCACCGATCAGAGGAATAAAGGTGGAACTGATTAGCCCTTTGTAGCCTTTCCGGAACTGGAAGTAAGCAAGTGCTAAGCCGATGACGGTATAGATTGCCCAAGGATGCAGTCCCCAGTGGAAAAAGGCATAACGCATTGACAGTCTTGCTGCTTGCGTTGTTTCGGGTACCGCCCCTTCCGGTGCAGATAAATAGTGGGACAGCGGTTCAGCAACTCCCCAGAACACCAGCCCAATGCCCATTCCAGCACTAAACAGCATGGACAGCCAGGAAACCGTCGAATATTCCGGTTCATCATCGTCATCCCCCAGCCTAATACCGCCAAATCGGCTGAACGCCAGATAAAAAGCAAAGATCAGGAAGAACAGTGTCGCTAGCAGATAAAACCAGCCAAAATTCTGGATAGAGAAGTTGTAGGCAACGTTAGCCACATCCGCCAGCTGATCAGGAGCGACCGCTCCCCATATTGCGAACAGTACAACGATGATAATTGTGATTGTAAATACCATGATGAGACCTCCGTTATGTAAGCTTCAGCCAACTGTTTCTTAGTATGTGCTAGTCCATCTAGTAATATTTCGGAAAGCCAGCTGTTGTAAAATAAAACAAACCGCCGTGTAATGAAACACCCGTCGGTTTGTTTTGATCTTGCCTGAATAATATATAGTGCCTATAAACGTATGAATTGAACAGGTGCGTTAAGGAACAGTGGTTTCGATTTGTGTCTATAATTGCAGTTTTGGGAGGGAAGGATAGATTAATGAATGTGTTGTATTTGATAATAATGAGGAAGGATATCGCTATCATTAAATGGATCGGGGCAATGTACTAGCTACTGCGCGTCACCTGAAAAAGATTCTGATCTAGAATAGGTTGGCTTCCAGAAAATTGTTGACTGTAATCATAAATTTACAGATCCTTCAGATTAACTTGCATGCGTTTAAGCATGTCGGTCATCATTGCAACTTCTTCTTCACTGAAATCCAGTATCATCTGATGAAGAAACTGGTTTCGATCCTGCTTGAAATTGGCGATATGCGTTAGCCCTTGTTCTGTTAACCGGACGAAAGTTTCCCGATGATCATCGGGGTTTCTTCTTCGTGACACCAAACCATCTGCTTCCAGTTGCTTCAAATGGCGTGTAATAGCAGCACTGTCGATATGAATGGCCTTCTGCAAATGGCTTTGTGTAACTTCTTGATGAAGATAGAGATGATACAACAGAACGTATCGTGAAGAACTGATCCCCGTACTACGTTCAAATTTAGGTTTCAGCTGATTGCTTATATTTTTAAGTAATATTAATAAGGTTTCTTGTTCCAGCGAACAATTCATGTTTGCCCCTCCTTGAATGGTACCGAATGTCTTGGAAAGCTTCATATTAAAAATGTCAGATTCCTTCCACGACATTCGGCAGCTAAAGGCAACTATATCATAATGTGGAGACTACTCGCACTATCGCTTTAAATCATGCCCAAAACGTAGTCTCTTCGGCTGGCATACGGTAGGAGGTGTATCCCTCGCTTGCAGCTTTTCCAATTGTCAGTAGCATGACTGGTACATAGCGTTCTTTATCCAAGCCAAACACTTCGGCAATTTGATCTTTTTCATAACCGCCGATTGGATTGGTGTCATACCCATGCGCACGGGCAACCAGCATCAATTGCATGGAAACCAGACCGGCGTCAAGCATAATGACATCGTTCATTTCATCATCGGACATGTTGTTATAGATCGGTTTGAATGCGTTCAACTGAAAGTCCTTAACATCTTGTGGCATTAAGCCATGCTCAACAGCTTTTCCATAGATGTTTTCTGCATAATCGAAATTGTTTTTGTCCGCAAACACGGCAATGACAGCAGAAGCTTGAGCGACTTTTTCTTTGTTGAAGCGGGACAGTGGGACGAGTTTTTCTTTTCCCTCTGGAGTATCCACCACAAGGAAGCGCCAAGGCTGCATGTTGATGGAGGAAGGGGCGGTGCTAGCTTCATTGATGATTTGAGTCATTTCTTCCCTGCTGATTTTTACGGATGAATCGTATGTCTTAATGGAGCGGCGTCCATAAATAATCTCGTTAAAATCGTTTGTTTGTTGGTATGGTTTCATAATAATTATCTCCCTTTATATTTTGTTGAGGCATCAATGTTTGACTAGTCAATTGTTGATAAGTCAAATATAATCGAAATAGAAATCCATTTCAATAGTTTTTTAACGCCAAAATATTACAATAATCACTTATTATTTGTCATTGCCCACTTGCACAGTTAAACAAAATAGGGCTGGAGTTTAACAACAATTTCAAAGGGATAATAAAAGGATTGACATGAAACCAGTTACATATTTTAATCTTGTTTTGTAGCGAGAGATCACGCAATCATTCAGGTAGACCTGTTATGATGAACCTTTTTCGGATACTTATTAAATATTCATTATAAAGTGTTTGAATAAAGGGAGATCATCTCAATCAAAAAGACAAACAGGACATACTAAAAAATGGGAGGTCATAACAATGATTAAACTTGTAGTTACTGATTTAGATGGAACGTTTCTGAACAATAAAGGTTCGTACGATGTCGAGCTCTTCAAAAAAGTGTATGCAGAGATGCAGCAAAAAGGAGTCACTTTTGTCGCATGTACCGGGAAACAATGTGAACGTGTAGAGAAATTGTTTGATGAGCATGGCAAAGGAGTCTGGATCCTGGGTGATAGTGCTGCACGAATTAAAAAAGATGGTGAAGTCGTTAAAGAGTTCAGCATGGATAAGGATCTCGCCTTGAAGGCGATTGCTCGAATCCAGGACTTTGACAACACAATGACTCTTATCGTATGTTCAAGCGATGCTGCTTACGTTCGTTCTTCCATTTCAGAAGATATGTACAACGTAGTTAAAAGCTCCTATGAGCGTGTCATTAAAACAGATTCTTTTGAAACGATCGAGAGTCGCTTTATCAAAATTACGGTCTTCGATACAGAAGGACGTAGTACAGCATTAAAAGCGCATGTTGAGGAAACGTTAAGTGGACAAATTTACATTGTTGACTCGGAGGCAAAATGGCTGGATATCACGGCATTACACACCCACAAAGGAGAGACCGTTAAAAAACTGCAAGAAATGTTGGGTGTAACATACGACGAAACGATGTCATTTGGTGACGGCGAGAATGATGTAGAGCTCATGGCCATCGCCAAATATAGTTTTGCAGTTAGTAATGCTTGTGATAATACGAAAAAAGCAGCAAACTTTATTACGAAATCTAACGAAGAGAATGGCGTTCTTCTAACCATTCAAAAAATACTGGATTTGCAGTAATACTTGTCTGTCAACAGGCGACGCATGTTCGAAATGAGAGGGGCAATCATATGATTGCCCTATTTTTCATGGGATAAGAAACGTTACAAAGAGTCAATGTTCGTAACTTGTTTGCGATAATGCTGTGGAACTACACCCATCTGTTTACGGAAAATGGACGAAAAATAACTAGAACTTTGAAAACCACAGGCAAGAGCAATTTCACTTATGGATCTCCGTGTTTCTTTTAACATTTCACAGCTTTTCTGAAGTCGATATTGGGTGACATAGTTGTTTGGCGACTGCCCCACATATCGGTTAAATAATTGGCAACAACGGCTTCTGCAGACAGCTCCGGCAGATGCGATCTCCTCAAGTGTTATCTTCTGATCATAGTTCTGATGAATGAAATGAGTCATTTCCTGAACATGCGTTAACACGCCGGGTTGGCCGGAAACAGGTTTTAACTGATCGCCTATTGTAGCACATAACGATAACGCATGGGATACCAACCGTAGTGGATTGGGATGTTTATGCTCCGTGTGCATCTCCCGATATAGTTCTTGAATGGACAGTAATACGTCTTCCTGCCAGTCTACCTGATCCGTGAGGACAACAAAATCAGCCATTTTGGAACTGAATTTCTCCTCCCAGTACGTCTGAATATAAGAAGTTTTCTCACCAAGAATGGAGGGGTGAATAACAACTACAAGGAACGAACAATCGTCGTGATCCGCAACAGCGTATCCATGATGCAAACGTTGGCTATTAACAAAGAGCCCACTTCCCTGATGCAATCGAGTGATACTTCCATTAACAGAGAAATCCATCAATCCTTTTAATACGTAGATAAACTCCAGATCTACATGCCAATGTGCAACTGCTGCATAATTGTTAAATTGATGAAGGCTGCCCCTGCGGACATAAAGGGGTAAGTCAGGAAGATTATAATCCAACCGTTCTGATAGATCAGAGAACACCTCTAAATCTGTCATCGAGAATCCCTTCTTTACACAAATGTATACGATATTAATAAAAGTATAGCCAATATTGATGGAAACAACAATAATTATGTCCTATTCTTATATTGTGGAAAATAACAGAGAGGACAGATATAGGTGAGAAAACGCATGCCACTTCAAGGTTTCGGCAAACGAGACTTTAATCGAGAATTAATATCGCTCGTGATCCCCATTGCATTACAAAACCTAATATCAGCTACAGTGATATCTGTAGATGTAATTATGCTGGGTATAATTAGTCAATCTGCCATGGCGGCCGTATCACTCGCAGGACAAATCACGTTTACTTTAACATTGTTTTACATGGGATTGGCAGCAGGGGCGAGTATCCTCACGGCTCAGTACTGGGGGAAGAAGGATACAGTAAGCATACAGCGCATTCTTAGTATTGCCTGCGTGTTCTCCTTAGGTATATCCATTCTGTTTTTCTTGTCTTCCTTGTTGGTTCCCGACGCACTGATGCGCTTATTCACCAATGATCCTGAATTGATTGAATATGGGTCAAGGTTTTTACAGTTTAATTCCTTTTCCTACCTTGTGATGGGTTTATCTCAGATGTATCTGAGTGTGATTCGAAGTATGGAAAATGCCAAACTCAGTGCGTGGATTAGTTCGTTGTGTTTGGTCTTAAACATTATATTTAATGCCATTTGTATTTTTGTACTATTCCCATCGAATCCGGAGCTTGCGATTGGGGCTGTAGCTTTGGCCACGGTGCTCTCGCGTATGATTGAACTGGCATGTTGCGTGATTCATTCTTTAACTAAAGGAAGCATTCGTTTTCGTTTACCGGTACGTGACCGTATTCAGCGTAATCTATTAAAGGATTTCTTGAAATATACGCTGCCAGTACAGGGGAATTATATCGTATGGGGAGGAGCGTTAACCGCTACAGCTGCCATTATAGGGCATGTGAACTCCGATATGGTAGCAGCGAACTCCATTGCATCCGTAGTCAAAAATCTAGCGGTCGTTTTCTGTGGGGGCATAGCTACTGGAGGATCTGTACTTATTGGAAAGTATCTGGGACAGGGTGAAATGGACAAAGCAAAGTATGCGGGTAACTACATGTGTTATTACGCTTTAATTTTTGGATTTATTGCAGGCTGCACGATTCTACTGATTAAACCTTTAGTGTACTCTATCGTTAATTTGAACCCCGTTGCTCAAGGTTATCTAGATGGCATGTTATACATTAGTGCGTATTATTGCATTGCAAAATCGTTTAACTCCACAACCATAGCGGGCATATTCCCTGCTGGTGGAGATTCCAAATTTGGATTATGGTGTGACACAGTTGTTATGTGGCTTATTATTATACCACTTAGTTACCTATGTGCATTTGTATGGCAAGTGTCTCCCATTTATATATATATCGTCATCAGCTTAGATGAATTGATTAAATTGCCTATTGCTTTCACCCGTTATCGTCAATTTAAATGGCTGAACAACTTAACTAGAAACTTTACACAAACCTGAACTTCACAAGGGATTATGTAAATTACTCTAATAAATATTAGCTTTCTATAAAGGAGAAGATAGTATGAATATTCAAGAACGTATGGCAAGCAAACAACTATTTACAGATGATGATGCCAATTACCCGGAAGAGGCTACAGAGTTAGCCAAAGCACGCCAGCGAGGTAAGGCACTATGCTATGAAATCAATAATCTGCATCCGGATGATGTTGAAACGCGGAAGAAATTAATGAAACAATTATTTGGTAGCATAGGCGAAAATGTATGGATGGAACCGCCACTGCGCATGTCATACGGCTCCAATACAACCGTGGGAAATAACGTATATATTAATTTCAACCTAACTGTAGTTGATGACTACAAAGTTACAATTGGGAATGATGTGATGTTTGGCCCAAATGTAACGATTGCTGTGACCAGTCACCCTATACACCCCGAGAAGCGCAAAGAAGGCGGAATGTTTGCGTTACCCGTCGTTATTGAAGATGAGGCGTGGATTGGGAGCGGAGCAATTATTCTACCAGGCATCACGATTGGTAAAGGTAGTGTCGTTGGTGCGGGTAGTGTCGTAACGAAGGATGTCCCTGCAAATGTAATTGCTGTAGGGAATCCATGCAGAGTTCTTCGTGAGATTACTGAACAGGATCGAGAGTTCTACTATAAAGACATGCGTTTTGATCAGGTTGAATGGTAAAGGAAGTGAAATCTACCCTCTAGAGAGGAGTTTGTTCATGGATATCATTTATTCTATTATTATATTGATACTTTTGTTTTTTATCATTAGAGCCATTGTTCAATCCCGCCGAACCCATTTGGAAGCAAGTAAAATGAAACAAAATTTTGAACATTATTATAATGAAGATAACTATCATAAACATTAGCGTTTTGCCAGGATGTGATTCAAAATAATAGGAAACTGTAACTCTTAAAATATAGAACGGATGAAATAAGTACAAAAATAAAAAAAGGACCGTAAGAGTTCATCTTCCATCGATGAATGCTTTCGGTCCTTCTATGTTTATCCTGTACCTTTATGCCCTGGCAGCACCCTTATAAGAATATCTACGATGGTATTGGTTTCCACCACACTTGGTTAACGTCTTCGGAAGGCTCCGCCGCGTGCCAGAGCGAAGAAGATGAGTAAGGCAATAATCGAGCCAACGATGGCTGGAATAATATGAAATCCACCAATCACCGGCCCCCTTGGTCCCAGCAATTCCGTTCCTAACCAGGAACCGATAAAACCCGCAATAATGTTCCCAAGTACACCGCCCGGTACGTCCCGCCCAATCAAGTTGCCGCTTAACCAGCCAATAAGTCCACCAACAATGAGTACCCAGAGCAGATCCATGGATTGTTCTCCTTTCTTCGGGTTTATTACAAGTTATGTTGGGCTGAGTGGAATATACCTCACCTTCCAGTTGGTGGAGGAATCTAAAGTGTCTGTGCTAAGATGGGTTAATAATGGATTGAAGCTGGTGAAAACAAGACTAGATAGGGGTGTACAGTTGAAGAAAATCCTAGTCATTGATGATGAAATCGCAATTCGAGATTTAATTGAGCTGGTGCTGAGGCGTGAAAACTACGATGTGCAGACCGCAGAGGACGGCAAAACGGGCATGCAGCTGCTCGACTCTTTTCAACCCGATTTAGTGGTACTTGATCTGATGCTGCCAGACTGCTCCGGATATGACCTGTGCAAGGAAATTACCGGAAAACGTGCCATTCCAGTGATCATGCTTTCTGCGAAAGATGAGGTAATCGACAAGGTGTTGGGACTAGAGCTAGGGGCGGAAGATTACATGACCAAACCCTTTGACAATCGTGAATTGCTCGCTCGGATCAAGGTGATTCTGAGAAGAAACGAGAGCAGGGAGGACACAAGTGAAGGGACAGAAGTACAATCGACACGTATCCTTCATGAAGAGCTGACTTTTGACCTAGAAAGCCGCAGAGTGCTGAAAAACGGTGTACCCGTGTCTTTAACGGCCAAAGAGTTTAAAATTCTGGAAACGTTACTCAAAAGGCCCGACAAAATCTTTACCCGGGATGAGCTGCTGCAGATCGGATGGGGATATGACTTTATGGGAGACACTCGCAGTGTGGATATGACCATCATGCGATTACGGAAGAAGCTCGAGGATAACGCGGACGAACCGAAGTATGTCAGGACGATCTATGGATTTGGCTATCAGCTTGGAGGTGGCGAGGCCTGAAGTATGCAACCCGGTTACTGCTGAATTATTTATTTTTCTCCGTGCTGTCCTTTGGCATCATCATTTTTGCGGTAAATAAAGCCATCGATTACTACAGCTTCATTACCATTGAGAAACAGATGATGGAGAAGGCAGATCTGTCGGAGTTGTCCTTCCGTGAAGTGTTGGCACAGCATAGGTCATCGTCAGGTGAGCCCCAGACGGAGGAAATTGTCAGACTTGCTCTGGAGAAGCTGAAAGCTTCTGGCAAAGAGGTACGTATCTATGACAGCTCCAAGCAATTGCTGGGCCTGGCTGTGGATGGCATCATCATTAATGATGGCAAACCTCTTATTTTTGACAAAAATATTGAGAAAGCCCTGAGCGGCAGTTATGCTTACACCGTGACGGAAAATCATCTGCTTTATTTCGCGACGCCCATTCAGGATCAATTCTACGAAAACGCTTATGTGTATGAGTTCGTGGAGGATATTTCCTACTTTTATGCGATTATGGATCAGATCCGTTATATCCTGTTTGTCGGCGCAGGCGGATTTATTATACTGATTACGTTATCCAGTCTGTGGATTGCCCGCAACACAACCAAGCCGATTAAACTGTTGCTTGGCGCTGCGCAAAGTTTCGCTAGACAGGAGTTTCGGAGAGTTCATCTAAACCGGAAGGATGAGCTGGGCATGCTGGCAGATGGGCTGGATTCCATGGGGCGGCAGCTTCATGATTACATCCAGTACCAGAAACAATTTGTCTCCAACGTATCTCACGAGTTAAAAACACCCTTGGCAGCCATTCGTGGTTTCTCTCAATACTTGGTTGAAGGGGAGACGGAGAACAAGGAGTTGCAAAAAATCTATGCTCATCTGCTGCAGGAATCGGATCGGCTGACGCGCTTGATTAATGAACTGTTGTTGTTATCCCGATTCGACAAAGCTGGTTCTAACGAACTCGAAGCCCGGAAGACGGAAATGAATAAACTGATTCAGCAAGTTGCAATGAATATGGAAGCAAAGGCCGAGGATAAAGAGATCGAGATCAGCGTCAGTCAAGTGAAGGAAGAACCGGATGATGAGGGTACGACAAGAGTTTACGCCAACGTAAATCCAATGCTGATGTCCCATGCAATCGCCAATCTTGTGGATAATGCCATCAAATATTCAGGCAGTCCATCGCTAATTGAATTGAAGTTGGAACATACGCCAAGCGAGGTAGTTATATGTATACGTGATCAAGGGATCGGTATAGCGGGCGATGAGCTGGAGAGAGTGCAGGAACGTTTTTACCGGGCGAAAAATGTAAGTACAGCGAACGGTTCAGGTCTTGGACTTTCCATTTGCAAAGAGATTGTAGAGCGGTTTAATGGATATATCGACATGGAAAGTCAAATCGGGGAAGGAACAACTGTTACGATTGTATTGCCCCGTGCGTAGTCCTGCATCTAAACTTAAGCCTGAATAGGTAACGTTACAAGATTGGTACATTTCTGTTATGAGACTAACAAATGTTTTATTTATAATCACTTCATAAGAACAAATCACACATTTATGGAGGGATCATGATGAAGTTAACAAAGAAAGCTGCAGGTTTTATCGTACTAGGTGCTTTACTAACGGTGGCATTGACGGGCTGTCAGTCCAATGATGCTACGCCCCCAACAACCGGACAGAACACAGCGAATGAACAGAGCAAAGGCGAAGGAGCAACAAATGCGAATGCTTCCGAAAGTTCTGAAGAAAAGGGTACTGAAGCTATTAAAGAAGGTTCGATGGAGAAGGAAGGCAATGTGGTGCTGAAGGAGCTTGCCTTTGTCTATAATGAGCACACCATCGCGATTTCGGATACAGCGAATGAAGAGCAGATGGAACAGATGCTGGGTAAACCGGATAACCTGAAATCCCATACGTACAGTGCTGATGATGGAACAAACATGGATACGTTAATCGGTTTTACAGAAAAGGTTTATACGTATCCTGGTCTGGAGATTAAAACAATCAGTATACCAGAGGGAAAACAAGACTCCATTTTTCATATCGAAATCACAGATCCTAAGTACACGACAGTGCGAAACATTAAAGCAGGAGATAGCCTGGAGACACTCAAAAACGCCTACCCTGAGGGTAAACTGGTTGGTGATGGAGCCCCAAATGAGGAGGATGACTTCCGTTACGAGCCATCCAATTATGTGGATGTGATGTCGTTCCATATCAAGGATGCCAAGGTGGAGAGCATTCAGATCTACAGCCTTCTGGACTAATATTTAGGAATCGATGTTGGTAAGGCATTCATACGATTCACCTTTAACACCTGAATAAAAATGAGAAGTTAACCCTCATATATCCTGAAAAGGAGCATTGAGGGTTAACGTAGTTTTAGGACTTTTAATGAAGCACTACTTGGGCAAATGCAGAGGTAAAGATTTTTGGAACACCAAAACCATCGAACGCCTTGGGGTGCCGTCTATTATGATGACAGATGGCCCTCATGGACTTCGAAAACAAGAGGGGAGCGTTGACAGCGCCACATGCAAAAAAAGAATGGAAATATTACAAAACCAAGAAAGACTGGAACCCTAATGCTCCGATTGAGCGTAAGGATTTAGAACTGTTTTGTACCTATAGTGATGGCGGAAAATTGCCAGAGAAATCGGTCTCACATCAATGTGAAATACCAGCAGACCGTGCCGGTTATCATGTTATCCTCGGCGTTTGGGAAATCGCTGATACTGGCAATGCCTTTTATCAAGTACTTGACGTAAATTTAACGAAATCGGTTAGTGGAAATGGATCAAACACCGATGCCAACAGCACCAACGAATTTAAAAGCAAGCAATATCACGACAAAATCACTACACTTAGCTGGCATCCTTCGACTGATAATGTAAGTGTAATGAGTTATGAACTTTTTCAAAATGGACATAAGATTGCGACTATTCCAGGAACATCTGTATCCTATGATGTAAGTGGATTAAGTCAAGGAAAAACTTATACCTATGCGTTAAAAGCGATTGATGCTGCAGGTAATGAATCACTTCTCAGTTTGGAGATTACGGTGCAGACAACTTCTGCAACCATACCTGACACTTCAACTCCAACGGCTCCAAGCAATCTTCACGCACATAACGTAAGTGCAGCATCAGTAAATCTGATGTGGTCCAGTTCAATGGATAATGTGGCCGTTAGTAGCTACGACATTTACCAAGGTTCAGAGCGGATCGCTACTGTAAATGGAACCGTGACAAGTTATGAGGTTGCTGGTTTGAAATCAAGCTCGACATATACATTTTCAATTAAAGCCAAGGATTCTGCTGGAAATGTATCTGCAGCGAGTAACGTGATTACAGTTACTACACTTGAGTCATCTCCTCCAGTTGTAGAACCGGATGTACCTAAGACTTGGGCTAAGAATACGTCATACCACATCGGGGATCGCGTTATTTATAAAGGGGTCATTTATACTTGCCGTCAAGCTCACACATCAATATACACTTGGACTCCTTCCGAAGTCCTTGCATTGTGGTTGCCGGAATAGTCGATAGTCACTCAGGATTTGTTCCTGAGTGATTTTTTTTGATGAGCACTCATCAGGATCTAGAGACAGTTTAAGTACAAATGTTTATTTTTGCTTAGTCGGGTGAACATATGAATATAAAATGTCGTTTGAGAATTCTATTCTCATCTAAAATAGACAAATTTTTAGTTAATCCACTTAATAAAGGAGTATGGATCATGAGTAAACGTTTTGAATCAAAAGTTGTTTTAATCACTGGAGCAGGCTCAGGTCTTGGACAATCAGCTGCAATTGAAATCGCAAAAGAGGGTGCCAAGCTTTCTCTCGTTGACCTTAATCAACCTGCACTTGAAGAGATCAAGAAATTGATTCTTGAAGTTGCACCTGAGGCAGAAGTTCTTCTTCTTACTGCTGATGTGTCTGATGAGCAAGCTGTTCAAAAATATGTAGATGATACGATTCAAAAGTTTGGTCGCATCGATGGCTTCTACAACAATGCAGGTATCGAAGGTACTCAGGCTCCTACAGTCGAATATAACAGTAAAGTGTTTGACAAAGTCATTGACATTAACCTTAAAGGTGTCTTTTATGGCATGAAATACGTTCTTCCTGTATGAAAGAGCAACAATCCGGTTCCGTTGTCAATGTCGCCTCTGTTGGCGGGATTCGCGGAGTTCTGAATCAGGCAGCGTATGTCGCAAGTAAACACGTTGTATCGGGTATGACGAAAAATGCAGCAATCGAGTACGCACAATATAACCTGAGCATCAATGCTATCGCTCCAGGGGCGATTATGACTGCAATGGTTGTCGGTTCCCTTAAACAAATTGGTGGCGAAGAAGGATGGGAAGAAGCCGGCAAAGAATTTGTTAGCATAAACCCTAAGAGACGTTTGGTAAACCTGAAGAAGTAGGTCGTCTTGTTGCCTTCCTGCTATCCGGCGAATCCGAATTTATTAATGGTGCTGTCATTCCAATTGAACCAGTACTAATAACTTGTTGACTCTTCTTTGGCAATGTAATGATGGAGGAAACCTACAATGAAGAATAAGAGCAGGTCATCCAAAAGATGGCTCGCTCTTTTTTGCGTAAATATCTTGAAAGTAAACGGTATTAATCTCGCCTATGACAGTTATGGCAACGAAAAGGACGAAACCATTCTACTGATTGCCGGGCTTGGAACCCGAATGATCCGTTGGACCGTTCCATAAAATGTGTCTCTGATAATGTTGTTCCCGCTATTGCATCTGGAAATCTTATAAACAGACCCGGGCTTAAGAGAAATGAACTGTAACTAGTGTGACATAGTATGATTTGAATCCGTCATTCAGTCGTATACCTAATATAAATATTTACCTCTTGCATAAAGAACATGTGTTCGGTTTATAATATATACAAACTTACGTTCTCGAATGTACAGGAGTGATTTCAGTGTGGACTAAGCAGCGAACCATCATGCTCATTGATATGCAGAGCTTTTATGCTTCAGTCGAAAAGGCAAAAATGCCCCAATACAAAAATAGACCACTCGCCGTTGCAGGCGATCCAGCAAGACGTTCTGGCATTATCCTTGCCGCTTGTCCATTAGCCAAAGCAAAGGGGGTATCTACCGCGGAACCACTCTGGAAGTCTCTTCAGAAGTGCCCTGAACTGATCATTGTAAAACCTCACATGCAAGAATACATTGAAGTTTCCACCCAAATCATGTCCATTATTGAGGAATTCACCGATCTGGTTGAGCCATACAGTATAGACGAATTATTCGCTGACTTCACAGGATCTATGCATTTATTTGGTGATGATCCAATCGATTTGGCCAAACAAATTCAAGACAAAATCTACAATGAAACAGGCGTTTACGCCAGAGCGGGCATCGGTGAAAACAAAATTATCAGTAAATTGTGCTGCGATATGATTGCTAAAAAAGCAGAAGGTGGTATTTTTCACTTAAAGAAAGAGGAGTTACATCTTCACATTGGTGATAAGCCCATCCGCGATATGTGGGGGATTGGCTCAAGAATGGAAAAACATCTATGGAAGATGGGCATCCGAACCATTAAAGACCTGGCGAATACGCCTCTTTCCAAATTAAGAAGCAAGTGGGGTGTTAATGGAGAAGTCATCTGGAGAGTTGCCAATGGACTCGACAATTCGCCGGTAACCGTCAACACACACAGTACACAAAAGGATATTGGAAACGGAATGACCCTTCCCAGAGATTTCACAGAAGCATGGGAAATCGAAGTGGTTATTCTCGATATCTGTACAGAAGTGTGCAGAAGAGCCCGTAAAAAGGGGCTGATGGGTAGTGTCATATCTGTGAGTGTATCGGGAGCAGATTTTGATCACCCAACTGGTTTTCACAGGCAGGTTAAACTGTTTGATCCTACAAACATAACCGTTGATGTGTGCAAGATAGCCAAACGCATATTCCATCAACATTGGGATGGGCAACCTGTGCGCCGTGTAGGCGTATCCCTGTCTCAATTATCCGACGCGGATACATATCAACTATCTTTCTTTGATGATCAAGAGCAAAAACGAGCCATTGATCAGGTGATGGATAACATCAAGGATCGATATGGCGACATTGCCATTCTTCGAGCGAGCTCCATTACCGCTGCGGGCCAAGCGATCGATCGAGCATCTAAAATTGGGGGGCATTACAAATGAGCAAAAAACTGGAGGCCAATGGATTGTGGGAATCGAGCCGCATGATGCTTCCACAACATAAAGAACGAATTATACAGCATCGTACTCAAATTCATTACCAAGCGAAACCTCTGATTCATGAAGATGAGTGGGAGATTATCACTCAACATATAGATATGTCCCTCAACTATACTTTACAAGCCACCTTTGAAGTGTTTCATGAGGCAGGCAATCGGTATATACACGGGATCGTCACTTCAGTCAGTGCCTTTGGAAAGAAAATCAAAATTGAAATGGATAATGGATTTGAATGGGTCGATTTTGATCAATTGGTCACTGTAAAGTTTGAAGAAGGAGGTGTACAGTGAGACAAACTTCTGAGGAACTTGCACTCGTCAAGAGGCTGGTAGAACTTCCATATCTTTTAGGTGCTCTGGAGGTAGATAAGCATAAAATATACGCTTCAAACTTTAAGATGAAATCGGTGTATATTGATTACCTGGACGGTACTCAAAAGAAAATTGCTTTAGAGATGTACAAGTCGAAACAAAGGCTAAAGAAACATCATATTAAAATCATAGATGAAAAGAGATCTGAGCTGAGTTTAACGGTAGACTATTCGGTAAGAGGTTACCTTCACAAAATGACATTATTGTGGAGCAAAGTGAAAGTGGATGTAACCTTAATGCTTACTGAACATATGAGCGTTGATATTACTGATATGCCAAGATAAACATAGAGTTAGAGCAGAATACGGTATATAACGGTATAGGGTGGATATAATACAGCTATAACCATTGTTTTCTTCTCCGGATTTGGGTAAACCGACCTTTGAAATTGAAGGGTCGGTATTTTTTGTCTCTAATTTTGAGATTGACATATTAAACCATACAAAATAAGAGAAATCACGAGGCATATACATACATACATACATATATATACATATTTATCCATATTATCGCGACTGAAAAAAGCATGTATCCTTCAGAGGAGTGGTATGAACATATCTGGATTAGCACGGCATCGTTCCGTTATCTTGACAGCCAGGCGTATTATAATACAACGTTGAATAAGAGTAGTGTGTTGGTGTCGTCTTAAGAATGTTTTCTGTGGAAGATATGGACTACAATTCACGGAAGGAAGAGGTGTATGTGACGAAACAGTTCCGTAACTGTACCATAGCGGCGGCCGAGCTGCATACCCGTTACAAGGATCGCAAGGGATGTCTGGGCATTCACGTCTCCTTGGCTGACTCGGATGAAGCCGAACCAATTCGGCGAGCCCTGATTGATGCACATGCCCAGTGGTAAATCTATATAACGTTTAGAATTGAGGGCGCTGAAGGTTAGCGCCCTCAATTCTTTTAAAGTGGGTTCTTCAGCTATCGCGGGGAACCTTATCATAATGTCTTGTCCCGAGCCAAGGACACTTTTGATTGTACGTACCCAACTAATGGTAACATTTGAATTCAAAATCAAGGAGATGCACTGACTCCCGAATTAGCGCTTTTCAACAACCGTCTTTAATTTACATTTGTAATCATTCGGTTTAAAAATAATCAAGAAATCATTAGATAGACTTAAATAAAAGTTGTTATTTTCAATTAACCAGCCATACAATGTGCAAATGTAAACTTAAATAGATATAAACATATAAAATAATGTTCATTTATCTAAAAAAAAATTTGACAAATGAAAACGAGTGGATTATTTTGTTAAGAAGGAATGCATGTTAGACATCTTTTACAATTCCATTAGAAAAGAGGGTAAGGAATGAAAGATAAATCTAGATTCACAATATGTCTTCTGATGGCAACGGGATTAGCTCTGACTTCAAACGGTATTTTTACATCTAACTCAATTGCGGCTGGTGCTGTGCTCGCTGATCAGGAAACAAATAAACAGGCAAAGGAGGAGCTTGATATTTTTGAAAGCGCATCCAAACTAAACACTAATCTGATAGGCTGGCAAGTGAAAGGAAAAGGTGGATTAGAGGATACTTCAGAAGGAATCTTGCTGACTTCGCAGCCTAAAGAAAATGTAATGGCCATCTCAGAGACGGTGTCCGATGATTTTATCTATGAAGCTGATGTCATGATCAGGGATACGAAGGCAGACGCCACATTGTTGTTTCGTTCTAATGAGGATGGCTTTAACTCGTACATGCTGCAAATCGTTCCGGACGCAGGTCTGATCCGGTTAAGAGATGCAACAAATGGAGATGGGAAATTAAAGGAGGAGCGTAAAGTTTCTGTTGAAATGGGGCAAATCTATCATCTCAAAGTGAAGGCAGTGGGTTCCTCGCTAAAAGTATATTGGGGTAATCAATATAAACCATTAATTGATGTTCAAGACATTTCGTATCAAAACGGAAAGCTTGGACTCCATGTATGGGATGGATCCGCCTTGTTTTCGAACATCGTAGTAAGTGATCTGAAAGGTAATTTGGGTACGGTGCTTTCTAGCAAGGGAAAATGGCAACCTGATATTAACGGCAAAAGAGGGACGGTAGAACAGGAGAGCAAAGCACAGCAAATCTATAATAAAAATGCGACTGATATGGTGTATGAAGGGAATATCACCCTTCGTCCTGATTCAATTGCAGCTCTCGCATTTCGATCTTCAACCGATGGAGCTGAAGGATATGAAGCTACTCTTACGAAGGAAGGAGATCAGGTCCGTGTAAGTTTGACGAATACAACAGGAACAGTAATTGCAAGTTCGCAACGTACTTATCCGAGTCAGATGGGAGCCAAACATCATGTGGAAATCAAGGCAAAGGGAGATCGAATTCAGGTCTTCCTGGACGGATACACTACGGCCGCGATTGACGTGAAAGATTCAACCTACAGGAGTGGAAGTACCGGAATCGTCGTCAAAAAGGGGACGGCTTACTTCCAGGATACTTATGTGACGGAACTGAGCCAATATTACAATGAGATATATCGTCCACAATATCATTACACGCCAATACGTGGTTCAGCGAGTGATCCGAATGGACTTGTCTACTTCGAAGGAGAATATCATCTCTTCCATCAGGATGGAGGAACATGGGCGCATGCGGTAAGTAAAGATATGCTGAACTGGAAACGGCTTCCGATTGCACTTCCCTGGAATGATCATGGTCATGTCTGGTCTGGATCGGCTGTTGCGGATATGACAAATGCATCTGGTTTATTCGGAGATTCAGGAGGCAAGGGCCTTATTGCATACTACACTTCCTTTAATCCGGATAGCCCGAATGGAAACCAGCGTATAGGTCTGGCTTACAGCAAAGACCAAGGTCGTACTTGGGAGTACTCGAAGGAACGCCCGATTGTGATCGAGAACCCAGGTAAGAGCGGAAATGAAGCTGGGAATTGGGATTTCCGCGATCCGAAAGTAATCCGTGATGATGAGAATAACCGATGGGTTATGGTTGTGTCCGGAGGAGATCATATTCGTTTCTATACGTCAACGAATTTACTTGACTGGACATTTACAGATAATTGGGGATATGGGGATTACGTCCGCGGAGGCGTATGGGAATGCCCTGATTTGTTCCAGCTTCCGGTAGACGGAACGTCACAGAAGAAGTGGGTTATGATGATTAGTACAGGAGCGAATCCCAAAACAGGCGGATCAGATGCCGAGTATTTTATCGGTGATTTAACAGCCGATGGTAAATTCGTGAACGATAATCCGGCAGGTAAGGTGCTAAGAACAGATTTTGGTAAAGAATTTTACGCTTCGATGTCTTTCGCTAACATGCCTGATCATCGCACAGTGATGATGGCGTGGATGACGAATTGGGACTATCCGTTCGCTTTCCCAACGTCCATTTGGAAAGGTGAACTGACCATTCCTAGGGAAGTATCATTGGTAAAGACCAAAGATGGAATCCGGATGGTGCAAAGCCCAATCAAAGAATTGGAATCACTGCGTAAACCTTTGTACTCTGCTTCTAACAAGTCGGTGAGTCCTTCTTCCGGGAATCTGTTAAAAGGTATTATTTCAGGTGCTTACGAAATTGAAGCTGAAATTGAAATCCCTGAAGCCAGCACAGTGACCGAGTTTGGCTTTAACATTCGTGAGGGTGCAAATCAGAAGACGGTCGTGGGTTATAAGGCAAGTGATAGTCGTATGTTTGTGGACCGAACTGCATCTGGTGAAACGGATTTTTCTAACCTTTTCAGTAAGAAACATGAAGCGCCTGCGCAAATGGAGAATAATCGGATCAAGATGCGTATTCTTGTGGATGAGTCATCTGTTGAAGCCTTTGGTAACGACGGCAAAGTCGTCTTTTCAGATGTTATATTTCCGGATCCTGCTAGTAGAGCGATGAGTTTTTACGTGAAAGGTGGGAATGTAAACGTTGTTTCCTTGAAAGTACATCAACTTCAATCTGTCTGGAATGAGGACATTCCTTCAAAAGCTCAAATAAAGATGGATACGAGAGTTCGGGAACTGGGGGTAGGAGAGTCGGATACACTGCAGGCGATGGTCGAGTATGGGCCAGGTCTAGGCGTTCAACCGCTGAAGTGGAATTCCAGTAATAACGAAGTAATAGCCATAGAGTTGGCAGACAATTCACATGCAGTTATTAAGGCGAAAAAAGAAGGAGAGTCCACAGTCACTGTATCTACTCCGAATGGTAAAACTTCCACTAGTGTGCTCGTTAAAGTCTCAGGTGGCGAGTTCCGGACAAACCTGAGTGGATGGACTAAAGATCTGTCCGCTGCTTCATGGTTAGTTAGTGAACATGGGATTCGTGGTAAATATTTTAGCGATGCGAATTATATTGCCAAAGAAAAGGCTGGGAATTTTACGTATGAAGTAGACATGATGCTTGGTGAAACAGGAGGGGCAGGTTCTATTTTGTTCAGGGCTAGCGAAGATGGTCGCAGTGGTTATTATCTGAATCTGGACCCTAACATGAAGGCAATCCGTCTGTTCTATAAAACCAATGGAGGATTTGAAGAACGGCAGGTTCTTTCAAAAGTACCCACTTTCATTCAGCCAGGTCAAACGTATAAGGTGAAAATAGAAGCGAAGGGTCCGCATATTGTCGTTCACGTGGACAGTCAAAAAGTCATAGATATCATGGATGGCACTTTTGCAGAAGGCCACTTCGGACTGAATGTATTTGGCGGCTCCGCATCCTATCAGAACGTCAATGTCAGCAACGGTGAACCTGCAAATATCACCAAGTCCAGTCTTGTAAATGCCGCAACACAAAAATCCATTTATACAGTGAACCTTGTCAACGGGGAGCCGGTTACCTTGCAAGATGCAAGTGCAGCTTCCGTCCAGAAGTGGGTATTTGTTCCGACAGGCGACGAAGCAGGTTCGTATTCGATTCGTACTACGGCCGGTCAGACGCTTGATCTGGATATAGGGCAAAACAAACTTCAGCTGTATCATTACTTGGGGTACAACAACCAGCGTTGGGTCCTTCACGAGAACAAAGACGGATCAGTTCATATTACTTCAGCTCATCATCAAAAAGCATTAGAAGTATCGGAAGATGGGACCGAACTCTTCCTAAGTGAACTAAATCCATCACTTGATCGACAAAAATGGATATTAAAAAAATAATCAAAATTTATCCATGATGGCGTATCTCATAGATATTCCATTTAAGTGATCTTATAAAATGCCGCTATTAATGCAGGGGACAAGAACATGGTACCAATGACGATTAGAAAGGTTATCTGTTTCATTAAGATAAATAGATTAAAGTCGAAGAGGGACTGCATTTTGCACTCCCTCTTCTTTGTGATTTTACAATTAGGAAGATATAATCTACTAGTTTTAGCCTAGTTTTTGCGAACCTTTGAACCACACGGATTTGATTGACAAGGTATCTGAAATATTCGACCACTAAACCATTTCCATTTTAATCCAAGGATAGTAAAATCGGTTGTACCACCACTAGTATGAATGCCGGTGCAGATAGGGATTGGAGATGGCAGTATAGAAAGGAGGCGCTCAGGTGTTCATCATTCGAAGTCCTTTAATATTAGCCTTGTTGATGATGTGTCTGATGTCAGGCTTGACTGCTTGTTCTGAGTCAGAGCAATCGGAAGATAAGGGTGCTTCGACAAAGGCTGAGTTCACGGAGCAGATACAGAGCCTTAATCTGAATCTGGAAGAACCGGCATGGAAGCTGGATACCACCCCCGTGAATCTAACGTGGTTCGTTGGAGCCGAATGGTACGGGCACACTTGGGGTGAGAACCTGACTTCCAAATATGTCACCCAAAAAACAGGAGTCAATATCGAATTTGAAGTATCAACGGGGGAACCAAGCGTGATGTTATCACGGATGTTGACGACTGGTAGTCTGCCGGATTTGATAACCATCGGCTCCTGGGAGAGTGCGGTTAACAAACTTCGAGAGAGTAATCTCATCTATGCCCTGGATGAGCTAGCTAACCAGTATGATCCTTACCTTTACAAGGTAGCAGGTGATGGTGCTCTACAATGGTATCGACAGGAAGACGGCCATACCTATGTCATCCCCAATGATGCGTACAGTCCCGAACAGATGCGTTCAACCGGCTTGACGGGAGCGAACCAAACCTTTCTCGTACGTAAAGATCTGTATGAGTCGATGGGCAAACCGGACCTTACCACACCGAAAGGTTTTCTAAATGCATTGCAATTGCTAAAGAATCAATATTCTGTTTATAAAGGTCAGCTCATCAGTCCATTTTGGGCACAGGGGAATGCATCCTATGGGATGACCGATTATTTGCAAAATCTCCTTGCAATCCCCCATGAACAGAACGGTAAAGTATATGACCGAATGACAGATCCCGATTATATCGAGTGGCTGAAAACATTTCGTATCGCTTACGAGCAGGGCCTGATTAATGTTGATTTTCTGGTCGACTCCAGTGCACAGGTGCAGGATAAAACCAACCATGCCCAATATTTTATGATGATTCGGGAATGGACAGACATATCGGACCTCAATTCGAAATTGGAAGTCCTTACGAATCAGAATTCATACTATACTGCTGTAGATGGACCCCGGAGCAGCAGGGGAGAATCCGCCAAACTGTTCCCCGGCAGCATGGATGGATGGATGGTGACGATGATTAGCAGATCCACGGAAAACCCTGAACGAGCCATCCGATTTTTGACCTATCTGGCCAGCGAAGAAGGCCAAAGGGATTTATTTTTGGGCAAAGAAGGTGAAACCTGGGCGATGAAGAACGGTAAACCGCAGTTGACGGCGGCAATGGTCCAGTTGCATGAAACGGATCGGGAGCGGCTGGGAAAGGAATATGGCATTATGGATACCTACTGGATGCTGCGAAACCCTTCTTTCGTTAACAAGTGGAGACCAGAGAATGCCCCATCCATTAAGCAAATGGAGGATTTCGCCAACCAACAGGCCGATCTGGACAGCGGCATCTATAAAGGACTAGATCCTGTAGGAGATTCCGATATAGCGTTAGCCTGGTCACGTATTTCTCAGAATTGGGAAGAAGTACTGCCAGAACTGATTACAGCGAAGGATGAAGCTGCCTTTGACAAAATTTTCGAAAATTTTCTGATACGTCGTGTGAACTACGGCTTTAACCAGGTGATGGAATATCGCCAGGCTGAACTGGAACTGCGAAAAGCCAAGATAGCCATTCCCTAATACATTGTTACCTACGTGATAACTAGTAATATACGGTATAACAAAGGTGGTGAATACATCAGAATGAAATACCTGCTGACGAGATTGAGGAAGCTTTATCGCAATGCCCGTATATCCCAAAAGCTGTTTCTGGCCTTTAGCCTGATGATTGCCATACCTGTTATTTTGATATCCTTTGTGTATATCCGCATGCAAGAAACCCAGCTATATAAGGACGCTATGGCGACAGGCAACAGCCACGTTACATGGCTGAATGAACAATTACGCAGAAGAATGGATACGATTGAGAACGCTTCCAATACAGCCCTCACTCAAAAGTCATTTGTGGATTTTATTCATTCCAATATGATTGTGGATGGACTGCGTCTGGTGAAGTTTAAGCAAAACCAGTTTGAGCAAATGCTCAATATCATTCAAAGCAATGCGATGATCAGTGAGCTTAGCTTTTACGTCGATAACCCAAACTTGTATGAAATCTGGCCTGAAATCTATCATTATAAGAAATTTTGGCCGCAGAATTATTGGGTAAAGCTTCGGGACGAAGGTGGTGCGTCTTACCGTTTATTTTCTTTTAGGGATGGTGAACACACATTATCCTACTATCGTCTGGTTCGTCTTCAAGGGCAGGAACAAAAACGCCCTAGTATTATGGAAGTGCGAGTCCCGCACAGCATGTTTTTCAGCGACCTGCTCCAGGAGAGCGAGGGGGACTTCTTTTCGGTGTTGATGAACGCGAGCGATCCTCCCCAGTATGTTTACAATTCCCAACATGAGTTTTCTGAGAAGTACGGGCATGGGATGGCGGAGATCCTTGGCAGTATTCATCGCCAGCTGGATATATTGCCGCAGGAAAGTCCGCTTCAAGTTAAGGTGGGAGATCACAGCTTCTATGCATTGTATCGATACATCGCTCCGTTGAACACTTATGTGGTTGATATTGCTTCCCATCAGGCATTGATGAAGGGGCCCCGCAGTTGGTATGCATTTGTGGTAACGATCACATTAGGTGTATTGCTGCTGATTATGCTACTCGTATCCCAAACAACGCGGCGTATTTTCCGGCGGTTGGACATCGTACTGGGTTCCATGCGTCAGGTACGGAAAGGCGAGCTGGATGCAATGATTGATACAGGCCTTGATGAGAACGAAAGAGGGGATGAAATCGATGAAGTGGCGGTGAATTACAATAAAATGTTACATGAGGTCAAACGTCTAATGACACAGGTCGTGGATAAACAGTTAATTGCCAAAAACGCACAGTTGCACTCCCTTCATTCACAGATTAATTCTCATTTTTTATATAACGCCCTGGAATCGATCCGTATGGTGGCAGAGGTACAGAGGCAGCCTGCTATAGCCAATTCATTGGTGTCGTTGGGCTCCCAGTTACGTTACAGCATGCAGTGGCGTAGTGATACCGTTGCTCTTCGTGAGGAGCTTGCCAATATCCAAAGTTATATTGAATTTATCAACTTTATGGAAGGTGGCAGTATCGTTATGACCACCGATCTTCCTCAGGAGATCCTTCGCTACACCATTCCCAAGATGTGTATGCAGCCCATCGTTGAAAATGTAGTTCATCACGGGGCACCTTCAGGCGGCAGGGTAACTGTAGAGATTACCTACTCTGTGGAGAATGACAGTCTGCTTTTGATTAACATAAGAGATGATGGAGAGGGGTTAGAGCCTGAGATGTTACACCGTCTTCAGGCAATACTGCGGAGCGAATCGGATACACCCATGGTTACTAGCAGGAGCGGACTTGGTTTGGAAAACGTGAATAAGCGGTTGCAGCTTCATTATGGCAAGAATTGTGGTCTTTGGATTGATAGTGTGCAAGGTGCATATACCTGCGTAACGATACGTTTGCCTTGGGAAAATGTAAATCTTGGAGGGTGGTAGAACATGATTAATATCCTGATTGTGGACGATCAAAAACACATTCGTGACGGCCTGCAGGCCATGCTGCATCAATTTCCTCTGGAGCTGAGCAACATATACTGTGCCGCGAGCGGGCTTGAGGCGCTGTGCCTATTGCGGCAGCATTGCATTCACATTGTTATTACCGATATTATGATGCCGGATATGGATGGGTTGGCACTCATGGCTCAAACCAAAGAAGAATACATGGATGTGGAATACCTCATTATCAGCGGTTATCGTGATTTTACATATGCCCAAAAAGCTATCGGGCTTGGGGCAAAGGGCTACTTGCTCAAACCTTTGAAGCGAGAGGATCTGCAACATTCCCTGGAGCATGTATGGCAAGAGATCCAGACACGGCAGGCACTTACGCATAATATGCAGCGTGTATCCATTCTCGCCCAAGAGACCGATCGAAAAGAATTACGAATGTTTATGCAAGGTGCGTTAAGTGATGACGGCTGGATTCTTCAGATTGAGGAACAGAATGATGCGTTATGGCGTAATTATCGTCTAGCCCTGCTGCGGGAAGAAGTTTGCATGAACCAGCCCGGGGCCAGCAGCGCCCATAGTATGGAAGCCATTGCTTATCGTGTGTTTGGCAGACAAGGTTGTATTTGCCTGCAACATCGCCCATACCTGATCCTTGCGGTGGATGCGTCCATAGATCCAAGTGTTTTGCCTGCAGCGCTCAAGGAAGGAAAGATCGATGCCATAACGGCCATGACTAACCCGATTCAGGGTTTAGAAGAACTACCCGACAGCTATACCCAAGTGCTTGAGCTTTATCGCCACAGTTACCTTTTTCCTGATCAGTACAGTATCTTCCCAGCACATATTGAGCATATGGAACAGCAGTGGCAACTTCCCTATGAAGACTTATATGAACTGTTCCAGTCGGTTGGAACAGATAACAGTGGAACAATTACTCAGGGTATTTCTGCAATATTTCACAAAAAGGTTCTTCAACGCTATCCTATACGCTATACCCAACAGCTCTGCGCCGCCACCGTTCAGATGATGGAGGAATACGAACGAGTTATCCGCCCTTATATGGGGGAAGAAGTGCTGGACCTTGAATCCTTGCGTAATCTCTTTGATTATCAAGGGATGCGTGATTATATACAAGCACTGCAAAAACAGCTGCTTCGGCTGAACCAGTTATATTATGACTATAAGTGCAGCTATCGCAATTCGCAGGATCTAAATGAAGCCATTCGTTATATACACGAGAGTTACCACAAACCGTTGGACCTAGCGATGGTATCCAATCATGTATCGCTTAATTATGCTTATTTTTCAAATCTGTTTAAGAAGAATATTGGTAAAGGTTTTGCTGAATACCTACGAGATGTGCGTCTGGATAAAGCCCGCAAGCTTCTCGTCGAAACCGATCATAAAATTGTTGAGGTGGCTGCTATGGTTGGCTATGAAAGCTACAAAAGCTTTACCCGCGCGTTCCGACTTGTGATGCAGATCCAACCCACAGAGTACCGACAGATGATGCGGCAGAAGGCAGATTGAGCTAAAAGCCAAAAAAATGGGATACCACAAAAACAATTGTACCTTTTCAGCAGATTAACCTATTCGATAGAATAAAGACACTCCCATCTGTAAGCGTTTTCCTTAATGCGCATGGATTGGGAGAAGCTATTATTCTATTAAAGGAGGGCAATTATGAAACCATCTCACTTTACGGCAAAACGGTTTATGAATAAGGGACTCGGTATGTTCCTTGTGGTTGTGATGCTGGCTAGTATTGGCATACTGCCAGCTTCAAAGGTTCAGGCAGCGGGAACTACTGTAACCTCAATGGAGTACTTCTCACCAGCAGACGGGCCTGTTATTTCAAAATCAGGGGTTGGCAAGGCCAGCTACGGATTTGTTATGCCGAAGTTCAATGGAGGCTCCGCGACATGGAATGATGTTTACAGTGATGTAGGCGTTAATGTAAAAGTGGGCAACAACTGGGTTGATATCGACCAGGCAGGCGGTTATATCTATAACCAAAACTGGGGGCACTGGAGCGATGGCGGCTTCAATGGCTATTGGTTCACCCTCTCCGCAACAACCGAGATTCAACTGTACTCCAAAGCAAATGGTGTTAAGCTGGAGTATCAACTTGTATTCCAAAACATCAACAAAACAACCATCACAGCGATGAATGCGACACAAGGTCCACAAATCACAGCAAGTTTCACAGGCGGTGCAGGCTTTACATATCCAACGTTCAACAATAATCCTGCGGTCACTTATGAAGCTGTTGCGGATGATTTGAAGGTGTATGTCAAACCTGTAAACAGCAACACCTGGATTGATATTGACAATAACGCAGCCAGCGGCTGGATCTACGATCAAAATTTTGGCCAATTCACGGATGGCGGCGGTGGGTACTGGTTTAACGTAACGGAGTCGATCAATGTCAAATTGGAATCAAAGTCTTCTTCGGCTAATCTGGTTTATACGATTACGTTTAATGAACCTACAAGAAATTCATATGTTATTACGCCATACGAAGGAACAACTTTCACAGCAGATGCAAATGGGTCCATCGGGGTTCCGCTTCCGAAAATTGATGGAGGGGCGCCAATCGCCAAGGAACTGGGTAATTTTGTATACCAAATTAACATCAATGGGCAGTGGGTTGATTTGAGTAACTCCAGCCAGAGCAAATTTGTATACTCCGGTAATGGGTATAACAATATGTCCGATGCCAACCAGTGGGGTTACTGGGCCGATTATGTCTATGGTCTTTGGTTCCAGCCAATCCAAGAAAATATGCAGATCCGTATTGGATATCCGCTGAATGGACAGGTGGGTGGCAATATTGGCAACAACTTCGTCAACTATACCTTCATCGGTAATCCAAATGCTCCGCGTCCGGATGTATCCGATCAAGAGGATATCTCCATCGGAACACCAACCGACCCGGCAATCGCGGGCATGAATCTCATTTGGCAGGATGAATTCAACGGAACTACGCTGGATACAAGTAAATGGAACTATGAAACAGGATATTATCTCAATAACGATCCCGGTACTTGGGGATGGGGAAATGCAGAACTGCAGCACTACACAAACAGCACCCAGAATGTATATGTACAGGACGGGAAGCTGAATATCAAAGCCATGAACGACAGCAAATCTTTCCCGCAGGATCCAAATCGGTATGCGCAGTATTCTTCAGGAAAGATTAACACCAAGGATAAACTATCCTTGAAATACGGCAGAGTCGATTTTCGTGCCAAGCTTCCTACAGGTGATGGTGTATGGCCAGCACTGTGGATGCTTCCACAAGATTCGGTATACGGGACTTGGGCTGCATCAGGAGAAATTGATGTTATGGAAGCGAGAGGCCGTCTGCCTGGATCAGTAAGCGGTACCATACACTTTGGTGGACAATGGCCCGGGAATCAGTATTCCGGCGGTGATTATCACTTCCCGGCGGGGCAAACTTTTGCCAATGATTATCATGTATACTCAGTAGTCTGGGAAGAGGACAACATTAAATGGTATGTGGACGGCAAGTTTTTCTATAAAGTCACTAACGAGCAGTGGTATTCCGCAGCTGCACCGAATAATCCGAATGCACCTTTCGATGAGCCGTTCTACCTTATTATGAACTTGGCAATCGGCGGAAACTTTGACGGCGGCCGCACTCCGAACGCCTCCGATATCCCGGCGACGATGCAAGTCGATTATGTACGCGTGTATAAAGAACAGTAATTTGTGAATTCGGATACAGCGAATGAAGATCAGATCTCATACTCTAAAATAGGCTTACGACCGATTCCCGATATTTCTACTTGGGAATCGGTCGTACTGGTTAACTGAATACGATGAGTCAGGTGACCATCTATACTTTTGCGCTAAGTGACAACAAGTGTTTTAGATTGTCATCAATAAATTGATTATCGGCATTGTTGATTCCACGACCGGCAAAATGGCCCCAGATCGATTGGATTGGTTTCAAGACAGCATTAGGTATACGCTTAGCTTCGTATTCATTATCGTCCGCTGTGCAGAAGAGATCTGTGCTTCCCGGCATGATACAGGCAAGAGCTTTTATGCTCCGAAGTGCTTTATTAAAGTCTCCGTTATAGGAGGGGTTTGCACTGATATCTGCATGTTGTCCTGTCCATAACATGGCCAGAACATTATGCGGATCCATATTCATAAAGCTATTTTCCCAGACACCAGCTACAAAATCCTCCAATGTGTCAAATCCCATTTCACGGTAAAGCTCTTCTCTATAAAACGCATGTGATAGTCCCCATCCCGCATACACCCGACCAACGGCACGCATGTCTGTCGAACTTAGTTGGTTTAATTTACTTGAGTCGAAGCCGACTGCAGATAGCAGTGAAGCTTTCACGCCTTCCAGGACCACAAATGTGTGAGGCCAAGGTTTGGCGATGCCTCCGAAAGGTGCGATTCGTTCAACCATCTCCGGGTAACTTGCCCCCCATTGAAATGCCTGAATGCCGCCCATCGACCACCCGACGACGAGAGCAATCTTTTGAATACCGAATTTTTCGGTCAGCAGTTGGTGCTGGAATCGAACGTTGTCATAGATGGTTACCTGTGGAAAGTTAGCCCGATCGAATGGAGGAGGCGTGTTACTGGGAGAGGAAGAGAGTCCATTGCCCAGCAAGTTGGGAACGATAATAAAATATTTCTCTGGATCCAGTGCCATCCCGCTGCCAATGAGCCATTCATTCTGAACATGCTGATCTCCAAAAGCCGTTGGATAGACAATAACATTATCTTTCTGTTCATTTAATTTTCCGTATGTTTTATAAGCGAGATAAGCGTTTGGTAACGTCACTCCTGATTGTAAGAGTACATCACCCAAGTTAAAAATTTCATAATCCATCGTATAATTGCTCCCTTCAAAATGAAAACCACATGTTAACTGTGATTTCTTGTGCTCAGTATAGCGCTATGATACTCTCAATAAAAGTGAATAAAATTCATAATAGTATTCAATAAAATTGAAAGATGAAGGAGGATCATCGGATGGAATTGCGTCAACTGAATACGTTTTGTACGGTTGCAACAACATTGAATTTCACGCGGGCAGCAGAAGTGCTGAGTTACGTTCCTTCCAACGTCACGATGCAAATTAAAGCATTGGAAGATGAGCTAGGTGTTCGCCTCTTTGATCGGTTGGGCAAGCAACTCGCGCTAACAACTGCGGGTAAACGCTTTTTAACTCACGCTCAAGGCGTTCTTGAAAAAATGGACGAAGCTCGCAGTGCTGTCCATGATAATGAAAAACTAAGTGGCACCTTAACGATAAGTGCGAATGAGGTTATTTGCTCCTACCGGCTTCCACCTGTCTTCCAACGGTTTCGTTCGCAGCATCCGGGAGTTCGCCTAATTTTCCGCTCAGTTCCGAACCAAGAACTCAAGCAAACGCTCTTTGAGGGAACCACGGATATTGTTTATATGTTGGATGAACCCATTCGCTCGAGTGGACTTTCCGTGGAACCTTTGCTGGAAGAACATTTCCGATTGTTAGCTGCTCCAGATCACCCACTCGCCAAACGAACTGTGCTGCAATTGGAAGATTTTCATGATGAAGTGTTCCTGACAAATGAGAAGGGTTGTCCATATCGAACGATGTTTGATCGTTCATTTGAGAAAGAGGGCATTGATAACATTACATATTTAGAGTTTCAAAGTGCTGAAGCTATTAAACAATGTGCAATTTCAGGAATCGGTATTGCCTTTCTTCCTGAGATCGTCGCGGAATCTGAAGTTGAACGTGGAGAACTTGTTGTCCTCCCCTGGCAAATTCCGGACTTGCAGGTATATACACAGATGTTGTGGCATAAAGACAAGTGGCTTTCACCAATCATGTTATCTTTTATAGAAGCAACCAGAGAAGTTTTTGGTTCACAGAATGAGAATAAAACCAAATAGCTTATGTATGAGACATCAAACTGTGGAGCACAGTAAAACACTGTTGAAAGTGGGTAGACAATATATGATTCCATTAGTATACGACCAGATTAACCATTGGGGAAAAGATGATGAATTTTTCCTTGCATTGTTAAAAAGATTACAAGTAGCATCTATAGCTGACCTGGGCTGTGGAACAGGAAGATGGACCACTCATCTTGTTCAGTGCGGTTATAAAATTACCGCTATAGATCCCAATGAAGAGGCTATTGAAATGGCCCGAAGTAAAGATAATTCTGGAAATGTGGATTGGATTATAGGTGATAGTGCGGATTTACAAACCAATACCTATGATGCGGTAATTATGACAGCGAATGTTGCGCAGGTATTTCTTACAGATGACAGTTGGAAGCGAGTAATCTCAGACGTATTCCGATCCCTAAAAATCGGGGGTCACTTTATTTTTGATACAAGAAACCCTTTGGTAAAAGTATGGGAAGAATGGGAGAAGGACAACACTCCTGACTTAGCTAAAGATAGACTAAGCGGAGATCCTTTAGAAATTTATACAGAATATGAAGGGTTTGAGGGAGATATTTACACTTTCTATGAAATTGTAAAAAATACTAAAACAGACAAAGTATTAGTTCATGAAAAAATGCAGCTGAGGTTTCGAAATCAAGCAGAATTCAATGAGTCGCTGAAACAAATCGGTTTTTCAAAAATTAAAACATATGGTGATTGGGAATTTAAACAAGCAAATTCTGAGAATAGATCGTTTATTTTTCATTGTGTAAAATAGCAGTTAGTAAAAAATGTCGAGGGACAAGAACTTCGTCCCATTGAAAGTCGCTATTTTAGCGGCTTTTTTCATTTTATAACTACAACACATTGTTTCGTTCAAAATCCATTCATTGAAATTTGTTCATCTATGATGAACTGGAGTATGATGGGGGAAGGCGATGCTGATAATTACCATATAATCAATACCAAGTATAGAGCAGAATTTTATATAGGTCTAAAGCTTTTGGACCCGGCTATACAACACCATACTACCTTGAAGGGGGACATCTGTTTTGGATGAGCAGTTTCTAGATTTATTGGCCGAGAAATATGATACGGAAGAAAAAATCATAACAGAGATCATCAACCTTGAAGCGATCTCCAATCTCCCGAAGGGAACCGAGCATTTTGTCAGTGATTTGCATGGGGAGTTCCAGGCTTTTCAGCATGTACTACGAAACGGTTCGGGTACCGTCAAAGAGAAAATCAAAGAATTATTCCGGAAGGTTTGGACGGATCAAGAAATCAATGATTTTGCGGCGTTGGTTTATTACCCGGAAGAAAAAATACAGCTGGTTATAGGGGAAATGAGCAATAAACAGGCTTTGAACCAGTGGTACAGACTAACAATTGAACACATGCTTAAGCTTATTTCTTATGCCTCTTCCAAATATACACGCTCAAAATTGCGTAAAGCTCTGCCGGAGCAATATGTATATATTGTAGAAGAGCTTCTCTACAAGACGGATTCGACCAACAATAAGGATCCTTATTACGAGGAAATATATCGGCAAATTATATCCTTGGGCCAGGCGGACAATCTCATTATCGGCCTTGCTTATACGACACAGCGCCTGGTGGTTGACCATCTTCATGTGGTTGGAGATATCTATGACCGGGGGCCGTACCCCGATAAAATTATGGATACGCTGATCAACTACCATTCTGTAGACATACAGTGGGGGAACCATGATGTCCTCTGGATCGGAGCCTACGCAGGTTCTCTGGTCTGCCTTGCGAATATTATTCGGATCTGCGCCAGATACGACAATCTGGACATCATTGAAGATGTATACGGAATCAATTTGCGCCCACTGCTAAACCTGGCGGAGAAATATTATGAAGACAATCCGTCCTTCAGACCTAAGTTACAGGCTGACCATAATGTATCGGAGCAGGAAATTCTGCAGATCACCAAAATTCACCAAGCCATTGCCATGATTCAGTTTAAACTTGAAATCCCGATTATCAAGAGACGCCCATACTTTAATATGTCTGAAAGACTTTTGCTGGAGCAGATTGATTACGACAACAATGAAATCAACATCGGCGGTAAAACGTACCTGCTGGAAAACACCTGTTTTGCAACCATAAATCCGCAGAAGCCTGAACAATTGCTGGAGGAGGAACGCCAGGTGATGGAAAAGCTGCTGTTTTCCGTTCAGCATTCCGAAAAGATGGCCAGACATATGAATTTTCTCATGAAAAAGGGTAGCCTTTATTTAAAATACAACGGGAATTTGTTAATCCACGGCTGTATTCCTTTGGATGAAGAAGGAAATATGGAAGAAATGCAGATTGAAGACAAGACATATGCAGGCCGCCAATTGCTCGATGTTTTTGAAGATCACTTACGTTACGCCTTTGCGCATCCGGAAGAGACAGAAGATCTGGCGACAGATATGGTATGGTACATCTGGACAGGGGAATGTTCCTCGCTCTTTGGAAAGAGAGAAATGACCACTTTTGAACGGTACTTTATCCAAGATAAAGATGCACATAAGGAGAGAAAGAACCCTTACTACCATTTACGTGAAAATGAAGAGATTTGTCGAAAAATCTTGCAGGAGTTTGAATTGAATCCAGATCATGGACATGTCATTAACGGCCACACACCAGTCAAAGAAAGTCGTGGAGAGAGTCCTGTTAAAGCAAACGGAAAAATGATCGTTATTGACGGCGGCTTTTCCAAAGCCTATCAATCCACAACGGGAATTGCTGGATATACCTTGTTATACAATTCCTTTGGCATGCAGCTTGTCGCCCATCAGAAATTTAATTCAAAAGAAGATGTGTTATGTAACGGAACGGACGTGTTATCTCTAAAAAGATTGGTGGACAAAGAACTGGCGCGGAAGCTGGTGAGAGAAACCAATGTAGGCGAAAAGCTGCTGTGGAAAATCTCAAATCTGAAGGATCTATTAGACTATCGCCACATGAAATGAAACGATTGCTAAAAGTACACACCCGGATCAGCAATTTGAGTGCAATTTGTCGTAGACGCTCGTATTGGGCAGGGAAGTAATAATATCCTGTCTGTGCGAGCCTTTCTTTTGCAACAGTACGATGTAACAACAAACTTTATGACTTACAGTTGAACTAAACGAGGATTTTCAATTGGTGTAGAGGAGGAAGATATGGGCTACAATTCACGGAAGGAAACAGTGTTTGAAATGAAACGGTTCCGTAACTGTACCATAGCGGCAGGTCGTCGTCATACCGTTGCTCTTAAATCTGACGGAACAGTAACAGCTGTGGGTGACAATAAATACGGTCAATGTAAGGTAAGCGATTGGTGCCATATCGTCGCAGTTGCGGCTGGTAATGTTCATATGGCTACGAACACCGGTAATGCACATACCGTTGGTCTTAAATCCGATGGTACGGTAACTGCTATCGGTTGGAATAAGCATGACCAATGCAATGTAAGCGAATGGCGCGATATCGTAACCGTTTCGGCAGGTTGGTGCCGTACTGTCGGGGTTAGATCAGATGGCACCGTGGTTGCGGTGGGGCGAAATAATGAAGGGGAATGCAACGTGAGCAGCTGGCATGATATTGTATCGGTCACGACGGGTGACTGGCATACAGTCGGTCTAAAATTAGACGGAACGGTAACAGCCGTTGGTAACAATAAGTATAACCAATGTAGCGTAAACGACTGGGGCGACATATTAGCTGTTTCGGCGGGGTATCTTCATACTGTTGGGCTTAGATGGGATGGCACGGTAGTGGCTGTGGGTAGAAATAATGAAGGGGAATGTGACGTAAGCGGTTGGCGCGATATTGTAGCAGTTGCAGCGGGGAGTTATCATACCGTTGGTCTTAAGTCTGACGGGACGATGGTTGCGGTGGGTTCGAATAAACATCACCAATGTGATGTAAGTGGCTGGCACGAAATTAGATCTATTTCTGCGGGGTGTGCCTATACAATTGGACTGAAATCGGATGGTACGATGGTTGCTGTGGGTGATAATGATTATGGACAATGTGATGTAAGCGGATGGGGTAGCATCCAACAATATTAATTGTCGAGGGACAAGAACATATTCCGATTGAAGTCGCTAATATAGCGGCTTTTTTGTTTTAAGGAACCAAGTCTTGTCCCAAGCTGAGGACAAAAACATTGTGTCATTATGCCCAGTTTATCTATCGCCTGGCTGCAACCTTTGTCGTGTCAAGGGAAGATGAGTTGCACGGGAATGACGGCGTTCTTAGGAGAATAAATATCCTCCATCTGTTCACATAACAGCTTGACGGCTGTTCGTGCCATTTCCTGTTCATCCTGCTGCACATAAGCTACGCCTGAAAGATGTGGATTATCGAAAGATAGTAAATCGATATTTGAGTGTTCGTTCAGAAGACTGATCGCGGCGGATGTGAGGCGTGCTGTTTCTTCAGTCAAGGAGAAGGCTGCCGAAATTCCACTGTGGTTCTGCAAGAAGTTGCTTACATAGTCCAATGCTTGCTCGCTGCGTAGAATGTCGAGAGGAATGTGACACCACAAGCGCTTGTCAATCGAGATGCCTTGATCTGTGTACGCCTGCTCGAAGCCGAGCGTGCGGTCCTCGACGGCTGTATTGGCATTTTCAGGTGAGATGAGCGCAATCTGCTGATGACTCTTGGATAGCAAATGAGATACAGCCTTATACGCACCGCCGTAATTGTCGGATGTAATGGTGTACGTCTCAATGTTGCGCAGATAGCGGTCGATGAACACACACGGGAATTTATCGAGCGACAGACGCAGTAATGATTCGTTGTACTTCTCATCTTCTGTTGGAAAAACGATCAGCCCCTTCACACCGAGCTCCGTTAGTGTACGAATGACGTTTGATTCGATAGAGGAGGACTCGCGCGTGATACTTAGTACCATGCTGAGGCCGGCTTCTTGCAAGAAGTGTTCCGTGTAGTCAACGAGCTTCTGAATGACACGGGTTCTCATCGTTGGAATGATGAAGCCAATGAGCGGCATCGAGGACGCGCTGCATGGGGATGGCGAGAAATTGATGCTAGAAACAACAAGACTAGAAGAGACGAATGAGCCTTTGCCTTGTACGCGTATAATTAATCCTTCGTCAGCTAGTAGGGTTAGGGCGTTCTTGACTGTTATTTTACTTACTCTGAATTCGTCCATTAGTTCTTGCTCAGAAGGAATGCGATCCGTTGGCCGAAGCTGCCCTGATTTAATTTTTTGCATAATATTTTCTCGAATTTGTTTGTAGAGCGCCAGCTTTTTCAAATAGTAGCATCTCCCCATAAACTTTATGATTTTATAATCAATTGGTTATATAAAGCTTATTTCATATATATTATAATACGGCGTGTAAAGCGCTTACAATATGGAATCCGAGAAATTGTTGCGAAGGGGTCTTTTCTTTGAAAGGTTAGAATTATGTTAAGGATGGTGGTGCCAAGGTGTATTGAAACCGCTTAAATTAACAGAACTAACTAGTCAGCCGACTTTTCAAATGCATAACAAAAAAAGAGAGGATGACGAACAAATGAAAAAACGCAGTGCTTTAATCTCCATCGTTACACTCCTTATTATGTCACTTGTTTTTACTGCATGTGGTAATCCTTCCGGTTCAAAAACGGAAACGCAGCAATTAGGCGCTAATGCCGGCGAGAATGCAACAGAATTATCATTTTGGACATTCGTAGATTTGCACGGCAAGCATTTGGATAAAATGCTGGGGTTATGGAACCAACAGAACCCAGACAAACAGATTAAGTTAAATGTAACGGTTATGCCTTATGATGATATGCACAACAAGCTCTTGTTGGCAGTTACCAGTGGAAAAGGTGCTCCTGATATCGCGGATATTGAGCTTGGTCAATTCCCTAAATTCTTGGAAGGTGACAACGTTCCACTGGAATCTTTGAATGATGTATTTGCACCATACAAAGACGTGGTTGTTCCTTCACGTGTCGAGATTTATTCCAAAGCCGAACAGGTTTATGGATTCGATTATCACGTAGGTGCAACGCTTGCTTTCTACAATACTGAAATTCTCGAGCAAGCAGGTGTTGACTACAAGACAATCAAAACGTGGGAAGATTACAAACAAGCAGGTATCAAGGTTTATGAAAAGACGGGCAAGTACTTAGGTACTGCTGATACATCAGCTACGTGGCAAGCATCGCTGCTGCTAGCTCAGCAAAACGCTGATTTTACAGATGAAAATGGTAATCCAAAAGTGAACTCGCCTGAAATGATTAAAGCGTATGAAATGTTAGTCGATCTGCAGAAGAACAATGTTATTCATACGATCCCTGGCGGACAACCCGACACAGAAGAAGCAAAAGGCGAATACAACAAAGGCAACTACGCAAGTGCATTGATGCCTGAGTGGTATATGTCCCGCTTTGTAAACGAAATGAAAGACCTTAAAGGTAAGTATGCAATAGCTCCATTGCCTGTATTTGAAGAAGGTAATCCTCGTTCCGTTGGCTTAGGCGGTACTGGTACAGTTGTTACTAAGAATGGTAAAGACGTTCAGTTGGCAAAAGAATTTGTAGCCTTTGCTAAGCTTTCAAAAGAAGCTACTACTGAAATCTGGAATACACTTGGATTTGACCCAATCAACATGGAAGTATGGAAAGATGATGCAGTTACGAAAAACCCTGATAATGAATACGTCCAATACTTTAAAACAAATGCATTTGATACTTTGAATGAAATCAAGGACGAAATTAGAGCGATTAAGTCCGTTAAAGCCTCACCAACCATCGGCAATATCTTCAATACGGTAACTTTGAATGCTATCTTTGAAGATGGCCAAGACGTGAAGGAAGCTTTGGATGAAGCACAAGCAGCAATTGAACAAGAATTGAAATAAATATAATAAGTAAATGATTTGATTAAACCTGTCGGCAGGTATAGTGGTCGGCAGGTTTAACCTTAGTCAAGGGAGATTGAGAATATGATAAAGAAATTTGTATACTCTCAAAAAGTTGCGCCTTATGTTTTTGTATTGCCATTTATACTTATATTTTTGATATTCTGGTTTTTTCCACTTGTAAATTCATTCGTAATGAGCTTTCAAGATAGAATGTTAGGACAGGATCCTAAATGGATTGGTGAAGCGAATTATTCGAAATTACTTACTGATAAAGTGTTTTTGACATCTATTAAAAATAGCGTTGTGTACATGTTAGGAACCTTAGTGCTGTTAATTCCTTTTCCCATGTTATTCGCCGTTATGATCAACAGTAAGTTAATGAAGGGAAGAGAATTTTTTAAATCTTCGTTCTTTCTCCCTGCATTGACTTCTGTCGCAGTTGCGGGTACCATTTTCCGCCTTACATTCGGTGAAATGGAAGGTTCATTAATGAATAGTTTCCTGGGTCTATTTGGTATAGAGCCTATTAAATTTTTGAAAGACGGAAATTGGAGTATGGCAGCACTGTTAATCCTCGCATGTTGGAGATGGACAGGTGTTAATATGCTTTACTATCTATCCGGTTTGAAAAGCATTGACAATGAATATTATGAGGCTGCTTCAATTGACGGGGCATCTGCTTGGCAGAAGTTTAGAACGATCACAATGCCATTATTGAAGCCGACCACGGTATATGTTACGACAATTAGTGTTTATGCAGGTTTAGCCATGTTTACCGAGAGCCTGATGATGTTTAACGGTAACAATTCACCCAAAAATATTGGCTTAACCATTGTTGGATACCTGTATAGACAAGGGATTGAGCAGAATAAGCTGGGTTACGCAGCTGCAGTTGGTATCGTTCTGTTAGTCATTGCTATGGTTATCAATTTAACGCAGTTGAAATTTAGTGGAATGTTCAAAAAGGAGGAGGATTAAAGTGGGCAGAAGTCAGACGAGGAGTGATTTCATCTCTAGAATAGTAATGTTTTGTTTATTCATTATACTATTCGTTATAATTATGATCCCATTCTACGCAGTGGCCCTATCTTCCTTTAAACCCGGTGAATCATTAGTTAGATATGGTCTTAACCTAAGTTTGGATTTTGAAATCATGAGTTTTGATAATTTCATCTATCTGTTTACTGGACAGCATGATTATTTTGTTTGGTTTTGGAACAGTATGATTTTAACAATCGTTCAAGTGGTTTTAACACTTTTTGTAAGCGCATTTGTTGGATATGGTTTTGCAGCATATCATTTTAAAGGTAAGAACTTCCTCTTTATATGTGTTTTGCTCATTATGATGGTGCCTTTCGAAATACTGCTGGTTCCCTTGTACAGCCTAATTAATGATTTGGGAATGGTGAATAGCTATTCGGCAATCATTCTGCCCGGTATAGCCAATGCCGCGACAATATTTTTCTTCAGGCAATATCTACGAAGCATACCCAAAGAGATTATTCAATCTGGGCGGGTTGATGGCGCAAACGAGTATGCGATTTATTTTAGACTAATTATGCCGATTATGAAGCCATCCTTTGCAGCAATGGCCATTCTGAATGGTATGAATAGCTGGAATAATCTATTGTGGCCATTCATGGTGCTCGGAGATCAGAGTAAATATACACTTCCAATCGGTTTGAAAACGTTGTTAACTCCTTATGGCAATAACTATGACTTATTGATCGTGGGCTCCTTCTTCTCCATCATTCCAATTTTCATACTGTTCATTGCTTTTCAGAAATATTTCATAGACGGTATGACTGCAGGCGCTGTTAAAGGGTAGTGTAAATTATGATGAAACAGGTGATACGATGGAAATCCAACAACGAGCGTTACACGACATTCAACCATTGATTGAGCAAAGAGCTGATCCTTTTATTTACCGACATTGGGACGGTTATTATTACTTCGTAGCATCGGTTCCGGAGTATGATCGGATTGAAATCCGTAGAGCCCTGAAACTTGAGGGGCTTGTTACATCAACTCCTGTAGTGATCTGGAGAAAGCGCGAGACTGGTATCCTTAGTGCTAATATTTGGGCGCCCGAACTGCATTTTATTGATGACAAATGGTACGTGTATTTCGCTGCCGCACACACGACGGAAACGAATGAAGGCTTGTTCGACCATCGGATGTACGTGCTAGAGAATGAAAATGCCAATCCGCTCGAAGGCATTTGGATGGAAAGAGGGCAGGTTCGTACCGAGTGGGAAAGCTTCGCCCTCGATGCCACTACCTTTGAGCATAATGGAAGCCGTTATTACGTATGGGCACAAAAGGATCCGAATATTGAAGGTAACTCTAACTTGTATATATCTAAAATGCGCAATCCGTGGACGTTGACTGGGCCGCAAACGATGATTTCGATGCCGGAATATGACTGGGAAATCATTGGTTATAAAGTGAACGAAGGCGCGGCATTTCTTCGCAAGGGTAATCGGGTATTCCTCTCTTACTCGGCTAGCGCCACCGATTTCAATTATTGCATGGGCCTGCTTGAAGCCGATGCGGATGCTGATTTGCTCGATGCCACCTCATGGCGCAAGTCGCAAGCAGCGGTTCTCTCGACAGATGAGAGTATCTCAATGTATGGTACCGGTCATAATTCCTTCACGGTGTCAGAGGACGGCGAAGAGACGCTATTTGTATTCCACGCAAGAACGTACAAGAACATTATAGGAGATCCGCTGTACGATCCGAATCGTCATACATTTGTGACGGAGCTTTTGTGGACGGCTGACGGCAAACCCGATTTCCGCGGCTCTGTTGCAGCACTTGCACGTTCTGTAAAATGAACGAGTGTCCCAACAAGGTTGATTGATGGATTGGAGTTCGTTTATCCAACTTGCCAAAGAGAGACAGTTAGAACATCGAAGGCACCCTACTGGGTGCCTTCAACTCGCTCAACAGATAATGCGTCGAACCGAATTACCCGAGAGCGTTATGAAATATCTATAGTTGTAGGTTGTCTTCAGCTTACGATTATTCCTCGCATATTCCTATTGAAAGTCGCTAATTCAAATCTTAACAGGCAGCCTAAATTTTGCACAGTTTTCAAATTTCTTATAGGTTGTAATTATGTAAATTTCAGTTGGAAATGATGATTTCAGCTTGATGTAATGATTTGTAAAATAAGGTCATCAGAAAAGAACAAGGAGAGGTTCCCATGACAAAGCCAGACGTCACGCACCATCCACAGACATCAGGTTATAGCCATAAGATCAATGATCCATTCTGGTCGAATTATATTGAACTGGTCCGCAACGTAGTTGTTCCTTATCAATGGGAAGCGCTCAATGACCGTATCGAAGGAGCTGAACCAAGCCGGGCCATACGGAATTTCCGCATTGCTGCAGGGGATGAAGAGGGCGTTCATTATGGCATGGTTTTTCAGGATAGTGATGTTGCGAAATGGATTGAAGCAGCTTCGTACCTGCTCTCCGCGAAACCCGACCCGGAACTTGAAGTCCTCGTGGATTCTGTTATTGAGACCATAGCTCGGGCACAGCAAGCCGATGGTTATTTGAACACGTACTTCACCCTGCGTGAACCTGGGGCGCGCTGGACGAACCTCGCCGAGTGTCATGAACTTTATTGTGCAGGACATATGATTGAGGCTGGTGTGGCGTACTATCATGCCACGGGCAAGCGCACGCTGCTGGATGTGGTTATTCGCCTGGCCGATCATATAGGCACCGTGTTTGGTACAAAGCCGGGACAATTGCCAGGTTATGATGGGCATCAGGAGATTGAACTTGCACTCTTCAAATTGTATGAGACGACAAAAGAAGAGAAATATCTGGAACTGAGCCGTTATTTTCTGGATCAGCGGGGAGCGAGTCCGCATTTTTTTGTAGAGGAATGGGAGCAAAGAGGCCGTACCATACATTTTGGCGAGTTGGATATGGTTCACCGGCACACGTACTCGCAATCCCATCTGCCTATTAGGGAGCAGTCGACAGCAGAAGGCCATTCGGTTCGACTGGTTTACATGTGCGCGGCGATGGCAGATGTAGCTGCGAAGACGGAGGATACATCGCTGAAAGAAGCCTGTGAACGGTTGTGGAGCAACATCGTAAGCAAGCGAATGTACATTACGGGAAGCATTGGTTCATCAGCCAAAGAAGAAGCATTTACAGGCGATTATGATCTGCCTGGAGATACCGCCTACGCAGAGACCTGTGCCTCAATTGGCCTGATTTTTTGGGCGAAGCGCATGCTGCAGATGGAGCAGGATAGCCGGTACGCAGATGTTATGGAGCGAGCCCTGTACAACACGGTGATTAGTGGAATGTCTCTGGATGGTCAACGCTTCTTCTATGTGAATCCCCTTGAAGTCGATCCGAAGATGCAACGTGTAAATCCTAATTATGCCCACGTACGAACACGCCGGCAAGGGTGGTTTGGTTGTGCTTGCTGTCCGCCGAACATTGCGCGATTACTTGCTTCATTGGATCAATATGTATATACCCCGGCTGTGGAACAGGCTACCTTGTATGTACAATTGTACATCGGAGGGGAAGGGGAATTCACACTTGAGGGTAGGAGAGCAGCCCTAACCATGGACTCTGACTATACCTCCACTGGAGATGTGAAGCTGATCGTTCGGCCTGATTCCCCAGAGGGAATGCAATTTACGATAGCTCTGAGAAAGCCGGACTGGTGCAAGATTCCCGAGCTATGGATTAACGGGGAAAAGAGCGAACAGGATGGTTTTACTTTTGAATACGGTTACATAAAAGTGACCCGATCGTGGAATGCCGGTGATGAGATTAAACTTCACTTCCCTATGGAGTTGCTGCGGATGAAAGGGCATGATCACATCAAAGCCACTTTCGGAAAAGTAGCCATCCAGCGGGGACCGTTTATGTACTGTCTCGAAGAAGTCGACAATGGCCGCGGATTGCATCGCATTCAGTTGCCCCGGGATGCCGAGTTTCATATCGGTAGCGGGGAACAGATACCTCTAGGGGTTCCGGCTCTTACAACCATTGGGCAGAGAATCGTATCCCAAGAAGACTGGGGAATACATCTGTATCGCAGTGATGTTCACTGGGATACACAGCCTGCCGAGCTTCGGTTCATTCCTTACTTCACATGGGCCAATCGGGATGAGGGAGAAATGAGCGTTTGGATTCGCGAAAGCGAATAAGAAGAAGTCTACTAGTGCTGCTGTAATAAGGTATGCACAAGGAAAGCTCCCGATAGACCCACAATACGCGCTGTAGGATCACGCGATCTTTGATGAGCGGGCAAATGGGCGGGGTGATGAAATGAAGGATGGGCGAGTCCAATCCGGCACCTCAGTTGAGTAACGGTTATAGGATTCGATTATCTTAACAATCGACTTAGAGATTCTACTTTAGACGAAAGAATGAACGTCATTTTCGCTGGATCGGTCAAAGGTATTTCGTAATAGAAACTATACTTACCGGTTTAAGAGAATTAAACCCCTAATGGATATGATCACATATATACAGGAGGTTATAATGACAATGATTTCGAAGAAGTGGAAGCCGCTCATGATCGCGCTGCTCCTGGCATTTTCAAGTCTGCCGCTGCAGGTTAACGCTTTGCCTGAGGCAGCGACGGCTGCGGTAAAGACCGGTATCTCCAATGCCAGCCTGTCGGCCAAAGTCGGCGACTTAGGTCAGATTGAGGAGCTTTATATTAACAACAATCCTACCAATAAACAGGGGAAGCCAATCAATTTCGTCCTGCCTAACACTACATCGCCGCAGAATGGTACCCAGCACCAATGGATGGGGGAACTGATCTTCTCTTACCGTACGGGTGCCAATGGACAATTCCCTGACAACAGGGACGGCTTTGTAGAAGTTGATACCAATAAAACGTTGGCTGCCGGGGGATCTACACAAGTTTCGACCATTAATCCGGATAACCCCTATATGAACAAGACCGCATCAGCAAACGGCAAGAAGGTAGAAGTCAACTTTATTGGACAGAACCTAAATTCTACAGACCAGCGGGTAATGAAGGGCTTCGATGTGAAATCCGTTTTTGATATGGAGACCGATGATGGTTCAATGCTTTGGGAAATTACGGTGAAGAACAAAAGCAATCAGTATATTGAATTCGGGGATATCGGCTTGCCAATGCCTTGGAATAACAAATATCAGACCTTATCCGATACCTATGATGACCGTGTGACGGTGCATAATTTCGCAGGTGCTGACAGTGGGTATTCTTATGCCATCCGCACCAGTGGTGAGGGGAACTTCATGCTCTTCACTCCGGTGCCGGAGAGCGGCGCTCGAATCGAGTATGTGGATTATTGGATGCATGAAGCAGGAGAGCGACGTGCTGCAGATACCTTTAAGAACTGGACAGGAGACAGTGGTGGCTGGTATCCAGGGCTGAACGTGCTCTATATTCACTCCAAAGAAATCCAGAAAACGGGACGCGGATACTTCACTGATGCTTCCAGCCTCGTTCTAGGACCGGATGAGTCCAAGACGTATAAGTTCAAATTCTCAGCAGTCCGTGGAGGAGACAACACGCCGCAGGAAAGTACCCAAAGCCCAAATAACAGTTCGACCTCGATGGAAGACCGTGAAGCCAATCTGCGGTCCATCCTATATAAATCAGGCATGATTGATGCCGTAGCGGTGCCGGGCTTCCAGACTGCAATCAATATGCCTGTCAAGTTAGACCTGCACTATGACGACAATATCGTTGATGTACAATCTATCGATATTCAAAATGTGGCAGAGAATGATCCGTTTGATGAAGCGCATATTCCGGATATCAAGCCTGGGAAGAGCAGAAAGGAAATGGTTGACAACTCGCGGGCCGGACGTGGACTGTCTGACGGGAACCCTGGCTACAACGAGTCGGTTGAGTTTGTGGAGACCAAGATCGTAAATGGTGAACAGCATCACATCTATTCGCTTCAGTTTGATTCGATCGGCAATAACAGCGTGCGTATCGAATATAAGCTGAAGGACGGTAACGAATGGGTGGATAAATTCACTCAATTTGAATTCAATGTTCTAGCCGAGCTGGATGCAATCTCGGATGCCCATTCCGAATTCATGGTCCAGCAAACACAGGATAAGAACCCGGAAAGTCCGACTTATGGTAACTATTTCGACTGGTATCTTACAAGTGGCATCGATCTCAATACAAGCCATTGGGGGGATGACTGGAGCCATGATAACATCAACTTCATGACGATGAAGAACTATCTGGCTCCAAGTCCCGATGAAATTCGCTCTATCGAGACATACCTGATTGATTTCATGTGGGAACGATACATGAAGAATACGCAGGATAGCTACATCGTTGCGAACTGGCTGAAAGATTCTGGAGCGTACACCGACAAGGATAAGCCTTATACACGTACGTTCTCCGAAATCATGGAAGCTACCGGATTTTTCAACATGTACCGGATTCAGAAGGCTTATCCTAATCTGATCGAGTACCGGGAATCGCCTCAGTTTTATCTGGAGAAAGCTTATAACATATACTATAAGCGTGTTTCCACCGGGGCCATCGGATTCTATGGCGAGCAGCAAATCCCGCATATGATTGAAGCACTGAAGGAAGAGGGGATGCAGACCGAGTCAGCCAATCTGCAGAAAAAGTTCGCCCTCGACAAGGGACGGAATATGACTAGAGCCACTTATCCTTACGGGTCGGAATTTGAATATGACAATACTGGCGAAGAAGGGGCTTATGCAGCAGCGAAAGCACTGCGCACGTACTATCCAGCAGACGCACTTACAGGTGCAGCTGAGAAAAGTATGGAAATGGCCGATTGGAAAACACGTGCCATGCGCGGTATTCAGCCTACCTGGTTCCATTATTCCGTGCCCGTTTTCCGCGGCGGTGAAGGCTGGTGGAATTTCCAATATACTGCGTCTTTAGCAGGATACATTATGGATGACTGGTTAAGGTATGAGAATGATGGCAGATCGGTGGAGCAGAAGGCCATTGCACAGCAGCGAAATTATGCCGCGAAAATTTCGAACTTCAATGCCGTCAATATGGGACAGATTTCGGCTAATTCAGTTGGCAGTACCTCTTGGAGATATTCGATGTATAAAGGAGGTACAGGTACGAAGGACGTATACGATGGCGGCTCACGTGTCATGAGTAACGGATGGAATGATTTTTCTGGTGAATCGGAAGAAGGCCTCTATGGTTCCCTCCTCAGCATCAGTTCCGATATTGTTACAGATCCGATATTCGGGCTGTTTGGTTATGGAGCGCTGGTGAGTGACGAAGGAGACAGCTACAACATTACGCCGAAAGACGGTTTCGGCAAACGAATCAATCTGATCGATGAGAAAATCTATTTGGAGCTGGAAAGTGATAAAGTAGAAAGCGCGCAAATTCAAAAAGATGGTAAGGGTTTTACACTTAAGCTCCTGAATCCATCAGGGAAAGAGCATACTTCACGGATTTTGTTTGATGGAGTGGGGATGGAGAATGGCTACTATACCATGAAGCTGGATGGTGCAGCTGCCGGACAGTTCTATGTTCAGAACAATGAAGGCGTGGCCATGTTTCAGATGGGTAGCGTGCAGCGTGCTGAATTGATCATTGAAAAGTCAGCCGGCGGCGAAAATGAAGCTCCGCAAATTACTGTAGAGCTGGCGACACAACATTCACAAGCATTGATTCCATTTATGCTGAATGGGATTGTAACCGATGACGGCGCGCCGAAAGGGACTCTGTCTTATCAATGGGAAGTGGTCAGCGCTCCGGAAGGCGGCAAGCTAACCTTTACTCATCCGAAAGCAAGCATTACACAGGCTACGGGTACCAAAGCAGGTTCGTATACAGTTAAGCTTAGTGCAAGTGATGGACAACTGATTGGCTCCAGCCAAATCATCTTCGAGCTGGCTTCCCCGCCGGATAAACAGCCTCCGGCAATTGGCCAAGTGATTGCGGTTCAGGATGTTTCCAATAACAGTATTGTAGTATTGTCAGGGGAGGCCATTCCTGACCCTGTGCATAGCGAGGCAGAAGAACCCCAGTTGAAGTACACTTGGGCCGTCAAGCAAAAGCCTGAAGGTTCAGCAGACATTTCCTTTGTGGATGGTGACAAAGCAGCAGCCTATGCGCGTATAAGCACGGCGGGCACCTACACGTTTACCTTCAGTGCGGCAGACGGAGATAAGAAGGCCAGCAAGGATATAACGATAGAGATCAAGGAAGATACCGTTGACGTTTACCGGGCATTAAGCGTAGTGACCAAGAAGGATATTGAACCAGAACTTCCTAGACAAATCTATATTTTGTCAGAGGAAGGGTATCTAGAGCAGGAAATCACTTGGGATGCTATTGATCCAAGCAGCTATGCTAGTGTAGACCAATTTGAAGCCAGAGGAACGGTCAATGGAAGTGCTTTGGAGGTATGGGCTACCGTACATGTCGTGAATACCGAGCTGCAAAATGCGGCGCTGACAGCCAAGGCTTCCGCTAGTTTCTCTGGTGGCGACGGATATCCGGAAGCGATGAATAACGGCATCGAACCTAAAAGCTCGGCAGATTTCTCTCCGAACCGAGGTGCCCCCAACAGTGCTTGGCATAACTGGGGTAGAGAAGGAGATCCAGCATGGGTGACGTATGAATGGGACCAGCCATTCCTGGCCTCATCCATGGATGTATATGTATTTCAAGACAACGGCGGGAACTTCCGTCCGAAGGATATGCAGCTTATGCTTCGCGGCGAAGATGGGAAATGGTATACCCCGCGGGACATAAAGGGATTGGGCAATGAACTTAATAAATACAATACAACGACCTTTGAGCCAGCCTATATTACAGGTGTTCGTATGGACATGAAGCCTTCCGTTAATGGCAGTGGTATTCTGGAATGGAAGGTATACGGCTATACCGGAGCGGTAGATAAGACAGAACTGATCAAGGTCTATAACTATGTAAATACATTAAATGCTTCAAACCTTGCAGATCCAGGTCTTGCGCCAATCGAAGTGGCGAAGACAGAAGCATCTGCTGTGATCAAGAATATGAATGCCACAGACGAGGAAATTGCCCTGGCGCTCGAGAAGTTGCTGACGGATTTACGACTGCTGAGTCCGAATGACGGCAATATGGCTTTCCTCGCGAATGCTTCTTCCAGCTACACCTCACCTTGGGAGAGTCTGGCGGCAGTGAATGATGGAAGGAAGGATAGCAACAACATTTCGCATTGGGGAACCTGGGGTCATGAAGGCGCAGAGGAGTGGGTGCAATATGAATGGCCGCAGGGTACATCTATCCGGAGTTCGAATTTGGTGCTGTGGTCAGATGGCGGCGGAATCAAGCCGCCTACCCAAATTGTATATTCCTACATCCCGGCGGATAGCGCAACTGATGAATGGGTAACAGCGGGAACGATTACGGAGGGAATCAAAGTGGTTGAACATACTCCAGCGGAATCCTCCAATCCGTACACGTTTGACTCGGTGCTGAATGTAAAGGCAGTGCGGGTTACCCTGACCAAACAATCGCGAGCAGGCGATAACGGTGTAGGCCTATGGGAATGGGAAGTTCATCAGGCCATACCCAGTCCTGATCGTGAGGCTCCAGTAACACCGGCCGGTGTGGCACCGTCCATTCCTGATGGAGATGACGGCAAACTGATCGGTGTGACAACAGAAATGGAGTATAGGAAGGAAGGCGAAGAAGAATATATTGTAATTGCAGGAATTGAGGTCACAGGTCTCACCGTCGGTAAATATTATGTCCGGTATATGAAGAACGGTTCGCTGAGCGCCAGCCTGGATAAAGAAGTCGTTATTCCGGAAGGGCAGACTCAGGAGCAGGCTTCACCCGATGCGAGTGGGTGGGTGATCTCACACGCCAATTCGGATACCGGCTTAAAAGGCATAATTGAGGGCTTGGATGATACGATGGAATACCGGAAGCTGGGCGAAGAGGACTACACACCTGTTACAGGTTCAAGTATCAACGATATGGAGCCTGGCAGCTATCAGATCCGGTATGCAGCCACAGACAGCCTAAAGGCAAGTCCGCCGGTAACCGTGGACATTCGCAATGAAGCCAAGGCAGACAGAGAAGCACCAACAGCGGAAGGACTCGTCATTACACCGCCTACAGCGGCATGCGGGAATGATGGCAGAATTGAAAATGTGACTGTCGATATGGAGTACCGAAAAGCGGATCAAGGTGGTTACATGCCGGTTAGTGGAACCAGCATTGAAGGCCTTGAGGCCGGCAGCTACGAGCTTCGGTACGCCGGGACGGATATGAGCAATCCAAGTCCTGCTATCCTGATCGTTGTGCCTGACGGAACCAAGCAGGAGCAAAGTCCCCCGTCCAGTGCAGAGGTCAAGGCTGTAAATGTCAGTGAAGCCGGGGCCAAGGATGGTAAGATCACTGGTGTAAGTCCTGTAATGGAATATCGGCAAGTAGGAGTGAACGCTGGCAGCTGGAATGCGATCACAGGCACAGAGGTTACAGCTCTTGGTAACGGACTCTACGAAGTAAGATATAAAGAAACGGAAACTCAATATGCGAGCCAATCCCTTACTGTCGTTATCAGCAATCCAGTAATCAATCCGATGCCTACGGAAACACCGCCGTCAACGGATGCTCCTGTGTCAGTGACCACACCTTCACCGGCTCCTGAAAACATCAAAGTCGAAGGGAATTGGATTAAAATTGTGGTGCCAAAGACAGATACCAAAACCGGTAAAGCTAAAGGAGCACCCATCCGTCAGGAAGACCTTAATAAGGCTCTGGAGCATGTAAAGGCGAATAGCAGTAATATTAAAACAATTATGGTGGATATTCCGAAAGCAGAGGGTGCCAACTCCTATGCGGTTGAGCTTCCTGCAGCTGCACTAACCGCAGCGCATGCCAACATCAAGATTGAGATTAATACGGAATTTGGAACCGCTGCAGTACCTTCTAATTTGCTGAAGTATGTATCAGGTGCCAAAAATGTGGAACTGTCACTGAGCCGGCTAGATACTGTAAAGCTTCATTCAGATGTAAAATCAGTGATAGCCAGCAGACCTGTTATTGCATTCGCTGTTCAATTAGATGGAGAAGAAATGGAAACCTTGAATGCACCGGTTGAAATCAGACTGCCTTATACTCCTGATGTTGAAGAATTGGCCAATTCCAAATACCTTACAGTTTCGTACGTGGCTGCAAACAGTACATTTGTTCAGCTACTGAACGGCAAATACGACAGTGCTCTACAAGCCATGGTTTTTCCAGCGGCAAACACAGGTCAATATGCCGTTGTTTATACGAAGAAATTCTTCAATGATGTCATCAAGGATTCGTGGTATGCACCAGCGGTTGAAACAATGGCATCCAAAGGATTCATCGACGGGACATCAGCAACAAGCTTTAGTCCTGGGCAAAAGGTCACAAGAGGTGAGTATCTAGCTTGGTTGGTAAGGACACTGGATCTCAAAGCAGAGTTCAACACCACCTTCAGTGATATGAAGCGAACAGACCTCTATTATGAGGAAATAGGAATCGCCAAAGCACTCGGGATCGCCCTGGGTTCAAACGGCAGCTTCTATCAGGAAACGGAAATTGCTAGACAAGATTTGGCTGTGCTGACCATGCGGGCTTTGCGGGCAGTTGGGAAAACCGAGCAGACCCTTACAGCTGAGGATCTCAAGAGATTTACAGATGCGGCAAATGTAGCAAAGTACGCAGTTGATGACATGGCTGCAATGGTTAAAATGGGGTTCATAAACGGGCGAAGCAATGTCACCCTGAGTCCTGGCGGAACGACAACCAGAGCAGAAGCTGCTCAGGTTCTGTATAAGATTTTCTTGCAGCTGTAATTAAAGAAACCGACCTTGATCCTGTTTTATACAGGACCAAGGTCGGTTTCCTTTTAAGGGAATGCTTCAAGCATGATGCTATGCCAATGTTAATTACCCCATACCTAAAAAAGCTCAAACACCTAAATTATTCTGTTAAATCGGCGTAGTTAAGTTGAAATTTGCGGTTCATCTACAGGCTGTCGTCCACTTACAACAAGCATAATTACAGCAACAATGATAAGTATGAAGCAGAAGATAAATGAGTATCGGTAACCCACAATGCTGGCTACTCCACCACCAACAAGACTACCAATCAGCCTGCCGATAGTGGATGAATTCGAATAGAGTGTGGAAGCATATCCCGGCATACTAGGCAGCAGGTCCTGAATGTAGCTAATTCCAATCGCAGAAATGACTGCGACAAAAACAGCGAGCAAAATTTGTGCTGCAAGCATTTGCCACATCTCGTTCGAGATAAGGATAACGAAATAATAAGCTCCTCCAAAAATAGCCCCGCAAAACACCAATATTCGGTTACTATACTTTGCACTAAGTAGACCGAGTACAATCATAAAGGGAATTTCCAGCGCAGCACATATACTGCTGACTAAACCGACATGACTTGTCGTTCCCCCAAGATTGTTTGTAATAAAGAGAGCCGTGTTTATGCTGCTCATCCAATGAGCCGTATACATGAGTACCATAATGAGAAAAGGAATTAGAATATCCCGGTTTTGAGCCAGTCTGAAACTTTTTATATTCGCTTCAGCATTACTGCTCTTCATTTCTGTGTTTGATTTGAGAAACAGGAAAACAAGCAGAGCCACGAGCAGGAAAGCTCCGATCGTCCCCAAAAAAATCCCCTTAAATCCAATAACAGAGAGTAATAAAGTGCCGATTAAAGGACCTGTAATAAAGCCGAGAGAGAAAGCAGAACGCAAGGTAGAATTAGCAAACGCACGCTCCGTAAAATGACTCTTTATCACTGCTTCTCTAGAAATAGCGAACAACTGGGGCATCCCTGGTGCACCAAGGGCAGTAAACACAGTCATGTAAATGAACAACATCGGAAAATCTTGAATGAACAAGTATCCACTAAAGGCCAAGACATTAGAGAGAGTAGAGAAAAGATAAACGCTCTTCCGATTCAAGCCAAGGTCAGAACGTCTCCCGATTAGCGTACTGATCCATATTCCTGCAATTAGTGTAACAGCTAGATAAAGACCAAACATTCCAATAGATACGCCAAGCTGTTCCGTGAAATAAATTGATAAAAAGGGGGTGCTGAGTGAAATGCCCATTCCCTGTAATGCCATACACATAAAGAGTAAAGCATACGAAGGAATAGAAAATAAGCTGATGAATCGATTGATCATAGTGTAAAATTACTCCTCAGAATTTGTTGTTGTGTAATCACCATACATGGCTGAATAGAATCAATCGTACATCTTTATTATGTACTAAATGACATCATAAACAATATAACATTCGTCCCAAATGCTTGCCTAAACCTACCATAGACTCGTGTGAGTATACAGTAAATTAAAGGCAGGATCACACCTTTGGAGTTCTATATATGCGATTCTAAACAAGAGATCTATTTTCTAGATCTCTTGTTTTTTGCTAATGTGTCCGGCATGGACGATGAGTTCGCGGTGAATGTCCGTTGCGAGGCGAAATCAGAAGATAATCTTATTTGGCATATTAAACCATATAAAATGAAAGAAAAGACGGGTGATATAATTTATTATAGACACATTTATCCATACAAAGAATCAAAGTAATTCATCCGATTTCCGATTAGATGTATACCTCTTAATTCTTGGGTACGATTGACAATCGTAGATTGCATATGTAGCATTTGAATAGTAGCAATTAAACGATCATAACTAAACGGAGGGATTTTCCATGGCTAAAGTAAACGTAGGCGAAGAGAATGCACAACCAATTGAACTGTATTACGAAGATCATGGCGAGGGGAAACCCATCATCCTTATTCATGGCTGGCCTTTGAGTGGAAGATCCTGGGAGAAGCAAGTACCTATCCTGATTGAAGCGGGCTACCGTGTTATCACGTATGATCGTCGTGGTTTTGGTCAGTCTTCCCAACCTTGGGATGGTTATGACTACGATACTTTTGCATCTGATTTACATAAATTGATTTTGCACCTCGATCTGCGCGATGCTACGCTGGTTGGGTTCTCCATGGGAGGCGGCGAAGTAGCTCGCTATATCGGAACATATGGAACGGAACGGGTTTCCAAAGCTGTATTTGCAGGAGCTGTTCCTCCTTACCTGTATAAGTCCGAGGACAATCCACAGGGAGGATTGGACGATGCAACGATTGCTGAATTCCAAAATGGGGTTAAGGGTGATCGTCTAGCCTTCTTGGATGGATTTACAAATAACTTTTTCGCTGCAGGAGATCGTACAGACCTTGTGAGCGAACCGTTCCGTCTATATAACCGGGATATTGCTGCTCTGGCATCCCCTAAGGGTACCCTGGATTGCATTGCTGCCTTTGCTCTTACCGATTTCCGTCAGGACCTGGAGAAATTCAATATTCCGACCCTGGTTATTCATGGCGATTCCGATCCCATTGTGCCGCTTGAAGTCAGTGGACAACGTACACATGAATCTATCCCTGGCAGCCGGCTTGTTGTTGTAGAAGGTGGACCACATGGCTTTAATGCGACACATCCTGAAGCATTTAATGCAGCGTTGATCGAATTTCTGAAGAGCTAAGCTTTGATTAAAACTGGTTAGAAAAACATACGAAATAAAAAAAGAGCAGGACACCCTTTTGAAGTAGAGGTGTCCTGCTCTTTCAACGATTACAGAAATAGAGGGCTTCGTTCGAAGATAGAAGAAGACCACCTCAACCCTAAGTTGAAAATTAATCTAAGACCAGGGAAAAGACGAAATTATATATGGTGCAATGGTTAATGTCGAGGGACAGTTAGTTTAAGATTAGTCACAGAGAATCGTACCACTCATGGAGATTGCTCTGGACATCCTGGTACAGATCCTCCACTCGCCGTGATAATGATGGATTATGATCAAGAGAACAGCTTCAACGCGAGGAAGTATTTCCACTGGAACTCTCCACTGATGCCTGTGCCAGCTTCCATACCCAACTGACGACAACATTGGCATGGTTGACAATTAGAGAAATGTTAATTCCAGGATTTAACATGTTCCTTGATTAGAGTGATCATGCTACGCATAGCTGGTGAAATCCATTTGTCTTTGTGATATACCAGATAGGTGGATATACTTGCGTTGAGTTCATGATCCACTTGTTTACTCTTTATTTTATTATGTTCGATTTCATCTTTTACAGAAAAGTATGGAACCAAAGAACAACCTAAACCACTAATAACACATTGCTTTATGGCCTCGATACTTTGAAATTTCAGTATCTGTTCTACCTTAATCTGTTTACTTTCTATGTAATTTTCTAATAAAGATTTATAGCAACAACTTTCCTCTGTATAAAGAACTGTTTCTAAGTCCTCTTTATTTCCGAGGGAACTAATCAAAACCATTTTTTCTTTTTTTAATGGTTCACAATATAACTCAGATACTGGCCAATCTTCCTGTTCTATAATGATCGCCATGTCAATAACACCATTTTGTAATTTGGAACTAATGTCTTTGTGATCAAGTGAATTGAGAGAAAGATTAACTTTTGGGTGCATTTTTTTGTACTCTAACAAAATAGAAGGAATACGCTCAATTGTCAGTAACTCTGATATACCCAAATTTAAGTTCCCGATAGGTTCGTCACTCATATTTAAAGCTTGAGTATGCAAATCAATAATTTTTTTAGCATACGGTAGGAATTGTTGTCCATAATGAGTCAAAACTACTTTTTTACCAATCCGGTCGAATAGGGGTGCACCTAATGTAGCTTCTAAATCTTTAATATGAGTTGTTATAGAAGATTGGGCATAGCCAAGATATTCAGCAGCTTTCTTAAATCCTCCTTTTTCCACAACAGTTTTAAATGTTAATAAATGACGTATTTCCATGTAATTCACACTCCCCAATGGTTCGTTTTTTTTGAACTAATTATTCGATTATTTCAATTATACAAATACATAAAGTTCAATTACAATGGTTACATCAACGTAAGACAAAACAATAGATGTAAAACATAACGTAATATCTATCATGAAAGGAAAGATAAAAATGAATAAAAGCATTATTATTGTAGGAGCAGGACAAGGGGTTGGACTTGAAACAGCACGACGTTTTGGAAAGGATGGATATTCCGTAGGATTAATTCGACGAGGGCAAGAACAACTTGAAGAAATGGTCGCTGAATTATCATCCGAAGGAGTAGATGCCTACTTTGAACTGGCGGATGCGAATGACCCTAAACAAATAGAAAGTGCAATTAAAGTCTTGGGTGAGAAGATGTCTGGAATCGATGTGTTATTCTACAATGTTCCAGGTCCACTGGGCAGTGCATATGTTCCTGCAACAGATATTACTATCGAACTTATTACAGAATTCCTAAATATGCGTGTAGTCAGCGCCTTAAAATCAGCACAAGCTGCTATTCCTTTTCTTAAAGAATCAAAGGGATCTGTGATGTATACAAGCGGTCAGTCTGACAGGTTCCCGTTTCCTTATACTGCTGTTATTGGAGCGCCTCAAGCAGCCTTAAAGCTTCTTTCAGAGCATTTACACAACGAATTAAAAGAATACGGTGTATTTGTTGGATATTTACCTCTGGATAATCCACCGTTATATTCAGATCCAGAAAGAGAAAAGGAGCGGACTGATCTCCCAGCTGGATTTCATCTGGATGAAAGAGTTGTTGCCAGTGATGTAGCAGAGAAAATATACCAATTAAATGTTACTAGAGATCGTTTTGAGTACGCAGTAGGTGCAAGTAAGATTGTCAGTGAAAACTAAGGTATGTATTTAGTACTCTGATTGATATCTTTATTTGTATAATTACAACTTTTATGAATGAACAAGCCGTTGAATAATCAACGGCTTGTTTAAGTTCAATCATCTCGAGAAACAGTGAACGAAAGGAGGGAATATGTACAAACTTGTCGAGTGAAGAAAGATAGAGCGTTGAGTTGACGTGGTAGTTTAAGCTGCTTAAAAGGAGATTAAACTACTGTAAAGTTCAAATTACCGTTGACTTTTTGAGTGTTGCTATTTTAGCGGCTTTTTTATTTTATCGGTACAAGTTCTTGTCCCAAGCTAAGGACAAGAACTTGTACCGATTACAGGAATGGACAAGAACATAGCCCGATTACCGATTAGATATGTTTCTAATAATAGCTCTCTGCCCACTTATTCATTAAGCTAACGGGCAGTTTAACAGAACAACTCCTTTATACATAGAACTCACGCATACGCCGGGCTTTATCGTCAGAGACGCTGGCGAAATTTTTGCGGAGATTGCATGAGTTTCCGGTGCAGGCGGCGCTGAAGTGCGGAATTCAGCAAGATCATCGATACTTGACGGACATAGACATAGCACCGCGCAAAGTGAAATTGGAGGGCTTTCTATCGAAGGTGGTTGAACACTTTATGGAATTCACTGGACAGGCATGTACGGCACATCTGGATATTATAACTACATATGAGCTAAAACACGTGTGCACCTGAATGATGGTGCATCGCCTATTTAAGCATGAAATTTTTTGTGCTTAGATAGGCTTTTTTTATTGATTAAATATTTCTATAAATACTACCCGATAGAATTTTATAAGCTAATTGAGTCAGTTCATCTTGAACTGGCTTTTTTCTATATGTTAAATAAGATTTCGCTAATTGGGCTAATCCCGCAGCCATAAAATCTAATGCCAAACCAGCTTCTTGATCAGATATTATTATAAAACTATCCTTACACGTTTCTGTCTCTTGGAATATTAATAGTTTTAATATATCCATTAAATCATTCTCTATAAGCAGTGAAACTTCTTTTTCTCGTTCAATGATAAATTCGCTAAATAACTGACAACTTTCCATTAGTGTTATCTTTGATGCATGTTTATTCGGCTTTTTCTCACGAGAAGTTAGTTGAAGTTGATGAAGTAATAAATTTTCTTTTGTTTTAAATAAACTATAGAATGTTTGTCTTGAAACGCCGGACTGACAACAAATTTCACTAATAGAAATATCTTTAAATTTTTTCTGTTCTAACAAATGAATGAACGTATCTAATAATAACTGTTGAGATTGTAGAGCAGTTGGGTTATTTCCTTGATACATTGACATAGCCTCCTTTATGTCTAAGTTAATACTATAACATTGACAATGTAAAGGTTTATAATTAAAGTATCCCCTATAACATCGACATTATCAAGGTGTCATAGGAGGAAAAATAAATGAATAAAATATTATTAGTATCTGGGCATCCAGATTTTGAGAAAGAATCAGTAGCCAATAGAGCCGCATTTGAGACATTAACAAAATTGTTGCCAGAAGCAGAAGTCAATCGATTAGATGTACTGTATCCAAATTACATTTTTGATGTAGAAAAAGAACAAGCTAAATTAGTAGAAGCAGACGTTATAGTGTTTCAATATCCAATTTTTTGGTACGGCATGCCAGCATTATTACAAAAATGGATTGAAGATGTCTTTTTAAATGGTTTCTCACATGGACCGAAAGGAAAAGCATTAGTTGGGAAAAAACTGGTACTATTGATGACTGCGGGAGCTCCTGAATCTTACTATAATGGGGAGAACGCTGTTTCTGAATCAGATTTATTATTACCGATTAAAGGGATAGTAGAAGCAACTGGTATGGAATTATCAGGGTATGAAATTCTTTACGGCGTGAGTTATGGTACTCGTATCAACGAAGACATTTCTCGTGAATATGCTGAAAAAGCTCGTGGAACAGCAAGAAAGGTAGTAGAGTTGGTAAAAACTTTAGCGAATAATAATGAACAAAATAGATAAAAAGGACATGAATATAATTAAATTTTCTGTTTTAGATTTAGCTTATCTTAGAGAAGGTCAAACTTATAGAGAAGCTTATCAAGATTTAATTAACTTAGCAAAAAAAGCAGAGAGTTATGGATATGAGCGATATTGGATTGCAGAACATCATAATAGCAAAGCAATAGGAAGTAGTGCGACACAACTGTTGATTCAACACACTCTAGCACAAACAGAGAAAATTCGAGTTGGATCAGGTGGCGTTATGCTTCCTAACCATAGTCCCTATTTAGTTGCGGAACAATATGGGACAATTGAAACGCTGTATCCAAAAAGATTAGATTTAGGACTTGGAAGAGCTCCAGGGACTGATATTCATACGGCTAGGGCATTAAGACGAACAACAAATTTGAATGCTGATTTTGAAAAAGAGATCGCTGAATTAGATAGCTATTTTAAAGGGACATCAGTTGTTCAAGCTTATCCTGCTTCAGGATTACAAGTTCCAAAATATATTTTAGGTTCAAGTACGGATAGTGCCCATCTAGCAGCTAAATTAGGATTACCATATGCCTTTGCAGCTCATTTTGCACCAGCTGCAATGGAGGCGTCGATTCGTATTTATCGTGAGGAATTTAAACCATCCAGCGAATTAAAAGAACCTTATGTCATTTTAGCACTGAATGCGATAGTAGCTGACACGGATGAAGAAGCGAAACGATTAGCAACTTCTCAAACACAAGCTGTTTTAGGTCTAGTTACAAATGAGCAAAAGGGGATTTTACCACCTAAAAATGAAGAAGACGTATGGAAAGACTATATTACGGCTACTAAAGTGCCTCATTTTGGACCAACTGCTTTTGAAATAGAAGGCATTGTAAACAGAGAACGTGAAGCTGTAGAGAGAATGACGGGATTGTCATTAACTGGTAGTAAAAATACTGTATCTAGACAATTAGAAGAGTTAAGAGAACGAGTAAAAATTGATGAAATTATGGTAAATAGCTTTATATACTATCAAGAGGCACAAATGCATTCTCTTAAGCTATTAGCTGATGTGATAAAAGAACAATTTTAGAAGTAAGAATGAGATGAGTTCAGTAACTTATTACCAATTCATTAGATAAGAACTTAAATACCAATTTGTCTGATTTACCTGGAATCCAATAAAAGGTCCTGTAAGTCGCTATTCGCCACCGAAACAAACCCAGTAAAGAGAATGGCCATCCAAACGTTAAGGTGGGCTTTAAAAGCAGCTTGCAGGACGCGGGGAGGTTAAGGCTAACGTCTATCCGCATCGCTTTAGACATACCTTTGCATACCAATTACTTCATAACCGAGCGACATACTTCAGTCTCTATTTGGTAAAGGTGAGAAAGCATTAATTTAGCAATACAAAAACAATACAAAGATTCGGAGGATCAAAACATTATGAAAATTGGATTTATTGGCGTAGGTCAAGTGGGGCAGACATTAGGCCCACTATTCAACAACCTTGGTCACGAAGTTGCTGTTTCGAGTTCCCGCAGTCCTGAAGCCTTGGCAGGGACAGCCACGCAAATAGGTGCACAGGCTATGCATGTAAATGATGTTATGGCTTGGGGAGACATTATTATCCTCGCAACCCCGATGAATGTTGTCCCTTCATTTGCCACGGATAAACTGAAGGGCAAGATTCTCATTGACACCAACAATTATGCTCTCATACGGGATGGGCATATTCAAGAAATTTTAGACGGGAAACCAACCACGCAGTGGGTGTCTGAACATTTTCCAGGAGCGCGTACAGTAAAGGCATTCAACAACATCATGATGAGTGAATTTGACGAATACGCTCGTCCAAAAGGTGCTGAAAAACGGTTTGCACTTCCGGTGTGTAGTGACGATTATGAAGCGAAGGTTTTAATTATGAACTTGGTTGAGGAATTTGGTTATGACGCTTATGATGCAGGCTCAATTGCTGAAAGCTGGAGACAACAGAGCTTCCAGCCTGCCTACTGTATTTTTTCAGAGCTACCAGAATTAAAACAATTACTTGCTGAAGCTGAAGTACCTATCCCACCACAAGTGATAGTAAAAAGTCTCGAAGAAGCAATGCCTATCTTTGAGAAACATAAAAGGGAAGCGCAGCAGAAGGCTGATGCGATGGCTTTGTCCCGAAAAGCATAAAACGAATACAGAAACAGGAGTCGTGCTTCTTGTTGAGATAGCATTTAATTGAAATAGTGAGTGAGAGAGTGGATTTAGCTGTGTGTAAACAGGTTCATCACTCGGAACTTAATTATTGACATAGACCTTGCTCAAATGTTAATAACTTTTTGGACTAGGTGCAGAACGTTATTAACCAAAAAAACGTGAGGGATATCTTCTAATAATTTCATAGCATTAATACATTAGCTAACGAAAAACGATAGCTTACTATACAAAGAAGCAGCTAGATCAATGATCTACTGCTTCTATTTAGTTAACGGGCGGGTTAGTGTGGTATTGGTTGATGATCATTATCGAGTTGTAGTAAACATGCCATGATAGGGAAGCACATTTTTACGCTTATTTGTCATGTTGACGTGCGCTGTACTTGATCCTGCAGTTACAGCGTTTTTATTTATTTGAAAGGAGATCAGTATTTTGAAAAGAATCGATGTAGCATATGCGGTAATCACTGATCCAAACTGAACAAACATAATAATAAGTTCAAAATAGAGATAGAGGCCGTTGGACACTTCCTGGAGGAGCTGTTGAGGAACTTTGTGTCGCGGGACAAAAACATTGTTCCATTCAAAGTCGCTTATATAGCGGCTTTTTTGATTTAAGGAACCAAGTTCTTGTCCCAAGCTAAAGACAAGAACTTGGTTCCTTTGCCGAAAAGGACAAGAACATTGTGTCATTTCGGATTAGATTGTTATCTAAATGTTATCATGACAGAACTAATGTGACGAGCTAAAAGCACAATTCGCTTTCTGAAGGCAAGAACTCAGTTCCATTGCTGAAAAAATTGGGAACATGGTATCAATATCGATTAGAATATTTTATTTGTTTAATTAAGCTAACGGGCAGGATAACGTGGGTGGTGAAAAAGAAGGGGGAACGTTGTAGCCATGTGAATATCTGCCTACGATGCAACAGATAATTATAATATCACGATGATGGCATCAGATCCCTTTTTGAATTAAGATAATTGCCCCCTGTTGACACAAAGATATCACCCTGATATATTTAGTGGGCTAACTATTGCTGGTTGACTGGCTGAGGAGATGTATTAATGACAGATACAGTGGACTGTGATATTCGTCAGTCGTTAGATAGAGTTTCTTCCCAAATGCGTCGAGATTATAGCGAATCATTGAGGAAACTTAACCTTTATGTAGGTCAAGATAATTTGCTTTCTCGTTTGTGGTTAGGCGATGGGGTAACACAAATGCAACTCTGTGAACATTTAAAATGCGAACCACCTACGGTAACCAATATGGTTAAATCATTGGAGCAAAACGGATTTATTTATCGTAAACGTGATGAACATGATGCAAGGGTTATGCGGATTTTTCTAACAGACAAAGGCAGAGAATTAGAGAAACCGGTTGAATTCAAATGGAGAGAGCAGCAAGAAAAATTACTCCATTCAATTTTACCGGAAGAACGCTTAATCTTAAGGGAACTTATGAAGCGAATGGAGAGGAACTTGTTTTAAGTTTTCTCTATGTTGATATTTAGCATGCTAAATAAATTATAACCTTCTTTAGCAAGGAACTCCTCTCTTGAAGCGGGGAACCTTGGTAACCACCGAAAAATAAGTTAGCAGGCTAAGTATTATTTTCGTTTTGATCGATCTACTGAAATTCTTTAAATTATTCAATGCTATGTTTAAAGCTGTCTCGTTAAACATGTCAACAATCTAGATTATCAGCTAGGCGTTGACCCACGTATTTTAAATGAATCAGATCAGATTAAATAAATGATTAGGAAATATAAGATTAAAGATTGTAGATATTTATAGAACGTTTGACTCGTTATTATCTATTTATTTTTGAGCATATTAGCAAGTAGATACTATATGAAAATAAATTAGGAGGATTTATTTATGTCTGAAAAAAAACAAATGTTGCTTGGTTTAGGATTTACAGGGGCATACGGTGCAAATGCTAAAGCTTGGAAAAGTGAGGGTGTCAATGTGACTACTTATCCAGATATTAATGCAGATATTCGCTATGCTCAACTTGCTGAAAAAGGTAAATTTCAATTTATATTTGTAGGTGATTTCCCTGGAGCAATACCCGATGATAACAGGGAGGTGCCATCGATGACGCTTGAACCTATCATTACTGCCACTGCAATATTACAACAAACAAAACACATTGGTGTGGCGTCAACTGTACATACTCAGTGGAATAATCCTTTTACTTTAGCACGTCAATTTAAAGGGATGGATTTAATGAGTGGTGGACGTATTGCTTGGAATGCTGTTACGGGATCAAGTCCAAAGGTAGCAGAAAACTTTGGTGTAAAACTAATGGATAGTAGATCACGTTATGAAAGTCATTATGAGTTCGTAGAAACTGTACAGCACTTATGGGCAACATGGGGAAAAGATGCTCTAAAAGCTGATAAAGAAACCGGTGTATTTGCGGATTATAGCCAAGTAAAACCTGTTCATATATCTGGTAAACATATACAGGCAAATGGAGCCTTGCCAATTCCACCTTCACCACAAGGACAACCGGTCATCTTTCACTCTGGTGGATCTCCAAATAGTATTGCGTTTGCAGGACGCTATGCGAGTGCAATGATTGGTGAAGTGTGGACGATAGAACAAGGTATTGCTACAAGAAATGCACTACGCCAGGTTGCGATAGACGCGGGTCGAAATCCAGATGAGATTAAATTTATCTCAGGACTCATGCCGGTTGTTGCAAATTCTAAACGTGAAGCAATAGATCGTCACGCAAGTTTTATGGATGAAAATATAGTACAACAACGTGCATTTCATATCGGAATGATATTAGGAATCAGCTTCACTCCTGAAGATTTAGAACGCCCGATCGCACCAGAACTTTTAGACAAGGTAAAAATCGGCCGTTATTCTGATCCTCGTGCTGAGAATGTTTTAAAGGTGGCACGTGAAGGTTGGACATTACGCGATATCATTTATCATTCTGTGATTGATTACCATCCTGCAACATTAGGTGATGCAAAAGAAACTGCGGATTACCTAATTGAAATGTTTGAAAGTGGTGCAGCAGATGGCTTTTGGATACTACCAGATGCTTATGAAACCGACTTTAAACGTTTTGTAGAAGAAGTGGTCCCTATCTTACAGGAACGTGGTGTATTCCATGAAGATTATGATGGAGAGACATTAAGAGAAAATCTTGGTGTGCCCTATCAATATGGTGTAGATAAACGATTATCTTAATAGAAGTAATATAGAGCACAGGCTGATAATGACCTGTGCTTCTTTATGAGCGTAAAAAACCAGGTCTTAAGAAAGCACGTAAATCTATGAGCGACTAAAAGAATCCATGAAGCAACGAGAATATCAGGAATTGGCTTGTTATGATGAAGGAATAAAAGAGGGCTTTTTTAATAAAATTGATGGTAGGCTCATCGTTATGCAAGATGAGATGTTAAGAAACATTTTAGATGTAAAGTATTTGGTGGAGAACCATTTGACCGTGTATCAAGTGCTATTTGACTATTACAATCTGAAAAAAAAATAAGAAAATGTCGAGGGACAAGAACATGGTCCCATTGAAGTCGCTATTTTAGCGGCTTATTTATTTTATCGGTACAAGTCCTTGTCCCGATCCAAGGACAAGAACTTGTACCGATTGCCGGAATGGACAAGAACATAGTCCGATTACCGATTAGATCTACATCTAAACATTGATCACATGCACTTAAACCTTCATGAAGTACCATAATACATGAAAATGTTCACAGTGTTATGGACAACTGACACGATGAGAGGTTAAACCCGTGCAGCTGGGTATTAAAAAGACGAAATATCGGACTGAAACTAGCTGCTGAGGACAAGAACTTGTACCGATTACCGTATTGGACAAGAACATGTTCCTATTGCCGATTAGTCGTGTATCTAATCGTCATCTTGCCCTTCAATTCATTATACTAACGGGCAGGTTAGTTCAATACTGGTGTAGAATATCTTTTTGATAGAACTCGATAACAAAGGGGAGAGCAAAGTTGAAGCGAATGCCTTTTGTGAACGTCCAACGGAGTACTATGACGAACGAATTTCTAAAATTGACGAGCAAATTTGTGAAATGTTGAAAATTCGGAAGCAGATCTCAAACAACAATCTTGGTTTCCCGCTGAACTTTTTAACTTTACGTTTACTGGTAAATGCTTTACATCCACTTTGGGAAGCTAATAAACGCTCATATTCATGGCTGAATAGAATCAATCGTACATCTTTGTTATGTACTAAATGACAATACAAACAATATAACATTCGTGCCAAATGATTGCCTATACCTACCATAGACTCGTGTGAGTGTACAGTAAAGTAAAGATAGTTTCCCGGAGTAAGGAGGTTCCCTTTTCACTATCAACAGGTTGTTTTTAAGGAAATACATAGTCATTTTTAAGACAGTACATGTTGAGCATGATTCAAGGACCCATTCTGCTGTAAACTATGCTGGAGGTCAGCAATAATCCCTTTACAAGATAGGGGTCGGAGCGTTAAAGTTAACGCAATTATGGACGGACAATAGATTATAAAAGATAAGATGAGCACCAAAGGAAGGGACGCCCATGATAAAAAAGTTGAGGTTTCAAAACAAATTGATGTTGAGTTACCTTCTGGCCTGCATCATTCCGCTATTAATTGTAAGCGTATTCATTTTTCATCAGTCAGCCAAAGGGCTGGAAGAATCCTCACAGGAATTTGCCTCCTTGTATACATCCCAGATCAAGTCCTCATTGAATGAATTTATCAAGGAATATGACAAGATTACGAAGTCAGTATTAGTGGAAAACGAATTGATCTACAGGCTCGGAGAAGGGTCAAACATACCCATGAACGATGAGGTTAATCAGCGGGTGGCCGTACAGCAGCTTCTTATGAGGGTGTCATTGCTCAAATCCGAAATTGGCACTGTAATGCTGATCAGCCGCGATAACAGCGTGTACCAATACACGACTACGACCAGCAGAGTTGATGAGAGCAGACTGTTATCCCAAGATTGGTACAATCAGCTCCGAAATTCGGATCAGACCTTTTTTATTAGCGGTCTGCACGATCGTTCCTATTACGAGGATAAGGGCGCAGGAGCCGTTGTGACGGTGGGAAGAGTACTGTTTAATTCGAAAGGAGCATACGCGGGCATGCTTCTAATCGATCTCGATCCCTTTACGCTGCTACAGCTTGAGCATGAGTTTCTGCAAGCTCGTGATAAATATGGCATTAGCGTGATTATAAGCAATGATCGTAGAGAGATTGTTTATCATTCCGAAGCCGCCAGTGGCCGCATCACATGGGAGCAGGTGCTCCATTCAGGATTCGATCTTACGGGAGACCGTGCAAATAAAGAGCGGATTACTTTATCGGAACACACGGCTCAAGGGGAATTATTCATCAAAACCGAGATTCCTCGCTCCAAATTGCTGCAGAAAATCAATCAGATGAAAGGGCTGACCATGATGGTGATCATGACAAGCTGCCTGATTATTTTTCTGATCTCGCTGTGGCTTAGTTATACAATTACAAGACCCATCAAGGCACTTCGAAGAAGCATGAAGCAGGCAGAGGTAGGTCAATATCTTCCCATAGCGAAAGAACAGACCAGTGATGAAATTGGAAGTCTGGTATACAGCTACAACAAAATGATAATCACGATCAAAACGTTAATAGAAGAGGTATACGTGGCAGAAATCAAGCAGCGGCAGGCCAAGTACCTCGCCCTTCAGCATCAGATTAACCCCCATATGCTTTACAATACCTTGGAATCCATTCGGATGAAGGCAATGGTAAAAGATGACGAGGATACGGCAGGGATGATTAAAATTCTGGCTCGAATGTTCCGGTTAACGCTTGGGAAAGAAGGAAGGCATCATTCGATTAAGCATGAACTGGAGTACACAGGCAACTATCTGCAGCTACAAAACATACGATTCGATGATATGTTCACATTGGCAGTCAACATGCCGGATGAAATGCTGGAGTGCAGCATCATTCCGTTGGTATTTCAGCCTATTGTGGAAAATAGCATCCATCATGGTTTTGCAGGCTACAGCCAGGCATTATGTATCAAAATCGAGGGAAGCTGGACGGAACACGGGGAGATACTGATCCGAATTTCAGACAATGGGACCGGAATGTCGCCGGAGAAATGGACAGAACTGAATTCGCTGCTGGAACAGGCGGCTTCAAACAGATACAGCCTTGAAAACCAAGATGACATTGGAGAGAACGGTCTGGGACTGACCAATATTGCAGAACGAATTAAGCTCCATTATGGAGATTCATATTACATTAAGGTGCTATCTGGTATCGAGAATGGCACGACCATCGAAATTCGGATTCCGGGCATAGTCAACCCTGAGCAGATAAGTTTCGATGCAAAAGAGGAAGGTGATAGAAATGAAACTGATTTTGGTAGATGATGAAAAAGGGATCTTGGAAGGACTTAAAAAGATGATAGATCGCTATATTCCGGAATGTGAAGTGGTCGGAACAGCTTACAATGGGTGTGAAGGCTTCGAGCTGATTCAAAAATGGCAGCCGGACATCGTTATTACCGATATTCGAATGCCACAGGCTGGTGGACTGGAAATGATCCAAATGCTCAAAGAGGTCGACATTCAGAGCAAATTCATTTTGCTAAGTGGATATGCGGACTTTGAATATGCCCGGAAAGGCATGCAGCTGGGTGTGAACTTTTACATCAATAAGCCGGTTGAGGAACAGGAACTGCGTGACTGTGTTTGTCAGGTCATGGATACAATTCGCTTAGAGCGAAGCAAAGTCCAGGAAATGCATGCACTAAAAATGGCATCATATCACCGCATGCAGGAAGATGGATTACGAGATATTCTGGATATGGGTAACGACCATACCGAAATTGCAGAGGAACTCCTAAGGATTGGATGCATGCCTGAGAAGGATGCACGATTCGCATGTATCTTGATTGAAATCCGCAGTAAGGCAGACGGTCTGAAAGAGCTCGGATTTGATCCTGTATTTAGGCAGATTGATCTGGTCTTCAGACAATACGGTAGTGTGTATCGTTTTCGCTATACGGGTGCACAAATTGCAGTAATCGTGATGCACGGTGGAGCTTTGGAGATCAGAGATATGGTTAGCACGGTACAGCGCCTTCATGAGGTTCTGTTCAGACAACTGGACGTCTCCAGCGTGATTGGCATCGGCAGCGTTCAGAATCAGCCTGGTGGTATTAGCCAATCCTTTGAAGAGGCGCGAAATGCCCTCAGCTATCAAGTGATCAAGGGCGCAGAGCCCGTCATTTCGTTTACCCAGATCATGAATCTGACAGGGAAAAGCGAGCTGGTTACAGAGCAGATGATCACGGACCTGGAGGCAGCCATCGACAACATGGATCAAAGGGAAAGCGTGGAAATGATCCATCGGATCTTTAGAAAAATAGAAGCTGAACCAGGTTTCAGTCCGGCAGATCTCCAGCTGCAATGCTTGAACATCCTTTTGCTTAGCATTCGGAAAGTATCTTTTCAGCAGCTTCAGCAGAACAGGTTGTTAAGTCGTCAGCTGTTATCTTTGGAAGGTATTTCACGGTTTAAGACGCTAGCGTCTCTGGAACAATGGATGGTGGAAGTAATTAGTGGAATCATTGGATTTTTGCTGGAACAACGTACTTCCAAGAAAAAGGATATGATCTCAGCGATCAAGGAATATGTCACAGACCATTATGATGAACCTATCAGCCTGGCCGAATTAGCTGCCCGCTTTTATATGAACCCGTATTACCTAAGCCAATATTTCAAACAAAAGACAGGTGAAACATATTTGAATTTTTTGACCCACATACGGATCAGCAAAGCGAAGGAATTGCTTGAACAGACAGATTTGAAGGTGTACGAAATCTGTCATAAGGTAGGCTATTCGGATGCGCAGCATTTTGCACGCATGTTCGAAAAATGGACCGGATTCAAGCCAAGGGATTATCGGAAAAGTCTTGCAAAACAATAATAATCAAGGATGCCACTTCATAACGAAGTGGCATTCTTTTTCTTAAAAATCACTTGTTTTAACTTAAAAATGCCTAATTGAGTGAGGGTTATTCTGGCTGTATAGTTATATTGTAAGCGGATTCATTAGAGAATACTGGGGGTGGATAAGTTGAAGGCTTTTGCGTTTCATCGAATGAAAGTGTATTGGCCGCTATACGTGATGGCTATTCCGGGTATTGTTTTTCTCATTGTGTTTAAATTTGTCCCGCTGGGCGGTGCAATCATTGCTTTCAAGGATTACTCGGTATTTCAAGGGTTCGGAGACAGTCCGTGGGTAGGACTCAAACATTTTAAAACCTTAATCGAACATCCCGATTTTGCGAGGGTATTTGGAAATACGCTAATGCTCGGATTTTTGAAACTTGTGTTGGTTTTTCCGGTGCCTGTATTACTGGCTCTGATGATTAACGAGATTCGTAAATCGGCGTTAAAAAAAGGAATTCAAACCGCACTATATATCCCACATTTTTTATCTTGGGTTATCGTGGGCGGAATCTTGTTTGATTTCTTTTCTTTAAGCGGATTGTTCAATATCGTTATTGGTTGGTTTGGTCTGGATCCTGTACTGGCCATGCAGGAGAGTGACTATTTCAGACCCATCTATGCCATCTCGTCCATCTGGAGAGACGCCGGGTGGGGAACTGTGGTGTATATGGCAGCAATTAGCGCGGTTGACCCGCAACTCTACGAATCAGCAATGATTGATGGTGCATCAAAACTAAGGCAGATCCGCCATATCACGTTCCCGCTGCTCTTACCAACCGTGCTTGTGCTTTTCCTGCTCGAAATCGGTAACTTCCTGGATCTCGGATTTGATCAGGTATTTAATATGCTCACCCCAATGACGTACAGTGTGGGAGATATTTTGGATACCTACGTGTTCCGGACCGGTATTCAGCAAGGGCAGTATAGTTTCGCGACAGCGGTCGGATTATTTCAGTCGGTAATTGGCTTTATCCTGGTATTTGTATTTAATAAACTGTCCAAAAAAGTGTCGGATGGGGGGCTTTGGTAAAAATGGTTGAAGCGAAAAGAGAGCGAGCATTTGTTACCGGGGTTACCATTTTTCTCATCCTGTTTTCCATTGCGGCCATTATTCCGCTACTGTCTGTGATTTCCACCTCATTCAGTTCCAAAAGCGTCGTGGACATGAACCTGGTGACACTGTGGCCAAAGGAATTTACGCTAGATTCATGGAAATACATCATTGATCGTCCGGATCTATGGAGGTCCTTCTTTCTGACAGTAGGTACGACCGTGATAGGAACGGTACTAGCTCTATTGATGACGGCCTTGTTCGCGTATCCACTGTCGAAGTCAGAGTTCCGATGGGGCTCCGTGATCATGGTATGCGTTGTGATTGCAATGATCTTCAAAGCGCCGATCGTTCCTTATTTCCTGACGGTCCGCAGTATTGGACTCTATGATAATCCACTGGTCCTGATCTTGCCCCATATTCTGAATCCATTTAATTTGATCATCATGAGAACCTTTTTCAAACAATTTCCCAAAGAGCTGGAGGAAGCAGCCTTTCTTGAAGGCTGTGGATATTTCCGAATGCTGTTCCATTTCGTTCTTCCCTTATCCAAAGCTGTAATGGCAACCCTCGCCTTATTTTATGGTGTGGTGTTATGGAATCAGTTTCAGCATCCGTTATTTTTTCTACAGGATACCAACTGGTTTCCGCTGCAGATCAAGATTAGGCAGTTTATTACCGACGATAGCGTTATGATGGCAGGCGCAGCCTCAACGGTGGACCTGAATTACAATGAGCGGACATTGAGAGCAGCAACCGTCATTTTTGCGATCATTCCGATCATCATTGTGTATCCCTTCCTGCAAAAGTATTTTGTCAAAGGAGCCATGCTTGGCTCTGTGAAGGGCTGATCTCGTTTTATCAATGAACAGATGAATCTACAAGAATAACAGGGATTGAAAGGGGATTAGCTATGATTCTGAAAAAGTTGGGTTTAATGATGGCTGCAGGTGTTCTGGCGATAAGCACAATAACCGGCTGTAATTCAAGCTCTACGGGTGATTCTTCCGCTGCTGGCCAGACTTCGGCCAATGAGGATGGAACAGTCGATATCGAAGTATGGGGAACGAACATCGGTTATAAACCGATTACCAAGGGCAGTCAGTTGTATGAGTTTTATAAGGAAAAACTAGGCGTGGGCGTGATTCATCCTTATGTTGAATGGAACGGAGGCACCAACTATCTAAACCAGTTGAACCTGAAAATCGCTGCCAATGAAATGCCTGACTTGTTCATACCTCAGCAGGGCATTGAAGACAGTTTGGCTAAAAATGGTGCCATTGCCGACCTGACTGACCTGCTGCCTAAATATGCGCCAAATGTATGGGAAGCCATTCCGCAGGAGATGTGGGATGTTGTCAAAGCCAACGATCCTACAGGTCAGGGAAGAATCTACTACATTCCTGGGGTTGTGGAATACGGAAGATACGCGGGCATGATCCGTCAGGATTGGCTCGATCAACTGGGTCTGACGATGCCGAAGACGCAGGAGGAATATGTTAAGGTGCTCGAAGCATTTCGGGATAAGGATCCTAACGGCAACGGCCAGAAGGATGAGCTTCCTACCGGGGGGAGGGAGCAGGCCCGGTGGATGGACCATCTGTTTGCCATGTACGGGGTAGCGATGTTCGAAGGCTATCCGGAGTGGGATATATACGACGGCGAGCTGACTTACTCCGCCGTGACTCCGAATATGAGGGCAGCTCTGGAATTCGCATCTAAGCTGTATAAGGAAGGTTTAATCGACAAGGAATCACTTCTGAACACGAAGGATAAGTGGGATGGCAAAATTCAATCTGACAAGGTAGGGAACTATTTTCACTGGGTCGAGCATGGCAATTTGATTTTGGAAAACCTGGAGAAGAACACAGGCGTAAAGGCTAACTTTACCGTACTCCCTGTACCGGAAGTTGAAGGATACGAAGGTTTCTACACAATGAAGAGATTTGCACCTCCGCAGTGGGTCATCAAGAACAATAAGGATGAGAACAAGCTGATGGCTACCCTGAAGCTGCTGAACAATATGTATGACAAAAAGAACTGGAAGGATCTGTTCCTGGGCGTGGAAGGCATGCACTATGAGATGAAAGACGGCAAAGCCGTTAAACTTCCCGATGACAAGAGCAGTCAGGAAAATCAACTTTTGAATCCATATTCGACTTTGGCGACACTTGATTTTACGATAGACCTCTTTAACAGTACGTCATCAGAAGATGGTCAATGGGCGATCGACCAGGTGACCCGTAATATGCAGGAAGCCCAGAAATACGCGAAAGTCATTGCCGGTGATGGTATGCCAGCCAGCGTGTATGACAGCTTCCCGGACATAAATAATCGAACGCTATACGTGGAATACGCCACGAAAATCATTCTGGGACAGTACCCAATCAGCAAGTTTGATGAGTTTGTAGATAAATGGAATGCATCGGGCGGGGAAGAGGTGACCAAGCGCGCAAGAGAGTGGTATGCCAAGGTACAGAAATAATGGATTAACGAAGATATTCGCCCGCATTTTGTTGAAAGCGGGCGAATTTTAATAGGGATCTGACGTGCAGGGTACGAATCTACGGATTGAAATAGAAGCCAGACCAGGAGGAAATCATGACAAATCGGTTGATGGAAGTACTCAAGGGTGAGGAACATAATTATATCCTCCCATTTTTGTGGCAGCATGGGGAGGAGGAGCAGGTGATCCGGGAAGAGATGGCCCGTGTGGATGAGGCAGGCATCGGTGCTGTGTGTGTTGAAGCTCGTCCGCATCCTGATTTTCTGGGACCGAAATGGTGGACAGACATGGACATTATTATGGATGAAGCCCGTAAGCGCGGGATGAAGGTATGGTTGCTGGATGATGATCATTTTCCTACGGGGCATGCGGCAGGCAAAATAAAGGAAGCTCCGGAAGAGCTTCACCGCTTGTTTCTGGGTGAGCGCTATATTGATACCCTGGGTCCTGCTAAAGGTGCCTCTTTTTTGCTGGATACACTGCTGATGACAGGGCTTCGGCCCACCATATCGGATCGTCAACATGCAAAAGGGAAAAACCAACTGGTTTCCGCTATTGCAGTCCGCCGTGATCCGTCCAATGGAACATTACTGAGCGACTGCGTCGATATCACTAAACATGTACAAAACGGTATTCTGTATTGGGACATCCCCGAAGGATACTGGCGCATATTTATAATTTCTGCCAATAAGGAGGGTGGCAGCAAGGCGCAGGAAGATTATCTCAACCCACTGGACCGGGCTTCGGTTGATATTCTGATCAATACGGTTTATGAGAGGGTCTATGAACGATATCAGGCAGATTTCGGTAAAACCTTTGCTGGCTTCTTTTCGGACGAACCTGGGTTCTATAATGATCCGATCACCTTCGACTTCAATTCAAGAGCCGGCAAGCCAGGGGTGTCGCTTCCCTGGAGCCTTGAAATGCCTGCTTTGCTGGAGCAGGCCCTCGGTGAGGACTATCGTAAGGATCTTTATCTTCTCTGGCAGAATGGGGGAGAGCGATCTGATACTGTGCGGTACACTTATATGAATATCGTTAGTAAGCTCTACGCAGACAACTTCTGCAATCAAATCGGGGATTGGTGCCGAGCTCGCGGAGTTGAGTATATCGGACATGTTCTTGAAGACAACAATGTTCATGCAAGGCTTGGTCCCGGTGCAGGTCACTTCTTCCGCTCACTCTGGGGACAGGATATGTCGGGCCTTGATGTGGTGTTATGGCAGATCGTGCCCGGCTTTGACCAATTGAGTTTCCGTACCACGTCAGGGGAGACGGACAGTCTGTTTTTCCACTATGGCCTGGCGAAGCTGGCCGTATCGCTCGGACACATGGATCCGAAAAAACAAGGCCGGACGATGTGTGAATTATATGGAGCCTATGGCTGGACAGAAGGCTTGAAGCTGATGAAGTGGCTAACTGACCATATGCTGGTGCGCGGAGTAAATTACTTCGTCCCGCATGCTTTTACACAGAAACCCTTCCTCGATCCGGATTGCCCACCGCATATGTATGCAGGTGGTATGAATCCGCAGTATCGATATTACAAACATCTAAATCAATATATGAACCGAATTAGCCACCTGATTTCAGGTGGAAGGCACGTGGCAACTGCAGGCGTTGTGTATCATGCTGAAGCCGAGTGGTCAGGGGAAGCCATGTATTTTCAAGAGCCCGTCAAAGAATTGATGCAGCATCAGATTGACTGCGATATTCTTCCGATCGACGTTCTTCTGGACGGAGTGAGTGTGATGGATGGCAGACTGCATGTGCATCTGGAAGATTATGCATGCCTGATCCTGCCTTATGCGGATGCGCTTCCTGCCGCAATGCTGCAGCGTTTGGTTCAGTTTGCGGAACAGGGTCTGGCCATTTATTTTGTTGGCGGACTGCCCACGCGTTCCAGCGAAGGCATTGAAGTTGCTAGTGAGCTATCATGTCTTGCGAATCATAGGAACGTTAAGAAGGTAGCGCTGAACAAGTTGTCTCAGGATCTGAAGAGCAATGGGTATTTCAATATTCAAGTACATTCGCATGAATCTTATCTGCGGCATTACCACTATGTTCATCCTGATTTGGATGTGTTTATGTTCTTCAATGAGAGTCCGCATGACACGATACGTACAGAGGTTGTTTTACCTGTACAAGGCAAGATCTATGCCTATGATGCTTTCCGGAATCGCTTGAGCCACTTGGCTGCGTCAGACACTCATCCGAAGTCGGTCCCGCTGACCCTGAATCCTTATGAATCCATCATTCTGCTTCATGGAGATCACTTGGATAGTCATGCGGTAGGTCCAGTGGATATGGCGTTCAACCAGACCAGTGATCTACAAGCCAAGTGGACGGTGTCAACGGCGGACGCTGAACAGTATCCTCATTTTGTGGAGTGGGGCCAATTAAGTACGTTAACCAATATGAGCTCGCCTGATTATCTGCCGCATTTTTCCGGAACGTTTCGTTATGCAGCACAATTTGAATGGAACGAATCCGTTAACCAAGTGATTTTAGATCTGGGCGAAGTGTTCGAAACGGCAGAAGTATGGTTAAACGGTGAGAATATAGGCGTGCGGATCTGTCCGCCTTATCGATTCGAAATCCATGGGGAGCTCAAGAAAGGGGGGAACAAATTAATTATTGAGGTTACAAATACGTTGGTAAAAGATCAGCGAGATTTCTTGTCCTCATTTGCCCAACAGGAACCAAGTGGACTTATTGGACCTGTTCAGTTTCATAGGCCTGATGTTTCCTAGAGCGGTCGGAACGTCTGTTGTAATCTAAAACCACACCATATCAAGATCCACAGACACAGATGTTTAATATTTTCGCTGAAGGCAATGAGGTAGCGAAGGACATTAAAGGGATGATACCAAGTAAGATAGAGGTAGACTTCAAATAGAAAACAATGCCCGAAATATGATAGAGTCGAAAACGCATTAATGGGTGGTTGGCTCTATGTCTGTACGACTAGTTTTTGACATACGTTTATTAGCAGCCTTTCAGTTATTGTCGAGGAAATGACGCTGGAGGACATTACCCGCGTATTCAACGTAAACATGTTTGGATTATTTTTATGTACCCAGGCAGTGCTGGATCAGATGAAAAAATAAGAATATGGGCGGATCATTAGCTTGTCATCCGTATCAGCGAAACGTGGTGGTGGCGTCTTCGGTGGAGCCCACTACTCAGCTTCGAAAGCTGCCGTGCTTGGATTCTCCAAGAACCTTGCACGAGAAGTGGCTGCAAACGGCATAACTGTAAACTGTATCGCACCAGGATTGGTGAAAACAGACATCTGGAAATCGCTCGACCAGGACACAGCCAACGGTGTAATTTCGGTATTCCAATGGGACGTCCGAGAGAAACTGAAGAAATAGCGTCAGCTATCGCTTTCCTGGCCTCAAAAGAGGCATCTTATATTACTGGAGAGGAAATCGACAATAACGGTGGCTCCCATATGGATTGATGTAAAACAATATTCCTCATTGAGGCTAAAATAACCACGCAGAATAGCGTGGTTATTTACAATTTATATTTGTTCTTTTATTAGTATGCATAATGAACGAGGATCACCCTGAGATGGCACTGGTTTCTCAGTAGAAAAGGTCCTCACACGAAGATATTCTCCTAAGTTCAAGGAGAATTCCTCTTGAACTGTTACTAATTTTAAAATTGATGAGATCCGGGTCGGGGCCAAGAAGCACAATAGTAAAATTAGAAGAATTATATTGTGAGTTCTTGAAAAATTAGTCACTCGAGTTAGTGAAAATTTCTTCAGTGAATAGTTTGAAATAGCAGGAGGGGATTTGAAGAAGTCTGTGTTTCCTCCTTGGAAAGAAATCATTTAAATGAGAGATCGAGCATTAAGTTCGAGAGGTGTTTCAGTTAATATCAGGTGTGGAGTATTCTTAAAGGATAATTCAAAGGTTTCAGCTCTTCCGGTGGTAACATCAAATGGTTCAATGGAGAACGAATCTTCATTTTTACTAAATCACATCGAACGCGGCTATCGAGCAGCGCTCTTCTTTTGTCCAAAAATTTATCTCTAATTCAACTATAGATTTATAATCGAGTCACGCATTCAAATCAATACAATACAGAGCAAGAAAGTATAAAAAGAAGGGAACTGAACATGGTTTAAGCAAGAAATTTACATCTGATTGAACTATAATGGGCGTGTTTACAATACATTTGCTGAAGGAGAGCTGACATTGAGGAAATTTCAAAACCCCGTACTCCCCGGATTTTACCCTGACCCATCAGCCATAAGAGTGGGAGAGGATTATTATCTGGTAACTTCAAGCTTTGAGTATTTCCCTGGCGTGCCCTTGTTTCATAGTAAGGATTTGGTTAACTGGCGTCAGCTAGGCCATATCCTAGATCGGCCTTCTCAATTGAATCTCGATCATATTGCTCCATCTATGGGAATCTGGGCACCTACGATCCGCTATCATAATGGGATCTTTTATATGATTACAACCTACGTTGATAATGAGAAACAACAGCATAATTTCTATGTTACGGCTACCGATCCTGCCGGAGACTGGTCAGACCCTGTTTGGCTAGAAGATGCTCCCGGTATTGATCCATCTCTGTTCTTCGATGATGGCCGCGTATATTATACAGGCAACCGAGTTCCTCCAGGAGGGCAGGAATATCCCAAGCACATGGACATCTGGTTGCAGGAAATCGATCTGAGTCAAGGTAGATTGGTTGGAGAGAAGTGTAGTATCTGGCAAGGAGCACTTAAGGTTGCCCATGCACAGGAAGGTGCTCATCTATACAAAATTGGCGAATGGTACTATGTGACTGTCGCAGAAGGAGGAACTGGCCACACCCATGCAGTTACCATAGCAAGGAGCAGGAACGTCAAGGGTCCTTATGAGGCTCACAAAGCTAATCCCATTTTAACTCACAGGCATCTTGGAAGAAAGTTTCCAATTGTCAACGTGGGCCACGGGGAACTGGTGGAGACTCAACATGGCGAGTGGTGGATGTTTTGCCTTGCTTCCCGCACTGCGGGAGGTTATTTCCGCAATCTTGGTCGTGAGACGTTTCTTGCTCCTGTAATTTGGGAAAATGAGTGGCCAGTAGTTAGTCCTGGCAAAGGAATGTTGGAGTTTGAGACGGTTGCCCCGAACCTACAAGAACATACGTGGGAGATCTCCTCTGTGAGAGAGGATTTTGATGTCGCAGAACTAGCTCCCGTTTGGAATTTCCTTCGTACACCCCGTGGAGAGTTCTGGAGTCTAACTGAACATCCAGGATATCTACGTTTGAAACTGAAGCCGGAACAGTTAACTGAGCAAGGGAACCCCGCTTTTATTGGACGACGCCAACAGCATTTAAGTTTTATCGCTGCAGTAAGTCTTATATTTGAACCCCAAGCGGATGGTGAAGTGGCTGGCTTAGTGCTGCTGCATAACGCGAACTTTCATTTCCGCTTTGTCTTATCACGTGAAGGAGACAGGTACATTCTTCGCCTAATCGAGCGTTTCAAGGGAGAAGAAAAAGAGCTTGGTTCTGACCTATGTGATGGAGGCAGAGTTCAGCTGAAAGTGGAAGCCCGCCATCAGGATTATAGCTTCTACTTTAGAACAGAAGAGGCAGATGAGTGGAAGACACTCTGCATGAATGTCGATGGAAGGCTGTTAAGCACTGATCTGGCCGGAGGTTTTACAGGAACATACATCGGCCTGTACGCCAGCTCTCAGGGAGCTCCTAGTACAACGTTTGCTGACTTTGATTGGTTTGATTATGAAGGTTTAAATTAGAGTTCTTTATTGGAATGAAACAGGCTTTCCCTCTGACTAAATTTGATTTCTTTTCGATAGTGTGAAGGGTTGTAACCTGTTACCCTCTTGAAGGTTTTGTTAAAGTGGGACAGATGCTCAAACCCGACATGTGAGGCAATGTCCTGGATTTTGCTATTGGATTGGGTAATGAGTCGCTTGGCCTGTTGAATTCGAATGTGCACGACATACTCCCGAAAATGAAAGCCTGTCAGTCTGTAGAATATGCGGCTCAAGTAGGAAGAGCTGATGAAGAATTGTCTAGCTGTTTCTTCCAATGTCAGTGGCTTCTCATAATGTTCGCGAATATAAGTAGCGACATCGGTAACGAGGTTGTGCAGTGGGTGCTTCGTGCAGTCGCTCTGAGAGAGAGGTTCTGTACGTTGAAGGAGAATCATTAATTCAGCAAATAAAGTTAGAACGCTTGTTTCGTAAAACGGCCGACATTCCTGACATTCCTCAACCATACGTATCAGAAGGTTTTCTGCTTCGTTCTGCTCGCGTAGCATCAGTCGAAAAAGGTGAAAGCCGTGCTTGTTAAACCATTGCGTATCATCCTGAAGCGGGGTGGGCAGAAGTGCTGGATTATAATTAATTAGAATTCGTTCAAATTCAGCAATTTCGGAGCTTGCGGTCGCATGCATCTCATCGGATTGGATAAGAATAATCTCTCCTTTTTGAAGCGTGACCACTTGACTATCTACAAAATAAATACGTTCACCTTCTTTAAGATAATACAGTTCAACGAAAGGATGACTGTGAGCCCGGGGCATAGCTGTGATGCCTGCACGTTTCATGTGTTGGATACTGAATTGCTCGTTTGCCACATGGTATTTCGATTGGGAAACGCTTACACTTTTCATGGCCGCTCCTTATCACTCTGTAGTTATCACCATTATAGTTTATTTCCAAAGTAGGTTGAAAGGGGAAACGTATGTTGATTACTGTATCTGCTGGACAAAACGGAGATTATACCAGTCTCCAGGATGCTGTGAATTCGATCTCTCAGGGGCATCAATCGGAGGTTACGATTCGAATCAAACCAGGGCTCTATCAAGAGAAAGTAACCATCCCATCTGATGCTCCGCCCATTCTATTGCTCGGCGAAGATTCAGACACCACAATTATAAGCTGGTCAGATAATGCACATACACTGGATGCAGAGGGAAAACCACTCGGAACATTTCGCTCAGGGACCATAAATATATTTGCGAAGCAGTTTACAGCCGAGAATATAACGATCCAAAATGCCTCTGGACCCGGGACGGGGCAGGCTGTAGCCGCTTTTGTTGATGGAGACCATGCCGTCTTTCGCAGAGTGCGTTTTCTCGGCGATCAGGATACGTTATATACAGGCCCAGGTAAGCAGTATTATAACGATTGTTATATTGAGGGGGATGTAGACTATATTTTTGGTCCGGCAACGGCGCTCTTTGATCACTGCCAACTTCATAACAAAAGATCAAGAGGGTACATAACGGCAGCATCTACACCGGAAGGTACACCATTCGGATATGTCTTTTTGGATTGCCGAATTACAAGTGGTGAAGGGGTTCACGATGTGTATCTTGGGCGTCCTTGGCGTCCATATGGGCATGTTGCTTTTCTGCGAACAGTTATGGATGGTTCCATTACAGGCGAGGGCTGGCATAATTGGGGGGAGCCTGATAGAGAGAAAACTTGTCGTTATGAGGAATACGAGAGTCGTGGCGCAGGTGCCAATCCGTCGGAAAGAGTTTCTTGGTCGCGGCAACTGACATCAGCGGAGACGATGAAGTATCAGATTATAAATATTTTGGACGGATGGCATCCCGAAGGTTACTGATCAGCGTTACCCTTACTATTGAAACGACAGGAGGTCACGGAGATGACGAAGATAGAGGCCAAAATTGCAAGCAACGCCCGAAAAATTGCGGATACCGTTATAGGACAGTGTAATGATAAGGGAGAGCATGAGTACGTTTTGAAACGTTGGGCTTATGTACCCGGGATGCTGTTGATGGCGATGATGCGCACTGGAAAATGGTTTAACGAACCTGCTTATACGGCGTTTGTACGGCGTCACATGGACACCTTTATTCAGAAGGGCGGCTCCATTCAGACCTACTCACTGGAGGAGTACAATCTGGATCAGATTAATCAGGGGAAGAATCTGTTCTGGTTGCTCCAAGAAACAGGAGATGATCGGTATGCTGAGGCCGCTCATCTGCTCGCCGCACAGCTTATTAGTCAACCTCGAACCTCTGAAGGTGGATTCTGGCACAAAAAGGTATATCCGTTTCAAATGTGGCTGGATGGTCTGTATATGTCTTCACCCTTTTTGGCAGAATATGCCAAGGTATTTGCACGTCCCGAATTACTGGACGAGGTGGCTCATCAGTTATTGCTGATTGAGCGTAAAACTCGCGATCCTCGGACCGGTCTGCTCTACCACGGCTGGGATGAATCCCGTGAACAGGAATGGGCAGATAGCCGCACGGGCTTGTCATCGCAATTCTGGAGTCGGGCAGTAGGCTGGTATATGATGTCACTTGTAGACTGCCTTGAACATTTCCCGATAACGCATCCGAAGCGTGGAACCATTATTGGTATTTTCCATAGGTTGTGCCTTGCCCTGCTTCAGGTACAGGATAAAGAAACAGGACTGTGGTATCAGGTACTCGATCAAGCCGGCCGGAAGGGTAATTACTTAGAGGCGTCCGGTTCATGCATGTTTGTTTATGCCTTGGCAAAAGGACTGGGGCGTGGTTATTTGGAAGCGGGATTTGAAAATGCGATGCTTAGAGGATATAAGGGTATCGAAGAACATCTCACGGAAGAAGATGTACATGGTATACATCTGAAACAAATATGCCATGGAGCAGGATTAAGCCAAGATCGAAATGGTTCCTACGACTATTATATTTCGGAGGAAATCGTTGAAGATGCTCCAATGGGGATGGCCCCCTATCTGCTTGCTTCCCTGGAAGTGGAACGTTATGTTAACAGAAGTAAAACATGATGCTAGAGCAAAACATAGTTTACTTTTTAAAAATCATTAATCATGACGTCTATCTAAAAAAGAGGCCTTCCCAATTTGGAGAGGCCTCTTTGTCGGTTATTGATTAAACGGTATAATTTAAGGTTTGCTTTTCGCTGTAGAGATTTGATTATTCTCCAATGTAGGTGCGCCGGCGCGATTTCGATATTCACCGGGAGTCATATCATTTAGCTGTTTGAATCGGCGGATGAAGCTTGACACGTTGTAATACCCAACTTCCTCCGCTACGGATGATAGCGGTTTCACAGTTGTGGTCAGTAAATGCTGAGCTTTCTTCATCCGTAATTCGGTCACATACTCAAGTGGGGTCTGACCGGTCTGTTCTTTAAACAATTGACTCAGATTGGGCAAAGCCATGCCAAATGTCTCTGACATTCCCTGAAGAGAAAATTCACATTGGTCAAAATGCTCCTCAATGTATTGGGTGATCAAGTTGAGGGATCGGGATGCTGGTTCTTTTGCAGATGTTTCCTTATTCAGTCTCTCAAACGCGAGGGACAAATCCTGACTGATAGATTGAATCAAATGCTCGAATTCATCGATTGTCTCCAGACGCTCCAGTACAAATATATCGGGATATTGGGCGGAGTGTTGCTCGCTCATTCCCAGTCCAATCCACATCTCATTAACGGAACGAATAATATCGTAGCACAGACTACGGGCAATAATTAAAGGTACCTGCTTTTGCCGGATAAAATCAGTAATATTCGAGAGAGCACTTTGAATTTTATCCATCTTGCCTTTACGAACAGCCCGCTGCAGGCTCTCCATCTCTGCGTGGGGATAGGACTCTTGGTGATTGAAGCTCATCGGAATATCGTGATACCGAATAACCCGGTTAACACCCTGAATGAATCGATAATCCATGGCTGTCTGCGCTTCAAGATAGGAACGGGGACTTTCTGAAACCAAGGTTCTGGTACCGACCCCAAGAGTTACCGTCCCGCCTAATAGTTCATGCAATCGTTCTTGGAATTGATCTATACAGGCAGGCGTGTCATCAGTAAAAGTTTCTTGAATAAGCAGGAGGAATACATAACGACCCGTCTCAAAATGCTCAATTCCCAAAATGGGATGAGGCCCGGGATAGCTTTGTTCCATTTCCTGAACGGTATGATTATTCATGGAATGTACATGCTCGGCAGTTTCAATAATGATAACCTGGGTTTGTGCCTCGTCGGTCAGTTCTACAATGTTGCTATCATATTCAGTGATTTCTGATAAGGATTGAATCTCACCCTTTAGCAGCGCGAAAACCATCTGTTTTTTGACAGCAGATGAGTGATTTTTCACACGGTTGTCGAGATCTTTATTTTGATTGGCCAGGCTGGTTAACGTATAACGAACGGTTTCAAGTTCATTCAGTGATTTCATCTTTTGGGGGAATAAACGATGACTTTCCTTGCGCAACAAATGGATGGGTCTATAATTGGAACGCATGCTTACATAAATGATGCCCCCGCCGACAATCAAAATGGCTATTATTCCGTAGGTCAGCCAGTTTTGGGCATGATTCACTTTATCCATTACGACATGGATCGGAAGCAAACTTGCATATTTCCATCCAGACTGCTCGGATTCCATGAGGAAAAGATAGTAATTGGTTCCCTCCAGTGTAATCTCCTGATAAGGAGTGTGATTACCTTCCGTAATAAGCTTCGATAAGGCTAAACGAGAGGGGCTACCTTCTTTTGCAATAGACGTAACGAGCTGATTATTCTGGTCAAAGATCCACATGGATCCTTCAGCTTTTTCATATGTGGACATTAATTGATGAATGGATTTTTCATTGATCAAATACACTATGGTTCCGTAAGGTTTAGCTTGATTCGGAAACATCGGTTGAATCATTCTCAGATAGCGTTCATCCGATTTTTCATCATAACCTGGTGAGAGCAGGGAAGCTGTCCTGGATTCCTGCAAATCGGTAATCATGGATGATGCGGGCCAATCTTCAAATTGATAAATTTGATTGGAGATCATCGGCAATGAATAGACACCGCTACTTGTAAAAACAGCAGGGTCCGACTTGAAATACACCCAGATTTCATGAATAAACGGGCTCATTCGTTGGTAACGTTTTAACTCCCGTGTGATTCCCCAAGCTTTATAACCCCATTGATCTGAAATTCGATAAGGGTACAGACTGTTATCTTCAATTAGCATTTGCCTCGTGCTATCTTCGATTCTACCTAATTGCTCGTCCATGGATTCACGCATGTTATCCAGCGTATTCAGATTGCCGGCAATCACTTCCTCCTCCAGTTGGCTCACGAAGAAACTATAGACCAGCATCGCAATCAGGGTGATGGGAAGCAGAAGAAGGATGATGTAGGACAACAGGTATTTTATGAAGATTTTATAGGAATGGTTGTCGGTCATCTCGTTTAGTCCCCCCGAAAGAGTATTGGTTCGCGCGTTCATTTCTTAGCAAACTTCCCTGGCGAAGCTCGTATAGTACGTGAGCATGTTAGGGACAAAGCAAGGTGATTAGCATTATTTTAGATGATTCTATTCCATACATCTACCTTTTTTTCCTTTTTCATTCAGCATGGTAATGGCAGAGATGGTTGGCAAGCAAATATTCAGGATTTGATTTAACCAATTATTTTGATTATAGAGCTGAAAAGTTATATTTAGTGGATCTCAGATAAATTGCTTATAAATAAAGCACATAAATTTTGTGCATTGTAAGCCTTTTCAAGACTGTGATAAGGTCGTTTTGCATTAAAGGTTTAAGCGGATTAGGCAGGGAAACCTGCTTCAATTCGATTCCGCGAGTTTTTCCTTTACTAAAAACAAATAAAGAGGTGAAGTGGATGAGATTAAGATCTGAATCCTTGTTGTGGTACGATACTCCAGCTCGCAACTGGGAGGAAGCACTACCCATCGGTAACGGAAGGTTAGGTGGGATGGTTTTTGGAAACATCAAGCAGGAACAAATCCAGTTTAATGAGGATTCGATATGGTCTGGTGGACCCAGAAATCGGAATAACCCGGATGCCAAGGAACATCTGCCTCATATACGGCAGCTCTTGTTCGACGGTAAATTAAATGAAGCTCATGAACTCGCGGAAGCAGCTCTTTCCGGTACGCCTTGCAGCCAAAGGCACTATATGACAGCCGGGGACTTGATGATTCGCATGAATCATGCTGTAGACCTGGTGGATTCCGCTGATTACAGGAGAGAACTGAATCTGGAGCAGGCGATTGTTCGTACGGAATATGTGTATGAAGGCGTCAGGTTCCGCAGAGAAGTATTTTGTAGCTACCCTGCCCAGGTCATGGTGATTCGGCTGGATGCGGATCGTCCGGGGAGTTTGAGCTTCATGGCTAGATTCGAACGAAAAAAGGGCCGGCATATGGAATTGTCTTATCGAAAAGGTGAAGATACCATCATAATGTCCAATCCATGCGGAGGAGTTAACGAAGCGTCATATACGGCCGTGGTAAAAGCCGTTGCCTCAGGGGGGACTGTTCAGGCGATTGGGGAGCATTTGAAAGTACAAGGGGCGAACCAAGTAACCTTATTTCTGTCCGTGGCTTCCGGCTTCCGGTACGATAAACCAGAACGGCAAGCCTGTGAATGGGTTGACCAAGCAGCTGTCCAAACGTATGAAAAGCTAAAGAATGAACATTTACTTGATTACCAAAAGTTATTTCAACGGGTCAAGCTGGAGCTTGTGGACCTTTCGGAAAATGATCATCATCTATTGCCTGCTTCGAAGCGGCTTGAGCTTGTACAAAAAGGAGCCGAAGATTCCGGGCTAAATACACTATACTTCCACTTTGGAAGGTATCTTCTTATTTCATCGAGCAGGCCTGGCGCTCTTCCGGCCAATTTGCAAGGGATATGGAATGACTCCATGACACCGCCGTGGGATAGCAAATACACAATTAATATCAATACCCAGATGAATTACTGGCCCGCTGAGACGTGTAATCTGGCAGAATGTCATGAGCCGTTAATTGAACTGGTCGAACGGATGAAGGTCAACGGGAAAGTGACCGCACAAATGATGTACGGTTGCAGAGGTTTCGTCGCCCACCACAATACGGATCTCTGGGCAGACACCGCTCCCCAGGATATTTATGCTGCAGCAACTCAATGGGTCATGGGCGGGGCATGGCTTACGCTCCACCTATGGGAACACTATCAATTTTATCCGGATAAGGTTTTCTTGGAACGAGCATATGACACAATGAGGGAAGCGGCGTTGTTTTTTGTGGACTTTCTTGTTCAAAGTCCTGAAGGCTATCTGGTCACCAATCCTTCTGTTTCACCTGAGAACCGTTATAAGTTACCGAGTGGGGAAGCAGGAACATTATGTTATGGTCCCACGATGGACACGCAAATTATTGAGGAATTATTCAGGGCATGCGTGGAAGCGAGCCTTGTGTTGAATGTTGATCAAGATCTCCGGGAGCAATGGGAGAAAATGATCAAACAATTGCCGCCTATGAAAATTGGCAAGCATGGACAGCTGCAAGAATGGCTGGTGGATTATGACGAAACAGATGCGGGCCACCGTCATATCTCCCATTTGTTTGGACTTCATCCCGGTTCAACCATCAGTCCTGACCTGACGCCAGAGCTGGCAGAAGGGGCGAAAACGACACTGATTCGTCGGTTGGAAAATGGGGGAGGGCATACGGGCTGGAGTAGAGCCTGGATCATTAACTTCTGGGCTAGGCTGCTGAATGGAGAGCAGGCCTATGAGCATACACAACAACTTCTTCGGCAATCAACCCTGCCCAATTTATTTGATAACCATCCTCCGTTCCAGATCGATGGTAATTTTGGTGGTATTGCAGGCATTGCGGAAATGCTGCTGCAGAGTCATTTAAATTACATTCAGTTTCTCCCGGCCCTTCCAGCTGTATGGCCAGCGGGTAGTGTGACCGGACTGCGGGCCAGAGGAGGATTCGTCATTGACATGACATGGGCTGACCAACAAATGAAGACAGCGTCCGTACGCTCTGAGATTGGAGGACGCATCCGTTTGTTCTCGCAGCATCCTATCCATGTAACTACCACGGACGGTCTGCCGGTAGCTACAGATCGTAAGGGGGATATTACAGAATTCAATACAGCCGCAAATACCATATATTCATTGACCTCTGCAGGTGCAATATAAAAATTGTATATAATTATTGAATATTGTAAACGCTTTCCTTTCGGTGATATATTTGGCGTGCAACATTATAAATCCACCCATAAGGAGGTGAGCCTGTGAAATTGGCTATGAGACAGAATAGGAAGTTCGGGAATCGGAGCATGAGCGAATATTTTAATATGCTGGGTAAGGACTTCCAGAAGCATAAGATTGTTTACTTTCTGGGACTGTTCGGGATTAGTTATTACATCATTTTTAGCTATATACCAATGTATGGCGTTACTATCGCATTTAAAAATTATTCACCGGTTAAAGGAATTTTGGGAAGCGAGTGGATCGGTTTTCAGAACTTTGTAGATTTCTTCCAAAGCTTTTACTTTTGGAGGTTACTGCGGAATACGCTGATCATCAGCATTTACGAGCTGCTCATTGCTTTTCCTGCGCCCATTATTTTAGCTCTGCTGTTAAATGAGGTAAGGCATACCTTTTTCAAACGGTTGACACAGACGATCACGTATCTGCCGCACTTCGTGTCTATTGTAGTAATTAGTGGCATGATTGTAGACTTCTCAAGAAAAGCGGGATTGTTTAACATCATATTGAGCTGGTTTGGTGTTGAAGCACAAAATTTATTGCTGGATCCATCTCTTTTTAGAACCATATTTGTAGGTTCGGGAATATGGCAGGGTATCGGCTGGGGATCTATTATTTATCTCGCTGCATTATCAGCCATTGATACTCAGCTGTACGATGCAGCCACAGTGGACGGCGCGAACCGGTGGAAGCAAATGCTGCATGTAACGTTACCGGGCATCATGCCAACGATCGTTATACTGCTGATTCTGCGCATTGGTGGCATCATGGATGTCGGTTTTGAGAAGGTAATCCTGTTGTATAATCCTCAAACCTACGAAACGGCAGATGTCATCTCCAGTTTTGTATACAGGCGTGGACTTCTGGAGGCGAATTACAGCTACAGCACCGCTGTCAGCTTGTTTAATTCCGTCATTAACTTCATTCTTCTGATTCTGGCAAACCGGATTAGTCGGAAAATCAATGATACGAGTCTATGGTAGAGGAGGATACCTGGCATGATAAAACGCAGCTTGGGCGATAAAATATTTGACACATTAAACATTGTGTTTTTGACAGGGCTGATGATCATCACTCTCTATCCTTTTCTCTATGTGATCTTTGCATCGCTCAGTGTGCCGTCAGAATTGGTCAAACACAGCGGCCTTCTCCTGTGGCCTAAAGGGTTCTATCCGGAAGCTTACAAATTAGTGCTCAAAAACCCGATGATCATCTCCGGCTATAAGAACACCCTGTTTTATGTAGTGGTTGGAACCACCCTAAACGTGTTTTTTACGGCGCTGTTTGCTTTCGTTTTATCACGAAGAGATATGTATTGGAAAAAGTATATGATGATGATGGTTGTCTTCACCATGTTTTTCAGCGGGGGTCTCATTCCTGGCTATATTTTGGTGAAAAACCTGGGTATGCTCGATACGCGCTGGGCTCTTATCATTCCCGGATTGATCGCCACCTGGAACCTCATTATTATGAGAACTTCATTTCAGGCTATCCCGGTTGAGCTTGAAGAGGCGGCAAAGATTGATGGAGCATCCGATTTTCGGATTTTTGCCCAGATCATCTTACCTCTATCGGTTCCTGTACTTGCCGTGATGGCACTGTTCTACGGCGTAGGTCATTGGAACTCATGGACAGGGGCTCTGATTTATTTGCGGGATCGGGAGCTGTTTCCGCTGCAGCTTGTTCTTCGGGAAATTCTCATTGAGAACAGCACGACGGACACAACTAACCTGTCCACTGCGACAGGAGATCCATTCCTTGGAGAAGTGGTCAAGTACGCTACCATAATCGTGGCTACGTTGCCTATTCTGGTGCTGTATCCATTTATCCAGAAATACTTCACAAAAGGTGTCATGATAGGAGCCCTGAAGGGCTGAGTACCTTATACTAGCTGAATAATGGGGGATGAGAATGAAGGTTACGAAGGTAGGAAAAATGTCCTTAAGCATCCTGATGGCTGCATCGTTAATAGCAGGGTGCGGAGATGTCAAAACGGGTGATCAGGAAGGTACAACTGACCCAAAAAACGAAGCAGTCAGTTTTCTCTGGAACGGTAAATTCAGCAGTAAAATCCCAGAACTTAAGGGCTATGGTGATGTGGCAGCGTACAAAGAGATTCAGAAACGGACAGGTATCACGATTAATTTCCAGGAAAATGATACGAGCAATCTTTCCCAGTTCAATATTATGCTGGCATCAGGAACCTATCCCGACATTATATATGTTCCGAGCAACTACCCTGGAGGCGTAGCCAAGCTTATTGAAGACGGTGTCGCGATACCGCTGAATGATCTGATTGATCAATATGCCCCCAACTACAAGAAACTGCTTGATGAGAATCCGGAAATCAAAAAGCAGGTTATGCTGGATGACGGTACAATAGCCAAATTTCCGCAGGTCAATCTTGATCTTAGACGCAACGCATGGGCCGGAACGGTGATCCGTCAGGATTGGCTGGATCAGGTAGGTCTCCCGATGCCAAAGACCATTGATGAATGGTATACCGCATTAAAGGCTTTTAAAGAAAATGACATGAACGGAAACGGCGATAAGAATGACGAAATTCCGCTCGGTGATCAAAATGGAATGGGCAGCATTACATCATTCAGCACCTCATATGGTCTACTCGTTACCTTTCAGATGAATCCACAGACGGGTAAGATCACCTATGGTCCCTATGAACCCGCATTCAAAGATTATCTTGCTATGATGAATAAATGGTACAAAGAAGGCCTGATTGATAGTGAATTCGCAGCTACCGACAAGAAAGGCTTTGAAGCGAAATTTTCAAATAATATTGTAGGCGCTTACGGCGGGACCATTTCCGGCATAAATACGTACAAAAACCAAATGCAGGCGGCCGTTCCCGATTTTAAACTGGTAGGTGTCTCACCTCCGGTTGGACCTGCAGGCCAATCATTCAGTGCAGCGGAACAACTTGCGCAATACGTTCCTCTTGAAGGAGCAGTTGTCAGCTCACAGGCCAAAGATCCAGAGAAGGTAATGAAGTTGCTCGACTTCATGGTTAGTGAGGAAGGGAGTGACCTGCAGAACTGGGGCTTGGAAGGGGAGAGCTATGTTATAGAGAATGGAAAGAAAAAATTCTCCGATGCCATATGGAACGACCCAAATTATGAAGCACGAGTAGCGGTTTCACGTTATGCCTATCCGACTTCAGGGATGGTTAAGGTGATGAGTTATGATGCCTGGGCTTCATTTGAATTGGAGCATCCCGAAGCCAAGGAGGCTAATGAAAGATGGTTCAATGCGGATCGCACACTGCTGCTGCCACCGCTCCTATTCAGTGGAAGTGAAAGTCAGGAAATCAGCAGAATTATGAGTGAAGTGGATACTTATATGAAAGAAATGCTGTTAAAGTTCGTGATGGGTAACGAACCGCTGGAGAACTTCGACACATATAAGGATACGCTTCAGAAAATGAATATTGAAAAAGCGATCGAAATCTATCAAGTAGCTTATGATCGTTACCAACAAAGATAGAGTAGTCAATGCCTGACGAGGGAAATAACATTGGATCAAAAAAAAGAATGAACTAAATAAACGATTCATAATCCTTTTAGTTCTTGTATTTATTATTATAACCCTGTTCATCTTGCTGGTGTCGGTAAGGAGGTATCGTAGATGGTCAAAAGCATTCAGTTCAACTTTGCAGTTTCACCAAAGGGCGAGTATCGTTCCATTGTGCAAGAAGAGCAAGACAGCATTCCGCGTTATGACGACGTCAAAGGATACGGTTTCGTAGACAAAACATGCGCTCAGCCGCCAAGAGAGGTTCATGTTGAACAGATCGTTCCATCGCAGGAGGGATACACCATCAGCGAGGCCAGATTTGTGAATCGGGAGGAAGCCGGAGAGAATGATTTTAATCATTTTGGCCTATGTTTTAGGGTGAAAGCCGGGCCGGGAGCCTACCGGGTGCAGGTACGTACTACCTCTAGTCTTGAGGGTACAAGGATCGCGATTTCAGGTATGAATGCGGATGAGCTGCTGAATGTAGATTACTGGGATGCTGCCAGGCTTGTACCCAACCGGACAAGGGTGTTCCAAGAACAAAACGTATGGAGTTACGACTATGTGAACGGACGCGAGTATATCGACATCGAAATCGAACCCCGCCGATTGCAAAGTCCTGTTGGCATCGCCGAGCTAGTATTGACGCCTATACCCATATATCTGCGACCTGAGAGCAAGCGGCCAACGTTGTTTACGTTGGGGGACTCCACGGTGAAATCCTACATTTTCATGGAAGCCCCGATGAGCGGCTGGGGACAGGTGTTCGATGATTTGTTTGATTCGAGGCAAGTGAGCGTAATCAATTATGCCATGGGTGGACGCTCTTTCAAGAGCGCATATACAGAAGGGCGCTTCAACGATATTTTGCTTACGGGGTATGCAGGGGATGTGGTGCTAATCCAATTCGGCCACAATGACGAATCACATGATGAAGACCATCGTTTCGGAAGAGGCGCGACTGAGGAGATGTACCGCACATATATTCGCGAGTTTTACATCCCTGCGATTCGGTCAAGACAGATGATCCCGATGCTGGTAACCCCGATGGCCAGGGTGGATGGCGAGGCTCCCCCCGGACATGTTTATACGGATTCTTTCCGCGTGCGAAAATTTCCAGTCATTATGCGTGAATTGGCAGAAGAGTTGAATGTGCCACTGATTGATCTAAACCGCGAGAGCTTGCGATATTATAATGAGATCGGGATCGAGGGTACTACAGCGGTCTTCATGTCCATCGAGGCAGGGGAGACGCCGGCCAAAACGAATGATGGCAGCTTTGCGAATGGTCATCCTGCATGTAAGATCGACGGTACACATTTCAAAGAAAGTCTCTCCAAGCCTTTTGCCCGTATCGTGGCCACATGTCTTGTACAGCTTGGCGAGCAGGGTGAATTGGATGTAGCCCGAGTGGCTTCATGGTTGAAGCCAGAAGTGCAAGCGGCGATCCGGGAGCAGGATTGGTCAGCCATCTATCCCGAGAAGGCTGCCGACACGATGACAGGCCGGGGGGCGTATTACCGGAATCAGATCGAGAAGCTGGTACAGCTGGGCATCTTGGGACTGGATGAACAATCTTTTTTTCATCCAGAAGCGATCATGAGCGTCGGTGAATTTAGGCTCGCCTTGTCCCGATTGTTGAATCTCGACCCAGATGAAATAAAGCAGAACTTGGCGGAAGGGACACTGTCCAGAGAGCTTATGGGCAGTATGTTGCAAGATGCTTTTGATGCTAAGTTTAGTATGGACGCACTCCCGGCTTACATGACAGATTATAACGGAGAGGCCATCATTCCAGAGCTCCCCGAATATGACCCTCATCTGGCTCCGGATCAACGGGGACTGATGTATTATCCGCTAGTTTCATTCGAACAGCTCCAAGACACAGTTGACATTGATCCGGTTCTATACAATAAAGTGAAGAAAGCATATACGCTGGGCTTGTTGCGCTCAGAGAAGGGCATCGAACGAGGGCAAGTGCGAAACGGTTATGAACTTGAACCCAAGGCATGGGTAACCCGGGAGAAAGCCGCCAAATCATTATATTATATGTGGGTGCTGTATCACCCGATTGAAGTGGAGAACGATCTGTCAGTGTTGAAAGCCGGGTCGGTGCATCCGGTCGAGTAATAAACAGGGTGGATTTGAAATACAACAATCAAGAAAGGAGCGACTTTCTGGGCATGATACCTCGGGAGGTCCATCCTTTTTTTTATATTTGGTTGGTGATTCACAATCCCAGGAGATTTTTTCTTTGATACCAAGGCTAATTATTTTTTTATGGTGTCGAGGGACAAGAACATGTTCCCATTGAAGTCGCTATTTTAGCGGCTTTTTTATTTTATTAGTACAAGTTCTTGTCCCAAATCAAGGACAAGAACTTGTAGCGATTGCCGGAAAGGAGAAAGAACATAGTCCGATTGCCGATTTAGGAGAATATCTAATCGGCATCTTGCTCTTCGTTTCATTAAACTAACTGGCAGGTTAGTTCAAAAACATGAAAGCTGCAAATCACATGATCGGCTGTTGTACAAAAAGATATCGTCTTTTACAATATATCCTCTCAATAAAATCGATATGAATTATTGACCTAAGTGTCGATGTGATCAAACCTTTATCAATCTACTTGAGGTACATGGTTACCTCAGAATGGTTCATAATCAGTGATGTATTTGTTATCGGATTTCAGATGTTAATTCAACTTATATTCGTAATTAAAACTAATTATTTAATTAGGTTCAGAACCTATTTAATTAGGTTCTGAACCTTTTCATAATTTTCGATAAGTACAGTTAATCCATCGTTTTTCTCTAGCTCACTAACGATTTCATCAACAAAAATTTGAATCGCCTCTTGAATATCCGGTTTCAAATATTGATTAATGAGGAGATAAATCATTCTCTGTGGCGGAGGGTTATCAAACAAAGAATACGTAATAGATGGATTTAATTTCATGAGTTTATTTGCGAGACTCATGGGAATAATGGACCAATTATTCACTTCGTCAAAATAACTTAACAGCATTGAGGCAGTGCCTAGAATGATTTTTTTTCTTTTTGAGTATGGAAAATAACGGTTATGCCAAAGAGTGAATTTCTCCGACCAAGTTAAGTAAATTTCGTCTTCTGATTTCAGGTCTCTATTATCAAGGGTTTGAGCGTATAAAGAATATTGGTTATACACCAATACCATATCCTCTTGATACAAAGGGACAAATTTAACACTTGGATAGTTATAGAGACCTGACACAATACCGATATCGCAAATTTGTTTATCAACCATAGGGTGTATTTTGCTTGAATGATTCGTTTGTATGTTTAAAACAATATGGTCATGATTCTTCATCATCTTTTTATAAACTTCAACAAACATAAAGCTGTTGATCATATCTACTGCACTAACTCGTAATTCAGTATAGTTTTCAAAGCTATTCAGATTTTGTGCTTCCTGCCAAAGAACAGACCATTGTTTTGCAATGGATAAGAAGTTTTGCCCTTGGGGAGTTAAAGTAAGTGACTTGATTCCTTTCTGTCGATAAAAAAGCTTTGCTCCCAATTTACCCTCCAACTGTTGGATTCTGTTTGTTGCAGTACTTTGACTGATATATAGTGACTGAGCTCCTCTCAGAATGCTTCCATGTTCGACGACAGCTAGAAAAGTTTCAATCTCCTCATGATTCATAAATCAATTTCCCCTTTGAATTAAATATTCGATTAATCGATATTTTATATTACAAATATCGGTTTTACAATCTTCAATAGTACTCCTATAATGAAAGCGTAATCAGACAGGGCCTGATGATTATACTTAAATTTTTATTCCAAATGTTTTATTGGTTTTGCTTAGTTAACATGCATTTTAAACATCATGGATTATACGAAAAGGGGAACCTTTATGGATTTCAAAAAAATCACCGATGAAATCGTTCAAAAAAGCGGTGGAGAAGAGAATATTGTTTCTTTATCACATTGTATGACCCGTCTACGTTTTATCGTGAAAGATGAGAAGAAACCTGATCTAGAAGGACTTAAAACAATTGACGGTGTGATTTCGGCTGTATTTGGTGCCGGGCAACTTCAAGTTGTCATGGGTAAGAATTTGTTGCCTGCTTATGACATGATCATGAAAAAATATCGCTTTTCTGGTGAGGAAGGCGGCTCTATGCCAGAAAAAGAGAAGAAGCCTAAAACGATTAAAAGCCTTCTTATTGATCTGATAAATTTTATTGCAGGTTCCGTGAGTCCGATGATTACCGGGTTGATTGCAGGTGGGATGCTAAAGCTTCTTCTTATGATCATCGTCATGATTCTACCTTCATTCGAAAAAACAGAGTCCTATTCATTGATCAATTTTCTAGCTGATGTTCCGTTTTACTTTATGCCAATTTTCGTAGCCTATGGGGCTTCAAGAAAACTGGGGTCAAATCCGATTTATGCCATTTTTGTTGCCTGTGTATTAGTTTATCCAGGGTTTGTAGCATTGGTGGAAAACGGAGGAACAACTCATATCTTTGGTTTGCCTGTTCTACTGATCAAATATTCAAGTACTATGATTCCCGCGTTGCTTTCTACCGTAGCGGTTTATTATCTTGAGAAATTTTTCAATAAGATTATTCCAGGTATTTTGAAATCGGTTTTGGTCGGTATGTTGACGGTCTTAACAGCGTCCATTTTAACTTTTGTTGTGTTTGGACCTTTCGGTAACTTGATTGGCAATATTGTTGTTGGTGGATTTTTATGGACCCAAGGAACCATTGGTCCTGTTGTTGTTGGTTTGTTAGCGGCACTATTGCCGTTCTTAGTCATGACGGGTACGCATACCGTAATCGCCCCATTTATGGTACAGAGTTTTGCCAATCCAGGATATGATCCGTATTTCAAACCAGCGTTGATTCTTCATGCAATGGCAGAAGGAGGGGCTGCTATCGGGGTAGGTCTCCGTGCTAAGAGCAAAACTCTGCGTTCAGAGGCTTTGGCAATTGGATTTGGATCTATTTTTGCAGGAATTACAGAACCAGCTATTTACGGTATTGCTTTGAAATACAAAAAACCGCTTATTGGAGTCATGGCTGGTGGGGCTGTGGGTGGTATTGTTGCAGGTTTATTTGGAGCACGAGCATACATCATGGGTAAAACAACCATTTTAGCAATGCCAATTTTCCAAGAAACGCTGATCACTATGCTTATAGCCTGTATCGTGGCAATCGTTGTTTCGGCTATTGTGGCATTCATCTTAGGTATCGATGAAGGTGAGCAGCTGAAACAGCAAAATAATGTTACGTCCACCCCACGGGTTAGCGAGTCTGAAACACAAATAGTCTCCATTGTCGATGGTGTTTCATTCCCGTTGTCGGAAGTGAAAGACGAAGTTTTCTCTACAAAAGCAATGGGAGAAGGAATTGCCTTTACTGCAAAAGATAACGTCGTCGTTTCACCTTGTAGTGGCGTATTGACAACAGTATTTAAAGGAGGTCATGCCTATGGAATAACAAGGGATGACGGAGTTGAAATCCTGATTCATATCGGAATCAATACCGTGTCTCTGAAGGGCAAAGGCTTTAACATAAAGGTCCAGCAGGGCCAACGTATACAAGCTGGAGAAGAACTTGTCACACTTGATTTGGACTATTTAAAAACAACCAACTTGGATTTGTCGGTATTACTCATTTTTACAGATCCGAAAGAGAAAGAAATTCAGTTGTTGGGATACGGAGAAGTGCTAAATGGGCAAAACCCAGTAGCCGAGATTAAATAATGGGGAGAGTGCACAACATGAACAACACGTATAAAGACCAATTTCCTGAGAACTTTTTGTGGGGGGGAGCGATTGCTGCCAATCAGGCAGAAGGTGGATGGGTAGATGGCAAGGGCTTGGACTTGGCCAGTTGCTTTTTGAAAGGATTATCTGACGTAGGTTCTTTTGGCGTACCAAAACAAGGAGAATATCATCCGCTGGAAAAAGGAATTGATTTTTATCATCGATTCAAGGAAGATATTAAACTGTTTGCGGAAATGGGTTTTAAAATTTTTAGAACATCTATCAACTGGACCAGAATATTTCCTAAGGGCGATGACGACCAGCCAAACGAAAAGGGATTGCAGTTTTACGATGAACTGTTCGATGAGCTGTTGAAATATGGAATTGAACCACTCGTTACCATTTCACACTATGAAACGCCATATAATCTCGTAGAGAAATACGACAGCTGGAGAAATCGAAAATTAATTGATTTTTACGAGCGGTACTGTGAAGTCATCTTTAATCGATATAAAAACAAAGTGAAATACTGGATGACATTCAATGAACTTAACAATATGAGAAGAAATCCATTTTATGTGGGTGGAATCATCTATAAAGAAAATGAGAATCGCATGCAAGCGATCTATCAAGCCAGTCATCATATGTTTGTGGCAAATGCAAAGGCGATCAAGTTGTGTCGTGAAATCATCCCAAATGCACAAATTGGTTGTATGATGTCTCTGAGTAATATTTATCCACATACGTGCGATCCGGTCGCTGTATTTGAAACGCAGGACATTCGAAGAAGAGCTTTGTTCTTTCCCGATGTCATGTTAAGAGGATATTATCCAACATATGTTTATCGTCTTTGGAAAGAAAATGATTGTCATATCGAAATGCGCGATGAGGACCTGGAACTCATGAAATCCTACACGAACGATTTCTTGGCTTTCAGTTACTACAGAACGACCACACATGAGAAAGGACAACCCTATTTCGGCGATACTGGAGGAGATATTGGCACGCCGAACCCATATCTCGAAACAAGTGACTTCGGATGGCAAATTGATCCTCTTGGATTCCGGTTTACTTTGAATGAATTATGGGATCGCTATCAAGTGCCATTGATTCCTGTTGAAAATGGCATGGGTGCCAAAGATGAAATAATTGATGGAAAGATCCATGATGAGTATCGCATCGATTATTTGAGACAACATCTTATAGCGCTAAAGGAAGCGATTAAAGATGGCGTATCCATTATGGGCTACACTTACTGGGGGCCAATTGATATTATTTCTGCTGGCACTTTTGATATTGAAAAGCGTTACGGGTTCATTCATGTAGACCTAGACAGAGAAGGTAATGGAACCTTAAACCGAACCAAAAAGGATTCATTCTACTACTATCAAAATGTAATTAAAACAAATGGAGAAAGTCTTTGATATACTGATCCAAATAAAGCCGATCAATCTGATCGGCTTTATGTTGTATTGAAAATGTTCTTGTCCCATTTTGCTCAAAAGATTAAGAATTTGATCCGATTACCGGTTTACCAGACATATGAGGGTCGCTGTTAATCACACAATGCCTAAAGGTGTTTAAAAAATCCATGATCTCGGCTCAAAACCGTCTTCCTCAATTTCTTTTCGCTATAACGTTTGCACAATAAGTATAAAGGTAGCAGCCGATCATTGTGATGGGCTGCTTTGTTATGTTTAGGGGGAAATAGTTTAACCAAAGAAAGAGGTAGTTGACTTATAGAAGGGTGGAAATGTGAATCACATTATACGAAAGGAGAATGTGGTTCTCCGTCCTACTGGTTATTGGAGTCAGAGTGCGCGGAGCACTGGGCCAAGAACGCCGTGAACGACATGGGATCGCGGATGGTTGTAAATAGCTTTGAAGATGGAACCTTCAAACCAAAACATGACTCGGGCAGAGTTTGCAGCGATTGTAGGTTGTAGTGCGAGGATTGGGAGTGGTATGATGATTTAACGGTTTTATAAAATCAAATTTTTGAATCAGTTATACTGGAAAAGACTTTAAGATTTGTGGGTCTTACACATATGTACAAAATACGAGTTTTGTGAAACAGTAATAATGATTTAAAAGCTGCACAGTGATTTTTACCCCTGTACAGCCAATTCTTTATAATCTTCGAGTTAATCCCAAACTACTTCTGTTCCTGCTACAAAGTCATGAATCGCACGTCGATCCTCACGCATACCGACCATAAAAGCACTCACAATAACTCCGATACCCAAAGTTAATATGTACACAAGTCCAGCTACAACAACTCGCATAAGCATCGTACCAATTTTTGGCGGTTCGTGTGTATCGTATTGGCGGATTCGAATTCCACATATGCGTTTTCCTATGGTTCGACCATACCAGTAAACTGGTAATAAAATTGAGTATAACGCACTAAGTAGCTTGGCAATCGGCTCATCCGTATCAAAGTTACCCGTCAGCACACCTGCAATAATCACTAACGGAATTGAAATAATAAGACTATCCAATACACCTGCTCCTAATCTAATCCAAAAACCTGCTTTATACAAAATGCTTTCCTCCAAACTACAATTTTAAACTAAACGGCTAATTTATTTCATGAACTCCCTTCATTAAAATATCTAACTTTATGTACACAACTCAAATAGTATAACAGAAAATTTTACCTTTTTACGATAAAACTCCTATTTCATTTTAATCCTTTGTGAATTTTATAACAAACCATTGAATTAACTTAACCGCTGTTCATGTTCACTACTTAATTACTTAATCTTACATAATCCTTTCTAACTGCACCCCCAATGAAAACACCATAATAATTATGTAAACCAAAAAAGCTACTCAACATTTGTTAAGTAGCCCTCTGTTCGTTCTGCATCTGCCCTCTTCGCCAAATCTTATTCTCCACAATAGCATAGACTAAACCGGCGATGGCAAATATCCATATCGATGTCATTCGATTCAGATGGTATCCATTCACGAAATATGGACTGTACATAAGATCAAAAACCCACAGCCCGCCCCATCCAAACCCAATCATATAGATGAAAGTTCTCATCATAGGAAAGCATACATATTTCCGCAGCAACCACGAGATCGGGCTAAGAATAACAACATAAAAAACGAGCAAATAGTGACCGAATCCCAGGATGAGCGAAAGAATATATATTACTCCCCCTGCATTGCGTAAACCGTAATATTCTGTCGTTGTAATATGGTACCCTTCAACCCTTTCAAGAACAAGATATGCCGTCAAGCTTATCCCTATAAATATAAGTCCTAATACCATGTACCGTTGAACCGCGTTCACCAACATCAGATCACCCCAATGTCTAAACGCAGCCAGAACCGCTCAAGTTACATGATTTCGAACAAATTATTATTCACTGACTACTTCTGTCCTTCCAGAATCATCGTACCCAAACGGTCCATAAGCTCCATTCTTCCCATGGCTGTGTACGAGTAATTGTAATTATCGACATTGGAGATTTTATAGATCTTGCCATTCTTCACGGCCTTCATGTTATTCCACACTTTGCTATCGACCATCTTGTTCTCACTATTCTCCATCAGCAGCAGACGATCCGGATTGACCGATACCAGAGCCTCTAACGCGATCTGTTTACCGCCCCAGCCCTCTGGATCAGGGATACCGTCTGTGCGCTTCAGGTCCCATTCACCGTATAACATCTCAGCTGCCCCTTTGTTCGAATAGATGACCAGATTATTTGGATATGTCTCAATTACAGCAAAGGATTCACCATGTACAGCCGCCTCCAGCTTTTGTTTCCACTCTGCAGATTTCGCATCATATTTGGCCAGATATTCATCTTTCTTGCTTTCTTCTCCAAACGTATCTGCCAGGAATGTCAAGCGTTCTCTCCAATCATAGTAAGAGTAAGGCAATGCAATTGTAGGCGCAATTTTAGATAAAGTTTCATACTGATCCGTGTTAAAATCCTTACCCAGGATAATCAGATCCGGATTGGCACCCGCTATAGCTTCAATGCTGAAGGGGAAACCATACCAGCCCAGATTAACGGTATCTGCACTCAGCTGATCCTTAATGGTTGGCGTGAGTTCCTCCGGGTTACCATAATCCGCGCTCATTGTCGCTACAGGCGTTTTCCCAATGATCAACAGCTCTTCTGTAGAGCCGGACAGATCAACAATGCGCTCTGGATTCAAAGGGATCGTAATTTCTTCTCCATTCGGGTTAGTAATCACTTTGGTCGTCGCTTGTGTGGTTGCCTCTGAGGAGCTCGTCAATTCATTGGTCGTCTGGGTCGTTCCACAGGCCGCCAAGGTGAGCATACAGCATAGTGCAATCCATACAGGAATTCGTTTAAACATCGTCGTCATTCTCCTTTTATGTCAGTTCATTTACCACATCAGGCTTATTTACTTCATTCATCTCATCGAACACTCATGATCCGTTCACTTTTACCTGCCAGCCTTCCGCATCCTGTTGTAATTGCCACAGACGAGCGTAGATGCCTGAGTGATCTAACAATTGCGCATGAGTCCCTTGCTCTACGAGCCGACCGTGGTCCAATACAAGGATCTGATCGGCATTTTGAATGGTCTTTAATCGGTGTGCAATCAAAATAACCGTTTTGTCCGCGACCAGCTCATTAATCGCTTGCTGCACCGCGGCTTCGTTCTCCGGATCAAGTGAAGCAGTGGCTTCGTCAAGCAATACGATCGATGCATTTTTTAACAAAGCACGTGCAATGGAAATCCGTTGCTTCTCCCCACCAGATAACGTCGATCCACCCTCGCCAACGAGCGTATCGTACCCTTGAGGCAGATTGGAGATGAACTCATGACAACAAGCTCTGCGTGCGGCCTCTTCAATCTCTAATTGCGAAGCGTCTTTCTTTCCCACACGAATGTTGTTGCCGATCGTATCCTGGAACAGATACACGTCCTGGAAGACCACAGAGATATCCTGCAACAGCTTCTCCGGGTCCATCTGATCAACGGGTCTGTCACCAATGCGAATGCTTCCTTGCTGTACATCCCAGAAACGGGCAATGAGACGTGTGACTGTACTCTTACCACTACCGGATGGGCCAACCAAGGCAGTAATGGTATGCGGCTCAATCGTAAAGGACAAGTCTTTCAACACTTGCTGCTGATCATCATATCCAAAGGTCACCTGGTCAAATGAAATCGCCTGATTGGGCTGCACATCTCCCTTTCCTGCCATCGGGGCCTCCTGTTGCACATCCATAATGCGTCTTGCACTATAGGCGGAGTATCGCATCTCCCCATAACTCATCAGTACAACCGTCAACGGTTCAAATACCTTCGTACCTACCAGCAAAAATAACAGAAATACCGGTAGGGACAACTCACCGCCTGCAAGCAAATAACTGCCCCCCAGAATCATCCACGTCATCCCTGATCGTGCAAGCAACATCGCGCCCATAATCATCGGCCCCATAATACCTTCCAACCGAATGGAGGCCAATTTCAATTCGTCAAAAGAACGACGCAGCCGTTCAAAACGTTTGCCCGCCATATTGTGGGCCTTTATCTCACGAATACCGCTCAGGTACTCCTGCAGCCGACTGGCGGCTTCGTTTTTGGCTCGAACATGGTTTTCACTCAGTCGTGCCTGAATGGAATCCGTAAGCCATAACAGCGCCACACCAAAGGGAACCGCAACAAACATAGCTACGGCCATTCTCCAATCCACCAACAGAAGTCCGCCGAAAGCCAGTACCGGAAGCACAATCGCGCTGATCAGCTGCGACAGATTGTGAGAGATCGTATGCTCGACCTGACCATAATCGCTCAGGATCAGATTCGTTAGATCCCCAGGATCACGTTTTCCGAAAAATCCTAACGACAAATGCCGAATATGTTCGGCCAACTTCAACCTTCCTGAGGCCGCGAGGCTGTATGCTGCCCGATAAGTCTTGTCATAGAGTGAGGCGTATGCCGCATATTCCACCAGAAGCCAGGCAAACAGGATGCAGCACACAATCCACATACGGTTGATATCCAGTCCTTTGTCCGGAATAGCAAAAGACGTATAGATCGTATTGAATATGTCCACAAGCAGCGCCGCAGGAACGATCTTCGCAATCCCGTCCAGAATCGCTGCTATCACCGAAGGAAGCAGACTACGCGGGTTACCGCCAGATATATTGGTTAAATAATTCTTCATCGCACTGCACCTCCAAGCTTCCAGGAAGCGGCACTGATATGGGCCTGCCACATGTGTTCGTATACCCCGCCGAGTGTACGCAATTGATCATGTGTCCCACGCTCGGCAATTGTTCCCTTTCGAATCACGAGTATTTGCTCGGCTGCACGAATCGTTGTTAGACGATGAGCAATAATCAGTACCGTTTTGCCTTGAACCAATTGGGCCAGACCTTGCTGGATCTTGTGCTCATTCTCTGCATCCGCATAGGCTGTCGCCTCATCCAGGACCAGAATGGGAGCATTTTTGAGCAACGCCCGTGCAATTGCAATTCGCTGTGCTTCACCGCCGGACAGGTACGTACCGCCTTCTCCGATTTTCGTGTCATATCCGGCATCCAGCTTCTCAATAAATTCATGACAGCAAGCAGTTTGAGCCGCAGCTATAACGTCCTGTAATGAAGCCGATGTATTGCCCATCCGAATATTTTCTTCAATCGTATCGTAGAACAGATGTACATCCTGAAAGACAAAGGACACGGTATCCATCAGTTTCTCCGTCCCCATCTCCTGAATCGGAATTCCACCAATCGTAATCTCACCTTCCTGTACATCCCAGAAACGAAGCAATAGGTTAGCAATGGTCGACTTTCCTCCACCAGAAGGTCCGACAAGTGCGGTCATCTTTCCTGCTTTGGCTACAAAATCAATCTGATCAAGTACGGGTTTATATGCTTCGCTCTCCTTACGCTCATAAGCAAAAGATACCTGCCGAAAGGCAACCTCATATGTATCCGGAACTTTAGGCAACTCAGGTTCTTGTACAACCGGCTCGGCAAACACCGATTCAATACGTTTCTGTCCTTCCACAATCTCTCGCATCCCACTACCCAGATACATCAACTTCAATAACGGAGCAGAGAGACTCGGGGTAATAATCAGAAACAGAATAAACGTGATCGCAAACGACTGATTTCCCGCAGTTCCACTCGACAGCAGAATACCCACTGGAACGATGAAGGTAAATAACGAGATCATGATCACAAAAAACAGCCCGTAAGATGTTTTACATAAATCTGTTATTTTCAACGAAATATCCCGGTAACGCGTTACCGCTTGTTTAAACGTCAGAAACGAATCGGCTGTAATGCCAAATACTTTCACCGCTGGCATACCTCTCACGTATTCAATACCAGTCGCATTCATCTCTTCGATGGCAAGTTGAAAATCACGATAAGCCTGACGGCCGCGTTCACTGCGGAAGATACGACTCTGCAGCCAGAACCCAATTTCGATCGGAACTAACAGCGTCAGCGCCATACGATAATCGAGCCAGAATAAGTATCCCAGCAACATCAGTGGAATAACGATCGCACTGACCAGATCCGGCAACTGATGGGCAATAAACTTCTCGATTTTCTCCACACTGACCTCGATGATCTTCTTCAGCTCACCGGTTGCCGTTCGGGTGTGATACCCCATGGGGACTTTGGCAACATGCTCCGCAAGTCTTACTCTGAGCTGGTACAAAATGTTGAATGCGGCAATGTGTGAGCACATCCCCCCGATATAGAGCGCAATAAGCCCCCCAATCAGGGCTACGAATGCGACGATCCCCCAATAGATCAACAGATCCCTGTCCATGGCAGAGGGTTTCCCCGCATGAGTTAGCAGTTCCTCGACGATCTTGTACACCCCGATAAAAGGAACAATCTGCAACAGACTCGACAGCGTCGAGAAGATACTTGCTGTGATCAGCAGACCTTTACGCTCCTTCGTCACCTGCATTAACCCGGACACTTCAGATGTGTTGTTCATCTCATCCCTCCTGATATTAATAATCATTCTCAATATGGCACAGTGCTATATACGCACATTAATATCTCACAGGGACGTGGGCAACCGCTACCCCAATCCGGAGCAAAAATACCTCAATACGGATTATAAGTAAATGCTACGAGAAGCCTACTAGAACGTTTGATTAAAATACGTGGATGGTGTCATGCCATGCTTGCGTTTGAATTGAGCGGAGAAATGACTCGTTTTATTAAAACCCACCGCTGCAGCCGCCGTGGTCACATTCATCTGTCTGGTCTCCAGCAGGTAATACGCTGCCTCCAGCCTCTGCTCAATGACATACGCATGTACAGGAAGACCGAACAATTGCTTAAATCCTTTTTTCAGCTTGAATTCATTCAGACACACTTGTCTGGAGAGCCCTTCAAGGGTTGGCGGATGTGCCAGATTCGCATCGAGAATGTGCTTCGCCTGTTGCAAACTGGTCAGGTCCGTCCGGGACAACCCATCATGCTTCGCAGGTAACTGACGCTCCAGAATACATTCACTGAAATATACCGCGAGCAGCTCAAGTGCTTTTCCGTTTAAATACAGTTGTTTCAGTTCTCCCGAATACGGGCATTGTGTCATCTCGCTAACGATTCGAATCATCGTCGGTGTCATCTTCGCATTATAGAAACCTCCCCCACTTCCCGCGATGGCTGTCATGAGCTGCTGTATGGGAAGCTGCTGCATCATTCCACTGATCGGTGTCTGATCCAGCTTCAACGTAAATCCCTTGAAGTGCTGCTGTAATCCAAACTCACACGTACTGCTCGTATATCGACTGCCATATGCAGAACTTTCCTGGGTATGTACATGGAACTCCCCCAGCTTGCCATCAATGTTCCATGATATGCTCTCACCAATACAGAAGCTTAACTTGATACTGTCATCCTGCTCCAAACTGCTTAATGCGGTTGGTCGATGGAATATCGCATCACTATACACGAGTTCCATGGAGGGATGAATGCGATTCAGCTGCCAGTACCCCTGACCAATCTCTTCAGGAATATGAATGATTCGTTCGGCAGAGCTGCTTCGGTAAAATGTATTTAATCTCGCTGCCAATGCACAGCGCTTATCTTCTTTATTTTGAATGGCGTACCATGTCTCTGACACCTTGGATTGCATCTGACTTCCCCTCTCGTTGTCTGTTGTTTCAGCTTATTATATAAGAAAGAAGCCATATTGGACATATGGCCTCTGTTACTCAGAATTTAGCGTATGATGTTATGAATGAATAATCACATATGGAATGCTTTCCAGAACGAACCTTCTGTATCAATGATATCCTTGATCTGGGTGAAAGGAATCGTAAACGTTGGAAATCCTGCTGCATAAGGAGCGATATCATAGGGATTGAAGTAGAGATGCAGCGCATCCGCTGTAACAAAAAACGGTTGATCCGCACTAATCCCCTTATACGTGTCCGGAAACACATACGAGTACTGAGGATCATTTTTGATCTGATCCCCCACAATCTGGCTTAGCACTTTTACATAGTCACTATTCGGCTTAAATAGATCCTTCAACTCATACAACTGACCATTCGTCAGATTAATGATTGCATAGATCATCGTAGGCATACCATGCGCTGCACCAGCCGGGTAATTATAACCGGTGAGTTGGAGTTGAAGCAATTGCTGCTGGTAGAATGTAATATCAAAATCGCCTGTATACGTGTAATCCAGCTGCTGATCGGCAGGGATCGGTTTAACCTGAGAAAGGCCCTTTAACTTTACATTTACTGCAAGTTGTGCCGCTTGATCCGTCATCCCCTCTACCTGTGGGTAATATACGAGATAGTCCGGATTGGGCTTATACTTCTCTTCGCGTACACGGTACGGTGGGTGAAGCGGAACGATTGTATTTTGTCGCCAGATGATCTGTCCGGCCCGGTTTACATAAGATAAACGCTGATCTACATAAGCCTTAATCAGATCGGGTGCAACGACCTCCAGCGTACCCGATCCTTCAACACGTGGATATCCCGGTGCCGGTCTTCCACTCAGATCAAGCAGATAGGTCTGTCTTCTGTCCGATGCGGAAGCCAGGCCGTTTTTGTAATTGCCCACATCGCGATACAAGAACTCCGTAAGCCTTCTACCGTTGGTATCTGCAATCGCGTATACAGAGCCAATATAAGGCTGCTCCGAATTAATTGCTTGCCCCAGCGCATAACGATGCTCGCCTAGTTCGCGGATGTCATTATAAGCGGGTTGAATGATAAATGATCCTTGCGTATTAATGACACCATAGTTCGATTTGTAATCCTCTGCTGTATTAACAATTGCTTGCCCGTCGCTAAAAGGAAATGCTGATGAAAATTTGGGCTGAATGCGAATATTGCCCCGTTCGTCGATGTACCCATATTTGCCCGAGGCCTCTTTTTGAAAAGCAAGCAATCCGTCTCCTAATGGCCCTACATAAGCAAATGGATATGTCGCGAGCCGATGTCCATTGCGATTGATGAGCGCATATTCATTGTCCTTGATCTGCACAACCGCTTTGCCATCTTGAAAATCGTTCGCTGACACGAACTGTGCCGAAATCACCTCATTGCCTGAGGCATCCAGATAACCATACAGACTCACCGATCCATCTGTCTGACCAGGATTAGAATCGTAAAACAGCGCTCGGCCGTCCTTCATATTCGAGATATACGAGTATGGACGTTTGGTCAGGACCGTGCCTTGTTCATTAATCATCTTAAATCCTTGAGAATCAATCACCATCGCGCGTTCTTCGGAAAAGGAATTGATGGAATCGTATACAGGTTGAACGACATACTGCCCCTGAAGATTTATCACGCCGGCACGACCATCCTTCACAACCACAGCCAATCCATTGGGCTGAAACGCTTGCGCGTCATCCAGAACCGGCTCTAACCGAACATGACCCTGTGCATCCATATACCCCCACCGAGTCCCACTCGTGGTTCGAACGGAGATCGGATATAACCATGTCGCTACCCGGGCATGAATTATAGGGACCATCGCCTGTTTAATTTTCTTTTCCAGCTCGAGCAGCGCCTCTCTGGAAGGGTACGCTTCCGGGAAGCTGAGTGCTTTTTGAACGGAAGCGAGTGCTGCCGGATACTGGCCTGCGTGGAACTGAGCATCCGCAAGGTAATACCAGTAGAAGATATAATCAGGATATTGCTGGGTTAGTTGCTCGTAATATTGCACCACTTTTGGATAATAGGTTGCATATACGTCCGGTGCAGGAACCCATTTCCCATTCTGCCATCGGATAATCTCCACACGGTAGGCTTCCCCGGTGTCATGGATCCAGAGTGAAATCTCCACTTTTCCATCACGGCCATGCTGACCAGGCATATCTATAATCTCTGCAAAGCTATAATATAGATCGTCCGGGGCCAGATCTTTGAGCCCTGATTCGGTCCACTCATACACAGCGAGCTTAGACCAGATCGCACCGATCCGCCAACCGATGATCAAATTGTTCCTTGCTGTTGAGGTTACAGGGGCTGCAGTCATTAAAGTTACCCCATATCCCAATCCCTTGATTAGTGCCATCTTGATCCAATGTCCTTGAACAAATTTCAGAATGAGCAAATACAGCTCACCATTCAACTGATAGACTGCAGCAATCTCCGGCATGCCGTCACCGGTAAGATCAGCCGCGTAGATCGCTGGATGTTGGACAGGTTTATCAATAGTGACGACCGTTGCACCAGCCGGAATATGTTGATTCACAATTTGCGTTAACAGCGGTTCGCTCATGGACATCTCAGTTTCCTCCCTTATGACCGCATTCGCCTAATGGTATGCGTCATAAATCGGGATATGACATGTAATTCATTTTATATAAGTTGAACTAAAGAATATTCACACTTACCACTCCGATGACAGAACAACCTTCCGATCGCTGTTATCCCCAGATTTTTTGATTCACTTTTCATATTATCTATCTTGCAAATTTACTTTCTCTCCATTGATTAGCAGGGAGCTCACATCATTCACCGGAATGGTTGTAGGGGATATCCACTTGATGAGATCCTGGTCCAGCTGGAGGAAACCTGATGCGCCAGACAACTTTGTACCATCCTTCAGGTGAACTTCAATACTCAAGTCCTCCACCTGAATCTTGCTCAGTGCCTCACCTGTAAGCGTGACGCCAACCGAGGAAAGAGTTACATTGGCCTGTAAGCCTCCATTTGCATCAAGCTGAATGTTTCCCGTTTTACTCAAAGTATTTTGACTCAAGTTAAAGGTCGTTTTCCAATTCCCTTGTACAACTTCACTAATGCTCGTAAAGCTGCCTTGGAGTCTAAGCTTATCTAATTGGTCAACAGTGGACAGATCATACACATACTCAACGTAATCCCCACCAAACCTAACCTGACCTTTCATATAATGTCCATAACTAATGGAATATTCAGGTATATCAAGCTTTTGACCTTGCTCATCCGTGAAATAGAAGTATCCATGATTATACTCTCCAATCTCATTATCCGGATTAATCTGAATGTGTAACTTGCCATCCACAAAACCCATATTGGAAATATGCATCCAATCAATACCCTCAACAGGGATATTCGTTACATCCTGATGCAATACCGGAATTGGATCGGTTTCCATTTGAATATCGGTTTTACCTCCCAAGCCACTTATACGATCTTGATCCAGAATATCATAGCTACTGAATTTCTTTTCTTGTAGCAACTGCTCCCAGTCCACTTGTACGTTGTAACCATCTTGTCGAGATGTACCCGACATCAGCGTATTGATCTGAACGGTAATTCGATTTTTGCTGACTTTTCCTTGAATGAGGAATCGGACAATAGCCGTTTTATTAGCATCATCATAATGAATAATCTGAGCGTTGTTTGCATTACCACCGGTTACCCTGTAATCATATACATCCAGTGTATCGTCAATGCGATGACCAGTCAGATCCGATAATGAAACATAGATTTCCGTTGTATCTCCGTCCCTGACAGCACCTATAACCTCCATTCGAATCCCTTGATCTTCACTCACCTGGTGAACAGGCTGAAGAATGCCAATCCGATCTGCACCTATAAAATGAAGAACAGTAGACAGATCAATGATCCCAACTGATGCAGCTGCCCCTGTCACCAGACATAACGATAACGCAGCGGTTACAGGAATATAGATGGCTTTGCGATACCTTCTTTTCTTATTCACGGACTTCTTGGTCTGTGTAGATGGATATAATACAGGTGGATATAATGATGAATCTGATCTCCTAATGGTCGGTGGTTCATTCATCGCCAATTTATCATAGAACAACTTCTTAATGTTAAAGAGGTTCTGCTCAGTGAATTCTTTTTCGGATTCTCCCATATGATCGCCTCCTTTATTTCCTGTTCATCCACCATGTCCTCAATCGTTGTCTGGAACGATAAAGCTTATTATGGACTTGCCTAACGTGCAGAGACAATGCCTCCGATATCTCATGGGGTCTCTGTCCTTCGTAAAACCGACGTTTCATAATCTCTCGTTCCGGTTCTGGAAAAGATTCAATCATGTGATTAAGCTCCGTATACGTCTCTTTACTGATCATCTGGACCAACAAATCCTCCGTTTGCACCGAATGAATCTCCTCTTCATATGTAAGCTCAGATCTTCGATTGAGTTTCCGGTAGCGATCAATCGCTTTATGTTTTGTGATCGTTGCAAGGTAGTTTTTCAGGCTACTTCGCCCGGATTGAAATGCATCCGGATTCTGCCAAAAAGCAAAAAATGTATCTGCTACGCATTCTTCAATCTCTTCTGCCGATGCATGATATAGGATGGAATGAGCTATCTTCCATAGCAAACCTGCGTAGTGGTTCATCACCCATTCCATGGCCTCAGGATCACGATCCGCTACTGCCTTCCGTATTTGTTCTTCTTCCACGATTACATGCCCCTCCTTCCATGCTCATATAATCACGAATGCTCGTGTTGATCCGTGCTTCCTTCCTATATTCGTTTGGCAAATGACTTTTACTTACTCCACGATAAAAAAAGATTTGCAGTGGCCTTGTAGCCTTCTGCAAATCTTCTTATCTTCTATAATTCATCTTATTTTCTACATCATATCGCTTCATGTGCCCTCGCTTGGAATACTAACCAGTATCACGCCTCTTCTTGCACACTGAGCTGTACATATTGGGTGAGACGACAATACTGAGATAACAGCAGCTCTTCATCACCTTGTCCAAGAGCCACGCTACGCCCTTCCTGAATGACGTGATTAAGCAATTCATGAAGGAAACTCTTCTGCAAGCGTAAGGATTCCACTGCGAGCTGCTCAAGCACCTCAATATCTCGGATCGTAAACTGGGATAATCCGCGCAGCAGCAACTCTTCTGACCAGCCGCTAATTTTCTGCATGAACTGATTATGCTCTTCCAAGTCTTCCCATCCTTCCATTGCCAATATCAAGTTTCAGACTGAGTACCGTTTGACCCTTCAAGAAACTGATCGGGCTCATCCGTTTTGATTCCACACGAACAAAGGCATAGAAATGTTCAAGCGATTGAGAACCATATCCTGACTCCAGTCTTTGGATCATCGTTTGCCAATCAGTTGAATACGGGAGAGTAAGTGCCAATCGTTCTCCTTCGGCACTTTCAACCGTCAGGACAAGATCCTGCGTTTGTTTGACAAAGTTATGGTCCACGATTCGAGCAACTTTGATCACAGCCAATCGTTCTTTGGGAGCAGCAAACAAATCAAACGATCGCGATTCCTCTTGAAGTACAGACGTTACATCTTGCATGATTTTGCCCATATTCAACGCTTCCACACCCGTTCGAGGCAAAATCGCAAGCTTGGCACCTTCCCCGGAAGAGATCCGGCGCTCTTCATTCACTTTAACGGAATGGAATTGAACTTCTTCACCCACGAACTGGCGAAAGGTCAGATTAGGCAACCATGGTGTGAATGCACCATAATGCTCTGTATACGAGAACTGCTGATCATCATAATATACAGCACGTACATCACTATAGGTGTAGATTTCCTCATCATCGAAACAATAAAGGTAATAGGTGATTCCACGGAAACCGGATCGTGTCTCCCACGCATCAGCTCCCAGTCCATACAGGTGAAGTGAAGGAACTGTATAGTATTTACTTCGAAAACTGCCAATGAGCTGACTCTGCTGAATGACAGATACCTTTTCTTCTTCAAGAACCTGGAGTGCAAGATACAGCTTGCTTACCCGATCCAACATGGATTGCATGGAGAAACGTATATGTCTGTTGAAAAACAACTGTAGTTCCCCTTGTATCCCTCGTAAACTGCGCTCTATGTCAGGCAGGTTGCCACTATGAGCTGCGATTGCCAAGGTCTCCAGTTGTGCCATATAAGACTGAGGAAGACGGGCCAGTCCCGTCTTCAACAATCCTGCCAGCATAATACGACATTCCTGCACCGTCTGCATAGAGAACTTGGCTTCGTGCACTCGTCCGCTTAATGCATCCGTATCATCCAGGCCTCTTAGTACCCGATATCGTAGCAAAGCTTCCAGCTTGGCCATCTTCCCAGCAGTCTGCGGCACTTTACAAAGTGCTTTTGCAAGGCTCGCTTCCTCCGTAAAAGATACCTCGATATTCTGTCTTGTCAGATGCACCGTAAGAAGCGAATCTTCAATGATCTTAATTTCTTCTGGGTATCTCAGACGGAAAACAACTTCCTCAATCATAGAAGAACTATATGACTTAATTAACACGGTAAGGTCAGACTCCGTCATCCAGCGGAAGCGAGACTCGATCTCACGTGATACCGTATGCGGAATTTCGCTTGGAGCGTCCACATTTGATACTAAGTTTGTTACTGATTCTGTTACCGATACGTTTTTTGGTGCGTCCGACGAAGCATTATTCGATATCGCTGAGTCCTTATCCAGTGCATGCTTCTCGTCTGCATTCATCGAATCCTCTGACGAATGTTCCCGTTGATCATATAGAATTGCGATCAGCACATGCTTGCAGATATGTTCTGCAGGGCAGGAGCACTCCCAATGGTCCAGCGTATTTTCAAGCGTACAGTGTGTCCCGTCACTGAGCTGACAACTCACAGATGATGCATTCCATGTGTACGTTACACTTACACCATTGTCCAACTCTTTCAAAGACCTTTTGTACAACCCCTTGTTGGCGTACCGGATCAAATAATCCTCCGTACACAGCTTCGAAAAACTTCGGAATTTCTCCTTGAATCCACTCACGTCATCAACGCCCCGCTGCTCTCAGAATATCGTAGATCGTTTCACTGAACACGCGACCTGGAACGTTGCCCAGAGCAATGGATTTATTGTCACCATAATAATAATGTTGCTTGCTACTCGGTTTGAAGAAATGTAGGGATTCCAGTGTAATGTCATCCAATCCCTCGTAATACGTGATGCTCGTACCGCTGAATTGCAATTCTGCAACAAGATCTCCGTACTCTTTATAAAATTCATGGTACCAGCCGCCGTCCTGTGCCGGTCCTTTGATCCAGCCGTATTTCTCCAGTGCTTTAGGGAATGCCGTTGGCGAGAAATCAGACTCGGGCAGATGATCGTATTCATTCTTCGTTTTATCCTCATCTTCTGGCTGGTGAATTTCACGATTCAATTGCTCGAATGGCTGCTTGATCTCGTAATCCTCCAACTGCGTTGTCCAACCTTCAAGGGTAGCCTGATCCAATTCCAGCGGGTGTATAAGTCCCACCTGCGCACCTGAAGGCAGATCAACCTCATCCTCATCCACGGAATTGAATGTGCCATCCTCCATATAACGGAACGTGCTGATCAGAGCGCCATCTTCATAAGTTCCCCAGATCAGACCAACAGCAAATTTCTGCATAATTACATTTTGTACAAACAGTGCTTTCCACTCATCGGCAGACCATAGACGTTGTTTGGACAATGACTCTTCCAGACGCTGTGCCTGAATGCTAACCATGGATTTGAGATCTTTTTTCAGTTGCGTGAAACGCGCCTTGGATTGTGCCGCCAGTTCAGCATCGTCTTTCTGTGCAGGAGCAGGCAGGCTCTTCACGGATTTGCCCGTTTCTTCATTCAAGACAACGACTTGCAAGTCTCCATTCACCTTAATCAGGAATGAGCGCTCTCCGTAACTAAGCTGCATGGTTCCTTTTTCATCAAAACCAAGTGTGGTGACCAGCCGATCCTCCAATTGTTCCGAGGTAAGTCCCATATTATCGGCTGCAAGCTGCAACGCTTCTTCTGCTGCACCTTTCACCTGACGGTTCTTCACGCCACGTTTGATCTTGTCGATCGCCATAAGAGCAGATGGATCTTTCAAGTAAGCGAGCACTTTCACAGCATCTGCTGCAATCGCGCCGCGGCTATTTTCTGTCCATTCCTTAATTTGCGGAGCCAGGATATTTACAATCTGAATATCGCCAAAGAGTGCTGATACATACATCACCCATTTCTCTTTTGCAGGAGCACCTTCCTGAATCCAGACCTGGAGCAGCTCACTTGCAAAACGAGCGAGCGATGCCTCACTTACGTAATCTCGTAATTCATTCAACCGTTCATTAGGACCGGATGTATGATCCAATGATTGGACCAAAGCATACTGCTTAATCCGATTATCTAAAGGCTGATTGTCTTCAATACGTATCAGTGAAGGGAGATCTTTTAGGGACAACCAGCTCAGTCTCGACAATTTTTTGGCATCTGCCTGATCAGCGAGTGCAGCATGGGCATACTCTGGACTTAAATCTGCGGTATCCAGCAGAATTTGGATCAAGCTCTTCCACTCATCGGACTTCTCTTTCTTCAAAAGTTCACCGTACAGCTCCTTGCTGTTTTCCAGACTGCGGATCGCGGTCAAAGCCATCTCTTTAATCGACACTTTTTTCTCGGAGAGATATACGAGTGTATACAAGTCCTGATCAGGTATCCGGTTGAATTCGGCTAAGGCCACACCGTTGGCCTTTTTGGACGAATCCTGCAATCCGGCACGAATCGCTTCAGCCAGTTGTTTCTTCGTTAGCTCATCACGCTGTTCAAAGGTAATTTCCAGAATCAAAATACGCGTATCCGTTGGCAGTTTCTTGTACTGTGTCAGCGCATAGTCCAGATTCTGCTGAATGATTCGGCGGTATTCGTCATGTGGCATGGATCTGTATCTATAGTCGGTCATGCCATTGAGTGAGAGCAGACTGGTTAGCAATTTCTCATATTGCACCTCATGATCTTGCCCATAACGTTGAAGCAGTTTCTCTCCACTAAAAGCGTATGAATTGTACATGTCTGAGACAATATCCAGCGTCCAATCGGGATGGGTGATCAGGATTGCGAATCTGCGCATTGCCTCCGACTCCAAGGGCAGGAAACTGATGCTTATCAGATTGTAAATACGCTTCTTATCCCGATTCAGGTTATTAAACAGACCACGACTATTCGAGTCCTCCCAGTATTCCTCAAGGGTGTTTTCCCCACTTAAGTATCTAGCAATCGCAAGTCCTTGACGCCCCCCATCCAAAGGATGCCGAAGAGCGTTAAATACCGCTTGCTCCAGTGCCCCTTCCGCATTGGGCAAGGTCAATCCCTGATCATCCATGAATTTCTGAATGCAAAGTTTGAGGAATGGCGGTTTGATAATCTCATATGCTCGAATCGCTTGTTCAGGATGATTCGCGATCGCAGATTGTAGCATGTTCCAGGATATCGTGTACGAATTAAGCTCGTCCCGCATCATTTCAACCAACTGGTAAGGCTCATCCAGAGGCACAAGTCCAGCAAGCAGATCATTGGGACTCTTCGCTCTAGGGTCCATACTCAGCAAGTAACGGCGAACTTCGAGTGGGTAAATCTCGTGTAATTGATGTATTGTGTGAAGCAAAACATGTCCAATCTCACTGTTCGTATCAAGGAACCGTTGTTTACCTCCACTAATGTTAATCAGGTACAGCAAGGCACTGCTCACTAGTACCATCGTTTGATGGAACACCGTGTGTGAACATTGCTCTTTTGCAGAGAAAGATGTTTTGGGATAAAGCTCGGCTATGAGCTGACTACGCTTCTCCTTGAGGAATTCATCCTTCAATTCCTGGGAGGATCCGTTATGCTTCCCTTGAATATTACCGACCACTACAGGTTCAATCAACGTATGTAGCTCTTCCCGCAACTTATCTGGATCATTAGCCATCACATGTTGAAACAACACGGGTAACGATTGAACAGAAGATTGAACCTCTGCAAGATGAGAGGCCGTGTCACTGAGTTTTGAATATAGTTGTAGCAGCATTAACGCATTGATTACATCTCGATAATCCCCCTGGGTGTCAGCCTTTTTGGAATCAAAAAGCCACTGGGCACGCTTTAATTTGCTCTTTAATTCAGCCGAAATTTCGTTCTCGCCCGCAAACTGTTTGATCTTCTCCAACCGGCCCAACAACCCACCCATGCGATCAGCGCTTTTGCTCTTCCCGCTCAATCCGTAGGCTTCTGAATCATTTCCCATACAGACAGTAAAAGCATCCGTTCTCCATGAACTTCTTTTGGAATAATTGGATTCCAGATATATCACAATAGCCCCGGCCCGGTAAAAGATATCTCCATCGTCTTTTTTGGCGAGCTTCATAAGCAGATCAATTGTTTGATACACATAATGACTCGAATTTCCCATCATATCCGGGAATTTGTCTGTCGTTCCCAATACATAATCAATAATTTCGGAGCTTCGGTCTGTTTTTAATGAATACTCGTTGGAACAGGTCACTGCGAATTTCTCCACCAAAGTTTCTACTGCGCGGTCTGCGGTAAGCATTACACATTCCTCCTCAAATTTAAGTGATGATCTCGCCAATCCAATCTGCCAACTCGTTTGGGGTAATTGCTGCTACATGAGCGCCCATATTCGTTAACGTCTGTGCTGCATGTTTGTTATAGACCGAATCCCCGTTAAAATCGAGTGCGGTGAGAACCAGTAGCTTGCATCCTGCATCGATGATATCTTTACAGGCTTTGTACATCTGCGCAATCGGGTAACCTTCCTCCAGATCACTGACCAGAATAAAGATGGTTTTGCCCGGATTATCGATTAGCGTCTCGCCATAACGCAACGCTTTGGTAATATGTGTTCCCCCGCCGAGCTGTACATTCATGAGCACATCTACGGGGTCTTCCAGCCTGTCGCTCAGATCAACAACCTGCGTATCAAATATGAATAATTTCGTGCGAAGCGCATTCAAGCGATAGAAGATGCTCGCCATTACCGAACTGTAGATGACTGAATCCAGCATACTGCCACTTTCGTCCACACCAATGATGATGTTCCACTTGTTATGGGGCTGTATACTCCCATCGAAATACAGACGATCAATTACAAACCTGCGCTTGTTTTTATCGTAATTCTTCAGGTTCTTGGTGATGGTTCGCTTGAAATTCAGATTGCGCAAGGATCGTACTGAACTGGAGGTATAGCGACTGCGTTTGCCCATGATACTGGCTCGGGTCTGAGATTCCAGCTTGCTGCGCAGCTCCTCAACTACGGTTCGCACGATCTCTTTGGCGCTCTTTAACACCTCACCCTTCATCCGTCCTTTGAATTGCATAATGTTCTTAAGCAGATTCATGTTGGGTTCAAGGGATTCAAGCAACTTTTTGTCCGTTAATAATTCTGTCAGTCCATAGCGGTCAAGCGCCTGTTTCTCCAATATTTCTACTGTTGGTTTGGGAAATAGGTCCCTGACTTTGTGCAACCATTTCGGTACAGTCAGGTTAGATGCACCGCGTCCTCCCTCTTTTCGGTAACCTTGTTCTTCACCGTACTCACGGTTATACAGATAACCCAGAATCTCATCCATTTCCGTATATTGAAATTCACCCGAAGTGTATTGATCTGTATTACACAACCCTTCTTCGGCGGATTCACCGAGAATCAGACGCCATCGATTCAAGGTTTCAGTAGAATGATGATTTCCTCGGTTGCTTCCATCCGGATTGGAAGTTTTGTCCGTTTCTCCGGTTTCTTCCGTTATCCGATTCGCTTCATTCATATTAGCTTCCATGCGGCAAACTCCTTTCGAAGCGCTTCATCCCATGCTTTGGATTGAATCAGCATCTGTTCATCGACCGCAGGCCTTAACATCTCTTCCGGTTCAACCTGATGCAGACTCGCCACCCGCTCAGCAATTAAGCCTGTTTCCATTGGTGTAAAATAGGTGAATGCCAACCGCAATTCCGGTACCATACTGATGAAGTCGTCGTATGGTAGCTTTTCTATCAAATAATTCAACTCGGACAACAGCTGATCTTCATATAAAAAAGCGTCACGTGCTACAGAGAATACTCCCTGTAAAAAAAGTGCCGTTTGACGGGTCTGATCCGGTGTACCATGGATATACCCACGTGCACGATCAACAATCTCTTCCCTGGGCCTGTCGCCGAGCCCTGAGGAAATAGCAACACACACACCCTCCAGCTGAGCCGGAAGCTGATGATCAGACAGAAGCTCATTCAGGTGAATTCGGAATGTCTCATCCTGAAAATGCTCCTCCGATGACTCCGCGAGCATGGCTAGTAGTTTCAATCCCTGAATAATGGCTTCATGTTCATCCGGGTTGGCTCTGGAGAGCTGTAACAGCTTGTCTACGGCATTCCTGTAAGCCTCGGATACCAGCTCAGGGAGTTGTTGCTCGTCAGATAGTCCCAGTAGCCTGCGGTGCTGATGAATTCGGTTCAAGACATGCAGACTGTTACATATGGAAAGGAAATTCCCGTCGGTTCTCAGTGCTGAGCGCACCTGTTCATAGAGTTTTATCGCTGTATCCTGAAGCCCCATGAGCAGCGCTTGAAGCATTAGTCGGGCAAGTTCACCGCTATGATGATCCGGTATTTCTTGCATTTGTTCTTCCATTTTGCGTGTAGCCGCCCCGGCAAGCGTTCCGCCATAGAGAGAGTTCTCTATCAATCTGGCTTCAATGCGGGATGAGTACATATAAACCCAGGTTTCGCGTACAAGATTCATGTCACGTTCTGCGATCCAGTCCGGCCCGGATTGCCGTTTAGCGAATTCCGGAACCAGATACGTGATACACTGAATCAATTGACTTATCTGACGGTGCTCCGGTTTCGCATACAAATCCAGTACTTTCTTGTGCTGTCCTGTTGTACGGATCTGCAGTTTGTACCCTGTACAACGTGCCTTGAAGTCCTCCACGATAGGAATACTGAATGAATTGGGAGCCACGCTTCCAATGACGTCTCCTGTCAATAACTGCTGCAGCTCTTGCAGAGGTTTATCGGTAGCCAAGGTAAGCTCCCCCTTCACAAAGGAAGAGAGTGCTGCATCCATCAACTCATAGACGCCGCCTTCCCTTTTCCCCCGAAGCCCGGCAAGACCCTGAATCATGCTGTACGCCTCAATCGCATCACTCGTTGATACATGCTCGTGACCATCCCGTAATTTGCGCATCAGCCGGGATAATAAGTCCAGAGCCGTTAGATTATACGGTGTACTCTTTTTGCGAAGCAGCTGGTTCCAGATCTGATCGTAATAATTCACATAAGGCATGCCGCTCGCATATCCATTGAGCCGATCCGCTTCAGCAAAGGTATATACCATTGGGTACATTTGTTGGTGAACCGTATCTGGATCAACCGCACTTTGTTGAGACCTACCTGGTTTACCTCGTCCATCCAAACGTTGGTCTGCAAGCTGTTTATCCATTTCTGGATGTTCCATTTCGGATTCATGTTTCTCTGACATCAACAGTCCATACGTATGAAATCCACCCGTAATGACAAGCACACGGTCATGCTCCTCTACTGCTTGTTTAATACGTTGTCTCATATGTGCTTCTCTTGCCAGATCACCTGAAGACTGTAATCGTTCCGTGGAATAACACATTCGGGACAGAGTGCAATAGGTGAATACATCCTGTACAAACTCCCAAGTGGATTTCTCCAGACCACCAATCTCAAATACCTTTTCCCACAATTCATCAAAACTGCGACAGTTTGTTTTTTGGCACAACCGGTTAATGAAATCAGACCCCGCAAGCAAGGTTTCGTCCTGGATGGAGACTTCCTTCTGTTCTGACTGACCGGACTTGGATGCACGAGTGGAGAAGTGACGATAGTCCAGGTCAATAAACTTAGCCGGTATGTCCAGGCGTGCTGCTTCTTTCAAAGCGACATATTCAGGCGAATAACGAAGCATCGGATAATAGCAGGCTTCTCTCTCCAGTTCACTCTCATAGGTATAGTACAGACTGACAGGCGGTATGGTTGCCTCATCACTCAGCACCGAAATTAATGGATTACCGCTCTCTGGTCCTTCGATCAGAATGATATCCGGCTTGTACTCCCCGATTAATCGTAACAAGTGATATGAACATACAGGGCTATGGTGTCGTATTGGATAATAGACCGCAGGATTACTCAGGTTATATACCTGGGACTCGAACAAGGATTGTAACTGATCAACATCGGGGTCCAGTACTGCTGTTAACCGATCCATTTTCTCTCCTCATAATAGTCCTTCCACATTCCCTCTTCTCTGGAACGCTCTTTTACGACCTTGGAGAAGTAGGTTTTGAGAATGGACAGATCCTTGTCGCTTTCCTTCGCAATGGTCCCCAGCATGTTCTGCACCAACCGATCCAACGCAATAGCCTTATCTTCGTAATAATAGGAAGTCATCGCACTCTGGACATAGACAGACACCGCTTCCGCCGTGCTCATGGCTGCTTGAGGTGTGTCGAGCTTGTATCCTTCCCGTGTCATGCCGGTGCGCAGTTCCATAAATGTTGTAGCCAGCAATTCAACCACATCCGGGTTAATTTCAATATCAATTCCACTATGTAATAACAGGCTTCGTGCCTGGGATTCAATAATTTTGGCTTCCATCTTCACGTTATGAATGGGCTTGATCGTTTCGAAATTGAACCGACGCTTCAAGGCACCGCTCATTTCGTTAACACCTTTATCCCGAATATTGGCTGTAGCAATGACATTAAATCCCGGCTGGGCAAACAGTACACCGCCATCCAGTTCAGGAATGCTCATGACCTTGTCACTAAGAATACTGATCAGACTATCCTGCGCTTCAGCGGGACAACGTGTAATCTCTTCAAAACGGGTTAAAATGCCTTTCTTCATTCCGTTATATAGCGGCGATGGCACAAGGGCAGCTTCCGAAGGGCCTTTATCGAGCAGCATGGCGTAATTCCATGAATACTTGATCATATCTTCCGTCGTGCCTGCTGTACCCTGAATCGTGTTCAGACTGGTTCCAGAGATCGCCGCGGTCAGCAGTTCGCTAAGCATGGTCTTGGCTGTTCCGGGTTCTCCCACAAGCATTAACCCTCGATTGCCTGCCAGAGTGACCACGGCACGTTCTATTAACACGTCATTGCCATAGAATTTACGGGTAATCGAGATCTCTTCTCCATTTAATAACGCAGGCTTATCTCTGCCAATAATAAAATCGCGCACATAGGCAGGAGATAACAGCCAGTTTGGAGGACGTTTCCCCTGATCTTCCTCTCGCAATGCACGTAATTCAACCTCGTATAATATCTCGGCGGGTGGTTTAAGCATCTCCATCGTCAAGGTGTCTCCTCTCACACAAACAGATCGTATGTTCTTATTCCTATCATTTTATCACAGCAGTCCAGCAACTACCCGGTAAAACGATAAAAATGGTTGAAACGTCCTTCTTATCAGCACTTTCTCTAAGTCCTTGGACATAGTGTATAGCACAAATATGAAGGTGAAATATCTTACAGTCGTGTCAACACACTGGTTTCGGCCGTGAATCAGTATGCTTATCACAAATGCATTCGTACTGTGGGCCGTATGATCTTATGAATCATTACACCCTCCATATTGTGTTTCAACCAAATGAAGCCGCGTTTATCACAAACAAATAAGACACAGGCCCGCAGCCCGTGTCTTCTAATATGTTCAATTTACTACCCACTGTCCAACATCCCTAATTACATTCTGCGACCACACGAAGCTGAATACAGCTCGTACCACTCATATCGGGTTAGCTCAACCTTTGTCGCGTCACGGCATGCCAGAATCCGCTCTGGTCGAATTGAACCAATCACGGGCTGAATACCTGCTGGATGCTTCATTAACCAAGCCAATACGATGGATTCAGGTGTAACACCACGCTCCTTGGCCATGCGATCAACCAATTGTGCCGTATGCTCAATTTCCGGGCGTTGCCCCTCAACCACCCTGCCAGTAAATCGCCCTTGAGCAAGGGGACCCCAAGCTTGCAATTGAATATGCTCTGCCTGACAATATTCCATCGTGCCATAGGGAAACACGTTATCTCTGGCTTGGGGGCGATTCACCGTCACACCAGCTTCTACAAATCCGATTTTATCCAAACTCATCTCCAACTGATTCACAATCAGAGGTACTTTACTATGGAGCTGTAGAAGACGAATCTGTTCAGAACCCATGTTGGACACACCAAAATGGCGCACTTTACCGGAATGATGCAACCTAGCCAGTGCTTCCCCAATTTCTTGCGGATGGGCGAGCGGATCAGGACGGTGTAGCAGTAAAATATCCAGATAATCGATGCCGAGTCGCTCCAGAATCCCGTCCACACTCTCCAGAATATGTGCACCGGAGGTGTCATAACGCTGAGGTCCTTCATCATCACCCACAAGGCGTATACCACACTTCGACTGTATAATGATCTGTTCACGCAAACCAGGAGTTTCAGATAAAACTCGCCCCAAGACATGCTCTGCCTTACCGCGTGTATATATATCCGCCAGATCAAAATGATTAATGCCTATTTCGATAGCAGCTTCTACCGCCCGATGACCTTCCACAACAAGATCTGAAGTAATAGGAAGACCGTCCCATTCACCCCCGAATCGCATACAGCCAAGAACCATTCGACTTGCCGGAATCTGGTGGTGATGCAATGGAAGTTGTGCGTATGACATATCAGCATTCACCTCATTTTCTTTTTTTTTCGAAGCATAATGATCCATTCTCTCTACATGTCTTCTTCCAACTTCCTCTATTTTCCTGCTCCAACATCCACCATAACTCTCATCTATTATGTGAATCAAAAACAAGGTTTCAAAAGCTGCTGTATTGAATATATAGAAGGTGCAAGTATTATGCAGGAATATGAGAGGAGATTTTGCATTTGAACCCGAATGAACCGAACGAATCCTCAAAGCCAGCGTTTTTTACCAAAGAATTCACGCACAACCCTTACCCGGTTTATGAAAAGTTAAGAAAAGATGAGCCTGTTTTCAGAGTCATGTTTCCTCATGGGGAATTCGGCTGGATTATTACCCGATACGAGGATGCAGTCCAGATTCTGAAAGATCCTCGATTCAGCAAAGACATGGTCCGACGTTACGGCGCTGACAATCAAAGCATTTTCTCCAATAATATGTTGTTCTCCGATCCGCCGGATCACCGGCGTCTACGTGGACTTGTGCAGAAAGCATTCACACCCAAACTGGTCGCAGACATGCGGAGCCATATTCAGGACATTGCAGATGATCTACTGGACAACCTTCCGTCACAGGAAAAAATGAATCTGATCGATGACTTTGCCTTCCCGCTGCCCATCATTGTTATTAGTGAAATTCTGGGAGTCCCTCTTGAAGATCGTGACAAATTCCGCATGTGGTCTAATACGGTAATTGATGCTACCACCGCCGAGAGCGCAGAACTGTTTGAGCAGCATACAAAGGAGTTTACGGAATACCTGACGGCCTGGTTCGAAAAAGTACGCAATGATCCCGGTACTGATCTGATCAGCCAGCTCGTCATTGCAGAAGAGTCCGGGCAGCAGTTGACTGAACAAGAACTGCTTGGCGTAGTCTCCTTGTTAATCATCGCGGGCCACGAAACGACGGTTAATCTCATCGGCAATGGAATTCTTGCCCTGCTGGAACATCCGGAGCAACGCGAACTGCTCATTAAGCAGCCCGAGCTTATTCACAAGGCCATTGAAGAGATGTTGCGCTATAACGGGCCGGTAGAGTTCAGTACGTCCCGCTGGGCTCTGGAAGATATCGAATTTCGTGGACAGCATATCGCTCAAGGTGAACTTGTCATCGTTGCGCTTGATTCGGCTAATCGGGACGAACAGCAGTTCAAGGATGCTGATGTCTTTGACATTACCCGCGAGAAGAGTTCACATCTGGCTTTTGGCACAGGCATTCACCTCTGTCTCGGGGCACCGCTTGCACGTCTGGAAGGCGAGATTGCAGTCAGTACACTTCTGCATCGTTTTCCCAATATGCAGCTACAGGCTGACGTGAATGAACTCGAATGGAGACCCGGCATGATCGTGCGTGGTGTCAAGGAGATCCCGGTTCAACTTAAATAATGGCTATTAAACATGAATAAATGAAAGTGAGGCACATGACATCATGGAAATGAACACCTTGGTATGGATCGTTTTGCTGTTTCTGATCCTTGTGTTACTGGTCAGAGTTACCAGCCTGCAACGCCAATTGAATGAATTGAAAAGAGATGTGGATCGTCTGGAGAACGGTTCGAACGGCAGCGCCCGCTCTGACTTCAATTACACATTATCGCCAAAGGAAGCATCCCCTGCCCACACAAGCCAACCAGCCCCAACGGATCTGGATCAGGAGCTAATTGCACTTATACAACAAGGGAAAAAAATTATGGCGATCAAACGACTGCGTGAAGCCCGAGGTCTATCATTGAAGGAAGCTAAAGACTATGTTGATTCCCTAGATCGCTAATCTACAACCCACAACTCTCGAGGGAGTTATTCCAGACTTTCGGCTGTTAACACAGACGCAGTAGAAAGTCTAGAATCTTCCTGCGAGAGTTTACTTTTCAAACGACATATGATACTATTATTTCTATATTACTAGAAATAAGAAATAAAGACGAAAGGACAGATCATGATGCAACCTAACTCGAATGAACTCGAACAAGTCGTCAAAATTCATAAAGCACTGGGTGAGCAAACACGCTACAAAATCATTCAGATTCTATCGGGCGAAAGCAATCTGTGTCCTGCCGATCTGGAGAGCCGCCTTGTTACGGTTGCGCTATCGACTCTGTCTCATCACCTGAAGCAGTTGTCTGATTGCGGCCTACTTACATCGCAGAAGAAAGGTACGTATATTTACTACAGCCTGAACACGGAGACTGCGCAAAAGTTTGTTCCCTATCTGCTAAATAAATAAAAAAATTTGAGTTTTATTTCTATATAATTAGAAATATCGAAATATTATGCAATACATTGTACAATATTTCATACTAGAACTTGGTCACATAAGTTTACGCTTATACCAATATTCATTATCTCGGTTGTAACTTTACCTTTCGCGCAGATGGGTTGCATTCACAGTATTTATGTCTTGTTCTCTTGTCTTTATTTCTATATTTCTAAAAATATAATAATTATAATCGGAAAGAGGTTATATTTCCATGTCTTCTACGTTTAAAATCTATGTTCTTGCCTTGGTCAGCTTCCTAGTTGGAACGTCCGAATATGTCATTGCCGGCATTTTGGATCGCATTGCAGATACCATGGATATTTCTTTAATTGCTGCCGGACAGCTCATTACGATTTTTTCGCTCGTATATGCGCTCGGTACACCTATCATTATTGCACTGACTTCGCGCTGGGACCGTCGTAAGTTGCTGCTATACTTCCTCGGTCTATTCGTTGTGGCTAATGTTCTTGCCTACCTGCTGCCGGGCTATGGACTATTCGTCGCAGCACGTGTCTTGATGGCTTTAGGCGCGGGAGTAGTTGTTGTCACGGCATTAACGGTTGCTTCCCAAATAGCGGCTGAGGGCAAACAAGCTAGTGCAATCGCCACAGTAATCACTGGTTTTACGGCTTCTTTGATTGTTGGCGTTCCGCTCGGAAGGCTTGTGGCTGCATCTTGGGATTGGAAGCTTGTTTTTGCCGGCATAGCCGTTCTTGGCGTTCTCGCCATGCTGGTGATCGCGGCCGCCATTCCGCCTTCCAAAGCAGAAGCACCTGTTCCATTGAAGAACCAACTGTCTTTGCTAAAGCAGCCACGAATTGTTTTGGCACTGTTGGTGACCTTTTTCTGGTTAGGTGGGTATTCCATTGCCTACACGTATATCTCACCTTATCTTGTATCCGTCGCAGGAATGAGCGAAGCACTGCTCAGTTCAGCTTTACTCGCATTTGGCATAGCAAGTCTGATCGGTTCAAAAGTTGGAGGCTTCAGTGCGGACAGATTGGGTGTCAAACGAACGCTGATCACGGGCATGACACTGCATATCGTGAGTCTGGTCCTGCTGAATATAACGGCAAGCTCTCATCTCGCTGTCTTCCTAGTTCTGGTTTTGTGGTCTTTTGCCGCGTGGTCCTCAGGTCCAACTCAGCAGTACAACCTTGTCACCATGGCTCCGGAATCCTCAGGCATCATGCTTAGTCTGAACAGCTCGGTGATGCAACTGGCGATGGCTGCCGGAGCAGGTATTGGCGGAATCGCGGTCAGCAGCGTTTCATTGTCATCCATTACCTGGATTGGAGCTGTCGGGGTCGCTGTTGCCATCATCATCGTTATGAGCTCGTATCGTTCAGCATCTGCGAAAAGTACACAAACCGATACATCGCATAAAGTTGCCTGATATGAGTTCGTAGTACAAAAAAACAAACTAAAAAGAGAGGCACTGTACGCATACAGTGACCTCTCTTTAACCATTTTAACAGCTGTTCTATTACCGATAAGCAGAACTCTTATTGAGCTGTAACGGCACCATCAATCGGATATACTGCACCATTGATATATGGCGCTTCATCACCCAGCAGGAAGGAAACCAGGTTCGCGATCTCTTCCGGTCTGCCCAGACGTCCAGATGGAATGCTGTCAACGGTTGCCTTGAACACTTCAGGGTTGTCTTTACCGAACTGAACAACCATCGGTGTCTCAATGGTACCTGGCGCAATCGCATTTACACGAATGTTGTCCTTGCCATATTCAATCGCAGCTGTACGGGTCAAGCCCACCACGCCATGTTTGGTTGCAGCGTAAGGTGCAACTGCGGGTACACCAACAATACCGGCTGTGGAGGCTGTGTTCAGAATGGAACCCCCACCTGTTTTGAGCATTTCTGTAATCACATACTTCAACCCGTAAAATACACTTCTCAGGTTGATATCAATAATCTGGTCAAACTGCTCGATTGTATGTTCGATTAACTTGATCCCAGGACCTGCAATACCTGCATTATTAAAGAACATGTCGATTCGTCCGAACTCTTCGACTGCTTTTTTCACGTAATTCTCAACTTCAGGTGCTTTACTCACATCTGCTTGTACAAAAATGGCTTTACTTCCCAGCTTCTCAATCTGCTTAACCGTTTCAAGACCTGTCTCTTCGACAAGATCCACGACAACAATGGATGCACCCTTCTCAGCCAGCTTCAGTGCTGCTGCTTGGCCCAATCCACTTCCTGCTCCAGTAATAATGGCTACTTTTCCTGCGTGACTCATGTTGATCTCCTCCATGTGTGTGTGTGTCATCTTGTGATTGGATCGATGAATACGATATGAAACTTCGTACATGTAATGATGCAATATGTAAGTCAAAAATGGCATAAAACCTTCCTGACTTTACCTATTCTAATAGACTTTCGACATAAAAACAATTCATATAATATGGATTCATACTATATCATATATCACACATTCAGCACGAAGTTGGAGGAGTAGACAACAATAATGACTTCTGCCTGCTCCTCCTTTGGATGCTAGACGCTATTTACGTCGATTATCTTAACAACTTCGCACGGTGCAATTTCGCTTATCGAAGCACCTATCTTAGCAAATTCGTTTTGGCCAATTCAATAATCTCGTCCCCGCGTCCGTTCAGCACGGCTTTCATCATCCATAGCGTGAATCCTTCCGCCTGTTTGATATCAATCTTCGGAGGTAAGGACAATTCCTGACGATTCACCACCACGTCAATTAGCACAGGACCATCATGCTGAAGCGCACGCTGCACAGCCCCTTCCAGTTCATCCGGATCCTCAACCCGGATACCTTCCATGCCCATGGCTTGAGCAACCATCGCAAAGTTGGGATTTACAAGCTCTGTTCCCGACTCCAGGAATCCGGCAGCCTTCATCTCCAGCTCAACAAAACTGAGTGCTCCATTATTAAACACTACAACTTTAATTGGCAGATTATGCTGTTTCAATGTCAACAGATCACCCATCAACATCGTAATACCACCATCACCTGACAACGAGATGACTTGTCTGCCCGGATCAGCGACCTGGGCGCCAATCGCCTGTGGCAAAGCGTTTGCCATCGTACCGTGACTGAATGAACCGAGCAGTCTGCGATTGCGAGACATCTCGATATAACGGGCCGCCCATACTGTCGGAGTACCGACATCACAGGTGAAGATTGCATTTTCTGCTGCGGCATCACTAATGACCTTGGTCAGGTACTGCGGATGGATGGGCTTTTTACCCGGTTTTCCAACGGCCAGCTCGTCCAGATCTTTGCGTACTTTCACATAACGGTCCACACTTTTACGCAGATGTTTGTCACTGTGTTCTTCTGTCAGATAAGGAAGCAACGTTTCAATGGTCGCTTTCACATCCCCACATACGCCATAATCCAGCTTCGTGCGCCGACCCAGATGGGAAGATTGAATGTCGACCTGAAGGACTTTCGCATCTTCGGGATAGAATTGACGATATGGGAAATCCGTTCCCAGCATCAGTAGTACATCACAGTCCATCATGGCATGATAACCGGATGAATACCCGATTAGACCCGTAAGGCCTACGGAATAGGGATTGTCATACTCCAAATATTCCTTGCCTCGTAGCGCAATGACCATCGGAGATTTCAACCGATCGCAGAGCTGCATGAGGGATTCCCGAGCGCCCGCGCAGCCGGCACCGCACAGCAACGTAATTTTTTTACCTTGATTCAGATATTCAGCCAGTTTCACGAGTTCGGGCTCAGATGGATGTACCACTGGATTGGTCGCATGATACACATGCTCAGGTACAGGCAGATCTGCTGCTTCAAGTCCTGCTACATCCCCCGGCAATACAACGACAGACACACCTGAACGTGCGACTGCTGTCTGGATGGCCATCGTGAGGGAACGCGGCATCTGTTTCGCTGTCGTAATCACTTCACAGTAATCACTGCATTCCTGAAACAGATACTCGGGATGTGTCGCCTGGAAATATTCACTGCCAATCTCATCACTTGGGATATGTGCAGCGATAGCGAGTACAGGAACACGGTTGCGGTGACAATCGTACAGACCGTTAATCAGATGCATGTTACCAGGACCACTGCTACCAGCGCAGACAGCGATACTTCCACTGACCTCAGCGTCTGCCCCAGCAGCAAATGCCGCCACTTCTTCATGCCGTACATGAATCCACTCGATCTTGCCCGAACGACGGATGGAGTCGAGTACCGCATTCAAGGAGTCTCCCACAATGCCATATATGCGTTTGATGCCAGCGTTCAATAAGGATTCAACCAGAACGTCCGCGACTGTTTTTTTCATAATTGATGGGTCTCCTTTAATTGCTCATTTTGATTATGTTTCCACTCTGGTAATATACCTATTCTTATACCCCAATCTTCTGAAATCCGAACCAAATTATATGTATCTCTGGATATATAAAACGAAAAACCTGCCCCTTCAATCGTTATTACATTGTTAGCAAAATGCCAAAAAATCCGCTTGTCGAATGACAAACGGATTACGATTAAACTAGATTGATTCGTATTTCATCTGAATTCCTGAATCCACAGAGTACTCTAAATGGCAGGCATAACATTACCACCACTTACAGGGATATAGGCACCCGTGATAAATGAGGACAGATCCGAAGCGAGAAAAGCCACCGCATTGGCGATTTCCTGATCTTCACCCCTGCGCTTCAGCGGCACAGTACGCGTATATGCCTCATCATGCCCAGGCTCACTGGAGCGATCACGTTCACTAATCGTCCATCCAGGTGCAACCTGGTTCACGGTAATCTGATACTCGCCAACCTCTTTGGCAAGCACTCGATATACACCATCCATTCCACGCTTACCAGCGGTGTAAGCAGACTGATGAGCGAAATTTTGCATCGCACATTCGGTATTAATGCCAATGAAGCGACCGGCTCTGACGTTTTGCATATGAGGAATGAAAGCTTTGGCAAGATATACACTCTGCATGACACAGGATTCGAACTGGCTCAAATAATCTTCAGGCGACTGCTCCAACACTGTTGTCCATTCATATTGAATGACCGCATTGGCAACAACGATATCCACTCCGCCGAGGACAGACTGAATCTCATCACGCATCCGAAATACCGTATCCTGCTTCGTAATATCTCCCTGTATAATAACAGCCTGACGACCGAGTGCTTCAATCTCACCCTGAAGCTCCCGAGCCTTCGTATCATTATTTATGTAATGTAGAGCCAGATTGGCGCCACAGGCTGCCAACGTGCGGGCAATCACTCTCCCCAGTTGACCGGTTGCGCCTGTAACCAGAGCCGTTTTTCCTGTGAGATCCAATTGCATAACAGCGAATACCTCCTTAAATTCATTTTACCGAAAACGATTTCGAATTAGTCTGTTTCTCAACACGAATTGACTTCATCTAGAGGGATATACAGCATTATTCAATGCTGTATATATCAGTTCAAACTTAGCCTCTATGAGGGATGATTATTTATTATGTTGAATGAGATCAATTTCCTGGAAGCGACTGACTTCCTTTTCCCAACGCTCTTCTACATATTGACGGTGAACCGGATGATTGTTGTATGCATCATACGCAGCCTGATCAGCAAAGACCATCGAGAAGCTGTAATCGAACTCATTTTTCTCACTTACCTGTCTCAGAACCTGAAACTGCTCTACGCCAGGAATGACTGCAAGTGCGTCTGAACTTTCCTTCAAAAAGGCTTCCGCCTCCGGTGTATCCTTACCTGCGTAAAGTGTAAACGTTACCATATGTGTGATGCTGCTCATCTCTATTTCCTCCTCCAATATGTTCTTACTCTGTTTCCTAGTGTACATCCGAATGTGTTGTAAGCGCAATAATTGGTTGAATTAATTTTTAATGAAATGGATATTTCTAGTCACAAATATTAATTTCAAGTAAAATTCAAAAGCCTTTACCCTGAATATGTACACAAAAAAACCTCAGGACGAATCCCGAGGTTTTCTTGTAATGTATGGTCAAACTATTTGTTGATGTTGTATTTACGGTTAAATTTATCAACACGGCCACCGATATCCACGTTTCTTTGTTTACCAGTGAAGAACGGGTGGGATGCGGAACTAGTGTCCACACGGATTACTGGGTAAGAGTTACCGTCTTCCCATTCCATAGTTTCGTTAGAGAACTTCGTGGAAGAACTCAGGAATTTGAAATCAGCACTTGCATCGTAAAAAATTACGAGTTGTGTCTTTGGATGGATGTCAACTTTTGGCATAATCTATTTACACTCCTTTAATATGGGTACTTCTTTAGAATCAAACTAAATTTTATTATACTCTTTTTTTGTACAAAGTACCAGCAAGATTTGAGGAATAGCTAAAAAAATTATGATTTCTGTGATTTTTATACCTATCAGGTGTCACGCCGTCCCTTTCTCCAGTACATTCAGCATGTACTCCAGTGCCTCCAGCTCATCCCTGCCTCTTGTCTGTAATCTGACAACACTACCATATCGAATGGGAAGTAACGCCATTCCAAGCAGGCTTTTGACATCTACTCGATGTTCATGCTCAGACTCCATATACGACAAAATAATATCCGAGGAAAAACGTGACGCTTGAGAAGATACCGACATCAGATCATCCCGATGAAAATCAGCGTGAATCATAAATTCATGTACTCTCACAACCTTCAGTTCCTTTCGCTAAGTACTTGTTCACCTAAGAGGTGTGTATCATTTTATATATTAAAATCTTCATGAATTATACCATGTTATGGGAGCTTGTCTATCCCTTTATTTTCCGAAAAAAATCAAAAAAGAGTCCTGAACTCCAGGACCCTCCCAGTATGGTTCTATCTGCCATTCGGATATACCATGACTTTAAGACTGCCACTCTTATTGTGCAAAGCACGCTCCATCGCCTGCTGTGTCTCCTCCAGAGAATAACGATCTGTAATCAGAGACATCACGTCATGTTGGCCAGAGCTCAGGAACTCAATTCCTGCCGGATAGGTGTTGGCATAACGGAATATACCATAGATATCAACTTCATTGTCTGCGATAAAGGGAACATTAAGTGCAATCTCGTCCTGTGCCGGCAGGCCAACAATCGCAAGCTTGCCTCCACGTCGAAGTGAATACAGAGCGGATTGTAGCGCCTTCGGATTCCCCGCTGTTTCCCATGCAGTATCAACACCCACACCACCGGTTAATTCACGAATCACAGCCAGTGCATCTTCATTCCGCACATTAATGGTATGGGTAGCGCCCATGCGGCGAGCCGCTTGCAGCCTGACTTCCTCCAGATCCGTAACAATGATCTTCTCTACGCCAAATGATTTTGCAGCCGCAACAGCCATCAGTCCAACGGGCCCCATCCCCATAATCGCAAGAGTCGTACCCGGAGCCAGCTTGCTCCGGCGAGCTGCGTGAATCCCAACGGAGAATGGCTCGTTCATGGCTGCTTCCTCATAGGACAGATGGTCTGGTATCTTAAATACCATATCTTCACGCATCGTCATGTATTGTACAAATGCCCCGTCCACCGGAGGGGTCGCCAGAAACTGAACATCCGGACAGAGATTATATCGACCTTCCTTGCATGCTGTGCAACGTCCGCAAGTCACCCCAGGTTCAATAGCAACCCGATCCCCTGTTTTCAAACGTGATACGCTCGATCCCACAGCAGCAATGATCCCCGCACACTCATGTCCCAGAATGATCGGTTTCTCCACCACAAATCTGCCGATGCGTCCATGCTCAAAATAATGCACATCCGATCCGCATACCCCTACAGCCATCACTTGAATTAACACCTCATCCGCAGCCGGTTGCGGGACGGGTTGTTCCTCAATAATAATGTGTCCTGGCTCTGTCATGACAGCAGCTTTCATGGTCTCGGGCAGTTGAAGTTGTCCCATACGTATCTCCTCCTCATGTATGTCCATGCTGTCTATTGTACATCAAAGAAACAAGGTATCTTCTTTCTTCATATCACCAAGTTCATCCGCATTCGCAATTCCACTCAATAAATTGTTCGACCCTGTTCATCCGCAATGCCGCTCTTGCGATAGAAGTACGTATTGATCATGTCCCGCCATTCCTTCGCATGTTCAGCCTGATTCTCCTGTAATGAAGCAACTTTGCTGAAGATAACCGGGTCCACTTTCCCCTCCAGCTGTCTCCATGTCTCGGCTAACGCCTCTGCCTGCGCGGCACCTTCAAAGTGTGTATCATAAATATGCTGAATGACTGTCTTACCCGAATGCAGAACATGGGTGTACGGCACGTGATGGAAAAATAAGATTAACTCATCTGGACAGGTGTCCAAAGACTCATAGCGATCAGCATTCTCAGGGTGATACTGCGAGGTATACCCTGTGCCGCTCTTCACGGTTCGATCTACACCAATGCCATGACAATCGGCAAAGTGATACGTTCCCCATTTGGAATACTCATAACCATCTACATTCGGCCCATAATGATGCTCCGGGTTAACCATCCAGCCTACACCGAGAGGTGCAGTATAATTTTCATAGATATCTAGCGAATTCAAAAGCATACCCGTAACCTGCCGCACGACTTCGTCCTCATGTCCAAACGTCAGTCTCACCCACTCATCGGCAATCTCTTCCGCGGACAACTCCGGATTCCACGCAAGTCTGCCATATCCATACAGATTCGCCTGCGCGAGCGGATGTCCTGTCCAGCAAGCATCTGCGCCAATATTGGATACTGCAGCGAAGCCACTATAAGGTCGTTGATACAGAGAACCGTCCGCGATTCGTTTGATCTCTGAACCTTCGCCTTTGGCGTATGTGTCAAAGTCCAATACTTCTTTCCATTGGGGAACCAGATAACACAGATGACGCTGCTGCCCGGTATACTCTTGCGTAATCTGAAACTCAATGACCTGATTCGTATTTTCCATGGCGCCGAATAGTGGGGATACCGCCTCTCTCACCTGAAAATCCATCGGTCCATTCTTGATTTGCAAAATGACATTGTCGGCAAAACGCCCGTCCAGCGGCGTAAAGTGGTCATAGGCAGCGCGCGCACGGTCTGTGGAACGATCCCGCCAGTCCTGCTTGCAGTTATAGACGAAGCAACGCCAGATGACCAATCCACCGAATGGCCGAAGGGCTTCAGCCAGCATGTTCGCACCATCGGCATGATCACGGTTATACGTGAACGGTCCCGGACGATTCTCGGAGTCTGCCTTGATCAGGTAACCGCCAAAATCCGGAATGGCTGCATACACCTTGGCCGTTTGAATGTTCCACCATTCCCGAACCTGTGCATCCAGCGGATCTGCCGTATGCATTCCACCAATCTCAATTGGACTCGCGTAGTTGGCGCTCAGGAACAGTTGAATGCCATAGGCTCTGAATTCAGCGGCAACCTTCGCCACATCACCCAAGTAACGTTCTGTCAGGAACAGGCTCTCATGTCGGTGAACGTTGACGTTGTTGATCGATATGGCATTGATCCCCGTAGAAGCGAGCAATCTTGCGTAATCCCGGATACGTCCCAGGTCCTGCGTGAATTCCCCGTCATCATAGAAAATGGATTTCCCTGCGTAACCACGCTCAATACTACCATCCACGTTATCCCACTGATTAATCATCCGTAGCGCATTGGTTGGCTGCTCGGCAACAAAACTCCACTTGTTTGCAGCTTCTTCCGCTTCGCTTGCAATTTTTGGATCAAGTGTCAGCTCCCGAAGCAGATGGAATGCACCATACAGCACTCCTTGGGGAGTCTCTGATCCAATGACCAGTACACCTACTGCCTCGTCCTTGCGAAGGATATAGCCTTCCCCTTGCACAGCAGAACGCTCCGTTTCGCTAAACGCTTCGGCCACAGAATGGCTTCCAGCCCATGTACCAATTCGTATTGCAGGAGCATGCTCGTTCCGCTCACTAGCCTGAGAAGCAGTCAGCTGATTAACCGTGGGTTTCACGCCATACAACTTCTCCAGTCCCTGTGAGAGTTCGGTCAGAGCTGTCGTAATAATCTGATGCTTCTCTTCAGCCAAGATCATTCTGCTCCAGAGTGGAGCTGTCTTCTTGGCAAACCCATTCGTTCCTGACATTGTGGAGTGATACCCCAGCCATGCATCGTATTGTGGACCTGAGAGACCAGATTGAACGACGGATTGGCTCATTGTACCGCCTCCTTGCTGGCATAGATCTGAGCAAGTTGATTTCCTTTACCTTCGAGTAGCCATAGAATGGACGTTACACCACGCGGATAATACTTGCTGCCAACCGCCACACCAGACAGGATCTGGTCACTCCAGCACCAGTAGGATTCTTCCGGATGCAGCAGCCAGTTGACATGAGCCGCATCTGCTGCCTTGCCTGTCTCATCCCATTCCACTCCCAGCAGTTCTCTAGTGATAAATTGGGACAGATAGATTTTGCTAAGCCAAGAGTTATTGCTTGTTGAGGACAGTTTCCAGCCACCATCTTCGAACAGACATGTTCCCGGTACAAGAACCGTTTTCAGATGGGTTTGAAGCGCCTTCAAGTAAGGTCCAAAACGACCATTCACATCCAGTGCTGCTTCACAGCCTGTAAAGTAAGGGAACACCAGACCTTCAATCGCCGGAATAATTCGGGAATCATTATTTTCTGCAATCACAGCCGGAATGTAGCCACCATCAGTCAACTGTGTAGCGATACTGGCAGCGCAGCGATCCGCTTGAAGCCCTGCTTGATGTGACAGATCCGCCAACTTTTGAGTCGCGAACAGCTTCTCCAATGCAACATAGACCGCCCAACATTTACCCGCCAGATAGATATTATTGCGAGACTGTCCAAGTGACACATCTAGGCTGTCGTAGGTTGTAATTTCGGCTCCACCTTGGGTACGGCTGCTATCCAGGCCCATCAGACCGTTACGCTGTTCTGCGTCGGGATGGTCCCGATTAAGCATGCTGTCGAAGCAATCCCGAATAACAGGCAGCATGTCTTTCACAAACGCTTGGTCCTGTGTCTGTTCAATGTATACAGTCGCACAGCAGAGCCAGTTCACCAGTTCTTCATGGCTCATCTGTGAGAAGCAGTCGTCTATGCCCACTAGCTCATATGCCGAGTGTCCGGGGCGTGAAAACACATTGGCTACACCAATGTCATGGGTAAACGTAATTCCGCCTGGATATAACTTCTCTTCCCCCGGGAAACGAACCTGATCCGTATAACTGTACCGTTTTACAAACCACTCCAGCTCATTTCGCACCGTCCAGGGATTCAAGGCAAGCTCGAAGTACAACTGATCAGCCGTCAGATCAAGTGTGTTCATCATCCGATACTCCCCTTCGTTCACCACCCAGAGTGGCTCGCCATCGGCATCCAGCAGTTGAGTGCTCGCATAATAGCTGTGAATGGAATGAGCAAGCATGAATGATTGATCTTCACTCAGAGCAGCCGTTCCAAGGCGCTGTTCAACCTCTTCACAGGATGCGGTCAACTCACTGAAACGTTGAAGTGCATACTCTCCTGCGGCCTGGATATCAGCAAAATACCGCGTATACCAATAAGTCGTGTCCATTCCGGTCGTCACAATACCCCCACGATAGAAACATACTGCGAATTGATATGTACGTTTCTGTCCAGCCGGTACCTCCATCAGTAATGCCGCAGTTCCGCCAAGTCCAAAAGCCAGATTCTCCCGATGCTTCTCCTGTAACAGCTTCTCCAACGTAAACCCGCGGGCGGGCCACAGTCCGTCATCTGCTGACATAATGGCTGTAAGCCGACCTTGTCCCACACCTGTGATGGAACCACCTTCCGGCCCTCCAATCAGACGCATCGCGGAGTACGGATCATTACCCTGATAGCCAAAGTAGGCTTTGCGAGATTGTTGACCTTGCGTGTTGTCAATCGTCATTTCCACCAATACGGCAGGTACGAGTGCATCCATTAAGGCTTCACGATCCCCACTCGTTGGATCAGGTACTGGACGTACAGGCGAGTAGATCCGGAACGTCAGATCTCCCGCAGTCCACGTATCCGTACCTGAGGTGAATTCACGAGTAATATCTTCATCTCGAAAAGCCGTAATAAGAGGTTGTGGAACCTTTGACGCAGTCGTCGACGGGGCCGTGTCCCCCTTTACCTCCATATCTACGGATGTCTGTGCCTGATCCCCATTCTCTAACTTCTCTACATCATAGCGACTGCTCTCATCCTCGGAAGCTTCATAAAAAGGAAGTGCCTGATAATTCTCTCCATCGCGAGATTGTAACCCAATATATACATTCTGGTCTGCCGGCTTGCCGAGTTCCAGACCCAGCCCGCCCTTGGCTCCTTTGTATCCCAGTGTAAAACTGGCAAAAGCACCAATCGGTGCGTGATGTGCATTATAAAAGATGGATTTGGATGTGCTCATGAATCATAACCCCTCTCAGAATGGTATGCATACGTTTTCATTAGCCCCATCCTAACATGTGGTTCCATCTCAGACCATGATCAAATCAATCGGATATTTACCCAAATCAAGCTGATAGACTATAATGAATTAAAGCGGTTACAAAACTATTCCATTTGATATAAGGGGGATCTTCCATGTCTTCAACGTATTTGCCTCCTGCTTTGGGAGAAAGTGTCCATGAAGTTTTTTATCCAGATGTGCAAACAACGGTCAATCTGTTCGCCATTCATTTGCGAAGTGTCGGTACAGACTGGGATTACCCGGCGCATGAGCACCCTCAATATGAATTGAACTATGTCACGGAAGGCGAGCAACGCATGATGGTGAACGGTACCCTGTATATTCAAAAGGCTGGCGAACTGCTCCTGATTCCTCCAGGCAGCATTCATTCAAGCCAAAGCCATAACGGCAAAGGATTCACGTATTTTTGCATGCATTTTGATATTGATGATCAGTTGTTCCTGTCGTTGCTGGCCCGCATCAAACAAGTGCGATTCACTGCGGATAGTCCGGTTACGCAGCAGATCGAGCCCGTTTTGCGCAAATTGATGTCATCCGCGGATGATGAAGCAGCAAGTACGATGATGCAGCGAATGCAGCTGCAATCTGCAGTATTCGAACTATTCGGCCATCTGTGGGAGGCGGTCTCGCAGGAGGCAGCGCAATGGTTTACGGAAGGACACGAGAAGATCGAACTCGCCCATCAGATTCGCAATCGATTGCAAGGCCTGATGAGTCAACATTTCAAACAGGGACACGAATCGGAAGGACACTATGGCATTGATGATATTGCAGCAGAGCTGGGCATCAGTTCTTCTCACTGTAATCGTGTCTTCAAGCAGGTATTCGGTCAGTCTCCCCGCGCTGTATTGTCCCAGTTGGTTCTGCATGAAGCGAAGCTTCTCCTTGGCAATCCGAAGCTGTCTGTTCAAAATATTGCAGTCATGCTTGGGTACAAGGATATTGCCCATTTCAGTCGTCAATTCAAGCGCTGGTCCGGCATGTCACCATCCCGTTACCGACAGGAACAGCCTGCTCTGGATTAAGGTCCAGTAGCAGGCTATTGGGCTTGATTCAACATTTCGCTTGATTCGATTCAAGAAGTTCTCTGTATTTATATAAGGGTTATTTCAACAAACGCTTAATCAACTTCAGCTTGTTATCATACGGTGGATACAGAATCGGCAGATTCAATTTGGTGCTTTTTTTCAGAACACTTTTGAGATGGGAGAAGGTCTCGAAACTATACTGCCCATGATACGAGCCAACACCAGAATGACCAACACCGCCAAATGGCAGACGCGGATTCGCTACATGCGTAATGGTATCGTTAATGCAGCCTCCTCCAAATGAAACTTCGCGCAGCACTTTGTCCTGAACTTGGGTGTCGGAAGTAAACAGATACAAGGCGAGCGGTTTTGGCCGTTTTACGATCTGTGTAATGGCTTCATCCAGGTTACGATAACTGATGATCGGCAGAATCGGTCCAAAAATCTCATCTTCCATCGTCGCTGCATCCCAGGACTCCGCATCAATCAAAGTTGGTTCAATGAATCGATCTTCCTCATCCGATGCTCCCCCATAGATCACTTTGGCCTGATCCCGTTCTATCAGAGTCGTCAGACGTTTAAAATGACCCTTGTTCACGATTCGCCCATAGTCCTTGTTGTGCTGGATATCCGAACCAAAGAAGGATACGATCGCTGCTTTCATCTCCGTAATTAACGGTTCCTTCACGCGCTCATGCACGAGTAAATAATCAGGTGCGATACAGGTCTGTCCTGTATTGAGCAATTTTCCCCATATGATGCGCTCCGCAGCTACTTTGATATCGGCCTGTTCATCCACGATGACTGGGCTCTTGCCGCCAAGTTCCAACGTAACGGGAACCAGATTTTTGGCAGCTGCCTCCATCACAATCTTGCCAACCGGTACACTGCCTGTAAAAAAGATATAGTCAAACGGCGCGTTAATCAGCGCGGTCGTTGTGTCTTTGGTACCGTCAAGTACCTGTACGTATGCCGGTTCGAACACGGTCGCGATCATTTCACGGACAACAGCAGACACCGCAGGTGTATTCTCTGACGCTTTGAGTACGGCTGTGTTGCCTGCCGCAATCGCACCTACCAATGGTTCGATTAAGAGTTGAAAAGGATAATTAAATGGTCCGATGATCAGAACCGTCCCGTAGGGTTCGGGTATGATATAACTTTTCGAACCCAGGAGCGCCATTTGCGTTTTGACTTTAACGGGTTTCACCCATTTCTTCACTTTGCGGATGGTATGTGTAATGCTGTCCATCATGAATCCGATCTCGGTCGTGTAGGATTCGAACTCACTTTTTCCCAAATCCTGATAGAGGGCTTCTGTCAGTCTGGTCTCGTACTTTTGAATCGCCTGCTTCAGTTGGGTCAGACGGGCAATTCGGGCTTCTGCCGATCGTGTGGCCCCGGAACGAAAGAATTGTCGTTGCTGCTCCAAAATCTCTTCAACTTCCTGGCTGGTTACTTCCTGTATCATCGTTGTCATATATGCATACCCCTCTACTTATTATTGATTAAGCGTTTAAACTCACGAACCTATAAGACACATGCAAAAGCATGTTTGATCACCATTAATCTACAGACACTCTTCTTCCAGAGCAGCTACCAGTTCCTTCAGCAGTTCTACCGATGCATTCAATGAAGCCGAATAATAGCGCTGTGTGCCCTTCTGTTCCACAGATATAAGCCCCTTCTCTAACAACAGCTTAAGATGATGAGATATCGCTGGCCGGGATAAGCTGGATTGTTCGGTAATTTCATTCACCGTCATTCTGCCCTTCTCGGTAAGTGTCAGCAAAATGGCTTGACGATGGTTGTCACTTAATACTTGAAATAACGGGATACAGGTTTGAAAAATGCTAATCGCTTTTTGTCCCATGGTGTTCACCTCTGTACTATTCTTCGTATATTATTCTCTATCCGATGTCTGTTGGTTTAAACATTCGAACCTAATGATTGAATTGTACTCTCTACTCCTTTGAACTGCAAGTAAATCATCAAATAAATTCAATACAATGACGATAAAGCGCTTCCATACTACCATACAAGTATGGTAGTATGTCAATGAAGGAGTTGAAGTTGTGGAATATACCCCAAAGTTATCATCCAAAGCCGGCTTGTCGCCTGCTGCGAACAGTCTATCTTCTATGAACAAGCAATCTTACTCGACACGAGATGCCGTATATGTCACGCTGAAGCAGCTCATTTTGAACCTGAAAATGCCTCCGGGAACAGCCATTTCCGAGAAGGAAATTTCGCTGGAGTTCCAGGTCAGCCGGACACCGGTTCGAGAAAGTTTTGTAAGGCTTGCTCAAGAAGGTCTGCTGGAAGTGTATCCACAGCGTGGCACATACGTCTCTCTAATCCAGCTCGATCTGGTTGAGGAAGCAAGGTTCATGCGAGAACAACTCGAACGAGCCGTAATCAGACTCGCCTGCGAGCATTTTCCGGATGAACAGATGATGGCACTTGAACAGAATCTTGCCCGTCAACAGGAATGCAGGGTCAATCCGGATGATGAACGAATGTTCCAATTGGATGAGGAATTCCATAGCACTCTTTTTGCAGGCTGTAACAAAAGTAACACCTGGACTGTCATCCAGCAGATGAATGTACATTTGAATCGCAGTCGCATGCTTCGCCTGTCCTCGGATCACCAGTGGGATCACCTGATCGAACAGCACAGGTCCATGGTCCAGGCTATACAAGAGCATGATGCCCTGACGGCAGAGCGACTGATGCAGGAACACCTGCATTTAACTGTCACCGATTTGGCTGTCCTGCAGGATACATATCCATCCTATTTTCAATGATTGAATTCTTCTTACTACTATTCATGATGAGGTGAACGTGATGAGAATGGTTTTTCGCTGGTTTGGCGAAGGCAATGATACGGTAACACTGGACCACATCCGGCAGATTCCGGGTGTTGAAGGTATTGTGTGGGCTCTACACGATGTTCCTGCTGGCGAGGAATGGCCGATGGACAAAATACTCGCTGTCAAAGTGGCAGCAGACAAGGCCGGTTTACATCTGGATGTCGTTGAGAGTGTGAACATCCATGAGGATATCAAGTTGGGCCTCCCATCAAGGGATAAATACATTGCGAACTATATTAAAACGATGGAGAAACTGGCTCAGGTGGGTGTGAAGGTCATCTGCTACAACTTTATGCCGATCTTCGACTGGCTTCGCACGGATATGCACAAGGAAATGGAGGATGGCTCAACGGCCCTCTTCTATGAGCACAGTAAACTCGCAAATATAGAACCCCTGGAACTGGTTCGACGCATTACAGAGAACTCAGCACTTACCATGCCAGGTTGGGAACCGGAACGATTGCAGTATTTAACCGGACTGTTTGAAGCATACAAGGATGTAACTGAGGAACATATGTGGGAGCACGCGCGTTACTTCCTGCAAGAGATTATTCCTACAGCGGAACGGCTGGGGATTCGAATGGCGATCCATCCGGATGACCCGCCATGGCCGATCTTTGGATTACCGAAGATTATTACGAGTCAGGAGAATGTTCGCAAATATCTGAATCTTTATGATAGCCCTTACAATAGCGTGACGCTGTGCAGTGGCTCCCTTGGAGCGAATGCCGACAATGACATTATCGGAATGATTCACGAGTTCAAGGACCGGATTCCATTTGCCCATATTCGTAATGTTAAAATCTACGATAACGGCGACTTTATCGAAACCTCACACCGCAGTCAGGATGGCAGTGTTGATATTGCAGGGGTTGTTGAGGCTTATCACGATATTGGTTATGAAGGTTATGCAAGACCCGACCATGGTCGTCATCTCTGGGGGGAACAATGCCGACCTGGCTATGGACTCTATGACCGGGCTTTGGGGATCATGTATCTCTGGGGCGTCTGGGATTCCCTGCAAAGGAGGGCAAAAGCATGAGTGAACACCAATATGAACGCTCATCTCGCCTTGAAGGCAGAACGGCTGTAATCACTGGAGGTGCTGGAGTATTATGCCGCTCCATGGCGGAAGAACTTGCTCGGCATGGTGCAAGTGTAGCCATCCTGAACCGCACCGTGTCCAAGGGTCAGGAAGTTGTAGCTACGATTGAAGCTGCCGGTGGCCGAGCGATTGCTATTGCTTGTGATGTAACCCAGGCCGATAGTGTGCAGGCGGCGGCAGATGCTGTGCTGGAACAGTTTGGACCCTGTGATATTCTCATTAATGGCGCGGGTGGTAATAACGCCAGTGCCAACACTACGAATGAAATTTTCAGATTGGAAGATCTGGAACAGAGCGACGTCACTACGTTTTTCGATGTGAGTGTAGAGGGATTTCGGCAGGTCATGGATCTGAATTTTGTCGGTTCCCTCATCCCAACGCAGATCTTTGCAAAACATATGATTGAGCGTGATGTTCCGGCAACGGTCATTAATATTTCTTCCATGAGCGCCCCATCGCCCATGACGAAAGTTCCTGCGTACAGTGCTGCCAAGGCAGCGATTAACAACTTTACGCAATGGCTCGCCGTTCATCTGGCTGAATCCGGTATTCGTGTCAACGCCATTGCACCGGGGTTCTTCTTGACTGAACAAAATCGCAATCTATTGCTGCAACCAGATGGCTCACCTACGGAACGTTCCAGTAAAATCATTGCGCATACTCCTATGCGCCGCTTCGGCAAACCGGAGGATCTGCTGGGCACATTGATGTGGCTTGCGGATGAAAGACAATCCGGCTTCGTCACAGGCACAGTCATTCCGGTAGATGGCGGATTTATGGCGTATTCCGGTGTTTAACGATTTCTTACACAGACACTCCGATGAAAGAACAACCTTCCAATCGCTGTTATCCCCAGATTTTATCGATTCACTTCTCCGAAGGAGAAATCCGGGGATAGCTATGCTTCCGATGCAGCTTTCTTTCAGAAAGCTTTTAGGCGAGCGCTTCGCTTTTTCAGGTTTTTTCTTTCCTCTCCGTTACGTGTAAATGAATCAGTTCAACTAATATAGTGAATTTATAGAGACCGAAGCTTGGGATACTTACCCAGGTTTCGGTTTTTTGCGTTCAAGCATAAGATCCTCCAGCGTAGGAAAAGCTTGTTATAATGCGTGTTCAAAAGCAACCTTTTTAAACAACCTCTTATAGAGCTATGGTGAAATAAAGGAAGGTGATACATATATGATGGAAGAAACATGGGTTGTTGCCGTACGGTCTATTATTGCCTTTCTGACCCTGATCATCTACACAAGGGTACTGGGCAAGCAGCAGATGGGTAACTTGACGTATTTTGATTATATTAACGGTATCACAATCGGTTCCATTGCGGGGACTTTTGCAACTGATCTCTCCTCCAAGGCGTGGATTCATTTTGTGGCCTTGACCATTTTCACAATCATTACGATCATCTTTCAGTATATTACACTGAAAAATCGTACCATCTCCAAACTGATGGACTCTGATCCCACATTGATCATCCAGAACGGTAAAATTCTTGAACAGAACCTGAGTAAAATGCGAGTCAAATTTGACGAATTGACCATGATGCTCCGGCAAAAGGATGTATTTGATATTACGACTTTGGATTATGCGATTCTGGAACCAGATGGCAGCCTTTCGGTTGTTTTGAAACCTGAGAATCAGCCTGTAACCGCGAAAGACATGCATATGCACCCGCCCAAGAGCAAGCTGATGACCGAGATTATTATTGATGGCCTGCTGATTAAGCAAAATCTGGAGGAAAGAAACAAAGATACGAACTGGCTCAGTGAGCAGCTGAAAAAGCAAAACATCACGATACAGGATATCGCTTTTGCCGCCATATTACCCAATGACAAATTGTATGTGGACCTGTTCAAGGATAAGATCACCGAAAAAATTGATATGGGCGATTATGAGGGGCCTTTCTAAACTCTTTACATCAAGGAGGCGGTTGAATGAAAACGCGTTTCTGGCTGTTATATGTGCTTCCGATCTTCCTCATTCTTGTGTTCGTTGCCATTATGGCTAGCGGAGCTTTTCTCAAAAAGCCCTTTGGCACCGATGATCGTTTGCTTGAATCTATACAAACATTAGAGAAACAGGTTGAGGGTAAAAAATGGACTGAAGCCACGTCTCAAGTTAATTACGCAATGAAGGCCTGGGATAAAATCGTAAACCGTATTCAGTTCAGTGTAGAGCGTGAAACGATATATGATATTCTGGGCACCCTTGCTCGGATCAAGGGCGGCGTTGCGGCAGAGGATGATAAGGCGATTATGGAAGAGATTTATTACTTTTATGTGCTATGGGATAATCTTGGAGATTAGGTTCAATATCTTTAATATCAGACTTCAATATCAGATGTACGTCCAAAATTAAAAGGCACTCTCCTTTCATGAAGAAAGGAAGTGCCTTTTTTGCTTTGTATACCTTTATAACCATTACGCTCTTCGTAATCCCCGAGACCGTGACGATCGCGAAGTGCCTTCTTTGCGGAAAAAGAGAGTCAGCGCTCTGTTTGCACACCACAGTGCAAATAGAGCAAATAGTGTGCCCCAGAACAGCGCGGGAAGGAATGTCTGCTGAGCGAGATTCGCTGCATCCCCTGCCCGTGAAGGCTGAGTCCAGGACATAAATCCAACGTATACGGCACTAACGACTGACTCTTCCAGCGTAAGAAACGCTAGTAGCAGATAATAGAACTTCACGATCTTGGCACCAAATATCATAATGACCACATTCAGGACGATGAACCCGGTCAGCCATAACATGCCGAACTCCCCTCTTACATATAACAGGAGCGACACCAGAGCTACAGCCGTCATAATCCCAAGTCCCCACATATGCAAGCCTTTGCGGTATAAGTAGAACAATAACCAGGCGAACAGTGATGCACTGATATACCCCGCCAGAGAAACCAGAATCGATCTGCCTGGCGTCAGCATGGACGAATAGGTCACGCCGCTATGATCAGCGTACAATTCTATCCGCAGCACTTTACCGGACAATACCAGTGTCATTAGTGCATGACCGAATTCGTGAATCATCGTGTCCAGGTTACGGAACAAGGACGAGAATGGAATAAATCGTGTTAGAAAGACGGAGCCTAGCAGAAACAGTATCGTTTTGACCCACTTATTCAATCGTGCCATACCTCCTTTACTTTCAAGTAAACAAGCCTATCCTTTATACTACGCTTTTTTCACTCGATTCGTTTCGGCTTCCAAACTGTAGGGCGCAGTGCTCCATCCACCAGCAGAAGCTTCGATTGTGTCCAATGAAAAAAGAAGAGAGATCATAGCGGCCCTTTTCGGCCTCTAGCGTAACGAGCAGTCGATTCCGCATCCGACGGAGAGCATAGTGTACGAATTGATCTGCAACCTCACTTTGTATCAGGGTAACATAAGCATAAAGAGAATGATCGACAGGTTCATCGAGCGGACTCACCCCTGCACATGAAAATTCCGTCCTCACGCCCGCACTCTGAAGTATGGACAATGCCTTCGCAAGTTCAGCATCGACTTCAACACCATTCCAAATCACTGTTCTCTTCGCGGATACCGTATGTTTGTCACGTTCCGTCCATTGCATCAGCTCGAGCTTGCGTCGTCTCCACAGATGGGCAGGCTGTTCACTTAACAGCACTTCATGCTCCTCATTTAAATTCATCTAATGCGTCCTCCTGTTTTCCTTGATCCGGTCACCTTATTTAAACAAATAGAGAGCACATCCCTGTGCTCTCTGCTTTGCAAAAAGGCAAAGGAATGGCTAACCATTCCTCAGCATGTTGTATTATTGTACCTTTTTCGGTGAAAGGCATCAAATCGATCTTTTATTATTCGTTCAGCGCCAGTTTCAGAGCCTCCAAATTTTGTCTCATCTCGCTAATGTAGTCCATACCCGCCGCGATCTCTTCTTCGGTGAGTCCCTCAATCGGATTTAATACAGCCGTTTTGGCTCCCACTTCACTTGCGATCGTCTCAGACACTTTGGATGAAACCAGTGTTTCGAAGAAAATTGTCTTCACCTGATGCTCTTTCGCAAAATCAATGACAGATGCCATCTGTGCTGCCGAAGGTTCTTGCTCAGGAGACAATCCTGCGATGGGCACCTGTTGCAATCCATATTCCTTGGCAAGGTAGCCAAATGCAGCGTGTTGTGTGATAAAATCCTTGCGTTTGCTATCCGTCACAGCCGCCTTGAAGTCCTGATCCAGTGATTCCAGTTGAACAACGTAGGCATCTGCATTCTGCTTGAACTGTTCGGCATGTTCCGGGGCAGCCTGTGCCAGTCCTGCTTCAATATTGCGCACTTCTTTTACAGCCAATGCAGGTGATAGCCATACATGGGGATCAAGTCCACCGTGATCGTGATCATGTCCTGCTTCTGCCTCGGCGTCATGATCGTGGTCGTGTTCTTCAGTAGTCGCTTCATCCGCATGTTCGTGATCATGTGCTTCTGTAGTCGCTTCATTCGCATGGTCATGATCGTGGTCATGTTCTGTTGCCTCTGAATCTTCATGATGGTGATCATGCTCTCCACCTTCAAGCAGGTTGATGCCCTTGCTTGCTTCCACCTGAATGAGCGAAGCGTTGCTTAGACTTCCGGTGACCTGATCAATCCATGATTCCATACCCGCACCGTTGTATACAAGCACGTCCGCTTTTTCAATGCTGGCAATATCTTGTGGTGTGGGCTCCCAATCATGAGGCTCCATTCCTGCTGGAACGAGTGTATGCACATCGGCCAGATCACCTGCCACATTTTTGGTGAACTCATACATCGGGTAGAAGCTGACCTGCACGTTTAATTTTGTGGTTTCCGTCTCGACTGGAACGGAATTGCCTGTCGAAGCTGCATTTGCATCAGAAGCGGATTTTTGTCCGCAGCCTGCGACGATAAGTGTGAGACTGAACAACAATCCGAGCGTAGCTTTTTTACTGAATTTCATGTGATGTATTCCTCCTAGAATGGTTAACCAAGATGACGTGCTGTGATTTCGTTTCTTTGCGGTGACGCTTGCGGTTATATCGTGCAATCAGCTTTTGCGCTGATATTCCAGTCAATAGGATGACCAACAGGATAAGTGCAATTGTTCCTCCCGGTGGTGTATTTAGATGATAAGATGTGGTGAGTCCGCTAAAAATACCGATTAAACCTGTAATTACCGCGACAATAATCGCTGCTGTAAAACTGCGAGACACTCTTAGTGCCAAGGCAGCAGGCAATACAATGAGAGCAGAAACCAGCAACACACCGACGATCGGCATGGCTGAAGCTACAGTCATTCCTGTGAGAATGGCAAATGCAAACGATAAACCTCTTACCTGAACGCCTCCAATGGAAGCAGTCTCTTCATCGAACGTAAAGCTATACAACGGTCTTCGGAGCAGGATGAAAAAAAGTAAACCTATGACACATACTCCTGCCATCATCCACAACTGTATATCGCTAACCGCGACAATAGATCCGAATAAGTATGAGCTGAATGTCTTGGACAGATTGGTTTTGAGACTCATCAACACTACAGCAAGAGCCAGCCCCGAAGTCATGATGATTGCCACAGGTACCTCGCTATAGGTTCGGTAACTTCGCCGCAGTTGTTCAACCAGTAATGCACCGATAATTGCAATAGCGAATCCACAGATCACGGGGTTAAGATTCATGACCGAACCGAGCGCAACCCCTGCGAGTGAGACATGGGATAACGTGTCTGCCATAAGGACCTGCCGCCTGAGCATCAGATAGACCCCTAGAATTGGAGCGATGACTCCAATCAGTCCACCTGCCCAGAAGGCACGTTGCATGAATTCGTACTCAAACACTGCCATTCCTCACTTTCTTGCCGCTCCAAAGTAATCGTTCGATCCAATCGATTCCCCATTTCTTCCAGTCCATGAGTAACCATAATAATCGTTATCCCATGAGCATCAACATAGTGGCGCATTAGATTGTAAAATCCCTCACGGCTATGGCGGTCCATTCCCGTTGTTGGCTCATCCAGTACCAGAACCTGCGGTTGCCCAGCCATAGCTCTTGCAATACAGATCCGCTGCTTCTGTCCGCCAGACAGCTCACCGACACGTGTATTCCGATATTCCCACATGCCAACTTCCCTCAGACTGCGTTCAACGATAGCATCCTGCTCTGCTGTGAATCTGCGGAATAATCCCAGCCTGGTGTAACAGCCGGACCGGACCAGTTCATTCACCGTACTGGGAAATCCACTATTGAACGATGCCACCTGCTGGGGCACATAACCGATATTGGACTTGTTCCCACGTTTCAACTGCGGATTCATATGTATCGTGCCGCTCCAGGGCTTCAATAGCCCCAGCAGCAGCTTTAACAGGGTCGTTTTGGCAGAACCATTGGGACCTGTGATGCCTATGAACTCTCCCACATGGATATCCAGCGACAGTTGATCAATGACCGGCTCTTTGCCGTATCCAAATACAACATCACGCATGGAGGATAATATCATGCCTTTCCCTCTTTTCGTAAATATTACGATTTAAAAACAACAAAAAATTTATCTGGTTTCCCGGTGGATCGTCATTTTCTTCAAACGTGGGGAGTACTTCTTCATCTCAAGTCTCTCTGGATGGTTACGTTTGTTCTTGGTTGTTGTATAGTTGCGGTCCCCGCACTCGGTGCAGGCTAAGGTTACAATGACTCTCATGGTTGTTGCCTCCTCTAATTTAATCGTAATTATTACTATTTAATGATATTAGCCTATGCTTTTTCGTTTGTCAACTCCATATCTGCGAAAGTAAAATTTTGTATTCACATTATAATTACATATGATATACTGCTTTGGTATGATTATACTTTACCTACGGAGGAACTAGATGAAGATCAAAAAATCAACTTTTATTGGGTCATTGGTAGCATGCAGTTTGGCTTTCGGTGCCCTCGGTGTAGCAGCTTCAAACGGAATTCAAGATATTGAAGCAGCACTCGACAGCAACATTAGCTTTAAAGTAAACGGTTTGTCTTGGACACCCAAGAATGAAGCCGGAGACAAATTGAATGCACTGGTATATGACGGTGATGTTTACCTGCCTGTAAGTACCACAGCAGAAGCGCTGGGAGCCAACGTATCTCTGAATGTTAGCAACAAAGTTGTAAGTATCACTAATTCAGGTAGCGGTAAGTCAAGCAGTTCGAGTAGTAATAACAGCAGTACAGGTACCAAAGGTTCTGAAGATTCAAGTAAACCAAGTAGTTCAAGTAACTCAAGCACTTCTGGCTCAATCAAGATGACTGGAACTGACGCTCAGATGATAGTCAAATTGCAAAAAGAATCTTTAACATTGATCAAAATGTATGGTAAAGCACTTAAAACAGGTAGCACTAGTGAATTTGATAAATACATAGATGCTAAAGTTATCGAAAATCCCGAGATCGACATTTTTGATCTGGGTAAGCAATCCCAAAAAGATAAATTTAAGACTACAGTCAAAGGTATCATTGCAGCAAATGATAAAAAAACGCTGACTAAATATGCAGATCAGTTGATTAACATCAAATCAGCTGATTTTAAAGTGATTGCAATGAACGATAAAACCAAAACAAGACACAGTTACAAAGCCATTTATTATCCACAAGGATGGACGGGTTCCTATGGAGTGTACCTGACCTTTGTGTTTAGTCCGCAAAAAAGCGGCAATGGTGATTTTTATCTTGGCGATTTGTACTTTAGCTAAAACCCTTAATACAATATCAGCATTGATCTTCAGGGGCACTATTGCACTTGAAGATCTTTTCTTTTTACTTCAATTCCACGCGGGAAAAGGATCTTTCAGTTCACGCCAGTTCATCCACATCTCTTCCTCCGTAAGAAGGGTCTCATCCAATGTACGTTCAATCTCCGCCCGGTCCATATCAATGCCGATAAATACTAATTTGGTTACGCGATCACCCCACTCATCATCCCAGTCCGGTATGCTTGGCAATGTATCGCCAAAATGAAGTTGCCTTTCCTCCTCACTCATCGCACCTACCCATATTCCTGCTGGCGCAAGCTGCTTCGATGTGCCTGCGTGACTGAAAGAGATCGCCATATGGTTCCTTGTCGCTAGCCACATCAGGCCTTTGGATCGCACGATGTTATCTGGCCATTTCGCAATCCAACGCAGCAACCGTTCCGGGTGGAATGGACGTTTACGATGATAGACAAATGAATGAATTCCATATTCTTCAGTCTCCGGGGTATGTTCCTCTTTCATTAATTCGCGGATCCAACCCGCAGACTGGCTTGCTTTTTCAAAATCAAAACGTCCCGTATTCAATATCTCTCTCGGATCAATCTGCCCATGTGTCGTGCGAATGAGCTTGGCTTCCGGTTGCATGGCGTGTAGTGCCTTCTCAAGCCTCGAAAGTTCTTCCTCCGATACCAAATCACATTTGTTCAGAATCAGCACATCACAGAATTCCACCTGATCCGTCAGCAGATGAACGATTCCGCGAACATCGTCCTCCCCGGCTTCCTGTCCACGATCCTTCAATGTTTCTTTGGAATAAAAATCACGCCAGAACTGGGCAGCATCAACAACCGTAACCATTGTGTCGAGACGAGTGAATTTCGTCAAATCAATGCCAAGTTCCTCATCGATATACGTAAACGTCTGCGCAACAGGTACCGGCTCACCAATACCCGTGGATTCTATCAATATGTAGTCAAAAGAACCATCTAACGCCAGCCGCTCGACTTCTTTCAACAGATCCTCCCGCAATGTGCAGCAGATGCAACCATTGGACATCTCTACCAGCTTCTCATCAATACGTGATAATCCTCCACCATCTCGTATTAAACCTGCATCAATATTAACCTCACTGAGATCATTGACGATGACAGCAACCCGCATCCCCTCGCGGTTATGAAGCACATGATTGAGAAGTGTCGTTTTGCCTGCACCCAAATATCCACTAAGTACGGTTACTGGAACCCGCTGTTGAACCTGTTGATCTGACATTTCTTCTTCCTCCACTCTGTTTAAGTTGCGACTTTAATCGTAATTATTACTATTAAGGATGATCAATCCGAACTATACCGCAGTTTTCTTTGGGTTGTCAACTCTAAAATGATGAAGAATCTTGATTAATCGTAAAAATGTTGATTAGAACATAGGAATGATGTATGTTGCCGCACGTACAAGCATATATTTTAGTAAAGTCCTAGTTGTGGAGGTCTGTTTCATGAAAATGGCAGCCAATCTGAAGCTCCTGTCCTTCCTGATCCCTTGTGCATTTCTTGTTCCCGTGTTGATCACAATGGCTCCAGACTTGAAGGAAGCATGGAACAGTGAAGCTTTGCAAAATATGAAAACCGTATTCATAGGTATTTTCCTTGAAGCCGCACCTTTTCTGCTCATGGGTGTGTTATTGTCCTCGCTCATGCAGTGGTTTGTATCCGAAGAAATGGTCCGCAGACTAACGCCCAAGAATCCGATCGGCGGTGTGCTGGTCGCAGGACTGCTCGGTATTATTTTCCCCATCTGTGAATGTGGCATGATCCCCGTAGTGAGAAGGTTGATGCACAAAGGCATGCCAGCCTATATCGCAGTTACGTTCATCTTGAGTGGTCCCGTAGTCAATCCCATCGTATTTACCGCAACTTTGCTCGCCTTTCCCTCCCATCCTGAGATTACCATTGCCCGCATGGGATTGGCCTTTGCCGTAGCAGCTTCCATAGGCATGCTCGTGTATGTGTTTGTTCGTCGAAATCCTCTTCGGATGCCAAAGGTCGCAGTGACAGAAGTCAAAACACATCCTGGGTTTAAAATGGCGCAACCTCATGCTCATGCACACGCAAATGCTCATGATCACAACCATGTGAAAAACTGGCGCAGCTTCTTCATTCATGCCGGAGACGAATTCGTCGATATGAGCAAATATCTGGTGATTGGTGCCTTGATTACAGCCTGCATCCAGACATTCATTAGCCGCAGCGATCTGATCTCACTTGGCAATGGTCCTGTTGCCTCCTATGTATTCATGATGGGATTTGCTTATGTGCTGTCTCTCTGCTCCACTTCTGATGCTTTTGTGGCTTCTGCGTTCTCACATACGTTTGCACTGGGGCCGCTGGTATCCTTCCTTGTACTTGGTCCGATGCTAGATTTCAAAAGCACCCTGATGCTGCTCTCGACCTTCCGTACTCGGTTTGTTATAGGTCTAAGTCTAGCGATTATCACACTCGTCTTCGTCGGCTCGTGGTTGATTAATCTGCTGGTATAAACGTTGGGCAACATTCTTCATGACCTGAATGGTTAATCCCATGAACTTTCATCCTGACGATTAATAGAGAAGAGGTGATGATATGAACCAGACTGTCTATACGATGAGCAAACCTCCCGTTCCAAAATCACACTTCATTCAATGGCATAACCTGATCCGTGCGGTATGGATCGGTGGGCTTGCGGTATACATTATTCACTTGAATTCAAGTGACTCACTTCATTATTATTTGGCTCCTACCATGCAAAAACTGCTATTATGCTGCCCTGTTCCCTTATTGTTTATTGCTGTTATCATGGCCTGGCATGGACTGTTCGGTAGGAACGAGGTTCATTGCGACTGTGAGCATCCTCCGCCTTCCGGGTTCCTTCGCAGCTCAATGGTATATGGTCTGATTGCTATACCCTTATTGCTGGGATTTCTGTTACCTGATCGGGCTCTCGGCAGCTCCATGGCCAGTCAGAAAGGTATGTCTCTCACCTATGCTCTTCCCGAGATTCGTCGGAAAGAACCGTTACCTGATCCGGCAGCGCAATTGAATGTACAAGATCTTACACAACAACCAACGGCTGTTCAGTCTGCATCGACCACCAAAGTACAATTCATTCCCCCAGACGAGTATAGCCGCGAATTCGCTGAACTGGCGAAGAAGTTGTATGCAGAACAGGTCATCCGAGTCTATCCTGAGATTTTCTCTGAAACACTCGGTACGATCGACATGTTCCAGCGACAATTTGCAGGCAAAGATATCTCGTTAACCGGATTCGTCTATCGGGACAAAAGCATGGATCATGAATCACATTTTGCACTGGGACGATTTCTCGTCATGTGTTGCCCCGCGGATGCGGCTCCCTTTGGCGTGATGATTCACATTCCAGATGCGGATAGCTTCCCTACAGATAGTTGGGTGCAAATCGATGGCAGCATCGGCTCAGCACAGGTGAATGGTAAGGATACGATTGAGATTCGGGCAACAAAGGTGACCCCTGTAGCCGAGCCGTCTACGCCTTACATTTACACAAGTGCAGATTCGGTGATGGCGTATGAGCAAATAAAGAGCGAGTAGTTGCTAGTAGTAGTAACTTTCACCTCAACAACGATAAAAAGCCCCAAAGCGATGGATCACATCGCTTTGGGGCTTTCATGTTCAGTCAGATATGAGATTTCATCTCGTCTGCTCTGATTGTATTATTCCGTTACGATATCATGAACCAATACAGGAGCATCGGCATGATCGGCAATCGTAATGTTTTCTTTGATCTTCGCAATGACGTCAGCTACGTCTTCACGATTGGCATGGATCGTTACGAGGGACTCACCAGCTTTGACTGGGTCACCGACTTTTTTGTTCAGCATCAGACCAACAGCGAGATCAATCTCAGACTCTTTTGTTGCACGGCCTGCGCCGAGCAGCATTGCTGCCGTTCCGATTTCGTCAGCGACGATTCCGGCAACATAGCCGTCTTTGTCTGCTGGGACTTCAACCAGGTAGTTTGCTTGTGGCAAACGATCTGGATGATCCACAACCGAAGCGTCTCCGCCTTGGTTTGCCAGGAAATCTTTGAATTTCTCCAGCGCTTTACCGTTCTGGATCACTTCTTTCAATTTCTCCTCAGCATGTTCCAAGGAATCTGCTTTGCCAGCAAGGAATACCATCTGACGTCCAAGTGCCAGACATAGTTCTTCCAGATCTTTCGGACCTTTACCTTGCAGGGTGAGGATGGCTTCTTTTACTTCAAGCGCGTTACCAATGGCCAGACCCAGTGGTTGGGACATATCGGAGATAACAGCCATCGTTTTACGTCCTACATTGTTACCGATGCTTACCATGGCATGTGCCAATTCTTTAGCATCTTCTGTTGTTTTCATGAATGCACCAGCACCCGTTTTAACATCCAATACGATCGCATCTGCGCCTGCTGCAATTTTCTTGCTCATGATGGAGCTGGCGATCAGTGGAATAGAGTTAACGGTAGCTGTTACGTCACGCAGGGCATAGAGCTTTTTGTCTGCTGGTGTAAGGTTACCACTTTGTCCGATAACCGCAACCTTGTGTTCGTTTACGAGACGAATGAACTCTTCTTTTTCAAGCTCTACGTGGAAACCAGCAACGGATTCCAACTTGTCTGTTGTACCACCCGTGTGACCAAGTCCACGTCCGGACATTTTGGCAACAGGAACGTCCAACGCAGCAACGAGCGGAGCGAGTACCAATGTTGTCGTATCGCCCACACCTCCTGTGGAGTGCTTGTCTACTTTGATACCTTCGATGGCAGACAGGTCGATCGTTTCACCGGAGTTCACCATGGACATCGTGAGATCGGCACGCTCTTTGTCTGTCATATCTTTAAAGAATACGGCCATCGCCCATGCGCTGACTTGATAGTCCGGGATCTCTCCTTGTGTGTATCCTTGAACAACAAAATCAATCTCAGCTGTTGTCAGTTCTTTTCCGTCGCGTTTCTTGGCAATAATGTCTACCATTCTCATGATGATCTCTCCTCGGGTAAATGATTTGTATAGAACACTTTGTACTGGGACCGTTCCGGCTCCGGATCGTTCCTTCGATCGCTGTTGTCTCCAAGTTTTTTTGATCCATTTTGCAATGGGAAAACTCGGAGACAAAGGCGAACGCTTCGCTTCTTCAGAATCGATTCCGGTTCCTTCACTCCGTGCTTCAAACAAAAGTTTCGATCCTAATCAAAATTGATTATTGAATATAATATACAAGAACATCTGTTGTCATCTTATACAACATTTTGATGTTAATTCGTTCCGGCTCCGGATCGTTCCTTCGATCGCTGTTGTCTCCAAGTTTTTTGATCCATTTTGCAATGGGAAAACTCGGAGACAAAGGCGAACGCTAACGCTTCTTCAGAATCGATTCCGGTTCCTTCAATTACAGTGTGATTGCTGTGTCCAGGGCAACTACCATCATGTCGTTGAACGTTTTTTGACGCTCTTCGGCAGATGTTTCTTCGCCTGTCAGCAAGTGGTCACTTACCGTCAGGATGGTCAGTGCGTTAACACCGAACTTAGCAGCGATGGTGTACAGTGCTGTTGTTTCCATCTCTACACCGAGTACGCCGTGCTTCATCAACTTCTCGGTTACGGAACGGTCATCACGGTAGAACGAATCGGAGCTGAACACGTTACCAACGTGGATCTTCATGCCTTTAGCTGTTGCACGGTCATATGCTTCTTTCAGCAGGGAGAACGTAGCGATTGGCGAGAAGTCATATCCCCCGAATACGTGCTTGTTCATGCTTGAATCTGTACATGCTGCTTGTGCAAGGATGACGTCACGTACACGCACATGCTCCTGCATACCGCCACAAGTACCTACACGAATCAGGTTTTTCACGCCATATTCGCTGATCAATTCATTAGCATAGATTGCGAAGGACGGAATACCCATTCCTGAACCTTGCACCGAAATCCGGTGCCCTTGATATGTACCTGTGTAACCGAGCATTCCGCGAACCTCGTTGTAACAGACAACATCTTCAAGGTACGTATCTGCAATATATTTCGCACGCAAAGGGTCTCCTGGCAGAAGGATCGTTTCTGCGATATCTCCGGGTTTTGCTCCAATATGTGTACTCATGAATGAATCTCCTCCAGTTATATATTTAGTCTATTATGATGGCAGGAATCGGAGCAGCCACAGCCACTCCGACCTCCCCTATCCAGTTTTCGAAGAACTTACTTCAAATCTTTCAGGAAGCTAGTGCCGTATTCCGGCATTTTCACACCAAAGTTCTCGGCTACGGTTGCACCGAGGTCAGCAAATGTGCTGCGCAGGTCAAGCTTTTTGCCCTCGCTGAAACGCGGAGAGTAGGCAAGCAGTGGTACATATTCACGTGTATGATCTGTGCCACGGTAAGTTGGATCGTTACCATGGTCAGCTGTAATCAGCAGCAGATCATCATTGGTCATTTTGGCAAAAATCTCTGGCAGCCGTGCATCATAGTCTTCAAGCGCCTGAGCATAACCTTGCGGATCACGACGGTGACCGTACAGGGCATCAAAATCAACCAGGTTCAGGAAGCTGAGTCCTGTAAACTCTTCATCCATCGTTTCGGACAACTTGTCCATGCCATCCATGTTAGAGACGGTACGAACAGCCTTGGTTACACCTTCGCCATCGTAGATATCTGCAATTTTACCCAAGGCAATGACATCAAATCCACCATCTTGCAGTTCATTCATAACAGTACGACCAAACGGTTTGAGCGCATAGTCATGACGATTCGCAGTACGCTTCCAGTTACCCGCTTCACCTACAAATGGACGTGCAATAATGCGGCCCAGCATGTACGGATCTTCAAGTGTGATTTCGCGACAGAACTCACAGATCTCATACAGTTCTTTCAGTGGAACAACGTCCTCATGTGCTGCAATTTGCAGAACGGAATCCGCAGATGTGTACACGATGAGTGCGCCAGTTTCGACATGCTCTGCACCCAGCTCATCCAGAATTTCTGTGCCGCTGGCCGGTTTGTTACCAATCACTTTGCGGCCCGTTTTCTCTTCAATGCGCTGAATCAACTCATCGGGAAAACCGTTCTCGAACACGCGGAAAGGTGTATCAATGTAAAGACCCATCAGCTCCCAGTGACCTGTCATTGTGTCTTTGCCTCTGGATGCTTCCTGCATCTTGGTGTAATACGCTTTAGGTGCATCCGCTACAGGGATACCCTCAATTTTTTTGATGTTGGACAGTCCGAGACTGGCCATGTGAGGCATTTTTAGACCTCCGCGTTCACGTGCAATGTGACCGAAGGTATCCACATCAAAATCATCGAATTCTGCTGCGTCCGGCGCTTCGCCGATCCCTACAGAATCCATAACGATCAGATGTACTCTTTTAAATGTTGACATAACCTAAGCACTCCTTCCAATAATCCGGTTTACAAGAACAGTCCGGCGATGATCGCCGACAATACACTGACAAGCGATGCACCGTAAAGCAGTTTCAGACCGAAGCGGGCTACCACATTACCTTGTTTCTCATGAAGTCCCTTCACCGCACCGGCAATGATACCGATGGAGGAGAAGTTGGCGAACGATACGAGGAAGACGGATACGATCCCTGTTGTTCTGGCAGACAACGTTGTCTGCTTCGTCAGATCAAGCATGGCTACGAATTCATTGGATACCATTTTGGTAGCCATAATACTTCCCGCTTGAACAGCTTCCTTCCATGGAACACCCATAATAAAGGCAAATGGTGCAAACACATAACCTAGCAGCTCCTGGAATGAAATACCGAGTATTGCGCTAAACATTCCGTTAACTAACGCGATGAGGGCGACAAAACCGATTAACATCGCAGCTACGATGATGGCTACTTTAAATCCATCCAGGATGTACTCACCCAGCATTTCGAAGAAGGACTGTTTCTCCTCTTCCTGTACTTCCAATATATCTTCTTCCTCTGTAACCTCATAGGGATTCACAATGGAAGCAATGATAAAACCGCCAAACAGGTTCAGCACGAGTGCCGTAACCACATATTTCGGATCAATCATGGACATATAGGCACCGACAATCGACATCGATACCGTGGACATCGCCGAAGCACACAAGGTGTACAGCCGATGTTTTGGCAACAACCCAATTTGTTTTTTCACAGAAATGAACACTTCAGATTGCCCCAATACAGCCGAAGCAACCGCGTTATATGATTCCAGTTTGCCCATTCCGTTGATTTTGCTTAATACCAGACCAATATATTTTATAACAAAAGGTAAGATTCGGATATACTGCAATATCCCAATGAGGGCAGAGATGACAACAATCGGCATCAATACGTTCAGGAAGAACGGAAATCCGCCATTAGCATCCGGGACACCAGTTAAACCACCGAATACAAATGAAATCCCTTCATTCGCATAGGCCAGCAAACTTTCAAATATGGTCGCAAATCCACCAATCAGCCATGTTCCTACCCCTGTATTCAGCAAGGCATAGGCCAGGATCACCTGCAAAACAATCATAACGACCAGCGGTCGGTATCTAATCTTCTTTTTACCGTTGCTTGCGATATAAGCCAGTCCAAAAACAACGAGTAAGCCAAGAAGGGCAATTAGAAATTTCATTTGATCTCTCCTTTGAAGGTAGTTAAGCCGGATGTGGAATTCAGCTCAAAGGGTTCTTAAGCATTCAAAATCATTAACCTTTCAGAAAACTTATGAAGCGCTTACAATTAATCCCGTTTTTAAAATATAAGTGTAAATTCTATTCCCTGTACCTGAGTCGAGTGCCCAAGTACAGAGAATATATCATTACTTTTCACTTCATCAAGCTTTGTTTAATTAGCTTTTGCTTAGTAAGAAGATGTAGACTGACCGCCCTGCATAATCTTCACGCCAGAACTTGCACCGATCCGAGTCGCACCCGCTTCGATCATTTTCTGCATATCTTCCAGGCTGCGTACGCCACCGGAAGCTTTAACGCCAACATCAGGACCTACAGTACGACGCATCAAAGCGATATCTTCCGGCGTTGCCCCACCTGTGGAGAAACCTGTAGAAGTTTTAACAAAATCTGCTCCAGCTCGTACAGCTGCCTGACAAGCACGTACTTTCTCATCATCCGTCAACAGACAAGTTTCAATAATGACTTTCACCAAAGCTTTACCCGCAGCCGCTTCAACTACAGCACGAATATCCTGTTCAACGTAATCATCTTTGCCATCTTTCAAAGCACTGATGTTGATGACCATATCGACTTCAGTTGCACCTTTAGCAATCGCATCTTTCGTTTCGAAAGCTTTTGTCTCCGATGTAGATGCTCCCAGAGGGAAACCGATAACGGTGCAGATATCTACGCCAGTACCCTGCAACTGCTCAGCAGCATAAGCAACCCAGCCTGGGTTAACGCATACGGAAGCAAACTGGTATTGCTTCGCTTCTTCGGTTAACTTGGCCATTTCACTTTGCGTTGCGTCCGCACGAAGCAACGTATGGTCGATCATTTTAGCTAATTGTGGTGTAGTCAATTGAATCTCTCCCTTGTCTGAACTAGTTATTTTCTATACCCTTACACTAACATGAACATATGTAAAAATCAACTTGAACTTTTGTTCACGGTTCAATTTACAGTTCTTGCTTCGTTATATTTTCTGCCTTACAAAGCAAAACATCCGCCCTTTTTGCGTGGCAGATGTTGTCATCCATATCCATTTGAAATTAGAATCGCAGTAATGCCTGCGCTGTGTACTGATCTGTAACCAGAATATTCGCATAATGACCTTTAAGCGCGGCGTGAATCGCTTCAATTTTGCGTTGCCCCCCGGCGACAAGGATAGATTTTTCCTTATTTCTCAATTCAGCTAAGTCTATTCCGACGGTTCTGCTGTTAATCTCTTCACTGATCAACTGACCTTCCGCATCAAAAAAGCGTGAACAGATGTCACCAGCACCTGAGTTCATCAGTAATTGTTGCTCTTCTTCATTGAAGTAGCCGAGCCTGAACAATAAGGCATCCTCCTTCACAGTACCGACAGTGAACAAAGCGATGTTGGCTTGTCTGCCAAGTTCCACGATTCTGCCGATATGCCGATCCGCTTCCACCATGTTCTTCACTTCAATATTGTCGAAAATTACGGGCAGTGGCAGATACCTTGGTACCGTGTGGAAGGCCTCAGCGAACAAATGTACAATCTCAGCCGCATACGTATTGACATGGGAGTGACTTACGCCCCCCTTCAATTGCACGACTTCGACACCTTTGACCTGCTTGGGACGAAGCTGGCGTGCTACGGCATGCATGGTTGTTCCCCAGGTCACCCCGATAATATCTGCATCCTGAACCGTCTCCTGAAGATAGTCTGCTGCTCGTTTGCTAATATGCTTCTGTATTTCCTCATCACTCTTCAATGGGGCAAAACACACAAGTGCCGTATCCAGATCATATTTCGACTTGAGTTCTCCGGCAATGATATCGATATCCTCCAGCGGGTCCATAATTTCAATTCGCACGTATCCACGATCTTTGGCGTACTGAAGTAATCTTGATACTGTTGGACGTGACACGCCTAAGCGGGCGGCAATATCCTGCTGGCTGTAATCGGACTGATAATACAATTTCGCTGCTTCAATGCTTAATCGTTGCTTCTCCAGGTCCATTCCCATGTGCGCTCATCTCACTCATCCCTATTATCGTTGGAAAATAAATACTCGTCCTGTATATTATACATGGATTGAGTATCTGGTCACTATATAGCTTCCAATTCAGTATCGTGATCATTCGACTCATATTCCTTTCTGACGTATAAAACGGGAGAAATGATGCATACTACTGCGGTCGCTTCATCATTGCCAAGATTGGTTCACCCCATTAATTGCACAGAGAGGAAGAACTACATGTCTACCTTATTGTATATTACTGCCCATCCTCATGATCATGAAACCTCCTTCAGCATGGCTACAGGTAAAGCATTTATTGACGCGTATCGCGAAAGTCACTCTTCTGATGAGATTGTTCACCTCGATCTGTATCGCTCGGATATTCCCCATATTGATGCGGATGTCTTCAGTGGGTGGGGCAAACTGCAATCGGGAAGTGATCTGACTGCCGAAGAGCAGACCAAAGTAAGTCGTTTAAATGAACTGTCAGATCAATTCGCTGCTGCAGATAAATATGTTTTTGTAACCCCGATGTGGAACTTCTCATTTCCTCCAATTCTGAAGGCTTATGTCGACTCTATCTGCGTAGCTGGCAAAACATTTCGTTATACCGAACAAGGTCCTGTTGGACTGCTGTCTGATAAAAAAGCACTGCATATTCAGGCCCGCGGCGGCATTTATTCTGAAGGCCCCGCGGCTCAGATGGAATCCGGTCACCGGTACCTGAGCATTATCATGTCATTCCTCGGCGTGCCGAAGCTTGATGGCATTTTTGTTGAGGGGCACAATCAATATAAAGATCGTGCGGATGAGATCAAGCAACAGGCTATCGAGCAAGCACGCACTTTCGCAAAACAATTTTAAGAGTAGTAGTTCAAAAAGTCCGCTTTTGAACACTCACTTAAAGTGTAGATACTAATCAAACAAAACAAAACCCGCGTGCGTCCCAGGGAATAATCCTAGGAAGCACGCGGGTTTTCAATGTATAATCAACCTAGAGCTTATTGATGTCCAGCGCTGGCACGGCTCATGGTTTCAAGTTTACGTGTGATCGCATGACGGTCTACTTTCAATCCCCAGATCATCTCAATAATCTGCTCTTTCTCTTCAGGACTGTCGGCATGCTTCAGTTGCATTAACAGGACATGCATTTGTTCATTAATGCCTTCAAATTGAATCCATAAATCCTGTCTTACCTCTTTGGAATCCAGATGATGATTCGCATCGACTTCTTCCTTCAATGCTTGCATAATAGCATCTTTCCATTCGTCATCACCTAGCTGTTTCGCAATGTTCAGGAGATCCAGATAATCGTCAACAAGAAGTGAGTTCAATTCAGCATGTGTTTTCATCGTTTATTGCATCCCCTTTTCGTCTATTTACCAAGTATTATACTCGGTATTTCAGGAGATGCAATACCTGTCGGAAAAAGTTGATTTATGTAGCCTATCCCTTCAGCCTATGTACAAGCAAATTACACAACGCAAAACCGATCAAAACATACACACCGATCATACCCACAATGCCTATCCATCCCAGATGGCTGTAAAGCAATCCGCCCCCTGTTCCACTTACGCTTGAACCAAGGTAGTAGAAAAACAAATACAACGCATTAGCCTGTGATTTGTGCTGATTGGCCACGAGTCCAACCCAGCTGCTGGCAATGGAATGACCGCCAAAGAAACCGAAGGCAAACAGGGCGAGTCCAATAATTTTGACCCAAAGCGCTGGATGAACGGTACAGACTGCACCAGCCAGAATAATGCCCAGCGCGATTCCAAGCACATGTGATCTGCCGTACCGATCTGCCAGCCTGCCCATCCAGGTGCTACTAACCGTGCCCATCAGATATACCACAAAAAGACTTCCAACAATGGACTGGCTAAGATGATAGGGCTTGCCCGTTAATTCAAAACCAATATAGTTGAACAGAGTCACGAAGCCCCCCATCAGGAGAAAACCGAGCCCATACAGGCATAGCAGCCTTGGATTGCGACACTGTGACCACAAAAGAGGTATTGGATTTTTGAATCCGGGTGCAGCTTTGACAAAATTACGGGATGGTGGGATGACAAGCCAAAAAATAAGGGCTGCACACAAACCAAGAATACCAATGAAACCCACAGCGGCGCGCCAACTGAACCAGTCTGTCACGACACCGCTGATAAAACGACCAGCCATGCCTCCTATTGAATTCCCACTGATGTATAGCCCCATGGCATATCCAAGACTTGCAGGTTCAATTTCTTCTGACAGATATGTCATGGCTATCGCAGGCAACCCCGCGAGTGCCACCCCTTGCAGAATACGAAGCAGAAGAAGCTCCGTATATCCCGGGCTGAATGCGCTGAGCAAAGCAATAACAGAAGATATTACTAGTGCCGCTGTCATAATAAACCGTCGGCCTACAGAATCAGACAAGGAGCCGATGAACAGCATCGTCAGTGCCATGGCGATCGTTGTTACCGATAGCGTAAGACTGGCGTGTGCCGGCGTAATGGAGAATGTATCGCTAATCTCAGGCATCAGGGGCTGGAGGCTGTAGAGCAACGCAAAAGTGACAAAACCTCCGGCGAACAGTGCAAGGCTAATGTTACGAAACGTCTTAGTTCCCTGCTGAATCATGGATGTTCCAACTTTCTCGGTAAGAAAGCTTCTTGGATGGACTGTGGCCTGATCGCCGGTCACTGAAGCCTTCCATTTATCGTTATTTGGTGAACAGTTTCCGTTCCATATGAGTCAGAAACTCATAACCATCTGGCGTTACGACAACTGTATCCTCGATTTGGAACCCACCAGCACCAAGCTCGTAATAAGGTACCTCCACACATAGCACCATACCGGGCTCCAGTATACGCTGGTCACCCGGGGAGAGAGTCATATCGTCGTACAGTTCCAAGCCGATAGCATGTCCGACATGCTGACGTCGGTAATGGGGAATTCCCTCACGCTGTACGCGGGACACCGCCGCATGGAATACATCCGATGCCTTGACGCCAGGGCGCACCGTTTCAAGTGCCGTCTCCCATCCACTTTTAACCGCATCAAAATGCTTTTTCATCCAGGCGGTAGGCTCACCTGCAACAACCGTGCGGCCCGTATCCCCCCAGTATCCTTCCAGCTGCAGACAGAGATCAAAACGGACCTGATCTCCAGTCTCAATCGTATGAAAATAATTTTCAATGAGTGGCAACGCACTACGTGGCCCTGCCCCTACTGCAGTCATTGCCGGAGTTCCACCTGCTCTCATCACAGCCAGACGATAATGATCGGCAAGTTGCTTCTCATGAACACCTGCTGCAATCAGGTCAATCAGCTCCTGTTCAATCCGTTCATTTAATTGAGCAGCCTGACGCAGTTGCTCGATTTCAAAAGGTGTCTTAACCAGGCGGATTTGTCGGAACAGTTTATATGCGGAAACCACCGGCCTTTCAGGAAGCTCCTCCCTGATTCTAGCCAGAATATCGGGAGCGATCCGCATTTCATCGATGCCAATCGGCTGACTATCGATACCCAGCTGTTGTAATGCTGCCTTGAGTGCTTCTACAGGACCTGGATGAATGACCGTCGTTTGCAGGAGAGAATAGAACCGATCAATGTCGTCCGTGGAAGGTTTGCCTTCGATTGAACCTTCCACGAAGAAGTCACTGTAGGCAAATATGTCCACCCCCGTGATACCGAACTGGGCCACAACGCCCAACCGATTCGTCGGAATGATGATACACGGCTTAGCAGATCTGTCGGCAGGTAAAATAGCATAAATCTGCATGGTCCAGTTGCTTGCACGCAGCTGGGACCCGATGACATAGTGAATGTTCTCTGGAGTAGTTGCAATCAGGGCACTTAGCCCCTGAGCTTTCATCACTTCTTCCGCCCGATCCCGATTCAGACCTGAGCTATGGGATAGATGGTGTGAATTATTCATTTTGATCCAGACCTCCTTTTGTTTTCCTGCGACCAAACAAACTCTCAAGTCCTGGTACAGAGCGCAAAACTAGTTTAATCGTCATAAACAGAGCCAGTGCAAAAGCGATCAACACTACAGACACAACAGCAATTGTTGGGTCCTGCCATTTCTCCATGTACAGGAATAGCTGTATTGGCAACGTGTAGCTGTCCTGACGGAGTAGCAGCAGTGCAGCCTCTACCTGATCGAAAGTGAAGACAAAAGCGATTGACCCTGACAAAAGCAGGGATAGTCGGAGCTGTGGCAGCGTAATTGTGAAAAAGATACGCATCGGTCCTGCGCCAAGGTCCGCGGCAGCTTCCCGGTGAGCCGGGTGCAGATTCGCTAATGCACTGCCCACAAGAGTGAGCACGAATGGAAGCACAATGACTGCTTCACCCAAAATTAGCGCAAACAATCCGCCAGCAATATGCATTTTCGAGAATAAGATCAAATATGCGATACCCAGCGTAATTTTCGGCATAACCATCGGAGATACAAAAAATGCCCTTAAGATACCAGAACCCGGGAAAGGATACTGCACGATCGCTAGCGCAGCAAGTGTACCCGTAATCAAAGCCAGCAGAACCGCCCCTGTCGAAGCAATGAGGCTGTTTTTGAAAGCATCGAGAAACTGGGTCTGCTCACCCAGATTGGCATACCATTTCAAGGTTAGACCTTCTGGCGGGAATTTACTGGCTGAACCTGAGCCTACGGACGTTAACATAATCATGAGCAGCGGCAGCAGCAAATAAATGGCTACGGCGCCCACAAAGATATAGAGCAGCAGCTTGGTACCCTTGTTGGACTTAACCATACGCCTGACCTCCCTTACGGGAACGACGGAACATCAACATTTCCGCCCCTTTATTCACCAGCAACGAGACAACAATGGAAGACACAAGCAAGAACAGGCTGGCAACCGCAGCCATCGGCCAGTTCGTGTCCAAGGTACGCTGGTATATAAATACCGGAAGTGTCATGACTCTTCCCCCGCCGATTAGCTGAGGAGTGGTGAAGGCGGTGAGACATAGCGTGAACACAATCTGTACTCCGCTTGCAATGCCTCTTGCCGATAAGGGCAGGGTAATGGTCAGGAACGTTCGCCAGCTGCCCGACCCCAGATCCTGAGCGGCTGCCTTTAAGGAGGCGTCACTTTGGGAGAGTACATTCAGGATCGGAAAGACCATAAATGGCAGGAAAATATGGACAAGCGCGACAACGACACCTGTCTCGTTATATATCATGCTGAATCCTTCCTCGGTAAGCCCCAGCCGGATGAACAGCCAGTTCATGAAGCCCTGTTTGGACAGCAACAGCTGCCATCCGTAAGAACGTACAACCGCGCTGACCAGTAGCGGAAGAAACGTGAGCAGCAGCAATAACTGCTTCATGCCAGGCTTCTTTAGACCCGCTATGCAATAGGCCAGTGGATAGGCAAGAAGTAGACTCCATAGCGTAACCTTGAATGCAATGCGAAACGTTGTACCGATTAGCTTCCAATAGTAAGGATCAGACAGAAACGCACGATAGGCACCCCAATCCCAGCCCCGAATAAGCTTTCCATTCTCATAAATATCGAAGCTATATCTGCCAAAGATCAACAACCCGCCCAGATAAACGATGCCCATCAGAGCAAGTGCAGGCAACAGAAGCAACAACCGGGTTACCCATGTGCGGTTTCCAAAGGAATACAGATTCACAATCCGTTCCGCGATCCGGCTCATACTCCTGCCCCCTGGACTTGATCATGCATGGGTTCGGATAACAAGAGTGCGTCCTCCGGGTCAAAGCCAATTTGTATCGGTTCACCTGGACTAAAACGTGAGGCTCCCCGCTGATGCAGCACACTGGCCTGAACCAGAAAACCTTCAGCAATCTGCACACTGTATCGAATATTTGCTCCGCCGTATACCGCTTCAATCACGTGTCCATCCAGTTTGTTCACACAATGAGTTGCATCTTCTCCGAGTCGAATATACTCATTGCGGATCGATAAGGAATGTCGTGCTCCCGCTTTTGATACGGCATTGCTATCAATGACTTTCACCAGCAATGACTTGCCGAAGCAATCCACCCGAATTCCATTCACATCATGTCCTAACACCTTTGTCTCAAAGAGATTGGTATCTCCAATAAACTTGGCCACGAAGCTATCGGCTGGTCTTTCATAGATTTCATCAGGGGTTGCGTATTGCAGCAGCTTTCCGGCGCGCATGACGCCGATTCGGTCAGACATGTTCATGGCTTCGCTCTGGTCATGCGTAACAAAGATAAACGTTCCGCCGAACTCACGCTGTATGCGTTTCAGTTCACGCTGCATATCGAGACGTAGCTGCATGTCCAATGCAGAGAGCGGTTCGTCAAGCAGCAGCACTTCAGGTCTGTTGATCAGTGCGCGAGCAATGGCGACACGTTGGGCCTGCCCCCCGGACAGCTCGGATACAGCACGCCTGCCATAGTCTCCGAGTTGGACCAGATCAAGCATTTCACCCACCTGCCGCTTGATATCGGCTTTCGGTAACTTCTTCACCTTTAGCCCGTAGGCAATGTTGTTGAATACGTCCATATGAGGGAACAGCGCAAGCTGCTGAAAAATCATATTGCTATTGCGTCCATAGGCCGGAATACCGGTAACATCCCGACCTCCCAGCATAATGGTGCCCTGGTCCGGTTGCTCAAGTCCGCCAAGCATGCGCAGCAGTGTTGTTTTGCCACAGCCACTCGGACCAAGCAAGGAAACGAATTCTCCCTTTTTCACTTGGAGTGTTACTTGATCAACGGCGGCTCGCTCACCATAAGTCTTCGTGACTTCCCTTGTTTCAATGGATATGGTCTCTTGTCCGCTGCTCATCTCTGATTCCCTCCCATCCATTCCGGGTTCAGAGCAGAACCCGGAATTGTTGTGTGCCTGTCAACAATCCTTTTATTGAAGCTTTGTTTTCACCAGTCGGTCCCATAGTTCTTTCCAGGAAGAGCTGTTCTGTGCAAGCACATCCCAGTCTGGATTAATGCCGTTACTTTGCGTTTCCACGGAGAAGGAAGGATCATCCTTGTACTTGTCCGGAACTGCAGCTGTCGGACTGGTTACCGGCGTACCCGTTGCTTCTGCATATTGTGATAGCGCCTCTGCGCTCAACAATTCGTTGATAATTTCGTTTGCAACACGTGTCTGCTCAGGTGTTGAGCCCTTCACGACCTGAAGTGTGTACGGGAAGGAGATGGCACCTTCACTCGGATACGCTACGGCAAGTGGAGAACCGCCATCAATCCATGTCTGTGCAACCTGTGCACTGAATGGGGCAATGAGAGCATCACCTGACTCCAGCAGTGCCTTCAGCTGATCATTGGATGAAACCAATGTGCCAATCTGGTCACTGCGATCTGCCCAGAACTGGAAGGCTGGCTCGGGATTTTCATAGGATGCACCAATCTCTTGACCTTTGGTAGCAATAAGTGGGGAGATATAGGAATAGAACATATAGTCCCAGAGCGCAGTTTTTCCTTTGAACTCCTCGTTATCCCATAGATCGTTCCAGCTGGTAGGCGGCGTTTTTACCAGGTCTTTGTTATACACCAAGGCGAAGCTCGAAACACCCCAAACCACACCTTTATTGTCTGCCTTGTGGAAGGCCTCTGGAATATCCTTCATATTGGTCACGATGCTTGTATCCAGTGGCTCCCACATATCATCATTCAAACCTTTAGCCGTCGCATCTGCATTGAAGTAACCGAAGTTGACGACCGGATTGTTGGCATCAGCCTGCTTGCCAGCGACCATCTTCGGGTACATTACCGAATTGGAGGATTCCTCAAAGGTGACTTCAACGTTGGGATTTTCTTTCACATACTCGGCAACCACTTCTTTCGGAACGACGTCTTGATTGGAACCAGCCCAGATAAACATCGTCAGCTTAACTTTGTCTCCGCTTGCTCCTGAAGATCCGCTCTCTCCGGCAGTATTACTTGAGCTGCCTGCTCCACCGCAAGCGGAAAGCACCAATGTACTGGCCAGTGTCAGTGAGGCAAGGCTGAGAAAGCGTTTTTTGTTTGATTTGAACATGCGAATTCCCCCATCCATGTAGTTGGTTTTATCAATAAACAAGAACTAAATAGTCTCCATACACTTGATCAATGAAACCCTATTTTCTCGCGTAACCCTTCCATAATGTCGGATATCTCCCGTGGATCTACAGATAGGGAATCCTTATACTTCTCCTCTACAACGCCCATGGTCTGACGCTTCAGGTAGTCTCTCAATGCAAGCGGAGCACTCAGCAATGACTGATTCAGCGATACCTGCATCTCGTCGCTCCATATGGTTTCGAATTGCTCCCGTGCCTTGCCATAGGCGAATTCCTCCTGCTGCCGTGGGCGCTTGACGCGCAGTTGTTCGGTATCTCTCTCGTTCAGCTCCAGGCCGTCAATCACAACACCATATAACTCAAGGGCTTTCTCCGGGGATACCAGCCCACTTCTTACATCTTCCAGAACCAGACGTGAATCACGCTCAAATGGATCGCCATATCCGCCTCCACCTTGCGACAGGAACGTAACCGTTTCTCCAGGCTGAAGTAGCAGCTCATCAATTCTTCCCAGATGATCCTCACTTGCACGTCCAGCATTGAGAATCGCTTCTCCATGTGAACCTACGCCGCCACCGAGCCTGCCCCAGGGCTGAAATTCCATGCGCTCCATGTTTCTGGCCGTCATTACGGTATCGGGTGTTAGAATTCTGACGCACAGGTCAATCCCGCTTCCACCGCGGAAGGTTCCCGCACCTGCCGAATCCGCACGAAGACCATAATGCTCGATCAACACAGGCATCTCGGATTCCACTGTTTCCGCAGGGATATTCCGAAGATGACCAACGGCAAAATCCATGCCATCAATCCCATCTTTCATCGGCCTTGCTCCCGAACCACCGCAGATCGGCTGAATTACGCCTACCTTTTTCTTGCCATCGGATGCATCTGTCATCGCCATCATGACGATGCAGGCTTGTCCAGCTCCTGCCGCGGGAACCTTGCTGGCCTGAGCTTTCCCCAAAGCACCCGTGATGACGTCCATCAGCCGGATAAAGGTCGCAGCACGTGCCCCAACAGCTGCCATCGGCTCCGGGTTGAGTACGGAAGCAGGTGGCACATAATTTCGTACCATTCGAATCATGCCCGAATTCCACGGAATCGTCGGATCGAGCGTACGGAAATAACGAATGAGTGCGGGCACCAGCATGTAATGCCCCTGTTGGTTGTGGGTAGGAATGTTGAATGAAGCCCTGACCTGAGGATCGGTGCCACTAAAGTCGAGATGAATGTCACTGCCTGCAATCGTCATTCTGCAGCGTAACCGGATCGGATATCCTCCTGGGCCTTTCTCCAGGTAATCCCAGAAGTCATAAGAACCGTCCGGAATATCCTGCACAATGGCACGAGCCTTCAGCTCGGCGTATTCCAGCAAATGTTCGATGCCCTGCTCGATTTTCTCCACGCCATATCGTGCAATGAGTTCCCCAAGCCGCTGCTCTCCCCGATTCAACGCAGCCATAAGCGCTTTGAGATCACCGAGATTTTGCTCTGGAATTCGGCTGTTGTCCAGAAACATGCGCAGGATCTGCTCGTTAAGAACACCGGCTTCATACAGCTTGACTGGTGCAATTCGAATGCCTTCCATATGAATATCGTAGGCGCTGGGAGATACGCTCCCCGGTACCTTGCCGCCTACATCGGATGAATGGACAAAGCACATGCCGTAAGCGATGATTCGCCCTTCATGAAAATAAGGCTTGATAAGATGAATGTCTGGAAGGTGTGTAACCATGCCTTTGGTGGAATAAGGATCATTACATATGACGAGATCTCCTTCTTTCCAGTCTTCTATGCTGTCAATGGTCGCAGCAGCCGGAATGCCCAGAGACAGATTGTAACCCGTCTCCAGCGGCGACCCGAACGTTTCCCCGGAAGGAGATAAAAGGTAGGTTCCAAAATCGCCTGTTTCTTTTACAAAAGCGGTGAAGCCTGTCCGTAAAACGACATTCGCCATTTCTTCCACCGCAGCCTGAATTCGGTTGTTGAAAATCTCAAGAAAGACCTTGTCGCCGATCATACTTCCACCTCCCCAATCACGTTGCCGTGTACATCCCGGTATACCTTGTATCCAGGCGGGATAAAGATCGTGGTATCATATTCCTCCACAATAATGGGCCCGAGAATAGGGGCATCCACCGATGGAATCTGTCCTCTTTTGACTACCTTCGCTGTCTGCTGTACATGGTCAAAAGTAATGATCCTGTATTCCACTTCACTCTCGTCGAATGGCAAATCTACCGGATCTACCGTGTTACGGGTAGGCAAAACACCAACAATGGTCGCTCGAAGACTTACAAACATTACCTCTGCCTCTGGCTGACTAATGCCAAACACGTTTTGGTAAGAGGTATGGAATTTCATCCCTGCCTTCTTGGGATCTTCAATTTCTTCCAATGTCAGCGTGACCTCCAGATCAAAGGCCTGTCCTTCATAGCGCATATCCGCACTGTATAGGCAATAAATATGATCCAGTTTGACACCACCACGGGCTTCCTCATCGACCCAGCTACGTCCTTGGTTTTCCAGTCCAGTGAAAAGAGATCTTAACTCACCAGGCTCCAGATTCTGGGTGCTCTTGTGTAACGTATGAACAAAATCATTGCGAAGATTGGCAACCGTGCAACCCATGGCACACAGTGTTCCAGGAGATGGCGGGATCAGTACTCTGCCGATGCCTACCTCACGTGCCATCAGAAAAGCATGCATCGGGCCAGCTCCACCATATGCGAGCAACGTAAAATCGCGGGGATCAACGCCCTTGCGGGCCATCAGAGGGGAAAACTGGGCATACATATTGGCAGTTGCCACATCGAGAATGGCTTGCGCAGTCTGTTCGGCATTCAGTCCAAGCTTCTCTCCCAGATTGGAAAGAGTACGCTCTGCAAGTTCGGGATACAGACGCATTTGTCCGCCAAGGAAACGGTCAGCGTGCAGGATACCGAGCTGTAGATAGGCATCTGTGGTTGTCGGCTCTTCTCCACCACGCTGATAGCAGGCCGGACCGGGATTGGCTCCAGCGCTGCGCGGTCCAACTTTGAGTACGCCTACGGAATCAAGCCATGCAATTGAACCACCACCTGCCCCAATGGCTGTTACATCAACAGCAGGAATGATGACAGGAAAATCCCCAACTTTGTTCTCGGATGAATAAGCCGGTTCTTTGTCAATAAGGGCAACATCAACGCTTGTCCCACCCATGTCAAATGTGATGACCTGATGAATGCCAGCTCGTTCAGCGATATGGGTCGCGGCGATTACACCGGAAGCAGGTCCGGATAGGAGTGTGCGTACCGGCTCATTAGCCGCTCTGGCAGCCGTCATAATGCCACCGTTGGACATAGTCGACAGCAAGTTGGCTTTGAGACCATACGCCTGAATCCCTTCTTGCAAACGCAGGAAGTAAGACCCCATTCGTTCACCTACATAAGCATTCATGGCCGTTGCAAGTGTTCTTTCGAACTCACGCTGTTGTGGCCAGATGGCGCTGCTTCGGCAGATGAACAGTTGCGGATAACGTTCCCTGATCAGATCTTCCGCAAGCTGTTCATGAGCAGGATTCACATAAGCATGTAAGAAACTGATCGCCAAAGCGGTAACACCATCCTCCACCAGCTCATCCACCGCTTGCAGCAGCTGTTCCTGATTGAGTGGCTGGAGTATTCCCCCGCTCGCAATCACCCGTTCATCGACTTCCTTGACGCGATGTCTCGGTACCAGCGCATCGGTCTTGTCACCATACAGATTGGTTGTATCCTCAAGTCGCAACCGGCGGATTTCAAGAATGTCACGAAATCCTTTGGTCACCAGCAGACCTGTAACTGCACCATTTCGTTCGATTAACGTGTTTACGCCGAGCGTGGTACCATGCACAAACAGATCAATCTCACGAATGTTCACGCCATTTGCCTTGAGCTGATCCAGTGCGTTAAAAATCGCCTGTTCCGGAGCTGCCGCAATCGATGGCGTCTTCAGCGCCGCAATCACCTTGCCCTGATGGTCCATTACCAGCGCGTCCGTGAAAGTACCTCCGATATCTATGCCTAAACGGTAGATTGTGTCCACAAGCTCAACTCCTTTATGACCGGGTATTATTCTAAGGAATGTTATTGGTTTTGGTTTTGCATGGTGAAATAACGTTTGACATCATCGATCATTTGGTTGATATGATTCACCATTGCCGCTTCAGCCTGCTCAGGAGAGCCCGCTACAATAGCATCCAGAATCTGCTGATGATCTACAACTAATTCACTTCCTACTCTCCGGCGAATATACGCGGTCTCCAGAAAATCACGGCTTGTCTCCCATACCAGTTCAACCGCATGCAGAAGAATTTGGTTTTGCGCGGCATAAGCCAGCAATCTGTGAAACTCCCGGTCCTCCTCGTATGGTATAATATTCTTGGAAAGCAATTCATGCTGGTTCGCAATCGATGCTTGCAACAGAACTATGTATTCTTTCGTGGCACGCTGTGCTGCGAGGGAAGCGATCTCCCGTTCAAGAGCCCTTCTGGCAACGAGAACATCTAACAGAGCCTTTTCCCCAGAATGGTTCAGCATCTGAATTAACTGTGAATTCACACTTTTTTGCTGCAAATCTCTCTCCAACATCTTGATTCGCTCAAGTCCCTGTTCAGTCAATGTTCTTCCCTTGCGACCTTCCAGAACCGTAAAACCTTCAACATCCATCTCCATAAGCCTTCTTCCGATGGTTGCCTGACTCAGACCATACGTTTTGCCCAAAGTATGAACCAACGTACTGGCCCCGATGGGAGCGCTCGCGTCTCGAAGCTGCTTCAGCAGTTCGTATTCCAACTCCATTTCGTTTAGCTCAGGACCCACTACATATCCCCCCTCTTCGTTATTTAATTATTATTTAATCGACTTTTTCGTAGTTGTTACTCATTGATGATTAACGATAGTATAACTTCAAACCACCGTAATTTCAATAATTCTCATCAAATTAGTGCGATTTATTTTTCCAGCTATATTCTGCGCCTTTCAAATTCAAAATAAAAATTAAAAAAGAGCATTTCACATCCTTTATTCCAGCGTTTAACTGGAGGATGCAATCTGCTCTTAACATAGCAATTTTTCAAAATCACTTATGAACAAATAATGTATCAGGACTTGAGTTGTTGCAGCAACTGAACACGATAGGCTTCACTTTCAAGGGATTGGATTTCCTTATATTCTTCGGCAGTAAGCACTTTGGGCTCCCCGGCTGCCTTTGCGATCATATATACCTTCGCGCTTTCTTCCACGACCTGGGTGCGGTAGTAGGCTTCGCGGAGGTTTTTACCCGTTGTGACCAATCCGTGATTAACGAGAATGAGTGCCGTATGTTCTTCTACCTTTGCTGAGACCGCATCCGCAAGAAGTTTCGTCGTTGGCAGAACATATGGAACGAACCCGATATCGCCCACCAATGCCGACTGATCAGGGAACAAGTGTGGCAATTCATCGAAAACGAGACTGAGTGCGATCGTGTATGCCGGATGCGTATGCACAATGGCTTGGATATCAGGATTCACACGATAGCTGTACAGATGCATCAATACTTCGGAAGAAGGGCGTGTTGCTCCCGCACGAGTCTCTCCTGTCTCGATATCAATGGCGATCCATTCGTCAGGCTCCAGATCCTCAAGTGCATAACCACTCGGAGACAATAGCATCGTTCCCCCAGAGCGAGCGCTCAGATTGCCACCAGGACCGACCACCAGTCCTTGAGCAACTGCTCTCCGGGCATATTTCGTTAACTCTTCCCTTACTTGTTGTTCAGACATGTTTTCTCCACTCCTGTACTTTTCTTTTTAGCATTTTGCATCCATACTCATTTCATTGAATCTGTTCATTACTTTTTGCTTTGATTCAGACTTTGGTAGCTTTCATAAGCTTCCTGCCACAATTCTGCATCCTCTGGCTCATAGGTTTCGGGGGAGAAGGAAACAGACATAACCTCTCGAACCTCAGCCAAGCTACTTACTTCTCCATGTGCAAGGAATTGCAGCATGCAATTCCCGGCTGAAGTCGCCTCTGCCGGGCCTGCCACCACCGGAACACCAGCTGCATTAGCCGTGAACTGGCATAGTAGACGATTGTGCACACCGCCACCAACCATATGAATTACACCAGGTCTTGTACCTGTGATCAACTGCAATTCATCCAGCGTCTGCCTGAATTCCAGTGCAAGACTTTCCAGAATACACCGCACAATCGCTCCAGTCGTTTCGGGCACTGTCTGTCCGCTGAGCTTGCATTGTTGCCGTATTCGTTCAGCCATATTCCCTGGCGCCAAATACACACCATCTCCCGGCGATACGTAACATTGATGCGGCGTTGCCAAGGTAGCCAGCTGGACCAGTTCTTTATGTGTAAAAAGTTGATTCTCCCGTTCCCACTGTCGTTTGCATTCCTGTAGCAGCCACAGGCCAGAACGATTTTTCAGGGTACGTACTTTGCCATTCACGGTCCCTTCATTGGTGAATCCCAATGCACGACTTCGGTCATCCAATACAGGTGTATCACGCTCCACACCCATAAGAGACCAGGTTCCACAACTGATAAAAGCAAAATCCGAATCCATCGCAGGAATCGCTGCCAAGGCAGATGCCGTATCATGTGAGCCCACTGAAATGACCTGCATCGGCCCAGTCCTTAATTCGGCGCATAAGTCATTCGTTAACTGCCCCAGCACGGTACCCGGTTGAACGAGTTTTGGAAATAATGTTTCCGGTATACCGAGACGTCCGATCAGATGTTCATTCCAACGCGCCTCGCCTGCATGCAACAGCCCACTGGTACTTGCAATCGTATACTCACAAGCCTGCTGACCGGATAGATAATAGTGAAATAAATCCGGCATAAATAACATGCGCACATCCGGACGCAAACCTTCGAGATTCTCTCGTACACTGCCTAGCAGTTGAAATACTGTATTGATTTGCTGTGGGAGAACGCCGGACATGGAGTACAGTTCTTCTTCTTTCACCGTGTGCAGTACTTCTTCCATCCACTGTGCGTTGCGTGCTTCCCGATAATGACGCGGGTTAGAGCATAATCTTCCCGCACCATCTACCAGTCCATAGTCCACTCCCCACGTATCCACTGCTATAGAACGGACCGATGGAGAGATGCCTTGCGTCCCTTTCACAATGCCTTGTTTAAATTCATGAAAAAGTCGCAAGAAATCCCAGTACAAACCGTCCCCCAGCTGCACGGGTTCGTTGTTGAATCGATGCACTTCTTGTAACGAGAGTCTTCTTCCATCAAAAGAACCCCGGACTACGCGTCCACTACCGGCGCCGTAATCGGCAGCAAGCACATGTGTTGCTTGATTGCCCATTCTTTCAAGCCTCCTTAACTCTACGCGATAAGCCGTATTCGAGTTCTGAACATGGCTTTCAAGAGAACGCCATGTTACCTCATTTCACAAGGAACATGGCGTTTGACAGGAATGGAACTTTATTTTAACGATACAATGGACCAAACACACTGCAAGCACGGTAATCTGCGCTCTCCGGCTCACTTGTGCCGAATAATCCCCATGCACGCGGACGGAAAATCTCCGTTTCAGGTACATTATGCATATTTACCGGAATGCGAAGCATGGAAGCGAGTGTAATCAGATCTGCACCGATGTGTCCATACGAGATGGAGCCATGGTTGGCGCCCCATTGATTCATGACTTCGTATACGGAAGTAAACGCTCCTGATCCAGTTAGAACAGGCGCAAACCAGGTGGATGGCCATGTTGGATCTGTCCGCTGATCCAGCGTATCATGCACATCTTCAGGCAGATCAACCGTGTAACCCTGAGCGATCTGTAGCACCGGACCCAGTCCTTTGACCAGATTCAGGCGTGTCATCGTTACAGGCATGCCGCCTTTGGTCAGGAAATCCGCTGAATAGCCGCCCCCACGGAAATACTCTACGGATGCCGGTCTCCACGATGTTGCTTTCAGACAGTCCTGAACTTCCTCATCTGTAATTTCCCAGAAAGGCTTGAGGACAGGCTTCCCGTCTCTGGACTGTTGTCCTGTGCCATCCAAAGCTGCGGAACCGGAGTTAATCAGATGCAGGATGCCATCCTTCGCGTTTCCTTCCAACTGGTGTCCCGTCACACGCTGTACTGAATCCGGACTCCAATACGTCCGCACATCAGCAAAAATCTGTGCCGTATGTGTCAGTAGCGAACCAAACAACATGGACACTCCATTCAAGCTATCATTCTCTGTTGCAACCAGATAAGGCGCACGTTTGCCATTCCAGTCAAAGGAAGAGTTTAATATCGACTCCAGAAAATCACCGTTAGGTGAATGATCTGTCCACTGCCGTTGTCCTTGGAAGCCGGATACAATTGCATGGTGGCCCATCGATTCTTCTGTAAACCCAAGCTCTGCCAATCTGGGGTTACCCGCCATGAGGTCACGTACAATTTGGGTCATTTTCACCACGGTTTCCCATTCGTACTCTTTGCGTTTGCGATCCGTTTGCAGATGGGCAGCGTTGTTGTCCGGGCCTTCGCTACAGTTCTCCTTCACCCAGGCTAGTGCGAGCTTATACTCCTCGGGGTCGTAGATTTCTTCTTCGATACGGCGAGTGAGTTCGCTCATATCCACGTATTCATTGCGCATGCCCAGATACTCCTGGAAAAATGAATCGTTCACAATTGAACCTGCAATCCCCATGGATACTGATCCAATAGACAGATAGGCTTGCCCTTTTAAGGTTGCGGCTGCAAGACCTGCACGGCTGAACCGGAGCAATTTCTCACGCACGTCATCGGGAATCGTAGTATCCCCGCCGTCCTGCACATCCTCTCCATAGATCCCAAAGGCCGGAATCCCCTTCTGTGCATGGGCAGAGAGTACCGCTGCCAGATATACTGCACCCGGACGCTCAGTCCCGTTAAAACCCCAGATGGCTGTAGGAATGGATGGCGACATATCCATCGTTTCCGTACCATAACACCAGCATGGTGTCACGGTGATCGTTACGCCAACGTTCGAACGACTGAACAATTCTGACGCTGCGGCCGCCTCGGCCACCCCGCCAATACAGGTCTCAGCCACAACACACTCCACTGCGGACCCGTCCGGATAACGTAGTTCTGCTGCAAGCAACTCGGCAACAGACGTCGCCATCCGCATCGTTTGCTCTTCCAGTGACTCACGGACACCTTTGCGTCTTCCATCAATCGTGGGACGAATACCAATCTTGGGGAAAGCCTGCTTATAACGATAATCCTGATGTGTCATACTAGCGTGTCCTCCTTCAATTCGTTTCATAGAATTTGGGTTGAATTGAGAAACCTTCTGTCTGACCCATGTGCATTGATTGGAATAAGATAATGACGGAAATACAACCGATACCCGAGTGGCACACAAGAGCTGCATACACAGATGACCAAGAGCAGTTCGACAATTGAATACGTTTACATATTTGAAAAAATACCAATAGACCATTTCATTAATCAGCCTTGTATGTAGTTCCTCTCTTCAAGAAAATGGAACGTGCATGAGCGAATTTAACGAAATGGTTTATGTAGTAAAGACGTTCAGAACCCATTAGGGTTATCGGTAACCCTAACATAGCACGAGCCTATCTTGCTGTCAATTGGCATTATCCTATAGAATGGTAAGACTATGTTGCGGAAAGGTTAGATTCTAATGATTACCATTTACGATATTGCCAAAAAAGCCAACGTCTCCGCCATGACGGTCTCCAAGGTCATTAATCATACAGGTCGCATAAGTTCCGCGACACGCGAACGTGTGCAACAGGTGATCGACGAACTTGGCTACATCCCGAACTCCAATGCGCGCAGCCTTGTGCTTCAACGAACCCAAATGCTTTCATTGCTCATTACGGATATTACCAACCCTTTTTATACAACCCTGGCCCGTGGTGCTGAAGATGCAGCCCATCTTCGTGGGTACCGTCTTTTATTCGGCAATAGTGACGAGGATTACAATAAGGAAAAGGATTACGTGGATGCGATTCTGTCTACTCGCGTGGATGGTGTACTCTATGCCCCTGCGGGGGATCGTTCTCTTCCTCATCTGAAACAGTTGCAGGAACGCCGCATCCCCTTTGTCTTTCTGGATCGTACCGTACCTGGCATTTTGTCAGATATGATTGCCGGAGATAGCCGGGAAGGCGCAATTGCTCTGATTCGATATCTGGTGCAATTGGGGCATCGGCGCATTGCACTGGTCAATGGTTCTTCGGAGGTTTCTACCGCCAGACTGCGAGAGGAAGGTTATATAGAGGGTTTGCGTGAGGTTGGAGCAGATATTGATCCCGAGCTTGTACTTCGAACCGGGTACCGGGATTTCAGCGATGAAGAGGGATTGGATCGACTACTCTCACAACCGGATCAACCAACAGCCATTTTTGCAGCCAATAACATGCTGGCGATTGGGGTCATCCGGCTTTTACGCAAACGGGGACTGCGTGTTCCAGAAGACATCTCTGTCGTGTGCTTTGACGATCTGGATCTGGCTTCAGCCTTCGATCCGTTCCTGACCGTAGCTGCACAGCCCGCATATGACTTTGGATTTCAGGGCGTACAGATGCTGATCGACCGGATTGAGGGCAAGGCCCCTTCCGAACCCCAAACCGTCATTCTACCATCAGAACTGCGCATACGTGCTTCAGCTACTGCTCCACGTGAGCAAAATTAGAGTTTAGCCCAAGAGTTGACTAAATATGTGGACCAAAAAATTATTTACACTGACACTACGATAACAGAACAACCTTCCAATCGCTGTTATCCCCAGATTTTTTCATTCCCTTTTAAAGGGGAAATCCGGAGATAGCTTATGCTTCCGATGCAGCTTTCTTTCAGAAAGCTTTTAGGCGAACGCTTCGCTTTTTCAGGTTTTTTCTGTCCTCTCCGTTATCGTGTAAATGATTAGTCCCACTTATCTGGATTAGGTCCCGTTCAAATTAGAAAAATGTACAACATAAACAGGGTGCACCGGAGATTACGCTCTCGTTGCACCCTGTTTATGTTCATTCGTTAGAATGACCCGTTCGTTCAAGACGTTTGGTTCGTCAGGTTCATTCTATTCCAACAATCCGATATGTTCTACCGCTCAGACTGTAATGCGAGAGCGACCTCACGAACGAGTCCCGGGAACCAGTCCATCAGAGCTTCGAACGTATACCCCGCTTGTTCTGCCTTGGTCGTCTCCATCGTCCATGATTGCTCAATTCCGAAGGGTGACATGTCCTCTTTTACAGTTTCCGTAAGGACCTGGGACTGCATGCCCGTAACGGTCTCGATCAGATGCATCATGGCTGACAGCGTAATCGCACCCTTGGAAGCTGCATTCACCGGACCGCTAATGGACGAATGTCCAAGCCAGGCGAGAAATCTTGCCGCTTCCGTGGAATTAATAAATCCAATCTCCGCATCCGGATTCGGCATGCCGATCGGTTTCCCTTTTTGCACATGTTCAATATGAAAATGAAGTCTTCTCGTATAATCATCAATCCCGAGTACAATGGGAATGCGCATCGCCACAACCGGGAAATCCGCTTCCTGGAAAAATACAGCCTCCGCAAGTCGCTTACCTTCTCCATACGAAAAATCCTCAGCACTCCCATACTGCAATGGATATGTATATGGGTCAAAATCCGTTTCCTTAAATCCAGGTCTGGGATCACCGTACACAGACAGTGTAGATGTTAGAACGTATCTTTTGGTGCGTCCTGCAAAAGCTTCACATGCTGATTTCGCCGCATCCGGTGAATAGCAGATATTATCGTACACAACATCCCACATGTCTGTCTGCGCAACCTCTGCCAGAGATTTAGGGTCTTCACGATCCATCTTGATTCGATTCACTTCGGGACCGAAGTCGACATCCGTTTTACCACGAGTCGCGACTGTGATCTGAGACTTCCCTTCCCACAGCAAGTGATCTACGAGACGTTTACCAAAGAAACGTGTACCCCCAAGTATAAGTACTTTATTCATCCAAAAAAACCTCCTATCTTGTTCGATTATGTTTAACAATTTGAAGCATGGTGTGAGCGTTCCGTTGAAATTCATATGCTGTTGGTTCTTCGGATACGGTGCACCCACGCTCTTCGAGTATTAATTTTAACGCATTCATATGCTTGTAACGTTTGCCAGACAGATCAACTGTCGGAAAAATGCGAACCTCTCGTTTGGTCACACGCAGCAGTTCCATTACGGTTGCAACATGAAAATCAACATCCAATCGATCCGCATACGTAAACAGGAAATGGGCGGATAACGTCATATCGAATTGTTCATCGGCAAAAGGTAGATCCGGGAGCACAGACGCCACATAACGGTCAGGAAACATTCTCATATCTGCGATGCAATCTGTGATAGCACGAGTTCGTTCTTCCTTTAACCCCTGGATTGATCCAAATTGTTCCCATACATATATTCCTTGCACCGGTTCCATCTTTTTCATCGTATGCTCAATGTCCTGAAATCCCTTTACTTCAAGCTCGTCGATCTCGTATTCGTAGGCCATATCCACGGCCATGGGGTTGGCACCCAATTTGCGCGCTTGGCTACTAAACGAACAGGCACCGCCTGGACAATCCAGAATGGACTTGCCTGTAAGATCCTCCACCGTTAGATTGAACATCTTCATATATTCCTCGAAGGTTCTTCCTATGAAAACGATCTGTTTCAGTTCCAAGCCTCCAGACTCATTGGACTGCTGATCTTCTCTGCTGTTTTTCTGCACTTCTGTACTGTTGCTCTGCTCATCTCTGCTCATCTCGTCTCAGCTACCTTTCCTGTTATTGAATCAATCGTTAGGGAATACAAGCCCAATCTGCTTCCGAATCTGATCCATAACCTGCATCGTTACATAGGAGCGTTCATACGTGTTCATGTCCGATTCCTTTTGGCCCTGCTGAACCAGATGCACGAACTCCTCCACTTCATAATACATCGCCGGATGGGTTTGTTCGACTGTGAGCTGCTCCACCGTACCGTCATTGTATCGTATCTCTGCATGTTCCGGTGAACCAATCTTGTCAATGATGATGCTGCCCAGTTCCCCCATAATTTCGCTTGGTAGATGAGAGTTGGAGATTTTGGAATATGTAACGACCGCATCCATCCCGTCATAATCCAGCAGCACGCTACCATGTCCATCCACGCCAGATTCAAGCATCATCGCTTGGGACTGAACCCGGTTAGGTGCACCGAACAATGTAATCAATGGGTAGAGACAATACACACCGAGATCCATTAACGCCCCATTAGCGAGTTCAGGCTTGAATGCGTTCAGGACAATTCCCTCTTTGTACTTGTCGTAACGTGAAGAATACTGAGAGTATCCTGCTACGTATTTGCGGACAGGCCCTATTTTATGCAGGCTCTTCTGCACCATTTTGAACTGGGGAACAAGGGTCGATTTCATCGCTTCCATGAGCAGAACCTGATGTTCTCGTGCCGTATCGATCATACTTCGAACTTCGGCGCTATTCGCAGCCAGAGGTTTCTCACACAATACATGTTTGCCGTTTCTCAGAAAAAGCTCAGCCTGCTCCGCATGAACCGTATTCGGTGTTGCAATGTAGACTGCATCAATCACATCACTTGCCGCCAACTCTTCCAGATCGGTGAAGCGGTGTTCAACATCATATTTATCTGCAAATGCGTTAGCCTTATCTTCAGTTCTTGAATACACGGCGGTCAATTCGAATCCTTCAACCTGTGCTGCGGCTTCCAGAAGCCTTTCCGTAATCCAGTTGGTACCCACTACGCCAAAACGAACCATGCCTACCTACCTCTTTCATCTATAAATTTCATTTGAGTTCTAAACCTGTATACCATCCTGTATATTGTAGCTCATATTTCGTTCAGATTGAAGGAAGGAGCTATAACCCAGATATTGATATCTTGCTTTTTAAGTCGAAACTTCGTCAATCCCTTGGAATCAGGGGTATAATTAGAGATGAGGTGATCACCGTGGAAAGTCGAGATCAAGATCGCATACTGCCCGAATCTATAGAGGAAAAATACTGGCATGCCATCATCCACAACGATAATTCTTATGATGGAACGTTCTTTTACGGCGTGCAGACAACGGGTATTTTCTGTCGACCTTCCTGTAAATCGAGAGCACCTAAAGTTGAGAATGTCCTAATATTTCAACATGCTGAAGAAGCGTTAGCACGAAAATTCAGACCCTGCAAACGTTGCAAGCCAACAGGCGAGCGGGTACCTGATCAGGAGTGGATATATGTGATCACGGATTACATCGAACATCATTATGCCGAACCTCTAACCCTGGATGTTCTTGCCACAGTAAGTCATGGTAGCCCTTATCATCTGCATCGTGTATTTAAGCGGATTACTGGCCGCACACCCGTTCAATATATTCAGGAAAAACGAATTACCGAAGCACGAAAGTTGCTTGAACATACCAGACACACAGTCACCGAGATTGGCCGCCATGTCGGTATACCCAACTCAGCTTATTTCATTACTGTATTTCGCAAACACACAGGTCTCACACCTGCACACTACCGCGAAAGGCATGACAACTCATGAAGACGAACCTTACTTACAAAGTACCCAAAACGTTACTCAACAAGGGGACAGGGTTCCTTAATGGATATACACATACGCTGAATCCCTATACTGGTTGCGCCTTCGGTTGTTCCTATTGTTATGTCAGACAGATGCCTGTCTCCTTATTTCGCAAAGAGGATTGGGGAAGCTGGGTCGATGTGAAACAGGAGGCTTCTCGAGTGTACGCTAAAGAATTGCAGCGTGCCCTGACGAAAGGCAAAGTCACCATATTCATGTCATCCAGTACTGACCCGTATCAACCCGCCGAATACAAGGAGCGTATCACGCGTTCATTGCTTGAAACGATGATACAGTATCCGCCGGATTTCGTATTAGTTCAGACTCGCAGTCCACTTGTTACCCGGGATATCGATCTGCTACTGCAGTTGGGTGACCGGGTTCGGGTCAGCATGACGGTGGAGACGGACCTGGACGATATGCGCAAGCATTTCAGTCCTTCCGCTCCCCCGATTGCCGGCCGATTACGTGCACTGGAACAGTTGCGGGATGCTGGGATACCCACACAGGTTGCGATTGCTCCCGTATTACCCAGCAGTGAACAGTTTGCATCCATCTTGAGACCTCTAGTTCAGCGTGTGTGCATTGACGATTATTTCATGGGCGATGGCAGTGAGGGCAAGCGCACCCGTCGACTCGGAATGGAGTCACTCTATCAGCAAGTGGGGATGGAGCATTGGTATCATCCTGATGCGTATAAAGCTGTTGTTCAGCGGATGAAAGACTATTTTGCCGAGGATGAGATCTGGATCAGTCAGGCGGGATTTGAGCCCTAAATCGCTATATAAGTTGAACTGAAGAATATTTACACTGGTCACTCCGATGACAGAATAACCTTGCGATCGCTGTTATTCCTAGATTTTTTGATTTAATAAAAAATAGCCCCTTTCCTGGTTTGAAGGAAAAGGGGCTGTTTATCATGGTATAAGCAATAATGGCTGTCTTATTTATCCAATGTATACAATGGCAGATCCACCGGCAATGCAGCTGGGCGCTGACACGAGCTTTTCATTTGGTAGAATGTCTGCTCATCTGATGAATCGTGGAATGCCCACATGGCCTCAAGAACGTGGTATGCCAGCTCCCCACTTGCCCGGTGTGCACGTCCGCTATGGGCTGCATAGGCCATATCTGCCACACCGATGCCGCGTGTATTTTCCTGATACCCTGGGAGAAGTGGAACTTCCGTCCATTCCTGTTCACCCAGCAAGCGGTAACGAACTGGACCGCCGAAGGTGTTGGGATCTGGTACCTGCAATGTACCGTGCGTGCCGTATATCTCAATCGGCGGCAGTGCACTTCCGCCAAATACATCAAAGCTCGTAATCAGCGTGCCAATGGCTCCCTGTTCAAACTGTAACAGACCGGTAACGTGAGTTGGGATTTCAACGGGAACCGTCTGGCCCCTCTTTTTCTCACTCGTAATCGTCCGTTCTTCCATGGCTTTACCTGTCATACCTGCAATTGACTTGATCGGTCCCATTAGTTGAACCAATGCGGTGAGATAGTACGGACCCATGTCAAACATTGGCCCACCGCCTGACGCGTAATAAAACTCCGGATCTGGGTGCCAGTGCTCATGTCCACGGCTCATCATAAATGCAGTCGCCGCTACCGGCTTGCCGATTACTCCTTCCTCCACTAATTGAAGTGAAGTCTGGATACCCGAGCCAAAGAATGTCTCAGGCGCACAACCCACGAGCAATCCTTTACGCTTCGCTGTTTCGAGTACGGCCTGACCTTCCTCACGGGTTACCGCAAGCGGTTTTTCTACATACACATGTTTACCTGATTCGAGCGCCCGCAAGCATACATCCGCATGAACGGAAGGAATCGTCAAGTTGATGATCAGCTCAATCTCGGGATCAGCCAAGAGTTCGTCGACGCTGTATACGTTAGGCACGTTATAGGCAGCAGCCTGCTCTTCGGCACGTTTCCGGTCAAGATCCGCAACAGCAACAAGCTCCAGCACCTCGAACCGGTGACAGTTTTCCATATAAATACCGCTGATTTTACCGCAGCCAATAATGCCTACTTTCATTGTTTTCATGCCTGGGGCTCCCTTCGCCGTGGAACAGAAATGGTTTATCCATTGAGGATGAATTGTTGAGACCGACTTTACATGTGCAATCAAACTACAATCTCATTAGTTCTGGTTGTCCGCCATACCTGTGTATACTTCATTCACTGCATCTGTTCGGCTCTTCGCAAGCTCCTTGCCTGCTGCCGTCCATTTGAAACCACTGCGCATCATTTCAGTCACGGGTTTCATGTCTACAATGTCTGCATGATGTCCCAATGAGTTGTAAAATACCCTTCCTGCGCCCCAGCGTTTCGTCCAAACAACCGGCATATCTACCGGTCCATTTGCTGCATGCGGACCAGTCGCCACTGGAAAACGAGTCGTTGCCAGCACTTCCACTGCCGGGTCTACGTGCAGGTAGTACTGTTCACTTTTCACCTGAAAATCTTCAATATGATCCAATAACGGGCTAGAGCCGCGCTTCATGTTCACCATATACTCCACACCATCGTTGCCTGGATGAGCAACCCATTGTCCACCCGTCATAAACTGCCAGTCCACGTTATTTCTGAAGGCATCACACATCCCACCATGAAGACCAGCCAAGCCCACACCGCTCTGAACAGCCGCTGATACGTTATTGACCAGTTCTTGCTCAATCTGTCCCATCGTCCACAACGGCACGATCAGATCCAGACCCAGCAGCTTCTCTGCATCCGCATAAGACTCCAACGTATTCGAGACTTCAACCTCAAACTGCTCTTCCTTCAAAATACGCTCAAAAATCGCTGCTACCTGCTCCGGTTCATGTCCATCCCAGCCGCCCCATACAATCAGTGCTTTGCTCATCGTTTATTCACTCGCTTTCGCCTAGTTTAGTTGTGTTCAACCTCATCCTGACTTCGATGTCTTGCTTGCTCACATCTCTTCAAGCGTCACCCAACGCCGCTCTGTCACCGAACGTTCTACCGCTTCCAGTACAGCCTGACAAGCGACCCCATCATGGAAACTCGGTGATGGTTGGCGTCCTTCAGAAATTGCTGTCACCAGCTCCAGCATTTCATGCGTGAACGTGTGCTCGAAACCAATCGTATGTCCGGCAGGCCACCAAGCTTCGGCATATTTGTGTGCAGGATCGGTCGCCAGTACACGGCGGAATCCCTGTACGTCCTCTTCATCTTTTGTAAAGTAAACTTCGAGTTCGTTCATCCGTTCAAAATCAAATCGTACGCTGCCGAGACTACCGTTAATCTCAAACGAATTCGTACTGCGATGCCCCGCCGCAAAGCGTGTAGCCTCGAAGCTGCCCAGCGCACCTCCTGCGAATCGTGCCAGGAACAGCGTAGCGTCATCGACGGTCACTTCTCCTTTGGGTGCATCCGCATTCGAACTGCCTTTTGCACTCAGCCCGGTCATCTCGGCTGCAAGCGGTCGCTCTTTGATGAAGGTTTCGCTCATGCCGATGACTTCCTGGAACTCACCAACGAGGAAACGAGCCAGGTCGATTAAGTGCGCACCCAGATCTCCATGTGAACCGGAGCCAGCCACTTCTTTTTGCAAACGCCATACCAGTGGGAACGAAGGGTCCATGATCCAGTCCTGAAGGAAAAACGCACGGAAATGATAGATCTTACCCAGTCGTCCGCTCTCGACCAGATCCTTCGCCAATTGCACTGCTGGTGAGAAACGATAGTTGAACCCCACCATATGGGCGACTCCAGCGTCCTCTGCTGCCTGAAGCATCTCACGCGAATCCGCAAGCGACAAGGCTAGAGGCTTCTCACAGAACAGATGCTTGCCCTGACGAGCCGCTTCCAACGCAATTTCCTTGTGGGCATCACTTGGCGCGTTAATATCAATTAGATCGATATCATCCCGCTTCACCAGTTCTCGCCAATCCGTTACACTCTCGGACCAGCCGAACTGATTCGCTGCCTCCTGTACTCCCTGCTCGTTACGTCCACAGATCACGGACATCTCAGGCTGCAGCGGAGCAGACGGGAAAAACATCGGCAGACTGCGATAAGCGTTACTGTGGGCCTTCCCCATAAACTTGTATCCAACCATTCCGACACGAAGACGATTTGACATGGTCATTTCCTCCTTTGGAATAATAAAAAGTCTTTCAATATGTGCACCATTAAACTATTGACGGATAGAAGAAGCACGGATGATCAGTTCGGTAGGCAACAACGCTCTTGCTGATTCAGTTACGGATACAACAGAGTTATTCGCTTTATGTGTATCGCCCACAGACCCATGCATAAGCTTCGATACTGCAAGTTCACCCATCTCAAAAAAGGGAACCCTGACGCTGCTCAGCGGTGGAACCGCCATCTCGGCAGCATCGGAGTCGTCATACCCCACGAATGCTGGAAAATCCGCAGGCCCTATTCCCCGCTCACGCAAACCATGCATAACCCCAATAGCCATTCGATCATTGGCCGCAAATACAGCGTCGATCTCATGGAGCCGATCTGCTATAATTGCCGCGGCTGCAATGCCACTTCGTCTGCTGTAATTCCCCTCAAGCAATAGGCTCGGGTCCAGCTCCATACCCGCTTCTTGCAGGCCCAGACGGACACCTTCCATTCGCTCCTGGCTGTTGGAATAGCTATCCGGACCATTGAGAAAAGCGATTTTGCGATACCCCTGATCCGTAAGATGACGTATCGCAAGCCTGCTTCCTTCCACATGATCCGCGTCCACTTCCATGAACGATTGGCCCTCAAAATGCTGATTCATGACACAGAATGGGTGTCCTTCCTGATGAAGTTGCTGCATGGCCGCCAGTTCTTCATGTTCATCTCTGGCACCAAGGATAATGCAAGCGTCCACTTTCTGACGCCGGAACAGATCCGTATAATTCATCACTTCACCCGGTGTCCGGAACATAACCAGCAGGTCCATGCCATTGTCTCTGGCTTTGCTTCCAATTCCACTCAGCATTTCCGAGAAAAAATAAGCCGAGAACAGATGCGCCTTCGGAACATAAGGTAACACCACGCCAAGGTTCCCGCTTTTACTTCTGGCAAAGCTGCGAGCAAGTGCGCTGGGCACATAGCCTAACTGTTCGGAAGCTTCAAGGACCTTGCGGCGTGTCTCTTCTTTAATAGGGCCTACCCCATTAAGCACCCGGGAGACCGTCGCCTCGGAAACACCCGCAAGATCAGCCACTTCTTTACGAGATGCCATGAATTTCACCCCCTTCAAGCTCATCAGTAAATCAAATAGTAATTAAAAATCAATATTTATGTACGCGCGTACATTTTCTCATGCCATGTAACCGTTGTCAATGCTTTTAACACAAAAAGGATGAGGAATGGATTGAACCCGTTCCCCATCCTTTTAACAACTACTTAAGACCAATTACAACGTCGTTGTTACGCCCTGATTAACGGAGGATTGACTAAACTCCGCCTGTTCTAACGTTTTCACATGAATGCGATCCGAAGGTTCTGGCGTGGATTGCAGCTGTCTTACTTTGTGTAGCACTTCTTTATTAGGCAGGAAGTGTTGGGAACGAATGAATCGAATTGTTTTGGTTTTGGCACGCATAACAATCGAATCGGTCTCGGCCCGATCATCCGCAAGATACCGTACCCCTCCCAGAATCTCACCTGGCGTCACACCCGTTGCGGCAAAAATGACATCCTCTGTGCCGATCATATCCTGCATCGTTAACACTTTGTAAGGATTATCGATCCCCATCTGCAGGCAGCGCTGGAATTCGTCTGCGTTGGCAGGCATCAGGCGGCCTTGAATCTCACCTCCGAGGCAGGACAATGCAGCTGCAGCCAGCACACCTTCCGGTGCTCCTCCAGATCCGACATACAGATCAATGCCCGCCTCCGGGAAGGCTGGTGCCATCGCACCCGCAACATCGCCGTCACTGAGGAACTTGATCCGTACGCCAACCTTACGCAGCGTCTTGATTGTGCTCTCATGTCGTACACGATCCAGAATCATCACAGTGAGGTCCGAGATGTTTTTGTTCAAAGCAGCTGCTGCTTTCTCCAGGGTCACTTCAACCGGGTCTTCAATGCTGACCTTGCCTACAAGCGCAGGGCCTACAGCCAGTTTCTCCATATACATGTCCGGTGCGTGGAGCAGGTTACCTTTTCCCGCCACTGCAATAACCGATAGAGCGTTGTTCAGTCCTTTGGCCACGATTTCTGTACCTTCGAGCGGGTCTACAGCCACGTCAACCTCAGGTCCCTCAGCGTTGCCCACTTCCTCGCCGATGTACAACATGGGTGCTTCATCCATTTCTCCTTCACCGATTACCACCGTGCCGCGAATGGACACGGAATCGAACATGGCGCGCATGGCCAAAGTAGCCGCTTCATCTGCACTGTTCTTATCGCCTCGTCCCATCCAGGGTGCTGAAGCTAACGCAGCCAATTCTGTTACTCTGACAATTTCCAACGCCAGTTCGCGTTCCATTTTTCCCACTTCCTTTCCAATTTTCAAAAGCATAACGTGAAAGCGGTACTAAATCCATCGCAAATCCATATGAAATTGATCTATAATCGGCGTAGGAGCGCCTTTTCGGCAATTAATCCCTTATTTATCCAATTCAAATTTTGATTGATTTCACTTCTTTTTCGGCTGGATTTAACATTCCAATCCGTCCATTGTTTCACCTTAAATGTTAATATAAATTCCCATTTAAAATATAAAAATCCATATTATTCAACATGATGAATTTGGACACCCATTTCATGCGCAATAAGTTCTTTTAACATAAGGAATATACAGCTTTTAAGGTGATTATTAAGAAAGAAACCATCTCAGACTGACTACGAGCGAAAACGATTTTCGGTTAGCTCTACAAACGCAAAAATGAACTAATAAATTGTAATGGTAATCCTTGAAATCAACCTAGTTCTATCATCGTTATCCGGCAAAATTTTGATGGCCTTTATGTATTAATCAGGACTTTAACTTTTACAAATGCCATAGATGTAGATTATGATGGTCATCGAAAATAATAAGTTTACATAATATTTATTATGTTATTTTTTTCTTCAATTTCTCCATTTTATGATTCATCGATTCTGGCAAAAGATAAACAAGCCTGAAAGAATTCTGCATTTAGCATTTTTTCTCTCAGGCTTTTCCCTCGATGATCCCCTCACAGTATCGTTTTGGTCATTATAAAATCAATCTGTTCCTCATCTCCCATAACAAAGGCATGGGCTCCGGTCTGAACAAATCCCATCTTTTCGTAGAATGCGATGGCATTTTCATTTTTCTCCCACACGCCTAACCAAATATTCCTCTTCTGATGTTCAGTTGCCATTTCTATGGCTTTATGGAGCAGCACCTTACCCAGCCCATGTTTTTGGAACTCTTTCTTAATGTACACCCGCTCGATCTCAAGGGATCCCTCCCCCATCTTCTCAGATTGAGCATCATTGATATTCACCTTCATGTACCCTGCCACTTTATTATTGAGATAAATAAAAAGAAATTGTGAATCTGCAATGGAAAGTTCAGTTTCTAATCGTTCCCGATTAAACGCCTTTTCCAGATAAGCTTTCATATTTTCGGGTGAATTTTGCGCTTTAAACGTTTCATTAAACGTCTCATAACTAATCTCCTGTAGTTCACACACCTGTTCAACGGTACATATCTCTATACGAATCGTCATCTATCATCACATTCCTTTAGCAAGTTAATTATTTGTTGCAAATGCAATAAAAAAGGATTACATTGAATCTAACTTAATTTTGTTGTATTTGCAACATAATATAGAAGATGAGGTTGAATAAATTGAAATATGTACTTTTTGTCGCAGGTATTCTAATCTTAACGCTTGGCATTTCGCTTACCATTCAATCTGAACTGGGCACCTCACCATTTGACGCACTTCTGGTAGGGCTGTCCCATCAGGTAGGGCTAAGTGTAGGAAGCTGGGAAATCATCATTGCTTTTCTGTTAATAGGATGCAATTCGCTTTTGAAGCAGCAAAAACCCGAGTTTCTGGGGCTCGTAACCGCATTTATTACAGGTGTTGGGATTGATATCTGGCTTTATGTATCTGAATCCTTGATTACGCCCGAAGTTTGGTACAGCAAATTAATGACTTTTATCATTGGTCTAGTAATCATAAGTATCGGCACAGCCATCTATTTACAGACCAATTTCGCACCCATTCCGATTGACCGCTTAACATTAATCCTGCACGAAATCACTCGAACTCCATTGTTTATATCGAGAACATTGATTTACTTTGTATTTTTGATACTGGCGTTTCTGCTCAGTGGACCGATCGGGCTTGGAACATTGCTAACCGTATGTTGTGCAGGTCTGCTCCTTCAGTTCATCATGGGGCATACGAAAAAGATAATAGATCGCATATTAACAGACAGGGATACATCGTCCCATACTAAACGTGAAAAAGAACATTCCGTCTAATCGCGGTGTATACCATCTACACAATAAAAGGCTGAATCAGAGGTCCAACCCCTGATCCAGCCCATGAAACATGCTTCTTCCTTACGGCTCAATTCCCCATACCAGCTGACCATTCACATACCCGGTAACCTTATCATGGTTTGCGAACTGACTTCCGGATGCCTTGAACGAGTAATCGTTAGTCTGAGTATAATTCGTCCAATTGTTTTTGGAGAAACGAGCTTGAACCTCTGCGCTCTGACCTGCATTCAGCGTTCCCGCCGCATTTGTAAAACCCACTTCAAGATAATGATCCGCCCCAGCAACTGGAGTCGCCAGTTTAACGAAATTGCTCGTTACGTTCGCACTACCCATACTGGCCCAGTCGGACCAGAAAATCTGAGCTTCTTCCCCATCGATCGTATAGTAATAACGGAGTTTTACATCACTCAACGAAATGGCCGAGCTACCAGAGTTGACCAATTTGAATTTGGGTGAGATTCCGTTGGTCGATGCACTTGTATTGCCGTTAAAAGCTTGAATCGTCAAATCCCCTGCTGGCACAGTAACCGTGCTATCTACTACGTTCACCGTAAGCACAGCGTTATTTCCTCCATTGAAGTGAAAGGTCAACACGTTCTGACCCAAAGGCAGCGTAGCGAGATAGGATTTGTTCAGAACAACAGCAGAGCTGGACGCTGTATAATTCTGACCTGATACAAGCGTAGAATTCCCCTTCGTGATGCTTGTAAGCTGACGGCCATTTAAGGTGAGAGATACGCTAATATCCTGCGCCGGATTCGTCGCTTTATCAAATGTTGCATTCACAGGAGAAATCGAAGCATTCGTACTCGGTGTTGAATCCACAATTTTAACTTTTAACACCGGGTCCTGACCTTGATTAAAATCCAGAACAATCGAATGCTCGCCAACTGGCAGAGTTGCCAGGTAAGCTTTTTTCAGCAGCAATGTGCTTCCGTTCAAGGTATAGTCCGTCGTTGCGGTCAACGCATTGTTGCCTGCCCGAAGAGCAGTCAGCGTATTTCCGTTCGCATTTACGGTTACGGCTTTGTCGCTTTGATTGGGTGTATATTTGTCAAATTCAACATTTACAGGTGTGATGGATGCACTGGGGTTGGGATTGTTAACCTTTAAATTCGGCAGTTCATCCAACGTAATAACATAATCGCTTTGATAAAGCGTTTTCAAAGTTGCCGGGTAATTAAAAGCAGAACTCATCAGATGCTCACCATACCAAGGGCAGAAGTAGAGCCATCCTGATTTCTCCTCTGTCAGATTTTTCACGCTTGGAATCGTGTCGTTCTCCGTCATGGCAACCATTTTTGTACCACCTGTCAATTCAACAAGCTTATAGAAAATCGAGGTAATGGCATCCTCATTGGGCACGCCGGACAAACCGTCATAACGGTTGTAGATCGTATTGTATTTATCATACCCGACAAGATCTACCTGATCATCGCCCGGGTACCAAGCCGGAGAAGTACTGTATACATAGCTGTTGTAGGTCCAGATCAGATTATGCAAGCCATACGTTTCGGTCAGTTCGGTATATAGCAGATCCCATAGCTCTTTGTACACTTCTGCGCCTGCCGAAGCCCACCAGAACCATGCACCTTCCCCGTTGAGCCCGCCGTTGCCTTCTGCTTCATGATACGGACGGAACAGCACCGGCACATCGTTATCTTGCAAAATCAGCAATTGTTCTGCCAGATCCTCGATGGTCATCATCACATATTGATACTCTTTTGTACCGGGAATTACCGCATTGGCTGTATTAAAATTCGTTTCTGTTGGCTTGTAGGTAGCTTCTTTCCAATCGACAAAGTCCCCGAGCTCATACGTATTGAAATTACGAGGCACATTGATATGCCAGGAAGCTGTTGCAATACCTTCACGGTTATTCACCCAATCAATCATGCGATCGGTTGTACCGTCCTCCCAACCATACAACGGATTATAGTTCATCAAATCAAAGCCACGGATTGCCGGATACTTTCCGGTAAGATCATGAATCCACTCGAATTCAAGCTCCGTATCTCCGTCATTTCCGCCTCCATAGATCTCTTGCTGACCAGAGATGATGTTGTTTCCGTAGACCTCTGTTAAATAATTCATCAAAATTTGAGTTTCCGGTGTAGCTTCTGGATCAGTCAGAACTGGCTGCACATTCAGGGGATCAAGATCAGCATGATCCACTGTGAACGTGTCAAAATAAGCGAAGCCCCAACCCGCCTTTAGCTCGATCGTGTTGGCACCCTGATTCAGCTTATGGAAGCCAAAATCGAAGTCCGACCACGTTGTCGTGTAAGGCAGCATGTACGCTCCCTTGGTAACACCATTCACATTTAAATTTTGAGACCTTCCGTCAGCACTGAGCTCCTGCATATATCGTGTGGAGATCGCGTACATGCCGGTTTCCGGGACAGTAACAGTGAAGGTTAATGTGCCCGAGTTCTGCATCCAGACAAATCCGGCCCCTGAGAATCCGGGCTTCGGTTGTCCATAGATTGAAGTGACCACTTGAAGATCCGGGGTGAGCTGCGCATTTTCGCTTTCGATGGTGAACAGTGGTGTGTCTGCATGAACGGGCGCTGTCATTAATCCAAGAAGTAGGGCCAATGCCAGCATCATTGCGGTTGCCTTTTTGAGCAAATTTTTCATCAATTCCATCTTCCCTCCCAAGTGAAATATGATAATGAAATGTCAATGAACCCATTCATGATGGCGCTTTCATAGTTAACATAGCACGCACATCAATTTTTGTAAATATATGGTGAATGTAAATGTTTAAACTTCTTTTATACACGTATTTTGAACATCATACCTCCATTCTCTCATCCGATTTGAAAATTCACGAAAACGGTTCATTCTTTAATCAAATTAGAGTATGAAACCTCATCTCACCTTAGATGTGTAATTGGAAGAAAACCGGATGAACAACAAAAAAAGCATTCCTGTTCGAATGCTTTTTCAAGTACATTTCTTCAATTGCCCTCGTTTATGTCTTCGGCCTGTGTTCCAGCTCAACTTACGGTTTCCTCGGTAGATGTTTCCGTTAGCGCACAACGTTCCCCTGCTTTTCGTACCGCCCGAATAATCCCCCCGTATCCGGTACATCGACATAGATTCCCGCACAGTCCCGTTTCAATCTGATCTTGTGAAGGCTCAGGATGTACATCCAGCAATGCCTTGGTTGAGATCACCATGCCCGGAGTACAGTAACCGCACTGGAAACCACCTTCCTCCACAAAAGCCTGTTGAATTGGATGCAGAGTGCCTTTCTCTTCGCCATGCAGACCTTCAATGGTCGTAATCTCACTGCCTTCACATTGATAAGCCATAACAAGACAGGAATTCACAGGCTCACCATCCATCAGAACCATACATGCGCCGCAGCGACCAACTTCGCACGATACTTTGGTACCCGTCAGCTGCAAATGAGTCCGAAGCACATCGACAAGTCGGGTCGTTTGCGCAATCTCCAGATGTTTCTGTTCCCCATTCACAACGGCTGTCCAGTGATTCTCAAGTGGTTTACTCATGATGGACTCACTCCTTCCTGCAAAGGTACATGTAAAGGCCTGACCAGTTGTTCTCTCGGTACAGGAAGACGGTTGACCCATACGCCTGTTGCCTGATGAATTGCGGCTGTAATGGCCGGCGCAAGCGCTACGGAACCAATCTCACCAATGCCTCTCGGGCCAAATGAATCACCTTCGGGCAAGTCTTCAATAGCCTCAACCTCCAGATTGGTATGAATATCCCGAATGGTTGGGATCAGATACGTGTCGAGGTTGGTCGTTAGATAGCGGCTGTCCTGCATAACTGCATCCTCGGTCAACGTAAATCCAAGGGCCATGACACTGCCACCTTCAATCTGTCCAATGTAGCCCATAGGGTTGATGACCGGCCCTGCCGCCACAACATGGCGTGTATCCAGCAGCTTGGTTTCTCCGGTTAAGGTATTCACTTCCACCTCTGCCGCAACCGCCGCGTACGTATACAAATAATGCCCGCCTACCACGTTGTCCGGCGTAGTTGGGTAATCAAACTTTGTATCAAAAATCCATTCATCGGCTTCGCCCTGCATCGCGAGTTCGGCATACGAGACCACAAAGCCTGATTCTGTTTCTACTTCTGAAATGTCGGCAGGAAGCTGGCCTTTGTGCCATATACCACCAGGTCCTGTTACCAGTTCATCCGCCGGAATGCCTGACATTTCAGACGCGACCGTGAGAGCACGGGACCGAAATGGAGTCTGCAACCGCTGTAGTGCCATCCAGGCCATGGTTGTTGAACGCGAAGCGGTACTTGAGCCGCTGTGTGGTACACGATCCGTATCTCCAATGATGATACTGAGGTCCGATGTACTGCATTGGAACAGATCACATAGCATAATTTCCAGCGTTGCAACGAGCCCCTGGCCAAATTCCTCGTAACTGAACGCCACCTCAATCTTGCCTTCGTTATTCAGGGACAGACGGCCTCCCGCAGGGTCTGGAATGCCATAACCCAGCCCTGCACCGTGCATGGCGATGGCTGCTCCAACTCCGCGTTTGATCCATGGCGGCAGAGCAGGATCTGCCGGAGGATGCTGATGTTTTTGCCACAACTCGGAACGATCCAATGCCTCCCAGACTTGGGATAGTCCATCGGTGACCAGAATCCGTTGATTCAGCGGTCCGGGATCATTCTTTTCCCTCATATTGCGTCTACGGAACTCCCAAGGGTCCATGTCCATGATTTCTGCAAGCCGATCCATCTGGCCTTCCATCGCAAAAATCGCCTGGTTCCCGCCAAATCCACGAAACTCACCTGACAGCCCGTTATTCGTATACACAGACACACCTTCCACATCCACATTCGGAATGGCGTAGGGTCCAAGGCAATGCTCGGTACAGAAGTTCAGCACGGGTGCACCAAGTGTGGCGTACGCTCCGGTATCCGCTGTAATGCGGACACGATGCGCCTGAATTATGCCTTCTCGACTCATGCCGGTCTGCATTTCAATTTTCATTGGATGCCGTTTCAGCCCTGCACGAACGGATTCTTTACGTGAATTATGCATTTTCACAGGACGTCCGCATCTTAAGGCCAGCAATGCACCATAGGGCTGTACGTTGAGTTCATCTTTTCCACCAAATGAACCACCAATCGGTGAAGACACCACCCGGATATCTTCTTCAGGACAGCCAATAATGCGTGCAAGCTGCATCCGGTCTTTATAGCCATGTTGCGTTGCCGCGTATACATTCAGCCGCCCCTCTTCATCCGGGACAAACAGGCCACCTTCTGTCTCCATGTACGCATGCATCTGGCGAGGTGTATAATACGTCTCTGTTACGATATGATCACATATGGCAAAGGCATGCTCGGCATCTCCGCGTTTGATCTCCGTCCGATGCAGTACATTACCTGGACCATGCTCATGCAGCTCTGGTGCGCCGGGAGCCATTGCAGCATCTGTGCTATTCAGTGGCGTGAGTTCCTCATACACTACCTGGATCGCATCCAACGCAAGGGCCGCACTTTCCGGGGAATCTGCAGCAACCGCTGCAATGGCATCCCCAACATAACGAACCATATCCTCGCAGAACACAGGCTGATCCGGGGTCGCAATGCCAAAACGATTCAGTCCAGGCACATCTTTGGAAGTCAGAACGGCATAGACACCTTCCAACGCCTCAGCTTCCGAAGTATCTATAGACAATAGACGAGCATGTGGATATTCGCTTCGCAATACTCTGCCATAAATCATGTCAGGTAGCGTCATATCCGTCAGATATTGAAGCTGCCCTGTTACTTTGGGTGCCCCATCTGGCCGCAGGTGCCAACGTTTCCCGCTCTGTTCCCGATTCAGCAGCATGATCCCTCTCCCCCTTCGTGTGATCCCATTCTTCTATTCGTGAAGTGCCTCCCATAGCCCGGCGCCAAGCATGTTGCCTGCAGTCTGCTTGCGATAATGTTCAGTTGAAAATGCATCGCCATACGTCGTAAATTCGCTAGCTACAGCAGCTGCGAGAGTCGCCGCTTGTATAACAGAAGCTTCGCTACCAAGAAGCTGTTGTTCTGACTCCAGAAGTCGCATCGCCATGCCTGAGCCCCCGCCAGCCGCAATTGCAATCTTGCTCCAGCGGTTATCCGAATCAATCTCCCCATACAACGCAACCGTCACCAGCGATGCACTGAACGTTTCCCGTCGACCCAGCTTGCGATAAAAGGAAACTTCTCGTGCAACAGGTCTGTACTCACTGTTCGCATCAAGCATAGAAGACGGTCTCATCGGAATATGAATCGAGATTAATACGTCTCCTGGATTACGACTGCCATCACGTCCACCCTGAAGCCAGGAAGACACACTACGGATCTCGATGCCGCTGTCCGTCAACCAGTGCAGCTCCGCATCATATACAAGCAAAGCAGTCAGTGTATCACCCACTCCGGATACAACATTCCCGCCAATGGTTGCCACATTACGAATGGAAGGAGCAGCAATTGCATTCACCGCTTCTTGCAGGATCGGCAGTTGATGCAGCAACGCTTGTGAGGCACATTCCTTCAATTGGGTCATGGCTCCAATGACCAGCTCATCTCCACGAATAGATACACCGCTCATTTCAGGAATACGACCCAGATTAATCATGTGTTCAGGCGCTGGAATTAAGCCACCTTCCCACTGGGTTCGCAGCAATGTTCCGCCTGCCGTAAAACAACATATTCCCTTCAGTTTACTTCTCAATGTTTGTAGTTCTTGCAGGTTCTCAGGCTGCCATACCGATGGCATGGCTCCAGAACCGTATGCCGGTGTTACCATCGCTGCATCCCCTTTCTCTCTCTTCCATGGGCAGGAAATTCAACCGTCTGATCCAGATAATTCTTCAAATCATATGAGAGTTCAGCAGCAACGTCAATTACCTTCACATCGTTTTGGATAAATGTATAAAACCTGCGTTCCATTTGTGCTTGATGCATCATGATCTATCGAAAGCTAACACAGGCTCTCTTTTATTACACGTTAAAAGAAGACAAACAGGCCAACCAGACTGCCTGGCTGACCTGATCATGTTATTAAATTATACATAGTTAATAATCTTCTCCTGTTATTTAGTCTGTCTGCTTCGACTCGTATACATAATTCAGAATACGTTCCAATTCCGGTTCTGTATCCGCATCCCAGAAACTAGTCTCAGACAGTGGTACATGTACACCTGAATAGTTAGCGCTGCGCATAATTTTGCGTGCCCCCTCATCTCCATGCAAGGACAATAGAGGGCCGAACATATGGGAGCGAAAAGCAACAGGCGGTTTACCTCCCTCACCGTCGGTAGCTGCGACATAGTCACTCAGCTTGTGGGTAGCCAGTGCTGTGGTCACCAGATTGATATCCTGTGCTTGTAATAAAGGCTGATCCCCCAGAAGCATGAGAATGCCCTCCGGTTTGTACTCCATGGCGGACAATACGCCAGAATGAAGAGAGTTTGCCATACCGAAAGCATAGTCAGCACAGACCACAATTCGAAGTCTCGCTGTAGGATGATAGGCATACGTGGCAGAATCAAACCATTTTAATGGTAGCCATGCGAGCGAATCTTCCGGTTTGACCACACAAACCACTTGATCCAACTCCGAATTCAACGCAGCTTCCAGTGACCATGCAGCCAGTGACCTTCCGTCAGGCATGATAACCGAGAGTTTATCCCGACCAAGGCGACGACTCTTACCTGCTGCCAGAACTATGCCCGTCATTCGCATGTACAACGCTCCCCTTCTGCAACTCGGAACTCAAGGAAGAGACCTTATGTTTACACGCGATCAATTCAGCAGCAATGCTGATGGCAATCTGTTCGGGACCGTCCGCTCCGATACTTAGACCAACGGGAGAGTGTATATTTCTCAAGGATGGTAAACCATCAAGCAGACGGGCCGTTCGTGTTTTGGAACCCATGATGCCAAGATACGCATATTCACAGTCCACCAGCATCTCCAACAGTTCACGTTCGCGCGGGAAATTGTGACTCATTAGAATCAGATAATCCCGGTTGTTCACATTTAACAGAGGCATAATCTCACGTGGGAAACCAAGTACAAATTCAGCTTCAGGGAACCGCTCCGAGGTGCATAAGGACTCTCGCCAATCCGCTACAACCACACGGAATCCTGCGGATCGGGCGAGTCTGGCAACAGGAATAACATCATTCCCGGCTCCGATGATAATCAGGCGAGGTTTAGGTGTGTACAGCGAAGTAAGTTGCTGCGGGAGGTCCCAGGGATTCGTTGAAACCCCGTCGTTTGTCGGTATTTCAGCATCAGCCTCAGAGATATGTTGTGAATTAGCGGATAGATGGGAAGAGTGATATCCGTTTGACGTAGCAGATGCCACTTCAGGCACAAGCGTAAGGCGAGGTATATCGGGAGAATATTTTGTTGATGTTGTATGTTCATGCTTGGTATTTCCGCTGCTGTGTTGCACATCAACCTGCAATGGCGATTGATTATGATTCGCCACGCGATAATGAGGAGGGACGAGCGAAGGACGTAAAATTGACTTTTGCCCCGTTTCCATGGACTCAATCCGTTTCCAGCCATATTGCACCTTCGTATAATCATCTTGGAACATTCGGGTTAACGCTGTTGTAGCCCCGGATTGCAAACACTCATGCATCTTCTGCAACGTATGTCGGAGTTCACCACATACAGGTTCAAGCAACACAACAACGAGTCCACCGCACCCGATCGTCTCACCCCATGACAGATCATCCTCAGGACGCATGTCGTATTCCGCGAATTCCATCTGTTTCGTATCCAGTACATGGCTCACCCGGGCCTGAAGATCACTCTCCAGGCATCCCGGACTGATACTGCCATACATTATGCCACCCTCGGTCAACAGCATAGAGACTCCCTGCTTACGGTAAGCATGACCCTCTACCTTGATCGCTGTTGCGAGCACGCAGCGCGTTTCGCGGGCTGCGATTGCACACAGATCATGCATTTCCATATCGGTCTCCATCCTTTCTGGAATCGCATAAGCTTCCTTCAATCAGATGCGCTTCATTAATCTCGCAATGCTCTTATCCGACTCACGCAGCACAATGCCACGATCGATCGTCTGAATCTTGCGATTCTTGAGTACGATACTTCCGTCAATAATAACGGTGTCCACACAGCTTCTAGTTGCAGAATATACTACGCGGGAATATACATCCGTCTCATAGGAAGGATACGTGTGGAAATCATCCAGATCCAGCAGCAGCATATCTGCCTTTTTGCCCACTTCGAGACTGCCGATTTCCTTCGACAAGCCGAGCACCTCTGCACCACCCATAGTAGCCATACGCAATACGGTCCGGGCATCCATCACCGTTGGGCCATGAGGAATCTTCTGCATCAGGGCCGTGAGGCGCATCTCCTGAAACATATCCAGATTGTTGTTGCACGCGGCACCATCGGCCCCGATCCCAACCGCGATCTGACGATTCAGCAGATCCGGAATATCCGCTACCCCGGAGGAAAGTTTCATATTCGACCCAGGACAGTGAGTGACTTTGACACCGCGCTTGCGGATGATCTCCTTCTCTTCCTCACTCAGCCATACACAGTGGGCCAGCACCAATCTTGGGGTAGCCAAACCGATATGATCAAGGTATACGATATTGCGCATTCCCCGTTCGTGTTCTACCAGTTCGATCTCTCCGCGATTCTCGGAGGCATGGGTGTGGACTTTGACATGATATTTATTGGACAGGTCGCGCACCTCTACCAGCAATTCTTCGGTACACGATACTACGAAGCGTGGACAGAAAGCATATTGAATACGACCTCCGCCAAAACCGTTCCATTTCTCTAGCAGATCCACACTCTGTTGCAGTGAAGTTGCTGTATTCTCACGCAAGGGTTCGGGAACCTCGTCTCCATGATCCATCATTACCTTGCCGGAAATGACCCGGATGCCACTCTGTGCCATCGCCTGAAACGCCGAGTCTGTGTGATGTACCGTCTCCATATCCAGAATGGTCGTGGTTCCGCTGGAGATCAATTCCCCGAGTCCAAGCATTGCCGAATAATAGACGGACTCCTCATCATGCGCTGCTTCCAGCGGCCAGATGCGTTGACGGAGCCAATCCATCAGTTCCAGATCATCCGCACGTCCGCGGAACAAGGTCTGACATAGATGAATATGCGTCTGGATAAAGCCTGGCAGCAGCACTTTACCGCGAGCATCAATGACCTGATCAGCCTGAACGTCGATGTGCGCTGCAATCTCCTTGATTTTGTTATCCTCGATCAATAGATCTCCGATGAACACTTCCTCTTCTGCATTCATTGTCACAAGCTGTGCGCCCTTTAGCAGGATCGTTCCCATGCCAATCTCCCCTATCTGTGTCTGTCTATATCGTTCAACTCATACATATTTACACTTGTACTCCGATGACAGATTAACCTTCCGATCGCTGTCTGTTACCATCCAATAGCCATTCCATCGCCTCTGGGATCTGCTGCGCCGCTAATCATGCCGTCCTCACGAATGACAATGCCTTGCGACTGTCCCATAATCCCGTCCCACGGCGCTCTGGCTTCAACGTTATGTCCCCACTGGGCAAGGGTTGCACATACGTCATCATGATATCGGTTCTCCACACGCATCGTATCGCCTTCTTCACCCCAGGTACGTCCGTACACCCAACGCGGCAGGCTTATCGCTTCCTGGATGTTGAGTCCGTAATCAAGCACTCCGGTAAGCACCGATAATTGCGTCTGTGGCTGACCTTCTCCTCCCTGCGTGCCCACGAGCATATAAGGTTTGCCATCTCGTGTAACGAGGCCCGGCATGAGAGTATGGAATGAGCGTTTATTTGGTTCCAGTACGTTGGCATCTCTCGGATCTAAGGAGAAAAAGGACCCCCGGTTCTGCATGATAACCCCCGTATCCCCTGGAACATACGCTGCACCGAAGTCAAAATACAGGCTTTGAATGAAGGAAACGGCATTGCCTTCGCTATCGACAACCGCTGCATACGCGGTATCCTGACCTATCGTTTTGGACAAAAACGGCTGTGCCACAGGTGGAGCAGCCTGAATCTCATTCCACAATTGGTCTCCGTAATCCTTGGATAATAGATGGTCCAGCGGAATGTCCCTGAAATCCGGGTCCGTCAGATAACGGTCACGATCCCGAAACGCCTTTTTCACCACTTCCGCCATCAGATGATAGAATTCCGGTGATGTGCGTGCAACCGAGGACAGATCCGTATGCTCCAACATATTTAACATCATCAGCATCGAGAATCCCTGCGAATTGGGCGGCATCTGATGAACTTCATAGCCACGATACCCCGTACTGACCGGTTTCACCCACTCGCCACGATGACCCGCAAAGTCCGCTGGTGCAAGCATGCCCCCATCCTCACGAATAGCCAAAGTCATACGATCCGCAAGCTCCCCTGTGTAAAAAGCATCTCGCCCTCCCGTCTGAATCAGACGAATGGAGTTAGCGAGTTCAGGCTGAATCAGCAGCTCGCCTTCCTGCAAAAGTGTACCCGAAGGGGCAAATACCGCTCGCAGCGGTGTGTGACCCAGTATGAAATCTTCATCCCTTTCCATCCACAGGCGGAGATTTCGGGATACAGGGCACCCTTTTTCCGCATACTGCGCGGCAGGTTCAAGCAATTGCTCCCACGGTAACTTTCCGTACCGGGACCAGACTTCCCACCAAGCATCCACCATTCCAGGAACCGTGATGGCACTAAGCACACCGCGCTGAGGAATGGCATTCATACCCATCGCTTTGAACGTATCGGCATGAATGCCTGCGGCTGAGCGGCCACTTCCGTTATAGGCGGTAATCTCACCGCTCGTCCCATCATGAATCAGGAAGAAGGCGTCCCCGCCAAGTCCGGTCATATGCGGATATACCACACCTAGTGCTGCACTGACCGCAATAGCGGCATCATAAGCATTCCCGCCTTGCTGGAGGATGGAGCTTCCTACAGCACTCGCCAGGTAATGAGGAGTGGTGACCATGACCTCTCTGGAGATTGGCATTTGGTTTAACATAAGGCGCCCTCCTTCCCTGCATACACATCCATCGCTGCCTGAACGGCTTCACCGGCTGGTAACACATGACGATGACGGAGAAGAACAGCTTCCAATGCTCCGAGCACATGAAGTACATTTTTGCGTTGGCAGCTGAATCCCATCGTACCGATCCGCCAGATTTGACCTTTCAACGGTCCGAATGAACTGGCAATCTCAATGCTGAAATCGTTCAGCAACATGCTGCGCACCGACTCGCCATCGATTCCCTCAGGAATCTTGATACAAGTGACCACCGGAAGTTTACTGGACATATCCCCATACAACTGCAATCCCATTCCCTGAACTCCGGCGACCAATGCACGTTCATTGACCCGATGTCTCTGGAACCTGGCCTCCAACCCTTCTTGCAGCAGAATGCGCAATCCTTCGTGAAGACCGTATAGCATGGAGGTGGCCTCCGTATGGTGGTTCAACCGTGCGGAACTCCAGTAATCCTGCAATTGGCTCAGGTCAAAATAATTGCTGGCAATCGTGCGGCCTTCTGCCCGTGCACTGGTTGCGTCTCGGAGTCCGCGTTCAACTGTTTTGCGGCTCATCAGTTTCTGCTCCACACGACTGTTGTATGTGAGAGGTGCCATCCCTGAAGGAACAGACAGGCATTTCTGCGTGCCGCCCATCACCGCATCCAGATGCCAGGCATCCGTCTCCACGGGTGTGCCGCCAATGGTTGCCACAGCATCTACAACGAGTAAAATATCAAGCTCGCGACAGGATTTGCCAATCTCGGCAAGGGGTTGCATCTGTCCGGTGGATGTTTCACCGTGAACCATCGCAACCAGACTCGGTTTATGGGTATGAATCGCCTTGATCACCTCTTCCGGATCAAATACCGTTCCCCATTCCGTTTCAAAAAAGACAACCTCGGCACCACAGCGTTCCGAGATTTCAACCAACAAATGTCCGAATCGTCCATAGATTGGGACGAGAACTTTGTCACCGGGCTGGATCAGACTGACCAACACAGCTTCAATACCTGAACGGGATGTACCGTCTACCGGATAACACCAATCGTTGTCTGTCATATACAACTCACGCAGCATCGCCATCGTTTCGTTCATCAAGGATGTGAACTCCGGGTCAAACTGACCCAGGATTGGAAAGGATAATGCTCTAAGTACGCGTGGATCAACCTCAACGGGTCCCGGGGTCATAATGGTCCGCAAGGACGGAGATAACTCTTTATAGTTGGACATCTGCATTCAACTCCCGTAACCGTATTTATAGAGTAGCCGGACCAGAACCTGAAAACCGTGCATCAGGTCTGCTTCAGCTGTATATTCAAGTGGATTATGACTGATACCGTCCTGGCTCGGCACAAAGATCATGGCCGTCGGACAAGCCGGCTGAAAAATCTGCGAATCATGTCCTGCCCCGCTTGGCATTGGCCAATAGGACAATTGCTCCTGCTCACAGATATCTTGAATGTCCGAGATCATCTCGGCATTCATAGGAATGGGTGTTACCGACAGATGTTCTTCCCAGTCCAGTCCGAGCTGCTGCTCGGCTGCGATACGACTAAAAGCCTGGAGCATATCCTGCCAGCAGCGATCAATACTCTCCTGCCGAATATGGCGGATATCCAGTGAAAACACCGCCCGGGCAGCAACCACGTTCCCAACACCCGGATCGGCTGTGATTCGCCCAACTGTGGCAACCAGCGGTTCTCCTGCTTCCAATGCGATATTCCTTACCGCAGCAATCATCTCGGCCGCTCCGGCAAGTGCGTCTTTGCGCCAAGACATTGGCGTCGTTCCCGCGTGGTTCGCTTCTCCGCTGACGGTAATGCTGAACCGCTTCTGACCTACGATATCGGATACAACTCCAATCGAATGTCCGAGACGTTCCAGAACCTGACCTTGCTCAATATGAAGTTCAATAAAGGCACCGTAATTTTTCGCGGCGGGTCTATATGCACTATCAGGTCCAAAGCCCGCATCCCGGATCGCCTGTGCAAAAGTAACACCATCTTGATCCTTCAAATGCTCTACGTCTTCCAGAGCCGTTATGCCTGTTATACTGCGTGAACCCCAATACGCGAAAGGAAAGCGACTCCCCTCTTCTTCACATAGCGATACCACTTGAAGTGTGCGCTTCGGTGCTCCGAAATGCTTCTGTAAATACTCCAATGCCAGGACTCCAGCTACCACACCGTAAGCACCGTCATACTTGCCACCATACACGACAGAATCAATATGTGATCCGGTCACTATCGGTAATTCTTCAGCACCAGTCGCTGATTCCTCACCCTCGCCCTTGAGTGTGCCATATAGATTACCGGACTGGTCGAACTCGGGAGACAGTCCTTTCTCCTGCATTTTGGCAGAAAGGGCACCCTGTGCTTCACACCAAGCTGAGTCATACAACAGTCGTGTGACGCCACCTTGTGTATCCGCACCATACGTCGACAGCCAGTCAAGCATGGCTTGCAGCTCCACCTGTTCCACATTCGGTAAAGGAATAGGCGGATTATTCGTACCGGATGACCGGTATACTCCAGACTCATTCATGACGTCTCCCCCGTTCCCGCCTCGATGGGATTAGAGGAGTGGGCTGCAATGTGCTTCCCAATAGGTTCAGGAGATAATCCAGATTCCGAGTTATATACACGTTGCCCACGACAGAATACGTCTGCAATGCGACAGTTAAATGTACGTCCCACATAAGGGCTCTGTTGATGCGTATAGAGCAGATCCTCCGTGTTCAGGATCGTGCTTTTCTCCCAGTCAATCAGGACGAGATCGGCATCTTTGCCAATTGCAATCTCTCCTTTGCTCTCCAGACCAAGCCTTCTGGCAGGTTGCAGGGAGAGCACTCTTCCGAGCAACGGGAGATCGATATTGCGCTGAAGATGTCCGTCCTCCAGCATGATTAGCAGTGTGCTTTGCGCCCCGGATATACCGCCCCAGATTTCAAAAAAGTTATCGGATTGTTTCATGGATGGGGGGCATGGAGAATGATCCGAAGCAATAACATCAATCAATCCTGAAGTCAGTGCATCCCATAACTGCTCCTGTTCGGAAGAGCTGCGAAGCGGTGGAGCGCATTTCGCTACAGCACCTAATCGAACCACATCCTGATCGGTCAGTGTCAGATAGTGAGGGCATGTCTCCGAAGTGACATCCTGCCCACGCCGTTTGGCTTCTGCAATCAGATCCAGTGCTTCCCTGGTACTAATATGCACAAAATGAAGCGCACAACCGGTCTGTTCACCATATTTCAACGCCCGGGCAACCGCGACGACTTCGGCTTCCACAGGACGTGACCGGACATAGTCCATGGGTTCAGTCCTTCCCTCTGCAATGCTTTTCGCGCCAAGTTCGGCAACCATGCCTTCGTCCTCTGCATGAAGTGCGAGCACACGATTTAATTTTGCAATTTCATTCATTCCGTCCAGTAGTGTATGGTCATCGGCTCTGGCAAAGATGTCTTCCCCTTCTCCACCCGGCTCGGACATAAATGCCTTGAATCCGGCAGCACCCAGCCGTGACAGTGGAGCAAGTTCCTCACGATTGCCGGGAACCAACCCTCCCCAGAAGCCATAATCAACATACGATTGGTTTACGGCTGCTTTCTTTTTCATCTCCCATGCTTCCGGCCTTGTGGTTGGCGGTACGCCGTTAAGCGGCATATCGACATAGGTTGTGATTCCCCCTGCGGCAAGGGATGCCGATCCAGACCGGAATCCCTCCCAACTGGCGAGTCCGGGTTCATTGAAGTGTACATGAATGTCCACTACACCCGGCATCACCGTAAGGCCTTCAGCTTCTATAATCCTAGTCGTTTCGCCAGCGGCCAGCCGTGTGGATATGTCTGTTATTTTTTCACCCGTAATGCCAATATCCAGTTGCTCTACCCGATCTTTCAGCACCACCCGTGCCCCCCGGATGATAGTATCAAATGTTGTCATATGGATGACCCTCCCCCTGAATCAGAACCGGATGTGTGCATGTTCAGCTTCCCCGGTATGTACTGTAACCTCCTGGAGCAATCAATAATGGAATATGGTAATGGCTTGAGGCATCAGATACGGCAAAACGAATCGGAACAATCGTCCATAGCGCCTGCCCCAGTTCCTCCAATGAACGCTGTGCGTAATAACTCTCGACATGGAACTGAAGCTCATATATCGCTTGCTCCAGCTTGCCTCCATCCAGCAGGGGCGCATCCAAACGTCCATCCGCATTGGTCACCGACTCCGCAACTTTTGTCTTGCTTTCCTGCTCCCCATCCCTCTTCAGGGTATACAGCTCGATCCGAACACCCGCAGCAGGCACGCCTTTGGATGTATCCAGCACATGTGTTGTAATTCGTCCTTCAGACATCGACATTAGACATCACCTGCTTTCCCGGAGTCATGGCCGTCTGTTCCCAGATCATCCCTTGTCATCGAGAAACCCTGGAATCCGTATGGCGGTCTCGGCTCGGTAAACACTTTGCCTTCCCCCTCTTTCACTTCCTCTAGAACCGTCTCCCAGGTCCGATTGTTGGATTCAAATGAAACCTCACTCAGTTGCTCAAATCGACTCAACAACCTTCGTCCAATCTGGTAGATCAGATGTTGAATGGATGCAGAGCGACACTCATGAAATACCGCAGCAGCCAAGTCCCTAACCTGTTCCGCCGCCACATACCGTCCACGCTGATCATCCATGCCATCTCTCGGATCGTCATAACGCCAATTAATGTTCAGGAAAATAAATAACGGTCGATCCCATGTCTCTGGAAGCGTGGTATATTCATCCTGCATAAATCCGGCAAATTCACTGCCTTTGACCTTGATCAGCCTCAAATCGGCTACACCACTGAAATGGTTGCTTAATTCAATTGAGTCTCCTGTTCGTTCTGCTTCCACGGCAGCTGTCGCACGATCATTCTGCGAATAACGAAATACGAGCGCACTCGGTCGGTAATTCCCTTCCAATCCAATCGGTATATCTTCAAAAGGAATCTGGTCCGCTGTCATCTGAACCTTGCTCATCTGCGGATACGTCTCCAGGAAACGCCGACTTACCAGCGCAAGAAACCCTTCCACCGTCGCCCCTGTGTAATCCGCTGCATGTTTGAGAATGAAATTCTTCATCGAATCGGTTGCGACCACCAGCGAATTATCCCCTTCTGCAAAAGAAGGCAAGAATTCATCGCCCTGCACAGCGACCTTGATGTTCAAGCCAAACAGAATATTGCTGCGTCCCATAAACGGAGATTCCGGAATGGACTGAATACCCGTCAACGGCTTGGCGTAGGAACGGTACATCCATACATCGCCTTTGCCATAATACATGGTCCGCTGCTGTACAGCGGCTGGCTTGCTTACAAACTCATGTTCATGACCGATCTGTGCGAGCCATTGCTCCAAACGAATGCCCGCAATTTTGAATACTTCCTTCAAAGCAGTCTCAAATTCTTCTTCCCTGCCTCGGCGATGACGTTGCCGCATGGACTCGAGGATGGAACTTGCGGTATGGCCTTTCACGGCCAATATGAATGGAAAGCCAAATTGGCTTGTATATGCTTTGTTCAATTGTTGAAGTTCGTTGTATTGCTCCTGTGACAGTGAATCAAGCCCTGCACCAGCCTGCTCCTGTACGGAGTTGCTGCTCATGCTGATTCGCGCTCCAAGATCCGGGTGATTTCGAAGCAGTTGCAATTTCACCTGTTCATTCGATGCTTGAACCACGTTCTTCATCACATTCATCATCTGTTCAAATGAATCGAAAGGTCGTGAAAGCCCGGAACGCTCAGCCACCCATGGTGATTCCTCGAATAAGCCGCCAAACGTATGCACGAACTGCGTGATAGACCAGTTGTTAACAAGTTTAATTAAGTCGCTCATGTTAGAACCTCCGGTCTGTTGTAGATTATTGTTCTTCATTCTAAGTGTCGTTCAATGCCGCGACAACAATATTTACGCAATTTTGTAATATAACATAACATCAGAGTTGTGATTTGTTTGCTGTGCACGGGAAAATCAGCTTTCGTTATCCTCAAACACAAAGAAACCGCACTCCATCAAGGGAATGCGGTTCTTGGGGTCTGGCCCGGTAGTATTGTCATGTTGCACAATGTGCGATCTAGAGTTGAACATTTTGCGGTCTTGCAGCTGCTTTGTCCCGCACAAACTTGCGGAAGGTAAATACCAGCTTTAACTTAAGCAGATCATTTGTCTTTTTAAAGTCCATTTGCAGTAAGCTGCCGACTTTCTCCATCCGATAAGTGACCGTGTTACGATGCACAAACAGCTGCTTGGCAGCTTCATTGATCAGTCCGTCATTCTCGATAAAGGACTCCAATGTATTCATCAGCACCTGATTGGGGTCACCATCCCTGGCAAGTAACGGTTCAAGTACTTTGTTGCAGTAGTTCTCCATGATGTTATCGGGTACGTGTTGGAACACATAGGCAAATTCGAGCATTTCAAATTGCAGTGCACGATCTTTCATGCCGAACCGACGAGCCAATTGTCGAGTATCCAGACACTCCTGGTACGCTTCACGGAGCGATTTGGGCTCATGCTTCATTTTGCTGATCCAGAATCGCGGAGCCGGTGCTCCTTTCGCTTCTTGTGCTGCCAGAACATCACCGAACCGGTTCAACAGAAAACCTGACAGCTCCTCTCCATAATCTCGACCTGTTGGACAGGTATAGATGGACAGAATGCCATCTTCGATCTGAAAATGCTGCGAGGCCGTGAACTGCATCAGCGGATTGTATTGCAACTCACGATGAATCTGTTTCAGCAGCTTACCCTCGGCAAACAGAGTCGGCTCAAGCGTGATCAGCACGCACTGATAGGTTCCCTGGAACAGATGGACACCTTTGTTTTCGCTCAAGGTGGTCAATTCCTGAACCGTCATTTTGTTATCCAGATACTGTGAAAGCAATGTACGCATCTCATCTTGTACGGTCGGATTAATATGCTCACGATAGGTCATATCCATATAGAATGCCAGTACATCGGCAGCCTGTTGGAACAGCTCTTCCTCTGCCCGAAGCGACAAAGCGGAATCCGTAAACACAAGCAACGACCCGTATTCTTCATCATTTTGCTTAATCGGTACGCGGTGGCAGCTTCCCTGATTCCATTTCACTCGGTGCATGACGGATTTCCAAGGCCAGCCCTGTGTTACCGCATCTCCCGCAATGCCTTCACTGCCATAGAGCACATGCCCACGAGAGCCAATGACTGCAAGCGGATAGTTCAGTACCGTGGCAAGTTCTGCAAACACATTCCGGTGTGGCTGCTGTTGCAGCGCAAACTGCATTAATTTCTTCTGCTTCTGCACGACCTCATGCAGCAATCGATTACTGCGTTCATGTTCAGCCTTGAACAAGGCATTCATCTGGTCGGAGAAGGTGAATTGAAAAGGAAGTTCAAGCAGCGGCAAACGAAGTCGATCGGCTTCCTCGACAATACCTTGGGGAATGGACTGCCAGAAACGCCCCAGCTTGATGCCGAGTCCTGCACAGCCACGTTCATTCAAGCGCCGCATCAAACGCAGTGCATCCGTCTCGCTGTCTTTCATAATAAAAGCGGTGGTGAACAACATTTCTCCGGATTTGATCCAATCCGCGATATCAGGAGCGTCCATGACGTTAACGGATTTCATCATCCGTGAAGTCCCTTCTCCACCCGCAACCAGTTTGGCCTCTGACAACGGATATACTTGTAAAGCCTCTTTGACCGTAAGTTGCATGGACACTACCTCCCATATATATAACACATAAATGTGTTATTCTCGTTCCTACATCTTTATTCTGGATTATATTTCTAATTAAATATATATTCATCCATTTAACTCGGTTTATTGTTAAGTATTATAACATCAAATTCCGAAATAAAGCTTACACGGCAAAAAAATAAAACCTATGACCTAATTACAGCGCACTCTCCTGTAATCGGCATAGGTTTTTAGATCAGATTTCTAATGTTTCGTGATTCATCCATAATTTCATACGCGATAATACTTCTTTGATATTCAGCGGTTTGCTGAGATAGTCCGAAGCACCTGCTGCAATACATTTCTCCCGATCCTCTTTCATGGCCTTGGCAGTCAGCGCAATAATCGGAAGCTGAGTCAGACCAAGTCGTTCACGGATCTGGCGAGTTGTCTCGTAGCCATCCAGTTCAGGCATCATGATATCCATCATGATGATATCAGGTTTGACTCCTCCACGCTCCAACAATTCCAGACACTCGTATCCGTTCTGCGCTGAAATGACATTCATACCGTATTGCTCAAGGGCGTTAGCCAGGGCATATACATTACGTATATCATCATCAACGACAAGTACTTGGCGTCCGCTGAGCAGCGCTTCTTCCAGAGGTGTTAATAACACGTCCGATGGAGCTGCGGTCAATGAAGGAAGTTTGTTAATCTCTGGTGTGGTGCTAGCCACCTCATTCAGGAACAGCCGAGATGCTTGCATAGTCTCAGGTTCATCTCTTCGCAGCGGCAGGAACAGTGTGAACACACTGCCATGTCCTTCACGGCTTGTTGCCGAGATTGAACCACCCAGCAGGGTCGCAAGCGATTGAGAGATGGACAAGCCCAGCCCAGTCCCCCCGTATTTACGTGCTGTAGCTCCGTCTGCCTGTTTGAATGCATCGAAGATCTGCACGAGTTTGTCATCTGCAATCCCGATCCCTGTATCACTGACGGAGAAAGCAATCACGTCGGTCTCTTGGCCGTTCGTTTCTGGGTTCGCCAGACTCATTCTGGAGATCGTTAAGGCAACTTCACCCTGACTGGTGAACTTGAATGCGTTCGAGAGCAGATTTCGGAGAATCTGATGCAATCTCATTTCATCCGTCACGATCGTTTCCGGCAAAGGACTTTGGAGCTGAATCCGGAAATCTATTTTTTTCTGTTCCGCCGTTTTCAGGAAATACTGGTTCATGACTTCCGGAACACTGCCCAGATAGACATCATCGAAATCCACTTCCATCTGTCCGGCTTCCACCTTGGATAGATCCAGAATATCATTGATCAGGTTCAGCAGATCTTTGCCTGATTTGTGAATGACTGAAGCATAGTTCTGCTCTTCACTATTCAGGTGTTGATTTTTATTCTCAGACAATATTTCAGATAAAATTAACATGCTGTTGAGCGGTGTCCGCAGTTCATGGGACATGTTCGCCAAGAATTCGGATTTGTACCCCGAGCTCGTTCGTAACTGATCCGCAACAACCGAAAGTTCATTGGCTGATGTCTCTGCAGCGCTCTTCTGTACTTCCAGACGATCGTTCAGCATATGAAGCTCTTCGGTCTGCATCTGCAGTTCCTCCGTCTGAGATAGCATCTCTTCGGTCTGAGCCTGAAGTTTCTCCGATTGAGCCTGTAGCTCTTCATTCAGAACTTGTGACTCATCATATAGTTGCTGTAATTCCATACGAGTGACGGTGGAGTGTAGTGAAACACCGAAAATCTCTGTCAGTTCTTGCATGAGCTTCATGTCACTCTCCTGCAGCGGCTTCATTGAAGCAAGCTCGATTACCGCAATCGTTCTGCCTTCAAAGAGGACCGGTACTACGGTAAGTGATGTGGCCGATGCATACCCAAGACCCGAAGAGATTCGGATATAATTTTGGGGTAGATCATTCATGCGCAAGACTCGCTTCTCGACAGCACTTTGACCTACAAGCCCCTCACCCGGGGCAAGCGACACTTTACCAAGTGAACGTTCTTTCTCTCCATCCGCAGCATATGCAGCCACACGCAGCAGTCTATTGTCTTTCAAATAATATAGGACGCTATAAGGCACTCCAAAAAGAATGGCAAGTTCGTTCAGGAACAAGCGTGACAATCCCTCTAGATTGGTCGGGTTCTGCAAAAGTGTGGCAATGCCCGTAATCTGGTCCTTGATCCGATTCTGTTCCTGTACTTCATCCAGCAACTTGTTCGTTTCATTCCCCAGATCACCCACTTCATCACGTGTTCGCACCTGAATTCGCTGCTTCAGGTTCCCACCTTTGGAAATATCACTGATCGTGTGCATGACATCTCGTAACGTTTTGACGATATTCCCTGAGATTACAATCGCAGCGGTGATTGATAATGCTGCAATAACACCCCAGAGCGTATACATAATCGTCAGCAGTGTGGAGCTGCGTGCGGCAAGATCGGTTACCCTTGCTTCTGTCAGCGCAATTTCGGTGCTGCGGAAGGTCGCGAGCTGGGTTCTCAGCAGATCGATTTCGGTTTTACCCGGATCAGACTGGAAGAAAGCAATTACCTTTGCTTGATCCCCTTGCTTTTTCAAGTTTACCGACGGTTCCCCAGCGATCTCAATCCAGCGTGTAATATGTGATTTGATATTCTGCAGACTCTGCTGCTGTGAAGGATTGTCACTAATGAGAGCATTTAGCTGATCATAGTTGGTATCCCACTGCGAGAGGCCTTGGGAATAAGGCTCCAGGTAACTTTCATTGCCTGTAATCATGAATCCACGCTGTCCTGTTTCCATGTTCAAGACATTTTTTTCAATCGCGTTGGTCAGATTATGCACTTCCAGATCATGATGGCTGATAAAATCATTTTCCTTCTGTAACACATTGATTTGGGCCGTAAGAACTAGCAAAACAGCACCAAATAAAACTACAACCACAAGATAGCCCAATAGAATTTTGGAGCGTATCGTAAATCTTCTCGTTTTTGACAACGCGGAAACCTCCAAATATATACGAATCCCATTCACGTACATTAAAACTGTTGCATATGTAGTTTATATGTATACGTATAGTCTGACAAGCTTTAAGTTCATCCATCTGCATTAGAAAAACGACCTGCTTCCGCAGGTCGTCATTTTCATCGATCTATATTCCTCATTTAGGCTGATTTTAGGCCTTTGGAGCGATCATTTTGGCTGGATCGACATATTGATCAAATTGCTCTTCCGTAAGCAGGCCCGTTTGTAACGTCGCCTGTTTCAAAGACAAGCCTTCTTTATGCGCAAGCTTTGCAATTTTGGCTGCATTCTCATATCCAATATGCGGGTTGAGCGCTGTAACGAGCATAAGTGAGTTGTTCAGATTATGTTCAATCTGATCCAGGTTAGGCTCGATGCCTACGGCACACTTGTCATTAAACGCAATAATGGAGTCCGCCAGAAGTTGCACAGATTGCAGGAAGTTATAGATGATAACCGGTTTGAATACATTCAGTTCAAAATTACCCTGACTCGCTGCGAATCCAATCGCTGCATCATTCCCCATGACCTGCGTAACCACCATGGTGATGGCCTCACTCTGAGTTGGGTTGACTTTACCTGGCATAATGGAGCTGCCTGGCTCATTCTCCGGAATACGGATTTCTCCCAATCCACTGCGAGGGCCACTGGCTAACCAGCGAACGTCATTGGCGATTTTCATCAAATCAGCTGCAAGCGCTTTAACCGCACCGTGCGCATACACAACCTCATCATGACTCGTAAGTGCATGGAATTTGTTTGGTGCAGATACAAAATCTTTACCTGTATGCTTGCCAATCTCCTTGGCAGTAAAGTCTCCAAAGTCCGGATGCGCATTAATGCCCGTTCCGACAGCTGTACCGCCGATCGCAAGCTCCTTCAGGTACTGCACACTTTCACGAATCATGCGCTCGCTCTTGCCCAACATAGCTTCCCAACCACTGATCTCCTGACCGAGCGTAATCGGTGTTGCATCCTGAAGGTGGGTACGTCCAATTTTGATAATATCCTTGAATGTATCCGACTTGTCTGCAAAAGTGGCTTTCAATACCGCGATTGCTGGCAAAAGTTGATCCTCAACAGCCAGAACACCTGCGACATGCAGAGCCGTTGGGAATGTGTCGTTAGAGCTCTGGGACATGTTCACGTCATCATTTGGATGCAGACGCTCTTCCTTGCCCTTTTGCTCCAGCAGTTGGTTACCCAGATTAGCAATGACTTCGTTGACGTTCATGTTGGATTGTGTTCCGCTTCCTGTCTGCCACACAACCAGTGGGAAATGGTCGTCAATTCGGCCTGCAATAATCTCGTCTGCTGCATAAGCAATGGCATCGGACTTGGCCGCAGATAATTTACCTAATTTATGGTTACTGGCCGCAGCACTTTTTTTCAAAATGGCAAGGGCACGTATAACTTCCATCGGCATATGTTCACTACCAATCGGAAAGTTCTCCTTGCTGCGCTGCGTCTGAGCTCCCCACAGCCTGTCGGCTGGTACTTTCATTTCGCCTAACGTATCTCTCTCAATGCGGTATTCCACTTGCTTGTCCTCCTCCAAAAAGATGGTTTGGGTCTCTACAAAGCTTGTGTATCTCGTCATATTATACATGATTTACGAGCAGGTTTTCACCTTTTCGACAAAATTGTAAGCGTAGCGCAAAATGAGCGTGAATTTATTTTTGTGACGCAATGGGATACAATCGGCTAGTTTGTTCGAACAGTTCACCTGGCTCCAGACCGATCAATCCGATTTCTTCCGCCGGGATGCCTTCAACATTCGGGGCATTAACCAGGTTCATCTGTGGTTCAGGACAGAAGAATTCGCCACCCATGTTATTGTTCCAGATCATCCAATGTTTGTACGATGTACCCACATCATATACCAGTTTGTCTCCAGTACGATGATCCGTAAGTTCCATATAGTTACGCCCATTCTGAGGTTCTGCCGTGTAATGATTATCCATAGCTGCAAAGAACGGACTAACTCCGTCTTTCTTCAATTGTTCTTCCTCAGGTGTAAGCGGTTGAAATTGTCCAGTTGGCAACGAACGCTCATTCAATTCACGGCGTTGTCCAATCGTAATTTTGGCCGTGTAGTCCGAGGCTTGGCTGTCTGGTGCGAACGGTACAGCGATCGCCGTGTGGAATGCAAACAGGTTAGGCATGTATTCCTTACCGTTATTGCGCACGATCAATTGCTGCTGAAGTCCTTGGCTACTCAAAGAGTAACGAAGCGTTACCGTGAACGTAAACGGCAGGTACTGATGGAATGTATGTCCCTCTTTCACGTCCTGGCTAAGCAGCACATAACTCTCCAATTGGTCAGAACCATATCCCTCAACCTTCCACTCAGCATCATGCAAAAATCCATGCAGATGGTTACCTGTAGCCGGTTCGTTCACAGGCAATTGATAGACTTTACCATTCCAGGGGAAGCGACCATCCTCATAACGGTTCGGCGGAGAAAGAATTGGAATTCCATAGACCGCAGGTGCAGCCATAAACTCATCCATCTGATCCTGATTCGGCTCTCTCAAGTAACGGAATCCCTTTTCGGTATTCCGGAAAGCGACGAGGTTGGCACCCACGCTTGGAATAACTGCCGCTTCAAATTGATTAAAACGAAGCCAGACGGCCGGAATCCCTCCAAATTGTTCTTCAAATGCTGCATTTTGCTGTGTCATCGTTATATGTACCTCCTGCATACTAAGGTTATATTATACGGCTCGACTATATCATGCCCGGGCACAAAATAACAATCTATGATAGAGAACAAATTCATGATTGAGCCTCAAAAAAGACATGAAAAAGACAGCTGCAAACGGCTGCGGCTGTCTCTGTCACCATTCTTATTATGGTTCAATTAATCTACATATTTGCCGTGATCCGGCACCGTGCTCTCTTCAAAGTCCAGATCAAGCTGCTTGAGGGATTCACTTAGCATATCTCCGCTCAAGGCATGCCCATGCCCAGTAATGGCAAGTTTCGGCTCCAGATGCCTTATATGCTGAACAGATTGATGTGCAGCCTGCCAATCGGTTGTGAAATAGGACGGCGGGCCATGCAACTGTTTGTCCTGAAGTAACACACTCCACAGCGATTCCTGCTTCACCGTAATGATCGCGTCCCCTGCAATCAGCAAACGATCCGCTTCCCGAAACAGTGACACATGTCCAGGTGTGTGACCTGGCGTGTGCACCCATTCCCATCCCGATACGCCTGGAACGGAATGATCTTTCGGCAGACTGAATATCCGATCATCCAGATTGATTGCCTCATTGGGATAAGCGAATGACAATCTGGACATTAGACCTCCTCCTACAGAAGGGTCCGCCGGCGGGTAATCTTTCAATCCCGTCAAATATGGAATTTCAAGCGGGTGCGCATACACAGGTACACCCCAGAATTGTTCCAGTTCAATAACGGTTCCTACATGGTCGAAGTGACCATGTGTCAATATAATCGCAGATGGCGGACCTTGAAAACGTTCGCTTGCAACCTGAACAATATGATCCGTGAATCTCGCCATTCCGGTGTCCACGAGGACCCAGTTCCTGCTTCCTGGCTCTCCGATGAACACGACATTAACGAATAGTGTACGCAGACTGAGAATATCGGGCGCGACTTCTTCAAGCCCCGTCAACCCTTCTGTAATCAGATTGTCAGATGCCATTCACGGTTACCTCCCATTAGGCGGATTGTCTCTCTGGTTCCATTCATCTCGTAGACTTCCCTTTTCTGGATCATCTATTCAACATTTCCAATAAAATAGACGGTATACACCCTGTTTCGGGCATACACCGTCTAGTATAGTCATCGACACGACACAATAGAACAAGAATATCTCAGCCAGTTAAGCCGGATAAGCCTCCAAAGCGGCATCGAGCAATTGATTGTACAGATCGTCATCATTCTCAAGCAGCTCGTCCATACGAAGCAACTCATCTTCATCTCCGGATTGCTCGGTGAAATGCAAGCTATAGTCCCAGTCTTTTCCGTTCTTGCTCATGAAGGTAATCTCATATACTGACTTTTCGCCTTCTGTGCGGTAAACGGTATTTCCCACGTATCCTTTTTCACCTTCACGGCGCATTTCGGCACTTATAATTTCAATATTCACAATCATTCTCTCCTTTAATCTTTCATCTACAGCAGGTCTCCTACATTTCTGGTAAACCTAGTTTGGTAATTATTATTGGTTAATTGTACAATATATAACGTAGCAACGTATACCTTATTCAATGAAGGAACCATTCTGAGTCCTTACATCGTTGTAATGAGGGTTATAATACGTGTTTGAACAACATCTATAATAGCCAACAAGCTACGATATTATTATCACATTGGAGGAAAAAATAGCATGAATACTTTTGAAACGAATCTGCAGCAATATGCTGAACTGGCTGTTCAAGTCGGTGTTAATGTCCATCCTGGACAGACACTCGTGGTTAACGCTCCAATCTCGGCAGCGCATTTTGTACGACTGATTGTCAAAGCAGCTTATGGTAAAGGTGCCAAACTGGTCAAAGTAAACTGGAGCGACGAGACCGTTACACGTCTTCATTACGATCTTGCACCTGATGAAGCCTTCTCTATTGAACCGAAATGGTTTGCAGCTGAAATGACGGAACTCGTTGAAGAAGGTGCCGCTATTCTGCACGTCATCGCTGAAAATCCGGATTTGCTGAACGGAGTAGCTCAGGAACGGATTATTACTAGCCAAAAAGTGCGCGGCAAAGCGCTCGAAAAATATCGTTCTTATCAGATGGCTGACAAATTCAGCTGGTCTATCGTAGCCGTTCCTTCTCCTGAATGGGCAGCTAAAGTGTTCCCGGATCTGCCGGAAGCACAACAAGTGGATCGCCTGTGGGATGTCATTTTCAAAACAGTACGCATCGGTGAACAGGATGCTGTTGCCGAATGGAAAACCCATTTGCAAAATCTCGATTCCCGCGCCGATCTGCTGAACAACAAAAAATACAAAAAGCTCCACTATACAGCTCCAGGTACAGACCTGACCATCGAACTTCCAGAAGGCCATATCTGGGTATCCGGTGGAAGTGTGAATGAGCAAGGACATGTCTTTATTGCCAATATGCCTACGGAAGAAGTATTCACAGCTCCACTGAAAACGGGTGTTAACGGCACAGTGCGCAGCACGAAACCACTGAGCTACGGCGGCAATTTGATTGACGGATTCTCCCTTACATTTGAGAACGGTCGAATCGTAGATTACACCGCTGAGCAGGGACTGGATGCACTCAAAAACCTGATCGAGATGGATGAAGGTGCACACTATCTGGGTGAAGTAGCCCTTGTTCCACATCAGTCACCAATTTCCGATACGAATATTTTGTTCTACAATACCCTGTTTGATGAAAATGCCTCCAACCACTTGGCGATCGGTAATGCCTATGCCTTCTGTCTCGAAGGTGGTAAAACGATGTCCAAAGAAGAGTTGATTGAACGTGGCATGAATTCCAGTCTCACTCATGTAGACTTCATGATTGGATCTGGCGAAATGAATATCCACGGCGTTACCTCCGAAGGCGCGGAAGAGCCAATCTTCCTGCAAGGAAACTGGGCATTTTAATCCCATTTGATGTGATTAGAGAGAGGAGATTACTCCTCTCTTTTCCTGCGTCAACAGATTTAAAATTCAATCATTGGAGGGAACGCATATGTTAAGTTTTGAACAAAAACTGGATCGTTACGCTGAACTGGCTGTAAAAGTAGGCGCAAACGTGCAGCCAGGGCAAGTCTTTGTCATCAGTGCGATGATTGATACCGCTGAATTCGTACGCTTGCTGGTCCGCAAAGGATACGAAGCTGGCGCCAAGCAAGTTATTGTAAAATATGGAGATGAAACCGTCAATCGCTTACGGTTTGAGATGGCCCCTGAGGAATCCTTCCAAGAGCCACCGAAATGGCATGCGGCGGAGCTTGAAGAACTGGCGGCCAATAATGCAGCCTTCCTGACCGTATTGTCATCCAGCCCAGACCTGATGAAAGGTATTGACCCGGAGCGGATCTCGACACATCAGCGTGCATTTGGTCAGGCAATGGCCAAGTATCGTCAGTATCAACAAGCAGATAAAATGAGCTGGACGGGTGTAGCTTTTCCTTCCCCCGATTGGGCAGCCAAAGTATTCCCGGATCTGCCAGCAGCTGAGCAGGTTAGCCAGCTATGGGAAGCCATTTTCGCTGCGGTAAGAGCTGATCTGGAGGACCCTGTAGCGGCTTGGGAACAGCATATTGAACGATTGGAGACCAAGGCCGTTGCATTGAACAATAAGAAGTATCAAGCACTGCACTTCCTTTCTCCGGGAACGGATCTGACGGTTGAGCTTCCAGAAGGACATATCTGGGCGCAGGCAGGTAGCGTGAATGAGCAAGGTACCCCTTTTGTCGCCAATATCCCGACAGAGGAAGTATACACAGCTCCAGCCAAACTTGGTGTCAACGGTACAGTATCCAGCACCAAACCGCTCAGTTATGGTGGAAGCATCATTGATCGTTTCTCACTCACCTTCGAGAATGGACGCATTATTGATTTTCATGCGGAGGAAGGTCAGGATACGCTCGAAAGACTCATCTCCATGGATGAAGGTTCGCATTATCTTGGCGAAGTGGCTCTGGTTCCCTTCCATTCCCCGATTTCTGAGAGCGGTATCTTGTATTACACCACGTTGTATGATGAGAATGCGTCCTGTCACCTTGCGATCGGCAGTTCCTATGCATCTAATATCCAAGGTGGCAAGACGATGTCTCCCGAAGAGCTTTCAGCCCGTGGCATGAACAACAGTATCACCCATGTGGACTTCATGATGGGCTCTCCCGAGACGGACATCTACGGTATCACGGCAAACGGTGAACGCGAAGCCATCTTCCTTAAGGGAGACTGGGCATTCTAACGGTTACGGATGAGTTCTCCCCGTAATGTATTTTCACTGAACAGTCTCAAAGGCTGTCTTGCAACCATGTGTTGATGGTTGGCGAGACAGCCTTTTATTAATTTTCAGCAAACTGTCCCAGAGGCTACACACGCTCTCCTCATCTGGTTTTACTCGGACCAACCTCCCATTGTATCGTTTCCATATTATGTTGTAAAATGTAATGATACCAATGTTTGTGGATTGTTCACCAGAAAGGAGAACATCATGGCCAATCGGCTTCAGTTACTACTAGCCTCAGATTTCCATAATTTAGGCTCTGCACTTCAAGAAGAAGTGTATTATGAATATTATAATATGGTACATGGTCTCATCGTTTATATCATCAAGGAGCGTGCTGCTGCAGAAGATATTATTCAGGAAGCTTTTATCAAAATCATTAAAAACAAACCCCTTTTCGAAGACGAGGTCAAACTGAAAGCCTGGCTCAAGGTCGTCACAAGGAACACAGCTATTAATTATCTGAGAAAAAATAAAAATAACCGTAACCAAGTGGATACGGATAGTGTTTTTATAGATATGGAGACGATAAATCAGACGGCAGCTTCCGTGGAAAGCATGGTAGAAACGCAGATGATGCAAGAGTCCATTGAAAATTATCTCGGACAGCTCAAACCCGAATATCGTGTGCTGGTGGAGTTACGGTGGAAAGAAGGTCTCTCCTACCGAGAGATGGCCGAGCTGCTGAATACCTCCGAAGACATTGTGAAGCAACGCTTGTTCAGAGCCCGCGGCAGTATCAAGAAGAAATTACATAAGGAATGGGGTGGAAGCATTGAGCAAAGGCAAGTCCGATAAGCATGTGGAGCAATTCGATTCAGACCTGGAAGACGAATATTTCGATGCTGCGTTTGATCTGGCTTTTGATGAAGCTTTCCATCAGGCCGTCTCTGCCCCTTCCGCCTCCCATACCGAATCCATGCAGCAATCCTGGCAGAAGGTGCACAGGGAAATTAACAGAATCGGTTTACGTAAAAAAAGAATACGTACCTTGCGACTTTCCGTTGTCGTAGCAGCATCCGTGACCATCGGGGCCGTTATTTTCAGCCTGCCGTCCGGTACGCAAGCGGTATCCCCTTTTGTGCAATCCATCAAGGATTGGGGCAATGGCATGAAATCCATTATCATCGAGGATCGCACGACCCAACTGGGGGCTGATCCGTCAACAGCCAAAACGCCTCCACCACCGGAAACGAGCTTAGATGATATTCTTAAAGTACAAGAAGAAGAGGCTCTTAATACACCTTCGTATGAGTTATCAAGCCACCTGCTTCGTCCAGTACTTGTTACGGAAGAGATCGCACGCGAAGGGTTCATGGGTGACTTTCTGTTATCCAAGGCCATTCCCGAGCGATTCAACAAGGTCAAATTCGAACTCGTGCTCGATACTGAAAACCCTGTGAATCCAGACGATTATTATGAGTCCACACAAATGAGAGTTCAATATACCAGTGAAGGCAAGAGCATAGAGGATGAGATCATCCAGTTTGATTATGTCTATGTCATGCCTGGGGAGAAAATTGAAGGGGCCATGCTTCGTGATATGAGCACCGTAAAGCTCGCGGACGGCACGGAAGCACTGATGTATATCGGCCCACCCTATAACTCCTTTCAGTGGATGATGGGTTCCAACAATATGAGTCTGTTTGGCACCCTTTCGGAAGAAGAAATGACTGCTATTGCTAACGATTTTCAAGAGCAGAAGTTTCCAGGCAGCACCGGCCGATGAGATCAAAATAACACGGTGCCAGAGACATGTCTGCTTGTATCCGTGGTACTTCCATCATAAGCTGTATGAACACTGGTAACGCGATAATAATATCCTGGCATAACGGTCCAATCCGATGTGGCATTCAGTAAGTTTGTTTTCGTTGCAGTGTTAGAGTTGGTTTTGAAAATCACCCATGCTGTTCCTGTCCAGCGCTCAAGTCGGTAATCTACCGAAAGTGTCTTCACTTCCACATATGTCGCTGTCTTCGTATTGACGATGGCAGAAAGTCCTCCCCCAGGGATGAGTGCACCGACCGCCTGATAGATATGTCCTCGTTCCTGAGTGGTAGCAAGCGAATCAATGGTTGGTTCGGATGGCGGTGGAGCTGTAAGTGCACCAGAGGACACGTTGGTTATTGGGCTTGCATTGGCTACTTCGGCCACAGGTACAGCAAGGATCGTTGGCACCATTAACAAGGCCGCAAGGGTTACTTTTAGCATAGATGTTGTACTCTTATTATTCATTTTCCGCATATTGATCCATCCTCCGCTTCCATATTTGATTTTGTGTAAGGGTATAAACGGACGGATCGGGTGACAGGTTTCAAAAAAATTAGACGCTCCGATGTTTCTGTTGGCAGCGTCTTTTTTCTTTGCATGCATCTCCAGTATGGTTGAAACCTAAATTATTCCAGCCCGTATGTATTGGGTAATGTATGGTCGGAACCCTATTAACCAACAAGATTTGCAAATGAGGTGTATCACTTGAGTAAAATTCAATCTAAATCCAGAAGACATCGTCACAGCTCCAATCCGAATGAACTACATATCGAAGTTTCCGGCTCGTTCAAACGTGTTCTTCTTATCTTGGTGGGTATGCTTACCCTCGGGACCTTAATATATTTCTTGGCTACAGCTCGGGAGAGCTGGATAAGCATGGGGCTTGACCGCTATGTATTACCCTTTATGATCTGGGGACTTGTACTGTCCCCCATCCTTGCTTTTCTTTTCTTCAAGCAGAGTGGCCGAACCCTTTCCCATGTCAAATTTTTACGAGTTTTCGGGATTGCTTTCTCCCTTCTGCCTCTGGCACTTCTGTTTTATGTGTTACCTGTTACACTTGGCATGGTGAATGATCACCTAACCCAATATAAGCAAAATCCGGTGTTATCCACTACTAAGGTGGGGGACTACAATTCTTACGAGGTTACTTTCGTCGATACACATATGTACGAAATCATCACCATTAAGACACCAACAACAACCCAATCCACTCGAAAAAAGTTGAATATCAAGCATGATCTAGCTCCGGGAGAGAATGTTTACGTCACTTATAAGCGAATTTCTATCAAAAATAGCTTGGTCACGGAGAATCGTTACGCCGATGTTGTCATTCATGCACCCAAAGAATCATGAGCATGCAAAAAAGCTGTACGATGACCATTACGTCATCATACAGCTTCATCCGTTACAATTTCGATCCGGCTACGCGCCTTCTTCTTCAACTAACAGTTCCAGCTTAATCACATTCACTCGAGAGATCCGCTTGTGCTCTGTCTCTTGAATGACAAATACATACCCTCCATACTCAACCGATTGACCGACCTCAGGTGGTATGGCATCTACTCTCGAGTATAGCCAGCCCCCGATGGTATCGTAATCGGCACGATCCATCTCTAGTCCGAATCTTTCACTGACTTCTTCAATCAGCATCAATCCATCAATAGAGTATTCCATCTCATCCACTTGCTCAATGGCAGGACGTTCATGGTCGAATTCATCCTGAATCTCGCCTACGATCTCTTCCATGATATCTTCAAGCGTGACAAGCCCGGAGGTTCCCCCGTATTCATCAATTAGAATCGCAATCTGTGTCTTGCTACGCTGCATACGCTTGAGTAGATCACTGATCAGTGTGGTATCTGGTACAGCCAGGATCGGCCGGATTACGGAGATGGTATCCGTAAGTTGGGATCGCATCAAATCCTTAATGTGAATAAAGCCGATAATATGGTCCTTGTCTCCGTTATACACCGGATACCTTGTTCGCATACTATCACTGGCAATCTCCAAATTTTCCAGCATGGACTCATTGGCGTTCAGACAAATCATTTCCGTCCGCGGAATCATAATTTCACGGGCGGTTGTATCCGTAAAATCAAATATATTATCAACAAGTGCTAATTCAGTGTTATCAATTAAACCGCTCTTATTGCTTTCTTTCATCAGAATACGTATTTCATCTTCGCTATGTGCGGAGTCGATCTCCGAAGCTGGTGCCATCCGGAATAGTCTCAACAAGCCGTTAGCCATACCGTTCAGGGCCCATATGAATGGGTACATTAACTTGTAGAAGAACGTTAGCAAGGCTGCAGACCACAGCGTGATCGTTTCAGATTTTCGAATCGCCATCGTTTTGGGAGCAAGTTCCCCCAGTACAATATGCAGGATCGTTATAATTACAAATGCAATGGCAATAGAGATTCCATGAACGTAAACTGGTCCCAGTCCAAATGCGGTAAACATGGGCTCTAACAGATGTGCAATTGCCGGTTCTCCCAACCATCCAAGTCCCAGTGAAGCCAGCGTTATACCTAATTGGCAAGCTGACAGATATGCATCCATATTGCGTACGATATTGGAAGCATATATTGCATTTTTGTTGCCCGTTTCCACCAAAGCCTCAATCCGACTTCCACGAACTTTCACCATCGCGAATTCCGCCGACACAAAGAAACCATTCATTAATACAAGTAAACCAATTAACAATAAATTCAATATACTCGGTAAGGGGTCACTCAAATTGTCATCCTATTCGCCGTCATTCTTCGGCAAATAGGTCCACCTCCTTCGAAAATGTAGGATATTAGCCATTCTGCCGTTCATATGCAATTTCAACTTCCCAATGCTTCCACCTCCACCCGGTTCTGTCGAATAACAAAGATATGCTTCTTTTATTATATAATTCTACACTACACAGTCAATCCGTGTCCTATGACAACGAAATGGCACAAACGCCTGTTTTCTTTTACAAAAGTAACGATTACGCTGTTTTTTTAACATTTTGCAAACAATGAATTAACCAAACGCAAGAGAGTATCCTCACTCATGCTTCGACATGGCTGGATACTCTCTTTATTTATTACTTTTATATAGCATAGAAGTATAGGACCATTGCCCAAAACTCTATATCTTTTCCTCTATTTCCTATGTCGACTCAATCTCGTTTACGGTCTCAGAAGCTGGGTTCCAGCGCCACTTCGCTTGTTCCCCCCTTTCGTTATGCAATCCACCGATCCAGAATTCATCTTGCTTCAACAGCGCCCAATCGGCCTCTCCACTCAGCACCTGAATCCCAAGTTCCGTCAGCGACAGGACTGCGTCACCGAATTTTTCATCATGTTGCCTGAAGTTAGGAAAAATTGTTGCACCAGTCAACTGAAGCAGCGCATACGGTCCTTCTGTCATTCGCTTCAGGTGTGCCCAGTATTCAAGATCACCCATCCCGAGAATATGCAGCTTGTTCCCTACCTCTTGAAACAAAGGATATGGACGCTCCACACCTGCTTTAATGGTCTCCAGTGTCGTCTGCTCAATGACTCCCAAGCCGTTTGATACAGATGGCAGACGAGACAAGTGAGCTTTGAACGCAGCGTTCGCAAAGGGGAGCGCAGAAGTGTCTGCCTGCAAGTAATCCAGATGATGCCGGATATCAGATGACGTATAGGCTTCCCAGAACTGTGCACCTGCCTGTAGCTCGTCCGTATCAATCACATGCCAACTGCCGGACAGACGTTCGATCTGTGTGGAGGTTAGTTGACCCAGTCCCCTAAAGTGCTCGATCTCTGGATATGAGTCAATACAGAGCAGATTCAGCTTCGTATTCTGGAGTGCTTGTCCTTTGAAATAATGTAATAGGTACGATAACATCGTCTGATCATAGAGATCATATTCGAACCATAAGACAATCTCTTTATATTGTTGAAACGAATGCAACTTGCGTTCAAGCTCCTCGATCTGCAAGTATTCCTTCTGTGGAATGCCCAACTCCCGCTCTAACACGGATGCCCGATTCTTCCGCTCCTTTACATCTCCCATATTTTTGGCTACTGGCCCGAACGTGTACAATTCTCTCCATACGAGAATATCTCCCTCGATTCCACTCTCTCTTAGACGATTCGCAGCGTGATCCCCGTTCATAATGTGTAACAATCCTTTTCCTCCTTCATACAAGTCACTGAACACCGATACTAGGTCCCTCACTGGCATAGAGCGCTTGAGTTTGGATCGGGCATCGAACAATCTTTTCTTTAATGCAGGTACCTTGACCCCGAGGAAATCCGATATTTCCTTGAGTGAGTATCCATCCAAATAAAACAGTTCAACAGCAATCCGCATTGATGATGGCAGTATTGCAATCGAATCACGCAACGTTCGATGCATTTCGTTTTGTACCGCTTGTTCTTCTGGATTATGCGACTGATCCTCTTCATGAAATACATGCTCCAGCCCCTGAACGGGAATCATCGTATGCTGCTTGCGTCTTAGCCAGCGATAACACTGCCTCTCCACGATCACCTTGAACCACCCGGGAAAAGCCTCCGAATCTTCCAGCTTGGACAGATTGCCAAAGGCCTCAGTAAACGCCTCCTGCACGACATCTTCTGCCCAGAATGTATCCCCCAACCGATTGTAGGCAACAGCAAGAGCCATCCCGCGATATTGAGACATCAGTTGTGTGTAAGCTTCGGGTTCGCCTTTCATCGCTCCTTCAATCCATGACTTCAAACTATGGACTCCCTTCATATAGGCATATTGCTTGTTCTATTCATATATAAGTGCCATGTTTTTATCAAAAGGTTACGTCTTACTCGATCATATGTAATCGTTTTGCACAAATACTTATGTAAAAAGCTGTCCCGTCTGCGGATATCCACATTCAGGACAGCATGTAATTCAGTATGTGTTATTCATATCAAATATCAATCAAACTGATGAGGCGCCAATGATCATCTGCTTGGAGCTTGTGGGTAGTTTCCTACTACGCCAGGATACTGATACAACAACGGCTCATCAAATGTAGCATAGTCGAAGTTGACCATCAACAACATGATCCGTCTTCCTGTCTTCGGGTCGCTGATGATAATATGGTCACGTCCCGCTGCTTCAATGATACCTTGGAATATGCGAGCGTTCCACTCTTTGTTGCCTTCGTATGTCATGTAGAACGTACCGAATTTCCCTAGGTTCAGACGCAAAATATTTTCAATGTACGACTGCTCAAACTGTGGAGCCGTTGTAGTGATGACTGCACCCGTTGGTGTCATTGGGCTTCCGCTGGATACGAGTGGGGGTACACTTGTGGAGCTTGGTGATACCATACCTGGTGTTACTGACATGGAAGGCATTCCGTTACCGATTTTGTAAGACGTACCTTGAACCTGAGAATTGGCTTGTTGGCCTAACACGGAATTCGCTTGCTGACCCAATGTTTGAGTCGATGGTTGATAAGGCTGATTAATCATGGTGATTCCTCCCCAAATTTAATATACTTCCGGACAGTCTTCGCCTGAAGGACTGAAGAAACAATGCGCTTTGAAACGTCCTGTATTTTGCTGGTTATACCACGTTTCAGGACACTCGCCCACAGGTCGGAAGAACCACAATGAATTGCTGGCAGGCCAGAAACGCTCTCCATTGATCACACGTTGTGCCAGACGAATCTCGGACTGTCTTGCCCGCTGGTAGAAGTAACCCTTCTGTGTGGACTCGTAGCCTCCTGGATTCTGGAATACCATACGATTGATATCGCGAATATCCTTAAAGTCCAGGCAATCCACCAGTACCCGGTTCACACTTACATTGCCCACAAGCAACATACCTTGTTCGCCGTCACCTTCAGCCTCCGCCCTCATTAGCCTAGCCAATAGCTTGACGTCCTCTGAGTTGGCTTTAATAACAGCCATATTCTGTTTCCTCCCTTGTTTCAGCTGTTCATCACCGTACATCGTATTGTGCAGGAGCCCATTCGGTGACACGATTCCATCTTTTTTCCATAAAAAAAAGCCCGGAACCTCACCCAAGGTGAAGTCCCAAAGCCATTTATTTCTTATATTACTCGCCTGTTTAAGGCTTGGCTTGAATCCAGTAATCATAGGCATGTACAATATTGCCCTGGTAAGCTTGATATTCGGCCAGCAGATCGGGAAGCTTGGCAAGTTGAAGCTCCATCTCTGCTGCCCCCTTCTCATAAAATGAAATATGAGGACCTTCGTGGTTCTCTTTCATTTCTACCGAAATCATTAACCTTTTGCCCAAACGATCCGCGATCTCCATCTCCTGACTCACCACAGCAGCAATGCCATTGGAACCTTCCGCTTTGTTACGGAAAGCCATCATCGACACATGATCGAGTGTATCAATCATAAACTCTGTCACAGACATATCTTTGCCCGGCAACGGGAAGGTATCCAGCCAGACAGCAAGATCTGCACTCGTTTCGAGATCACTATCCTTCTTCGTCTCTTCCTGGAAAAAAGTAATGTTGGCAGCCCATTCGGTCAACAGGTTATTCCGGTTGCTCTCCCACTCCGGCAAGGTATAAGGCTCAATATCCAGATGGATGCCTTCAAATTGTTCATCCGGTTCGGATTCAGCATTATAATTTTTCACATAATCTATTAAGCGCTGTATCCGTGGACGATTCTCCTTCTTGCCCCAGATCGGGTGCCCACCCATCGCATGGATTTCAATGCCCTGTGCTTTGGCCCGTTTTACAAAACTTCGGTAACTGGAATAGGGTTGATCCAGATCCAAGCGAACGTACAACCAGTTAATGTTCTGCTCTCTCGCAAACGCTAGGATGTGCTCGCCTCCGTCATTCGTCACCTGAGAGGCCTCCCAAATATATGTTCCCCGAATCTCTGGCTGGTTGGATGGAATCTCCGGTGATGGCAGTTCCGACGGCTCCAGTTGTCCCCAGTATACAATGTCATGTACAGCAGAACCGGCGTAGGAAGTATGTTCGCTGAATGCAGAGGCAACTTCTTCAATAACACTTTCCAGCTGCGCCGCCCCTTTACCGGCAAATGTCGTGAACTCCTCGCCAGGCATGGGCTTGGTGTTCAACCCAACCGTGATGCTCGCATTACTGGCATCAGCCCAGTTTAGTTCCTGTTCAATTAAACGTATAATGCCATTGTTGCCTTGCGCGTTATCACGGTAAGCGAGTAAAGTGACATGGTCCACATGTTCAATAAACCAACGTGACAATGGTTCGTTATCCGCATCCTCAGAAGTTCTATTCCCTGTGACGGTGTACGAATCCAGCCAAAATGGCAGGTCAACATTCACAGCAACTGCGCCATCCTGTCTCACTTGCTCAAATAACAAATTCATATTGGTCACCCAGGATTGAACCAGTGGCTTGGCATCTTCTTTCCAGGCTGGTAAAACGTAAGGCTTAATATCCAGATGTATGGCATCAAATCGCTCATTGGGCTCCGCATCCAGATTATAATCACTAACCCACGAGGCTAATCTGAGCATGGGACCTTCACGGCCACTGACCGCCCAAGATGGATCGCCGCCTAGCGCTTCAACCGCAATACCCGCACGGCTTGCTTTGGCTATAAACGTCTGGTATACCTCTTTGGACAGCGTCATGTCTACATTCACGTAGAGTCTATTTATCTTATGTTTAGCTGCGTTGGCCAGCAGCTCATCTCCGTTGCTAACAGACTGTGCCTGCCATACCCAGGCCGCCCGTATATCCGCGCCGTCAGCTTCAGCAGGTGACTCATTCCCTATCATTATCATCCCTCCGATCAGCAGTAACAGCCAAAATACCTTCCGGGATTGTTTCCCGAACATATACTCCCTCCATTCCTCTACTGTTGTAAAATCACATTTATTATAGCAACCGAGTTAGTAAAAACAAATAAGCCCAAGTGCTTAACTTGGGCTTATTACTCTTATGTTAGGATATTATGAGACTCGCCCGGCTCTATCCCGGTTCTAGTCCTCATATATCATTTTTCGGGTCATGCCTCCATCAATAACGAGGTTGGTCCCTGTGACAAAGGTATTGCTTGGATCAGATAAATATAGACAAGCACGGGAGATATCCGAAGGTACACCTACACGACCGGAGGGATGCTGTTCATGATCCTCCTTTTTCAGTTTCTCCACGTCTCCTGTCTCAATCCATCCCGGACTGATACAATTGACCCGAATTTGGTCTTTGCCCAGTGAGACTGCCAGCGCATGCGTCAGAGCCACAATTGCCCCTTTGGAGGCAGCATAGGCTTCGGTATCCGGCTCAGACATTAGTGCACGGGTAGAAGCCATGTTGATAATGGCACCCCCGTATTCGTTGCTTTTCATATGTTTGGCTGCTTCCCTACTCGCCAAAAAGCAACTTCTCACATTGGTATTGAGTACATCGTCCCATTCTTCCAGCGTTAGCTCATAGGGAGACTTCCATTTTGCAAGTCCTGCATTATTCACCAGAACATCGATTTGCTTAAATTCTTCCACGGTGGTCCGAAAAAGATTCGTAATATCCTGCTCGCTCCGAACATCACATTGAACAAAGATGGCTTCTCCGCCTTCATTACGAATGGAAGCTGCGGCTGCTGCACCCTCGGCTTCCTTGTTGTCAGCAAGAACAACTTTGGCCCCAGCGACCGCATAAGCCTCAGCCACACTGCGTCCTATTCCCTGAGCAGCACCGGTTACAACAACGACCTGATCTGTAAATGACATATTCATTTCCTCCTCTATGGTAATGATCCTGCGATCATAATCTGATTAAGCCTCTTCTTATATAAAAACACGTTAGGCCCATTAAGAAACGCTTGTCCGGCAAATAATCAAAAAAAGCTCACGCCATCCTGGCGCAAGCTGCTCGGTTTAACCGCGTAGGCGTTCGGAATATACACGATTATATCGCTCGAAGCCGACATAACGCGTTCCTTTGAATGAGAGCCGTCCTTCATCTCCCTCAGCGCACAAACATACTCTTCGCCATTGACTTTGAATTCGAGCCGATCTCCACTCTCTACCTCAAAGGTGACGTAATATAAGGTTCGTGCTGTACTGCCTGGTTCAGTTTGCGACTGACTCATCTTCATCCGTCTGCTGGTGATTCGTGAAGGTACGGTCAGCAGTGGCTCTGAGTTGTTACGCCCCCACCTCCGTACCTCTTTTCCCATCGACAGAAGAACTATACCTATAAGCAGAACAAATACAACCGGAAAGACGGTTCCAAACAAATCAAACATCCAGGATGATTCAATGCCCATGTCTCTCCCTCCGTTCATACAACTTAGGACAGCCGGAGTCTTGACCCGTCTCCTGTAATGTATATGCGGACGTACACAGAACTTGTTAACCCGATTAAATATTTGAGCGATTAAATCTACACTGGAAGTACGACGATATATGAGTTTTGACAAAAAGGTAACCATGATCTCCATAACGTATTCAGTTCACTAATGCTGATTTTCCGATTGTAATATTTTTCATCACAATTCATCTTGTGATCTAACGATTCGGCCAAGTAAAAATGCGTTTCATCATAGCCAACGACAGGAACAAAATGCAAATAACGTTGTTTAGGATGTACTTTAATAAATAAAATAACGGGCACCCCTTGGCTGATCTGCTTCTTCAACGTATTCACATTCCCACGTAAGTACATTGCCTCATATCCAAGCTTTCTGAAGAAAACAACGACCGCTTTGGGATATACCGTCCCATCCAGCAATTTGCGAGGATAGGTTTCATAGAGCTTTGTCCCGTTGGACTCCACCCCGAAATGTCTCAAGACGAACGCACTGGAAAATGCAGCGCATTCATAGTTTTTCTGAATATCCAATCGATTGGGAGATTGAATATGGCAAGTGCTTGGCACATTGACTTTGTACATGCGATCTTTCTTGGGAAAACTGAAATGAAGGGAGATCACCCAGAGAATAATCAACCAAAGTAATACATTGAGAAACAATTCGTGACCTCCTTCGTCTCATCAGACGATGTACTCTACCTTTTAAGTATGCCATTCACTAGACAGCAGACTATACGTCACAATATTCTCATAATGATCGTAGACCCATTGAGCTTCTCTGGATGTACCTTCATTTGAAAATCCCATTTTCTCAGGTATAGCTCTGCTTTTAAAGTTGTTTTCTGCACATTGAATGATCACACGATTTAACTTCAACTCTTTAAAGAGATATTTAAGCAATTGTTCTATTGATTTGGTAATGATTCCTTTGCCCTGTGCTGACTCTGCTAAAAAATATCCAATACTCGTCGCTCTATTATTCCAATCAATATAGTGCAGTCCTAACATCCCGACCAATTGTTCATTGCACCATATTCCGGAATCAAAACCGTTCCTCTCTTCATAATGATGTGCCCATACATCTATTACAGAATCCAAGTCTTTGGGCGATTGTCGTTTATCGACCCAGAGTAACCACGCTCTCAAGTACTTTCTATTCTCATCAATTAATGCATACAACTCATCTCTATCTCGAGATTGGATCAGCCGTAATACAATAGATTCATTCACTTGAAAAGGTAGCATCAGGTTCCTCCCACTCAATCTAACTATGAGCTTATTTTAGATGTTCATTCCTTACGCCAGTTGCTTAGAACCCATTCTTTAATCTGTTCAGCTACTTTCTCTGCTGTAAGTTCTGTCGTATCAATTGTTGGCATTTCCGGGTCGAAAGCAGTTTTCGAATTTTGGAGTAGCCAATTTGCAAAATTCTTGTGATCTTCAATCGAGTTCTCGTCCCACCCCCGTGATTTCAACCTCGTCTCACGTGTGACATCATTACAATGTAAGTTCATATAAAGAATCCGCTCAAATTGATCTATGTAATCTGATGTTGCAATGTTTTCGGGCACCAACGTTCCACATAAAACAGTCCCACGCCCGCTTAGCGATATACTATACGCAATCCTCAACCAATTTTCTTTGGCAATCTGCCAATCCACGTTATCGATGATATCCATATCAAAGACGTCAAACTCGGGAAGTTGCTTGCGTACAAGCGAAGAGATCGTGGTTTTTCCTGTTCCACTTGCGCCTGTCACTATAAATAAAGGTAATTTGTTCATTTCAGTCCTCCTAAGCTTTTAAATATTGTTTTTATCACTAAACTCAATACAAAAAGGTTGCATCTCAGGTTTTAAGCAATACTCTATTCTTTCTCTGAAATTTTTCCATTCGACTTTTAAAATGGCTTCTTCGATTGGAAAGAAACCTGATTCTAAACTCTCCGATGATATCGTTAATTGTCCGCCTATTGGTTTGGCTAAAAATAATGTGTTACATATTGAATTTTCGATATTTTGAAATATTCCACAGAATTTGATGATTTCAATGTCGATTCCGGACTCCTCTTTCGTTTCTCTGATCGCAGCTTGACTTAGAGATTCTCCTTCTTCTACTTGACCACCTGGCATTTCCCATCCTCTTCGTGGTCCTCTAATAAGTAATAATTCATTTTGTTCGTTGATCACGATTGCAGCGGCAGATACGATATGTTTTGGAGGGCTCATTTATTCGACTCCTTCTATAGGGATTGGATGTTCGCTTGAAGAGCATGATTTAAAGCCAAACTAAAAGAAGTTGTATATCCCGTCTTCAAAATAATTGTATTCTTCATCCGTTATTCTTAACTTTCCATAACCGTTATAAAATATTTCTCTATCTCTTTCATTATCAAAAGCATTATGTTTCGGTCTAATGGCTAATGCTACATCATATCTTGGATCGCCATATTCTGCTCCTGCCCAATCAATAACTCCAACAATATTGCAATCATTAACTAGCACATTATCTATAGTAAAATCTCCATGAATGAAAGTGTTATCTATTGGTATTGGTCTTGCTTCTTTCAACTGTCGAAGTAGTTCTGCTGATCCGTCTACAGCAAAGTGAGTTAGATTATATTCTGCTTTACTAAGCATTGTATCTAGCCAAGGAGTGTCATTGTTCAATAATTCAACAGGACAAGAGGATTCATGCATTTTCTTTAAACAGAGCCCAAAGTTAAAAATCGCTTTTTCTTTACTTTGAAGATCAGGCACCATAGAGAGGAATTCTCTTAAACTTATTCCATCAATATAATCCATCAAAAGCCATCTCGATCTATCCTCAACATGAAATGAATATGTCTTCGGAACAGGAAGTCCAGTATGGTAGAGGTATTGAAGCACCTTGTATTCATCGGATAACCATTCATTATAAAGATCGTTTTCTGTCTTCTTGATGATGTATTTTTTATCGAGCGTATGCAGAATAGCCACTGTAGAAGTATGACCTTGCTTAGGAAAAGTGATGTTCTGTACTTTCCCTATCTGTTTTATTATCTCAATTGGGAGATCCTGAATATTCATCGTTTCATCCTTTCTACCGCTCTAAAAGTACAAATCCCACCCCACAACAAAAGCAGCAAAGAGGAAAGCAGATATGCCAGACAAGATGTATACCGCCTTTTGCTTGTTACTGTAACTTCTCTTCAGCAGTTTGTAGAACATCAAAACAAGGTACGCCACAGCTAAAATCACATAAACCAGGTTCAAAATGAGATGTATGCGTAACGAAGAATAGGTGGAGAAGCCTAAGGCGCGCATGAACAATAGGATCGTATTCAAAATTAATGCCAGACTGGCAATATTAATGGCAATATGATACTTATCAAATCCTGTACCTGGTCTTTCCCAGTTTTTTAATTTGTATTTGGATAACCGAATAAAATAACCAATTGTAGCTCTCAAACCGAGTAGGATGGCTACTGCAAGAGCAATAAAAGATGCTTTGATCCAATTTATCGTTAAGTTGGATACGGGCAAAAAGTCATTATAAGACATAGAGACCTTCTCAACAGTGCCATTTCGCTCAACAACATTTGCAAAATTACTAAGGTCAAACGTTGTATACTTCTGCAGACTTAACATTGAATATGCCTTCGTAAAACCGGAAACGACCCGTCGCGCAGGCAGATAATATCCTCCACTCTCAGATTCAACTGAGTTCGTGCTGAAACTATTTCCAAACACCTTCTGGACAAGACCAATGTTATAAGCCATTTCATTTGACTGGTTTGTCATGACCACGAACCCAAAATTAGACTTCGGGTCAAAAACAAATCTACTTGAAAATCCCGCCGTACTTCCCGCGTGTTCCAATGCAGGCACCCAGTACTCTACTTCAAAGAAGCCATGCGCAATTCGAGGAGTAGAAGTTCCATCGTAATATAGACTTGTAGACAGCATCTCGTCTAACGTGTCCTTGTTCGCAAATAATAAATTGCTACGATCCACAGGCATCAAGGCTGTGAGGAATTTAGCTGCATCCTCAGCTGTGCCAATGGCGCCCCCAGCAGGGTATAAGCTTATGTATGCTCTGTTCTTAGGGATGAGTTTCAAATGGGTAGTGTACCCCTGAATCTCATTTCTTCTTTTCAAGACATTTAGATTATCATACTGTGACGGGTGAATCGAAGTGTCTTTCATGTTCAGCGGTTTAAATATATGTTCACTGACATATTTGTAAAAGGGTTGTCCGCTTTGCAATTCAACGATGTAAGCAGCCATAGCCGTACCATAGTTTGAATAAGCAACGACACTCCCAGGTTTATCGATCTGCCTCGGCTCAAATTTTTGTAAAGCCTCACCTAATTCCACAATATCACTCTCGGATGAATACCATAAATCGATCAATCTATCCTCCCACCCTGCGTTATGATGCATAAGGTTCATTAAGGTAATGGGAGCATCGTACTCAAGCTTCTTTAGGAATCCTTCCGGCAAATATTCCTGAATATCGGTATGCAAATCAAGCTTCCCCTGCTCGACAAGTTGCATAACACTCGTCCAGACCAATAGTTTAGAGGTTGAACCCCATTCAAACACAGTAGAGGTGTCTGCCTTTCTCTGTTGCTCAAGATCTGCGTATCCATAGGCCTTATTCACAATCGTCTCACCGTTCTTGATAGCTACAACCGAAACGGCAGCGGTGTTCTTCTGATTCGTAGCCACATATGAATCTATCGTTTCCTCTAGCGAAGACAAGGCAATTCTGGAGGGCGTAGTCTCCACATTTTCTACCTCAGCGTACACAGGTACTGAACATGTCACAATGATTAATGCGAGTACCAGAATACCAACGATTATTTTATTAAGAGCATGATATCTTCGATTAATTTGCATTGGCTACTCCCCTTATCTTTCTTCTATAGTTTTCGTGCTTTTATCACAAAGGTTACAGGGAGCATCTTTGCTTTATTGGCAAAATCATCATTTTGCAGTTGCATCAAGTCATCATCAGATTCCTCAATGAATTGCTCAATGACAAATCCTGCTTTTGCCAACGCATTCACATATGTTGATAGTTTACGATCCGATAAGGCTAGCTTACTTTCGCCAAGAGTTACCGAGTACCAAGATTCATCAAAGTAACATTTTTCAAAAACAAGTCTATCCTCTTCTGCAGCAACACATTTGTGGATAGGATGAGACCAACTAAAGATAAATACGCCATCCTTCTTAAGATAGGAAGCAATCTGGAGAAAAGTCCCTTCAAGATCCGTTGTCCAGCCGATCGCATAAATCGAATAAACGATGTCAAAATAATCCTTGGGTATGCCACAATCTTCTTCCATAGGTGAACAGAGTAAGGTCGCTGAAAGACCACACGACGTCAAAAGCTGTTGTGTCTTTTCAATTTGATTTTCCGATAAGTCTGTCCCCCATAGTACACTCGCTTGACGTTCTCCCAAATACCGTAAGGATTGACCGCTTCCACAGCCTATTTCCAGTATCTTTTTTTCCGAGATTTCTCCAAAAAGATGGTGCTTTTCTTCGGAGACAAATGCTCCATAGAGCGGAAGTGCTGTCGCTCCTAAAACATCATTTCCTGCGGTATTCCAAAACAAGCCATTGGTTTCATGAATACTTCCTTTATCCATGTCGACCGAGATGGCATCAACCTGCCTACCGCCGATCATGTTTGTTCTAACAGTAGAACTCTTCTCCATGTCATCGTCCTCCAAACCAAGAGTCAATTGAATTAATTCCACATTTTGAGTAATTTACCTTAATTATTTCTATAATAACCCATACTGCAATAATTGCGTAGTACATTTAAAAGCGCATACATTGCTCTCCAAATCAAAAAGAACCCTCCCGCAGGAGCGTTCTCCGTGAATGATTAGCCTAAGCGTACATCAAGTTCATATACCCGCGAGTTACATCTCCACCTTCGGCTGGTTCGGGCTGGTCTGCCTGTGCGTGTTCTGCCATGCAAGCCCTCACCGCTTCCTCTGTCGTACAACGATTGGCATCGTCACATGTGTAGCATAATTGAAGCATATATCTGGTTAATTCATCCGCCTGCGTGAATTGAGTTTGACCGTTGGTTCTCATCTTCATCACTCCTTCTCTTGTTGAGTTAAATATATCACCTTCCAGTGGTTTTATTTGTGATTTATTTCACAAACTAAACAAAAAAAGAAAAGGAACCCTCAGGCTCCTCTACTTTCACTATCAATTTACATCACATTGTACTTATAGTACTTTCCAATGTACACCGCCATCTACCGTTTGCAATAACAACGATCTTTTGGCATCCGTATTTTCAACCAATATCCAGCCAAGCTTGGAGGTAACCATCTGAATTTTCACAATCTCCGGATAGTCTTCGAGAATTTTCTCAAGCACATTGCTTGCAGGAAGAGCATTCCACGTTTTACCCGCATCCTTGGTGTGGTAGGTTATGCCCTTTTGCATGGCCCAACCTTCCGATGCATTCAAAAATACAGGTGAAAGATTGCGATTCGCACCCGTTTGTTTGTTTAAAGTAAAATTGGACAGCTTCCAGCTCTTTCCGCCATCGGCGGTAAAGAATCCATTGAATGTCGTGCTCTCCCCTTGGGAACATGACATGGACATCCAGGCTGACTTCGCCTCACGTCCAAAAAATTGTGGTGAACTGATACTAAAATTACCACATCCATTGAACTTGTTTCGATCAAAAAAGGAAGGTCCTTTATCCCAGTTCACTCCACCGTCTGAGGTCACATACAGCTTCGGTGTACCGAACTCAATTGCGGTCAGGAAACCATGCTTCGGATCTGAAAAGGTCAGCCCGGTTGTATATCCGCGGTTGGATATCTCTTCTGCTTCCTTATTGCCATCTTCATCACTGGATGACATCCGATCCCAAGTGATCCCACCATCCTTGGTAAAGTAAAGCTTCTTGTCCTGTTTACCAATAGCGGTATCAACCGTGGTAAGAATCCAGCCTTTTTCCGGAGATACAAAGGAGATCGCGGTCACTTTATCCGTCTTGGACAGCGATGACAGACTCCAACTTACCCCTCCATTGTTCGTACGAAGTACCATGGTGTCTGTTCCACCCATGCCTTCACGAACAATCCAACCATGCGTACGATCTACAAAATAAATGCTTTGTCCATATTTAGGGTTAGCCGGAAATTGTACATTTTCCGAAGGTGAAATATTGGTCCAGGTCTTCCCCTGGTCCTGTGTGTAGTACAGTCGCAGCGCATTCCGCGTCACACCCCATGCCAATCCTCCGTTGTCATTGAGCAACTGAAAATCGGTCAAACGGGTCTGTATTTGATACTTGGCCATATCCGCAGATTCTGTACTGTTGACAGGGGGAACGACGGTTAATGTCTGCCCTGTATTCCCGGCATCCTCCTGCTGTTGCGGAGGTTCTGCTTCCGGAGGTTGATCTGAGTCAGTGCATGCAGCCAGTAAAGCTGCTATACCTATAGACAGCAATGCTGTCTGCGCGATTTTAATCCATTGCGAACGCAAGTGGGTTCCACCTCTCTCATCCAATATCCAGGCGCGCATGCCTGTCCTATGGCATTTTATTTACGATTCATCAGAATCCACTGCTCCTATTCTACCACAAACCTTGTGTAAAAGGCTCATTGCCCACTCTTGGCCGGCCCGCTCCCTTCTTTCAACTGATGATCTGGGCTATATATGTCGCATATTTATTATCATCAAATTCACCCTAAACTGTTTTTCGACGGAATAATTGGTAAAAAGACATGAAATGTGAACTATTTTATAGACAACACTCGCTTTATATTCTGTAATCCCTTAATATGGATGGGAGTATAACCCAAAAGGAGAGGATATGAACATGACAAACAGTGCAGCTCTGAAACCAAGTCGTGTCGTTATTGTAGGCATGGGTGCGGTGGGAACAACAACGGGATACACGCTAATGTTGAGACAGCGTTCGTCCGAGTTGGTATTTGTGGATGTGAATCATGATAAGGCAACCGGCGAAATGCTGGATATGAACCACGGTCTTCCGTTTACGGGTGGCGTGAAAGTATGGGCTGGCGATTACTCCGACTGTAAAGATGCGGATATTATTATTATTACAGCGGGTGCCTCCCAAAAACCGGGCGAAACTCGGATTGATCTGCTGAAGAAAAATGCAAGCATTTTCAAAGATATTATTGAGCGTATTACAGAAGTGAATTCTCATGGTATTTTGCTGATTGCAACCAATCCTGTAGATATTTTGTCCTATACTTCATGGAAACAAAGTGGATGGCCTGCTTCCCGTGTTATCGGTTCAGGTACATTGCTCGATAGTGCACGTTTCCGTTACCTGATTGGTAAAAATAAAGGGATCGACCCGCGTAGTATTCACGCCCACATTATTGGTGAGCATGGCGATTCCGAAGTACCGGTATGGAGCCTTGCTAACGTTGCAGGAACTGATCTGGAATTGGATGAAGAAACACAAAAGGATATCTTCGACCGTACCAAAAATGCCGCGTATGAGATTATAAATGCCAAAGGAGCGACTTCCTATGCAATCGCCCTTGCTCTGGACCGAATTGTAGCTGCAATTCTCGGCAACGAAGGCTCCGTTCTGAACGTATCCACGTACCTTGAAGACTACAATGGTGTATCGGATGTTTATCTTGGCGTTCCTTGTGTCGTAGATCGCAACGGTGTGCGCGAAATTCTGCCTCTTCCGTTGAATGAAACCGAAAAAGTGGCGTTCCAGGCTTCTGCTAACAAATTAAAAGAACAGATCGCCGGCTTGGAATAATCCATTTACGCAATCATTCATGACGTGAAAGATTCAGCAGGTTAAATGTTGTAAATTAATATATCTGTCCTAGCCAAAAGGACCATTTGTTTCTTTCAGTGAGAAGGGGCGAATGGTTCTTTGGTTTGATTTGAATTATAAGAATGATTACTTAAGATATTAGATACTAAATTTAGTTTACATAATATTAACTATGTTTAAATCTCCATCATCCAAAAGAAATACAAAAAGTCTGTCACTTGGACAGACTCCTCATGGGATTAATTATCGGCTTTTTTTCTAATAAGTCGGAAGTTTTACGTCAAGTAACGCCATAGCCTCTTCTTTTTCCCTACTGGTGACATGTGTATAGACGGTGGTTGTTTGAATCGATGCGTGACCGAGCAGCTCCTGCACCGTACGCAAGTCGGCTCCCCGCCGTAACATCATGGTCGCGAAGGAGTGACGCAGTTTATGACTGGAGTAGTTTTGACGTTGATTCGCCGGTGATTCCTGCTGGAAGCGTTCAAAGGTTTCCGTGGATATGAGCTGAATACTGCGAATCGACAGTCTCTTCCCTTTTTGCGAGACAAATAGTGCTTCCTCTTTCGGTCGCCAAGGATCCAGACGCTCAGCCATAGCTTGAGATAACACGTCTGCCACGGTCTCCGGTACAGGCAGCGAGCGCCATTTCCGGCCTTTACCGAATACATCCAAAGTACGCCGCTCCGCGTTATAGTCTTTGCAGTCCAGAGCATGCACTTCTCCAACCCTTAATCCCATATATCCCATCAGCAGAAAAACAGCCAAATTACGTGTACGATACTTGCCTTCCACCGACTCCAGAAAACGTGTCAACCCACTTTCATCAAGGAAAACAGGTGCACGGTTTTTTTCGGTTTTGGATTTTTTGATCCCAAACGCCGGATTATTCGTTAACAATTCGAGTTCAATGAGGGACTTGTAAAAACAGTTCACCGCCGCATGTTTGCGATTTCTCGTGGTATCACTAACCCCACGCTCCCGAGCGTGGGACAGAAAAGACAGCACATGCAGCTTTTTGACCTGCTCCAGTGACTTTCCTTGAATGGAGACCAGGAATTCTACCACGTCACCGGTGTATGATTTTACCGTATGGCCTGTATACCCGGCGTCCTTCATCCATATGTGAAAAGCTTCTAGCTCGTCCGCATATTGCTCCTGGATCTCCTCAGTCATCATCTGTTTACGTCACCTCGATTCGATTCTATTTATTAAAGTCTAAGCTAAGCAGCGAACTTACGCTTCATCCACAATGACAACGTCAATCAGCGGAATGATTGCTTCGGGTTTGCCCTGACTACGGGTAAGTACAAACGATGGCAATGGATTCTCGTGCAGTCCATTCACAGATTCACAGATTTGAGTATATAAATCCATATGCAACGTTTCGCCTTCACCTGCCACATCAACGACCGGCCAATCGTTCTGAACGCAAGCGGGCCAGTACGCCAGTTCATTCGCGGGCACGATACTCAGTTGCTGAATGGATGGATCGATATGGTAGACCCCTTGCCGTTCAGGTTCATCGCCCAGCTTGTCCACGGCAAGTATTCGAGCAGACTGCTCATCTGGTGCAGAATAGAGTGAATAACACCACGGAGTCACGCCCCAGGCGATCGCCATCAGCCCCTCTTCCAGCAACGTATCCGACAGTTCCCCTTCCGCAAATTGTTCGATCAGATTATGGTTACCTGGTCCCATCAGTTCCTCTACACGCTTAGCTAGCCGAGGCAGGTCAGCGAGAATGAATCCCCCTCTGCCATAGGAGTCAAATACATGATGCTTTCTGCTCCACACAGCTTGAGATGGCAAAGCCAACGACGCTGATTCTGCCGGGAAAAGCGATATATATACGGTGATAACTTGCGCATACTTAACCATTGCAAGTTGTTCAGGTTCGAGTGTGCCTTCGGCAATACGAGGTGTTTTCATATGCAGGGAGATTCGAAGTTCGTATTCCCCCTCTGTAAATGTTGCCCAACCAAAATTAACAGGCTGTTCAACACCTTCAATAGATGTAATGGAGATCGTGCTATCCGGTTTCAGGTTAACAGCATATTGTACATAAGCGAGCTCCTGACCATAGATGATATTGGCATCTTGACGATCGACCGGTGAATCCAACTGTTGTGCAATGACAGATACTTTACGTCCATCCTTCAGAAGACGCTGCGGATCAATATCCAACTGTAAGGCTTGTGAATTCCCCGAATCTGAGACAAGCAACTGAGCCTCCGAAAGTACGGCTGAATCAGCCAGTGCAAACCCAAAAGTTGCATTTTGATGATCTGAATTCGTATGTAATGGTGTGTTCATGATACATCCCCTCTCTTATGTCTGATGGCATGTCACATCCCCAAATATATTTCATATTTGACTTAGCCGCAACCCCGGCTCCTTGATTAAGATTGTCATGCCCCTTATTACTTACCCATATATGAAGAAAATTCCAACCTTCCCCTGCTGTTATCGTCCTTTATCTTTCTATATAAAAAAAATCCCCATCCCGCTCCGCCTAAGCGATACGACATGAGGAAAAATGAAGATGTTCTCGGTTAAATATGTTCTCGATTAATCTATTTATCCTTCGCTCTGAAAGCACTGGAGATCCGGCGTGCCGGATTCAGATGACTGTAGTGCCGTCCATACGCAAAGTAGATAATCAATCCGATGATCAACCAGGCAAAGAACGTAATCCATGTCAGCGCCGCAAGGCGTGTCATCAAGTATACACAGCCCAGAGCACTCAAAATCGGAATCAGTGGCACAAGTGGAACACGGAAGCCACGTTTGAGATCCGGGTTATTTTTACGCAACACGATAATGCCCAGACTTACGACTGCAAAAGCAAACAACGTTCCGATGTTCGTAAGCTCCGCCAGATGTCCCAGCGAGATGAAACCGGAGAACAAAGCGACGATAATGCCCGCAACCCATGTCCCTACAGCTGGTGTCTGACTCTTGCCACTAACCTTGGAGAAGACCGGAGACAGCAGCCCGTCACGAGACATGGAGTAGAGTAGACGTGTCTGACCATACATCATGACCAGCAATACGGTCGTAATGCCAGTAATCGCTCCCAGAGATACAATCCATGACAATCCCTTTAATTGAACAAATTCAAATGCAAACGCAACGGGATCACTTACATTCAACATGTTATACGGCACGATGCCTGTGAGGATCAACGATACAACAATGTAGAGAACGGTACAGATCGCGAGTGAAGCAATAATTCCGATCGGCAAATCCCGTTGTGGCCGCTTAACTTCTTCTGCCGCAGTGGAGACCGCATCAAATCCGATATAGGCAAAAAATACCGTAGCTGCTCCCGCAGTTACACCTGAAATACCAAAAGGCAAAAATGGCTGCCAATTAGTAGGTTCTACATAGAAAACTCCTACACCAATGAAGATCAGCACCACGATAATTTTAATCGCTACCATGATGCCGTTCGCACGGGCTGCTTCCTTCACTCCTCGGGTGAGCAGGAATGTGATGATTAACGTAATGACCGCAGCCGTGATGTCAAAATAAGTACCCTTTTCTGGACTAAACGCACTCGTCAGCGCATGGGGTAACTCCAGCCCAAATCCGGACAATAACGTTTGAAAATAGCCCGACCATCCGCTGGCTACCGCCGCACTCGCGAATCCATATTCCAATATCAGATCCCATCCCAGAATCCAGGCAATCACTTCGCCAAAAGCCGTATAGCTATACGTGTACGCACTACCCGATGCCGGTATGCTTGATGCAAATTCCGAGTAACATAATGCGGCGAAGGCACATATGATACCTGCCAGCAAAAATGACAGTACAAGTCCCGGGCCAGCATACGTTGCGGCAGCTACACCGGTGAGTACGAAAATGCCTGTACCAATAATGGCACCTACCCCGAGTGTGGTTAAGTCCAACGGACCGAGCGCCCGTTTCAGTGCACTGTTGTTATCGCCCCCGGAGCCAATTGGTTTTTTACGAAATAAAGAAGATCGTTGTTCGTTCTCACGCATAGTCATGTTCCTCTCGTCATGAATCTTGAATGTGCTATGGATGTAGCAGAGATTGGATGGCTTCCCATCTGTTCTATGAAAAAGTCATTTGTTCTATCTTATCGATCACCTATAAAAACCTATCGAATTCTACACGTTATCGCGTTGCTTGGTTAAATTTATTTTTGGAGATCACTTATTTTGTTCTTTTTCCGCGAAAATTATCATGATCTGTTGCACGTGGTTGAATATGAAAATGGATTTAAAACAAAACTGCGTATAATTTATATTATGCGCAGTTTTTTTGAGTCTTATTTTCTGAGAAAATTATATTAATATGGTTGTTATATGAAGTTAAGAAAATGAGAGCTCTTTTCGTCTTTTTCCGCTGTCCCTTCCTCCCTGAACCTGTCTAATTCGACGATATGAAGGCATGTAAAAGAGCCACATATCATTATGCGGCCCTTTATCTTTTACTATAGGTAGAGGTGTATATGAAAATAGAAACTAAACTTATTTCAAATTTATATTAAAAAATGATTCACGAGAAAGCGATTCTCTCCGCGTCCGACATCCGGTATTGCGATAACAAATAATCTTTGCTTTGCATCGCCGCATGACGAATCGAATCCAGATCAACATTCAACAGCTTACCATCTCGCTTCACGAGTCTACCTGCCACAAAGACTGTATCCACGTTGGATGGATTGGCAAATTGCACAACAGCGCCGATTGGATCATGAACGGGGAACATATTCAGATCGGTGGTACGAATCATGATCAGATCTGCTTCCTTCCCTGGGGTTAACGTACCCACCTTCTGCTCCAATCCCAATGCTTGGGCACCAGCTGAAGTTGCAAATCTCAGCACTTGGCTGGACTGCAAGTTCAACTCACCAGGCATCTCACCCTGCTGCAGAAGTTGTTCATTGGCTCTGGATCGTTCAGCCTGAAGTGCAAACTTCATCTGCGAGAACATATCTCCGCCTGTGGACGTCACTACATCTACACCAAGTGTAGGGGTTCCCCCATGTTCAAGAAAATAGCCGGTGGCCGGATATCCATGCCCCATCATCATTTCAACCTCAGGTGTGACCGACAAGGAAGCACCGCTATCTGCCAGCATTTTGTATTCATCCATGCCCATGGTGTTACCGTGAACAATATTCACTCGTGGACTTAACAACCCCGCTTCATACAAGTGACTAATCGAGCGATCTACAGATCCCCAACTGCCAAATCCGGCATGCATGGAACAGATGGCATCCAGCTCTTGAGCTAGCTCGATCTCCTTCACGGTTGTATCCCAGTGACTGAACTCTGGACCACGAATAGCAAGCCCGTAGGTGAGCAATTGATCTCGCGATGAAAAATATCGTTCTTTGACTCTTCGCACATCATTCGAATAAGTGAGTTGACTATCGCGATTCCAGTAGTTCGTCTCACCAGGTACTCCGTGAGCAAATACCGCCCGAATCCCTGCATCCTGAAGTCCACGAATCAGCTCATCCGTGTGCTCGGAAGAATACGGCATGCTCCAATCCAACACTGTCGTCACTCCTGCATTAAGCGCTTCCAAGGAACCGAGCAGGTTAGCAATATAACTATCTTGTGGACGGAGCTTGCTTCCCATCGCACCATAATAGAGATTTTGCAAATAAACGGGCAAGGACCAGTTGGTTCCCGCTGTTTTGACAAGTGATTCCCACACATGCCGATGTGTGTCCACCAGCCCAGGCATAATAATCATGGATGAAGCATCAATGACCTCCGCATCCGGAATATCCAGGTCGGGCTGAACCGCCGTGATCAAGGAATCCTGGATCAGAACGTCCGCCCTCTTATACTGTCCAACTCGAGCATCCATCGACAACACACAGCCATTTTTCAACAGATAACTTGTCCGCACAAGACACATCTCCCATCTGATTTGGTTTGAAAGACGATCATATCCTGCATACGAATCTGTACTGCTTCTGACTATTTTTTCGCTAGTATATATACATTATATAGTTATTGTTAATATTTTTCAATTTTGTATTTTACGTTTAGCCCGAAATCTTCTGACCTTCATCAGGTTTCCACACATCTTATCATCACAGTACTTCTGTGTTCTGCTTCGGGTATCATCATAGAACATCCAGCGACAATCCGAATTATCACAAATCCGAATCCTGCCCCCTTCTCCCTCCACCAAAGTTATAGCAAAATCAGCAGCTACTTCAGCCATAACCTGATGCCAATGAGCTTCTAAGGCTACCAGTTGGAGCTTCAGTTCTTGATCAATTGTAGTCAATGTTCTTCTCACATGCCCTGCTTCCATAACGCCATTCAACCAATTACGTTCCTTATCTGTTATGGATACTCCGGAAGATAAACGGGCTCCAAGGGACAGCAATTCATCCCGGAAGTTTCTCATCGACAACTCATCTTCTGGGGACGCAGGAACAGAAGCTTGCAGCTGCCAACGATCCAGAAAATCTTGCTGCCAGCCCGCCTTCCCGAGCCTGTCCTCTGATCGATCCCCACCACGCCAATCATGATAATCACTGTTTACAAAATCGGTCCATAACCTGTCCATATATGCCTCCGTCCCATGTAACCATCTTATTTATCAAAGAAGGTTACATCTTATCTTTGATGTGTTATATTAAGTGTAACCTTATTAAGTTGTTTTAGCTAGTTACACCATAATATCACTCAAGGAGGAATACATGAATGACGAAAACAACAGCATTAGATGTGTTACTTATTCAAAAGGATGATACCTGGAATCAATGCAACTGGATTGTACCTTTGTCGAAATCCTTGGAGGGTCTTACAGCAGAACAAGCAGCCTGGATTCCACCCTCAGGGGGATTAAGCATCTGGCAGTTGGTTAACCATATGTATTATTACAACCATCGCTTATTATGTCGCATGCAAGGTAAGGAACCTATCCTGCCCGCTGTAGACTCCAATGAATACACATTTGGGAATTTTGGAGATCCAACGGACGCAGATGGATGGAATACATTGCTACAGGGTACAACCCGATTAGCCCAACAGTTACGGGATCAATTGGCGGCGTTACAGGAGTCAGATCTTGAAGCCGCTTATATGGATTCCGAAGAAAAATGGGCACACGAACTTGCTCGCTGGGTACTCCATGATGCGTATCACGCAGGTCAGATCGTGCTTCTTCGCAGACAGCAAGGAAGCTGGAATATCATTTATTAAAAATAATGCTTGAACTGCTAGCGCTTACAGGAATAAGATGAACTTATTAATGTTACAGCTTGTTCAACACACTATATAATTGAATAGGATCTTCGGGGTAGGGTGCAATTCCCGACCGGCGGTGATGTTCTTCGGAACCAGCCCGCGACTCGCTACATGTTCTTAACGAAGGACATCTAGCGACTGACTTGGTGTGAATCCAAGGCCGACGGTACAGTCCGGATGAGAGAAGATCAACACATTGACATGCCGTTCACGGGAAGGCCTCTTTCCTGACGCATGTCCTTGGATGAGCCCCCGTTTATTTGGTATATACCAAAACGGGGGCTTTTGTCGATTTTGCCAACTGAAGATTCCGTGTTCTGACGAAGGAGTCCTGAATATGGAAAAGACATCATCAGCATCAACGGTTTACCGCAAGGAACGAAGTAACACTGGATTCTGGCTAGTTGTGCTCGGCGCCGCCCTATGGGGTGTGGATCCACTGTTCCGTATTATTTTGCTTAAAACGATGACATCCACACAGATTGTACTGGTGGAACATATCATTGTCAGTCTCATCGCCATTCCCGTGCTGTGGAAATTCCGGGCTGATCTGAAAAACTTGCGCGCACGCCACTGGATTGCCGTGATCTTTATCTCATGGGGAGGATCAGCACTCGCGACAGTATTGTTCACCATGGCACTTACACATAACGATCCGAACACGGTCTTGTTACTGCAAAAAATGCAGCCGCTCTTCGCCATTGTTCTGGCTAAGTTATTATTAAAAGAAACGCTGCCTCGTCGCTTTGGCGGACTTTTCTTCATTGCATTATTAGGTACGTATCTACTTACATTCGGCTTTACATTGCCGCTGGGTAACTGGGACAACTGGATTCATGCAGGCAGCCTGTTATCCCTTGGAGCCGCTGCTTTATGGGGAGGTTCAACGGTTATGGGCCGACTGATGTTAGGGCAGGCGCGTTATGAGACAGTCACCTCCCTACGCTTCGTTGTTGCTCTTCCGCTCCTGATATTTATGACATGGAACGAAGGTGCTGCCTGGACACTCCCATCCGGGACAGGAGAACAGACTGCTGTCATCCTCAATATTCTCGGTCAGGCTTTGTTACCAGGATTACTCAGTCTTCTGTTGTATTACAAAGGTCTGTCGTCAACCAAAGCATCTGTTGCAACACTCGCTGAACTTAGCTTCCCCATGGCGGGTGTGTTGGTGAACTGGATTGCTTTCCGCACATTGATTACATGGGAGCAGCTGCTTGGCTTTATCCTGATCTGGGTCGCCCTCTTCGCCATTTCCAAACAGCAGGAACGTTCATCGACAACGGCCGATGCGGCACCGAAGCTTCGAACAGAATAAGCGGATATATCCGAGAATCAGATATAAACCAATAATCAAATATAAAATAAAACCATTGCACATCGCATTAGATGAGCAGTGGTTTTTTTATTTCCATTATCAATAACTCCAACCTTTATCAATATCTCCAACCTTCCGCTCGTTTCCCTCCTCTCATACCCGAATATCCACTTCATCGCACTACGTCCCTTCAATGTTTTGTCTTTTATCTAATCCGGTGGTACGATGACATATGGAATAATAGATGAACTATATTCAGAGAGGAACGATCATTAATGTCTTCATTCTCATATACCTCCTACGATGCCGTAGGTTTGGCTGAACTGATCCGATCCCGGGAAGTATCCCCAGTTGAATTGTTGGAAGCGGCGTTTGCACGCCTTGAAGAAGTAAACCCGCAGCTTAATGCGGTCATTCGTACATATGAAACCCGTGCACGGGAGGAAGCTGGCTTAGTTCGCCCTCTTGAACAACCTTTTGCCGGTGTGCCCCTGCTTCTGAAAGATATTTCTCAATCCTTGGAAGGTGAATTTCTAACTTCAGGCTCACGTTTGTTCAGCGAGCATCGCGCATTACGTCATTCGAATTTTGTCACTCGACTGCGTGATGCAGGTTTTATCATCATAGGACATACCAATACGCCTGAATTTGGTTTGAAAAATATTACCGAGCCCCGTCTTCATGGTCCAACTCGCAATCCATGGAATATTAATCACTCCCCAGGCGGTTCAAGTGGCGGTGCCGCCGCCGCTGTAGCTTCCGGTATTGTTCCACTTGCCGGAGCCAGTGACGGAGGCGGTTCGATCCGTATCCCGGCTTCTTTTAGCGGACTGTTTGGTCTGAAACCAACTCGCGGGCGCACACCTGTAGGACCAGGAGTTGGTCGCCAATGGCAAGGCGCGTCGATTGATTTTGCCCTCTCTCGCTCGGTTCGGGACAGTGCTGCATTGCTTGATACGTTGCAAGTCATTCAGCCTGAAGCAGCGTTCCATGCTCCACTCTTTCCAGGCAGTTACTTGGCGGATATGAGCTATCCACATCAACGCAAACTTAAAATTGCATACACAACGGATTCGCCCGTGGGTACACCTGTCAGCGCAGAAGCCAAAGAGTCTGTATACAAGCTCGTTCGCTGGTTGGAAGAACAAGGTCATCATGTTGAAGAAAAGCTGAGTCCCGTCAACGGAGTTCGGTTGATGGAGAATTATTACATGATGAACAGCGGTGAGATGGCCGCAATGATCTCTTCCATGGAAAGATCTATGGGCCGGGTTCTGACCTCCGATGATATGGAGATTGAATCCTGGGTTCTGGCTGAAGCTGGCAAAAAGGTGTCCGCTGCCGAATTTGTACATAGCTTAGCTGAATGGGATGTAGCTGCAGAGCAAATGTCCACTTTGTTCGAGCGGTATGACTTCTACGTCACTCCTGTTAATGCTTTTTCTGCACCTAAGATTGGAGAGTTAACGCCTCATGACGAACAGATTCGTAATCTCATGCGGATTAGTGAATTGGACAAGACCGAGCAGCAGCAACTCATCTATGAGATGTTTGAGCCAAGTCTTACGTATACTCCGTTCACCCAGCTCGCGAATCTGACAGGTCAGCCTGCGATAAGTGTACCTCTGCATATGACACCTGAAGGTTTGCCAATGGGCGTTCAAGTGATGGCAACCAAGGGACACGAAGATTGGTTATTACATCTGGCTGCACAGCTTGAAGAATCAGATCTTTGGATCGGGATGAAAGGTAATCCAATGTTTCCAGCATAAAAAGTTCAGCGTGTATCTACCTTTATCATTGAACGTTACCCATCTGAGTATGATGTGTTGCCGAAATAGTGCATGAAAGTTTCGTCTGCTCCGCATACTGAAAGCAAAAATAGCGGAGGAATGTGACGAATGAATATCAAACAGCCTCATAAACAGTCCTTTCGTATCCCTGCCAAAACGGGATATGCCCTGAAAGTAAACAAGGGTTCTTTATTACGTATAACAGATCTGGAGGGACAGCAGGTCATTGATTTTGTGGCTTATGATGCGCAAGATGCTAACCATCGCTTGGACCCGGGTGTGACAATGGATGTATTGCGCACTTACCGAATCAAACCTGGGCAGTTTGTATATTCCAATCAATATCGACCCTTACTCAAGATCGTGCGTGACACAGTTGGGGTACATGATTTCTTCAACTCTGCTTGTCGTCCCGAGATGTATGAGGTGTTATATGACAAAAAGGATCACGCTAGTTGTTATCACAATCTGAACACGGCATTGGAACCCTTCGGTATCTTACCACCGGATCAACACTATCCGTTTAACTTGTTTATGAAGTCCGTTGTAGACAGTCAAGGCAAGATTGATGTTGTAGCACCCGACTCTCGTGCAGGGGATTATATCGAAATGGAGGCATTAATGGATCTCACGATTGGGCTCTCCGCTTGTCCTTGCGAGGAAAGTTCGTGCAACGGCTACCACTGTACTCCAATTCAATTGGATGTCGAATCTTCAATAGATTAACAAGGCCATAGGCCATATGATATAAATAGTTTGTTCTAATTCACTCCTTGCGGGAATACGATGACTTGTACCCATTTTCTGTGACGACTGGTACAATTCATCGAACCCGTTAAGGAGTGAACGTGTTTATGTCTGTACTGTTCAGTTATATTATTCTGGGAATCTCATTGTCTGCTCCAATCGGTCCGATTAACGCCGCTCAACTTGACCGCGGAGCCAGGCACGGATTCATGCACGCGTGGATTTTAGGACTCGGCGCCATGTTTGCAGACTTGGTGTATATGCTGTTGATTTATTTTGGAGTTGCCCATTTTCTGGACACGCCGTTTATGCGCTCTTTTCTCTGGTCCTTCGGCAGTTTTATTCTCATTTACACGGGAGTGGAGACGCTCTCGAAGCTGAAGCAGGGGATTCAAGGTACATCTACTGCGGAAGCGACTGTTCGAAAATCGTTTATATCCGGCTTTTTGATGGCCCTGTCCAATCCACTGAATATTTTGTTTTGGCTTGGTATCTATGGCTCCATTCTCGCGACGACTGTGAAACATACGGATACCGCTCATTTGCTGCTCTACAGTTCAGGCATATTCATTGGCATCTTGTTGTGGGATGTTATTATGGCTGGCATGGCCAGTCGATTCCACAAACATAGCAGTGAGAACGTATTGCGCTGGATCTCCATCATTTCGGGAATCTGCCTGATCGGATTTGGTTTGTATTTCGGGTACGAAGCTGTGCGTTCCATTTTTTTCTGACAACAAAATCAGGCTGGACAGTCACCCAACATCCTCCACATTAATACTTTAACGGTATCATGTGGAATGGAGTTGGGAATCAATGGCGGAGCTGTATAGTGCCGACGAAATAAACACCTTGTTTGAGCGTCTTCCATCTTGGCAGCAGGACGCTTATTCGCAATTTGGTAAAATGATCGCCGACGATGATAATACGTATCCATGTGTACCTGGACGAATGGGATTTCTGTCAGGACATTTGAGGTTCGGCTTTACGTGTGATCCCCGATCTGAACAAGCTGCCGAAGATATGGCGGATCTGCTTAGACAGTATGGTCCTGTATCCAGAGACACAGGTCATTACGCTTCCATGGTGGTCATCTGTGAGACGCCAAATGATCTCAAAGATCATACAACGGTAGAGCAATATCAGACCTTATTCTGGCAAATGCTTAATCGGGTAAGTTCACACGATACCGAGCCGTGGCCGGAACATATTTCAACCGATCCTCATGATTCATCGTGGGAGTTTTGCTTTGGCGGAGAGCCTTACTTTTGTTTTTGCGCAACTCCCGCACATGAACTCAGAGCTAGCCGACATTTTCCTTATCTCATGTTTGCTTTTCAACCACGGTGGGTATTCGAATCCATCAATGACAACACCCCTCTTGGCCGCAAAATGAAAACCTTGATCCGCAAGCGTCTCGCTGCCTATGATGCTGTTCCTGCTCACCCTTCGCTGATGTGGTACGGTCAGCAGGATAATCTGGAGTGGAAACAATATTTCCTGCCTGATGATGAGCAGACACCTTCCAAGTGTCCATTCATGCGGATGAAGCAAGCTTTAGGCAAGTTGACGAAATAATCTTACAACACTTATTACGTACTCTTAGTACGCTGGGTAACCTCCACGAAAGCTACTTATGGCTTGGCTGGTGCAGACTGCGGCGGTTTGGAGCCACGTACTTTGTGAACAATATACGTGATGATGCCAAGGAACACCACAAGTCCCACACTTGCCAGCAGACCCGTTCTGCTGGCTTTTTCCATTGCTGTCCCAGCCACAGCAGCCACAATTAATACCATGGCAGTCCATACTTTGATGCGATTCCACTTCACAGGCTTCATTTTTTTAATATACGTGATGCAGATAAGCAGCCATGTATACATCAATACCAGACTACCTGCTGTCGTCACATATTCAAACAGACTCTTGGGCATCCATAATGCCATCAACGTAGACAGGAGTAATCCGGCCGCTGTGCAACATAATGCCTGAAGTGGCATGTCCTTTTTCCCCCAGGTCTTCGTAAACAGCTTCGGTGCATCTCCATCTTCAGCGAGTTTCACCAACATGGACGTAATTGCATATAGCGAAGCCACCATCGTTGAGAATCCAGCAATAATCAGAATTCCGTTGAGAATGTGGACCACTACGGTGAATCCAATGGTTGACATGGCTTTGACAAGCGGACTTTCATCTGGAGTTAACTGAGCTGAAGGCACAAGCAACAGGATCAACGCAATCGCAATGACATAGAGTGTACTCACCGATAATAGCATTACACGACCTGATTTCACTGCATCTTTCGGTTCTTTCAGGTTAGCAGCCATCAAGCCCATAACCTCGATCCCGGCAAAAGCAAAGAATGCATAGATGAAACCGGTCCATACCCCTTTACCTCCATGAGGAAACCATTCATTCTTCAATTGTTCTGGTGTCACTTTTACAGGTAACCAACCCAGACAAGCCGCTCCTGCTATAGCTATAAATGCAACCGTTGCAGCAAGTTTGATTACCGCAAGAATATTCTCCGTTTTGGTTAATCCCTTCGCTCCCAATGCAGCAATGAACAGACCAATAGCCGCATAGATCGCAACAAATGCCCACAGCGGAAACTTGGGAAACCAGAATTGAGAGAATAGCCCCAGTGCCGTCAATGAGCTGCCCATGATGAGCATTTCGGAAAACCAGTACATCCATCCACTCCCGAAACCAGCCCAAGGTCCGAATGCTTCACCAGCATAGGTTCGAAAAGCACCTTCTTTGGGATCATCTGCCGTCATCTGCGCCAGCGCACCAAATACAAAGTAAGTCCCCGCCGCAGCAAGCACCAACAATACGAGTACAGATATACCGGCCCAATGAATCGCGAGACTGGTTCCTAGGAAAAATCCCGTCCCAAGCGTGCAACCCGCGCCAAACAAGGATAGGCTGATCCAACTTAGTTTATCGTCTTCCTTTTTACCGTGTAGCTGACTTTTCATGAAGCTCCTCCTTCTGCCTTATCCCCTTACGGTTTACAGGTCATGGAGGTTTTATGTCTGCATTGCCAAAAGAATTATTATTAGTTTACATAATATTTAATATGTTATAAATCTGTTGTTGATTTTGAGTCCCATGTAAAATCCGTGAAAAAGTTATTGACTTCTATCACTTAAAATGATTTTCCTTTTTAACATGATGGAGCGGTATCGAAGCTCTATGTGATGTAGTAACTAAGGGGAGAAAATGATTTTTCTATTGTGAATTTTTCATGTGTTGAAATAGTATTATTAAGGTCGTTATTTCGTTCATATCGAACGCTGGCCCTCTCCATTTTTCGTCTCATTCTAACAGCTTTTTTGTGAAAATTTTCATTTGGCAAAAATAGTAGAGCTTCATTGTCGATTTCCCCTCTTTTCTCCGTTCTTATTTTACTATTATGAATTTTTCATATGTTGAAAATGTATTACGATGGTCAAAAAAGAAGCCGCCCCATGGCGACTTCGCTAATATTTTTTTAAATTTTAAGTCCGGCCAGTCCAGTCCGCTCCCGCAATTTCGTTCCATCGTGCTCTAATCTCATCATATAGTTTCTGCGGAAGTGCCCCTTTGGCGACAAGGTCGGCATTTTGCTGCCAGCGATTTGGCTTGGCTGTTCCTACAATCGCCGTGTCTACACCTCCGGTACTTAGCGTAAAACGCAGTGCTGTTTCCACTGCTGCCTGAGCATCTTCACCCAGAAAACCATAGTTAAGTTCGCTTAAGCGTTTCCAGTATATAAATGGATAAGCCTCTTCCGAAAGTGTTTCATACGTCCAGGCCGCATTGGCAATAGGTCTTTTGGCGATGACACCCATGTTTCTTTTTCTCGCCTCAGGCAGAGTAAGTTCAATTGCTTCCTGATCTGCGATATTTAATGAGGTCTCTAGGCTGTCAAATGCTCCGGTCTGAATCGCATATAGCGCATCCGTTGTATCTCCACTATATCCGATGAATCTGGTTTTCCCTGCTTCCTTGGCACGTTGAAGAACCTCGATAACTGCCCCTTGCCGAAGTACTTCTTCAGAACAGCTATGCAAATGGATGACATCCACATAGTCGGTTTTCAACCGCTTAAGACTACGGTCAATCGTCTTCTCCAGTACTTTGGCATCCCAATCCGGACCTTCGATCCCGGCAGCATGTCCACATTTGGTGAACAAATAGTAATCATCACGCCGATGTGACAGCACCTCACCGATTAATTCTTCACTGTCACCATAACATTCAGCCGTATCAATTACGTTTAACCCTGCATCGAGCGCACTGTTGAGCAATGTGGCTACATCCGTTTTAGATACATTTTTGCCTATTTCCGCTCCGCCAAATCCAAGTGTGCTTACCTTCATGCCCGTGTTTCCGTAATTACGCAGTTCCATGGTTATCTTCCTCCAAGTTCATTGAATTGGGTACAGATAAATAGAAATACAGATTAATCCCCAATGTTATTACCCGTAATTTGGTTGTCCCACCCACTTTTCCAGACTTTTACCAACTCAACTCATCTAGAATCCATAGATGGACATTCCACCATCAACCAATAACGTCTGACCCGTTATGTATCCGGCTGCATCCGATGCCAGGAATACGACAGGCCCTACCACTTCCTCCAGTTCTCCCACTCGCTGAAGCGGTGTACGACTTACAATTTCCTGCAAATACTGGGGATCATCCAGCAGCTTTTCAGTTAGAGGTGTTCGGAAATACCATGGCCCTACTGAATTGACGCGGATTCCATACTTGCCCCATTCCAGTGCGAGCACTTTGGTCATATGAATTAACGCAGCCTTGGTTGCACCATATACAACCCCTGTCCGCAAAGCCGTGTGCCCACCTACCGAAGAGATGTTGATGATCTTCCCAGTCCCACGTTCTTTCATATGCTGTCCCGCTAATTGCGAAGCGAAGAAAGCCGATTTCAAGTTTGTCTGCATGATGGTCTCCCACTGCTCGTCCGTTACTTCAAGTGCTGGTGTGCGAATGTTCATACCTGCGTTATTCACCAAAATGTCCAGACTGCCCATCTCCGAGATCGCCTTTCGGAACGTCTCTTCCAGTTGTTCTCTTGAAGTCACATCTGCAGTAAGCGCGAGCGCTTTACGCCCTGTCTGTTCATAGATGTAGGCAGCTGTATCCTCAATTTCTCTCATTGTTCGGGATACAAGTACAACGTCACTGCCTGACTGGGCAAGCCCAATCGCAATTGCTTTTCCGATCCCTCTCCCCGCGCCTGTCACCAATGCTGTCTGTCCATCGAGATGGAATATGGGTACGTTCATGTTACTCACTCCTTCATCAGATTTATAAATTGAACTAAAAATTATTTACACTGACACTACGATGACAGAATAACCTTCCAATCACTGTTATCCCCAGATTTTTTGATTCCATTTTCCGTAGGGGAAGATCCGGGGATAAAGGCGAACGCTTCGCTTTTTCAGGTTTTTTCTGTCCTCTCCGTTATCGTGTAAATAATTAGTTCAACTTATATCGCAATCATGCAAATACTTATATGTAAGTAAAGCCCCGATTATCAGGTTACAAAATATTGGCTTGGATTGCCCAGTTCCGGATGGAACTTTTCTCGAAAGCGGCCTCCCGTATAATCCCCTATAATTTTACGCCAGAACGCCTGCGCAATGACATTGTTACGAACCTGAGTCACTTTCCATCTCCCTGGGAAACGTTTAAACAGCTCATAGGCTGCCCGAGTGCCCACGCCACTGCGCCGATATTTTTGCATCACAAAGAACTCAGTCAAGTAGTAATCATTATCCTTACTTCCAGGCTCCAATTTCTCTACGAGAGCAAACCCTGCAGGTGCGCCGTCACTTGTAATCAAAAAAGGAAACTTGCGGTCCTCTTCTGTCCAGAATGCTTCCAGACCCGGATATTCTGGAAAAATACCATTGCTGTCTACATCAATATTCAGATATTTGGTAAAATCATATAGATAAAATTGCATTAAATGCCGAATCACCTGACTGCGTTCCCGGGGAACCAGTTCTATTTGCATATTCATCCGGTTCACCTCCTCTGCTCTACGTATACTGATTACTTTAAAGGTTTACGCGCCGAAGGGCAAGGAAGCATCCCCTACTTACTGCCTACTTTGGTGAACAAGCTGTGAGCATGTAAATTATGGTACACTAGAGCATAGAATACTATTAAATTGAATATTAATCTTATATGTTTTTCACATGGAGGTGTCGAACTTGACCAACGTGCAAAAAGAGATTGATCGACGCAAGCTGGATGACAAACTACCTTCCATGCCTTGGTTCGTTCAGCAATTCATGGACTACAAGCTGCCTGATCTGTCCCCTTCTACCCTGCTCGAATATTTAAGAGATTACGAAGCTTTCTTCGGTTGGTTGCGAGCAGAAGGGCTATCCGAGGCAAGCTCTAATAAAGAAGTTACGTTGACTGAACTGGAAGTCCTTCGCATGGATTCGGTTACCGCCTATCGGTTATTTCTCACAACCAAACGAGAAGGAACCAATTCCAGAATTACCGTCTCTCGCAAGCTCTCTTCCCTTCGCTCCCTTTTTCATTACCTGAGCCAGATTGCGGAAGATGAAGATTTCTACCCTTTGCTGAAGCGGAACATTATGGCCAAAATCGAGATCAAGCGTACCCATAAACCCAAGGACACCGCTGCCAAACTCAAAGGTAAAATTCTGGAGGAAGAGGAACTACTCGAATTTATCGGATATATCCTTGAAGGTTACGCTGTCGATATGGAGAAGAACAAACAGGCGCTGTATTCCCATGAACTCAACAAAGAACGGGACGCCTGTATTGCCAGCCTGATTCTGAATTCCGGCTTACGAGTGTCGGAAGTTGTGAACCTGAACGTCGATGACCTTGATCTGAACAACAAACTCCTGTATGTCTATCGCAAAGGTAACAATGATGAGACATACAAAACACCCGTTTATTTCAGGGAACAGGCCAAGGACGAACTCGCAACTTATATGAACCTGCGGCAATCACGTTACCGTACACCCAAACGGGAAAAAGGTCTGTTCATTGCCATGCGAAACGGAGATTCAGAAGGTAGCCGAATGACCAAAAGAGCAATCCAGGCCATGATCATGAAATACGCTAAACGCTTTGGCAAACCCTACTTGACCGTGCACAAATTACGCCATTCATTCGCAACCGACTATTATCTGCAAAATGATATCTACAAAACGAAGGAGCAGCTTGGACACGCTTCTACGGAAACGACCGAGATCTATGCTCACCTTACCGACAAAACGATGTCAGAGGCCATCGAACGCCGTACTGAAGATGGGATGTAACACCCCAAACATAATAAAAGCAGCAAGCCGCATCAAGGATTTCGATCCGAGAAAGGTCTGCTGCTTTTTTTGCTTTTACATCATGTAAGGATCTAGAACATAACCCGAAATGATTTTAGTTTACATAATAAATATTACGTCATATCAGCCTTCACTTGCTTTCAACTATCTGTAACAAAGCTTTGGCTATGAACTCCGTTTCATGAACCGAGTACCACGTTATATCCCTGTTTACAACCCTTGGCTCCATAACTTGATCTGGAGATAACCATGAGATCATACCCACTACACCTTCAAGGCGATCAATTAGGCTCAGATCCTTCTCTTCTCGAACCATCACGAATTTGGGGTAAGAAGCCTCTTTAAATCCCTCAATAACAATCCAATCATACCCGGACAGATGACTTAACATATCCTCCAACCTGGTAGCTTGTCGCTCCATAATGGCAGTGCGTTTCTCTGACATCACAACCACCGCCGAGGCCCCTGCCTCCCCAAATCGATACGAATCCGTTCCTTCTTGATCCATCTCAAAATGGTCGTGTCCATCATGCTTAATCGCTGCTACTTTAAGTCCCATAGAAGAAAAGTGCCCGATTAGCGCGGCTGTCATGGTCGTCTTGCCCGTGTTCTTGTATCCAACAATCTGTATGATATGTGGTTTGTTTTCACTCATTTTAGTCATCTATTAACTACCTCACATGACCTGTGGGCAGTTTGAGGATGCGAACTTGCTCACCCGCAGGAATGCCTTTTTTCTCAGGGGGAATAACAATCAGACAATCACTGTCTTTAATCGTAATCATCACGCTGGATTCATCTACACGGGCAGCAGCGGGTATAGCGTAAACCATTCCGTTGCGGATTTCCGTGCGTCCTCGTACGAATCGTGTAAAATTGTTTACTTTGGTGTACTCTTCTTCCAAGATCGCGGTCCATTCTTCCAAGTAAGGATGAGCATCGGCTTGCATGGAACGAATGGTAGGACGAACAAATAGACCAAAACCCACAAAACAAGCACCCGGGTTACCCGAAAGCGCAAAAAGCAATTTGTCTTTGTACACAGCAGCTGTGGTTACACTGCCTGGTCGCATCGTCACTTTGTTAAACAACATCTCTACATGTTCTTCCAACACAAGTTCACCCATAATATCATAATCTCCGACGGATACACCGCCTGTGGTCACCACGATATCATTATCTTGAATGGCTTCTTCAAGTTTGGCCCTTGCTGTATTCACATCGTCTGCAATGGAACCATACATCACCGGCTCTCCTCCCGCTTCAACGACCAGAGAACGCAGCATATAACTGTTGCTGTTCCGGATCCGACCTGGTTGCAGCGGCTCATCTACATCAAGCAATTCCGTGCCTGTGGCGAATATCGCAACCTTAGGACGTTGAAATACGGGAACTTCTGCAATGCCAAAAGTCGCCAACACCGACTGCTCTCCTGCCCTGATGATCGTTCCTGCTTCAAGCAGTTGCTGACCCTCCTGAACTTCCAGTCCGATTGGTGTGATGTTAGCACCCGGCAATATGTGTCGTTTTAATGCAATCCACTGTTCTCCATTCTCTTCCTTGCTCTCAGTCATCTCCATCATGACCACTGCATCCGCACCTTCTGGAACCTGTGCACCCGTCATGATGCGAGCAGTTGTACCTGAAACAATGGTGTGGTCCGAGGTATAACCGCAAGGAATTTCATCAATTACCCGAAACCAGATTTGATGATTACTCGTTGCATCTATGGTATCTGTACTTATAATGGCGAATCCATCCATACCCGATCTCCGGAAGAACGGATACGGATGAGGTGCCTGAATATTCTCTGCAAGTGTACGTCCATGGGCAGACTCAAGGTTAACTTTCTCTATAGAGCCTGAAGTAACTCGTGCTGCTACTTTGGCTTGGGCATCCGGTACCTGTACAGCTGTACGGTGGAACTTGGCAGTTGTCATATCATATGAATGTGAGTTTAGTTTCAAAAGTATTCTTACCTCCTAAAGACATACATCGTTTAAGAAAGTGTAGCCCGAATGCTTTAAGATGACAAGTACATCGCTCACATCCAACATGAAAGCAAGCGTATATGCCCATAATACAAATGACAAAGGGAGGCGATCATCATGAGTGAACGATGTGAATTATGCGGAAGAGAATCTGTGGACACAACCATTCATCATCTGACTCCCAAAGAAATGGGAGGAGCATTTCTGCCTACAGCCGACCTGTGCATCCCCTGTCATAAACAGATCCATTCGTTATATACCAATCGGGACATTGTGACTCTTGGTCTTACCGACCTGCCGTCTTTGAGACAGGACGAACGAATGATGCCATTTATCCGCTGGATTCGCAAACAGCCTGCTTCAACAATTCCCCGCGTACGCAAATCCAATCATGTTCGCAAGTCGTAAAGCAAAAAGAACAGCTCCAAGGTAAAAGCGGATAGAGATAAATCCGTCATACCTTTTCGCTGTTCTTTTTGGATTGGATTATATGTTGGGCAGCCAAGCTTATGAATAAATCATTATCTACGCCTCATAATTCGACCGCCGCCAACTCTGGTTTTCGGTTTTTTGTAGGATTTCTTTGGTGAATCAAACAACCCGCCCAGACCACCACTGCTTTTGTTACGATCAATGGTTCCCTTGCTCTGATCCTTATTGCGATTGAATAATCCTCCGCCAGATCCCACGCTTGAATCTTTATCGCTTCCGCGCCTCGTGATTGTACCTTTTCGATCCACAGTAATGGGTGGAGCAACTTTCTTGTCATTACTTGTTGGTGTACGGTAAGATCCTGCACTCGGTTTATACGTATCTTTATTGGTGTATCCCCGATAATTCCCATTGCCCCGTCCACCAAAAGAATCGAACAGATTACCTATTAATGTAGCGGTCAGGTAACCTTGTAAAAAAGATGAATCGTAGTTCTGCCGAACATACTCCTTTGAGTCCACCTCAACCAAGGTATCCTCCGGCTTGTTCGTATCTTGTTGCAGATGATAATACTCGTCCTGATACACCAGGAACATACGCTCCGTGTTCTCTGCCGAGATCTGATCCGGTTGCCTTTGGTCAGACAATTCCTGAGCCACTTCCGGAACCGTACGGTCCGAAGCCCGGTATACATAGGACGTTGAGTTACCACTGCCATTAACCGATTCAAGCGGATATGTGTCCTGAACAGAAGGTGCTCCGCACGCGGACAACAGAGACATCACAAGGCTGAGGACCAGCATTAATTTTAATCCATGTGCCAAGCGTTTTTTCATTGGAACCTCTCCTAGCTCGAACGAATCACTTTGATATCCGCAGGAATAATGGACTCACCCTCATACAGTGTAAACCTTCTGTCTTGCCACTCTACGCGAAGAAGCATATTATCATCCGACTGATACTGCCATACCAATTGTTCTCCAGCCTGGCCATACGGCGTTCTGCCTGCCGTAGACACCATGCCACCATATTCTTCCTCCAGATGATATGCGCGTCCATCCAGATCCAGCAATGTAGGCACCTCATCAGGTGCATCTAGTCTGCCATCAATTGGTGTATATAAGGCATAACGGGTGATTTCCCGTTCTTCGATATGCAAATAGCGAAATGCGGTACCATCCTGCAGCGTAAGCACAACGGCATTTCGAGCGCGATTTTGTACCCGACCAACGACTTCATAAGTGACCAGAGAAACCTCACAGATATCACCAGGTGCAAGCTGAAGCATGGTTTTCTCAGCCTGCAGTGGTTCAGGTTTCGTTAGTATTCCTTTAATTCGTTTCCATACACTCATGAGAATTACTCCTGTTCCTTATCTTATAAACAAGCTGCAATAATCAGTGCGCCCACGATATGTAAAGCGCCAGAGAACAAGCCGTATCCTGTCTTCCCTTGCTGAATTCCGGTATCCAGATCCAGATTGGCCCATTTGCGTATCATAAAGTGTACGACACTCTCCAGAATCAACAATATGATAAAGGATACCACGGAGACCAGCAATGCTTCTCCCAGATGACCAGCCGTCGAAATGGACGTAGCGAGTACATACCCTTGTGCAAATAATTTCATAACCATACGTGTGGTAACAGCCATATTTCCAGCCTTAACTTCAGCAAAATCCTTATATTTCGTGAACAGTGAATCTACATACATCAAGACAAACAGCAAAACCGAACCAGATACTGTCCAGACCAGCATCGCCAAAATGTTCAAATCCATTTACACAGCCCCCACATATCAACATGAACCGCATTAAAAGCGAAGAAGAAATGCTCTTCTCCTCCGCTGGTTAACCCTGCTGACAACCAAGGTGTTAGTTCTTATTATCGTACTGTTTCATCAATGCTGCGAGTTCGTCTTCAACAGCCTGATCTTTGCCCAACTTCTCGAACTCTTCGTCCAAAGACTTGCCTTTGGAAGACATTTCGTTGCTTGCTTCAGCTTGAGCTTCCATTTGCATCATTTTCTCTTCCATACGTTTCATGCCGGCACTTGCCGTATCGGAACCAAACCCATTCAACGCTTTGTTGATTTCCGTTTGTGCTTTTGCTGCGTTATAACGGGCTACCAATGTCTCACGTTTGTTCTTCATTTGAGTCAATTGCTTACGCATCTCGTCGAGCTTGCCACGCAGGTTATCTGCAGAAGCCTTGTTCTGATCATAGCTGGTTTTGTACTCAGCCATCTTCTCTTCAGCAGCCTTTTTCTCCTCCAGAGCCCGGCGAGCCAGATCCAGATTCTGAGCACGTGCTGCCGTATGCGCCTGCTCTTCACGTTTCTTCACAAGCGCTTCCTGCTCTTCGAATAGCTGCTTGAATTTCTTCTCAATGGCGATCTGTGCAGCTACTGCTTTCTCTGCATCTTCCAGATCCTCTTGCATGTCACGGATATATTGGTCCGTCATCTTGATTGGATCTTCCGCCTTGTCAATAATGGCGTTGATGTTAGACATTGTTAAATCACGCAACCGTTTGAAAATGGACATTATGTTATTCCTCCTAGTCGATATTACATCGTATATAAACATACATACGTAACAATCTACAACTCGTTTCAATTTTAGCAAATAAAATCAAAACATGCGATTGTTCTTCATGTTAGGAAGATCGTTTATCCTTGTTCAGATGATCCTCCATCAGCCTCTCTGCAGTCTGCACGATTTCGTCGATCTGCATCCGTGTAATGGAATCAAAATGAATACCCATGATCACCGTAACGGTTACTTTCAGCTGCAGGGCAGCCTTTCGGGCAAGCCGCTCACACAGCTCTTGCTCCTTATGTCCCGGAATATGTACCGTCGTCCCGCTTACGCGCTCATGATCCACGTAGAACGTGGCTACGGCACCAATATGCGCCTTTCCTCCGGTAACGAGAAAAACCTTATCTTCTCCTGCTTCAATCACCTGTAAACGTATGGATTTCAAATCATATGTACTCATACCCATCCACCTATCCTTTTCTATATGTTATATATGGAGGAATTATGGCTGTCATGAGCTAAATCGGCAATGAAACTTCTCACACTGCGCATATTTTATGGAACCCCCGGGCATACCAAGGAGAACGTCATTTTGGAAAAGGAGGCCGTTATTATGCGCGTACGCCTCATTATGCTGATGGTTATCGTTATTTTTCTCGGAGGACATCATGCTCCAGTTTCATCGCGGGATGCTTCAAGCCCGCCAAGTGAATCAGTATCAGGTTCAGATTCCGCGGAAGAAGAACAATTGACCCTGGGACAGTTACGTCAAAAATATGCGGATACGTTCAAAACGAATGGTCCATCAACGAAGCAGGTTGCCCTGACTTTTGATGATGTGCCCGATCCACGTTTTACTCCACAGGTATTGGATGTATTGAAGAAATATAAGGTCAGAGCTACATTCTTTATCGTCGGTAGTCGTGCTGAGAAACACCCGGATCTGGTAAAACGTATGGTTAAGGAAGGGCATATTGTTGGCAATCACAGCTACAATCATCCGGAATTCAGTAAGCTGTCGATGAATGCCTTTCGCAAACAAATTTTACATACCGGAGATATCATTCACCATCTGGCAGGATATACGCCGAAGATGATTCGGCCACCATACGGAGACATTAATGAAGAACAGCTGCAATGGGCTGCCAGACAACACTATAGCATTGTGAACTGGAATGTTGATTCACTGGACTGGAAAGGCCTTTCCAAGGAAGAGGTGAAGGATAACATCCTATCTGCCGTGAAACCTGGCTCCATCGTTCTGCAACATGCAGGAGGCGGTGTGGGATCGAACCTGAACGGCACAATTGAGGCTTTACCTGAAATTATCGAGGAACTCCGTAATCGGGGGTATGAACTGGTCACCTTGGACGAGATGTTGGGGTTGCCAAAAGCCAACGATTAAGATGTCCATTATATAAGTTGATGATGATAAAAGGGTGCCTGTTCAATCGCAAGTAGCGACTGGCAGACACCCTGTTTGAATTATTAAATGTAATTACTTTCTACTTCAGAATATACAGCTCGATATCCTGGAAACCAAATGTGCTTACGGACTGCTTGCTACCAGGGATAAAGATATCAATCCGGTGACCCTTGATTGCACCGCCCACATCACGTGCTGTAGCTACAAAAGCCTGTTTTGGCAATCCCGGATGGCTGTGACCGGTTACCAGTACTTTGGTTCCGAGTGGAATCACACTTGGATCAACTGCGATCGTGCCCAGTTCAAGATCATTACCGAAGTAATCCACAGCACCCCATCCTCCATTTTCGGACGGATCTGCAGAGTATGCCGTTGCTTTCACATTCACTGCTTTACTGTAATCGAACGTTTTTCCCCAGGCTTGAACAACTTTGTTATCTGCATTAACGTCCAAGCTTGCTGTAGTAACAGTCTTCGCTTGAGTCTTGCTCTCCGTAGCCGCAGCAGCTGCTACATTGTTTGCCTTACCGGGAATCGTAATTTTCAAACCACCATAAATATTGTAAGGCGAAATGTCGTTATTTGCTTTTACCAACGTGTTGAGTGCTACTCCATACTGTTTCGATAAGGTGTAGAAGGTATCCCCTTCTTTGGCCACATGAACTGAATCTGCGTGAGCCGGAACGGCTTGAATAAGCATTGCTGTTGTCAATAATGCTACTGCTGTTTTGGCTATACGTTTCTTGTTAATCATGGTCTTCCTCCCTCATTATGCCTGCGAAGTTAGTTGTCGGATTCGGATGAGGAGCCACCCTATAGGTTCTTCGTTACATGTGAAACGTTATGTACCCCTAATTCACCCCAAGCAGTGTGCCGTAGATCTTCCCCCTGCACGATCTGCATCGTTACATCCCCCGCACTCCCTGTCCGGAAGTTTCGGCAGAGTTCAATATATCACAATTTTGTAACCTGAACTTGTAGTAATTCTTACCAAAAGGTTTTGAACATGTCATCAACTGTAAGAATATTGGATAATTCAGAATAGTTGGGCAACCCGATTTCTTTATATAAGGTAACAGAAAAGTTACTTTTCAAATCTATAAATGATTATTACGCACAAAAAAATAGCGTTACCGACTCGATGTCAGTAACGCTATTAAATCATTTCATTTAGAGTACTTTAGCAAGAAAATCACGTGTACGTGAATTTTTTGGTGCTCCAAACACCTCATCAGGTGTTCCTTCTTCTACAATGACCCCGCCATCCATGAACAGGATCCGATCTCCCACTTCACGTGCAAAACCCATCTCATGCGTCACGATGACCATCGTCATCCCACCTTCTGCAAGACGTTTCATGACATCCAGCACTTCACCGACCATCTCGGGGTCCAGTGCCGAAGTAGGCTCGTCAAACAGCATTACATGCGGTTGCATGGCCAATGCTCTTGCAATGGCGATCCGCTGCTTCTGTCCACCGGACAGCTGGTTCGGGAATGTATCTTTTTTATCGTACAAGCCCACTGTGTTTAGCAGATCAGCAGCGATTTTCTCCGCTTCCTGCGTGGATTGCTTCTTCACTTTAATCGGGGCAATCGTGATGTTTTGCTGTACCGTTTTGTGTGGGAACAGGTTGAAATGCTGGAACACCATACCCATCTTCTCACGAGTCGCATTGATGTTATGCTTCGGATCGGTGATTGACACGCCTTCAAAATCAATCTCACCCGAGGTAGGCTGTTCCAGCAGGTTCAGACAACGTAAGAACGTACTTTTACCCGAACCGGAAGGACCGATAACCACGACAACTTCACCTTTGCCAATCGTCACGTTAATGCCCTTAAGTACATCGTTATTTCCATAAGATTTGTGTAATTGTCTAACGTCTATCACTTGCACTCAACTTCCTTTCCAGTCGTCCCAGCAGCTTGGACAAAATGAACGTCATTACAAAGTAGATGGCTGCTGCAATCAAAAATGGACTCAAACCTTGGTACGTAATGTTTTTGACTACACTTGCCTGATACATAATATCCACCATACCGATAACGGAGATAATAGAGGATTCTTTGATAATAGTTATAAATTCATTACCGATCGCTGGTAATACAGCTTTGAAGGCTTGTGGCAATATAATGTAACGCATTGCTGCACCTCTGCCCATTCCGAGGGAACGCGCTGCCTCCAACTGACCACGATCCACACCTTGGATACCTGCACGGAAAATCTCCGCCAGATAGGCACCACTATTGATTGAAAGTGTAATGATACCTGCCTGAAGTGCAGTGAAGTTAATGCCAAAGCTCAGGGAAAAACCATAATAAATAATCATCAATTGTACCAGCATCGGTGTGCCACGGATCACTTCAACGTAAGCCGTACCGATCCAGCGCAAGATTGCAGCGTCATGTAGACGGAACAAACAGATGATCAATCCAATAATTACCCCGAAGATAACGCCAAGTGCAGACAACAGAAGTGTGTATCCTACACCTGTAGCATAGAAACTTTTGTACTCCCAGAATACTTGGAAAATATTTTGTGATTTGTTCACTTTATCCGCCATCAAGAGGCTGGCGTCCGTCACCATCTGATTGATTTTATCTTCACTTTTCAATCGTTCCAGTGTTCCATTTACTGCAGCTAGCAGCTCGGTATTTCCTTTACGAATCCCGATTGCCGCTTCTGCTTGCTCTTCGTCCGGAACAGCAGCAGCAAGTCCAATGATATCGTCCAAATAACCTGCAGCAACAGTATCTTCAACGATTGCCGCGTCAATGCGTTTTGTTTGCAGTTGAAGCACGATATCCGAGATTTTATCCAGCGCAGTAAGTTTCGCTCCTGGAATACTCTGTCCGATCGTTTCCTGAATGGAGCCTTTCTGAACGCCAATTTTCGCATTTTCAAGTTCTGCCATGGTTGGATATTTGTCTTTATCCGCATTGCGAACCATAATCACTTGTTTTGATTTATAATAGGTGTCGGAAAAATCGATACTTTTCTTCCGCTCATCCGTCGGCGTCATACCTGAAATTACCAGATCAACACGCCCGCTCTGCAATGAAGGCAGAAGACCGTCGAAGCCCATATCCTCAATCACAAGCTCAGCGCCAAGATCTTTGGCAATCTCTTTGGCGATCTCAATATCGAAACCGACGATTTCATCTTTGCCATTAATCACTTTATGGAATTCATATGGTGCAAAATCGGCACTTGTACCGAGCACCAGCTTTTTACTGCTTGAATTATCTGTAGTTCCACTTGCAAGTGCCACAGGAACGGCAGTCGTCAGCAGAACAACAAAGGTCAACAGCATCATGGTGTAACGACTTATCAATTTCAACCTTTTTCTCTCCCCTTACAATACATTGTATGCTTCTCATGTTGATGACTGAGTCATTATAAAGTACAATGCATGATTATGCAATGCATTTTGACATTACAAATCTTGACTTGTTTCTGAAAAAATGAAGCAAACGTGATATAATCAATGAATTATTTTCATTTTTGCATAAGGAGTTTACAAATGACATCTAACAAATCACAGATCCTGACGGTTATTGATCAATATGCTTCCCGTTTTAAAGCCATTTCATCATATATTGGCGCCAACCCCGAACTGGGAAATGAAGAGTATCTCGCTTCTGCCCGTTTGAAAGAAGAGCTGGTCTTCCACGGTTTCACGGTAGAGGCTCCCATTCTCGGACTGGACACAGCTTTTATCGGAACCTATTCGGCCGCCAAACCCGGCCCTACTATCGCATTACTGTGTGAGTATGACGCTTTGCCGGAGATTGGTCACGCCTGTGGTCACCATCTAATCTGCATGATGAGTCTTGGAGCTGCTGTTGGGCTGAAATCCATTCTGGATGAAGTAGGTGGAACCCTTAAAGTGTTCGGTACCCCCGCTGAAGAGACACGTGGTGCTAAAGTTCCGATGGCGGAAGCAGGTTTGTTCGATGACTGCGATGTCGCTCTCATGGCGCATCCGTATTATGCCTACGAAAAGTCCGGCAGCTCACTGGCTATTGATGCTGTTCAATTTGAATTCCATGGCCGCTCTTCACATGCTGCTGCAAGCCCGCACGAAGGCATTAATGCACTTGATGCTGTCATTCAAACATTCAACGGGATCAACGCATTCCGACAACAAGTGAAAAGCACCGTTCGTATTCATGGTGTGATTAACAACGGCGGTCAGGCGGCAAACATCATTCCTGACTACGCTTCAGCCCAATTTTATGTACGTGCAGCAACCCGAAAAGAACTGAATATCCTCACGGAGCGTGTAATTCAGATTGCTGAAGGATCTGCTCTACAGACAGGTTGCAAGCTGGTGACGTCCAACTATGAAACGTCCTATGACGAGATGGTCACCAATGAAGCATTCTCAGCTGCGTTTAGTCAAAATCTGATGGAACTCGGCATCCCGCAAGAAGAAATTGTGAGTGGTAACGATCATGGCTCCATGGACATCGGTAACGTTTCCCTAAAATGTCCTGCCATCCATCCCTACATCCGTGTTGTGGATGAGGTGCATACACTGCACTCCATAGCCTTCCGTGATCTTGCACTCCAAGAACGTGCGCTGGATGGCATGATTCTGGGAGCCAAGGCACTCGCTACAACAGCCTACGACGTTCTGAGTCAGCCAGAGCTGCTTCAATCCATCCGTACAGAGTTCGAGCAAGCTATTCGGTAAGACTCGCTTCAACATGCTATATAGGGTGCCTTGAACAAACTTGAAATCCAAGCTTGTTCAAGGCACCCTTTTCTTGATTTAGCAGTAAGTATATTCAGCAAGAAGCTGGAGATGCTGTGAAAGAAACCCTTGAAAATACTGAAAATAATACATTTTATTACAGGAATTGTGGTTCATTTGCTGGCTAACTTGGTTAATTATAACTATAAGTGCATGTTCAAAAAGACCGGTTTTCAGTACCGAGAAGATGGGATGAAGCTAGAAATGGAGTAGCGGAGCGTAGGGAAAACTACGTGAGCAACGGACATTTCGGCTGAATTCCATATTCGATGCCGATGATGCCGATAGGCATCCTTTGTAATCAAAAGTGGGCTTTTGAATAACCTCTATAACTTATCCTATATTCAGGAGGTGCTGTCATGCTACTAGAAGCCATGTATCATGTTCCTCGTGACAAGTGGGCCTATGCCTATGATTCGTCTACCATACATCTACGCGTTCGAACCAAGCGAAATGATGTTCAATACGTGACTGCACTGACCGGAGATAAGTACAATTGGAATGGAACTTACAAGGAAATTCAACTGGAGAAGGCTGCTGCCGATAGCATGTTTGATTATTGGGAGGTTGCGGTCAAACCCCAATTCAAACGTCTCACCTATATATTTCGGATAACCGCCGGTTCGGAAGATGTTTTCCTCGCGGATAACGGCATTCATTATGAGGCCCCTTATCCAACCGGAGGATACTATGAGTTCTCTTATATACATGAAATCGATGTGTTTAAGGTGCCCGAGTGGGCCAAAGAAGCCGTCTTTTATCAGATCATGACCGAACGGTTTGCCAATGGAGATCCCAAGCTGAATCCGCAAGGAACCCATGACTGGGGTGGCAAACCTGAGCTGGACAATTATTTTGGTGGAGATCTGCAAGGTGTGCTGGATCATCTGCATGACTTGACTGAACTTGGCGTGAACGCTATTTACTTTACCCCGTTATTCCAGGCCAATTCCTACCACAAATACGACACCATTGACTATAAAAAAGTCGACCCCCATTTCGGTGATAACGCCATGCTCAAACAAGTGACAGAAGAATGTCATCGCCTGGGTATCCGCGTCATGTTGGATGCGGTGTTTAACCACTGCAGCGAAGACTTCCCTCCTTTTCAAGATGTACTCAGACATGGAAAAAACTCAACGTATGCCGATTGGTTCCACATTAATGAATATCCGGTTCAGATCAAGGGCGGTATACCTACCTACGATACATTTGGTTTCTATGGCAACATGCCCAAGTTCAATACAGCCAACCCAGAGGTTAAGGCATATCTACTCGATGTGGCTGAGTATTGGATCAAGGAAATCAAGCTGGACGGCTGGCGGCTGGATGTAGCGAATGAAGTGGACAACCATTTCTGGCGTGATTTTCGCAAGGTTGTGAAGGCAGCCAATTCCGAAGCCTACATTGTTGGGGAGGTATGGAGCGATTCCTTGACCTGGCTTATGGGGGATCAATTTGATTCCGTCATGAATTATCCTTTTGCCGACAAAGTACTTCAGTTCTTCTGTGGATCAATGGATGGTTATCATTTTGCCAATGAGATGGGTTCATTGGTTATGCGATACCCACAACAAACGAATGAGGTCATCTTCAATATGCTGTGCAGCCATGATACCCCTCGCCTGCTCACCCGGTTAGGGGAAGACAAACGCCGATTAAAGTTATCGGTTGTATTTCTTTTCACCTATATCGGTACACCTTGTATCTTCTACGGCGACGAAGTTGGGATTAGCGGTGATGCTGACCCGGATTGTCGAAAATGCATGGAATGGGACCCGGCCAAACAAGACAGAGAACTTTATGATTTTTATCGTCTGATGATTGATTTACGCAAAAGCAATGAAGCACTGCGCAAAGGACGCTTCCGATTCCTCAAGGCTGATCACAATGACCCCTGTATTGTGTACGAGCGTGTGGATGACAACCTTCACTTTACCGTATGGATGAACAATACACCTCAAGATCGTACGCTCTCACATCCCATGGAAACGAAAGACTGGAAGGATGCATTAACTGAAGAGCCTGTATCCCCAACCGATGGATTAATGAATATTAAGCTCGACCCCTATGGGTACCGCATTTTGTACAGGCAGCTTGATCCGGCGACCATCCATTTTCACCATTCAGTCCAAGCATAATTATCGCTAAAGAAAAACACTTCTACCACTTTCAGATAAACGGAGCACGTTCATTCTGAAGTCTCGAAGTGTTTTTTGCGTAAAAGCCACAGCATCATATGCTGTGGCTCATTCACGACTGCATTGATTTATTAATTTATAGGTTCAAGTGTAATCCGGCGATAGATATCCATATATTCCTCAGCTGAGACGTTCCAGCTATATTCTCCGCCCATTGCATTCTTCACAATTTTCTTCCAGTGTTCTGGCTGTTTGTAGATTTCCTCCGCACGCCGAATGGTATTCATCATGTCATGTGCGTTAAAACTCGTGAATGAGAAGCCATTCCCTTCTCCTGTAAACTCGTTATAAGCCTGTACGGTATCATTCAGACCACCTGTTTCCCTTACGAGAGGCACACTGCCATAACGCAGAGCCAGTAGCTGACTAATACCACATGGCTCGAACCTGGATGGCATCAGGAAGATATCACTGCCTGCATAGAAACGGCGGGATAACCCATCGTTAAATTTAATCTGGGCAGACATTTTAAGCGGATAACGATTCGCAGCTTCACGGAACCAGTGTTCATACGCCTGCTCCCCTGTTCCCAGTACCGCAAATTGAATGTCATCATAGTACAACAATTCATCCAGGATGCGGCAGACCAGATCAAGCCCCTTGGAGTCCACGAGCCTTGTGACCATGACCATGAGAGGTACATCCGGTCGAACAGGAAGCCCAAGTTCTTTTTGCAGCTCAATTTTATTCTCCGTTTTCTTGGACAGACTTGTTCTGTATTTCACAGGGATTTTGGTGTCTGTCGCCGGGTTGTAGCTCTTGGTATCAATTCCGTTCACAATCCCGCTGAATCGATCTCCAAGAGAACTGAGCAGTCCGTCCAGGCCATATCCGTAATAAGACGTTTGCACTTCCTGTGCGTATGTTGGGCTCACCGTTGTCACATGGTCAGCATACACAATACCAGCTTTCAGGAAATTGACATTACCATAATATTCGGCTCCATCCACGGTGAAATATCGATCGTCCAATTCAAGGATTTCACTGAATAACTCATGCGGGAATACCCCTTGGTACAACAAGTTATGTATGGTGAACACCGTACGAATATCACTGTAGAATGGATCGTGTCTGTAATGGGCTTCAAGCACCAAAGGAATCATTCCTGCATGCCAGTCATGACTGTGCAGCACGTCAGGCTTGAACTCAATCTCTGGTAATACTTCAAGCACTGCACGGTTGAAGAAGGCGAAGCGCTCGCCATCATCCATATACCCGTACACCCCGTCACGCCCAAAATAATACTCATTATCCACAAAATAAACTGGAATTCCATCATGAACCAGCATTTCTATCCCACAATAAGGTCTGCGCCAGCCAAGGGGCACATCCGTTGTGATGACTGGCTGCAATGCGTCTTTATATTCATCGGGGATTCCCTTGTATTTAGGCATAATCACCCGCACATCTGCTCCGCTCTTCTTCAATGCGAACGGGAGAGCACCGATTACGTCAGCGAGGCCTCCTGTCTTGATAAATGGATGTACTTCAGCAGCAGCAAATAGAATATTCATGCCTTCGTCCTCCTCTTCGGTTTCAGCGTGTTGTTTTCATTCTTATTTTTCGTTTTTGAACTGACGGAAGTAATACTCGCAGGCGATTCATCCGTTTTCCGGCGCGTGTTCTTTTTTAGTATCACGATGCTCAGTGGAGGCAAAATCAATTCGAGACTATGCGGATGCCCATGAAAAGGAATCTTTTCGGTAGGCAGTTGCATATCATTAATTATGCCTGAACCGCCGTAAACGGAATGGTCACTGTTCAGAACTTCGGTATACATACCGGGACGCATGACACCAATCCGGTAACGCTCCCGCTTGACCGGCTGAAAGTTAATGAGCACAAGGAGTGTATCCGCAGGTTTTTTTCCTTTGCGTACATATGAAATGACACTCTGGTCCTGATCATCCGGAGTGATCCATTCATAACCGTCCAAGGAATGATCAAGCTCCCACAAAGCTTTTTCGCTCAAGTACAGGTTAGACAGCTCACGCTCAAACTTATGCAAATTGCGGTGACTGTCATAATCCAGCAAGAACCAATCCAGTTGATCCTCATCTTTCCATTCGATGAACTGGCCAAAGTCTCCCCCCATAAACAACAGCTTTTTTCCTGGGAAAGTCATAAAATAGCCCAGAAAAGCACGCATGCCGGCAAATTTCTGCTCATAGGTTCCTGGCATCTTGTCGAGGAGCGACTTTTTGCCATGAACAACCTCGTCATGAGACAGAGGTAGCACATAATTTTCAGCAAAGGAGTATACGACCGGGAAAGTCAGCAAATGATGTTTGGAAGGACGCTCATGAAAATCAGATTCCATGTAATCAAGCGTATCGTTCATCCAGCCCATGTTCCATTTGTAGTTGAAACCCAGACCACCCTCATCTACAGGTAACGTCACCATTGGCCATGCACTGGATTCTTCAGCCATCATCAATGCATAAGGGAAATACTTGAATACCGTCTCATTCAGCTGCTGCAAAAAGGCTACAGCTTCCTTGTTCTCAAGACCCCCTTCATCATTGGTACGGTATTGTCCTGGTTGCTTTTCAAAATCAAGCCGAAGCATACTCGTAACCGCATCAACACGCAGTCCGTCAAAATGATACATCTCCATCCAATACAATGCATTGGAGATCAGAAAGGAACGAATCTCAGGTTTCGAGTAATCAAAGCTGAGTGTACCCCAGCCTGGTTTCTCCGCTAACATCGGGTCTGCATACTCATATAAAGGTGTTCCATCGAACATACGCAACCCATGAGCATCTTTGGCAAAATGTGCAGGCACCCAATCCAGGAGTACGCCTATTCCAGCCTGATGCAGTGTATCCACAAGATACATCAGATCTTTTGGGTGCCCGTAACGGCTCGTTGGCGCGTAAAACCCTGTGTTCTGGTATCCCCACGAAAGGTCATAGGGATGCTCACTGAGAGGCATCATCTCAACATGTGTATATTTCATTTCTAATAAGTAAGGAACGAGCAAGTCCGCCATCTCGCGATAACTGTAGAGGCTACCATCTTCTTTGCGCTTCCAGGTTCCCATATGCATTTCGTAAATATGTAGAGGTTTGTTATACATGGCACGTTGTTTACGTCTCCAGGCTCCATCATTCCATTTGTAACCTTCGATTGAACTGGTGACAGAGGCTGTATGAGGTCGAACCTCCGCTTGAAACGCATAAGGGTCCGCTTTGAGCAATTCTGTTCCATCTTCCGTTAATATACGGAACTTGTATAAAGTTCCTTCACTGATTTCCGGAAAAAAACGACTCCAAAATCCTGATTCGGGTATCTTATATAAAGGTTCCTGTTCGCCTTTCCAATCATTACGGTCCAGAGCCAGTCCCACTTCTGCGGCATTTGGTGCCCATACGGTAAAGCGATACCCCTGATGGCCATCGCAAGTCTCAGGCTGTGCACCTAACATTCGATAACTGTGATGAAGGTTACCTTCATGAAATAAATAAATATGCTCCGGCAATATGTCCGGGTGTGCTAACGGTTGAATGGCCAAGAAATCACCTTCTTCTCAAGAAAATAGATATAACAGTAACCATTACCCCATTCTAGCCAAGTTGAAAAGAAAAATGCGGTGCATTAGAAAATGTTGTATTTTTTCTGAATTTTTACAGTAACAACAGTTTCATTTGCTCTACTTTGCGTTAATGATGTACTACATTGCACAATATTTTGGGAGGGAAACGATTATGTTTAATAAAGATTGCATCGCTATGCTGTTGGCGGGAGGAGAAGGGAAACGATTAGCCCCTTTAACCTCAAGTATCGCAAAACCCGCTGTACCGTTTGGCGGGCACTACCGAATCATCGATTTTCCTCTCAGTAACTGCGTTAACTCAGGGATCGACACTGTAGGTGTACTAACGCAGTATCAAGCGGAATCATTACATGATCATATCGGTGGAGGAGAACCATGGGGACATGGTCAGTCAAGTGAGGCAGGAATCTCCTTGCTTCCATCTTATCATACAGGAAATGACGAATACTTGGGAACGGCGGATGCTATTTATAAAAATATTGACTATATTGACCAACAAAACCCCGAAAATGTTCTAATTTTGTCGGGTGACCATATTTATCATATGAATTATCGCGAAATGTTGGAGGCTCATCAAGCCAATAATGCCGCAGCAACGATCTCGGTGATGGAAGTTCCATGGGATGAAGCACATCGCTTTGGGATCATGGCTGCGGATGCTGATCTGCGTGTAACCGAGTTTGCCGAGAAACCGGCAGAACCAAAAAGTAATCTGGCTTCAATGGGTATCTACATGTTCAAATGGGAGTATCTGAAACGCCATCTCTTGGAAGATGCTGCTAACCCTGAATCCAGCCATGACTTCGGTAAAGATGTGATTCCTCAGATGTTGAACGAGAACAATCCCCTCTTTGTCTATAACTTTAATGGTTATTGGAAAGATGTAGGCACGGTTAAGAGCCTTTGGGATGCACATATGGATCTGTTGCACAACGATGAAAACTGGAGTCTTCAAAAAGAAAACTGGCCAATGTTTACTCGCGACTGGCGTTCCAAGCCAAGTGCCTACAAGGCAAGACATACGAAGATTGATCATGTGACTTCCATGATTCATGACTCTTGTGCCATTGAAGGTCATGCCGAACGTTCTGTGATCTTCTGCGGTGCTGAAGTGGGTAAAGGCTCTGAGGTTATAGACAGTGTCGTTATGCCTAACGCACGCGTAGGCCGTGGCGTTCACATCGAACGCGCCATCATTGGCGAAGGTGCAATTATCAAAGACGGTGCAATTGTGAAGGGTACGGCGGATGAAATTGTTGTCGTTGGGCCTAACGAGATTGTCTCTGCCAAGCCGGCTGTCCGCACACAACCTGTTCGTATCTTGAAAGAAGTATATGAAAAAAGTGGGCGCCTGCGTGCCGGTGAACTTTCTTCATAAATAAACATAACACACAAAAAAGGTGAGCCTTGGATGGCTCACCTTTTTTGTGTGGATTTTGTAAAAACCTTTTACAACCGAATCCATTTCATAAGTCACTAGAAATGGATTTAGGTAATATGAAATGCATTCAATCTTAAGAATTTTTTAGATCATCTAATTTTACATCGCTTGCTTTTCGCTCTTCTGTAACTTCAGCATCACCAGACTGTGTGACAGATTCCTCTGTCCCCATCTCCTCAGCCACTGCGGGTAACGTAACCGTAACGGTTGTCCCCGATCCGAGTTCACTCTGCATCGTAATGGTTCCCTCATGCAGTTCCACCAGTTCCTGCGTAATCGCAAGTCCCAGTCCCGTTCCCCCATTTTGATGATTGACCTGGAAGAAGCGGTCCCGCACTTTAATGAGGTGTTCCTCACTGATTCCGATGCCTGTGTCCTGAACAGCTGCAATAATCTGACCATTCTCCTCTTTGACAGACAAGAAGATCCAGGAATTTTCATGTGAAAATTTGATTGCATTATCCACAACGTTCAGGAAGACTTGTTTTAGTCTGTTGCCGTCTCCATGGACATTATAAGCACGAGTCTCATCCGTTTCCAACTTAAGATGAACCTGTTTTTGTTCCGCTTTGGCCCAGACATTCAACATCGTTTCCTGTACAATTTCACGAATGTTGACGGTTCCTTTGACCAGCTTCATCTGGTTCTGCTGCAATTTCGAGAAATCCAGCATCTCTTCAACAAGTCCAATCAGTCGTTCGGTTTCCTTGGAAATGATACCCATCCCAATTCGGGTTTCTTCCGGATCATAACCGCCTGAGTCCAGTGTCTCACTCCAGCCCTTAATACTGGTCAGGGGTGTTCTTAATTCATGTGAGATCGAAGAGATAAAATCATCCTTGATCTGATTACTGCGCACAATTTCATGTGCCATGAAGTTAAGCGTCGATGCCAGTTCGCCCAGTTCGTGCTTATAGTTTCCTTTAACCCGGACATCGAGCCGTCCCCTGGCCATTTGAGCGGATACTGCAGTGATGTTATTGATTGGACGCACAATGGAATTCGCCATACCAATACTGATAATTAAGACAATCGCAAGCACGGCAACACCGACCGCAGCGGCTAGCAATCCCATATTTAGCAGCTTGGAGTTTACATCCTCGAGTGATGTCAGATATCGAATTACATAAGTATTTTCGCCGCCCAGATCAAACTTGTGTGAAACGGCCATGACGGATTCTCCAGTACCTGGTTGTCTTCCAATCCAGCGTCCCATATCCCCGTTCAAAGCCTGCATAATATCACTGGTTTGCAACACAGCACGGTCAGATTCAAAAGCAGTCGAACTCGCCAATACGCGCCCGTTCAGATCCAAAATTTCCAATTCAGTATTGGACAATGCCAAATTCACAATCAGTCTGGACAGGTTATTTCCGTCCTCCGTGTTATTCTCACGAGCGATTGGCTCGAAAAAGTCCTTTGAATTGGAGATATGGGTACTAATCGTATTGTAGATACTTTCATAATAATACCTTTGTACTGCCAACATAAATACGAATTCGACCAACAGCAGAGCAAGAAAAACTACAAAGAAATAGTGTAGTACGATCTGCCGTGTAATGCCTTTTTTAATCATTGCTCCCGGCCCTTCCATTTGTACCCGTGACCCCATACAGTCTGCAGGTATTCGGGCTCGGAAGGATTGTTCTCAATTTTTTGACGGAGACGACGAATGTTCACATCCACAATTTTGGGATCACCCATGTACTCTTTGCCCCATACGTGATCTAACAACACATCGCGGCTGAGCGGTGTATTTTCTTTTTCCAGGAAAAACTGAATCAAGGAAAACTCCGTTGGAGTTAACTCAATGGCTTCATTCTGTTTTTTGAACTGTTTTGAGATCAGATCCAGTGAAAATGGTCCGGACTGGAACGTAACCTTAGCCGCAGTTTCCCGGTGCACGTTCACACGACGTAACAAAGACTGAATACGCGCAATCAGCTCTGTTGGGCTGAAAGGCTTGCTTACGTGATCATCTGCACCAACGGAGAGTGCGTATACTTTATCCTGTTCCTGCACTTTGGCAGTCAAGAAGATGATACCAAGACGTTCATTGGTTTCACGTATGCGTCGACAGACCTCAAAACCATCAATACCTGGTACCATGACATCCAGCAGAGCCAGATCAATATCCGGTACCGTTTGCAGTATGCGAAGCGCTTCATGGCCGTCACCCGCTTCAAGCACTTCGAATCCGTTTCTCTTTAGATTAATCACTATAAAACTGCGGATGGATTCTTCATCCTCAAGAATAAGTACTTTACTCATTAAGTTCTCCCTTTCTATTCAGCTGAGAAGTATTACTCAGTGCATCTTTACCCGCCTCTGATTGTGCTACTCGTGAAGCAATAACCCGATCTTTGGTGCGCGTAATTTCCTTCCAGCTTTTACCCTTCTCTTGTTCCCACTTGGAAAGGGTGAAATATTTGATCTCTGCCACGGTTTCGTCCGTATCAATCATTTTAAATCGAATATATTTTTCCTTTTCCGATTTGGTATCAATAGTGATTTTACCGTACCACTCTGGCTTGAGGTTTAGATGAAATAAATCAGCATCATCCCGGAATTGGAATGAGACAAATTTCTTGCCGTCTTTGCCATCCCATTGATAATAGGTATAGAACCACAACCGAGAGTCAAAAACGTAATGCTCCCAGCCCTTTGGAGTCTCTTTGAGTCCAAACTCAATAATACCATCATTATCAACATCACCGCTTAAAATTTTGTCATCTCTATACGTTTGATCTGGTGATTTGAAAGCATTGACTAACTTGTTATCCTTAACATACATAATTTGTGAGAAGGAACTCCGATCATCAAGCTCTGCATCCAGTACAATGCCCATTTGTCCTTCTGCGATCTCTCCGCCTAGAGCATTATAAACTTCTTTAACGGTATAATCGGTCTGTACCCGATCAACTTCCTTAAAGCTTCCATCTTCGTACTGGTATAAAGCAATCGTTGCAAAACCGCTGTTGTTCAGCGATATGATAACAAAATCACTTTTGCCATCCCCACTCAAATCCAGCGTATTTCCCTGTGCATCATCGATGATATATTGATTATACGGAACTCCACCTAGAACCTGTTCGAGTGCCCCGCCCTTATATGAATAGGCAGTCAGGGCCTTCTGCTCCTGTAGACTTACCCCAAGAATAATATCCGGATTCCCGTCATTTGTAATATCCAATACTTTAAAGGATTGCAGCTCATTTCCCGGCACATCAAATGTAAGCTTTTTAACCCATGTGCCCCCCTGCTCTTCCAAAATCATGCCATGGATTCGCACATTCTCATTCGGCGTCTCGTAAAAAACAATCGCTTCCCGAGTCCCATCCCCATTCAGGTCTTCCACTCGAATCATACTGGTATTATTCATGTCCTTAGGACGAATCAACGTGCTCTCTGGCGGCAGTTTAACCTGAACCACGTTGTACAGTTTTTCCTTATCTGTGGACATCATTGGTTTTCTCATCAAACCCTTGGGGTCACTTATGACTGTACATCCGCTTAGAACAGAACCAAGCATAATCGCCATCGTTCCTGCTGCAATGAAGCGTCCCCACCGTGAATTAAACAATCTCATCACTCTTTTCAATAGTTTAAATCTGGTTTTTTTCTTGCTGTGTCAGTCTGCGTCCACGAATATCAAAAGCAATCTTGCCGTCTGCCAATCCCCAGATCCGTGTGGCATGTTTCTCAGCAAGTTCAATAGGCAGTACTGCAATAACTGTTGCACGTTCTTCTTCACATAATTTGCGCAGTGTTTCCAGCACGGAATCTGCTGTGTGAGGGTCAAGACCAATCACAGGTTCATCGGCCAGAACCACTTTGGCACCATGAGCAAGCGCTCTTGCAATGGCAACACGTTGCTTCTCACCACCACTCAGCTTCTCAGCAATCTGATGTGCTTTATCGAGTAATCCCAAGTTTTCGAGATAATCCATCGCACCCATATAATCATCAGAACGTACCATACCGGTTACCATTCTCCATACAGGAGTCTGACCCGATCGTCCGATTAATACATTTTTAAGAGCCGTACGTCTAGGAAATAATTCTGGATTTTGTTCCAAGTATGCCCATTCCCGTTTGATTTTCCGTTTTCCGGACCAGCCTTCTTTCAAAATCTCGGCACCATCCACCGTAAACCTGCCGGAATCCCATTTCTCCATCATGGCCAAACATTTGAGCAACATGCTTTTCCCACTACCGCTTGAGCCAACTACAGCAATCATCTCACCTTGTTGCATATCAAATCGAATATCCCGTAGAACGGGAACGCGGTCCACGCCAACGGATTTACTCAAGTTCTCTACTCTGATCATCGCGATGTCTCCTCTTGTCCATGTTTTTCCCTACCACTAGTGTACTCGGAAATGGACATCAATTTCCATGCGAACACCAGCTTCTATTTTAACACAGATTCGAACTCAGGTTTACGACGAAATAATATGCCTGCCGCTCCGAAAAGAAGGTACATGATTCCCAGCAACGTGAACATGCTTCCGGGTGAAATCCAGTTGATCATCTGACCACCCAGATTCGGTCCAATAATGCTTCCAATCGTGAAATGAAAGGACGCCACGACGTTGGCTGCAGGCAGCAACACTTTAGGCAGGATATCTGCGGCATAGGCAAGGCCCAGTGAGAAAAATGAACCGACCAGGCCACCTGCGATCGTCAACAATACAAGTGTCCACCAAAAATGCGTACCTGCGACTGGAACCAACATGAAGATAATTCCCCCGCTGATGCCCGCAAACATTAATACTTTCTTTCGCCCATATCGGTCACTCAACATACCCAGAGGCAATTGAAGGAACAAACCTCCAATTCCGATAAAAGGAAGCAACGAGGAAATCTGATTGGTGTCGAATCCAATACGCAAGCCGTATACGGGGAAGTTACTATTCATACCGGCCTCCATATATCCATATAAAAGTGCCGGTAACAGGGCATACCAAGCCCATGCCAGACTCCGACGGAAGCGGCGTTCGGGCAGTTGGCCATGTTCTGCTTTTTCCGGCTTCGTATCCGGAAGCTTCATTAATACCAGTAAAAGAACTGCGGCAATACATACGAATAACACCCAGAAAGGCACAGCATCGCCGAATCCAAGCAATTTGATGCCCAGTGGACCAATGCTGAATCCCAGACCATAAGACATGCCATATAGCGATATGTAGCGTCCACGCTTTTCAGGTGTAGTGACAAGTAGCACCCAGAGCTGAGCCGCATAATGAAGTGCGCTGTCTCCTATTCCAACGACCAGACGCAAAATGAACCATATTTTAATATCTGGTAAGTACGGAAACAATATTAAAGGGACCATGACCAATATCAGGCCACCTACAATCAGCTTTTTGAACCCAAGTGCTCCCAATAGTCGCTCCGCAACTAGAGTCATGGCAAAAGAGCCAATGTACAGCGCGGCGGCGTTTAATCCGTTTAAACCTGGTGAAACCCCTTTTTGCTCCAAAAAAATCGAAAGCACAGGTAGCAGAAGCCCCTGGCTAATTCCCGCTACCACAATAACCGTAATCAAAATAAGATAATTGGCTGTCGAGTGTGATAGTTTGGGACGAGTAATCGATGACACGAATTCATTCCTCCTGCGAGCACACAAAGAAAAATCGCCATCGCTGACGACTTTCGTATGGTATACATATGGTTTTAAACTGCTATTCATGGATCGGGGCTTTGCCCCGGACTTGAACATTATAGTGGACAACGCCCTGCAAAACAAGCCATAATAGTACTTAAGTCGCTGCGTACATTTAGATGTGACGGGAGGATTCTGCAACATTATGGCTTATCATGTTAAAATTGATGTTTCACCGATATATGAAATGCTCAACAGCTTTCTAGTTTATGTCACGAAAAAATGGATTCAGCATCTGGATATTGGTCCTGAATGGATTCTGGAAGTGGAAGGCAAACTAAGTTCCAATGTTCGAGCTGCGCTCGCACCTGCTGCCACTTGGCCTTTTGATGATTTTGATGTCTTGTTTGCATGGGCAGCCTATCAAAATAATACATCGGAAAATCGTGATTTTCTGAACATGCTTGCCGGAATGACAGCGGAAGACCTGTATGCACGGGTCTCTCCCCTTTTGCCCGCTCTTACAATAGAAGAATCTACGCGCATTCGGAACAGTTATGTCCCATTATTGCGACTATGGGATGAACACTACTGTCAGAATATGAGCGAAGATCAGCGTGTTTGGCTGGAAGAAGATGCCGAAGAAAAACGCATTTTGTTTGATAAAATGGGCCCAGAACTGCTTATTGAATATGCTACAGCCGGCGTTCTTGTTGAACCGATGCCTGGACTGAACGAAGTCATCCTCTTCCCAACGGTGCACAATCGTCCTATTAATATGTACTGCTTCTATGAGGGTATGATGATCATGCAGTATCCTGTAGATGCACCTGAAGAGAATGAAGACCAGCCGCCAACATGCCTTTTACGTTTCACCCATGCGCTGGCTGATCCCGAAAGACTTCGCCTGCTTCGTTACGTATCGGATGAACCCAAATCCCTCGCTGAGATGTGTGAAGCATTGGGTAAAGACGAAGACACGGTCAAAGACCAAGTGATGGCGCTTCGTATCGCAGGCCTGCTACGCACTCATCTGCTCGGAAGTAACCGTAAAGAGAAATACAGTATTCGGCCAGATGGCGTATCTGAATTGAATATGTTCCTGGAATCCTATATTCGCATATAATTTAGTTGAACCATTGTGGAGTTGCTGGCTACAAGGAGTGAGTTAGAACATGAAAATAATGAAACAACATATTTTGTTTGACCTTGATGATACACTCGTATATTGCAACAAGTATTTCAACCTGATTTTGGGGGAATTCTTCGAAAATATGCAGGAGTGGTTTGATGGACATTCTCTGACAACGCAAGAGATCCGCGAAAAACAGCTGGAGATCGATGTCACAGGAGTGAACAAACTTGGCTTTGCAAGTCATCATTTCCCGCAATCCCTGATTGATACCTATCGTTATTTTTCCGGCAAGTTCGCAAGGTTAACCTCTCCCAGAGAAGAGTTCTATCTGAGCAAGTTGGGCATGAGTGTGTACGATCAGGAGGTTGAACCCTACCCTCATATGGTTGAAACGCTTGAGAACCTCAAAGGTGCTGGACATTCCCTCTACTTATATACGGGCGGCGAAACCGTGATTCAACAGCGCAAGATTGATCAGATGAAACTCTCGGCTTATTTTGATGATCGGATCTATATCCGCCAACACAAAAACATCGAGGCACTAGAAGGCATTTTGTCTAACGGTCCATTTGATCGCCGTGCAACATGGATGATTGGCAACTCATTACGGACAGATATTATGCCTGCCGTAAAAGCCGGAATTCACAGCATATATATCAAACAGCCAAATGAATGGCAGTACAACATCGTAGAACTTCAACCTAATCCGGAAACGTCGATGTATACCATCACTGCACTGGAAGAGGTTCCGAAAGTTATACATGAAAATATACAACAGCAGCAACAGAAAAGGACCCTTGGTTAAGGGTCCTTTTGCTGTATGTTAACTGTTAGCTAAGATCAAGCATCCTGCTTCTCACCAGATAATTTGCCTGTTACTACGTCCTGCAAAATAATACGTGCTTTCACAGTACTCCCGTCTTTTCGTTTGAAAGACAGTACTTGGGTACTCCCCTTCTCAATCAGCGATTTTAACATCGTACTGGTGATTTTCTTGCCCGCATACTCTTTCCAGACCACAAATGAGCAGCCTTCCTTGAAACGTGAGCATCCATAGCCTTTCTTGCCCTCTATAATCTGGCCTGTACAGCCTGGAGAAGGACAAGGTGCAAGTAACTCTCTCACTCCGGATGCGCTCGAAGTTGAAGATGGCGCCTTGGTGGTCGTGCTTTTCCCACTACCAGCTCTGGAAGAAGATGCCGAAGCCTGGCGGGACGTTTTAACAGCTGAACCGCCACTAACTGTCTTGGCAGATGTCCTCGTATTACCGGCTTGGGTTCTGGCTCCTTTGCCTTTCCCCCTGCCTGCACGCGAATCTTCTCCAAAAGCATCTGCTGGAGCTGGAGCTTGTACACGCACTTTCTCAATGATGGACAAGGTGAATTTCTTGACGTTCTCCATGAACTTGTCCTGACCCGCCTCACCTTTGGAAATCTGATATAATCTTCTTTCCCATTGCCCGGTCATCTCAGGTGAAGTTAACAGATCTACGCCCGCCCGGCGAATCAATTCAATCGCCGTTCTGCCTTTGAGCGTCAACTGCATTTTCTTCCCTTGCAGCGTAATATAACCTACGTTTTTAAGCCGTTCAATCGTAGCCGCTCGTGTGGCCGGAGTACCCAGACCACTATCTTTCATCGCATCTCGTAGCTCTTCATTCTCGATCTGCTTGCCTGCACTTTCCATCGCTTTCAGCAATGTTCCCTCGGTATAACTTTTGGGAGGTTGCGTCGCCTTCTCCTTGAACTCACTCTTTGTACATTGAACAGGCAAGTCAGGTTGTACAGCAAAAGCCTTGTCCGTCCACTCCTCGGCTTCCTCTTCTTCATTGCCGTTTTTCTTAGTCTTCTTCTTGCCTGAGCCACTCTGTTCCTGATCTCCAGAACCGAGAACGACTTTCCATCCGAGTGACAGCAGCTCTTTGACAGATGTCTTAAACTGATGTTTCTCCACTTCGGTGAGCACTGTATGTTGCTTATACTCCGCCGGAGGATAAAAGTGAGACAAGAAACGCCTTACAATCAAATCATAGATGTTCTGTTCATCCTTGGATAAGGTACCTGGTCGCTTTAATGTAGGTAAGATCGCATGGTGATCTTCAACCCTGCTCGGATTACATACCCCTTTATTATTCTTATGAACAAGCTCTGGCTTGGCCCCTTGCGCAAGCTCACTATAGGTACCATTTTTAAGCAGGTTTAGCGTTTTGTGCATACCTTCAATATTCTGTTCTGTAACATAGTTGGAGTTCGTCCGCGGATACGAAATCACCTTGTGTTTTTCATACAAGGCCTGCGCGATATCCAGTGTTTTTTTGGCACCGTATCCGAACTTGGCATTAGCCTCACGCTGTAAAAGGGTCAGGTCGTACAAACGATACGGATACTCCTTCGTCTGCTTCGCTTCGTATTTGGTAATCCGCCCTGTCTTGCCCTTCACACTGACTGCAATGGCCTCTGCTGCCTCGGCATCGGTCAGCTTATCGCCTTGACGCAGTCCCCGGTACTCGACACCTTCCTGCCGAAACCAGGCGGCCACTTCATAAAAGGTCTGCGACTGGAATGCTTCAATCTCGATTTCCCGATCATAAATTAGCGCCAGTACTGGCGTCTGCACACGGCCTACAGACAACAATGCATTATGACGGGTTGTAAACGCCCTTGAGGCATTCATGCCGATCAGCCAATCGGCTTCACTTCTGGCGCGAGCTGCATGGGTCAAATTTTCAAATTCAGAGGCATCCTTCAGACCATCAAAACCACGTCTAATGCTCTCTGCCGTCAAATCCGATATCCATAGACGCTTTACAGGCTGACGCAGCTTCAGTTGCTGTTGAATGAGGGCGAAGATGTACTGTCCTTCTCTCCCTGCATCGCAAGCATTAACGATCGCTGAAGCCCGTTTTGCCAGTTCTCCAATCATTTTGAGCTGATCTTTCGTTCTCGGATTGGGCACAATCTTGAACTGGTCAGGTATAATCGGCAGGTCCGCTATATTCCAACGCTTGTACTTCGTATCATAGGCATCCGGTTCAGCCAGTCCAAGCAAATGCCCAATCGCCCAAGTGATGATGTAATGCTCACCCTCCAGATACGTGCGATTGTTCTTGGCCTTTGGTTCTATGACGGCGGCAATGGTTCGACCCATGTCGGGTTTTTCCGCTATAACCAGTGTCTTCATCCGTCCATCTCTCCTCCTTCACCGTCCGCATGACGGCAAAAAGGGGCCTTCCGCCGACGGAAGCCCCTTGCTTCTGATACTCATTATATCAGATTTTGAATTCGGGAGCACCCTCCCGAGATGAATTATCCTGCTGCCTGTTCTTTCAGTACATGCTTTTGTCTGCATTCCTTGCACACACCCTGGAAATCCAAACGATGATCCGTAACAGCAAAGCCATACTGACGCTCAATTTGTTGTTCCAAACGTAGAAGACCATCTTCCATAATCTCTTCTACTTTGCCACATTCTGTACAGATCAAGTGATGATGATGATGGGAACCATCCGTACTCCGTAGATCGAAACGCGCAGCACCGTCGCCAAAGTTAATCTTCTCAACGACCTGAAGGTCACTCAGCAATTCGAGAGTTCGGTATACGGTAGCCAATCCAATCTCAGGGAACTGCTCTTTAACCAGCAGGAATACTTCCTCTGCGCTAAAATGATCCTTCTCATGTTCAAGCAATACACGTACAGTAACTTCCCGTTGTTGTGTTAACTTATATCCTTTTTCAACCAATTGATTTTTAATGTGAAAGATCTGTTCTGAAATGGACTTGTCCCGGTTACTTGCCATAGCAGGTCGCACCTCCGGTTTATATTCATTAGATTTTACTTTTATCGTACGGATTCATGGTTTCAGTTCATTCTTATTTATAATCATTATAATATAATAATAAATCTTTATCACTCAAAAAGCAATGCTATTGCTCACACTTACGTGAAATATGTAGTCTTTTCTATTTAAAAGACAACAAACAACCCCCGCTGAACGCGAGGGTTATCATTGAGATCTAATCTATACTTTTACTTGTTTAGTATTCATGTAAATTCGTTCTTGTTGTAGAACGTTACACCAGAACCGTAGCACCCATCAAGTATTTGTCCACTTCACGAGCAGCCTCACGGCCTTCATTAATCGCCCATACAACCAAGCTTTGACCACGACGCATGTCACCTGCTGCAAATACTTTATCCACATTCGTGTTGTATTTGCCATAACGTGCCTTAACGTTCGTACGACGATCTGTTGCAAGTCCCAGTTGCTCTACCAACGTTTGTTCCGGTCCATCAAATCCAATCGCAATCATGGCCATTTGAGCCGGGAATACACGCTCTGTACCTGGAATTGGCTGATAAATCTTGCGACCTGTCTCATCTACAATACGCTCGATTTGCACCGTATGCAATTCTTTGAGGTTACCCTCATCGTCTCCGACAAACTTGGTTGTCATGATTGAGAATTCACGTGGATCTTGACCAAATAATGCTTTGGCTTCCTCTTGTGCATAATCAAGTGTATACACGTTCGGGAATTGCGGCCAAGGGTTGTTAATGCGATCACGCTCCATCGGCGCTTGTGTATGCGTACCGAATTGTGTAACAGTGCGACAACCGTGACGCAGCGATGTAGCCACACAGTCAGATCCTGTATCTCCGCCACCAATGACGATAATGTCTTTTTCCTTAGCGGACAGATATTGGCCGTCTTCCAGATTGGAATCCAGATAGCTCTTAATACTGCCGTTCAGGAAATCCATGGCGTAATGAACGCCTTTCAAGTCGCTGCCTTCAATATTGAATTCACGTGGTTTAGTTGCACCACCGCACAATACAACAGCGTCATAATCATCTACCAGTTGTTGTGCTGCAATATCTTTACCGATCTCCGTGTTCGTGATAAATTGGATACCTTCTGCTTCAAGCAGATCAACACGACGTTGAACTACATTTTTATCCAATTTCATCGTCGGGATACCATACATCAACAATCCGCCGACACGGTCCGAACGCTCATACACTGTTACCAAGTGCCCTGCTTTATTCAACTGAGCCGCAGTGGCCAATCCCGCTGGACCAGAGCCTACGACAGCTACACGTTTACCCGTACGTTTTTCAGGAGGTTGGGGAACCACCCATCCTTCTTCGAAACCTTTTTCAATAATAGCTTCTTCAATGGTTTTGATGGTTACAGGCTGACCAATTAAGCCAACTGTACATGATCCTTCACAAGGAGCAGGACAGACGCGACCTGTAAATTCCGGGAAATTATTCGTTTTGTGAAGGCGCTCAAGAGCTTCTCTCCACAGTCCGCGATATACAAGATTATTCCATTCTGGAATCAGGTTATGCACGGGGCAACCTGACGTGCCGCCAATCATATCTATACCTGTATGGCAATACGGGGTACCACAATCCATGCATCGTGCACCTTGTGTTCTGAGTTCTTCTTCTGCCATATGTTTATGAAACTCTTCCCAATCCTTAATCCGCTCCGCTGGCTCTCGATCCGCTGGCAGTTGACGTTTGTATTCCATAAATCCAGTAGGTGTAGACATCTTACGTTTTCCCCCATCCGTTCTTGTCTTAATCCCTTCATGTGCATGGTTCTATATGAAATGGATTACTCATTACTTGAGTTTTTGTCTATTGTATCACAAAATCTTCTCGAAGATATTTCAATTATAGTAGCATTTACAGAGCTGAATATTAAATGGATTATCCGCATAATTATTTGTATTTTATACATCATATCTTTCAAGTCTACCTATGGTCAATACCCTTATTTTGGTGTTAAATATGGTTTTGAACTGCGAAATCAGGTGTTTGTTAAAGAGGTAAAAGCTCGAAACGTTATGTAAATGTCAGATAATTTGTCATCAAATCCAACATATTTTGCTAAAAATCGTTCTCATTTCTGAATCTTAGACCATTTTTAGGACTTCACAACGTTAAAACCTCAAAACTTTTACACTTTTTTACTGTTACATGCTAGGCTGTATGTATAATATACATAAGCATCAATTATCCATGTTATATTAGTGTAATATGCGATTCACTCTAAACAAGTGACTCATTTTTTAAATAAAGAAAAGACGCTGTTCACGAATAATTCGCAATCAGCGCCTCTCATCATACAATTCCGAACGAAGTCAGGATATTTTCATACAACATTTACCGTTTACGTTCATAAAATTCGAATGTATACGCGTGAACATTTTTCTCATCCTGCTCGCCTTCAATTTGTTCAATCAGTTCCCATTCCGACCAGTCCACTTCAGGGAAAAAGGTATCTCCCTCAAAATTCTCATGAATTTTGGTCACCACAAGACGATCTGCAAGTGGCAAGAACTCGCGGTACACTTGGGAACCCCCAATTACGCATAGTTCCTCACCTTTGGTTACGCTCAGACCCTCTTCAATCGTATGCACAATCTCAGCTTGTTGCACTTTGTAGTTCAGATCTCTTGTTACTACGATATTACGGCGCTGAGGAAGCGGCTTTCCACCAAAAGATTCCCACGTGTTACGCCCCATAATAATCGTTTTGTTCAGTGTACGTTGTTTGAAAAAGGCCATATCTTTGGGTAAACGCCATGGAATTGAATTGTTCAATCCAATCACACCGTTCTCCCCCATTGCCCACACAAGTTCAATACTCAAGGGTAATACACTCCTTCAATCCAAGTCTCTTATAGAGGTTGAACACGTAATTAGACTGCAATTGGAGCTTTAATGCCCGGATGATGCTGGTAATTCTCAAACTCGAAGTCTTCAAACTTATAATCGAAAATAGAATCCGGTTTACGCTTGATTACCAGCTTAGGTAAAGCATAGGGTTCACGCTCTAGCTGCGTTTTGACCTGGTCCACATGGTTAGAGTAGATGTGAACATCCCCTCCTGACCAGATGAATTCCCCCACCTCAAGATCACACTGCTGCGCAATCATATGGGTCAAGAGCGCATAACTCGCGATGTTAAACGGCAAGCCGAGGAACGTATCCACGGACCGCATCGTTAGCATACAGGATAATTTACCCTCTGCAACGTAAAACTGAAACGCAAAATGACAAGGCGGAAGTTTCATATGATTGATCTCAGCCACATTCCATGCACTGACAAGGTGACGGCGAGAGTCCGGATTATTTTTGATCGAATCAATTACTGCGGCGATCTGATCAATTTTATCTCCGTTTGGTGCTTCCCATGTGCGCCACTGCGAGCCATAAACTGGTCCGAGATCCCCATTTTCATCCGCCCAGTCGTCCCAGATCTTCACACCGTTTTCTTTCAAATAAGATATATTGGTATCGCCACTCAAAAACCATAACAGTTCATGAATAACCGATTTGAGATGAATTCGTTTGGTTGTTACCAGCGGAAATCCTTCGGAGAGATCATAACGGAGCTGTCTGCCGAATACGGATTGTGTCCCTGTTCCGGTACGGTCTCCTTTATGCACGCCGTTGTTCAGAATATCCTGTAATAAATCGAGATAGTTTTTCATGTTGAAATCTCCTCACTGTTATACTACTCCAGAATAGAATTGGCTCGTATATCAATTGAACTAAAACCATTTACACTTGCCCACTCCGATGACCGAACAACCTTCCGATCGCTGTTATCCCCTGATTTTTTCGATTCCCTTTTCCAAAGGGAAAAATCCGGTGATAAAGGCGAACGCTTCGCTTCTTTAGGCTCTTTCCGTCCTCTGCGTTCTCATGTAAAAGTTTAATTCAACTAAACGGCCCTATACTACTCTAATCATTATTACAGTGTACCACAAATGAGGAATTCGTTGTATTGTAATCAGATATACAAATCAAGGTATAACCTTTTTAAACTTTGCTCTTATTTCAATCAAAAAAAGAGACGAATAACGCGTTAGCGTCATTCGTCTCATCTGATTTACGTATAATGCCGGACGGATCCGAAACTTAGATGATCTTAACGGGAGATGATGTGGATCGGGTGACCCATAACCAATTCCGCAGCTTCCATCACGATTTCGCCCAAAGTTGGGTGAGCGTGAATTGTAAGCGCCAGATCTTCCAATGTAGCACCCATCTCAATTGCCAAACCAAGCTCAGCAATCAGGTTGGAAGCTTCCAGACCTACGATTTGGCAACCCAATACGAGGCCGCTTTCTTCGTCAGCTACGATTTTCACGAAGCCTTCAGCGTGGTTCAAAGATACAGCACGGCCGTTACCCGCATAAGGGAATTTGCCTGCTTTTACTTTGTAACCTTTTTCTTTAGCTTCTTTTTCAGTGTAACCTACGCTGGAACACTCTGGATCTGTGAATACAACTGCTGGCATACATTTGTAGTCAACTACAGATGGTTGTCCTGCGATTGCTTCAGCAGCCACTTTACCTTCATAAGAAGCTTTGTGTGCCAGAGCCAGACCAGATACGATGTCACCGATAGCGAAGATGTGAGGAATGCTAGTACGACCTTGGTGGTCAACTTTGACAAATCCACGCTCGTCAACGTCAACACCAATCATGTCGAGACCCAGTTCTCCATCTGTGTTTGGACGACGTCCAACAGTTACCAGCAGGTAATCTGCAGTTACTTCTTTGGACTCACCATTTACAGAGTACTTCACAGTTACATCTTTATCCGTTTGCTCAGCACTCTCGGCTTTTGCACCCGTTACGATTTCGATGCCTGTTTTCTTCATGTTTTTAGCAACAAGGCTAGTCATGTCTTTATCGAAACCTGGCAGTACTGTATCCAAACCTTCGATGATTGTTACTTTTGCACCGAATTTGGAGTACATTTGGCCAAGCTCAGCACCAATATATCCACCACCGATAACGATCATGCTTTTTGGTACTTCTGGCAAGTTCAAAGCTTCTGTCGAAGACAGAATGCGTCCGCCAAACGGGAAAGGTTTCAGTTCGATTGGACGGGAACCTGTTGCGATAATAGCATTTTTAAATTTGTAACGTGGAGACTCGTGGTCATTGAATACACGAGCTTCGTTTTCGTTGATGAACATGCACTCACCGTTGAAAACTTCAACTTTGTTGCCTTTGAGCAAACCAGCTACGCCGCCAGTCATTTTCTTAACAACGCCGTTTTTGAACTCTTGAGTTTTGCTGAAGTCCACTTTTACGTTCTCAGCAGAGATACCAAAAGCTTCACCGTGAAGTGCAGACTCATATTGGTGTGCAGCAGAGATCAGGGCTTTGGATGGAATACATCCACGGTTCAAACAAACGCCGCCCAGTTCGGATTTGTCTACGATCAATACGCTTTGGCCCAGTTGAGCAGCGCGGATGGCAGCTACATAGCCGCCAGGACCCGCACCAATTACTAATGTGTCGATATTGAGAGAAGCGTCGCCTACTACCATATCTTACACCTCCATAACAAGCAGCTCAGGGTTAGCGAGCAGCTGTTTAATGTAATTCATAAAGTTTTGTGCTGTTGCGCCATCGATGATACGGTGGTCAAAGCTCAGGGAAAGAGCCATTACAGGTGCTGCAACTACTTCGCCGTTTTTGATCACTGCTTTTTCGCTGATGCGTCCTGTTCCGAGAATAGCAACTTCAGGGAAGTTGATGATTGGAGTGAAGAACATACCGCCAGCAGAACCGATGTTACTGATGGAGATTGTGCTTCCTCTCATTTCATTCGCGCTCAATTTGCCCTCACGACCACGAGCAGCCAGATCACGGATAGAATCAGCAATCATCCAGATGGATTTACGATCAGCATCTTTGATAACAGGAACGATCAAGCCGTTGTCTGTATCTGTAGCGATACCGATGTTGTAGTATTTTTTGTAAACAATTTCGTTAGCTTCTTCATCAATCATAGCGTTCAGAGCCGGGAATTGGCGGGAAGCCGCAACCAGTGCTTTAACGATGAATGGCAGATAAGTAACTTTTGTTCCTTTTTTCTCTGCAATTGGTTTCATGCGAGTACGGAAAGCAACCAATTCAGTTACGTCCACTTCGTCCATGATTGTAACGTGAGGTGCTGTGTAAGCCGATTTAACCATTGCATTAGAGATCGCTTTACGGATACCTTTGAATGGTACGCGCTCTTCTTCAACGTGTTGATCAGCTGCAGCCGCTGCTGGTGCTGCGGATTTTTTCTCTTCTTGAGCCGGAGCTTCGGAAGATGCCGCTGCGGAAGAACCGCCACCGTTTTTGAAGGATTCAACATCTTCTTTGGTTACTTTACCGTTGTTGCCAGTGCCGTTAACCTGAGCGATGTCTACACCTTGTTCGCGAGCAAATTTACGCACGCTTGGTGTTGCCAGAACGTCTTTGGCAGGTACTGCCGGAACGCTGTTGTTGCCGCCTTCTTTAGCTGCATCCGAACTGGAAGCTGCTGCAGAAGAACCGCTTGTGTCAGCTCCGCCTTGAGCTGCATCTTTCTCTTGCTCGCCTTGATCGCCAGCAGGAGCGTCGTCTTGCTCAGGAAGTTCGCCTTCTGCATCGATGATCGCTACAACTTCACCAACGTGGCAGACTTGACCGTCTTTAGCGAATACTTCTGTAACTGTTCCGTTAACCGGACAAGGTACTTCTACAACCGCTTTGTCGTTCTGTACTTCCATGATGATATCGTCGTCAGTTACTTTGTCACCGACTTTGATGTGCATCTTGATGATTTCGCCTTCGTGTAGGCCTTCGCCCAATTCAGGGAATTTATATTCAAATTTAGCCAACTGAAAAACCTCCTTGATTATGTGCTCAATCCTGAAAACAACCCTTAACTCCAAGAAACAACTGTTACTGCTAATGCAAATAACTGTTACTCAAGGGGCTAATGGCTGTTTACAGTGCAGCTTGCGCTGCGGTGTGAATCACCATACTGCGCCTTGCGGCATGTCAGATGATTAAATTAGAAATTTACGACTTTGTTAACCGCAGCGACGATACGCGCTGGGTTAGGCAGCCAAGAATCTTCGATTTGTGCAAAAGGATATACAGTATCCGGACCAGCTACACGCAGAACCGGTGCTTCCAAGTGCAGGATTGCTTTTTCATTGATTTGCGCAATGACTTCAGCTGCAACACCTGCGCTCTTTTGAGCTTCCTGTACAACAATTGCACGATTTGTTTTCTTAATAGAAGCAACGATGGTATCGATGTCGATCGGGCTAACCGTACGAAGGTCGATAACTTCAACTTTGATTCCTTGTTTTTCGAGTTCATCAGCTGCTTTCACAGAAGTGTGAACCATCATACCGTAAGTAATGATCGTTACATCAGAACCTTCACGAACAACGTTCGCTTTGCCCAACTCAACAACGTAATCTTCTTCAGGCACTTCTGCACGGAAAGCATGGTACAAGTTCAAGTGCTCCATGAAGAATACAGGGTCGTTATCGCGAATAGAAGCGATCATCAGACCTTTTGCATCGTAAGGGTTAGAAGGAACAACTACTTTGATACCTGGTGTTTGCGTGAGCAGACCTTCCAGGGAATCTGTATGCAATTCTGCCGCTTTTACACCGCCACCGAATGGTGTACGGAATACGATTGGAGAATTGTATTTTCCACCGGAGCGGAAACGCATACGAGCAGCTTGCACTACCATTTGGTCAAGGGCTTCGAAGATAAAACCAACGAATTGGATCTCAGCAACCGGACGGAAGCCTTGTACACCCAGACCTACAGCCAGACCACCAATAGCGGACTCAGCCAGTGGTGTATCAAATACACGCTCTTCGCCAAACTCTTTTTGCAGACCTTCCGTTACACGGAAAACGCCGCCTACATTACCTACGTCTTCACCGAAAAGCAGAACGTTAGGATCACGTTTCAACTCCACGCGAAGCGCATCACGGATTGCTTCTTTCATGTTCATTTGTGCCATTTGCTTCATTTCCTCCTTAAACATTGACAGTTCACATTTGAATTCGTACATGTATACCGGGACATTAAAGTCGCGGATGTTTATGCTTTATCGGAAAAAACTTATTGGAAATCAGCTTTTTGCTCTTCCAAGTGCTTAGGCGTTTGTTCGAACATGCTGTCGATCAAGCCTGAAATCGTCATTTTCTCGGTTTTTTCCGCTTTTTTGATCTCTTCATTTACTTTAGCTTTTGCTTCTTCTTTCACACGTGCTGTATCTTCTTCAGTCCACAGACCTTTTTTCTCCAGATATTTAGCGAAACGTGCGATAGGATCTTTAGCAGACCATTCTGCCTCTTCTTCTTTTGTACGATACTTGGAAGCATCATCCGAAAGGGAGTGAGGACGGAAACGGTATGTTACTGCTTCGATCAATGTTGCGCCTTCTCCGTTACGTCCACGCTCAGCAGCTTCCTGAACAGCTTTGATAACAGCGAAGATGTCCATACCGTCAACTTTAACACCTTTGATACCTGCTGCTACCGCTTTGTGAGCGATGGACAGAGCTGCTGTTTGTTTAGCAAAAGGAGTTGTGATGGCATAACCATTGTTTTGTACGAAGAAGATAACAGGCAGTTTGTAAACACCAGCGTAGTTCAGACCTTCATAGAAGTCACCTTCAGAAGAACCGCCATCACCTGTGTACGTGATAACAACTTGTTTTTGTTTCTTCAATTTGTAACCCATAGCGATACCCATTGCGTGCAGAATTTGTGCACCAATGATGATTTGTGGCATCAATACATTAACGCCATCTGGAATTTGTCCACCATGTTGGTGTCCACGGGAGTACAAGAATGCTTGATAAAGAGGAAGTCCATGCCATACGAGTTGCGGAATGTCACGATAGCCAGGACATACAAAGTCTTCTTTTTCAATTGCAAATTCACTACCAACCATTGTAGCTTCTTGACCAGATACTGGAGCATAGAAACCAAGACGACCTTGACGGCCCAGGTTTACTGCACGGTCATCCCAAGTACGGGTAAATACCATGCGGTACATAATTTCTTTTAATTGATCATCGGAAAGTGTAGGCATCATGTCTTTGTTAACAATTTCGCCGTCAGGAGACAGCACGGACAGAGCTTCTACATCCTCTGTATACACTTCATAAGGAACCTTGCTCATTTTTTTCTTCACCTCAACAAAAAATTTGAATATCAAGTTCCGCTGTTATAATATTATTATACACCTGTTTCACTCCATACGTCAAAGAAATCCGTAATTTTTTTATGTTTCCTGCCGGATTGTATGTATAACAGGGGTTTAATATTGGTATAACAGCATAATACATGATTGCGTGTTTGACCTAACCCCGCACAAGGGTAATCTTACCGTATTGCGCGGTCGAATGCAAAAAATTAACCGAGAAAGGTGACGTTTTATGACGGATTCCCGCTATTTGAAACGCACGATTGTGAAGGAAGAGATTGAAAGTCGCTATCTCGGAGAGAAGCGAACACTCCGTATTTACCTTCCTCCGGGCTATAACGAATTGCTCAGCTACCCTGTCGTTTATTGTCAGGATGGCGAAGAATTTTTCAATTTCGGGCGAATTGCTACAACAGCTAACCGAATTATTCTGGACGAAGGAGCCGAACCTTTCATTATTGTAGGGGTTCAGGTGGATGTGTCTGTGAGAACACAGGAATATGCTCCGTTTGGAGATCGATTCAAGGCATATACCGCTTGCTTCGCTGAAGAGATTATTCCCTATATAGAAGAGAAATATCCTGTACGTCGTTCCCCGCAGGAACGCATTCTTGCCGGAGACTCGCTTGGTGGTAGTGTTTCGCTTCACCTTGCTCTGTTATATCCTGACCTGTTTACACGTGTCATCAGCATGTCTGGTGCCTTCTACTCCGCTTCTCAGGAAATCTATGCCGCAGCCGAAGATCTCTCTTGGCTCTCAATATGGATGATCGTTGGTTTGCAGGAGACTGCCTTCGCAGCAGACACAGGTACGTATGATTTTGTGCAACTGAACCGCGATACCCGTGATTTGCTGGAAAAACGAGGTGCTCTCGTCTCCTACCAGGAGAAAGACGGGAATCACCAATGGGGTTTTTGGCAAAATGAATTGCCGGAAGCATTGCTTTATTTTCTACAAGAAAGATAAACTGGGATACAGCAACAGGCGGCTGAAATGCCGCTTTTGTTTCCCACTTTAATGATACCGCTTACAATTGTAACCTGAAAAAGAAGCAGGATATCCTGCTTGAGTACTCGCTCCTGCTTCTTTGTCCGGCTACAAGTTAAGTATGAGTTTGGGTTTATTACTAAGCTAATGAATGTTCCGCTTCAATTTTTCTCAACAAAACATCGCAGCCTGCATTAACCAACTCATACACCTCTTCAAAATTGCCTGTATGATACGGGTCTGGTACTTCTCTAAGCTTCTCATTCGGAAGCATGTCCATGAACTTGATGATGTCCGCCTCAGCTCCGCCTGGAACGTTGCGCACATTATCTGCATTAGAATTGTCCATACACACAATATAATCAAACTGAGTAAAGTCTTCGCTGGCGAATTGTCTCGCTGCCATGTTGGCATAAGAAATCTGGTATGAATCCAGCAATTTCCGAGTCCCTTCATGCGGAGGTTTACCAATGTGCCAGTCCCCTGTACCTGCTGAGTCCACACGAATCTGATGTTCAAGCCCCTTCTCCAGGACTTTGTTACGCAGGACTGCTTCAGCCATTGGTGATCTACATATATTACCTAGACATACAAACAAAACATGAATCATATTAATCCCCCTTACTTAGCGTACCTTGAAGTACCGACGGTGTTGGTTGTGTCACGATGCTCTCTGGCTGAGGATTGACGTTCCCTGTCTCCGATGGCACCAACGAACGACGCGGTAGCTTCCATTTATAATGTACAGAACACATCCGGAAGAACACCACAGCCGCGAAACAAAGTAATAGCCCAACATTCGTTGTTAACCAACCCATACCTATGACAAAGCCAGCTGTCATTGCCCATACAGCATAAATTTCATCACGCAATACAAGCGGTTTACGTCCAGCGAGCACATCACGAATAACGCCTCCACCAATACCGGTCATTACTGCTGCAACGATAACTGCGCTAATGGGATGTCCCATATTTGCCGCGTATAATGCCCCTTGAATTGCAAATGCTGCGAGTCCGATTGCATCGAACAAGGCCTCTGTTCGCTTCCAGTGACCAATCCACTTGAGTGGCAGCACAAACGCAATTGCTACAGATACCAAGGCCAACATGATAAGTGATCCCTGACTCCATAGTGTCGTTACAGGTATACCTATAAGTACATTTCGGATAATTCCGCCTCCGAATGCAGTCACAAGTCCAAGTACAAGTACACCCAAAATGTCATATTCCTCTTCCATTGCTACGAAGGCACCGGACATTGCAAATGCGATGGTACCTATAATGCTGAATACTTCAAAAATGTGTAAGTCCAACCTGTTCAAACCTCACTTTTCAAGTCATCTCCGTGTCGCTCTACCCATTGTATCCGCGAGCACCGAAATTGTGCAACCACATTTTGTGGATTATACTGGTTTGGTGAAAGAATTAGGAAGGATGAAATAAAATGACGGTGAAACGGATTGTTATTTTTACAGGCGGGAATCTATCTGCTGAGTTACTTCAGGAAATAAGAGATGATGACATGATTATCGCAGCTGATCGCGGTGCATTATTTTTGATCGAACATGGCATTCAGCCTCATATTGCAGTCGGAGATTTTGATTCTATTACTGAAGAGGAACTAACGATTGTTAGCAACAATAGCATTCAGTTTATTTCATGCGACCCTGTTCATAAGGATCTTACCGATACGGAAATGGCTTTTGAGACAGCGCTGGATCACGAACCTTCTCACATCCTGATGTTGGGTGCTACAGGTACTCGGATGGATCACACACTCGCTAATGTACATATTATGGTTCGCGCGATGCAGCATCATATTTCCTGTGTAATTCAGGACAAGCATAACTATATGACATTGACAACATCCAAAGCTGTGGTTGAACACCGGGACTATAAATATGTTTCTCTACTCCCTTTGACTCATGAAGTTACAGGAATAACTCTGGATGGTTTCATGTATCCGTTGGATCAAGCCACCATTCGCATGGGACAATCCTTAGGTGTAAGCAACCAACTCTTAGGCACTTCCGGTACAGTCACCATCGATAGTGGCTTACTACTGATTATTCAGAGCAAAGATTGAATCTATTAGCATGCTTCATCGTTATTTATTACTTTTTTGTAACCAGTGATTTCGTTAAGAAAATAGGTTCCTACACAACAAAGACCCTTGATAATCAAGGGTCTTTTCTATTTCATCTTTGTTTCTCATTCGTCAATGATTAATTTTTTGACATTTTTAATTATATTTTAATAAACATACCCAAACCACTGTGGCGCAAGGGATCACACGTACCTATCCAATTTCTAGGCTGTTACAAAGCTGTTATACTCGCTCTAGCAACTTAACGAAAACGAATTTTGGAGGTACTAACTAATATGAAAACAAACATCTTTGTCCAAAAGGCCGTAACCGTCGGGTTGTGCGCTACACTAGGTTTTGGAGCTGTACTAATGACTAACGCACCTGTTGCACAGGCAGCAACTGCATCTGTGTCCACAGGCCAACAGATTGTTAACTATGGTAAACAATTTACTGGAACTCCATATAAATTTGGTGCTTCAACATCAACTACCAAAGTTTTTGACTGCTCTTCTTTTATGAAATATATTTTCAAAAAGTATGGTGTAGACTTGCCGCGCACTTCCGTGAAACAATCCAAAGAAGGCAAAGCTGTGTCCAAAGCTAATCTGCGTGTAGGCGATCTGGTATTTTTCTCCAGCGGTAGCCGTTCTACTGGCTCCAACATCACTCATGTAGGCGTGTACGCAGGGAACGGAAAGATTCTGCATACGTATGGATCTCCAGGCGTAACCCTTTCGGATCTGAATTCCGGTACTTGGGAAAGAACGTATATTAAAGCTCGTCGTGTACTGTAGAGTTATATATTATTAAATAAGTAAAGGCCGGACGATATGTTCCGGTCTTTTTATTTACCCTTTTTTCGCCACAGTCTAAACTGGAGTTTCATGGAATTCGGAGGTTAATCTAATTTTTATCATGAAGCATGTAACCGATCCCACGCACCGTATGAATCAGTTTCACACTTCTTCCCTTGTCCACCTTAACCCTCAGATGTTTGATATACACGTCCACGACGTTGGTATCCATGGCATACTCATATCCCCATACTTCCCGCAAAATATCACTCCTTGTACATGCTTCATTCACATGCAAGGCCAGGAATTCCAGTAACTCGTACTCTTTAGGTGTTAATGTCAGGTATTCACCCGCACGATTTACCCGCCTTGAACGCAAATTCACTTTAAGATCATGGACTACAATAACTTCTTCGCCCTCTGGTGTTGCATTCGCGAAAACACGCAATAAATTTCGTATTCTGGCCAGCATCACGTTCAAGTGAATCGGTTCCTCCATTACGTCATTAGCTCCGAAATCCAGCCATTCCACAATGAATTGAGGAGATGCGTTTGATGTGATAACCAGTAGGGGTACAACCTGTCCTTTATCTATCCATTGTTTCAACTCTGCCTTACCATTTTGATTTCGATTCGCCTCCCCCTCACCCTGGTCTACCAGGATGATCAGGTTGATGTGTGATAACGAATTCTTAACGGATATGTCTATTTCAGGCCTTTCCTTTCGGTGCACCTCATACCCTTCGGCACATAATACGTCCTGAATAAGGCTGACCTGCTCTCCTGCTCCAATCAGCAAAATGGCTGTTTTCACTGTTTTTCACCCGGCCTGTCTCTGTCCCACTGCTGGCAGCAATGGTTGGTACAGTTAGCATGCCGTAAAATGAAAAAGTCCATTCCCTTCAGGGAACAGACTTTGCTGCTTTCTTGCTTTAACCAAAGTAGCGGTGAACGAGCGTACGTGCTTCAGCTGTGTCTTTTGTTCCGTGCACAAGAACACGTCCATCCTGGAAAATGACCATTCTATAGACTCCTGTTGTAAAAGAAACCAGAAACGGATTGGATTCCACTTTACCTTCTTGAAGTCTATCCAGACGATCAGCCGTATGTTGAAGATCCAGATTCATTCGCCGTGCAGGTCGGATCTGAACGGTATCCCTGCCACATAGCACATCGGTTTTCTCCAGGTTGGACGCAGAAAGATAAGGATACGTTGCCGAATCGCTGCAGGAAGGGCAGTCTTGCTTTTTCGCACCATCCACATTGATGGATATGTACTCGTTCCTCCACACGTCAAATGACAACAACTTGCGTCTCAATGCATTTGCATTGCCACTAAGTAACTTCATCGCTTCTGCTGTCTGATTCGCCGTTACCATCTGTACCGCTTGGGGTATGATGCCAGACGTATCACAGGTATCTCCACCCAGAGGGACTTCACCCAGCAAACAATTTAAACATGGCGTATCTCCGGGCATAAACGTGTAGGTGATGCCGTAACTACCCACACATCCACCATAAATCCAGGGAATACGGTGCTTCTGTGACATATCATTAATGAGTAGCCGAGTATCAAAATTATCCGTTGCATCCATAATCAAGTCTGCATGCTGAACGAGTTCTTCCAACTCATCTACTCTGACATCCAACACTTTCCCTTGCACATGAACCGCGGAATTAATGGCAGATAAACGTTTCTCCGCCGCCATCGCCTTCGGCATCCGTTCAATTGCGTCCTGTTCTACATATAATTGCTGTCGTTGCAGGTTACTCCACTCCACATAATCACGATCCACGATCGTTATGTGCCCAACTCCTGAACGAACTAACGTTTCTGCAATTCCTGTTCCGAGTGCGCCGGCACCTACAATTAAAACTCTGCTGCCCTTTAATCTGGACTGGCCTTCCTTACCCAGCGGCGCATAGCGTTCCTGTCTGGAATACCGATCGGCCTGTTCTGAGGATGTTAATTGATCTGTCATGTATGAACCATTCCTTCCACCGGACTACTGGCTGCTGCATAACGCTTTACAGGGATCATGCCTGCTTCATATGCCAGCCTACCTCCCTCTACCCCCAATCGCATCGCTTTAGCCATGCTCACTGGATCTCCTGATCCAGATACAGCTGTATTCAACAATACGCCATCTGCACCAAGTTCCATCGCATAAGCAGCATCTTTTGGGGAGCGCAATCCTGCATCCACAATTACAGGCACTACGGCCTGCTCAATGATGATCTCAAGGTTATAGGGATTAATGATGCCTCTGCCAGCTCCGATGGGAGAAGCACCAGGCATTACAGCATGTACGCCAAGCAGTTGTAGCCTTTTGGCCAGAATGACATCATCCGAAATATAAGGCAACACCGTGAAGCCCTTTTCAAGCAAAATTTCGCAAGCCTTGTACGTTTCAATCGGATCTGGGAGCAACGTAATTCCATCTCCGATGACTTCGACTTTTATCATATCACAAAGTCCCGAAGCCCGCGCAAGCTCGGCAATCCGCACCGCCTCTTCCGCAGTGGAAGCCCCAGCCGTATTCGGAAGAAGGGTGTATTTGTCCAGATCCAACGTATCCAGGAAATGCTTCTGGTTACGTTCCTCCAAATTCAGACGACGAACAGCAAAAGTTAATACTTCCGTTTTAGATGCTTCCACAGCCTGACTTTGCACTTCCAGATCCGAAAACTTGCCTGTTCCGAGCAACAATCTGGATTCAAACGTATATTTCCCAATGTTCAACATCATCAACCGCCTCCTACAAAATGTACAATCTCGATTCGATCGCCTTCTCTTAATGCCGTCGTCTCATGATACTCACGCGTTAAGATGTGCCTGTTCAGCTCGACAACTACAGTCTTGACTTGCAGGTCAAAAGATTGAAGCAGTTTATCCACGCGATTCAATCTGTCTTCTATCTCCATCCGTTGACCATTAACGATGATATTCACTGCACCACTCCCTTTCTGTTCAATCGCTCAGGGCTCAGCGTCTCAATTCCGAGCTCTTCTGAGCTTTTGCCCGCGAGCAATTCAGCGATTAGTCTGCCTGTTATCGCACTGAGCAAAATACCGTTACGGTAATGTCCAAAGGCCGCAAACAGCCCGGGAACACTTTCGCAAGCACCTATATAAGGCAGACCATCTGGAGTTGCCGGCCTTACGCCTGCCCACGCCCGCAAAAATTGTGCCTCTTTCATCCCAGGCACCCAGCGGGTAGCCGCTGTTAATAACTTCTGAATACCCTGTACAGAAACATTCAGATCCGTTCTGCCTGGCAGACTGGTTGCCCCGAGCCAAACCTCTCCATTGGCTTTGGGAACAATATAGATGTCCTCTGCGTACACCGTTCTGTCAGGTCTGTACCCTGCATGTTCAGCTGAGAACTGAACGGCGGCTATTTCTCCTTTTACCGACCACACAGGCAAGCTTAGATTCACATGTCTCAACAAATCTTCGCTCTGTAATCCAGCAGCTATAACGACATGTTTGCATGTCATCTCACCGATCGATGTGGTGATTCCCTGAACGCCGTATTCGTTTGCTTGCACATGTATATCCTGTATGCCCTCCATCACCCGCGCTCCCATTGCTTGAGCGGATTCAGCGTATGCCTTTGTCAGATGGACTGGAAGAACCTCACTCTCGTAAGGCCTGTAGTAGGCTCCATACGTATCCCTGTTAAGCCACGATGCCTCCTGTTGCACAGCGTAACGGTCCCACCACACCTCATCAGCAGAAGCTGACAACACAGACTTCCGATTGTCCTTATAACTACTTAATTCACTGTATGAACGAAAAGGAGTTAGGAATCCATGGCGTTGCAGACCAACCTCTACCTCGCTGAGTGTAGCCATTAGCATCTGTTGCTCATGAAGTAACTTTCTGCTCTGCCTGGCAAGCTTAGCCATCAAAGGATGGGCAAAACCCTCACTGTCTGCCGCCAGCATTCCAGCCGCTGCGCAAGAAGTCCCTCCTGCAATCGCCGAACGCTCTACCAACAGTACATCCTGTCCACGAGAAGCAAGCTCATATGCAATGGCACAGCCAATGACGCCTCCGCCTACAATAATCGTTTCTGCATGAATCTTATCCGGTCTATCAGTCACGATCTCTTTCATCATCTCATCTCCTTTTTCAGCGGCTCAGACTTTCTGTACCAACGATAGCCTGCCTTAAAGATGCAGCGGCCCGATCCGGTGAATCGCTCGCCCATACATTCGAGATCACAGCGACTCCCCGTGCCCCTGCGGAGCGAATCGCGTGAATGTTTCCCGGTTCAATGCCCCCGATCGCAATGACAGGAATGGAGACACACCTGCACACTTCAGCAAGAGCATTCAATCCTCTTGGTTCAAGATCAGGCTTACTGTTGGTTGAGTAGACATGCCCGAAGAAAAGGTAATCGGCTCCCTGTTCTTCAGCGATTTTTGCCTCATCCATGGAATGAACAGATACCCCCAGACGAAGTCGCTGCACATTGCTTAGGACATCATTGTTGTAGTTACGTATAGCCTCTTGCCCCCAATGGACACCGCCGTAGTTTTCATTCTGCGAATTCAGCTCTGAACCATTGATGACGATCCGGCAAAATGGAACGCCAACACCACGCAGACTTTCAGCCCAATCGACCTTTTCTTGCCATGTGAGTTGTTTCTCTCGTATGTGAATATAGTCCACCCATGGCCAGACGTCTTTTGCAACTTTTACAAATGTTGCTTGATCTCCAGCCCCCGTAGATACAACATGCAGTTCAAATGATCCTTGTACATGTTCATGAGAAATTGCCGTACCGTTCATCTCCTTCCATGCATCAATGCTATGTAAAACACAAAAAAGCCACTCCCGTAGGGGAGTGGCTGCGTATTAATTATTGAATCAGATGACTGACTGATGCATACAGTTCATTTCGTAAAAAACAGCTATGGAATTTGTAACCATAACGTTATACTCGGAACTGCATGTTTCAATTCGCTAAGCAAACGATTGACATTCTTTCGAATTCCCGTTTGCTCACGTCATTCACTGAAACCCGCGCGCCACTTCCCTACGCTGGTATGATCCAGATCAGGTGCAAAGGGTCCGGAATCGCATTCTTCCATCTCAGCCGCATCGTGCGGCCCCCCTAGTGTTCATATGAAGTTGTAGCCTATGTTACCATAGACGGATTTTTTTGTCACCGTTCATTTCTGTTAAACGTTGCTTGAATTGTCTAGTTTTTCTCAGACCATTCTTCGACATTCCATGTTTTCGTGACCCAACCCTCGTAAAAATCAGGTTCATGAGATACCAGCAACACCGTTCCCTTGAATTCTTGCAAGGCACGCTGCAACTCCGCTTTGGCTGTGACATCCAGATGGTTTGTCGGCTCATCGAATAGAATCCAGTTACTTTCACGCATCAAGAGTTTACATAAACGAACCTTGGCTTGCTCTCCACCACTCAGCATGTTAAGCGGACGGGTAATATGCTCATTTTTCAACCCACAGCGAGCGAGATGCCCCCGGACTTCGTTCTGGGTCAAATGTGAAAACTCATTCCAGACATCTTCAATCGGTGTGATATTTCCAGCACGAACTTCCTGTTCAAAATATGCCGTTTCGAGATAATCTCCCAAGAAAGTCTTTCCACTGAGTGGAGATATTTTTCCCAGAATGGTTTTCAGCAGTGTCGATTTACCCACACCATTACAACCTACAATGGCAATTTTCTCACCACGTTCAATTGTCATTGTCATCTTAGGCAGCAAAGGATACGTATATCCAATTTCAAAATCAATGCCCTCAAAGACCGTTTTGCTACTCGCGCGGGCATCCTTGAATTTGAACGTTGGTTTAGCCGCTTCATCTGGACGATCAATACGTTCAATCTTGTCCAATTGCTTCTCCCGGCTCTTCGCTCGACCTGAAGTTGAAGCACGTGCCTTGTTACGCTGAATGAAATCTTCCTGCTTCTTGATATACTCTTGCTGCTTCTCGTATGCATCAATATGCTGGGCTTTATTCATATCAGCCATCTCGAGGAACTTGTTATAGTTCGCTGCATATCGCGTTAATTTGGCAAATTCCAAATGATAAATAACATTTACGACTTCATTCATGAATTCCGTGTCATGGGAAATTAGAAGAAACGCGTGTGGGTAATCTTTCAGGTAACGTGACAGCCATTCAATGTGCTCTACATCCAGATAGTTGGTAGGCTCATCCAGCAAAAGGGCTGTAGGTTTCTCAAGTAGAAGCTTGGCAAGAAGCACCTTGGTGCGTTGTCCACCACTTAGAGCTGCGACATCCCGATCAAGACCAATCGCAGACAAACCAAGACCATTGGCCATCTCTTCCACTTTTACGTCAATCAGATAAAAATCGCCCTGCTCCAGTTGTTCCTGAATATCGCCCATCTCTTCCAGCAACTGCTCCAGCTTATCTGGATCTGCATCTGCCATCTGGTCCGTAATATTCATCATTTCTTTTTCCAATTCAAGCAACGGAAGGAATGCGTCCTTAAGTACGTCACGAATGGTTTTGCCTGGCGTAAGCTTCGTGTGCTGATCCAGATATCCATAACGGACCTTAGGTGTCCATTCCACTTTTCCACTGTCTTTAAGCAATTTACCGGTAAGGATGTTCATTAGTGTGGATTTACCTACACCATTGGCACCAACAAGTCCTACTCGCTCTCCGGCAAGTAAGCGAAACGATACATTTTTAAATAAAGTGCGATCTCCAAAATTGTGACTCACGTTCTCTACTGACAATAAACTCATAAGATGAGGTTGCTCCTATCTATTAGACATTACTTTTGTAATTGTTCCGAAACCCTATTCTAGCACAGGTTCTGTCTTTTCTGAAAGTAATGTAAACAGTTCAGGAACCTCTTCCATAATTTTGTTGTACAAGCTCCCCTAACGATTAGAGCAGTTATATTCGAAATAGCCTTGTGCAGCTGCTTCTCTTGCGTCTGTGAACACTTCTTCGGCACGGTAACCATTACCACATGTGGAGGGATAGTAGTACTTGATACCCGTTAAAGGATCTACCCCACCTACGATGGCCGTTTTCTTCACAAGTCTGCCTCCACCAATTGCGTAGTTGTTGATCTTCTGGTCACCCACACCTATACCCTGGATAAAAGCCATAACCCCTGTATCATTAATAGAGTTGTACCAATCTTCCTGCGTAATCAGGGGCATCGTAAATGTATAGGAAATACCGTTCTTTCTGGCAAACTCATTATGGCGGTTAATCACATCAGCCAGATTATTCTGCACAGTAGTTACAATCCGACTTCGTCTAACTTGTTCAAATACGTTGGTGTCCTGAAGCAAAGGAATCTGTGTGGTTGTAGCCAGTTCTTTTTGAAATCCCTCAATCCATTTCCCTGCGCTTGCATCGTAGGCATATACGTAGTCGTCCAATGTAAAGTTAATACTGCTCCCATTTGAATCTGAATATGTATAAGGTCTCTTGGGGCTCCACACTTGCCTGAAAGAATCTTCACGGTTACCTGTCAACTCCGTTTCTGTGGACAACATATAATAGCCGTCATAATCCAGAATAACTACGGCAGGAATGTAATTAAACATGTTTCGAATAGCTGCGGGATCATCCTGAATCCCCATATTCAAAGCCATTGTCTGAGTAAATGTAATCAAGGCAAGCTCCTTGTCCGCTTTGACAAACTTGGTTGAATCATAACCCGCTTCATCATTTTGTTTCTCATTCTGATGCATCACTGCACCTGCATCCATAACTGCGGTTTGAAGTGCAGATCTGTATCGATGTCCAAGATAGTTAGCCTCTTCGGCATCTTGGGTATGGAGTGAGATGATCCAGAAGAGCGGGAAGAAGAGCAGCACGAATACAATGGAAAGCTCAGTAATCTTCATTGAGAACCATACCTCCGTATGTGACAAATACAGCTGAAGCCTGAGCCGTACCACTCAACCATTCACGAATAAGCATGGAAGGTGTACGATTTGTATTTTGGAGCGTCACGGTGAAAAAATCCCCTGTTGTCAATGTATATCTTCGACTAGGATCATCAGCCGGTATCACACCTGAAGATGGGAATAGCCTATCTCGAATCTGAGCTGCATAATATCCATCCTGCACTACCTCATAGGTCCCGGTAAAACTGTTGTTGTCCATCGGGTCTGTATAATGAGGTATATATTTCTTATGTAAATGTTCCATCGACAACTCATACACATTGCCCGTCTGGGCCAGTTGCTCCTCAAACTCAGTTAACATTCGAGGTGAAATATATCCTTTCGTTCGGACAGCATCAACAAAACGTGTTACATTCTGAACAGCCGTCATACGTGCTATATCATCCTGCCGATCGGCTGTTTCAGCAGCCGGGTACACATAGAGTAGAAGGACTGCGAGCAATACGGCAAGCAGCTTGGATGCGGCATTAATCAATTCACACTGGCCTCCTTCCAAAAAACAATCTTGAGCAGTTCTCCAGTTTCATTTCGTATAAACTCAGGTCTGTAGGTTTCATCGAGCCGGACAGGAATCGTCGCTGTTTTGCTGACAAGTGGATCGATCACATAAGAAGTTCCGTCTACCTCTACAGGAATGCCTGTGCCTGTCATCTGTCTCACGGTATGCAACACTTCCGCACCACTATACTGATCGGGATTAGTGGTGTGCAGTGTTGTTGTCAGTCGACCTTCCATACCTGCTATTGTCTGTACTCTGTCGTTCAAAGCCGCTGATAAAATCTTAACATTCTGTTGCCCGTACAGGCAGGCTGTCACAAACAGGACAACCGCCGTACAAAACAACATAAGATACTGGGTATTCTGGGACATGTTAAACCAACTCCTGTCAGGATTGCTGGAAGATCAGCCCTCTTACCACGTTGGAACGGTCTTTTACAATAATAGCTTTGAATTTACCACTTGGATTGACATATTGATTGTCTTTTTCACTCATGGTCTGGTTAATAATCCCCACTTTATCGTCAGGTGCAATAACCGAGCCGTAATCCGCATTATTGAGATCCTGTGAAATATTCAATTGGTTCCCGTACCATTGACCCGCTTTATTTTTACCTGTAATAACTTGAATACCGAACTGATCCTTGTCCGCATATTTACGCAGCGCATTCGTTACCTGTGATCCACTGATGGTTGTTCCGTCATATACCGTAAATGCAGCCTGGGACAATTCGGTCTGAATATCAGCAAAATTGTTCTGGGCCGTCTTAGTTGCCTCCTGAGCCGAAATAAATAACAGAACTACAATTGTGATCAGAGCGATCGTCAAAAATATCCCTGCTGCCACCTTCAAAGCGCTTGATGCATTGTTCATGATAAATCCTCCCAAGTTATAAGTGATTAAACTATTTCAGACTGTTACACAGATGAATTGTGCTACAGTTTCTGAATTTGTTCATAATAAATGTTCATCTGCAAGAAGCTCATACCGACCAATGGAATGACCAGATACAAAAAGATAAGGGCATACATAGGTGTAAATCCGATGGTTCTACCCCATGATGCTTTTACATCAATCATTTTGCTGTATTCCTGCTTGCGTTGTTCAAAATAGAATGCCATCATGCTTTCAAGATCATCGAAGGCTTCACGTATTGAGATTTTGCCAAGGGCAAGCTGCAATTTATCCACCAGTCGCTGGAACTCGGGCAAACCCGCCTCTTCCTTTAAATGTTCAAGTGCAAGCTCTGGCCCATGTTCGAAATGCAACAAACATTTTTGCAGCGGACGCTTGAAAATGACGGCAAATCGATTAAGCCACTCCAATATCTCCTCCACAGACATCCGGTCCATCTCACGCAAAATGGAAATCACCGTCTGAAATTGATAGATTTCATGCCGCATATCCAACCTTCGCATTTTCCGCTGAAATAACATGAGCCATACGGGCATGTAGTACCCTGCTACACCCATGACAATCGCTATAATCATTTCCCACCAGCGTACATATTGCTTGTTATACACCTCTAGTTTTTGCATAATGCGCGCGATCGTCTCAGCCTGGGTATCATGGTCCAGCTGAACGGGAGAGAGCTGTTGTAACGCTTTGGAGATGTCTTCGTATGTAGCTCCTCGGTTCATTTCTACACTTTCCAGCACGGATTGATCCAAAGCTGTTTTTTCCTCGGCCTTCCTGAGATCCGCTTCAGCCATTGCGCCAAACATTCGGTCATCCCGGATTGGATCATGCAAGATGTGGTTACGTTCAACCTGGTGCAAGAGTAAGATACAGCCCATCGTAAGGACCAAACAACCTGCGAATAACATCACTCGACGAATGGCAAGCCATTCATATTTCAGCTCCGAGCTGCTCTCCCTCATCAGTCGTATCGTTTGGCTGTATTGTGTACTCCCAGGTTTCGCCGCAAACAACATCGCCATTTTACGTATGAAGGTCTGCTTGTACAGAAACTGATCCAACCGTGAGTGCTTATGGCCTGACCGATAACGGGTCTCATCGTATTGTTGGAGCCTTTGCAAAAGCAAATAGGCAAGGATGATAATGACATAGATCGATATTTTAGTAACAAAACCGATTTTGCTGCGATAAAATTCATCCATCGTTGGAAAACTGACTCTTGCCCAGCGTTCGATCGGAGCGGTGAACAATACCGGAGCGAGTGCGATGATATTAAGTCCTTTGAGCAAGTAATCCAATTTATCACGCCGCAATATCTCCAAATGAATCTCCTGAGTTAGGTTACCAAGTCCTTTAAGATAAATAGAACCTTGTTCTCTGTCCTTATCCCCGAACTCCATGACCATATAGGAAACGCCTGCGAACCCTTTGAGAAAACGATTGGGAGCCACTTCATAATAACGCTCAAGAGCTTCATTCGGATCTGGAGAAGTTAGAGCTTCGTAGATCAGTCTTACTTGTTCCGCGGCTTCTCCTGTTCCTGCTTCAGCGGCTTCATAGAGCGCTTCCTCAACCATGCCATGCTGATGATACCGATGCCTTACATCTGCAAAGAGATCCAGCATCTGCACCAGCAACCTTTTCTCCATACGACTGAGGCACATATCCAGCACCAGGCTGTTTAGCACCACAGCACAGAGCACGGACAGTATTACAAAAGCGATACCCGGCTGCAGAAGAAACAGAATGACACTTATGCTTCCATATCCTCCCAAAATAATCAGAACCACTGTCATCGTCAGTCTGCGAAGTGAAGGCTCATCCCCAACGTGGCGGAATGAAATCCGCTTCTGCACTTGTAGAATATAGGATGATAGCAGTGGGACTTTCATTCCGAAGCGGTAGGACTGTAACAAAAGTGACCCCAGTCCCTTAAATCCCTTCCCGCCGGGAGTTAGAATAACGCCAGATTGACTTGCTGGACCACCTCCTCTGCGACGTAACACACCCAAAACCAGAAGCGTGATCAGCAACCCTCCTGCACAAATACTTAATACGAGGAGCAGAATCCATTTAATTGTCATGCTGATCACCCCAGTGTTGCTTCATAAACTGTTCAAATCTCTCAGCATCCTGTAGTGTCATCTGTTCTCGCATATCCATCATGCATCCCGAAGAGATTGGAGCTGTCGCAACGTATTCTCCATCTCTGTACTCCACAACATTACGAAATGAAAAACCTGCTCTCTCTTCCACGCTGTCACCTTGATTCGCACGAGGAAGACACTCCGTAATACGCTCAATATATCTTCGTCCCTCAGCGTCTTTCTTCATATGAACATCGAAATTAATGACACTGACAACCTGCTCCTCAGCAATATGTTCATGTTGGAACATGCCTGTCTTAAGTAGGGAATTACGCAGGGAGAAGACCAGGTCACGAAAGGTTTTGGCATGGTGGGTAAACAAGGTGAACAGACTGGCAACCTGGGACATTTGAATCATCCATGCAGCTACTTCATCACTCGCAACCTCACCGAGAATATTGACGGTACCATCCGTCTTTTTCTGCAAATCAAGCCCTTGTTGACCTGAAATGTGCTCTGTCTCTCGGAAACTCAAAATATTACGTCGGCTATAGATCCGTCTTAATTGAAGTTCGAACGCCATCTCTTGCACCCGAAGGGTATACGATGCATAGATGTGTTTGACCATAGCCATAAGCAACGTTGTTTTACCAGATCCCTGTGCCCCGGTTACAGCTGTAATCCGGCTTCCTTTCATCAGGTATTGAAGCAATGTAATTGGCAGATTTGCGTTGTTACCCGTAACCAATTGTTCAAGTGAAGCATTCGGAATATCGAACTTCCGGACGAAGAACGCCCATGATTCTGCAAAAGGAGGACGAACCACAACGACACGGGAACCGTCTTTCATCTCATTCACTTTGTATCCACTGGCTTCCGACAACTGTCCCGGATAATTGTATTTGTATATATTCTGGCATACCCGTTTCAGTTCACGGATGCTGCCGAATGACAGAAAGGACAGATGAATGGACTTACCTTTATAGAAAACCCATACACTTTCCATCCCGCTCAGCGGTTCTTCATGTGCATCATCATCCAGTCCTTGATCCAGCAAATCATTCCATGATGCCGGTTTTCGAAATCCCATATTATGAACAGTATCCAGCATACCGCTGACACCACCACTGACGCCGTCAATACGTTGGTCTCTTATCTCATCAACAACCGAGAACCCTTTGTAGTGTTGGTAGATACGTTGCACGATGATATCCGTCTTTTCTCTGAATCCAAGCTCTCGATATTCGCATTCAAACACATACTGAATATCCTCCTCAGAGATATAATAACTCCCTCCGTCCTCCGAACCTTCCTCGATTCTCAGCCTGCCAAGATCGTAGGTATCAATCATTCGGGAAAGAGCATCCACACCGAATTGCTGTCGGTACAAATAGAACACGATTTCGAATCGGTCCTGAATCGTCAACAAATCTGGTTCTGCAAACAAAATAACTTCATCTACATTCGATTTGTTCAGGCCTATACTTCGGGTCAGCAGATCTCCTATCAGGTTTTTGACATATGTTTTGTCGCTGATACTGCCTGAAACACAACCTTTCAGGGCTTTTCTCATCTCGGCACGTTGATTGATTCTTCGACGATATTCTTCTTCGTGCAGACCCGCATCCGCGAGTTGACTATGACTAAGCTCATGAAGTGAGTTCTTCACCTTCTCAATCAACATATCAATTGTGAACGATTCTTGTTCAGGAATACGGGCATTTTTTTCACGAAGAAACGTTCTATATTTGAACCAGAGATAGTTCAGACACAGAATCAATATTAAACTTATCCATATGGTATTCCAGAGCATTGGAGGTTCAGGCTCCCCTTTCCAGCCTCTTCAGAACCGTGCGCATTCCTGCGCCGTCCATAATCAGGCGAGCGAGTTCGCTCATGCTAGCAGCAAAGCTCCCTTTACGAGTATCCTTATTCTCGCTTAAACTTTCCAACTGCAAGTACTTAGCGACATCTCGACGATTCATTGCATCCAGGTATCCGGTTGTGTACGAGATCGCAGATATCGAACCTTTGTATCTGAACCGGCGCCGAATATTGGAAAGCGTTGCGCGGGATTGCGGATCGTATTTGTTAATGACAACATGCATATTCTGTTTGTTCATTCGTTCTGGTAAGATTTCTTCAAAGAACAACTCCAGATTTCGCATATTTTGATCGAGATTAATGACAACATAGTCCGCTTGTTGCAGCTTGAGCTGCGAATCCACACCAGCATGATCCGCATCCAGAAGAACCAGATCATAATACTCGTTAGCTACATTCAGCAGCTTTTTCACAGTCTCACCATGTTCTTGCGGAGAACGTTCCATCTCATTCATTCTTCCGGTCAGGAAATCAAGTCTTTCCTTTAGCAGTGGCTTGGTATAATCCTTGAGATTGTGCTTGTTCAGACTTCCGCTCGAATGCAGCCGTTCAACCGCATCCCAGCCACCCTCTTCGAAGGAGAATACGGAATCTGTGGAATCCGCCTCATTGGATGGCAGAGCAGCTTCTGTGCCAGTTCCGACAAGGCCTGTATTAACAAGTAACACTCTTGTCCTATAGTGAAGTGCCATTGCATAAGCACTAATCAATGTGCTTGAGGTACAACCTGTCCCTGCAAAAGGGCTCCAAAAGGTAATGGTGCTCATGCTCTCATCCTTTCTGCTTCTTTCATCGCACGACGGCTGCGAACACTTTCCCAACCTGTTAACTGCTCGACCACGCGACACAACGATTTTTTGTAATTTCGTGACAAAGGTCCAAGATGAACTCTGCGATGATGCTCATTCTCAAGCTTAACCGCCGCTGTTAACTCATCCCATGGAAGCACTAAGGATTCTCCTGTCCATACAAACGGGCTGCCCTCCAGATACGCCAACAAATAACGTGCTTCAAGCTTACAGTCGACCCCGTTAATGAAGAGCCGCTGAAATGACAACTCACCAGGCAATGACTGTTCTTCAAGCAACCGCTTCAACCAGCCCTTGCCACGTTCCAGATTGAACCGCTCATAATCACTCACCCAGACTCTTACATCAGCGTTCAGCCAAAGATTACGCGAAGCAAAGTGTGAGGTCTCCATGTCATATAACACATAGTCATAGCTGTCCAACCTCTCTCCATTTACTTCAAGATGATTCTCTACAGCTGCTGAAGTTACAAAATAACAAGCGATATCAAAACCTTCAAATTCCGTAATTCGCAAAGACTGCTGACTGTCCCCTACGCCGTATCCATACTTCTGTTGTAACGTTCCATCTACAAGCAAGACCCTGTTACCTGTCGAAGCCAGTATCTTGCAGAGATACTGCATCAGATCGTTCTTCTCACATAAACCTGCAAAGATCCATGTATGCATACATATCACGACTCCCTTCTATTTCTTTAATACTTTGTTAACTGAATTATATTAGTTTGAAAACAAAACCTCAGATTCATCTCTACTCTCCACCCGTTAGCAGGCTCTGCTGTTCTGTTAGTGAAGCTTCAGCAGCATCATTTATGCTAACTGAATTAGCTCCTCCTCCGTTACCTGAACCATCATTCCACATCACGCCATCCGATGTTGCCGAATTATTCGCTGATGGGCGGCTGTTATAGGTAACTGAGGATTGTGCCACATCCTGCTCAACCCCTTTTGACGGTGCTGTCATGGAAGCGGCCAGTGAACTTTCAAGCGAACTTCGCACCTGTCTGGATAACTCCTGTTCGGCTCGTCGAACAATATTCGGATCACTCTCCAGCAGTTTTAACACTTCTGAATTGGCAGGATACGTTGCGATTGCAGGTGTCTGAAACTGTGGTTCTACATAGGTTAAGGCATAGATTGAAGCTTTATGTAAATAGGCATCTACAATTGCACTTGAGAGTGACAGAATCTCTTCCTCCGTCATCGTAATCCATAAGGTAGCTGCGTTGAGTCGTTCCACTTTCTTTTTCGATAAGAGAACATAATCCTGTCCTGTGGGGAACTGGATACGGACATCAATTATATCGCCCTTTACGAGTGAGGATGGCAGTAATACAACTTGCAGCTCTCGATTTCTTAAGTCCGGCGGAGCAGGTGTATCCTCATACACCATTTCAGTGGTAATCGCTGTTCCTTTTTTCAACTCTATTTTGGCCACTTGGCCTTCCATCTGCTTGGTACTAGACCAAAGATTTCGGGGCGCCTGTGCATCCGGGACTGCAACGAGCTTCAGATCCTCAGGCAATATCGGTTCACCTGCTTCTATATCCCGAATGGTAACCCAGCCTTGTGCCCCCGAATTCCATTGTTGCTTTAATTCAGCTTCCTTTTCCTCATATGCCGATAAATAACGGGCTTCTACAGCTGATCTGACATCACCCATCGTTTTGACATTGTAAATAACATATCCTCCGAACACCACCCCTACAGCTCCTGCTCCGATAAGCCCGGCATAGATCAGTTGACGGCTTTGTTTTCTTAATTTAGACAAAAGAGGCTCTCCTTTCGTAATCTCCTCTAATCATGTACTTTCCTTCGTGAAAAGAACGAACGTTTCTTCGGTTGCTGTGCCATCATATGCGTTAAAATATGAGAAAACACTTTATCCATCTGTGCATCCTTGTCAAAAGGGTCAATATGTAACGGCAGCCCATATACACTCGATGTATCCAGAGCTTTACGAATGCGCTGAACTGCTTCACTTGCCGCCAGGGGCAGACAATAGATCCATTTCTCTTGAGGATACCGATGATGTGATCGAACAAAAGCCCCAATCTCCGCCTGTCTCCATTCGGCACCTGAGCCTATCACAATAGGCAGATCTGCACGCAAGAATTCTTCCAGCCGGTTCTGGTCCTGACCACTACCGAGATCCATCACGATGAATTGATAACTCCCCCCAAGCAAAGACAAAATATCCGCTCGCCCGGATTGTTTCCAATAATGAACACCATCCACTGCAAACTGTCTGCCTGTGGGCACCGGTTTACCCGCTTGAGCGATTTGTTGAATTCTTGCAAAGGATTGGGAGCGAGGTGACATTTCAATCACAGCTACTTTGAAGTTTTGCCTTTCGAGATAATGACTGATAGCTATAGCCGTGTGGGTAACCCCTACACCAGATGAAGCTCCCGTCAAGGCAATAACTCTTGTTCCACCATTCAGGGTCATCGTCCCGTCTCCACCCGGAGTTATTCCTCTAGGTATTCGGAGCAGTTCCTTCCGTACCTCATCGGCAGATTGGAATCGCTCTTCGGCGTTATACCTTAACAGTCTTCTCGCCACAGGAATATAGGTACGCGGTACATCACTTCGAATTGAGCTTTCCACTCCCTGAATCCATTCTGTATACGCCCCACTTGTCATGAGATACAGCAGTAATGCTCCGAGTCCATATAGATCGGAACGGGCATCGGTCTGTCCTGAGCCATATTGTTCAGGTGCAGCGAAACCAGCTGTTCCCAACTTGACCGTATCTTCGGCACTTTGCGCTTTGTAGCTTCTGGCGATGCCAAAATCAATTAATCTTACTTCATGTTCCGGCGTGATCATGATGTTTGATGGTTTCAGATCCCTATAGATGACAGGTGGATTCAGATTATGCAGATAACTCAACACATCCAGCAATTGAAGCATCAATTCCGTCAACTGCTCCATCGGGATCTTCCCACGACACTGCTTGAAATACTCACTAAGCGTTAACCCCTCGATGTATTCCATCACCAAGTACGTGTACCCATCTTCATCCGGGACAAAAAAATCAACGATTTGCGGCAATCTTGGATGGCGAAGGGATGTCAGCAGAGCAGCCTCCGTCTCCATACTGCCTTCATATGGCATAGCCGTTACACTTTCTTTTATTGCCCAGATCTTGCCCGGCAACTTCAGATCCTCCGCCTCGTATACATGGCTCATTCCACCTGTACCCAGAATGGATACGATACGATATCTACCTCCCAGCAGGCTTCCGCGTTCCAGCCTGGCCGGATGTCTCATATCAATTCCTCCTTCATTACACAACAAAAAAGGGAAAGCTTCACCGAAGAAGAACAGACCGGATATCCGGTTTCGTTCACTTCGGGATGCTTTCCCTCAGGTTTGTTATGGTTAATATTGGTATCATTATAGTACAGGCAGGAATAGATTGTAAAGCACAATATTTAATGGGCTTAATCGAATCAATTTCATAATACCTTTAGCTGCTTTAATCAAGGCTAGATCTCTTAATATTTGACCATATAAAGTGTAATCTCTTCCCGGTTATGGAACAATTGCTTGGAACGTTGAATCTGCATCCGTGAACGCTCAAACGTGTCAATCACATCTTTAATGAGCGCGAGCGGTTTTTTATGCAATAACTTCACAGTTACGATGGCTGTTCCCCCGGGTTGAAGGCTATATAGAAGATCCGATACAAGTCGGCTCATCAGCTTCGGACTCCAACTCATATCACATACGAGCAGATCGAATTCTCCTTCGCGGAAACGAACATCCCCTGCATTTTTCTTCAAGAAAGTAAGTTTTGGTGATGCCAGTAGCGTCGCATCCATCTTCGCTGGATCTACCGCCGTCACTTCTAGCCCGCGTTCAAGCAGGAACGAGGTCCATCCACCTGGTGCAGCGCCGATATCAAGTGCTTTATGAAATGAAGTAAAGTCAATGCCAAACGTTTGCTCGGCTTCAAGCAATTTGAATTTGGCCCGTGAGATTTGTCCGTCTTCTTTTTGAAAACGTACGGCTCCCCCGCTCCAGTCTGACAGATTCTGTTCAGGTCTGGATACGCCCGCATACAACATATCATTCGCAGCAAATACGGAAATGACATAATCAGCATCACGTACAACCCATTCACAGCCTAGCTCATCCAACTTTTCAGTCAGCAATTGCTTCAATGAGGCCGCATTTTCTTGCCAAAAAGCCCCTTCTGTCTTCCGTACCTGCAGCACGACAGGGGTACCGGTCAGTTCCTTATGATTCATCACAAATGCAATCAATTTCTCGATAGACTGTTCCGAATCTTCTGTATTCTCCTGAAACTGAACAGGCTGAATATGACGTAAAAACGTTGGATACTCTGCCCACAGCTTACCTGCAACTTCTTCCTCCGCTACAGGCAGACCCGCAAGCAAGATTTCTCCTGGTACAAGTACCGTGCTCTTGACCGCACCAAACGTACGGCGCAACTCTTCCTGAGCATAAGGGGCAAAGCCATGATTGGCTGTGCAGATAAAACGGGAGAAGTTGCCTTCTTCCCAAGACGATTGTGTACTCAAATTGTGTTACCCTCCAGAACGTACGCGTATCCACGGGCGACCGTCATCCCACTGGATATCGACCGGGACATCGTACGTATGCTTAATTGTATCTTGTGTCAAAACTTCATGCTTCGGGCCAGCCGCCGCAATACATCCATCGCGGATCAAGGCCACATGCGTAAATAAAGGTACGATCTCTTCAACATGATGTGTTACGTACACAACTGTAATGTTACGCTGGCGCAGACGATCAATCTCGGCCAGCATTTTCTCACGTTCATATAAGTCTAGCCCGGCACAAGGCTCGTCCATAATCAGCAATTTGGGCTTAGCCATTAGTGAACGAGCGAGCATGACTTTTTTGCGCTCCCCTTGGGATAGCGTTCCAAGAGGGTTGTTGGCCAGGTTGGCAAAGCCCATGTCATCTAGCAAACTCATTGCCTTTGCCTTGACTTCATCAGGAATTGTCTGATAAAAACGCAAAAAAGCATAAGCTCCTGTAGCGACAACCTCCCATACCGGATCTCTCGGTGTAAGTTTCTCAATCAACGTTTGGCTGATATAACCGATTTCCTTACGTACTTCCCTGACGTCACATTGTCCATACAGATTACCGAGTACTTCAATGCGTCCCTGGCTTGGAAACATATATCCGTTCATCATTTCCAGCAACGTTGTTTTGCCAGAACCATTCCGACCCAGAATAACCCAATGTTCGCCTTGTTCAATACGCAAATGTACGTTATCCAAAATCTGATTTTCTTCTCGTCGAAGTGAGACATGTTCCATCGAAATTATACTCATTTCAGCACCGCCTTCCGGATCTCCGAGAGTAAATGCTCCACAGAGCTCATCCGATAAACCATTTTTGGAACATCTTGCTGGCCGTCAAACAGCATCACTGCTGGCACGCTTGAAATTTGAAATTGTTGTACAAGTTCAGGAATGTCATGAATGTTCATTTCGGATAAAATACCTTCCGGCAGCATGTGCTCAACGACCTCCAGCATACGCCGGGCTGCCGCACACGTCCCACATAGAGGGGTATATATAAATACAGCCTGTGGCATACCTTCCCATACGCCGCGCATTAACATTTTGGATGTAATTGGCTTCATTAACTTTCTTCTCCCGCAGCAACACGCAGCATGACCTCACCCGTCATTGGACCATTATGAATGGTTACCGAATCCGGTTTATTGCTATATAACAACTCGTACATCTGGCGTTTCCCAAACATACTGGACGTATGCAAAAAGATTTCACGCGGAAATAAACCTTCTCGTACAATGGATGCCGCAACCTCACCGCCATTGGGTGAATCAGGACCAAGCTCATAATCCAAAGACAAAATGTCTACGTCACCTTCTCTTAGCAGCATCAGGCACTCTTCTGCATTCGTTGCCAGAACAAATCCTTTCGGACACGCCCGATAGTCATCCAAAAAAACATGCATACAATCGCTCCTCTCCCCATTATAACCAGGAACGCATGAGCGCTATATCATCATGGTGCGTTCCATCTTCGCCTGGTTCTGTCTCGAGCACAATAACCGATTTTTGGAACTCAGGCGCATTTAACAATGCTTTCATTGATTCATTTCCGATATAACCCTGTCCGATCCTCGCATGTCTATCCTTACACGAACCGGACGCATACTTGGAATCATTAAAATGTACAGCAGCAACATGATCCCAGTATCCGAGCATCCTGCCCTTATCGAGCATCGACTCTTCGTTGCCTGACGACCACAAACCTGAAGCAAAAGCATGGCATGTGTCAAAACAAAAAGCAATATGCTCCGGATATCGGCTTAATTTGCGAATCTGTATCAGTTCTTCCATTGTCGTGCCCATCGGGCCATGATCACCTGCCTGATTTTCAAGCAAAACTTTCGAATGACCATCCCAATCCTCTAAGGCAGTATCCAGACAATGAATGAGGTTTTGATAGCCCTCCAGCGGATCATTCGTTTTGATATGTCCAAAATGGACTACCGTCCCGACAGAACCGCAAGCATTCGAAATTTCAAGGTCATTGCGAATAGAAGCTATTGTAGCATGAAAACCCGCCTCTCCACGGGTCATGCCCAACGCCGGATTCGTGGGATAGGGTGAATGTGCAATCGAAGCAAGACCCTGCTGTTCACACCAATCCCTGCACTGCTCAGCATCCTTGAGATCCAGAATTTTCAGACCAAGGCTACGCGGGTTCTTCGGAAAATACTGAAATGCCGTTGCCCCCATCTCGTAAGCTCTCTTGGCTGCCTGGAGAAATCCGCCTCTGGTGCTGACATGTGCCCCGATTCCGGTTTTAAGCCTCATGCTGGCATTTCGGACAGAAGAACGCCTTCTTGCCCGTAATTTCCACTCGTTCAATCGTTCCCCCGCAGCGCGGACAAGTCTCGCCTTCCCGATCGTACACCCGACATTGCTCGTCAAAGCTTCCTGTCTTGGTGTCCCCTTGCATTAGTGGCATTTCCATATAACCGCCCTCAGAAGCTGCTTCGCGCAACACGGACTGCATCGAATGGAACAAGCGCTCCGTCAGCTCTGGTGAAGTCGCGATGTTCTGCGTTTTGGAGCTTGGTCTCAGACCGGCAGCAAAGGCAATTTCATCCGAATAACAGTTGCCGATCCCCGCAATAATATGCTGGTTTACCAACGTTGTCTTGAGCGTACCGCGACGCCCTTTCAACAGAGAAGCAAAACGTTCTAGGTTCATCCGTCGATCCAAAGGTTCAGGTCCAAGATCAGACATCGCCTCTTCCGTTTCTTTCGAAGTAAGCAGGTGCAAATAACCCAAGCGCAGCCCGATAAAGAATAAAATGTGATCGCCAAACTGGATTTCCACCTGTGTGGAACGATCAGGGCGCTCCTCTTCCGTGCCCCAGAAAATCATACCACCCAACATGAGGTGCAGCACCAGACGTTTGCCATTAGCCAAGTGGAAAATCAGATGCTTCGCTCGGCGCTCAACAAATATGATGCGATTGCCTGTAAGTTCACTGATGAACAGATCAGGCTCCGTGTTTATCGTTTTATCGCGATTAATCACAACACCTGTAATTGGTAGATCAAGTATTTTCTCGGACAGCAAGGTCCGGTAGTTTTCCATTTCCGGCAGTTCCGGCATCATACATTACCCCTTTTTGGAAGCTTAGTCTGTCTGTTGCGACAGCCACTCCATCAATTTATGCAAATCTTCAAACACATGATCAGGTCGAGCCTTGGCTGCTTGAATGTGTCCATCCATATTATCTCGTGTTGTCACACCGGTAAGTACCAGCAGTGTCTCACACCCTGCTGCCACTCCAGCTGCAATATCGGTACGCATGTTGTCTCCGATCACGGCCACTTCATTAGATGCCAGGTTCAGCCGGCTAATGGCTGACTTCATTATAACACTCGATGGCTTGCCAATAACGGTAGGATGAACTCCGGTTGCCGCTTCAATCGCTGCTCCAATAGTTCCGGCTCCAGGCGTCAATCCGTCATCCGAAGGGAGCTGCAGATCAGGGTTGGTCATGATGAATTTTGATCCCGCATTAATCCACCTTAGCGCCTTGGTCAGTTTCTGATAGGAAAATTCACGATCAATCCCCTGTATCACGTAATCCGGTGCTTCTTCTGTCAGTTGTAATCCAGCTTCTTCTATGGCTTGCAACAGTCCTGCTTCTCCAATACATGCCACTTTTGCACCCGGGGACTCTTCAGCGACATATTCAGCAGCCGCCACAGCAGAAGTACATACCTGAGACGCGTCGGCAGGTATACCCATCCCGTTCAGATGATCTGCCACACCTTGTGGAGTGCGAGAAGAATTATTGGTTACGAATAAATACGGCTTTCCTAGCTCTTGCAGTGTTCGAATAAGCTGATCGGCTCCTTCGATACGATGTCTGCCATGATAGAGCGTACCATCCAAATCAATCAGATAGGCGTTAATCACACACAGCACTTCCTTTCTTTATTCCATTAACGTTTCATGTCCTTAATCATTTACCTCGAACTTGACCGCTAACCTATGTATTCAGGCAAAAAATAATGGCTTGCTGACATGTGCACGCAACAAGTCGAACCGGATCGAACACCGACGGTTTAGCTCGCGCGTCTTCTGTACAAGCTTGTCATTTCCTGCGCTTTCCCGGAAAATAATTTGAATCATTTCCCTCTTCATATTGCCCATCCTACACGCTTTCTGACCAGATTGCAAAAGGGACCGCGGGAGTTCTTCTCCCTCAGTCCCGTGCAAATACCCGGTTCTTCATATGACGTGTTTAGCCGTGCACTGGTTCGCATTGATGGTTAAGATTCTTGCTTGCGATGCACGACAGGAATAAGCTGGTGTTCGTTCGCAAGTCTGGTATTGGGGAATACGGACTGTGCTTCTTCCAAAAGTGGCTGCAGTTGATCTTCATCTTTATAACGAGAGCTGAAGTGAGTCATGATCAATTGCCCGACATTCGCTGCTCTAGCCGCTTCTGCCGCTTGTTTTGAAGTACTATGATAGTACTCATACGCTGTATCGGCCAGATCATGCATGAATGTAGCTTCATGTACAAGTACATCTGCATTGATGGACAGAGGCTGTACATTGTCACATGGACGAGTATCACCCAATATGGTGATCACCATGCCGCGTTTTGGCGCTCCCAATACATCTTCTGGACGAAGCGACTGACCGTTATCCAGCGTAATGGTTTCTCCACGTTTCAGTCGGCCGAACAATGGGCCTGGTTTCAAACCATATTCCGCCAATTTGGCTGGGTCCAGGCTGCCTGGACGATCTTTTTCCGTGATCCGGTATCCATAGCTGTCAATCCGATGCTCAAGCAAAGCAGCTTCCACGATAAAACTGTCATCTTCAAAGAGTACGCCGCCCGTATGTTCCACGATATTCAAATCATAGTTCACCCGGGATTGGCTAAGCTCCATTGTTGTACTAATCATTCGATCCGTACCTGGCGGACCATATACCGTTAATGGTGTGGTACCACCTTGATTGGCTCTGCTTGAAAGCAGTCCTGGAAGTCCAAATACATGATCACCATGCAGGTGAGTAATGAATATTTTCTCCAATTTGCTTAGTTTAAGCGGAGAACTTAAAATCTGGTGCTGCGTTCCTTCCCCGCAGTCAAACAACCACAAAGCTCTGCGTTCATCCAACATGCGTAGCCCAATGGAAGTTACATTCCGTTGAAGCGTAGGTACACCAGCATTAGTTCCCAGGAAATATAGTTCCATTCTGGATCGCACCTCTTTCTGTTGCCAGCAAAAAACCTCCGACAATGCGGAGGGCTTTGCCTGACACTCTACTGATTTATGCCTTTTCTACGTTAAAATACTTGGCTTGCGGATGGCTGAACACCATCGCTGATACAGATGCTTCAGGTTCCATCATGAAACCTTCCGTCAATTCCACACCGATATCCTCAGGCTGTAGCAACTTGAATAACGGCCCTTGATCTTCCAGATCCGGACAAGCCGGATATCCAAAGGATACCCTGATTCCCTGATAACGTGCCCCATGACGTTGCTTCATGGTCATCTGAGCAGAATCAGGGAATCCCCAGATATCTCTCATCATATGATGCACACGCTCAGCTAATCCCTCTGCTACTTCAAGCGCTACGGATTGCAGAGCATGCGAGCGAAGGTAATCCCCTTGATCTTTCCACGCAGTGGATAGTTCACGCACGCCGTGTCCCGCAGTAACAACCATAAAACCAACGTAATCCATTTGACCGGATTCAACAGGCTTCAGGAAGTCGGACAGGCACAGGAACGGCTCGACTTTTTGACGTGGGAACGTAAAGGTATGCAAGATATTGCTGGTGTCCTTTGGATCATAGATAATGATGCTGTTACCGCTGGACTGTGCCGGGAAGAAACGATACATGGCATGCGCCTGAATAATCCCGTCACGCACAGCCTCTTGCATGATATCATCCACGACTGCTTTCAGATCGGTAGCCTTCTTGTCTCCTGAAGCAAGCAGTTGTTCTACTGAACCGCGCAACCCCAGATGGTGTCCAAGCAACATCTGCATGTTCACGTATGGCAGGATATGTGATAACGGATAGTTGCGCATCGTATGCCGCTCCAGATCAGGCGGTACAAGAACCGGATTATCTACAGCAATATCCGAACGCTCCACTCGCGTAAGCTCTGGAAGAGCCTGAACAGCTACAGCACCTGAAGCATCAGCTTCTTTTTCAGCTTCCATCTCCAGTTGCATCGCTTCACGTGTAACGGGATTCATCAATTTGTTCGCCAGATCCAGACCATCCATCGCATCTTTAGCATACACAACCATTCCGTTATATTCAGGACGGATACGATTTTTGGTGAATTTACGTGTCAACGCCGCTCCGCCAACCATAATAGGCACATCAATACCTGCTGTTCGCAAATCCTGAGCGGTAAGAATCATCTGTTGCGCTGATTTTACCAATAGACCCGAGAGGCCGATCGCATCGACTTTTTCTTCTCGGTATGCCTCAATGATACGTTCTGGTGGTACTTTTATACCCAAATTAATGATACGGTAACCGTTATTGGACAGGATGATCTCTACCAGGTTCTTACCAATATCATGCACATCGCCCTTGACCGTGGCCAGAATGATTTTGCCTTTAACCGAGGTTTCGTTCTTCTCCATGAACTGCTCCAGATATGCTACAGAAGCCTTCATCACTTCCGCACTCTGCAACACCTCAGCTACAATCAACTCATTGTTGTTAAAGAGACGACCTACTTCCTCCATACCCCGCATCAGCGGACCGTTAATCACTTGAAGTGCTGTGTATTTGGCAAGTGCCTGTTCGAGATCCGGCAGCAATCCTTCTTTGCTTCCTTCCACAACATATGAAGCAAGACGCTCTTCTAATGAAAGATTCGAGATTTTTTCCTTCTTCTCAACCTTCTTGTTACGGAACGCCGCTACAAACGCCGCCAGTGTTTCATCATTCGTATTATATAAAAGCTCTTCCGAGAGTCTGCGTTCTTCTTCCGGAATGGACGCATAACGCTCCAGTTTCTCTGTGTTTACGATGGCATAGTCGAGACCTGCTTTGGTACATTCATACAAAAATACAGAGTTCAGCACTTCACGGCCTGCTTCTGGCAGTCCGAATGAAATGTTACTGATCCCGAGTATCGTATGACATTCTGGCATCGCTTCCTTAATCACTCTTATACCTTCAATGGTTTCTTTGGCTGAACCGATGTACTGTTCATCTCCCGTACCTACCGGGAACACCAACGTATCGAAAATGAGGTCTTCTGGTTTCAGTCCATACTTGTTCACCAGCAGATCGTAAGAGCGTTTGGCTACGTCCAGTTTGTCCTCCCTACTAATCGCCTGACCCCGTTCATCAATCGTTCCGACGACAACCGCACCACCGTACTTATGAAGCAACGGCGTGATCAGCTCAAATTTCTCTTCGCCATCCTCAAGGTTAATGGAGTTAATTATCGCTTTACCTTGAGAGTACTGGAGGGCCAGATCGATTACGGAAGCATCTGTTGTATCGATCATAAGTGGTACTTTTACTTTTTTCACAACCAGTTCAAGGAACTTCACCATGTCTTCAGACTCTTCGCGGTCCGGGTCTTGTACACACACGTCGACAATGTGCGCTCCATTTTTCACTTGAGCACGAGCAATTTCTGAAGCTTCTTCATATTTGCCTTCTACAATAAGCCGTTTAAATTTCCGTGAGCCCAATACATTCGTACGCTCACCAACCATGTATGGACGATTGTCCTGCTCGATATAGATCGGTTCTATACCGGACAACGCAGGTGGATGTGTTCCGTTCATTTCTCTTGGGGGGTACTGGGCAAGTGTATCGCGCATAGCCCGAATATGTGCAGGGGTTGTCCCGCAACATCCACCAGCGATATTCAACCAGCCCTGTTCGGCAAAAGCACCAATCTTCTGAGCAAGCGAGTCTGGTGACTCATGGTAATTACCGTTCTCATCAGGAAGTCCTGCGTTCGGGTAACAACTAACGGCAACCGATGCCATTCCGGAAAGCGAACGAATGTGATCACGCATGAACTCCGGACCTGTAGCACAGTTTAGTCCCACCGAAATTGGGTTAAGGTGTTCTAAGGATATATAAAAGGATTCGATGTTCTGACCCGCAAGGGTCGTTCCCATCGGTTCTATCGTTCCTGATATCATCAGGGGCAGTGTGACACCACTCTGTTCGAAGGCCTGCTGAATTCCAATGCTGCCTGCTTTTACATTGAGGGTATCCTGTGAGGTTTCAAGCAGTAGCGCATCAACGCCTCCCTCTATTAAAGCAAGCGCTTGCTCCAAATAACTGTCGATAAGTTCCTGGAACGTTACGCCTCCAGTTACAGACAGTGTTTTGGTTGTTGGTCCCATCGCACCTACCACATAACGTGGAGATTCCGGTGTAGAGAAACGATCAACCGCAGCTTTCGCAATTCTGGCTGCTTCGAGGTTGATCTCGCGTGCCCGATCCTGAATATCGTATTCAGCAAGCACGACAGATGTCGCACCAAATGTATTGGTTTCAATTAAATCGGCGCCGGCCTCCAGATACTCTTCATGAATGCGCTGGATCAGCTCTGGACGAGTAAGCACCAACATTTCATTACATCCATCCAAATCTTCGCCACCAAAATCTTCGCCAGTCAGATCAACTTGTTGAATCATGGTCCCCATTGCACCGTCGAGGATTAATATTCGTTGTTTTAATGCTTCGTGTAGACTAATCTTATCCAATATCTTCACCCCCGCAAAACGTTAAATCTTAGTTTAACAGAAACTAACTTAATGTGAAAGATCGGGTTTTCTCCCGAAAGATGGCGGGTTTGCTCGAATATGAACGGAATTTGAGAATCGACAAAAACAGAGCAATCCGATATAATTCAATTAAACCAAGTGGAAAAGAGGGAAAGAACATGGCTGAAATTGTTATCCGAAATACGAACGAACGCATCACTGGTGACGAAAACGTTCGAAATTTCTTGAACAAATACGAAGTATTATATGAGAAGTGGGACGCATCCAAACTGAACACGGATCTGCAAAATAACTTTGGATTGACTGATGATCAGAAAGCCGAAGTTTTGGAAACTTACGATTATGAAATCAGAGATTTGGCTGCACGTCGCGGATACCAAATCTGGGATGTCATCACGCTGTCTGAACAAACACCAGATATCGAAGAAAAGCTGGCCAAGTTCGAAGAGATCCACACCCACGCTGAAGATGAAATCCGGGCGATTGTCGCTGGTAAAGGAATCTTTGTTATCAAAGCTACAGATGATGTGGGCTACTTTAATGTAGAACTGTCTCCTGGAGACGTCATCTCTGTACCTGAGAATACACCGCACTTCTTCACTTTAATGGAGAACAAACAAATTATTGCTGTACGTCTGTTCATCGAAAAAGATGGCTGGATTGCAGATCCATACCCTGATCCTACATTTATCAAACAAGCCTAACACTCTCGTGTGACGACTTGCTTAACCAAAACCCCTGTTCAATTGAACAGGGGTTTTCGCATATGCATATGGAGGGTATTATACAACATCGGTGCATTATATAAAATAATGCGGGTATTTCGCTTTTATCGATTCCTGTTCAATAACAACCAGTCTGAGATGAGCTTCCATCACCTGAACCGCTTGCTCCGTCTTGCGCTCTGTGATAAGGCGATAAATCTCTTTGTGTTGAGAGATAATGACCTCCAGGTTGGAGTCTTCCGCTAGACGTAATAAACGCAACCGATTAAACGGAATATTCAGCTGTTGCAACATTTTCCACGTTCTCAGCTTACCTGTGCCCTGAAACAAAATCTGATGAAACTCTTCATCCAGTTCGAACAGTCGATAGAAATTGTTTTTTCCTATACATACTTCCTGCATAGCAATGTTGGTTTCGAGTCTGAATCGGTACTCTTCAGGAAAAGAAGCGCAAGCCAACGTCACGATTTCCTTCTCCATCTTTTCCCGCATAAACCTGCCTTCTTCCACATGCTCGAGATTAATATGCGAGACGATCGTTCCACTCTGTGGAATAATGTCCAGCAGTTCTTCTTCAGCAAGCTTCATGAATGCTTCTCGCACAGGTGTTCTGCTCACCTGCAGTTCATCTGCAATCTCTTTCTCTGAAATCTTGGTACCCGGCTTAAGTTCCAGATGAAGAATTCGTTCTTTTAACAGGTTATATGAATATGCCCGGGTAGAGCCTCTAATTTTTTGATTAAGTGACATGCCTAGACCTCTTTCTCTCAGCCGTATTCATTTATCTTAGCACAAATTACCGTTCCACTTAAATATCGGCGTGAAACGGTAATTCGGCCAGCATCAACTATGTTATTGCTTGTTTTCTTTGTAGGCTTTGTACGTGTCATTGGCCAGCTTCAGATAATTGGTTAGCCCCTGACTGTCCAGTTCTTTGGCAAACGTATCGAATTCAGACAAGTTCCGTTCACCCAATATAAATTTAAGTGTATTCTGGTCAGAGTAGTCTTTCAGTGGTGTACTCAGAAGTGTCACCCGTTCACGGTCCTCGGAAGAGTATGGAATTGGTGGTTCTGCCGGGATAACTTCCTTGGTATCCTTCATGTCTTGCTGGAACTTCAACTCTTCTTCACTAAACATCGATTGCAGCAGATCTGTGGTACCTCCGTAGGCAAATACACCACCAGAGAAGCCAAAGTCAATACGCAGATCCTTCGTGCCTTTTGGATTCAAACCATTGTAATTCACGTCTTCTACCAATTTACGTGTTCCGCCCTCTTTAGTGAATGTTTCGCCTTCTACGCCCCACTTGGCAAACTCTTGACCTTCATCACTGTAATATAGCCAATCAACAAATTGCATAATGGCTTTGAAATTTTCACTCTTTTGAATTTTCCCAGATATCATGACACCGTTTTCAAGTCTGGACCCTGACATCAACTGCCCTTTTGGCCCACCTGGTACTGTAATCTTCGCAACCGAGAATTTACCCTCTCCGAGCGTTTTGTTCATATCATTTCTGTGCAATACAACCGTTTGGGAATTACCATTAATCATGAATGATTTGCCGGATACAAATTTCTGTACAGCCTGATCATCATCCTGTGTAAAACTTTCCTTATCGAGCAGCCCTTCGGATACCAACTTGTTAAAATACGTTAGCATCTCTTTGTATTCTGGTGTTGTAGCCGTGTACACAAATTGATCTTGATCTTCCTTATACGTCAATCCGTTACCAAAACCCCATCCACCCTTGGTACCAAAGCCAGTAGCAGCGATGTTCAACGTACTATTGAATTGGAATCGGTCCGAAAATGGAATGGAATCGGGATAGATCTCTTTCAGTTTTTTGGCTGCATCATACAATTCGTCCCATGTGGTCGGGATAGCGATGTTATTTTCCTCAAAGACATCCGTTCTTACAAGCAGCGTATAATCCGGCCATACTTCTTCATGCAGACCTGGAAGTACATAGTACTTTCCATCTTCCTGTCGAAGTCCTTCGAGTTCATCTTCCAAACCCCATTTCTCCACTTTATCCTTGAAGTTCGGCATCATATCAATATAATCGCTAATCGGCAAGATCGCACCGGAAGATACAAATGCAGACTCTTCACCTGGATAGGTTTTAGGAATAACCAGTGGTGCATCACCAGAGCTAATCAACAGAGATCTCTTCTGAGAGTAATCGCTCATCGGCACAATCGTTGGCTCAAGCGTAACACCCGTCAGTTCGGTAATTTTATCAAAAAGCAACCAGTCTTTTTTATATGGATAACTAGGTTGATCACTATAGAGTATGGAGAGATTAAACGGATCAGTCGCCTTGAATGTATCTCCTACATTGTACGTCTCCATTGCAGCGTTGGTCTGAACCTCTGTAACGTCACCTCCAGCTCCAGTACCGCTACTACATGCAGCCAGAACGACGGTCATCATTGTTGCCAAAACCATTTTACCGACAAACTTACGTGGCTTTTGATTCATTTAGGTTATCCCCCTGAATTTGGTTTAGGTTGACCTTGCCTTAGAACTTTCTAAGCTACCTTTAAAAGTTAATCATGTGAATCATTCTGTCTGCTAAGCATTACTGTTTAACAGACCCCAACATGATACCGGTTACAAAGTATCTTTGCACAAATGGATAGATGGTGAGTATCGGCAAGATGGTTAATACCATCGTTACTGACTTAATATTGGCAGCAATCTGTGTCAGGTTATCAGCTGAGGTTGCACCGGCAGACGCCCCGCTGGTCGCTCCAGCAATCATATTGCGCAAATAAATGGTGACCGGGAACAGTTCTTTTTTGTCCAAATACAGAAAGGCTGGGAACCAGGAGTTCCAATGACCTACTGCGTAGAACAGTACCATGGTTGCCATAACAGCTTTACTCAGCGGCAAGATAATGCGTAACAAGATTCCGTAGGTATTCAACCCATCAATGGAGGCGGCTTCCTCCAGTTCCTCAGGCATATTTTCAAAAAATGACTTCATGATCAGCATGTTGTATATGCTAATTGCTCCAGGAACAACAAGCGCCCACATGGTGTTATTGAATCCAAGGGAATTAATCAAGACATAGTTTGGAATCAATCCACCACTGAAGAACATCGTGAACACGGCGAACATTGTCAAAAACTTGCGGCCCATCAACCTCTTTTTGGATAAGGCATAGGCGAAAATAGTCGTCATAAACATCGAAATCAACGTACCTACCACGGTGTAAATAATCGTATTTTTATAATTGGTCCAGAACATGCTGTCACGTGAGATGGTCTTGTATGTCTCCACATTGAATCCTCTTGGGAACAAACTTACTTTGCCTGAGTTAATATAGGACTCGCTGCTGAAGGATTGTGCTACGACATTCAAGAATGGATAGAGCGTTATAAATACCACGAACAGCAGAAAGATGACATTAAATACTTTAAATACCTTGTAAGATCTGGATTCCTGCATGGTGCTCCTCCTTTACCATAAGCTTCTTTGTGTCAGTCTGCGTGAAATGGCATTTACGGAGAACACCAGAATCAGACCGATCAGCGATTCGAACAAGCCAATTGCGGTAGCATAACTGAAGTTACTGGATTCCAGTCCGACCCGATACAGGTAAGTGGAGATCACATCAGATGTCTCGTAGATCAGCGGATTGTACAAGAGTAAGATTTTTTCAAATCCAACAGCCAGGAAATTACCCATGTTCAAAATCAACAACGTCACAATCGTTGGCAAGATTCCTGGAATCGTTACGTGAATCGTTTGCTTCCAGCGGTTGGCACCATCAATACGTGCAGCTTCATACAAAGAATCATCAATGGTTGTCAGTGCGGCGAGATACAGTATCGCTCCCCAACCCATACCCTGCCATACCTCTGACGTGATGTAGATTGTTCTGAACCACTCAGCCCGCTGCATAAAAGGTATATTGTCTCCGGTGAAAAAAGCCACCAGTCCATTAATGGAACCATTCACTGCTGTCAACTGCAGGATCATACCCGCAACGATAACGATGGACAGAAAGTGAGGCAGATAAGACGCGGTCTGTACAAACTTTTTGAATCGTTTACTCTTCACTTCGTTAAGCATCAAGGCAAAAATGATGGGAACCGGGAATGTAAAGAGCAACGCGAGTCCGCCCAACATCAGCGTATTACCAAATACTCTCCAGAAGGTAGGGTCTTCAATAAACATTTTGAAGTATCTTAATCCAACCCATGTTTCTCCAAATATACTGCCCCCCGGAACAAAGCGTCTGAAGGCAATCACATTACCAATCATCGGTCCATATTTAAAAATAATGAGGTAGATGATGGGAAGGATTAATAGTGAATACAGCTGCCAGTCTTTGCGGAACAAGGTTCCTGCGGTTCGTAATCTACTCTCTTTACGTAAAGATGTCATGGTTAGTGTTGTTTTAGCGGTTTCCGACTCCATGTGTTTTCACTCCGATCCAGGACTTGATAGGTAAAAACGAATTCATGTACAACTCCCATCGCTTCTTCTTTTTGTAGAAGACAACCAATCCCTCAACTTCACCCCCACTACGAAATAGATAGTAGCTAAATGTAAGCGATATCATTTTAATGTGTTATGTAGAATCACACAATCCAAAGTGCTTCACATCATTCATTAGCACTTAATAGGTGGTGTGACCTCCAAATCAAAATAAGGTATTTAAAAGTATTTGAAGCGCTTACAATACGTCGAAAATAATAAGCAACAACTCCTGCTTCCATTCAAATGAAGTAAGTCAAAAGAAATTGCTCTAGGACAATCTAAATACTAGTCATACTAGTATGTTAGTTATATTCTAATCCAGCTTCCCCCTAATTTCAATAACTTTTAGCAAATAAAATTGATATCTCATTTAACAAGGTAAATTAGCCAACCTGCCCAAATAAAAAACATTGGTAACTTCACGAACGACATCATCGTTCATTGAAGCTTCCAATGTTTCAGGGTGTTGAGGAAAGATGTTATAGCTGATCTGTTCAGAAATTAGCTATAAGCTGATCCAGTTCAGATAAATGCGTTATTTCATGGTCAGGCGCATACGTTTCATTGTTGGTCTTATGCTCACGGTTAATCCATACGGATTGGATGCCAGATGATAAAGCACCACGAATATCAGTCGTCAACTTGTCTCCAACCATCATGCTCTCTTCGGGCTTAACACCCAATTTACTCAAAGCATGTTCAAATATGGATGGATCCGGTTTTCCTTTTCCGAAGTTACCCGAGATAATAATCTCATCAAAGAAAGGAGTCAATTCAGGCACACCGTCCAACTTCTCTTGTTGCAAAGCAGGACAACCGTTCGTTAACAACAAAAGTTTGTAATTTCCTTGCAACTTACGCAAGGTATCCATCGTTTCTTCGTACACATGGGGTCTGGATCTCCGTTCTACTCCAAACTGTGAGGCAAGCTGTTCAGCAAGATCTTCCCGATCTACACCTAACTTCAACAAGCCACGACGCCAGGATTCTTTACGGTAAACAGGAGCAAGCTGTTCTAACTGACGGAACTCAGGTTGATCCCCACCAGTAAAGTTAGCCCATAGTCCTTCAAACGGATTGATTCCAATCATTTTGGTAAAAGGAAAGGTCTCATATGATTCATACAGTCCACGTGCCTCGTTACGAACGGCTTCTTCAAGTTCTTCCGGTTTAACCCCAGTCTCTTGCGCTGCGATTAGACAAGTCTCATGAAAAGCTTCTCGAACACTACGCTCATCCCATAATAAAGTATCATCTAGGTCGAACAAAATCGCTTTTAACGCCATTCCGATCATCTACCCCTTTATGCAATAATTACTTTTCGACGGTTTCCACGGTGATCTGGTGTGCTTTTGCAAACTTCAACAAACGTTCTGCAATCGCATCTGTATCGTAGCGGTTCAATAACTTGGTAAACACCCATCTTTTACCGCGACTGTTATGTTCAATAACGATTGTACCTGGTTCAATTCTGAATTTGACGATATCGTCAACGCCTATTGAACGTTCACGGTTACCCTTCGTCGTAATAATCCGATTACTGCTAATCTTGATGTACGGACGACGAAGCATGAAGATGACAGCCAAAAATACGTAAAGCAGCATGGTCACCCAGTCCCAAGTTGTCATTGGAGCTTGTACAAGGAATGTGCTCATAAACAGATACAAAAAGGCGAGACCGATCAAAAATATAGGGAACAACAGGCTGCGTCCTTTAAAGACTTCTTCACCTGGTGTACCTGTAATTGGTTGACCACTTTTTTTGCGTTGCTGATTTAACTGCTTGGAATTTTTCTTAACCGTTCTCTCGAACGAACGCGACATGAGAATCCCCCTTATGTGTCTTTGTATCGGCTTACATAACTGTAAACCAATATTTCCCCCTATAGATTGCACACTCAAAATAACAGGAAGAAACCTAAATATCATAAATGATATCATAGGTTTCGTTAGTGTTTGAGTTTGCCTTGGTGGCCTTTGTCATTCTCATCATCAACAATCTCAATGGTATCCAGTTGCTGTCTGAAATTGCTGCGAATATTACTCAAATAAATCTCTCTTAGTTCGGCACGTTCAGCAAGTTCTTCCTCTGACAAACCAGTGGACTTTTGCTTACGAGCCAATTCATTAATGCGTGCTACCAGACTATCTATATCCAAGCTTGTCCCCTCCAAAAATACAAAGTCATATTAACTTTGCCATGATAAAGGCAGCTTGTCAAGCTGACACGCACTAACACTCATTCATGTGCATTTTATTCTGCAAATTGCGGTAGAGCTAAAACTTGTCCCACTTGGATCGAAGTCGTCTGAAGTTGATTCACTTTCTTAATTGCTTCTATATAAATACGTGTATCCATATTCGTCGGTTTATGTTCCAAAGAAATACTCCATAATGTTTCTCCTTGTGAAACGGCTATCTTTCCTCCGGGAAGGACATCATTCTCATTGCCAGCAAATACAGTTAAAACGGTGCTGCATCCAATAAATATAATTAAAGAGGTAATCGCAACCTTTAACATCCATGAAGAAATATTGAAACGCGCTAAAACCTTCTTGTAGTTCCCTATGTTAGACTTCACCAGTTCCGAATTCATCGGTTCATAAATGCTTTGATAAGTAGAATATCTCATTAAATAGCCGCCTCCAAACGTTTGTTCCTATCTGTTGGAATCAATATAACACGAACACTTGTTTTGTTCAATAGGTTTTTAGAACAATTGTTCGCTTATTTTTCGAAGGAGATATATCTGAATTGAACTCCTTATCCAAAGCATTTGCAGTATTATACTCCGAATTTTGGACAAATTCTGTTCTAATAGTTAAAAAACACTGATTTAATGGCATTTTATTTAGAACTTATGTTTGTACGAACGGAGGTTCTATGTTATAATTTTCCCAAACGTTACTAAAATGGGGTTGATACGGTATGTCGAAGATATCCAGCAGGCAGCAGGCTATTCTGGAGTTTATACGAAATGAAGTCCGGTTGAAGGGGTATCCTCCTTCCGTACGAGAAATTGGTGAAGCGGTTGGACTGGCTTCCAGCTCAACAGTACATGGACATTTGGATCGTTTGGAGAAAAAAGGTTTGATCCGACGCGACCCTACCAAGCCAAGAGCTATTGAGCTTTTGAGCCAGGAAGAATCGGAGCACTCTCATCAATTTGCTCATAGCGTTGCACGTATTCCTGTCGTTGGTAAGGTTACAGCGGGTGTTCCGATTACTGCAACCGAGAACATTGAAGACTACTTCCCTCTTCCTACGCATTATGTAGGCGAACAGAAAGTATTTATGCTTTCGGTAGTCGGAGATAGTATGGTGGAAGCTGGAATCGTTAACGGAGATTATGTTATTGTCCGTCAACAGCAAACTGCTGATAACGGTGATATTGTAGTGGCAATGACTGAAGATGATGAAGCTACAGTGAAAACGTTCTATAAAGAGAAAGATCATATTCGCCTTCAACCGGAGAATGCGACCTTTGAACCTTTACGTTTGAAACATGTTAGTATTCTGGGTAAAGTCATCGGCCTTTTCCGAGATATTCATTAATATTTAACTTGAGTAACAAAACTAGATGTAATGCAATAAATACGAAAAGAGGTTGTCCTGATGAATAGGACAACCTCTTTTTTTCATTTTTATGTTATTTTAACTACTCATTATTCACTGCGTTTCAGAACACTCTTGTGATGGGAAAATACATCAAAGCTCTGTTGTCCATGATATGAGCCCATACCGCTCTCTCCTACACCACCAAACGGAAGATAGTGTGAAGTCATATGAGAAAGTGTGTCATTAATACATCCCCCACCGAAGGAAACTTGATTCAGAACCTGTCCCTGCAGTTGCTCATCCTGTGTGAAGAGATATAGCGCCAATGGTTTTGGACGACGAACAATCTCATCCAGCATCGGGTTGAGGTCATTGTACGTAAATACAGGAAGAATCGGACCGAAGATCTCTTCTTGCATGACAGGTGATTCCCAGTTCACATCTCCAAGTACAGTCGGCTCAATAAGCAATTGCTCACGTACAGAACGTCCACCTATGAGCGTTGTACCATCTGTGAGGAATTTCGATAACCGATCGAAGTTACGTGCGTTGACAATATGCGGGAAATCAGCGTTCTGGAGCACATCATCTCCAAATTTATCTTTGATCTCTGCACCAATCAGATCGATCAGTTCATCATAAACTTGTTCATGCACAAGCAAGTAATCTGGAGCAACGCACGTTTGACCTGCATTCAGGAACTTACCACGAACAATACGTTGGGCTACCAGCTTCAGATCTGCATCACTATGGACAATAGCAGGACTTTTACCGCCCAACTCAAGAGTTACAGGAGTCAGGTGCTCTGCAGCTGCCTTCATAACAATGCGGCCAACACCTGTACTGCCTGTGAAGAAAATATAATCAAACTTCTCTTTCAACAATGCTGTGCTAGCCTCGACTTCCCCTTCCATAACAGCAATATACTCCTGTGGGAAGATCTCCTGAATCAGATCAAACGTCAGACGAGACACGGCTGGTGTTAATTCAGATGGCTTGATAACTGCACAGTTACCGGCTGCAATTGCTCCAATCAGTGGACCGAAGGCCAGTTGGAAAGGATAGTTCCAAGGTGCAATAATAAGCGCCACTCCGTATGGTTCAGGGTAAATGGTGCTCACCCCATCCGGCATAGCCGAATTCGTTGGGACTTGTTTTGGTGCAGCCCATTCCTGCAGGTGTTCTAATGCGAAATCCAGCTCTCCCAGCACAATGCGAATCTCGGAACCGTAAGCTTCCGCCTCAGATTTGTTCAAATCTGCCCGAAGTGCATCTTGAATCCGTTGCTGATACTTTTCGATTCCCTTTCTAAGCTGTTGAAGAGCATTAATCCGATATTCGATATTTTTAGTTTGACCTGTATAAAAAAATGTACGTTGTTCTGTCACCAGTTGTTTTGCTTGATCCATATTAACATCTCCAATTAATTATTTAAAATTAAATTGCTCAAAATTTAATTAAAGTATACCTCTTCTATATGAAACTTTCAACATACAAATGAAACATTGATTTTAAAGTACTTGAAAGTTGGTGGAGTTCTGAAAGTGTGATTGTTAGTATGACTTTTATTATGATGGTTATCAGGTTCTCTTAATAGACTGCTATGTAAGTCTTTCGCTTTCGATTCTCGATAAAGTTTACTCCCCTTTAGAAAGAAATCTAACGATATCCTCCATTAGATAGGAAACAACAAGATAGGTGACACTGGTATTGCGCTATAACAAACATGCAGTGATACAATTCATCAAATAAAGAGCTTAAGTAACATATAAAAAACTCCCCTAATATTTAATGAAAAGAGAGTTTTTACGGTTTTACTTATTAACTAAATCTACCTACTAGTGTACTTTGTTATTTTGTTATACAAATGTAAGACTTTGTTACGCACAGATAATTAATATTGGTTGCTGAAGAATGAATCGGGGGACATTATGGGGGATTCTGTGGGCACTTTGATTTTTCTTTAAATATATAGGTACTTGCCCACAAAAAGAAAAACCCCTCAGCGCTAGAGCGCCAAGGGATTGAGCTATTAGTACAAAGTAATATATTGATCGCGTTCCCATTGGTGGACTTGTGTTCTATTTATGTTCCATGCTTTCAAAGTGAATCATCCACCATAAGAAATCGGCTTAAAACAAGTATTATCAGTGATCAGCTTTTCAAAACTAATCATAATTATTCAGACTTTTGTGGGCATTTTGTGGGCGCTTTTGTGGGCGCCCTTTTTTTCTTATTATAATGAAGAAACTCGTTTCATATACTCACTTTTATTGCATTACTACTCTGACATATGACGCTGGTTAAATCAAAAATCTCCTAATTAAAATAATATGCTTATACAGATATTATAAAGTATAAGCTCGCAATTCTAAAGCGATACAATCTCATTGATTAACAGAGACAATTTCGGCTAAAGAAACCCAGCGGAACTCATCCTCTAACATCAACTTTATTTCACACCTTGCAGAGTTTAAACCCACAATTACTCCTGATATCGGCTCTTCGAAGAAAGGGTTAAATAATATCAAATCAACCGTACTAACTCTATTATAAGAGTCAACAAGTACTTCACTGATTCGCTGCATTTCCTGATCGTCCAGATCTGGCTTACCGCGTCTCTTCTGTTGTTCACATTGAGCCAACCATGCCTCTCTGTGTTCAGGCATAATCATCCTGGATGTCTCATACAATCCGTTATCCTTCAGTCTGCTACGCATGACAAGCCCCCCTTAGTATTGAGTCCAATAATCGATGTTCCCTGAAGGTGGTGTGTGGTCTACCTTAGGACGTTCTCCCTCACGTTCCCAGCCTTCCAAGATCACTATGTTAGCCGTGTCAGACCTATCTTCCCAATGTATGTATTCCGCAGCCACAAGAGCGTCAAGAGCAACCATAACGTCTGGTTTATGCTTACCTGTTTTGACAGTCAGTTCATGGATTGTAGGAAACCTACGCCGTCCACCTTTGTAGTTATATAAGATCCGAAGAATCTTCCTTTGATAATCCGTTAACATGTAAATCACCTCTTCAACATTATATGCGAACGTACGTTCTTTATACAACAATAAAAAATACCCAATCAAGTGACTGGGCTTTTCTGCAACTGTTATTCAATTATTTATTCTCTGCGGAAACATTGTTTTCTGATGACTCAAGAGTTCTAGACGGATCTTCCTTCTCCTCTAAATTAAAGGTCTTTTTCGCAATATCAATTAATCTATTTAAGAACAGCAATATAAATTCAACACTAAACCCGCATACAAAGATGAGTAAGTTGACAATAATTACTCCTTGTATTTGGCCCTCATTGTAAGAAAAAAGATTAACAAATACTACTGGGAAAAGGAAACCAAGAAGCATTTGATCTGTTCTATCTTTCCCTGTTTTATACTCATCTAAAAGGAGTTTAGTCATTGCACCTATAATTCCGATGAGCATAAACAAAAACATGCCAAAGTATTTGGTAAAAAACTCTTCCCATCCAGGACTGTCTAATTTCAACACACCGCCGCTTATAACATGATTCAATACAGTTGTAAAAGCTCCAATTATCGCAATCATCCAAATAAATCTTTTCTTTATGCTTGTTTCGTATTCATCAATTTCTTTTTCGAGAACTATTATTTTATATTTGTACTTAACAATCTCATCTTTTGAGAGCCTACTATTATTGAGATAGCGTTCTATCTCCTCACATTTTTTTAATAATTTTTCATCTCTCTTTTTTTCTTTTATCATCCGTTCCCGGATCTTGATTATTTCGTTTAACAATAACAATCTTTGTTCATCTTTCGCTTCTAACACTTCAGCACTATCCTTTTCCGTTTAGTAGATTTGATATGTTTATTCCTTTTCATAGAAAATAGCGTATTTTACATCTTGGTATTCCTTACCGGCTGCTCTTACTTCACTAAACCTTTTCCTTAATTCCTCATCATTAATACTCTTAAGATTAACCATTTACCTACCTCTCTCCGCTCTAAATTCAAACTTGTCTCTAAAGTATCGATTACCAGCAATTTTTACTGAAACATCACTGTACGCTTCCAATAACCCACCATAGTCCATAATACGTTCTCGCTCAGGTAAGACAAACCAGACTGATACACGTGTCTGTGATAATGCTGCCACTAGGAATTCTGTGTCTGTTTGCAATACACGATATGTATTCACCTTTTCACATCCATACATTTTTGATAGTAAAATAAACCTAGGTCTGATAGACTATTTCATGTTGTTAATTATTACTATATCAGGAGAAAGAAGAATGAAAAAGGTATTCTATAAAAAAAAGGCTAACCATTATGAAAAACTCTTCTAAACAATACAAATAATCCTTATAAAATAAAAACGAGGTGATTATCTTGGTTAAGATTGTACGTTCTAAAGAGATGGAAGATTATTTAAATAACTTAGCAAGTGAAATCGAAAGCCACTATAACATACCAGACCTCAAGGGTTCTGTAGCTCAGATTAAGTGGGCACGAGATATCAGGATCAAATTTTTAAATCAAGCCCACGACAAAGATAAAAATTTAGAGACTTTGTTGCCACTCCAAAATAAGACTTCTGCATCGTGGTGGATTAATAACAAAGATTTAACTTTAGAACAACTCATTGAAAAATCATTTCAGCATTAAAATCACAGTTCCACAACTTACCGCCTCTATCTTTTGTAGTAAAACGCTATAATTGGATCAGAGGTGTTTTTATGTTCATAAGTCCTATGTTACTTGAAACAGCACCGGGTCCCTTCTCACATTCAGAATTCATTTTTGAACCTAAAGTTGACGGTCACCGGTTGATATATTCGCAACAAGCCGAAAAAGTCCGGCTATTCACTCGTCACAACAACGACTGTACCCGTCAGTACCCGGAATTGCTTCTGTCGTTTGACTCTGATATTATCTTGGACGGCGAGGTCGCTTGCACTGATCCAGAGACAGGGCTTAACGACTTTGAAGCAGTCATGAGTAGATTCAGCACAAAGCAGGCCAGCAAGATAACGCAGCTCACTCATAAACTGCCTGCCACATTTGCTATATTTGATATTCTTTTCTACCAGGGACGGGATCTACGTAAGCTACCTCTTGTGGAACGCAAGATGATCCTACACAGTCTATCTCTTCCTTCCTCTAACTTTGGAGTTGTGCCCCATATAGAAGGCGCTGGAGAGGAGTTATACACTCAGATAGAGGCTATGGGAATGGAAGGTGTGGTTGGCAAGCGCAAAGACAGCCAGTACCTTAGCAGACGGTCCAAAGATTGGTTGAAGGTTATTAACTGGTCCTATGCCGATGTGTTCATTACCGGATACAAAAAGTCCGAATTCGGTTGGCTTGCTGCTGTTCCAGATCCGACAGGCAAGATGCGTCCGGTAGGGATCATCGAGCATGGTCCGAGTCCAAAACATAAGCAAGCTTTCCACGGAGTTTGCCAGCAGCTCGTGACCGGAGAGGACAAGAATCATGTTTACCTGGAACCACGTATACAAGCCAGGGTCAAAATGCGCAGCTGGACAAAGTCAGGCTTGCTGCGTATACCCGTGTTTGATCAATTTATTGTCTGAGATAATGCAAAAAAGACTCCGCAACTCAATGCGGAGTCTTTTTTATTGATAACTTAGTATTCGCTCACTTCAAACGTTAGTACTCGATCAAATAGGATGTAGTCTTTACGGCTCTTGAACGGTCCTTTGTTATTATCATGTTTGTCAATTGCATAAGATGCTTTCCCGCTTCCAGCTTGTTTTGCTTCATACCAATCGATAAAACTGTTAACTTCTTGCATGCTCAAATCATATTCTTTTTCAAGACCGGTTGTCATAGTCACAACAAGAATCGCACGATTACCCGATGGTTCCTCTGGTTCAATAACAGGTCCTTGAGGAGTTGCGGATGCTTCGTTTGAAAATTCAGATTCGACACCATCAATAATTGCGCTCACTACAAAATAATATGTGGTTCCATTAGTCAGTCCTGGAATAACAAAATTGCCATATTCATCTTTTGTCGCTGTTACAGTTTCTGTATACTTCCCTGATTCAGTTCCGTATCTAATTACATAACTATCTGCCGCTTCAACAGAGTTCCAATTCAATGTCACCGAACTATTACCAGGTTTTGCATCCAAATTCATTGGAATATCAATATCCTGCAGTTCTCCTCCTTGAATATCAACAGCATCTACATTCATACCTCTTGTAACTGGCTTAATTGTTTTAAGCTCTACTGTATGTACTCCTTCTTCTAAACCTACTTTTTCATAAACTAGAGTTCTAGCTTGTTTAGCAGTGTAATTCATTGGGAAGTGTTCTTCGACACCATCAACACTTATAAGAACATCACTAGCAAAAGCATATCCTGAAGCACCATTAGCATACCCGATTATTCTTACTCCCGTACCAGTGAATTGAAACTTCACTGTTCCACTTACATCCTTATTATCTATTTGTCCATGAAAAGTGTCATTATAATGGATACCTTTGTCGGCGCTAGCTGTTGCTTTCCATGCTGTCCATCCAGTCCCAAGATACTTAATAGCCGGTGTTGTGTCATCATAGCGAGTCCAACCCGGTTCTGCTTCCATAAGCGGTTGCTTTAATGTGGCAGCATAAGTGCTTGTCGCAGAAAAAATCATGGTAAGAACAAATGATACGGATAACATCAAAAATAACTTCTTAAAATAAATAGATTTCAAAATGATTTCCTCCTATTGTTTTGATCAATTTTGAAATTACACTACCTTAGAAAAAATGTCTAAACATAAACTTGCTGATCTATAAATATCATCTAATTTATTGCATTTTTATTTTATATTGGATGCGTCTCTCCACAAATTACCCGTTTCTATTCTTAGATATTTGAGTAAAATTACATAGTATAGAGTCTCAAAGGAGGCATTAATATGTGCGGAAGATTTACGATCACTGATCCCTTAGACGCCATAATGGACAGGTACTATGCATCTATAGCTGATGGCTTTGAGTACAAACCTAATTACAATGCAGCACCCATGCAGTACATTCCGACAATCATCGGCAGCAAGGACGGAAATAGATTGGGTTCACTCCGATGGGGCCTGGTACCCGTTTGGGCCAAGGATGACAAGATTGGGAACAAGATGATCAACGCCCGGGCCGAGACGCTAGCAGAGAAGCCAGCCTTTAAACGTTTAGTTGGGTCCAAACGCTGCATCGTCCCATGTTCGGGATTTTTCGAGTGGCGTAAAGAAGGGACAGCCAAGACACCTATGCGAATTCTGATGAAGGACGACAGTATATTTTCATTGGCTGGTCTGTACGATACCTGGACAGATCCTGACGGAAACAAGTTGAGTACGTGTACCATCATCACTACAGAACCGAATAGTCTGATGGAAGACATCCACAATCGTATGCCGGTTATTCTGCGGACCGAGGATGAGGCGGAGTGGCTCGGTAGAGATAATGACGATGTTCAGTCTTTGCTTGGCCTTTTGAAGCCATATGAAGCGTCTGCGATGCGAGCTTATGAGGTGCCGAAGGAAGTGGGTAATGTGCGGAATAACAATGAAGAATTGCTAAAAGATATCGGATAGAAAATTATCAGCTTTATCGACTCAGAAAAGTCGGTAGAGCTTTTTTTATTTCATCTAACACTTACTTGAATATATAGGTTTATTTGTTTAGACATTACATTTCGTGCGCTTTATGATACATATTATTCTAAGAAAAGGGGATTAACATGAAAAAATATCTATACTTTCTTTTAATGTTTTTGATGATAGGAGTTATGTCTTTAAAATTCAATGTGAACATATCACATGCTGAAGAAACATTTTCGGAGAATCTTATACCCATAATGGCATCTCCAACTTCTCCGTCAGGCAGAGTAACTTCTAGTGAATATTGGCAAGATACTAATGATTGGAAGGCATTTGATGGAGTCGAACAATACTCTACCTCTCCAGGTAAGTATAATGCTTGGGGTACGACTAAAAAAACGGGATGGTTATCGTATGAATTTTCTAACCCACAGAAAGTTGCTAAGTATGTTATCGGGTATGGGGGGTTTGTGGGTACGTCCGAGTTCGGATCTCAGCCAAAGGATTGGACATTTGAAGGATCAGACGATGGTTTAGAATGGCATATTTTAGATACTCAAAAAAACGTGACATCATGGATCAAAAATACTTCTAAAACTTATATAATTGAAAATAATAAAGCATATAAATTTTACAGAATTAACGTAACTGCAAACAACGGTTCCTCCTCCCAAGTAGTTAATCTTACTATACACGAACTAAAAATGATGGAAAGAACCACTCCCCTACCTAATGAGTCTATTGATCTTATTGCCTCTGGTAGTGATTCAAAAGTCGTTCTTAATTGGAAATACTCCAACGACTCAAATAATGAGTCATATACAATTTCCAGATCAGATATTATTGGTGGACCTTATACAGTTATATCTTCAAATACAAAAGGTTCTAGTTTTACAGACAACAATTTGATAAATGGTAAAACATACTATTATATTGTCTCTCAAACCGGAACGGATCTAGTTTCTAACGAGGCTGCCGCTACACCACAAAAAGTAAATATTACCGATCCAGAACCCAGCGGCAACCGTGCTATTTTGAACGTAATAATGACAACTGGTCTGGAAAAAGAATATGATCTTCCAATGAGTGATGTAATTGCATTCCTCAACTGGTACGATTCTCGTGATGCCGGAACAGGCCCAGCTAAATTCGCTATCAACAAATACAGTAACAACAAAGGACCATTTAGCAAGCGTACAGATTATGTAATATTCGATAAGATACTGACGTTTGAAGTAAGTGAATATACATCCAACTAAAAAGAAAAGAGCAGCGAGGCCTGAGCCCCCTGCTCTTTTTTCTACCAGTATTTCGATGTATCAAAGCTTACGTACAGACATAAACTAGATTTAAGATTCTATGAAATTTGATGTGTACTTATTTTAAATTTGTTTTATCTGTAGTTTCTCTAATTGTTTCTAAGAACTTTCCAACAAGAATAAGTTTGTTTGTTTATAATAAAAATGAATCACTATAGAAATCTAGGTATATAACTTGTCGCTGAAGTATGACTCAGCTTAAGAATTTTCGTTAAAAACTCTATGATCATATCATTTCCTAATTTTTCATATTGCGCTTTATTCAAAGGCTGGCAATTATAGTACGTATTAAAAAGGTTTCTCATTGAAGCAATAAATGCTTTCTCATTTTCCTTTGTGGTTTTTAAATATCTTGATTCGGCTTCAGATACATCTGCATGTGCAACTCGAGTAGCAATTACATAGTTTAAATCATATAGTGATTGAATAGGAGTAGACCATCCCTCACCTCGAAATAATTGGTTAGAGATACTCGTTTCGGCTGTAGAAATTTTTATTTGTAAATTTGTATCGAATGTGCGAAAGCGTTCAGATACTACCCTACAAGCTGAGTATTCACCTAGTATTGCCCACGCAAAATTCGCTATTCTATGTCCTCTAATTGATTTGTATTCTTCATTCCCATACTTCGAATGTACACTTACACTGTCTCTGGCATGTACTAATTCATGAGCAAGAACTTCACAGAATTCTCTATTTTTAGCTTCATCATACTCATGAATGTACCCGCCTTTGTTAATTCCCATTTTAAATGATCGAACTCTTATCGTAATTGATAATTTTGCATCTTCACTCAATACTGCACACTCTCCAGCGTCATAAAGATCGCTAACAATTTCAATCCTATCTATTTTATCCCCAATACCCGATATGTTTAATTCTCCCTGTATTGATTGAAAATACTTATCCTTTTGAAAGTAAGTGATTTTTCCACTGTCTCTGTCTTCATAGTGTTCTGGAAAGGGACGTACTCTATCTTTTTCCTTAAAAAAAATCTTATTCTCTAATTCATTAAACTTTACTTCCTGTACTTCCTTTACTTCAAATTGAGTCTCTTCTTCCATATAAGCATCATGAACCACAGTGTTGTTCTTTTTTCTAAACCAGTTAAACAGTAACTTTCACTCCAATCTACAAATTCGTATGTAAAACCTTAATTATTTTTGTAAAGCAATCATCTAATCTCCCGATTATAAGCACTCGCAAAAGTAATTCCAACAATTTGAGCCAGATCGCAATCTGCAAAATCTGGATGAGTCTCAATCAAACCATATACTACATTGAATGTTCTTTGTGCAAGTTCATCTTCTTCTAGCTTTGTATCAGAATTAACTCTGACAGTTCTGTTTATGAAATCTTCTGCATCATTCTTACAAGTTCTTAAATTGACTATGACAGTGTATGAGAACTGATGATTTTTACTTTGTTCCTTTACAAGATCATTCATCGGGTAATATTTCATTCAGAGTTCTCCTTCCCTAAAATTAAACATAATGTAATACTTCGACAAATTAATACATATTCCTTTTCCCCTCATACAAAAGTCCCCCACAAGGTTTATGCTTGTGGGGGACTTTCTAGCAAGATCAACAGTTTTTCACTCAATTATAATCTGATTCTTTACGTAAAAATTTCTAATCTGTTGCCTACTCTACTATTCATAACTCTATTATCTGAAAGGTTTATGTATAGAGCTCCTGAATTCCGACCATAATCTTATCGTCCTTACGCCTACTGTCACATTGAGGACACTGCCATTTTTTTCAGATTGAAAAGGAGTTAAAATGAAAGTCCATTTAGCATTTGTAACATCTCGTCCATTTTATTCATGCCTTTTATTATAGTCTCGAACAAAGTTAAGATAATGCTTGAAAAAAGCCACAAAAAAATAAAATTCAACATCGTCCCCATACAAAATATAAAAATTTTATAACCTAAAGAATCTCTCAACTCAAAAACGCTTAATCTGGATAGCTCGCTTAATGTATACGCTGTGGATGCTATGCTGATGGCTCTTGGTAAAATTAATTGTAGTACTGTAATTGTAATATCTCCCTGCATATAATATATAAGATATACAATATCAATAGCCAACAACATGTTACCTAAGATCGGTATATTTCCAACTACACTACTCTCAAAAAAGCCAAAACTCAATAACTGAATAACAATTGCACTTAGTAGTGAGATTAGTAAGAACATCCCATTATTCAATTTAAAATCACATTCTCGGCAGACAAATTAATTCCTCCTTTTGTGGATAATACGAATCACTTCTTAGTTAGTGCCACTCTAAATCAAACTTATCTCTAAAATATCTACTGCCTGCTAACTTTACTGATACATGTACCTGGGACAATGCTGCCAAGAAGAATTCTGTTTATGCTTGCAATACTCGCATCCATACATTTTTATAGAAAATTATACCTAGGTCTGATAGACTATGTTTTGTTGTTAATTATTACTATATCAGGAGGATGAAGATTGAAAAAGCCTATACAGAAAAAATGGTGGTTTTGGCTTATTGTTGTGATTATAGTGGGAGGTATCTTTGGCAACAAAGATGAGGAGCAAACTGAGAAAGAAGCAGTTGCGACAACCGAAGTATCTGTTCCTGCTGAAACCAAGCCAGAAACTGTTGTTGCTGAAAAATCTGCTACTAAGTCCGAGGAAGTTAAGGTAGCAAAAGAGAATGTAAAGAAGCAAGAGGATAAGAACTTAGAAATACCAGGAACTCTGGGAATGACTCCGGAAGAATTTCGTAAATCGTTCAATAAACGCGCAGATGAGCTTAATAACTCCAAACTGAAAATTGGCAAGAAATTAAACATCGAAACTGGACCAGCTCAAGATGTATTCCAGTATATGACCACTGATTACATAGGTATAGCCGGCTCAGTAAACAAAGCAGACGGATCATTACGTGATGTAATGATGATAGGACAAGGTAACGGTACTCTTTCATCTGGAACAGATCTTGTTTTAACTATCGGTTTAGTCATACTTGCAACCAATCCAGAATTACCATCAAAATCTGTTGGTAATGTTCTTGATGACCTGGGTATTCTTAATGAAGGCGTGGATTGGACAACAGTTAACGAATCAACAGAACTAAACGGTATTCGTTATAGAATAACTGGATCTGATGCTATTGGAATAATGTTTAGTGCTAGTGACGCAAAAGAGAAATAATTATTAAGGAGACCATCATGAAAAGAATACTAGCTCTACTTTGTGCCATGGCAATGTTTGGATTTATATGTACCCCGTCAAACGTCGATGCAGCTACCGTAAATCCAAAAAAACTTTTAGAAAAGAAATACCCTAGAGAACGTGTAACCATTAGTAAATCTGTAGATCTGAACGGTGACAATAAAAAAGAACATTTATTGATAACCGATTCAGATAACTTTTACTTCATTAACTCTAAAGGAGTTATCGTGCTGATAGATACGGATTACTATAGCGATGAAGATCCCACATTCCATATCCTAAGTATCTCGGCTAAAGAAAAGCATGTAGCCATTACACTTGACTATTTACCATCAAATACTGAACTGCTCGTTTACAAGTATCAGAATGGAACTCTTAAAAAGAAGTTATCTGTTATGGGGGATGTTGGGATAAACATTTCGAAAACCGGGGAAATAAATCAACTGTGGAAAAGCCACTACCCAGAAGGCGGATGGGAGATTGCTGTTGCAAACTATAAGTGGAATAGTAAGAAGGATAAGTATGTAGGTTCTGGTCAATTACCTTAGTGAGGTTATAAAAAGGATCTATCGGCATGATTGGCCGGTAGATCCTTATTCAGCTCTCCTATAAAAAGATACTACTTCTAGATCTTCAAACCTGCTCTTATTTCTTTTGCTTATACTATTCTTCGTCTCAACTCTTCTTTAAATAAGAACTTTCAACTCAGCCACACACTCCACTTATTTTTGATGGTTCATTTGATAACTCTACAGGATAATGAATAAAAAACTATCTTTATACTCTTTATACCATTAAACTAATCTTAAATCATATCCAAAATATAATATCAAAGGATGAGACAAATGCCTCAAGCGAAAGTTATTTCATTCATTAATATGAAAGGGGGAGTTGGAAAAACTACGTTAACTATAAATGTTGCTGATCAACTTGCGAGCAAAGGCAATAAAGTAGTCGTTATAGATATGGATCCACAATTTAACGCTACTCAAAGTCTTTTACTACATAAAACTCAATTAACTTCAATCACTCCTATGAATTCGGATGTTATCGATGAAGATAATAATGTTGCAGAAGAAGATATTAGAAAAGAAATGACGTCTGCCAATGAATATGATGAACTTTCCACAGCCGGATTAACAGTGCTTCAGATTTTTGGATCGTCCGATGTGGCAAAACCGGCTGATAACCCATCGTTAGTTCAAAAAATCAAGGATAATCTTTATTTAATTCCTGGAGATTTAAGATTAGCCAAAGAAGTCTCAGGAGATACTGCGGGTAAAGTTGCTGCGGTTTTTTCACACGTTGATAAAACACAAATATTATTAGAATATGATTATGTGTTAATCGATTGTCCCCCAACATGGTCTATACTAACACATTCAAGTCTATTTGCTTCAGACTATTACATTGTACCAAGTAAAGTAGATTTTTATTCATCAATCGGTATACAACTTCTCGAAGAGCAAATAAGTAAAAAAATTATCAATGATGATATCTTTAAAATGACTGAGAAGAAATTAACGAGATTAGGAGTTATTTTCACCCTAGTCCACAGGAATATTAGAGCTGAGGAAAGCAGGATGACGAATCTCAAAGATAAATTCCCCGAGATCGAATTTTTCAGGACTAATTTGCCACACATGCCATCAATTCCTACTAGGTTCGTAATGTACAGTGATGCACGCAATTCCTCTCTGTATGATCAATTACATAACTCCTTAGAGAGAATAGTTGCTGAAATTGAAGGAAAAGTTAATTAAGGAGGGCCGTCGTTATGGATGAAAGAACACTTGGAAAAATTAAAGATGACCTTAAAGTTATTTCTTCGAATAAGCTAAATTCTCACCAAAGCAAGTTGTTTCTAGTAGGAATTTTGCATGAAATAATACTGCGTAAAGATTTGTTTCCTAAAAACGGAGATCTCAAAATATTTATTAATATACTTATTGTTGAGCCTATAGGTAGTTTGAGCCCCTTCCGAGATTACATTTTTTTATCGAGGACTTTACTAGCCTCAAGAGTAAGCAATATTATTCTTAAACAATTCCAGTTCAGGGATGTCATAAAAACTGTCGACATATTAAACAATGTCCTTCCCTCTTCTGAAAAAATACCTTCAAACCATTCTAAAAACCTTAATGAGAGAGAGTTAGATGATTGGATGAATTTTATTAGAGGTAACAATAAATGAGATTGATACAAGACTATCAAGATCAACTTCAGACTATTTTGCATTCTCAAGGAAATGAATTTATTAAAACAGAATACGGTGTAATTATTGAAGTTAATTTTTCTTACTTGTATGCACTTAATCTTATTGCAAGAAGAATTGAGTTAGAGAGATTTTTTAATACACAGTACTTTAGTATCGCCTATTCTTGTCTAATTGAATCTTACTCCCTTGCGCTTGATAATCATTCAAGAGGTTCTGCTTTGGTGTTGAGAAGTGCTCTGGAGAACTTCCTGAAAAGTGCAATTAGTGTTGCTGGAAACGGATCTTATATAATTAATGATAGATCCTATTCGGCAAATAAAAAAACATTGGAATTAATAATCGATGATGTGTACCCAGAAAAATACAAAGTTATATTTAAAAGAACAACTGACCAAATGAATAGAATCTATGGTATATTATCCGGTTTATCCCATTCTTTGACTCCAGAGAGCCAAAATAATATGCTTTCATTTTTTTCGGATGTTAAGACCGTTTCAAGAGATAGGCTGAACTTTGTATTCAATAACATGAAGCTTGTATTTGAATATATTTTCACTTCCAGCCTTCTTGTGGCCAGATCCAGTCTTGAATTATGGGAACGTTCCACACTAAAAGATATACTTTCGTTGGTATATGGAACAAAGAGAACCGCAAAAACGCTCCTTCTATTTGTCCCTTAAACTACCCCCTGCCGACTTCTAGCGGGCAGGGGTCTACAGCTTTCCTGACACTACTGATTCTTCTGCTACTCCTTCCAAAAAAATATAACTACACTTTAATGTCGTTTTCTTTACGATAAAAGATAACAAGTTGTCTCCAAAAGTCGTAGCTGCCTGTCTCATCCGCAATATACGGTTTGTAGAAATAATAGGCTTCCTTGGCCCAATTCGGACATGGCATGTTGTCCTTATCCTTCTGAGCTGCTATCCATTTAGCTTGTCCCTCGACAGTTGCCTTCAGTTCCTCCATTTGTTTCTTTTCTTCTAATGTCATTGGGTCTCCCTCCCCATCCTTAATTCGTTTGATTTCAGCTCTGATACACGGAATGAACCCTCGTTCAGCAGCAGATCGTGTATTCCCGTCACCGAAGAATTTTGTGCCCGGACAAGTCTTGCTGGACTTACCTTTCTCATAATTACCTAACCATGCTCCAGAATCCGTATACCAGGCGTGATACACAATATGGGATGTATCAATAGGTATGTTTAGTTTTAGTGCGAGACAAGCGTATAAGTGGACTACAGCTTGTTTCTGAATTGCTGCCATCATGTCTCCACCTTGATCAAAGTTTCCGATAATCTCTATACACAAACCGCCTGTGTTCGCTCCCTTGATTCCAGCAGGCGTTTTATTGAGATCCCGATCTAAACTGATGGCGATACGTCCATCCTCAAGTACAGTTATGTTCTGCCCTGTACCGGACCATCCCTGAGATAAATGGAAAGTCCTCATTCCCTCAAGACATTTCCAGACATCCTGTTTGGCTACTCCATTGACCACCTGACGAGTAGTATAGTTGGGCGCAGCCGTATGATGGACCTGGAGCTTGCCTATGCTTCTTGTTATCTTCTGTTTGTCGAGCCACCCTTTAAATTCGGATGGCTCCAGAAGCAAGAAATTCCCCTTTGAGATCATGACTGTTCAGTTCCTTTCTTCGCTTGCTTAATCACCTGGTTACCGAACACTGCAAATGCTCCAACCAATATTCCCTGGATAAGCGATTCAGGAGACCAGCCAAGCGTCCAACTTGTAATAACAATAGCGAATGCAGTCACAATGAAAACAATGGTCCAATCAGGAATCTTTGGTATGCGTTTGATTCCAATACCAAGTGCCCAGCATGCAGCCAATACAATAAACAGCTTAGGATCAATAAGTGAAAATACAGTATTCCAATCCATATCCTATACGCCCCCCGTTTTCAAAATCAGAACAATTGCTCCGATAGCTATACCAATCAGGGTTGTAGCAATAGTCCTCCACAACCAGGTCTGAGCATTCTCAATCTTATCGAGCCTGTGATGGGCCGATTTGGTGGATTGCATAGCTTCCTTTGCCAGATCTCGTGTAGCTTCCAACGTGGCAGCCATTGCCGGTACTCCTTCGAGTGTCTTTTCCATCCGGGCCAATTGAACCTGGATACCCATAAGAACTTTTGTAGTCTCTTCCACAACACTGTTCACCTCACTTATAGTTGTGTCAGTCAAATTAATCCCCCATCTCTCTGTTCAGGATAAATTTCCTGACCTATTCAACAACTTCTTGTTTATCTTTTTGTTCTTGAATCTCAATTGCTGCTAGTGCATTCCCGATCTCCAAATCTAAAGCTGTCAGAATCTCTTTTTGATTAAGTGGATGCGAGCTAAGAACCGCAGAGATTACCTGGGTCAATTCTTCAACCGGTTTATTCAAATCCATTTCAACTTGGAGTGTATGTGTCATCTTTGCCAAGACCTTTCCTCCTCTCTATACGAAAATAAGCCCCTTCCAATTAAGGAATAGGGCTTTATAGATTTATTATCTTTTATCTTTGTTACGGAGTGGCTACGGATTTATAGTCACACAAACAAAAAAAGAGTCCGTAGAGAACGGACCCAATTAATTCCCGATGAACTTTTTGAAATCTAATTCGTATACTGCGTAGTCGTCTTTCCCATTGTACAGAAAAAGTACTTCCGCAGGTTTATTAAAATCAATTTCTTCTCCGACAGAGAACACTGCATAACCTTCTTCTCTGTTGTATTGTTTACTTGTAGGAGATAGATCATCATCATATGACACATTCGATTTAATTGAATTGGATTTATATCCATTTGATGCAGGTTGAAGCACAGTTTCACCTTGCCTTAAAACAACGTGAAATTGTTTGCTTGTATCGTAAATGTCCTTATAAGCAGTTGTCTTGAAGGAGAGAACATTTTCAATTACATCTGATTTTGCTTCTTCAGCAGTATAAGTGTTCATCTTTTGTGATGCATGATAGGCGTTCTGTACAATAATTGATTGCGGGCTGTAAAGTGATACAAATGGTGGGTATTCCTTTGCTGTTACAAGAGCATTCTCTTTCAGCGGAAGTCTAAGACCCTTTAAATAATTGAAATAGTCATACCCTTCAAATCCTTCAGCCTTTCGAATGAGCGAGTCTATAACAAAGGCGCTGGGATGGTAAAACCGATCAAAGGTAGTGATATCCGTTGTCTCAGTTACACTTGCTCTAACATCGTCCGGTTTATCCAACGACTTGTCTATAATCGCAATTACAATAAACAGAACCACTAAAACTATTATCGACCAGAATACAATGTTTCCTTTTTTAGTATTCATGATTACTGACTAGTGACTTGTAGAGCTGCCTCAATAAGGGCGAGTTCGGCTTTTGCATCATTTACAAGCTTCTGATATTCATCTACTTTCTGTTTTGCCAAAGCAGTCACATCTTCTTGACCTGTTGCTTTGATGGCTTCATACTCTTTTGTAACCTTGTCCAGACCTTCTACCAGAGGTGGGAGGATTTCGGAATCATACCCTTTTTTCATTGATTCCAGATAAGCTTTCGACTTTCCACTAAACTGATTATTTTCGTTTGAAGGAAATTGAGAAGCGGTTCCTTCATTAGGTACTTCCTCGCTAGTGATAATTGTGATTGTTTTCCCAGACACTTTTACATCAGCTCCCAATGCCTCAGAAAGGGCGCGAGCAGGAACATTAGCCCGTGAATCTATTACTGCGCCTTTCTCAGTAAGATTTTTACCGTTGACTATAACTGAATATTCTCCAGTCACCTTTTTACCAACCATACTTTTCACTGAATCAGCGAAAGCCCCCGCAGTTGTCGAAAAAACAATCCCGATTACGATGCCGCCAGCAATGTATGCTATTTTCTTCATACCAAAACCTCCATAATGGTTCTTTTTTCCTATAATACCATTACGGGGTTGAAGTTGGGAAGGTTCCGCCCCAATTCGAAGCATTAGACAGACCGTGGTTATGTGTAGGCAAAGTTACAGAATGTGAGTGAGAATAGAACGCTGATTCTAGTGATAAGATTCTATTCCTTAAAGAGGTTAAATCCGCTTGCAATCCGTTCACATCAGAAATGTCCAATCCGATAACTGCCCCGCCAAATGTAACGACTCCTTGAAGCCTGATGGGATTTCCAGTGTTATTCGATCCTATAAAAACGTCATTACTAAAAATAGTCAGACCGCCGCTATTTTGATATGTGTTTATCTCCCCGGCGAATGCCCCTCCTGATCCAAAGAAAGACATCGCTGCAATTCCATCATCTGAATCAGTATTGATTCTAATCCTGTTTCTATTATTAGAATCATATGTTCGAAATCCACTTGCATCCTGCTCCACACGTCTGCCTGTTGCTGCTGTACGGATTAAAGCACCAGTAATTGTACCGCCATTAATATTTGTGCCTGTAATTGTTGAAGCCGTAATAGACCCAGAGAAGTTCGCACCTACAGCCGACATAATCCCACCTGAAGTAACTGTGAACATCCCATTGCCTACGTTTATTGAGGAACCTACGATTGCTCCATTTTTAAAGTTGGAATATTCAATATTGGCATAGTTTGCAGTTAAGCTATTAGCTATCAAGTCACCTTTCATGTTTAGTCTGAAAGGAGCACTATTAAATGACGATGCTCCTGCTGCTATACCGTTTGTATTGATCTGGACAATATCCTCACCATTACCGATCAACATGGAGACAAAGTTACCTAGTTGGCCTATTACTTGCTCAGCTACAACACCTCGTGCCGTTATAGCAGCACGTATTGACTGCCAACCGTCTGTAGATATCCCGACCCCTTTGGAAGTCAGCCTGACTTGTTCCAGAGGATTCGTTTTCTCTTGAGCCAGTATCCCGCCTTCTGGTGGATAGATCAGTTCGGTTTTGCTGTTATTGATATCAATGACAGCTTGTTTAGCAAATGATTCAAAAACATCCGTCCGGATCTTCCCGTTTGAAAACAGGTTGTTGGTGATGTTCTTATTTCGTTCCAAGTCACTGATAATATCATCGTAATCTCTTAAATTGATATTGGAGATTGTCGGTTCAGCATGCTTGTCTAAACTGTATGGATACTCTGTCAGTTCAGTGATACGAGCCTTCAATCGGTTCATACCCATATCCGGGTCGATACACATGACATCATCACCTAAATGAGGTTTAGGCTCAGTGTGGTCGATTTTGAACAGGTCTGCCGTGGATATGGTCGCTTCGAGTGAGACAACTTCGTGCTCAAGCAAAGCCTTCCGTGTGGCCTTCAGCAAATCCTCTGCTTCTTCGATATCTTGTTCAATAATTTCTCCATCGTAAAATGGAACCGAATCGCTTGCCCAATATTGAGCAAATGGTGATATGAGATAGTTGACCGCCAGTTTACCATTCACAATTGCCCCTGGTATGCTCGACAATAAATTACGCTCCAGGTCAGTCAATAAGGATGCATCCATACCAATGAATGTCCGACCATCTTTCATCTGTGCATACATTCTAGTGACAAGAGACTCTCCTTTGTCCTTGAATGAGCTGGATACGATATTCTTCTTAAGCCGGTACTGTAATCCGTGGTCTGATCCTATTCTCTTCTTGAGGTTAATCACAAAATTGTCGGGTTCTACCTCGCATTCATACAGATCGACGATCTTATTCAAAGCTTCCAGACATGTTCCCCGTCCAAAATCTTTTACGTCATGCAAATCAAACGTATCGTGGACCACGAATGTGAATCTCCCGCCAGTGGCTTTTGTAATTAAGTCTGTCAGCTCGTTGAGATGTACGCCATACGCTTCATCGATGTATGAAGTATAGGGGAACTTGAAATCATTCAGTTTGAACATAATGTGGTTGCAATAGATTGAAGCCATAAGCTTCCGACCTTCACGGGATCGGCTCCTGGACTGAATAACATAAAATTGGCCACGCTCGTCTTGAACGTGGCCTTTAATTGCTATTTTTTCACGGTAATCATCTGAGGTCATTGGGACCATAAAGGTTAATTCATAATCGCTATTAATCCGTCTTCTTCGTTGGATCTCATGGCTATCAATTAGTGTTCCTACACGTCGAAGATTCTTATCGAAAACTTGCATAGTTGGGTTAGGCATTTTTCACCTCGATATTAATAAAGGAATTTGTCACGATGTGTAATCCTCATCAGCACTGTCCGTCCTGTTTCCGGGTCAGTCCAGGTCAGGTTATTTTCTCCTAAATTCAGATAGAAGAAGTCTCCGTCATACAAATGTGATACGTTCTGACCATTCCGAGTTATTTTGAATTTATCAGTATCAATTATGATCTGATCTCCAGGGTTAAACACGTCTTCAAATTCGATATAATCCACATGGAAGCGAGAAGCTTCGGCAAACAATCTCGCCTCGCCGGACATCTGAGAACTGAAACGCAACTCGCGCACAAAGTCCGCTTGAAGCCGAGCCTCCCCTGACATTGGCAAAGCTTCCAAGACGTATTCACGTATAAAATCAGCTTCTACTCGCGCCTCTCCTGACAGTTCAGAAGACAGAGACATTTCCATTGAATATTCCAACTCATACTCATCGCCATCGCGTTTCGTATACATCTGTGCGCCACCCGATAAATGCGCCGACATATCAATGATATTTACTCCGCCGCCTGTGTTAAACTCAATTTCGTTAAATCCGCCACCGAACAAGGCAATCGCCTCCTTTCAGCCTACGCTTCATACTTCTTGTCTGTAATCTGTTCAAATTCATCTGGTGTAATTACCCCAAAGGAAACATACTGCTTGAGCTGAGGTTCCTTAGCCCATTTCTTTTCGTAGTAGTATTGGAGTCTTTCAAAGTCAGAATTAAACATTTGCCTCGTCTCCCTTCGATTGTGTTTCCACAGTTAATACTCGTAATTCCAGACCAACAATTTGTCCGCCCAACGCTTCATTTTGTGCCTTTAGGTCAGCGCCTTCCAACTCCCTCATGACAATCTGCTGGCCCAAGATCTCATTCTGTTGCTTTAATTCGAGGGCTTCCAGCTCTCGCTGTACAAGTTGTTCGCCAAAACGATCCAGCTCGGTCGGCTCCGTAGGCTGTGGCTTGGTCAATTCGTCTATCTCTTCCTGGCTTAAACCTTCGATCCATAGCTCAGGAAAACTTTCCTGGGGATCTGCGTCCTGGTACGCTTCCCAAGCTGCTAGGTCAAAGCGAGGACGAAACAGTCCAGCAGGAACCGGCACGCCTACGATATAGCCGGCAATCTCCCTCTCTACTTCATCCTCGTCCTCTTCCGGCACATCAGGTTCCACAGGCTGTTCAGACGCTTCAGGATCGAAGACAATTGGCTCTGGCTCGGCATAAAAAGGGACGACACCACTAAAGGCATCGTCCACCAATTCGTCCTCCAAATAGAGTCCGTCTATATTTACTTTAGGTATGGCTTTCATGGCAATCCTCCTTATTGTTCGGCTTGAAATGAAATTCCGTCCAAGGAAACCCACTCATTTGCGGTTGACATTATCATGAGAGTTCCAGATGGATTAACGTTAACTTGTGCGGCTACTTGAGTAGACGAATGAGAACCCACAGTACCGAAGTTATATTGAAGTTTTGGTCGATATCCTTGCGGTAGTTGAAAAACAGGCACTGCATACACTCCGGGTTTTATTAATCCCTTTAATTGAACATTCCCCAACGAATCTTTATAATATTGCACATTCTGAACGAAGTCATTGTATTTAGTCCACCCATTAAGCAACGTAGGCGTTATCCACGCAGGGTTATCCTTCTCAGCCTTTTTATTTTCAAGGACAGAAATACGTGTCGTGTTCTCCTGAAGAGTTCGAACAGTATCCAGTTGCAGAGCCTTTTCATTCTCGGCATACGTTCCCATCATTTCCGCTGCCGGATACTTGTCCAACATCAGGTATGTGACGCTGTAGGCTGCTGACGAATCATATTGAGAAATGGGTGATCGAACAAAGCCAACGCCATTGTATGACTCAACTACAAATTCCCACGGCTCTTTACGCCCGGCTTTATAAACACCCAAATAGCGCGATACTGCTTTGCTTAATCTGCCCATTGGTAAGGATGAAGCATTGACGTTATAGTAATTTGGACTTGCTTGAGGTTTAGCCAGTTCGCGCAACACGATACCCGTTCCGACTTCAACCTGATTATCTCCCTCAATAAACGTCAATTGTCCCTCAGACGTGATCGGTTCGACAGTTGGCATTGCAAGCTGGTATAGGAGTTGGTAATGCATCCAGTTTGATGCTTTGGCAGTGGGTAAAGTAGATGTTCCACCAGCGTAAGTTGCGCTTACTCCATCAGACCGATATGCCCAGCGTTTATTCGCACCGGCACTCCCGTTATATACACCTTGACCGCTAGAACTTACAGTGACGTCATACATCTTCCATCCCATGAAATACGCCTTAATCTCGTCGGTTGTCGGTGTGTATGAGTCTCCCCATCCACTGTCTGAGTTTGAGATATTAATAGCTAATAATGATCCGTCTGTTGAACCATAAAGGGCGTCTGCTATCTCGATATTACCTCGACTTAATTGTATTCCATTGTATTTTGTACCCACAGGACTCCAAGTGCTTGGATCATAGGCAGGGTAGGAAAGTACTCGTACTCGTTTAAATCCGTTCGTACTTCCAGTCGAATAATTTGCATAAGACAGTTCTTCGTTTAATATTAATTTCTTCCACTTCGCCAATTTGAAATACTGCCCATCACGATCAAACACGATATCTGGGTTAGCTCCTGTATCTGGATTAGCATGTAACTCTGTTTGGAAAGCGAGCATGGCGTCTTCACGTGGTTTGAATGGTTTGGCTATGTTTCCGATGACAAGCATTGGATTTTTGAAAATACGACTTGTGCCTGCTTGCCAAGTCCATTTAGTTGAATCGAATTCATCTGTGTATGCAGTTACACCCGACAGAACCACGCTCAAACGCACAGCAGTAGTAGCTATTTTTATAGTTTTAGATTCTCCCGGCTTAACAAAAATCCCCTGAATTCTTGTACCGGCGCTGTTGTATGTTGAAATACGCATAAAGCCAGTGGAACTGACCGGATTGCTCAAGGTGTAATCCTGGTCACCGATCACATCTATATTGCAAGAAGCGAATGCGTCACTCCCAATAGCAGCAGAAACCAATGTTCCAAGCAAGCCGTATGCGTCGGTATCGTTGCTTGTATGTCCGGTTTTCGTCCACTCGTAAAACGGAGGTATCAAATTTTCCCCGTACCGGATCACATACGGGTTAAGTACACCAATGATACCAATCTGGCTTTGGTAGTTAAGCACTGTCCGCCCTTGAAGCCCAGCCAGCCTAAAAGCTGCGTTCTGGTTTGCCTGAACTATGCGGATCCCTGGTTGGAGTGTAATAGCTGACCGCTCAGGAGTATCCAGCCTATCAGCAAGTTCCATTATATTTTCACGAGCTGCATCCCAATCCGCAGCCGCAAAATTACGAGCAACCCTTGTACCAGGTGTCCAAGCTTGTGCAATGCCTTGATACCCCCGCAAACAACCCTTCAGGGTATTTCCTTCAACAGATGTATAAGTGATCGTTTCTGCTGTTTCCCCGTTGCCTATGACGGCTATCCCTTCGCCTGGTAAAAGTACGCTTGTATCAGTAACTGAAATATCTGTTTGAGCCTGTGTGATCGCCGCCGTAAGTTCCGTTTTGGGAGAATTTACGATTGCCGGATACATCTTTCTCATAAGATAACCTACCCCTCGTCAATCTTTAGTTGACCCGCTAGATATCGAATCAGGTCATTGGTCAGTGCTGTTCTTGGCGTTTTTACAGATCCGTGATACAAGAGATTTCCGCCTGTAACAGCGTCCCTTATACCTACATGTGTAATCAGTCCCAAATCTGCTGTTGCAATAGGGAAAGATACATCTGCCGTATTCTGAACTCCTGCCCTCCGGTCCGAAATAACGGGGTCTCCGAAAACAACTTGCTGCCGGGCATAGCCTCCACCTGTCACTTCTTGTCCTGTATCGGCGTCTGTAGGGTTAGATGTGTAAAGTGCAATATATACTTTGGGTGGAGCAGTGAAGTTAACAGCTCGTAGAGCCGCATTGATCGAAGCTCTCTTCCAATAGTTTGATTTCGAAAGTAAAATATCTGCCAAGATAACCCCTCCTACTCAATTTGATATTCATTAGCTATCCTGAACTTTCGTATAACGTTCGTACCTTGATTGGTTAATACAATAATCGGACTGGATTTTTCATCTCCTGAGGATGTAATAGAAATAGTTTGAGGAGAATTGGTGATTATTGTCTCCTTCAAGCGTTCTTCACTCTCTGGAAAAGGACTTGTCCCCATTTTGATGGGGATTGTCAGTTCTCCATCAAAAATTATCTTTTCGATGTCCATAGTGCCGGCGTATCTTCCGATGTATCTTCTTCCGGGAAGGTCATCGAACGTTAACACGATATCCCCTTTTTTCACATTAAAAAGAGCCGCCACTTGGGCGACTCTTCTATGATAGTCAAGGGTGGTATCATCAGCCATGACGATACACTCCAGGTTAATTACTCTTGGACCATAAGTACTCCCAAAATCGATTTCTCCATCCCGTCCTGCAATTTCAAGACTGTAGTCCCTGGTCGGTGGCAACACCGGGATGTTATGCTTCTTCAGGCCAAGTCCGATCTCTCGAAAGGACTTTCCATCAGCAGTAGCATTGATCATTATCCCTTACCTCCTCTAGCCTGCATTCTCCGCATCAAATTATCTCGTTCACTCCAGAAGACCTTCGCAGCCGATTCGTCCGCGATATAAGTATCTCCTGATTTAATTACGAATTGATTACTGGTCCTCTCCGGATTTACTCCGTTTGAACCTTGAGGAACTGAGAAATCAGGCATTGTGAAGTCTAGTCTGTGCATTCGTAGGTTCAGGAGATTAAACAACGAATCCTGTTGACGGTCATTAAGGATAGCCTCTCCAGCATGAGCGATAACTGGAACAGCCGCACCGCGAGGTCCTTTGACAACCCCACCTTGGGAGAAGTGTTGAAGTTTACCTGTGTCCTTCTCAACGCCGTATTTTTTACGTAGGGCTTCATTTTGTTCTTGAAGGAGCCGCATGGTTTCGGTATCACCACGAGCTTTGGCTGCGTCCCAGGCATCCTTGTTGGAATTGTACGTATAAAGATCAATTTCTTTCTGATATGAAGGGTCCTTCGATGCAGTACCAGGAGCAAAAGTTCCACCAGGAACGTCAGTCACTCCAATCGCAGCGTTTGCCACAGTAATCTGATCAAGGCGACTCTGGTATTCCAAAACAAACGCATCAAGCATACCTAGGATCGTTTCGTTCTTCTCGCTTTCCTTCAAAATCTGAATGTTTTTCAGGTTCTCTGCAGATAATTCGGTGTTTGAAGAAAATTCATCAAAGGCTGCTGAAAGATTATCATAATGCGATTTAGCATCTTGGATTTTATCGTCAAAATCTTTTTCGCGATTTGTTTTTTCCTCTTGCAACGCCGTTTTTTGATCCTCAAGCGCTTGTTTCGCAAGCTTGCGCCCGTGTTCACGATCCATATCCTCAATATCCTTCTGAACCTGTTTCCGCTCTGCAATACCTTCAGGACCAACAGCGGACTGAAGTTTTTCCAAACGTGCTACTTTCTCCGCACGCAATCTCTCATAGTCATCCTGATCATTACTTCGCTCCATCGCTTGTATCAGATCATCAATGGCTTTGATTTTGGCTTCTTGAGCGGAGGCGAAAGCATCCTTCTCTGCTTGGATACGTTTAATCTCCTCATCTCTCGCATTGTCCAGTAACTTTTTCTGCTTGGTTACCGATTCGGATACGGCTTTGGTCATTTCATCCATGAGTTTTTTCTTTAGATCATAGACCTTCTCATCCGCATCCATTCGTTGATCGCTTCCTACCAAATAAGCTGCTTGAAGCTTCATGTACTCAACAAGTTCCTGTTGGGTAGTCATTTCACCGATGGCCTTTAAGTGATTGATTCGCTTCTCAGCAGCAGAATAGTACTCCTTATCCAGATCATTACGTTGCTTATAGATTTTCTGTTCTAGATCCCACAGCTGTTCAGAAGACATAGTCTTATCAGCTTGCATCTTTAGAAACTCTTGCAGCTCCCATTTCATGATGTCTACTTTTTGAGCACCGGACATTTCCATTTTCAAAGCTTCTTTAGTCATCCACTTCTCTGAGAACTCATAACGAGACGAAATCAGTTTCTTGGAAGTATCTTGATACATTTTCTCTGCTTCGTCTCGTTGTTCTGCTTTTAGCGTGGTATCGTTTCGCATCCGGTTGTAAGCCTCGGCCTGCATTTGATAAATCTCAACCTCAGACTTACCTTGACGCTCCATCTGATCGGTTTGTTTATCGATCCAGCTAGTCGAATTTTTAAATTTAAGATCCGTAACCTTGTTTGTCAGATCATACACTTGTTTAGCTGATTCGACACGTTGCTCCTCAGTTAGGGCAGTATTTTTGAGTTGTCCCTGATAAAACTGAAGCTGTGTCTTGGTCATTTCCATATCGGAACGGCCTTGTTGACGCATCCGTTCAACACGAGCCTCCATATTCGCCTGCGCCGTATCAAACTGATCACTGGCGTACTGATCCTTCATGTCAGACTTCTCAGACTGTACATCACCGATTTTTTCGGTCAGACTTCGTCTCTTATTGATCAACTCATCTGATTTCAGTCCGGACTGATCTATCATCTGACGCTGCTCCTGCATCAGTTTCTGAATTTCTGTTTTAAGTTTTAATTGAAGTTGGTACTCAGTCTTATATTCTTGTGAATCTTTCTTCATATTCTTCTGGCGCGCTTCGGATTGTTTTAAAGCCAACTCTTTGTCGGAGATTTTCATATCTTTGATTCCGAGTTTACTTTCCAATTCCGAAACATCAATGTTATACAGCTCATCGCTAATCCGCAGTTGTTCGCTTTCAGCAGTGTTTTTTGCATCCTTCAATTGCTTCTGTGTAGGTTGTGTAGTTGTACTGGACTTTTGTGGAGAATAATCAGCCAAGACTTTATCTACATACCCTACATCTCCGTATACTTTGCTTTTGTATACTTTCTTGTACTTCTCAGAATAGGCGACCATGTCCGCCTTATTGTAACCACCGGACTTTTTGAACCAATCGATGATACCCGATCCCATATTGTATCCGCCAAGGGCCATGGAGACATCTCCACCGGATTTCTTCAATAGCTCAGAAAGCATCTTCGTGCCTGCATCTATACTTTGTTTAACGGTTGAATTGTTCATACCATTGACTTGCATGACATTAGTAATTCCTTTGGCTCCGAACGAGGATTCTCGTTGAATCACAGCCGCAACAAGATGTGGGTCAACATTAAATTGATTGGCAGCAGCATTAATCTCAGAAGCGTATTTACCGGCATACGCCACTCCGCCAGAGGTTGTTTGGGGACTAGTTGATGTCGGGTAAGCAGCATCTGTCGAAAGCCCCGGAATACGAGTTGCTCCGTTGTACTTCGGTGCCCAGTAGCTGCTATTCAAATCCGAAACCTTTAATCCGGATTCCCCCATTTGAATAAACTTGCTATCACCCATATAAATACCAACATGTGAGTTGTCTTTGCCATTCGTATTGAAGAACACAAGATCTCCAACTTGAAGATTTTTCTTCGATACCGCAGTTCCCGCTTTAGCTTGTTGAGCTGCGGTACGCGGTACCTGTACTCCGATCGTTTCAAACATCTCCTGCACAAACTGAGAACAGTCTGAATATGCTCTTTGTTTGAAGTCATCAAATGATCCTGTAAACTCACCGCCTATTTGCTTGTATCTCATCACACCAGAGTTAGCCAGGTCAACAGCTGTGGACAGCATTCTTGTAATGTCTGATGACGTTCCGCCACCTGTCGTAATCTCCGTTTGAGAAGATACGAGTTGGGAGGGATCATTGTATCCTTGTTCGTAGAGTTTTTGTTCCTCAAGCAACGCTTTACGCTTCTCAGCCAGTATATCAAGGTATTCTTTGGATGACTTCGCAACACGCTTCTGCTGAGAATCCAATTTTTCCAAGGACTTATTGTAGCCTTCAATCGCTTTCTGTAAGTCCGTCATAATCTCTACGGTTTCTTTTTTTGCCTTGTTATTGTCTTCTACCCCGTAAGTGTCATCTTCCAGAAGCTTAGTCATGGCTTCGATCTGGTCATTGCTCAACTGTAGTTGACCGGCATATTTTTTCACGACATCGTTTAACTCATTAAGTTTTTGTTTTTTAGCTTCAAGTTGCTCATTGGCCTTTTGTTGAAGAAAATTAGCTATGCCTTGATTCATAAGCTGTGCGCTATTTAATTCAGAAGCATTCTTCTTCTGTTCTTGGGTGATTTCTTTTTCAATATCTTTGATTTTCTGGCGAGCTTCAGCAAAGGTTGAGATAGATTCAAATTCTTGCCCATAAAACTGAATTCGTTTTAAACTCTCCAGCGCCACACTGCGCGTTGAATCCCTCTCTGCTTTCAGATCATCAATAGCTTTCTTGATTTTAACTTGTCGCAATTTTTCTAAAATTTGTCCTTCGAATATCCATCCATCCGTTGTCTTCCGGATCTGGGAAGCCAATTCAGGGTATTTTAGAATCAAGTCTGCCACAGCAGATGCACTTAATGATTGTCCTTTGGAGAGTGTGTCAGCGACTTGGTTCAGTTCAGAAACAGATGAAATACTTGCTTGAACGGACTCTCTCAGAGCCTTCGTCTGCTCAACCAGTTTTTCAGTCAGTTCTTCAATCGTATCAGATGCCTTCCCATTTATCCCCGCCAAAGCATCTATTTCCTTTTGAGCTTCGACTGATTCTACGGTCATTTGTTGCATTTGGACATTCGCATCACTTAATGATGCTTCAAGTTCGCGATTTTTGGTCTCTAAAGAGTCCATTTTCAATCGTAAATTCTCCAGTTGGTTGGATGATTCGTCCACGCTTTTGAAACTGAAGATGTTCTTCATAAACTCCATGCCGCCAGCGATCAAACTATTTTCAAGAGACTCTATCTTCTCCTTCGTTTTTTCAATAGCTGCGATGTTTTCATTCATTTGGTTCTGTAAACCGTTTTTCTGATCTTCTAATACAGCTTTTCTGGCTTCCCTTTGCTTATCAATGAGTGAATTAAGCGCAGCAATTTGTGTTTGAGTTGCCTCATCCGTGAACCCCGCAGCTTCAAGCTGTGCCAATCCTTCTTTACTTATAGTCATCGCCAGAGCCTTAGATATCTCTTCCAGTTGACGTTTCGCCTGTTCCTGTTTACTTGTGGATAGCGTTCCGCCATCAATCATCGCTTTTAAAGAATTGTGAGCATTGACCATCTTCGGCAACAAATCAATCTGACGTTGATACTGACTTATCATTTGTTGACTCGCCGAATCGTTGTCCTTCATCATCTGAATCCGATCACGTTCTGCTTTTTCGGCTTCCCCACTTTTCATAGCAAAAATAGCGATAGCTCCGACAAGTAGAGATAGTCCCGCAGTTGCCGCCGCCATAGTAACCGTAGCAGCAGCCTGCGCCCTGCTCAATGCACCGGTTGCCACTGTTGCCGTGGTGGTCGCTACAGCTTGTGCTTCCCGTGCGGCTGTCTGCTGAACTGTGGAGATAGTTACACCTTCACTGGAAACGATATTAACTGTATTCGCAGCAGAATTCGCCGCTGTTGCAGTTGTACTGGCAACTGTTGTAACAGTCTCTTGCGCTTTTGCGGCATTCAGAACTTGAATTGCAGCTATTACAGACGCAATAGGACCGCTAAGAGCCTTATACGCCAACAGCAGTCCACTTAGTCCAGCAGCAGCGGCGTAGACGCCTGTCGGTATTTTCGTCAAACCGATCAATAACTGATCAATGCCATCTAGTACGTCTTTAATCATCTGACGCAATCCATCTTCGCCGGCAGTGTTAAAGATTTCAAGAAGTGACGTTCTGGTCTGAGCTGCCTTGCGCTGGATGGTATCCATTTGTACGGTCAAATACTGCATCGTAGATCCGGAAGACCCAACAGAAGCAGCAGTACCCAGCAAGATATCACCTACGTTGAGGGAAGCGGCCAGTTTTGCATATTGGTAAACACCTCGGGATATATCTGCATAGGACTGCGTAAGGTCGTAGTTTTTATCTGTTACTTGGATCGAGAGATCTAACAGAATATCCTCTGCCTTCCGCCACTGCTCAACCCCGTCTACAACCTCCTTGGTTTTAACACCAAGACGCTCAATCTCATCCACCGCTTTATCCGTCCGAATCGTACCTAGAACTGTTTTCCACATGTTACCGAGGTTTTCCCCGGACAACGCCGTATTACGAACACCGGCAGAGATCAATCCGTTCATCACGTCAAATGACACACCTGTTTCCGCAGCAATTTTACCAGTACGTTGAAAAGCGGCTCCAAGGTCACGCGCCGGAGCCATAGTGTCATGGGCAACTTTTGACCAGGAATCCAGGACCCTGTTACCAATAACCATAGCTTCGTTGGCATTGGTGATATGGACTCCATATTGAGACATTACAGATTCCATGGACTTGGTAGCGTCCTCAAGCTCAACCATGTCCACCGTGGACAGCTTAGTAGATTGACGCACAAGCTCTTGAACAACGTTAACATCTTTGTACATACGGCCCCAGAGACGTGCTGATTCGGTGACGTCCAAAATGTTGGAACCGAGTTCGTGAGCAGTTTGGATAAAGGCTTTTGTCTCGCGGTTTAGCTTTTGAGTATCCATAACCATTTTGTTTGTGCCGTCTTCAAAATGAACAAAATAGTGTTCATTCGTCTGCACGTATCCGGCCATGTTTGACTCGATGTCTACTAAGCCCTCATGCATTGCCTGCGTGACTTCATGCATTGCTTTATACATTGTGTGGAACACAACGGCATGTGTAGCCATGTCACCTAATCTACCGATCCAACTTTTAGAGACAGCATCCATTGTGGACCCCATCCGTTTGGTTTGCTGTTCAGTTTGAGACAAAGCTTGTCGAATCCGCTGTTCCTCTTGCAACACTTTTTCCCGGAGAGCTTCTTCTTTTCTCTGGCGTTCTGTCAGAGCAACACGTATCTTCTGTTCCTCTTGCAGTACACGCTCTCTGGTTCGGTCATCCGTTCCTGTACCTGTTGCTTTTGCAGCCTCCTGACCCGACTTAACAGATCTGTTTTGAAGAATTTGCATTTTTTGCTGATGTTCACGTTCGGATTGCTCAATCTGTTGATTACGCCTTTTGATCAAGGCTTGCTGAGCCTGCATTTTAGCATCAATCAAGCGATTGGTTTGCTCCAACTGTTGAGCCCTCGCACCAAGCAAGGCAGTTTGAGCAAGTTTTTGCTTATGTTGAGCTCCAACTTCAGCGAGTATCTTTTGGCGGCGTTGATCCGCAGTTAAGGCCATCTTATCCATTGCTGAAGATATATTCTTGTATGACTTCTCAGCGGATGATAACTCAGCATTCAGCGCCTTGAACGCATCAGCATTACCTTTAGCACCCGTATCAATGTTTTTAAATGATTGTAGCACTGTACCTGTGTCTAGTTTTATCCGCGCAGCAACGACATCTCTATTTGTACCTTCTGCCATATTGTCTCCTTCCTACCTTGGCTGGAAGAAACCAAGATCGGATAAGTATTTTGCTTTCTTCGGCTTTTTGTTTTCAACCGAACCGCCATGAAGAGTGATTTCGAATTCACGAGAACGTTGTTTTTCATTCATCAATGCTCGGATTTTAGGTATGGTCATATTAGGCCACTCTGTATCAGATATTCCATTGCTGATACAGAGTGCCCACAGACCCATCCAGTCCGTTCCTGGTTGATCTACTTCACCATCCTCAGAATACTCATCATCGTCATTGGAATCAGGATCTGGAGGAAAAGACTCCTTATAGAAATCGGTCCAAAACATCATCCAATGCCTGGATGCCCTCCATGTCCACTTGTTCAAACTCTTCATCCGTTAGTCCCTCTACAAAGATCATGTCAAATGCTTTCAAATACGCCTGCTCAATAGCTGGACAGTCAATAGCTGGGATATCCTGCTCACCAACTTGCGTCGCTTCAATGGCATCCCGTCCAATTACATAGCTAAAGCGAATACCCTTGAGGTTCTTCGCTTGCTGCCGAACTTCCCGAATCAACTTGATCGTTCCGACCTTAATTGTCTTCTGTAGCCCTTCAGCCAAACGTACGGTACTACCAATGTTCAAAGTCTGGTCCAACGTTTTCTCTTCTTGGGTTTCAACGGCTTGTTCAAGTTCACTCATGTTCATTCTCCTTTAAATTGAAATATGATTTTTACCAAAAAAAGAACCCCGCCGATTACCAGCAGGGTTGTATATGTTGATTTAGATTCCAAAAATGATACTCATTGCATGTCCTTTTGGATTTTTGGGAGAAATATCCGGGTCCATTACTTGTAAGTCCATCGTTGTAGTGTTTGGTTTTTTTCGTTCCTGTGAGGCATCGAGCGTACCACCACCAAGAGCCTTGTGGATAGTGACCTGACATTGTATAGAGTTACCTGTCTTATCATCAATCAACTCAAATCTATGAGTAAGTTTAAATGGAGTCGGGCGTCGAGTACCTTTAAAGCTAGTCTCTGTTCCCTCAGCCATCCAGTTGTACATCACTCGAATCTTCTTAGTATTATTTGCTTCAGTAGATTCAATTTTCCCTTCAGAAGTAATTGTGTATTGTTCATCTGTGGGAGTGGAGGCAACGCGCGTGAGTTGTTTTAGTTCATCAGTATCCTCATCTACAATATAAACTTCATCGCTTCCAGCGATTAATTTGTTTCCATAAATCAATGTGTAGCCACCTGTCTTCAAAAAGGAAATTTCTGTTTCGTCATATTCGACTGACTTTCTTACCGTTTCTCCCCCTTGAGACATATCAGCAATAGCTGGAGAAAAGCGCGGTACTTCGATACTGACCTTATCCTGAAGGTCACCCGCCGTATAGTGAAATGCATATCCACTATCACCGCCCATGACTGCCTGCCAATCAAACTGCAACTGTAAATTAACCTTAGTTACCTTGTCCTCAATATATTTAATTGTACCGTCCAAATTACGAGCTACGATTGTTCCTACGCCATCAAAAACGAGTGGTCTCATATTTATCCTCCTTGGGTATAGAGTTGATTAGACAAGCTCCCAGAGCCGCATATCAATCTCTTCAATTCGTTTGTAATCTTCGGTTTCTTTGTATCCCTCAATAGGCTTCTGACCGTCTATTAGCCCAAGTTTCTTTGCCAGTCGAATCTTTTCTTGAGTCAGCTTCTTAAGCTCAGGAATTTTTTCCTTAGCTTCAGGTTTTACGTCTACTTCCTCGTGCTGTTGTTCAGACATATTTTCACCTCAATTCATTCGGAGATAGTCCACGTCGAAAATGGCCTTATATCCTTTGACACCTTGTATTCCAGTTGCAAAATCAGCATCATACGTTAATAGGCATAGGTATGTCGCCCAACCTGGCATTGTAATACGTTTATCGTGCAGCACTCGAAAGGCTCTTTCAAAAAGCTCTTTCGCTGAATAACCTGTCCCTGCATAAAAGTCCAGACAGAATTTACCCTCGAAAACCAACTGATTGGGTGAAAACCGTCCTGGCATAACATATTGGCAAATATGAGGAACCGTTTCGTTACTTACCGTGATTTCAGGTTCCATTCCCTTTGTCAATCTCTTCACTACCTCTTTGGAAGGTGAAGATGAGTCAAGCTCAAGTAACTCCATGAGTTCAGCATCACCTTTAAGCGCATGCTGAACTGCATCCAACAATTGAAGACTCAATCTCTCACCTCCCTGAAGTAACGATGATATGGAAACTCGGTAATGACACGACTAATACCGTTTAATATCCGATCTCGATTGGATTCAAGAGCGATACGCATAAAATAAGTAGGAGGAGTAGCTTTGAACGAAGGATCAAGGTCCCCGCGTTCAGCCAACTCCTCCAAATCTACACCTGCGTATCCGCCTTTGGACTTTTTAATTGTACCGTCGATGGATCGGTAAGTACCTCTACCCCGGCCTACGACAACCCGGCTACCCTTTGACCTCAGCTTGTTCCACGCCTCACTGTTCATGTAACTGATCAATCCAGGGTTTTGGCTCTGTCCCGCCATAAGCGAACCTTTACCAAACTGCTCAAGCCAAGCTTGCCAGTAATCAGCAGTGATGTCTCCTGATATCATCTGGTTCGCCAGCACAGTCATGTGCATTGCGAGGCTTTCTCTGACAGCCGGATAATACCTGACACCAGTCTTTGCAGTAAACATAATGATTTTCGTTAGACCTGTAATTTCAACAGCCAGCTTATTTTCCAAGTCCTTCGCTGCACGTTCAGCATCATATCCTGCAATCATCGCCTGTCCTCGCACAACTGAATATTTAACAGATTCGGATACTTGATCCGATCCACTACATCCACTTGATATTTCTTACCAGCAATCACGATGCGGTCTGGACTTACCAATGACGGATCATTCGGTTCCCTGACATCAACACTGGTCTGCAAAAGAAGAACCAGCAAAGTTGTAGATAGAAGACCAGGTTCTTCTTGTCTCAGCTGAGCAGAGACATGTTGAGCGAAACCAAGGATATCCCCGGCTACGAGTGTAAACTCAGGTTTGCCCTTTGGATTGTCATTCGCATCGAACTCCTGCATGTACCGCTGGACTTCCGCAGTAACGTTGGTTTTAATCAAAGAGCAGTATTTGTCTTTGGTTGCGGTGAAACGGAGGGTTTGAACCAAGAATGTCATGTCATTCTGTACGACATCCCCAGGTAATACAGACGACTTAGGAGCAAAAAGGCCGTTGTACATGTACTCTTTACCGAGAACCGTAGTCGCCTTTGTTTCTCTGGACAGAATGACTTTATCCTGTTCCCCATTTACAGTGCAGGGAGAATGTCTATGAACGAAATCTTTAAACATCAGAAACGCCGCCTTTCCTTCTCCCTAGTGGGACCAGACAACATAAATAATGGAGCATCCATGGTCTCTTGAAAACTAGAGATCAAGCCGATGAATTCATTTGCCTCTTCAACGAGTTGTGAGGCACGTCTATCCCAATTAACTGCCTGATTTTCGAAAGAGAAATCGAAATCTTTCATTGTTTTTTTGATTCTCGCAGCCATAGATGGAGCCAGTATAGCAGCAACCATACAAATAGCTGCTGCATATACATAGGCTTGATCATCACCAATCAAATCAGCGTAATCTGGAACTTGCTTTACAATCCTCGCTTCAGCGATTGGTAAAACAGAAATAGCGTCTATGTCGGAGTCAGATATTACATCCTCACCAACGCCTAGGCGCCCTCTCACTTCTTCGTGATATGTTTCAGTTGTCAGTATCTTATTGACCATCGACTTCACCGCTAGTGGTGGAAATTGCCTCTTTCAATTCTTCGATACTCATTTTGGTGTAACCTTGGATCTTCAAGTCCTTTGCAGTTGATTTCAGATCTTTCAGTTCATCGTCCTTATGCATATCGGATTTCAGTTCAGAAATCTCAGCCAAAAGATCCGCTTCGCGCTTCTTCGATTCGTCCAATTCTGCTTGAAGTTTTTGCTCGCGTTCCGAGGGAGTGTCCGTAGAATTCACATCTCCCTCAATGATTTCAGCTAACAACTTTCCGGTTGCTGCATTGCGAACTTGCCTTTTAGCAATCTCAATAAGTCCATCAGGGGCATCTTTTACGATGTCCCCCGCATTGTATTCCCCAACAGCATCAACCAAAACTTTTACGATCGTCATAGGTCATCCCTCCCTTACGCCACTGTAGCAAAGATATGCCAGTTGACGTATTTCATACGAGGCAACACTGTTGCGCCGTTGATTACTTGCCATTGGTCAGGGTCACCTTGAATCAGTTTAGCAAGCGCGAATTTGCCAGTGTGACCAGTGAAGATGTCTTCGTAGTTGTTCGGGCTGGTCACTAGGTCCATGATAGAACCTGTCATGCCTTGACCAATGATAATTACGGCGTTATCAGGGATGAATGGGAAGAATGTTCCTTTATCATCAATATATCCGCCATCATATACTTCGTATTGAAGCCCATTCAGGTTTTGGCTGACGATTTCTGAAAGCGAACCATCCGTTACAATATCTTTGCCGTATGTGAATTTAATCAAATCGCGGATTTTTTCGTTTTGCTTCAGGTAACTGTCCACTTTTTTATTAGCTACAACTTTAACTCCTCTTGCACCACTCCCCCTGAATCTCAGAAGCCATTCATCCAAATTTTTCAACGGATCAGCGGTTGTGGTATTGCTCCAAAGAACATCAGCGGTAGGCTTGTTATTTGCCGGAACGCCGTAGTCGATTGTCCGAGAAGGTTTATTTGCTGTTGCTGGAACAACAAGGTTGCCTGTAAGTGCTTGCCAACGCATCCACTCGAATCGAGTTTCAAGACGTTGGTTGAGATTCACCATTTTTTCAATCATGTATTCTTCGCCCCAAGTTTGCTCAAGGCTGGTGCCCGGCTTACGAAGGGTAGCAATCTTTTCTCGATCAATAATAGCCTTTTCACGCCATTCTTGATTAGTGAACTCCATTTGTTTCACAACAGGAGCGGCATGGATCGGTGAAGGATCATTGAGTCCAGTAGGTGGAGTCATGCCGGTATCGTCGTAGGTAACGTCATATTTAATTGTCAGCCCGAGTTCTGGTTTGAAATCCACACCATTTGTCAGGATTTGAGCACCTCGAAAACTGTTAATATCTGTCCGAATGTTCTGAACGACTTCCGTAAGGAAGTACGGGTCGAGTACGTTTGCCATTTATGTTGTTCCCCCTTATACAAAGTAGCAAAGCTTCAGCGCTGTTTTAGCCGCTGCATCGATGCCGGTCAATTTTGATTCAGTGAAAATTCCAGCAATCCACGCTGAAGCGCCCATATCGGTAAGCGTAGTATCGTGATCATTGTCCAAAATGCAAACAGCGTCTTGCGAACCATCGGATGCTGAAGAGAGATAAGGAACGAATTTATTAGTAGCTGTTACCCTTCCAAGGACAGTACCTTTCTTAATTACTCCGTTCCCTTTTGCAAGCAACACGCCACCAGGAATCCGCGCTTGCAAGTCCGTGGAAGCAAGAACTTCAACAAATTCCTGTGTGTTAATCTGACCAGGTCCCGGAGCACCGTTGTATTGAGATCCAATCATATTACTTATCCTCCTTCAGCAGATTACTTCTGCCGGTATTTTTGAGGGCAGCTATAGCATCAGCTCTAGCCGCTTCCTTTGCCTCTGTTTGGAGTTGTTCTGGTGTCTTTTGACCAGCAGCCTGCGCGTTAGTTGGCGCTGTTCCATTGGCAGCTCCTGCAGGAAGATCAGGGTTATCACCCTCGGTATGACGACCACCACCACCCAATGCAGCTTGAGCCTGAGCTTCGTAAGTCGCGCCGATTTTTTCAATCTCAGATACTGGCAAGTGGGACAGCATAGCTTTCATAGTTTCCGTATTAAACGCTTCTCCCAACGCACGTACACCAGCTCCGCAAGCTTGCTCCGTAACCTTTGTCTTGTAGACTGCACCATCAGCAGCCTGAGCGCTAAGTGTAGCCAACTTTGAGGTAATGTCCGCATCATTTTCAACGCCCAGCGCAACCCGGACTTGTCCGAGCACACTATTCGCCGCAGTCAGCGCGATTGTTTGAGTTTGTGATGCTGCCAAAGCAGCCTTTTGTTCTTCTGTCAAAGTGTCATCTCCTTCGGCCTGCGTTTCGGCCACATTGTTTTTTTCTTGCTTGATTACGAATCCATCAAGACCGGATTTTCCGCTAAAAGAATAAAAGACACGTCCGCCACTAGGAAGCGACTTCGTATCTTCAGATAAAGCTTCCCATTTCACAATTGGTTGTTGCTCAGTGGCATTGCTCATCCCCACTACTCCAGCACCCGGATAAGCTCCGTCAAAGACGAGAGAGTTCTCCATAAGATCACCGTCATTAATATCAACCGTACAGAGTTTTGTATCATACTCTCTGCCGCGTATGTGAGGGCAATTCCCACCGAAATATTCCTGACCACAGATGGAACACGTTTGGCTACTTACCGTGAAACCGATTGAGGTATCAAAGATCGTTCCGGCATCAATACCTTCCGCTATCTGATCTATCTTGATGTCTCCGACCTCTTGGCCCAGCTTCATGTAATGGTCTGCATATAATGCCAGTTCATCGCCATCCATTTGCAATCGGCTGTCAAAGGTTCTGCCGAGTGGAATTGTCATGATGCCTAAGTTGGCCCATGAGTGATCCAAAAGCAGTGACACACCTTCTCTGGCTTGGACAGCCATCTTTCGAAGGAAGTTCGGTGTCAAGCGGTAAAATCGACGTGGGATGATTTGATCCCCCACAAGCTTTGCAGGAAAAACATAGGCTTCTTCTTCCGTGAGCGGAACACGCGCAAGTTGATTAATTCTAGCTAATTGCTCAGTTGTTGGCTTTGCCATCTACTCCTTTTCACCTCCTTCATGTAATAAACGACTCTTCTTTCTCAATTTGCTGAATCATGATCGTTATCATCAGACCCATACTTCTTCTCAAGACCGGCAAGCAATTCAGACGGTATATTAGGATCAAGCCCCATAATCCACCGTGCTTCTGTCGCCGCTTCTTTGGCAGTGATGTAGCGTTCTTTCTCCGCCAGCACATAGTTGTTAAGCTTCGCTCTCAGATCACGCTCTCTCTCCATTTCAGAACGTAGATCAATCGGAGCGTAGTCTGCCTCTACCAGGGTTTGAACGCCTTTCACTCTTGCAGCAATAGAAAAAGCCCGCTTCCAGAAACGTTTGGTTACGTTTCGAGCGGACTCTACGGACTTGATATATATTTGAGTATCCACGGAGCTGTATGTCTCAGTAGAACCTTGATGCCTGGACAGTAATGTAAGCAAAGTCTTCAATCCAGTTGCCATCTGAGTATCGATAATATCAATCAATTTCTTGATGTCGATCATCGGTCCTGAATTGCCGCCCTTGAGATATTCAACTTTCACACTATCCCAATGAATCATTGCATCATCCGGGTTAAGTGAGTTAAAGTGCCCCATGATTTCGGTCATTCGTTCTGTTAACCACTTTTGTTGACCTGTAGGATTGTTTTTGTGCTGAGGAGGCATATTTTTCAATAGAACTTCCTCAACCACAGAAATATCCAATCTAGGATACCCTTGATTGTGAACAACTGCCTTCAAATCCTGCAAAACCTGCAAATGGAAGAATACCGCTTGAAGCACCGGAAGGATTGGCGTTCGTCCGTATGGGTCGTCGATCATCGGATCGAACTCTTCATAGATGAATGTCGGCGTGTCAATCTTTTTGTACTGTCCAAACCATTCTTCACCAGAACGAGGACGCGGATTCTTGATGTATTGCCAAGGAACAAGTCGATTCGTCCCTTCTTCTCTCCTAAACCAAATTGTTGCAGGGTCAACAGGTACGATATCAATCACATCGTTACAGGACTCGTTCAGAACCACTTCGCCAGCACAAGCTCCACGCACCATGATCATCATCCGTTGAATCGTATCAAGCTTGTCCAACGACCTTCCATGCTGATAACCAGGTGAGGGAAGTGGAGAATCCAGTAAGTTCTTGAATGCATCTAACGATCTCTGCCCATTCTTATCGTCACTGCCACTCTGCTTCTTTGCTGTAAATGTAAGTGGCGTGTCTCCCATACGCAGAAAGTTGTAGAGCGCATGCGAAATATCGGGATGAACAGACACAAGAATTTCAAGCAATTCCTCGGCTGTATGGTTTTGGAGTTTGGTCAGATCAATATTATGAGCACTCTGGTACTTTTTCGGGAGCCAATTGAATATATCCCATCCGTTTGACGATCTTGGTGAGGTCATCCTACCAAAACCCATCATCTGACGCTTTACAGCAGTCGGAAGAACCGAATTCGCAAATGAATAAATGGCTTTATGATACCATTTCAATGTTTCACCTCCAGACATAAAAAAAGAAGGCAGGAAAAGTTTCCTTACCTTCTACATTTCTTCATACTTCTATGGATTAATAATATCATTCGTTTTGTACGTTTTCACTACGGATTTTATCTTTTGTTAATACCGATTTGAAATTTGTACACTTTAGTATTAATCTGATTTTTCAGAACTATTATAATAGTCATATTAGAAATTAGTTGGTGTTATATAATAAAAAACATCTACAACAGGCTTCTAAACTATTGCACATTATTGAGTTTTTCTAACAGACTTTGATAAGTAGGTTTTAGATTTTCTAGTATATCACCTGTTTTAATTTCTTTCATCTTGTTCAAAAGTTCAAAATCCCCTTCAAATATTTGTTTACATATTCCTTCTGCAAGTCCTTTTGATCGGACAATTTCGCGAGTGTCTCCCATTCTATTTATCCATGATCTCAAAGTTCCCAATAGCGAATATAGTTCATGTAGAGCAATCATCTCATCGAAAGAAAGTAGTTCAAATACTTCAACAAATTTACTATAGTTGTCTGCATTTATAATAGTTAGTCCTTTTGACGATTCATTAGACCTCGATATTTGAATAGTTTGCTTTATGCCAGTAATTATTTCATACCGCAACAACTTACAATATCGAGTTAATAATTCCTTCTGTTTCGCTTGTTCCACTAACTTTTGAAGCTTCATTTGTCTTTTTGTCTGATACGAAGCACTATATATGGAACACACTCCACCTACTAAAGCACCTATTACACCAATAACTAAACTGTTTTGAGTTATAGTATCTAACAAATTAATCAGGCTCACCTCAGAATACATTCAGAATGTGTTTATCCAACATAATAACATCTCTGTTAACATTAAATAAACGTGCTAGATATGATGTACACTCTTAGAAGAAAAAGCATGCTGCATGATTCTAATGATTCTTTGACGCATTATCGATCCACTTTTGTATGAATGCATCTGTAGATTTCCATGCTTCAACTAAACTGTCATGCGCGCTACTTAACCAAGATGTGTTTGTATCTTTATCAGTAATGACTTGTTTTAACTCAAAGATATAACTTTCATAAGCTTTAATATAACTTTCTATTTCTCCTCGGTCTAATTCCTTCTCCCGATAAATTCTTAACAACTCTATATGGCATTGCTGAGACATGGACAAGTAACCTTGAGCAACTATATAAATCGTCGTTTCATCATGCTTCTCCAATGTACTGTAAGCCTCACATGCATCAGAATAAGAAAAATGCATGATTCGTTTGAAATGATATAGAGTGTTAATCAATTGGTTATTATCTTGAGTTGGATTCATATATTCACTCTCCTTCGACATCATATTTCGACGTCAGAAGGGTTTTTCCCTTTAAAAGAAAAAGCACCACGACGGGTGCTTCACTTGAATTCAATAGCAGGTTCTATATTCAACTTATTACGCTTAATTTTGGAATGATCAACTTCCACAGCATAAACTTCTGCAGCTAGATCCTTTTCAAACGGAGTATGAACTACTAACTCAACTTGATACCATGGGGAGTCAGATGAGAGTGCAAACACTTCTCCTTCAATTGGCACTCTGCTGAAATCATGGTAATCATTTTTCCAATCACTATCATGAGCTGTATGAGTGTGAACAAATACTTTGGACAAATTTATCGCCTCCCTATAACATCACAATTCGACATTTAGGAAGGTTTTTCCTTTCTCACGAAATAATCAGGAGGTTTGGCACAAAACTGCTTCACTGCATCCCTCCTACCCAAATACACCCCTTGCATTTTCTGGCTTCTTTCTAGGACGGATACGTTGCTTCTCCCATCTTCTGCTGCTGTTCAATACGTTTCTTTCAATGAAAAAAGACGATCCATGAAGAAATGACTTTAATCCTGATATATATGATGCTGTTACATCTTAAAAGCATACGTACTTGGTTACTGTAGTAAGGGAACAGGAAGACCATTTTGCGACTCTAAAAATTCAAATTTTAACTTCCACATGTCTTTTAAATCTAATAATCTTGGATGAACTCAATATTAACTCCTAAATACTCACTAATTTAATTGAGCAACTATCTTAACGCTAGCATTTGTCTTCTTGGTATCAGACACATCTTCTGTTCATCTACAAACAAAGCATTTGTTCTACCAAATATCGACATATGGTAATGTTTTCCTATATACTTAATGCATTCTAGCTTGAAAATCAAGAAAAAACAATTACTCTCATAGGTCTGAATATCTATAAGAAGGTGATATTCTCATTCAAGTGCGTTCCCTATACTTTTACTCGATAATGTCAAATTATATTTTATCAATGGAGGTAATATATCTTGGGGGCTGACTCAAAAAATCTTCGATCCTTATTAAGAAATAATAAACACTTTAATCCTTTTAGTGATTCATTTAATTTCAAACAATCTCTTGAAGATGCAAAATTATACGAAGAGAAATCCGAATCAAGTTTAGAAGATGATAAATATGCGTTATCAATATTGGAAAATTCAAAATTTTTCAATGATTATTTTGTCGATCTGTATGCTTACATGAAAGAAATTATAAATGAGTCTAATATTAGTGTAGAAGATATCCTAAAATACATTATTTCTATATCTAATCTTGACACTTGTAAAATTGATGAAGAATACGAAAAATACTTTAAAAATAATACTGATATACGCATCGAAGGCATTGCATCTTTTGAGATTGAAAATTCTAACTCATTGTCTGGTCTACCCATGAATGCCTCAGCTATGTATGAAGTCCAACCCGATATCTTGAATTTACTAATTAACTATTTACGATATTTTTCAAACGATAACAAAAGGCATAACAATTTTGATCCCTACAATTTACAAGAGATATCAGTTAAGATCTACAGGTTGGCAAATATTCTACATTTGGTCAAAGAAGCTTATGACACAGTGCTATGGGAAAATGGAAAAATTGAAAATAAAGATGGAAAATTACATTTTAAGCACATAGATGATGATTATTCTGTTTTAAAAAGAGTAGGCATCTTGAGACTTTTCAGAAATGTATTAGCTAATAAAGCAATGTTAAATAGGAATTACGATCCAGTACTAATAAAAGAAATTTTAAATAAAGGAAATGCCGTTTCACTGTCAGGTGTAGAGATTAATTATAGAGGCTTCGTTATATGTAAATACAAAAAAGAGAATGAAGCTAAACCTGATCTCAATTCATATTGGTCTGCATATTCATCAATAATTGCTTTCTATCCACATTTAACCAATAAACCATTGAAAAATATATGTAACTTAACTGTCGATAATTTAACCTACCTCCATTCAGAATTAGTTTCTTTGGGAAAGGCTATTTTAAAGGAAACAAAAAATCGTGATAATAGCAAATTAAAAAACTTTAGTATACGAATAAAGAAGAAAGACTTAATTGAATATTTTTTAAAAGTGACTAACTTTAGCAAAGAAGAAGTAATCTCTTATTTATCTCTCATAGAGAGCGAATTTTCACTAAAACAAAGAGTAAACCTTTGGGAGAAGCCATTAGTAAACATAAATAACGTATATTTCATATGTTTACCTGCGTTACTTTATCCTAATTATCTACCACTAATAGATACTTGGTTAGAGAATGCCGGATATACTCTTAAATTTCGTGGTACTGCTCTTGAGGTACATGTGAAAGATAGTCTCCATCTGTTTTTGAAAGAGAAAGGAAGCTATCTGATACCAAATATAAATAAATTTTCAGTATCAAAGCAAAAACATGAGGAAATTGATTTAATAATATCATTTGATGATCTAATCATCATTGGAGAAATAAAAAATATCAAATACCCAATGGAAGCACGTGATTATCACAATTCTTTAAAGATATTAAAAAAAGGAGCAGAACAGCTTCAAAGGAAAAAATGTTTCATCTTAGAAAATAGCGAAAAATTCTCAAGTATGTTAAACGGCATAGAGGGGAAGGAAATTTATAGTGTTGTAATTACTAATTACACTCACTTTACAGGGATGTCTATTGAGGGCGTTCCAATTATGGACTTTTTAGCTTTTCAAACTTATATGAATAGTGGACAACTTATAGATATAAGGGAGTACCCAGATGGCACAAATGAACCAATTCGTGAAACAAATCTTTGGAATAATAATAAAGAGTTCTTCGACAACATTAATAATTATCTGATTGAACCTACTGTTGTAAATATAGTTAGACAGAATGTTATTCAAAAAGAGTTCAAAATTACACCTGAAGGATTTTACCCTGAAATGTATTTACACACCGCAGATGCAACGATTTAAACCACCTAAATAGTAAATTCATTCATAATTGAAAAGGCTGGCTAAGATTATCTAGTCAGCCTTTTCACCTTAGCACTCATTCTAATGTTATAAAGGTAAAATTGGTACCCACTGTTTAAATGATATCCACACCTTTCCGCAAAACTGTACTTCCATAGTGGAAGAAAACTTTTCTCTAAAAAAATACTTCCACTTCGTAATTCAATCAATTACGTAATGAGATCACACGTTCGTATACCGGAACGTTTAATAATTTTAATTTCCAGCTTTGCTTACCCTTCAGATTCTTAGTGTCGAACCTCTCCCTTATTAGAAAATCTCTAATATTGTCTTTTTATTGACACGACGCCTATTGTTGGAAGCATTATATACTGAGGTGCTCCTATCATATATTCACCAAAGGTGAGAACATATGCGTCAGCTCTGTCCGGTGATTTTAATCCGCGCTTCTTCATGTTCTTTTTACTTTCAAGTAATATCTTACCCTTGCTGGTCATTGAGTATTTTCTTGTATCACTGATGACCGACGACCATATGCCCTGTGAGTTCATTCCAGACAATCGGCTCCACATAACCGAATTCCTCTATACTGCGGATAAGCTTCTCATATTCAACATCACCAGGTTGAAGGGTCAACACGGGGGTTGTAGGCTGCTGCATTAATCTGATCGATTGGCACGATTCTGATGTTTATCATGATACCTCCAGTTATTTATGGCAACAAAAAAGCCATCTCCTATTAAAGAGCTGACTTATTTTTATTCATATTGTAATTTCACATATTATACTTTGCAAAATCCTTGATAAATGCTCTTAGTTGCTGGTTACTAGTTGATATTGCGATACGTTCTAGTACATTTACTTCCTCAACTGAGGTATTAGCCATTACAATTCTTTTGAGATCATTAACTTGTATCTCGCTAAAATTTGCTTTGGAAATAAATTCAATCAACAGTGTATAGGTTGAGGAATATCGTCTTAATACTTTAAATTCAGTATCGAAGGGTTTATTAGGTTCATCTTCCATAAGTGATGACAATTTTTCGATTACTTTAAATCCAGCAAAATCACTATAATTAAAATTCATTCTAAGGTTGTTTACTATACTGTTTTTAAGTTTAGTTAGATCATTGACTGTTGAAAGCGAAAGTTGATAATCCATTAATTGTTTCTGTAATTCCAATTGATCTGCTGATCTAGCAATCTCTTCTTTCTGACTCTTCATTTCCTCGACTTGCAATTTAAGGGCTGCTGCTTGCATTTTTAGAGCTTTTACTTGTAATGACATTTCATAGGTTTGCATTTTTATAGCCTTTTTCTGCTCTTGCAGATCTTCTCTCTGTACTAATATTGTGTAGATTAACCCCACAAAAGCAAGACCTGAGAACAATGCATTAACTGCTCCAAACATATCCCCAAAAGTCCCAGCTCCTAAGCCGGTGGGCTCTTCGTACAACCTAGGTATTAGATACCATGTCCCAAACCAAAAAAGTAACACTGTACAAACAGCCAGCCAAAATATGATTCCTATCTTTTTCATACGCCCACTCCTCAACAATTTCTGACAGAACAACTTCCAGTATCAGACATTAATTGACGGTGGTCAAGTTGATATATAGGGAAACAAAAAAGCACCCGAAGGTGCCTTATTCTTTCGTTCTTTTCGATTCTTCCTGCATTGCCCGAAATTTTGCAATATTGTCGATTTTACCTTTCAGACCAGCGATTGCTTTCTTCTCATTGTCATCAACATATTCGTCACCTGAATTTGAAAAAGCTTTATATCGCCCATCTGAAATCCTTTGCACATGAATAGAATAACCCTCGTAAACCTCCATATAACACCTCCATCACAATCATATGATAAATCCCAATATACGACAATAATTGTGTTGAGTTGGTTTCAACGTTTGAGTGATCATCATATGCATGCGTAGGCTCACTCTGTTGCTGTTCTCCGCTCTCCTAAACGCTCATCCCTGCAAACAGACGTTCTCATGTTATGAAGCTTAAACAGGCTCACATTATGTCACAAGAGAGCAAAAGAAAAAGCACCTGTTACGGTGCTAGTTTCGTGTGATCTATTTTATTTGGGTAAATCCAGTTAATCATCTTCATATCATATTCAAATATAGTATTTTTGGCATTATTGACTATTGAATATAGGGTCTCTTTCTTACTTACATAGTCACGATGTAGTTGTAACCTTTCACCTTTAATTGTGGAATAATCAATAGTTACTGTGAATAGTTCTATTTCTACACCTTTATCTATTCCTTCAGGCACTAACGGAATAAAAATTTCAATCCCTTTTTCAAAGACCCCAATGCTTACAGACTCAGTATCTGACACTTTTATTCCGTTTTTTAAGTATGAAAAACTTAGAGAAAAACTACAGTCAAAAATCAATTCAGCAGTACCGTAGTGAGCCATTTTCAAGTAGCCTACACTTATTTCCTTATATTCATTTGATCTGAACCTCTTCACTAGTGCATCATAGCCGTCTGTTTGTATTATTCTACTATTCTCGTGTGTTACTACCCCTTTTAACATTAGTGGTGCAGTAAAGTCCTGAACATCAATGTAAGAACGATTGCTTTCGATATCTCTAACTAATTCGCCATCTTTCTGTTCTTTCATCTGAAACAAAGCAATTAAGACAGCTCCAATCAGACCAAGGAAATTTGCCAGAAAACCCAGCCAATCACCTGAATCTCCATTGAGCCCTGGAGCTTCCCAACTAAATAATCCGTAATTAATGAATACTGGTATTGATAAAATGAGTAGTGAAAAAGCTATTATTCTGTTTTTCTTCAAATTTGACCTAACTCCCTTATTGTATTTTAATATGCACAAGAGATATCATACGTCCTTGGGACATTTTGGTCGCAAACAAAATTGTTTAACGCCATCCCATCTGCCCCACGGGCATCCTTTGCACTTCTCTGGCTGCTTGTTGGGGCGAATGCGTATCTTCTTCCGTCTTCTGCTAGTGATCATATAAACCTCCAATAAAAAAAGCCGATCCAGTGAAGGAACGACTTTAATGTGATATGTATGATGTTGATGTTACGTCCTAAGAGCATGCGCCCGAAACGGTCGCCGCAAAAACGCTACGCTCTTTGCTTTAAATGCATACGTACTATGTAACTATAGAGGAAGAACAAGACCATTTTACTGAAGCTACCAAATGAGGGTCAAGGAACAGAAAACGGGTGAGTCCCGATGATCTGGAACAAACCCGTCATTTCCTGCTGATTGCTTGCTGTTTCGCATTTGTATCATATCGTTGATGCTAACGGAATGATTAAACACGTGGTGGCCAATTCCAATGACCCGGTTTCGGAACCTCGGAGAACGGTACGTCTCTGTTAAAGTGGAAGCCTGTCGGATTTAGAACTGTCACATGAACAACACTTGTATCCTCATTAACAACTTCGGTAATGATTGCTGCGCTCGGTTCGCTCTTGTATTCGCCGCCTGGTGTTCCGTAGCGTTGATAATGTACTGTGCGTCCAATCGATGGTTTCATGAAATTCACCTCCAATTTGATTTGAATTTGAAAACAACAAAACAACCGAAGGAGCATAGCCAGAAACTCTTTCAGGAGTTCCCCTTTGCTCGAATGCCTCCCGGTTGGCCCGTCGGTTGCTTTGTTGAAAATAGAAAAAGCGAAAAGAGGAACGCCCCCGTCATATGCCGCTATTGCAGCTGTGCGTTTCATTCTCGCTCGATTTCCACATTACAAATATATCACGTCTAAAGTCCAGCGAACGATCACTATTCATTCAAAATAATGTCATTAATCAGTCAACAATTTCAAGAGAACACTTTGTAAACTTAATGTAAAATTTAAGGTTATATTCCTATAATTTGTGTTTGGTAGATTGCTAGTGCTATAATATTCCTGTAACAACCAAATTTTATGAAAAGAGGTCTGAATCTATGAAAAAAATTAAGCAACTGGGAATCGCATCACTTTCCGCACTCTTACTGTCATCATTTACACTACCCGCTTTCGCCAGCGCTCAAGTTGCTAATGGCACTTTACCTGTCAACACAGGGACACAAATTGAATTGCCCACTGGTCCTATTAACAAAGATGCCAGAACTGAATTAGAATTAAGACAAGTTGATTACAACGCTCTTTTTAGAACTGTTGGTTCTGAACTAGGAATGACTACTGCTGCTGGAGAAGTAGGTACGCTTGGTTGGAAAACAAAACTGGCAAAAGAAGTAGCACAAGAATTAATCAAAAAACTCAAAAACGTTGGGTCACGTGCTTGGAATGAACAGATTAAAGTGTACGTAGATAAATTACCATTGACAGCTGGTGCAAAAACTACTTTGAAAACATACCTCAGCTATCAAGTACTGATGCAAGCTTTGGATATCATGGTAGATTTCTCAGGTACTGCAGAAGATGGTCTTTCTAATGCCTTACAGTCCATTGGAGTTCCGGGATGGTTAAGTGATCCAGCTGCAAGAGCGATTGTCTTCTTCCTGCTATAAAATCGAACTTAGGGAGGACTAAACGTGTACATACTCGCACTGTTTATACTCATATCTACAGGTTTGGTATCCATAATCGATATTCTATTTGGTATAAAAGATTCCGGTGAAGGAATCAGATTACTGGTAACTATCTCACAGGCTCTATTCTTCTTATCTTTGTTGTTCTTTGTGATTAAGATGCCTACTAAAAAGAAGTAACAACGATACTCTAAAAAAAGCAGGGTAGACTGGTTAATACATCAGTCCTACCCTGCTTTTAATATAAATCAACAAACGCCTTCCTTTGCTTGCTCTTGTATGACTTCTAAGCCCAGCGCACTTGCAAGTACACTCACCGCTTCAAGCTTAATTCTTCTAAATGTGCTTTCACTTATTCCCATCTCTCCGCAACTAATATAATCGAACTCCCCCTCATTATGCAGGTAACTGCGCTGAATAACTTCACGTTATGAACTTGAGAGTCTATTCATTACAATTTCAAGCGCTTCATCCATCCGAATAAATTCCGCTTCATTGTCTGCGTTGTAAACAGTATAACAATCGAAGGAACATAGGCAGAAACTTCCCTTTGCTCTTTGCTGAATATAGAAAAGGAGAGGAGAGGAGCGACCCCTGGTCATGTACCACATTGTGCAGCCGTACGCTTCATTCGCGCCTTTTTCTATGTCTCCTAATGTATCACGGAAAAATGGTCATATGGAGTTCAACATAGTCTCAATATGAGGTCAAGTAAGGTTCATATTTGGACCAAATAATTAAGGACCTCATTTAGTTGGTATGCCAGCATAGAAACTTTCCATTTTGCTGGTATAGTCATAAAATGACAAGCGGGCTCTTATTTTCGAATCATTGCTCTTAAAAGTTTGAGTGACAATATTTGATCTACTATGGTCTCCGTTTAATTCAATTGGTTCCGAAACATCCTCAATTATTGCAGTGAGACATAACTTCAAATCTTCAGATGCACCATTAAGATATTGAAATGTGTTTGAGTAAACATCCGATTGACTCCATTCTTTAGACATCCCTGATAACTCTTTTTTTATTTGTTCCAGCTCGGGAAGTAATGATTTAGCTTCGGAAACGGATAAGTTTGAAGCATCCTCATTTATACCTTCTGTTATAGCAACAAGTCTCTCGTATATTGGTTCTATAACTTCATTAAATCTCTTTGTCTCTGCCTTATTATTTTCCCTCAGTAGTGCCTCTGTCGCCATTGTTTTTAAGGCTGCTGCATCTTTACTATTAGGCTCTTCTATCAAAGCGTTTTGTATGTACTCCAGTGTTTCCTCGTATTTACCTTCCTTCATAGAATCTTTGGCTTTTCTCATGTATCCTTCGAATGCATTAAACATTGTACAAGCTGAACAAACAAGCACTATAACAATTAAAAATAAAATAATTTTACGCACCGCTACTCCCCTTTCTAATGAAAATTTTGTAATCTTCAAGTTATTATACCATCTACCCATTTAACTATTACATGAAAATGACTGATCACTCAATAAAATAGGGCGAAATAGTTTCGCCCCTGCTCTCACTGATCGTTTCTTTGCACGAATATCCTTGAGCGTATATCTCACTCCACTCCACTGCTGTTAATGTTATCTTTTTATTGTCACACCTCCTATTGCGGGAAGCATCATAGACTGAGGTGTTCCCAGCAAATATTCTCCGAAAGTGATTACATATGCGTCTGCCCTGTCAGGCGACTTTAATCCGCGCTTTTTCATGTCCTTCTTACTCTCAAGTAGTATCTTCCCCTTACTGGTCATTGACCATTTTCTTGCGGTCAATTGGGAAGTAAGTACATCATCATCAGGCAATTGTAAAACAGCAAGATCACCATTCATGTAATTGCTCATGTTCTGCTCCAATTGTCCTTTTATGGATGCCCACATTTCTGCGCCTAAATTTCCGTAATGTTCATCCAATGAGGATGATCCGTTATTTATCGGAATTACTTCATAAGGAAGCCCTTCTTCGGCAATAATCTCATTCAGTCGATCCGTCACTCCACCACCCACGCCGGTATCATCAATCCTGATTCTCGTATGGACAACTTCCGGGTAATGTGGCAACAAGTCCCTTATCAAATTCAAAACCCAGCCGGCAGTGACCATAGTATCTTTCTTGAAATGATGATGCTGTCCAACTGTTACCGGCCCTATCCCTGCGTAAATGGACGTCTCATCGTCACCAAAACGAGCAACGTCACAGCCAATCGTCAAGATGTCACCGACTGGAGAAAGATTTACTTCCTTGGCAGCGAATTCAGCCACTTCCAACGCAATAAATGTTTCGGATTCCCCTCGTGGGAACTCACCTTCAACCCGGACACGCCATACATCAGATCCTTTACCGTATTTGCGTTCAAGCATAGCTATGTTCTCTTTACTTGTACGAGGACTGTTCAAACAGGATACTTTATGTGTATTGTAGTCAGCACGATCTCGGTTGTGAGAATCATAAAATACTCCGCTGGTTCGGGTTGGGTTACCACACATAAGCAGCTTATTGTATTCACCTGAGAGCGTACCCAGGATTGCTTCCATGATACGATCTTCAACCCCAGAAGCTTCGTCTACGATGAACAGCATGTAGTCTTCATGGAAACCTTGCATGTTCTCAGGTTTAGTTGCTGTCCGGGCTGTAGCAAACCATCGTTCCTCATAATTTCGCATGTAAATCTTCGTTTTAGTCCATTTGAGTATTCGCTTGAGCAGAGGACTCTTCTCTTGCCATTTACTTATCTCTGCCCAAAGTACATCATGTAGCTGCTGACGTGTAGGAGCTGTACAGATAACTTTCGGAAACGGGAAACATGATAGAAACCATAATGCCACCGCAGCCTCAAGACCGGTCTTCCCCACACCCTGTCCAGATCGCACCGACACCCGTGGACTTCCCGCTATATCCATTAACACTTCTGCCTGCCACTCATCAGGAGTGAATTTCAGTAATTCCACACAAAAAAGAACCGGGTTCTTCCGGTACTCTGGAATACGTTTTTTGAATGCAGCAAAGCGGCGTTTTGTTTGTGGAGACTCTTTACTCACCAGACTCCACCGCCTTTACCCAATCTTCTATGAGGTCATCCTCGGTATCTCCATCACCGTTCTTCAGTTTCTCGATCTCAAGGCGGGTTTTATCAACTTTGGCCTGCATCTGATCCAGTTTCAATCTGCGTTCATCTTCCTGCGGTGCAATATCAAGGAATTGTTTGATGGCTCCCCTAATCTCGCGCATGACCGTGGCCTCTGCCTTAATGAAACTAGCGTATTTATCCCAAGCGAATTGAATTTCCCATTCATATTCATCTCCATACTCACCTGGTTTCTCTTTTTTCAACTCTTTGGTCATATCCTCTTTGTCTTTGATGAAGAAGATACGTTGCGCCCAAATGATTTTACGGAATCCCTGGGTGATGTTATGCCAGATCATGTCTATAGGTTCCATTTGCTGAACGATATCTATGAGTTCTAGATACTCAGGATCTTGCGGCTCGAACTTACGGAACAATCCATGTGTCACAGCTTTCTGATTGCCGAGCGGACCTCCTTTACCACCTCTGTTGCCTTTAGCATTCTGATTACCACGAGGAGCACCAGGTTTAGCGTTCGCAATCTTCCCTTCCCATTGATCCAGTGATTTCCACTTCCGGACCGATTCAGGTGTTATTCCCAACTTTTCTGCAATCTCTTTCGGCTTCATTACAGCGCCACTATCTTTCCAAATTTTGAACGCCTTCTTACGATTCGGATTCTGCTTCCTGCTCACAAAATTATCACCACTTTCATGTAATTGAGTTGGAATTCCTATTTAAGGTCAGTAATAGTCAAACGTTACGAATCAAAATAAGCCTCCGTGTGAATCGCAGGCTGTTGTTCTGCACTCATATTCACCAAATAATGTAAGTTGACTGAAACATAAAGGTAATTCTGTTGCACTCATTTCAGGCATGAAAAAACATGTTTCTTCATCTAATGTCTTCCTAATTGAAAAATGAGTGCAATATAAACCGTATTGTGTTGCACTAAATTCACCTTAAATTCAAGATTGCCTTGTCCATCATGTCCTGAGTCAGCCCGATATAGTCCAAAGTCTCCCTTGGATCGCTGTGTCCAAACATATCCATTAGTAACGCTAGGTTCTCAGGATTGTCCATGTAGAGCCTATATGCCCATGTCTTCCGCAATGAATGGACTCCGATATCCTTTAACCTGAATTCCTGAGCTGCTTCGTGTAAAAAACGATAGGCTGTTGTCCGATCGATCGGTTTATTTCGCATACGGCTGATCGTTTTAATCTGACGACTAGCAAACAGATAATCAGTTGGTCGCATGTCAGCAGTGAATTCGTCCAGATCATCTCTTATACTCGGATGGATAATAAAAGTCTTCGCATGCTTATTTTTTTGCTCAACCATACTGATATGGGTCCCTTTAGTTTGCCACGCCTTGAGTTCGAGCAAGTCAGATACTCGAAGTCCGCTGTATATGCCCATACAAAAAAATAAGTAATTCCGCATGCTTCGTATATAGAAGTATTCCTTCATTCCATCTATAACCCGTTCATCACGGATCGGCTGTACCTTTCTCATTTAGTCACCTTCTCTTGACCATGATTCGACTTCCAACAGCGCGGCATAATACACATCTGAACAACCCCTGTCCAGGTTCCCAAACAACAGCCCCGACATTTCTCTGGTTGCTTGTCCGAAACCCTCGGGATAGCCGGTTCATTTCTGCTGTAAAAATGACCATCCATACTCTTCCCTCCAATACAAAAAGGCCGCTCCTAAGAGCGACCTTTTATTTGCGTTATTATATGGATAGAATTTATCATAATATTTGTCCCAAAACACTACGCTTTTAGTAATGTTTAATAAGATTCTAATCAAGAATTAGCAGTAATTTTTTTCTTGCAGAGCTCAATCATCTCGTTTAAAGGTTGCATAGACTTAAGTTCAACCCAATCGATAGACTGATTCTTTTTGGATTCTACCGCTTTACCTAAATAGGTAGTACCGTGATTAGCGATTGTAATTTCCCAGATCCATGTGTCAGTTTTTGTACCATTAAAGCCAAACTTGTTGACATTCACAATTTCAACTACATGAAACTCTGTATGGTAGATTTTATGCTCCATATAAAAATTCACCCCCAACAACATTGTTCGACACCAAAGGAGGATATTCCTTTTATAATGTTGAAAATAAGTTGTTAGGAGGTGAGAAAGATATAATCATAATGGAAAAAAATATGCAATTGGCGAAGGTAACTTTTGGATTTATGACCATGAAGGTAATGAGTTAACTCGCTACCAACTAAATCAAATTTCAACTGGTGAAGGAAGAATTACTGCGACTGGAAAGCTGACAGATTTAACTGTTTTTTTATCAGATGGCGAAAAAATAAAATTTGAAGATAATTCCAAGTTAAATGAATTTGCTGAAGCGTTAGCAAAAGAACAAGCGAAATATCTTTAATACAATACAAAGGTCTACTTTTTACCTTAGCGGAAATTGGTAGACTTTTGTATTGTAATGCTACTGAAAATTCAATTCATGAAGGAATTAATAATCCTATTTCTCCTTCTTCATTTCTTCCACGACCATAATCTATTGTTACAAAATCCAATGTCCGATTAAATTTCAAACTATTAGCTATATTTGCTATAGCCCTGCGCCTCTTATCTGCAAACGTAGTTGCAGCTATACCAGGAACATCCTTACGATATCCTTTCTCCATGTATTCTTGAGCTTTCAAATACTTCTTACCATCTAGAAACAGCAATTTCGCTGCTACACCCTCGTGGACATCTTTTAAATTGTTTATAGCAAATCGGACATTGTTGGATATGAACACGTATAGCTCGTAGTTGGCATGCCGCTTATCCTTCATGATAACAGCGTTTGCAGTGACATCAGCAGTCAGTTCATGGCCTGATTCGCGTTTCGCAACCGTTCCCTCCGCAGACAACAACTCATAAGCTGACATACCATTCTCGATCTGCTTGAGTGCGTACTCATAATTTTGAATGATGTCAATCATGTCCACATATTTACCAAGAAGCCATTTGGTTTTACGGATATCTTCTTCATCCACATCCGAAAAAAAGTTTAACTGAATAATCTTATTAGTATCATCAATGTCTTCTTGCTTAGGTACGATAACTACTCTTTCTTCTGTGCTCATGCCGTTCCCTCCTGCGTTTCCCACTTTGCCTTCTCGTTCATAAATTCCAAGCACCTGTTCTGAAACCACTCAAGCAAACGTTTTGTCTCGTCCCGTTCAGCCGCAATACTTGCATTGATCTCTGTCATTTCTTTCATTGCCTGGTCACGTTCTTTTATAGCTTCAATCAAATCCTCTGGAGCTACGCCTTCCCACTCATTTATCAAACCAGCTACACGATTGCTCATTCCACCACCAACTTCCCTAACCTTTTCAGGCTCCGTCTGCTATGGACCCCGGTGAATTTGTTGAGGTATGCAATCTTTTTCATGGTTCTTGAAGAGTCCAATTGCGCTGTCATTCTTTCAGGGAACGTCATTTCATGAAAGTGTTCATCGTATCTAATCTTCTGAGCCTCAAGACCGATCACCAGACAGCATTGTATTGCAATGGCATCGTCATAACTTAATCCGAACTGTCTCATTCTGTATCCGCTCCTTCCCCACCCATATGCGGCTGTACGCGATTCTTTGGCACGCTCAGCACCGCAAAGGCTCCGAAGTCTTCCAATATACCCTTGCCCTTTATCGCGTCCTCAGGGACCCATATCTCGCATTTAATACGATGGTAGCCCTTGTACTTACCTTGCTTAACTGGTGCGCGAATGCTGGCTTTGTTCGCAAATGGAGCCACCACCCACATCCGATCATCGCGTGAATTATCCTCCATTGATTGCTTGATGCTCTCAGGCGTTACATTGAATATCACGTTCATATCGTTCTTATTCATGCTTATCCGCTCCTTCCTTAACCAACAGTTCAGGATTTTCATAGACATTTCCGATCACTTCTCCGTCTGCTATATATCCCAAATGCAAACCCATTAAAGGTTCTTTGTCTCTGAATAACTGAAACATGCCTCCGTATAACCTCACTACCAGATTTTCAGGCAACGGGCTGCTACTCTCAAAAGTTAACTTATTCACTTTAACGATGTCGCCATCGTAGTAATCCTTACCTTTGCTGTCTTTAACCCCGGATCTAAGCATCAACACTACATACGGAGATAGGACGCACACTTTTAACCAGCTCCGGTCCAAGAAGTCATATGACATCTCTTTGGTTTCGATATCCCATGCTCTCGCTCCAAACTCATACAGGCTCATTGTTCCACTCCTTCCTTGGGAGCCAAGCCATCATCGTGGATGATTCCAACTACCATTACGCCTTCAGCCCAGCAATACGATCTGTCAAACTCAATCAGCTCTGATACCCAAAGGTATCCGTCTGGTAGCGAATCACCCACAAACATAAATCCGCTTCCCTCATGTTTCACTTCACATGTGTGTCCTTCGCCCTCATACTCAAACTGCACTACATCGCCTTCATATACTTTCACCTGATCATCTGAATCATCATGGTAGCCAGCATATTGTCCGATTGTTTGAATAGAAATCTCATGCATAACCACCAATTGTCCTAAGTGTCCGTTTACGGTTATACCGTTACAATGTGGGTTAATGTAGAACTTGCCTCGACTGCGAATTAGATCACCATATACGAATTTGTGCTGCATCTCACCTGGAGCAATCTGTTTTCCTCTGAATTCGATTTCTAGCATCTTGTATACCCTCCTTAGTAGGGAGAGGCCCACAGGCCCCTTGCCTTAAGATTAGTTTGCAAAGTTCCACAATCCTTGCTGGCCTTTAGCTGCTAGAGGCTTCATAAGCATCTTTACATCCGACATTTCCCATGCATATCGCCCAGGTTCAAAGTCTCCGAATTCATATTCTGGAGAGTAAACCAATCTGTTTCCTTCCAACTCATAACCATCTGTCCATGTATCCACCGATTTAAGGCAGTTGGTCAGTTTAGCAATCGCTACAACCGCACCCGTTGGCAGGTTATCTACTGTGTATCCATGCTGTTCTAGTGCTGCGCGAATCTCAGGATACTTGCAGGCATCCTTGTCGATCTTCTTCCCGGCATGGATGGCAATCTCGCCCCGATGCTTAGTAGGCCAGCTGCGTGTTTCATATTGTTTTGCTCCAATGGCGATCAGTGTCGCCCACCGCTGAATAATTGTTATAGCCTTCATGATTGTTCTTCCTCCCCTAATCCATTTGTCTATAAGCAGAGACGTCATATCCGTTCATGAATAGTTCTTTAGCGAAAACCGTGACTGCCTTGTCTCTGACACTCGCCTGCCCTGAGCTAACCGTAATCATGTATCCGTCACCTATCCAACGCCGCTTACCCCTGCAATACAATCCCGCTGCCTTTATTGCTTCCAGGACCTTGGTTTCCCGCGCCCTCGGCAACCGGATAAACACTTTATCCAGATTCGCTGTTCCACCATCCTGCATGCCTTCTGTCGCCGCTTGTGATGCCTTGTGCGCTGCTTTCAGATCTTCCGTGAATTTGTTATAGTCCATCTGTATATCCCTCCCTGGGAAAGAGGCCCTAAAGCCTCTATTTCCGAATTACGATACTGTCCGAATCAACATTGTCACTGATTCCGTCATAAATCGTGCTCTCAGCACTTACGCTGCCATCAGGCCATAACTTACCTTGACAAATATCTCCCTTGCGGAACACTTTTACGAACCGCCCCCAGTCGTCCCAATAGACATCCTTAATTACTTCAAACTCACAAGGTACTGATTTCCACTCGGACATGCGTGTTATCCTCTCCTTTGGTGGGCCTAGCCCAGATATGTTTTAAACCTCTACCTTTTTCAGATACTCCGTAGCAAAGCCACCGTTAAACCCTTCTAAATTCACCACTTCCGATCCGCACAGGTCCCATGGATTCGAAGTAACCGTCCATACCTTATCCTTGTACTTCTCTTTCCGGGCTTCATAGCAGGTGTGCATTACTACTCGATCCCCTTTTTCCAACGGTTCTTGAGGATTCAGTTCTTCCACAGCCCATTTTGCGAAATCGCCTGAGTAGCATGATTTCTCCTTGCCTTCCTTGCCGTTCCGATCAACCGGTGTATAGAACACATCTCCAACCCAACCGTATCCATTAGCGCCACAAATTCTGAACTGGTTAACCCGTCTCATAAGTCCGCTTCTGCCGATGAATGTTTTACCTGGTTTGATCGCTGATGATCTAATCATGTTTATCCGCTCCTTTGTGTGGTGGGAAGGGAGGGTATTCCCTTCCTCTGTTATAGCCGATCGTATATTGCTTTTATGGCTACCATGATTGGGTATATTTGTAGTGGGTTAACGGCATTGCCCAGCGCCTTGAGTCGGCCCGTTCTGTCCTTAATGCCGGATGCTACCCGCGACGGCTCCCAATCGTACTGAGGCATCCCCATGAGTGCCGGTTGAGGGTATTCATGTATAAGATCGATTAAATCATCCAACGAATTTATTCCACGTCCGTCCAACCCATTGGAAAATTCATGAGTGTTTCCACCCACTCCGGGTTGAGCTGCCCTGTATGTCCCTCTCTCATCAATGCACCTGGTACCGAATCCCGTTCTTTCTGCGATTCTGGTAGGGTTGAATTTTTGCTGTCTTGAGCTGCTGGAGTCGGCCACATGCGAACTGCTCCCGGAAGTCCGTTCCTTGGGTCCTCCGCATTGATCTCCCCGCGTTTCTCCGCATCGTTTGCACGCGGCGTGGGCCACATCTTCACTGCTGCATGCAGATCCGGTGTTCTGCGTTCTCTCTCCGATGGACAATCGCCCCTCAGTGTTGATTTGGGAGTGGGCCAAAGTTTCACTTGGTCGTTTAGATTCCTCGTCCATCCTTGTTCCTGTTTCCGTTGCGCTCTCGGTCCAGTCGGATCGTCTCCGCTCCTGAAATCCCGCGCTTGTGGAGTCGCCCAGTAATCCTTCGTCGTATTGTAAATGTCTGTTCTTAGGCTCTTGCTCTGACCTCCGCCGTGATTCCCAACCGAATCCGCCGCGCTCGGTGTTGCCCACAATGATCGTCCGGTCTCTTTTGTGCGAGGACCCGACAGATGCAGACGGAAACACATAAACTTGGACTTCGTAACCGATGTCTTTAAGGTCCTGACAGATACGTCCGATAAGCATAATCTCTTGTTGTGTATATATCGTCTCGTAAAAGTCTTCGTCCGCTTCTCTGGCAGCAATTCTGCTTTCCACTGTAGTTCCCCCAGTTGGCTCTGCCATACTGAGGAGTCCAGCAACATTTTCGCCAACAAACCAAGTGGGCCGGACATCTGCAACGACTCGCACAACCTCCGGCCAGAGATAACGCTCATCGTCAGTGCCCCCCCGTTGTCCGGCGTGGCTGAATGGCTGACAGGGGAATCCAGCGGAAATAATGTCAATTGTTCTACCGTCTCCAATGATTCCATCCTCCTTTAATCGCTCTGCAGTAAGTGTGCATACATCGTCGTATATGGGTACTCCGGGAAAGTTTTTTTGAAGAACCTTCTGCGGAAACGGCTCCCGTTCGCAAAATGCTACCGTCTCCATGCCTGCCCAATGAGCTGCCAAGTCGATTCCGCCGATACCGCTAAACAAACTCAGCTTTCTCATGTGTCTTGTCTCCCTTCCTCTGTTATCCAGAGAAACACAACTCCAAATAATGTTATAATTTTTCGTTGTTATACGAATTACTTGCATATTAATCATCGAAATGTCCGTATCCAAACGGGACTTGATGATTCTCTTCAACTCTTACAATATCGTTAATTAAAGCCTCGAAAATTGCGATTTGTTTATCATCCATCATTTCAATAAGCCTGACCTCTTTTGCTTTCAATGAACGTCCTGCCGCAGAAGAAATTAGTTCTTTAACCGGGTTCAAAGATTGCTGACGGTTCTGTTTCTCCTGATCCGCTTTCTGCTGCACCTCTTGCTTCCGGTTATATTCATCCCAATCCTGTTCGTCGAACCAGAAGCGGTCTCCATATTTATCACGGAAGGCGGAAATCCAAAATTGGAGTAATTCTTCATTGGTTTGAATCCGATCATGACAGGGCCAACAAAGCCGAAGACCGTTTGTCTTAACTCCGCGTCCCTTCCTGCCTCGCGGATAGACATGGTGAGTAGTCGTCCCTTCCGCGATTTTGCAGCATTCACAAATTCCGTTTGATTCTTCAATAAGTTTAGCTATGACTTCTTTTGGAAAATCGCCGCGCTCTTTCGAGCCTGGTCTGGATTGGTGATGGGATAAAATGTCCTTCTTCCATTCCGGTACAGGCTTTTTGTCTTTTTTTCTCCGCCCGAAGCTGCTCATTTTCTTTTCTTTTACTTTTTTCTCCGGTTTCCAGAATGTTTGATGGGCCATTTCCTCATCCACCTTTCCAACGTTTTTCCTGTCCTTATGCTTATATTTTGAACCTAATTCACTACATACCCACTACGGATTTTATAGGTTCCAACAATCCAGCACGCTCTAAAACAGCGTAATGAACCTGTCTTTCCTGAGCAGTAGCTTTTACTCCGTTTACTGTGTATCCAACATAAAAAGCAATAGCTTGTTGCACTTCTGTAGGCTGTTCATCAAAATTATTCAAATCTACAGTACTCACATCCAAACCTCCTTTACAAAGTCGAAAGTTGACTCTGTTTTTCTTCAAACTTTGATTTTATATCCAGAGGCAAGTCACTAATCACCGCATCCCAAATGTTTATCAACTCTTTGTTAGGAGAACTTAACTGTTTAACCTGCGTATACCTTTCAGATAAAGCTGCGGAGAATTCATCTTTCTCGGCTTCAGTCACAGAGCACACCTCCCAATTGACTATTAAGTTCCAGTACAATGTAGATCATTCCAGTAAATTGTTTCTTAATATGAGGTAAGGAAATGTTTCCTTGGACTATGTTCGATCGACCTTTAGGTTATATAAGTTATATAACTTATAATCCCTGTAAAAGGAGGGGTACGTCTTGGCTGTAGATAAGGATAAAAATACTCAAGTACTGGTGACGTTTCCTAACGAAATGCTGGATGAAATTAAGGAGTTCTGGCACAACGAGAAGTTGTCTAACCGTAATGTGGCAATTAGAACACTTATAACTAAAGGTCTTGAAAAACATAAGCAAGAAGTGAGGGAGCAAGAGGATAAGTAAACCTCTTGCTCCTTTTACTTTTGATTTAGAGAGTATCATATTCTAGGGAAGCTCCATCGTATCTCCCTCAAACCTAAACTCCGTTTGATTGGGATCGTGTGTCGGACCCCAATGACCATTATCCTTGAGAATTTGAACAACATCAGTTGCATAGACCTCATCAGTGTTTACGATCAGATACGTGTTCACCGCCTGTTTCCCTTCCGAAGCTCGTCCTACCCGGACCTTATTGAGAAGCCGCAGCATCTGCACTCTCTCCAGTTCATTAAGATGTTTTTCAACGTCCTCGTTTTTGATTACGGTATGTTTGATTTTCATTTTGCTTTCTCCCTTCATCAGCTCGTTTTTTAAGTGCATTCGCCGCTCGTTTACGCGCTGATTTTTCCTTCTTATACTGGGCAAGCGGTCTAAATTCCCCGCGTTTTTTAACGAGTATATCTATTGGTAAAGTCGGATATTTAGCTTGGAATAGTTTCAGTTTGACTCGGAACGTGGAGGTCTCCATTCCTTTAATATCCACCACCCGTTGACTGTCATCTAATCCTGTTACCAGGAAGTCAGCGATATAAGTGATCTTCGGTTTCTCTTGAAGAACAAATTTAGGATGGCATTCAAAATCCTTGATATCTCCGTATTTCTTCTGTTGGAGGAGCAGTTGGTAATACTCTCCCTCAGCCATGCTATCGAATCGTATTCCAGTTATAACAAGGTTGTGCTTTTTAACGATCCATTCCGAGAACAATGTCCCGTCTTCTGTGACAATCACTTTGGTTGCATTATATTTGTTCATTACACTTCTTCCGTCCTATAAGGAAGTACAATGTGGAGTGATCTCTCGTCACTTTCATCCAGGATATAAATTGGCTTCAACTTACCAGGGAAAACCAGTGTCACCTTATCTCCTTCTAATGCTTTGATAGCATCTATGAAGTACTTGGAATTCAGTGCAACGGCAAAATTTTCGCCTTTAAACAAAACTGGAACTATACTCTCATTCGCCTTTCCAGATTCTCTTCCTTTGCCGCGAATGCTCACTTCATTCTCTGTGATGCTGATGACGACCTGGTTATGTTTTTCTTCCTTGGCAAGTGTGTATACGAGGTCAAGACAACTCAATATCTCTCCTTTATCTACGATCACCTCGGTAACACCATCTGGCACAATCGACATCCGGCTCACATCCGGGAACGCCCCCTCCAATACCCGGGAGTAAAAGGTGAAACGGTCTGTTCTCGCAAATACGTACACCACTTCTCCGGTGAAGGATTTCGAAAATCCAAATTCAAGATTGTCTTTATCCAAGATAATCTTTTGCAACTCACCCAATGCCTTAGCCTCAATGACAGCTCCACCCAAGTTGCCTACTTCTGTGCGCTGCTCCGTTTTTGCAAGTCTATGCCGGTCTGTCGCTTCAATGCCAAATACTCCGTTATTAATGTAAACATGTGCTCCAGCTAGGATTGCCGCATTCTTGCCGGTTGGATCAGCAGCATAGGTCGCTTTTCTGAAAAGCCGTTTAAGTTCTTTGCCAGTAGTTTCAAACAACTCGCTATCATCAATGTCAGGTACTCTCGGAAACTCTTCTGTATCGAAGACACCCATATCTATTTCTTTCTTCCGAGAAATGATAATCACGTTGTTTCCCTGCTTCTCAATGCTCACATCGCCATTCAATTTCTTGATCACTTCCAGTGATAGCTTAGGGAGTGCAATCTGACCAGGCGAATCAACTTGAACATGTTCACTGAAAATGTAAGACTGTATCGTTGTTCTTGTATCCGTTCCGGTTACCTTGATCCCATCCGCTCCAGCTTCGATCAAGAAGCAGTCCAGGATTGGCATAATGTTCTTGCTTGCAATGGCCTTACTTGCATCTTCCAAGGCTTCTGCAAGTAGCTCGCTATCAACGAATATTTTCATAAGGACGATTCCCCTCCTGAGGTTTTTTCTTTGCGTTGGGATTGCACTCCGGGCAAGGTCCGAGCATCATCATTGCACCAATAAACTGATATTTCACTGTTGCTCCACCACAAGTTTTATACATTCGATTATCCCCTCCGTCTATTTCTTCCACCTACCGATATTGTTTTTGAAAAAGGTTCGATCCGTTCAATGATCCGCTCTGCCTTCTTCTCATGCTGCTTTCTGTCCATCTCTTTGGCATCTTTCACATTAGCAAAGTGATGTCTCAGTTCATTAACTGTCAAATTGGAAGTATATATTGTCGGTAGTCGCTCCATGCGCCGCTGGAGTATTGGCCCAATCACTTCATCCCTTGTCCAAATGGTTAAGGTCTCAGCTCCAATATCATCGAGTATTAGTACAGATGCTGTCCTTAGAGAATCAAGTTTGCTCTCAACTGTTTCTGTCTTGGAACCAATAGCATCCTTGACTTCGAGTAGAAAATCCGGGACATAAACCATGAGCACATCTATGTCACATTTGGCTAGTTCTTGAGCAATCGCTCCGGCGATCCGGCTTTTACCTACACCCATAGGACCGTAAAGATACAACCCTTTTGTCGTTTGCCCTGGAACGAATGTGCTACAGAATTTAACCGCCGCCGTAATGGCGGGTAAGCGTTGCGGATCAGGTTCGATGTCATCAAAGGTCGCGTCCAAAATGTGAGCGGGTATAAAATGGCTTTTGATTCTCTGACCAATCCCCTGTTGTCTCTCGTAGGCCTTTAACAAATTGCATTTCCTTAGCCTGAACACCAACTCGTCCGATTTGTTAGGATTAGGTTCTTCCATGCTCCTGTGGCCCTTCTGGACGTTCTGACAGCCCATTAGACCAGGGCACGTGGCGCACGCATCACATTGAGACAAATGTTCAGATACATCCCTGTATCTTTTAGGGCTTGTTAGGTCTCCTGAACGAGCTGGATATTCTTGTCTAAGCCTCTGTATCTCCGGGTGTTTATCAATCCGTTCAATGGCAGAGGCTCGGCGTTCCAAAAACCGATCTGGCATCAACGCTTTTAGCTCTTCTTGAAAGCTGCCCACTGCTTCACATCCCTTGTTTTGCTCTTAGTTCAGCAATCATTTTTTGAAGATCGTTTTCGGTGTACTGTTCGCCTAGCACTTCAGGAACAACGTTTTCAGGAGGCACCTGTTCTGCTGCACGTTGTGTATCCGATTGATTCGAATTTTCTGTGTTCGAAGCATGGAGAGCTTGAATCACTGTAGAGCAGTAGTTCACGCTCCTGATCTCGTCCCGAGAATGCTTGGGTTTAAAGTTGTCAAACGCTTTGTCAACTCCATCAAGAGCCGTTTGCAGTGGCACCTTGTCTCTGATCAATTCGGAAATACTCACCTCATCCGCTGGAGATATATCCATGCCCTTACCTCTGCGTTGTAAATACTTGCTAGCAACCGCGTTGCGATAATCCAATTCAGTCGATGATATTTCATCCTGTCCAGAGTCAGCATCTGTTTCAGGAGTGGCAGGAACGGTACCTTGCCGGGAAGACGGTATCCCCTCATCTTTGGAATCGTTATCAGCCTCGGGCGATAAACAACAACTACTATCTTTTTCTTGTTCTAAATCTAGTTCTAGTTCTGTTCCGTTACCGGGCGTTACAGTAACGTTACCTGTAGCGTTTCCTGTAACGTTACAATCTGGATTAGTTTTTTGACCTGGATAGAGCAACTTCTGCTTCTCTCGAAACTTGCGAACCCTATCATTAGTTTGTGCTCTGACCTTATCCATGCCATCAATATTCTGATGCTTCTCCCAATTCGGGAGGAAGTAAGCTCCGTGTTCAGAAACTTCTAACATACCGAATCTCTCAAAGATGGATAAAGCCATTTTTATAACAGGTAAAGGACGTTTAATAGCAGACAATAGCATTTCTTCTGTATATGGGATGTTTTCAGTCAACATGATGTATCCTCCCATATTTGCCTTGCCGGTCATTGTCAGTAACTTGAGCCATATTACAATGATCGTATCAGCCTCAGGCATGTCTTCAATGAGTTCAATCTTTGTATCACTGAACATTCCGGTACTGAGTTTGATCCATTTTATTTCTGCCATGATTCAACCTCGCATTATCAGCCCTACCTATTCCCGCTGGCAGGATTGTTGTACTCAGCCAGCAGAACCTTCAGGCTGTATTTTAATGAGTTTATAACTTGGTCATTACTTTCTACTGCGTTATGCCATCGAACCTTGTCTGCCTCGGCATCGGCTTCCTGAAGACGGATCTTGATGATAGCGAGTTCCGCACGCTGAGCTTTGTCTTTCCCAGCAGCAAGGTAGGCTTCTGCATATACACGCTTGCGTTCAGCGTATAGACGTTTATAGTCCCTCACCGCCTCCGCAGCTCTCCGGCCCAATAAAACTTGTACCTCCGTCAAATACCCAATCTTCCGCGCCAGTGTAGCCGGATAATCGTGACTGCACTGTTCAGCTAGACTGTATAACTCGCCTAGCGAATATTGTTTTTGTAAAGACAATGCAGTCACTCCTACTTTAATTTTTAATAATCATCACCATAATAGGTATCTACTTCATCCTCATCGACAATAACCTTTGCGCCTGTAGCGAAAATTTGGAACATTAATTTGTCGAAGTCGTAAAACGATGTCATGATCTCGTTGTTTTTGGATAAATCATGACTGTCAATTTTGGAATTGTAGACATGACCTTCTTTATCTAAGTGAAGTTGATATTTATAATTGTATTTCGATCTGCTAGAGCGCCATGATTCTGTACCGTCACTTTCAGGATCAAGGTAAATGTGTTTGTAACCGTAATCGCTCTCTTCAAGAATGAAGCCTATTTTTTCGCCATCTTTATCGTGATCCTCGTTCTTATCCTTTTTCATAGCCTCAACTAACTCAGATAACTTGTATTCTGACTTGACGCCAACTAGCATTTTTTCCATATTTTCTTTTATTTTTTGGACACCCTGAATGTGAAGCGCTGTTTCCAATTGGGACTTCACTTCATTCAAAACCATGAGATTGTATCCGCCAATCCCAAGTTTGCTCATATCAATTTCCAGTTGTTCTTTTACTTGGTTTTCCAACTCTTTACGGAAATCTCCATAGGAGCCAAAGTAATCTTCAACGACTTTTTTGATAGTAGTCTCCAATTGCTTTTTAATAACTTCTTCAACAAACCCATCCTTTTGAATATTCTCCATAGCATCATTTACCAGGATATTTAAATTCATATTTTCCAGCTCCTATTTTCAAATTTTGAATTGCATGGTATACTGCCGTTGAATTGTTTTTCAAATGATCGTGTTGGTAGCACGATTAACTTAAGGACTCATTTGATACTGTTGTTGCGGTAGACTCTTCTGCAATAGTAGTTACAGAAGAGTCCTTCTTCTTTTGGATCAGGAAATTTTTGTCCAGAGAACACTTCTCTATCACAGTGTTTACACAAACCAATCACTGTCCCTTCAACCTTATAGCCTGATGGTTCTTTCCAGATTAGTCCTTCATATTCTGCATTCTTATCGATTGAGCGTTCTAATTCCTCAAGATCGTTACGGAGCATCTTAATTTGTTGTTTGATGGGTTTGATGCTGCGTTCCATTGCTAATGCATCAATCGCAGTATCACATAAATCTCTAATCTGTCTTCGCAGTACTCTGGTTTGCAATAACTCATGAGCACGTATCATCATTTCTTTTTGGCAATGTTTTTTTGAATAATTGCATGTTGCAATGGTTTGTGTGACCAGATACGTGCCAAATCGTCAAGCGTCATGAATTTTAATCTCATAGGTTTCAACTCCCTCAGATATAATCTTCCGGACGAAATTCCTTAATGAACTCAACCGCATCATCAAAGTCGATACGCCGTACATGGCTGTATTTCGCTACCTCAAACCGATCTTTCAGTTTACTCCATACCATCCTACGATAACGACCGACCAGGTCCTTGAATTTCTCGTCAGACTCTTTGTACCTGTCCTTTGTTAACGAGTTCGACTTCTTGCGGACAAGAGACTGGAGTTGGTAGCACTCCGCATCCGTAAGCGTTACGCTGTCCCGGACCTCCTGAACCATCATCTGGACCTCTCCAACCTTTTCGGCCACATCCTCTTGCATCTGTCTGATGCCATCCACCAAACCGCGAATCGCCTTACCTTGAGCTTCAGTTAACTGCATCTGTCTTTCGACAACCGACAAGAAGTCAGTCTGGTTAGGATTAATCAATGTCATTTCGTTCTACCACCTTTCTGGAATTGATTGCTGGTCGAAGTTGGTCAATGAAGGATTGAAGCATATCAAGACCTTCTGACACCCGCTTTTTATCACTGGTACTTGCACCGGATACTGCGCCAAGCATAAACGAAGTGATACCAACCTTCTGAAGAAACTGTTTAATGTGATAACTAACTTGGGTAGAGTTGTAGTCTGATTCGAAGCGGAGTTTCTTCAATTGAGCCGTTGCATACTGTTCATCGAAATCATCAGGTTGCTGAAGCTTAAGTGCCTCAAGTTCTTCTTTAGCTCTCTGATACCCGGATTTCAGATCTTCAACTTTCAGGCGTTCAGCTTCAACGTCATCATCGAGCTTTTCCTTCCAGTACTGGTCCCGCTCTTTGATCCTCCGAGTAACTTCCTGCTCTTTTTGTTCAAGCAAGACTCCCGTCTCTTCGTCTCTACGCTCAACAGCGGCCGCTATTGCTTCGTCCACCTGATCGGCTGGAATCGCATCCTTGTATCGTCGCTGGAGCTCTTCCTTTTCATGCTCCGCTTGGTTAGCGCGTTTCTCAGCCTCTCGTACAGCAGCTTCAAGCCTTTCCTTAGTCTCCACATACGCTTTGTGTGTAGATATGATCCCTTCATCAAGTTGCTGGATGATTTCTGGTGTCGCATTTTCCATGATGTACTTGGCCTTGTCGTAGGTTCTGCCTGATCCAAAGCCTGCTTGATCAGCTACGATATCACGGACTTGTCCAGCGGGATGCTCAGGTACATTTTCCTTACCTCCAGCCATCCGGTCCTTCGCCTTGATCCGTTCGACTTCTTCCAATCGTTTAGCCCACTCGACTCGCTCTGAGAAGGTGAATTCTTTCCGATGCTCGTTCTCGGATATTTCAAGCCGAAGCTGATGTTCGAAGTCGCTGATTTCCATCACTCGGACTACAACCTCTTTGCGTCCCAGGTACTGATGAGCACGCAATCGGCGCTCTCCTGCAATTAACTGATAATCTGGTGTTACTACTATAGGATTGATAAGTCCGTTTTGATCAATGTCTAGTGCCAACTCTTCAATGCCGCCAAAGTCTTTGCGAATTCTATCTGCAACCTTGATTTCGTTTATCTTAATTAACAATTACATTTCTCCTTTCTTCAAATGTTCAAAAAGCCATTGCCTTAGAAACTCTCTGGTTTCTTGAACGGGAAAATACCACTTTCCACCAAGCTTCGCTTTTATAAATCGTGGATCAAAGAAAAAATTATTCTGTATGGTGTTCCAACTCATACAGGTTCTCTTCATTAATTCCTCCGAATCCCAGTATACGTATTCCGAATCCACTTCTTTTACTAATTCGGCAATGCGCTCTCGGGCAAGCTTCAATACCTCTGTTTCATTAATGTTAATAGTCATCATTTTTTCCAAATCGTCACCTCCGGATCATAATCGAAGGTATTTAAAATACCCTTGTGGATATAAAAAAATGCCGTCCTCAAACAATGGGTATTGACAATACCCATTAACAAAAGTATACTTCATATAGGTATTCTGACTACCTACTGAACTAAAATAATTCGTCTGGTTTTCCTTTTAGAACTTCACAAATTTTTAGCATTAATTTAAAACTTGGATTGACTCGACCGTATTCTAAGCTCTTGATATGTTCAGTAGAAACGCCAACTGCATTGCCTAGCATAGATTGGGTCAGCCCTTGTTGAAGTCGCTTGTTTCTAAGATTACCGCGTTTTTCAATCAGCTTCTCTGGCAATGTTTCTTCACCCCCTTTTATATAACTTGTATCCTGATTATAAAGGGTATTTTAAATACCGTCAAGTATTTAAAATACCCTTTATAAAAAAATGTTTTGGAGGCTAGAGAATGTCTTTAGGTGAGCGTATTCGTAACCGTAGAAAAGAAATAGGTTTAACTCAAATAATAATAGCAGAACATCTAGGTATGGGTAGATCCAACTTTGGTCATATAGAAAACGATAGGGTTATCCCTTCAAGTACAGACCTAGAAAAAATAGCCACCATCTTAAAAACGACTCCGAATTATTTACTTGGAAACAGCGATCAAAAAGAAACCATCACTGACAATGCTGATGTACCTGACTGGGCAACGAATAAGGATATTGCAGATTTCAGAAAGATGCTTGAGAATGATCAACCTGTCCTCTTTGATGGGGTTCCAATTGAAGGTGAAAAGCGTCAACGTGTGTTGGACATATTGTCTGGTCTATTCTGGGAAGCAAAGGAATTAAACAAAGAAACATATGGCAAGAAACGAAATAGCAAGAAACGAAATAGCAAGAAACCAAACGACCAAGACTCCAAAGAGTAGGTGAAATGGATTGGATGATATCATTCACAAGCTTGTTCGTAAATATAAAACAACCGACCCTTTTGCAATTGCACAGGCAAGGAACATATTGGTTAGGTTTGTTAGTTTCGATGAGGGAACGCGGGGTCTATACTACCGAAAACTCAGGCGTAGATTCATTGTGATAGACAACGGCTTGACTGAGGAATGGCAGAGGGTCGTATGTGCACATGAACTAGCCCACGACTGCATGCATCCAGGTATAAGTCAGTTTTGGATGGATAAACATACCTTTTTTAACATTGGCAAATTTGAACGTCAAGCAAATACTTTTGCATTGAAACTTCTTACCTATGGCAAACCATCGGAACAATGTGAATCCATGGAACATTATCTAATTAGTTGTGGTATCCCTCAGGAATTACACCATCTATATGAACTATAAACGTAACTTGCGCTTACGCCGCTGCATGGCGGCTTCACATATATAAAAATAGAACATACGTTCTTTAAGGGAGGTTTTTGTTTGGCTAGCTATAAAAAACATGGGACTGGATGGGAGTATCGACTAAGGTATAAGGACCCTTTCACACAGAAATTTCGAGAGAAGGCACAAAGAGGATTCGATTCAAAAAAAGAAGCTCAGTTGGCAGTTAGAGAATTTGAAAGAAAACTTGCTGCTGGCTATGAACAATCTGATTTATCGCTACAAGATTATCTGGATTTTTGGATCAACGAATATAAGAAAGGAAGTGTTCGTAAGAATACACTATTACTTCATCAGAACAACATTAAAAATCATATTATCCCATTTTTTAAAAACATGCTTATACGAGACGTGAAGCCAATTATGTACCAAAATTTTATAAACCATATTAGTGAGAAAGGATATAGCCGACGTACGGTTGAATTGATTCATTCCACAATGCATAACGCCTTACAAAAAGCTGTTATAATCGGAAAATTAGAAAAAAATCCATGTCTAGGTGTCGAAATAAAAATTAAGCGCAAAAAGAAGGAAGTACACTTTATTGATTCCGATGATATACCATTGTTTATGCAAAACTCTCGTCATTATGGTTATGTATACTGGATATTTTTCCGAGTGTTAATTGAAACTGGTATGCGAAAAGGCGAAGCAGCTGCTCTAAAATGGATCGATATTGATTTGGATAATCATTTTATTACAATTGATGAAACTTTAGATTTTACAGCGAAAAACAAAGAAGAATTATTCGGTGACACCAAGACAGAAAAATCAGAAAGAAAAATAAAAATTACTACAAATCTAGTAAATGACATCAAATTTCACAGAGAGTGGCAGGAACATAACAAAGGGATACTTGGGGATAGATACCACCATGACCTTGATCTGGTTCTATGTAGGGAAGATGGAAACTTCATGCCTAAATCATCATTGTTCAATGCCTTCTCCCGCATCTTACAACGTTGTGATCTCCCATCCCTCCCCATTCACTCTCTCCGACATACCTGCGCGGTTCTTTTACTTGAGTCCGGGGCAGATATGAAATTCGTTCAAGAACAATTAGGTCACGGAAGTATTCAGATCACATCAGATGTATATGCCCACATCTCAGGCAAGATCCAGAAAAGCAATATAGATAGATTTGAGAAATTCACTGAAGAAATTTTCGAATAGAAAAATATTTTGTGGGCATTTTGTGGGCACTTTGATTTTTCTTTAAATATATAGGTACTTGCCCACAAAAAGAAAAACCCCTCAGCGCTAGAGCGCCAAGGGATTGAGCTATTAGTACAAAGTAATATATTGATCGCGTTCCCATTGGTGGACTTGTGTGCGGTACATATCCCACTCAATTTCTTTCAGCTCATAGAAGTGAGCCAAGGCGTGGTCGCCGAGAGCGTCGCAGATGACTTCGCTGCGGATCAATTCATTCAATGCTTCTTTCAGGTCAGCTGGCAAGCTTGGAATGCCTTCTTCCACGCGCTCTTCTTCTGACATGATGTAGATGTTACGGTCAATTGGAGCTGGTAAGGAAAGCTCACGTTTGATTCCGTCCAGACCTGCTTTTAACAGAACAGCCAAAGCCAGGTAAGGGTTAGCAGCCGGATCCGGGTTACGAACTTCAACACGTGTGCTCAGGCCACGGGAAGCTGGAATACGGATCATTGGGCTACGGTTACTAGCAGACCATGCTACATAGCAAGGCGCTTCATAACCTGGTACAAGACGTTTGTATGAGTTCACAGTTGGGTTAGTAATTGCTGCAAAAGCACGTGCGTGCTTCAGAGTTCCAGCCATGAAGTGACGAGCAGTTTTGCTCAGACCCAACTCGTCCGACTCATCAACAAATGCGTTCTCATTGCCTTTGAACAAGGATTGGTTACAGTGCATACCGGATCCGTTCATACCAAACAGTGGTTTCGGCATGAATGTAGCATGTAAACCATGCTGACGTGCAATCGTTTTAACAACGAGTTTGAACGTTTGGATCTGGTCAGCAGCTTTCAGAGCATCAGCATATTTAAAGTCGATCTCATGCTGACCTGGAGCTACCTCATGGTGGGAAGCTTCGATCTCAAAGCCCATTTCTTCAAGTGTGATAACGATGTCACGACGACAGTTTTCACCAAGATCCGTAGGCGCAAGGTCGAAATAACCACCTTGGTCATTCAGTTCGTTAGTCGGGTTTCCTTTTTCATCTGTTTTGAACAAGAAGAACTCTGGTTCAGGACCAACATTAAAGGAAGTGAATCCCATTTCTTCGGCTTCCTTCAGATTACGTTTCAAGATGCCACGCGGATCTCCTGGGAACGGATTACCATCTGGAAGATATACGTCGCAAATCAGACGAGCAACACGGTTCTCTGCAACCCATGGGAAAATAAGCCAAGAATCTAGATCTGGATAGAGGTACATGTCGGACTCTTCAATACGTACATAACCTTCGATGGAAGATCCATCAAACATCATTTTGTTATCCAGAGCCTTAGTCAACTGGCTCACAGGAATCTCAACGTTTTTGATAGCTCCAAGCAAATCAGTAAATTGCAATCGAATGAATCGTACGTTTTCTTCTTTCGAAATGCGGAGAATGTCTTCTTTTGTATAACTCACTATAACCTCTCCCTTTCTTATCTGCGTATTTGGCTTGCCTGTTATATTTGTACATTAGAAAGTTCCACGGGTCAAGGAGTCTCACACCAAAAGTGCATGTTTTCCCCTCACTCGCCAAGTTATGCGAATTTACTTTTTATTAAAGAATCGGGAAAGCTCTCCCTGAATGAGAGATACTTGTCCAGGTCTCTTGCCTGATACAAGCTGTTGCTTCAGCAAGCGATGCAACTGCGTATCGGACAGCTCTCTGCGTTTGACTTCAGTATCTGGCGTGATAACTGTAGCTTCCTCGGATTCTTTCGAAACAGGATTCATCACTTGTTTGATCCCCGCGATGTTAACTCCTTTTTCAATCAAAGCCTTAATCTCTAGCAATCTCTCAACGTCATTAAAAGAGAACAAACGTTGATTACCTGACGTTCTCGCAGGAACGATCAAGCTGTGCTGCTCATAATAACGAATCTGACGTGCAGACAGATCCGTAAGTTTCATTACAATACCAATCGGGAATAAGGCCATATTTCTGCGAATTTCATCACCCATGTTCATCAACCTTCCAGTCATCTATTCTTCACCCTATTGTACATTTAGTTGTTACCAAGTGTCAATGACATGTTAGATAAACTCACAATAATTTACGATCTTTCATGGTCTGTAACGCCATTAAAACGCCATATTTGACATGAGAGTACGTTAATCCGCCTTGCATATACCCGATATATGGCTCCCGAATAGGTGCATCGGCTGACAATTCCAGACTTCCCCCCTGAATAAACGTACCTGCCGCCATAATGACAGGATGTTCATAACCAGGCATGTCCCAAGGTTCAGGAACCACGTGGCTATCCACAGCGGCTGCACGCTGAATCCCCTGCACGAAGGCGATCAGATGCTCGGCAGAGCTGAACTGCACAGCCTGGATCAGATCTGTGCGAGTTTCATTCCAAGCAGGTTTGGTTACAAATCCGGATTGAGCAAACATCGCGGCAGCAAACGTACTTCCTTTGATAGCTTGTCCTACAATTGTCGGAGCCATGTAAAGTCCTTGGTAGATGCCACGTGTTGTCCCTAGCATTGCTCCCACTTCTCCCCCGATTCCTGGGGCTGTCAGACGATAAGCTGCAAGTTGTACGTATTGTTCCTTCCCACATATGTATCCACCAGTTTCAGCAATGCCTCCACCAGGATTCTTAATAAGTGATCCGGCCATCAGATCAACTCCGACTTCTGTCGGTTCACGTTCCTCCGTGAATTCACCGTAACAATTATCCACGAATACGATGACATCTTGTTTCAGCGCTTTAACACGTGTAACCATCTCAGCGATCTCAGCAACGCAGAAGGATGAGCGCCAGTCATAACCACGTGAACGTTGAATCCCAATGACTTTTGTAGCCGGTGTGATGCTTTTCTCAACTGCTGCCCAGTCGACTCCACCTTCTGCAGTTAAAGCCGTCTCACGGTAACCGATGCCAAAATCGCGTAAAGAACCTGTACCATCGCCGGGTTTGCCAATTACTTTATGCAATGTGTCATAAGGCTTACCCGTGATGTACAATAATTCGTCACCTGGGCGCAACACGCCAAAGAGGGCTGTACTAATCGTATGTGTACCTGAAGCAAAATGAGGACGTACCAACGCGGCTTCCGCGCCGAACACAACAGCAAATACTTCATCAAGCACTTCACGTCCACGATCGTTATACGCATAACCTGTTGAACCTGCAAAATGAAAATCACTTACTTTTCGCTGTTGGAAAGCATTAATGACCTTCCATTGATTGTGATCTGTGATCCGATCAATCTGTTGAAGTTGTCCTTCAATCTGACGCTCCACTTGATGTTGAAGATCATATATTTCTGAATCAAAGCTTACCATCTTACTTCATTCCCCTTCATAGCACGAATCTGACGTTGATTATCCATTATCGTGTCAACTTATCACATCAATATGTCATGAATATTACAATTCAATGAATTCTTCAAGCATATAACCAAATTTCTCATATTCACCTTTTTGCAATTCAACTTCATAAATCACATCATTCTCTTCAAAGCTGGTATTCACGACGTCACCAATTTTGTAGAGTACCGACGTAAGATCACCACGTTCTGCCGGAATACGGAAGCGCTTCGTGTCACCTGTCAGCTCTGTCTGAATCAATTCACGGATTTTAAGTAGATCATCCGAGTCTAATGCGCTTACTTTGATATGGTCCTTATCCAATGGAAGCATCTCAAGCTGTTCAGGAGTACATGCATCTTTCTTGTTATAAAGCACTAACTGTGGCTTGTCCCCTGAACCAAGTTCTTGCAGAATCGTGTTAACCGTTCGCATCTGATCTTCACGCATAGCTGATGAGGCGTCAACAACATGCAGGATCAGGTCTGCTTCATTCACTTCCTCCAGCGTTGCACGGAATGCTGCAATTAGATCATGCGGGAGATTTTGAATAAATCCTACCGTGTCGGTAAGTACAATTTCTTTACCACTTGGAAGTTCCATCGTGCGTGATGTTGGATCCAGTGTAGCGAATAGCTGATCTTGAATATACACATCTGCAGCAGTTAACTGCTTGAGCAAGGTTGATTTGCCAGCATTGGTATAACCAACAAGGGCCACCTGAACAATACCTGTCTTTTTACGGCGTTCACGATGCAACTTGCGATGACGAGTCAATTCTTCCAGATGACGCTTCAGATCATCGATACGACCACGGATGTGACGGCGGTCTGTCTCCAGCTTGCTTTCACCCGGACCTCTTGTTCCGATTCCGCCTCCAAGTCTGGAAAGGTTCTTACCATGACCGGACAACCGTGGCAGCAAGTAGCTATGTTGAGCCAACTCCACTTGAATGATACCTTCTCTGGTGTTGGCACGTTGTGCAAAGATGTCCAAAATCAATTGGGTACGGTCAATAATTTTGAGATCGAGGGTTTCTTCCAGATTACGAACCTGCGCACCTGACAATTCCTGATCAAAAATAGCTGTAGTTGCTCCGAGTTCCTCCGCAATTGCACGAAGCTCTTCCACCTTACCTTTACCAATGAACCATTTAGTATCACGCTTTTCCCTGTTCTGAGAAAGTACACTCAGCACTTCCACTCCAGCTGTCTCGGCAAGTTTCACCAGTTCCTCTAAAGAGTACTCCGGATTGATACCTGTACGTTTTACATCATCCGTAACAAGACTCACCAAGACGGCGCGATCTTTTTTGACCATATCTGTATCATGTGTGCCATTTGTCATGTATATGTTCACTCCCTCTTATTACTAATCCGTTGATTAATCGTCATTGCCATGAATATGCCATGGCATGCCTTAAGCCGAACCGGTTGGCCCGGCCGGCTGGTGTAAAAACTATATTATCGCTTACTTTCGCTCAAAGTTCAAATCCTCTGTACGGATTGTCATCAGCTCCAGTTTACCTGGACTGCCTTCTGAGTATTGTTCCAACAAACGAACCGCCTGATGCCTAATTGAACGCTCAATGGCATTACGAACGTATCTGGCGTTACTGAACGCATGCAGCGAATCATTTTTTTCCTGAAGCAAATGTTGCTTCAACTTGAGTATGGTCTGTGGCATTAGAATATAATCACGCTCTTTGGCCATAATCTCAGAGATTTGAATCAACTGATCAATGCTATAGTCTGGAAACTCTACCTGAATGGGAAAGCGGGAAGGTAACCCCGGATTCGTCTGGAGAAAAAAATCAATTTCTTCCGAATACCCGGCAAGAATCAGTATAAACTGATTTTTATTATCTTCCATGGACTTCACAAGCGTATCAATGGCTTCCTTGCCAAAATCCTTCTCACCACCGCGTGCCAAACTGTATGCTTCATCAATGAACAAGATCCCACCGAGTGCCTTTTTGACCAGATCTCTTGTTTTCTGCGCCGTGTGACCGATATACTCTCCTACCAGATCCGCACGCTCTACTTCAATAAGATGTCCTTTACTCAACACACCCATCTTCTGAAAAAGTTTCGCAACAATTCTGGCTACAGTTGTCTTACCAGTCCCCGGATTACCTTTGAAGATCATATGATACACGTGCGCGCCACTAAGTAAGCCTGCTTCGGTACGCATTTGAGCAATCTGTAGGAAAGCATAGATTTCAAATACCAAGTCCTTGATATTTTCAAGTCCAACCAGTTGCTCCAATTCACCCTGTATCTCCTGGAAGTGCGCATGTTTGGTTATACTCTTAGCCGCCTGTACTGCCGCTGCTTCGTCTTTGACCAACATCTGAGGTTCCTGGTTACGCAATACAATATTAATTTGTCTGGATGGTCTGCCTCCTGGTTGCTCTCCTGCAGCCATGACCCGTCCGTTCATTCGCCATCACCTCTATTTTATCGGGCTGAACTCTCCTGATTATTAATGTATTCTATCAGGTGCTCCAATATTAGAAGGATCATGAAGAATTCTAAGGCCAGGTACGTGTCTCAAATCTGAATGTTTTTTCGAAACTCTCCGTTCTCAAACAAACTCTGCCTGTGCTTCAGTGATAACTGAAAGTATGGGAATACATGTGCATCAATGGCATGCAGCAGTTCCTTTGCCGTCTTGTTTGCCAAGTCATAATCACCTGTCGTAATATGCTTCCGTGACAATGCATCTTCAAGCTCATCTTCATCCAGCAAAAATACTTCTCCATCTTTCAGCACAACGACATCCAGATACAGGTCATCAAACCAAGGAACACCTTGATCGGTTATCCCCTGACTACGACATGTATCAATGTACCACTCTACAATTCGTTCCTGATCGTCAAACATGGCCGTAACTACAAAGTGTTCTCCCTTCGGATAGTATTGCAGCCAAGAATAACCTTTATCTGCGATACAGAAGGTACTGCCTCCATATGTTTTCCACAGAGGTTCTTTCAAATCCTGTATGGTGTACAACGTAATATAACCTGTGAAAATTTTGGATTGAACGAACCGGCATGTGAATTGTCGGTTCGTAATCCGGCGCCAGTTCGCGCGGTCCCCGAATTTCCGTTTCATACGAACCCCTCTTTGCCGACTACAGGCCCGTGACCTGCTCTCATATTGGTGAACAATGTAATAACGTCCGCATGAAGGCTTCCAGCGCTCTGGACCCACCTTGCACAACGTATTACGAATAGTTACAGCTTACCATATTTAAGGTATACACTCAAAATCAAGCTTTGTCCCACCTATTCATTAAATGAGCTTCTATTACGTATGGTTCCGTATAACACAAAAAAACTGCTTCACCGGGTTTCCGGGAAGCAGTTTTTCAATGTAGCTATAATGTAGCTATTTAGTGATTCAATGGCTTAGCCGCCAGTTCCCGCTTGAGAATCTGCAGGTACATCTGTGCCCCCAGTATCCCCACTCGTTCCGCTGTCCGGGGTTACAACTTCGCCAGGCGTCGTTACGGACCCATCATCGGAACCTTCACCGGTACTACCTGGATCTGTTGTCCCCTGACCAGGTGGGGTCGTATTTCCTCCCCCAGGTTGACCGTTTCCTTGACCGGCTCCGCCGTTATTACCACCGTTGCCATTGTTTCCGTTATTACCATTACCATTTCCGTTGTTGCCATTTTCATTACCATTGCCGTTATTACCGTTCGAGTTGCCATTATCCGGTGAACCATTGTCCGGATTCTCTGTACCAGGCTGCTCAGGGTCTATCTCTGTTCCAGGGTCTATGCCAGGATCAGGTTCCTCCGGTGGCACTTCCTGCGCTTCAATCATCAGAGAGATGGTGTTTGAAGGATCCGTCTCCAGTCCTGATGCCGAATCGTAGGCTGTCACATAGTACTCATAGGTTAGACCAGGCAACGCACTTAAATCTTGTGCACTGGTAGCGCCTACTGCATCTATGAGATGAGTAAACTGCGCTTCAGAAGTTTCTTTGCGATATACACGATATTGTGTGCTCGCGTCCCCCGTACCCGTCCAACTCAGTGAGACGGTTTGAGCAGAGGGATCATATGATCCACTCAATCCACTAACGGACAGTGCTGGCTGTTCTGGTTCTTCTACTGGCGGAGGTGCCTGCCCTCCAGCCGGTGTTTTGAATTGCTTCACGGGAACACCTTTCATCGCATCTCCCATGACTTTGGCAAAGAAAGCTGCCGACAGCTTACTGCTGTTCTTAAGCATATGATTCGCATCCGGATTGTCATAGCCCATCCAGACTGCGGCGGTCCATTCCGGTGTGTATCCAACGAACCATACATCACGGTTGGCACTGTTGCCAGAGATGCCACTTTGAACAGTGCCTGTTTTACCCGCTACCGGACGATCCAGACGTGCTGAACGTCCCGTACCGTCATTAACAACGTTCTGTAGCATCTGTGTAAGCTGATACGCATTTTGCTCACTCATGACACGCGTTGTGTCCGAGTTATCGTGTTTGTACGTGGTTTTGCCTGCGCTATCCTTAATTTCTTTAATGGAATAGGCTGCTCGGTATTCGCCTAGGTTAGCAAATGCACTATAGGCTTGCGCCATTTCCAGTGTATTTGTACCTTTACTCAGACCACCGAGGGCAATAGCCAAGTTCTTGTCTTCATCTGTCAGCTGTATGCCTACACTCTTGGCAAAATTAATGCCTGTGTTAACACCTATTTTATCAAGTAGCCAAACCGCAGGAATATTTTCCGACTTCGTAATGGCTTCCGTCATACTGATGGTTGAAGAATATCCATGCAAGTTACCAGGACAGTAGTTACCAAAACATTGCTTCGCATTACTCAGCGACGAGTTAGCACTGTAATTTCCTGATTCTAGAGCCGGTGCATAAGACACAATCGGTTTAAAAGCTGAACCTGGTTGTCTTCGACTCTGCGTTACACGGCTATAGCCTTTGGTCTGATAATCCCGTCCACCAAGGAGGGCAACGAGGCTACCATTCTCATGGTTCATGATAACCATGGAGCCTTGAACCTGTTGATCATCTTTGCTTGCCTCGAACAGACTATCATCCGTGAAGGCAGTTTCCATGGCTGTTTGAGCCTGAGCATCCATGGTTGTATAGATTTTGTATCCACCGATATTCAGATCATCTTCCGTTTTGCCTGTTACACGTTCAGCTTCACGGAGCACATAATCAATAAAGGCTTGATATTTCTGATCTTTTTCTGGTCGCTTGTAGTTATAGTTAATCTCTTTTGCTTCATCCATCTCCGCCTTGGTAATGTAGCCTTGTTCATACATCAGCTGCAATACCACACCTCGGCGTGCTTTTGAATCGTTTGGATTGCTCACCGGATTATAAGCAGAAGGGCCTTTCGGCATAGCTGCTAATGTGGCAATCTGCCACAACTTCAATTTATTGAGATCGGTAACTCCAAAATAAAATTCAGATGCTGCTTTAATGCCGTAACGCTGATGGCCGAAGAATATCCGGTTCAGGTACATCGTCAGGATTTCGTCTTTTGTGTACTTGCGCTCTAATGCCATGGCAATCGATACTTCCGTTGCTTTACGGAAGAACGTCTTGTCACGGGACAAGAACATGTTCTTGGCAAGCTGCTGGGTGAGTGTACTACCACCTTCCACCATAGAACGAGCCATGACATCCTTAACCGCGGCACGCCCAATGGACCAGATATCCACGCCTTGGTGATCGTAGAATCGTTTATCCTCCGTTGCGACAAAGGCTTGCTTCACCAGCTCTGGAATATCATCTTCATTGACGGGTTCCAGCTTCTGAATGGACAGCTCCCCCATTAATTGGCCATTTCGATCATATACTTTTGAAGTTTCATTAATTGTGGTTTTGTCCTTGTTGGCTTTGAGCAGATTTTCGCCACTCACCATAATAAATAAATATCCGCCTAGTGCACAGAATATGGCGATTGCCATTGTGAAAAACAGTGTCCATCCAACGCGTTTACCCGTAATTTTTTTCTTTTTAGAGGTCTTTGGCTTCGCTTTTTTGGGTGACTTGTTATTGTTGTTGCGATTGTTAGACCTCGACAACGGATCGTTTGGCATGTTACCTCCTGACTCCCTTTCGGTTGCATAATTTCTATTCGTCTGTAGGCTCAGGCATATATTAAACATATTTTGCCCGGAATGAAAAGAACAACCCTTTATTCAGGTTGCTCTGTTTCAATACCTATACTTGTAGACGAAATGGTTGGTGAAAAGGTTTCGTAATTTTTTTAAGCTTCGCCGCTGTTATCTTGCTGCATCAGCGATACGCTGCGTTGCGGCGTGAACGTGGAGATGGCATGCTTGTAGACCATTTGCTGGCGTCCGTCGCTGTCAATGACGATCGTAAAATTGTCAAATGCCTTGATCGTCCCGCGGATTTGGAAGCCGTTGGTCAGATAGACCGTAGCAGGAATATTCTCTTTCCGCAGTTGGTTCAAGAACGTATCTTGGATGTTGATGGACTTGTTCATTAGCCGTACCCCCATTGGTTCATTTGAATTCGTGTTCAAGTAATATTCAATATCGCTGAGTAGCTTTCGTGCTATTATATCATGAACAGTTTCATATAATCCACAAAAACCCCTTGTCTGCTATTTTGCACCCATTCTTGGCGTGGTGTACAACTAGAAGACTTATCCATTATACACCGCTTGCCAGATTTGCAAAAGAGGGACAAAATCTTCGTTTTTAAGCATACTCCTTGCTTGTTTAGTGAAGCGTAAATCCCTTCCATCTGTTCTAGTGATAAGCAAAAACCTCTATCTTTTTAAATTTCAAAAGGTAGAGGTTTACATTCGCTGATCTAATCCAGGCATATGAGATCAATACTAATCATTGCTCAAATCAGTTAAATTTTCGTGTAATCAAGTCACTTACCTGATTGTAGTTTCCTTCAAAGTCTTCGGTATCTGTCATGTCCACCCATTCAATATCCTTCATATGGCGGAACCAGGAAAGCTGACGTTTGGCAAAACGCCGCGTATCCCTTTTCAACCAATCAACCGCCGCTTCCCAGCTCACTTCTCCTTGCAGGAACGCTGCAATTTCCTTATAACCCAGTCCTTGCATGGAAATATGACCTCTCGCCACTCCACGTTCCAACAGGGATCTCACCTCATCGACCAAACCTTGTTCGATCATCAGGTCAATCCGCTCTTCTACCCGGGCATACAGCTTCTGACGATCCATTGTCAAACCAACAATAAGAAGGTCATAAGGCGACTCTTTCTTCTGTACTGCCAGCTGATCAGACCACTTCTCGCCTGTGAGGTGATGGATCTCAAGCGCACGTACAATTCGCCGCTGGTCATTCGGATGCAGACGATCCGCACTAACTGGATCAACTTCCCTCAAACGATCATGAAGAGCCTGTGCTCCATATTGCTCCGCAAAGCTGAATTGTTGCTCCCTGAATGCTTCATCCGAACCACTATCGGAAAATTGGAAGCCGTAACATACCGATTCCACATACAGACCGGTGCCACCTACAATAAAGGGCATTTTACCGCGTTCATGGATTTCACTAATCAATCGTGTGCAACTCTCCTGAAACTCGGCCACAGAGTACGGATACTCCGGTTCATGGATATCAATGAGATGATGGGGTACACCTTTCATTTCTTCAGAAGTAATCTTGGCTGTTCCGATATCCATTTCACGATATACCTGCATCGAATCCCCTGAAATAATCTCACAATTAAATGCTTGGGCAAGCTCGATGCTCAATCTCGTTTTGCCTACTGCTGTTGGTCCAACCAGCACAAGCAGTTTAGGTTTTGGTTTAACTTCCGCTTTCAACATTAATCACTCCGTACAGGGTTTTTGCATTCGCCCGATCAAGTATTTCAAATCCGAGCCTGTCAAACTCCGCGCTGCCGCGCTTTTCTTTCATAACGACACGTTTACGGGCAACCCGTCTCGCTTCCATAATGCTCTGTTCGTGCAACGCATGAGCGTTCGCATAATCCCGCAAGGGCTGTATAGCACTCGAATCCATCATCGGCTCACGGAACATGGGGTCAAAATAAACGGTGTCACAGCTACGGTCCGGCATGGAACGAAGCAACTCAAGATGATCCACATGCCGCAGATCTATGCGCCGGAAAGCCTCATCCACCAAGGGCTGATTACTCTTATAATGAGACATGCCCTCCAGCAGCAGGGTATAGAGCGGTTGAGAACTTTCACAGGCAATGACTTGTCCATTCTTCCCAGCCGCAACCGAAAATACCAGCGCATCTGAACCGAGTCCAGCGGTACAATCAATAATTGTGTCCCCTTCAATTACCAGACCAGCTTCCAGCATGGGGTCGGCTTCCCCTCTTAGCACACGTTTAGCACGAACAAATCCCATACTGGGGTGAAACTCAAGCTCCGTTGCATCCTTGCGAAACAGGCGCGCTCTGCCATTGAGCACGACCAGGATTTCATCGATACCATAATGTTCAATTAGTCTGGGTAAAGACGTTCTCTTGCGCGGTACGTAGGTACCTCCAGTCGTTTCGGCGAGCTTACGTGCACGCTCCACCTGAGAGGCAATCTCCTTGTCACCGGTTGTAATGTACATAATGTCCCCCTAAATAGCTACATCACTCGTTTAAATAATTTCTCTAGATCATACGTTGAAAATGAAATCACTATCGGTCGCCCATGCGGACACGTGTAGGGCTGTCGACATGAACCAAGACGCTGAATCAGCACCTCTGCCTCCTGATCCGTCAGCTTCTGGTTGGCTTTGATAGACGCCTTGCAGGAGCACATAATGGATGCAGCCTCCCTCATCTTGGCGACATCTATACTGCGTTCACTAAGAACCCATTCGGACATTTCTTCAATAATGTCTTTCTCGTCCCCTTTGGGGAACCAGAACGGGTGGGAACGCACACGGAACGTCTGTCCACCGAAATGCTCCAAATATACACCCGCCTGTTCGAACCAGGCCAGTCTTGTTTTCAGCTTTTCCGTCTCCGAAGGTGTGAACTCCAGCGTAATCGGCAGCAGTAACTCTTGTGAGGCCTGGGCAGGGTTACCGAATTTCTCGTAGTAATACTCATAATTTACACGTTCATGAGCGGCATGCTGATCAATCAAATATAAACCTTGGTCATTTTGCGCAATCAAATACGTACCATGATGCTGTCCGATCAGACTCAGCTCCGGAAATGCGGGCATGGATGCATCCGATTTAATGGCAGCGGCAAGTTGGGTCGCATCAGGCAAAGCTGAAGTTTTCCACGTCCGTTCATTTCTCGCAATCGAAGACGGGTTATACGATGAACGTGCTTCCCTAACCGATGAATATACGGAATCGGAGCGGTACGTAGCTGGTGTGCCTTCACCCAACGGTTTCTCTGTTGCTCTACGATCTCTGCGATCTTGAGAAGAGAGGTCAGTTTTCGGAAAAGTTTCGGTAGAACTTGTACTTGAATTTAAACTTGTCCTTACATCCTTAGCGCCTTTTTGCACGTCAACAGATGTCTGCTCCCCGTCATGACTAGCAATCTTCTGCAAGATATCCCCGTTCCAACTTTCTAACTGCTCAGGGGGGTGTGTAATCTCAGGTGGAGCTTCGGGCAGCGGCACCGACTGACCCTCTTCAGATACTGGTTGTCCTGTGGTCACATCCGCCGGAGCATCCAAATCCAGATCATCATCTTCCGCAGTCAACTTCAGCGGCGCACTACCAGGTTTCCCGAGCGGACCTTGTTGACCATATCCTTCTGCATCAGATGGATCTTTCAGAGGACCACGTGGAAAGAGGAATTGTTCCTGGATAAAGGAACTATCGTCTCCACGTCGAATCTGCTGCTTTTTGACCTGTGGAATCAATACCTCCTGCCGGAGTATCCCCCGTAGCGTCGTCTCTATAAATTCATATAGTTCTGGTTCCTTACTGAAGCGAACCTCCAACTTGGCCGGATGCACGTTCACATCCACGAGAGAGGGGTGCATCTCCAACTGCACCACGACAAGTGGGAACCGATTAATGGGCAGCAAGGTATGGTAGGCTTTGAGAATCGCCTGATTGAGACCGTAATTGCGAACAAATCGCCCATTAACAATCGTCGACATCCCACCACGATTCGCTCGTGTCCATTCTGGCAGACTGATCAGCCCGCTCACCCGGTAATCCAGACTTTCTCCCTGGATGGGAAGCATCGCTTTGGCAGCACTTGTCCCATAGATCGCTGCAACCACTTGCAGCAGATCGCCGTTACCCAACGTCTGAAGCAACACATTCTCATTATGGCGCAATCGGAACGAAATGTTCGGGTGAGACATAGCCATCCGGTATAGGACATCTGAAATGTGTCCCAGTTCCGTCTGGATCGTTTTCATATATTTGAGTCTGGCTGGTGTATTGTAAAATAGTTCTCTCACTGCAAAATCTGTACCTTGGGGTGAGGTTGCATCTTCATGAGATATAAGGTTCCCGCCTTCAATTACGATGCGGCGCCCCCGCCCATCATTATCACTTGCGGATAACACCTCTACCTTGGACACTGCGGCAATACTCGCCAGGGCTTCGCCACGGAATCCAAGACTTGTGATCTGAAACAGATCTCGGCCGTGGGCTATTTTACTAGTCGCATGACGATAAAAGGCAGTCTCCATATCCTCTGGCTCAATACCTGAACCATTGTCTTTGACACGAATACTGAGGAGTCCACCCTCTTCCACCGTGACTTCAATCTTGGTTGCGCCTGCATCCACCGAGTTTTCGAGCAACTCTTTGACGACTGAAGCAGGTCGTTCGACCACCTCACCCGCCGCGATCTGGTTGGCAATATGTTCATCAAGCACATGTATTTTCGCCACAGGTTTTCCCCTCCCTTATACTCAGGATAATTGCTGTGCCTTCAATTTGAGATCATTCAATATCTGCATCGCCTGAAGAGGCGTCATATTCATGACGTCGATATCTTTCATCGTACGGATGAATTCTCGCGCTGGTTTATCCACCGCAACTACATCCGCTTTCGTTGCCACACTCGGCTCATCATCTCCAAAGATGGACAGTTGAACCACATCCGATTGGCTCGCACTGGACTGTACTTTGCTGCTGTTTGATTTCTTGGCATGTTGCTTCCCAACCGAATCTTCAATAGAAGCTGTGTAATCTGTACTTTCCACAGTCTCATACTCCCGAATTAATGGTGCTGCATCCGTGTGCTGGAATTCTACACCTTTGACATTCAGGCCTGCTTCCTGCTTCTCACTACCGATATACTCACTACCTACCGCTACCTGCGCAGCTGCATGCTCGAACCCATGCAACAATCCATTCGCCCGCTCAATAATGCTATCAGGCAGACCTGCAAGCCGTGCACAATAGATACCATAACTGCTGCTGGCTGCCCCGGCAATCAATTTGCGTAGGAAATTAACTTTGTCACCACTCTCCTGTACGGCCATCGAGTAGTTGGCCAACTTGTCCAGACTCTCCTCCAGATGAGCAAGTTCATGGAAATGAGTTGATACAAGAGCTTTACAGCCGATAATATCATGTACATATTCAATAACAGACTGTGCGATAGCCATACCTTCGCTGGTTGACGTTCCCCGTCCCAATTCATCGATAATGATCAGACTGCGCGGTGTCGCTTTGTCCGTCATGACCTGAATATCCGCCATCTCCACCATGAATGTGCTTTGTCCACCAATGAGATCATCCGCGGCACCGATCCGTGTGAATATGCGATCCATGATCGGCACTTCCGCCTGACCCGCAGGTACAAAACAACCTACTTGCGCCAAAATGGAGATTAAAGCGACCTGTCGCATATACGTACTCTTACCAGCCATATTCGGACCGGTAATCAGCAGAATACGTGCCTCTTCCTTGGTCATTGCCGTGTGATTGGCAATAAATGCGCCATCTCGCATGACCGCCTCAACGACCGGATGACGTCCTTCTTCTACAACCAGATCATAACCGTCGGTCAGTGTAGGTCGTACAAAGTTTCGCTCAGCACTGATCACCGCAAAGGACTGATACACATCAATCTCTGCAACCTGTTCGGCCAGTTTCTGCAGTCTTGCAATTTCTTTGTTCAATCGCTCGCGCAGCTCTGCGAACAGTCCATACTCAATATCAACCATTTTGTCCTGAGCTTCAAGAATCAACGTCTCTTTTTCCTTCAACTCCGGCGTAATATATCGTTCTGCATTAGCGAGTGTCTGTTTACGTTCATAACGTCCCTCTGGCAACGAGGACAGATTGGACTTGGTGATCTCGATATAATAACCAAACACTTTGTTATATCCAATCTTCAGCGATCGAATGCCTGTCGCCTCACGCTCTCGCGCTTCCAGCTCCGCAATCCACTGTTTCCCGTTGACCGAAGCCTCACGCAATTCATCCAGACGTTCATGATAGCCTTCACGAATAAGACCTCCGTCCCTTACCGATACCGGCGGCTCGTCCACAATGGCTTGCCCGATGGCTTCACGCAGATCATTGCAATCATCCATCGTATTGGCAATATGTTGGAGTGTTGCAGAAGAAGATCCAGCGCAATGCTGGCGTAGCCCTGGAATTTTCTCGAGCGATGACTTGAGCGCATTCAGATCACGACCATTGGCATTACCAAAAGCAATCCGGCCTACCAATCGCTCCAGATCATAGATGTCTTTGAGTTCTGCCCGCAGGTCCTCACGCAATATAAACTGGTTGTACAGTGTATCCACCGCTTCCAGACGCTCATTAATCTTCCCTTTTTGCAGCAATGGCTTATCGACCCACCGACGCAGCATTCTCGCACCCATGGACGTCTCAGTCCGATCAAGCAACCAGAGTAATGAACCTTTTTTGGAACGCTCACGAACGGTTTCCACTAATTCCAGGTTTCGGCGGGTAAATGGGTCTAAGATCATGTAATGATCCGGCTCATATGTTGAGATTTGTGTTAATTGTCCAAGCGAACGTTTCTGTGTCTCACTCAGATAGGAGAAAAGTCGTGCAATACACGCTTGACGTTCAGGCTCCAATCTGGCCCACACAGCCTCTCCAAACTGCTGACGGACCAGATCTTCCTTATTCTTTGTCCACGACGTGTAGACCACAGGGCGACCGATTGGAGATGCCTCGGCTTCTACCGTTTCAAGCAACGCTGCATCCCCTACAAGCTCCGATGGTTCATAGATTCCGATTTCATCCTTGAGCCATTCCTTGGAATAGGGTACTGATGTCACATACAATTCACCTGTTGAAAGATCACAAGCTGCAAGCGCCAGCGTATTCTGATTACCTGTAAGACAGACCATGTAGTTGTTGGACTTGTCCCCCAGCGTTTTTCCTTCCATCACCGTTCCGGGTGTAACCACACGTACAATTTCACGTCGAACCATGCCTTTAGTTACACTTGCATCTTCCATCTGCTCGCATATCGCGACTTTATATCCTTTTTCAATCAGACGCTGTATGTAATTGTCAGCCGAATGATAAGGTACACCGCACATCGGAATTTTGTCATCCGTGCCCCCATTACGTGCGGTCAGCGTGATCTCAAGTTCACGGGAAGCATTAATCGCATCCTCGAAGAACAGTTCATAGAAGTCACCCAGTCTAAAAAATAGAAAAGCATCTTGCGCTTCGGCCTTCACTTGCAAATATTGTTGAATCATCGGCGTATACTGAGCCATGATGAATATCCTCCATCCCGTTCCTATAATGTCAGGAAGAAACGCGTCCTGGAAGGACAATAAGACGGTCAGGCACTGTGTTTGCGCCTCCGCCTTATGTTTTGGCTAATCGCCACTTCCTTCAAAGGTTGCTGCTTCCATATCTTCCGTTGCTATCATTTAAAAAGACTTGTTTCTTATTATATCAAAAAAACGCCCGTACTTCATGAACCTGCCCGAATATTCCAGAGTTTGCGAATATCGCGGCTCTCATCCCAGGTTCTTCCCAGTTTTAATTGAAGGAGTAACGGTGACGCATACCGCTCATAACGTGCATATCCATCCAAGCTCTTCAGATCATCTACCAGAGCTGGAATGTGTTCCTTGATCACTTCGCGCTTTCCTTCATAAAAAGCGGTATGAACATCAGCTTTCTCCAACGGACGCTGCCGTAATTGAGTATACCCGCTCACGATCAGACCTGCCAATGCCACAACGCCTTTCGCAACAAGGGGCGACACAAGGAAACTGGGTAACGTACGATACTCAAACCCACCGTAGGATTTCAGGCGAAAATCACCAAGTGCTCCATAACGGGGCCGTCTCCCCGATCCACGCGGGTCTTGAAGAAATGCCAGCGGCAATGCCAGATAATTGTCCAGTGCACGGAGCAGTTCCCCGGTAAGATTCACGCCACTAAAATGAATATGACCGCCTAGAGGTAATCCACGCTGTGGCATCCCTCCTGCCTGCCAGATGAGTGAGTGATCACTGATGCTGCGAGAAGCCGCTGCGAATGCCCTCATAAGATGAGCCAGTAGCTCACGCGGCTCAGAGCTGGGTGCGGGCCGCAATTCGGCAATTGGGTATATACGCCGGCCACCAATCGTCACGGAATCACAGCCTGCCATTCCTGAGCGTTCGAGAAATCTGGAGGCGGGTACAATTTTGGATTCTGGCATCTGTACCAGAACAAACTCGGGGTCCATCCCAAGTATGGGAACGGGTCTGTGATTCCACTCCTCATCCAGCAGTTCCTGCTGCTGCTTCCAGCTTTCCCTGTAGGTAGCGGCAAGGTTGGTCACCCCTTTCCAGGGGCACGGATCGATCGAAATCACGGCACAACCGCCGTTCCCGGAGGATTCCATTCGAACAGCTCCATGATCCAGTCCTAGCGTATACAGCGTTTTGATCGCAAGCCGTTCAACACGCTTGAACAAGGTTGAACTCGCTTCACGCTCCAACAGACTTTCCTGTGTCCCTCCCATGCCGCTAGTATCCTTACGCTTGATCCGGATCGCCTGCAGACAGCTTATCTCTACATCGTAGCGTACACGCAAACCTGGTTCACGCTTACGCCGATCCTGTAGTGACAATACTTCTATGCCTGCCTGTTTCAACCGTTCTGTACGTTGAGCAGAGGTCATATCTTCATATCGGCGTAGCGCTTCCTCCGCTTGTTGCATCACATTCATGACGCCCCCCCTCCCAGATCATGCAACTAAAATAAAAATAACCCCGCAATGCGGAGCCTTCCCGTGAAAGGTATTCCTGGCACATTGCGAGGCTCGTTACCACCCATTTTTCAATATTTAAGAAGAAAGAGGGCTTACGCCCTCTTCACCGCGCCTTCTGGCGCATATGATACCTTAGGTTATCAAATACAGGCGTCCAACTCACAGCTCATCGTCGAGCAGATCAGGATCGAGATCGTCATAATCTCCATCGCCACTGCCAAAGTCATAGTCCTTGTCTTCGTAATCACCGCAACCATCTGTGCAGACCTTCACACAAACTTTTGTCTCGGCAACGAGTTCCACAGCGAATTCCCTTTCTACCCGGATAATTACACTGCTTCCACCTGCTGATACTGTGGCTTCCACACAGCTAGGTTCCTGCGTTGCATCCGCAGATACCTCTACTGTGGAAGTCCGGTGTTTCGGGTCCAAATAGGACAAAGGCACATGTTCTACATACGACACCGTTTCTTTGGCTACATCCGTCTGCGAATTCTTGTCATAGGAATACCAAATGTTGATATCGTAAGTACCAATAACTTCAATTCCGTCACCCGCTGATACGGCTTCATATTGGTGGTTGATAATCCAAGCCCCCAAAATACTTGTCGGACCATTTGGCGGAGTCACGGTATGTGTTACGGTAGAGAACTTACGACCTTTGCCGCAGATCGCCTTCGTGATAATCTCTCTACATTGATGTTTATGACTCAATGACATCTTTAAACCTCCTCCATACAATCATTCACTACAAGTGTATGCAGGGCATTCGTCTAGGGTGACAACTATTTTCTATTATTCGTTTGTAGATTGGGACCGGTCCGAGATTGGGGACGGTGCTTTGTCCTTCTTCGCGACTTTCAGATAAAGCGCGAGTTCGCGGCATAGCTGGAGAATTGCTGAACGAATCTCGAATTCTTCCCTTGTATCCGGCAGCTCCATACGTCTGAATTCTTCTTGCACATCCGCAAGAAGTTTTTCAGTTCGTCCAGTGTAGGATTCAGTAAGCACATCCTGACTGAGTTGATCGAATAGCTCCGATACCATTTCCGCATGTGGCATCTTCTCATAGATCTGGGACACCAGATGCATCATGTGCTGGATGGAGTCCAGCTGCGTTTTGCGCATATAGAAGTAGACACTCCATTCCTCATTCGGATGAATCACCTGATTCTCCAGAGATCGCTTGGCTGCTTCGATGCCGCCCAGAATCGCTTTATCTGCTTCAATCAGTTCTCTCCCTGCCCACGCTTCATTAGGATTACGCAGCGTCGCCGCAAATTCTTTGAAGATCTTCGAGAAAAGTTCATCGATACGTTTGCGGATGCGCAGCATTTGTGGATCGGCTGCCGGCATATAAGCAAGGTTAACTGCCATTGCTGAACCAAGACCAATCAGCAGCAATGCAATTTGCACGAGAATGACATGAATGTCCATCTCCCCGCCCCCAAACACCCGAAACACCACGACTGATCCTGTTACAATGCCTTCCTTGAAGCCTACCCGAACAATCACCGGGAATGCGATCAATATGTATACTGCCAGCACCCAATAATGGAAGCCTAGAAAGTGAAAAAGTACACTTGCAAATAAAAGCCCAACTACTGAAGCAAAAAAACGCGCCGATATGGTGCGAATACTTCGTTTTCTCGTTACATCCACGCCAAGAATGGCAAGCAATCCCGCTGATGTTGGTCCCGGCAGGCGGCACCAATCCGCAATCAATACGGCCATTAATGCGGCGATTGCGGTTTTAATTACCCTAAAACCCATTTAACATTCCATCTCCTCTAAGCTGCAAAAAAATTCTTAGCCAGCTCGTCGCCTCATTCAGTTATGATGACTAGTATGTCTCATCCAAATGTAAACTAGACGACATCAACCGACATGCGCATGCATGCCGGTCACAGCAACACGCCCCGAATGAGGGACGCTGGCAAGTTAGATCGTTGCGACAGAACCTCAAGGCCCTCTTCTCCAATCATCGCATTCATTCCGGATCTGCGCGGAATATTCATACTAAATATGGTACTTGATTTTACGGTATCGGGCAACGTGACACCCCTTGTGAAATTGTATACATATCATAAACATTCATAATAGGAATAAAACACGGCTAAATCACCTGCGCCCAGCGAGTAATTTGCGCTCTGCATACACAACAAGTTGATACATGGCTGTTGCAACTGCAGCAATAATTAACAGACTCGATAATACGAGCGTGAAGTTGAATACCTGGAATCCGTAGATAATCAGATAACCAAGACCTTGTTTAGCGACCAGAAACTCACCTACGATTACCCCCACCCAAGCCATACCTACGTTAACTTTCAAGGTCGATACAATCGCCGGAAAAGAAGCAGGCAATACGACTTTCGTAAAAATCTCGGAACGGTCTCCACCAAACGTACGAATGACTTTAATATAGTTGGGATCAACTTCATTGAAGCTGTTATATACCACCAGTGTCGTGATAATGACCGTGATGGACAACGTGGTCATGACAATCGCTGTAAAACCCGCGCCGAACATAACGATAAAGATCGGGCCGAGGGCTACCTTTGGCATACTGTTAAACACAACCATATAGGGGTCCAGCACTTTAGACAAAAAAGGAGACCACCAAATTAAAACCGCAAGCAAGGTCCCCACCAGTGTTCCCAGTAAAAAACCAACTGCCGTTTCCCCTACGGTAACTCCTACATGTGCCCACAACTCCCCGCTTGCGATGTCTTTACCGATCTGAGCAAAAATTTTACTAGGATAACTGAACAACAGCACATCAATCCATCGGAGTCTGCCCGCCAGTTCCCACAGCAAAAACATAGATACCAGCATGGATAACTGTACAGCAAGCACTTGATGTCGCCATCTGGCCACCTGCTGAATATGATTCCGATGCAGCTGCCCCATCCACTCGTCACGCTTTTCCTGCTTCGGATTCGTTTGATTCACGCGTCTCTCTCACCTCCCCCGGACTGGTCCAGTTCGCTCCATAACGCCTGAAACAGCTCATTGAATCCTTCTTGCTCCCTGGCATGAAATGGCTGAGATTTGCGAATTCCATCGGGAATGATAAATTCACGACGGATACGACCCGGATTGCGATCCAGTACAATGACGCGGTCGCTGACCGCAATGGCTTCAGACAAGTCATGTGTGACAAGTACAGAGGTTTTGCCAAACTCTTTTAACGTGTCCGAAACCAGATCTTCCAGTTGCAGCTTGGTTTGATAATCGAGTGCCGAGAACGGTTCATCCAACAATAAAATTCCCGGGTCGGTTGCCAGCGTACGCACCAGAGCCACCCGTTGTCTCATGCCTCCTGAAAGCTCTGAGGGGTACTGATTCTCTGTCCCAGCCAAACCCATACTTATCAGCAGTTCCCGTACACGCTCACGGCTACGCTCATCCAGTCTGCCTGTCAATTCAAGTCCGATCAATGCATTATCCAGAATGGTCCGCCATGGAAACAGATAGTCCTGTTGAAGCATATAACCAATCTGTGCGGAGGGGCCGCCTACGAGCTTGCCTTTAATCTTGACCTCTCCTTGAGTAGGTGTGAGCAGCCCGGCGATGATCGACAACAATGTCGTTTTACCGCATCCGCTCGGTCCAACCAGACTGACGAACTCCCCTTTCTGGATCTCAAGACTCAAGTCTTCAATCACCAATGAAGCCTCCCGCTCGCTGACATAGACTTGAGAGATCCCTTCCAGTCGGATCACACTTTCGGATTCAGGCATTCTGCTCACTTCCTTTCCTGAATACCCCATTACTTCGATATCGTAGCTTCTTCCGCATAGGCATTATCCACAATTGCATTCAACTCCACGCGTTCTTTCAACTCTCCGGCGGCACTCATGACATCAAGCAGATTGTTCCACTCTTCCTCATCAATGATCGGGTCCGTTGCATAGCTGCCCTGTTCCTTATAACGGTTCACACTGCTGACCAGAATGGCTGGATCGATGTCTTTGAAGAAAGGTGTAATAACTTCTGCAATCTCTTCAGCCGTATGGGAATCTACCCATGCTTGCGCTTTGTGCAGACCGTTCGTAAACTTCTGTACGATATCCTTGTTGTCGTTAAGATAGCTTTGTTTCGTCATGAAGACGGTGTAAGGCAGAAGACCACTTTCTGTTCCAAAAGATGCAACAACCTTGCCCCGACCTTCTTGTTCAAAGATCGATGCCTGGGGTTCGAACAGTTGAACATAATCACCCGTGCCTGAGGCGAAAGCAGACGCAATGTTGGCAAAGTCCACATTCTGAATCAGCTCCAAATCACTTTGCGGATCGATACCATGTTTGTTCAATGCAAACTCCCCTGCCATTTGTGGCATTCCGCCTTTACGCTGCCCGAGAAATGTGGAATCCCTCAGTTGCTCCCAATCGAAGCTGCCTTCCGGGTTACGTGCGAACAGGAAAGTACCATCCGTCTGGGTAAGCTGGGCAAAGTTAATGACCGGATCTTCCGCTCCCTGCTGATAGACGTATATGGACGTCTCTGCACCTACCAGTGCAATGTCCACTGAACCGGCGAGCAATGCCGCCATCGTTTTGTCACCGCCAGCTGTCGTCTGAATCTCCACCTCAAGTCCCTGCTCCTCAAAAAAACCTTGAGCCACGGCCACATACTCCGGTGCATAAAATACCGAACGAGTCACTTCGCCAATCGTAATCTTGGCTTCATTGTCTTCCTTATTACAGCTGGTGAGTGCCACAATGATAATCAGCAGAATAACGATGCCCCGGACGAACCATGGCGTGTATTTCATGTTGTTTCCCTCCTTCACTGGTTTCAGCAGTTTCTCTCTATTATGGATATGCTGATGCCCAACAAAAGGTTAAGAACTTGAATGCAAAAAAGAGCCGGGCAATGATGCCCGACTCTTCAGCTCTTCGAAATGCTACTGTAATACGCTGTTTAAGCGCTATTACAGCTTGTAAATCTCCGCATATTTAGCTTCCAGATAATCGGCTAGATAATCCGGATTCAATTCTTCACCCGTTACGGCAACAATCAATTCGGAAGGTGTGCGACTTTTGCCATATCGATAGATTTTGTCTGTAAGCCATTCCTTAATTGGAATGAGATTACCTTCGGCAATATGGGTATCGAACTCCGGCATTTCCTTGCGCAATGTATGTAGAATTTGAGCTGCATACATATTACCCAGAGAATACGATGCAAAGTAACCGAAGTCGCCACCGGACCAGTGAACATCCTGAAGAACACCGTCTCCATCATTCGTTGGCATAATACCAAGGTATTCCTTGTATTTTGCATTCCAGGTCTCTGGCAGATCCTTCACTTCAAGGCCATCATTGAACAACATTTTCTCAATCTCATATCGGATAATAATGTGCAGGTTATAGGTTAGTTCATCCGCTTCAATCCGAATAAGCGAACTCTCCACCCGGTTGATTGCACGATAGAAATCTTCCAGTGCAACCTCGCTCAGTTGCGGGAAATGCTGCTGCAAATCTTTGTAATAGCGTGTCCAGAACGGCAGACTGCGCCCAATCATGTTTTCCCAAAGACGGGACTGGGATTCATGAATACCCATGGACGTTCCTTCTGAAAGAAGGGTACCCGCCAGACTGTCATCAATATTTTGCTCATACAGGGCATGTCCGCCCTCATGCAGTGAACTGAAGACTGCGCTCGCTACATCATCCTGCAAATAATGTGTGGTGATCCGCACATCACCCGGGTTAAGGCCTGTTGCAAAAGGATGAACACTCTCGTCCAATCGTCCAGCTTCAAAGTCATAGCCCATCTGTTCCAGGATGAACAGACTGAACTTTTCCTGCTGTTCAGTGTCAAACAACTGATTCAGGAACTCTGTATTTGGCTTGTTTTCTGAAACATTAATCTTCTCTTGTAGAGGCACCAGACGTGCTTTGAGGCGGGCAAATACAGCATCCACTTTCTCAACGGTCAGATCCGGCTCATACATATCAAGCAACGTATCATAACGCGTATCCTTCACACCCCAATAATCAATAAACTCCTGTTTGAGCTTAACGATATCTGTCAGATAAGGTGAGAAGCCTGCGAAATCGCTGTTATGCTTGGCATCTTCCCATGCGGTTTCGGACTTGGCCGTGAGCACGGTATACGCTTGTACTTTCTCAGGTGGTACTGACTGACTGCGATCATATTCTTTCTTGCAATCCTCAACCAAACGACGATCTATATCTTCGAGTTGTTCCAATACTGCTGGAGTAGTTAATGCATCCAGGTAGGTCTTCATGTCAGCAGAAGTTTGCAGCTTGAATGCTTCGGTGGACAACATACCCAGCGTCTCCGAACGAGTCGGAACGCCTTTTTTCGGCGCACCTGTGCGCAGATCCCAGTGAAGCAAACCAATGGCTTCATGATAGCTCTTAATTTTACGAGCCAAATTACGGAAGGATTCCAAATGTTCTAGTGTTTGTTTATCCATTGTTATCGTTCACCTCTTCAAAAAAAATGTTATACCCTATTGATGATACTTTTCCCATTGCGTATAATCAACTTTTAACAGAGGCAAATTGCATTATCCTCCTGAAGATACGTGTTCAAAAAGTCTGGTTTTCATTACCGAGAAGATGAAATGCAGGTAGAAATGGTGTATCGGAGCGTAGGAAAACTACGTGTGCAACTACATGTTTCCGAAGGAAACAATCTTCGTAAGCGTCTGCTTATTTCGGCTGAATTTCAACTTCGATGCTGATGATGCTCTTAGGCATCATTCGTAATCAAAAACGGACTTTTTGAACAACCTCTAAAAAGGTTGGAGTAATGTGATCTGCTGACCGTGATATACTAATAACGCAAAGGCGCGTAGGACAAGCTGCATCAAATGCAAGTGGCCGTGCTCGTCGTATTGGATAACAGGAGGCAATGGACATGAACAACATTCAAGAGATTTTGGCTTACAACAAATCATTTGTCGAGACTAAAGAATACGAAAAGTATACGGCTGGAAAGTTTCCAACCAAAAAGATGGTTATCATCACTTGTATGGATACACGTCTGGTGGAAATGCTGCCCAAGGCCATGAATCTGAAGAACGGTGATGTGAAAATCATCAAAAACGCTGGCGCGATTATCTCTCAGCCTTTCGGCAGTGTAATGCGTAGTGTGCTTGTCGCCATCTATGAACTGGGTGCAGATGAAGTTCTGGTTGTTGGACATACGGAATGTGGTATGGCTTCCCTTCACGCAGAGACCATGATTGGACATATGGTTGAGCGTGGTGTATCGGAAGAAGTCATGACAACCCTGGAGAATTCTGGCATCCGTCTACAAAAGTGGTTGCGCGGGTTTGACAGCGTAGAAGAAGGGGTAAAACATACTGTGGAAGTGATCAAGAAGCATCCTCTACTTCCACCCAATGTACCCGTCCACGGCATGGTTATCGATTCTGCTACAGGTGAGCTTGATCTTGTCGCTGAGGGGTATGGACAACAGGCATCTCTCTAAATGGTTTGGAGTGCGGACCTTATGGTTCGCACTTTTTTTGTCTAAATTGAGGCAGTTGTTCTGTCAGGTTGTCAAACCATACAGTTTCAGTGTACACTTTTATGAAAGCGGTCAAAGAAAGCAAATTTGTTTATTTTCTCTGACCCAGCCCTAATATTAAGGAGACATGTGCATGAACATACTTTCCTACGGATTGCTCGGGCTACTTACCCGCGAGGAGTCATCGGGCTATGATCTGATGCTGAAGATTCAGCCGCATTGGCAGGCGAAGCACAGCCAGATCTACCCGCTCCTGTCCAAGATGGAAAACGATGAGTTATTGGCCTCCCGCTGGGTACAGCAGTCTGACAAACCGGACAAGAAAATGTACGCAGTTACGGAAAAAGGCATTGAAAAGCTCTTGGAATGGATGATTACTCCTGTTACCGCACCGGTTACACGCGATGAATTTAATTTGCGTATCTTGTGTGTTGGCATTGCGGAAGACGGAAGCATGAGACGCATTCTGAATGAGCGTAAAAGCTGGTTTATGGAACGCATCCGTTATTTCGAGGATTTGAAATCACGTATACCTCTGGATAATCTTCGTGTAGGCAACCGAGATTTTGGAAGCTACATCCTGGTACAAAAAGGGTTAATGCATGCGCAAACAGGCCTGGAATGGTGTCATTGGGTTACCCAATTGCTTGATGGCCAAGCTGCAATTCAAGACCCAAATCCAAGCGTTTCAGAAATTTAATAAAATTTGAAACGTTACTGCTAGTTGAACGTATTACATGAGTAAGGCCCATTTTTGGGCGATTCAAACAAATTAATCGGGGGGTTACGATCTTTACAATGAAGAAAAAATTTGGAGTTAAACATCTAATGATGGTATTTATGGCCTTTACATTATTGTTCGCAACAGTGGGAGTAACGAATCCGGATTCTGCGGATGCAAGACGTGGTGGCGGATTCAAATCCGGTACGAAAAGTTATACTAACACACCTAAGAAATCCGACTCCAACAGTAACGTGAATCAATCCAATTCCGGTAATAACTCCGGTACTGGTGCAGCTGCAACCCGTGGTGGTGGATTCTTCGGCGGTGGCGGCGGCTTCATGAAAGGCATGATGCTTGGTGGTCTTGCTGGTATGATGTTCGGTGGATTGTTCGGTGGCATGGGCGCCCTGGGTAACATCCTTGGATTGCTCGTGAACGTTGCCGCAATCATGTTGATTGTTATGCTGGCTATGGCACTCTTCAGAGCCATCTCCAACCGTCGTAAACCTGCAGCGGATGGTCGTTATGACCGCCGCAATGATGATCGTGATGATGACCGTAACAGAAACGGACGGTACTAATCTCTATGGTTCTGAGCATGGATGAAATTGTGAATGCAATCTGTATTCATATGGCAGAACGTAAGGGTGTACGTCCAACCGATGTGAACGTAGAACTGAGCTGGGAAGAAGATACAGGTTATTCCGCTGAAGTTTGGATTCAAGGCCGCAGTCAATATCTGGTGGAGTCCAATATGATTGAAGCGATTCTTCGCTACCTGCACAGTGAATACAACATTCGGGCGTACCGTGAGAACGTGCGACTTGATCTGGATGAAGAGATCACAGCCATCGTTAATCAATAATATAGGTCAAGCAATAACGTTATACAAAAGACCGTCTCCGCTCTGTCGCTTGACAGAGATGGAAGACGGTCTTTTTGTTTCTAAATAAGTGTTGTGGTATAGTCTGATACGTTTCCGTATTTCGTTCTAAAACTTCTAATACTTAGACACTATGATTGGAGTTTAACCAGGCTGTAGTTCTTTTTACCTTTACGGATAATGATGAATTTACCGCCAATGGCATGCTCTGCCGACACGGTGAATTCAAGCTCCGTGATTTTCTCACCATTCATGGAAATCGCACCTTTGGTGACATCCTCACGCGCTTGGCGCTTCGATGGCTCCAGACCCAGATCCACGAGCCAGTCCACGATATTTTTCGCTTCGCCGTCCGTTTCAAATGTTGGCATTTCCTTGAAGCCCTGCTCGATTTCATCTGCTGTCAGGGAACGGATATCACCACTGAACAGCGCCGCTGTAATACGCTTAGCCTGTTCCAGCATTTCTTCGCCGTGAACGAATTTTGTCATTTCTTCCGCGAGTGCTTTCTGTGCTTCACGTTTATGTGGCTCTGTCTCTACCTTTTCAGCCAAAGCTTCAATCTCTTCTTTGCTCAGGAAGGTAAAGTATTTCAAGTATTTAATGACATCACGGTCATCTGTATTCGCCCAGAACTGGTAGAATTCAAATGGTGTCGTTTTGTTCGGATCAAGCCAGATTGCGCCGCCAGCTGTTTTACCGAATTTGGTTCCGTCGGATTTGAGCATCAGCGGAATGGTCAGACCGTACGCTTTCGCTTCAGATCCTTCTTTTTTGCGGATCAAGTCGAGACCACTCGTGATATTACCCCATTGATCAGAACCGCCGATTTGAAGCTGTACATCCTCGTTCTGGAAAAGGTGCAAGTAGTCGAGTGATTGAAGAATCTGGTAGGAAAACTCGGTAAACGAAATTCCGCCTTCCAGTCTGCTCGCAACGACATCCTTAGCCAACATCGTATTGAGGTTAAAGTTTTTGCCGTAGTCACGCAAGAATTCGATGACATTGATTTTGTGTGTCCAATCGTAGTTGTTCACCATACGAACCTGATTGTCACCGTCGGTTACGAAGAGCTTCTTCATCTGTGCTGTCAGTGCATCCACATTCTCCTGCACCTGCTCCATGGTTTGCAAAGAACGCTCTGCCTGACGTCCACTTGGATCACCAATCGTACCTGTAGCTCCACCAATCAGAATGACTGGACGATGTCCTGCCAGTTGAAAACGTTTGAGCATCATGAAGGGAATTAGATGTCCGATGTGCATGCTATCCCCCGTAGGGTCAACTCCGCAGTACAAGGAGACGGATTTCGTTTCAGTCAACTCACGCAGTCCCTCTGCATCTGTCTGCTGGTTAATGGCGTCACGCCACTGTAGTTCATCAATAATATTCATTCGTAAAAACCCCTTTTCTATCCTCAAGATTCAGTCATGATCTACGTTAAATTACGAAATAACACGCTGGAACGGCTTTTTTGGACACAAAAAAATCGCCTCCTTGTCTTCATTAGACACAGGGACGATTATCATAACCGTGGTACCACCCAAATTGCATGGACAACACGTGACCTTAACACGCTATCCATACCACTTTTGGCAATATATCGTTTGCCCATCCGCTTGGCATTACCCAAGTACTCCAGAGTGTAATTCGCAGCCCTTGTATGTATCAGGTTCCATCAACCCCTGACTTTCTGTAACAGGGACAAAGCCGCTACTGCGCTCTATCAACGTGATTCATGTATTCAATTTATAGCAAGTATAGCCGAACGTTTGAGTCATTGCAAGGGCAAGTATGCAATCTTTCAACAGAGCTATGGGTGCATAGTTGAAACCAGCTTATATAGTCATCATGTTCAATTTCCCGTGGTAATAACAATAGGCCTTCTCCGCAATCTGATCCTCATTGCTCCAAAATTGCTGATCCAACGTATCTAAACGCTGCTCCTGTTCCTGTGTCAGAAATTTAGGAATATCCCACAGTTCAGTAAGCCGTTCATCCTCTTCCAGATGCTCAATGCAGCCGTATGCTGATGTTACAATCTCCAACACTTGAGTCGCACCAATGGTATGTAATGCCCGTAACGCGTAACGGTATACCTCTTCACCCCAGTTACAGAAAAACTGAATAAAACCGCCATTAAAGACATCCGCCTCTAACAGCCATAAAGCAGCAATGTCCTGCTCGTTCGAAGTCAACGAAGCCCAGCCCTGTTCAGATTCATTCTTTTTTTCGACAAATAACACAGCATAATCATACCATACATCATTAATATCTTGCTCGCTCACGTAACACACCTCATTTTTATTTATTTCATACCTTCTAACTCCTGACGTTTACCCGTCTGATGCCAATGTAAATACGGATCACCGATCTGCTGGAAGGCTTCCTGAACACCCCTGTTTAGTTCATTCATCACTTCATTTGTGTAGTCCAAATGCGTCTGTTTATTATCCACGCCATATCTTTCCAACAACCCCACATGCGTCGCGGTGAAAATACTATCCTCCAGCAGCCAATAGATGACTTCATCTGGCTGTTTCACCCGTTTCTCTAACGAGACGAGACCACGTTCGTATATTCGAACGATATACGTATCTTTTCCACACTCTACATAGGGGACACCATCCGATTTAAAGCTCTCAAACATACGGTTAACATAGTTCTGCATCTGTTCCCTATGGAAAGCTGTTCGCTCTAACAACTCTAAAAGGATCGCTGCCAGTTGTTGTTTGCTTAACATGTTGGACATCACTACACCTGCCTATATAAGTAAATCACTTCTTCTCTAATTATTACATGACAATCTCCGAATTCAATGTCAATGATGGATATTAACGTCGATGACAGTGTGAAAAAATGAAAAAGCTGCCCACGGCAGCCTTTTCTTCTTTCATATTGTTTAATCAGGTCCCACAAAAAGTCTGATACGAAGTATTACATTGTGCAGGTAGTTCAGCATATTCAGCCTGTTCAGGTGAATGCTTGAATGGATCTGAAAGAACAGCCAAAAGCTTCTCCAACAAGCTAAGATCTCCATGATTCTCTGCTCGCTCAAGCGCTTCTTCGACCCGATGATTGCGAGGAATGACGGCTGGATTGCTTGTTCTCATCAACTGCTTAGACACTTCCTTCTCCCCTTGCTGACTGTCCAATCTTGATTGCCAACGCGCATGCCATTCAGCAAATTCTGTCGTGCCAGACAACGTTGTCCCTTCCAATGTATCAAAGGTCAAAGCCAGGAACGTATTGGTGTAATCTGCACTATGCTTCTCCATAAGTTCAAGAAGATCCTTGATCAAGGCCTCATCTTCGGCCTCTTCATCCAACAAGCCAAGTTTGGCACGCATCCCCTTGAGCCAGTGATGATGGTACAATTCAGAAAATTGTGCGATGGCATCCTGCGCGAGTTGCACCGCCTGTTCTTCATCTTCATGCAACAACGGCAGAAGTGTCTCGGCAAATCGAGCCAAATTCCACCCGGCAATATACGGTTGATTACCATAAGCATAGCGACCTTGTCTGTCAATGGAGCTAAATACGGTCGAAGGATTGTAATTATCCATAAAGGCGCATGGACCATAATCAATGGTCTCACCACTAATGGCCATGTTATCCGTGTTCATCACACCATGAATGAAACCAACACGCTGCCACTGGGCAATGAGAGCCGCCTGCCGCTTAATCACTTCCTGAAGGAGCAGAAGATAACGATTTTCGGCTTGAGCAACCTCAGGAAAATGTCGATGCAACGTGTAATCGGCCAACGCCCGAAGATCTTCAATTGAGCCCCATCTTGCTGCGTACTGAAAGGTTGCTACCCGGATGTGACTGGAAGCCACACGGGTCAAGATAGCTCCAGGCCGCTCTGTTTCGCGAATAATGTTTTCTCCTGTAGACACCACCGCCAGACTGCGAGTCGTTGGAATACCCAGTGCATACATAGCTTCACTAATGATATATTCACGCAACATGGGTCCAACAGCAGCTCGTCCATCCCCTCCACGGGAGTAGGGTGTTCTTCCTGAACCTTTCAGCTGGATATCCACTCGCTCGCCCTGTGGCGTAATCTGTTCTCCCAGCAGCAAAGCCCGTCCATCACCAAGCATGTTAAAATTGCCGAATTGATGTCCTGCGTAGGCCTGAGCTAAAGGCTCGGCTCCTTCCGGAATCAGGTTACCTGCAAAAATTTGCGCTCCTTCATCACTGTCAAGAGACTCCACATCCAGTCCCAAGCTGGATGCAAGCAGTCTATTGAAAATAATCAGCTTCGGTGAGTCAACCGGAACCGCACCCTGACTTGTAAAAAAGGGTTGCGGTAGCTGCGCATAACTATTGTCCAAATTCCAGCCTTTGTTCAGCGTTTCTTGTTGCATGGTGATCACAACTCCTTTTCTGTACCCAAGGGATACCCCCAGGTTTTATTTTAGCCTTGTGAACCAATGCTCATTTATGTAGTCGCATGGAAATTCAATGTAGAGAACATCTAAAATGTTCTTGATGAAACTTTAGCATATTTGCATTCCTTTTGCATTCCTCTTAAGTAGTAACTTTGATAAACTGCCCACCTATCGTTCTTTCTGCACAAAAAAATCCAAGAAGTTCTTTGCAAGTGGAGTCATTTCCTCTCATTCCACTGCCCAGAAAAACCCTCTTGGATCTGTTCCCTTTACCTATGCAATCCCTGATAAAACAAGAATTACGTGTGCGCTTCCTGTGCCTGTACAGGCTGTACTGGCAAGCTCTTATTTTTGAAACCGAGGTTAAAGAAGACATTAAGCAGGATGGCTGATAAACTTCCGGTAATAATACCATCGCTCACAATAATACGAATGCTTTGGGGAAGCTGTGCAAACAGATCCGGTACAGCGGTAACACCAAGTCCAAGGGAAACGGAGCAAGCCACGATCAACAGATTGGATTGTTTGGCGAAATCGACGTTTTGCAGCATTTTGATCCCGGATGAGACGACCATGCCGAACAATACGACAGTCGCTCCACCTAATACAGCACTTGGAATAATCGTTGCAAAAGCAGCTACCTTCGGAATGAGTCCCAAAAAGACCAGTATACCTCCGGCTGCTACAACAACATTGGTCGTTTTCACTTTGGAGAGCTGAACCAAACCGACATTCTGAGCAAATGTATTGTATGGAAAGGCATTGAATATGCCACCTAGAACAAACGCAAGACCTTCTGCACGATATCCCCGTGCCAAATCTTTTTCGTTGATCGGTTGATCACAGATTTTACTCAAAGCCATAAACACACCTGTTGATTCGATAATTACTACCGTACCTACAATAATCATTGTAATAATGGGGCCGATTTCGAAGGTTGGCCATCCAAAGTAGAAGGGTTGGGGCAAATGGAACCAGGAGGCTTCCTGTACAGCGGCAAAGTTCACTTTTCCCATGAAAGCTGCGATGAGGGTCCCCACGATAATACCCAGGAGAACAGCCAGGGATTTAACAAAACCACGAGCATATCGATTCAGAATAAGAATGAAAAGTAATACGCCAAAGGAAAGAGCCAAATTATCCAAGCTTCCGAAATTCTCGCTGTTTGCTCCACCCGCCATGTTTTTAATACCGGTTGGGATCAGCGCAAGACCGATGATGGTTACCACTGTACCTATCACAACTGGTGGAAACAATTTGACGATTTTGCTGAAAAATACGGCAAAGATGACGATAAATAACCCGGCTGCAATGATCGACCCATATATGGCGGGAATTCCGTATTGCGATCCAATCGCAATCATCGGTGTGACCGCTACAAAAGAGCTTCCAAGCACCGCTGGCAAACCTATACCCAGATACTTCCCTTTTCGCGCCTGAAGCCATGTTGCAATCCCGCACGTTAACAGGTCAATAGATACCAGATACGCCAACTGCTCTGCAGTCAAATTTAGTGCTCTGCCCACAAGTAAAGGTACCAGAATTGCTCCCGCATACATCGCGAGTACGTGCTGAATCCCCAGTGAAAAAACTCTCATCTTTTTGGTTTCTTTCATCCCACGTTGCCCCCCTGAAATTAGAATCAACCGAACCGCTGCAAAATCATGTTATGTTGATTCACATTATATAAACTATTCAGGGAAGTTCCATGATTCATAACATAGAATTGTTATAAGAGATAAAGAGCCCAACTAAAATTGGGCGTGTTGTACAAAGGGTAATCTCAAACCTTTTATATGGCGTCATATTATCTAACACCTTATACATTCTCAGCTTGTCCAGTTGAGAGGCTTGATGTTAAAACGCTGCTCCATAACCTCTCCGTTCTGATGAACCCTCTCCGTGAAAAACACTTCTTCTCTGGTCATCAGGACAACGGACGAAGCTCTGGTTCCATAGTCAAATTTCTCACTTCTAACGAAGATGGGAGAAAGCAAACGTTCCCATTCCAATGGAACACCTGTATGGGGTAGAAGATCATCCACTGAAGGGTCTGCAATTTGCAGCAAATCTAATATTTGCTCTGTCAAGGAAGCTTCATCCTCCCCGTTGATGATTTTCTCAAGCCCTTCTTTCCCGCGTTTCACCTTGGGCCAATCCGTATTGATCAAGTGATTACTAATCCCGTATATTCCGGGTGTCAACTTCATCACAACGTTGCCCACATTAGAGTAATAATAGAGGTCGTCAGGATCACCCACCAACAAATTGTAGCCAGGATAATCATTGCGACTTTGCTCCGCACAGTGCATATATTGCTCAGGTGTGGACGTGCCCTTTAAAAAATCAGCAACCAGATCTCCTCTTGAACCCTTGGCATGTACATCTTCATTCGGATCACGATAATTCGTAACAGCAGCCAGTCGTCCCCCTGTGGTTACGCCCATCCAAGTTCCCATTTTCGATAAATCCCGACCTGCCAATATTTGAGGGTGATCTTCCCAATAATGTGCTTGAGCCGTAGGTCTGTGATAGAATTCATCCCTATTTGATCCCAGAATAAGCGGATACTTTGGATGCATGTTGTAAGCAAATAAAATCAAACACATGGAAACCTTCAACTCCTATATTCATTAAACCTCTGATATCAGGGCTTTATATCGCATAATCAACTACAATGACATCTTCCACCCAACCATCCAGGGAAGCTACAAATGCCTGATGAGCAGGATGTGGACCATAGGCGCGCAATGCGTCCTGATCTTCAAATGTCACTCTCAACCCAATCGTATAACCTTGAATACGGTCCGTTTCTTCCGTTTCATTGATCCCTGCGGTCAACGCCACAATCCCCGGGATTTGTTCCTTCAACGCGAGCAATTGAGCCACCCATTCCTGTTGCTTGGCTAATGTGATTTTATCGTTAAATTTAAAAACAACCAAATGTTCAAACATTTTGTTATTCCTCCTATGTCCATTCGAATAGTAAAATGTAATTTCGTTAAATGAATTTAATTCAACAATTCCAATCCGCCCATCATATAGGGGACCACCCTGTTGGCTAATTCAGCAGGGGATTCCTGCCCGCCTTCAATGTTCCATCGATAGGTCATTCCATAGATCGACCAGCTTAGCATGGTTGCCGTAATTTTTAGCGTTTTGGGATCTACATCCCCCGCTACTTTGCTCATTAATTCAAGAAGGAATTGCTCCAGTTGAGTCTTGATGTTCTCTTCAATAATTGGTGCAACCGCCTCATATTTTTTGATGCATCCATGACTTGAGACGTGATAGTCACATAATGAAAATATAAGTTGCTGTATGGTTTCGGCTGTTAACCGGGCATCCGGGTCCACCCTTTTCGTTACATATTCCATAAAAGCATCCGATAACAAGGCTTCAAGCAGTGCATATTTATCCTGAAAATGGGCGTAGAAAGTAGCTCTGTTAATTGTGGCTTGTTCCGTAATGTTTTGAATCGTAATGCTGTTGAAATTTTTAAGATTCAATTGGTTTAAAAACGCATCAAGAATTAATTGACGCGTGCGAATCACACGCGGATCATTCGAGTTTGGAGACAATACACCAGACATGTACCAATCCTCCTTAGTATACAAAAATATTTGGTTAGACTTCTTCATTATAGATAAGTGTTATTTGTTCAACAAGTGAAAGTAAGTACAAAGACACCATACAATAATCAGCGTCTTTCGCTTAAGCAACAAAATGCTCCGATTGTTGGTTGAGCATGCCTATAGACCTTGTTAAGATTGCACTCGTACCCGCTTGAAGGTGCATAATAATGGAGGTGCTTAGTTTGAATAATCAACAACATAACGTTATTTCTACGGAGTTTCTGTTTCAACCATACACTGTTAAAAAATTAACCCTGTCCTCGCGCATCATCATGTCCCCCATGGCTCGTGCCTTCTCCCCGGATGGTGTCCCAGGCCCCGATGTAGCTGCATACTATCGCCGACGAGCCGAGCATGGTGTTGGACTCATTATTACCGAAGGTGCGACGATTGAGCATCCGTCTGCATCAAGTGAATCTAGACTCCCTCATATGTATGGAGAAGCAGCTCTTCAAGGGTGGGCTAAAGTAGTCGAACATGTTCATGAAGCCGGCGGCAAGATTTTCCCTCAGATTTTACATATGGGAATCGTTCGTCCTTCCGGATCTCAACCTCACCCGGAAGCCGCTTCGCTTAGTCCATCAGGAATTGATATGGAAGGTACTCAAGTAGGTGCGCCTATGACGGAGGCAGAGATCGCAACAGTGATTCAAGCTTATGCCGATGCAGCGGCCAATGCGCAAAGCATTGGTTTTGACGGGATTGAGCTTCACGGTGCGCACGGTTTTCTAATCGATCAGTTTTTCTGGAAAACGACGAATATCAGAACAGACCGCTACGGTGGCGACCTTGAGAAACGAACTCAATTCGCGGTTGAACTTGTTAAGGCAGTCCGTGCGGCGGTAGGCCCCGATTTTCCTATTGCCATGCGGATCTCCCAATGGAAGATGAATGATTATCATGCCAGACTGTTCGACACACCCGAACAACTGGAACAATTCCTTCGTTTGCTGGTTGACGCTGGTGTAGACATCTTCCACTGCTCCACACGACGCTTCTGGGAGCCCGAGTTCGAAGGATCTGAGCTTGGATTTGCAGGTTGGGTACGGAAGCTGAGTGGTCAAACCACCATTACTGTCGGTTCTGTGGGGATGCCCGATGAGCCTGAAGCAGGAGCAGATAAAGCAACACATCCAGGTATGAGCGAACTTATGAAGCGATATGAGCAACAGGAATTTGATCTGGTGGCTGTGGGACGTGCGCTTCTTGGTGACCCGGCATGGGCTGCCAAAATACGTGAAGGCCGCGTATCCGAGATTCAAGCTTTTACACCTGAAGCACTGGCTACATTAAATTAAGAACAATTAATTATTGTTCCGGACATTTTTTTGCCCCATATATATAGGTTTGAACTCATGAATCAACTATACTAAGCAAAAGGCTCGCTTTCTCTTCGGGATTGCGGGTATTTTGTTTTGGAGTAACCCTGTCCGATCAGACACTTCGAGCAATAGCAATATCGTTCAAGAAAAAGCCTTCTTTACATCCTATACTGACGTTAACATACAAGAAAGAAGGTGCATCATGACTCGGGAAGTTCGGACTGTGGTATTTGATACCGATCTACAGCTAGAAGCTTATCAATTTGAAGGCATCATGCAGAAATTCCCCAATCATTTTCATGACTATTATGTCATTGGATTTATTGAGCAAGGCAAGCGACACCTCGTCTGCAACAACGAAGAATATATTTTGAATAGTGGAGATATTATAGTCTTTAATCCACAAGACCCTCATGCCTGCGAACAGATCGACGGAAGCACCTTCGACTATCGCTGTATTAACGTCCAGCCTGAGGTCATGCGAGAGTATGTGAGAGAAATTACCGGACAAGCTTACTTGCCCCGGTTTACATCCCCTGTTCTCTACCAGAGTGAACTTGTTGGTTCCCTGCATGAGCTGCATCAGATGATTCTAGAGGAGCAATCGGATTTCTATAAGGAAGAATTATTACTCTTTTTGCTGGATCAATTGCTGCGAGATTATTCGGATGCGGAACCACCTGTTTCCACACAGGACGTCACTACAGAGATCAGGCGTATATGTGATTACATAGAATCTCATTATATGGAGAGCATCTCGTTGAACGAGTTAGCCAACTTGACGGAGATGAGCAAGTATCACCTGCTGCGTTTATTCACTCGCCAAAAAGGGATATCCCCCTACCGTTATCTGGAGACGATTCGCATTAATCAAGCCAAACGACTGTTGGAACAAGGCCAGCTTCCGATTGAAGTGGCAGCACAGACAGGGTTTAGCGATCAAAGCCACTTTACGAATTTTTTCAAAAAACTGATTGGCCTGACGCCCAAGCAATACCGACGTATCTTCAATCATGATGCAGAGCCAAAACGAACCACCAATCATATCGTATGACAAGTCATCATAATACCAAGGTTTCTACTGGACATTTGCTCGCCTTGTTTACCATCTTGATCTGGGGAACTACTTTTGTCTCGACGAAGGTTCTGTTAATTGACTTTTCTCCAGTGGAAATTCTATTTTTCCGCTTTCTGATCGGGTATTTGGTACTGTTGCTGATCTATCCACGTTCACTGCGGATCGCCTCATTCAGAGAAGAATGGCTATTTATCGGAGCAGGTCTATGCGGGGTGACATTATATTTTCTCATTGAAAATGTAGCACTGGTCTACACAACGGCTTCCAATGTGGGTGTTATTGTCTCCATTGCCCCATTCTTCACTGCCGTGCTCGCACATTTCTTCCTGGATGGTGAGAAGTTAACGCGCCGCTTTATCATCGGATTCGGGATTGCCTTGAGCGGTATCATACTCATCGCCCTGAACGGCAGTTTCGTTCTGCAGCTGAATCCGGTAGGTGATCTGCTTGCTTTCATCGCACCTGCGGTATGGGCGATATACTCTGTATTGATGCGCAAAATTGGCGAGCTTCCCTATCACACCATCGGTGCTACACGCAAAGTGTTCTTTTATGGCTTAGTCTTGATGCTACCAGCTCTGCTCCTGTCTGACTTTCATTTGGAGCTTGGCCGTTTTAAGAACATGACTAATCTCTCCAATTTCCTCTACCTCGGACTGGGTGCCTCTGCGTTGTGTTTCGTAACCTGGAACCGGACCGTGAGTCTTCTTGGAGCTATTAAAGCGAGTGTGTATATCTATCTGGTACCTGTCATTACTGTTGTGTCATCTGCGATCATTCTTCGGGAACAGATAACCTGGGTCATCCTGCTCGGGGCGTTCTTAACCTTATTCGGTTCTTACATTTCAGAGCGAACAGCAAATAAGCTCAACAACAAAAACACTAATCCGCGTAGCGGTTAGTGTTTGCTTCATTTTTCATTCATTTTATCTCATTTAATTGAGACAGCAGAATTCCCAACTCCTCTTGCTCCAGATGACGCCATTGCCCACGCTCCAGTTGATCCAGCGTAATATTCATAATTCGCACGCGCTCCAGCTTTAACACTCGGTATCCCAAGGTTTTGCACATTCTGCGGATCTGCAGGTTGAGACCTTGTGTCAAAATAATACGAAATACGTCTTCACTTTGCTTATACACTTCGCAGGGCTTGGTCACCACGTCCAAAATTTCAACCCCTTCGGACATGGACTTTACAAATTCGTCTGTTACGGGTTTGTCTACGGTCACTACATATTCTTTATCATGGTTGTGCTCCGAACGCATCATCCTGTTCACAATTCCCCCGTCATTCGTAAGCAAAATCAACCCTTCAGATGCCTTATCCAGCCTGCCTATCGCAAATATGCGAGAAGGATAATTTATATATTGAATGATGTTCCCCTCCACATGTGGTGCTGCTGTGCAGACAATACCGATGGGTTTATTCAGAGCAATATAGACAGGTTCGCTGTCATCACGAGGTATCTCCTTGCCATCAATGAGGACCACGTCGTGAGGTTCAACTTCGGCCCCTTTTTCACATACCCTGCCATTGATCGTTATACGTCCAGCTGCAATTAATCGGTTCGTTTCCCTGCGGGAGCAGAATCCCGTTTCACTTATGTATTTGTTAATTAACATGTGTCACCGCTTCTCATCTATAGTATTGCCACTAGTTCATTAAGTGCTGGTACGTTCATTCACTTCGTCTAGCGAGTTAGTACCTTGTACTGATTTTCATTCCACATCATCTCACTTATAATGTATCGAAGCAATGGATTGTTATCCAAAAGTACATCCATAAGCCAAAAAGATATTGAGCAACCCCAAAAAAGTACGTTCTACACTCTATTGTTACTATGACACGAAGCGCTACATTACGAGAAAAGAAGGAGTTTTCCATGTACAACGTGACTCAAATTACAGTGGATCCTGATCATCCGAACCAAAACGCTGGTATGTGGATTGGCGGAGAACAGGCATACATTCAAGAATGGCCCCTCAATCCGGAAGGAGAGCCCTTGTTACATCTATTCTCCATTGATTGCAAGAAACTCTTGCAGGATGTTCATATCCCTTCTTTGCCAGGAGAAATGTTCATCTCGGTCTTCTCTACGTATTCGGCTACAGAATACTTTCTGGATCAGGTGACATACACAGGAGATGAGCTGGAATGGAACGAAAATATACTGGCCGGATGTACCTCTGTATCGGTAACTTCACAACCGCACACTACTGTAGGTCCCGCAGAGTGCATCCCTTTAAGTGGAGTGCGTTTCTCTGAAACGTCATTAGCGGAGCAGGATTTCCCTGCCTTTTCGTTCTTCACCTCGACTTTACCCAACGGAATCAATGGAATCGATCATCTATTAACTCATTATCAACTAATATGCCAGATCTATTCCGCAGATTTTCCCGAGCCCTATCAGGACATATTGGGACTCTCTGATGCCAACGGTTATTTATTTTTGCGAAAAGGTCCTGCCTCTGCTGAAGCACCATTGGATGGACTATTTTTCGTACAGGCTTCTTAGGATCTGCTCCGAATTGAAAAATAAACAACCCAAACGGGCTCAATTCGTTAGAATTTGAGCTGTTTGGGCTTTGCTTGCTGCAATGTTTTCACAAGAATGCATCCTTCTAATCTGCCTATACTGAAATATCCAGACTGCTACCCAGATTAGGGTGAGGAGCAGGTACTGACTTCAACATTTCCGCCATCTGCTGACCTTGCTGTTGCGCCATGTCTTTCGTAATCGACATCACTTGCAAGCTTGCCGATTGTACTGCTGAAGCTTGGCTCATTGCCATTGATAATGCTGCAATATCCATGTTCTGCACTCCTTTCGCTGTCTGATCACATAGATGTACTTATTATATATCGGATAGTGAGGAGTAAATGTTGAAGGAATTACACAACTCTGCTAATTTGTACGCAAACTTCATTGATTCAAGTTGATATGTTAAACTCATTTGGGATATATGATCATGAACAGACAACTTTCCATCTGGAAGTTGCCTGTTTCATTTCACTTTATATATAAGTCTCAACCCAGATATTCCAGTACGCCATTCGATTCCTTGGCTCTCAGAGTCACTTTGGCTAATAACTGCTCCGGTTGCTCAAAATCTTTTTTGACCTCCGTCATCATATCTTTCACCAATTCTTCGATCTGCTCCAATGTTGTCTCTTTGGGTAATATGCGAGTTCTTACTATCTCGTGTCTACGAAACGAATCATTATATGCTTGAACTGTTTCTTGACCTAATGCACTAATTTCCAATTCTACTTTAATTCCTTCAGACATATGAGCACCTCTCTTCCTACTGTTTGAGTTTACTACCCCTCAATCAACCCATACTTCACAAAACTGTGATACAATCCATCTTCCTCAACTGTTCCAGTAATATCATCTGCAATGACTTTCAGACCCGGCTTCGCATTGCCCATGGCAATTCCGACATTACAAAATTCCAGCATCTCAGCATCATTCATGCCATCGCCGATGGCGAATGTATCTTGCTGTGACATGCCCAGATGCTCCAGCAGATCAGCGATCGCAATCGCTTTGTGAATACCAGGGATCATCAGCTCACCACTTCCTTCACCAAAGATTGGCACGGTGCACTGAATAACTTCGAATTTGCCTTCAAACTCCTGCTTGATTCGTTCAAACGGGATCACCGAGCTCTCCAGAAAACACACCTTGTTCACGTCGTCTTTATACAGATCCGCTTCTCCATACGTCAATCCGGCAATAAACGGGTGCGGTTTCAGCTCCTTCTTCTCTCTGGCTACTGGGTCGTTCTCCACATCACCATAGATACGGCGTTCCAGGTGAGGTTGAAGATTGCTACTTGCATAGAGAGCCGAATTCGATTCAAGGTAGAAGTCAATGCCGTGTTCATTGAAGAAATCGACCATGTGTCGAACATCTTCGGCTGTCACCCTTTTGTGATAAAGCACGTCCTTGCCAAATTCCACATAGCCCCCACCTGCACCAATCAGACCGTCGAATCCAACATCCCAGATAGAATCATAGATTTCCGCTTTGGATCGGCCTGTACATAAATAGAGCAGATGCCCATTCTCACGAGCCTGTTTGCAAGCCTTTTGTGCTGACAACGGAATACTTCCGTCATCGTCAACCAATGTGCCATCAATATCAATAAAAACAATTTTTCGCTTCGTTTCGTTCATCTGTGTAGCCCCCATCATGTGTGTTGTCTATGTCTAATCGAGCGAGTGTCGACAGGCATTTTCCTTATACAAAATTACCTATTCCGTGGTGTTCGCTGATCAATCAATTTCTCCAAAAATCCTGCAAAAGAATCCGCGTATCAAAGTAGTAATATTCATCCTCGTCGGGTATAAACAGTTCCATTACAATGTTATTTTCCTTCAATCATACCCATGGTCACCTACCTACCAACTTGTCCATATGTACGGTTTGCCAGTCATCCTCCTGTTCAACAATAACCGTAAACCCTTGGCGTTTCCAGAAATCTACGGCTCCTGGCAAGAAGCGATGTGTATGCAAATATAGTGTCGTATAGTGCATATCCTTTACTGCATTCTCCAGTTCATTTACCAGCATCGAACCAATGCCATATCTGCGATATGCAGGGTCCACATAACATTTCACAATTTCGGCTGCGGACTGAGCTGCATATCTACCTTTCACGGCTTCAATACGTCCATCATATGGCAAAATTCCAATAGTGCCGACGATGTTCCCATCCCCCATCTTCGCAACCAGAAAGATCGCATCATCTGGATTCAGATAGTGTTCTCTGAACTGCTCGAAGTCCACAGGCAATCTCGTATGATCCATCATGGGAAACACTTCTCTACGTACACGCATGGCAAATTCAATGGCATCCTCAATCTGGTGTGCCTGAACTGGTGTTACTGTCGGTATATTCTGAAGTTGTGTCAATAAATCCACATTCCTTATCCTCTGTATTAGGAGCTACCTCTGGCCCTTCCTTGAATCTTATTCATGCCAGATCGGATCTCTTCATCTCATCTTACCGAATTTATCCCGCCCTATCAATCTATCTACACTACTAACCAAATTGAAAAAGTGCCCACGCAGTCTGATAGAGTTCGCATACGATAAGGCGTGTCACAATCCATATTGGAGGGGGAACGCTCATGTGGTTATGGTTAGGTGTTTTTGCTATCATTATGTTAGCAATCGGGTTCGTATATCGTTATCTGGACCATCGTGCAGAGAGCAAGTTTCATCCTCATGCTCCCAAGCAGCTCTTAGTCAAATTCAAGGAAGGTACACCCACAGATGAGATGCACACCTTTCACAAAAAAGGGAGATGTAAGGTCGCTGAGACCTATGAAGATTTAGGATGGTACCGTGTGGAATCCCGCAAAAAAATGCACAGAATGCTGAAACATTACAAAGACCATGAGCTTATTGAACATGCAGAGCCGAATTACCTCGTTGAGGCATCCTTCACTCCCAATGACCCTTTCTTTCCTTATCAGTATAACCTGCCAAAAATCAATGCACCCGCTGCATGGGATATTACTCAGAGCAACAGCTCTGTCAAAATCGCCATTATCGACACAGGTGTACAGTTGAACCACCCAGAATTGGCCTCCAAGCTCCTCCCCGGTTACGATTATGTCGATTATGATAATATCCCCGAGGACGGAAACGGCCATGGCACTCATGTAGCTGGGATCGCTGCCTCCGTTACCAACAATGGTGTAGGGATCGCAGGCGTTGCACCGCTCGCATCCATCGTTCCGCTCCGTGTACTGGATAACAACGGGCAAGGAACGGTAGGCAATGTCGGTAACGGGCTTGTTTTTGCTGCCAACAATGGTATCCAGGTAGTCAACCTGAGCTTGGGTGGACCAGCGGGTGATGCTTTCCTTCAAGCCGCCGTACAGTATGCATGGGATCGTGGAGCCGTGATTATTGCTGCAGCTGGTAACGACAACACTTCATTCCCCATCGTACCCGCATCGTATCCCAACGTAATCGCTGTTGCTTCAACCAACCTTTCCGATCTCAAATCCAATTTCTCCAACTACGGCTCTTGGGTTGATATGGCTGCACCGGGGGATACCATATTATCCACATATCTGGGCGGTTCCTATGCCTATCTTAGTGGCACATCTATGGCTGCACCTCATGTGGCCGGAGCGGCTGCATTGCTCGCTGCACAAGGGAAAACAAATGCTCAGATTCGGGATGCGTTATGCTTCGCTTCTGATCCGGTATCAGGCTCTGGCATCTATTGGACGTATGGGCGACTCAATGCCTATCAAAGTTTGCAGGTACCTTAATGCACCTACTCTCAATCATAATTGCATGAAGCGAGCATACCCTTCTATTTTCCACAAATTAAAAAACCAAGGAACATCTATACGTTAGATGTCCTTGATTTGGATGAAATGTAGTCGATATTAAACTTTTGCTGCCCAAAGTTCTATCTCAACTTTTATCTCTGGCAGACCCAACTCCGTAATATATCCAATCGTCATTGCAGGATAATCATTACCGAATAACTGTCCCCACTCGGCATAAAAGAAATCCCAATCGATTTTCTCGGTTGCCCATACGTTAACTTTGATAATATGTTCAGCATCTAAATGCTCCGATTCGAGCACTGTTTTAATATTATTAAATGTATTAGTGACTTGCTCATTCAGACTCTCTGGAAAAAGTCCACTACGATCTGCTCCAATTTGACCCGAAGTCACAAATAACTCTGCATTCTTCGGGATTCTTGTAATATGCGTGTACTGACCTACAGGAGCTGGCATATTGGCTGGATTTTTTCTGGTGATTTTGTCAATATTCATTTGGATTACCTCGTCATTCCTAAGATTTTTCTGCATTATCTCCTAGTTTTCTTCCGATTTTGGGCAGACCTCACCCTTGGAATAGATTCTAGAAAAAGACAGCAGTGGAGTATCCATATCCCGAAGATATAAACGCAAGTGATTTTTTCTTCATGAGTGGATGCTCCTCCCTTCTTAAGTGACAAGATTCTCTTGATTTTTTTATTATATCTAAAGGTCATATCATGGGTCAAATTCATCCCTCATAAACAAAGAGCAATCCCGTAATAACGAGACTGCTCTTTGTTTATTCTATAGCGTCGAACACCTTGTATCAGAAATATTGTGCACCATTACTCGCAATAACATCTTTGTACCAGTGAAAACTCTTCTTCTTCACTCTGCGAAGTGTGCCCGTGCCATCATTATTTCTATCTACATAGATATAGCCATAACGTTTCTTCATCTCTCCGGTACCCGCACTGACCAGGTCGATCGGTCCCCAGCTCGTGTAACCCAGAAGTTCTACCCCATCTTGAATCGCTTCAGCCATCTCGGCAAAATGACTATTCAAATACTCGATGCGATAGTCATCTTCAACAGAGTCATTGTCTAGCAGCACATCGGTTGCCCCAAGTCCATTTTCTACGATAAACAAAGGTTTGCCATAGCGATCATGTAGCTGATTACATGTAATTCGGAGGCCCTTAGGATCAATGGTCCATCCCCACTCGGATGCTTGCAGATACGGGTTTTTCACCGAACCAAATACATTGCCCTCTGTCGAATCTTTCAAAATCTCAGGGTCCGTACTTGTACACCGGCTCGCATAGTAGCTAAAACCGATATAGTCGACCGTATTCTGCATTAAGATATCTGCATCTTCCGGTTGCATTTCAATCCGAATATCATTTTCCCTGAAAAATCTTTTCGTATATCCCGGATATGCTCCCTTCGACTGCACGTCGATGAAGAAGAATGACTCTCGATCCTTCTCCATGGCTTTCCACACGTCATCCGGGTTAGAGCTGTATGGATAGACCATTCCAGCGGCTAACATACACCCGATCTGCGCACTAGGAATAATCTCATGACAAGCCTTAACAGCAAGTGCACTCGCTACCAATTCATGATGTGCTGCCTGATACAGAACCTGTTCTTTGTCTTCACCATCCTGCAGAACAATTCCCGCTCCGATGTAAGGAAGATGCAGCAACATATTAATTTCATTGAACGTCATCCAATACTTCACTTTATCCTTGTAACGATTGAATAACGTCGTCGCATACTTCTCAAAGAAACCGATCATCTTGCGATTCTTCCACCCGCCGTAAGTCTCGACCAGATGCACAGGTACATCGAAATGACAGATCGTCACCACAGGTTCAATGTTGTATTTCAATAACTCATCGAAGACATCATCATAAAATTGTAAACCCGCTTCATTCGGCTCCGCTTCATCGCCATTAGGGAAAATCCGTGCCCAGGCAATGGAAAGCCTGAGACACTTGAATCCCATTTCTGCAAATAACGCAATATCTTCCTTATAGCGATGATAGAAGTCAATGGCTCCATGGGAAGGATAGAATTCTCCTGCTTTGGGTTCATAGGAATCCAGGTTACCCAGAGCAATATTCCATCGATTGGCACCAATCGGAATCAGATCTACGGTTGTTAAACCTTTGCCACCTTCCAGATAAGCGCCTTCCAATTGATTCGCTGCGGTTGCTCCTCCCCAGAGAAAATTCTCCGGGAAGGCTGTAAACTTTTCATTCATTGAGGAGTTCCTCCTAAGCCATCTGTAATTTTAATTAGCTTAATACCGTGATCAATTTATCTTTCTCATGAACGGATGCATCTTTGGTTCCTACAACGTCCAGATATTTTGAAGTATTAGTAACAATGATCGGTGTAACCGTTTCATACCCTGCATCCTTAATCGCTTGCAGATCAAACTCAACAATCAGGTCACCTGCGTTAACGCGGTCTCCGTCTTTCACATGTGTTGTAAAATGTTGACCTTTCAGTTTTACCGTATCCTGTCCAATATGGATCAGCATCTCTACACCATCATCGCTTACAAGACCAATGGCATGTTTAGTGCGATATACGGTTTGAACGACACCTGTGATTGGAGATACCACTCTGCCGCTGGTTGGACGAATCGCAATCCCTTTACCCATGTGCTCTCCTGCAAATGTTACGTCATTAATTTCTTTCAGTGCAACGACTTCACCAGCCATTGGGCTTACGATTTCGTATCTGCTGTTCGGATTTGGATCAAGTACAGGTGCTGGAGCTAGTGTAGCTTCTACTTTGTCTTTAAATCCAAACACGTACGTCAAGACAAAACCAACGATGAATGCTACCAATACTGCAACGATGGACATATAGAATCCGGAATCAGGACCTGCTTCTTTGTTGATAAAGCTTGGAATACCGAAGATACCCAGTCCACCAAAGACGTAAAGCTTTGAGCCTGCCCATCCTAAAATACCACCACCGACAGCACCACCAATACAACTCATGATAAACGGCTTTTTCAACGGAAGAGTTACACCATAGATTGCCGGCTCAGTTACACCGAATATACCGGAAATAAACGCTGGAATGCTTAATGATTTCAACTTGGAATTTTTTGTTTTGAGCAACACTGCAAGTACTGCACCTGTTTGAGCAAAGGAAGCGCCGAAGGACATTGCAAGAACTGGATCAGCCCCCGATGTACTTAGGTTAAGAAGCATAACCGGTACAAGTCCCCAGTGAAGTCCAAACAGTACTAGCACTTGCCAGAATCCGCCGAGAACCAAACCTGTAATAATTGGACTCAATTCATAGATACTTGTTGTACCTGCACCAACCAATTGACCAGCCCAAGTGGCAATTGGACCAATTACAATGAAAGTTACCGGAACAATCACGAGCAATGTAAAGAATGGAACCAAGAATGTGCTAACCACTTTAGGAATGATGTTTTTGAAGAATTTTTCAATCTTCACAGCGAAGAACGTAGCAATAATGATCGGAATAACCGACGTTGAATACGTCATCAAAATAACCGGGATACCTAAGAACGTAATGTGAATTGGTGATTCAAACAATGTACCTGTGAACAAAGTGTATAGCGGATCTCCTGCAGTCAAACCGGACAGCGTAGGATACACTAACGAAGCACCTATCGCCATACCCAGGAACGGTGAACCCCCAAATTTCTTGATTGCCGTGTATCCAAGGAAGATCGGGAAGAAGTAGAACAGTGAATCACCAAGTGCATTCAGCAAATGGTACGTCCCTGATGTATTTTCGATCCATCCAAATGCTACAAACATGGCTGTGAAACCTTTGATCATACCTGTTGCAGCAAGCAAACCGAGCAGTGGTGTGAACACACCGGAGATCATGTCGATAAATCGACTGAACAATCCAACTTTCTTGCCTGAGTTGTCTGCTTCCTCTTCAAACTGACCTTCGCTCGGGAAATTACCCGCTTTAACGACTGCTTTATATACATCCGGCACTTCATTGCCGATAACGACTTGATATTGTCCACCACTTTGCATAACGGTAATAACACCTGGCAGATTTTTAAGTTCTTCTGTTTTGGCTACGCTTTCATTTTTCAGTTTAAACCGCAGTCTTGTTACACAATGGAATACACTGTTTACATTCTCACGACCACCTACACGTGTCAGAATATCCTTAGCCAATTGATCGTAGTTGCTCATTGTAACTCTCCCTCTCTAAGTAAACTCCCCATGCTTTTGAAACAAAGAAAACCTGAACTACTGAACATACACAACGTACCGGAACATCCGGAAATCAGTTGTGTTATTCAGCAATTCAGGTTTTGCCCTTAACGGTTGCAACCCTGTAAGGCTGTACACATTGGTATTCAGTTACTTCATTAACTAAAGTAAGTTGCAATCAATCTTGAGACCATGGTGGTCGGAATTGCCTGATTGAACAGTTACAACCCGATTGATGTATACGCTTACTTCTTGAACTCATCATAGTACATCTGAACTACATTTGCAACACTTATTTTTATGATATTACAAAATAAATTCAAGCTGTCGAAAACGAGAAAAAGGACAACTTCAAAAGCATCGAAGTTGTCCCTGTATTACATTCTATTCTCATATATAACTACGCACTGAAAGTAGAATTAACCGATAACCGTAATCAATTTATCCTTCTCTTGCACAGTACGATCTGTCGTACCAACCACGTCCAAATAATCAGCCGTGTTCGTTACAATAATCGGTGTTACCGTCTCATATCCCGCGTCAATAATGGCCTGCAGATCGAATTCAACGATCAGATCGCCAACATTCACACGATCCCCGTCCTTCACATGTGCAGTGAAATGCTGACCTTTAAGCTGTACCGTATCCTGACCGATATGGATCAGAATCTCTACACCTTGATCATCTACAAGACCAATCGCATGCTTGGTACGGTAAATCGTCTGTACAACACCATTAATCGGGGATACAACTCTCCCACTGGTTGGGCGAATAGCAATACCTTTACCCATATGTTCACCAGCAAATGTAGCATCATTAATTTCTTGCAAAGGAACCACATCACCCGTCATCGGGCTGGAAATTTCATAACGATTATTTGGATTAGGCTCAAATGCAGCCTTTTCTTCTTTTACTGGCTCCGGAGTCTGTTTGGCAGTTTCCGGATTAGCAGGATCTTTAAATCCTACGAAATAAACGAGAACAAAGCTGAGTACAAAAGCAATAACTGTGGCAATCATAGCCATCCAGAATTCATAGTTAATGCCTGCTGTCGGACTAATCAGCGCTGGAACACCGAAGATGCCTGAAGCGAAAACAAACATTTTGGAACCTGCGAATCCAATAATACCACCAGCTACTGCAGAAGAAATACAACTCATAATAAATGGTTTTTTCAGTGGCAAAGTAAGACCATAGATAGCAGGCTCAGTTACACCGAAAATCCCGGACACAAAGGCAGGAACACCCAGTGATTTGAGTTTGGTATTTTTCGTTTTAAGCATGACACCAAGAACAGCACCAATCTGAGCAAAGGAAGCAGCAAACATCATCGCCAGAATCGGATCTGCTTTCAGTGTGGACAGATTGAGCAGCATGATTGGTACTATACCCCAGTGTAACCCGAAGATAACCAATACTTGCCACAATCCACCAACAACAATACCTGTTACCAACGGACTCAAGTCATAGATGCCGGATACGCCCGCACCGATCAGCTGACTTGCCCATGTTGCGATTGGACCAATCAAGAGGAATGTTACAGGAACAACAATTAGAATCGTAAAGAATGGCGTGAGGAACGTTCTTACAACAGATGGAATGATCTTTTTGAAGAACGCTTCTACTTTTGCTCCAAAATAAGCAGCAATAATAATCGGAATTACAGATGAGGAATAACTCATCAAGATAACGGGAATGCCCAGGAACGTGATATGAATCGGTGATTCAAACAATGTGCCTGTAAATAGCGTATACAACGGTTCTCCACCGCTAAGACCGGATAAGGTCGGATATACAAGTGATGCTCCGATGGCCATCCCGAGGAATGGAGATCCACCGAATTTTTTCATTGCTGTGTAACCCAGGAAGATTGGGAAGAAGTAGAACAGACAGTCACCTGCCGCATTCAACAATTGATATGTTCCTGAAGCCGGGTCCAGCCATTCGAGAGAAGTAAACATGGACAGGAAACCTTTGATCATCCCTGTTGCAGCTAGCAAGCCGAGAATTGGTGTAAATACACCTGAGATCAAGTCGATAAATCGACCTAGGAGACTTTCTTTTTTACCGGAAGATTCAGTATCATCGTCACTTGAAACCGGTTCATCTGCATTCATATTACCAACCTGTAGCAAGGCTTTATACACATCAGACACTTCGTTACCTACAACAACCTGATATTGTCCCCCGCTTTGCATTACCGTTATGACTCCAGGCAGATTTTTGAGATCATCTGTTTTGGCATTACCGTCATTTTTTAATTTGAAACGAAGTCTGGTCGCACAGTGCACCACACTGTTAATGTTCTGTTTGCCACCAACGCCAGACAGAATGTCTTTAGCTAATTGTTCGTGTTTCATGAAGTTGTTTTCTTCCTTTCTGATTAAACACGGATTCGAAGCCTATTGGAGAGAATAAAAAAAACCTGAACATCTGAATGGAAGAAACATCCGGTTAACGGTATGTTCTATCATTCAATCGTTCAGGTTTTGCCCTAGTGGTTGCAACCCTGCAAGCTGATCTATGGGATTATTCAGAAGTTGCATTCACAACTCTCTCAATATGAATCGTTAAGTACATCATTTCTTCGTCAGTTAGTTGATACGTGTAGTTGCTTTCAATGAATTTCTTGATTTTCTCCGAGCACTTGTGCGCTGCCGGATATTTCTTCTGAATCATCAGGAACAATTCATCATCGTTGTTGCTCTTGTAATGTTTTCCCTTCACCAAACGTTGAGCGAAAAACTTCAAATGCGTCACAAAGCGATAGAATGTCAGTGAGTTTTCATCAAAATCAATCTTGAAATGATACTTGATGATCGTCAAGATTTCCTGCATGACCTGCGTCATACTCTTGATGTTGGGCATTTCCTCGTTCAAAGCTGCATTTACAAAGTGAAGTGCCATAAAACCGGCTTCGTCCTCAGGCAAGATCACACCAAACTGATCACAGATCATATTGAGCGCTTCCATTCCGACTTCGTATTCCTCTTTGTATAACTGCTTTGTCTCCCAGATTAGACCATTACGTATGGGCAGATTTTTGCGATACCGCTCAATAGCAAAGTGAATATGATCTGTGAGATGCAAGTAGATGCTCTCATTCAGTTTTTTGCCAAGTTTTAATTTGGCGTAAGCGATGATTTCCTCAGATACTTTCATGTATTCCAGCGGAATGCTTGAGATTAATGCCTTGAAGTTTTCCTGAATATCTTCATTCTGTAAAGTAAATATCTTGTCGATATGCTGCTCGGAAACCATATCACCCGCCCGCTTCTGATAAGCAATCCCCCGGCCAATGATAATAACTTCCTGTTGTTCGTCATTCATTGCAACTACAGCATTATTGTTCAGCACCTTCTCGATTTTCACTTTATCACTCCAATATACAGAAAAAGACAAACCAATCCCTTTTCTCAAGGTATACGGCTTTGCCTGATTCAACAGTTACAACCCGATATGTTGTACGCGCTTCCCTCATAATATTACAAAATTCTACACAGTGCAACAAAAAGTTAATATCGAATTAGCATGACTCCCGATCTAGGTAAATATACTCACAGTAGTGATCAAAACAAGAATTATTTTACAGATATTCACGTTTTATTGTTTTTGCTGTCTTTCTCCAGTTCTGCTTCAATTCTTCGATTAATCAAGTCCATTTGTTCTGAATCCAAACGATCGACATCTTTAAATTGCTTATCGATCTCGTACTCATTCGCCTCACCTTTGTTCATTAACCCCAGATGATGCTTGATGTCTCGGATATCTTCACGCATATGCATCGTCTGACGGTAATGATCTATCACAAGTGCGAAAACAATGCCCCCAGCCAAAATCGGACCGAATGGGATCAGATAACATAGAACAAGTCCTATGAGCAAAAATATAATAAAATACATGTGCAGTGCCCCTTTCATATAAAGTAACTAATCTGCTATGTTAGACTTTTCTCCAATTATAAATTAAAGCGTTCCTTGATTAACTGTGCCACTTCATCCGGGCTTTTGTGCGTGTTATCAATCCTTATGTAGTGCTCATGCATGATTTCTCCCGGTTCCGAATTCAATCGATATTTCTTCATCGTATCAAGTAAATCTCGCTCAGACCACGCGATGTCACGCTTGGTTGGCTTATGTAACAGGCGATGCGGACTTTTATTGCGCTCTAGTCTTTCTGATGCATCAGCCTCCAGTTCCACATAACAGACCTGACCTCCATGAGATGCAAACAATTCGCTGATTTGACGAATGTACTCTCCGTCTTGCTTCAGGTCAAAAGCCCATACAAATGTGAAAATTAGACCCGGCAGGTCACTCTTCGCGACTTCTTCAAAAATCTCCTGACGAAACAGATTCACCAGTCTTTTACCTTGTGGTGTACCATAACTGAAAAAAGGAGAAACCAGTTCAATGGTCATATGATTATGAAACAATTTTAGCTTCGTTATCTTCTCCAGTTCTTGCCCAACTGTCATTTTGCCCACAGCCTGCGGACCAAAAATAATCACAAATTTCATTCGATCACTCCTGACAAGGTAATGTTCATTCCATTAATTCAATTTTATGGACATTAAACTCTATAATACCTTCTTTAGGGCAAATAAAAAAGAGATTTCAAGTGATTCCCTCAACGCGTGAGGGCTTGAATTCTCTTATCTTAAATTACATATGTTTATTTATACTTACCGTCCGATCAGTACCCATCCCCACTTCATCCGGCGCAATCCCATCGCGCAGATCCATGAGATCAGAAGCGCCACAACATAAGATAGAATGATGCCCACGCTGAAGTGCCGAGCCAGGTCATCTGTGAATTCACGTCTCCAGAAGAGCAGTACGAGTGGATGCATTAAAAATACACCGAACGCCACTGTACCCAAAGAGTCCAGAACACGTGTAGCTTTACGAACCTCGGTATGTTGTCCAGTGCCGATTCGTTCACTAAAGATCAGCAGGAGCAAGCAGGCAGACAGCGTAAACAGATTTCGGAACAGGAACAGCACGGTATAGGTAACCACCGGGTATGCAGCGAAAGCGGTCTTGATATAAGCATTACCATAGATAAAAATGGCACCTCCGCTCAACAATGCAGCTATAAGCACATAACGGTGTGTATACAGTTTCTTCAATGCCCACTCAAAGTTCAACCCAATCCATGCACCAAATCCGATCACGATTAGATAACTCGGTAGCAAACTGCCTGTTCGTTCGAAGTGAAACTGTAAATGCAACGCATAGAATATGGCCTGGGCAGCAATAAAGAATAATGGCAAGTACCGTTTAAACAGACGATGGCGTGCAAGCGACAGAAGCCATGGAAACACGATATAGAACTGAAGAATAATCAGAAAAAAGTACAAGTGCGTATGAGCAGTTCCCATTACTAATTGTTTGGCAAATTGAACACCATGAGTCAAAGGTTCTTTGCCCGCAAGCAGCTGTTTAATGGCAAAATAAATAAGGGACCACACTACATAGGGTACAAATACATTAAATAAACGCTTCTTATAAAAAGCGAGCATCCAGCCCTTCTCATTCATCTTGGAACTGTAGTTGTAGAATAAGACCAGGGATGACAGAAAGAGAAACGCTGGAACGGCAAATTGTAAAAACGTGTTCCAGAAGTAATACACATCATGATCTAGTGTATGCTTGGGGTAATGCGCAACTGCTGTTGAAGTAGCGTGGATGGCTACAACCGCCATGATCGCAAAAGCACGATAGAGATCCAGATACTCAATACGCCGGGGCCGATTAACCGGTTGATTCATAAAGATAACCTCACTTGTGCCTGATATGGGATGATAGTTTCCGGCCGCAATCCAGATTCTAGCTTCATTTTAATCAGCACGCGAGGGTAATACAATCATAATCTATATTATTTTCGTTAAATCACATCATTATTCTGCATTATTCGACATTCTCTATCCAGAATCGTTCAACAACGTTACCATTGGACTCGACATAGTCTTCATCCTGGATGCCACCATTACGAAGGATAACCCTTCTGGAAGGCTCATTAATCGCGTCGCATACGACTAACACTTTGGTGATTCCGAGTTCTCTCGTTTTCTCCAAAGACAACCTGAGAATTTCAGAACCATAGCCATTATGCCGCTCCCCCGGACGAATGCCATAACCAATATGTCCTCCGCTATTGTATAGTCTGTCGTTAAGCTCATGCCTTATATTCACGGCGCCCACGATTTGTTGACTCTCCGTAACCAGCCAGTATGTACTGTCTTTGACCCAGTCTTCCGGGATGTCGACGCCTTGTTCATTACGCTCCAAAAATGCCAACATCTCGTCAAACGCATAGGGTTCTTTGGAAATGACCCAAGGTACCATCAATTCTCCACTTCTGACCCAGTCTTCATAAAATGCCAAATACGCATCCTTATATGTTTGTGATGGTTTAATTAATCTAACGTGTTCTTTCCCCATGATCATTACAACCTCCTAACAGATATTGATATTGCCACGTTCTCTCTTCTAGGACACGACGTTCTTGCTCTTCCATTAGAGTGTCATAAAAGATAGCTTTCACTGCATACGTTGCGGCATGTACCGCATGCTCCTTCACATGAGCAGTTGCAGCTGCGTGTCCCGCCGCACGAGATGCAGCAGAGGCAGCGACATGATCGGCTTCCCGTGCAGCAGCATGAGCTGCAAAAGCCGCCTTTCGAGCATCAACCATGGCAATCTCTCCACGGATCCAACCTCTCCCTGCATCAATGGCATCACGGGCGCGGAGATCCTCCGTCTTCTTCTCAAATATATACAAGACACGTGCCGCACACTCCGCAGCCCAACAGGCCAATGCATGGTGATCCTGTTGCTTAGCCATTTCCTCTATTTCACTACGTAAAGGTGCATCTTTGAATGCAGGTTTTTCCATGGTCATGCTCCTTTCATCGTTCAAGTACTACAAATTCACTCTCAGACAAGTTCGAAAAAGGATCTGCGTGTGTGCAGATCCTCTTTAAGTGTACCTTTTACCGCTTATTCTATCATTATACGGACTCTGTCAATGCAGTCTCCTGAACATCCCGATCCTTTTTCGCATCCTTGTCTTTGTACGTAAATTGGTAACTTCCAGATCCCAGTGTGACTTCAACATCGTCTCCAATGTTTTGAATATCTTGAACTCCACTTATCTGATCCAACGGTTTCCCTTGCTCCAGAACGATCTGTGCACCTGCTCCAGGAAGACGTACCGTACCTCTCGTGTTGGTGGGAATATGCACCCGAATCTCCATTTCACCCTCCGCCAGCCGATGCCAGCTTGAAGCAACTTGACCATACATCGTCTCCAAACTCGCTTCTACCCAGTCCAGTCCTGGTCCAGGTTGCGGCTCGATATGCACCAATCGGAATCCTGGCTGATGTTCATCGGACCGAATGCCAGCAACATAACGATACAGCCATTCCCCAATCGCTCCGTACGCATAGTGGTTAAATGAGTTCATATCCGCACTCCAGAGACTGCCATCCTCTTTGATCCCATCCCAATGTTCCCAAACAGTCGTTGCCCCTTGAGTCACCTGATACAGCCAGGACGGGTAATCCTCTTGAAAAAGTAATGTATATGCCAGGTCGTGAAGACCTGCATCACTCAGCACCGGATTCAGATAGGGTGTGCCCACGAAACCTGTAGTAAGATGATTGCCCGCCTCTTTCACGAGTTTTGCCAACTGTTCGACAGCACGAGTTCGGGCAGTCGCGTCCAGCAGGTCAAATTGGAGCGCAAGAACATGCGCTGTTTGCGTAGGAACAGCAATTTTGCCGGCTGGCGTCACGAATTCATTTCGAAACGCATGAACAATGTTTGTATGCAGCTGCTTGTAATATTCAGAATCGTCTGTCTTTCCAAGTGCCTCAGCAGCCTTTTGAGTTAACGAAACCGAATAGGCATAGAATGCAGTCGCCACGTAGTCCGTGTCCGTTGCGCCGACATAACTATCGGGCTTGGAATCCAGTCCCAGCCAATCGCCAAAGTGGAATCCCGTGTTCCACAGATACGGGTTGTCACCCTGCACGTGAATGTACTCAATCCAACGTTGCATGCTCCCATATTGCTCAGCCAGCAATCTCGCATCCCCATACATCTCATAGATGGTCCATGGACAGATGACGGCTGCATCACCCCAAGCGGCGGAGGAATGACTGGTGTCACCCCATCCTTCTGACGTGGAACTTCTCAGATCCGGAACGAAGAACGGAATACCGCCATCTTCTCCCTGATCCGCTTCCAGATCCCGTAGCCATTTGGTGAAGAAGGGAGCCGTGTTCATCAGGTAGGAAGACGTGCGGACGAACATCTGTGCATCACCCGTCCATCCGAGCCGTTCATCCCTCTGTGGACAGTCTGTCGGCACATCCAGGAAATTCCCCTTTTGCCCCCACAATATATTGTGATGCAGTTGGTTCACCAGTGGACTGGAGCATGAGAATTGACCTGTTTGCTCCATATTCGAGTGCAGTACGATTCCGGTAAATTCTTCCAGACGAACGTGTTCCGGAAAGCCAACCAGCTTCACATATCGAAAGCCTTGGAATGAAAAATGCGGTTCAAACGTTTCTACTCCTTCCCCCTTGCAAGTGTAGCGAATACACTGCTCGGCGGCGCGAAGATTATCGGTGTAGAAGTTGCCTTCCTGATCCAAGATCTCAGCATGGTGCAGCTCAACCGTCTGATCCTCCTTACCTTGAATGCTGAACTTCACCCATCCCACCATATTCTGCCCCATGTCTATTACACGATCTCCCTGTGGAGTTGTCAGCAAGTCAATTGGCTGTAGCTGTTCAACTTGGGTGACGGGTACGTTCTCCTGTGCAACGATGATATCTTTCGGATGTTCCAGTACGTTCACGGGTAACCAACTCGCCTGAGATGAATCCGCCCAATCGGACTCCATTCGTGCATCATACGTCTCGCCCATATAAATGTCCGACATGCGAATGGCACTTGGAGCTGCCGTCCAATCCCCGTTAGATAAAATAGATTCCTCCGAACCATCTGCGTATTTTATCTGCAATTCCAGCAGCAGTGCGGATGTTGAACCGAATATTTCTCGTTCTTTGTTCCAGCCAAGATACCCTCGGTACCAGCCATCTCCCAGAATAGCACCTAAAGTATTCTGTCCATGTTGGAGCATGTGAGTAACATCATAGGTTTGATATTGTAATCGCTTACGATAAGAGGTCCAGCCAGGTGTAAAATAATCTTCTCCTACTCTTGTGTTGTTTATATGCAACTCGTATAATCCAAGTGCTGTTACATATATTCTGGCAGACGTAATCGATTGTTTCACATTAAACTGCTTGCGCATACGCGGACATGACGTGTCTCCATCATCATCTGATGGTTGAGCTGTGATCCATTCTGCTTGCCACTTGTTATGACTGTCCATAAGTCCCATCTCGAAATAAGCCGTTTCGGACCAGCCCGAATCACTTCCTGCATCATCCCATGCCCGAATCCGGTAGTAATATCGCGTTCGCGGAGCAGGCTGAAAATGGTTTAATTCCACATGTATGGATTGATCCGTGCTTATCTCGCCAGAATCCCATGCAATCCCATCAAAATCTTCCGTCAAAGACAGCTGAATCTGGTAAGCGGATTGCATGCAGTTCCGACGATCGGACTGCAACTGCCAGCTTATTCTCGGTAATTTTACATCGATGCCTATCGGATTGATTTTATACTCACAGCGAAGGTGACTAACGTTGAACATTAGCAAATCGTCCTTTCCATCTTGGCTTCCCATTCGGGGTTACGATATAATTATATCGAGCCTGTTGCCGTAAATACCCGGTAATCAGGACTATTTCATCCGGTAATTCAGCCATCTGTGTGAGGAGGTTGCTTGTGAATTCATCTGTACAACTCATGAAAAGTGAGTACTTCCTGCATAATCATCTGCAGCTTTTCGTCAATCGATGCTCTGAAGATTTTGTGCTTCCTTTTCACGCACATGATTTTATTGAGTATAGCTATGTTGCCGAAGGAAAGGGTTTTCATCATATCGGTGAAGATGTCATTCCGGTGACGAAGGGCATGCTGTTTGTCATTCCCGTCGGCATTCCTCATGTTTTCCGTCCTGTGAGCACCAATGTATCCGAGCATCCGTTAATTATATATAATTGCCTCTTTAATGCTGGATTGATCAACACGCTGACTGCCATCATTCAGGAAAAAGAAATCATTCAACATCTAATGGACCTGGCACAAAATCAAGTTCCTTATATATCCGTTGTGGATCACAACGACCGGATTGAAGAACTCATGGTGAAGCTGTACCGTGAATCCTCCGTTCCGGGAATCGGTTCGTCTACCATGTTATACACTCTGGTGAGCCAGTTAGTATTGATGACCTACAGACAACTTTATCAAGAGGTTCAGGATGAAGCGATTCATTCCACCGATTTTGAGTACATTCTTCACTATCTCAAACAACACGTAAGCGACCGGGTCCGAATATCTGATCTGGTCCGTGTATCAGGCTGGAGCGAAAAGCACATTGGACGAATGTTTCTTCGGCATACCGGACAGACCTTTAGCGCCCACCTGCAACATCTCCGTATACAAAAAAGCTGTGAACTGCTTAAGAGTTCACTGCACAAAGTCAGCCTGATTGCCGAGCTAGTCGGATATCGGGACATGGATTCATTCTATGCTGCATTCAAAAAAATAACAGGCGAAACACCTCTCGCCTATCGCAAAAAATCCAGAGCACAGCACTCTGGACAATAAGATTTACTTTCAGACACCAACAACCTGTAATACTTCATCTATGTAGGCCTTGGCCTCTTTCCATGAAGACATCAACGGAAAGTTGTATCGTTCACGCTCCTGTATATTCCATGGATGCGGGATACAAATGACTTTCTTGCCATCCTCATGCGCTGGAATCAAATTATGTGCTCCATCATCAATGAGCAGATCGAAACCGAGCAGATTTTTTCTTTTGCATGTAATAAACTGTTCTGCGGTTATAAAAGGCATATGCTGCTGAAGCCAGTTCCATTTCTCAACGACTGTTCTTGGTTCTGCTGCCGTAACGACAATGACATCATAAGCATCGTTCAGCTTTCGCATCTCATCTACTACATACTCGTCGTATAACTCCAATTCCTCGAACAGACCCGGCCGACCATAAAATACATCATGTGTGCTCTCAGGATGTCGCAAATGGGATGTATCCCAATGAATCATATCCTCATAGCGCAACGGATGGGTCGGGAAGTTGAGGTTGTTGTGATATATAGCCCGCTTGACCAGATGACATATCGTGTCATCCATATCTACAGCAATAATAGGCTTCTTCATGGTTATCCCTCCCCCAATACGATCACAGTATACCATCCAGAATGTTATGAAGTCATCCTTTTTACATTACAATGCAATAGTGTTGATGAATTCCTGCGAGATTATAGTAAAAAGGCGCCCCGGCGCCTCAATACCAGCTGCGCCCGGGGTGCCTATATAGTTGATCTATTCCAAGTTCTCGCCATTTGAGGCAATGACTTTTTGGTACCAGCCAAAGCTTTTTTTCTTATACCGATTCAATGTGCCTTGTCCGTTGTCATCCTGATCCACGTAGATTACGCCATAACGCTTGGACATTTCCGAAGTGGATGCACTGATGATATCAATTGCTCCCCAGTTGGTATATCCCATCAGGTCCACACCATCCATAACGGCTTCTTTCATTTGTGTGATATGTTTTCTCAGATAATCAATACGGTAATCATCGTTGATGGAACCGTCTGCTTCAACGGTATCTTTGGCACCAAGGCCGTTCTCCACCACAAACAATGGCAGTTGATAACGGTCATACAGCTCTTTCAATGCAACACGCAGACCGATCGGATCAAGCTGCCAGCCCCACTCGGTACGCTCCAGATTCGGGTTCTTGATCGTACTGTACAGGTTGCCTCCAGTTACTCCATATTCCTCTGGGTTCACTGCGGACACCAAGGATGTGTAATAACTGAACGAGATGAAGTCAACCGTATGCTCACGCAGGATCTGTTCATCCCCCGGTTCCATGGCAATGGTAATCCCGTTCTCTGCCCAGTACCGAGCCATGAACGTTGGATAACTACCACGAACTTGTACATCCGTATGCAGCAGGTTCAGTTGGTTATCGATCTGTGCTTGTAGCACATCCTCTGGCTTCGACGTCGCTGGGTAGTGAATCATACGCGCAAGCATACATCCGATCTGGAAGTTCGGGTTAATCTGACGCGCTTTTTCAGTTACCAAACTGCTGGCTACAAATTGATGATGAAGTGCCTGATAAGAAGCCTGCATCGTGTTCTCAACTCGGTCTTCAATAATACCGCCACCTGTGAACGGTTCAATAATCGTTGTGTTAATCTCATTAAACGTCAACCAGTATTTTACTTTGTCCTTGTATCGGTTCATCACTGTCTCGGCATATCTTACAAAATGTCCAATCACTTCGCGGCCAGCCCAGCCGTTATATTTCAGGACAAGCGCCATAGGCATCTCATAATGTGAGAGTGTTACAAGCGGTTCAATATCGTATTTACGGAGTTCATCGAACACTTCGTCATAGAAACGCAATCCTTCTTCATTCGGCTCGGCATCATAACCATTCGGGAAAATACGCGGCCAGTTGATGGACAGACGGAATGTCTTGAAGCCCAGCTCAGCGAACAGCGCAATATCCTCTTTGAAACGGTGGTAAAAATCAATCCCGTAACGTTTCGGATAACCTTCTGCACTGTGATGTGCCATGGCTTTCTCAACCGTTGCACTGGTAACATGCATCAGTTCTCTAAGGTTGGTGTAATCCTTTTTCTCAAAATAAGGAACCATGTCAGCCGTCGACCATCCTTTGCCACCAGCGTCGAATCCACCTTCAGCCTGATTGGCGGCAATAGCGCCGCCCCATAGAAAACCTTCCGGAAACCCTTGTCGATTAATCATTCGAATCTCTCCTTCTTTTGTTGATATTGTTAGTCCTAAGACAGACCGTTTAGATTTCAGCTTTCAATACGTCTTCACCCATCGTGATTTCACCCAATTTCACAGGCAAAACCTCCTTGTAATCAGCCGTATTGGTAACAACCATAGCAGTTGTAATGTCGTATTCCTTTGCAATCTCGTCCAATTCAAAAGTAAGTAACTTGTCTCCAGCCTGTACACGTGCTCCTGTAGCAACATGTGCATCGAAATACTGTCCACGCAGCTTCACTGTGTTAATTCCAACATGAATCAGCAATTCCATTCCGTTATCACTACGGACAACGATCGCATGTTTCGTTTTGAACACATTCATGATGGTACCTGTCACTGGAGAAACCAATTCGCCTACCGTTGGAACAAATGCTACACCTTTACCCATCAATTCATCACCGAATGTCGGATCATTGACTTCTTTGAGCGGGATCGACTTACCTGTCATCGGTGCAACGGCTACTGCATCACTCGTTGGTTCTGGAGCGCCCATGTCGTCCACGTTCACGCTTGCAGCATCGCTGGAAGCTGCTTTCGCTGGTGCCGAAGAAGCGCCTGGTGAGAATTGAGCCAACGCCTCAGCGTCTCCTTCTTCTTCTTTGATACCAAATATCGTAGACATGATCGCACCCACAATAAAGGCCAAAATCATACCCACAAAGGAATACCAGAAGGTCTGTCCGATCAGGGAAGGAAGTCCTGGGAGACCACCGTTACCCGCAAGCACATACGCTTTCGCGCCAAAAGCAAGGGCGAATCCGCCACCCACTGCACTACCAATCATGGCTGCGGCAAATGGTTTTTTGTATTTCATGTTTACGCCGTACATCGCTGGCTCCGTTACACCCATAAGTGCGGTGAAGCTCGTTGACAATGCCACGGTTTTGAGTTTTTTATCTTTTGCCCGGAAGAATACGCCGAGTGTTGCACCAGCCTGACCCATATTGGAGATAAAGGTCAATGGCAAGAATTTATCAAAGCCCAGTGTAGCGATATTACTCAGGATGATCGGCACAAGTGCATAGTGCATTCCTGTCATAATAATGAGCGCCATCGCGCCGCCAAGAACAATACCTGCAATCAATCCGCCTTCATTCAGCAGCCAGTTGATGCCGCCGGACAATCCGCTACCAACAAACGTACCCAATGGACCGATCGCAATCAGCGTTACCGGAACCATCACAAGCAAGGTAATCAGTGGCACAAGCAATAGCTTGAGTGCAGCAGGAATAACGCGGTCAACCCATTTCTCAACATAGGACATCAACCATACTGCAAGAAGAATCGGAATAACCGATGAAGCATAACTTACAGCCGTAACCGGAATTCCCAAAAATCCAACCGATTCACCGCTAGATAGCAATGCTGTCATGTCTGGATACATCAGTGCCGTACCTAGTGCAATTGCAACAAACGGGTTACTGCCGAATTTACGAGCAGCGCTGACTGCAATCAGTAAAGGCAGGTAGTGGAATACACCGTCACCAATGGCTGAAAGAATACGATACGTATCCGTTCCAGCAGACATCCAACCTAAGGATACGAACAGAGCGAGTAACCCTTTGAGCATACCTGCTGCTGTAATCGCTGGGAGCATCGGAGCAAAGACACCTGCGATTGTTTCAAAAATTTTCAGCACGACATTTTGTTTTTTATCTGACTTTGGCTCTTTATTTTCTGTAGTTTGCTGGATTGCCGGATGTTCCTTCACCATAGCGTCGAATACTTTTGCCACGTCATTACCGATAATGACTTGGAATTGATCGCCGGAAATATTTGTTCCCATGACCTTATCCAATTTCTTGAGTGAGCCATTATCGACTTTATCGTTATTCTTCAAATCAAAGCGTAGTCGAGTAACACAGTGATACACCGAGTTAATATTGTTTGTTCCCCCAACGGCTTTGATGATTTCCTGTGCCGTTTCCTGATGTTTCATGATATTTTCCTCCTCATTTTTCCAATAAAAAATACCCGAACGAATACAGCGCACATTGATGGCGCCATCTCATTCGGGTATTGCCTGATTGAACAGTAACAAGCCCATAGGATATCCAGTTGTGATTTCATTCTATTGCGCGAACTTTATACGTCCCGCTTGGTTTTCATCAGACGTTCCAGATGGAGCGTTAGATATAACTGCTCAGAGTGAGTCATGTCATACTGATAATTCTTATGGATAAAAGTCTCGATCTTGCCAATACATTTGAATGTCTCCGTATAGTTTTTCCGAACCACTTCATATAAATACTCCTCGGCATCATCATGTGAAGAATGGGTAATGACACGCTGACAGAAATATTTCAAATGGGTAATGAAGCGGAAATAGTTGACGCTATCTTCATCCAATTCGACGTTGAAGTGATATTTGATGATATTCATAATCTCCTGCAACAGCTGCATCAGATGAGTGACATCGTTCATGGAATCATTGACTTCCGCATTGATGAAATGCAAAGCAATATTACAGATTTCATCTTTGGGGAACTCAATATCCAGTCTTTCCTTCAGCAAGGTCAGTGCTTCTCTGGCCACATCGTACTCCGCCTTATAGAAGTGCTGAACTTCCCAAGAAAGTGGATTACGAGTAATCATTCCTTTTTCCAAGCGTTGAACTGCAAAGTGAATGTGATCCGACAGCGAGACATATATCCCGTCACTGATGGTTTTGTTCAGTTGCGTTCGTGCCAGTGTCACAATATCATCTGTTGCCTGCAGAATCTCAATAGGCACTTCAGCTACGATGGATTTAAATTTCTCATAGATCGATGTATCCTGAAGACGGAATACCTTCTCAATCCGCTCTTCATCAATCTCATCGCCTGCTTTGAACTTAAATCCGATACCCCGGCCGAGGATCAGTAGTTCCTGATTTTTGTCATCCACGGTACTGACAATATTGTTATTAAATATCTGTTTAATAATCATTCTGGACCCACCTGGTTTTTTTTGAGGATTAAAAAAGGGCAAAACCAAAATAGAAATAATAAAATCATTTCCATAGTGGTTTTGCCCGCATTACCGGTAACAAGCCTCGGATCTAATTTATCATAACCTGAAAACGGTGTCAACCAAAATTACTGCTACTGCTATTCCACTTCATTCCCTTACATGCGTCATTTTCCTAAGCTTCCACGTTTCAGGGCACATATGTTTTAATATTCACATGTTGATGCAGTTTCAAACGGCGTCATCCAACAACTCATCACTTGCTTTGAACAAAAAAAGACCCTTCTCTCGAAGGGCCCTCTCTATTATTGTTGGAACGTCACATTAATCTGTACAATCTCCGAACGACTGCTTGTGCGAATCGGAGGTCCCCAGAAGCCAAATCCCGACGTTACGATGGAGTGCATGGAGCCCTTTTGCAGATAACCCCAATCATTCTCGTAAATAGCCTGTGTGATGAACTGAGCCGGTGCGATCTGACCACGGTGGGTGTGACCAGATACGACTAGATCTACATTGTTTTGCTCCGCAATATCCAGATCATATGGCTGGTGATCCATCATAAGTACTGGTTGACTCAAGTCCGTATCTTGCATTAATGTGGCTACTTCTGCACGATCCTTCTCTGTCCGGTCTTTCCGTCCAATGAGGGTGATCTTGTCATCCAAGACGATCTTGTCATCGTACAAAACTTGCATGTTGCTCTTCTCCAGCGCAGCAATCAGATCTTCAATCGGACCATCGAACTTGTCGTGATTCCCGAGAGAAGCATAAACGCCGTACGGAGCCTGAATATCTCTAATAATGTCGGCAATTCCGCTATTAAGATACATATCCAAATTGTCATCAATAATATCTCCCGGATACAGCACCAGATCCGGCTTCAGAGCATTAATTTCCTCCACCATTCGTTTGGCATGTGCAGGGCCAGATAGAAGTCCGAAGTGCATATCGGCAGCCATGACAATATTAAGCTTGTCCACACCTTCTACTTTTTTATCAATCTGAATGTTATAAGTTCTCACTACCGGGCTATAGGCGTTGAAGATTCCATAACCCATTGTGGACACCAACAGCACCAGTGTAACGACTCCTGCCCATTTCTGTGTGTGATGTCTAGGAATGCGGGTTAATCTCAGTAGCCACATCGTCAAGTGAATGACTGGCAAGATCAGCAATAACAACGAGAAGATCGCCAGCCAGTAGGAACCGATGATACTAAGAAACGAAATGCTTCCAAATACTCGTGCCAAAATGAAGGAAACGGCAAGGAATACAAGCGCTATGATATAAAACCACCGGAATCTGGCGGACACGACAGGTTTCATCCAACTCCACCCGCTCCAGCCTATGTAGAACACTAATAAACCGTATACGACCAAAAACAATATACCCGCTAATACAAACATGCCCGGTCTAACCTCCACGTCAATAAGTTGTATTCTGAATTTTCATCACGGATGTAGGTCCGTCTGAACAAGTATAACGTAGTTGAAGGGTCAGATCATCTGTTTGCCATACCCAGATTCGTACATTTTATTACAATTTGATAATATTCAAATTCGAACCATTAACGAGAAAAAGCACCCTTGCAGGTACCATGAAGTTAAATTCATGAATGACTGCAAGAATGCTATATATTCGGAACGGATATTACTCGTTAGTGTCCATCCACTGGAAGTGGAATGAACCTTCTTTGTCCACACGTTTGAATGTGTGAGCACCGAAGTAGTCACGTTGTGCTTGCAGCAAGTTGGCTGGCAAACGCTCCGTACGGTAGCTGTCGTAGTAAGACAGTGCGCTGGAGAATCCAGGTACCGGAATACCTTGTTTTACAGCAGCCGCTACAACTTCACGCCATGCACCTTGATAAGACTCAACGATGTTTTGGAAGTATGGATCCAAGAGCAGGTTTTTCAGTGCTGCATCTTTGTCATACGCTTCTTTGATGTTTTGCAGGAACTGCGAACGGATGATGCAGCCGCCGCGGAAGATCATGGCAATGTTGCCATATTTCAGATCCCAACCATACTCATCGGAAGCTGCACGCATTTGTGCAAATCCTTGAGCGTAGGATACGATTTTACTTGCAAACAGCGCTTTACGAACGTTCTCGATGAACGCTTTTTTGTCGCCAGAGAATGCTTCAGTTGCTGGTCCATTAAGGATTTTGCTAGCTGCTACACGCTCGTCCTTCATGGCAGACAGGAAACGGGAGAATACGGATTCCGTGATCATGGACAATGGTACGCCGAGATCCAGCGCGCTTTGGCTTGTCCATTTACCTGTTCCTTTTTGTCCAGCCGCGTCCAGAATAACGTCAACCATTGGTTTACCCGTCTCAGGATCGTATTTGGAGAAGATATCTGCTGTGATTTCGATCAGGTAGCTGTCCAGCTCCCCTTGATTCCACTCCGTGAAGATCTCATGCAACTCTTCAACGGAAACGTTCAATACGGATTTGAGCAAGTGGTAAGCTTCACCAATCAACTGCATGTCTCCGTACTCGATACCGTTATGCACCATTTTTACATAGTGTCCGGCACCGTCTGGTCCGATATAAGTGCTGCAAGCGTCATCGCCAACTTTGGCGGAGATCGCTGTCAGGATCGGTTCTACCAACTGATAAGCACTTTCCTGACCGCCTGGCATGATAGCCGGGCCTTTCAGTGCGCCTTCTTCACCACCAGATACACCTGCGCCGATGAAGCGGAAACCTTTTTCTTCCAGCTCTTTACTGCGACGTTGTGTGTCAGGGAAGTAAGCATTACCTCCGTCGATAATGATGTCCCCCTGATCCAGATGAGGAAGCAGTTGCTCAATGGTTGCATCTGTCGCTTTACCTGCTTGCACCATAATCAGAATTTTACGCGGAGACTCCAGGGATTCTACGAATTCTTCAATGGTGAACGCGCCTGTCAGGTTTTTACCTTCTGCTTCTTTCAGAAGATCGTTCGTTTTCTCCGGGGAACGGTTAAATACCGCTACCGAGAAACCTTTGCTTTCAATATTCAAAGCCAGGTTTTTACCCATTACTGCCAATCCAATAACACCAATCTGTTGTTTACTCATTATGTCCTCCCAATGCTCCATTATTTATATAGGTTTATAGTAAGTTGAAACGAATAAATATTCAGTGATTATTGTACTGTTTTTTTCCAGTCAGCTGCAAATTTGTCCATACCTTGATCCGTCAGCGGGTGTTTGGAGATCTGCTCAATAACGGAGAATGGTACAGTTGCAATATGTGCTCCAGCCATCGCTACACGTGTAACGTGATCCGGATGTCTTACGGAAGCCGCAATAATCTGAGCATCCAGGTTATGTGTGCGGAACAATTCAGCAATTTTGGTAACCAATTGTACGCCATCTTCGGAGATATCATCAAGACGTCCCAGGAATGGAGATACATATGTTGCACCAGCACGAGCAGCCAGAAGCGCCTGGTTCACAGTGAAGATCAACGTTACATTGGTTTTCACGCCTTTTTTGGTCAAGTAACGGCAAGCTTCAAGTCCTGCAAGTGTCATTGGCAATTTGATCGTGATGTTTTTGTCACTGTTGTTAATTTTGATCAATTCTTCTGCTTGCGCGATCATTTCTTCAGCAGTAAGGGCATCTGGTGTTACTTCCGCAGAAACGGACTCAACTTCAGGTACCAAACGCAGGATTTCTTCGATACGATCTTCGAATTTCACACCTTCTTTGGCTACCAAAGAAGGGTTCGTCGTTACGCCAGACAATACGCCGATTTTGTATGCTTTTTGGATATCTTCCACGTTAGCTGTATCGATAAAAAATTTCATGATTGAATTACCTCCAGATATTTTTATTATGGTTTAGAGATTGGCATTAACCGCCAAGGGTGTGCTACTTGCAACAACAGACTGCTGATCCGCCGGCTCATCAAACCACCAGTGGTGGCCTTCAGCTTCAAGCATAGCATCCGATTCAGCAGGTCCATAGCTGCCCGCAGGATACAGGTGAAGTGGCAACAGATTTTCCTGGAATGCGTCCAGAATTGGTTGTACCCAAGCCCAGGACAATTCTACTTCATCCCAGTGAGCAAAGAATGTTGGATCACCCAGCAAAGCATCACGAATTAGATTCTCGTAAGCTTCTGCGAGGTCACCTTTATCCGGAGAAAGATCGATATGAACCGGTTTGAATTCACCTTTATTCTCAGGATCACTTGCATTCAGTTGCAATGTCATGCTCTGATCCGGACTCATCTCAATGACGAGCAGGTTTGGCTTGGAACCTTTGTTTTTCAGGACATTCGTCTGGCCTGAAGGTTCTTTGAATTCAATCACGATACGTGTTGATTTCTCCTTCATTCTTTTACCCGTGCGAATGTAAAACGGAACACCACGCCAGAAGAAATCATCAATTTGCAATTTGGCAGCAATGAACGTGTCATTCATCGTATTCTCCGCTACACCCGGTTCAGCAGCATAAGCATTAACCGGTTGGCCTTGAATGTTGCCTGCTGCATACTGTCCACGGATGATGTTTGCACCCACAGTCTGCTTTTGCAATGGCTGGATCGATTCCATGATGTGCTTTTTCTTCAATCCAACCTTTTCGGAAGAACTGTTGTATGGAAGCTGAATCGCCATCATCATGAGCAATTGCAGCATATGATTCTGGAACATGTCTCGCACTGCACCTACATGATCATAATAGGATGCACGTTCTTCGACACCTACAGTCTCATTCGCCGTAATTTGCACGTTGGAGATGTAACGGTTGTTCCATAACGCCTTCATGATTGGGTTACTCTGATGCAACGTCTCCAGACGTTGTACCATCGGTTTGCCCAAGTAATGGTCAATCCGATAAATCTCTTCTTCCGTGAAGGATTCGCTTAATTTGCAATTGAGGTCTCTTGCGGACTGTAGATCGTGACCAAATGGCTTCTCGATAACAAGACGTTTCCAGCCCTCTGTGGAACCCAGCCCACTTTCTTGAATATTCTCAGCAATCGGTTCGAAGAATTCCGGACCAACCGAGAGATAGAACAAGCGATTGGACGGAATGCCAAGCTCAGCTTCTCTTTGTTCAACTAATCCCAACAGCTTTATATAATCTTCCTTATGACTTATATTCAATACACTGTAGCGGAAAGCTTTCACAAATGACTTCACAACTTCAGGATCAGCTTGGCGTCTGGAAAATTCATTTAATGATTTTTCCACTTGTGCCTGAAAGAATTCATCAGACCACTCTCTACGCCCCAAACCAATCAATGAGAAGGTTTCAGGAAGCTTCTGCTCAAGATATAAGTTATATAAGGCAGGATATATTTTTCTTTTGGCTAAATCGCCAGTAGCACCAAATAAAACAATGGTAGTTGGTTCCATCTCACCGTTCTCCTTCCAAGTAACTCTGGTTTCTTTGTTGTAGTTACACTATAATACGTTTTATAGCCATACAAGTAATTAATATATTTCACAGGAGCTATAGACCATATCTATGACTACAAATTACGAACTATATAAAGTCTTTTATTGGGCCGCCAAAACGGGCAGTTTGACACAGGCTGCGAAAGCACTGTATATCACTCAACCCAGCGTCAGTCATGCCATCAAGCAGTTGGAAGAGAGCTTTGGTCTTACTTTGTTTTATCGAAATTCCAAGGGTGTAGCGTTGACACAGGAAGGTGTCAGTCTATACTCCTATATTGAACAATCCCAGATTCTGATCTCGCTTGCGGAAGAAAAAATGGCCGCACTGAAGAACCTCGACAATGGTGAATTGAGGATCGGTGGCAGTGACTCCTTATTTAAGCATTACATGTTGGCGTATCTGGAGGAATTCCATACCTTATACCCTAACATCAAGCTGCATCTGAGCCACGGAACCACGCCCGAAGTCATTACGTTTCTGAAAGAAGGCAAGATTGATCTTGGCGTTGTTCGCATGCCCATTGTTGATCCACAGCTGGAAGTCAGAGAAAGCATTCAGTTGAAAGACTGCTTTGTAGCTGGGGAACGTTATGCTCAGTTAAAAGGTAAGGTCATGACGCTTGAGATGCTTCTTGAGCATCAACTGATCCTCTTCTCCCGGAACAGCCGAGTTCGGATGGCTATAACGGAGTTGTTTAACAGCTATAATTACACGTTGAAGCCTGAGATTGAGGTCGGTAGCGTTGATCTGCTGATTGAATTTGCACGTCGGGGACTGGGTATTTCCTATGTTACACGTGAATTTATCTCCAAAGAGCTGGAGGAAGGTTCTCTCTTCGAGATTCAGCTTGATGTCCCACTTCCCCCTTCCCATGTGGGGATCATGACCAAACGCAATATGCCGATTTCTCTGGCAGCCAACCGTTTTATGGATCTCATTTTTAAAGCCTAAGTTGGCCACCATGTCAAAAGGTATAACGAAGAGCCCCACCATCCAGTTATGGATGATGAGGCTCTTAGGCCTGCATAATACCTATCCAACGATTAATGACTCACCAAATAGGAAGCGTCCAATATCAGGGCAACCTTACCATTCCCCAGAATCGTTGCGCCAGACAGATGATTCATCGCACCCAGATACGTACCCAGTGTTTTAATCACAACTTCCTGATTCCCAATGATCTCATCTACTGCGTATGCTGCAATTTTGTCCACGGAACGCACGATCACGAGTGGAATGGTTTTGGATTTGCGGTCCGTTCGTGGATAATTCAATTTATCACACAGTCTGTGAAAGGGTACAATACGACCATGATTCAGAATCGCTTGTTGCCCTTGGATCATCTGAATATCCTCAGGTGAAATTCGAACAATCTCTGCGACGTTGTACATCGGCAAGATCAATACACGACCCGATACTTTGACTAACAGACCTTTAATAATTGCCAATGTAAGGGGTAGACGAATCGTAAACGTGGTTCCCACACCAACCTCCGTATCAATATCAATGATACCATTGAGTCGTCCGATCTGACTTCGCACGATGTCCATTCCAACGCCGCGTCCTGATACTTCACTGACAGAAGAAGCTGTTGAGAAACCAGGCTCAAATATGAGATGCACAGCTTCCTGTGTTGTTAGGCGCGCAGCCTGTTCCTCACTAATAATACCTTTGCCCAAAGCGGAAGCCTTGATCTTCTCACCATCGATGCCTTTGCCATCATCTGAATAACGAATGACGACATGATTTTCTTCGTGAAATGAGGTTAAGGTAATACGGCCTTTGGACGGCTTGCCGTGCTCTGCTCGAACCTCTACACTTTCAATGCCATGATCCGCACTGTTGCGGATGAGATGGATCAGCGGGTCACTCAATTCTTCAATAATCATCCGGTCAAGCTCCGTCTCTCCACCTTGAATGACCAGTTCCAGATCTTTACCCAGTTTCTGCGAAAGGTCACGAACCAATCTCGGGAAACGGCTGAATAGTTGATCAATGGGTAACATACGTGTCTTCATGACACCTTCTTGAAGTTCTTTGATCACCCTGCCCATATGATCGGAAACACCACTTATGCTCTGAATGAGTGAGGAAGGTTCCTTGCGTGCACCCGATCCACTAAGATCTGCGAGGGATGTCTGATCAATTAAAAGCTCTCCAACCAGGTTCATCAAATGGTCCAGACGTTCAACACTCACACGAACCGTAGGTTGAGCCGTTTTCACTTTCTCTTCCGGACCAGATGTAGCTGCGGTAGTCACGCTTGCTTTCGTTTGCTCTTTTTCAGAGATTAATTCAACTGGCGCAGAAGTCGCAGCAATCTCATTGGATTCCAGCATATAGGGATCAATCTCCAGCACATGAATATCCGAGTCTGAAGACAGCTCTGCATTAAGCTGCTGTGGGTCCTTTGAAGTAGCCGTGATGATGATGAACTGACTATAATGATCGTCTTCATTCTCCGCGTCCGATTGTTTCTCCATGAGTGAAGTAGCGACAACCGTACCACAGATGTCCTCAATGCGTTGCCGCAAAATATGATACCTGGCTGCTTTCATCATACACTTCTGCTCCAGCACAATGTGAATGGACAATAACTGCTTGCCTGACACGACAGCCACCTGTGCCACAATCGATTCTGCTGGTTGCAATTGAGGAACTTTAAGTTTCCCGACTACTGCCGGGTTCTGAATTAAATCCTTTATTTCTCGTACTACCGCCCTAAAATCTGCATAGGCTTCCCCACGGATATACTGATCCCGAAGCACCTTCATGGCGTCCAAAGAGCGGAACAATGTATCAATTAGCTTCGAAGTCATCTCCGGTTTTTTCTCCCGGACCCATTCAAGAGCATACTCCACTTCATGCGTGAGGTCGCTTAATTCACGGAAATCCATTGTGGATGCCGATCCCTTGATGGTATGGGCTGCGCGAAACAGTGTCTGAACCAGCTCTACAGAAGGAGAACGCTCCAAAGCCAGCAAAGACTGATCCATACGTTCCAGTTGATCATTCAGTTCTTCGATAAAGATGTCACGGTAGGCAGACAAATCCATCATTCGTGTATTCCTCCCTAACCGCCCAATATTTCGTCCAGTTTCAAAATGCCCACAAGCTTGTCTTCCTGTTGACCGACACCATGGAAAAACCCTTCACGGTTACGACCATAACCTCCGGTTGGCGGATGTATTTCCGAATATGTGGTTACCTTGTTCACGCGATCCACGATTAAACCAATATATTCATCCTGATGTCGAACTACGATAATACGAGTCGCTCTGGTGTCCGGTTCATCCGGCATACCCAGCAGATTACGAAGGCTCATCACACATACAACCTTGCCACGCAGATTGACTACCCCTTTGATCTCTGGACGGCTAAATGGGATATCTGTGATGCTCAGCATTTTAATAATTTCGTGAATTTCTTCGATTCGAATGGCGCAAGTCTCTGCACCTACAGACAGTTCAATATATTGTTCTTTCTGAAGTGAAGACATCGATTCACCCTCAATTCGATTTAATTAATTAGTTTTGAAGGCAGCTGCCGAATTCGCCAGCTCTTCCGCCAGATGTGCCAGAGACTGGCATGTTGCCGCTGTCTCTTCCGACGCTGCTGCGGATTCCTCACTGGAGGCCGAGATGGATTCAACTGAACTCATGACCTCTGCGGCTTGAGCGGCTTCTTCTTCACATGCAGCTGCAATTTCGTTTACTTTCTGTGAAGAGTTATTGACCATATCAATGATCTGATCAAACGCCTGTCCTGTCATGGAAGACTGCTCAACACTGGCGGCTACAGCCTGGACGCTTTGTCTCGTGTTTTCCTGCATTGCTTTGATGATGGCTGTAATTTCTTTGGTCGCCTCACCGCTTCGCTCTGCAAGCTTCCGGACTTCATCTGCGACTACGGCGAATCCTCGTCCTTGTTCTCCGGCACGTGCCGCTTCAATGGCTGCATTCAGCGCAAGCAGATTGGTCTGTTCAGCGATATCGTCAATCACTTCAATGATGTCACCAATTTTACGGGAATCATCTTCAAGCTTGGTCATTTTCGTATTAACAGCTTGCATACCTTCCAATGATGTCTGTACAACAAGTCCACCTTCACGAGCAGTTTTCACGGTATCATTGGACAGTTCGGCAGCTTCTTCCGCACTTGCAGCAACAGAGTTAATAGCCAGTGAAAGCTCCTTGAACAATTCGGAGATGTTTCCTGCCTCGCTGGATTGGCTTGTGCTGGTACTTGCAATTTCCTGTGTGCTAGCTGAGATCTGTTCCGAAGAAGCGGCGACACTTTGGGAGTTCATCACGATATTGTTGATTAAGTCTTTCAGGTTGTCGACCATACGATTCAGTGCCGCTGCGAGTTGACCCACTTCATCTTTACTGGAGATGTCTGACTTGAGGGTCAGATTTCCGCCGGCAACTTCCGTAGCCAGACCCAGCATAGCCATGAGTGGCTTCGAAATGGAGCGAGAGATGATATATCCAATAAGGATACTGAAGAGTACGGATGCAACTACCATAACAATGGTTACTGCAAAGGCAGTTGTGTAGGCTTCTTCAGACTTCGTGTTGGCCTGATCTGCCAACGTTACATTGAGATTCACCAGGTCCGCGAGCGTTTTTACAACCTCATCACCAGGGGGTTTCAATGTCCCTTTCAGGAATGTAATAAACGCCGCATCATCATTTGATAACGCCATAGTGACACCTTGATCATAAATTTTCATATAGCTTGTATATTGGGTATCTAATCTACGAAGCAATTCCGTTTCTTCCGGGGTAGTGGCAAGAGGACGGTACGTAGCAAGTCGCTCCTCCATGGATTGACGAATCGTGGCAATACTTTCTGTAACTCTGGTTTGTTCTGCTGCTACCGTTTCGTAATTCAAATCACGTACGTTAACCCGCAATCTCTGATATTCAACCTGAGCAGAAGAGAGCTCTCGAACCGAGATCAGATTGTTGTTGTACATCTCTTGCATCCGTTCGTTCGTACTTCTTAATGTAACCACTGAGTAGATTCCAAGGGCCGCAAGGATCATCGACACAATTAAAAACGCTGAGATAATCTTTGTTGCTGTTTTCAAATTTCCAAACCACTTCATGTAATCTCCTCCTAGGCATCGTAGTGTCCAGTTATGTATATAACGCTTGGTAAACCCTTCTCTAGGTCGCGCTCCAGACAACTTACGATTTATTTCGACAGAAATATATCAAAACTGAATAGGGAATTTTTAATTCTATAAATTTGCACTATTACGAATTTTTATTTTAGATATTAAGTTTCTACTTTTTTATTAAGTAAATAACTAATTACCTGTTTATTGAAATCAACATTTTCACATATACGAAATTCAGATATTTTTCAATCATATTACATATGATTTATTAGACATAACGCTAGCAAAATGTACGACTTCATTTTTATGATTTGGTAAGATACACTCTTGTAGTTCTTCAGACTAACGAAGATTATAATTCGTTAAAAATTGATGCCTTATTTTCATATATTCACAGTTCAACCCATGACTTAAGTCTAATAATTTGCAACTTTAACTAATGCCTTTGACATACAAAAAAATCAAACCCACATAAGGTGAGTTTGATTAAATACGTATCAATTCTATGGATTAGCATGAATAAAGCTACGTGCCGTACAACTGCTCCAGTTCGACTAGGCGGTCCTTAATCCGCTGTGGAATAATGTGAAACAACTGGTCCCAAGTCATAAACATTTCCGGTTCCAACAGATACTCTTCGAACGCCATGGAAGGCACGAACGCCTTGGTCTGCAGATAAGTCATTACTTGTGCATCAATCTGCTCATTCGTTTCAAAATACCCACGGAATAAATCATTCACGAGTAACCCATCACATCCGGCTTTGGTACCGGCAGCACTATATAAGTCTGGCAATAATTCAAACACAACTGGCAGCGGTGAGAAAGCATGCTTGCCAGGCTGTGAATACAGACATACATGACGTCCAACCACATTAACTCGATCCTTCAGCAACCCCCGCAGCACTTTACCATGAAAGCTGGCTTCACAGTCCACAACTTCACCGTCATGACCCACATATATCCACACATGTTCCATCTCATACAGATGACCAATCTCATAATCCCACCAGATCGCAAACTCAATTACATATTGAACTGCTTCAGCCGGGAATTGAATATCCCTCTTGAACGAAGGCGATGGTCCTGAACGATCCAGCACAGAAACGCCAACAAAATCAGGATAAAAGGGTTCGTTCCGGTCAAACATCAATACAGGTGCAAAACTCATTGCAGTTTCAAGCATTTCTGTTTCGGACATTGCCATGGTCGGTATCCCCCATTTTCATCGATGTTACAACTATATTAACAGAGAATTGTATAGGTGTTAACGCATAGAATAAGCCCACAACCGAATAAGTTCCAGTTGCAGGCTTGAATGGTTCTATTTTATTAGAGAGGAATTGTCCCTAGTCTTTAGATCCTTTGGTTGGTTTGGATGCATTGGATGGTTGGGTAGACAGGTCAGAAACAGCAGTATCACACCCTATTGGAGGGCCCAGAATGGCATCATTTTTAATGGATGCAACGGCTCTGGCATATGCCTCTTCATCCAAACAGTACGCGCGGTGAGCCACCTCCGGCGGTGTAGCTGCCAAGAAATCCGCTCCAAACACAATATCAGGCGTTGGTTGATCAAAGATAGTTAATACATATACATCATCTGTCTCAGCCACAAACCAGTGAAACCAGCCTTTCGGAAATACCACAACCTGACCTGGTTTCAGACGGTATGTCAATCGTTCACGTGTAAAAGGGTTGAATACTGACGCTGTAATTTCACCGGTGATGACCACAACCATCTCCGTGACATTGGTGTGCCAGTGCGGCTGCACAATAATTCCTTTGCTTAAGTACACGTTGAAGAAACCATTTGCAATGGTCGGCAGCTGTTCTCCAAACAACTGGGTTATATAGTTGCGTGAATCCCTCTGATAATTGACAACCGCATTAGAATCGGCAGCTAACGGAACATTCGGAGCTTGCAAAATCGGATCAATCATACGGTTATTTCTCCTCCTTGGGCATACATCTCATTGTTGTACTGTATGCCGAGGAAATGCGACTCATACCTGTGTCCGTAGACATCGTTCCTTTTTATAAAAGTATTCAAGCAAGTCAGACTCTATCTCAAAATGGAAGTCTCTGAATGGCTTTGATATAATTCATCTATTATTAGTTATACAGGATACTTGGTGCAATAGTAGCTTAGCTTCAATTGGTACAGAACGAAAGGAGCATACCATGATTCCTAATGTTGGAGATATATACTGCGTGTACATCGAAAAATTACAACAATATGCCGCCTGCCAGGTAACTGGACTCAAAGAAACGGAGGGTAAAACGTCCGACACGCTTGCCTCAGTTCTTCAATTGGATTGGACTGGTGACCAACTGCCTAATGAAATGCAGCTTCATCAGATGAAGCCATTGATCTGTAATTTCTATTTCTGGAATGACAGAGTTGATCATAGTTTCGTGAGTGCTATTGTTCCTTCACAGTATGTGCTTGCAGGCAACCTCCCTCCACTCTTCACCGAGGAAACGAATACGTATGGGGGAGGCTGGCCGATCGGAGAAAAGCTCTATCTCCAGCGTGAATGGGAAGGTATCGATGCGATCCGAAGAGCAGAGTTCAAACAAGCTGTGCATGATGACGAAGAAGTCATGATTGGCGATCGTGTAATGCGGCGCAGTACGAGTACACTCCGCGATTTCAGCCCTAAGTCTGAGGAAGATGTAACCGAGCTCGCACAGCTACATTGTCTAACACATATTGAGATGAATGGATATACGGAATCGATCTTTCCATTTATAGAGGACAACCCGTTTATTAATGAACTTCATATCATAGATCATAGTCAAAGGATTCTGGATATCAGCAAGAGCCACCTGACCAAACTTATTGTGGATGTCAGCGGGTTGAGGGAGTTAATTTTGAACACGAAAATGACGAGTCTGAATTTCACAGGTGAGCTGTCTCCAGATCTGCGTATCGTGGCTCTCAAAGACGGTAAATGCATCACTCTCAATGTTCCATCGGGCCTGCCACAGGTCACGGGTATCTCACGACTTGAAGGTCTGCATATCAGAGATATCACGGAGCTCAATCTGGAGCCACTTGTGCAGTATTATCCTGAGCTTTCAGAGTTGCGATTGTGGGGTAAACCCGGCAATGTATCCCATATAGAATCGATTCAGCATTTGGCGAATTTGCAAACCTTCACTACATATGACCTGTTCGACTTCAATGGTGATCAATTCCCTGATCCAGAGCAGCTTCCAAAATTGACTACGCTGTGGCTAACCAGTCTGCCTGCCGATGCAGCCAAGTCGATCAAAACAAAATATAAAAAATTTGCTGCTGCCGGATTTGATGTGGAGATCACCAAAGGACGCAAACCGGAATGGCTTGCGGAGAACCTGAACAATCCGTTTCGGGATTGGGATGGACGGGACCACATTAAGGCAGCTCACGCCAAAAAAGCAGCCCAATTGTACAAGCAGTGCTTGAAGGAAATCCGTCAATTAAGTCAAGATTGCAACAATCAGGAAGCTTTGCAAAAACAACTCGTCTCCATGGTTGAGAACTACACACAAACCTTCAACAAGGTGGATGCCAAGACCGGCTTTATTGAAACTGTTGAGCGGGAAGAGATTTATGTTGTTCTTGAGGGGTTACTGGATCAGTTGCAGCAGAATTTGGAACTGCGTCAACATGATTCGTTCAAGGTTAATCACGAGGAATTATATGAGGTATTTGATCGTTTGAGGGATTTCTAGTTCACCAATAAACCGTTGTTTACGCAAAAGGGTCCTGTTATGAACATGGCAGGACCCTCTTTTGCACCCCCGACCTCAAGTGTCGTAGCTCACCAGATAATGATGAAGTTCCGTGTTGTAACAGCCGATACTGTGCTCAATTAATCTGCCTTCTCCATCGAAGGAGTTACGCAGGCGCTTGAGCACATGTGTCCCCGGGGGAATCTTCAACAGTTGGCATACCTCAGGAGCTGCAGGTTCTACAAAGAAACGGTCTTTGAAGTTCTCCAGCAAAATGTCGTTCTCCTCCAGTGAGTCATACAGCGATTGGATATCTCCATTCATTTCTTCTTTGCCTCCGCCGGGCAATGCAGCTGCTGCCAAGAAGTGTATCAGATGAATATAAGGTTGTCCGTTAAGAATGTAGAGCCTTTCAATACGCTGGCGATGCGGCCCATAGAGACCATATTCCTCCGTTCCAGTATTATTGGTGAGTAAACGGGAATTCAGAACTTTCTTTTCCAGCTTTTGACCCTCTTCTACGAGCAGCTCCGTAAACCGTTTGCCCTTTGAGAGCTTCTGATGAGAGGTATTGCGCATCACAATTGTGCCAACACCGCTTTTCTTCTGCACGTAACCTTCCTGCGCCAGCTCTTGGACCGCACCGCGGACTGTCATTTTACTGACGCCAAATTCTTTCTCCAGCTGTGGTTCAGAGGGGATGATGCTTCCAAGAGGATATACTCCATGTAGAATCCGATCTTTAAGAATTTTTTGGATTTGCTGATATAAAGGACCTTGCTTGCGCTTCAGAGACACTCACTGTTCACTACCTTTCAACATCTGAGGGATGGTCCGACAGCGCGCGGAGCACCTCATTCTCGGTAAAAAGCGCTGTATCGCCTTGAGTGGTATGGGCCAGCATCGCTGCCGCCACTGCCAAATTAACCGTGTACTCGTGTGGGTATTCCTGCAATTCTCCATGGATGATGGTGCTAGCAAATACATCGCCGGCACCGATCCGGTCGTACACCGGGAAAGTCATCTTGCGGGAAAATACGAACGTACCTTGATGATAGATATATCCTGTCAAGGAATGCGTATGGTCCGTGTTAATCTCTCGGTGGGTTCCTGCTACCGTTCCGATTCCGAAGCGCTTTGCAACTTCAGGGATCGCTTGTTTCATCTGTGTTATTCTATCATATTCTCCGGTTCCGATGCCAAGAATACACTTCGCATCCCTCTCATTCATTAGCACCAAATCTGCCAGCCCCAGCAGTTCCTCATAATGCGGGCGGGCCTTGACATAACCATCTGTCCCCCATAACGCGGGACGGTAATTACAATCAAATACAACCTTCCCCCCAGCATTCCTCACTTCCTCAGCAAGCCGTTTCATCTGCTTGCGCACGCCATCATTCATAGCCAGCGTAATACCACATAAATGAAGAACATCGATCCGGGATGCAAGATCCTTCATATCATAATTGGCCGCGTCCGCGGTATTGAAACTGCTGCCCAGCCGGTCTGTGTAAGTGACTCTGCCAGGGCGGGCTCCAAAACCATTCTCCAGAAAGTACATCCCAAGGTGTTTACCACCCAGGCTAATAAGAGAGGTATCTACCCCCAGCTTGCGCAGATAAGCGAGAGCCGCTTCACCCACCGGAGTTTCCGGTAAAGTCGTAATAAGAGCACCGTTATGGCCGTATCTCGCTAGTGCCGCCGTTACATTCACCCCGCTGCCGGAAAAAGAATACTCCAGCCTGCTGCTCTGGACCAGTGTTTCGTAGCCCGGAACCTGCAGCCGCATCATCACTTCACCAAATGCAGCAACCCTAGGCATATCGGTCCACCAGTGATTTCATTGTTTCGAGCAGTCTGCGGACATCCTGTACGTTTGTATTCCCGGTCTGCGTCTCAATAATTGAAGAATAGACATGTGGTATAACCTGAGGTACGCCTGCCTGTAGTGCAATCTCTAGAATGGGTCCAAAGTTGTCCAGATCGATTCCGCCTGTAGGCTCCAGAGCAAAAGACGCTTCTCCACAAGCCTTGGCAACAGCACGGTACTCCTCTTCCAGTTTCAACCCCTGCATCGGATAATATTTGAGCGCGTTCCCTCCCATGTCACGAACCAGTGCAATGGCGGCATGAACCGGAACAATGGCCTGCGGAGTGGTTGCTGAACTGATGGGGCCAGTCGATATATTTACATAGCCTGGCTGTCCGCACGGAGATACCAGGCAGTTAATCCAACTATCTTTAGGTCCCAGGTTGACACGGGTTGCCCCCACCGCCGGGAATACCTGATTGATATGGCTTCCCGGATAACTCGCTGCAATCTCCGCCACAACTGCAGCCTGACGGCTGTCTCCAGCCCCGAGTCCGATAGATACGGCATCTTGAATCGCCTGACCATATTCAGCCATGGCGACTACAGCTTCCTCCGACGTAGCATAATTTTTGGAGAGCACACCAACAAGTACATATCCTTCCGCAGCCTCGTACACATCCTTGGCGTTCCCGATACTGCCGGCCAGTACATTAATTGCGGCCCTGTTCTTATACAGACACTGCTGAATATGACTCATTCCGGTTTGCCTCCCACGATTTCATGTATTCTGCTGACTATGACCTGCATATCATCCCCTTGCAGCGACCTTGGATCAATATCAAAATAACCCTGCTTGACGCCATAGTCTCGGGTATATACCGCAATTAATCCTTCACGTAACTGGTCATTCACTTTCTTCGCATCCACCCCAGCAAGAGAGGAATCAATTTGGACACGCCCCCGAAAAATCGATCTGCCGGCTTCATCCTGCACGATGCGGACCGAAACACCAGGAAGTCTATCCAGTGGCTGAAGACCCTCCAGAATCTGCTTCTCTCGTTCGCTATTATCCGCTTTGTTTTGGTATTCATCTAGCGCTTGAAGTAACCCAAAAATAGTCTCTTTGCCAACCTTCATGCTGCGGCCAATCCCGTGTAGCTGCACCTTAAGCCACTCCACATATTTCTTTTTGCCAGCGACAATGCCGGAACTAGGGCCTTCAATAGCTTTCGAGCCGCTGTAAATGGCCAGATCCGAAAATTGGATATATTTGTGCAGATCCTCTTCCGCTGCCGCATCAACAATCAGCGGCACCCCTCTATGCTGTGCAACCTCCCAGGCCTCTTCCAAAGAGATCATGTTTTTCTGGACAGCGTGATGGGATTTAACATAAAGAATGGCTGCAGTACGTTCACCAATTGCCTGATCGATATGCTCCTTACGGCCTTCATTGGCGTATCCGACTTCCACTACCCGGCCGCCGCCAAGGAATATCATGGTTTCAACCGGCGCTCCATAGTGCACATTATGACCCTTTAGCATAATAATTTCATTTTTCAATACCGGTTCCTGGTGCAGACGAAGGCTGAGACGTGGATCTCCGCCAGTCACCATGGCTGCTACCGACAGCGTAATACCACTGGATGCGGAGTTCGCCACAACCGCGCTTTCCGAACCAAGTAACTGTGCAATATATTCTCCGGATTTGTCCACAAGATCCGCAATCTCCACGTAACGCTGTCCGCCCTGTTTCATCGCATCCATGACGGAATCCGTTGGTGCGGAAACGCCAAGGATGCTCATTCTCCCACTGGCATTAATAACACGCTTCAATCCATATTTAGCTTGTAATGAGTGACCCATTAGCAAAGACTCCTTTAGCCTCAATATAGTGTTGCGTAACCCGGACATCACCTTCCGAGTCCTCAAGTTGCTTTTCGCCTGCTTCCAGGGAAAACAAAGTCAGGTTCGCCTGCTGTCCCACCCTAATCAGCCCGAGCTCCGGCTTACCAAGCCACTCGGCCGGACTTCTTGTAACCGCGCGGATGACTTCTTCCAAACTGTAGCCGAGGTATAGAAATTTCGTCAGCACATTCGACATACTGTATACCGGACCATTCATACGATTGCCTCGGTAAATGTCCGTACTGATTGTATTTAGCGCAATGCCTGCAGCCTTGGCCTGTTCTGCGATGCGGAAGGAGAAGCTCGCTGTGCCATGCCCCACATCCAGATGAACTCCCCGAGCAGCAGCATCCAGTAATTCTTGCATCGGTGTGCCATCCGGATGAAACAGATTGTTGGACTTGCCGTTAAGGTAATGGGTGATTACATCGCCCGACTGTAGCAGCTCCAGCACATCAGAGATAGCGGGCGGGGCAGAACCGATGTGAACCATAAGCGGAAGCTTCGTTTCTTCCGAGAGTGTGCGTGCCAACTTGAGTGGCTGTATGCCGCTGTCTTTGACCACACTTTGGCTGATGCGGGCTTTCAGACCAACAATGAAATCAGGATAAGCCGCTGCTGCCTCCAGGACCTTGCGCCGGTCAATCCATTCCAGCTGCGACAATTCATCCGTCCGTTCGAGCCCGATGCTTGAAATGTTCAACAGAGCAAATACTTGGGTGGCAGCCTGTAGTCTTGCGGCATAAAAAGCTCCAATTCGGTCTGCACCGCAGCTTCCGGCATCTACAAGCGTTGTTACCCCCTGCTTCACACCAATTTCGTCGATATCATCGCCATAGGGATCAAGCTCCTGGACGGCATGCACATGCAGATCAATCCACCCACTGGACACATATAACCCTGAACAATCTAGCTCATTTTCTCCTTCAGCCTGTCCTGGCGGTGTAATGGCGGTGATGATCCCTTCCTGAATGGCAATATCCATAATCCGCCCGTCAACAAGCTGCAAATTACGCAGCACATTCTCTGTGCCCACTCATCCCATCTCCTTTGTCAACCCCGGTTTACAGGCAAAATTCAAAAAAAAAAAGATTCATGACATGAAATCTGTACTTCTAATTAGTTGAAAATAAGCCTGATGATCTACTTTATTCTAAAGATTATAATGTTATAATGTTTATACTAGCACAAGAGTAATCCAGAAGAGAACACTGATTTCTAATTCAAAAGTTTTAATCCGAATATCTTAACACGGGAGGGAATGCTTCATGGCAAATTCGGCACTCAAGCCATCCTTGCTCAACAGATTCAGACTCAGCTGGAATCATTTCAAATCAAGGCTTCTGCTGAAATATGCCTTTTCTTACATTCTCATATTTCTGATCCCTCTGACTGGTGTAACTATTTTTGTATATGAAAACGCTGTCAAAGGATTGCGTGTAGAGATTGAACAATCAAATGTCAATCAGCTTAACCAGGTGAAGAGCACTATAGATAACCGTATGAATGAGCTTCAGGAGATAGCGGGAAGAATCGCCTATGACAAACACCTGACCCCTTATATGGTACAGCATCCCTATTACAGTTTGGAGGCGATTCAGGCGCTGGCCAATTACAAAGCTAGCAGCAGCATTGCAGAGGATCTGCTTCTCTATTTCCATAACGATTCCAACATCTATTCGTACCGCGGGCTGGCTAATCTAGATGTCACCTTTGATAACCTCTACCAGTTCGAGCATTGGAATCCGGAAGAATTGCGGCAGGACTTGAATGAAACTAGGCAGCCCCTGGTCCGTCCCGCTGAGAGCGTGAAGGTTAATTCCCGAATGGAGCCGATGCTCGTCATGCTTGTGCCCGTTAAACCGAATGACCCGTTTCCATATGGGACCGTTGTTTATTTAATGAAAGAATCCAACCTTACTGGGGTCATGGATTCGATTTTGAGTGATTACTCAGGAAGCAGTTATATTTTCAATCCCTCCGGAGAGGTGTTGACCGCAAATAGCCATGGCATCAGCCTTCCCCAGGACGAAATTGAGAATTTAGCTACACTTGAGCCCGGTATTCATAATTTGAAGATGGACGGAGAACAATACTCCGTTGTTTCTGTTCAATCTGAAGAAAATGGCTGGACCTATGTGACCACGATGCCAAGCTTCCAATTCTTCAGCCGTGTCGCCCATGTCCAGACCCTCATCCTGATCGTCTTCTGTATTACCGTCATTACTGGCATAGCTGCTGCGCTGCTGTTAGCCAAACGGCAGTACCATCCAATTAGGGATTTAATGGACAAGATGAAAGGCAGCGGCGATGATACTCCCAAGCTCCGCAATGAATGGGAATGGATACGCCAGACCCTCCACAATTACAGTGTTAAAATTGATTTTCAGGAGCCCTTTGTTCGCAATCAGTGTATGCTACTGTTACTCAAGCACGGCAAGCCGGATGATCCAGAGATCGAACAAATGATCCATAGCGCAGGATTTAGGCATCCTCAAGGACAAGGTCTCTATTTCTCGGCTATTCTGTCCTGGGATGATACTATGCCCAGCGGCAAGTCCTGGCAGGAACGCCATCTGCTGCAGGATATACTCAGCAATGTATGTCTTCCGGGTACCAGTGCTCAGATCTTCGGTGTAGAATTCTCGGTCAAGGACCAGTTTGCCCTGATTATTTCACTTCCCGATGATGCGGACAAGCCGATTCAATGCCAATTGGAACAGGTGATTGAAGCCATTCAAGCTCTAATTCGCGAGCACTCGCAGCTGTCTCTGAGTATCGGTGTCGGTATGGCCTACAGAGACTTGGCCCGCATTAACCAATCCTTCATTGAAGCCGCTGCAGCTCTGGAGCACCGGATCATCCGGCGCAGCGGTCAGGTAACTTACTTCGAGCAGCTTGCAGAGTTGAACCCTTCTGCTGCCGAGAGCTTCTGGATTCCACGCAAATCCATGCTGAAAATGGAGCAGAGTCTAAAGCAGGGCAACGAATCAGTAGCCGTCCAAATGATTGCCGATACCATTCATATGATCAAAGACGAGCCGTTGCAAGTTCATCTACTGCGCTGCATCTGTTTCGATCTGCTGAACACTTTTCTACGGACCGCTTCCGAGCTTGGTATGAACGAAGTGTTCGCCAATATGCCGGAATTGACTTCCTTCGAAACACTTGAAGAGCTGGAGAGTCGTTTGCTCAGTCTGGCCGCTAACATATGCGCACAGGTGGAGCTGAATACAAAGACAAGTGAGTCAACATTAATGGACGACATTCTGGCTTACGTGGATCAACAGTTTGCAGACTACATACTCAGTCTCGAGCATGTGGCGCTTAAGTTTGCCATTTCAACTTCTTATTTAAGCCGGAGCTTCAAAGAGAAGACCGGCAGCAATTTCTCACAATATATCTGGCAGCGGCGTGTGGATGAGGTCATGCGGCTGCTGGAGAACACTAGCGCACCGCTCAAAGAAATTATTGAGCAAGTCGGTTATATGGATGCGCCAAATTTCATCCGCAAGTTCAAAAAAGAAATCGGTCTGACACCAGGGCAGTATCGCAAGGAACATGCCTTGAGAGGGGTTACTACGAAAAGACCTGTTTAAGTTGGTGGAGCTTCCACCCTTTCTGTTCTACATTCTTATATTTGAAGATTCAACTTCATTTTATGGTTTATTTTGCTGCTGTCCTTCCTGGAGGATGTGCTCTACCAGCTCATCCAGAGGAACTGTTGCAAGGGCAATCGCCGTATCTGTTACCCCGTAATAGATATAGAGCAGTCCATCTTTGACCACATTTCCGGTCGGGAAGATGACATTGGGGATCTGGAACCCAAATTTCTCATAATACGTCTCCGGCTCCATAATATAATGATGCGTCCGGGCAATGATTTTCTCCGGATGCTCCAAATCCAGCAGCATGGCCCCCACACGGTAGACAACATCCTCATCGACGCCATGATAGAGCACCAGCCAGCCCTTGTCCGTACGTATCGGGGGTGTAGAGCCACCAATCTTCCGCGATTCCCAGGAGAGGTTCTGGGCGGTAGCTAGCAGCTTGGGCTCTTCCCAGTTCACGAGATCCTCGGAGTAGGTAATCCACATGGCCGCCTTTTCCGTACCGTAGGCTTCTCCCACATATTCCTCGGGGCGGCGCAACAGTACAAATTTGCCACCTATTTTCTCGGGGAACAGAATGTTGTCCCGATCATTAATATCAAGAGGTGTCGTGTCCGCCACATACTCCCAATCCAGCAGATTATCTGATTTCAAAATAGAGGACCGGGTTAGCCAATGTCCCTCCTCGTCCCCCCACCCGTCCGGATATTCCGGTATAGAGCGAAGGGGGACGCCTGCCCCGGTAGGGTAATAACTCATGGCACAAGGGCGAAGGGCGTAGTTAAGATAGAAGGTCCCGTCAATTTTTACAATCCGCGGGTCCTGTACACTACCATAAGGGAATCCCAGCATGTCTGGCGTCACAATTGGCTCATCCTTCACGTGGGTAAAGTTTACCCCGTCTTCACTCTCTAGCAGCCCCAAGTAATTTTTGCATGGCGTTAGGGAACCAGCGGTGCGCTCAATCATATAAAATTTGCCGTTATCGATGATAACTGCAGGGTTGAAAACCGTAACCTTGCGCCATTCATAGTCGCCCGGGACGACAATGGGATTATTCGGATGTCTCGTGATTTGCATGTCTAATCCTCCTGCATTTAATGTTCAGGAACGCGTTTAATGCTTATATCTCATTTTTACAGCAAATTGATGCGCATAGACCTGGTTAGTTGGATTTCCAGCGATCATAGGCAGCCTGATTGATTTCAACCATACGCTTTCCGCCCATTTTTTTAACGGTCGCCACATAATTGTCCCAGCCTGTAAGCGGCTCGGCTCCGGTGATAAATTTCGCCTCCATCTGATTCACATATGTCTTCAAATCAGAATTCAGGCTACTGATTTCTGTCTGCTCTTCCACGGTAAGGAACAGAGTTGGAAACGGAATCCGTGCGCCTTTATCGAGAAGCTTTTGCTTGGTCTCCTGCTCTACCCAGAGGTCAAAGTCTGTCTTCAGCCCCTTATTAATATCATCCATGGACAGGGTTGGAGCGGGTATGCCGTAGTTAGGTGTCAGCGTTGCCCGGTAATCTTCCATTTCCTTGCCGTCTGGTACCGGCAAGTACTGTTTGACACGGTTCTCTTTATCGGTGTACTCCCAGAGAATTCCCTCTGGACCTTTATTAAAGAACATGGCACCCTCATAGGAATAGAGATAATCCACCCAGCGTAGAGAGGCTTCCGGAGCAGGATTACTCTGCGTGATCGCAAAAGCGCCACTTGTAATCCCCCTGTTCTTTGCAATCGCTGGAGCAGCAACGGATTCACTGTGGACAGGTGCAAACATCGGATCTGCGGTAGAAGGCTCTCCACCTTTGCTCATGTAGGCATGCCAGTCCGAAAAGAGGGCAATTTGATTGTTCTGTGCTTTGGCCTTCTTTTGCTCCGCTGTCTGTGAGAAGCTCTCATGATCCAGCAGATCTTCAGACCACAGGCGGTTCATATAGGTCAAATATTCCTTGTAGCCTTCTTCAAGTGGTGTAAAATGCACCTTGTCCGCATCGTCCACATAAATTTCTTCTTCATAAATACCGAAGGCACCAAGCAGCCATGTACGGATATCGCGGAGGTTCGCAGCAGGTGTAGTCACCGAAGAAATCGGAATTTCATCGGCTATGCCATTGCCGTTGGGATCTTCCTCTTTCACACGTTTCAGATAGGTATACAACTCCTCTGTCGTTTCGGGAAGTTTATCGATATTGAGCGCCTTCAGGAAATCCCCGTTATACCACATCGGATTGCGGTACCAGTGCTGGCTAAGTTCTACTACGGGCAAGGAATAGATATGCCCGTCCGGTGCAGTAATCGATTTGCGGACATCCGGATTCTCTTCCAGCAGCGCCTTGAAATTCGGAGCATACTTTTCAATCAGATCCTCCAGTGGAATGAGGATACCCTGCTCTCCATAATTCATCTGCTCTGCAGTAGTCAAACCGGCGGCATAGAGGATATCCGGGTAATCCCCACTGGCGAGCACCAGATTTTTCTTGGTTTCGAAGCTATCCTTCGGTGCATTCTTGTATTCCAGCGTAATACCGGTCTTCTCCTGCATCTGCTGAAGCACCGCCATGTTCTCCCAGTTCTGAATCCCTACATCTGGCGCCATAAGCGATAGAGTAACCGGTTCATTAACAATCGGAAAACCTTCATTGTTCACAGCGACTTTTCCGAGATTGTTGTTCGCTTCACCTTCGTTTGAATTGCTGCAGCCTGCCAGTAGTGTAAGAACCAAAGCCGAAGATAACAGAAGCTTCCATGGTTTGCGTGTGGTCGGCATTCATAATTCCTCCCTTGTTATCATCACATTTTAACGGTCTAGCCTTTAACAGAGCCGATCATGACTCCTTGGACAAAGTAACGCTGTAGGAACGGATAGATTGCCACGATGGGCAGTGTGGAGACCACAATGACTCCATATTTAATCAGCGATGCCGTTTCTGCCTTATTATTCATGGCGGTTGCCACTTCGCCGTTGATTGATGAGCCCGTAGTTTCCGCCGTCATTTCTTGAAGGACAAGGATCTGACGCAGAACCATCTGCAGCGGATACTTCGCTTCATCATTTAAATAGATCAGGGACGGGAAGTAGCTGTTCCAATGGCTCACCCCGTAGAACAGGGCCATAACAGCTACAATTGGTGCCGACAGCGGTAGCACAATGCGAATGAACAGCTTTAGATTTGTACAGCCGTCAATGTGCGCAGCTTCCTGAAGTTCTTTTGGGATAGTCGTCTGAAAAAAGGTGCGGGCCACAACGATATTCCAGACCGAAGCAGCCACCGGTAGAATCAATGCCCACATGCTGTTCATGAGTCCAAGGTTCTTGACCAGCAGATACGTCGGTACAATTCCGCCGCTGAAGAACATCGTGAACAGAATGAGGCCCATGAACAACTGGCGCCCGACAAAATCAGATCTGCTGAGCGCATACGAGGCCGGCAGAGTGACGACGAGATTGAGTAGAGTCCCCACCACCGTGTAAATAATGGTGTTCCAGTAACCACTCCATATCTTCGGGTTCTCAAATACAAGCTTGTAGCCGTCCAATGTTACATTCTTCGGAAACAACCACATTGCTCCCGAATTGACGTCCTGCGGTGAACTAATTGAAGCGCTGAGAATGTAGATGAGCGGATAGAGAACAACCAGAAGTGAAAGACCTAAATAAATATAAGTGCTGATCAGAAAAAGCTTGTCCCCCCTGGATTCTTTCATCGCAGTAACCAAAGACTTCAACTCCTTTCTACCAGAGGCTGTTCTCACTGGTTCGTTTGGCGATCTGGTTAACCGTAACAAGCAAAATAACGTTGACTACCGAGTTGAATAATCCCACAGCCGTTGAGAAGCTATATTGGGCGTTCACCAGACCGGCGCGGTATACATAGGTGGATATTACATCGGAAGCTTCCATATTGAGTGAATTCTGCAGCAGCAAAATCTTCTCGAAGCCAAGGCCCAGTATATTACCCATATTCAAGATCAGCATGATCGTAATTGTGGGTAATATCGTTGGCAGATTGATATGCAGCACCCGTTTCATTCGGCTTGCGCCATCCATAATGGCCGCTTCATGGAGCTGGGGATCTACGCCTGACAGAGCCGCGAGATAGATAATGGTTCCCCATCCGGTGCTCTGCCAGACGCCGGAGAATACATACACTGTCTTAAACCATGCGGGATCAGTCAAAAATTGTGCTGGTTCAAGACCAATGAACTCAATGAACCGAACAATCATTCCGCTGGAAGGTGATAAAAAGGTAATGATCATGCCTGCCATGACAACTACAGAAATGAAATGAGGTGCATAGGTCACCGTCTGGACCGATTTCTTGAATGGGCCGTTGCGGACTTCATTGAAGGCCAATGCCAGAATGATAGGCAGGGGAAATCCGATGGCAAGTTCATAGAAGCTGATACTGAATGTGTTCCAGAGCAGATCCCAGAAAAAATAAGAATTGAAGAACCGTTCAAAATGGTCAAAACCAACCCATTCGCTGCCTGTAATTCCTTTCGAAGGTACGAAATTCTTAAAAGCAATCTGAATGCCGTACATCGGACCATAATGAAAAACAAGGAAATATAACAACGCGGGAAGCATGAACAGATAAAGCTCCCAGTTTTTCCAAATTCTTTTGCCAAGGGAATTCCTCTTCAATGAAGGATTTACGGGTTCTACAATGTGACTCTCCTTCATTCTCCCACTCCTTTCTATATCTTTTTCGTTGGATAGGAATATGTTGCTATCTTGCATTCTTGCTAACTCCCTTTTTGATAACGCTTACAATTCGAAGTATAGTGAAATTAGGATGACACCGTAAATATGTAGGTTCTGGATTGTCATGTATAGGTCATGTAAAACCGCGCTACTGCGGTACTTTCCGTTCAGCCCTGATGTGGATGGTTCCACATGGACAAGGCTGTAAATATGTGAATTACGAACCTCTCTTCACCCTGCAAAGGATACACATTGTGATCACCGAGCGTACCTAAGATACGGTTCAACATACGCAAATGGAACGAAGCAGAAAACACCCTGCTTCGTTCCGTTTAAACAATCAATATGGCAATTTTTTCTCCCATTCATTGAATAGAAAACACTTCTTTTTTCAATAATTCTTCTGGCTTCTGCCCTATCACATCACTGTGAAAATAATCGCGGATAACGCCATCTTGAAGATAGTTGGCGATCGATACCATAATCATCCCTTGATCCAGTGCCAGATAAGCTTTTGCAATTTCTCCCGTTTCAACATTGACTGAGTCATAGAACCCATATTTGCCAAGCATTTTAAAATTCTTTAAAGCTTTAATGTTCTTTCGAACAGCTTCAGGGGCGTAATCCAGGGCAAGGAATGTTGCGTGTGCTGTTACCGTTGCTCCATCTTTATAACCTGAGGTACCTAATGGCGTTGCTGCAAACTCACTGTAACCTGTCGGCGTTGCAGAAGGTGAAAAGCCCCATGCGGCGTACCCTTTTTCTTTGGCATATTCGATTTGCAATTCGACATGACGCTGGTTGTTCAATCCCAAAGCTTGAGTACCCAGCTCTTTTTCCTTTATGACCATACCGGGCATAAGAGCTTCAAACATACTGCCTCCCCAGCTTGGCACGAACTTTTTGTCCTTGTATACATAACTTCCTTCAAACACATCCACTCCATCGTATTTAACGGACTTGCCTTGAGGAATCTGAGCCTGCCAATCCCATTCTTGAGGTAATGTACGATACATCTTCCACCAATGATCTTGGGGAACATCACCTTTCCCAATAGCAATATAACTGCCTACACGTGGTTCCGTGTAAAACATTCCATAATGGTGGTCCGTCAGCGCGCCTTTAGCCACATCATAGCCTCCGCGGAATTGGCCGACTTCAGGATCATATACCGGAGTGTAATTCATATTTTTAACCAGCTTGCTTGTTTCCCCATGAAGTTCTTCATAGGCTTGCCCAACAACAATTAAACCAGCGGATAACCAGCCATTATCGACTTGGGAAATAAATTGTCCCCAATCTTTCTTCACTGAACCGTCATCCGTGTTATACCAGTTATAAAATAGGCCGTTCCACTTTTTTAACTTTTCGAGGGAATGTATAGTCGTTTGCAGGCGTTGTACAGCTTCTTTCTTTGAAATAATACCCAATTGTTGCGCTGAAACGGTACTCATCATATACATGGCGATGTTCGTGGGCGAAGTACGTTTAGCTTCTTCTGTCCCGTTTTCAGTGTGCCGTACTTCATCGTAAGTCAAGCCAGTATTCTGATCTGTATAGTCCTCAAAAAACGTATAGGTCTTATATGCAATCGCTTTCAATTCTGCTCGAAATCCAGTTAAATTGCTTGATTCACCTGCTGAAGCCATAGGAGTTAAAGCTAGATTAGCTAACAGACAAAAATTTAAAATAAAGCTGAATTGTTTTACTTTTTTCATAATTTTCTCCCTTCAAATGGATTCGAAACGTTTCGTGTATATGTTATCATAAATTTCCCATTTCCGTAAACAAGAAAATAGAACGCTTACAAACATTGATTATAGTGTGGATCATTTATAAATATAATTTCGAAACGTTTCATTACTGGACCACATCTAGCCAGCACACACAGGATTATATGACGTATTTAATTGTTTGAGGAACTTTTAGATTCTAAATTGAGTAGATAAAAGCCTGACTCCATAGGAATCAGGCTTAATCCTTTCTCATATCCATTTTGATCCGTTCTAAGTTGCTACAACTGTTGTTCCACAATACTCACAGTCTGTTGAATGCTTGGGAAGCACTTTTGCCTTCGCCCCACATCCCGGGCAACTCACTGAAATAGGCCTTTGTGGCTCTTCAACTTTTTGTTCGACTTTCTCTTCAACGTTTTCCTTATCTGAAAAATTGATCTCTGTATAGTTAATGGTATTATGACTGCTGTAACTCACGGTGTTGCTATTGTAGCTTGCATAAGTATGCGGATTCGCACTCTCACGATCAAGATGACCGCCATAATCTCCCCCATAAAACTTTCGTTCAGGGACATGCTTTTTCTTAACACGTTTTTTCCTAAGCAATTTAATACCAAAAAACAAAAATAAAAATTCAACGATAATAATTTCAACTACAAGAACTATATTCAATTGATCTAGAATATTCTCTTCCATAAGTAATCGTATGGGTATAGCAATGGCATAAAACATGAAAAAGAGTCCAAATAACTTCCTTAACAACACGATTCCTCCTATGCAGTTTACGAGATCCTCATCGTTGTTCCGCAATACTCACAATCCGCAGACAAAGTAGGATATACCTTTACCTTGGCTCCACACCCTGAACAATTCACGGCTACAGATTCTTGAGGTGTCTCATCATATTTCTCATGATGCTGATCTTCGTAATATTGCTTATCATTCGAATCGTAAGGATGGTATTGATCAGTCTTAGAATGAGATTTAGGTCGACCACACATTTTAATGCCCGTAACGAGAACGATAACCCCTGGGATAAAAAGAATTATCGTACTTATAATGGCCGTTTCTGTTCCTTCGGATATTAATATTAAAGATAACAGGATCGTCACGGACGAAAGGATAATAAATAAAATGCCAAAAAATTTCTTCACCGCGTTTCCTCCTTAAACACCATACTCTACCTAGCAGTGTATATTACAAGTATCCGTAAAAGAAATCATTTAGTCCGCTACACGGTTTACGAGATCCTCATTGTTGTTCCGCAATATTCACAATCCGCAGACGAAGTAGGATATACCTTTACTCTAGCTCCACACCCTGAACATATTAAGGATAAAGGTTCTTGAGATTCCTCGACTTCTTCATACTCCTCGTGATAGTTACCTCCGTCATATTGCACATTACTACTAGAATCGTCATCATAATGTTGATCGGCTTTAGGATGAAATTTAGGTCGACCACACATTTTAATTCCTATTACAAGCAAAACAATTCCACTAACAAAAAGTACAAATGCATTAATAATTGCCACATCAGTTCCCTCAGATAGTTCAAATAAAGAGAACATAATTGATATACATGAAATTATAATAAATATAATCCCAATTTTCTTTTTCAAAGTTTCTCCTCCTGCAATTTATGATTTGCTTGTCATGATCTGTTGATTGCGCTCTTTCAAACGGAACCTTAACTGGGAAAGTTGCGAAGCAAAACGTTCACTATTTACCAATTCCCCTGCTTCATACTGATTTGCAAGTTCACTGTTCATCAATTCAATGTCCATCAAGATCTGGCGGTCATTTTTCTCAAGGGAATTCGGTGTGATTGGGTCACTGTACTTCACCAGTTCAATTAATGATTGAACGGTTTTCCGTTCCTCTTCCACAGTTAGAACGGGATGTTGCATCATGGTGTGAAGCAATTGCTGTAACGCTTTTTCGATTAAATGTAAATTTTCGATTTTAGTCTGTTCATTTGCTTCATGACTTCGCACACTGTGAATGTAGATCATAATGATTCCACACAAAATAGTGGCGATCGCAATCGTTACCGTATGTAACAATACGAACCAGCGAAGCGCATGATCTGCTGAACCTGTTAACATCGTATAGATCATCACACAAATTAGATAAATAACCAATACTACACCTAACGCTGTGTAACCCGGAACAAACCGTTTAAACCGATCCATATTTTGCATGATGAACCGTGCGTAGATCCAAATAGCCGTAATGGCGACATAAGAAGCCACGAGATTCATCCAAAAAGACAACGATAGTAGCGCATGATTAAACAAAGTAAAAGAAACGATTGTCGATACGAGCATGCATATTAGATAGACGACATCCAAAATCAGGAGATTGCTGCGTTTTACCATCACTATGCCTGTCCTCCTTCTTGCAGATTGTTTCCGCAATCAAGACAGAACTTCTGGCCGGGTTTTACTTCATGTTGGCACCGACTGCATTTCAAGCTTAAACTTGTGCCACAGTTGCCACAGAATTTTGTATGACCGGAATTCATATGGTTACAGTTAGGGCATGGGCTAGGCATCGGTTGATGACATTGAATACATTCCAATGCGTCCTCAGCATTATCCGCTCCACAGGATGGACACGCATGGTATTTGTCACCACAGTTAGGACAGAATTTGGTTCCCTTTGGCAAAGCATGTCCACAATTGTTGCAATCTGTTGTTACAGCGGATTTTTCGGTTAATGAATTGCCACATTTGCTGCAAAAAGAGCTGTTATCCTGGTTTGCATGATGGCACTGCTTACATATACTTACTGCAGGTGTTTCCTTCGTAGACATCACTTTAGACATCTGGGACATCTCGCTACTGAAAGAACCACCCAGACCAACCCCCATGCCCATACCAAGCCCTGCACCCATGATGTCTGACTGCATGCTTCCTTCATTCTTCGCTGCACCTTCAAGCGTATCAAACGAACGTTCTTGCTGATATGTGTACCCAATGATATCCATCTCAGCTTTGCGTGCCAAGGCTTCTCTTAATCGAATGACTGAAGGATCTTCTTCGGGCAGATTGACATTGTGAATATACAGGTTGATTAACTCAATACCAAATTCTTCAAAAGTAGAAGCTATCGTATCTGCAAAATGTCGTGATATCTCGGCGATATAGGCATTGATCTCCAAAACGCTTACTTTTCTATGTATTAGATAGGATGACAACATCGAATTAATATTCATGATAATTAGCCCACGGAAGTAATTAATCATATTAACTTGGTTAAACTCAGGCAGTGTTCCCACAAGCTTGACCAAAAATTTTCGTGAATCCGAAATTTTAATTCCCATTTGTCCAAATGTTCTTACAGGAACAATAATATTATACTTGGGATCCTGGATCTGAATCGGATTCGCCGTTCCCCATTTAACGTCCAATGCGCTTACTTGATTGACATACCATACTTCTGCTGCAAAAGGTGATTTTCCTCCGAACGGAAGGTTAACGAGTCGGTTCAAGATCGGGATATTCGCAGTACTAAGCGTATGTCTTCCGGGTCCAAACATATCAAGTGCTCTTCCATCCTTGAAAAGAATTGCTTGTTGAGATTGATTCACAATTAACTGGGTCCATGTTCCCAGTTCAGTCTCAGGATGTTTCCAAGCAAACACATCAGGTGAGCCATCATACTTAATTACGTCAATAATCGCCATGTTCAATTCCTCAATTCAGTATTAGATTACTATAATTTGCATAGAAGTTCTTTTGCTAAAACACTGATTCTACACTATTTCCTATATTTGATTATCTCTCATCTATTTATTCCATGTTTAGCCATTGATATTTTACCATTTCTAACCTTATTACGCACTAACATAGTTCATTTTTCATATGATATTTTTCCTATATTAGCATATTCATAATGGTAAAAAACCTCTTCCATATGTTAATAGGAAAGAGGTTAATAAAAATTTCGTGAACAATCCATTAAGTTCAGGATTCAGTTCAGGAAACTCTCTATAGCTGAAACCGGATCTGCTATGAACTCTTCAAAGGTAGCTATCGTTCCATGTTCTTGATGTTCAATATCTGCATATCCAATCATTTTTTTGCTCGGATTCCAGACAATCAGAATATGTGAGTATTGATCGACGTCCGAGGATATACGCAGCAGCTTCTGTCTACCCATTTTCATCTCCACGGTGTCAATCAGATGAAAGAATTCTATATATCGAATGCCTGATTCATTATCGGGCAAGTCCATTCTTCTATGAGTGCCGGTTAGAAAATCAATAAGCTGCTGGGGTAGTTTATACGATTTCAATACATGTAATTTGTTGCTTAGATCATGAAATTCTTGAGGTTCAAGCCCCTTTAGATATTCGGCCATCTCTTCATTTTTCTGACTCACTGCAATTGTGTACGCCCGCTCTCCATCCTTCTCCTGAACGGTCACATCTGCTCCTTGGTCCACCAGATATCGAATTATCTTCATGTTATGAAGTCGTGCAGCTACCGTGAGAGGTGTGGCTTTGTACGGATATACCATATCTGGTTCATTGTAATTGACGTCTACCCCTTCATCCAGCAAATACTGGACTGTCTTCATATCGTGATCAGCTACCGCTTTGCGTAACGTTTTGCCTCCATATTTCCGAATATCCAATCCCAGTTCATTCAGCACGGTTATATTCTTTTTGTTACCATAGTAGGCTTCATCATATGCACTAGATTTAACCCGATTAAGTCCATTTAACTTAGCACCTTGCTGGTACAGGTATCGCACCATTTCTTCTCCACAATATCTAACTGCCTTAAGAATCGCCGGATTATTTTTGACATTCAGATTAACTCCATGCTCTACCAACAACTTAACCACTTCCGGTAGATTACAGATTAAGGCAAGGTCGAGTGGCGTTAAGGCTATATATTTACTGAGCGTAATCTCTTCTTCGAGATCCATGCCCTGTTTAATGAATCCTTCTACAGCATCGGTATCTCCCTCATATATTGCCCTGGCATGATTAGGAAGCGTTTCAAACGATCCTTGATTTCCGATTTTGAACAAAGGTATATCCTCCTTTCATTTACTTACTTCTACACAACGATAAGTCTTTTTTTCATACTCCTAGCTACCAGTATACCTGCCATAATCTGAATAAGTAATGATATAACCGATAATCGATAGTCTAGAAATATTATAAGAGGAGATAGAATCATACTCAGTTTGAGTAACGAATCTCGTTTCTCCCTGATAACCAATTCACCGTCTATCCACAACACAATAACCGCAAATAAAAATGTAGCACTAAGCGAAGTTGTTATAAAGGTAGTCCCTATAAAAAATCTATCCCACATGTTATTTTCTAGCGATGCGCGTATAACGAACCATAACACAACAAAAATGATGAAGAACACAATTAGAATTGGGTTCATTGGTCTATATAATCGAAGAATAAAATCCATTGCGTCGCCGGAAACTTCATGAGACTCTACCTTATTTCTTTGCCTGTCCAGCTTATTTAACTCAACTTGTATCAGAATCATAATCGTTCCTAAAATCTCAATATTACGTCTAAGATAGAAATCTCTTATCAATTGTCTCATATCTTCTGAAAAGTAAGAGCTACACTCTCCCAATTTATCGTACAGGTTCTGTAGTATCCCTGTATTGGCAGGTTGAGCCTGAACACTCGCTATGGCAGCCTCGACTTTAATGTATGAGTCCATATGCTTCTGAATCTTGGCCAGTTTATTTTGATTATCTCTTTCAATCATGACTTTAAACACTTTATAAAGCCAGATAATAGCTGTGCAAACAATAGTGGTAACGATTGAAAATTCAGGATTTGCTTTAAAATAAGTCAGTAACTGTTGAAGCATAGATACATCACCCTTACTTCTGAAATATACTACTTACGTTATGTACCTAGCAGTTTTTACAAGCTAAGTTTTAACACTAATCAATTACGCTTGTTGAGCCCTACCTCGGGAGTATGCTACGATATGGACACCTATTTCCTCAAGTTCCTATAACAAATCAACCGTACAGAAAGGACACTATGAATCCTTCATCACTGTCATCCAAGTTACAACAGATCATTCCACCGCTGGATCTGCGAAGCTGCCTCGTCAGCATACGCGGTGAGGTTATGTACGAACACTACCGCAACCGCGAGGCTGCGACTGATATTACAAAAATAAATTCATGTACCAAGAGTGTGTTGTCCGCACTCATCTGTATAGCGATGGATAAGGGAATTTTGCCTGCGGCATCTACCCCAATCTCCACCTTTTTCCCGCAGTTGACATCCGATCCTGACCCGCGCAAACCAGCGATCACACTGGAACAACTGCTCACCATGACAGCTGGGTTCAACTGGGACGAGTTCGGCGGGCAGAATTCATTCCCTCGCATGACCCGCACCGATCATTGGGTGGATTTTGCGTTGGAACAACGGTTAAGTCATGAACCGGGTACATATATGGAGTACAACTCAGGAGTCTCGCAGGTCCTATCCGCCATCCTGATGCAAAATGTAGGTATGAACGTAGCCGAGTTCGCAGAACGTTTTCTTTTTGGCCCGCTAGGAATCAAGGATTATGAATGGGAAAGTGACCCACAAGGTGTTCATACTGGCGGATTTGGCCTTAAGATGTTACCCGTAGATCTGCTGAAATTCGGTCAACTCTTTCTACAACAAGGGATGTGGGAAGGGCAGTCTCTCATTTCAAGTGATCTCGTCACCCGTTCTACGCAGCCTTTCATTACAGTCACTCCACCGAATCACGGTAGTTATGCTTGGCATTGGTGGGTGGATGTCTATCCCAACGAAAGGTCACACTCCGAAGATATTGATGCTGAAAACGACAGACCCAATCTCCATTATTACTACGCACGAGGGTTTGGTGGTCAGTATGTATACATTGTCCCAGAGCTGGAACTTGTTACGGTGTTAACCAATGACAAACGAAAGAAAGAGAAACCTCCGCTGGATGTTTTCCCTCGTTTAATCGCCCCTGAGCTATGGAAAATGTTATAAACGCAGGCTGTCCTTCTATCCTGTCCGACCAATGAACCCCCAACCTTATGTAGGCATTAACCAGCCCATAAGCTGGGGTTTATTCGTCATGCCAAAGCTTCTTCGATGGCAATCGTTATTGGATACGGACCAGACTCTTGATTAGAGATCACAACCAGTTGCAGATCATAGTCCGGATACACGGAAGACATGAACGACACCCCTGGATCGAACCCCATAACATGAAATTTGAAAATGTCTTCCCCCTTGCGGTCAATCCAGATACCCTGCCCATAGTACTCTTCATCCTCTTGATGGACATGTGGAGTTAATAACTGCTGTGTCGTCTCTGCATTCAACAATTGGTGACCCAGCAAAGCATCCCAAAATCGAATCATATCCAGTGCCGTAACATAGGCCCCGCCATCTGATCCACCTTTGACAGGAATGGAGAACATATTGGTGTTCCAGGAGCCGTCTTCATGATCGATATAGCCTAAAGCTGTGTTGCGTGGAAGCTGATCTGTTACGAAATAACCGGAGTCCTTCATGCCACACCGTTTGAAAATGTGCTCTTCCACATAATCTGTAAACGACAGTCCTGAATGCTGTTCCACGATAAGCCCTAGCACAATGAAACCCGCATTATTGTAATGAAAACGTTCACCCGGAGCAGACTTCATTGGCATATCCTGAAACATGGACAGAAAGTCACTTAATCGCCTCATCGCGTAAACGGGTCTCTCTTTCCACAATGCTGAAAAGTCTTCCATCACATCTTCATCAAAATAATCTGGAATACCTGACGTGTGTGTTAACAACTGATGAATGGTAATTCCTTTGTCCCACAGTGGAAACTCCACATCTAACACTTCGTTCAGCTTGGAATCAGCAGATAACTTACCCGCTTCAATTAGTTGGCATATACTCACTGCCGTGAAGATCTTACATCCTGATGCAATTCCGAAGCGTGTATCCACCTGATTGGCAAGCTCTTCGCTACGATTCGCATAACCACGTTTCATATTCAAAAGGGGTTCACCGGCTTGCTGGAGTAATACAACACCCGAAAAATTCACACGTTCCATGACTTCTTCTACTTTTGTTGTCAGCTCTAATACATTCAACATTTTAATATTCACCTACTTGTCTATGTATTCTTAATACTCTCATTTTTAATTCTTCGTCATATCCTGCATACCTGCCACATTTTCGTAAAAAGAAGGGTTACTCCCTCATAAAAGGAAATAACCCTTCTTCATACGACTTAAGATTAAGTTATACAAAACATGCTCAACCGCCGTTCAATCACTTGTTCCAATCGTTTTACCTTAAGTCTATCTGGCTGCATGCCTTCTAAACACCATGAATTAGCGCAACGCTTGCAGGTCCGCCTCAGGACTTCCTGCACTCTTCTTCGTTTCACGGGGAGCCCTCGTATTAATCAGATAATACAATGTGGCATAGATTTTAGTAATAAACATGCCAAAAAACAGGCAAAAAGCAAGAGACGGTCGACTTACACTTTCGTGCATCAGCTCAATCAGCGTCTCGCGATTCGTCAGTGCATCCCAGCTATTCAATCGATATACGCGTCCAAGCAATACCCCGTAACTTCCCAAAGCACAGCCTGCGAGTACAAAGATCCAGGATGCGAAGCGTCCAATTCGGTGATAGATCACTTCCTGAAGCTGATACATCGATAGGAATCCAAGTAGGAGCCCAGTCCAGACAAACATTAATACAACACTCAAGTCGTACCAATACGTGTAGTCCACTCCATTCCCACCATAATACCGGGAACTTCTCGCTGTCAGATGAACCAAGTCCGTAACGATGTAGGAAGAGTTCGGGAAAAATAACAACCACAGCAGTCCACTTGCGACTGCAAGCCATGCAGCACCTTTCCATTTCACACCACTTAGAAGATAGGCTGCATAAGAGAACACAAAAGGAATCCAGCCCAAGAACAGATTCCAGATCAGGAAGCGGAAATAACGCTGATCCAGCCAATCTGCGGCTACATAGTACAACCCAAGCGTTACTACAGTAACCACACTAAGGAAAATAAATATGCGAATATAATTCAGTTTTCTCAATGATTCTGACCTCACTTGATAAAATTCATTTAATTTCGAAAATATCGGATGATTTCTTCCTTATTCTTTTCCACACGCAAATTCAATCCACGTTTATCCTTTAATCCATACTGCTGTAATTCATGGCCTGGATCAAGAACCAACGGTTTAGTCGCCACATCAACCAGCAAGTCCATCGTCAATTGATAGGTTTCCCGTAACTTGTCCATCGGCAGAGAGGATTCATATCGTTTAATCAGCTCAATCAGTCGCTCAGCATACACAAGACGAACCATACTGTCCGCACTCTTCAATTGTCTCGAAGCAAATGCTGTAATTGCCGTAATAATACTGGGTTCTGTCCGATGTTTGGCAATCAACGCAAGTTCGTCCACCGCATCCCAATTCATAATAGACAGCTCGGAACTTAATTGTTGAATCCGCTCCCCTATCCATTGTTCCTCTAACTCTTGGGGTACGTCCCATCGCTTATAGTCCGAATACACGCCTTCTCGATGCATCTGTATAGCGCTCCCGTAATGTTTGACGAACAAATCCTTTGCTACACCCCAATCAGTCTCTTCCATCTTTAACCACCACCATGCATATTCCTATTTGTGCGTATACTCCTAACCATATTACATAATTTTACTACTCTCCAAGCATACTAGAATCATACCATTTACCAAAGGAGAATCAAATTTACAATGAATCCGAATTCGATGCACCCTCAAAATTTAGTACAACCCACTTTGAATGCAAATCCAAATGTTACTCCTAACATAAATCATGGCGGTCATGAGATGTTCGATGTGCATGAGATTCTGTCCTCCACCATTAACGTGCTGGATCAATATATGATCTTTCGTACATTCGTGCAGAGTCAGGAACTGATTGGCATTTTGGACCGGCAGTACGATTTCATTTTATCCCAATACAATCTGACAGCAGAGTGTTTTGCCTCCGGACAGAAGCCTCATCAAGAAACGGCAACCTATATGATCCCCAACATCGTACCACCGGTATATGGCCTTAAGCCCTCGGCACCGAAAAAGCCAAACCAGAGCTTATCTGATGTAAAGGATGCCGGGATTAGCGGTCATATGCTGGGACTGATCAAGTCACATGCGAGTCTGCTCGGCATGTCCTGTAGCGAGATCACAAATGGAACGGTTCGTCGGGTTATCGCTTCGCAGATCCAGCATTTTATCGAGATGGCCTATGAAATTTTCATGTTCCAGAATAAAAACGCCTATTATCAAGTACCTCAACTCACGCCAAGTGATACACAACAGATGCTTCAGGCATATATTCCAGCAACCGGAGCACCTCAGATGCCTATCAGCAATAAACCACTTCATTAACTTATAAAATAAAATCCGCTTCCCCAGAACAGTCTCTTCAACCCATACGGGTTTTAGGGACTGTTTTTTGGTTATTTATAATCATTTTCCTGCTGAAGACCCTTGATTCGGTTACCAGAAACTGGTTTAATCAAAGACAAACCCGTACATATTCAACTTACCGATCATACATATAGAATGCGGTAAAATACCGCTATACGAGAATTCAAATGGCTTTTTCTTCATTATGGGGAGGTATACGAATGAAATGGAAGCAACCTGCTAAACTTGGTTTACTGGCTATGGCTCTCGGCTGTACTGCCATTGGCTCAACACTGACGACCTCAACAACACTGGCCGCACCTGTTCCCGCTTCCAAAGCGGTGTATCATCAATTCCAAACCTATCGAACAGAAGCAGTGAAGTCCACAGAAAGTCTGATTAAAGCACGTAAATACTTGATGAATCATATCGACAAAGTCGGTCCTTGGCAGGCAACATTAATGACCCTGCAATTGGAGAATATGCAGAACGTGAAGCTGGCTGATATGGATCACCGAATGTATACAGAACAGTTTCAACAGGCCGTATCTCAAGCCCATGAACAACTTGGTTACGAACAGAAGCTTACATATAGTCGTCTGCTCAAAGAAATTAAAGATCCGGCAGTGAAGAAGCTTCTGCAGGAAGCATCTGATCTCGGGTTCAAACTGGAAACCAGTGAAGGCTTGTATTACCCCATCATTAATTATGAGATATACCAAAAGTTCAAACCTTTTGTTAAGGCTGATATTGCTGCATACATTGATATTATGACTACCGAGTCCAACCAAATGACAACTTCAGATGGTGGCATTATCATCCCTTGGAACGAATTAATCCAGCGTGCATTGGAGAAAGAAGCCTTTTTGAACAACTTCCCGAATTCCAATCGTACATCAGCAGTGAAGCAGTGGATATCGGTGGATTACCTGTTTTACGGAAGTGACAACACGCCTGCATATGATTGGTACACGGACGACGAAGAAATCCGCACCATAGACCCTGAGGTGAAAAAGGCTTACGAGAAAGCTTTGGCTAAGCGGGAGCCTAATACGGAGAGTGTTCTTCTGGATACCATGGAAAAGATTTTGCTGGTCCTCAATCAGAACAATGATGAGCTTACACCTGAAGTCAGAGCAATCATCGAAACTGTTCAACAACAATTTGCCCCGGAGTAATTGAGTGCTGGATAACAAAATGTGAATGAAAAAAAGCGGCAATCCTCCTGACAGAGGGTGCCGCTTTGAAGTTTACATATCAAGTCCTTACGTTTGGATCAAAGAATTGAAGTGTCTATTGATGTAAGTTTGTTCGGATTTACGACGAGATACACGCCCTCAATCCGCTCTCCAGAAGCGTCCAACTCCAAACAGAGTACTTCGGACAATTGCCCTTCTTTCATCAACGCAAGTTGAAGCTCACCATTGATCCACATGGGCACCCATTCTCTTTCACGCAATCGCGTAAGGACTCGCCGTGAGGTCAGGAGTGCAAGCACACCTCTGTGAACGTTCATTGTTCTCATAACCGTATGCACAACACCACCGCCATCTGCTGTAAATACAGGCTGATCTGCCAGTAACTCCAGCATGGCAGAGACGTCATAACGAAGGAATGCCGTTGTAAAGCGGCTCAGCAATTCACCTTTGGCAATCATATCCGCATCACTCTGCTCGATCGGCGGAAGCCTTTCGGGGAGATTTCGTCTGGCGCGGCTAAAGATTTGACGGCAGTTACTCTCCGTTTTGCCCAGCCAATCCGCTATTTCGGAATAATCATATTGGAACGCTTCACGAAGGACAAAAACAGCCCGTTCCATGGGCGATAGACGCTCCAACATGACCAGATAGGCGTAGGAGATAAGCTCTTTTTTCTGCATCGTTTCCTCTGGCATGTTCCCCACGTCACTGTCCCCCATCGGCTCTGGCAGCCACTCACCAACATAACTTTCCCGCTGATTACGGGCAGAATTTAGCAGGTTCAAGCTTCGGTTCACAATCAGTCTGGCGATGTAGGACTTGGGGTTACGAATATCTTGAGCAGACGTACTCTGAATCCCCGCAAAGCAATCCTGTACAATATCTTCAGCTTCTACCACACTGCCGAGCATGCGGTAAGCTATTGAAAATGCATATTTTTTATAACGAATATACAGCTCACCAACATCCAGAGAAGACACTTCTGGCTCATTGGCGTGGAGATTGGAATTCATGAGAATGGCCTCCTCTGGCATGGTGCATGTAGTTTTAGTTAAAGCAGCCCGGATACATCCCTGTTGTAATCGCAATCCGGTTCCAGTTGTTAATCGTGTTAATGGCCAGGATCAGATCCACCAGTTCGGATTCACTGAAATGTTCACGAACCTTATCGTACAACGTAAGTGGTACACCGTGTTCCGAGATTCGAGTCACCGCTTCAGCCAGCTCCAGCATAACACGTTCTTGATCCGTGAAGAAAGGCACTTCACGCCACACACTTAGCAAAAGAATATGATCCGCGTAATCTCCCAGTTTCATCAGATCTTTGGCATGCATATCGAGACAAAAGGCACAGCCATTGATCTGGGACACACGGATTTTCAACAACTCGTATAACACTTTATCCTCAAATTGCCCGGATATATATTGCTCCATCGCCATCATCGCTTTAAAAGCACCTGGACTCACTGCTCTGTAGTTCGTTCTTAAATTCATTTCTCATTCTCCTCCGTCATTTGGTCTACATACTGAAGACAAACGACCGCAGGGATCTGTGACATTCTTTCCGAAATTTTCACTATTAACATCTGACGTAAGAAAAATCCGGATTTTCCGTATCCATGTACGGTTTTAACTGAGCTGTTTGTGATTTTAACCAAAAGTAGGTTGGATATATTGATACATCGACCAAAAGAGTAGTAACATACGGCTAATCAAGTTAACTTTTCTAACATTAAAAAGAAAATCGTTTATTCATATCAGCAAGGAGTGTTTCATATGATAACTTCCAACGCAAACCGTAATGTGACATCCGAATTGCCTAGAGGCTGTACGTTCACCGCTGAAGACTGGCATGTATTATCCCAATATTGGTACCCGGTAGCCCAAGCAACTGAAGTAACCGACAAACCACTGGCTGCTCAATTGCTCGATGTGAAGCTGGTTCTTTATCGCAGTAATGATCAGGTTGTGGTAGCCAAGGATCTTTGTTTTCACCGCGGGGCTCCACTTAGCAAAGGTTGGGTAGAAAATGGCGAGATTGTCTGTCCTTATCACGGTTTCCGTTACAATTGTGAAGGAAAATGTACCGCAGTACCTGCGCACCCAAGCTCCAAAATCTCACCTAAGCTCAAACTCATTGTGTACCCGGCAGTCGAACGTTATGGCTTAATATGGACTTCACTGGCGGGAACGGAAGAACAGATTCCATCCTTCCCTGGATGGGATGATCCGGATTATATCAATATTTTAATACCCAACTTTGATATTGCTGGTTCCTCTGGAAGACAAATGGAGGGATTCCTGGATGTATCTCATTTTGCCTATGTGCATACCGAAACGTTTGGTGACCGAAACAACACAGAAGTCCCTCAATACAAAGTGAAACGCGAGGGGAATGAGTTGTTAGCTGAGTATTGGAGTACGGTGAGCAACTACGGCAAAGGGCAAGATCTCGTTGCACCTGAAGGTTTCCAATGGTTGCGCGAGTTTCGGGTGTTCCCACCCTTTGCGGCTTCTCTGACGGTACATTTCCCTGGAGACGACAAGCTAAATATTCTGAATTGTGCTTCGCCGATCTCTGCACGTTATACACGTCTATTCTGTCCAATCACACGCAACTTCGATAAAGATGCTCCGATTGAAGACACGATCAAGTTCAACTTGCAAGTATTCGAAGAAGACCGCGAGATGGTCGAGTCACAGAAACCGGAGGATCTCCCCCTTGATCTGCATGCCGAGGCCCATATTCCCGCGGATCGTACTTCGATTGCCTATCGTCAATTATTAACGGAAATTGGTTTGGGACGAAATTACACATCGTAAATGAATAAAAAAGAAGCGTTCCGTTGCGGACGCTTCTTTTTCTATACCTAATTCAACTGAAATACTAGCGTGTATTAGAGAGACCTTGCCACTAGGCCTTCATTCGTCATTTTTCCTCTTGATTAATCGTATTCACAGGAAGCTCTCTATAATACGGACAGCCCGGCTCATGAATAATTCGTGGATCAACCCAAGTGCCCCAGTACGGAAGACGGTTCACGTAAGGTTGCATGTTTGGTTGCATATTTGGCTGTGTGTTGGGCTGCATGTTTGGTTGTACATTGGGTTGTGTGTTTGGTTGCATGTTTGGCTGTACATTGGGTTGTACATTAGGCATTACGTAAGGCTGGTGATTCACATTTGGAGCACTGTTAGAGGCAGGAGCAGTTGAAGGCTGGCAATCTGCCGGTGGGCCAATAATCACTGTTTTTTGAATGGGAGCCAGCGCTTCTTGCACTTTTTTCTCATCCAGACAGTACGTATAAGCCAGAAGTTTTGCAGGTGTAAGACGTAATGTGTCTGAGCCAAATATCGCTTCAGGAACAGGAGCATCAAAGATCGCGAGTAAGTGCGTATGATCCACAGTAGCCACTTCATAGTGCCACCAGCCTTGAGGTACATTAGCTACTTGCCCTGGAGTAATCGGGAAATGAAGCAACTCGTTGGTAAACGGATTGATGAGGGACACAACTGCCGAACCACTGATGCAGTAAACCAACTCGGTTGCATTCGGATGCGTATGTGGCTCAACTACATTGCCTGTGCTGAGGAAAATATCCAATAAAGACGTATTACCCAGTGTGTTTAACTGTTTGATGGAAAGGGAGTTAATATAGTTATTCTCATCCTTCTTAAATAACGGATTATTGCTCAAATCGTAAGTAAATTCGGTGGTTGGTAAAGTGTAATCCATGGTTGAGGTTGCCAAAATAAAACGCCTGCCCTTCGCTCTCGGTTTAGGTCATAACCTATATGCCCAGCTTATGCCCAGTGCCCACATGCGTGAGCCCATTTCCGCTATGTTTGCTGCGCATGACAAATATCCCTGACTCGGACATCCCGAGCAGGGCTCATTTGATATTAAGATTCTTCCTCGCTCAAGATGTGCTGCAAACTAATTCCCAATGGAGTACTGTTCAGATTCACACCCAGAAGCCAGGTCATTCGCTTCACCATGTCCGGCGTTCCCTCGATTAAACCATTAGTTACACTCAAATAACGCAGCTTCTTCAGTTGCTCCAGTTCAGGCGGAAGTTCACGAATACCCGAGTACCCTATATCAAGATTTACGAGTTCACTCAATTCACCAATCTCGGCAGGAATATGCTTCAGACCAAGGTCCGACTTTTCCTTCGGCTTCCACCCAGTCGGAACATGATATGAACTGCCACAATAAATTCTAAGCTCTCGAAGTTGTTTCAATTTTCTAATGTCTTGGTGAATACCTTCCAAATCCGCCGTCATAATCTCCAATTCTTCCAATGATGTCAGTTCAAAAAGGGCTGGAGGAAGCGTATAAACATCCTGCTCAAAAATCGTCAAACGTTTCAAGTGCTTTAATTCCCGAATACGTTCCGGAATCTCTTTCAAGTAATGTGAACTAATATTCAGCACATCCGCCTGATGTCTGATCGCATCGTCCAGTAAGCGATGAATGTCCTGATGTCGATCTAATCTAAAGAACAACCCAGTGATTCGCTCCATTAGCTCAATTGCTTCTTCTTGTGTAATATGCATCCCATACATATTCTCATGAGCAACAGTGTAGAAGTAGTCACTTCCATCCTCGTTCAAAAAACAAAGATCATCTGGCATTGAGGGATAACACCAGTCATGAAAGCGGTTGGCTTCCTCCTTAAGGATCTGCCCTGATTCCGGTGTGCAACGGTATATGTAGTAGATCCCCTCTGAGTACATGGCACCACTTTGCATCATCATTTCTTCCATCGTACTGTTTTCAATCAGATACGGCTCGAGTCTCTGTAACACTTTGGCAACTCTTTCAGGTCTAGCTTCTTCAGCATACTTCCTGTCAACTAGCATGAAACGATCTGTCTTCTCGATCAATTCGTCAATCAACAGTTCATAGGCAGTTCCTCTTGGATCGGTGTGAAAAGCTATGGCTACCATAGGTTCCCCCTCATTACTCTATATTCATTAATCTTCAATCTGCTGTATCACCTGAAACCACTGTGGCATAGGCTGATATCATCAATCCAGTCATTGGAGGCTTGTTACATGGCATACGGCCCTGGTTCAGTGTCATCCCCGCAACCTGCGGGTTATCCTTACCCTTATTATCCACCACCTCCACCGTACCCTTATCCATATCCCTATCCATACCCGCCCATTGTTCCTTTTCCACTGCCATTTCCAATCGGTGGTCCTTGGTGGCATGGTGGATATCCAGGAGGCGGTTATCCCGGCGGTGGCTATCCCGGTGGGCACCATGGTTCTTTCCCTGGAGGTGGCTATCCCGGCGGACCTCACGGAGGTGGACCTGGCGGTCCGGGTGGCCCAGGTGGGCACGGAGGTCCTCCAGGCGGAGGATTTCACGGACATCGCTTCTTTCAGTGGTAATCGTACTCATTAGACTTATCCAAAGTCCAGGTTCAGATCAAATGAAGGAGCTGCTTCGGCAGCTTCTTTATTATTAAAATCTAATGTCTGATCGTGCAGTATTTAATATGTGATCTCATCCATCATCTTCAGATTACGGTTCGACATGCTGAGCAGATCTGTAAAGGTAGGTGTGAGGTAATAAACAAAGTCCGGATCGTGTACGTACATAATAATCTGCCCATACGTGCCTTCCGCCGTTGGATCAAAATCGAGCATCAGATAGAGGGAACCTCCCGCAATCGTTGCAAAAGGAATCCATGATTTATGAAACAGGTATGGTTTGATCTCCGGGTCCAATTGCTTAATCTCCTCCGCAGAATAATACGCTTCGAGCTTCTCATCTACTTCACAGAAGTATTGTTTGGTCTCTCGAATCTCTTCCAATGACATCAGATAAAAAGGGGTACAACGTCCACCCTCGGAATCACCCGGGTACAGCACATGCAACCCGTAGCTACTGCCGTCTTTGCGTTGGTAAAAGGTACGAAAATCGTCAGGCAGCCGGACGCCATACTCCTTTTCGAATAGATCCAGACTTTCCTCGGATGCACCTTCCCGTTGTTGATATTCTTCGAACAATTGCCGAATCTCTTGATCCTGTATTCTCTCATCTAACAAGTGGTTCATCTCGTCCATTAGCACGTTTAATGATACATTCCGCTCCACGCTCACCACACCTCCCTATCTCAGCCCTTCTCTTCTTGCACATATTGATGATATTCCCAAAATGCTTCTTGCTCTCCGCCGCCTTCAATCAGAATCATGACTGCATAAGATAACAAATTAAGCCATTGTTCCATCAACGCCACCTGTTCATCCGAAATGAGGTTGTTGCTGCGAAGCATACCCTCAGGTTCAACAGCCCAAGCACGTGCCATGTGAGTGATTCCCCATAGACATGCCATGACTTCCCGATCAAGTGAAGGCCGTGCAAGTTCTGGTGCCAGAACCCGCAATATCTCCATCAACTCATGGAAATTCTCCTCAATCAAATGTCCACGGAAAGGACGCAGACTGCCAATAAAACCGTTCTCCATCTTAGGATGACTCAGATCATCATAGGAAAAAGCATGACATTTTAATAACATTACTGCCTCTTCACTTTTCATTCCTTCACCCCTAACTAGGTCAAAATGCTACCTCACCAGCGTAGAGGCTCTTCTCCACGCCACAACACATATCGCTCAAGCTCACGAAGAGTGCCTGTACCGATCCCGTACTCGTCCATTTCTTTGGAACGAAGATCGAGCACATGCAGCATGCCACCATATGTGCCAACTGCAAGTTTGGACTGCTCAGGGGATACAGCGAGAGAATAGATCGTACTGCCTACAAAATGACGCCATACTTCCTCACCCTTGCCATTCACACAATACAGATAACCATATGCATCCCCAAGCACCATGCCCGCCTCTATTTCCACCGCTGCATACACTCGTGCATTCTCATCCATCACTGGCCAATTTTCCTTCGTTTCGTTACCGGCAATTGACCCCAGCGCGACCTGTATTGTGGCTCCATTATAGAAATGACATGCGTTAAACCAGACGGTCTGGTTATCACTGGTGAATGCTGCATAATGAGGATAGCTTGATTCCGGATATAGGGAGTATGTCTTGCTCAGATGACGGCCCATCACCATATGATTGCTCCCTTGGCTGCCATAGGCAATCCATCGACCATCCCGTGATACAGCTGCATGTCCCATATCTATCTGTGTATCCTCTAGCTCATATTCTTCGATCTCTGCCAGATCGGGATGAAGTAAGGTCACCTCAGCTTGCGTTACCAGATATATCCCGTATCGTGAAAGTATAAGTAGTGCTCTGCCTTCGTCCATAGGTATAAGTCCTTCAAGTGTCCGTTCGGGATGCTCACAGTCCGCAAGTGATTCAATCCGAGGTAAGGAAGACTGTATCCGGGATTGAATATCCTCCCAACGATATGTCGCTATCTCCTGTCCTTCCAGCTTGCGATCAGGCTGACGGATAACACGAATACCTTCCGGTCCTGCAAGCGCATAGTCCAATCCATCTGATGAGCAACCTGCAAAAGTATACGAAGAAATCAACTGCCATCCGTGCTGATCCATCGTATATATCTGACCATTCTCCGTGAAGATACCCGTATTGCATACACACGTCTCTTCGTTCAGATAACCTACAACTTTGACCGCCTGCATGGAAGCCTGAAACGCCTCGCTCAATGGCCACGTCGATGCTGGCAGCTCACGTCGGAGCATCTCCAAGTCACCTTGGAGATTGGCCTGTCTCACCATATGTAAAACCTTAGTACTCATACCACTTCTGGAGTCTCCCTCCAGCTCGGATTCATCTGGCTGCTCTCCCTGCATGCCTCTCCGTACAAATGCATTGACATCCCTTGCATAACGCTTGCCCTCATTGCGCCATTGTTCAGCGATGTCTTTCTTTAACCAACTCATATGTTGTCCTCCACTCTGCCCCTATTCATATGTCGTACAATGATGTGCTTGCAAAAACAGACTGATTTCGTTATCCGTCGCCTCCTCCGCACCATTCTTTTCTTCATAGAACAGGGCAACTTCTCTCCCAGTTGCATAGTTAAATCGTAAATATCCTCCCATCGACGCCATAAACAGCTTGCACATGTACTCATTCTCCAACACAGCGTCCCACTTAAATTCCGTCTTGCACGTATCCGCGAGTTCCTTCATGGAGCTTCCCTGTTCCGTCCCCGTAAAGTGATAAAACGTATGCTTCCGTAGCTCATTCCACGGTTCGTAGTATAGTGGAGATATCGGTTTATCCTGACGGTAATACCCGCAATAGATCCGGTTTAGCGTTTCGCCAAATTCAGTCTCCGAGCACGTCCACAAGGTAATATGCTCATCATGGCGTGGTAGCCACAACAGTCCCTCTACTTCCGAATGAACAGCAAGAAAATCTCCATCCACAGAACTGCCAATTGTGATGCATTGCTCAAGTTGATGCTGACTTATGGGCGAATCGTCCGTATGTATCCAAAAATCATATTCAACAAAAGGCTTCAGCACTTCCGGGTCCGGTCTCTGCACATTCATCCAGCCCGTATATGTACCTTCTCCGTATTGTTCAATCCAGGTACGGTATGACGAAGGTAGCGAGATGGCGTGCTGTTGTTCAAAGTGATCCAGTTCCTCTGCTGGAACCGGCTTAAGTGCACGGGATACGATATACATTTGTTCACATCTCCCATCTCAGTTTGATTCATTGGTTTACAGATCTAAGCCAGTTCTTCCTGTACAATGTCAGTCCATATCCCTTTACGATTCAGAATACGAATGGCATAGGCATCATATCCATCACGCTTGACCTGATCAAAATGCATGCGTTCTCCCGTGATCAGTTCATACGTACCACGCTCATCTACTTCTTCGCCAAACTCATCATCCCAAGGCACATTGTAATAGGCCGTCAACTCGACCTCAAAAATATCCTCTCCTTCAACGTCCAGATAAGGACGAAGGGGTCTGTCATTCAGTGCTTCTTCCGAATAGGTCTCACATAACATGGCATCATATCCGTGCTTGGCGGCATCAATGAGCAGATAGCGTTCACCCGTGACGGTATGCTCCGCATATACAAGAAGCGGTGTCGAATCATGCCAAGTAATCAGATCATCTTCCGTTAAGTCACCATAATAAAAAATATGGAATTTATTATGACCATCGCTCATTTGAAGTTTGCCTTTCCACTCCACTTCATCGGACTTTATGTCCTCTTCCTTCCTTATTAATCCTTCCAGATACGCAGGTCCGTGTTGCACACCATACTCGTTCATCATCTCGCCTCCGATTTGTTCATTCGAATGGTAACCACTTTGTGTTCCTCATCCACCGTCAGTTTCACATCGATGTTTAGCTTGTCGCGAAATAACGCCGTAATATTGATATATGGATCGCGCACGGCTTCACCCCCACCACCATTCGTAGAACGGCTCATCCCCTGATGAATAATGGATTCTACCAGCTGTTTATCTCCCTTGCCGGTGTTATTGTAGGTGTAGATCACCTGCCCATCCTGATCATAGAGATTCAAAACCGTTGTGAAATCATTGGCGTTCTCATACTGTCTCTCGGTCTGCACATAGTTGTGATCTGTGCGTTGATAATTTACTGTACCAGCTAGATACGGATTGTCCCCGCCGGGCTTCACATCATACTCCTGATAGGCCAGATTAAACAGGTATTGGATGTGATTCATATCAATCCGGTAATAAAACTGACGGTTATCTTCCTCTTTGTCCATCGCTGCAAAACTGTTAATCAGCGGCCAGGCTTCATAAGACTTCCCATTAACATCAACGGCGAGAGCATAGTCAGATAATACGGTCTCTTTTTGAAATACACCAAATGCCTGTAAAATAAAATAAGCCGGAATCATCAACATACCCAGAATGACTGCAAAAATAGTAAGTTTCACGCGTAGTTTCATATCTTCTCTCCTTGCGGCTTTAAGGCTTCATCTTCAATTTCATTCTCATCCAGTCTTGTGCTGAAGCTTTGACAGTGTACGCACAACCACATCCCTGTTCTTCGCATCCTTGATATAAGCCGGGATACTGTGTGACGCCGTTCTTATAGGCATATTTCCATGTTTTACACGCAGATCTGCGGAAACATAAGCGATGAGATAATTCAGGTGCTCCCGATTCACAGCCCATATGATTTTTCCCCTGAAATCATCCATGAAGTATAATTCCAGCCCGAATACAGGATCTTTTCCTGCACGAATCTCGGGAAAATATCTTTGATATGTCGACTTGGCATGTAATTCAACCTGATTAATAGAACTACAATGTGGACATTCCACATGCGTTGATCGGTGAGACGTCTTCTTCTCGTCTGTGACTTCCACGTTAAACCAGCGTTCACATACAGCGCAATTCCCCTTGGCTTTATATTGATATACTGGTTCTTCAAAAGCTTGAGCGTAACATTCGTAACACTTCCATCCCAGTTGATCTTTCTGTTGTTCAATCGAAGCGTGACCACCGCATTTGGGACATTTCACATCAATCCGCTCTCCCCGTCGAAGCACCGAATAGAAACTATACTTATACGCACCTTCATCTTCAAAACGTTTCATACCCCATCCGCCCCTCTCCTGAAACTACGACACATACAGCATGAAAATACGCAACATTTACCAATTCATCTCTCTAAAATTATATGAAACTCCGTTCCTCAGCACAAGAATTGCAGGCAGATTATTGAAAATGTCTCTAATACGACATACCCAAGTGTGTGCCTCATCACACCCGTCTCCTCCTCAATAACGTAATCTATAACTAAATAACTACTGAAATGAAAGATTACCTACTTTTTAGTTTGTGAAAAACATCACTTGAGTAAAGGTTGTGTCCCTATGTTTTCCTTAATGAATGTATATAAATGGTCACTTGTATTCGCCATATTTACAGCAACTCTCTCTCACTGTAGTACAACTGATACGGTTAAACCAGTTCACCACAATGAAGTATCCCCCTCCTCTGCAGTCAGTCAACCTCCGGTGGACCCGATCATTCGTAGAGAAGGGACTACGGTATATATTGAAATGACGGCTCAGGTTACGAATATTGAAATTTCCGAAGGCGTGATCTACAACGCTTGGACATTTAATGGTACCGTCCCCGGACCGGTACTTCGTGTGACGGAGGGAGATACCTTGGTGTTCACGTTAAAAAATAAAGATTCCAGCTTGCCTCACTCCATGGATTTTCATGCTGTACATGCTGCTCCCAGCAGCAAATTTATTGATGTTATGCCAGGCGAGGAAGGCACGTTCACCTATCCCACCTCCTCACCCGGTGTATTCATGTATCACTGCGGAACCAAACCGGTTCTTGCCCATATCGCTAACGGTATGTACGGCATGATTATTGTTGAATCCAAAACAGGATACCCCTCCGACCACTTGGTTGATCGTGAGTATACCCTTGTTCAGAGTGAATGGTATAAAGAGCATGATTACGAAGCTTTTTTGAACGGGGAACCGGATTATGTCGTATTTAACGGCAATGATTATGGATTAGTAAAACATCCCCTGTTAGCCAAAATAGGAGATACGGTTCGGATTTATGTCAGTAATGCCGGACCCAATGAAGTCTCATCCTTCCACGTTGTGGGTACCCTTATGGACCGTGTGTATACCGACGGGAATCCACGCAACATCCAGTATGGAATACAGACGGTTATGCTTCCCGCAAGTGGTGGAGCTGTTGTAGAGTTCACTGTGACCGAAGAAGGCGATTATGCGATTGTAACCCATCAGTTCAACCATGTAGCCAAAGGCGCTGCGGCTGTTCTGCGTGTGACCAAGGATGGTACGGATCATGGTGGACCCGCCGTGTCTCACTGAGACATGGCAATAGATAGTGGATATACCCATCCTGAATAATTCGAGGTGATTGAACGATGATCTGTGCGCACGAAGCGAAGGAAGCCTGTTTCTCCAAAGTATCTCTGTTCCAGCATCTTGATCCATCCGAAGCTGCATTGCTGACCTCCCTTTTGCATAACCGCAAATATAACAAAGGCGAAGTTGTCGTCCAGGAGGGAGAACGCTCAGATACGCTTTACGTGGTTCATCAGGGATGTGTGAAGTTATCCAAATACAATGAAAATGGCAAGGAACATATTATCCGGTTTCTGTTTCCCGGAGATTTCTTCGGACAAGATTCTCTTTTACATCAAAAACCACATGCCGCAAACGCCGAAGTTCTGGAGCCTTCGGCCATCTGCTCGATCAGCAAGCATGACTTTGACCAGTTACTTGAACATGATCCGAAGCTTGCTTATCATTTCCTGCTTGCCATTTCCAATCTGCTCCGTGAAACAGATGAATGGAATAGCTCGCTCAGTGCGATGACAACGGAACAGAAGATTGCCAAGTTGCTTTTGTATTTTCATACCCGAAATCATGCAAAGCATGAGATCCGCTTGCCTGTTTTCAAAAAAGATATGGCTCTGCTACTCGGGATCACACCCGAAACCCTTAGTCGAAAACTCGCCATAATGCAAACTCAGGGACTGCTTCAGGTTACAGGGAACTGTATCCTTATTCTTCAACTGGAACAGTTAAGGGAAATGGTTCCGTCCTGAACTAAAGATTATTTGCACGAACAACACGAGGGCAGAATGACCTTCCCCTCACTGTTAACGTGTGAATGATTAGTTCAGCTTATATAGCTTTGGGACAAGTATTATATTTCACATTGGATGTGAGTATCGTCACAGTGCAGCCTAGCGTTACAGTATACAGTTAAGAAAAGATCTTCAGGAGGTTTATGCGATGAATACGGTTGTTAAATTGGACAAACAGATCATTATGCACAAAATGCAGGAGCTCTGTTCACTGCTGTTACAGGATGAAGGATATAAAGAAATGCGAGACATGATTGATCAGTTTGCAGCAGATGAGCAGGCTACGACTCAGTATGAGAAATTTATGGAGAAGCATCAGGCACTGGAAGAAAAAGAACGGCAGAATATTGAGTTGCTTGCCTCTGAAATTCAGGTATATGAAGAGGAAGAACGCGCACTCTATGATCATCCCCTCATTCGCCGGTTCATCTATGCACAACGCGAGTTCAGCCAGCTACATCAGCAGATCAGCCACTATTTCACGAAATCCGTGGAATTGAACCGCCTGCCCGAATCCAATGAACTAGGTAAGGAAGCTTGCGGGTGCGGAGGAAGCTGTTCCGGCAGCCATTAATATCATCCTGCGTTTAAATAATAAAAAAGAGTATCCGATCAGAAATCACGCTGTTCGGATACTCTTTTTATATAAATTTAACTAATATTTACACAAAAATAGAGAGGACAGAAATAAGCTGAAGAAGCGAAGTGTGCGCCTTAAAGCTTTCTGAAAGAAAGCTGCATCGGAATCTTATTCTGTCATCTACAGATCCAACAACAGCGATACGAGCAATCCCATGGATGCAATCAAACCCACAACTGGCCCACCCTCTTCAAAGGCTTCCGGCATCATCGTTGAGCAGATCATGGCAATGATTCCGCCACCTGCAAATGCACCAATCGCTGCACCCATCTCCTCTGGAAGCTGTTCCAGAAACAGATATCCACCCAAAGCCGCAAGCGCGGAGATCAATAGTACACTCAGCCACATTAATATGATTTTGCCACGACTGTACTTGCCCTGTAGTCCAACCGTACTGGACAGACCTTCAGGAATGTTGCTGACAAAGATCGATACTACCAGCACCACACTGACACCGTTGCCAGCCAGCAAGCTGGCGCCAAGCATGATGGATTCCGGGATAGCATCCATTACCGTGCCTGCAAAGATCCCAAGGCCGCTTTGATTCGAGTCTCCTGACCTTCCCGAGCGTTTACGCCCTGCCCCTCCCTTTGCAGAAACGAGCAGGTCAAACAGCGTATACACGACGGCACCCGCCGTAAATCCGATGGCTGTAGGGACAATCCCTCCATCATTCAGTGCATCTCCGAGTAGTTCAAAGGTAGCTGCCCCAATTAATGTACCTGTCCCAAAAGCCATAATCCAGCCTATCACTCGTTTGGGTATCTTCAGAAACAATGCTGCCAGTGCGCCTATGACAACAGCTGAGGCAGAGATGCCGCCCCACATGAATGCAGTCCACATCCGGGCCGACCCCTCTCTTGTTCAATCATGTTCTATCTTCTATCATTCCATTAACCCCCGCTGACCAATCAAAAACAATCCTGTAACGTTGTGATCTATATCACCTGTTGTGTTCAAAAATCACGCTATGATGAAATGATGCGGATTACAACAGAATAGACCAGAGCAGGAACTGCACGGCTCCAATGATTTCAATCATACCGACCTTCATAGGGCGCAATGTTCTGCCTGCATACATGAAGGTGCGCACAGCGGAATAGACATAGGCCAAAGACATCCATGGGTATCCGATCACCATCGGTATGAAGATTAGAAGAATATGTACCAGGCGAGTTAGCATCAGCCAACGCTTATTCGTTCGCTCTCGAAAGACCGATTTCACAAAGAACGTACTTCCTGTAAAATGTAAGAAAGAAAACAAAACTACGATTGCCATTCGATAGTCCCAGTGCCCGCCTCCAATGAGATAAGCAGCTGCTCCCCCTAGTGAGAACATCAGCATGGCACACAGATCATTGGTAAGCGAGCGTTCTACTTTGTGTCTTACATGCCAGATGTTCACGAGCAACAGTCCGCCCAGAACCGGGCCAAAGAATAGTAGTGAGGTCTGACCCAGAACGGGTGGGATTAGACAGATTAGAGCCACTATACCGTAGATTGCAGCCCACTTGTATAAGCGATGTCGATTGGCATTTCTTTTTAAAGACTGCAGTAACGGATACGCGGTTAGATATAGTCCAAGCCAGGCTACAAATAAGGGCAGATGTAACCACTGCGGCCCACTTGCAATCATACCTACCAGAAAAGGTACACTAACCATGGCCCAGCCGCCATGTTCATGAGGGATAACGATTGTATGCGTATTGGTTTTCACTTCACAGTTAACCTCCTAGAATTGAGTGATATCGTAATTCTGAAATATGAACACAGAGAGGAAAGATTCTCATGAGCAGGGTAAACAAAGATACAGCAGCGGAGTTTCTACAACAGTTCCCCATCTTCCAGGACCTTAGCCCCGAGGAATTAAAGCAGGTCGAAGATATCGCCATTTCCAGAAGCATTCACAAGAAAACGGTTATTTTCAGCGAAGGTAGCGAAAAAGAAGCTGTTTTTTTCATTCGTACCGGCATTGTAAAAGCTTATAAAACGGATGAGAATGGACATGAACAGATTGTCTCTTTCCTCAAAACAGGGGATATGTTCCCACACACCGGCTTTTTTAACGCACACCCCTACCCGGCTACCGTTGAAGCGATTACCCCTACCGAACTACTGGCCATTCCTGTCAGATTATTCGAACGATTAATGCTCAGCACACCATCGATTGCGATCAAAATTATGCGTGTACTCGGAGACAAAATACGTGAACTACAGGACAAATTACAGGTGCTCTCTGGTCAGGATGTGCGCAATCGTGTGCTCTCCTTCCTTCTCATGCTCGCAGAGCAGCACGGGCAGACGCATGGAGATCAGATTGTCATCAACCTGCCCATGACACATCAGGAGTTTGCCAATTCCATCGGAACTACAAGGGAAACAGCGAACCGGCTTCTAAACCAGCTTATGAAAGAGCATTTGCTCGAAGTGGATCGCAGTCGGATTATCATTCTTGATTTACAAGCATTGAAGCAACAGAGGGATGCTTAACCACCCAGTTCCACTGCTGGTTTCCCCCACGCCCCTTACACCAATCTCTGTGTGCAAAAAGAGACCTTAACGCCTGCAATCGATGTTAAGGTCTCTTGCTGTATGCACAATTACCGATACATGTATCAGGCTATTGTGAGCTCTGGCCTGCCCATATCACTGAACATGCCCGCATAATATTTGACTTCGCCGGCTTCATTACGGATCGCTGTAATACTCAGCCATTCCTGATAGACTTCTCCGTTTTTCTTCCGATTCCAGATCTCGCCCTGCCAATATCCTTTCTCACGTAATTCCAACCATAATTGGTCATAGAAACGTTTATCCTGCTTGCCGGATTTCAACAGACTTGGCTTCTGTCCAACCGCCTCTTCAGCGCTATAACCAGTGACTGCAGTAAAGGCCGGGTTCACGGAAGTAATAACACTGTTCGTATCCGTGATCAGAATCGCTTCAATTGTATTCTCCAGAATGCTGGCAGATAACTGAAGCTTCTCTTGGTAGAACATCCAGATCACAAGTACCAGGCTGACCAGCGCAATCTGTGACAACGCCATGAAACCAATGGCATAATGCCCCGTCATGCTATACAGCAAAGTCAACATCAACGGAGGGAAGAATCCGCCCAGACCACCCATAGCCGAGATCATCCCATTCGCTACACCTGGTTGTTTAACGAAATACATTGGCACTAATTTGAAAATAGTCCCGTTACCTGTCCCTGCGCATAATGCCACAGTCAGGCACCCAATGGTGTAGATATAGAATGACGGCGCGAAGGATAATACAATCGCTGCAATCGTTAATCCGCCGAAGACAAACATTAATATTTTGAACGGATTAAATCGATCTCCAAGCCAGCCTCCAACAGGTCGCATGATGGTAGCAACGAGAATGAACCCCGCTGTACGAATACCTGCATCGACTTTGTCCATCTGGAAGTGACTGACTAAGAAGTTTGGCAAATATACCGTAAACGCCACGAACGAGCCAAATGTCAGAAAATAAAACAAGCAGAGCAACCATAGTTTATTGTTGCGTGATATGGCCTTCAGTTGTTGCATAAGCGGAACATTAACACGAGTTTCCTTTTTGTCCCCCAGAGCAAAATTCAGCGCTGCCATCCCTAGTAGCAGAAAACTGTATAGCAGAACTGTCGTAGACCATCCCATACGATCAGCAATCAGCGGGGCTCCGAATGCAGACAGTGCTGTACCCAGGTTACCAATTCCGTAGATCCCGTTAACAAAGCCATGTCGCTCTTTCGGATAATATTTCGGTAGTGAAGTTACACCAACGGAGAAGACAGCTCCCCCAATACCGAGGAACAGTCCACCAATCACCAGATCACTGAACGATGTTGCACGGCTAATCCACCATACAGGAGCCAGCAACAATACAAAGCTAATCATAAAAATATTGCGTGCTCCATATCGATTCGTCCAATAACCAATCGGAATACGGGCAATCGATCCGATCAATACGGGAATTGCTGTCGCCCATGCGAGCTGAGAAGACGTAAGCGCAATATCCTCTTTAATAAATGGCATCAGAGATGATAGGATAACCCATACCATGAAACCAAGAACCAGACTTGCGGTTTGCAAGGGCAGTTGAACCTTACCTTTATGTTGCATTTACATCGCCCTTTCCTTTTTTTGTTCCTGATTCGGATACACAGCTCCATCTCTTCTGCGATACAACACATAACTGCGTTTCAGGTAACCCAGTGGCATACTTAGCATGTGAACCAGACGAGTAAATGGAAAGACGCAGTATAGTACAAAGGTAAGCAGAATGTGTACTTTGAAGTTCAGCGGTACCGTCTGCATCAGAACCGGATCAGGCTGGAATACGATCAGACCGCGCAACCAAGGATTAATTGTTGTTCGATAGTCGAAACCTGTGTGATTCACCGCATTGGCCGAGGTCGCCAGTATGCCAGTGACAATGACAATGATTAACATGGCAAGGGCCAGCCAGTCCCCGATACTGCTTGTGGCCCGTACTCTCCGAGCAACATAACGGCGAACCAACAAAATGACCGCACCTGCAAATGCAATGATCCCCGCAGGCAGTCCTCCTGCAACAGCCATCAAGTGATATCCTTCATCACTCAGGCCGATCCAGCGATAGAACTCCACCGGAACAAGCAAACCTGCAATATGTCCGCAGATTACGGCGAATATTCCAATATGAAAGAGTAAGCTACCCCATTTTAGCATTCGTTTCTCCAGCATCTCACTGGACTTGGACGTCCAACTGAAGGGATTCGTCACATATCTCCAGATTGTCGCCGTAATACAGAAAACAATGACCATATAGGGAAGAGCACCCCATAACAACAGTTCCAGTGTACTCACCGATTCCCCCTCCTCATCTGAGCCGCGATCTGCATGAGATCTTCTGGTTGTTGGTTAACTGCTTCTTCTTGTTTGGGTACATCAGGAGCCGGGGGCTCTGGAATGACCTGTAACATGAGACTGAGCATTGGTCCATATGGGCTATTCTGTCCTGTAATGCTTTCGGTCATCGTGACCAGAGCCTTATGACAACTGGAGAGCACCCCCAAGACATCTTCCTCGGGAGCCTCAGCTACAAATTCAAGCACCATAGGCAGATAATCCGGCAACTCACTTACTTCCATATAAAATCCCGCAGCTTCATATCTGCGTTTCAATTCAATCAGAGCCGGGCCCCGATCCCGCTCATCTCCATGAAGAGCATACGTGAGATAGAGGTTACACTTTTTATCAAAATCGAATGTTCGAACATAGGCATCCTGCCACTCAATCGAGCTAACAGCCTGTGCTTCATCTACAAATGTCAGCAAGATCTGGTTCACCGTTTCATCGGAAATGGAATGTATAGCTTCCTTCACTCCCTGCAGCCCTTCTCTCCAAGCTGTATCGGGATATTGCAACAGATAGGAGATCAGTTTACAGACCATTCTTCTCGTATTCGTCTCGTAAACCAGAGCCTGACCTGTTCCTTCATTGGGTTCGATCGTCATCGTTGTCGTTGTCTCCTCTCCCATCAGAATACTCCGCAAGAACCTGGCCCCCCTGCAAAATCAAGTCCGCAGCTGCCCTGTTCGCTGAAGAGAACTTCCACTTCCTCACGGTGAGCTGGCGGGATGACAAAACGGTCATTGTATTTCGCAATAGCGAGCAGTCGGTACATGTCCTCCACTTCCTGAACATCCATGCCTACTCTTTCCAGTAATTCCGATTCACTGGTCTTACCCGTCTGCTGGTTACGCATGTGAATGCGCATAACGGCCATTTTCCGCAGTACTTCACGGATTCGATCCGTATCTCCTGCCGTGAGCAGATTGGCCAAATATTCCACGGGAATACGCATGTTATCAATCGCCGGGAAAATATCGTTGGCCTCCAGCGAACTTCCCTGTCCTTCTACTCGATTGGTAATCGGGCTAAGTGGTGGAATGTACCATACCATTGGCATGGTGCGGTATTCTGGGTGAAGCGGGAGCGCAATTTTCCAGTCGATGACCATTTTATAAATAGGGGACTGCTGCGCTGCAATAATCCAATCCTCTGGAATTCCGGCTTCGCGCGCTTCGCGAATCACCTCAGGGTCATTCGGATCAAGGAAAATATCCATCTGGGATTCATAGAGATCCTGGTCATTTTCAACCGAAGCAGCGGCTTCAACACGGTCTGCATCATACAGCATCAGACCGATATAACGGATACGTCCCACACAAGTTTCGGAACAGATCGTTGGCAAGCCCGCTTCAATCCGTGGGAAACAAAGGGTACATTTCTCGGCTTTGTTCGTCTGCCAGTTGAAATAGACCTTTTTGTAAGGGCAACTGGATACACAGAATCTCCATGCACGGCATGCATTTTGGTCAACCAATACAATCCCGTCTTCTTCCCGTTTGTACATCGCTCCGGAAGGACAGGAGGACACACAGGCCGGGTTAAGGCAGTGTTCACAGATCCGTGGCAGGTACATCATAAATACCTGTTCAAAATCCATTTTGATTGAGTCCTCGACACCCTTCATATTGGGATCTTCCATCCCCGTTACATGGGCACCTGCCAGATCATCTTCCCAGTTCGGACCCCACTCCAGATTCATATATTCACCGGTAATCTGGGATTTCGGTCTTGCTATAGGCTGATGTTTTTTCTCAGGACTGTTCGTCAGTTTCTCATACTCGTATGTCCATGGCTCGTAATAATCGTCAATGGTAGGCTGATCCGGGTTATGGAAAATGTTAAGCAAGCGTCTTGCCCGTGTGCCGGACTTCAATTCCAGTTTGCCATTCTTCATCTCCCAGCCACCGCGATAACGCTCCTGGTCCTCCCATTGTTTCGGATAACCGACCCCGGGCTTGGTCTCCACATTGTTCCAGTACATATATTCTGCACCTGGACGATTGGTCCAGGTGTTTTTGCACGTTACGCTGCATGTATGGCACCCGATACATTTGTCCAGATTCATGACCATACTGACTTGTGCTTTAATCTTCAAGCCAATCCACCTCCTGCAGTTTTCTTATGATGACGTTGAGGTCACGCTGGTTGCCTGTCGGGCCATAGTAGTTGAAGCCATAACTTAACTGGGCATAACCACCGATCATATGTGTTGGCTTCACATGAATACGTGTCGGACTGTTATGCGTACCCCCACGTGTCTGTGATATTTTGGTACCCGGAACGTTAATGTGACGGTCCTGGGCGTGATACATGAATGCCATACCGCGAGGAATACGATGTGTCACTACGGCTCTGGCAACGACTACCCCGTTACGGTTGAAGCATTCGATCCAGTCGTTGTCGACCAGTCCGGCTTCTTCTGCATCTTCGTAGTTCATCCAGATTGTCGGGCCGCCTCGGAACAAGGTCAACATCGGCAGCGCATCATAGTACATACTGTGAATTGACCATTTGTTATGTGGTGTCAGGTAATTCAGGACAATTTCCTTGCCACCTTCAATCGGACGTTTGCTTTTCGGATGGAACGGCGTATGCTTCAACACAGGTTTAAATGTCGCTAATGTTTCTCCGAATTCGCGTAGCATCGCATGATCAATGTAGAACTGCTGTCTGCCCGTCAATGTACGCCATGGAATCAGGCGCTCCACATTGGTGGTGAATGGCGAATAGCGGCGTCCGCCTTTTTCCGATCCGCTGAAGGCAGGCGAGGTAATGACCGTTTTCGGTTTGGAAGTGATCTCGTCAAATGTAAAACATTCCTCAGAACGTTCCTCAGCCAAATCTTTCAAATGCAATGCGGTTTTCTGTTCCAGCGCTTCCCACGCACGTACCGCCATCTTGCCGTTCGTTGTACTAGACAAGGTCAGAATAGCCTCCGCAACATTACGGTCTGTGCTCAGATCGGGACATCCTTGTCCAACGCCATCTCTACGGTGCACGCCCAGAATACCCTTGAGTTTTTCATACTCTTCACTGGCAGACCAGGATATGCCTTTGGTTCCGATTGGTTTATCTTTCACCACAGGTCCTAGACTGATCATTTTGTTATATACGGCAGCATAATCACGTTCCACGACCTGAATATGCGGCATCGTTTTCCCCGGGATCGCTTCACATTCTCCCGCGCTCCAGTCTTTGATCTCTCCGTACGGTTGAGCAAGCTCATCCGGTGAATCATGCAAGAGCGGAGTAGCAATGATCTCCTTCTGCGGCCCATCGAATTGCTGTGCAGCCATCTCGGAGAATACACGAGCGATTTCCTTGAAGGTATCCCAGTCGGAACGGGATTCCCATTGCGTGGCTACCGCCGGGTTGAATGGATGAACGAACGGGTGCATATCCGTACTGCTCAGATCGCTTTTCTCATACCAGGTCGCTGCTGGCAGCACAATATCGGAATACATCGCTGTACCTGCCATACGGAAATCCATGTTAATCATCAGGTCAAGCTTACCTTCCGGTGCTTCATCCACCCACTCTACATGCTCTGGGCGCAGGCCATGATCGTCATCATTAAGCAATCCGTTCGTTGCACCGAGCAGATGTTTCAGGAAATACTCATGCCCTTTGCCGGAACTTGAGATCAGATTCGCTCTCCAGACAAATAGTACACGCGGGAAGTTCGCCGGATCATCCGGTTGCTCGATCGAGAACTTCAGATTTTTGTTCTGTAGCTCGGAAGCAACATAAGCGCCAATCTCTTCCTTCGTCGTTGCTCCGGCCTGTAGCGCATCCTGATGCAGATCAATCGAGTTACGATTAAATTGTGGATAGGATGGAAGCCAGCCCATACGCGCAGCCATCACATTATAATCAGCCACATGCTGGAACCGCGGTTCACCTTCAAGCGCTGAGGTCAACTCTCCGACTTGGGTCTCCTCGTATCTCCATTGATCTGTTGCAAAGTAGAAGAAGGAGGTTCCGTTTTGCAGACGTGCAGGTCCGGTCCAGTCACGAGCAAAGGCAATCGTCTGCCAGCCTTCAGCCGGACGCAGTTTTTCTTGACCGACATAGTGGGCCCAGCCTCCGCCGTTCACACCCTGACACCCTGTCATCAGAATTAAGTTAATAATGGCGCGATAGATGACGTCGGAGTTGTACCAGTGATTAATACCGGCTCCCATGATGATCATGGAACGACCTTGGGTATCGATCGCATTCTGTGCGAACTCGCGTGCAATCTGTACGACAGTCTCTTGATCCACACCAGTGATTTTCTCTTGCCACATTGGAGTGAATGGTTTTATCTGTGGTGCATGCAAGATGTCGTCTCCATGGTTAACACGTACACTCAATTGCTCCATACCAGTAACTACTTCTGCTGAATCCGCAGAACGCGTCATTTCACGTTCAATTCCGTATTTGGCAAGTACCAGATCGTATACGGCTGTTACTGTAATCCTTCTGTCCCCTAACCAAATCTGACGTACAGGAATCTGCCGCTCCATGACATGTTTTCCCTCATCATCAAAGTACGGCAGTTGAATCGTTACAAGATCATGATGGACGCCAAGCATGGATAGTCTTGGATCAATCGGCTCACCGTTCTCTACCTGTTCCATTTTGAGATTCCATGTGCCTTCTTCACCCCAACGGAAGCCCAAACTTCCTTTTGGCATCGCATAAGTACCACTGTTTTCATCGTAAACGAGCGTTTTCCAAGCCATGTTATTACCTGTAATGCCCAGATCTTCCCCAACGAGAAATCTGCCTGCTGTGTGTACGCCGTCCTTTTCTTCCACAATCAGCAGATTTGGAAAGTCCGTATACTGTTTGGCATATTGCATGAAATAGTCCGTAGGTTTTTCAATATAAAACTCTTTTAGAATGACATGGCCCATCGCCATCGCCAGAGCGCCGTCCGTTCCTTGTTTTACCGACATCCATGTATCTGCGAATTTCACATACTCCGCATAATCCGGGCTGATCGACACCACTTTTGTTCCCCGATAACGTGCTTCAGCCAGGAAGTGGGCATCCGGTGTCCGCGTCATTGGCAGATTGGAGCCCCATACCAGAATGTATCCCGAGTTGTACCAGTCACTGCTCTCCGGCACATCCGTTTGATCGCCCCAGATTTGAGGTGAAGCCGGTGGCAGATCCGCATACCAGTCGTAGAAACTGAGCAATGGTGACCCCATCAAGGATAAGAACCGTGATCCTGCTGCATAACTGACCATCGACATGGCAGGAATCGGAGAGAAACCAATAATCCGATCCGGCCCGTATTCTTTAATCGTATGAATTAGCGAAGCGGCGATAATCTGTGTCACTTCACCCCATGAAGCGCGAATTAATCCACCTTTACCCCGCACCGATTTGTATCTTTTCACTTTGGCCGGATCATCCGCAATGCTGGACCATGCTTGAACCGGATCACCATGCGTCTGAAGCGCATCTCGCCACATGTCCAGCAGCGCACCACGTACGTAAGGATGTTTGACACGCAGCGGGCTGTACAGATACCATGAGAAGCTCGCTCCACGTGGACATCCTCGTGGCTCAAATTCCGGCATATCCGGTCCGGTTGAAGGATAGTCGGTAGCCTGCGTTTCCCAAGTGACAATGCCGTCTTTCACATAGATCTGCCAGCTGCATGATCCGGTACAATTGACTCCGTGTGTGGAACGCACCACTTTGTCATGCTGCCAGCGGCGGCGGTAGACATCTTCCCAATCCCGGTTGACCGGGGACATTTCACTCCAGCCCTCCGCACTTTTTTCACGTTTGGCAAAATATTTGAGTTTGCCCATCCAGGGCATGCTTTTGTTACTCATTGTTGTCCTCCCACATATATGACCTGTTGATGCAAGTCGAATCCTGAACTGCTGTTGCTAACCTCCGATTTGCGACATATGTCGCAGCGTTGGCGTGCCGTCGATCTGTTGCCCGTTTAAGGCTTTTAACATGTCATGTGTTTCGGGTTTGGCTCCGAGTGCCTTGTAAAATAAATCCCGCACCGCCTTGTCATCACCTACGAGTGGACGAACATTGAACTCATCCGACCAGTAGAGACAAGGTTTGATATTTCCATCTGCCGTCAGCCTGAGCCGATTGCAATTTCCGCAAAAATGGCTGCTCACCGGGTGAATCAAACCAAACGTTCCTGCAGCTCCCACAATGCGATAACTATCTGCAGGACCATTCCCGTAAATCTCTCCACAGCTTTCGTAATCCCATCGTGCTCCGCATGTTTCCAGCACATGTTCGAGGGGCATATACCCTGATCTCCAACCATCTCCACTTTCTCCAATAGGCATGTACTCAATAAAACGAATATGAAGGGGTTCATCCCGGGTCATCCGCAGAAAATCTTCCACCTCATCGTCGTTCACGCCTTTCATCAACACCACGTTCAGCTTGATCGGATAAAATCCGGCCTTTTGGCTAGCCTTAATTCCATCCAGCACACGCTGTACCTTGCCGCCTCGAGTAATGCTTGCGAATCGATCTGGCTTCAAAGAATCCAGGCTTATGTTCACCCGGGTTAACCCCGCAGTCTTCAGCAGATCCGCATAAGCTGCCAAATAGATGCCATTGGTTGTCAATGCGATGTCCTCAATTCCCGGAATAGCGGATAACATTGCAATCAGTTGATCCAGCCCCTTGCGAACAAGAGGCTCCCCTCCGGTCAAACGCAATTTCCGAATGCCCAGTGGAGCAAGCGCCTTAACGATGGACGTGATTTCTTCATAGGACAGGATGCGTTCTGTCGGTTCAAACTGCATTCCTTCCTCCGGCATGCAATACACGCAGCGGAGATTACAGCGATCCGTAACCGAAATTCTCAAATAATCATGCTCTCTTCCAAACGGGTCCATTAATGTTGATTCCATACACGTACCTCCCTTCTCTAAGGTGCTGTCTTAACATCAGCCGAAGGAGGAACCTATGCTTCCTCTCATCCAGTGTCATCTTGACGCTAAATATAGAGATGTCTCGATCAGCGAACTGTGCAAAATATCACAAGAAGTGAAACATAGCGCACAGTTGCACATTTATATATGCTCGGCAACGCCTTTCCAAACAGGATTCTAGTCTAAATAAGGCAAAATTATGGCAAAAGAAAATGTGTGAGCAGGCTCACACAGACCCCTCTTCACCTTTTCTATAATCAAATTGCAACACCACACTATCCCTATCTGGAGGAATGACACATGAACACATACGCAGCAACCATTAATGCCACGGAGTATCCACCGCATTTGAAACATAAAGTTATTTTCGAAACGTTTGATCAATTGCAACCACAGGAATCCATGCTGCTCATTAACGATCACGATCCTAAGCCCCTTCGATTCCAGTTCCAGTCCACACATCCCGATGGCTTCAACTGGGAGTATATTGAGCAGGGCCCTACAACCTTCCAGGTCAAAATCAGCAAATTATAGATTGGAGCTGAACCGCTATGGCGCACGTTGAAATCATTGACGATACTACACTCCGCATCACGCTGCGGCTGGAAGACGCTACGACCATGGTTCAAATGGCACAGCGTGAGCAAGCGGAATATGCGCAAGAGATTATCACCATTTACGAAAAAATGCCTGTGTTCGAATATACTCATTTCTGTTTTTACGCCTATGACAGTGCAAGACTTTTTGAGCGTGTGCTCGGCATGGACCCCAAAGCATACCTGTCCTTCTCCCTCGATGCGCCGGAGTCATTCTTCTATGCGCTGTTCGGTGGAATGGCCGCCCTGTATGAATCATCTCTACAGTTGGTACAGCAGGCGGATGCAGCTAGTGCAGGATCGGATGTGAACGCACATGTCTCCATCTGATGTCCATATTGTTGAATTGGATGTGCGTCCTCATCTGAGTAAAAAGTTGGAGCCGTTTCAACTGATCATGGACACGGTCAAAGGCCTTCAGCATGAAGATGTCTTTGTACTCCATGCTCCATTCAAACCCACGCCTCTGCTTGGTATTCTCAAGATGAAAGGATACTCAAGCACATCGGAACGAAAGGGTTCGGATCACTGGGTTACCACGTTTGTGCACAAAAAAAACAAAACCGGTGCAAAAGCCTTATCTGCAATGGTTTTATCTGGATCGGAAGCTGATTCTACGTCTGAGCCCGGTTCAGACGTAGAATCAGCTTCATGCAAAGGACATCCGGAGGAACAAGCTGTTGCGATTGAAAACCTTGAACTTCTACAGGCGCCCACCGTTATACTGGACAATCGCGGATTGGAACCGCCACAACCCATGATGCGAACACTTGCCGCACTGGAGCGTTGCAAACCTGGGGAAGTCGTGCTGATCCACAATGACCGTGTGCCTGTCTTCTTGATAGAAGAGTTAAATAATCTCGGTTGCCCCTACACCGTTGAGGATCAAGCCGATGGTACGGCCAAAGTGAGAATTGAAAAAGGGTAAGGAGGCAAAGGCCATGTCCAGGTTGCCGTTTCTTTTTATCATCACGGGCATCTTTGGATTTGTAATGTATCACGCATTCTCCCTGCTCTCGCTGACAGGCTGGCTTGGTGATGAACTCAGAGGACCCGAAGGCTGGTTTCATGCCCATCTGTTTGTGCTCGGATGGGCAACCATGCTAGCTATGGGTGCCATTTATCAGTTGATACATGTTATTTTGCAATCCAATATCTACAGTCTGATTCTCGGTTATTGTCATTATTTCTTGTTCAGTATTGGAATCGCGGGCATGTTATACGGCTTCATTCGTGCAGATGTCATCTGGATTGCCGGTTCTGCTACACTCGCGCTCTCGGGCATTCTATTGTTCGGATGGAATATGGGCGCTACCCTTCTCCGTGCCTCACAGTGGAATCCGGTGACGATCAGTGCAGCTTGTTCCTGTCTTTATCTGGTTCTTACCGGGCTGTCCGGTATGCTGATGGGTCTGAATTTTGCCTTTGGTGATTGGAACGGTCTGCATGAACGCTTATTCGGCGCACATATCTGGATGGGAACACTCGGCTGGTTTGGCATGTTAATTACCGGCTTCAGTTACAAAATGCTGCCCATGTTCTACCTGTCCCACGATTATTCCATTCGACTGCAAAAAGTGGTCTTGGTTCTGTGGAATGCAGCTGTAGTTACAGGTGTTGTCGCATTTCTGACAGGTATTAAAGGAGGCTTGCTCTGGTTTGCGCTCTTACTTCTAACCGCCGCCCTTCTCTTCTATGTGTATCACTTGGAGCAAATTCAGGAGAAACGGCACAAAAGTAACCCAGGTCCGGGCATCCGCTGGTCTGTGTATGTAAGCCGTGCGTTTGCTGTATATGCTGTTGCACTACTGATCTATTCTTCGCAAGGGACTGAACTGCTGCTCCATCCACGTGTTGTTCTGCTGTCTGGATGGGTATATCTCGGGGGGTGGGTGTCTCTCACCATACTTGGCTATGCCTCCAAAATTGTGCCTTTTCTATGGTGGACCCACAAATATGGCAAGCAGGCCGGCAGACCCGGAACACCGCTGATGGCAGGTATGTTGAGTGAACGTCATGTCAATTGGGGTATGCTCGCAATGGTTGCTGGAAGCCTTCTGCTTGTCAGTGGAATTCTGATTAATCTGGCTGAGGTCATGATGGTTGGAGGGACGATTTTGTCTCTTGTCTCCATCCTTTATATAACAAATATTGCTTTGGTATTCAGACGTTAACATAAATAAGGTGGACTGGAGAGTGAACAGGATGGAACAAACCACGCATTTGCTAGAATGTCTCAAGGAAGTGTATGACCCTGAATTAGGTGTCAATATCGTTGACCTGGGTCTCGTATATGAAGTAAGGGAAGAGCCTGAACGGGTACATGTACGGATGACGCTGACTACACCAGGTTGCCCGCTGCATGATACAATTGTCGGTGCGGTGAAATGGGTTTTGCAGGAGAATACAAATAAGACCGATATTGATGTACAAGTGGTGTGGGAGCCACAATGGTCTCCACAGCTGATGTCGAATGAAGCCAAAGAAATGCTGGGATACTTCTAGGTAGAATGACCAGTGACCGGATGAATGAACAAATTGCTGCCGGAATACGAAAAAGCATACCTAAGCTCTGATGTTCTCAGACCCAGGTATGCTTTTTGTTTTGCGATGGAAGCCACACTTGATATACACCCCGGAGATTGCTAGAAGGACGAATGTTGGAGCAGAGTATTCTTGAATAAAAAATAAATAAGGAAACTCCAGAATAGAGTTTCCCTTATATTAGTGCCGATCAGTGAATCATTTATCGCTTCCTTGATATTAGATGTTAGATGTCCTTTGCATAGGATGCTGCTGGCACTTTATTTAACACCACGAACAAACGAACCTCCTGCTCTCCTGTATTATGGAATGCGAACTCTACTTCACCGCCACAATGGATCACATCCTCTTGTTTCACCGCTTGTTCTATTCCATCCAGAATAAGTGTACCTGTGCCTTCGACTACCAGCAAAATAACGTCTGTGCCCGGATGTTTATGAACAGGAAGCTGCTGACCTGGTAGAAAATGAAGGACAAAAGTCACTCCACCATCCTGCTGGAATAAAACCCTTTTTGTAAAACGGTCCTCACTAAATGCTTTGACTTCTTGCAATGACGTAATACTCATATAATCGTCCTCCTCGATAATATAATCTGTGAATACATTCATCTTAACGCAGGAAAGCCCGCGTTTCCTTGATCTGAATCAAGAAAATGCGAGCAATGAACAGATCATGAACGGTTAAATATGATCATTTGTTTCCTGGATGACTAAACCATCATTTTGCGAAGAGAAGATATATATCTGGAACGGATAACAAAGAAATAAAACGTCTGTGCAAGGAGAAACGCACCAAATACAGTCAACACCGGAACCGTATAATTGGTAATACCGAATTCAGTCAGGAATGGCTTAACCACTACCAAAGTTTCAATGATGGCAACACCGATCGGTAAGAAGAACAAAATGGCAATCTGAACGGTAGATGATCGTTTCATCTCCTGAAAACTGAGACCCATTTTCGAAAGAGAGTGCACCATTTTCCCATCTGCTTCAAGATCGGTATGCAGTCTGAAATATAGAAAGCTTGCGGACGAGATCGAGAAGATCAATCCGATAAATATGCCTAGGAAGGTAAAGAGTGCTGTATCCTGTCTGTATCTCTCAAAATCTCCATATCGAGTGCTTAGATATCCGGAGTAATTATCATCCGAAGCATTATCGCTTTGAATAGTATCTGCGGAAGACAGAATCTGATCGCTAACCATGGCTTCCGAGGAGTGCCGGTCAGGTACAGCATGACCCCAGGCAGGAATCTGATACAGAACCTTGCCAGATAACCTGTTTCCTTGGATCGGTTGTGTGATCTCTTCAAACTTCTTATCCGGGAGGACAACCACAGCAGTTGAATAGATCAAGGTTGCAAACCGTGTCTCAACATCCGTAGCTGTAACTGTTGCTTGCATTGAGCCAGCTTCCAGATTCAGGGTCAAGGTGTCTCCTTCCGCATAATTGCGAAACCTGTTGCGATCAATCTGATCCTGATCCTTCTCATTACGCGAATCTACGAACAATGCTGCGTCTGAATCCAATTGGAATGTCTTTTTTCCCAGGATTGTATTGAATCGGTTGTAATGACTAAGCGGCATGACCGAGACAGCACTCTGATCCGCATCAGACCAGAAGTGCTCCAGATACACTTGCTGATAATCCAAGCCTGCGGCTTCAAATCTCGAATCAACGGCGCTCATATCCAATTGATCCGAAGGTGTGTATACATTGTATTGGACTGCAAAATCATTATTGGTAAACTGCTCCCGGTTCTCCTGATCCAGTGACAAAATCACCACCGCACTCATTGAAGCAATCGCAATCACCACGGTCACCATAAAGAGCATGCGAGCATTATCCTTCATTTTGTAACTCATCTCTGACATCCATAAGAGACGTGTACCATGCCATACCGTTTTACGATTACGCTTCAATAAACGGATGATGAGCACGGAAAGCTGTGAATAGAAAAAATACGTTCCCGCTATGCCTGTCACTGCTGCGAGCAAGATCGTTCCGCCATTCAACTCACTGCGCAGTACCACAAAGCCGACTGTAAGTAATGCCAATCCCAGAAGTGAGAAGAACCACGAAGCTTTGGGCTCTTTTTTAGGTTTGCTCGTACCCGTCAATAACTCTAACGTCCGTTTGTTCCCGATAAAGAGCAGTGTGAAGAGCGAAATACAGAAGAATAATAACAGAAAGGCTGCTACCGTAATCAGAATTGCTTTAATCGGAAAATAAAAGGGCAGGTCATCCATCCCGATAAAACGAGTGGTTAACATCAGGAACAACTTGGACAACAACATGCCTCCGCCTATACCGGCAATAATGGACAAGCAGCCGATCAACATGTTTTCCAAAATGACCAATCTCCGAATCTGTGCGGGCTCTGCACCGAGTATGGTCAGAATGCCAAACTCCTTGTTCCGTGATTTGAGAAAAGCACTGATGGAATACATAACAAAGAAAAATGCAAACACATACACGATAATCGAAGCCACCTGCATCCCCGTAGCAGTTGTGTCACCCATCGGCAACTCTTTCACATACGGATGATAGATAAACACCGCATAGGCGAAGAAAATCATGACCATAAACACACTACTTAGAAAAAAAGCAATATACGCTCGCCCATTTCGACGAATATTGTTAAACGCGAACTGAGGAAAGCTCATGTGAATTCCCTCCCCAGAAAGATAAGGTGTCGATGATCCGCTGGAAGAACGTCTGTCGATTATCTCCGCGGTGCACTTCGGCTGCCAGTTTTCCATCCTTGATGAACACGATTCGGTTGCAATAACTTGCAGCAAGGGGATCGTGTGTAACCAGCATAATGGTCGTTTTCTCCTGCTGGTTCATCTGTTCAAGCGACTCCATGACCGCCTGAGATGACGTAGAATCCAGGGCGCCGGTGGGTTCATCCGCCAATACAATCGAAGGCATATTGATCATGGATCTCGCAATGGCTGTGCGCTGTCGCTGTCCGCCCGAGATTTCGTAGACTCGTTTATCCAGAATGTGATCAATCCCGAGCTTGGCTGTAATTCGTTGTAGTCTGCTCTCCATCTCCTTCAGTTTGACCTTGTCCAGTGTCAATGGAAGCACAATATTCTCAGCAACCGTCAGTGTGTCCAACAGATTGAAATCCTGAAAGACAAATCCGAGTTCCCGACGTCGGAACATGGCAAGTTCTTTCTTTTTCATATCAAACGGATTCATGCCATTAATCAGCACCTTGCCCGAGCTTGGTTCATCAATGGTCGAGACCATGTTTAACAACGTGGTTTTGCCGCTGCCCGACGGACCCATAATACCCACAAACTCACCTTGCTTGATTGTCAGATGAATATCACTAAGGGCTTGGGTTTGCACTTTGCCCTGATACACTTTATTGAGTGCCGATACCTGTAACATTTCCATGCGTAATTCCCTCCTGATCCATCATTCTATATACGTTTATTTCTATTCTTATCCTAACTGACCTCCTGTAACGGTGCTATCGAATTACCTTAAACTTCTCTTACAACGCGTTTAAGGTTCTGTTCCCCTGCCTTCTCGATCACACTTCTGTGCATTAAAAAAAGCACCTCACCCATGGGCAAAGCGCTCTTTACTTCGGATATTTCGTATGAACCCAGCTGAATCTGACCAACGTTCCCTCATTCGGCTCCGAAAACAACTCGACACGGTTATCCAGGCGGGCACTGATCTCACGGACTAGATATAACCCCATTCCCGTAGATTCGTGGTATTGTCTGCCCCGTTCGCCTGTAAAATAGGGATTGAACACGCGATGAATATCCTCGGACGAGATACCGATTCCCTCATCCTGAATGTCCAGGATTGTACGATCTTCCTGCTTATAGCCAGTAATAATGACTTTTTTGCCTGATTTGCTATCGGAATAGTTCACGGCATTGGTTAAAACCTGGGTGAACATGAACCGTAGCCACTTGGAATCACTGTAGATCTGAAGGTCGCCCTCCATACGGATATCCGGTGTAATACCTCTGCGAATAAATAAACGTCGGTTCTCGGCTATACTGCTCCGAAGTACTCCTTGCAAAGACAACAGCTCCACACGAAAATCCCCTTCGAACTGTTCAAGCCGTGATGAATGCAAGACCATTTCAAGTCCTTTGCGCAGCTTATCCAGCTCATCCTGAATACTGCCAGCCGTCTCATCGTCCACATCCTCCAAGGTCAGTTGAATGATGGACAACGGTGTCTTCTTCTGATGAACCCAGCGATTCATGAATACCACCTGCTGTTCCTTGCTAGTACGTAATTGACCCATCTCATTCTGTCGATTACGCTCCAATTCATGTAACAATTCCTGGATGGCTTCCGCCACGACCGAATTTCCAAGTGTTTGGAAAGGCTCGTTTACCCGTTTACGTGGTTGTTGAAGTAGACGATAATACGCTCGCAACTGGAAGTAACGTATGACCAGATAGACCATCAGCACCACGGTACTAATCAGCATGCCATAGAGGACAATTTTCATCGGACGGCCCTCACCAGAAAGCCAATACACACACGGAACCAGCAGCATCTGCAGCACATAAAATCCAACTAACATCTGGTGGTCTTTCAGAAAAAGTCTCATATCCCTTTCCCCTGATCGGATGAACCCAGATCCAACACACGATAACCCGCTCCGCGAACCGTCTCCAAAATCTCTTCTGCACCCAGCTCCTTCAACTTCCGGCGAACACGTGTAATATATACATTCAACGTATTGTCATCAATAAAATGCTGATCTTCCCACATCTGTTCAAGCAATTTTTCCCGACTCACAACCCGCCCTGCCTTCGCCATTAGTGCTTCCACCAATATGGCTTCCTTTTGTGTTAGCTCTGTAGAACGTTGATCATATTCCAATACGAATCGCTCAGGATAAAGGATCATGGGACCGTTCTTCACCTTCACTTCCTGCTGCACAGCAGCATAAGAACCATAGGCTCTGCGCAGCTGACTACGGACTTTGGCAAGAACGACTTCATATTGAAAAGGTTTCGTAATATAATCATCCGCTCCATGTTCCAACGCCATAATCTGATCCATACCACTATCACGAGCCGATATGAATAAAATGGGACATATGGAATGTGTGCGTATCTGCCTGCACCAATAGTATCCATCATATTGAGGCAAATTCACATCCATCAGCACAAGGTCCGGCTTCACTTCCACAAATTCATCCAGTACATGACGAAAATCATCGGTGACCTGTACCTGGAATCCATTTCGGGTCAGATAAGCCGCCAGCAATCCTGCTAGCTTGGCATCATCTTCAACCAACAATATCGACTGCATCGTTAACCCTCTTTCCGTTTCCTGACGTCAGTGTATCACATCTAGTTACCCATTCTAGTCGGAAACGGCTTGGAAATAAAGGGTCAGACTACGAGACGCCCCCTCTTCTCTGCCAACCCAATAATAGCTTCCACCCCTGAGTTAAACTCAAGAAAGTCCTGCTCAACCCCATCGCTGAATATAACACCATCCTCTGGCATCTGGGATACAATGTGCAATGGTTGCTTTGAATGAATCTGTCCAAACACTAGATTGGCAGCTGTCGTCCGGCTCGGAAACGGTTCACGTACTGAAAAATATAAGTACGGCGCATCCCAGTTAAAATGATTCAGTTCCCTCCTGCTTCCATGAATGGATGCCGATGCTGTAGCAACCTCAGCTTCAGAATTCATGTTCTGCCATGCCGCTGACCCTACAATTCCGGTGGCTCCGGCCAGCACACTTTTGAACCAGCCTGTTGATCCCATGCCTGTGGATACAATGATACCACTGGAGGATTGTTGTTCTGCGGATGAACCCAAACGCACTTCATAACGTGCCGATACATGTGTCTTCCGGCCAATGAACAGATCATTCACACCATATAGATACTGTCCATCATTGAGTTCCACTTTGGCGAGAGTGACTTCTTTCAATGTTCGTTGCTTTCGAATGACATCAGGGACAATGAAGCTCAGATCCTCCACGGTAAAAGGTAATAATACCCCATCCCAACGCATCGGGTCCGGATTCACACCAATGAGCGGTTGCTCAGTTACATACTTGAGGGTATTAGCTACAAGCCCATCCTGTCCCACCACAACCACGATATCCTGCTCTCCAAAGATAAAATTGGGCACATGTTCCCGATCAATGGTCTGTACACGACCCAATTGTCCCAGTTGCTGCTGTGCCTGCTGCACAGATAGCCGATAACGACGGTCTTCTTCCATATAATCACTGAAGTCTGCGCCCAGACGTTCAATATAGAACTGAGCTTGCTGCACCGTGTTATATCGAACCACCAGCTCTTCCAGTCTGGTCCGGCGCTTCACCAGAATCAGTTTATGTTCGCTCATTCGATCATCTGCCGCAGGCTGCTGACGTACAGATTTCCCTGCCTGCTCTGCTTGCTCTCTTCTTCCTAATCTCATCTCGCTCGACCTCCCTGATCTCTGCCCGGCGCGGGAGACATTAATCCCTGCAACAGATCCGGCGAGATATTAAGCTGTCCGATCTTGCCTGCATTTTCAGCCAGTTCCTGGAACGCGAGTGCGATCAGCTTATCGGAATTCATACCCATGTTCGCCATCGCTTGCAGTACATTTGGCTGTACATTTTGCAACGAATTCATCACGGCAGCAATCTCATACGCTTTGGCATCCGCTTCCGCATTGTGATTGGCAATGGTTAACTCAATCAGTTGTTGCTTACGTTCCTCCATCGCTGTATTGAATTGAAGCTGCTCCTGCTCCATCTCGTTTTGTTTCTGTTTCACCGAGCGCTCAGCCTGCAATTGGGTCTCGCGAATTTGCTGTTTCTTTGTCTCTACGGCAATTTCGGTGTTCAGTTCGTTCTCTTTCACTCGTCTTTCCTGTTCAATAGATGCATTACGACGCACATAGAGCGCTTCATCTGCCTGACGTAAAATCTCTTCCCGCGCTTGGGCTTCCAATGCACGCATCGTCTCTTTATTAGGCAGAATGGCCAGGATGGATAGACTCATCAGCTCAACGCCCAGTTTCTCCAACTCTTCACTTTGCACAACTTCACGTTTCATGCTGCTTGCCAGCCGTTCACTGGATTGAATGGCTTCTTTCAGCGGCATTTGCTCCAGATGTTTCTTGGTTAGTACTTTCGCTGTGGTGATCACCCGTTGGTCCAGCTTGCCGGGGTCGTCGGAGATATACCGATTTTTGCGCAAATTGTACGTGTAATTCAGACTCTGGGTTATTTTCAAATAATCCACTATGCGATAGCTTAGCTGTCCTTGCACAGTAACCGTCTGATAGTCCGCTGTAATCTCTTCGAACATGAATGGTACATCCACCGAGGACACGGGTAGAACCACTACCGATGTGGTCGGCTCATAATAATAGAAAGACAATCCGACACCTTGACGTTGTACCTCACCATTTTTCACTTTCATGACATACTCACTGGGTTGAAATTTCGCAAATCGGAATCCAAACATGGCTCATTCCCCATTTCTTAATATTGTCGTTTTGATATTATCGAAATGATAACAAATTAATTTGATATTGTCAATACGACATTAACAAAATGTTTAGATGCCTATTTAAAGAAAGCGGGTCCGTTCTATATAAGTTGAACTAAAGATTATTTACACTGACACTCCGATGACAGAATAACCTTCTAATCGCTGTTATCCCCAGATTTTTTCGATTCCCTTTTCTAAAGGGAAAATCCGGTGATAAAGGCGAACGCTTCGCTTTTTCAGTTTTTTCTGTCCTCTCCGTTATCGTGTAAATCAATAGTTAAACTTATATAATCTCTTTTCACAAAAAAATAAAGAGACCGAATCCTATGATCCGATCTCTTTAGATACTTCGTTATTTTCTATTCATGAGTGTTGATAATGCCATCAAGCATCACCCTTCATAATCAAAAGCGGGCTTTTTGAACTACCTCTAATACAGTTGTTCCATCAGTCTGGCGACTGCAACAGCACCCTGTGCACGGTTCGCTGTTTCTTTCGGAGCAAACGTGCCATCAGGCATGCCATTTAGCAGTCCAAGTTGTTGCATCGAGGCTACAGCCTCTTTAGCATATCCCGCGATCTCGGCGTTGTCTACAAACACCGTATTTCCTTGTGTAGCATTGTTCGCATCCTGATCACGTTGCAGAACCTGCAGCGCTCGATTCAGCATAATAGCCATATCTTCTCGTGAAATACGTTCATTGGCTCCAAAGCTTCCATCTGCTCGGCCTTGAATAATGTTCATTTCAATTCCGAGTCGTACTGAATCGGCATACCACTGCCCTTCCTTCACATCTGTTGGGAATGCGATAGATGGATCGAGCTGACGTGTATCACCAATACCTTTAATAACCATTTGCAAAAATTGTGCTCTGGTCAGTTCACCTTGTGGGGCAAAACGAGTTGCGCTCATCCCCGTAATAATTCCCTTACCGTAGAGGTTCTGCACCTCTTGGATCGCCCAATTGTGATTTTGCAGATCATGTAATGGTACTTCAACTTCTGCAATGACATAACTGCCGGATTCCAGAGGTTTGAATACCATTGTCTTCGTCTTGTCATCGTACTTGGAATACGTAACAGGTCTCATCTCCCCACTTGGAGATACAGAATGCACGACCATAACTACATCATTCTTCTTAGACTGCTCTACATTGGATAGAGCAACTTCAACCTTCCTGTTTGTCCATTGCAAAGGCTTATTATTCATTAACAAATTCACATCGACAATCGCATGATTGCCGATTGCTGCTTTTTGCAATGTAGTCAGCGTATCTGTCGATCCTTTTGCCACTACGATGTCGAACGTTCCAGCATTCTCCGCAATAGTTAGCGGGAGTGAATTTAGAGGAACACGAACGGTAGTCGATCCTACGACTACATCCAAAGATTGCACTTCCTCTGAACGAATCCATGCTGCCAGTTGACTTGCAGCCAACTGGAATGTGACTGTCTTGGCTGTGTCAGGCACATCTGCAATCAGCTTCAACGTACGATTTCCTGCCTCCATGGATTGCAGTGCCTGATTTAATTGAGATGCATCTGGACGAATCGAATACTTGTCATCCCCAGTTGCTGTTCCTTTTACCGTGATTGAACCCTTCGCTGGTGCAGCACCCGAATCAACAGACGGGGTTACAGCCGGATTCCCCGGCGTTGGAGCTGTTCCCGGGCTGGAAGGTTGTGATGGTTCACTTGGTTGGGATGGCTGCCCAGGGCCAGGTGTTACATCTTGACGTACAAGCTTACTCACAGCATCTTGCAACGCACGATCCGCCTCACTTACATCTTGCGTTGAAGATTCAACATCCAGAATGAATGCCTTCGCTTCAGAGAGCGCCTTACTGAATACATTCCAGCTTGCAGTCGTGTATTCGGTTTGCTTTAATTTCTCAGCGGCATCTACAGTAGCTTGCAGTGCAGATTTGTCCGCCGGGAACGTACCGTATGCTTCAAAATCCATAAACCCTACCCATTCTGGACCTTCTGTAATCGTTACAAGAATATAACGCGCTTCTGTATTGTTCGAGAACACGTGTCTTGGCGCTGTTGAAACGACAACGTCGCTCGTGGTATCGACCACTTTCACAAAATTTTTGTTATCATTAGACACTTCAATCGTATATTTGATTCCGCCACTCCACATCGACATTTCGATCTTGCGCAGGTTTGCGACTTGTCCCAAATCCACTTGCCACCAGCTACCTTTACTCTGGTCTGTTCCCCATGAACTATTGGGATTGCTGTCAATTGCACCTTCTGGGGAGTTGGGTTGATTGTCCCCTGTACCTGCACTTGTTGAAGCCGTCGCCGTCTTACCTGTAGTTAATGCTTGCAACTGAACGAGACTCTGATTCGCTTGTTGCAGTACTTCATGCGTTTGATTTACCTCAGCTTGTACTGCATTTTGATTATCTCTCACTGTGATAGCATGCTCTAATGCATCCATTAGTGTTTGCCAGCTACGATGAGTATATGAAGATTCATTTTGCTGTTGCGTCTCACCAATAAGCAGAGCCAATTTTGTTTTATCTACATCGGATAATCCGTTTATCGCATCCTGCAACCGTTTCTCTGCAGCATTCACTTCAGTCTGGGTTGCTCTAGGATCTGTCATAACCTTATCTGCATTAGCAAGAGCCTTGGCAAAAATATCCCAAGTTAAGGCTGACCAATCCGACTCCTTGTAAGTCTGAGCATCAGTCAGCTTAGATTGGAGGGAATCCCTCTTCGCAGGAACCACGTTCATTTGCAACATAACTTGTTCAAGCGCAGCTGTTGCATAATTGGTGTCCGATTGCGTCACTCCAGTTGATGTATACGCTTGGTTGTACACATCCTGTGCTGCCTTAATCGCAGGAGCAAGTGAGTTCCAGCTCGTTTCTTCAAAATCCGGAGCTACCAAACCTTCGGCACGTGTAATTGCAGCCGCTAAATGCTGACGATCCGCAGGTACATTTTCTAGCCCCCGCTTGTAAACATCCAGTGATGGCAAGGCACGTCCTTCGTAGGAGTATCCACCATTCCCAGGAAATTCATCATAATCGAACATCGCATGATTCTCCCAAGCATCGCCTTCGGAAGCAATCCAGCCCACATTCGCCGCTATCCATGCAGGCTCCCAATAGAAGAACCCGGCTCCACGGTTCGCAGGTACGTCAGCAATCATATCCATTATGCCAGCGATTGCATCATATTGACCTTGAACTGTTGCAGGGAATGTTGCTCCCCCAACATGTAGCGCTTCATCCGATCCAATGATATTGCCATGAGCATCCCCATTTTTATAGGAAAATGGATAGGAAGTCTCGGCAATAATCACGTCTTTTTCGAACTTTTCAGATACTTCATTCATCGTCTTTTGCACATCGGCAAATGTCCCATGCCAGAACGGATAATAGGAAAGTCCGATGATATCATAATCAAGCCCACGACTCTCTAGTTCACTAAAGTAATCCTTAAACATTTGTGCTTTACCACCCTCAGCCAGATGGATCATAATCTGAACATGCTGGTCCTCTTCTTGGAGGGCACGCACAGCATCAACACCTCGTTGTAACAATTCATAATTTTCCTGAGGGTTTACCCTGCTGTTGAATCCATTCAGTACACCACTGTTAATCTCGTTACCGATCTGTACCATATCAGGCATAGCGTCTTCGGCTTTCATCTCACTTACAACTTCATACGTATAATCATATACAGCTTGTTTCAACTGGTCGAAAGTATAACTTTCCCAAGCTTTAGGACGAAGTTGCTGGCCCGGGTGTGCCCACTCGTCAGAATAATGGAAATCAAGCAGTACTTTCATACCTTTTGCTTTCACCCGTGCGGCTAGCTCAATTACATCTTTCTTATCGTTATAGCCACCGGATTTCTGCGGATCATTCCATAGACGAAGGCGCACGTAATTGACACCACGATCCTTCAGGATATCAAGCAAGTCCCTTTCAGTGCCATTACTATCCAGATACTTCCCTCCATTAGCCTCAATGGCGGTTAACGTGGAAATATCCACTCCTCTTACGTAATCCGTCCGGTATCCTCCAACGGTTACAGTGGCCTCCGGTTGAACAGGGGCTCCATATATTGCACCTGTCACGGTAAAAGTATCAGAGGATGCATACTTCAAAGGGTCGATACTATCCCATGCTACTGGAACCGAACCCGACTTTCCGTTCAGATACTGTGCTGTCACTTTTGTCGGCAGAACAGGAGCAACCCCAGCCATTGTTTTGACCTGAACGGCATTGTATCCGGTAATGTTTGCCGGATCAGTAGCTTCCTCTTCCCCCCAAACCTTAAGCTCGGATATTCCGGGCCACCAATTTGTTCCCGCATAGTATGGAATCGTGACCTTCACATACTGGACAGGTGTACTGATCTGGAATTCTTCACTGGCAACACTCTGTTTTATTTCGTTAGTCGTTTTGTCCACTGAAGTTGACCAGTTACTTCCATCAACAGATACTTCAATCAAATATTTTACAACTTGGTCTTTGTCCTTCCAGGTCAATTCCGCTCCGGAAAGATCATATGGCGCACCTAGGTCTATGGTCAACCAATGAGGATTGCTCTCAGAAGAAGGTGAGCTCGCACTCCAATGAGTATTTACATCACCATCCACCGCCTTTTCTTTTTGCCCCCCATACAATAGATCTTCCTCACTTACCGTAACCACCTTGTTAAGTGCCACGTTCACTTTCGCATCTTCTGCAGCAGCTGGACGAATCATCAACCCCAGATCACAGAATAGCATCAGTAATACCAGACACCCGCTTATGTACCTTTTGTTCACTCTTGATCTCCCCCTTTTTGTGTTTGATTGTGCATGGATCAATGAATGTATTGAATCTTCCTCATTGTAAGCGCTTAATAGCTATAGGCGACACGGCATTATCCAAAGGAAACAGCAGTTATTTTAACAATATGATCCTGTAAAAGTTACATTTAAGCTATATCCATCACACTATTTTGCAAGAGAAAGCAAAAAATCTGTCCGTCCACCCTAAGGCAGAACAGAACAGATTTTTAGGTATATGATCATTGTTACACTTATTTGGAAAGTTTCAATTCAAGTTGTACTTGGATATCATTTTCAGTCGAGAGCACCACGGAGTGCGGATTTTCCATTCCGAAATCTTCGAACGTTACCATGGATGTTGCCGACAACAACACTTCGTTATTCTCATAGGCGGCTTTTGCATCAAAAGTCACTTCTTTTTCGATACCTTTAACCGTAATGGTACCATTCATTTTGATATCAACCGTTTGACCGACAGGCCATTCTGCAGGTACACCTTCAAATGAAGTCGCTGTAAATGTTGCTTGTGGATACGTAGCAATATCGAAGAAATCGGCTTGCTTCACGTGACCGTCCCGTTGTCCATTTCCGGAATCAATCCCGTCCATCTCGATCTGTCCTTCTGCTTTCATCTGAGCAGCATCGTCTACATTAATTGTCCAATTGCCTGTTACCTGCTCGTCCACAAAGTTAACGGTCTCCTGTGAAGTGGTTACGGAGAAGTATACTTTTGACCCTTCACTAATGCTCCAGTCTCCATTCAACTGCTCTGCTGCCGCTGTTTCATTAGCAACAACCGCTCCTGTGCTATCAACTGCTGTTGTGGAAGTCGCTGTGCTTGCAGGCAGGACCTGTTCGATCTCAACGTTGTTCCCCAAGTAACTATTAGTGAGATAGTAACCACCGCCACCGATTACGGCAACCGCCGCCACACCTGTAATAAGCCATGCTTTTGCTTTCTTGTTCATCTGTATGTTTCCTCCAGTATATTATTGTTTAGGTTGCTTGTTGATATGGATATTACCAGTCGAATGTGTCAGGAAGAAGTCAAGAAAAGACAAGTCCCGCATTTTTTTGTAATCCGTAATACAGGATTGGCTTTATGCTCTTGCTCATGTAAAATCAGTACAAGCTTATGAAATGAAAGGAGACCGCTTTTCTTGAAATCCATACTCATCGTCGAAGATGAGCAAGCTATTGCACGCGTACTGGCTGCTTATCTGAGAAAAGCAGAATTTGAAGTTCATCATGCAGCAGATGGACCGACTGCACTTACCCTTTTTGATTCCGTAACGCCTTCCCTTGTATTACTCGATGTAATGCTGCCAGGAATGGACGGATGGGATCTGCTGCGGATTATTCGTGAAAAAAGTGCTTGTCCCGTGATCATGCTAACCGCACTGGATGACATTTCAGACCGTCTCAACGGCTTGAATGCCGGTGCTGACGATTATATGAGCAAACCTTTTGTGCCGGAAGAAGTGGTCGCCAGAGTTAACGCTGTGCTTCGCCGTAATCCACATTGGACCTCAGGTGGTGAAGAGAAGCGTTCCTTTGGTAATCTAGTCATTGATCTTGCTGCCAAGCAGGTGCTGCTGAACGGTGCAGAGGTTGCACTCACACCTCGTGACCTGTCGTTACTGCTATTCCTATCCGATTATCCCAATCGTACATTTACCAGGGATCATCTTATTGAACAGGTATGGGGAATGGATTATGACGGCAGTGACCGTGCTGTGGATCTATCGATTAAACGACTACGTCAAGCACTCTCCCACTGGTTGCCCGAAACAGGAGAAATTCGGACGTTGCGAGGAATGGGGTATCAATTTTGGATCGCCAACTGAAACAGAAGAAACCCAAACGATCGATATCCATTCTGTCACACTGGACACTACGATATTTTCTCATTTTATGTATTGGTTTCACCATTATTGTCGCAGGGGCGCTCTACTGGATTCGAACAACCTCTATTGAGAAAAGCCTCAAAACCGCAGAGCTGCTTGGACTGGAGATTGCAGATCGAGTGACCAGTGAAAATAATGTGCTTCGGGTCCCACCCGATCTGGACAGAATGGTAACCAAGCGAGAGAAACTATTCAATACAGATCATTATTTTTGTGTCATGATCTTGGACAACAATAATCAATTGATTTTTTCCCAGCCTAAAATGGAGCAAAAAGATGTGCATTATCGACTGTCAGATGACTATCGTGAACCTCGCAATAACAAATATGCAGGGGTAACGGTCAACATATCCGAAGGTGATCAAACCGTGGGTAAAGTGTGGGTCATGCAGTCGAAACAATCCATTACATTTGGTCCAGAGACCATATGGCTCGTTGCTCTAATCCTCGGAGGACTCATCCTCTGCGGATGGTTTACGATCTATCTCCTGTCCAGTAAGTTATCCAGACCTATTCGTCAGGTTGCCTATGCCGCTGAGCAGATTCGAGGTGGTAATTATGATGTAAGTCTTGATTTGAATACACGAGAGCGTGAGATCAACGAACTTGTCAATTCATTCCGCGATATGGCCACTCGTTTGCAACAACTCGAAGAATGGCGCACAATTTCGCTGGCAGGGGTAAGCCATGAACTCAAGACACCGGTAACTTCTATCAAGGGGCTCGTTATGGCAGTACGTGACGATGTCGTGAGTCCACAGGAAGGAAAAGAATTTTTGGATATCGCTTTGAAGGAATCCGAACGTATGGAGCGGATGGTGGCAGATCTGCTTGACTATAACGCAATGGCTGCAGGAAGTGTTGCTGTTCGCAAGGAACGAACGGATCTGAAGCTATTGGTCGGTGAGATCATCTATCAGTGGAAGATTGCGTACGAGGATAAAATGCCAGAGGTTCAGCTGCACTCCCCTCCAGTTACGTTCTTTACGATGGGAGATGCTCTCCGCATTCAGCAGATCATTGTCAATTTGCTTAATAATGCACTTCATGCCACAGCTCCTGAACAAAAGGCTGTCTTCGATATTTATCTACGTGCAGAAGAACAGATGCTGTACGTTGACGTCAAGGACAACGGCACAGGCATCCCGGCAGAAGATCAACCCAAAATCTTCGAACGGTTCTATCGTGGAGAACTCAAGAAACGCCGTAACCGTGGTCTGGGTCTAGGATTAACTTATAGTCGCTTACTCGCTCAGGAACAGGGCGGTGAACTGACGCTTGTCTCCAGCAGTCCGGATGGGAGCATGTTCAGATTAAGCCTGCCACGCTGGACTGCAACGCAAGAAGCTATCACTACAGAAAAGGCTTACGGAGCAGCCGTTAAAGTATAACGCACCACGCTATCATGCCAATTAGCCCAGGACTCCATTCAGGAGACTGGGCTAATTCATCGTTGTTCCTTTATTTATCCAAAAAGTAAGCACTCAACACTCTAATACACGTGGCCTGTATTCATCGTAAGCATCCGAGACCAATTGCTTATGAAGTGCACTGCTGGCAATAATCGCCTTCCGCTTTGCTTTCAGAACAATCTGCTCTACATCCGCATAACTGCACCCTGCCAAGCGTTCACATATGTAATCTTCAAGCCGGCTCTCCTGTTCAAAGGCCCCCACCAACTTGCTGATATACAATCTGCGACTTGTATCATCAGGCATACCATAGGTCATCTTGGTATCAAAACGCCGCCATATGGCGTGATCCAGTTGGGTTTCCAGATTCGTCGCAGCGACAAGAATACTGTCCCCATCGAATTCGTCCAGACATTGCAACAACGTATTGACGACACGAGCCATCTCTTTCACTTCATCATTGCTCTCACGTGTACGGCCTATGGCATCAAATTCATCCAGAAATAACACACAGGGATTCATTCGTGCATATTCGAATAACTTCCGTACGTTACTCCCTGTCTCCCCAAGATGGCTATGAATGATTGCATCTAATCTCACGAGAACCAACGGTAAATCAAGGCGCTCAGCCAGATGAGATGCCGTTAATGTTTTTCCCGTGCCCGGAGGCCCAAACATGACCATTTTGTTGGGGATTGATACATCATGCTCTCTGAACTTCTCTTTCATGCCCAGAATGGTGATAAATTCATTAATGATCCGTTCATTTTCAGCGGAAAATACAATATGCTGGGCTTTGCGCCTACACTCTTTCGGTGTGTAAAAAGCCGCCATATCGATCCCTTTCGCGCGGGGAATCCGATTCATATGATTTATTTTGCTCATGTATACACATGCTCCTTGATTTACGGTTTTAATTTTAATCGTAATTATTACTATTAAATAATAGCACATTGCTGCCTTATTGCAAAGTAAACCACAGCACGTCCACTATTTTGCCATAGAAGGGGGGCATTTGGTTGCAAGCATCAAGAAAATTTGCTATTCTAAGTATGCATCGTTGTGTATAACGCAAAAAAAGCCCTCTAAATTTCATGAGAGCAACAAAATTTTCCAGATTCGCAAGCGGCAACTTGCTATATCCGGATTCTTTGTACCAACGAATGTAATCCAATCAAAGTGAGGTTAACAATCATGGCAAAAGACGTATTGTGTGAAGTTAATTCCTGTCGTCACTGGGCTCAAGAAAACAAATGTAACGCTTCTTCGATCTACATCGTGAGCCACACTTCCAAAGATGAAGTTCGTCAGTCTGCTGAAACAGACTGCAAAACTTTCGAAGTGAAATAAGAAATTGCATATGATCCACTTAAAGGAGCCCTTACCGGTTCCTTTTTTCTTTGTCTATTGTAACAAGAATGATAATTATTATCAAGCCCTAATCTGCAAAAATCCTGCTCACCTCTTAAATGCACATTGGACAGATTACCTACGTACACTACGTAAGAAGTTAGTCTGCCTATGAACGATTAGAACCAAGAGGTGAAAAACAATGCCTGTTAAAAGTGGCACACAGTATCTGGAACGAATTAATGCCCAGTCCGTCCCCTGCTGGTACAAAGGTAAGCTTGTTACTGGAAAACGCTCGGAACATGTTGCATTCTCCGGTTTGATGGAGACTCAGAAGTACATGTATGATCTGCAATCTGATCCTCAATTTGCGGAAACGATGACGTATGCCTCCCCTGCTGATGGCAAACCTGTGGGCATATCCTTCCTGCCTCCAACCAGTGCCGACGACCTCCGTAAACGCCGGGAGGGGATGAATATCTGGGCGAATGTGCATCATGGTTTTCTTGGTCGCTCACCGGATTACATGAATACAGCCATTATGGCCTTTTACACAGGTGCGGATCTCCTGAACGAATTGTCTCCCCAATATGCAGAAAATCTCAAGAATTATTATGCGTACTGCCGTGACCATGATATCACATTATCCCATGCTTTCATTCAGCCACATGCCAGCAAAATATCGGGTCAAATGGACGCTACTGAGGATGCTATTGCCGCAAAGGTCGTAGATCGCACCGAGGAGGGCCTCATAATTAGCGGTGCATTCATGATGGCAACACAGGCTGCAACTTCGGATGAGATTTTTGTCTACCCTTCACCTTCTCCTGCTCCATTTGATGATGAGAATCCATTTGCATTTTCCTTTGCTGTCCCGAATGATCTGCCAGGAATCAGTCTGGTTTGCAGGGATACCTATGCAGCCGAGTCTCACGCCAACTATCCCCTGAGTTCCAGATATGAAGAAATGGACAATATCGTCATCTTTGATCGAGTACTTGTTCCGCATGAACGAATATTTTTTGCAGGAAGTGAGGAGATGTCCTCCCGTCTCTTCAGTGGCAGTCATTTTCATATTCACGCCGGTCATCAGGTGTTATGTCGTTATATTGCAAAGACGGAATTTGTTCTCGGTACACTCCAGCTTCTCACGGATACCCTGGATCTGAATACGGAAGCACATGTTATAGAAAAAACAGCACGTGTACTCGCGGGTCTTGAATCGTTAAAAGCGTTGGCCTTGGCCGCGGAAGCAGGTGCCATCACCGATGGACGGGGATTTGTATTACCTGCACCCAAACCATTGATGGCAGCTAATCTCCTTTTTCCGAAACTCTATCCTGAAATGATTGAAATATTGCAACTCTTGGGATCAAGCGGGGTGATTATGGTGCCTCAAGAAGAAGAGTTTCAATCCAATATCGCTCCTTCACTCAATATATATCTTAAAGGAAGCGATATGGCTTCTCACGAACGCAACGCGCTGTTCCGCCTGATTTGGGAACTCGGGGCGGGATCATTCGGGGGCAGACAGACCCAGTTCGAACGATTCTTTTTTGGCAATACCATTACGGTATCGAGTCGATTGTTCTCGGCCTGCAACAAAGATCAGACGAATCGTCAGCTCGTGCGTGATTTTCTAGCAAACACCAGCAAATAAGAGAACTAACGAATCATTTTTATACCAAATGGTCATAGACCGTCATCAGTTCAGAGGCTGGTCTGCTTGCATCCATATCCCGTATTGCAGGCTGGTCTCCGTAACCGATATGAAATACCCCGAGCACCTTCTCTTCATTAGTCAAGCCCATCAGATTCATAAATACAGGATGCTGTTGATAATCATTGATTTTCCAGACGGCGTTCAAACCCTGTTCCGCAGCCAGAATACTAAAGCGTTTGCTCCAGGCTTTAGCGGGTAGAAGATCATCCTCACGGGCATTGGTAGGCGCCACGACAACCAGATGGGCAGGGATCGCTTCCGTGTATTGATATGTAGCCCAGTCGCCGTAGCGATCGGCCAGATGGGGTGGATAGCTCTGTCTGACCGCTTCCAGATAAAGCTGACGTCCTTCACCTGCGAACAACATAAACCGCCAGGGTTCTGAACTCATTACATATAATGAAGGATCTGCTTCATCAAGCAGCTTTCGTATAACCGACTGTGGTACGGGCAACGGACTGAATTCGCAAGTTCCTATACGTCTCTTGCCGCTGCTTATATCCTGACTTAGACCGGTAGACATGGCAATATCCCCTCCTCTATCTGCATGATATTAGGTTATCCTTCAACCACCTTCACATCAACCATGTTTTCTTCGGTTCGGCAGCTTCTGTTCTCCAGCGATCTACCTCTTCGTGTATCCGTGCTTTATCACGGGTTGTAAACCGCTCTGACTCCACCACTTCTGCTTGCGGCATACTATCACGGATCAAGCGAATATAATCCATGGAACGGACCAGCGATTGGCGTCCAGGGATGTATCTGATTTTGCGTCCTTCCAGCAAACAATAAACTTCGATCATAGCCGGTAATTTACCGAAGGCTTCCCAGCAGAAAGCACTGACCATATGCTGAAATGCCTCAACCACATTCGGATCATGGACAACCATATATTTCTGAACAAGCAGCGAATCCCAGCCTTCTGGTTGCCAGGCCGCCTGAAATATCATCGATAAATGCATGGATAATGAAGGCAACTCCGTTCTCCACTGTTCAAAAAGAATGGTTGGATGCTTCAGATCATCGTTCATTGCAATGGCGAGCGACAATTCATCCGTAATCTTGTTCTTTACATCCCAGTAATGAAGGACAGATTCGAAACCAGTTGTCTTCTTGGGCCACCACTTCTCAAGTAAATACTGTATAGGTACCTCTTTGCGAACATCGGGGTCGAGACTGTAAAAGGCATTGACTGCATGGCTGACCGCATATTGTACACGGTGCCTCCATTGCAGAGGAGAACGTTGCTCAGACACCGGCTCAGGGCGGATGAATCGGTGTGGGCTGCGCAGCATCTCTTCCAATCTGTAATCTTCAAGCAGACGTCCAGGAAGATCATTCCTTCCGACCGGCATCGCTGCCTGAACATTATGTCTTAACATGACCTTTAGGACACCTGTAATCCGGCAGCAGCGAAGCGTTTGCCAAAGTCACGGCATGTATCCTTCTCCTGCTCAAGCGGACTGTATTCAATCTTTAACATCTCTGGAGATACCTCCGCCCCACGCTCTTGCAGCTTGGCAGCCGCGAGATCAACTGCTCCGCAGAACTGCTCATACGAGGTGTCACCACTACCGAACACCGCAGCTCTCTTTCCACTCAGATCAAGCTCATCCAGCTCCTCATAGAAATCCAGGAATTCATCTGGCAACTCCCCGTCTCCCCAAGTGTAGACGCCAATCATGAATCCGTCATAGTCCAATACATCAGCTGCATTACAATCCGTTACGGATTTCAGGTCTGCCTCGTGGCCTCCCTGCGTAATACCTTCCACAATCAGTTCTGCAATTTCTTCTGTATTTCCCGTCATACTCGCATAAGCCACTAACAATTTAGCCATCTATTTTTCCCTCACTTTAGTTTGATCATATTAATATTCTCTCGGAAGAAAGAATGGATTTGAATTATCAAAATCATATGTGATAATGATTATCATTGTCAAATTATTTTTTTGGTTATCTTTGTTTTTCAGTATATGGTGAACGTCGGATTTCAACACAGCAAAAAATCTTCACCTTTTCAGACCAGATGGGCTCCGTTCCTTCAATACTCCCGTCCCCCAACTGGCGTACAAGCCCTTTTTTGTTGTACAATAGTATCCAAATGACTTTTGAAGGATGGATATATTATTATGTACGTAGCTAAGAATTGGAAAGACTATGAAGTAATCGATACAGGAGGCGGCGAGAAACTGGAGCGTTGGGGAGATGTCATTTTACGCAGACCCGATCCTCAGATCATCTGGCCCCTTGAGCAAGAGACTAATGAATGGCGTCAGGCACATGGTCACTACCATCGTAGCTCCTCCGGTGGCGGTAACTGGGATATGAAAAAGCCCATTCCCGAGCGTTGGACGATCGGATATGAAAACCTGAAATTCCATATTAAACCGACCAGCTTCAAACATACCGGCCTGTTCCCTGAACAAGCAGCTAACTGGAGCTGGATGATGGATAAAATCTCCAATGCAGGTCGCCCAATTTCGGTTCTGAACCTGTTTGCATATACAGGCGGAGCTACGGTAGCTGCTGCTTATGCAGGCGCTTCTGTAGTACACGTGGATGCAGCTAAAGGCATGGTTCAATGGGCCAAGGAAAATGTTCAATTATCCGGACTGGCTGATCGCCCTGTTCGTTTTATTACAGATGATGTATTCAAATTCGTACAACGGGAACAACGGCGCGGAAATCGTTATGACGCCATTATTATGGACCCTCCTTCTTATGGCCGCGGTCCGAATGGAGAGACATGGAAGCTGGAAGAGAACCTTTATCCTTTCCTGAAGTCATGCATGACGATCTTGTCGGATAATCCATTATTCATGCTGGTTAACTCCTACACTACGGGCATCTCCTCCACGGTTCTGCGCAACATGCTGACCATGACGATGTCTTCCCAGTACGGTGGTCAAATTACTGCAGGTGAAATTGGTCTGCCGATCACACGCAGTGGTCTTGATCTGCCTTGTGGTATTCTGGGCCGTTGGGAGTCCTAATCATGTCAGAACATCGGCATGATCACGATGCGATTCCGATTTTGTTTGAAGACAACCATTTATTAGGTATTACGAAGCCTGTCAATGTACCTACTCAGGAAGATGCATCAGGCGATCAAGATTTGCTAACATTGCTGAAGCAGGATCTGAAAGAGCGATATAACAAACCCGGCAATGTCTATCTCGGGTTAGTGCACCGACTTGACCGTCCTGTTGGAGGGGCAATGATCTTCGCCAAAACATCCAAAGCAGCTTCGAGATTGTCCGAGACTGTAAGGGGACGTCATTTCCGTAAAATATATGCGGCTGTTGTTCATGGCAAGTTGCCTGCACAGCAGGGAACGTTAAAGCACACGCTGCTGAAAGATGCACGCACGAATACCGTTACGGTTGTACCTAAGGGTACGGCTGGGGGTAAGGATGCCGTTCTGGATTACAGGGTTATTGGGGAGACAGACCGATATAGCCTCGTTCATATCGAACTGCACACCGGCAGATCTCATCAAATTCGGGTGCAAATGAAAGAAATCGGCTGTCCCCTCTTCGGAGATCAGAAATACGGTGTAAGCGTGAACAAACCGGGGCAACAGATTGCTCTATGGTCTGTAATTGCAGCTTTTCCCCATCCGGTTACGAAGGAAGAAGTTATTTTGCAGTCCTTGCCTGCAAGAGAATTTCCTTGGGCGGAATGGCCAGCTGCTGTGTACCAAAAAGCTTTTGGACAACCTATATAAATGCATAGGATCAGGTTTACATCAGTCCATACAACGTGTCGTTCAGATCCTGTATCTGAATGACACGTTTTTTAATATTTTCAGCTACCTAAGCTATAGAGAGGAGACATTTTGATGACCCCGTTTACCAAACAAGTCATTGCGATCATCGCGGCGATTCCCGAAGGTAAAGTGATGACTTACGGTCAGATTGCAGCCCACGCTGGAAGTCCAAGAGCCGCGAGACAAGTCGTACGTATTCTGCACTCGATGAGCCGCAAGGAACGTCTGCCCTGGCACCGTGTCGTCAACGCAAAAGGCGAAATCTCCATACCGGACGAACACTCGCGCATGATGCAGGAAACAGAACTGATTAGCGAGGGTGTAGAGTTTCAACTGAACGGAACCATCAACCTCAAACAGTTCGGACATGATCCCGATCCTGTATTTCTTCTCGATCCATCGGTTCAGCCCGAATAAGACGACTCTTCACATATTGCGCTCAGACAAAAAAAGAGAACTCAGGCAGTTAGGGGGTACCCCTTTCAACTGCTAGAGTTCTCTTTTGTAATTTATCTTATATTCGTTATGCTGTCGCGGTCACTTTTTCCTGTTCTACAGTACCAGGTTCAGTCGCCGGTTTCGTTTTACGGATAAAGAATGCCATGATCAAAGCAACCACGGTCATTCCTGTAGCCACGATGAATGCATAGTTTACACCGTAAATCGTTGCATCTGCCGTAGCAGCTAACATCGCTGTCTTATCATTCGGATTAACCTGACCCGCAGCCACTGCATCCGCCAGATGCGTTTTGAGCTTGCTGCTCATGATGGTCACGAGAATGGCTGTACCGATCGCACCAGCAACAGTACGCAATGTGTTGGACATCGCTGTACCATGCGCGTTCAGACGCTGAGGCAGTTGATTCAGACCTGCTGTCTGGATCGGCATCATCAGCATCGACATACCGAACATACGAGCCGTGTAGATAAACATCATGTAGCCATAAGTAGTATCGATTGCCAAGCGACTCAGTCCAAAAGTTGTAATTGCCGTAATGGCAAGACCTGCAACAGAAAGCCAGCGTGCGCCCACTTTATCAAATATGCGACCTGTAATTGGGGACATAATCCCCATCAATATCGCACCCGGCATCATCAGAAGTCCTGATTCAATCGGTGAGAAATTACGAATATTTTGCAGGAAAATAGGAAGCAGGATCATACCTGCAAACATCGCCATTGTCACGAGCATATTGATAATCGTCGTTAATGTATACATGTTGTACTTGAAAATACGGAACTCAAGAAGCGGATGATCTGTTGTCAGTTGACGAATCACGAACAGAATCAGGGATATCGCACCTACGACAAGGCATCCAATGACAATTGCACTGCCCCATCCATCGGTACCCGCATCACTGAATCCGTAAAGCAAACTACCAAAACCAAGTGTGGATAAAATAACACCTGGATAATCCAGTTTAGGTCTGGATTGACGTGTTACGTTTTTGACAAAAGCAATACCGATTGCCGTTGCAATAATAGAGAATGGCAAGATGATGTAGAACAACAATCTCCAGGAATAATGCTCAACCACATAACCTGAAAGTGTAGGCCCAATCGCAGGAGCCAGAATCATCGCGATCCCCATGGTTCCCATGGCCTGACCGCGTTTCTCAATCGGGAAGATGGTCAGGAATACAACGGTCATGAGAGGCATCAGGATACCTGCACCTGCTGCTTGAATAACACGACCTACCATCAGAATGGTGAAGGTTGGACTAAGACCACAGACTAACGTACCTATGGTAAAGAGAGTCATGGCTGTTATAAAGATTTGACGTGTTGAGAATTTCGCAATCAGATATGCCGTAACCGGAATCAGTACACCGTTGACAAGCATATAACCCGTAGTCAGCCATTGGGCTTTGTTTGCGTTGATAGCGAGGTCTTCCATGATTTTAGGAAGCGCTACGTTCATCAGGGTTTGGTTCAGGAATGCCACAAAGGCACCAATTAACAATGCCGCTACAATTGGGCCTTTCTTGATGTTGTCCATCGCAGAGGATGGAGCTGCAGCAGTAGTCGTACTCATATGTTGTTCATCTCTCTTCCTTGTAACTTTTCAATCATTTGACTATGAATTCTAAGTAGGTGCTCAAGGTCTTCCTTCGAAATATCCAGAATGGGTGACACTCTTTCCATCCACAAATGATGCGTTTCCTGTTGGGCCTGCTCCCCCTTATCCGTGATCTGAAGTTTAACGGATCGGCGGTCAGCATCTGAACGTGTCCGAACGATATACTCGCCCTTGACCAGCCGCTCCACAACAGCGCTCATGGAACTGCTGCCCATATGGCATAACTCAGCCACTTCATTGATGCCGATGGAAGGACGCTCCCTCAGGATGGATAACACCATAAACTGGATCGAAGTCAGCTCGATCTCCTTGTTTTCATTCCAAAATGCTCGAAAAAGCATTTGATTCACTTGGCGGAACGAATTGATAATATAGAATACTTCATACGTATCAGTCATTGTTTCACCCTTTTACTTTTGGAATATAATATTTCGTACACGAAATATCAGGGGAACAATTACTTATTATAACAAAAATATTTACATAGTCAACTCTTTACATATGATTTCATCAAAATAATATTAGGACATACTATATGGCATCTATTCATGCCTTTAATCAACTAACTTGGACACAGTCTGTATCATATGTATTTTTCAAATAAAATAACCACAGGACTCCTGCATGAAACGAGCAGGCACACCTGTGGTTGTTCAGAAAAATCAACATGGTATCATACCGAAGTCGATAATGCAGGCTCTTTGGTCTTGGGCGTTGTCATTTTGCCTAACAGATATACCAGCAGTTGTTGATTGTGCATCGAAATGTTACTGAGAACGGAATTCATGAATTCATTGCGGATGGTGATGCCACGCTCTGTCTCCATTCTCCCTTTGTCGGATAGAGATACCCATACAATGCGTCGATCTTGATTATCCCGATTCCTGCGAATCAGATCGTTCTTCTCCATACGATCGAGCAGCATAGTTACGGCAGCTGGCGTCGTCGCCAGAAAAGGGATCAGATCTGAAGGTTTCATCTTCTGATGATCCTCAAGCACCTCCAGAACAGCCAGCTGAGCCTCCGTCAATGAGGGTGCCAGCTCTTGATCCATGTGCAATTTATAATCTTTGGTTAGTCTGGACCAGCACTTGGCAAAATCGGAATTATACATCTTACATCGCTCCTCTCTGCAACCGGTTATCACTTCACCTGCTTAAGTTTTCGCGCTCCAAAGCCGCATTCCTGCTGCCTTTTTTCAATTTCCTAGCGATCGACCGTAATCGACGAAGGTTGTTAAACTTCGCATGAATGCCCTCTTCTAATCCGCCTTTGAACAACAAAAAAAGACTCTTCGCATGACAGGATTAGCTGCTCTGCGAAAAGTCTCGTTTTTTTGTTTTTATGAAGATGATGCTGGTTGATTCTCATTAAAGTCCCTTAGAAGTTCAATGATTTCGTCCTGTTTGTCCACATGAACGAGTAGCTTGCCAATATGTTTGCGCTCGGTGATCGGAACACCTTCCGATGATATCGGAGCCACTTGGCCTTCCTTGGTCATGACGGTAATATTACGTTGCTCTTTACAATAAAACGCGCCAACAATGCGGCTACCATTCGGTTTCACGCGTTTGCCTTCCTTGAACTCGAATGTAGCAAGCCCTTTGCCTCCACGGCTCTGTATAGCGTAATCCAGAAGTAATGATCGTTTACCATATCCCAGATCGGATAACACGGCAACTTCACCTTCATCTCCATCTACCCATAGAGCCGATACAACTTCATCTGTATCTCTTAACTGAATACCACGAACACCACCTGATACACGTCCCATTGGATTGACTTCATCCTCTCGGAAACGAATTGCCATGGCTTCTTTCGTGATCAGCATAATATCTTGACCACCTGTACTTAGATGTACAGATAACACCTCATCGTCCTTGCCCACTTTACAAGCCGCAACTGCACCGGAACGCTTGGTCACGTAATCCTTCAGTTCCGTTCGTTTCACCTGTCCTCTTCGCGTGACGAAGACCAGACTGTGATTCGGCTCTTCAAAGGATTTCACAGCAAGAACACTTGCAATACGGTCATCTTTCGCAAGTGGAATCACGTTCACAATTGCTGTGCCCGGGTCTTTCCACTTGAATTCAGGTACCTGGTGAACAGGTAACAGGAAATACTGACCTTTCCTCGTAAAGACAAGCAAGTTCTCAAGCGTATTAACTTCGAGAACCTGAGCGATATAATCGCCGTCCTTCACACCACTTCCGCTCCGTTCACCACCAGAACGTGTAAAGGACTGCATGCCTGTACGTTTCACGTATCCCTCTTTGGATAACGTAACAAATACATCTTCCGCATTCACAAGTACTTCGAGATTAACCTTGAGTTCTTCTACTTCACCCTGAATCGCAGAACGACGGTCTATACCATATTTCTCACGAATCTCCATCAATTCTTTGCGGATGACTCCGATGAGCTTGCGGTCACTATCTAGAATGGAACGTAATTGCGCAATCTTTTTCATCAGTTCACCGAGTTCCTTCTCCAGAGAATTAATCTCCAGATTCGTCAAACGGTACAATTGCAAAGTAAGGATGGAATCCGCTTGGCGTTCCGTGAATCCAAACATCCACATCAGGTTGTTTTGAGCATCCTGACGGTTCTTCGACGCTTTGATCGCTGCAATGACCTCGTCGAGGATGTTAAGAGCCTTTACCAAGCCCTCTAACACATGTGCACGGTCTTCCGCTTTCTCCAGCTCAAACCGGGTACGGAATGTTACAACTTCCCGCTGATGGGCAATGTAAGCCTCCAGGATTGATTTCAATCCCAATTGCTGAGGTGCTTTATTCACAATCGCAACCATATTGAAGTTATAAGTGACCTGCAGGTCCGTTTTCTTCAGCAAATAAGCCAAAATACCTTGTGCGTCCGCTTCTTTTTTCAGCTCAACCACAATTCGCAGACCTTCACGTCCACTCTCATCACGCACTTCGGCAATACCTTCAACCTTCTTCTCAAGTCGAATGTTTTCCATCGCTGTAACCAGACGGGATTTCACGACCTGATAAGGGATCTCGGTAATGACGATTTGCTGTTTGCCACCGCGCATGTTTTCAATCTCGGTTTTGGAACGGATATAGATCCGTCCTTTACCTGTGCGATAAGCATCCAGAATACCGTCGCCGCCCATAATCAATCCGCCTGTAGGAAAGTCAGGACCCTTCATGAACATCATGATCTCGTCCAGCTCAATGGACGGTTTCTCCATCACAGCGATGGAAGCATCAATGACTTCACGCAAATTGTGCGTAGGAATCTCCGTTGCAAATCCCGAGGAAATTCCGCTGACGCCATTCACCAGCAAGTTCGGATAACGGGATGGCAATACAACCGGTTCTTTGGCCGTATTATCAAAATTATCCTTAAACAGAACGGTCCGTTTCTCGATATCGCGAAGCATCTCCATCGCGATGGGCGACAAACGGGCCTCCGTATACCGCATCGCCGCTGCCGGGTCATCATCCTGTGATCCCCAGTTACCATGACCGTCCACGAGCATATGGCCCATTTTCCATGGCTGTGCCATCCGCACCATACCCTCATAGATTGAGGAGTCACCATGAGGATGATAATTACCCATTACGTCCCCAACGGTTTTGGCAGACTTGCGGTAAGTCTTGTCAGGCGTATTACCTGAATCGTACATAGCGTACAGAATACGCCGTTGTACAGGCTTCAACCCATCCCGTACGTCGGGAATGGCTCGATCCTGAATAATATATTTGGAGTAGCGACCGAAACGGTCCCCTACGACCTCTTCGAGAAAGGCCGGCATAAATTGTTCTGATGGACTCATTCCAAGCACCTTCTATTCTTCGTACTCTGTAAAGTCGACGTTCTCTACAATCCAGCGTTTACGCGGATCAACCTTATCACCCATGAGCGTAGATACACGACGTTCTGCTTTGGCTGCATCAACAATCTGTACCTTCAGCATTGCACGAGTTTCCGGATTCATCGTTGTCTCCCATAGTTGATCCGGATTCATCTCACCAAGCCCTTTATAACGTTGAAGCTCAACATTATTACCGAATTCCTTCATATAATTCGCCAGTTCTTCATCCGTCCATGCATATCGAACGCTCGCAAGCTTACCAGACTTACGAGTAAGTTTGTACAGTGGCGGCTGAGCGATATATACTTTGCCTGCATCAATTAATGGCTTCATATAACGATAAAAGAAGGTTAACAACAGCACCTGAATATGCGCACCGTCCGTATCAGCATCGGTCATAATGATAATTTTGGAATAATTGCTGTCTTCAACTGCAAATTCGGTTCCAATGCCCGCCCCGATCGCCGCTGTAATCGCACGGTATTCTTCATTTTTGAGAATATCGGCCAGCTTTGATTTTTCCGGATTGAGCGGTTTTCCCTTGAGGGGCAAAATAGCCTGAATCTTCGAGTCGCGTCCCTGTTTGGCAGAACCTCCTGCGGAATCACCTTCGACAATAAATAACTCATTTCGGGTAAAATCCTTCGATTGCGCCGGTGTCAGCTTGCCGTTCAAGTTGGAACTTTCGCTGCGTTTTTTGCCTGTACGCATATCATCACGTGCTTTGCGGGCTGCTTCTCTGGCTCTCGACGCTTGAACCGCTTTACGAATTAACGTCTGCGCTACCTGCGGGTTTTCTTCCAGGAACCTTTGAATATTCTCAGACACGACCGAATCCACTGCACTTCGAGCGGAAGCGCTACCGAGCTGATCCTTCGTCTGACCTACGAACTCAACCTCAGACATTTTGACACTGATGACGGCCATCATACCTTCACGCAAATCATTGCCTTCGAGGTTTTTATCTTTTTCCTTGATCATGCTGGTACGCCGCGCGTAGTCATTCATTACACGGGTATACGCAGCCCTGAATCCGGTCTCATGAGTACCGCCACCCCGAGTAGGGATCGAGTTCACGAACGAAGCCAGCGTTTCGGTATAGCCTGCGTTATACTGGATCGCTACTTCGACTTCGATGTCATCCTTCTCCGCATAGAAGTGAATGACGTCATGCAGTACGTCTTTATTTTCGTTAAGAAAAGCAACAAACTGGCTTGCTCCGCCTTCATACATGTATTCATCCTGATTGCCCGAACGTTCGTCCTTGAGCACAATTCTCAGACCCGAATTCAGAAAAGCAATCTCCTGAAGACGTTCTGCCAGTGTATCATAATTGAACTGAATGCCGTTCTGGAACACCCGAATATCCGGTTTGAATGTAACTTTAGTACCTGTCCGATTGGTATTGCCCAACACTTCGAGACCGGATACCGGTTCTCCGACATGTTCAATCCCTTTTTTGTCCTGCCAATACTCGAATCGCTGACGATGAATCTTGCCATCACGGAAAATCTCGACTTCAAGCCATTCGGACAATGCGTTTGTAACTGACGCACCTACACCGTGCAAACCGCCGGATTTTTTGTATCCTGATCCACCGAACTTTCCGCCTGCGTGCAAAATCGTAAACACGACCTGGGGAGTAGGAATCCCTGTTTTATGTATACCTGTCGGAATTCCCCTTCCGTTATCCTGAACCGTAATAGAACCGTCCTTATGCAGCGTGATATCGATTTTGGAGCAGAATTTGGCGAGATGTTCGTCGACAGCGTTGTCCACTATTTCCCATACCAAATGATGTAGACCTGAAGTGCTGGTGCTGCCGATGTACATCCCCGGCCGTTTCCGTACCGCTACCAACCCTTCAAGTACTTGAATGTCGTCCGCGTCGTAGCCTGAAGACCCCTGTCCTCCGCCTGTCGAACCTGCCGACATATCGATTTGCTCGACCATTCATGCTCCCCCTTCTTAACTTGCAACTAAAAAAATGCCTAAAATGCAAACAGATGTTTTCTTATCCTTGTCCATTTTAATTCAAGATATCCCGTTTCGTAAAGACAAGGAATGACACAATGAGTGAAGCAACGCCCCAAACACTAAGCACAATAAGGGAAAAACCTAAATTCATCCCCTCGATTGGCGGTAATCCACCAGACAAATAATTAGGAAGTTCAAGGTTAACCATGAACAGATACTTTGCTGTCTGCCAGGATGCAGCCATGCTGGTCAAGATTGTTCCTGCAATCAGAGCGGCCATCATGATAACGATACTTGCAGCAGTACTGCGCACAAGCACAGAGACCATAAATGCAAGCATAGCCACAATTACACTCACAAACCAGATCAGTCCTGCCTGCATAAGCATATACAACCACTGGTCTACAGCATGCACTGCCGACATATCGACATCAGTTCCCACAACCTTGAATCCTGTGAAGATTGGCATGTTGAAGCCTTTGTAGCCAAAGACCGCACCCGATATGACATAACATATAATGTAGGCTGATACCACTATGATGGAAACAAACATAATCAGCGTAATTAATTTGCTCAGAAGCACTTTCCAGCGTCTAACCGGACGCGTTAAAAGCATTTTAATCGTACCTGTCGTACGTTCACCTGAAACAAGATCCGAAGCAATAGCCATGATTAACAGTGGAATAAACAATCCAACTGCATTGTTCATGAACTCCCGCGTAAAGGTAACACCACCCGGCTCTTTGGGATTGATGTCATTTTCGAGATAGTATTGCATCTGTTGGATATACACTGTTCTATATTTCTTATATTCTTCAGGTACCCGATCGCTTCCGAGCGAGTTTTGGTTGTCAGTGATGGCCTGTTGCAGTTCAAGCCGCCAATCGCCGCCAAACTTATCCCGATTATTCTCCGCAGATTTCATCTGGGCATACGTAAACATCGGTACGAGGATCGCAAGTACAATAAATATAATATAAAGCCGTTTTTTCTTCACCATCTTAATCGTTTCATTGCGAATCAGCGGCATGATATTATTCAATGGATTCACCTTCTGTCATTTTTAAGAATAGTTGTTCGAGCGTAGGCTGAATCCGCTGTACCCCTTCAACCTGTACACCAGCTTGAACCATCTGTTGCACCATATCAGGAATTCGATCTTCATGCATCTCGGCAACCGCAGCGTTGGGACCAAGGCCCGCAACAATGGTATCATCCATCACATCCGCTGGTCGACCTACTAGAGCAATTCCTGCATCCTGCAACATCTTTTTGCCTTGGTCCAGTGGTGAAACGTGCCAGATAGCCAGCTTGGAATGATCTTCAATCAGCTCGCTAACTCCTCCAACGGCAAGCACACGTCCAGCACTGATAATGGCTACTCTGTCACAGAGAAGCTGAATCTCACTTAACAGGTGACTGCTGACAAATACAGCCATACCTTCACTGGCAAGTTGCTTAATAAAGACACGAAGTTCCTTAATGCCTTTTGGATCAAGGCCATTCGTCGGTTCATCCAGAATGAGCAGACGCGGACGCCCAAGCAAAGCTTGCGCAATACCGAGCCGTTGACGCATACCTAGTGAGTATGTTCTGACTTTATCATGAATGCGCTGATCCAATCGAACAATATCCACGACTTCCTGAATCCGCTCGTTGTCCACACCTGGTTGCATGCGTGCAAAATGCTCCAAGTTCTCCCACCCGGTCAGATATGTATATACCTCGGGATTCTCAACAATGGAGCCTACATACTTCAAAGCACGTTCAGGGTCCCGATTTACATCATAACCACAGACTTTAATTTTACCTTCTGTCGGTTTGATCAGATCGACCAGCATCCGTATCGTCGTTGTTTTCCCAGCACCGTTGGGTCCAAGAAATCCGAAGATTTCACCAGGTTTTACGTCAAATGTAACGTCCTTAATAATCCACTTGCGTCCGATCCGCTTTTTCAGATTCTGTACCGATAGGACGGAATCATACTGCTGCTCTGCCATTTAATTTCCGCTCCCTTCTGCCGGTGTATCCGCCTGAAATTCCTGTGCAATCCGAACTGCAATTTGCTCATAACCTTGTCCGTTGGGATGGAAATGATCTGAAGAGAGGTACTCCCCCAGATGATTTTCAAATAAATCGAATGTAGGGACCAGTGTCATCTTGTCCTCATTGTTCAAAATAGCAAGCGCAGCATCGTTCCATGCAGCAACAACGGCATTACCCGGTTTCTCCAGTTCCTTCACATCACCAAACGGATTGTACAACCCTATGTACGCAATCTGTGCATCAGGATTGATTTCTTTTACTTTCTTCAATATCTCTTGAAGGCGTTTCGACGTTTCCGGCAAAGCCGCTGCCAATTGCTCTGCTGTTGGCGGATCTTCCCCCTGTAGAACTTGTCCTCCTTGGAACAGATCATTCGCGCCGATCGAGAGTAAAATAAAATTGGATTGCTGTAGTACGTAACGCACACCTTGCTCATCCAGTTTTGTCAATAAAGCGTCTGTTCTCAAACCATTAACACCCAGATTATTAAGAACCTGAACGTCATATCCTTTATCCTTGAGCAGATTCCCTGCACGTCTCACGAAGCCAAGTCCTTCATCATCCCCTGTACCTCTTGCAAGGGAATCGCCGATGACAGCCATCCGAATCTTGCCATCTTCCACGACAGCGGTCTGCCCCTCGTTATTCTTAGGTGGTGCAGTTGTCTCCTGACCTGTAGTTAACGCAGAATCTCCCTCGGGAAAAATGACGTCTTTTATGGCGTATCCAAATCCAAATAACAACAACAAGGTTGCCAAGATGGATACTGTACTGACAGTTCTCCAGATCCATGGTGCTGAATCAAGGCTTTTTTTCTTTTTCATCATCACATCTCCGCTCATGTACACCAGTCCGGGTGCTTTATAATTTATAATGACTATGACTTTACATTAAGGCGTGTCTGAAAATCCGCTTCCTTCGGAGTTTTCAGACACGCCTTAATGAGGCTATTCCTAAATAACATAAATGTTCTGTCGTTAATTTGCAAATTTTGGCGCCACATTCGCAAAATTCATTTTGTATATGTCATTTTACGGAAAAAAGGTTATGCCACACACAGATTTCAACTGTGTTGGCATAACCTTTTGCAAAACAAATCTACATTTATTTCATTATAAAGTGCTTATTTACCGATAAACTCTTGAGCCCAGTATCCATTGAAGTAACCTACACCGATATGCGTAAAGTTTTTGCTCAGAATATTGGCACGGTGGCCTTCACTATTCATCCAGGCTGTAACAACTTCCTGCGGTGTTTTTTGTCCTTTGGCAATGTTCTCACCTGCATAGCTGTAAGTTACTCCGAATTGTTTCATCATATCAAACGGAGAACCATATGTTGGTGACTGGTGATCAAAATAGTTATTGTTGCTCATATCTTTTACTTTGGCTACAGCTACTTTGTCCAGAAGGGCATCCGAAGACAAGGCGCTCAGACCTGCTTTGGCACGCTCAGCGTTCACAAGCTTTACAACTTGAGTTGCGAAGTCAGATTGTGTGCTTTCGCTACCGCTATTACTTGTATTGTTACCTGTGTTCGAAGGATCTTTAGCCGGTGTAGTTGCTGGTTTTTCTTCTTGAGTTGGTTGTGCTGGTTTAGTCGGTTGTTCAGGCTTAGTTGTTGGCTCAGCAGGTTTTGTTGTTGGCTGAGATGGTTTCGTTGTCGGTTGAGTTGGTTTTGTTGTCGGCTCAGCGGGTTTAGTAGTTTGATCAGGCTGCGTAGCAGGCTTTTCTACAATTTGCCCGTCGGATACGGTGTATCCATTTTGTTTGAGCCATTTCTCAATATAAGCTTTCAAGCTGTCTGTACTTGTAATTTTGTACGTTGTGATAGTCTTATATGTTGAATCTGCAGCAGACGCGGAAGCAGGAAGCATAACCCCTACGGCCAGTACGGCTGTCAGACTACTCGTTACGACAGTTTTCATCCATTTCTTTTTCAAATTCATTCATCTCCTTAAGATTAGTTATTACAACTTTGTAATTAATACTCTAGCAGTATATCAATTCAACAGGAGGTTGTGAACCCGTAAAATATGGAAAAGTAACTTTTTTGTCATTTTTAAAGTGTTTCAAACACGCCCTGATGGCTTATTCTGCATGAATCTATCTGCCTATAAAAGCATAAAAAAAAGACATTCAGACTAAAATTGCTAGTCGAATGCCACTTCACCATCTATTTATCATTCACGACACCAGAAGGTGCAGATCAGGATATAATGAGAATTTTCATGCTATAAAAAAACCTTTATATACTATAGAAGAACTTTACTGAACCGATAGCCTCTCTTCTGAAAACCAATGTGCTCATAAAAAGAGTACGTTGTTGAAGTCACTTCACGGTTTGCACCCGTGACAAACAGTTGTTTACCACCTTGCTGTCTGCCCCAATCTTCAGCACGAGCCATCAGACGACGGCCAATTCCACCACCACGATGTTCCTGACCTACGATTAGAGAAGTAATTTGTGCGGCAGGTTCTGGATAGGCATGATTTTGCACACATTGCAAGCCAATCACACCAATAATTTGTTCATCCACTTCGGCAACAAGCATGCACGCATTTGGATTGGTTTCCAAACATTCAATGCGTTCTTTCATGACATTGGCTGTTGTCGGATAGCTGACCTCTCGCATCAATCCCGTTACCGCTTCAGCATCTCGCAGTTCACACTCTCGGATCATCAGTACAGGGGCCTCAACATTATTGGACATGATTTACCTCCACTTTCAGCATATTAGCGGCTTGCACCGCCGTTTTACGAGCTTCTTCCACATCTTGGCCAGCACTTAGGGCTACAGCCATTCGGCGTCCTACTTTGGTCTCAGGTTTGCCAAATACACGAATCTGAGTACGAGGAAGAGCCAGTGCTTCTTCAATCCCGCCTACAGTAAAGTCAGATGTTTCATCATTAGCCTTCAGCGTTGCTGAAGCTCCCGGTGTCAACAGATGTACACCTGTGACCGGAAAACCAAGAATTGCACGTACATGCAGCGCAAACTCGGAACTGTCTTGCGTCACCATTGTAACCATGCCTGTGTCATGCGGACGAGGAGATACCTCGCTAAACACAACACCATCCGGAGTCAGGAATAATTCCACTCCAAACAGTCCATAACCGCCAAGTTCATCCGTAACGGATTTGGCAATATGACAAGCCTGCTCCCATTGTTCAGGAGTCATTGCATGAGGTTGCCAGGATTCGACATAATCCCCATCCTTCTGAATATGGCCAATCGGAGGACAGAATACGGTGCCTGATACAGACCTAACGGTAAGTAATGTAATCTCACTGTCAAATTGCACAAAGCTCTCCACGATAACACGAACGGATTTGCCACGAGCCCCCGAAAGAGCAATGTTCCAGCAATCCTCCACGTCGCCCGGTGTTCGGCATACACTCTGCCCTTTGCCGGAAGAACTCATCAATGGTTTAATGACACAAGGTGTGCCAAGCTCACGTACGGCTTCCTGAAGTTGTTCCAGGTTGTCCGCAAAAAGGTAGTCAGCTGTCGGAAGTTTCAATTGTTCGGCTGCAAGGCGACGGATGCCTTCGCGATCCATCGTTAAACGTGCAGCTCGAGCAGTAGGCACTACACAAAATCCCTCTTCCTCAAGCTCCAGTAAAGCTTCTGTTGCAATAGCTTCAATCTCAGGTACGATGTAATGAGGTTTTTCTTTACGGATCAATTGTTTCAAAGCTTCAGCATCCAGCATGTCGATGCAGTAAGACCGGTGCGCGACCTGCATCGCAGGTGCGTTCTCATAACGATCAACAGCGATCGTCTCTACTCCCAGTCGTTGGGCCTCAATAACGACCTCTTTTCCCAATTCTCCACTGCCTAGTAGCAGCATTTTTTTGGCTTGAGCCGTAAAAGGAGCACCCCACATGTTCTTTCCAATCCTCCCAAAGAGAAATCTTCTATATCTGTCTCTCTATTTTCGGGGTTTTGGTTAAAGATTGCAAGAGTGCTCCCTATTTTTCTTGTGAATTTTACAAGATTTTTTGTGTTTTTTCGATCAAATTTTACAATTACCGCTCACAGATTCGATACTCCTTCCATTCCTCCCAAAATTAAGGAAATGTTAAAAGAGCAAACTTTAATACGCAAGCGAATCGAAATACGCAAACAAATCCCAAGTTTAAAGACTTGGGATTTGTCGATTTTTTTCTCTGAAGATTTCATTATGGGAAGAAACATAAGCCATCTTGGGTGCGTCTGGCGTCATATATTGTTTGGCACTATTGACTGCCACGATCGCATCATTGAAGGCTCCTGCAATGAGTCTAACTTTGCTCTCGTGGGTCGCACAGTCCCCTGCTGCAAAAACACCCGGAAGACTCGTCTGTGCATGGTGGCTCATTAGAACCATTCCATCGTTCATTTCTAAACCACAACTGGCAAGATCACTTAGATTGCTTTTATATCCGTGATTAATGACGACTTCATCCACTTGCAACACTACATTGTCCTGACTTTCCATATGCGTAATCACAACCTGCTGGATTCGCTTACCATGATTATGAAGCTGCGTGATGCTATATGGTGTTCTCACATCTGTTATGTTGTTCATCTCACTGACATTCCGTTCCATTGCACGAAACTCATTATTCCGGTGGATTACGACTACACTGCGAGCAAGTTGAGCAAGTTCAATGGCCCAGTCTACAGCACTGTTGCCTCCACCCGAAATGAGTACACGCTTCCCAGCGAAATGTTCTGGATTTTGCACGGTGTAATGAAGATTCTCTTGCTCATGTTCAATCGGCTCCTGAAGCTCCAGCTTCTGAATCTCTGCGATACCACGGCCTACCGCGACAATGATCGTACGTGTATAATGTATCTCGCCTCCAGCGGTGTACATACTCCATATTCCGTTATCCAATCGAGTGAACCTTTCCACCTTGCAATTCAATACGACCGTTGGATTAAACGTATTCGCTTGCTGAACAAGCCATTCGATCAACTTCGAACATTTCATAGGCGGCAGGCCACCTACATCCCAAATTGTTTTTTCCGAATAGGTATGTAGAAAACCACCAAGTCGGTCTTTACCATCAATGATTTTGACTTTCATATCACGCATCCCTGCATAAAAAGCTGCATACATGCCGGCAGGGCCGCCTCCAATGATGGTTACATCATAGATATCTTCTTCATTCATTGTAAACACCCCCTGTTAATTGAGTTATGAATAAGAGATTCATCTAACAGATGCAGATGCTTTATTTGTTTTTTTCTTCAAAAGCACTCACAATATCGTCAATGACATATTCGTCGGCAAGCGGAGACATTCCCAGATTGAACCATTCTTTACCACCCACCATGTAAACATGGTCCTGTTTAACAGCTTTCAGATTTTTCCATAACGATGTCGATAACATATCTTCAAATTTCTTTTTAATTTCCGGATTGGTCTCATCATCCAACTGAACAATCAGATGATCTGCATCGTATTCAGGCAGTACTTCCAAGGATACGGACATGGCAGTTTGATCTTTCGGGAAATTAGGAAGTGGCTTCATTCCCAATCGTTTGTGGACAAAGTTTCCTCGGTCGAGATTCTCCCCATGAAGTACGATTTCTTTTTCCATCACTCTAATGTAGAGAACCGTCTCCTCACCAATCAGATTGTGCAATTTGTCAGCAGCTATCTTCTCCTTTGCTACCAAATCCTGAATTACCTTTTCTGCCTGTTCTTCTTTGTCCAAAATTTTGGCCATATCCCGCAGTTCATCGCGCCAATCATCACGCTGTGGCAAAAGTACGGTAGGTGCAATCAAAGTAAGTTGATCATAGTCCTTTTTAGACCACCAGTCAGGAGCGATAATTAAATCCGGCTCTGCCTCCATCAGGGCTTCAAAGTTAGGCGTTCTTCCTATTCCCATTTTCATCGTGATTGCAAATGGCTCTTGCAAGTAAGAAGGAAAATCCTCATGGTAGTTCTGTACGGCAATGGGTACGATGCCAAGTGAATATAAAAACTCTGGATATACAACGGACAAACCAACTATTTTTTGTGGATTGGCCGGAATTTCAACTTCTCCCATTTCCGTGTTCACTTTCTTCACCTGACTTGCTTCTGTTGTTGAAGCATTGGCGGTACCCGCTTCTTGTCCCTCGCCCGGGGATGCTTCTTTGCCTGCTGCCCCACAAGCAGCAATAACGAGCATCAACATCATTGTGCATATTACGGTTAACCATCTGAATCTCATTCTGTATGTACCCCCTATAGGTCATTAATATATGACAATGTCTAATCAATAATAATTATCATTATCACTAAGATATAGGAGTAGTATAATAAAATATGATCTGGCATGATATTGACTATTCAGACTTTTTGCTATGGACGATCTTGCCATAGCTTTAATATTTCATCCAACATAAGCTCATGGGTAAATGCAGTGTAGTCCAGCAGGACGCTCGACAAAAGAATATCCATTCTGCCATTCTGTACCGCCATTAACTTTATCCACTCTTCCGACTTCCGCACATCCACCCATGTTTGCCTGGATGTCTCGTCATCACCCACAATCAATAATATTCTTTCAACGTTGAGAACACACAGCTCTTTCATGGTCACTGTGCCCCGTTCCCAATAAGTCTCAATTCCTTCGGGACCCTCCATTTGCATATCCACGTAAAAAACGGAAGCAATGCTCCTTGGACCTAACATCTGCAATTCTTCGCCATATACTTTCAGGACAACCAGACTGTCTTTTCGTATGAAATCCGCAAGCTGGTTCTTAATGATCATTGCCTTCTCTTCATATCTTTGAAGCCATACCTCTGCAATATCCGACCTGTCCAAAAAGCTTGCAACATATCTCAAATGTTCTCTCCAATCGCCTTTTCCCCACGGGAGGTCACACACAGGAGCAATGGAATGAAGCTGACTTTGTAAAGTCTCAGACTCCGTGCCAGCAGTAATAATATAATCAGGTTTAACTAATAGAAGCTGTTCCAGCCAGATGGTCTCCCCCTCTGCGAGTGGCATAACTTTGTCCGTTTCATATTTACGTCGGTAATAGTATGTCCATGGATGACTTGCCGGCGCGGCACATGGAATGATCTGCAATGCAAGCAGTATGCCAATGCTCACAGAATGAACCGCAGCAATTTTTTGCTTGCTATTACGTATAAACGCTGCCGGTGGAATGCCGGAGATTTGCTTGAATTTACGCCGGAAATACGTCTCATCCTGATAACCCACGTATGATGCCACATCCTTGAGTCGATGACTATGATCATTTCTCATTAAGATCTGGGCTTGTTTGATTCGATAAAAGGTTAAATAGTCCACTGGACTACAGCCATATCTTTTCTTGAACAAACGCATGAAATGACGCGGGCTCATTCGTGCAACAATTGCTAATTCCTCGATGGTTAATCTCTTCGCATAATTCTGCTCCATATAGGCTTTAACATGTTCAATCGGTGAAGTGAGATCTGTCTTTTCTGCATAAGCTCCGTCGTAAAACATGGTATACAACAGTTCCTGAAAACGAATCTGACCATAGTACCGTTGCAAGCCATCCTTCTTCAATGTATGATGGTAAATCATCTGACAGATCACGCCAACAGCAACGGGTGAAGATGAGGTGACCTCACCATTCACTTCATTACGCAAAAGTTGTTTCATTATATCCAGGGCTGTTTCACCCTCCTGCTCCATTGCGTACATGACATCAAAGTTCATGTGATACAAGCCTCGTTCATCCAACGAATGCACATTCGCCTCAACCAGCTGCCCTGGGAAGCCTACGTACAGTCCTCCCGCCTTTAATTCGATGAAACTCCCATCGATCTTTAACCATCCTTGTCCACTGGCTACAAATAACAACATGTATGTTTCAATGAAGTGTTTCCTCAGAAGCCACTCCGTCGCAGGACCACTCGTATAACTTACATTAATGAGCCTAAAGTTCATATGATCCAGGTGATCAAAATGCTCTGATTTTATTTCGCTGTTGTGCATCTGCATTGATCTTCCTCCAGCCATGAACGATTGTATTGATTTCATTCTTCAAAAATATAACATACCACACTAACGAATAAAAAAAACACTCCAGCTATCCTCTAACCTGTCTTCAATGAATAAGATGCACTTATTATTGAAGGATCAGGCTATGGAACGCCAGAGTGTTATAAGTTCATATGTGTTCAGACGCTTCACGGGCATCCAAGAAGTTCATTACAAAAATCGGTATTGAGCTTCTATTAATCCATTATAAACGCCTTGTTTTTGAATCAGCTGCTCATGGTTGCCTTCTTCTTTAATTTCACCATGATCCAGGACAATAATGTTATCTGCATTACGGATAGTTGAGAGACGGTGAGCGACCATAAAGGACGTTCTTCCCTGCAACAGTACCTTCAACGCTTCCTGAATTTTCAGCTCTGTTTCGGTGTCAATGCTGGCTGTAGCTTCATCCAGAATCAATATGCGCGGATTAGCAAGGAGCGCACGGGCAAAGGATAACAATTGTCGTTGTCCCATGGATAATACGTTCCCGCGTTCCTCTACTTCGGTATCATATCCGCCAGGCAGTTTCATGATGAACTCATGCGCATTAACTGCTTTTGCCGCGTCTTCCACCTCTTCATTGGTTGCATCCAATCGTCCAAATCGAATATTGTCACGAATGGTACCCGAGAAGATGAAGGTATCCTGCAATACAATACTGATCTGGCTGCGTAAACTCTCTACCGTTACATCCCGTACATCCTGTCCGTCAATGGTGAGACGTCCGCCGGATATATCATAGAAACGGCTGATCAGATTGATGATCGTACTTTTACCTGAGCCCGTATGACCAACAAGCGCAATCGATTGTCCCGCAGCCGCCGAGAAGCTGATTCCTTTCAGCGCCTGTCTGCCTTTCTCGTATTCGAACACAACATTTTCGAATGCGATATCTCCTTTAATAGAAGGAAGTGGCTTCGCACCTGGTTTATCTGCGATACTTGGCTTTTCATCCATGAATTCGAAGATACGCTCCGATGACGCCATCGCAACCAGTAGCTGATTGTACATCTGTCCCAGACGGTTGATTGGGTCCCAGAAGTTGCCGACATAGTTGGCAAAAGCGACAAGCAACCCCACAGTCAACTGACCTTCTTGAATCAGATAGGCACCAAACCAGAAGAGAATTAATGTACCAAATCCACCGGTAATCTCAATCAGAGGTCCGAAGCCCTGGTTCATCGCTGACGCTTTATCCCATGACTTTTTGCTGGACAGGTTCATGTTGTCAAAGTATTTCATGTTCTCTTTTTCCTGTGTATAAGCCTGAGTCACTCGAATCCCCTGAATGGATTCATTCAAGTGGGAGTTAATCCGGGAGTTCTTCATGCGCACATCCTGCCAAGCACGGCGGATCAGCACCCGCAGTTTGGTCGAGATAATAAACATGATCGGCACCGTAATGATTACGGCAAGCCCCAGTTTCCAGTTAATCAACAGCAAGATCACAATGATCCCGAGCAGCTGTACGCAGTCGATCATGACGTTAACTGCACCGTTCGTAAACAGATCCTGAAGGGAGTTAATATCATTCGTAACCCGTACCAGTACGGAACCTGCCGGTCTTTTGTCAAAAAAGTTAAAGGACAGCTTCTGGATATGCTTGAACAGATCCGAGCGTAGATCATAAATAACGCGCTGCCCGATAATGTTGGTCAGTTTGATCCGGTACGTATTGGCAGCCCATTGAATGAGATACAACACGAATATGGAGCCTGCAATAAGATAAAGCATAGTCATACTCGGCAACCCATTTGCCGGTGCGATGGCCCGGTCAATCGCCAGACTGATCAAAAATGGTACGGACAATTTCGTAATGGTACCCAAGATCATCATTAGAATAACGAGTGGTAACAGTTGTTTCGCATAAGGTTTCATGTATGCAAACAAACGTCCGAATTCTTTCCAGTTAAACGGTTTTTCAATGATTTCATCGTCCTGATATACAAATCGTTCATTCAGTTTCTTCTCAGAGGCGCCTTTGGCCTCGCGCCTGTCTGCTATCGTTTCGGCACTCATGAATTCACCTGCTCCCCAGCCTCCCGCTTACCGCGGGCAATATAATCTGCATATTGAATTTTATAAACATCCTGGTACGGTCCAGGCACTTCAATGAGTTCGGTATGTTTGCCACGTTGTACCACGCGACCTTCATCCAGCACCAAAATCTCGTCTGCGTGCCGCAGAGAAGAAATCCGGTGTGCAATAATAAATGTCGTTCTGCCTCGCATGACTTCCTGGAAACCGGATTGAATCTCATGTTCCGTCTCCATATCCACGGCGCTGGTTGCATCATCAAGTACCAGGATTTTCGGATTTTTCAGCAAAGCCCTCGCGATCGCAATCCGCTGTTTCTGTCCACCCGACAATCCCATGCCGCGTTCACCAACCACCGTGTCATATCCGTCCGGGAACTCCATAATGAAGTCATGAGCCTTGGCCAGTTTGGCTGCACGGATAATCTCATCCGTGGTGACGTTCTTAAGTCCGTATGAAATATTATTGCGAATACTGGATGAGAACAGGAATGTTTCCTGGAAAACAGAAGCGATCTGACTCCGCAAACTCCGGATGCCTATGTCTTTGATGTTTTTGCCATCCAGCTTGATCGTTCCCGAGTTGACGTTATATGCACGCATCAGAAGCTGAATGATGGTTGATTTACCTGAACCTGTTCCCCCGAGGAAACCGATTACAGAACCAGGTGCAGCATCAAAGTTAATATCGGTTACCGCTGGCATTTTGTTGCCGTAGGCAAAGGTAACGGATTCAAACGTAACATGGCCGTTCACCTGGTCTGCCTCCACAATGACCGGATCTTGCGTTTCTTCCACATCCACTGGTGTATTGAGCAGTTCGAGCACCCGTTCACCTGAAGCTTTGGATTGCGTATAGTTGTTGATATGGAACCCAAGGTTCCACATTGGACCGATTATGTACCAGATCAAACTGAAAAAGGCAACGAGTTCACCGAGTGTCAGCGTCTTCTGTATAACCATTCTTCCACCGATCACCAGCAACAGCACGATGCTTACCGAAGCAAGAATCTCCATGATCGGAAAGTAGCGACTCCACAATGTTGCGGCATGAATCTGATTTGTCTTGTAACGTTCATTGCGTGTGGAGAATTTCTCCACTTCATAAGGCTCACGTGCAAAGGATTTTACCGTACGTACGCCAGTGATATTCTCCTGTACCGCTGTCGTCAGTGAACTGAGCGCCAGCCGCATCTCCTGAAACGCAGGGTGAATTTTGGATTCGAATCTCAGCGCAACGAAGGCAAGTAATGGGATGCATATGAGCGTGAACAGCGTAAGCTGCCAACTCATGGTCATCATCATGATTGCGCCGAATACGACCATCAAAACCATGTTGAGAATCTGGGCGAAACCAAATCCGATAAAGTTACGGATGGCTTCCAAATCTCCCGTGAGGCGGGACATCAGATCACCTGTCTTGGCCGTATCATAATAACGGAAGGATAAAAATTGAAGCTTTTCGTAACATGCGTTACGAAGTCTGTACGCCAGGAAGTTACCCAAGCGTCCTCCGTAAAAGCCATGTAAAAACTGCATTCCCGCTTTCAAAATAACTACACCTAACACAGTCAAGGCAATTATGGGAACGTCTTCAAAAGTGCGCGGAACAATAATGTCATCAATCAGTATCCTCAGCATGTACGGATACACCAACCCAAGTGCGGTCGCTAAGGCGAGGAACAAGATTGATACAAATAAATACGTTCGCTTTTCCCAAAAAAAGGTTTGCAGTTGCCTAAGAACATCCATGTTTCTCCTCCTCTTATGTCGTTCAAAAATACTATGAACATTTATGAAGTTTATCACCGTACCCCATTCGCGGCAAAGCGAATAACAGACCATATTCTGCCTGCTTTCAGCTTATTGACGCATTAACGAAGGTAAATGCCCACCTTTCAATCAAATGTTTGAATATTCTCTTTATTTCAGGTTGTTCGTACCAAAAAAAGGCTCCCTGTATGCCTTTTCGGCAGGAGCCTTTTTCGGTTGGTTTACGCAACATTTTCAATCTGTTGCTGTATCATTCATTTTGTTTTACAAAGACTTCCAGAGAATACGCGTTATACCGCGAATTTAACTGCGTTCCATCTGTTCCAGTTGTACAGACAAGCTCGACCATTGCTCGGCAGGAATTCCGCTCTCCAGCGTATCTTGAATTCCGCTCACCGCCTCGTCCAGACGTTCTTCCAACTGAGAGGATTGGTGTTGCAAGGATTGACGAAGCTGGTTGTCATAAAACTGAATCAGCTTGTCTTGCGCAGCAGGAAGAACTTCAATGATCATCTGTTTGAGGACTGGATCAAGTGCCTCCTGTAATCGCTGACGTCCGTCCCCTTCAAAGAACTGTTTCGGATTACGGAAGTAATTCAAATAGCTTTTCCATCCAGACGGTTCTTCCAGACGAACCTCTTCAAGCACAGGTGTAGTCCAACGTTCGTTCAATGGCAGTGATACATCTACACCCCCAGATAACTGTCTCACCTCGTCTATACATTCCGTAACTTGCTTCATCAGCCAGGTCTGCCCTGCCTGTTCAAGTCTGAGGGTTGTCGCAAGCAATTCCTGCTCCAATTCAATGGCAATCATGCGCAACAGTTCACGTCCACAGGCTGCAAAAGCCGTCTTCAGATTGCCCCGATCCTCTCGAAGTACGGATGGATGGAATGCTTCTGCCATAAATAGACCAAGACGATAGGCAAGTCGCTGCCGCACATGGAACAGCAATTCTGCTGTTTCCTGTGACAATTCTTCCTTCATGGATCGCTCTGCAAGTCGCTGTATGCGCTGGCGTGACTGTCCCTGAATGGTCTCCAGTTCATCCCGCCGCTGCTGCAATGCTTCCTCACCCTGAGCTGCATCCTCGGCACGCTTCTTCAGCCGCTGAATGACACGTGCCATCTCTTCGGAAGCACCACCGACGGCAAGATCGGCTAATTCTCTGCCTGCAAATTGGTTGAACTCTTCCTCAAACCGGTTAAATCCGGATTGCTCCAGCAGGTTCGAATCTCCGCCCATCTTACCTTCCATCGCCAGTATACTGGATACCGGGAAGAGTCGTGGTGCCCGAATTCCATTACTGCGTAGTTGAGTGCTCACATGATCGAGAACCTGCTCCAGTTCTTCCTCGGAGGAAGACAAATCACTGGCATTCACGACAAAGAACATCTGATCCATGGCAGAACTATCTTTGACACGTCCCAACTGGTTCAGGAACTGGCGATCTCCTTGGGAGAACGCATGGTTGTAATACGTTACGAAAATGAGTGCATCCGCATTCTTCATATAATTGAAGGTTACACCCGTATGACGAGCATTCACAGAGTCTGCTCCTGGTGTGTCCACCAACACAATGCCTTGTTCAGTTACATCACAGCTGTAATACAGATCGATACTGTCCACAAAACAGGACTTCTTCTCGTTCGCAACAAAGTTACGATAACCATCCAGATCCACCAGCACATCCTGACCTAACTGATCCGCTGTCTCTTCCCAACCGGCTGCCGCCGCCTGCAAAAAGCTGTAATGCGGGCGTCCCGCCGGATGTACATCCTGTGGTGAGAGCGATTTAACTCGCTTCTGCCACTCGGTTCCAGGCTCACCCAGTCCGAGCAATCGGAAGGAATAGCCCAGATCTTCCTGGAAGGCGTCCCGGGTCTTCATCCGGACCCGGGCTGTACCATGCTCCGCGCCCCCGGCAGGAGCCATAATCCGGTTAATCGCCGCTGTCGTTGGATGCGGCGAGACGGGTAGTACGGCTTCGCCCAGCAACGCGTTGGCGAAGGAGGATTTGCCGGCGCTGAATGCTCCGAACAGCGCCAGTGTGAACGTGCCGCCCGCAAGCGAAGCCGCGCGTGCACGCAGATCCCGTACCGCCGACCCCATGGCGGGGTACGGCTCCACCAGCGCAGCAGCGGCTTCGAGCCGTGCCGCTGCTGCGTCCAGGCGTCGGCGGCGTTCAGCACCAGCCGCCGCCGTTGGCCCTGGCACCGCCGCCGCGACTGCGCGCTGCGCTGGCGGTGCCTCTGGCGTCTGTGGCTGCGCAGCCACAGACGTTGACGTGCCCGCATGCGAACCGGGAGCTTCGCCCGGTTCAGGCACCGCGGGCACGTGCGGGCCCTTCACCTCCGGCAATATCCCGGAGGGTAGGGGGCCCGCATGGGGCAGCAGGCTGCGCAGCCCTGCTGCTTCTGCGGCGGCGCTGCGCTGGAGCGCAGTGTAGCGCGCCGCCGCCGCGGATTGCGCCAGCAGCGCTGCGCGGCTGGCGTTCAGCGCAAGGAGCGCGGCTTCGCCTCGCGCTGCCAGCGCCTCCAGCATGCGGTCGGCCAGCATCATGGCCGACCTGCGATAGCGGGCCTCAATCTCGCCCCGCACATCTTTGCTGAACTGGATCACATACTCGGGTGACACCTCTGCACTGGCACTGCGTTTCATCTCCAATAGCGCTTCATCTACAGCAGGCAGTTCCGTATTGAGCGCCTGCTCCCACTCCGCCCCCCATAGTTGATGGGATTCACCCAGCTGCCTGAGCATTGTGCGAATATGTACCTCCACTTGTCCGGAAGTCTGATCCTGTAGCAGTCTGACCAGCTCAGAAGCGCGGCGTTGTTTCTCCTGCTCGGTTTTGCCACCTGAGAACAATAAACCTACCCTGAAACCTGGTTTGCGGCTATCCAAATAGCCAGCAGCAGACGCACGAATATCCGCAGGTGTGAGATTTGCATTGGCCAGAAGAGGTTCCAGCTCTGCCCGGAATTTCTCGCGCACTCGCGAAGGCCCGTTACGAATGTCTGCTGCTTGTTGATCAAGAAGCTCTAGCTCTCGTTCCAAGCGTTCAATTCCTTCCTTGCCACCAATCTCATCCAGGAGGGAATTCTCTTCTTCTTCACGTTTCTCCGCTTGTCTTGTCAGATGTTGCTCCGTTACATGACTGGCCGAACTTGCCAAACTGTGCGTGATTAATGCTTCCTTCTCTTGCATCATGTGTCCAATGAGTTCCGGAATATCATCCCACTGGTTATAGCGATGCTCCTTGTCACGAAGGGAAGTAAACAACAGTCCGTCATATCTGACTTCCCAGGCCGCAAATATAGCTTCTACACCTTCGGTATATTTTTCAAAAGAAAGCTCACGCTCCCGATGCTTGTCGATCTGGTTCACGATCAGAAACAACGGTTTGCCCCAATCCGACAGACTCTTGGCAAATGAAAGGTTTGTCTCGGACTGAACATGATTATAGTCCATGACATAGAACACCACATCCGCCAGATGCAGTGCAGAATGGGTCGCGAGACTGTGCCCGCGATCTGTTGAGTCCACGCCTGGTGTATCCAGCAGAACAGCATCATCTTTCAGCAGCGGTATATCATCCCATACCTCAATCGAGCTGTACGCTCCGCCATTTTTGCAATACGCCTCCAATTCCTCTGGAGAGACTTCAAGTGTTCCTGCACTATTGTCAGCGCTTACGTTTGCAGATGTATAAATAAGCGCTCTCGGCTTACCATTACGTATAGACACCACATTCGCACTTGTTGGCACAGGGCTTGAAGGCAACACCCGCTTACCGCATAAACTGTTGATGAGACTCGATTTGCCTGCAGAGAAGTGACCACAGAACGCAATCGTCAGATGTTTCATTTCCGCCTTGCTGATTAAATCCGTTAAAGCCTGTACAGCCGTATGGTCCCCTGTCTGCTCCATTGCTTCACGCAGCGGAAGCAGAGGTTTAGCCATTTCTTTTGGGTAATCTGTTCTGGACATGACTGGCCTTCCCCCTGGCTCCTCTAATTTGACATCCGTTTTGACGTCTATCTCTTTTACAACATTTATTTTAACATTATCAAGTTTGAATTTGAACGGTTGGAATTGAATATACATAAATGAACGTATAAATTCGATAATCTAAAAAAAATAAAACCGACCAAGTCGGTTTTATCTGTAATACGTTCTATATTCAGCATATAGCAAAATGCTTACGCCAAGTGTCTGTTGCATGAATATCGATGCGATCACCTTAAGCACAATGATTCTCATGACATTAATGCAACAGAACGAATTGTTTAATTAATTCTTAAGAAACTGCATTCTCCATGGAAGGCAGCAAAATTTCAAATACTTGTCCATGTTGCAGAATTGTGATGTCTCTGCCCTTGTCTCTCATAACAACAACTTCTGGTTTAACGGACATACGCTCCAGATAATGTTCAGGCACGTCGCCAGAATGGCTCACTGTGATGCCTTCTACTTCTTTTTCTTCATTTTCAGCCATTTCCTGTTCAACGATTTGTTCAAAAATATCGGAGAAGGCCTCAAAATTGTCAGTGTACACGGAAATGCATTTCATGATTATTCATCCTTTTCTGCTCATTAATTTATTTTGCGTTTTCGGGTGGTGACACGTTCCTTATCTTTCCTGATTTGGGACGTTTTCATACGTTTTTTCCCTTCCCTGCATATGTCCAGCAATGGACAGACATGACAAGCAGGGTTCTGTGCCTTACAATGGTAGCGTCCAAAAAATATAAACCGGTGGTGAGTTAAAGTCCACTCATCCCGGGGTACGCGCTTCATTAGTTTCTTTTCGACTTCAAGTACGGAGTCATCCCAACCCGCAAGCGCCAGCCGCTTGGATACTCGTTCAACATGAGTATCTACTGCAATTGCCGGTACTCCAAACGCATTGGAAACAACTACATTCGCGGTTTTCCGACCAACACCTGGTAGCGTCACAAGCTGATCATGTTCCTGCGGTACATCACCGCCATACTGCTCTATTAAAATTCGGCACATGTTCTGAATATGCTTGGCCTTGTTCCGATACAATCCAATCCGCCGAATATCCTGTTCCAGCTCTTCGAGAGGAACCGCCAGATAATCTGCTGGGCTTCTGTATTTCTGGAACAAATCTGCGGTTACCTTGTTCACCGTTTCATCGGTGCACTGGGCAGACAAAAGGACAGCTACCGTCAATTCAAATGCATTGCTGTGATTTAATTCGCAATGTGCATCAGGAAACATTGCTTCCATAGTTTCGAGTATATGTCTAACCGTCGCTGCATTCATGAAGAGCTACCTCCCACAAAATGACTCCATGCTGAGGAGCCTTACTTCGAAGCTTCATCCAAGTACTTTGCGGGGACCTCAAAAAGCTTGCAAAAAAAACGTCTTGATGCGGGAAAGATCCCGTATCAAGACGGTCATTCTTTTGATCCTCGAAAAGAAACGATTACTGTTTTTGAATCTCCAGAATAACATTGTTCAGGAGATACAATACAATATTATCATTATCTCTGAGAGATTGCACGCTTAAAGTATTGTCACCCTGGTGAACAAATACACTTGATCCGAGTGCAAAACGATAATTTGTGTCAGCTGTCGTTTCCCGTTTAACCAGAATCTGGTTGCCCACGCCATCATAAGACCAGAATTGTTTGCTCATGACAGTCAGCACTCTGAAGCGTGTGGAATTATCCGTATCTTTTGTCATTTCGACACGATCTCCAACCGTAAGACTCGTCAGTGAAGTTAATGTAGAGCCAGATTTAACGACTTTAACCGAACCGCTAACAGGCACCGTTTCAGTCTGACCGTTAAACTGCTTGAGCGTTACGGATGAAGCATCCACTGCTGTAACTTCAGCCAGCGTACGCTTCACGACTTGAACTGCTTTTGGCGTAGCTCCTTCAAACGTTACATTAATCAGGTTGCCTGCTGTCAATTGTGAAGGCGTGATCGTCTGACCACTCTCTCCAGTCAGTACCGCTTGATCCACGTAGAACTGACTTGTCAACAGATCCGATTTCACTCGAATACGACCATTCGCTTCCAGGGCAACCACTTCAAATTGAGCCACAGTGTTCAGTGCAACCCTCTGCACCACATCCTGATTTGCTCCAAGCGTTACGGTAACGTTGTCACCAATCTTCAAATCTCCCAGACTTGCGCCGGATTTGTTATAGATTTCAACCGTAGGAGCGGTAGTGTAAGGCACTGTGATTGTCTGATTACCAGACAACAAACTGATTTTTTTGCCAGAAGTATCAATGTTGCTGATCGTACCTTCGTACTTGTAAATCACCTTAACGGACAACGCACGTGTTCCCACATAAGTCAGATCCAATTTGCGACCATCATTTAAAAGCGACTCCAGACCAGCGAGTGTAGGTTTGGTCGTATTGTAATCCAGTTTGGTTTTCTCATCCAATGTAAATACAAACGGCTTCTTGTTGTTGTCCAGTACAGTAAGTACCTTTGTTTTACTGTTGTAATATACAACCGTTACCCCGTTCTTAGGTTCCATTTGACGTCCAATGACCTGAATACGCGTTACCTGATCGTCAGAGTTCAATGTCAGCTCCACCTGATCCCCGTTCGTTGCATCCGTGATCAGATCATTCAACGTTGCATCCTGAATGCCATTGATAATGACTTCCGGCTTTTCAGTCAGCAGTTTCGCTTCAAGGGAACCCCCTTCACGTTTGAACGTTAACGTGGACTGGTTGCCACCGATCTCAACCAATGTTCCGCGTACAGATTGCTCCACACCTTGAGACAATGCGATGGTTTGCAGAACACTATCCTTTACGGTGTATTTCACGGCACTGCCGGCTTTGAGATCAGCCACTGACAAAATACGGTTTTGATATGTGATAATCAGATTGTCATTGTATGCAAACTGTTCTGTAGCACCCGCTGCATTAACAAGCTTGATCGTTTTTCCAGAAGTAGACACTTCAGCAATGACACCATTGTCACTCTTGTTCACAATGCCGGATTTCACACGAATAACGACTGTTTTTTTGTCAGCCGAGAACGTCTCACGCTGTACTTCGATGATGCTATCTGCTGTAATATCGGACAGTTTGATTGCATTACCATTCTGATCGATGAATGCAGTTGCCTCATCATAACTGTACGTTTCGTAATTTTCGCCTACAAAGATACCAATTTTATTTCCTGACAAGGAACGCGCAAAAGTCCCCTCAACGCTTTCCACCTGCGGTGTAGCATCAACGACTTCCACATAGGAAGCCACACCTGTAGAACCTACAACCTGAACTTTTGTATACAGCTTCACATCAGTGGATGAAGCACGAGTTTCACTGTCTTTCGTAAAGTAAGGCGTACTGCTGTTCACTGTGAAGTTAACGGCTTTGCCATCCACAACCAGCGTGATCTGCCCATCTTTCAATCCAGTCACATAACCCGTGGATGTGTTGGGATACGCTGTATCGGTCAACGATTCGCCACGACTGAAGAAGGTAGCGAGTTGAGCACGGGTTACGGAACCGGTTGGATTGAATTTGTTGCCTTCTACACCTTTGGCCAGATCCAGGCTAACAGCCAGATTGACATAACCTTTACCACTTTCGGAGATATCTGCATTATCAGCAAATCCGGTAGATTGATTGTTTTGAGCCTTGGCTTCAGCATCCTTGTCCAATGAACGGATTAACAATTTCGTAATCCATTCCCGTGAAGCCGGTTTTTGACCCCAGGATGTCTTGGATACATCCACCGTTGATTCTTCCGTCTTATCAATCAGTCCCAGTTGAAGTGCCAGCGCGACATATGGCTTGAAATAATTTCCCACTTCCATGTTTGTCGGTAATGCCGCAGCCGTGTCGGTCTTCAACTGGCCCTCTTGATTCATAAAACGGATTGCCATCGTTACAGCTTCTTGCTGTGTTACCGCGTCTCCTGGACGGAACAGGCCGTTATTACCGAGAAGAATGCCTTGGTATGCCAGTTTGTACACATGTTTCTCAGCCCAGTATCCGACCTTGATGTCACTGAACAAACCAGTTGGTGCAGCCGTATTCGTTATTGCAGCAGTCTGACCCTGCCCCGTTTCTGTTGATTCTGCTGCCATGGCAGCTCCGCCGGCGCTAAGGGCCATCATGCCTGCAAGCACGGCTGATACTACTTTTTTAGAGTGTGATGGATGGTTATATTTAAAAGTCACCTATGATTCCCCTCTCTCATGTAAAACGACCTATACTCCGTGGCTTCACGGTACGACAGCCTGCTGTACAGCCTATTCGGATCTTGTCATTGGATGTTCAAGATCCACATGGCCCATCAGACTCTCGGACTGCTGACCGTCCACCAGTAAGTCAAGTGATTTAACTTCATCAAACTGGAAGAATGTTTGTTTTAGAGCATCCAGCGCATAGGATTCTCCACCTGCACCAAGACGTGCCGTATCCGGCAAATGAATATCCAGCGTAAGAGCTCCATCCTTGAACTGAACAGATTTCAATTCAATTTCTTTCGCCCACAGTGGAACAAGTTTAGCGTCTTTGCTCTGTTGCAGTGATTCAAAGGCAGCCTTGTATTTGGCATCATCCGATGCATATGAAATCTCTGCCGAAGCTTTGTGCAACTCCAGTTCTTCTTCATCCGTATAGAATACAGTGATTGTTTTCTTTTGATTACTTTCAGAAGTTGCTGGCGTCTCCGTAGACGTTTCGCTTGGCGGAGTAGTTGTAGTCGTTCCCTCCGAGCTGCCTTCTGTGGATTCTGTAGGTGTTGTGTTCTCTTCAGGTTCAGCGGTTACCGGTTCGGTAATTGTTTCGCCTTCAACCTCGGTCACATTGGTCTCGCTTCCTGCGCCTTGCGTCTGATTCGGAGCAGCTGTTGGCTTGCTTCCACATCCAGCAGCAACTGCCATAACCGTTACCAGCAAAGCTGCAATCCATATTTTCTTGTTCATTCTAACTCCGCCTCCTCAACATAAGGGCTTGTCCCTTATTTAATTCCCAGATACTCCTTGATTCCTGCAACAATACCTTTGGCAACGCTGTTCTGGAAACTCTCTGTGAACAGGGCTGCTTCATCACTCTTGTTGCTAAGGAATCCACCTTCCAGCAGAACTGCTGGCATTGTCGTTTCACGGGTTACATGGAGACTTGCCGTTTTCACTCCACGATCTTTCAGTCCGGAAGACTGCAAAAGATACTTGTGCATCACTGTAGCAAGTGCTTTGCTGTTGGAGCGTGTATAGAATGTCTCTACACCGTTCGCAGCAGCAGGGCCACTATTAGCATGAATGGAGATGAAGATATCCGCTTTTATGTCTTGTGCAATCTTCACACGTTCTTTTAATGCCAAGAATGTATCATCGCTGCGCGTTAACACAACGTCAATTTTGGATTCTTTTTTCAACAAGGCTTCCACTTTCAGTGCCATTGCCAGATTGAAGTCTTTTTCACGTTTGCCTGTTACACCGATTGCCCCAGGATCCTGGTCTCCATGACCTGCGTCAATAACGACAACTTTTTTGCCATTATCACCAACTGGAGGAGCAGGTGTACCACTTTGATTATTGAGGTCAACCATAATCAGTCCGGAATCATTTTGCACACTGTACCCTTTTGAACTGGACAGATCAATCACAAAACGAAGTGTAGATGGACTGTTGCTGTATAACGAGTAACGAATCTTAGACACGTCCGGATAGCCGCTAACGACGAGTTGTCCATTCTGGTTGCTGTCTAGAGCCTGTCCTTCACTGAATGAATCAGCAAATGCGGTATTCGGCAAGTCTATTACGATTCGATCCGGTCCTGTCATCGTGAAGACGTTCGGCTTCGTACTTCCGCTTGTTGCAATCATGAAGCGGTTGTCGCTGAAGCTGATGCCGTTCACCAGTACAAGACCGTCCTGATCCGATCCTCCGCCTTCATTGCCAGAGTTCGGAGGTGTGGTTGTCCCGTTTCCGGAACCTGAATTCTGGGTAACTAATGTTACCGTCTTCGTGGTATTGTTCCAACCCACCTTAAGACCCATTTCCTCACCTATAAATCGGAGAGGCACGAGTGTAGTACCATTTTTCACGAGTGGCGGGGCATCCAGGTTTACGTTACTGCCGTTCACCGTTGCCGTCTTCTGTCCAACAATCATCTGCATGGCAGTGTTGTCTTTGCTAATAGTCACCGTTTGTGTTTGTTGCTTCCACTCCACGCTATACCCAAGATTCTCAGACACAACCCGGATCGGAACCATCACCTTGCTGTTGATAATTTCCGCCTTTGTATCCGATGGCTGTACGATTTCTTTTCCGTCTAGGATAATTTTCGTGTCTGTTGCTGCATGACTATAGCCCGGGAAAACGAGCCCAAAGACAAATAACAGTACCAAAAAACCGAACTTCTTCATCCTTCACCCCTACCATTCTCATATTTTTTTGCCGCATGTTGTCATTTTCCAACTCCGACTGACCGCTTGGGCATTACCAGACACCTATTAGACGCCCCTCGCTCTCAAAAGTTGCGAATATATTCCAACATAACAGAAAAAAAACGTTGTCAGATCAAGCTTTTTTTACATGTTAATGTCTGTTTTTTTCCTTATTTATCAAATATACATCTCTAAACAACGTACTACCCTAACCTTCATATTTGCGCACAATCTACTTTACAGTCCCAAAAATTCAACAATTCCGTCTACAATCGCCTGTGCACATTTGTCCTGGTATTCTTCGGTGAGCATAACTGCTTCATCCGTTGGGTTGCTTAAAAAACCAAGTTCAAGTAACACAGCAGGCATGGTTGTTTCCCGGGTCACATGCAGACTCGCCGTTTTAACGCCACGATCCTTGAGTCCTGTTACCGGCAAGACATATTTGTGAAGAGTGTCAGCCAAAGTCTTGCTTTCTTTGCGACTATAGAGCGTTTCAATGCCGTTTGGTACGGGTGTGGTGAATTTGTTTCCATGGATGGACACAAAAACATCTGCCTTATTCAATTCAGCAATATCTACGCGCTGTTTAAGCGAAAGCTCTGTATCATCCTGGCGTGTAATAACCGTCTGAATATCTTGGTATTGTTGAAGAAGTGCCTGCACCTTCAGCCCTACAGCCAGATTGAAATCTTTCTCATAAGCTCCTGACAAACTCACTGCCCCAGATTGGCGACCACCATGTCCCGGATCAATGACCACAATCGTTTTGCCATCATTCGTAGGTACTGCCGGTTGGCTTGTAGGTTCTCCACTCGTGGCTGTCAGGTCAACGAGCAAGACATTGTTATCTCCAACAGACCATTTGGCTGTGGCCGACTGACTTAGATCCAGAACGACACGAACGGTGGAAGGCGTCTTGCTGAACATGGCATACCGAACTTTGGAAACGAGGGGTGAGTCCGTAACGAGAATTTGTCCACTTCCATCCGCGTTAGAGGCTTGTCCCTGAATGAATTCCTGAGAGAATGTCGATGCAGGCAGATCAATAATAATGCGGTCTGGCCCACCAAGACTGGATACTTTGGGGCTAATATTGCCGTTTGTCGCTACAATCAGGCGATCTCCGCTGAAGCTGATGCCTTGAAGTTCTGTCAGACCGTCCGGCACAGGCATCTCGACGGGGTCACTGTCACCTTCCGTTCCAACGACGGGAGGAATACTAAATAGGCTTACTGTCTTGGTTCCATTGTCCCAGCCCACACGCAGACCCATGCCTTCCCCGACAAAGCGTAAAGGAACAAGTGTTGTTCCCTGTTTGATTAGTGGGGGCGAATCCAGGTTTACCACGGTTCCATTCACTGTAGCCGCATCCTTGCCAGCCGTCATTTGAATCATGCTGTTTCCTTTTTGAACCTGGACTGACTTAGTTGTCTTCTCCCACTTCACCTCATAACCCAGGTTCTCGGATACAATTCGAATCGGAACCATGACCGTCTTTCCGATATTTTCTGCAGGTGCTCCCGTCTGCTGATTAATGGTTACACCGTCGAGCACAATCGAGGGCGTGGTGTCTGCATGGGCCATGACTGGAAATAAACATAGGAACAGAAGAAAAACGACTGCTGCCGACCATTTTTTCATACCTCATCCACCATTCTTTTTGTCTTTTGAACATCCGACCTGATTCTCTACAGCGTAACATCAATGACGCTATGTAACCTTCCATAATCTACTAATCAGTTTATCAGATATTTCCCCTTCATCCGGTTACAACGTTGTCATATTCAGTCGGAAATAAGATGAAAAAAGAAGATCACATTCAAGCAAAAGATCACTTCTCACATGAATGTATATCGATATCGTTTCAAGGATGTCATATATTGACGATATTCCCTCTATTAATGTAACTTTAAAGTATACATATATTGGCACAGGAATCTGCAAAAAAGAGATATATTAGATAAAAAAAATACGGCTAGGAGGGAAATGAATGCTCACCCTATATAGGAAAGAAACAGATGGCAAGATACTTTATGCGGAATACTGGATTGAAGGAGGACAGGTTGTGGAACATCTCGGTACAGTTGGAACTTATGGCACAACGACCAGAACAGACTGGCCTGGTTCGTATCGTGATGAGACTGAATACAAAAGTGATTTTCTAACGCGCTTCATAGATCAGGGCTATGAGGAAGCGTCCAATCAGTACGGTTACGTATTGCTTATCCAATATCCCATGAAGAGTATGTCAGGAAGTAAACGTGATCTGTGGCTCAAGGATAAGGCTAGTGAGGCACTGATCAGTGAGTTGGGCTGGAAAGGGCTGGGCGTTGTCGATGGGCACGATATGGGCAAGACAGCAAATCCAGTCACGGCGTTCGCATTGAACATATACTGCTATGTTGTGGATGAAAAACTCGGAATTCAAGCCATTAAGCGTGTGCTTAAAGAAATGCGACTGGACTACACACGGATCAAAATTGCATCCAGAGAACTGGAGAATGACGGGGAGTACCTGTTGAATTCGGCCAAGAAGGATCAGGAGTTCTACGTATAGAAGACTCTTTAACATAAAATTAGCTTCTGAAATGACAAAAAGCTTCTGCTTCACCCGTAGGAACAAGGTTCCTTTGGGGAGGCAGAAGCTTTTTACTTGTCTGACACTTTAACGATTAACCGAACAGTTTTGCCGCGTGGCGCTGTTCATACGCAGCGATCTCATCATCATGTTGAAGTGTGAGACCGATATCGTCCAGTCCTTGCAACAGGAATTGACGACGATGCTCATCCAGATCAAAATCGATATGCAGTCCGTATGCATCAGTAATCGTTTTGTTTTCCAGATTCACATTCATCTCATAGCCTTCATGTGTAGCTGTACGTTGGAACAAGTCTTCAACTTGCTCTTCTGACAGCTTGATTGGCAAGATTCCGTTCTTAAAGCAGTTATTATAGAAGATATCCGCATAAGACGGAGCGATAACACAACGGAATCCATAGTCCATAATCGCCCATGGCGCATGCTCACGGGAAGACCCACAGCCAAAGTTGGCACGAGAGATCAGGATGGATGCCCCTTCATAACGAGGTTTGTTCATTTCGAAGGAAGCATTGTTGTTGCCCTCTTCATCAAAACGCCATTCATAGAACAAAAATTGTCCAAATCCGGTACGCTCAATCCGTTTAAGAAACTGTTTCGGAATGATTGCATCTGTATCTACATTGACCCGGTCTACCGGTGCAACGATGCCTTGTAATGTTTTGAATTCTTCCATATTAAACGTTCTCCCTTCTGTCTGTTATAGATTAGATCGCTGCTTCCGTTTTGAAATTCCAGTCCCGTACGTCCACAAAGTGGCCCTTAACCGCTGCTGCGGCTGCCATTGCCGGAGATACCAGATGCGTACGTCCTCCGCGTCCTTGACGTCCTTCAAAGTTACGGTTGGAAGTCGAAGCACAACGTTGTCCTGGCTTCAATACATCCGGGTTCATCGCCAGACACATGCTGCATCCCGCATCACGCCATTCAAATCCGGCTTCTGTAAAGATTTTATCCAAACCTTCTTGTTCAGCCTGGATTTTAACACGTCCTGAACCTGGTACAACAATTGCTGTAACCTGACTGGATACCGTGTGACCTTTAGCCACTTTTGCTGCTGCACGCAGATCTTCGATCCGACCATTGGTGCAAGAACCGATAAATACATAATCAATTGGAATCTCGGCGATTGGTGTTCCCGGTTCAAGTCCCATATATTCAAGCGCTTTTTCAGCCGCTTTACGTTCGTTTTCTGTAGGCAATTCAGCCGGAACAGGAACTTTCGAAGAAATGTCGGTTCCCATGCCAGGACTTGTTCCCCAAGTTACTTGTGGAATCAATGTTTCCACATCAATTTCAACCACATGGTCGAACTCCGCACCTTCATCTGTTACAAGCTGTTTCCAACCTGCTACAGCTTCATCGAACTTGGCATCCGCTGGTACATATTCACGTCCACGCAGATATTCGAATGTTGTTTCATCCGGCGCGATCAATCCTGCTCTTGCTCCACCTTCGATGGACATGTTGCAGACCGTCATACGCTCTTCCATGCTCAACTCACGGATGGATTCGCCTGTGTACTCAATAACATAACCTGTTGCAAAGTCTGTACCGTATTTGGCGATGACTGCGAGGATCATATCCTTCGCGGTTACACCCGGGTTACGTTTGCCGACGAAACGAACTTCCATCGTTTTAGCTTTTGCTTGTTGCAAACATTGAGTTGCCATAACGTGCTCAACTTCACTTGTTCCGATTCCGAATGCCAGTGCGCCAAACGCACCGTGTGTGGACGTATGACTGTCACCACATACAATCGTTTTGCCCGGGTGAGTCAGACCCAGTTCAGGTCCCATAACGTGCACAACGCCTTGATCAATCGTGTCCAGATCATACAATTTCACGCCGAAATCACGGCAGTTTTGCGAAAGTGTATCAATTTGTTGTTTGGAGATTGGATCTGTAATGTTGAAACGGTCTTTCGTTGGAACGTTGTGGTCCATTGTTGCAAATGTCAACTCAGGGCGACGAACTTTACGTCCACTCAGACGAAGTCCTTCAAATGCCTGCGGAGAAGTTACTTCATGCACCAAATGCAGATCGATATACAGAATGCTTGGTTTGCCTTCTTCTTGATGAATTACGTGATTTTCCCAAATTTTCTCAAACATCGTTTTTTTACTCATCATTTTCACCTCATCATAAGTTCGGTCCTTGGAAGAGCCTCGTGTTTCCTCTAAAAAGTGAAGCTCTTGAATGACATAAATATATCACCCTGTCCTTCATTGTTCCAAGATATAATATCTATAGATGTAATAGGTTTAACCTATAATGAGGGAAAGACAAATAAACCACTGCTCATAGCAGAGGTTTCAATTGATAACAATTATCATTATCATATAAGTCTTATACTACGTTCCCGCCTCTTTGCTGTCAATGCTTTTTATCTAGAACACGAAAAAAACAGCCCTGAATCCAGAGCTGCTTTCCTGCTTTCTTATGACAGTGCTTGTCCTACTAGTGTATTACAAGCCGTTATTCGCAATCACATCTTTGTACCAATAGAAACTCTTCTTGCGTTTTCTCTCCAGTGTTCCATTGCCGTCATTATCCTGATCTACATAAATAAATCCATATCGTTTCTCCATCTCTGAAGAAGAGTAACTAATTAGATCAATCACTCCCCAACTTGTATAGCCCATCAGTTCAACACCGTCCAGAATCGCTTCATGCATCTGTTCAATGTGAGAACGGAAATAATCAATACGATACTCATCTTGAATACTACCATCAGCTTCAATCGTGTCTACCGCTCCAATCCCATTTTCAACGATAAACAAGGGCACCTCATAACGGCTATACAGTTCATTCAGTGAGATGCGCAGACCTACCGGGTCAATCTGCCAGCCCCAATCATTTGTTTGGAGGTACGGATTCTTCACTCCCCCAGTTGTATTTCCACTCACTTGTTCCAAACGGTCTCCATCCACACTGGATACCAGAGACATATAATAACTGAATGAGATAAAGTCCACAGTGTGTACTTTCAGAATCTCTTCATCCCCCTCTAGCATATCGAGGTTAATTCCTTTTTCAGCAAAAAATCTCTTCGTAAAGTATGGATACGCTCCCCGCACCTGTACATCCGTGAACATAAGATTGAATTGATTATCCCGGGAAGCAACGAGTACGTCTTCTGGATTACATGTATGGGCATACGTCGTCAGTTTGGTAAGCATACATCCGATCTGGGAACCGGGAATGATCTCATGACAGTATTTCACGGCGAGCGCACTTGCTACAAATTGATGGTGTAACCCCTGATATACGGCCTGCTCCACATTCTCAAAACGCTCCGGAACAATACCACCACTCGTAAATGGATGACGAACAATGCTGTCAATTTCATTAAATGTAATCCAATACTTCACTTTATCCTTATAACGGGTGAACACGGTTTTGCAAAAGTGAACAAAATAATCGACGACTTTCCGATCTGTCCATCCACCATGGTGATTCACCAGATACATCGGCATCTCGTAATGCGACAACGTTATCAGAGGTTCCATTCCTTGTTTCAGCATGCCATCAATAACGCGGTCATAGAACTGCAAACCGGCTTCATTCGGCTCTGTTTCGTTGCCATTTGGGAAAATTCGAGTCCACGCAATAGATAGACGCAACGTTTTGAGACCCATCTCCCCAAACAGGGCCAGATCCTCCTCGTAGCGGTGGTAGAAATCAATGCCTCTGCGTTTCGGATATTCTCTATCCGAGGTAGACTCCATCGCAGTCGTGATCTGTTCTTCATTAATGGCATTATGCTTCTTATACTCACTCTTGGCTACACCTTTTCGATAGATAGCAATGTCAGCTGTTGATAGACCTTTGCCGTCCACATTCCAGGCTCCTTCCGCTTGATTGGCAGCTATTGCCCCTCCCCATAGAAAATCTTCTGGAAACGTTCTTGTTGTATTGGTCATTGTGTATTCCTCCTTGGATTATCTCTTTGACTCTTTCATTCTTGCTTAATTACGACTCATGACTCGATTAATATGAATAATCAGATACATCATTTCCTCATTGGAGATCGTATGTTCAAACCGGGCTTCAATATATTCCTTGATTAGCAGTACGCAGGCTTCTTCCTGCGGGTATTTATTCGCAATCTGCTCAAAGAGCTCATGATCCTGCGTGTTTAATGTTTTATGCTCAAAAAGCCGTTGAATGAAGAACTGCAAATGGGTCAAAAAGCGTGAATAGTTGATGCTGTGTGTATCCAGCTCCACTTGATAGTGAATTTTGATAATATTGAGTACATCCTTGACTGTATTGGTCATCATCATGACCTGATTCATATTGTCATCATTCTGCTGTGCATTAACGAGATGAAAGGCGATATTCGCCGCTTCCTCTTCAGGCAGGGAGAGACCAAGCTGTTTTTGAATGAGAGACAGGCCATGCAACCCGATACTGAACTCCTGCGGATAGAACTTTTTCACTTCCCACAGCATTCGGTTCTGGATCGTCATATTGTCCTTGAATCGCTTCATGGCCATATACAAGTGATCCGTTAATGCGACATAGAGATGATCACTCAGATGGCGGGACAATGTGTGTTTGGCATAGGAGATGATTTCGTCAGCCAGAATCAGATATTCTTTTGGCGTTTCCTTCATCAGGGCGGTGAGATCGGAAGAGATCGTTTCATTTTCAAGGACATAGATCTTCTCGATCTCATCCTCACTCACGACATCTCCCAGTTTGCTCCTGTAGCCAATGCCCTTTCCCATCACAATAATTTCCTTGTCTTCCTCACCACGTCTAGCGAGAACAATGCTCGAATTCAGTATTTTTACGACTTCCATATCAGGCTGCCTGCCTTTCATTCATATTTCAGCGGGTTTATAACACCGTAATTAATGGTTTTCCTGGTCCTGTCATTGCTGCAGATTCATTGCCCAGTACCTCCAGATAGTCCGAGGAATTGGTCACGATTACAGGGGTCGTGGTGTCATAACCTGCGGCTTGTATGGCTTCAAGATCAAATTCGATCAGGAGCTGACCATGGGAGATCTGTTCTCCTTCGTTCACTTTTACATCAAAATGCTGGCCTTTCAGTTTCACCGTATCCAATCCGACATGAATCAGAAGTTCTACCCCTTCTAACGATCTCAGACCGATGGAATGTTTGGTTCGGAACACCGTCTCAACAGTACCATCAAACGGGGCAAACACCTTGCCAACACTTGGCTGAATGGCCATACCTTGTCCCATGGCTTCTTGTGAGAAGGCCTCGTCCTTCACCTCTCTTAATGGCAGGACTTTACCTTCCAATGGAGCAAAAACCACTTTTTTGGATTTCACGCCGGAATTTGAAGTTTGCGACTGAGAATCCATGCGGAGTGGAAGAGCCGGATCTGATGAGGGCTTACCAGCGCTAGCAGGCTCTGGGCCGGCCGCTGTATCCTGAAATCCGATCAGAAATACCCCTACAAAGGCAATAACGGAAGAAATCGCAACCGTAATCAGCGCATATAAAATATTATTGGGATCATCGCTGACAAAGATCGGCAATGTGGCAAGACCAGGACCAACAGCTGTGTATGCCTTCAGATTGACAATGCCCGCAAACATTCCCGCTACTCCAGCCCCGATGATACAAGCCCAAAATGTCTTCTTCAGTCGGAGATGCACGCCGTAGATTGCTGGTTCAGTAATCCCGAACATACCGGAAATTCCGGCAGAAAGAGCGATCTGTTTCATTTTTGGGTCTTTCGATTTGAAAGCTACGGCCAGTGCGCCTCCCCCTTGTGCCATGTTGGCAGCAAGCATTGAGACGAGGAACAGCGTCTCGTAACCGGGTGAAGCAATTGCTCCAAAGATCACAGGATAAAACACTTTGTGCATCCCAAACATCACGATAAATGGCATTAACATCGACATAATAACGACCGTTACCCAGCCCACTTTATCCTGTATCCAGAAGACACCCTCTGACATTCCCGTACCGATATATGTGCCCAATGGACCAAGTGCAATCAGCGAAACCGGGGCAACAATCAGGATCACAATGAGCGGCTTCAAAAATATTTTTACAGGTCCGGGTGATACTTTGTCAGCGAAGCGTTCGATATACGACATCAGCCAAACTGTCAAAATAATCGGGATGACGGAAGTTGCATAAGCAACATTCGGTACGTTCATACCAAGGAAATACACCGGTTCCTCTCCACCCAGAAGACCAATCATGTTCGGATGAAGCAAGACGCCTCCCAGTAAAACAGCTATATATGGATTAGCCTTGAACTTGTTTGCACTTGAGAAGGCAAGCAGCATGGGCAGGAAATAAAAGCCTGCATCCGCGATCGCGTTCAAAAATACGTAAGCCTGATCTTCCTTAGCCATAATCCCGAAAACGGTAGCCAGCAACAGCAGGGCTTTGAGCATCCCAGAAGCTGCGATAGCCGGAATAATCGGCTGGAAGATGCCTGCGACGATATTGGCAAAAGCATTAAACAGACCCTTGGGGCTGTAATCCCGCTGAGGCTTAACCTCATCACCTGAAGTGTCCATGCTTACTAACGGAACCAGTTCGTTATATACATAACTCACATCATTACCAATGATGACCTGATATTGCCCCCCACTGTCCACGGCTCCTATGACTCCATCCAACCGTTTGATCTCTTCTGTATTGGCAAGCTTTGAATTTTTAAGTGTAAAACGTAATCTCGTTGAACAATGAATTACTTGATTGATGTTATTATTTCCACCTACATGCTCCAAAATTTCCTGAGCCAGCTTTTTGGAATTCATAACGACACCTCCGCCATTTCTTCTTGATGGGAACAAAAAAAGACCTAAAAAGGGTAGGAAAAGAAACTCTTCCCACCCAATCTAGGTCTTGCCTGCCGAACAGTAACACGCCATCGTTGGATGAATGTTATTCAATTATATAAACGAAAAAGAATATGAACATTTGAAATGTATTCGTACTAAAGCTTGAAGCTGTCACATATGAAAACGTTGATTTTGTTTTACCCGGGTAAGTAGTTCTCTTAAGCGTTTTCAAAATCAGTATAGCAACTCTTCTGATACAGTGCAAGCGGTTAAGCGAAATTAATGATTTCTTCATCTGTAGTGATATAATGGTGGCATAACGAAAGGAATGACCAATGACGATGGAATTCAGACAACTTCAATATACGCTGCAAATTGCGGCTGAACGCAATTTTTCACGAGCAGCAGAGAAGCTGCATATTGCCCAACCTTCATTAAGCCAGCAATTATCCAAATTGGAAAAGGAATTGGGTGTCCTACTATTTCAGCGTAATACCAGTACCGTGGAGTTAACCCATGCCGGTGTTACGTTTGTCGAGCAAGCCCAGAAGATCGTAGATGCCGTGGAGCTGTTGCGCCAGGAAATGTCAGACATCTCCCAGCTGCGCAAAGGTAAAGTTGTTGTGGGCAGCATGCCCATCACGGGCTCACACTTGCTCCCGCATGTGCTTCCAGCGTTCCAACAAGCTTACCCCGAGATTGAAGTCACTTTATTGGAAGACTCCGGGCTTACGCTTGAGAAATTGACTGCAAGCGGCAAAGCAGATCTTAGTCTGCTATCGCTTCCTTTGCAAGAGCCAAGTCTCGCCTACGTTGCCATTGGAGAAGAACGGATTGATTTGGCAGTTCCCCCGAATCACCCTTTGGCACTCAGGGCAGATCCGGAACATCCGCTTCCTGTGCGAATTGAAGAGCTTCGTGATGAACCCTTTGTTGTATTGAAAAAAGGACAGGGTTTCCGCAAACTTACATTTGACCTCTGTGAGCAGGCCGGTTTTGATCCCCAAGTTGTGTTCGAAAGCACCAATATTGAAACCGTTCAGTCGCTGGTCGCCACGGGTATGGGTATCACCCTGGTTCCACGCTTTATCGCCCGTGCCCCGCGCAGTGAATTCGTGCCTGTGTACGTTCCGCTTGCTGAGCCGACACCCAGCAGAACGCTTGTTGTGGCTTATCGTCAAGGCAGAGTACTGTCGAAGGCAGCCGAAGCATTCATCCATACGTTTCAACAAACCGTGGCCGAACTTTCTCAAGGAGACTAATGAATTGCGCCTATTGATATGGAGACATATGATACTGAACCAAAACAAAGGCTTGACCCTTATGGGCCAAGCCTTTGTCATATACTCGTTTCCCGCATCCGCAAGATAGAGTTCTTACATTGCAATCACAGTATCTGGTTACAGTACAATGTTGCTTGTTAAGTCGTTTAGCTTCAATGCTATTTTATAATGTTAACGTAGAAACGTACATAAGAAAACTTCATGTTTGGCGGTTTATTTACGCAAATTACGATCGCTTGTCAGCCTGTTTTGCTGATTCATGACACGGCCTTCGTCCTGAACAGTTGAATCAGGGGGTGATAGCCCTCCTGCTCCATTCTCTAAGAATGCCCTTAAGTGATCTTCCCTTGTGTTATCCTGTTCCAGTCTCCTGAGCGTATCTTTCACATGGTTGTCCATTGATTGATCATCCTCCTTGGTGACGGGATAGTTATCATTACCCGCCTCCTGGAAGAATAAACACTCTACTCAAGAATTTTATTCCACTTATTTATTTTTCGCCAAAATAAACGCCAGGTCGACGGTCTTCAAACACGGGAATACGACCACGGACCTCATCTACCAGAGATGGACGTATGATTCCGGTCACGATCTCTTCCCCTTCGCCACCTTCAGCCACAATCTCACCCCAAGGATCAATGATGAGGGAATGCCCGAAAAATTCAGTCTCTCCCCCTTTACCTACACGGTTACAGGCGATCACATACATCTGGTTCTCAATCGCTCGTGCCGTAAGCAACGTACGCCAGTGGTGCAGACGAGGGTTCGGCCATTCGGCCGGTACAATCAATGCCTTGGCACCGTTCAAAGCAAGTGTGCGGGCCAGTTCCGGAAACCGGATATCATAACAGATCGAAGCACCCGCTGTAAGACCGTTCTCCAATTCAAAAATTTCTGGTTCCGCACCAGGCTGCAGATATTTCTCCTCGTCCATCAGACGGAACAAATGTAATTTATCGTATCGTGTTACCTGTTTTCCTTCACGATTATAAGCGTACATTGTATTGTATATTTGACCATCCCGTTTCTCAGCGATTGAACCGCCAACGATGGAAATTTGATGTTTTTGGGCAAAAGCAGACAGCCACTCCCGGGATTTCTGGCCTTCCGGGTCAGCGAGTTCATGAATTTCCGTCAAAGCGTAGCCCGTATTCCACATCTCAGGTAACACAGCCAGCCCCAGATCCGGATATTGTTCTACCGCACGCTCAAGCAACGTCTGCATATGTTTATGATTGGCCTCAGGGTCCCCGAGTTGAATATCGCCCTGAATCAGGGCTACACGCATTTCTCCCTGTTGTTTTTCTGTCATGACAAGCACTCCTCTGAACCGTAATACCTGCTATCATAGCTTGATCCTCATGAGGACTGCAAGCCTGTTTTCGTTATGAACTTCCGCATAACAACTCAGGCAGCAGAGTCAACAATCGATCACTCGTGAGCGCGTCACCCACATTCCAGATCGACTCCTCTACAGGGTACACCCGTCCATTCTGCACAGCCGAAAGGTTCTTCCAGCTGGGACTTTTCATCAGCATCTCGGTAGCCTCCCGGGCTACAATGTCCTCAGGCAGCATGACAAATACATGATCTCCCGCATACTGACGTACCGCTTCAGCCGAAATTTCCTTATAGGCTCTGCCCGCCGTAAGTGCTTCCTTCACTTTGTTAACTGGCCTGAATCCCAGCGGATGATATAACAATGGCGCTAGACCGATATTGCCCATAACAAATAAGCGTGCACCCCGATGGTATGTAAATACAGATGCCGTTTCCCCTGCTTCAATCGCTGTATGGATCTTCGCCCACATCTGCTCAGTACGCTCCCCATAGGAGGTTAGCCATTGTTCAGCCTGAGATTGTCTGCCAAACCAATTGCCCAAACTGCGCATTCGCTCGTCCAACATGGCATGTGAGTTATAAGCGAGTGTTGGTGCAATACGGGAAAGTTGTTCATATTGCTGTTCGTTGTTGCTATCAAAGATAATCAAATCCGGCTTCATGATAACAGCTGCTTCCACATTAACCGGAGCAACCGCGTCATAGGTCTGATCTCCCAATATCTGAATGCCCAGCATCAGCAGATCTCCAGCTGAATCTCCGTAAAACATAATTCGCTCCGGGTTTACTGGAATATGCACATCATGACCCAACCAATCTTGCACCAACGTCTGCTGCTGAATGGATCTGTCATATTGACGAGGAGACAATCCGGTCATTTGGCGAAAACGCCTGCTGAAATAATACTCATCCTTAAACCCAACGCGGCTCGCTATATCCCGAAGCGGTTCATCCGATTTGCGAAGCCATTCCTTGGCATGTTTGATACGTACATGATTCACATAATCAAGCGGCTTGTGACCCGTGAGTTGTCTGAACAGGGTGGTATACTGTGCAGGTCTGATCTCCGCGAGACGTGCCAGTTTCTGTACAGTGATTTCTTCAGCATAATGGTCGTCTACATACTGAATCGTACTGTGTAGTCTGGCTTCCATACTCTGTTCCGTCTTCGGAGAGGTGTACCGGGTAATGATCATCTCCATCCATCTTTGGAACTGTGCATTCAGATGACTATATTCTGCATCCGTTTTATAATTCCGAATGACATACATTTGCTCCAGCAGCCCATTTAACGGAGCATAGGGATAACCATTCAATTGGTTTCTGTGTTCAAATACAGTGCGTGTAAAGAGCTCCGGATCACCCGTCAATATATGAATGACATCAAACGCCACCACGATATATTTCAATTCCGAGTCATTACGATGTTCAATCTGGTACCCTTCTCCCGGAGAAAGCGGATAAACACATCCCGTAGTAAACGGAAACTGTTCATGTCCAATATATAAACGTCCATCCCCTTCTTCACAGATCAGGAAGGCATGTTTCTCGCAAGCAACTTCCAGCATCACCTGTTCAGGTGCTTCAATTCGTCGTACCAGATGATCCAGCCGAAACATGAATGCTGAAAAGAACAACGCTCCCTCATCGGCATCCAAAGCCTGCATGTCGGTTCACCTCGTTTTTCTAAAATGAGAATAATTATCAATCATTCTGTATGATCTGATTATAAGCGAGCCATTGTTAATAATCCAGATTGAGTTTAATCAGCAAAAAGAGCGTTCAACGAAATGTTGAAGGCTCCTTTTACTTTTTTATAACTGCATTACTCAAAGGTGTTAATACTGCCTTATTAGCTCGTCACAAAATTATTGGATCATCTGTTTCGGAAGCTCTTGTAGCAGCCACTCCCTGGAGAGCGCATCACTTGAAGCTTTTACGATATCAAAACGATATACTTTTCCTTCTTTCACCGCAGGCAGGTTCTTCCAGATTGAACTATCCAGCAATTCCTTGGTGGATTGCTTCGCATCGTCGGTCACAGGATCCAGGATAAATATCCGATCACCGGCAAATTCAGATAATTTTTCAGTTGAAATCTCTACGAATCCCATGTCTTCATCCAATACTTTCTGGATTTCCGCGGTTGGCTTCAGCCCGTCTTTTCCATATAACAACTGTGGCAATCCTGCACCCGCCATAACAAACAGACGATTCCCGGGATACATGGTGAATACCGAAGCCGTCTCCCCTTCTTTCAATCCGTTCTCATGAAGTTGCGTCCACATCTCTTCTGTCGCTTTTTGATGAGCCGTGATCCAGTCCTCTGCCTCTTGCTTCTTGTTCAACAAGTCGCCAAGGATGCGCATGCGATCTTCTATTGACCCGAACGAATCAAATGTAACCGTTGGAGCAACTTTCGAGATCTGATCGTATTGTGCCTCATCACTGTTCGAGAAAATGATCAGATCGGGATTTAAGGCTAGCGCCTTTTCCACACTGATCGGAAATCCTACATCCTCTGCCTGAGCAACCTGATCATCGTATACGGTTCCATCCTGACGAAGTATGCCTACAGGAACAACACCAAGCGCAAGCAGATCCCCGGTAACTTCTCCATGATAGATGACACGTTTTGGTGTTACAGGGACCTCTACTTCATGGCCTGTCCAATCTTTGAATACTCGGGTCTCGCCCTCGTTCGTCTCTTCCGTTGAGGGTTGGGTCTCCGTGGTTTCTGTGGCTGCTTTGGAATCATCTGCTCCAGCAGTAGGTGTTGTAGCCTGATTTCCACAAGCCAGCAGCAGAATGGATAACCACGTAACCGTAAATAATACTGCCGTATTTCGTATGCCCTTTTTCATTTCTATTTCTCCCCCTATATCATGTACGTTGTGCAAGAAATTAATGATATTGATTATCATTATCGGATATTATCATAAATCAGGGTCTCTCTCAGCTCAATGGACAAAACTAAATGAGCACTTTCAGTTTTGTACAATACACCGCTCTTTGCTCCTATGTACTGTATATTCAAGTGCATTTCCCTCTATACAGCTCGGGATTGGCGTGATAAATTAATGAGAACTATTTGCCATTTTTAATAACCGGAGTGATGAATATAATGACCCATTCAGACCATATAACTGCTCGTTCAGCTTTTAAGATACCAACTTCTGATGTGATGACACAGCTGCCAACGCAATTTTTTGCTACCCTTGTTCAAAATGTAAATCGTGAAATCGCAAGTGGACATGACGTGATCAACCTAGGTCAGGGGAACCCGGATACACCTACACCACCTCATATTGTGAAAACACTGCAAGAGTCGGCTGAGAATCCCCTCTACCACAAATATTCACCCTTTAGAGGGTACTCTTTTCTGAAGGAAGCTGTCGCCAAACGTTATAAGGAAGATTACAATGTTGATCTGGATCCCGAGACTGAAGTGGCCATTCTGTTCGGGGGCAAAACAGGTCTGGTTCAGTTACCACAGGTCCTGCTTAACCCCGGCGACACCGTTCTCGTTCCCGATCCGGGCTACCCGGATTACTGGTCTGGTGTTGCACTCGCCAAAGCAAACATGTCATTTATGCCTTTGCTTGAGTCCAATGCATTCCTGCCGGATTACGAAGCTGTTACAGCCGAAGATCGGGAGAAAGCCAAGCTGATGTTCCTGAACTATCCAAACAATCCAACGTCGGCAACGGCTCCCCTTTCGTTCTACGAAGATACGGTTGAATTTGCCATTCAAAATCAAATTGTCGTTGCCAGCGACTTTGCTTACGGTGCGATTGGATTTGACGGACATCGTCCCGTGAGTTTCCTGCAAGCCCCTGGTGCCAAAGAAGTGGGCATCGAGTTCTATACGTTATCCAAAACATACAATATGGCTGGATGGCGTGTTGGATTCGCGCTTGGTAATGCAGAGATTGTCTCTAAAATCAATCTGCTTCAGGATCATATCTATGTCAGTCTCTTCGGTGGGATTCAGGCTGCGGCAACGGAAGCACTCACTGGATCTCAGGAATGTGTTACTTCGCTGGTTTCACGTTATGAATCCCGTCGCAATGCGTTTTATGACGCTCTTTCCTCTATTGGTTGGCAAGCTTCGAAACCCGCAGGTTCATTCTTCAGCTGGTTGCCTGTGCCTTCAGGTTATACCTCCGCTTCATTTGCAGACTTGTTACTGCGAGAAGCCAAGGTGGCCGTAGCACCAGGTATTGGTTTTGGTTCGCATGGTGAAGGCTATGTGCGCGCAGGACTGCTAAGTGATGAAAACCGATTACGCGAAGCTGTGGAGCGGATTGGCAAGCTGAATTTATTCAAGTAATTTACAGGACCATAACCCCTTTGCATATGCCAAGTTTCCATGGTATGTTATAAGAAATATTGAACGAAACGTGATGACGGGACCAGTAAGAGAATATCAGTCGCGCCCAGAGAGTAAATTCCACCCTGCTGAAAGAATTTACCGCGACTCTTCTCTGAAACCTACCCCTGAGCGGCCTGTTACGTACAGGACAGTGCCTTCTGTTACAGGGCATGAAGCCGGATGATCTAATCATCAATAAAGGTGGTACCGCGGAAGTAACGAACTTTCGTCCTTTTTAACTAAAGGGCGGGAGTTTTTTTTGTACCCGCTAAAGCCTGCTCCAGAAGCACTTATTAATCATGTTTAAGGAAGTGAAACCATGACTTCACGTATTGTAGTTAAGATTGGAAGCAGCTCGCTTACAACGGAAGAAGGCGGTCTGGATCGCAGTTCGATCACTTTCTTTGCCGGAGAAATTGCAGCATTGGCTGATCAGGGTCATGAAGTACTTCTGGTCACCTCTGGAGCGGTAGCGGCCGGATTCCGGGAGATCGGTTACCCTCAGCGGCCTAAACAGTTGCATGAGAAACAAGCTGCAGCGGCCGTTGGGCAGGCATTATTGATGCAGGCATATCAACAGGCTTTTGCAGCGCACCGCGTTACTACGGCGCAAATTCTGTTAACTCGTACAGACTTTCACAGTCGTAAACGTATGGGCAATGCAGGCATGACCGTGGAGGAACTGCTCAAACAGCGAGTGATTCCGATTTTCAATGAGAATGATACAGTATCGGTGGATGAATTGAAGTTTGGTGATAACGATCTGTTGTCCGCATTGGTTGCAAACCTGGTGAAGGCACAGCATCTGATCATTCTTACCGATACCAACGGCTTGTACACCGCAGATCCTCGTAAAGATCCGTCTGCCGTACGTTACGACCGGATCCCCGAAATCACGGCTGAGATCTACGCGTTTGCCGGTGGTTCAGGTTCATCAGTTGGCACAGGTGGAATGCGTTCAAAAGTTGATGCAGCCAAGGTTGCTACACGTGGAGGCGTGCCCGTATTTGTAGGAAGTGTGAAAGAACCTGGAGATATGCAGCAGGCGGTTGATGGCACGGGCAAAGGTACTTACTTTGAGACACGACTCGCTTCGCTATCCCGTAAAAAGCAGTGGCTTGGCTTCATGTCTACTCCGCTGGGAACCGTTGTTGTAGATGATGGTGCTGAAGAGGCCCTGGTCCATGGGGGCCACAGTCTTCTGCCTGTAGGGGTTAAGCGGGTACTTGGAACTTTCCATGCAGGAGACGTCGTAGAGGTCATTGGCATGGACGAAACTTTGCTCGGTCGCGGTATTGTCAATTATGATGATGACCAGCTTCGACTCATTGCCGGACTTTCCAGTGGCGAAGTGATGAAACAACTCGCTAGCATCCACAGACTTGAAGTTATTCATAGAGACGAATGGATTACGTTAAAATAAACATGAAGCTATATTAAATTAAACTAATCATTTACACGTAACGGAGAGGACAGAAAAAACCTGAAAAAGCGGAGCGTTCGCCTACAAGCTTTCTGAATGAAAGCTACATCGGAAGCATACGCTTATCCTCGGATTTTCCCTTTAGAAAAGGGAATCGAAAAAATCTGGGGATAACAGCGATTGGAAGGTTATTCTGTCATCGTAGTGTCTGTGTGAATAATCTTTAGTCCAACATGTGGTTAAAAATTTAACTTTCTATATTTGTATATATGAGGAGGAATTAAGATGAGTGAAGTCAGAGAAAAAGCCAGCAAAGCTCAAGCCACGGTTCCACAGCTGAACCGATTGAATACAGAACAGAAAAATACGGCCCTGCGTGTCATGGCAGATGCTTTGATTAAGGAGACGGATTCCATCATTACAGCAAATGCCGAAGATCTGGTACGAGGCAGAGAACAAGGCACGCCGGAATCCATGCTGGATCGACTCGCCCTTAATAAGGAGCGCATTGCTGGCATCGCTGAAGGATTACGTCAGATTGCAGATCTGCCTGATCCAGTCGGTGAAGTGCTGGAGACATTCACCCGTCCTAACGGATTGCATGTTGAAAAATTAAGAGTGCCGATTGGCCTGATTGGCATCATCTATGAAGCTCGTCCTAATGTGACTGTAGACGCAGCCGGTTTATGTCTCAAAACAGGTAATGCAGTCCTTCTGCGCGGCGGCTCCTCTGCCCTGTCCTCCAATCGTAAAATTGTCGAGGTGCTACATCGGGCACTCGCAACGACAAACATGCCAGCTGATGCGCTGCAACTGGTTGAGGATGCAGATCGTGCTTCCGTCGATGAAATGCTCAAGTTGAACGGCCTGCTGGACGTCATCATTCCACGCGGCGGGGCCTCACTCATTCGTAATGTGGTTGCCAATGCAACCGTACCTGTTATTGAAACCGGGGCAGGCATCTGTCATACCTATGTGGATGAATCAGCTGATCCGGTCATGGCAGCCGAAATCGCCATCAATGCGAAGGCACAACGTCCATCTGTATGTAACTCCATGGAAACGTTGCTGCTGCATGCGGCATATGCGGAAGAGCATCTGCCTGCTCTTGCCGAGCAATTCCGTGAGGCCAATGTGGTCTTGAAAGGTTGCGACACGGTGCGCCGTCTTGTTCCTTCTGCCCTTGAGGTAACCGAGGAAGACTATGCGACTGAGTACAACGACTATATTTTAAATATCCGGGTGGTCGAGAACCTGGATGAAGCGATGCAGCACATCGCACATTACGGAACCAAACATTCCGAGTGTATCGTAACGCGGGATACAACCCATGCAGAGCGCTTCATGCATGATGTAGATGCAGCAGCCGTCTATCACAATGCGTCTACACGTTTCACCGACGGATTTGAATTTGGCTATGGAGCCGAAATCGGAATCAGTACCCAGAAACTGCATGCACGTGGACCGATGGGACTGCCAGCACTGACGTCAACCAAATATCGTATTACAGGCAATGGACAGATCCGTCAATAATATCCCAGCACCAGTTATATAGGAGGAACGATAAATATGAGTCAAGAGCAACAGACGTTACTACAACAGAAGATTACTTTCCACGGAGCAGGCGCGATGGCTGAAGCCATCGTGCGCGGACTGATCTCCCGCCTAGTCGTTCGTCCTCAGGATATTACGATGCTGAACCGCAGCAACCAGAAACGTCAGGAGGAGCTCAGCACCCGTTATGCTGTACATACCGGAACTGCCTCACAATCTCTGGATCATCTTGCCTCCACTCCGGTCATTGTACTCTGTATGAAACCCAAAGATGCTGCCGCAGCGCTGCGCGAACTGGGTCCGCTGTTATCACCTGATCAACTAATCGTGTCTGTCATTGCCGGATTATCGATCCGCACGATGCAGTCCTTGCTCGGTCGTAAACAGCCGATTGCCAGAACCATGCCGAATACATCCAGTACCATTGGGCTTGGTGCAACCGGGCTTGCCTTCTCTGCGGAGATTACGGATGAGCAACGCAGTACGGTGATGACTATGTTTGAAGCGGTTGGTATCGTGACCATCGTGCCTGAAGATAAACTCGAAGTGCTCACAGGGATTTCCGGAAGCGGCCCTGCTTATGTATACTATTTAATGGAGGCCATGATTGCCGCAGGTATTCGTGGTGGTTTATCCAGCCAGCAATCTCGTGATCTCACTGTTCAGACGGTGCTTGGCGCGTCACGTATGGTACAACAAACCGGTTTGGAACCGATGAAGCTTCGTAGTGATGTGACATCCCCTGGAGGGGCAACCCAGGCAGCACTGAAGACGCTGGACGAAGGAGATTTCTTTGAAAATGTAATCGCAGCCGTCAACCGCTGTGCAGAGCGCTCACGGGAGATGGGAGCTGCTTTGGAAGGGGATTTAAAATGAATAACATGTGCACAGCCACATATCGTCTGCATGATGCTCATGCAGACTTTCGCAAGAAGGCTCAGTCTATCGTGATCGGCATGACCGTGGGTAGCTGGACGGAGTTGCCACAAGCCCAGCGTGAAGCGATGCAGAAACATCTGGGTGAAGTCATCAGCGTAGAAGTACATGAAGTTGATGGCATGGGTGCGGGTGAGCGTTACGCCGATATTACCATCGGATATCCTGATGTTAACTTCAGCCGTGATATCCCTGCCCTGCTCGTGACGGTCTTTGGCAAAATCTCAATGGATGGCCGGATCAAATTAACAAAGCTTGGTTTCTCGGATGGCTTCCTCAGTGCATTCCCGGGACCCAAGTTTGGACTGAATGGTGTTCGTGATCTGCTTGGTGTACATGACCGTCCACTGTTAATGAGTATCTTCAAATCGGTTATCGGACTGGATGCAGATGAACTTCGTGAACAATTTATTCGTCAGGCTCTTGGAGGCGTTGATCTGATCAAGGACGATGAAATTCTGTTCGAGAACAAACTGACGCCCATCGAAAAAAGAGTCGAGGTCTGCATGAAAGCTGCCGAACAGGCACGCCAGGAGACGGGCAAGAAGCTACTGTATGCAACCAATCTCACAGGACCTACATCTCGTCTGAAAGAGCAAGCTGAACGCGCCATTGGTGCAGGAGCCAATGCCCTGTTGTTCAACGTATTGTCTTACGGATATGATGTACTGCATGAACTCAGCAGTGATCCTGATATCAATGTGCCGATTATGGCTCACCCTGCACTTGCAGGAGCATTGTATCCTTCACCACATTACGGCATGTCGGCTTCGGTTGTACTTGGCCAGTTAATGCGACTTGCGGGTGCCGATCTGGTGCTCTTCCCTTCTCCTTATGGATCGGTAACGATGCCGAAGGAAGAAAACATGGCGATCACGGAGCAATTACTGACAGCTGATCTGCCTGTACGAACCAGTATGCCAGTGCCTTCCGCCGGCATCCATCCAGGCCTTGTACCGCTTATTTTGCGCGACTTTGGCACAGATGTCATCGTTAATGCTGGTGGCGGTATTCATGGACATCCTATGGGCACTGAGGCAGGCGGACGTGCATTCCTGCAAGCGATTGAGGCAGCTCAACGTTCCATTCCACTAGCGCAATATGCAACCGAGCATCCGGAGCTGAAAAGTGCATTGGATCTGTGGGGTGGCGAACGATGAGAAGTGATAAAAAAACAGTCATTTTCTGTGACTTTGACGGTACGATTACACTCTCGGACAATATTGTCGCAATCATGAAACATTTCAAACCTGAGGGCATTGAAGCGATTATGAAAGATACGATTGAGCAAAAAATCTCGCTGCGTGAAGGTGTTGGAGCCATGTTTGCTCTGTTGCCTGCATCGCAGAAAGATGAAATTGTGGAATTTGTGCTTGGACAAGCGGGCATCCGTGAAGGATTCAGCGAGTTTCTTGAGTACGTTCGAAGTGAAGGTATCGAATTCAATGTGACCAGCGGTGGCATGGACTTCTTTATTGAGCCGTTACTCGCACCATTCCATATCCCGCAGGATCATGTCTACTGCAACGGAGCTGACTTCTCGGGTGAAACCATTAAGATTGAATGGCCGAATCCCTGCCAGCCTCCTTGTGAGAATGGCTGCGGCATGTGCAAAACAACAGTGATTCGTACCTTCCCGGAAGAACAATATAATCGAATTCTCATTGGAGACAGTCTGACAGATTTTGAAGGTGCAAAGATCGCCGATCTCGTCTACTCTCGCTCCATTTTGACGGATAAGTGTATTGAACTTGGTGTGGACCATGTGCCATTCGCTACTTTTTACGATATCATCGAAGATATGAAACAGAAGCAAACACAAGGAGTGCTGTAAACGATGGGCTTTGAAAAGATTACATTGGAACACAAACGTCAGGTCCTTGAAGAACTGGCTGATATTAAAGCGTTGTTCGCCAGTCGTAACTGGTTCCCTGGAACAAGTGGCAATCTGTCGATGCGTGTAGGAGATTTTGATCCGGAGCAATTTTATTTTGCGGTTACCGCTTCAGGCAAAGACAAATCTCTTCGCACACCGGAAGACTTTCTTTTTGTGGACAAGCATGGCAAAGCAATTGAAACAACAACGTTGAAACCCAGTGCTGAAACGTTGATTCACTGCGAAATCTATCGCTTGACGGGTTGCGGTGCTGTATTCCACGTGCATACCGTGTTTAACAACCTGATCAGTGAATTCTTTGGAGCAGATGGGCACGTACCGATTCAAGGAATTGAATTGATCAAGGCTTTCAACATCTGGGAAGAAAATGCAGAGATTCGTGTCCCTGTCCTGCCTAACTTTGCGGACATTCCATCCATTGCTGAATTGGTACCGGATGTTCTGGATGCCAAAGTGCCAGGGATCTTGCTTCGTAATCACGGCATATATGCGTGGGGCAAGGATGCTTTTGAGGCGAAACGTCATCTGGAAGCGTTCGAATTCCTATTCGAAGTGATGTACCGTCAACTTCTGCTGAATGGCGCTAAAAGATAGCAATCATTATTTAAAATCAAAGCTGCACAATATAAAAACACGCCAAGGCTGATATACATAGGCCTCGGCGTGTTTTTTTGTTATGAGATAACAGCGATTGACAGGTTGCTCTGTCATCGAAGTGTCAGTGTAAATAATCTTTAATTCAACTTGGATCGTAAATTACAGTCGATCATCCCGATCCTTGAATAAAAAGAGGCTGTCTGCTCCCTCATCATTTTGATGAGCAGCACTTTGGATACCCGTCCCCCGTTGCTTGCCAAACAGCAGTTTCAAGCCGCCAAAAATGAGCAGCAAGGATACAATGACGGTATTCAAATAGGAACGTATCTCATACGTCATAAATGCATTAGGGAAGAGCTCATTCAACTGTGGAATGACAAGACGGATTGTCAGGTAATATAGACCCAGCGCGGCAATTCCAAATCCAATCAGACGCTGATGGCGGGCCCAGTCTTTGAAGATCGGTTGATCAACCAATGGTTCGCGTCCATAACGACTGGAGCACTGTAGCCCGTCAAAGAAGCTGTAGAACCAGACCAGTGGAATCATGAACAGAAACACCGATAAGTGAAGCAGGTCCAGCACATAGATGCTGCCCAGGAACAGGAACATCAATTGCATGCCTCTTTTCTGCAAACCCAGATATAGATGACCTGCACCTGGAAAAGCGGATAGCAGCGTTGCAAGCACTTTGCTACGTCGTCCGGCTACTCTGCCCATCTCCAATTCCTCGAATAATGTCCGATCCTGCAACACCTCACCAGCCTGCTTACGGTGGACATGCTGAACCGCATCAAACATGCAGTATACCCATATTACAGGCAGAATGAGCAGGAACATTAAAAATACGGATTCATTGGTGATCGAAGCCACGAAAACCATCATGGCAAATGATCCAAAGAACGCCATCAGGAACGACAACCCGCGATGTAACAATCCCAGATGAAGATGTCCTAATCCAGGAACAAATGAGAGCAAAATAGTAAAGAATCGTTCACCCTCACTGCCTTTTCGATACATGGGTTGACCATAGGGCCCATCAGGGTGAGCATATTCACTACCCGGATGCTGATGCAGCTCATCTTCATTCATATGGTCCATAGGCCCTTGCTGGCCCATGTGTGCTCCCTGATAGGCTGCTCCTGGATGTTGCGGTCCGTAATGTGCTCCATATCCCCTGTAATGAGCATCTCGGGCAGAAGGCGCACGGAGCAGAACAATAATCATGTCCAGCATACTAATCCCCCAGAAGAAGGCCGCAAAAAGTGCACCGAAAATCATTAAATCTTGTTCATTAATGACCATTGCCAGCATGAATGAGCCAACAGCTGTTCCAAAAAAAAGTAATGGATAGATCACAGCCCTTGCGGCTCGACCCCAATACATAAAACCAAGACCGGGTATCAGGTTTAATAGAAATGCGAGTAATTTGTTACGATCTGAGTGCACAGTCGTCATCCTTTCTTTTCAGGCAATGCGAAACCATTTATGGTTTAGGCTTGAAGTTATCCAGCCATGAAGTGGCTGCCTCCGTCCATTTCTCCGTAAAAGACCCTCTGTGGTCGCCATCCTGGAACTTGTGATAAGGTGCTACCTTGTCAAAAAGTCCTGACGAGAGGAAGATCAATGTCAAACAGGCTGCGACCGCGTAATGGAACACTTTATGATCAAGCCAGCGCCGGTTTCGTCCAGCACGGGATTTGCGTTGTGATTGGGTTGGTTGAATACCCTCAATCCGATGCATGACTGAATCCGCAAACCCTGTCGGGTCATGTAGCGGAGGCAGCTCCCCATGGATACCGAGCGCTTCCAGATAGCTGTCCATCGCATCTGCGTCTTCCATCAGAAGCTGTTCCATCCGGTTCACTTGAGTTTCACTCATACGCCCTTCAATATAATCAGTCCATTGTGCAGCGGTATACTTCTCCTGTTTACTCACGCCATTCATCCTCCTTCCAATGATTCCGAATCCACTGCCGGGCACGATACAAGCGAGATTCCACGGTCTTCACAGCCACCTGTGCATCACTGGCAATCTGCTCATAATTTTTTTCACCTAAATAATACGCAGTAATAATATCACGGTGCTGAGCAGGCAACTGATTAATTCGTTCGCGAAGTTTATCCTGACGTTCTTCACGAACGAGACGGGCAAGAACGTCTTCATCCCGTCCGGGCATATTTATTATTTTTTCTTCTCCGCCCAGATCCTCAGCACTTCGTCTGCCCAGCTTGCGTTTGGCATCAATCGCTTTGTGAAAGGCGATTCGGGTTAACCACGTTTTGAAACCTTCGGAACGGTAGTCGGGGAGAGACTTATACATCTGTATGAACGCCTCCTGAGCTGCATCCTGTGCTTCCTGATCGTTCCTGAGTACGGAATAGGCCACATGGTATACATGCTGGCTATACTTATCAATCAGAGTACGCATCTGGGATGTATCTCCTTGACGGATTTGTTCGATTACGCGCGCTTCATCAATAACTCTCCCCTCCTCTCCAATACAATAGACGACAGCTTGTGTGGTAACCCCTGCGTGATCCATCAATTTTTTCAAAACAAAGTGAATTCATTGCCTGAAAGTTTGGTGCCGCTGATAACTCATCAACTCATACTCCCAAAAAAAACAGGCACAGAATGACTTCTGGCCTGTTTCTTGTTCTTGCCTACGCTTGAATCAACGTCCACCATTACGAAACCGCTGCGTGTACGCCTTCGCGTCTTGAACGGTCTTGACACGATTGCGGCTCCACTCAAGCAGAATTCGATCGATATACCGGAAATGTACTTTGCCTGCAAAAACCGCTTCCTTCAGAGCCATGAGAATCAGTTCCTCTTGATAACGATCCTGATCCAACCAGCTGGATATCGTCTCACACTCCATTGGAGATAGTGGACGGCCGAATTCTTTTTCAAAGATGGAGAACATGTTTCGTTCTTCTTCTTCTTTTTGAACACTGTTCGAATCTTGACGTGCTGTACTGCTGCTCAGCTGCTCCGCACGGTATGCGGCTACTTCTTCGGCAGTGCACGCTGCAAGCTTGGCATATAATCCATGTAAATCATATCGCTCGTACTGGATGTCACGTTCCTCGTCACGATGCTCGTCAATCGCAATATATCCATCCCTCATCAGACGTTGCAACATTCTGGCAATGCCTTCAGGTGCAAGTCCCATACGGCCCGCAAGCTCTTCAAGCGTGGGAAACTCATTGAACTCTGCCTGACGAAACCCTAGCAGTTGAATCAGAAGAAGCACTTCTGCATCTGATAGGCCAAGCTGGTGATAATAACGTAACAACGCATACGGCAGGTGAGCTGTACCCGAAGTCATGCCATAAGCTGCTCCATCCAACCACGCTTTGGATGTGGTGTCTTCCATAGACGCTCCTCGGTTAAGCATTAAGGGTACAGACGATAGAGCATACGTGGGAATGCGATTGTTTCACGTACATGATCCAATCCACAGATCCATGCTACCGTCCGCTCCAATCCTAGACCGAAACCGGAGTGAGGAACCGATCCGTATTTACGTAGATCCAGATACCATTGGTAAGCTTCATCCGAAAGGTTGTGCTCCTCAAAGCGTTGTTGCATCAATTCCGGATCATCAATACGCTGCGAACCACCAATAATCTCTCCGTAGCCTTCTGGTGCGATCATATCCGCACAGAGGACAACTTCAGGACGATTCGGATCTGGTTTCATGTAGAAAGCTTTGATTCCAGCAGGGTAATGCGTTATAAAGACAGGTGTGTTGTACTTCTCAGCAATCGCTGTTTCGTGTGGTGCACCAAAGTCTTCTCCCCAAGGAATATCGAAGCCTTGTCCATGCAGGAATTCAATCGCTTCATCATACGTAATACGCGGGAATGGAGCTACGATGCCTTCCAGTTTGGATACGTCACGACCGATAGATTCCAATTCTGCACGGCAGTTTTTCAACACGGATTGAACGACATGAGCAATAAATTTCTCTTGTACGCGCAGACTTTCCTCGTGATCTACAAATGCCATTTCCGGCTCAATCATCCAGAACTCAATCAAGTGACGACGTGTTTTGGACTTCTCAGCGCGGAATGTTGGACCAAATGAATATACTTTACCCAGCGCCATCGCTGCGGCTTCCATATACAATTGACCACTTTGCGTCAGATAAGCATCTTCATCAAAGTATTTGATGTGGAACAGGTTCGTTGTTCCTTCCGCAGACGATGGTGTCAAAATCGGAGGGTCCACTTGCGTGAATCCGTTACCATCAAAAAACTGCTGAACAGCCCGAATAATTTCTGCACGAATCACCATAACTGCACGTTGCTTCGTAGAACGGAGCCACAGATGACGATGGTCCATCAAGAAATCAACACCATGTTCTTTAGGCGTGATTGGATAGTTTTCAGTCAGGTGAATGATCTCCACCCCAGTAACAGTCATCTCGTAACCGGACGCACTGCGAGGTTCTTCACGAATAATACCTGTAACATACAAAGAGCTTTCTTGTGTCAAGCTCTTGGCATTGTTCCAGATCTCTTCACTAACTTCACTTTTCACAACTACCCCTTGAATATATCCGGTTCCATCACGCAGCTGCAAAAACTGAATTTTACCGCTGGAACGTTTGTTGTTAATCCAGGCACCGATTGTCACGGTTTCGCCCACATGCTCGTTCACATTACGAATTACACAATTCGTATTCATGCCATATCTCCCCTTGGTTCCTGAATTTGAAAATGCAGCGGGCAGGCTTATGCCTGTCCTCTGCACTTCCTTGTCATTCTATATTTACTTTACAGTTAGATTACTGAGAATTCAATACGATTCGGTGTGTATCGCGTGCAATAACCAATTCTTCGTTTGTTGGCACAACGAGAACTTCCACTTTGGAATTTGCTGTTGTGATCCGGCGTGGTTCGCCAGAACGAATGGCATTCAGCGCTTCATCCAGTTCAACACCCAGATAAGTGAGCTGCTCACATACTTTTTGGCGAAGAACAACGGAGTTCTCACCTACACCAGCCGTAAATACAATCACGTCTACACCATTCATTGCAGCTGCATATGAACCGATGTATTTACGCAAACGGTATTCGTACATTTCAAAAGCAAGCGTGGAGTTGGCATCGCCATTCTCCATACCTTCCGTAATCTCACGCATGTCACTGCTGATTCCGGAGATTGCAAGCAATCCACTGTGTTTATTCAACATGGAGTTCACTTCGCTTACGCTCAGTTCTTCCTTGTTCATTACATAAGGTACGATAGCTGGGTCAAGGTCACCAGAACGTGTTCCCATCATCAGACCTTCAAGCGGAGTCATACCCATCGAAGTATCCACAGATACGCCACCTTTAACTGCTGTTACACTACCACCGTTACCCACGTGACAAGTGATGATTTTCAGATCTTCCACTGGACGATCCAGATACTCGGCAGCTGCCTTGCTTACGTAATCATGGGAAGTACCATGCGCGCCGTAGCGACGTACTTTATATTTTTTGTAAAGTACACGAGGAATAGCATACAGATATGCTTTTTCCGGCATCGTTTGATGGAACGCCGTATCGAAGACCATAACCTGTGGAACTCCAGGCATATTAGCTTCAGCCGCACGAATCCCCATCATTGCTGCAGGGTTGTGGAGTGGAGCCAAGTCGAACAAACGACGAATTTCAGCTTTGGCAGCATCATCTACCAATGCAGATTCTTTAAATGCTTCACCACCGTGAACAACACGGTGTCCAACAGCTTGAATTTCACTTACGGAATCCAACACACCGTTTTCTTTGTCAGTCAAAATATCGATGACTTTACGGATTGCTGTTGTATGTTCCAGAATTTCGCTAACTTCTGTAACATCCTCACGGCCTGTCGGTTTGTGCGTCAGAATGGAGGAATCCATTCCGATCCGCTCTACCAGACCTTTAGCCAGTACAGATTCGTCAGTCATATTATACAGTTGATATTTGAGCGAGGAACTCCCCGCATTAATTACGAGTACTTTCACAGTCGGTCACCATCCTTGTCGTACTTGAAGAATCCTTCGCCTGTTTTAACACCCAGGTGTCCTGCACGCACCATTTTCTTCAGGACTGTAGAAGGACGATATTTCAATTCTCCGAATTCACGGAACATTCTTTCGAGTGCAGCTTCAACAGAATCCAATCCGAAACGATCAGCCATTTCGAGTGGTCCATGTTGGAAGTTGTATCCGATACGCATTGCATCATCGATATCTTCAGCAGATGCAACACCTTCTTGCAATACATGCAATGCTTCGTTAATCAGCAGGCAGATCAGACGGGAAGTTACGAATCCAGGGGATTCATAGATCATGACTCCTTTTTTGTCCGCTACTTCTTCTACGAAACGTCTGGTCTCTTCGAATGTGGTATCCGAAGTTTTTAGTCCACGAATAATCTCTACAAGATCAACCCGGGATACCGGGTGAATAAAGTGCATACCAATAACACGCTCTGGGTATTTGGTCGAGCTTGCAAGCTCGGTCAAACTCAGCGTGGATGTGTTACTTGCCAGAATGACATTGCTTGGGCAAACTTGGTCCAGTTGGCTGAATACTGCTTTTTTCGCATCCAGATCCTCTGAAATCGTCTCAATGACCATGTCGCAAGTTCCAAGTTCAGCCAAATGAGCTACCTTGGTAATACGGGAAAGAATCAATTTCTTCTCCGCTTTTGTAATCGCCCATTTCTCCAGTTGTTTATCCAGGTTCGTTTCAATCATGTCATATGCATGATCCAGCTTTTGTGTTGTATGCTCCACGAGAAGCACATCAAGTCCTTTGGCTGCGAGCATCTGGGAAATACCTTGTCCCATCGTACCGCCGCCGACAACTCCTATTTTTTTGAAAAACATGGTTCTGCTCCATCCTTTCGGTTCTCTATTTCTCTATTGTACCCTGTTCGCCGAAAATTACAAATTTCGACCCAACATATAATAATATCTTAGCACGAGTGAAATGTAAAAAAAAATAACCAGCATAAATAAATTATGCTGGTAAAAGGGCACTGTCACGAAATTGACAACGAAATTGCTCGCCAGACAATACTTCCTCACGAATCAGGCTGTCGAGGGAATTGTCGAAAATTGTCCGTTGTTCTTCAAGCAACCTTTTTGTCTGCTCCATAAGTTCTTGCAAAATCAATTTATTCTCCCGCATGAGCTCCTCCGTTGTGACCATATCCATGTTCACAATACCAAGTGATGTCAATCCGGAAGCCATCATCGTCTGCACCACATTGGTCGCCTGATCAAAGTCATTGCGTGACCCAGTTGAACGTCCACCGTAGTACATTTCCTCTGCAGCCGCTCCTCCGAGTGCAATCATGATCTGCTCTTCCAGAAAGCGCTTCGTATAGAGGAACTGTTCCTGCTGCGGGTTATGACGTACATATCCCAGTGCCTGCCCACGCGGACTGAGTGCCACCTGGCTTACACTGCCTGGACGAACGAGTTCAGCCATAATGGCATGTCCCAACTCATGGATGGCAACTCTTTTCTTCTCTTCCACACTGGATTCACGGTCTGTCTTCTCACCCATCATGACTTTATCAATAGCCAGGGACAAGTGCCGCTGTTCAATGTTTAACAACCCGTCCCGCATGGCGTATATTGCCGCTTCGTTCATAACACTTTCGAGCTGTGCACCGGAGAATCCATACGATTCTTCCGCTGTTTTCTCAAGGCTGACCCCTTCCAACAGAGGTTTATTGACTGCATGCAGCTCCAGTATGTGTTTTCTGCCTTTCTTATCTGGCAAGTCCACCTGAATATGACGGTCAAAACGTCCTGGACGTGTCAGAGCGCTATCCAGCATTTCTTTGCGGTTCGTTGCAGCGATAACTAAGATTCTTGGCGTATCGGAAGAATAGATTCCGTCCATTTCCGTCAAGAGCTGATTCAACGTCTGATCATACTCACGCTGTTGACCGCCTTCACGTTTCCCCCCGATAACATCGATCTCATCGATAAATATAATGGCGTTTTCCTTATTTTCCTTGGTCGCACGGGTTCTCGCGTCCTTGAACAAATCCCGAATTCTGCTGGCACCCACACCAACATACATTTCCACGAACTCACTACCTGATGCTGCTACGAAAACAGAATCCGTGTAATGGGCAGCAGCCTTGGCCATCAACGTTTTCCCTGTCCCTGGAGGGCCAGTCAGCAAGATGCCTTTTAACGGGCGAATCCCGAACTTCCGGATTTCTTCATGTTTAATGAGAAAGTCAAGTGCTTCACGCAATTCCTGCTTGGCACTGTCCTGTCCTCCAATTTCTTCAAATGTAAGTTTTGAAGGTCCTTTTTTCTTGCGTTTTCGTTCTTGTGCAGCACCTACGGTAATCCCTCCGCGCATTTGCATCATGAAGAGTAACGCTCCGACAAGCACCGCTGCAATCAGAATCGGAACAATATTAACACCAGTAAAAGCAAGGAAAATAATCAACACGGGAAAAAATCCGATGGCAACTTCTTTTGTCCACTTAGGCATTAGGCCACACTCCTATCTGACCGGGCACACGCGGCAGAATAATAAACTTGCTGGCATCTCCGTCTCTGAGACTGACATATACATTGTTGTCATCCATCGCTGTATTTACCTTAATTCCATTTGTCGCCATCTTGGACAACGTCGGTGTAATCTCGGTGTATTGCTTGTTCTCCATCGCCTGAGCTACGGTAAACATCGCATCCCCCCACCAACTCTCCAGTGCTTCACTGGAATGATCCACGACATCCAACTTAAGTGAACGTGTTCCAATCAGGGTCTGTCCTTCTTTGTGAATATATTGTACCAGTCTGCCCAAATCAACATCGGGTTGCAGATCCAGTTTCAATTGTACGTCATTGCGGTTAATAGTTAATTGAACGTCATTGACTCCATCGTACTGGGTAACCATCTTTTCAATCGGATTCTGCATAGCCACCTGACGATACACAAACCAACCTCCAAACAACACAACGGCTGAAATGACGGCAGTTAAAGCAATAGGCAATACTTTTAGCTTCAAGTGAATTACCCCTCCCAGATATTGGCCTAACCTACTGGCTTATTGGTATAATACGAATATGTGCACATAGACTCCTGCGAATATTTCGACAGGATTATTTGTTTGCAATGTAACTTTGAGTACATATCTGAGTATATCACATCGTATATACAATTTCGAAGGCGAAAATATGAATAAATTATTAATTTTAACTATTTAAATCTTTTTCATAACTCAGTAGAAATAGATTTTTGAAACTAGATATAGACAAATTGAATCGTTTTGATCTATATCTACCCTTGATTGAAGCAGCTAAAGGTATTATGAAATTGATTTATTTAAATCAAATATGTTTACAGACAACACAAAGAACCGGTTCAGTCGGATATCCGTCTGCCGGTTCTTTCTAATCATTGATTCATTAGCTAATCACTCTGTGTGTTCTAGCTATTCGGAAGAGTATAGACCAGGTCCACCTGTTCTCCATTGCTAAATCGATAAAAGCGATAGTGGTTATGCGTGCCGTCCTTATAATATACTTGCCACACATATATCCCATTCACAACTCCGGGCATGATTCGCTTAATCTCACCGGCAGGAACTTCAGAACTGAAGCGATTGCGTATTTGCGTTTCGGACATGCCGTTCTGCAGCAGCTCGCTGTGTATAGCGTTTGCCCCTGTAGCAGGTTGATTGTTTGCGTCGAATTTAACCCAGACCATCACATCCTGGTTATCCTTGTTTTTGCCGATCAGGGTCCAGTAGATGTTGTCAGAGCCTTCTTTATCTCCCCAGATGTACTTTCGCAATTCATCATAGGATGTAATGCCAAGCTGCTCCTGAGCTGCCTGTATGGCGAGCGCTTCTTCCTTGCGCTGGTCCTGCGTGACATAGACGTAATAACGCTGAAGTCCAAACAGAATCAGAGCCAGTGCAAGCAGCGAAATCCATATCCACTTCTTTTTTTTCTTCAAAAGCCGAACTTCCTTTCCCTATGATGCGCTGTCCTGCAATTAACGAGCAAGCAGACCATCAAATGCCAATTGAGACTCACGCAAAATGCGCTCTTCATCCATCGTCAGACATTCGCCATGTTTAACCACTTGTTTTCCGTCTACCCATACGTGCTCCACATCTTTGGCAGAAGCCGAGTAGATCGTATGCGAGATCAGGTCTGTATGTGGATAGAAATGTGCCTGTTCAATGTCCAGAGCGATAAAATCAGCCTTCATGCCTACCTTGAGCGCTCCGGTATTGTTCAAGAAAATGGATTTGGCGCCATATGATGTTCCAAGTAATAACGCTTCGCCTGCTGGTACTGCAGTCGGGTCACCGGACACGCCTTTGTGAATCAATGCAGCCAGTCTCATTTCCTCGAACATATCCAGGTTGTTGTTGCTTGCCGGTCCGTCTGTTCCGAGTGACACGGTAACTCCTGCTTTCAGCAAAGCAGGTACACGAGCAACACCGGAAGCCAGTTTCAGGTTACTACCCGGGTTATGGGACACAGCTACATCGTGACGGGCCAGAATTTCAATCTCTTCGTCATTCAGATGCACCGCATGTGCAACCAGGGATGGACGGGAGAAAAAGCCCAGTTTCTCCAGATGTGCCACAGGACGCAATCCATAATCAGCCACGTTCTGCTCGACTTCACGAAGCGTTTCCGACATATGTGTATGAAGGGGAAGGTTTAGATCGTTCGCGACCTGTACAAGCTTCTCTATGTAGTCTGGAGGGCATGTATATGGGGCGTGTGGCGAGATTACGGTTGTAATGCGACCATCGGCCTGTCCATTCCACTCACGCGCAAACGCAGCCGACTCCTCCAGTTTCCGCAATTGTTCTTCTTCCGAACACAGACCAATTACACCGCGTGCCAGTGCTGCTCTCACACCGGATTGTTCCACAACTTTGGCAACCTGATCCATATGGTCATACATGTCCAGAAAAGCTGTAGTTCCGCCTTTCAACATTTCAAGCACCGACAGTGAAGTTCCCCAGTATACATCTTCTGAAGTCATTTTCGCTTCCATTGGCCACATTTTTTCCTGCAACCATACTTGTAACGCAAGATCGTCTCCATGACCTCTGAGCAGCGACATTGCTGCATGACCATGCGTATTGATCAGACCCGGCAGGAAGAACAGTCCTTTTCCATCCACTTTGGTACAGTTTTCGTCTCCATCCGGCAATGTCTCACCAATATGCACAATCTTGTCATTCTCAACAACCATGTAACCTTGAATCACATTCCATGTTGCGCCTTCATTAACGGCAAATTTGCCGTTGTGAATTACCCATCTATTTGTTGTCATCTTCCTCGTCGTCCTTTCCAGTCTCCAAGTAATAGGCCAAACTAAGCAGATCCGTCGTAAAGTCTGCATGATGAATGCGGATATGCGGCGGTGTTTTTAGAATTGTTGGTGCAAAATTCAGGATCGCTTCAATTCCCGATTCAATAAGCTGATCGGCTACATTTTGGGCTTCCGTATCCGGAACCGTGATAATTCCGATGCGAATGTTATCCGTTTTCACCGCTTCCGTCAATTCATTCATTGGTTTTACCGTCAAACTGTTGATTTGACTACCAATCTTCGGTCCGTATGCATCGAATACAGCCACAATCTTCATGTTGTCTTTCAGATAAGCGTTGTAGTTGGATAAGGCCTGTCCGAGATTACCCGCTCCCACCAGAGCCACATTAATTTGCTGATCGATTTTGAGGATGTGACGAATTTTCTCAATCAAGTAGGAAACATCATAGCCGATCCCTTTTCGACCAAAATCACCGAAGTAAGCCAGGTCTTTACGAATTTGGGCCGGATTCAGATCCAGCCTCTGTCCAAGCTCTTGAGAAGACACCGTAGCTACCTCACGCTGATGCAACTCGCTCAAATAGCGCAAGTATACAGGCAGACGTCGTACCACCGCTTCCGAAATTTTATCTGATTTCATTCTTGCTCCCCCTTACCAAGCCCACGATAAAATAATAGATGAAAAGATGAGCATTCTGTATAAATTCAAAGATAGAAGTGACTTTTTATACAGAATGCTCCTTGTAATTTAGGTTATAAGTTCTTACGTGCAACTGCTTTATTCGCAAACGGAAAGATCTCATAAAGTTTAACGCCAAACTGCAGCGTCATGCAATGATATTACGAACAAAACAACCATTATTCTTGTTCTTTAGCAGGTTTTTCCAACCATTCGGTAATTCGTGGAACCATTTGCTCTGTGAGCATGTGCTCCATTTTGGGACCAGGTAATGAATATAAAAAGAATTTACCATAGTACGCTTCAATTACGCGTGTATCATAGACAATCACAATTCCTCTGTCCTTCCCGGTACGCACCAATCGGCCAAATCCCTGCTTGAAACGAATGACCGCTTGCGGCACGGACAGTTTCATGAACGGATTTTTCTTTTGCTCCTGGAGCAACTCACTCTTGGCTTCCACCAGCGGATGATTCGGTGGCTGGAACGGCAATCTTACAATAGCGAGACAGGTTAGCGCATCACCCGGGATATCTACACCCTCCCAGAAGCTGCTTGTGCCCAGAAGTACCGTAGCTTTGGCATCCTGGAACCTGCGAGTCAGCTTGGAGCGGCTTCCACTGTCCACGCCTTGCCCCAGCAACGAGATGTCGTTACCAGACAACGCCTCCTTGAGCGGATCATAGACCTGTCGCAACATCTTGTATGAAGTAAACAGAACCATCATGCGTCCACGTGTAGCAATTGCAGTCTCTGCGAGGGATTGCACCAGCATATTTACAAAGTGCGCATCACCCACACTGCCCTTCACACTCGGGAAATCACGCGGAATTACCAGAAGTGCCTGATCACGATAGTTGAAAGGTGATGGCAGCATCGACGTTAACAGCCGATTATTATCGGCGGCTTCCTGCAAGCCAAGCTGCTCAATCATGAACTGGAATGACTTATCGACAGAGAGCGTAGCCGATGTAAGCACAACGCTTTTCTTTTTGTCAAAAAACAAATCCTTAAGTTGTGCACTGACATCTACAGGTACAGCATACAGCTGAAGCGATTTGCTGCGGAACTGTCCGCTGGCTTCCATCCAGTACACCGTTTTGGCATCATCCATACGCATGAAGAACCGTAGATTCTCCTTCAACGTAGTCAGATCTTTCAGCAATCCTGTGATGTCCGTGATCAGGCTATCCGATTGATAATCATCCTGATCTTCCTTCACCTCAAGCAGCAATTTGTCCCCTTTGCGAACCAAATCGCCCAGTGTCACATAGATCTGGTTCTCCAGATCCTGCAACTCTTGCCATTTCGCAGGTTTCTGAGATGCCTTCAGACGCAGGGAAAATTGTCCTGTCTCTCCCGGTGAAGCATCACTTCGTTCAGGCAACAGCCCGAACAGAGCATCGCTCATACGATCCCATAACTCTTTGACCTCAAGAGCGAGCGGAAACATCTGATCCACCATGGAGCCCCATTGCACCGAATTTTCATGTCCGGATAACTGCGAACGAAGCATAGGCAGCTGACCATTACGACTGTCTTTAAACAGACGGGTCAGTGTATGAACCAACGTGAAATATTTCATATGCATTCCAAGATGTTTACCAGCTACATCCTCCAGATGATGGGCCTCATCGATCACAAGACTCTCATAAGCTGGCAGCAGCTGATGTGCTGCTTTGACATCCGTAAATAATTTGGAGTGATTGGTAATAACGATATCAGACAACCCGGCCTCATGTTTGGCGCGATGATAGAAACATTTGCGGAACCATGGACAGGATCTTCCCAGACAGGACTCGGATTCGCTCTGTACCGTCTCCCAGAAGTCCCCTCCGCGTCCGCTAAGGTTAAGCTCCTCATCATCTCCGGTTTCGGTCTGCGTAAGCCAAACGATCATCTGAGCGGCTGTGAAATAATCCTCTTTAGGTGTGGCGAATTCACGTTTATTGATTTTGTGTTCAAATTTGCGCAGGCACAGGTAATGTCCACGTCCTTTGAATACAGCCGCCTTAAACGGGAACGGAACCACTTGGGTCAGCATCGGAATGTCTCGCTCTCTCAATTGCTCCTGCAGATTGATCGTATGCGTACTAACCATAACTTTCTGTTCTTGCTTCACACTTTCGTAAATAGCAGGCAACAGATACCCTAGAGATTTACCGGTACCCGTTCCAGCTTCGATCAAGAGATGTTTCTCTTCATCCAAGGCTTGCCTTACACTGCTGAACATCTGAGTCTGCGCTTCACGCTCTTCGTAATGATCCAGCGTATCCTTCAGGTTCTCCCGAACCTGGTCCATAAACTGTTCGAAGCTTACACCATCGAGGGGGTTAGCCTCCCGCTCATCGCGTGGTGCACCAATATCGGTCCAATCACTTACATTAAGAGCAAGCTGACGATAATAGGTATGTCCGTCCAGATCCTGAATCGGCTCTGCTTCCTTCTCACTGCGCATTCCGTCCAAGAACCAACCCAAGTCACTGTCTTCTGGTGCAAACAGGTCACTGAGGCGCTGAATCGTTATGAGCGGTAATTCCTTTAACTCATCCAGACACTTGAGCAGCACATAGGCTGTCGCCAGTGCATCACTGTCTGCCTGGTGAGGGCGATCATGTTGAAATCCAAATTCGGAAGACACATAACCGAGTTGATAAGAACCCAGTGATGGGAATGTAATCTTCAGAAAATCAATCGTGTCCAGAATGCGTCCAGTGAACGGCAAATAACCGCAACGGTCAAGAGCATTCTGCAAAAAGTGAAAATCAAAAGCAACGTTGTGTCCAACAAGCACCACATCATTAAGCAGCGGAACCATCTCCATCATCATCTCTTCGAGTGAAGGAGCGTCCGCCACATCTTCATCGGTAATACCCGTCAACCCCGAAATAAACGGGGGAATCGGTACACCAGGGTTCACATAAGAACTATATATTTGAGTTATGCTGTAGTCATGATCTATGATGGCAAGTCCGGCCTGTATAATCTCACCGTCGGACTGCGTGCCGGTTGTTTCGAAATCCAATACGGCAAATTTCATTGCAATGTACGGTCCCTTCCATTCCAGTCTATGTTACAGCATAGCAAAAAAAAGGGGATTTGAAAATTAACTGACAAAAAAGCGGTGTCCCCGCCGCTATGCTAAAGGAGGGAACACCGTTTTTTGTCGCCGAATTCCCGCTTAATGAAGGGTCGTCAGCTGATTAGCATATTGCAATTTTCCCCTGTTCAACCTGCAAGCTTCCATGTTGTACAGTGGCTCGGTCAATGTCGGGTCATACTGAAGGGCCTGTGCAAAGAGTGAACATGCAGCTTCGGGATTGGCAAGCTTGGCTTGAATACAGCCCAAGGCGTTACATACAAGCCCTTTCAAGCGAGGTGAACCCTTAAGGTACATGATCTGCTGCAAATGTGTCCCGGCTTCCGCCATTTGTTCCAGATTCAGATACGCGAGCGCCAGGTAAAAACGAGTTAATGCACTCTCCGGATGGTCGGTCACAACCCGGGAGAACTGCATAATCGCCTGCGGATACATCTGTAATTTGAAATAACCCTGACCTCGACTGAAACATTCCAGATGGAGTTCAGGCAGAGCGGTAACAGCTTCCTGTTCCGGTTCAAGGGAAGCAGGCTTATCCATCTCCCGCTCCCTCACCTGGCTCATCTTTTCTTCAAACATCAGCCATTCATCCAGCATTCCGTCACTCATCCGCTTAAGCAAGTTCCACTTTTGCAGCAATTCTTGTTTGTTCAGGCCTTCAGCGGAAGGATAGCTCTTGATAATTTCATCTAACATGTCGTTCATTTCTGCGAAAACATGCTGGAACATCGATGCATCCCCACCCTTGAAAAAATGGATTAGTGCAGTGACCTGTACTCATTTTTTGCTTCAAGGGCCGATTTCATTCTCCTTACCAGTCGATTACATAATTGTTGCGTGGACTTCCTGTTTCATCGTTTGTACAGGTTTATTCTGTCCATCTACAAATACAACGGTTGGTTTGTGAGTATTTGCCTCTTCTTGCGACATCATGGCGTAAGAAATGATAATGACGTTATCTCCAGGCTGGACCAGACGTGCAGCTGCGCCGTTAAGACATATAACTCCGCTTCCGCGCGGTCCTGGAATCACATAAGTTTCCAGACGTGCACCATTGTTGTTGTTCACAATTTGCACTTTCTCGTTTTCCATCAAATCGGATGTTTCCATCAAGTCTTCATCTATGGTAATGCTACCCACATAGTTCAAGTTGGCTTCCGTTACCGTAGCCCGGTGGATTTTAGATTTCATCAGTGTTCTAAACATGGGATAGTACCTCCGATTTTTGCAACCTTATATTGTCAATCAATCTTGTTTTTCCGAATTTCACCGCAAGTGCAATGAGCAGATCATCACGTCCTTGAACTTCTTCCTGATCTGCGAGCGGCTCCAGACTTGGAAAAGCCTGAATCTCGGCGTAGTCGATAACGGCAAGCGGTGAGCTTGCAATCTGCTCGCGCAGAATACGACGGATATCTGCAGCGTTTGTAGCTACACCTGTATCTGCGGCTTCCTGAGCTGCACGCAGTGCCTTCGACAGAACCAATGCCTGTGTACGCTGTTCTGCGCTAAGATAGACATTACGTGAACTGAGGGCAAGCCCATCCTCTTCGCGAACAATCGGACAAGGTACAATCTCTACAGGCATATTCAAATCATTCACCATCTGTTGAATGACCGCAACCTGCTGAGCGTCTTTCATTCCGAAAAATGCACGCTGCGGCTGTACGATGTTAAACAGTTTGGAGACTACGGTCGTTACCCCGTCAAAATGCCCAGGACGGGAAGCGCCACATAAGCGCTCCGTCAGTTTTGAGACCGATACGGTCGTTTGCGTTGCCTGTGGATACATCTCTTCAACAGAGGGAATAAATACGATATCCACTCCTTGTGAGCGTGCTGTTTCCACATCTCTGGCTTCATCCCGCGGATAGCTGTCAAAATCTTCATTGGGTCCAAATTGAATCGGATTAACGAATATGCTTAATACCACGATATCGCTCTGTTGTTGGGCTGCTTGCATCAAGCTTGCATGACCTTCATGAAGATAACCCATTGTCGGTACCAGACCTACAAAGGACGCATTGGACCGAATCGCTTGACGCATCAAGCTTAGCTCCTGTCTTAACTCTGCGATTGTCCGTAATACTTTCATGAGTTACTTCCCACCTTTTCCTTACGTTGTCCATACAGTTGATCCAGAACGCCAGCATCCGTAGCATTAAACACGTGCTCTTGGGCCGGGAAAGAACGATCTTTAACTTCCTTCACGTAGGCTTCAATGCTCGTTCTGATTAATGCCCCCACATCTCCATAGGTTTTGACAAAACGTTTAGGCGTATACGGAGAAGCATACTGAACCACATCGTGGAACACTAGCACCTGACCATCACAGCCTCGTCCTGCTCCAATCCCGATGGTAGGGATGGAGAGTTCCTCCGAGATCGCCCGAGCGACTTCTTCCGTAACCAGTTCAAGCACTATGCCGAACGCGCCAGCAGCTTCCAAAGCTTTGGCTTCGTCCATCAGACGTTTCGCATCCGCTGCATCCTTGCCCTGAATACGGTAACCACCAATCTGATTAACGGATTGAGGTGTCAGTCCGATATGTCCAAGAACAGGCACGCCTGCTTGCACGACTGCTCTAACGGTGTCCGCTATTTCGACTCCGCCTTCCATTTTAACCGCATGGGCATGCCCCTCTTGCATCAGTCGACGTACACCCTTAAGTGTCTCATCCACGCTGCCATGATAAGTCATAAAAGGCATGTCAGCCACAATAAATGTCTTCTCAGCCCCACGTACTACGGAACGTGTGTGGTACACCATGTCGTCGATGGTCACAGGAAGAGTTGAGTTATAACCGAGCACAACATTGCCAAGTGAATCACCAACCAGGATCAGATCGATACCTGCTTCCTCCGCAAGGAGAGCTGTTGGATAATCGTAAGCCGTAATCATACTGAGTGGCACGCCATCCTGCTTGTATTTTTTCATTTTCACAATATTCATCGCTTGTTTGTTCGCCATTTTCTGTCATGGCTCCTTTCTTCTTTTCAAATAAAACGCAACAAAAAAACCTTTTAGTTTTCCACTAAAAAGTCCCGAAAAGTCAAAAAAGAGTCACTTGCGATCGTCCCTTCTGTCTCGGTCCTCTTCGGCTCAGAGCAGAATCCAACAACTCACTTAAACGTATTTCATTCTTGCACTGCGGTCTGCTTATACGAAACAAATCAAAGCAGAACAAAGGCTACTGTTACGGGAGTGCAATTCGGTCTGCATTAGCCGATATCGCCTCACGAACACAGTATACCAAAGTTCTGCTCAAACTTCACGTCTTATGTTCATTTTACCAGTGAAAATTCGACAAATTGTTTACGATTTCCAGGAAATCTCACCAGAGATGACTAGTGTATGTTCTCCATCGTGCTTTTCCACGACAAGTGCTCCGGAAGGGTCAAGACCGATTGCCTTGCCTTCAATGACACCATGAGGATTCGTCACTGTAATCTCTCGATTCATCGATACGGACAAGGCCTCCCAAAGGGCTGAGATGACGCCGAATCCTTCTTTTTGATACAAAAAATACAACTGTTCCAGCTCGGTTAAAATGGCAGCCGTGAGCTTGGTACGATCAACGGGTTGCCCCGTCTCCATCTTGAGCGAGGTTGCGATTGTAGTCAGATCTTCGGGATAATCCTCGGGGTCAAAGTTCACGTCCACACCTATACCCGCAATGCAGAATCTAACTTCATGATCTTCTACTGTGGATTCAAGCAATATGCCACACACCTTGCGTCCATCGATTAACAGATCATTGGGCCATTTGATGCCTGCATCAGCTCCTGTACAAGCTCGAACGGCTCGACATACAGCCACCCCAGTTAATAAGGTTAGCTGCGGCGTATGCTGAAGTGGTACATCAGGACGCAAAAGGACACTCATCCAGATTCCTTTACCAGGGGGAGAGAACCACTTTCGACCGAAACGTCCTCTTCCTCCGGTTTGTTCTTCCGCAATGACCACGGCGCCTTCGGCCTGCCCCTGCTCAGCTAACTTCAGAACATCCCCTTGGGTAGACAAGGTCGAGGTCAACAGAACAGCCTTACGGCCAAATACGGTTGTGTCCAACGCCAATTGAAGGGCTGTAGCGTCAATGCTGTCCGGCTTCGTTACAAGACGATACCCTTTGCGAGAGACGGCTTCAAACTCATAACCCATGTCACGCAACTTGTTCACATGTTTCCACACAGCGGTTCGACTAATGGACAGATTACGGCTGATCTCTTCACCCGATACGAATTGTCCTTCTGCATTCAATAACATATGTAACAGATCCTCATGCTTGGTCATCTGCAACCACCCGCTTCACTTCTGCACTTAGCGCTTCATGCTGATTTGCTATCGTTCCAATCGCCGCTTCTCTTAACAAATGTTTCATGAGTTGCCCCAACCATGGTCCGCCTTTACGCTGCACCATTATCAACACTTGTTCCCCTGTGATATTCAGTTCTTTCAAGTCATGCACAGGGATCGATTGACTCCATTCGACAGCAAGGTCTTGAACCAAAACGACCTGTAATTCTGCATGGTCAGGCTGATTCCGCCATCCTGCTGGCAGCAGCGATTGTATCCGCAGCCAATCATCCGCAGCCTGAACGCCACAAGCCAGAACAGTAACGATCCAATCTGAACGCAGGCTTAGCGTATCTTTCTGCTCCTGAACGGAAGTATGAATCAACTGCTCCACCTGAAGCACCCCTGTTATGCGGGAACGATGTTCATTGGAGAATGTCCACTGACGTAATAGAACGTCCGCTTCATCCTTGCTATACCCGCCAGCGATCAGGAGGAGTGACCAACGAAGCAATACATGCTCGTCTGACAATTGTTCCAGATTGGATAACAACGTCTTGTTGAATCGGCCCGAGCTAACCGGGGCTTTGACGTGCGCAAGCGCGTTACTTCTGTATAACAGCTCCAACCCTCTTAAGGGATGCGGTCCCGACATCATTTTTACCATCTCGGTCCGTACTCGTTCCATCGCTATATGTTGAAGCAGGTCTCTCTGTCTTACAAGACCCTTCCACGTATTATGAGCGATTTTGAAATCAAATACCGAAGCAAAGCGAACACAACGAAGCATCCGCAATGCATCTTCACCAAATCGTTCCACCGCAGAGCCCACACATCTGACGCGCTCTTCCTTAATATCTGTCTGTCCACCGAACGGATCAACGATTGTCCCAGTGACGTCCATGGCAAGAGCGTTCATCGTGAAGTCACGCCGCTGTAAGTCTTCCTTAATATCCTGGACAAATTGAACTGCAGCAGGTCTGCGGTTATCCTGATATTCGGATTCTGTTCGGAACGTGGTCACTTCAAAGTAATAGCCGCCTGAACGCACGGTAACCGTCCCGTGTTGCAGACCTGTAGGAATGCAATCGTTGAACAGTTCCATGACTTGTTGAGGAGAAGCGGATGTCGTAATATCCATATCGTCTACAACTCGTCCGAGCAATTCGTCACGCACACAACCGCCTACCCAATATGCCTTGTAGCCATGTTCGTTTAAGGTTGTGAGTACATTCTCACTTTGAATTGCCATTTCACGATCTACCTGTGTCCATTGAACCACCACATATCACCTCTTCTCTTGCCTGTTGTGGTACGCACAGTATGATTTCGCCTAGCAAAACGGTTAACCGCAAACCGGATTCAGATTCGGAACTTCCCTACCCAGCACCCGATAATAAATCTGCTCATATTCATGCCGAATGGCATCATTGCAAAAATCATGATGCGCGCGCTGGAGACACGCTTCCCTGAACTCCGCAGCCAAACGATCGTCCGTCAACAAACGGATCGTGTTCTCGGCCATGGATTGTGTATCCCCGATTGCGGATAAGAAACCTGTCTTACCATGCAAGACCAGTTCCGGAATTCCTCCGGCTTGTGAACCGATCGTGGGTACACCGCAAGCCATTGCTTCGAGCGCTACTAAACCGAAACTTTCCTTCTCCGATGGAAGCATCAACACGTCAGCCATGGAGATCACTTGAGCAATGTCATCCTGTTTGCCAAGGAAATGAACCTTATCATTTAAGCCGAGATCATTAATTTTCCATTGTATCTTCGGCAAATCAGGTCCTTCACCAACAAATAGCAGCTTCGCTGGCACCTGCTCCTGTACCTGACGGAAGACCTCTACTACATCCTGAGTTCTCTTCACCGGTCGGAAGTTGGAAATGTGCATTAATATTTTTTCGTCAGGCGCAGCGAAGTCTCTTCGCAGACTGGCAGCATCCCGCGGATAATATATTCGTTTATCAATAAAATTATAGGTTAAATCAATTGGACGCTGAATATCCAGCAGTTCAACCGTTTCTCGAATCAAATCTTGTGATACGGCAGTGACTGCGTCACTTTCATTGATGGCAAGACGGATTAAATCTTTCAAAGACTCATCCTGAGCTAGAACCGTAATATCCGTTCCATGTAACGTGGTGACCACTTTCAGGCCGTCCCCTACCATCTGTTTCGCGAGAAAGGCACATACTGCGTGCGGCACGGCATAGTGAACATGCAGCAGATCCAGCTGCTGTGACTTAGCCACCTGGGCCATCTTCGTTGCCAGTGACAGGTCATACGGTGGGTAACGGAAAACATAATAATCATTTACTTCAACTTCGTGATAAAAAATATTCTTCTGGAACGTACCCAGTCTGAAAGGGATACTGTTGGCAATAAAATGAACCTGATGCCCCTGTTCGGCAAGCAATTTGCCCAACTCCGTTGCGACAACGCCAGACCCTCCGAGGGACGGATAACAGGTGATGCCGATTTTTAGCTTTTGATCCATCCGGTGGACGCTCCTTTGATCTCCCGCTTCATGCAGGTTGATGTAATGCAACGGAATAATGAAACGATTCGTCTCATTAACACGTAAAATGTGAAATCGTTTATTGGGCAGCTGCACCAAATTGATGAACAACGTATGGTGTAATTGTAGCAAAACCTTCTGCAAACGGGATGAGACTGCGTTGTCCGAGCAAGGAATCACGGGCTCTTACACGTTCAATATACCCTTGATTCAATGGAGTCGAGACTACGCCCTCCCCGAGTTCGAATTGGGAACGATAACAGCGTAATGAAGTTTCCTTTTGCTCATAGTGTTCCGAAATATCCACAATCAAATCCGTAGGTCCAATGTCATTAATAAAGTAAAAATAAAGTTCCTTCACTTGCACGGCAGGCATGTCCGGCATGTAGTTCCGAAGCTTGGCATTAAATACAGCTTCCTGCACAAGCTTACTGCAATTGACATGATCCGGATGACGATCTTCCCAATAGGGTGCAAACACCATCCGAGGAGCATGACGCCGTATTTCAGCCGTTACCGCCTGTACATGTTCAGGAGTAAGGTACAACCCGCGATCAGGAAGATCCAGATTCGTTCGACACGAAAGACCGAGGACGCGGGAGGCTTGCTCCGCTTCCTCGGTTCTGCGCTCTACTGTTCCGTTGGAAGACATCTCAGCACGAGTCAGATCACACACGCCTACTTTTAAGCCGGCTGCGGTATGTTTGGCAATTGTTCCAGCCATACCAATCTCGGCATCGTCCGCATGTGCTCCAAAGATGAGAATATCCAGACTCATTCGGAATCACCCGAATTCAGTCCAGCCTCCGGCTTGTATTTATGTACCAGCTCTCTCCAGGCAAAATCGCCACGATCCAGAGCCTTAACCAGAATCTCAGCGGTTGCGATATTGGTGGCAAGTGGAATTCCTTGCACATCACAAAGACGTAGCAGCGCATTAATATCCGGCTCGTGAGGTTGTGCCATCAGTGGATCGCGCAGAAAAATAATCAGATCCATTTCATTTTGCGCAACCAAAGCTCCAATCTGTTGATCTCCGCCCAATGGGCCTGATTCGAATCGATGAATCTTCAGAGACGTTCCTTCCATAATACGAAGGCCTGTTGTTCCTGTAGAATACAATTGATGGTCCGTAAATACAGGCTCATATGCCGTCACAAAGTTAACCATCTCTTCTTTTTTGCGATCATGGGCGATAAATGCTATTTTCAACATGACAATCTCCTTTAGTCGATAAAGTGATCAAATCCGTAGATGAGTCCTGTATATTCCATAACTTTTTGTACACCAATTTTAACACCAGGCATATAACCTGCACGTTCGTAGGAGTCATGCCGAATTTTGAGCGACTGTCCATAGTCTCCGAAAACAACTTCCTGCTGCGCGAATACACCAGGCAACCGTACACTGTGAATTCGGAATCCGTTGTAATAACCGCCGCGTGATCCTTCAATCGTTTCTTCCTCATTCGGATTACCCTGACGAAGTTCCTCCCGATTGGCAGCAATCAGTTCGGCTGTTTTGATCGCTGTTCCTGAAGGAGCGTCCAGCTTCTGATCTCCGTGATATTCGATGATCTCCACATTTGGCATATGCTTGGCAGCCTGTGCTGCGAATCGCATCATCAAAATGGCACCGATCGAGAAGTTAGGGGCAATAAGCCCACCGATTCCTTTGTCCTTGCACTGCTTGTCCAACTGTTCGATCTGCTCCGGCGTGAAGCCGGTAACACCCATGACAGGTCTGACTCCATGACGGATCGCGATCTCAGTATGTGCAAACGCAAATTGTGGCACTGTAAAATCAACCATAACCTGCGGTTTTGTTTCGGCAAAAGCCATTTCAATATCATCAGTCACCAGTACTCCACACTCTGGCAAACCAACAAGTGTTCCAGCATCCGTGCCCGCTCCGGAGCGGTTAACTGCAGCTGCTAGCTCCAGTTCCGGGTCCTGAAGTACCAATTTCACGACTTCACGGCCCATTCGACCAGCCGCTCCGATCACGGCAACTCTAATTACTTCACTCATCTTAACTGCATCTCCTCGCTATGTTAGATCATATCGTCGAATCCATTTCAACTTAACTTGGATATCGTTGTGAAATGAATTCTTACTGTATGGATTTCATACGTTGCTTGATTTCCTGTAACATCTGATGCAGTTGCCCGTTCTGCGGGTCCAACAAAATGGCTTCACGTAACGCCTGTATTGCACAATCAAATTCATTCAAGTCACTGTAAGCGAGTGCAAGCATGACATGAGCTTCTACGGAAAGAGGATCGAGTCTGACCGCTTCTTTCAAGAGCGTTGACGCTTCCACATAACGCTCCTGTGTTGCAATACCCGCCTGTTCCAACAGCACCTTGGCTCTGGAAGTCAGGTGTTTCGCTTCCAATGTCTTCAGGTGCAAAATATATTCTTCTGTTCCTGCCGACAATTCAACCGCCTTACGCGCATATTCAAGCGCCGGCACCAGGTGTTTGCTACGGGCATGCGTAATGGAACAGCGATAATATAATTCCGCATGTTGCGGATGAGCATGAATGGCTGCTTCGAACCAACGAATGGCCTGCTCAAAATCATTTTGCAATATACAGCGATAAGCCTGCTGCATATATTCTTCCGGTTTCATCATCAAGCTGACCCTCCCCGATCGGGTGATGGTACAGCATATGTAATCTACGCCTAATCGGTGTTTTTGGGAGTCCACCGATTGGCATCGCGGGTGTTAAATTTATGCATGACTTTATCGTGCGCCTCAGCCAGATCAATACCCAGCGAGTTTGCAAAACAAATCGTGATAAATAAAATATCTCCAAGCTCAAGCTCAATGGAATTGGCGGCTTCGGAAGACTTCTTCGGCTTTTCACCGAACTCGTGATTCACTTCCCTGGCAAGCTCCCCAACCTCTTCAGACATCCGGGCCAACATGGCCAGAGGACTGAAATACCCCTCCTTGAACTGGGAGATATACTGATCAACCTCACGCTGCATTTCTGCGATGCTTTTCTCCATGAGAACGGATTCTCCTTTTGAAATGATGTCGTATTTGCTCCTAATAATATCAGTTATTTAGATTCACTTCCACCATCATCAGCGACAAATCATTTTTAAAGAATCAATAAACAGGTATACTAGATGGGAATGATTGCTTCTTCATTCTAATTTATCTACAGTGAGGGATCTTATGAGCACTGCCAAAACCTGGGTTCAAGTCAAACTGGTTCTGCCCATCCTTCTGGGCACAGCCTTATATGCCTTTGGGCTTCTCTATTTCATTATCCCCAATCAGCTTATGGAAGGTGGCCTCACAGGGGTTACGGTGCTGATCAATTACGCATTCGGCATCTCACCTTCACTTACGACTCTGATTCTTAACGTTCCTCTTTTTCTGATCGGGCTCAAAATTTTGGGCGGCAGACAGATGATCTATACGGGTATCGGAATTGGGGCATTGACCATTTTCCTATGGTTATTCGAAAAGTTGATTCATCTGGGCTGGATTGAACCACTCCATACTGAAAATGACCTCCTGCTCGCAGCCCTGTATGCAGGTGTTACGCTTGGAGCCGGTCTTGGCATCGTATTCCGTTGGGGCGGTACAACGGGCGGGTCAGACATCATTGCTCGCATTCTTAACCGCAAGTATGGATGGAGTATGGGACGGGTATTGCTGGGCATTGACTTCGTCATTATCGGGCTCTCTCTCATCTACATCCCCAAAGAAAAAATTCTGTATACGCTCGTAGCTGTATTTATCGCTTCCAAAGTTATCGACTTTATTCAAGAAGGTGCATATTCTGCCCGGGCATTTATGATCATCAGTGACCACGCACCTGAGATTGCCGATCAGATCACACGGGACATGGATCGTGGTGTCACCCTCATTCCGGCCATTGGCGCGTACTCCAAACAAGCCAAGCACATGGCCTACTGTGTTATTTCCAGGCAAGAGTTCAGGCGATTGCAGACGATTGTACGTTCCATTGATCCCAGAGCTTTTGTCATCATCAGCGATGTTCATGATGTACATGGAGAAGGTTTCAAAGAAAGTTGATGTAACTATACAGAAGCTACAAAAAAACCTCTTTTCACATGAAGAGCCGTTAGCGTGGCTGTTTATGTGGAAAGAGGTTTTTTAATATACGACGATTAGGTCAATCAGCGATTAGCGCCGAAAAGGAAAAATCCCTTGCTGCTGCGCACGATACTTACGGTATCCGGCGTAACTTAGCGTCGCCACAATGACCGAACTGATGAGTAAACCAGCTGCCCTGCGATCCGGACCCTGTACAAATGGTGCAAACGCACTCTCATCCTTCTCCCGACCAAATAACTGGTTCACCAGTTCCTCACCATGGCCCACCATACTTTTTAACTGAGCCAGGTCTGGCTGCTTTGCATTGGTAAGCCCCTTGGTATGAGATAACCAGGCGTCCATCTGAGCAATTTCATACGGTTCACGGCGAATCATTGCCGCAGGACGAATCGTTTCATAGTGCTCCTCCAGAACGGCGTAGCGATTTGCGAGTATTGTCGCAGTTTGACCCTGATTTGTAGCATCGGACAAAGCGTCCAGATCGTTTTTCACGATTTTATAATATTGAAGCCATAAAGGCTTGGTAGGATTCGCAAGACTATCTGCTGCAAGTCTGAATTTGGCAGAGGACTGCTGAAGAGAAGCATCGTCATTTTTCACCTTCACAACCGCTTGTTTCACTTCAACTATGGTTTCAGACAATGCGTGAATGCCCTCAACTGTCGTTTGTCCCTCAAAGGAGATATGCTCCAGACTTTTACTAATGCGCAGAATGCTTCCTCGTACTTCTTCAATATTATTCTCGAGCGCCTGGCGATATAACACGGCTGCTTCTTCATTCAGTTGTGCAATTGAATTGCTTGTGGACACTTGCTGATCTGAATTCGAATTCAATCCTTCACTTTGCGCGGATACACGATATGCTAAGTTCGTCCAAAGCAGCAGAGCCATGAACGATACCACCAATAAGCCAGTTTTGAACCTGAACCTTCTCTTCATGGACATCCCTCCCACCATCAATGTATGGCGGGGCACAGTTCCTTAGAACAAGCTCAAGATCGGATATCAGGTTCGTTTCGCTTGTCTGAGCGCAAGCCATGCACACAGAATACTAACTAGCGTCAGTCCGAATGTGAAATTACGCACACCATCTACATGATCGTAGAGGGAGGCAGGTAACCAAGGGTAAATATCATATGTATAATCCATCGTATCGTTCAACAGCGTCCAGAGACCTGCAATGGCAAGAGCAGCCCAGCGGAATCCGAAAAACCTCACATAAATAAGAGCTTCAATCGCCATCGCACTATGCGAAGCAATTAACATCCAGTCTTGCCAGTGCTGTGTGCCACCCTGCATCCAGCCAGCGAAAATAATCGATACGGCCCACACGCCATATTTCACAGATGTGACCACGGCAAGCGCCTGAATTACATGTCCGATCCGTTTAATGATGATAGACCGAGGTGGGTACAAGATCCATAACAATGCTAAGGTGAAAAACAAACTCGCTGTTGGACTATCCGGCACAAACACGACCTGCCACACCGGCTGCTCTGCCAACGTCATTTTCATTTGCTCACCGTACCAGATGTATCCGTATACCGTTCCTACTGCATTACACCAAAACAAAAGCCACAAAAAATAACGATTGGTCAGAAATTCCCTACTCCAGAAAAACGATAAAGCCACGTTCCCTGCCCCTTCCTTTGTCACATGTTGTACACGATAACGTGCTGCCCCAAAAACACTTCAAAAAACCTGACCGCATAAACGATCAGGTTTCATTGGTTATTTCGATTTTACTGTTCTGCTTTCTGTTTCGCAAGCCATTCGGTCAGATGATTAATTTCTTCATCCGTGACGCCTTGAGCAATGGCATTATTGTACTGAGGTTGCATTGCGTTGTAACCTTCTTTGATAATAGTCAGAATCTCTTCCTGGCTATGTTTGTCACCTACACCTCGAAGTGAAGGTCCACTTGCGCCCTTCATATCAGCCGCATGGCAGCCAATACAGCCGGCCTTCTTGTACGTTTCCATTGCAGGATCATCCTGATCCACGATGGCGACTTCCTGTTTCTGTCCAGGTGCATTGGAAACTGGTGGTAGCCCCTGTTCATGCCTCTCCAGCGCTTCTTCCTCACGCTGAATGTGTTCAGGTTTCTGACCTGTTGCTTCCAACTCATGTTCGTAGTGCGTCCACGCTACATTTGTCAGGTAAAATACAGCAATGACCGACAAAATCATCAACGATGAAGCAATGGGACGTTTATAAAAACGTCGCTCCTTGCCTGTGTCCAGGAACGGTGCAAGCAGTAAAGCTCCGAAAGCGACTCCACTGACTCCCAGTACCCCGAGCAGGACGTAATCGCCTGATGCGTATGGATACTTCAAATACTGATACAGAAAAAGGAAGTACCAGTCCGGCATGGGAATAACGGATGCGCTTGGATTGGCCGGATATCCCAAAGGTGCAGGTTCTGAGATCGTGAGAACCAAAATCCCCACCAATACAACGACACCAACCATCCATTCTTTCAGCAGGAAGTTGGGAATAAAAGCTTCTGATTTGCCGGGATACGCCGTGTAATCAGGCGGGGTTATAAATCCCGCCCCTTTACGTACGCGTGAATCACCGACAAAGATAACCTTTTCCTCATCATCCTTCTTATGTCCGTGAGCCATTGCGATTCCTCCCTTCTCAGTTTATAGTGGTCCCGAAATGCCCTGTCTGCGGATCATGATAAAGTGTCCGACCAGAAGCACCAGAAGCACCGCGGGGAGGAAGAATACGTGCAGGGCAAAGAATCGGGTTAGTGTCTGTGCACCGACAATCGTACCGCCTTGCAGGAATTCTTTAATGATTGGTCCCAGCCAAGGAACCGTATTGGCAATCTCCAATGTTACTTTTGTTGCAAAATAGGCTTTGTTGTCCCATGGTAGCAAGTACCCTGTCAGCCCCAGGCCCAGCATGACGAAAAAGATCAGCATGCCGACAACCCAGTTCATTTCGCGCGGTGCTTTGTAAGAGCCTGTAAAGAACACACGCATCGTATGTAAGAACATCATTACGATAACCAGACTGGCTCCCCAGTGGTGCATGCCGCGAACAATTTGGCCGAAGGCTACTTTGGTTTGCAGGTACTCCACACTTGCGTAGGCATTGATAATATCAGGTACGTAATACATGGTCAGGAACATGCCTGACAGAATCTGAATAACAGTAATAAAGAACGTCAATCCACCAAAGCAGTACACGAATGCGGAAAAGTGATGAGCCGGATTTACATGCTCTGGAACTTCATGATCCGCAACGTCCCGCCAGATTGGCGTGATGTCAAGACGCTCGTCAATCCAGTCATAGACATTTTTAAACATCTGCGTTCACGCCTCCTAATTCACTCGGGTGTTCGGAACAATGTCGCCCAGATATACCCAACCCTGCTCTTCCTTGACTACGTACTCATCCAGCGGTTTGGGGGCTACGGCAAGATTCTTCCCTTCCTTGTCATAGTGCGCGCCATGGCAGGGGCAATGATACTCGTCAGGATAACTTTTATCACTATTCCAGCCTACTGTACATCCTAGATGTTTACAGATAGGTGAGAGCGCATAAATTTTACCCTGCTCGTCTTTGCGAATCCACGCCACTAACGATGCATTACTCAGATACCAACCATCCTGTTGTTGAAGTTCAAAGGTGAATTCTTGAGGCTCATTCGTAATTTTGCTGATTTCAGCTACTTTGACAGAGGTGCCTTCTCCCTTATGCTGCAGAATCGGGTCCACCGCAAAACGGACCATGGGAAGGATTGCACCGGCGGCCATGTAGGCTGTAGCTCCACCAAGCGTGTACGTCAAAAACTGCCTGCGTGACATCTCCATGCGGCTTGGCAATTTCAATGAAGCTTCGTGCTGGTCATGCTCACTGCTCATACTGTCTCCAACCCCCTTTTTCAGCCAACTCTCTCAAACGTTTTCATTTTCAGAAATTCCACGACTTACTAGAACATACATAATCATATAGTAGCCCTAGAACACCGTCAAGAATTTGTCACACATTTTTAAGGTTCATTTGTAAGCGTTATTAAAAAAGTGTTGTAAAATTGTCACATTTGTCGCACGAAACTCATTTTTTCCACAACTCTCGTATTTTCTCCCCGACAAATCTCGCAATTCCCTCTTCACCAACCTCACGCGTTAACGCTGACCGACTCAAAATCAAATCAGCAGATGAAATTTCCACACCATCAAATTGACCATCCGATGACATAATAACCACATATTTGAATCCTGAGGATTTAAGCTGTGCGGACAAGGAATTTAATGTCATTGACATTTCCGAATTAGCATAATGAAAGGCTGGATACGTCATAATTCTCCCTTTGAAAGGAATCTCGACCATATCCAGAAAATCTCTCAGCCGCTCCAGTGCTTCGGTAGCTTCAACTGGCGACTGCTCACCGCTAAGAGCCGTGTATGGAATAAGGCATGTATCCAGATAGAGTTGCAGTTCAGCCCAGCTGTCTTGAGTCATCTCACTGAATTTCAATTCCCTATATCCCCTTTCTATCCATTTTATTCCCATATTATATATGAGCATATCTTATAAATCCAGACATTCATTTTGGAAATACACATATCAAAAAAGGAAACACGCATCTGCGCATTCCCTTTTATATCAGAAAAGATGTATGGTGCCCATCAGTTTATGGTCCTCAGTTCATCCGTCAGACTCCGGAAAGCTACTTCGTCTCCGGTAGCTAACGCTTTATCGATTTCCAAATAGAGCTTCTCGCTGCGCTGTTTGCGAAGCGCTTCGTCCCACACCATCTCAGCTGCCAGCCCCAACATGACTTCATACGTAACTTTCATTTTATCCAATAGGATGCACCTCCAAAACGGATTTAAGAGCTCCTATATTCTTTTCCTTTGGTAACATAACCCAGTGAAGTTCTCGACATCCGCTCGAGATCGGCATCAGTCAGCTCACGTATCACTTTGGCAGGTGTCCCCAAGGCCAGAGTATAGGGCGGAATTTTACTATTCTCAGTAACAACTGAACCGGCCCCAATCAGCGTATATTCGCCTATGTCGGCTCCATTCAACAGAATGGCTCCCATGCCGATTAATGAGCCTGTTCCAATACGACAACCATGAATGATCGCTGAATGTCCTACCGAAACATCGTCTCCCAAAATCAAAGGTTGATCTGTGTTAACATGTCCAACAGCATTATCTTGAATATTACAGCGGCTTCCAATGATTATGGGAGCCAAATCGGCTCGCAGGACTGCATTGAACCAGACGGAAGATTCTTCCCCCATTCTCAAATCACCGATCAGTTTTGCACCTTCAGCCATATATACTGAAGGGTGTAACTGAGGTTGTAGACCTTTGTATGGAATTATCATCGATATCACTCCTTAATTTGGGAGTGATTTTAGCAACTTGTCCTTCACTTGTCAAACATAATAGGTGTAACGTCTCCAGAGATGGAGCGACAGGATGCAGCAAGTCGTGTGCCCCAGGCTGTCATTTGTACAGTCCGGCCTTCCTCGTGTTCGCCAATGCGAACCATGCCAAGATGCAACATCATTTTAACAATTCTATTATCATAGATGGCCTCAGCCGTATCATAATAGAACGGCTGAATGAATGGACCGATCTGACGAAACAGCGATTCGGCGGTTGACCATTCCGAGGCACATTCGCCTGTCCAATACACAATAGAGGACAGATTGGGAATAGCACCTTTATACAATCTTAACCAAAACCTAAATAGCTGTATCATTTCGGCTGTTTTCTCAGCCCCCAGCTTGTCTTCTCCAGCTGGTGATAACCTTAGCGTACCTTGCTCCTCGCGAACAAGCCGATGGTGAAATGCATAGTCGTAGAGAAGAGCGAAGCGATCCGGGTAATCCTTGAACGAACGACCATATCCGAATCTCCAACCGGCTTTGCCCACCAATTCCTCACTGATGTGTAGATGCTCCATAATCTGCTGTTGAGAGCGACGGTACATCATGCCTTCAGCGTTAAGGGCAATTTCATGCTGCTGGACAAACTGCAGGAACAACTTAAGATCATCCGCTAAGAGATGATACTCATCCCGATACATGGGCGGTTCCGTCGTTTTGGCAATCCCTGCTCGCAAATGTGTGGATAACACATCCCTGAACCTTAATTTCAGATCCTGAGGTACCTGATACAGATATCTGGTCTGCTGCGTCGTCCCATTGAACAACCATCCGCTCTTATTGAAGCGAACGATGAGGTCACGTGGACTGGCGCCAGCCTCACTCTCCTTTTTGTCCATCGATTGACGGGCTATGGCAACGAGTTCTTCCATACCATAGTACTGGCGAGGATCAAACAACAAGTTGTTCAAGAAGCGCTGATCTGCTTGATTCAGTTGACGTACCTGCTGCTCAAAAAAGGGTCTGCTGCCCAATGTAGTGAGAATACTCTGGATGAGTTCATGTTTGGAGTTGGGCTTGCATTCACATTGGTAATAGTCTGCTATTCGATTAAGCTGGCCAATATCGGCAAAAGTAAGCATATCCGCTAGATTCATGGGTCCATCGCCTCGCCCGTTAACTACTTCGACCGCTGATTCGAAGCCTGAAATAGTTTGGTTTTGTAAACATCGTTGACGGAATTCCCACAATCTAAACCTCTTTTTGGAAATCTTTTATGTTTGAATCATTTTCATAATATCTTTAGTGGATTATGAAATTAATTCGTTAATCATACTATGCCTCAAGTTGGTCAATCAGAAGAAAAATAAGAGTTTTGAAATCATATAAAGTCTTTCTTTCCCCATAAAACGCAAAAAAACAACCCAAGTTAGATTACTCAGGTTGTTTCGCTGTGTCCAAAGACAGATGTCGTGTGCAATTATATAACAGCGGACTCCAGTCATCACGTTCCTTTTCCAGGATCGTCAGTGACAGGTTTCCAATCCGTTCCGTATACCGATCTTTAAACAAGGCTGTTAACAGGTTGGCCAGAAAAGCTCCATGAGTAACAATGAGCACGTTGCCGTCCGGATAGGCAGACCATAGATCTTCCAGAAACGCCAGTGCACGAATCTGGATATCCGCTATCTGCTCCTGTCCCAAGTCTAATGTCTCCCAGGATTTGCCCCAGCGGGCAACCCGTTCTTCTGAAGTCAGACCTTCAATCTGACCAAAAGCCCTTTCTTTCAACCGTGCGTCTGGCTCAAGCAAAGGTACATTCAACAGCCTGGAGATAATCTCCCCTGTTTCCTGTGCACGCGATAATCCACTTGTGATGATATAGTCCCATTGGTATTCTTCCGTCAGCAGACGTCTTCCCAGGCGTTCTGCCTGTTCACGACCTTCTCCATTCAGAGGAATATCCGTTTGACCCTGTATACGGCCCGCCGCATTCCAGTCTGTAAGACCGTGACGAATAAGCCCGATTCGCACTTTCATCCCTCATTTCCCACACGGCGAACGAAAGGTTATTACCTATGCACGCGCACCTTGTTGTTTACGTTTATTCGTTGTTCGATGCATACGTCCAAGAGAAAATAAAGCCATCCCTATTGCTAGTAAAGAAAGGGCCATCCAATACTGAGGATAAGCAGGTCCCATGCTCACAACAAAAGGTTCAATGATGCTTCCTCTGTCCGCTCCAGTCATGTTGTACTGATACAATCCAGAAGACGATGGTCCGCTTCCGGCAACCCCTGTCTCCAGAATACCCGTAGCAACAACCTTGGTTTGCTCAGCTTCTGATACGTCTGGCTTAAACATGGCCATGTACAGAAAGCTGCATAAAAAAATAGCCAGGAAAGCGGCAATCCACAAAGACATATGTTTGCGGATCGCAGCAGAGAAACGATTAACCTTTGCCTCTTCCGGCAATAGCCATGGAGACTCCGCATAGATCCGGTCCATAACGTTACGGTTGACTCTCTCTGCCTGTTGTTCTGTCACTGGAACCGGGATGCTGTGCAACAAGATCTGGGCTTCTTCCCAGACCTCAAACTGCTCGGAGCACTCTTCACAACCAGCGAGATGAGCATGAAATGCAATCCGCTGAGGATGAGCTTCCGGCAAGTCCCAGACCAGTGCAAACAGTTCCTGGGCTTCATTGCAATTCATCGGTTCTTCATCCCTTCATATGGCTCGTACACCGGTTCGAAGAAATAAGGTTCCAATTGAGTTTTTACGCTTGATCTTGCCCTGAATAATAGCGATTTCACAGAACTGACGCTCTGCCCAAGAATATTCGCAATCTCTTGGTAGTCTAGTTGATCATACTCGCGGAGTATAATCGCAGAACGCTGCTTCTCCGGCAAATTGTTAATCGCGTCTCTAACCAGCATCACCCGCTCGCTGCGCAGAACAGCATACTCCGGTGCATTCTCCGAAGGAGCAACGGGAACGATCCCGCTCTCTTCAAGTGGGACATTTCCGCTGCGCTGTTTGCGAAGCTCACTCAGTACCGTATTTCTCGCAATGGTATATAACCAGGTTGAGAATGAGGCATCCACCTCACGGAAAGAGTGCAGACTGCGGAACGCCTTATAGAAAGTCTCAGAACAGAGATCTTCCGCAAGCAGCTCCATATTGGAACTTTTCAACATATGATATACGAAAGCCAGTATTTTACGCTGATAACGACTCATCAGCTCGGAATATAACTCCAGGTTACCTTCCTTGATCTCTCGAATCAACTGGGAATCCGTCATTTGAGTGCGACCCCTCCTCGCCCATCCATGTGCTTCTCCCCGTTCGACTCTATCCATGTATTACCGAACAGGCACAAAAAAGTTGCGGTTCTCACCGCATAAAACAGCGTTCAGCGCCATAACTGGCCTTCCCGCCAAATTCCCCTATGTAATGGCAATTTCCCCAACGTTTCTACATTAACAGTATTTATTGTACAACGGTCTGCATCATCCTGGCAAATCCATTGCTATCCACAGAAACCCGACCTGTCATTCATATGCGGTCATTTTCACGTTCATGACTTCTTTTTGGACCTTTTTGACAAGCCTTTTGTATATAGACGAGCGAAGTTTTAAAAAGGTTACAAAAATGTGATATTTTTTTGATCCGAGGCATCTTCACAAAAGGATGTATTATCCTGAATTTCCGAAAGATATAATTAACTCAAACAATTTTACTTAAAGTGTTGACAAAATGAAAACGTATACATATAATAAGGGTACAGTATGGTTTCTCTCCACTCCTATCCAATAACTGTATTGCTCCACGTGAGCAATGGCCGCTTATGTAAGCGGTCTTTTTTTGTCTTCTAAAAGATGTTGCCCGTTATTTGTATGTTAATATTTACATCCTCTATATACATTACCCTCTTTAATCTGTGACGAAAATCAACTGAACAACTCCAATATAACCTCACAAAAAAGAGGGCTTTCGCCCCCTTTCTCATCTTATATCCACACCTGATAACCTAAGGAATCCAATAACGTCTTGGCTCGTTCCATATCTTCTTCCTGACGGAAGGACAGACGCATAATGCCTGGCACATCCACCCGGTTCTCGATAATCTCCAAGTTGCTCAAGTTGATGTCATTGGCCCCAAGCTCAGTTGCGATCTTACCAATCATACCAGGTGCATCCTGGACATCGGTATAGAGGTCAAATAACGGCGAAATCATGCCTTTGCGTCGTTCTGGCAATACACTGCGGAACTCGCGGGCCTGACGGAATGCTTCCTCAATGCCTTCACCATTCTTATGCTCCAGCATATCCGTGAAGGCCGTCATTTGGCTGTTCCAGTCCTTAAGCAAACCTAGCAGTACATCCCGGTTGCTAAGCAAGATATCTCTCCATACAATGGCGTCACTGGATGCAATCCGGGTGATATCTCGGAAACCGCCTGCAGCCAGCATTTTATACAACGGATTCGACTCATTATACTCACGCACCTGGTTTACCAACGCAACAGCAATAACATGTGGCAGATGACTAATCGCCCCCACAATGTCATCGTGCAGCAAAGGCTCCACACGTACGATCTGTGCCCGCGTATATGCAAGCAGCTCAGACAACCTGCTGTACGCTTCCTCAGGCACATGTTCTGAAGGGGTCAAGACGTAGTATGCATTCTCAAACAACACGGCTGAGGCCGCGTCTACGCCTGCACGCTCCGATCCTGCCATAGGATGACCACCAATGAAATAAGCGTCGGTCAACCGCACATGCTCAGCACAAGCCGCAATGGAAGCCTTCGTGCTTCCTACGTCAGTGATAATACATCCTTTTTTCAATGGCAGCTTGGAGAGCTGCTCAAAGTAGGATTCAAGTAAACCTACGGGAACGCACAAAAAAATAAAGTCGGCATCCTCTACCGCTTCTTCCAGAGAGAGCGTAGCATCATCCACTACACCGCTCGCTATGTACTTGTCCTTCAGTTCATCCAAGTGGGCGTAGCCCATCACTGTTACACCTGGCTTGCCTTTGAAGCAGAGCGCAAGTGAACCGCCGATGAGTCCTACACCAATCATTGCAATTTTTAGTTTCATGGGTCCTCACTCTTTCATCGCCAGAATTAAGGGCGTGCTACCGCCTTCTCAGCCAGCGTGTTTTCCAGTGCCGTGACAAATGCACGGTTCTGTTCTGATGTTCCGACGGACACACGAATGTATGTTGGATATACGTGGAATCCCGGGCGAACGATAATGCCTTGTTTGAGCAAGGATTGGAACGCCGTTGCCGAAGGCATGTTCAGATCAACCATAATAAAGTTACCCTGTGAAGGGAAATACGACAATCCCAACCGTGTAAATTCATTTTGCAGGAAATCCCGATCCGTTGCATTCCGCTTCGAGCACTCTTGAACAAATTCCTGATCGAGCAGTGCTGCCGTTGCTGCGACCTGTCCAAAACGCGAAGTGTTAAATGGCTCACGCACACGGTTAATCAAATCAATAATTTCGGGACGAGCAATACCATACCCAATCCGGAGCGAAGCCAAACCGTAAATTTTGGAGAATGTCCGTAGAATGACCAGGTTCGGATACCGTTCGATCAATGGTACACTTTGCGGATATGCTTCATCGGTTACGAACTCATAATACGCTTCGTCCAGTATGACCATCACATGAGCAGGCACGCGGTCCATAAAGGCTGTAAGTTCCTGCTCGGAGATAATCGTACCTGTCGGATTATTTGGATTACACACCCAAACTGCTTTGGTTTTGTCGCTGATTTGTGCGAGCATGGCGCTCAGATCATGAGTCCCATCCTTCAGAGGCACTTCAATGGTAACGGCACCCTCAATATCTGCATTGCTTTTGTATACGGAGAATGTCTGATCAGCCATGATGGTCTCGTCGCCCGGTAAGAAGAAAGCTCTCGTAATCAAAGCAATAATCTCATCGGAACCACAACCAAATATCAGATTGTTCCGTTCCACGCCAAGATGCTTGGCAAGAACTCCAGTCAGCTCAACTGAGCTACCATCCGGGTATATGCTTATATTCGTCATTTCTCTCGTAATGGCTTCCAGAGCGGCAGGAGAACTGCCGTACGGATTTTCGTTGGAGGCCAGCTTGATGACTTGATCAAGCCCCAGTTCACGTTTCACTTCTTCAATCGGTTTGCCCGGCTGGTACACAGGCAGATTGACAATCTGGGATTTCGGTTTCAACCCAACCGCCTCCTGTTATTAAAATATTGTTGGACACGGATCAGCATGTACCTCACGTATCCAAAGGATGTACTTTCAGGACATCCCTATCCCTTTAATTGTGCCACAAAGTTGCGAATTTGCAACAGTCCCGCTGCACGCGTATCCGGATTTTCAAGCAGAGGAATCGCGTCTTCCACTTGACGAACGATGGCACTACCGACAACAACACCATCGCAGATGCGGGAGAAATGTGCAACCTGCTCATGGCTGGAGATACCGAAACCTACCGCTACAGGGAGGTCTGTCAGACTTTTCACCGTCTCAATGAAGCTTTCTACGCCGTCAAAGAAAGAAGCTCTCTCTCCGGTTACACCAAGGGAAGATACACAATAGATAAAGCCGCTCGCTCCCATCACAATCCGCTCAATCCGTGCATTAGACGTTGGTGCAACAAGCGGCACCAGATGCACACCGGCACGATTTGCACGTTGTCGCATCTCTTCCGCTTCCTCAATCGGCAGGTCCGGAATGATCATGCCACTAATATCGTGTTTGACCAATTCTTCAAAGAACACATCCAGTCCTGTCTGCAATACCGGATTATAATAGGTGAACAGTACAAATGGCAGTTTCACACCTGCCTTACGAGCTTTTGCAGCGGTTTCCATAACGGTACGAATGGTAATCTGGCTTTTCAGCGCACGTTCGGAAGCACGCTGAATGACTGGGCCATCTGCTAGTGGATCGGAATAGGGCACACCCAGTTCCAGAATGTCTGCTCCCGCCTGTTCAAGCTCCTTGATGATATCGATCGTTGTGTCTACATCCGGGTCTCCCACGGTTAAGAATGGAATAAGTGCCGTGCGATTCTGTTGCTTCAATTGCTGGAAGGTCTGGTCCATCAGATTCATGCCAAGTCGCCTCCCGTGTATTTCATGATGGATTCAACATCCTTGTCTCCACGTCCCGATAGACAGATGACCACAATATCGTCCGCTGTGAGTTCAGTCGCCAGTTTAACAACTTGGGCGACCGCATGTGCAGACTCCAGAGCAGGAATGATTCCTTCTGTCCGGCATAGCAATTGTAGGGCATCCAGTGCTTCCTGATCCGTGATTGGTACATATTTTGCCCGTTCAATATCCTTAAGATAAGAATGCTCTGGACCAACACCCGGATAATCAAGTCCGGCCGAAATGGAGTGAGCTGGCTGAACCTGTCCATACTCATCCTGTAACAGATAACTCATAGATCCCTGGAATACACCATGCTTGCCTTTGGTCATCGTCGCAGCGTGATACTCGGTTTCAACCCCTTTGCCTGCGGCTTCAACACCAACAAGCTTCACATCCTGGTCACCGATAAATGGATAGAACATCCCGATCGCATTACTTCCTCCACCAACAGCGGCTACAATCACATCCGGCAGACGTCCTTCGATCTCCTGAATCTGACGGCGGGTCTCATCACCAATCACACGTTGGAAATTCCGCACCATCATCGGATATGGATGAGGACCAACCACGGATCCGAGCACATAAAATGTATCCTCCACATTGCTGACCCAGTAGCGAAGTGCTTCATTACCAGCATCCTTCAGTGTCCGTGTTCCAGACGTCACCGGAATCACTTCTGCTCCGAGCAGCTTCATCCGAAATACGTTTAGCTGCTGACGTTCTGTATCTTCTTCACCCATAAATACTTTACATTCCAGTCCGAGCAATGCGGCTACTGTGGCCGTTGCAACGCCATGTTGGCCTGCACCCGTTTCGGCAATGACTTTCTTTTTGCCCATCCGTTTCGCAAGCAGGCCTTGTCCAATGGCGTTATTAATTTTGTGCGCACCTGTATGATTCAGATCTTCACGTTTCAGATAAATTTTCGGTCCGCCCAATCGGCGTGATAATTGCTCTGCATGATACAATGGCGTTTCACGTCCAGAATACTCGCTCAGCAGATAGTTCAGTTCCTTGTTGAATTCCTCGTCTTCAGAGAAGTGGCTATATGCCTCCTCCAGTTCAATGAGTGCGTTCATTAGTGTCTCAGGTACAAAGCGGCCTCCGAAGTGACCGAAACGCCCGTGTTGATCCGGCAATTGATGTGTCATGCCTGCTTCACCCTTTCTACGAATGCTGTAATTTTGGCAATATCCTTCACACCTTCAGTTTCCACGCCGCTGGATACATCGACGCCGAAAGGTGCATATGTCTGTATCAGTTGTTGTACATTGTCCGGCTGCAAACCTCCTGCAACGAACAAAGAGATTCCATGACTGTTCACCCAATCGGCATAGGCAGGAATACGCTCCCAGGCAAACGTTTTGCCGGAGCCCCCTCCATATAGAGGATCATAGGTATCAAGCAATATCGCATCCACGAATTTATCGTAGGCATCAAGAGCCCTTATGGCTGCATCATCAGCTTCCGGACCCGTTTCATCTTTGGGAAAAGAAAAAGCCTTAAATACTTTGGCATTCCACCGCTGCTTCACCTGCTGACAAAATTCCGCAGTCTCCTGTCCATGCAGTTGAATAACATCGAGGTGAGCAACCTCCATAATGTGTTCCAGCTCTTCGAGCGTAGGATTCACAAATACACCCGCAAGCTTCGGCCGTTCATAGGCCGACCATTCGAATAGTACCGTTCTTAATGCAGCAGCCTGCTCGGGTTTGATTCGACGGCGTGATTTGGCAAAAACAACACCAATGTAATCCACAGGCAAGTTTATCATCGATTTTAGCACTTCAACGTCCTGAAGTCCACATATTTTTACGGCCGCTGGCAGCGGGTTTCTGTGTCCTGACATACTGTCGCCTGTGCCATCGTGTATGGAAGTATTCATCATTTCGGTCCCATCAGATCATATACAGCTGCCTCGACATCATCCTTGCGCATGAGGTGCTCACCTACGAGAATACCGTGTACACCGGCTTGGATCAAAGGTACTGTTGATTCTGGTCCATCAATACCACTTTCGCTGATTAAGGTGACGCCACTTGGAATCAATTCCATCAAATCCAGTGTTGTGTTCAGACTGGTTTCGAATGTTTTCAAATTACGATTGTTGATACCCACAAGGGTTGCCTGCGGAATTTCCAATACCTGCTCCAGCTCTGTCCGATCGTGGACTTCAATCAAGGCGTCCAGCCCCAAACTTTTGGCGAATTCCAGATATTGACGAATTTGTTCTGGAGTCAGAATGCTGGCAATCAGCAGTACCGCGTCCGCACCCAGCAATCTTGCCTCGGCGATCTGTCGTTCATCTATAATAAAATCCTTACGCAATAGCGGAATGTTCACAGACTGATGAATAGCCTGCAAGTACTCGTTGCTCCCTTGAAAATACGATACATCCGTTAACACGGAGATGCAGTCTGCACCCGCTCGTTCATAAGCAGCAGCAATCTCTACCGGATGAAAATCCGGACGGATCAATCCTTTGGACGGCGAAGCCTTCTTCACTTCAGCAATAAGGCCGAGTTTGCGATTTCGTCCGCTCGATAATGCTTTTTCAAACCCACGGGTTGCGGGTAATTGTTCGATTTTTTGGATAGCCTCATCCATGCGAAATGTTTGTGCCAGAACTTCAACTTCTTTATGTTTGGTTGCAACGATTCGATCAAGATACATGACTGTACGCCTCCGTTGTATGAATTAACTGTTCAAGCTTCCCGGCAGCTTTGCCCGAATCTACCGCTTCTGCGGCAAGCGTCACCCCTTCAGCAATGCTATCTGCAAGACCGGACACATAGATGCACGCTCCGGCATTCAACAGAACGACATCACGGTAGGCACTCTGCTCACCCTGGAAGATCCTCTTAATAATTTCGGCATTCTGTGCCGCATCTCCTCCAAGTACCGCTTCGAGCGGATGCAGAGACAAGCCCATATCACGTGGATCAATATCATAGGTGTGCACTTGACCATTGCGAAGTTCAGATACCTGAGTTGGCGCCGAGATACTGATTTCATCCAGACCATCATGGCTGGCCACGACCAACGCTCTTTTGAGACCCAGACGATTCAGTACTTCAGCAATCATTGGCGTCCGAGAACGATCATACAGGCCAAGCAATTGGCGATCTGCTCCTGCAGGGTTGGTTAAAGGTCCGAGCATGTTGAAAATGGTACGAACACCCAGCTCCTTTCTTGGTCCTGCCGCATGTCGCATGGAAGGGTGATATACCTGGGCAAAACAGAAACAGATTCCGATATCATCCAGACATTGTCTGGCCTGCTCACCGTTCAGATGGATATTTACACCGAGTGCCTCTAGTACATCTGCACTACCCGCTTTGCCTGAAGCTGAACGGTTGCCATGTTTGGCGACCCGAACCGAGACGGCCGAAGCAATGATCGCGGATGCTGTGGAAATGTTGAATTTGTGAATACCCGATCCACCTGTTCCACACGTGTCCAGCAAGCCACTGCCATCCGTGAGGATTCGTCCGCCCTGACCACGCATGGCTTCAGCAAAACCGGTGATCTCATCCACCGTTTCCCCCTTCATCCGCAGCGCCATCAGCAAACCTCCGATTTGAGCCGGCGTTGCCTCACCTCTCATGATCGAGTACATCAAATCTCGTGCTTCAGCTTGCTCCAGATGGCTCCCCTCCAAAATCTTCGCCAGGCCATTTTTCATGCCTTCCTCACGAGTAATCTCAGCAATAGGGGTTACAGGGTTCTCATTCATTATTGGGTTTATGTTCATCTCCGGTCTCTCCTCTCTCAGTTCTTAGCGGCTGCTGGTGTGACAAAGTAGTCTGCATTCGCCAGTCTCAACGTGTTGTCTTTGTCTTTGGCAGGAAACATTGCTTCTGCTGTTCGAATCGCCTTAAGCAACGCTTTGGCTTTATTAACCGTTTCTTCATATTCATTCTCAGGCACAGAATCCCATACGATTCCCGCTCCGGCCTGTACATATGCTTTTCCTTTTTTGAAAATAATCGTACGAATCGTAATACAGGAGTCCATGTTACCCGAGAAACCGAGGTATCCGATTGCTCCTGCATAGGCACCACGTGCCTCTTTCTCAAGTTCCGCGATGATCTCCATTGCACGTAGTTTCGGTGCACCGGATACGGTACCCGCTGGCAAGCACGAGAGGAATGCATCGAAGAAATCCTTGTCTTCTCTAAGTTCGCCCGTAACGTTGGACACCATGTGCATGACGTGAGAATAACGTTCAATCTCCATGAACATGTTACACTTCACACTGCCGAAGCTGGATACCCGGCCCAGATCATTACGCCCAAGATCAACCAGCATCAAATGCTCCGCACGTTCCTTCTCATCCTGGAGCAGATCCGCAGCGAGTGCACGATCTTCCGCTTCTGTCGCCCCTCTTGGACGTGTGCCTGCAATCGGTCGAGTCTCCACACGATTGCCGTCCACCTTGACCAGCGCCTCCGGTGAGGTGCCCACAATAATCTCATCATCCATCTTAAGATAGTACATGTAAGGTGATGGATTCAGCGTCCGAAGCACACGATATACGTGAAGTGGAGAAACTTCCGTATCAATGTGGAAACGCTGGGATAATACCACTTGAAAAATATCACCTGCGCGAATGTATTCTTTGGCTTGCTCCACATTGCCGATAAACTGCTCCTTCGTGAGATTGGAGCAGATATCCCCCAGCTCTACATCTCCCGGAATAGAGCGCGGATTCAGGTTCTCCCCTGGTCCTTGCTGCTGCAACCGTTCTGCGGCCTGCTCTAGCTTCTCTGAAGTCACTGCATACGCTTGACGTATCTCATCATCCGTTGCGCCGTCTTTGACGTGTACATTACCGACGAGCAGCATCTGCTGCTTCACATGGTCAAACACAATAATCTGGTCACAGAACATAAAGCGAATGTCATCCATATTCAGGTCATCCAGCGCGTGAGCTGGAAGCTTCTCATAATAGGACAGCAGATCGTATCCGAAGAACCCAATTGCCCCACCTGTGAATGGTGGCAGTTCATCATCTTTCGGGCTACGGTACTTACGCAGCAATGCTTTCAGTTCTTCAATCGGTTTGCCTGGCAATTCACGGGTCTTCCCTGCTTCTTCTACAACAATCCGGCCTTTCTTCGCCGAAATCATCAGGAACGGATCTGTACCGATGAACGAGTATCTCGCCCATTGGATACCCCCCTCTACACTTTCCAGCAGGAATGCACGGTCGTTGTCAGCATAACGGCGGAATATTCGAATTGGGGTCTCCATGTCTGCCAGAATCCGTTTGACTACCGGAATCAGATTATACTCATTCGACATTTTCAGTACTTGATTAACGTTTGGCGTTATCATCAGATCACGTCCTTTCAGATTTAGGTAGAAGAAGCAATTCAATATACGAAAAAAACCTCTACCATCAGGTAGAGGTTTGGTTATAAGCTGTATTTAACAGGGTGATGCTTCATAAATAACAAGTCCCTATACTGCGCTGTCGAATTATTCACAGGTTGCTGAACTGATGCATCTCACATCATCCAAATCGGGAAAATAAATTAGTTATAACACTTCAACTACTCATTCCAGTATTTCATAAAATACGGGAACGTGCGTTATTCGTGTTATATCCAAATATATCAAAACAAAACGTGTCCCAAGACACATTTGCTTCCCTGCTCCTGTTACCTATTCCGTAGCACGACGTACCGTGAATCAGTTGACCGGTTTCTGTTGCCCCGGTTACCACCCACTGGACTCTGCTATATACTCCACTAGCTCAGCTGCTCTCAGCTCAATCTCTACTCTACTCAACTGGTTCTCACTATACATCATTATGATCGGTTTGACAACCCACTTACTTAAGAGCCAGAAGGTGCTGCCAAATCCGGACGTAATGCCTGTGCACCGTTCAGATACACATGGTTGATTTCATTCTGAGCTTTGTTCGTATTCACATGCACCATGAAACGAATACACTGTGCCAAGGCACCTTTAACAGGAACCTCCAGTGCACACATTAGTGGTACCAGTTCCCAGCCATCCAGTTGGCGAATAGCTTTTGCCGGGAAAGCAGCATCCAGATCCCCGGTTAATGTAATCCACACACTGCAGATATCTTCCGGTTGGATCTCATTGCGATCTACGATCTCCTGCAACAATACAGCCGTTTCCTTCAAAATCTGTTCTTCGTTGTTCTGCGTGACTGTTGTAGCCCCGCGAATTCCCCGTGTGACCATTGCTGTTATTCTCCCTTCCTGAGCATTTCAATGACGTCCCGAACTGCCGATACAGGTACGTCCTTCACAATTCTTGCAGCCCCAATCCGATCAGGAATGATGAACACCATATGACCTTCACGGAACTTTTTGTCATGCATCATCGCTTCCATTAATGCATCCGTGTCGAGATGTGCAGGCATCGTTGTTGGAAGGCGAAGTGAACGCAACATGCGGACCGTATCTTCATAGAGCCCTGCTGGCGCACCAAGCTTCTCACCAAGCAATGCTGATCCAGCCATACCTATGGAGATCGCTTCTCCGTGCAGGAACTCTCCGTAGCCGGCAATCGCTTCAATGGCATGACCAATCGTATGTCCCAAGTTCAACAACGCACGTTCTCCATTTTCACGTTCGTCTCTGGATACAATCTCTGCCTTAATACCACACCCACGCTCCAAACCGTATCCCAGTGCTTCCGGATTAAGCGCAAGCAACTCTTCCGCATGCTCCTCACACCAATGTGCAAAAGCCTCATCACGGATCAGTCCGTGCTTCAGCATCTCTGACAAACCTGCCGAAACATCTCGTGGCGGCAAGGATTGAAGTGTATCCACATCGTAGAGTACAAGTTCGGGCTGGTGGAATGCGCCGATCATATTTTTGGCCAGCGGATGGTTGACAGCTACCTTGCCGCCCACACTGCTGTCATGCGCCAAAATCGTTGTAGGTACTTGAACAAACTTGATTCCACGCATATATGTAGCGGCAACAAAGCCAGCCAGATCACCTACGACACCCCCACCCAGGGCCAAAATCGCAGAACTCCGATCCAGTTTGCCTTCGATCGCAACAGTCATCATATCGTGATATACCGAAAGGGATTTCGATGTTTCACCAGAGGGGACAACCGCCGATACGACTGTATAACCAGCCGTACGCAGCGTTTGCTCCAAACCTGACAAGTATTTGGGAGCCACATTTTCGTCTGTTATGATGAGTAACGGGCTTTTCTTGGTCAAGCCGTATTGCTCAAAATATTGAGGGGCTTGCGCCAAGAGGCCGCTACCAATCAGAATCGGATATGAGCGTTCCTCCAACTGTACCGTCAGCTGACGCATATTAGTAATTCTCCAGTTGAGCGTTATAGCTGGCAACGTTCGCACGGATCTCTTCCATGGAATCCCCGCCGAATTTCTCAAGGAATGCTTTGGCAATTTCCCATGCTACGACATGCTCCATAACCACACTTGCTGCGGGTACAGCACAAGCGTCTGAGCGCTCAACCTGAGCCGTAAATGCTTCTTTCGTATCAATATCGACACTTTGCAGTGGCTTATACAACGTTGGGATCGGCTTCATCACACCACGTACAACCACTGGCATCCCGTTCGTCATACCACCTTCGAATCCACCCAGACGGTTGGTTGCCCGGTGGTAGCCGCGCTCATCCGTATGCATGATTTCATCATGTACCTGTGATCCACGAATGACTCCGGCTTCGAATCCGATACCAATTTCTACACCTTTGAATGCATTAATGGACATTACGCCTTGTGCGATTCGTGCGTCCAGCTTGCGATCGTATTGAACATAACTTCCCAAACCAACAGGTACGCCTTCAACGATACATTCCACTATTCCTCCGATGGAATCGCCTTCCTGTTTGATCTGGTCAATGTAGGCTTCCATCTTCTTCTCTGTCTCAGCATCCGTGACACGTACAGAGGAAGCTTCTGTCACTGCGATCAGTTCATCAATCGGAAGGTCCTGATAAGGAGCTTCAATCTCTCCGATCCGAAGTACACGCCCAGCTACCTTGATTCCGAATTCAGCCAGGAACTGACGTGCAATGGCACCACATGCCACACGTACGGTTGTCTCACGTGCACTGGAGCGCTCCAGTACGTTACGCAAGTCTTTGAGATTATACTTGAGTCCACCGTTCAGATCGGCGTGTCCGGGACGCGGACGATGAACGCGACGTTTCTCTTCGTCACTGCCTTCAATTGGCTCAATATTCATAATGTTCTGCCAATGTTTCCAGTCGTTATTTTGAACAACCAGCGCTACTGGAGCACCTGTTGTATATCCGTGACGGATACCACCAACGAAATTGGCCTGATCCTTCTCGATCTGCATCCGGCGTCCACGACCATATCCCTTTTGGCGGCGGTGAAGCTGGAAATTCAGTTCTTCAAAGTCAATCGTTAAATTACTTGGCAATCCTTCAATAATAGCGGTCAATTGGGGTCCGTGCGTCTCCCCTGCGGTTAAATAGCGTAAACTCATAATACGTTCCCCCTTTAAACTGTTAAACTTCACATTGCTAAAATCCCATAATTTCTTTGCTTATTATAGTATAGCTGACCCGCTTTGACAAGAAAGCCGGCTCTTTCTTGTATTAGATATACAAATAACCGCCTGAACACATGTACATGTGCCTCAGACGGCTCAACAACCAATATGATTATTTCTTCCGATAGAAGAATGTCTCTGCTGTCTCCAGACCATATTGTCCCGGGGAGAAGATCTGCTCTGTACTGCCCACAAACAAAATACCGCCTGGACGCAAACTTGCTGCAAATTTGTGATACAACAGGTTTTTGGCTTCCTCGGTAAAATAGATCATGACATTCCGGCACACAATCAGATCGTATCCATCGTCAAAACGGTCCACGAGCAAATTTTGTTTCATGAACTTGATCGAATTTTTGAGTTGCTCATCAATACGGTATACCAAGCCATCCTGCTTGAAGTAACGGTTCGCCGTTTCCTTTGGCACATCCTTAAGTGAGCGTTCCATATAACGCCCTTCCTTGGCTTTGGCCAATGCACCTTCATCCAGGTCACTTGCTGTAATGGAGCTATCCTTCAAAATTCCCATCGTATCCAGAATCATGGCGAGTGTATAAGGTTCTTCACCTGTTGAACAAGCTGCACTCCAGACTTTGACACGTCGCTTAGAGCCCAGCAGCTCAGGCAGAATCTCGTCCCGCAGTACTTCCCAACGATTGGGATTACGCCAGAATTCCGACACGTTAATCGTCATACGATCAAGAAACTCGTAGAACAAGGATTTATCTTTCTGCATAGCATCAAAAAAGTTAGAAAATGTATGAAACCCGTTTTTGTTGCGAAGTGTGGTCAGCCTTCTTTTCATCTGGCCTTCCTTGTATTGAGCAAGATCAATGCCTGTGCTCTCTTTGATTTTACGAATGAATCCGGTGTAATCCGGGTCTAGTAGTTGTTCTTGCTCCAGCATCGTGTATCACCCTTTTGGCTAATAATTACAACCAGGCTGCGATGCTCTTGTCGTATACCACCAGTTCATCTGAAGCAAAGAAATTTGCTGCTTCACGGGAAGCACTTTCCGGTGAATCTGCCCCATGAATCAGATTATGTGGTGTGTGGCTGGCGAAGTCTCCGCGAATGGTCCCCGGAGCGGCTTCCTTCACATTGGTTTTCCCGATGACGATGCGCGCAAGCGCCACAATATCGTCCCCTTCCCACACCATGGCAAATACAGGCCCAGATGTGATAAAACGAACCAAATCATCGAAAAACGGTTTGCCCTCATGTTCAGCATAATGGCGTTTTGCCTGATCCTCAGTCATCTGCACCAATTTGCCTGCCACCAACTTAAATCCTTTGTCTTCCAGACGGCTAATAATTCGACCGATCAATCCACGCTGCACACCATCCGGCTTCACCATCAAAAATGTACGATCCATCAGCTCACTCCTCACTCACGGTTCAAAGTTAGTCACTATGTAAACGCAATCCCTCTGATTGTAACATACATGTCCAAATCCTCCCAATGAGGAATTTCACACGCCTGTTCATCTTCGTGTATGAGTACCTGTGTCAGACCCAATCAACTATGCGTTGTCCAGTCCAACATGTGAGTCGAAGGTTATACAAAATTTAATGTGTGCGTTTAACCACAAAATGAGCGATGTCACGCAGGTTTTTGGTCGTCTTGATGTTAGGTAGCTGATCGAGAGCATCGAGCGCTTTCTTCATATATCGGTCAGCAAGGGCTTCTGCTTTAGCAATTCCTTGACTTTGGCGAATCATTCCAATTGCATCCGATGCACTCGCCCGTCCTTCTTCATGTTGGACACGGGAAATCTCCTTCAACAGAGGTTCACGCAGATCGGACTCTTGCAGCGCATACAGCACAGGAAGAGTGATATTTCCCTGCTTCATGTCACTGCCAGGTGGCTTACCGAGTTGTTTCTCGGTACCTACCAGATCAAGTACATCATCTTGAATCTGGAAAGCCATCCCCACATTGTATCCGTACGTATACAGCAAGGAAGATACATGCTCAGGCGCACGTGTGGCCAAAGCTCCTAACTGACAGCTAACCGCAATCAGAAGTGCTGTTTTGCGACGAATCCGCAGTAGATAGTTTCGGACGCTTTGTCCCGTATTGAAAAAGTCGCGAATTTGCTCCATTTCACCGATGGACATCTGTACCATGGCTTTGGCAAGGATACGATGAATAGCTGGATCGGATAATCCGGCAGTCATTTCAAGTGCCTTACCGTAGATATAGTCTCCAGTGTACATGGCAATCCGATTATCCCATTTGGACTTCACCGTAGGTTTGCCTCGGCGTGTCTCCGCATTATCAATAACATCATCATGAACGAGAGATGCGGAATGAATGAGTTCGAGCGGAACCGCAACCAACTTCAGTCGTTCAATATCATATGTACCAAATTTCCCGCCAAGTAATACAAAAACGGGCCGCAACCGTTTTCCTCCTGCTTTGAGCAAATGAAGCGACGTTTCACTCAGCAGTTTTTGTTCTCCTCGTACACTGCGGTACAACTCTTTCTCAATGTAATCCATGTCCTTTTTTAACAACCCGAAAATATCCAATAGTTTCATTCGTTCACCCGTATCAGCGTATTGTCAGTCCATAAATCCATGCTTACCTTCCCCTCCAGCAAGTCGGGCCTGCAGGCATGACGAAAAAACCCGGCTTACCGTTCTTGCTTGTGTTTTTCTATAAACTCTGCGACTTATTCTGAAACAAAATACAGAAGTTGCCGGAGCATGGGTCAAGACTGTGGTTCATGAAGACTCACCATCAGCACTCACCAATACCCCGGGATTCGGGGGACAAATAAACCGAGCAACACTTTGGCAAAAAAACAGCCTTGTATCGGACTCAGTCGTTATCCCCGTTTATCCGGTTCTCCCCATCTTGTAAACAGTTGATGTGGGATGCGCAAGCTATCAAGCACTTTCCCCACCAAAAACATAATCAACTCATCCATAGTCTGAGGTTTGTAATAAAAAGCAGGCATAGCCGGTATCATTCGTACACCAAGACGGGAGAGCTTCAGCATGTTCTCCAGATGGATTGCATGAAGAGGCGTCTCACGTGGTACGAGGATCAATGTTCTTCCCTCTTTCATCATAACATCGGCTGCGCGGGACATCAGATTATCCGAAGATCCCTGCGCGATGGAGGAAAGAGTTCCCATAGAACATGGCATAACAATCATGCCATCGGCCAGATAAGAACCACTTGCAATGGAGGCCCCTATATCACTCACAGGATGATAGATCAGAGAACCAGCACGGTTGCCGAATTTTTCTTCCAGCACCCCATCCCGATTCGTCACATCCCAGTCCATTTCTTCTTTCAGTACACGCCACCCTGCATTGGATATGACCAGATGAACGTTATATTCCAAATCAAGCAGCGTTTCAATTAATCGAATGCCATATATACTGCCACTCGCTCCGGTAATTCCGACAACCAGTCGTTTATTGTCCGGCTGCTGTACCATTTATTTCACCGCCAGATCAATCAAAGTGAACGTAAATACGATTAAACTAAGCAAACTGTTCATGGTAAAGAATGCCGTTTGAACACGACTCATATCATTAGGCGATACAATATAGTGTTGATAGAACAGAATACCGTACGTAACCAGCATGCCTGCGCCATACCACCAGCTCAGATCTGTCATCAACAATAACGCAAGAAAACCAATTGCAGTAATCACATGGAAGAACTTGGCGATCTGCAATGATTTAACCAGGCCAAAACGGGAAGGTATCGAATGAAGGCCTTCACCTTGGTCAAACTCCAGATCCTGACATGCATAGATAATATCAAAACCTGCTGTCCAGAACACAATCGTAACGTACAGGACAATCGCTGTCCAATCCATCGTACCCGTTACAGCTACCCAGCCACCAAGCGGTGCCAAACCAATTGTCATTCCGAGAACGACGTGGCATAGCCATGTGAAACGTTTGGTGTACGAATACAGTACCAGCATAAACACAGCAATAGGCAACAGCTGCATCGATAATACATTAAGATTGGATGAGGCCCAGAATAACAATATAAAAGAGATAATGACGAATATAACAACTTCCCCATTTTTCAACAGACCTGCAGGGATCGCTCTCATCGCGGTACGCGGATTTTTGCCATCAATCGCTTGGTCAATAATTCGGTTCAAACCGAAAGCCGCACTACGTGCGCCGACCATCGCAAGCAATACCCACATAATCTGCATCCAGCTTGGGAAAGTATCATTCACTACCATGGAGCCGAGAATGGCCCCCATAAATGCAAAGGGTAAAGCGAAAAGCGTGTGTTCAATCTTGATCATTTCTAAAAAGATGCGAATTTTCCTAAACATGCTGATTCTCCTTGGTTCCAATATGCAGTGCCGCGATACCTCCGGTCAGAGGGTAGGCCTGCACTTGTTGCAATCCAGTTTCTGCAAAAATGTCTGCCAGTTCCTTCCTTCCCGGAAAAATGGCCAAAGAATCCGGCAGCCATTTGTACTGCTCAAAACTTTTAGCGAACACTTTGGCAAGATTCGGTAAAACCTTCTCAAAATAAAAATAATAAATGCCCTTGAACGGTTGCCAGGTTGGCTTGGACAATTCCAGGCATACAACCATACCGCCCGGTTTTACTACACGTTTCATCTCAGACAACACCTGTCTGAGATCAGGTACATTGCGCAGCCCGAACCCGATCGTCACATAATCGAATGAATTGTCTTCAAAAGGAAGTGACATGGCATTTCCCTGTGTCAGGGTAATCTGCTTCTGACGCTGTACGGCATTGATCTTCGTTTGGCCAACTTCGAGCATGTTGCTGCTGAAATCAAGCCCATGCATGTGCCCCGTTTCACTTGCTTCTGCCATGGCGAGCGTCCAGTCACATGTGCCGCAGCACAAATCAAGACCGGTGTCGCCTTTGGACATATTCATCTTTTTCATGGTGAATTTGCGCCAAGCCTTATGCCTGCGGAAACTTAGAATATCATTCATGACATCATATTTTCCGGCTATACTCTGAAAAACCGAATGGACATATTCTTCTTTCGGTTTGCTCTCTCCGCTCCCCATTCGTCTGTCTCCCCCTCAATCTTCCCTTACTGCCGCATGTGAAGGCTGCAAATATGTTAAGTACGGCTCAAGAATTGCATGTATCTCATGCAAGCCCATCCGCCCTTCCTCGTCTTGCAACAACAGTTGAATGCGGTGTGTACATTCGCGAAGCTTGTCCAGCAGAACCTCGCCAACCCTATGCTTCAGCACCATAGCGTTCCATACACGTGCATCTGGTTCAGACTGACGCAGCACACTGCGCTCATCGTCATTACCGTACTCGTATATGTGCCAGTATGCATAGCTGTGAAGAAATTGTTGTTCGTCATTCATCCGCTTCAGTTCTTCCACGATCGTTTCGCAGGAGCTGAATTCGGTCAACAGGCTGTTCCATAAGGACTCTTCCTTATCTTGAATCATGCCTGTAAATGAAAGAAACAGCTGCATCCTCAGCTGTACCGTTTCACGCAAGTATTCATCAGCCGAAACGAGAAGCTTCTTCATCCGTTCATACAGCGTCATCTTGCGTGCGTTCACTTCGGATACAGCAGCACTGAGTTTGCCAATCATTTCAATTTTGCCTGCATGGGCAAGCAATTGATAGAAACGGCTACTTAAATAATCTCCGGCGAGCACATTCAACTGGCGTGAACGCATCTCCTGCTCTCTTCGCTCACCGGAAATGGTATCGATTCGATCATGCGTATCCATGGCCAACTGAACGAGCGAAGTTGCAAGAGCATATAGCTCTTGATGCACCTTTTCGTCTGTGCGGCCCACAAAAACCTGCAACAGACGTGCCCGGCTATCCGGAAATGATGGGATTTCCGTATGTTGTCGAATCATGTCGTAATCCGTATATTTCTTTGCTAGTTGGGGTACGCGATATGAATTCATTCTCAGCCTCCGAGCCTTAACATTGTTAAACCATTTCTGCACTACAATCTTATATATTATAGCATATGTTGATCGGGCACGCACTGAATCCTGCTATTCTATTACCCTTGACTTGTCATTTCGAATTGCTTCTTCCAGAGTTCGGTCTCCATCAAATGAAACCAGTCCTTCAATTCATCCGAAAAGGCCGCACTTTTCCAGTTCCGTAATGTTTCAATCGCATACAGTGGCCATTCTCCACGCCGAATATCAGCAGCAAGCAACAGATGTCGTTTATGCATCCATTCATCTTCTGCCATCACACGTAGCAGCACCTGATCCACGTTGTCCAGACTCCGAAAGCCCAAATCCGCCACAGCTGCCATATTCTCATAGATTTCGGTGTAACTCGTAGCCGTGCCTTTAACCTTGAGATCCAGTCTCAAAATAGACTGTTTCCATTCCACTCTTGCAATGGGTGTAGATAGTTGCAGGGAGCTTAGCACGTCAACCAGGTTGTCATCCGTTAGCTGGACTGGATGATGTGTTGCAGAGACAGGTTGTACGTTTTCCCCGCCCCATGTACGCATATGTAAGGTTTGTATCGCAACAAGCAGAAAGACCGCCGCAACCGTTGCCAGGATTGAAGCAGTAACAATCATCCGCGGTTTCATATACGCCTCCCTGCCTTTACCTGTTAGTGTAGTCTGTCCGGTAAAGGCTCATACCTCATTGTACAATGAAAAAAAGCAGGCTATGCCTGCAATCTTCATTTGAGCGTATTCAACCTGTGCATTACTCCGATTCAATCTGACCATGCTTGGTAATCAGCGTGGCTTTGCCCCGGATTTTAATAGCTGAAGTATGGGTGGTAAATTGAGCAAACATCACTTCACCTTTGTCCAATTTCTCGGTGTGGTGAAAACGTGTATCCTGACCTCGGGTTAATCCGATCACCTGGACACCATTTTCCTCTGCCTTAATTACAATATAATCATTGCCGGTTGGATGATCCATCACGCATGTCCCCTTCTTTCGTTCGATAGCGTTAATGATGATTAAGATTGTTTCATTTGTCAACCAGCGCCTTATACGAATGAACCGCAAGAATAGGCTATCGTCGGGTCATACTACAGTTGTACAGCCACAGAAAGGAGAATCTGCATGAGATACACCCCTGCTGCACTTACAGACGAGCATATTCATCAGTTAAAAGAAATTGAACAGCATCTGTCTGCAGCTGCTGGCGAAGAACTGATTCTCGTTGCTTATGCCGGACAACCGGATGATCCTGAACACTCGGATAACCAGAAGAATCATCGTTAAAGGGCAAAAGAAAAGGCCGTGAACAAGTCACGGTCTTTTTGTCGACATATGGAATATGTAGAAATCTTATTTAATTCCGTCTTTGAGCGCTTTACCTGGTTTGAATGCAGGAATTTTGCTCGCAGGAATTTCGATTTCTTCACCTGTTTGCGGGTTGCGTCCTTTACGTGCAGAGCGCTCGCGAACTTCGAAGTTCCCAAAACCAACCAATTGTACTTTATCTCCGCTTTGAAGAGCCTCAGAGATTGCTTCGAATACGGCATCAACCGCTTTCGTTACATCTTTCTTGGACAATTCAGTCGCTTCGGATACGTGTGTAATCAAGTCTGATTTGTTCATTTGTTTTTCACCTCCTGTATCAATGTCCTGAATGTTATACTGTGTTTCCGTTTTATAGCGAAATATACGTTCATACGCAAAAAATCTACGTACATCTTGAGCGATGAACACAAATCTCCGCCTGCGGTCAACAGTCATTTTCGGCAGAATGTCGCCTGAAACCACGGGGATTTCAGACGCCGAACAAATTTCATACTAATACAGACAGCCCACAATTTCAAGTCCGGTTGCGGTTTAAGACGTAAAATGTAACTGCCAGAGCGAGCACGAGAACCCCACCTTTTACAATATCATGCGTGAAATACTGTACGTTCATCATTGTCAAACCGTTCACGAGAACACCAATTAGAACCGAACCGATGAAGGTTCCAATGACATTCGGTTTACCCGCGCCAAACACAGAGAAACCGACAAATACAGCGGCTACGGATTCCATTAACAACGGTGATCCCGCATCTATTTGACCAGAACCTACTTTGGAAGCATAGATGATACCACCGATTGCCGCAAACACTCCAGCGGCTACATAGGCGAGTGTACGCACCTTTTTCACCTTGATTCCGGACAGACGTGCCGCTTCTTCATTACCGCCCGTAATGTACATCTGGCGCCCGTATTTCGTATACGTCAAAAAGATATGCACACCTATTACTGCAATAAGTAGCAGAATAACTGATATCGGCATACCTAGCCATTTACCCTGCCCTATAAGCAGAAATGTCGGGTCCATCTCTCCCGCAGCTTTGCTTCCATCAGGGAATTGCATATGATTGTAAATGGTATATCCTTGCGCATACGTTTTGTGAATGCCGCCGATGATGTACATCGTGGCAAGGGTCGCCAGCAGATCCGGAATACGCAATTTTACGATCAGTAAAGCATTCAGTAAACCAATAACAGCCCCGATAATCAGTGGCACAATAATGACAATCGCTAGTGGCTGCTGATACCAAATCATTAACGAAGCAGTAACAACGGTGGTCAATGAGACCGTCGCCCCCACTGAGAGATCGAATCCATCAACTATGAGAGATAACGTAACACCAATCGCTACAAAGGTAACGATAGAGATCGAGCCCAAAATATCGGTCAAGTTACTGTACGTAAAGAAATAAGGCAATTTAATGCCGAAAAATGCGATAACACCTATGATAACAATAATCGCCCCATAACGGAACGCAAAATCCAGTGATTTATCCTTCATGATTGCACCTCTTGTCCACCGCTTGCATAGTATAGCAGCTGTTCTTGATTAGTCTCGCCCCGTTTGAACTCTTTAACGATAACACCTTCGCACATAACAGCGATACGGTCACCGATCCCCATGCCTTCATCCAGTTCACAGGTGAAATAGATTACGCCCTTACCCGCCAAGGCCAGTTCATTAATGATGCGGAAAATGTCACTTTTCGCCCCAATGTCTACTCCCTTGGTTGGCTCATCAAATATAAATACATCCGCATCCGCATTAAGCCATTTGCCAATGGCCACCTTCTGCTGATTACCACCACTTAGATATTTCACTTCCTGTTTCACGGACGATGTCTTGATTCCGAGCTGTTTCACCAATGATTCCGCATTCTGACGCTCCCGCTTGCGGTTTACGAAACCTAATGTACTGAGGCGACTAAGCAAAGGCAGGCTTAAATTCCGTTCCACGTTCTCCTGGATCAGAATTCCCTGTTTGCGTCGTTCCTCCGGTACAGAAACGATCCCCAGAGCCGCCGCATCCGCCGGCTGAGACAGGCGAAGGTTACGGTTGTTAAGCCGGATCTCGCCTCCCTCCAGTCGATCTGCGCCAATGAGCAAACGAGAGCTTTCTGTTTTCCCAGCCCCTACCAGACCCACGACAGCGAGGACTTCACCTCGGCGTACTGAGAGATCAACACCTTTGACCTTCACTCCACGACGTAGCCCACGCGCTTCCAATAGCAGCTCTCCCACAGGTGCTTCCGTCTTCGGGAACTCTTCTTCAAACGGCTTGCCCAACATCTGTGTGACCAGGTCGTTAATAGTCAGTCCTTTCGCTTCACCGGTAAATACATGTTGCCCATCTCTCATAACCGTAACGCGATCACAGTGACCCGTCACTTCAGCAAGGCGGTGGGTAATGAAAATACAAGCTACACCCCGCTCCTTCAGCAGATGAACAATGCGGAAAAATGCATCCGTTTCTTCCTGACTGAGCGGTGCAGTAGGTTCGTCAAAAATGATGACCTTGGCATCCTGAATCAAAATCCGTGCCAGCAATATCATCTGTTTCTCTGCAAGTGTCAGATAGGCTACTTTTTGGTGAACCGATATGTCTGCTCCTAATTGCTTCAGTGCTTCAACCGCACGCTGTTGCAGCTTCCGCGGACTCTTCCACCAGCCTCCAGCAGATGAAGCCAACTGATCCAGCATAATGTTCTCCGCAGCCGTCAGCTGTGGCACCAGTGCCGCATCCACTTCCTGATACACACAGTGAATCCCACTTGCCTTCGCGTCTCCCGGGGAACTCAAGTGAAGCGCTTGTCCACTCAACTGAATCGTACCCTGATCCAATTGATAGGCACCGGACAGAATTTTCATTAACGTGCTCTTACCGGCACCATTGGCACCCAGCAGCGCATGAATCTCCCCGCCTTTTACAGAGAAATCCACATCCTTCAATGCAGGAATGCCTGAAAACTGCTTGTGGATATGTTCCATTTGAAGCAGAGTTGGTGCAGTGCTCATGATGTTAACCTCCAATCGTTCCCTTCCGGGAGCATCCCTTTTCTCATCCATATCTCACGTGTCTTTATTATGGTTGGAAAAAGCGCGCCTTGCGGCGCGCTTCCCTTACGCTGCTTATTTAGCAGTAATACCGTATTCGCTCATCCAATCCTTGATTCCTTGTGTACTGCCTCCCCAACCTTCCACGAACTCCGACAGCTCTGAAGTGGAGATTTGTTTATCCGGCAAAGCTTCACGTTGAACATAGACCGGGTTAAGCACTACTGCATCTTCCGTCTCATCCCCGTTCAGTTTCTGATAAGCATAACGAACTTGTACACGTCCGATGTCTGTAGGATCAACCGCAGCGGAAGCAACCCAAGGGTTTTTCGGGTCCTGAATCATTTGCAGATCCTCATCACTCATATCAATACCATACACTTTGATCTCGTCACGTCCGGCTTGTTGAATGGCACGTGCTGCACCTTTGGCGAACTCATCCCATGCAGCCCATACAGCTGTAATTTCACCTTTTGGATATTGCTTGAGAATAGCCTCCATTTTGGCTTGAGTATCCAGCGCCGGGTTCTGTGCAGAACCAAATGTCGCTATTTCCTTGATGTCCGGATTTGCTTTCAAGAATTCACCATATGCGATCTGACGGCGTTCCATCGGCGCGAAACCAGCTACCCATACTTTAACGATGTTGCCTTGTCCATTAATATCTTTTTTCATTTGCTCCAGCGTGAGCTCAGCCATCTTCTGGTCATCCTGCGACAGGACTGTTGCTCCCGGAACACTAATGGCTGCGTCGAACACAACCACTGGAATGTTCTGTTCTACTGCCTTCTTCACACCTGGCTCCAGCAGGGAATCCCCGTGATCCGTCAGAATGGCATCGAATTTCTGATTAATTGCGCTATCGAGCAAGGATACCATTTTCGCTTTATCATTATCGGCAACAAATGTAGTCAGTTCTCCACCGAATTTTTCGATTTCTTCTTTGACACCTTGTACATATTGCTGCGAGAAAGTACCTGTATTGAATTCCATAATAAGTGCGACACGTTTGCCGCTCAGAGGGCCTGTGACTGCTTCCGTTTTCGGTGTATCATCAGATGCACCCGAAGCCGGAGTTGCTGCCGGTTCTTTTTTGATTCCGCAAGCGGACAGCGCCAATGTAAATACTAATAGCACACTCAACCATACCCATTTTGTCTCTTTTCTTTTCATCTCTGTTTCCCCCTGTTCCACTCTCTGTGATCTCGATCACAATAGTTGAATATTAATATAACGGCTAATCCCTAGTATGTAAATGGGTTTTAGTAATTTAAAGCTAAAACTCGCTAAGTTTTTTCGAAAGTTACATTCTTCCTATCCATTTCATCCAAAATCAAGAAATCAAACTAAAAAAGACCGCGAGGGGATGCCCCCTTACGGTCTTTTGATGTCTTACAGAATGATAGCGATCAAGCCACCCGAACCTTCGTTAATGATTCTTCCCAGCGTCTCTTGCAACTTGTATCTTGCATTATCCGGCATCATGGCAATCTTGCCCTGAATACCTTCTCGCACGATAGAGTGCAACGAACGACCGAACATGTCTGAATCCCATACCTTGATCGGATCGTTCTCGAAATCCTGCATCAGGTATCTCACCAGTTCCTCACTTTGTTTCTCCGTGCCAATGATTGGAGCGAACTCCGATTCCACATCAACCCGGATCATGTGAATGGACGGTGCCGTTGCTTTCAAGCGTACGCCAAATTTGGTCCCCTGACGAATGAGCTCAGGTTCATCCAGAGCCATCTCGGCAAGAGATGGAGCAGCGATGCCGTATCCGGTCGTTTTGACCATCTCCAGCGCTTCTGCGAAGCGGTCATATTCTCTCTTCGCATGCGAGAACTCCTGCATTAATTGCAGCAGATGATCCTTGCCACGAATTTCAATTCCGACCACTTCCACGAGAATCTGATCATACAATTCATCTGGCGCATACAGGTCAATTTCGGCTACACCCTGCCCCATATTCATGCCACTCAGGCCTGCGCGATCAATGAATTCATATTCCATGAACTGAGCAACAACTCGATCCACGTCGCGAAGTCTGCGAATATCCTTAACGGTATCCCGTACGGAATTTTCATAGTTGCTGCGCAGCCAGTGAGTCTCGTTCAGTACCATAACCCAGCTCGGCAAGTTTACATTCACTTCATGCACAGGGAACTCATAGAGCACTTCACGAAGTACACCTGTCACATCATCTTCCGTCATGGTCGCTGCACTGAGTGTCATCACCGGAATGTCGTATTTGGCAGCAAGCTCACTACGTAATTGCAGGGCTTCTTCACTGCGAGGACGAGTCGAGTTGATGACCAGGACAAACGGTTTACCCACTTCTTTCAGTTCCGCAATAACTCGTTCTTCGGATTCCACATAGGAACTACGGGCAATTTCGGCGATCGTGCCGTCTGTTGTAACCACCACACCCAGTGTAGAATGCTCCTGAATGACTTTGCGAGTACCAATCTCAGCAGCTTCCTGGAACGGAATCGGCTCCTCGAACCAAGGCGTGGAGATCATCCGTGGACCATTCTCATCCTCGTATCCCTTGGCTCCTTCCACCGCGTAACCTACACAATCCACCAGGCGAACATTGACATCGAGTCCTTCTGCCACCTTGATTTGGACTGCGTTATTCGGTACGAATTTCGGTTCTGTGGTCATGATGGTCTTACCTGCTGCACTCTGTGGAAGTTCATCCACCGCCCGACCACGATCTGCCTCGTTTGTGATGTTTGGTAATACAATGGTTTCCATGAATCGTTTGATAAATGTTGATTTTCCCGTCCGGACTGCGCCGACAACCCCGAGATAAATATCCCCTCCGGTCCGCTCAGCTATGTCCTTAAAAATGTCCACTTTCTCCAATGAAATCCCCTCCCTAAATTACTCCGAAGGAAAAATGCTAAAGAGCATCCGCTTCGTTTTTTCAATCAGAAGACTGAAATCCCTGCAACGGTAGAGCCGCCTTTGTGAGTGCCCGGAAGTCGTCCGCCGCCGAACGTTGCATTCTGATGAAACCGGCGAGAGCGGCGTTAACTCGTACATGCAATTGGACTAGTATCATCTTATGTATCCGTATGCGGCAATATGACGCGTATTTTTGTTTTTTTATCTTATGGTGATGACATTAGGAGAATCCCCCGATCTCGGACTGCGCGTCTTTATTTCAATCTACTTTATGTGATCCATGAAGCTTTTATGACTGTTACTGCTCATCATTTTAGAATAAAAAAGAGATATCCCTTGTTTGGGATATCTCTTTTTAAAGCATTAGAGCCATGGTGGTCATACAGATAGATCATTTAAATTGCAATCATGCTTATTTTATTGGCAGTGCAACAGGGGCATTATTTTTCCAAGCGTAAGGAACCGATTTAACAGGTACGAAGTAGGAGTGTTCCAACAGAAGATCGCGAACATCATCATTCTCCGCCGGAGACACGTCAGACTTTTCCACCGCCTGCATAATGTCAAAAGCATAATCCACATATACCTTGCCTTCGTCATCCATCATAAAAGGTATCGCCTGACCCGAATATACACTATTCAGCGTAATGGAAGGAGTACCTGCCTGAGCAGCCTGCTCCATATCCACAGCATATAACCCCGGATACAGTTCTTCCCCGCTTGGCAGCTTATTGTCATGTACGGACTTATATTGATTAACCATTCGTTGCACATCGTTTACTTTCTGTACGGTCAGAAGATCCATCACTTTAACGGTCGGATTCACTTCTTCGTCCTGAATAAGGAAGTAAGCGCTCCCACCACTTTCAAAAGCAGTCCCCGGTATTTCATCCAGATACCCCAGTTGTTTCAACTTGGGCAAATCCACTCTGAACTTTTCATATTTTGGCGTAGTCATATCTGCATTGATGATTGGCAAAATCCCCTCATCTTGCTGGAATGTCTCTATCGCACTCTGGATACGACTCACACTTTCCCGATAGGCGATCTTGGGGTCCGAATTGCTCTGGGATGGATACATACAACCACTTGCTGTAAAAGCAAACAACAGGAATAACAGCAGACCGCCCATCTGATGCATATGACGCTGCCGTCCGCTCCCTTCAACACAATTTGGCTTGTTCCTAATCATCCGTATCCTCCTTGAATAACTCATTAGAGAATCAATTTCATAATGCTCAGAACCAGTCGTCTTCCTGTTGCTGACGTTCCAGTTGTTTCCGAATGGCTGCCTTCAGCGGGTCCTCAGGAACATGAACCGATAGAGATCCACACACCTTGGCCTGACAGGACAGTCGTGTACCTGCTTCCAACAGTGAACCCAGCTTACGCTTTTCTGCATCAGTTGGTGGGTACAGTTCCGCCCGATGTTCTTCGTCCACGTTCACTTTGCACATCAGGCAAGCCGCTTTACCATCACAACGGGTCGTTATTTTGACTCCGGCACGTCGTGCTGCATGCAGAAGTGTTGCACCTGGTTTGAGCGTTATCGATTTGTTCATAGGTAAAAAAGTAACTTTATAGTCCATTATTTTCCTCCCTCAACCTACTGGGGCCATGCAAAGCCAACGAGCTCTTCCACTTCGGCTCTGAAGCGGCTTGTCCATACATTCTGTTGACTTAACAGTGTCATTATAGGTTGATGTGCATGTGGTTGCTCACGCATCTGTTTAGCAATGGGTACATACCGATCTTCACGACCTCGCAGCAGATTAAACAACAACTCATGCGCAAGTGGCATTAGTCGCAGGGTATACGAACCCAATTGTGCTGCTGGTGCATGCGGAGCAAGTACATGTTCAATCTCGATACGGTACCAGCTTTTGCGAGCCCAGATTTCGAAACCACCAACCAGTTCCAGCGCACATGCACCAACCTGATAGTGGCTCAGTAGAGAAGCGTAAGGTCCTGTCTTATCCACTGTAGGCTCGTCAAGCATTTCCCCCGGAGCGAATCGGTGAAGTTCCTTAGCAGCAGCAACATCCGCATAGATATCAATATCTCTGGGAGCCTGTTGCAACTCCACCCCCTGAAGCAACAACCCACAGCTTCCTCCAAGCAACCATGTGTGTGGCTGTGTGTTCCAGGCTTTGGCCGTTTCCAGCAAAGCCGCGTGTAATTCCGGATAACGCTCTGTCCGACCCTCCGTATCATGCGGCCCCATAGGCTCACACTCCCCTCATCCGTGTTCATTGTGTCAGTTCTTATGATGTGCTTATGCGGATGTTATCCTTCAGGCATAGGAAATCAGGTCAGAGATGCGATTCCACCGAAAAAACCAATCAGCATAATCAAAAATGCAATCAAAGAAAGAATCCCCCGTACAATGCCTTTTGTTTTGGCACGAGCAAACGTAATCAAGAATACAGATAGTCCCATAATGAGGATGGCGACCAATGACAGCCACATCTTGTCCATTGCGCTCATAATCCAGCAGTCTCCCCTTCAGTCCGATATTCATCACTGACACTGTGACAATTGCAACCATTATAACATGAAATTCAGCTTAACTTTCCAAAAAAAAGACAAAAAAGCAAGCCGGCAGAAGCCGACTCGTCTTTTTGTCTTACTGGATCACCTGCACAAGCAGGCGTGATCTATTATTTTTTCATCATCATTTTCATTAACGATTCCATACTGCTCGGATTCAATCCGCTTTTCTTGACCGCACTCACAATATCCTTAACCGTATCCTCAGATACCGGAACTTTCGCCATGGCGGATACTTGTTTGATCAATTGGCGCAACTGAGCTTCATTCTGAATCGTCGTTGGTTTCACCGTGCTTGCCAATTTCTTGACGGCACCTTCTGTTATCGTTTTACCCGTTTTCTTGTTGATTGCATTCAGCGCATCTTTGGAAATGTTGTTACCCATTCGTCTCCCCTCCTCCGGCAATACTCATGTGTATAGTATGAGTCCGCGGCAGAAAAGGTGAATAAGCTTCTTATTTCACAAGGTGCGTTTAGGATGAGTACAATCAGGAATGCCATTGCTCCCAGGTTTCAAGCTTCATGACTTCCATTTCAGTCTTCGGGTCACGTCCCATCAAGGCTTCAACCGCATCTCGCGGCTGTCTCTCCTGGAATAAAACGTGATACAACTGATCCGCAATCGGCATTTGCACACCGTATTTTTGTGAGATGAAATAGGCAGCTTGCGTGGTTCGAATGCCCTCCACCACCATGCCCATGGACTTCAGGACATCATCCAGCTTCTGTCCTTGGCCTAGCATGGAGCCTGCTCTCCAGTTCCGGCTGTGCTGACTTGTAGCCGTTACAACCAAATCTCCGATTCCGGCAAGTCCCGAAAACGTTAACGGATTTGCGCCCATCTCTACACCAATACGTGTGATCTCTGCCAAACCGCGAGTTAACAACGCTGCTTTGGCATTATCACCGAATTGAAGACCATCGGACATGCCTGCACCAAGAGCAATGATGTTTTTAAATGCGCCTGCCAGTTCAACACCAAGCATGTCCCGATTCGTGTACACACGGAAATAGGCATTCATAAACAAAGCCTGGGCCGCCTCGGCAGATGCCTTATCCAGTGAGGCCACAACAACTGTCGTTGGACAGCGCTTCACCACTTCTTCCGCATGGCTTGGGCCAGAAAGTACAACAACACGTCCTTCTTCACATTCCAGCTCTTCTGAAATGACTGTGGACATGCGTTTCAGGCTTTCTGTCTCAAAACCTTTGGTTGCATGAATGATTAACATCTCAGGCTTATAATAAGCCTTAAGCTGATTCGTAACTGCACGCATGGCTGAAGAAGGCGCAACAATTAACACAGCTATAGCGCCTTCCACTGCAGCTTCCATATCATTGGTTGCCTGAATCCGAGGAGAAAGCTCCGCATCCGGAAGATAGCGAGTATTGGTGTGCTTGCTATTGATTTCCGTAGCCTGATCTTCACCACGTGTCCACATCATCACGTCCAAGTTATTGGCGGCGAGTACACTGGCCAGAGCCGTTCCCCAGCTCCCAGCGACCAGAACAGCAACTTTTTTAGACAACTCGTTTACCCCCTCCAGGGTTTTTCGATCCCAATTTATTTTCCTGTCCTTTGGCGAGCTTCGCAATATTGGTACGATGTCTCCAGAACGCAAACAGACAAATAATCAGACTCCCCCAGAAGATATTCATTGAATATCCGGGTAATACCAAAATAAAGATGGGTGTAAATGCTACAAAAATTAGAGACCCCAATGAAACATATCGTGTCAATACAATAGACAGAATGGCGATCACCCCAGCACATAACGCAGGCAGGAAAGCAAGGCTTACCAGAACACCAATGGCAGTCGCAATTCCTTTTCCTCCACGAAAATGGAAGTAAAGCGGCCAGTTATGTCCTGCAATGGCTGCTATACCACTGAGTGCAGGAATCCAGGCAGAACCGTCGCCCAGCCAGATTCCAATCCATACAGCTGCAACACCCTTAAGTACATCAAGCAGCAGAACAGCAATTGCCGGTCCTTTACCCAAAATACGCAACGTATTGGTAGCTCCTGCGTTTCCGCTTCCGTGCTGACGAATATCGATCCCCCGTATCGCTTTTGCAAGGAGGACACTAAAGCTGATTGAACCGAGCAGATAACTCAGTACAATCGCTGCGATTTGTAGAATCACACACTTCTCCCCTAACTTTCGTCGGACTTCTTCCGAGTAAATATTCGAATTGGTGTTCCTTCGAAATCAAACGCTGCACGGATTTTATTCTCCAAATAGCGCTCATATGAGAAGTGCATCAATTCCGGATCGTTCACAAAAACAACCATGGTCGGCGGCTTAACAGCAACCTGAGTCACATAGTTAATTCTCATTCTCCGTCCTTTATCCGTTGGCGGAGGGTTAATAGCCACTGCATCCGATACCACATCGTTAAGTAGATGCGTTTGTACACGTAACGAGTGTTGCTCCGCTACATGTTTTACAACTGGCAACAGTTTTTGTAAGCGTTGTTTTGTGAGGGCTGACAAAAATACGACCGGAGCATAAGTCATAAACAGGAAGTGATCCCGAATTTTTTTCTCAAACTCTTTCATCGTCTTGTCATGCTTCTCTACCACGTCCCATTTGTTTACGACAAACAAAGACGCTTTACCAGCTTCGAATGCATAACCCGCAATATGCTTGTCCTGTTCAATAATGCCTTCTTCACCATTAATGACAATCAGCACAACATCTGCACGCTCAATCGCACGCATGGCACGCATTACACTGTATTTCTCCGTTGTTTCATATACTTTACCACGCTTACGCATACCTGCTGTATCAATCAGCACGTAACGTTGGCCGTCTTTTTCAAAAGGTGTATCAATCGCATCCCGAGTCGTTCCAGCCACGTCACTGACAATGACACGCTCTTCACCCAGAATCGCGTTAACCAGTGAAGATTTACCCACGTTCGGTCGTCCGATCAGAGCTACACGAATGACATCCTCATCGTAAGTCTCTTCCTCAAGTTCAGGCAATTTTTCCACAATCGCATCAAGCAAATCACCTACACCTGTACCGTGACTTCCGGATACGCCGATGGGATCACCGAAGCCGAATCCATAAAACTCATAAATGAGTTCACTTCGTCCGATATTATCCACTTTGTTAACGGCTACAACAATAGGCTTGCCTGAGCGGTACAACATCTCTGCGACTTCTTCATCCGATTGCGTAATACCTGCTTTTGCATCACACATGAATACAATAACATCCGCTTCTTCAATAGCGAGCTCAGCTTGCATCCGGATTGATTTTAAGATGACATCCTCACCATCAATTTCGATACCACCTGTATCAATAATACTGAATGGTTTACCGTTCCATTCGCCGATTCCGTAGATCCGGTCACGGGTAATGCCCGGCTTGTCTTCCACAATGGCCAGTCTGTCGCCGATGATCCGATTGAAAATGGTGGATTTACCCACGTTCGGTCGTCCGACAATTGCCACAACGGGTCTTGCCATACATTCCACTCCTCCTGTCCATACTTACGATACTCATCATAGCAAAAAAGATATGTCTTGGCTAACGTTTCATGCCAAAATACTCGCAATAAAAACAATCGGCGAACCCGCCTGGGGCTCGCCGATCTTGCTTTTATTATTCAGCAAAATATGCAGTATATAACTAAGAACCATGCATTGTTAACTTATTTGAATTTGCTGAGTTTGTCACCAAACAGTTCGCCGAGCGTAGTGCTCATACCTTGATTGTTCAAGGAAACGTTTGGATTGTTGATTTCTTCACGTGGAGCATTGTTTCTTGCAGGTCTTTCTGATTTTTGTGGTTGAGCTGGAGCTTCTTCTGTTTCTTTGATGCTCAAGCTTACACGTTGCTCAGAAGGGTTCATGTCCAAGATTTTAACTTGAACTTCCTGTCCTTCTTTCAGCACTTCATGAGGAGTGCCGATGTGTTTGTGGGAGATTTGCGAAATATGCACAAGTCCCTCAACTCCAGGAGCGATTTCAACAAATGCACCGAAGTCTACCAGACGTTTTACAACACCTGTTACGATATCGCTGGAATTGAATTTTTCGCTTGCTGTTTCCCAAGGACCTGGTTGAACAGCTTTCATGCTCAGGCTGATTTTGCCTTTTTCAGGGTCAACTTTCAGCACTTTCACACTAACTTTATCACCTTCAGACAGTACGTCGGATGGTTTTTCAACGTGTGTCCAAGCCAGCTCGGATACGTGAACCAAACCGTCAACTCCGCCCACATCAACGAATGCACCGAATTGAGTCAAACGTTGTACTGTACCTTCGATGACTTGACCTTCTTGCAAACCAGCCATAACAGTAGCTTTGTTTGCTTCGAATTCTTGCTCCAGTACGTCTTTTTGGGAAAGGATCACTTTGTTGTTCTCACGGTCGATCTCTTTCACTTTAACACGCAGTGTGCGTCCTTTGTAGTCGCTGAAGTCTTCAACGAAATGGCGTTCAACCATGGAAGCCGGGATAAATCCACGCACGCCCACGTCTGCTACCAGACCGCCTTTAACAACGTCACCTACAACAACTTCGAATACGTCTTGGTCTTCAAAATGCTTTTGCAATTGATCCCATGCGTTTTCGCTGTCGATTGCACGTTTGGACAGAACGAGTTTTTCTTTCTCGTCGTCGATGCTAAGAACTTTAGCTTCAACTTCTTGTCCAACTTCTACTGCATCAGACGCGCTGTCAACATGCAATGAAGACAGTTCACGAATTGGAATGACACCGTCATATTTATATCCAATGCTCACATAGGCTTGGTTATCTTCCAATTTGACGATGGTTCCTTTTACGGTATCTCCTTTTTTCAAGGAAACGAATTGATCCAACTCATCTTGGGTTGCTTCTTGATTTTTCATTTCTTCCGACATGTCAAATACCCTCCTCAATTCAAAAACCCCATTATATTCAAACCTGCCTGTAGCAGAGTTCAAAACACTTTCATCACTGAGCACTACCACTTAGTCTCCCTCAAAAATATGGAAACATGCACTCAGCTACTGACGAAGCCATTACTTGCTTGGCACGCCCGTTTGCACCATTTCGTTAATCTTGGACATAATCTTCTCAGTCGCTTTCTCCAGAGCTTCTCCGGATGGGTCTTCCTTGAACTCGTCCAAACTTACCGGTGCTCCGTATACAACTTTCATCTTACGAAAAACCTTGTAGTTACCGATAATAGCAGTAGGAATAACAGTAGCGCCACTGCGGAGAGCAAAACTCGCTGCCCCTTTTTTGCCGATACCTCCATCATTGTGACGGCTTCCCGAGGGGAAAATTCCGAGCACTTCACCATCACGCAAAATATTGAGTGAGGTTTTAATGGATTCCTTGCTGACACCTCCACGTTTAACGGGGAAAGCGCCCACGGCTTTAATAATTCGGCCGAGTACCGGAATTTCAAACAACTCGCTTTTGGCCATGAAGCGCACCTGACGGCGAATTTTGATACCCACAGTTGGAGGATCGAAGTTACTAATATGATTGGAACATAAAAGTACGCCGCCTTCTTTCGGAATATTCTCCCGTCCAACGGCCTCCAAGCGGAAAAGAATGGTGTAAATGATCCGCAGTAATGTGCTGCAAAATGTGTAAATCATAGACCGATCTCTCCTCTGACCATTGTGCAATAAGATACGATTTTGTCAACCACTTCATGGATGTTCATCTTAGTTGTATCAAGAACGATAGCATCCTCAGCACAACGAAGCGGGGAAATTTCCCGACTCTCATCCAATTTGTCGCGGGTGGCAATGTCTCGCTCCAGTTGTTGCAACGTCAGTCCTTCAGAGGGGTCCAGTTCTTTGAAGCGGCGAAGCGCACGCTCTTCCACACTGGCAGTCATGAAGATTTTCACTTCCGCATCGGGCAGTACTGTCGTTCCGATATCGCGTCCATCCATGACGACGCCCTTGCGCAAAGCCATTTGCCGCTGAGTATCCACTAATTGCGTACGCAGCCCCTCGATTTGCGCATATCGGGACACGATTCCCGTCACTTCACGGGAGCGGATTTCCGAGGTTACTTCTTCCCCATTACAGAACACTTTCTGTCCGTCGGGATCCGGTTGTAAATCAATGACCAGCTTTTGGGCTTCCTGAAGTACCTGTGTCACATCTTCCGGTGTAATACCTTTCCGAAGCATATGCAAGGTTACCGCACGGTACATTGCGCCTGTGTCGACGTAGACATACGCGAGCGCCTCTGCAACCAATCGGGCCACCGTGCTTTTCCCGGCACCGGCAGGTCCGTCAATTGCAACGTTCATTTTCCCGTTCTCTGATGTGTTCTGGCTTGCCAACGGGGCATTCCTCCTCAAACGATAAACCTCAATAAAAAAACAGGCATTGCCTGCATCGTGAAAATTATACCACACTCTACACATGGATGCAAAAACAGACAAATCAACGGCGTTTGTGATCAATCATCGTTTGCACTTGAATTGGCGTTCCTTCCAGGCGATCAATCGTGGTCATATTCTTTTTGAAGCCAGGTACTAACAACAGCAATTGATACACCACAAGCAGGATTAGAAGGGATATGATCAGAATCATAACTCTCCGTTCCATTCGCCTGGAGAAAACATAGTAGAGTCGTTCATATCTGCGGGTTGCATGACGATGATTCATGACATATCCTCCGTTTTTTCCATTACGGTACCCGCAGTTTACTCTTTTTATGCCACAACATTCCTATTTCGTACGGTAGTCCAATTGACGTTCAAAACAGAACTTGATGATCTTCTGGCGTTCCGAATCTGAAATCTGTACAAATTTTAGCATGCACAGCAATCTGCCGGTTTCAAGTGTTTTGATCCGCACGACTTCGGCTTCAAAATTGACATGTTCAATTGTTGAATTACGATATGGAACAAGCAACCAGCATTTCAGCTTTTGACCTTCAGCGATTGAAAATCCTGCTTCGCCATAGATAGACAATCCACCGCCACCGATATCTTCAGTCAATCCGACGGCACGGGTCAGATCTTCACTCTGGATGGCCATTTCAAGGTTTGCGTGAACACGAAGAAAGCTGCGACGTTGTATTTTGGATATATCGCTTGGAAGCGGCTTTCGGATACGGACAAGACGGACCACATCCTCTTCAAATCCGGTGACATAAGTATTAAAATAATGCCGGACTCCATCCTCCGTAATATATGAAATGGACAATTCCTCGCCAAAAAAGAGCCTTTTCAGACGGCTGCTTCCTTGTTGCATCGGGACCTCAATCAGAAAACTACTGTCATCCATATCTGCAATGCGTGATTTGTACTCTTTGTTTTCCTCTTTTTCATCTGCCGAAGCGATCTGGATGTATAAAATTTCATTTATTTTAGGAAACAATTGGTTCACCGCCACTTTATGTATTTATCTTCGTATGTACAAGGACTATTATACCATGACCTTTCTCACATTGAACAAGAAAAAAAACAGACCACATCGTGGTCTGCCGTCGTTGTTTGTGCCATTGAACATTCAGAGATCTCCAGCTGTTATGAGGTTGCGTTGACCGGTTTGATCTCCTCAACCGCTTCTTCGATACCTGTATTCGCATTAATGTATATCCGGTAACGAGAACCGTTTATTTTCCCTCCGAATTCATAACACAGCACCTCTTTGCTGTAATCATTTTCAATGAGGGATTTGCGAACATAATTTTCTTCAAACTCCGAATTAAGCTTTTGCCGCGCCTGTTGCTCCGTTAGAGTTGCTTTTGGAACTTTGCGCTTGTCATTATGTTCGTAGACAAAATCACTTGCCTGGAAGCCGGTTACTTCGCCTGTATCCAATCCAACGCGGACTGACATTTTTTCAGGATAAATCAAAGTGTCCCCTTGCTTATGCACATAAGTAAGGTTACCCAGATTACCGTATTCATCGTAGTTTACAGCCTTCATATCCTTATAGCCTTTATTCGTTAGAAATTGATCTGCTTTAGCCATGGCATCCTGACGTGATACCTTTTTGGTTCCAATCGGACGTGTATCACTGTAAGAGATCAGCATTCCGCCATTACGAGTGAAATCCATCATCAGTTTGCCATTCTTGGCATGATCAATCGTGGCCGTGTAGGACTCCCAGTCTGTTCCTTTGCCGTTCTCCTGCACTTGGATTTTGCTACTATCCGCATCAGAGAATTTCGCAGCCTTGCTCTGAATCTGATCTTTGGTCACCGGCAAGCCGTCCAATTTCTTAACTGAACGTTTTGCATAAATATTGGATACGGAAGGACCCCAATCAAGCTCCGGGTACTCCTGTACCTTTTTGTTAACGCTACGGAATCCATCGACGATTGTGTTGTCCATCGTTTGCTCTTGCGTTGCCATGGCGGTCTCCGCATCCATCCAGCGTAAACGGTCCGTGAGGACTTTCTGCTGTACATCCTGCAGATTCTTGGTAATCTCGGATGAATTCTGATACAGCTTTTTCAGGTTGCCCATTTCCTTCTCACTTAGCGGTTCGTTCGTCAAGTCACGCATCGACGCTCGATAAGCAAAGTTGGAAATACGGGAGAGAAATTCCTCTGTCTCATTAAATGGCAGCATGGTCAGGGGCAGCTGGTTGATCTCATTCTGCGCTTCACTGGTGAGTCGCCATACATTCATCAAACCTTTGCGATGCATCCCCTGTGATGTGGAGTGAACCGCCAAGGTGTTACCAATCTCCGAATGTAATTTGTCCATATGAAAAGATAAATCGTGAAAGGCACGCTGATATTGATTTTCTGCCTTGATCAGTATTGCATTCTTCTCCTGATTCTCCTGATAGCCCCATACGAGCGCACCGACCAGCAGGACCGCAAATATCGGAAACATAACTGAACTTAATCGTTTATACATCGGTAGAGTCTCCTTTCTTCTAAACCACTACCTCTATTGTGGATCGAAGAAAGATCTCTTATGCATGCGATTTCCAGTCCTTACACAAGCAGGCTGCTAAAATACCCTTTGGATCCTTCTTTTAATTCAACTGAACCCCGGTTGCCATGCCTTCCTCTTCGATTTCGAATTGGTCCCTGTTATCACAGAGGCACTGCTTGAATCCTGTCTCAATCCGGCCACGTTCTTTCTTGCCTCGTAATGTAAATCGTTCACCACATTGCTTACATCTGATTTTAATTTTGATTCTCATCACAACGATCCCCGTTTCTGTTGGTCATTTCCCGGGAGTTTTATCGCAAAAAATAAAAACACACCAGGGCCGCAGGCGCAATGTGCGCTTTATGTCCACCAGTGTGTCCGTATTTTTATAATTTAACCTCTTCCTCCCGCTTCACAAAACGAAAAGGAGAACGGTTATTAGCGCGTGTGATTTTACCCATTGCCCCATACCACAGGCCCGCCATTAGTGGCGCTATAAACCACAACCAATGATTTACCATGGTGTTCATGATGACATCGTACAATGCATGCCAGAAAAAAGGTAATACGAGAGAAAGAACCAGGTACCACCGCTTTTTCTTGCCACCGATAAACTTGGCTTTACCCATGTAATAACCCATGATTACCGCAAACATAGCGTGCCCTGAAACAGGGAGCAGTGCCCGGAGGAACATGGCTGAGACGGATGCATTCCCCGCAAAGGCATACAACACATTCTCAACTGTGGCAAATCCAAGTGAAACAGCAACTGCATATAAGATCCCATCATACGGCTCATCAAATTCGGTGTGATTATAGATGATATGATAAAGCACGAACCATTTGACGAATTCTTCCACACCACCTGAGATCAGAATGGCCTCAAGATAAGGATTATCCCCGAGCCACATCATCATGCCACGCTGAATAATCATCACAGGCAGTACCATCAGAATCCCCATGAGGAAAACCCGCAACACCATATGAAGTGGCTCATAATCATAACGGTCTTTCAGGTAAAAGTATGTTAACAAGGCGAGACCCGGGGCAACTGCTGCCGCTAAGACCGAAAACAAAAGCACCGAAATTCCCTCCTCTGACTAAAGACGCGATTACAATTAGAGATTAATCCTGGCGTTTGAAGTGGGTGCAGATAACATCAATCGCTTGTTCAGAAATAATAACCTTACCATACTCTTCCATAACTGCTGGAGTAACTGAAGAGCCTTCACCAAATTCAGCAAGCAAGGCGATCAATGCCGCATGTTTGGTGGAATCCACCTCATCTGGTTCCAAATGCAAGAACCACTTGTCTTTATAAGAATAAAGTCTCCCAGCATCCGTAACATGCTGACGCAACATATGTGCAGCTTCAATGAGCACTTCAAAGTCCTTGAACGCATAAACGATGGAATCGCTTTGCTCGAGTGTAACTTCCATTTCATATACTTCTTCAGGAAGATCATCTTCATGACCTGAACCATATTGTTGCGGATCATATTTTCCACGTGTGACAATGACAACCATCCCTTGAGCGGGAAGTGCGAATACTTCGACAGCAAGTGGACCAGTGGCATCAAATCCAAGTTCGGAATAGGCCTGATCCATCATTTCAGTGAACAGTTCATGAACCTTAGGTATTTCCTGCCACATATCTTCTTTTTGTATTCCGCGCTCGCTCAGATCGTCAAAGGTCAGGAAAATCCGTATCTTATCGTGACTTAGTCGTTCTATTTTCATACAGGATCTCCCCTTTATAAGCAAGTCTTATAACAGATTATGAAGCACAAAACAATATGTGCTGAAAATAAATCTATGTAGTTATGTTATCATTTTATACCTCTAAATGCACGAAGTAAAATCGACAAAAAAAGAATCATTCCACAGCAAATCAATACTGTGGATGATTCTAATTGGAGGTTTTGGTTTATAAACCCGGTACTGTTGTGTTTGTTTGAGTTAAAATCTGCTCAACTTCATGCTTCACATCCGGATTAGTGCGAATAAAATCCTTGAGCATGCTCATATTCGCTTCTTTTTCCTGCGGAGTAATTGTGCTTACGCTTTTTGCTGCTCGGTTTTTGTGTGATTCGCCATGTTGATTTTGCTTGCTGGTGAACCCATCCATACCCGGGAAAGTCATCTCCATCATCTTATGTTTTGCCTGATCCATCATGTTTCGTGATGAACCCGAAGACAACATGGGCATTTTGCCTTTGGACAGCCACGAACTGGCTGCAACGCCAATTACAATGCCCCAAAAAAAGGATGACGCCTTCATTACACCAACCTCCTTTAAGTGTTAAAATCACATGTAGTGTTTGCGGGAGCGAGCGATCTCATTCCGTATAAATACAGGAAAGCGAGTTGAAATCATGTTCAGACATACCGCCGCATTGATTATAGCTGCAAGTTTGCTGTTATCCGCCTGTGGGGCAGCGGAAGAAAAAACATCAGAAAATTCCGTACCAGCGAGTGAACCCACTACAACAATTCAAGAAGAGCAAATTGATTCTAACCCAACTGAATCAGGAGAACCCGGAACTGGTGTGACCGAACCTTCAACGAGCGATTCAACTGCGACAGAAGAAGAACCTGACCCTTCGGAGCAGATTTCTGTGGAAGAGAAAGTGGAACAAACGTATCACATGAATGAAAATTATTATATTAAACCGAATGATGAGACGAGCCCAAGCAAAGTGGTCTTGTTAACTTTTGATGATGGCCCCAAAGAAGAAAAAATGATTACTTCACTAATCGACACTTTAGATAAACATAACGCTAAAGCGATATTTTTCGTCAATGGATATCGGGTGAAAAGTCACCCGGAATTGCTCAAACTTATCCATGAACGGGGTCAGATTGTAGGCAATCATGCCTGGGATCATGAGGATCTTAAAAAAATGTCTAACGCTGAGGCGGCAAAACAGGTTACAGACGTCCAAAAAATAGTACAGGACACCATCGGGGAGGAACCGCAATTCTTCCGCCCGCCTTTTGGATCGGGTAATGATGCACTGAAGGCGACCGTGAAAAAAAATGGCATGTTATACATGACGTGGTCTAATGGTTCGCTTGATTGGGATAAAAGCACCAAAAACAAACCGGAAAAAGTCATTCAAAATGTACTGGACCAGTTAAATCCCGGAAGCAATATTTTGATGCACGAGTTGCCATGGACGGTTGAAGCATTGGATGAGTTGCTGACCAAGCTCGAAAAGAAAGGTTATTCCTTTGTCGATCCGCGTGCAATAGAATTGGAAGCTCGTTAGATTGTAATTTTGCGCATAAAATGAAACGGCCTTGATCCGATGGATCAAGGCTGTTTCTCTGTGATTGCTTTTTCCGCGGGCACTCTTAACGTGATGATATGCATCTCCGCAGGACAACCTAGTCGGAGAGGAAGATGATTGGTACCGTATCCTCTGCTAACCAGCATTTTGCCTTGTTGGTAAACGTCCTCCGGATTGCGCTTCAGGGAATACCACCCATTCGAAATGGGACGATATGCTTTGCTCAGGAACACAGGTCCGAAAAAAGGTACTACCAATTGTCCGCCATGTGTATGGCCGCTCAAGATAAGATCTGCATTTTGCTCCAAGCGAAGGGCCTGTAAAGGATCATGAACGATGGCTAATTTGCAAAAATGGTCGCCGACCTGCTCTAACAATACATCTCCCTGTTTGGAACGATAGTCTATACCGATCAGGCTCACTCTGTCGTTGCCCCTACTCAGATATTCCACGTTATCCTGCAGGAGCTGAACGCCCGATTCCCGAAGGATTCGAGCAAGATTAGCGGTACCAGCCCTCTTATCGTGGTTCCCATACACGGTAAAAGAAGGAGCAATGTTCGATAAGAGTTTCATATTATGTCTAACTATGGACCATGAGATTCCTTTTTCCGCAACGTCCCCACCGATCAGAACCCAGTCCACCTTGTTTCTTAAATTTTCCAGATCCTTCTGTTTCAGCTTGCGCTTGTGCGTATCGGATACATACAAAATCATAGCCCCGTCAAAGGATGGTGGCAGATGAGGAACTTCAACCTCTTCTTCAATCACTTGATGAACATGGGCTTCACGCCACATATGAAAAAATAGTACAACTCCCATCAAAATGATTAAACCTGCGATAAATAGTATTACCACGGCAATGGAAGGAACGTATTCAGAGCGGGTGCCCCTTTTACCCCCCACCAAACCAGACTAATCGTTAACATGACAAAAATAAAAATGAGTGAATTGACAAACCTCTTGCTCAATTTTAACCGACGTGAAGGATGTAATTCTGTCCGTGTAGGAAGCGAACCCGCTTCGGGGATCGATTCTTCCGTTGTTTTTGGCGTTTTTTTGGAGCGTGATGGTGCTCTTTGTGGTAATACCGGACTTTCCAGCGTTTCTGTATAGGGCTTGCGCTGTGATCTAGGTATGGAAACGGAAGTTATTGGTGTAATTCCCCCAACTTCAGCTGCCGCTGCCGTTTCAGCAACCAGGCTTACTTGAGAAGCCACCTGACGCTCGGATGTCTCTTTTTTATCCGATTGACGATGGCGCTGACTGCCATATGTCTTCATTCTGCTTAATGGCTGATTCATGATCCCCTCCGAAAACGTATCGCTAATCCGGACACCAAATCAATTATAAAGTGACATAATATAGGCGCCCATAATGTGCCGGATTGCATGTAAATCCAACCCAATCCATAACTTGAGACAAACACCCATCCTGTTGGAATCCAGTGCCGCAAATAACGAATGTGGATAACTGCAAATAAAATACTTGTCCAGTAAGGACCGATGGCATGTTGAATGGCTCCACGGAATAATAATTCCTCACATACAGCAACAATGGCTGCTATACATACAATGTGCCAGATCGGACGCCCACGGAACAACATCTCATTAATTCCACCGTCATCCATGCTTTCCTGAGGTATAACATACGACAGTACCAAGTCCATAACAAGCATTACGCCAGCAAGACCAAGACCCCACCATATAAATTGGTAATTGTCGGGCCATGCGAGTACATCTAACAAGTTTCGTTTCTGCAATAAAATCCATACAACCCCGATTATCAGTGTCAGACCTTGTGTAAAGTATAAATTGATTAAAAGCAAACGCTCGGTAAGCTGCTGTGGCTCAGCCTTCTGAATCTTGAACTTGGGAAACTTGAATTTTTTCATCGGATGCGTCTGTCCTCTTGAGTTAAATTTGATGGATAACAATTACGTTGTCCAATCGGATAGTATACTAAATGATAGCCAAAAAACCAAATAGGTTCAAGGCCTGCCCGAAGTCCCGGTTTTGAGTCAATGCCATTACTTCATTAAAGCAATAAAATCCGGTTCACCAAACAGCATATATTCCATCTCGTTAAGGTATGTACAGTAACTGTTAGATGGCTTATAGTCACTTTGACTATGTCTGAATCGAAAGACATCTGCAATCCAATTTAAAACATTTAAGCCTATTGACATGCTCATGTCAGCCATGATACATTATGAAAAAATTAGTCACGTTAAACACGATGATGGAAAAAAGATGTTGCTTCGTCTTCCAGAGAGCCGATGGTAGGTGTGAATCGGTGGCAGGCAAATGGTCTTGAGCGCTCCTGAGTTATTGCATTGAAATTGGAGTAGGTGCAATCGGTTTAGACCCGTTATCCTCTTCGGTCTTCATTGACCGCTAAGACTGTCGTTGCGAAACGGCGGTGAATTAGGGTGGTACCACGACAACTCTCGTCCCTTATTGCGCAAGCAGTATGTGGATTGAGAGTTTTTTGATTTATTTTAATGGATATCTGTGGGATCACTCTATTTGCTTCACCTTCCCCCTCTGCTGCGACACCGCGTTGTTGGGCGGAAGAATCAACCTGGTTTTAAGGAATACCTCTTCGCTGAGGTCAGACCTTGACGATAAAGATACACATACCTAAGGAGGAAGAAACCATGTACAAAGTGTTAGTGTCGGACCCAATCAGTGATCTGGGGATCCAGCAACTGGTGGATGCAAATGATGTTGTTGTTGAGAAGAAAACCGGTCTTAGTGAAGATGAACTTGTTGCCATTATTGGTGATTATGATGCCCTTTTGGTTCGCAGCCAGACTCGTGTTACAGATCGTATTATGACGGCTGGTACCAACCTTAAGGTGATCGGACGTGCAGGTGTTGGTGTAGATAACATTGATCTGGAAGCTGCTACACAGCGTGGTATCATCGTTATTAACGCACCTGACGGCAATACCATCACAACCTGTGAGCACACGTTTGCCATGATGATGGCACTGGCGCGTCACATTCCTCAGGCATACGCCAAAACCATTCAAGGTACGTGGGATCGTAAAACCTTCCTGGGTGTGGAATTAAGAAATAAAACGCTGGGTGTACTGGGCATGGGACGGATCGGTAGTGAAGTTGCCAAGCGCGCCAAAGCATTCGGAATGGATATTCTTGCTTACGACCCGTTCCTCACGGAGGAGCGTGCAGAGAAGCTGCAAGTGAAGCTGGCTAGTGTAGATGATATCATTCGCAATGCGGACTTCATGACCGTTCACACGCCATTAACACCGGAAACACGGCACATGATTTCCCGTCCACAATTTGAAGTTATGAAAAAAGGCATGCGGATCATCAACTGTGCCCGTGGTGGTGTAGTTGACGAGATGGCACTTGTGGAAGCCATTGACGAAGGCATTGTTGCCGGAGCAGCATTTGATGTATTTGAAAGTGAACCACCTGCTCAGGACCACCCGTTCCTGAATCACCCTAGCATTATCGTTACACCTCACCTTGGTGCATCCACTGTCGAGGCACAAGAAAACGTAGCGATCGACGTATCCGAACAAGTTCTTCACATTCTGCGCAATGAACCATTCAAGAACGCAGTTAACATGCCGGCAGTTGCACCAACTGTAATGAACAAATTGCAGCCTTATTTCAAACTGGGTGAAACACTGGGTAGTTTTGCAGCACAGATTACACAAAATGCAGTGCAGGAGATTCGGATCGATTACGCTGGTGACCTTTCTGAAGTAGATACGTCTCCTCTCACTCGTTACATTGTGAAGGGTATTCTGGCAAGACATTTGGGCGGGGAAGCCAATATCGTCAACTCCATGCATTTGGCCAAAATCCGTGATCTGAATGTGGTTGTAAGCCAAACCTCTGCAACTAAAGGATTTACTAACCTGATTACCGTAACCTTGGTGACGACTCAGGACGCTGAAGAACGCCGTGTAGCGGGTACATTGCTTGCAGGTTATGGAGAGCGTATTGTTCGCCTGGACAAATTCCCGGTAGATATCGCTCCGGAAAGTCATCAAATCTTGATCTCACATAACGATAAACCAGGTATTATCGGACGTGTAGGAACTCTGCTTGGACAAAATGAGGTCAACATCGCATCCATGCAAGTGGGTCGGAAAATCATTGGTGGTGCTGCCATCATGATCCTGACCGTGGATAAAGCCGTTCCCAAAGATGTTCTTGTTCAGCTCGCTGCCCTTCCAGAAATTAATACAGCCGTTGAAATCGTGTTGGAATAGTTGCTTATCATTCAGTAAAATTCAAAAGAGACGAACCCCAAAGGGTCCGTCTCTTTTTTTCGTAGTTAGCTCAAGCGGATAATGTTGAGTGTCGCACCTGGTGGTGATAGAACAGCTGTGGCCACTAGGCCGAACAATTGAAGCTGAATGGTCGAACCCGCTGTGGCAGTGATAATAAAGTCGGTTGCCAATTGGCTTAAAGAGAGCACTGGTGAGATTACACTCGCCGGTACTACAGCTCCATTAAGCAATATCCGTGATTGTACGGCGAGTGCTGCTGTCAGATTAACTTTGTAACTGATGTAGTATCTGCCTGCTGTAGCAAGAGTGAAGGTATCATTCCCTCCATTTACCGTAATACCTGTTCCAATATTCTGGTTTGCAGGAAGAGCAACGACTGTTCCGCCCAAAATAACAAGGATGGTACCATTCGTATTCTCAGCGTACGAAGAAGCTGCAGTGACCGACGTTCCTGTCACACCCGTTGCACCGGTACTTCCCGTTATGCCCACACCGGTTGCTCCTGTTATACCTGTGGCTCCTGTTCCTCCAGTCGCGCCAGTTTCTCCCGTGCTTCCGGTTACACCGACTCCGGTTGCCCCTGTTATACCTGTAGCTCCTGTTCCTCCAGTCGCGCCAGTTGCTCCCGTACTTCCGGTTACGCCGACTCCAGTTGCCCCTGTTAGACCTGTGGCTCCCGTTCCTCCAGTCGCGCCAGTTGCTCCCGTACTTCCGGTTACGCCGACTCCAGTTGCCCCTGTTAGACCTGTGGCTCCCGTTCCTCCAGTCGCGCCAGTTGCTCCCGTACTTCCGGTTACGCCGACTCCGGTTGCCCCTGTTAGACCTGTAGCTCCTGTTCCTCCAGTCCCACCAGTTGCTCCCGTACTTCCGGTTACGCCGACTCCGGTTGCCCCTGTTAGACCTGTGGTTCCTGTTAAGCCTGCAATACCAGTTGCTCCTGTTTCACCAGTTACACCTGTTGCACCCGTGATTCCGGTTACGCCGACTCCCGTGGCTCCTGTAATACCAGTCGCCCCAGTCAATCCGGTGACGCCAGTCGCTCCTGTTCCTCCAGTTGCTCCTGTTGTTCCCGTACTACCTGTTACGCTTACTCCTGTGGCTCCTGTAATACCAGTCGCCCCAGTCAATCCGGTGACGCCAGTCGCTCCTGTTCCTCCAGTTGCTCCTGTTGTTCCCGTACTACCTGTTACGCTTACTCCTGTGGCTCCTGTAATACCAGTCGCCCCAGTCAATCCGGTGACGCCTGTTACTCCGGTTTCACCTGTTGCTCCTGTTGTTCCCGTGACGCCTGTTACACTTACTCCTGTGGCTCCCGTTACCCCAGTCGACCCAGTTAATCCGGTGACGCCAGTCGTTCCGGTTCCTCCAGTTGCTCCTGTTGTTCCCGTACTACCTGTTACGCTTACTCCGGTGGCTCCTGTAATACCAGTCGCCCCTGTCAATCCGGTGACGCCTGTTACTCCGGTTTCACCTGTTGCTCCTGTTGTTCCCGTGACGCCTGTTACACTTACTCCTGTGGCTCCCGTTAACCCAGTCGCCCCAGTTAATCCGGTGACGCCAGTCGTTCCGGTTCCTCCAGTTGCTCCTGTTGTTCCCGTACTACCTGTTACGCTAACTCCGGTGGCTCCCGTTACCCCAATCGCCCCTGTCAATCCCGTGACGCCAGTTGCTCCGGTTTCACCAGTACTGCCTGTTGCCCCAGCTCCGGTTGCACCCGTAACACCTGTTGCTCCTGAACCTGCGATCAACGTGTAATCCGGTGATGTTCCCGGCGTTCCCGTTGGTGATGCCACATTCGCAATATACGTACTACCGTTGAACGTCACGACTTGACCCGCTGGATACGTCGGAGCTACGGCTGGATCGAATGGGACAACTCCAGCTAATCCTACGCCCGTTGCTCCAGTTACCCCAGATGCACCTGTAACTCCTGTACTTCCCGTTACTCCAACTCCGGTTGCGCCCGTAACACCCGTCGCTCCTGCTCCTGCGATCAACGTATAGTCTGGTGACGTGCCCGGTGTGCCCGTTGGCGATGCCACATTGGCAATATACGTACTACCGTTGAACGTTACGACTTGACCCGCTGGATACGTCGGAGCTACAGCTGGATCGAACGGCACAACTCCCGTGAGTCCTGCACCTGTTACACCCGTTGCTCCAGTACTTCCTGTCACTCCAACTCCCGTTGCACCCGTCACACCCGTCGTTCCTGCACCCGCAATTAATGTGTAATCCGGCGAGGTACCTGGTGTTCCCGTCGGAGAAGCCACATTCGCAATATACGTACTACCATTAAACGTCACGACTTGACCCGCTGGATACGTTGGAGCTACGGCTGGATCAAACGGTACAACTCCAGCTAATCCTACGCCCGTTGCTCCAGTTACGCCGGATACACCTGTAACTCCTGTACTTCCTGTTACTCCAACTCCGGTTGCGCCCGTAACACCCGTCGCTCCTGCTCCTGCAATCAACGTATAGTCGGGTGACGTGCCCGGTGTGCCCGTTGGCGATGCCACATTGGCAATATACGTACTACCGTTGAACGTTACGACCTGACCCGCTGGATACGTTGGTGCTACAGCTGGATCGAACGGCACAACTCCCGTGAGTCCTGCACCTGTTACACCCGTTGCTCCAGTACTTCCTGTCACTCCAACTCCCGTTGCACCCGTCACACCCGTCGTTCCTGCACCCGCAATTAATGTGTAATCCGGCGAGGTACCTGGTGTTCCCGTCGGAGAAGCCACATTCGCAATATACGTACTGCCATTAAACGTCACGACTTGACCCGCTGGATACGTTGGAGCTACGGCTGGATCAAACGGTACAACTCCAGCTAATCCTACGCCCGTTGCTCCAGTTACGCCGGATACACCTGTAACTCCTGTACTTCCTGTTACTCCAACTCCGGTTGCGCCCGTAACACCCGTCGCTCCTGCTCCTGCAATTAACGTATAGTCGGGTGACGTGCCCGGCGTTCCCGTTGGCGATGCCACATTGGCTATATACGTACTACCGTTGAACGTTACGACTTGACCCGCTGGATACGTCGGAGCTACAGCTGGATCAAACGGTACAACTCCTGTTAAACCCGCACCAGTTACGCCCGTTGCCCCTGTTACGCCAGGTGTTCCTGTCGCCCCCGTACTTCCCGTTATTCCAACTCCGGTTGCTCCCGTGACACCTGTTGCTCCTGCTCCAGCTATCAACGTGTAATCCGGCGAAGTTCCCGGCGTTCCCGTAGGTGATGCCACATTCGCAATATACGTACTTCCGTTGAACGTTACGACTTGACCCGCTGGATATGTCGGGGCTACGGCTGGATCGAATGGTACAATGCCACTTAAACCTACGCCTGTCGCTCCAGTTGCACCTGACGCCCCTGTGGCTCCTGTAGATCCTGCACCTGCAAGCAACGTGTAGTCCGGCGAGGTGCCCGGCGTTCCCGTTGGCGATGCCACATTGGTAATATACGTGCTCCCATTAAAGGTAACGACCTGACCTGCTGGATACGTTGGAGCTACTGCCGGGTCAAACGGCACAACACCATTTAAGCCGATGCCTGTGGCTCCTGTAACTCCCGTTGCTCCTGCTCCAGCTATCAACGTGTAATCCGGTGACGTGCCCGGCGTTCCCGTTGGTGATGCCACATTCGAAATATACGTACTGCCGTTGAACGTTACGACTTGACCCGCTGGATACGTTGGTGCCACGGCTGGATCGAATGGCACTATGCCAGTTAGACCTACGCCTGTCGCTCCCGTTGCACCTGACGCCCCTGTGGCTCCTGTAGGTCCTGCACCTGCAAGCAACGTGTAGTCCGGCGAGGTGCCCGGCGTTCCCGTTGGCGATGCCACATTGGTAATATACGTGCTTCCATTTAAGGTTACGACCTGACCCGCTGGATACGTTGGAGCTACTGCCGGGTCAAACGGCACAACACCATTTAAGCCGATGCCTGTGGCTCCTGTAACTCCCGTTGCTCCCGCTCCGGCAAGCAACGTGTAATCCGGTGATGTGCCTGGTGTACCTGCTGGCGATGCTACATTCGCAATATACGTACTACCGTTGAACGTTACGACCTGACCCGCTGGATACGTTGGTGCCACGGCTGGATCAAATGGCACAATACCTGTCAAACCTGAACCAGTTGCTCCAGTGCTTCCCGTAACCCCTACTCCGGTTGGCCCAGTGACACCCGTGGCTCCTGCACCAGCAAGTAATGTATAATCCGGTGATGTACCCGGCGTTCCCGTTGGTGATGCTACATTCGTTATATATGTGCTTCCATTAAACGTTACAACCTGACCCGCTGGATACGTTGGAGCTACGGCAGGATCGAATGGCACTATGCCTGTCAATCCTGCACCAGTTGCTCCCGTTACACCCGATGCCCCTGTGGCTCCTGTAGGTCCTGCACCCGCAAGCAATGTGTAGTCTGGCGAGGTGCCAGGTGTTCCTGTAGGTGAAGCCACATTGGTTATATACGTACTACCGTTAAAAGTCACAACCTGCCCCGCTGGATACGTTGGAGCTACTGCAGGGTCAAACGGAACTGCACCGTTTAGGCCTATGCCTGTAGCTCCAGTCGCACCTGTAACACCCGATCCTGCCAGTAAAGTATAGTCTGGCGAACTGCCTGGCGTACCTGTTGGCGATGCGACATTCGTAATGTAGGTACTGCCACCAAACGTGACGATCTGGCCCGCCGGATAGGTTGGTGCTAAAGCCGGATCGAACGGTACGATGCCACTTAATCCTACACCTGTGGCTCCTGTTGCACCGGTCGTTCCTGCACCCGTGGCTCCCGCAGCCGCAATTAGTGTGTAGTCCGGTGAGCTTCCTGGAACTCCTACAGGACTTGCAACATTCGTAATATACGTACTACCATTAAAGGTAACGACCTGACCGGCTGGATATGTTGGGGACTGAGCTGGATCAAAAGAAGTTAATCCAGTTAATCCTACACCCGTTGCACCTGTGGCCCCCGCAGCCGCAATTAATGTGTAATCCGATGAAGCACCCGGTGTTCCTAATGGACCAGCTACACTTGTAATGTACGTACTACCGTTATACGTGATTACCTGACCTGCAGGATAACCCGGCGCAAGCGCTGGATCAAATGCTAAGGCTCCAGTCAAACCAGCTCCGGTTGCCCCCGTTGCTCCAGTCGTTCCACCCGACAACAAAAGAGTGTAGTCCGGGGAACTTCCGGGTGTACCTAAGGGACCGTTTACATTGGCAACATAAAGACTGCCCTCATAGCTAACAACCTGCCCCTGAGCATATGTCGGTCCAAGTGCAGGATCATATTCAGTAATATTGTTCAAACCCACACCAGGTGCTCCTGCAGGACCCTGCGCTCCCTGTGGGCCAACTGGCCCCACTGGTCCTACGGGTCCAATTCCTCCTGCTGGTCCCGCAGGCCCTTTCACCCCAGGGACGCCTGGTACACCCGGTACGCCCGGAACTCCTGGTACACCTGGAACTCCTGGTACACCCGGTGGGCCAGCGGGTCCAGTAATGCCCCCGGTTCCGAAAGTCGTCGTTGCCCGACTTAAGGACACAGATATCGAACGGATTAATCCTACAAGTTTATCTTTTTCTGCAGGCGGCACTTCCAGAAGTAACGTCACACTCAACAAGTCATCCAGTAAGTTTTGCAAGTTACCTGCAAGATTAATTAGAGGAACAGGGACAATCTCTGAGCCTGCAATGGTTAATTCCAATACAGCTTGCAATTCTGCTTTTACTCCTGCACGAAATCCGGAATGATTTACAAAAGTAAGCAACTGGCGCAGTCCATTCTGCAATGCCAGTACATTCGCTGAAGTCGGTTGACTAATTGCAGCGGGAATAGTCACAGCCAGAGAATGAAGTATGGATTCAAACTTCTCCAGTTCACTTGATGTTATGGGGATAAATGGAGAGCCTGCTCTGAAAGATCTGCCTTCCAGAAACGCTTTAATATTGACCCTTTTTCGTTCATCGGACATGCTTAACTCAATCCTCCTCTAACTTGCTTGTTTTTCAAGCTTATGTAACATAGAGAGGAAAATTATCTTGGACACTCTTTTTAAGCAAGATAAAAACGATGGTTCATGTTCCACGTTGAACAAGATTAAACGGTACTCTTCAACAAAAAAACACCCTACATAAGAGGGTGTTCTCGCACTTTTTGTATGAAATCGGGCTATTTCGATGAATCCACAGGAAATTGTAAAATAAACTCCGTACCTTCGCCAAGTACACTATTCACATTAATGATGCCTTGATGGGCATCTACAATATTTTTCACAATGGCTAAACCGAGTCCTGTACCTACACTTTCACCCCGAACACGTGCCTTGTCAGCTTTGTAGAAGCGTTCGAAAATAAAAGGTAAGTCAGACGAGGGGATACCTACACCCTGATCCTTCACAGATACCCTGGCGAACGGAGCGCGAAGATGCGTGACCAGCTCGGCAGAAATCATTACATTTTTGCCAGTAGGCGTATGCCTGAATGCATTGTCCAGCAAATTCGTAAATACCTGCTCCAGTCGATCCTCATCTGCCTGTTGAAGTTCAATGGTTGGCTGTTTGCATTCAAACTGCAGTTGGATTCCCTGTTCTTTCGAGCGCACCGAGAACTTTCGATATACCCGTTCCAGCAGTTCTCCGAGGTCAACTTCCTTCATCACCATGTCCGTGTGTCCAGCTTCCATCCGGGCAAGATCAAGCAGGTCTTTAACCAGTCTGCCCATCCGCAGAGACTCATCATGAATCACCTGAATGAGTTCTTCACTCTCCTCAGGAGAGGTTGCCATGCCGTCCAGAAGCGCTTCACTGTAGCCTTGCATCATGGATAACGGGGTTCGTATCTCATGAGATACGTTAGCCACGAAATCACGCCGCATCTTCTCCAGCCGTACTTCTTCTGTTACGTCTCTCAAGACAGCCACAGCGCCTCTGACAACACTGTCAGCATACAACGGTGCCATCTGAACAGACCACACACCTTGCTGTACATGAACATTGGAGCTCTGATCCCCGCCTTGCTCCATCACCAGTCTGAACAAAGGAAGGAGAGGTTCTGGTACATCACGTGATGACTTGCCAGAATGCTCGGTATCTTGTCCTTCATCCATCTGTGCCCAATCCAGATCATACCAAGCCTGCATGACCTTCTCTCCTGGCGGATTCGTCAGGATAACTTTACCTTCACCATCAAAAGTAACCACCGCATCTGTCATGCTTCGGAGCACACTCGCTAAATGTTCTTTCTCATGGTTAAGGTTGCGTATGTTATCTTCCAGTTGGGCAGCCATATGATTAAATGTGTTGGCAAGTTCACCAATCTCATCACTTGTTACCAGGGAGAGTCGTGTTCCATAATTCCCTTTGCGAATCGCATTGGCTGCCTGAATCAATTGCTGCATGGGCTGTGTAATTTTGGTGAATAGAAACAATGCAAAAAAAGTCGTTAAACTGAATCCGATAATACAGATATAGGTAAAGAGCCGTTTAATATCTCTCGATTCGGATTCTGCAAAGTTCGTATCAATGTAGGGCAGCAAAAAAAGACCCAGCGCTATAAGTACACAACCCACAAGGCAGATAATAGTGATCCATAACTTCCCGACCAGCGATCTCCAGAAATTAAAACTATTTCGGTACTTCCAGTTTATAACCCACACCCCACACCGTCGTAATCATGGCCGCCGATTCAGGCGATACCTTGTTAAGTTTCTCGCGAAGACGCTTCACGTGCGTATCCACGGTACGAAGATCGCCAAAGAATTCGTAATTCCATACATCTTTGAGCAGTTCTTCTCTGGAGAAAACTTTGTCTGGAGATGTTGCCAGATAGTGTAGCAATTCATATTCTTTTGGTGTAAGACTGATCTCTTCACCGCCAGCGGTTACCCTGTGGGCATCATGCTCAATAACCAGATGCGGGAACACAATGTTGTTACTCGAATTACTCTCCTTGGAGAGATATGCCGTTGCAGAAGATCGACGCAAAATCGCTTTTACGCGATAAATCACTTCACGCGGGCTGAATGGTTTTACTACATAGTCATCAGCGCCAACTTCGAAGCCCTGAACCCGGTTAATCTCTTCCCCTTTTGCAGTAAGCATCAAAACCGGCGTTGATTTCACCTGACGAAGACGGGTACATACTTCAACGCCATCCATACCCGGCAACATCACATCAAGCAAAATTAGTCCGTAGTCACCTGCTGTTGCTTTACGCAGCGCAGTTTCTCCATCCTCGGCTTCATCAATTTCATAACCTTCTTTTTCAAGATACATTTTCAAAAGCCTGCGGATTCTCTCTTCGTCATCCACGACCAGTATTCGATTCTCATGTTCAGCCATGCCTCTCCAGCCCCTTTGCAATAACTCCTCATCACTTCTATTATGTTCGATCTGGCGAACAATATTTGAATACCCTTCAATAAAAAGGTACATTTGTGTTTCCCGCTTCTAAACCAACCTTTGCAATACGAGTTGTCCTAGTCCGCTCCAGCGTAAGAATGTAATCCGGCAATGATCAGATTCACTCCAACCAGCGTAAACATAACGACCAGGAAGCCAAGAACTGCAAGCCATGCAGACTTTTGACCTTGCCAACCTCTGGATAAACGCAAATGCAGATACACACTATAATATAGCCATGTGATTAATGCCCACACCTCTTTGGGGTCCCAGCCCCAAAAGCGACTCCAGGCAATCTGAGCCCAGATCATGGCAAAGATTAATGCTCCCAGCGTAAATATCGGAAAACCAATGGCAATCGCGCGATAACTAATCTCATCCAAATCATCGGCATCGATTCCATCCATCATCGGCTGTAACGCTTGTCCAAGTGGTCTACGCACAAGAAGTCGTACAATTCCATACAGGATCAGACCTACAATAAGTGACCAAACCACCGTATTCAGCTTGCGCCCGGCATTTACCCCGTTCATCCAGGAAGGCGTCTCAAGTAAAGGTTTTTTCATGCCAAGAAACGGTGTCATGCTCTCCACTTCGCTATTATATGGTGCAAAAATCGGAGGCATGCGATAAATCACTTTCTCTATTGTACTATTTTCCTGTACCTCTGTGTCAATGCTGACCGTTTTCTGTACAAAAACCGTCTCGTAACCAGCGGCACGAAAGGCAAATACCGTTCCGATAAATCCGATGACTACGACAATGGTAATCAGCGTGAATTCAACCCATCCCCGTTGGCGTCTTGAAGACTTGTCTTTCCCACTGAAATCAACGGTACGTAGCAAATACATGAATCCTGCAGCAAAACCTACGGCGAAGAACGCTTCACCAAGCGCGGCCAACGTCACGTGAATTTTCAGCCAGATGGACTGAAGTGCCGGGATTAATGGTTGTACCTCCTGGGGAAATACAGCGGCATACGCCATAATAATGATGGTAAGTGGTAAGGCAAACAAACCAAGTAATGACTTGCGGTATATGGCATAAACAACAATAAATGCAACCATGATCATCATGGAGAGAAAAGACATGAACTCGTACATGTTACTAACCGGGATATGACCTGCCCCAGCCCATCGGGTTACAAAAAATACGATATGCGCCGCCAAAGCGACAGTAGAAGCAATAAAAGCTCTTTTACCCCAGCGATTCATATGGTCCAAAGGATCACGATTACTCCATTTTTTGCCCATTACCGCGACAGCATATAACAAGAATGCAGCACAATAGAGAAAGAAAGCTACGATAAATGCGTCGCTGCTGAAATCCAATAAACTCATGCTTGGTTCCCCCCGTTATCCAACGACTTCTCTTCCACTTCCAGATTCATCTGTTTCAACACTGCTGCAACTTCACGCCTGAAGCCAAACCAGTTTTTGTTGGTATGTCCACCCAAGGTAAGCTGTTTATCATCAAAACGAATCCAGATGCGGCGATGATGCCAATAAAAACCCATGATCAGACCCAACATGACAATACCGGCTCCTACCCATACAAAAGGCATTGCCTTATCCACTCGTATATTGAGATAACTTACGGACTGAATAATATCGACTTTGTCCATGCTGTCTACTTCCAGTTGTAAAGGAATCTCTGTTCCAATCAGCTGTTCGTTAATCGCATCCTGTTGAAACCTTTGTTTATCAATCTGCTTCGCAAAATAAAGATATTGTATCCCCTCTTCAGGCAGATCCGGTCCTTTGATGAGAAAGAGAAAAGCAGGTGCATTAGGTGAAGGCGATTTTGATTTGGGCTGACCATTCTCATCCAACCCAAAATCCATAAACTTCTCTTTCACCGTCAGATGATAAGGTCCTGCTTCAAAAGTTCTTTGGGTATCTACCATATCGATTTTAATTGCACCGTATACTTCACCCGTCTTGGTATTGACCAGATCAGGTGTTACGGACCGAATGGTGGGTGTCAGATCATAATCAAACTGATAGGCTTTCAGACCGTTATAATTCAATGGATGATTCACCCGTACATCATGCCTCGCTACCTCAGCTAACTGAGGTTTCTTCGAGAGATCTGAACAATCCGCTGTACATTCATACAAAACAACTTTCGTTTCAAACAGTTTTGGAACGGTCTTATTCAGGTTACGGAATTGCTCTGGTACTTCTTCCTCGCTGTAGAATTCAACATTAAACTGTTCATTTTGCAGATACATCGACGTATTCGGGATCTTTTTGATCTCACCTTCAGGAAAAGCGACATGCTCGTCCAGGTTCAGACCAGGAAGTCCTCGTGCGAGCACCGCCAGCAAAAATATAATGAGTCCGATATGAATAACATATGGGCCCCATCGACTGAATCGCTGTTTCTCGGCTAGTAATGCATCACCCTGCGTGTGCACACGGTACCCTTTCTTTTTCAGCGGCGTAACCGCTTTCTTAATCCAGTCTTCTGGTGCCTCTTCAATGGAACCTTGGTACACCAGACGCTGTCTTGTCAAAAATTGCGTATGTTTGCGTATTCTCTGTTTATTCAGTGCTTTATAGAGCGGTAAGACGCGATCCAGACTGCATATCACCAATGATGCACCAATCAGCACCAGCAGTAGAATAAACCACCAGGATTCGTATGTATGGGATAGACCCAACAGATAATAAATGTGACCCAACTGACCGTATGTTTCTTTGTAATACACGGAAGGATCAATATTCAAGAATGTACTTTCTTGCGGATAGATCGTGCCAAGCATAGAGCCTACAAGCGTAAAGACAATCATATAGACGGCAATTTTGACGGATGAAAAAAAGTTCCATATGCGGTCAATGATATTGGGATTACTCCGCTGTGAACGGCGCGCCATGCCATCATAGCGCATTTCAAGCACTTCATCCGATTTAGCTTCTGCCTCCAGCAGCGGTTTCCCACATGCTTCACATAGCACAGTGCCTACCGGATTCTGGTGTCCACACTCACATTTGGTATTTTGGAACACGAATAGACCTCCTGTCAGGGCTGCTTCGCCAGTTGCGAAATTTGAGCGTCAAGTGTGTCCAAATCAAGTTGCCCGATATGAATGGTAGAGATTTTGCCCGTGTCGGATACAAAGAATGTCGTTGGCATCGGAGAGATCCCGAAATCACGAACCGAGTTTTTCTCCCGGTCCAGCATGATTGGAAACGTAACTCCAACCTGCCGTACAAAATTATCCACGGTCATCTGATCTTCCCCAACATTAATCCCCACAAATTGCACTCCTTGGTCCTTCCATTTGTCAGCTTGCGCCTGAAGTGCAGGCATTTCTTTAACACAAGGTTCACACCAGGTGCCCCAGAAATTGATCACCATGGCTTTTCCTTTGTACTCATCAGACGTATGAACTTGACCATCCAGGCCCAGCAGTTCAAAAGAAGGAGACTTGTCCCCTTCCTTTGGTTTGCCATTCGAGCCGGATACCGATGTGGTAATCGCATATCCGCCCAACACCAGGATCAATAACAAAATGACGATTTGCACCGTTCTTCTTGATTTCCCCATGTGCTGCTCCCCTTTTAAGTGACTGTTGCATTCGCATTTTATTGGTCTAAGACAACTGTGAACATCCTATGAACAATTATAGCGAACTTCGTCACAAAACTGCGGCGGTTTTATGAAAATTATGTGTCCTCACATTACCTTTTTTTCATTTTTTTGGCTGGTTCTGATTGTGCGAGTGTAATCAGGTTGTTGACTTCCTCTTTGGTCAGATTGCGTGTCAAACCACGTTTCAGGTTTTGTAGCAAAATACCACCAAACGAAATCCGTTTCAGTCGGGTTACCGGATGGTTGATCGCCTCGAACATACGTCTAACCTGACGGTTACGCCCTTCATAGATCGTAATGGAGATCACCGACTCATTGGCCGCTGTATCCACATCTTTGTACTCTACCTCTGCAGGAGCAGTCATGCCGTCATCCAGCATAATGCCTGTCTTTAATTTCTCCAGAGCTGTACCATGCGGCACACCTTTGACCGTTGCATGATACGTTTTGGGTACGTGATGCTTCGGATGCGTCAACAAGTGTGCAAACTCACCATCATTTGTCAGGATCAATAAGCCCTCCGTGTCATAATCCAGACGACCCACAGGGTATACACGTTCCTTGACACCTTTCAGGTAGTCGGATACAATTTTCCGACCTTCCGGGTCAGATGCACTTGTGATAACGCCTTTAGGCTTATTCAACATCAAGTACACTTTTTTCTCACTGCGGATCGGTTTTCCATTAACCGTAATCATATCCTCTTCGGGGTTCGCTTTCGTACCCAGTTCGGTTACGACCTCCCCGTTAACTTCTACTTTGCCGGACAGGATCAGTTCCTCGCTCTTACGGCGGGATGCAATGCCTGCCTGTGCGATAATTTTTTGTAATCTTTCCATGTTTGTCATGTCACCTCACACTAATGATACCCATCACGCAGGGAAATCACAAGGATTATCCAAGGATTTTGTAAACTGGCGTCACAAATATCCATTTTAGCCTACCTTCCTTCTTCAGAATGATGCAAAAAAGGCTTACCCTTACACTACCTGTTGAACACAGATGGCATAAAGATAAGCCTTTTTCTAAATCATTTAATTGGAAACTTTACCGGCAACCGCAACCTGCTTTTTGGCAGGCGTGGTGCTATCTTTAATGAAAGACTGCAATGTTTTGGAAGTAATATAATAGGTTCGTCCACCATACACAAACGTCATCATGCCGATTACCCGGTTATTCTGATCCAGAACAGGGCCACCTGAATTACCTTGTGCCATGGATTTCACAATACTGCCGATTCCCTTCTTGCCTGGAACATCCGAAGCCTGGGAGCTGAACACCCGGCTTTTCGCTATCGTATTGTAGGTTGAAGGGAAATCTTCATCCAGAATGACCAGATCACCAGCAGGATTTTTGGGGAATCCAATGGTGTAGACGACCTGGTTATCCCTTGCGTTCGTGAACGTGACCGGTTTGGCGTCTATCTCCTTGTCCAACTTCAGCAATGCCATGTCTGTGACCGGATCTGTCTTAATAATCTTCGCCTTTACAGGCTGACCCAAGGAACCCGGACTAGCAACAGTCAGTGTGCCTTCATCGCCATCAGACAGTTCAGCATAACTCTGAACGACATGGTAATTCGTGAGCACTTCATCCTTGGAGATCAGTATCGAGGTACCAACATCATAATATACCATATCAGGTTCATTCTGCTTGACCAAACGTACATTCACGACTGGAAAAGAATCCGCTGTGACCGCCATTTGTGCACGCAGCTGTTTGTCGAAGTATCCTGTAAAATGTATCGTCTGAACGGCTTGAGCCGCCGCCAGCCCCGTTGACCCTGCGAGCATTGCAATGGCAAGCACGCCTGACATTCCGACACGGAGCATTCGTTTCCAACTCTTCTGCATGTCTCACTCTCCTCCGCTATTATTCTAGCATATCTAATATATCGGAAGGAAAGGAGATATCTTTTAACCAAAAACGAGCAAACAAATGGCGAGCGCAGCAATAAAACCAACGACATCGGAAAACAACCCCACTTTGAGCGCATACCGACCGTTCCGTATGCCTACAGCCCCAAAATAGACAGTCAGCACGTATAACGTGGTATCTGTACTTCCCTGAATGGTAGATGCCATGCGTCCAATCATGGAGTCAGGGCCATGGGTTTTGATCAGATCGGTTGTAAACGCAAGGGAGCCTGTCCCGGTCAACGGACGCAGAATCCCGAGTGGCAAGACTTCCCCCGGTACACCCATCCAGGATACAAGAGGAGCTAACAGGCTAATCACAAAATCCAGTGCACCCGAGGCACGAAAGACGCTGATTGCGACCATCATGCCCACGAGATGCGGGATTATGCTAATTGCAGTAGAGAATCCATCTTTGGCCCCATCAACAAAGGATTCGTATACCGGGACCTTTTTGGTAAACGCATATAATGGAACAAACGCGATAATAACCGGGATGGCCCAGACAGAGATCCAGTTGATGAAGGTTAACAAGGGTGCTCATCCTTTCATGCCGGGATTGCCACTTTTCTGTATGCGCGGCGGTTTATGTAATGCCCTGTTTCGATACCAGCGATCGGCGATTATGGCAGCAAGTGTAGCGATAATGGTAGCCATTAGTGTTGTTCCCACAATCTCTGTAGCATTTGCGGAATGATAGTTTAACCGGATCGCAATCAGCGTTGTTGGAATAATGGTAATGCTCGCCGTATTCAGAGCCAGTAAGGTGCACATGGCAGGAGAAGCCGTTTGTTTGTCCGGATTAAGCTCTTGCAGTTGTTGCATGGCTTTGATTCCCATCGGAGTAGCCGCATTTCCTAACCCTAGCAGATTGGCACTCATATTGGAGAGAATATAACCCATCGCCGGATGATTTTTGGGCACATCGGGGAATAGAAAACCAACAACCGGACCCAGCAGCTTAGCGATCCGGGCTAGGAGACCGGCATCTTCAGCCATTTTCATCATGCCCATCCAGAACACAAGCACACTGATCAGTCCAAAACAGACCGTGACTCCCGTTGCCGCTCCATCGAAAGCGGCTTGCGTGACCACTTCGATATTGCCGTTGATGGCCGCAAAAGCAAATCCGATTAAGATCATGAGTAGCCAAATTAGATTGATCATGGGTTACATCCTCCCTTCAAAGGTGATTTAGTTAAGGAGATAACAGGTGACTTAACACGGCACGCCATGCAGCTGCCCAGGAAGAGACATTGCCGATTCCACCCATTGTAGCCTCTTCTGTCTTCGGCTCAGGAGGAATAAAACTACCTTTGCGATATACCGGAATCGAGCCCACCAGTTTGCCGTCTAACTGCATATCAATGCGACCCGCCAACCCGAACGAAGGATCTGTTGATGGTCCCTTGCCTTCCGTTTCTGACTGTGCTCGATTCTGGTGCAGAATCAACTTCTTGGTCAATGAGCTTTGCTCACTCTTAGCCAGTGGGTACCAAAATCCCCGGCCTGTAACGACATCAGTATTTTGCACAGGCTGCTCTTGTTTGGCCACCTCTACCAACGGAAAGTATTCAAACCCGAAATCAAGCATCCGAGCATGATCGTTCCAATCGTTTCCATCGTTCAGCGTTACTGCAGCGAGCTGCTGCCCATTACGTGTAGCGGAACTGACCAAACATCTGAAGGCTTTTTTCGTGTATCCGGTTTTCACACCATCCGCACCCTCATACATTCGCAGCATTTTATTTTTGTTGTGCCAGGAGTATTCCCAGCTTTCATTCGGGTTAGGTGCGGATTTGTCCTCCGTGGCTACAATACGTTTGAACACCGGATTGTGCAACGCATACGCTGTTAATCGTGCCAAATCATTGGCTGTAGAATAGTGACCTTCTGCATCCAGTCCATGAGGATTCATAAAGTGAGAATGCGTCAGGCCGATTTGCTCCGCCTTTTTGTTCATTAACAGCACAAAACCATCTTCCGAACCACCCACATGTTCCGCGATCGCTGACGCCGCGTCATTGCCTGAACGGAGCATGAGCCCGTATAGCATGTTTTCGAGCGTCATTTCTTCGCCTAACTTCAAGTAGAGAGATGATCCTTCTTTGGCAAATGCCGAGGGAGTGACTTTAACTTTCTCATCCAGCTTGCTGTGTTCAATCGCTACGATTGCCGTCATGATCTTGGTCAAGCTGGCAATTCGCAGTTCCTTATCCCCGTCCTTGCTGTATAAGATCCGGCCTGATGTGACATCAATGAGAGCAGCGCTTTGTGCATGTGTAGATGGACCTTGAATCGTTGCCTGGGCTTGAGTAACCCCTAATGAAGACAGCAAGAAGACAGGGATAAGCATGCATGCAATGACTTTCGTTATTTTTCGCATCAATTCATTCCTCCGGGTCACTTGGAATCTTGTACTATCTTATGTCCGGACAACTTGGAGTATGTCCCATAGGGCAAAAACAGCAAAAAATCCCTCACGCTGGGATGCGGGAGGGATCATGACGAAATGATTCAGCTATACGTTGATGGATCTGGTGTAACGGGTACACCTGTAGTATTCGTTGGTGTTGTATTCCGTTGGAACATGCCTTGAATTCGGTCCAAAACATAAGGGGTGGAGTCAATGAGTTTCTCAAACAGATGTGTGGAGTTATCGAGTGGCACAATGTGTACCCCCTGTTTACCTACCACCAGGAACGCGATAGGACGTATGGATACACCGCCGCCACTACCGCCACCAAACGGAGAAGCCACTTTAGCCGAACTCGCATGCTCAGCAGAGGTACCCGTAGCACCACTTTTGCCACTACTTTCTCCATTAACGTGAAAATCACTACCACCGGCAGCAAATCCGAATCCCACCTTACTGATTGGCAAAATCACGGTACCATCTGGTGTTTCGACTGCATCGCCAACAATTGTATTGACATCCACCATGGCCTTGATATTTTCCATTGCGGTTTCCATTAAGCCTTGAATTGGATGATCTGACATTTAAATTCCCTCCAGTTTCAATGTAAGCTAGGTTTGATCTAACCATATCATCCCCAAACTTGAAGGGACTTATGTAAATAAGCATTTTAAGTACACTCACCGAACTCACAACTCTTTTCAAAACAAAGTAGCTGTGATGGACAGTTATAGCGTGTTCCCACTAAGCTTATTCTTTTGCTTCTCCTTATGCCTGCGGCGCTGTTCCTGAAGAAGTTTGAACCACATCCGCCATCCGCCTTCAACTTGGAGCACACGGGTAAGTAGCGTAACGCAAGCAACTAAAAGGGCTGTAATCCGAATCTTCACTCTACAATCAAGCTCTGTTCTGAACTCCATTTCGTCTGACCATACCGGCATAACCTGAAGCACGGGCGTATCATCGAAACGGATCTGATAAGTGAGAAAACCAATGATAATGGATTTGATGCTCCACACCCAGCCCGTCAGCACCGCTGTATATGCTGCATCACCAACACCAATGTGGGTAGACCAAGACAATTGAGTCATATGTACACGTGTGAGTGTTTGCTTGAGCCACAGCTTGAGCGCATCGGTCGCCCTTAGCATAACTTTTACATCTTTGGTCCATTTCTTGACCTTACGTTTGTTAACCCGTTCACTTCCCTGGGCTTCCCCTCTGGAATGATTCATGGATTGTTCGGTCTTGACCAGGAAACCTTCCTTCATATTGCGAAAAACAATACTCGGGATTTCATAGTTAATCCGTACAATTCCATAAAGAAGACGAACATTAATATTGGCATAATCATCACTTTTATGTTTACTGAATGTAAAATGTACATGAACATTTGAGATGAGGACTGCGGCAATCAGCAATGCGAACAATAAACCGATTCCTCCAAGCCAAATCCACACAGGCCTTACCTCCAAGCCCTCAATTCTTTTCTCGTCTAGTATGGCACTCTGGATAGGAAAAAATTCACGTCTGACCTAAAAATCCCATTTCATATTTGTATGGAACCGGTCCTAAACCTTTTATATAAACAAATTGGACTAAAGATTAGTTTCACTGGTCACTCCGATGACAGAATAACCTTCTGATCGCTGTTATCCCCAGATTTTTTTGATTCCCTTTTCTAAAGGGTAAATCCGAGGATAAGCCTATGCTTCCGATGCAGCTTTCTTTCAGAAAGCTTTTAGGCGAACACTCCGTTTCTTCAGATTATTTCTGTCCTCTCCGTTATGTGTAATGTTTAGTTCAATTTATAAAAAAAGGCACAAAAAAACCGACTCCACTGATGGGTGTCGGTTAGTATGAGCCTGCAAATTAAAGTGAAGAATCCGTATTATCGTCTTCGTTGTCGATATGATTTAGATCATCCGCCGGATCAGCACTTTCAGGTTCCAGTTGTTGCAGATCCAGTTTGTTGAATAACAGTTGTGTCTCTTCCTCCAGGTTCTCCGAATCTTCGAACAAGCCAGGTTCCGGAAGGTCTTTAATTGAAGCCAAGCCGAAATAATCCAGGAATGACTTGGTCGTTCCATACAGAATTGGTCGTCCGATCGCCTCGGCTCGTCCCACTTCAATGATCAGATCCTTATTCACAAGTGTATGAATAGCCCGCTCCGATTTCACACCGCGAATCTCCTCAATCTCTACCCGGGTAATCGGCTGCCGGTACGCCACGATGGCCAACGTCTCCAGAGCCGCCTGGGATAACGAGGTTCGTGCTGGAGAGTACGCCAGTTTCTCAAAATACACAGCATGCTCAGGCAAAGTGCCCAGCTGAACTACACCAGCGATCTTGAGAATCTGTACACCCCGTCCCTGCTGAGAAAATTCATGAATCATCTCCTCAATCGCGTCCGTTACAAGCTCCACTCGCTGGTCAACGATCTCGGCAATTTGTTTGATACTCAGACCTTCTTCTCCGGACAAAAACAGCAGGCCTTCAATAATCGATTTCAATTTCGGAAAATCCATGATTCTTTGTTTCCCCTCTCCACTCCATAACGATATCCTCAAACATCCGCTCCTGATAACAGACAATCTGCTTCATCTTCATCAGTTCCAGCACCGCCAAGAAAGTCACGACAATCTCATGGCGATAGATATGCTCATCCATCAACTTCGAGAATAAAAGTCTGCCTCCCGGCCCCATACTTTCCAAAGCGCCGATGACATCCCTTATCCGGTCCTTAACCGATATTTCATCCCGTTTGATCCGGGTTACAGTTGTACGCTTCTCAGCCTTGCGTAGCGCCTTCTGAAATGCAGCAATCAGGTCAGAGGTGTGTAATCCCTCAACCGGGTTAGAAGGGGCTTCTACAGGCATATAGGGGCGCAGATCCTCGGGCTCTTTGGAAAAAATAAGGCTGCGTTCCCACTCCCGTTCATGAAGATGACGCGCAATTCCCTTGTACTTGCGATATTCTATCAGACGCGCAATCAGCTCTGCACGTGGATCATAATCTTCTTCTTCCATATAATCATAATCCTCGAAATCCTCAATTACCGGTGGTTTGGGCAGTAAAAGTTTGCTCTTGATCGACAGCAGCGTTGCTGCCATGACCAGAAATTCACTCGTAATATCCAGTTCCAGTTCCTGCATCGAATGCAGATACGCCATGTATTGATCGGTAATATCGCTGATGGGAATATCCTGGATATGAATTTCAGCCTTATCAATCAGATGAAGCAGCAGATCCAAAGGCCCTTCAAAAGTCTCCAGTTTGTATGTAACTACCGTCACTAGACGAATCCTCCCGCCAGAAAAATACAAAACCCTGCTAAGCCGTCCGAATCCGGTTTCCCGTTTTCGTCTGCGCAAAGCAGGGCACTACTATTAAATAAGCACTATTTTAGCTGTTTCGTCAAGTTTGCCATCTCAATTGCTGCCGTAGCTGCATCCCAACCTTTGTTACCCGCCTTGGTTCCGGCACGTTCAATCGCTTGTTCAATATTCTCAGTGGTAACCAGACCGAAGATTGTAGGCACGCCTGTTTTCAGGTTAATTGCTGCTACCCCTTTAGCCATCTCGTTGCACACATAATCATAATGCGTAGTTGATCCACGAATAACGGTTCCCAGGGTAATCACCGCATCATACTTGCCGCTCTCCGCCATTTTCTGCGCAATCAAAGGGATTTCGAAGGCACCTGGAACCCAGGCTACATCCACTTCATCATCCTGCACGCCGTGACGTTTGAATGCATCAAGTGCTGCGCTAAGCAATTTGCTCGTGATGAATTCGTTAAAACGTCCAACAACAACTCCATATCTTGATCCTTCTGATACTAAATGTCCTTCAAAAAATTGTGGCATTCAAGTCATCTCCCTAACGGTATAATATAATGTAAGCAACAGAAATTCCTAAGTAATCACTTCCATAAATTACATGGTAAACGTTTTTCATCTACAACGCATTTACTCTTCGTTCTGCTCGATATCATCAAACTTAAGCATATGCCCAAGCTTGGCTTGCTTGGTATGAAGATAAACGGTATTATCCTCGTTCTCCTCCATCTGGATCGCGACACGCTCTACGACTTCAAGTCCATACCCTTCAAGGCCTTTGATTTTACGAGGGTTGTTTGTCAGCAGTCTGATCTGACGAACCCCAAGGTCTTTCAGAATTTGGGCACCAATCCCATAATCACGCAAGTCGGCTGCAAAGCCCAGCTTCAGGTTTGCATCCACCGTATCCAGACCTTCCTCTTGCAGCTTGTAGGCTTTGAGTTTGTTGATCAGTCCAATGCCCCGACCTTCCTGTCTCATATAGAGCAGCACGCCATTGCCTTCTTCATGGATCTGTTTGAGTGCCGCATCAAACTGCGGACCACAGTCACAACGATGAGAATGGAATACATCTCCTGTCAAACATTCAGAGTGTACACGCACCAGTACAGGTTTGGAGCCATCAATCTCCCCTTTGACTAGAGCCACATGCTCCTTGTTGTCCACAGCGTTTGTATAGGCCACCGCTTGAAACTCACCAAAGTCTGTTGGCATACGTACAGCCACTTCACGTTGAACCAGCTGCTCTTTTTCGTTACGGTAACGAATCATGTCCTGAATGCTGATCAGCTTCAGATCATGCTTGCGAGCAATCTCCTGCAGATCCGGAAGTCTGGCCATCGTGCCATCTTCCTTAATCACTTCACAGATCACGCCTGCGGGGTAGGAACCACACATGATAGCGAGGTCTACAGCCGCTTCCGTATGTCCGGCGCGCCGAAGCACACCGCCGTCTTTTGCAATCAACGGGAACATGTGACCAGGTTTGCGGAAGTCCCCTGCTTTCGCTTCAGGATCGATAAGACCTTTTACTGTAATGGAACGTTCATGTGCCGAGATACCTGTTGTGGTATCTTTGTGATCCACAGAGACGGTGAAAGCTGTTCCGTGAAAATCCGTATTTTGTTGAACCATGGGTTTCAGGTTAAGTTCATCCGCACGTTGTTGTGTAATCGGAACACAGACCAGACCTCTACCTTCAGTAATCATGAAATTAATGACTTCAGGTGTCGCCTTTTCGGCCAAAGCAATAAAATCGCCTTCATTCTCCCGATCTTCATCATCTACAACAATGACGGGTTTACCACGCATGAGATCGTATATGGCTTCTTCTATCGTGTCTAGAATGGATTGTTCTGACATTGGTCCACCTCCAGTTTATTTCTGCTCTCTATTTATGCAAATCCGTGATTGGCGAGAAAATCCTCACTGATACTTCGCGGCTTGCTAGCCCCCGTCTCTTGATGCCCTCTCCCATACTGCAGCAGATGATCCACATATTTCCCCAAAATGTCGCATTCGATATTGATGGTATCCCCTGTCTTTTTCACATTTAGTACAGTCTCACCAATCGTATGTGGGATAATGGAAACCGTGAATGCGGTCTGTGACGTATGGACAACGGTCAAGCTAATGCCGTCCAGTGTAACTGATCCTTTGGGGATCAGATATTTGAACAACTGGTGATCATCAGGTTTGATCTCAAATACAATCGCGTTCTGATCACGAGTTATACTGCCGATCACTCCAGTACCATCGACATGACCCTGAACGATATGTCCGCCAAAACGGCCACCTGATTGCATGGCTCGCTCCAGATTAACTTTACTTCCAGATTGCAACTGACTGAGATTGGTATGACGATACGTTTCAGGCATGACGTCGGCGGTAAAACCTCCACCTTCCAGCGTTGTCGCAGTTAAGCATACGCCGTTCACTGCCACACTATCGCCAATCTTCAAATCGTCCATGATGGCGGAAGCTCCGATATTCAGGACCATCGCTTCGCCTTTCCGACCAATACGCCGAATCTGACCGACTTCTTCCACCAAACCGGTAAACATGCTGCCGCCTCCCTTGTTCATTTCTAAGGACCCTAACTTACTGCTTTCAAGTTCATTTATCTATTCAGGCCACACCGGAATACCGCCAATGCTGATATTATCTCCAACTTGTTCGATTTCCAGCTGATTCAATTGAATCGCCTGATTCATACGTTCCACACCCTCGAAGCGGAAGCTTCCAGGTGTATCATAGCCGCCCACAATCTTCGGAGCGATAAACATGAGCAGTCGATCAACCAACCGTGCCTCCAGCATGGCTCCATTCAGGGTGCCTCCACCTTCAAGCAAAATCGAACCAATCTCACGCTCACCCAGCTTGCTAAGTCCGCTTAACAGATCCACACGTGGTCCAGGACCACAGCGTATAATTTCAACACCGTAAGCTTCCAAACGTTCAGCAGCTTCAGGACTGGCTTCGTCTGTGGTCAGTACCCATGTTGGAGCAAGACCATCCTTAACCATTTTGGCACCTACTGGAAGACGTAGCTTGGAATCCACCACAATGCGTACCGGACTAATGCCTTCCACTTGCAAACGGGTTGTAAGCTCCGGATTATCGGCGATCACCGTGTCGACGCCAACCATAATGCCTTGGTGACGATGACGAAGGGCATGCACAATCTCACGAGCTGGCTCGTTGGAGATCCACTTGCTGTCTCCGCTGCGAGTAGCAATCTTGCCATCCAGAGTGGTAGCCGTCTTCAGCGTCACAAAAGGCAGGCCAGTTGTAATAAATTTAATGAATTTTTCATTCATACGTCTTCCACGCTCACGCAGTACACCAACTTCAACTTCAATGCCTTGTTGACGGAGCATGCTTATGCCCTTACCGGATACTTGCGGATTTGGATCTTCACAACATACGACAACACGTTTCACCTTTTCATGAATCAGGCGTTCACTGCAAGGTGGCGTCTTGCCATAATGACTACAGGGCTCGAGTGTAACATATACCGTACTGCCTTCTGCGTCGCTTCCTGCCATGTTCAGTGCATGCACTTCCGCATGACCGGTTCCACGTTTCAGATGGCTTCCCAGGCCTACTATACGTCCCTCTTTCACAACTACACATCCAACGACCGGATTAATTCCTGTCTGCCCCTGTGCTCGTTCCGCCATATCAAGTGCCAGTGCCATATAAAATTCATCATTGATCATTTCCAAATCCGTTCACCCCGCGGTTTAAAGTCTTAGTCTTAATTATGAAAAAAATCCCCGTCGAACAATCAGTTCGATGGGGATGATGAGAGACAAATGTCAACAACAGGAGTGAAATGGATACAGCACGCCAACACTTTGCCCAAAACTTCATTTCGGGCAAGTGAAAATAGACACATACCTTAATAACATCAATTACAGGTAAAGAGCTTCTATAGTGTGGCATATGTATGGAACGGTCCGGCGTACCCGGATCTTCCCTGCACAGTGCAATACATCACGAATAGTGACTGTGCAGCAATACTCCTGCTGAATGCAAACCCGTTAGGTCTGCACCTCTCCTTCTCCCATCCAGACTATACTGTCGGTTCTGGAATTACACCAGATCAGCCATCTGCCACAGGCAGACAGGTCACGGACTTTGCATCAAGTGCTGGACTTGTGTCCTTACACTTCCTGCATCACCGCCGGTAGGGAATTGCACCCTGCCCTGAAGGATTGCTTTCGTTATTAATTGGATGTTAGCACTTTAATGCCAAAAAATCAATTGTTTTTTGTTCCTTTTTGTCACATACTAACTTTTAATAAGCTAAGAAACAACAAAAAACCGCTTCCTCCAAGGAGGTACGGTTTTTGCTTGGAGGCATTTCACATCTAACCATCCATCGCATCATTCTACATATCAGGAAAACACCAGCTCGCCATATGCTTTAATTCTTTGGCATTATGAAATGGAATGCGATCAGGTTCTTGCAGGGACGAAGTGGGAAGCGGAAACTCTCTTGCCACTCTTCTGACCCAACTTGTCGAATCGATCGCTATAGCGGAGCATTTCCAGCGACCATTCTGTCTCGGTCGAAACGTCCCATGTAAATTTGCTTTTGCCGGCATCTCTGGAAAGACACCATCCAGATATTCGACGATGACACGTTTGTCTCTGACTTCATGACAGTATACTGTTACCCACACACCTTCCCGAACCCGAACAGCATACACATCTCCAGACTGTACCTCCCCGGTACCTGCATCAGGAGATGCCTTTGGCACTTTCCCGCGAACACTTCTCTTTTTCTCCAATGCACCTAAGATTGTGTCCTTTACTGCTGGATTCTCTTTAGGCTTATCCGCAAGAGAAATGTTAACCAGATCAAAATCATGGAATATCTTGTTCAGGTTGTTCTCATTGATTCCGACAGATGAGTCACACCATGCCAGAGGCGCCTGCACTTCAACCCGCACATTGGGACGTTCGTCACGCTGTATGTAAGTCGTAAATTGAGTTATCATTCCGGGATGTTCCGGCGTATCCAGTATGCCAATCAGAGCTAACGTCTCAAGCAAGTCACGGTAGGCATATTCTTTTTGGGTAGGCAAAAGACGTTCCTTCTTAAGCGCTAGTGCTGCCTTGCTGTAGCGTGTTTGTGGAGGTAATTCGCGCAACACCGTTAATATCGCACGGAATGTCCAGCGGTCGTATTCATTTGGTATCGGAAGCTCCTGCGCCGTAGACAGCTCTCGAAGTGCCAGTACTTGTCCAAAGGGATCACCGTCCAACGGGGTTCCATTGGTCATGCGCCAATACCATTGCAGCGTCGTGTCGGTTGCTTGATCTACGCTTAATCCACAGATTTTACAAGTGCTCGAAGATGGATAAGGCGTGTGTTCATGCTCTGGCATACTGCTTGCAATAAGCTTGCTCGTAAGAAGCGAGCGCCAGATCATGGGTGCTGACCACAAAGAAGAGACAAAAGCCTGTGCTGCATCCTCTATCGTCCATTGATTCGCAAGTTTCTTCAGCTCAGTAATCGTTTCATCATGTTGCGGACGCACAAACCGATTCGGTTCATGCCCCGCTGCCTCAAGAGCTTCTCGGTCCTGTACGGATACACTATCCGGAACGACATGTCGCGATGCTTGCAGTTCTTCGTCCCACAACGTGCGCTCACTGTAAATTTGTTTTAACAAGCTTAGCTGAGTAACCGTATCCAAGGTTCATTCATCCTTTCCAATCATCGATTTCGAATACGTGACATATGAAAAATAAAAAAAGTGCTTCTATAAAAGAAGCACTTCATAATTGGATCCAGTAAAGCTGAAGGTATTAAGCTTCTACAACTTCAACAGTTTCCATTTTGTCTTTACCTTCTAAAGCGTCCACGAACTCCATACCTTTAGTTACTTTACCAAATACAGTATGTTGTCCATCCAAATGTGGTTGCGGTTGGTAGCAGATGTAGAACTGGCTTCCACCTGTGTTACGGCCAGCATGTGCCATAGCAAGTGTTCCGCGCTCATGTTTGTTCGGGTTGATTTCACAGTTAATTGTGTAACCTGGGCCACCTGCACCGCTACCGTTAGGGCATCCACCTTGAGCTACAAAGCCCGGGATAACGCGGTGGAATGTAAGACCATTGTAGAAACCGGAGTTAGCCAGTTTCTCAAAGTTTGCTACTGTGTTTGGAGCTTCTTGATCGAACAGATCGATCAGAACTTCTCCGCCGTTTGCCAATTTAATTTTCGCTTGTTTCGCCATATGTAAATGACTCCTTTCGTATTGACCATCGTTAATGGTGCAAGAACGCATGACCCTGGGCCAAGCATTACAGCACTTTTCTTAGTGTACACCGAAAATGTCTGGATCGCAAAAAAAACGGCAACTTTTTTCATAATTTAGTCCGAACATACAAAAAGCAGACGAAAAAGGAAGGTCCCTTTTCATCTGCTTTGACTGTGAAATCCATATATCCTGAACAATGCAGAAACAAATGCATTATCTTTTGACGAATTAGCGAGTTACTGGCTGTTTGCCAATGCGCGCTGGTACCAAGTCATTCTGGATGATATCCTGATACGTCTCACGACGTACCACAACATCTCCTTGACCGTCTTTGACAAATACAACGGCTGGGCGACGAATCCGGTTGTAGTTGCTCGCCATGGAGTAGTTATACGCACCTGTGCAAGCTACAGCGAGCAGATCGCCACTTTCCACTTTTGGCAAGTCCAGATCCCAGATCAGCATATCACCACTCTCGCAGCATTTACCCGCAACGGATACCGTTTCCTGAGCAGCTTCATTCGCACGGTTGGCAAGCACAGCTTCATACTTGGATTCATACAAAGCAGGACGTGGGTTATCGGTCATACCACCATCAACGGCAACATATTTACGCACACCTGGAATGTCTTTGCTTGTTCCAACGGTATACAGTGTTGTTCCCGCTTCACCCACGATGCTGCGGCCCGGTTCAACCCAGATCTCAGGTACGGCATAGCCGATTTGAGCAAAATGATTTTTAACGGCATCTGTAATAGCCTTCACGTATTGCGCAACTTCAAGCGGCGTATCTCCATCGATATAACGGATTCCGAATCCACCACCAAGGTTAACCACTTTGAAAGCAACGTTAAGACGCTCATATACGCTTGCTGCAAATTCAGCAACACGTTGAACAGCCATCTGGAAGCCTTCAACTTCGAAGATCTGGGAACCGATGTGGGAATGTACACCGAGCAATACCAGGTTAGACTGCTTGGAAGCCAGTTCAATCGCTTCAAATGCTGTACCATTGCCGATATCGAATCCAAATTTGGAATCCGTCTGACCAGTGGAGATATATTCATGCGTATGTGCCTCAACCCCAGGCGTCACACGAAGCAAAATGTTTACTTTACGATTTTTGTCCGCTGCTACAGCCTGCAACAGATGCAATTCATTGAAGTTATCAACAACAAAGCATCCGATCTCTGCATCAAGAGCCATTTCGATCTCTTCCAGCGTTTTGTTGTTACCGTGGAAATGAATGCGCTCAGCCGGGAATCCTGCTTGCAAAGCAGTAAACAGTTCACCGTCAGAAACAACATCCAGGGAAAGTCCTTCTTCAGCTGCAAGGGCACACATCGCCATTACACAGAATGCTTTACTTGCGTAAGCAACCTGGAAGCCCAGTCCGGAAGCACGGAATGCTTCCATGTACTCTCTGCAACGCTTGCGAACCAATTGCTCGTCCACAACGTACAGGGGAGTTCCAAATTGTTCTTTCAGATCTGTTGCATCGACTCCGCCAATCTCCAGATGTCCTTGCGCATTTATTTTACTTGTACCATGTAAATACATAATCTGCATTCCTCACTTTTTATATACTGGAACAATTGCTATTCCAATGATTTTACACCAGTATATCAAATTAGGCAGCGAGATGAATGGATTTTTCGGAAGATCATTTGTGTTTTTTACTTTTTCGCAGTTCTCCGTCCGGATCATCGGACATTTTGGTGTTGTCACGTGTCTTATTAAATGATGGACGTTTTTTATTTTCCAGCAACGGAAGCCGGAATAAAAAGTTGCCCAAGGCCTTTGCATTAAACGGTATAAAAGGCCAGAGATACGAAGAATTGTACGACCGATGAACGGTGAGTGCCAGTATGAGCAATGTACTGCCCACGACCAACCCCGGAACCTTGAATATCGCTACGGCAATGAGCAGAACTAACCTGACCAGCCTGTTGGCGAGACCCAGCTCGTAACTTGGCGTGGCAAACATACCGATGGCTGCTATGGCCATATAGAGTACAACCTCATTGACAAAATATCCTGTCTTCACGGCGATATCCCCGACTAGAATGGCCGCTATCAAGCCCATGGCCGATGCCAGAGGTGTAGGCGTATGAACTGCTGCCATCCGTAATAAATCGACGCCAAGTTCGATTAGGAGAAACTGGAGAATGAGCGGCAGCTTTACATTTTCCTGCGGGCCAATGAAGTCGAGTCCCATCGGTTTGATTGAAGGATCAATAACCATGAGCAGCCATAACGGTAGCAAAAACAACGAGATAAGAATCCCTGCAAAACGAACCCATCGTAAATACGTTCCCATCAAGGCTGTCTGTCTGTTCTCCTCCGCATGCTCGCACAGATCGAAGAAGGTCGTAGGCAGAATCATCACACTGGGGGAAGTGTCTACAAAAATGACGACTCGCCCTTCCAGCAAATGGGAAGCTGTAACATCTGGTCGTTCCGAATAACGAACGAGTGGGAACGGATTCCATCCCTTATTGATAATCGCTTCCTCCAACTGCTTGTCGGCGGCGGGAATACCATCGATATCCACTCGCTGAATTTTTTCCCGGACTGAATCCACCTGCACTTTATCCACAATATCATCAATGTACACCACGCAGACGTCCGTTTGTGTTCTTCGCCCCACCTGCATGATTTCAAACTTCAGTCCAGGGTCGCGTATTCTGCGACGTACTAATGTTACGTTGGTCAGGAGCGTCTCGGTAAAGCCATCTCTGGAACCCCGAACTACCCTTTCTAATGAAGGTTCTTCCGGTGAACGAACCGGGTAACTTCGTGTATCCATAATTAGGACCGAGCGATCCCCTTCAACGAACATTGCGCTCATACCGGTAAGAACCTTGTTGATGACAGCACTCATCTTGTCAACTTTTTCTACCTGAATATGGGGAATATAACATTCAAAATAGGATTTGAGTGCGTGTCCGGACACGTCATCCGGCGTGAGATAGGTTAATCTTTTTAACACTTCAAGCAAAATCTCATCCTTCGCAAAACCGGTAATCATCAGCAATCCAACGTGTTTGCCACCCAGAACCATTTCCCTCATATTAACGTCGAAGGATTCACCAAGTCCCAGCACCTGTTGTAGCGTATATCTATTTTCACTCATGCGTGGGGAGATATCATCGTTTTCCTGCCAATATTGCACCGATTCCTCAATGCTGTCGGACATCTCATTTTGTTTTTTCTTATTGTACGCCTTCTCCTCTTCTTCCTTCTGAATCTCATAAGCAGACTTGTGTAACATCTCTTCCGTTATACCTTCACTATTTTCCTGGCCTGTGTGCTCTGTTCGTTCATCCATCTTCCATCCTCCTATGGCCACGAGTTACCGCTGATATATAAAAAAATCAAACAGGGAACCTGTCATTTTGCCCAAAATCATAGCAAGCAGTAATCCAAACAAATAAGGTTTCATGCCTAATCGTTTGGCTAGCACGGGCAGTACATTAAGTACCTCGGTGAGTGCTGCGGCGAGCAGACCGATGAACACACCACAGAACAATCCAACGATCGGGCTGAGCAGCAGCACCCCATGCATTTTCCAGTGCCAAAAGTCCGCCACCGTCCCGAGCAGTGAACCACCTATGAGCGCCCCTTCGTACCAGTGGGTCTTGTCATACGATTGCGTAAGTTGAGCCAATCTGGGAATCATATCGAGCACCAGAATGAGCGCAATCACGCCGCTTCCTACGGCAATCCCCCCTGCAATGCCCAGTACAATGCTGATTGCTCCATTAAGAACGCTCATCCGCATTCATCTCCCTGCGTTCCTGTTCGTGCATCCGTTCGCTTTCTTCAATCACCACATATTTATCTACATTTTGCTGGTATAGGAACATCTCCACTTCCAGCGGAGTAGGCTCCTCATTCCATTTCTTCTTGAACAAATGGTTGAAAAATACCGCCATACCGAATCCAATGCCGATAGAATACGCCACTTGGAACAGATAAGGATGTTCGTCCCGATGCCCAGTGAGCATCTCCACAATTCGAATCTGTACTTCCTGCATGTTCACATCGGCATGAAAATTCATGATCGTTAAGGCCGACCCGAAGAACAACAGCAGCCAAACCAATATGAACAGCGACTTGGAAGGTTGACCATTTCCCGCAATGACTTCAACAAGCGTATGGCCTGATCCAATCAGTTCCACGCTTACCTCAGGCAAGATGTTCCGAATTCGGGGAATAATCTGCAATATATCAATGAGGATCAGATTGCCATCCTCTGGTCCAGGGTGCAGCAGTTCAAGCTCCAGCAGCCTGTCCTCCTGGTCTTCGGAAGAGGTCAGCACATGTGCAATGTCTCCAAGCTTGACTGCTCTGCCCCTCTGGATGCGAATTCGGCTGCGCAGACGAACGTAGACCATTGGAGTGGGTGTCTGGGACATCCATAGCACTCCTTTACTGCGTAATTTAGGTTAGTATTTGAAGAATGTGCAAATTTATTACAAACGGGTTGGAAAAAAGGTGGAAGGCTGAGTTGACGCTGCGGGATGGATCGGTCATTGGTCGCTGTTATCCCCGGATTTCTTGAACTCTCCTTTTCAGGGAGGAAATCCGGTGCTAAAGGCGAACGCTTCGCTCCTTTTGACCGATTCCATCCCTTCGCTACCCATCGTCCTCCCGTTTCCAAACGTTTGAAATAAATATGCTGGGGAGGGGGCAGGAAGGGAATCGAAAGATGAGCATTTTGGGGTTATTCTGCTCAAAATTCTATGACGTTGGAGTTTGTCTTCTGCATGCGTCTTAGAATACAACTGTGTAGAAATTTGGAGACAAAGGCGCGCGCTTCGCTTCTTCAAGGTCTAATCTGCCGCCTGCGTTGCTTATGTATCCTTAGATGAGCCCTCACGCTTCGCTCCTTTTGACCGGGTTGAGGCGCAACTGAGTGCGGAGCATTTTGTTACATATCAAAAAAGTCGCCGTATGGGCGACTCTTTGGGATTGGCAGATAGGCTCACGAATCAATCATGAAAAATAACTCAGTAATTATGTTCTTTGTCTCTTTTGTTCAATTCCCTTCTAAATCGTAAAGGCGTTGCATTCATTGTTTTGCGGAATTGGTTAATGTAATAACTCGTGCTGTTAAAACCGACCTCATAGGCAATTTCGGTGATGCTATGCTCGGAGAGTTGCAATAGTTCAATGCTTCTTTGGATGCGGTACTCGATCACATATTGCATGGGTGTGGTTTTCAGGATTAGCTTGAAATAACGGCATGTCTCCGATCGACTTAACTGGCCGGCCTTGGCAATATCTTCTAACCTAATTGGATCGGCGTAGTTAAGATTAATCCATTGCAACATGTCTTTCATTCGCTTGTTTCTGCTCATTTCCGATGGATCATGTTCTAGAGAATACCCGTTCATCATCAGCAGTTTCCACATATTCAGCAACGCAGAAGCAACATTCACTTCGTAATATGGAACTTTTTCCACTAGCTCCTTTCTAATCCGTGCAATAGCATCCAGGATCTGTTCTCCCCAAGCGTTAGCTCTTTCGATATACAAAAAAGACAAATTAGTTGCTGTTACATATGGATGCACGTACTTTATATACAGATCCGAAGGCATCATAGCATGCGGGGACAAATTCAAACATAGATAGATGCAGTTCTCGCTCGCACCGTGATCTTCGGCCATATGCATTATTCCACTGTTGATAAAAATCCCGTCACCTCTGGACAAAACCTTCTTTTGATCGTTGATATGGAACAACGCTGTACCCTGAAGAACGGCAACAAACTGCAATTCATCATGCCAGTGGAGTGGAATATGTCCGTGCACATTTTGAATAATGGTTGTCTCATAACAGGCTACGGATAATGCATCGGTACGATGTTGCGTCATCTCTTTCAAATGTTGATCAATGATAAATTCGCTCTTCTGCATGGGCCTCATCTCAATATAGTTATATTTTTAAGTGTAATATTGATATTAATGTACCTCATTTCTCCTTAATATAACACTATTCTTATATTTAAGGTGAGGCGAACAAGAATGACAACTTCTGCAAAAACCAAAATTTCAGGCATTATACTTGTTCTGACCGGAGCCATCTGCTGGGGCATTGGGGGTACGGTATCTCAAAAACTGTTTCAACTGGATGGAATTGAAGTCAATTGGTATGTCACTGTACGATTGTTGATCGCTGGGTTACTATTACTGGTTATTCAATCGTTTACAGATGGACGATTTCAGATTTTTGATGTGTGGAGAAATAAAAAAACAGCTGCACAACTGATCATTTTCGGATTGGTGGGTATGCTTGCCGTGCAATATACGTACATGGCATCCATTAAACATGGCAATTCAGCGGTGGCTACACTCCTGCAGTACCTCTCCCCTGTCATGATTATGATTTACATCGCACTTCGGAAACAGTCTGCCCTTACACGCAATGACCTTATATGCGCTGTTCTCGCTCTCGGTGGGTGTTTTCTCCTACTGACGAACGGCTCGCTCACGCAGTTATCTGTCTCCTGGCTCGCAGTGATATGGGGGCTGTTATCCGGGGTTTCAGCTGCATTTTATACGCTGTATGCCGTGCAACTGATTAAAAAGTTCGATTCACTTGTTGTGGTCGGATGGGCTATGATCATCGGTGGTCTGGGAATGAGCTTTATTCACCCGCCTTGGCAAATGAATTTTGCCAGCATCAGGCTCGAAACCTACGGTTATTTGATATTTACGATCATTTTTGGAACCATGATTGCTTTTTGGTTTTATATTGCGAGTCTCAAAAGCCTTACACCCAAGGAAACTAGCCTGCTCGGGAGCGCAGAGCCCCTAGCTGCTGTCGGAACAACCGTCGTATGGCTCCATGAACCTTTTGGCTTCTATCAATGGATTGGTATGGCATGTATTCTTGGCATGATGCTGGTCATGCAGTCCAATCGTTCAGGGTCCAGCCATAGTAACAACAAATAACCTCCCTCGCCATAATGCGCGATAGAAGGTTGTTAGTTGTCGTATATTGGTGCATAAGCGCCAATATTGTTGTTGTTGCAATCCCGAATCACTGCGCGATCTGGTCGCGAATGGATTGCAGTATTTTTTTCTCCAGACGTGATACCTGCACCTGAGATATACCCAGCCTGCTGGCAACCTCGGACTGCGTCTGATCCCGGTAATACCGCAGATAGACGATTAACCGCTCCCGCTCGCTGAGACCACCGATGGCTTCGTTTAACGCAAGTTTGTCAAACCAACGTTCCTGAGACTCGTCGGCAATCTGGTCCATTAACGTAATGGGATCTCCGTCATTTTCGAATACGGTCTCATGGATGGAGGTCGGTGGTTTGTTCGCTTCCTGGGCAAATACGACTTCCTCCGGGGTCACCCCCAGCTCTGCGGCTACTTCCTTGATCGTTGGCAGACGATCCAGATGTTTGGACAGTTCGTCCCTTTTTTTGCGGACTTTATTCGCCATCTCTTTCAGTGAACGACTGACCTTCAGGGTACCGTCATCCCGCAGGAATCGCTGGATTTCTCCGATGATCATCGGCACCGCGTAGGTCGAGAACTTCACGTCATAACTGAGATCGAATTTGTCCACTGACTTGAGCAGGCCGATACAACCAATCTGGAACAGATCTTCCGGGTCATATCCCCTGTTCATAAAACGCTGTACGACGGACCAGACGAGTCTGATGTTGCAGTTCACCAGCGTATCCCGTGAGACATGGTCACCCGACTGACTGAGCGCAATCAGCCGTTTGACCTCGGCATCGTCCAAATAGGTCTGTGAAGATGGTTTCACTTCAGCATCCATAAGAACACCAACCCCTAATTATACAATGCTTTCTTGGATTCAATCCTTTTCTTCATCTTGATGGAGGTGCCTCTGCCGGGCTCACTGCTGACTTCGAATTCATCCATGAAGTTTTCCATAATGGTGAAGCCCATGCCCGACCGCTCAAGTTCGGGTTTGGACGTATATAGCGGCTGTTTGGCCAGTTCAAGATCTTCGATTCCTTCACCGCGGTCTTCCACAATAATGGTAATCATGTCTTCCCGAATCTCGGCCTGGATGGACACAACACCTTCGGAGTTATTGTTATATCCGTGGATGATGCTGTTGGTTACGGCTTCGGAAATGACCGTCTTCAGGTCACTGAGCTCGTCCATCGTTGGATCAAGCTGGGAGATAAACGCAGCAACGGTTACCCGTGCAAACGACTCATTCTCTGACTTGGCCGCGAATTGCAGATTCATGAAATTTGTCCCTGTTCCTTCATTCATGAGACGACCTCCAGACCTGAGAGAGCAGTTCCCTCATTTTCGTATATCGGCATAATCTTGAACAAACCCGACATTTCCAGCAAACGGTACACTGGCGAATTGACGTCACATACCACCATCTTGCCGCCTTTATTCTTAATGAGCTTGTATCTTCCCAAAATGACACCCAGACCTGAACTATCCATAAATTGCAGATCTTTCAGGCTGAGTACGAGATGCTCGCTTTGTCTCCGCTGGATAGCTTCATCCATCTGCATCCGTACCATGTCAGCTGTATGGTGATCCAGCTCCCCGGATAATCGTACAATCAGAATCCCGCGATGGTGTTCCATTTCCACATGCAAGTTCACGTTTGCTCACTCTCCTCCCTGTCTTGAACAAGGATTTCTACGCTTCCGAAGGCTTTTCCTGCCCCCCGACAAAACTAGAAGAAAACCCCTATTTAACTACAAAATATGTTCGAAGGATGCGTGCATCTCGCAGAAATCGCCGTTTAGTCAAACAGGTTGGACGTCGTCCGCTTGAACAGCTTCCACCAGCCAGCCTTATTCACATCTTGCGGAGCCTGAATGTCGAACTCCTTAATCACGTCGTTGCCCTGGTAGACCACGAGTTTACCTATACTTTGCCCGGCTTTGATCGGAGCTTTTAATTCTTTGGCAACCAGCAATTCATGACGGATGTCGTTGGATTTGGCTCCTTTGCGCATCAGCACACTATAATTTTGCGTGGCATTCAGAGGCAACTCGGCAACTTCACCTTTTTCGATTCTCAGACTGCCCAGCAGATCCCCTGCCTTGTAGAGAGCCTTCATCGTATATTGACTAAAGGCATAGTCAAACATCGAAGACACTTCACTGTTCCGTGTTTTGGTATTCGGTTCACCGAGTACCACAGAAACGACTCGCAGTCCATCCTTGGATGCTGTTGCAGACAAGCAGAATTTCGCTTCGGATGTGTAACCCGTTTTCAAACCGTCTGCCCCTTGATAAAAACGAACCAGCTTGTTCGTGTTCACCAGCCAGAATGGCTTTTCTGTATCTTTGCGAAGATAATCCTGATATGCGCCGGTGTACTTCGTAATCCCGGAATGCTTCAGCAATTCACGGCTCATGACGGCAATGTCATGGGCGGACGAATAATGATTATCGACCGGCAGACCGTTACAGTTGGCAAAATGAGTATCCTTCATACCAAGCTCCTTCGCACGCTCATTCATCAGCTGTACAAAGGCTTCTTCCGAGCCAGCGATCTTCTCAGCCATCGCTACCGAGGCATCATTGCCTGAAGCCATCGCGATCCCTTTTAACATATCGTCGACCGTCATTTCTTCTCCGGGCTCCAGAAAGATCTGCGAACCACCCATGGAAGCTGCGTATTCGCTCGTTCTTACTTTGTCCGTCAGCTTCAGCTTGCCCGAGTCAATCGCTTCGATCGTGAGCAGCATCGTCATAATCTTCGTAATGCTCGCCGGAGGCAGCTGATCATGACTGTTTTTCTCATAAATGACGGTTCCCGTGTCAGCATCCATTAAGATCGCAGAGCGCGCCGATGGGGCCAGATCCGTTCCTCCCGCTGCCTTCGGTGTTTCTTCAGCCAATGCCGTTGATGCCATAAGGGACAGCAGGATACAAAGGGTCATGAACGATGCCATTATTCTTTTCTTCACAAGGTTACCTCCTCAAATGACTTGCTTACTGCATGTTCCATGCATGTACTGCTAATCATTGTCGGCGCGTTTGCAGTAAATTATTCCATCTTACCTATGATTTCCCGAACTTTTTGTGGAAAAGGAGACAACCGCAAAAAAACGCACTGCACTCAACGAATGAGTAACCGTACGTTCATCACAACAAAAAAAAGGTTACCCCCGATGATTTCTCATACGGAAAGGTAACCTTCTCTACTCAAACTTGCTTACATTTGCGGAATAACAGCCAATACCAGCGCCAGGAATGACTCACGAACACGCTCCGTCGTTTCCATCACCTCATCATGTGACAGCGGCTGGTCCAAAATTCCGGCAGCCATGTTGCTGATACAGGAAATACCGAGCACTTCCAGGCCTGCATGGCGTGCCACGATCACTTCAGATACAGTGGACATGCCCACTGCGTCTGCGCCCAATGTACGCAGCATTTTGATCTCTGCCGGTGTCTCGTAGTTCGGACCAAGCATACCTGCATATACCCCTTCACGTACGTTAAAACCTTGTGATGCAGCCGTATCCTTCGCCAGCGCGCGCAAACGACGGCTGTATGCTTCCGACAGATCCGGGAAACGTACGCCCAGTGCAGCGTCATTTGGTCCGATCAATGGATTTTTGCCTGTAAGATTCAAGTGATCCGAGATCAGCATCAAGTCTCCAGCTTCATACGACGTATTCACGCCACCTGCAGCATTCGTTACAAGCAGGCTGCTTACACCCAGTTCCTTCATAACACGTACCGGGAAGGCTGTCAGTTCCGGACCATATCCTTCGTACATGTGGAAACGGCCTTTCATCATCACCACTGGACGACCTTTGATGGTTCCGACCAATAGTTCACCTTCATGTCCTTCTACTGTGGACACTGGAAAATGCGGAATATCCTGATAAGCGATACTTACGCCATCTTCAATCAGTTCTGCCAGTACGCCAAGACCCGAACCCAAAATCAAACCGACTTCCGGCTTGATGGAGCTTTTGCTTTGAATATAAGATGCTGCTTCCGAAATCATTTGTTGGTTTAGTGCTGTCATGCGATGTATGTTCCTCCTTGAGTTGAAACGATCCGTCTTATGTATAACGGCGTTTAGATGTATTCAATTTATTTTATCCTAAATCGTCCCAATGTTCCGCATTTATTTGTGAATGCCCTGCGTCAAAATCTATCTTGCCCTCGGATGATGGGTTTCATAGATTTCTTTCATGGTTTTGCGACCATGATTGCCATATTGTTGTCCAGGCTGCTCCACGTGACCCAACATGTCTTGAACCGCACGTGTATCCGCCCCATTGGCAATCAGGTGTGCTGCGAACGAATGACGCAGCGTATGCGGCGTAATTTCTTCCGAAATTCCCGCATCCACCGCCGCTTTTTTGAGCAGCTTCCAGAAGCCTTGCCGGGTTAAACGTCTGCCAGACACATTCACGAATAGTGCCTGCTCGTCCGAATCGGTTTTGAGCAACTGATTGCGGAATTCCTCCACATATACACTTGCCCAATGTGCAGCTGGCGCACCGATGGGAAGAATACGTTCCCTGCCTGCCCCACCGCATCGTATAAAGCGCATGCCAGGCTGTACATCCCGAATGTCGAGCGCAATCAGTTCCGAGACCCGAATACCTGTAGCATACAATAGCTCAAGCATCGCTCGATCTCTCACGCCCTGCGGTGAACGAATATCAGGCGCTGTCAGCAGTTGTTCGATCTCCGGGATGGTTAACACCTGTGGAGGCGTCTTATCCGCTTTGGGAGCTTCCACATCGAACGTAGGGTCCTGTATAATATCACCCCGGCGCATCAAAAAATGAAAGTAGGAGCGCAGAGATACGATGCTGCGGGCAATCGTTGCGTTGGCACGTCCTGCCTGTTTGAGTTGACCTGCAAACAGGACGACATGCGTGCGTCTGACCTGATCGGCTTCGCGTATGCCATATTCCTTATCTACAAATTCAATGAACTTGTCCACGTCTCGGAGATACGATTCAAGTGTGCTGCTAGACATCCCTTTATCATCTTCCAAGTATAAGGCATAGGCGTGTATCGTCTGTTTCATGTACAACGCTCCTCAACTGACAGATCTGCCGCTTCGGCAGACTGCTCCCGTATTTGCATCCCTGGCTGTTCGAAGCTACTCCCCGTACCAATAGAACAGACGGAGACGCTCCGCCATCGTAGGACGTCCTTCTCCATTACCTGGCCAATCCGTTTCCTGAAATACTTTGATCGCATTTCCAGTCGGCATCTGATACTGATCCACAGGTGAGATCCAACCATTGAACAGGTCCAAAACATGATAGAACAGATAAACTAATGCAGCAAAAAATATAATAAATCGAATAAAACGGAGCCCTCTCCGCACTGATATAATCATGGGCGTGTCCCCCTCCTGATTCGAATCCGGTATTGTCCTTGAATCAGGGTATGTCCATAAACTCAGGTTTATGCCATTCGGGGTAAACTCCAGATCACTCCGGTGCCAAAAAAGCTCTCCCGTCAAAACCGCCGGTGAGAGCTTGAAGATATGCTATGTTATTCTTCATCTTTGGGTTTCTGTTCATTTTTAGCTTTGCAACGATAACAAATTCCATGAAAGTCCAGTCGGTGATCTACTACCGAAAAGTTAAATTCCTGCTCCAAACGCTCTTCAAGCGGTCCAAGCCAGTCTTCACGTATTTCATCCATACTTCCGCATTGAACACAGATTAAGTGATGATGGTGATGCTTGGATGTATCTCCGCGCAGATCATAACGCGCTACACCGTCGCCGAAGTTGATTTTCTCTACAACATGCAGCTCACTCAGCAGTTCGAGGGTACGGTACACGGTTGCCAGACCGATTTCGGGAGCCTTTTCTTTAACGAGCATGAATACGTCTTCTGCGCTCAGATGATCTTCTTCATTCTCAAGAAGTACTCTTACGGTGGCTTCCCGCTGGGGCGTTAATTTATATCCTTGGGACTGTAGTTGCTGCTTAATTTTATCGATCCGTGCTTCCATTTTCTCCCTCCCCCTAGGAAATCACTGCACACTGCAACTTAACCCACTCTTTTCATTATAGGGGGAGTGCGTAATTAAAGTCAACATTTTACACTATACGATGCACGTTAGGCTGGTAGTAGCATTGGTGTGACCCAGCGCATCATCGCAGGTGTAACCCATGTTTCAAAAGACGCCACGCCGAGTAGCAGTGCAGCCATGACCAAAGTTAACACTATATATGAAGCAAACGGCCTTTGTCGACCCGGTGTTCGCTGCATCAAAACACGATTACGAATGATGTATAACGAGAACGTCATGGCCGCCACACTGCAGATCAGCAGAATCGGAATGACGAACAAATTATGCGGTGCCACGGACACCAATGCAAACAGCAGCCCTTTCCAGGAATACTGCCCAACAAGGTACCCCACTGTGAATCCAATGAGCACACCTTTCAGAAAATCCAGAACCAGTATACCGGGCAATCCGACGACGGATAAACCCAGAATAAAGATCAGACCTACCCATTTCAGATGAAGCATGGCAATATCCCAATATGCCCCCGTCTCAGTCACTTGTGCGCTGTGCTGCACGGTCATGAAAAAATTGCCGAGATAACCCTCCAGATCCTGACGTTGCTCAAGAGACAATGCATTGACCATGAGTGCGCCAAAAATGACGCCGACCAGAAACAAGACAGCCACGAATACATATAACGAAGTCTGACCTTTAAATGTAAAGTAAGAAGAGCGCATACAGGTACGAGTCCCCTTTCCGGTTATCATGCTGCAAGGATTCTCAAATCCATCCTCATAGTCATTCTTATGAACCGGAACGCACCTGTATGACTTCTTGTCCAGATTGGCTCTACGTGAAGCGAAGCTATATGAGTGGAACCTTGGAGTATTACACGGGTCACTACGATGACAGAACAACCTTTCGATCGCTGTTATGTGTAAATGTTTAGTTCAATTTATATATTCTGAAGATTTCACCTGAACAGCAACTTTACCATACGTGCCTCCACCTCCGGAGGACAACTCCAGTTGTCCGTTCCGTGCGGCCACGATTAGGCCTGCCAGCACAGGTCCTACAACCGCAGCAAGTTCTCCCTCACGGGTGCGATGAAGTACATTCATTTCCGTACCAAAATGGTTCAGGAGTTGGCGCAGTTTGGCTTTGCCAAGTCCCGGAATGAACTCTAGTGGCACCTGATAATGATAGGCAGGTCTGTTTGCAGGAACCTGAGGATTCTCCCGATCAGAGATTGCCAGAATGCGGTCCAGCACCCCCTGAACCAGCTTCAGACTACCACAGTGCGGACAACGCTCTGCTGACATCGCTTGATCATCCATAATGCTGCCACATGCTGCACAGTAGGTACGATGATACTTGCCTAGCCTTGGATTCAGTCCATAATTGGCAGCAATGCTCCTGCCAGCTTCTCCTTGAAGTGCCATACGGAACTCATCAAAAGAAGGGGCAGCAACTTGCAGTTCGTTATACTCCCGTCCAATCTTACCGAGAGAGTGGGCATCCGAATTGGTCAGGAACGGAACGTGATCCAATTCCTGAATATAACTGGCCATCGATGAATCAGAGCTTAAGCCCAGCTCGACAGCATCCACAAGACGGGTATCCAGCACATCGCCCATACGGGGGGCTGTACTGCCATAGATACCTTTATGCGGTGTAAATACATGTGCAGGCACAATAAGCCCACCACGTGCCTTAATCTCGGCTTGCATCTCTAGAGCGGGCACGTAGACACGCTGAGAACTGAGATTCACATTTTTCATATAACGTTTCATCCAGTCCGTGAAGGACTTCATCGTTTTCAGATCACGGAAGTACGCCAGCATATGGAACTCACGCATTCCAGGCTCGCGCAGCTCAATCTCTGTACCCAACAAAATGGTGGTGTCCTGGTAGGCAATGCCGCCTCCCTCAATCTCGGACATCGTACCACTCTCCAGCAACTGCTCAATATCCATCTGTACAACTGGAGAATGACAATCAATAACACCAAGCAAATGAATTCCTTTGCGATCCGATGCTTCCCGAGCAACATTCTCAAATGTCAGATCCCGACTGCCACTGATTTTAACGGCCTCGCCGCGAGACGTACGTCCTATGTGAATATGCAGGTCTGTATAGCAGGGTTCCCACAAGGTGGACGTTGCCAATTGATCTTGCATTCTTAGAACCGTCCTGTCGTTCTGTAAAGGTCCCACGCATACACGGCCATCATCGTTTTGGCATCGCTAATCCGGTTCTCGTCCATGAGCGCATAGGCTTCCTCCAGAGTTATTTCGGCAACTTCAAGGAATTCATCTTCGTCCAGCGCCATGTCTCCTGCTTCAAGCTCTTCTGCGATGTAGAGATGAATAATTTCATCTGCGAACCCTGGTGAAGTATAGAACGAACGTAAATGACGTAGCGACTTGGCCACATATCCTGTCTCTTCTCGCAGTTCACGTGCTGCTGCAACCTCCGGTTCTTCACCCGGATCCAGTTTACCCGCAGGAATCTCTACTTCGGTGCGTCCCATTGCCTGACGATACTGATCCACAACAAGCATGCGATCTCCGTTTAGAGCAAGTACAGCCACAGCGCCAGGGTGCCGGATAATCTCACGTGTAGCCGTCTGACCGTTCGGAAGCTTAACCGTATCGACCTGAAGTGAAATCACTTTTCCCTCAAAGATTGGCTTGGTGGATACGGTCACTTCATCCAGCTTGGGATTGGCAGGTTGCGCAGCATGGATGGATTGGGCAGATTGATTTGGTTTCATTCGTTCTTCAACTCCATATTGTAGGATTATATATTCGGTTAATGTATAAATCACTGATTTTGGGCATATGGTGAGCGTATAGAATTCTCAGAGCAAATATAAACGAATCAGGGGGACTTTCGATGAATAGTTATATGACGCCTCAATCCTTACACGTGGTAGGACAAGCCCGGCAAGTACAGCTCATACTCAAGCAATGGTTGCGCGAGTGGGGCCCGGATGCCAAGATAGTTGATCTGCTCGCTGGACGCAAATGAATAGGTCATTAATCCATTCACCCATTGACTCAATTTGACACTAAATTAACAAGTTTTCTCCCTTGAAATATAACATGAATTCGCAAAAAGTCCGAATCCGTACAGACCGGGTTCGGACTTTTGTCTAAGAAGTACACATTATTTCTTGTCTGCTGCCGTTTCCTGAATAATAGCCACGACCACCTGGGACAACTTTACAATATCTTCGGCACGAATGCGTTCTTTGGTTGTATGAATATCCTCATACCCTACCGCCAGGTTCGCAGTTGGAATGTTGAATCCGTTAAAGATATTGGCATCACTGCCACCACCGGAAGCAAACGTACTTGTCTCTAGCCCAATACTGCGAATGGCACGCTGCGCAAGCTGCACAACTTCATGTTCATCATGGAAACCAAATGCAGGATACAGGATCTCGCTTCTGAATTCAGCCGTTGCACCATGTTTGCGACATGTCGTTTCCAGCGCTTCACGCATCTGTGCAACCTGCAATTCCACTTTCTCCTGTACAATGCTGCGGGCCTCCGCCTCAATCTGCACAAAGTCACATACCACGTTGAGTGCTGATCCACCCTGGAATTTGCCAATGTTCGCGGTTGTCTCATCATCAATTCGTCCAAGCTTCATGGCTGCAATGGCTTTCGCTGCAACCTGAATGGCGCTGATTCCGTCTTCCGGGTTCACGCCCGCATGTGCGGACTTCCCATAGATGCTCATCTGAATTTCAGCTCTGGCCGGTGCAGCTACACAGATCGTGCCCACAGCACCGTTGGAGTCAAGCGCATAACCAAACGCAGCATCGATATCCTTCGGATTCATGGCGCGTGCACCTACCAGACCAGACTCTTCGCCAACTGTAATGACCAATTGAATTTTGCCATGCGGAATGTTATTTTCCTGAATCACACGAATCGCTTCGAACAACGCCGCAATCCCTGCCTTGTCATCTGCTCCCAGGATCGTTGTTCCATCACTGCGAATCCAGCCATCTTCACCCAGTTCAGGCTTAATTCCCTGTCCCGGCGTTACAGTGTCCATATGACATGTGAAAAAGATCGGTGCAACCCCTTCTGTTCCTTCGGCTTCCCAGGTAATGACGAGGTTTCCGGCGCCATGGCCGGTTTGCTCCATGGTGTCGTCCTCATAGACATGAAGACCAAGCTCTGCAAACTGTTCTTTTAACACATTCGAGATGTTCTGTTCATTTTTCGTTTCACTATCAATCTGCACCAGTTCCATGAACTGATCGATCACACGTTGTTGATTAATCATAGGACTTTCCTCCCTCTCGTGGATGCGGTACAATACAATTACTATGGCTTGTTTACTTTGTTGAAAGGAGTTCTCTCATCATGCAAAAAAAGAAATGGTTCAAAATCATCATCTATCTCATGCTGATCGCCATGATCGGGTCCACCCTTTTCATAGCTCTCGAACCGTTACTGTTCGGATAGCAACTTGAAGCCTTTCGATGGTCTGTTTACAGACGTTGAAGGGCTTCTTTTTCGGTGACCCAATTAATCTCATATGGAAAAATGCGATTAAAGTACGGAACAATCTCGCGCGCTACTTGCTCCACTTCATAGGACTTACCCGTTATATCTTCCAGAGAGGTAACGCCATACTGCTCAATTCCACAAGGAACGATTCCCTGAAAACCAGCATGTTGAATGCCTGAGGTGATGTTAAAAGCAAATCCATGACTGGTCACGAAACCGCGGCGGTGTTTGCAACGATTAAACTTGATACCGATTGCAGCAATCTTCATATCGCCAATCCACACACCCGTATAACCCTCTTTGCGTCCGGCTTCAATGCCCTGGTCTGCGAGATAATCCATAAGCACCTGCTCAAGTTTACGTAAATATGCGTGTAAATCCAAGTCTTCATCCCGACCAAGAACCAATAACGGGTAGCCTACCAACTGGCCCGGACCATGATAAGTAATATCACCGCCACGGTCAATTTGAAACAAAGAGATCCCTTGCTCGCGCAACTCTTCCGGACTGAGAAGCAGATGCTCCGGATGATTTTGTGAACCGATCGTATACGTTGGCGGGTGCTGTAAAAGCAGCATCTGCTCCGCTCCCTCGCCCTCGTCCAATCGCTGTACAATCGCTTTCTGGCGGTTCCAAGCCTCTTCATAATCAAGCATCGGTATGTATGCAACATCCAGCGGCTTGCTCATGATTCCCCACACCCTTCTGCTTCAGGTTCAGTGTACAATTGAGCACCTGTCCGTAGACAGCAGGAAAAGTGCACGGCCTCCGGCACATACACTTCCCCGACAACTATTTACTTAATACACCTTGGTCTCCATGGTATATCCTTCAAGGTTTTCTTTGACACGTTGCAAGAAACGTCCGCTGATTACGCCATCCAGGATTCGGTGATCCAGCGACAGACACAGGTTAGCCATCGAACGAACAGCGATCATATCATTAATAACCACTGGTTTCTTGACAATCGACTCAAATGTAAGAATCGCTGCCTGCGGATAGTTAATGATCGGCTGGGACAGGATCGATCCGAATGACCCCGTGTTGTTCACCGTAAACGTACCACCTTGCATATGGTCCAGCTTCAACGTTCCTTCACGTGTTTTGCGAGCCAGTTCATCCACTTCACGGGCCAGACCTGCAATATTTCGCTGATCGGCATGTTTGATAACCGGTGTAAGTACGGAATCTTCGGTTCCTACTGCCATGGACAGGTTAATGTCCCGTTTGACGATAATTTTGTCCACTGCCCATACCGAGTTCATGATCGGGTAGTCTTTAATCGCGTTAACGACTCCCTTCATCATGAAGGACAGATACGTCAGATTGATGCCTTCCTTACGCTTGAACTCATCCTTGAGTTTATTGCGCAGCATCACGAGATTCGTTACATCTACTTCGATCATCGTCCACGCATGCGGGATTTCCGATACGCTTTGACGCATATTCCGGGCAATGGCATTACGCACAGGGGTAACATCGATGAAATACTCCGATCTTCCCTGGCCGCCACCTTCCACTTCGATCTGTGGAATTTTCGGACTTTCGGTTAGATGAATGCCTGAATGTCTCACAGGAACACCTGCATCGGACGCTGAGATTGCTTCTCCGGCGGTTAAACCCATTTCTCCATTTCCACGATTCACTCCGCTGAATGGAGATGCAGACGGCACACCAGAAGGCGCATGCTGTACTGCTGCAGATGATGCTTGTGCAGACGATCCAGCCGCGTTACCTCCCTGTGCAACAAATGTCAGCACATCTTTGCGGGTAATACGACCACCGGCCCCAGTGCCCTGGATGCTTTGCAAGTTCAAGCCATGCTCTGCTGCCAAGGATTGCACTGCCGGGGAATACCGATTACGCATCGGCTGGTTGGGATCATGTCCTGCTGTATTTGAGGCAACAACAGGAGGATGGCTCACATGATGCTGCACTTGCTCCTGTTGCTGCGATACTTGTGTTACCTGCTCGGCCGCTTCTTCGTCGGAAGCAGCGACCTGCATGCGGCAGATTGCTTCACCAACAGCAATCGTTGTGCCCTCTTCCACCAAAAGGTCACCCATAATTCCATCCACGGTGGATGGAATCTCGGCATTGACTTTATCGGTGATTACTTCACAGATCGGCTCGTACTGTTCCACACGGTCGCCCGGTTTTTTCAACCATTTGCCTATGGTAGCCGAGACCAGCGATTCCGCCAATTGCGGCATAATGACCTCGATCCATTTCATACGTTCAGCCATTTGATTATCACTCCAAACTTTACTTTTAAACGATCCAAAAAACGAAATTAAAACTCGGCAAGTGTACGCATTGCTGCTTTGGCTTTGTCCTTGCTCAGCATGTAGAATTTCTCCAATGTTGGGCTAATTGGCATGGCCGGCACGTCAGGTCCGCAGAGACGCTGAATCGGTGCATCCAGTTCAAACAGACATTCCTCGCTAATAATAGCGGCAACTTCGGCACCTACACCACCCGTTTTGTTATCTTCGTGTACAATCAGCACCTTGCCTGTCAGACGAGCGGAAGCAATAATCGCTTCACGGTCCAACGGTTGCAATGTGCGCAGATCCAGCACGTGTGCTGTAATGCCTTCTTCACGTTCCAGCTCCTCAGCAGCCTGCATTACAAAATGCAACGGCTGGCTGTAGCCGATCACCGTAATATCCGCACCTTCACGAAGTACGTTGGCTTTACCAATCGGAACGATGTAATCATCTTCTGGCACATCTTCCTTAATGAGCTTGTAACATTTTTTATTTTCAAAAAAGAGTACCGGGTCCGGATCGCGAATGGCCGCCTTGAGCAGCCCTTTAGCATCGTATGCCGAGTAAGGAGCAATAATTTTTAGCCCCGGTGTACCAAAGAAGATCGATTCCGGACATTGGGAGTGATACAACCCACCGAAGATGCCACCACCAATTGGGGCGCGGATAACGATCGGGCAACTCCAGTCATTGTTGGAGCGATAGCGGATTTTCGCCGCTTCACTAATGATCTGGTTCGTTGCCGGCAGCATGAAGTCCGAATATTGCATTTCGGCAATCGGCTTCATGCCATACATCGCTGCACCAATAGCTACACCTGCGATAGCGGATTCGGACAAAGGTGTATCCATGACACGCATTTCGCCAAACTGATCCTGCAACCCTTTGGTCGTGGTGAACACGCCACCTTTGACCCCTACGTCTTCACCAAGGATAAAGACATTCTCATCTCGCTCCATCTCTTCTTTCATCGCGAGACGGATTGCATCAATATATTCCATCACCGCCATACTTACCGTCCCCCTTCTTCGCTGTCCGCATAAACGTGCGTCAGAGTGTCCTCAGGTTTCGGATATGGCGCGTTGTCTGCATATTCAGTCGCTTCTTTCATTTCCAACGCAAGCTGGGAAGCCAGATCCGCATCCCGGGCTTCGTCCCAGATGCCGCAATCAATCAGATAGTTCTTCATGCGAAGCACGCCGTCCTTCTTCCAGTTCTCTTCAACTTCTTCCTTGGTCCGGTAAGCCAGATCATTGTCAGAAGTGGAGTGAGGAGATAGACGATACATCATCGCTTCAATCAGTGTAGGTCCTTCGCCTGCTATGGCACGTTGACGTGCTTCCTTCACAGCAGCGTATACTTCAAGTGCATCGTTACCATCTACCCGCAGTCCAGGGAAACCGTAACCGAGCGCACGATCCGATATTTTACCACTAAGCTGCTTGTGAATCGGTACCGAAATCGCATACTGGTTGTTCTCACACATAATAATGACAGGCAACTTGTGTACACCTGCAAAGTTGGCTCCCTCGTGGAAGTCGCCCTGGTTGCTTGATCCTTCACCAAATGTAACAAAAGAAACAAATTCTTGCTTTTTCATTTTGGCAGCCAATGCAAATCCGACAGCGTGCGGAACCTGTGTTGTAACCGGGCTGGAACCCGTCACAATCCGCAGCTTTTTGTGACCGAAGTGACCTGGCATTTGCCGACCGCCACTATTCGGATCTTCCGCTTTGGCAAAAGCAGACAGCATCAACTCACGCGGAGTCATGCCTACCGCCAGTACAAAGCCATAATCGCGGTAATAAGGTAAATAATAATCGTGATCCCGATCCAGACCAAAAGCAGCGCCTACTTGCGCAGCTTCCTGTCCTACACCGGATACGTGAAAGTTAATTTTGCCAGCCCGTTGCAAGAGCAAGCAACGCTCGTCAAACTTGCGTGCGAGCAGCATGTATTTGTACATATCCAATACTTCACCATCGCTAAGTCCCAGCTGTTCATGCCGATGGACCGCGTCTGCAGTACCTTGTGAACTCATATGAGGTACCTCCTTTTAATCAGAGCCTGCGCAAACCTTACTACCCGATCTTATAACCTGGTACTAAGACTTGGCTTAACCTTATTATAATCCCTTTTACCCAAAAAAGGAAAGGACCTTTCTCATAAGCCTGTTTGGCTTACATTCCAATGGCCTTTCCATCGACCGCGAGCATGGCTTCACCCATGATTTCCGACAGAGAAGGGTGTGGATGAATGGTTTGTCCGACTTCCCAAGGTGTGGCATCCAGCATCTGAGCCAGAGAAGCCTCTGCGATCAATTCCGTCACATGGGTGCCAATCATATGTACCCCCAATATATCATTCGTCTTGGCATCTGCAATCACCTTCACGAATCCATCCCGACTTCCATGAATGAGCGATTTGCCAATGGCCGAAAATGGGAACTTGCCTGTTTTGAGTTCATAGCCACGTTCTTTGGCTTCACGCTCAGTGAATCCGATGCTAGCTGCTTCCGGACGTGTGTACACACAGCGCGGAATACGATGGGATTCCACAGCATGTACCGTTTCCCCCGCCAGGTGATTGACAGCGAGAATGCCTTCATGACTTGCGGCATGTGCAAGCTGTAGACCGCCGATGCAGTCTCCAATGGCGTAGATGTGACCTTCACCGGTTTGTAACTGTTGGTTCACAGCGATGAAGCCGCGTTCCAGTTTGATATCTGTATTTTCCAGTCCGATATTTTCGACATTGGCTTGACGTCCAACCGATACGAGCATTTTCTCCGCTCTCAGCGTTTCCTGCTTATCGTCACCAAGCTGCACATCAATCTGGATGCCCTCTTGATCCGTGCTATATGTTTCTGTTAGAACCTTGGCACCCGTCAGGAAACGAACACCCCGTTTGCCAAGCAATCGCTGCATTTCTCTGGCAACATCTTCATCCTCGGCAGGCAACACATGAGCTGCTGCTTCAACCACAGTGATTTCAACGCCAAAGTCATTCAGCATGGATGCCCACTCCAGTCCAATCACACCCCCACCGACAATAATGAGTGATGCAGGAAGCTCATCCATACGCAGTGCTTCGTCACTGCTCATAATAAACTTACCGTCCGGTTCCAGGCCCGGCAGGACGCGTGGACGTGAACCGGTAGCAATAATGAGATTGGTTGGCACAACCGTATCCATCTCGCCATCTTCGAACTCTACAGCAACCGCTCCGCTCTGCGGGGAGAAGATGGATGGTCCAATAACGCGACCGTTGGCGTGTACGACCTGAATTTTATTTTTTTTCATCAAATATTGAACGCCCTGATGAAGCTGCTCCACAATCGCATCCTTGCGCGCCTGCACTTTGGGAAATACAAGGGTAGCTCCAGCTGTCTCGATACCATACGTTTCGCTCTCCTGAATCTCGGCGTATACTTCCGCGCTTTTCAGCAAAGCCTTACTCGGAATACAGCCACGATGCAGACAGGTTCCCCCAAGCTTGTCCTTCTCAATAATAACGACCTGTTTCCCCAACTGTGCAGCCCGGATCGCGGCTACATATCCACCGGTCCCTCCTCCAAGTATTGCAACATCACATGTAATTGGCATCTCTCATGCTCTCCTCTATGAATCAAATTTCAATATGATTTATTAAAATAATGATGGCTTGAATCATGGTTTGTCTTATACCCTCTATATGCCATTGTACTCTCCTTGAGCGGTCAACTCAAAATTTGAAGCGATCACACATGGACAGCCTATGCATTCCAAGCTATGATGGAATAAGGTATGATCTGTAAGCGTAACCTTTATTTAATGTCGACTTTGGCAGAAAGGGTATAATGCTCATGAATACAAGATTAGTCTTTGCGCGATTTTTGGCGATTGTTGTTCTGGTCATTCCCGGTTTAATGGCAATGAAGGGTTTTCTGATGATGAAAGATGCCCTGTTCCTATACTATGCCGAGCACGGGAACGAACTGATCTCACCAGGTTTCCAGTGGCTTTCCTTTGCCGGTGGACTTGTCCTTTTTGCGGCAGGTATGAGTTTCCTGGGAGGCTGGATCCTGTTCCGTGACCGCAAGCGTAATTATGTAGGTCCCCGTTTCCGGTCCAAAAGTGTACCCGAAAAAGCAGAGACGCCCGGAAGGACTCCATGAGTCCGGGCTTTTTGTGTGTCTATACAACACATACCGACAACTTTACATAGACAGGATGGATCATCATGGTTTCATTTCTAATCACGTTACAAAGACTACTCAAGGGCATTTTCCATGCGTTCAAAGACCCCAAGTTTCTGGCTCTGTTCGCGTTAACGGCAGCAACACTGCTGTCAGGCACTTTGTTTTACACTCGTGTTGAAGGTCTGCACTGGATCGATGCGTTATACTTCTGTGCGGTTACTTTGACTACGGTGGGACATCCTGATTTTGTGCCATCCACCGGATTCAGCAAAGCCTTTACCGTGATCTACATGTTTGCAGGCATTGGCCTCACCTTTGCCATGATTGCCAGAATTACAGCAGGTATTCTATTCCCTCGCAAATTAAAGACAGAAGAGGACCCGGAGTAATCTCCGGGTCATTCGTATAAGGCATCCCGCAGTTTGGTAGACATACGTGATTCTTTGGAAGAAGACTTCAAGATCGTTCTGCGCAACGTCAGATTACTTGCCTGCAGTCGCTCCGCTTCTGCGAACAGTTCTGCAAATAAGGCCTGCGTCGCTTCATCTAGAGATCCCTGTTCTTTCAGGCTTTCATATTGCGCTTGAAGTGATGTTAATGCTTCACTCATCGTAAACACCTCTTTTCCATAACTCCTATTAACAGCTGCCGGAACCAATAGCTTAACAATCCATATAGTAACACAAAGCTGCACAGATTAGTTCTGGCTCTTTCCAAAGATTTTGTGGTACTCTGTAATGGTCGCTTTTTTTGTTGAATCCCGTATGTGAGAGGAGTAGCAGCACCGTGCAAACAGGACGTATTACCGTAATTACTGGACCCATGTTCAGTGAAAAATCCGGTGAACTCATTCGCCGTTGTCAGAAATTAATACAATTTGGCCGTAAAAAGGTTGTGGCCTACAAACCAGCCGAGGATGATCGGTTTGCCCAGGACGAGATCGTAAGCCGAATTGGTTATCGACTCCCTGCCCATTCCATTCCCCGGCAATTAACCCCGGAATCCGTAGAAATGATCCTGAACCAAACCATAGATGCTGATGTTGTTGCATTTGATGAAGTACAATTTTTCAGCAGTGCCATTATGGAACTCGTCTCGGAGCTAGCGTACTGTGGCAAACATGTCATTGTGGATGGTCTTAATATGGATTACCGTGGTAAGGAATTCGGATATGTCGGCGGTTTGCTCGCCATGGCAGATGACATTGAGAAACTCTCGGCTTTCTGTGCCGTATGCGGTAGCCCGGATGCTGCCTTTACGCAACGTATCGTCAATGGGGAACCTGTTACCTTGGGTCCGGTTGTCATGATTGGCGATTCAGAAGCTTACGAGCCACGCTGTCGTTGCTGCTTCATTCCTCCTCACAAAGTTGAATGCTCATCATAATTTTTAAGATTTCTAAGAGATCTCTGAAATCCTCCAAAAAGCCCTTTTGGGCTTTTTTTGTTTGTGGCAGCGAACCATTGCACAAAAAAGCACCGCTTTGCAGCGATGCTTACAGGATCACTTCCCGCTAGTCCCGGGAAACAAAATATTTGTTGGTCATGTAGTAAGCGTCACCACGTGACGTTTCCACCATTCCTTTTTTTGCATCCAAAAATACAATCTCTTTACACTTCGTGCAGTACCATTTCGTGCGCTTATATGGAGATTCCGTCACGTAAGCCGTGCCGCATTTACAATCAATCTTCATTAATAACTCGGTTGATTTATAAGCACTGGACAAGCGTTCCAGGTTATCCTGCTGCTGCGTAGGCATAATGGTCTGCTGATAATCCGATAAATGATTCTGAACCTTAAAGTCTGCTACCAATCCTGCATTCAATCCAAAAAACTCCTTGCCGATTTCGGTCACGAAGCGCTTCTCATTTCTGTAGCAATCCAGCCACTCAATAATCTGCTTATTAGACAGTGGAACCGTACCCTTGATACCGCTGTTTAAGGTGTAGGTCATGATGTATAAAGTATCGTCTTGTCTACCTGAGTACATTAGAATCCTCCTTCGAATACATTTGCTAATGTACTACAAAAACGCGCATAAATCAAAGAATTGTTATTTCCTGAGCGCATCTCTTCTTATTAAATGGGGAACATTCCTCGTTCATCCGCCAAAGTCTTACAGGAACTGCATACACCTGAAACATTTCCCTGTGGAGCTGCATAATGCACGACCGATTTAACCTTTTTCTTACATATGGAACAGTAGTGCCTCCTTTCCTTTTTTGGGGTGTAGTCCGATAGCTTCACTACGTTTTTGTTCAGTCGGAATCGGCGTAAGAAGCCCGGCCATTTCATCTCGCTTCACTCTTTCTTGTTCGCCTACTTTTGTAGTCGTTTTTTTGCTCTGGGCTAAAAATCATCGCGCCTTTTTTTATGTATACGATTCCAAGTTGTGCATGCCTATCTCATAATCTATTCGACGTTTTGAGCGTTTTTCCTGTTTTTAATCTCTACACATATAAAAAAAACCGACATAACCTGCTTTCTTACTTTCGGAAGAACAGCATTTTAGTCGGTTCCAACCTTATTTATAAAAAGTTCCCAGAACGTCCAGCTCTGGTGAGCGCTCAATTCGAAAAGGATAAATATATCCCTGATTCATTCGGGTAAATTTGCGGCTCCACAGGTCCAGTCCGGATGTGAACTGATAGGCCTGGTATATAAACTTGGAGCAGTAATTGCGCTCAATACTGCGCAGATTGGTCTGTAAACGGTAAAATTTGACCTGTTTGTAATGATCCTGTACCCACCCGGCTGCCTTCATGCCTGCCTCATTCAGTCTGGAACGGAATACAATGAAGCGATCTCCTTCATAGAAACGTGTAAGGTACCAATCCAATGAGTCCGCAAATACAGGCCCATAAGGGTGCACATGATACACTTTCCCATCGAGTCCGATAATGCCCATATGCCCGGCGTAATAGGTGGATTCCGAGCTTGGTGTGTACACGATATCCCCTGGCTCCAGCTTCATCTCCCCCAAAGCGTTGATGGGTAAATCCTGATGTAACCGTTTGGCTGCTGAACGTTCACGCCGCCCTTCAACAAACAAGCGATGAAGTGCACCGGCAAGTGCGAGATACATTTCGGACCATTTGATCTTTTTCTTATCAGGTCGTTTGAACCACCGCTGGATGAAGGTGAAACCTCGTTGTGGTTGTGAACCCTTCTTCATACGCCGCACTCCACTCTCATCTATTTATTGTATCTATATAAGTTGAATTAAAGTTTATTTACACTGACACTACGATGACAGAACAATCTTCCAATCGCTGTTATCCCCAGATTTTTTCGATTCCCTTTTTCTTAAGGGAAAATCCGGTGATAAAGGCGACCGCTTCGCTTTTTCAGATTTTTTCTGTCCTCTCCGTTATCGTGTAAATGATTATTTCAACTTATATAGTGTCATTCTACAGTTTCTCAGCCTTATTATAGACATTTGGTGATTCATGTTCAATTCTAAGCGTGTTCTATCTTGTGCCAATTATGCCTTCTTATTACCCATATTATGCAAAAAAAGATGACTTCGGAATGAACCCAAAGTCATCTTAATCGTATCCAAACGCAGACTTTATTCTTCTACAACACCAAGAGCTTTATTTTTCTCCTTAAAGCGGCTGTTATGGGAAGAAACATAAGCTACTTTCTCCGCTTCAGGGTCCATGTATAGCTTCGCACTGTTTACCGCGAGGGCTGCATCCGTGAAAGTACCCGCAATCAGGTACAATTTGCTACCATAATCTACAAAATCGCCTGCGGCAAATACGCCGGGAATATTTGTTTGCAATCTCTCTGTCGTAGTAACATGCCATTCTCCAAGATCAAGTCCCCAATCCCGGATTGGACCAAAATCACTCTTCATGCCATGGTTTACAATGACAGCATCCACTTCAAGTAGTTCAGTTTCGCCTGTGTCCACGTGTGAAATGGTCACTTGCTCAATCACATCGCCACTCAAACTATGCAGTGTCTCTACCGCATAAGGTGTCCGGACATCTACAGAGGATTCTCTCATACGCAGTACATTACGCTCCAGCCCGCCAAAGCGGTCACGACGATGCACAACGGTAACTTGCTCTGCCAGTGCTTCCAGTTCATTTGCCCAGTCTACAGCAGAGTCGCCACCACCTGAGATCAGGACGCGTTTACCACGGAATGGCTCTAGTTCCTGCACCGTATAGTGCAGATTGCTAACCTCATAACGGTCTGCACCCTCAAGCTCCAACTTGGCCATTTTATATATGCCGTATCCGATTGCCAAAATGACAGTACGTGTCCAGTGTTGTTCACCTGTTGCTGAAGTTAAAAGAATCGTGCCATCAGGTTGACGTTCGAATCCTTCGATCTGTTGTTCAAATACAAGGGTTGGCTCGAAAGTTCGTGCCTGTTCTTCCAACTGTTTGATCAGATCTTCACACAGAATTGGCGTCACACCTCCAACATCCCAGATCATTTTCTCCGGATAAAAGAGCATGCGACCACCCAATCTGTCACGTGCCTCAATCAACTTGGTCTTCATATCCCGCATGCCGCTATAAAAGGCAGAGTACATGCCCGCTGGGCCACCGCCGATAATGGTTACATCATAAAGTTCCAACTGCTGATTCATATTGAAAATACCTCCGTTAATTCGATCCAGAACATCGAGTATTTGATATCGATTCTCATTATCACTTAAGTCCTAGTTTAATGGTAATCTTATCAAATTACAATGGCTAAAAAACAAACATTTCTTGTACAAAACTTCTATCAACAAGTTCGCTCTTGACTATTGTGCTCTTGGAGCCGCCAACAGCTTTTCCACGACAAAATCAAGCTGTTTATTGATTGAATAAATATCCGAATAATAGAAGAAATCGAAATCAATCTCAATCAGACGACCTTCTTTGATCGCAGGGATACTGCTCCATATTGGATTATCCGTCAAGTTATCTGCTCCTTCATACACCGAGCGAAACACATAGTCCCCGATATATTCAGGAAGTACTTCCATGGAGATGTTGGAGCCGGCCGCGTCCGAAACCACATCAATTTTTTTCTGTACAACTTCAGGTGCTTTCATCCCCAAGTACTCATATACCGCCTGAGATCCCCGGCCAAATTGCTTGCTCTCTACAATGACCATACCTTTCAAACCGCCCTCTACAATGGAGATTGTTTTGTCCAGTATGCCTGCATCTGCAAGAGTCTTCTTACTCTCTTCAACTTTGGTGTTGAGATTGTTGATTAACGTCTCCGCTTCCTGCTCTTTGCCAAAAATGCTTGCTATACTATGGAGTCTTTCTTCTGTAGACAATTTCTCATACGGAATATATACCGTAGGTGCAATATCTTTTAATAACGTATACGTCTCTTCTGAAGGAACAATGATCAGATCCGGATCAAGATCAATAACAGCTTCAGGATTCGGTTCAAACCAGGTACCCAGTGCGTTTACACCTTCTAGCTCGCTCTTGTATGCAGCCCCGTCGTATACATCTGAGGTAGCAATTGGCTTAACTCCAAGTGCGACGACATCCCCCTGGAGATACAATACAACAACCCGTTTGGGGTTGGCTGGAACAACCACATCACCCTTAACCGTTGAGACTGTGCGTGTTTCATTGTCTTTGTTCGTCTGGCTTCCGGTGTCTGATGACACTGCCGTACTGCTGTTATTGGAACCGGCACCCGCTCCTTCGCCAGCTGCTGGTGTTTGTGCTGTACCTGAAGAACAGGCTGCAAGGAGCATCGTTATGCTCAATAATGCAACCATGATCATACTGGAACTTGTTTTTCTTCTTTTCATTGATGTAGACCCTCCGTCTATATATTGATAATGATTCTCATAATCAATATATCCCGACTTCCATCTCCGGCCAATGGACGATTCAGAGATTTGCAATGGACGATCCTCTCTTCGCGCCTCTTCTCTCATCTTTCGTTGGTATAGAATCGGAGAGATCCCCACATGTTTTTTGAAAATACGACTAAAATAATATACATCCGAATAACCCACTTCTGCTGCAATTTCACTCAGCGTTGCATCCGATCGCAAAAGGAGATTGCGAGCCTTGGCGATTCGGGTCTGAATTAAATAATCAATCGGACTGTAACCCGTCTGTCGTTTGAATTGCATGGATAAATGCCGGGAGCTATAGTTGAATTGTTCAGCCAAGAAATCAAGCGTAACCTGTTCCCTGTAATGGTTCTGTATGTAACGAAGCGTTTGTTTCACCGGATCAGCAAGCTCTGTTTTGATCTCCTGCTCTGCCAGCTGAACCATCATTTCATGAATGAATTGGTAAAATAAACTTTTCGTATGAAGCAGATCCAAACTGCCAGACTGTGCCCATGCACCTTCAAGCTCATCAAGGTAACGTAACAACCCAAGCGGACTACTTGGCGTAAATCCATATTGCAAAGAGAACGGTGCAACCTCAGGCTGTGCCAATAACCACTTTTTGCGATAACTAGGAAAGGCCAGGAATGCTCTGTAATAGAGCAGAATATACTCGAAATCTTCGTTGGTTTGAATATCCAGTGAAGATCCTTTCGCCCCATGAAGCATATAAAATCGCTCTGCCTTGTATGTTTGTCCATCCAATTGAAGTTGAGCCGATCCTCGAATCGTATATATAAAACCATTTGCCGGAAGTGTATAGGCATCCAGGTGCGCTCCCGCCTCCATAACGATCCGGCGTATATCCAGAACCTTAACAGCGGCTTGATTCCAGCATTTCATCTGTTCGTCTAATTGCATCGAATACTCTCCAATCCCAGTCTCACCCGGTACAAAGACCTTACAAGGTCATCATTCTACCACACATCCTATAACATATGCGTAGCAGAGGTTCACTAATATACCTCTCATTATAGATGATAATAATTTTCATTATCAACTGTAATTTAGACTGGAAATGGATTTCATCTTATCGAGCACTCATTACATTTATTTTTGTTCAGAGATCTTCGTAAACCACGCGGCCAATTCCTCGGTCTGATCCAATGTTGCAATCGGGTCAAAGTACCAGGAACGATCCGGGCTCCAGATAAACACTCGATCATTCTTAACCGCATCCAGTGAGCTCCAGACCGGTTTGGATTTCAACTCTTCCAGGGTCAGATTATCTGCTGTTAGAATGATGTAGTCTCCGGCAAATTCAGGAATCGCTTCCGATGAAACTTCAACCAGTTGATCCTTCATTAAGATCTCTTTTTTATCTGCAGGAGGATTCAAACCAAGCGCGCTATAGACTGCCTGACCTCCCCGACCAAAATTATCACCAAAGGCCAACGGTCCTTTATCATAAAACTGCATGACCGACACCTCGGCTGCTGGATCAATCGCCTCACCAACGCGCTTCTTCGCATCTGCAATTCTTGCGTCATAATCAGCTAACCATGCCTCGGATTCTTTTTCTTTATTCAGCACTTCCCCAAAGTAGGCGATCTCTTCATGGGTGTTTTTCAATTCCCCGTAAGGAACAACCAGGGTAGGTGCAATTTTGCTAAAGGAATCAAATAAATCTGGATTACCTGTCACAATCAAATCCGGTTCAAGCTCCAACACCTTTTCGAAAGAGATGGTTTCATATTCACCAATATTCTGCACGCCCTCAAGTGATTCGATAAAATAAGGATTCTTCAGGTTCATCTCCGGTGTACCCACCGGTTTGATCCCCAGAGCAATGAGACTTCCCAAATACAAGTCAACTACAATCCGTTTAGGTTCAGCGGGGATTGTAATATCTCCTTTAACTGTTGAGATTGTACGTGGTTCTGATGTTTTGCTTTGATTATCCGCTGTTACTGTGTTTGTGGAACTTGACGTACTTTTGCTTCCGGATGCATCTCCGCTCGAAGTACTGGCAACACCTGTTGAGCAGGCACTTAGCAGTAACGTAAGACTTAGTAAAATGCTAAGCAGCATTCCCGTTCTTGTCTGTCTGTTCATATTTATTGACCCTCCATGCTTATATTGATAATGATTATCACCATCAGTATAAACATACCTTCCACTTCGACCTCTGGAAATGTCATTTCGCGCCACACCTAATGTCAGATCAGGCCAATACAGCGGTGCTGAGGTCTTTTCTTTGAATTGTAGAGGAGAAAGACCCGTATGTTTCTTGAACATACGTCCCAAATAGTATCCATCAGGATAACCGATGCCTGCTGCGATCTCATCCAACGTGGCGTCCGTTTGCAGCAACATCTCCTTGGCTTTGAACAAACGAAACTGAATCAGATAATCGATGGGACTATATCCGGTGGACTGCTTGAACTTGCGTGACAAACTTCTTGGACTGGAGCCAATCATTTCTGCCAAAACATGTAGCGTAAGCGGCTCTTTGTATGAAGATTCTACAATTTCAATGACTTTGCTGACCTGATCCACAATACTCGGATAACGATTGGATACACGAGGAATCTGTAATGATATCTGCTCCACAAAGGGATAGAACAAACTCTTGGCCTGAAAGTGCTGAATGGGGTTCTTTTGATCCCACAAAAAGTGCATCTGTTTCAATTGCTCATATAGAATGGTTGGCATATTAGGGCTAAACCCATAGTTCAATTGGAACGGATTGATACGCTCCATTAACCTTCCAAGATCGTTTCTCCCTCCACTAGGCAGGTTCGCTTTGTACATCAAGTAATATAAGCGTAATCCGGCTTCGCCGGCTTGAATTACCAACTTACTCCCTTTTCCCCCATGGAGAACATAAAAGCGGCTCACTTCATACGTTTGGTTGTCTATCATCACTCCGGCCTCACCTTGAAAGGTGAGGACAAAAGTACTTGTCGGAAATTTGTATTTCATCTCCTCGTATGCCTCGAGTTCCATGTATCGGATATCTGTTATACTCACCGCAGCATAGTTCCAGAGTATATAATAATCATTCCACATTTTGCTAACCCATCTCCGTCTACATAGATTGTGTCTGAACTTCTATCTACTCACTTATTGATAACCATTATCAATTATTAGGATGAAGTACGCAATACAAGCGACTTGAATGAATCCTTTTAGATGAAATAAAAGCTATTCAAATCCTTCTCTTAACATCCGATATATGTAAATAGAACCATGATAAAGCGTAGAAGGAGAACAGAGGATATGAATTCAATCTCATCTGCAACGAAAAGCAGTTTTACTCCGGGGAATCAAGTCTCCAATCGGGATAAAGAAATCCAGGGGCTCTTGCAGCAGAAAATTCGGCTCAATGAAGAAATGCAAGGGGTAAAATCCAATGACGAGTTGGATACCAAAACTAAAGCTCAGCGAATTAAATCCTTAACAAGCTCCATATCCCAGATTGACAGTCAGATTGCGCAAATTAAATCTGAGGAATTGCAGGAAAAGAACAAATTAAGACAGCCTGAAAAGGCTCAACAGCAACATCCCAAACCAAGCGACGAGACACAAGCCCCTTCACTGGATCATCTCATTAAACATAGTCAGACTTATGATCAATTGGGTAAGCTGGTCGGTTTGCGGGATCGCATGCAGGGCTCCATTCAGATCACCGAAGGAGAAACCCGCTTCGACCGACTTGTTCTGGAAATCAATCCTCCCGGAAATGAACTCGATCTCGGCAAATCAATGATGCTGGAAAATGCAGAGCGCACTGTCTTTCAGGCAAAGCGAGAGGTCGTTCAGGACATTAATGCGCAGTTGAACAAGGTCAACCAGAAGTTTGGAGAACTAGTGGAAGAGATCCATCAGCCCGCACCTAAAGAAAAGGTACTACCTCCTAACTCTGCAGCCTCTGGGAAAGAAGATCAGGAAGTAAATGAGGTAAAGAAAACGGGAAGTAAGGAGATGCCATCCGATGGCGGAACCACAGATCAGGAATCCGGAAACGGCCCGCAAACTCAGGCTTCTGCATCTCCTGCTGCTTCATATCCATCCGTCGATATTCGAATCTGAGTACGCTCTGATCAAACATGCTTATATGTATACATATTTGGGTTGAAGTGTTTTCTTTTCAAAACACTGCCTTCGCCCCGCACGCATCAAATGATAGAAAACCGCTAGGACAGGTGACTTACTCCTGATACGTAGCGGTTTTTCTGCATTTTAACGTATGGGTATTAAGGCGAAGCCTAGAATTCGGAAAAAGCTTCTTATAGAAAGCTGTTAGATCACTTCTTTAGGTTCCTTGTGTACTCTACGTTCTCTTATAAATGTATTTCAATTTATAGACTATGATTATTTCTTATTTCTATCACGGATTACTGACGGTATCATTGGCACAGATGATGCTGCCAGCTATCGCTTTACAACCTTTTTTGATGCGTGTGGCCTCATCGATAATTTGATCTATGTTTTCATAATTTTGCTTGCTATTGGTTACAACCGCGATGGAAACAGACACGAGAGGAATGGGCCGATTCAGCCCGGAGCGTCCTTCTCCCAAAACATATTGATGAAGCCAATCACGTTCGTTATAGAACGTCTTCTTCATTTCCTCAAAGCCTGAAATGACTTCCTCACTTATATGCTTGTAATCATGGTGATTTAGAATCGCAATAAAATCATCACCACCGATATGTCCAAGAAAAGCTTCAGGGAATACAAATAGCTTGCGAAGCAAGTTAGCTGTCGCCTGAATAAGCTGATCCCCCATTTTGAAGCCGTAGCTATCATTGTAGGATTTAAACTGATCAAGATCGACGTACAGTACGCTAAAATGGTCCAACTGAAGAGCCTGAGACAGCCTTTCATCTATGATATGGTTCCCGGGAAGGCCTGTTAGCGGGTTCATAAAAATCGCCATTTCGGCACGTACATCAGCAACAGCAAGCAGCAAACGACGAATACTCACAGCTCCAAAGAAACTGTCCCCCGACGTGACCAGCACAAGGTCATATATTTCCCCTTCATCTCGATCCATGGCGAGAACACTGACATCTGTAATCTGTTCCGAATAATCCACCACCAGTGCCTGCGTATTCATCACCAGTTCTACAGGACGTCCCATATACAGATTATATCCATACTGTGTGCCAATCTGCTGAAAGAATCGGGGCCGCATCATTAACGACACACCCTTCTCCCCCATAACAGCTATACCTTCGAGATGAGGATTGGACTTGAAAAGATGATAAACGATATCGCATTTTGAATCAGATCGCACTACAGGAATTGGTTCAGCAATCTCGCCTATTTGCGTAAACATACTATTCTACTCCTCTATTCGTAGCATCTAATCCGTACTTCCAAATTATATGTAGGTCTTTGTCAATGGTCACATCGTACCACTTTCTACTAGAAAAAGCGTTAACTGAAGGTAAAAGTTTATAAATTATTTCCTTTATCTGAATTTTTCTATAGGGAGATTACTTTAATGCTTGATCTCAAAATTCAAAACAATCATGCAAAAATACCGTCATTTACTGGATATTTAAAATCCAATAATTGACGGTATTCGTTGGCATATATGATAGAAGTTTAGAGGCATGAAATGAAGGAATTCAGTTATTGACCGCCAAATTTCATTTGGTTAGAATCTAATCTGAATCCAAAATTTCTTGCCCAATCACTACTCCTGACCCTTTCAGCTTACCTTATGCTCAATTCTCAGCTTGTCAGCAACCATCGCGATGAACTCAGAGTTCGTTGGTTTCGACTTGCTGATGTTGATCGTGTAGCCAAACAAGTGACTGATGCTGTCGATGTTACCACGAGTCCATGCCACTTCAATGGCATGACGGATCGCACGTTCGACGCGGGACGGGGTCGTTTTGAATTTTTCGGCAATCGCCGGATACAGTGTTTTGGTGATGGCTCCCAAAATTTCGATATTGTTATACACCATCGTAATCGCTTCTCGCAAATACTGATATCCCTTAATATGCGCAGGAACGCCGATTTCATGTATGATGGACGTAATACTGGCATCCAGATTTTTGTGTTTGCCCATTGGTACGACATTGGATTTCATGAACATGGATGAACCGCTGCTTGTGGACATCGCCGTCTGGGTTCCCACGAGTTGACGCACACGATTCGCGAGCACTTCCATGTCAAACGGCTTAAGAATGTAATAGGAAGCTCCGAGTTGCACGGCACGCTGTGTGATATTCTCTTGTCCGAATGCCGTAAGCATAATGACTTTAGGCTGTGGAGACAGGTTCAGGTTGCGCAAGCGCTCAAGCACACCCAGTCCATCCAGATGAGGCATGATAATATCCAGAATCAATACATCCGGCACATCCCGAGTTTGCTCCAGCAATTGCAGTACTTCTTCTCCATTGTATGCAATACCGGTTACTTCCATATCTTCCTGTTCAGATATATATTCGGCAAGCAAATTCGTAAATTCACGATTATCATCGGCCAGCAATACCTCAATTTTTTGCAAAACGGTATCCTCCTTTAAATTAAACATCGTTTCGTACATTTCCTTACAGGTTAAATTTTCGACACAGCAAGTTAAATTCCTCCTGTCGAAAATTATTTTTCTTTATTTTTTTTTCTTGATCCTATATAATAAATAATTTGTTTCATTATCCGATATATTATGTTTCCTTTCGACAAAAAAGAACCTCAGGGCTGTTTAGCCAGCCTTGAGGTTCTTATCGTTTTCCTTTTTCATCATAACGCCAGCATCTTGTAACATCCATTCAATGAAGCAACCGTAACCCGATTTCGGATCATTGACAAATACGTGAGTAACTGCACCAATCAATTTACCATTTTGCACAATGGGGCTACCACTCATCCCTTGAACAATGCCTCCGGTCTTATCCAACAATTTCGGGTCCGTGATTCGAAGTACCAGACCTTTCGTCGCTGGCTCAGATTGATCTGCTACATGAACAATGTCAATCGAGAAGCGTTCAACTTGTTGACCGTCAACGACGGTAAGGATTTCGGCTGGGCCTTCTTTCACTTCATGAGAGAAAGCGACGGGAATGCCTTTCGAATACAGACTGTGCTCAGGATTTCCGGACATTTTACCAAAGATGCCAAAAGCCGTATTACGTTCAATATTGCCCAAAATTTTGCTTTCCTTAAGGAAATGAGCACGTTTTTCACCCGGATCACCGGTCTCACTCTTCGAAATTGACGTTACATTGGACTGAACAATCTGACCACTACCCACAACAATAGATGTCTGTGTGTTCATATCTGTAATGACATGGCCCAGTGCGCCATATACGCCCTGATCGGGAGCATAGAAGGTAAGTGTACCAACACCGGCTGCAGAATCACGAATGTACAAGCCCAGCCTCCACGCTTGATCCTCAGAGTCGTATGCCGGAGTCAATCGTGTCTTAACCGTTTCCTTACCACGCTTTAATACAACATCGATGCCTTTTTTACTTTTGCCTGCAAGTTCAACGGCCTCGGAGACGCCTGACACGCCATCCAGACGTTTACCATCCATATGCGTGATGAGATCTCCAAGCTTGATGCCCGCTGTTTCTCCGGGCGATACACGCTCATCCTGACCGGAACGGACCAGATGATGTCCGACCACCAGAATGCCCGCCGATTTAACCTTGACGCCAATGGTTTGACCCCCGGGTACAACACGCAAATCCGGAATCACATTCACATGCACTGTTTTGACCGGAATTTTACCCCACAACTTTAACGTTAATTTGGCATGTCCCGTTTGTTGGGGGTGAAGATGCAAAGGTTGTTGCCTGGTAACATGCATCGCAGCCTGATCATCCAAACCAACGATATCAGGACGATCTACAACGGCGCTTGAAGCAGCGGGTACAGCGAGCCTAACATCAGCTTGCCTGCCAGCAAACACCTGCAATTCATCGGGCAGTGAAGCATAACTTTGCACAGGCTGAAGAGCCTGGCTAATCACACAAAGAAAGAAGGCAAATAAAAGACCTAGCAATTTCTTCCTGAGGGGGGAATTCAATGGCTGTCACACTCCCTTTGCTTCTTTCGCTTGACGAAAGGTGGTCGCCAATTGCGTACCTATAAGATAACCTCGCCCCCAGGCTTTTATTACTGTCAAACATTACGCCAGCCGTTCGTTTCACCCTTTTTTGGCTTCCGCCAAATTCAGCATTTCCTGTGCGTGATGCAGCGTTTTTTCTGTAATTTCCACGCCGCCGAGCATACGTGCCAATTCCTTCACTCTGCCTTCGTCTGACAGCGATTCCACCTGTGTCATCGTCCGTCCATCGTAGACATGTTTCTCGATGAGATACTGATGATCTGCCATACAAGCCACTTGTGGCAAGTGAGTTATTGAGAAAACCTGACAAGTCGAAGACAAGCGGAACAGTTTTTCCGCAATGGATTGCGCTGCTCTACCGCTAACGCCTGTATCGACTTCATCAAAAATCAACACAGGTATCCGGTCATGTCGTGCAAAGATACTCTTCATCGCCAGCATCATTCTCGACAACTCACCACCCGAAGCAATCTTGCCCAATGGTCGCAGTGGCTCACCAGGGTTCGGTGAGATCAGGAATTCTGCGTTGTCCGCACCTTGACGATTCAGACGAATACGGCGTCCATTCCATTCAATGCCCTTTGGATCTTCAAATGGAGTGATCTGAACACGCAGTGTAGTTCTCTCCATCTGCAGATCCTTGAGCTCACTCTCCACCTGAGCAGCCAGCTCCTCGGCACATTGTTTGCGAACCTTGCTGAGTTCTTCAGCAGACTCCATCACAAGATTAAGCATTTTGTCACGTTCAGCTCGCAATTTCTCAAGCCGTTCGTCCTTGTTCTCCAGCTGGTCGGTTTCATGGCTAATCTGATCATAATAACTCAGAATGAGTTCAACACTGTCCCCGTATTTCCGTCTGAGGCCAGAAATCAGGTTCAGCCTTTGCTCCACTTCTTCCAGCCTTGCCGGATTAAATTCGATCTTCTCCCGGTAATCCCTTAACTGGAATGTCGCATCTTCCAATTGATAAAATGCCGATTGCAACTGCTCTACAATCGGTTGCAGACCTTTGCTATCGTAGCCAGATATGTCTTCAATTCTAGAAAGAGCAATGCTCACAGCTTCAAGCCCGCGTTGACCACTGAGCAGATCATATGCACCAGCAACACTGTCCATCATTTTCTCACTATGGGATAGTTTGACCCGTTCTTCCCCGAGTAATTCATCCTCACCTCGTGTAAGGCTTGCGGCTGCGATCTCTTCAAGTTGAAAGCGATACATGTCTAAGAGCTGATATGCACGCTGACTGGACTCCTGAAGCGCACGCAGTTCTTTTTCCGCCGTGATAAACTTGCTGTAGCGCTCCTGATACTTCGCTTTGATCGGTCCGATGACTTCCGAGCCATAGGTGTCTAGAAGCCCCAGATGGCTCTCAGCACGCAACAAACTCTGATGTTCATGTTGTCCATGGATATTGATCAACTTCTCGCCAACTTCTCTCAGCATCGTCAGATTGACCAATTGCCCATTAATGCGGGAAGTACTTTTTCCCTGTGTATTCAGCTCACGCCGAATGACCAAATGCTCTTCCGGCTCACAATGGATACCCAGCTTCTCTAACGTCTGCCATACCGGATGACTCTGCTCCATCTCGAACAGGGCTTCCATCTCTGCCTTCTCACATCCATACCGGATCAGATCCGCTGAACTGCGCCCACCGGCAATTAAGCCAAGTGCATCTATAATAATCGACTTCCCCGCACCCGTTTCCCCTGAAAGTACATGGAACCCCGGATGGAATACGACGTCCACTTCTTCCACCACAGCCAGATTGCGAATCGATAAAGTAACTAACATCTGCAAAAACACCTCCGGATGACTAACTCAGAAATTATGTTTTTGAACCATTGATTCAAGAGGTTGTTCAAAAAGTCCGCTTTTGATTACGAAGGATGCCTGGTGGCATCATCAGCATCGAATATGGAATTCAGCCGAAATGTCCGTTGCTCACGTAGTTTCCCTACGCTCCGCTACTCCATTTCTAGCTTCATCCCATCTTCTCGGTACTGAAAACCAATCTTTTTGAGCACGCACTTTAAGCAATATAACCCATGATGCGTTCAATAACAGTCACGCTGTTATCTTCAGTCCGGCAGATAATGAGGATGGTGTCATCTCCACAGATCGTTCCCATGACTTCATTCCACTCAATATTATCAAGCAAAGCTGCAATGGAGTTGGCTGTTCCCGGCAAACATTTCATCACAACCAGATTGTTCGTGTGATCTATGTGCAGGAAATTGTCCACGAGTGCACGCTTCAACTTTTGAATCGGATTATATCGTTGATCTGTCGGCAAAGAGTACTTATACCGTCCATCATCCATAGGAATCTTGATTAACAGAAGTTCTTTGATATCCCGGGATACCGTCGCCTGAGTCACCTGAAAACCTGATTGGCGCAATGCTTCAACCAGATCATCCTGGGTCTCAATTTCATTTTGACTAATGATTTCACGAATCTTGATGTGCCTTTGTCCTTTCATACATGCCTCCAGTTAAATGTATTGCAATAAAGCAGCAAGTGTAGTTCGCCGCAGACTTGGCCCTGCAATGTTCATTCTTTTATATTAGTCCAGATCATCCCCATCATACACATCTTCCTGATAGTCCATGAGCCTGATTAACTTAATATCGGAATCCTCGACGTCAACATACAGCAGCCCTTCACAGCCCGGATATAATAACAGATAATTGAGGAAGCGATCCCTTAACGCCGGTCCGGTCATTTCAAGTGGTTGTCTGCGACGAGACGTCTTCACCAGATATCTGAGATCCTCACGTTCTGCAACATAGTCAATGAATAATCTGCTGTAATAAACGGATTCATTGGCCTCAAAAGCAAGAGGAACTTTCATTTTGCCACCGATGACTTCGTAACCCTGGGCTTCAAGCAAATCCAATGCCGGGGAATCCTGAATTTTCACGTTCAGCTGCATTCCAGACAAGCTTACAGGCATCGGTCGGTTCACCCAATTACGCAAGCCAAAGAACAGCCACAAGATCAAACAGACAGCAAGTACACCTATAACGATTGTGTCATATTGTCCATCCATTATCGCTCACCTCGAAGATATATTCGAGATCCAGTAACGATTTCCCTTTACACCAATCATCTTTCCAGCGAAAAGAAACCCATCTTATGATGAGTTTCCCGTAAATGTATGAGCTGCTTCCTTCGCAACTTGCTCCGCAAGTGCATCAAGTGAAGCTGGATCGTTCTCTGGTTGTGTTGCATCTGGTGCTTCCAGACGCCAATGTGCGAGAAATTCTATATTACCTTCTCCACCGGTAATGGGTGAAAAAGTTAAACTCTGCAAATGCAAACCAAGTTGACTCGCAAAATGAAGCATCGTCTGCAATACATCCTTGTGTACCTTCGTATCACGTACCACACCGGACTTGCCTACTTTTTCACGCCCTGCTTCAAATTGAGGTTTAATCAATGCTACGATATCTGCAGGTTGATTCAAAAGGGCCAGAAGTGGCGGCAATATGATTCGCAATGAAATGAACGACACATCAATGCTCGCAAAATTCGGCACAGGTCCCGTCAGATCTTCGGGAGTCACATAGCGAAAATTGGTTCGTTCCATCACGGTAACCCGCTCATCATTACGCAAAGACCAGTCGAGCTGATTATAGCCCACATCAATAGCGTATACATGAGACGCACCATGCTGTAGTGCACAATCCGTAAAACCACCGGTGGATGAACCGATGTCGAGCATGACAAGTCCATTCATATCAAGGCCGAAATGACGGATCGCTTTTTCGAGCTTCAATCCGCCTCTGCCGACATAGGGATGTACCGAGCCTTTAACTTTCAGCTCGGCTTCCCTTGGAATTTTCATGCCCGCCTTTTCGATCGGCTCATTATTGGCATACACCAGTCCGGCCATGATTGCAGCTTTTGCCTTCTCACGACTTTCATAATAGCCCTGCTCAACCAGCAGAACATCAATTCGTTCTTTCGGGAGTGACATGTCTTTCTCCTATCAAGTAAATTTACGAAGGAAAACGTGTTTTGGGCAGGCCGTAAGATGATTGAACAGCCATGTTGCGCAGTTCAGCACATACATTCTCAACGGTAAGACCTACTTCCTCACGTTGCTCCTTAATACTGCCATGCTCGATGAAGCGATCCGGAATCCCCATCAGCTGTACATGTACATCATGCAATCCCTGTTCTGCATAGAACTCCAGTACCGCACTGCCCATGCTACCTGCTTGGGAAGTTTCTTCAAGTACAATCAATTTGGTGCCTCGAACAGCCAAATCACGCAGCATTTGCTCATCCAGAGGTTTGAGGAAGCGAGCGTTAATTACGCCTGCTGTAATCCCTTCCCGTTTCACCATCTCCGCTGCTTCTTCTGCAAGTTGCACCATCGAGCCTGAAGCGATGACAGCATATCCTTCGGATGGACGGAGTTGCTCCCATGTTCCAATTGGTATTGGTACAAGCACATCATCCAGAGGTACCCCCACCACATTGTTTCGTGGATAACGGTATGCAATTGGACCTTCATTATAATCAAGCGCCGTTTTCATCATATGACGCAATTCGTTTTCGTCTTTTGGCATCATCAGAACGATATTTGGAATATGGCGCATAAATGCCACATCGTATACCCCTTGATGTGTCTCGCCATCCGGACCAACAAACCCGGCACGGTCAATGGCAAACATCACGTTGGCGTTATGACGGCAAATATCATGTACAATCTGATCATAAGCACGTTGCATAAACGTAGAATACACGGCAAAGACCGGCTTCAAGCCTTCCATAGCCAGTGCAGCACACATGGTCGCCGCATGCTGTTCTGCAATACCAACGTCAATCATGCGATCCGGAAATTCCTTACTGAACGGAATAAGACCTGATCCTGTAGGCATTGCTGGCGTTACAGCTACGATCCGCTTATCCTGCTTCGCAAGATCAATCAGGGTTTGACCGAACACTTCCGTGTACATCGGTTTCCCCACTGCCTTCAGCACTTGACCGGATTCAATTTTGTACGGAGAAATCCCGTGCCACTTGTGCGAATCGGCTTCTGCTGGTTGATAACCTTTGCCTTTGGTTGTAAGCACATGAACGAGCACTGGACCATCCACGTTATCTGCCTGTTTGAAGGTTTCGATCAATTTGGGAATATCATGCCCATCAATCGGTCCCAAATACGTGAAGCCCAGTTCTTCAAAAAGAACACCTGGTACCATCATATATTTGACACTGTCTTTGATCCAGCTTGCCGATTTGGCCAAACGGTCCCCTATAGCAGGAATTTTTTTAAGCATGCCCTCGACATCATCTTTCGCTTTCAGATAATGACGATCCGAACGAATTTTGCTCAAATATTTATGCATGGCCCCAACGTTTGGAGCAATGGACATTTCATTATCATTCAGAATAACCATCAGTTTTCTCTGCTCATGACCAATATGATTGAGGGCCTCAAATGCCATACCACCTGTAAGCGCTCCATCACCAATCATCGCGATGACTTGATTGTCCTCACCCTTCAGATCACGTGCAAGGGCCATCCCCATCGCAGCCGACAATGATGTACTGCTGTGTCCAGCTTCCCATACATCATGTTCACTTTCGTTGCGTTTGACAAACCCGCACAGGCCGTTATGTTGACGCAATGTATCAAAGCGATCCATACGCCCTGTCAGGACTTTATGCACATAAGCCTGATGCCCTACATCGAAAATCATTTTGTCTGCTGGACTGTTATAGCAGTAATGCAGGGCTACCGTGAGCTCAACCACTCCTAAGTTGGGTGCGAGATGCCCCCCTGTAACGGACAGCTTCTCAATCAGAAACTGCCGGATCTCTGCCGACAAAAGCGCAAGATCATCCTGAGACATCGACTTTAGATCACTGGGTTGTTTAATTTGTGGAAGCAGCACGAGAATCTCCCCGCTTTCCTAGATTGTTTGATTGTTGTTGTAAATCCATATATACATTATGAATCAAATGACATTAAATCATTATAACATAAAAGAACAAGAATCATAATTTACTGCACTATACTCCCGATAACGAGCATTTTCGCCAGCAAGTTATATAGAATCCTTCTCCATATGTATTCCCGCATCCACTCGGGACAGACTTTTTCCATCCACTCAGAAAAAGGACATTACATTCATTACACGATTATACAGGTTTTGAAACAGCACACCATCAGAATCTAATGGTCTCGACTCATCAGATAATCCGCAATTTCCAGCAATCTGGATGCATCAGGTAACTCGGCTCTTTCAAGTGCATCTTTTGCAGATTGAGTAAGGGATTTCACCTCAGCTACAGAAGCCTCCATGCCAATAAAATAAGGATATGTTACCTTCTGCTGATTCACATCGCTCTGTGTTTTCTTACCCATCTTTTGCTCGTCGCCCGTCAGGTCGAGAATATCATCCTGAATCTGGAACGCCAGCCCCAGATCACGACCAAACACACGCAAGGCTTCCAATTGTCCTTCCGTTGCTCCACCAATTCGTGCTCCAGCAATGAGGGAGAAAACAATCAGATCACCCGTTTTGTGCAAATGGATATATTGGAGCTGTGAAAGATCGGTCATGCCTTGCTCGCCTTCCATATCCGCGACTTGACCGCCAACCATGCCTCTTGCTCCAGCAAGTTCGGACATGTCCTCTACGATGGACAGCAACGCATCTGCCGTCACACCGCTGCGACGACCCGCTTGAACAATGCTATAAAAAGCATGAGTTAGCAACGCATCGCCCGCCAATATGGCGGTTGCTTCACCATATACCTTATGATTCGTTAATTTTCCCCTGCGGTAATCATCATTATCCATCGCAGGTAGGTCGTCGTGGATCAGTGAATAGGTATGAACCATCTCCACGGCGCAGGCTACCGGCATTGCAGCTGTACGCTGTGCACCGAAGGCTTCCGCCGCAGCAACGACCAGAAGAGGACGAAGGCGTTTGCCTCCGGCCATAAGTGAGTACTGCATCGCATCCGTCAGCGATTGGGGTACATCCCAGTGATCGGGAAGAGTGTGTTTCAACTCTTCTGTCACCTCAGCTGTGACCTCCTCAAGGTATGCTTGAAACGAAGGACGATTACTCATGGACTTCACCGCTCTCATCGTCAGCAGTTCCGAAGGGCTTCTTGCGAAGCTCTCCATCTTCTTCTACGATCATCTCGATCTTGCGTTCCACTTGTTCCAGCTTCAGACCGCAAAGTTGCGAAAGTTTCATCCCGCGCTGAAACAGATCGATGGCCTGTTCCAACGGAACATCACCATGCTCAAGCTGACCTACGATGTCTTCCAATGCCGCCATTGCCTCTTCAAAATTCAATTCCGGTTCATTCGCCATGGGTATTGTCGTCCTCCTTCATTCCCCAAACCTGACAGTCCAGCTGTCCGTCTGTTAATTTAATCTTAATTGAATCTCCAGGCTGTATATCCTTCGTCGACTTGATCAATCGCTGTTCTTGCTCGTCATAGACAAGGCTATATCCACGTGACATGACTTTAAGCGGGCTAAGCGCATCCAGATGCCGCACAGATGATTTCCAATGTTGCTGCTTGGATCTAGTTATGGACCTGATCGCAAGTTCCAGTTGTCTGCGTGCTGCCGTAGTTTCACGGCGTGCTGCATTGACCTGCTCACGAGGATTGAATCGTTGTAGTGCCGCCCGTAAACGCTCCTGCTTCTCTCCCGTCCATTTCATACGCGTATCCACTGTTCTCAAAAGCCGTTGGTGCATCATATCCAGTCGTTCCGTATGCTGCATCAAGGTACGTCTTGGATGAACCAGCACTGGCGAACGCTGTAATCTCGCGAGCCGTTCACGATTATGTACAGCGCGCTGACGCAAGCTGTGCTGTAACTGGCGCTGACGTTGTCCGATCTGATCTAGCAACTCAGCTCGATTAGGTACAGCCAGTTCCGCAGCAGCTGTAGGCGTAGCCGCACGCAAATCGGCTGCAAAATCGGCAATGGTAAAGTCCGTTTCGTGCCCAACCGCAGAAATAACAGGAATATCCGAAGCGACTATCGCTCTTGCCACAATCTCCTCATTGAAGGCCCATAATTCCTCCAATGAACCGCCTCCGCGTCCAACGATAAGTACATCAGCTTCTCCCATCCGGTTCAGGTTGCCAATCGCTTTGACGATGGAAGGTGCTGCACCTTTGCCTTGAACCAGAACCGGATACAAAACAACTTTGGCAGAAGGGTATCTACGTTGGAGTGTGATCATAATATCCCGCACCGCCGCTCCCGTCGGTGAAGTTACGACACCGATGGTCTGTGGATAACGTGGGATCTGTCTTTTTCGCGAAGGTGAAAATAACCCTTCATCCTCGAGCTTTTTCTTGAGCTGTTCGTAAGCCAGATACAGACTCCCAATCCCGTCCGGTTGCATATGGGTAGCATAGAATTGATACTGCCCATCCCGTTCATACACCGAGACATTACCACGAGCAATAACCCTTGCACCCTCCTTCGGTACAAAGGGTAATCGCTGGTTATGGGACGCAAACATAATCGACTTAATCCGGCTGTCCTTGTCCTTCAATGTAAAATACATATGGCCGCTGGAGTGATGTGTGAAATTCGAAATCTCCCCGCGTAGCCAAACGTCCGACAGGACCTGATCCGATTCCAGTTTCATTCGAATATATCGGTTCAGGTCTTTAATGGAGTAGATTTTTTGATCTGCCACAGACAAAACCCTAGGCCAATCCGTGAGCGCGCTTGGCAGCGATCAATGTATTTTGCATCAGCATTGTGATTGTCATCGGACCAACACCACCAGGAACGGGTGTAATAGGACCAGAAACTTCTTTCACGCTCTCGAAATCAACGTCTCCTGCCAGTTTGCCATTCTCCAAACGGTTCATGCCGACATCGATAACAACAGCACCCGGTTTCACAAAATCAGCATCCACAAAATTAGCACGGCCGATGGCTACAACCAGAATGTCCGCCTGGCGTGTAATTTCTTTCATGTTGGCTGTGCGGGAATGACACATGGTTACCGTCGCATTCTCACGTTGCAGCAACAGCGATACCGGTTTGCCGACAATATTGCTTCTTCCGATGACTACCGCATGTTTACCGGACATTTCCAATCCAGTACGTTTGATCAGTTCAATTACACCCGCCGGGGTGCATGGAAGCAGACTATCGTCTCCAATAACAAGATTACCAACATTGACTGGATGGAACCCGTCTACGTCTTTATCCACGGCAATCGCATCAATAACCGCTTTCTCTTCGATATGCTTCGGTAGTGGAAGTTGCACCAAAATTCCGTTGATGGATTGTTGATTGTTCAGCTTGTCCACCAGCGCGAGCAGATCTTCTTGGGACGTGTTTGCATCCAAGCGATGCACTTCGGAGTAGAATCCGAGGTCGTGACATGCTTTTTCTTTATTACGCACATATACTTGGGATGCCGGATCTTCGCCGACGAGCACAACAGCCAGACCAGGTACTACCCCCTGTTCGCTAAGCTGTTTTACTTCTGTTGTCATGCTTGCGCGGATCTCTTGGGATACTTCTTTACCGTTAATAATAGATGCTGTCATTGTACTCTCTCTCCCTTATGTGAATATAAATTTAGAGGTTGTTCAAAAAAACCGCTTTTGATTACGAAGGGTACTGAAAACCGGTCCTTTTGAACACGCACTATAGTTAATCATAGCTTAAGATAATTTTGCTTTAATAGCGTCAACTTCCTGAATCATGCGTCCAAGTACGCCATTGACGAACTTGCCGGATTCATCTGTGCCAAAATATTTGGACAGTTCAATCGCTTCATTGACGGATACCTTTGCCGGAATGTCATCACAGAATACCATTTCATACGTAGACAGTCGTAGAATCTGGCGATCCACACGTGACAGACGGCTGATCTGCCAACCTTTCAAATAATCCACGAGCAGCCCGTCAATCGCTTCTTTATTGTTCCAGGCTCCTTGTACAATCTCAGTAACATAGGTACGCATTACATCTGCATCGCGGATAACCACTTCGGTTTCATTATCTTCAGCGGCTTCATTGATCAGCATGTTCACAGCTTCTGCTGCGCCGACCTCATTCATTTCCATCTGATACAGACTTTGTACTGCAATTTCCCTTGCCAAACGTCTTTTCATGTCCTGCCTCCTGCAGCGCTCCGTCTGGAGCGTCATCATGCTTATTTTAAAATCATGCAACCATCACATGTTATCCTGTATCGGATAGATCGATGGCTTCCACGGTATTGTTATTGTTATCCCTTTTCACAAAAAAACCTGCAATACGTTTCCTCCAAAAAACGGGCAACCTAAACTACAGCTCTATTTTCGGAAGAAACATATTGCAGGGTTCAGGCAGGTCACTTAAACGGACGCCAGCGATCGCCGAGCCATTGTCCCCACTCCCTCCAGGGAATGGACGAACCCAGCTTCGAATCGCTTCGTCTGCCTAACGTATAACCGATGAACACCAAGAGTGCAAAGAACAACATATCCCAAAAACCGATCCATACATAAAGAAATCCAAAAAAGATGCCGCCGATAATTCCGGTAATTCGGCCTCTGTGACTATCCCAAATCTCTTTCCACAGCATCAGTGAAACTCACCTCATTCCACTCGACTCTTGTAGTTAGGCGACTGGGTTACATTAGCGATATACACCGTGACAAAAGATACCGGAATACCCGTAATCTCTTGTACATGATCATGTATCGCCTTTTGCAGATCAGAAGTCAGCGCAGGAATAGGTGTCTCTCCATCCACTACCGCACGGATCATAATCTCCAGTCCTGACTCAACCACACGTATGCGTGCCTTGACATCACGTACTCCCCGGAAACGGGAAGTCGCCTTCAAACAGAGATTCTCAATCGTCTCCATTGAAATCTGTACATCACCAAACTCAGTACGTTGATCCACAGACGGCAACGATGCACGCTCACGCCGAACCGAGATGTAGAAAAATCGCAAACTCAGGATAAACAAAATCGCTGCTGCAATAACCGACGCAACAATAACGTTTTGTTCCTGCTGGTAATTCAATTCGTAAGGCAGCACACCGCTGATCAGAAGAATGACGGCTGCCGATATTGCTCCAACGCTTATGCTGTATATAAACAACAGAAGCCGATCCAGTATTTTAGCCACGAACTGCACAGCCTCCCTTGCTCACTAACATTACTTACCTGTTCACTAGCAAAAAATCAGACCCTCATCTAGCTTTCGCTATAATGAAGACCTGTCCAAGACGGGATAACCCCCGGCAGTTGATGCCGGGGGAATCTGTCTTCTTTTATTTTACGCGCTGACTGTTCAGGTCGATTTCTTCCACTTTCTCGGTGCTCTTGAACTGAACGTCATGAATGTGCACATTCACTTCATTCACATTCAAGCCTGTCATGTTCTCGATGGAACGTTTCACATTCTGTTGAATCTCCGTAGCCACCTGTGGCAGACGGTATCCGTACTCGATAATTACGGAAACATCAACTGCAGCTTCACGTTGGCCTACTTCAACTTTAACGCCTTTGGAAAGGTTTTTGCGACCAAGCAATTCAGCAAATCCGCCAGCGAATCCTCCACTCATGCCTGCAACACCTTTCACTTCAAGGGTCGCCAATCCAGCAATCACTTCAATAACTTCAGGTGCGATCTGGATTTCACCGATATCCGTTCGTTCAAATTCAGTCGGTAGTGTACTCATAACTGTTCAACACACCTTTCGCGAGATAAGTTTGCGGCCATCCGTCAGGGCGCTGGACTCAGGTCAATCAACCCTCAGAACCCTTCCGGTCCGGCTTTACCGGAACTCCTGCAAACATCCGCGAGGTGCGGGCTTATCCTTTGCAGGAGACATGCGCTCTTATTATTCATACTATATCATTTGGGCTACATTATGACAAACAAGCCCAATATACCTTTTAAATCTCGTTTTCCTCAAGGAATTTGATATCAAAGTCACCACGAATGAACGTTGGGTGCTCCAGCAATTTTTGATGGAAAGGGATTGTTGTGGATATGCCTTCAATGGCAAATTCCCCAAGCGCACGTTTCATCTTGGCAATCGCTTCTTCACGATTCGCCCCCCACACAATCAACTTCGCGATCATGGAGTCGTAGAAAGGTGAAATGGTATAACCAGGATAAGCTGCACTATCTACACGCACGCCCGGTCCTCCCGGTGCAAGGTAGAATCCGATTTTGCCTGGTGATGGCATGAAGTTACGGTCCGGATCTTCCGCATTGATACGACATTCAATGGCCCAACCATTGATAACCACGTCTTCCTGACGGAATGAAAGTGGGTTGCCTTCAGCTACTGAGATCATCTCACGGATCAGGTCCACGCCAGTAACCATCTCAGTGACCGGATGCTCTACCTGAATACGCGTGTTCATCTCCATGAAATAGAATTCGCCATTCGGGCTGAGCAGGAACTCCAATGTACCCGCTCCCGAGTAATCCACAGCAAGGGCTGCCCGTACCGCAGCTTCCCCCATCAATGTACGCACATCTTCGGAGAGGATCGGACAAGGAGCTTCTTCTACCAATTTCTGGCGACGACGCTGAACCGAGCAATCACGCTCTCCTAAGTGTGCTGCATTTCCGTGTTTATCAGCAATGATCTGAATTTCCACGTGTTTCATACCTGTCAGGAATTTCTCCAGATATACACCTGCATTGCCAAATGCCTTTTGTGCTTCCTGCTGAGCAGCAGTAATCTGCTTAATCAGCGTTTCTTCATCTTCGGCGATACGAATTCCCTTACCTCCGCCACCAGCAGTCGCTTTGATAATGATAGGATATCCGATATCTCTAGCAATCATGATGGCTTCATCCATATTTTCAACGAGGCCGTCTGATCCAGGAATAACAGGTACTCCTGCATCTTTCATCGTTTGTTTGGCAACAGCCTTGTCCCCCATTTTGGTAATGGCTTCAGGTGAAGGCCCGATGAATGTGATGTTGCAGGAACCACAGATTTCTGCAAAATCAGCATTCTCCGCCAAAAAACCGTATCCAGGGTGGATTGCATCACATTCCGTCAGCGTAGCTACACTCATCAGGTTGGTGAAGTTGAGGTAACTGTCCTTGGACAGTGTCGGTCCGATACAGTAAGCCTCATCTGCAAGACGAACATGCAAAGAATCCTTATCTGCTTCCGAATAGACGGCTACCGTTGAGATGCCGATTTCGCGGCAGGCGCGAATAATACGTACCGCAATCTCTCCACGGTTCGCAATCAGTATTTTTTGAAATTTCATTTCGTTTTGTCCTCCTTCGAAGCTCATGCGGTTAGCTGTTAACCAGCTATAACGGTTATTCCGGTTTCACCAGGAAAAGGGGCTGTCCATACTCGACCAGCTGTCCGTTCTCAACCAGCACTTCAACGATTTCTCCCTTGATGTCAGCATCAAGCTCGTTCATCAGCTTCATAGCTTCGATGATACATACCGTTGTTTTCTCAACAACTTTATCACCAGCGCTCACAAAAGGACCCGCTTCCGGCGAGGAAGCTCTGTAAAAAGTACCTACCATCGGAGATACAATTTTATGTAAATGACTTGTAGTATCGACCTGCGGTGCAGCTTCACTTACCACTGCTGCCGGCTGTACTTGCGGAGCAGCAATCATTTGCGGTTGCACAGCAGCTGCTTGAACATACTCCGTTTTGCCCGGTTTGCGGATCGATAACCGTGATCCTTCATTTTCAATTTCCAACTCTTGAACGGAACTTTCATCTACCAGTTTGATCAGTTCTTTGATCTCACTCAATTTAAACATTTCCATTATTCACTCCTTCGGCATCATGCCAGTCTCACTAGGACGGTCATATGGCTTTATGTATTATATCATAATCGTTAAAAATGGAAAGAGCCCGAGAGTACAACCAGCTCCCGGGACTGCATTTCCATGATTTGGATTACTGTTCTGTAACGTATTGAACACTGATTTTGTTCTGGGAAACCGCCAATTCTTTCATGACCAGATCCACAATGGATACCGCCTGTTTTACATCCAGTTTGTCACTGAGGACCACAACTTTATACTTGTCGGCATCTTCTTGAACGATCGCATTAGCGAACTGTTGAGAGAGCGTCTCCTCAATGCCAGTGATTTTAGCTTCTTTTTCTTCCAGTGTACGGAGTTGCTCCGTTGCTTTGGCATTTTCCTCTGGCGTTTTGCTCAGATCACCTGCGACGGTCATCAGTTCCTCATACTTGCGATTGTTGCTTTCCTCACGTTGCCACTGGTAGTTCTGGAACTGGCTACTCGCAGATGCTGTCGTATTCTGCTCTTCCATTTCCTTGAGGACTTCCTCGTCCGTTTTCGTTGCAGTGCCTTCTGTCTGACCTTCCGTCTCTGGTGTGGTTGCTGCACCTTTGTCGGTTTCCTTGTCAGCTTCTTTGCCTGCTTCACCCTTATTCTCGCCTGATTCGACAGCAGGTGTTTTCTCTGTATTTCCAGTTTCTTTACCTTCCGTAGCCGCCGGTTCTTCCGCAGCGCCAGGCGCACTTGGATCACTTTCAACTTCGCCGCTATTCACCACTTCATTCACAACCAAACCTTCTGTTGGATCAAGAATGCCTGCTGTCTCCTTTGCTTCCCCTTGCTTGATTCCATCAACTTGCTGACTGTCAGCCACTGGTGCATTGACTGGACCGGAATCCTCAGTGAACAGATAATACGCGGACAAAATGACCATCAGACTCAGCATGGAAACGAGCCATACCGTTTGACGTTTGTTATTCATTAGAACTTCCTCCTCAAATTGGCTTCAATCTTATGAGAATTGAATCTTGTGATTCATCACACCCGATTAGTCTTGTTTACGCGGTACAACCGAGATCCGGTAGGCTGCTACATTCAGTCCTTTTTCCACAGCATCGGTTATCAGGTCCTTCACAACCTTGTTCTCTGCACCCCTCGCAACCACAAGCACCCCACGGATCTGCGGTTTGAGCTTTTTGGTCACTATGGGTGTCTGATCCCCTGATATTTCGTACGTGATAATCTCGCCATCGCGGGTATACTGCGTCATATGTCGCTTGCCCCCGTTAGCATCGGTTTCTTCGGTAAGTTGCTGAGAATCCTTCACATTCCGCTGAACGACCAGTTCCTCTGTGGAATCCACGGTGACCATTACATCCACCGTTCCCACACCAACAATGTTTTCCAGCACACTTTTGATTTTGTCCTCAAATGCAATTTCGATTGCCTGAAAAGGGTTCTGATCCATCGGAGCACTCTGTATGGATGCCATCGATGTTGCCGGGTCCGGTGGTTCCCGACCGATATTTTCGGAATCAATTTTTTTGACATTGACGAAGGAATTGAACAGCATGATTCCCACTCCGATCAAACCGAGGATAATCAGCCAACGGAAGGTTTGGCTTCGCCTTGCCCCGCCTTCCCCGCCACCCATCCAGGTTTCCATCTTTTTGAACCATTGTTTCATCGGACACCCTCCTTCTCAGAGCACTTCAGCACTTTTCGGTTCTTTCACTTGAACTTTGTTCGCATCAACATCCCACTTTTCAGTCAACAAAGTAATAATCTGCACCGCATGATCGGACCTTGTGGATGTCTCACCTTGCTGCTTCTTCTCATCCGCCTGATCTCGTATAACAGGCTCGGAAGGCACTTCATTTCCATCATGTTGACTTTTACTCACATCAACCTGTACATCAGGCACTTCAATCTGACCAATCTGGATGGGCTGCTGTGTTAGCTGCGATTCATCCTTCTCTGATTCTGTGTCTGTTCCGAATATGGGCTGTGTGTTTGCAGCAATTTCTTGCTGCCTTGACTTCACTCCTTCTCCTGCATCCTCTCCTGCCATTTCGACCACCACACGCTGGATCACAGGTAGTTCGACTGACGAGGCGGCTTCCATTTCCGTTTCATACTTACTCATCGCCAGTTGTACCTCTACGGACCGAACCTTTGCTCCTGTTGTTTCTTCAATCTGGCCTTTCATGACATTAGCCAGTTCTTTCGCTGTCCATTGCAGGGATTGTTCCTGTTCGCCCGCTTGCAGCCGCTTGCCCTGAGCCAGAATCTGTTCGAGCGTTGCATTCCCATCCGATGGAGCGTCCATTGCCGTCATTGCGCGCTTCAACTCGCCAACCGGATCACTTCTGAGGAGCTTTGTTATCGGTGATAAAAGAGTCAGCAGGATGAGAAGGCTCAGCACAAGCTTGACATAACGTTCCATGGATCGATTGGGCAACAGCATATCCACGAAAGTCGCCAGCAGAACGATCATGATCAATTCCTGGAGCCAGTTGCTCAGCCACCCCATCCTTTTCCAACCCCTTTCTTGCCAACATACATTCAGCGCATCATGACAGTTAGATTCCCCGCAGTCAGCAGGATGGTAATTGCCAAGAAAAACATCAGCCCAACGGCTGCCAGCGCCGCAAATACGTAGATCATGCTCTTGCCAATGGCTTGCAGGCATCCTACAATCGGGGTGTCTCCTAGCGGTTGCATGATGGCACCAGTGACGTTATATATCAAGGCAAGAGCCAGAATCTTGAGTGCCGGAAAGGCGCATAGAAACAGAATGATGATCACCCCGGTTAGTCCGATTGCATTTTTAACAAGTAAAGAAGCTGTAATTACCGTGTCCGTCGCATCTGCAAATGTCCTGCCCACGACAGGCACAAAGTTGCCTGCAATGTATTTGGCGGCTTTCAAGCTGACCCCATCTGCTACGGAGCCCGATGCTCCCTGAACCGAGATTACACCCAGAAACATCGTCAGCAGGATACCCAGTAGCGCTACGCTAATATTGCGCAGGAGGTCTGCCAGCTGTGTCAGCTTGTACTTGTCAGACAATGAACTGACGAGATGCAGAACAGCCGAGAAGAAGAGTAGCGGAAATACCAGCATGTGAATCAATGTACTCACCAGATGGATCATGAAAATAATGAGCGGATGGGTCACGGAGACGGTGATGACGTTACCCATGGAAGCGAGCAGTGTGAATAACAACGGTACCATTGCCATCATAAAGTTGATCATGCCGGTTATGGCATCCTTGGCGTATCCAATCGCCACACTGAAGCTGTTAATCGCAATGATGATGATGACCATGTAACAGATGGAGTAGGCGATTTTGCTAATATTATTTTTCTCAAATGCGGTCTGAAGGGTCTCCAGGATCATGCTGAGTACGCTTAACATCACAATCGTGACCAGAAGCTTGCCATTATATAAAATTTCATGCAGCATGAAGGTTCCTATGGCTACAAACACCGATTTCAGGCTGAATCCTTCATTGCCGGGGATTAACATATCCATGAAGGAAGGGGTTTTCCCGTCCGGGAAAAAACCACCGTATTGTTGCATCAGTTGATCCCAGTATTTCTCCACCTGATCCTTGGGAAGCTGATCGGCCTGCTGCTCCATCCACTCGCCAGAAGGCGAGCTTGCAGTAACCTGTCCCAGGATACCGAACAGAAAACAGAGCATCAGCACAACCGTAAGGCGCCACTGCGGCTTATGATGCATTGATTTCATATGAAGTCCGCACGCCCCTTCTACACCGGCATCAGCTTCATGACGGTTTCGATAATAATGCTGATGATCGGTATAGCAAGTACAAGGATTAACACCTTACCAGCCAGTTCGATCTTGGACGCAATGCTCTCCTGGCCTGCATCCCTGACGATCTGTGCGCCAAATTCAGCAATGTATGCTATGCCAATAATTTTCAGCACCGTTTTCAGATAGATGCTCTCCATGCCTGAATTCTCAGCCAACCGCTTCAACACTTCGATGACTGCACCGATCTTGCCAATTAACAACATAAAGATCACAATGCCAGTCGCAGCAGCAATCAGAAAAGCAAACATCGGCTTCTGTTCTTTAATGACCAGAATGAGCACTGTTGCGATGAGCGCCAAACCTACAACTTGGATAATTTCCACAGGTCACCACCATCCGGCTTCATGACCGTTTTCATTGAAAAAGAAATATCGATTTGATCTCTTGTAGCAGGCTGTCCAGCATACGGACCACCATGAACAATACAACGACAAATCCGATTACGGTCACCCAGTGAGCCATATCTTCCTTTCCCATTTGTTTCAGTACCGTGTGAATCATGGCAATAATGATTCCGATACCCGCAATTTGAAAGATTGCGTTCACTTCTAAATTCATGACCTTGGCACCTCACTATCCCGGCTATTTCAGAAGATCAGAATGACGATTAACGCTCCGACAAGCATCCCGAGGCTTCGGCTCATTCGTTCATATTTCAGTTGATCGGCCTGGGCACGGGATTCCTCATGCATTAGTTGTTGAATGGCTAACGATATATGTTTGGTCTGATCCTGACGGTCACTTGTGCCAAGGCTGAAGCTTAATTGCAGCATGACTTCCCGCTCGTCAGCCTTCATGGCCGATCTCCCCCACGCCAGATCCACACCTGACTGCAGACTTTCCCGGGCAGTGAGTCCATGAGGAGGTTCCATCTGTGTGGCTGCATGAAGGAACAGCGTCTTTACAGGTTCTTTGGTCTGGGCTCCCATCTTGCCCATGGCATCGGGAAGGGGAGTGAGCCCATAGTTAATCTCCGTCATTAGTCGCTGGAGGGCTGCAATGAGTTCTCGCAACTGTCTCGGTCTTAATGCATATTGTCTGGCCTTGTAAAAACCGGCGAGAGTGCTGGCTAACAGAATAATCACCGCACCTAGCATGTTAACCAAAGGCTTCACCTCCTGCCCCGGTCTGCTGCAACACACGCATTTTGCCATCAGCCAGACGAAAGCTCATTCCCCGGCTCGTCCGTTGCAGCTGGACATAACGTTGAAACATCTGCTCCGCAATTAAGGTTCTAAGCGCGGGCCTGGCCGACAACTCTGATAGGTCACGGCCATGAGCAGTCGCGATCACAGAGACGCCTGCATGCAGGGCTTCCATCACCGCCTCAGCATCCTCCGGACGACCGATCTCGTCCACAATGAGGACATCGGGCGACATGGAGCGAAGCATCATCATCATGCCCTCAGCCTTCGGACAACCGTCCATGACATCTGTTCGTGGGCCTACGTCGAATCCAGGTACTCCTTTGTAGCTCCCGGCGATTTCGGACCTTTCATCCACAATGCCCACTTTCAGACGCGGACGTATTCCCTGAACCAGTTCACTGCCCCCTGTAAGCTTCGTACCACTGCTAATTTGTCTCGCCAGATCTCGCAGTAACGTCGTTTTTCCTTGTTGAGGCGGTGAAAGGATCAATGTATGGAAGACCTGTCCGCTCTTCATGTCGAGAAGATAAGGAAGGATACGATCAGCCACTCCATGTACCTCACGCGCTACCCGAACATTAAATCCGTTGATGTCGCGCAGGTATTCGACACGCCCACCACTTAGTACCGTTCGGCCAGCAAGTCCAATTCGATGTCCCCCGGGTATGGTGATGAACCCTTTACGCAGTTCCTCTTCCAATGTATAAAGTGAATGGTTACTGATCAGATCCAGCAACCTGTGAGTCACCTCTTTCTGAGGAACATACGCTTCTTCCGGTTTCCCTGTCGGGCTACCTTGAGATGTCAGGAAGTGGTATGTGTTGCCTGCATTAATCTCCAGGGGTCTGCCTTCACGAATACGTACTTCCTCCACTTGTTCCAACAGAGCGGGTGGCATTCTTCCGAGAATAGTTCGGATCGGTTCCGGAAAAAGTTCCTTCCAGTTCACCTTCATGAGTAGGCTCCTCCAACCTTGAGATCATATGGTTCACGCTTCTGGCGCTTGTTCATATCTCAAGTTTATGCCTGTACATTTAATTTATGACGCTGAAATCTATCATTTCTTCAGAATACGGTTGAGAGTTAAAACCATAGATGTACCTCCTGTTCTAGGCACCCGTCTAGATGTGCATGCATATAGTAATTGCAGATAGGTAAGTTCCATTCAGCTTCAAAAAGAACTACCGATCCCCAGATACAGAAAGGAGTTGTGGGGAGTGCGAGTTGATGTGGTAGGCAATGTGAATGAAGTACGTACCATTGATATTGCAGGGCGAAGTGCAGTTGTTATTGATGTATTGTGTACGACCAGCACGATTGTTACGGCCCTGGCGCATGATGCTGCGGCTGTGATTGCCGTAGAGACGGTTCCGCAAGCCAAGCAGATGGAAGTGAAAGATTGCATTCGAGGCGGGGAGCGTTTTGACAAAAAAATTACCGGATTCGAGGTGGGTAACTCCCCCTATGAATATATGACTGAGGACATTGCAGATAAAACGATCATCCTAACCACAACCGATGGAACCCGAGCCTTGATCAAAGCTTCCAGGGCGAAACATGTACTAGCTGGATCATTTCTCAATGTCAGGGCTGTCGCAGCAATTCTGTGCGAACTTCAACGAGATGTATTGCTGTTATGTGCGGGGAATCAGGATGAATTTGCACTGGAAGACGCCTTGTGTGCTGGATGTATCATCGACGAACTGCACCGTCAATCCTGTTCTCCCATCCAACTAAATGATCTCGGCATAGTACTTTATCAGGCGGTATCCCAATGTCAGGAGAGCATCCCGGAGCTGGTGCAGGGATCTGTTAGCGGGCGTAGACTTGAAAAGTTAGGCAGGGTTCATGACATTTCATATTGCTCTCAATTAAATCTGCTGGATTGTGTTCCCGAGATGGGGGAAGGGAACCGCATGCAACCTTATAGAGGCATACGCGGGGGGAAGATATTCAAGTTGCTGTGAGAATGACTATGAGAAAACAAAAAAGGTGTACTGCTGCCCGTTGGCAATAGTACACCTTTGCTATGTTTGCATATGCAGAAAATTGTTATCTGCGATCTTGAGGTCCACCAATAACGGCTTGCTCAGCAGTGTCGAGATCATATGCTGTATGCAATGCCTTAATTACGTCATGCAGCTTATCTCCGTCAATGACACAAGATACTTTGATCTCGGAAGTGCTCACCATCTTGATGCTCACGCCCTCAGCGGAAATGACTTTGAACATCTTGGCAGCTACACCCGGGTGACTAACCATGCCTGCGCCAACAATGGAGATTTTAACGAGGTTCTCTTCAGATGTGACTTCACGGTAAGGCAAGCGGCTGTGAAGGCCTTCAATGACACGCAATGCGTTCTCACGATCAGACAGCGCAACAGAGAACGAGAAGTCCGCTTTGCCATCCATCACTCCGCTCTGAACGATAATGTCCACATCCAGCTGATTGGATGCAAGCGCACCAAATACTTCAGCCAGAACTCCTGGTACATCCGGCACACCCAAAATACTGATGCGAGCCACGTTTTTGTCATAGGCAATCCCACTAACCACTACGCCTTGTTCCATTGCTGCTTCCTCCTTCACAACCGTTCCTTCATTATGGTTAAAGCTGGATCTTACAATTAAAGGTACACCGGAATGCTTCGCGTACTCTACCGCACGCGGATGCAGCACCGCTGCTCCCAAATTAGCGAGTTCCAGCATTTCGTCATACGATATTTCCTTCAGTTTACGCGCAACCTTAACGATCCGCGGGTCTGTAGAATAGATTCCATCTACATCCGTATAGATCTCACATGCATCAGCCTTAATGGCTGCGGCCAGCGCTACAGCTGTTGTATCCGAACCACCACGACCCAGTGTTGTGATCTCGCCGTCTTCCGTCATGCCCTGGAAGCCTGCAACAATAACAATGTTGCCTTCAGCAAGCGCTGCATTCACACGATCGGGACGAATATCATGAATACGTGCTTTTCCGTGAACCGGCTCTGTGCGGAATCCCGCTTGCCAGCCCGTAAATGATACTGCCTTCCGTCCAAGCGCTTGAATAGCCATCGATAACAAGGAGATCGAAATCTGTTCTCCTGTCGTTAAGAGCATATCCATCTCACGAGCAGGCAGATCACTATTCAGTTGTTTTGCCTGATCAATCAAATCATCAGTTGTATCCCCCATGGCCGAAACCACGACTACACACCGATGTCCTTCATCAGCTTTTTCTACAACACGTCCGGCTACACGCTTCATGCGTTCAGTATCTCCGACCGAGCTGCCCCCAAATTTCATGACGTACAATGACAACGCAAATCCACTCCCTACCTTGTGCAGTATGCATATTGATGTCCATCGTCATTATTCTCTACGAGAAATGACTTTAACCCAGTATATTACGAAAGCGACTGATAGGCTAATCTTTTTTCGAAAAAACCCTCTGCCAAAGGAATGGCAAAGGGCTGTTAATAACCTTTTGTAGCTTACAGGTTGTGAAAGTTACGCACGGGAAGAGTATTTACCTTCACGTGTATCAATCAGGAGAACGTCACCTTCGTTAATGAACAAAGGAACCTGTACGTTCAAGCCTGTTTCCACTTTTGCATTTTTGGTAGCGCCTTGTGCAGTGTTACCTTTAACGCTTGGCTCAGTCTCGATAACTTTCAGCTCAACGCTTGTTGGCAAGTCAATTCCGAGAATTTCACCTTGGTAGCTCACGATCTTAACGACCATGTTTTCTTTCAGGAAGTTCAATTCCCATTCCAGTTGGTCACTAGTCAATGTGAACTGGTCATACGTTTCGTTATCCATGAACGTGTGCTCTGTACCGCTTGCATACAGGTAGGATACGCCACGGTTTTCAATGATCGCGCGTCCAATGGTTTCACCTGCACGGAATGTTTTTTCAACGGTGTTACCATTACGCAGGTTTTTCAATTTGGAACGTACGAAGGCAGCGCCTTTACCTGGTTTAACGTGTTGGAAATCAAGCACGGTATAGATATCGTTATCTACTTGCACGGTCAAGCCTGTTTTAAAATCGTTTACTGAAATCACAAAAAATCCCTCCTGATATGGTTGAAAAGTAGGTGATACAAGACGATGGGTTAATGTAATGGTGGGTTTATTCTGAATTGATGACCATGTGCGATGTGACCGTTACGGGTTCGGATCGTTCCTCCGATCGCTGTTGTCTCCTCATTTTCCCGACTAGATTTTAATAAGGTTTAAAATGAGGAGACAAAGGCGAGCGCTTCGCTTCTTCAGAATCGATTCCGCTCCCTTCACTACTTTTGCAATGGTCCATAACAATCAGCAAGAACCTGTACCTTTATATTAAAAATCGCCCTATATCCCTGGTGGCTGTAATTTAGCCGATTACGGTGAACTTCTTGTCCGACTTCGTGAGAATATGAATACCCGTCTCGGTAATCACTACGTCATCCTCGATACGCACGCCGCCAAGCCCGTCAATATATATACCCGGTTCAACGGTAACAACCATACCCGGTTTCAATACATCGTCGCTAAGCTTGGACAAGCGAGGAGCTTCGTGAACTTCCATACCCAGACCGTGGCCTGTGCTGTGTCCAAATTGATCTCCATATCCGTGACCTGCAATGATATCACGAGCCAATGCATCTGCTTCCCGTCCGGTCATGCCCGGTTTCAGGTTCTCCAGCGTATGTAACTGAGCTTCCAGTACAATGTCATAAATTTTGCGCAGTTCAGGTACAGGTGTGCCTGTTGCAATGGTACGTGTCAGATCTGAACAGTATCCGTCCAAAAGTGCACCGAAGTCAAATGTAATTAACTCATTTTGTCCGATGACCTTGCTGCTCGCTACACCGTGAGGCATAGCGGAACGTTCACCCGATGCTACAATCGTGTCGAACGAAGAGGACGTTGCTCCATGTTTGCGCATGAAAAACTCCATCTCCAGATCCACTTCACGCTCCGTCATTCCTGGTTTTGCAAACTGCAAAACGTGGCTGAACGTGGCATCCGCCAGATCTGCTGCTCTCTGCATGACCGCAATCTCTTCTTGATCCTTGAACATGCGAAGTTGTTCCACGATTCCGGATACAGCTTTCAGTTCAATAGACTGAAGTGCTTCAGCATAAGCAGCGTGCGTTCCGAATGTAACACTATCCTGCTCAAAGCCAACTTCTTTGATATTTGCCGATGCCAGCAATTCGCGCACCGTATCCATCGGCTTAGCTCCATGCTCCACAACGGTAAATCCTTTGGCTTGCTGAGGCGCTTGTGACATATAACGGAAATCAGTCAGCAAATATGCATCCTGTTCCGTAATCAGCACATATCCCGCCGAGCCTGTAAAACCCGTCATATAGCGACGGTTAATCGGGTTTGTAATCAGCATTGCTGCGAGTTCACGCTCACGCATGGCTTCACGCAACTTATTTACTCGTTTGTTTTCCATCGGTAACCCTTCTTTCTCTCACATTCCCGGGTTCCCGGCTCAGGTTTGTTTGTCCAGATGACGCACAAGAGCCAGCAATCCCAGTTCATAGCTTACTTCGCCAAATCCGGCAATCTGCCCGATTGTTTCCGCTGCAATCACTGAATGATGTCTGAACGCTTCGCGTGCATGAATGTTGGATAGATGTACTTCCACCGTAGGGACTTTTACAGCATTGATTGCATCACGTATAGCATAGCTATAATGGGTAAATGCTCCGGCATTCAGTATAATTCCGTCTGCCTCACCCATTGCTGCATGAATGCGGTCAATGATGTCCCCTTCATGGTTCGATTGATAAAAAGCGATGGAGACGCCAAGTTCATCAGCCTGTCTGCGAATTTTGTCCTCAATATCCTTCAGACTAAGCGTTCCATAGATGCCCGGTTCACGTACACCAAGCATGTTCAGGTTCGGACCATTGATCACAATAATTCGTTTCATCGCTGCTCCACCCTCTCTGCAAATAACCATCTGCTATTTTAACACAGGCATTGCCGGATTGAGAAGCTTTTTTGCGCTATGCCCCCGCTTGCTCCGGCTCGCGTTTGCGTTCATCCGTATACTCCATGGCTACCGTGTAACCAATGAACAGCCCCCATAACAAAAAGAAACAGAGTTCCGTGATGATCGAATCCCACGTTAAATCGTTCAAAGGCTTCATCATCCCCAGTTTTGGTCCTACCAGTATAAAGAGAATCAGCCACCAGACGATTCCATACACCATGCCGGGTATAGGTCCTTTCAGTTTTCGAATCGTGAACGTGTAAAGCAAGGAAGCCAAGATGGAAAAGACGATAAAAAACAGCCAGCCTGTCAAATGCCCAGCTGCGGTATATATATATTCATGTTTGAAAAAAGGCTCGGCCAGAAATCCCACCGGCACAATCGTAAAATGCAGCAGATAGAATAGCCAGTGTAGCCCTCCCCAGATAAAACCGGCAAAGAAGCCAAGCTCTAACGCAAAGGAAAATGGCTTGGTGTAGTAGTGTGCTTGACCTTGCCTTTGGGTAGCGCGCCTGCCCTTGTCTTTTTGCTGCCGTTCTTTCGGACGTTGACCTTCATCTTGTGATGTATCTTCATGCTTGCGTTCTGTCATCGATATTCTCCTTCATCCAGTTGATAAAGCCGCATTATGCCCCGAATTTTTGGTCTGATTCTACGAGGTAGTATGTTCAAAACATGACAATCTTAACAACACTCTTCAAGGTTTGACTCACAAACTAGAAATTGCTCTTAAAATTCGATACAATAGGGTTATTAAACTGCCTTTGATCGCGAAGGCCTAGAACAGAATAGGAAGGTGAATAATTTGCCTCAACAATCCAAGCCTGTCAGCTATGGGGGGCAAGCTGTCATTGAAGGCGTAATGTTCGGTGGGAAACATGTCAACGTTACAGCTGTTCGTAGAAAAGACGGCGAAATTACGTATCTGGAAGTTCCCAAGCAAGACAAGTCCTGGGTCACGAAATTGCGGCGGATTCCTTTATTACGCGGAATTGTCAGCATTATAGATTCAAGTGTCAAAGGTAGCAGACATCTCAATTATTCTGCTGACGCCTATGCTGATGATGAACTGGAACCGGAAGAAAAAGCCAAGCAAAAAGAGAAAGAAGGATCGGGTTGGAGCCTTAGCATGATCATTGGTGTAACTGCCGTAGCTATCCTTTCATTCCTTTTTGGTAAAGTTGTGCTGACACTGCTTCCTGTTGTTATCGAGAATTTTCTATTTAAAAATGCATTCGACAATCAGTTTTTGCATAATTTACTGGAAGGCGGCATTAAGCTGATCCTGTTACTCGCCTATCTCTGGTTAATCTCACAGACGCCGATGATCAAACGTCTCTTCCAGTACCATGGAGCGGAACACAAGGTGATCAGCGCACATGAAGCCGGCGAAGAATTGACACCAGAGAACGTGCAAAAGTACAGCCGACTGCACTACCGTTGCGGAAGCAGTTTCATTATGTTGACTGTCATTATTGGGGTGTTTCTTTACTCCCTCTTCACGTACGATAACCTCTGGGAACGGATGGGCCAGCGTTTGCTGTTGTTGCCAGTTGTACTGGGCATTTCTTTTGAACTGTTGAAGCTTACGAACTCCGTACGTGATATTCCTGTACTGCGTTATCTCGGATACCCGGGATTGTGGCTGCAATTGCTGACAACAAAAGAACCGACCAATGAACAGGTTGAAGTATCGATTGCTTCGTTTAATCGTATGCGTGAGTTGGATGCCAAGCTCGCCAATGTCTCTGCCACATCAGAAGTACCTGTTGCAACACTCGATCCTGTGAAAGGGTGAATGATATGAACAAGCAGGCAATCTTATTTTGGACGTTCATCGCACTAGCTGCTGTTGGAGTCTTGACTTGGTTGGGGAGCGCAAGTCCATCCAGGATCATTATTCCACTGGTCGTGTTCGGAGCTGTATTCCTGCTGTATAAGTATCCGCCTCGTCGCTGGGCACAAAAAGCCAAATCACCGAAGATTAAGCCATCGGCACGTACCATGGCGAAAGTCAATGCACAGTCCGGTGCCAGAAAGAGCAGCGGCTCTTCAAAGAAACGCAAGGATTATCCTTTCCAAGTGATTCAGGGACAAAAAGGTAAAAGCGATGAAGATATACCGAAATTTCACTAAAACCTATGGAACATACAAAAAAGCAATTCTCTCAACAAGCGGAGAATTGCTTTTTTCACGTTTATACGGGGATCAGAGGCGGGACTTCCGCCTGTTTCTTGCGCAGTTCTTTTCTTTGTTTGTCCAACTGATCACCATACATTTTCGTATTCCACCCATTAAAAAATTCAGTTCCCGCAGTAGCACCGGAACGATATAAAGCCGTACTGTCCTGTAATGATAAATGAAACTGCGTCGGTTTAATCCCAAGCGTTGGTATCTTCACTGTCCGAAACCGGTTAATCTGTTCGATATAGCGCTCATCATGTGCTGTGAGCATCGTCTCCACAAGGGCCTGAAGCATGCTTAGCGGTCCTTTAATCCGGGCAGGTTCCACTTCCGTCTTACCCACCATTTTGAATCCGACAACCGGAATAACGTCTCCCTCTCGTTCCGTACGATCCCCATCAAAGAGCCACAGCGGAAAATTGCTAAGCAATCCACCATCCACGACATATACGAACTGATCTTGAAAAGGTAGACCTTTGGAGAATACCGGCGATTTCCGTATCACGACCGGATCGAAAAAATACGGAATACTGCAACTCATACGTACCGCTTTCGCAACATCCAGCTTGGCAGGATCGATTCCGAAACGCCGAATATCGTCCGGCAGCACCAGAATGGTGCCATTGGATATATCTGATGCGGTAATAAGCAGCTTGCCTTGGGGCAAGTCAGCAAAGGTGCGAATACCTTTCTGCTCCAGCATCTTGCGAATCCAAGATTCAAGCGCTTCTCCCGAATACAGTCCTTTCTTCAAGAACAGCCTAGCTGCGGGTCCGATCCATCGGGTATTAAATATGGGGGAACGACGCAGCAATGAAGCAAACGGCGTATTCTCAATAATGACTTTCATCTCTTCGGCCCGGTAACCCGCCGCCAGCAGTGCAGCTACTATGGAACCAGATGATGTGCCTGCTACGCGATTAAACTGAATGCCGCAGTCTTGAGCACCCTGCACAGCACCCGCAAGCGAGATTCCCTTGACGCCTCCACCTTCAAACACCGCGTTAATTAACACAACAAAACCCCCGTTCTCCAGGCAGCCACGTTTCTACTGCCACTCTATGAGAACAAGGGTTTGTCTTATAACTGTATGGTTAAAATGTTCTAAAGACCATAGTAAGCTTTCAATTTGGCAATCAGTCCGAGAGGATTCTTCGTCAGGTACTGTGAACTAAAGTAAATATCCCCTTTAACTGAAGCATACTTCTTGTTGTAGTTCAGCTGATCGATGATCTCCTGTGATGTCTGCCAGCCAATTTCTGGCGTACCTAACTTATAAGGAGAGTGGCCAATATACAATTTCACATTCGTGTTAGCCACTTCATTCGCCCACCAATCCACGACTTTGTCGTATCGGGCTACGCTTAGTGTCATACTCCAATACACCTGCGGAGCGACATAGTCAATCCACTCCTGGTTAATCCATGTCCGCACATCGGCATTCATGCTGTCATATGCGGTTACTCCTGCTTTGGTATCAGAGCCGGTTAGATCAACAGATTTGTTACGCCATACACCAAACGGACTAATTCCATATTCAACGTTAGCTTTAACTCTGTGAATGCTCTGTCCCAGCTGCTTGACGAATTGATTAATATTGTCACGACGCCATTCAGCACGGTCTTTGGTATTTAATGTGTTATAGGTTTTGAAGGCCGCATCATCATTGAAAGTAACATTAGAAGGATAGAAATAATCATCCAGATGTACACCATCAATATCATACTGATTGACCACTTCCATGATCGTATCGATAATATGCTGTCTGGCTTCCGGGATACCCGGGTTAATGTACATTTTGCCGGACGCATTCACAATCCAGTCAGGATGAAGCTTCGAGATGTGATTTGCAGCCAGATTGGATGTACTCGCCGAATTCGTTGCTCTAAACGGATTAAACCAAGCGTGGAACTCCAGGCCACGTTTGTGTGCCTCCTCAACCATGAACGCGAGGGGATCATAACCTGGGTCTTTACCCTGTGTTCCTGTCAGCACACTGTTCCAAGGTACCAGACCTGAAGGATAGATGGCATCCCCGTTGGCTCTCACTTGGACAAATACGGCGTTAATGCCCATGCCTTGCAATGTATCAAGCTGTTTCGTGTACTCCTGCTTTTGCTTCTCTACATTTCCCTTGGCACCGGATGAAGGCCAGTCTCCATTCACCGTGGAGATCCAGGCTCCCCGCATCTCTTCAGAAGCTGGTACAGTACCCGTGCCTCCAGGCTCTGCTGGGGTTGCGGGAGTTGGTTCAGGAGTTGGTACTGATTCATCTCCTGTGTACAGATCAATGGTCTGGGCTGCCTGATTCCAGTTCACTCGAATGCCAAGGTTCTCACTCACGAATCGAATGGGTACCATGACCCGACCTTGCTTTAATTCTACCGATGCATCCAGACCTACTACAGCGTTATCCACGGTTGCCTGTTGGCGTCCACTCGTCATTGAGATGATCGAATCGGATTTCTGAATGGTCACGGTACGTGTAGCCTGAGACCACAGAACAGATGCACCCAGTCCTTCGCTAATCACACGCAGAGGTACCATTGTTACATTTACTTTGGGCAGGATGTAGGGAGATACATCCGATTCCAAACGGTTGCCGTCTAGAAAAATAGCGATTTCCTTCTGCCCGGCTGCTTGTGCCGTCATGCCTGCTGTCTGTAACCCAAGTACAAAAATGAGCAGCATCATCAACCCTTTACGAACGTTCATTAGTGCAGTCCTCCAAAATCATTATAAATTTGCGGTAAATTCTACTAGTTTAATAGACGCTCTCAACGTTTGTTTAGTTGCGATAATCACCAAATTATGGTGTGATTGCACACAAAAAATGCTTCCTGCCATTGAAACGGCAAGAAGCATCCTTTGATCACAGGATACGATTCATTGTATATCACCATGTTTAAACCAATGCTGACTTTAAGACTCCGTATTACTCATGACGTCCTGAAGATTTTTGAGGTCACGCAACCGACTCTCGTCCTGACGGAAGTATTCAACCAAAGACTCAATACATGTAATGGAGTCCCAACTCAGGTGATGTTCAATGCCTTCAACATCATTGTATATGTTCTCTTCCTGAACCCCAATCGTCGTCAAAAACTGTTCAAGCAGATGATGGCGTTCCATCAAACGTTTGCCCATCTTTTTGCCTTTTGGCGTAAGCACCAGTCCACGGTACTTCTCATAGATAAGGTACTCGTCTTTGTCCAGCTTTTGGATCATCTTCGTCACCGATGAAGGATGTACTTCCAGTCCTTCAGCTATATCAGACACACGAGCATAGCCCTTTTCATCAATTAATTTGTATATACGCTCCAAATAATCTTCCATACTGGGCGTTGGCATCTGCTTCCCTCTCTTCTCTCTGACCGGCCCCTATTCGTGCCTGGTCCCTATCTTATAATGATACATGTTATCAATACGCATTGGCAAGTCCTGCACAATTCGGAGCGTACTGTTACGCAAGTAATTGGCAGGCGTGACTTCTCCCCAAACGAGGCAAACTAAGCAAAGTTTCGCATCGAAAGGAGTGATTTCGTGAGTACAAGTGTAGCCTCACCGCCAGTTCGTAAAGCAAAAGGTACTAAACCCTTTATTCCCGATTTGGTGTACTTTGAACCCGGTGCGCTGGAATATGATAAAGGTAAACGAATTATGGAATGGGTCACATCCAAAAACATACCTTATCAGATGACCACATCCCATAACCGGATCACGAACCTGCCGGGTGAAACCGAACAAGAGAAGTATCGGATGGCGAAGCGTACTTTGGTCGTTGGTGTGCGCAAAACCCTCAAGTTCGACCAGTCGAAACCTTCAGCGGAATATGCCATTCCCATCTCTACAGGCTGTATGGGGCACTGTCATTATTGTTATCTTCAAACTACACTTGGCGCTAAACCTTATGTCCGTGTGTACGTCAATACGGAAGAGATCATTCAGGCTGCGAAAGGATACATCGAAGAACGCGCGCCTGAAATCACACGATTTGAAGCAGCCTGTACGTCCGATCCCGTAGGACTTGAGCATATCACGGAGAATTTAAGTGACTTGATCCGTTTTATGGCGGAGGAAGAATATGGACGCTTGCGCTTCGTAACCAAGTATCATCATGTTGATCCATTGTTAAACATTAAGCATAATGGCCACACTCGTATCCGCTTTAGCGTCAATTCCGATTATGTCATCAAAAACTTTGAACCGGCTACTTCCAGATTTGAAGAGCGTATTGAAGCTGCTGGCAAAATTGCACATGCTGGTTATCCTCTGGGATTCATTATCGCTCCCATTATGTGGTATGAAGGCTGGGAAGAAGGATACTCGGATCTGTTGCAGAAGCTCGCAGATACGCTTCCAGAGGAAGCAACCAAAGATCTTACCTTTGAGATGATCCAGCACCGTTTTACCAAAACGGCCAAAGCGACTATTGAGAAGCGATATCCCAAAACCAAGCTGGAGATGGATATTGAGAAACGTAAGATGAAATGGGGACGCTGGGGTCAGTACAAATATGTGTATAAAGATGACCAGCAAGATGCGCTGCGAGAGTTCATTACGGAACGTATCTTTGAACATTTCCCACTAGCCAATATTGATTACTTCACCTAAACGAAAAAAAGGCTCGTCCAAATTCATATGCTGCGATATGCATTCCTAACAAACGATTAAAAAGCAGGTTACATGACCCAGAGTGACTCTGGTTAACATGTAGCCTGCTTTGTCATGCATTTTTAAAATTCAAATTCAGTTCATACGTTTAAATAATCATCCAGTCTGGTGTAATCTGCTGCAACCAGATGGTAATCTTCGTCATCTGATCTGTAAAAAGCAATACACCAAGGAACAGCATTAATGCTCCCCCGATTTTCATCATGACATTGGAATACCGTAAGATCCAGCGTGTCGAACCGATGAAGAACGCCAAAATGAAGAAGGGTATGGCAAACCCTGCCGTATAGCCTGTAATCAGCGCCAGCCAGGTTGTGGGCTCACTCGCTGCCATCGCAATGATCGCTGTTAGAATGGGGCCAATACAGGGCGACCAGCCTGCCGAAAAACCGATACCAAATATAAATGAGCCCAGATATCCAGCAGGTTTCCATTTCATATCGAGCTTGCGTTCCTTCATCAGAAACTGTGGTTTGAACACACCAAGCAAAAACAATCCCATAAGCATAATCAGAATTGCAGACAATTGTCTGATCAGCTCACGGTTATCATTGAAAAACTGACCAAACAATCCTGCACCCAGACCAAGCGAATAAAATACAGCCGAGAAGCCCAGAATAAACGCCAGCGTGTGCGTCATTGTCTTAAAACGGACTTCTCGCTGATTGCGGTCATCCTTCAATTGTTGCACCGTCATACCTGTGATATAGGAAAGGTATGATGGATACAGCGGAAGACAACATGGTGATATAAATGAGACCAAACCTGCTACAAAAGCCATCCATACATTAACATCAGGCATGAAGCGGATGTCTCCCTTCCCCGGGCTCACGTGCTTGCTCGTTCAGTCGTCAGGCTCGGAACCCTTTTTTTCCAATCATCGTCAGAATCAGCATCATGATCAGCAATAATACGATTGTAGCTCCAGGTGCGAGGTTCCAGATACCAGCCACGACCAGTCCAAGGACTACGGCAATTTCGCCGATCACCACGGACAGAATAATGGCAGATTTGAAACTTCGGGCCATCAACAGGCTCACCGCTACCGGAATGGTTAATAGCGCTGACACCAGAAGCGCACCGACAATCTTGATCGCCGTGCTAATGACGAGTGCTGTCATCACCGTGATTAACATGTTCAGAATTCTCACAGGCAACCCTGTAACCGCTGCCGCATCTTCCTCAAAGCTAAGCAGGAAAAATTCCTTATGTAACAACGCCACTACGATGACCACGATCAGCGTAACCACACCTACCAGCTTCAGATCCGTAGCGTCTAATGTATATATACTGCCGAACAAGTAACTCATGACATCTGCATTATATCCTTTGCCCAGCGTGAAGAACAATGAAGCCAGCGCCACGCCTCCGGACATGATAATGGCAATCGATAATTCAGCGTAAGTCTTGTACGCTTTGCGCAGCTTCTCAATCGCAAATGATGCAAGTACGGCAAATATCAAACCTACCGCAATGGGATACACTTCAATTAGGAAACCAAGTGCAACGCCGGCGATGGTCACATGAGACAAGGTGTCTCCAATCATGGATAAACGCCGTAATACCAGAAACAGTCCGATCAGCGGAGCGGTGATGCCAATTAGTAATCCACCCGCTAGGGCACGCTGAAAAAAATCACTCATTAATATTTCCAAAACAAACACGACTCCTTCGGCCTTACTCTAATCTAATGGGCCATAAACACGGCTAGCGTACCTGTGCAGTGGTATGTTGCAGGTTGGTTTCAGCACAATCCTGCACCTCATGCGAATGACGTACATGGAAATTAATTTTGCCATTCGTTACCGCAGCCTCAGAACCCAGATAACTCTCCATCCGATCCATATCATGAGACACCATCAGAAAAGTCATGCGGTGATGTTCATGCATATGCGTAATCAGTTCAAAGAAACTAGCCTGTGATTCAGCATCAATACCTACGGTTGGTTCATCCAGAATCAACAGATCCGGGTGATTAATAAGCGCTCGCGCCAAAAATACACGCTGCTGCTGCCCGCCGGACAACTGACCAATACGTTTGTTCGCCAGATCCTCGATCCGCATGACTTGCAGAGCATCCGTGCACTGCTGCTGACATTTGCGAGACATACGACGGAACATGTTTTTGTTATTGTACAAGCCGGACATGACCACTTCACGAACGGTCGCAGGGAACAACGGGTTAAATGCATTCTTTTGAGGCACATACCCAATTCTGTCCCAGTCTTTGAACCTGCGGATCGACTGTCCGAATAGTTTAATATCTCCCTGCGCAGGAGGCAATAATCCTACCAACATGCGCAGCAATGTCGTTTTACCTGCCCCGTTGGATCCGATAATCCCTACAAAGTCCCGTTCCTGGGCCATAAAATCGAGATTATCAATCACCCGCTGGTCCCCATAGGAAAATGATAGTTTCTCGATCTCTATAATTGGATCATGACATAGTGGCATGATTTGCTGCATGGCAAAGCCGCCCTTCATTATATATAAGAATCCCATAGCGTCCTAAGAGCCTTCACCGCGAACGGTAAAGACTCTTAGTTCTGAATCCTTCATTCTATCTTATTTTAATGCGATCAGCAGATTTTGCAAATTTTTCTCCATCAGGGTGAAATAATCATCCCCGTTTGTTGCCTGCTCTTTGGTCAATCCCTCAACCGGATTAAGGACCATCGTTTCAACGCCTGCCTCGCTTGCCAGTGTTTTCGCCAATTTGTCAGATACCAGCTCTTCAAAGAAAATGTACTTAATGCCTTCATCTTTAACGAGTTTTGCAAGCTTCACGATATCCTGTCCTGTCGGTTCAGCATCCGGGGAAAGTCCCATGATGGCATGCTGGCTTAATCCATAATCACGTGCAAGATAGCCGAACGCTTGGTGCGAAACAACAATTTCCTTGTTCGGTACTGTAGCCAGTTCATCCGTAAAACGCTGATCCAGCGTCTCAAGCTTCGTACGGAGCTCTTCGTAACGTTGTTCGTAACCTGCTTTGTGATCAGGATCTACCTCAACGAGACTATTTTTGATGTTTTCAGCCATAATCATGGCCGATTTCGGACTAACCCACGTATGTGGATCCGTATGATGGTCAGCGACATCTTCACTGGTAGCCTCATCTGCGTGTTCATCTGCATGCTCGTCTTCATGCTCTTCGCCGTGACCATGCCCATCATCACCCTCAGCGGTTAACAGCTTAACACCTTCGCTGACGGCAACCGACTTCACCTGTGTATCACTGTTCAGCGACTTCAGGAAATTCGGTACCCATCCTTCCAGTCCAGCTCCATTATAGAAGAACAGCTGTGCCTTGGACGTATTAACAATATCCTGACTCTTCGGAGTCCAGTCATGTGGCTCTACTCCCGTTGGCAGCAGGTTAATGACATTGGCATCTTCGCCACCGATTGCAGTCGTAAAAGCATATACAGGATAAAATGTCGTCACAACATTTACTTTGCCTTCCACCATCTTGGCATTATTGGAACTATCTTGCCCACACGCAGACAATACCAGCAAACTGAGAATAAGCAGACCCGTCCACAGCAACTTCATGTTGCCTCTTTTGCTCGTCTTGCCTGTCAGGTTAGCCTGAACTTGATGTTGCTCTTTATAAAATGTCATTATCATTCACTCCGCATCTCTTAATCGTAAACATTACTGAAAGAATTATAGGTAACCTGAACCTACTTGTCAAGCCATCTCGTCCTATTCATTCTTTCCTGAAGTACGGAGTTCATAACAGTATATGCTTGTTCTCTTCCCGCCAGATGCGAATTTTCCCAACAAAAAAAGGGGCCCGAATTACATCGGGCCCCCTTGTGTCATAATTATGATAGTATTTGAATCAATTTCTTAACTCATAGTAAAGGTATTATGAAATTGATTCATTTATATTCTTATTTCACTTGTGCGCCATTAGGCATGCTGTCTGGTACAGTAGCCAGTGTAAGCTGGTCGCCATGCGATGCTGCAAGTATCATTCCCTGAGACAGCTCACCACGAAGTTTCACTGGTTTAAGGTTAGTCACACAGATGACTTTGCGTCCGACCATCTCTTCTGGTGAATAGAACTTCGCGATTCCCGATACGACCTGGCGCTGCTCATAACCCAGATCGAGCTGCAATTTCAGCAATTTATCCGCTTTTTTGACCGGTTCGCAGGCAATGACTTGAGCGACACGCAGTTCAACTTTGGCAAAATCGTCAATCCCGATCTCTTCGGTACCCTCAGGTGCCGTTACCGGTTCAACAGCTGCCGAAGCTCCAGCATCTGCTTGACTTGCTTCAGGCTGTGCCGCTTTTTGGCCGCCAGTCATTGCTTCGGAGATATAAGCAATTTCCTGTTCGGAATCCAGACGCGGGAAGATTGGATCACCTTTTTGCAAGGCATTTCCAGCGGGAACCAGACCCCATTGCTTGGCTGAATCCCAAGCTGTGAGTTCGCCTTCCTGAATGCCGAGCTGTGCCCAGATTTTGTGAGGAGCACGTGTCAGGAACGGTTGCAACAAGATGGAAGAAATCCGCAAGCTTTCGATCAGGTGAGACATAACGGATGCCAATTCGTCGCGTTTCGCTTCATCACGAGCCAGCGCCCACGGTTGCGTCTCATCAATATATTTATTCGTGCGGCTGACAAACTGGCTGATCGCTGTCAGTGCTACGGAAAACTGCAAGTTTTCCATCGCCTGTTCCACTTTTTCCACCGTAGCATGGCCTGCTTCTTCCAGCGAAGCATCAAATTCAGTTACATTGGATGCAAACGCAGGGGCTTTGCCTTCAAAATATTTGTCTACCATCGCAACGGTACGGTTCAATAGGTTACCCAGATCGTTCGCGAGGTCGGAGTTAACACGCTCTACGAAGCTCTCTGGTGTAAATGTACCATCGGAACCAAACGGTACTTCACGCAGCAGGTAATAACGCAATGCATCCAGGCCGTAGCGGTCAATCAGAGTCACCGGATCAACGACATTGCCTTTTGATTTAGACATCTTGCCATCCTTCATCAACAACCAGCCGTGTGCGAAGACTTTCTTCGGCAAAGGCAGATCCAATGCCATCAACATAATTGGCCAGTAGATCGTATGGAAACGAACAATTTCTTTACCTACCAGATGTACATCCGCAGGCCAGAACTTGTTGTACAGGGATGCATCGGATGAACCGTAGCCTAGTGCTGTAATATAGTTGGACAACGCATCAATCCAAACGTAGACCACGTGTTTTGGATCGCCTTTAACTTTGACGCCCCATTCAAATGTAGTCCGCGATACAGCCAAGTCCTCAAGACCTGGCTTGATGAAGTTGTTGATCATCTCGTTCTTACGGGATTCCGGCTGAATAAAGCCCGGGTTCTCTTCATAATATTTCAACAAACGATCTGCATATTTGCTCATACGGAAGAAGTAAGATTCTTCTTTTACCAATTCAACCGGGTGTCCGCTATCCGGGCTCTTGGCCGAGATAATCTCACCCTTCTCATTCTTCTCTACATCCACCAGTTGAGTCTCTGTGTAATACGTCTCATCCGGAATGCTGTACCAGCCTTCGTACTCACCTTTGTAGATATCTCCTTGTTTCAGCAAACGATCAAAGATATTCTGAACAATGGTTTTGTGACGCTCTTCGGTTGTACGGATAAAGTCGTCATTGGAAATATCCAACTTGTTCCACAGTTCCTTGATCCCCACAACGATATCGTCGATGAAAGCTTGCGGTGTCTGTCCTTTCTCTTGTGCCTTGCGCTCAATCTTCTGGCCATGCTCATCGGTTCCTGTCAGATAGTGAGCATCATACCCGCGTAGACGCTTGTAACGAACCATCGCATCTCCCGCTACTGTTGTATACGCATGCCCAATATGCAATTTGTCACTCGGATAATAAATCGGGGTTGTTAGATAAAATGTTTTTTGGTCAGCCATGAATGACTTCTCCTCCTTCAAGTGTTCCTGCTTCATGTGATCCCTTCGTTCAAAACAACTAAAAAAGAACACAAAAAACTCCCGCCCCTATGGGACGAGAGTTGCTCTCACGTGTTACCACCCAAATTCCCCATGTTTTTCGCAAAACACAGGCTCTGTCGGTCCTTCGACCGCCCATTAACGCTGGATCACGCCTCAGCCTTACGACAGCAGCTCTGAAATCACTGTCTGTACGCTCGAAAGAGGTTCCTCCGGGACCATATTCCATCCTCCTCCCAGACCGGTTCTCAGCTCATCCGGCTCTCTGCACTGGGGGTGTGTCTGTACTTTTCCCTTCACTGGAAAATCATATAGGAAAAATATACTGAAATGCGGGCCCCTTTGTCAAGTGGACAGCATCCTCAAGTTCGATCCTGGCCTGCTTCCAGGCCACCCGAATACTTCAGGCTCATCGTTACTCTGATACCAGAGTAGACTTCTCCGTCTTCGGTGGCACTAGATCTACACCGCCTGGATGAAACGGGTGACATTTGGCAATGCGTTTCGCTGTTAGCAACGAGCCTTTGAGCGCACCGTGCACTTCTATCGCCTCCATGGCATAAGCCGAACAGCTTGGATAGAACCGGCATGTTGGCGGCGTCAATGGAGAGATATAGTTGCGGTACACCCGAATGGGTGCCTGAGCTATTCTACGCGATAACTTCATGGTCAGTGCTTCCCGTGAGCGTGTTGATGTCCAGACGCCGTTTTGGCTGGCGCATGCTCAGCACAGTCCTTGCAATATCCGAATACCTCGAACTTGTGATCCACAACCTGAAATTGCTCAGGCGCATCCGCAAGCTGCATCGGGCAAAAAACAATAGGATATGTCTTCTGACACTTCAGACAGATCATATGATGGTGATGATGATCTTCACTACAGTGTGCTCTGAATTTAACGCCATCTTCAAAGATGACCTGTTCCAGTACACCCAATTCCTGCATCACACGCAAATTCCGATATACCGTGTCAAAACTCAGTCCGCTATAAGTCTTACCCATATATTCATAGACGTCCTTGGGTGTAAGATACCCGGGCGACTCGGCAAATAACCGGGCCAAAGTTTTCCGCTGATCGGTAATGCGGAGCCCCTGTGAGGACATGGTCGAAATAATCTGTTCTGTCGACAGCATGATCTAAAGCACCTCCTGTCATACGAGCATTTTGCATCATTCATAGAGCGACAGTTTATTCGGCAAAAGCAAAAACTTTTGCTTTCTTGTATACCTCTAATAATGCATCAAATTACGATTAGAGTCAACGAAGCTACAGTGCTCTCTCATTTCAACAAGATATAAAAAGAACTCCACACATGCCATGTCATTAAGTTTAGCCTAAAGCTAATGACATGGCATGGACACGGAGTCCTTTCTTGACGGTTCAGATGATTAATCGTTCGGGCGACTTTTGGGGTGAACGGGTATATATGATATAAGCTTTCACTCCAAACCGTCCGTGCATGTTCATGATATTACTTTTCAGCCGGAAGGGGCGTGAACAGCAGGTTAACAGGGAGGTTACTTCCTGGTGCCGCTGAGAAGAGAATGGTTACACTCTCGCCGAACGAACCTGTGCGATACATCACGCTCTGCTCATTAGGTGCGGTTACAGATTTACCTGTGGAAATCTGAACGACCTGTCCGTTCACGAGTGCCACACCTGAGTATCTGCCTCCACGAGGGTTGAATGAGATCAACGTGCGTGGAGCCACATTATTCAATGTGATTTTGTACAATACACCGAAGTTACCTGCGTTGGATGCTTCCGTGTACGCCATAGGATCCGTTCCTACAAGGTTTGGATCACTTGCATTATCTCCAAGTGGAAGACGTGCAGGCTTCGAACCTACTTCTTGATCGTACGTAATAATCCGTGTTGCATTTGGATACGTTCCACGGTTGTGAACCCCATCACGATCCAGAACCGGCAGGCTCGACAACACTTCCATCGGGTCCTTGTTTTCTTCGATCATAATAATGTTGTAATCCAGTTCGTAGTCACTGAATACATCCGAATACAAGGAGATGACTTGTCCCTGTTTCATTGGAAGTACACTCAGATCATTGAGAATCAGCTTGCTTTCTCCTGGCTGGATGTACACTTTCTTTTGACCCGTGCCATTCTGCATGGATTGGAACCAACGGTCAATCGACAACTTTCCAGCTACCGTTGCAAAAGGAGACGGTCCTGCAAAGCCCATGTTTTGCTGGTCAATGTAAGCCGTGTATGCGTTGTTGTTTGTCGCTACAACATACATTTTCACGTTTTTGCCCGTATTGTTCACATGGTGAATCATGAAGCGTGTCTGTCCGAAAGAAGATTCCTTGTACACAATGCCTTCCGTATTCACGGTTTCCGGGCTGTTACTGCGAATCAGCAGACTTGGTTCATCATAATAAGTGAACGGTACTTTCTCCATAGCGGGAACTCCGCTGCCATCGAAGGTGAATTTCTCACCGATGGGTGTGAACAATTGATTGAAGTCGGACAAACTGTATAGCGTTTCGCCCGTAACATTAATAGTCTTGGTATAGCTGTCGCTAGCACCATGTTTATCGGTAACTGTAATCGTTACGGTCTTCGGTCCTGGAACAAAGAATGCAAGGGCATTGTTTTCCCAATCTGTTTTTACAATCGCATTTTCATCGTCTGTGCTTTGATCAATATAGGTGATTCTCTCACCCATTTTGTACTCTTCTTTGTCCGTCGTAAACATCGCAACTGGTGGCAGATTCGGTCTTTCAACCTTAATCGTAACCGAGTATGGATCACTCCATTGACCACTCGAATCCTGGACCGCATAGGTTACCGTATATGTACCTGGTTGGTCGAATGAATCCTGACGGCCAGTCCAACGCTCATCAACAATGCTGAGTCCTTTAGGAGAACTGGATTTTGTCGTGTAGGTTACCTGGTCCCCAGCAAAAACTTCTTTTTGTACCGAGAAGCTGGCTACCGGTTTGGTACTCAGATTCAATACAACCGTTTTCGCAGGCTGGTTTACTTTATAAGTGATGTTCAGGGCCTGCGTAATCGACGTCAGCGGCACCATGAACGTATTCTTTTGTTGATAAGCCGCGCCCTTCATCGTTCTGGACACACCATTAACGGTATAGATCTTGCTGTTTGTTTTGAAACGCAGCTCATCTTCACCACTAATAATGATCGTTTCTTTGGTCGTGTTATCGTATTTAACATCATAGCCGACCCGATCTACCAAAGCACGGATGGCTACATAGGATACACCGTTTTTAACAGCCATTGGCTGTCCGGCAAGATATGTTTTGCCATCTTGCATCATTTTATTGCTGTTCATATATAGCGTGAGGTCTCCACCCCCGCCTCCAGCGACAGATGAACTCCCTGTAGACGGTTGCTCCACTTCTACTGGTACAGGTGCTGGTGTTTCCTCAGCTGTACCTTCTTCGTCCGTCGGTTCCGTTACCGGATCAACCGGAGTACCGTCTGTTCCTGTAGGAACATTGGTTTCAGGATTCACTTCTTCAGTTGTTTCATTATTTGATGTTGGAGTGTCTGTTCCGGATTTCACTTCGGATTCCGCGATGGTTTGTTCTTTCTTCACAACCTCCACGGATTTAACTTTGGCTGTATTCACTGGTGTAGTATCGCTCTGATCAGCTGATTGTGCATTCGCAGGAATCACTGCAAACGCCTGAAAAACAGCAAAAGCGGTAAGTATGGACAATTTTTTCTTGAAATTCATTCTTTGTCTTTGGCTCCTTCTGCTCCCATTTTATAAATATCCCCCTCAAAAAGTCATATTATTAGACGCTTGGGACCGGGAAAAGTTGCTAAAAAATTAAGAGGAGAATTGTAAACTTTTAATAGGAGGAAAATACTATGAAAATAGTTATCTATCAATAATCTGTATTAGCATTAGATCCCAAATAAACCCAATCAAACTTTTCAACAAAAAATTCTCTCCAGAAGATGGCCAAGTAGCACCATATCCTAGAGAGAATTGAATGATTCAATATGTCTAACGTAAACGAACAGGCAAACTTCCTGTAGGCTCCAACTCACCGGTTAACACAAGAGATAGTGCCCCGACAACTGTAGGCGTATTTTCATAGGTACACACATAACTTCCCGGGAGTGAAATCTCCAGTAGATCATATGGATTACGGAGAGCAACTACAATCAGAGAATGATTTTCACTCAGCTTTTCAACCAGATACCGTTGCCCTTTCGGAAGGTGACCTGAGGATGTGTAAGTACATACGATGACCTGCTCAGCCTCCGACACATCCATTAATATCCGGTCTGCTTCATCATACGATGGCTGAGTTGTTATTTTACGCTCCCGAACTCTGCCTCGCAGCTGCGATAGCGCCACGCCAAGGGAATCTGTGTGGGACCATGGTTCATCCACTTCTGTCCGTTGCACAACTTCAGGCCAGATGACATACACATCCTTCTCTGGGTCCAACGGCAGCAGCCCTTCATTATGAACTACAGTTATACTGCTTGAAGCAATTTTGAACAATGTAGATTTAATCGACTCAGTGGAATCAACGGGTTCAATATTTACGGCTTCTGCAGTTTCATTCGTTTCCGGCGAAACAAGACCCGTTTCCCGGTACCCGCAGCGCGCTGCCTTCCATGTAATAATACGTTCCAGTGCCTTGTTAATGATATCTTCCGAAATTCGCCCTGTTCGGACTGCTTCAATGATTGCTTCCACAGCAGCAACCTGATCTTGCAGGGTATGACTCACCAGAATCAGATCTGCTCCTGCCTCCACAGCACGAATGGCAGCTTCAGCTACCCCATACGGTTTGGATATCGCATGCATTTCAAGACAGTCTGTAATAATAATGCCCTCAAAGCCTATTTCTTCACGTAACAGACCGGTTAACACTTTACGTGATAATGTTGCCGGAATAGGCTCCGGTTCAATCGCTGGAAAAATAACATGAGCTGTCATAATGGCATCGACTCCGGCCTCGATAGCCCGGCGAAACGGTAGTAATTCGATCTGTTCCAACCTGTTTCGATCATGAGGTACAGTGACCATACCTAGATGAGAATCTACCGCAGTATCCCCATGTCCAGGAAAATGTTTGGCTGTTGCAGCTATGCCTTGTGATTGATATCCCGTTATAGCCGCGGCTCCATGAGCGGCTACACGCTCGGCATTTTCACCATATGACCGTACACCAATCACCGGGTTAAGAGCATTGTTATTCACGTCCACCACGGGCGCAAGGTTCATATCAATACCGATGCTTTTCAACTCACGACCCAGAATTCGGGCACATTCAAGGGTATAATCCGGATTGCCTGTCGCACCAAGCGCCATGTTACCCGGTACTTGAGTTACTCCCTCTTTGTCGATCCTTGAGACCATACCACCTTCCTGATCCACCGAGATCATGAGTGGTAAATCTCCCGCTTCACCAGCAATACCTTGCAGTTCTTCGGACAGTCGCGTCAATTGATCTACACTTTGCACATTACGCCGGAAATAAATGACGCCCCCAACGTGGTGGTCACGAATTAAGCGAGTAATCTGTTCATCTGCGTGCTGACCGTGAAATCCACACATCAACAGTTGCCCTACCTTTTGCTCCAATGTCAAATTATTCAATGCTTTCATACAGCCCTATCCCTCCGTTTCTCTTGAAGACTAGGAACCCAGCCGTTGGCTCTGCCTGTACTCCGATGGTTTCATATTAAAATATTTATGAAACACTTTGGAGAAATATCGGCGTTCTTTGAACCCTGTTGCTTCTCCAATCGCTGTAATGCTCCATTCGGTTGTACTTAATAACAAGGCGGCATTTTCCATACGTCTCTGAGTCATATATTCCACAAAGGTAATCCCCATATGGGTTTTGAATAGCTGGCAAAAGTAACCCGGGCTGATTCCAAGCCAATCTGATACTTCATCTATACCCAAGTCCTGTTGCAGTCTGGCGTTCATGTAATCACATGCAGATCGGATCAGTTCCGCTATCGAAGGACGCGGTTGAGTTTGCTTACCTTGACAGGCATGAATAATAACCTCTGCAAGTTCAATCAGTTCTCTCATGGATACAGCCTCTTGCAGGGCATTCCAGAAATTCACTTCGTCCTGTTTAGCCATGACATTGACTTCGCGCAGTTCCCGAAGCATGTGTACTAGCATATAGCGAAAGTGGGTTTCATCTATCTTGTCTATGGATTGCTCGGCATTCCCCATTCGCTGTTTAAGCGCATTCATTACATCCTGTAGTCCTTGCTTATTCCATTGCCGAATGCACCGTGTGATAAGCTCCAGATCGTCTCTTGTTATCCAAGTGCCGACCTTTTTTGAAACCTCATGATCATACGATAATGAAGATACCGCACATTCCGGCTTCAATACCTTGTCTTCACGTTCCGAATGTGTCATTAGGATTCTCTGACAAAGCCGGTACCGTTCAAGGATTTGCTGTTCCAGTTTTACGAGTACATGATCCTGAACTACCCTTGCTTTTACACCTGGGTCCAAGGACAACATCGCATTCAATTCAAATAATAGTTGATGTGCCAACGCCTCTGACTGAAGTTTCCACTCGCCCGATGCGTCCAGCAAGATGCACCACTCTCCTTTGCGGGTAGAAAGAACCTGGCAGCCATTAGAGATTCTGCCCGTAACTTCCCTCAGCATGGAACTTATCGTCTCATGCCATCTAACATGCTGGACCTCAGACCAGCCGATGGAATGGCGAAAATAACCGACTACATCCACCAGCAGCAATGTATAGCCAATAGTAGGAGGCATGAATGGAGGCACAGAGACAGGATCAGAAATCTTCAACGGAGCTTCTCCTCGCAACAGGTCAATCAACTGTTTATGTCTGATCCAACTTGCCATCTCCAAGCTGCGATAGCGTTCTGACTCGTTTTCCAGACGTCTCTTCTGGATCTGCCTGGCAAGTTTACGCAATTTATGTTCAAGATCCAGATAATCAATTGGCTTGCATATGTATTCATGTACGTTATATTGGATAGCAGTTCGAGCGTACTCAAACTGTTGGTATCCCGTCAGTAAAATAATTTCACACGTTTCACCCTGCTCTCGCAGCAGTCGTATAAGTTCCAAGCCATCCATGGACGGCATCCGAATATCGCATAAGATAATGTCTGGATGACTTTCTGTCACTTTACCCAGCGCTTCTAAGCCACTTCTCGCTGTACCTGTTATTTCAATCCCCATCTCTTTCCAGGGTAAAATATAACTTAGATTCTCCAAAATCGGCAGCTCATCGTCAACCAGCAACGCAGTCAGATTCATCCGGCTTCCTCCTGCTCATATAATGGAATAATGCATTGAATAACTGTGCCATAACCTGGTGCTGAACATATAAATATGCCATATCCAGCTCCGTATTGGATACGAATTCGATCTGCCACACTTCGTAATCCCAACCCTCGGCGCTCCGTTATGGAGGACAATGATTCCGTTCCTTCCCTCAACATGTGGTCATGAGGATCTTCTGCCATATACTCAAATCGTGCGAGCATTTCCTGGGGAATACCGATTCCATTATCCTCAACACACAGCAACAGATGGTCTCGTTCTGCATATGCGCTTATCCGCAGCACACCTGGATAGGTGATCCCCTCAAACCCATGTTGTATACTATTTTCCACCAGTGGCTGAAGTGTAAGCTTAAGCACAATTGAGGTATATAGATGCGGTGGAATATCAATCTCATACGTAAATAAATCACTGAACCGATACTGTTGAATCTCCAGATAGCTCTGCAAATGCCTCACTTCCTCACCCAGTGGAATTTCCTCCTGATCCTGAATGCTGATACGAAGCATATTGCCAAGCCTGGTCACCATCTCGCTTACTTTGCGCCCCTCACCACGCAGCGCTAATCCATTAATGGATTCCAATGTGTTGAACAGAAAATGGGGTTTGATCTGGGCTTGCAGTACACGTAATTCCGCTTGAGCCTTCTGCTCTTGCTCTGCCCGAACACGACGGAATAATCCGCCAATACGGTCCATTAGTTCATTGAAACCTTGAGCAAGCAGCTGCATCTCGTCAAAGCCTTTTCCTTCCACCCTCGCATTAAAATCACCATCATCCACACGACGCATAAACCTGACAAGTACAGCAATGTTTCCTGTAATACGATTCATGAAAAAAAGATTGAAGATCATGGCAGCGAGCAGGCATGACAGAATAATAATGACAGACCAACCTGCGAAGGCATTCGTTTCGGCAGATAAGGCTTCCCATGAAGTAACACTGACAAGACTCCAGTTATAGTTCTTCAGATGATATTGTGAGAGGATGCTCTCCGTGCCGTCAAAGACCGTTCTGACACTGCTAAAACCTGGGCCATAACCACCTGATTTCGAACCCAGATTTTCCATATTCGCACCATTGTAACGTCCCGAGGGATCGTAAACGATCAGTCCTTCCTCATTAACTAACAGGAAAGACGTGTCCTGTGCCGGATCACTGATTTGCAGGTGGCGAAAGATCCGGTCAATCTCCCCTTTTTTGATCTGAACAACGAGTACACCGATATTTTGAAAATAACTGAGTTCCTTGACCAGCCTGATCTGGGTGAAGACGGGTTCTACACCGGTTAATTCAGGATATTCCAGAGGTGCGAGCCATTTGGGGACACCATTAAGTTGCTGAATTTCATTGAATAAGGGATGCACTTTGAATTGCTGAAAAGAAAGGGCTTGAAAGTTTTCTTTGGTGAAAATGGAGACAATCTGGTTATTCTCGGACGAACGCAAATCATATAAAAAGGCGTAACTGATGAACGGATAATTATATAGAAGGGAACGGAAATTGCGCTGGCTGGCATTCAGGGATAACTGATTACCGGTTCCCAGATCCTGCTTGGTCGGATCTTTGGCGTTCAATGCCATTTGGAAAACCGATGTGGCTATCCCGTTGTCGGTCACATTGTTAATCTGCTGAAATACATTCTCGATATTGTAGCTAATGGCCTGAAGCGCATATTCGGCCTGTTGATTGTATTTTTTCTCAATCGTATGTGATGTGACCAGAAACATGCCAATGCCCAGTGCACACATCGGTACAATGATCAGCAGCATAAATGCCAAGGCCAGCTTCATTCGCAAGTTCATATCCCGTTCTCCCTATTCACTGGTTCATGGTATTAACCTTTGACACCACCTGCAGTAACTCCTTCAATAATTTTCTCCTGCAGTATGGCGTAGATCACAAGTACGGGTACAACGCTGTACACAATGCCTGCCGACATCTGAGCATAATTCATCTGATATTGATCCCGAAACTGGACCATGCCCACAGGCAGTGTACGCAATTTATCGGTGGATAAGAAATAGTTGGCGAGTAAAAATTCGTTCCAGTTGCCGAGGAAATTGACGATAAAAACCGTAACGATGGCTGGAACCGTAAGAGGTATTACTATTTTAGCAAAGATACCCGGGGCCCTCAAGCCGTCCATAACAGCGGCTTCCTCAATTTCTCCAGGCAGAGAGCGCATAAAAGCAGCCAGTATGATAATTGTAAAGGGGATCGCATTTGCCACATAGGGCACGATCAATGCCAGATGTGTATCCAATATGCCCATTTTTCGAACAAGCAGATAGATTGGCAGCATAAGTGCATTATTGGGAATAAGCATGCCCGCCAGAATCAGACTGTACAGAAACAGACTCCATCTCGGGTGTCTCATTCGGGTTACGGCAAAAGCAAACATGGCACCAAGCGCAATCGTGCACGCCGACGACAGAACCGAAATGTAGAGGCTGTTCCAGAAATACGTGCCAATCTTCGCATTCACCCAGGCCTCTACGTAATTGTTAAACTCCCATGTTGTGGGCAGTCCGAATGGATTCAGGGCGATTTCATTGTTATCCTGCTTGAAGGAAGAGAAGATTACAAATAAAAAGGGAAACAAAATCGCGATTAAATACAGCATTAACAAGACATGAGGTATACTGCTTTTTAAGCTTTTCGCCATCAATATTCCACCCTCTCGGCCCGCCTAGCCACCAGTAGTTGATACACCGCAGTAAGCACAAGCGTCAGAGCAAAAATCAGCACTGCAATGGTATTGCCATAGCCATATTTGAAGTTGGTAATCGCATATTTGATCATGTATGTCGCCAAAACCTCGGTGGACCCAGCGGGCCCACCTTTGGTCATGACAATCACGATATCTGCTGCTTTCATTGCACCTGCAATGGACAACATGATCACCACGGAAATGATCGGCCGAATCAGCGGCAACGTAATTCGCATTGCACGTTGTACCGCCGTTGCCCCATCAATTGCAGCCGCTTCATCCAGATCACGGGGAATCGCCAGAATGGCCGCCAGCACCATGACAATGTAAAATCCGGTCCACTGCCATGCGTTGGTCACCAAAATGGACAACATGGCGAATCGGTTATCCGATAACCAGTAGATTGGATCAATGCCCAGCACATGAAGCATTTTGTTTAATAGCCCGATATTGGGTTCATAGATAAATCCCCATAATATACCGATAACGGCTGTCGACATGATGGATGGTAAGAAAACAGCTGTTTTATACAGACCTTTCAGCTTCTTCACATTGGCAATCAGAAGCGAAAACAGGACGATCAAGGGTACTTGAATCAGCACCGAAAATCCGATAAAAAAGCCATTATTCCGTGCGGAGATCCAAAACCGTTCATCGGTCAGCGCCTTCACATAGTTGGATAAGCCCACAAAACGTGGCTCAGCCGATACCCCATTCCAACTCGTCAGACTGTAATACAGGGAGCTGCCAATAGGGTATAAAAAGAACATCACAAACAGAATTAATGCCGGCATTATAAACAGCGTATAGATTAACGGGCTGCGGAGTGAAGTATTCATGGTCAGCCTCCTTCAGTCACTTCAACGATCGCAGTTACAACTTGGATTGGTTTATTCCACTGAAGCGTTTGCTTCTTCCTGTACCTTTTGCAGCTCTTCTGCCATTTTCTCTGGCGTGGTCTGCCCACCAATCAACTTCTGAATCTGCAGATTACTGATCTCTGTCGTCACGTCGGCCTGAACGAGTGCATCAAATGCCGGGAACGACGTCTTGGACGCATTGAGCACAGCCACGATTTCTTTCATCAGATCATCGGTAATGCTATCGGTCAGCACTTTCTCATCGAGCTTCATGGCAGGCAATACACCATCTTCCACAAGGCCGCGGACCTGCATATCTTCATTGTAAAAGTTTTTGATAAAAGCTTTCACTGCTTCCAGCTTCTGCGGATCATCCGCCACTGCTGCCGAGAATCCGTATCCATTGTTCACATCCCGCATCAAAGACGTCTGATCTCCTGCTCCGTTCTCTACCGGAGGCATATTGAAGAATCCAACCTTGCCAATGAGCGATTCACCGCTCTGACCTTCCTTGAATACAGATGATTTCCATGTTCCGTCATACATCAACACCGCTTCTCCGCTCGTAAATTGCGTGGTATATTCGGCATACTCGAAGCCCAGCTCGCCTTTTTTGAAGTAACCCTTATCGACCCATTCCTTATGCTTGGCAAAACCTTGCACAACACCGGGGTCGGTCCACTTCGCTTCACCTGTTGCAAACTTTGCGGTAATTTCCGGCCCGGCATACCGGGACCACAAGTGGTTGGTTAACATGAGCGGAACCCAGCCTGCCTTGGATGCAGAAGCCAGCGGCACTTTGCCATCAGCCTTGATCTCGGCCAGTATATTGTCCAGTCCAGCCATGGTGGTTGGGGCTTTCCATCCTTTTTGTTCAAAGTACTCTTTATTATAGAAAAAACCTTCGCCCGAACCGCCAATCGGCAGTCCATATACTTTGCCTTCATACGTAAACGGCTCAAGCGACGTAAACTGGTCCTGAATGCCAAGCTCTTGCAAAATTGGAGTCAGATCAAGCAGCATGCCTTCCTTGGCATAGACTTTGGAATCCGGGCTGCCGAACAGTTCGAAGATATCCGGGGGATTGCCTGCCGCCATCTCTCCGCGAAGCTTCTCCTTGCGATTCACATCCGATTCGACGCCATCCAGTGTAAAGGTCAGATTGGGTACCTCACCCTCAACTTTGTCCACAACATCCTGCAGAATGGCCAGTCTTTTCTGTTTGTCGGCTCCCACCTGTGTGTGGCGCAGAAGCATCTCAATCGGTTCCTTACTTTTCTCCTCCGTAGGTGTATTACCTGCACCTTGCTGTGGCTCGTTACTTGAGCTTGCACATCCCGCCAAAGTCCATGAAGTGATAAGCAATAATGAAAGCAGTAATGTCATTCCTTTTTTCATCTGGTTGACCCTCCTCAAGATATTGAGCATTTGGCTTTACACTCTGATTATAAAAAGCCGGAGCTTACATCGTAAGGATGACAATTCATCAATGGAGGGATAAAATCCTTCACTGGACAAATAATCTTGCATTTACAATGGATAACAGCAAAAAAACAGCCCCTGCGAAATATGCGCAAGGACTGCTTGGTTGGTATATACGTTGAACTCAAGAATATTTACACTTGCCACTCCGATGACAGAACAACCTTCCGATCGCTGTTATCCCCTGATTTTTTTAATCCACTTTTACAAAGGTGAAAATCTGGGGATAAAGGCGAACGCTTCGCTTCTCCAGCTTATTTCTGTCCTCTTCGTTCTCGTGTAAAAAGTTAGTTCAAATTATATAGATCCTGTATATAACTGTAGTTACTTACCTGAACAAGCCACGCCAGCCGTTTCCTGGCGACCTTGTTCGATCAGGCGATACGCCCGCTCCACTTCTTCTTCACTTGGCGATGGAACGCCATCCAGTGGATATACTTTGCCAAGCGCCTCCCATTTGTAGATCCCCATCTGATGGTATGGAAGAATTTCGAACTTCTCGACGCCATTTAATGTTCCAATAAACCGTCCAAGGTTAAGCAGATCCTCTTCCTCGTTATGAATACCAGGCACATACACGTGGCGTATCCACATTTTCCGGCCCTGCTCCGATAGCCACTTGGCCGTTTTCAACGTTCTCTCGTTGGATTTGCCTGTCAGCTTGATATGTTTCTCGTCATCAATATGCTTGAGGTCCAGCAGAACCAGGTCTGTGTGATCCAGCAGATCGTGAATCCGATCCGGCTCGTTAAACCCGTTGCTGTCCAGTGTCGTATGCAATCCCCAACGACGCTTCACTTCCTTAAAGATTTCGGCTACAAAGTGTGCCTGTAACGTTGGTTCTCCGCCAGATATCGTGAGCCCGCCTCCGGAACTGCGGTAGTAGGATAGATACGGCTCAATTTCAGCCAATACCTCCTCGAGCGTCATTTCTTTTCCACCATCCAGTGCCCATGTATCAGGGTTGTGGCAATATTGACACTTGAGTAGACATCCTTGCATAAAAAGCACGAAGCGGATGCCTGGGCCGTCAACCGTCCCGAAAGTTTCGAGTGAATGAATATGTCCTTTAACCATGCTGCCTCTTCCTTTCTGTATCCGCATCCGCTGTGCGTTTAATATGATTTGGAATGCCTTGCTCTAGCGGTCTTCTACTTGCAAATTACTTACATCGAGCCATGGAACGTACGGTTGATGACATCCAACTGTTGTTCACGAGTCAATTTAATAAAGTTAACAGCATATCCGGATACCCGTACAGTCAGTTGCGGATAGTTTTCCGGGTGATCCATCGCATCAATCAATTGTTGACGATCAAATACGTTAACGTTCAGGTGATGAGCATTTTGACCGAAGTAACCATCCATCATGGCAGTCAGATTGGATTTACGTGTAGTCTCCTCTTTACCCAATGCTTTTGGCACGATGGAGAAGGTATTGGAAATACCGTCAAGACTGTGTTCATAAGGCAATTTGGCTACAGAGCCAAGGGATGCTAGTGCACCTTTTTTATCACGACCATGCATTGGGTTCGCACCTGGAGCAAATGGTTCACCTGCTTTACGACCATCCGGTGTAGTCCCTGTTTTCTTACCATATACCACGTTGGATGTGATCGTCAGCACAGATTGCGTTGGCACTGCGTTACGGTAAGCTTTGTGCTTGCGAATCATACCCATGAAGTTCTCAACCAGTTCAACAGCAATGCTGTCTACGCTGTCTTCATTGTTACCGTAACAAGGGAAGTCTCCTTCGATTTCGAAGTCAACAGCGATGCCTTGTTCGTTACGGATTGGTTTTACTTTGGCATATTTGATCGCACTCAGTGAGTCGGCTGTAACCGACAGACCAGCGATACCGCAAGCCATCGTACGTACAATGTCACGGTCATGCAATGCCATTTCGATACGCTCATAACTGTATTTATCGTGCATGTAGTGAATGACGTTGAGGGTGTTCATATACAGCTTCGCGAGCCACTCCATCATTGGTTTGAAGCGTTTCATAACCTCATTGTAATCCAGCACTTCACTTGTAATGGCAGGATACTCAGGTCCGACCTGTGCTCCGGATTTCTCGTCACGACCACCGTTGATCGCATACAAGAGAGCTTTTGCCAAGTTGGCACGAGCGCCGAAGAATTGCATTTGTTTCCCGATCTTCATCGCCGATACACAGCAAGCAATACCGTAATCGTCACCGTAGATCGGACGCATCAGATCATCATTCTCATACTGGATTGAGCTGGTTTCAATGGATACTTTGCTGCAATAGTCTTTGAAAGCTTCTGGAAGTTTCGTGGACCAAAGTACAGTCAGGTTCGGCTCTGGTGCAGGACCCAAGTTGTGCAGTGTATGCAGGAAACGGAAGCTGTTTTTGGTTACGCGTGTTTCACCATTTACAGACATACCACCGATGGACTCTGTTACCCATGTTGGATCTCCACTGAAGAGTTCGTTGTAATCTGGTGTACGCAGGAATTTGACGATCCGCAGTTTCATTACGAAATGATCAACCAATTCCTGTGCCTGTTCTTCAGACAGAATGCCTTCTTGCAGGTCACGTTCAATGTAGATATCCAGGAAAGAAGATACACGTCCCAGGGACATCGCGGCACCGTTCTGTTCTTTGATCGCAGCGAGATAACCGAAGTACAACCATTGGAACGCTTCTTTTGCTGTAGTCGCTGGCAAGGAAATATCGAACCCGTGCATCTCACCCAATTGCTTCAATTCTTGCAATGCACGAATCTGCTCAGACAATTCTTCCCGCAGACGAATGACATCTTCATCAATGACATCAACTTCGAGTGCATTCAATTCACCTTTTTTGTTACGAATCAGGAAGTCTACCCCGTACAAAGCTACACGACGATAGTCACCGATGATCCGACCACGGCCGTAAGCATCTGGGAGACCTGTAATAATCCCTGCTTTACGCGCTGCACGCATGTCGGAAGTATAAGCATCGAATACACCCTGGTTATGTGTTTTGCGAATGTTCGTAAATATATCAATGACACCTTGAGGCAATTCGAAGCCGTATGCTTCACATGCATCAATCATCATCCGGATTCCGCCTGTTGGTTGAATGGAACGTTTGAACGGAGCATCGGTCTGAACGCCGACAATCTGCTCTTTGGTTTGATCCAGATAACCTGGTTGGTGAGAAACAATAGTCGCTGGTGTGTTTACATCAACGTCAAGGACACCGCCGTTATCCCGTTCTTTTTTGGTAAGATCAGATACGATTTCCCACAATTCTTTGGTATTCTGGGTTGCACCTGCGAGGAACGCTTCATCGCCGTAATACGGAGACAAGTTGTTTGCCAGAAAATCATTCACATCTACGGATTTGGTCCATGTTCCTTTGGTAAAGTTTCTCCAGCCTGTTTGTTGTTTGACATCTTTTTCAATCACCGACATCGTAATCCCTCCACTAATTTGGATTTCTGGACACATAACATATTGCTTCATTCGTAGCATTGTGTGCCCAGAGCCGCGATTAATGTGAATTGTTTCACATAAAACCGGAACATGTTCTCTCTACTTGGGAACCGGAACCGCGGGATGAATGTTTTTCTTACATTTTCAGTATACGACTTGGCACTTTCATCATCTGTGATTTTTATCACAAAGTCAGTGAACTAACTCACTCCACCTGTGCTGTGTCCCATTGAACCCTGTAAATTCACACTTAGCCACTGCGCGGGCAGAACAACTTCCGATCGCTGTTCATTATTTAAATTTACTGAAAAAGCGAATGAACCATAGATGATGTACACTGGCCACTACAAGGAGAGAATAACCTTCCGATCGCTGTTATCCCCGGATTTTTTGATTCACTTTTTCAAAGGTGAAAATCCGTTGATAAAGGCGACCGCTCCGCTTCTTCAGGTTTTTTCTCTCCTCTCCGTTATCGTGTACATAGGTAGTTCAACTGATAAACCAATAAAATTCAAAATTTACTTCAAAGGCGAACGCTCCGCTTCTTCAGTTTTTTCTGCCCTCTCCGTTATTGTGTGAACATCTGGCTCAAACGGCCACATCACGAATTCCGTGCCACCTCTTTAGAACCCTTTTGCTCCTCTATGCTCGGAGCAAAACAAATCTTAGAATAATTCCTGAAAACAGATGCTCGCTCTTCTGTTTTTCTGCCCTTTTCTTTATTGTGTGAAAGACGGCAATCGGGGCTCCCCTCTCGGGGAACCCTGATCTCTTTTGCCGTAAGGCACGCTTCGTTCTGATTCGTTATTCAAACTTTCCGTAGAAAGCGTTGCGGTATACATCAGCCAGTTCAGTTACCAGCGGCAACTTCGGATTGGCGGTTGTACATTGGTCTTCGAAGGCACGGTCAGCCAGATAATCTACATGTGCTTCAAAGTCTTTAGCATCAAATCCGATCTCTTGGAACGATTCTTCAATGCCCAGTGTTTTGTTCAGGTTACGGATGGCATTGATAAGACTGGTTACGCCTTCTTCTGTCGTACGTGCAGGCAATCCCAAGATACGGGCAATTTCGGCATACCGCTCATCCGCTACAAAGTGCGAATATTTCGGGAACGATGCGAATTTGGTCGGTTTTTTCGCGTTGTAACGAATGACGTGTGGCATCAGAATGGCATTAGTGCGTCCGTGTGCGGTGTGGTACTGACCGCCCCATTTGTGCGCCAAGCTGTGGTTAATGCCCAGGAATGCGTTGGCAAATGCCATACCGGCAATTGTGGAAGCATTATGCATTTTCTCACGTGCCAGTTTGTCGCCTTGCAGTGCCGATTGCTCCAGGTATTGGAACACCAGTTGAATGGCTTTGATCGCAAGTCCATCTGTGTAATCATTTGCCATAACAGACACATATGCTTCAATCGCATGCGTCAGTACGTCCATACCTGTATCCGCAACCGCCGTTTTAGGCAGGGAGTATACGAATTCCGGATCGACAATCGCTACGTCTGGTGTCAGCTCATAGTCGGCCAATGGATATTTGGTGTTACCTTGATTTTTATCTGTAATAACAGCGAACGATGTCACTTCAGAACCTGTACCCGATGTTGTTGGGATCGCTACAAATTTCGCTTTTACACCGAGACGTGGATATTTGTAGATCCGTTTGCGGATATCCATGAATTTCTGTTTCAGGTCATTGAAGTCCGTGTCCGGATATTCATAGAACAACCACATGGCTTTGGCAGCATCCATCGGTGATCCACCGCCAAGTGCGATAATGCAGTCCGGTTGGAAACGGCGCATCATTTCTGTTCCGCGATCTACCGTCGTTGTGGACGGATCGGGCTCTACATCGGAGAATACTTCGATCGCTACCGGCATTTGACGTTGACGCAGATAGTGCTCTACTTTTTCCACATATCCAAGCTTCACCATCATCGCATCCGTAATAATCGCCACACGTGTGATGTCAGGCATTTTTGCAAGGTACTGTGTTGCCCCTTTTTCGAAGTAGACTTTGTTCGGCACTTTGAACCATTGCATATTCACGGTACGGCGAGCCACCCTTTTCACATTGATTAAGTTCACAGCGGTTACGTTGGAAGAAGTCGAGTTACGTCCGTATGATCCGCACCCCAGTGTCAATGATGGCATATTCGTGTTGTAGATATCCCCGATGGCACCGTGTGTGGATGGTGAGTTCACAATAATCCGTCCAGTTTGCAGACGATCTGCGAATTTGTCGATCACTTCTTCATTCGTTGAGTGAATAACCGAGGAGTGACCCATGCCGCCAAAAGCAACCACTTCTGCCGCACGCTCAATGCCCTCTGCTGCCGTTTTGACTTTGTAACAAGCCAGTACCGGGCTTAATTTCTCAGCCGACAATGGGAATTTCGTACCTACCCCTTCAATCTCGGCCACGAGAATTTTGGTGCCTGCTGGAACCTCAATGCCGCACAACTTCGCAATGCTCACCGCAGATTGACCAACAATCGCCGGGTTCACCGCACATTTCTCGGCATTAATCGCACCTGCTGTCAATTTTGCTGCTTCATCTTTGTTAACAAAGTAACAGCCGTTCGCAATCATTTTTTTCTTCACTTGATCAAAGATCGGTTCTTCAATGATTACTGCTTGCTCAGAAGCACAGATCATGCCGTTATCGAAGGATTTCGACAGGATCAAATCCGTCACTGCCTGATTGATATCCGCGCTTTTCTCGATAAAACAAGGTACGTTACCCGGTCCTACGCCCAGTGCAGGTTTACCACAGCTGTACGCTGCACGTACCATGCCTGATCCGCCTGTTGCCAGAATGAGAGCTACATCATTGTGATTCATCAGTTCGTTCGTACGATCCATGGAAGGATCATCAATCCACTGAATACAATCTGCTGGTGCACCATGTTTCACAGCCGCTTCCAGCAGGATCTTAGCAGCTTCGCGGCTACAATTCTGTGCAGATGGGTGGAAACCAAAGATGATTGGGTTACGCGTCTTGATGGAGATCAGTGCTTTAAACATCGTCGTTGATGTCGGATTGGTTACTGGTGTAATACCCATGATGATGCCGACTGGCTCCGCAATTTTCTGGAAGCTTTCGTACTCGTTATCTTCAATCACACCTACGGTTTTGTCATACTTGATGCTGTGGTACACATATTCTGTTGCAAATATATTTTTGGTAATTTTATCCTCATACACTCCGCGACCTGTTTCTTCTACAGCCATCTTGGCAAGCATCATGTGTTTATCCAGACCCGCAAGCGCCATTGCTTGCACAATCCGGTCAATCTGCTTCTGGTCCATCTTCATGAATGCGGCGTGTGCTTTATTCGCTTTGTCGATTAACGTTTGAATATACTGACCTGCTGTCGGTTCTTTTGCTGGGGCGACTTCGTTCTTTACAGCCATCTCCCTCATCCTCCTAAAGGTTCGTATTAGTTTGTCTCTCTCGTTTACATTCACATCGTACCATAGCCAAAAACGTAATCATGTGATTTTTTTCACAAAGTATAACAAATTTAAATTTAGTTTTGTAATGTCCGCTAACAAGTTGATTTCCACTTCCTATAATAAGTGTAGTGCTATCGAACACATCCTTCCCTACTAAAAGTGAATTTAATCACAATGTTTGGAATTTCGCCATTTTTGATGCCTTCCCATGCCCCCCAAAAGGTAAGTTTAGGTATATACTGAACTTAAAAATTGAACCACCGCAATTTGTACCGTCCTTCCTCCCGGCCGAGATGACCCTGATCAGGACGGCAACGGTTTGCGGCGAACCTCGGAGGCTACTGCAAGCTACAGAAGGTCGTCCGATGGACATAAAGGGGAGATAGACTTATGAGAGAACTAACGACTGTACTGGAAAAACGCGGCAATACCAACTGTTTCTCGGAAGCGAATTTCAACCATCTGCTGGTTACAATGAAAGATAGAACCTATCCTGAAGGTACCCATCTGTACTGGGAAGGAGACGTCTCTGACAAACTTTATTATATGAAACGGGGTCGTGCCCAGATCACCAAATCAACGGATGAAGGCAAAGAACTGATCATGTACATGTATCAGTCCGGTGACATGATTGGGCAGGCTGATCCCTTCTTCGGCTCTAAACACAGCTTTTCAGCGGAAGTACTGGAAGACAGTGAAATTGGTGTACTGGAACACAAAGACCTGGAAATGCTGATATGCCAGCATTGTGACTTTGCGATCGACTTTATGAAATGGATGGGCATCCATCACCGGCTGACACAGACCAAGTTCCGGGACCTCATGTTATATGGCAAACCGGGTGCGCTCTGTTCTACCCTCATTCGGTTGTCGAATTCGTATGGTGAGGCTCATGGAGAGCATGTCATTATTCACAAAAAAATTACCCACACGGATCTGTCTAATATGATTGGAGCCACCCGTGAAAGTGTAAACCGCATGTTAAGCGATCTTCGTAAGAAAGATGCGATTGAATATGACAATGGCATGATCGTCATCAAAGATCTGAAGATGCTGCAAGGCATCTGTCACTGTGAACTTTGCCCGAATGAGATCTGTCGTATTTGAAGTACGATTGTGCTAATAAGGTGTTGCTTGCAAAACAATTTCATCAATGAAAAAAGCCCAGTTCTCTAAATAGAGATTGGGCTTCTTTGTATGCTTACGATGCATTGGTCAATTCAAGCTTTACCGCATCACGTGGATTTAATTTCATATCCAAACCGTTTTCCATTAATTCCTTGTCATTCACCATAATGACCCACCGCTGATTCATACGGGGTGTCACATTCTCGACCGAAACGACGAATTTGTTGTTCTCCGACATTCTCACAATCCCGCTGGACTTCAGTACATCGCGAACTGTACATTCCTGAACATAGACTCCAGCATATTGACGATTAAGAGTTGGCATAATGTTTCCACCGCTCACCTTGAGTAACGTTGTCTGATATGCAACGCCATCCCCCCCACTGTCAGCGGCTTTCACGTAAATGATCACTTCATCTTTGGCATGAAGCTCCATGTCCCAATCTTCCTGTTCAATATCCTTGCCATTCAACTTCACAGCCCAGCTCAGCGAAGAATCGAGAGAAACTTCACCCACGGATTGAATCCGTTTGCCATCCGCCGTAAAATCAACGAGTCCGCTATTGAGTAATGCTTTTTTGAGTGTCAAACCCTCACTAAAATCTCGCTTAATGGACTTCGTTGCATCAGGCAAGAATGTACTGCCATCTACAGCCACTGTAATCGTATTCGCTGTTTCCGTCTCTTTGACAATTGGCTGCTCTGAAGGCTGCGTCTCACTACATCCAGCCAAGATCGCCAGAATGAGCAAACATACACCTATGTAACCGGGGATTTTCTTCTTCATGTAGGTAACACCACCCTGCGTAAAATCATTCACCCTGTTGTCCATAACCTCTATTATGGCACAACACTCAACAAAAAAAAGTGTCAAACCCGTTACTTTTATCGCGCGCGCCCTCCAGAGAGGACTGGTACAACAAAGAGAGCCTGCACACAGGCTCTCCAATCTGAATCCGTTTTCTGTTCTAGTGTTTGCTTTGTTATTGGACACATGCCTGCATGTATGTCCGTCCTCCATCTCCATCTTTCAGATATGGATTGAGCCCGAAGAACTGTTCCTCCGATACATATACGCCTGTCAGCAATCGGCCTTCAAGCAATCCACCGTCCACCTTTACGCAGCATGAAGGTGCGTCTACATACTCCTGGTATAACGGAATCTGACCATATTGTTGATGTACCTTGAATACCTTCCCTTGCTCATGCAAGGGGCGTTCCGAGAAATAGGTAGGCACAATATAACGGGCAATGACATCCAGTTCCTGCACGCTATAGAAGGGTTCATCGCCAAGCCATGGTGCAAACATCCGAATCTTCTCATATTGAGACCAGACAACCGCCTGAATCAGCATTTCTGCCTGAACCAACCGACCTTCTCCCACATCCAGCACCAATCGCTTTCCATGGATGGTTTCCTCCATCTGAGACATCGCCGAATCAGGTTGACTCATTTCACATCCGATACACTTCCAGCCTCTGGACGTTTGAATCCATTTTTGCAGCACCGCCGGAGCCAATCTCGGACCATCGTTGTTCACAGAATGCGTATTCACTTCGGTAAAATCATCTTTAACCGAACGCGAATATACTGTGCGCTTAAACAACTCCGCAGCTTTTTTGTAGATTAGATGGACCTGAATGGATGCGCTCTCAAGTTCTGCAATATCTTTCTTGCCGTAGCGTACTTCACGGGATAAGCTTTCTTCTCTCATGACAAGTGGGCCTCCTTCGCTCCGGCCGTCTGCGGCCATTTTCTATAGATTATACTACAACTCATGACAACATGTGCACAGCCCCAGAGAAAAACGCCGATCCACGTTATACTTAAGACAAAAACCCCTGATTTCCACAGAAATTAGGGGTCTATGTCATTCATGCAACCAAGTGGGTGCTGTTGCTTATACGCTAGTCAACCCACTTCTCAGCCCAATCCTGAATTTGATTCATAACAGGCTGGAGCGCTCTACCTTTGTCCGTCAGTTCATATTCAATACGAACCGGCGTCTCGGGATAGACGTGACGAACCAGAATACCTTCACTCTCCAGATCCTTCATCCGTTCGGACAACATCTTGTCACTCATGGACGGAATCAGATTGGAGATATCCTTGAATCGCTTCGAACCACTCATCAACGTTTGAATAATTAAACCATTCCAGCGCTTGCCCAAAAAAGAAAACGCCGTTTCAAAACGCGGACACATCCGCAAGTCTTGACCTTCCACATTAATCACCTCTTTAGAGATCACTCAACTTACATTTTGTTAGTATATTTCATAATAACATATTTAAGCTTCAAAGAAAACGTCTGCAACTAAAAAGTTTAAATTTTAGAAGCATAACATGCAAAATGGATCATACATCCCAGTATACATTACACGGTGCGTCGTAACCATGGGAAATATCGTATAACTTCCCCATAGTACTATCTTACCCAAAAAGAACCCAACTGCCACAGTCATTATTGACTTGGAGAAGGGTTCCTTCGTATACATTATCCGTATAAGTTCAACTAAAGCATATTTACACTACCACTACGACGGATAACTAGACCAGCACGCCGCCAAACGGTCTAACAGGTTCACTCTTGCCGAATTCCGGCTTAAAGCTGCGGGCAGGATATGCCCATTTCACAGCGTTGCTGATTACTCTTAATATTTCCGGTTTGTAATAGGTCGGATACGTCTCATGACCCGGTCGGAAATAGAAGATTTTACCTTCACCACGCCGGAACGTGCATCCGCTCCGGAATACTTCTCCACCCTGGAAGTTACTTACAAACACCAGTTCATCGGGTACTGGAATATCGAAGAATTCCCCGTACATCTCTTCTTTTTCCAATACAATTTTGCCTTCGATGCCATCCGCAATCGGATGGGATGGATTAACACACCATACAATTTCCTGCTCGTCAGCTACACGCCATTTCAGATCGCAGCTGGTTCCCATGAGTGCTTTGAATGGTTTGGAGAAATGACCTGAATGGAGCACAATCATTCCCATGCCGTTCAGCACTCGCTGCGCGACCTTCTGTGAGATCTCATCGCTTACGCGATCATGTGCCATATGTCCCCACCATATGAGCACATCCGTGGAATTCAGCACTTCATCACTTAATCCGTGTTCAGGCTGATCCAGTGTAGCCGTCCGAATAGCAAAGCCTTCGCCGCCAAGTCCGTCAGCCAGCGCTCGATGCAGACCATCCGGGTAGACTTCCCTTACTTCATCGTGAATTTTCTCATGGACAAATTCATTCCAAATGGTGACGTTGATCATATTCAATTTCCCCCTAATGTAGCTCTAAACCCACCACATATCGCCCAGCGGTTCTTCGATCAATACTTGCTGGAGATTTTGCACGGCTTTAGAGAATCCTTCTTCAACCGACATCAGACCGTCTTCGTGCTCAATACTTACTACATAATCATATCCGACCAGACGCAAGGCACTCATAATATCTGCCCAAGTCTTGTTATCATGTCCATAACCAACCGAGCGGAACTGCCAAGCCCGATCCAGCATATTGGTATAATCCTGCATATCCGTTACACCGTGTTTGTTCACGTTGATCGGATCAATCGTTGTATCTTTGGCATGGAAGTGATGGATCGCTCCTTCACGTCCCAAGATGTGAATCGCCTGCACCGGATCGATACCTTGCCACCACATGTGACTTGGGTCCAGATTGGCTCCGATCACTTCACCTGCTGCTTCACGCAGTCTCAGCAACGTTGCTGGTGTGTGAACCGAGAATCCACCGTGCAGCTCCAGTCCAACTTTTACGTTACGATCTGCTGCGAATTTACCCCACTCTGTCCAGTAAGGGATAACTTTGTTCTCCCATTGCCACTTCAGGATCTCCTGGAAGTCATTCGGCCATGGTGCAACAGGCCAGTTCGGATATTTGGCATCCTCATGGTCTCCCGGGCAACCGGAGAATGTATTCACTACAGGTACTTCCAGCTTCTCAGCCAGTTCTACCGTTTTAACAAAATCATCGTGAAATCCTTTAGCAATATCCTTTTGTGGATGCAACGGGTTACCGTGACAGCTAAGTGCGCTGATCGTCAAACCGCGTGATTCCACTGCGTTTTTGAAGTTTTTCAGTGCTGTAGGATTGCTTAACAATTCATCCGGCTTACAGTGTGCATTGCCTGGATGTCCGCCTGTTCCGATCTCTACTGCTTTTAATCCCTTGGATGCTACATAATCAAGAGCATCCTCCAATTTACGTCCTCCGAATAGTACCAAAAATACGCCGAGTTTCAAGTGCGATTCCTCCCTGGATTAGATATCGTATGATTGCTGAATTCATGAATATTGAACTGTAGAAAATTACCGTTCAGATCACGTGCCTGTTTGATTAGTGTGGAAAATCGAGAGTGTTTCTATCCTGAAATTGAACGTAAGAATACTGGTTATTCTCCATCACTCGTAAGAGCATCAAGCTTAAAACACTTGGTACTCTGAGCTAGTGCGATTCCACGGTTTCAATCTCAGTTTGAACTGCGCGAGTTACTGCAAAAGAGTCATAGCTGCTCTCCAGATGTATATGCTTGCCTTCAAGTGAAGAACGCTGGAATGAATGCATGGCTTCCAATACATGATAAGCAAGCTTGCCACTGGCTTTGTGTTCGCGTCCGGCACGAATGGATTCGACCATTTCCGTTACGCCGATGCCTCGTTCGTTTTGTCCACTTTCAAAGACGGGTTTGACCGTCTCCCAAGTGTCTTGGCCGTATCTGCGCACCTTTACTTCCCCGTTAAAATAATTGGGGTCTGGTACACTAAGCGTACCTTCTGTTCCATAGATTTCAATACGTGGCAGATCCGAAGCTCCGCGAATATCGAAACTGGTGATCATGGTTGCAATGGCACCTTCTGCGAAATCAATCGTTCCTGCCAAGTGTGTAGGCGTCTCAACTTGCAGCGCTGTACCTTCCTTTGGTCCGGAGCCAATCTTGCGATCCGCAATCTGTATGCCTGCCGAGGCGCTGATTCTGCGTATCGGTCCAAGCAACGTAATCAGAGCGGTCAGGTAGTAGGGTCCCATATCAAACATAGGTCCACCACCTGCGACATAAAAGAACTCCGGGTTAGGATGCCAAGCTTCCGGTCCTCCACCCATGAAGAATGAAGTGGCTGCGATCGGCTTACCGATCAGCCCATCCTCAATGGCTTTACGAGCCGTTTGAATGCCTGAACCAAGGAAGGTATCCGGTGCAGAACCCACATACAATCCCTTTTCCTCAGCCAGCTCAACAACCTTGCGACCATCCTCAAGCGAAATTGCCAATGGCTTCTCGGCATACACATGTTTACCTGCTTCGAGTGCAGCCAGATCGGTCATGGCATGACTGCCAGGAACCGTAAGGTTCAAGACGAGTTCAATTTCGTTATTTTGCAGCAACTCATCTACATTGTAAACGTTTGCGATATTAAATTCATCTGCCCGTTCCTGAGCGCGTTCACGAATCAAATCCGCAACAGCCACGACTTCAATGACCGGGTTGTTTTTGAGATTTTCCAAGTAAATGGCACTGATATTACCGCACCCGATGATGCCTGCTTTCATTTTCTCCACTGTGACGTTCATCTCCTTACGCATGGTGAAAATCCGCGTTTGAATGGTTGATATACATATGTTTTGTTGGATGTTTCCTGTTCCTTAAATCTAATACTATGGTATTCCGTTTCAGCTTCAATTAAAATGAATAATATGATTGAAACATGAACTATCTGGTCATAATTTTCAAATTGCAAGGAGTATGCCCATGCCGACAGATCATTCCTGCCAAGTTCTTACAGCAGGCTTTTCATTTCATCGTAAACCCTACGCTATGGTGCAGCCTGAAGGGGTGAAGAATTACCTGTTAAGACTGCAAACAGACGGACGCTGCCGTGCACGTATTGACGGGGACATGTCCCTGGTGGACGCGGGCGATCTGCTTCTTTTTGATCCTGATGAGCCCTATGAGCTGAGAATAGACAATGAAATCAATCCGATGGGAGAACGACTGGTGGAGAGTGGGGACTATCACATCTTCTTCAATGGTTCCTGGGTGGATGAGTGGTGGAAGCGTCACAAACGGCCGACCCGAATCAAAGTGGAGCTGACGGAAAGCCTGTTAGTACTGTTTCGCCAGCTCGTGCTGGAGCAACGCCGTATCTCCAATCCTTATCCGGAAATATCAAGTTATTATATGCGGATTTTATGTCTCGAAGTGGATCGTCTGCTCTCAGAGCATCCGACGATAACCAATACCAATTATGTGGCTTATGAAATTAAGAACTATATTGAAGAAAACGCTTCCTCTTTGTTCAAGCTGGATGATGTGGCAACACATATTGGTATCAGTGTCTCACGGGGTGTTCATCTCTTCAAAGAAGCGTTTGGCAAAAGCATCATGCAATATACGCTTGACGTACGGCTGAATATGGCGAGGGAACGGATTATTTTCAGTCCAATGACCCTGGAGCAAGTGTCTGAGTCTTCCGGCTTCAATAACTATACCTATTTCCATCGGGTATTCCGTTCCCGGTTCGGCATGTCCCCGAAGGAATTCCGCGTCATTCACCGGGAACAGATGTAATCATACCAGTATACGTAAGTTGAACTTATTTGCGCGCGGCTATGGCCTCGGATACAACCATCGCCAGATCTTCATTGCCAAACATCGACAACACGCCAAGTACTGTATCATCCGGGATCTCACCGGCTTCCTCCTTGGATACAATCAGCTTCTGCACCTGCTGCAAACGCTCGTTGCTCTGCTGATTCGGGTAGGCTTGCCGGTACATCTCTTCCGGGTCCAGTCCATGATTGACACACCACTGGGCAAATACGAGGATCATCATCTCTTCTTCCTGTTTATAGGTTTCAATGACAGCTTCCTCAATCTGTTTATTACGTTCCTTTTCATATTCATCCATGACGTGTATTCCTCCGTATGTGTATTCTACAATTATTTGCGAATCAATTGTTCAGCCAGCTCATGGCTGTCCATGACATGACTTGCACTAATCAGGCAATCATCAGGCGAGTCCAGACAAGCCAGAAAATGATCGACGGCCCCGCTAAAACCTCTGCGTGCTAACACAGTGTCCCAGCTCCCGAACGTTTCTTTGGTTTCCAGACTTCCCTGTTCCATGTAGCTGATCATGTCCATGTTCACGACTTCAACAGATCGTCCACCACCATGCAATTCGATCTTCTCCAGATCTGCCCCAGCTTCACGCACCATATCGAATCGGCCATAAGCTGTTCTGCCCAGCTTGGCTGTTCCGGTCGCATGCAGCAGTCTGTCCAGATCATTCTTCCGAATCCATTGATGAAGCAGCTCCACGTTATGATCCGAGTACCACATCATTAGATCCAGCATATGGATGAGATCATCATAGATGGTTTCTGCCGCAGGACGATCCTGAATGCCTGTACGATGTTTGGTCACTGTCAGGGATTCTAAACCTTTTCCACCCTGCATCCATTCTTTCGCTTTTTGGTACATTGGTGCGAATCTGCGGTTGAAGCCCACTGCCAGTAACAGACCTTGTGCCTCGGCAAAAGCCGTCATTTCTTCCGACTCCCGAAGCGTATAGGATAACGGCTTGTCTACGTATACGGCCAATCCCTGTTCCAAACATTGCATGACAATGTCAAAGTGCGCTTCCGTTGCTGTATGTACAAACACCGCATCCAGATCCCAGGACAACAGTTCTTTCAGATCCGTTGTTCCCCGTTCTAATCTATATGCCTCCTGAACGGCTTTGACCGGCTCCAGAGATCGGTTCATAATCCCCACAATCTCCACGTTCGGATGAGCGGTCAGCAGCGGCAAATACACTTTATGTGCAATACCCCCGAGTCCGATAATTGCAATTCGTTTACGTTTGGTTGTTTCCATTATGATCATTCCACCTTCGGTTCGGTTCTATATTTCCACGTCCTATAGTGTAACCCTTCGGACAGCAACTTGCCAGTGATTGCGGCAGACTTCGGTACGAATTGTTCAGACAATGGGCGAACGTGGTAAACTTATGAGGAACAGTAGTACAGATCGGGACACGACTAGACCTGCCTGATCTGAAAGGAGCGTTTGGGATTTTGCGAAAATGGTTATGGCTTCTGTTATATGTTTTACTTGCAGGAGTCACGTTTATTTACAGATATGAACTGCTGGCCTGGACCGATCTCCATCAGTCCATCCCGCTTTTACTCGCCATGGCAACATTGTTTGCTCTTGTGCCTGTAATTCCTTATAAGTTTGTAATTATTGCCTTTGGTTACAGTTACGGTACCACAACGGCAGCCTGGATCTGCTGGCTTGGCACGACACTTGCTGCCACGCTCGTCTATGGCGGAGCAAGAACCATCTTCAGACATCAGGCGAGATCGTACCTCGAACGCATTAAGGGTCTGAACCGTTTTACCACATGGATGGAAGCCCATCCGTTCATGGGTGTCATGTCGATGCGACTGTTGCCGTTCGTGCCTCAGATGGCCGTTAATATCTACGCAGGTATAACGTATACGCCATTCTGGGTCTTCATGGTTGCCACGGCCATTGGGAAAATGCCAGCGATTTTTGTTTTTGCCTATGCAGGTGCACAGGCTGAAACCTCAATCTGGCTGAGCCTGGCGATCCTTGCCGGATATCTGGTGCTCATGGCCATTGTATTGCTCTTATTTCGCTTTCGGTCACGCAACAAAGTCTGAAAACGGAATTCTCAAGCCGTACAGATTCAGCTTGTTTTCATTCCGGCTTGGTTGGCTTGCCAATTCAGGATATAATAGAAGAGCAAGCTCAATGCTTGTTTAACAAGTTTAATAAAACGGTAGATTGCTGGAGCTCGAACACGAGCGCTAAATCTTCATCAGAAATGGAGTGACTATAGCATGGAACAACATTCAAGTGAGCTAGCAACTTTTGCAGGCGGATGCTTCTGGTGTATGGTATCCCCCTTTGAGGAACTGCCCGGTATTCATAAAATCGTATCGGGTTATACAGGAGGACATACCGAGAATCCAACATATGAAGAGGTCTGCTCGGAGACAACAGGACATGTAGAGGCTGTGCAAATCACGTTCGACCCTGCCATCTTCCCTTATAAGAAATTGGTTGAACTGTTCTGGCAGCAGATTGACCCTACGGATACAGGCGGGCAATTCCATGACCGCGGATCTTCCTACCAGACGGCCATCTTCTATCACAGTGAAGAACAGCGCGAAATTGCGGAAGCATCCAAAGCCGAGCTGGGACAAAGCGGACGTTTTGACAAACCAATCTTCACACCGATCTTGCCAGCAAAACCGTTCTATGAAGCGGAAGAACATCACCAAAATTATCACCGGAAGAATCCTGCCCACTACAAACGCTACAGCAAAGGTTCTGGACGCGTAGATTTCATCGAACGCAACTGGTCAGGCAACGTGGACAAGGATGGACTGAAAGAGCGCCTGACGCCACTTCAATATGAAGTTACGCAGAACAGCGCGACAGAGCCTGCATTCCACAACGAATTCTGGGATCACCACGGTGACGGCATCTATGTGGACATCGTATCCGGTGAGCCATTGTTCAGTTCTACCGACAAATACGACTCCGGCTGTGGCTGGCCGAGCTTCACACGTCCATTGCGTGACCACAACGTGAAGGAAAAAACCGATCTAAGCCACTTCATGATTCGTACCGAAGTGAGAAGTCGTGAGGGTGATTCCCATCTGGGTCACCTGTTCAACGATGGTCCTGCCGAAGCAGGTGGAATGCGTTATTGCATTAACTCTGCGGCACTTCGTTTTGTACCCAAAGAAGACTTGCAAAAAGAAGGATATGGTGAGTACGCCGTCCTTTTCCAATAAGTTTTAATACAAATACAAAAAGAGCAGTGGGATGATCCCACTGCTTTTTTGTCGTACATTGCTATCACATCATACTTACAATCCAACCGATCCAATACGCAAATGGGATTAATAACAACTGTGCCAACAGTGTACCGAACAGACGGGATACGAGCATGCAGCCGTAGATCTGATTCATGCGATCCAAACGGATCTCCCCACGTAATGATCGGTCACTGAGCAGGGAAATCCGCGGATCAATCAGGATGGTCAGCAATATAGTTGCTATTCCGTTAATCAGCCCTGTTGATTGGGATGCGGCTACAGCCTGACCTGGATAAAGGTACGCTGCGTACAAGCTGGACAGGACACCCGTGGTGTAGATTGCGGTTACCGCTACATTCAGCATCATCAACCGTCTTGGCATCCCATGCTGTACCAATCGTTTGGCCATCTTCCAGGATGGCGGGGTGATGTAATACATGGCATTTCTAATCTTGCTTCGCTTCAGCATACCGCGGACCATTGCAGGGATGGAACCGGCTGCTTCAAAATGTACAACCATTCTCGAGGAGAGCTTCACCATGGTTGGGAAACATAATATGGCTAATGCCGTTCCTATCGTTGCCGCACCCATTAACCAATGTAGCTGTGCTGCAAAGTGTGGATTGGCTCCCCGTGTTGCGGTATCCACCAGATTACCTACCATCGGACCCTGGGCCATATTTGAGGTTCGCGAAACCAACAGCAAAATACCTGCCAATGAAATGGCCAGCGCAATTCTGCGGGTGCGTAATCCACCAAGGCGGAGCGCGTATGACAAGCTGTCTGCGGCATGAATCAGCATGGTGAATAGCATAGGGATTGCCAGGCTAAGACTAAACATATTTATTAACTCCTTTATTTTCCTTTTATTGTACTTATTTCTTACATGAACAACATTATACTCCTCTCGCTTGCAAAAGTATAGAAACGAGATCCTTCTGGATCATCGGTAAATGCACTTACGACCTCGGATGTTCATCGTTTATCCCTCCCCTCACAGGGTAATATACAACTAATCCATTATTGTACAGGAGGGGTTCATATGCCTTGGAACAAACAGGATTATCCGGTATCCATGAAGAACTTGGAACCACGTGTCAGACATAAAGCAATTGAAATTGCCAATGCTCTGCTCGATGACGGGTATGAGGAAGGACGCTCGATTGCCATAGCGACAGCTAAGGCGGAAGAATGGGATGAAAACCATCCCGTGCCGGAACGTTCAAAATCGGACTCCACATCTTCTTCTGAAAATGCTAACCGTAACAAGTCATCTTCCACGGAGCGTCGTCATTCTGAGCCCGTATCTTCGTCCAAAAGTCATGACAACATCCATGTCGTGCCTACCGACGCTAGCTGGGCGATCAAGGAAGAAGGAAAGTCTAGCTATCTGTCCACATTTGATACTAAAGCTGAAGCTGTGGATGAAGCCAAAAAACTCAGTAGCAAACAGAATATTCGCGCGATTATCCATAATCAGGATGGTCAGATTGCTTCTTCGATCAAGTCTTGAAACATGAGCGAAAACAACAAAATCCCTTTTGCTGCTGAAGAGCAGTCAAAAGGGATTTTATATGAACGTTAACCATCTAAACCCGATACAGGTTATGGTTGTTCTGAAACGTATGGTTAATGGGATACCCCTCTAGCCACCGTAGTTCGCTGTGAAACAGCAGCAGCGTTAACTGCCTTGGCTGCAGCCGATGGCATCGGCAATTTCACAGCTGAAGTCGTAACCACGGTTCCGCGAGCCGGAACACTAACGACGTACGTAATGACTTTGCTGGCGATCCATACGGCCAGAATCGTATATAAAGTTTCTTTTACCGGAAGAAAGAAAAGCGACAATCCCAATACAAAAGCATCACTGACAAAGAAAACTGTTCCCAGCTTCCATCCCTTCCAGCGGCTAACCAGCACGGCGAGAATATCGTCTCCGCCTGTCGCTCCTCCGAATCGAAGCACGATCCCTGCGCCTACCCCTGTCAATACACCGGATAGAACTGCCGGAATCCACAGATTTCCGTTAAACGACATCACCAGTGTGGAGTATCGTTCAAAGCCGTCATAGAATAGGGAAAATGCACCGACGCCAAGCAATGCCTGAATCATGAATTTCCAGCCTTTAAGGAACCAAGCCAGGATCATGACCGGAATGTCCAGTAGCAACATACCGATAGCAGGTGATAAGCCTGTTGCGTATTTTCCGAGCAGGGCCAGACCGACAAATCCGCCCTCCGATAAATGATTCTGAAAGTTAATGTGATAATAGGCAAAAGCTAAAATAAATGTACCGAGTAGCATAATGGCGAATTTGATCGCCTCTGTTTTAACGTGTTGTAAGGTTAACGATGTTCTCTTCATTCAGGTTCCCTCGCAGTTTGTAGGTTGGTTTTTTAGACCGACCGTACCCTGCAAAAGGTAAGCCTGGAAGAAATCATCGTGTACGTCCTTCGAATATTCATTCCAATCCCCTCTTTCGCAGAGTCAGCCGTTTTTTTGAAACCGGTTGGTGTACTCTACAAGGGGCGCTATGTGTATGAGAGATCGTAACGTTTCCAGATCGTCCTTGGGGAGATTGTCCTTCGGGAACTCATGGTATCCTGATCCTTTCTGTTCTGTTGTGGTTAGCTGTGCTTAGTTAAACTGAAAAATAACTACAATGCATAAGCTTGAACATTTAATTCTACACTTACCACTTCAATTGCAGTACCCTCTTTTGATCGCTTTTATCCCCGAATTTTTGGAATTCCATTTTCCCTCTGGGGAAAATCCGGCGATAGCTTATGCTTCCGAAGCTTTCTTTCAGAAAGCTTTCAGGCGAACACTTCGCTTCTACAGATGGGTTCTGCACTCTTCGTTCCTGTGTAAATTGTAAATCCAACTTACAGCAGTTGCAAGTTCATTCAGTTTAATCACCAAAGCTAACTTGCTTGTTCTTCTATTATATAACACCAACGTGACCGGGTCTAAACAGCAGACCCATCAAAAACAGGCATAAAGCAGCCTCTGGACTGCTCCAGCAGTCATACGGCAACACCAGGATAAGCAATGCTTGCTAATGGTGCAACCTGCTCCTTTATACTATGACCAAAGCTTCCAAAAATAACTGTCAGTCACCCAACTGTGACAAATCGGGGCCTTTTTTTATTTTCTTGCGCTTTTTAAAGGAATCATTTTCCCTTCGCACATACACTATAGCAAACGTAATCGGCTTTATTCTTTGTCCAGCTCAGACGTTTCCAGACTTACTCTGCTGTTTATGGTATAATATAACAATTGAATCCCACTACCGTTTAAGCGAGGCGGATTGATGAAAACGTTAAAGCCAAGAGTCTTTATTGGCTGCTCGCTGGAAGCGAAGCCGATTGCAGCCGCAGTACACGAAAACTTACGTTTTTCAGCCGAAGTTACCCCTTGGTACTCCGGAGTTTTTAATCCAAGCAGCTATACGATGGACGACCTGGAAACAGAAGTTCGTACGACAGACTTCGCCATTTTTATTTTTCATCCGGATGATATATCCAAAATTCGTGGGAAGTACTACGCGTCGGTCCGGGATAATACAATGCTTGAAATGGGTCTGTTTATGGGCCGTCTGGGACGAAAGCGTATTTTTTTCATTCTTCCTGAAGATATTACGGACATCAAGGACACGACCAAGGTCGAAGGATTGCGTATGCCTACAGATCTGCTGGGATTAAATCCACTCGTGTATGAAATCCGTTCTGATGGAAAATGGGCGCCAGCCGTGTCCGTGGCATGTTCCAAAATCGCAGACAGTATTGAGGAACAGGGACGCTGGAGTGATCCAGAATTGGAGAACATCATTGAGAAGCATAAACGTACTGAGGGAGAAGCAAGGTTACAACTGCTCAAGTTGCTGCGGTTCTTTAGGGAATTGCTGCGTACCCGCAAAGCAGATGCCAAGATGCTGGAGCGAATGAGTGATGCCCTGCGTACCGCCTTTGTCTCTCATCCTCCATTTGCCGTACGTGGCACAGCCATATACCGTACAGATGACAGTGGTTATATCGAGCAATTATGTGGTAATGTTGGAGAACCGGGAAGAAAGTATGACTTGTCCGCTAACGACGACAAACCACCGGATGATCCCAAGCGCATCCTGGTGATTGATTCTTACCGGGAGAACAAGATCAAGATCAATCTCTATGATGATTACCTTGAGAAAGAATATCTGCTATGCTATCCTGTAGCCAAGAGGTATGTAATCACCGTTCACATTATTGGACATATTGAAGCGGATGAGGCGGTATTTCAGCAGATTGACCTGCAGAATCGTCAACTGTTCAACGCCATCAACGATTTGTTAGGAGGCGAACCGGAATGAAACCGGAAACGAAAAAAATAAGCAAGCGCTGGGGCAGCGAAAAAAAGGTACGCCTCAGTTCTGCGCCCGAATCATCACGACCGGTTCCGGAACCTAAGGAAGAAGATCGTTTCCACAAGCCGGCCGTACCGCTAACGACCATTGGGCCCTCCCTGAAGGGCAAGGAAAGACCTTATAAGGTCATCCTTGAAAAAGAGGCGTTCTACGAAAAGCCTCAATATCTTGCATAATTCCTGAACACATCATCAAGCCTGCCGCTGAATCGGCAGTATTCCATAGGCCCCGCCGCCCAAGGCAGGGGCTTTTTTGTTGCTCATTTTCGCTTAAATAAATGCTTTCTCTAGTTGTCATAGCGTCATCGTATGACGGTAAGCCTTCATGACTCATTATTGATACTTTGTCGCTTTATTTCATTGCTTGTAATTACTTCTGTAGCAGACTATATTGCATAAAGTTCATGTGGTTTATGGCCTTAGGTTTCCTGCAAAACCCATAAATTATACCTAATTTTGGAGTGGCTTGTCCTTAAATCCCTAGCTTCATTCACTATCTGTACCTTTAGGAAAATGCGGTAATGTGTGCTTCCAATATTTCTCGGTTGTATTGTGTATCTCCATTACATATATTGATTATAATATAGGAACACATGTTCTGTAAATATAAAATTCCAATTAAAGGTTAAGGAAGTGAACATATGACATCCTCAACTTCCGCCCCATCCCCTGCGGATGAAGACCATCGTCTGATTAAAGGTCTGGTTGTGCGCACGCTTTTGCTCGATGTACTTGAACGAGATATTCGCACACTGGATACGCTGCTACTGAAGATGCCTGAAGTCTACATTCTGTCGCTGACCCGCATTCAGAACAATGTGCTCAAGGAGATGCTGGGTCTTCGCAAACAGATGAGAACTCGCGGTGTCAAAGTACTGGAAGAGAAACGGGAAGCCGAGGGTATCGAAACACTGTATATGTGCAGGGGTTATTGGCAACGGTTCTATATGCTGTGGACATTTGCACGCAATGAGGTCAAAAAAGAGCTGAGTCGCCATCTGCAGATGGATCTGACGCAAACGTGATGAACATGATTTAGCTTGCGTCTTGATCCTGCCGCGAAAAACCGTTCATACTTTCTCCATACAAAAGGGTTGAACGGGTTGACCATGGCATGCTGTGTTCATTAAGATGGAGAAGACATACCCAACCATTCCAATCCGGGAAAAGGATATGTTCTCAATGTCTTATCAATCAAGGAGCTGTACTTTATGGAACCCCATTCGAATTCTTTATCGATGTCACAAAATAATACAAAGCAACATCCTCTTGTAGCAGCAGATGTAACCGAACTGATCGGCCAGACACCTGCAGTTAAACTGAACCGACTCACAGGCAGCGACTCCGCTGACGTATACGTGAAACTGGAATACTTCAACCCGAGTGGCAGCGTCAAAGACCGTGCCGCCTATAACCTGATCGTTCAGGCTGAACGTGCGGGACACTTGCTCCCTGGTGCTACCATTATCGAACCAACCAGCGGCAATACGGGCATAGGTCTTGCGATGAATGCCGCCGCCAAAGGATATAAAGCCATTCTGATTATGCCGGACAACATGTCTAAGGAACGCATCAACATTCTGAAAGCCTATGGCGCAGATGTGGTGCTCACGCCTGCTGCGGAGCGGATGCCTGGTGCGATTCGCAAAGCGAAAGAACTTCAGGCAGACATTCCGGGCAGCTTCATTCCCCAGCAATTCGAGAATCAGGCGAACCCGGACATTCACCGGATTACGACAGCTCCCGAGATTATGCAGCAGATGGAAGGCAGGCTGGACGCCTTCATCGCGACGGCGGGAACTGGCGGAACCATTACCGGGACGGGAGAAGAACTGCGCAAGCAGTTACCCGATATCCGTATCTATGCGGTGGAGCCCAAAGGGTCTCCGGTGTTGTCCGGTGGCGAGCCTGGACCACACAAGCTCGTCGGTACAAGTCCGGGGTTCATTCCGGACATCCTGAATACCGACGTATGGGATGCCATCATCCAGGTGTCCGATGAGGACGCACTGGATACGATGCGGCAGCTTGCTGCCCGGGAAGGGCTGTTGCTCGGCCCTTCCTCTGGCGCTTCGGTGTGGGCCTCTCTTCGCATCGCGAAGGAACTGGGGCCGGGGCACCGCGTGCTCTGCATTGCGCCGGATACCGGGGAACGGTATCTGAGCATGGGTATTTTTTAACACAGCTAGAATCTATACACATCAAAAAGGGGCTTCCATGTCCCATAAGTCATACGGATGACAGATGCCCTTCTTTAATAGCGCTCATTTCATTTAGTGTTCATTTAGCGTTCATTGGTTCTAATGAACCTGACACACGCTATTCGCTCCTATTTGCGCAGGTCTGACGTGTAACGAATCACAGCGAGGTTATTTCTCCAAATTCGGTCGATTTACAGGCTTACAAGCTATTTTCGCCGGGATAACGTTACTGAGATTCGTTAGAATTTACATTACTTCATTATCACTCTAATAAGGTGCGGTAGGTTCGTTAGAATGTTGGAGCGATTGGAAGCGAGGGAAATCCTCGAAAAAAGGGAAGAGAAGTACATTGAAGGAACCATCAAAACAAAAAAAGCTCTTGCTCACATACGGATGGTGAATCCGCAGAGAACAAGAACTTATTTTGGCAAGAAACCTTATCATCAAAAACAAAGCAAGAACATTTAACGTAAGCTGGTTAGTGTGTCAGGGTTGTCCATTCCACACCTTCGGGAAGCAGGGCCGCAATGCGGTCTTTGGCTTCCTTTTTGGTATACAGCGATTCATCAAGAATGACCGCAGAACCGGAATCCGTGCTTGTCCGAATCAGACGTCCGAGACCTTGCTTCACACGCAGGAGCATATACGGAAGATCGATCTCTTCGTATGGTGCTGCCGACGCACTGCGTTTTGCATTAAAGACAGGGTCCTGTGGTGGATACGGAAGCGACCAGATCATGACATTGGATAATGACGGACCTGGAACGTCCAGTCCTTCCCACAGATTAACGGAGCACAGCACACTCTCCTCATCCTGCTGGAACGCCGCGATCAGATCACTGATCTCCCGGTCACCCTCATACATAAAGCGCAATCCTTCTGCTTCAGGTACATGAACGATGTCTTGCTTAAACGCACGCAATTCCTCCATTGTACGGAATAGAATCAGTGCACGTCCTCCACTCTCCTGGAGCATGGACACGGCGTCTTGCAAGCGATTTTCGTTCTCCGGGTGACCTGGAACAGCTTCATCTGTAATTTTCATCTGCATTTTGTCCGCATAATCATATGGGGAAGCAACCGAGAACGATACAAAGTCTTCAATCCCCAGGCTGTCCGCGACATAACGGAATGAACTATCCACAGATAACGTTGCAGAGGAGAACACGATGGGAATACCTGTATTAAACACACGCTCGTTCAGAATTTCCTTCACTGTACGCGGCATAATCGATAATGTCGTCTCGTCTTCGCTTTCTTCCGCCCAGCAGATGTACCCATCTTCCTTACGGAACAAGGCAAGTGCGGTCTGAATCATGTCCAGATGTTCTTCCACGACACGCATCTGATAACCATCCAACGAGAACAATCCGCTCTCAAATACCAACTCTTCACCGATCGCGTCCAGCACACTGGTCAGACGTTCAATCTCACGCAGCAGCGGCGGCTCTACCCGAACTTCCTTCCGTTCCGATCCCGGAATCGCCACCGTATACGTATCCAGCAATGCAAACAGTCGCTCACTGCTCTCAATCGCTTCATCCACACGCTCCGCGAGGGATTCACGAATCTCGCCTTCCAATAGACGGGTTACGAGTTCCTCGAAGATGCGGTGTTTCAGTTTGTAGCTTAATGCGTTCAGGGCTGCTTCTTCCAGCAAATGTCCTTCATCAAATACAACCGAGCTGTGATCAGGCAGCAGTGGTAATTGTCCCTCACGTTTGCGCGCATCATAGGTCCACACATGCTCCATGTAGTAATCATGGGAACAGATGATGATGTCTTTGGAACGACGGTAATGGTCACGCGACAGCGTCAGGCCGCAGCGTTGTCTTTTTGGACAAACAAAACAATCCTGGAACGGGTCCCAGTTGATTTTGTTCCACTGGCGATCGTTCAGATGTGGATACTGCTTGCGGTCGCCATACGGATGGAAAGCCTGAAGTGTACCCGGCGTGTTCACAAAATCCGGCAGACTCTCATGCACTTCTTCAATAACAGGCGCATCCTCATCTGCAAATCGCACCGCACTTAATTTGTTCAGACAGACGTATTGGTCCGGTGACTTGCCCAGACGTGCGTCCACTTCCAAGTCCAAATGCGCAGCCAGCTTCGCAATATCTCCGCCGGGCTTCACAAGCTGTTCAATCAAGGACTCATCGGCACAGGCGATCACCGCCGGTTTGCCAGTATAACGTGCATAACAGACCGCGTAGAGCAGATAGACTAACGTCTTGCCTGTTCCGACACCGGCCTCCGCCATAATGGTCTTTTTATCTCCATAGGCCCGTTCGAGCTGGTACGCCATAAAAATCTGTTCATCCCGTACCTCGAAGCCGGACTCTGGCAAAATATCGTAAAAAACATCGGCAACCCATTCTCCCAGACGGGATACAAAAGGTTCAGCCGGATCATATGCAAAAGGATAACGTTGTGTAGACAATCCTAGGTCAGCCTCCATTCTTAGACGCGGTCCTCTTTCATTTTCCGTTCAAAAAAGGCCGCAGGGCAAAAGTTAATTATCTCACGTCATGAGGTAGGTGACAAGCTTTTTTTACTGCGCTATATCCCTAGAACCTGCATGAAGGCAAAAATATATCAAATCATATCATTAGTTAAGAAGGCGAACCATGTATCACCATTCTGCACAACCTGAGCATTCCCCAGACGCGGCACCGCAGAAGCGTAAGAACGGAACGGATTGGCAAGACTCACCCCATCACAGACAAGCAATGAACGAGGTATCTAAAAAGTGGTGGAGTACGATTTACTACGTTTCCTAAACAGCCTTGGCTAGGAAGTGGCTTGATGCAGCTGCTACCGTAGCTTTTCATGTATACATGGACACTTTGCTCCATTTATATATAAGCGTTTCCCTTTCCATTGGATTATTGCGAAGTTCATTTCGGTGGATCAAGGGTATGTCTCATGTCTTTTTGTTGGAAAAGAAGGCCTCTCTACGTTCAATTCGGAGGATTGGTCGTTAAATAAGGGCTATCAACTGATGACAGGATTATGCGCCACCTGTGGATCAGACTCCGTTTGATGGTGCAATGCCTGATGTACCCGGCCCTGAAGCTCATGTGATCAAATGATTATTGATGATAACGCTTACAACATTTACCATGAACCTGTGCCACACGAATTCCATATCCCATTTGACCAAGGAGGTCTTGTAATGAAATTATTCCCATCCACATCTACTCATGCATCTGTACGATCCGAACGTTCACTGAAATCGAAAATGGCCCAGATCTGTCTGAGCGCCGCGTTCCCACTATTATTGATTGGTGGTGGATCAGCTGGTGCTGAAGAGCTGATGGAGAGCAGCTTGCAAAATTCCTCTGAATCGGTGGCGACTTCGAATATCACACTTGCTGCTGGTGATCTGTATGTATCTCCTGGCGGCTCTGCCAGTAATCCAGGAACCATCAACAGTCCAACGTCACTGGCTAACGCCTTGACCCAGATCGCACCAGGCAAAACAATCTATCTACGCGGCGGAACCTACAGTTTCTCCCAGACCATTACCATTGAACGAGGCAACAGCGGCACATCCGGACAACGTAAAAACCTGGTGGCCTATGGATCGGAAAAACCGGTCTTTGATTTCTCAGCACAATCCTTCGCTTCTACCAATCGTGGACTGCAAATGTTTGGAGACTACTGGCTCGTCAAAGGACTTGAGGTTAAGGGTGCAGGCGATAACGGCATCTTCATCGGGGGCAGCTATAACCGCCTGGAGCAGATCGAAGCTCATCACAACCGGGATACGGGGATTCAAATGGGACGTTATGCCTCCACAGCCGCCAAGAGTGAATGGCCTTCATATAACGAAGTAATCCGTTCCTACTCCCACAACAACTATGACCCGGATGATGGCGAGGATGCAGACGGTTTTGCCGCCAAACTGACTGTTGGCCCGGGCAACGTCTTCGACGGCTGCATTGCCGCCTATAACGTGGACGATGGCTGGGATCTGTATAGTAAAACGGATACAGGCGCCATCGGCGCGGTCACGATCCGTAACAGCATCGCCTACGCCAATGGGGCAACGGCAGACGGTACTTCCACCTCCAACAGCGATGGCAACGGCTTCAAGCTCGGCGGCGAGAAGATTGCAGTGAATCATATTGTGGAGAACAGCATTGCGTTTAATAATAAAAAGCACGGCTTCACCTACAACAGCAATCCCGGTTCGATCCAGATGAAAAATAACACCTCCTGGAACAATGGGCAAAGCAACTTTGCCTTTGATGTAGGCACCCACATCTTCACCAACAACCTGTCCTTCCAAGGCGGCGCCAGTGACAAAACCAGCGGAACCGACGTCAGCAGCACCAACGTCTGGTGGAAAAACAAAAAAAGCGAGAACGCCAAAGGCCTGCTCGCCAGCGCAGCCGACTTTGTCTCCCTCGTACCTTCGGTAACGCGTAGCGCGGACGGTACGCCTGTCTTGGGTAATTTTCTGAAGCTTGCGAACGGTAGTGATTTGGTTGGTTCAGGTACTCCAGCGGGTACGAATATTGGTGCGCGGTAGGTGGTAGGTAATAAGATAAAGGAATAAAAGCAAAATCCCCTCCCCCATGCCAGCCTGATCGGTGGTAATGGAGAAGGGGATTTTTGAATTGCTGTGTATTGTCTGCCTCTGGCTTATGAAGTAGGTAGAAACTCACGGTTTGGCTAAAAGCTCAATCATCAGTCTGCCGCCTGTGCGAAAACCTTGCTCAAACGCCGCTTCCACATACATGGATGTGGACTGTCCGATCAAGTCGATCAGTTGTTCCAAAGCATCATATTCGTTCTCGCTAAGCTGTGTTTTGTAGTCCTGCATCAGGTCCGATATCTGGCGATTGATCTCCTGATATTCAGCTTGCTCAGGATGAATCGACTCGTCCAACCGCAGGTTTCCGTGAAACAAATCCTCGATCAGGTTTGACATGTTATTATTCATGATAAGGTCACCTCAGGGAAATTGTAACCCATGGGATGAGGTGAGATGGGGATTTAGCGGGAAATGCGCTAGAATTGTATTTTATTTTTTGTGAGATTAAGTCGAAGTAAAAGTTAACTCCCTAACACCAGATGGCCAATTATCTTGGCTTTAGTCAATGTGATTTTAGTAACTACGAACGTGACGAGTTGGACACTCCAACCGCTATCTTGCTTAAAACTATGTGATTACCATCTGAACACAATGAATTATCTTTTTAAATTGGAAAGGATGAAAGAAAACCTTATCCTTCAGTTAAATAAGAATTGTTTAGCCTCAATTTATATTTGAAGTATAATTATGCAGAACTGATTGAAATATCTCATCAATGACAGGTACGTGTGTGTTACTAAAATCATCTATACCCAATAGTTAAGAAGACAGGCTTGTTGTTGCGCTTGGCGACTTCAAAGTCCTCTTCCGACCATGGGAACCAGTTCACCGGGTTATGCGCGTGTTGCAGCAAATACGCGACTTATTCGTGACTAATCTATTGGGTACTTTATGAGTTGTAATGGAGTATCGCATCGTTGGGTTTGGGTAAAGTATTGCTTAAGCTCAGTTTAGCTAAAAAGGTGAGGTAGGATTTGAGTTGGAAGTTTTCAACTAGTAATCATTCAATATTCCTTGTATCTCATGAGGGTATTCAATTCCCTGTAACAAACATTTCAGCAAATCACGATAATCCGAATAATTTGTTTCAATTATAAATGCTACTTGTTGAGATATTAAAGTAAAACTGTTCATTGACACTAGGACACCAACAAGTAATGATTGCGCCATAAGATTATTAAATTTCAATGCAATATTCATTAATATCCTTGTAACATTTATTTGTAATGCTATATTTTGTGTCTCATAGTAAATACAATCTATAAGTAAAGATACTTGGTCCCAGTCCGCTTCATTATTATTTGATATATTGGATATATTTTCTTCAGTCATCTGTACAAAAGGAATCATTAGTGCGTCATATTTGGCACACTCCACAAATACATTTATCGGAATTAATTTGAATGGTACTATAAACTTTTCAATAACCCTATCAGAATCCTCAACTTGAACTGATGCAATACACTTTAAAACAAAATTAACATCGGTCGAGAAATCTTTAAATTCATAATTTTCCAAACTATAAAAAGGAAAATTTTCTTTTCTCATACTTTTTCTATCCATAAGATTAATGTCGTCAATAAGTTCTTTAGTTGTTTGATACCGTTTAGTACGCTCCTCCTCCATAGCCTTCATAACAATTAGCTGATATTTTACTGTCTTCCTGTATCGTTCTTCTGGTGATCTCTCACTGAATAAATAATAGAGCATTGCACCTAATGAATAAATATCAGATAAATGATCGGCACTCTTCAAACTGTTTAATTGTTCTGGAGCGGTATAACCTGCTCTTCCATAACCATAAACAAAGAGTCCAGTTGATTTCGATTGTGATCGCTTATCTTTTGCTAGTCCAAAATCAGCAACTTTTACTACTATAGTCCCGTCACTCTCTTTAAATAACAAAATATTATGAGGAGCTAAATCTCGATGACTAATTTTGCGGTCATGAAGATAAGCTATACCACTTAAAATATCTTTAAAAATACTTATTCTTATATCTTCCGATATATTGGAATTCAGTCCCAACCATTCATCTAATGAAGCATCTGCCAAAGGCATTGTGAAAAGGAATGGTTCATTTACTAGTTGTATTTTGCTAATTTCAATTATATTTCTATGAGAAGCTTTCTCTTTTAGAAACTTCACTTCTCTTTTGAATCGGAGATAATGATCGTCTCCTTCTACTTCATTATTATTAAACATACGGGATCTTTCAAAAAGAACTTTACATGCTAATTCTTTTTTTAGTATAGGATCAAACACTCTATATACTTCTGCAAAGGATCCTTCACCAATCTTTTTTAAGGGAATTAATTGATAATCTCTTTCCTCTTCATTATCTAAAATCCATAAACGATTTGTTTTTTTAGTAGCATCTGGACAGAACAAAATATTATTCCCTTTTAAAATATCTTCAATCTGTTCTTCATTTGGGTTTGGAATGAGTTCAGTTCCTAATGTCAAATGATTTAATACTTGTAATGCAAACAACAACATTTTACCGCCATCAGATTTAGGACTGAAGTAATCATAATCACCAGTAAACTCATAAGCAAGCATTGGTAAATAGAAGTTACTCTTTAAAGGGAGGTAATTAAATATTTTATTAATTAATTCGAGCAAATGTTTTAAGGAGTCCGGCCTCTTTTTGTGCATAATATGAATAAATGGTGCATTTTTATAAGTCTTGATAAATAAAATGAATTGGTAGAATGAACTTTCCATCGGATAATCACTCAAAAGTGTTTGGAAAAATTTCTTCTTTTCCGTATCATAACGCTGCTTGTCTTCACTTTTTGAAGTTAGTTCCCCCCCGTAGTACATTTTTAATAAATCATTTAGATCATATCCATCGAATAATTCTCGATATTTACTATTCCGAATTTCCTTTTCAATTTTGTCAGCGGTAATTGGGATTACCTTCTCATTTCCATAAACCGAACCAAAAAAACCGTTTAATACCCGCAATTCATCAGATGTTGGATCTTCAAGATTAACTATCGTACTTCTGGTAATTCTTCCATAACTTCTGTATTTTTGACGAAAAAGCAAGAACACTCTGTTAAAGCCATCGATGTTCCGGAAAATCTCGACTAATTGCTGTAATGATGATTCCATCTATCCAGTTTCCTCCGGTATTTTTCTATAAGCTTTTAGCAAGCATATTATGCTAAGTTCTTTCATCTTTTTAATAGAACATAAGGGTAATAGAAAACCCATCATCTTGTCACATTATTCCTCATAATTTGTCCTATTTGTCACCTTCATGAAGAATTTCATTCACCTCCGCTGCACGTAGTGAACACTAAATAACTCAAAACAATGTAACCTGAGCAACTGAAGATTGAATGTCCTCGTTTGCTTCATAAGGCTCTTCTACACGTGTCTTCTTAATGCCATTCCAAGAGTAAGAAATTGAATTAACAAGATTTGAATTCCCCATTCGATTGAGAACATAAATCGACAGATCAGGCACTACATCGAAACATCCCCATAAGGATTGAGAGTTTAACGTGTAATCAAAGTCGTACATCTCAATAACTTTGAATGCTTCTTTGATATTGTTATCATCTACGCCTGCAAACGCTTCGTCTAATGCAAATATACGAGGAGCTTCACAGTGAGCATTCTGCAAACGTGCATCAACAGCAGCTAGAAGTGGAGTATACATCGCCATTGCTCGCTCACCACCAGAGAATGTGTTGTAATTGCTTTTCTTCATTTCTTTGCGCTTTTCACCTGTTTTTTCGTAGTAAATAATGAACTCATACCATTCACGGTAATCCAAGACTGACTTAATATCTTCCATGAAGGTCGACGTACCGCTCAACTCTGCTTTGCGTTTCGCCTCATATACCTTGGAACGAAAATGCTGAGCTATCCTTTTCCTATCGGGATCCGCAAGCCACATAGGATCCTTCTCTAGAAATCGAACCAATTCTAGCGTATCGAGTTCTTGTTCACTGTCAGTCTTTTTGGGTGACCACTCGACATCAAACTTTAGTCCACTGGAGTTCTGCGTCTTTTCCATTATTGTATTGATACGTGCTACCCAATCTTTTGAATTTTGAATTTTGTTTTTTATGGTTTCTCCCACATGATTAATCAGGATATCTTCGTAAATCTCACGATCCTTTTCATCCATTACCTCTGCAAGCGTTTTATCTTGCTCGGCCAGTTTGATTTTGGCAAACGAGGGCGAAACTCGACGCGACTGATACTCTAATGTAATTTTTTCACGTCTGGCTATCATTTTAAGCATTTCCACACGACTTTCATCTTCAATAGACATATGAGAAAAATCGACTCTAAATTCTAACGGTTCCATCGTTAAATTGTATTCTGGTAAGCCCTTGTCCGCATATGAGAAAACATTGCCTAACTCGCTTTTATTTTTTACTCTATCCTTTTTCGAGAGGAGTTGCCCGAACTTGGACATGATACTCTCAGCAAGCGATACCGTATCTGATTCGATTTCAAGCCCAAATTTTCCGCTGAATTCTTTTACATCTTGAAACAAAGCAATTTCCCATGCCAAAACAAGCTCTTGCATAAAAAGTTTTTTCTGAGCACCAGTCGAAAGACGTTCACGAAGATTTTCCAAATCGTTTTTCAAATCACTAAGTTCCCTGTCCAGAGCCCTTTGGTCTAGCGGAAATTGTTCCAGCTTATCGTTAATACTTTGGGCAAGCTTTCGAATATTATCCGCGCCAATATCTTGTAACTGCTTTTCATAGCTTTCTATTCGTGTATCTATGCTTTTAATTCTCCCAACAAGTGATAGAACATCGGCCCTTGCCACATCCATAACATCTTTAAAAGTACTTATCTTGTCATCCTGATTCTTTAGAAGACTTTGTTTATCCCCTCGGGAACGGTAAGAACTCTTCAGATTTGATAATGCTCGCTCAAAATTTCGTAAGCCATCACACGCATCATTTACGGCTTGCTCATTTTTCTCAATAGTGATATCTACGAACTCTACATTTAGGTTCCTAATTTGTATCTCCACGCTGGTGTTCAGTTCCTTGAATTTTTCATTTAACGACGAGATCTCAGGCTCTAACAATTCTGCAATGCGTTTTGCAACGACTTCAAATTTTTCTTTGGCATCCTTTAGAGCGGGAAATTTTGGGAATGACCGGTACTCAACTTCAATTTTTCTTTGTCGCGTTTTACTTTCATTAGAAAGTACTTCTAGCTTATCAATTTCAAGCTTAAGAGCAGCAACCTTTTCTTTTAACATTGCAATTATACGAAGTCTCTCTTGTTCCCGCGCATGCTTTCCAATATATTTGGCTAGACCATACTGTGAAGCAGTTCCGGCTATAAAAGAACCTTTAAATGTTCCATCAGCTGTTACAAAATGGACGTCCTCATTAGAAACCGAAATCCCCTTCAGAACTGCTAGCACATCATCATGACTTACATCACCAGTATCCGAAACCGAAACATCTAAGTACTTTGTTAGATTGTTTGGTACCTGAGCCTGATGAGTACTTAGAACCGTTCCAGACAACGCTTCGTTATAACGGTTAGCGGGTACAATCAGCGAGGTTAGTATACCAGTTTCAGTAAGTACCGATTCCAAACGTGACTTCTGCTCCTCAGTAAGATTCTTTTTAAAATCAACCACAGCGTAAAAAGGTACATATGGTATTCCTTTTTCTTTGAACTTCCGTATCTGGTTCTCCTTGGCTATCAGAAGTTCAGGTTCAATTTCATCAGTTCTCTCAAGAACAACAACTTCTTCTTTAGTAATATCTCTTTCTTCAACCTTTAATCGAATTTGTGCTTCTAGCCATGCTTGCTTTTTAATGCATTGGGACACTTGTTCTTCCCACTCACCCGAGATTGGCAACATCAATTGCTCCTCAGTCACATTTTCCAGATATCCATTAAACATCCGTTTCACACTCGTACTACTATTAACGCTAAGCACAAGAACTGTTAATTCATTCATCCAATTTTCAAGCTCTATATAAGCGTTGTTTCGTTCCAAATCATAGATATTCGCAAGAGAAGTGCGCCTTTTTCTTTCGTTTTCAAGAACTTCTTGTTTCACTTCAATTTGTTATCTCATACCATCTAGATCGCGCTTCTTTTGATCCAGCTCTTTAATTTGTTTGAGAAGTCCTCCAAGTCTTTGAAGCCTGATTCTTATTTCAGAATCCCAATTCAAAAAAAGATAATCCCCATTTTTTTCATTCCGTTTGAAATGGTCAGAGAATGCCAGATAGATGTCTTCAAATGCCGAATCTATCCCCAGTTCCTCCAGACTCTCCAACGCGACTTTAAGTTCTTTATCAATTGCCCACAATTCATTCTCAATATTACGCCGTTCGTTATTAGCATCCATTAATGATTTCTCATTTAACTCATATCGATTCTTTTTGGCTGATTTCTCATTCAATATCCGCGCTAGCTCTTTTCTGGCAGATTGAAGAGCGTCATCCAAATCCACTATTTTTTCATGCCCCAATTCCTGTCTTGATTGCTTCAATCCTTCAATTTCACTTTCAAGGTTTCGGAGTTTTTGCTCGGTCACATCAAAGTCAACACTTTTGGTTTCGATATCTCTTTGTACTCTCTGATGTTCCAAAGCAATGGTATCCCACGCATTTTTGCTTTCCAAATAATACTTAGCCTTCTCCGCAAATACGTATGAAACATAATCGTCAAAACCTTTATCCAGTTTCGTTGCAAAACCAAGGTCGTTTTGCGTCTTTAGAATTTCCCGCTGTGTTTGGTCTTGTGCTTCCACGGTAGTAGTTAAAGCGGACAATTCATGATCGGATAATGGCGGTAATGATTCGTTCAAGGTTTCTTTTAAATCGTCCGGCCCTCCTCCTTTAGTTAATTTAGGGCTCTTAAGCCGTACGAGTACATCAGTAAAAAGCTTAAGTCCTGTTACATCCGGAAACTTGAACAGTTGCTTATTAATCAGTTCCGCGTAATCTTTACTATCAACGACCGTACCACTCTCGCCGATTTCTGTTGTTATTTGTTTTCTATCTAAGGGAATTTGCTCTGGTGAATCATCTAGTACTTCCACCTTATAGAGTGGGATCGGATTTGGTCCACGCCCAATACGCCGATGACGGTCATGAATCACAAACCCCCAGGCATCTTCCAACCTTCTGTTTTTCCGTTTTGAATGTAGTCCAAATCCCGTCGTGATATACTGCTCCGTGTTCGTCAACTTATATTCAATCACAACATAACCAATGCGTTCGATAATGTCCTTGTTTAACGACTCTTCTCCAAGCAAGATGTCATAAAACTTGCGGTCACTTGACTCAAATGGATCCAACCGCTTAGGGTCTTTGTTTCCATCTAGCATGAATGTGAAAAGCGTATTCATGGCAATCGATTTTCCCGCACCATTATGACCACGTAGTAACAGTCTCCCGTTCTTGAAGTAATATTCTTCATAATTAAAATACCAATAATTAAATAGGATGAAGCGATGAGGCTTCCAACGCTGTGTATGATTAGTCATCATCATACTCCTTTATTATTTTCTTCTTTAGGTTTTTCAAAAAATCTTCCGATTACATCATATAGTTTTAAATCACCTTCATGCGTTGTCTCCGCTAATTTCCATTCAAATAGCATATTCTTAATTTTATTCTTTATTTCAGTGATACTCATGCTTTTTAGACCTGTCGTCCATCCGTGGCTATTCTCATCTATAAGCTGCCGACACATAATATCCAAATCAATATTTGTTAAAAGTACTGTCCCATCTTTTTGTTCAACGAGACTGTCATTATCGTCGATGATTTTAAGTCGCAACAACGTTGCAAACTGAACAAGTAGGTTCGATTCAGCATTACTTGCTGGAAAGAACCTACGAAACGTGCTTACGTTTTCTTTTACTAAAAAAGCACTGCTTCCGTAGACATCCAGATTCATATCGTAATATTTTTCGGCATGTTCATTTAAGTGGCGACTGTACTGTTTTAAGTAATCAAAATCTGACGCCGATACTTCATGTCGATACAAGGCTGGCTCTAAAAATAGTTTCCGGTACAGTAAGTGCTTTCTTTCTAGACCCAATTCCTGTTCCTGAGTTTCTTGAATCAACATAATATCATTTAGGGTCAATTCTCCTTCAATATTAAAACCGATATTACGCATAAAATATTTCACAAGCCCAGTTGAACGCAGCAGTGCATCATTCGTTTCTCTTTCTTGGAAGTCTTCTATGTTTTTATCAATCACTTCTATCAGACACCGTTGAACAGCTTCCTTCAATACACGAACAAGTGATAGTCGGTTTCTATAGCCTTCGTTACCCTTCCATGTTAATGGTAGGAGGGATTCATTGACCGATCTCTTGGAACTTCTTGGGTAGTACGAAACGACCGCTTGGCAGACATCTGACAGAGTAAATTGCTTTGATGCCTTTCCATCCAAAAAAGCAAGTACACAGTAAAAAATGATGTAATCTTTCACTTCTTTGAAATCTAATATGCCTGTTGACGGTTGAGGCGTTACTTGAAACTTCTCAACTTTTGCAAAATTTGTCCCAACTACCAACTTAAAACGGAAGTAGTCCTTAAAGTAATCCCGCAGAAACCCTTCATTTTGTTTAATTTCATAAAAAAGCTCTGGATTCTCCTTGCGCACAACCCAAAAATTATCGAGTAGTTGATGAATGCAATTAAGAGACTCCTGAGACAACTTTTTCACGCGTTTTCACCTCGGTAAATGTCATTTGGAAATCAGGTAAGAAGAGGATTCCATCTAAACAATGCAATTCAATAATATCGTTACTAACCTTATGAAGTTTAAAGTTCACCCCCAGTTCTGTGGTACCTTCATAAATACCGTAGCCAACTGGATTCAACAGCGCCGCACTTATCCAATCCAATAATGCCTTTCGAACAAACGGCTCAATCCTCGTTTCCAAATCTTTCAAGATTAAGCAAGGCTGCTCCACGATCGCTTTTAATACAGTTTCTTCGTATGTCAGCCGCTCCGCGAGCAACCGTTGCTGCTCGAGTGCCTCCTGACTCACTTTCGAAACCTTCAAATTTTGTTTTATGGTTCTCTCGGATGGTGGTCGAATACGATACGTCACCTCTAGCTCATCCGGGTCAAAATCCCATACCGTACCATCATTCTTTTCCGACGGTTTCCGTGCGATTTTGAAATGCTGAATACCTTCGAACCCAAATAGGTAAGAAAAAACTTGATGGGCTTCTTCCATGTTGCCGGACTTATGCATCATGTCTGCAAGTCGTAAAAATTCTGTTACTCGACTTTTTTTCACAAATTGTCGCTCTGCATAAAAATGCGCAAGCTTAGACATTTTACTGATGGCATCCCGAGTACGAACTTCAAGTTGAAACGCTTTGCTCGATTTAGTATCGCTTGCCAAAAACCAGTTACGGATGCCTGTCCATACATCAAAAAAGGTATCGGAATACTCTTTATCCGACACAACCGAAGTGGTCGGCATATTTTTTTTATGACGGACGAGTTGCATTACGATGTTCTGAATTTTCTTCTCCGAAATGTGTGTAATAATATTAATTATCGCAGGCGAATTGCGGTTAAGTTCAACCATGAAATCCGTTAAATAAGAACAAAACTGATTTTTAAATACGATGAAGGCATCCGTTTCCATTTTGCTATCCAATTTATCACCGCTAATATGATTCAAATAATCCGAAGCATCATTATCAAGCTTTGTAAACCGTTCGAACAGTTCCTCCCACGCTTCATATAGTTGAACAAGCGAAGACGAATCCAACTCGGTTTGCATGGAAAATCCGTTTAATTTTACAAGCGCATTATGTAGGTGCTCAGTGAGTTTTTTATCCAAAGAACCACCACGTATACGATGAAGTTTTTTCTCCATAAAAATAAGCATTTTTTCAAATTCAATCGTATATTCCGTTAGTGAATATGTTTTTCGATTCCTAATAAGTTCTTCCAATGTAACAGCATCTGTATTATCTTGGTTCAACACTAAGTTATTGTTTCCAACTAGGACCGATAAATCAGCATCTTGCTCTTCGAGTGTATAATCCCCAAATTCCGGAAATTGTTTAAGATGCGTGAAAATTTCTATTGGTAAAACTTCATTATTAAATATACGATGTTGCTCATACATGTATCTTAATATTGGACGATATCGGTGCGTTTTTTGTGTTGACAAATAACTTGCTTCTTGTATAGCACGCGTCAATGACAAATCCAAGCGAAACACTCCTTTTCTAAGTTATGTTTTACATAATTAGGTAAACATAGTCTCATTTTTATTTGAAAATACCGATATTGAAGATTGGTCGAACCCTCTCCGCTCCCATTACCTTTGCTGGACCGAGGGGTGAATGCCCCGATGCTTGAATCAGAAGTTAACTGAAGTTCAGACTTCCTGATCAACTTTCAACAATATTTCTTCAAGTTAAATTCAAAGTATTGGACTCTATTGTTTTTTATAACTGCTTCTTCGAGCCCAAAAAATCAAAGTTGCTCTAGATATGCCATCTACTTTACTGCATTCATATATTGCGTAATTATTGTCAATTAGAAAATTATGATAATGGTCTAGTAAGCAAATATCCTTTCTTAATTATTCTTTAAAAAGTAATGTTAAAACTAGGATAATCAACAGTGCTGAACTCTAGTGATTTATCCTCGTAGTCCAAAGAAAAATATCATAAACGTGCTCGCATCAATATACCAATAATGGGAGCTTTAGCAAGGGTCCGATTCTCAAATAAATCTACTCCTCTCATGAAGTGAGTAGATAATAATTAGTATCATTCACACTTTTGATCCTCTGTTTAATGATATATCGTCTAGTACTGTTGCACATATGCGTATACATGTATGGTTACTTTCTTCTCTTTTTTAACCAATCCACATATTTCACATATCGTAATAACGAAGTTTTTAAGTATAAGAAAAATAATAAATTAAACGAACAGATCGTATTTGAAATAGTCCTTTTAAATCATGTTTATATTGTATCATCAAATGGAAGACTGTTAAGATTGCTAACTATACTTTTTTTAAAAAAACTCCCGCCAATATTTATTAGCAGGTGATTCACGCGAACATCCTCAATGACAGGGCTGTGTAGGATCAATATTTCCTAATTGCCATGTTGGTTCAAGGTAGACGTGACAACTAACTCCCTTGCAAGATGTACATAAAATCTATCGCTGTAAAACTGGCTACTTCTCCTCTGAATATATAAATACATAATTACTCTCATCCGACTTCTCCTCTGAAAAACCAAAACCTAACCGATCAAAATTTCTGATATCCTTCACATCTGTAATCTTACGCTCTGCCATATACCGTACCATTTCACCTCTAGCCATTTTGGCCCGAGTTGCCTTTTCAACCAACTTCCCATCAACCATTTGTCCGAATACACAAGTGATAAAACGGGTCTCCTCATTCAGAAAAGGAGTGATGTTTTTGCTATACTCTTTGGAAGCCAGATTCAGAATACAGTTGCTGTCCGCTTGAAGCTGATCTGCCAATTTGCTGCCCCAGAATTGATAGAGCGATTTGAAACCTGGGCCTTGTAGCTTGCCCTGCATCTCCAATCGATAAGGTGTAACCCCATCTAAAGGCCGCAACATGCCATAAAAACCGGATAATATGCGTAAATGCTGCTGAAGATACTCTAGTTCCTCATTTTGAAAAACACCCGGAGCCATATATTGATACTGAATGCCCTCATAGGCATAGATGGCTGGTGTCAGATTTTCTTTTATATTCATATTCTGAATCCGCTCCACGTTCTGTTCGGCGATTGCATCGTTACACTTCCACATCGCTTTGAGTTCATCATAGGATAACTCTTGAAGCAGACTCAATAGTTGTTCTGACTCGTTTATAAACTGCGGCATCTGTGCGATAGCCATAAGATCGGTGTCAATCTTCATCTTTTTAGCTGGTGATATGATAATTCTCATCGTGCTGATCCATCCTTAATCTACCGTTGTTTTTGTCGTTATCCATTGTACAGGATTGGACAGGCGAAACCAATGCCAAGGCTTAACTAAATCCCTCATGGTACCTTTGAAAAGACTCAAAATGAACAAGTCAGCCCACGATTGGACCGGCTTGTTCATTAGAATTCAACACATTCAATTGGTGAGAAAGCAAGGAGTGCATTTTCAAGCGCTAATTAGGGAGTTACGCTCCCCGCGCCGCTATTTTGCTCTGTTTTTGTAGTCGGCAATTGAATCATTGGCGTATTTGACCCACTTACATATGGAAGGGCTCCATCCCATTTCTTGATGGTTTCATATTCAACGAGTTGACTCGATAATGATTGTTGAAGCTCTTTATTTGCTTTAGCTTGACCTTCTGCTTCGATCAATAGTTTGTCTGCATTACCTTGTGCTTCGACGCGCTTGCGTTCTGCTTCTTTCTTGGCGATCTCAAGCTCCGTCGTTTTACGTTCAAGTTCTTGAGAAGCTTCGACACGCTTATCGATTGCTTCCTGAGTCTTGGCGTCAGGTTGAGGAACACCTACAGTAACGTTGGATACAATAAATCCTAACTCTTTAACGTCATCAGAGAAACGTTGTTGAACATCGACGCCTGCTTCAGATGACTTTTCACCATACACATCAATGACTGTAAACTTGGAGATACCTTTACGAGCTGCGTCACGGAAACGTGTTTTGAGATATGTATCCTCAATTTCTTGAATGCTAATTGGCCCAAATGTATTAAAAATAGAAGATACTTTACTTGGTTCTACTTGGTAGTTATAAGCAAAATCGATTGTGATGTTTTTCCCATCAGAAGTAGCAATTTGAATATCTCTGTATTCCACCGTTTGAATTCGGATCGGATATTTGGTTACTTTATCGAACGCTCCAACGAGTTTCCACCCTTGACTCAGTGTACTATCTTTTACGCCTCCATTTGGTGAATAAACGACCCCAACATATCCATTAGGAATTCGAGTGACAAAGAAGGTCACCAGTAATACTCCCACAATAATAACGAATGCAACCGCAATTGCCCCTACCCTAAACGTCTTTGAATTTTTCATCAACATTCTCCTCTTGTTTGAATTTATTGTATTTCTTCAGGATTCTACTACCTATTTTATTGAATAGCGGGATCATTAATGCCCATAGAATAAATGCTAGGATAAAAATCAAAATGATTCCCCCAATAAATGGCATATTCGTCCTCCCCTCTATGGATGTAACCGAGTACAAATTTATAAATGGTAACTAATTATATCCTCTTTTATATATACTTTGTAAAATTGTATTAGGTTTCAATGATATCCAGCACCGCTTCTTATAGCCCTAGAATTTCTACATCGAAAAGGGATATGCGATCCAGCTTGTTTTAAGGCTGTGAGACTCTTAAGATCGAACCACTATTGAGAGTTAAGTTCTTTTGGGAGATGCCCCTAGACTCATTAGGCTCTGGGTGGGACAATAGAAAGACCTTGAGGATTACCGCCCCAAGGTCAATGAACTTACATTTGATCATTTAAAATTCAATAATCGTTGATATTGATTTGTATTCTTCCAATTGATTGTACTTCCATAATTCTTCTACACCAAATCCTCCTATATTTATACCGAAAAATTGAGGATCTAAAAATAATTCCTGTTTGTTAGTGTTATTTGTTATTGATAATTTTAGAGCGTCGCAAATAATCTCATTGCTTTTTACTTCCATATTAAGTAACTCAATTTGGCTAACCTTGTTGTCTATCAAGCTATTATCCAAAATAATGTCGCTAATATTGGATTTAGCCGGAATAACATCCTCTACCTCAACCCTTACAATAAAAGTTGGAGTTAACGCAATTGAAATTTTTGAATACTGCTCAATCGCTTCAATTTTTACAAGTTGATCACCAAATTCAAAAAACAGATAACTTCTATAAGGTACGAACTCAGCAAGTTCATTTTCTCTTTCTGATGATAGAACAATACCTGTTACATAAACACTACTTAATAAGTTATTTTGAACTATGTTTTTAAGTTCTTCTAAATACATATGTGTCCCCCGTCTCTATATTATTTAAATATGAATTTCCCATCCATCCCTTTTCCGGACTCCAAAAGAGTATGCCATTCACCATTTTGTTTTGTAGTCATTGTCAAACCATTACCTCGATAAACCTTATATACGTCTCCACCTTTTTGTAAAGTAGCGTCCCCTACAAATTTGACTGTACCATTATCAATCAGACTTCCAAGATCGCTTAAAAATCTTGCAGTTGTTTCGTCATCATACTTTTTATATTTAGTTCCAAGTGCGTTTTCGAGTAATTTTTTATGATCGAGATAATGCTTTTTGAAATTTTTACCTGCTGAAAGAATTGTACAGTTATGAACCCATATGCCAAGGTTAGATACAAAATAAGAATGATAATCAGCAACCATGAAATTGTAAACAGTGGTTTGTCGTGGCGCTATTTCAATCCTATCTATTGCTAGTTTAGTACCATCACTTGAAACAAGCAAATCTCCAACCTTTAGGTCTTGTACAAGAGTCCAACCTTTTCCATCCAACCAAAAAGGATGTAATCCAGTTGTCTCAATGACTTCATCACCTATACGGACGTAATAAATTTCATCAGCCTGTTTTTGGAATAGCTTTATAACCTCTTTGTATTCAACTTCTCCGGTTTCATCAGACTTGGCGAGCACCTTATCCCCTACCTCGATTTCCTCGATAGGTTTCTCCCCTTCTTCTGTTTGAACTTTAGTACCCCCTGTAAAACAATTACATGCTTTACTAATAGCATTGTCTACGAATTTTCCACCTTTTTTAGAAAGCTTTGCTGTAGCCTTTCCATAAGGATTCAGCTCCATAACCAAATAACCCGCTGTGAAAAATTGTTGCAATGACCAGGGGTTCTCCATGGACACCCGGTAATATTCATTTAATGAACTGACGGTTCCCATCGTCCAGAAGTCGATTGCTCCGGACCAACTGGAGTGTGCTCCCTTGAACGCATTCCATTCTTTTTGCCAGAAACCGAAATCATTGCCTCCACTTCCTCCTGAACCTGACTCGTGTCTATGCCCGCTTGGGTCTACATACTTAAGGGGGTTGTTACTTACATACGAATACAAATTTAAAGTTAACGGATCGTTCAGTTCACCTTCATAAGTGTCTTCACCAATAAACCTTGCCATGCCTGGGTCGTACCAACGTGCTCGCAAATATTGAAGTCCGACTGTCTGATCCCAATACTCACCCGAATAGCGAAGTACATTCGGCACGGTTTCTTTCGTTGTGAGTGGTCCGCCCCAGATGTCATACGTATACTCGTTCAACACTTTACCAGCGTCGTCCACAAGTCCGACTACATCGCCATGACCATTAAACTGGTAATATTCCAATTTTCCAGTTTGTTTGGCTTGACGTGCCCACAGTTGACCATACATGTCATAGATATACACATAGGTCAGTTCTGCTTTTCCAGACGTAACTAGTGCTTCTGCCATGAGTTTGGCTTCTTCATCGTAGTAATAACGGAAAGTTTGTTCGCCTTCGGTCCGTTCATACAGCAGTCCATCCCCGTTGTAGTTATACGTAATGGTCTTGCCTTCCCCCGTCGCTTTGACCAATCGATTCTGACTGTCATACGTATACTCCGCATCTTTCAGTCCATATATCTTACCACTGCCGGTACTATACCGGTTGCCATTGGAATCGTACGTATATGTCTCCTGCTGCGTGCCTGATTCCGTTTGAATACGGCTGAGTTCATCATACGTAAACTGATCGGTTGACCCATTTTGAGTTCGAGACATGATGTTTTTATTTCCATCATACTCATAGTTAAACTGATGAACTGCAGTCGTTCCTTGGGAAACGGTGATTCCCGACAGATCATAACCGTCGAACTGATAACTTGTGCTGAGGCCTTTGCCAAACGATACGTTTTCTAGCAAACTATTCGACGCGTAGCTAAAAGTCATCCGGTCTACAGGCGTCTGAGCCGATACTGCGAGTGTCGAAGCACCTCCCATTCCTGAGATGATATCCATGGAAGTAACTCGGTTCATCGTATCCAGTTCACCATGTATCCGCAAAGATTGTCCTTGTGCATCGGTCAATGTATATCCCAACCGCTGCTGGGTATTGTTTTCATATCCCAACTGGGTTCCATCCGGGAAGGTCAATCCATTGAGCATACCGTCCGTATCACGGTAAGAATAAGTCGTTTTGCCGTGATTATCTGTCATTGACGTTCTACGTCCCATTTCGTCGTACGTATACGATACGGACGTATCCGGACCTTTGAAGCCTGTAAGCATGTTGTCGCTATTATATGTGTATTCCGTGATTTTTCCGAGCCGATCCTGCTTTCTGATCAGATTGCTCTTTTTATCATAATAAAAGGTTGTCGCAGATCCATCCAGCATCGGTGGTATCTGTTTAATAATGCGGCCCAATTCATCAAACTGCTTGGTAACTGTTTGTCCGTTGGCAGATACAATTCGGGTTACCTGGCCCTGATAACTATAGAAATAACGGCTGGTTTCTTGTTTTGGCGTTGTTGCAGTTGCGATTTGACCAAGCGCATCATACGTATACGTCGTCCGCCCCCCATTCCCATCAATGGATGCAGTCACGTTTCCGCTTAGGTCATACTCGCTTTGTTGCAATGGTACAAAGGCTCCCTCTCGGTATTCTTCTAGCGCCGTCGTACGTCCCAGCAAGTCCACTTTCACACGAGTTTTGTAATTGGAAGCATCCTGATACGTCACGGTTTTTCCGACAGGATCAACGGTTGTTTTATCTGTAGTTCCATCCGGATATTGAGACTCCGTGGCTTGCCCAAACGCATTGACCACATATCTCGTCACGTTACCTTCGGCATCTTCCGAAGCCTTCACGTTTCCTTCGCCATCATAGGCATATTTATATGTCGCGTACGCAGTTTGTTCTTCCATGAGCAAACCTAACGGATTGTACCGCTGTGTAGTCACAATGCCGTCTGGCGATGTGCTTGTAATGATGTTTTTTTTGTCATCATATGCTGTCGTTGAATGTGTTCCATCTGCATGTTTGGTCTGAAGAAGACGCCCTGCAAGGTCATATCGATTCGCTTCTTGTTCTCCGGCAGCGTTTGTCGTTGTCTCCAGTTCACCTGCAGGCGTATAACTATAAGACTCCTCAAGAGATTCTGCTTTACCAGCAGCATCATGCACAACCATTGATGTCGTTTCCAATAAATGCCCTGCATTTGGTTGATAGCTGAATGTAACAATACGATCTTTGGCCAGCGTACCGCCTTTGTCGGTTGAGCTGATGATACGTCCTTTATCATCAAGTTTCACTTCCGAATCAGAGAGCAATTGTCCGCCATATCCATTTTTGGTGGAGGTCTGCAACATATCACCTTGATTGTTGTATGTTGTTTCAGCGTACCTTTCCAACGTACTGTTTACCTTGGTAGTGAATCGTATAGGTTTGATCCAGTGATATGGAGCTTTGCCCGTTTCATAAGCATAGGTTGATTCTTGCCCCGTGCTACGTTTCTCGGAAGTCACCATGCCGTTGGCATCATAAGCGATAGTCGTTATCAGCTTTTCGCCCGAACGGCCACCCTCGCTTACCCACTCCGTCATTTGAGTCGGAAGGTTTCGCTTCGTTTGACTGTCGTACTGGAACTCCGTGGAAAAAGTTACGTCATCTCCAGTTAACGTGTGCTTATCTGCGCGAACCAAATCTGGATGAGCTGCAGCGCTAAACGTTTTGGAGAACGTCCAAGTATCTACAGTGTTCTCTGCTTTCACTTTCGTTGTCCATGTTGCGGATTGACCGTATGCTTCCAGATCTTCTCCAGAATATTCAAAGTTAACCTTGTCCAGAACGCCTTCGCCTTCCGTTGTACTAAACTGGCTCTTGCGCTCTCTTACTTTGAATACGAAATGAGAGGAAGCTTCGCCGATCTGCTTCAGCGCCGGAATATATGCATAATCCGTTATAGCTGATGAAGGGCTTGTAATACGCGATAGCAACGCTGTATTCATCACACCTTGAGCATTTTGGTTGCCTTGCAACTCAGGTAAAAAATTGAATTTAGATTCCGGATAATAATACGTATACGTCGTCGTCCGATCGAGAGCATCTGTGTATTCTCGCAAAATGCGAATGCCTTCGTCCTCGCGTTGCGTGTACGTTGCTTTCCGATCTGTTCCGGCAAGCTGTACAGTAACCTTCAGGTTGTCATAAGCAAATGTCAGCGCCTGACCTTCGCTGTTTTCAATTCGTGCAATAGCTTGGTTTCCGTTCAATGTCGTATAGTAAAAATTCACGGTATTGCGGTAGCCATCTGTAATTTGCAACAGTTCTCCGGCTTCATTAAATAGATAATCGTAGCCGTTACGGATGGATAGACGATAACTGCTTGATACGCCATTAACAGTCACTGTCGCATCTCGCTTAACGGTTAAGTCATTCCATACGTAACCTTCCAGTTCCAGGTTCGCGTTTAAGCGGTAATTGCCCACGCCTGGAATCAGAATATACTGATGATCGCCACGCTTTTCCATGAAAGGAATGTCCCAACGCCAGCCTTGCCCCAATCCAGCAGAGATTTCTTCCTTGCGTGGCGTAACCATATTGGAATACGTCTGTGTCGTTTCGTCATATTCAACGCCAAGTTGCCCAGTGGCTCTAGCGCTGTCATAGACGCGTGTCAGATCAAACGGAATTAGTCCAGGTAGAGAAAGGTCAGTACTCTGAATCATCATTTCCCCTGTAGCAGTAGAGATGGATTCCGCTCCATAAGACGTCATATATAGCGATGCGTCATCTCGGATATCTACATGGTTAAGTCCAGTTTGGTCCACGGTTGTTCCTGTACCTAGAGCATCCTCATTAAGAGCATTAATCGAGAAGTTGTTTTGCTGTGATGATCCGGAAGGGCGTAGTCCCTCCATTTGGATCGGTTCGCTTATTTCTTGTGCTTCTAGCCATTTCTCAGCAGCCTCGCCGCCTGTGCGATCTGTCTGTAAAGCTTTATACAACTGGTACAGCGAGTAACCTTGATCTAGTTTTTTCTCAATCCAATCTTCCTTAATACCAAATTGCTCTTTTAGACTTTGGATAGTAATGTAGGTAGCGGAAGGGAGGGAATCCCTACCTTCCGCCGCCGCTGCTGCTTGTCCTCCATATCCAAAAGAACCGAACCCACTAAGAACCAATATGACGCATAACCAAATAATCGTTATTTTCTTAAACACTCCATCACCTCAACCTAGATTTAGACAATCATTAATTAAATGGGAAAATCTTTTTCGTTCGTTTCGTTAAATTACCGTTGCGATCATACTCAAACACAATTTGATCACCTGTAAATAGAACGACTTTAAGCAATTGATTTCCATATCCGTACTCATAGCTATTGTCATTACGAATGTTCATCCATGCTGCTTTTATGACTCCCTGAATCGGTTTTCCATCCTTTTCACTTAGCTTGAGATAATAATTCTGTCCACCTTGAAGCTCCCATTCAAGAACCGTATATTGCTCACCATATACCTGTTCTTGCTCTATTGAAGCAGCTACCGGAATGCTGAGTTCCTTATCTGAATACAATTCGATCCGAGGTTCAATAGAAAAATCACCTGATTCCTTTATGGCAATCCGATACTTGTCAGAGCTATACGGACTAAAACGGTAGTATACATTCCCTTGCTGAACTGTCGGAAGCGCCGTCTCTGTGTTTTCATACAAAGTCAGAAACTCCACTTCCACTTCCTTGACCGTAAAGTGCCGATAAGCACCTACAAATTTCAGCGTTTGAGCTGACACATTATGCACCTGAATGTCAGACTTTCCAGGTACAAATTGTCCTCCTGTAGCGTTCTTTCCTTCCTTAACAACAACTTGATTCTGATTTCGAATAACGTAATCATAGGTTCCTCCTTCAGAAGGAGAACCAACGAATAAAGCCTCATAAGGTGAGGTATTCGAGAACAAGAGCGTGTTATTTGGCGTCAAATTCCGCTTGATAAGTGCAGGCTCCTGACTTAAGCTGGCTGTCACGGGAGATTGATATTGAATCGTTACAGGCTCCGTAGATACTACGGTAACAACAAGCGTTGCACCTGCTGGAATATCCCATGTTGCATGACTCATACCCTCCACGAAATACAATGCTTTATTGGATTTATCGTAGACTGTATAATCCACAACGGAATTTACTCCTGCGATTCGTTCAATTTGAGCAGGTTCCGAACCCGGATTAGTAAATACTGCGCTCTGCCCTTGGTTAACAGTGATTTCCGATTCTGGTGAAGGGACTTGATCATCTTGTCCACGGAAAACGCGGTAAATCCCACCATACGTTATGGGTTGATCTGAGATGTTGGTAACGACAACTTTTTTACCACCCAGAACAAGCGGTTCGATCGCTGTTGCTGTTCTACTGCTTGACACTGTTCCATCTACGTTGTAAATCGTGTAATCATACACCCGCCCCGCGCTGCTGGAAGCATCATTTCGGAGTCTTTTTGAATCTGAGCTTATGTTGGTAAAGGCATAGCTCTCGCCTTTGTTCAACGTCACACGCAGATAAGCCGGTTCCTGGCTATCCACGACAGAGAAATCATCCGTGTATTCAAATAATACAGGTGTACTTCCCCCTACGGTCACGACAGCTTCACCACCAGAAGGAATGGTAGCGAGACTTACATTGCTATTGAATTTGTCACTATGTGCTCTGCCGTCTGCCTTATACACCACAATATCAAATAGTGCACCTAATTTTTTGGCGTTACTCCGTATTGGGTTGCTGAGTGAGCCTCCATTATGGAATATGACCGATTGACCCGGTGATACGGTAATCTTAGTTAGTGCTTCATTTGGTCGGTCCTCTACATCAAAAATGGTGTAAATCGCACCTATGGTTACAGGTTGAGCGGACACACCCGTGACCACTGCTTTATTTCCATAAAAAACAACAGGTTCAACCGCTGTTGCCTTTCTTGTACTTCGTTCTGTGCCATCCGGATAATAGGTGACGTAATCAAATATCCGCCCTTGACTGGTGGACGCATCACTGTCGAGATATTCCCGAGCGGTACTGTTATTCCAAAATGTCACGCTTTCTCCCTGTTTGAGTGTTACGCGATGGTATGCAGGTTCCATGCTTTCTTCAACCGAGAAATCATCCGTGTAACTAAACTCAATTGGGACTTGCCCAGCTACGGTCACGACAGCGTAACCCTGTGAGCGAATGATCGGATTTGTATTTTTGTTGAAACCATCCGAATGAACGACGTTTTCTGCTGTATAAAGAACATAATCAAAAACAGCTCCATTGGTACTACTTGCATTGTTTTTAATCGGATTAGCCAACGAACCGTTATTACTGAAAATCATAGATTCTCCAGGATATACAGTGATTCGAGTAATCGCATCACCGCCTGCTTTTTGGACATCAAATGTCCGATAGGGCACACCATATGTTACAGGCGTTGCTGTAACCAAGGTTACAACGGCGGTTCTTCCTGCTGCTACAGTAGGTTTAGTGGTCGTATTCGTCCCTGTAGAACTTTCCGTTCCATTCGGAAGATAAACAACGTAATCATGCTTATCTTTGGTCGTTCCATCCGTTTGGAGCGCATCCGATTTGGAACTGATGTTGGTGAATTGGTAGCTCTCGCCCTGATTTAGAGTTATACGCGTATAGGCTGGCTCATCGCTCCATTCACCGGTATATACTTCATAGGGAAATCCAACACTAACAGGCTGTGAGCCCGCTCCAGTAATAATAATTTCGTTCCCTTCTGCAAGTGAAGGTTTTCCCGTCGTTTCAAAATTAGAAGCTACAAGACTACCATCTTCTTTGTAAGAAGCGTAATCTATCTTCCTGTCCTGAGCTGTGGAAGTATCGGCACTTAAAACTCTTGACTGTGTTCCTTCATTAAAATATCGATAGCTTTCTCCTTTGGACAGAGAAACCCTAAGCATGGCAGGATTGGTTGAAACGCTATAAGAGAATTCAGGACGGATTGTCACTGTAAAAGGGTTTTGACCCGTCGAGGTGATCACAGCTGTATACCCTGAACCTACTGACAAACTGCTAATAGAGTTCATGTTTTCGCTCATGATGCTGCCATCTGGTCTATAAATAACGTAATCGTATGCACTGCTTCTTGCCGTCGCCGCATTGGTACTTAACGATCTTGTCGCACTTCCGTTATTCGTGAACGTATAGGAATCTCCGGGACTCATGGTCAAAGTTCCGTCTGCCATGGCCATAGCTTGAGGAGCGAAAAAGTTCCCCCCGTATGTATCGTCGGTTACCGTCGGTGCATCCTCTGGTTCTTCAATAACTTCGTCTACACCTTCCGGCTCTTCATAGAAGTCCGGATCAATACCATCCAGATACTCTTCTCCTATTAAAGCTGTATCCTCCATAGAAACATCGACATTCTCGGTGCTACTTGTAGTTGTTATTATGGCATCCGAATGATCCGAAAGCGCATAACCGCTAGTCGGATACATAGTTCCAATCAACAACAAAGCCATCAGAAAAACAATAAAACCTTTTCTTAATCTCATGGAATTTAAATTCCTCCTTTATATTTTTTCTCCATTTACTTCCTCATCAGTGTTGTAAATGGAGCCTAATAAATTATTATCGTCATTTTCCTTATTTTAGGGTATGGTAAATTAGTCCCTAATTTCAGGGACTTTTTTCCTTTTTCCTTTCAGATAACAATTAATATAGCCTGTAATTATCTTTATCCGAAATAATATGAGAGATTAGATGAAGTTGAAATGTTATTTCAATTGAGTCAATCGTCTTCCCTATTTTGACTAGAACTTAGATTATTACCTGAAAAATATAAAAGCCGCCAGTTGGCGACTTTTGATTAAATAAATAGTTATCATTCTGGTATATGATCAGCGGACATATGGCTACTGTCCCACTAAATATATAAATACATAATTACTCTCATCCGACTTCTCTTCTGAGAAAACAAAACCTAACCGATCAAAATTTCTGATATCATTCACATCTGTAATTTTCCGCTCTGCCATATACCGTACCATCTCACCCCTAGCCATTTTGGCGCGGGTTGCCTTTTCAACAAGCTTTCCATCAACCATTTGTCCAAATACACAAGTGATAAAACGGGTCTCCTCATTCAGAAAAGGGGTGATGTTCTTGCTGTACTCTTTGGAAGCCAGATTCAGAATACAGTTGCTGTCCACTTGAAGCTGATCTGCGAGTTTGCTGCCCCAGAATTGATAGAGCGATTTGAAACCTGGACCTTGCAGCTTGCCCTGCATCTCCAACCGATAAGGGGTTACCCCATCCAAAGGCCGCAACATGCCATAAAAACCGGATAAAATACGTAAATGCTGCTCTAGATACGCCAGTTCCTCATTTTGAAAAACATCCGGAGCCATATATTGATACTGAATACCCTCATAAGAATATATTGCTGGTGTCAGATTTTCTTTTATATTCATATTCTGAATCCGCTCCACGTTCTGTTCGGCGATTACATCGTTACACTTCCACATCGCTTTGAGTTCGTCATAGGATAACTTTTGAAGCAGACTCAATAGCTGTTCTGACTCGTTTATAAAATGCGGCATCTGCGCGATAGCCATAAGGTCTGTATCAATCTTCATCTTTTTAGCTGGTGATATAATAATTCTCATCGTGCTGATCCATCCTTAATCTACCGTTGTTTTTGTCGTTATCCATTGTACAGGATTGGACAGGCGAATCCAATGCCATGGCTTAACTAATCCCTCATGATACCTTAGAAAAGACTCAAAAAATGAACAAGTCAGCCCACGATTGGACCGGCTTGTTCATTAACATTCAACACATTCAATTGATGAGAAAGCAAGGCGTGCAACTCAAACCGCTATTAGGGAGATACGCTCCCCGCGCTGCTATTTTGCTCTGTTTTTGTAGTCGGCAATTGAATCATTGGCGTATTTGACCCACTTACATATGGAAGGGCTCCATCCCATTTCTTGATGGTTTCATATTCAACGAGTTGACTCGATAAGGATTGTTGAAGCTCCTTGTTTGCTTTAGCTTGACCTTCTGCTTCGATCAATAGTTTGTCTGCATTACCTTGCGCTTCCACGCGCTTGCGCTCTGCTTCTTTTTTGGCGATCTCAAGTTCAGTCGTTTTACGTTCCAGTTCTTGAGAAGCTTCAACACGCTTATCGATTGCTTCCTGAGTCTTGGCGTCAGGTTGAGGAACACCTACAGTAACGTTGGATACAATAAAGCCTAACTCTTTAACGTCATCAGAAAAACGTTGTTGCACGTCTACTCCTGCTTCGGATGACTTTTCACCATAAACATCAATGACTGTAAACTTGGAAATACCTTTACGGGCTGCGTCACGGAAACGTGTTTTGAGATATGTATCCTCAATTTCTTGAATGCTAATTGGCCCAAATGTATTGAAGATAGAAGATACTTTACTTGGTTCTACTTGGTAGTTGTATGCAAAATCGATGGTGATGTTTTTCCCGTCAGAAGTAGCAATCTGAATATCTCTGTATTCCACCGTTTGAATTCGGATCGGATATTTCGTCACTTTATCAAACGCTCCAACAAGTTTCCACCCTTGACTCAGTGTACTATCTTTTACGCCTCCATTTGGTGAATAGACAACCCCAACATATCCGTTAGGAATTCGAGTGACAAAGAAGGTCACCAGTAGCACGCCCACAATAATAACCAATGCCACCGTGATTGCTCCTACCCTAAACGTCTTTGAATTTTTCATCAACATTCTCCTCTTGTTTGAATTTATTGTATTTCTTCAGGATTCTACTACCTATTTTATTGAATAGCGGGATCATTAATGCCCATAGAATAAATGCTAGAATAAAAATTAAAATGATTCCCCCAATAAATGGCATATCCGTCCTCCCCTCTATGGATGTAACCGAGTACAAATTTATAAATGGTAACTAATTATATCCTCTTTTATATATACTTTGTAAATTGGTATTCGGTTTCAAGGATATCCAGTACTTGAACTACTCATTAGGTACAGTAGAGAAGAAAATAGTGAGTGAGAGTGACGTCCAGTACCCGGTTATTCCTATCAAGAAAGGGATCATCAATTCATCTGGTTATTATGGATCAGGCCATAATTGCACCCAGTGCTCATCTCTGTAGGTGTATACAACTTCCTGTGGATTGTCCTTCAATATGACGACTACAGGATACTGTGGCATTTTACTGCGACGAGCAGTGATGCTAATGATCTCATGTTCATCCATTCCCTTTTCAACGACTAAATACGTTCTTAAACCTTCTTCAAGTTCCTTCATATCATTCTTATAAGAGCCGTACCATGTGACTGAAGCTATGACTATTAATGTGATTACAATCAATAATCCTTTTAGAAATCTCAATTCTATTCACCACCATTTAAGCAATTTCTAAAACACTAGACTCAAAATTTGATCCGAAACAGAATCTCTACTATTTATACATTTGAATATGATGCCAAAAAAGCCGCCATGTAGGCGACTTTGATGATACCCTCTAACTACGCAGTATACTTTGTTTCAGTTAATCATTTAGCAGCCGCAGCCATTTTTGTGATCTGATCAGCAATATCTTCCGCCTGTAACAGGGATGAAAATGAATCCGCCGCGAAATACTTCTCCATTTCAATCTCGATCACATGATTATTTTTGACCGCATCTAAGGATGTCCACGTCGCTGGAAGATTGGTTGGCTCTTGACCTTCAACTTTGAGCACAATGACGTAATCGCCCACATAATCGTTCACAGTCTCCCATGAAACTTCAATGCGATCCTCATTTTTGTCAATGATATCACTTTTTACTTTAGGCGTTGGATTCAGACCCAAGATATCGTATGTAGCTCTGCCCCCACGCTCGCCTGCATTGCCGATCACCATCAAAAATTTGTCTACCGTAACGTAATCCACAATGGAGATCGTTGCATCTTTTGGAATGACATTTTTGATTTTATTGCGGGCAGCTTCGGTACGTTTTACAAAATCAGCATTCCACTTTTCAGCTTCTTCTTGTCGACCCAGGATATCGCCCATTGCCGTAATTTCTTCCTGAATGGTGGAATACTTGCTTGTCTCGAACACGACGGTTGGCGCAATTTTGGAGTAGCTTTCATAGGCTGCCGGATTCCAAGTAATAATTACATCTGGAGACAAGTCCAACACCTTCTCCAAAGATATACTTCCCTCCAACCCAATATCTTCAACGGTGTCAGGCAAATAAGGTTTTAGAAATTTTGCAAAGTTCATTTGTGTACTGGACGCGCCAACAGGCGTTACCCCAACAGCTAAGACTGGCCCCAAGTCCCAGTCCACAACAACGCGTTTGGGATATACCGGAACACTCACTTCTCCCATTACCGTTGATAATTTGCGCGTGCTTGTATCTTCTTTGGCCTCGTTGGAAGTCACATTTTGAGTAGACTCTGCACTCTGATTTGAATTTCCACCTGCTGCTCCCTGATTCGTTCGACTGGAGTTCCCACTTGTGCAAGCTGAAAGTATAATCGTAAAACATAACATGAGTGTTAATACCATCTTCGATCTTGTTCCTTTAAACATCTGCCAATCTCCTTCTGTTTTATATTGATAATGATTATCATTAATAACATAACAAGAAGAAGAATGTTTGCCCATAGAGGATACGAACCCTTCCCATGGACTATCTGAATCGACCAAGCTATCCTTCATTTTCTTTTTATATTGACCCGGTGTGATCCCGACCTGCTTCTTGAAGAGACGTGTGAAATAAAAAACGTCACTATACCCTACACTTGAAGCAATCTCCTGTGCCGTAGCATCTGTGCGAATCATTAATTCCTTCGCTTTTGCCATCCGCGCCTGAATCACATATTCAATAGGGCTTCTCCCTGTACGGAGTTTGAATTGCTTCGATAAATATTGAATGCTGTAATTCCACAGTTCCGCCAATGACTCAAGCGAAATAGATTCATTGTAATGTTCGTGAATGTACTGGATGATCTCTTCTACCATATCCGTTTCTTTTGAGGTAACTCCTTGAAGCTTAAGTTGCTGAACAAGTGTATATACGAACTGGTAAAAGCCGATTTTCACATGAAAACGTTCAAAAACCTGTCTTCGGCTCCATTCCTCATACATTGAATCGACATGGCGATATAGATTAAGCGGAGCCAGAGGCTGGTAGGCATACGGTAGCTGAAAAGGGTTGTTCATGTCATAGTTGTGCCGAATCTCTTTACTGGCTTTGGGAGACATACTACCTCTATATAAAATGTAATAGTACGTGACCTCATCTTGCCCGGCCTCGATCCTGATCCTGCTTCCTTTCCCTGCATGTAGTAGATAAAACCGTTTAAATATATGTATATCTTCATCCAGTGAAATGGTGCCTTGTCCTTGCACGATATATATAAAACCACTGACTGGGAGATGGTATTGTTGCTTCCCCCCACTACTTATTACAAGTTGGCGAATATCCACCAGCTGAATCGATGAATTATCCCACATTTGAATATACTCTTCCCAGTTCACTATTTTTCTCCCCCGATAGACCCCATACTGAACCTATTATTCAGTAATAAATCCCTTTGTAATCCTTTGATGATATTCGATAACGATAATCATTGTCAATTGAAAAGAGAGACATTAAGATACGGAAGAAATCCCCGCACTCCTCGTCTGCATAACCAAAATATAAAACAAACCCCGGTAGCACGTCTGCATTCAGCAGCGTACAGCCGAGGTTCATCATTATCATTTCAAATGTTACACTACATATCTCTACTTATACTCATCTCGTAAAATCATGCTGCCCAATAGTCAGCAGCGTTGGCCTGCTCTTACTCCACACCGAAGTGGCAATCTTCGGATTGTAATAATACAGCGCTCCATTCGTCGGATCAGCCCCATTCAATGCCTTGCGAGCAGCCCTGTAAGAGGTCTGGGTTGGCTTGGTATTAAACTGCCCATCGTCTATAGCCGTGAATTGCCCTTTCTGGAAAATAACCTTCGAAATAGACGACGGGAACGCATTCGAATGTACACGATTCATGACAACCGCTCCTACAGCGACTTGCCCTTCAAAAGATTCTCCGCGCGCTTCACCGTGGATCAGCTTCGCCAACTGGCGTAACGTCTCGCCTTCGGCTTTGGCCTTTTTGTTCAGTCTGTTCAGTGTTGCTGGACCTGCAACACCGTCTGCACTCAGTCCCTGCGCCTGCTGGAACTTGCGGACAGCACCTTTGGTGATGGTACCGTAATATCCAGTCATTCCAGCATCGAAGTAGCCCAAATCGCTTAATTGCTCCTGCAATTGCAGCACATGCTCGCTGCGAACGCCCTGTTCCAGCTTTTGTGCTCCCGCAGAGGGAACTGCCACAGTCAATCCCAGAGTCAATGCGCAGGCACCGAGAAGCAAGCTGACCCGCCCTGCTCTTTTGCCAGCCGTTCTCCCCTTCCCATGAGTGACTTTCCGACTGACGGTGATAGGTTCCGTAGTGTCAGCAATCGCCCGCACATCAGATCCTTCATTCAGACTACCAGCTCTAATCAGTGCATCCTCGCTCCCCGTGTACTCCATATTTTTCGTAATTCTCATGTTATTCATATTATTGTTGACCTCCATCGCTTGCATGGGTTTACTTTCATCCACAACATACACATCATACATTCCGTTTATCTCACTCAGTGCATTACTGTTCTTATCGCGGTACGTTACATATATGCCGTTATTCTTATGTGCACGCACCATGTCAATCACCGCATTATGGCTTCCATCTATGCTATTTGCGTGAGTCTTTTCATTCATTTGTATCATCTGGTTATACTTTTTCATCATGCTATTAACCTCCACTTTTCTGAATCCAGATCCCACTTCTTTCCCCTAAATCCTCACGGCTCTACATCCCGAGTGTCATTATAGGATATAGAAAAAATGAAGTCTATCGGACCGATGACGCAGTGGAAAACCGACGCTGAACATAGCAAAAAGAGGCATGAGCCCATGGTCACACCATGGTCATGCCCCTTCTTGTATCAACCTTATACCGCTTGTCCAACCCGTTATTTCCGTAGGCAGGCAGACCCGTACAAAAGTTGCGTTGTATTTATTGACAATTACTCAGCAAGTTCCTGACCCTTCGTTTCCCGGCCCCAGAACAGTACAGCTGCCGCGCCAATGAGGATCGTCACGAAGAAAATCGTGAAAATCAGGCTGATCGCCACTTCGCGCTGAACCAGCATACCGACCATTAATGGAGCAAGTACGCCACCAATCCGGCCAACCGATGTAGCTAGACCAACACCTGTCGAACGAACGGAAGTTGGATACAATTCCGGGCTGTAGGCGTACAGACCACCCCAGGCTCCCAGATTGAAGAAGGAAAGACAGATCCCTGCGGTCAGGATTGTCGCTTCCGTTGTTGCCAGTCCAAACGCAATCGCACTGAATGCAGTCAAGGTGAGATACACAACCAATACGAACTTGCGACCGTAACGTTCAATGAAGTACGCCGCGGTGAAGTAACCTGGCAACTGTGCGATCGTCATGATCAGCACGTATTGGAAGCTTTTAACCAACGTAAATCCCTTTGCCATCACAACCGAAGGCAGCCACAGGAACATTCCATAATAAGAGAAAATGACGGTAAACCACAAAATCCAGAGCATCAACGTTGTACGGCGATGTGGTGCTGACCAGACGGTAGCCACTTTCTCGCGGAACGTGATTTTATGAAGCTTGGTATGATTCTTGTACCGCGGCGGGTCCTGAATGGCACGACGCAGATACAGTGCATAGAACGCCGGAAGTGCACCAATGGCAAAAGCAATTCTCCATCCGTACTCCGGGATAACAAAGTTCGCAATGAGTGCTGATACAATCCAGCCCCCTGCCCAGAAACTTTCCAATAATACAACGGCACGTCCACGTTCCGCTGTAGGCATCGACTCCGATACCAGTGTAGATGCCACGGGCAACTCGCCGCCAAGTCCGATACCTGCAACCAGACGCAGTGCACACAATACGGCGAATCCGGTCGCAAGTGCTGATAGACCGCTTGCAATCGTAAAGATTAGCAAGGTCCACATCAGAATGGCCTTCCGTCCAAAACGGTCCGCAAGTGCACCTGCAAGCAAAGCACCGAGCGCCATACCGATCGAGTTAATACTCGTAAGCACGCCGACTTGTCCGGGACTGAGACTCCATTCCTTGGCGAGTGCAGCCACGATAAAGGAGATCATACCAACTTCCATGGCATCAAACAGCCAGCTCATGCCGGCACTGAACAGCAGCTTGCGCTGCTTGGGATTCCGCAATACTTCCAGTTTGCTCATCACTTATAGCTCCCTTGATCTCTATGTAGTCATTCTGACACTAAATCATTATTATGCAGAATGCTCCAGAAATCAATGCAAAATAAGCTTTTCCTTCCGATTTCTCCGATACCTTACCCCTTGAGTGAACCCGCTGTCAGACCTGCAACAAAGTAACGCTGGAGCAGAAGGAACAGCACGATCATCGGAATGGCCGTTACCAGCACACCCGTAAGCATCATCGGATAGTTCGTCACGTATTCCCCCCGGAACTGCATAAGCGCGAGCGGTAACGTGAGCTTGGACTTACTGCTGAGCATCAGCATCGGAATAAGCAAGTCATTCCAGACCATGACGAGCAGGAACGTAGCTGTTGCCGCCAGTGAAGGTGCAGCGAGTGGCAGTGCAATCCGGGTATAGAGCCTCCATTCGCTTGCTCCATCCATACTGCCCGCTTCCAGAATCTCCGAATTGAGCATGCTCATGAAACCTGTCAGCATAAATACTGAGACTGGCATCAGCATCGCCGCGGATACGACAATCAGTCCCGTGAGACTGTCCGACCACCCGAGTGTACGCGTGAGAGAATAGATCGGCAGCATACTCACTTGGGAAGGAACGATCAGACCTGCTACGAACAGAGCAAACACGATTTTACCTACACTACCGCCCCAGCGGACAATGGCGTAAGCAATCATGCTACTCAGCAATAACTCAATCGCAACCGTACCAAGCGTCACGACCAGACTGTTCCCGAAATATTGCCACATCGGCTGATTGCGGAACATGCCAGTGATGTTATCCCACGTAAACGGGTCCGGCCAGCTGAATGGACTGGTGAAGAAGTTGCTGCTTGTTTTGAACGAAGATACAAATACAAAGTACAGCGGCACCAGAATCAGCAGCGCGTACACCAATAAGATCAGGCGATTGAACCATTTTAAAAACATGTGAACTCCCTTCTGCCTCAATTGCAGGATGAATGCTCCAGCATCAACCTTAATAGCTTACCCGGTCGGCACGCAGTGCCTTGAACTGCAACAGCGTCAAGAGCGCGAGCAACACCAGGAAGATCATGGAACCGGCAGAAGCCAGACCAAATGAATAGCTGCCAAAGGCGGTATGATAGATATATGTGGTCAAAATTTCAGTTGCGTAATTCGGGCCTCCGTCCGTCATGGTAAAAATGAGGTCAAATGCCTTGAACGACTGAATCGTCGTATAGGCCACAACAATCGTTGCCGAAGGTGCCAGCAGTGGCCAGGTCACGGTACGGAATACCTGCCATTTGCTGCCGCCGTCCATACGAGCCGCTTCATACAGTTCTGCCGGAATGCCTTGCAGACCTGCGATGAATACGATCATCATCTGCCCGGCATGCGCCCAGATCTGTACCGCAGCGATGGAATAGATGGCGATCTTCGGATCACCAATCCAGTTACGAGCGATGCTGCTCATCCCAGCTTCATTCAGTCCATAGTTGATCAATCCAATGGATGGATCATACATAAATGCCCAGATCAGTCCGACCGATACGGAGGACAGAATCGCAGGCAGGAAATACAATGCCCGAAGCACAATGCGTGTCTTGGTATTGCGTACCAGGAGCAGGGCCAGGACAAGTGAAATAAAGGTTTGTGCAATAACAACCGTTAACATAAACTCCACGTTGTTGCCAAAGGCTTTGCGGAATACGATGCTGCTGAGACTGTCCTTGTAATTATCCAGCCCTACAAATGCATACGACGGGGATACCCCGTCCCAATCCGTAAAGGAGTAGAACAGCCCCGTCAATGTAGGAAATACGAACAATCCAACGTACAGCAGCAACCCGGGGATGAGAAACAGGGATAGCTGAAGACGGTTTTTCATCGTTTATTTCCCGATATGCTGATCAATGATCGCTTGCGCCTGCTGTGCTGCTTCTTCTGGAGAAGTGCCGCTCAGTACAGCCTGGATGGAGTTGGTTACTGCTTTTTGATTATCTCCGTTCAGAATGGTGAACCGTGGCTGGAACACGGTTTTTTTGCTCGCCCATTCTCCGGCTACCTGAAGCTCAGGCGTATCGTACTTCACATCATTCACCGTTACATTCTGTCCCGTTTGGTTGGCATAGTCACTCGCTACATCGGGATTACTCAGGAATTCGATGAACTTCTTCGCTTCTTCCGGATGTTTCGACTTGCTGTTCACCGCGAGCATGAACGTAGTGGTATGCACCCCTTCATACTTCGCTTGATCTGCACTTACTGTAATCGGTGCAAGCAGTTTTTGCTCCAGGTTCGGATTCTGCTGCTTGTTCTGAGCTAATTGATACGATCCACTTGCCAGCATCGCTGCTTTTTCTTGAATAAACAGTGCGCCAGCCGCAGGGTCCTTCGTGCCCAGTGCATCTTGCTGGAAGTAACCTTTATCGTTCAGTTCCTTGATTTGAGTCAACGTTTTCACCCAAAACTCATCCGTCAGTTTGGCTTCGCCCGCTTCTACTTTGGTAAAAATGTCGTCACTCGGTGCATTGTTCATCACCATCGTGTTCATGAATTGCCCTGGGCCAATGTCAGCTCCGGCAAAGGCAATTGGAATGATGCCATTGTCTTTCAGCTTCTGGCAAAGTGCCAGGAAGCCTTCCCAATCAGTTGGCGGCGTCAAGCCATATTGTTCAAACAGTTTTACATTATAGATTGGATCGTTATATACGAGTTGGTACGGAATTGCATATTGTTTGCCATCGTGCTGTCCTGATTCAATCAGCTTCGAATTGTATGCCGACAGGAACGATGATCCGGTCAGATCCGTGAACAATCCGGCTTTGGTGAAAGCCTCGAACTGTGCACCTGGGAAGGATGCAAATACATCCCCTACCGAACCGTCACTGATTTTGGATTGAACGGTGGATTGGTATTGATCGGAGGGCAGCGTCTGCATCTCCACGTTGATGTTCGGATTCTCTTTTTCAAATGCGTCAATGGTCTTGTTGAGTGCCTCTACATCTTCTCCACGCCAGTGCATGAAGCTGATCGTAACCTTGCCTGAACCCGAGGAGCCGTTCTCTCCAGATGACGCGTTATCCCCGCCGCCGCAAGCCGACAGCAGGATGGACATCACCAGCATACTGACGAGCGGCAGGATCATTTTTTTATTTTTTTTCATGAAAGACGACCTCCTGAGGATGATTAATGTAAGTTGCACGAAAGTTTTTACACGGGGCACTCCGAGTGCAGTACCATCTTCCGATCGCTGTTATACCCGGATTTCTTTGAATCATTTCTTTCAATGGTTAAAATCCGGGTATAAAGGCGAACGCTTCGCTTCTTCAGATCGGTTCTGCTCTCTCCGTTAAAGTGTAAAAAAAGGTTAACTTACTTAGTTAGTAGTAACGGAATGCTGCTTCTGTCTTGTTTTCCATTTCTCGCGAATGATGGGCATCACGGTCCGTCCGAAGATTTCTGCCTCTTCCAGATGCGGGTAACCGGATAAAATGAAGGTTGTCACGCCCAGATCTCCATATTCCATCAAACGTTCTGCGACCTGTTTTGCTGTACCTACAATAAGGATCGCACCGCCGGAACGCACAACGGACAAGCCTGTCCACAGGTTGGGACCTACGACAAACTGCTGCTTCTCGGACAGTTCACGTAACTCGTTTTGTCTGCGTTGGTTGGTTGCATCCGTTTCGGCAAAAGCGGCTTTGGCTTTCTCAATCGCTTCTGGTGGTACTTTGCTAATAATCTCCCAAGCTGCTGCCCATGCTTCTTCCTCGGTATCCCGAATGAGCACTTGTGCACGCATGCCATAACGGAGCTGACGATCTTGTCCGGTTTCCTCTTTCACCTGCTGACGGATGACCTCAATCTCTTCGATCTGCTCCTGAATCCAGTCATGAGGCTCGCCCCACATGAGGAACGTATCTGCATGTTCAACAGCGACCTTTTTGGCAATTGGTGAACTTCCTCCCAGATAGAAAGGTGGATGCGGATTTTGCACCGTCTCCGGCATGCCTACTGGTCCTTTGAAATTGTAATACTGACCGTTGAATTTAGGATTGGGATCACTGGGTGCATCTGCACCAGATTTTGAACCACTTCCGGCAAACTCCGTCAGGTTCAGTCCCGTCGATTGGGTCCATGACCGCTTCATGACTTCCATATACTCGCTCGCTCGTACATATCGTTCATCATGCGCATGTGCCAGTGGATCGCCGAGTTCCTCCAGATCTCGAACAGAACTGCCTGTCACCACATTGATCATGGCGCGACCACCAGAGAGCTGATCCAGTGCGGCTCCCATTCGTGCAGCGAGTACCGGTGTAACCAATCCCGGGCGAATAGCGACAAGGGGACGCAATGTCTTCGTGTGACTCATCACAGCCGAGCCGACCACCCACGCGTCCAGACAGGCTCCCCCTGTCGGAATCAGTACAAATTCGAATCCTGCCTTCTCCGCCGTCTGTGCCACATCGATCAGATAATCCAAACTTGGCTCCCGCTCCGGTGCAACCCCTACATACTTACCATCCCCTGCTGTAGGCAAAAACCATCCAAACTTCATTTCTTCCTGTTCGCTCACAAAAGTCAATCCCTTCTATGAATAAATAAAGTCTCATGTTAAAAAAGTTACCGTTACGCCTCCTTGACGTTCCGGTTACGAATCGTTCTTACGATCACTGTTATCTCCAGATTTTTTGATTCCCTTTTCAAAGGGAAAATCCGGAGATAAAGGTGAACACTACGTTTCTTCAGAATCGATTTCGTCCCCTCCACTACGTTGGCATCTCTTAAACTTATTTTTAAAGTGCGCCTAATTTCTGATCATTTTATTCGTATGAAAGCTCCAAATGCCGATTAATTAACTTGGTTTAATAGGTATGGACATCATATCAATTGATTTGTCTGTGATCAATGTCATTTCGCGGCAATTTTATTTTGTCATTTTGTGGTTTTTTCTCAGATTTAGGTCTTCTTGATCTTGAATATATATAAAACCCACCTGTATAATAGGTTTAAATACGTGTTCAAAAAGTCTGGTTTTCAGTACCGAGAAGATGGAATGAAGCTAGAAATGGAGTAGCGGAGCGTAGGAAAACTACGTGAGCAACCACAATGTTTCCAAAGGAAACATACTTCGTAAGCCTCCCGCTTATTTCGGCTGAATTTCAGCTTCGATGTTGATGATGCCACTAGGCATGATTCGTAATCAAAAGTGGACTTTTTGAACTACATCTGTAAGCGAAACTTTTAGATCGTATCTACGATACTTATACAATAAAGAGGTGTTCCTGATGACCGAGAGCATGAAGGAGGACCACCATGAGTTTTTGGATATTATTTTCTTTACTCCATCTGAATTCGAGAAAGCTGGTGGCGCCTGGCCGATTCGTATTGGCCGCAATATAGCCAAGACCAACTATCACATTGGCCCTCGTACCACACCTTATCATTATTTGCTGTTTGTGCTGGAGGGGGAAGGTACATTCATACAGAACGGACAGCGTCATGCCCTTCGAGCCAGGGATGCGTTCTGTCTGTTTCCTCATGTTACCCATGAGTACTGGACGGACCCGAAAGACACGTTGCAGAAAATATTTATTGCCTTTGACGGTGCACATGCAGCCGAACTGCTATTTCGAATTGGACTTACACCCGACTCACCGTATCGTTCAGGTGTACTGACGCCGGAGACTGCAAGCGCCATGCGCTCGTTCATGGAGGATGTTCGCAAACCGCAGGACGGAGCGAGCGATCTGGGACGACTCACCCGGTTTCTAAGCCTCTTTGACCGGATTGCCCGTTCTCCCGCAACCAAAGGATTGCAACCGGATTCAGCCACGCCTTGGCTTCAGAAAGGCAAGGAATACATTGACATTCATTTTGCAGGCGGCATCTCTGTGGAAGGTGTGTCCTCTCATGCGGGTGTGGATCGAACCCATTTTGCCAAACAGTTCCGCAAAGCCTATGGTCTGTCCCCTGTGCAATATATCCAACAATTGAAAATGAATCAGGCCAAACGTCTGCTCGTGCAGACGCCGCTAAGCTTAACTGAAGTGGCTCATTCCGTAGGTTATCCGGACTTGTTCTCCTTCTCCAAAGCGTTTAAAAAGCAAGTCGGGCTGCCGCCCAATCGCTATCGTACAGCGGAGAGTACGAAAGAATAAGGGAGCGACCTTTCGCTCCCCAGCCTATACTCCATGCCTCATGCACCACGCCTAGTACGGTTGTGTAAAATGTCGCCTCTACCAAATAAAAATGGACTTCTGAGTTTCATATCCTGCACATCATACCTTGCAAAATCCATTACTGAATCCACCAACAAAAAAGGCAAGCCCCTTAACCCGGGACTTGCCTTCTTTCTATACTATAGTCTTGACGCACGTACTTGAAACCATGAACTTTTTACGTTGACGTAACGCTATTCCTTCTCCTCATCCTTACGTGCAAGCGGAATGCCATTCTCCTTCGCATACCATGCTTCATAATGATGCACAGCCACACCTGCAAAAGAAGAATGAGAGGAGCCCAGATCGAACACCTTCGCCATCTCTTCATTCATATTGCTAACCGGTTTACGGAAAAAGGTCAGGTGATCCCCCTCGTGGGTATCCGCGAGTTCCGCTCCGATCCAGACTTTCTTGCCGAGATCATCTGCTTCGTCCAGTTCTTCCTTGGACAGATCATACATCTGCTGCCCACTATCCCGATAAGCCATAATGGCCACCGCATCAAAGTGGGAGATCACCCAGCGACTGAATGTACCATCACCTTCAGCCGACTGACGGGCATCAAGCCAGAACGGAATGGCAGCGCTCATATACAGTCCGGCATCCTCGCCGGCTTTCGTCCAGGCCTTCATGTTGTTCTGCCACTCTGCAATGACGCTGCTCTCCTCGTTCTCCCAGCGCTTCAGCTGATACGGCTCCACATCCAGTTGAATGCCCTGAAAGCGTTCATTCTTGGCAGAAGCTGCATTGTATGCTCGTACTCGCTCGATAAAAGCAAGTCCTTCATCCCGCTTCTCCTCATAGGCCCAATCTGCATGACCGTTAAGTCCATGCACTTCAATCTCAGCCTGCCCTGCAGCCGCAATGAATTTGCGGTATGTTGCATCAGGCACCTCATCCTGGATTTGAAGGAAGATGGTATCTACGCCCTGTTCTTTGGAAAAAGCAATAATCTCAGGCGTCTGTTCTGCAATAATGGACGCGTCCCACAGCCAGGTCGCTTTGTGTTCCTCCGTAGAGAACCATTTAAACATCCAGGACAGGAGCAGCAGGCACAACACCACAGCCAGAATGGCCCATTTCGCCATACCCACCAGCTTGACCCGTTGCCTCATATATTTCCTCAGACGAGCAACGCTTCACTTGGCTCAAGCACAGGATGCTGCACCGAGTGACCAATCTTGTAGATATGCGGATGTGTGTACGAACGGAAAGCATTACGTGTATCCAGAATCGGTACACCCATCTCGGCAATATCAAAGTAAGGCAAATCGCTGTGGTTGGTGATCAGCACGATGCAATCGTACTTCTTGAACTGCTCCAGATTGAACACTTCGCTGTGTACGGTCTCGCCATGTTTGTCCTGGAAGGAATCTGCATGTGGGTCGTAGTAGCTTACGTTAGCTCCACTTTCCTTGAACAGTTCATATACTTCCAGTCCTGGTGATTCACGCAGGTCGGCAATATTCGGTTTGTACGACATACCAAGGAGTAGAATATTGGATTTACGTACGGATTTAGCGTATTCGTTCAGAATCGTTGACGTTTTGTTCAACACATAATATGGCATGTTGTCATTGGTGGATTGCGCCAGCTCAATGAATTTGCTATAGAAACGGAAGCCTTTGGCTTTCCATGACAGGTACATCGGATCAAGTGGAATGCAGTGTCCACCGATGCCTGGGCCTGGATAGAATGGCATGAAACCAAATGGTTTCGTCGCTGCCGCGTCAATAACTTCCCAGATATCGATTCCCATGCGGTCGCACATCATCGCCATTTCATTTACAAAGGCAATGTTCACGCTGCGGAATGTGTTCTCCAGCAGTTTGGACATTTCAGCCACTTTAGGCGAAGATACCGGTACTACCGTTTCTACATATTTGCTATATAACGCTGTTCCAAGTTTCAGGCAGGCTTCAGTTGTGCCCCCGATCACCTTCGGCGTATTAAATGTTGTGAAAAGTCCGTTCGACGGGTCCACACGCTCAGGCGAGAAGCAGAGGAAATAGTCTTTACCTGCTTCATGTCCAATTTTGTCCAGCTCATCCTGGATCAGCTCTTCGGTTGTACCTGGATAAGTGGTGCTCTCCAGCGTAATCAGCATGCCTGGTTTCATATGCAGTTTGATCTGATCCACAACGGTCTCGATGTAAGACGTATCCGGGTCCTGATTCTCACTAAGCGGTGTCGGTACGCAGATACTGAGTGCGTCGATCACGCGCAGCATACTGTAATCTGTCGTTGGCTGGAAACGACCGCTTTGCATTACTTTTTTCAACTCATCGGACGAAATATCGTGAATATAGGAATCTCCTTGATAGATACTTTCTACTTTGGACGCATCCAGATCAATTCCGATTACCGTGAAACCTTGATTGACCATTTCCACGGCAAGTGGAAGTCCTACGTAACCGAGCCCGACGACGCCGAGTACAGCTTCTTTATTTTCAATCGCATTCAGTAATGTGTGGAATTGTTGATTCTCCATGATATTCCCTCCGGGCAGTGTATTTTGATGGTGCTTAAAATCCATATAAATAGATGAGTGTCTGTGCTCTAAATATTGCTCTAATCTATCTTCTAATGCAGGCAGCGTCTGATTCGGGCATCCAGCTCTACAGGGGAGAACGGTTTGGTCATGTAATCATCCACGCCGCTGCGGAAGCATTGACTGATCGTCTGCTCGACACGTTGCTCGGTCAACACGACAATTTTGGGCGGCTGCTCCATCTCCAGGTTCTGGATATGATGGATGAACGGCAAACCGTCGATGCCATACAGATTCAGCTCCGTGAGCACCAAGTCCGGTGTGACTTTCTCGATCAACTCCAGTGCAGCCAGTCCATCCACGGCTTCATAGGTCTCGTAGCCCTGCATTTTCAGTCGCAGCTGCAGGAATTCGCGTACCGTCGGATCGTTATCCACAATCAAAATTCGTTCCGGCTCGTCCGCCGTATTGTCCAGCGTGTAGATATGAATCTCCGACGAATCTACGAGCTTCGAGGATTCAGCCATATGCTGAATGGTTGCCTTCGAAGGGCGCTCCCCTTCCGGGAAACTGGCCAGTGTAATCTGTGGATCGGCACCGGGCACGGTTTCTTGCAGCTCATGCTTGATCCGAAGTCCTTCATAATGAACTTCATCCAGTGATAACCCTGGCAGAAGGACGGCAATCGCTTGGGTGGCCCCATCCTTCCACACTTGGAAAGCAGACTCGCTCGTCTGCTCCAGATGTGTCCTGACCTGCTGCTCAGGTTGAGAGTTTCCTGCACAATGGATGAACATTAAGCCGCATGTTTCGGCACCCGTTTCCTTCAATCCCTGTTCTACACTTCGGTACACATTAACGGCAGCCTCACGCTGCAATGTCGCCGTATTTGGCATGTTCTTTTCCACCCTTCTCCTCGATTATCTATATAAGTCCAAAAAATATTATTTACACTGACACTCCGATGACAGAACAGCCTTTCGATCACTGTTATCCCCAGATTTTTTGATTCCTTTATACAAGGGGAAATCCGGGGATAAAGGTATGCTTTCGATGCAGCTTTCTTTCAGAAAGCTTTTAGGTGCACGCTTCGCTTCTTCAGGCTTTTTCTGCCCTCTCCGTTATCGTGTAAATGTCTAGTTGGACATATAATTGCTTTGATTATTCTTTACTTAAGCGGCTTCGCTTGTTTTCTTCTCATCCTCGGACCAGCTTTGGCGTGTCATGGTACCCCATGAGTTGTTGTTTTGCATGAACTGCACATGTCCCTGCAATCTCCACAGTACGCCCAGCTGATGGTAACCCACGAATTTCAGCGCGGAGTAGACCAGCATTTTCACCAGATCGGAGAGCTTGTTATACCGTTTGAAAGCAATCTCCTCCAGGACAAGTGCGCCTACACTCAGCAGATAACCACTCACGAAGTTCAATAGTCCGAACAGAACCAGAATCGGCCACTGCGTCATATCCAAAAGCACATATCCGGCGAGAGCCAGAAGTCCGGTAATCCGGAAATACGGGTTCAGCGCTTCAAAAATAACGTTGTATGGCATGGTCACCATACCCATAACCTTATATTTCGGATTGAACAGCATGCCGCGATTCTCCAGCATGTTCTTCAGGTTCCCACGGCCCCAGCGCTTGCGCTGACTGGACAAGATCCGGTAGGAATCCGGTGCCTGCGTCCAGCATACGGCCTCAGGACAGAAGGCAACACGGTACTTCAATTTGTTTTCCAGCATGTAACGGTGGAGCTTGATGATAATGTTCATGTCTTCCCCAGGATAACCATCCCGGTATCCACCCACGGCGATAACAGCGTCCTTGCGGAACATGCCGAAGGCACCAGAGACAATGATCAGACCGTTCATGTGACTCCAGCCAATCCGTCCGCCCAGAAAGGCTTTGAGATATTCAATGGACTGGAACATGGGCCAGATTTTGCGTGGCAGCGACACATCTTGCACTGCCCCGTTTTCAATTTTGCAGCCATTAGCGATCCTTACATCTCCACCGATGGCTACTGTCTCTTCCGGATTCTCCATATACATGCGTGCCATGCGGATCAAGGCATCCTTCTCCAGCAACGAATCAGCATCAATGGAAGAGATCAGCGGATAATGAGACAGGTTGATCCCGGCATTGAGGGAATCGGCCTTTCCGCCGTTTTCCTTGTCAATGACATACAGATCCGGGAACTCCGGATTATGGTAAATCCCGCGAATTTTCTGACAGGCGATCTTGCCCCGAATCTTCGTATTGGGTACCGGCTTCAGCCGATATTCCTCCAACAAGATCTTCAGCGTGGCATCGCTGGAACCATCATTCACCACAATGACTTCATACGTTGGATAATTCAGCGTCATCAGGCAGTTCACATTTTCAATAATCGTCAGTTCCTCGTTGTACGCCGGTACCAGCAGAGATACCGAAGGCACCAGTTCCGAGCCTGACAATGTATTGTATTTGGAATAATGCGACCGCCGGAAGATCGTCCAGATGTTGCGGAACGATAAGGCCAGAATGGAAAAATAGAGCGTATTTACAAAAACAACATAGTAGATTGCGACCATGCCGTAGATTAATAATAGATCCCTAAGCAGTGTAATCCCCTCCTACCGTAGCGACACCTGTGCGTTTCTTGCTGGTTCTGTTCTCACGTACAGGGCCAAAATAGCGATCGTAGAGCAGTCTTTTTTTGTTATGTGCAATCATCTGCTCTACAGCTCTGTCATCGGTTCTCGTATGCTGCATGGTACTCTCGATCTGCTGCATCGCAATCTCGCGTTCAGCACCTGTACCTTGCACCGCGGCCTGACACAGCGCTTCGAATCCCGGTTCGCCGAGCTTGCTCAGACTCTCCGCACTGTTATAGCGAACTCTCCAGTCCTCATCCCGCAGCGCTTTGCGCAGCAATGGAATGCTGCCAGAAGCATGTTTCGAACCGAGCGCTTGTACAACTTCGGCACGAACTTCCGGGTCGGTATCCTGAATCAGCTTCAGAATTGTCTCATCCCGGAGCGCCGGACTTGCGCTAAGATACAGCTTCACTGCTTCGGCACGTACATCCTGATGTTCTGCGCCTACGAGTCTGTCCAGTGCAGGCATTACTTCAGGTACAGCCTGTCCCCACATGGCAACCAGTCCGACTTTGACAAAATCAGGGTTCCGGTCTTCCAGCAATTCGATTAGAATTCTGCTCGTATCCAGACTCGTTTCGAGCAGAATATCTGCTGCCAGATGGTGAATGGACTTGCCTTTGGTTAACAGCAATGCCAGCATGTCTTTCAGTTCACCTTGCCTGGTCGTACATCTGGAGATAGAACGACCAATCATAATCGCCATCGGACCTGGCTTCTCATCCTTTAACAATTCCATCAAGCCCGGAACAGCTTCGGGACAACGCATGCCACCCAAGCGATAAGCCGCATCAATCTGGCGACCGTAACGCAGACGGCCCAGTTCCTTCAGATCATGCTCTACGAATCCTGCTTCACGGCACAGTGTAATTAATTTGTCACGATATTCACCCTTGAACTGGTCGATCCATTCAATCAGCCTATCCTGAATGACTCTGCGTTCCAGCGGAGCTAGCTTGCCTGGTGGCAGTCTGAGCGGACTATTCTCGGTCAAGGCCGTTTGCAGATAGGTAAAGTAGTCACGCTGCTTCAATTCATAAAACGCCGTCTTGCGTCGTTTGCCGTTGTGGGACATTTTCATGGCAAACAATACGATGACGCCTACAACAACAAGTGCGATACAGATGTACAAAAACAGATAGGCCAAAGCCAAACTTGGAAACATGTGAAAAGGTCCTCCTTTATACTCATTTATTCGATCTGAAAACTAGGAATTTTTTCGTAGCTCTTCTTCATTTTTTCGTAGCTTAGCTTCAGCCGTTCACTATACTGCACCTGCTCCCAAGGCTGCCAGCTATATACTGGCAAAGTCTTCAGGTCCAGGGTCGTCTGTTCCCCCCCAGGCCAAGATACTTTCTTCGTGGCGCGATCCGTTAACCATGGAATCAGGGTAACGCCTTCCACAGCAACTGTGGAGAACTCACGTCCATTCTGGAGCGGTCCATAGTCGATCGCTTGCAGCGAACTCGGATCACCGAACCCGAGCAACATCCAGGGAATTCGCATCTCTACCTGATTGCCGTTATACTGCCATGCCGTTAATGAATCCGTATCGGACTGACCGGGAGCCGTTGTTCCCCGTTTCAATGTTCCGACCTTTTCATTCATGAATGGATGAGCAGATCGGGTATCCGGCGGTGTCATCCTCAAGCTGACTGCCAGATTCCATGGGTGGAAAGGATCTGTGGAATCCAACTGCTGATCTGGCAGCATATCGTATCCTTCCTTGCCGTACAGACGCTGGTTAAAGTCATAATCTTTGGCGATCTCCACCTGAGATTCTTCATCCTGCCCCAATGTAATCACCGTCTCAAGACCATCACTGAGCGTCCGCCCCGGGAGTAACTTATCAGGCTGACTGCCTCCAGCAAGTGTATCTGTGCCAATTCGCAGCACTGTCTTATCCGGGTCAAAAGGTTGATCCAAGGTCAGCCCAATATACAGATAGGCTTCATCATGGGTCATCTTCATTTCCTGAATGCCGTCCACTTGGCCCTGCCAGATGGTGACTTCTTCATCCTTCAGATCATCCCAGTCATCCAGTGTTCCATCGATGGTTAACTGTTCCTGTTTACCCGGGTCCATGGCAAGCAGACCAAACATCTTCTCGTTTGTCAGCACGTTCAGCCAATATGCTCGGCGATCAGCCGGGATTTCCAGTGGCATCGTGTTCCATGTTTTTTTGAACCACTCATCCTGCCACATGAATACAATCGCTCCCGAGTATCCTTCATCATAGATATCCTGCGTCAATGACGCATCAATATCTCCCTGCTCTACTTCGTTATGTCCACCCTGATTCCGGCCTCCCATACCCAGATGGGAAATGCCAAGAGAAGAGGGTACGCCATACTCTGTAATCATTACAGGCATATCGGAAAACTCGGCTTTCAGCTTGCGCAGATAACTTTTGTACGTGTTGTACTCACCGTTCTCATCCTTGATCGTTTGGAGCGTTTTATCAATATGGAACAGATCCGGGTAATACGGGTACACATGGTAGGCTGCAAAATATCCACCATCCCACGCCTCCGGCTGAATATGACGGGCATCCACACTCACGAGATCCTCTTCATACAGCGGCTCGCCGGGATGATCCAGCACATCGGTGGTTACCCAGTTGGTGAAGGTCATCGGATGCTCCCACCCATACTTCTTCTCCAGGACCGCCGTATGATCCAGTAGCTCTGCGAGCCAGTTCTCGAACGGTGATGCTTCTGGACTCGCCGAGAAATGAACTCCCTTGTACTGCGGTACGTCCGCATGTTTCGCGTTCGTATTGTCTACCATCGCCGGGTCCCACTCCGTACCCACATGCCAGGCCATCAGGTATTTTCCTGCATTCGTCTTGTATTTGCCGCTGGACTCTCCCTGCTTGGCAGGAATGTCCGCATCGCCATAGACAGCAGATACGGCCTTTTCAATCTCCTGCTTGAACGTCTGCTCAATATGCGCCGCATAGGCATCCTGCTTCTCAATCAGCTCTTCTTCAGGTGACCATATGCCCTGTATAAAATATAACGGTTGCTCCCGGCCGCGGTTATATTCGACCAATGCGGAGTAAAAAATCGGTTCGTGAACCGTATATACCCGAATTACATTGGCTCCCAGATCCTCGATCTGCTGGAACCACCGCAAGTAATCCTCTTTGGTCAGCGGGAATTCTCCCGGGTAATGCCCCGGTGAAGTTGCGCCCAGGTTGACACCTTTGACGAACATCTCCCTCCACGTTCCATCTGGCCCGTATTCCATGAACCGGTCTCCATCGGTCTTGAATTTCATCTCCGTGCCGTTCTCCGCTGTGTACGTAACGAGCTTGGGTTGCATATAGTGCCATCCGGCAAATATTCCACCGGTTACCACCACTGCTCCTGTCAACACCGTTAATAGCCAGCGTCTTCGTCTTTGTCTGCTCATGTCTTTAGATTGCTCACCTCTCTAATATGCATCCTGCTTCAACATCGAATGGTCCAACATGAAGTTTACGAACCTTTCCGCTTCGGATGTCCGCTTGGTAGAGATGTCAGCGGTGTAGTTCTCACTATAGCGCTAAGACTCTGCATTTGTAACTAGGCTGATGGAAGCAAACATGAAATGGAACATTCTGCCCATAATTCGTAAAAAGAGCCATCAACTAGCACCGGGACACCTCTCGGATATGTCTGATTTCCGAACACTAATATTTGCTGGAATCGCATAGTTTGGATACCCTGCTAATCTTGCAATTCTGGAACCTTTATTGTTATGTGCAACGCGGGTACAGGCAACGTTTGCCGTTTGAACACATACCCCATTAAACGCGAGTCATATTTTAAAGTTGCGGCCTATTTTACAGTATTAACCATAAAGATTACAAAATTGATACTATAGTCCGATAACGCATCAGCGATATTCCGCGTCACATCAAGGTTTTCTGAAAAATGCAGAAAATCAAAAAAGGACATCAGTCCCCCTCTATAGGACTGTGCCCATTTATAAACCTTTTACAAAAAGCTAAATGAACGCCCGGTCATCACCCAGAGGTCACAGATCTCTCACATTAAATGTAAAAAAGCACATCTTATTTCCTAATTTCTGCCTCTAATATAGCTAACCAATAATTGTGTCCAATTTGCAAAATAATTCCGGTTGCTGCATTTCGAATTGTCGGATATGCTTATAAAACAGGAACACTTGTTCCATACTGTAAATAAACTGTTAATTATCGATGTTCAAATAAAGATAATTGATGCTTAACAGATGAGCTTAGCATCACGGATAAGGAGAGAAGTCTTATGCCCCGCCAAGACAGACGTGTCATCATGCTGGCCGACTGCCAGTCATTCTATGCCAGTGTGGAGAAGTCTGCACATCCCGAATACAAGGACCGCCCCCTCGTTGTCGCGGGAGATCCGGCGCGCCGTTCGGGTATTATTCTTGCGGCCTGTCCACTCGCCAAGTCCTATGGAATCACGACAGCAGAACGACTGGGCGAAGCACTCGCAAAATGCCCGGATGTTGTTGTCGTTCGCCCCCGGATGGCCGAATACATTCGGGTGTCCCTTCATATTACGCGCATCCTTCAGTCTTACACCGATCTGGTGGAACCCTATAGTATTGACGAACAGTTTCTCGATGTCACCGGAAGCCTGGATCTGTTCGGCAGTCCCGAGACGATTGCGCGCAGCATTCAATCCAGAGTGATGGATGAGACGGGTGTGTACATTCGAATCGGTATCAGTGATACCAAGGTCGTCAGTAAGATGGCTTGTGACCTGTATGCCAAAAAAGTCCCTGGTGGCATCTGCACGTTGCCTCGCAAAGATCTGCCGTCCACCATCTGGGAGAAGCCTGTGCGAGACATGTTCATGGTTGGTTCCCGTATGGCGCAGCATCTCTACAAGATGGGCGTCCATACGATTGGTGATCTGGCTCAGACCCCTCTGTCCCGGCTGAGAGAACGTTGGGGTGTGAATGGAGAGGTACTGTGGCGTATCGCCCGCGGTATCGATGATTCCCCCGTCAAACCCGGGACATATGCCCATCAGCAGCAGGGTATCGGACATCAGATGACGCTGCCCCGGGACTATGACTCCTGGGAAGATATCAAAGTGGTACTGCTCGAACTGGCGGAACTCGTCAGCCGACGTTCCCGGGACAAATCGCTCATGGGTCATGTGGTGTCTGTTGGATGTCGCGGACAGGATTATGATCGGCCAACCGGTTTCTCCCGCCAGATGAAGGTGAATGAACCCACCAATATTACGGATGAAGTATACGATGCGGCGGCAGCTCTGTTCCTGCGCCATTGGGACGGATTACCCATCCGCCGCATCAGCGTGTCACTGACCGGACTTGTGCCTGATTCCGAAGTGCAGCTGTCCTGGTTCGATGACCGTGAACGCAAAAGAGAACTGGAGCGTGCCACGGATGATATCAAGCGCAGGTACGGAGATACCGCCATTATGCGGGCATCCTCTCTCTGCTCGTCAGCCCAGGCCCAGGAACGTTCTCATAAAATTGGAGGTCATTATAAATGAGTAAAAAATTGCAGCAAAACGGGATCTTCGAATCCTCACGCATGATGCTCCCCGAACACCGGGAAGCCTACATTCTTCATCAGGAACAACTCGCTCCTCGCACCCGCCCATCTCTGGATGCCCAGGCCGCGGAAGAAATGTCCCGTCTGCTCAGCAACTCGATGATGCTTGGGGATAGGGTCACTATTACGTTGTTTCACGAACATGACGATATCCGTTACACTGGTCAAGTGCTTCGGCTGGACCGTCCTGCCCGTACCCTTAGACTACTGATGGAAGATGGGTCCCGGGATATTCAGATGAACCTCATTACAGATGTGGCCCTAGCCAATGACTGAATTAATAACTGAAGGTGTATATACCCACCTCGATGTTGTGGATGTTCCATGATAGATGCAGCATGGTCGTTACCATGCAGGACTGCCTTCCTACACATCCTGATGAATACCAAAAGCAGCCGACGAAACATATCCCGACCATTCACTTCGTTCAAAAGAAGCAAAATATCGGATACGTGATTCATCGGCTACATATGAGGGTAGGGATTCTTTTTAAAAGGAAAACTTTTTAGAAAAAGCTCCAGTCAAATTCCTTGGACAGACGCTCGAGCAGATGCACGCCGGCAATACTGTTGCCTTTGCGATTCAGAGCCGGGCCAACAAGACCAATGCCGAATTGTCCCGGTACGAGGGTCAAGATGCCTCCGGATACACCACTCTTGGCGGGCAAACCGACCTCGATGGCAAATTCGCCTGACGCATTGTACATACCACATGTCGTCATGAAGGTTTTGGCAATCTGTACATAACGACGAGGAATGAGCTCGTTGCCCGTAATCGGATCTGTTCCATCATAAGCCAGAACGAGTGACATTCGCGCCAGATCAGCACAGGTAACTTCAATGGAGCAATGCCGGAAATACACGACGAGTACATCCTCCACGTCATCCTTGATTACACCGTTATGCTTCAGAAAATAACCAAGTGAACGGTTCAGGTGACCGCTCTCTGATTCGGACTCGAATACCTCTTCGTTATAGCCCAGCTGATCATTATTCGCCAGCTTGCGGAAAAACTCCAGAATGCGGCGTGATTTCTCTTCCTTGCAGTCACCTCCGATCAGGGAGGACACTGTAATCGCACCCGCATTAATCAAGGGATTAAACGGAATTCCGGGTTCGACCAATTCAAGCTTGATCATCGAATCGTAATCGTCGCCTGTGGGTTCTTTTCCTACATTAAAGAAGACCGCTTCTTCTCCATGATCCATCAGGGCCAGAATAAGGGTAAATACTTTGGAGATACTTTGCATCGTAAACGGAACACCGCAATCCCCTGCCGACACATGGTTCCCTTGGGCGTCCATAATATGTATACCAAGCTCATCCTGAGAGGCTTTGACAAGCTCCGGGATATAAGAAGCCACCTTACCCTGCCCGGTGTGCAGACGACTGGTTTCCAGCCACTCCGGCAGTAATGCATTCAGACGTTCCATGGTTGAATTGCTCATATGTCATCTCCTCCACATCTCTATATGTGCATCTTGCATGAAATGTAGATGGGTGAACTCCCATGATGATAATGAGCTCCATCCGTCTCATGCAAGATGCCCTATATATCTGATTACCCTTAGAACAGTTCTTTTACCGCTTCATTTGAAGATTTAACTCCAGGATCTCACCAGGAAGACCCTCGTAATCGCCTGTCCAGGTGGATACAAAGTTCTGTCTGGTTAAGATCTGGCGGGAAGCAGCATTAGACGGATCGATAACTGCATAGAGCGATCCAATCCCTGCAGCTTGTGCCTGGATAATCAACCGTGACGCTATGGATGTGCCTTGGCCTTGGCCCCAATGTTCAGGCAGGATCATGTAACCTATCTCAGCCCTGGTCGGGTCCTCCTGATCCGGAATCAATTTGGCATACGCTACACCGGCACCATCTTCACTAAATACCCGGTAATGTCCACAAGTGGAACGCTCATTAAAATCCAGCATGGATTCGAATTGTGTTCTTGCCTCTTGCTCTGGAATTGCACGTTCTGTAATTTGTTTCATTACTTCCATATTGGAAACCAATGCATAATAATCATCAAAATCAGGTTGTGTGTATTTAATGAACTTCATGATATGCCTCCTCTGGGGTACATAACTTGGTCTTAGTCTTTCTAGATTCACCTAGAGTATAACAGAAGCGAATGATGGAATGCACACAAGGCACCACGGTCGCTGACAGCCGGATAGTCCGATAGGCCAACAGGCCAGCCGGCAATCTGGCAACAGTAGATACCAAAAAGCGGCCTCATCTGGAGACCGCTCTGTTTACTTTGACTTCCAGTGCATGTTGTTAGCTTGCCCGTGATGAAGGGTTAAGGTTCATCTGTTTTTCACGTTGACGTGCACGACGACCTTGACCTGGAGGGGTGATGATCAGTGCGAGCAACAGTGAGACAGCGCAGAGTACAGCAATTACGATAAAGGTTAGATGGAATCCGCCTAGCAGAGCGCTGATGAATGATCCTGCCAAAGCACCAAATCCAAATCCCTGATAGATCACGCCATAGTTTTTGCTCTGATTTTTCAATCCGAAGTAATCGGCCACAATCGCCGGGAATACCGTAATGTTCCCACCGAAGCAAAATGCAACGGCCGCCACACAGGCGAAGAAGATCCCGAAGGTCAGTGGAACCAGACTAAGTGTCATGACAGCTACGGCTGTAACCAGCAGCGCACCAGCGATGACTTTCATTCGTCCTACTTTATCCGACAGCGCACCGAGAATAATCCGTCCTGCCGTGTTAAAGATCGCAACCATGGCCACTGCGTTTGCAGCGGTAGCTACATCAAGTCCAGCGAGCTGTACACCGATATCTTTGACAATACCGATCAGATACAAGCCGCTCATACACGCCGTGAAGAAAATAACAAACAGCATATAAGCTTCTTTCGTACGCAGCATCTCTTTTACCGTATAGTCATGACGTGCAACAACTTGTTTGGTTCCTTCCTTGCTTGCCGGAGCCTGTTCACGAACAACAGCTTCACGGATCAGGAATGATCCCGCAACCACCAGAACCAGAACGATAATGCCCCAGTACATAAATGCCTGAGCAGGACCAACAGCACCAATCAATGCCGAGTTCACATATTTGAACAATAGACTACCGGTACCGAAGGCGCCGACTGAGATCCCCGAGATCAGACCTTTACGCTCCGGGAACCACTTGATCAGATTAGACAACGACGTAATATAAGCCGTACCATCTGCAAAACCAACAACAAATCCAGCCAAAATGTACAGCAACGTTAACGAAGTGACTTGGGAACTCAGAATAAGACCCAGCCCAAGCACAACCCCGGCTACACGGATCAGGCGCTGAAGACCCCAACGTTCCTGCAACCGTCCTGCAAACAATGTCGCAAATGCCAAAGCAAAACTGGTAATTGAAAAAGTTATCGCGACCGAGCTGACGTCCCATCCGAAACGATCAGACAGCGGTTGATTAAATAAACTCCAAGTATAGATGGTTCCAAGACCCATTTGCACAATGATGGTCCCCAAAACAATAAGCCAGCGGTTCATTTTTGTAGGTGCAAATGTTGATTCAGGTGTTGATGAAGCTGATGAAATTGCTGCTTTCATCGTGATCTCCCCTTTGCCGATGTCATATACATGAATGCGTTCACAAGCTAATCATACATGAAAGGGGATTCATTACACCGTTTTGAGCATGAGTTGCATCAGATGCGGAATGAAATGCTTCTAGATGCGCATGAGTTGCCTGAATTCTTTGACCTTACCACGACTCACAGGTACTTCAGCTTCCAAATCGCGCAGACGGAGCAGATACGTATTGTTGAACCAAGGTACAATTTCACGGATTTGAGACAGATTTACGACATACGAACGGTGGCAGCGAAAGAACGTGTCCTGAGGTAGGCGGCTGTGAAAATCCGTAATGCTTACTGGCATGGTGAACTCCCCATTTTTGGTATATACCTTCGTCACTTTCTCCTGCGCTTCCGCATAGTAGATATCTGCCGTATCCGTAACAATAATATTGTCATTCCGTAGCAAATTAATTCTTCTGTCCGTATGTGAATTCGTATCTCGTTCTCGTAACAGTTCCCCCTGCACAGAAGGTCCGTCCGCCAGAGGGGCTAGTCCATCCTCAACACGTTGCTCCACTGGCGCATGATCGCGCTTGAATGCCAGCTCCAGCTTATGGAGCATCGCAGCGATTCTCTTCTCGTCATAAGGCTTCAGAATATAATCGAACGCCTCTAATTCAAAGGCTTCTGCTGCATGTTCCTTGTACGCCGTAGTAAAAACAATATAGGGTTTCGTTGCAAACTTCCCGATATGATGAGCCAGCATCATACCGTCCAGCGAAGGAATATTGATATCGAGAAAAATGACATCAACTTCTTGTTCCTGCAAAAATTTCAGCACATCCAGCCCGTCTTCAAGGCGATCCACCACGTCAATCTGACTATGTTCCTGGATTAAGTAATTCAATTCTTCGCTTGCCAGAATCTCGTCTTCCACAATAAGAGCTCTCATTGATCCATCATCACCTTGTTACGACATCTCCTTTGGGCACATCAAATAAAATATCGGTTCCTTGTTCCAGTCTTGTAATGGTTACACCTTGTCCGTAGATAAGTTTGACCCGGCGATGCACGTTGTATAGCCCAATCTGGTTACCAGGCATACGGTCGTGGTAGACGCGCTCAATAATATCTGCACTGATGCCTGCTCCTGTATCACTGACACTGATTCGTACAAACTCCGGATAATCCTGTACCCGAATTCGAACAGTCCCGGGTCCTTTCACCTTGAGAATGCCATGAATAATGGCATTTTCGACGAGTGGCTGGATGACAAGACTCGGAATATGTACGGCCACCTCATCAATGTCATAGATCACGTTAAGTCGACTGCCGAAGCGAGCTTTCTCAATCTCTACATAATTACGGACCTGCTCCAGCTCCTTATGAATATCGATTAACTCATCCGACAGCTCCAGATTGTAGCGCATGTACCCGGATAAATTCACAATCAGCTCCCGTGCACGATCCGGTTTGGTTCGGATGGACGAAGCAATCGCATTCAGCGCATTAAATAGAAAATGAGGATGAATGGTCGTCTGTAACGCACGCAGTTCCGCTTTGTTGGCAGCAGCCTTGATCTCTTCTACCCTCGATACCTCCATCTGGGTTGAGATGATCTGCGACAGACCTACAGCCATCGTTTGTAATGGATACGTAATTTTGTACGCTTTGCGATAATAGATTTTGAGCGCACCTGTAATGTCTCCTCGTTCTTTGAGTGGAATGATAAGAGCGAGTGGATATCCGGTGTTTTTTCATCAATGACATCATTACTGATCGTAATCTCCCCGCTGGATATCGTCTTCTTTGTCATCTCACTTATGATTTCATTACCGATATGATATCGTTCCTCACCAAACCCTACATAAGCCAGCACATTCCGGGTATCCGTAATGGCAACCGCATCGGCCTGAATATCCTCCTGAATAATTCGGCAGATTTTGCGCAGAGAATCCTCATCAATCGAACGAAAATACGGCAAGGTTTTGTTTGCAATCTCCAGTGCCAGCTTCGCCTGACGAGCCGCAATCATTTCCTTTTCCCCTTCGACACTCTGCACCAAGAGCACAATCAGCCCAATGTTGACTTCACCCAGAATCATAGGCAGCGCAATCTGTGAAACAATATCAGCACCCAGTGGATCGGGATAGGAAAATAGCAGGATCAGTAACATCGTGAGCGCTTCACAGATCATTCCGGCACCAATACCGATGATCCATCGCTTCGGCTTGGGCGTATACTTATGTATATATCCAGAGACCAGACCTGCCAGGATACTCGTGATTAGGCACGGTATGGCTGTGACTCCATCCATATCGATTAAATACCGATGCACACCGGAGACAATCCCCGTAATAATGCCCACAGGCGCTCCGAACAAAATACCACCCGATAACACGGCGATGATCCGCACATTCACCAGTGAACCTTCGACATTAATGCCCGTATACGTCCCGAAGATGGCAAAAGCACAGAATAACAAGGTAACCGCAATATACTCCTGCCACCTTAATTTCCCCTTTTGCAGAATCTGCCTAAACCTCGGCACCCTCGACAGAAAGAATAAAAATATAATTAACAGCGCCGCCCGTTCAAATAAACCCAGCAGCATCGTAAACATCTCCAATCGTACTTCCTCCACATCTGTCTGATATAAATGCATACCGACACAGCCACGTCTTTTTGGCGTTATATCCAGGACATTGATCGCTACTGCTCGTATGCTCGTATGCTCGTATGCTCGTATGCTCGTATGCTCGTATGCTCGTATGCTCGTATGCTCGTATGCTCGTATGCAACAGTTTACCGCTCCCCCCAAAGGAAAGCAAAGTCCATCCTGTGAAAATGCATCAACAAGACTGCACCAAGCACACAATAGTTTCATCCCTTAACTTCTATAAAAATGTCCGATTCCAGAAAAACCTATGTTATAATCAGTTGTCATGTTATTCCAATTATTCAGTGAAAATTAATAAAGAAAGGTGTTCGTGCATGCTTGCCATTCTACTCCTAGGCTCACTCTTACTTTTTAGTCTAATATGGCTTACCCTATACACTGTCTCCAGACGATCCAAGGATCCTGATCGGTCCACAAGGCTTGTCCTGCAAATTATTTTATTTATTTCAATCCTGACTTTAATTGTACAGGACTACATCCTCAACGAAATTCCATACAACAGCACTATGATTGTAGTTCTAATCATAACTTTAATATTCATCAGCTCTTTCCAGGATAGAAGCAAGAGTACCAAAAGATAAAATACATATAAACACTCAATTTAAAGCCCCACTAACCCCTCTATAGCATGCCTTCACCACAAAAAAGGGTGTTCCATCATGTCATACATGACTAATGGAACACCCCTTCTTAATTACCAAACATTTATTCGATGTAATTTGGTTTTTTATAAAATGAACTCCAGCTACACAGTAACGGAGAGTGCAGAACCAATCTGAAGAAGCGAAGCGTGCGCCTTTATCCCCGGATTTTACCCTTTAGAAAAGGGAATACAAAAAATCCGGGGATAACAGCGATCGGAAGATGGTACAGCACTCGGAGTGGCCACGTGTAACACCCTGTAGTTCATTTTAACCCACCCAACATTACATCGAATCCCTACCTAAACATCCCCCACAGCTTAATCAGATGAAACGTATTGTTCGGATCAATCTTCTGTGCGAGCACAAAAGCAACAAACTGCTCCTCCTGCGCCGTAGAGAAATTCTCATTCATAATAACTGCCGAAGACTTGACCAATCTTCTAACCTTTGCCTTATCTTGCAAATCAGACTTGGTCACGCCATCAATCAACTTTTTGATACGCTCTTTGACAGCGGGATTTTTCATCTTTAGTTTGATCCGCTCCACCAGCTGCGGACTGATTCCATATTGTTGGTAACCCAAAACGTACAACACCTCCCAAAGAATAAACTCACTTCTTATTCATATGTCGGGAGGGCTTGTACACTTGTCTTTTTTTACAAAGGTAATACGAAAAACCCGCCGCCATGGGCAGCTTTAATCAATCAGATCACCTTTAAATACTTGCTGTTGCTGTAGAAAATCACGCAGAGGTGTATAGTCCACAGACGTCCAGAAATCCGCTTCTGCAATTAACTGGGATACATCATCTCTGGCCTGTTCCAGCACAGCAAAATCTGCAACCATGTCGGCAAGACGGAACTCAGGCAATCCGCTCTGTTTGGTACCAAAGAAATCACCTGGGCCCCGGAGGTCCAGATCCCGACGCGATACCTCGAATCCATCCTCCGTCTCCGTCATGACCTTCATGCGCTCCTGTCCAACCTCCGTCTTGGGATCAGCAATGAGTACACAATAGGATGCATGAGCTCCACGACCAACTCGACCACGCAGCTGATGCAGCTGGGACAGACCGAAACGATCCGCATCCATAATGACCATTAACGTGGCATTCGGCACATCGACCCCAACCTCCACAACGGTGGTGGAGACGAGCAGCTGAATATCATTGCTATAGAAGTCGCGCATCATCTCTTCTTTCTCGGCAGCCGTCATCCGTCCATGCAGCAGACCTACACGATATTTCGGAAAGTTCTGCTGCATCTGCACATGCAGATCAATCGCGTTCTGCACATCCAGCTTCTCCGACTCTTCAATAAGTGGACAGATCAGATAGGCCTGACGGCCCTGATCCACTTCTCTGGAGATAAAACCGAGCACCCGCTCCATCATATCGTGCTTGACCCAATACGTGGAGATTGGAATCCGTCCTTTCGGTCGTTCTGAGATCGTGGATACCTCAATATCCCCAAAAGCCGTAATCGCAAGTGTCCGCGGAATTGGCGTAGCCGTCATCGTCAGCACATCCGGATTATATCCTTTGCGTCTCAAAACGCTGCGCTGATTCACACCGAAGCGATGCTGCTCGTCCGTCACCACAAGACCCAGATCACGGAAGAAAACATCTTCCTGAATCAGGGCGTGTGTACCCACCACGATATCAATCATGCCCATTTGCAACGAGGCGATCAGATCTTTACGTTTACGTCCATTTACACTGCCCGTTAAGAGCCCTACGGTTACCCCAAACGGTTCAAATAGCTTTTGCAGTGAACGCATATGCTGCTCCGCCAGAATCTCCGTAGGCACCATCAGAGCCCCTTGGAAACCGGATCGAACCGTTGTGTATAGCGCAATGGCCGCAATAACCGTTTTACCCGATCCTACATCACCCTGCAATAACCGGTTCATTGCATAGGGCGAACGCATATCGTGCAAAATTTCAAGCTCCACCTTTTTCTGAGCATCTGTCAGTTCAAAAGGTAAACTGCGTACAAACTCACGAATCGTCGTATTATCCGTAGTATGTACCACGCCATCCATGCGATTTCGATTCAACGCACGATACGCCTGCATTTTCAACTGGAATAGAAACAGCTCTTCATACACCATCCGCTGTCTGGCCTGCTGACCTTCCCGGTTGTCCTGCGGACGATGAATTCCTGCAATCGCCTGCTTGCGTGGCATCAAACTATATTTTTTCATCAATGATTGGGGCAGAATCTCGGGAATCATATCTCCGAATTGAACTAACCCCTGATTGATCGTTTTGCGCATCCATTGTTGCGTCAGCTTGCCGGTTACCGAGTATACAGGTTGCAATGTGCCTGAACGCCCATCCCCTTTATCGGGGAACTCCGAGTCAGTGACCGTCATCTGCATACGTTTTTGTTCCCATTTGCCTGTAATTACAATCTCCCGATTGGGTGTAAGTTGCTCTTTGAGAAAATGGCGATTAAACCAGGTTGCGGTAATCATCCACTCTTCCGTCATAATCTTACAGGTGAGACGGGACTTTTTGCCGTATCGTTGTAATACAGGAATACCCATTACCTGTCCCTGGACCGTGATCTTGTCCCCGTCCTTCACTTCACTAAGCGAACGCAGACGATAATCCTCATAACGGAACGGATAATATTCAAGCAGGTCTTTAACAGTAGAGATGCCAAAGGCGTGAAGCTCTCCCTCTTTGAGAGCACTCACGCCGTTAATTTGCTTAACTGATATTTCTTCCAATTTCATGTCTAATCCCTCATTCCGGAACAGGCCACATAAAGATCGCAATGACACCAGGTCCAACATGACTGCCTATTACGGCTCCAATATTGGTATAGATCACTTCATTCAGTGTAAAATGACCTCGCAGCTGCTCTGCACAAGCGATCGCTGATCCCGGGTCAGCGGTATGACCTACCGCCAGGTTAACCCGTTTGCCTGCAAGATCCTTCTGGAACAGTTCAATAATGCGTGCCATTGCTTTTTTATGACCTCTGACTTTCTCAACTGCGTAGATCACGCCTTCTTCATCAATAGACAGGATCGGCTTAATGTTAAGCAACGTTCCCAAGATGGCTGAAGCTTTGCCAATCCGACCGCCCTTTTGCAGATACTCAAGGGTATCCACGAGAAAGAACAATTTACGAGATTGTTGCATCCCTTCAATAGCGGCAGCGATTTCGGTTGCTGACTTGCCCTGTTCGGCAAGTTCAGCAGCCTGTACTACCATCAGACCGTATCCATACGATGCTGACTTCGAATCCAGCACGGTGATGTCACCCTCACGCTCCAGCAAAGACTTGCCGAGCATAGCCGATTGATAGGTACCACTCATGCCGGATGACAGGTGGATCGATACAATCGGACGTTCCGGGTTCTCATCAAGCAGTGCCTGATATACATTCATGAAATCGGTTGGAGATGGCTGTGAAGTTGTAGGCAACACAGAACTCTTCTTCAATTTTTCATAGAACTGTTCCCAAGTCAGATCAACGCCGTCTGCATAGGTTTCTTCCCCGAACAGAACACGCAGCGGAACAATGTGAATCCCGTATTTGCGAATGAGTTCTTCGGGAATATCTGCCGTACTGTCCGTTACAATTGCAACCTTGTGGCTCATGACTCTCCTCCTCTTCGCTAGAGTGCTATTAGGACTCTACGGAGAACAAATAATAATACACAGGCTGTCCTCCAAGATGTACCTCTACCTCAGCATCAGGATACTGTTCTTCAAGCCATGCAGCGAGGGCAGCGGTAACCTCAGGGTCAGCTTCTTCCCCTTCAAGGATCGTCACCACTTCATCACCACTCTCCATCATCTGCTTGAGCAGACCTTCACATGCTTGAAGCATGGTTTCATCCGTCGCTACAATTTTGGAGTTATGAATACCGATGTAGTGCCCCGCTTTGATATCCAGTTCATCATATTGCGTATCGCGAACCGCATGAGTCACTTGACCGGACTGTACCCGGCTAATCGCCTCGAGCATCTGGTCACGGTTCGTTTCCGCAGATTCATCTTCCTGGAAAGCAAAAGCAGCAGCCATTCCCTGTGGAATAGTCTTGCTTGGAATGACCGTAATCCGACGTTCGTCTTCAAGCAATTCACGAGCCTGCTCGGCAGCCAGTACAATGTTAGAATTGTTCGGGAGTATAAATACCTGCTCCGCAGCAATGGAACGAACGGCTTTTACAAAATCCTCCGTACTTGGATTCATCGTCTGTCCACCAGATAGAACGACATCGACGCCCAGACTTTGGAAAATCTCTGCAATACCGTCACCGGAGGATACCGCAATAAAACCGTACGGTGCCATCTCATCCGCAGGAAGCACAGCCTCTTCCAGGCTACGCGCTGCCTCAGGTGGAATCTCTGCAAACAATTCAGGTGAAGGAGCAATGTCCATGCCTGCTGTCAGCAGATCCCGATGCTGTTCACGCATATTCAGAATATGAATCTGTGTGATTTCACCATATTGAAGTGCCAGGTTTAATACATCGCCTGGTGTCTTGGAATGGACATGAACTTTGATCACTTCATCATCGGCAATGATAATGATCGAATCCCCATTTACTGACAACGCTTTCCGGAATGCCTCGTCATCGAATGCCACTCCTGCGTTCTCTCCAAGCTCACGATTAATGAAAAATTCCATGTCATACAGGAATTCAATATCTTCCGTTTCCAATCTCGCCTGAGCGGATAACGGCATCTCTGGTGCAATCACCTGCTGCTGTGCAGGCTTCTTGACAACCACTTCTGCCGGTGCAGACGGTTTCAAAGCAGATGCTACCACGGATGGAGTTACTTCTTTCTTCAAAGAAGTACGATTCACTCCGTCACTTTGAAGCAATACTTCCATAAAGCCTTCGTAGATATATACAAGCCCCTGACCACCTGAATCCACAACACCAACCTGCTTCAGTACAGGCAGTAATTCCGGAGTCATTGCCAGTGCTTCTTTTGCTTTTAACAAAACTTCATTCATTAATTCAGTAATATCATTCGTCCGTCTTGCGTAGTAATTGGCATGTTTAGCCGCTTCCTTGGCTACGGTAAGAATGGTCCCTTCAACGGGCTTTACGACAGCTTTGTAAGCTGCGTCAACACCGTTCTGCAGGGCTGCTGCAAATTGGAGCGTATTCAGTTCCTCATAGGGAGCAGCTGAACGACTAAATCCACGGAACAATTGCGATAGAATAACTCCCGAATTTCCCCGTGCGCCCATAAGCAAGCCTTTCGATAAAATACCGGCAGCTTCGCCGATGGAGGCAGAACTTTTTCTTTTAATCTCTGCAACTCCTGCACTCATTGTCAAATTCATGTTCGTTCCCGTGTCACCATCTGGCACAGGGAAAACATTCAGGGAATTGACGTGCTCTGCATGCTGTCCAAGTTGTTCCGCTCCGGCAAGTACCATTGCGGTGAAATCTGTTCCATTTAAAGAACGTATACTCAAGTGAGAATTCCCCTTCCTAGCTTGATACACGAACACCTTGCACCAAGATGTGTCTGGTCTGTTCATGCGCTAACGCGGACTGCGTTATTCTTCGTCCATACCTTGTCCGGCACAGGCATACAATACATAATGTCAGCCGGATTAACGGTCTGGGCGGCCGGGCTACCAATATCCTGCACTCTCTGCACCCCTAACTTCGGGGCATACGGATATGCACCGGTATCAAGAGCCGGCATGAATGCCGCATGGAGACTGGTGCCAATGATGGAATGCCGCAGCTCACAGCGTTGCCAAAAAGCAGACCACCGACCTCTAAGTACGGTTTATTCTCCGACTTCCTCGCGGCAACAGCCTGTTCACCACTGTATTATGGACTATTCAACATTGTACTATATTAGACAGGAGAAATAAATAAAGTTTTTGGATCAGTTGACGAAGCTTTTTTGATTATGATATTATATTCAAGTATTGTTTTATGCAGGTTAAGTAATGGAAATGATCCGGTCATGCCGGCTTAAACAACACCATTAGCTACTGAAACCTGATCTTCTTGGTCAGGAAGAACAATTTAGTCCTTATGGAATGACTTATCGTTTCTGAAGGCAACTGGTTATTTTAGGATAGGAGGTGTAATCTATGTCTCGCAAATGTTATGTGACAGGTAAGAAACCGGGCACCGGTAACCACGTATCCCACGCTAACAACCGTAACCGTCGTACTTGGGGCGTAAACGTTCAGAAGGTCCGCATTCTCGTTGACGGTAAACCAAAACGTGTATACGTAAGCACCCGTGCACTGAAAGCCGGTAAAGTGACTCGCGTATAATCACGCAAAGCTACTATAAATCGGGTAAGCAAAAAGCACCTTGTTCCTTGCAGGTGCTTTTTTGGTATTCAAAAAAAGGGATTCTTGAATACGCTCATTAACATGTGAATGGCCGCCGCATGACGCTTCGCAGGTACGAATTCCAGATAAGCCTGAGCCAAAGCGGCGGTATTCCCTGTTACCTTATCAATCTGATCAGTTCTTTTGAAACGTATTAAGAATCGCCTTTACAAACCCTCCCAAAAACTTCGGCAGTTTGAATGTGTAAAATTTCATAATTCACCCTCCCCATCATGCTCATGCGTCCGCCGTATCCTATGCTTCAGGCCTTCTTTACCTCTAACACGACAAAAAAGGCTACATGAGAAACCTGCTCATGTAACCATATTTATGCGGAACCTTCGATCCCTATTCCACAATGACAAGCCCGAAGATCAGGTCATTTACGTTTGGGAAGGAATATATTGATAGACAGCGATCATGAAAACACTTAGTAAATAATACAGTATGCTGAATATGACAAAAGTAACCCGATGTCCCGTACGATCAAATTTGCGGAAATACATAATAACAACGCCCACCCCGATCAATGACGTAATGGCATTATACGGGGATTGAATAACCGCAAACAAAGCAAGCACAAGTCCCGTGGCGAGACTCGCAGCCATCGTCCACAGCGTCTCCTTGAGGGTCATAGATCAGCCTCCGTAGCTACGACGGATTTCACTAATCGCGGCAGCACGATCCTCACGACCAAATACGGCACTTCCGGCAACGAGTACATCGGCTCCAGCTTCCACCACAAGCGGGGCTGTATCGGCAGCAATTCCGCCATCTACTTCGATATGTACATCATGGCGTCCCTTTTCGTTCAACCAGGTACGAATCTGCTTGATTTTGTTCATGGTACCCGAGATAAATGCCTGTCCGCCAAAACCAGGATTTACTGTCATAACAAGAACCATATCTACATCATCCAGAACTTCGAGAATGGCTGACGCTGGCGTTCCCGGATTAAGGGCGACCCCTGCCTTCACTCCTTGCTCCTTGATGAGATGAATAACCCGGTGCAGATGCACACAAGCCTCAGCATGAACAGTAATTACCGCTGCTCCTGCTTTGGCAAATTCCTCAACATAACGCTCAGGATTCTCAATCATCAAGTGCACATCAAGCGGCAAGCTTGTATGTGGAGCGATCGCCTTCACAATCGCAGGTCCAAGCGTAATATTAGGGACGAAATGACCGTCCATAACGTCAACATGAATCCAGTCTCCTCCTGCAGCTTGGGCTTCTGCAACTTCAGCACCAAGTCGGGCAAAATCAGCTGATAATATTGATGGGGCAATTTTAATCATGTTAATACCTCCGCTTCTTATCTTTCATTTCGGTCAGGAACAGCACATAGTGCTGATATCGGCTTTCGGAGATCAGACCTTCCTCCTTGGCCGCAAGCACACGGCAGCCTGGTTCATGTGTATGGGTACAACCTCGGAATTTGCACTGATCTGCAAACTGGGCAAATTCCCGGAAACAAGTGGAGAGTTCCTCCACACCGATCTCCAGAAAGTCCAGTTGGCTGAATCCTGGCGTATCCGCAACGAATCCACCATTATCCAACGGAATAAGCTCCACGTGCCTGGTGGTGTGTTTCCCTCGTCCTAGACGCATGCTAATCGCACTCGTCTCCAGCGTCAGGCCTGGCATCAATGCATTTAACATGGACGACTTCCCTACGCCGGATTGACCAGAGAATACGCTAATCTTACCAGCGAGACGGTCCCTGAGCAGTTCACTGCCTTCGCCGGTACGTGAACTTGTGGAAATCACTTCATAACCAACCTGTTCATACAATGCTTTCACTTCAGCAACAGTGTCTTTGGCTGGATCAGCCAAATCCTGCTTGGTCAGCACAATCAGAGCATCCAGTCCAGCTTGCTCGATGTGAACGAGGAACTTGTCCAACAGATTCAGGTTCATATCGGGTTCTTTCACTGAGAATAACAGAACAGCCAAACTTACGTTGGCCACCGGAGGACGAATGAGTTCTGTCTCACGCTTCCGGATTTCATCTACCGTTCCTTCTCCGTTTTCAGTCAACATGTAGCTGACACGGTCACCTACAAGCGGTGACGTTCCTCGTTTTCTGAAGATACCTCTGGCTCGACATTGAACGGCGGAACCTTCAACCGAAGGAACCCCGTTGTCTTCCACTGGCATGACATAATAGTAACCGCTTAGCGCTTTAACGATGATACCTTCTGGCATAGCTCCGTCGCCCTCCTTTAGATGGTGGTACATTTACTCCAGACGCCAGCATAAGCCGCCCTTATGGACGGCTTGATGCGTTGATGACTTCCTTTTTCTTCTCTTTTTCCTTGCCGTGCCCTTTACCATTATTCATGGCTGAAGTGTCTTCATCTCCGCTGTCACCCTCACCATCTGCCGGTGTGGACTCAGGCTCACCTTCCTGATTGGGATCAACACTGCCCTCATCTACGTTGCCTTCACCTGGGTCAGGCTCATTTTCTGGCGGCGTCTGCGTGCTTTGTTCCGGGTCAATGGAAGGTACGTTCACTGTTCCGTTTTTGGCTTCACTGTAGGAGACAAGATACGTATCCAGGAACTGTCCATCACGATATACGGACACAGCCCCATTTTCATTTGGAGCCAGCACAAGCGGAATGGTCAAGGTCTGGGTTGAGTTCACAGTGCGAGTTCCCCATTCCTGATTTTTGCCGCGTGCGTCTTCATATGTGATACGGATTTTACTGTTTTTTCCTTCTTCTTTGGGTGATACATTGATATTAAAAGGATATTGCAGCGCTTCAGGCGGATACCCTGTACTGATAAAGATGGTAATTTTATCACCAGGACTCACCTCTGTGCCCGCTTCCACAGGCCATTGCTGCGTCACCTTGCCCTGGTCCACCGTATAACTTGATTCTTCCTGCACCTGAGCAAGCACAAGTCCAGCAGATTTCAGTTTTTCTTCGGCTTCACTGCGGGTAAGATTTTTCAGATCAGGCATTTTAACGGTTTCGGTACCTTTACTTACGGTTAACTCAATCTGAACGGTCTCAGGATCGAATTCCTCATTGACACCAGGTGTCTGGGAAATAACAGTACCTGAAGCCACATCATTGGAGAACTCATCTTTCCGCTGAATCTGATCTTCCTTAATGCCAAGCGCAGTTAATTTCTTAACAGCCTCATCGTAAGTCTCTTGTTTGACATCAATCATCTTCACCAGTTCTTTTTCTGCACCAACACTGATCTGGACCTCGGAGCCTTCTTTGACGACATCGCCTTCTTTTCTGCTCTGGTCAAAGACTATGCCGGGTTCGACATCTTCCTTATACAGACGGATGACCTCATCACTGACGACGAGTCCTTTCTCCTCAAGCATTTCCCGAGCCTTTTCTTCCGTCTGGGTGATCACGTTAGGTACGGTAACTTCAGGCACAACCAGCATACCCTTGACATACCATACAACGCCCACCATAGCGATTAGAATAAGAACGGTTAATGAAATGAGTAGTGTTGGCTTCTTCCAATTCTTAGCTTTCGCCTTACCCTTGCCAGTTACTTCGTCAGATTCCATCACAGGCACTGCACCCGTTGATGTAACTCCGCGCGGTTCAGGCTTGATGGCTGGCATAACGCGAGTCTGGTCTATATCATCCTCATCCGGAAAATCAATCTTCGTTTCATTGCGTCTCTCCGGCATCAGGCAAGTTTCCAGATCGGTCTGCATTTCTTTGGCCGACTGATAACGTTCCTGCGGATTTTTACGCATTGATTTCAGAATGACATTTTCCACACTTTGCGGAATCAATGGATTGAATTTACGTGGTTCATCGAATTCTTCCTGCAAATGCTTCAATGCCACACTGATTGGACTTTCTCCCAGAAACGGAAGTTGCCCAGTCAGCATTTGGTAGAGTACAATCCCAAGAGAATATAAGTCCGATTTTTCGCCAGTAACGATGCCTTTGGCATGCTCCGGTGAGAAGTAATGTACAGAACCGACTACAGAACCCGTCTGCGTAATCGTTGTAGATGTAACGGCACGCGCGATCCCGAAATCCGTTACCTTCACGCGGCCATTCCGTCCAATTAATATATTATGGGGTTTGATATCCCGATGAATGATTTGATTATGATGTGCATGATCAAGAGCATCTGCAATCTGGGAAGCAATTCGCACCGATTCATCCACCTGCAGAGGCGCACGTTCTTTTATAATTTCATTCAGGTTTTTGCCTTCCACATACTCCATCACAATATAATGAACATCATCTTCCTGCCCCACGTCATATATACTGACTACATTCGGGTGAGACAGTGATGCGGCCGATTGTGCTTCCCTGCGGAAACGGCGAATAAACTCTTCGTCATGCACAAACTGTTGTCTAAGGACTTTGATCGCTACATTCCGGTTCAGCAGAAGATCCTGGGCTTTGTACACGAGAGCCATGCCGCCACCACCGACACGCTCAATCACTTCATAGCGTCCGCCTAGCTGGTGCCCAATCATGACTCACACCCCGTTTCCGTATCCACGGAACCTTCCCTCTGCAACTCGAACAAGGCAACCGTGATGTTGTCGTCTCCCCCAGCAAGTAAAGCCAACTGAAGTAATCGGTCTGCACGATCTTCCAATGCCAGTTCCAGATTGCCGGCAACCTGAATAATCTGCTCATTGCTGACGAGGTTACTGAGACCATCACTGCACAGAAGAAGAACTTCGCCTTCTTCCAGCTTGACGGTATCCAGGTCTACCTTCACCTCGGCATCTGTTCCAAGCGCACGCGTTAGCACGTTGCGACGGGGATGATGTGACACATCCTCTTTGCTGATCTGGCCATTTTTGAACAATTCATTCACCAGTGTATGGTCCTCGGTCAACTGGATTACAGCTTTATTCGCAATTTTGTAGGCTCTGCTATCACCGATGTGGCCAATAACACCTTCCGTATCGTTCAATAATGCCGCAACCACCGTTGTACCCATGTTGTGATACTTGTCATCTGTAGATGCCGTGCGGAAGATAACTTCGTTGGCATGCAAAATAGCATCGCTGAGGGCTGCAGACAGAGACGCATGTGACAGACCTGGTTCCAGCGTTCCCAGATCGTTCACCAACGTCTCCACTGCCAAGCGGCTTGCCGTATCCCCTGCAAGATGTCCACCCATGCCATCGGCAACAATACCCAGAATATATCCTGTATCGAGATTACGAATCCAGGCTGAATCTTCATTCACCGAACGCACTCGTCCGATATGGCTCACATGAACTGTTTTGATCAAAACGTTCTCACCTCAACTCCATATGCTTTGCACGAAGCTGACCGCAAGCGGCAGCAATATCATGTCCCTGTTCACGACGAATGGTTACATTAACACCCTGTTCCGAGAGAATCTTCTGAAAATTGAAAATGTCACTTCTCGATGTTCTTACGTACTTGCGTTCAGGTACATGGTTAACCGGAATCAGATTCACGTGACACAACATGTTTTTAAGCACACTTGCCAATTCTGCTGCATGCTCTGGCTGATCGTTTACCCCACCAATAAGTGCATACTCAAACGTAATTCTTCGACCTGTTTTAGCCAGATAATAACGAAGGGACTCCATCACATCTTCAAAAGGAAAACGACGATTAACAGGCATTAATTTCGAGCGCAGTGCATCATTTGGTGCATGGATCGAAATAGCAAGGTTAATCTGTGTGTCTTCATCTGCAAACTTGTAGATGTTCGGAACGATTCCGCTCGTTGATACCGTGATGTGGCGCTGACCAATGTTCAGTCCTTTTTCATGGATCATAATGCGCAGGAAAGTCATCGTTGCTTCATAGTTCTCAAAAGGTTCACCCGAACCCATGATCACGATGCTGCTGACACGCTCGCCGCGTTCGTCGAGAATTTTCTGAGCCTGAACAACCTGAGCAACAATCTCCCCAGCCGTAAGATTACGCTTGAGACCACCCAATGTGGATGCACAGAACGTACAACCAATCCGACAACCAACCTGTGTGGTTACACAGATGCTGTTCCCGTAGTTATGCTTCATGATTACTGTCTCAATAGCATGATCGTCATGAAGACCAAAGAGGAATTTAACCGTTCCATCCTTGGATTCAAATTTAGTAATTTCCTTAAGCGTTACAAATTCAAATTGCTCTGTCAGCTTCTCACGCAATGGCTTGGACAGATTCGTCATTTCACTAAAATCATTCACGCGTTTTACATAAATCCAGTCAAAGATTTGACCACCGCGAAACGCCGGTTCCCCATTCTCCACAGCCCATTGCTGCAGTTCTTCCAGGGAATAATCATATATAAAAGGTTTCATTTTGTTGTCAACACCTATTCCTTCTTTTCTTTTCGTTTGGCTTCCTTCTTTTCGTTCCATTCGTCCTATTCTATCACAAAGACCACGTTACATCCATGTATACCCTTGATATCTGTACTTCATGCATTATAACACCTCAATGCGACCATCGCACCCTGTCATCACTTTTCTCTGACAATTATATCGAAGGCCCATCACAAAGAAATCCGCCGAAGTTCCCCTCGGCGGTCATCCTTCCGTGCTCTATTAAACTGTTATTATACTGTTTTTGTCAACCGTGCGATGAAAAATCCGTCGCTGTGAGCGTACTGTGGCAAAATCTGAATACCACCGTTCACAACCTTCAAGTTCATTGTCTCGGATTCGGACCAAACCAATGCTTCTGCTGGACGATATTCCGGATGTCGGTTCAAGAAGTCTGCGACCATAACCTCATTCTCAGCAGGCTCAATGGTACACGTACTATACACCAGAATACCCCCTGGTTTTAACAACGGCGCAACCCTATTAAGCAGTTCACGCTGTAAGCCTGCGATATCTTCGATATCTTCTACGGATTTGGTCCATTTTACATCTGGCTTGCGGCGAATAACACCCAGACCGGAACATGGTGCATCCAGCAAAATGCGGTCAAACGACGCTTCCGGGTACCGCTCGTTCAGATCAAGGGCATCTCCCGTTACAGCATCGATGCAACTCAGACCAAGACGCTCCGCCTGATCCAGGATCAGCTGGCGCTTGTGAGCATGTACATCGTTAGCGACAATACGACCACGATCGTGCATTTTCTCCGCCATGTGAGCTGTTTTACCACCTGGAGCTGCGCAGCAATCCAATACAAGTTGGTCTTCTTCCGGCGCAACCGCTTCAGCTACAAGCATGGAACTTTCGTCCTGTACAGAGAACAAGCCATCCCGATACCAGGACGTTAGTGCCATATTTCCGCCACTGCGTACAAGAATTCCATCGGAACTCAGCTGAGAAGCTTCAACGACTGCACCTGTGCTGGTCATCTCATGCATCAGCTTCTCCCGTGTGGTCATTGTAGTGTTGACCCGAACACTCACCGCTGGCGGCTCGTTATTCGCACGACAGATGGCTTCAGCCGTCTCCTCACCGTACTGGGCAATCCAGCGCTCAACCATCCATAACGGGTGAGAATGCTCCAGTGAAATACGTTCAGCAACGGGCAGATGTTCTGGAATACGAAGTTCATCCCGATTGCGGATCATATTGCGCAGCACACCATTCACCATGCCCGAGATTCCCTGATGGCCCAGTTTCTTCGCCAGATTAACCGCTTCGCTCACCACCGCATGTTCTGGAATACGATCCAGGTATATCATCTGATATACGCTGATTCGAAGCAGGCTACGAACCCAAGGTTGCAGTTTGGATACTCCTTTGGCAACATAACGTTCCAAGAAATAATCAAGTGTATTCAATCTGGCGATTGTTCCGTACACCAATTCAGTAGCTAGTCCAGCATCCGCAGGGCTTAAATCCGCCTCTTTCAGACGACGGTTCAACTCCAGATTACTGTATGCTCCATCTTGCTCAACAGCACTCAGAACCTTGACTGCCAATGCACGAGCAGACGTTTTGGGTTTCTGGGAGCGAGATGCACCACCTGAGGCAGAATGGGGTGTAGACGCATTTCCATGACCACCCGATTTTCCCGAATTCGGGCGGCGGTTTCCTTCACGCCCAGATGCATTTCCTGTGGCTTTATGACTTTTTCCCGACAAACGCCCCGGTGTGTTACCACTCATCGCAACACCGTTCCAGGTTTCAGTGTACCGCCACGAGCAAAGTCAGCAGCTTGCATCACCTTTTTACCCGCAGGTTGCACCTCAGTCAACCAGAGAGATCCATTGCCAGTACACACTTCAATACCTGCCTTATTCAACTGCAACACCGTTCCCGGCTCTGCTTGTCCAGCATCCGAAGAAGAGGTTATGTTCGAATGATCCGGATTAGCGGCTGCCCAGACTTTGAAGACCTGATTATCCCACACCGTAAATGCACCCGAGAATGGCACAAGACCACGGATTTGATTGAACAATTCGCGTGATGTACGACTCCAGTCCATCTTCTCGTCTTCCCGAGTCAGATTACGCGCATACGAAGCCTCGGCATCATCCTGAGGGACCGCCGTTGTTTCGCCAGCAATCAATCGTGGCATTTCAGCCAGTAGCAATCTGGAGCCAGCCTCACTTAGTTTGTCAAACATCGTTCCTGATGTATCTTCATCTGTAATCGGCAGTTGCACATACGAGATCATATCTCCCGTATCCAGGCCTTCAGCCATATACATTAATGTGACTCCTGTCACGGATTCCCCGTTAATAATGGAACGTTGGATCGGGGCTCCTCCCCGATATTTCGGCAAAAGAGAGCCATGCACGTTCACACAACCGCGAACAGGCATATCCAGCACGGCTTTGGGCAGAATCTGCCCAAATGCCGCGGTAACGATCAGGTCCGGCTTCCATTCAGCCAAGCGGGCTGCGGCTTCCGGATCACGCAATTTAACAGGTTGAAACACCGGCAGACCGTGGCGTTCTGCTGCGGCCTTAACCGGTGTTGGCGTAAGTACTTTTTTGCGCCCCTGTGGTTTATCAGGTTGAGTCACCACACCCACCACATTGTATCCCTCTGCAATCAGCATATCGAGAGAAGGAACTGCAAATTCAGGTGTTCCCATAAAAACAATATTCAAATCGATCACTCCTTAATTACGACGCGGTCCCGTTTGATCGGCTGCAATTTCGTACACTTTCTCGGCGATATCCGTGAAGAGTACGCCATCCAGATGATCAATTTCATGCTGGAATGCACGGGACAGCAGGCCACTACCCGTAATAATCAACTCGTTGCCTTCACGATCCAAACCCTTGACAGTAACGGTCTCAAAACGACGAACGTCACCATTAATTCCAGGGATACTCAGACAACCTTCCGGTCCGAATTGCTCTCCCTCACTTGCGATAATCTCAGGGTTAATCATCTTGATCAGTCCTTGCTCATCACCGGCGTCAATAACGATCAGACGTTTCAAAATGCCGACCTGTGGTGCAGCAAGACCTACACCTTCCGCATCGTACATAGTATCAGCCATATCATCCAGCAATTTTTGTACATTCGGTGTAATTTTCGGTACTTCTTTGGCTCTCTTGTGGAGCACCTCATCTGGTTCTTGAACGATAATGCGAATCGACATGTTGTAAGCACCTTCCTAATCCTCATCATAATTTCAGGACGATATTCTTTATTTTTGGTGTATTCATTTTTAATCTATGTTTATACCGCTTGTATACATCCGCATTGCTGCAAAATGCTTACATTAACATTTGCGGGTCTACATCCAGACTAATGAGCAGTTTTTGCGCCTGAACATCATCGTCCATGCGCCGGGCTGTTGCCAGAGCGAGTCCGATGGCGTCTACATCCCCCCGCCATTTTATCATACATTGGAATCTGTATCTATTCTTGATCCGTGGAATCGGGGACGCTACCGGCCCTAACACATCAAAAGCGTCATTGCTGAAACGATCAAGACTGCCAAGCCATCCGGCTGCATTCGCCTTCTCCTTCAGTATTCGCGTGTAGTTCTCAGCAAGACGAATCAATACCGGAAGCTGTTCATGCGAAAAGGTCACCAGAATCAGGCGACAGTAAGGTGGATATTGCAGATTGCGACGGTGTAGCAACTCCTCACGTACAAACGACACATAGTCATGCTGGCTTGCATGCCCAATAGAGTAGTGTTCCGGCGTATAGGACTGGACAAACACTTCACCAGGCAATTGGTGACGACCCGCTCGGCCAGCTACTTGTGTTAACAACTGAAACGTTTTTTCGGCAGCACGAAAATCAGGTAAATTCAGTGCTGAATCCGCTGTTATGACGCCAACCAGGGTCACATCAGGGAAATCGAGTCCCTTCGCAACCATCTGTGTGCCTAGCAACACGTCTGCCTTTTTCTCACGAAACTGTTTCAGCAGCTTCTCGTGAGCCCCTTTTTCCGTTGTCGTATCCACATCCATCCGAATGACCCGAATGCCCGGAAACAGCTTCGCAAGCTCTTCCTCGACCCGCTGTGTACCTGTACCAAAGTATCGAATATGCTCACTTCCACAATCTGGACACACTTCAGGAGCCGCTTCCGCATACCCGCAGTAATGACAACGGAGATTATTCGAGCGCTGATGATACGTCAATGAAATATCACATTCGGGGCAACCTGCTACATAGCCACAACTTCGGCACATAACAAAGGTCGAATATCCACGGCGATTCAGCAGAAGCACCGTCTGTTCACCACGTTCCAAGCGCTCCTCCAGCCCTTTATGCAAAGCTCTACTGAACATGGAACGGTTGCCATCCTTCAACTCTTCGCGCATGTCAACGATTCGCACTTCAGGCAGCTTGTTACCCAATGCCCGTGTCGGCATCTCCAGCAAGAGTGGTGCAAAATCATCGTTACTCTGCGAGCGTGCCGCATAATAACTTTCCAGCGAAGGTGTCGCTGAACCCAGAACAACCACGGCCTGATGCTGCTGTGCTCTTTTTACTGCTACATCCCTGGCATGATATTTCGGAGTTTCCTCCTGTTTGTAGGAAGTCTCGTGTTCTTCATCCATAATGATTAGCCCAAGCCGACTGAACGGAGCAAAGACAGCTGAACGCGCCCCAATCGCAACCTTCACCTGACCCTCACGAATCTTGCGCCATTCATCATAACGTTCACCGCCTGACAGACGACTGTGCATGACCGCAACCTGATCACCGAAGCGACCTTTGAAACGTTCTACCATCTGCGGGGTCAGTGCAATCTCGGGCACCAATACGATGGCCTGGCGATCCTGCTCGATGCATCGTTGAATGGTCTGGAGGTAGACTTCTGTCTTACCGCTGCCTGTGACACCATGCAGCAAAAATACCCCATGGCGTTGTTCCTGCAACCGCCCATTGATACTGTCATAGACATGTTTTTGCTCATCGGTCAGAACCAGAGGTTCAGTCGCTTTGAACTTCCTGCCCTGATAAGGGTCACGAAAGACCTCAACATCCTCGGTTACGATCAGTCCCTTTTCCTCAAGACCTTTGATTGTTGCGGCCGATACCTGCAGTGTAGACAACACTTCTTTCATCGGCATAGGCAGCAGCTCTTTCATTTCTAGCAAAAAAGCAAGAATCTCCTTCTGCCGCTGAGCTTTTGCCGGGAACGAATCAAGTGCTTCCTGAGCAGCTGTGATATCTACAGCCAGATCAACGGACTTCATCGTTTTCTTATTCAACTTGTCCTTGATGGCCTGACTCTCCAGCAGCACACCACCAAGCAATAGTTTCTTAATTAGCGCAGCATGATTGGGATATTTCCGACTGAGTTGTTGCAAGGGTACCTGACCCCGACTTTTGACAAAACGGATGATATCCTGCTGCACCTTCTCGGTCGTAGACTCTTCTCCCCAAACAAATAACACCTCATCATCCGGTTGTGCACCCGCCATCTGTCCATCAAGTGCATCTCCCAGCGAGATGTATCGTTCCGCTTTCCCCTTCAATGCCGTCGGCACCATAACCTGCAATGACAAAATCCGGTTACTGGCATAACGTCCACTCATCCATTCGGCCAGTTCAACCAAATCCTTTGATAATGGGGGAACAATGTCCAGCAACTCCTGGATCTGCTTCAGCCTGAATGTTTCCTCCCCGGTACGCGGAACAAGATCAATCACGAATCCCTGCACCGTCCGATGACCAAAAGGCACACCCACCCGGCTGCCAATCTCGATCCATTCCCTCATCGATTCAGGTACCAGGTAATCAAACGGCCGGTCTGTTTCCTTCACAGGAACATCGACAATGACCTTGGCAATCTCCATATCCTAATTCCTCCCGGCAATGCGCTCCGCCGCAATCCGGAGCAACCGATGAGCCACATCGTCCTTGGCCATCACTGGAAGCTCCTCCACCAAACCTTCCCGGTCATAGATATGTACCGCGTTGGTGTCTGTTCCAAATCCTGCACCCGTGCGGGTTACATCATTGGCTACGATCAGATCACAGTTTTTCCGTTCCAATTTCTCACGTGCATACATCTCAACCGACTGAGTCTCCGCAGCAAAACCAATCAAAAACTGATGGGTCTTCTGTTTGCCCAGCGTTTCAAGAATATCTATATTTTTAACAAGTTCGAGCGACAGCGTGTCGCCTTTCTTCTTGATCTTCTCGGTATAAACTTCCTTTGGACGATAATCGGCAACTGCCGCCGCCTTAACCACGATATCAGCATCGTCCCATTCGTGTGTTACCGCTTCATACATATCCTGTGCAGACTGTACAGGGATCAACTCAACGTTCTCCGGTGGCTTGGCTTGGGTACTGCCCATAACCAATTTCACATCTGCCCCCAGATCACGCGCAGCTGCGGCTATGGCAAATCCCATTTTGCCAGACGAATCGTTTGTAATATATCGTACGGGGTCAATGCGCTCAATCGTACCTCCAGCCGTAACGACAACCTTCTTACCTTGTAACAGTGAAGCTTGTCCTTGCTGGGCACGGTCTACAGACTCGCGCTGTTCGAAGAAACGTTCCACCACATCCACAATGCTCTCCGGTTCTTCCAGACGTCCCTTGCCCACATATCCACACGCAAGCAGACCTTCACCCGGTTCAATCATCATGGCGCCCCGTTCAACAAGCAGGTTCATATTATGCTTTACAGCTGGATGATCATACATATGTACATTCATCGCTGGAGCAATCATGACAGGGGCTGTCGTGGCAAGCAGAGTTGTTGAGAGCATATCATCTGCCATGCCATGCGCCATCTTGGCAATTACATTGGCTGTAGCTGGAGCAACCAGAACAAGATCAGCCAGATCAGCCAGATGAATATGAGATACGACTGCTGGCTCACGTTCATCAAATGTATCGGTATATACGGTGTTTCGGGTCAACGTTTGCAGCGTCAATTCGGTAATAAACTGTGTAGCGGAAGCTGTCATAATCACATGAACATCCGCTCCCTTTTGCACCAGTCTGCTGCATAATGTTGCCGCCTTGTAAGCGGCTATGCCGCCTGTCACACCAAGCACGATTTTTTTACCGTTCAACATGGTTATTTCCCCCGATATTTATACGACGTCTAAGTAAGATTCCGTTAAAATAGGCTTATTCGTAAAAAAATAACAACCTCGCGGTTGTCAATTAATCCGGCTTACGCCGTATGCAGTTGAAGAGCAGCCGCAGGCGGCTTACTCTTCTTCTTCGTCCTGTCCTTTGATGACAACGAGCAGGTCTCCATAGATTTCTTCCAGTGCAACGCCAACTTGTTTATGGGATCTCGCACCTCTTAAATCCGTTTTTTCACCTTCACGTAGCTGTCTAGCCCGGCGGGAAGCAGCAACAACAAGGGAATACTTGCTGTCGACTTTGTTCATCATTTCATCAATAGAAGGATACAGCATATTAACAAACACCTCTTCGCATTAGTATAATCACAAGTTGCCGCCTGACAGAACTGATGTGGCATGTCTTCACATTCGGCAGTCCAATAGGACTGCTTCAATACATGATATGACAACTGCCCCACTTATATCGTATTCTGCAGCGGCAAAAGGGATTATTTATTGATCTTACAATGTTCGGCGATTATGATGCTTTCTATTCTCTTGCACGCCAAATCAATTTCATCATTAACAACAGCGTAATCATACTGCTCCAGCAGACTGATCTCATCGACCGCCACAGACATCCGGTGATCAATGGTCGCTTGACTTTCGGTACCACGACCCTGAATGCGATCTTTCAGCTCGTCCAATGAAGGAGGAAGCAGGAAAACAAAGATGCCTTCCGGGAATTTCTCTTTCACTTTTAACGCGCCTTGAACCTCAATCTCCAGAATGATGTCGCGGCCTTCGTTAATCGTTTTCTCTACAAAATCACGCGGTGTTCCGTAATAATTACCGACATACTCCGCATGTTCCAACAATTGATCTTCAGCAATCATGTTCTGGAACTCTTCATGACTTCTGAAGAAATAGTTCACACCATGTTCTTCACCAAGACGAGGCTGACGGGTTGTCGCCGATACGGAATAGATCAATTCCGGCACCAGTTTGCGCAAAGCGCTGCATACAGTACCCTTCCCGACCCCAGATGGGCCGGACAACACTACCAGTAATCCCTTAGACATATTACACTCCATTTTATTCGTCGTTATCATCATCTTTCGAAGAAAGACGATGGGCGACCGTCTCCGGCTGAACTGCAGACAGTATGACATGATCGCTATCCGTAATAATTACGGCACGAGTACGTCTTCCGTACGTTGCATCAATCAGCATGTGACGATCTCTTGCCTCTTGTATAATTCTCTTGATCGGCGCCGATTCCGGACTCACGATGGATATAATCCGGTTCGCCGATACGATGTTACCGAATCCAATGTTAATGAGTTTGATTGCCATAATCAGGTTCTTCCCCCTATACATGCGACTCTTTTGCCGAAATGTGGCCGTTCATTCGATATTCGCCGCTTGCTCACGAATCTTCTCCAGCTCCGCCTTCATCTCGACAACACGGTTCACCAGAGCCAAGTGGTTGGCTTTTGATCCAATCGTATTGACTTCCCGATTCATCTCTTGAATTAGAAAGTCTAACTTACGACCTACCGGTTCATCACTCTTCAGCAGTTCCCTGCTCTGTCCAAAGTGACTGAGTAGACGCGTAAGTTCCTCTTCTATGTTAGAACGATCGGCAAACATTGCAATTTCCATACCCAATTTATGCTCATCAAAAGGGAAAGAGCCTTCTTCCTGCATTTCCGTAAGTCTCTGCCTTAACTTGTTGCGGTAATCACTCACCACAGTCGGTGCAAGAGCAAGCATCTCGGTATGCAGTGACTCCAGACGAATAATCCGCCGTTCCAGATCACTGGCCAGATGAAGACCCTCGCGTGCGCGCATCTGCTCCAGACTGGACAGAGCCTCTCTCAATCCTTCCTGCAAAACTCGCTCCCATTCGTTCTTCTGCTCTTCGGGAATGGAACTTGTCCCATCCGAATGAACCATGACGTCCGGCAGCCCAAGCATATCCACAATACTTGGTTTGCCCTGCATTCCAAAGTGAGTCTCCAGTTGCTCTGCAGCCTGCAGATAGGCCCTGACCGTCTGTTCATTCAGAACAGCGGGAAGAGCCTGGTCTTCCTCTTTTTCTTTCATTACATAAACATCAATCCGCCCACGTTTCAAACGGCTCTGTACGATCTTCCTCAAACCGTCTTCATAATATGTCCACTCTCTTGGCAGACGCATCATCACTTCGCAATAACGATGATTAACAGATTTGATCTCTAATTGTACCTTATAGCCGCCAAAATGAAAGGCGGATTGACCGTATCCGGTCATACTGAATGACATCGGCATCACATCCGTTTTACTATTGTAATTGATTATTAGGGTTGAAACAAGTAGGACATTGATGCTCCGACTTCTCCCATACATATTGAGTCAGTTCGGCCGTCATGCCGTAGAACATAAACGGTGTCATGAGGTAGATCCCTTTGAAATGTGCTGTGGCTACGTCCAGCAGTTCCTTGGCAATTTTTACCCCCATCGCACGGCCCTCTTCGCCTTCCAGACCTGCCATACGGGAACGCACTTCATCCGAAAGCTGAATCCCGGGAACTTCGTTGTGCAGATACTCTGCATTCCGTCCACTTGCCAGTGGCATTACACCTACAAAAATGGGCACATCCAGATGTTTGGTTGCTTCGTGCATTGCCACGATTAACTCGGGGTCATAGACAGGCTGCGTCATGATGTAATCTGCACCAGAGGCAATTTTCTTCTCCAGACGCTGTACAGCTTTCTCCAAATATTTCACATTGGGATTAAATGCTGCTCCGATGACAAAACCAGCTCTTTGCTTCAGCGGTTTACCCGAGAAGGCCACTCCATCGTTCAACTGTTTGATCATGCGTATGATTTCAAAAGAGGTCAGATCGTATACCGAGCTCGAACCAGGCAGATCGCCAAATCTGGCAGGATCTCCTGTCACAGCAAGTACATGATTAATCCCCAGAGCATCAAAACCCATCATGTGAGACTGTGTTCCAATGAGATTCCGGTCACGGCAGGCAATATGGACCAATGGGCGGAGACCCGTGCGATCCTGAACGAGGTGACCCAGCGCCATGTTGCTCATCCGTGTAACCGCGAGTGAATTATCGGCCAGTGTCAGGGCATCGGCTCCTGCTGCTTTCAGTGTCTCGGCACCCTTCATGAACTTGGCAATGTCCAAGTCACGTGGCGGGTCAAGTTCAACAATGACCGTGTGACGCTGCTTGACCAGATCAACGATTGTAGGCTGTCCTCCACGTCCGGAACGCTCATCCACATTTTCATGCAACACGATGCGCGGTTTGGATTCTGACGGATCAGGCTCCAAAATAGGCAAAGGTACATAGTCAGCGAGCGCCTCTTTCATTGCAGTAATATGATCCGGTGTCGTACCACAGCAACCGCCGATAATACGAGCGCCCAGATCAGCAAATTGCACTGCCGTCTGACCAAAGTACTCCGGAGTCGCACCATATCGGAACTGACCATCGACATAATCTGCTGCACCCGCATTCGGATAAACAGACATCGGAATACCGATACGTCCGGAGACGGTTTCCATGGCTCGCATAATCCCGTTTGGACCTGAGCGGCAGTTAAAACCGATCACGTCCGCGCCCTGCTCCCGCATGATCCGGAATGCTTCAGGCATCGTATATCCATCCAGCGTGTGCCCTACATCCTCTACCGCGAACTGTCCAATCACAGGCAGATCGCTCAGCTTGCGCGCTTGTAAAAGGGCAATATCCATTTCCTCGATATCATAGAAGGTTTCAAGCAAAATGCCATCCACACCTTCATCAAGCAGAGCAAATATCTGTTGTTGATAGAAGCGTTTCAGTTCACTTGTAGACACGTTTGTCCGCTTGCCACCTCGGATGGAACCAACGGCACCAAGCACATAACCAGTGTCGCCAGCTACCTCTTTGGCAATGCGTACGCCGGCACGGTTCACGTCCTCCACCTTGGACTCCAGGCCGAACTTGGACAACTTGTCATAATTGGCAGAGTACGTATTCGTTTCAAATATCTCAGTACCTGCGTCCCGATAACGGCGATGTACATCCGCCACCACTTCAGGTGAAATCAAGTTCAACTCTTCGTATGAAATCCCTACCGGGAAACCCATTTGGTACAGAAATGTTCCCATGGCCCCATCTCCAACGAGAACCCGTTCCTGCATAGCTTTGCGCAAATCCGCCTTCATCCCATTTCCCCCCGCCTAGCTGTGATCATTTACATACTAATGTAACACAAAAAACGCTAAAAAACGAAGAAAAACACAGGTTTTTACTGAGTATCCAGCTCATATGGACTTTCTTGCCATACAGCCCCCAATATGTCTCTGTACAGGAGACACGACCTGTCCTTTTTGACAAAAAAAGAGGCCCGCAGGCCTCTTTGGTTAAATTTCCCACTTTTTATGAAGTGATTCCCTTAAAGACAACTTCAGCAGGTCCGGTCATGTATACATGATTGTCAGCTTCATTCCACTCAATGTGGAGATCCCCACCCTTGAGGCTGATGATGGCTGTACGATCTGTATGTCCATTCAGGACAGAGGATACCAGTGTTGCACAAGCTCCGGTTCCGCAGGCAAGTGTCGGACCAGCTCCACGTTCCCATACACGCATGTCCACATATCCACGGTCACGAACTGTGGCGAATTCCACATTGATTTTTTTCGGGAACATCGGATGTACTTCAAGAAGTGGGCCCCAAGTTGTGAGATCAAAATTCACAGCATCATCAACGTAGATGACCGCATGTGGGTTACCCATTGATACGGCAGTGAATTTGAACGCATGTCCATTCGCTTCAATGTGGTGATCAACCACAGGATTGGCATCTACCGTTGTCGGCACTTGAAGGCCGTTCAGAATCGGCTCACCCATATCGACACGAACCGTTTCCACTTTGCCATCACGAATGTTAAGACTGACAGGTTGTACGCCTGCACCAATCGTTTCAATAGTAATCTGTTCCTGGCTGACATGACCATGATCGTATACATATTTGGATACACAGCGAATGGCATTCCCACACTGCTCTGCTTCCGAACCGTCCGAATTCATGATGCGCATCTGAAAGTCCGCCTTCTCCGAAGGCAGTATATAAACCAGGCCATCCGCACCGATGCCGAAGAAACGATTGCACCATTTTACAGCCAATTCTGCTGCATCTGCCGGAAGCTCCTTTTCACCAAATACAACGATAAAATCGTTACCAAGTCCATGCATTTTCGTAAATTCCATAATCTTGCCCACTCCTTTTGGCAGTCTGCTGCCAAAGCTATATTCTTGCTCTTCTACAGGATCAGCATAGAAATTCATATTCAACATTTGCACACAAAAAAGCTATCCTGCAAAACGTCAAAGCTGCCGCTTCGAATCATTTTGAGGATAGCATACCGAAATGGATCAGGAAAAGCTATTGATTTTATGCCGAAAACTTTGTACTTTTCGGTACGAAGCGGCCAGAACCGCCCATACGGCGGCGGTTACGACGACCACCCCAGACGCTGCCTGCGCCCATAAGGAACGTTGGAATGCCCGCAGCAACGATGCAGATCGCCCATTCACGCAATCCCAGAGGTACGGTTTTGAAGATCGGCTGCAACGGTTCAACGTACATCACAACGAGCATCAGTACAACCGATGAAATCACGGCAAGAACCAGATATTTGTTCTGTAGTGGGTTCCGGTGAAAAATCGACCGCGAACTACGGCAGTCAAAGACATGAATAAGCTGTGCCAAAACGAGTGTAGCAAAAGCCACAGACTGTGCCTTAATCAGTTGACCCGGGTTATCCGGTGCAGCCTGAAGGGTAAGCCAAAATGCGCCGAGTGTACACAATCCAATCAATACCCCCCGGCTGACGATTTTCCAACCCAGTCTGCGGGCAAAAATATTTTCCTTGGCACCACGGGGCTTGTGTTCCATCAGATCTTTTTCAGGCTGATCTACCCCCAGCGCCATGGCAGGCAATCCATCCGTCACCAGGTTAACCCACAGAATCTGAATCGGTACGAGTGGCAGGGGCAAGCCCATCATCATTGCAAAGAACATTGTTAAAATCTCCCCTACGTTCGATGCCAGCAAATAACGGATAAACTTGCGGATGTTCTCATAAATATTACGCCCTTCTTCAATGGCAGCCACAATGGTTGAGAAGTTATCATCACTTAGAATGAGCGCCGAAGCTTCCTTCGTGACATCTGTACCTGTAATGCCCATCGCGATCCCGATGTCAGCCGCTTTAATCGCCGGAGCGTCGTTCACTCCATCCCCCGTCATGGCGACGACATGCCCCTTGCGCTGCAACGATTTTACGATGCGAAGCTTATGTTCAGGCGATACCCTTGAGAACACGTAGATGCCTTCTACCTGCTTATCCAGTTGCTCGTCTGTCATGCCTGCCAGCTGCTGACCACTTAGCGAGGCACCTCCACGTGGAAGAATCCCCAACTGATGCGCAATAGCTTCTGCCGTTGTTCCATGATCACCTGTGATCATGACGGTACGAATGCCCGCTTTGCGGCATGTGGCAATCGCATCTCGCACTTCACGACGCGGCGGATCAATCATACCTGCAAGTCCGACGAATACAAGCTGACTTTCGGCGGCATGTTCGTCAGCCACTTTTTCCTCCGGTCGTACTTCACGATAGGCCATTCCGAGGACACGCAGTGCCGCTCCGGCCATGCTCTCATTGGCTGCCATCACTTTCTGCCGCAGTGTTCCGGTGAAAGGTACGACCTTGCCTTCCCATAAAATATAACTGCAGTGTCCGATTAACACATCCGGTGCACCTTTGGTGTAGATCATTCGCCCTCCCTGGTGATTGACCAGGACTGACATGCGTTTCCGCTCGGAATCAAACGGGAACTCCTGCTGGCGGGCATACAACTCTTTGAGACCAGTAGGCGTAAGCCCCATTTTGGAGGCCAGTGTGACCAGTGCACCTTCCGTCGGATCACCCTTCAGCTCCCAGAATACATTCTCTCGCTGGGCCGCTTCTTCTTTGTAATCATCTTTTTTAGCGTTTTTCTTGCCATCCTTTTTGGTATCCTTGCCCTTTTTCTTGTTCCCTAATTCGTTTGCGACACTCTCAACAATACTGGCATTGTTGCAAAGTGCGCTAATCTGGAGCATTCTGCGCAGGGACTGGTCACTCTTTAATTCCACTGTTCGACCGTTCTCCAGCATCTGCCCTTCAGGTGCATAACCATCCCCAGTAACCTTGATGCTGCGTCCCTCCAGCCACACATCCGTTACCGTCATCTTGTTCTGGGTGAGCGTGCCTGTCTTATCCGAACAGATCACAGATGCACAGCCAAGGGTTTCGACAGAAGGCAGTTTGCGCACAATGGCTTTACGTTTGATCATCCGCTGCACGCCAAGTGCGAGTGCAATGGTTACAATGGCCGGCAGACCCTCCGGTATGGCTGCCACCGCGAGGCTGACCCCTGCCAGAAACATGCCAACGGCTGGTTGTCCGTGCAATATGCCTGCGACGACGACCATGACGGTTAATCCCAATGCGACAAAAATCAGAATTTTGCCCAGTTGTTCCAGTCTGTGCTGTAGCGGTGTTTCCTGCTCCTCCGTATTCTGGATCAGATCGGCAATTTTGCCCATCTCCGTCTCCATTCCCGTACGGATGACCACACCTTTGGCCGTACCACGAGTAACCATGGTACCCATAAAACCAATATTCTTCTGATCACCCAGCGGAACGTCCTCGTCGGCAATCGGAAGACAATGCTTGCTTACGGGAACCGATTCCCCGGTAAGTGCCGACTCCTCGACATCCAGACTGTTCGTTTGCAGCCAGCGTACATCAGCGGGTATGCGGTCGCCACTCTCCACCATAACGATATCTCCGGGTACGAGTTGTTTGGCGGCAAGATGTACTTCCTGGCCCGATCGAAGCACTTTGGCGAGAGGTGCGGACAACTGTTTCAATGCACGAAGAGATCGTTCTGCCCGGAATTCCTGTACAAACCCCAGAATCGCATTCAGTACGATAATCGCCACAATCGTTACTGCATCCAGATACTCACCTAACATTCCGGATACCAACGTTGCTCCCATCAATACCAGCACCATAAAATCTTTGAACTGATTCAAGAGCAATGTGATCGGAGAAATGCGTTTCCCCTCGCTCAGCTCATTCGAACCGACCACTTTTCTCTTCTCTGCTACAGCTTCGTCCGTCAATCCTTCCTGCGGGCTGACGCCAAGAGTGTTGCGAAGCTCTTCATCACTAAGTTGATGCCACTTGGTATGTTCCATGCTTCAAGGTTCCCTCCCAGTCTGTATTTCATCTGCAAAATAAGCTCACATGCTTCACCGGCGCGCTGGTCGACAGGCTGTACACTATGCCGGACAAACTACCTGCTCTATATGTATTCGGACAGGTCTGTGATTAGCACCCAAGAGGCGAATCCTTTCCCTGATGGACAGAATAAGCTAAAATAAAAGTCTGCGATGTTCTACGCAGTACCGATTCCAGCGTTCAACAGGCAAGCAACGAAGAATCTGCAGCCGGTCCTGTTTTTTTACATAACCTGGTTGCTCATTTCAGTTATATAGATGAAGCATTTGGCATGATGATAAAATGCAGATGCTCGATAGAGAGAGGAAGTGGAAAAAATGGCATTGGACGGCATCGTAACACGAGCCATTGTTCATGAATTGCAGGGCTGCATTGGTGGACGTATCAGCAAGATCCATCAGCCGAATGGCCATGACGTAGTTCTCACACTGCGTGCTCAGCGCGGAAATAGTAAATTGCTTGTTTCGGCAAGCCCGACATATCCTCGTGTGCATTATACGGAAAAGACATTTCTTAACCCTACTGAAGCACCCATGTTCTGCATGCTGCTCCGCAAGCACTGTGAAGGTGCAATCATTGAGGAGATCCGTCAAATTGGCATGGAACGTATTATCCACATCAATGTGCGCCAGCGCGACGAACTGGGGGATGTTTCGGTTAAACGGATCATCATTGAATTGATGGGGCGTCACAGTAATATTATTTTGCTTGATCCTGTAACAGGAACAATTCTGGATGGTATTCATCATGTAACTCCGTCCATCAGCAGCTACCGGGTAATTATGCCCGGATTCTCGTATACTGCCCCACCCGAGCAACATAAAAGTAATCCGCTCGAAGTAAGTCGTACAGCATTCGAGGACAGCTATCATGCCGCTGAGGAAGAGGCATCACGCTGGCTTGTGAACTCCTTTAGCGGTCTTAGCCCGTTAATTGCGGGAGAGATTGCTGCTCGTGGGATTACTCCTGAAGGCACAGTGAGCACTCCCACTGTGGTTGAGGGTGAGAGCCGAGTTGAGGCTGGTGCACTCTGGAACGCTTTTGAAGCCGTGATGGGACCTGTCAGAGATCATATCTACACGCCTGTAACCGGAATGAACGCTAAAGGCAAAATGATTTTTTCGGCCGTTCATCTTCAAAGCATTCAAGACTTGGAGAAAGCCTATGACACGATGAGCAAGTGCATGGAAGATTACTACGGAGACAAGGCTGAACGAGACACGGTAAAACAGAGAGTAAGTGATCTGCTCCGTTTTCTGCAGAATGAGCGAAGCAAAAACATCAAAAAGCTGGACAACCTGAACAAGGACCTGCTGGAAGCTGACGATGCAGACAAGTTCAGACTATGGGGTGAGTTGCTGTTTGCCTCCCTGCATCAGGTCCACAAAGGGGATAAGAGCGTGGAGCTTGTGAACTTCTACGATGAAGACCAAGCCAACATTACTATTCAGCTTGATCCGCTGCTCACACCGTCTGACAACGCACAGCGTTACTTCAAGCGGTATAACAAATACAAGAACAGTCTGGCTGTCATTCATGAGCAGCTTGGCAAAACCAAAGACGAGATTGACTATCTCGATAATCTGTTGCAGCAGCTCTCCATCGCATCGATGAACGACATTGAGGAAATTCGGGATGAGCTTGTGCAACAGGGATACCTTCGTGACCGTAACAAAAAGGGTAAAAAGAAGAAAAAAAGCGACCGTCCGACCGTACACCAGTTCACCTCCTCCGAGGGAATTGATATTCTTGTGGGCAAAAACAACCTGCAGAACGAGTATGTAACCAACCGTCTAGCTTCTTCCAACGACACTTGGCTTCATACCAAAGACATTCCAGGTTCACATGTCGTCATTCGCAGTACAGACTTTGGTGAGGCGACATTGGAAGAAGCAGCACAGCTTGCTGCCTACTTCAGTCAAGCCAAGGAGTCCAGCAGCGTGCCTGTGGATTACACGTTTATCCGTCATGTACGCAAACCCAGCGGTGCGAAACCAGGTTTTGTCATCTATGATCATCAGAAGACGTTGTTTGTCACGCCAAATGATGAATTGATCAAAAGTCTGCCATCCACCATTAAAAATGGATAAGGCTATATAAGTTGAACTAAAGATTATTTACACTGACACTACGATGACAGAACAACCTTCCAATCGCTGTTATCCCCAGATTTTTTTGATCCCTGTTCTGAAAGGGAAAATCCGGTGATAAAGGCGCACGCTTCGCTTTTTTCAGGTTTTTTCTGTCCTCTCCGTTATCGTGTAAATGATTAGTTCAACTTATATAGATGCAACAGTAACAAAGACAGAATCCCCTGACCATTAATGGTTCAGGGGATTTTTGTGGTTGCAATAAGTTATTTCAATGATAGGTGAAGCTCGCTTATTTCTCTTTTTTTGAATATTAATTCGTTTATATGTATACTAATTCAATATTCACGAATAAAATTATAGTTAAGGAAGTGTACTATGACCATACATATCAGAGAAACGCAACCTGATGATCTGAAACCACTGACTGCATTAATGCATGACTATGTGGTGGGATTCTACAACAACTCCTGGCCTGGTGATCAATCCATCCAGCTTCTGATCAACAACCTGCTTAATCAGCAGATCGGTGCTCAATTCGTGGCAGAAGAGGACGGAAAGCTTATCGGATTTTCCACCCTGTTCTTTACCTACAGCACGATGAAAGCAGAGCGTGTCGCCATCACGAATGACCTATTTGTTACGGAAACATTCAGAGAGGGCGAAGCAGAAGCCAAATTATTTGCACACTGCCAGCAATATACGCGTGAACATGGATGTGCTTATATGTCCTGGATCACAGCAGTAACTAATGAGCGGGCACAGCAATTATTCGAGCGTCTTGGAGCTGTACGTGGCGATTGGGTAAATTATTCGATTACATAGTCTCTTTTTAGCACAAAAAAGGGACATGCAAACATGAAGGTTCAGCCCTATCATGTTTGCATGTCCTTTTCTCCTTCGATCTTAAAATGTAGCCAGTAATACAGAATTTATTTAGTCAGATAGAGCTTTACCACGTCTCGCTTACACTCCCTTTTGTTGTGAAGCAGCTGCCTTCAGCCTTTCTAACACATCAACCTTTACGGTCTTGCTACCGAGATCCCCGTGGAAAACAACACCTTGCCGTTCGCCATGATAATCCGATCCACCAGTCTCAATAAGATCATACTCCCTGGCCATCTCAGCATACCTGCGTTCCTCTTCCAGGCCATGGTCCGAATGAAATACTTCAATCCCATCCGGACGGGCATCATCAATGATGCGACGTACCAATTCATCATCATTATAGAGACCCGGATGGGCAATCACAGCGGCTCCACCAGCGGCTCTGATCCACTCACACGCATCCTCGGGTGCAACTCGGGGTACAGATACGAAGCCAGGCTTGCCTTCAGCAAGATATCGATCAAATGCATCCCGCATGTCGACAGCATATCCCTTCTTCACCAACACATCAGCCATATGAGGTCTGCCGATACTCTCATCCGGCTCTAACGGCCGTCCTAGCTCATCGAGTACCTCCTGCCAGCTTATATCAAGCCCGAGTTCCTGTAGCTTGCCAATAATCAGATGATTTCGCTCATCTCGTGCTTCTCGTAATCCGCGCAACCTTTGTAGGAACTGCTCATCCTCCGTATTCACGTAATAACCCAAGATATGAATATCTTTGCCGCCAGCCCGGGTGCTGATCTCCACTCCAGCAACGACATCAATCTCGAACTCTTTACCCGCTTGCTGTGCTTCAGCTACACCAGCTACTGTGTCATGGTCCGTCAGAGCAACCGCAGATAGTCCTTTTTGCTTGGCAAGCTTCACATTATCAGCTGGTGGCTGCATTCCATCGGAGGCCTGACTATGGGTATGGAGATCACAGCGTCCTTGGCGTTGATCCATGTACAACAGCTCCTTTGTGTAAAATGATTTGGATTCACTCTCATCTATCATTGAGTTTCCGCCTATTATGCCTTCCCCGTCTTGTGTTCTGGCTCAGATTGCTCCTGTTGACGCAGATAGTTCAGGAAAGCGACAGCTGACAGCGGCAACAAGGACGATTTTAGATGGATGGCATAGAACTGCCGTTTGAATTCGAGTCCACGGATATCCACAATATGAACGAGTCCCAGAGCAAGCTCATGCTGCACGGAAGAAGGAGATAACATCGTAATGCCCACCCCTGCCTCTACAGCCGATTTTACGGCTCCAGTACTTCCAAGTTCCATCACCACATTCATATCCTGTGGATCAATATTTTTCTTTTGCAGCTGGTCTTCCATCACCTGACGGGTACCCGAGCCCTTCTCACGCAGCACAAAGGGATAGTTCATTACATCTTCAAGATTCACTTTGCTACGCTTAGCCAGATCATGCCCAGCAGGTACAATCAGTTTCAGCTCGTCCTGCATGACAGGCTCTACAATCATGTCCGGATGGTGTACTGGGGCTTCAATCAGACCAAAATTAAGCTGGTGTTTCAATATATCATCCATAATTTGCGTTGTATTCATCACTTTCATGACGATGGAAATATCGGGATACTGAAGCGCAAACGGTCCTAGCATGCGTGGAAGCACATATTCCCCGATCGTTAAGCTGGCTCCAAGCTGGAGTCGGCCCTGTAACATCTGGGTAAACGCAGACATCGCTTCATCTGTCTGCCTGACCAATTCTACGCTCCGTTTCGCATGAGGCAATAGAGTCCGGCCAGCCTCGGATAATTCTATTTTTTTGGTGGAACGATGCAATAACTTGGTTCCAAAGTAGTCCTCCAGTGATTGAATCTGCATCGTTACTGCCGGTTGAGTCATATGTAATGCTTGTGCAGCAGCCGAGAAGCTGCCTTTCTCTGCTACCGTATAAAAAATATGCAATTGGTGAAAATTCATATCTTCGCCCCTCTTCGATTACACTCTCTACATTGTAGCCGATTTCCTGCTTGGCAACAAAAAAAGCATGCAGCTTGTCTGCATGCGATGATACTTGAATCTATGATTTCAACTTATTAAATCTACTCAATTTACTTGTGCTTGCGGCTATTTTTGACCAGCGTCATTCTTCTTGAATGTCTTAACCATGAATAATATGACTTCAGGTCCCTCAACTCAATGGTCTCCGACATACGTCCCAGAAACGTAACTACAATCATTTTGTGCAGCGGGTTGCCCGCAATATCATATTCTCCTTCAAGTTCGGAAAATTCGGCGACCACCACCAGATCCTCATCAATCAGGTAGACGTCCTGTTCATTACGGTAGTATGGTGTTATACGGTCCTGCTTCAGACACTCCCATAACCACGCCGCAATATGGTCATCATCACTACGTGCAGGCTCAATACGGTCTGCATACCGCATCTTGGCATGATGGGTAATGACGATGTCGGCCACTTTCTTGTCTCCAAGAGCCACGAAAAACGGCTCGTAGGTGCTCCAACGTTGCATCACCTTATCACGCATGGGAATCACTCTCCACCAGATAGGACTTTCTATCTATTTATTACCAAATATATTACAACATTAGTCCCGCAACCTCAAGGCGTAAGTTTAACTTTTTTTCACAATAGCCAATTTGTGTATAATTCAAGAAAAGAGCGACCCCAAAGGGTCCCTCCAGTTTCTCTTCTATATTCCGTAAAAGCTCGTTTTGTCCATGGTTTTGCTGGCATACTCGGTTTTGATCTCATTACGATACGAGCGTTCGATCTTGCGCACATAGGAAAGTCGCTTCACATTTTTCATCGTATCATCTGCCCGTTCTGCATTAACATACATGACTACATAATGCATACGGCGGGAGATATAATGCACGGTGCCATATTTTTCGAGATTACGGGCAGCCTTCAAATCACTGACCCAAATAATGAATCCTGTCCTTTCCGCAAACATCATCGTTCCCCGCCCTTCTATAATGATTACTTAACTGCAACCACACTTGCCGCCACTACCGCAGCCGCCCTTCGGATTCGGATCATTGCTCGGTACCTTAATGGTCGTTGACACTGCAAATGCAATGGTCTCTGACATCTGGAATAACATATCATCCAGGGACTTCTCTGCCTGTTTGAAGCGAATTACCGCCTCGAAATTTTCCAACTCCTGTTCCAGAGCCTTCACCTGATCTTTCGCTGCATGATAATCCGGGTGAAAATGACCGAAACGCTGTGTTTCTTCAAACAATTCCTTCTTGGCATTCAGCTTCCGAATCCCCATCTGAATCTCAGGGGAAGTCTCGACTTGCTGCTTCCAATATAAATAATCCGATACTTCGGCAGATTGGTTAATCATGTCGCCCAGTTCATATGCGCCCGTTAACACTTGGGCCATATCGACCGTGTTCATTTCCGCTACGCTCATGAAATATTCATCCTATCTATATATAAAGTTCTACTCAACGTAGACTACCTCATCATAGCATATCCATGAATAGTTAAGAAGAGTTTTTCCTGCAATTAGAAATAGGGGGAACTCGAAAATTCGCCTTTCAACCTGATATTCACGTGAAATAGTCAGGTTATGACATCATCTGGCAGGATAAGACGCATTGTATCCCACTGTGACGGGGAGAATGTACGCCATTCTGTCTCAGATGTATGTTCACTTGAATCCAGCATGCACCAACCGCTTAATGTCCATTCTTCATGCCCCTCTACCTGATGTGGAATGAGGTATTGGGTTCCATGACCCTGTTGAATCCCAAGCTTGGTCTGCCACTCAATGGCTTTGGCAGCAATCTGTCGTGCGGTTGAACTATGATATCGACGCCACTCCTTGTACCAGGTCTCCGGTATCTCCTCAAATCCCAACAGAGAGAACCTCTTCTCAATGACAGAATGATCATGCTCCAATCCATGCAGAAAAGCAGGGACATCAACCAGACCTTGATTACCAGGTGTGTAAAAAGAAGAATGTTCACTGCTCAAAACATCTTTTTCGAATAACTTCTGATCCTCTGCGGAGCTTGTACTTGCCTTCGTTGGCTCCATGTACTGATCTACAGTTACTGTTGCAACATCCGTCTCCTTCCCCCAATCCGCTAACGCAATACGTACATTCTCCGGCACGCCTGTCAGAGCATATTGATCCAGAAACTCCATCACTTCATGTAATGCATGTCCTTTAGCTATGGCCGAAATAATCTGCTCTCTCGTCATGCGATAAATGGACATCCGATCACGCGTTACCCGTTCTGCGCATTGCCCCAGCATCCAGATTACATCAGGCCCCGCTTCCGGTGGCACCAACATGTCGAAATCAGGCTGCATGTAAAACCCACACGGCTCCGCCTCACCTACCGCCTCTTGGCGTAGATTCAACAGGCTCTGTGGTTCGATCAGCCAACGGAATGCCAATGCTCCCGACTGATCTTCTCCAACGTCGCCATAACCCCAACTAGCCAGTGCATAAAGCCATCCCCTGATCTGAGGTTCACATGTGGAATTCACTATACGACACCATACGTTCTTCCCTGGAGAAAGAACGGCCAATTGATGACGGAAATGCTGTAGAGCAGGCTCGGTATTCCCGTATCTGTCTACACAAGCTTGATATATCTCCCGATGCATCTGTCCCCATGAAAGCTTCAACCATTGCTGTAATTGATGATCTACGATCCGAATCCTCCCCTCTGCCTTCTGAACCAGATTCAGACTGAGCAGTAGATCGAGAAGGATTGCAACGTGAATCGGATACAGGTCCGAATGTCCATATCGGATGCCCAAACCATTAAAGTCTGTCGAAGATAGAACGGTGATCGCACTTAATTTCTGAATCGTTTTTTTATGTATAGTTCCCTTACCTGTCAAGGGTAGTCCTTCTCTTCCGATCCAAGCGATCAGATGAAGAAGCTCTGCAGCAATATCCGGCTTTCCCTCTTGTAGTACATGAGCATGTATTGTCATCTGTTCAACGGTTAAGCCCACTCTCTGCACATAAGCAATTGTCAATGTCTCCATCAGCGAAGCAGGAATATAGAATAATCGCTCCCCCCAACTCTTATGAACAGATTCGATCCATCTTTGCTGCCTAAGATTGGCGAATGTAGATTGGGCCTCTGCGACACTTAGCCCTTCGACAGCCCACTGTTCTCGCTGCAGGAGGGAAGAGAAAGGCTGTGCAGCATGTTTGTGAAAAATTGCACCAAGTACTTTTTGTTCTACTAAAGTAAGCTTTGACCATGAATCAATATCCATTACCATAGGCTCATTTACTGGTTCATATGAAGCCATCCCTTAATCCCTCCTCTTTTTGCGAGTATAAATAAACTATCCGTTTTCATGAACGATGGCATATTCATAACCCTGTTCCACCAAGAACATCTGACGGTTTAACGCAAACTCTTGTTCCTTGCTGTCCTCTGATACCAGTGCATAGAAGTAAGCTTTGTTTTCCCCAGCTTTTGGTCTCAGAATTCGTCCCAACCGTTGTGCTTCTTCCTGCCTTGAACCGAAACTCCCAGATATCTCAAGAGCAACCGCAGCATCGGGCAAATCCACAGCAAAATTGGCAACCTTGGATACAACAATCGTTTTAATCTCCCCACGTCGAAAAGCGGCAAACCATTTTATTCGCTCTTGCTGGGACATTGTTCCCGAGATCAGAGGTGCTTCAATTTCCCGGGCAATCAACTCAAGTTGATCCAGATATTGTCCAATTACAAGTGCAGGAAGATCCCGATGACGCTCCAGCAAACGCTTGACCACATGTACCTTCGCAGGATTCTCGGCAGCCAAACGAAACTGATGCTTAACCTCGGCTTGCAGATAATTCGATCTTAGTTCTGGGGAGAACGGGATACGTATCTCCTGACATTGTACATCGGCAATCCATCCTTGCTGCTCCAGCTGTTTCCACGGCATATCATAGAGCTTTGGGCCAATCAGTGAGAACACATCCTGTTCACAGCCATCCTCTCGAACCAAAGTAGCCGTCAATCCCAGTCTTCGAGTAGCTTGAATATCCGCAGTTGCACGAAACACTGGCGCAGGCAGCAAATGCACTTCGTCATATATGATCAGACCCCATTGCCGCTCACTGAGCAGTTTGATATGGGTAAAATCAGCATTCTTGGATTTTCGATGTGTAAGAATCTGATATGTAGCTACAGTCACAGGTTTCACTTGTTTTTTCTGACCGGAATACTCACCAATCTGTTCACTGGTAATCGTTGTTTTGTCTTGAATTTCCTGAATCCACTGTCGCACAGATGTCGTATTGGACGTCAAAATCAGGCATTCACACTGAAGCCGCTCCAGAACGGCCATGCCAATGACCGTTTTGCCTGCCCCGCAAGGCAGCACAAGCAATCCGCTTCCTCCCATGCCCTCACTGCCTTCGAATGCATCCACAGCTTCTCTCTGGTATGAACGCAACGCAAATCGCTCTTCTTGGTCCCCTGGATCATTGGAACGCCATTCGAATGAAAGTTTGGTTCCCTCCCGATATCCCACATAATCAAGAACCGGGTAACCCAGCCGTGTTAATTCTCTTTTCAATAGACCTCGCTGTGCTCCTGAGAGCAGAAGCTCATGAGCGTCTGTTCGTTCCATACGAAAGGCAGCTATTGTTTTCAATCCGCTTAACTCATCCAGCAACCGCTCATCCTCACTGTAAAGGCGCATTCTGGCATGATTTGCTTCGGAATGCAGCTTTAATTTCCCGTACTGATCCATAATCCTCTGAACATCCTGTATGAGTGCAGCAGGCACGTTCCAGCGGGACACCAATTCCAGACTTGTGATGACCTGATCTGCATTCCATCCCAGTGCAGCAGCATTCCAGAGCGACAATGGAGTAATTCGATAGGTATGAAACGCCGCCGGTGTCTTAACCAGTTCTGAATACTTCCCTAGCTGCTCTCTTGCTCTTTCGAACCCAGGGTGTCCCACTTCCAGCAAAACCGTAAAATCCCGCTGAACAATACAAGCATCCGTTCTTTCTCTATGTTCAGTTCCTTCCATTCGAAACTTCCTCCTATCAAAAAAAGTCCAGTTCCGGCAACTTCCGAAATTGAACCTGTATAATTGCGAGTTCAAAAGTCTAGTTTTCATATTAGATGCTGATCATGCCGCCAGGCATGATTCGTAATCAAAAGTGGACTTTTTGAACAACATCTATAAAAATCCACAAAAAAAAACATCCTGCCCATACCTCGGTATGAACAGGATGCCCAACTGCATCTAAAGTCATTCGGCTGTATAACCCTTAGCCATGGCAATAAATAATTTTACGGCCGTCTGCATCGCATCTTCATCAAAATCAAACATCGGATGATGATGCGGATAGATCGCATTTTTATCCGGATTACCTGCTCCAACAAACATAAAGCACCCTGGAACCTTCTGCAGATAATACGCGAAATCTTCCGCTGGCATCAGCATCGGCGACGTTTGCACTCGTTCTGCCCCAAATACTTCTGTAGCTTCCCTGAAGAAACGCGCTGTCTCCAGTTCATCATTCACCACAGGCGGATATCCCATAATATATTTCACTTGAGTCTCGGCCCCGTACGCGGCCCCTGTCTGGGCCACCATGGTGAGCACCCGCTCTTTCATCCCATTTCGGGTCTCTTCATCAAACGTTCTTACCGTACCGCTCATTTTGCACTGCTCTGCAATCACGTTTTGAGCGGAGCCAGCCTGCATTGTGCCAATGGTCAGCACCGCAGGTTGCAATGGATCAACCGAACGACTGACAACGGTCTGAAGCTGCATCACAAGCGCAGAACCCGCGATAAGACTGTCTATCGTGGATTGCGGCATGCCGCCATGTCCACCTTTGCCTTTGATCTCAATGTAAAAGTCGTCCGCCGCTGCCATCATCGGTCCTGCTTTACTGGCAACAACACCTACAGGCAACGGGGTCCACAGATGAATGCCGTATATGACGTCCACGCCATCAAGCGCACCATCCGCAATGACCTGGACTGCACCGCCCGGAAGCAATTCTTCTGCTGGCTGAAACAAAAAGCGAATCTCCCCTCGGATCTCCTGCTTGTGACGGCTGAAATACAATGCCGTACCGAGTAAGATCGAGATATGACCATCGTGGCCACATGCATGCATCGCCCCTGCTTGTTGTGACGCATATTCAATATTCTTCTCATCCTGAATTGGCAATGCGTCCATATCGGCCCGCAGCATGACGACAGGCCCTGGCTTGTCCCCACGAATCGTACCGATGACCCCGTGACCGCCTACATGACGCTTCACTTCAACGCCAAAGCTCTCCAACATATCCGCTACAAAAGAGGATGTCTTCTCCTCATGAAAGGAAACCTCAGGATTGCGATGAAGGTGACGCCGCCATTCCACCATGTGGATCTGCAGATCTTCCCACCAAATATTATTAGTCATGTCTCTCCACCCTTTCAATCTTGAACGGGACTTGGATCAAGCCCGAACCTTCCTCTTCAAACCTATTGCTGTATATTGTAGCAGAATTGGAAGAAAACCGATACGAAACACCCCTGGAAAGCTTGCACGAGAAGGGGAAACATACTATCATGAACTAGAGAAATGCACGAGAAATTACACTCGGAAGCTTATGAGGAGGATCAGACGCTTATGATTTTTGAGAATACAGGCTTGGATGGCTTGAAGAGCGACTTGGCATACCTGGATGAGAGCGCCGAGAAAGTCGGATTTGTCCGGTGGCAATGGGAATATTACCGTGCTACATATGACTACAAAATTGAAGATGAACAAACCAAATCAGAATACTTTGTACGCATTAATACCCGCGCAGTGGAAGGCAAATTGGAAAAACCGGATACCGTTCTTGCTGTTGAAGCCGTTTATCTTGGCAAAGCCACCTTCCCTCACGGTCTGGATTATGACTCTTCCGTTCCACAGCCAGTCGTGAAGCTGGCAGCCGAAAAATTACAGCAGCTTAAAGAACTGCTGGAAGCATAGGCTGGGCCAAACGATGAAACAACAAACGGCCCAAACGAAAACGAAGAGAGGCACGCCGGATTTTCAACTGCTAATCCTCACTTTATTGTTGGTGGGCTTCGGACTGGTGATGGTATTCAGCTCCAGTTCCAGCATTGCAATCGCAAGCGATAGATTTAACAATGATGCCCTTTACTTCACGAAAAAACAACTTATGTGGGCGATTATCGGTCTATTTGGCATGTTCTTTGCCATGAATATCCGCTTCAACAAGTACAAAAAGCTATATGCACCCTTTTTCCTGATCACTACAGTCATGCTGGTGATTGTTTTGATCTCAGGTGCAGTATTGAACGGCGCACGAAGCTGGATTCACATTTTTGGTTTCAGTCTTCAGCCTGCAGAGTTCGCAAAAATTGCTATCATTCTATATCTTTCTGCTCTTATCACCAAAAAAGGTGAAAAATTCAGGGTTTTCAAGACAGGGTATTTCCCCGTCTTGTTCATCGTTGGATTCATCGCAGGACTAATCATGCTGCAACCAGACTTTGGTACCACCTTCATCCTGGTGTCCACCTGTGGTCTCTTGATTTATGCCGGTGGCGCCAGTATGAAACATATCCTGGGTTCGATTCTCCTGGTTGTACTCGGTGGAGCACTGGCGTTCGGTGCGAATTCCTTGTTCTCTTCCATGTCTCCTTCCGACACGACGACTGCTACAACAGCAGTCACTGCGGAGCAAAACTACAAGATCGGACGTATTCAAGCTTTTCTTGATCCATTATCCGATATCAATGGCGGAAGTCTTAACCTCTACCGTTCTCTTGTTGCCATTGGTGATGGCGGCATGACGGGTTCCGGGATTGGACAAGGTACGATGAAGCTGCACTATTTGCCAAATGCGTATAATGACTTTATTTTCTCCGTAATCGGGGAAGAACTCGGATTCATCGGAAGTACCTTATTCCTTCTGGTTTATCTGTACTTCATCTGGCGAGGTATTATTGTATCTCTCCGCTGCCCTGATCCATTCGGAACACTGGTCGGCATAGGCATCATGGGACTGATTGCGATACAGGCATTCATCAACATCGGCGGTGTAACTCAGACCATTCCGGTGACGGGGGTCACACTTCCGTTTATCAGTTATGGGGGTACCTCACTCTTTGTGATGATGGTCGCCATGGGCATTTTGCTGAGTATCTCGCGTACCAACAATCTGGACGTGATCAAGGAAGAGAAAACCAAGTCCGTGACTGTACAGACACAGACTCGCACTTCTCCTGCTCTTCGTTCACGGGAGTCCATCCGTCGGATTCGGTGAACGGGATTGGCCGTAAAGGCACAGAGCACGTCTCAATACAAAAAAAGCTAACACAAAAAAGGCTGTGCACCCAATTGGATGCGCAGCCTTTTTGTGTGTACCTGGTACACTCTGTCTATCAAGATGGAGACAAGTCAAGATGCCTTTGTCCTCCATCGCGGATTGCGAAATTTTACAGATCGTCGCCTTTGAAAGATACGCCTTCTACCTTTACATTGACTTCAACCACGCGTAATCCGGTCATGGTCTCTACCGCTTCTCTTACATTCTGCTGAAGCATACGGGAAACTTCATGAATCGGGGTTTCGTACAGGACGATGATGCGCAGGTCAATGGCTGCTTCCAGCTGGCCGACCTCAACGCTCACGCCTTTCTGTACGTTTTTACCGCTGAGTCGCTTCGCCCAGCCCTCTGACAATCCTCCAGACATTGCGGCAATTCCGGGCGTTTCCATTGCAGCCATTCCGGCAATTTTTGCAACCACGTCATCGGCAATCCGGATGTTTCCGCTCTCCAGTTGAAGTTGTTCTGCCATGCCACATCCTCCTTCACTTCGTTACTCGTATTTTAAATCCTTTCCACCCCAAAAAGCAAATTAAACTCAAAAAGATGCGTTTACAACCTACCACCATTTGGTTATATTGAAATATGAAAATAATCTCATAAGCTTTTACAATACAATTTCAAAACAAAATATTTTATAACCGAGGTGTTTGTTGTGAGAAACCGGATTTCATCCATTTTGCTGATTGCGTTCTTTGCACTCAGTGCCATCGCCCACTACTTGAAATGGGATTCGATTCTACAGTTCGTGATTTCAGCCATTTCGGTTATTTTTGTGGCCGGTTTTTTAGGCAAAGCCACCGAAAATGTTGCCCACTACGCCGGACAGCGGCTGGGTGGGTTCCTGAATGCCACCTTCGGCAATGCCGCCGAATTGATCATCGCCATCTTCCTCGTGAAAGAGGGACTGTTCGACATGGTCAAAGCAAGTCTAACAGGCTCCATCATCGGAAACCTGCTGTTAGTGCTCGGGTTAAGTATTTTTGCCGGAGGACTCAAGTTCAAAATCCAGAATTATAATGTATCACTCGCAGGTCTGAATGGTTCCCTGATGATTGTTGCCATCATTGCCCTGTTTATTCCGGCAGTCTTTCTCAACACACATTCCATTACACAGAAAGACACGAATACCCTTAGTCTGATCGTGGCCGGATTGCTCATCCTCGCGTATATCGCCTGGCTACTGTTCTCCATGGTGACGCACAAGAACTATCTTGCGGACGTCACTGAGGATTCTGATGAAGAGCTACCACATGAGCATGCTCCGGCATGGTCCAAGAAAAAATCAATTCTCTATCTGGTGCTCGCAACGGTCATGGTTGCCTTCGTCAGTGAATGGCTTGTCGGCACGCTCGAAGTATTCACTTCCGAATTTGGACTTAGCGAGCTGTTTGTTGGTGCATTCCTTGTAGCCATCATCGGTAATGCGGCGGAACACAGTGCAGCCATCATGCTTGCCATGAAAAATAAAATCGGAGCAGCCGTCGAGATTGCTGTCGGCAGCAGCTTGCAGATCGCACTCTTCGTTGCCCCTGTGCTGATTTTTGTCAGCTACTTCACAGGTAGAACCATGGATATCGTGTTTACAACGATTGAACTGGTGGCCATTGGCGTATCCGTATTTATTGCAAAGTCGATCACCCAAGATGGTTCTACGAACTGGTATGAGGGTCTACTTCTGCTCGTGGTATATATTATTCTGGGCGTATCTTTCTTCTTGGTATAACCCTTCCCTCAGCAAACTAGCATTAAAATAAACAAGCCATAAGAGACAGCTCGAATATCCATATCGAGTTGTCTCTTCGCATATACACGCCTTCGGAGTGACTTATGTCATAATCGATTCAGACGCACAAAAAAAGCATGCATAAACGCCTGCATGCCTTCTATTCTGACCCGCGCATTTGCAGGCTATTGCTCATTCTTTTTGTTCAAGGCTTCATATAAAATGGCCAAATTCCGCTCAAGCGCGCTAACCAGCTGCTTACCTGCACCTTCTGGAAGGAGCCCTGCACGAACAGCAAAGTCAACTTCCTTGGAGAACCCATACATCTGTGTATCCAATACTTCCTCATAGAGAGGGCAGTAGCGGGTAGCCAGATTCTCCATCTGTACTTCAATAAGCTTCTGTATTTTATCTGCATCTTCTTGAAGAAGACTGATCGCTTTCAAATTCAGCTGGTCCTGCAGATCAGATGAAGTCATGCATTTTTCCCCCCTATGTCCCAAAAATCGCGTAAAGACGTTCTACCTCTAATATTAGACGAAATGGAGAGCTAATACAAGAACCTGACCAAAATAAGCCCACAAAGTGAAGCCTTCTCTTGCAGCTTATTCCCCCTGTTCCAGAGATGTCCAGATGAGGATTAAGGTCATGCAATGCCAAAAAACACCCCTGCCAAAAAAGGCAGAGGTGCTTCTTGAGAGCTATTACTCAGATGCGATGCTTACATTCAGTCCATGCTTGGCAAATACTTCTGACATGGCTGCTTTCGCTTCAACTGCATCTGGTCCATGAACATGCAGTTCATAGCTGTGCGTGCTGATCAGCGTTGTAAACAACCCGAGAATGCTTTTCACATCGATATACTTGTTCTCCGAATGAAGCACGATTGAAGAAGTAAACTTGCCTGCTGTTTGAGCAATTTCCACTACAGCCGCGTTATTACTCGACATAGGAATCCCTCCGTCTTTTTACTTTGGTATCATCTATTAATTACCACTACATGATACCGTGAATCCGCTTTCCTAGCAACAGCAAAATCCTGTTCCTATTTCAAACGGTCCGGATTGAGGCATTCCAGCTCAGGAATAACAAAGATACCGTCTTTACGAATCAGTACATCGTCAAAATAAATCTCCCCGCCGCCGTAATCCGGACGCTGGATCAACACCAGATCCCAGTGAATGGATGAGCGGTTGCCATTGTCGGTTTCTTCATAAGCCTGACCTGGCGTAAAGTGCAAGCTGCCTGCGATTTTTTCATCGAACAGGATATCTTTCATCGGATGCAGAATATGCGGGTTAAATCCAATCGCGAATTCGCCGATATGACGAGCACCCTCATCCGAATTCAAAATTTCATTCAAACGCTCTGTGTCGTTGCTTGTCGCTTCGACAATTTTGCCATCCTTGAACGTGAACTTGATATTTTCAAAAGTCACTCCATTGTAAAGGGTTGGCGAGTTATAACTAATTGTTCCGTTCACGGAATCACGTACAGGGGCACTGTACACTTCGCCATCCGGAATATTTTTTTGGCCAGAACATTTCTCTGCACCGATATCTTTAATGGAGAAGCTCAGCTCTGTTCCTGGTCCCGTGATGCGAACTTTGTCCGTACGTTTCATCAGGTTAGCCAGTGAGTCCTGTGCTTTGTCCATTTTGGCATAATCCAGGTTACATACGTCGAAGTAGAAATCTTCGAACGCTTCTGTGCTCGTATTCGCGAGTTGCGCCATACTTGCGTTAGGGTAACGAAGTACAACCCATTTCGTATGTTTGACACGTTGTTCACTATGTACCGGGTGGGAGTACAACGAATTGTACATTTTCATTTTTTCTTCCGGCACATCGGACAGATCATTCACATTTTCTCCCGCGCGAATACCGATATAACAATCCATCTGCTTCATACGGTTCAGATCAATCTCTGCCCACGTTTTCACCATTTCTTCTGTCGCATTTTTCAACATTGCACGCTGTACGGTCTTATCGGTCAACTGTACAAAGACGTTACCACCTTTTTTTCCTACCTCTTCAATAATGGCGTTAATCAGATCACGTTCTGATCCAATCATCTCAACCAATACATTTTCACCAGGTTGTACATCTACAGAATAGCCTACTAGGCTTGCTGCAAGCTTTTGAATTCTTGGGTCCTTCATCTTGGTAAAATCCTCCTGTCATCTGCCTTACTTGAATTGAACAACGGTAAATTACGATACTATTGTAGCACGCGAACAGTCATCCCGTCAGCAGGCAGTCCTATACTTCATTTATTGATATGACTTGAAGTTTACATCGGTGACAAGAGCTTCTTTGTTGCTCTTACGGTTGTTGTCCGTGTAACTCACCTGACTTTCAGAGGATAAGCGAAGAGGCAAACTGCTCTTCCGATCTACAGTGAGATGATATACTGTCTGCACGTTGGCTTTTTCCATCATCTGCTGCATTGTTGTTTCACCCTGTGCCCATACTTTCTCCAGATCCTTCTCAAGCTTCTCCTTACGCGCTCCTTTCACCGTAGCTGCCTTATGCATATATTCTGCTCGAATAGCGTTCATCTCGTCGTTTAGCTGGGTTACAGCCCATGTTTTGGCGTCTTCCGGTGCAAGTTCAATCCGTAACGTTCTGGTTCGACGCCCGGACCCATACTCCGATTGAATGGTTTTGTGCATTCCGTCGATCTTCTCCAATTGGGCAATTGGATTAAAACGGGAAAGAGAACCACGCAGCGGCTCATGCTGCGCCGACAATGCCATCCATTGCCCTTGTTTTCGCTCGAAAGAAGCGCTAAACCCACTGGGCTGTCCGTTATTGTTTACGGCGGTCGTATGAATACCTGTGCCCACAGCAGTTACCTCTCCAGGTAATCGGGTCTGAAGGGTCAGACGATCATGATTCTCCAGCTTACCTTCAAATTTGAACTGATTCTCGAACAGCCCACTGTTCTCCCGTCGCAGTCCTGCTTCTCCTTCAAAACTTAACTTTTCTTTTCCCGCTATCCCGGATAAGGCCAGGGAAAAAACTTCTTCAGGTGTTCGATCTCGCTGAATCAATCCACAACCCGGAACACCAATAATCACGATGCTCACAAGTAACCATAATGTACATACCGACCGGCGGTTAAGCATGTCCATCTTCACCCTTCCGTCAACTTTCTCCATAGATTGCCCTGCCCGTATTTGCTTATACTTCCTTCTATAAACAACTTGATCTCCAATATATAAAAAAAAGAGAACGACTCCGCAATTGGAATGGTTCTCTCTTAACGCGATACTTCCTGTTCTTCTACTACGATTCTGTTCCGACCGCCATTCTTCGCGCTGTACAAAGCCATGTCAGCTCGATAAAACAATGACTCTACACTAACCTTCTCATCCATCCAATTCCACTCGGCGATGCCACTGGATACCGTAACAAGAGGTCTGGTCTCTTCCGCGACTCTCCTTCGGATCACTTCCGCGTATTCTAATGCCTGATGCACACTTACCTGCGGCATATAGATGGCCAGTTCTTCTCCACCCCATCTGGCGCAGATGTCTTCCGGACGAACAGAGCTGGTGACTATTTCACTCACTTGCTTCAGTACTTGATCCCCCGTCTGGTGTCCAAATGTATCATTCACCTGTTTGAACTGATCGATATCCACCACAATGAGAGAGCCACAGAACTCATGAGCCTGACGCTCGTGAATGACGCTATCCAGGTAATGCCTTACGTACAATCCCGTCAACATATCCAGATTAGCCAAACGCCTAACCTCGGCATGTAACATGGCATTCGACAGGGCAAGCCCGATATGAATAGATAACATCTGCAAGAGCCGATAATTATCGTATGAAAAATATTGCTCTCTGCTGTGTCCAAGCAAAATGGCACCCTTCACTTCACCATTAACTCTGATCGGTGATGCAATCAGTGACATGGATCCGGTATCTTCCATGAAAAAGGAGGACACTTTATCATATTGCGCATAATTGGATATAATAAGTGGTTCCTCTGTTCGATACAGCAAGCCTGCGATACCGTATTCTACAGAAAATGATTGGTGAAAAACATCTTTCACGTTAGATGACATGACTTCGAAGTCATTCGTATTATCATTGAGTTGTAAAATGCAGCACGTTTCGGCCTGAAATATTTCCTTTAGCTCTTGCTCGGATAGTTGATAAATCTCCGAAAGATGCAGACTCTTGTTCAAGCGCTGTGTAAGATCATTGATTAGACGAAGTTCCTGTATCAACATATTGGATTGTTCGTGCAACTTGGCGTTCTCAAAGGCCGTGCCTGCGGTATCTACCATCATCGTAATCAATTGCAGATCCGATTCTTCCATAATCTCCTCGTTCATTTCGATATGGAACACACCGTATATGCCTTGTTTTCCTTTCAAAGGAAGACCTACCTCTACGATGCGATTCTCTCCATCATCTGAACGAGCAATGATCATCTTGCCTTCCATAAACGAACGCACACATATATCTTCTCCTCGTTCCTGGACAAGCAATGGTTTAATCCGTGGATTAAAGTTGCTCTGATCCTGAGACATATACAGTTTGATATACGTGGCTGGGTACAGATAGTCCATACTGTCAAATACCTCATCCAATATGGCGTCGACATCCATTTTGTCATGCATTCGCTGAACAATCTGAAAGAGGATGGACCTCCGGTGTTCTTCACGCGCTGTTTGTTCATGAGCATGTAACAGGTCCGTCATAAATATGTATTCAAATCTTCGGTAAAAGCAGGTGCGGTAATGCAATGCCTCAGATCGAACCACAGCTTCAGACGTTTCATATCGATTGGATTCATAGATCACAGCAGTGAATACGGCAAACATATCCTTGTTCGTTCTGGAGAATAAGGGATGTGTTATCAGGAGATATTCTCCACGTTCGCTAGTCCCTCTATGGGACAGGGCTTGTCTCTTATCCAAACATTCCAATACAAGCCTGCGTGCATCCACGCCCGAATCAGCATCTCGATCACGATCGTACCCTATACAATCGCCTTCCGTGTTCCATACGCTGTAAAAGGTTGATCTCCTGTCCAGGCCCGGATCTAATTTGATGATCCAGTCACTGTAAGCCTGCTCTAGCAAGCTGCCCAAATATGAAAAATCAAAAGGTGTGATATCCATTTTTTGCATCCACAACACATGCTCTTCATGAGGATGAGGAGCGGCAAAAGATGCGGAATCGCCCGAACTTCGTGAATTCAAGCTGGCAGGTAAACTTCTTAGATGTTCTAACATGTCAGGCGCTCCTTTGCACCGTTTTTGCATCCACCAGGATGCATTAATCTGCAGACGTTATCGCAAACCTGCAAATTCGCTGCGATAACCTTGTTACATAAAGATGATTTAAAGTTAAGATACAATCTATTTTACTCTGTTTAAAGCTTTTTTGCATCCATATTTCAGAAAATTGTCCCATTATTTTAGGCCCAATGACCTATCGACAAATTTAGACGTTTTTTTGCTTTTATTCTACGCTTGACTTTCGTTCTCTTAAACTGTAATATAAATTGTTGATGAAGACTACTAATGGGTCTTTAAATTTGGGCATTACCGGTTGTGTCACCCTCATTCTTTTTGTTGCTTTCAGGACAGCGGCTGAACTTTCCTGATCGTTCTATGCGAGGCCAAGCCCGCATCAACAAATTGGAGCGCAAACAGAGCCCTAATATGAACTTTAACTAAAAAGGAGCTACTTTAAACATGGCACGTTACACTGGTCCTAAATTTAAATTGAGCCGTCGCCTCGGCATTTCCCTTAGCGGAACAGGCAAAGAATTGAAACGCCCTTTCCCTCCAGGTCAGCACGGAGCTAACCAACGCAGAAAAATGAGCAACTACGGTATGCAATTGCAAGAAAAACAAAAATTGCGCCACATGTACGGTTTGGGCGAGAAGCAATTCCGCACACTGTTCTCTAAAGCTCAAAAAATGCAAGGTATTGCCGGCGAAAACTTCATGTTCTTGCTTGAGTGCCGCCTTGACAACCTCGTTTACCGCCTTGGGTTTGCTAACTCCCGCGCTGGAGCGCGTCAGTTGGTAGCACACGGTCACGTAACTGTAAACGGCAAAAAAGTCGATATCGCTTCTTACCAAGTAAGCACTGGCGATGTAATCGGCTTGCGTGAGAAGAGCCGCGCTCTTTCTTCCGTTAAAGAAGCTTTGGAAGGCCGTTCGCATCTTCCAGCATACGTTGAATACAACGAAGCAGCTGTAGAAGGTAAATTCATCCGCTTGCCTGAGCGTGCTGAATTGTCCCAAGACATCGATGAAAAACAAATCGTCGAGTTCTACAACCGTTAATCGTTGCAATCACATTAAAGTTTCAATCCAAACAGCTGTCGAGATTTTCTCGGCAGCTGTTTTTCTATGCTTTTTTCTATTTATCTTCATAATAGAAGCAAAAATATCGATATAAAATATAGACTCCCTATAGGAGAAGCACACATCCATACTAACATCACAAGAGTAACATCGAGGGGGATTAAACATGCTTTTTTTTCGCAATCGCAAGTTGGCTGTTAAGCTTGGGCTTTTACTAGGGATCGTATTACTCTGCTGTATCGGAGCCCTGATTGCATTTAACACCAAATCCATTTACGACAAAAGCCTGCAGTACGGTGAATCCATTGCTGGACAGGCAGCAAACCAGGCTACAAACGAGTTCATGACTGACATTAATCAGGTCAAAAACACATTAGACACCATGAGTACCACGTTATTGGATGCCGCTCAGAACGGGTCTCTCAACCGTGAGGAAGTCGTTAGACTTCTTGAACAGTATCTGAAAAAGGATGAGAAAGTTTTCGGCTTTTATACAGGCTGGGAACCTAATGCCTTTGATGGGAACGATGCGGATCACGTGAATAAAAATGTATATGATGATGCTACGGGGCGATTCGTTCCATACGCCATACGGGACGGTAACTCTCTGTATTTTGAGCCTCTGACTACCTATGAGGGGAACAGTGAAACCAGTACGTACTATCAGCAACCCAAGAAAACCAAATCCATCTATTGGTCTGAGCCTGTTACCTATACGGTTGGTGGAAAAGAAACACTACTCGTTTCGATTGTGCTCCCTCTATTAGATGAAAACAAAACGTTTCTGGGCATTGTTGGGGCCGACTTTACCATTGATCGTTTTCAGCAAAATATAGCATCACTCAATCCGGATCAGGGTTATGCGATGCTGATTACTGGTGAAGGACAGATTGCTGCTCACGGCTCCAAACCGGAACTGGCCAATGAAGGAGCCGTCATTCCAGCTGAAATGGAGTCAGTCATTCAGCGTATTCAGTCTGGCGAGTCCCAGTTTTACGCTACTGACCCTGAAGTAGGTGAAGAATTATTTATTGCCGAGCCCGCCAGGTTGCAAGGAACCGATTCGAACTGGTACCTTGTCTCGGCGCTGCCAAAGAGCCATATCCTTCAACCTTTCTATGACAGCTTGAACTGGTCCATATTGATTGCCGCACTGGCTGTACTTTTGCTTGCAGGTGTAGTCACCTATACCATCATCTCCATTGTAAGACAGTTGAATCAGGTCAATATCGTGGCTGGAGAGCTGGCTGGCGGAGATCTGACACAAAAGTTACCCGTACGATCCAAAGATGAATTCGGTATCATGGCAGGTCATATGAATCAGATGATGGATACACTGCGTCATACGATATCGGTTATATCCGAACATGCTCTATCTGTAGGCTCCACTTCTCAACAGTTGACCGCCGGTGCCGAAGAAACAGGTAAAGCCGCCGAACTGATTGCATTAACAGGAGTCGAACTTGCAGATAAAGCAGGTAAACAGGTGCAGGAGCTGCAAGAGTCCTCCCGTTCCATGAATGAAATATCTGCAGGGATCGGAAGAATCGCAAAAGCCGCCTCCGATGTATCCGATTCATCACGAGCTGTGGCTGAGCGAACAACCGTTGGAACCGATAAAATTCAGTCTGCCATGCGTCTGGTGGATAGTGCCACCTCTTCTGTGCAAACGTCCATGACCGCACTGGAGAATTTCCGTCAACGCTCTGAAGAGATTGGACATATTACGGGCATGATCACGGAAGTTAGTCGGCAAACCAACCTTCTCGCACTTAATGCTTCCATTGAAGCATCACGAGCAGGTGAACACGGACGAGGGTTTGGTGTTGTTGCCTCGGAAATTCGTAATCTGGCTGAACAATCCAGAATATCAGCAGCGCAGATTGCAGCGTTGATTCATAGCGTTCAGCAAGAGGTCCTTTCTCTCGTTGAAAATATGGAACACGGGAACTCCGAAGTTAGCCATATTGCGGAAGTGATTAATGAAAGCGGGGAACTCTTCCTTACCATCTCATCACAGATTTCAGATGTAAATGAGCAAATTGAGCATGTCTCAGCCATTGCGCAGCAGATGTCAGCTGGATCGCAACAAGTGGATGCCACGTTGGTGCATCTCAAAACCATTGGACATGAGACAGCCGATCACGCAACTCGTGTTGCCTCTGCTTCTGAAGAACAACTTGCATCCATGGAAGAGATCACAGCGGCATCTGCCTCGCTGGCTAATCTTACCCAGGAACTATTGGAACTGATTCAACGCTTCAAAACCTGATGTAGAAGACCTCAAATACGACACATCATTCAGGCCACCCTATGCACCTCAGCATGGAGGTGGCCTGCTTATTTTGACTTACAACTCATGAAATGTGCTTCAATATCGCATGATATATAGCATAATCCATGGCAGAATGGCAAATTTCGACCATTACTTGTATTTCTCAGGCATGCAAACCCGCCTTTTTATGCTATAATAAGTGCTGTTAAAAGGAGGAAGACACTGAATGGTTGATGTTAATAAGAAAAAGCCCGATGAACAGCCTGTACGCAAGCGCAGCTTTGCCCGCAGACTGGGAAGTTTCGTCAAATGGATGGTTGTCCTTGGCTTTATGGGGGCACTATTTGTAGGCGGTGCTTTGATGGGATACGTCAGTTCCATTGTGAAAGACGAGCCTGTCCGTTCAAGGGCCCTGATTGAACAAAAAGTCAGCGAAAACTCCATCACAGGCTTTGCTTACTTTGCCGACGGCAGTCCGATCGGTCAATTACGTACAGAAGAAGACAGGCGTCCGGTCACTACGGATCAGATCCCACAAAAGGTTATTGATGCTGTCGTTTCAATTGAAGACAATCATTTTTACGAACATAAAGGTGTAGACATGAGCGGAACGCTCCGTGCCGTGAAACAAAAAGTGCTGAAAGAATCAGTACAAACCGGCGGTAGTACACTGACTCAGCAATTGGCGCGTCGTGTGTTTCTGAATTTGGATCGCACGGAAGATCGGAAAGTGAAAGAAATCTTGCTCTCACTCCGACTCGAACGTTTCCTGACCAAAGACGAGATCATGACAGCCTATCTGAACAAGGTTCCTTTCGGTAACGGTTCCAGCGGATACAACGTTTACGGAATCAAGGCCGCTGCCAAAGGTCTGTTCAATATTAATGATCTTGAAAAAATCAACATCGCTCAGGCTGCTTATCTTGCTGGATTGCCGCAGCTCCCCTCCTCTTACTCTGCCTTTAACGGTAAAGGCGATTTTGTAGAGGAAAATTTTGACCGCGCAATCAACCGTCAGCATCTGGTATTACGCCGTATGCTTGAACTGGGCAAAATCAATCAGTCCGAGCATGATGAAGCTCTTGCTTTTGATATTAAAAGTTCACTCGCTCCGAAGACCATCAAGGCTTACAATACTTATCCATATCTTATGATGGAAACGGAACGACAAGCTGCACAGATTTTGATGAAACAATTGAATTCCGATACAGCTGAATCCACAGACAAAGGTACGGATGCAGACACACCTCAGAAGGAAAGTAGTGCGTTATTAGAGGAAGCTCAGACGCAACTGCGTACAGGTGGATACCGCATTTACACGACCATCAACAAAAGTATCTACAAAACGATGCGTACCATTGCCGAAGATGACAGCAATTTCTCAGCAGATGATCCTGTCAAAGGGAAAGAACAAACTGCTGCCATGCTGATTAATCACAAAACAGGTGCTATTCTAGGCATGATTGAGGGACGGGATTTCCAGGATGAACAGATGAACTACGCAACGCAGATGGTGCGTCAGCCAGGTTCAACAATGAAACCTATTGCCGCTTATCTTCCTGCGCTAGATGAAGGTCTTGTTCAGCCGGCTTCAATTATTGATGACTCACCGATCATCCTGAAAAATGGTCCGAGCGGGTATCACATTGCAAAGAATGCCAATAACCGTTATCAGGGATTGGTCACTGCGCGCAGAGCATTAAATTATTCTCTTAATATACCGGCTCTGAAGTTGTTTAATGAAGAAGTAGGGATCGAGAAGGCTTGGACCTTCGCCAAGAAACTTGGAATTACCACCATTCAGAAGGAAGACTATCAGGCTCAAACAGGTGTTCTCGGAGGTCTCCAGTACGGTGTAACCGTTGAAGAACTGACCAGTGCCTATGGGGCCATCGCCAATAATGGTGTGTATAACGACTCCTACATGATTAGTAAAATTGTAGATTCCAAAGGCAACATCGTGTATAAACATGATACTGAACCAGTCCAAGCTTTCTCGGAGCAGACAGCATACCTGATGACCGATATGTTACGAACCGTTATTACGGAAGGTACGGCAGATAAGGTACGGGAAAATTACAAATATTCCAAGAGTGTGCCGATCGTAGGTAAAACGGGCTCCACCCAAAACTATGCAGATGTCTGGTTCGAAGGCTATACGCCAGATGTCACACTTGGTGTGTGGGTTGGATACAAGCAGCCAGTGAATACGCTGGAAAGCAAATCACAGAGAAAACGTGCGCAGCAACTGTGGTCGAAAATCTTGAATGAAGTAATCGATACGCAAAAAGATCTGTTTGTCACGGACTCGTTCAAAAAACCATCTGGCATTGAAACGCGGACGGTTTCGGCTTACAGCGGAAAATTGCCAACCTCCATGACTGACAAATTTGTTACGGATATTTTCAACAGCAAATTTGTTCCGAAGGATAGCGATGACGGCGTCGCCAAAGCCAAGTACATTACTTACAATGGTGTGAATTACATTCCGCGTGATGGAACGCCTGCGGACATGTTGAAGGAAAAAACGGTAATCAAGCGTAAAAAGCCGATCTCTGATCTCATCAAGGAATTGCAAAATGCATTCTCACGTATGAGTCGACATGAGTCACTTGCTTATTACCTTCCTGAAGATGCTGATGCAGACATGCCAACACAGGTTGATCCAAGAACAGATAACGGCAAAGCTCCTGATGCACCAGGTAACGTACGAATCTCTACCTCGGGTGACCGAGCTGTAATTACATTCAATGCCACACCAGAAAATGATGTCGTTGGTTATCGTCTGTATCGTTCTGTAAACGGTGGAGGATTCCAGAATCAGGGTCAAGTTGTCCTGACCGGTGAATCCAGATCATTCTCTGCATATGCAGCGCCAGGCGGCAACTTCGCCTTCTATGTAACCGCAGTGGATGTTGCGGGCAGAGAGTCTGCTCCTAGCGCTACCGTAAATAGTGCTGGAAGTGTAGCCCCTCCTGTGGAAGAAGAGATTAATGAGCCAATTGAAGTTCCAGGTACAGTCATTACTCCGGGAGAAACGCAGAACGATAATACGACAACGACAGCCCCAGGTACACCTGGTCAAGTCAGCGTATCTGCGCTCTCTCAAGGACTACGTATTCAATGGGCGTCCACTCCGAACGCAGATAGTTACGCTGTATATTACAGTGAAACAGGTTCGGCTCCTTACACCAAAATTGGAACAACGTCGGGAACGACCATGGATTATGGCGTACCTGCGACTACCGCTGGATGGTTCAAGGTATCTGCCAGCAACAGTGCGGGTGAATCCGAAGCTTCTGCAGCCGTACATTTTCAACCCTGATTCAACATCGTGATCCGCAAAAAGCCGCACGCTCAGACCATATCTGAGAGTGCGGCTTTTTCATTTGCATTCTCAGCAAAAAAAGCCTGCTTTCATGCCATTGGCATAAAGCAGGCTTTTACAAACGATTTAAATGCGTAGAGTCACCGTATTTGGATTCGTAAAGTATTAACTTCTTCCCCACACTCGTTGGTATCGACACGATACCGACACATTCATGATCCTAATACTGTCACGTTAGTCTTCAATGGTGGATAGATCCCCTGCTGGCAGATCAAGCTCCCAGGCTTTCAGTACCCGGCGCATGATCTTGCCGGAACGTGTCTTGGGCAGTTTATCCTTAAACTCAATCTCACGCGGAGCGGCATGAGCAGACAGGCCTTCTTTTACAAAACGATAAATCTCTTCTTTTAGCTCCGGGGTCGGCTCATATCCTTCACGAAGCGCTACAAAGGCCTTGATAATCTCCCCACGTGTCACATCCGGCTTGCCGATTACCCCCGCCTCCGCTACCGCAGGATGCTCCACAAGCTTGCTCTCCACCTCAAAGGGTCCAATACGCTCACCTGACGAATTAATCACATCATCAATCCGTCCCTGGAACCAAAAATATCCTTCTTCATCCATATAAGCAGAGTCGCCAGACACATACCAGCCCGTAAGCCTGAAATACTCCTCGTATTTCGCAGGATTATTCCAGATCTTCGCCATCATGGATGGCCAAGGTGTTCGTATCGCCAGATTGCCCATACTGTACGGCGGCAATTCCTGCCCGCGATCATCAATAATAGCTGCCTCAATTCCAGGCAATGGACGTCCCATGGAGCCAGGCTTAATCGGCATTCCAGGATAGTTACAGATCAGCTGCGCACCTGTTTCGGTCATCCACCATGTATCATGAATTCGCTGACCATAGGCTTTCCATCCCCAACGAACAACCTCCGGATTGAGCGGTTCACCGACAGACATCACGTGACGCAGACTGCTCAGATCATGCTGGGCAATCGTCTCTTCTCCTGCACCCATCAGCATACGGAAGGCCGTTGGTGCACTGTACCAGATGGTGACTTTGTTCTTCTGGATGGTATTGTACCAATCTTGAGGACTGAAGCGACCGCCACGTATCACATTAGTCACTCCGTTGAGCCACGGGGCAAAGATCCCATAAGACGTACCTGTCACCCAACCAGGGTCAGCTGTACACCAATACACGTCATCCTCACGCAAATCCAGAACAACCTTACCTGTATAATAGTGCTGAATCATGGCATTCTGAACATGGTAGACCCCTTTGGGTTTACCCGTAGAGCCTGAGGTATAGTGAATTAACAAGCCATCCTCACGATTCAACCACTCCACTTCCATCTCATCCGAAGCTGCAGACATCTCTGCATCAAAATCAATGAGTCCTTCTTCATGCTGTACGCCGCCACCCACAATAAAGATATGTTTGAGTTCAGGCAGTTCGGAACGTTTAATCCGCCCCAGCAATTCCGGAGTCGTGACGAGTGCTACAGCCCCGCTATCCTCCAGCCGATCCTTCACAGCCGTTTCCATAAACGCTTCGAACAAAGGGCCCGCGATGGCTCCAGCCTTCAATATACCCAGAAGACTAAAATACAGCTCCGGGCTACGCGGCATAAAAATAAACACGCGCTCCCCTTTGGCTATGCCATATTTGCGGAGAACATTCCCGAACCGACTCGACTGTTCACTCAGATCAGCGAAGGTATAGGCCTCTTCACGCGAAGCATCACTATACAATAAAGCGGTTCTTCCGCCTCTTCCTTCCAGTACATGACGGTCAATCGCTTCATGCGCCATGTTCACTTTTCCGCTGGCGTGCCACGTAAAGTGCCTTTCCACCGATTCCCAATCGAACCGGCTTCTCGCCTCCGTGTAATCGCCCAGGTTAGATTCGGACACAACCGTTTGCAGCATCTCACCATGTGCTTGACTCATGCTTGCCAGCCTCCTTCAACTCGACATTTCGATTCCCATTATGGGTTAATTCTCATTGCCTTGGTGTTGACTGAACTTCCAGTTAGCGCTTACATTAGTAGAGAGAACTTCTCATCATGTACTTGCTCGGCCAAACAGATGTTAACTATACTGTATTGAATTGTGAACATTTTTTGTCTACGCAATTATAGCAAATCTTTTCAATTGTCGTCTATGGCTTTTCAATTTTTTGGATTTTTGCTATAGCGGCCTTTTTGAACAACCTCTATAAGTAGGGGGAGAGGAGCATGAACCATGGAACATATCAAGGAATATCACATTCGTTCCATCTTCAAGTCCGGCCACCGAATTACTGTTGAAGGCCCCATGCAGGCCGAGGAAATAACCCACCTTGCCTTCCATCCGGATCTGGATGCCTTTCGGCGCCCAACCGAGCAACAGGAAGCGTTGGCTGAGATTGCAGCATTGCCAGAAGGTCGAATTATCCTCGCACATGAAAATGAAACGATTATCGGCTATGTAACCTTTCACTATGCGGATGAGTGTGAACGCTGGTCTGAGGGCAACATGACTGATCTGATTGAGCTTGGGGCAATCGAGGTTGCGGACGAATACCGCTCGCTTGGCATTGGACGTGAAATGCTGCTTACGGCTCTGGAAGATAAACATATGGAGAACTACATTATTTTCACGACAGAATATTATTGGCATTGGGACCTTAAGGGCAGCGGACTAAACGTATGGGATTATCGCAAAATGATGGAGAGGCTGATGGAAACGATCGACATGACGTGGTATGCAACAGACGACCCTGAAATCTGTTCACATCCTGCCAACTGTTTGATGGTACGTATCGGAAGTCAGGTGCCCATGACATCGGAAGAACAGTTTGATCGTGTACGCTTCCGTCATCGGTTCATGTACTAATTCGATGATCTATTTTCGAAAACGATATACATAACAAAAACCGCCTCTCGCAGCGTTGCTCCATCATTCATGGAACAGCTCATCAAAGGGCGGTTTTTCATTCATAACGTATCGCATTACTTTCGAAACTATGCCATTACATATTTTCTAACATGTGCTCCACAATGCGGTGTGAACGCTGCGAAGATTCCACGGTAAATTCAGCAAAGTTAACATGCGCTGAACCATCCGCTTTATCCGACATCCCACGCAGGACAACAAATGGTACACGATTCATATAACAGACCTGAGCGACTGCTGCCCCTTCCATCTCGGCACATGCACCGTCCATTTCGGTATATAACATATTAACCGTATCTTTATTCGCAATAAATTGGTCTCCAGATAACACTTTACCGATCAGATAATTGGCCCCCTGAGCTTTGCACGCTTCTTCAGCAAGTGCAATAAGTGAAGCCTCGGCAGGGAATGCAGATGTCTCCTGGTAAGGAATTACTCCGCGTTCGAACCCCAGTGGCGTTACATCCATGTCGTGCTGAACACATACAGACGATATAACCATATCTCCAATGTTCAGCTCCGGGTTAACCGCACCCGCAACACCTGTGAAAATAATGCGGTTGACCTGAAAACGATCGATCAAGATCTGTGTCGTAACCGCTGCGTTTACTTTACCTACACCGGATTTGCAAACCACGATTTGCTTGCCAAGCCACTCGCCTGCAACGTATGTAATCCCGGTTTGTTTGACCGTCTCCAGCTGCTTCATACCTGCTAGCAAAAGCTCTACTTCCTCATCCATCGCTCCGATAATACCAATCGTTTCGCGCATCTTCTGATACCCCCTGTTTTTATTTTTAAACTCATTCAGCACAAAAGCTCCGTCTCCGGAGCTTTCGCATATCCACTATGTAGAGAGAATGACTTCTCCCTTTCCTGTATATAATCCCGATTAAACTACATCTGCGTGACTTACAGACAGACGAAGAATCGTTTCATGCGGCAAAATAACCCGTGGGTTCTCCACATTTTCCTTCTTCATCAGCTTGGTCAGCAAACGCATCGCTACTGCACCAAGATCGTACATTGGCTGTGCCACTGTCGTCAACTGAGGGCGCACCATGGAAGCCATACGGATGTTATCCACACTAATAATGGAGAAATCATCCGGCACTTTCAGGCCTTCATCCTGAATGCTGTGAATGGCACCAATCGCCATTTCATCTGTTGCAGCAAAGATCGCCGACGGTTTCTTCTTCAGTCCGAGGAAATACTTCATCGCTTCCACACCGGATTCGTAACGATAGTTACCGATACGTACCAGATCCTCTTGATATTCCATGCCTGCTGCTTCCAGTGCTTTCTTGTAACCTTGGAAACGGGCATATCCATTCGCAGGATCTTGCAGTGTACCACTGATCATTGCAATTTCCTTGTGTCCATGACGAATCAGGGTGTTTACGGCGTCAAACGCAGCCGCCTCATGGTCAATATCCACCGAAGGGAATGTTCCCTTCTCATCACTCGTTGCACAAAGTACAATCGGCACAGCCGCAGACTGGAACGCCTGAATGTGTTCGTCCGTTACTGTTCCGCCCATGAAGAGCAGTCCGTCTACTTGTTTTTCAAGCAAGGTGTTAATAACACGAATTTCTTTTTCTTTCTTCTTATCTGCATTACACAAAATGATATTGTAGTGATACATATTCGCAATATCTTCAATTCCGCGGGCAATCTCCGCGAAGGTTGAGTTCGAAATATCCGGAATAACGACCCCGACCGTGGTTGTCTTCTTGCTTGCCAGACCTCTGGCTACCGCATTCGGACGATATCCCAACCGTTCGATGGCTTCATATACTTTTTTCCGCGTTTGCGGTTTGACATTAGGGTTATTATTAACTACCCGTGATACCGTTGCCATAGACACTCCAGCTTCACGTGCCACATCATAAATGGTTACCGTCACAGTACTTCTCTCCATTACCAGTAAATTTTCATACCATTTTCATTAAGATTTATATTACGACAAATTTTTGCATTAATCAATTAAAATAGGCTTTAGGACTCACTCAAAACATTCGTAAGTGTGGCGCTAGTAATATCTGAATGGGAAGTATGCCATACAGGAATTCCCTTTTTGATCAGGATCGCCTGTGGAGATTCGTGCTTAACACCCAGCTTATCTGCTGCTTCATTGGATACCGGGCGATCTTCCACAACATAAATGATGCCATATTTCACTTGTTCATTGGGATTGTTATGCAAATAATCGTTCATCTCCTGATAAGCATTCGAGCTGATCGGGCAGCGTGTGCTGTGCTTAAACAGAAGCAAAGGTTGATCCTCGGTAGCCTCCACTGCGGAGTTTAGCTGTTCAATACTTGTCATTTTAGTCATGTCAGCCATTAGATATACATCCCCCTTTACCAGGAATACCGCTATGTTGAGCGTTTTCACTCTTCGATATCTTAACAAAAAGTGCGCGAAAAAGCCAATTTTCATGAAAACAAGCATTTTACACGTCAAAATTAGACAGCATTCGAGAAGTACTCCTGCCACACAAATCCGGATAATTGACTTAATCTGCGCTGTGTGGTCTCAATCCACGCTGTATCTCCAGACTTCGTTGCGTAACCCATAATGTCCAGCAGCAGATTAATACGTTCCTCCACCGCTTGCTGCATGCGATATTCCATCTCCCGATCCGTCGCATCTGGCCAGGCTAGCAATTGCTCATGAAACAGATCTGCCAGTTCATTCCGTTCACCAAAAGATACGTCCTGCTTCACGGGTTGTTCACCCAGTGTGCTTATGCATTCTGTTAAGTCCGGCTTGACCGGCGGAAGCACTTCGTAGGATACACAGTCTGTACATGCAAATACAGGTACGTTTCGAATTTCCACCTTTTTGGCGTATACCACTGTTCTTAATTCCAACTCCATTACATGTCCACATCTGCACGACTTGCGCACAACCATCACCTCATTCGTTCTATACTCTTATATAAGTACCATTCGACCTATTTCGGCTCAAATCCTGCTGCAAATGAGAGGTTGCACAAATTACCACTCCCACCAGATGAAGGTTGTCGAATGCAGGCAGTCCTTGACTTGTAATCGCTTCCTCAAAAGTGAATATGCACTTCCATGAACTCCCACGGAGAATCTGTTACAATTATAGACGCGACATCCCTAATCACCACAAAAAGGAGAGATGGATATGAGATTAACCGGTAAAAAAGTCATCGCTCTGGTCGATGAAGAATTCGAAGATCTGGAATTGTGGTACCCTGTGCATCGTGTTCGTGAAGAAGGCGCGGAGGTGCATCTGGCTGGAGAGAAAAAAGGAAAAACCTATATTGGCAAATATGGTGTCCCTGCTGAAGCTGAATACAGTTTCGATGAACTCGACAGTTCACATTATGATGGTATTCTCGTGCCAGGGGGCTGGGCGCCGGACAAGCTGCGTCGTTATCCCAAGGTACTTGAGCTTGTGAAGGAAATGAATGCAGACAAGAAACCGATTGGACAGATCTGTCATGCAGGTTGGGTGCTGATCTCCGCCAAAATTCTGGACGGAGTAACGGTAACCTCTACACCAGGCATTCGAGATGACATGGAAAATGCAGGTGCCATATGGAAAGATGAAGCGGTTGTTGTTGATGGCCATATCATCTCAGCGCGTCGTCCACCAGACCTTCCACCTTACGGTAAAGCATTCTGTGATGCACTCGCTGACAAATAAAAATAACCCCGTTGTGCTGATCTCATGCACAACGGGGTTATTTTACTATCACAAGTTTCTTAACAACTATTTATCACAAATGTAAATATATTAACTTAAAGGTATTTATATCCAATTATCCAGTTCATGATGCATTCGAACCACTTTGCTCGTCTGGACTACCTGTGGAATCATTAAAAACCTGTAGGCGCTCCTCAATATCTCCACTGGTGCGCAGGGCGAAGCACTTACGTGCTTCTTCTTTGGCTTCCGATGCAGTTGTATTCAGCACTCTGTGCTTCACACGTAGCAGGGATTGTGGAGACATACTCAAGTGGCGGATGCCAAGCTCCAGCCAAAGCGGTATGGCACGTTCGTCCCCTGCCATCTCTCCGCACACACTAACATCAATTCCGGCGGTGTGAGCCGCATCCGCTGTGGCACGAAGCATCCGTAGAACAGCCGGATGATATGGATGATACATATGAGCTATCTGCTCATTCATTCGATCTACTGCCAATACATATTGAACCAGATCGTTCGTACCAATACTAAAGAAATCTGCTTCCTCAGCCAGAAGGTCAGCAATCATCACCGCTGCAGGAACTTCAATCATAATCCCTACCTGAATGTGAGGATCGTATGACAGTCCCCGCTCGTCCAGATCGGACATCGCCTCACGAAGAATCTCATTGGCCTGCTGAAGCTCTTCCACCGAAGAGATCATCGGATACATGATTTTGACATTACCAGCAGCACTGGCACGCAGAATGGCTGTAAGCTGTGTTTTGAACAGATCCTTGCGGTCCAGACTAATCCGAATGGCACGGTACCCCAGAAACGGATTGTCTTCCTCAGGCAATTCAAAATAATCGAGCTGCTTATCACCACCGATATCCAGTGTACGAATGACAACGGATTGGCCTGCTGTTTTCTCTGCCACAAGGCGGTACACCTCATACTGCTCTTGCTCGCCCGGGAACGTAGCCCGGTCCATATACAGGAACTCTGTCCGGAACAAGCCTACGCCCTTCGCTCCATGTTTTAAAGCCATGTCCAGTTCCTTCACGGAACTGATATTGGAAGCAAGGTGTAATACGGCCCCGTCTTTAGTCACGGCATCTACCGTAGCAAGCACTTGAAGTTGTTCCTTTTTCTTCAGTTGCTTGCTGCGCAGCATCGTATACCGTTCAATCGTCTTGCGGTCCGGATCGGTAAATACCAAGCCATTGTCACCATCTACCACAAGCATATCCCCTGTCTCTACCGGCATGCCAAGACTCGCTTCCAGACCGGAAACGAGAGGAATGCCGAGTGCACGAGCCATAATCGCAGAGTGTGATGTTTTCCCGCCAATTAAGGTTACAATGCCTAGCACATGAGTGGGATTTAGATGTGCCAGTTGAGATGGCGACAGCTCTTTTGCAACGAGTACATAAGGCTGGGTATCCGAAGGAAGTGTAATCTCTGGTGCGCCAAGCAAATGCTTGAGCAGACGGTTACCCACATCCTTGATGTCAATAGCCCGCTCCTTCATATACTCATCTTCCAGCAGATCAAACATCGTGACAAAATGGTCAATGGCTTCTTTGACCGCCACTTCTGCTGCCTTGTACTGTCGTTCGATAATACCGCGAATTTCGTTCATAAATACCGGATCTTCGAGGATTGCCAGATGTGCATCAAAAATACTGGACTCCTCTGGACCAACGACTTCCTTGAACTCATTTTTGATATATTCGATCTCATCCTTAGATGTCCGTATGCCCTCATACAGCCGTTCGAACTCCTGGGCGAGATCCACCGAATCCATCTTCTGATCCGGCAGATCCCATTCCCAACTGGGCAGGACAAATGCTTTGCCGATGGCTATGCCTGCAGCTCCGTTGATGCCTTGTATCTTCATTCTACCCCTCCAACGTTCCTGTCATAGAGCACCACGGACATAACGGATGCCTGACCTTTCTTAACTTGCTTAAATGGAGCAAAACTCCATGATTTTACACGATCTGGATTCGTAATTACCATTGGTGTTGTCAGTGACGCCGCTTGCTCGCGAAGTACTGCCAGATCGAACTTGATCAACAACTGCCCTGGCTCCACCGTATCGCCCTCCTGAACAAAAGCTTCAAAATGGCCTTTCAACTGAGAGGTATCGATGCCGATATGCAGTAACACCTCAAGCCCCTCTCGGGTGGAAATACCCAGGGCGTGCATGGTCGGGTACAAGTGCATAATCGTTCCGTACACGGGTGAGACCAGCTCTCCCTTTTCCGGAACAAAGGCTACACCATCCCCAACAAGCTTGGCTGCAAAGATCTGATCGGGCACCTCTTCAATCGGGAGCATTTTACCCTGAACGGGAGCACAGAACAGCACCTGTTGCAGATCTCTTTCCAGCAGTTTCGCGATTTCTTCCCGGATCAATTCCGAGTAGGTACCGAATACCACCTGTACGTTACCGCCACCCAGCTTGATCAGTCCAGCGGACCCCATACTCTTCATGGCACCCGTGTCGATCAGACGGTCATCATGCACAGTCAGGCGAAGACGCGTAATACAGGCTTCAACCTGCACAATGTTCCCTTTTCCACCCAAAGCTTCGAGAATCAAAGGTGCCTGATAAGGAATGTTACCTACCCAATCTTCCAACATAGACCCCTCTTCACGTCCTGGTGTTGGTATCTTGAACGTACGAATCGCCCATCGGAACAGGAAGTAATAGACCAGCCCATATAGTATGCCAACCGGAATGAGCTTCCAAGCATTCTCCGATAGATGGAAATTGAGTATGTAATCAATAATACCTGCGGAGTAAGAAAACCCGTGCCTAATATCGAGCCAGTAGCTAATCCACATGGCAACACCGGACATGACTGCATGCACGATGAACAGATAAGGTGCGGCGAACAAAAAAGCAAACTCAATCTGCTCCGATACCCCGGTCAGAAAACAAACGAGTGCCGATGTCAGAAAGGTTTTCTTGATTTTCGGTTTCAGATCTTCCCTGGCTTCCTGAATAATAGCGAAGGCTATTGCCGGAATGGCGAACATCATGATGGGAAACAAACCCGCCATAAAAAATCCTGCGGTGGGATCACCTGCAAAAAATCGAGGCAAATCACCTTGCACAATGTTACCATCAGGCGTTTCGAACGTCCCTAACTGGAACCAAAACACATTGTTAAGCAGGTGATGAAGGCCGAAAGCGACCAGCACCCTGTATAACACCCCGTAGATGAACAGCCCAAAACCCCCGAGACTGTATTCCCAAGTGGCGATGGCGTTCAATCCATGCTGAAGGATCGGAGCAAGCCATAACATAAAACAGGAGAACAGTGCCGAACAGAGTCCAACAATGAGTAAAACAAACCTTGAACCCCCGAAAAATTGTAAAATTTCAGGCAGTTTAATGCTTTTAAAGCGATTATGCATTCCCCCGGCAAGCGCGCCGAGTATGATTCCGATTAAGGAAGCGGGCTGAACGGTGCCGTCGCCGAAGTTGCGAGTGACCTGATCATATATCACGATACCAGCCAGCGCAGCGAGTCCCGCTTGTCCGGCCTGGTTGGAGAGTCCCAGTGCTACACCGACAGCGAACAAATACGGCAAGAAATAAAAAATACCGTGTCCGGCCACGGTAGACACTTCACCGACAACTTCCAATCCCCAGGCGTCCCAAGGCAGACTGCCAACACTGAGCAAAATTGCGGCGGCGGGCAGGACCATTGTAGGCAGCATTACCGCTCGTCCGAGCTGCTGCAAGGATCCGAGCCAATTCATGGCGACCTCTCCTTTCTATCCTAGATGGTAAGCTTTACGCAACGTTTTGTCAAAGTAAAACAGTAACCAATTGGTAATTAATACGGCAAAAATAGAACAGAAAAAATCCCGTCAACTTCAAGTTAACGGGATTCATCCTATAATCATTCAATTGGGACAGATCAGGAGATCATCTGATCACAGGTGAACGAGCCTCTCAGCCGCGTCCAGCGCCGCGCAGAACGATGGAATCCTCTACCTTGATACAACGATTCGTTACCGCTGTCATCCCGTTCTCCGCAGCAATCTGGACCGCTTCATCACTATGGATGCCAAGCTGCAGCCACAGTACATTCGCTTTGATGGCGGCAGCGTCACGAGCGACATCCGCGCAAAACTCTTCGCGACGAAAGACATTGACGATGTCTACCGGCTCTGGAATATCCGCGAGTGTGGCATATACCGTCTCTCCAAGGATTTCACCTTGCACCTGTGGATTAACCGGGATGATGCGATAGCCTCTGCTCTGCATGGCTTCGGCTACCATATAGGAAGTGCGATCCGATTTGTCTGATAAGCCGACGACTGCGATGTTGCCTGCCTTGCGCAAAAGTTGTCCAATTTCTTCACGAGTAGGGTTGTTAAATTCCATGTTCAAGCACCATCCTTTTCTGATTAAAGTGCGTGTTCAAAAGACAGTTTTCAGTTATTTACTCTTTTACCCATTGAACCGAGGCGCCAAGCGCCTGCAAATGATCGAAATATTGCGGATAAGACTTGGCTACATGGTGTGCATCCCGAATACGAAGTGGTTCCTTGGAACGCAGACCAACGACTGTAAGCGCCATAATTACGCGATGATCGTAATGAGCGTTAATCTCAACGCCACCTTCAACGCCTTCCGGACGCCCGTGTACGATAATCTCAGCCTGACGCTCTTCGACGTTCGCTCCTGCCTTCCGCAGCTCGTTCAAATAATCAGTGATTCGGTCACATTCCTTGTAACGCAGGTTCTCTACATTATAGAACCGTGACGTGCCTTCCGCAAACACAGCTGCGGCTACCATAGCCAAAACGGCGTCCGTCGCGGCATCCCCGTCGAATTCGATCGCTTTCAGTCTACCATTGCCTTGAACGTGTACGACATCGTTCTCATGTGTCAATGGCACTTCCATCATACGCAACACATCAACGATGGCACGTTCACCTTGCTTACTCTGCTCCATCAAGCGCAAAATCTTCACATCAGACTGTGTAACCGCTGCTGCGGCAAGAACCGCTGCTGAGCCCGGGTAGTCCCCTTGAACTGTGTAGGTCGTTGGCTGGTAAGCCTGTCCACCTGGTACACGGAAGGACATGTAATCATCACTTGCATGGATAACGATGCCTGCCTGCTCCAGTACTTCCAGGGTCTGTCCGATAACGACCTTGGACTTCAGGTCATTCAGCACTTCAATGGTGCTGTCTTCTGCAAGCAAAGGCGTAACAAACAGCAATGCGCTAAGATATTGGGAGCTAACGGAGCCGGATACACGAATGTGTCCCCCCTTGGCATTGCCACCTTTGATCGTAATCGGCAGGCGCCCTTGTTCATGTTGTACTTCTACACCCAGTTGACCAAGCGCATCGATCAGGTCATCATGCGGGCGTTTGCCGAGCGAATCCGGGTACGTATTCACAAAAGTAACTTCAGGACAAAGCGCTGTAACGCCCATCAGGAAACGAAGTACTGCACCCGCATTGCCTACATTCAATTCACGCACATCACGGGGATCACTGCCAAAGCCCTGGATCACAATCTTGCTGTCGTCTTCTTCAAGCACTGCCCCCAGATCGCGAATACATCTGCGCATGGCGTCACTGTCTTCACTGTGTGCCGGGAAATGAATGGTACTTGTGCCTTCTGCCAAGGCAGCAGCCAGCAAATAACGAGTCGTGTAGTTTTTGGAGGACAGAGCTCCGATTTCCCCGTTCAGGGTAGGGGTTGGTTTAACAATAACGTCCATGGATGAAATTCTCCTTCGTTGATTATATTGTTGCCAAATTGACATTCCGTGCATCGCTTGGGTATCATTATAGGCGTTAAGTCCATACAGAAAAGAGGACCTGAATATGACACAAATAGCTGAAATTGAAACATCTGAGCTGCGCCGCCGTTTACAGGCAGGAGAGAAGCTGCAGATGATAGACGTCCGCGAGGACGATGAAGTGGCACAAGGCATGATCGAAGGCGCCAAGCATATCCCGCTTGGACAGATTCCGGACCGACTGTCTGAGATTGATAAGTCAGGCGAGATCGTAATCATCTGTCGCAGCGGTTACCGCAGTGAACGTGCATGTGAATATCTGCAGCAACTCGGATATGAAGGCTGTACGAACATGGTCGGTGGCATGCTTCAATGGCAACAGGAAGACTAGAAAAACTCGGAGCGGAGTTAAGTCATTGTAACCTTGTGTGACCTCTACTCCACTCCTAGAAGCGGGCCATATGGCCCGTTTTGTGTTATCTGCCACCATCTATCCACCAAGAAACTTCGATGATCACAAGCTTAGACGCGGTAATGCGCTAAAATTAAACGAGTCACTTCAGCAGCGGATAACTCGGTTGTATCCACCGTATAATGCGCGAACCGATATGCGTCTTTACGTTCTTCCATAATCGTCTTGATGCGTTCCTCTGCATTGCCTGCAAGAAGCGGACGATTGTCACAGCCGCTAACACGTTCTACAATCACTGCTGGATCAGCAGTCAGGGCTACAACCCAACCATTCTTCGACATCACGTCACAATTATCCGAACGCAGCACCACGCCACCTCCGGTCGCTATGACCTGTGACTTTTTCTCCAGTACCGAGCATAACGTACGGCTCTCGGCATCACGGAAATACGTCTCTCCCTTGTCAGTGAACAGTTCTGGAATCGTACAACCTTCCTCTTTTTCCACCGCGGCGTCCACATCAATCAATCGGTAGCCAAGCTCGCGTGCAAGCATGTCAGCGACGGTAGATTTGCCAGTTCCCATCATGCCAATGAGAATAATATTGTTAGACTTGCTCAAGGTGTACACTCCTTTAATTCAAGCAATTCGTGAGCACTTTTGTCCTATCATAACACAGCCCTGCGGACTGGGAAAGACCATCTCCTTACCGACTTCCGTTGGACCATCCAGCAACATAACGAACTCCAATGAGCTTATTTATAAAAAAGAAGCCTGGCGTTAACCGGCAATAACCGGAACACCAAACCTCTTTATGAGCCTTTCAACAGGCCAAAGCTGCCACTTAAAGGGGCACTAGCCAAATCTAATAGACTTGTATATGTGGTACTACTCCATCCAGTTGTGGTGGAAGCTGCCTTCTTTGTCCACACGTTTGAAAGTGTGAGCACCGAAGTAGTCACGTTGTGCTTGCAGCAAGTTTGCTGGCAAACGCTCTGTACGGTAGCTGTCGTAGTAAGAAAGAGCGCTTGAGAAGCCTGGTACCGGAACACCTTGTTGTACAGCAGCCGCTACAACTTCACGCCATGCGCCTTGATAAGACTCAACGATGTTTTGGAAGTAAGGATCCAAGAGCAAGTTTTTCAGAGCTGCGTCTTTATCATAAGCTTCCTTGATGTTTTGCAGGAACTGCGAACGGATGATGCAACCACCACGGAAGATCATGGCAATGTTGCCGTATTTCAGATCCCAGCCATACTCATCGGAAGCTGCACGCATTTGTGCAAATCCTTGTGCATAGGATACGATTTTACTTGCGAAGAGGGCTTTACGCACGCTCTCAATGAATGCTTTTTTGTCCCCGGAGAACGCTTCAGTCGCTGGTCCACTCAGGATTTTGCTAGCTGCTACACGCTCGTCCTTCATGGCAGAAAGGAAACGGGAGAATACGGATTCCGTAATCATGGACAATGGTACGCCGAGATCCAGCGCGCTTTGGCTTGTCCATTTACCTGTTCCTTTTTGTCCTGCAGCGTCCAGAATGACATCAACCATTGGTTTGCCAGTTTCTGGATCGTATTTGGAGAAGATATCCGCCGTAATTTCGATCAGGTAGCTATCCAGCTCTCCTTGATTCCATTCCGTAAAGATCGCGTGCAGCTCTTCAACGGAAACGTTCAATACGGATTTGAGCAAGTGGTAAGCTTCACCAATCAACTGCATGTCTCCGTACTCGATACCGTTATGCACCATTTTTACATAATGTCCGGCACCGTCAGGTCCAATATATGTACAACATGGATCGTCACCGACTTTGGCCGAGATTGCCGTCAGAATCGGTTCAACCAGTTTATAAGCACTTTCCTGTCCACCTGGCATAATGGAAGGGCCTTTCAATGCGCCTTCTTCACCACCGGATACACCTGTACCGATGAAGCGAATGCCTTTGTCTTCCAACTCTTTGCTGCGACGTTGCGTGTCAGGGAAGTATGCGTTCCCTCCATCGATGATGATGTCGCCCTCATCCAAGTGAGGAAGCAGTTGTTCAATGGTAGCGTCGGTCGCTTTGCCGGCTTGTACCATGATCAAAATTTTGCGCGGGGATTCCAGGGATGCTACGAACTCTTCAATGGAGAATGAGCCTGTCAGGTTTTTACCTTCAGCTTCTTTCAGAAGATCATTGGTTTTCTCCGGGGAACGGTTATATACCGATACCGAGAAACCTCTGCTTTCAATGTTAAGGGCCAAATTTTTGCCCATGACAGCCAGGCCAATTACGCCGATTTGTTGTTTTGTCATCTGGTCCTCCATCCTTTGCTCCAATTAATTTTATTGAAATAAATTCTCAACAATACTCCTATTTTAACGGTTTTATGTATAGAAGTGAACCCCGTGACACCGTTACGCAACGATAAAACACCCCAATCTGCTGAGGTGTTCATCGTATTTTCATAAATAGAACCGTGAAGGCAATACATCATGCCAAAGTAATCCAATATTGTATTGTACAATGCTATAATTATATCCAATGAAGTTCGAACAAAAAGGAGGATTGTACATAATGGCGTTAGAGCAGCTCTCAAAAGAGGAACGGTTTTCCCTGGATATTCGAAGAACATTTCTTCTGGGGGCGTATATGAATGAATGGGGGGTGCCAGAGCTCAGGATCGTTCTTTCGAAGCCAGACAGAAACATTCATGTAGAAATCTATTATTTTCCGGCCACAATTCAATCTGGCATCGCAAGATTCGTGACGGTAGGGTTGTCTCAGGCAACGCGGCCCTCAGGAGAGCTTGTAGCTGCTGAATGGATGCTTGCGCTGCAACCGGATCTTGGCGGTGAAGAGGTGGAGCGTGTCAACACGTACCTGGTCGATCTGATCTCCCATCACATCGAAAATGTGCCGAATTCGACGGTTCCCCGTGTGATGGAATCAAGCGAATTAGCACTAGCCCGATGGAATGCGAATGCCTTTCTCATTGATGAATTGCGGGGAGAAAAAGAATCCCTCGAACAGATTCATGTGGGTCATGAGACGGTAGCATTACTGTGGGCAGTACCCATCACTTCTTTCGAAGCCAACCTGTTGCTCACCAAAGGATTGGATGAATTTGATGCCTGGATTGAAAGCTCGCAATATTCTATCGTCGACCCCTGTCGTCCGTGATGCCCGTTAGGCACAAAAATAGAGCCCTGGCTTGCGCCGGGGCTTTGGAATAGATGACTTTCAAAAGAAATATTCATCAACCTTCCAGCATTAACAGATGTCCAGACAACTGTTTCAATGCTTCGCGGCAGGCATTTGCCTTTTCCGTATTATTCAGCTGAACAGCCGTATACAGGCGCTCCAGTTCATCGTCCACTTCCATGCGTAACAACATGAGTCGCTCTTCGCCTTCGCGCGAGAGGAACATTTCTTCCATCTCTTCCGCCGTCGGCGCAGGTTCCTTTTGAAAAATAACACGCTGTTTGAACCCGGACACTTCCACGAGCCGAATAACTTCTCCGAATAAAATGTTCTCCACGGTCATCTGCTGATCCTTGAACCGCTTCACAACCGCATGCCCGCGTGTATCTCCAATCAGCTTCTCCAGCCACTCTGCAAGCTTCGCGTCCTTGATAATGTAATCACCTGTCATCTTATAGTTACCACTGCGTGTCTGTTGAAAACGGAGCTTTACCAGCTTGCGGCCAGTACGGACAGACAGGATAAAAAAGGATTCGTCCTCGCTCCAATATAGTGAATACCCCTCACGAATAAGGTCTTTGATCAAATTTTGGATATGCCGACGGTTGAACCGCAGCTCCAGATTGCAATATTCAACTTCATAACTCTTATTCACGGCACTCCCTCCATCTGTACCGGAATTGCTCCGGCCCTCGTCTTCAATCGCTTCTACTCAATCGGCTTACCCTATTTTATACTTCATTTTATGTAAGGGTACTTGGTTATTTGACTATTTTTCACCGAAAGGGCCGCAGGATTGCAGCTTTCCGCAGGAGCACAGGGGCAAGCCCCCGATTTTGTTGATATTATGGGCGCGAAAAAGGGAGCTCCACAACCACGAAGGTTCACGGAACTCCCTTTTCTGTTGCTTATTTGGCCGGAGCAGTACGGAACGGATTCCGAGATAATACAAAATGCACGACGGCAAGTCCTGCCATGACGATGGCACTACCGATGAATGGAGCCGGATGACTAACGTGATCCCACAGCAGTCCGGAAACAATGGGGCCTACAACCATTCCTGATCCTTGTAGTGTAAGGAAAAATCCCCAGATTGCTCCCCGCTCCCCTTTGGGAATCAGTGTGGCTACAAACGCATTCCAGGCTGGCAAAATCATGGCATAACTGATTCCCACCAGCATGACAACACCAAACACCACGGGAATGGATGTTATGGAGGAGAATGCGAACAGACTCGCTGCCGCCATCAAAAAACCAACGTTCAGGAACGGTTTGGTGCCGAACCTGTCTACCATTTTACCAACAGGCAGTAAGGCAATGACTGTTATTCCACCGCCCGCAATCAGCAACAAACTGTATAGGTTCGGAGAGATGTGCAGGTCTGTGCGTGTGTATAACGTAATTACCGGACTGAGCAGCCCGATCACAAACGACTGCATAAACAACGCAGGATACACGAGCGGATTGACATTAAGCGTGCTGCGCACCCGTTGCAATGTGCCCTTCACACTCTTTTGCAGCCGGATAAACGGCGTGAGCAGATTCGGTTTGGCTGGATACTTCACATCTCCATTCTTCGCTGCTTGCTCGGCATGCTCTCCTTCGACGATGACACGTCCGGGAAGAATCATGGCTACCAGGATAACCAGAATGGCACATCCCATCAGCACGAGAAATATGGTTCGATAATCATGATGCGTGCGCTCCAGCAACCAGTTCATGCCCACGGGTCCAAGCCCTGTGCCGCCCAAAGCGGCCATCTCCAGCGCTCCCATTGCTGTACCATTTTTGTTCTGTGGGCCTGACATCGCAGTCACCCCTGTCATGGCGCAAGGCCAGAGCGGTGACGTACCAACACCAAGGATCAGACAGGCCATGGCCAGTCCAAAGGCGCTTTTAAGAAAAAGGATCATAATAACAGCGATTAAGGTACAGATTAGTGCTGTAACCATCGTTGCACGAAAGCCGATCCGTTCTGCGGCCCACCCGGAAGGTGCCCGGAACAGATTATCTCCCAGATATTGAAGCGCAAAGGCTACACCGATAACACCTGCGGACAGACCCAGAATATTGTCCATATACACGGGCAAAACAGCTACCAACAGGGCTCCTTTGATAATTTCAACTAGAAAAAGTGTCAGCCACATCGCGATAAAAAATGGTGATCGCAAAATTTTGGCTGGTTTTGTGTCGGTTTGCATTCTTTTTCCCCTTTCGGCGTTCATTAACCCATTCCTTATCCTTAGTGTAACCGTGGGGAATGTGCCCAAATCTCGGCAATTTAAAAAATTGTCGATTATACTGTTGCATTCGGTTCTTAATTTGCTATACTCATCTTTGTTTACCAATTTTATTAGGAAGGGTTGTGACAGCACTGATGAATCACCACCGTACGCCGCTGTTTACCGCTTTAAAAAATCATGCGGCACTCAATCCGGTACAGTTTCATATTCCGGGCCATAAAAAAGGATTGGGAGCGGATACCGAATTCCGTGAATTTATTGGCGATAATGCCTTCTCCATAGATTTGATTAACATCGCACCGCTGGATGACCTGCATCAGCCTACCGGTGTCATTCAGGAAGCACAGATCCTGGCAGCAGATGCCTTCGGAGCCGATTATACCTATTTTAGTGTACAAGGCACAAGCAGTGCCATCATGACCATGATTCTGTCTGTATGTACACCGGGTGACAAAATTATTGTGCCCCGTAATGTGCATAAATCGGTTTTGTCCGCCATTATTTTCTCAGGCGCCAAACCTGTATTTGTTTCCCCTTCACAAGACGTCAATCTGGGTATTGATCACGGAGTGACTACACAGTCTATCCGTCGCGCACTTGAGCGTCATCCAGATGCCAAGGCATTGCTCGTGATTAACCCGACCTACTACGGTGTAGTTACCGATCTAAAAGAGATTGTTGAGCTTGCACATAGCTATCAAGTCCCTGTACTTGTTGATGAGGCACATGGCGTACTTATTCATTTCCATGAGGATCTGCCGTTGTCAGCGATGGCAGCAGGTGCCGATATGGCTGCAACCAGTGTCCACAAGCTTGGTGGCTCCATGACACAGAGCTCCGTACTCAACCTGAACACGAAGAACGGGTTCGTGAATCCACAGCGTGTACAGACGATTCTGAGTCTGCTCACCTCAACATCAACTTCATACATTTTGCTTGCTTCACTCGACACATCAAGACGTAACCTGGCACTCCACGGTCGTGAAATTGCACAGAAGGCGATTGAATTAGCCGAGTTTGCCAGACGTTCGATTAACGATATGGATGGACTGTATTGCTTCGGTAAAGAGCTGCTGGGTACAGAAGCGACCTTCAACTATGATCCAACCAAAGTTACGATCCATGTCCGTCACTTGGGTATTACAGGATATGAGACAGAGAACTGGCTGCGCGAACATTACAACATCGAGGTCGAACTTAGTGATATGTACAATATTCTTTGTCTCATCACGCCAGGAGATACGGATGACAGCGTAGATATCTTGCTGAACGCTTTGCAGGATCTCTCCCGTACGTATTATCAAGTGAACCCGGCCCATGAACTGGTGGTTAAAGTTCCGGATATTCCACAGTTGATGCTGACTCCACGTGATGCATTCTACGGTGATACCGAAGTCATTCCGTTCAAGGAATCCGCAGGACGTATTATTTCGGAATTCATCTATGTGTATCCGCCAGGTATTCCAATCCTGTTACCGGGTGAAGTTATTACCCAAGAGAACATCGACTACATCATTGATCATGTCGAAGTTGGCTTGCCTGTCAAAGGCCCCGAAGATCGCAGCGTAACCAACGTTAAAGTGATCGTGGAAGCCGATGCCATTTTCTAAAACAACCCCATTTGCGCTGTAAATGGGATGAACGTAAAGGACCAAGCCCTAAGCTTGGTCCTTTTTTATTTTATGGGATAAGTGAGTTTGCATTTTCCCGTCTATTTCGTCGTTCAAACCGGTCATGAAAATGCTCGTCTTCCTCTTGAGAACAAACAAAAGGCCCCCTGAAATCAAGGAGCCTTCATGTTATGTTCCAAAAGAATGACTATTCTTGTGATGCAACGAGTTCGTTGTAAGCCGCTTCAACGCGGTTCCACTCTTCTTCGTCTTCAATATTGTAGAGCACCATTTCCTCGTCTTCTTCTTCCATACGCAGGATGATGCCGTCAGCTTCAGGATTGTTACGTTCCAGCAGGAGCGCATAAACATGCTTCTCCACGTCAAACGTCTCCACCAAAACCATCTCCACGTCTTGGCCGTTCTCGTCTGTTAATGTGAGAAGGACTTCTTCATGCTCGTGGTCGTGGTCGTGGTCTTGCCCGCATCCGCAGCCATCGCCGTGTTCATGTGTGTGATCGCTCATTGAAATACCTCGCTTTATAAATAGAAATTGTGTAACCTTGCATATCGTAACATGTTCAATGACCTAGGTCAATTTAAAAGGGCAGCGTTACTTTCGCTTCAATCGTTCAGCGCTGTAATGATTTTCTCCGCTACCAGGACGTAGCTACTGTTTGCATTTTCTTTAATATGAAAGCCTACCTGGTACTTGCCAGCACGACTGAAATCGTACGTAAAATCATATGTGCGGAACCAGAAGTTATCCTTCTGGGTCGTAAGCTCCTGGGACTGGATATCTTTCACCTGACCGCTCGGATTAGTGATCGTAACTTTCACAGCAGCTACATCAGCTGTCAGACTGTCCACTTGTGAAAATACATTAAATTTCAACTTACCTACGTTAACGTTGCCAAATACAGTGTCTCCCTTGAAGAGAAAAATATGTACATTCGGTTTGATCACCGTTACTCTCTTGTTGCTGCTATCCCATTTGACGACGCCTCCGGTTTCCCTTACAGGTACATAGGTCGTTCCATCAATGAGATAACCTCCATCAGCTGCTTCCTTGCCGTTAATGAGAACTCGAATCTTCTCGTTCACCGAATCTGCAAACAATAAAGACCCGCCGAGCAAGGAGAATACCGTGACACAAAGCAATATTCGTTTCCATTTCATCCCGTCAATATTCCCTCCCCTGCTGCTAGCTGTTGTACATTTATACTGCAGATTCATCCACAAAGTTGCGCTGTTTTTCATCATTTTTCATTTTTTATCCAGATTTTTTTCCACCCCTTGGAGTACTCAAAAAGAGGCGATCCTCATTAAAGGATGCCTCTGTCCTATTATTGTTATATATACGGGATTATACGAAGAGTTACGAAGAAGTATGGCGGGTCAAAATACAGGGAACACCCTTGCCTAGTGCCCCTTCAATTCTCATACGTGCAGCGTAATCCATTCCTCGTGTACATGGTGTCTTGCATCTCTCGCATACATCCGAAGTCACCAACTTCATGGATACACGAATTTTGTCACTCTTTAACGCGGGAGCTTTCTTTCCTTTTGCCTTTGCCATCCCGGATTCCCCATTTCCCCAAGTGCTTACTGATGTAATGCATCATATGGGGATTCGCCCGGTTGTGTGTCAAATGGAATAATCGAACTGATTTCAGTTATGTTAAATAAAGCCACCATTCACTCGGATCGTCTGACCCGTAACCCATTGAGACTCCGGGCCTACCAGAAATGAAATGACACTCGCGATGTCTTCCGGCTCACCCAGACGACCGAATGCATTCATTTTACGGATTCCTTCCAGCTGTTGCTCCGTCTTGCCAACCGAGAACAACTCCGTGTTGACCGGACCTGGTGCGACTGCATTAATCGTAATCTGTTTGGAACCAAACTCCTTGGCGAGTTGACGGGTGATCTGCTCTACCGCCCCCTTGGTCCCTGCATACACACTGTACCCAGGAAACATCTGTCCTGTTACCGAGGTAGAAAAGTTCACGATACGTCCTGCATCTTCCATATGTTTAAGCGCTTGTTGGCAAGCAAAGAACGTGCCTTTGACATTAATGGCAAACTGCTGATCAAACTCTTCCTCTGTCACTTCCGCTAGAGGAGTTGTCTTCATGATGCCTGCATTATTGATTAAAATATCCACTTTGCCAAGCTCGCTGATCGTTTCGGAAAACAGACGTTCCACATCTTCCTTCCTCGCCAAATCCGCTTGCACGGTAATGGCACGAACTCCTTTTTGCCGAACAATGTCTGCTACCTCTTCTGCTTTGTCCGGACGACTTGCATAATTAATCACCACATCGGCTCCGAGCTCCGCGAGTTGCTCCGCAATGGCACGCCCAATACCTCGCGACGATCCTGTGACCACAGCAACCTTACCTGTTAGTTTATTCATTCGATCTCCCACCTTCTTCATTCATATTAGATAAACCGTGTTCGACTAATAACCATACTTGTGCAAATTCATCATCTATCGCATCGCTGCGCCATTCATAGGCATGTGCCGGGTGATGGAAACGAGCCGTTGCATGAAGAATAGCCGTTGCTGTTACCTTAGGATCACTGAACTTAAACTGGTGATTCTGTCGAATAATTTCGCTCAAATGGAGTATAAGATGTTCCACATGTTTGCGGATCAGATCAGCTGATTCCTGCGTAACCCGCGCATACATCTCAAATAATTCGGGATCTGACTCAGCATAATGACGTTTAAGATGTATTAATGTTTCTATATATACTTTCAGATGATATATACCTTCCCTTGCGTTGTTCTCATCCTCAGTTACCGAAGTTAAAGGTGTGATTATTTCATCTTTAAGCCATTGTTCAGTGACACCTTCAAGCAATTCCTTCTTGCTGGCATAATGTCTGTATATCGTTCCATGACTGACTCCGAGTAATTTGGCGACATCGGTGACGGATGTTTTGGCAGCACCGAAGCGTCTTATCGTTTCCTGAGTAGCTGATATAATCTGCTCTTTGGTGAGAAATTCAGAAGTTTTGTCTTTTACCATATGAACGAGATGGTTAACACCATCCACTTGCCACCTCCAATGAGATTAGATTAACATACTCGATAACAAATGACAATTATTGATTTTTGTCATTTGTTATTATTTATCTATTATTATTTTTAACTTTCAATAACGTCATAACAAAAAAAGAGCCTATTAAAACTTGGCTCTTTTGCTTCCTTATCATATATATCAACAAGCTTTACAATTTACAGTACTTTGACATAGTCAAGCTTGGTGCACTTAGAAAACGTATTTAAATAATAAGAAGATGACAAGAAGGATGCCTCCCAGAATGAGCCAGTTACTGATTTCGTACCAAATGCCCTTCCCTCCGGACAGGTATTTCTGTTCATTCTCTTGATGACGCTGACGGTGTGTATCGGTCTCAGAGCCATGGGGTGGTTTGCTAAAATCCATCATAAGTACATGCCCCTTTCAGCAACTTTATATAATCCTAATACCATTATAACCCATAATGGAGTAAGAATTTGATTTTTCTGCATAAAAAGGGCTGTTTCATACAAATGGTTCTATTGGATAGCCGTCAGTTCTTCTTCTGTGACCCATTTGTGATTCTTAACCAAATCTCCCCCTGTTGTCGGGGGATAATCAACCATATATACCGTTGTCTCTTCAGCAGAATCAATAATGGCCTTCGCACCCTTCATCCCTTTCATGTGATCAGCGCTCAACACTACCTCAGAACCTGCCGCATACGGTTGTTCCTTATGGTCCTGTATTTCCTCATGGATAACCCATTTATGATTTTGCACGGGATCTCCGCCTGTTGTTGGCGTATACGTAACTGCATATACCGTAGTTTCATAGGCTCCAACAATCTTTGCTTTCGCACCCTTCATGCCTGACATGTGGTCGGCACTCATCAGCGCCTGACTTCCTACTGGGAAGGTGGAGTTGTTTTTTTCCCGCAGTCCTTCCGGTAGCTCTCCCGATTCAGAATGGTGCATCTCACCTGCGGCACCTGTATGACTGTCATCGTTACTTTCAATAGTTTGCCGAGTCTCCTTGCCACATCCACTCAAAATCAAACTGCTTGTAATCAATATAGTCGATAGGGTCAGTAAATATTTTTTCATGTTTTGCACTCCTTTAATTCCAGTTATACCCTTCATTATACCCCCTATGGGTATATAACAATCATTATGATTGCTTTTTACGGGCAAAGCACTTCTTACAGCAGAGCAAAACAATACAAAAAACCTCCGATTTCTCGGAGGCTTCTTATAACAACAATTAGTTTCAATGATTACGCCAGTTCCACGTTAACATTCACGTTCCCTTTGATTCCTTTGGAATATGGGCAGTAGTCATGGGCAAGTTTCACAAATTTCTGTGCTGTTTCCTCATCCAGACCGAGAATCTTAACTTCCAAATCGACTTGAAGCTTCACGCCATTGTCCTCAGAGTCCGTCACCAACATTACAGTAGCAGCTACGGTACTTCTTTCAATTTCAACTTTGTGTTTCTTCAATTGAAACTCCAGTGCGGAGTTAAAACAAGCACTATATCCCGCTGCAAACAACTGCTCCGGATTGGTAGCTGTCGTCACTTGTCCTCCGAGTTCAGGTGGTGCAGCAACATCCAACATAAACACGTTATCTGGCGATTGTACGATTCCTTGACGTCCGCCTGTATTGATGACTGTTGTTTCATATAATGTTTTCATGTTTGAAAACTCCTTTAGTTTTTTAGATTTATTTTGACTACATTTCGATCTCTTTTTTATCGCTAACAATTACATTGTACACAATTAAATTGTGTATGTAAATAGTTAATATAAAAATAATATAGTTTAATGCTGCGTTTAAATGAATAGCGATGAGGAGAATTATAATGTAGTTATCGGTAGAGGAAATGTATTTTTCTTTAACTTTCATCCATCAGATAATCTAAGTCGAACCGTTAAGGAGGAATAACACGTTTGGAGAATAATTCATTCCTAACCCCGGACAAGCCCAAACCTAATAAAGTCAGGGCACTTTCTGAGGTGTTGGCTGTATCCACCAGACTCGGCCTGACTTCATTTGGAGGACCGATCGCTCATCTCGGTTACTTTCATGAAGAATATGTTCGTCGTAGAAAATGGATGGATGAACGAAGCTATGCAGATTTAGTTGCGCTATGTCAATTTTTGCCCGGTCCTGCCAGCAGTCAAGTCGGGATTGGAATTGGCATCATCCGGGGCGGTTTTCTAGGGGGACTGATAGCTTGGCTTGGTTTTACACTTCCTTCTGTCATTGCGTTAGTTTTGTTCGCTTTCCTTCTACAAGGATTTGATATCAGCCGTACTGGCTGGATTCACGGCCTTAAGATTGTTGCAGTAGCTATTGTTGCTCAAGCGATATTGGGCATGGGGCAAAAACTAACTCCTGACCGTTACAGGGCAACCATCGCTATATTTACTGCAGCGGCGACCCTTGTGTGGCAGACTGCGTTCACTCCAATCCTTTTTATTGTTATTGCAGGCATGGTAGGCATGATCCATTTTAGAAAAATGACAGGCATTCAGACAGTAGACTTGTCTATTCCTGTGAGTCGTAACTTGGCAATATTCTGTTTGGCTACGTTCTTTGGAATCCTGATTCTTCTCCCTGTACTCGCACCATTTGATCGTTCGGGATGGCTGTTATTCTTTGATAGCTTCTACCGTTCAGGTTCACTTGTATTTGGTGGAGGGCATGTTGTACTTCCGTTACTGGAACGTGAATTCGTCCCTGCAGGTCTGATGAACAAGTCCGACTTTTTGGCGGGATATGGAGCAGCACAAGCTGTACCTGGACCATTGTTCACCTTTGCCAGTTATTTAGGTGCGATGATGCGCGGGGTCCCAGGTGCTTTCGTTGCAACGATCGCTATCTTTTTGCCAGCATTCCTTCTGATCGTAGGCGCATTGCCCTTCTGGAATTCTTTATGTAAAAGCTCGAAAATTCAAGGAACATTAATCGGCATTAATGCAGCCGTTGTAGGTATTTTGTTGGCGTCGTTATACGATCCGCTCTGGACAACTGCAATCCTGACTCCTGTTGATTTTGCACTCGTATGCATATTGTTTCTAATGCTCGTTTTCTGGAAAGTACCACCGTGGATCGTTGTCGTTGCTGGTGCAGCAGGCGGTACAATCATGAATCTTCCCTAAATAAAAAGGTACCCGAACACTGCACTTCTTTTTCAAAGTGTCCGTGCTTAGGTACCTCATTCCTTCAAAGTATGTCTTTTTACCAATCCATGCAGTTAATTGATTTATACTCTTCAGCATTCCAATCAGTTACTCCAGATATCCACTTTCATCTGTGCACATTTGAAATACTTGGCCTCTGCGGGGCTTGTAGTCAGTTTCAACAGACATTGCAAGTTTCCATGTTGGAATATCCCACCACTGAGATCAGCAGCAACACCGCCATACTGGTCATCCGCACCAAGCCATACGGACGGTCTCTCGAACCCAGCTGAGAACTGTAATCCGGTGCAGAGCAGCACAGTCAGGTTCTTACGGTTCTGTGCCTCATCTCCTGCTACGCCATGTGTGGTGAAGAACACCATGTTTTGCTTGAAATCGGTATACGTTCCATCTGCTTTATAGGCACGAACCATACCATACTTCTGATTGACGTTCTGAAAAAACGTGATTCCGGCTTTACTATCTTTCGATTTAATGCCAAGCTGAACTGAAATACCAATGTTCCCGTTCAATTGTAACGCTTCCAAAGTGACTGCAATGGCTGTTACTTTCGAGCTGTCAATCAGATGCTTCATTTTCAACTCGGCTGAGGCTCCTGCCGTTGCCGGTGTTGTAACTGTAATGGTCCCTCTATCGGGCAAAGGCTCAAACGTAGGTGTACCCACCACCTCAAGCCAATCCGGTAACGTTCCATGAAGAAAATCGGCCACAAGCTGTTTGTGAACTTTTCCAAATGGCACGATCTGACCCGCTGCATCACGTATAACCATCTCTACACCCCCACCGAATAGGCTACACCGATATTATGATCGGTATTGTAATACACGTACACTACTCCGTCCATAACGGACACCATCATGGATTGCATGTTTGTCGTTTCCCAATTCAATGCCGGAAAATGTATATCTGAAGGTTTGTCCAGCAGTTGACGAAAGTCTGCGCTGATCTTGGCAATAGCAGGCCGAGCTACGGTCGTAACCCCACCGGAAGCATAAACCGATAACATGCCGAGCCACCACATGCTCCCTTTGTACATAAATACACCAGCATTGGGTCTCGAAATGTTTTCACCCGCGTTTAAAGTGGCATCATTACCACCCATTAATGGTCTAGGATCAGCTAGCCAGCTGCGCCCATCATGAGAATGCCAGATACATTTACGGCCGAAGTCACCGCCGCCCATCACCGAGAAACCGATCCATTTGCCACCATTTCTAAAGCACGAGAAGTATCCGGTATGACCATCACCTGGGAAACCAGGAGGTTTGTCCAGAATCAAACCCACTCTTGTCCAGTTAATCATGTCTACAGAGGTTGCAAGTGCCGTCGATTGATTGATCCCCAGTCCGTTTTGTTGATAGTACATAAAAAATAATTGTTCAACATCGTTCCAGATTACAAATGGCGTTTCTGTCGAATTCCCAACCACGGTATCCAGATATACCTGTCCATGTTTCGTCCATGGTCCTGTCGGATTGTTCGAGTAGGCTAGTCCAATTCCTCCGATGTTATTATGATTGGTAGAATACGTGGCATAATAATCTGCTTTTGCATCAGGGATAAGCCCCTTTACCTTGATCGCCCGAAACCAATAGATCGATTGAAGACCCGCCATTGCAGCGGTATATATGGGATTGTCCATTTTTTTATCAAATTGAGGTGTGTACATCCGTCTGGATTCTGCATCGCAATAATCGTATGGCGCAATGGCCCTGTTCGCCTTCATCGCTGCATCGAGTGCTGCCTGAGCAATATTTTCAGCCATGGACATGGAACTCAACTCCTTCGTGAGCAGGATATTACCTTTTACCGGTGACGAATATAAACTATCCGAAGTGTCCTTTAATAGGATTGAAAAATCAACAACATTACCCACATTCGCAGCCGGCTCCTGAGTAATACGAATGATAGGGCGAATGTCATTATTATATGAATACGCTTTCATTTTGTTGATTTCTTTACTTCCCTTGCCATGGTGATCAGCAAATCTCCTTTTCATGGGTACGCCCGGATAATGTTGATCCTTCATATTAATCCCTCCTATTGTTTTCTCCCGATAAGTATATTCATGAAGTTGCCTTTCTGTTAAAGCATCATGCCCATCTTGCAGCCTAATATTCCAAAGTGAGCTATGAATCATTTAGAACAATCGCCGAACAAAAAATGAATAGAAATTTGGAAAACTTTTTCTATTCTCTATTACTAAAACAACACGCTAATCTTGATTCAAAAGCTTTAAAGATCGGTGCAGTTATATTAAGTGCAGGAATTTACGCAGCGTCCTTGGATTGTTTAAATCATGGGTCTCCTCCGGCAGAACAATATATAGAAAAAGCCTTACCGTTTTTAGTGACCAAAACTAAATCATTTATCTAAGTAAGAGTAAGGTGAATTGTCTGTGGCGCTGAGGTAATGAGGAATTTTTCATTTCGTCCCCCATCTGTCCCCAAAACTTATTTTACGCCTTCTTCACAGTTCATAAAAAAAGAAAAGAAGCCTTACATCGTAAGGCTTCTCGTGTATGATCTGTAGTGGGCTCGAACCACTGACCCCTACCCTGTCAAGATAGTGCTCTCCCAGCTGAGCTAACAGATCATGATATATAATTGTTTCCCAATCAAGTAACAGTATCATATCAAGTAACCGTGTTCATTGTCAATCATTTATTTGGTTATAATTCACCCGAAATGGTGCACAATAAAGGAAAGATTCCCATTTATACAACGAGGTGAATTCCCTATGAGAAACTCAACAAAACGGTCAAAGTCCAATAAACATACATTTACCAAATGCTTCTTTCTCTTTGCTGGGCTTGTGATTCTCATTACAACCGTTACTGGTTGCGGCTTGGAGCGGGATGAACATACAGTACAATTTCAACAATTACACCAGCCCAATGAAAATGGTGATTCTCTGCCTGTCTGGCTAGACGTGTACTCCAAATCTGTGATTCAAGATGTATATTCTCCACGAGGGAGCAGTGAAGTCCTACCGTGAAGGTTAACAGGTGAATTACTCATCTTCATCCCACTTCCGTGAGTATGCTTTCTTGGTCACGTAATACAACAGAGCAATCATTCCCGCCGACATTAGCAATGTAATTACCATGATGCCTGCCATGCCCATCGCTAGTTCCTCCTCTCCCAATATGTTCCAGACTTAACTATACAGGAAAAGCATTTTTTTGTATAATTCAGTCTGATATGTCGCGCAAGAGCAGAAAGAAGGAATGGAATTGGCAGCTGAGATTAGTTATGTAACGACGGAAGAACAACTGGAGCAAGCCTTGGGGATTCGCCATCACGTTTTTGTGATCGAGCAACAGGTGCCTGCCGAGATTGAAATTGATCAATATGATGTCATCAGTCCTGATGTACATCATGTATTGTTAAGTACGGATGGGCAGGCTGTTGCCACGGGACGTCTGATCTATTACAGCAAGGATACAGCCAAAATGCAGCGGATCGCGGTGCTTGAGTCTCATCGTTCATTTGGTTATGGACGAGTGCTTCTGTTGGCCATGGAAGAGCGGGCACGTGAACTTGGCTTAACCTATTCTGTACTGGATGCACAATGTCAGGCTCAGAAATTTTATGAAAAACTGGGTTATGAAGTGATTTCGGAAGAACCTTTTTATGATGCAGATATTCTGCATGTTCGTATGAGAAAGAGCTTGTAAACCCTCGGCGTTGGCAGGTCTTTATCAGCATATGGTGCATACTTCCGAGGAATTCGGATAGGCTAATCAGGTAAGCAGATTCCTATCTCGTCATATAAGGAGAGTGTGACATCATGGATCAAACAACACGCGAGAGTTTCACAGCCGTACAGAAAAATGGCGACGGTGACCTGACAGCATTTCAGACTTCAGCAGGACGTGTACTGGATTACCAACAGGCACTTGCAGAAGTAAAAGCTGGGGCTATTGCCGGCGTGAATGTATTTAAAGGCAAGGATGGAGAAATGTACATTCGCGGCGATGCCGACGGCGACCCAACCAATAACCTAGACCAACTTCCCCATTTCTAAAATAGATGCACACGTCGTACGTGTGACACAGTAAGCGCCGATCCGGTTACCCGGGTTGGCGTTTTCTTATTATGACTAGTAGTCCGTAAAATATTTTACGGAGTCCCCGGAAGGCTGGCTTTTGCGAATCGGCTGTTGTACCTGTTCCCATGCCTGCAAAATCTGTATCCCTTCGAGAGTAGACCGGTTATCCCACGCGATATGCCCAGTGCGTTCAAGCTCCAGCAATGACTCATGAATGAATGCTTTGCTTCGTCCCGTCTTGTTCTCCAGTTCATCCATACGCGGCAGCCGACGCCGTTGCCCTGCATAGTTCACCATAATTCGCAAAATCTTGCGTTCAAAGTCGTTCAGCATACTTTACCTCCCCGTTCAGATCCGTAACAGGACGCCATGCCAGAATACCTTGCTCCAGAAATGTTCGGGGTGAGCCTTCTTTTCCTGCAGATGCCCTAATCATCCCGCCACGTACACTGTTAATTCGAATCTGTCGCTGCGTAATCTGCCCTGCACGATCCATGTAGACAAGCTCCACCATCTGGCCAATATATTTCCCTAGCATAATCATCCCTCCGATAAGAACGTTTGTTTGTATTTCTTATTATATGCGAACATAAGTTCTTTATTCAATAGTAAAAAAAGGGTTTTGTAAAATAAAAAAACCAGACTTTCACCTTAACGATCAAGGGAGTCTGGTTCAATCCATAATGTAGCTAATATGAAAACCTTGTGTTGTAATCACTACATTCTATAGCGGATCAGTGTCGATCCGATTCCGAAAATTGTACTTTTTTCAATTGCTGTGTTGACGGATTAAAATCAACATTTACATAGACTGCGAATTGCTTGCCGTCTTTTGCACGAACCCATAACTTGAACTGTTCCCGTGATTGATCCGCTGTTAGAGAGGTACGACCGATATGCTTGTAGTCCAAAATATCCACATTGTATTTGGTTTGTGTTTCTTTGACCGCAATAATTCCCCATTTCGCATAATCAGGGATTGCAGCACCTGTGCCTGATGTAATTCCAGCTAAACTCAGGACTACCGTCATGACGGTAACGATGAGCATTCTCATTTCACTCACTCCTTGGGACAATATGTTTCTGTTATATTGCCCGTCCGGGTTTTATTTTACACGAATAAATGAAAGATCCAGGCCAGTGGCCGTAGGGAGAAAGGAACCACATGAACAAGCCGGTCAAACGAATCAGTAGGCTCCGTCCGGAAGCTCATTCCCCAGTCACCCGAGAAAAAGTGTTCTTGTGTCTTCGGCTCCTCAGGACGTTCCAACCCGTACTTCTTCTCAAGTAACTGCCTCGTTGTTTCATCCACCTGAACCTCGTTCGTAACGTCATATGCTGTGGCAGGCTCGCTGCTTATGTACATCAGAATCATTAGAAACATTACAATCCCAACTATTTGTATCCAACGCTTATTCATCTCTTACTCCTTTATGGATTCATGACTCTTTTCTCTTGTAACGTGAAGATTCGTTCGAATGTTTGATTATACATAAAATTCACCGTATTGGAAATAACAAAAAGGAAGATATGTGGCATGCGTTATGCGACGCTTAAGTCCCATTTGGTTGATTTTTTGTTTAAAAAACCCAATTGTCGTGTAATAGGCCATGACAGAGTGACTTCACGATCTGAAACCTACACGATCTGCAATACCACTTTGAGGAGGTTACACCCGAATGTTCAAACGCTTGGATGAAATCCTGATTGAGATTCCCAATGTCGAGAAGCCAGATCCGAATGCTGCGGCAGCCATACAAGAATTGCTCGGTGGCAAATTCGGAGAAATGTCAACGTTGAACAACTACCTCTATCAATCGTTTAATTTTCGTTCCAAAGAAAAGCTGAAGCCCTTCTACGACCTGGTCATGAGTATTACGGCCGAAGAATTGGGTCATGTTGAGCTCGTATCTCATGGTATTAACAAATGCCTCAGAGGATCAACCGAGTACAAAGAACCCGACGATACACCACTTGGCTCCGTGAAGGATGCTCGTCTGTCGTATCATTTTCTGGCAGGTGCGCAGGGAGCGATGCCTTTCGACTCCATGGGTAATCCGTGGACAGGAGCACACGTCTTTAATAGTGGTAACCTGGTCGAGGATCTGCTCCACAACTTTTTCCTTGAATGCGGAGCGCGTACCCATAAAATGAAAGTATACGAAATGACCGATCACCCCGCAGCCCGGGAAGTTGTCGGTTACCTGTTGGTGCGTGGCGGCGTGCATGTCGTGGCATATGCAAAAGCACTCGAGATTGCAACTGGCGTAAATGTAACCAAGCTGGTTCCTATCCCTTCACTGAACAACAAAGCCTTCAATGAGGCTCGTAAATATGAAGAAAAAGGGGTACACACCAAGCTGTATACCTATAGTGATAAAGACTTCAACACGATCGGTCAGATCTGGAAAGGAACTCACCCCGAAGATGGACAACCCCTGGAAGTCATCCAAGGGATACCTGAAGGATTCCCGATTCCGGAATCTCCTGCCGTGGAGGAAGAGTTCGCACCAGGCATCTCTCAGGAAGAATTCAAGGAAATTGCTCGCCGTCTGAAGATGGCAGGGAATATTGCGGATTAATTCAGCTAAGTAACAAAATAAGCCCAACCTTCAAAGGTTTGGGCTTATTACAGTTGTAACAGGATTTGAATATTTCACTTTGCTACAATATACCGAAACAATCATCTGAAAACTCACCATTAATCTTATATTCAATTAAATATCGTTATCCGAATGTTTCTTAATCATCTCCCAGAGCTCTTCTTCACTATTCAAACGTATAGAATTCGTATATTCCCAACTAAAATAAGGAGCCAGGTCTTTGGCTATTTCTTCCCAAGTCTCCCCCTGATGCTGCGTCAGAATTTGCTTAATGGTTTCCGTAATCAATTCAAAATCTAACTTATTAACAATAAAATGCCTCATACCCAAGACTACGTTAATCTCGTTTTTCAGTTCTCTTTCTAATGCTTTCGGAGTTATGATTGTAAAATCAAAATTATCCTCACCTTCAGAATCTTCCGTTCCAATACAGGCTGTACCGGACAAGTAAAAATCGTCTCCGATATCTTCAGTCTCCGTGAATTGTAACTTGCCATGAATATTCGGATTTCCAGTAATAATAAGATCTTTTAAGATCGGCTTAATCACGTTTTACACCTCTTAGGTATCTAGTGCTTCCATTAATCTCTATTTTTCTTGTTAAAGTGCTGCATAGCATATTCCATTTTCTTAGAACGCTAATTACCAGTTTCTATGTATCCAAACTTCCATCTCCACCTATATCTCATTGGTCTCCCTTCATCTTTTCTAAAAGCTCCACGATAACCTCATCCAACTCCTCTAGTATTTCATCATGTGTAGGAGACTCCAGTATCCTTACCAAATCCGTCTGTAGCATACTTAGATGAGATATAGGTAATCGATCAATTAATCCGACCAAAATGAAATATTCCCACTGTGGATCTTGGGTTTGCAATACATCTTTAATATGAGGAATTAAGTCTTCGCCCAGTCTCAATAGTAGATCCTCTACCGGCTTTGAGATAGGCCAATTCCCGTCTTGCAACCACTCCAGCAGCTCTGGGATGATAACTTTTAATTCGACATCACTGAACTTACTTAACTTACGCACCGCTTTATAATCAAACTTATCGCGGGGAAGGCACTCTCTAATATCCATTTTAAAATTCCTTCCTCATCTCAATGTGCAAAATCATAAACTCCCCACCATTACTCGACAGGCTCTACATCCTTTACTCTGATCTCAATCTCATCTTGATTCTTCGTCGTTGACATCGTATCTCTCATACGAATCGTCCACGTTCCTGCATCCTGAAAATTGTACATCTTCAATGACAGGAATACGTACCTTTTCTCCATCTGGTGTGTACAATCCGCCCCGAATTGCATCCGCCTCACTTAAATGAGCACCATCTGGAGTATTGGACAAGATACCGCCATCATTTCTGCTCTGGCCTGCCCGGGATAGAGCTGATTTTCCGGGCCTCCATCCGTCCAGATTTCAACATAGGAGCCGATCTGCGAATCAGGCGCATTGGAGAACCATTTTGCAAGATTGCAAGATTGAAAGTGATATATATGAAGGCTGTACGAAGATTGGGCATATGTCCGTCCTCCTTAACTATATTCCCTTTCTAATGCTAACGTCCACTACCCAGTTATTGTTGCAAACACAGCCTTCAACTCATCCTCATCTCTCACATGGCTCGTCTATAGTAATCAGAATACTTCACTTCTTGATGTTTCTCTTATACAGATACCTGCCCCATACCACCAACGCTGTACACAACAAGATCACACAATAGGCCCACACAAAAAACATGGCAAGCCCCAAGCCGATGTTGGCATCCAGGCGCTTATCAAAGATCTCCGTATACAACGCAAAACCGAGTGGCACGGCGCCAACAATGAAAAGTCCAATGAACCATCGACCCCAATGTCGGAAACTGGAACCCGCGCCATTACTGGTATGCTTGCGAATTCCTTGAATCAGAAACCACAAAATCAGAATAAATAATAAACAGGTCATAAGAATTTTTTGCATATCGCTCAGTTGCATCTCGTTCGCCTCCTACGTCATATATAATGATGAACATATTAACTCATTGAAGTTGAAGACTTAACTATCATTACCCGATTCTATGCCCATGATCACAGGCAGACAACAGCTTAGCACCCTTGACTCAAACCATAATCATGAAAAAGAAAATAACGCCACCGTCCTGACCCCTTCCAAGTCAAGAACGATAGCGTTACTTCCCATATTTACATTGTTACATCTACATAGGATAGAATAGGTTACGCGCCAAATTGCGCATAGTGAAGGCGGCTGTATACCCCACCTGCTGCGAGTAATTCTTCATGACGTCCCTGCTCCGTAATGCCCTGTTCAGCAACGACAATAATGCGGTCTGCATTTTTGATCGTAGCCAATCGGTGAGCAATAACCAGTGTGGTCCGGCCCTCGGACAGCTCAGCAAGGGATTGCTGAATCGCCGCTTCCGTTTCTGTATCCAGCGCGGATGTGGCTTCATCCAGGATCAGAATTGGTGGGTTTTTCAGGAACATACGGGCAATGGACAAACGCTGTTTCTGTCCACCGGACAGCTTCACGCCGCGTTCACCAATTAACGTATCTAATCCTTCCGGCATCGATTGGATCAAAGGTTCCATCTGGGCACGTCTGGCGGCCATCCAGATTTCTTCTTCGGACGCATCCAACTTGCCGTAGGCAATATTCTCCCGAATGGTTCCATCGAAGAGGAAGACGTCCTGTTGTACAATTCCGATATGACTACGCAAGGAATCGAGCGTCATATCCTGTATCTCCTGTCCATCGATCGTGATGCGACCTTCCAGCACATCATAGAACCGTGGCAACAGACTGCACAATGTGGTTTTACCAGCCCCCGATGGACCGACAAGAGCTACAGTTTCACCGGCTTGTACGTTGAGATCGATACCTTTAAGGACAGGTTCCTGATCCGAATAACCAAAGGTGACTTTCTCATAACGAATATCTCCACGCAGGTGTGATACCGTAACGGCACCTGGACGATCTTCCACATCCGGTTCCATATCGAGAAGCTCCGTATAACGTTTGAAGCCTGCAATCCCTTTGGGATACGTCTCAATAACCGAATTGATCTTCTGAATCGGTGTCAGAAACACATTGGACAGCATAATAAATGCAATGAACTGACCGTAGGTCATACTGCCGTTAATGACAAACCACGTTCCGCATACCAGGACAAAGAGGGATACAAGCTTCATCAGCATATAACTGACAGAGGAGTTCCAGGCCATAATTTTGTATGCGATCAGCTTCGTTTGACGGAAACGACCGTTGTTCACAGCGAATTGTGCTTTTTCATGCTCTTCATTAGCAAAAGCCTGAACAACACGAATACCTGTAATATTGTTCTCTACGCGAGCATTGAAGTCCGCAATATCTCCGAACATTCGGCTGAATGCCTTGGACATTTTGCTACCAAAGTAGAGCGACAGATAAATAATCAACGGCACGATGATAAAGGTTAACACCGCCAGATTCCCGTTAATGCTCATCATGATGCTGAATGCACCAATCAGTGTCATCACCGCGATAAATACATCCTCTGGACCGTGATGGGCAATCTCGCCGATATCCATCAGATCGTTAGTCATACGGGACACGAGGTGTCCTGTTTTTGTATTATCGAAGAAACGGAATGATAGCTTCTGCACATGATTGAACAGACTTTTACGCATATCCGTCTCAATGTTAATGCCGAGCTTGTGTCCCCAATAGGTAACCACGAAGTTCAGGAATGAATTCAATAAGTAGATGCCCAGCAATGCCAGACACGCCCACAGAATCCAGTCCCAGCGGCCGCCTGGCAGCAGATCATCGACTACCCGGTTGACCGCCAGTGGAAAAGCCAGCTCCAGCAGCGCAACCAGAATCGCACAGCTGAAGTCAAGAATAAAGAGCTTTTTGTAAGGCCTGTAATAGGCAAAGAAACGGCGAAGCATGGACTAATGTCCTCCTTATGCAACCACACAATGATGATTACGTTCTATTTCGTCTTGCTTAAGAGGTACAGGAAGTATGGCGCACCAATAATGGCAACCAGGATACCCGCAGGTATCTCCGAAGGCTGTAGGATGACACGGCCCAGCGTATCTGCAACCAGCACGAGCAATGAACCGATCAATGCAGATGCGGGTAACAGAAACTGATGTTTTGGACCCACCAGACGACGTGCCAGATGCGGTCCGATCAGACCGACAAAACCGATCCCCCCACTCACAGATACACATGAGCCGGCAAGCCCAACCGCAGCCGCAAGCAAAATCAGCCGCTCACGCTCAACCGGAGCCCCGAGTCCACTCGCAGTCTGGTCACCCAGATTCAGTACGTTCAGTACACGTGCCTTATACAGAACAAGCGGTACAAGAATGATAAGAAACGGCAGTAATGCCGTAACAAATTTCCAGTTCGAACCCCAGATGCTGCCTGCCATCCAGGTAGCTACAAATTGATACTTTTCCGGACTAAGCCGCAACGTCAGCACGATCATGGCAGAACTGATTCCCGCCGCTACCCCGATCCCCGTAAGCAACATACGCGTAGGCAGGATGCCCTCTCCTTTTTTGTAAGAGAGAATGTAGATCAGAAATGCGGCAAAACCGGAACCGATCAAGGCCAGAATTGGCAAAAGAAATACCGGTGCTGCTGTCGTTGTCGGGAAAAAGGAAACGAATAACATAACAACCAATCCAGCGCCTGCATTAATCCCGAGGATACCCGGATCTGCCAGCGCATTGCGAGAAACCCCCTGCAAAATACAACCAGATAACGCAAGTCCGGCCCCGACTAGCACCGAAATAACGATACGTGGCAGACGGAATTCAAACAGGATCAATTCCTGTTTCGCCGTACCTCCGCCAAACAAGGTACGCATCACCTCAAGCGGCGAAAGCTTGGTAAAACCTGTGTTCATGCTCACCACAAAAGCCGTAATAATTAATAGGCCAAGCACAATGAGGACAATCGTGCTCTTGGCTCTCTTTTTGCGCTCTGCTCCAACTAGTGTTGAGGATTCCATCGTTACAGAGTCCTCCTTTCTTTACGCGCCAGATACAGGAAGAACGGTACCCCGATGAGGGCAACCAATGCGCCAATTGGCGTCTCGTACGGCGGGTTGATCATACGTGCAGCCAGATCCGCAAATACAAGCAACAGACTGCCCATTACAGCGGAGCATGGAATAATCCAACGATAATCCACCCCAACTATTTTTCGCGTAAGATGGGGAATAATGAGTCCAACAAAACCAACCGCACCCACAACGGACACAGCCGTACCCGCGAGGATCAGTACAACAATCAGACCCACGAGCTTGATCAGCCCCGTACGTTGGCCTAAGCCAACGGCAATATCTTCTCCAAGACTAAGCAGCGTAATGGAACGGGAGATGAGAAGACCTGCAATCAGCGCAGCGAGTACCCATGGGAACATGACCTCCAGCTGAGACCACTTCGTTCCGGCTACACCTCCGGCTGTCCAGAAAGCCAGATCTTGTCCAATTCTGAAATACAATGCAATTCCTTCACTGAGTGCTGACAACATCGCAGATACAGCCGCACCCGCAAGCACAAGTCGTAGAGGTGTAAGACCCGATTTGGAAGCTGCACCAAAACCATACACCAACAGAACACCAAGCCCTGCTCCAATGAATGAATACATAATGATGTACATAAACGGCAAGCCCGGGAAAAAGGCAAAACAGATCGCAAGCGCAAATCCAGCGCCCGCATTCAGCCCAAGCAGACCCGAATCGGCCAGCGGGTTACGGGTCATGCCTTGCATGATCGCACCAGCTACAGCGAAGCATGCACCGACCATCGCCCCGCCAAGAATACGCGGCAACCGAATCTCCCATATGATCTGATGCGGAGTTAGCTCAGGATTGAAATCGAAGATGGCCTTCCAGACGACACCAAGCTTAATATCAGCAGCGCCAAAAGAAATGGACAATGCCATACCCAGAGCGAGTAGTAAAATTCCCCCTGTAAGAATAAGTGTGGCTGCCCACGGACGAGTGTGTATCTTCGCTGTGGGTGATTCCGGATTATGATTTGCTGGTGAAGCTTTTGAACTCATACGCGCCCACCCTCGTTATGAGTGGAGCTGTTCGAACTTATGTACATAACAATCACCTCTCTATAAATACCGAACTTTAATGATATTGATTCTCATTCCCATAGACCATTGTAAGTGAATCCACGGTCTCTGGCAATGGACAAATGGGACATGTTTATTGCATATATGAAGATTTGCACACAATTTTGCACGCAAAAAGGCTGTGCAGGAGCCAAAAAGCTCGAACACAGCCTTGTCATTGTATATGTAGAACACCTGTAAAATACAAACTCAATTAACGGGCAGGTACATTAATTAATGATGCCAGGACATCAGGAACATCGGTAATAATTCCTTGCACACCCGTGTCAATCATGGCCTGCATCTCGGCAGGATCATTCACTGTAAATGGGTAGGTAACAACGCCATGTGCCAGGGCTGCCGCAACGTCTTCGTTCGTAACTGCCAGCTTGTAGGGATGAAGGCCTGAAGCTTCAAGTTTGACGGCATAGTCATAGGGACGATACAGCTTTTCCATATATAGAAGCGCTGTACGAATCTCCGGGGCAAGACGCTTGCATCTTACCAGGGAAGCATGATTGAAACTGGACAGAACGACCTGTTGTTCCAGCTTCCAGTCTCGGATCGCCTGTACAATCTTCTCTTCCATTCCCTTGTAACTCACAATACCATTTTTCAACTCCAGATTAAGCAAGGTTCCTTTCCCCTGTACGAGCCTGAATAAGTCCTCCAGAGAAGGAATACGTTCCTCGGCAAAATCGGCATGAAACCAGGACCCCGCATCATATGTGCGCAATTGATCGTACGTTATATCCTTAACCCAGCCCTCTGCAGCCGCAGTCCGGCTTAACGTTTCATCATGAATCAGGACCAATCGGCCATCACTCGTCATCTGCACATCAGTTTCAATGCCTGTCGCTCCAAGCTCCAGACAACGTTCAAAAGCACTCATTGTATTCTCCGGGCATACGGCAGATGCACCGCGATGGGCAATAATTTCAAAGTTCCTCATTCCAGCGCCTCCTGCGTTCAACGTTAACTCTATGATCTTCACTATAAACACCGTTTGTTAGACCTGTATTAACAGAACGTTTAATTGGTTGTTTTCTTTGCCAATACATGCGTTATAGTTGAACATCCAACGGGCTGGGGATTCACTCATTTTTGCGAACTCAATCTGAAAATCGACATAATATAGTATGAACGAACGATGGAAGCACTGCACTCCGTTATAAGGAGGTTGACTATTGAATCCCTCAAAGAAAAAATCGACACCTACGCGCCCTCGCACATCCCAGTTACAGTCGGCTTCCAGGCTTTCCAGATCATCTGTCCATATCAAAAACAAATCCGGCAAGACGGCTAATCAGCGTTCCTTTAACTCCAGTTCACCCAACACACTGGATCAGCTGGCTATTGTTGCAGCTATACTTTCCTTAATTGCTGCCGCCATCGGGCTATATATCGCCTGGAAATCGTTAAGTAATCCGGATCAAACTGCTGTTGTGGTGTAAGCTGCTTGATACGCAGCTATTGGCTCAGGAGGCTCTCTCCTGCTTCTGACCTTATTCAGGGGCAGGTTTTTGCTTTTTCAATCGCTACTCATGTGTTCTGAAAACGTCAAAAAACCGTTCCCCTGAAACGCCGGCATGTACCGGCGTCTCTTTGGAAAGGTCATTTTGTATTCGGGCGGCTGCCTCTGCAGCACGATCCCTCATCTCGGAATGTGGACCGAATTACAGAATAAATGTACGAGAGATGATAACCAATAGAATGAACAATACCAGAATTGCACCTGTTGATGTCCATGCTCCACCACCGAAGCCTCCGCAATATCCGTAACCTGTACCTTTGAGTTCGCTCATCAATGACACTCCCCTCTTCATCGAAGTACACTATAGACTATGTCCGATAGCGAAACTTGCTTGGGCAGATCGAAAATTCTCCTCAAGAGCGATTGGTTACAGGCCTCTATTCTTGTAAAATCATTGTCCGTTCAGCTGTGACCACTTCTGGGTCAACTCTGCCGGAACATAGGATGACATCTGGCCTAGCAGTTCAGCCGGATCAGATTCCAGACTCCACAGACTGAGATGCGACGTGTTAGAGAACCCTTCCTGTACACTATGCTCTACCATCTTCATTAGCGGGCCATAATATCCGTTGACATTCAATAAGCCGACAGGCTTGCGATGAATGCCGATCTGTGCCCAGCACAACACCTCGAATAGTTCTTCAAATGTACCCATGCCTCCGGGAAGTGCAATGAATCCATCGGATAATTCCGCCATTGTAGCCTTCCGTTCATGCATCGTTCCCACTTCAATCAGCTGTGTAAGCCCTCCATGAACAACCTCACCCCGGAACAATCCGGTAGGCATAACACCGATCACTTCTCCACCTTGCTTCAGAGCCGCATCGGCAACGGCGCCCATTAAGCCCATGCAAGAACCACCATAAACCAGTGCATATCCGCGATCGGCAATCTGTTTGCCCAGTTGAACAGCCTTCTCTGTATATTCGGGGTGATTTCCCGGGTTCGAGCCTGCAAAAACAGCTATACGTTTCATTGGGTTTCACTCCTTCTCATGATCTATTTTAATAGTATACAACATGAATGTTATGGGTATGTACAACAGGTTAACAGAACCAATGGACAAAAAAATACCCGACCGTTTGCAGCCGGCCGGGCTCCCATTTCAGTACACATCAATTTAGAAGGGGTTGTTACTATCTAATATACTGACCGAACATTAAATCCGTATGATCTTTGCATGAAATGAATATTAAATCTTCGTGGTACTAACGTATCCCACGGCGTGAACGCACGACAAACATATGCTTGTCTTTACGCAGAACCCGGCCATCTGCAAGTTCGACCTGATCTTCATCATGACGCAGAATCGTCGTGGATAACGCTACAATTTTGGCCCGGCGCCAGATCATAACCTGTGACTTGAAATAGATGGCATTTTCAAACTGAATCGCCTTTTTCATCACATATCCAACCTTGTGTACTTCAGAACGTGCTTTCTTTAAGGGAAGACTCTCTTCGGGAAGAGGTCTGATCATTGCGATATTGTCAAACGATACCTTAATTCGTTTCGGTCCGATCCGTACACATTCCGCTTCTTCGTCCCACTCGACCAGCGTTCCCTTTAATGGCTCCCGTATGCCTGTTGCACGATATACCGCTACTTTTCGTCCTATCCAATGTCGCAATGCTCTCACCTCCATCTGTCTAGTTTTCAGGTATCTTCCAATCGATCGGTTCAATACCTTTGGAGGTCAAGAAGTCATTGGCTTTGGAAAAGGGACGACTGCCGAGGAATCCACGATGTGCAGCTAACGGACTGGGATGTGTAGACTCCAGTACCAGATGCTTGTCCCGATTAATAAATGCACCTTTCTTCTGGGCATGACTGCCCCACAGCATATATACCATCGGCTCTGAACGTTCATTCAGCGCACGAATGACTGCATCCGTAAACGTCTGCCAGCCCAGTGCCTGATGCGAGTTCGGCTGACCTTCACGGACCGTCAGGACAGCATTTAATAGCAGGACTCCCTGCTGTGCCCAATGGACCAAAGATCCATGATTCGGAATCGACAGGTCCAGATCGGCCTGAAGCTCCTTGTATATATTTTTCAGAGAAGGAGGTACGCGCACCCCCGGTCTAACCGAAAAGCTTAATCCGTGAGCCTGACCCGCTCCGTGATAAGGGTCTTGACCAATAATAACGGCCTTAACCTGATGATACGGAGTCAGCTTGAGTGCGGAGAACAGGTCTTCTTTGGGCGGAAAGACCGTTTGCGTTTTATACTCGGCAGCGAGGGTGTATCGAATCTTGTTGAAATATTCGGCTTCCGTTTCTTCCTGAAGCACCTTGTCCCAGTCGTTTCCAAACATATGTATAGACTCCTTTCCCCTGATGAATGCAAATTCGTGTAGCCCCACTACAGGGCTCTTCATTCTGAGAGCCGCATGTCATGCGACTCATAGACTATCCACCATTTTAACATAACCGGGGACGGCAGGCCAGAATTGTACATCAGGGTATAAGTTCACCTCGAAATAAACCGTGTTCTTGCTACATTCCGTATACTCATCCGAAAAAGCCACCACGCTATTGCGTGATGACTTGATAAATTTATACTTGAACGGGTAACTCTTCGACTTCTTTCACAAGCACACTACCGATTCTCCGTAATCCTTCCTCAAGCACCGAACGGGGACAAGCCAGATTCAGCCGAATACAACCCGCACCATTCGCTACAAACATATGACCATCTTCCAGCAACACACCCGCTTGCTCCGCGAAGAATAAAGGTAGACTTACATGCTCTGGAGCATATGCCGAGATATCAATCCACGCAAGATACGTTGCTTCTGGAATGTGAAAGACAGCCAGTGGCAGATGCTGTTTCACATAATGTTCTACGTAGGCAAAATTGGCATCGAGATAACCTTTTAATTGCTTCAGCCATTCATCACCCGTTTCGTAAGCCGCTTGAGTGGCGGCGATGCTCAGTGGGTTTTTGAAACCATAATGGCGTGCCTGCCAGATGTCTCGAAGTCCCTTGTTCGGAATGATGACATTGGAGAACATCAGACCAGCCATGTTGAATGTTTTGCTCGGAGACATGCATGTAATGATTCGATCCGTATCCGGGAACAGCTTCGCGAGGGGCGTATGTCTCTTACCAGTACGCAGCAGATCACAATGAATTTCATCCGAAATGACCCATACATTGTTCCGCAGGCAGATCTCACCCACACGTTGTAACTCTTCGGTTGTCCAGACACGTCCAGACGGATTATGGGGGTTACAGAAAATACATACCCTTACCTTCTCATCCTTGGCCTTGGCTTCAAAATCCTCAAAATCAATCGAGTAATGCCCCTGCTCGTTGATCATATCCGAACATACCAGTTCAAGATTGTTATGCTCCGCTGCTGACTTGAAGAAACCATAAGACGGGGTCACGATCAGTACTTTCTCATCCGATTGACAGATATATTCCACCAATTCATATAAAGCGGGAATGATCCCGTTCGAGGTCTCCAAATGCTCCTTCGGGAAGGACCAATCATAGTATCTCTTCATCCAATTCGAAACAGCTTCATAGTATGCGGGATCAAATACCTGGGAGTAACCCATAATTCTACGGTCCAGACGCTGCTTGACTGCATCCAGAATCTCGGGAGGTGTGGCAAATTCCATATCTGCAATCCACATGCGAATAAATTCTTCATCCTTGAATGGAAAAGTCATATCTTCTGTGGCATTAAAAATATATTGACGGAAACCATCCGTATTCATGGCATTCGTTCCTGTGCGATCAATAATCTCATCAAAGTCATATTTCATAGCTTCTACTCCTCTATCTGCTTTACTTTTTCATTGTCGTTTCATGTCGTATTACATCTATTATTTCATGACGCAGGAATTGCATCAAATGCAATACAATCTATTCTGACGAAACAAATGAAGTTTATTGTTTCTCCAAAATAGGTATTTCCGTGAAAAAGTGATATATTTCTCATGTAACATCATTTTTATGAATGACTTTCATCATTTTCACGTACTCTCAAGAAACATGACATAAGGAGAACCGTTTATGAACAATATCAATCAGGAAGTTGGCAAGAAGATACGAAACTTTCGGAAGTGGCGGGGACTGACCATTCAACAGCTTGCGGATCAGATCTTCAAGAGCAAGGGCACGTTATCCAAATATGAGAGCGGAGATATTACACTTGATCTGGTCACGTTACATCATATTGCGAACGCACTCAACATTCAGGTGGAGCAACTCTTGTATCAAGAACCCAGACACGCTTCTCCCCTGATGAATGCGGTCCCGTCCAGCTTTTTCAAAAACTCCACACGTTTCTATTCCTACTTCTATGATGGGCGTAACAACAGTCTCATTCGTTGTGTCATTGACATGATGGCTCAATCGGATGCCAACCGTTATCGCACCGTGATGTATATGAATGTGAAGGATTTTGAGAACTACCAGGAGTGCGAGAATATGTATTGGGGCCACACCGAGCATTATGATACACTCACGACTCTAATTTTGAAAAATCAGGCCACGCCGCTGGAGAACCTATATATTAATATTTTGGCGTCTTTTCAGGAATCGGAGAAAAAGTGGGGACTGATGGCTGGTGTCTCCTTCAGACCTTTCATGCCGATCGCGCTCAAAATGTTATTCTCCAGAACACCGCTACCCGAGAATCAGGAGTTATATAATGAATTGAAAATCTCAAAGGAAGATCTGCGCACCCTGAAAATATACAATATGCTCGCCGTCACTTGAACAACGCAGTGTGTCACACATTCTCATATGGGATGGAGACAGCTCCTCCCCATTAGAAAAGGCACTTCTATAAGCTGTTGAACCAGCTCATAAAAGTGCCTTTCGCTTTGCCTATTCGATCGGGAATAAGCGACTAACGCTTAGTTTTTAATTAAATCCAGCGTTTCGTCAAACATTTGCTTCTGTTCCTCAATCTTGTTCTCATTACCGATCACGCAGCGCTGCTGCTGCTCAAGTATGGCCGATAAGAGCTCAGCAAAACCGATAATGTCGCTTTCCTTCGTGCTTAACACTTCGTCACGTTCCTGTTGCAGATCCGCTTCAGTCACATTCGACAGATAACATTCCAGGGAGAATGCCCCTTCGCCATAAGGTGTTCGCGGCGTATCGAGATCCTGAATCGCACCAATGATATAACGCGTCATTTCCCGCTCGTCTGCCCGGAAGTCGGTCAAATATTGCGGTATCTCTTCATATACTTTGTACGTTTTATCGAGATTTGGATCACGGTACGATGCAACGTAGCTGTCCCCGTTCCGTCGGAAGCCTGACATGCAGCCATAAGCTCCTCCTTTGGCCCGGATATTGGTCCACAAGTAATCCAGAGACAGAATGCCCTGCAAGACCCGCAGTGAACCCGTGTATTGATATCCTTTGTCGATATAATTACCCGTTTGCACCACATACTGCACCTCTGACGGGGATCGGAATCCTTCCTTATGAGTAGACGGTGTGAACGTAAACTCTTCTTTGGCAACCTCATGTGTGAACAGCTTCGCTTTCAGATCAGACACCTGTTGCTCCAATCCTTCATATCCCTGTTCATCGGCAGTGTAACTGACAAGCAAGTTCTCCGGTCTGAAAATATACCCCGTCAACTCTTGCAGACTGGAAGATAACTCTTCTTTTCTAGCCTCAAAGTTCGCCTGAAGATCCTCAAGCCACTGGTAAAAGGCAATGCCACTCACAGCTTCTCTGAAATCCGCAACCGCTGAATGTTTGGACGAAGACCGGCCAATTCCCGCAGAGTGTCCGCTATTGATCAGATTACGTTGCAGGTTGCCTTTCATCTGAGAGATAATCTCGTACAATCGCTTCGAATTATCGAATTGGGACGTGAACACGATTTCTTTGATCATATCAAAGGCAAATCCAAGCTTGTCGTACAACACTTTAGCGTTAAACTCGTAAGTAGCCTTGAATTCATTGTGCTTATGCGCGTTAGCATAAGATCCAATCCCGCTATGAATACCACCCGAATGGATGTGGATTTCATTGGACAGTTCATTGAACGAGTAGTTTTGAGTATCCACGTAACCCAGTACATTCTTGAGCAATCCTGCATACGGCAGGAGATGACGTGGCACTTCTTTGATATCAAACAACAGTCTCAGATAACCAATTCCGTTCGTGTAGAGGTTATGATGCAGAATGGTTGTGCCATCGACCTGGTTCACCGTTTGATGCAACGTAGAGGCCTTCGGTTCAATATCTTCAATCGATAACGTAGGGATGACCTGCTGCTGCTCTTTGGTTGAAGGTGTATTCTGATACTCGGCGAGTGCTTCCGTTTTCTGAATCAACGTTTGAACTTCTTCCTCGCTAAGACCGGCCTGAATGGTTTTCAGACGTGCTTTCAACGCCTCCTCCTTGCGTGAGTTCAGCCCCTTATCCGGGGTAAGCGCCACAAAGGAAGTATGTGTGTTCTGCAATATATACTTCTCAATGAGTTGCTCGAAGTAACCTTCGTTCATTTTCGTACGCAGCTCAGCAAATACGTCATTCGCCTCCAAATGGGTGAAAGGTGCCTCTTCATCGTACAACCAGCTTTGCAGGGAGGAGAATCCGTAGATCAGGCCCTTCGGCATTCTGCCATAGTCCGCTTCCCTGTGATTGAACTCATAGGAGTTAATTCCTGCAAGCAGCGCTTTCGGATCAAAGCCTTCTTTCACCACACGCTCAAGCACTTCTTTGACCGTTCCCAGGAAATCCTCTTTGCTCGCCAGATTGCTCTTCTTCAGTCCGACAGTGAACACAGGCTGATACAGGCTGTCATCATACGAACCGTAGACATCCTTCGCAATTCCTTTATCCAGCAAAGCCTGTTTCAATACCGCTCCCGGAGCGTTCAACAGGGCGTATAACAAAATTTGAAACGAGATGTTCAGTTCCTTATCCAGACTTGTGCCGATTACCGCGTTATAGGTCAAAAAGCTGTTATCCACTTCCGATTCCGTACTTCCGGCAGAGTAAGTCTTAACCGTGTCTACCCGTTCTGCAAAAGCAGGTTGCAGTTGAATGGCAGAATCAATCTCGATTCGATCATATGCGCTCAGATAGTTTTCATCCAGCCATTGTAGCTTCTCTTCCATATCCATATCTCCGTACAGATAGATGTAACTGTTGGAAGGATGATAGTATCTCGTGTGGAAATCCAGCAGCCCCTGATAGGTTAGATCCAGGATAGCTTCCGGGAATCCGCCAGACTCGGAGGAGTATGTGGTATCCGGGAAAAGGGAGTTCAGCACTTCTCTGCGCACCATTCGTTCCGGTGAAGAAAAGGCCCCCTTCATCTCGTTATATACAACTCCGTTGTAAGTTAACTCATCATCTGCAGAGGTCAGGTTGTAGTTCCAACCTTCCTGTAGAAATATCTTTTCATTCTCGTAAATATTCGTATTCAATACCGCATCCAGATATATATCCATCAGGTTATGGAAATCGTGGTCATTACGACTCGCGATCGGGTAGATCGTCTTATCCGGATACGTCATGGCGTTAAGGAATGTATTCAAAGAACCTTTCAGCAACTCAACAAAAGAATCCTTGGCCGGAAATTTCTTGGACCCACAGAGCACGGAGTGTTCGAGGATATGGGCTACCCCTGTATCATCTTCCGGAGGTGTGCGGAAACCGATACTGAATACTTTGTTGTCGTCCTGATTGGACAAAAGTACAATTTTGGCTCCGGATTTCTGGTGTTCCAACAGATACGCATCCGATTTCAATTCTTCGATTCTGCGCTCCTGCAACACCTTGTATGGCTTAAGCTGTTTCAACATAAACTTGAGTCCTCCGTCCATAAGATTGTTTTATTGGTTTTGTGACTCTACATAAGTTCAAATATGGTTATTTACACGGGCACTCCGATGACAGAATAACCTCCGTCCTCTACGTTATCGTGTAAATGTGTAGTTGAACTTATATCGTTCAGCAAGGTAAAGGTAATATATGCCTATGGATAGTATACACCATTGTTCCGTCTCTTCATAAAAGTCAGATAAATGTACCTTCTGATATGTATTATGCAGGGTTTATGTTTATGAGCTGCATGGTGATGTGGTCTGAAATGAAGTGACATTGATATTAAAGAACATAAAAAAAGATCGTATGCAGCTTGGTTAACAAGCGTCATACGATCTTTCTTTTTTAAGATGCCGAGGACCGGGATCGAACCGGTACGGTAGTCACCTACCGCAGGATTTTAAGTCCTGTGCGTCTGCCAATTCCGCCACCCCGGCAGGATTATGTATTTCTTGGCGACAAGAAATATCTTACCATGAACTAATTAACTTTGCAACACTTTTTATAAAAATAATCTAACTATATAAGTTTAACTAATGATTTACACGATAACGGAAAGGACAGAAAAAACTGAAAAAGCGAAGCGTTCCCCTTTATCACCGGATTTTCCCTTGAGAAAAGGGAATCGAAAAAATCTGGGGATAACAGCGATTAGAAGTTATTCTGTCATCGGAGTGCTAGTGTAAATAATCTTTAGTTAACCTTATATAAATGAAACAGGCACTGCAAGCGTTAGCTCACAGTGCCTAGAAAGTCCGAGTTGCGGTCCCGGACTTCCGGTAAACCAATCTATATTAAGGGAGGTGTGAGATAAGAATACCTCCCCAACATTAAAGAAACCTAAAATCAGCCTTAAATTAAACTAAAAAAGTAGAATAGGCCGAACGCGAGCAGCTTCTTCCTCACTGCATTCCACAATAACCAAGATATGATCCTGTAGTAGCCAATCTTCGTAATACCGCGCATCCCCCTGCGAGATCCCTGCTTCAGTCAGTGTAAGCACCAAATCATCGGTATCACTCCCAATCTCATTTCCAGCGAGCCTGCGTACTGCATTTCCGATCGACATCGTCTGATCCATCCGCTTCCCCAGACTAGCCAATATACCTTTCAGGGCCCCAAAGGCACCGTCCGTTCCGGCACCTTTCAACGGTTTGGGCAGCCCCGTCTTCTCGCTCACCAACTCCAGATTGAGTTGTTCCTTCGCCACCGCTCCCAAATATTTGTCCTTGATGCCTTCCTCTTTCACCTGATTCAGCATCAATATAGCCTCGTTCTCGGTACGGGCCAGCCCAATAATCAATTGTGTCATTCCGTTCCCCTCCTTTTACACTAATATAACCCCGTAATCCCCATTCAAAAACGGATAAAGCCTAGCTAAGACAAATCACCTAGAAGATTGTTGATTTCTCTTCTGGAAATCTATACCTAGTTCTGATAGACTAGATAAAGAAGACAAATTAACCATTGAAAACATTGACATATGGATTTAACATCTCATAATCAGGAGCAATGACTTATGAAAAAAGAGGTAGAAATTGCTATCCAACGCAAACAACAGATCATGGTTCGTAATACAAGCGGTCAGACGGTAACCGGATTTCCCGAGCGTACCGCCGATACATCCATTCTCTCCTTACGTACCGTTCACGGAAGTCTGTGGATACCGTTCGATGAGGTCGAACAGGTTACGCGTCTGTTAAGCATCCGGTCTCATCATTTAAGCGGAATGCAGCTCGTTTAAGTCGGATCTGTAATCATAGAAATCAGTTCTCGTATATTTACGTCAACAACATCTATTTATGCCAGCACTTCATACCAAAAAAACCAGACGCATGAACGTCTGGTTTTTCTCTTCTTGTTACTTCACTACAAACTTCACTCGTGTTCCATCCGGATATGTACTTAACTGATTCCCTACCCATGAACCTGCACCGCGATTATCCTTCGGGGTAATGTACTGGATATCTGCACCTGTGCCTCCCTCAGCACACATCGCCATAGGCCACTCGTCCCGATCCTTACCCTTTTTGACTGGCACACCTTTGAGTGATAAATCCCGATTTCCCTCGGCACCACCACGATCAATGGTGCATACATCCGAATGCCCTGCCTTGATAGCAGCCTTGATATGGTTGGCGGTTTCGGGATAGCGCTCTGAAGGGAACGTAATGGTATGGTCTACACTCTTGTTAGTGTTCCCGAATGGAGAGGGTATCTCCTCCGGCCATTCTCCCCCAGCCCAGGCATAGAGGGCTATCAGCAGCATCGCTACCAGCGTCAGTACCTGTTTTTTGAAGCCTTGTTTACCTTTGCGCTTTCGTCTTGTGCGTCTCTTACTCATGCTGTGTCTCCCCCATTCAACACTTGCATTATAACAGAACGCCCGTTCGTAAAACAATCCAATAAAATAAAAAAACAGCCGAGAACGCCCGGCTGTCATGCTTGAGTGATTATCCTACATTGGGAATGGCCTGTTGGCGCAGCAGTGGCAGTGTCACCTCAAACTGTGTACCTTTCCCTTCGATACTCTCTACCGAAATCTGACCATTCATCAGTTCCAGCAGTTCTTTGCAGATGGTCAGACCAAGTCCGCTTCCACCAAATCGGCGTGCATGGGAGATATCCGTCTGGGTAAATGCATCAAACAATTGTTCGATCTGATGCTGAGGAATACCAATCCCTGTATCACGCACAGAGAATACCAATACAACGGTATCCATCAGTTGTTGCCTCACGTCCACCTGTAACTGCACTTCACCCTGCTCCGTGAACTTGATCGCATTACTCAGTAAGTTATCCAGTACCTGCCGAAGTCTTAGCGGATCACCCATAAGCACATCAGGAACACTCAGATCAGCATGGCAGAGCAAACGTATTTGTTTATTCTGCGCCGCAGGCTCATGTGTCTTCACAATTTGTTGAATCAGCTTCAACGGCTGAAATTCAATGTTTTCGACATCCATTTTGCCTCTGCCCAGCTTCGCCATATCCAGACTATTGTTAATAATATTCAGAAGAGCCTCACCAGACTGACGCGCAAGCTCAAGATACTCTTTCTGCTCATCCGTGGTCTCACCCATGCTGGCAAGTTCGATCATGCCCATAATGCCGTTAAGCGGGGTACGAAGCTCGTGATTCAGCTTGCCGATGAATTCCAATTGCCCTCTGCTGTTCATCTCAGCCATGGAAGTCGCGAACTTCAACTGCTGCTCGGCATACTTCCGTTCTGAAATATCGTATTGAATACCTACAAAATACAGACACTCGCCTGATTCATTGAAGATCGGATCAATATTCAGTTCATTCCAGAACTTCTGACCACTTTTTGTATAATTTAAGATATCAATCTTAATGGACTGTTGTTTTTTTAATGCATCACGAATCTGCATTACCGTCTCGGGGTCTGTATCCTGTCCTTGCAAAAACCGACAATTCTGTCCGACAGACTCTTCATACGTATATCCTGTCAGTCGGGTAAAATGTTCATTTACATACATGAGCGGAAACTCAGGCAAGGTAGCATCGACCACCGTAACGGAGGATTTCACTTTCGAGATGATAAATTCCCATTGTAATGAGAGTTGATTATGTTGGCTCATGCCTTCCTCCTTCATCTCACACATATTAATGTTTATATATTCTGCATTCTGTACTTTATATGGAGATACAACTGACCAGATGGTATGTGTTGATATAGAAACAATATATTTTAATTGTAACACAGTTATTCAAGTCATGTGGTTTATGGGTAATAGTTGATAACTAACATCCGACAATAACCTAACTGTCATCAGGAGGAACACACATGAAATTTCTGTTAATTATCATCATTATTATTCTGATTGTAGTCATTTTTTCCAGACGCAAGCGTTAAGATGAGATCCTTTATGTAAGTTAGGAAAGGAAGATGGGTATGAGAACCCTCTTTTTTATATTCATGGTACTGTGTATCATCAATCTCTGTTTCCCAAAATTCGGCTGGTATCTGCGGTATGGCTGGATTTCCCGGGGTGAATCCGAGCCCAGCAGACCTTATATGGCTATGGTCAGAATGACCAGCCTGTTGATGTTGCTTATCGCCTTCACACTCGCTATGGCATGAACTATAGACATCCGAAGACAACTGTCCTATTGGGCAGTTTCTTTTTTTTGTGATGAAATGACGGGAAAATGATAACTTTGTTTGTGGTGCAAAGATGACAATGCCCGTAATATAGACATATCGTTTCGGAAAGGACATCATTGGCATGAACATCGCATTTTATCCGTACTGGGCTGCCAAAACGCTGCTCTCGCTCATTAATGTCATATATATCATGGTTATTACTACGTTTATTTATAGTCAGACTGGATCGGTACTCTATGCTGCCATGTTTCCGTTCATTCGGATCATCGCACACATAACATCAGGATTTACTTTACCATTACTTGTGAAGCGTTTCTCATTCTCCAAACTACTGATCACCATTCCCGTAGCCAAAGCATTCCTCATGACTGGGATAGCGATTTCGTTGAACCACTTGACCACACAACTGCCACTTCTATTAATCGGGGTTGTCATTCTATCCTTTTTGGAAGGCTGGGAATCTCCATTACTGGATACTTTAACGCCACGGTTGGTTCAGGGAGAAGATTTGGCGAAGACCAATAGTCTCCTCTCTTTCTCCAATCAGACGGTGACCATCGTCGGGTTCGCCATGACGGGATTTGCCGTGATGAACTGGGGAGCGTCACAGACCTTCTGGGCAGCTACAAGCCTGTCCTGGGCTGTTCTGATCTTCCTGATTGCCCTTGGATCGCTCACACGGGATATAGAACAACCCGAGAAATTGATCGTCACACGAAAAGTACTGCGAAAAGGCTGGAGCATGCTTTGGACAATTCCATCCTTACGACTAATTACACTTATGGACGTCACCCAAGCTCTTGCGGGGTCCATCTGGATCGGAGCGATTACGCTGGCCTTTGCGAAAGAAGCTCTGGCACGAGGAGAAGGTTGGTGGGGACTCATGAACTCGAGTTACGCTGCCGGAACCATGCTTGGAGGTATTCTGGCTCTGGCTCTGGCCAAACGGATTCAGAAGCACTTGATCGCCAGCATGACCATGGGTTCTCTTCTCCTCAGCCTGATGACCATCGTTTATGGTCTCAACAGCCTGCCATGGCTCGCACTGGCGTTATGTATACTTATGGGCCCTGTCTACCAGATTCGTGATATGGCTCAACAGACAGCGTTTCAGAGAAGTGTGCCCGCTGAATCCTTGTCCCAGGTATACGCCGCACAGGGCGTCCTGATCTCCACGGTTATGAGTGTATCCATCGTCATTTTCGGTCTAGTCGTCGATCAACTAGACGTTCGATGGGTATACCTTATCGGTGGAGCCTTGTTTATCGTGTCAGCGATATGCTCTATATCGTTGAACCGGGTGCACAGGAACGAGCATATTGTTAAGCATACGAAAAATATGTAAATCAAAAAGACGAGCAGCATCTGCTCGTCCCTCACACCCTCAATCCAATCGATAATCTGTCAGCGGCTTGCCTTGTTTATAATACAAAGTGGGTGACAATATATTGAAGAAAATATGCACATCCGGCATGTACGCTTCTTCCAGAATAGCCTGCAACGACGATGCAATCCGATTATGAATCTCCTGATCACGTTGAAACATCAAAATCTCTATAGAAGCTGGAGAAGGCGTTAGCGCTTGTACATCATGACGCTCTGCCTTCATTCTCTCCTGTGGAATATGAGTAATTAGGGCCATCTTCTCTGTAATTTGGGGTACAACTTCCTCTAGCTGAGGACCTGTGAATCCTTTAAAGCGAATAAACGGCATTGCTATCCCTTCAATCTCTGTTAATAGTCTCTTATGTGATTTTAAGCACATTGTTTTCAGTTGTCAAATGTCATTGAAGGTATCTGTTGCTTCATATACTAGGGAAAGCCCCGCTGAAGTCTCAGCGGAGCCATTGCCTGCACGATTCTATACGCGACTTACAGCCAGAAAGATTTTGTGATGATTACGAGCAGAATGAAAAGCACGAGAATTGCACTTGTGGAAGTCCATCCGCCGCCACCAACATTACAACAACCGTATCCAACTTGACTCATTTGATTGGCCTCCTTTGAATTTCAAGGTATGCCATAACATATGCGTATTCCCTGGAAGTGACCGGGCGAATCGGCAAGTTCAGCAGCCCATTCATCTTGGATTCATGCCCGGTAACTTAACCGTATGGAACGATGGTAATATTCACTCGGTTTTGTAGCGACTTCTGAGATGATGGGTCTGTACTCCCTCTGCCCAAAAGGATTGTACGAGTACGTGTATCACTTCGGGATGCCAAAACAACTTCTCCATCAGGTGTTATACAATAAGCGATTGGAATGGAGATGTCGCTATCACGGTACGAACCATCCGCATGGCTTGTTCCCATGACAATACATTGATGCTGCAAGGCAATCTGCCGAGCCTCTTCGACCCATTCACTATACTGCTCTTCACTGAACATGCCCACACCAATGGAATGCATAATGATATCCACACTTTCTATATTCTCGTTGCGAAATCCTTGCAGGACCAACTCATCACACAACAAAGTGCTTATTACCCACCCCTGTTCCTCAACCGTCTCAGCAGGTGTATATTTGGCTTTCTCCAATACAATCTCTCCGGCCTTACTGATGATAATTGATCTGTCCTTTGGACGTTCATCCAGTCTGCGATGGCCTGATGCAATCATGGTTCCATTTTCAGCCGCCAACCTGCAAGCTTCCTCAACATTCTGGTTCAGATATCCTTCAGGAAAAAATAATACATCTGCATCAGGATGTTGCTTGAGTTCAGCTTCAAGCTGCAGCAAATGCTGTTCCAGCCTCGGTTGTCCAATGATAATCTTCATCTGGTATCCCCCATTCATAAATAAAAGCCGGTTCATACCTGAATAAGGTACGAAACCGGCTTAAAGGTTGTACGGACAGAACACTGCTCATCGTACTTCGCTTCAAGAGTAATTGTTCTCATGTTATTGCTCGGTGAAACAATTACCTTTACAGTTCAATGGTATGTAGTTAGGCATTTCTACGTTCAATACTATCATAGATGGCCTGTCCATCATAGCTTCGATCTGTAGCGATATCTTTTACAAAGAGGGCGCTGCCTGCTGCACTATTTGCATTTACAGACAGAAAGCTAACTGCACCCACAACCCACATCAACGGATATAATGCAACGGATAAGACTTTTTTCATATCTTTGTCTCCTTTTCTGCTCAAACAGATGATTGGTTGAATATCCCATTAATACGATTACAACCCAATTAGGTTTCAATTTTATATACAACCATCACTATTTCTAGACATATAGGAGACAGGACTTCAATTATTCCGTTCAGATCAACTCGAAACTCTGGAGTAACGCTGCTGCCTCTTCGTGATCGGGTTCCAGGGCAAGTACTTTATGGGTATAGGACAAGGTTTCTTCTTCCAGTTCAAGTTCATAACAGCACACAGCCAAGTCGTACAAGACTGCCGGATTATGGTTACTCGGATCTGCAACCAACGATATCTCCAGAAACCGTTTCGCATCCTCATACATATACATTTCATATAATAACTGTCCTGCCAGAAATGCGAGTCCCCCTTGCTGCTCCATCACATAGTAGGACGACCACATCGTATGAATGCCAGACTGAATATCAAGCATTTCCTCATCACTTGCATCAGGAAGAAGACTGGAAATATGCGTAGCACTGTGAATCAAGAACTCAGCATCATATCCACCCAGACGCCAAAACGGCAAAATATGCTTCAACTCCATACTCTCTATTTGAGAGTCTACCCATTGTTTCATACTGAAAAAGTCATCCGGTCCAAAACGTTCAACAAATCGATGGTAGGCCAGTCGCGTGTTCACATAACCGATCGGTTCGTTCACCATTAACATGCACCCAACGTTCAGATCTTTATAATGATGTGTTGTGAATCGCGTATGTGCTCCCTGTTGTTCCAAGACGTATTGAATCGCATGGTAATTAGCCGTTAAAGAAAAACTCCCGTGCAGAACGAATTCAGGTGGCTCTGCGAACTTCCAGTTATCCAGTCGATGATCTCCTTTATCAGCGGTTATCAACACATAACCAGACTGTGACAGCTTGTTCAACCGTTCGAGACAGGACAATCCAATAGCGGGGAAAAGGATGTGTGAATCCTCCAGCTCCGCCTTATACAATGTGATCAGTTCTGAATACGGATAGTTATCTGCACTGTATTCGGGCGCCCGGCGATACTCATAACTCAGCGTCATATTCTTCAGCATCTCGGCGGGTTCAAGATCATGACGACGATCCGGAGACTGAACAAGCAGATCACACTCATAGATCTCGCCATCCCCAATATAGATTAATTCCTGCGGAATGCTGTCAAAAAAGTAATTGGCAATCAACAACAACGGTTGTTTCAGATCACCCGGCCGAATAACTGTACCCGCAACGACCAGTTTTAGCTCCGTATCTGCTACAGCGTCAAAACGTGCAAAATCCACTATACCTTCTTGAATAAAGGATTGCATGGATGGATGCTCTCTCCAACCCCGTACATTCTCCGCTACGAGATCTGTCAATACATATCTGAAAGGAGGTAAATCTATTCCTGCAAAATCCTTTAATTCAATCAGTTTAAGCAGGATTTGGTGTGCCAAACGCCCTACACCCGCCCCAAGCTCCAGAATGGTCACGGTCTCGGTAATCTGTCCCTTGTTTGCGAGGTCCTGAAGAAATCCAAAAATCATCTCTGCATAAGCCGTGGCAATCAGCGGATTACTGGTAATATATTGAGGGACCTGATTCTCTGTCCAAGCCTCTAGCCCCTTTTGTTCATAATAAGCTCTCTGCCAATCCCAGACCGGAGCTTCGCTGTAACGAAAACGTTGACTTTCATTTGACGTCATTAAAATAGAACCCTGCTTTCTGTAACTAATTTCATAAGATTCTCAGATGTTCACGGAATACTTTATTTCGAATACCATTCAATCTCTGTAATGCATTATATCATAGAACCCTGTCTACTCGATGGAGTTCAGTCTTCCCCCTCAACAAGAAAAAAACCTGCTTTTGAGGGCAGGTCTATGATGTTCTTCATTTAAGAAGAATATTGATCTAGTTTTACTTAGGCTAGGACACTCAATATTAGTCGGAATACAACACTCCGTCGAAGTTCTCAGGACCTACACGGATCGTACCCAACAAGTTGGAGCTCACAAATGCAGTGTACGTCAATTGAGGTGTAATTGGTGGGTTGAAGTCATCGGCGGAGAAGGTAATAATCTGAGGTGCCAGAATGCTCAAGCTAAATGTGGAAGTTGCAGAATAAATAACAGGATCTGTTGGCGCAGTACCTCTGACAATTGTGATGGTGATACCAACGAGTGCCAAAGGAAGTTGCACAGACACCGTTCCTTTGAATTGTACCCGCGGGTTTGCTCCAATGCCAGCAGTGGTTATCAAACCGATTTGTCCAAATAATTGTGGCGTGTTAATTACAAGGATTGGTATGGCGATTGAGTTAGCCAAACTCGCATTCTGCGATGTTCTTGCATCAATAAATTGACTCATGAAATCTACCTCCTATGTGTGGGATAGGATAGTATATGCGAGATTTGGTGTACGGCGTGGACATACACTGAATTGCGCAAAAAAGGGCATATTAGAAACACTCTATTAACAAATTACCTTTTTGGCTCTAGCACCTAAATGAAGACAGAAAAAAACCCTTGCTAGGCAAGGGTTTTAAGAGTATGGGCCCTACAGGACTCGAACCTGTGACCAATCGGTTATGAGCCGACCGCTCTAACCAACTGAGCTAAGGGCCCTAGACATAATGTATAACGTGCAGATGATGGCTGTGAATCATCCAAGTGAAACTAAATTGCGGGGGCAGGATTTGAACCTGCGGCCTTCGGGTTATGAGCCCGACGAGCTACCGGGCTGCTCCACCCCGCGTCAGTAAAAAATATTAAAACAGCGACTTAATTAATATACACCATTCTATCCTAATAAGTCAAGGGGTAATGTCAGGGAATAAATCGAACACCGTAACGACCTTTGCGTGAACGATACACTTCGACTTCTGCCGGTTCATTATGACCGTAGATCCACCCATCCTGCTCCATTCGTTTCGCCAGACATCCTGCTTGAAATTTGGTTGCATACAACTTGCTGAAATATACCCAGTGCATACAGCTCGTCCTTTCCGGAGTCGTCATTTATTCCTGCTTTTTGTAGAATACCCCATTTCCATAAAAATAGCCGCCAAAGATTAAAATCTTCAGCGGCTATCCTTAAAATGATGATATGACTACATCATCAAATCTCATTGAAACGTAGCTTTAGGATCCTTTTTCAATTTCTCTAACATCTCGTTACCTTTAGCTGCCCATTCGCCAAGCGCTTTTTTTGGTGTCTTTTTGTTCTCAAGTACCTGGTTGAAATATTCCATGCCTTTTTCGTTTACTTGCCATAAGCCTGGAGATTTTTGATAGAGTTTATCCAGGTTGGTATTCGTTGGTGGGATTGGCTTCAAAGAATAGAATGCTTGAATGTTGTAATCCAGGCCATCTTTTGGCTTGATGAAGCTCTTACGGGATACCATCTCATAGCTGCTACGAGCCTTGATTTTCGCCCAATCTTCACTGTTCATGTACTTGATCAGTTCCCACGCGTCATCTGGATTCTGAGCCGCACTGTTGATTGCCATCAGGTTGCTCAGATAGATGTTACCTCCGATTTCAGGCGCTTCCGGGTGAACCGGAGGTGTGACGACATCCCAATCTACCTTTGTAAAATCTTTCATCTTATCCGCATTTTTATTCGCATCAATTAATTGATTAATATAGCTGTAATCACCAATAACCATGGCTGATTTGCCGCTCAGGAACAGGTCACCCTGAACTGGATCATAACGTCCACTCGGATCCTGATCCTGTGGTTCGTCGCCTTTAGGGATAACTTTGTCAATCGCAAGTTTACTGATCGTGCTCCATACTTTCTCCCATTGAGGAGAATCCACAGTCATTTTTTCAGCTTTATCGTCAAACGTCTTCAGCTGCAAAGAACTGTAATACTGTTGCATGGAGTAGTACGGCGAACCGCCCTGATATGTCGTGAAGGAGAAACCAAATACATGGTCTTTACCCTCCCCTTTCGTAAGACGGGTACCCAGATTGAAGATATCATCCCAAGTCATGTTGTCCGTTGGTGGTTCCACGCCTGCTTTTTCAAACAAACCCTTGTTATAGAACAAAGCAGAGGAGGAGAACGTTGGTGTCAATGCATAGATACTCTGATCCCCAAGGTCCTTAATTCCCTCCAGCACACTAGGCACAATATCAGTGGTATCAAACTTGTCTTCCTGCATCAATGGGTCCAGCTGTTTCACGAGATTCTCCTGAATTAATGATTTGACTGTTGCGGTATCCGCCACGATGACGTCAACCGGGTTATCCCCAGTCATAATCTTCTTCAGACTTTCCATCGTATCCGGGACTTCCGGCTGTTCTTCGGTGTTACCATACCCATACATGCTGCTCTGATCAACAGCAGCTACAATTTCGATCGTTACATTGGGGTGTGTCAGTTCAAAAGCATCGGTGAATTGCTGACGGAAGTAACTGTCATCCTGTCCTCCCCACAACGTAGCCACACGTAATACACGCTGCTCCGTATCCTTGGCCTCACTTGCCGTACAACCGGCAATCAGCGGCAGTGCTAGCGTTGCAGTAACGATGACAGCCAGCACACGTTTTCCCCACATACTATTCTTCATTTCCCAGTTCCCCCTCTTAATTATCTTGGCGGTGTAATGACAATTCGTTCACCGTCAAACTCCAATGTAGCCCGGTTATCAATGGATAAGGCCTCCAGATACTCTTTTGGCACCTGAAGCCGTCCGGCACGGTCAATAATGACAAATGCTTCGTGAATGTCCGGCATACCCGCATCGGACAAGCTATGTTCATCATCCAGATTCGGGTTACGCTTCACAAACTCGGTACTGGTCAAGCCATCCCGAATCGCAACGATCCGGTCCACCTTGCCAGCAAGCGTCAAGTCATGCGTAACAATGACAATGGTAACGCCGAGTTCCTTATTCATTCTTCTGAAAATGCCCATGATCGTATCACATGTCTCGGAATCGACCGATCCTGTTGGTTCATCTGCAAGCAGGATTTTGGGACGATTGGATAAGGAGATCGCAATCGCTACCCGTTGCTGCTCTCCTCCGGACAATTGATGCAATTTGTTATGCATCCGATCCTTAAGGCCTACCCATTCGAGCAATTGTTTTGCATAAGCACGATCACGTTTGCCCCCCAGAATCATGGGTGTCTCCACATTTTCGAGTGCCGTGAGATAAGGCAGCAGGTTACGACCGTTATTTTGCCAGATAAAACCTACGGTATGACGTTTGTACTCGACAAGTTGGGCATCTGTCATCTTCAGCAGATCCCAGTCTCCCACAACAGCCGTACCGGCAGTAGGACGATCAAGTCCGCCCAGAATGTTCAGCAGCGTGGATTTACCGCTACCGCTGTTACCGATGATGGCCATCATTTCACCTTGATTGACAGTCAGGTTGAGACCCTGAAGGGCAACGACTTCCACATCGCTGGATTTAAAAATTTTGACAAGTCCTTCGCATTGGATCACGTTTACCTCTCCTCTCCCATTTTGACCGCCTGGTGAACCCGCAGCCTGCGAATTTGCCAGAGCAACATCGTTGCACCAATGACCAGCATCACCACGGTGACCCCATACAGTTGCAACATATCCTGCTGTTCAAACACAATGCGGAACGGAGGTACCTGAGCAGATACATTATCTGTCGTTTGCAGGAATGGCAGGAATAAACGACTGGATACCTGACCAATACCAATACCTAACAGGATCGACAGTCCCGCTGTGAACACCTGCTCCAGCAGCAGCATGCCGCTCAGTTGTGCCCGGGATAACCCCATGGCTCGTAGCACACCAAACTGCACAACACGTCCAGACAGGTTGAAGAACCAGTACAGCACGTATCCAATCAACGAGATAATAACCGAAACCAGGAAACCAAGGCTCAGAATCCCGAATACGCCACCTCTTGACGGATGTTTACCCTGAGATACCAATTCGGTCCGTACGTCACGTACAGACGATAACTCAATGCCTTCTGCTGCGAGTTTCTCCATTAATGGAGCCACTTTGGCATCTGGTTCCATTTTCAGCCAGACCTCATAAGGAATCAGAGGCACCTGATCATAGATATAATCCAGATTGGCCACGAAGAATGGCATCTGATCCGGATACTGGGCCGGCCAGTAAGGAATGATCCCGAACACGACGAATTCAATCGCCTGTCCCTGTACACCCATGGAGACGAGATCTCCAGTTTTTAGTTTAAATTTGTCAGCAAATTTGGAAGAGATCAATACAGCCCCTTCGTATTTACCAAGCAAGTCAAGGTACTTGTAGGGATGTGCCGGGAACAGATCGTTGCGGAACCAAGCCACTTGAGCAAAGTCCACATTATCAATCCCGACCAGCATTCCCTGTCCACCCGATTTACCAGAGACGATAATATTGCCCTTGGTCTGCAGCACTCTTGCTGCATGCTCCACACCATCTAATCTGCGGAATACTTCGAATGGAGGTTCAGAGTAGATGACTTTCGATGGCTGAGAAGATCCACCGCCTCCACCTGGAGCACCTCCACCGCCATTTCCTCCGCCAGGAGCGCCACCACCACCAGAACCGCCGCCTCCGCCTTCTTGACCTCCACCTGAACCGCCATTCTGTCCGGAACCAGGCTTAATCTCAGGCGTTCCTTCCCATACGGTCTGCATGATTACATCAGAACCATAACGGTACAGCGTACGCTCGGTGGAATTCAGATCAATGGTCCGGGCCGCAGCCGAGTTGTACACCCCAAGTCCCAGTGTCAATACGAGCAGGATCATCAACGGATAATAGGAAGAAGATGAACGCGATAGCTGCGTTAATGTCAGATACAATGGGACAGGGAGAAACTTGCGACCGATTAGCTGAATAAGCTTCAATATCCACGGGAACAAACGCAGGAAGAATAATCCTAACGCAAAGATCGCGAGTGCGGGTACAAAGAACAGAAACGGCTGTACCTGCAGCTGATCGGTTGTCATACCGGTCTGGAAGGTCAACATCTGACGTTCATAGAACAGGTAGTATCCATATCCAGCCAGACCCAGCAACACAACATCCAGGAACCAGCGTTGCCATACCGGAGCGCGGTCTGTACGCGCTTGTCGCCGCTTGGCTGATACAATGGTTGCCCGTGCATAGGTTATCGCAGGGATAAGTGATGCGATAATTGCAACAAGGACCGCTGCTACGCCCAGCAAAATAGCTTCTTTCGATATACCGATCGGAATGGATTTCCGATCTACGAATGACAGGAATCCGCTTGCTGAACCGATACTCTTAGCCATAAACCAACCGAGAAACGGTCCAATAATGAGCGCAATAACGCCCAGGAATATGCCTTCAAGCAGGTAGAGAGAGAAGATCTGCCGAGCTGAAGCTCCACGGCTGCGCAGTACTGCAATATCACTCTCTTGCTTCTGTAATGACTGTCTGGCGTTCATCGCGATAAAATAAAAGACCATCGCAATCATCGGTGCTGCCAAAGTAAACAGCATGGTCTGTAATTGCAGACTCTGACTGCGGAACTGCTTGAGCAGATCACCGAAGGTAATATCCACTTTCGTATCTTTCAGCCGCTGATACAGATCGATATCCAGCCTTTCCAGCATGGAAGTCAGACCCGACAACTGGCTGGTTTGAATTTCTTTCAGATCAAAGGCATAATACCAGCGTGAATTTTGAAGTGGAATCCCTTTTTCCTTCAGTAAAACATCATTAAAAACCGATTCATCCACATAAAGTCCGTTCATCATGCCGTCAAATCCCTGCACCCAATAAGGACTGTTCGGATCATCTGCCTTGAAGGAACCCGTAATCTTCACACGTAACGTAATATCAAGGCCGCTATACACCGGATATTCCAGAATATCGCCGATATGCAGATCGTTTCGGTACATGCCCTCTTCCAGCATAACTGCCTCGATAATATCGTCCTTGACCTGATTGCCAGGTTTCACCCCGGCAGAGTAATTCACCTGTGCATCCAGTCCACTCATCGTACCCATACTCATACTGCGCACCCGGCTGGCATCCACTTTGGTTGGATCTTCGGGACTCACCTCTGTGCTGCGAATAGATCTGGAATTCACATACGTATGGAAAGGAAACCCGATGTCGCGAGGGACATCCTCACGAATATAACGATCTACTTCGTCCAGACCCCTTGTGTCTGTTTTCACACCACCAGGTGCCTGATAACTCATGAGCAACGAACCCGCTGGCAACCCTTCACTGTTATCCTGTAGCGTCTGCGCGACGACCCGTTTCAGCGCACCATCGGCATACATTGGAATACTGACGGTGAACGCAACCGCCACAATCAATCCGATCAGTGTGCTGAAGGTCATCCAGCGCGTGTTCCACATTTTGCGGAACAGCAGCCGAAGCAATGGCAGCCCCATTAGCGTCCCACTACTTTCTGGCCTACGGTCAGACCTTTCAGAATCTCGACATCCGTCGACGTCTGCTGTCCAACTTCAACGTCCACTTCACGCTTGCTGCCATCACTCTCCACCACTTGCACATACGTTCTTGAACCAATGGAGCGTAAAGCGGATACAGGAATCACAATCGCGTTCTCGGTACGCTGCGTTACGATGGAGACCGATAGAGGTGTTCCACGTTCCACGCCTTTCGGCATTTTCGCAAGTGTAACGATAACATATTGATCCAGCGATTCTTTGACAGGAGGTGTTGCTCCTTCTCCCGATCCTCCTCCACTGCCGCTTTCCGATGCTTCAGCGATAGGCATGACTTTAATTTTACCAGCGACTTTACCCGCCCCATTAATGTCTACTTCTGCCTTCATACCCGCTGAAAACTTCTCCAGATCTTCCTTCGCAAAAGTGGCGGCCACAACCAGATTCGATGTATCTGCAATCGTAGCAATCGGATCATACGCTTTCACCGCTGCACCCTTCTCTACCTGCACAGCAATAACGGCGCCCCCAAATGGAGCAGTCAGTGTGGCTTTGCCCAATTGTTCCTCCAGATCAGCGAGTTCCTGACGCAGTTCTTCAAACGCAATCGTTGCTTCTTCGAACTCCACCGGGTCCATCTCATCCTTCTTGCGGAGTGTTTCCTTCATTTGAACTTCGGACTTGCGAATAGCAAGTTTCTTACCACGGATCTCCTTCTCTACACTCTCCACATCGAGCACGGCGAGCAGTTGACCCTTTTTCACTTTATCCCCCGGTTTAACATTTAGCTCTTTGACATGCATGCCATCGAGCGTGAAGTACACCTTCTCTTCCCGCTGACTCATCATCTTGCCGCTACCACTTACTTTTTTCTCCAACGTCTCTGTCCGAACCTCATATTCCGGTTTCTTGGAGATCGTTGGCGGCGTAATTGGCGGAAGCACTTCTTCCTCTGTTTCTGACGGCAGCAATGAGCAGCCGGACATCGTTGCAACCATTATCGCACCAAGTACAATAACTGCTGCGCGTTTCCCCCTCTTCGGAGCGGCCCCTTTACTTGATAAATCTGCCGTCCGCCATTTCATAAACATGGTCCGCAACCTCCAAAATTGTAGGATCGTGTGTAGTCATACATATCGTTACTTGTTCTACTTCAATAATATTGCGGAATACCGCCATGACCTGTGCGCCCATCTTGGAATCCAGTTCCGCCGTAGGTTCATCCGCAAGCAACAATCTGGGTCTATGGGCAATCGCCTTGGCTATAGCCACCCGCTGTTGCTCTCCCCCGGACATTTCGAAAGGTCGGTGCTTCACCCGTTTGGATAGTCCAACCAGGTCCAGACAGTGACCAACCCTGTCCTTCCACTCCGCTCGCGGAACGTCCGCCATGCGCAACGATAGTTCTACATTTTCCCAAGCAGATAATAAGGGCATAAGTGCATACGCCTGAAAAATAAAACCGATCTCCTTGCGCCGCAAAGCGGTTCGCCGCCGATCTCCCCAATCCTGTAGAGGCTGACCGGAGAACAGGATGTCTCCGCTTGAAGGCTGATCCAATCCACCGAGCATATTCAGCAGCGTTGTTTTGCCTGAGCCTGATCGCCCCTTCAGCATGACCAGTTGTTGCGGATTCACTTCCATATCAATGCCTTTGAGCACATGGATGATACGACTGCCTGTCTGGAAACTGCGATGTACGTTACGCACCTCTAGTACAGGTCCATCATATGGAGGCAGCATATCCTTCTTTGGTTTGATCTTTTTCTGTGGTTCATCAACGGTGATGTCAGCAGCTGCAGCCACTTCATCCGAAACGATTTCACTTTCAGGTGAACGAGGTTCACTCGTCGGGGGAACGTTCTCATTGTTGTATGTATTTTCTCCCGATTCTGTCGATGCCTCCAGCGGTGTTTCCCCCTGTTGATGTTCATCGCCTGACTGGCTCTTGGCAGGTCTTTTTCTGAGAAATAAATTCTTCATGCCAGCAATCACGCTCATCCTTTCTTGATATCCCGTTCACTTCTTCAAAAAACCTAAAATTAGAAATCTGTTCCATCCTACACTGAATTATAAACGACCGATCACAACTAAAAGTTACAAGCTTTTTACAACGGCAGAGGGAAAAAGTTAATATTTTGATGAACAAACGAAAAAAGCACCCCAAAGTGTGGGGTGCCTCTTGTATATTCGATGGTTTTGCCGCTATGACGGCAATCATTACAATTTTGATACCGTTCATTCCTGAACATTATTTCGGGGTATCAATGATATTATTTACCAAATGAAGAAGGATCTTCACGCCAGGATTTAAGCAATTCAAAATCACTCTCCTGAATCGTTCCTTGCGCCAGAGCCACATCCATCAGAGCCGTATAATTGGACAGCGTCTGAAGTGGAATTCCAGCATCTTCGAATGCTTTAACACCTTTGTCCAGCTGATAGCTGAAGATCGCAAGCACGGCGAGAGGTGTTGCACCTGCTACGCGTACAGCTTCGGCTGCTTTGATCGAGCTTCCACCTGTGGAGATCAGATCTTCAATGACAACCACTTTCTGTCCTTCGGTAATCAGACCTTCAATCAGGTTCTCCTTACCATGTCCTTTCGCTTTATCACGAATGTAAGCCATTGGCAGATTCAACTTCTGAGCTACCCATGCAGCATGCGGAATACCTGCGGTTGCCGTACCTGCGATGACTTCTGCATCTGGATACTGGTTACGAATGATTGTTGCAAAAGCTTCAGCGATATCGTTGCGAATCTCGGGGTAGGACATCGTTAAGCGGTTATCGCAATAAATTGGTGATTTGATGCCGGATGTCCATGTAAATGGTTGTTGCGGACGCAACGCCACGGCTTTAATTTTCAACAGTTGGGAAGCAATATGATTTGGAATCTCATTCAGTTCGATCATGCGTTCAACATCTCCTTCAAAATGGTTTCTGCCGCTTCACGCGGATTGGGAGCGCCTGTAATGGGTCTGCCTACAACAATGTAATGACTGCCTCTGGCAATAGCTTCACCCGGCGTCAAGACACGTGTCTGATCTCCCAGACCACTACCCGCTGGACGAATTCCTGGAGTAACGGTGTGAAAAGCACTGCCGCACGCTGCCCGAATTGCGGGCACTTCCAGTGGAGAAGCAACAACCCCATCCAGTCCGGCCTCTTGGGCTAGTCCTGCATATCGAACCACAGCAGCTTCCACACTTCCCGGAATGCCAATCTCGGTATTCATTGTTTCCAGGCTTGTACTGGTCAATTGGGTCACTGCAATGATCTCTGGCTTGCTTAAGGAAGGATCGGCGGCGATTGCTGCCTCAGCACCTTCACGTGCAGCACGCATCATGATGGTTCCCCCCGCTGCATGTACATTGAACATGTCTACCCCAAGACGTGTGATACTCTCAGCACCGCCACGAACGGTGTTCGGAATGTCATGCATTTTCACATCCAGAAAAACGGAGTAGCCTTTGGATTTCAGCTCCCGAATAAAGTCCGGTCCTGCTGCGTAGAACAGCTGCATGCCCACCTTCAGATAACAGGGAATGCCTTCAAGAGCTTGTACCAATGCTTTTGCTTCTTCAGCTCCAGGATAATCCAGTGCCACCATCAGACGGCCAGCCATTTCATTGAAATTCGTGTGATTCATCACCAGCGCTCCCCTCCACTTGCTCATTTTTTCCGTTTTTGCCCGATATAAAGGACATCCCGCCAGCCCGCAGGCTGACTGATGTCCTTCATCAGAGAGTTATTTATTTTACAAAGACAGGCATTGCTTCCGAAGAGAAGTTGATCGTTTGCAGCATGATCAGCAGCGCACGAATCGTATCCAATGAAGTCATACATACAATGCCGTTTTCTACCGCTTCACGACGGATACGGAATCCATCACGCTGCGGTGTTTTGCCTTTGGTGAGTGTGTTGAAGACAAAGTTTGCTTCGCCGCTACGGATCATATCGAGAATGTTCGGCGAACCTTCACTTAATTTGTTCACAGTCGTTACCGGAATGTTCGCCGCTTCAAGCGCAGCTGCTGTTCCGCCGGTAGCCATGATTTTGTAACCCAGTCTGTAGAAACCTTCGAGCAAAGGAACCGCTTCGTCCTTGTCTTTGTCTGCTACAGTCACAACAATCGCTCCGGTTGCCGGAATTTTCATTCCTGCGCCGATGAGACCTTTGAACAACGCTTTAGCGTAATTTGGGTCACGGCCCATAACCTCACCTGTGGATTTCATCTCAGGTCCGAGGGTTGGTTCTACACGACGCAGCTTCGCGAAGGAGAAGACCGGAACTTTGACAGATACATGATCCGATTCAGGCCACAGTCCATCGACATAGCCAAGATCTTTCAGTTTCACACCCAGAATGGCTTGTGTTGCCAAGTTCGCCATCGGAATGTTGGTTACTTTGCTCAAGAATGGTACGGTACGGGATGAACGCGGGTTCACCTCGATAATGTACACTTGGCCATCATGGATAACAAACTGGATGTTGACCAAACCTACCGTTTTCAGTTCTTTTGCAATTTTGATTGTAATCTCTACAATTTTCTCTTTCATATCCTGGGACAGGTGTTGAGGAGGATATACCGCGATGGAGTCACCCGAGTGAACCCCTGCACGCTCGATATGTTCCATGATTCCTGGAATCAATACCGTTTCACCATCACAGATGGCGTCAACCTCAACTTCTTTACCCATCATATAACGGTCGATCAGGACCGGATGCTCCGGATTGATTTTAACCGCCTGTTCCATGTATGTCAGCAATTCTGCATCGGAGTATACAATCTCCATCGCACGACCACCGAGCACATAGGAAGGACGAACCAGTACCGGGTAGCCCAGGCTTTGAGCTGTTTCTACCGCATCATCAACGGAAATGACCGTTTTACCTTTCGGCTGTGCAATCTCCAGACGGGAGAGCAGACGCTCGAACTTCTTGCGGTCCTCCGCCTCATCGATGCTTTCCAGATCCGTTCCGAGAATGGTTACGCCTGCATTACGCAGTGGTGCTGCCAGGTTGATGGCCGTTTGACCACCGAACTGCACGATAACCCCTACTGGTTTCTCCTGTTCAATCACGTTCATGACATCTTCGAAGAAGAGCGGTTCAAAGTACAGGCGATCGGATGTATTAAAGTCCGTAGACACCGTCTCCGGGTTATTATTGATAATGACTGCTTCATATCCTGCTTTTTGCAATGCCCATACTGCGTGTACAGTTGAGTAGTCGAACTCGATCCCTTGACCGATCCGGATTGGTCCTGAACCCAGCACCACAACTTTTTGCTTGTCTGAAGGGATAACTTCATTCTCTGTCTCGTAAGTTGAGTAGTAATATGGCGTTGTTGCTTCGAACTCAGCCGCACATGTATCTACCATTTTGTACACTGGGCGCAGGTTCTCTGCTTCCCGGCGAGTTCTAACTTCCGCTTCAGTTGTTAATGTGCCTCCAGGTTGACCTTGCGCACGCAGTTCCGCAATCGCACGGTCTGTGAATCCAAGGCGTTTCGCTTGATACAGAATGTCAGAAGACAATTCGGATTCTTCACGAATGCGATCTTCGAATGCGATCAGACCTTCGATTTTGTCCAGGAACCACCAGTCAATCTTGGTCAGATCCTGTAGCTGTTGCAGCGTATAACCTCTACGGAATGCCTCGGCAATCAGGAAGATACGCTCATCATCTGCTTTGATCAGACGCTCGTTCAGGGTAGCTTCGTCCAGCGTTTCGGCATCCTTCAGGTAGAGGCGATGTACGCCAATTTCCAGGGAACGAACTGCTTTGTGAATCGACTCTTCGAATGTCCGGCCAATCGCCATAACTTCGCCTGTTGCTTTCATCTGAGTTCCCAGTTTACGGTTCGCTGAGATGAACTTGTCGAACGGCCAGCGAGGGATTTTGCTCACGATATAATCCAGTGTAGGCTCGAAGCAAGCATACGTTTGGCCAGTTACCGGGTTCACGATTTCATCCAATGTGTAACCCATGGCGATTTTGGCAGCCATTTTGGCAATCGGATAACCCGTTGCTTTGGAAGCCAGGGCCGATGAACGGCTTACCCGTGGATTTACTTCGATAACATAGTATTGGAAGCTGTGTGGGTCCAGTGCAAACTGTACGTTACATCCACCCTCGATGTTCAGGGCACGGATGATTTTCAGGGAAGCTGAACGCAGCATTTGATATTCACGGTCCGACAATGTTTGGCTTGGTGCCACAACGATACTGTCGCCTGTATGAACCCCTACCGGGTCAAAGTTTTCCATGTTGCAGACAACGATACAGTTATCGTTTTTGTCCCGCATAACCTCGTACTCGACTTCTTTCATGCCTGCAATGCTCTTCTCGACCAGACATTGCCCAATCGGGCTGTAACGAATTCCCGCTACCACAGTCTCGCGCAGCTCTTCTTCGTTCGCACAGATTCCGCCGCCTGTGCCGCCCAGCGTATAGGCTGGACGTACGATGATTGGATAACCAATCTCATTTGCAAATTCAAGTGATTCTTCAAGTGTCGTCACGATCACACTCTCAGGTACAGGCTGTTCCAATTCTCGCATCAGGTCACGGAACAGATCACGATCTTCCGCTTTCTCGATGGAAGTCAGCTGTGTTCCGAGCAATTTCACATTTTCACGTTCCAGCACGCCTGCACGTGCCAGTTCTACCGCCATGTTCAGACCTGTCTGACCACCCAGTGTTGGCAGCAAGCCGTCTGGACGCTCTTGACGAATGATTTGGGTTACAAAATCCAGTGTGATGGGCTCAATGTATACTTTGTCAGCCATGTTTGTATCCGTCATAATGGTAGCCGGGTTGCTGTTGATAAGTACAACTTCCACGCCTTCTTCTTTCAGAGCCTGGCAAGCTTGTGTGCCGGCATAGTCGAACTCGGCCGCTTGACCGATGACGATTGGACCGGAACCAATCACCAGGATTTTTTTGAGATCTTTGTTAATCGGCATGTTATTGTGCTCCTTTCACTGCGGCTGCCAATACGGCTTGACGCGGCTTTTGCGGGTTAGTGATCTTGTGCTCGCGAATCATCTCGATGAAGCGGTCAAACAGATAGCTGTTGTCGTAAGGACCCGGGGCTGCTTCAGGGTGATATTGAACCGAGAATGCCGGGAATGATTTATGTTTCAGACCTTCAATGGTCTTATCGTTATTGTTGATATGTGTAACTTCCAGGTCTGTACTCTTCACAGACTCTTCGTTTACGGTAAATCCATGGTTCTGGGATGTGATGAAGCAACGTCCGCTCTCGAGTTCTTTCACCGGGTGGTTTCCTCCGCGATGTCCAAACTTAAGTTTTTCGGTGTCTGCTCCTGCCGCAAGTGCGAACAATTGGTGACCCAGGCAGATGCCGAAGATCGGATATTCACCAAGCAGTTCACTGATCATTTTAACTGCGTGAGGTACGTCTTTCGGGTCCCCAGGGCCGTTGGACAGTTGAATGCCGTCCGGGTTCAGGCGACGAATCTCGTCTGCTGTTACATCGTGTGGAACAACAACAACGTCACAGTTACGTTTGCTGAGTTCGCGCAAGATTCCTGTTTTCGCACCATAATCCACAAGCACAATACGTTCAGCCGTTCCCGGGCTGTTGTAGACATGTTCCGTAGAAGTCATAGGCACCTGGTTACGCAGCTCGGCGATTGTGGTATCTCCCATCATCTCCAGCAGTTCTTCCACAGGCTTCGATCCTGTTGTGAGAATTCCCTTCATTGTGCCGTGGTGACGAATCCGGCGAGTCAACATGCGTGTATCAATTTCGCTGATTCCTACGATGCCGTATTCCTTGAGCAGATTGTCTACGCTATATTCCGCACGCCAGTTGCTTGGCGTTGGCTCATGACGACGCACGACGAAACCGTGTACGTATGGACGAATCGACTCGAAGTCATCACGCGTAATACCGTAGTTTCCGATCAGCGGATACGTCATGGTTACGATTTGACCGCAATAGGAAGGATCCGAAAGCACCTCTTGATAGCCTGTAATTCCCGTATTAAAAACGACCTCACCTGTCGTTTCACCTTCAGCACCAAATGCTTTCCCGGTGAACAGTGTGCCGTCTTCCAACAATAATCTCGCCTGTGCCTGCATCCCATTTCACTCCTCTGTGTTTATCAACGTTGAATGCATTGGGGTTGAACTTTCTGGAAACTTCGTGCGGCTCCGCTGACAGAAAACCCTTTGATCGCTGTTATCCCCGGATTACTTTTTATCATTTTTCAAATGATGTAATCCGGTGATAAAGGCGAACGCTTTGCTTCTTCGGGTCTTTTCTGTCCGCTCCGCAGTTACGTTGGTGTCCAAGTTCAAAATCATGACATTCAACTTTGCTTGTTTCGTATATTGGACTCTCGGCATAATCTGCCTCGAGTTAGTTGATGTTACTGGTGTACTGATTTATTAATTTACTAAATTACCGTTTTATTGTTGTACCGTGTTTTGCCATACGCTTTTGCCATCCACCCAAGTTTGTACGGCCCAGCCTTTCAGCTTCCAGCCTGTGAATGGTGTGTTTCTTCCTTTGGTGGCAAACGTTGCAGGATCAACTGCTTTTTCCTCGTTCAGGTCAATCATCGTGATATCCGCTGGTGCTCCCTCTTCCAGTTTACCTGTATCTAGTCGGAATACACGTGCCGGATCAGCAGTCATGCGTTTCACCAAGAAGTCCAAGCTCCAAAGTCCTGTTTCTACAAACTTCGTATACAGCAGCGGGAAGGCTGTTTCGAATCCAACGATTCCGAATGGTGCCAACTCCATGCCTCTAGCTTTCTCTTCTTCACTGTGTGGCGCGTGATCGGTTACGATCATGTCCAGCGTACCGTCCAGCAAACCTTCGATACACGCCTGCACATCACGTGGTGAACGTAGTGGCGGGTTCATTTTCCAGTTGGCGTCCATACCCGGGATATCTTCATCCGACAACACCAGATGGTGTGGACACACCTCAGCAGTTACTTTAATGCCGATGGACTTCGCCAGACGGATCAGGCGAACCGACTGTTCTGTACTTACGTGGCAGACGTGGTAATGAACTCCCGTTGCTTCTGCAAGCAGGATATCACGGCCAACGTGGATGGCCTCGGATTCATTTGGAATCCCTTTGATGCCGTGACGCTTCGAAAACTCGCCTTCCGTCACATATCCACCGACAACCAGTGAGTCATCTTCACAATGTGCGATCACGGGCATATCCATGCTAGCGGCGAGGCTCATGGCATCTTTCATCATTTGAGCGTTTTGTACGCCTACACCGTCATCCGTGAATCCGATAGCCCCTGCTTCTTTTAATGCGGCAAAGTCGGTAAGTTCACGACCCAGTTCGTTTTTCGTAATGGCTGCATAAGGCAGCACTTTAACCAGATCAGCTTCTTTGGCTTTATCCAACACCAGTTTCACAACTTCCGCTGTGTCTGTAACTGGTCTCGTGTTCGGCATGCAAGCGATCGTTGTAAAACCGCCTTGTGCTGCTGAACGGGCACCTGTCTCGATCGTCTCTTTGTGTTCGAATCCAGGTTCACGCAGATGCACGTGCATATCGATCAATCCCGGAATGACCAGTTTGCCTGATGCGTCTGTCACACTATGCGCTGACTTTTCGGCATCCAGTACGGCTTGGTCTTCCAGACCAGCGATTTTTTTAATTTTACCTTCATCTATAATGATGGTTTTCCGTTCAAGTTCCCCTTTTTGGTTCAAGACGTTCGCATTCTTTATAATCTGTAGCATAATTGCCCTCCGCTTCGGTTCTGTCCGGCTTACCAGGCAAGCCGGATGATTTTCTTTATCGTGTACTCTCTTATTGCTCTATAAGAACTACCGTACCGTCAGCCTATGACCCACAGCCAGACCCTGTTACAGTTTCATCGCACGTTCCATAACCGCCATGCGGATGGGAACGCCGTTTGCCATCTGCGGGAAGATCCGCGATGCTTCACTCTCCACAACCGCGTCATCTACCTCGACGTTGCGATTCACAGGAGCAGGGTGCATGATAATGGTGCTAGGTTTTAGACGTGATGCCCGTTCTTCCGTCAATCCGTAGTGTTCGCGATAATCCTCAGCTGAAGTAATTAAGCCATGTTGATGACGTTCCAGTTGAACACGGAGCATCATGACTACATCTGCATCCAGCGCTTCTTCAAGACCGACATAAGGAGCATGCTCTGCGAGTTCAGGTGCCTGCATCGTTTGTGGTGCACAGAAGCGTACATCTGCGCCAAACTTTTGCAGTGCCCACAGGTTGGAGCGCGCTACGCGGCTATGCAGAATGTCGCCAATGATGGAGACACGCAAGCCCTTCAGTTCGCCAAATGCTTTCCTCATCGTGTAGAGGTCCAGCAGTGCCTGTGTAGGATGCTCATTGTTGCCGTCTCCGGCGTTCACGAGCGGAACACTCACTTTCTGAGCCAGTTGTTGCAGAACGCCTGCCGGTTTCAACCGGATCACCCCTGCATCAATGCCCATCGACTCAAGTGTGCGTACCGTATCGTAGATGGACTCTCCTTTTTCCACACTGGATGCGGCTGCCGTAAAGTTCAGCACTTGTGCGCCCAGTCGTTTCTCTGCCATTTCGAAGGAGAAACGGGTACGTGTGCTGTTCTCGAAGAACATGTTCGCAACGAAGCGTGATTCCAGTACAGGAACGAGTTTTTCTTTCTGTGCTTCCCAGTGAGCTGCCCTGTTCAGAATCGACTCGATCTCTCCTCGGCTTAGTTCCTTCAGTCCAAGCAAGCTCCGGTCTCTCAATGCTGGTTGTGTAATCATCATGCTTGCTCCCCCCGGTTCTGAGTGATTTTGACTTCGTCCTGTCCATCCGTTTCCATGAGTGCAACCTCGATCTCCTCTGATTTGGAAGTCGGCACATTCTTGCCGATAAAATCAGGTCGAATCGGAAGTTCCCGGTGTCCGCGGTCTGCGAGTACAGCCAGCTGAATGTTCTGCGGTCTTCCACAGTCCATCAGGGCATCCATTGCTGCGCGAATGGTACGTCCGGTATAGAGCACATCATCGAACAAAATCACTTTTTTGTTATGAATTGAAAGTGATTCAGGTGTCATAATCAACATTTCCTTGCGATTCGCTTTATTTTCATCCAAGCGGTCATCGCGGTAAGGAGTCACATCCAGTTCTCCCCAGGGTACTTTGGCGCCTTCGATTTCTTCAATCTTGGCCGCGATCCGTTCTGCCAGGTAGACCCCGCGTGTACGGATACCGACCAACACACAATCGTCGATTCCTTTGTTTTTCTCCAATATCTCATGGGCAATCCGTGTTAATGCGCGGCGGATCGCCGTCTCATCCATAATGACATGTGTCTCTGTGCTCATGCGTTCAGCCTCCTCAGGATTTCCCTTCAGCATCGTGGCCCCGTGACGAGGAGAACAAAAAAGACTCCTTGCCGTGTTTATTGGCAAGGAGTCTCCGAACTTCAGACCGCTCTGAAGAAAGTTTACTCTCGGGGATGCATCGCTTCATTTGCCGCAGCAAAAAACGATGTATCGTTCACGTTACCTTGCCAGTCTCACGGGACTGATTTAAAGGTGCTATTCATGTCGTTCATATTGCAGGACCTCACAGGGTTCTGTAGTCAATATGTCCGTTTGTCTTCATGAATTATGACAGAAAGACAACCCCCTGTCAACACCTCACCATCGCAGGTGAAAATCCTCTGCTACGTTCTTCTTAGAATCAGCAGTTAGGCCTAAAAACATCCATGCACATTACATCTCATTGGCTATTCATAATTATACAACATTTCTGTATATTTATCCATAGGCAAATGAGAAATCCGATATAGCCAAAATAACCCTTTGACTATATTCAAAGTTGAGATATATCCCTTCTTTTTAGAACAATCGGTGCGTTTCATCTTACGGAATATATGAAGGCTCTGCATTAGCTCCAAGTGAAATGGGTACAGTTTATAAACACGATCCCATTCATAGATGCTTAAATAAAGCCGATATACATACGATTCACAAATATGAGTCATAGAAAGAAGTTAATCCCTACATTCATGTACATTTAGGAGGAAGTCATGCGTCACATTTGGCACGTTTACAAAACAGACTGGTTGCACATTCTGAAGGTTCCCACAGGTATATTTCTAATTGTGGCTATTATTTTACTGCCCGGGGTGTATGACTGGGTCAACGTAAAGTCCGTATGGGACCCGTACAGTAACACCCAAGGGATCAAAATTGCGGTGACAACTGAGGACAAGGGGGCGACTGTTGAAGGAACCAACGTTAATATCGGAGATGAATTGGTATCGAGCCTGAAGCAGAACGAAAAGCTGGGCTGGACTTTTGTGGACCAGGCTGAGGCTAATCGGGGTGTGCAAACTGGAGAGTATTATGCAAGCCTGCTCATTCCGGGGGACTTTTCATCCAAAATTACAGGTATCGTTGATGGGAAGCTGGAGCGACCGGAAGTAATCTACACCGTCAATGAGAAGGTGAATGCCATTGCTCCAAAAATCACAGGCTCCGGTGTATCTGCAATAACAACGCAAATCAATGAGAATTTCACTGAAGCTGTTAGTGAGGCAGTTCTAACCAAGCTGAAAGAAGCCGGGGTTGAAATTAATGCGCAGCTTCCAACATTACGCAAGATGGAGAATGGCATTTTCACGCTGGAGAAAAACCTTCCGGCTATACAAGCCGCTGGTCAAAAGGTTCTGGAAGTAGAAAAAGCGATGCCTGATATTGTAAAAGATGCTCAAAAGATCGTTGAAATCGAAAAAAAACTGCCTGAAATCAATGAAGCGGCACAGTATGTGCTCAAGGTGCAGGAGTATTGGCCACAAATTAATGATGCGGCTTCCGAAGTACTGGCTATTCAGGGGCGAATACCGGATATACAAAAAGCCGTAGCACGCATTCGAGAAGTGGATGAAAACTTTGGTCAGGTATCAAGTGTCATCCAAACGGCGCTGGATAAAACCGACAAAGCTCTGTCTATCGTAACGGCCGCAGAGCAAGATCTGGACAAAGTATCACAAATCGCTGGCAACGGGATTGAGCTCACCGAAGGCTTGAATCAATTTGTGGATTCCAGTGAAGAAGCGTTTCAGGCCATTGGCCCTGCGATCCGTCAAAATCTAATGCTGGTGCAACAGATTACTAACGCTGCAGGAGACGTATTTGCACAATTGCAAAATTCGGATCTCAATAACCTGCCGACAGCAGAAGATCTAGACCGGATCGCTGCTCGCTTGGGAATCGCGGTAAAACTCATCGACAGCATGGCAGAACTACTGGGCAACATCAATAACTTGCTTCCAAGCCAACCACTTGCTGATAAAATTACACAACTGAACACCGTATCAGACAAACTTCAGTTGCAAATCCGCTTGGCTGACATCATCAGTGATGCCATGCGTCGCAATACAACGCTGCCCGCAGAAGTCATCGTGCAGTTAAATACGCTCTCCAAAGACATTAGCAGCGGGATAGGCAATACCTTAAACACCTATGAAAGTGAAATATCACCTGCGCTTGCAGTTGGTGCAGATAAGCTCAGGTCTATCCTCTCCACTTCAGCAGAAACTCTACAAGGAGCAAAGGATCGCATTCCAGATATTGCCGACATTCTTGCATCAGCCAAAGAAGCGATTACGTTTGGGCAGACCGAGTTAACGAAAATCCAGAGCGAACTGCCTGAAATACAATCCAAGATCCATGAGATATCAGAGACACTCGCGAACAAAAGTGAAGGTTTTATCCAAGCTTTGAACACCGTATCTTCATTAATTCGAAATGATCTGCCCAAGCTGGGAACCAAACTGAACGAAGCCGCTGATTTTGTTCGTCATGATCTGCCTAATGCCGAAAAACAAATAGGCAAGGCATCTGAATTTGTACAGAACCAGCTGCCGGAGGTCGAAAAAGGAGTACACCGCGTTGCCGCGCTTGTACGTGATGATCTGCCAGCATTGGAAAGTGCCATCAGCAAGGCTGCGGACAAGCTCAGGGAAGTCGAAGGTAATAACCAGTTTGCCGAACTTGCCAAGCTGCTGCGCGGCGACATTGAGGAAGAGAGTGCTTTCCTTTCGAGTCCGGTGCAAATCAAGGAACAGCAACTTTACCCGATTCCGAATTATGGATCGGCCATGTCGCCATTTTATGGCGTGTTGTCCTTATGGGTCGGTTCAACGCTGCTAATCTCTCTGCTTCGTGCTGAAGCCGAGAATCCGGATGGCAGGTTCCGGGGATACGAGTTGTATCTCGGACGTCTTGCTACTTTTCTAACTATTGGATTGCTCCAGGCCGTATGCGTCACCTTGGGAGATATCTTAATCCTTGGTACCTATGTCGCAGATAAACTGTGGTTTGTCCTGTTTGCCATGCTGGTGAGTGCCGTATTTGTCACCATAACGTACACCCTGCTATCCGTATTTGGGAATATCGGAAAAGGGATCGCCATCATCTTCATGGTGTTCCAGTTCTCCAGCTCCGGCGGTACGTTCCCGATCAGCATGACATCACCCTTTTTCCAAGCATTGAACCCGTTCATGCCCTTCACATATGCGATCAGCCTGCTGCGTGAGTCGGTTGGCGGCATCTTGTGGTCTACTGCCATCAAGGATATTTTGTGGTTGTGTATGTTCATCGCGCTGAGTCTCATTGTTGCTCTCGCTTTGAAACGTCCACTCAGCAGTCTCACCAAACGTTCAGCCGAGAATGCCAAGAAGACCAAAATTATTGCTTAACTCTTTTGCTGGACACTAAATAAAGAAAGGCCATTGGACTTTACATCCCATGGTCTTTTCTTATTTTCTTATATACATCGATACATTTTTATTATTTCACTGCGCGTTCCTGTTCCAACTGATTATAGGATTGCTTGATTGTTGTTAATGTTTCGACATGGCGATAGATGTTGTTACTTGCCGTAACGATAATACATAACATGATCAAGCCTATAATCACTTTTTTCCCCAGTCCTGGACGAAGGCTAATGACGAAACCTCCACCCAACAGGAAGAACGCAAACAGATAATGCCCCGCATACAGGTACATATCATATTGAAATACAGCCAATCCAAAGCCCACGACGACATGAAGCAAAAAGGCAAACAGAATATATGGCATAAGGGTCCATACTTCCCTTTCACGAATGCCCTTAATGAAGCCCACGAGTGCCAATAGTAAAATAAAGATACCTGTAATCTGCACATAGATTGGATTGGAACGGGATAGATCCGTAACAAAGGCTGCCATGCCTGGGTCCAATAAATGCATCTTCGGTGTCAGCATCGGATTGATGGTCAGCATGATCAATGCTTTCCAGTGAACAGCGAACTGGAATGGTGTTGCATAGCTGGTTCCACCATTTTGAATGCCCAATAGCCAGTTACTAACCCAGCTGCGGCCTCCAAAGGCAACATACTGAATACCGGTAACTACGGCGATAATCAGAACCGCCAGTGCCATGATTCCAATGTACTTCTTCAGTTTCGCCTTATTGCGCCATGCATGCATATTGAAGAAAGTGGCAGCAGCAAACGGTACGATATTCGTCGAGGTTAGTCCGAAGTTAATGGACGCAAGCAATGCATTGGGTACATAACGGACGTCCTGACGCTCACGAGTATACTGCATGTAAACCACAGAGAGCATTATAACGAACTGAACATACGGATACGAGTCTGGAATCAATGCAGTATACATTAAGTAGGAACTGAAACCAAACAACAAAGCGAACAGCAGCGGTGTAATGGTCGGCTTGTCTTCTTTTTGACTCAAGAACAGAAACGCCAGCACCACCGAACCCGCATTCACCAGCGATTGCAGGACCAGGAAGAACCAGTTGCCTCCCAGCAGCTTCGCTACAGCCGCAAGGGTGACTGCAAGAAAGGAAATCAGCGGATGAATAACGGAAGAACTGTTGTCCCCATAATACATGGAAGGATCAAAGTTGAATAAATTGATTGGAAACAGCGTCGTATTGAATGGGCTATATTTCCCAAGCATATCTGCATTATTTTCAATATACAGAACATACGAGCCGTTCATTAAACCATAGAACAAAGCAAATCCCGCAAACAGAAAAAAGGCAGTCCCGTTGACTCTGGAATTATAAAATAAGTAATCCAAAAATTTCATGCTTTCATTTCACATCCAATAAATTTTATAAAAAAAAATATATAATTTGAGTGCTCGTGTTATTAATCTTTAGTTCAACTTATAACACCAATAAACATAGGCCACCCATAATACATGCCACACCGATCCAGCGTAAAGGGCCCACTGTCTCTTTAAATACCAGCCGCGCTATGATGAGAGTCCACACATATGTTAATGCGTTCGAAGGCAACACTACGGTTAATGGAAGAAACTTCAGCAATACAATATTCAGCAACGCACCCGTTCCGTAGAATCCAAGTCCCATGAGTACATGCAGACGATTGCGACTAGTGGCATAAGCTTTCAGTCCGGCCCCGCCCAGTGCACCACACAACGTCATGACAATTAATACGGCAACCATCCAGCTATCGATCAACACTGGTTAATGTCACCCCGATTCCAAGCAACACAACTGCTGCCAGCTTCTGCACCGTAATTTCTTCCCCAAGCAAAAAATATCCATAGATTAACGCAAATACATAGCTGGCACACATCAGGGGATAAGCAACAGAGAGTTTCTCCAGAGCAAAAGCTTTGATCATCAAAATCGCTCCAACTCCATAACACAGAAAACCAACACCCAGGTAGATCCACTCGGTAAGTCCCCATTTCCAGAACAATTGACCCGTTGCTGTCAGAAAAGCGGAGACGAGCATCAACCATTTACCCGTATGACGCGATTTTATTTCCCCCACGTTAATGCCTCCATGTCCGGAACACGCTTGTTAATAAAGTATCGTTGACTCACCAGCTGCATGACTGGAAGGTCGGATAAGGAGTCCGAGTAGGAACATGATTGATCATAATCAATGACCATGTTTTTCTCACTCAGATAAGCCTGAATTCGGCGTACCTTCTCTTCCCCTTTGCAATTGCTGCCATCAATTCTGCATGTGTAACCATTCTCATGACGGACCAGTTCAGTCCCGATCACATGATCCACCCAGGGAAAGTTTTTAAAGTATTTCATATAGGCATGTGGTGATGCGGTCACGAGCAAGACATGATAGCCTGCTTCCTTGCGATGTTGCATCTCTACACTGGCCTCGGCAAAAATGGACGTACGCAAGCGGGTATCAAAGAAATGTTCGAGATCTTTTTCAGACATGCGCTCAATTTCTTGAAAGTAGGATCGTTTGACTTGTTCAACCGTCATGAATCCCGCCTTAAATAAAACCGTATGTAATGCAATGACAGGCAATCTCCACACCTGCCAAGGGTAACGCCGAACACCATAATGCACAAATTGAAACATGGAATCACTGCGTATAATCGTTTTATCAATATCAAAAATCGCGACTTTCGTGCTTTTCACCCTGATCCCCCTCAGCCTTTTATTCAAAGATAGCAAAGATTGTAACAACACTTATCACATACAAAGTAACCGTAATTAATATGGGCTTGTCCTCAAACAGCACACGATCTGGCGAGCCGCCCTGATTCTTCATGTGGATCAGATACAGGTAACGGAACATGCCGTAAATGACCAATGGAATCGTCCACATCAGATGGATGGACCGATCTGAAGTAAATGTGAACAAGGAATAACTGATAATCGTAGCTGTCGTCACAATCGTATTGAATTGATCCAGCAACGTAATGGAATAGTTATCCAAAACCTTGCGGTGTGATCCCGTATTTCCCTCAAGCAGCGTAAGTTCATTTCTGCGTTTGCCAATGGCCAGAAACAACGACAACAACATCGTACAGATCAAAAACCACGGTGTGAATGGCACATGGATCAGCACACCGCCTGCAATGGCACGAAGTACAAAGCCGGCTGCAATGGTCATCATATCCAGGATAACGAGATGTTTCAGTACAAAGGAATACGAGACATTCAACAGGAAGTAGACGACACACAATACGCCAAATAGCGGGTTCATCACAAAAGCCGTTCCTACGGAAAGGGTCAACAGAATAATACCGAACAACAAAGCATGAGTCGGATTCACCTGCCCTGAAGCCATGGGACGAAACTTTTTCACCGGATGCTGCCGATCTCTATCCCGGTCTACATAGTCATTCAAAATATAAACACAGCCTGCAACGAGGCTAATTAGAATAAAACCAAGCAATGTCGCAAGAATGGTTTCGGTCCGAATCTCCTCAAAGGAGAATAGTAAAGCAGCAAATAACAAGAGATTTTTGGTCCACTGTTTGGGTCTTAACAATCTGACTAATCCTGACACTGCACTTCCTGTTCCTGTAGCCGGTGAAGACACCGTACTGGTTCGTGATGATAACAATTGCAATAACTCCCTTCAACAACAACTTCTGTATATAACAAATAACGTAAAGATCTAATCATATGTTGCTTGTATAAATTTGTAAAGGGAGTAAATGAAAAAATCTAATATGAACATAAAAAAAGAGACCGTTTCCGGTCTCTCTTGGTTAGTACATAATTTAATTATTGGGTAATTCAATTAAAATTCGAATTGCACATCGCTCAGACGACGTTTGATCTCAGCGATAACACGTTTCTCTTCCTCTTCACCCTTAGCTTCAAAGGTAACGGAGAAACGAACAAAGTTACCCGCATCATCCCAAGGTACGGACGAGATCAATTTCTCACGGATCAGGAATTGGGAGAAATCTTCGCCGGATTCGAATCGACGTCCGCCAACCACACCTTTTGGTGCTTCAACATACAGGAAGAAGGAACCTTTAGGTTTTTCAGCCTGGAAGCCCAGTTCGTTCAATGCGGCAACGAGCATGTCGTGACGACGAGAATATTTCTCAGCAATTTTTTCCGTGATCTCAGGGTGATTCAATCCATAAGCAGCTGCTTTCTGAATCGCGATGAACTGACCGGAGTCATTGTTGTCCTTCACGTCGCTGAATGCTTTCACTACAAGCGGGTTACCGGCTACGAACCCGATTCTCCATCCTGTCATGTTGTAGGACTTGGACAGAGAGTGCAGCTCTACGCCGACATCCTTCGCACCAGGTACCGACAGGAAGCTGAACGGTTTTTTGCCATCATACGTCAATGCCGCATAAGGAGCATCATGGACAACAACTACGTTGTATTTCTTCGCCCACTCCACCACTTCAGTAAAGAACTCCACTGTCGCACTTGCGCCTGTAGGGTTGTTCGGATAGTTCAGGTAGAGCAATTTCGCACGTTTTGCGATGTCTTCCGGAATAGCCGTCAGATCAGGCAGGAAGTTGTTCTCTTTCGTCAATTGAATGTTGAACACTTCTCCACCCAGGTACTTGGTATGTGTACCCATAACCGGATAACCTGGAACGGTCATGATGGTCACATCACCTGGATTGATGAAGCATGAAGGCATCATCGCCAAAGCCGGTTTGGAACCAATGGAGTGTACGATTTCAGTATCTGCATCGATGCCTTCTACGTTAAATACGTTTTTCAGGTAGGAAGCAGCAGCAGCCTTGAATTCAGGAATACCGTTATCGGCATAACCACGGTTCTCAGGTCTGGAAGCTTCTTCTGCAAGTGCAGCTACAATACCTGCATCCGCCATCTCGTCTGGTTCACCTACACCAAGGTCGATCAGTTCCACATCGGGAAAATCTTTTTTGGCCGAAGCTTTGGCACGTTTGATTTTCTCGAATTTATAAATGTTCGTGTCTTTACCATAGTTGGAGCCACCGATACGGTCGGCAAAATTAGTCTGAATGTAAGTTTCTTGATATTTATCGATACTCATAACGTTGTTCATCTCCTCATTTGACGCAAATTTCTACACTTTAATATGAAGCATTTGCGTGATCAAAGCCATGGACAAAGTATCCGAACATTTGTACTTTCTTGGAGCTGTTAACGACTGCGTAGCGAAGCAAGCACGTCTTCCATATCTTGCGGAATCGGAGCTGAAAATTCAAGGTATTCTCCCGTTGTTGGATGCACAAATCCAAGAATGGCCGCATGAAGAGCCTGTCCTTGCATTTTGATGCCTTTATTCCGTCCATAAGTTGGATCTCCTACAAGTGGGTGACCGATAAATTTCATATGAACCCGGATCTGGTGGGTACGTCCTGTCTCCAGTTTCAACTCCAGCAAGGTATAGTCATTGATGCGCTCTGTAACGGTAAAATGCGTAACGGCATGTTTACTGTTGCGATCCGTGACTGTATACATTTTGCGGTCATTGGTATCACGTCCAATCGGTGCATCAACGGTCCCTTGATCATGGTTAAGATGACCATGAACGAGCGCGATATACCGTCTGTTCACCGTATGGTCCTTCAACTGAGCAGCCAGTGATGCATGCGCACGATCATTCTTAGCAGCCATAATTAGGCCGGACGTATCCTTATCGATGCGATGCACAATACCCGGGCGCAACTCTCCATTGATACCCGAAAGGTCTTTACAGTGGTACATGAGCGCATTGACGAGTGTGCCAGACGTATGTCCTGGTGCAGGATGCACGACAAGGCCACGCTGTTTATTGATTACGATCAAATCGCTATCTTCATATACCACTTCCAGCGGAATATCTTCGGCAATGATCTCGACGGCAGCCGGTTCAGGAATCTGTAGTTCAATCAGATCACCTTCGGATAACTTGGCATTGGCTTTGACGACAGCGCCATTTACCGTAACTAATCCGTCTCCAATCCACAATTGAACTTGGGAGCGAGATACATTATCCACAGCTTCCGTAATATATTTATCGATTCGTTCTTTCTTATGTTCAGCGGCAACGGTCCATTCCATACGCTCATTGCCATTCATTAGTTCTTCATCGTTAATCTGTTCCTCATTCGGGTTACTCATGATGTTCATTCCCTTCAATCTTAGCGGCTGCTTTTTCGCGCCGTCCTTCAAGCAACGTCTCCACAATGATCAACGCTACACCGATGCAGATTGCCGAGTCGGCGATGTTGAAAATGGGGAACGTGTAACTTCCGAAATTAAGCTGTACAAAATCTACAACTTCTCCGGTCAGTGCCCGGTCAAGGAAGTTGCCAATTGCTCCACCGAGCACCAAGCTAAGTGCCACAGGCAGCAATTTGTGCGGGGTATCTTTTACCTTTTGCAAATACCAAATCAAGGCAACGACCACAATCACCGTAACCACAATAAAGAACCAACGCTGGTCTTGCAGAATGCCAAAAGCTGCACCTGAGTTACGATGTGATGTGATGACAAAGAAATTGCCGATAACCGGAATTTCTTCTCTGAGTTCCATCCGGGTTGCAATCAGGAACTTGGTTCCCTGATCCAATAGAAATACGATAAAAGCGAGGATATAATACACCACGTTTGTTTGTCACTCCGTTCTTGTCTTTTCCAAACGATACCAGGCTTACGCCAGACTTGTTTATTGTAGCACAGCTGTTTGGAAATCGTCCACGACGCGCTACATCGCAATCCTCATGGCAAAAACGATAACATTTCCCTTCTGTAATCTAGCCCTTAATGGCACATCCTACAATAGAGTTAAAATCCGGATTCCAGACGAAAGCAGAAAGGGGAAAACCATGTCACATTTTACTGCTAAACAACTGCAATTTTTACGTTCCCAACTGATAAGTGATAAGCGCGATATTGAACATAGACTGTCGGAGAACGAACATTATGGCCTTGGAGACTCCCTCAAGCTACAGACAGGTGAATTATCACCGATTGATAACCATCCTGGTGACATCGCCACCGAGGTGTATGAACGCGAGAAGGATATTTCCCTGCTGGAACACGATGAATTCCAATTGGAGCGTATCGATTCTGCACTGCACTCCATCGAAGAAGGGCATTATGGTACATGTGCAGTCTGCCAGCAACCCATCCCTTATGAACGCATGGAAGCTGTTCCCTACACGAAATATTGCAAAAAACATCAGCCGGAAACCGTCGTCTCTGAAAACCGCCCTGTAGAGGAAGAATTCCTTGCCCCGGCATTTGGCCGAACGAGTCTGGATGAACGGAATGACCAAAATGGCTTCGATGGTGAGGACACCTGGCAGATCGTTGAGAGCTGGGGTACATCGAATTCGCCAGCGATGGCTGAAGGACGTGATATCGACAGCTATGACGTTATGGCCATTGAAGCCACAGATGAAGTGGAAGGCTGCGTTGAAGCGTACGAAAGCTTTGTAGCAACGGATATCTACGGTCATGACGTCTCCATCGTGCGTAATCGACAATATCGCCAGTACCTGGAAAACCGTGAAGGCGATGGTCTGTTAGAACCGGATATGGATGACACGTATTAATTGCATTTTGATATCATTTGCTTTTTCCACTTAATCGCTTAGTAGGTGTTCATATCTAGCTGACGCTGCACAATGCGCACAATATCAGCGATGTAGTCTCCAACAATAGGAAGATTGAGCGCCCCAAGCAGCTGTAAAACATAAATGATCGTTGCTGCGAAAAAGGTAAACCCAATTGCGATCCCTACACCTCTTGCGGCTCCAGACAACAGGTTCAATCCGATCAGTTTCCATGGCCTGTTCAGCAATTCCGTGTATTGCGCAATGCGGGAACGTTCCAGTTCATTAGCCAGACGATTAGTCAGGGCATGTAGCTCTTCGATTTTGTCATGTGAATTCAGATCATCTGATGTTGATGGTGAAGTGGATGCGGATTGCTTGTCTTGTTCGCTCATGTTTTGGTCAGTTCCTTTGATCAATATAGATTGACTGCACTATAAAATCATTGCCCTTTTGCCTGAAAAACAAACGAGCCCAGAACCAGGGAATATGTCCCTGCCTCTGCGGCTCGTTTGTTTATACGCTATATTCTGTAAATATTGAATGTTACATACTTCGAATTACGCTTCGATGTAAATACCGATCGATTTGCCTCCGGCTTCAACACGTTCCATGGACTCATTCGAGCCGAATGTAACTTCGGTTACGAGAACATTTTCACGCAATACATCATCAAACGCCTGAATAGCTTCCTGAAGGGATACATCCACATCCAGCGTCAAACGTACTCTTTTCTCAATCGGCAAGTCCAGTCGTTTCCGGGTATCCTGCACAGCACGAACCACTTCACGAACCCAGCCTTCCTGTTCCAATGCTGGCGTGATTTCGGTATTGAGCGCCACCGTCAGACCGTAACCTGATGCTGAAGCAAAACCTGACTTGGCCTGTTTATCAACCAATAATTCTTCGCTCGTCACTTGCAGCTCTTCGCCTTCAGGAGAAACGATGTTCAGCACACTCTCCGAAACCACTTTACGCGTCTCATCGGCCGACATTCCCTTGAAGAAGTTTTGCAGGAATCCTACGTTTTTACCGTATTTCTTACCTGCGACCTTCAGGTTCAGCTTCAATGTAAAGTCAACGAATTCTGCATCGTTATGCTCCGTACGAATTCCTTTTACATTGATCTCTTCCTTGATGATCTCTTCGTAACTTGCCAGGTCAAAGCCTTTATCCAGAGAAACGATCAATTCGGACAGCGGCTGACGTGTCTTGATGCCTGTTTCGTTACGAACGTTACGAGCAAGTTCGACCACGCGGCGAGCCGTCTCCATATCCTGTTCCAGTCCTGCATCAATCAGCGCTTCATTCGCTACCGGATAGTCTTCCATGTGCACACTCTCACCTGTTGAAAGGTTCAGATAGATGTCTTCTGCCAGCATCGGTGTGAACGGAGCAACCAGCTTCGCAGTAGTCACCAGTACCTCAGTCAACGTACGGTAAGCATCCAGTTTATCCTCTGTCAGGCCACTTCCCCAGAAACGGTCACGGGAACGACGGATATACCAGTTACTCAACTCATCGACAAATGCTTCAATCGCTTTGGAAGAGTTCAGATAGTCATTAACCAACAGCGCTTTTTCCACAACCAGAATCAGACTGTTCAGTCTCGACAGAATCCAGCGATCCAGCTTGTGTGCGGACAGTTGGAACGGGTGCTCCTGTGGATCAAATCCATCAATGGTGGCGTAAAGTGTCAGGAATGCATGGGTGTTGACCAGCGTATCCACCATTTTGGATTTGGCTTCGCCTACGATGCCTTTGGAGAAACGTTTGCTGTTCCACGGTGCACTGTCAGACAACAAAGCCCAGCGGAATGCATCAGTACCGTATTCTTCAATTACTTCCCAAGGATCGATAACGTTACCTTTGGATTTGGACATCTTCTGTCCGTTCTCGTCGAGAACGTGACCTGTAGCCATAACCGCTTTGTAAGGCGCTTTGCCTGTCAAAAGGGTAGAAACCGCCAGCAAGCTGTAGAACCAGCCACGTGTCTGGTCAATCCCCTCACAGATCATATCTGCAGGATATTGCTGTTCAAATACTTCTTTATTTTCAAACGGATAGTGTTGCTGGGCAAACGGCATGGAGCCGCTGTCGAACCAGACATCGATTACTTCCGGTGTACGTTTCATTTCATATTTGCCACAAGAGCTCATGACTTTAACGTCATCCACATATGGTTTATGCAATTCAAGATTCTCAGGCACGTCGCCTACCGCACGAGCACGCAATTCAGCAATGCTGTGTGGAGCAAATTGTTCGCCAGTCTCCTCACACACCCAAATGTTCAGCGGTGTTCCCCAATAACGATCACGGCTGATGTTCCAATCCACCAGATCCTCAAGGAACTTCCCGAAGCGACCTTCACGAACATGACCCGGGTACCAATCCACTTCACTATTGTTAGCAATCAGTTGGTCCTTGATGGCTGTCGTTTGGATAAACCAGCTGTCCATTGCATAGTACAGAAGCGGTGTATCACAACGCCAGCAGAATGGATAGCTGTGCTCATATTTTTCTTTGCTGAACAACCGTCCATTCTCGGAAAGATATCTCACGATATCAATATCACAATCCTTCACGAAACGTCCGGCAAAATCAGTAACCTCAGCCACAAATTTACCTTCCAGGTCCACCATGTTCACAAAGCTGATTCCATTCTCACGGCATACACGATAGTCATCTTCACCATGGGCAGGAGCCATGTGTACGATACCAGTACCACTTGCATCCGTTACAAAGCCTGCACCCAGGATGATGTTGGCTTTCTCAGCCTGTACGTAGTTGAACGGAGGATCATACGTTTTGCCGACGAGGTCGGCACCTTTCAGTGCTCCAATGATCTCATACTCACCTTTGGCATCTTTCATGACTTTCTCAACCAGATTGGTTGCCATGATGTACACTTCATCACCTTGACGAACACGAGAATAGTCCATATCAGGATTCACCGCAAGTGCAACGTGTGAAGGCAGTGTCCAAGGTGTTGTCGTCCAAGCGAGTACAAACTCACCGCTGTCATTCAGTTTGAATTTCGCTGTAGCACTCAAGTCTTTGACGTCTTTGTACCCTTGTGCAACTTCATGGGAACTCAGTGTCGTCTGACAAGAAGGACAATACGGGCTCACACGGTGACCCCGATACAGCAGTCCTTTCTCGTGGATCGTCGCCAGGATGTTCCATACACTCTCGATGTAGTTGTTATCAAGGGTGATATACGGGTTATCCATATCCGTCCAATATCCGATACCTTCGGTCAGATCACGCCATTGTTGCTCATATTCGAATACGCTCGCTTTACATTCGTTAATGAATTTCTCCACGCCGTAATCTTCGATTTCCCACTTGTGGGAGATGCCGAGCTTCTTCTGCACACCAAGTTCTACAGGCAGACCATGTGTATCCCAGCCCGCTTTACGAACGACACGGTAACCCTTCATCGTGTTATACCGTCCAACGAAATCCTTGATTACGCGTCCCAGTACGTGACCGATATGCGGTTTTCCGTTCGCTGTAGGCGGCCCTTCATAAAATACGAAGTTTGGCTTGCCCTCCCGGTTTTCGATGGATCGTTTGAATGTATTCTCCGTTTTCCACTTATCTAACACACGTAATTCTCTGGCGCGTGCCTTCTCTTTGACGTCAACTCGTTGCATGATGATTATCTTCCCTTTCTTTGGTTAGATTGTGGACCGTCCACAAAAAGCGTTTCAATCCCCCTAAATCCCCCTTGCCAAGGGGGACCCCATAGGCGCTCCGCCCTCTGGACACCCGGGATGGGTTGTCGTTGGGGATCGGTGGCGCGCTTATGGGCGAGGGTTTATGTGCGTAGTGGCGGCCATTTTGCGGCTGTTCCCTGCGTGAACGCCGCATGGCCTTACCGCGAGGCGGGTGTTGCCGGGCGCTTCGCTCTCCCGGCGGGTGGGCTCTCTCCTTGAGGTCCCTGCGGCCCTCATGGGCGTTCGCCTTAGCGAAACCCGTGTGCCGGGCGCTTTGCTTCCCCGGCGGGCGGCTCTCCCCTTGAGGTCCCTTCGGGCCTCATGGGCGTTCGCCTTTTTTGGACACAAAAAAGCCCCGTCCCTGGAAAGGGACGAGGCTATACTCGCGATACCACCCTAATTCTGTTCATCACAAACCACATCCAGGCAAGCCTGGGTATGCTCTGTCATCAACAGCGCTTATGCCCCGCTATACTACCGCAGGGTGCCGTTATAACGTACGGCTTACGGTTCGGCTTACACACGGCAACCACGATCACCGCTTCAGCGTCACTTCTCCGGGGAGATATTCGGCTATAACTCATCCATTGGTTTGCACCAACCACCAACTCTCTGAGGGATGAGATCATAACGTACTGAACCCGTCATGGAATCACTATTCATTATGAATATAGTTATAGCCTCTTTGCAGACAAAAGTCAACCAGGCGACAGACTAATAAATTTCTTTCATCTCCCGCTCACGGTCACGCACTTCCTGCTCCCGGCTCTCAAGCACTTCCCAACCATCCTGAGTCAACAGTTCAAGCTGCGCTTCAACAAGCGTGCGGAAACGGGCACGATAAATCGATGCCTGCTTTTTCAGTTCTTCCACTTCCAAAGCAATTTTACGTGATTTGCCCAACGATTCGTTCACGATCCGGTCTGCATTTTTCTCTGCTTCCTTCACGATCAACTGCGCTTCTTTCTTCGCATTATTCTTCACATCATCAGCAGCTTCCTGCGCAATGATGATCGTTTTGCTAAGCGTTTCTTCAATCGTGGCAAAATGATCCAGCTTTTCCTGAACGGACAGCAACTGATTGCTCAGCTCTTTGTTCTCGCGAATGACGCCTTCGTAATCTTTGATGACTTGATCCAGGAATTCATTGACTTCATCCTCGTCATACCCGCGCAAACGTCGGGAAAATTCCTTGTTGTGTATGTCCAGCGGCGTTAATGGCATGCTGTCCACCTCCTGTAAAAGTTCCTTCCCGTCCAGAGAAGGTTTGCAGCATAAAGCTTTGACTTAATGTATATCGGATACACCTCGTAATTTTTACACCTTTATGATAAACATTTCGACAAGAAAGCCAATTTTCCTGCAACAGAATCAGGCAAATTTGCCGATTTTCACTCGGCAACGCCCTTTTTTAGTCATCCCATCCTGTTCCATAACCTTGAAACGGCCAAATCCCTGTATGGATACGACATCACCCGCTTTTAGCGATTTGGAGGGGTCTTCCTCAACTTTCCAGTTCACACGGCAGCGACCAGCTTTGATCGGCACCAGCACTTTACTGCGACTAAGCCGATACACATCTGCACAGATTCCATCCAAACGAAGCGAAGCGACCGTAATGTCCATCGTCTCCAGTTTACTCTCTGACCATCGCATCTGATCCAAAGGAAGCAACTCCGTGAACACATGTAACCGATGCACCTGATTCAGTTGAAGCGATAAAAAAGCGCCGGTTTCCGCCGCCACCACTGTATGGCAACCGTCCTCCAGCACTTGGATATCCCCGATCTTTCCACGTTTCATCCCAAGCCCGAGCAGGGAACCCATGTAGTCCCCATGCTCCAGCTCCGAGATTTTCTGATTATCAGACGTGATACTTAGCACCTGCATACCCATATCCTCATCATCCAGATACATATAATCAGGTGCAACCAACGCACGCTTGCGCTCAGCAGCCTCGTAACCACCATCCAGACGAATCTGAACATCATTACGTCGATTGGCAAGAGTTTGTAAAATAAAAACCTGTCTTGGGTCAAGAAAGTCAGTTAGCTTCATATCATGATACTTGCCTGCCCGCTCAACCCAATCCGAAGCTTTATCTACGAAATCCCGCTCATCATGGCTAAAATGTTCGTAAATTTCACCGCTCATCTATGTCACCCTACCCTAATAGTCCGTGTTCAAAAAGACCGGTTTTCAGTACCGAGAAGATGGGATAAAGCTAGAAATGGAGTAGCGGAGCGTAGAGAAAACTACGTGAGCAACGGACATTTCGGCTGAATTCCATATTCGATGCTGACGATGCCACTAGGCATCCTTCGTAATCAAAAGCGGACTTTTTTGAACAACCTCTAATATACAAAATACCGAAGTATGGAGATCAATCCATTAAGCGCGAGTTGTAGAACGATCAGCGCCACAATTGGGGAAATATCCAGCACTCCGAACAAAGGCGGGATAAATCGACGGAAAGGTCTTAGGTAAGGCTCCACAAATTTGCCTATCCATTCACCGATGAAGCTTTCCCGCGCATTGGGAAGCCAAGACATCAATATGTAGACAATGACCATGTAAAAGTAAATCTGGTATAACGTGTACAACACGCTTTCAATCTGATACAAAAGTGGCTCACCTCATTCTGTTATAATCTTGCTCGCTGTCAGCCAGTATTTCCGTAATTGAGCCCTGAATTTCAACCGTATCTGGCGTACAGAGAAAAATGTTTCCGCCGATTTTGGAAATACCGCCACCCAATGCGTATACTGTGCCACTCAAAAAATCAATAACGCGCAGCGCTTGGTCCTGACGTATTCGTTGCAAGTTCACCACAACGGTACGATGCGAACGCAGATGGTCGGCAATTTCCTGAGCCTCGTCATAAGAACGTGGTTCATACAGGACAACTTTAACATTTTTCTGGGAATGAATGCTCACCACATTATTCCCCCTTTGGTTTCTACGTTTATCGAGACTGGAGGTTTCAGCTTCCTGCTGTTCAGGTTCATTTTCCTCCTGCGCAGCCATCCGTTCACGTTCCACAATCTCTTCCTCTTCCTGAAGTCCGAGGAAATTCATAAATTTATTCATTACGCCCATCGTGAACCCTCCTCTTTTCCTACGAGAATCGATCCTAGCCGTACCCAGGTTGCCCCTTCTTCAATGGCCACTTCAAAATCATTGGACATCCCCATCGACAGTTCAGTCAATGGTTCTGCTGTAAGGGCTTGTCCATTCAGTTGATCTCTCAGCTCACGCAATCCACGAAATACGGGACGCGTCAGCTCCGGATTTTCCTCATGAGGTGCCATGGTCATCAGGCCGACGACCTTGAGATTGTTGAACGAACGAATATCACGCAAAAATGAACTTGCCTGTTCAGGCTGTAAACCATACTTGCTCTCTTCACCCGAAATATTCACCTGCAAAAACGTTTCCACCTGGATGCCAAGTGAAGCTGCTTTCTTATCCAACTCCTTCGCCAATGACAAACGATCCAGTGAATGTATGTAACGAAACTTGCCTATCACGTCTTTCACCTTGTTCGTCTGCAAATGACCGATAAAGTGCCAGGTGCCCTGTTGACCAAATGCTTCCCATTTGGCCTGTGCATCCTGCCACCGATTTTCTCCAATATGCTCAAGACCATGCTCCAGCACCGATCCCGTTGTTTCAAGTGAGACGTACTTCGTGACCGCAATCACGTTCACATCATCACGTTGACGGTTACTGCGCCGACATGCATCTTCAATCTTCTGATTCACCTGTTGTATACGCTCCTCCAAAGACACAGAGGGTCACCTCTCTTCCAGCCCAATCCAGCTCGCCATCCGCCCTGTAATCCCATTTTCCTTCCGATAGGAGAAAAATAGTTCGGGATGACAACTTGTACACCATGTTGTACATTCGATATGATCCGGCATTATTCCTGCTTTCATCATAATGTGTCGATTACATTCTTTCAAGTTTAACATCGTTTTGCCGTTATTCACGGGTCGATATGCTTGTTTAGAAGCAGAATCCTCGTATTTATCATTAACCGGGGAATCCTCAAACCAAACCCGCACATGCTGCATAACCGCCTCATCCACTTCATAACAGCAATCCCCAATGGACGGACCGATAGCAGCCCGGATATCCTGTCTACGGCTTCCATACTCCCGTTCCATCGTCTCCACCATGGATACAGCTATACCCGCGACTGTACCTTTCCAGCCCGCATGAGCAAGGCCAACAGCCTGCTGTACAGGGTCGTAGAAATAAAGTGGAACACAGTCTGCATAGAAAGAAGTCAGCAGCACCCCGGGCACATTCGTGACCAATCCATCCGTATCCTGCAGCGCAGAGTGACGATCAAGTAATCCTCTGCTCCGATCTTCAGCGGTAATTACAGCCACATGTTTGCCATGCACCTGCTCTCCACAGGTCCATGCTTCTGCTGCAAAGCCAAGCTTCTCGGTTACAAGCCTGCGATTGTTAAGTACAACTTCCTGATCATCCCCCACATGATAAGCACAATTGAGCGTAGCATAGGGAGCATTGCCGACTCCACCATGTCTTGTCGTAAACCCGACCGTCAACTTTTCAAACTGCTGTCTCCAAGGCTCAACATATAATAATAACGGGTCAGAACCGAAATCTGAGTTAGGATTCTCTGTCCGTTCAAGTAATTCCTTATTCAATACAAAGGGTTCCATTCTCTCACCTCACCACTTCCAGTGTACCAAATGAGCCACATTCTGTCTCATTTATATCGTTCGACGCTGATTACGTTCCGAACGCTCAAGGCGTTCCACACGTTCTGTACGGTTATGTTGCTGTTCATCATACAGACGTGCTTCCCGATCACGCTCATCATACGTATTCTCCTTTACTTCATCCATCTTAACCAAAATCACATCTGAACCAATCTTTACAATATTTCTCCAGGGAATCACCAGATCCGTTCCCCCGCCAAAGAGCCCCATAAAACGGCTATACCCTGGTACAACAATCGCTTCAATTCGTCCCTGCTTCAGATCAAGCTCCAGGTCACTGATCTGCCCCAGACGTTTACCATCCGTAATGTTAATAACATCCTTTGTCTGAAAGTCAGAGATTTTCATTCCTCGTGCCGCTACTTCGCTCGTATTTACTTTCATTCATTTCCGCCCCCTGTTAGTCCTCTTCTGCCCGTTCCTCACGCTTCTATACAATATATGTTTCAGGGGCGAAAAATGTCCTGTTTTTCATCGAATGTGGAAAGGACCAAAGCAAAAAGACGACCAACGGTATACATTGCCCCGATTGATCGTCCTCCTGCCCTTGCATCGTGTTACGACTTTACATGTTTTTGCATCTGCTGTATCGCTGATTTCTCCAGACGTGATACCTGAGCCTGAGAAATGCCAATTTCATCAGCCACTTCCATCTGGGTTTTTCCTTCGAAAAACCGCATCGACAGAATCATTTTTTCCCGCTGACCAAGACGATGCATTGCTTCCCGGAGCGCTATTTCCTCGATCCACGACACATCCTTGTTTCTGTCATCACTGATCTGATCCATGACATAGATCGGATCTCCACCATCATGATAGATCGGTTCGAAGAGCGAGACCGGATCCTGAATGGCGTCCAATGCAAAAACAACATCTTCCTTCGGCACATTCAGTACTTCCGCAATTTCGAATATCGTCGGTTCCCGGGAATTTTTATTCGTCAGGCTGTCACGGACCTGAAGTGCTTTGTAAGCAATGTCCCTCAAGGAGCGAGATACCCGAATCGGGTTATTATCACGCAGGTATCGACGGATTTCACCGATAATCATCGGCACCGCGTAGGTTGAAAATTTGACATTCTGGGATAAATCAAAATTATCAATGGCTTTCATCAGGCCGATGCAACCAACCTGGAACAGATCATCGACAAACTCCCCCCGATTGTTAAAACGCTGAATGACACTGAGTACCAGACGCAGGTTGCCATTCACTAATTTCTCTCTTGCTGAGCGATCATGGTGTTGCTGAAGGGAATGAAACAATTCCCGCATTTCAGTGTTGGTGAGGACAGGCAATTTTGCGGTGTCCACGCCACAAATCTCGACTTTGTTTCGGGTCATCGTGATTTACCTCCCAAGGAGAAACATTAATGTACATTATCTCCGGGGCAGGCTTTTTTATTCGTACTTGGCATCCTTGCCAGTAATACCCATTCTGACCAGCGATGTATTTCAGACCATTTTATTGAACTCCTTGCGGAGTCTTTTAATGATTCTTTTTTCGAGTCGAGAGATGTAGGATTGGGAGATTCCAAGTAGATCCGCCACATCTTTTTGAGTCTTTTCTTCCCCATCCGTCAAGCCAAAACGAAGCTCCATAATCATTCGCTCGCGCTCCGTTAATTTTTCCAGTGCTTTGTGCAAAAGCTTCCGGTCTACCTGCTCTTCAATATTCCGATAGATTGTATCGTTTTCTGTACCCAGTACATCGGATAATAATAGTTCATTTCCATCCCAATCAATGTTGAGCGGTTCGTCAAAAGAAACTTCAGTTCGGATCTTACTATTGCGTCGAAGGTACATCAAAATTTCATTTTCGATGCAACGGGAAGCATATGTTGCCAGTTTGATTTTCTTTTCGGGGTCAAATGTATTGACTGCCTTAATCAATCCGATTGCTCCAATGGAGACCAGATCTTCAATATTGATTCCTGTATTCTCAAATTTTCGTGCGATGTATACCACCAGACGCAGGTTGCGCTCAATGAGCATCGCGCGAATAGCCGAGTCTCCCGAGGATAATTTTTGCAGTAAAAATTCTTCCTCTTCACGTGTCAATGGTGGCGGAAGCGCCTCACTTCCCCCAATATAATAAATCTCTTCACTTTTGAGCCCCAACAAAAATAACAGACGGTAATATTGCAGCTGCGCCACCAGTTTCCATTTCACAAGCATGTACGTTCCTCCTATACCACATTCAGCGGCTTTTCTGTTGCTCCCGCAGAGAGAGCCGTAGACTGCGCAGAAGCAGCGTCTTGCACAAGTTCAGGATGAATCACGGCCTGGTATTTCCCATCCGACGACAACACACCTCCATCCAGCCCAATTAATACCCTTGTCGTCTCATAACATGTTTCCTCCATCGTTACCTTCACCCGGTCCGGTTTCATCGCCAGCATAAACGCAGTCCCTTTGTTAATGCCCCGATAGGGCACAAGCCGCAGTCGATCCTGCCACTGAAAACTTTCCTGATCAAGCTCCATAATAAGGTTGTCCGGCGCCTCGTCCTTGAGTCTGCCCTTCCATGAAGCCGGCAGCATGTCTTGCCATAACGAAACCTCCATCACCATGACCGGCATGCGCGATAAGGGATCTGTGAGTTGATTGCCCGTATCCAGAAGGCCTGTACAAGAAATGACTACCTCATCGATGCAGACCTCAACTTTGCCCAAATAGGTCGTCATGCGATCCGTTTTACGTTTCGAGCTTTGCACAGCTTTGAATAATAACAGGACAGCGAAAAATACGATAAACGTGAACCAGAAGGCAATCTTCAGATCAAACGACATGCCGCCTGAAGCTGTGAACCAAATGCCGTTAAACAGCTCTCCGGAGCTCTGAAGCATGTAATGCACACCCAGAATACCTCCGGCAGCGACAAAATTAATCACATAGAAGGTACCGAGCGTCCTCGCAAAAGCCTGCAAACCCTTAAAACCAAAAGCAATTGTAAGCATGACCAGCGAGAACCCGAACTTGATCAAAAAGGTGAACATAAAATCAAACTCCGGTACAAACATCATGACCACGTATAATGCGCCCACAATGGCTGATAGCAACCATCTCCACCAGACCAGCTTTGTTTTGCGCATCCAGGCGGTCAGTCCGATGAGTGCACCGTCAATACACAGGTTTGTCAAAAAAATAAGATCCACATACACAATCAAACTCTTCACCTGCCTGCGCGTAACATATCGAAATATCAGTATCCCGGTATTCCGATATTCCTGAGCATATTCACAAGTATACGGAGCCCCCTGTTCAAAGTCTGTCTAATCATGGGGGTGTGTTTCCAACTTTTTTTGTCGGAATTGCTCAGGCCCGTTGTTCAGAATTTATTCAATGCTGTATGCTATGATATCTAAAAAAACAGAAAAACCCGGTCACTCCATCAGGAGCACCGGGTTTTAGATAAATCGAAATGTGTATTAATCGTTGTTATTATTGCGTGAACGATTGCGTAAAAATGTCGGAATATCCAGCTGATCATTGCTCGGCTGATTTCCGAAAGGACGCAGGTTCGGCGAACGCGTATCCGTTGTCTCCGCTGTTGCTGGAGCTGGCTTACGTCCTGGTGGTGGTGGAGCAGGTTTATCTTCAAAACCGGTTGCAATAACCGTAACCTTAATCTCCTCTTTCAGGTCTTCGTCAATGATGGCACCAAAGATCATATTCACTTCCGGGTCGGAAGCAGACGTTACGATCTCTGCCGCTTCGTTCACTTCATACAGGGACAGATTAACGCCACCCGTAATGTTCATGATTACGCCGCGAGCACCTTCAATAGAAGTTTCAAGCAAAGGACTCATAATGGCTTTCCGCGCTGCTTCTGCGGCACGATTCTCACCAGTTGATTCACCAATTCCCATAAGCGCAGAACCACGTTCATGCATAATCGTTTTGACGTCAGCAAAGTCAAGGTTGATCAGACCCGGTACAGCGATCAAATCAGAGATACCTTGTACAGCTTGACGAAGTACGTTATCCGCTTGACGGAATGCTTCAAGCATCGGAGTCTTTTTGTCTACGATTTCGAGCAAACGATCATTAGGAATCACGATCAGTGTGTCGACTTTTTCTTTGAGAGCTTCAATACCTTGCTCTGCATGGCTGGAACGCTTGCGTCCTTCGAATGTAAATGGACGAGTCACGACACCAACGGTAAGTGCACCACACTCTTTAGCGATTTCGGCAATAACCGGAGCCGCACCTGTACCTGTACCGCCGCCCATACCGGCTGTAACAAATACCATATCTGCACCTTTCAACGTATTCATGATCAGATCGCGAGATTCTTCCGCTGCTTTTTTACCTACATCCGGGTTGGCACCCGCCCCAAGACCACGAGTCAATTTATCACCGATTTGCAATTTATGCTCGGATTTCGCCAGGTGTAACGCCTGAGCATCCGTATTCACCGTAATAAATTCAACACCTTGTACACCATTTTCAATCATACGGTTGACTGCATTGCTTCCGCCGCCGCCTACACCGATGACTTTAATTTGAGCCAAGCTCTCCATCTCGAAATCAAATTCCAACATATTATTCCATCTCCCCCTCAATGTGCATGGATGGCCCGTCCAATTTTTGATTTGAACCGAATCAATTTCATATATCGACGAACGAAAGCGTTTATTTTAGTACCGGCGCATTCAGACGGCTTCAAGAATGTATGAAATGGATCCAACCTGTTATATAAATTCACTGAACATATTCTTCAGCCGTTCGAACAGACCGGGTTTTTGCTCCGATTCCTGTGCCGCATTCGGCTTCGGACGGTTGGTCGGTTTCTTGTTGTTATTATTATTGTTGTTATTTCCACCGCCGTTATTGATCGAGGGACGAATACGCAAACTGCGAATTACACTGTGCAATATGCCGACTCCGCTTGTGAAACCAGGGTCACGCACACCAATATAATCCGGAACTGCAACTCGTACCGAAGCAGCAAGCTCATGCTGAGCGACCTGCAGAACCCCCGGCATAGAGACCGTACCTCCCGTTAGTATATAACCTCCAGGAAGCTCGTTGTAACCAAGGCGTTTCACTTCTTGAGAGATCATCTGGAATATTTCCTGAACCCGAGGTTCAATAATAGCCGCCAGATCCTCCTGTGAAAATTCCTTGTCTACATTACTGCCGATTCGGGTTACTTTGAACATAACATCCGCAGCAGCATCATCCAACCAGGCGCAGCCATATTTCAGTTTCACTTTCTCCGCTTGATCGGTTAATGTGCGTAGGCCATAGGCGATATCATTCGTTACAAACTCCCCGCCAATAGGCAACGTTGATGTTGCGACAAGACTGTCTTCTTCAAAAATGGCGATGGTTGTTGCACCTGCCCCAATATCAACAAGAACGGAACCCATCGTTTTTTCATCTTTGGACAAAGCCAGTTGACCCGCTCCAAGCGACATGAGAACCAGATCGCTTACTTTCAGACCCGCTTTTTCCACGCAGCGCAAAAGATTATGTATCGCGGTTTTTGCACCCGTAATGATCGTTGCTTCAACTTCCAGACGAACACCAATCATACCACGGGGGTCCTGTATGCCCTCCAAGCCATCTACAACATATTGCTTGGCGACAACATCAATAATTTCCCGTTCCGGCGGAACTGCAATCACTTCGGCTGCTTTCAACACCCGCTCCATGTCTTCTTCTCCGATCTCACGATCCTCGTTAGACACAGCCACGACGCCGTGACTGCTCATCAGTCCGATATGATTTCCTGAGATTCCAACATACACTTCGGATATTTGAATACCTACCATACGTTCTGCATGATCCACTGCGTTGCGAATCGATTGCACCGTCTGATCGATATCTACGATTACACCTTTGCGAATTCCCTCCGAGTCGGCAGATCCAACTCCTATAATATTAAAGGTTCCATTATTAATTTCCCCAATAATAGCGCGAATTTTGGATGTACCGATGTCCAAACTAACAATGATGTCATTGTTGCTCAAGTCTGTGGCACCTCCTGACTCCAATAGTAAGATACGTTCGGGTTTAAACACTCTTAAAACATATTCAACACACTTCAGGCTTTCCCTCTTTTTTCTACAATGTTTTTGGGTGTCAAAATCTGGTTGCGAGACATAAAACCTTGAAGAAAAAAGAAGGAGGCAACTCATGTGCCATAAGTTCAAGTGTATCATTTTTTCTTCATCTCAGAAAGAACAAGTTTCATTGCTCTGACGGGGCCAAACCCCGACCCGCCTAGGCTTTCATATTAAGTTCAGCCTCGAAGATGGCAAAGATCAGGGGGTTGCTCCCGGTTCAGCATCATCTTCCGGGTCATCCGGGATGAAAGGAACATAAGTATCTGCTTCAAGCATGGTGATTTTCCCAGGGCGTTCGGTCTCAATCACTTGATTCAGATACTCCACTTTATCCGATAAAAGAGAGACGGTTGTAATCACTTCAAACTGTGATTTGGTATACATCCGAATCTGATCCGGAAACGAAGGCGTAGGGTTCGGAATAATCTCCGAAATATCCGTCGTCAATTCGTTTGGAATTTTAGCCAGGGTCTCGCTCAGTTCAGCTTTGAGCGGATCATCCGCCTTCCATTGGGTCAATATCGGCTTCTCTACAGCAACACCGATTGTTGCTGGCACTGTCAAGCTTGTCCCGCTGGCCAATATCGCTTTTAACGTACCATCCGTACCAAGTTCATACGCAACCGTGGCATATTCCTGAACTTTGATATGAATAATGCCTGGAAATTGCTTGTCCACGGTAACAGTTGAGATCGCCTTGATACTCTTGAGACGCTCGATAACCTCCGCAGCACTTGTCCCAAAAAATTGATCGCCTTCTTTCAGACCGCTTTTCTCCAGCAGTTCTGAAGTCGCTGTGTATACATTACCCGTAATTTCAACTGCCGAAATCCGACTCATGGAAGAACGAAAGAATAATACAGCGAGCAATACAATAAATAGTAATAACAGAATAATTACAATTTTGCGGCTTGTGTTTCCTTTTGGCCGATTCTTCTTCAGAACCGGAATTTGACTTTTAGGCATAAGTAGCGCTCCACAAAGCCTCAGGTCCCCTCCCTTCAAGAAGGGGACGCCAAGGACGTTAATTGGCAAAATCCAACTCTTTCGAAACGGGCGACTGTCGCTCAACCGATGCTCCAAGACTCTGGAATAACTTCTCGATCTGATCGTATCCCCGGTCAATATGATGCACTTGCTCCACAACCGTTTTGCCTTGAGCAGCCAGACCTGCAATAACCAGAGCTGCACCTGCACGAAGATCGGTTGCTTCTACTGTAGCCCCGTACAGACGGGGAACACCACGGATAAATGCTGCGTTCAGATCGACTGAAATATCAGCCCCCATCACATTCAGCTCATCCACATGTTTGAATCGACCCTCGAATACCGTTTCCTTCATCACACTGAATCCGTCTGCTAGACTGAGCAACACCATGATTTGTGATTGCAGATCTGTCGGAAACGAAGGATACGGAGAAGTCACAATACGGTCTACTGATTTTGGACGGCTCATACAGCTCACCGTCATTATATCATTGCAGACTGTGATTTGAACACCAGTGCGCTTCAACACATGTATAAGTGAAGTAAGATGAGCAGGATTGCAATGTGTAAGCGTAACATTGCCACGCGTTGCTGCAGCTGCGATCATCACGGTCCCAGCAACGATTCGATCCGGTATAATCTCATACGAACAAGGCTTCAATTTCTCAACGCCATTAATCGTAATCGTATCCGTTCCTGCACCAATGATGCTTGCACCCATAGCATTCAGGAAGTGCTGCAGATCTTGTATTTCAGGTTCTCTTGCGGCGTTGCAAATGGTTGTCGTGCCTTTAGCCATAACGGCTGCCATCATGATATTCTCGGTCGCTCCCACACTCGGGAAATCCAAATGAATATCTGTACCCACCAGATTCTTCCCATGACAGATAATCTGTTGGTCCTGCTCTTCAATCAAAGCTCCGAGCGCTTCCAGGCCCCGGAGGTGAAGATCAATTTTGCGTTCTCCAATGGCACAGCCCCCTGGCTGGTACACTGACACTTGCCCAAACTTAGCCAGCAATGGTCCCATCAAAAAAATGGAAGAGCGCATCTGCTTCATTAGATCTTCTGGCACATCATATGACCGGATCGACGAGGTATTAATCGTCACTGTTCCCTGTTCATGCCGACACGTGCATCCAAGCCGTTCCAGGATATACAGCATCACTTCAATGTCCAGCAAGTGTGGAACGTTATGCAGTGTAACTTCTCCATCTGCCAACAAACTTGCGGCCATAATCGGTAAAGCGGCATTTTTTGCTCCATGGATGCGTATGGATCCTGAGAGGGGTTTCCCGCCTTCAATCACCAATTTGTCCAATGTATCACCTCCGGGGTTTACCGCTCACCCACTACGAAGACTTCCGGTACCAGGTTAATACCGTTTTGAGATGATATAGTGCTCTGAATCTGCTGCATTAGGGTGATAACGTCCTCTGCTGTTGCTTGCCCTGTATTGACAATGAAATTGGCATGCATGGTGGATACCTGTGCGCCTCCCTGGGTCAACCCTTTCAGCCCTGCTGCTTCAATCAGACGGGCTGCATGATCACCCGGGGGATTTCGGAACACACTGCCTGCACATGCCATCTGCAGTGGCTGTGTGCGGCGCCGGCGATCTTTGTAAGCCGCCATGGCTTCCGAAATGACTTTGCGCTCTCCCTGCTGAAGTTCAAATGCAGCTTCCAGCACGATGCCTCTCCGGTCATGCAGAACAGAGTGGCGGTAGGCAAAATCCATGTCCTCCTTGCTGTAACGTACCAATTCCCCTGTCTCCAGTACAATCTCAGCGAATTTGAATATCCGTGACACATCCGATCCATGGGCACCCGCGTTCATATATACGGCTCCACCGACAGTGCCGGGGATACCGCTGCCGAATTCCAGACCGGTCCATTCCTTTTTCGCAGCAACCACACTGAGTTTAACAAAAGAATGCGCTGCTCCAGCGGTTACGCCGCCTTCGTGAAACTCGGCATAATCAAAGCCTTCGCCTGGTTTCACAACAACACCACGTATTCCTTTGTCTGACACCAGCATGTTTGAACCCCGTCCAAGTTGCATCCACGGAATCTGATGCTTGTGAAGCAATTGAACGAGATGTATCATCTGCTCTTTATTCTCCGGAATGACCAGTGCATCCGCAGGACCGCCGATCTTCCATGTGGTGTATTTGGCTAGCGATTCGTTTTCAAGAACTCTGCCCACATTGTGCTGGGACAGTATCGATATCCACTGGTGCATGTGTGCATCCTCCTTTGCTTCAAAGCCGATGAACATGGTATGTTCTGTTGCTACAGACCGTGTTCTGGCGCCATGGAACGATGGTCACGATTTATACGGTATCTTATGTCAGTCCCGTCTTGTGTGTGACAATCGCCCACAAACGCACTTTATCGGCGTGCAGCAAGACGCTGAATTTCACGCACAAGCACTTCAGCTGCATCCGGTTTCCCCAGTTTCCGAGAGGCTTCAGCCATTCGTTTACGCCCGAGTTCATCATTCATAATCCCGGCGATGGCTTCATACAGCACTTTGCCTGTAAGATCCTTCTCCAGCATCGTGAGCGACGCGCCTCCACCTTCAAGCTTGCGTGCATTGGCTTCCTGATGATTGTTGGTCACGTTGGGTGACGGAATCAGGATCGAAGGAATGCCCAGTGATGTAATCTCCGCAAGGAATGATGCCCCAGCGCGATTTACAATCAAGGATGTACAAGCAAGTACCTCAGGCATATTGTGTACGTAAGGCAGAACATGCAAGTGGTTTGGCATTGTACCCAATGAACTGCGAATGGCTTCACGCGTTTCATCAAAATAGGTATCCCCTGTCACGTAAACCACATGAACATCATCCAGTTGCTCCAGCATAGGAGCCATGTCCACCATCGCTTTATTGATTGCTTTCGCTCCACGACTGCCACCGACCACAAGAACAACACGGCTGTTCATCGGGACACCTAATGTGGCAAAACCACGATCACGGCTAGCCTGAGCTACCGTAGTCGCTCGCGGATTACCGGTGTAGATCACATTTTTCGCACCTGAAAACGATTTTTCAAGACCTTCAAAGCTAACGGCAACCGTGTCCACATAACGCATCAAAAATTTGTTAGTTAGACCCGGGATGGCGTTCTGTTCATGAATTATACTCGGAATCCCCAGTTTTGTTGCTGCATACACCACAGGTCCACACACATATCCACCCGTACCAATTACAACATCCGGTTTGAATTCCTTCAGCATTTTTTTGGACTTGCGTACACCTTGAATGAAACGCATAACCGTTTTCAGGTTGTCGATGGACAATTTGCGCCGAAAACCGGTAATATCAATCGATTTAAAAGGAATATTTTCCTGGGGGACCAGTTTGCTTTCCAGCCCTCTGGTTCCGCCAATATATAGAAATGTCGAGTCCGGGTTCTCCGCCTCACATTGTCTTGCTATGGCAACGGCCGGATAGATATGTCCACCCGTACCGCCGCCGCTTAGAACGACTCGCATCGCATAGTCACCTCGCATAACGGGATAAGTTCACTAAAATGCCCAGTGCTGTGAGCATGAGGGTCAATGATGATCCGCCGTAACTAATCAGAGGTAGGGTAATACCCGTAACTGGCATCATTCCAATGACAACACCAATGTTAATAATGACCTGTACGGCGACCATACCTACGATACCTACACCAAGCAGGCTGCCGAAGGCATCCGGGACGGTCATCGCTACACGCATTCCTCTCCACACCAGCACCAGAAACAACAATAATACAATCATTCCACCTATAAAGCCGAGTTCTTCGGCCAAAATACTAAAAATAAAGTCCGTTTGCGGTTCAGGCACATAACTGTACTTCTGCCGGCTCATGCCCAGTCCCAATCCCGCCAGTCCACCAGGACCAATCGCGTATAACGATTGAATGATCTGATAACCGGCACCCAATGGATCGGACCATGGGTCCAAAAACGCTGTGATACGCTGCAACCGATAGGGAGCTGCTGCGATCAACGCTGCAAATCCGGCTACGCCGCCAAGAGCAAGCAAGCTTAGATGTTTCATTCGTGCTCCGGCTGTAAAGATAATAAGCATCGACGCGCCCATCATCACGGTGCCTGTCCCCAAATCAGGTTGCAGCATAATAATACCAAAAGCCAAACCGATCAATCCCAGCGGTGGCAGAAGCCCCGTTGTGAAGGTCTTGATTTTGCCTGGCTCCTTGCTCAGCCAGTGAGCAAGAAACAAAATCATACCCAGCTTCATGAATTCCGAGGGCTGGATACCGAACGAACCTATACCAAGCCAACTTCGTGCCCCGCCCCGAACTACTCCAATTCCAGGAATGAGCACCGCAATGAGCATAATAAAACAGGCAATCAATATTGGCTTGGCATATTTTCTCCACACCCGGTAGTCTACATTAGCAGTTACGAACATGGCCACAAGCCCAAGCACCGCAAACAAGGCCTGTCTTTTTACAAAATAAAATGAATCGCCATAATCATGAAAGGCAAGCACCGAGCCTGCGCTATATACCATTATGATGCCGATGGCAAGCAATGCCAAAATACAAATCAGCAACCAAATATCTGGTGCCGGTCGCGTCTGTTTCATCAGGAGGCCACCCCTTGCATGGAAGTAGGGGCTTTTCCACCCCCCTACTTACAAGTTATGCGCCGCCTCTTTAAAAATGCGTCCCCGCTCTTCATAGGAAGCAAACATATCCCAACTTGCACATGCCGGGGACAACAAAACGACATCACCGGCAGTAGCAAGCTTCGATGCTTCCTGCACAGCAACGGTTAACGTCCGGGCAGCGTCCTCCTCATTATCGACGACCTTAATTTGCTTTAATCCGGCAAGTTCCGCGACCTTGGCAATTTTTGTCCGTGTCTCTCCAATTGCAACGACAGCTTTCACTCGTTCCTGGAACAAGGGTAACAACTCCATCATGTCTGATCCACGATCCAGCCCTCCGGCAATTAACACGACCGGTTCCTTGAACGAATTCAGGGCCATGACCGTAGCCTTCGAATTGGTCGCTTTGGAGTTGTTGTAGTATGCAGAGCCATTATGCTCCAGAACGTATTCAAGTCGGTGTTCAACTCCCTTGAAGTCTGCAAGCGGAGCAGCTAGCACCGCAGGATCAGCTCCTGCCGCTACAGCAATGGCCACAGCAGCTAGTGCATTTTCAACATTAAATCGCCCAGGAAGGCCAATGTCCTCAACGTCGATAATGTTGTGGTGATCTCCGTTTTCATCCGCGTAAATTACCTGACGCTTCACATCATCCTCTTCTCCATCCACATAAGGAGGATCTGCATACACACCTGTATCCAATTTCTCTGTCACAGAGAAGGGGATCAATCTGCCTTTGATGTAAGGAACCAGACCACGACATACCGCATCATCCCAATTTAGAATGGCTACGTCGTCAGACTGCTGATTGGCAAACAGTTTAGCTTTGGAAGCCACATAATCATCCATGTTCCCGTGATAGTCCAGATGCGTCTCTGCAACGTTAAGTAAGCTGGCAATCCGAGGACGGAAATCAACCGTTCCTTTGAGCTGGAAACTGCTAAGCTCAACAACCATCCAGTGATCTGGAGAAGCTTGCTCTGCCGCTTCACAGAGAGGTGTTCCAATATTGCCGGCAACAATCGGCTTGAGGCCGGCATGTTCCAACATTTTACCCACCCAAGTGGTCGTTGTTGTTTTGCCATTGGAGCCGGTAATACCGATCATGGGTGCAGCACATAGATGATAAGCGACCTCTACCTCTGTCACTACTTCAATGCCTAACGCCAGAGCTTGCTGCACTGGAGCAGCATGGTATGGGATGCCGGGATTTTTGACGACCAGCTTCACATCACTGTGAATCAGATCATCCGGATGTCCTCCGCATACAACAGAAATTCCCAAAGCCTCCAATTCGGAAGCTTCGGGACACTGTTCTCTCTCTTTTTTATCATTTACTGTAACCTTCGCTCCGGCACGATCCAGCACTTTGGCGACTTGTACGCCGCTTTTGGCCAATCCGAGCACAACTACTTGTTGTCCGCGATATGATTCAGGATGGTTCATGATCTACAACCCCTTGTTGAGATAAAGTCCAAGAGCGGCCAAAATTGCGCCTACCGCCCAAAAGGTAATAACAACCCGCCATTCTGACCAACCACTTAATTCAAAGTGATGGTGAATAGGGCTCATTTTGAATACACGCTTGCCGCGAGTCTTGAATGATACCACTTGAATGATGACAGACAGGATCTCGATGACAAAAATACCGCCAATGATGACAAATAGAAGCTCTGTTTTGGTTACAATCGCTACCGCACCAATTGCACCGCCAATCCCCAGAGAACCTGTGTCTCCCATAAACACTTTGGCCGGATGTGCGTTATATACCAGAAAACCAAGCACGGCTCCGATCATCGCTGCTGCACACACTGCAGCCGGCATCGACGTGGCTTGCATCGCCACAATAGCAAACGCCCCAAAAGCAATTGCGCTTACCCCGGATAGTAAACCATCCAAACCATCGGTAAAGTTAACCGCATTGGTGATGGCAAGCATCATGAATACGACAAACGGATAATAGAACCATCCGGTCCAGTCGAACGAGAATGACGTACCCGGAATAGAAATGGCTGTGCTATGTCCATTCTGGATCAGCAAGAAACACATCACTGCACTGAAGAACAATTGGCCCAGCATTTTTTGTCTGGCCGTCAGTCCGAGCGAACGTTTGAACACAATTTTGATGTAATCATCCAGGAAGCCAATCAGCCCGAATCCCAGCGTAGCCACGAGCAAGACATAAAAGTCTGTATTCTTGACTGCCGAAAATTTCAAAAAGGCCAATGTGAACGCAACTAAAATAACGACTCCACCCATTGTAGGTGTTCCGCTTTTTTTCAAATGGCTCTGAGGCCCATCTTCCCTAACCTGCTGTCCGAATTTCATGCGCCGTAACAGCGGAATCAGGAGCGGTGCGGCAATCACCGCCAGAATAAATGAAACGCCGATTGTTAACAGTAATACCTGAAAATCCATGGGTTCACCCCTCTAGTCTACTCGATTCTGTAATGGTGCTATTTGTAGTGCTTCGACCACGTCCTCCAGCTTCATGCCCCTTGAGGCTTTGAACAAGACAACGTCTCTGGGATGTAGTTTCTCCAGTAGATAACGGGTCATTTCTTCTTTATCTATAAAAGCATGCACAGCCTCTGCCGGCATTTGCTTTCTTGCTCCTTCAGCAATATTAGCTGATAGCGGACCATATACCAGCACCATGTCCATTTTGGCAGGTGTGATATACTCTCCGATTCCATAATGCAGATCCTGCTCCTGAGGACCAAGTTCAAGCATATCACCAAGCACAGCCACTTTCATACGGTATCCTTTCAGACCTTCCAATACATCGATTGCGGCCTTCATGGAGGTTGGACTTGCATTGTATGCATCATTCAGCAGGGTCAGACCACTAACACCTTGCGTAACCTCAATGCGCATGCCTGTCAGTTTCAAGCGGGACAATCCCGCAGCAATCTGTTCTGTAGTCACTCCAAAATGACGGGCTACAGCGAGGGCAGCCAGACAGTTAACGACATTATGCGTTCCCAGCAGAGGGAGCGTAAATGCATGATCTCCATACTGTTTGGTAGTGAAAACAACCCCGTTCTGCGCATTCATGAGTCCGGTAGGATAGTCATCATTATCGGTTTCCAGACCAAATGTAAACCGCTGCAATCCCTTTGGTTGTTTCGTTGCGGGTTCTTCAAGGACTTGTGCAATTAAAGGCTCGTCTCCGTTGTAGATCAGTAACCCGTCCGCTTTCATTCCCGCTGCAATCTCGGCTTTGGCTCTAGCAATCTCCAATCTCGACCCCAGTTGCAGCAGATGAGATTCCCCAATATTGGTGATGACCGCTACATCAGGCTGCGCAATAACCGACAAATCGTTAATTTCCCCGCGACCACTCATGCCCATCTCCAAAATCATAATCTCAGTATCCGGGTCCATGCTTAGTACAGTCAGTGGTAAACCAATATGGTTATTGAAGTTTCCTTGTGTCTTGTGCACTTTGAACGTCGTTGAGAGAATGGCATCCACGATGTCCTTCGTTGTCGTCTTGCCGTTGCTGCCTGTAATGCCAACAATAGCAGCTTTATTCTCTGTTAGATAAGCAGATGCGAGTGCTTGCAGTGCGACAAGTGTGTCGTCAACAACAATGACAGCGCCTTGTGGCGGAATACCATGATCCTTTTGCCAGATCGCCCCTGCAGCACCCTTCTCTAGACAGGCTTGCACAAATTCGTGTCCGTCAAACCTTTCACCCACTAGCGGGATAAACAAACTGCCTTCCAGGGGTTTACGCGAATCGGTAAACACCCCTTCGACCATTACATTGCCATGAGCAGCAACGTCACTTAATGTTCCTCCACACATCTCGGCCAATTGTGCCAATGTTCTTTTTATCAATTGGATTTGCCCCTTATCGCTTCTTTGGCTATGATTCGGTCATCAAAATCGGTTTTGGTGGTGCCGATAATCTGATAGGTCTCGTGACCCTTGCCCGCAATCAATACTACATCGGCTGGGCTTGCCATTTCAATAGCTTCATGAATCGCCTGGCGCCGATCCACAATCATCGTATAACGTTCAGCAGGAACGGATTCTTCAATCAGGCCCTGTTCAATGTCTTTGAGAATCAGATCCGGATCTTCTGTCCGTGGATTATCAGAAGTGACGAGTACAAAATCGCTATACTTCGCAGCAATCTTACCCATGAGAGGTCGTTTGGTACGATCTCTGTCACCACCACAGCCAAACACACAGATCACACGTCCTTCAGCAAATTCCTTCACCGTCCGCAGTACATTCTCCAGTCCATCCGGTGTATGAGCATAGTCGACAATAACAGCAAATGGCTGCCCTTCGTCCACTCCTTCAACACGTCCATCCACACCCGGAACCGTCTCCAGACTGCGCTTGATCTCTTCCAATGGAACGCCTTCCACCAGCGCTGCTGAGATTGCTGCCATCGCATTGTACACATTGAATTTACCTACCATGCGCAAGCGAATATCCGTGCTGCCTGCAAATGTATTTACGTGGAAAGAAGTTCCCTGAGATGTGATCGAGATTTGGGATGCGCGTACATCCGCCTCTTCACCCATGCCATATGTAATCACTTCAGCTGCAGTCACAGAGATGAAATAAGCCGCAGCCGGATCATCTGCATTGATGACAGCGAATTTACGCTGTGAAGCATCTTCGGTATACCCGTTACCCAGTCGTGCAAAGAACAACCCTTTGGCCCCGCGATATTCCTCCATGGAATGGTGGTAGTCCAGATGATCCTGCGTCAGATTAGTGAATACCGCAGTACGGAAATTCGTTCCCTTTACGCGCCCTTGTTCCAATGCGTGAGAAGAAACTTCCATAACACAGCAGTCCGTCCCCTTCTGAACCATATCATGCAGGCTACGCTGTAGATCAAGCGCCTCTGGTGTCGTTCCTGACATCGGGTAGGTCCGACCGTCATACCGCATTTGAATGGTACCGATCAATCCCGTTTTACGCCCAAAATCGCTCATGATTTTTTCAATCAAATAGGTAGTGGTCGTTTTTCCGTTCGTTCCCGTTACACCAATCATATTCATCTTCTGGCTTGGCGAGTCAAAAAAGAAATCTGCCAGAACAGCCATCGCAAACCGGCTGTCCTTCACCAGCAATTGTGGTACAGGCAGATCCAGCTGACGTTCAACCACCAATGCGACTGCACCGGCATGGACAGCTTTTTCTGCATAATCATGACCATCTACCGTATGTCCCGGAAGACAGATAAACAGATCACCCGGTTTTACCTGCCGGGAATCTGTCTGAAGGTTTTGGCATTCTGTATTCGATTCGCCCACGAGGCGGGCGGTGGTCAGCATCGATGCAAATTGTTTTAAAAGCACATGAATAACCTCACTTTTCCAATTATACTTCTGTTTTAGCATATGTCTGTATTTATTAATATCGTCAATACAACCAAATAATGAAACGCGCTTGGATGAATTTTGTTGCGCTTGAAGACACAAACTGCTCCAAAGCCCCATTATTCATCCTTAGTGTGGTCATGCGCATCGTTCAGAACATCCCCCATGTAAATGCGGATGGTTGAACCCTGCTCTACCCTTGCCCCAGGCTTAGGCGCCTGATTAATCACGTATTTGCCACTGCCGGACTTCGCCAGCATAAAATTCATGTTCAGGTCTTCGTACAGATCTTCGACAGTAGCACCTGTCAGATCTGGAACCGTCACGATTTTGGTCTCACCATATTTGTATTCTTTGGCAACCTGATCCTTCCGAACAGGGACATTCATGTAATGCAGCGCATCTTCAAGGATGTTCTGTACAATCGGGGCGGCAACCACACCTCCGAATTGAATTCCTTTGGGATTATCCACTGCGGTATAGACCACAATCTGAGGATCATCAGCGGGTGCAAATCCGATAAAGGATACGATATGCTCGGTAGAGGAATAACGTCCGTTGATGACTTTCTGAGCTGTACCTGTCTTTCCACCGACCCGGTATCCATCAATGAACGCTGGACGTCCGGTTCCTTTCGCAACAACACTCTCGAGCGCTTCACGTACTTGCTTGGATGTATTCTCCGAGATCACCTGACGAACCAGCTCCGGCTTGGCTTCTTCCATGACTTCTCCCGTTACCGGATGGACCCATGCTTTCGTAACATATGGCTTGTAAAGTTTACCCCCATTGATGGCCGCTGACACAGCTGCTACTTGCTGAATAGGCGTAACGGATACACCTTGACCAAAAGCAGTTGTTGCAAGCTCGACAGGTCCTACTCTCGACAGTTTGAACAGAATTCCACTGGCTTCTCCACTGAGGTCAATACCCGTTTTAGTACCAAAGCCAAAGTTTTTAATATAAGAGAAGAGCGATTCTTTTCCCAGTCTCTGCCCCAGAGCTACAAATCCCGGGTTGCATGAGTTCTCCACCACTTGCAGAAAGGTCTGACTTCCGTGGCCGCCCTTTTTCCAGCAACGCAGACGGGCTCCACCCACCTCAACATATCCGGGATCAAAAAATTGATCCTGTTGCAGATTGACCTTTTTCTCTTCAAGCGCTGCTGCCAAGGTAATGATCTTGAATGTAGAGCCTGGTTCGTACGTCATCCAGATCGGTAAATTCCGATTGTATATCTCCGCGGGATATTGCTGATAATCGGCCGGTTCGTATCCCGGTCTGCTCGACATACCCAAAATTTCACCCGTTTTGGGATTCATCGCTATAGCCAGTGCTGAGTTCGCCTGGAACTTCACCATGGCCTGGTCCAGTTCTCTCTCCATGATGGACTGAATCGATTTATCAATGGTCAGCTTGAGGTTAAGACCGTCCTTCGGTTCCACATACTTCTCGGATGAGCCCGGCATTAGCCTTCCGGCCGCATCGGACAAGTAGGACACACTGCCATTCAAACCATTCAGCTTATCATCATATTTCTTCTCGACGCCCGTTAAGCCCTGATTATCAATCCCCGTAAATCCGAGAATATGGGCAGCCAGATCATCATAGGGATAAAAACGTTTATTGTCCTCAGCAACAACGATACCCGGAAGCTTCAAATCACGGATGCGCTGAGCTTTCTCCATCGTAATTTTGCGGCCGCCGGGTTGTAATCGTACAATGAGTTCACGTTTCTTGATGGTTGCCAGCACTTTCTCTTCCGTCATCCCCAGCAGTGGAGCAAGCGCTCTAGCTGTCGTTTCAGCTTCCTTGACTTGTGCCGGGATAGCCATAATGGTCGGTGTTGTCACATTATAGGCCAGAGAGGTTCCATTTCGATCTAGGATTTCCCCTCGCTTGGCTGAGTAAGGAATATTACGCCGCCAGGATTCTTCTGCTTTTGCTGACAATTCAGGGCCTTGCCCGAGCTGTACATAAGCAAGCCTGATCACCAAGGCCGAAAATAACAAAACTAAAATCACTAAACTCCATAGCAACCTGCGACGCAGATTTACGCTTGATCCCTTCACGAAAAGATCCCCCCACTCGTCCCAAAATCATGATCTCGTTCCATTCATGAATATTCAGGACAACCGGGGGTTAGAACAAGCTGTCAGAGCTCCCTATGGTAGTGAAGCCCCGTTTGTTGCTGGATCTTCAGAGGATTCGGATTCATTGGCAGGAGCCTCATTGTTATCCGTTTCGTCTTTTCCGTCGGTTTTACCTTCTGCTCCCGAAGTGTCTTGTTCCTTCCCTTCGGTTTCTGACGACGGATCAGAAGAGATTGGAGCCTCATCTGCTATGCCGGTAACTGCGGCTTTGGCAGTCTGTAAATTCAGCTGTACGGTTCTCTGCTCACCTGCCACCTGCTCAGTTTGCTTCACGACATACCCTTCACCCTTGACCGTAACTCCCACTTTCATGAGAGAAAGTACTTCCAGAGCATCCCGGAGAGATTCACCTGTTAGATCTGGAATCTTCATCTTGCTGCTTTCTTCCGTAAGCAGATAGATTCGTTGGCCTGGATTCATGGATGCCCCAGCAACCGGATACTGCCGAATTACATTATCCCCTTGACCAAGCGTCACATAAGCAATACCCGCGCTTAGAAGCTGGCTTCTGGCCTGTTTGGCTGTCTTACCACTCAGGTCCGGTGCCTTGGCTTGCACAACAGGAACTTCTTTTGACTTTTTGTCAGCGGTTTTGGCTGTATCTTTGGGAACTCCCATATACTGAAGCGTTTGGCTCACAATTTTTTTGAATACTGGGGCAGCTGCAGTTCCTCCCCCAATGTTGGTTCCATCCGGTTGGTCAATGACAACAAGTATAGCAATCTTCGGATTATTCACAGGTGCAAATCCAATAAACGATACAACGTCTTTCGACTTGCTGTATTCCCCGTTAACAACCTTTCTTGCTGTACCTGTCTTACCAGCTACACGGTAACCCTCGATATAAGCGTTACGACCGGTACCAATCGTTTGGTCTGCAACCACTTGTTCCAGATAACCGCTCACCAGTTTGGAAGACTCCTTGGAAATCACCTGACGAACCACTTTAGGTTTGATCACTTCCGTAGTCCCGTCATTCGGGTTCTTGATCTCCCTCACCAGATGCGGCTCCAGTAATTTGCCGCCATTAGCAATCGCCGAGATCGCTGCGACCTGTTGAATTGGTGTTACCTGTACGAGACCGTGACCGTAAGCAGCAGTAGCAATCTCGGATTTGTAAACCAACGGCTTGATCGGTGAAGCTGCCTCACTCGGCAGATCAATACCTGTCTTTTTACCAAAACCGAATTCGTCTATGTAATGACGCAGACGTTCACCACCAAGCATGTTGTAACCCAAGTTAACAAAGGCAATGTTACTTGACCGTTTGACACCTTCGAGATAAGAGATCCAACCATAGGAATGACCATTATCGCTAATCGGGAATCCACCGATATACATGCGTTTGGATTCAAAACTTGCATTCGGATCGAAGAGTTTTTCTTCCACAGCTCCTGCCAGTGTAACGATTTTGAATGTAGACCCTGGCTCATAGATGGATTGCGTCGCATGATTAATAAAGTTCTTTTGATCAGGCGTACTGCCGTACGTATTAGGATTAAAGGTTGGCCAGTTCGCCATCCCCAGAATCTCCATTGTGCTCGGGTCTGCAGCAATGACCGTCATGCTCAGTGGGTTATACTTGGCAACGGCTTCTTTCATTGCATCCTCAATGTAGAACTGGATCGTATCATCGATCGTCAGCGTGAGGTTTTTCCCGTTCTGAGGTGGCAGATAGTTATCCTGTGAATCCGGAAGTTTGATGCCTTTGGCATCCTTCTGATAATTCAGATACCCGTCTGTACCTGTCAGTGCTTCATCATATGAGACTTCAAGTCCATTGACAGCCTTTCCGTCACGGCTCATATATCCCAAGAGGTGAGAAGCAAGTGTTTCTTCAGGGTAAAAACGCTTGGACTCTTGAGCCATTACGATTGCATTACGCGCCTTATATTCCTCTTGCAATTCTTCACGCAACTCATTGACTTTTGCGGCAAGCTCAGGACTGATCTTATATCCTTCACTGCGTACTTCCCGCTGCTGATAGAAATTTCCATCTTTATTTTTGGCTGTGACAAGAGCGCGCATCTCACTCTCATTTTTCCCTAGAAGAGTAGAGAGTTTCTCCGTGACAATATCCTGAATGCCCAGTTCATCGATCAAGAGGGGATTGACCGAAACCGTATACGCAGGCGCATCGGTAGCCAGAACGTTACCATTTCGATCTGTAATTGTTCCACGTGCAGCCTTAATGGTCTGTTCCCGCTCTACTAAACCGGCCGCCCGTTCCTGCCATACACCGCCATTCACAACTTGAATGAAAAAGATTCGGGTTACGAGTACAAGAAAAAAGAGGGTAATACATCCCCCTATTAGCAACGTGCGCATCTTTATTCTTTTTATCATCGGAACACCTCTTTACTTACTGCTTGTATTCGAGGACGATTCAGCACCTGTTGATTTCGTACTTGTGGAGCGAGGTACAAAAATGACATCCTTACCGGAAGCTTCAACATAACCAAGCTGTTTTGCATTTTCGATGACCTGATTGTTCAATGTTTCTTTTTCCACTTGCAGGTCTGCAATCGTCTTCTCATACCCCTTGATATCCGAAATAGTGGACTGTGCCTGCTTGTTCAGATCATAGATTTGAGCATAACGAGACATCAAGGCTCCTCCAACAAGGATCACTGCAACCAGGGTAATCAGATACAAAATCTTCTCGCGTGCCGGAAGACCCGTACGACGGGTCACCACTTTGGTGGTTTCTTTGTATCGTTGCTGGGTCACACGTTCCTGGGACGCTTTTTCTTTTACGGCGAGATTACCACGTGTATATGCCATACTCCGATTCTCTCCTCCACTCTTGATCTACAATTTCTCGGCTACGCGCAGCTTGGCTGAACGAGCACGTGAATTTTCGGCCAATTCCGTTTCCGTTGGAATCAGCGGTTTTCTGTTAATTAAACGCAGGGACCCCTTGCCCCCACATACACACAACGGAAAATCGGGTGGACATGTACATTTCTCCAGATAACTGCTTAAAATCTGTTTACATATCCGATCCTCAAGGGAGTGGAAGGTAATAACAGATACACGTCCTCCTGGTGCAAGACAACGAACAGCCTGATGTAGTCCTTCTTCAAACGCACCCAACTCATCGTTGACGGTAATTCGTAATGCCTGGAAGCTGCGTTTGGCAGGATGTCCACCGGTACGGCGAGCCGCCGCCGGAATGCCTTCCTTGATCAGTTCCACTAGTTCACCAGTGGTCTCAATGGTAGACTGAGCTCGTTTTCCGACGATAACACGGGCAATTCTTCTGGAAAACTTCTCTTCACCATAGCGATACAAAATTCGGGCAATCTCTTCTTCTGGCCATTCATTCACAATCTCTTTGGCCGTCAGCATTGCATCCTGGTCCATTCGCATATCGAGCGGAGCATCGTGATTGTAGCTGAATCCACGTTCTCCTTCATCAAATTGCGGAGATGACACACCCAAGTCGTACAAGATACCATCTACCTGTGGTACGCCATCCTTCATTGGTACATCCAGATCCTTGAGCACCTGTTCCAGATCTCTAAAATTGGTTTTCACCAATGTTACACGTTCTCCATAGGCAGCGAGCTTCTCGCGAGCATTATCCAAAGCCCAATCATCCTGATCAAGTGCGATCAGACGTCCCCCTGGACCAAGCTTGGAAGCAATCACGGAGCTATGTCCGCCACCGCCTAAAGTGCAGTCCACGTATATACCGTCCTGCTTGATGTTTAATCCCTCTGTTGCCTCTTCTTTGAGTACGGTTATGTGGTGAAACAACCTGCACCCCTCCTGACTTTATAAATCAAAATTAAAATCGACCAGCTTTTCGGCAATGTCGTTGAATGCTTCTTCGGATTGATTGAAATAACTCTCCCATATGCCTTTGCTCCAAATCTCCACCCGGTTCGACACGCCAAGAACAACACAATCCTTGTCCAGCTTGGCATACTCTCTTAAATTGCCCGGCAGATTTACCCTGCCCTGTTTGTCCAGTTCACATTCGGTTGCACCCGAGAAAAAAAACCGGGTAAACGCACGTGCATCAGATTTCATCAATGGCAGTGCTTTGAGCTTCTGTTCCATGACCCCCCACTCCTCCATGGGGTACACGAAAAGACACTGGTCCAAACCCCGTGTGACAACGAAAGACGGTCCCAGAGATTCGCGGAATTTAGCCGGAATGATAACCCGACCCTTATCATCAATGCTATGTTGGAACTCCCCCATAAACATTGGCCCACTCACTCCTCACCCGTTTCTCCCACTTTGCCCCACTTTCCACCACCTAAGCATAATAGATTCGCACAAAAAAATCAAAACCCTTCTTGCAATACTTGATTTTTTGATTTTTCAACATAAAAAAACGTCTTTGATCCTGTCACTCAGGATCAAAGACGTTTCCCGTAAACGGGCAATCGTATGTCTACCCGCACATGAGCCATATCATCAATAAACCATTCTATACCCTTTGAATCATTTCATCAGCTTGTAATTAATGGATAAAGCTTAAAATTTCCAGCTATCCAGGTATTTTTCCTGTTCTGCTGACAAGGAGTCAATGCCAATATTCAAGCTTTCAAGTTTATAGCTGGCAACCTGTTGGTCGATATCGTAAGGTACGTTAACCACGTTTTTACCCAAGTTTTCATAATTCTCACTTACATAACGCAGACCAAGCGCTTGAAGAGCAAACGTTGTATCCATGATTTCGGCCGGGTGACCATCCGCTGCACCCAGGTTTACAAGACGCCCCTCTGCAAGAAGGTACATTTTACGACCATCTTTAAAGCGATATTCCTCAATGTTGCGGCGAACTGTACGAATCGATTCCGAACGTTTAGCTAGTTCAGGCTTATTCACTTCAACATCAAAGTGACCTGCATTGCTCAGGATTGCTCCGTCCTTCATTACATCGTAATGCTCACCCGTAATAACATCCTTATTACCTGTAACTGCGATAAAGAAATCGCCCAATTTAGCAGCTTCCACCATCGTCATGACCCGGAATCCGTCCATGTGTGCTTCTACTGCTTTGATTGGATCAATCTCAGTTACGATCACATTCGCTCCAAGACCTTTGGCGCGCATCGCTACACCTTTACCACACCAGCCATATCCGGCTACGACTACATTCTTACCTGCTACAACCAGATTGGTTGTACGGATGATACCGTCAAATGCGGATTGACCTGTGCCATAACGATTATCAAACAGATATTTGCAGTATGCGTCATTAACTGCCACCATCGGGAATTTCAATTGGCCTTCTTTCGCCAATGCTTTCAAACGAATAATGCCCGTTGTCGTTTCTTCTGCTCCTCCGCGAATTGTCGCTGCAAGATCAGGACGCTCGGATGCAATAATAGTTGCGAAGTCTCCGCCATCATCAATAATGAGATCAGGTTTCACCTCAAGCGCACGAAGTTGCAATGATTTGAATTCCGCAGGTTCCGGGTTGTACTTCGCATATACGGTAACGCCATCTTCTACCAATGCAGCGCAGACATCATCTTGTGTAGACAATGGGTTGCTGTGCGTAATCGTTACTTCTGCGCCGCCGGCTTGGATCACTTTTGCCAAATAAGCTGTTTTTGCTTCCAGATGAAGACAAATGGCAACCTTCAATCCTTTGAAAGGCAGATCCTGTTCGAACTGGCGACGAATGCGGTTCAGTACCGGCATGTGCGCCTCTACCCAATCAATTTTCAAATGCCCCTCTGAAGCGAGTCCCATATCTTTAACAATACTGTTTTGCAATGCAGGTGTAGTCATTTCACGTCCTCCTCGTTTATGTGTTTCTTCTATTATAAAGGTCTCTACAGTGCAATAACCTTGTGCTCTCCATGGAATTCGCTTGAAGCCTTAATCAGCTCATCGATCCACTCGGTGCCATAACGATTCAGGTAAAAGAGTGCATTATGTACTCGTTCCTGCGGTTTGCCCGCCGGGAAAAGAGAGTTTTGAATGCCGTTCCAATGCCTTAAACTTACATTATGTTTATCTTCAATGGCTTTGTGAGTCTGCTGCTTGAGATACTGCATTTGCTCGTTAATTTTACTCAAGTTGGTATCTCCAATTCGTTCCAGCCCAGGATGAATCTCCGCAATTTCATCTAACAAGGGACCATACAGATCCAAAAACGCTTCCTGGACCTTGTCAAATTGTTCTTCTACCTGGAACGTCTCCTGCTGAGCTAGCCACTGTTCCTTCTTGTCTTCCATATGATATTGAACATCCTGAAAAGAAAGTCCATATTGTTTCATATGTTTATGATGAATATCTTCCATGATAGTGAAGGACAACCGCGGCAATAAAATAGGCATTTGCAGTCCGAACTGCTGGAATGCTTCGCGAGTCAAACCCCAATATGCAATTTCACCTTGACCCAAAATAACAGCGGCTACAGGCAGAACCGAATCCTGCATTAATGGCCGAGTCAATACGTTGTTACTGAAGCGCTCCGGATGCTCTTCCAGTTCCTGAAGCAAACGCTCCTCTGTGAAAGAAACCAGGCCTTTGCGATCGCTATACAAGCCATCCTTAAGCATCAAAAGCAAACGTGTGCCTTCATGGATGTAGAACAGATTGGCTCCATCCTCAGCCACTTCGGCAGGCATAGCATAACCAGCTTGTTCCACCAACGAAGCTCCTTGTGCGTAAGCGTTACGCAACACTTCATTTCGTCGGATTAGCTGTTCAAACACGGGCCGTTCCAATCTGCGCAAGTCCGGATCTGATGCGTCCATTAGTATAAGTCCAGTGCCGGCAAACAAAGCGGATATCATGCGGGCAAATGCATCACTCAGATTCGAACTGGATTGATGGATCTCAGTAATGCATTTCATCAATCCTGGTTTATGTATCGTATCAGGTAACAGACGCTCCACCTGCTCGAGTACACTCATCCACTGCTGCGTATCTACATGAACATTACTCACAGAATCCCTTCCTGCGAATCGTCCCTGCAACTTGACTTTCTTCATGTCTCCCTGGTGATTAGGCAGGTAGGTATGGTTAACCTCATCCCAGTCATGGTCTTCACCAGCGATCCAAAATACTGGAACTACCGGGCGTTGAAGTCTTTCTTCGGCTTCACGGGCAGCTGCCACTACGCTAGCGGCTTTGTATATGACGAACAATGGTCCGGTAAGCAAACCGCTCTGCTGTCCTCCTGTAACCACCAATGCGCCTTGTTCTGCAAGACGTGTGATGGACGCATGAACCTCTTCATGGTCGTTCACCCGTTTATTATATATACGTAAATACTCTGCCAGGTCACGACGATCAATACGTGTGTTTTCCGATTGGTCCAACCACTCGGCACGCGTCTGAAGTCCTGATTCCCAGCGAATGTCATACTCGTAAAGGACACGCGCAGCATCTCTTGAACAGATATAATCTTCTGCAAGTCTTGATCCGCTGCGGAGTGCCTCGGTAATACCGTTCATGAGGTCTGCCTCCTATTCTGCTTCAAAGAGCCTTTCTTGATTGTACCGAATTCAGGGCCGCTTCGTCAAAAGAAAGTCATTAAAAAACGAAAAAAACCGCCGAACGAGTCGGCGGCACATAATACATCAATAATAGCATATCACTTTTATATTTCTATTATACGTAAGGCTCTGCAACCCAGTGACCTTTGGAAACCTCAATCAATTGAGCATTTTCCAGGTTGTACGGGTCATTTGCAGGACCGCCAGATCCATTTTGAATCGGGCTCATATGCTCTTCCGGCAGCAAGATGCGACGTTTGTTCGCTTCCACTTCCGGATCAGGCACAGGGATCGCGGAGAGCAATGTTTTGGTATAAGGGTGGACAGGGTTCGCATATAGTTCTTCACTTTCTGCGAGTTCAACCACTTTACCCATGTACATTACAGCTACACGGTCACTGATATGTTTAACCATGGACAAGTCATGCGCAATAAAGAGGTATGTCAAGCCGAGACGTTGCTGAAGTTCTTCAAGCAATTTAACGACCTGAGCCTGAATGGATACATCCAGTGCAGACAATGGCTCATCACAGATGATGAATTTAGGGTCTACAGCAAGTGCACGCGCAATCCCGATCCGTTGTCTTTGACCACCAGAGAATTCATGTGGATAACGAAGTGCATGACTTGGATTCAAACCTACCAGATCAAGCAACTCTTCCACTCGTCTCTTACGCTCTTTAGAGCTGGAAGCCAGACCATGAATATCAAGGGACTCTCCGATAATATCCATAACGTTGAAACGCGGGTTAAGGGATGCATATGGATCTTGGAAGATCATCTGCATATCTTTACGCATTTCTTTCATTTTACGCGGGGACAACTTGTAGATATCCGTTCCGTTAAAGTTAACACTTCCGCCAGTTGGCTCATAAAGACGCAAAATGGTACGACCTGTTGTGGATTTACCACAGCCTGACTCACCTACAACGCCAAGTGTTTCTCCTTCAAAGATATCAAAGCTTACGTCATTAACCGCTTTAAGAATGTTACCTTTACCCAGATTAAAGTACTGTTTCAAGTTTTTCACTTGTACCAGAGGCTTGTTGCTGCCTTTGATAATACCAGCCGGAGTTGGTTTTTCCTTTTTGGGCTCGTCCAGACGAGGCAAAGCATTCAGCAATTTAATCGTATATGGATGTTGAGGGTTACTAAAGATTTCAGCAGTTGTTCCTGTTTCAACAACTTCGCCTTCTTTCATAACAACAACTCGGTCACACATACCCGCTACTACACCAAGGTCATGCGTAATCAGCATGATCGATGTTCCAAGCTTTTGCTGCATGTCTTTCATTACATCCAGGATTTGAGCCTGGATTGTAACGTCAAGTGCAGTTGTCGGCTCATCCGCAATCAGAAGGGATGGACGACATGCAAGCGCAATCGCGATCATGGCACGCTGACGCATACCACCAGAGAATTGGTGTGGATAATGATTCATGCGAATAGCTGCATTTTTGATACCTACAAGTTCCAGCATTTCCAAAGCAGCTTTATCCGCCGCTTGTTTGGACATGTTCTGATGCTTGCGCAATACTTCGGTAATTTGTTTACCAATTTTAATGGTAGGATTCAAAGAAGTCATTGGATCTTGGAAGATCATACCGATATCTTTACCACGAATCGCTTCCATTTGTTTGTCTGTCTTATTCAGCAGGTCTTGCCCGTGAAAAGTAATTTCTCCGCTTTTGACCTTCGAAGGCGGGGAGGGAATCAATTTCATGATGGTTTGGGCGGTAACACTCTTACCACTACCGGATTCACCTACGATCCCCAGCGTCTCTCCTTTGCCAATTTCAAAACTCACATTTTTAACGGCATCAAATTCACCAGAGCGCGTTGAGAATGACACGCTCAAGTCCTTGACTGTTAAAATCGGCTCCATAATCCCACCTCCTATTTCTATTTACGTAATTTCGGATCGAGCGCGTCGCGCAAACCGTCACCGAGCAAGTTAAATGCAAGCATAGTCAGAACCATCAGACCTGCCGGGAACCACATCCGCCAAGGATACAGCGTCCAGCCTGTGAGTGCGTCATTGATCATGGATCCCAGGGATGATCTCGGTGCAGATACACCAAGTCCGAGGAAGCTCAGAAACGCCTCAGCAAAGATCGCGTTAGGAATGGACAATGTCAAAGTTACGATAATCGGACCAACTGCATTTGGCAACAAGTGACGGAACAATTGACGTCCTGTACTTGCACCCATGGAGCGAGCCGCGAGAATGAAATCTCTGTTTTTGAGTTGCATAATCTCACCACGTACAATCCACGACATACTGATCCAGCCTGTAATGGTGAGGGCAATGATGATGGTTGTCAGACTTGGTTCCAATACAACCAGCAACAAGATAACAACGAGCATGTAAGGCAGGGAATACAGGATTTCGGAGAACTTGTTCATGATACCATCAACACGTCCGCCATAGTAACCCATAATTGCACCATAGATTACACCAATAACAAGGTCAATCAGAGCTGCTGCCAAACCTACAGTAAGGGATACACGAGCACCAACCCATGTTCTTACCCATACATCACGACCAAGTTCATCTGTACCGAACCAATGCTCGGCACTAGGCGCTGCGTTGGCATTCATCAAATCATTTGAATAATAATTATAACTTGTGAACAAAGAAGTTGGACCAATCAAAGAGAAAATCACGACAAGAACCAATACACCCAGACTTATCATAGCAGCCTTATTGGTTGCAAGTCTGTACATGGCATCTTTAAAAAGGGATACACTTTCTTGCGGTTTAACCGCTGCCTGACTAGTCAGGTTAGTGTTCGCCGTTTCATTCTTTTTATTATTCGTGCCAGACAACGTTATGCCCCCTTCCGGCTTTCCAGCTTAATTCTAGGATCGATCAGCACGTAAGCAATATCTGTTAGGAAACGTGCCAACATGAGGAGAATACCATAGAAAATCGTGATTCCCATAATCATGGTGTAATCCCGGTTTGTGATACTTTCTACGAATACTTTACCAATTCCCCCGATGTTAAAGATCTGTTCAATTACAACGGAACCTGTGATGATATTCGCTGTCATTGGACCAACATAAGTTACTACCGGTAGAATACCGTTTCTTACAACGTGTTTAAACATAATCGCTGGCCATTTCAAACCTTTGGCTTTAGCTGTTTTGATATAATCTGCATGTAAAACTTCCAGCATGCTGGAACGCGTCAAACGTGCGATAAAGGCAATTGGTGATGCAGACAATGCTGCAACTGGGAGTACATAGTCAAGCGGTCCGTCGAAGCCCATAACGTTGAACCATCCCAATTTGAAGGCAAATAGATACTGTAGTAATGATGCGAGCAAGAAGCTCGGAACAGCAATACCTATGACAGCTATGACCATTGTGACATCATCAATCAATTTGCGGTGATAAACAGCTGCCAGAAGACCCAGCAACACACCAACAATAATGGAGATAATGATCGCAAAGATTCCAAGCTTCAGTGAAGCGGTGAATGTCTCAGCAATCATACTGGATACATCGCGATTCAAATATTTCATTGAAACCCCGAAATCCCCTTTGACAATTCCACCCATATACTTCAGGTATTGTTCATACATCGGCTTGTCCAGTCCATACTTGGTTTCCAAGAGTGCACGGATCTCAGGTGATACTTTTTTCTCGGATGTAAAAGGGTCACCAGGAATGGCCTTCATCAGGAAGAAAGTCATCGATGCGAGTATGAAAAGCGATAGCAGCATAAATAGTAGTTTTTTCAAAACGTACTTAACCAACCCTTGCACACCTCCACAAACAATATTTTGTATACAAATCGATTGTAGAATTAGACAGAAATAAAGTCCAATCCATTTATCGGAAATTTCAAGAATTATAAGGAAAATCGGTGCACATACAAAAAAATCGGGATATATATGGAATTCCACATATATATCCCGAAGTAATCATATTAGACTTCAGAACAACTTATTTCTCTTCCAGATATGCACGAGTGAAGTCAATAGCTCCACTGAAATCAAGTTGTACGCCTTTCAGATAAGGCTTAGTCAAAGATACGTTAGTGTAGTAATAGATTGGCATAACGCCCATTTCATCTTGAATCAGGATTTTCTCAGCGTCAGCAAATGCAGCCATACGTGCAGCTGGATCAGCAGATTTTACAGTGTCTTTAACATCTTTGTCATACTGTTCGTTGCTGAATTTGGAATCATTGTTTGTGTTTCCAGTAGTCCACATTTCCAAGAAGTTGTATGGATCGTTGTAGTCAGCAGACCAACCTGCACGAGCTACTTGGAAGTTTTGGTTTTGACGGTTCTCAAGGAATACGCCCCACTCTTGGTTTTCTGTTTTCACATCAACACCAAGATTTTGTTTCCACATGTCAGCAATCGCCAAAGCAATTTTCGCGTGACCATCACTAGTGTTGTAGATCAAAGTAACAGCTGGCAATGTTGTGTAACCTTCTTCTTTCATACCTTCAGCAAGCAATGCTTTAGCTTCGTCCACATTTTCAGTGAAGTAATCGTCTTTGTGCTCATCACGGAATTCGCCGTTTTCACCACGGATACCTGGAGGTACAAAGCCGAATGCTGGAATTTGTCCACCTTGTGTTACTTTGTCAACGATCAACTGACGTTGAATGGACATTGCAAATGCTTTACGGATTTTAACGTTGTTAAATGGTGCTTCGTTTACGTTGAACTGGTAGTAGTAAGTACTTGCAATACCAGTAGCTTTGAACTCGTCCGGCAATTCCGCTTTTACAGAAGGAATTTGGTCGGAAGGAATTTCACCGTTAGGTGCACCAGTGTAGTCCAATTGTCCTGATTTGTAAGCTTGCAATTCGGAAGCACTGCTGTTAGTCAGGGACATATCGATTTGAGCCAACTTGATGTCGGCAGCTGCATGGTAACCATCGTTTTTCTTCACAACAATTTTTTGACCTTTAGCGTATTGATCCATTACGAATGGTCCGTTAACGATCATGTTTTTGTAGTCTGTGAAGAATTTATCATTTGTGTCAGCAGATGCATGTACTGGATAGTACGTGTAGAATGCTGTCAGACCCAAGAAGTAAGGTGTTGGGTTTTCCAACGTTACTTCCAGCGTGTTTGCATCAGTAGCTTTAACGCCTACTTGGGAGAAATCTGTGATTTTAGTACCAGTGTATGTTTCGTCTTTGCTGAGGTTGTAACCTTCAGCGCCTTTGATGTAGTACAATTGGTATGCATATGGAGAAGCTGTTTCCGGTTTCAAAGCACGTTCCCAAGAACGAACAAAGTCTTCCGCAGTGATTGCATCACCATTGCTCCATTTAGCTTCCGGGTTCAGGTTGAAAACATATTTCAAACCATCTTCGGAGATTGTCCAGTCTGTAGCTACGCCTGGTTGTTCTTTACCATCAGCATCGATGCGTACAAGACCTTCATACAAGAATTTCAGAACTGTGTTGGTTTGGCTGTCTTTTGCTTGAGCCGGGTCCAACGTAGGAGGTTCAGCTGACAGGTTGATTTTCAGGATTTGATCTTTAGCAAGACCATTTCCTTCGTTTGCAGAACCAGTATCGGTGTTACCTGTGCCTTCGTTTTTCGATCCGCACGCTGCAAGTACGGTACCGAACGCCAAAATCAGCGTCAAAAGGACTAATAGACTTTTCCTTTTCATCTAACACGTTCCCCCTAAATTGATATGGTTTATATGTTTATAGATTATACAACCACCGGTCAAAAAAATCTACATTACTTTTTCAGAAAGTAATGTTTTTTTCAGTTTTCGACAAAATCGACACATTTTTTAGCCCTTTTGCGTTATGTATCCTCACATCTGTTGCATGAAGTATCTAAATAATCCAAATAAAGTAAACAAAACATACCCGAAACTCATGATGACGAAAGCCATGCGCCATACGGCCCGGAACATTCTACCCCTATCGACCTTCCCTTTTAGTCGATTTTGCGCACCCCCAATGAATCCAAGTGCTACTAGTATGAGTATTAATGTCAGATAAAAACCAAAATTCGAGTCAAATGTTAAGTTGAATAACGCTGAAACTGAAAATACGAGAAAAAAAGTGGTTACATCCATTGCCATTCGCAATGCTGAGCGTTTGTCTTTTTTCCAAATGTACATTCCCCAATACACAAGAAAGAACGGAAAAAAAGGTAGTATGCTCAATACAATAAAAAGTGCCATTAACTCACTCCTTCCGGTTGCATTCCTTCAATCAGATGAAGCAGTATTTCATGTGTAGGTGCAGCAAGGCCTGACTTTTGTGCCATCCTTACAATATGTCCGTTGATTGATCCGACTTCTGTACCACGTCCTTGAAGAACATCTGCAAGCATGGAGGAAGTATTCGTGGCTGTGGAACGACAGACATCGATCAGTTGCTCCCACATATCCTGATCTAGCCTTATTCCACTGGTTGAGTAGATTACCAATGTTTCATCATATAACTGGCGCATAAGCTTCTTGCGATCTTGCTTAGTGATCAATTCACCATTGGGAATTCGCCATAATGCCGTAAGCGGGTTAATGACCGCGTTGATCAACAGTTTTCTGTATATCAGCTTATCGATTTCATTCGACACTGTACAGTCAAATCCTGCCTGCTGCAGAAGTTTCGATAGAGTAAATGTTCTCTTCTCCTCTATTGAGGAAGGTGCTTCTATATGTATGTTACGCCTCCCCAGTCTGGTTTCACCTGCACCCGCACGAGTGACCTCACACTGGGCACGCTTCGCACCCTCTGTTGTAATCACGCTACATAGCAGTGAATGTGGCAAAGCAGCTTGTAATTTTTCCAGATGGCCCATCCCATTTTGAAAACACGCCATGTTCAGCACATGATCCTTCAATGGACTAATCTCATGAATGAAATCGTCAATGCTTGTCTGCTTAACCATGAGCAGCAACCATTCTCCAGGAGTGTGCTCCCACGTGTCCGACAGCTCGTTGATCGGTTTTGCCTGTATCTGATCCGGTATAATATGTATCTTCCCGTCTCGCTCCACGATCGTTACTCCATCACGGCTTAGTAGCTCTGCATGAGCGGGTGTTCTGGTCCAAAATCGAACCTGGTTACCTGCCGCCAGCAGTTTTCCGCCATATAATAGACCCAGTGCCCCTGCTCCTACGATGTCAATAATCATATGATGCACTCCTCTCCGCTTCAGTAGGTAATCTTCTCTTATCTATAATAGAGCAAAAACACCAAACTAAAAACCCGTCATACCTGCCGTTATGTAACGGAGGTGTGGCGGGTTTATATCTGACATTCGCAAATCAAAGGGCTGTTCTTGCTATTCAATTCGTTCCAGGTTCCCGTTGGCATCCATCTTGAAACGTGTTTTGAGTTCCTCTTCTTCTTCAGACAGAAATGCGAGTCTGCGAGCCCGATCCATAATCTGAATTAAAGCTTTGTAATCGTCATTTACCACACGGTAATCCGTCTGCACCTCATTCACTTCTTTGGAGAGACGGTCATTCTCGCAGCGCAGTTCCAGCAATTCATCTTCTTTCTCCCGAAGCTCCTTCTCCAGCATCTTGAGCTGACGACTGCTCTCCTGCACTGTCCCTTTCCATTGTCGCAGGAAGCGAATTACCGCATCCATTGATAATGAATCGTCCGAGATCCCATCTGATTTGTACAGATGTTCTTCGGTATCCAGTGTAGACAGAGCTGCAACCTGCGGTCCCAGCATAGCCGGCTGCTTTCTGAGATAACTGCGTTTTTGCCGTTGTGCCTTGGCGTTACTGATGGCAGACTCATACTTTTTACGTACACAGCTGTTCCAGCGAAAACCGCATGCGGCAGAAGTTCTGCCTATTTTTTCGCCTACCTCTTCAAAAGCGGCCAGTTGTGTACTACCTTCCCGAATATGACGCAAAGTAACCTCAGCCAATATCAAATCGTCCTCTGTACTCCAAGCATCCTGTCTCACTGCAGTCATGCTATAATACCCTCCTAACAACATCCTAAAATAACCGTCCGCATTACCGGAAGCCCGGTATGTGAATTAGGTATAAAAGCTGCTTCATTCATTCTTATGCCTCTCATAGAGTTCATAGAATTGATTTCATACTAAAATGTATTTCCACATTTAGCCTTGCTCATACGTAACATATGTAAAACTACTCCCGCTTTACTTGCTAAAGGGCAAAAAAAGAATTCGCTTTCATATCCAATTTTGTTTACACGTTTTTCCTTTCCCGGTATAATGTTGTGTAGACAATCTATGATCGCACTTAGGAGAGGAGGATTTACCGTGGCACGCATGTTTCGGGTACTCGGGTTCTTCACGCTTGCGATTGGCCTGATGGCTTTTGCGGGAGATCTGGTCGAAATGGCTTTGCTTTTTTTCCTGCAGACTGCGTTTTTTGTCATTTTGGGATACTTGAAATTCACTGAAAGAACGTACATATTGCTCTTTTGGGGTTATATGATCGTGACATTCACGGGATTCAGCTACTGGACTGTATTCGAAATGGGGTTGCCGCTCTAATCCACCTGCAGCATCAAAGTGATCCGGCATCAGTCGGGTTGCTTTTTTGTTGTGTTCAGATTAAATGATTGTTCGTGGTGTTATGTAACCACTAAGGATATTTCACGTATTTGTTTCATATATTGTCTGGAAGACAACAAGCCTGTACTATTGTCATTTAAGAAGTGGAAAGGAGAATGATCGGTGAAACGTCATTACGGCATTACCGCCTTTATATTATGCATCATTGTATTTGTATTCCTACAGCTACCATCAGCCTATGCCTATGGAGAGTCTTCACCCGAGGATACACGTGAAATATTGCAAAAAAGTCTATCCATCGTTGAAATCGATCATGAAATCGAACGCATCGCAGAAAGGCAGAAACAGCTGGCTCAACAATACGAGACATTATCCGTCCAGCTTCAGGAACAGGAACAGCAGATACATATTCAGCAAGATCGGGCCGGCGCTGTAGTTAGATCCTACTACACGGGAGAACGCGACAGTCTTCTCATGACGGTTCTGGGAGCCAGGTCATTCAAAGACCTGTTTGTACTGTATGATTATTACCAGATTATTATAGGACGGGATCAGGCTGTGCTGGACAAGTATCAAGACCGTTATCGCGACCTGCAACAGACTTCCACTCAGATTCGTCAGACTACAGCAGAATTATCTGAAATGAAAACTAATCTTCAAAACCAGCGAGAACGTGTTGTCGCCTTGCAAAAAGAAGTGGACGACCAAATAGCCACCAGCGGAGATGCGGCGGCGATTCAAAAACTGATGGACGAACTGACTCTCTATTGGGAGAATATCGGCATCTATGAGGTGAAACGATATTTTAAAGCTTTGGCATCTGCGATGCAGAACCTTCCGGACTTTATTCAAGAGCAAAACGGAGGTATATCCACAACAGGAACAACGTATACAATTCGGATTGGCCAAGATGAGCTTAATGCGTTTCTACGTTCCCAGAATTCCATCTTTGATGACTTTGCCTTTAAGTTCAATCAGGATAAGATTACAGCTTCCGGTCAGCGGGATCAGTTGCAATTAAGCATTGAAGGACATTATACGGTAGAAAATGAACCTCAAAATTCCATTCGTTTTCATGTGGACAAACTTGTATTCAATCAGCTTGAATTACCAGACACCACTCGCCGAATGCTGGAAAGAGAGTTTGACCTTGGCTTCTATCCGCAGAAAATTCTGTCCTTCGTCAAAGCCACCGATGTTTCAACAAGTGAAGGTGTACTGGAAGTAAAACTGGCTATATCTTTTTAAAGAGGTTGTTCAAAAAGTCCACTTTTGATTACGAAGGATGCCTTGTGGCATCATCAGCATCGAATATGAAATTCAGCCGAAATGTCCGTTGCTCACGTAGTTTTTCCTACGCTCCGCTACTCCATTTCTAGCTTCATTCCATCTTCTTGGTACTGAAAACCAGACTTTTTGAACATGAACTTAAAGTTAATTTGTCGCTCTGATACTATCTACGTATTGATTGGACGTGATTTCTCCCTTTAAGAATTGCTGCATTTTTTTATGAAAATGTTTTATCACAGCGTGCCTTTCGGCCGTTACAGCGGGGACATCTTCGGTTGAAAACCAGGATTGTCCCTTTGTCATGTCATAATCCCCAGCGAGCTTTTCAGACTCCACATCTAATTCCTGTTGCTTCGCAGGCAACCGATTAGTCTGTTGGTACCATTTCAACTGTGTCGTAGCAGACGTCATGCCTTCAATCCATCTGCTTGCTTCCTCTGCTTCAATCGAACCGGCAGTAATGACAAGACTTCTGGACTTCACAGTTTCCAAAGTTTCGAAAGAAATGCGCTCTAAAGAATCTTGATCACCTGTACTCACTTGCACTGCACTTAATAATTGCGATAACAATGATACAACTATCGGGGTTCCGTTCTGGTCAGCAGTCGGAGAGAACTCCGGATCGGTAGACTGGACCTTAATATGGGGCTGAAGCTGGTCCATTAACTGAATTCCCTGCTCAAGATCACCCGTTTGCGAGGAAAATTGCGATCGTTTAACTAGATCAGGTGCCATCCCCGGTTCAAAATGATTCAACCACGCACTCGTCCCGTACATATCATTCATGTTCATTGCAATTAACGGCATTCCTTCCGCTATGGATTGTTGAGTGAGTTTGGTCCACTGATCTTTACTATGAGGCAACGTCTCCAGACCAGCTTTTTTCAGAAATGAAGATTGTGCCGCCAGAATATAAGGGTCAAAATCAAAAGGCATCCCCCATTGATAACCATTCCACTCCGTCATCCCACGCAGCTCGGCAACGGTCTCCCCAAGCGACTTTGATAATGTTGTACCGTTCAACGGATACAAATGCCCTTTTTTGGCATAGTATTGCACTTCCTCACTATCAAGCAGAACCACATCCCCGTTCTCCCCTAGTGAAAACTCAAGATCCAAAACACGCTTATATGTATCCGGCTTCTCATTCCGAAGATTAATCTCTACTAACTGTGAAGCAGCAACTTCTTTGGCTATCTTTTGAAAGGCTTGAAACTCTTCATCCGACATAGCGACCACAATCTCCAGCGGAGCTTGAGCATCTTCATTACGCGAAGAAGAACCCGGGAAGGTATCCTTTTCCTGGTCACGTTCCTGATTGAGCTGCGGACCTCTGAAGTCAAAACTTGGAGACAGGATCGTTAACGAAAGCAGCAATACCGCGAACAAAACAACCTGATGTCTACGCTTCATTAACTCCCCTCCTTGTTCACCTAGTTTTTTCCTGCAGCAATTATTGTAACAAATAAGTAGTGCTCTTGTCCTACCCTGCCGAAAAACACTTTTTCGGATTTTTGCATAATAAGAGCATATCGAGTTCTGTGCAATAACGCTTTCTTATTTTTTCAGCAAAAAGCCGGCTCCAAGAGCCGGCTTCAATAGCAACATTTTCCGGGAAATAAATCCCATGAATTTACAATAAATCAGCTGCAAGCTGTGCCAGCTTGGAGCGTTCTCCTTTTTCGAGCATGATGTGTCCGCTAATCCCCTCTTGCTTGAAGCGTTCAACGATATACGTCAGACCGTTACTGGCGGAATCGAGATACGGATGGTCTATTTGTTCGGGGTCTCCCATCAAAATAATTTTACTTCCTTCACCAACCCTTGATACGATCGTTTTCACTTCATGGCGAGACAGGTTTTGAGCTTCATCAATAATGATAAACTGTCCAGGTATAGATCTTCCACGTATATACGTCAAAGCCTCCACCTGAATACTGCCAAGCCCCATTAGAATTTTATCGATATCTCCGGCTTTTTTGGTATCAAACAGGAATTCCAGATTATCATAAATCGGTTGCATCCATGGACGGAGTTTTTCTTCCTTCTCACCAGGCAAGTAACCGATATCTTTCCCCATCGGAACGACAGGACGAGCGATCAACAGTTTTTTGTATTTATGATCATCCTCTACCTTAAGCAGACCTGCTGCAAGTGCCAGCAAGGTTTTCCCTGTTCCAGCTTTACCTGTGATGGTAACAAGCGGGATGTCATCATTCAAAAGCAGTTCCAGTGCCATACGTTGTTGCGCGTTACGGGCGCTAATGCCCCAGACATTATCATTACTGAGGAAAAGCGGCTCCAACTTCGTTCCCTCTGTGTTCACTTTAAGCAAAGCCGATTTATTGGTTCCCATCTCATCCTTGAGAATGACGAATTCATTCGGATACAGCGAATAAGACAACTGTAACGGTTTGATCGGTAGAAAACGATATGTGTAAAACTCATCAATCACTGACGGGTGAACTTTTAGGGCCGTATAACCTGGATATAACTCACTGAGTCCTGCCGTCCGATCTGATAAGTAATCCTGTGTGAACAGACCAAGTACATCCGCTTTGATACGCACCAGCACATCTTTACTGACAAGCACCACTTGACGTTCGACTACTTCCTTTTCATTCTCTTCAATCTGATAATTCAAAGCGACAGCCAAAATGCGATTATCGTTGGACACTTCACCAAACATTTCTTGAACTTTCACGAAACTCCGATGATTCAGTTCTACTTTCAGATTACCTCCATTAGCCAGAGGCACCCCACTGTGCAGGTGACCCAGTTCACGTAATCCATCCAACAGTCTGGATACATTGCGGGCATTACGCCCAATTTCATCGGCATTTCTTTTTTTGGAGTCGATCTCCTCCAGTACAACCGCGGGAATGATTACCTCATGTTCCTCAAAGGCAAATATGGCATTGGGGTCATGCAGAAGCACGTTGGTATCCAATACAAAAATCTTTTTCATTCAATCCCCTCCAAAGCGGCGTCGTTAAAGGCATGGATAGTGTGATCTTTCAGCAGCGGCATGGACAATCATGATCCCATACATAAATGTATTCGACTAGGGCAAAATAATTGTCAACCATTCTGAAAAACTCCAAGAAAGGATGAACATTTATGAAAATATGGGTATGCACGCTGCTTCTGATCTTTATACTTACAGGTTGCAACACTTCCACACGCAACGCTTCGCCGAATCAGGGTACACATGCGAAAGGTTACGGAGGAAATGTAACAACTCAGCAAGATCAAAGGAAAGGATCTCACATGCTCAATGCACAGGAAGATCGGATGAACCCTTCACGTCTGGACCGTCTCAATGAGAATACAGGTGAAGTTCATGATACCAACATTTCAGATGATGCAGAAAGTGGCCGGATGCCAAATGAAAAACGGATTAATCACCTTAAAGCCCTTGCCAAGCAAGTAGAAGGTGTTGAAGATGCGAACTGCGTCATACTCGGTAATACAGCTGTAGTTGGCATTGATGTAGATGGTGAATTGGAACGTGCTCGGGTAGGTACCATTAAGTACTCTGTTGCCGAAGCGCTTCGCAAAGACCCCGAAGGTGTAGATTCCATCGTTACTGCAGATGCCGATGTCACTGAACGAATTAAAGAAATAGGTGAACATATTCGTCAAGGACATCCGATATCCGGTTTTGCTTCAGAACTCGCTGACATGGTGGGACGCATTATTCCCCAACTCCCGAAGGACGTCAAAGTCCGTCAAAATCCGGATGAATCTGAAAATCAAGAACAACAAATGCAGCAGCTGCATTCATCGGACAAAAGACAACAAAAAGCCCAGTGATCTCTCACTAGGCTTTTTTCATGGCAGCAAAAACCTGCTCATCTAATTTCTCAGCAGCACGCTGATCATATATTTTGACATATTGAGGCACAGAAGACAGTTGAGCGCCGTAAAACAGAGCATTCCTCACCGCTTCAATTGTAATGTCGAAACAGCACATATTAAATGGAACATCCTGCAGCGGATCTTGTCGTACCGCGGCACGTCCATTCACTGCGTACACTGTCTCTTCTCCAAAAATAGTAATTGTAATGAGCGGATTCGTAATCATGTTGTTTACTAAGCGTGAACGATGATCGATCGCTACACGAAAAGTAGAAGCATTCTCCGCATAAATCCAGGAGATGGCTGTTGAAGTCGGACCTCCAGATTCTACATCCACTGTGCTCAGAAGCACAAAGGTCTCATTCTTGAATTGCTGTAAAAGAGATTCAGTTAATTGTGTGACGGCTTCGGACATTCAACCAGCCCCCTAACCTTCTTTATGCAATTCTTAAACTTGGTTTATGTTATTATAGCATACCAATTAACGTGCTTCCAATCCCAAAAGAATGGAGGTTATTCGGCTGAAGGTGAAGACGTTACTTTACCTGAAAGTGTATCTTGCAAAGCCTGCTTCGCATTGGCGAGTTCAGTCTCATTAATATACACATATGGACTTCTCCACTCTCCGGTAACCGGAGTATAATGTACATCCGAAGTAGAAATGTTCCAATACGTCGAGATAAAGTTTTTCATTTGTTCCGATTCCACATCTGTCGTCATGTTATCGTCAACTGCACCAATCACTTTGCTAATCTTCGTAATGCCCCCAAGAGATTTCATCTGATCCAGCATGGAGTTCAACACTTGGTTTTGGCGTTTATTACGATCAAAGTCGTTGGATTCAGCAGTCTTTGGATTACAATTGGATTTGCGGTAACGAACAAAATCCAGTGCCGCTTTACCATCGAGATGTTGTGGGCCAGCGACCAGATTGATATCGGTACCGTCGGCTGTATCTCTGTAACACATATTTTTATCCACAGTTACATCCACGCCACCTACGGCATTGACAGCATCACGGAATGCTTGGAAATTCAGGACGGTTGTATAATTAATATCTACATCCAAATACTTGCCCATCATTTCTTTCATCTGATCCTCTGCATTTTTGCCAGAGGTCTTTTCCTGTGCTTTGAACCTTGGATAATAGGAGTTTAGCTTGTTGGATTTGTAGCCATCCAATTGAATACGCGTGTCTCGGGGCAATGATACAATGGTTGCCGTCTTGGTCTGCGGATTCAACGAAGCTACCATAACCACATCCGAGAGATATGTGCCGGTTTCCGGACGGTTATCTGTTCCAAGCAACAGCATCGTGATTGGTTTCGTTGTGGCTGACATCCCCGGAGGTACCGGTTTGTCGATGCCTGTATCCACGACTTGATTGTATACCCAATATGCATATCCGCCGCCTACCACAATAGCAATAACCAATAGACTTAAAAAGATTCTGCCAAAAGCATTCATTCTCTTTTTCTTCTTAGGCTTCTTGCCCTTGCCATTCTTCGATCCAGAAGCGCCGGATTGCGTCGGTGCCTGTCTCCGTGGAGGCAGTCCGTTCGAATTCGAGTTCATATCTTCAACACCTTTATCACATCTGTTTTTGTCTAAATAAAAGACAACCGCTTTCCCTAAGGAAAACGGATGGTCTGTACAAGACAAGATTTATGAGTTTCGAGCGGCAGCTTCCGCTTTTTTCTTTTGACGACCTTCAATAAAATAACGCACTCTCACTAATAACATCAAACCAACCGCTACCAACAAACATTGAATGATGGGAAGCTTGTCGATTTGAAAAATAAGAAGCATGAATGTGCCCATCGCCATCAATATATAGAGAACGATTTCCTTACCAAGCGGTAATTTCTGACGTACCCGAAACACCTTGTTATATACGTAAGTAATCAATACAAAGATGACGATGTAGGCTACGATCGGGTGTGATGCGAACCATGCTTGCATGCACAGCCAGCTCCTTTCGTTATCATGCTAGGATATAAGTTAACTAGTTGATGGAGCACCACCAACAACATTAATTACAAAGCTCTGCATGTGACCGTTTCGGATTCGGATCGTTCTTTTGGTCGCTGTTATCCCCAGATTTTTTTGATTCATTTTTCAATGGTAAAATCCGGGGATAAAGGCGAACGCTTCGCTCCTACAGAATCGATTCCGTATCCTCCACTACTTTAGTGGGTTGTAATCAACGCCGATGGTGCAAATGTGTTCCATCAAATGCTAACTTATATAAATTATTTTGTTGTTATTAGGCTTTAGAAGCCATTTTGCGTTGTTTTTCTGCACGTTCACGCTCGGATTTGTTCAGAATCTTCTTACGAAGACGAATAGATTTTGGTGTAATCTCACAATATTCATCTTCATTCAGATATTCAAGCGCCTGTTCCAACGAGAAGATAATCGGAGTTTTAATTTTAACCGTATCATCTTTACCAGAAGAACGAACGTTAGTCAGTTGTTTTTCTTTGCAGATGTTAACAACAATATCATTGTCACGTGTATGTTCACCAACAATCATACCTTCGTAGATCTCAGTACCCGGCTCCAAGAAGAGCGTACCGCGATCCTCAACGCCCATCATGCCATAGAACGTAGATGTACCCGTTTCAGTAGAGATCAGTACACCTTGGTGACGTCCACCCACTTGACCGGATACTACTGGAGCGTAGCTGTCAAATGCATGGTTCATTACACCGTAACCACGAGTCAATGTCAGGAAGTTTGTGCTATAACCGATCAAACCACGTGCTGGAATCAGGAACTCCAGACGAACTTGACCACTACCTGTGTTAACCATGTTAACCATCTCTGCTTTACGTGCACCCAGGCTCTCCATTACGGAACCCATGCTCTCTTCAGGGATATCAATCAACAAGCGCTCAACAGGTTCCATTTTCTTACCGTCAACTTCTTTAATGATAACTTCTGGCTTGGATACTTGAAGCTCATATCCTTCACGACGCATATTTTCAATCAGGATACCCAAGTGAAGCTCACCACGACCGGAAACGATAAATGCATCAGGGCTTTCCGTTTCATCAACACGAAGGGAAACGTCTGTTTCCAATTCTTTCAACAAACGCTCACGAAGTTTACGGGAAGTTACCCATTTACCTTCACGACCTGCGAAAGGACTGTTGTTCACGAGGAACGTCATTTGCAGTGTAGGCTCATCAATTTTCAATACTGGAAGCGCTTCGGGATTGTTCGGATCAGCGATGGTTTCACCAATGTTGATGTCCTTGATTCCTGCAATCGCAACGATGTCGCCTGCTCCTGCTTCTTCTGTCTCAACACGCTTGAGACCTTGGAAACCAAACAGTTTTTCGATACGTGCAGTTTTGCTCTTACCATCACGCATAATAACCGTAACCGATTGTCCTTGACGGATCACACCGCGGTTAACACGACCAATGGCAATACGGCCAAGGTATTCATTGTAGTCCATCAAAGTAACGAGGAATTGAAGTGGCTCTTCAACATTCTCTGTTGGGTGAGGGATATGACTAACGATCGTATCGTAGATCGCCATCATGTTGTCGTCCTGTTTTGCAGGATCATTATCCATGCTGGATGTTCCGTTCAATGCGGAAGCATATACAACAGGGAATTCAAGTTGTTCATCGTTGGCACCCAGTTCAATGAACAGGTCCAGTACTTCATCAATAACCTCAGTCGGACGAGCCGCTGGACGGTCAATTTTGTTTACAACAACGATTGGTGTCAGATTGTGCTCCAGAGCTTTACGAAGTACAAACTTCGTTTGTGGCATACAGCCTTCATATGCATCAACAACGAGCAATACGCCGTCAACCATTTTCATGATACGTTCCACTTCACCACCGAAGTCGGCGTGTCCTGGTGTATCCACAATGTTGATCAGATAATCTTTATAAGTTATAGCCGTGTTTTTGGCCAAAATCGTAATACCGCGTTCACGCTCCAAATCGTTGGAGTCCATTGCGCGCTCCTGTACCGTTTCGTGATCACGGAAAGTACCGGATTGCTGGAGCAACTTGTCGACGAGCGTAGTTTTCCCGTGGTCGACGTGGGCAATAATCGCAATATTGCGAATGTGTTCTCTTGAATGCATGGTTTGTATCCATATCCTTTCCAATTTCAATTCTTATCTACTAAACTTCCCGCAATTTCGCAGGTTACTCACAAAATAAGCGTCGGTGATATCCCGACGCATGTCTATATCCCTTATATTATAGTTTATTATAGGTAAAAATCAAGATATTTCGCACGAAAAGACCACTGGGAATGTTACCAGCCTCTCCCTTGACGTCCTCGTCCAAGCAATAACCAGACTCCGCCCAAGATCAAAAGGACAGCAAGTACATATATTATTCCCGTTTGCAGCAAGGTAAATCCGAATAATATGATCGATACCGCACCAAGGATCAAAGCTGCAGGTAACACATATTCCGGTCTTCGACGCTCAGCCATTCCATATTCGAGTAACCCTATGGCGATCCCCAGCAAGAATGCTGGCCACAACCTGCTCATAAGTCCTGCACCCCATGTGTTCGTTATACTGAATAAAACACCATACACCGTTAGTATGCCTGCAGGAACGAGTGACCAGGATGGTGAAATACGCGCATAGTATAACGCATGAAGGGCGATGCCTGGCAGCAAGAACAGCAAAGGCCAGAAATTACGACCAATGAAGCCAAACACACCAAACTTTCCAAGCAGAATAATTATTCCCGCAGCTACAATAAATAGTCCAATCGCTTTTTCATTTCTCATCCTCATCTGCAATCACCTCTTATACCATGGCTATGTACTTTATTTCTTAATAAACGATATGCATTCCATTCTGACTGTTGATTTCCAAACCTGTAATCCTGCTTCTAGTGTATCCGATGTTTCTGCAAAAAACTATACTTTATGTCGCACTTTGCATGTGTCCTTTACCTGTATTACCCTAAAATGCGCAACTTATGACTCCCCCCATGGGAGTTGCATTGACAAGAAGATTTCTCTCCACACAAAACCGCCTAAACCGGACGGTTCAGACGGCCATATGTCCAAGCTTTTACTTGAAACTAAACTATGCGTTCTTCCGCACAAATTTGTGTGCGCCTCCAACTGCGATCACAAGACAAGCCATTGCTGCGGGTAGCAGCGTATGCACCTCTGATGCCATTCCTCCCAGCCATTCTCCTAACTTGGGATCTTTTATCACCATCTCACCTGCTGTGAAGGCCAGAATGCCTGAGCCGACGAATACCAGAATCGGAAATCGCTTCAACAAACCAACAATTAAACCACTCCCCCATACGACAATAGGGATACTGATTGCAATTCCGATGACGATCAGAGCCAGGTCTCCATCCGCCAATGCCGCTATGGCCAAGACATTGTCCAGACTCATTACAAAATCGGCAATCAGAATGGTTTGAATGGCTTTCCAGGTCGTGGATGCTTCTCGAATATGTACTTCATCCTCATTTTGAAGCAGCAGCTTCACTGCAATCCATAGTAACAGTAACCCACCTGCGGCCTGGATAAACGGAATTCCCAGCAATAATACTGCTACGAAGGTTAGTACGCAGCGTAACACAACCGCACCAAAAGCCCCCCACCATACCGCCTTTTTACGTTGTATCGGTGGCAGATCCTTGCTGGCAAGCGCAATAACAACCGCATTATCTCCACTCAATACCAGATTGATCATTAAAATTTCAGTTAACAGCCATAGTGTATCCATGTCCTCATCCCCCCACATTAACTTGTATGTCAGAGTTGTCCATGCTATTCTTAATGATTGAACCGTATATAAGGAGTGACATATCACATGGAGCTATTTAGTCCCACTTTCTGGCTGGCTTTGCTGAACGTTGTCTTTATTGATCTCATTCTGGCTGGAGACAATGCCATCGTCATTGGCCTTGCAGCTCGAAATTTGCACCCTTCCGTGCAGAAAAAGGCGATTCTATACGGAACGGGCGGCGCATTACTGATTCGAATTTTGGCAACGGTTGTTGTTTTATGGCTGCTTAAGGTGCCTTGGCTCTTGCTTGTTGGGGGCATACTTCTGATCTGGATTGCCTATAAATTATTGGCGGATCAGGGAGATGAACACAATGATATCCAGGCAGGTACTTCCCTGTGGACCGCTATTCGAACCATTGTAATCGCGGATGCAGCCATGGGACTCGATAACGTGATTGCAGTCGCCGGAGCTGCGCAGCAGCATCTTGTGCTTGTCATTCTCGGACTCCTGATCAGCGTACCGATTATCGTGTGGGGCAGCACCTTGTTTATCAAGCTGATCAATCATTTCCCTTGGATCATCTATGTCGGAGCCATCGTTCTCGGGTATACAGCTTCCAATATGATCACTGAGGAGCAGCGACTTTTGCCTTACTTTACTGAACATCCGGCATTGCGCATTCTCTTCATCGTTGTCGTTATTGCAGGCGTAGTATTTGCAGGTTATCGCAAACGCTCCAGTAGCTCCAGCAACAAGGGATCTGGCGGGGAGCAGCAGCGCTCTTACTCATAGGAAAATCTAATCTTAAAATGTCTTCTGAATACAGCAAAGGACTGAACGATATTTCATCGGACAGTCCTTTTTTGCAGTTAACATAGCCCTTATTATGTCAGCCATGCTAATTTTTATTTAGTTTAGAACCAGTCATCCTTCATGCCATTGTCGCCTGCCTGATTGGATAACATGGAAGTTTCACCGGCATGCAGTGTGATCGTTTCTGTCTGCTCTACCGCCTGATCCAGCCATTCCGGCAACAGGCTCATTGTCGATTCAATTTTATCCACAATCCGAAGATTTGGATTGGTTGAAGGCGACTTTGGCACGAAGAGAGTGCAGCAATCCTCATATGGCAAAATAGATATGTCATACGTTCCGATCTGTTTGGACAAGGTGATGATCTCCTGTTTATCCATCATAACCAATGGCCGTAGCAGCGGCAGATCCGTCGCACGACCAATGACATTCATACTCGGAAGCGTCTGACTCGCTACTTGGCCCAAGCTATCTCCTGTAATTAGTGCCAGTGCACGTTCACGCTCGGCAAGTTTGGAGGCAATTCGCAGCATTGAACGTCTCATCAAGGTAATAATCAGGTTATCCTGACCCAGTTGGGTAAATGCCGTTTGAATCTCTGTAAACGGAACTAGATGCAGCTTGATTGTTCCTGCATGATCAGCAAGGGCACGCGCCAAATCAATGACTTTCTCTTTGGCACGCTCGCTTGTGAACGGGTAACTGTAGAAATGCACACATTCCACTTCAAGTCCACGGCGCATGGAAGACCACGCTGCAACGGGACTATCTATTCCACCTGACAGCAGTACCATCGCTTTTCCATTCGTACCCAGCGGAAACCCACCTACTGCCGGAATGGTTTCGTTGAAAATATAGGTACCCTGATCCCGAATTTCCACTCGCAGTTCAATATCAGGTTGACGAACATCAACACTTAATTGCTGAAACTTCCGTAGGATTGGTGAACCAACCAGATGATTCATTTCATGGGAAGAGTTCGGGAACTCTTTCCATACCCGCCTTACATTTACCTTAAATGTGGTGCCTTCTTTGAATTCGTCTTGCCTTTCGTCCATAAACGCAACTGCTGTTTTCACAATCTCATCTAGCTCGGATGGAGTAACTTTAACCGGACTAATCGACATTACACCGAAGACCCGCTTCAGCACCTTAATCAGTTCAGTATGTGATTCACCGCCAAGATCCACATAGACACGGCCATATTCTTTGCGAAGGCTCGCTCCTGGATAAGGTTTAAGCAAAGCCTTCACCTGTGTAATGATCGTTTTTTCAAATCGGGCACGATTCTTGCCTTTTAACATAAACTCTCCGAAACGGAGAAGCAGCATATCATATTTCATATCCATTACATCCGCCTTTCGAGGGGCCGCAACTGCGCCACCATCTGATGTAGAGCCTGTTCAAGCAAGGCTACATCTTTTTCTGTATGTTCATCTCCAAGACTAATACGCAATCCCCCACCAGCACAAGCTGCATCTCTGCCCATCGCAAGTAGAGCCCGACTCGGTTCAGCCGAACGCGAAGAACAGGCAGATTGGGTCGATATGGTTACGCCAAGTTGCTCCAAGGTGTGCAGCGCCACTTCTGCCTTCATCCCAGGATAGGAGAAGTGCACAATATGAGGGGCCCCCTCTAAGCGACTGTTCAACTCAAATTCAGGAATGGAATGTATCGTTTCCATCAACCGATCACGAAGCACCGTTGTACGTCGAGCAAAGTCAACCTGATCCTCTGCGGCCATTCGCATGGCCTTTGCCATGCCTACCAGCAAAGCCACGTTCTCTGTGCCTGCTCTTAGGCCCTGCTCCTGTGCCCCCCCTGACAATAGTGGCGTAAGCTCCACTCCACTTCGCACATACAGGAGACCTGCTCCCTTCGGTCCACGGATCTTGTGAGCAGACAGACTGTACAAATCTGCACTCCAAGCGGCAGGTGTAGCCTTCATTTTCCCAAAGCCCTGAACACCATCCACATGGAAAAGCACGCGTGGTGCTTTCTTTTTGAGCTGTTTTCCGATCTCTGCAATCGGATGGATGGCACCTGTTTCATTGTTTACATGCATCAGACTCACAAGCACCGTATCCGGTCTGATCACGTCTACAACCTGCCGAGCGTCTACCACACCATCAGAATTGACAGGAATTAGCGTCACGTCCCATCCCCACTGCTGCAATTGCATAAAACTTTCATACACCGAAGCATGCTCGGTAGCCGTTGTTATGATGTGTCTGCCTCGTGACTGATAACGTAATGCCGCACCTTTTATTGCGAGATTATTACTCTCGGTCGCACCGGAAGTAAATACAATCTCTTCAGGCTTAACACCTATTGCCGTAGCACATCCGGATCGAGCACGACGCAACAATTGATCGGCACGCTCCCCATACCCGTGAATGGAAGACGGATTTCCGAATTGTGTTTCCATAATTTCGGCCATCGTACGAATCACATCAGGATGAGGAGGTGTCGTTGCAGCATAATCAAAATATTTCAATGAGGTTAGACCTCCCTTATCTCTTCGTTCATAAACCTACAGTGAGCATTGTAACACGATACGCATACAACACAAAAAGACCAACCGGGAACAGGCGTTTCAAGCGCTACTGCTCCCACCTTTGATCTCATCTTGCAATGATGTGTTAACGCAAATGTCTTTCTGTAAGTCTAGATCACATATTTCAACTGTGCCTTCTCTACTTTGGAGATATAATTCTGAGTTTCTGAAGGCAGACGATTAAGTGCACTCATCAGTTCACTATCACTAGACACGCCCAGACGTGAGACACGACCCGGTCCTGCATTATATGCAGCAAGTGCCATCTTCACTTCTCCACCGAAACGCTGGAGCTGAAGGGAAAGATACTTCGTACCCGCATCAATGTTCTGGGCAGGGTCAAATGAATTACTTACACCCAGCCCTGCAGCCGTGCCATCCATTAATTGCATAAGCCCCTTGGCACCTGCGGAGGACACTATATTCGGGTTGAAGTTGGATTCTGTGTCAATAACGGCTTTGATCAATGATTCAGGAACACCATACTTGGCACTTGCCTCTGCAATCAAAGATTCATAATCCGTAGGTACAGATGCACCGGAATCCACAATTCCTGTATTGGATGAAGATAATAAAGACTCAACGATGTTATTGGAGACAGAGGACGATCCTGCCGTATTTATATCCGGATTGTACGTGCTTCCGAGTTGCAGCCACAACAGGCCATCACTGGATCTTTTGGAGACCGTAGCGGTGGAATCTGTATTGCTCGTCGAATTGGCACCCGTACCTAACAGCCCGTCCATCACATTGGCGAAATCCACTGTTGAACCAGCATCCGATTGTGATTCACTGGTTTGGTTATTCACATTGGACAATTGCAGTTCCAACAACTGCCGCGATCCGCTTGGATCAATCTGCATGAGTTATACCCACTCCCGTATAATTAAGCGTATTATGACCTTATTCTACATCGTTTTACAGCAAGGTTCCATTGTTTTCAAAAAAATATATGAATCTTCCCACTTAACCTGCGCATATACGAAAGAAACCTTCTGTTATTCACCGCATTTGGGTGAGAACAGAAGGCTTTTGACTAAATCATTTTACAATTTAGCGAGCGAATGGAATCATGAAAAAATAACTCAGCGTAGCTACAATACCCAGTCCAATGGACCAAGCTCCCGCTGTCTTACGACCATTCACATAAGCATAGTAACCCAGTACGGCTGCGGCTGGTCCAAGTACAATTGACCACATGAACAAGGACGCGATACCGAAGGCAAGTCCCATGTAACCCGCGACCTTACCTGTTGATTCCATGACCCGGTCAGCCTCATGCTTCTCAGGTACAGGCTCTGCCCGTTCGGTACCTCCAGTTCTTACAACAGACGGAGGAGCGACCTCTGCCCCGTATTCTTCCCGATGTGCTTTTCTGGGATAATCGACACGCATACGCTGTTTTTCACCGTCAACATTGATTTTAGGACGATCTTGAAAATTAAACTTATTATCCTCATTTTTCATTTGGAAGCACCTCCGTTATAAATAGGGATGACTGCTCACTTGGGTTTGAACGTGTGACAGCATGTTGCAGAGGATGTGCGTGCATGATCATGGTGATCGGAGTCAAATGTCTCACCGGCAAATTCCTCATGCAGACGACGGGTGGCATGTTGGTCAATGTCAATCATGATGGCATCAGCTTGGCAGAAGTTGTTTTCTCCCCAGAAGTTGCAGTTGGAGACGCTGCATTTGACTATTGGTTTGTCTTGGCTCATTTTTTATCACCTCGACACTATTGTCTCCCCGCCACAAACCCGATATTCCCCGCACAAATGCCAGATGATGACATGATCACGCCTTGTCTGATTCTCACCTGAAGACACAAAAAAACCGCCACAAGGGCGGTTTCGTCCAATTTCATATTAAGGTTTAAACGTTCATTAAGCGTGATTACGTTGATTTTGCATACGGCGCTGAGTCAAGTAGTCACTTTCATAATATGCCAGATCATCGCGCAATTCTTCGTACGTTTTGGAAACCTCAAGAATGACATCCCGTACTGCACGGATTGGCTTGTCACGGAAACGAATGGCATCTTGTCCTGTGTAAGCGTATCTTCCATCTTCGGAATAACATTCATTTTTGGGATAGAAAAAGCTGTTTACGCATTGGTGATACGTATTATAAAGAGCCTTTTCGGCAAAATCGACATCAAAGTTGGCACGACGCAGCACAACGCCAAGTTTTTCGTAAGAAACTTCAGAAAAAACGAGCAAATGACGGAGATCTGAAAGAAATCCTTTGTAGAAGGCTGTTGATTCTTCCGTCTGATTCTGATCCAGTTCAGGCAAGGCATTTTCATTCAAAAATTTTTCAATCCGATCGATAGCCGGTTTTAACTTTTCCCTAGTTGACTCACATGTTTTCTGTACATTGGCTGCTGACATAAAGGTAGCTCCCCCTTAAATAAGTCCTTACATATAGGTCGGCCAACGGTGGTTTTCCCCTGACCTTTGAATTCTCAGCTATAATCCTACCATAAAAAGATGACGAGCGGTATCCCTTAATCATGCTTTCCGTTTCTGTCATTAAACATGCCTATTATACGCAGTTAGACTCGAACTCGCCTGCATAAAAATATCCGCTTTTTCTAACGATAGATATAACCAGTGACAACGATGAAGCACTGTTAATGATTGTCCAAAATGAACGAAGGAGGTTCCATCCACCATGTCCAGACCGAAATGGATTAACTGGGCCCTTGCAGCTGGTGCGGGAGCACTCGCCCTCACGCTCCTGCTTCCAACATCCAATCGTCCCGAACCTAAGCCAAGTGCCCTGTCCGATTCTGCTCATGAAGAGCACACGAACAAGCAGCGTCTGAAAGTGCAGGATGTCAAAGCAACAGATCTCCTGACTCGCATGGATGCCAAGCAACATCTCAATATCATGTTGGAGAAAACCTCAACAATGACTGCCGCACAGGTTAATCGCTATGTGAATGATCTACAAAGTTCACATGAACATATCAGATCCATTCATCTCATGGGTACCAATGGCTCGTACAACAAGCCATTTGATCAGGCATCCCAGCAAGGCAGCAAACTAGAGCGACAGAAGCTTGACCATGCGCTGAATCTTGCCAAAAAAGCGGTAAATAAACGTCAAAGCTTCGAATCCTCTTCTTTCCCTTTGGGAAAAGAAAAGTACTTTGTTATGGGGCAACCCTCGAAAGATGGCAAAAGAGCTGTGATTGCCTTGTTCAGTCAGAACGTCTTAAATGCTGTTGAACAACATCAGCGCAAAAATCTGCGTATGATCCCTTATCCGCGTGAAGGCAAGTTCAAAATTGAGTCTGTTCACCCGGATACGCTGAATGAAATCACAGTGAAAACCGGGCATGATAATGCCAACGCCAGTCATTTCTACGAAAATGAAATTGTCATCCGTTTTCGGCAGGATCCCGGTGAACGGGATATGCGTATCATTAAATCTGATCTAAGAGCGCAATCTGCGCGTAAGCTGGGATACACGTATGTTTTTCGGTCAGAACACATGAATTACAAGCAATTGCATAGCTATTTCGAAAGTAAATGGAATCCACTCTATATGGAACCCCACTACATGTATTTAACCAATGACACCGTAACTGAACAAACCGATGTAACGATACCCAACGACATTTTGTTCTCCGATTATCAGTGGAACTTGCCTGCGATTGAGACGAACAGAGGTTGGAATATTACCAAAGGAAACAAAGATGTTATCGTTGCAGTGGTCGACACAGGTGTGGATATGAATCACCCTGACCTGAAGGGCAAGCTCCTTGAGGGCTATAATGTGGTCGAGCCGGGAAGCCAGCCGATGGACGATGTGGGACATGGTACACACGTCGCAGGCATTATCGGCGCGATTGTCAACAATAATGAAGGCGTGGCAGGCATGAGTTGGTATAACAAGGTACTCCCTGTGAAGGTGCTGGACAACTCGGGGTCTGGAACCACGTATGCCGTTGCCGAAGGCATCATCTGGGCAGCGGATCATGGAGCTAAAGTCATCAACATGAGTCTCGGGAATTATGCTGATGCACAATTTCTTCATGATGCCATTAAATACGCTTTTGACCGCGATATCGTGCTGATTGCAGCAACAGGGAACGATAATACGGAGCGTCCAGGCTATCCTGCTGCCTATCCGGAAGTATTCGCCGTATCTGCTACGGACCCGGATATGAGCAAAGCGTCCTATTCCAATTACGGGGATTATGTGGATGTGATGGCTCCAGGGTCCAGTATCGCAAGTACGTATCCGGACAATCAGTACGCAGCTTTGTCTGGCACATCCATGGCTAGCCCGCATGTAGCCGCACTTGCAGGTTTGATTCGTTCCTTGAACCCGGATTTAACGAACACGGAAGTGATGGATCTGATGCGCCAAAGTGTCATTGACCTCGGTGATCCGGGTCACGATAAGTATTTCGGCTATGGGCAGATCGATGTCTACAAAGCACTGCAAGCCGCATCAGGCAACAGCGCACCCTTACAGTTCTGGCCCCAGCATGTCAGACAACAAATGGATAATACGATGAAAAAGTATACCAAGTAGTCGTCATGACTCAATTCTGTAAAAACACAAAAGCAGCTGCGCCCCGGGGCGTACGCTGCTCTTTGGTTTATATCCAAATTCCCCGGGGCACCCGCTGCGATTAACGTTTGCGTGAAGTTGTGCGGGCTTTGCTTGATTTTTTCACGGATTTTTTCTTCGGATTATGGCTGGATACATAGCAAGGGTCTTCTTCTTTAACAACAACCGGGTACATGTGGTGGTGAATCGGAACACAGTGATGTTTTTTGATAACTTCAATCGGGTGGATTACAGGTACGATTTGCGGGATGTAGTAATCCTCAACAACCTGGATCGGGTCACAGACAATCGGGCAAAGCGGTGGACAGTAATGGTTCATTCAAAACCAACTCCCTTTCTGGTGATACTATAACCTATTGCATCAGGCCGAAAGTGGATTGGATGTATGTCCATACTCCGAAAAATTATATGAGCGGTAGCCTGTCCGCCACTGCCCCACCCTGCCCAGGTGTTACTCTGTTAATGACTCCGCAGAGAACACGAAGCCCTTCACACAAAAGCTCAACGCTCGTTACCGTGAAGCAGATGCGCAGACTTGAAGTATCCGTCTCCCCCACATAACAGGCGGAACCCGGCAGGAATGAGACCCCTGCGGCAAGTGACTGATGATGCAGCTCACGCATATCCAGACTACTCGGAAGTTGAAGCCACAGATTGAGTCCTCCCTCTGGCAAGCGCCAGTGTATACCCTCAGTAGCATGCTCTTCCAGCACCTCAGCTGCCGCACACAAGCGAGAATACAATTCATCCCTCAAGCGGGATACATAGGCCCCATACTGATTCTGAATAAAGGATTGCAGTGCCTTCTGTGTAAGCAGTGGGCTCCCCAAATCTGCCGTAGATTTCGCAGCCACAAGCCGAGTCAGTACGCTTCCGTCTGCAATGGCGCAGGCTATACGGCAACCGGGAGACAGCACCTTGCTGAAGCTTTTGATATACACCACATGACCTGTCCCATCCATGGATTTAATGGAAGCCGGGGGAGGATCACGAAAATAAAGATCGGCAAATGGGTCATCCTCCAGAATGAGGCAATGATAGCTTTGCGCGAGATTCAGGAGCTGTGCTCGCCTTCTTGCACTCATCGTAATCCCAGTCGGATTGTGATAGGTCGGAATTGTATAGATTAGCTTGGGCGGATAAGTGTCACATAAGCGGGTTAACAGATCAATACGCATGCCTTCGTCGTCCATCGGAACCGTAATGATCTTTGCACCTCTGCTTGTAAACACATCAATGGCTCCGGTATAGCTTGGCGCTTCCATATACACTACATCCCCGGGTCCGACAAAAGTCCGTGCCACAAGATCAATCCCCTGTTGAGCACCGCTTGTAATTAACATGCGTTCAGGTGTCACCTGTAGGCCACGCTCGGCAAAATGTTCCGCAAAGATCTGTCTGAGTTCCCGATCTCCCTGAAAAGATCCATATGCCGCCATACGCTCTGCATGATCAGAGGAAAGCCGATAGGCACTGTCAATAATCTCGCGTGTAGGTAACAGTTCAGGCTGAATCGCTGACATATGAAGTTCATACCGTACTTGAGGTGACGTATCAAAATGTCTCCAGAGCTGTGCTCGCGGTAAATAGTCTACCAATGCCATTTGCCAATTCCATGGCGTACTGGATTCACTATTGCTATTTTTCCGCTGCGCTCGGTCCACATCCTCCCTCTGATCCGTGTGTAATGCCCCTCTGACATAACAACCTTTACCCTGGGAGCAGGTAATCAATTGAATCGCTTCGAGTTCAGCATAGGCCTTCGATACGGTGACCAGGCTGACACCCAGATCCGTGGTCATTTTACGAACAGAAGGAAGTCGGGTTCCGGGTTCAATCAGTCCTGACCGGATGCGATCCGCAATCGTTAGCGCTATTTGCACGTACAATTTGGTACTGCTTCCCCTTTTTAATTCAATATGCATGCGTGCTCCCCCCAACTGTTATGATCTTCATTTTACTGTTATAGTGCAGTCCGTCTATTATAGTTTATAATATCAGTATAACAGTGAATAACAGGAGATGAGAATAACATGAGTATCCCTTGGTCCAAAATGGCACAAAACACCCCGTCCTCTGTCGTTCGCGACATGCTCCAGGCCGCTCAGGCACCTGGAATGATCTCACTAGCCGGTGGATTACCAGCGCAGACTTCATTCCCGCTGGAAGCTATCCGCGTTGCATATGAAAAAGTATTTATGAGCGGAGCAGCCGCTCTTCAATATGCGGAGACTGAAGGTTACCGTCCTCTTCGCGCCAAAATCGCCGAGCGTCTTGAATCCAAAGGCATTCCTGCTTCACCCGACCACATGCTCCTCACGACGGGTTCACAGCAATCCATTGACTTGGTCTGTCGCATCCTTCTTGATCCGGGTGACCGCGTACTGGTTGAATCACCTACCTACCTCGCTGCCCTGCAAGTTATTCATTCCTATCAGGCTGAATCTCACGGCGTAGCCTGTGATGATCACGGCATGTTGCCTGAATCTCTGGAGGAACAGCTCCAGCTGCATCGTCCAAAGCTCGTCTATATCAACCCAACGTTCTCCAATCCTACGGGTAAAGTATGGTCACGAGAAAGACGTCAGCAGGCTGTGGACCTATGCCGCAAGTATGGTGTACTCATCCTCGAAGATGATCCCTATGGCGAAATTCGGTTCAATCCGGAGCAATTGGATGTCCCTGCTCTCGCAGAATTGGATGCGGCATCCTATGAAGGCCCTTCTAATGTCGTTTACACCAGTACGTTCTCCAAAACGGTAGCACCGGGTCTTCGTACGGGTTGGATTCTTGCAGCTCCCGATATTGTCAAAATGGCAGCACGGGCTAAACAGGGTGCCGACTTGCATTCCAGCAGCATCGACCAAAGAGCTCTTCACGCACTGCTTGAATCTTTCGATCTGGATGCGCATATCCGCCAGATTTCAGAGGATTACGAAAAACGCATGAAAACACTGACGACTCTTATGGCAGCCAAAGCATGGGAAGGCATCTCGTGGAATTCACCACAAGGTGGCATGTTCTTGTGGCTGCAATTGCCTGAAGGCATGCTTGCAAGCAATTTGTTCACTTACGGTATTCAGGAGAAAGTGTGCATTGTCCCGGGTGATTCCTTCTATGCGGGTACACCGGAGCTAAACCGCATGCGGATCAACTTCACGCATACGGATCCCGAGCTACTCCCGGAAGCTGTAGAACGAATGGATCGCGCCATTCAACGCTGGCATGCTTCGTTAACATCGGACAGTGTCGTTACACTGTAATGAACTGTCATGAACGTTTCGCTATTTATTAGCGTATGAAGGTTAAATAACTTGATATGAGAAACAAAAATAAGGCGGCAGGCCCGAGAATCTCGGAACTGCCGCCTTATTTTTATAGAACCTGTTATCAACAGGAGTTATGTTTTTTTCAGATGTTCATGGGTCCTTCTGATCAGTCAGGCCATCGAATGATTCATACGAGTTGTCCTCGACTGATAGGTGGACTACATTGTGTTGCTTTAGTGTTGTTGCAGTTAGGAAAGCTTACCGTAAGCCGGGTTCTGTGCTCTTCGTGGTTCATACGGGAACTACCCTCCCACCAGAAGCGACAATCATCTATCTAGGCCATACATTGCTGTACAGCTCAAGCGACCAACCTAGACACACCTCGGGCTAAGGTTGCCTCCTCCGAAAAGGCGGCTGTGTCCCATTAGGTCTTGCTCCAGATGGGGTTTACCAGGAACGAAGTCACCAGCGTTCCTCGGGGTCTCTTACACCTCGGTTCCATCCTTGCCTGTGCCGGAGAATCCGGCCATCGGCGGTCCATTTCTGTGGCACTATCCTTCAACTCGCGCTGACTGGACGTTATCCAGCATCCTGCCCTGTGGAGCCCGGACTTTCCTCTCGTGGCAACAAAGGCCACCAGCGATTGTCTGTCAAACTTTCCGAACAACATTACATAGTATACAGGCATTTGGGTTCCCAGACAAGCTTAATATTACTGGGAATCGCACAGCAACTGTCTTTTTAGATAAACTGGAATACTTCCGTATTTACCTCTGAAGCTGTAACTTGCGTATCATATCGTTTATCTTGCAAACGGGAACGAAGCCAATCGGCTGTTTTCGGTTTCATAATCTTTTCGGAATTATGTCCCGGGTCGATGATACACATGCCGGCCATCAACGCATCATGAGCCGTGTGATAATCGATATCCCCCGTCACAATAACATCCGCGCCTTTGAAGCGAGCCGTAAGCGCGTAACGGCTGCCAGAGCCGCCAAGAACCGCTGCTTTTTTGATTGGTTTGTTCAGATCCCCTACTACACGCACATGAGGAACATTAAATTGGGTCTTAACGACCTCCACGAGCTCACCTAATGTCTTAGGCTCCCTAAGGGGTCCCAAGCGTCCCAGACCGAGCGTACGCCCTTTTAAATCCATTGCATAGAGGTCATACGCCACTTCTTCATACGGGTGAGCCTTAAGCATCGCCTGAACAACCTTACTCCGCAGGCTTTGAGGCACAATGGTCTCAATCCGCATTTCTTCTACACGTTCCATCTGCCCCTGGGTACCAATAAACGGCTGTGTCCCTTCACCTGGTACAAATGTTCCTGTACCTTCTGTGTTGAAGCTGCACTTGTTGTATTGACCGATACTCCCCGCTCCGGCTTCCAGAATGGCTTGAAGAACCTGTTCATGATGCGTGCGAGGTACAAATACAGCCAGCTTGTACAGATGATCTGTGTGTACATCCTCCAGCGATTCTTTACTCTCGATGCCGAGTGCCTCGGCCATCCAGTCATTCATGCCACCTTCGGCTACGTCCAGGTTCGTATGACTGATATAGACAGCGATATCATGCTTAATCAGTTTTTCATACAATTTACCCATAGGGGTATCCGTACTAAGTGACTTAACCGGTCGGAAAATGATGGCATGATGCGCGATAATCAGATTGGCTCCGATGCGAATCGCTTCGTCCACCACTTCATCCGTCACATCCAAAGCCACAAGAACGTGACTAATTTCTTTTTGCAAACTGCCCAGCTGCAGACCAATGCGGTCGTCCGGCACAGCCAGATGTTTCGGAGCGAGCTGCTCCATCAGTTGAATTACAGTTTGACCTTTGGCAAACATGCCAAAACCTCCTTCAAGTTTGCGATCAGACGCTCGACCTCAGCCGCCTTGTCCCGGGAAGAATCCTGATCGGATTTGGAGATGGAGTTAACAACCCCTTGCAGCTTGACGATCTCACTTTCCCATTTGGCAAAAAACACATCCGTTGGACGATCCACCAAATAAGGTCCCATCCGCAGCAGCAAATCTTCCGTCAATTCTACCCCGCCTTGAAGCGGACGTGCACGATATACCTCAATATTTGCAATCGGGCTTACGGATTGTGGCATCGCCGTGATAATTTCATAGAGCTTACCGTCTTCTTCAAGCAACTGTTCTGCTACAACTACCCAATTATGCTCCAACAACCAGCGTCTGAGGATATCCTCTCCCACATTCGGTTGCAAAATCAGGAGTTGGACCCCTTCCAGTTTGGATAAACCTCGGTCCAAAATAGAAGCAATAAGAGCACCACCCATGCCTGCAATGGTGATGACTTCCACTTCTCCCGCAGAAACCACATCAAGCCCGTCTCCACGACGCACTGTGATTTTCTCTTTCAGGCCAGCATCACTGACTTGTTTACATGCAGCATCATAAGGGCCAGGATTGACTTCCCCGGCTACTGCACTTGCGGCTTTCCCACTGCGGATCGCGGCTACTGGCAGCAACGCGTGGTCTGAACCGATATCAGCCATGCGGCTGCCATCGGGAATTTGATCATGTATTCGTTGTAATCGATTCGAAAGTTTCATGAAGCACCTACACCATTCATTTAATTTATTGATTTGCATTGAACAAGGAAAAGCGATAAAATAAAATCCAATCAAACATTTCAAGGATGAATTTCCAAAACCAAGAAATCAAGATGTTTAAATTAAAAATAAAGGAGACCCCGCCGCCGCTAAAGCGTCTTGCGGAAAGTCTCCCATAGTTCGATTATTCGAGGAAATCTTTGAGTCGTTTACTACGACTCGGGTGACGCAATTTACGAAGAGCCTTGGCTTCGATCTGACGAATACGCTCACGCGTAACTCCAAATACCTTGCCGACTTCCTCCAGCGTTCTTGTCCGTCCATCGTCCAGACCAAAACGTAGACGAAGAACATTCTCTTCACGCTCAGTCAATGTATCAAGTACATCTTCGAGCTGTTCTTTCAACAACTCATACGCAGCAGCATCCGCCGGAGCAAGTGCTTCCTGATCCTCAATGAAGTCACCCAGATGGGAATCATCTTCCTCACCAATCGGTGTTTCCAGAGAAACCGGTTCCTGTGCAATCTTCGTAATTTCACGAACTTTCTCCACACTCAGATCCATCTCAGCAGCGATTTCTTCTGGTGTCGGTTCACGCCCAAGTTCCTGCAACAGCTGACGGGATACCCGGATCAGCTTATTAATCGTCTCTACCATGTGCACAGGGATACGAATGGTACGCGCCTGGTCAGCAATAGCACGAGTAATCGCTTGGCGAATCCACCATGTGGCATACGTACTGAACTTGTATCCTTTTTTGTGGTCGAACTTCTCAACCGCTTTGATCAGACCCATATTACCTTCCTGAATCAAATCAAGGAACAACATTCCACGTCCAACGTAACGCTTGGCGATACTGACAACGAGCCGTAAGTTCGCTTCAGCCAGACGACGCTTGGCTTCTTCATCCCCGTTCTCAATCCGTTTGGCCAGTTGTACTTCGTCATCTGCCGACAACAATGGCACACGACCAATTTCCTTGAGATACATACGGACAGGGTCATTGATTTTGATACCTGGCGGCAAGCTCAGGTCATCATCAAAGTGGAATTCGTCCTCTCCCTCTCTGGTGTTGTTCTCGGAATCTTCACTAGGACGAAGTGTAACCTCTTCATCATTTTCATTCACTACATCAATACCCAGATCACTCAGTTGCTCATAGAACTCATCCATTTGCTCTGCATCTTGCTCAAAAGGAGAGAGTTTCTCTATAATTTCCTTGTAATTCAGCGAAGCTCTTTTCTTACCTGATTCAATCAATTGATCTTTAACCTGATCCAGTGTCAATTCTGTTTCTAGTTCAGTATGCTGATCATTCGCCATAACTCGACTCCCTCCTCCCTAGAAACATCCAATAATCAGACGTTCACTGTCTCTCTAGGGCAATCATTTCAATTGCAATCTGTGCCGCGCGTACAGAATCACCTGCCCGCTCTGCAGCAATCATTTCTTCTTTTTTCAAATCGTACTCTTTCTTACGCGGATGCTTCAGCACTTCCCTGATGCAATCATCGAGCATTTGAATACTCCATTCACCTGGACCATCCATCATCGAGATTGAACTAACCGTCTTTTCCAGGCGATCGTCATGCAGTGAAGACATAAAACGGCTTGTATCCGACGGTTTGCCTTGCGCATAGTAGGCATATAGATAAGCAGCAATAGCTGCATGATCATCCAAGTTAAAAGCTTCACCAAGATGCTCATTCACGTACTGGGCAGCCTCATCATCCTGCAACATCCAGGCAATCAGTTTGCGTTCAGCAGCGTGGTAAGCCGGCAACAGATTGGGTGTAGGCACCTGCCTATTTTGTTGCCTACCATTATTCCACCTTTTCGGGTTATTATCCCCAAACTGGAGGTTATTTTTCATCGCCTCCCGTTCTTCATTACACTCCTGCTTCAATGTTTCGAAGGATACGTCCACTTCTGCAGCCAGTTCACGAAGATACACTTCCCGCTCAGTTGGAGAAGGTAAGGGGGCAATCAATTTTACCGCTTCTTTCGAATAGGCGATTTGTCCGCCACCCTCTAGCAGTATATGGCTTTTTTTTAAGTTTATAAGTTTAAATTTTGTAGTTGTCACGGCGCCGTCCACAATCTGGTTTCGGAACCGCTCACCACCATGCTTCCGGATAAAATCATCCGGGTCGAGTCCCTCAGGTATGAGAGCCACTTTGACCTGCAATCCGGCTTCCTCAAGAATGGGAAAGTTTTTGAGTGCAGCAGCCTGTCCTGCTCGGTCGCCGTCATAACATATGATGACCTCGTCGCACATCCCTTTGAGCATCAGTGCCTGATTCTCGGTTAACGCAGTACCCATTGCCGCTACACCGTTCTGGATATCCTGATCCCATGCGGAGATGACATCACCGTATCCCTCGAACAAAATGGCTTGTCTTTGTTTGCGAATTGCATTTTTGGCATGATGCAGATTATAGAGGACACGGCTTTTGTTAAATAACCGGGTTTCCGGTGAATTTAGATACTTCGGTTGCCCGTCTCCCAATATGCGTCCTGCAAATGCAATCGGCTTACCGCTCCTGCCATTGATCGGGAACATAATCCGGTCTCGGAATCGATCCACATATCCCTGACCTTCATTTCGCGGCGACAGAAGTCCACCCTTTTCCATCTCTTCAAGCGGATAGTTACGTTTTTCGAGAAATTGTACCAGGGTGTCCCAACGATTTGGTGCGAACCCAATCTGGAACTGGTCGATCAACTTGTCGCCAAAACCTCTTGAGCGTAAATACTCCATGGCTGACTTGCCGTGCTCTGTATTTTTCAACAAAAAATGATACAGCTTCGCGGTAAGCTCATAAGCCTCCAACAGACGTTCCGTCTCCGGATTCACATGAGCAGATTCACGCCCTTGCCAGTCGCCCATAGAGATGTGACTTTCTTCCGCCATCGTCTTGACAGCCTCGGGAAAGGATAACCCTTCGATTTCCATCCTGAATTTGATGGCATTTCCACCCGTGCCGCAACCGTAGCAGTAGAAAATCTGTTTCTCAGGTGTAACGGTGAACGAAGGCGTCTTCTCAGAATGAAAAGGACAGAGGCCTTTCATATACTTCCCCTGTTTGGTCAGATGCACAAATCGGCTCACCGTATCGACAATATCATTCTGCTGTAACACCGATTCAATAATACTTTCGGGTATACCGCCTTGTCCGGTACTCATCTCTGGCCACCTTCATCTCTTCAACACGTAAATATAATTCGATAAACTTACACATTCTCCTGCAAATCTTTTAAAAGTTTTGTCAGTTTATGTTGAAAAATTTCTCGATCCTGCTCTGTGAAAGGCTTTGGGCCTTTTCCGTAATGGCCTCTTTTTCGTGCTTTGGCCGCAGTATGACGAGAATCCAACATGAAATCAATGTCACGATCGTTAAACTCACGACCACGAAAGGATAAAACATAACAACGTTTGCCAAGCGCAAGTGCCGCAAGTCCATAATCCTGAGTGATAACCACATCGTATGGCTTAATATGATTAGCAATATACAGGTCTGCGCTCTGATCACTACGATCCACTTGCACGGTTCGCACCCCTTCTCCTCCTTGAAGCAAATGATCAAATGAAGAGACTAACAGTACAGGGACGTTGAATAGGCGAGCGGTTTGCGCAATCTCGGTTTTGACCGGACAAGCATCACCATCCACAACAATGTGGCGTATATTTAACTCACTCAAACCCAGACCACCCGGTTTCATAAAATAGCTGCATATTGTAATATACGACCCCGGCCAGGCAAAATCCTTCTGCCGGAACGAGGGAAATCAAAGGCTAAAATACGGAGCGGTTGTCAAAAATACATTTCACAACCCGTTCCGTATATTTATACCCTCATATATCCTTCTTTAATACTGAATTTTAGCATTGCTCCAAGACTGTGGAAAAGGACTCATGAAATATGCCCAATTACCAAACCAACTTGGAAAAATCAGCAAATCCTTTCAAGTCACGATCAATAGCCGCGAGCAGTGCAAGTCGGTTCGCACGAACAGCATCATCTTCAGCCATAACCATAACCGAATCGAAGAATGAGGTAATACCATCCTTCCAAGCGGATGCAATAGCCAGCGCTTCAGCAGCATCGTGCTGAGTCAACGCCTGACGGTACTCTGCATTCGTTCTGCTCCATGCCTCGTGTAACTGACGCTCTCCATCTTCTGTGAACAGTTCCGGATGTACGGAAGCATTGGATGCTTTGGCAGCCAGATTACCCACACGGTTGAACGATTCAACCGTTGTTTTGAATGCGTCTCCTGTCAGAACAGCTGCCATCAACGCTTCACCTTTTGGAACCACAGCGCTGATATCATCGAATCCGGAAGAAATTACGGCATCCACGACGTCGTAACGGACGGTTTCGGACAACAATTTTTTCACACGAAGTCCGAAGAAGTCTTGCAGATCTTTACGAACTTCTTCATCTGCACGTTTCAACAGGTTCATCTGGGCATGCACTTGAAGTGCCACTCCGAACACATCTGACAATGTCAGCGGGAGCTTGTGATCCAGCAAAATCTGTACAATACCTGCAGCCTGACGACGCAGCGCATACGGATCTTGAGAACCTGTTGGAATGATGTTGATGGAGAAGCAACCCACGATTGTATCCATTTTATCCGCAGCACTCACAATGGCACCGACAAGAGAAGCAGGGGATTGATCTCCGGCGAAACGTGGCTGATAGTGTTCGAATACAGCTTTGGCCACTTCTTCCTTTTCGCCAGCTTTACGAGCGTAATCTTCACCCATCACACCTTGCAGTTCCGGGAATTCACCTACCATCAGTGTCACCAGATCGAATTTGCAGATATCTGCTGAGCGGCTAACGGATTCGGCAACATCACCGGATACTTGCAGTTTGGCAGCAAGCCCATCGGCAATCTTGCGAATACGACGTACTTTATCTCCAACCGTTCCCAACTCTTCCTGGAAGACGATACTTTCAAGCTTCGACAATGCATCCTTAATCTGTAGCTTCTGATCTTCCTCATAGAAGAACTTGGCATCAGACAGACGTGCACGCAGTACTTTTTCATTCCCTTTGGCAATAACATCCAGTGAATCACTTCCACCGTTACGTACCGTTACGAAGAATGGTAACAATTGACCCTCATTGTCCAGTACAGGGAAATAACGCTGATGCTCACGCATGGAAGTAATCAACACTTCTTGTGGAATATTCAAAAATGAAGAGTCGAATGTACCGAACAATACCGTAGGTGTTTCAACCAAGAACAGTACTTCCTCCAGCAAGTCTTCCTTAATCGCAATATCCCATTTTTTCTCAGCAGCCAGTGCCTGAATTTGGGATACGATCATCTGTTCACGTTCCTGAACATCTGCAATAACATGTTCCGAACGCAAAACTTCCACGTATGAAGACGGATTGGAAATCACGGCCTCCTTGCCGAGGAAACGATGTCCGCGAGTTACATTGCCAGACTTGACGCCTGTTACTTCCAGGTCGATAACATCACTGCCGAGCATAGCCACAATCCAGCGGATTGGACGTACAAATTTGAAATCATAGGAAGCCCAACGCATGAATTTCGGGAACGTCATGGCATGCAATACAGAAAGCAGACCTTCGCCAATCACAGAAGCCGTTTCCACACCTTTGCTGCTCTTCGTAGCATAGATATATTCGACTCCGTTTAATTCCTTAAACGTGAACTGGTCTGGTTCAACACCTTGACTGCGGGCGAATCCCAGTGCAGCTTTGCTCCAATTGCCACTGTCGTCCAGTGCAATTTTGCGTGAAGGACCTTTCACTTCTTCCTCGATATCTTCCTGCTTTTCAGCTACATTCTGAATCAAAACAGCCAGTCTGCGTGGTGTGGCATATGCATTCACTTCACCATAAGCAATGCGGGATGCATCAAGCCATTTCACAACACGTTCTTGCAGCTGTGCGATTGCTGCGCGCATGAAGCGTGCAGGTACTTCTTCCAGCCCAATTTCAAACAACAGATCCTTAGACATGCTCGGTTCCCCCTTTCTTGATCAGCGGGAAGCCTAGCTTCTCACGCTCTTCCATATATGTTGCAGCGACTTGGCGAGCCAGATTACGCACACGTGTGATGTAACCCGTACGCTCCGTTACACTGATGGCTCCACGTGCATCCAACAGGTTGAACGTGTGGGAACATTTCAGCACATAGTCATATGCCGGGAATACCAGATGCTGCGCCATGGCTTTGTTTGCTTCTTCTTCATGCATGTTGAAGAGGGTAAACAGCATTTTGACATCAGATACTTCAAACGTATATTTGGAGTGTTCGAATTCTGGCTGACGGAATACATCACCATAAGTGATACCTTCCACCCATTCCAGATCAAACACATTCTCTTTATCCTGAATGTACGAAGCCAAACGCTCCATACCATACGTAATTTCAACAGCTACCGGATTCGTCTCGATTCCACCAACCTGTTGGAAATACGTGAATTGCGTAATTTCCATTCCGTCCAACCATACTTCCCAACCAAGACCTGCACAACCAAGGGAAGGGTTCTCCCAGTTATCTTCAACAAACCGAATATCATGTTTGAGCGGATCAATGCCCAGACGCTTCAGACTTTCCAGGTAAATTTCCTGAATATTATCCGGAGAAGGCTTGATGATCACCTGGAACTGATGATGCTGGTACAGCCGGTTAGGGTTCTCACCATAACGTCCGTCCGAAGGACGACGGGAAGGCTCTACATAAGCCACTTTCCAAGGTTCCGGTCCAAGCGAACGTAAAAAGGTCATCGGGTTCATCGTACCTGCCCCTTTTTCCGTATCGTATGGCTGGACAATAATACAGTTATGCTCGGCCCAGAATTGTTGCAGCGTTAAAATCATCTGCTGAAAATTCATAATCATGCTCCTTTTCAATGGTTTGTTAGCAAGCTTAGAACGGTTCAGACAACAATAAATAGCCCCCGTCCTACGCCTGTTGTACAGACGTAGGGACGAGAGCTATTCCCGCGGTTCCACCCTACTTGGCTTGGATCAAACAGATGACTCTGTTCGTTCCAGCCCACTTTTCCGTGTCCATTCATGCTCCCGAGTGCCGTTTCAAAGACCGATTTAGCCCGGCTTCCACCATCCCCGGCTCGCTCATTCATGATTCACAAGTGTACTACAACAACTTGCCCCCACAAATGCAATAAATCCAGTCTTTTACTTTCTCGTTCAATGCATGTCTCATAAAGAGAAATTATATTTCATAATATATAAAATCTAGTATGAAGTCAAGATATAGTTTCACTTCCAGCAGAACGCCTCAAATCCCGTACTTCTCCATCTGATCGAGGAAAGAACGGGATTTAAGATTCAGACCAAGCTGATGATCCATAAAGGCCCGCATCAGTTTTTTGATCTCATCACGGGTAGATTCACTCACTGATATATTTCCCAAGCGCTGCAGATCCAACTGTGCGAACAAACGCAACAACTTCAGAGCCTTTGGACTGACTGACATCGCCGGAGGATCGAAATGTTTGCATGCACGACACAGAACGCCGCCAAGTCTGGGACTAATAAACAACTGCTCATCCGGTCGCTCCTGGTTACAGGAGATACATTCATCAAACTGCGGACCATAACCGGATGCCTGTAATATTTTCATTTCGTACAGACTTGTAATAACAACCGGATCTTTCTCTTCCTTCAACGCCTGCAAACACGCCTTTAACTGTTTGAACCAAAAAGTACCTGTCTCTTCATCCTGAAGCACGCGATCCAATAGTTCACACGCATAAGAGGCATAAGAGGCCTTGACCAGATCTTCACGCAACTCATGATAGGATTCAACAATTTCTCCAGCATTCAGTGTACCTAGACCTGTATTGCGAAAATATACATATTGACCATACGTAAACGGCTGCACCAGTGCAGCATGTCGGCTCTTGGGCTTTTTGGCACCGCGGACGAGTACGCCTACTTTCCCGCCGCTTTCGGTGCAAAGCGTAATGATTTTGTTCCCTTCGCCGTAGTCCATGCTGCGGATGACAATCCCTTCCACCCTGTATAGCATGCCTCGTCACCTAACCATTCCCGAATCAGCCAGTTATACCTCGGCTTCTTCATCTTCAATCACTTCCCTTGCAGGTTCCGACTCCTGTCCTAACGAGTTACACGCCTCGGTATATAACAAATAGGACTCCACGTCCCCCGTCATCGCAAAAACCTTCCACGAAAAATCTCGCATCGGAATTTCATCCTCTCTTCGGAAATGACGTCTGCATCTACCAAATAGGATGGAGTCTTGCAAGGTAAACTATGTGTTGCAATTACTGGATACAATTCCGACGATCAGTCGCGGCCAAAGCCAAGGTCACGCAGAACTCGATCCTGATTTCTCCAGTCTTTTTTCACTTTAACCCACAGATCCATGAAAATTTTGGAACCAAGCAGGTTCTGAATGTCATGTCGAGCACGTTTGCCCACTTCTTTCAGAAGCGCACCTTGCTTCCCGATAATGATCCCTTTTTGCGAATCCCGTTCCACAAAAATGACGGCTGAGATATAAACGACACCGTTATCCTGAACTTTCATATCCTCAATCGTTACAGCAATGGAGTGAGGTACCTCTTCACGAGTCATCTGTAGAATCTTCTCACGAATCAACTCGGCACATACAAACTGCTCCGGATGGTCAGTAACCTGGTCATCAGGATAGTACTGAGGACCTTCAGGCAAATACTTGCCGAGCTGTTCCAGCAGGGTGCTTACATTGCTGCCCAGCATGGCAGATACAGGTACGATTTCAGCGAAATCATGCAGTTTGCGATACTCCTCGATGAGAGGCAATAGAGCTTCCGGCTCAATTTTATCAATTTTATTCATGACGAGAATGACAGGCGTACGGATATTTTTCAACTGTTCCGCAATGTAACGGTCACCGCCACCCATGCCCTCCGAAGCGTCAATCAGGAACAGCGCTGCTTCTACTTCTCCAAGTGTGTTCAGAGCAGTCTGGTTCATGTAATCGCCAAGTTTGGATTGACGTTTGTGAATCCCCGGTGTGTCCAGGAAAACGATTTGCTGATGTTCGGATGTATACACACCATGAATTTTATTACGTGTCGTTTGCGGCTTGTCCGACATGATCGCAATTTTCTGTCCGATCACCTGGTTCATCAGTGTGGATTTACCTACGTTTGGACGTCCAATAATGGCTACAAAACCGGATTTGAATGCTTGTTTTTTCATATGTTCCTCCTCAGGCGCCTAGGCCTGGAATATTGGTTTATTTTTTAGCAGAATTCAGATCAGAAGGCCCAAAAGCCCAAGGTAACAGTTCAGCAACGGTGGTCTCTTGCAGATCACCTTTCATGTTCCCCAAGATGACTTTCATATCGGGTTCACACAGTTCGTACATGACCTGACGACATACGCCACATGGAGCAATCGGACCATCCGTGTCTCCCACAATGGCAATCGCTTTGAAGCTGCGAGGCTGCTGGCCACCTGCAATGGCACTGAACATCGCTGTACGCTCAGCACAGTTACCTGGGGTATACGCAGCATTCTCAATATTACAACCATGATGCACATGCCCTTCACTGTCAAGCAAAGCTGCACCTACACCAAAATGAGAGTAAGGCGTGTACGCCTTCGTACGTGCCTTAATTGCCTCTTGCATTAACAAACCGTTATCCATCAATATTCTCTCCCTTAGGGTGCAATATAAAATCAAACTAGTGCATTTACACTGGACACTTCGCTGTCAGAACAACCTTCCGAGCGCTGTTATCCCCAGATTTTTTTGATCCCTTTTAATAAGGGAAAATCCGGGGATAAAGGCGCACACTTCGTTTCTTCAGGTTTCTTCTGACCTCTCCGTTATCGTGTTTGCATCAAGCAAATTTATATTTGTGTGTAGTATTAAAATCAAAACAAAACGAATCAAAACAAAGTTAATACAAAATCAGATCAAACCCAGCCAGCTCATCACCGGCTTGATGAAAACGATGCAACCGATGATGACGGCGAATACCGCAGCCAGCAGAACTGCCCCGGCCGCGGTATCCTTTGCCGCTTTTGCCAGCGGATGGATATGGGGATGTGCCAAGTCAACCGCTGCCTCTACAGCCGTGTTCATCAATTCAGTCACCAGAACCAAAAAGACAGCGGTTAGCACAAACATCCAATCTATTCTTGAGATTCTGAAAAAAAAGCCGGCTACACACATCAAAACAGCCACTCCCGTGTGAACTCTCACATTACGCTGAGTCCGCAACCCATATGCGATTCCTTCCGCAGCATTGCGGAATACCAGACCCCAGGAGCGTCTTTTCATTATCGTGTCAACCCGGCCTGGGCCAATACCGTCTCTTGTTTGCCCATCATTTCAGCCTCACTAGCTTCATCCTGATGGTCATATCCGAGCAGGTGCAAGAAACCATGGACAAACAAAAAACCAAGCTCACGTTCAAATGAATGTCCATACTCCTCACTTTGCAGGATGGTCCGTGGAACGGAAATGATGATGTCTCCAAGAACATCCGGCATTTCTTCCATTTCTTCATCTTCGTCCAGCTCATAGATAATATCGAGTTCTTCATCCACCGTCTCGTTCATTGCAAAGGACAATACATCCGTAGGACGGTCAATACCGCGATAATCACGGTTCAACTCATGGATCTGCTCATCATTCACAAAAGTCAGAGCCACTTCCCCGTCTGCAACACCTTCCGCTTCTCCAGCAAGATTCAGCAACTGTTCCAGCATTGCAATCATTGGTTCTGTAATTTCTTTATCCTGTTGTTCATTATTCCATGCCAGATTAAGACTCATTCTTTCATAACTCCTGTCTGCTAATATTAGAGGTTGTTCAAAAAGCCCGCTTTTGATTACGAATGATGCCTAAGGGCATCATCAGCATCGAATATGGAATTCAGCCGAAATGTCCGTTGCTCACGTAGTTTTCCCTACGCTCCGCTACTCCATTTCTAACTTCATCCCATCTTCTCGGTACTGAAAACCAACCTTTTTGAACACGAACTATTGAATTAGCCTGCTTCGGGTGAAGTCGGCTTCGGTTTCTTGATCTCCTCCGGATATTCTATCCGGGAGTGGAAGATACCCATCACCGTTTCTTTCAATGTTCTGGCGACGATATCCAGTTCACGCATCGTAAGGTCGCAATCATTGAATTGATGATCATCCAATCTTCCTTTAATAATCTTCTCAATCATGGACTCCACTTGCTCCACTGTCGGTTTGCGCAAAGATCTCACAGCAGCCTCCACACTATCGGCAATGCCAACAATAGCAGATTCCTTCGACTGAGCCTTCGGCCCAGGATAACGGAAATCTTCTTCCGTGAAATCAGGCTCAACGCCTGCTTTTTCCGCCTGTCGCAGTGCTTTGTGATAGAAATAGTGGAGAAATGTCGTGCCATGATGCTGTTCCGCAATATCCCGAATAGGTCTGGGCAGCTTATAATCCTTCTGCATTTCCACACCATCGCGCGCATGGGCAACAATAATAGATTTGCTCAGTTTTGGATCAATGGAATCATGCGGATTCTCCATATTGTTCTGATTTTCAATAAAATAGATGGGTCGTTTCGTCTTGCCAATATCATGATAATACGAACCCACTCGGCAGAGCAATCCGTTAGCTCCTATGGCTTCTGCTGCTGCTTCAGACAGATTCCCTACCATAACGCTGTGATGATAGGTACCCGGGGTCTCCGTCAGTAACTTGCGAAGAAGCGGATGGTTCGGATTAGACAATTCCACCAGTTTGAGCGCTGACAAGATACCAAATGATGTTTCGAAAAATGGCATCAGCCCGATGACCAGTATGGCCGTCAATACGCCTCCAGCAAATGCAAATCCAACGCCATACAGTGTTGTGGTTCGGTTCCAATCTCCCGAGTCAATCAAAGCCAGTGTGAAGACGGCTATGGACCCGAACAGGCAGACCATAATGGCCCCTTTCAGGATCGTTGATCGCTGACTAGCCTTATGTGTTGCGAAGATCGCAACAAACGAAACTAGCACGGCGAAGAACCCTAATTCGAAGTCAAAAAGCTGACCCTGATGCGTGTTCAAAATGATGCTGGACAACATACCGATCAATATTGAACATACAAAGGCAAGCGACGTATCCAGCAGCAGCGCAATTAACATTGCCCCTACCGCAACTGGTGCAAGGAAGCCAACATAAGACCTCTCATTGGTCTGGATAATCGCCGTGACATGCATAACTACAATCGTAATAATAAAAATGAGAACAAGCATCAACAGCTGCGCATTATTATATTTGAAATGCGTTCCGCTGCATTGCTGAATATACATCAGAATTGCTGCCGACAACAGGCAGGAAAACATAAGAAGTCCAAGCTGTGGCCAGTAGTTCACTTCATTTTTCAGCAAGTCATTCTCATCCAGGAGAGCATACATTTCCGGGGTGATCATCTCACCTTTGGCAACTAATGTATCCCCTTGCTTGATAAAGACGGTTTGCGTGTTCTCACGCGCCTGTACTTTGGCTTCCTTGGTTCCCTCTTCGTCGTAGAAGCGGTTAGAGGTCACCACGAGACGAGCAAGCTCCTGCACCACCTCACGTTGCGTGCGCTTACTAAGAGAGCTGACACTCACCATCTCGGCTACTTTGGCACGCGCAGTGGTTGCATCGCTAATCTGATCCGTCATTAACCGTGCAACAATGTCCCTCGCAACTGGTTTCATCTCCTGGATATCATCCGATGTCAGACGTGAGATTTTGATGTAGGTCTCTTCCGGAATACGGTAGCTTTGCTCCTGTACCACATTTCTGATCTCTTCCAACAGCGTCTCGGAGTATGTACCGGCTTTCCGATTATTATTGATATAGTTGGTCACAAAATCCTTCTGGCGTTGCGGAATTTCATCCCGATAAATATCAATCTTATCCTGACTTGAAATCTGATCATCCTGGTTCAATCGATCTACACGATCAAGCAAGGTTGTCATCAAATTTTCGTTCCGCATCTGCACGATCTGAAATATCGGCTGTACGCGTTCAGCCGCTTCTTCCTGTGCTTTGAGTGTGGCCTTGTTATTCGGAATCTGCATGGGCGCAGCAATATCCACTTCACTCCGTGTACCTTCCTGAATATCATACCGCTCGGGGAGCAGCTTGGAAGCCAGACTCACGTAGAAAAGAATCACCAGAAACAAAAACAGAAGATAGCGTGCCCACACGCTATACTTCCATCCTGTAGCCTTATTCTGAAAAGATTTGCCTTTTGACGGTTCCTTCGAGGTCACTTTAGACAATCCCTTTCTATGCTTGATTTTCTGCGGCGTGGTTGTAAGCCACGATAATTTTCTGGACGAGGGAATGCCGCACAACATCTTGCTCGGCAAAATAGACAAATCCAATCTCGTTAACTTCGTTCAAGATCGTATTCGCTTCCACAAGCCCGGATTTCTTACCACGCGGTAAATCAATCTGTGTCACGTCTCCGGTGATGACCATTTTGGAGCCAAAACCAAGACGCGTCAGGAACATCTTCATCTGTTCCGGTGTTGTGTTCTGTGCTTCATCAAGAATGATGAAGGAGTCATCCAGTGTACGCCCCCGCATGTAGGCGAGTGGCGCAATTTCGATTAACCCACGCTCCAGTGCCTTAGCGGTCTGTTCCTGTCCCATAACGTCATACAGGGCATCGTACAGCGGTCGCAGATATGGGTCTACCTTCTCCTGAAGATCACCTGGCAAAAACCCAAGACTCTCTCCCGCTTCAACAGCAGGCCGTGTGAGTACGATACGTTTGACGCTACCTTCTTTAATTGCGGCAACAGCCAGTACAACAGCAAGGTAGGTTTTACCCGTACCGGCAGGACCAATGCCAAATACAATATCACGTTTTTTAATTGTAGTTACATAGTGCTTCTGTCCAATGGTTTTAACACGGATTGGTTTACCTCGGTATGTCGTCGTAATCTCACCCTTGAACAGATCCAATAGCTGGTCTGCCCGCATATCCTTGGCAAGTTCAATCGCATACTTCACATCTCTTTCGGTTAACACGTATCCGTTGCGTATCAATTGCAGTAACACATCAAATAATTGTTCAAGCGATTCCACCTGTTGTGCATTGCCGAAAATCACAATCTCCGCTTCACGGGATGCAATCTGGGCGGGAATCTCGGATTCAATCAATTTAAGAAAAGTATCTTGGGGTCCAAAAAGAGATTGGCCCTCTCCCGCACTCTGGAGGGAGATTTGTATGCTGCGTGTTTGCTCTGACAAATATCCTCATTCTCCTTGACTATGGACTAGCGGAAGTTCCTCCGCAATGCTTTCTTCTACCTCAAATAAGACTTTCATATAAACTTTACCATTCTCTTTCTTCTCATGCAAAATTTTTTCACTTATAATTTTCGTTCCTTTGCCGTTTTTGGCGATAATATCGTTCCTTGCTCCTTCCAATCCTTTTGTTCTGGCCCATTCTATCGTTTGTTGTTCCTCATGCTCTCGGGTCTCCAGGTCCTTCTCTGTCAGCCAGCCCATGGGAAGTGTAAAGGATCGCCAGGTCAATGGTTTGTGATTGCTCTCGGTATCAAATGAACTGAACGGTGTACTTCCATATCCCCATAGTTGGATCGCCCATTTCCCCAACACCATGTAAAAACGTTCTTTGCTCTCACCTGTCATCGTGTTATGTTTTTGAACAAGCGGGACTTCTACCTGATACTCACGCCATACCAGTCCACGAACTTCACCTTTGGCAACGATGGTCTTGGTGTTCTCCTCATCCCCGAGAATACCCGAGATCAATACCTGACCCTTTTTGACACGCATGTCCTTCTGAACAACAGGACGTCCCTGCTCTGCATAGATTTGAGTGACAACAGCATCTGCTTTGCTGATCAAATGTCTGGGATTCAGTAATGGCTCGCGCTTCGGTTGCGCCGATTCCACGACCTGAATGGTAATGGTTGTCCCCTCTTTGCTCACACCAATCCAGGTTACATCCGGCAGGGCGAGTGCGAGCTGTCTGGAGAGCTTGTCTTGGCTTTGCAAGCGGAACCCCCACTGGAAAGGGTATACCCCCTCTTTCTTCGCTGCTGCGAGCACCTCGTCCGTAGGAATGGTAACGTTACCCTTGACCTCCACATTCCACACCATAGACGACAACGCAAATAGAGCTGCCACAAAAAACAACATTCCCCCGAGAAAAAACTTCCTTCGCAATAGTCGGGCCGCAAAAAAAGGAAAACCGCTGCGATGGGTCACTTTCACTCTGCAGCCTGTCCGTTTCAACATCGGACGCAGCCTGAAAAAATGCGGCAGCAGAATGTTCATCTCTGCCACGCGTCCATCGCGAGCACGCAGGTTCCACACTTCAAGTCCCTGCTCTGCTACCGTGTTGATCAATGCTTCAATGTCTCCCCCAGTGACCGTGATTCGGACTGCTCCCCGCAGTTTGTACAGACTGGGCTGCTTCATCTGTTCCCCTCCACTCCATTCATATGAATATCCAGAATTGTTCCTTCAACAGCTACTTCATCCGGCAAAATGTTGCGTATCACCAAAGCAGTCCCTTTGATCTCCAACTGGCCTTGGGAAAGAGCCAGCACGATGCGATCCGGCGTGAAATGGATGACACCGCGATGATTCTCTATATACAGTTGCTTACTGCCAATCAGGGTTAACCGTGGCATATCATAAAGCACATCCTGCGGCAGATCCAACACTTCACTGGTCCATCTGCGCAGCTTGCGGCTGATCCGGGTCATTCGAAGGTCTTCCCCCTTCCTCTACAGTTCAACTTATGCGCAGATTCATGAATTTATGAAAATTCCGGGGTGTGTTAGATACGAATGTTGAGAAAAAAGGATAGAACACAGAAAAAGCCGTCTCCGGCGGCTTTATGCTCACCAGAGACGGCTCTATTTCCGTCCAATAGTATGACTTGTTTACAGTTTCCCTCTTGTGCCAAACGGCTGTTTGGAACGAGGAGAACCGAGTACTTCTGCCCACAGTACACCTGTACGAATATCAGCAGGACGAAGTGGAGACGCTCCCGATCCATCGGTGCTAGTCTCATCCCAGCTGGAATCAGACACAACTGGCCGATTCGCAGAAGAGATACGATTCAAGCGTTCTTCAATCAAGCGCTGCTGCTGTTCCATGCCTCTCATCTGTTCCTCAAGTGAATTTTCCATGGCACTCATCGTGCCCTCACTTCTGTAGTCACTTGCGGGGCGAGAAGATGCTGCAGGCTCCGAATACGGCTGATCATACTGATTCTCATATTGCTCGTCATCATACCGATCGTCATACTGTTCATCATAGCGGGGATCGGCAGGTCCGGAAGACTGCTGCGGAGATGAGTTATCTCTTGAGCGTTCATCCCGGCCTGAATCACCACTGCCTCCAAACGTAGGCATCCCGTTAGCAGGACGCTTTTTGTTCGGATCAGCCGATTTGGCAGCTTTCCCCAAGAAGGAGAAGAGCGCAAAACCGATGACGGCCACAATATACAGATTATCAAAAATCCATTCAAATAGGCCCATATGCACTCACCGCCTATCTTCCGTTTTTGGAATCACCCTGATCGTTGGAATTCGAACCTTCACCAGGTTTTCCCAATGTGTTACGCATTTGAGTATCTGCTTCAATATTCTTCAGGTTCATGTAATCCATGACACCAATTTTACCACTACGCAGTGCTTCGGACATCGCCAAAGGTACTTGGGATTCGGATTCAACAACGCGCGCTCTCATTTCCACTACGCGTGCTTTCATCTCTTGCTCTTGGGCTACGGCCATTGCACGACGCTCTTCTGCTTTCGCTTGAGCGATTCGTTTGTCAGCTTCTGCTTGCTCTGTTTGCAAGAATGCACCAATGTTTTTACCTACATCAACGTCCGCAATATCAATGGACAGGATTTCAAAAGCAGTACCTGCATCCAGACCTTTGGACAATACCGTACGGGAGATCAGATCCGGATTTTCCAGGACGTCTTTGTGAGAATTGGAGGAACCGTTCGTACTTACGATACCTTCGCCGACACGGGCGATGATCGTTTCTTCACCAGCACCACCGACGAGACGGTCAATATTGGCACGAACCGTAACCCGTGCTCTAACTTTAACTTCAATACCATCTTTAGCTACCGCAGAGACAATTGGTGTTTCGATAACACGTGGGTTAACGCTCATTTGTACGGCTTGCAATACGTCACGACCTGCGAGGTCAATGGCAGCAGCACGTTCAAATTCGAGCGGAATGTTCGCACGTTGTGCAGCAATCAGAGCGTTTACAACACGGTCAACGTTACCACCTGCCAGGAAGTGACTCTCCAGTTGGTTCATTGAAAGTTTAAGACCCGCTTTAGTTGCTTTAATCATTGGATTTACGATACGGCTAGGCGTTACACGTCTCAGTCTCATCGCAACCAGTGTAATAATACTTACGCGTACGCCGGATGCAATCGCTGAAACCCAGAGCATAACCGGGAAAAAGCTGAAGAATACGCTCAATACGATAATACCTACTACCGCAATGAGCAAAATCGTAATCATAGGTGTGTCCATAGTTTAAATTCCTCCATTTGCAATTTGAATTTGTTAAAAATATTAGAAAAGACAATCATAAGTCCGCTGCTAAATTAAAGAATGCACCACCTCGCTGGCAGCTTCAGCTACGTGGTTATGTACATTGCCGAAGCGTTGATCCGCTTCGACAACAGAGCGAGTTACACCGGCAATGCTTGCTGAACCACAATCCGGGTACCTTCCGCTTTAATCACAATAATTGGTGTATCAATGGGAATGAAGTCTCCGTCGGTCACGACGTCAATTCGTTCCCCTTCAAACATCGCTGTTCCAGAAGGACGAAGCGGTGTCAGACTGATTCCTTGCAGACCCACCAGCTCTTTGCGTTCTGTCGCTGATGAATAACCACGATCCGCAGACATACTGTCACTCAGTATGAACCGATTCCAGATCCCTCGATCCTTAAAGATGATTGAGATGATCGCAATGACTACCAACGCTGCTCCAAAAGCGATACCCAGAGATACAAATGCGTCACTCGTATCATAAGCAGCCCTTACAACACCGGCCACAAGCGCAATCGATCCCAAAATCCCCAAAATACCGAAGCTCGGAATAAACATCTCCAGAATCATCATGATGAGTCCGACAGTAAATAGTACCCATGTCTCCGCTCCGGCAAATCCCGCAATGTAATTACCTGAGAAATATAAGACGAAACACACGATACCCACAATACCAGGAACTCCAAAACCAGGAACAATCAATTCAATGATCACACCCGCGATTCCGAGGAACAATAATACAGTCATGACAACAGGATTGGTCAGAAAAGATGAAATGTTCTCTGCTGTCGTCCGTTCTACCTTAAATACATCATCCTGACTGTAACCGAGCCAAGTTGCCGCTTCTTCCGGTGTGTTGCTGATGTGGTCGGCATAACCGACTTTCAGCGCTTCTTCAGCCGAGAGAGCAATAATTTCACCTTTTTGCTTGGTTTTATTGATCTCTGGCATCTCCACAACCATGTTAACATCCGTCATTCCAGCTGCAATTTTGCCATCACGGCCACTGATTTCAGCCGCTCCCTGCATTTTGCTCTTCCAGAATGCAACAAGCTTTGGATCATCAACATGTTTACCCGAACTGTCCACCATTGCCGCCGCACCAATCATACTGCCTGGTGACATTACGATCTTATCTGCATTCAGTGCCAGAAAACTTCCGGCTGAAGCAGCATCTCCACGGACAAATGCAACCGTCTCAATCGGACTGTCCTTAATTAGGGTACCCAATGCTTCCGCAGTGTCGACACGGCCTCCCGGCGTATTGATATCAAGAACGATCAGGCCAGCGTTCATCTTTTCCGCTTCCTTGAACCCGCGTTCCATGAACTTGCCAAGTCCCTGCTCGATTGGTTTATCAACCGGAATAATATATACGGCGCCACTCTTCTCAGCTGCATGCGCTGACGGTGATCCAATCCAGACAGGAAGCAGCAGCGTCAGCAGCATTAAGAGCATCAATGGCCCCGTAAGCTTCTTCCGGCGCTTTCCCTTCACAATAGTCCCCCCTTTTCCATTAATGTTATACTGTCCAGCTTATGGTATTTATTACGTGCAATGCAACATTTCGTTTCAAAATCTTAAAATTATATTTGAAAACAGGCTCAATTGCAAGAATATAAATCCATAATAATATATATTAACCATTAAAAAGAAAAACTCACCTGTCAAAAGGAAATCAAGCGGCTGTATAAGGAAAAAACACCCCCTGACAAGTCAGGAGGTGTTTATTGATTTGCTTTATTGCAGAAATTGTTGAACTGCTTGATTTACCAGTTTGCCGTCCGCTTTGCCTTTAACTTTCGGCATAAGGGCCGCCATGACTTTCCCCATCTCGGCTTTCGAAGAAGCACCGGTTTCCTGGATGGTCTGCTGTACAATAACTTTAATTTCTTCTTCGGAAAGCTGTGCGGGAAGGTACTGGATGAGTACTTCAATTTCCGCTTTTGCATTTGCCGCGAGGTCTTCACGGCCCGCTTTGTCAAATTCTTGGAGGGCATCTTTGCGCTGTTTGATTTCACGACTCAGGATATCAAGCACTTCGTTGTCATCCAAATCTCTTTTCAAATCTATTTCAAGATTCTTGATCGTCGAACGAATCAACCGAATGTTGGAGAGTCTGAACTTGTCCTTACTCTTCATCGCTTGCTTCATATCTTCGTTCAATCGTTCGCTAAGATTCATGTAGTTAAAATCCTCCTAAAACTTTCTCTTACGAGCAGCCTCGGACTTTTTCTTGCGCTTTACGCTTGGCTTCTCATAATGCTTACGTTTCTTCACCTCAGCCAATACGCCATCTTTAGCGATGGAGCGTTTAAAACGACGAAGTGCAGCATCAATAGTCTCGTTTTTGCGAACTTTAGTTTCAGACACCAGTTTTCCCTCCCTCCGACCAGACCGTCCAAGAGCAATAACACGGTTCATCATCTTTCATTATAGGCGAAAGGTAATAAAGGTGTCAACCTCAATGTAATGATCACTTATTTATATGAGCCATGTTCACATATTCATGGATTAAATGCATATGCATAATGACTCAATATTAGCACACGTTTGCATGTTTATTTGTGAGAATCAGACAAACTTGTCAACGCGCCAAGTCTTGTACCACCCAGCAAATGATAATGCAGATGATGAACGGTTTGTTCTCCATCCTTACCACAATTGTTGATTAAGCGATATCCTGTTTCCTCCACGCCAAGACGCTTGGCCGCCTCTTGAGCAGCCAGATGAATCTCGCCGATCAGAGGCAGATCTTCTGCAATCACTTCATTCATGGAAGCAATATGTTTCTTCGGAATGACGAGCACATGTGTCGGTGCTGCGGGCTGGATATCATGAAACACGATAACATGGTCATTCTCCAATACTTTATTGGAGGGAATGCTGCCCTCTACAATTTTGCAAAATAAGCAATCCATAGTTCATACCCTCCTTTGTAAACCAATGTATGTATTCCCTCTTATCATACTAGAAGTAAAAACCCACGTCCAATCTCTAGGCACATAGCCAGCAAGTCTAAACAAACTCTTCGTTCCTCTTCCTTTCATCGATCCATATCCAGGGCTTTCAGGTGAAGAAACAACTCAAGAAATTCATGGAAATCAGTCAAGTAAAGAGGTACAGAGTTGATGATTTAAAGCCATAAAATTCCATATTTTTCTTTTAAATTACACTTTTATAGTATATAATCCCCATTGATATAGTTGCTTTTATTCTTGGCAATCCAAGGAGGATATTAAGGTAATGGGTAGAGAGTTTGTGGCTTTATTTGACCAATGGTCAAATGATTATGATCAAACCGTGATGGGACATGACCAACAATATCAGGAAGTATTTGAGCATTATGAAGAAATCCTTCATACCGTGGTCTCAGAGGTGAGCGGAACAATTTTGGAATTTGGCGTAGGAACGGGAAATCTTACAGAAAAGTTGATAGCGGCAGGGCATAAAGTATACGGGGTTGAACCTTCACAAGGGATGATCCATCAGGTGCAGAAGCGGAATCTGAATTTCGAATTGTTTGAAGGAGACTTTCTGGAATTCCCTCCTCTACCTGAGCCAATCGATGCCATCGTGAGCACCTATGCTTTCCATCATTTAAACGATGCGGAGAAAGAACAGGCGATTTCAATATATGCCAAGCTACTCAGCCCTAATGGAAAAATCGTGTTTGCGGATACCATCTTTCAGGATCAGGAGAGTCGTCATCAGATCGAGGATGAGGTAGCTTCTCTAGGCTATACCGAACTGCTGACAGATCTACAGACCGAATACTATACGACAATGGATGTTTTACAAACCATTTTATCGAAATATGGTTTTATCACGCACTTTTCCCGATTAAACAAATATGTATGGTTAATGAACGCACAAAAGGAGATTGGTTAATTTGACCATTTATCAGCATGTACAGGAACTTATAGGCAATACGCCTCTACTTGAATTAACCCGTTATCCATTACCTGAAGGAATCCGTCTATTTGCCAAACTGGAATTCATGAATCCTGGAGGAAGTGTGAAAGACCGCATCGGCAAGTTTTTATTGGAGCAGGCCTTGGCAAGAGGAGACGTTAAGCCAGGTGGAACAGTCATTGAAGCTACCGCAGGCAATACAGGAATTGGTCTTGCGATGGCGGCTGTAGGCCTGAATTTAAAGGTCATTTTCACAGTACCTCAGAAGTTCAGCATCGAGAAGCAGCAATTGATGAAAGCTCTTGGAGCTACGGTCGTGAACACACCCACATCAGAAGGAATAACGGGTGCTATACGCAAGGCGGAATCGCTGGCGAAAGAAATACCGGGGTCGTATATCCCAGGTCAGTTCTCCAATCCGGATAACCCACTCGCACATTATGAACATCTGGGCCCTGAGATTTGGCGTGATTTGAACGGACAGGTGGATGTATATATCGCTGGAGCCGGGTCTGGCGGTACTTTTATGGGAGGATCCCGCTATTTGAAGGAGCAAAACCCGTTAATCAAAACATGTATCGTCGAACCTGAGGGTTCGATTCTCGCAGGAGGTCCCTCGGGACCACATCGTACAGAAGGAATAGGCGTCGAAACATTATCTTCTTTTATGGATGTAAGTTACTTTGATGCCATTCATACGATCTCAGATGAAGATGCCTTTGAGCGGGTGAAGGATCTAGCCCTATTGGAAGGCTTACTGGTAGGAAGCTCATCAGGTGCAGCTATGCAAGCCGCATTAAACGAAGCCGGCCACGCAGCTACCGGAAGTAACATCGTCGTTATTTTCCCGGATAGCAGCGAACGGTATTTAAGCCAAAATATCTATCATGGAGGACAATAACATGAGACCAAAAACAAAGCTGATTCATGCAGGAATTGTTGGTGATCCACACACCGGAGCAGTGAGTGTCCCTATCTATCAAGTAAGCACGTATGAGCAAGAATCGGTTGGTGTACACAAGGGATACGAGTATTCACGTACTGGCAACCCTACCCGTCATGCGTTGGAAGAAGTCATTAAAGAGCTGGAGAATGGCGTTCGCGGTTTTGCTTTTAGTTCGGGAATGGCTGCAATTCATGCTGTACTGTCTCTGCTGAAAACAGGAGATCACGTCATTCTGACGGATGATGTATACGGCGGGACTTACCGCATTTTCACCAAGGTGCTGAATCGTCTGGGGATCGAGTCTACCTTTGTAGATACCACCTCACTAAAGGCACTGGAGCAAGCTTTGCAATCCAATACGAAGGCCATTTATGTAGAAACACCTACCAATCCGTTACTGAAGGTCACCGATATTGCTGCTGTAGCGAAATGGTCGAAACAACATGAATTGCTGTTCATTGTGGACAACACGTTTAGTACGCCTTATTGGCAGACCCCGCTGGCTCTGGGGGCAGATATTGTACTGCATTCTGCAACGAAATATATCGGCGGTCATAGCGATGTTGTGGCAGGACTTGCGGTTGTCAACAGCGAGCAGCTTGGAGAAGACCTGCATTTTATTCAAAATGCCATTGGCGCTGTTCTGGGACCCATGGATTCATGGTTGCTAATGCGAGGTCTAAAAACATTGGGACTACGGATGGAAGCGCAAGAACGCAATACAGAGCAGATTGTGACATTTTTGAATCAGCATCCGACCGTGAGCAAGGTGTATTATCCTGGGTTGCCCGACCATCCGCAGCACAAGCTGGCTTCCACGCAAGCGAGAGGATATGGCGGTATGGTTTCCTTTGATGTAGGCAGCGCTGAAAAAGTAGATGAGGTGTTAAGCAAAGTCCGTTATTTCACATTGGCTGAAAGTCTGGGCGCGGTGGAAAGTTTAATTTCTGTCCCTGCCCGAATGACACATGCTTCCATTCCCTATGAACGTCGGCAAGAATTGGGGATTACGGATGGTTTGATTCGTATCTCCATTGGGATCGAGGATGTTGAAGATTTACTTGATGATTTGAAATCTGCATTAAGTTAAGGGCATTTTGAATGAGGCCATACTGGCTATCAATCGATTCTTACACTCACAGGTTCAAAAAAGGTCATGCCTTACAGAAGTTCGCTTCTGCACAGGCATGACCTTTTGGATGTTCGGTATGTTGCCACTTGTATTACAATGACTGTCGCAATACATCAGGCTGGACTCCATATGTGATAAGACCGCTATATTTCATACTCTACAGTATCCATGAATGAAACATATCCATCCTCAACTTGTTCTTTTCAGAGATTTTATAAGATGCATGAGAATGAATCACTGTCGTTATACCTGATTTTCTAATTTCAATAGTAAGGTAAAAGGGTTAACGCCGTAAGCGCAAATAACGGGAGCACCAGTCGGTTAAAACGTCTACGACCATAACCATAATACGGATAAGGTGTAGGGTAGCCGTAACCTGGATAAAATCCACGAGTATGACCTATCGGATAGTTCGCCCCAGGCATTGCATTTGGAGCCCAGTTCGCATGATTCACCATAGCTTCTGGTCCAACGGGAACCGCCAGATAAATCATTTCATCATCCACATTTTCCATAATGCCATCATAGTGCATGCCATCATTCATCTGTACGCATACATAACGGTGCATGTGTTCCTTACATATTTTCTTCGCTTCCACCTTTTCCACTTGCCAACGCCTCCTCGATTCTGCTCTTGATCACCTTTTCATGGTATTCAGGACTGGGCGAATTGACACTACGGGAAGAAAGCAAAAAAAAGAAGCACCCCGTGAGCGGCTTCCTTGGAAGGCTGCTGCGCGGACATCTATTCAGGAAACGTCCTGATCAGATGTCCGCCGGGGTACTTAAAACAAGTTTGTCGGCTTAACTGTAGTATAACAGCGGGATGAACCTGTATCTGTGATGTAACTCACTCCGCTATGTTATAAAAGCAAGAAAAGAAATATTTTTACAAAAATATTCGGTAATAGTACGTGTTCAAAAAGGGCGGTATGTTGATGATGCCGCTATGCACCCTTCGTAATCAAAAGCGGACTTTTTGAACAATCTCTAATATTCAGTTGCTTGGACTATAAGAGGCGCTTCTATCATTTATATTACTTACACGTTGCCCTCTACAGGGTCTCCAAGACCACCCGTGAGCCGTTTCCAGCTTCACCTGCCGGGATCACCACAAGCTTGCGTGGCAAGCGTGCGCGCAGTTCAGGCACGTGACTGATTACACCGACAGCCAATCGGTCGTCATGCAGTTTTTCCAGCGACGTAATGACGGTATCCAACAATTCCGGGTCAAGTGTACCAAACCCTTCATCCAGGAAGAAGAATTGAAGCGGGTACTGACCTCGCAGCTGAATCTGGGCCGACAGTGCCAAAGCCAGTGACAATGAGGTCAAAAACGTCTCGCCACCGGACAACGTCGATACCGGTCGTTTGACTCCCCCGTTAGCATCATCACAGATCACAAAACCACCACCAGAGTCTACCTCCAGTGAATAGCGTTGTTTGGTCAGGAAGCGCAGACGCTGAGATGCCGCGTGACTAACCTGCATCAGTTGTTCTTCGGCAATATACTCGACAAAAGCATTGCCTCTGAACGCGGATTGCAGTTTGCTGAGCAGCTCACCTTGACGGCTTACCTCCACCCGCTTGTTCTCCAGTTCGGTCCAGCGAACATGTCGCTGCTCCACATCCTCCAGATCACGTTCAGCGCGTGCTTTGGCACGAAGGGCAGCTTCATCCTCAATCCGAACCTGCTGCAAACGTTCGGTACAGGCTAACCACTGTTCCTCCGATACGACTGCACCACCCAGCTTCTGTTCCAGTTCACGCAATTGGGATACCAGTTCACGCTCACGTTCACGGTGCTGCTGGATCTCGCCTGCCAGTTGTTCTGCTTCCTGTGATGGAATCGCCGCGGACACAACGGCATCATCCGAGTCAAACGGGGATTTTTCCAGCAATTGCTCCCACCGTTCCTGTGCCTGTTGCAGATGTTCTGTTGCCGAGGCGGCTGCCTGCTGAGCCATGACATCTTTCTTGGCTGATTCCTGCTTCAGATTATCCGCTTGTTTGAAGCGTTGTGCCGAGTCCGCAGCTGCTTTTCGCAGTCCATCCAGACGAGCCTGAGCCGCAGCAATCAGATCTTCTACCCGCTGCTCTCCAACCCACTGGCGCAAGCGTTCTTCCTTCTCGGCCAGCTGTTTGCTATTGCCCTGCCACTGCGTTTGCCACTGGATCAGTTGTTTGTCCAATTCCACCAGCTTCTGCTGGAGAGATTGAATGATCTGATCTTTTTCCTCTAGGAACGTCACGCTTTTGTTCAGACGTTCCTTGATGTCTTCGGCGCGCGCATCGCGCTCCTGCATCGCCTGATAGAGGGCCTTGGCCTCCTCCTGAGCGATGCCCGGCAGTTCTGTGGCCCAGCGGCCCTGCAAGGCAGCCGCTGCGGCCTCGCTCTCGGCCAGCTTGCGCTCCGCCTGGGCGAGCCCGGCACGGCCGGCCTCTTGCGCAGCTGCCGCTTCCATGCGGCGCTGCTGCGCGCCCACAGCCGCCTGCTGCAACGCGGCGGCTTCGGCCTGAAGCGGCGCTGCTGCCGCAGCCAGCGCCTGCGCGGCTTCGCGCAGCGCAGCGGCACGCGATGCCCAGCCTGCCGGGGAGCGCCCGTGTTCGGGCGCCCCGGCGGGCTCGGTCTCCGCTGCCGCAGGCGCGGCCTCGGCTGCGGCAGGAGCTTCGCCGGCCGCAGCGCCAAGCTGCGTCAGCAGGCTGCGACGTTCGTGCAGCTGCTGGCGCAGCCCAAAGCGCAGCTCCTGCAGCTCCGCGTGCAGGCTGCGCAGCAGTTCCAGGTCCGCATCGCCTGCGTGCGGACCTTCTCCCGGCGGCGCAGCCGGGAGTGGGTGATGCGGCGAGCCGCACACCGGGCATGGCTCGCCGTCACGCAGTTCGGCACGCAAGGCGGAGGACAGCCGGTGCAGCTCCTGCTCACGCATCGTGCCACGCAGCTGTTCCTCCGCAAGGGCCAGCAGGCTCTGTTCGCGGCTGATGTCCTGCTCACAGGCAAGCAAGGCCTCAAGACCTGCTGACGCCTGTTCTACCAGATGCTGACGCTGATCACTCAGGCGTTTTTCTTCCTCAGCCGCCGCCTTCAGCTTGTCGGCTCCCTGTTCTGCCGACTGCTTATAGGCTTGCATGTCAGCCTTGTTTTGCTGCAGCTGCTCCGCGGCAGTATCCACACGATGCTTCAGTTCAAGCGCAGCCTGCAGCTGTCTGCGCTCCTCTGACTTCACTTCATTTGGCTTGAGGCTCTCCTGTAGTTCCTCACGCCGTTTGCGTCCACGCTGTTGCAATTCCTTTTCTTTCTCAAGCTGCTGTCCCAGCGCAGTCTGTTCGCCCTGACCCTGTTCCAGCAGCTGCGCGAGGCGCGAGCAATCGGCTTGAAGTCCGTCCCGTTCCCGTTGCAGCTCTTTCGCTTGTTCCAGTTGTTCGAGGCGCAACAGCAGTTTCGGTTCTTCCTCGGCCATTTGCGAACGTGCCGTCTCGGCCTTCTCCGCTTCCTGAACAGCCAGACGCTCATGTTCCAATGCTTGCTGATGAGCTGTCTCGGCGGTATCCTGCCGCTGCTTCTGCGTAGACTTGGCGTCTCGAACCGTCTGCAACGCAGGCAGTATTGCATCTGCCGCAACGGATTTTTTCAACCGTTGTTCGCCTGCCTCAACCTGTGGTTCCAGTGCTTTCAGCTTCTGCTGTTCATCCGTACGGGCCTGCCGTTCGTTACTTAGCTCACGGATTTTACCCAGCTGTTCGACTTCCTTCGTAGCTTCATCCAGCGCTTTGCGAGACAATTCAGACTGTTGAACTGCGGTTTGGAGAATACGTTTGGTTTCTGCCAGTGTCTCTTTGCTGGCATTACCAAGTCCCTGTTGCTCTGCAGCAAGAGATTGGTGAACCATATCGTTATCCTTGACCCGCCGACTTAATTTGATGGCCAACTGGTCCCCATACTTCTCCAGATGGAACAATCGTTGCAGCATCTGGCGGCGTTCACTGCCTTTGAGTGACAAAAACTCGGCAAACTTCCCTTGCGGAAGCACCACTGCACGTGTAAAATCATCCATCTTCAAACCGATCACATCTTCAACGCAGCGATTCACATCTGCCAATTTGTCGGCAAGTACCTGTTCTTCGCCATTGACCGTCTCTATGAATTTGCTGATCGTGTTACTCACCGACACTTCATTATTCCGTTTGAAACGTCGCTCTACGCGAAACCTTCGAGTGCCCTCCGCTGACATCAGTTCGAATGTAAAAGCAACCGACAGCGAATCTTCTGCATGATTCATAATTCCTTGTGTACCGTTCACCGCACGTTCTACTTTTCCGTACATGGCGAGTGTGATGGCATCGAGCAAGGAAGATTTACCACTGCCCGTAGGACCGAAAATACCGAATAGACCCGTCTCCGTCAGCACGGTAAAATCAATTTCCTGCATCTCCCGATAACTTTGCAGTCCGGCAACTTTTAATAAAATGGGCTTCATCTTTCCTCGACCTCCTCACGCACACCCGGCTCGTCTTCATCCACAAGTTCCAGGAAAAGCTGTACCAGGCTGTCTTCAGGTTGTGCACCACCCGTCTGGCGCTGATAGAATTTACGGAACAGTTCGTGTACAGGTAGCTCGGATCGTTGCTCCAAAAGCCCTGCTGCAGCCATCTCGGGGTACACGGGGCGAATGTGAATAATACCCTCATGTGATTTTCGCAGCTGCTGAATCTCCTTCAGCGACATCGCCTCGTCAAGCCACACTTCCATATCGATAAAAGCCTGCGGATCACGTCCCTCGTCCAGCCAGCGATATACTTCTGCGAGACCACCCCGCGCCTGCCAACGCACAAGCGGACGCCCAGACGTTAACAAAACTTCCTCTACCTGTGCCACTCCGCCCGGTGCCAGATCAACCATCGTGACAGACTTGCTCTGCCCTGCTTCCGAGAAGCTGTAGGCCAAGGGAGAGCCGCTATATCGAATCACACCGTCTCCTTTGACAGCCTGTGCACGATGAAGATGCCCAAGCGCTGTGTATTGCGCACCAGTCGATAAAGAAGAAGGGTCTACCGTGTATGCCCCACCGATCTGAATCGGACGTTCCGAATCACTCTCAAGTCCACCGAGCACATAGATGTGACTCATGGCCAAGTTCACGGTATCCGGGCGGAAAGAAGCTGCCAAACGCTGCATTAACATGCCCACCCGGTGACTGTATGCCTGACGAAGCACATTTTCGTCCCCATCTGTAGTCAGCAATTCATTCAATCTCGCTTCAGAAGGATAAGGTAATGCGGCTATCTGTGCAGTTTCTCCGGTGCGCTTCGCATGGATGGTTACCGCTTCTGAAGTCGGCATCCCTACGAGTGTAATGCCCTGCCTGTTCACCAGTGGAGTTACAGAAGCCACTCGCTCTGGCTGATCATGATTCCCCGCAATCACCACGAGAGGTCTTCCATGCTCCGTCAGACGTGCTGCCGCTTCATAAAAAAGTTGTTCCGCCGCTGCGGGAGGATTCACGGAATCATACACATCTCCGGCCATCAATATGGCATCCGCCTGCTGCTCATCAGCCACCCTGACGAGTTCATCAACGAAATCTTCCTGTTCACGCAATCGGCTTCGTCCTTCCAGTGTTTTCCCCAAATGCCAGTCCCCTGTATGCAAAATACGCATTGTCCGTTCCACCCCTCTCCCATTTGATATACATGGTTTTGAATTCCGATCTTTTTATAACTTCACTGCATGTCCACCATCAAAAAAGTACAGCCACTTCCGGTCAACTTTCCGTCCCAATATATCTTCAATGGCCCGTCCATACAGCTCCAGCTGGAAGCCATAGTTTTCCGTAAGTGTACGCAGCCCACCTCGATGGTCCAACACCCGATCCGTCTTGTAATCGAGCAACACAAGCTCACCGTCCACCTCATACAGACAGTCAATAATTCCCCGGACCAACACCGTTTCATTTTCTATGGTGGCCTGCATTTTATTTTTTTCATCTACAGTCTGGATTTCTGAGTTCGTAGATTGCGCATGTAGCCATTCCACAGGGGACTGATGTGCCGGAAGTCCATACACAAACGGAATCTCCCGTTTTACCCACGCTGCACGCAATAGCTCTTTACCTGGTTCTGTATCGAAAAATCCGACCAGCTCTTCGAGTTCGATAGCCTCCACGTGGTGGGGCAGCAAAATCTGAAGCTCTACCAATCGCTGAGTGGTCTGCTCAATAAGCTGTGAATCAATCGCCGATCCATCTACAGGAAGATGTTGCATCAACGTATGATACACGGTCCCCCGCTCTGTCCCTGTCAATTGCTTCTCTCCCATAAATTTGGGACGACGCAGATGCAATTTGAATGACGTACCCGCAGATCCCGCATCCGAAACATTAACCGTACCGTTTGAATCTGACCCTGATCCAGTCTCGCGCTCATTAGATTCACCAGATACGCCACGTAGTGCATGACCTGCTTCATCTTTGGTGTAATTGATTCCTGGGGTGTTCTGATTCAATAATGTCTCGGATTGTTCTCCCAGTTCCTCCATCACCTCTACAGACTGGATGTCCTGCATCGCAAGTAACGTTTTCAACTCAGTAACAGATGTGCTGGCGGCCACTTGAGTTGCTGCTTCATAGGGGTACGTCCAGGAAAGCCGTTGATCAACCTCGTTGATCAGCCGTGTCTCCTCTTGTTGAAGAGCTGCTGTATCTGCACCTTCATCTCCAATGTTTTGATTAGCCGTATCTTGTGCAATCTTCGTCAGCTCTTCTACAGTTGCGGGTATAACCAACTTTACAGGCTGAACTGCTTTTAGTGCAGCAATTCGTTCTTTCCGCACCTCAGTCATCCCGTCTTCTTCCCCAAGTGTCTGATCCACCACATGGTCACGAGACACCTGATCGGCAGAAACAATAGAAATCGCCCATCGTGATTGATCATCTGCAAGACAGGCTGAGAACAAATCATTGCTTCCTGCAAGTTCTCGCAGCACAGCCGCATCTGGATGTCTCATCAGGGATGGCCCAATCCAGTCCAGGTAGCTTCGCCCTGCAGCAAGCAGATAGTCTGGCAATGCCAGTTCAGGGCTGTCCTTGACCTGAGACCACGCCAGCGCTTTTTTCGAGGCATCTTTTACGGTACCCAGCAGAATCATTTTCTCTTTGGGACGGGTCAACGCAACATACAGCACACGCATCTCTTCAGCAAGCAGTTCAAATTGCGCACGACGACGAATCGCCAGATTGGCTAATGTAGGATAGGCAACCCGATTTTCACGATCTACAAACCTCGGGCCAAATCCCAGTTCCTTATGCATTAGAAACGGTGCGTTCAGATCCTGCTGATTGAACATCTTGGATATGCCACCGACAAAGACAATTGGAAACTCCAAACCTTTACTCCGGTGAATCGTCATGATCCGTACGGCGTTGTCCTGCTCACCAGAGCTACTTGCTACAGTCCCGAGGTCTCCCCCGTTTTCCCGCAGTCTGGAAACATAGGTCAGGAAACGGAACAAGCCGCGATTCGCAGTTGATTCCTCATATTGTCGTGCGCGATCGTACAATGCCTTAAGATTACTTTGACGTTGCAGTCCTCCTGGAAGACCACCAACCCAGTCCAAATAACCGGTTTCCCGATACATACGCCAGATCAGTTCACTTAAACTGCCTTGTCTTGCCTCAAGTCTCCACTGCTGCAATTGACGCATAAAACGAATTAACTTTTGCTGCAGCTCCGAGCCTGAAATCTCCGTTATGTCCATATCTTCGCTTGCCTGTCCAGTAAAACCAGCATCTTGAACTCCATCTCTATGCACATCGAATTCGTGTACATCGTCCAGAATCTCTGCCTCAACAGAAGCTGCTGTTTCCCGCTGTCCTTGTTCCATCTCTGACCAAGCTTCCGGCCACTGCACCTGGACGATATTGGAATCAGGATGATTATCCTGCCGGGATTGTTGTACGGCATTAGTGGAAGTATCGCCCCATTCTCCAGCAGCCGATATAACTGCATCGTAGAATGACTGTCTTTTGTCACCGAGCCGAATCTGTGCCAGTTCTTCTTCATCCAGTCCGACAATCGGGGAACGAAGCACGGAAGCGAGCGGGATATCCTGCCTTGGATTATCAACAAGCTGAAGCAGAGACATCATGATTTCCACTTCCGTAGCCTGGAAGTAGCCCTTGCTCTGCTCCCCTCCAGCAGGAATTCCCTGCTGTCTGAATTCCTCAATCATGAGCGGAGCCCACATCAAGGTTGAACGCAGCAAGATGACCATGTCACCGTAACGTGCCGGTCGCATCGCTTTCAGGGCTTTGTCATATACATGAAGGGCAGGTTTGTCCGTATCCCCAACCATTTCACGAATCCGCCTCGCGATCGCCCGTGCTTCCAACTGGGCTGTTTCAAGTTCGGCACTCTCCAGTTCTGCGGAGACTGATGAATCCCCGTTCTCATCCGTACTCTCTGTCAGATCAGGTCCACCACCCTGACGATCGATCAGCAGGAGTTCAGGTGTATACGCCTCATCGCCAAGCGTCTCTGACGGGAACGTAGCTCCATATGCCAGTTGAGCGCGTTCATCGTAAGCAATCTCTGCTACGCCTTCGTTCATCAGTTGCCGGAATATCATGTTGACCGAATGCACAACTTCCGCACGACTGCGGAAATTCCGTGCAAGATCAATACGTTGACCTGTTCGATTCAGGCGATCTTTATCATCTCCGCTCTCACGCGTATTCGCTCCATACTGGCGATACTTGTTCATAAACAGACCCGGCTCTGCCAACCGGAAACGGTAGATACTCTGTTTGACATCACCTACCATGAATCGGTTACCCGGGTTTTCTCTCGAGATCAGTCTCACGATATCTTCCTGAACCGTATTGGTGTCCTGATATTCATCAAGCAACACTTCATCAAATCGCGAACGGTACTCCATAGCCGCGTCGGAAGGCATCGACAGTTCAGGCGTCGAATCCTCATGTCGCAAAATGTGAAGGCAGTAATGCTCCAGATCACTGAAGTCAACTTGCCCACGTTCCTGTTTGGCCTGCCGATAACGTTCTCCAAATGTACTAACCAATCTCGACAACTCTTGCATGAGTGGTGCCGCCTGCTCCAGCTCCTGCCAGAACGAAAACGCACTTCTTCCGAACAATGATCCTTTCAGGTCCGTAACTGCCTTTTTCGCAGCCTCACGGAGTTCCTTCACCTGATCCTGTAAAGCCGGGTCCGTCTGATCCTTTTTGCAGGGTTTCAGTTTGCCAAATGCAGCGGGTTGAAACACTTCAGGCAACCTCTCCCATGGCATAACCTGGACCGCAGACAATAGCTCTTCCACCATCACCAGGTCTTCTTTTAACGTATCTGCATAAGGTGCCGGACCTTCAGGCTGCATGGAAATATGGATACCTTGACGGAGCAGTCCTGCTGCACCACTTAAAGCAAGAGCCGCATCACGCAAAATACTCTGAACCCATGCTGAATGTCCAAGCGCCTCCACACTTTCCACCTGAAAAGCGGATGCCATCTCTGAGAGCCAATGATCCGGCCAGGAGTGACTGCGGGAGAAATCATACAACCGTTGCACAAGTCGGTGCATGGCATCATCGTTTCGTTCTCCACTGAACCAGTCCACCAATTCGCGGAATGTACTACCCTCATCTTCTTCACCGTACTTTTCCTCAAATAGTTCTTCAAGTAGTTCCTGGCGCATGATTTCCGCTTCATTTTCATTCAGGATACGGAAAGCCGGGTTCAACGGAATTTGCTGATAGTACCGGCGAATGACTTCCATACAGAATGAATGTAATGTTGTAATAGATGCCCGCCCAAGCAGGGACAGCTGCTTACGCAAATGTTCTTCCCCAGGCTGTTCTTCAAGCGCACGTTCCAGCGCTTCCCGAATACGTTGTTTCATCTCGGCGGCGGCGGCTTTGGTAAACGTAGCTACTAGCAAACGATCCACACTGAATCCTTGGGAGGGATCTGCGATCTTGCGAATAATTCGTTCAACCAATACGGCTGTCTTGCCCGATCCCGCCGCAGCGGCAACCAGAATGTCTTCTCCGCTTTCGGAGATAGCACTCCATTGGTCATCACTCCAGAAGCTACCTTCCGGTTTTGGCATATTCGTCATGATGTTTCCCCTCCCTTGGTGTGAGATAACATATCCCAGATTTGCTGTTTGCCCGGTTTGGACAACAGATTATATTCATTTCCTTCAATATTCTCATCAAACTGACAAACAGGCTTATACGGACAGAAGGTGCACGCCACTTCCTGCTGAATACGATAAGGCTCAATGGCCACATCCCCATCCGTAATTCGGGTACCAATCTCACGGATATTACTGCGAACCGAAGCAAGCAGCGTATCCCATTGCTCTGGCGTAGCTACAGCGGCGCTGCTATAAAAGCTTCCGTCTGCCTTAAGGGCAACTGGAATAATGGCTGAATACCCCTTATCCAGAGTGTTATCCATTTGAGCAATTGCGTCCCGATCCGCCAGCAGCAAACCTTTCATTTTGAACCGTTTCAGCAGTTCTTGCCCTGCCTGCTCCGATGTCATGCCGTTTGCGGATTGCAACAGCGGGTTATGCACATGGAAATACAACGTTCCTCCCGGCATCGCCGTTTCCCCAAGCCATTCCTCGGCAGCACTAAGCAGCACCTCCAGATAGGTGAGCATCTGCAATGACAGACCATAGTACACTTCATGTAACTTGAGGTCCGTCTGGCTTGATTTATAGTCAATGACACGCAGGAGCAGACCATTCTCGCCTTCTGCCACATCCACACGGTCAATACGACCCACAATTTCCATCACACAGCCGTTCTCCAGTTCAAAACGGAGTGGGGGCAGCGGTTTATCCGGTCCAAAATCAAGCTCCAGCCCAATCGGTTCAAAACTTCCGCGTCTGGACTGTTCACCAAGAATAACGGATGCCCGGCTAACAATGTCCTTTAATTTTCGGAAAATATAACCGTATCGCTTGGTGCTGAGCAAAATCTCCCCTTGCAGCTGTGGTGCAATCTGCTCCACGGTTTGCTCGGCTTCCTGGCGGCATTGGTCTGGAGTCAAGCTGCCCCAACTACGATTTTCTTCACGCAACCGCATAGCCAGCTGGCTAAGTGCAGCATGAAACAGTTGTCCGATATCAGGAGCCTGAAGGCGATACAATTGCCGTTCTTTGAGACGCAGCCCGTGCGAAGCAAAATGGGAGAACGGACAAGCTACGAACCGCTCCATTCGCGAAACACTCGTCCTCACCTCTGTGCCATACAATCTGCGACTGGTAGCTGTACGTAGTGGTAATGCCCGATTACGATAAAAGATTGATCCCAGCAGTTGCTCCAACTGAGGTCTGCTTGTCTCCCTAGATGCATGCCAGTTGTAGACTGCCCACCACATTTCAGGAATGTCTTCTCCGCGGCGCCATTTGCGCAATTGTCCAATGAGCGCAGACAAACTCTGCCCTGGATGTGTAACATAGGACCAATGAGCTTCTTCCGAGTTCGCAACCGGTGGTTGAGCAAGCAATGGCTGTTCTTGTAAACCAAACATTTTCCGTACATGGCGGACAATCTCGGAAGGAAGCAGTGCTTTCCCCTCATCATCAGCAACCGGGTAACTCAGCCACAACTGGCTGCTTGCCGCTGTAAGTGCCGTATAGATCAGAAAACGTTCATCCAGCATCTGCCTTGTTGCACCTGGTCCAAGCGCCACGCCTCTTTCTGTCAGCAACGATCTTTCCAGCTCCGTTAATACGCCATCATCCTGAGGTACGGCGGGCAATTCACCATCAACTGCACCAAGGATAAATACGTATTTGATGTCCTGAAGACGTGTACGGTCCATGGAACCGACCAATACCTGATCCAGTGCTGGTGGTACCAGACCCAGCTTCAGTTCGGTCAAACCGGTCTCGATCATCCCGGCAAACAGCGTGATATCCAGCCGTTCATTCCCCATCATATCTACCATCTGATCCAATAGATCGAGCACAGCTCCCCACATCTGCCGATGTTCTCTCGAACGTTCGGGATCTCCCTGAGCTTTAGCTTCAGCAGACATATGTTCCAACTTCCAAGGAATTTCGGCATCTTCCAGCAGTCTGTATAATGCTTCGCATTGGGCTTTGGCTGTCTTTGCCTTTTTCATTCGTTTCTCAAAAGCACCCAAGGAATCTGTAATGACCGTTCGACAACTCTCCATTAAAGAAAGCATTTGGTCCCGTCCTCGACTACGGCCATCCTGACCGTTATCTTCCAGTGATAAGCTAGGAACATACTTCCACGGTTTGCCGTCAGTCCAGCGATATCCATGAATACCACAGGCCAGTGCATAATTCTCAAGCTGGTCCATATCTTCTCGGGTGATGGAACCATCACGCGGAAGCAACAAATCCGTTTTGACACAGCGAAATACATCCTCGTAACGCCAGTGGCGACGAACAATATCCAGTGCGGAACGGATAAACTCAGATAATGGATGATGAAGTTCATTTCTTCTGCGGTCCAGAAAGACGGGTACGCCATAATCCCTAAATAGCGGTTCAGCTATATCAGCGTAGGTATCCAACTGACGGACAAGTACCGCCATATCCCGATAACGCGCACCCTCGTTTTGCGCCAGGCGCCGCATCTCACGCAGTGCTCCCTCCATCTCAGCTCGTCGGTTCTCCGCTGCAACCAGTCGGATTCCGGAATCACAGCCATCACTTTTCCACCGGATTCGGCGGTCGAAACCAGCCTCCAGATGAGCAAGTCCCGGACGATCCTTGTATCTCGGTGGAATCTCCGAATCTAGCACGGTTATATCGCTCGTTACACCCAGTTCGTCAGCCATCCCTTTCAGGCGCGCATAGGCACTTGCCGTGGGATAGAACAGTTCCAGTTCTCCAGGCAGTGCGCCGTGATCATAAGGACGATCCAATGTCAGTGCAATCGTCACGGAAGAGGATTGCAACATGAGCCGACCAATCACACTCATCTCCTGTGGCGTGAATCCCTGAAAACCATCAATCCAGATCTGGGCATTCTGCAGCAATGCACTTTCCGACAAACGCTCTGTCAGCTCGGTCAACGTGTCTTCATCATCAATATATAATTGGGTCAGTTCCTGTTCATAGTCACGATATATTAGATTCAAGTCATGCAACTTGTCCTCCAGAATTGGCGAAGAGGATGAGGTATTCCCTCCAGACAGCCCTTCTTCCAGCAATGATGGATCAACTTCATAACGTTTAAATTCACTATATAAGTCATTTAATTCGCCTATAAAACCCAGCTGACTGCCGGATGCACCAAACAGCTTCAATTCTTCCTTACGGCGCTGGATGACTTTGTATAGCAGCATCTTCTTGCCTTCGGCTCCGATCGGAATACGAGCAGAACCGCCGGCTTCCTGCATTACGCGGTAGGCTAACCGGCGAAAGCCAAGCACTTCTGCGCGCATTGTACCTTTAATTGCTCCTGAAGACACCAATGTTTGCTCCGTTCGAAAAGAACTCTGTTCCGGAACAAGTAAAATCAAAGGTTTACCTTGCGGCTCCTTTTGCAGCAGGGATGTAATTTCCCGGGTAATCAGCGAGCTTTTGCCGCTGCCTGCCCGACCAATAACAAAACGAACGGACATGTCTAATCCTCCAAACCACACGTACAAGATTTTAATTCCCAGTATAACATATCTGACTTGGTTCGGAACATACGTTTGCCACTATCCGGTAAAACCGGAGAACATCTCCGTTAACACGGCAAAAAGCCCGCAGCTGTTCACACTGTGGACTTTTGACTGAAAGTATCATTCATTTAAACTTTACTTTACCTTACGAGAGATTAAAAAAAGTGAAAAGAGACTCTTCTAATTCTTTTTACTACGCACTTCGAAAATAGCAAATTTCAGGTAATGTCCCTCATCCACGCCCAAAATTTGCGGGTGATCCTTACCAGCTGCTTTCCAGTCGATTAGACGCAGCACTTTGCCTGCATCTTCCGCTGCATCCGCAATCGTATCCAGGAAGAGGTCTGGACGCATGTGATATGAACAGCTCGCTGTTACCAAATATCCACCCTCATTGACCAGTTTCATTCCTTGCAGATTGATATCTTTATATCCACGGCATGCACCTTTGACTGCTGATTTCGTTTTGGCAAATGCAGGAGGATCAAGGATGACCACATCAAATGTTTTACCGCCAGCTGCCAGCGCTTTGGATGTATCCACTTTCTGTTCGCCTGCACGCGCACGTGCGGTACGTTCATCCAGCCCCTTCACTTGTTCACGCAAGTACTGGAATGCATCAGCAACTACGAACTCGACCCGGTCAGTGAAACCGTTCAGCTCCACATTTGTTCGTGCACTCTCAATGGCATGCTCCGAAATATCAAGACAAGTCACTTTTTTGGCTCCATACTTACAAGCATTCAACGTGAAGCTGCCCGTGTGTGAGAAGCACTCCAGTACGGTAGCACCATCCCAATAAGGGAATGTAACCACCTTACCGCTTTTATTCACAGGCAAGAGCTGCTCTGTGCCATCCTGCTCGGTCTGTTGAAGTGTAATTCCACTCTTATAGCCCCAACCCTTCATGAGGGGTTCGATCGCTGCACGATTCTCGCGTTGGTCGAAGAAGTAACCTGTCTTCTGTCCTTCCACGATATCCACTTTAATGAGTAGTCCATTCTCTGTAACGGTGACATGTCGTGGACACTCTCCATACAGCGGACCTTTGGTCTGCTCCAAACCTTCCAGTTCACGAATCGAGACATCACTGCGCTCATAGATGCCTTCCGGCTGCATCACTTCAATGAGTGCTTGTACAATGGCTTCACGGCAATGATCCATGCCGAGTGTAAGCAACTGTACAACGAGAATGCTGCCGAACCGGTCAACGATCAATCCTGGCAGAAAATCAGCTTCTCCGTATACAAGACGGTACGCCTCTCCATCCTGGATAAAGCGTTCCCGATGACGCAAGCAATCGCGGAAACGAGCTGCAAAGAACGCCGTGTCCATCTGTTCGGACTCCAGCGGTTGATACGATACAACCCTTACAGTGATCTGAGATGCAGGATTGTAATAACCTGTCGCCAAATAGCGACCTTGATGATTCAATACATTGACCAGATCTCCCGGTTCCGGGTTTCCGTCAACAGAGGCAATTTCATTGTTAAATATCCATGGATGCGCATGTTCAAGCCGCTTTTTGCGACTGCGTTCGAGTGTAACTGATGGCAAGGTAGATCCACTTCCTTTACTTTAATAGTTCAAAAGATAGGTTTGGTGCGGCGCGTAGATGGCGTTTCGGTTACGAATCGATCTTCCGATCGCTGTTGTCTCCAGATTTTTTTGATTCCCTTTTTTAAAGGGAAAATCCGGAGACAAAGGCGCACGCTTCGCTTCTTCAGATTCGATTTCGTCCCCTCCACTACGTTTGCACGAATCACCGTATCTTTCGAATTGAGATGGGGCAGTTGAGAGCATGTTGGCGCTAAGTTGTTACTATAAGCGCTATATGAGTGACGCTACGGCGACGACTTGTTCCTCTGATCGCTGTTATCCCCAGATTTTTTGAACTCCCTTTTCTCAAAGGGAAAATCCGGGGATAAAGGCGAGCGCTTCGCTTCTTCGGTAACAATTTCGTCTTCTTCGCTACACTTGCACGAATCACCGTATCTTTCGAATTGCGGTGGGGTAATTTAGGTCGCTTCCCTCTGAATTCCTTTAGGCTTGTCATGGTTGTCTTTGTTTACTCATAGGATGAGTTAAGGAACCGGACGGAAGGAATGATGTTTCTATGTTTAGAGATGTGATATTGCCCCTACTCTATGGGCTTATTATCTTTTTTGGTGGCATGAAGCTGATGGAGACTGCCTTGCAGCGCATGGCTGGGCCCATGCTGGCAGGTTGGCTCAATCGTGCTACCTCTGCTCCATGGAAAGGCATGGCTTTCAGCGCGGGTGCAACGGCCCTGTTGCAGAGTAGTACTGCGGTCACTGTACTCACCATTGGACTGGCTAACGCCAGATTGCTGACCTATGGACGCACACTCGGCATCATCCTTGGCACCAACATCGGGACATGTCTGACGACGGAGCTGGTAGGACTGCAGATCGGACGTGCTTCCCTACCGCTACTCGTCCTGTCGCTGACGGGCTGGGCCATGTTTGTTGTTCTTGGTGAACGCAATCTGGCCGCTCCTGAACGCACGCGCCGGACTCTGTTCAACATCCAGTACAGCTTCCTCGCAGCTGCGGGATTTGCACTTGTTATGACAGGCATTCAGGTGATGCAATCCATTGCCTTACCCTTACGGAGCATGGGCGTATTTCAATGGTTTCTCGACCGCTCGGCCGACAGCTTGTGGTGGGGCTTCCTGGCAGGTGCCTGTCTGACAGCGCTCATTCACAGCAGCGCGGCTGTCATTAGCATGGCGATTACGCTCGCAGCCACAGGGGTATTGCCTGTGGAGATCGGCATCGCCATTGTGATCGGGTCCAACGTGGGGACCTGCATCACCGCCGTGATCGCTGCCGCGGGCGGAGCATCCGCAGGCAAATTTGTCGCAGCCTCCCATGTTGTATTAAACATTGCGGGAGCGCTGCTGTTTATGCCGCTGATCGGCCAGCTGCATGCAGCTTCGGCCTGGCTGTCAGCGGACAACGGGGCACAGATTGCGCATGCCCAGACCCTTTTTAACATCACCAGTTCACTGCTTGCCTTACCGTTCTGTTACTTGCCAATCTGGCACAAAAAACCACCGGTCCACGCCCCCGCGGCGAAGTCACCCGTGGCTTGATGATCTGTCTATCCAGACCTGAGGAACGTGTGCGATAACTGGACAAGACAGCCACTCGTTATACGTTAATGCCCAACTTGTTCAGTGCTACACGCAAGATGTCATCGTTATTATCATATCCGCTCTGCTGCTGTCTGGACCATGCTTCTTCCGGAGCATACCAATCCACACCCTTGATTTCTTCAATCTGAGGCTGTAAATCACCACTCTCGGCTTCAACAAGATAGTAATGGACTTCCTTATCTACCGGACCGAACTCTGCATGTTGGTACGTATATGCAATGATATCGACTGGTTCCACAATACGACCGACCATACCTGTCTCTTCCAAAATCTCGCGCAATGCCGTCTGTTCAATTGTTTCTCCATCTTCCATTTTGCCCTTGGCGAGAGTCGTTTTACCATAACGATCTACGATAAGCTGAATTTGAAGACGTCCGTCTTCCCCTGTTCTATAGACAACTCCGCCTGCTGAAATTTCTTTTTTGTTCATCGTGCTCTCCCCCATCGACTTCAATATCTTATTTTTTTGCAAAAGAAGGACCTCATCTCCCGGGTAAGCTCCCCAAGGAAATGAAATCCTTGTTTCTGACGCCTCGATCACATCGCGGCGGACTTAAGATTCTCTTCCAACACACGTACCAGCGTAGCCTGACTCTCATTGACGCCAGCTTCAACCACTTTGACTCGGCACACTTTACCGACCATATCCATGGTTCCTTCAAAGACCAGCTGAATGTAGTTGTCGCTATAACCGTGCAGCTTGCCGCTTCCCTCGCGGCCTTTGGCTTCGCCTTCAGGAATGACATCCAGTACCTGTCCGACAAACTGCTCAGCGTACTCCAGCTGCATCTGCTCGGACAAGTCAATCAGTTCATGCACACGTGCATTTTTGACCTCTTCGTCCACCTGATCTTCCATTCGTGCTGCTGGTGTACCCGTACGCTTGGAATAAGGAAATACGTGCATTTCGGAGAAACCGATTTTCCGCATCAACTCATAGCCATTACGGTACATCTCATCCGTCTCACCCGGAAATCCAACAATAATGTCAGTCGTAATCGCCACATCTGGCATCGCTTCCCGAATGCGAAGCATTTTGTTGTAGAACTCTTCTGTCGTATATTTGCGACGCATGCGTTTCAATACTGTATCATCCCCGGCTTGCAGCGGAATATGGAAGTGACGAACGAGTTTGTCCGAACGTTTGATCACGTCGAGCATGCGGTCATCGATCTGACTCGCTTCAATCGAGCTGATTCGAATACGCTCCAGACCCTCTACTTTATCCAAATCCCACAGCAGATCGGTCAGATCATAGTTTTCCATGTCATCCCCATACCCACCTGTATGAATACCAGTCAGAACAATCTCCTTGTATCCGGCGTGTACGAGTTGATGCGCCTGTTGAACGATGCTGTTCGCTTCCCGGCTGCGTGAGAGACCACGAGACCACGGAATAATGCAGAATGTACAGAAGTTATTGCAACCATCCTGAATCTTCAGGAAAGCGCGGGTACGGTCAGCAAAATCCGGTACGTCCATCTCTTCAAATACACGGGTTTTCATAATATTACGCACCGCGTTAACGGGTTGACGTGACTCCTGAATTTCATTGACATATGGCAAAATCTTGTCACGGTCCTGTGTACCGATAACCAGATCCACGCCAGGGATGTCCAGAATCTCTGCCGGAGAAGTCTGCGCATAGCAGCCTGTAACGGCCACAATCGCCTCTGGGTTGCGCCGAATGGCACGACGAATAATTTGACGGCTCTTTTTGTCGCCGGTATTGGTTACTGTACAAGTATTAATCAAGTATACATCCGCTGTCTGTTCGTCAAAGTCCACTTGATCGTATCCTTCGTTTTTGAACAATTGCCAAATCGCCTCTGTATCATAGAAATTAACTTTGCAGCCTAAGGTGTAAAACGCCACGGATGGCATAATTACATTCCTCCCATTTCTCCGGATTCATATAGCACGCAAGTTAGTGCTGCCATTCCAGCTGTCTCAGCACGCAAAATGCGTTTGCCCAGTCCAACAGATACAGCACCTGCCTGATCAGCTTCTGCCGTCTCCTTCTCAGAAAATCCACCTTCCGGTCCAACAACGATCAATACTTCTGCACTCGCACCAGGTGCAAGCTGTTCAACAAACGGTTTCAGCGCATCTCTCAGCTGTTTACCGTTTTCTTTCTCATAACAATAACATACCAGGCTATAGCCCTCAAAAGAAGATAACAGCCCTTTCCAGGAAAGTGGCTGCTCAACGGATGGAATGCGATTCCGGTGACTCTGTTCGGCAGCTTCCTTGGCAATTTTTCGCCACCGCTCCAACCGTTTGCCTTCTTTCTTGGCATCATATTGCACAATCGTACGTTCTGATAGGAAGGGTACAAATGATACCGCCCCGATCTCAGTACATCTCTGGATGACTGTTTCCATCTTGTCACCTTTGGGCAAACTCTGTGCCACGGTTACACGAATCCGCGCTTCATGGTCCATAACCAGTGACTCTACAATATTGGCCGTCACTTGGCCAGCTTCAATCGTCTCAATCTCCACGAGTGCTTCTCTGGAGTTTCCGTCACTGACAATCAGTTTATCTCCAGGCTTACCACGCATAACCTTACCGATATGGCGTGCATCATCACCTGTGATGATCACAGCGTGTTCATTAAACTGTTCTGCAGATACAAAATATCGCTGCATAAGTCAATCCACCCATTCTGTCCTGTTATGACTGGAATTCACCCCGCCCAATGACAGGCGTGAATCCAATCGCCACAGATGATCATACAACTTTTACATGTTTCTGACCAGTATATCCGTCCAAACACGATACGCTTTTAGCGATATATTTCAATAATCACCTTTGCCAGATCCACATACATCGTTTGCGCGAACTCATACAAAGGTTGAATCGTTACATTTTGCAAAGGAGGTATAACTAGAATTAATAGGAAGATAAAAATGGACCATTGCTCCACACCTTGCAGCTTGCGGCTGATTGAAGGTGGCAGTGCATCTTCTAGAATCCGATAACCATCCAACGGAGGCAACGGAATCAAGTTAAACAGGAACAGGAAAAAGTTTGTTAAGTTAAAGATAGCGAAGAACGTCGTAATTGCTGTCAGCAGCCGCTCATTATCAATCCCGCCGAGTGCTCCTGAACCAACCAGTGAGGCATAGATGATTGTACCGATGATCGCGAGTAATAAATTGCTTAGAGGCCCTGCTGCGGATACGATGATGCCCATCAATCTAGGCTTGTCGAAGTTAGCCCGATTAACCGGAACCGGACGTGCCCAACCAAAACCGGCAATAATGAGCAGGAGCACACCAAACAAATCAAAGTGAACAACCGGATTCAGTGTAACCCGACCCAACAGCTTGGCTGTCGGATCACCGAATTTGTTTGCAAAATATGCATGCGCGAATTCATGCACCGTAAATGCGATCAGAATGGTCAGCAGGAAAAACGGAAGCTGATCGATCGGATAACGAAAGAACGAATTCCAAAAGTCCATGGGTTACCCCTTTCTGGCTACAAACGCCAGCCAATCCTCATCACGGTGGATCGCACTCACTTCAAACCCGGAGGCTACCAGTGCATCATGTACAACCTGCTCTTTGTTCTTCCAAATACCCGATACAATATAGGTACCACCAGACTCAAGCGCATTATAGACATCATCTACGAATAACAAAATGATCTCAGCCAGAATGTTCGCCACGACAACCTTAACTGGCAGTTGCACACCAAGCGCAGGGTCCTGACTCCCGAGGACGGACAACAGATCACTCTCTTTAACCGTAATTTGTTGCTCCAGCCCATTCAGTTCCACATTCTCCCTGGCACTGATTACCGCAACCGGATCAAGATCGAGCGCCAGCACATGTTTTGCCCCAAGCTTGATCGCTCCGATAGCCAAAATACCCGAACCTGTACCTACGTCAATAACTTCCTCGCCGCCCTGAATAACCGTTTCCAATGTGCGCAAGCAGAGGGAGGTCGTTGGATGTGTTCCTGTTCCAAAAGCCATACCTGGATCAAGCTCAATGATTTTCTCATCCGGACTTTCAGGCGTATACTCCTCCCACGTTGGTTTGATCGTCAGACGTTCCGATACACGTACCGGCTTGAAATATTGCTTCCAAGCTGTTGCCCAGTCATTTTCATCCACTGTACGCGTCTCATAACGAACCTCACCTGTATCAATTCCAAATTCAGAGAGTTCCTCAATTCTCGGATGAACTTCGGACTGCAGTGCAACCATATCCGTACCTTCGGAGAAGTACCCTTTGATGACCGCAAAGCCTTCAGGAATATCATTCAAAGGAACATCGTATAACTCACCATACGTTGTGTCCCGTTTTTTATTTAAAGTACCGGACTCTTCAATCGAAACCCCTCCAGCACCCGCTTCATGTAAAAAATTCGAAATCATCTCCACAGCTTCTTCTGTGGTATGTATTGTTAGTTCATGCCATAACATACTTGGTTTTTCCTCCTCATTTTTCAAACATCCCAACTATTGTACTACACAAGCGAGCCGGAGCACAAAGCCGACCACGAAAAGAAAAACAAAACAGGATATCCGCAGTCTAGCTGCTCGAATATCCTGTCATCTATTCAACCATATCTATATCATTTACTTAAGCATTTTGCATAATTTGAATCTCACTTAACAAAAACGTCCACCGTTCTGCGTGATCATCTCTGCGGCTTGCGGGAGCGAATCGTTGGATATGGACACGGTCAGCAAAATTTCTTGTTTTATCCTGTCGGCCGAATCCGCTTCGGGCGTATCATACACCTGACCATTGGATAACATTTCCGTTTCATCACTAATCAGGGCAAGTACATTCAATTCGCCACTAAATCCTCCGACGACAGCCGTAGGAGAATTATCGGAGCCCGTAACATCGTGTGAGTTTAAGGCAGACGCTTCATTGCCGAGACTCTCGATACTCAATTGGTTCGGGTGTAACAATTCCAGGGCTCTGCGTGCAGACTCGGCCTCAGCCCAGCTTGTAAATACAGCTTCGAGGGTAACCGCCGAGCGATCTTCAGTCATGAAGCTCCCGTCCCTGACGTCGATCAGCCGCTTCACTGCGGCGTAGTGCTTCGATATCCTCATGATCCGCAGCTTCAGCGCTGAATTCCACGTCCTCATTTTTAGCGGACTGCAATCGTTTCATCTTTTCCGTTTTCGTGAGAATCTTGCCTGGACGTTCATGTTCTGCCATTGTTATGCTCCTCCTTCAAATTAAAATGAACTAATACGTGTACACTGTAACACTCCGATTGTAGTCCCATCCTCCGATCGCTGTTATCCCCAGATTTCTTCAACTCCCTCCTTAAAGGGAGAAATCCGGGGATAAAGGCGCACGCTTCGCTTCTTCAGATTGGTTCTACACTCTCCGTTAAAGTGTAATTATCTGTCCATCTTATATGGATTTCTTGAAACTAGATCATTCCACCGGCTTGTTCGATTATGGACATAGCACGGTGATGTACCGATTCATCTACGATGACCGTTAGCAATACATCCCTTCCCGTAGGTCCACCTTGTCCACCATCACTCATGCCGCTTGCAGAAGGGTCCGCCGCAGCCATGATTCCAGCGCTCGCATTCGTTTGCATCGAATCGGGCACCCATGATGAAAAACTGCCGGAAACGCCCGGCTTGTAGGAAGCCCCGCTTGGTCCTACACCTGCATATCGGCTGAATCGATTAATTGACAGGTCTTCCACTCGCAATGCCTCCAGTTTTTTGGCTGCCCCTTGCGCCTGCTCCGGGCTATGAAAGTACGCCAAAATATTTTTCTCGGTCATCCGCTTCACCTGCTTCCCTAATTTCTCGCATATCAGCTATGCATATCATTCTCGCCATGCTATCTTTCCGCAAATTTGCTCAGAATATACCGAAATGCTCCCACAAATTGCTGTCGTTCTTCGCAGCATAAATCCATGGATTTTGCGAAAACCACTGAATCTGTAAAAAAGCGTACAAAAAAAGGACACCCCACGGTAAAAACCGGTGTGGTGTCCTTTGGGACTTGCTTTATTTTATTCTCAGTCGCCGCGGAAGGCGCGTTTTACTCTGTCAAAGAAGGATTGTTCATGCTCATGTGTTTGCTCTCCATCCAGTGCAGCAATTTGGCGAAGCAGATCCTTCTGCTCGTCATTCAGCTTACTAGGTGTAACCACAACCACTTTCACATGTTGATCCCCTTGCCCCATACCGCGCAGGCGTGGTACGCCTTTGCCTTTGAGTCGGAAATACGTTCCCGTCTGTGTACCAGCTGGTACTTTCAACTTCACTTTCTCAGTCAATGTCGGGATCTCAACTTCATCTCCCAGAGCTGCCTGAGCAAAGGTAAGTGGGATTTCGCAATAAATATCGTCGCCTTCACGCTCGAAGAAATCATGTGATTTCACGCGAATGACAATATACAGATCTCCCGCTGGTCCGCCACGCAGGCCTCCCTCGCCTTCACCTGTCATACGCAGTTGCGCGCCATCATCTACACCCGCTGGAATGCGAACATGGATTTTGCGTTGCTTGCGGACTTTACCGCTGCCACTGCACGTTGTACATTTTTCTTTGATAATTTGGCCCGAACCGCTACAGTTCGAACATGCACGACGATTAACCATACGACCGAACGGTGTATTTTGAACGACTTCCTGCTGACCGCTACCTTGGCAGACCGAGCAGGTTTCCGGTTTCGTTCCAGGTTTGGCGCCTGAGCCATGACACGTATCGCAGCCTTCGGTACGCGGAATCGTAATATCGGTTTCTTTGCCGAATACCGCTTCCTTGAACTCAATCGTCATCGTGTACTGCAGATCATTCCCCCGTTGCGGAGCATTTGGATCACGTCGTCCACCGCCACCGCCGCCAAAGAACATGTCGAAGATATCGCCAAATCCGCCGCCGCCAAAATCACCGCCACCACCGAATCCACCTTGATTCGGATCGACATGACCATATTGATCATACTGGGCACGCTTCTGACCGTCACTCACTACATCGTAAGCTTCTTTAACTTCTTTAAATTTAGCTTCCGCATCAGCAGCCTTGTTTACGTCAGGGTGATACTGACGGGCAAGCTTACGGTAAGCCTTTTTAATCTCATCGTCGTTAGCCGTTTTACTAACGCCAAGCACCTCATAATAATCACGCTTTTCAGCCACTCTTCCACCCCCATATCATTCACCATATCGCACATCGTGACAAAAGGAAAGCCAAAGCACGGGAGCCCCGGCTATGACTTTCCCTCTAATTCGAACGTCACCGATGTTTAATTCGCGTAGAACTACGAATTAGTTTTGTTTTTTATCTTCGTCCACAACTTCGTAATCAGCGTCTACGACGTTGTCACGTTTTGCGGAACCTTGTTGCTCTTCAGCGCCTTGTGCTTCTTGCTCTTGCGCCTGTGCTTGCTCATACAGTTTCACAGACAGTTGTTGAACGATCTCTGTCAGTTCTTCAGTAGCAGCTTTGATATCCTCCAGGTTGTCGGAAGCCAGAACGCCTTGCAGTTTTTCTTTGGCTGCATTCGCTTTTTCAACTTCGCCTGCGTCTGCTTTTTCGCCAAGATCTTTGATCGTTTTGTCAACAGAATAGATCAGTTGATCTGCACTGTTTTTCGCTTCAACGAGTTCTCTGCGTTTTTTATCTTCTTCAGCATGCAACTCAGCATCTTTCATCATTTGCTCAACTTCAGCATCGCTCAAACCGCTGGAAGAAGTGATTGTGATTTTTTGAGTTTTGTTTGTACCTTTATCTGTTGCAGATACGTTAACGATACCGTTGGCATCAATATCGAAGCTAACCTCGATTTGTGGAACGCCACGTGGAGCTGGTGGAATATCACCCAACATGAAACGTCCAAGCGATTTGTTACCCGCTGCCATCTCACGCTCACCTTGCAGAACATGAATCTCAACACTTGGTTGATTGTCTGCATATGTGGAGAACACTTGAGATTTGCTTGTAGGGATCGTTGTGTTACGCTCGATCATTTTAGTGAATACGCCACCCGCTGTTTCGATACCCAGGGACAATGGAGTTACGTCAAGCAATACAACGTCTTTCACATCACCTGTCAGTACGCCCGCTTGTACAGCAGCACCCAAAGCTACAACTTCATCTGGGTTAACGCCTTTGTGAGGCTCTTTACCCGTCAGTTTTTTGATCGCTTCTTGTACAGCTGGAATACGTGTGGAACCACCAACCAATACGATCTTGTCGATATCGTTAGCTGTCATACCCGCATCGCTCAATGCACGACGAGTTGGTTCAAGCGTACGCTCAACCAGACCTTCAGAGATTTCTTCAAATTTCGCACGGCTCAGGTTCAACTCCAAATGCTGAGGAACACCATCAGCGACTGTGATGAACGGCAAGGAGATCGTTGTAGTCAATACGCCGGAAAGTTCTTTTTTCGCTTTTTCCGCTGCATCTTTCAAACGTTGAACCGCTGCTTTATCTTTACTCAAGTCAATGCCTTGATCTTTTTTGAATTCACTTACGAGGTAATCGATGATCACTTGGTCAAAGTCATCGCCGCCCAATTGGTTGTCCCCGCTAGTTGCTTTAACTTCGAAGAAGCCATCACCCAGTTCAAGAATGGATACGTCGAACGTACCGCCACCCAGGTCATATACGAGGATCGTTTGGTCTTCGGATTTCTCCATACCGTATGCCAAAGCTGCTGCTGTTGGCTCGTTGACGATACGCAGAACTTCCAGACCTGCAATTTTACCCGCATCTTTAGTTGCTTGACGCTGACTGTCATTGAAGTAAGCTGGTACAGTAATAACTGCTTGAGTTACCGTTTGACCCAGATAAGCTTCAGCATCGGATTTCAATTTTTGCAGGATGATTGCAGAGATCTCTTGTGCGGAGTAGTCTTTGCTATCGATTGTTTCCTTGTGGGAAGTACCCATGTGACGTTTGATCGACATGATGGTACGATCCGGATTTGTGATGGCTTGACGTTTTGCTGTTTCACCAACAACGCGCTCTCCATCTTTTTTGAAACCGACTACGGATGGAGTTGTACGTGCGCCCTCCGGATTTGGAATTACGACAGCCTCGCCGCCTTCCATTACTGCTACGCATGAGTTTGTTGTTCCTAAGTCAATACCGATTACTTTGCTCATCCGAAAATTTCCTCCCTCAACAATTTAAAATGAATGGGTCTGATCTGACCCTTATTAGATGTTCATGTTGCTAATCGTGCTCTATGTGTACAAACCTTTATATTAAACTTCGCCCACATTGTTCAACCAAGGAGCCGACTCATTCCTTCCAATACGGAAATTATGAGCTGACTTTAACCATAGCTGGACGAAGCACTTTATCTTTCAGCATGTAGCCTTTTTGGACTTCCTCAACAACGATACCTTCTTCGTATTCGTCGCTCTCCACTTGCATGATTGCTTGGTGGAATTCAGGATTGAACGGTTGTCCTACCGATTCCATTGCTGTCAGTCCTTCATTCGTCATCACAGTTTCCAATTGACGGAAAATCATTTGGATGCCTTTGGAGAAAGATTCGGACTCTGTTCCTTCCGGTACAGTAGCCATGGCGCGCTCGAAGTTATCAATAACCGGTACCAGTTCGGTGACCAGCTTCATCGAAGCGTATTTAGCCAATTCTTCTTTTTCCTTCTGTGTACGACGACGGAAGTTGTCAAAATCAGCCTGTGCACGGACATAACGCTGCTGTTGCTCCTCAGCTTCTGCCTTCAGACGTGCAAGCTCATCCTGCTCCTGATCAGCAATCTCTTCAGCTTGTGCTTCTGCAGCGCCAGCTTCATTGACAGGCTCCTGCTCAGCTGCTGTTACTTCTTGTTCTTCTGTAAATGATTGCTCCTCTTTCAAGATGTTCACCTCCTTATACGAATGAAATGGTTCATTCCCGTCTCTTATTTGAAACGATGCGTCAGCATCGCCGTCAAATCACGGGATAGTGTATTTAAAATATGAATGACACGTGCGTAATCCATCCGCGTGGGTCCCAGAATACCGATCGAACCCAAAGCCTCGCCGTCCAATGAATAGGAGGCTGTAATCAGGCTGCAGTTAGCAAAGGCTTCATGATCATTCTCAGTGCCGATTCGCACTTGAATACCAGATCCACCCGGCACGGGCATCATCAATTTCATGAGTGTTGGTGTCTCTTCCAGCAGATCAAGAATATCTTTTACCTTTTCGATATCTTTAAACTCCGGTTGAGTCAACATGTTGGTGGCACCACTGAGGAACAGACGATTGTCATGTTCGTTGTCAAAGGCACTGTTCAGCACCTGCATAACTTCCTCATAACGTGTAATATGCCGTTCCATCTCTTGCCCAAGTTCGGTATAGAGACGGGATTTTAATTTGTAAATTGGTACGCCCACAAGCTTGGTGTTTAACAGGCGAACCACATTCTCCATCTCGGCGACCGAGATTTCTGGTGGAATCTGGACCGTCTTATTCTCTACCTGACCTGTGTTGGTCACGATGATTGCCACAGCTTCACTCTCGTTCAGCGGAAGCAATTGAAAGTGACGAAGGGACGTATGGAATACTTCCGGTCCAAGCAGGATCGAAGTATAATTCGTCATATGTGACAAAATATTGGATGCATGCTGAATAACTTGTTCCATGACGTTCAGCTTTTCGGCGAAGAACGACTTCAGATCATCTAACTCTTGAGGCTCCACCTGATTCCAGGGAACCAAATGATCGACATAATATCGATAACCTTTATGGGAAGGAATGCGTCCTGCTGATGTATGCGGCTGCTCCAGAAAGCCCATATCTTCAAGGTCCGCCATTTCATTACGGATCGTCGCCGGACTGTATCCAACATCTCCCCTTTTGGAAATGCTCCGGGACCCTACGGGCTCAGCTGAACGGATATAGTCATCCACTATAGCGTTCAGAATCATTCGTTGACGCTCTGTTAACATGGTGAGTATTCCCTCCTTCTGACTGTACTGTCCCATGTCGTTAGCACTCCGGTTAGATGAGTGCTAAGCGGTAATACAAAAATACCAAACTGACGTGATCATTGTCAAGTGAGTTTGATGAGTGGGCTCATCTATTTATAGTATAGACCAATGTCGGCGAGTACTAACAACTTTATTGAACATCCTTTGAAGTAAAAAGGACTGCATGTAGGGCAGAGGTTGACTCGGCTCGATCCATGCAGTCCATTCAGTTGTTAGGCCGAAACGTTAAGCTCTTTCAATACCGCGATTTCATCACAACAATCCTGCTTGCTGCAATGAACACAGTCGGTCCATACTTTCTCGGGGAAAATCTCTTTCTCCACCACGGCAAAGCCGTTTTTGAGGAAGAAGGACACTTCGTATGTCAACGCCATAACCTTAGGGATTTGTTGTTTCTCCGCTTCTTCTACCAGTCGGTCCAGCAATCGGGAGCCAATACCGAGCCCTTTGTGTCCTTCCGAGATACCGAGTGATCTGACTTCCACCAAATCATTCCCCAGACGACAAAGCGATCCGCAACCCACGACTTCACCATCGACTTCGGCTACAACAAAGTGCTCCAGCTGTCGGTGCAGTATTTCCCGTGATCGCGGAAGCATGATCCCACGCTCTGCATAGCCCTTAATCATTTCATACAGTGGTTCAACATCTTCCGGCACGGCTTTTCTGCATATTACCGACATCCTGCTCTCCTCCTATTACCAAGCTTTCCAGAGGAAAGCTGACTTCGTAGTTGTTAAATTAACACGCTCTGTAAAATCAATATGAATAAATATACAACAAAGCGTATAGAATTTCAAGCTACGAATTCAGCGATATGGACCCGATAAACTCCGCAAAAACGTCATTTCCGAACAGGATACCCTGCTCGCTCAGTCGGAAGCCGTCTGCCGTACGCTCAAGCAGTCCTGCGTTAAGCATTTTGCCCAAAGGCTTCGCAAACACGTCTTCCATGGACTCTCCGAACTGTTCGCTAAACCGTGAGGCCGAAGCTCCCTCCAACATTCTCAGTCCAACCATCAGATAATCTTCCATGGCCTCCGGGCGAGCAATCTCGAAATGATCCAGACGAGGCAGCCCTGCGCGTGAAGCTTCAACATAAGGATTTATACCTTTAATATTCATATGCCGTTCGCGGCCCACATATCCATGTGCACCTGCACCCAGACCATAGTAGTCCTCATTACGCCAGTAGGTAATATTGTGACGACTTTCGAAGCCTGGCTTGGCAAAGTTACTGATCTCGTATTGTCCGTAGCCTGCTTCTTTCATACGTCTCATTAATAGAAGATACATCTCCAGCTCGTCATCTTCATGAGGAAGAGGTAACTGGTTCTTCTGATACAGGGTATGGAAAAGTGTATTCTCTTCTACTTTCAGGCTATAAATGGAGTAATGCGGCAGATCCAGTTCCAGCGCTTTGTCGATACTCTCATTCAACATCTCTACGGTCTGGTTCGGCAACCCGAACATCAGGTCAATGGACAGGTTATTCAAGCCCGCTTTACGAGCGTTCTCCAAACTACGATATACATCATCCGTGTTGTGAATACGCCCAATGCCTGTCAGCAAATCATTCTGAAAAGCCTGTACGCCAAAGCTGACGCGGTTAACGCCGCCTTCTTTCATGGCAGCGAGCTTCTCCGCATCCGTTGTTCCCGGGTTGGCTTCCATCGAAAATTCAATATCGTCCGCCCAATTCGGGAAATACGTTTTGACTGAACGAAGAAACACCGCCATCTCATCCGGTTTCAAAGCCGTTGGCGTACCACCACCTACAAATATGGTCTTGATCTCACCCGGTGGATTGGCCTTAACTGTATGTTCCATCTCCCGTTCCAGCGCTTCGAGATATTGCATCACGGGCTGATCTTTCAAAACGTAGGAGTTAAAGTCGCAATAAAAACATTTATTCGTGCAAAAGGGAATGTGAAGATACACCGCTTGGGGCGCACCTGTCTTCCGGCTGTGTGCTGCCAATGTCATGGCAAGTCCCCCTCTATTTGAAAAAAGGAAAGCCATCCGGCTTCCCTTTCAGCTTAGTTATTTAATATTCTGTGTTGTACCATGTTTGCAAACAAACGTCCTAATCTAATTTGAATACACACATTCTGTGTTGTACCCGAGACAAACTTTTGTTTATCCTTTCATACACAAATTATTGCTGTACCAAAAGGATTCACGTGACGTTTGCAAGCAAACGTCCTAGTCATCAATTTTCAGTACCGCCATGAATGCCTCTTGCGGCACCTCAACGTTACCAACCTGCTTCATCCGCTTCTTACCTTCCTTCTGCTTCTCAAGCAGTTTCCGTTTCCGCGAGATGTCACCACCATAACACTTGGCAAGTACGTTTTTACGCATTGCTTTTACCGTTTCACGAGCAACAACCTTAGTACCCACAGATGCCTGAATTGGCACCTCGAACATTTGCCGTGGAATCAGCTCGCGCAGTTTCTCACAGATAATACGTCCGCGGTTATACGCACGGTCACGGTGAACGATAAAGGACAAGGCATCGACTTGTTCGCCATTGAGCAAGATATCCATTTTAGCCAGATTGGACTGACGATATCCAGACAGCTCGTAGTCAAAGGATGCATATCCTTTGGTACTGGATTTCAACTGGTCGAAGAAGTCATATACAATTTCGGACAACGGGATCTCATACGTAATCGTAACCCGGGTTGTGTCCAAATATTCCATATTCACATATTCGCCACGCTTGTTCTGACACAATTCCATAATGGTACCTACATAATCATTCGGTACGATGATGGCTGCTTTCACGTATGGCTCCTCGACATAATCAATCCGGCCTACCTCAGGGTAGTTGGATGGGTTGTCAATTTGCATTACTTCACCATTGGTCAGCGTCACGTGATAGATTACACTTGGTGCAGTCGTGATCAGCGGGATGTTGAATTCACGCTCAATACGCTCCTGGATAACATCCATGTGAAGCAGTCCAAGGAATCCGCAACGGAATCCAAAACCTAGGGCACTGGAAGTTTCCGGCTCAAAGCTGAGAGAAGCATCGTTCAATTGCAATTTCTCCAACGCTTCACGCAGATCAACATAGTCCGATGTTTCAATCGGATAGAGACCGCAGTAAACCATTGGATTAATTTTGCGATAACCCGGCAAAGGTTCCGGTGTTGGATTTTTGGCATCCGTTACCGTATCCCCGACTTGTGTATCGCCTACATGCCGAATACCAGCAACGATAAATCCAACATCACCCACGTTCAGCTCGTCCACGATGGTCATGCGAGGTTTGAACGCTCCAACTTCAATGACTTCAAAGGTTTTACCTGTTGCCATCATTTTGATTTTAGAACCGGATTTGATTTTGCCGTCAACAACACGTACATATACGATTACACCTTTGTACGGGTCATAATGTGAGTCGAAAATCAGCGCTTTCAGCGGCTGATCCGGGTCGCCAGTCGGTGCAGGAACACTTTGCACAACTTGCTCCAGAATTTCTTTGATTCCGATACCTGCCTTAGCCGAAGCCAGAACAGCGTTGCTCGTATCCAAACCAATAACATCTTCCACTTCCTGCTTCACCCGATCAGGATCAGCGCTTGGAAGGTCAATTTTGTTGATAACCGGTAAAATTTCAAGATTATTGTCCAATGCCAGATACACGTTGGCGAGTGTCTGGGCTTCAATTCCCTGAGCCGCATCCACAACGAGTAGAGCGCCTTCACATGCCGCGAGGCTCCGTGATACTTCATACGTGAAGTCTACGTGTCCCGGTGTATCGATCAAATTCAATAGATACTCTTCACCGTCATCCGCTTTGTAAGTCAGGGCTACTGCTTGTAGCTTGATCGTAATTCCACGTTCACGTTCGAGATCCATCTGATCCAAAACTTGTTCTTGCATTTCTCGTGTTGTCAGCGCACCTGTGTACTCCAAGATCCGGTCCGCAAGTGTTGATTTGCCGTGATCTATATGTGCAATAATAGAAAAGTTACGAATTTTACGTTGTCTTGCCCGAATATCAGTCATTCCTTACCCCCAGAAACAGCCTAGTGTCAATCACTTCATTATAACAGTTGATGCAGAGTGCATCAATCCCGTGATGTCTTAACTTTATAATAAAGTGTGATCATGAAACTCCCAGAGGTTATATTGTACCTTTAAATCATGGTATTTTATTCAGCAACTCCGCTAAAAAGAGAGACCACCCACTTGATTCCACTATGAGAGAGATTTTGCAATAGTCCAGCTGTTTTGTCTGCCAACACATCCACCGGAGCCTTACTCTGATCTGCCCCAAGCACTTGGCTTGGTGACTGAACAGGTACAAACGTTGGTTCTTTGACTTCCTTTTGGACAGGTGCAGTCGGAACAGATTCGGTAACCGGTGAAGTTGGCTCTGTTGTCACAGCGGTTGACGTGCCGTCTGATGGATTACCCATATGAAAGTTGCTGCCAGCCAGCTGCATTCCAAACAGCACACCCAGCAACATTAATACAGCGATGGATAACAGTCTTTTACCGAATCTGGACATATGCTTTGCCTCCTGTCACTCTCTACTATTTTGGTCTTCATACATATATAGTCCCTATCCACCCTGTGATGACGTTTCTGCACTGGCTTTGTCCACCTTCTGATCTTCCCAATACACTTGGGCAATCATGTCAGCGAGAATTTTGGATGTCCGTTGTAACTCCGCCCCTGTATTATCGATCCCACCAATCTCAATCAAAATGCTGTTGGGTGAAAGGGTTTGGTTATACTCTCCGTTGTTGGCTCCTCCACCGTCCTTGCCCCAGACACCACGGGATACCCCAGGATACTTGGCTTCCAGTTTCTTATGAATTTTTGCAGCAAAAGCTTCATTCTGCCGCCAATTCGGATTTTCATGTCCAATAATGAAATATACTTTGGCGTAGCCCAAGTCATTAATAGTAGTCGTTGTTTTGCCATGACGCTGTGAATCACGATGAATGTCTATGAGATACGTCAAATCATCATTTTGAGCGAGTGCCGCTTTTACCGTTTGACGGGAATATTTATAGGAATAGTTCCAGTTATAATCCTTTACTTTGGTAGGGTAATCATCCTTGGCGTGCTCTACGCCGATTCCCAGCTTCTCCAGACTGTCTGAGAGATAGGTTCCCACTTGAAACACATTTCCTGTTGATTTGCCTGATGATGGGTTATCACTCTTCGTACCTAGCAGTGGATTGTAACCTTCCCGTGGATGAGAATGATAGATGAGAACTGATTTTTTACCTGTTGTCGGTGAACCGCTATTGTCTTTCTCGCCATCCTTCGCTGGGGGATCTTCTTTAACTTCTCCATCTCCAGGCTCGCTCGAATCAGGTGGGTCCGTGTTGTCCTGACCTGGTGGAACATGCAGCTCACTACCGGGTTTTCCTCCATCCGCTGAAGCTGTATCCGTAAGACCAGGACCGGGCTGATAATCTTCGGGAGCCTCAGCCTTTTCGTTACCCGAGCCTGGCCGGAGCAGTACAGGTTGGTTCGAACCCATGCCCGGCATTTCTCTCGCAATCAGGCTTTTGGGGTCTTGAGGGTTTACATTCGTCAGCAATTGGAAAACAAAAGAGGTGAGATTCTCACCGGATATGGCAGAGGTCTGTTCTTTCTGGGTGAGATGGGGCATCTCCATACCAAGCATATCGACGAAAAAGCGGCTTGATACGGCGCTTGCAAATCCTTTCATGGAAGAAACGGGTGAATTATTTAAGCGTTTCTCTGCTATTCCTCCGAGACCAAGTACGACAAAAAACAAGGCAGATATGATCATAAGCAACAACAACGTACGGCCCATGGCCAGCACGTGCAGACATCTTTTTTTCCACTTCCCAATATTCCAGGCCAATATCTTGTTCATTCTGCTGTCTCCTTCCCTGCTGGACAACTCTTATACTTCAACTCTATGAGCCCGCCCAATTTGATAGAACAGGAAAATGAAAGATTCCGGGAACAAAAAAGAAAGTCCGATAGATTCGGACCTTCTTCTCAGCCTTCTCAGCAATTTTAAGTTTTAATGTGTATAGGCGGCTACGTTATCTGGATTCACTGCATCATGGAGTGCGGCGTTAAGTCCTGTAGCGATAACATTGGCGATTCCCTCAATAAACTCATCAATTTCTTTGGGAGTAACAATGAGGTCATGACCCAGTGGCTCCAGTACCTCTTTCACCAGACTTAGTCGATCTTGCTCACCGATGTCGTCCAGCATACCCATGATCTGTTTCGTCTGATCCGTTTCCTGGCGGAAGTGTGAGCGCATCATCTCAATGACATTGTTCACAATGGTGGAAGCATAACATACAGTCGGTACGCCGATGGCGATGCAAGGAACGCCCAATATTTCACGGGTCAAACCACGTCGTTTGTTGCCAATACCTGAACCCGGGTGGATACCAATGTCGGCTACCTGAATCGTTGTGTTTACACGTTCCAAGGAACGGGAGGCCAGAGCATCAATCGCAATAATCGCATCCGGCTTGGTCCGGTCTACAATCCCCTGTACGATGTCACTGGACTCAATGCCCGTTGTACCTAATACGCCGGGAGCGATCGCGCTGACTTCCCTATACCCTGGTGCAACCTGATCAGGCACCAATTCGAAATACTGACGGGTCACCATCAGATTTTCCACAACAAGTGGACCGAGTGAATCCGGGGTAACATTTAAGTTGCCCAGGCCAACAATCAAGACCTTGGATGTTTTGTTGATTCCGGCCTTAACCATAAAATCTTCCATCTCACGTGTGAACTCGGCGGCAACGCGCTCCTGTAACTCCGTATCCCCATTCCGTAGTGACGGCACCTCCAAAGTGACATAGTGGCCTTTCACCCGACCAATGGCTTTGGCTGCTTCATCATTAAGTACATCAATACGTGTGATCGTAATACCCTCTTTTTTCTCTACGTCTTCCCGTAGTCCGGGAATCGTCTGTTTCTGTCCACCTTGCGCCATTTCCTTGGAGTCGATTGCCAAATCGGTACGAACTGTATAGTTTTGCAAATCCAGTGTCATTCTGTCCCTGCCTCCCTTACCGCATTTGAGCATATTGTGTGGGAAAAAGAGTTTCTTTATGCAGCATGTCGAACATCGTAGGAATATCTGTTGCATTTTACATGCTAGCGTGATAGAATATTTTAAGTTGTGAAACGTTTGTATTCATGCAAATGCCTTACAGGAGGTGAATGTAATGCCAAACATCAAATCCGCTGTTAAACGCGTAAAAACGAGCGACAAGCGCCGCGCACTCAACGCTTCCCAGAAGTCTGCACTCCGTACAGCTGTTAAAGCTGCTGATGCTGCTCTGGTAAGTAACGAAGTTGATACTGCAAAAGCTGCGATTCAAGCTGCTTCCAAAAAGCTGGACAAGGCTGTAACTAAAGGTCTGGTTCATAAAAATGCTGCAGCACGCAAAAAGTCTCGCTTGGCGAAAAAACTGAACGCTCTTTCCGCACAAGCGTAAGAAGCGTTACTTATACGATCCAATGGAAAAATCCTGAACAGCATAGGCTTTCAGGATTTTTTAGTATCTGATTCGTTAAGTATAAGACACAGATAAAGCGACCTTTAATCCGATGATCTAACCATCATGGAGCAAAGGTCGCTTTGTTTGTATCATAATAGTATTCTATTACGTTTACGTACTCATTCACGCACCAAGTCTTAATAAGAAAAGCTCCAGACCCAGCACTTTATCCACCGCTCCTGTTTTCATCTGGTAATCCAGTTCACTAAGGTGACTCAAGATCATTCTCAGACGATCCGGCTGAAATTTACGCGCTTGTTCACCCGCAATCTTAACGGCATATGGATGCAGACCAAGCTGACTGGCGATCTGCTGCTGGGAGTAACTTTGCTGGCCTAACTCTTTCACCTGAATCATGATCCGAAACTGACGTGCGATTAAAGCTGCAATTTTAATCGGTTCTTCCCGTTGTTTCAGCAACTCATAGAAAAGAGCCAGTGCTTTCTCCAGTCGCAAATTAGCGAGTTCTTCCACCAGCGAAAATACATTCTGCTCTGTACTACGGGCAACCAATGACTCGATATCAGCGCGACGAATTGTCCCCCCATTACCCGCAAACAAACATAACTTGTCTACTTCAGCAGACAGGGTCTGCAGACCTGTTCCCGCGTAGCTGATCAACGTGTCCGCTGCTCCCGTCTCAAAGGAGACATCCCGCTGCTTCGCCAGTTTCACAATCCAATTCAACAGCTCATCTCCACTCAGTGGAGCAAAAGCAAGAACTACCGCCTGTTTCTTGACAGCCTTCACCAGTTTCTTACGCTCATCCAGCTTGTCCCCTTGGGCCAGGAAAACAATCGTACTGTACTCTGCCGGATTTTCCATATATGTAAGCAGACGATCAACCTGGTGTTCAATCTTGGATTCTTTACCTGCGGTAAACAGACTAGCATCCCTTACAATAATCAATTTGCGCGGAACTAGAAAAGGTACAGTCTCCGCTTCTTCAATAACGACCTCCACAGCCGTTTCAGACAAATCATATGGAATAATCGCAAAATCACGATGTTCTTCTTCAATAACCTGTTCCTTTAACATATCCGTAAACTGCTGTATCTGATACTTTTCCGTTCCATACAGCACATAGATCGGAGCCGGTTCTCCACTACGTATTGCCTTTGTTGCACTCTTTACATCCATTCACGGTGCCTCCTTATCCCTCTTATCCTACCAGAAAAAACGCAAGACAACAAAGGGACCTTACATCCAGTTTACGGATGAAGGTCCCCTGTCCTACATCTATATAAACGCAGACACCAGCAGTTCTAGAAAAAGCCGGTGCGCGGTCATACGACGTCAGTTGTTTGAACTGAGATAGGACGTTTTGTTACTTCCAATATATGCTTGTCATACTGAAAATGTTCTTTCATTTAGTGGCGTTGAATCCCAATTCCACTTATTTCGCAGAAGCTCCACCTGAAACAGAAGTTACATTAAACGAGTTCTTCGCCGTTGTTCCGTCCTTGTCCGTTTCGTAGTTGAATAGGGTACCATCCTTCGACCAACTTGCTGACTTCAGCGTCCCCTCTATACTACGTTGCTCAACCAGATTAAGAACATCCGGTTCATTGGCAGGTTTGGAGTATATGCTGATTTGATCACCAAGAAGCATAACTACATAGGAGCCGTCAGGTGAATTCCATTCTTTTGGTGCTGCCGTTGTAGCCATTCCTTGATCCGGTCCTGCCAATCCTTTGTTTCCTCCAGAGGTATCTGCACCTGTACCGGAATCAGTGGCAGCATTGCCTTCAACCGGAGCATCTTCATTTGTGTTCGGAGCTGTATCTTGAGAAGCGAAGGATTTCGCATCTCCATTTTCTGGTTCGGTTGTTCCATCCTCTTCACCATCTGTAGAAGATGTAGGAGCACTGCCTGATTCTTGATTTCTCTGCTCAGCGTCTTGGCTCTGACCCTGACTCTTCTGACTATCGGTCGAAGGAGAACTGGATGAATTATCCTGAGTTCCTTTATTCGGAGCAGGCGTCGATTCGGTAGCCGGTTGTTGAGGTGTCGGATCTGTCTGAACTTCAGGCTCCTGCACCTGATCTCCACCATTCTCTTCAGGCATTGTTTCAGATCCCAGGTTATCTCCTTCCGATGAGGAAGCATTTGAATCATCCACAAATACATCGTTGCTGCTTGGTTGGGATGAAGTTGAAGGATCATAATTCTCAATATTTTTGCTCAATGCATTCTGATCCACATTACCGCTCTCTTGAGTAGCTCCAGAGCTCAGCAACATAGAATCGGCATTCTCAATCTGTTCAGGCTCATATCCCCAGATGGCGAATCCCAATACAACTGCCGCAGCCGCTGCCCCCATGGACATTCGTCCTGCCATCGAGTTAAGCCATTTTTGTTTCTGCTTCGTTTTCCGCTCACTTGAACGTTGTAAATTCTCAAATGCAGCGGGGACAGGATTCATTTCCTGTATGGTGCTACTTTGCTCCCTACGCGCTTCGTCTATAGCATCAAGCTGTGGCATAATCGCATCAACCAGACTAAACTTCGGGCTTACTTGCGGTAATTCTTCCAGTTCTCTGGAAAGAGCTCTGAGTAAACTAAAATTCTCGGCGCACTCCGGACACTTGGCCACATGCTGTAGCATCTGCGCGGTTTCCGCTTCGCCCAGATCATGATCCAGATAGCGGTGCATCCATTCCACCACCTCTTCGCATTTCATCCTGTCACACCACCTTTCTGATATTCCTGTAGTAGATTCTGTAATTGCTGTCTGGCTCTAAATAAATAAGATTTCACCGTATTCAACGGAAGATCGAGACAATCCGCAATTTCATTGTAGGATAAGTCCTGCAAATATCTTAGAACAATAACGGTACGATGATGCTCGGGAAGCTTGTTGATTGCATCCTGAATGTCTTGGGCCACGTATGTAGACATGACCTCGTACTCCACATCCTGATTATCCTGAAAAACCATGTCATGTTCGTCAATGGAGACGGACGGCTTGGTTCTTCTGAATTTATCAATACAGATGTTCGTGACGATGCGTTGTACCCATGTTTTGAATTGGGCCTTTTCTTCGTATGAATTGATTTTGGTGTAAATTCGGATCAACGCTTCCTGAGCAGCATCCAAAGCGTCCTGTTCATTATTTAGAATGTAATATGCGGTCCGATAGACGTGTTGTTCAATCTCCCGCAATAGGGTAATTAGAGCGTCGCGATCGCCCGATTGAGCGGCTCTGATGAGTTCCGGCTCTACCACAAAGGATCCCCCTCTCCCTGCAACCTTACAGACGTGATCATCAATAAAATTGTTGCAAAGTTAAGTATTTTTTTAATTTGCCATAACAAAATAACGGCGTATGTATTAGGGCCGCTGAAATCTTCTCTTAGAATAACAGAAATCGCATAACGAGTCACCAAACGAGTCTAAAAGGGATTCCATTACTTACACGACTCAATTCAAATGCAATGGCATACATTATAGCTAACCACTTATTTGGTCCTCAAAATAAAAAAAAGTCGAAATTTGTCCAAATTTAAGCTATTTTTAATGCAATTTTCATGAAAATAGTGTATTGTAAATTTACATTCATAAACACGAGGTGATGAGCATGCCAGCTCTTGCGAAAATTCAAGCTTTAAAAGAACAAATGCCCAAAGAATACCAAAGCATTTCCCACTTTGTGGAACACGCATTGGAGTCCATCGATACTCTGGTCGAGGAACATCGGAAGTACGTAGCTGCACAGGCATTATACGGCGATAAAATCGTTGGATCGGAAGAACGCTTGTACAGAGAAACCGTACTTGATGTCAGAGCACAGTTGTTGATGACTCTTGAGAAAACAGTAGAAGATCTGTTGCACAAAGGCGACAAACACTGGAACAAACACTTTAAGGATGGCGTGGAGTAGTTCTTATATTTCTTCTACACTTTGAAAAAATGGCCCGTTTTCCGATATTCTCCCTTCTGGAGTGTAACGGAAAGCGGGCTTTTTTTTGCTGTGCTGTATTTTGCAATCAAATGAAGTGAGGAATCCCTGTCATCTCGATCAGAATAAAAATTGTTTTACTTATTTTCCTCCAACCTCTGTATGTTAAACTATATCAACTACCTTAACCTATCTTTTGTTAATATAGTTATTCAAGATGGAGGTCAATATTCAAATGACAAACACCCATAGAATCAATAGGCCGCGCGGAAAAATACTTGCAGCTTTATTAACTGCAATTGTAATTTCACTTGTAATGGGGATATATCACTACGTTCCCTTGGATGAAAGAATAGAGAATACTCACTATTATTCATTCGGGTATAAATTTACGGTTGGCTTATTGATTAACCTCGCTATTTTACTTTTCTTAATTACACCACTTTCTATATTGGTTGATGGGTTACTTTTATACAGAAAAAAGGATAATACGCATATGAGATTGCTCGTTGCTATTGCCGCATATGCTCTATTAGGTTTCATAGGTGGAATCATCTACTCGATATTTACACGTAACTTCAATACTTTTTCCGCTCAGACTATCCACATTGTTGTATGTTCTCTTGTCTTTTTAACTTCCCAGTTGGTATTAAATCGGAGTTTTCTTCACTCATCTTCACACCGATAAATAGATCGCGTGCCGTCACTCAACTCCAAACAACTTGTATCGAACATCAATCTTCCCATCTTTCACTCTCATCTGGACCTCACCCATCTGATCCGTCCGATAAATATCTGACCCGGTAGCTTCCAGACGTTCCATCACTCCTGGATTGGGATGCCCATATGTATTGTTAACTCCTGCAGATATCACAGCGGTTTTGGCATTCCAGTATTGGAGCCAGGCTTCGGTTGATGATGTTTTACTCCCGTGGTTTATATTGTCTTGTCAATACTTCACTATAATCTACCCCTTACCAGTTCAATACTTTTTATAGTGCTACTTCTAAAGCAACAAAATATGTACACTATTTCAAGCTATAATAAATAAGGTATGTTAGTGATTCTATAGTTATAAAATCATTCTCAGTGACTAGAAAACTAGATTTTTAGGGACTCACAAATAAAAATACAGAAAGACCCTCTATAGATGATTTAATATAAAGGCATCTTTCTGTATACTTTTTATATAAGGTATTCCTTCAACAGTCTATTAAAACTACGAAGATGTACGTTGACTACAATACCATGAATCTGCTGCGAGAGCTTGATACTTGCTGATTTCCAAGAATTTTTACGAGAACTCAAACAACTATCTGCAGTTTCAGTTAGATGCAGTCGTACCGCTTCTGCCCCACCCAAATCGAACAACCTTCCAATCTGGTAAGAAATATCTGAAATTTCAGAGGCAGCCTCAGAACTATACAAATTATTTAATTCATACAGTTCAAAATGGTACTTCACCCGTTTTTCCATAAGTTTGGTTGCATTGTCAGGAGATCGTATAAAAAAAATTAACGACACTGGATCCGTGTGAATAACCTCTGCAAATAGCCACTGATCTCCATCAATGTTATCAAAATAAGGATGTAGGGTTTCTTGTTCACTATTAATTGGATTCACTGAACCCTTAATTTTATTACAATCACTACATGCAGGCACTAAATTATTTGGGGCAATAGCCAAAGATGGATGTTTAGTTTTTGCCAAATAATGATCCAAAGTTTTAATAGGCAACTGCCCACATAATGGACATTTATCAATACCTTTAGGATATCTTAATGTCATATAAAACTCTCTACCAGGACTATCTTTTTTAGCCAGCCTACCATCATAAACCTTAATCATTTCATCTTTAGTAATATCACCATTAACATGGGACTTCTCTGCAATTTCGTGTAGTTTTGCATTACTTGCTTTGAGATCAAATTCGTTTGAATCTATAATGATCTCTGGCAAGCATCTCTCTAATCTTCTTTTCAATGATTTATCTTTCACCTTACTAATGGTTTGAATAAAAACATCTTCTACTTTGATTGATGGCTTAGGGAGGGAACGCATATACTTATTCCTCCTCTTTTTCAATAGAAGCTACAAGTCCTCGTACAATTGCACGTGCCTCTATTCCCAACTCATTATTAAAATGTTCCAGTATCGAAACATAGTCACTATGTTCTTTAACTGCTTCAGTTAACATCTTGTAGAATCCTGAGTAAAATACCTCTAGTTCGAAAATTTCTCTCGTTAATGCACCAATCCCTTCACCAAAAGTCTCAATATCAGTACGGCTGGACCATTGAGTTTTTCCTTGTCTGCGAAGCTTCCAAACACAACTACGTGGTACTTCTTGCAGAATAACTGGGGAATGCGTCGCAATGATCGCTACCGCATTTCTCCGAGTCAATAGATCGGATAAAGCCCTAACAAATGCCGAAAGTAAGGGGGGGTGTAAATGAGCTTCGGGTTCGTCTAATAGAACTATAGTTCTTTCTTCTACCGTCTCAACTAGTCTAGTTAGAGTGAGTAACACAATTTTGTGTCCAGAGCTTAACCGATGGAAAAACTTTTGGGCTCTAGATTTTAATTTTTTTTCCTCGTCTGTACCCTGATCCATTAAATCTGTTTCATCTAATTCTGTTTGACTTCCATCTTCGTTTTCAGACTGTAGAATACTTGGAACATCTGACTCCATGAAGATTGGATCGGATGAAAGCATCTCTACTGCTCTGAGCCATCTAGTTGTTTTACTACTCCTGACTATAGCATTTAAGCTATTTGCAAATTCATATTTCAAGTTATCTGGACTTTTAGGAGGTTTCTTAAATTGTTTTAAGCCGATATAAGAGTACGGGGTACCTTCTAACTTATTTCTACGTTCTGGAAGTGGCTCTGCTGGATCAAACGCGCTGAATGATACCGAAACTACGTTTGCGAATAAATTCTCAGAGGTTATTTCTTCAGAAATAGGACTAAAATACCCAACTTTTGAAGGATTTTTTTTATCTATTAAAGAATCAATCATATTATTCATTAAGAAAGTTTTCCCAACAGCATTTCGACCAATTAAGATATGAATATTGGTTGGAGGGTTTGATTTAGGCCCTACTTCAAAAGTCAATTCGAGACGCTCAGTGTTTGTATAATATGGGCCAACATATTTAAACTCATACGGAGTGAGTCTTGCATCTCCTTTAGCCAATCGACGATATTGTCCTAGTACTGAAGTTCTTTGCACACTTCTCATTAAAGATTGTCCAGTAACTCTTTGTGACATCGCTCTCTCATATGCAGATGACAATAGAGCCATGTCATTTAATGATTTTAGAATACCTTCCCGAATATCATCTCCAAGATTATTTAGATATTCGTAGTAAGATACATCTTGTCCTACTGAGAAAAATTCATCGTTTAATTGATCAAATTCCTCTGGTAAGTCAGGCCTTTTTTGACCTCTAGACATATTAACTTGACCAATTTTTAGACTGCCGATATATTCAACCTCACCAGAATGATTAACATATCGTAAAGAATACATAGTCTTGAATTCAAACCAGTCATTCCATTCGTCTTCCACAAGATAAAACTGGTTTATTGGATTCGCTCGTATATGTCCTCCATTCCCAACAACTTTCACCAACACTATAGCAGCCTCCCCTGAAAATCTCCATTTCTATAACATAGAATCCAGTTTATTTTTTATATCGACATCTGAGAATAAAAACTAAATAGGTATTATCTTAAATTGAAATAATTATCTTACCAACGACCGTTTTAATTGATATACGTTCCTACTGCTCATCTTTCCGTTTAAGGAATAATTGAAAAGACAGCTCAAAGCAACTGATATATACAACTCTACTAAGACACTAAAGATTTTTGAAAGCACATCTTGTTAAGATGCCCTTGTCATATAACACATGGTTTTTACTCGAGTGCTTCTTCACCATCAATTATAGTATGTATTAATTACTTTTAGAGTTGATCACTCTTCAGAACTACAAAGTAACTTATCTTTAGCGTCTTCTCTCCTCCCGGTTTCCACAAGGATACATGTATCTAACTTGCTAAGTGTGGAAAACAAAAAAGCCACTAGGAATAGTGACTATCTATGAGATACTATAAAATTATATTATAATTATTTCATTAAATTTCGAATACCGCTTGTTAGCAGCTAGGATGTAAGCATCTACTTTTTTAACAGCATCAAAATACATCAGACTCAGCGTTAGTTTCAATTCTTTGTTCAGCTCGCTGCAGATTTTGTTAATAACTCAATAAGCGTATATAAATTCTGGAAGGTCACGTTACTACCAGAGCTGCGTCTCCCAGTTTATGTCCTTATAAGTGAATCATACTGTCACTTTCCGTGTTGCGAGCACTATATTTATCTGTATAAAGACTTAAATATGTGGTCTGGGTTTCTCATGAAGCAATCCACTATTGCCCCAATAGCTGGGCTGTACTTCACTGTTAATGTAGCTTCCACGCCAACCATGGTTTTCTCCGTTCATTTCCGTGTAAATCTAATCAGGTGGAGACCTAAACCAGCATCAGATCTGTAAGATCCTCTGCAAGGGCTTTAGAGCCTGAAATCCCCTTGATATACTTTAGATGACCATCTGATGACCAATCTATACCCTTTAATTTTTCAATCTTTTTAGGAATCATCTTATAATCAATATTCCCCTCTTCATTGATACAGCTTTCAATGAGATCCGAGCCTGCCATAGATAAAGCATCAAGACAAACAATATGAGTTAATCGCTGTCCTTTATAGTCAATCCACTGTGGATAAAACTTCTCTTTGATTGAGTTGAAATAAAGCAAAGATACATGTAATTTGACCTCTTTGGTCAAAGCTGAACATTGCGGTTTCCTTGTCAGATACTTCAATGTCCGGTACAAATTTTGAAGGGTAATGTGTCTTCCCTTGTTTCGTTTACCAACGATGCTGCCAATATGATGAAACGGACTATCTGCTCTTACGAGTAATTCCGTTGCAATCCAACTAATATCATCTGAGGCTCTAGTAAGGTATTTACTTAGAGAAGGGGCAATTCCTTTAGCTTTGGTATTTATAATATTAAACAATTGGATTTCTTCGTCATCATCTAAATAATGAAACGCTACAAAAGGAACAGCCAAATCGGAATTTGTTTCCTCAATATAGCGTTTTATTCCCCCTAATCGATGTTGCCCATCCATTAGAGACGCCTTGGCCTTACAAATGAGACGACCAAATGTTGGACGTTGTTTGTCATATGCTGTAAACTCCCAATTTGAGGACGCGTTTAATAATAAAGGAGTGAATAGAGCTTCGTCTCCCCTAGATAAATAAAAAGCAAAGTCATTACATCTTCTGATATCAACTGGACGTTGATATCCCTTACCCGATGGATCATCATACGATTTTACGAAAGTTAACAAAAAAGAATCATGTGCGGAAAGTGAACTTTGATATGTTATTTTCCCACGTATTTTATTTAAAAGAACATTCTCTATCACGATGGGTCTAGCTAAACTGGAATTCATAGTTGTCATCATACTCCTTGTTGTTTGTCCAGGTTGTCCTATAAATTGGGGTCAATTATATGTGGAAGATAGAGGATTACATCAATGTTTTCATCATCCCCTGCTACAATGAACTGATACGATCTAGCAACATTAGCCTTTAAATCCTCCGTAAACATAAGACCTACTGTTCGATATCTCTTATCTGAGCTTACGATTGGAAAAGGTAATTGAGCCACGGCAGATATGGCTATTATTTCTTCATGGACCGCACTAATCCATTCCTTTCCTCTCGGAGTAAATTCTTCTTTCAGCAATTCGAACCGCTCTTCGTCCGTTATCAAAATGAAATAACACTTCTGATATAAGATGAATTTTTCAATTCTATACACATTTCGACAGTTATGCTCATCCATTAAAACAAGGATATTCGCCTTATTGTTATTACTCATACATGGCTACTCCTTTACCTTTAGGAATGAGAAGATCCGATATTGATTATACCTATATTATAGGTACTTTGTATACCCTTCTTGTTTTATTTTAATTTGGCTATTATTGGGCAAGGGGTGATTATCGCATGAATTTCAAAGATACGGGAAACCGAATACAAGAACTTCGAAAGACACGATTTCATAACCGTGTATCTTTTGCCCAAGCTCTTCAAACTTCGGATGAGAATATTAAACGAATTGAAAGTGGTAAAGGTTTACCCAGTATTGACCTCCTTATTAAAATGGCTCTAACTCTAGAAGTGAGTACAGATTATATCTTATTTGGCCATCTGATGACTCCAGAGGACGAAGCAAGTACTTCTCTTATCAGATTACATCAACAATTAAGCCATGCTGGCAAAAAAGCCTTACATAAAATTGCTACGGAAATTTATATTTTAGAAAAGGGGATAAAATGAAAAATCGCCTCAAAAGGAGATCTTCCTCTTCTCCAGATATTTATTTCCGTCTATCTTTTACATTTTTCCGAATTACATCTTCTGTAATATCTCCTACAACGCTCCTTCTAGCCTCGATTAACACTGGTTTAAGATATCAAAATCATCTAAATCTGATACAAATACACCCTATCAATTTGAAGGCATTCTGTAATATGGGATTAAGCCAACTAACAAAACCTAAGGATAATTTGTGTAATCTTGAGGATACTTCATAATGCATATCCGATAGCCCGATATATTGATCTAGTCCAAGCTGTCTTTCAATCTTACTATCAAATGTAAAAAGTAAAAGAACCAGTTGCATTTTTTAGTGCACTGGTTCCTTTTGTGTTTTAAAACTCATTAAATGAAATTTTCCTTTTACAAACGTCACACTCTATTTCAATAATCAAACCAATCCCCGTAGGAATGAAAGTATAAGCAAACTTTGCTCCTGATACGTCGAGAGGTTTGCAAGAGTCCCATTGTTTAATTTCTTTCTCCATTTGACTTGTTATTTCGAAATTCAACATGTTATCCCAACTTCCTTACATTTTAAAACACATGGAACTCATTTTTTTTCAAAGCGTCTCTCCATCATGACAAAAAATTTTATGATACTATAGTATCGCTCCAATACAACAATAATATCGTAAATACTAATTATACTTTTGATACCTCTTTGATACTCTGATACTTCCGTGTCTGAAGCAACTATTTGACTAGAATCTTACTGATTGCAGTATGAAAAGGAACTTGAGGGATTGAACAATAAATATCTTGCCTAAGACTAGATGTATTGTGTAGATGTAAAAAGGGTGATTCCTCCGCTGACCAAAGATCTCCTTGCGCTGGGCGATAGCGGAGAGTAGCTTGCATAATATAGCAAGCCTCAACTGCTCTAGTTACACCCACATAATGTAAATTAAGTGCTTGGATATACTCTTCTTCTGACGTCCTAGCTCCTTCAAAGGGTAGTATCCATCTGTATAAATCCAAATGAAATACAACTTTGAACTCTAATCCTTTTGATTTATGGAGCGTCATTATATTAACCTCATTCTCTGTAGCCGGCTTAAAACTATTTAGTTTTTGAGTATCTCCTAGAATAAGCTTTAATTCGTTACATACTTCTAAATCTCTATCGTCTGGATGAACCATTTCTGCAAAACATATAAATAAATCAATATTACTGATTAATTCTTCTTCGCCTAATATAAAAATTGCATGAATTACATTAAGTGCTCTTTCAAATTTCCGCATATCTAAATCCTCATTAAAGTAGCTCTGTACAAAATCTAATTTTGTCGTGAGTCCACCTCCAAACATAAAATAAGAAGATAACATATCATTAAATATAATTCCCCAATGTGAATTGCTTCTATCTAAGGCAGTCTCAACAAACAATTTATTCGGAGTACGAAGAAATTCTGCTGCTCTTTTTGCTGTCTCATTCCCTCTACATAGAATTGCAAAATCATTGTTATTCTCAAGATTGTACCTCTCTTTTAGTAAAGGTAAATTAAAATCTATCGATTCAAAAATATTATGATCTGTTCCTGGAATATACGTTTTGAAGACTCTTGGATCATCCGATAAGTTAATATTAGGAATTCCCATAAGAGCTAATGAATAATCTGAAATGCTTTTATGACACCTATGGTTCTTAGTTATTTCTAAATATCTGAAATCTTCGTTTGAAATTAATGAAAATAAAAACTTCGAGTATCTCTGACTAAATGCATAAATTGCTTGATTTAGATCTCCAACAGCGATACCAACCATTCCAGCGTCCACTAACTTCAGAAAAATATGATGTTGAAATTTGCCACAGTCCTGATATTCATCTATAAAGATATGAGTATAACGCGCTAACAAGTATGATATGCATTCAGGAACAACATTTAAAATGTACTGAGCCGTTTCAGCACATATTTCTAAAAATACATACCCTTCACTCAGTGATTTTTGAAGTAGTTCCAATAATTCTTCATCATTAAATTTTTTATTAAGATCTTTTAGTCTCGCATACTTCGGAAAATCATCCACCGAATTTTTTACTTCCCATGTAACATTTTTTCCAATTAACAACTTTGCAAAAGGAATAATTATCTCGGAAATATAGAATTTATCAATTGTTCCAAAGAAGTTATTATTCTTTTTAACCCCTTTTTTTCTGCATCGAAGTTCTAATTCGTCACTTGCTTTGTTCGTAAATGAAATTGCAATTACACCTTGATAATTTAATAACGTCTTAGAAATCACACTTATCTTTTCTACAACCGTAAATGTTTTACCACTTCCAGGTTTTGCAGTAACAACTAGATTTCCAGTTTCTTCAATGATTATATTTTGCTCATCAGTGGGAGGAAAAGAATTACCCATTCTCCTTCACGACCTTTTCAGCTAATTCTTTAATTTTTTTTAAGGGCTTAACAATATCGTCTTTTTCCAAGCAATCCAAAGCATCATAATTATTTTTCAAAAATTCAAACATATTCTCTGCTTTAGCTTTTTGCATAATTTTAACCGTGCTACTTTTTGCTCTCGTGTTATAGAAACTTTTCAGGTTACTATATAGATTGCTTTCTACTAAATCATTCTCTAAATCTTTATGTGACAAATAAATATTCTTTTTTTCTACTTCCTGTGTAATATGATTTAGAATATCAACTGCTTTTTGGGGAATCTTAGAGTCCTTAGGCCATTCGTTGTATGACTCATTTTTCCCCCAATATTCAAGAAGGACAGCATTTTCGTCTTTATCTAACACTTCCTTAAATATCCCCATTATTCGTGACACACCCGCTTGAAACGAAAACTCCTGAGGCTTAGTTCCAATAGTCTTTTTCTTACTGAAAATATCATTATCAGTCCTAAATACGAATGGTATATCCAATGCTTGGCATATTTTTATATATGGTTTAAATCCAACTCCATTTACAGAAATTATTGAAGCATTGAGACGATCAAGATCTATATCCTTCTTCTTAGACACAGCTGTATAAAAAAGTTTCTCTGAGGGACCTTCAACTAAAAACACGGCGTTCACAAAAAATATATCCGAAGTAATAGCATCTAATCTATACCCAAAATCATCAAATTTCAGGCTTATGTCTTCACTACATCCTCCGTTTGCAGCACTAGTTTTTTTATTATTTGTTTTCAATTTAACAATTTTATCCGGACGGAAGTCAGCAGCTATGTGAGGTGAATGAGTAGTTATAAAAACTTGTTCTTTGAAATTATCTAATAGATAGCTAGAGAGTTTTCTCTGTTGGTGAGGATGTAAATGTGCCTCCGGTTCCTCAATAGCAAAAAAGGTAACTCTCTCAAGTGTTATTTTACTTTTTTGCTTAGTTACCCAAGTGGCTAAGAAAATTTGGTTATTTCTTCCATCTCCACCTAATGTGAGAGTTTCACCTTCAGATGCGTAAGTTAATTCTAAATTTTCAAGCATCGTTTTTACGTCGGAGTTTGCGTTTTTAAAACTCAAGTCTTGATTCTCATTATGTATAGCTAAATCTTTCAATTCTTGATTCACACTCGCCAAGGATTTTTTTATATAATTTAACTCATCCACTCCTGAACTCACATCGTTTAGTACCACTTTTAGTTTATCAATGGAGATCTTATCTTCTTCTGCTAATTCCGCAGAGAGTTGTGACTTCGCATTCTCTAATATTTGATTTTTTTCTCTTTTTATGAATGATGATAGATTTCTATTAGAATTAACACATTCCATATTAAGTCTTTTGATATAAAAACGAGGCGACTTCAGTTCCAATGCATCTACTGAATGACCAGCATAAGTGCTGAACTCGCCATTTTTGGAGTTCCTATATTGAACATAAACAGTTCCATTTTGGATATCACCTTTAAATGTGCTTATCAAACAGTCTTCCGTTACATTACTGATCTTCACTGTAATTTCTATTGAGTTAGCTTTTGTATAAACATTATAATCACTATCCAGTAAATCTAGATCTTTATCACTCAACCCTCGATCAAATAATATTCTAAGCGCAAAAATCAAATTAGATTTCCCCACATCATTTGCTCCAATTATCAAAGTTTGATTAGAGAAGTTAATAAGCTCATCACCAAAATTTCGAAGACCCTTTATTTTAATCCATTCAATTAACATCTAGTTCATCCTCCTTAGATTGAAACCTTAAAATATTCTTGTTAGATCTGGATATTTCTGATCACATCAGTAGGTTCCAAATCTAACAAGAATTCATAAAAAGATCGGACAATCCTCCTGATCTAGTAAATAATAGTTGGTAAGCACCTTCCAGTTAAATAAATTGATTTATACATAGTAGTCAGCTTAAACCAAACCAATTCATCTTTTTGAAATCTTAATTGCATTAACGGACTCTTTAGGAGATTCAGATGTGAATTCAAGATATACATTATCAAATTGATACGTGAGGACAAATTCTCCTTCATACTCTGTACTTTCAAACCTTGTGCCTTTGCCCAAGATCTTCTCGATATCATCGAACCCTTTCATAGGAAAAGCCCTAGCACTTAAATATACATAAGCCAGTCGCCCAGATTCTTCACTGAAATTGAAAGAAGCATAGTTCCATCCTTCAAAAATCCAGAATAGTCCTCCACTCTCATAATAGGATTCTCTCACTTTGCTATTCAGTGCATCAGATACTTGTTTTATGGTTTTTCCAAAGCTTATTTCTTTGAAACCAGGTAATTTTCCCTGCTTTAAATATTTAACCGAGTCTTTTGTTAAATCTAAAAAGGGCAAAGTATTGTTGGACTGGATTCTTGTGTAGGGTACTTTTACTTCTATAAACCCAGCTACATAAGGGCCTACTTGATACGGGTCAAAAATTATGACAATCCCATCATTATAATAATAAAAACTGGATTTTTTACTTAGCGGGAAATTTCTAATCTTATCGTCGAACACTTCCTTCTTAACCCTTAATCCAGACTCAATACCGTCGAAAAGGTTAACACTCTGTTGGTTCGTCTTAGCAACGTTATTTAAAAAAAGTTGTGATCCTGTTTTCAAATCAAAATTGTATGTAGTCGCTTCTTCATATCCGTGCACCCCACCCTTGTAGTAATAATCTTTAAATACAACGGATAATCGCTGATTATTATTAAATTTCGTCTCGGATGTCGTTTGTCTATAAAAGTAATTTTGCTGTTTCTTTAATTCTACGTTTTCTTGGGATGCTTTTACAGCATAAATCTTCAAGACCTTATTGATTTTGTCCTTTACTTGTTGATTTCCACCGGTGATTTGGACATATTTTTGACCCTTATACGTATGGATCTTCGTGTTTACAGTATGCGGTTTAGCTGCTGATACGATGTTATTAGGTATGAATAGAACAAACGTAATACTAAAAATCAATATTGTAGCTAACACTTTCTTCAATTCAAACTACCCCTTTGTTTTATATAGTCAGTTCACGGTACTCTTCAAGCATACGTTTTAATGCTATAGAGGCTTTAATTCTTTCTGCTGCAACCTCCCCTGGTCTGCTTTCATCTAATACATACTCATTGATATCTGAACCTATATAATTGATCATGATATCTTTATTATTGAAGACATAGTCTTCAAACTGTACTCTTTCAATCTCGTCGTGAAAAATTAAAATCACTTCTAGAAATCTCCTTCTGGCTATGTGTGCCTCATGTTGGTCCTCTTGAAATAAAAAGTTATGCAGAAGGTAGTTTATATCGTTATTGATAAAATATTTATATGGGATAGTGTCCTGGTGGTAATCATCTAAATCTATAAACCCCCAGTCCGGAGTCGTAGTAAAATATCTCGCTCCATCTAAATAAACGATTCCTTTACTATAAAGGGTAGTACCATAGTAATTTGCTGTTATAACTTTGTATGAAACTGAACTGTCTGTCATGGTATACGCGTAAAACTCTGGGGTATTTCTTAGATCACTGTCATCAGTTAAAGACAAAGTAAACTCTGGGTTTTCCCGATTGTAAAACTGGTCTTCATCTCCGATCCAAGTTTCCTTAGATCTCAATTTGTGCATTAGTTTCTCATAAGGAGACAGGTGTAGGCCAAATCTTTTCTTCCATAGATACTCAATATCGTTGATATCAGCACTCTTATCAATATCCGTATTTGTATCCCCTACCCTGGTATAAATGTGATTAGCCCTAACACATCTCTTTGTTTTCTTATCTTCATAACTTTCGGTAAGATAATAAGGCGTCTCCATTGAATTCATTATAATCAAAACATCTATTTCATGTTTATCTATGAAAAGAGTACGTAATTCAACTCTCGGTCTTACACCACCTGCAAACTTTTTACTTTTCAATTGATTAATAAGTTCTTGTTGATTTCTACGCTGTTCATCTCGCTCTACACCTATGATTTCTCCAGTTTGATCCATTACACCAAAGATTATATAAGCATCGCGATCAGCTTTGTTGTTAGCCATACAGATAATATCATGTAATAAGTTAGCTGTATTCGAATGATGTGATTGTTTAAAATCCCAGTATTCGTCTTCTCGTTTACTCATGATAAGCTGTTCTATTTCGAACATGAGTAATTCATTTGAATTTTTAACCATTCCGCCCCTCCAATTTGATTTATTATATTTTCAATCCTACATAGCTCGTTCATAATTTTATATGCATGTGATTCTATACTCTATCTCTCTTCAGATCACACAATAGGAATATTATAACATGTATTAATATATCTTATTTGCCTATCTATAATCAGATATATCAGTCAACGATTAAATTTATTACGAAGAGAGAACAGAATACCCACCTACAGTAGTTCATATAAACATACCATTTTTCAACACTTATTTATTGCACCTCAGGTACAAGAATAACTCCAACAGTCCTACTGCTACCACTTGCTGATATCCCTTCTTTAACGTTGCTTAATGTTAAGCAGCATGTGATGAAATCACTTTTTCCTCCTCTCCTAATTTCCTTTGACAGTCTTTGGGATCGTGCACTCAATTCTTCTGTATCCCCAACGAAATCATGTACCGCACATTTTTCTTAATAAAACAATTCCCCAAAGTCATAAAAGATACTCTTGAGCTAAAACAGCTTAGAAAGCATTAGCTAGTCAGTTGAATTCGAATTCTTTTTTTTGTCTGCCCTTTATTTTGAATTTTCACAATAGAAAAATCATTAATTTCAGTTGTATTATTGACATGAGTCCCACCACAAGCTTGTTCATCAATATCTTTTATTTGGACAACTCGAATCTCATTAAGAGAAGCTGGTAGTAAATTAATTACCGTCTTTATAGCTCCTTCCTTTTGCTCAGCTGCAACCCTACTAATTGTTCTTATAATAACTTCATGAGAGTCTGAAAGTATCTTTTTTATTGATTCTTCTAATCGATCAAAAGGTATTTCCTCGATGATATCGGGAGAAAAAGATAGCTCTAGTCTAGCATAATCCATTTCAATTTGACTGCTTGTAGCTAGACCATTGTAATGCTGATACATATAACCTGAAATAACATGAAGCAATGTATGGTATTGCATGTTCTTGAATCGCCAGTCCCAATCAATCTGCATCACTACTGGTTGACTTATGTCATGCAATGGGCGATCTAGTTCATGAATAATTTTACCCTCAACTTTATTTACATTTAAGACCCGGTAGATTTCATCACCTTGCTTAATCACTCCTATATCACAAGGCTGGCCCCCGCCACCAGGATAAAAAATAGTTTTATTAAATGTAATAAATTGATCTTGCATTAAAACAACTTCTGACGAGCATTCTTTTAAATAACTATCCTCCGTATATAACTCCTTCGTCTCCATTATTTCTCCTTTCATTTCTCTAATGTATTTTTTTGAATTCTAATTCTTGTGATCAATTAACTTTTATCAATATTGAGTATCTCCTCCAAATTATTTGGTATACAGTCTCCATTAATCCAATTCCTGAATCACTATTGCTTTTGTGAAATGCAGCCAGTTATATTACTTTTAAAGTTAACAAGATAGAAGCAGCCCCCAGTGTGAGGCTGCTTTATTTAGAAAGATTTATATCTTAATTGTTTGCTTCCAAAAATAATTAGAGTTGCTGAACTGTTGGGCGAACAATCATCTCATTTACTGCTACATCGGCTGGTTGTTCAATTGCAAAGGCAATAGCACGTGCAATGCTAGCAGGTTCAATGGCAATATTCATATTTTTATTAATTGCGCTCTTTAACTCTTCACCCGAAATTCCCTCTGTTAACTCTGTGGCAATAGATCCTGGTGAAATGATTGTAGTGCGGATTCGGTTAGAGTGCTCTTCGATACGGAGACCTTCTGTAATCGCACGTACAGCGAATTTTGTTCCACTATACACTGCACTTGCAGGGAAAACCAAGTGACCGGCGATGGAGGAAACGTTAATAATATGTCCTTCTTTTCTCTCCCTCATGGTTGGAAGGACCGCTGCAATACCATAAAGTACACCCTTTATATTTACATCAACCATGTTATCCCATTCATCTACCTTGAGCTCAGAGATTGGTGACAATGGCATGATTCCTGCATTGTTGACCATAACATCAATTTGGCCAAACTCTTGAATCGCATAATTAGCCAATGCTTTCATGTCTTCTTGAGATGAAACATCAGTAACTTTGTATATTGCTTTCCCCGCATTTTTTTGAATTTCTTGTTGTAGAGTTTTCAAGCGATCTTCACGTCGAGCGGCTAGCACTAGCTTCGCACCTTTTAATGCAAGTTCTTTTGCTGTGGCTTCACCAATCCCACTAGAGGCGCCTGTAACAATGATTACCTTACCTTGTATATTAGACATATAAAAAATCTCCTCACTTTTTCATTTGTTTAAATTTTCGTCTACTCTAATTTTTCGAACGTCTACAACAAACAGCTACACCTTAGTCCCCTTGGTATATCCAGATCAATCTACTCGAACAAACTATTACCATTGGTAGAGATGACATCCTTATACCAGTAAAACGACTTTTTACGATATCGTTCCAACGTTCCTGATCCATCATCATGACGGTCTACATAAATAAAACCATAGCGTTTCTTCAGCTCCGCATTCGAAGCACTAACGAGATCAATACAACCCCATGTCGTGTAACCCATCAGATCCACGCCATCTTCTATCGCCTCTGCAACTTGAATTAAATGTTCTTTAATGTAATTAATCCGATAATCATCTTCAACCGTTTTTTCGCCTTTTTCATTTGTAACTAACTGATCCATCGCTCCCAATCCGTTTTCCACAATAAATAGAGGCTTCTGATATCGATCATAAAACGCGTTAAGAATGTAACGTAGTCCTTGAGGATCAATCTGCCAACCCCAATCACTAGCTTCAAGATATGGATTGGCTACCCCACCGATCATGTTCCCTTCCCCTCTAATTTGTAACTTCGGATCTGCGGTTTCACAAATACTCATATAATAACTAAAGGATATGAAATCGACGGTATGCTTTAGGATTTCTTCATCCCCTGGTTCAAAATGAATGGTAATGCCGTTTTCCTTGAAGAAACGTTTCATATATCCCGGGTAATAACCTCGTGCATGAACATCAGCAAAGAACGTATTTTTGTGATCACTCTCCATCGTTTTAATGACATCGTTTGGATGAGGAGTCATAGGGTATATCGGCATGCTGAGTACCATACAACCAATCTTAAAATCAGGGTTAGTTTCATGACCAATCTTCACCGCTAGTGCACTTGCAACAAACTCGTGGTGAATTGCCTGATACAGATCCTGCTTACTAAGTTTTTCTCTTGGTGTGTTAATGCCACCACTCATAAATGGTAATTCCAAAATGGAATTAATCTCATTAAAGGTGAGCCAATATTTAACCTTGCTTTTGTATCGAGTAAAGATGGTACGCACATAGCGCTCATAGAAACCAATAAGTTTACGATTCACCCATCCATCATATTCTCGGGCCAGATGTAGTGGCGTTTCATAATGAGAGATGGTTACTAGTGGTTCAATGCCATATTTATGGCATTCATCAAATAAATCATCGTAAAATTGTAATCCCTTTTCGTTAGGCTCCAGCTCGTCACCTTTAGGGAAAATCCGCGACCAAGCAATAGATGTCCGGAACACCTTAAAACCCATCTCAGCGAATAGCTTGACATCTTCTTTGTAACGATGATAAAAATCGATTCCAATGAGCTTCATGTTATCTTCAGTAGGAACTTCTGTAGGTGGCGTTTTAATCCCATTTGGCATAACATCTTGGGTCGACCAACCTTTTCCATCGATATCATAAGCTCCTTCTAATTGGTTGGCTGCCACTGCACCCCCCCATAAAAAATCTTTTGGGAATTGTAAACTCATTGTTCTTCCGCCTCTCCGTTGTGATCCATCTAAAACATAATGATCTCTTTTTATGACTTCAACGTATTTCATCAACTGATATTTAAATACTCGTACAGCACATCTCATTACTTACCTTGTTCTTTCAGTATTTCTTAGAAGGGAATCCGTGCTCATGCGCTCGATATACAACGATGAAGGCAAGAAGAAGTAATATACATATTGCCAATGGAAAAGAACCTACCCCAACGGTCATCAAAAGAATGGCCCCAACCACACCCCCGCCACCGATCGCTAAATTCCATACTGTAACGTACATAGATTGAGCCACATTTGCACCTTCGCCTGCTGCATCTGCAATGGCCGTTTGAAGAAGCGTAGGTGCGCCCCCAAACGTTAGTCCCCACATAGCTATGGCAAGATAAACAACGATGGGTTGACTACTCCCTATACCTAATGTCGTGGATGCTAACGCGAATCCACCCAGGCTGATCAGAACCAAAAAGCGTAGCTTACGGTCAATAAATACGCCTATAATCCAAACACCAACCAGCGAAGCAACACCAAAAATAAGTAGAACCAAATCCACTCGTTGAACTAGCCCTACTTCGGAAAGGTATGGTGCAATATAGGTATAAAGAATGTTATGGGAAAGTCCCAATGCTAAAAGAACCAATAACACAGAGCGCACCCCTGGAGTAACAAGAACTTTCAGAAGAGGTATTCGCTTCTCAACTGCTTGTCCAGGATAGTCTGGAAGCTTCCAAAGAATCCAAACCATTAACATCAATGCTAATAGTGACAAAATGCCAAAAACAAGGCGCCAACTTGTGAATGAACCAAGGAATGTTCCAAGAGGAACACCTACTGCTAGTGCGAGGGGAACGCTAACCATTGCAACTGCCATAGCCTTACCCTTAAGTGATTCCGGTGCCATCTGCCTTGCGTACCCGGCAGACATCCCCCATAGCACTCCGGCAGTTACACCGGCAAAAAAGCGAGCAATTAGCATGATGATGAAAATAGAGGAAAGTGCTGTAATCGTATTAAATACCAGAAAACCGAAAATGCATGAAAGCAATAGCGGTTTCCTGTTCCATCCTTGTGTTGCTGTGGTTAAAGGGATAGCAGCGATTAGAGAGCCAAACGCATATGCAGTAACGAGTTGGCCAGCAAGGGATTCTGAAATGCCGAGGTCACGACTAAGCGGTATCAACAAACCAGCTGGAATCGTTTCAGTAAGCATACAGATAAACCCAGCCATAGCGATTGCGATTAATCCGGCCAATGGAAGTCGATCTGATTGCTGTATAACCTTATTTTTATGTGAGATAGATTCTAATTTTGAATTCATCGAACAAGCATCCCCCATCAGCAATTTGCAAACTACAGAACAATATAAATGCAGCCCCATCATCAATGGGGCTACAAAATTATAAACCATTTGATTGTTGTTCTATGAATTGCCTAAATCGATTGCTCTACTGTCCGCATGTGCTTTTCAGACATACGAGCACCATGAACTTTAATTTTAGAGAATTCAGTTTCAAGCTCACGAACTTCAGATGGCGTTAACTGAACTTCCACTGCTCCTAAGTTTTCGTCAAGGTGAGCTATGCTACGCGTTCCTGGGATAGGTACAATCCATGATTTTTGTGCAAGGAGCCACGCAAGAGAAATCTGAGCAGGTGTAGCGTTCTTCTTTTCTGCAAACGTTCTAAGTATATCGATAATCGGCATATTTGCTGTAATGTTTTCAGAATTCAAGCGCCAGAACCCAGCTCTCACATCCGTTTCAACGTCTAATTGTGTGTGTGCATCTATTTTTCCGGTGAGATAACCGAGACCAACTGGCCCCCATGGAACGAAGCCGATTCCTAATTCCTCACACACATCAAGCACTCCATTGTGTTCTGGAGTTCGTTCCATAAATGAATATTCGCTCTGAATTGCAGTAACGGACTGCACTGCATGAGCTCGTCGGATTGTATTTACACTTGCCTCAGAGAGACCGAAGTGTAAAACTTTACCCTCTTGGATAAGGTCTTTTACCGCACCAGCTACTTCTTCGATAGGTACTTGAGGATCTACACGGTGCTGATAATAAAGATCAATGCGATCCGTTCTAAGTCGTCGAAGTGAGTCCTCAACTACTTTCTTGATGTGATCTGGCCGACTGATTAAACTGCCCTCAGGCCCTTTGATGTCAAACCCAAATTTACTTGCGATAACTACTTTATCACGAAAAGGGACGAGCGCCTCTCCAACCAACTCCTCGTTAACATAGGGACCGTAAACTTCCGCAGTATCGAAGAATGTAACACCTTTTTCATAGGCCTCACGAATCGTTTTAATACCCTGCTCTTTATCCGCAGGGGGACCATAGTTGGTACTGATACTCATACATCCTAATCCGAGTGCTGAGACTTCCAATTCTCCAAGTTTTCGTTGTTCCATGTTCGCTACCTCCCAATCGATAGTTAGATATTTATTAACGCGGGAATGTCATACCACCATCCACACCAATCATCTGTCCCGTAATAAAACTAGCTTTATCACTACAAAGGAATGCCGTTAGATATGCGGCGTTAATGGCGTCGGCTTGTTTTTCGAACCCGCGTTTGCCTTTACCTAAATGGATGTTATCATCGAGCCATTTTTCAAATCCAGATAACGCCTCAGGATCTTGCTTAAGCGAATCTCTTCCAATCATCGCGAGTTCGGTCATAACAACAGGTAACATCATGTTGACCCGAATATCATATTTCCCCCACTCTTTCGCAATCAGGCGTGAATAAGAAACAATGCCACCTTTGGATACTGTATAAGCCGGCATACCTTCAATGCCTGTTACACCAGCGACAGAAGCATAGTTAATGATGGAACCCCCATTTTCTTTCATATACTTAAAGGAAGCTTGGTCCACCCAAATTGTCCCGAATGTATTTACAGCAATCACGTTGAGGAGTTCTTCTTCATCAACTTCTTCACTTGAAGTATGAGCATCAATAGCATGGGAACTCACCGTAGCATCCAAACTGCCGCCCATAAAGTCAACAGCCTCTTCAAAAGCGTTGAAGACTGCCTTTTTGTCGCTGACATCAACCTGGATATGTTTATAGGAGCCTGATCCAACTTTTTTGCATTCCTCGATGACCTTAACAGCTCTTTCATCGGTCGGCCGCGCTCGAGACATTGTAACCACTGAAGCACCTTCTCTAGCACACTCAATTGCTGATATCCTTCCACATCCTGTAACTCCACCGGTAATGATGATTTTTTTTCCTTCTAGCATCATATGAATTGCCTCCTTCGTGTAGTTTTAAGCTGGTTGTATTTCATTTAAATCTACGAGGATAAAACGTTCACCAATATAAGGATATATATTACTCTTCGAAATCCGTAGATGTTGATAACTCTTTCCACGCAGTTGCTTGTGAATTCAAATCTTCCATTTTTTTATGAAATTCTACTTGCGCATCATTTCCTAGAAACAAATGAACTGGTGGGTTTTCCGCACGACTCAATTCAATAAACACATCTGCCGCTTTATTTGGATCTCCCATTTGTGCTCCATCGCGCCCATTTAGGAATTTCGTGAATTCATCATCTTTATATGCATCCAAGGGATTCTCAGCAAGACGCAATGAACCTTCACTTAAGAATTTTGTTCTAAAATATCCTGGTAGTACACAAGTTGCTTTTATTCCAAAAGGAGCTCCATCTGCTGCAAGCGATTCAGTCAGACCATCTACTGCAAATTTTGTTGCTGCATAAATACCATTCCTATTACCTGCTCGGAAACCAGCTATAGAAGCTACGTTTAAAATATGGCCTGATTGTTGTTGACGCATGATAGGTAGTACTGCACGAATAACATTTATGGTTCCGAAGACATTCACATCAAAGCAGTTTCGAACCTCCATGTCGGATATTTCTTCAATGGCCCCGAGTTGTCCATACCCGGCATTATTCACTACCACATCAATCGTTCTGAACCGTTCTTTAACCTCACTAATCGCCTTTTGTATACTCAATTCATCGACTAGGTCCATTTGTAATGGCAAAAAGTTTTCTGTATCAACTGTTACCGCTGCAATTAAATCGTCTTTATTTCTTGACGTTGCGGCTACACTAAATCCTTGAGATAGCAATTTCTGCACCAAAGCTAACCCAAGACCTTTTGAAGCACCTGTTACAAACCACACATTATTTTGAGTCATTTCAACCGATCCCCTTTACGAGTTATGAGTTCTTCTTTGTTGATGCACTTTTCTATAAGCACATTAAACTGTTACTAAGCTTAAGGATTATGTTTCCAAGTTCACTATGAAAGAGAATACTCATGACCTCATTCACAATGATTGTGTACTTATATTTTTTACACATAAAATTTTAATAAATTGAACGAAAATTTTACATGGCAAAACCATGGTTTATACACTCATTCCGTGATGAAACCATTTTTTTTAGTTGATTTTACTTTGGAATCATAATATCGGTGTTTGCAACCGATTTCATACTTAGAAACTATAATGTAATTTAGACTATTTATGATAAGATACATGTGATTTCAGGAATTTCTTCTTTATAATCAAGGTATTATAATGAAAAACGTAATATAGAGTGAGGAGTGTATTTATGAACAATATAGACAAAGATATTATCATGCATTTACAGGAAGATGCCCGTTTAACAATGACTTCCATTGGTAAACTTATAGGATTATCCCAGCCTGCAGTAACTGAAAGGGTGAAGAGACTAGAAGAACAAGGAGTTATAACGGGTTACAGAGCACTTGTTTCAAATGAAAAGGTCGGAAAACCGATGACCGCCTTTTTGCTTTTCCGGACTAACCAATGTCTTGAGTTTGTTGACTATTGTGAGAAATCTCCACAAGTCATGGAGTGTTACCGGGTTAGTGGGGAACATAATTATTTGATCAAAGTCATCGTTGAGTCCACTAAAGAACTTGAGTTATTTGAAAATGAAAGTATCATGTATGGGAACTTTACCACTGTCATTACTTTATCATCGCCCATTGAAAATAAACCATTGTTGCCGTCAGGTGATGTAACTCATGATTAACATCGTTCAACCATTTTCTTAAGAAAAATCAAAAAGGGTATCCACTCGCTTTAAGCCAAAGCAAGTGAATACCCTTTTAAGCAGATAATGATGTTAAATCTATGTTGTCATACAAAAAAAGGGCAGCTCCAAGAGTCCCCTCTTCATAACTTTACTATCCTGTTTTTTGTACTTTGAAAATCATATTTAGCCCGAATGCGATTAAGACTATCCCGGTGGTTTTGTCTATAATACTTTGAACCTTTGGCGACATTAGCCACTGCCTTACATAACTTAATAAAAATACGATTGTAGAAAACCATAATATTGAAAGCAATGCATAAAAGGAACCCATGATCAGGAATTGTAGACTCGCATTTAGGTCAGCTGCCACAAATTGAGGTAGAAAAGTAAGAAAAAAGATAGCTACCTTTGGATTAAGAACATTGGAAACCAGTCCTTGCACAAAAGCTGATCTTTTTATATTCTCAGGCTCATCTTGATTTAGATCACTCTTTCGCTTAGTAATGAAGGAAGAAAAACCCATGTAAATCAAATAAGCAGCGCCAGCGTATTTGATTAGTTCAAAGGCTACAGCCGATTTCATTAATATAATGGAAAGCCCTAGAGCTGCTGCCATTGTGTGCACTAGGGCTCCGCTAGCTAGACCTAATGCAATTTTAATACCATCCTTCTTACCATCGGTCAAAGTTCGTTTTGTTATTAATGCAAAATCGACACCCGGTGACATCACAATGAAAATCAGTAAGATTGAAAAAGCGAGTATGTCATTCATACTGTGCCTCCTATTGTATTTTGGTTTTTTGGATACACAATACTAACGCGTTATAAACCAAATTTCAATATCTAGATTTAACCTTATGCTACCTACTGACTTTAGTCGGTAGTTTTGTTGCTATGAGGCGTATTATGTCTTTTCTGCCAATGGACTGGTTGTGCCTACTAGCAAGTTAACAACTTCTGTGGCTCCCATAAACGTCTGCTATTCAATGATGAACTCTACTTATAACATGTAAAGAGTATTGAATTTTTATTAGCCTACCAACCGTCACCATTACTCTATTTTTCGAAAGTGATTCCCCAATCGGTATTTTTGTAGCAATGATCAAGTTTTCTTATGTAATTTACAATATTTTAATTATGCAAAACTCAACTTATACATTAAATGCATTATATGATAAATAAATTTTATTCATAAGCAATATTATTGATATACCATTGTTACCTTATGTTTTTTGTTAAATTGATTTGATATCATATAAGTACAGAATAAAAGTGTGTTAGATTCACAAATTCACTCTGTTAATAAATTCTGTATGATCAAGACATTATCGAGGAGGATATATGATGAACAAAATTGTCCGTTTTCATCAAACAGGCGGTCCAGAAGTGCTGGCGCTTGAAGAAGTACCCGTCCCTTCTCCAGGTAAGGGAGAAGTATTAATCCAAACTCATGCGCTAGGTTTAAACCGGGCGGAGTCCATGTTTCGTTCAGGAGAGCACGGTGCGAAGCCTGTCTTTCCTTCGGGTATTGGATTAGAGGCTGCTGGAGTAGTTGAGTCGATAGGAGACGGGGTTACTGGTTTTAATGTCGGAGATAAGGTAAGCGTGATACCTTGTGTCCCTGCTACTGAATACCCCCTACATGGTCAGCATGTCCTGGCTCCCGCCTATGCTGTCGTAGCTCATTCAGATAAGTTGTCATTTAAAGAAGCAGCGGCAGTATGGATGATGTTTACAACCGCATACGGTGGACTGATTGAATTTGGTAGCCTTAGCCAAGGCCAAACCGTACTAATCCCTGCAGCTTCTAGCAGTGTCGGACTTGCAGCGATTCAGATTGCCAATATGGTCGGTGCACGCCCAATTGCACTAACGCGTACCAGCACTAAACGTAAGGCTTTGTTAGCCGCTGGTGCCGCCGAGGTCATCGCAACAAATGAAGAAAATCTCGTAGAACGAGTTGGCAAAATCACCAATGGTTCGGGTGCAGAAGTGATTTTCGACCCAGTTGGTGGTCCAGTGCTGGCGGATCTAATCACAGTAGCTGCTCGCCATGCAAAAATTTTGCTCTATGGCCGCCTTCACCCTGATCCAGCACCTTTGGATGTCGGCCAAGTCTTGTTCAAACAACTCACTATCCGTGGCTACGATATGGTAGAGATCACTAGTGACAATAACCGCCGCATGGAGGCTGTCGATTTCATCCGTAAAGGTCTCGAATCCGGTGACCTAAAACCGATAATAGACAGGACCTTCCCACTCGAAGACATTAGTGATGCTCACCGTTATCTTGAAGCCGGAAATCACATAGGAAAGATTGTTTTGACAGTGTCATAGAAGCATATGACCAGCGCTAAACGTTAGATGACCTGAATGCAGATTGTGTACTATCGGAAGCACAATCGTGTAGCATTCATTAGCTCAATGAATGTTACACGATTTCACATTCGCTCCCTAGGACTATCTTAGGTTGTCGAAATTAGAGTCGCCTTTTTGTTTTACTACTAGTTGACTGCTTCTCAGTTGCTGTCCTCAGCTATAAATCCAAACGCTGATACACTAATTTAAAGAAAACAGCCCTAATCCAATTCATATAAATGTTGGCACATATAACTATTCGTTGAGAACAGATAAGTTTTTGATAACTTTTCATGTACTAAATCCGTGTGACACTTAATCAATGATTCTAAAAGACCCCTATGGTTTTTCCAAACATACTCTACTAGCATCACCTTACATGGTGTTGAACTAGTATGAACTCCTTCAAAAAAACCTAAATTATATTATAATATCTACAGATATTTTCACTTTTTTTTCAGATCTTAGTACTCTTTTTCGCTTTCTATATCTGGTATGTCTATAGGAATACCATGATTGAATGCAATCATTACAGCACGGTGATACTTCCCCAATAAAAATTCATAATTCTTAGAGAGGAGTTTTTGCTCCTCTTTGATAATTTTATATCTTTCTGTCTCTTTTTTTAGCTGTTGTGTTAATTTAACAATTCTCATTTTCAGCTCTTCGGTATCTTCTGTCAGTTCTTCGTTAGGCACAGACATCAAATTGTACTTTCCTATTTTGTTCTTCATCAAGAATTTTTTAACGTGAGACTTGTTTAAGGTACTTCGACTTAATCCTGTCCTTACTACCAATTTACTTAAAGTTACTAGTGCTCCTTCAGAATTCAAGTCATCTATGGCATTTTGCAATTTCGTTAATGTTTCCTGCCTAGCAATTTCTTGTCTTAATAAAAGTTCTTCGGGTAAACTTCTTTTTTTCAAATCAATTCTCCCTCATCTTTATTTTATTAACAATATTCTGATAAGCATTAATATTATTTATAGCATGATCCTTCCAAATTGGATTTCGACAAAATAAATGAGCCTTTTTTGACCACAACTCTATTTGGGCTTCAAAGTACTCCTGCTGCGTAGAATCAGGCATAAAGTTAAGACATTGAAGACACTCGGAAGGATTCGAACACCCAAGCATATCTGAACAAATTCCTATCCCCCCAAGTCTTCCTGCACGTGGACTTTTTAACACACGTTGTTCTTGATCTACACTTTTTAAAATATTACCTTTGAAGAATACATTTTGACTAACTTGTAGATCATTTGTTATCTCATAAATTTTATCTTGTTTTTTTTGAAGTTCTTCATTGTTAATGTGTATATAGTTTCTTACTAGCATTTCAGAACCTTTGTGATTAGTCATTTCTCTAACATCGTCTAAATTGAAGCCGAAATATATACGATCAGTAATACCGTTATGCCTTAACTGATGTGAACTAAACTTATAGCTTATGTTGTCTTCCGTTTTCACATCATAATCTTTACATACCTTATTAAAATGTAAAGTTAGATTTCTCTCTGTACATACTATTGGTGTTTTGCGCTGAATTAATTGAGTAGATTTATCCAAATGGAAGGTATTTGATTTTTCCATATATTCTACTTTATAGATGAATAATAAGTCTTTATCTTCTACTTTTCTAATTGCTTCTTGATATTCTTTAGCAATATATTGTTGTTGTTTCAGTAAGCTCAATAAATAAGCACCATGTCCTTCATTTTTGATTTCTATAAGTCTATTTTCAGGCTCTAGATAACCTCCATTTTGTTTCCAAGTTGGAATTTTTAAAATTGCACAATTGGGTCTTAATGCAGGCAAGATACAGTCTAACTGCATCCCTGTTATCTCAGAGATTCTCGACGGTATGCTACGCAGAATCCAATATGCCAAACGAACATGTAAAGGGATTTTTTCGTTTCTGAAAATTTGATCAACTTGATTAGTAACATATTCCGGTATCATTTTTTCTGTATTATTTACAATATTCTTTCTTAATCTTGGATAGGGATTTATAACCAGTAAGGGTGAATTAGACGGCATTTCTTCGAAATCTCTCATAGTCTTGAAGAAGACTCTCAGAGATCTATAGAGTTTTATTTTTGTTTCATAAGCATACTTTTTATCCAAGAAACTTATATACTCTGCAACGTGATTCTTTTTCACTTTAGATAATTTGATTGAAGAGTGAAAATTTTCAAGATATTTACAGAAAGTTATAGTTTCGAAAACTACTGATGAAATAGTTCTTGCTGAAGCATATTTTTCAGCAAGTAAGATTATTGCAAAGTTTTTAATCATAGATCTGTACGATGAGGGACATTTACTGAAATATAAGGTTGTGTTAGTTAATGAAGACCCTGGTTTTTGTACAATGTTCAAATACCAAGTATTATCCTTAAACTCACTCAAAGAACTGTATACCTGCAAAACTTTTTTTAGTTTAGACACATCAATTTCTTTATGATTTGGGTGCATATCTGTTATATTTGAACTTTGAGTTTTCATGATTTCTCCTAACTATCATAAAGAAATATTTTTTATAACTTCTCGATATACCTCACTTAGATACTTCATTCTTTTATATTCAACATACTCACTGTAATCTGTTATGTGATTTTTTTCGTAAAACGTTTTCAATGAATTTAACTGATTACTTTGATCTCGGAACATCTCTTCCCACTTATCAATATAATCCCTTCCAGTACACAAATTACTACATGTAGCACATTCAATTTTATTACAAACCCCCTCAGAGATATGCAATGAACATTGTCCCAATTCTACAGTACGAGTCCCAAGGCAAAAGTCAATATACAACTGCTTTCTCTCTTTTTCAGAGAACTTACTCCACTGTTCATCAGTAAGCTGAACTTCAAATTTTTTCTGAAAGAACTCACTATTCATATCAGCAACTCTCATTTTATCTACTTCTGTGTAAAACAAAGCAGTAGTTTCAAGCCATGCATGATCAAGTGCGGTCGATACTTCTTCCATGGAGGCACCATTGGAAACTAAATTAACAGCAAAAGTCTTTCGACTTTGACGTGTTGTTATATTCCATAAATCACCATTATCATCCATAATGTTTTTATTCTTGATTAGAGTTTTCATTGCTTTCATAACATCTGAAGGATTGACAATACCATAATTATGACCGAACCCTTTTGCTTTCTTAATGAACAGATAGATAGATTTAACTTCATCGCGGAATTTTTGGGTTTCTTCTTGATATTTATTTATTCTTTGAGCTAGTTGATTAGGAATTGGAACAATACGCTTCTCCTCTAAACCTTTTTTTACTTTACTTTTTTCAGTTTTATAATTCTTGACAAGCATATACCACATCTCATTTTTGGTATCGTACTTCAAAGCATCATATTCTAGTAAACTTACTTCTTTTGCCCGAAGACCAGTAGAATTGAAAATATCGAAAATAAGACGGTAAGTATCACTCATCTCGTATTTGTATTTATTTAACGCTTCCATAACTACTTCTGGAATGAATTTTGTATTATTTTTCATGTTATTTAAATTTGTAAATTTAAAGTCATCAAAATAATTATGTTGTGGAACATTAAGTACTTTTATTGGATTAAACTCATTTTGTTCAGTATTATAAGCCTTTATAAAATCAATTAACTGACTCATATGTGTAAAGATTTTTGATATAAATGATATAGAAGCATTTTTTCCTGATTTAGTTTTATATGAGGTTTCTAAATGAATTTTTAGTAATCGAACATCACTTTTCTGAATCTCACTAAAATCGGTGAAATTTGTTTTAACTAATTCTAAACCTCTTATGCCGGTTGCTACTGTGAAAAATTTATGCCTTGCATTCGGAACATTATTAATGAGAAGAGAATTTTTCATAAACGCCATAAAGCCTTCTCGAATTTTTTTGTATTTTATAAATGAGAAATCAAAATACACTGAACTTAAAATATGGTTTTCTCTCCAGTAATACTTCCAAATTAAATTAGATCTCTCCATGTGGCTATTATTTGTTAAAGGAAGAATCTTAAGTTGTTTATCATACTCGTTATTAACGAGATTCTCTAATCTTGCTTTTATATCTTCTTCTATTCCTTTGAAAGATTGCCATGAACCCTTAACAGAAGGATCAATAGTTTCTTTAATCAGTTTAACGAGAGTAATCCGTCTTCTCTGTTCAGTAAAAAGCGATGCACAATATTCAAAATACTTAAAGGTTTCATGTTTAAAAAAACCGAATAAAATATTAAATATATTCGTACGCCCTAAAACTTGTGTTTGTTCAGTTAGACCCTCGAAATTTAAAATCTTTTTTTCTATTGCGGGTATTGTCATGACAAGAAATTTAATATTATTCGCAACATCTTTGTGTGGAAAATTGATTAAGATTATGGGTACAACTGTACCTTGGTTAGAAATGTAATATTCACTAACTTTATTACTAAGGCAAACATAGATATGTTTTGAATCAACATTTTCACTAGCGTTAGCACATAGTAGTCTCTCCATGATCTTCTCCAGCTCAATCGCAGGCTTATTATTATTTTCTCTTATGCCTAATTTACTAAGCCCAAAAACCTCTTGTGTAATTAAATCTATACTACTTGTGTTCATTTCCTTTATTTGTTTTTTTATTATTTCATCAAAATATTCATCCATTAGAAGTGATGCAAAAGCAAATATTAATTTCAATGTATTACCTATCTTAAAAAAATTCACAACCTCTTTCAAACTCTCTCCTTTATTCAAACATTCCAAAAGTTTATAAAAGTTAAACTCAACTTTCTTAACATCGACAGATTTAATTTTATTCCAATTTATTATCACTTCTATACCTCTGTACTCTACTCTCTTTAAACCTATTCTCCCTTTCACACAACTTATCATTAAAGCCACTGATATTCACTCCTGCTGGATATACATTTATTTTTCAAACGATGAAACTTTCATTAGAATACTTTTCATATAACTCATATCTTTCATATTTTTATAAGAATTGATTGTTGCGGGATTTGTCCATCCCATGATTTGTCTTATCATTTCATCTGTTAGATCCCCATGTTCACTTTGATATTTTAATAGAGACATAACCTTAGTTCTTCGACCATCATGAGTTGCAAATAAACTTGAATCTAGTCCGCTACGTTTTACAGCTTGTTTGAATGCCTTTCGATAGGAATTGTAAGTAAGTTTATTACCTTGATTGTTTCCTTTCCTTAGTGTAATAAATAACTCTTTTGTAAAGTATGCACCTGATTCTTGTTCTGCAATTGCTCTTTCTGATAATATATACGAGTCAATTATTCGACATAAGTTTTCTGGCAATAAAAGGTCTCTAGCTTCCCCCTCTGATAAACCTTTAGATTCGTGTGGCTTAATGAATCTTAAATTTTGACGCCTACACTCTACAAAATCATCATAATGTAGGCTCAGTACTTCTCCAATTCTAGCCCCACATAACACAGTAATAAGAAAAATAGCTTTATCTCTTAAAGTATTAAATCCTGTTAATATTGTTTCAACTAACTCATCATCAAGCCACCTTATCTTAACTCTCTTTTTCTTTAAAATTCGTAATCTGCTATCAATATAGTTCCCATAATTAAAACAATAAATTTTTTGGTATCGATCTATTCTCCTATGCATCTTCGTTTTATGTCGCTTATCCAAAAATTCATCTGACCTTTCATCGTTCAGAAAACGATAGAAACCAGTTACTACAACTACATATTCTTTTAAAGTGTTATAGGATATAGCACCATTTATTGAAGATACATTAGTTTGGTTTGAATTTCCCCACAATATATAATCAAGAAATCTTTTAAAATCTTTATCTGTTGCTTTCAAATAGTTTTTATTAGATTTTTCTAAGAAATTTAAATACTTACATAAGTAATATGCATACTGCCTTCCAGTATTTAGACTTCTAAAGCTTTTATAATCTAAATAAAAGTTCACTTCATTAACAGGCATATTCTGATCTAGAATAAAGTAACGGTAAACTAACTCACTATTAATTTTCACCATAGCTTTTTTCACATTGAACAAATATTTACACCTCTTTCTATAGTAAACTAATTATTTTTTTCACTATATCTTTGACAAATTTACTATATGTATAATGTTATTTCTGTGCTTTATTTAATAGTGTTAACAAAGTGAATATAACATGATGAGCAACCTTTAGAACGTCAATGGAGACAGACGCCACCGCTGAAGCATCATTTAAATTAACCTGCAACGGGCGTGTAAGTACCCTTTGTACAACTCCCTCTGTAACTCCAAGATCTACACCTTTCTGTTCAAACTGGGCCGCTAATGAGCCATCTTGAATCATATAGAGCAGGTCCTGTTCGGCAGCAGCATCCATATCGCCAGTAAACAACATAGAAGTCCCAGCCATGTCTAGCAAAAAGACAACGGATTCATGATTTTGGTGTTCAGACACAGGCAAACTACCCGATACATTTACATCCACATGTGCCAGATCTGGAGCTATAAAATGTAGACTCGTCTCCTTATCAGCCTTATAGGACATGCCCTGCTGAATGGCGTATAGAGGAATTTTGCGTTCCATGGCTGTGTCCAGTAATTTATCAAAGTTTTCTTTACCACTGGTTGTGCCATTAAACATGAAACGTTTAACCGGAATCTGTTCCAGCACAGCCTGTAGTCCTCCGGCATGATCCTGATCGGCATGCGTTACAATGACAGCGTCCAGTTGATGGATGCCTCTCTTTTTCAATAAAGGAACAACCACCTTGGCTCCTACCTCATACGGATCACGCCTTGTTTTCCATGACTGTTCATTGTTCCCAAAGCTCACCGTTCCCCCACCATCCACCAAAATGTGTTTGCCTTCCGGGGTTGTAATCAATGTACTGTCCCCTTGCCCAATATCCAAAAACTGCACGATGCCAGCTCCAGCAGGCTTCGGAGTCTGGTATGCCCACCACAATCCAGCAATAAAGCTGAGCGCGAGCAACCCACACAACCATTGCTGAGCTTTACTCATTCGTTCATGTGCATAATATCCGGCACCTCGTGCGGTAAACGCACTTGTATACTCCGGCCAGGCAATACTGGCTCCTAATGTCGTTATACAAGTTTCTTTTTCACCTACACGGTTCTTACCTTGATCCTGTGCCACGCTAGACATCGAAGAGCGAATGCCCACATTTCCCATTGAAACTGGAGGTTGTCGCCTCACAAGAGGAGCCGTCTCCTCCTCAATAAACGCTGTTTCTCGCTGCTCCCCATTGCCACGATACAATAGGTAGAGTAAGGCATACAACACAGCATAGTATGCGGCAATCCATAACAGGGAAGGTGTCGCCCAGATCAGCACAAAACCTGGCAGGCTGTTCATCCACTCCACGCTTACAAATGTCAGTTGGTTCAGTTGAATCGCAATCCATGCCAGAGGTCTCGCCAAGGGAACCCATATGAATGACAATAGCATGGCGACCGTCCCAAGAGGCAGTACAATGGCACTGATCAAAGAAACCAGAAGAAAGTTAGCTACAAATGAGAGCAGTGAGAACTGGTTGAAATACAGAATGGTTACTGGGAACGAAATCAACTGAGCGGTCACCGTAACCGATGCTGTTGCGGCAAGAGATTTTGGCCAATTACTGAACAGTCGATTAATCAATGGCATATAGATCATCAAACCTGCGGTCACGAGAAAGGATAACTGAAAGCTGACGCTCAGCAAAAAGTACGGGTCCCACCACATCATCAGTAATGCTGCTGCACTAATCATCTGAAGGCCGTCTCTGGCGAGGCCACGACGTGCCATATACAACCCAATCATGGACATAATTCCTGCCCGAATCACTGAAGGTGAACCACCGGATAGCAGTACATAAGCTGGCACCAGGATCAGAACAATTGTGAGTGCCGTCTCTCTGGTAAGCCTTAACCAAGATAGAATGAGTAGCAGCGAAGCTACATATACAGCGACATGGGTTCCAGAGATTGCTAGAATATGCGTTAGACCCAGTTGTGAAAATTGACCATAGGTGCCTGGATCGATATCATTATCCATCCCGATAATAAGACCCTTCATATATCCTGCATGAGGTTCAGGAAATAACTGCTCAACCGCCGAACCCAACGTATGCCTCGTCCAATCCGTCCATCGTAGTACGTTAAATAGTCCAAGCCCTTCAGGGGGAGCTGCTGTAACTGAACTGGCTCCCTTCACTTTGAACAACCAGTGGATATGCAATGTTCGCAAATAACTCCGATAATCAAACCCGCCAAAGTTCCTGGCTTCACCAGGAAGGGCAAAAGAACCATTAAGCGTGATTGAATCGCCCCTCTTCCAACCTGCTGCTACTTGCTGTTCCTCTTCCTCCATAAGTCTGACTTGCACCATCAATTGTTCATCTATTTTGAATACAGATGATGCTGTCAGATCTGTATCTGCTGATGAATCCGATATGGGCAATATTGAAGACATCTGTATCTTAAAGTCTGCCCGATCTCCATCAATGCGTACATCTGACACAAGCTCACCCTGAATTTCGGCTGCCAAACCGTCCAACTCTCTAGCAGAAATATGAGTAGTCTCAGGCAGTCTGCTATGATTGCGTGCGTCATTCCATTCCCAATGTGCAGCACCTCCAATAAAGGCAGCGAGTAAAAATAAAATGGACCAACCACGTACATCTATGAAACGAAGTAGAAGTGGCAGGCACGCCAGCGCTCCAATCATTCCCCAGATCAATGTCCAGCCTGTTAAAGCACATGCCATCCCGCTACCGCATAACCAGCAAATCGTAAAGCTTAGCAAAGGTCTACCTTTCATTTATCCCGTCTCCTTCATTTCACCCGATGAACGCAGAAAAACCTCCGGAAAGCCAATTCAGGCTTGCCGGAGGTTCTCCCTCGCGTATTCGACCATATTCACATTAATTGCTCACAGTCATCATCGTTTCCCGCGGGGGCTGGTAATTCTCCAGTCTGCGGAACGTTATGCCCTTCTGTTGCATCATGTTGGTAACCTTACCGGTATCTTTAGGATAAGAACGATGAAAGACGATTTCTGTAATTCCACTATTCGCCAGCATATTTGCACATGTCCAGCAAGGTTCGTCGGTCACATACACAGATGAGCCTTCGCGGTCAATTCGGTCTGTGAATAAAAGCAAATTTTGCTCCGCATGGATTGTGCGAATGCAGCGTTGCTTTTTGACCATTTCTTCCCGACCATCGGTCACGACCAACTCATATTCTTCCGAAATCATGCAACCTGCTTCAGAACAATCCGGGACGCCGGTGGGTGCACCATTATAGGCTGTTCCCAGCAGTTTCTTTCCCTGAACAAGAACGGAACCCACGTGACGACGCGAACAGCGGGAACGGGTCGAGACCATATATGCAATGTCCATAAAATACGTGTCCCAGTCCTTGCGTACCTCTACTGTACTCATGCTGCTTTCCTCCCGCTCAACACAATTTTTATTTTAATATTACCGGATCTGCACATACGGTGCCATCTTCTCCAGCATCTTCATGCCGATTCCTTTGACCTTCGTCAGATCACTAACTTTCGCAAAAGGACCATGTGCATTCCGATAGTCCACAATGGCTTGAGCTTTCTTCTCCCCGATTCCGGGAAGCTCTATAAGCTTGGAGACAGGAGCGGTATTCACATCAATCTTGCCATTGTCGCCAGATTCTTCACGAACTACAGATGAATCACTGCTCGAACCTGTCTCCGAGGTAGCCGAAGAATTCAAATTCGTACCTTGCGCAACTGGTTCAATCGAATTTGAGGTGTCTGGTGGATTATCATTTGCATGACTTGTAGTTTGAACTCCCGAATCACCTTCAACTGAAGCGCTCGCAAGCTCTTTAGACTTATCTGCCTTTGCATCATTCCCAATCTGCAACTCACTTGCATCCGATCCAGAAGATGCTCCTGTATTGCCCTGAACCGAAGTAGCCGACAGTACAGCAGGGAGTTCCTGCTCTATCGTCGGCTTCTCGGTGCCGAGCTGCAAGGGTTCCCAGCCACTAGGTGGTTGTTCACTTTTGCCCGACCATAATATAAGTATACTTCCAACCACCGCAACAGCAATGGTCATTCCTTTATTCCATCTCATTCTTCCACACCTCTCCCTGAATTCAAAATTATTCATTTCGAACACGGGCGGTGCTTCCGAACCGTTGAACTTTTCCTGATGAAACAAGTTATGCATTTTTCATGTCATGTGAAACAGGTCCTCACGCATAGAATAGAGGGAATGAACTGCGCCAGTACCGTAAAGCATGAAAGGAGGCCTGAAACAATGAAGGTTGGATTTATCGGAACCGGCAGCATGGGCAGCCTGTTGATCTATGCCCTGATCCAATCGGGTGCACTCGAGCCCCGGCAGATCGCCGCCAGCAATCGAACCCCGTCCAAAGTACGTCAGTTATCCCTCCGTTACCCCGGTCTGCATGAATCCCAGAGCAATCGGGAAACGGTGATCCGAAGCAATATCATCTTCCTGTGCGTGAAGCCGCTTGAATTCAAACATGTCATTGACGACATCCTACCTGTCGTGAATCCCAATCATATAATTGTCTCGATCACCAGTCCCGTGCAGCTGCGACATCTGGAATCTTCACTTCCTTGCAAAGTCTCCAAGGTAATTCCCAGCGTCACACACCAAGTCGGCAGTGGAGCGTCCCTCTGCATACATGGCGAACGAATGACCAGTGAAGACCGCGCTGTGTTGGAAAGTCTGCTCAGTCATATAGGCAGGCCGTACCAGGTGGATGAAGCCTGTACAAGAATCACATCCGACTTCTCTAGCTGCGGACCTGCATTCATATCGTTCTTTTTGGAACAGTGGATCGAAAGCGCCGTGAAGCTGACAGGTATCAAAAGGGCAGATGCCTGTGCTCTGGCTGGCGAAATGCTTCTGGGAACAGGCAAGCTGCTCACCGAAGGAGGATACACGCCGCAAGAGCTTCAGGCTCGTGTCGCTGTACCTGGCGGTATTACCGCTCAGGCACTTGCACTGCTGAAGGTTAGTCTCGACGGTGTTTTCGACAGCCTGATCCACACGACACATGACAAATATGATGAAGATTTGTTAAAGCTGGATGAACTATTCCGAGCCGGTGAGATTAACCGGCAACAATATTAACGAGTTTGCCTGGAACGGCAATGACCTTGCGAATGGTCTTGCCTTCCAGCGCCTGCTTAACAGGTGCCAGCTCCATCGTAAAGTCCTGCATACCCTGTGCATCCAGATCCTTCGCGATCGTAGCACGGGTTACGATTTTACCGTTTACCTGAACAACGATTTCTACTTCCGCATCCACTGTCATGGACTCATCATATTCAGGCCAAGCCACGTAAGAGATGCCACCTTCATGACCCAAACGGCTCCACAGTTCCTCTGCCATATGCGGTGCCAGTGGTGACAACAACTGCACAAAGTTCTCCATCGCTTCACGAGGCAGTGTGTCGGCTTTGTATGCATCGTTGATGAAAATCATCAGCTGGCTGATAGATGTGTTGAAGCGCAGGTGTTCCAGATCTTCCGTAACTTTTTTGATCGTTTTGTGGGCAGTCCGTTTGAACTCATCCGTTCCACCGTCCACCGTAATCTTGTCATTGATGGCTCCTGTGTCTTCGTTAATGAAGAGACGCCATACACGTGACAGGAAGCGGTGCATGCCTTCAACCCCGTTTGCATTCCACGGTTTTGTCGCTTCCAATGGTCCCATGAACATCTCGTACAGACGCAATGTATCTGCACCAAATTCATTGACGATTTCATCGGGATTGATAACATTACCACGGGATTTACTCATTTTCTCATTATTCGTGCCCAGGATCATACCTTGGTTCACCAGTTTGTGGAAAGGTTCTTTGGTCTCCACAACACCCAGATCATACAGCACTTTATGCCAGAAACGAGCGTACAGCAAGTGAAGCACCGCGTGCTCTGCTCCACCAATGTACAGATCAACTGGCAGCCATTGCTGCTGTTTCTCCTTGGAGATCAGTTCCTTGTCATTGTGCGGATCGATAAAGCGCAGGTAATACCAGCAGCTACCCGCCCATTGTGGCATAGTGTTGGTCTCACGACGTGCCTTCATTCCCGTTTCCGGATCTACTGTATTTACCCAATCCGTAACATTCGCCAGTGGTGATTCTCCAGTACCCGAAGGTTTGATCTGGTCGATATCAGGCAACAGCAGTGGAAGTTGATCCTCCGGTACTGTTTTCATCGTTCCGTCTTCCAGATGCAGAATCGGGATTGGTTCACCCCAGTAACGCTGACGGCTGAACAGCCAATCGCGCAGACGATAGGTCACTTTCCCTTGTCCTTTGCCGTTCTCTTCCAACCAAGCAATCATCTTGGCAACCGCTTCTTCATTGTTCAATCCGTTGAGGAAATCGGAATTCACATGCGCGCCATCACCCGAGTACGCCTCTTGTGTAACGTCCCCACCTTGAATAACCTCGATGATATCCAGACCGAACTGCTTCGCAAATTCCCAGTCACGTGCATCATGACCCGGAACAGCCATAACCGCACCTGTACCGTAACCTGCAAGAACGTAATCAGCAATCCAGATCGGCAGTTTCGCGCCATTAACGGGATTGATTGCATAAGCGCCGGTGAATACACCTGTTTTGTCTTTAGCCAAATCTGTACGTTCCAGATCACTCTTACGAGAAGCCTGCTCCTGATAAGCCTGAATCGCTTCACGTTGGTCATCGGTTGTAATCGCTTCTACCAACTCATGTTCCGGAGCAAGTACTGCAAAGCTCGCACCGAACAGTGTGTCCGCACGGGTAGTGAACACCTTGATGACTTCCTCGCGACCCTCAATGGCAAAAACAACTTCTGCCCCTGTGGATTTACCAATCCAGTTACGCTGCATATCCTTGATGCTTTCAGACCAATCCAGCTCTTCCAGGTCTTCCAACAGGCGCTCTGCATACTCGGTAATTTTCAGGACCCACTGGCGCATCGGTTTACGTACAACCGGATGTCCACCGCGTTCACTTTTGCCATCAATAACCTCTTCATTAGCCAGTACCGTTCCAAGGGCTTCACACCAGTTAACTGCGACTTCATCCACATAAGCCAAGCCTTTATTGTACAGTTGGATAAAGATCCATTGCGTCCATTTATAGTATCCAGGGTCCGTTGTGCTGATCTCACGATCCCAGTCATAAGAGAACCCGAGCGATTTGATCTGGCGACGGAAATTGTCAATATTGCGGAATGTAATATGCCGTGGATGTTCACCTGTATCCAGTGCATGCTGCTCAGCAGGCAGGCCGAAAGCGTCCCAACCCATTGGGTGCAATACATTGTAACCGCGCATACGTTTATAACGAGAAATTATATCCGTTGCCGTATATCCTTCCGGGTGGCCTACGTGCAGACCTGAACCGGATGGGTAAGGGAACATATCCAGTGCATAAAATTTTGGCTTAACTGGGTCCTCACCCGTTTTAAACGTTTTGTTTGCATCCCAGTATTGCTGCCAACTTTTTTCCATGACTTGTGGCTGATAGCCGTGTTTCGGCTGGTTATTCTCACTCATCTATTGTTCCTCCTTCAGGTTATTCGCTTTATCTTTAATTGCAACAAAAAAACCTCAGCATCCCGTAGCGTTTGCAGCGCTAGGGACGAGAGGTTGAATTCCCGTGGTACCACCCTAGTTAGCGGACGAACGTGCTTCGTCATCCACTCCCTTTGGACCTGTAACGGCGGTTAACCGATGCGGATTTCCATCCTGAACCCAAGCTTTATACAAGCAGGTTAAACAGAATGGTGTAATCACCGCATTTCTCCAAGGCGAGTTCGCAAATCACTGTCAACCGGCTTGCACCAACCGCCGGCTCTCTGTTATGTACAGGAATTACTACTGATCCTTATCATCGAAATATGTATACAATATCGGGAACATTATATAAAAAAGCAAGCCCAAAGTCAATATTACACGTTATAATTGCCATCTTGAAGTCTAAGGTTCGTACCGTTCATAACGCTGGTTGCTGTTCAGGATAACCGAAAACGCTCAATGCCTTCCTCCAGATTATGAATGGTCCAATTCACATGTTCCTGATTATCATATTGGCGATAAGCGCACTCTATGCGCAGCACCAGATCAAAGTACAAGTCATACAGACTTCTTCTTTTCAGCTCACTTTCAGTTGTAATCGCATGCCCATACCCTTTCACAAAACCGGGAGTATAGTTAAAATGACTGAAATAATGCTCCATCAGAGGATCTGCCCACAGTGAACGTTCAAAATCAATCATCGCTGTGATGCGACCTTTGTCTACTAGAACATTGCCATCCCACAGATCCCAACTGACAAGCACAGGTTCTTTGACATCGTTCAGCACATTCGATTTTTCTTCAATCAAACGTCTCAATTCAGGGTAATCGATCGAAAATGTAATTCCGGCTTCTTCACCATCGGTAAGAATGTCATCCATCAAATTCATAAATGCTTCTTTCCATGTGGAATATCGCTGTTTTTGCTCCGAGAAATATCCAAACTTCTCACCCTTGATTTCATTAATTCGACGATTGTACCGGCCCAGCTGGTGTTCAATGGCTTCCTGCTCTTCCGCAGAATATTGATCCTTAACCTGATTATAGGGTGTTCCAGACATATACTCCATGATAAAATAACGCGCTGAAGCCATAGTTAACGAATCATCATAAGCCAGCACTTGGGGTACGGGAACATCCTGTAGCTCCGTGATGAGGCGTAGTGCCTCAACTTCGGCAATCATGAGATCCTGTTCACAGCGCATCAGATTTGTCGAAGCCGACGGTGCAATTTTGAGTACCACCCGCTGTGCGTCACTTAGGGTAATGAGATATGCATGATTGGCCCAGCCATCCACCATTTCCTTATAGTCCAGTATACTTGCAGAGAAATGCTGCTCTATTATGACATTCAGTTGTTCTGACGTAAGTCTTGTTTTATATGTACTTTCCATTTCTACACCTCACATTGACAATTGATTTATTTTCTTAGAAAACGCTTTCTATCCGACTATTATCGCCTCCTTTACTTTAACTGGCAATACTTTTTGTCACGTCGATAAATCTTTTCTTGCATCCCTTTACCCTATTTAAGAATATTGCTATTCATTCTCCATGGAAAATCAAACAAAAAAACTGTCCTTATGCACCATACATAAGGACAGTTCTCATTATACGCTCTTACTTCACAGCAACGTAAAACAAGCGCTGTGCGCTGTCTTCGGCCTCTTTCCATTCAAAATCCGCATATACCTTCACGTCTCTAAAGCCTGCCTTGGACAACTCCAGCTTCATCCAGTCCGGGTCATACGCACGCTGAACATGAACTTCTTCAAAGCGCTGGTACATATCCTTGCTACCATCTTCCACACGCGAAAAGATACTGAGATGATGCTCGATCTCACAGCGATCCTGGTCCAGATCACAAGTCCAAATATAAGATACGGAGCGCTCATCCAGTACAAAAGGCTGCTCTTCATCATAACGAATAAGGGTATTGGGATGATGCACATCAAACAGGAACGTTCCACCAGGCTTCAGCATCTCGTATGTCCGCTGGAATGTTCGAATGACATCTTCTTGTTCAAGCAGATAATTGACGCAATCACAGAAAGATATCACCGAATCCACAGGTTCCGGAACTCGCCATTCCCGCATATCCTGCTGCACCCAACGGACACTGCCCTCGCGGTACAAGCGATGACCCTGAGGCGTAGCCTCCATCTTGCTGCGCGCAACCGACAGCATATCTGATGAGAGGTCAATGCCTGTAACTTCAAAACCGGAGTTTACGAGCGGGATCGTAATAGAGCCCGTCCCACAGCCAAGTTCAGCGACACTTTTGGGCATTCCATGCTGTTCCCATGCTGTTCTTGCAAACCTTATCCAGTCCGGATAAGGCATATCTTCCATTAATTCATCATAGACGTAGGCAAATTTCCGGTAAGACATGTCAGGCACCGCACTTTCAATTTCATTTTCCAATCCTGCTAACAAAAGAAAAAGCAGGGGCATCCGGTGTTTACCCAGCCTATCCCTGCCTTATCCGAGTTTCATATTACGAAATATTCAATCAAGAAAATTACTTGTTTTCACTTTGATCCGCAGGAGCAGTTTCGGACAGATACGTCCAGCTTTCCTTTTGAACCACCAATCCGTCTTTCATCAATTTGCCCAAGGCACGCTTGAAAGCAGACTTACTGATGCCAAAGCGCTGCTTGATGATATCAGGCGGAGTTGCATCCGAGTAAGGCATGCCGCCCATAGGACGCTCTTTCATAAAGGCGAGCAGCTTGTCTGCATCTTCGTTACGTCCAACTTGTTTGAGTTGAGTCATGGCCAGATTCACACGTCCGTCTTCACGTACCAGTGTCACCCGACATTTCACTTTCTCACCAAGGCGCAGCATATGACTACGTTCAGATGAATGAATCATCCCAATCGCGCCAAAGCCCAGTACACCGCCCTCTACAAGTACAAAAGTACCCATCTGCAGTGGCTTATATACCGTCGCTTCAACCCACTCGTTTAACCATGAAGTTGGCGCATGGAAAGCCAAGGGTGAAAGCTCACGTTCCCCGGCCAATTTGGCACGCAGACGTCCCTGCTTGTCATGTTCCATGATTACAAAGACTTCATCCCCCACTTGAGGACGCAATTCTTCCAATTCAGGCAATTCACGAATAGGGAGCAGCAATTGCCGTCCAAGTCCCATTTCCAGGAAACAGCCCAGTCGTGGGTGAACATCAGCCACAACCAGTCGTGCCATTTCGCCAAGCATGAGATAAGGTTTTTTCATCGTTACGGCCAGACGATCTTCGGTATCAAAGAATACAAATACCTCAAGCGTTTCACCAATCTTAATATCCCGCGTTAACTCGGTGTAGTGAAGCAGTACATCTTCCGATCCTGTCGTCAAAAAGAAACCAAACGGAGACACTTCACGTGAAACCGGCAAAGAGACGACTGTTCCAGCAATCAAACTCATACAGTTTCCACCACTTTGGCGTCAGACCATAGACGTTCAATGTTGTAGTATTCACGCTCGTCGCGGTGGAAGATATGAACAACAACATCGCCCATGTCCATCAGTACCCAACGTGCGGAATCCATACCTTCGATACCTTTGATCGTCGCTCCGGCTGCATGAGCCTGTTTGCGAATTTCAGTGGCTATGGCCTGTACCTGTGTATCGGAATTCCCGTGACAAATAACAAAATAATCTGCCACCAGGGAAACATTAATCAGATCCAATGCTACAATATTGGATGCCTTTTTGTCGTCAGCGGCAGCAACCGCCATATTCATAAGTTCTTTCGATGATACTGTCATGAACCAACCTCCATAATCTATAATTGTGCAATTAAGTCATTCCGCGACAGCATAGTCAAAGGATAAATGACACGTCGTTGCGAAATCAGCAAGCTGATCGTCGAATCGAATCCGGCAATTAAACCTTCCTCCAGACTACGTTCAGCCTGTTCGCGAATATGATCCACTCCCGGGAAATCTCGTCCCGGTTCAATGTAATCGGCAAGACATACCACTTTGTCCAGCAAGCTCATGCCTACCCGACCCGAGGTATGCCACCGGATGGCATGAATAACTTCGGAATCCGTTACACCGTAATCACGCTTGGCTACAAAAGCACCGACTTCGGAATGCCAGAGCTGCTTGTCATGCTGCAGAAGTTCCTGGTTTAATCCGTTATCACGGATGACCGCTTCCATCTCCGCTACGGGCCAGTACTTCGCCACATCATGCAATATCGCTGCCAGATCTGCTTTCACAGGATCAGCACCATATTTTTTAGCCAACATCACAGACGATTCCATCACGCCCAGTGTATGCTTCCAGCGTTTTTCCGGCATTTGACCAGATACGGCTTGAATCAGTTCCTCACGGCTTAGTGCCATATAAACCGCTCCTTACAATGTATTGGTGCACCTCATCAGGAATCATGAAGCGTACCGACTGTCCTTTGGCAAGACGTCTGCGTACGGCTGTCGATGAAATATCCACCAAGGGCATCTCGGCTAATAGGACCCGATCCTGTAACTCGTCTGGTAGATCATCCAGATGTAACTGGAAGCCCGGCCGACCAACCCCAATAAAGGTTAAGCGTTCGGCAAGTTCTTCAATCTGCTCCCATTTGGGAAGATAGTTCACCATATCCGCCCCGATAATGAAATAAAATTCATGTTCAGGATGGCGACGCCACAGTTCCTTCATCGTATCGATTGTATAAGACACTCCGCCCAGTTCCATCTCGATGCCCAGCACCTCATATTGCTGTACACCCTTCACTGCCGCTTCCGTCATGTCGAGACGTTGCTGTCCCGAAGCTCCGGCGCCACGTTTGTGAGGTGGAACATGGGAGGGCATGAACCAGATTTCATCCAGTGCATGTGAATCCCTTGCCGCCTCTGCTGCCAGGAGGTGCCCCATGTGGATCGGATCAAACGTACCACCCATGATGCCGATCTTCACCTGCGTCACGCTCCCTTATCTAGGTAGTTCGATTTGTTTGTTATCGCGCGATTCTTTGTACAGGATGATTGTGTTACCGATGAGTTGTACAAGCTCACTTCCCGTTTCACGGGCAACTTCTTCTGCCATCTCTTTTCTGTCCTCGTCATTGTTGTTCAACACTTGCACTTTCATCAATTCGCGCTTCTCAATCGCATCTTCGATGTGACGGAACAGGTGTTCATTCGTTCCACCTTTACCAATCTGAAATACAGGGGTCAGGTGATGTGCCTGTGACCGCAAAAAGCGCTTTTGTTTACCGTTTAACATGAATACTCCATACTCCTTATGTTGAGCAGGCCCTGATTGACAGTTCAAAGACTGTCCAGGCCTGACCGTTCAATTATTATTTTCACACTTCAAAACTGTTTAGTACAGCTCGTCTCATCGTCTCCACTGGAGCCGGAATACCGAGCCAATGTTCAAAGGCCACTGCACCCTGGTATACAAACATACCCAGACCACCGTGTACCGTGCACCCGCGTAACCGCGACTCCCGGAGCAGACGGGTTTCCAGCGGATTGTAGATCAGATCACTCACCGCTGCGCCTTCACGGATCAGTGTGGGATCAACCGGTGCTTCATCAACATGTGGGTGCATGCCTGCAGCCGTTGTGTTAATAACGATATCAGCCGTAGCCAGTACCGTTGCAGCGTCTTCTATGCCACTACCCGAGATCTCTCCCAAGCCATGGGCACGTAAATCCGAAGCGAGTACAATAGCTCTGTCCGCTGTACGGTTCAGAATGTGGATGCGTTCAGGCTTCTCCAATGCAAGTGCATATATGACACCTCTCGCTGCTCCACCTGCGCCCAAGACAGCAATACGTTTACCCGCAAGCTCCGGCACAGCCTCTTCCTTCAGAGATCGGACATAACCAATACCATCCGTATTGTACCCTGTCAGTGTTCCACCTTCATTGACGATGGTATTCACCGCACCAATGAGGCGAGCACTTTCATCGATCACATCCAGATACTGCATTACCTGCTCTTTGTGCGGGATGGTGACATTGACACCACGATAGCCCAGTGCCACAATTCCCCGAACTGCCGCTTCCAGTTGATCTGGATGAACATGCAGTGGCATATACATTCCATTCACTCCTGCAGCCTGCAGAGCCGCATTGTGCATTGCCGGCGACTTGGAGTGAGCAATAGGATCACCCATGACACCAAGCAACACGGGAAGTGAAGAGTTGAAATTTTTCTGCTCAGACATAGGTCCGCCTCCGATCCATCTGATGTAGAGGTTCTGATAATACTAGATCAAGGATGGGCGGATCTGTACGCGAATGCCTTTTGGAGCATGAACAGCAACCAGTGCGCCAATATCGCCATTTACCTTAATCCAGCCCAGACCCGAGATGAATACATCCGATTGACTGCCGCGTTTGATGCGGAATTCATGTCTGGTCCATTCAGCCATCTCTGCTGCATCCTCACGGGTTGGCGGAGACAACAATTCTCCCAGGTGGTCGCGGTACAGATCATCTGCACGCTCCAGCTTCGTCCGGTGAATATCAAGCGCAGTGCTGATAAAACAAGTGAACGACTGACGATCACCTTCAACAAAGTCGAATCGAGCCATGCCGCCAAAGAACAGCGTCTGACCGGAATTCAACTGATACACAGCCGGTTTAAGCGGTTTTTCCGGCATGATGGCAGCGAGATCTTTACGTGAAACAATCTCGCTGAAACGCCATGGATACACGATTCCAGGCGTATCAATGATATATTTTCCATCATCCAGCGGAATGTTTACCATATCCAGCGTCGTTCCCGGATAACGGGACGTGGTCAGTTCCTGCTCCAGATCGCTGTAATCACGGATCAGACGGTTAATCAGTGTGGATTTACCCACATTGGTACCGCCAACCACGTACACGTCACGATCTTCGCGATACGTTCCCACGAGCTCAAGCAGTCGGTCGAAGCCCTGATTTTGCTTGGCACTGCACAAGACTACATCCACTGTGCGCAAACCTTGTTCCTTGGCTTGCTTTTGTACCCAGTTTCGAACCTTGTTCCAGTTGGTTACCTTCGGAAGCAAGTCCGTTTTGTTCACAGCAAGCAATACTGGATTGTTGCCTACAAAACGCTGCAGACCGGAGATAATACTGCCATCAAAGTCAAACAAATCAACGATATGGATGACAAGTGCATCCTTATCCCCGATTTTGCTAAGCAGCGCCAGGAATTCGTCCTGATCCACCGTAACGGATGATGACTCATTGTAGTTTTTGATACGGAAACAGCGCTGGCATATAACCGGTTCACGATCCAGTGCCTTCTCGGGAATAAACCCTGGTAATTCCGAATTTTCTGTTTGCAGATGCACGCCGCATCCGCTGCACCTTACGGCAAGATTGCCGTTATGCGGTTCTGTCATTTCTTCTTTTCCTCCTCAAGCCATAAGCCTTTCCTGCGTAAACTCGTTAGAGCAATCCGTTCCACGCGCCGATTGAAGCGGGTCATAAAGCCTTCGTCTCCTATGGAGATTGGCAGTACCAGAACGGTATATAGCCCCATTCGGTTCCCTCCATAGACGTCCGTAAGCATCTGATCGCCTACTACAATCGTTTTTTCAGGAGATAACTCCATCATTTTCATTGCTCTACGAAACGGTACATTCGATGGTTTGCGTGCACTATGCACAAACTGGATATCCAGCGGGGTCGCAAACAGGGATACACGATTCAAATTGTTATTGGACACAATCATTAGCTTGAAACCTGCCTCTTTCACACGTGCAAACCATTCAATCAGTTCGGGCGTAGCATCAGGGGCTTTGGCTCCAACGAGTGTGTTATCCAGATCAGTTATAATTCCACGGTAGCCTTGAGCGTACAGCTCTTCCAGATTAATGTCAAAAACCGTGTCTACACGCAGCTTGGGCATTAACATTTTAAACAAAGAAGTCACCTCAGTTTCATACGACACACTATATCACAAATCCGTCTTTCCTGAAAATGCATACAGCGCCTGATGGCATAGGAAAAAAGGAAAAACGGGACGGGCAACAACTATGCCCGTTCCGCTTTCAGTTCCTTCCGCAGCTTCAAGGCGGTCTGATAGACACCCTTCCAGTCGTCGGCAGTTACGGACGCCGGACTGTAGCGAGTCTGTTCAAACTTCGTAAGAAGCTCATGCAATGTCGCTTCTGCAGCCGGTTTGGCCTGGCTCCATCGAGTTACCGATTCACGAAGTGTTTCGTCTCCGCTCCGGGTCAGTCCTTTGCGTTTCACATACTGAATCCAACGCTCGGTCTCTGCCACTACCTTCTGTTCAGGGGTGAGCGGTCCACCTGTCCGTAGACGAAGCAGGAAGAATCGCATGGAGAAACGATTACGCCAGAACATGTATGCCACCCACAATACGATGATGGCTCCTGCAGCCCAGATAACAAAAGTCGGGATGGCAGACGTTGTCTGCTCAGGTGCAGGTGTCTGCTCTTCCTCTTGTACCGGCTCCTCTTCTGGCTGTTCTTCAGGCTCATCTACAGGCTGTACATCAGGCTGTTCCGTGAGCAGCGGCATATCAAAGCCCGGCGTTGCTTCAACGGGAATCCATCCATACTCACCAAAGTAAACCTCTGCCCAAGAGTGTGCATCTGCATTGGTAACGGTGTAGGTCGTCTCAATCTCCGCGCCAGGTTGACGCGGAGCCTGCATGTCCGAATTCAGGGACAGTTGTCCAGGCGCATAACCTTTAACCCACCTTGCAGGAATGCCCTCCGAGCGCGCCATCATCACCAGCGCAGTGGAGAAGTAGTCACAGTAGCCCTCCATAATATCGAACAGGAAGCCTTCCACAAAGTCGCTGCTTACTTTTCGAGATAAATCCGGATTGTTCGTGTATTCAAAATTAGTTTGTAAATAGTTTTGCAGTAATGCCACTTTTTCATACGGGGTATTCGCAGATGCCGTTATCTCGGCTGCCAGATTCGACACCCGGTCAGGGAAACGGGATGGTAACTGCAAGTACATATCATCTGCCGGATTACTGTTATACAGATCTTCAAAAGACTTCGTACGAAGTTCATCTTCCACAATCACAGGGGCTTCAGATACGATGGTGTATGTCTTGGGATACTGTGGTTGCTGACGGTCTGTCACCACATGCAGTTCAGCCTGTTCGGCATTCCACAGCATACGTTCCGTTCTGTCCTCACCGTTAATTGAACTCACTTCCGAGATCGAATAAGCACCAAACAGAATCGGATAGACATTGTCATTCAGCATCGTTACGTTCTGAGTCACTTGTTTGGTGTTCACGTTACCAGATTCATCATTCTCCAAAGGCTGTCCTGCTTCAACATTCTCTGTCGCACCGCGTCCACGGTCGTCCCAACCTGTGCCTGTGTACTCCGCACGTGTCTCACCGCGCCAGTAACTGCGCTCATTGGTCGTGACAGACATGACAGGGGTATAGTCGAAGTTGAATCCTCCACCAAGCTGATTGTCTTCCCTGCTGTATCCCGATTCAGTAGCCGCCGGAATATCGAGGTTACCGTTTCCAGCCTGACTAGTGGACGTTCCGGTAAAGTTACGCCAAGCCGTATATGGGTCCGTCAAGGTGGGTGGAATCTCCGGCATATTGACACTGGCTACAATAATCAAAGAAAAGATAATGGCAATATTGGCCAGGATTTTATAAGGATACCGGATAATTCGTTTCCATCCTTGTGGATACTGTAGCTGATAATTACGGAAATGCTGACATACAAGCCATCCCATGCCCGCGAACATCACCCAAGCGATTTCGATCCAGAGTGGAATCTGGGTAAACGAATCGAGAATCCCCATCGAAATGATGTTAACACCCAGAAAAACAAGAATTCGACGTGTTGTGGTCACGAGGCGCAGAGCAGCTTCAAGCATTACCCAAGCACACAAGGAGAACCAGATGTACGGCGTCATGTGCAATATAAACTGCTCCGCCCGGTCCGTTAAAGAACCATAAGGGATGTATACCGTGTAATCAATTAGCGTTTTATGCAAAATGTAAACAACGACAACCGCCTTGATGATCGTCCGATACACCGTTTTGAAGGGCAGAATGACCTCCAGCACACTGACTGCTGCAAGTGTCCATAACACCAGAGAAGTTGTCTCCGTATACCACGATTCCTGCGTAAACGATATCCACTGCATTCCAATCAGGAAAATCCAGAGCAATGAAGCTGCATGATACCAGGATCGTTTGCCTGTAACACTTTGATTTCCTTTTGTACTCATACAGAACCTCCCCCCATCACCGTTGGAAGCTCCTGCAAGTGAGAAACTGTGAATGACCGCGTGCCTCTTCCACGCAACATGGCATTCCACTCCGCACTCCGGCGGGATTCACTGGTATCGATCAGAATATGACATGGAGTCATGCCCCGCGTATCGGCCCAGCGCAACAGTTCCATTATTTTTTCATCCTTCTGGGGAGAAATCACAACAAAATAAGCTCCCTGGGGCAGCTGACGCGCTATTCTTTCCACCCCAGGCAACAGATGGGCATCCTGCCCGTTATATTGAATATCCACCAGATGATGCATCATCTTCTGTCGTTCCAGCAGACTTTCACTGGGGGCCATGAAGGATGTCTCCTCAGACAAAGTCAATAATCCCATCCCCATCCGTTCCCTGGCACCATACTCCAGCAGAGAAGCAGCCGTGGACACGGCAATTTCGAATGCTTCCCCATGTTCATAACTTGCTGCCAGCGCATCGAGAACCAGAATGGTTTTCGGTACAGACTCATGCTCGAACTCCTTGGATTTCCAGTTCCCCGTCTTCGCCGTTGCATTCCAGTGAATACGGGAAAGTCGATCTCCGTATACATAGTCACGTACACCATTGATCTGGGTCGTCTCTCTCCTTGAACGAGTTAGCGCCGTCTGAGGACCGGATAACCGTGATTTGCGGTCGTAGAGCTGCCAATATGGAATAAATACCGTTCTTGGCAGTACTCGAAACTCGCCTTTGGCCTTAAAATTTCCGCGATGTTCAATCAGTCCAAATATGTCCTCACTGGCACATTCTGTTTCCGAAAAAACATACTTGCCCCGCTCAAGTGGCGGTGTCTGGAAAGACAGCTCGCCATTTCCTCGCATATTGGGAATCAAACTTTCTTTGAACGACCAGGATTCTCCGTTATGCCGGTGCAGCATTTCACGTACAACCACATAGGGAAGCGGGAGGAATCCCGGAATAGTCAGACTCAGCTGTACTTGAACCTGGTCACCTGCATGCAGCAGTTCTTCGTGATCCGGACCTGAGGATAGCTTGCGCACTCCCTGAGCACGTCTTACTCCGCTAAATCCAGCAATGGCAAGGTACACACAGAGCAGGGTTACCATCGACAGCAACATGAGTGATGTCTTCCCGCCCTGAAACAAAACATAAGCCAGACAGCACATCCACACCATTGCGATGCTCCATACGCGTGGGTGGCGCAGCCCTCTATTGACTGTACTCAAAAGCGGCTTCATAAACTATTGCCCCATGGAGACGGGCACGCGTACCTGCTGGAGTACGGCATTCAAAACGGCCTCGGAACTCATACTGTCCAGTCTCGATTCGGGACGAAGCACAATCCGATGAGAGATCACATAAGGGGCCATCGTCTTCACATCATCCGGAAGCACATAATCACGTTCCTGCAAGAAAGCAAAAGCTTTTACGGCCATCATGAAGGATATGGCTGCCCGTGGGCTGGCACCCAGCAAAACAGATGGGTGGGAGCGGGTTTGACGAACAACGTCCAGCAGATAGTCCATGACCGGATCACCGATAAAGACTTCCTTAATCTCCTGCTGGATTGCCGAGATTTGGTCCATATGGGTTACCGATTCAAGACGATCTACAGGCTGACCCAGCTGATGTGTCTTGAGCAGCGTTTTCTCAATCTCCTTATCGGGATAACCGAGACTTATTTTCAACATAAACCGGTCGAGTTGTGCTTCCGGCAATGTATACGTACCTTCAAAATCAATCGGATTCTGAGTTGCACAGAGCATGAACGGATGTGGCAGATCATACGTATCCCCATCAACGGTTACGCTGCGCTCCTCCATGACTTCGAGCAGAGCCGACTGCGTTTTCGTTGTTGCCCGGTTAATCTCGTCAGCGAGCAAAATGTTGGTCATCACGGGACCTGGACGGAAATAAAAGCGCTCATCCTTCGGATGAAACACGGATACGCCCGTAATATCACTTGGTAAAATATCAGGATTACATTGAATGCGTCGGTACTCTCCGCGCATGGATTTCGATAATGCCTTAATCAACTGCGTTTTGCCAGTTCCCGGTACGTCTTCAATCAGAACGTGCCCGCCTGCAAGCAAAGCTGTAAGTAAAAGTTGAATTTCAAAGGATTTCCCCATAATGCAGGATTCCAGATTCGAACGAACTGCGGATATGATTTGGATCGACTCTTTGCGCACAGGCATGTGGTCTAACCTCCTAAAAAAGCATACAGATTTCCTTTTATTGTACATGATCCACGGGCCTGAGTACACTCGAAGGAACTCACAATTTGTTTCCAGCCGTCAGATTCACCGCAGTTCACGCATGAATACGACAAAAAAGGCCCGGATACAAGTTATCCGAAGCCTTTGCTGAATCGCCTTATGTTCAAGTAGATATTCCATTCTATGTCAGCCTTTTGGCCTAACCACCAATGCGGCGAGAAATGAAAAGATGATCGCTGACGAAATCCCTGCCGCGGTCAGATCGAATATTCCCGTAATGACACCAAGCCATCCCTCTTTCTCCAGTTCCGTCAATGCTCCGTGTACCAAGGAATTACCGAAACTTGTGATGGGGATTGAAGCACCTGCACCTGCAAATTTAACCAAGGGGTCGTACAGGCCAAATGCATCCGCAAGCGCACCTGCCACAACAAGTGTGCTCATCGTATGTGCCGGAGTCAATTTGACACCATCCATCAGAAGCTGCCCCACAACACAGATCAAACCGCCAACGATAAATGCCCACAAGAACTGCATGACCTTTATCCCTCCTTTTCTATGGCTACCGCATGAGCAATACAGGGAATACTTTCACCCTGCTGGTACGAAATTGGAGACAGCAGTGCCCCGGTAGCAACGACGAGCACTCGCTTAAGATCACCCTTCTGCATTCGATTCAAAATGTGACCATAGGTTACCGTGGCAGAGCACCCGCATCCACTTCCCCCGGCAACAACATAAGGCTGTTTCTCCCGATCATAGATCATCAGGCCGCAGTCATTAAAAACCGTTTGTTCCATAGGAATGCCTTCTTTTTGCAAAAGCTCTTTGGTAATTGGCAGACCGACGGAAGCCAGATCCCCGGTAACAATGAGATCATAATAACTAGGCTCCAATCCAGTATCCCTAAAATGGGAAATCAGGGTGTCGGCTGCTGCCGGTGCCATCGCTGAACCCATGTTAAAGGGATCTTTGATGCCCAAATCCATAATGCGTCCAATGGTCGCTTTGGTAACTACAGGACCATCACCGGTACGAGAAACTACACCACACCCTGCACCTGTAACGGTATATTGCGCATAAGGCGGCTTCTGGGAGCCATACTCGGTCGGATAACGAAATTGTTTCTCGACCGTACAGTTATGGCTGACTGTTCCTGCAAGGACATAATCGCCAGCTCCCGAGTCAACAATCATGGACGCTAGCGCTAACGTTTCCATCGAAGTAGAACAGGCTCCAAACACACCCAGGTAAGGTACACCCAATTTTCGCGCTGAGAAGGAACTGCTAATAATCTGGTTCATCAGATCTCCACCGACAAAAAAGTGAAGCTCTTCCTTGGTGATATTGGCATTAACCAAAGCCAACTGGGAGGCCTGTTCCAGCAGTTTGCGTTCTCCCTTTTCCCACGTCTTCTCGCCGATCTCAAGATTGTCATAGACGTAATCAAAATCAGATGACAAGGGACCCTTGCCCTCATCAGGTCCTACAACTGCCGCTTTACCGATAATTCGTGGACGATTCTCAAACTGCCACGTTTGGCGACCCAATCGCTTCATAGATGTCCACCTCCGAATCCCAGAAAGGCGTAAACGATGCCTACAACAAATGCTGCCACGACACCGAACACGATCACGGAACCCGCAAGTTTAAACATGTTGGCCCCCACACCAAGCACAAGTCCTTCAGCACGATGTTCCAATGCAGCAGAGCACATGGAATTGGCAAATCCGGTAACCGGCACAGCCGTTCCTGCTCCTGCCCATTGAGCCATTTTATCGTAAACACCGAGACAAGTTAGAATAACCGATATGAGAATCATCACCGCCACTGTAGGACTGGAAGCCTCCTTCGATGTCATGTCGAAACCGGCCATAAAAGCCTCTTGAATGGCCTGTCCAATCAAGCAGACGGTTCCACCAACCAGAAATGCCTTGAGGCAGTTCTTCAGGATTGGACGAGGCGGCTCATGTTTTTTGGCGACTTTCTTGTACTCCTTTTCATCCATGGACAGGGACGATGTTTTTTTTTCGCTTCCGGATGCAGATTGAGCTGGCAAGATACAAGACCTCCTCTATGTGAAAATGGATCAAAGCTACGGCTGAATGCCAATGGGTGTAATCCTCTATTCATTGTTTGTTAATGATCGGAAGGTTATGTATCCGGCGACAGACAGCATATGTTTCCAACAGGGACATGCCGTGGAAGCAGGATTGGATTACGCCGGACTGAACACTTATTTAGTTAGTTCTATAAATAAAGAAGAACGATCACGAGCAAGATAAAAAGAACAATAAACAGTACTTTTTCCGTGCCCTCTTCTGGAGGCTTCATCTGATATTCTGGCTCCTTCCTGTTGCAGACAAGCGAATATTAAACATGAAGACCTTCAAAAAATGATGACATCTTCTCCATATATTCATATTCATTGCAGTGGCATCAGGACTGCGACTACAGCGGATAGAATCTTGAAATTCGGACATGATCCGAGCCCAAAACATGCCTTAAATACGTGACATAAACATGGACAATCACTAACGCAAGGTTCATACTGTAATGTGACCAGTGGTTAAATAACAAGTCCTCAGCATATTAAAGTGCATGTTCAAAAAAGATAAAAGACTTTTTGAACTACATCTTAAAGGACAACAGGCGGGTAGCCGTTCTACTATGACCTGAACTACATACCAACAGAGGAGTTGTTGACACATGAATGAAAAAACGATGGATATGTTCCGTACATTAACGGAGTTTCCTTCCGCATCCGGTTTTGAACGTGAGCTTCGCGGATGGATGAAAGAGCAACTTTCCGCTTATACCGAGGAATTCGTACAGGATCGCCTGGGAAGTCTTTTTGGTGTATTGCGCGGGGAGGAATCCGGCCCTAAAGTTATGGTAGCCGGACACTTTGACGAAGTAGGTTTCATGACTACGGGCATTACCGAAACAGGCATGATTAAGTTCCGTCCACTGGGTGGATGGTGGAGTCAGGCTGTACTATCTCAACGACTGGAAATCATCACACCTGATCGCCGGATTACAGGAGTTGTAGGCTCTACACCTACACACTTGCTGGACGAGTCCCAACGGAGCAAACCTGTTGACCTGAACACCATGTATCTTGATATTGGGGCCGACAACCGTGCGGAAGCAGAATCTTGGGGCATCCACCCAGGTATGCAAATCGTTCCGATCTGTGAATTCACACCTATGGCCAATCCGAAGAAAATTATGGCTAAAGCGTGGGATAATCGTTACGGCGTAGGGCTTGCACTTGAACTGGTTGAAGCACTGCACAAGGAAAAACTACCCAATACACTCTATGCTGGTGCAACAGTACAGGAAGAACTGGGGCTTCGTGGTGCACGTACGGCGGCCAATCTGATTCAGCCGGATATCTTCTTTGCACTCGATTGTAGCGCGGCGAATGATATGACAGGTGACAAGCAGTCCTTTGGACATATTGGACAAGGGGCATTACTGCGTATTTTTGACCCAGGTATGTTCACCCATCGCGGAATGGTGGAGTACGTGCAAGACACGGCTTCGTCCAATCAGATCAAAATGCAGTATTTCATCTCACCAGGCGGCACCGATGCAGGTCAAGTTCACCTGAGTGGAATTGGTGTACCATCAACGGTGATTGGGATCTGTGCCCGTTATATTCACACCTCTTCTTCCATCATTCATACAGACGATTACGATGCAGCCAAAGAACTGATCGTGAAGCTGGTGAAGGGTCTGGATCGGACAACAATGAATACCATAATTAATAACGCGTAACAGCTGAGAAGAGACCTCCTAACTATATCGGGAGGCCTCTTTTTTATATCCACAACTATGTTAGTTGAACTCATTTATACAGAAAGGTTATTCTGTCATCGGAGTAGCACGTGTAAATATTCTTTAGTTCAACGTACGTAGATTAATAGGCCGAACATTATAGGAAATTACACATAAGATACAATAACGGAAGATGAATTAAACACCAAGCAGCGGGGGACCTGTTATGGCAGTGGGAAGGAACGGAAAATCGAATAAGGGTTCCAAAAAAACAAATGCCGCAAACACCCTTCTCAATGGCAACCTTAAAGGAAGAAATCTGGAACTTATCGTTGCAGCATTACTGGTAAGCGGGAAGTTAAGAGTGGATGCGGTCACGTTGTTTCGAGAAGCTACACTGGTCGTTGAATTGGTCGGACAATATAAAACGCTCCAAAATGTTACCCCGTCAAATCAAGATAAACTGGTGCAATTCCTTGATGAGATCGGTGGCGATATGACGTTGAATGACGTTATACGGGCTTTTCAACAGAGAATCAATTCCTAAACGCCAAGAAATGAGGTTAAAGTGATGTCTGACTTTGACGGAAATGGGTTCGCTGAGCTGTTAATCATTGTCATTCTCGTTGTTTTATTTGTATTCGGTTCTTCCGATATTGACGATCTTACTGATGCACCTTCACAATCCTAAATGGTCGCACGGATATTACAATCCATTGCACTACGAACTGTATACCTGTTGTAAACGCCAGTCCACAGTTTAGTGGATTGGCGTTTTTGGATGACTAGAGAAATAACGGTGAGAAAGCAATCCAGGCCAAAATAAGGGTAAGCACTATGCAGACATTCTCCACAACGGCTCCACGCTTGGTTCCTGTACTCATCAGATTGGCCCGTATGCGCCACTTGAGTGGTGGTAACGGGCGAATCCCCCGATTGGTTAGTGAATCAGCCAACAAGTGCATGGCATATGCCGTACCTCCCGCTACCCAGATCTCCGGTCCCTGCTGCTGAGTCGTGCTGTAAAGCAAGCCAGCCCATATTGCGGTTCCATACAATGTGTGTGTCAACCCCCTGTGGGTTAGCGTGGTACAGAGCATTAACAAGCTGCCTGTAATCAGATTCCATGGTGCGAACGCGTGACCATAGAATACCAGCCCGAGTCCAATGGCAAACATCAGCACTTTGCGGAGTGAACGGGAAGGCAGGAATGACACGAGCGCAATGAGGATCGCAAGCAACAGGTTCCAAGGTTTGGCATGTACATAAAAGTACACGAAGACAGCTGTAGGCAACAGAATCGTCTGTAACAACCTGATCAGGCTGTTAGGTAACGCTCTCGATACCAGCAGCGAATTCGGCTCATCGATGTCAGGCAATAACGAACCAATCAGAGCAACCGTAACTGCCGGTGCTGTCACCGGCATACCAGCTAACTGCAGAACAGATAGCGATACGCCTGTCCCGATAATCAGGTGGGATCTTCCCATCATGATGCAAAAACTTCCTTTCGAAGAAATAGGGAACATATACGGCCCAGTTCCGATTTTACAACGAAAACAAAATAAGAACAATAGTTCGCATTTCTTATTTGCATGAAAATAAATATAACTTTCTGTGACCGGGCTCACACTATTAAATTTATGACTCTTCTATCGTTATTAGTGAATTAAATCACATAAACTGTCGTCAACTACTTGTATAATTTCAAATATAAACCACTAAAATTGTTGGTAATGTACAGCGTCTATCCAAGGAGGCATACACACATGAACGGAAAAAAAGAGAAACTCGTTATCATTGGTAACGGTATGGCAGGAATCAGTACGGTTGAACAAATTTTGAAATTAACTTCGCGATTCGATATCACCGTTTTTGGCACAGAGCCCTACCCTAACTACAACCGCATTATGTTGTCCTACGTATTGGAAGGTAGCAAAACATTGGATGACATCGTGCTGAATGATCTCCACTGGTATGAGGATTATGGGATTACTCTCCATACAGGAACAACTGTAGCCCGAATTGATTCGGATACGCTTGAGGTCGTTACGGAAGATGGAAATCGCTTCCCTTATGACAAAATTATCATTGCCACTGGTTCCAACTCCTTCATTCTGCCGGTACCGGGACATGACAAAGAAGGTGTCGTTGGTTTCCGCGATATCGCCGATTGTAATGTCATGCTCGATGCTGCTAAACAGTACAAAAGAGCGGCCGTTATCGGGGGCGGACTGCTGGGTCTTGAAGCTGCCAAAGGTCTGGTACAATTGGGCATGGAAGTTACCGTAGTACATCTGATGCAGGATCTGATGGAGCGTCAGCTTGATCCGCAAGCTTCAACCATGTTGAAGGCCGAACTGGAGCGTCAGGGTATACGTTTCAAAATGGGTGCGCAAACGTCCGAACTACTGGGGGGCGAACGGGTTGAAGGAATTCGTTTTGCCGATGATTCCGTACTGAATGTTGATTTTGTGGTCATGGCTGTGGGCATTAAACCCAATACGACTGTTGCCCGCGAAAGCGGTATGGAAGTGAACCGGGGGATTGTCGTGGATGACTATATGCAGACTTCACTTGCGAATGTGTACTCGGTCGGGGAATGTACAGAGCACCGCGGGGTATGTTACGGCCTCGTTGCCCCATTGTTCGAGCAAGGCATGATTCTCGCGAAACATATCTGCGGTGTCGAGACGGCTCCTTATGAAGGTTCTGTTGTATCCACGAAATTGAAAATTTCGGGCGTGGATGTCTTTTCAACCGGTGAATTCATCGACAGCCCTGAGCACACCGTCATTTCACACAAAGATGACTGGAAACGGACCTACAAAAAAATTCTACTTCGCGATAATAAAATGGTCGGCGCAGTTCTCTTCGGTGACATTACGGATTCTGCCGAATTGCAGAAATTGATCAAACAACAAACCGAAATGACCGAAGAACTGTATGGTTCACTCATGGGTACAGGCTGCGGCGGTCATAAGAAAGCAACATCTGTAGAAACGATGCCCGAGGACGAGATCGTCTGCGGTTGTAACGGGGTCACTAAAGGAACTATTGTCGATGTAATTACAAACCAGGGCCTTACCACTGTAGATGAAATCAAAGCCTGTACCGGTGCAACCCGCTCTTGTGGTGGATGTAAACCGGTTGTGGAACAAATTCTGCAATACGTGCTGGGAGACGGCTTCAGCAGTGGAGCCAAACAGGGAATATGCGGATGTACTTCCATGGGCCGAGATGAGATCGTAGCCGAGATTCGTGAAAAAGGATTACAAACAACCAAAGAGGTCATGAATGTACTGGGTTGGACTCAACCTGAAGGTTGTTCCAAATGTCGTCCAGCGATCAACTATTACCTTGGCATGATTGCACCGGACACACACGAAGATGAGAAGGAATCCCGTTTTGTTAACGAACGCATGAACGCGAATATTCAAAAAGATGGAACATACACGGTTGTACCTCGGATGTATGGCGGGGTGACTACACCAGCAGACCTCAAACGCATCGCTGACGTTTCCGTCAAATATGATGTGAAAGCTGTCAAAGTTACCGGTGGTCAGCGTCTCGACTTGATTGGTGTCAAAAAAGAAGATCTGACTAAAGTCTGGGCTGAACTGGATATGCCTTCAGGTTATGCATACGCCAAATCGCTGCGTACGGTCAAAACATGTGTAGGCTCTCAATTCTGCCGCTTCGGTACACAGGACTCCATGGCCATGGGTGCTCGCATCGAACGTAAATTCGAACGTCTCGATCTGCCAGCCAAGTTTAAATATGCCGTGAACGGTTGTCCGCGGAACTGTGCAGAAGCATGTACAAAAGATATCGGTATCGTAGGTAACGACGGCGGCTGGGAGATCTTTATCGGCGGTAACGGCGGTATCAAAGCACGACTGGCTGATTCCCTGTGCAAAGTGAAAACGGATGAAGAGTTGATCGAACTGTGCGGCGCCATCATGCAATATTACCGCGAGACAGGCAACTATCTGGAACGGACTTCCGAGTGGGTGGAACGCATGGGTCTGGAGCATATTCGCTCGGTGGTCGTGGATAACCTTGAGGAACGTAACGCGTTGATGCAGCGGATTGAATTTGCACTTGAACATGTTGAAGAGCCTTGGCAAAAAGCGATTCGCAATGAGGAAGGCCAAAGCAAAATGTTCCATGGTATCGAAGTATCGGCTCGTCCATAAACAAGCACGCAAGATTAAAACTGGCGGAATGTTAAATAGATAAGGAGTGGTTTAAGATGACGACAAAACAATCAGGCACCTACTTCCCTGCCGGAGTAGTTGAAGAATTCCTGCCACGAATCGGAAGAGTAGTTGAAATCCAGGATCACCAGCTTGCTGTCTTTCTTGCATCGGATGGTACCATCTTCGCTGCGGATAATCACAACCCCCACCCTAAGGGTGGGCCGCTGGCTGAAGGCATCGTGTCCGGGCATTATCTGTACGACCCACTGTATGATTGGAAAATCGACCTGACGACCGGACTTGTGCAAGCACCAGACAACGGTCAAGTACAGATGTATCCGGTGAAGGTAGAAAACGGTCAGGTCTGGATCGAAATATAGCTCCATTGAAACGTTCACAGATTGATGCAAAATAATGGGGGAAACCGTGATGTATACACCAAGTGTTGAGGGAATTATTGAAGCTGCGGTTAAAAAACGGGATCAAATGAACGCAAGCCTGCCACGTTACATGGTTGCTGCCTTGATGGCTGGTGCCTATGTAGGGCTTGGCATCGTTCTGATCTTCAGTATTGGTGCTCCGCTCCTCGCAGCGCAGTCACCACTGCAAACCATGTTGATGGGCATGTCCTTCGGACTCGCGCTCACGCTGGTCATCTTTGCCGGATCGGAACTGTTTACAGGTAACAATATGTTCTTTACCATGAGCACGCTGGCAGGCCGAACCACAGTTAACGACACGCTGAAGAACTGGGGACTCGTCTTTGTTGGTAACCTGCTCGGCGCAATTCTATTAAGTCTACTCATTGTCGGTAGTGGCCTGTTCAAAACGGCTACACCGGAACATCTGTTATTCGTCGTCTCTGCCAAAAAGATGGCCGCTCCCGTATCGGAGTTGTTCTTCCGGGGTATTCTCTGTAACTGGCTCGTCTGTCTCGCAATCTGGATGGCAGCACGTTCCAAAGAAGATATCGCCAAGCTTGTTCTCATCTGGTGGTGTCTGTACGCATTTATCGCAAGTGGCTATGAGCACAGTGTTGCCAATATGACATTACTGTCTTTATCCTGGCTGCTGCCGAACCACCCGGATACAATCACGATGGCAGGCTGGTTCCACAACATGATTCCGGTGACACTTGGTAATATCATCGGCGGTGCCCTCTTTGTCGGCATGGCGTATTGGTATACTTCACCGGTGCGTAAAAAAGCCTAATTTTTGATTTTATTGCACATATGTAGCGTAGGTAACACAACATCTATACACTAAAGCCACGATGGATGCCGAACTCACGTTCAGTCACACATCGTGGCTTTTTATTGTTTGTCGATAAGCTGCTACTCTCTCGTACACCTCCCTTTCATTCTCTCGTCCTTCTATAAAGAGAATTAAAATTCCATTTTACCTTTGACGCTATCCGCGTTAATCCACAGTTGACATAGCTGGCGTATAGTCGATGGATACTCACACATATACTCAACCAGCAAAGGATGATCGCTTATATGGGAATTCACACATACTTCAGGTCACTAAACGATCTTGAACGTATTATTCGTACACCTGGCAAATTCAAATTCGAAGAACACAGCGTGTCCGCCCATTCCTGGAAAGTGGTACAGTACGCCAAAACACTTGCAGATATTGAAGAGCAACATGGTGTCACCATCGATTGGAAGAAGTTATACGAAATCACCAGCAGTCATGATTATGGCGAAATCTTCATCGGTGATATCAAAACACCCGTCAAACATTATTCACTGGAGCTGCGTTCGATGCTGCAAAAGGTGGAAGAAGGCATGGTTGAACATTTTATTAATGAAAATATTCCTGAAGAGTTCCAGCCTATTTTCCGCAGACAGCTGCGTGAGGGCAAAGACCAATCGGTTGAAGGACTGATTCTCGAAGTCGCAGACAAGATGGATCAAGTATATGAAGCCTTTGCTGAGCTCCAACGTGGCAATACGGAGAAAGAATTTATCGTTATGTACCGTTATGCCTTGGTTAAAATCAAAAATATCGACCTCCACTGTGTGCAGTATTTCCTGGAACAGATTCTCCCCGACATGATCGATGAAGGTATTCGCTCCCCGTTTGATATTCGCAAAATAACCGAAGAAGCTCTGGCCCAGTAATCAGCTCAAGTCAACATGGTGCTCATCATCCATGGACAGGGCTTTTTTTCGTTCCTGCAATTGCAGTCGATACTCGCTAGGGTACATTCCGGTTTTGTTTTTGAAAATTCGGCTGAAATAGTGGGAATCACTATAGCCTACCGCTCCGCCAATGGTCTTGATATCCATATTCTCGTGAGTAACGAGCATGCGCTTGGCTTCATTTATTCGCAGGCCTGTCATATATTTCAGCGGAGTCTCCCCTGTTACTTTCTTAAAGCACTTCCCTAGATAGTCCACACTAAAATGCATCTGTCCCGCCATGTCCTGGAGTGTAATCTCATGCATGTAATTCTGCTTCAAATACAGCTTAACAGCCTCTGCAATGTCCTCTGGCTTCACCTGCTCATCCAGTACGGCACTGACATGGGCAAGCGAATCCACTGCACTCCCAAGCTTCAATTCCATCGCATCCAGCAGTGTACGAAGCTGCTCTTCCGACAATGGTTTCAGTAGATAATCCTCCACCTTGTAACTGATCGCCTGTCGTGCATACTCGAATTCATGATAACCACTCAGAATGACAATCTTCACATGCGGGTAGGCAAAATACAGATATTTGGCCAATTCCAATCCGTTCATCACCGGCATCTGAATATCGGTTACAACCAGATCAGGTACGGACTGTTCGATCAGTTGTAACGCTTCCTGACCGTTCCTCGCTTCACCGATCACCTCAAACCGAGTGCCCAGTTCCTTGAATTTGCGTGAGACATTCCGGCGAATCAGGGCTTCATCTTCCACAATAATCGTTCTATATTTGATTGTCATGGGTTCAGTCATGCTCCTTTCGAATGGAACCACCTATGGTAATCTGGACACCGCCGGAAGGCTTGTTCGTAATCTGCATGTGGGCTGCTGTGCCATACCATAATTTCAATCGGACCCATATATTCTTGAGTCCCATGCCGTTAATTTCGAGGTCAGGCATACGATCCCACTCCTGTGACTGTTCAATGTAATGCATGATCTTGGCAAGTGCCTCGGGTTCCATGCCAGGCCCGTTGTCTTCCACGTGGATCTGCCAAGTCTCCTGTACCGTATCCATTTCCCCAATAATGTTCAGTCTCCATGGAGGGGTATCACCCAGTCCATATTTCATGGTGTTTTCGAGTAGTGGTTGTACCATCAGCATCGGAACCTGGATATGTTGCATCTCATCCGGAATATGGAACGCGTAGTGCAGATCATCCTCGAACCGAATCTTCATACACTCCAGATATCGCTCGCAATAATCCAGTTCCTGAGACAGTGGGACCCCGTTCTTACCCGGAGTAGAAATATAACGGAGCATGGATGCAATATGACCACAAAACGCGACAATCTGCTCATTCATGCCTTCTTCCGCCATGATGCTAATATTCGTGATGTTGTTGTAGAGAAAATGCGGGTTCATCTGGGATTGTAACGCCAGTAATCTCGCTTCTGTCTCCTGAGATTTCATCGCCAGCCTGTCCTGAAACGATTGCATAAGCTGTTGATTCAACCGGATAAACGTATCATTCAACTCATCCATCTCCCGGATGGAACCGGGATGATCCAGCTTGAACAAATGCGCCGAAGCCTGACCTGATATCAGATCGTTCTCACCCGTCTTCTGAATAATGCGCTGTAAGCGATGGAGCGGTAAAGTGACCCGTTTGGAGATCAGATACGAGAGAACCAGAATCAGCATGAGAGTAGCTAACGTTGCACCGATAAACATCACAGCCATCCGGTTAAGACTCGCGAAAAGGGACTGCTTCGACTGCATGACAACAACGGTCCATCCCGTCTCCTGTGACGTCATGTACGTCATCATTTGCTTGGAATGATCGAGAGGATCGGTTACTTCTTGCATGGTATCAGGGGGAAATGTACGATGTTGAATCAAGTCCACATCATCGAAATGGCCTGCTTCGGAAGCATCGGCGTCCGACGAAAGCGGATATAACCGTGTATTTTGTTCATCCATCACATAGATGCGAAGCTCATCGTTACTCGCCTGCAGATCATTCAAATGCTGGAACAAGGTTCCGGCATCCTGCAAAATCTCAACGACGCCCTGGCTGACATAATTGCCATCTTTGTATACTCGGGTAAGCGATATGTAGGGTTGATCTGATTTCCCCTCCCCTGTTGGCATGGGCAAAGCTCCTCCCTCTAACAGACGGATCACTCGCCAGCCACTCCGCTCCCAGGTTTCCTTGTACCAAGGTCGCTGAGTCAGATCCACCGACAGTTGCCCGTTGAATGCACCCGCTCCCAGCATCTTACCGTTCACATCATAGATATTGGCCTGCTTGGCTGTATTGGAGCTGCTGATAATTGCCAGAATGACATCAATCAATGTGGTTGTGTCCTTATACAATGCCGGATCACTCGTCAGTGTCCTCTCACTGTCCTCTGCTGGTGCCAAGTAGTGACTGAAGTGTTCTTTTACCAGATTGGAGTAGACGATATTCATGGAGAAGTTGTTCATTTTCACTACTTCCTGATCCAGATTGCCGACAATCGATACCCCCAGTTGTTTCTGCTGTTCTTCACTTCGATGACGAATGTCATTTGCGAGAAAAACATACAGAAGCCCCGCCACAATCAGCGAAAAGATAATAAATACCGCAGAGTAATAGGCAAACAGACTTTGCTGAAGCGTTCCAAATCGATACCGCAATCCCCACACACCTCGTCCTATGATGATATTGGTTACACCCATCGAAAATGTCCACCCAACAGAACGCTTTTGTCTATTGAGCGCATTCGTTCTTCGCAGTAAAGTTATCCACATAAGAATACGCTTACATTAAGCGTTTCGGCAAGTGACAATTTTCTTTATATTCCGGGAGGTTCAATGATGAGAAAACGATTTCTATTTTCGCTTGCAAGTGTGCTCTTGCTCTCCACCCTGCTGCTTGCCGGGTGCAACTCAGGTAAAAGTGCGGAAGGTTCGGGTAAGGTGACACTCACGTTTGGAACAAGCCAATCGGGTATTCCGCGTACAGGCATCATGCAGACGATGGCCAAGGAATATGAGCAGGAGACGGGTGTCAAAATTGACTTTCAGGTCGTTCCTGACGCACAGTGGCGTGACCTGATCAAGGTAAAGCTGGCCTCTGGCGAAGCACCTGACATTTTCAATGTCGATGTGGACCCACTGAGCATGCCGGCCAATGTAAGACCGGAGGAAAATGCCATAGACCTGACCAATGAGGAATTCACAGGTCGGATGTCCGAAGAGATTTTGCCAACTGTCAGTCACAATGACAAGGTGTACGGGGTTTCTTTTGCACCAACGAAAATCTGGTATGTGTACTATAACAAACGTATCTTCGCAGAGCTTGGCATTGAGCCTCCTACATCCTATGCCGAATTCAAGACAATCAGCCAGAAAATTAAAGATAAAGACATCATTCCGTTCTATCAAGCACCTGCCAGCGGGTGGTATCAGGTTCTGCCTTTGTTCGAAACGGGGCCTAACTATGAACAAACGACAGCTGGAACCTATGAGAAGCTGAACAATAATGAGATGAAAGTAGCTGATATGACACAGCTTAAGACGGTCATTGAGCAGTTAAAGGAATTTGCGGATCTCGGTTATTTCGGCAAAGACTTCTTGTCCAATACAGTTGAAGCGGGAATTGAAGCGTTTGGTCAGGAGAAAGCGGCTATGCTGCTGCGGGTGCCAGGTACGGAAAAGGAAGTGTCCGAAGCGTATCCGGAAATGGAAGACAACATGGGATTCTTCGTCATGCCATGGGGTGACAATCAGACGATTGGAGTGAACCCGGGCGGATCGGCTGCGATGTTCGGCAACAAGAACAGTAAACATCCCGAAGAAGTGCTGAAATTCTTCCGTTGGATTACCGAGCATGATCATCTGCAACGTGTGTTCGATGAAGGTGAAGGTAACCTGACGATCTGCTGGCCGGAAATCGAACCGAAGCTGACACAGGATTATATTGATTATGAGAAAAATCATGAAAAAGGTACGGTCATGCAGGCCGCTGTGAAATATATTGATCCACAATGGATGGATATTGGCAAGGACTTGTCAGGGATGTTCGCTGGAGCCATGACACCGGATCAGATTCTGCAAAATATTGATAAACGTCGGGCTGAACAAGCCAAAGTGTTGAAGGATGAAGCGTGGCAATAATAGCGTATCTTTCAGATAAACATAAACGCTGAACAGCGTTACATGCAGCGGGCATTTGCCCGCTTGTGTATTTTGGCAGGAAGGAAAGGTGTTACGGATTATGAATGCGAACAAAATCTATCCCTGGTATTTCTCATCTGGAGCGATTGTGTTATATCTGCTATTCATTGTCGCTCCCGCCCTGCTGGGCATCTATTACTCTTTCACTGACTGGAACAGCTATAGTTCGGAGAAGAACTTTATCGGTCTGGAGCATTTTCGCACTATTCTCGCGGGTGATCCGACCTATCTGCTTTTTATCAAAAATACAGTCCTGTTCACCCTGGTTACATCCATCGCCAAGACCGTTCTGGGCTTGTTTCTGGCTCTACTGTTGGTCAGCGGTGTAAAGGCCGCCAATCTGCACCGGATGATTATTTTCTCCCCGCAGGTGCTGTCGTTTCTGATTGTTGGACTCGTGTTCAAAAGTCTGCTCGACCCCAACAACGGGTTCGTTAACGTGACTCTGCGTTCCATGAGACTAGACGTTCTTGCCCAGAACTGGCTGGGCTCCCTGACCTGGGCCATGCCATCCATTATGGCGGTAGATACTTGGAAAGGCATGGGGTACATTATGGTGCTGTTCATCGCCGGACTGCTCGCCATCCCCCGCGATTACTACGAGGCAGCATCCATTGACGGCGCCGGGTTCGGGCAAAAGCTGTTCCGAATTACGATTCCGATGCTGATGCCTACCATTACGATCGCCACGGTACTTAATATTACGTATGGGCTGAGAGTATTTGATGCCGTATACGTGCTCACTAATGGCGGGCCCGGCAACGCGACGGATGTCATTAACACGGCGGTCTATTCCTCTTTTGCCAAAGGGTATTGGGGACTCGGGAGCGCACTATCCACCATCCTGTTTGTTATCATGGCGATCATCTCCTTCTTCATCATTCGTTTGATGAATCGAAAGGTGGAATACTGATATGCGATTGAGAAAAAGACTGGCTTCGATCGGGTTAAATGCACTCGCCTGGCTGCTTAGCCTGGTGGTCCTGATTCCTTTTGTCGTCATCGTACTGAATTCATTCAAGTCGGACGCCGAGGCCAAAGTGCTGAAGCTGACGCTGCCCGAGAAGTTTATCTTCGAAAATTACAAAATCGTCTATGAACAAGGACACTTGGGAGGTTCCTTTTTCAACAGTCTGCTGCATTCCGGGGCCTCTTCCCTACTACTAGTGTTCGTTGTGGCTTTCTCGGCTTTCACGTTATCCCGTAACCATTCGAGGCTCAGCAAGTTCCTGTACTTCTTCCTGATTCTTGGTATCACACTTCCACTCAACTACATTCCGCTGATGGAAGTGATGAAGTCGATGGGCATGATCAATTCACATGTCGGCATGATTCTGCTCTACACGGCCATGGGCATTCCGATCTCGCTGTTCATTACGTATGCGTTTGTGTCTAACATCCCCAAAGAGCTGGATGAAGCCGCCATCATGGACGGATGTAATGGGATCAAGCTATTCCTGCGAATCATTGTGCCTTTGTTAACCTCGGTGCTAGTGACGGTATTTGTCCTGAATTTCCTGAGTGTCTGGAATGAATTCACTGCTCCACTCTATATGCTCAACACGGTGGAAATGTGGCCGATGACGCTGGCTGTATATAACTTCTTCGGACAATTCAGTGCCCAGTGGAATCTGGTCAGCGCGGATATCGTGCTAACGTCCTTGCCTGTGTTAATTGTGTTCCTCATTGGGCAAAAGTATATTGTAGGGGGACTAACTTCAGGAGCCGTTAAGGGGTAAAAGATCTAGTTGACAACAACTCACTTTGTAACTATTATGGTTACAACGGTGGTGATTATCCATGAGACAAATCAGCAGTCGCTTTTCCATTGCGGTTCATACCCTGTCCCTGATCGCTGTTATGCCGAATGAATGCACCGGAGATGTGATTGCTCAGAGTGTGAGTACGAATCCCGTGATTATCCGGCGGATTATGTCCAAGCTGAAACAAGCTGGCCTGATCGACGTCAGACCCGGTGTGGGCGGTGCTTCCTTGTTGAAAGATCCGGCAGACATAACCCTTCTCGATGTATATCGAGCGCTTGAGGTCGTGGAGGATGGGGAGTTGTTTAACTTTCACAAACATCCCAACCCGAAATGTCCGGTGGGAAATATGATCGAACACACCTTACGTGCCGAACTCATTGAGGCTCAGACAGCCATGGAACAGCGCTTGAACCGTGTAACCATACAGCAGATGATGGATCAAATTCATGTCTCTGAATAAAAAAAGCTCATTGCGAGCTTTTTTTAACCCTTTCGTTGTAATCACACCTGTTATAACACTTTTGATTACAACCATATGCAAACAAAACACATATCCTAGGAGGAAAAGAAGATGAAAATTTTGGTTACTGGCGCAACAGGTCACTTGGGTTCACTGGTCGTAGAGGCATTGTTAAAAACGGATTCTGCGAAGGATTTGGCAGTCAGTGTACGTAATCCGGAGAAAGCGGAAGCACTCCGCGCTCAAGGCGTTGAGGTGCGTCACGGTGATTTCGATCAACCGGAGACGTTGGAGAAAGCTTTTGCCGGTGTAGACCGTCTGTTGCTCATCTCCACCGATGGTGACAATGAAACGCGTATTCGCCAACATCAGACAGCCGTGGATGCTGCCAAGAAAGCAGGCGTGGGCTTCATCGCTTATACAAGCGTTGTGAATGCAGAGAAAAACACCCTGTCCCTGGCTGAAGTACATCGCGCTACAGAACAGGCTATTCGTGAGTCTGGCATTCCTTATTCCCTCTTACGCAATAACTGGTACCTGGAAAATGAAGCAGGCAGCGTACAAGCAGCTACGCAAGGCGCACCTTGGGTTCATGCCACCAACGACAGCCAAGTAGGCTGGGCTACCCGCAGTGATTATGCCCATGCCGCTGCAGCTGTACTTGCAGGTGAAGGACATGAAAATACTGTGTATGAATTGTCTGGCAAACTGCGTACGCAAGCTGAACTGGCTGCCATTGTTGGTGAAGTGCTTGGACAGGAAATCAATGTGCAAAACGTGGACGATGCCGCATACGCTGACATCATGAAAGGTGCAGGTCTACCGGACTTTGTCGTGTCCATGCTCGTTGATATGCAAAGTGCCATTCGTGAAGGTGCACTGGCTGTAGAAAGTAATACATTGGAAACATTGCTTGGCCGTCCGGCTCAGCCACTTAGCGAAGGTATCAAAGCGATTGTAGGCAAGTAAGTTTTGAATATAAAAAAGGGACACACCAACGAATGTTGGATGTGTCCCTTTTTTGGTATAGCTGAAGATCAATATAACGATATAAAAGTTGAATGGATAACTACTATAAACTCAACCCATTCATTTACGACTGCAATTCGATAGGTGTTTGTTAATTTCCACGACAGTTCATCGCTCATTGCTCATAGGTCATGCTTCAAGAATATAACGTGCAGGAATATGATCGGCCAGCCAGATATTTTCGTTTCCATGATAAAAGAGGGTTCCATCTAGGGCCGCTTGAGCAGCATTGATTTTCAAAATGACAGGTTGTTCATCACGTCTTCGTCCCACCTGAGTGGCTGTATCGATATCTGCGGATAGATGTACATATTGCCTTTGCCGCGGCTGTAAGCCATGTTCCATAATGGAATTCACGGCGCGTGCCGGGGTCCCATGGTAAAGGGTTTCCGGTGGCTCAGCAGCTATCTTGGATATCTTATGCGGCGTCGAATGTCCATACAAGGCCCGGATGCGGCCTGAAGAGATCTCATGTCTCTTTTTCTCCGAGGCTTGAATCATCTGCTCCAGATCGTCTTCCGTCACTTCCTTCCACTGCGGACTTTCATGCAAAGCCACCAGCAATTGCGAAATTCCCACCCAACCCTCTTCGTCCAGCTCCAGCTCATACTCCCACGGGGCATGTCGCAGAGCGTATGAGAGTTCCTTGCTTAATTTCATCAGATCCAATGCGATCACTCCCCAAATCTAATAAAACTCAATAAAACTCGTCTATTGCTGCGATTGAACCGCTGTTAAAATCTCCTGAATGTTGCGGGCCAGCCCTTCATCATCTTCCTGATTGAATTGATGGTGTCCATCGATCCCGCGATGAATAATGGTGTTCATCACTGGATGAACTTCACGGTCGGAAGCCACCCGAATCAGGTCATCCGCAAAATCGACCGCCTGCTGTTCACTGTAGTTAAACGGTTTAATCAGCATCCGGATACTCAGTGCATGCGCCTGCGGCTCCGCCAGCTGATCCCGATGCGTGATGCCGTACACCGCACCAAAACCAAAAGCAGCCATCACCTGACGCTCCAGTTCTGTCGTCTGTTCCAAAGGCGTACCAATCAGCTCACACATTTTGTCCACCATCTGCTCCAGCTCGTTTGCCGCCGCAGCCAGAATTACGTCATTAATATCGTCAGCGTTGATAAATTCAGTCATATTGGTTTTCTCCATTTCTGAGCCGTATTTAATCCATCTCTCAGACTCTATGAGAACATTGTATCGGACATAGGGTGTTCCTTTCAAATCCATTTGTGCATAAAAGGCGAAGTGAATGCTTCCGAATCAGCTTTCTGACAGAAAGCTATTAGCTCCGCTTAAAATCTCTATTTATGCGTAGAGCAGTTTGGTAACTGTTCATATGCGTCATTGTTAATCCCGGCGTGGTTCATCGTTTGGCGCAGCTCCGAAACAAACTCCATAAAATAGACTTCAGGACTGCGGCTTCCGGCATAATACTGCAGGTCATAATCGTAATTAAACCTCGAATACACATCATGCAGATCGTCAACTAGTACCTTTTTCATATCCGTCATTGTGATGGCCGGGTCCATACTGCACTCGTTGACCAGGGTCTGTAATGTCTCTTTTAGCGCCTGCTGATCGTAGGACGGGTTAGACAACAGATGCTGCAAATCGTACAGATCTTTGAACCGTGGCCTCACTATCGTTTGATGCAGTTTCCATGCAATTTGGATGGAGAGTGGTACGGTATGAGGAACGACAAAAGCCTCTCCAACTAGAGGTTGGTACGATAGAGCAACAGACTTTTCATTCAAGTCGAGGTTAAAGGATATATCCAGATGCAGCTCATCGTCATCTTCATACACATTTTCGCTCCTTGGTTCACTATCAATATAAAAGGCAAGTTCCGTGTTCACCGTAGGGAAATCATCCGCCATCGCATAGTCTATTCTGCGCCAGAAGGCATTCTCCCGAAAGCTTCGGAATACGATACCGTCATTCAGATCCATCTCCGTTACTCGGATCATCCAGTCTGTAAATATTTCATTGGCCTGATCCTCAGTCTCAATTCGACCTGTATACAGAAAGTCGATGTCGTCCACATAACGAACATTGGGATTCTCCAAATACTGTCTTGTCAATAAGCTTCCTTTTAATACAAATGGACTATTCACCAGAGAGGCACGCTTCAATAGCGCTTCCAACACAACAATGAATCTCTCATCCTCATTCAAGGTATGTAATTGTACACTTTTTCCGGACATCGTTCTCCTCCTCCATTCATCGTACTCAACTTCTGATTAGATCCATCCACGATCCAGTTCTTCCCGGCTGTCATAGATGCACAGTTCGTATTGCTGTTTTAACAGTTCGATCTTGTTCATTTGCAAAATGTCATGTATTTCTCCCACTCTACGATAAAACTGTTCTGCACTTTCATATTCCCGGACGGTTACGAATCTCACTTTCCCATCTGCATTCAGCGAGTTCCGTGAGATATGTCCGCCTGAGTCGGCGCATAACTGCTTCAACGTGCCCACATCATCAACATAAACTTTACCGTGCCATTCAAAATAAGGCTTGGACTGCGCCAGCATCGGCTGATTAAAATACGTCTCTTCCTTAGCCGGAATTTCCACCTTCGTCCGAACAACTGTGAATCCGTTATCCCGAAACTTCGCGGCAACCTCTTCAATAACATTCTTCACTTCTTCATAATCCGAGCTATGTACAATGCCAGTGATCATTGGTTGATTAATATATTCACCTTGGTCCAAGACGATTAACACGGGTTTCACGTGCTCTTCATTACAGATGTTAATAAAATTTTCCTTCTCATTCTGCTTCAGATCACTCATGGTTACATGATATTCAAATTCCATCGGGTCACTTCCTCATTGGATCAACATATACAACCTAATGCAAATGCCTTTTTATTTTTTCTTGAATATATCTATTATATTATCTTCCATCTTGTCCAACCCATGCGTCATACTTATCTATCATTTCTTTTTCAAAATCACTTGGCTCAGTTTTTTCTGTTAATAACAGTCCATTTGCATCCCACTCTTTGTATATTAGCTTGAATCCGTATTTGTATTCTGCAACTGATTTTATATTGCCATCCTTATACCAACAATTAGATTTCCCATGTACAACGCCCTTAATCATTTGTTGGAAACTTACCGCTTTGCCGTCTTCATAAAATTCTACATAATTCCCCTCCGACAAACCATTTTTATAATAACTGTAATAAGCCATATTACCATTTTTATATCTTTCATATAAAAGACCTGATATTGGATGACCACCGTCTTCTATAGGTTTATCAAATACTTCTTGCCCATACTTTCCAGAAAAACAAACCTCTCCTTCAAATTCTATCCCTTCTAACAACACCTCTTCTATAGAAAGAAGATTATAATCCAACATCTTCAAATCACCCCTTGTCTTGTTGACTAATTATCTTTTTTACTCAAATTATATTTAATAAAATGGATAAATCCATTAAAAAATGTTGCATTAGACTTTCTAACAATCTGGGATATAATTTAACTTTGAAAAGAACACAAGAAAACGAAGATAACTACAAGGTTAATTATGGTTCAGAAAACCAAAATCGACTTATATGTAACGCAATTGCTTTAAATCAGGTTAATTTTACAGCTATTTATTATGACTATTTAAATAATTTTTTACGAACTGTTTATTCTTTTCTTTTTCAGGAAGCAAACCTAAATATTTATACTCAAAAATCATTTGTCTTTGAGTTGGGGTTAACTCTGAAGCTATTACGTCTTCATAATCATAATGAATTTTTAACTTACCTGGATGCTTTAATGTTAAGGTTAAATTTGTCCACGCCTCTTGATCATTGTCTATAAAAATTTGTCTTAATTCTTTAAATTTTGTTTGTAATTCTAATAATAAGTTATCGTATTTTTTTTCACTCAGTCTATATTTTTCAGGAATATCATGAGAGTATATGAACTCATCATTCTCAGAAGTGTTGAAATAAAAGTATACCTCTCTAGATCCATCTAGTATTTCGGCGTACAAGTAAATCTCATTCCAGTTACCACTAGGAATCATACTTAGAATATGCTCTGCTATCATGGGATAAGAGGATCCATCGGTTGCTCCATTATTCCTCTAACCTCCAATTTAATTCTCTATTTTAATTTTCTTTGTCCTGCTCCATCTATCGAGTACTCTACTATTAAACTATCATTGATCAAACACATTTACATATAAATTCAAAATATGGATATCGTTCTAACACCAATTCTAGTACTTGTTTTCTATTTTCCACTTTGAACAAAACCTCCGTTTACCAAAGATTAAAATTTCTGGGTTTGAATACCCATTTTCCTCCTTCATCCACATAGCCCCATTCTCCATTAAATGTAACACAGCCAAGGTTATTGTAAAAAGAATCAGCTGTTGTAAATATATTTTTAATAATATAATTTCCATTTTTGTTAATGTACCCATACATATCCTTACTTTCAACTGGTGCTAAATTATTTTGAAATTCACCTACACTTTGAAATTTATCTTTGATAACCCTACTCCCCGAGTGATCTATAAATCCCCATTTTCCATTTGCTTTTAATTTGAATCCCCCTAATCCTTCAGAAAAACTTGAAACTTGATAATACTCAGGTTGTATAAGAAACTCCCCTTGTTGATTAATAAAGCCATAGAATTCACCGTCCACTGAGGCTTCAGCTAATCCCTCTGAAAAATTGGATACTGAATTAAATTGATAATCAATTTTCAGCTCACCTCTATCATTTATAAAACCAAATTTTGTCCCTTGCTTTACTAATGCCAATCCATTTGAAAATGTACCCATAACATCAAAAATAAGATCTATAATAATTTCACCAGATACCCCAAAAACACCCACCTTCTTATTTTTCTCCGCTATAACTGAAAGCCCCGGATTTATTCCATGTATCCTATCGAAGATCCGTTCTATTACAAACTCTCCTTGCTTATTAATACATCCATACTTTCCTTTATAATAAACCAATGCTAAGCCATGTTCGAAGTCCCCTAGAAAGTCAGCACTCAATTCAATGACCCATTCGTTTTCAGTATTTATATATCCTTCCTTATCATCGAACGTCCAAACATATGCTAAACCTTCACAAAAATTGTTTACAGCCTTATAAGAAGGCTCAATTATAATGTCACCTTGTTTATTAATAAAACCATACTTCTCATTTATTATAATTTTATATAGAATATTATCCTTCATTTTATAAATTCTCCCATTAATCTTTTTTTTATCACTGCTAATGCATCATAACTAAAAAGGCCGACTTGACAAAGAACGCACCCAACCATCTTAAGCTCTTCTACCTTTGTCTTACAGGGGATAATATGTATAACAAAAGGATTAAATCCCATTCTGCTGCAACTTCTAAGTGATACTATGTTTTCCCTAAACTAGATATGGTCTTCTTCCAATCATTAGGTACTTTATACGAACCCATCTCTTCTTCGTTCTATAAACTTTGCTTGCACTCCATTTGATGATTTGCCTTTTAACTAGCTGTCCCGCTTATTCGGACTGACGCTTTTCATCCCCCCAAAATAGGAAACTTTAAAGCTTTTATAGGAACTATCACATTGTGGCTTTGTACACTGTAAAGAATATCTGTGCAATCACAAATAAAATGAATCAACAACATTACTACCAATTCTAATCTAGTATAGTTGTTACAGTCTTCTGTTCAATATTCTCTAATATTACCTTTCTTCGTGTATTAAGATCGTTAAATTGTTCTAAAGACAACTTATCCTTTAGTTGATGTAGACTCAAACCTTTCAATTCTTTTAACAAATACTCTTTAGATTTATGAAACACCTCTACATGCGTTAATAATATCTCACCGTAAGCTATAACTATTATAGATTTTTCAAAATACCGAGATTCATTGTTGTTTCAAATTCGCTAAGTGTTCTAGATAATGCTTTAGTGCCACTCATATTTTCTAACTTAAACTCATTGTATGTTTCATTTACTGCGTCAAACAATTCCTCGTATTCCCAGTGCACATAAATACCTCCACTAATTTTTTGGAATAACAGGGATGCCCCCATTATGAATAATTCAATTGTTATATTCACATACTTCGCCTTAAATTAACTTAAAATTCAAGCGTTGATTGCGTACAAACAAAATGAAGAAATCTCTATACAGATACTACATGGGTTAAGTATGAGATTAGTTGAATGATGGCTTCATTCGTCACTGGGTGAGGGTTACTTCATTAACCGCCGCCATCTATATTAGAGAATGAAAAAGACCAAACAGGGGCGGCTAACTCGCATTGTGGCATTGTACGGTCTTGTTGCTGGGGTTATAAACCAAGTTTACACTAAGTCTTTGACAGAACCTGTTAAAGTACAATATCTTGAAGACCCACTTCTACTACTTCTTCATTTTCAACACTAATACCTAATCCATGTTCTTGTTCCCAAGTGCAATCACATAATATACCTACTCTTCTTATACCATCTTCGAAATCATATCTTATTAGCAAACCTATAGGCGTAACAAGTCTCCCTAACTTGTCTATTGATGAAATCTTTGGAGCAATTTTTTCAACTTCTTCACAATCACTTTGCATTGCTCGATAATCTTCATAATTTTCTAAATAATACTCTAAAATCTTATATTCGCTTTCCTTTACTATGCTAGGCATATTCGCTTTGAATTGCGAAAAAGCATCCCGTTGATTCGGAGTAATTTCCTCATTCTCTTCGCCACAAATATTCAAAAGTATTTTTTGGTTTTTCCTAAACATAGTTATCTCTGTCGTCCCTATCCATAAATCTTCATAAACAATTTCTCCAAACAACTCATCTTTTTTCATTTTTAGAGTATCGTCCTTTCTTATTTAACTTCATTTACACCACCAAGGTGTCCAAATTTAGAATTAACACTACTCGGAACCAATTGTATGGTTTTTCCATCATTAAGTTCATGCCAAGTATACCCTTAAATGTCTGGCGTTCTTACCCTTAGATTTCCATCGATCATCGTTCCGTTCTCTATTAAATCGCGTTGCATTTCATAATCGTAGATCATCTCTACGAATTTCTCATCGCTAATGGTTTGTAAATCAACCATGTCAGATGTTTCTATTACTATTCCCTTAGAGAGAGCGTACTGACAATTGAGAAATTTCCAGAAGAAAAGAAGAAAACGAGTCAATCATGGTGTTCCTTATTTAAGTTATAAAATTTAAGCATTTGATGTGCGTACAACCGAAATGACTAAATCTTTATACGGGTCTTACATGGGTTATATGTGTTATTGGTTAAATGATGGGTTCATTCGTCATTGGGTGGGATCTTTGATGGAGATCCACCACTTACATTTGTATTATTTAGCATATAGTGGCGGATAATCAAGAACTACAAAACGCGGTTAGGTCGCATTGTGGTGGTGTTTGTTGTATTGTTCGATCTTATTGTAAGTTGTTTAATAATCCGAACAAATCCATAAATTAATCAAATTGTCCAGTACTGTTTCGGACATTCGTAAAAGGTGCGTGATCTTTCACGAAGAACTGACAATTTATTTAGAAGTCTTTTCTCACAAAAAGACCAATCCCACCTTAATAATTCTGATGGAATAGGCCTTATAATTTGCAACATCTAATTTTTGAAATTATTAACGATTATTCCTACGTCTGAGAAACAAATAAACTATCCAAAAGGTCAGTGAAACTTTCTGTGATCAGTCTGATATGTTCTTCCTCTAGAGGAAGTTTCTTTTCAATATAATTGTCATAATCCATATCGAAATGATATACACTCCCTTTATTAGGTCCTTGTACTACAATACAAACTAAATTATTCCTCGGTGTCTCACCTATTGGATAATAAATTCTCGATAAAATATTTGCTTCTGTGTACAGACGATACTTTTGTTCTGAATTATTATTTAAATTATTAGACAAAGGAAAAAACATCAAAATAGAAGACTCTATTTCACCTTCTTTTTGGTCATCATTTGTAGTAAATCTCCTTCTAGTACCAGTTTTTCCACCATTCTTTAACATTAAAAATTTCTTATAATCATCAGGGAAAATCATATTATACTTCTTCTCGACTATCTCAATCTCCTGAAGACTTACAGGAGGATATGAACTTTTAATAATATTTTCATCTATATCCATACTTATCTACCCACCTATTAAGAAAGTCAATAAAATTCATCGCTGGCCTCATGTAATGTTTCTAAGAGCTCAGAAAAACTGTTACATACCTCAGTAATGGAGTCCTCACCAAATTCTTCATTGTTAAGAAATACAACTAAAGGTGAATTTTCACTTTTTCGGTAATCAAAGCAAAGCTGATTGCCAAAAGGATCTGTTCCAAATGGAAATATCCCTTTTGGCATGAAATCACTTATAAATTCATAAACTACAACAATATTAGGCTCACTTGTAAAGCTTAGTAAATGGTCAAAAACTCCCTCTCCTCCATCATCATAGGAAAATATATTTGGTACAGGATGCCCACCATTATAGTTTTTAACACATTCTCTATAGTCATCAGGAAATTGTATACCATATTTTTTTTCAACCTTATTAATTATATCTTCACTAATATCTCCAACCGTGCGTTCCCAAATTATCCCCATTTTTTATTTTCATTCCATTGGTCCCATAAAATGATTGATTATATATATATGCTCAATAAATTTAACTTTTTTTAAATTCTCAACTTTCTCTGCTCCACCTAATCCTAAAAGAGGAACATAGCCAAAACATTCATCGTAAGCAGGCTCTCCATATTTTTCAAACGCTTCAAGATAGGGAGACCAGTCAAGAGCTTTATTCAAAAAATATTCATCACTTATGTCCCCAAAAAAGTACTTAAAATTTTTCCCTATAACATTTACTTCATGCTTTCTGAAGTTAAGCGCCATTAAGTATCCATCTTCCCAAATCAATATATCTCCCATTGCTGTTGTAAATAGAGGAATTGCTAATTTTGCTCGACTGTAGGTATCCTGTAATAATTCTAAATACTGATCAGGATTAATAATTTTCAGATATCCATTGGAAAGACTACCCAGTCCATATTCCTTCCATACTTCAATTAGTTGAATAGGTATTACAGATTGGTACTTCTCAATGACGTTTGTAGGCATGTCCTCTTTAAAAACAAAATTTGAAATGTTCACCGTGTGTCCCCCCCACTTTACTCCAGTAACTTAATATTTAAATAGGTTGTCTTTCTTTCTTTCTTCTTCTGTCATATTCTTAGTAATTTCTCTAATCTGTCTATCCAAATCTTTTATCCTGTTCTTCCATTGAGATCCAAGAGAAGAATTGATTCTTATATCTCCTAGACCGCCTATATTGTCAGGATATCCACCCGCAATTTGATCTGGATTATGAAGGGCAGCTTTCCCCTTGATCCATTCATTTGCTTTCTTTTCAGCCTCTTCAAATGAGAATCCTTCATTACGTAGTTCATCTATTTTATCTTGTAAAGCTTTCTTACGAGCAAGTTTTTGAGCGGCATCCCCCTCTAAAGCTCTACCATCTCTTAGATATCTATCTCTATTTTTCAAAAACTCATCTATTGTTAATTGATTTATCCCTTCTTCTTGATCTTTCAATTGTCTTTTAAACTCAGCACTATCATGTTTAGGATTTCTTTTAAAGATTATTTTAATTTCAGGAATTCTTGATATAACAACTTGATTACGAATAACATTTCCGCTCTCTTTTGATGAGTTAGATTGATCAGTTTTTTCTGTAGGCTCTAGTTTACTTTTATCTGCTCCAGACGCTTCTTCCTTATTGTTTGGTTTATAATTATTCTTCGACGTGTCTAAGTCCTTATCCTTCCCTTGCTGCTCCGTCGATTCATTCGGCTTCGTTTTGGTTTCTTTTCCCTTTTTGCGTTTATCCTTTTTCTTCGATGAATCTTGTTTCCACTGATTATGATTGTTGGGAATCTGATTATCTTTCTTGTTAGTGCTTGATGAATTTGTTCCTTCACTCTCGCTCGACTTTTTCCCTGTACCTGTATTTGATCCTGCAGTATCCTGTTCTCCGGATGTTTGGGTCTTCTTACTGGTATTCGGAGTCGGATCCTCTATCTTTCCACTACTTGATGGCCCTGTTTCTTCACCATTGTCATGCTTCTTCCCTGTACCTGAACTTGAACCTGTACTATCCGTTTCACCCGATGATTTGGACTTCTTACTAGTATTCGGTGTCTGACCCATTTTCTTGCCACTGCTTGGTGAGTTTGTGCCTTCACCGTCGCCATGCTTCTTCCCTGTACCTGGACTCGATGCAGTTGCATCCGTTTCACCTGACGATTGCGACTTCTTACTGCTGCTCGGGGTCTGATTCGGTTTCTTGCCATTGCTGGAGGAACTTGTTCCTGCCCCATCGCTTGACTTATTCCCAGCGTTCGAGCTTGTTTTCCCTCCGGAACCCACTTCCCCGGCATTACCCGACTCTTTGGGCTTGTTTTTTCCCAAGTTGCCCCAAGACTGAAACCGGATGACCTGGCTCTCTTTATAATAATCGCTGACGGCTTTAACAATCACATCTTTTGACTTTTTCACAAATGTCTTTGTTTTACTTGTAGCCGGTTTGTCTGTCGTCGTTGTTCCTTTAGAAGCAGCACTTGGAGAACCTGTTGTTCCTGGATGGTCTGAGGGTTCAGGTACACCTGAAGAACCCTTTTTCGTGCTTACTCTGCCCGTAAATCCATTGAACTCCCCGTCCAATCCTTTCATAGTCATCTCGTGTTGCTCGAATTCACCCATCAGAGTAGATAATTCTTCTTCGCTCATGGGAGCCATAATTCGCCGGGCAAGATACTTCTTCTGTTCGACCGTCAGATTCTGTTTCTGCCAGTAATTATAGTCACCCATTTCCTCGGCGGTGATGTCAATTCTTCCGATATCTCGAGCAATACCGTTATGATAAGGGTTGAAAAAGAGTTCATATTTAATGTCATTCTGCTTCACATCCCCATAATACACGAGTGCTTCCTTCAACTCTTGGTCAACCTGTTGATGAGCCCAATGCTCCCTCGTATAGCCTGGAATCTGATAATACATCTGGCTAATTTCCTTTTCCTGCTGATGCAGTTTCTTCACAAAATCCATAAAGGAAGTAGCCGTGCTTAAATCTCGAGCTACTGAGACAACTTTACCAAATAATTGGTGCTTATAAGCCTCTTCTTGCTGCATCTTGCCCACGAAATCACCATTCAGATGATTCAGAAGTTGTAGGGACGAAGGCTTAAAGGATCCTACACTTGGGATGTTCCCGATCAAGCCGATTGCTGCAGCGCCAACGACAACGGCCTGTGCCGTAATGGCTGGTGCACCTCCAAGCATACCCAAAACGGGGATCATGCCCGCCATGGCAACCGCTGCACCAAACAGGGAGACCTCCTTCATGTTAACCACGGAAGGCTGCATAGCAGCTGCTTGAGCTGCCTCATATTGTTCAAGCAGAATAAGGGGCGGCTCCGGCTCCGGCGGCAAATCAGCTACCACGACCGGTGCCTTATGGCTACCTTCCTGTTGGAGCAGTCCAGCACGAACATCAGCTTGTCCATCCAATATATAGCTGCTTCCTCCGCCAAGAAGCCAAATTGCTTCAGGGGCGGTTGCTTTAATCTGACCTGCTTTAAGTGATAGACTGCCACCCTGAATCGAGATGTTACCTGCACTCTGCATCATTACACCTTGGTCATTCAGTGTGATGACTAATCCAGCTCTAGCCTGTACGGTCACCTCATCCGATGACATACCAATAGATGGTCCGTCAGGATGGCCCCACAGTTTGTGTTGCGTTCCACCGGAAACCGAACGCTTGCTTTCGGGTACTGCATGACGAATATAAGCCTTGGACTCGCGACTTCCGGGAATGTACAGTTCTACCGTGTCACCAAGCTCTGGCATCAAGAGCAGATAGATCGTGGTTTTCGCATATGATGATCTTCTAGCATCATACGATGTGCAGTGATGTGCAACCTGGACTCCATTCTGTTTATCCAAATCTTTAGTCATTTTTCTTATTGCGTTTCACTGAATATAATTCTTAAGACCTTGTGTATCATATGGTGATCAAAGTTTTGACTTTTATTACGCAAGATTAACCCTTTCTAAAAAACCTCAAAACAAATAAGCCCCAGTCAAATAACTGGAGCCTGTCTGACTTATCTTTGAACTAAATATACAACTGGATATGACGCTCTTTTTCAGGAATATCTTCATCTTCTAGTAAATCCACTTCGGTTAGCGCACCCTCATGCTTAAGTTCGGCGATGAACAATGCATAGAAGTCTCCTGCTGTCGGATAGGAGAATAAACCATATCCTTTTCGAGAAATCAGCTTGTTTACCTCCCTAATTTTCTCAGGGAGATATTTGTAGTCAAACTCTCCCAACTCTTCTAGCTGATCTGCAGTTCCCAATTCGATATCATAGGCATACTCATAGTCTAAGATGTAATTGACGATTTCCTGATCCACTTCTCCTTTGTAGTCCAGAAATAAAAACCGTTTGGTCGCTAAGCCATGATTCAGCATACTATAATACGCCAGTGATTCATCCGGATCATTCAAAATCATGTCGATATCCTCTGTATCATCGAAAATTAACGGCACCAAATCTTCATCTGCCATGCAGTCTTCCTCCTCTCCTATTCAAACAGAACTCCATGGTGGTTTGGGATATACTCTGGATAGTTTTTGCGATAGAAGTCATCAATCATTCGTAAAACGGGATCCCATTCTGGATACGGTTCAGGATCTTGAATGTTCATTTTAGCCTCCGGTAAGTTCATCAGGAAATCATCAAAATGACTTGGGTTGGGCAGACCTTGTTTTTTTCTCACATGAAGCAAATACAAAATTTCATAAGGATAAAATGCGTAATCATAATTTCCAAACTCAAGCGATTTCCCTAACTCTGAAGCAAGCGTGGAATGATGTTCGGACATTCTTCCAATTAAATGCGTAATTTCATCCACATCAGGTGTATTCCATTGTTCCAATACTTCTCTGTAGATTCCAAGTTCTTCGGGAATCAAGCCACATGGCTGTTCCCGATTTGTTAATGCAGATTTCACAGCCAAGTGAACATATTCATTAGTTCCCTCAATTTCTTGCTTGGTATGTTGGAGATATAACTCTAGTAAAAACCAGATATGTTGATTCCAATCATTCGCTTCCATTAAATTATCTCCAAGATATTTGACTATAAAATCAAAAAAAATCTTTTCCTCTTTTACCCATCCGTATAAATTAAAGTGTATTAATGCGATGATGCTATACTCGAAAGAATAATCAATCAATTTCATGCTCGGATAACGCTCTCTATAAATATGCCTACCCATGCACTGATAAAATTTTATTTGTTGGATTTTTTTTAGCGCACTTACATTTCGACCGTTTTTAATCAATACGTCATTTTTCCACACATCTAACCAAAAAGAAGATATATTATCCATATCAATTAATAGAATGTGATCTCTCTCTGTATCATTAATATCGATGATTTCAACAATCTCATTTTTACCTTCTTCGTATTCATTTACGGCATTACTACCAACAAAGTTTTTGACATACCTTTTGTAGGCCAAATGCATTTTTTTTGAATTAACCATTGTGTTCTCCTTAAGTTTTATTTTATCTCCTTACTCCAATCTTTTACTTTTACAACATCTACTCCAAAACCAACCGAAGTTTTCGAAATATCAACCTCTACTCTGATATACTCAAACTCCAACCCTGGGTTATCTTTTAAAAGTTTCTTGTACTTTGCTTTAAAATCAGCAAAACTTTTATTTTTACGGTTTGACATCACTTCAAAATATTTAGCACCACCCAGTTTTTGCTCTGTTGAATAATTGAAATTTCCCCACTCGGAAGTCTTAGCCTCGATCATGGTTAATTTAGGAGGCGGACCTTTGGACAAAAAGGCTCCATCTATGCCGTTCCTACCAACTTGAAATTGATCGGAAATATCCTTACCCAGATTGTTGTTTATTGCGATTTTTTTCGCAACTTCCTCGCCAAAATCACCCTTATCATGATCATAATATTTTGTATTATCGATTTTTCGCTCATACCCTTCTACACTGGATAAATCAAATTTACTACTTATATCATCTGGAGTATCTAGTTGATTGGCCAGCTTACTTCGTTCTCGCTTTAACTTCTTAATTTCTTCTTCACTGGCCCCTGCTTTTTCCTTAATTTTAATTTTCTGATCCAGATCGTCAAGTTCTTGTTGGATTTGCTTTTGACTCTTTCCTTTTTTCTTTTTCAGATTGTCATTAGTATTTGGTTCTTTTGTATCATTTGGTTTCTTCGTTTGTTCGCTAGGGCTGCCCTCATCCTTCTTCTTCGTTGAAGATGGCTTCCAGGTATTCACTTCATTCGGTGTTTTATTGTTAACCGGATTCGATTTCGAACTTTCTGGCTTCGGTGTTGCATCTTTCGGCTTCGCACTTGAACCGTCTGTGCCCTTAGGTTTCACTCCTGTATTCGAAGAGCTTGGTTTTGAGCCTGCTGGTTTTTCAGGCACGGCGGTTGAACCGGGTTTTACCGTCGGCTCCGGAGTTTCGGGCGCAGTCTTGGGAGGTTTCCCGGCATTGGAACCGACTCCATCTTCAGCGCTGGTTTTCCATAAGGTGCCTGAACTTGGTTTTTTCGAATCATGATTCGATAAGAAGCCCCCCGGGACAATACCAACCCTCTGACTCTCTTCCCATTTTTTCTGAATAAATGACTTCGCCGTGGCTAAGCCGTTACCTACACTTGTCTTCTTACTCGCCGCTTCTGCATTCTGGATATTTCTCATCACCTGGCTGGTTGCTGAGTTCATTCCTGGGCTCTTAGACATACTCTTGGCGCTGTACATGCCGTCCACGACCATTTGCACGCCCATAATGACTTGATTCCATTTGAGCGTAGTCACCATCATCTTGGCATAGGAATCTGGAACAGGCTCTCCTGTAAAGGGGTGAATCCCCAGCTCAAAAGCCTTGAGCTGCAGTTGGTATATATCCTGCACAGGTTCCACGGGATGTGGGTCCTGTCTGAGCGTGGCATAATCCAGGATTCCTTTATCCTTCTCATACGCTTGCATGGCCGCCTGGTCGCTAACCCCATTTTCGCCCACAGGCCTCCAGATATGCCAGAACGAATCATACACCATACGGTAGCCTTTTTCCTTGGGCTCCTGATTTGCCTGCTGCAGTTGATACACCCATTTTTTCTTAACCGGTTCAGAAATCTGATGGACGAATGTACTAATCTCCTGATGTTGCTGATGCAGTTTCTTAATAAAGTCTGGAAACGACGTCGCCGTAGACAATTCGCGTGCTGCTGTCAGCACCTTGCCGAGCAAGTTGCGCTTGGCATCCTGCTCATCTTGCACGAATTGCTTGAACCCGGCTTTCAATTGATCTAGCAAGCTAAGCGCCGAAGGCTTGAATGAACCCACTTTCGGTACCCCCGAGATCACACCCGCTGCTACGGCAGCAATACCTACGCCTTGAGCTATCGCACCCACAGCTCCGCCAAGGGCACCCACGATGGGAATCATAGCGGTAATGGCTAACGCTGCACCAAATAAGGACGCTTCCTTCATACTCGTTGTGGATGCCTGGACAGCGGCTTCCGTCTCGGCAGCCAGCGCCGCAGCCTGAGCCGCTTCGTATTGCTCCAGTGGGATCAGTGGCGGCTCTGGCTCTGGAGGTAAATCAGCGACGTGCACAGGTGCCTTGTTGCTACCCTCCTGCTGAATCTGGGCTGCGCGTACATCGGCCTGTCCATCCAGTATGAAGCTGCTCCCTCCGCCCATCAGCCAGATCGCTTCTGGCGAAGAACCCTGAATCTGTCCAGCTTCCAGCGCAATGTTGCCTCCCTGAATCGAAAGGTTACCGGAACTGGACAATACTACGCCCTGATCGTTAAGGGTGATCGTCAGACCTGATCCGGCCTGCACCTTCACCTCCTCAGGCGACATGCCGACCGAAGGCCCAGCTGGATGACCCATAACCTTATGCTCCGTGCCACCTCCAACAGAACGTTTGCCTTCCGGAACGGAATGGCGAATATACGCTCCGGATTCCAGACTCTCGGGGAAATACAGTTCTACGGTATCCCCGATTTCTGGCATCATGTACAGCCCGCTATGTCCTTCCGCTGCATAGATTGGTGCTACTGGATATGGGCATGAGGCACCTTGAATCATTGGGCCATCGTCCATAGACAATTTGATTTGTACGTGATCCTGTATCACCCGGACAACTTCTCCGTACAGGGACAGACCGATCAGATCTGAAAGCTCACATCTCGGTGTACGCATCTGCTCTTCCAACATCATACGGTAGGAGGTCATCAGAAGACCTGATTCCAGACGCGATACAGCTTCAACGACCGTTAGCTCCCTGCCGTCAGGAAATTCAACCTTGTCACCCAGCGCATAGGTTTCGGCACTGTCCATCGTGTACTGTAGAATACTCTGATTACCCTTGGGACTTCGGATCACATATTTCTCCTCAACCTCCGGGCCATACCATCGCACTTCTCCCAGTTCTTTCCGGACACGATAGGATTGATCTTGCGGCCATTTCCATAACCTTCCTGTCGGTAGACCAAAAAAGATCTTGGGTGAGGCAGCCGTTACTTCAGGAACCAAGAACGTGCCAAACCGGGATGCGAGCCTTCGCAGAAACATCCAGTCGGTTTCTTTATATTGTAAAACAAGTCCGCTTAATTGGGTATTCCCCGTTACCTGATCTATGACGTCAGAATATCGGTATGGTTTCATGATGAATCGAACAAGCTCTCCAAATGTCCAACCTCTGTTTTGGAACGCGCGTTCTGCAATATGAATATCCATCTGATATGTATTAGATAACGCTTCGATCTCAAATCGATATATTCCTCCAGACAGATGAACCTTAAGAGACGTCATGACACCATGGAAGAGACGTCTTACAGACTTTCCTGCTTCATCAACTTGCCTGAGCACAATCGGTTCCCCTTCAGCCTGAATTCGAAGGATACCCGGGCCATCCTCTTCAGGAATGACTCCACTAACGTACAACTTCGCGTGCTCGTTCACCTGGCGTGTAATGCGTACTTCTTCCAACCATTGAGCCTTATATGGCCAATACAGACGAAGTTGTTCGTATCCAATGCGATCTTGTAGAACCTTTGTCAATTCGTCCATGGCTAGAAGTCCAATTGCTGCCCGTCATCCTCAATCAAGATATCTCCACCATGGAGACACTTATGTGTACATTGACTGAGCAGGGCTGCTTTCCCTTCTACCTCGGTATCTCCCTTTCCATGCAGCCAGGGCATGGTCAAAACGGGCATACACGGGGCTTTCTTGACTCCATAAATATCGACCATGGTACTGGTCTCTACAGCAGGATTCAGTGGATTGGAGCAGTTGCCGAAAGAACCGATATGTATGCCGGGAATGTAATCCTCGACCGTCATTTGTGCCTTACCTTTAATGTAAACCCCATGACTGAATGGAATTTTCAAACGTGTTCGTTGTGTGCCGCAGTTGCATTTCAAAATTGCGCCTGCAACGACATAGCTTTTAGGTGCATCTCCAGCACTTTGAATCTGCGTGTCTAATTCTTGTTTTTGCGCCATCCGATTCTCTCCCTTCTAAGCCGTTAGCTCCTGCTCCAGCTTCACCAGTCGTACACCTGTGATATCCCGCCGGAGAATACTCTCTGCCAAAGCAAGATTCACGATCATGACCGTTTCGCGCAGGTCCACTAATTGGAACAAAGGGACCTCTGCCATTTCTCGTCTAAGGACGAGCTGTTCCAAACTGCCGTCCATGCGCCGCTTTGTATGAGGTGACAGCACATTTGCAAGTTCTGGCGGATGAATCGCCCAATATGTTTCCTGGGTCATACGCTCCCTGTCCGTAAGAACAGCCGCCCTGCGCTTCAGGCGTGGCTGATATAGCGTTAACACTTCAAGTAAACGATCTGATACGAGCGGAATCGGATGTTCCATATAATCCGTATAATCCACATGAACTCCACCGCGGACATTCAAGCTGATCGCCGTAAGATCGATGTTGGAATTCTGAAAAGCCTGACTCCATGCCCTTCGCTGAAGTTCACCTACGGGCTCAGTCTCAGCGCGATGAATCCATCTCGAATCTGCCATTAAGCGAAAGTATTGGATAACCCTGTCCTCCCTTCGGCATTGTCAAAAATCGCCCCTTCAATATTGGCATTATTCCACAGTGTATCTACCAGATTAGCTCCGCTGAAGTTGGCACCTCGAAGGTCAGCCCCTCTAAAATCTGCTCCTTTCAGGTTTGAATTCTTGAAGTTAACTGCATCATACCCAGGTCCCTGTACAAGTCCCTCTGGGTGTCCTATATCTCCAACTACACCTCTGAATACAGCCCCTTGTAGGGAGCAACCACTGAAATCCGCTCCATAAATAAGACTATTTGAGAAGTTCACCCCTTCCATTTCGCAATTCCGCCAGCGTGTGCCCACAAGCATGCAACGTTGAAAATCCGTCAATTTCAAATCTATATTCTCAAATCTGCTAAAACGAAAGTCTAAGTCGCTGCACTCCATTTCCACCATACTCAGTCTTTGAAAATGCGCATACATAACAGCAATACCATTGCTTTCCTCCAGTTCCTCGCCAATTTCTTCAATGCTTCGCTCTCTCTGATCCAATCGGAATACGCATTCGCTCGCATCAAGATACTCCCCAACACGCACTTCGAAGTTCTGTTCAAGTTTCATTTGCAAATGCAATTCCATGTCTTCTAGCAAATAGCCGCATCGTCGGATGAAATAGACGAGATACCGGTTCACCAAAGGTACCTGCTGCAACCGAATACCTTCCAGTTCCACAGCCGTCACGGCACCTTGATAAGAAGCTAAAGTCTGTTTCAATCTTTCGATCATCCGTTCTACACATTCATAGGCCCATTGTGCAGAATAGAACGCTCGAACTGGCCTGCGGTCCAGCAACCACGACGAATCACAAGCCTCAACCAGCACATTCATCGCCCCACCCAGTACTTCCGTTCGCAATATAGAGTACTGGATGTAAGCGATTTTCTCTTTTGTCCTAACCTCTTGAGCAAGCGCAACTTCTTTAATATACTCTCTGAAATGTTCCATATATTCTTCCGTCAATTCGGTTGATCTGCTCTCTAATGTACGCCTTAAATCCTCCATCAGCCTGACTCGCTCTGGCTCCACCTGCTCGGCATAAAAGTGCTTCAACGAATCCTTTCGATTCATTTTCTCCCCCCTCCCTCGACTACAAATACATATGTTTAGTTGGATTTCACCTCAGAACCACTCATCTGTGCCTGCCCATCCAATCGGAATGTCCCCCCTCCACCTTCAAGAAGTAACTGAGAACCGGCAGACAATATCATTTTCTTTCCTGCTTTCAGGGAAAGGCTGCCCCCTGCAGACATTGTGACTTGCTGGTTGCCCTTGATTTGAATGCCCTCATCTCCACTCAATCGGATGAACACTTCTCCTTCTTTTCCAGTGATAACAATGGAGTCTGGTGTCAGTCTAATCTCCTTGCCATGGGGTGTGCGAAAAATTTTGTGATCCGGATTGTTCAATTGGTTCGTTCCCGTCACCTGTGTATCTAGTCTGGGCGCTGGCGTAGCATACGCCTCTTCTTCATGCTGAGTTGGAAAATACACCGCCACCGGATCACCAATTTCTGGCATCACGTACCATCCGGTCCGCCCCTCAGAAATATAGGGAGACTGATACAGTAGCCATAGTCCATTCTCCGCTTCCTGTTCTTTATCACAATTCAGTTGTACTCTGACATGTCCGCCATGTACCGCAAATATGCGTCCCATTAATGAGCTTCCAGCAATCAGTGGATTGTAGTACGTCTTCTGTCGCAATCCTTTGTGAAGACTTAGCACATATTTATGCTTTAAAATACCTCCGGCAAGTTCCGTATAAGCTTCCGTAAGATACAGACTTCTGCCTCGGAATGAGATATGGTGTCCCAGTTCCATAACTTGATCTGTCTCCACTTCGTATACAATGAAGTCACTTTCATTCACATTAACGGTCTCGTTCTCCGTGAAGTACATGAACGGAGTCATATTTTTGTGGACGGTATAACGTGTATTATCCAGCTCGATCGAGTTACCATGCTCATATACGCCGAAATAAAATTTGGGGCTGTCGAATTGAGCCGCAGGCATCAGACTCGTATGAAATCTAGAAGCCAGCCTTCTGAGAAATGCCCAGTCTGTTTCCTGATATTGCACGGCAACCTTGCCAATCTTGGCTCCCCCGGTCCCCTCATCGATCACGTCTAGTCCCGGATAATCCTGATCCAGCTCCTTTAACAATTCAGGGAGCGTCATCTGGATGTTTTGAAACGTACGTGTTCGCTTTTTGACATCCATCAGGTACGTATGTGAGATTGCTTCAACTTGGAGCGTATATACGCCCCTCACAACCTGCACTTCTACAGATAAAGGAATGCCTTTGAATAGCGGACTTTTGTTCCCCTCCTCGTCCTTTTGCCACACTTCAATCGGGGTATTCTTATCCGTAACATCCACATAACGATCTTTCCATTCCTCGGATACCATACCTTTGAAAACAAGGCGGGTGTGCTCATTCATCTTTTTGCGGATTGTCAATTCTTGCAGATGTACTAGTTCATAAGGTTCAATAATCAGGTTTTCATACGTCAGGCTCATGGACTCAGCTCCTCTCTAATTCATTTCGACAATGAGTGTATCCAGAAGTGTACCACCGGGTTCCATCCAATTTTTCTTCTCATCGTCCGTACAGTTAAAGCCATAAACAAGAACTTTCTGATTTAAAATGGTGAACACCATATGGTTATAAATTTGATCATTCAACCCCTGAACAGCGAATTGGCAGTAACCCGTGGAAAGACCAGCATCCGTCACTCGAACACCGTGTTTTTTCCATTCTCGTACAGGTTGAGTTGCACGAATCACGTCAGCCATCGATTCCGTAAAGGAATTCAACTCTTCCGGAGCAAGACGATGATCCAATGTCTTGAACGTAAAGTTGATCGTTCCCGAATCATTGGTATAGATCCATTCAGGACGATGGGACGACGGATATTTTAACTGAGCTTCTCTTTCTGTCACCAAACGAAATGTGCGGGGAAGAGATACTGTAACCTTTCCCTCGTATAGCTCCGTTCTTCTCAGATGTATCGTTTCCTGTTCAAGGTGTATCATGGTTATTGGCTCGAATGGTTTAACTTCCCTTGATTCAGCAGAGGCTTCAACATCTCTGGTCTCTGTTCCCTGATGAGGTTCACCGTTCAATGTTTTGCCATATAACATCGGGATGATTTTGCGATCCATATGTTCCATAAACGAATTCCATCCTCCCATTCTCTTGAAAATTTCAATCCACAATCATACGATGTGGTCCTCCCACCGGCATACCCGAACGTCCCGTTCCCCGACCTGCATTCGCCAGTATGCGATCCAGATATCGATGAATCTGCGCATTATCGTATTCTCTGTACTCCAGTCCCAATCGACTGGCAATGTGATGCAAAATGACGCTACGTGCAACCGTTCCTTCATTGAGACACATCATGGCGAAGACCAGATCCTGGGGATCAGAGGTCCCCGTTCGAAGCAACCTCTCGGCATAATCCTTCAAGACAACAGGGGATAAGGTGCTCGCCCCTTCGGCTGCATAAGGAACATGAATGACATGCAGCGTATTGAACTCCGTTGCCAAGTCGGCAAAGGTCTGATAGTCCCGCCGCAGCCGCGCCCCTTCTTTCAGCTTGAATCGAGCCAGCTCCAACTCTCTCGATGTGCACGTTGTCTCTTCATCCAAGAGCAGTTCCGAATGGCTTATCGTCATGTCACTCACGGTCTCCTCCGCGGTAAACCGAAGCTTCAGCACATTGACCCGGCCCGTCGCTTGGTATGCCAGTTCCATAGGTTCTGTCAGCATATAAAGCCTTCCTTTATGCAGCACCATCCCAGGAGCAACAACCAGCTTGTCCGGGAACACTTCTACCTCTGCACCTGCAAGAATGCCATCTGCATGACCGCGATAGTACAGTTCGATGTAGTCTCTGGGAAAATCGCGTAGTCCCTCCAACATGGATGTTTTCAGAATTCTTCCCTTGTTAAAATGCGGATACGAATATGTGAACATGAGCGATGTTCCTCCTTTCTGCTCGTGGTCCTCACTTCATTCCGTCAAAGAAGTCCAGTTCCGACAAGTCTGTTTCAAATGGAAGCAGCTTCTGCGATCCCAGATACAGCCGTTCATTTCTACGAGCTACAGGCAACACATGGAAGCCCCAATGACGATCATCCGGAAATACAAAAAACTTCGTCTCTCCATTCACAATGGAATCCGTATCATCCTGCGGAATTTTATCTCCGTATCGATCCCGAATGTCTTCACAAAGTACCTCTTTATAGAAGTCCGGGCGGTTGGCATACACGAACTTCTGTCTCAGCTGGCCATCGCTTCCGCTAAGATACAACTCCACTTCTGCCGTCTCGAATGGACGGGAAATGCTACCCGGAATGCCATCACTCCGATCCAGACTGCTGATCAGCATTTTTTCACGTCCATTATGCGTGTAGGCACTTACGGTATACGGAATTACAGCGGCATCATGCGTGATGTCCGCTTGAACGCTTCCTGTTTTGCGGGCACTCAGATAACGAATCGCCCCTCGAAGGCAGGCAAGTTTAAGATCAGGCACACGCCCTTCCGCAGGTTTTTGCCGAAACTCAATGCTTCTGCCTGGAACGAACTCTTTCAGTGCTTCCCGAAATACATCAATGCGGCAGGACTGACCTGTCAACTTGATAATCGAGTACTGGTTCATCCGCCCTTGCCGATAGAAATCATCCAAAAACTTGCGAACCACCTCATAGATATCGGCCTTAATCAGCTGGGTAATTTCCTTGATATTGAACACCACATCGGGGAACTCATATTCATCCTTCAACTCCCCATTCCGTTCTACCGAGAGGAACCAACGCTCCATGGTGGTGATCTGCAGATCACTGTCCCCGTCGCCCTCCATCTCCGAGTGGAATCGGTTACGCAAGATGCCGGTTTTGCGGAAAAATTGTTGCTTCATCTCTTCTGCGATTTCCCACAGGAAGTAGAAGTTTCCTCTTACCCGCAAATACTCATCCCGTGAACGGTTCTCTCTGCGCGCAAACGCAGTCGGGATGATGTGTTCTGCCTCCTCATAGCGTTGCTCCAGCTTCTGATAAACGGACTTCACACCCTCTTCGTCCACCTGACGGAACACATCCGCACCAGGTGCCTCAATCAGGCTATCAATATCCGTCACCTGACGGCGTCCGCTATAGTAGTCGGCGAATACAATTTTCATGAATTGCATGATACGATAGGTAATGTTGTGACCTCCGAAGTTCGTATCCCCATTTTCGTAGGTCGTATGAATATCGAGCTTGTACGCCATATGTCCATCCTCGATCGTAAAGGCACAGGAGGATAAATCCGTCGTTCCACCGCCACAATCAATCACGAGCGCATGGTACGTCTGCCCTTCCATGAAAGCACCACGTTCCATCCCGTCAGCAAGGGTGTTATAGAGCACAGCCATTCCCTCATCTAGCGCATACGTCTGCTCAATCCGATAATCCGGAAGCATCTCTCCGAACATCTGCAAAAACTGTATTTTCATCTTCACGGGACTCGTAAAATGTACATGGCGAAACTTGCACTTGAACTGATGCTCTGCCGTTCGGATGATGTAATTCATGTACGCACGCAGCAGATCCATACGAGACACCATGGCCGCATTGCCATGAACATCGACGATTTCTTCCATTTTGTTGTAATTGTTCACCCAGCGCTTCATGCTGCGGAAGACACTCGCCCGGCTGCTGTACCCTCCCCGACGCATGCTTCGCAGCGCTTCATAGCCGAATTCGTAACGAATGTTCGCTGGATCCGAGCACTCCGCCACACCGATTGCCGTAGGCAGGACCTCGATCCAGTCCGTATCTTTGTATGTAGGATCGGGAAATGCAACATAGTTAATGGCATCCATACGGACTCGTCCATTCAGCAAATCCTGGCTGCTTGGCGCCTGAATATAACCGTTATGCAAATAGGCGCCTGCCGTCGTATTGGAGGTGCCAAAATCAATTGCAAGCACGGCTTCTGTCGGTTCAAGCTCCCGGATGTCCAGATCTGCCAGTGGGATTTGAGTATATTGAATATGAACTGGTGGAAGCGGTCTGCTGGAATAATAGATCTGATATAGATACTCCGAGTCGCGTTTACGGAAAAAGAGGAGACTGTACTGTCTGTTGCCCGATTTCTTCCAGGTCGACCCACTTCCTGCCGTCAAATAAAAGGTTCCCGATACGGAGTCGTCCTTAACCAGGTTGAAGATGCCACACAGCTCCATGCTCTCATTGACTAAAAGTACGTTGGATTCGGTTAGTCCCCCCGGTGCCGTGACCACATATTGATCCAGCTTGTCCACGTTCAATCCTTCGTACAGAATCAGTCGCGCAGGCACACTAATGCCTCCATCACTGCTCATGGGAGCCGTCATATGACGAGAGATAGCCTTTTGTATACGCTCGAATCCGCCATCAACAGACTGGTCGATCCACAATACATCGTCCGCTCCCAGAAATTTTAAAATAATCCGAATCAGTTCTTCCCGTTCCGTCCGAGGGCCCAATCCCTCAATTAACCGTTCCTTGTAGCAAATGTTCCGTAATTGGAATGTGGTCATGTCCATCAATTCTTCGCGCGTATAACGCATGGTTCCTCTGGAACGTTCCCTGCTCGTGGCGTCAGGATACAATCGGTATGAATAGCCGTTCATCTATACTTCCTCCTTACAACTGCTGGTGCTGCTTAATATAGGGCAATCCCGTCCTGTATCATCGTATAGTCCACATCCAGAATGCCAAAATGATGCCCCCAGTATATTTCTGTGTCGAAACGTACCGGCAGAAAGAGCTCAAGAATCAGTTCCAGCTTCTCCTTCGCTTCTGTACGTTCTACCTGACCAATATACAAAAGCAATTCATCCTTTTCCTCACAATTGGCATATAGGGTTGAACGCGGGAACATTCGAACAAGGGTATCCCTCAGCAGATGAACCGCCTCTCCCGTATCATACAAACGGAGCATATTGCAGGCGATCACTTCCTGCTCCTCTTGCCCGAACAGCTCCAGTCGCCGCCGAACCCGATCCCCGTATACACCCGAATGCATATCCTTCAGAATGAAGCGAATATAATACTCCCTCTTGTTCATACCCTGCATCAAATCCATATCTGCCAGAAAATGAATAACCAGATCAAAGAGTGCTTCCCGCAACTCCAGCTGCTCTTCATTATTGATATTGAAGAGGTCCCGGAAAATATCAAAGAAGCGATAATACGGATTGACTTCAACCGTGCCTTCCACGCCTGAAGCATTCAGGTTTGTCTGACTAAGTTCCATATAAGGCGAATATACACGTGCTGGCACAAAGGTTACGTCGCGCAGATCGGTTCCATTACGTTTGGCTCGTATAATCAGGTCCCAGATGTAATTCATGCTGTACTCACACCCATTCCCCTTCGCAGCAGTATTCGGGGAAAGCCAGCTGGATTTCGGATACCAGAAAGCTCAGCAGATCATCCAGAAAAATAGCCTGTCCCGGCTGCTTCCCGTGTGTGCTGAACCTTAAAATCATTCGATGTTTATCTGTCTCAACACGGACATGGTCGCTAACAAATGCATTAAGTGGGTACGTGACTCCCAAAGCGGGTCCTGGCGCCACCACTTGTACATCTTCCAGTTCCAAACCCTCTGCTGCCTGAAAAGCGTGAACCATGCGGGCAATCTCCCCTTTGGACCGCACAGAACGCCCTTCCTGACGCGCATATTTACCAGCAAACCCTTCCCGTTTGTTGTTGGAAAACAGCGGATAGTCCATTCTGCCAATGCGGGTTGCGACAGGACCAGCTATTTTCAGCACCGTCCATGAATCAGATTTTTCCAGCGGAGATACGATCGTGATATCTTCTTCCGATCTTTTGATATACCGAATATGCGATTCGTCTCCATCGACCAGATATCCGTGTTCCGTTCCGGTTTTACGGAGTGGCAACACATGTTCATAATTGATTCGGTCCGAAGCCGGAACAGGGAATCCACCCGTTTTCATATCAAGCTTCTGGATGTTCCACAGCGGAATCATATTGGTTCTTTTATAAGACTCAAATTCCTCCAGATGGAGGGAAAGTTCCTTGACCGTATGTTGTTTGTCCCATGCCTCTCCGTCATCCGAACCCACTAGAACACAATCCACGAATTTAAAAATATAAGGTGCATTAATCGATTTCCATGGTAGGCTATTTTTACGAAAGACCCGGTACAATTCATCCACTTTGGAGATATACGCTGTACTTGATTTCAACCGAACCGTTATGGCATGTCTGCCTTCACTCGTTACAATCTCCCCGCGAAATGTCCGATTACTTTTCAGCAGAGATTGGAGTTCCTGTTGCCCGCATTCCATGTAGAATGTGAACAATTTCATCTCTTCCTGACGCGCCAGTGCCTCTGAGGCCTCACTCAAATAGACGGTCTGTGGTTCAGCATCCTCAGGAATGATCGGGTACAGAAATTCATGAATGGGGTCCAGATCTTCCCGCGCGCATAATGTAACATATACATCATGACGTTCCTCCTGCGGCAACACCTCATCAAAAACACGTTGCTCAATTTGCTTATTCAGCGTCTCCTGATACTCCACAAGATTAAGAAAAACGCCTGTCATGAGATCTTTGAGCATGCGGCGTTGTTCGAGATCCTCCATCTTGTTAAGACGGTCACGAATCATGTCTTTCATCATGAATCTCCTCCTTCCGATAACTCCTGTTCATTCACGTCAGCCTCCGTGGTGTCGGTGCTTCCATCAGCCTTGGAGGCAGAATTACTGCTGGCATTACTTGTCGTTTTTCCAGCAGAAGCATCTGAGCCAGAAGTATGCACACTGCCACTTCCAGCTGAGGTGACATTACCAGTGGAAGAACCATTCCCCACTGTATTGCCTGCGCTCATACTTCCCGTACTCCCGGTCATATCCGAGGTCATACCCAATGTATTTGCTGTATCTAATCCTGCCGTATCCTGCGTAAGATCAGCCGCCGGTACAGGTGGGTTCAATTTCTCATCCAGCTTGTTAATTTTTCGCTCCATGGCCAGCACGCGTTCCAACATATCGATCTCCTGATAAATTTCCTGTGCCGAAGCATAGGCATCCATGGCTCCACTATAGTCTCCTGCTTCATTGAAGCGGTCACCCTTCTGTTCCAGCGTATCTGCTTGAAGCTGCCGGGATTGCCGCTTGATATCTGCACGTTTGGTCTCGGCCGTCTCCAGTTGCGTAGCAATTTCCTTCAGCGCATCCTTGTAAGCTGTCTCCGTCGCGGCTGTTCTGGCCCTTTTATACAAAATGATCGCTCCACTGTAATCTCCGTTCTGGAGTTTCAGATCGCCTTCGGTGATCCAGTCTTGCACTTGCTGGAAGGTGGTCATCTGCTCCAGGCGCTCCTGAATAACTTCCCGGTTGAACATGCTATAGGATTCAGACAATTCCAAAGCTTTGGTGTAACTCGCGGTTGCTTTGGTAATGTCGCCTTCTTTCAGGTGAGCTTCCCCATCAACCAGCGTCTGAGCAGCAGCCATCTTCGCAGTCAACAGCTTTTTATGTATCGGGTCCTTGATTTTGATGGAATTATTGCGCGCCAAGCTGTAGTCTGAGACTGCCTTGGCATACTCTTGTTCCTTGACGTACTGGTCTGCGGTCTGTTCATATTGCAGCATATCTACGGCCAATTCAGCTTTTTTGGCTGCACTTTTCACCGCGTAGAATATACCGGCTCCACCAAAAATCAGGAGCATAACCAGCATGATGGCAATCCGCTTAATCCATTTCTTACGGTTCTTGGGCTCTTCATGAAAAATCTTGTTCACATATATGGCTGCCGCACTATAATTCTCGATACGTGCACGCTGCTTGCTAAGCATCACTTCTTCAAGCGTATCCGCCAGCGTCTGCGGGTCATTGGCACCTTCAACCGCATCGATCATCTCGGCATCCTGAACCCCTTCCCATAATCCAGGGGTGCAAAGCACAAGCACATCGCCATCGGCCAGCTTGATCTTATCCGATACATACGGCTTGATCATGCCAGGTTTGCCCGCATATTCATTCAGATTACCGCGTTCATCATGCTGATCCACACGATCCTCTGCAATCTGGCCTTCGGCTGCCAGCTCAGCAGCAACGCTGTGATCCTTGCTTTTTAATGCAAGTCGATTTCCACGAAAATGATACAACCGGCTGTGTCCGGCAGATGCCCACACCATACGTGTATAGTCTGTCACAACAATGACGAATCCCGCTTTGAGCCTGACTCGGCGACTTTCATATTGAAGCCATTCATGTGCAATCTTGATATACTCTGTTAGTCTGCGTTTGGACATGGTTGGCTTTTCCAAAAAGGATTCCAGAATGGTCTGCACTGTGATCTGTGCGCTATTCACTTCCGTATCCGTATCCAGGCCATCTGCAATGACATAACAGGCCCAATCTTCCAGCTCAACGCAGCCGTAGAAATCCCGATTTTTCAGGAAAGATCCCGCTTCCGAGACAAAAGCCGTCTTGAATTCACTGTTCTCCTTCCTCATCCGTCTCCCCATTTCCCTTCCCTGTGCGTTGCCTGATCCGTTACCATCCTTGCTCCAAAATGATAATCGTGGCATTATCCTGATGCACGAGCTGTTTTTCTTCAATCAAATCAATGATGGTCTGGGCTGCATCAAATGGCGACATGTCTTTCGCCAGTATAGTTTCCAGTTCCATCTCAGTAAGAGAGTTGTATACCCCGTCACTGCATAACACAATCTTGTCCGCCGGTTGCAGTGCAAACGGCTCGTCCGCGATTTCCATTTGTTTAAAATGGTCGTACCCCAAATAGTTGACCAGCCTTTTGCGCTGCGGATTATCCAACGCCTCCTGCTCCGATATCTCTCCAGACATATACTGTTCTTCGAGTTGAGTTTCCAGCGTATGTTTATGATTGATAGCAAGTAGCTCACCTTTGCGAAACACGGCCAAAATGCTGTCCCCTACTGCGCCCCAATACAGCTCCCTGCCCTTGATCATGGCTGATACCAACGTTGTTCCTCCAGGAACGCCAAGTAAATTGCGAAGAATCGCCTGGTTTGCCGCATGGGAAGAAGCATCCCAAAACTCCTCCGGATCAGGAAACCGCTCCAACTCTTCAAACTCACGGATAAATGTCTCTACAGCAGTTGTACTGGCTACTTTCCCACCAGATAAGCCGCTAATTCCATCGGCAAGTACCGCAAGTACACCATATGGCTCCACGGCACAGGCAAAATAATCATCCTGCTCACTGCGAGCACCAATGGTCTGTCCATTCCCGATCTGTACACCCACTGGCCCATCATCACGTTGCCTTACCGGAACTCGGCTTCGGACGAATAATAACAACCAAATCGACAAACAGCCTGCTGCCAGAACCCAATAAGGCGTTAGCTCCTTGTCGTTCCACAAGATCATGAAGGTATTCACTGTTGCTCCCATTCAAAATGCACACCACATAATGGGATGAAAATGAATTTACTCCGTCCCAATTGAATGACGTCGTACGCAGCCAGTTCCACCGGAGAATAGACCGCTTCATTGTTGTGATAAGCAAGGCCAGAAGCATCGCCGGGCAGCAGATAGAAATTCCGTTTTTTGGGATCATATACAATCACCGCATGATTACGCCTTGAAATCGTGTTATCCCCAAGGATTCGAACATGCATCTCTTCCGAACGTCCAATAAAGTTCTTTTCAGCCATAATCCGATAATCCTGGCCCATCTGCGGACCTTCGATACACACCATCCATCCCGTTACCGGTTCAATTCCTGTCGTTTCTCCCAGGTATGGCATCGTTCTGTCATCCTCTGCTGTGCGAGGCGCGCGTGGGACTGCTCCCGCTGCTTCACTATTGCCGGAGGCGGGTGACTCGACGGCCAGATTGCAATATGGACACGTGTTTCCGTGCCGTCTCGTACTGAACATATGTCCGTTTCCACATCTTGTCAGACTCATTTCTTTTCATTCCCCCGTAAGCTTGTATAATGGTACGCCAACGTTATTTCACCAAAATTCGGGTATTGGCAATATAAATTAAGTCCCCTGCCTCAATCAGGCTGGGTTCTTCGATTTCCAATTTGGATGATCTGCTTTGATTTCCCTTACGAACACCTACGCCGTTAGCCGAGTCAATATCCTCGATAAACCATTGGCCCGAGGCTTTGTTCAGCACAGCATGTTGCGGACTGATGAGGGAGGCATATGGAGTATCGGACAGATCAATGTCCGCCTCACTGTTCTTCGAACTTTTTCCGATCAATACACTCGTCTCACCCTGAATGTACCATTCCTTCACACTTGTACCGTCGTCGTCCAACAGCACGAGTTTCACAACACGTGAAGACAACTTCTTCTTTTCCCCCTTGGTGGCAGGTATGTATTTAAAAAATAGGTATGCTCCCCCGGAGAGGACTACAATAATTCCAGTTATCCATTGGGCACTCATGTCCCGGTTAATGATGAATATGTAATACAGCACGGCTAACGAAATCATGGCGACGCATGCGTCAAGCCCTATCGTCATTACCGACCTTCCTCGTCTCACTTCCATAACCTCCGCCTGAACCGGCACGATCCATTACAGGCCACCGGCTTACTTTTTTCGAACTCCGAAATATCGGTCAAACATGGCGGACATATCCATTCCTTTATTGGGATCGGCTTTGCCACTGTTTGAGCTTTCCTTGCCTTTGGGGCTATAGCCAAAAAATTGTTCAAACTGTTCCTGCATTCGTGATGGATCAGACCATACCTTCTCGGTATTCGTACTGGATGTTGCTCCTTTTGCCGCTCCTGGTTTCCCTGTAGATCGAGGTTGTTGATTGTATGCTGCCCGTAACTCGGGATTTCCGAGTGTGCTGTAGGCCTCATGTACTTGTTTGAAACGCACCTCTGCCTGCGGATCCCCCCCATTAACATCCGGGTGAAATTTCTTCGCCAATTGACGATAAGCCTTCTTGATCTGCTCCGGAGAAGCTTCACGTTCCACACCAAGCACGGCATAATAATCTTTCATGGTATTCGTTCCTGCCTCCCTGCCGTATTCGGGCGTAAATAAAGATTAAGGGGCACAAGGGCCCCTTAACATGACAGCGTTATTCTGGGCCAGTCATAACTGACCCGGAACATTAGTTGCCCCCTTTTATACCGGGAAGCCGCCTTCGATTTTAGTGAATTCAGTTTTGTCTTTTTTCTGTTTGATGAACAGGCTGAATTCACCCACGCCTTCGGTATCTCCGAAACGCTCTGTGTAATCCACAACGAACGCATTAGGCATGTAAATTTTGCGTACCACTTGATCCGCTGCAACCACTTCCAGAGTTACTTTACGGTAGCAATCTGCTTTTTCAGCTGGAACGAGGGACCACAGAGCAAGTTTCATCGTGTCATCTGCATTGTCACCGTCTGTTGCTGTAATAATTTTGCCACTGATGCGAAGTGTTGCACCTACATCTGTGGATCTAGCGTTGGAATCATCTGGCGTATCTGTGTCATACACTACTGTGCGGATATTATCCATTCCCAATTCGATTGTTTCTGCGCCTTCTACTTTCAATACAAAACCCATTAATAAAAACCTCCTTAAGATTAGAAAACAATGTGCCCGGCATGCTCTCCATCTGGGAGAGGTGCCGGAATATATGTATAAGGTCAGCCAATAAAGGCTGCCTCTAACACCAAAATAAATGTCTATAATTCGTTGTTTGAAGAATTATATTCAGAATCCAAAACTTGTGACTACTCCAGCCTCTTACACTTTCATCGCACTGGTGCCTTTGGTAATCATGACCTCCAGGTTCTTCACGTTGCCGTTGAATACCAGGTCAATGTGGCACATATTGCTCTTCTCATCGATGATAAAGCTCATGTCGTCACCTTCCTGAATGATCGAATTGATCGACCCTCGGGTTCCCAGCCACCGGCTCTTCTGACTGCTCGGATTGTTGCTGAAGAATTTGACGATATTTTCATGCTTGAAATCACCCGTCTGGAAACGGAGCAAGCGCTCAATGTAAGTACTTACGAGTGTTTTATACAAGGAATCAAAGCCATCTTCGGACATCGCCATGCTTCTCGCTTTGTATACCGTGATTCGCTTGATGTCGCTATCCTGGATTTGGGCATTTTCCGATGAGAAAATAAATCCAAAGTTTTTCCGGTTAATCGAATCCTTGATGGTGTTCGTGAATCCGGAGATTTCTTTGGTCATCGTAGTCACTACACGCAGACTGTTATCGCCTGCTTCAATATCAAAACGCACACCTGGATAATCCCGGTTCACGGTTTTGAATGCACCTCGTAGATACTCAGGGCACTGATATGCAGCCACAATTCCGGCAGATACATAAGACGCACCCACATAAACACCTTCAATCCACAGCTTCAGAATGTCTTCTTTCTCCTTGGAAAGCTCCACACCATTCTCCGTCTGGAGCATACGACTGTCGATCACGACACCCGATTTCTCTTTCGGAATGATGGTGAAATTCGGAGCACTTGGAATGGCGAATTCGCTGTAGTCCTTGCGAGTTAATACCGCGCATTTATCAATATATTTATCGATGCCTGCGGTAGCCATGCTGCTGAATGTAGTCTCTTCTCCAGATTCAAAGCTGAAGAATACTTGTACTTTGTAGTCTTTAACGACTTGCAGAAGCATCGACAAGGATTCCATACTGTTTCCGTCTTGTTTAACCACTTTCTCATTACCACGGAAACGGGCACGACTGACTTGAACTTGTCCCGTATTCTCCAGTTCAACGGAAGGAACAATTCCGAACCAAATGGTGTCGGTAAAATCATTCTTCGCATTGACTGTGTTGAGATAGGTCTCCAGCCGCGGAATGTTACTGCTCTTAACAAGCATATCCAGCTTGGCATTGGCAATCAGCATGGAAGGCAGCATGCCTTTGTTTTTGGTCGCATATTGATCAAAGAACATTTTGACACCCAAAATTTTCTCTACCAGCGGTTTTACGGTTTTCACAAAGTCATCCTTGGCGTTCTTGTAAAATTCCAGGTATGTATTGTAATTCTGTACTTCAACTGCCGTATCCACATCCGTCTGAACCGCGGGCAGTGGGCAGAATGTACGAACGACCAGATCCTGTACATACGGTGAAGGTGCCTCAGAGAGTGAATCATAATCTTCGGCAAACACCTGAGTCAAATCTGTGCTTGTCGATTCATCCAGGAGCATCAACTCGTTGTTATCACTCTTTGGAGCTTCGATAATTTTCAATTCTCCGCTCTCACCAATCGTGAGTTGTCCTACCTGAATCGCTTCGGAAGAAGTTTCTTCTTGAGCACGGCCCAGCAACAAGCGGGTTTTGATATCTTCGATAGCCAGTGGCAGCATCGCCATAACATTGTTATAGTTCCGGCTGGCATCTTCAAACATGACATTAAGTTTATCCCCGATATCCAACTTCTTCGGGTCCCCGTCATCCAGCTTCTCATGCTGGCCGTACATGTAATGAATTTCTTTCCGTACCTGCCGAATGTCATCCATAACCTTTTTCGGTGAGATCATATCGAGCAAATTTTCAAACTTGAAATCTACATTCGTAATCCCCTGACTACGTTTGGTATCGATCAGGGTAAAGAGCATTCTCAGGAAGTCATTGCTATGATCAATTTTGATCTCAGAGATTGCTTCATCCGGAATCCCTTCCGGCTTTTTGAGCGTATACATGACTTTCTGATTCACTGCATTGAAAAAGGAATACACACTGGGAGAAAACTTGTCCAAAAACTCATCGAAGTTTCGTACAAGCAAGTGTTCGTTGATCTCCTTGATCTTGTCATCATTCAAACTGTCGATCCCTTTTACGTCACCGACAATCGTAATCAAATCCATTTTCTCCGGATTGATCTCTTCGAAAAGCATCGTTCGGTTCGTTTGATTAATAATATCCATTCAGGCAACATCCCCCAAATGATGGTTCATTCGGGCGAATGCTTCCCCCCCTCCATCAATTTTTGACACTCCGCACACTCTATCAGCCTTTAGTCATGATCTAAGAGAATCATTCTCTCAGGCGATCACAAGTCCAATAGAACGAGCTGTCAACATACGACTGGAACTTATGTACCAGATTATGCCGTTTGCTTTGGAGATTTATGGAATTCATCTTAATCATCAGCGATATGTTTTGTCAATATTCCCCTATATAGGCCTAAAAGCTCATTTATGTGACTTCGATATACCTATAGAACTAATTTCCCATTTTCGCTTCACTTCCCTGCGGATCATGCCGATGATAAAGAATATCCTATAATCTGGATGATGTTCAATGATTTAAAACTAGTGGAGTTTTCCCCCTAATCAAGAGGAAAGCACCTTAACGTATGCGGTGTTGCAATATTCTTCTCTTATCAAAACTACGCATAACGGAGTTTTATCGTGTAGAAACAAAATTTTTCAACAAAAATTAGTTTGATATCAAAAAAACATTTGCAGTACCCAAAACAGAAAGGAGATTCAAAGCATCATATGATATTAATAAAATTCAAAAAAACAATTTTCACTCTCTTGTTGGTCAGCTTTTTAATTCCAGCATGGGACATGGGGAGCATATACGCTGAATCATCTGTCAAGACCCAGACGTATGAAGGCCTAGATGCCATGTTTGTCCTGGATGTTAGCTACTCTATGAATGAGACCGACAAAGATCGCATTGCCGAAGAAGTTATACATATGTTTATGGATATGAGTAGTGGACCTAAGACCCGATTAGGGTTTGTAGCTTATAATGATAAGATCACTTCATCCGTACCACTGATGGATATTTCATCCTCTGGTGCTCGCAATAATCTTCGTAGCCGTGTGGATGGCTTAAAACGTTCCGGATATACAGATCTCGGACTTGGCTTACGCCGAGGGTCTAGCCTGCTCGAACAATCGCAGACGGACAAACGTAAACCATTTATGATTTTGCTCTCTGACGGAGAAACGGATTTGCGAGGATCGACGAGCAGAACACCTGCTGACTCCTCCAAAGATGTGGAGAAAGTTATTGAGATGGCACAACAAGCTGGTTATCCCATCTATACTGTGGGACTAAACCGCGACGGTACCGTTAACCCGGCAGAACTGGAGCGTATCGCCAAAGAAACAGGCGGGTCTTCCTTTATCACCGGAAGTGCGGACGATCTGCCTGAAATCTTCAATCGTATTTTTGCAGATCAGATTCAATCTGTTCTTGTATCTGTAGCGGCTGTGACTGCAACCGGAGCAATGCAGGAAGTAACCGTGGATATTCCTAACTCCAGCATGGCGGATGCCAACATTATCATGCTCTCTGATCATGCTGTCTCGGAAGCTCAGCTCTATTATCAGTCGAGCAATGTCAGCTTCATTCGGTCTGATAAATATGCTCTGATGAAGATCATTCGTCCGGTCAAAGGACAGTTCAAACTGAAATTCAAAGGCCGTAGCGGTGATCTGGTGAAGATTAACCTATTAGGGAACTACAACGTCTCTGCGGTCGCAAATATGGCAACGGAGCAGCCAGTCAAGGGGAAGAGCATCACATTTGAGGCATCACTCTACGATCAGGCTGTGGACCCTAAACCCATTAAGGACTTGGATGTGTACAAGGGACTGGAAGCGGAACTCATTGTAACTCCATCTGATGGGAAAACAGAACGTATCCCTTTAACCAATACAGGTAGCGGATTTACGGGTAAATACACTTTTCCCAAGTCGGATCTGTACACATGGGGACTGCGGATCGATGGTCCAGACTTTTATCGGGAAATTACTCCGGTTGAAGTAGACATTACGAATCAAGCACCCGTAGCCACCGGTGAATCCATGGTGTTATCCAAAGACGACAGCAATACAGATATCGACCTGAACAACTACTTTAGGGATGCCAATAATGATCCATTAACGTATGTCCTTGCAGACGGTGGAAGTGAGCGCAAACTCGGGGATGCCGTCATTGAAGGCAACCTGTTGCGATGGTCTTCTCTTCACACTGGAAGTTCAACGATCAAGGTGACAGCAACGGATTCTGAGGGAGCAAGTATAACTACAGACATTTCGTTGCAAATTCATTCTTTACGTGAAAAGGTACTGCTCTATACAGGATTGGGCCTGCTGCTTGCTGGTGCTATTTTCGCACTGTACTGGTTCGTATTGAAGCCAAAACCCATATTCCGCGGAAGACTGGAAGGATACTTTCTAGCTACAGCGAACGGCGAGGATATACCAGTGACCAATTGGCCTCTCACTTCATTGGAACGCCGAAAAGTAAGTCTCAGTGAACTGTTTGATCGCATGGACATCGGGGTCAAAGTACCGGAAGCGGGACGAATCTGGCTGGAAGCGGGTAAGAAAGAAACGTTATTGGTACGGCACGATACGAATTGTACGGTTGTCCGAGGCCGAACGTCAGTGAAGCGCCGACACACGGAAGCCATGGAGTACAATGAAAAGTTGTATATTACGTTTGAGGATGGTGTTACGGAGATCGAAATTCGTTACAAAGCCATCAAACCAAGTACCAATATCTATGTAGGACAAAAGAGAGATCCACAGTAAACTACGTCTTAACGAAGTGGAAATGAAGCACGCTGATGCGAGTTCTCTCTAAAAATATAAAAGAAAACAAGCCAGTTCATCCCTTCAAGGGGACGAACTGGCTTGTTTATGTTGTTCATACATATAAATGCTATGCTCTCATTTAAGTGCATCCACTTTATGAACTCAGGTCACGCCTGCTTACGCCGTCTCATGTTGCTTTTTCGGCTCCACTTCATAGACTTGCGTATGTTCATTTTCAGCCAAAGACCATTCCACCGTTCCAGGTTTACGCACTTTCCACACCCAGGCTTGAACTCGAAGCGAGCTTCTGACCCAAGCCAGAGAAGCACAGCGTTTCTCAGAACGCACCGACAGCCCCCAATGAATAACACGTGCAAGCCAAGGATTCACATATTCATTATGTGAACGAACAGATGGCAGTTCATCCTGGAACAACCGTTGCTTCACGTCCATAGGCGGCTGCCCGCATGTCCAATAATGGAGCAGAGCCGCAAGGCTATAGATGTCCGACATAGGTCCTTGACTGGATTTTTCCGAATAAAACTCCAGCGGAGAATAGCCTGCCGATGTAAATATCGCCTGTTTCTCTCCAGATTGCATAGGCCAACGGGTCGCTGAGCCGAAGTCCAGAAGTTTGGGCGTACCGTCCTCCATCACCATAATGTTGGAAGGTTTCACATCCCGGTGAAGAATGCCTTGCTTATGTATATAATCCAATGTATCCACCAGTGGGAGCAGTGTCTCCGTTATGAATGCAGCATCGAGCGCATGATTGTGTTCATTCAGATACTCGGTCAACGTAATCCCTGTGCAGTATTCCATAACCAGATACCCCGTATCATTCGCTTCAAAATGATCCAAATACGAAACAATATGAGCATGATCCAATGTCGATAACAGTTGGCCTTCGAGCAGAAATGCTGCTAGCAACTCCTGATATTGCCCACTATATCCGCGCGATGAGCAGAAGACTCCCCGCTTGTCTGCCTGACGTTCAGCCAGTCGCAGTGGGAAGAATTCCTTAATGGCTACCTTGGCACCTGTATTACGATCTCGCCCTGCATATACAATAGCCAACTCGCTGCTGGCCAATACCTGTCTTACCTGATATGTATCATTTATAATCACATTGCGTTGCAATGCCATTTTGCAATTATCTTTTCTCATAACAGACCTCTTTTCAACCTTGTCGATCGGAAGACTTTCCGCGTAAATGCATCATTTGGTCCAGCCAGTAAGCAATTCATCGCCAACCATCTATATAAACCAAATGATGCAATTTGAAACACCCCTACGCGAAATATTTAAATATTAATGATATCAAGCTTTCTACGATCTACTACTAATCCCTATTCATACTATTATATAGAAGAAACGGGTTCTCTTATATAGAGTATCGACATTTGGGATGAATTACTTTATTAAACTGGAAAAATACATTTCTCCATTCAACTATTACAGCTTTTTTAATAATTCTTTTGTAAAAACTGCCCGATTTCCTCGTTCATTTGAACCAATACATCTTGTGAAGGAAAATGTCCTGTATCATACTTGATGGCTTGAACATTCGGAATAATTCTTTGAGCCCGTTCAATACACTTATCCGCTGGGAAAAATACATCCTTCTCCCCCACCAATAACAGGGTTGGAGACGTATAGTTCACCAGTTCTTCTTGCTCCGTGAGCTTGGGCAGATCCTGATCTATACTGACGTATTTAAAAAGTTTGCCGATAATGTTTTTGTCCATTTCTTTCATGCAGTTGCACGACATGGTGTCCGTAATTTTTTGCAAAGAAGATGGTGAAGACGTCATGCGGTACTTGACGAGCGGTAGCGTGATATCCTGAGCTGTTTTGATTTTGGAATTGACAGCAAGACCCGCAGGAGCAACCAATACGGAGCACGAAATGCGTTCCGGAATATAGGTGGCCAATCTGAGGATAATGCCTCCTCCAAACGATGGACCGATAAATGCACTCTTTTCGATATCATAGTGTTCCAGCAGATCCGACACCCATAATGCCAAACTATCAAACCGTGTCGAGATGCTGGCTTCCTCACTATAGCCGGGATGACCAATCGTATCAGGAGCAATAATCCGGTATTCTTTAAATAAGGAAGAGAACCATGACAACGTCATCGGATTCACACAATTACCGCCCTGAAGAATAAATAACGGCTTGCCATCTTGAGGACCTGTTAATAACACATGCGTCTTCCCAAAACGTGTCTCCACATACTCCCGTGTAAATCCCTCACCTAACTCATTCAAATAAATCTCATACTCTTCAAGAATGCTACTCTTGCCTTCTTCACTTCTGTAAATGGAACTCATGTCTGCCTCCTGCAAAATATACTCAAATAACCCATTCTAGTGAATGGACTTGCTAATCAATGGACCAAAAAGATAAAGAGGGCCTGCAGATGACAGGCTCCTCCATATGTTTAACTAATCATATTCAGATGATTATAGAGCGGAAACTGGAAATTGTAAATAACGATTCTAATAGACCAGAAATAAAGGGCTCATCTAAAAAAAATATACTTATTTTCGGCCGTAATCCGCCTTGATTTCGCCCCACTGCTTGGTCTGCCATTTTAGCACTTTATTGCTGTACGTATTGGTCTGGAGCCACTGCTCCGCACGGTCAATCATCAGCCAGATCTCTTCCGTGGAGTTGTCCCGCGCTAACGTCGTGGCTACTTTTTTCTGCTTCAGCCATTTCATGGCATTGACCGAGTCGGTATACACCGTTTTGGTACTACCTTCTTTCTTCAGATGTGCTAGAGCATGTACAATGGCCAAAAATTCGCCCAGATTGTTCGTGCCTTTGGAGATCGGTCCGACGGAGAAAATAATCTCACCTGTGCGGGTGTCTACCCCTTTGTACTCTACTGGTCCGGGGTTCCCGCGTGTCCCCACATCAACAGAGATGCTGTCATAATCCACTTCCTCCGACGTTTCCATGCCTGCACTTCTTCCGCTACTGGCTGACTTCGTCTTCGATGCTCCGCCTGCGCTTGAGCCCCAGTTCCCTTTCCATCCGGCGCGATACGCTTCTTCTGCAGCCGCTTTGGATTCATACGATTTATATTTTGCTCCGGTAAAATGATCCGTTTGCGCTTTGCAATCCGCCCATGTGTTATATACGCCTGGCTTCTTACCTTCCCAGACAACATAGTATTTCTGTTTCGCCACTGTGACCCGCTCCTTCATTTGCTACATTCAATACCTTATTGTAAACGATTGGGAGGTCGGAATGAAAGCAGTGGTTTGTTCTTTTAAAGAAAGAAGGTTATGAAAACTCTCCTATGTTTGGAGGATCACCCCATGTCCTCAACATCTCTAAAGCTACTTCCAAAAGCTTGCTTTGATTGTTTTGCATTTGTAACTCAATGATGTGTTGATACCTAAGTATTTGTGAATCCGATAGCCTATCCATCGCTTGCTCCAATAACATGAATGACTGTGCACTCACTTCCAGACTGGAATCCCCGATAAATGGGATGATGTTCTCTATATGTAGTATGTAATCCAGGTGTTCAAGAGCGTATAACAATGTGCCTCTGCTGCCCAAAGACTTGGGGTCTGTTATGACTTCCAATAATGGCTCGACTGCTCGATTATCTCCAATATCAGATAAAGCGATGGCAATTTCATTTCGTAATACATTGTTTTCTGTAGATTTTAAAATTTCAATCAGAAAGGTTAATTGAGATGTATCCCTTTTCTCACCAATACATGCTACTTGTTGGATAGCACCTTCCATATCTCCTTTAGAAAGCATTTCTTGTATTATGTTCGTATACATCGTACGTAATATCACTCCTCTTTTGTTATAAGAAAGGACTACTTAAATAACATCGGTAATTTCCTTATTTTAGGATGTAGGATAATAGTCCCTTTATTATGGGACTATTTCACTTACTCCCCTTTCTTCCTTTCAATTGCATAATTCCTCCAACTCCAGAACAGCCTAATCACAGAGAATATGTGGATCTAGAAAGGAACAACACCAATGGACTGGATATGGAAATCCGTTTTACTTGTACTCATCGGCATGATTCTGCTGCGGATTGCAGGACGCAAGTCAATCTCGCAGATGAGTGTCGCCACAACAGTCATCATGATCTCCATCGGAACAACGATTGTACAGCCCATCGCGAATCATGAGCTTGGCAAAGCGATTGGATCGGCATCAGTATTCATTCTGACATTGCTTGTGGTGGAACAATTGCAATTGAAATTTAATGTTTTTGAACGTCTGATGAGTGGTAATTCCAAAATGGTGGTAGAGGACGGGGAAGTCATTATTCCGAATCTGAAACGTATGCGATATACGATGGATCAACTTGAAATGCATATGCGACAGAACGGAATTACAAGTGTAGACGATCTGGAGACGGCAACCGTAGAGCCCAATGGTCAACTTGGTTACGTGCTGAAACGACATGCTCGTCCCGTGACGATTGGAGATCTGGAAGAGATACTACGAAACTATACGATTACAGGTAACAGTCCAGCAACGGGAGATCAGCCGCAACAACACAACAGCAGCAAATCTTCAACGCCTAGCGATAACTCCACAGATATTTTCCAAGAAGTCAGCAAAGGTGCTCATGCTCAGCCCGTCGACCCGAAGCTTCAATAGATGCTATCTAACCTCTCCAAAAAAACAATAGACCGGCCCTGCGAGCACGCAACAACATCGCTCCAACAGGTACGGTCTATTTTCACTTCAATTGATTATTTACAAGATTACTCCACGTCATCCAACCCAAGATATAGTCGTAATCAACGTGTGCTTAGGTAAGCAATACCCAAGCCACCCGTAACCGGGTTCTCATAGATTTCACAGTCTACATCGAATACCTCACCAATCATCTCGCGAGTCAGAATATCAGCCGGTTTGCCATGGACCACAATCTGCCCCTTTTTCACCACATAGAGATAATCGCAATATTCTGCTGCTAGTTCGAGATCATGGAGCGCTGCCAATATGCCAATGCCGAGTCCACGGACAATATTTAGAATTTGTAGCTGGTATTTGATGTCCAGATGGTTCGTCGGCTCGTCCAGGATCAGGAATTCAGGTTGCTGTGCCAGCACACGTGCCAAGACCACACGCTGTTTCTCTCCACCGGACAGAGACACGTAATTGCGGTCTGCATGTCCAGTCAGATGTACTTTTTCCAGAGCCTGCTCCACGATTTCGTGATCCCGTTCATTGTCCGTCTCCAGCATTTTTTTGTGTGGGGTACGGCCCATCATGACCATCTCGCGCACCGTAAAATCAAAACTCAACTCATTAAACTGGCCAACAACGCCCATATGCCTGGAAACAAGCTTTGGGCTGGATTTGAGGATATCTGTATGATCCAGAAAAACCTTGCCTTGCTGCGGTTTGATCACTTTATAGATGCTCTTGAGCAGCGTTGACTTGCCACAACCATTCGGTCCGATGAGTCCGACGAACTGCTTGCCGTTCACTTGTAATGAAATGTCCTTGATGATGTCCGTGTTCAGCACAGAGATGGATACATTTTCTACGTTCAGTTTCATGTTTAATTTCCTCCAAAACCGTAGCCTTTTTTGACCAGCATATACATAAACATCGGCGCACCAATCATCGCCGTAATAATACCGATCGGCAACTCCACACTGGATATGAGGGATCGTGCGATCACGTCCGTCCAGATGAGGAAAATGGCTCCAAACAGTACGGATACAGGCATCACTTTACGATGGTCAGAACCCACCATACCTCTCACAATATGCGGAATGATCAGTCCGACAAAACCAATCATGCCACAGCTTGCCACCATCACGCCTGTCACCAAAGCCGTTAACAACATGTAAAGTCTGCGATATACACTCAGATTAATGCCTAGCGTAACCGCTGCTTCATCCCCCAATAACATCGTATTGAGAACTCTGGACTGCAACAGGAAAAACAGAATCGCTACCAGCACAACGATACCGACCAGCGGAAGCTTGTTCCATCCAGAAGCCGCCAGGCTGCCCATGGTCCAGAACGTCACTGTTTTGATGCCTTCGGCATTGTTGGCAAAATAAATAATAAAATTGGAGAAGGCGCTGCACAACGCGTTAATCACCATTCCGGCAAGCACCAGCTTGACTGACGTCATTTTACCTCGAATTCCCGCGAGGGTTAGCACCAGCAGAGAAGCCCCCATCGCTCCGGCAAATGCCCAGAAAGCCACCCCCGTCTGACCCAGCCAGCCAATCGCACCGAATCCAATAAGAATCGCAAAAGTTGCTCCAAGTGAAGCGCCTGAGGATATACCCAGTATGTAAGGATCAGCTAGCGGATTCTGTACAGCAGCCTGCATAACAGCACCGCACAAGGCCAAACCTGCACCGATAAACATCGCCATCAGCACACGTGGAAAACGAATCTGCCAAATGATATCTGTAAAGGAGCCCGCTTCAATAGGTGTTGCCCCCCACTGAAATCCCGTTAGTTTGTATAAAAGAATACGATATGACTCCGCCAGCGGAATACGAACCTGTCCAATGGAAACCGCAATCCCTACAGAAATAAGCGTAATAATGATTAACACTGCAATCAGTAAAGCAAACCCGGATTTACTATGAATCAAAGACTCTCTTTTTCCCTTGCGCTGTGTCTGAACCTGAACCGTCTGTGCCATCTCTTCCCCCATCAATTCGCGTAAAATGTAGAACAAATTAAAATTAGCTATTTACAAAGTATTTTCTCGGATTATAATTGAGAATGATTATCTTTGTCAATTTAAAACATATAGAAAAGGGGTTCATCGTTTAATGAAATTCACATCCAGAACCATTGGCTTCGCTGCTCTAAGTCTCCTGTTACTGCTGCTTGCAGCCTGTTCGAATGCTTCAACTACTTCCCCTGCCGAAGAAACAACTTCAACAACTAACGCGACAGAAACTTCAGCTCCTGCTGAGAATACCAATAAAACGACGTACCCGCTCACCATTGAGAATTTCACGATCTCCGGTGAGGGCGGCGAGTGGAAACCGAAAGCGCAAGTATTCGATAAAGCGCCTGAACGTGTTGTCGCGAATACCCAATCTGCGGCTGAGATGCTCATCAAGTTGGGTCTGACTGATAAAATGGTCGGCGTTGCTGCTCTATACGGTTCCGTTACACCGGATGTGGCGGATGATTTCGCCAAAATCCCGGTATTGTCCAAGGATTATGTCGGTAAAGAGCTGGTTGTAGGCGCAAGCCCGGATCTGGTACTCGGACGAGGCGACCTGTTCGCAGATGCAGACTGGGGCGTGGGTACCGTGGATGGATTGAATGACATGAATATCCGTACATTCCTGCAAACAACCAATCACAAAGGCACACTAGATAGCCTGTATAGTGATATTGCGCAACTTGGGCAGATCTTCGATGTTCAGGAAAATGCCGCAACATTCACGGAAAGCCTGAAAGCACGTGCTGAAGCGATCAAAGCAAGTGTAGCTGATCAGCCTGAGCACAGTTTTGCCTATATCGTACCCGCTACGGAAGACACGATTACCGTAAGCAGCATGCAAAACGATACGTTTCAACTTGATGCACTCGGCCTGTTGAAGCTGATAAATACGTTTGATGGAGTGCAAGGTGAAGTTAGTGTGGAACAGCTGATTACAGCGAACCCAGACTACCTGCTCTTGTCCGCTTATGCCGGTTCACCGGATATCGATAAGCTAATTGAGAACCTGTATGCCAATCCTGCCCTGCAAAGCATGAACGCGATCAAGAACAAACAAATCTATGTCACAGATTTCAGTCAGTTCTGGGGTTATGGATATCAAATTCTGGATGGCGTTGAGAAGATGGGACAAGAAATGAAAGCTAATCCGATTAAGTAATCGCCGGATGTTGGCTTGTAATGTCATATTACAGTGAGTATTAACATGAAATAAAAGCAAAGGAGCAGGAGAAGAAATTCTCACTGCTCCTTTGCTATACTGCGCATGCAATAAATTATGGATCAAAGCTTGACATTAGTTTGATAACAAACTATATTACACATATGAAAACAAGAGATGCTATTTCACTCATATCCAAAATTAAAGAGAAGGTCAACCGCTTCATCCTGGCCGAGATGGCTGAGCAGGGAATCCAGGATCTCGCTACTTCCCATGGGGATATTATCTATGCTCTGTACAACAATCACAGGCTGACCATGGCAGAGATTGCTAAAAAAATTGGCAAGGATAAATCTACGGTGACTGCACTTGTGGACAAATTGGTGCGGACAGGATACGTCCTTAAGGAGCGTGATGCAACAGATTCACGAGTTGTTCATGTGGCTTTGACTGCAAAAGGCGAAGAATTAAAGCCGGTCTTTGAAGAGATATCGCAGCGCATGCTGGACGTGTTCTATGCGGACGTTACGGAAGCGGAGAAAAAAGAACTGCTGCGAATTTTAATGAAAATTCATGGCAACTTCTAATTTTTTTTGGAGAAATAGTTTGATATCAAACTAATAGTTTAGAGGAGGTTTTTGGTATGACGGACTACACTCATTGTTTACCGGAACATGAGGTAAAGAAGATCGGAGAACATGATTTACACTTGGAAATATTCCAAGGAACCCCGCCTCATGACGAAGAAACAACGATCAAGAAGTCACCACTCCTGTTCGTTCACGGTGCATACACAGGCAGCTGGATGTGGAGCAAATACATCCCCCACTTTGTCCAGCATGGATGGACCTGTCATGTCATGAACCTGAGAAGTCATTACAAGAGTCGGGTCATGGACATGACAAAGATTACGTTTGACGATTATTTGGAGGATATTCGTGAAGTGTTAGCCGAGTTCAGCGAACCTCCCGTTCTTATTGGCTTTAGCATGGGTGGGATTCTCAGTCAAAAGATTGCAGAAGCCGCTACTCTGGCAGGCCTAGTTGTAATTGACTCCAGTATAAGCAAGGAAGTTCATGGGTTAATCCCCTACCCGGAAAGCAATCGTATCACACCTGGGATCATCATGCCTGCACCTGTCCGTGATGAACTGACCAGTATAGATGAGACGGCAGAAGACATTGCTTTTCAGCGGAAATATCTGCAAACGGAGTCTGCCAAGGCATTTGCTACCTTTTCAGTTCTGTGTGGAGCCGATGGAGTATCCATTAATGGCGATCAGATCTATTGCCCCAGCTTGGTGATCAAGGCTGTTTCCTGTGAAGACGAAGATCAGAGAGGCCAATTAACTGCCAAGCAGCTGCATGCTGAATATGCCGGACTCTCGGATACAACACATACGGGGTTACTGGTAGGCCAACGGTATATGGAAGCTGTCGATATCATCTTAGAATGGTTAGACAGATAGCAAGAATGTAAATACAAATAACCGCCCAATATCATTGGGCGGCTTTATTCTGCAACAAAAGTAAGACCTACTGTCTGTTAGCGCTCAGGTTTCTCTTTTTGAGAAGATAGATCCCCGCAACCAGGATAAACCACACCGGCGTGACAAATAACGCCACTCGCGTGTCTTCAGCCAATGCCAATACCACCAGTACAAACGCGAGAAAAGCCAAAATCAAATAGTTCGAGAACGGATATAGTGGCAGCTTGAAGCGACTGCGACTCGCCAGTTCCGGCTGAGTACGACGATATATGAGATGACAGATCACCATGATGCCCCAGACAAAGATGAAGCATACCGTCGATACACTCGTGATCAGCGTAAACACGCCCTCTGGCATGATATAGTTCAACACAATCGCGATCAAAATAACAATCGTGGAGAAAAATAACGCGTTAGAAGGTACTTTCCTTTTATTCAGTCGTGCAAACGACTCAGGCGCGTTGTGATCTTTTGCCATGGAGAACACCATACGGCTTGTACTGAAAATGGCACTGTTACACGCTGACGCCGCGGACGTCAGTACCACGAAATTCACAATGCCGGCGGCAGCTGCAATACCCACAGCGGCAAACACCTGTACAAATGGACTTTCAGTAGGCACTATAGCGTTCCACGGATAGATGCTCATAATAATCAGCAATGCGCCAACATAGAAGAGTAAGACCCGAATCGGAATCTGGTTAATCGCTCTCGGAATAACCTTCTCCGGGTTCTCCGTCTCCCCCGCTGTCAGCCCCACCAGTTCCATGCCTACAAAGGCGAACACCACCATCTGGAACGATATGATGAATCCATGCAATCCATTCGGGAACCATCCCCCATGACTCCACAGATTGGTGAAACTTGCTGGACCTTGATCCGTGGTAAAACCTTTGAAAATCATATATAAACCTACAACAATAAGTGCCAGAATGGCCACGACTTTAATCAAGGCAAACCAAAATTCCATCTCACCAAACAGCTTGACTGTCGCCAAGTTCATGATTAGCAAAATGACCAATGCAATTAACCCCGGCATCCACTGAGGTACATTTGGAAACCAAAACTGCGTATACAATCCAACAGCCGTAATATCGGCCATGGCAATGGAAATCCAACAGAACCAGTAGGTCCACCCTGTAATAAATGCAGCCATATTTCCCAGGTAATCACGCACAAAATCGACAAAGGAATGATACTTCAAGTTGCTAAGCAGCAGCTCCCCCAATGCACGCATGATCAGGAACAATACAACACCCGTTATAATGTAGGCCAGCAAAATGGATGGCCCTGTTAGTTGGATCGTTTTGCCTGCTCCGAGAAACAAACCTGTACCAATCGCCCCTCCAATTGCCATCAGCTGCACATGCCTGTTTTTTAATCCCCTTGTTAACGTTTCTTCCTGCATGATAAACCACCACTCTCTTTCCGCAAATGCTCTCTACGATGTAAAATATTATTACTCATCATATAATAATCTGCTCAGAATACATATCCCTCATTTATATATTTTTTTGCACAGCAAAGAAGGCCTCTTTGTGCAAGGTGCCCTCTGGTTTTGTACATATGTACGACCCCCCGTTATCTCATATCATGCTGATCATACATACCTAATGAAATATATTAAAATATAAACCAAGCTTAGAGCGGCAATGACTAAAAAGGCAATGGTTAATGAACGTTCGGTTTTCCAAACTCGAATCGCATTAGCAACACTAATCATCACTAGTGCAATCAAATTAATAACACTCGAATACAAATAAAATGAGTTGAACACGATCATCATACATCCTACGATCCAGATGAACCAATACCAAAGTGGAATTTTCAGAAAAAGCTGCTTCATTATGATGTACTCCTTATATATTAAATTGGTCAGTGTACAAGATATTCTTCAACAGAAATGAAAATTCCTTTATTTAGGTTATAATCCCAAATAATTAATATTATTTAGACCCAATTTTAAGTATCTTCACAGTAAAAAGGGCTCCCAATTAAGGCGCCCTCTAGTCTGTTAATCTATTCCTTTTGCTTTTCCAATCTGTTCTGAGGATATCAATCAATGTAATTTCATTGCCCTCTTTGTCTGCACCAATTTCAGAGAGCGCGGTGTATCAAATTTTCGATCATAATGCATCTCGCTACAAATACGGAAGGTTCAGAAAGCACCATCTTTTTAACGAGCGCTATTTAACCAACAACTATTTTTGCTTGTAAAATTCATGATACAGCTTCATTAACGCCCGCTTCTCAATCCGCGATACATATGAACGTGAGATGCCCAGTTCCTTCGCAATTTCGCGTTGAGTTCGTTCTTCCCCGCCTGCTTCCAAGCCGAATCGACCAATCACGACTTCTTTTTCCCGATCATCCAGGATGTCGAGATTGCGATAAATTTTGCTTTTTTCAATCTTGAGCTGCACTTTATCTACAACGTCGTCGGCTTCTGTTCCGAGGATATCGATTAGCGTAATTTCGTTTCCTTCTTTGTCCGTACCAATGGGGTCATGCAGGGATACGTCTTTACGTGTTTTCTTTAGGGAACGAAGGTGCATAAGTATCTCGTTTTCAATACATCTTGCTGCAAACGTAGCGAGTTTGGTTCCTTTGCCTTGTTGAAAGCTTTCGATCGCCTTGATCAAACCGATGGTTCCGATGGAAATCAAATCTTCCTGATCTTCGCCCGTATTGTCGAACTTCTTGACGATATGCGCGACGAGGCGCAGATTGTGTTCAATGAGCAAATTGCGGGAGTGGGCATTGCCTTCAGCCATAAGGCGTAAATGTTTGGCTTCATCATCCTCAGCCAGTGGCTGGGGGAACGCATTATTTTTGACATACGAGACGAGTAACGTTAACTCTTTAATGAATAGAGCAATTGCGGTAAACAATCCGGGCACAGATGACACCTCCTGCAGTTTTACAACGATCTGGCCTGAGCACGTGGGGGAACAGGGTCGATCTATTGTATGTAGGCAGGGGCCCAGAAGTGCACGTACACTTGAAAAAGAGGATGATCTTGCGAAGATTTCATACACTCACGGTAACAATCGAGCCGACCTTCTGAAGATTTCATACACTCACGGTAACAATCGAGCCGACCTTCTGAAGAAGGAGAAATTCTTTCTCGACACTTTGAATAAAATATGTTTTCTCACCAAATAGGACGACATCATTCTCGACTAATGGAACATCGCTTTTGAAATAAATGAAATTATCGGTTTCTCGAAACGCACCTTTGTAGTAGAACATAATACCCCTCTCCCACTAATCGATATTTAGAAAAAAACCTCCACTCCCACATGTTAATGCAGGAGCAAAGGCCTCACATTCCAATTTTTAATTCACCGGAGCTGGCTCCACAGCATCCGGGAATTCCGGCAAGCGCTGTTTGCGCTCCATCGCCAAACTGATGAACAACCCTAGCAAGCCTAACCCGGCAATAGCTGCTGCATACAAAGGTACGGATATAAGTCCCGTATGGGTAATTGCATATCCGCCAAGATAGGCACCGCCGGCATTTCCCAGGTTAAATGCGGAGTGACTTGAGGTTGTCGCCAAAAGCGGCGCTTCACGGGTCATATTCATAATTCGAATCTGCAATCCTGGCATAATACCAAAGGCCGCAACACCCCAGAAGAATATCGTAATTACCGCGAGATAAGGATTGTCCAGCGTAATCGTAAGTGCAGCTAGCAATACAGCCAAGATCCCAAAGTTGACGATCAGGGAAGGCATCAGCTTCCAGTCCGCCAGACGTCCACCAACCATGTTACCCAACGTAACGCCGAAGCCGAACAGTACCAGAATCCAAGTCACATTCTGCTCGGCAAAACCACTAATGTCTACAAGCATCGGGGTGATGTACGTGAAAACTGTGAAGAGACTTCCACACCCCATCGCGCCAACGAGCAGGATCAATAATACTTGTGGACGCACCAGATTCCGGAACTGCTGTCCGAGGTTTGCAGGTGCGCCTTGAGGTAGGACGGGAATGAAACGAATGATACCAATTAAAGAAATGATGCCCAGAATCGTAATCGCCCCGAAAGATGACCGCCATCCGAGCTGTTGTCCGATAAATGTACCAAACGGAACACCAATGATGTTGGCGATCGTAAGCCCTGCAAGAACAACGGATACAGCTCCTGCCCTTCTCTCAGGTGCAACGAGCCGCGTTGCCATGATTGAACCTACACCGAGGAACGTACCATGGGCAAATGCTGTTAATATCCGTGCTGAAATTAATAACCCGTAGGTGGGAGCAATGACAGACAAGGCGTTACCGATAATGAAAATGCACATCAGCAGCACCAGCAGTTTTTTCTGCGGAATCTTGTGTGTAAACACGGTCAATATTGGCGCACCCACCGCTACACCAAGCGCATATCCCGTAATGAGTTGTCCTGCCTGCGGAATACTTACATTCAGGTCTGTCGCTACATTGGGCAGTAAGCCCATAATAATAAATTCAGTCATACCAATTGCAAATGCGCCAATCGTCAGGCAAAACAGGGATAATGGAAACGCCCCTCGTTTACCGGACTGTGAAGCCTGTGGTTCTGTTGTGTGTCCTGTGGTGCTCATAGATGTTCTCTTCTCCTGTCTCTTAATCAACGATTTTCTGTCGCCTTCAACCACAAGGCATCTGTTAATTGATCAAACGTTTCACGCATAGCCAGTTTGTCCCGCCAGTGTGCCGGAATGCCGCTTAGCCCGTAATAAGCACCTGCGATTTGTCCGTACACCGCACCCGTGGTATCCGCATCATCACCCAGATTAACAGCTAGCAACGCGCCTTCCTCAAAGCTTGAGGATTTATGGAACGCCCATAACGCTGCTTCAAGTGAACGAACCACGTAGCCACTGCCCTTAATTTCTGGCGGTTCTTTGCTCTGATACGAACCCATGACAACCTCTTCAATTGCGGGTGAAAAAGTACGCTCTTCCCTCCACTGTCGGCATGTCTCCGGCATCAGCATGACGTTCTTGTCCGCTCCGCGCAGGCCAGCAACAAGTATCGTAGCCAATACCTCACATGCCTCCACACTTTCCGTTGCAGCATGTGTTGTACGGGAACTCAGCCCTGCATAATGAACCGCCTCCTTCGGACGATTGGCGTAAGCCATCGCGACAGGCGCAAGTCTCATAATAGATCCATTGCCCGCTGTCATCGGGTCGGCTGATCCGCTGTAGGCTTCTCCAGTTAATTCAAACCTCTCCAAGGCACTTCGTGTGGCCCCGCCGATGTCAAAGCAGTCGCCTGTGCTGCTCATATACCCAACCTTGTACCAATTGGTATATCTGCGCATCTGATCCGCAGGATCAAAATCTGCCTTACGTACCAGACTTTCTGCCAGACATAAAGCCATGGATGTATCATCTGTCCACTGCCCGGCCTCAAGCCCGAATACGCCGCCTCCCACAATATCGGTAACGGGTTCGAACGTACCCGGAGGACTGAATTCAACCGTAGTTCCGAGCGCATCACCCACTGCAAGCCCGATGAGGCAGCCATTGAAACGGTCCTTTTGCAGCATCTTTGTGTTCCTCCCTTACTCCATATACTTTCAGAATCTTTCTTTCATTTTCCCATATGACTTCATCCGGCGTAAAGCTAATAAATTCAATAATTCGAGTTCCATTTCTTCTATTATAAAAGTGTCGAAAGCTGTTGAACGGTCAGTTTATCCCATTTTCATAAAAAAAGTTTTATTTTTTTGTACTGAAAAAACGGTTTATTCAGTACACCGCTTACATGTAAAGGGCTTAACGGTTTGCAACGTTTATCATTTTCTGAAAACAAGTCATTCATGTGAAAATTTTCAATGTAAACAATCATGACGCGCTTGACCCTTCAGTTTGTCCTATGTTACGGTTTTATTAGCTTCAACGCATATTTTTTCCCAAATTAATATTCATTTTCGATCTACTGCGTCAACTAACATCCCGCAGGTTAATGAATATACGGGAATGAATTTGCAGAAAACTTTCACTTTGTTTTATCCCCAAACTAATTCTGAAACAGGAGGAACAAATTTATGATTAAGGCACTGGTGTTTGATTTCGACGGAACGATTATTGATACAGAGACAGCATGGTATATTGCTTTTCGTGATGCTTACAAGGAACACGGCGTGGATTTAACCCTGGAGATGTATTCACAATGCATCGGTACCAGTCTGAAAACATTTAATCCATATGAGTACCTCATCACAGATTTGAATCTTCCGATCGATCGGGAAGCGTTCAGGGAGTCTGTTCAGCTACAGCACGCTGCATTGATGAACAAAGAGGTGGTTCGTCCGGGCATTCAAGAATATCTTGATCAAGCACGTGAAGCAGGACTAAAACTGGCTGTGGCCTCTAGCTCCAAAAGAGAGTGGGTCGAACAGCATCTGGAACAACTGAAACTGAAAGATTATTTTGAAGTCATCCGTACGGCAGATGATGTTGCGAATGTTAAGCCTGACCCAGAACTTTACAATCAAGCACTTGAAGCCCTTGGAGTAACTGCAGACGAAGCCGTAGCGATTGAGGATTCACCTAACGGCGCGCGTGCAGCTGCTGCGGCTGGTATGCACTGCGTAGTCATCTCGAATACCATCACAGGAACATTGGAATTCGATATGCCTCACCAACGGCTGTCTTGCTTGACCGACCTCGCATTTAACGATTTGATTTCGAAGCCACTCGTCACTACCGTCTAAGGTCTGCACGAATTTCGCGATTTAATCCTTAAAGGGGGAGTTCACACATGAAAGCTGTACATTTTGGTGCGGGCAATATAGGCCGCGGTTTTATCGGTCATATGTTGTCCGCTTCCGACTACGAAGTCTGCTTTGTCGCACGTAACCCGAAGAAAATCTCCATGCTTCAACAGAGACAGGAATATCCGATTACCCTGGCAAATAGGGATCAGGATACAACGATTGTCAACAACGTGACTGCCATCAATGTGAGTGAAGTGGATCGTGTTGCGGAAGAGATCGCTTCAGCCGATCTGATCACAACCGCCGTGGGTGTATCTGCACTCGGAGATATCGCTGAGCCGATCGCCAAAGGCATTCAACTTCGCATGAAAAACAATAATCAGGCTCCGCTGCATATTATCGCTTGCGAGAACGCCATCGGTGGCAGCACCCGACTGAAAAAACGCATCTATCCATTCCTGGATGAATCAACCCGTAATAAAGCCGAACGTTATGTTTCTTTCCCCAATGCAGCTGTGGACCGAATTGTTCCGGCTCAAAACCACAAGGACCCGCTGCAGGTCACTGTTGAACCTTTTTACGAATGGGTCGTTCATCGTCCAGCACTTCTAGATGGTTTTAAGAAAATAGATGGCGTCCACTATGTGGATTCGCTTGAACCTTATATTGAGCGTAAAATGTTCACGGTAAATACAGGCCACTGTGTCGCCGCATACTTCGGCTATCTCGAAGGATTCAAGACGATCCGCCAGGTGATGAGTAATTCCACCCTGCGGGCCAAGGTGCGCCATGTTATGGAAGAGACCGGTCAAATGCTCATCCAGAAGCACGGATTCAACGCTCAGAAGCATAACAAATATATCGACACCATACTGGAACGCTTCGCCAATCCCAACCTGACGGATCAGGTTACCCGGGTCGGACGTTCCCCCCTTCGCAAGCTTTCGCCTCATGATCGGCTTGTTCGCCCAGCGATGCAGGCCAGTGAATTCGGAATTGAAATTCCTCATTTAACTTCTGCTATGGCGGCCGCAATGCTGTTCAATGACGAACGCGACGAGGAAGCCATGAAGCTCCAATACATGATTCGCGAAGAGGGTGTCTCCACCTTCATCCGTGAACGCATGGGAATTCCCGACGAACATCCCGTTCATCAGAATGTCATCGCCCGCTATCAAGAACTGAGAGGGCGCAAGGAATCGACTATACTAACCTGATATGATCTATTAGGGTTACTGGTTCGATCCCGCAAACTGAATAGAAGCATGGCCAAGAAGCCGGGAAGAACCTATGCATCAGCATTGTTCCTTCCGGCTCTTTGTCTTTGCACAGCACGGTACACTCTGTAATGTAGTAACCCCGTCAATAAAAACAGCGTATCTCCTCTCTCAAGGAAACACGCTGTTTAATGGTATCGTTTTAACTTACTTTATCGTTTGGCTTAGGCGTGTAGCTCATCCATTTTCTACTCATTCATGATTGAATTAAGGGACGCATATGCCATGGGCAGGAAACCTTCGGACGGTTCACCAATCGGTGCATGGATGTGGAAAACAAAACCATTGCCATCCAGTTCCTTAACAATAAAGTACTCTGTTTTCTTATCATTCTGGGACATCATGTATAGTTGTGCATCCTTCATCGGACCATTGCTGAGTTGTTCAGCCGTTAATTGCTTCACTTCCCCTGTTTCGGACAACTCTTCCTTGGCATCCATCCTCAGCGCATCCAGATTGTAATCCGCCGGCAGCTTCTCAATCTCTACCTCATAATCCGGATCAATCTTCATCGATAATTCCTGGTCTTCCGCGTCAAAAGCCATCGGTTCAAACACATAAAGTGAATACCCTTTCGCTTGTGCCAGTGTCACTGGGCGCTTCTCGGTCATTCCTTCTACCGTTATTTCCAGCTCTGACGTCTTCGGACGATCGGACGTTACAGTACCGCCTGCATTGGAACCGTTATTGTCATCACTTGATTCGATTTTTGCAATCTCAGTGAGGACCAGCTGTTTCGTTGTTGCATCAATGGTTTTCTCTACATATTTGAAACGAACGGAATCTTCGTCATCGATATCATCCAGTGACTTCTGCAGATTTTCGCCCACCTGGAATGCCATCGGTTCTTCATTCACTCGAATCTCGACGGTGTGCGGATCAGCCCATCCAGTCAGAATGCCTTCGGCTTCGATTGCAGCACTTTCATTCGGCTGTTGCTCCGGTGCGGGTGACTGTTCTTCCGTATTATTCACTGGTGGCTGTGTAGCAGGATTGCTGTTCCCACAGGCCACAAGCGAGAATCCCATAAGTAGAACCAGTAGTGATGCACTGACTTTCATTGTATTTCCTTTTCGCATATGAACACCTCCGTTAGCTTATACGCAATGATGCTTGTCCATGTCGCTTCTCATCCATTGGCTTGGCTGTATACTAGTACTTACACGGGAGACAGGCGGCTCAATCATGCAAAATGTCTGAATGGTTGCTCAGATCCTCTGCTTAGCTGGCCTGATCCATCTGTACCAGTTTCGCATTGGCTCCGTTAAATGCTTTGGTCTGAAGATTAAATTGCTTTCGGAATTCAGCAAGCTGCGCATATTCGCTATTCCGTACCCGGATGGCTCGCTTGATCTTAACCAGATTAGGTTCCACACTTTCACTCATCAGGCCATATAACTGCTCATCTGCATTCAGACTCTGCTGATACGAAGCCACGAAATTTTCAAATGCACGTGCTCTTGCTTCAAATTGATCCAACACCTTCTCAGCCTGGGCCAACGTTTCTTCATTTTCAAACGATAGTTCCTTAAGGGAGCTGCGCAGGGCCACCGTCTTCTCGTTGGTTTCTTTCATGGCCTCTTCCGCCTGCTTCAACAACGTTCTTCGTTCATGAATATGCTCTGCTGCCTGATCCAGAAGTGCTTCGAGATCACTGTTTTTATTCTTGCCTTTATCTAAAATAGTCTTGTATAATTTCATGTCTTCCTGCTCATGACCAGCCAAGGCCTTCAAGCTCTGATCGATCACCTGACCGCTGAGCACCAATTGATTCACCTGATTTGCCGCAGGCTCCTGCGGCTCTCCACAACCACTTGCCAGCAGAATTAGCAATACGCTAACTGCCGCAAGCGCCATTTTTTTACTCGTTAGCACCCAAGCCCTTCCTCTCTTGCATCATCTTGTTGTTATATTACAAGCGGCTATCTCCGCTAAAATTGGCTACCCAATGTGCATCCGGATCGTATACTTCGAACTCGTAGCCCCGGTCTTCCAGCAGTTTCAGAATCCGTGGCAAAGCCTGAACCGTCTGCTCCCGCTCATGCATCAGAATCACTTCCTTATCCCGATGTACACTTTTGCTCACACGAGCCACAATTTTATCCGGCTGACCTGGAAGATTCCAATCGAGTGAATCTGTCGTCCAGTCCCACATTTTGAACCCGGCCGCCGCAATGTCACCTCTGAACTTTTCACCGATCTGTGGGCTGCTGCCATAAGGTGCACGAATAAGATGAGGTGTAACACCGATCAGGTCCTGCACCATCTTCTGCTCCTTCTTAAACTCTTTCACAAAGTTTGCGGAACTGCCGCTCTTATACAGCTTTTTATAGTTATGCGTCATGCTGTGGAGTCCAGGATAACTACCTTCCTTCAACAGCCGTTTCACTGCATCAGGATGCTGATTCAACTGACGTCCGATCATGAAAAAGGTAGCTTTCGCCTCATGTTGCTTCAATATATCCAGCAGTTGTTCTGTATATTCAGTTGGCCCATCATCGAACGTTATGTATGCCAATTTGCGAACCTGGCCCTGAAACCGTGCCGGCTCCTCCTTCGCATCCGGAGTAACTTGTATCATGCCGAGCTTGGCGGGCTGTTCTATTACAGTAATCGGAGGCGGCGCCACAACGCTTTTGATCCAATGTGTCATGCCAAGGAATACATATGTAATACCGGTAACGAACAGTACCAGGAGCATTAGAGCTATGCTAATCCTTCCATACCGGATTTTTCTTCGTTTATGTGTTTTCGTGCGACTTGTGCTAGGCGGAATACTGCCACGTTCTCCCGCTCTCTCTTGTTGGACTCTCACTGTCATGCCACTTCCTTACTTTCATTTTTTCCCGATTATTGGTATATTATCTCGTTTCATGTCTCTATATAGAAGATTAATAGAAAAATGGATCGGGAGAATGACAGAATAGTTACAAGCCCGGTTACAATCTACTTATCTCTTCGTTCTCTTTATCTTTCCTGCGGTTACCTTCTCCTGTATAATGAAGTGATTTACGCCATCAGACTTCAAGAAGGAGCTACACCCATGACAAGCTTGAACCGTGCCGGCAGATCCATCTATCTGCTATTCTTTGTCGGCATTATCGCCATTTCTTTTTCTTCGATCTTTGTACGCTGGTCTACCGCAGATGTTGCGGTCATTGCCATGTACCGTCTATTTCTGACCAATCTGCTGATGCTGCCTTTTGTCTGGAAATACAGACACGAGATGATACGCCTGAGCTTACGGCAATGGGGCTTGCTGCTTGCATCCGGTGTGATGCTGGCCCTTCATTTTCTGCTCTGGATGGGTTCGCTGCGGCTCACCAGTGTTGCCAGTTCCACAGTTATTCTCGCGCTGGAGCCTATACTGATTCTTGCCGGTTCGGTATGGCTGTTCAAAGCCAAAATTAACCGCATGATGATCATCGGCATGGGCATCGCCCTGCTCGGCTCAATCGTCATTGGCGCAGGAGATTTCCAGTTAGCAGGTACTGCACTGCAAGGTGATGTCCTGTCTTTACTTGGCACAATCGCAGTCGCCGTCCATATGCTGCTAGGTCAATTTTTGCGAGCGGGACTTAGTGCATTTTCGTATAACTTCTGGGTATTCTTTGTCGCCGCTTGCACGCTGGCGGTATATAATCTGATCATGGGCCATCCGTTCGGGGGCTATGCTGCGTCAGAGTGGGGAATCTTCCTGCTGCTCGCCATTGTGCCAACGATCTTTGGACACTACCTTTTCAACTGGCTGCTTCAATATATGAATGCCACGACGGTATCCATGGGCGTACTTGGAGAACCCGTATTCTCTTCATTACTAGCCTGGATGCTGCTCGGCGAGTCCCTCAGTGCATTACAGATGTCTGCCGGGGTCGTCATTATATTCGGAGTATGGATTTTCATTCGATATGGCAAAACCAAACCTCAACCCATTCCTGCTGATGCTCCTATCGCTGGCAAAGGGCCTGTTGAACCTACAGTGGTGTAACTTGCGTTTGTATTAGGATTTTTGTAAAAAACAACTGGGACCTGCACCACGCAGATTCCGGTTGAATCCATCCCACTACATATAAGGCGGTGTATTTTCATGAAAAATATTGTATCCATGCGCTGGCTGCTCGCCAGAATGTACGAACCGGATGTCGTCATTGCAGATTGCCGATTCTTGCTCGGTCAGCCGGAGGCTGGAAGACAAGCCTATGAAGCTGGACATATTCCAGGAGCTGTCTATCTTGATCTGGAAAAAGATCTGTCCTCTCCTGTGTCTGCGCACGGAGGACGTCACCCGCTTCCTGATCCGGCTGTTCTCGCAAGTCGTCTCTCCAAAGCTGGCATCGGCTCCAATAGTCGTATTGTTGCTTATGACGATCAAGGCGGCATGAACGCCTCACGATTGTGGTGGCTGCTTCGCTACATGGGTCATGAGCAGGTGTATATCATGGATGAAGGCTTCTCCGCTTGGCAAAATGCCAAGTTCCCGGTGACTCAGGATGTGCCCGTGCAGATCCCGTCTTCATTTGACGTGAACGTACAGCCGCAGATGCTGGCAAGTGTCGAAGATGTACAGCATGCTTCGGCAAGCGGTAGCGCCGTGCTGATTGACTCCCGCGATGCCCGCCGCTATGCGGGTCTAGAGGAACCGATTGATGCCAAGGCCGGACATATTCCGGGTGCGTTGAACTACTTTTGGAAAGATGTGTTGGATTGGGATGGACGTTGGACAGGTACTGAGGTGTTAGAAGAGCGTTTCAGTAAGCTGGACAAGGATGGTGCGATTATCGTGTATTGCGGCTCCGGCGTATCCGCTTGCCCGAACGTGATTGCGCTGGAAGAAGCGGGATTCTCCAATGTGAAGCTGTACTCCGGAAGTTGGAGCGACTGGATTAGTTATGAGGAGAATCCGGTGGCTACAGGGGAAAAATAAAATAAGTGTAGGAAAGTACAAAAAGCCCACGCTCACCGTGGGCTTTCACTAATGTCTAAAATCTCTTCTTCAATAGTCTATCTGTTTTTTCATGGATCAGGGCTAATTATTATTTTTTCACTTTCCCATCAAATCCAACCTTATACACGGTATCTTTCTTAGAAGATAGGACTGCAAAACCCCCCTCTACTTTCCCCAAAAACTGATCATTAGTATCCAAAGAAAGCAACTTGTTCGTTTTACCAGTATAGCGACTATAAACATGTATATCTGTCTTAAAATTGCCTACGTCGTCTACGGCCTTAAAAGTTGTATAATAGAACTTATTATCGACATATGCTACAGGGTCAAGAGTATACTCCTTCGAGACAAATGTTGTCTTTCTAGTTCCGTTCGGATCTACAAAGACACCTATATAACTGTCATTATAACGTCCTTCCACCACCTCAGAAAAAAACAAAACATCGCCATAAAATTCGTATGCCGAAACACCTTTTGAGGATATGACCTTAGCTCCTGTACCATCTTTCTTCATACGATACAATTTGTCATTATCATAGTTTTTATAGTATATATACCCTTTATTAATCGTGATAAATTTATCAATTCCCACATCGTTAAAAGGAGGTTTAGACATAACAATCTTTTCCTTTGTGCCATCTGTTCTCATTGAGCCAAAAGACAAAGGGGTTTGAAAATCCTCGTCACCTTTTCTCCTTTTCAAAAAGTAAATCGTATCTCCTACAACATCAATACTTGAAAAATCTGGATCTTGGCTTATATAAGTAAACGCTGAACCATCTTTTTTAATTTTAGCGATCTGAAAAAACCACTCATCTGTCCCGTCCGATACCAAGAAATATATCCACTCTCCAGCCATTTGTGAATCTCGAACATACTTAGGATAAATAGACTTTGTTGTGCTTTTGTTATCTGTGAATGTCGTAACGTTAATTCCAAAGAATCTGCTAAACTCATTTTCACTATCCCAAACTAGAGAATCTTCAGAAGCTCCCGTCCCATATGCAGGTACTACTCCAAACAACATAATCACACTTAACAACGCTATTATATACTTTTTCCTCATCTAACTCTCCTTAAAATATGTATTTTTCTACAGTCATTATTGTAAATTGTATTTACATATAACACAATCATTCCCTATCGATTCCGATTTCACTTTCCAAATTCAATATAAATTATTGCTGGCAGGGAAAAGTTTTTTCCTGTATATGGCCAACTTTGGTGCAGGCATGGGTGTTCTGATGATCGATTCCTCCAATACCCCTTCGTTTGACCGCTGGGAAGGGAACTTGTAACCCATGGGATTTGCGCACGGAGGACGTCACCCGCTTCCTGATCCGGCTGTTCTCGCAAGTCGTCTCTCCAAAGCTGGCATCGGCTCCAATAGTCGTATTGTTGCTTATGACGATCAGTGCGGCATGAACGCCTCACGATTGTGGTGGCTGCTTCGCTACATGGGTCATGAGCAGGTGTATATCATGGACGAAGGCTTCTCCGCTTGGCAAAATGCCAAGTTCCCGGTGACTCAGGATGTGCCCGTTCAGATCCCGTCTTCCTTTGATGTGAACGTGCAGCCGCAGATGCTGGCAAGTGTTGAGGATGTGCAACAAGCTTCGGCAAGTGGCAATGCTGTGCTGATCGATTCTCGCGATGCCCGCCGCTACGCTGGATTAGAGGAACCGATTGATGCCAAGGCCGGACATATTCCGGGTGCGTTGAACTACTTTTGGAAAGATGTGTTGGATTGGGACGGACGTTGGACAGATACAGAGGTGTTAGAAGAGCGTTTCAGTAAGCTGGACAAGGATGGTGCGATCATCGTGTATTGCGGTTCTGGCGTCTCGGCCTGCCCGAATGTGATTGCGCTGGAAGAAGCGGGATACTCGAATGTGAAGTTGTATTCCGGAAGTTGGAGCGACTGGATTAGCTATGAGGGGAACCCCGTGGCTACAGGTAATACGGAAGCGGACAGAGAAGTATAGCAGTATATCGATGTTGAATACATCGCCAGGTGGCTTATCTGCCCCGGCGATGTATTTTTCTATGTTTTGATTCATGATAACAAAAAAACCGTGATGGACATCTGTCCACCACGGTTGAATAATGAAATCTATTATTACTTTGTACTTAACGATACATTTGCTGTTAACGTCTTGTCGATCGTCGTCCAGTTTACATAAGCACCTAGTATTTCATTAATAATAGAAACCGGAACTACGGTTTCGCCTTTTAAAAGCTTTGGTACGTTACGATTGAACACTAGTTTATCGTTAATTGAATACACATCTGAACCAATTTGAGCACTTATATTTTTCGCGCCTAATTTGATTTGCGTTGTACGCGTCTTATTATCCCACACCACTGTACCGCCCAATAGCTCGGAAATGATTCGAATCGGTACGTAGAACTCATCGTTATGAACAACCGGTTCGATTGTCATACCACCTACATTCATGGCAACGTCAACATATTCAAGGAAATCGGTCTTTCGAATGAGACCATGAACGCCTTTCGTTCGGTCCACGACCTGAGATACTTCGTAATCCGTTGCGGCCGATAGATACGCATAAGCTACACTTCTATCCATATCAAGCTTATCGGATAAGAATTGAATCGATTCACGTACGGATTCTTTCATTGCTTCATCCAAATCAGGGTCCAGTCCAATTGGAATCCAATAATCCTCTGTTTCAGCAAAGGGTTGCGTGAATTCTCCACGATGTGGTAGTGATGGATCACCTTTCTTTAACACCGTTAACCGAACTGTCCCCCTTAAGGAAGCTTCCAATGCAGTTAACGCTACTTCCCCATCTCCTTGAGCAAAGTGTGGATCTCCAGTATAGAATAGCCCACCTTTAACTTGAATCGGATAATAGATAGTTGCACCAACACCCAACTCGTTAATATCCATATTCCCTCCTGTTTCAATAGGTGGGATAGAACTCACAACTTCGCTGGTATTTGGTGCAACCCCCATAACACCTAGAAACGGGTTAATTGGAAAACGAACATTTTTGCCAGCTTTTGTTGGTAATACACCATACCAATTGCCGTTGATTTCTTCAATAGGCGTAAATATAGACACATTATTATATAATTCCGGTTTTGTTGCGCTAGCTCCCTCTTGTGGGCCTGTATTTTCTGGAAATTCGTTAGGAAGGGCACCTTTACCATGGCGGTTAGAAATGACACCATATGGAACTCGAGTCTGCAAAGAAAGGACTTCTACTTTAAGAACATCTCCTGGCTCCGCTCCCTCAACCGCTACTGGCCCAGTGATAATATGAGGTCCGTCTTCTACATAATCATGCTTAATCGCAGAAGCCGCAATCACCTTCGCATCATCCAACACTCCATCGGGTGAGATACCGAATTTGCCGAAGTACTCCACGGGATTTCTCCCTTGATCCTCCATCAGTCCCTCATGCGATACCGTATCAAATGTTACAGCACTTCCGGATGGTACAGTAAGAATCGGAGAGCTGTCTCGATTAGGCAGTGATCCCCAGCGAATGTTCTCAATCGCAGACGTTACATAATGATCACCTTCTACCTTATCGATGGTAGTTGGTTGCAGCGGCATACTGAAGCCCACTGAAGGTAAAGCACATGTAAGCATACCTATAATCCCTACTGAAACCCCAAATTTCCTAATGGTTCGGTTAATAAACATTACATCCCCCCACTACTTATGTAATATTACCTAACACTTAAATACACACTATCATATAAATATATATACAACAATGTTTTTTTGTTAATAAAAACAACATTATAAAGCTATATATCAAGAAAAATATATAAATATAAATTTTATGTCAATATACTTATCATATATAAGGCATATAAAATTTAAATATATTTAGTAAACTTGAGGATTCTCCTTCAGAAATTTGAACAAACGAAATTAAGTTACAGGGAAATTATGTATGTATTTCATGTATCTGATCCCGCCTTAGGAATACGACTGCGCTCCGTTCAGGCATAATCACCTGTCCACATGTGATTGCACTGGAAAAAGCGGGATTCTCAAATGTGAAGCTGTATTCCGGAAGTTGGAGAAATTGAATTAATTATCAGGAGAATCCAGTGGCTATCGGGGAAAAATAAAGACTAAAGAGCCCACGTTTTGCGTGGGCTTCTTTGTGCTTTCATTATATCCATGTAGCATTTTAGATGCTTACATTTCCGACCTCTGTCACGTTCATATTCAGCCCATGTTTTCGGCATACATCGTAAAAATCTTTTGAAACAATGGGTTTGAAGATATTTATATAATCCAGCATAAAAAATTCATGCTCGCCAATTCGCTCTTCATGAAGGCAGATTTGAGATACAACTTTGACGATCTTACGTGGAGGCTGTTGTACAGATGCAGCAATGACCGCTTTGCGTCCATATTCCGAACGTTCATAATCGAAAACATCCAAACGATCAAGCTGATGTACAGTCCAATAGTTTTTTTCAACTGAACGACCGTCGTGGTAACACACCGTTGTCGGAATAAACTGGGTGTTTGTCTTCGTTTCCTCCAACAGCGTTTTAAAACGATCTGATACGTGTCTCGTTCCTGTAATCGTCTCAAAATAATCCACGTTCAGGTTGCGCACCGTAGACAGCAACTCAACCTCTGCCGTTGTCCCCTCTGGCAACAGATTCTCTAACGCCAAATAATTCATATCTAATTGGGGAGTGAAGGTCGTTCCGCCACTAATAAACCCTCTAAGTGGATATTGAGATTCCAGAAAATAATAGTTCATAGAAAGAAGTCTCCTTTCCGAATTAGGTGCTTTTCAAGTGTGGAGTGATCTTAAAAACCGGGAGAGTCGGCAAGGTTCTAATTCATTTCTTGTGCCATCAATAATTTCACTTGCAGCCAGATGCGCAATCAGCGGTGCCAGCGTAATTGCAGAATGCATCACCGTCAGATAAAGTCCATTACTATGATCTTGGAAGCCCACGATCGGATAACCGTCTTCAGGCATGGGTCTCCATCCAACCTTTATGCTTTCCAGTTCCAGTTGATTTCCATGTTTTAGACTACGACGCAATGTGTCGAACGCTCGCTTACCGACCGCCTGCGGTCCGTTTTCCTCCGACTCGTCGATATAATCTTCTGCAGCCAGCAGCGTATAATCCGTCAGTTGACGCGCTTCAAATTGCGTATTGGAGATTAATGTGTGTATCAGTTTATTTGCAGTTTTCATCCGAATCAGAATGGAAGGTGACGACGTTACCGGCACGTGACAACCTAACGGGTTACAAAGTTCGGGTGTACCTGTTCCAGCGGCCAATACCACGACATCCGACTCCACAAAACCCTTGGACGTATGAACGCCAATCAGGCGGGAACCCTCCTGCTGCAGCTGTGTAACGTTGGTTTCGAACTGAACTTTTGCTCCGAACGCTTGCGCTTTGCTCAACAACAGCTCCGTTACCGCTATAGGGTCCAGCGCACCTTCTTCGCTCACAAAAACCGCTTCATCCGGATATTCCTTCAGATTCGGTTCCAATGCCTCAAGCTGCTCCCGGTTTAATTTTTGAGAGCGATGTTGCTCCCTTAGAGGCGGAGTGTCCCAAGTTAGCGCTCCATGCCAATGAATTTTCAGTTCGGACAGCTCTTGCTGAAGTGTGTGGTATTCTTCCACAGCTGCATCGTACAAATGCCAGTATTCAGGAGCCACTCTATGCGTCGTATGTATCCAGGCAAATGATTTTTCCGTGACTTCACGCGCCGCGGCGGGGTGTCGTTCAATAACAGTGACATCTTGATTTCGTTTGGATAGATGATAGGCCATACACGCCCCAACAATCCCTGCACCAACAATCACAATTTTTTGTTTATTCAAAACTAACTCTCCCTTGTTACCCTATCACCCCAAGGAATCGATTTTCCAAAGTTCGGAAGGGTTTGCTCCTATTTCGTTGATTAGACATTCTCCACTAACTTGATCATCTCGTCCAATTGCCCATCGACCGCGAGCGGTGTGTACATCCACCATTTGTCGTAGGATACCTTATGTACGTTTTTATTACGAACAACATTTAAGTTCCTCCATACTTCCGAACGACACAGCTTGCGAAAGGCGGCTTCGGCATACGGGTTTTGCCCATTGACCATGATAAACAATCGATCCGCGTCATAATGGTGAAGTTCTTCGAATGGAAGCTTTTCCGAGAACGCATTATGACCATTATAGTCATTAATGAATTGCTGCACGAGCGGATGAGGCCTCAATTGAAGAGAGCGGTACAGCACATGCCCCATGTTCCGGTCACCTGCCACGCGAAAGCCCGTATCATCGATCACCAGTGCCGCATACGTATCTTGCAGTCCGATAGTGGAACAGAGTCGCTCCTTTGTCTGGGCAACCTTAAGCTGATGTTGTTCCATCCACTCTCTGCTTCTCTTACGTTTGTTAACAACGGCAGATACACTGTCTAACTGTTGGTATACGTCCTGAGATTGCCAGGGAATGCGTACCACCTCGGCGATCGTGGAAAATTGTTCGTATTCCCCTGTCGTCATATGCTCATATCCCAAAATAAGATCTGGCTCCATTTCGCGAATCGCCTCAAGATCGTATGGTGCCCATACAAACGGTTTCATCTCAGGCAAATACGGACGAACGTACTCGTTGCGGAATAAATGATAATCCGGTGCTCCGATCGGCGTCATGCCAAGTGCAAGCAAATGGGAGGTAAACAGCAGACCGATAACACGCGGCTCATGTTTCTTGACATAAACGCTGGGAGACACGCCTTCTTGCTGTTTGAACCTGCGACTGAAATAAAACTCGTCCTTGAATCCAACCTGTGTGGCAATAGAGTGTATGTCCCGGCTTGATGATCGCAGCAAACGTTTGGCATGATCCACTCGCACGCGATGCAAATAATCCATTGGGCTTGTTCCTGTTACCTGCCTGAAAATATGGCTATACTGCCTCGTGCCTACGCAGGCGATAGCAGCCAACTCCCCCACCTTCCAATTGTGCTGGTAATTTTCCTCCATATGAGTGATCGTCCGCAGCACAGCCTCCTTGGTATTCGCTGGCTGATTCACACAAGCCTTGACCGCAAATTGAAAGATCGCTTCCTGCAGCAGAATTCCCCGCCTAAAGCGGCTCATTCCCATATCGGTCGTCCGTAGCTCAGCAATTTGATCCAGTAGTTCCATCAGATTGGCCAAAGGCTGAATTGCAACCACTCGGTTTCCGATCATTGCCAGTGGATGTTCCTCTGGTTCTCCTTCCCAGTCTGCATCAAACTCCAGCTTATGCGCATGCACAATATGTCCAGGCTGATGTTCCCACTCCAAGATCGTTCCGGGGAGAACCAGAATACTGCTGCTTGGAACAATCGGAAGGCGTTGTCCGTCCACAACGGCAACGCCTTCTCCCTCATCAATAACCCACATTGCATAATTGTCGGGTGCAAACATCGTGCGTTCTATACCCGAATAAAACGTATATACATCAAGCCCAATCCAACGTAAACGCACATTATCCATGGGCAAATCGAAGTTCTGCCACTCCACCGTATGTCACCTTTTCCTAAATGAAAACAATTCTCATCTACAACTTATTGTACGACAATTCAGATATGCAGAAAAGCCCCCTTGATCCAGGGAGCTTTTACACCAGTTCTTCATTATTGCTTATGTTGTTTGAACAATTCCACCGCTTCATCCAGCAAAGCATCCGTGGAGAATAACGTGTACGACCACCATTTGTCATGTGGCACAATGAAGACGTTGCCGTTTTTGACCGCAGGGAGGTTTTTCCACAGGCTTGATTCCTGCATTTTCTCATAAAATTCCGTCGAACCCGGTTGGGTATCATTGACCTTAATGATCAAATAATCCGCGGTAAGCTCCGGCAATTTCTCCAGTGACTGCGGCTCCGTGTACACGACGAATCCATCGCTTTTATCAACCTCTTCCTGAACCCATGGCATACGCTTTAATCCAAGCAGATCGTGCAATACGAACCCCATGTTTCGGGTACCTGCGACTTGGAATGAATCCTTGAAGATTTCAACAGCCGCCACCGTCCGGTCTGCTCCAACAAGGTTACTCATCTCGGCTTTGCGTTCCGCTACTTTGGCCTCGTGTTTCGTTATCCATTCTTCTGCTTCCGCTTTTTTGCCCACGATATCGCCAATATATCTTAGTTGATCGTATAAATTGTCTTCCCATGGATAGATCACCGTTGGAGCGATTTTCTCCAATTGTTCGATCACATCCGATTCAACAAAGGAGGATGCGATGATCAGATCAGGCTGAAGTGTGGTCACTGCTTCCATATTCGGTGGGTAGTCTCCGGCGATTTCAACTTCGCTGGCTGCATTTTTCAAATAATAATCCTGATCGATTTCATATTGAAGTCCGCCTACTGGCGTAATACCCAGAGCCAACAGTTGCGTTGTTGCACTGATGGAAAAAATGCGCTGCGGGTTCACGGGGATCTCTTTTGTTCCGGTAGGATCCGTGAAAGATTTCGTTGGTGAAGCGTTGGCGGATGCCGTCTCTTCCTGACTCGCAGTTCCTGCGTCCGTTGATGATGAAGCTGTCTGGCTTCCGGTGGACGAACCGCTATCGGTCTGCGTGCCACATCCCGCCATAATAAAAATCAACACCAATATCATTGCCGCAGACATGATACTATACGTACCTCTTCGTTTCATTAAATAAATCTCCTCGCTTTGCAGTATTCAGTAATGAGAATCAATATCACTTAGAATAGAATACCGGACAGTCCTCTACTTTGCACATGGAGAATTCGGCGATTTTCTTTAGATCATTGAGAGGTCAAGACATCAAACATTTTTCGTCTTTATACTCGACAGTTATAAGAAGAATTCGGTACTAACGTGGAAACGTTTTGGAAAGTGACAAAAAGCCACTAATATTATTATATAATAGCCTCACCACATATAAGGCTGGCTTCAACAGCTCATGGAAGGAAGACAACTCTCTATTGAAAGCAACCTTGAATATACAAGAGCACATCCTCATCTGGAATTGTGCATCGCTCAAAATCATGGATGTACGACATATTGTCATACAAGCCGACGAGTGCGTACGTCCTTACCTGTTCCCTGCCAGCGCCTTTCTGTACGTAACGCATGGCAGTGCAACTGTGATTTTGGACGGAAATGAGCATGCTACCAAACCATTTTATATGCTTCATGGGGGCAAAAACACCCGTCTGGACATCATGCCAACGGACGAATCCTTTCATTATTACCTAATTTTCTATAAAGCCTCCTTCCCGCTACCTGGCAAGCAGCATACACTTCAACAACCGGATCAACCATTGCCCTTCCACCTCCAGTACGGTTTTATTCCATACCATCCTGCCATCCTCTACGAAATCGCTGAGCGTATGCTGGGTGAATGGAATAGACCGGGACGCATGGAGCGGCTCCATACCAAAACACTATTCTATCAATTTGTATATGAATTGCTCAGGCAAATGGATCAACAGCAGGTCAGCATTGTTAGACCTAACCTTGCTTCTCAGCTTATTCGCTATATGCAGGAGCACTACGCCCAGCCGCTGACGCGGGAAACACTCGCGCATACTTTCCATTACAGCGTCCCTTATCTGTCCAAGTACTTCCGACGTGAAACTGGCGCAAGTATAATCGATTACTTAATCGGTATTAGGATGAACAAAGCAGGAACGCTGCTGCAAAAGACCGAGCTATCTCTGCAAGAGGTCGCTGCAAGCGTCGGATATGGTGATGTATCCTATTTTATAAGAATCTTCAAAAAGCATACGGGAGTCACACCAAAGCAATTCAAGGATGAGTCCGGACAAGTGGCGAGAGGATCTTATCGTCCTATTCTTAGGCTTCGATCATCCATTGCTCCGCGTAAACTCCGTCGTTATATTGATATCAGAGATGATAATCATTATCAACATAGCGAAAAAGGAGATCTACGGATGTATAGAAGCAAACTACCTGTAGGAATTACCCTGCTGTTGTGCCTAACTCTATTGGTTAGCGCATGTTCCAGACCAGCAAACACGAATGGAAGCACTGGCAGTACGCAGAGTCCAACTGTAGGTGCAGAGAGTAATATCAGTAACACAACAACCGGCAGCTCGGAGATGGTAACCTATTCTGCGGTTAACGGTGAAGTACAAATCCCAAAAAAACCTCAAAGGGTCGTAATGGTGGCAGGAGCCTTTACCGGTCATTTGCTAGCGCTGGGCCTTAAGCCTGTTGGAACGGGTGATGAGTCCTTTAATAGTTATACAGAAGGAAAGCTCGATGACGTTGTCAACATCGGTAACGATGTACCCTACGAGAAAATCATGGAGTTGCAGCCGGATTTAATTGTCGTTTGGAATGACCCTGAAACGATCGAAAAGCTGTCCAAAATTGCGCCGACCGTCGCTGTTGAATATGGAGTACCTCTGCGGGAGCAATTGATGGATTTCGGCAAGATGACTGGTAGAGAAGAGCAAGCGAAGGCCTGGATCACAGAGTGGGACGCTAAAATCACTGAGTACAAACCACTCGTGGAACAAGCGGTAGGTGATCGCACTGTTTCGATTTTTGATACGGGAAGTGCCAAAGAATTTTATGCCTACGGGAGCTTTGGTAGAGGTGGAGACATTATTTATGGCGAGTTCGGTCTGAAGGCACCGCCGATTATTCAGAAGGAAGCCATTGATAGCGGCAAAGGATGGGCCAAGTTATCACTTGAATTGTTACCACAATACGCAGGAGACTATATCTTTATTAGTGGATGGACAGGTGATGAGAGTGGGGATTCCGTTTTTGAAGGTCCGATCTGGGATAACCTCCCTGCTGTCCAGAATAATCACGTTTATCGCGAGAACAGCCGTGGCTTCGTGTTTAGCGACCCGATTTCGTTGGAAGCCCAACTTAAATTTGTCGTAGACAGCCTAACCATAACAGAGTGAAATTCAGTAAACCACGTTATGTACGAGGCGAGGAGCAATCCTCGTCTTTTTATGTTTTTGTATATTTCTTATCTTTCATTTGAAGAGAGTTTGAAAACAAAAGCACACAAATAAACAGGGACCTCTCACCATGGTCGTAAGGGGTCCCTGTCTATGAACTTGTTATATAGTTAATTTCCGTTAAGTGATGGTAAGGCCGCCGCTTGCATATCCGGCTACGGTTGTAGCCACATCAATTCCGGCTGTTACGGATGCTGAGAAGACCATAAGCAGGCGATCACCGGCGGATACCGGAATACTCAGTCCTGTAGTCAAACCACTGGATATTGTGCCCAGCGCCAAAACGCCGGTCAGTGGAGGAGCCAAGGTTACCAATGCACCCGGTACAGCTGTAAAGGAGTTATTAGGTGCAGTGGAACGGAATAATTGTGCAGTTATAGTTACTGTAGATCCAACCAAGCTAAGTCCAGCTGTCGTGCTGAAATAACCGGCCAGTGAAGTAATCGTTCCTGCACGCGATGCGGAGAAAGCAAAGTTAAGCAACGTGCCCGCAGCGCCTGTGAGATCAATAATTCCTCCGTTCACACTTACTCCGGTAGCACTGTTGCCAAAACCAACTAAACTGGAAGTATTCAAAAGTCCACCCAAAACTGTAGTCAAAACCACTGGAAGTCCTGATGCATAAGGAATGATTGCTCCAGAACCTGATGCACCTGTAGCTCCGGTTGAACCTGCTGTGCCTGTTGCTCCTGTCACTCCCGTTGTTCCTGGTGTCCCTGTCGCTCCTGTTACACCCGCTGTACCTGGCGTGCCTGTAGCCCCTGTTACACCCGTTGTACCTGGTGTTCCCGTCGCCCCAGTTACTCCTGCTGTACCTTGTGCGCCTGTGGCTCCTGTCACTCCCGCCGTACCTGGTGTCCCTGTCGCTCCTGTTACACCCGTTGTTCCTGGTGTTCCTGTCGCCCCAGTCACTCCTGTTGTACCTGGTGTCCCTGTCGCCCCAGTCACTCCCGTTGTACCTGGTGTCCCTGTCGCCCCAGTCACTCCCGTTGTACCTGGTGTCCCTGTCGCTCCTGTTACACCCGTTGTTCCTGGTGTTCCTGTCGCCCCAGTCACTCCTGTTGTACCTGGTGTCCCTGTCGCCCCAGTCACTCCCGTTGTACCTGGTGTCCCTGTCGCTCCTGTTACTCCCGCAGTACCCGGCGTGCCTGTCGCTCCCGTAGCTCCGGTTGCGCCTGTGGCTCCGGTGACGCTTGGGATTTCACCCAGCAGTTCGGAAGAAACCAACCGATGGGCTGTTACCAAAGCGCCTGTGCTGCTCTTACCCCATACGGATACTTGAACAGGATCATTAACCGTCGCTGATGTTGTAAAAGTAAACTCGAAGGCATCAAAATTGGCATAATAATTGTTGGTAATTACTTGATTGGGTGTGATGTCAATAGACTCACTGACATACAGAACCCTTATTCCACCATCCAGGTAATACCCTTGTATTTGTATGGTTGAGGTTGCCACATCGCTGCGGTTATCGATTCTGACAGTAAGTGTCTGAGTCGGTCTTACACCGCTAACAGCATTATTTTCAATCGGCCCCGTTGATAAAAAGCTCATCGCTACATCTCCTCTTTTGGGTATATCTTATCTGTTAGATGTCCTTAACTGTTTTTTCGTGGGCTACCACTCGGTGTGCATCAACCAATTGTCCCGAAGCTTGTTTGCCCCACACTGAAATCCCTACTTCCTCTACACCTTCCACATCTGTTCCAAAAACAAACTCAAAAGCATCTAAATCTGCAAAATAATTTCTGGTCACTGCCTCGTTAGGTGCAATACTGATCACTTCACTCACATACAGCGTTCTAGTTGTACTTAGCACATAACCCTGAACGGATACGGTTACCGAGTTCACAGCAGCCCGACTTACCAATCTAATCGTTACCTGTTGTGTTGGTCTAACCCCGGAAACCGGATTGTTTTCTATCGGCCCAGTTGATAAAATAGCCATTTTCCCCATCCCACCTTTTTATGAACCTCATACTCTAGCAGTATTTGGCATAAGCTCACTTGATAGTAATATTCAATCTCTCTACCAACGGTGTGGACAAAAAACAGGGGTCAATCCACCATTTTCAACAAACAACAACCGTCTACGTCCAGGGCTTTAGCTATACAAAGACTGGAATATGTATACCAGGACCGATTCCCGAAAAAACTAAACGACCGTCCCCCATCAGATTACAGGGAAACGGCCGTCGCTTAAGAAGTTTTTTAATTACTGATGCAGTTATGACTTACGATTAGAAAATCCTTTCCGATGCAGTTGGATTAACTCTCATATACTTATTATCTTTCGAAGGTTACTACAATTACGGCTCTGCCTAAAGTATGAGTAAGCATATTAAAACCTAAAAAAGCGGGTGTTGAATCGGCAGGAATATGGATGTCATCAACATCCAGAGCATGGACAACAAAATAATAGCGGTGCGGTCCGTCTCCAATGGGTGGCGCGGCACCGATGAATCCTGCAAACGAGGCGTCGTTGTTCAATTGAGTGGCACCTGGCGGCAAATAAGCCCCCCCTTCGCTACCTGCACCTGTCGCCAGCTCTGTCACATCAGCAGGTATATTAAAAACAGACCAATGCCAAAATCCTGATCCCGTTGGTGCGTCTGGATCATATACGGTAACAGCATAGCTTTTTGTCCCTTCCGGGGCTCCAGACCATTTCAATTCAGGGGAAATATCTTGTCCACCTTCTACTCCAAATTTTCCGGAAAGCTGTGGAGCTGATAATACACTATTTTCACGAATATCCGAACTAGTCACATTAAAACTTGCTACTTCCGGCAATCTTGCAAACGGATTATTCTGTTCAATTCTCATCATGGACCTCCAGGATTACTACTTTTTTTTATATAGGAGCGGCCGTTCCATGCTCGAAGTATATCAAACTTTGTTCCATTGCGAAAATTGATAGTTTGGATTATAATCATTGTGATTTTGAATGATTGGGGAGAGACACAATGGATTTGAGGCATTTGGAGGCTTTCAAGACGGTATGCGAACAGTTACATTTTACAAAAGCAGCAGAACTTCTCAACATCGCACAACCTACTTTAAGTCAGCAAATCAAAGTGCTAGAGGATGAGATCGGGACACCTCTATTTGATCGCTTGGGTAAGCGCATTGCGGTAACAGAAGCAGGACAGATTCTTTATGAACAGTGCAACCGTATTTTCCGAAACCTGGACTATGCTTATGATGCAATTAATGACTTGCGTACCATGCAACGAGGAAAATTAATTTTGGGTGTGCTGCCGTGTGATATTGATGAACTTCTGACACCAGCCATCATTGAGTTCCATCAAGAGTTTCCGAATATCAAGATTTTGATTCGGGATTCCGATCGAATTGTCGAAGAGGTGTTGGAGGGAAACATTGATGTCGGTATCACTACCGTTCCAGTTATGGAAGACAGTAAGCTTGTTCATTTGCCTTTATATACAGAAGCATTTTCAGTAGCCGTATCAAAAAGCAGCGAATTATCAGCACGTTCACAAATAAGTGTGAAGGAACTCCAAGATTTGAATCTTGTATTGTTTCCTGATCATCACCCCTGCCGCCAGTTGGTCAATGCCAATTGTGTGGATCAAGGCTTCCATGTAAGGCCCATTATCGAAACGTCTGCCATGATTTCATTAATGAGATTGGTGAAAAGTAATATTGGGGCTACCATTTTGCCCAAACCACTCTTGCAAACGTGGGATGATCGCTTCTATCACGTCATCAATCTGGTTGATCCTACACCCGAACGAGATATTGGTATCGTGTATCGTTCTGACAAATTCTTGGGTCAAGCAGGTAGAGTGTTTATTGATAAACTAATGAAGAAGTTCAAGTAGTATTACCAATAAAAAAAGCCCGCGAGTGCGCGAGCTCCATTTCCTATCTAAAAGACTCATCCTTTGTAATCAAAGATTGCCGGAATAGCTGGCTCAGCTCCAGGAACTGATCTACCTCCAAACGGTGAACCGGTCTGAGCTCTTCGCTGCTTCTGGCTCTGGAATGAAGCGTAAGCTTCAGCCCTTCTTGTTGCAGCAAGTACTTCGCGTTGACCGGATAATGACGCCCCTCGAACAAGTGAAGTGGGCCAATCAAGGTCTGTAATCGTTCGGCTCTTGCTTGATCCTGCTGCCAATTTTCAACGATCCATACGTACAAGTCCGGATGGAAGTTGGTCAGAATCCCACTGTAGCCGTGCGCACCTGCTTGCAGCGATCCCAGATACGAAGTGCCGTTGGCATTATAAATTTTGAGCGGTGTCCCTTGAACGGCTGCGACCTTCTGACGAATCTGTTCCAGATCACAGCTTGTTTCCTTGAGAAAGAAAAAACGTCCGCTATCTGCGCACCACTTCAGCAGTTCTGGAGACAACAAGCGATGGTACGGGATTGGACATTCGTACAGCCCCAGCCTCACATCTGGCAACCGTTCCATGATGGTGCTCAGATTGCGTTTCCACACCGCATCGTCGTCATCTGGACCTGCTATACGGCTTGTCACAAGAATGACAGCATCGACACCTGTCTGCGCAATTGCCGTCAACTCCGTGATTTGTTCCTGCAAATCATCCGAATTATGACCGGAAGCAACAACCGGCACTCTCCCTTTTGTTTTCTCCACCACGAATTTGGCCAAGTCTACTCTCTCTTGTAGCGATAGATGGAGCATTTCACTAGAAAGACAAACCGCGAATAGACCGTGCACACCCTTATCTAAATACCACTCAATTAATTCTTCTAATGCCGTATAGTCAATCTCATTGTCCTCCGTAAACGGAGTGAGCATAACTGGCCACACGCCGTCCGGGAATAAAGTATCGTTCAACATACTGCCTCCTCGCTGACGCCAATTCCATTCTCAGAGATGGCGACCTCCTGATATAATGAGTTCATACCTATCCCTATTATAAAATTGTAAACGCTATTATCGAATGACATAATAACGCCATTTCATGACATCATGTCGCCATGCGTGTCGTGCTGGAGAGAGTGTGGGTGAATCGAAATGGACATCGTTCAATATCAATTCTCGAATTTTTCCAAAATCCATAACGTCGATCTGAAATTGTACTATTGCGGTACAGAGCAGTGCTTGCCTGGACATGAGGTAGGCCCTATGGTGCGTGATTATTACAAAATCCATTATATCCATAGCGGTAAGGGGCGTTTTCATACGGGAGGCCGAACGTACACGCTGGGCAAAGGGCAAGGGTTTCTGATCAGTCCCGAGAAACTAGCGCATTACCAAGCCGATAATGAAGATCCATGGACATACTCCTGGATCGCATTCAATGGCATGCAGGTGGAACGCTATCTCAAGCGATCCTCTTTATCCAACGAACAGCCGGTATTTTCGTCCAATCGAGACGAGTATATTCAATCCTGCTTTTTGGAGATGTTCAAAGCAACCGAGCATAACCTGACAGACGAACTTCGGCTGTTGGGCGCCCTCTATTCCTTCCTGTCCGTCATATTGGACCCAGCCTCCATGCCCGTTACCTCACCGGGGGCAAGAGGTCAATATGTGGAACAGGCCATTACATTCATCGAGCACAACTATGCAACGGATCTGACTGTCGAACAACTGGCTTCACGCTTGAAGATCAATCGCAAGTATCTGTCCAAAATCTTCAAAGACACCACCGGGTTCACACCTCAACAGTATGTGATTCAATACCGGATGAATCGTGCCAGCGAGCTTATTCAGAAGTCCTCCCTTTCGATGAATGAGATCGCATGCAGCGTCGGGTATAAAGACCCCTTTCAGTTCTCGCGTATGTTCAAAAAAGTGATGGGAGCAGCTCCACGAGACCACCGCAACGAAAAAAAGGAGTAACCTGCCCGAATCGTTCCATACGATGCTCCCAACCGCTTCAAATGTCAGATTCTTGACGATCAAGTCAGAACCGTACGTCCAGGTAGTCAGCGTCATGATCATGAACAATTTAAAAAGCCCGCACCATATGGCGCGGGCTCTTTCCCGAATATACTCGGATCAAACTTTTTCGATACTTTACTTTATTCAGCAATCATCTTGGGAAACTCATCCAGCAGCATATCGCTCGTCAGCATATCTTCATAATTCCATTTGGACTCGATAAAAGTAACTTTTCCACTTTGCACAGCGGGGAGCTTTTTCCACAGTGGTGTTTCCAGCAGTTCCTTGAAGGACGATTCGGCTTCATCATTCTCAGGATACAATACGAACAAATGGTCACCTACCAGCATCTCGTGCATCAGCTCAGGTGAGATTTCAATGAACGGGGAGCCTGCGGCCGGCTCAATGCCTTTCACCTTCTCAGACATCTTATAGCCTTGCGGCTGGTACAACAGTTCAGGCACTCCGCCTGTTTTCATCAGATACATCGTCCGATCCCAATAATACATCAGCACCACAGCCGTTTCGCCTTCAGCGACTTGGCCTTGAGCCCGTATCTCGCTCCACATCTTCTCTGCCTTGACATTGTAATCAGCCAGCAATTGCTTGGCCTCATCCTGTCTGCCTACAATCTCCCCGATCACCGGAAGACGCTCGTTCAATGGCAAATTCTGATCAAAGACAACGGTCGGTGATATTTTGGATATTTCATCATACTGCTTATCCAGTACATAACCCAGCATGGTCAGATCAGGTTCCAGGGACAGAATTTTCTCAAAACTCGTGGGAAAACCGATATCCTCTGCGGGCGTGATCTCTTTATCCTCATATGCCGAATTGGCAATAAATCTACGGTCGATCCCGACAGGTTGTACACCCAGCGCAAGCAGATCTCCAATGGAATTGCCCTGAAGCACAACACGTTGCGGCTTCTCCGGTATACTGACTTCATGTCCCTGATTGTCCGTGTATAGCCTTCCGGAAGGCGTTGTGCTGGCCTGTTGACTCGTTTGCGTTTCTACAGTTGATGTAGATGTTGTGCCTGCATTCCCCCCGGCAGGTGCGCAAGCGCTGACCATAATGGTCAGGCATAACAGCATGACAGCCCCCAATGATACTTTGGTATTTCTGTACATCGATAAATCGTCCCTCTCTATATGTTGATAATGATTATCATATTCATTACCAATATAACCTTGTCCTCTGCGTTCTGCATTAGACAATCTAAGCCTGGTTATAGGACGATCCATTCTTTTCGTTTGATCACGAGCTTCTGACCTATAATTACCGGGTGTTACTCCCACCGTCTTCTTGAAAATGCGGATAAAGTAAGATGCATCCGTGTACCCCACACCCGACGCCACTTCTTGTAAAGAAGCCTCTGTTTGTTCCAGCAATTCACAGGCTATTTCCATTCGAACTTGAATCAAATAATCAATGAGACTGTTTCCGGTCTTATTTTTGAACTGTTTTGCTACATATGGAGCACTATAGTTAAGCCGCTCAGCAACCGTGGATAACGTTATTGATTCCCTGTAGTGTTCACGTATGTACGCAGTGGCTTGCTCAACTAGATCAGGTTTAACATTAGCTTCCGTATGTATCTTCCATTGTCTCTCAACTTCGTACGCAAACTGATACAGCTGCGATTTCACCTGCAATCGTTCCAGTGAGTTGGGCTTCAGCCAGATGTGAAGCATTTGCTTAAGTTGAAGCAGCAATTCCACCGGATCATTGGGAGCAAAAGCATATTTCCTTTGAAATGGACTACTGCTTTCAAATTGTCTTTGGACAGACGGTACAGCCGTGTTGGAGAGAGAAGTTTTATATAACACCAGATAGTATTCCATTCTCTCTCTAACCGGACCGATATCCAGATGACCTCCCTTCCCACTATGGATGATATAAAAACGTTCAACATCATGCTTCACACCATCGAGCCGAAAACAAGCGGTACCACGAGCAATATATAGATATCCAGATGCAGGAAAACGATAGGAGCTCAACGCTTCACCTGGATTTAGAAACTTATAGCGAATATCCATGAGTTGAATATTGGTATAATCCCATAACATTAAATCATCGTCGTTCAAAATAATTCCCCCTTTCCTATGGAAGTATAATTGATAACAATTATCATTTACAACAATAACATTTTAACTTCTACATCGTTCAGTTCAAAACGAAAGATTTCCGACTTCATAGAACTATCGACATTCAACATATCTTCATTCAAGCTTCATTCTCTCCCTATCACTTCTATAGTAAGATGATGTGGACTTACCCATGAACTAGATACTGCAATTCCACAAGGAGGATTTCCATATGAAAAGTTATCTTGTGTTCGGTGCAAGCAAAGGATTAGGAGATGCCTTCGTCAGAGGTGTGCCCGAACAGGGCGATAAAGTCTGGGTCGTTTCTCGAAGCAGACCGGAAAGCCTGGATTTGATTGATGGTGTACAGCGGATATGGATACAGGCAGATCTTTCTGAGCTGAATGCCGCCACCATTGTTACGGACCAGTTGAAGAATGAACCTTTGGATGTACTCATATACAATGTAGGCATTTGGGAGAAGGAAGGCTTCGAGGATCACTATACGTTCGATAAAGACGAGCCTGCGGACATCAGTCATCTGATCCATGTTAATATCACTTCAACCATCGTATGTATTCAGGCATTATTGCCTCATCTACGACAATCTGCAGCGGGCAAAATCATTCTCATTGGTTCAACAGCGGGTCTCAATAATGCCAATAGTACACAAGTATCTTTTGTCGCCTCCAAGTTTGCCATTCGCGGAATCACTGAGGCTTTGAGAGAACATACCAGACATGACGGCATCGCCGTTACATGTATTAACCCCGGAGAACTGGCAGCGGAGATCCCTTATGAAGAAGGACCGGATCGAGCTCTTGCTACGTCTGACGGGACACGTATTCCGCTTCAGGATATGGTTTCTATCGTTCGTTGTATTGTTAATTTGTCCAAAGCAGCTTGTGTAAAAGAAATCAACATGCCAGCACTAACGGATATGAACACCTAGTTAGAATAAGAAGAAGATTCCTATACTTAACTGTGCGCCAAAAGCCCGACTCTCTTAAAAAGAGAGCGGGCTTTTTCGCAGTTTAACCGTCAATACCTTTATATTTTAAACCCTTTGACAAGGTCGTTAAGACGTAGCGCACTTTCCTTCACTTGATCTGATTGACTCGTTACTTGCAGTGATTGCTCAGTAGAGGACACCATATGTTCAGCAATATGCTGACTTGATGCAGCGGATTGCTCACTGGCTGTCGCAATTTCATGAATCGCTCTCACCAACGTCTCAACAGTTTCATTCACCTGTCGTGCTGTCGTGTGGAGATCATTCACCGTGTTGGCTTGTTCAACTGCATGAGTGTAATACTCATCTGCCGTATCTTCCAACAACTTATAGTCATTGCCCACCTGATTGAACATAAAGGTAAGCATTTCCTTCGCGCTAGAAGACAGAAGAGCGACGGACGCTGTAACTTCACTTGTAACATGCCGAATCTCGTCTGCAGCTTGTCTGGAGCCATCTGCCAATTTGCGGATCTCCTCAGCTACAACGGCAAAACCACGTCCTGCTTCACCTGCACGAGCCGCTTCAATGGAAGCATTCAATGCGAGCAAGTTGGTCTGCGAGGTAATATCCAGAATGGACTGGGACAGAACACCGATCTGGTCCACTGCATGTGCACGCTCCAGCGCATCATTCATCTTCACGCTTGCACTTGTATACATATCCTGAGCTGCCTTACTAGACACACTAGCCTCCTGCTTCAGAACCTCAGCTTTGCCGCTAGTAACATTAGCAGACTCGGCCTTCTCCTTGGTACGGGCGGAGATGTATTCCGTCGCTCGAAGGACCTCATTAACGGATTGATTCATATTTTCAGTATATGCAGAAGTCTCTTCCATCGTTGCCGATAACTCTTCTACCGTTGCAGACACCTCACGTATGCGCTCATTGAGTTCCGACATATTTTGATTCGTGAGGTCACTCATCTCATTGATCTGCTGAGACTCATTCACCACACTTGTAATTACATTTGAAGTGGAACCCGTCATGTTATGAATGGCACGGGCAATGACACTAATTTCATTCTTACCTTGAAGCAACTGGGGAGCAATGGTAGCTGCCAGGTTGCCCTGTGTAACCTCTTCACAGTAGCTATTGATTGCACGCATCCGACGACGAATATTTCGAATCGTCAGATAGGACATAATGACCAAAACAGCCAGTGAAGTGAGGAGAACTATACCAAGAAACAGCGCTGCATCTCGAATGGTATCTTGGGTTTGCGCATATAATTTTGCAGATTCTTCTTCATTATATGTACTTAACTTCGTAACCGTTTCTACAATAGCTGTACTGCTTTTATTAATTCGATCTCTTTCCTCATCATCATAGGTTCCCGTTGTTTTCTTGACGTTCATGATCTGTTCAATGTCCTGGTCGTAAACTTCCAGCTTCGCCTTGAGATCATTGAAGATTTCTTGTTCTGTTGCATCAAGAGTTCTTGCGGAAAACTCGTCCATTCCACCCATCACATTTTTCTTGTTCTTCTGAACTTGCTCATATTGCTTGTCCGTATATTCTTGCTTATCGAGAAGCTTGGTATAGTTGGCACGCATATTATAGAAATCAGCCTTAATTTCCAAAATATTGGTCTGATGCAAGAATCGATCTGTATATAACGCGCCCTGTGCCAGTCTTACATCATTCATACCAAATATGCCGAATAGAAATAGTACAACGAGTCCAATCAAACTAACGGCAATCATTAATATCAAGGTTGTCGTTATCTTCAGCTGTCGAATCCCTCTCCCCCCTGATTTACTACTCCCTGATTTCTTAGACATACATACTCCTCCGGTTCTCCATAGGTCTATATTTCACAACGTGATACTTATAGTATCGGTGCATAGTAGTCTCAATTGTTAGCTATATGTAAAGTTGTGCATCCTTCTGCTCCAATATGATGTCACTTCCACTACTTTCTCGATCCGATCTTAATTCCATTTCTGTTGATTATTTTTCGTTTAGCCTACGGAAATCTACATAAATATATATATTATTCCGACATATAATTAGGCGCTTTTAGCTTAATACACATCTGGGGAGATGGAACATGTCAAACATTTTAAAGAAGCGGGGACTACAGAAACCACGAACTTCCAGCATCGCGAACACATTATCCATTGTGCTATTGGTCATTATCGTTGTCGTCTTTGCCGTCCTGGGGACGTTCATGTATTCAAGCACACAAAACATTCTGGTCAAACAACAAGAGTCTATGCTTCAGACCAAGACACAAGCGATTGTAAGTGAGTTCGATGCACTATTCAAAGAAAAAGGTTCACTGGTCAAACAAATGTCTACCAATAAGTTGTTTCGGCAATACATAGAAACGACCGAATCGGCAGAGGTCGCGGCCAGTTCCACATACGCAGCGGAAACGCAGGAAACGCTCGCAGCCATCGTGAAGGAAGAGCCTTCGTTCGCTGATGCCTGGATCGCAGGTTTGGGAGGTAAAGGCTTCTGGCTGCAAAATGATGGTGCGGCTTCCGCCCCGGATTTTGATATCCAAACACGCCCATACTATAATCCGGCTGTAGCCGCAGACGGGTTATATTTCTCCGATCCGTACATTGATCTTGCAACAGGCAGTGTGCTCATGGGCATATTCTATCCAATCAAAGATGACAGTGGTCAGCTCCTCGGATTTGCCGCAGCCGATATTGCATTTAAGGATATCCCGGCGATTATGGAGAGCTATTCACTAGGAAGCACGGGTTACTCCATTCTACTTTCCAAGACCGGAGATATTCTCTACCATCCGGATCAGGAGAAAGTGTTGAAAGAAAAGATTACGGACACGACTGGCGATATTGGGGATATCGGCAAAAAGATGATCGCTGGAGAGTCTGGAGTGCAGCTAATTAATGACAACGGGGAACGTCGTTATATTGGCTACGCAACCAGTAAAGATACAGGGTGGTCCGTAGGTCTGACCATATCCGAGAAAGAAGTTCTCGCGGAATTAAAAACATTCACATGGATTACGCTTGGCGGATTTGCCGTTGCGACCATTCTGCTCGTGATCATCAGTTACATTACACTTCGTTATCTGCTCAGAGCAATTCCACAACTGCTTGCCAAGATCAAGCTGATTGAACAAGGGGATCTGACGGTTCAGCTGGATGCAAAGTCCAATAATGAGATCGGTCAGATTGCTCAAGGCTTGAATTCCATGGTGCAGAAGATTCAAGGCATGCTGCAGATGGTTGGTAGCTCGGCTCATGTCTTGAATCAGTCGTCTAATGATCTGCAAGCCATATCTTCAAGAACGGCAGGGACCATGAACGATACGTCTACAGCCATCAATGAGATTGCCAATGCGACCAATTATCAATCCATTGAGACGGAAAATATTTTACGCAAAACAGGTTCATTATCGAATCAAATCGATGAAATTGCGACGGATGCTCAAGCGATCGAGACGATGGTGCAGACATCTGTTGATCAGAGCGGCCAAGGACTCTTAGTCGTTGAACAACTCTCCAAATGGGCTGAGGAAAATCACAATTCAACACAGGCAATGTCCTCCATTATTCAGGAGATTGATCTGAGCCGTAATGAAATATCCAGTTTTGTGGACACCGTAAAACAAATTGCTTCACAAACCAACCTGCTGGCACTCAATGCATCGATTGAAGCTGCTCGTGCTGGTGAACAGGGCAGAGGTTTTGCTGTCGTGGCCGAAGAAGTGCGTAAGCTTGCGGAACAAACTGCACAGGCGACAGAAGAAATCAACAAGAAGGTACGTGTGATTGAAGAGAAAACCAACATCTCGGTTGAACATACCGTGCGTGGTATGAACATTGCGGATGAAAATGCCAAATCCGTAGAGGACACCAAACAAGTCTTCTTCAGTATCAACAAGGACCTGGAAGATTTGAAATTGCGCATGGTCCAGATCACTGGCAATACAACCAATGTTCATAAGCATAAAGATGAAATTTTCCAAGCGCTGGAGATTATCTCATCTACTACAGAAGAGAACTCTGCTTCAACGGAAGAAGTTAGCGCAAGCACGCAGGAACAATTGGATAGCATTGAACAGGTGGCTGATCTTTCGAAGCAGTTGAATCAATTATCCAATAAGTTGCAAGACGAATTAAGCCAGTTCAAGGTCGAATAGTACAAGTGAGTCTCCATCCTCTTCTCATTTGCGCCTGATCCATTTATTATAAATAGATATGTGTGTACGAAGAGGATTGGAGGAACACATCATCATGAACTTTGCTAAACGTATGGACCACTTCGGTGAAGGAATCTTCACCCGGCTGCTGGAGATCAAACGCAATCGCCTGGAGAATGGACAACCTGTCATCGATCTCAGTGTAGGTACACCCAATATTCCACCTGCGCAGCATATCATCACCGCACTGTGTGAAGCTGCTGCTGATCCGTTGAACTATATATACGCGGTGAATGACCAGAGTGAGCTGCTGCAAGCCACAAGTGAGTGGTACAAGCAGCGCTATCAAGTCGAGTTGGACCCGAAGACACAGGTATGTTCCTTACTCGGTTCACAGGAGGGACTGGCGCATATCTCCCTCTCCATCGTGGACGAAGGAGATCTCGTTCTGGTACCTGATCCCTGTTATCCTGTCTTCGCTGATGGACCTTTATTGGCCGGAGCAGAGCTGTATTATATGCCGCAAAAAGAAGAAAACGGATATGTTATTCAGCTTCAGGATATTCCGGAAGATATCGCTCATCGAGCGAAATTCATGCTGGTCTCCTATCCCAACAATCCGACAACAGCGATGGCACCGGATCAGTTCTATCTCGACTTGATTGCCTTTGCCAAGAAGTATGATATTATCGTGCTCCACGATAATGCGTACAGTGAACTCGTATTTGACGGCAAGTCATGTGGAAGTTTTCTTGCGTTTCCTGGCGCCATGGACGTGGGTGTGGAATTCAATTCCTTATCCAAAACCTATGGCCTGGCCGGAGCCCGAATCGGCTTCTGTGTGGGCAATGCAACCATGGTCTCCATGCTGAAAAAGCTCAAATCTAATATGGATTACGGTATGTTCCTACCGATCCAAAAAGCAGCAATTGCTGCCATTACCGGAGATCAGTCCGAGGTTGAACGGGTCAGAGCGATCTATGAACAGCGCAGAGACATCCTCTGTGAGGGCTTCAGCAATCTCGGTTGGCCTATTGCCAAACCTGAAGCGACCATGTTCATCTGGAGCCGAATACCGGCCAACTACGACAGCTCGGAGCAGTTCGCCATGGATCTGGTTACACATGCAGGAGTCATCGCAACGCCAGGGAGTGCCTTTGGCCCTTCAGGTAAAGGTTATGTGCGATTCGCCCTCGTTCAAGATATTGAAATATTACAGCAAGCCGTACAGTCAGTCGATGACAGCGGGATTTTGAAATCCAGCTAACGGGAGTACGATTCGAATGTGTTCAATTCAGAATCCCCTCAAGGTACACGCAGGAGTAAGAGCTTTACGTTAGATAACGTGATCCTCTATTCCCTGTAGACCTGAGGGGATTTTTTTTCATTTGCCGAGGATTAGACATCCATTAGGTGATATTGCTAAACAAGATCGTAAGATCGTGAGATGAATGGTACCACATGACAGCAAAAAGCCTGCTCGGGGAGCAGGCTTCTTGTTTCAACAATTTTTTATACAGACTTCCGCCAGTTAGAACGATACATCAGATACAGGAAGTACGGCGTTCCGATGATCGCAATGAGTATACCTGATGGAATCTCTGTCGGCGCCATGACCGTTCTGCCGATTGTATCGGCGAGCACCAGCATGACTGCACCCGCTAATGCGGATAAAAACATCGAACGTCTTAACTTATTTCCCGTCAGTAACCGAACCATATGTGGTGCAATCAGACCGATAAAACCAACGGTTCCTACACAAGCAACCGCACCTGCTGCAAGTAATACACCCACTGTCATGGCTAATAATCGTGTACGACGTACTCCGAGACCAAGCCCGGATGCACTGTTGTCGTCAAATACCAGCAGTTCGAATCTGCGTGCCAGCCACCAGGCCACCGGCACCAGAATAACTAAAAATAATCCGATAACCTTCACCTGTTCCCAAGTACGAGCATAGGTGCTTCCTGTCAGCCAGATATACCCGCTGCTACCGTAGACGGCACCACGGACAATCAAAATCTGAATACCTGCTCCAGCAATGGCAGACATCGCGATCCCTAACAATACAACCGCCGAAGGGTTTAGCCCTTTCTTCCAAGCGAGGGAGAACACAATTACTGCGGCAATGGCTGCACCGACGATGGCTGCAATCGGCAGCAAGTACATTGGAAGACCCGGCCATAAGATGATGACCATCATCGCTCCAAGCCCTGCACCTGAGGACACACCAACAATTGAAGCATCCGCCAGCGGGTTACGTACCGCCATCTGAATAAGCACACCGCTAATTGCCAGTGCTGCCCCCGCACCTGCGGCAACAAGTGTACGCGGAATCCGAAGCTGAACCAACGCGGAGAACAGTCCATCCGACTGGAATAGGCTCGGCAACAGATCAGCCAATGGAATTCGCATGCCGCCAAACATTGTACTGAGCAAGATAAGCGCGATGGTAATGACTGAGAATAATACAGCCATCGGGCCAAATGCAAAACGACGCGCAGCTCCTCCTGTACTCATTGAAGTAGACATACCTGATCCGTTCGCGGCTTTCATGCGTGTAAGAACAAGCCAGATGAGCCACGGTGCACCAATGATCGCCATAACGGCACCCGTTGGTAGTTCCATGCTGGAGTTATGCACCATCTTAGCGAGGACATCTGCTCCAACCAGAAGCGCAGCTCCCCATATGAACACACCCGGTAACAGCAATCGGTTGGAACGTACCCCACTCAATCGAACCAGATGTGGCGCAACCAGTCCCACGAAGCCAATCGGCCCAATTACACTGACGATGACTGCAGCCAGCAATACTGCGAGAATTAAACCACCCGCACGAGCCAATCCAACCTTTTGCCCCAATGAAGAAGCGGTTGATTCATCCAGCTCCAGCATATCCCACTGTCTGGACAAAATTAACGCGAGAAGGGTAATGCCAATTACCCAAGGCCAAGCATAGGACACACCACTCCAGTCCTTCTGGACAAGTGTTCCGGAACCCCAAAGAAACAACCCTTGCGTCTCCATGGAGAAAAAAATATGTAATGCGCTTGTAAATGAACCGAGCACCATCGATACAATCATACCGGACAATGCAAGCCGAACCGGGCTTGATGTTCGTCCACCGCCCATGAAATAAGCCGCAAATGCTGCCAGCAGACCACCAAGAGCTGCGAAGAGAAAAGGCGACTGACTTAACAGACCTGGAAAAGCAATAACTCCCAGTACCACCACAAAGTACGCTCCTGCATTAATGCCCAGTGTATCTGAAGCAGCCAGTGGATTACGAGTAATCGTTTGCAGCAAAGCGCCCGCAACAGCCAGTGCGCCGCCTGCAAGAATACCAATCACTGTACGCGGCATGCGCAAATCCCAAACCATATTGTGTTCTAATGTATCCTGTCTGCCTGTAAGTGCATCCCAAACCACATGCAAAGGAATGGACGCCTCTCCATAACACAGACTTACAAAAAAAAGCACGATGAGAGCGGTTAGACCGCCCCCATATATGCTTATTGTGCGCCAATTCATCGTTGGCTTGGATCCTTGAACCGAACTCATTTGGTAATCGCCTCTACTACGCCATCAACCAATACTTTGGAGGAGATCGGTCCACCAAATGTCCATGTTGTGCTATCCAGTTGATAGGTACGTTTGTCCTTCACAAAGTTCAGTCCATTCCATACAGAGTTATCTTTCATGGCTGTGCCAAAAACGTCATCGTCTGGTTGGGTAATGTAAATGAAGTTACTGTCCTTTACAGCAGTCAAAGACTCAATGCCTACTGTGGAGAAGCCGTAGTTTTCAACTTTGTCTGGCTGCCAATCGTTAACCAGTCCGATTTTATCCAATGTACCAATCACAACTGAGTTATCGGTAAACATGCGCAGGCTGACTGCATTTTGATATGTGAACGCTTGTGTCAATGCAAAATTGAAGTTTTCTTTCCCCGCAGCAGCCAGTTTTTCTTTGGCTTCTACATAGTGCTGATCGAGATCACTAAGAACTTCTTTTGCTTTGTCTTCTTTACCCAGAGCCGTTGCAATGTTAGTAAAGATCTCTGTCATCTTGTCATAATCATAGCCATTACCATCATACGGATCATATTCAATCGTTGGAGCAATCGCGTTAAGCTGATCGTATACCGCCGTGTTATTGTCTGCATTAGCAATGATGAGATCAGGCTTCAATGCAGCAATAGCTTCGAGATTCGGTTCACTGCGTGTTCCGATATCCGTTACACTGTCATCCAGTGCTGCTTCGGATGTTACCCACACTTTATAGTTAGCGTTATCTGCGTTACCTACTGGTTGAACACCCAGGGCAACGACATCTTCCGTATATGTCCATTCAAGTGTAACAACACGCTCTGCTGGCTTGTCCAGCTTAAGCTCTCCACGTTTATGCTTCACGGTAACAGGACCTGCTGTCTCTTCAGCCGGAGCACTACCCGAGTCACTACCTTGACTTGTATCTGTTGTAGTGGTGGTTTTACCACAACCCGCCAAAACCAGCACAAAGGCCAGCATAATCAACAGTCCGTTTAACCCTTTTTTCATATCTGTATCTCCCCTGTTTGTATGTATTTATATGATAACAATTATCATTATCACTATTGGATTATGCCGTAGGAATTGATTTTTGTCAATGCAAAGTACCTTATTCCCATTCTTTTATGAAATAAAAAAGGAGAGGGATAGCTCAAATGCTATCCTTCCCTTCCATTGCTTGCCTGTTTACATTAACTCAACTGCATCGTAGTGATGCATGTATTATCATTTTCGTATGTAGACAATTGCGTTTCTGCAACCTTTCCATCTCGAACAATACGAATCAGATAGGTTCTGTCTCTAGGCACCCAAAAATCCATAAATCCGTTCGCACCGGACTTAATCACATCATCTTTCATAAAAGTGTTGCCTTGAGAATCGTGAATGGTAACGCTAAATTCCTTATTGCTCATTTCCCCCTGACAACCGGTCAAGCTATGAATTGCGCAGGGATGGGTCTGGTCCACATAGGGCGCAATGGAAAGGAAAAATTCATTTTCAGGCAAATCGTATGTAGTGGTCTTTTTATCTTGATCGGTGACAATTAACTGTTTGGCATTAATGGAGGCAGATTCCGGTGTTTCTTTACCTGTGCTGATATCTTCCACCAATTTTCTGATGTTGGATGCACTGACTGTACCCGGCTCATCCTTGCCCGCATTGCTTGCAAACAGGTAGGTTCCGATCACAATTACAACTGCAACACTTGTAATGATCCACATTTGTTTTTTCACCTGGAGTCCATCTCCTCGTCCGTTTTGGTTTATTATAAGGGAGAACACAGCGTTACGGACAGTTAACGACACCAAAGTCACCATATATTCACATTTTTGTATTGCAGCACGAGTAATTTGCAGCTTGTGCACTGTATCATTGATAATTAAGGGAGGTTGTGTATATATGCTTAAGTCTCCATCCGTATCTGACACTGATCGAAGAGTACACAAATCCAAACTGGCTCTAAAGACAGCCCTTCTGGAATGGATGTCCCGTAAACCATTGGCCAGCATAACCATCACCGATATTGTCAAATCCGCCGATCTGAACCGCAGCACATTTTACAAGCATTATGTATACAAAGAAGACCTGTTTGATGAATTGTTAAATGACGTGCTTGACGATCTCAAATCAGCCTATCGAGCACCCTATCAGCATTTCCGAGATTTCGATATGAAGGACCTTAACGCCTCAGCAATTCAAATTTTCGACCATGTACTGGCTCATGCCTCCTTCTATACATTACTGGTTCGTTCTAACGTGCTGTTGGATTTCAGGGATACACTTTATATAACACTTAAGAACTTGTATCTGGAGGATGTAACCGATCTGTCGCCTGATCCACGGTTGGATAAGGAACTTCTCGCCTGTTATCAGGCTAATGCCGTTCTCGGTTTAGTTACGGGTTGGGTGCAAAGCAACTTCAAATACAGTGCCTCCTATATGGCGGAACAACTGTTGGAATTCACACGCATGAACCGCTCCCAAGAGATTTATCGGTCTAATCTCCATTCTTCAACGAGTCCATCAAAATAAAGTTACGCTACAACTCTGTAGTGGTATCTGCTCTTAAAAAGAGGTACTGTCTCCCCTGAAGCTTGAGAATACAGTACCTCTTTATTATCTCGGAACATTCTTTGTAGTTAGTTGCTGATCCAGCCACCATCTACAGGCAACTCAACACCTGTAATGAATTTGGATTCATCAGATGCCAAAAACAGGTAGGCGTAAGCAATATCCATAGATTCACCAGCATGTGGAGGCAGTGGTGCAAGATTTTTGTAATGCTCCCCCATCTCCACCTGGGATTTGATGCCTGCTTTCTCCACCATACCCGTAAACACAGCACCCGGGTGTACGGAGTTCACACGGATATTATCTTTGGCGAACCATTGTGCCCCATGTTTGGTCAATGAACGTACAGATCCCTTGGAAGCACTATAAGCCGCGCCCTGGGCATCTGCGATTCCACCAATGATTGCTGCAATGGAAGAGGTATTAACGATGGAACCTTGTCCATTCTTCTGCATATAAGGAATGACTGCCTTCATGCCGAGCCATACACCTGTTCCATTAATGGACATAACCTTGTCCCAATCCTCTAACTCAGCTTCCAAAATGCCTTTGGCCATATGGATTCCAGCATTGTTGACCAGAATATCTATTTTGCCGTATTTCGATACGGTTTCTTCCACAACAGCGTTCCAAGACTCTGGGCTGGACACATCCAGCTTCAGCGCAATGGCTTCTCCGCCATCAGCTACGATCTGTTTAACCTGTTCCTCCAAAGCTTCGACTGCCACATCGGTAGCCACTACCTTGGCTCCTTCTTTTGCAAATAATTGAATACCTGCCAATCCCATGCCACTTGCGGCACCGGTTATAATTGCAACTTTTCCAGTTAATCTACCCATTTCATATCATCCTTTCATTTTGCGATGAGTGCCTCATGATGACACCCAACCTGCTAACACCTTTAGTATACGGATGAAATGAAAGCTCTTTCAATCAGCAAATAGACAGGCTTTTGTGGGATAACCGATAGTGTGTGCCTCCTTTTGTCTGTTATGTCAAAGTTAATCCACAAATCTAAACCCATCTGTTGTTTTCTCTTCTCATACTGTAATTCCATCTCAACGTGCCATAATCCGATCAGCCATTTCCTCGGCCTGCAGCACCGCAGACAAAGGGTCAGAGAGAAAATATCTATTCCAATCAAGGTTAATAATCTGGCAGTGATCTGTCTCGATGGATTTCTGCCATGGTTTGCCTGAAGCTTGGTCAAGACCATGTCTTGGACCATTATCCAACACCAACAGGTAGTCCTCCACATACCCACCTACCGCACTCCGCGCAATATCCAGGTATTCCAGGCCCGGCTCCAATAGTTCCTGGCGAACCTTGCCTGCTGGCCTCAAGTTCAGTAAGCCATAGGCTGCCTTCCCCCCACGAGTTCCCGTATTTCCCACAAGGGTAATATGTTCTCCCCAATTCGGATCAATAACAGTAAATGTCTTCTCTGCGGAGACCTTGCCCGTGATCGTTTGCTGCAAAGTATGTACTCTCCGCACGTATTCCTTAATCCATGTTTCGGCTTCTGTCCGGCGATTCAGAATACGTCCCATCTCTCGAATCTCCTCCGCGACAGAGCCATTACCACTCCCTCCATAGACCACTGTAGGTGCAATTCGGGCATAGGAAGCGTAGGCAGCAGGATTCCAGGTGATGATCAGATCTGGCTCCAGTTCAAGTACTTTTTCAATGGAGATAAAATTATGATTCCCGATATCCTGTACTTGGTCATAGATATAAGGCTCCAGCATTTGGTTGCTTTCAATGAGTGAATGTGGCGCTCCAAGAGGTGTTACCCCCAATGCTAGCACTTCTCCCAAATTCCAGTCGACGACAACTCGGTTAGGCTTGTTGGGTATCGTAATCTCGCCCATGCTTGTGGCAAGCATCCGAGTTCTGGCTCTTGGCAACGCGGCCGCCGAGGATTTCCACACTTGGACTCCTTTCAAATCTATAGTCTCCTGTTCTGGCTGGGGCTGGTCAGCATCACCTATGGATACTGTTCGTCCGCTCCATCCCAAATAGTGACTTTCCAAAGCGGCGTGTGGTTGGAAAGTTTTCGGGGCTACATCTGGAATACTGCTCTCTCGACGCTTTCTGTAGAACTCCGGAGAAACCCCATAATGTTTTTTGAAATAACGACTTAGTGTATAGCCATTCTCATAGCCTACTCTTTCCGCGATTTCCTGTAAGGTCCCTTTCGTACTCACCAGTAGTTTCAGTGCCTGTTCCATCCGAATCTGTGAAAGCACACGACTGGGACTAATATTCAATTGCAGCTGAAACAATTGGTTCAGATACCTCGGACTGCAATCCAGCATTTCAGCAACCTGTTCCATCTTGAGTGATTCCGCGTAGTGACGTTTCAGATAACGGACTGCCTGATCTACACGGTCCAGCTTCGTACGGTTCTTCCGCTGCTCTTGCATTTGTTTCAGCATCTCGGCGAGCCATTGGTAGAACAACGCCTTGGTTTGAATCCGGCCTGCTGACTGTAGTTCATTCCACTGTCTGTATATCAATTGCATAATTTCAATTAATGGCAAAGGGTACGTTGGTTCAAAACCAAAACTGACTTGCAGCGACTCCGCCCCAGTATATGTTTGGGATTCTTCAGCATTTGGCTTCTCTGACTCTGGTGACGAATACGACAACACATGTAATTCCATTCGCTTCTTAGCCAGACAATCCAGACGCATTCCTTTGGAGGCGTGCAGAATATAAGTTCCTTTAATAGAGTGTATCCCCTGACCGAGCCAGATCTTCCCCTTGCCATTCGTTATTAATAAAAAAGCATTCGAGGGAAGCATCCACGTATTAGGATCTTCACTGGTGTTAACCGTCATGATTCGAATATCCAGTAATCGGATTGTTATATGCTCCCATAATGCCCCGTATTCTTCTATGTTCATCGTCATGGACCTTTCTTTGTGTTTCCTCGTTACTACATCCAAAGCTTCGCCTCATCATATATGATAATCATTCTCAGTTCAACCTGTACGTCTGTTCTGAAATGGTTATGCTTTCGCTTCCGAATCGGTTATTGTGCAATTGCGGGTTTCCCTCTAGAGTTATATAAATGAAAATCATTATCAATTAGAAAGAGGGTTCGTCATGTTGTTTAAGAAAGCTTGGTATCGTATGGCCCTGCCGGTTTTGCTGATCATGGCCATATTCATTAGTGGTTGTACCCAAAAAGAGACGGCGGAACCCGTCGCGACAGAAACAGAAAACGCCGCACCACAGACAAGAACACTCTCTACGATGATGGGAGACGTCACCGTACCCCTCAACCCTGAGAGGGTTGTCGTTGACTGGAATATAGGACATGTTCTGGCTGTCGGAGTAACACCCGTTGGTGTGCCGGGTAGCCTGCTGGATTACGGAATGTTCCTGCGTGACAAGCTTACGGATAGCGCAGATTTGGGTAACCACAGTGAGGTTTCGCTTGAGAAAATGGTAGAGCTGGAACCGGACCTGATTATCACATGGGACCAGGAGAAATTTCAGACCTATTCCAAAATCGCTCCGACTGTCGTATTCGTACCAGATCAGTATGATTCCATGGAAGCCGAAGTGATCGCCATGGGCGAGATTCTGAATCGACCTGAAGAGGCCATAGCGTGGAACGAATCATTTAAACAACGGATCGCAGCTGCTCAGGCCAAAATCAAAGATGTGATTCCGGACGGTGCCACCTTTACCGTTGCCGATTTCAACTTTTTGAAAAATCCAGCCATTATCGGCAACAGTGCTAATCGTGGTGGAAGAGCAGCCTATGAATTGCTAGGACTGACTCCGGCACCCAAGGTGAAGTCAGATCTTCTGGACCAAGGCAAAGAAAACCTGGAAGCTAGCGCGGAGGTATTCGGAGAGTACGTAGGTGATTACCTGCTGATGATGGTTACAGAGGGCACGAAGGATCACTCCCTGTTGCCTAACGTCTGGGACAATCTGCCTGCGGTGCAGAACAACCATATCTTCAAACTGGATATCCATAAATATTTCACCGCTGATCCCTACACCTCCATTCTGCAAGCCGAAGAGATCGCAGATCGACTCGCAAGTGGACAGACTGAGCTGAATTAGAGCGAGTCTTCAAATCTAATGAGACCCGAAACCGAACCTGAACGTGTTCAGCGTAGACAAGCACACTGAATCCTGAGTGTGTAAGAACGTGCCCTTCAAGTGAGAGCGAGCGCTAACGAACCTGAGACGTCTTATTCAAGGATTTGAGGCGCCTGCAAAAATCTAAGGAACCTGAGACACCCTATATCGGAATAAACAGCCGTTTTCAGTGTTTTTATTTGGAGATTTTGATAGATAAGGTGTCTGATGTTCCTTAGAAAATCATCTATCCACTCGCCAAGATCGGCAGTCTGGGATTCAAGACTTTTTATCTAGCTCAAAAAAGATTACACAAACAGCGCCCACCAGAACGATTCAGGTGGCGCTGTTTTTTGGGGTTTGAATATGTCGCTGTCGTCAATAAGGATACGCGGAAGCCCGACGCAAGTTCGAGAAAATCTCGACGTTGTTCGGGCTTCTTCAGATTGCATTCCATCCATACAAACCTATCTACGTATTGGAGAGAGCTTTGTTTTTCTCATAGAACCGAGCGTTGTGAGAGGATACACCCGCCATATCTGAAGCAGCAGGTTCCAGATACGTCTTGGCACTGTTGACTGCGAGCACCGCATCGTTAAAAGCACCTGCGATCAGCCTGACTTTGCTTCCATAAGTGATAAAGTCACCTGCTCCGAATATGCCTGGAATGTTGGTACGCATGCGCTGATCAACGGACACGCCGTAATCTTCCCGCGCCAGTCCCCATTGCACGAGATTGCCGAAATCACGGTCATACCCATGGCTTACGACAACTTCATCCACTTCAACAAGTGTGATCTCACCGGTTTCCACATGGGCCAGCTCGACACGATCTATTTGGTCACCTGTACCGTATAAACGTGAGATGCTAAATGGCGTCATGACGTTCGCTTGAGCTTTCATCTGGGCAACCGGCGACTCATGTCCGGTAAATTCATGACGTCTGTGTGCCACCGTAACTTCACTTGCGATTTTGCCCATTTCATTCGCCCAGTCAACTGCGGAATCGCCGCCGCCCGAGATCAGAACACGCTTTCCGGCAAATCGAGATAAATCAGTTACGGTATAGTGCAGATTCGTCAGCTCATACCGATTGGCACCCTCGACATCCAGTTTTTGCACCTGAGTCATGCCTCTACCCGCACATAACAGGATGGTACGTGTGTAGTGACGCTCGCCTGTTTTGGAAATGAGTACAAATACACCATCCTCACGTCGTTCAAGCTCGGCTATTTCTTGCCCAAACACAATCGTCGGATCGAACGTTCTCGCCTGTCTCTCCAGCGACTCGATCAGTTTCTCGCAGCGAATCGGATCAATCCCGCCCACATCCCAGATCAGCTTCTCCGGGTACGTACGCATGAATCCGCCCAGTTCCTGTTTGGCTTCGATGATCTTGGTACGCATCGCTCTCATACCACTATAGAATGAGGCATACATGCCAGCAGGCCCACCACCAACGATGGTAATATCGTAGATATCCAATTGTGTCTCCGTCGTCATTTACGGCACCAACTTTTCAACAACGTAGTCCATCAATTTTACAGAACCAATTGGACCCACACCGGATACGAATTGGCTTGTCTTCAATGGGAAGACATGATCATTCTTCACAGCCTCCAGATTCGCCCACACCTGGCTAGCTTTCAGATCTTCCATCGATTTCTTCGTGTCATAACCTACGAGGGTTCTGTCTTCCAGGAAAATATAATCCGGATTCATCTCAGGCAAAAATTCCAGGGAGAACTGGCTAAACCAATCTGTAGAGTCTTTGATCGCTTCAGGGCTATTCAGGCCCAGGATATCATAGAAGAAAACACTGCTGCTTCCTCCTTTGGGACCCATGAAACGGTAACGATTGTGCTCAACCCGGAGAACCAATACAGTCTTGTCTCCCAGGGCTTCCGCAATTTTCTCTTTCGCTTGTGAAGCTTTCTCGTCGAATTCAGCCAGTACTTTGGCAGATTGTTCGGTCTTGTCGAATATGGCACCCAGCTTCGGCATAGCACGCTTCATTTCACTGTTGGCATCCAGTGCCACCGTTGGAGCGATTTTGGATAACTCATCATATACGCCCTGCTCCATACCTTCGCCAGCGGTAAGGATCATATCCGGTGACAACGCCAGCAACTGCTCATAGTTATATTGATATTGCTCAACTTCAATGATCTGAACGCCGTGTTCTTTCAAATAATCAGGGCGGTATTCCGCTTCAACTTCCGGAGTTAACAAAACGATTTGGGGTGTGACACCCATCTCGATCAGATACTCGGCATAGATCGAATCGAACACAACCAGATTTTGAGGATGGGTCGGAATCGTTACTTCTCCAAACTGATCCTGCACCACCTTAGTCGCACTTTCATTCGCTGCTTCTTCGGTTGTGCTTGCTTCTCCTTCAGTCTGGGTACTTGATGTTCCAGCTGCAGTATTCTCTTCATTAGTTCCACTGGAACACGCCGCCAGCATAATACTGATCGCCAACAGCATAATGCCCAAACCTTTAAATCTTCGTAACATGATATACTTCGCCCCTTATATATATTGATAATGATAATTATTATCAAATAGTATCAAATAAGAAGTATTGCATCCATAGCATATCGTGCGTAATCAGTTGGATTATTGTGCTCTCTCATGAAGAGATTTCGTAAGATTGCGAATGATCTGATTCAGAATCAGGGTATGTCCCGTAATTCCATGACCGTCTACCCACATATGGGTATCTACGTAAAACACCCGATTATTTTTCACAGCCCTCAGCTCGTTCCATTGCGGACTCTCCCATAGTTTCCTCATATTCTCTTCAGCACTGAAGTGCTGCATGATCCGCTTCTCCACAAAAAGATAATCAGGATTGGCTTGTGCCAGCAGGTCAAGCGAACAAGGGTTAAACCAGGCTGCACCTGGTTGCAGTACTTGCGGCAGTGCTAATCCAAGCTGTTCATATAACAATTGTGATACCCCGTGTGAACGCCCACCCAGATATCGGTAACCAAACGCTTCTACCCTCAGCAGCATGACTGTGGATGTGGATTGAATGATGGATTGTAACTGTTGCTTCGCTACACTGACCTCATGTTTCATCTGCTCATGCAGTCTATGAGCTTCTTCTTCTTTGAGAAACCAGGCTGCCAATTGATTGAGCATTGGTTCCACATCTTGATGAAGTCCGGTAAGAATCGGTGCAATTGTGCGCAGCTCCCTTTTGACCTCTTCCGTCAATACGTTACCTATCAACATCTCCGGTTGAACTTGTCGAACAAGTTCTATCTCCACCTCATACTGTGTAACCTCCAGCATCTGCACTCCATGCGCTAAAAATTGTTCCCGATGATGTGGGGACAGCAGGATTGGAGTGACCACTACGGCATGGGGGATAACTCCGAGATGAATCATCATTTCGCCGCAGATGGGAGACAGTGATACGATCTTTCGCTGCGTCATCGTCTGTCTATATTGCTTAGGTGATACGCCAGTTAGCTGTTTGAAGCGCCGGCTAAAATAATGAGCATCCTCAAATCCAGACTTCTTGGCAATATCCTGAGAGGTTGCTGTAGTTAATAACAGTTCTTCCTGCGCGCGATAGATCCTGTAGTGGGCCAGATAATCCAGAGGTGGCTTACCATATCGTTCACTAAATTTGCGGGAATAATGCCATGGACTAATACCAGCAATCTGAGCTAACTGCGTACGAGTAATCACCTGATCATAATGCTGCTGCATGTAGTCAATGGAGCGAAGTATGCCGTGTTCTGGCTTCAACTCGTTATCCGGCTGTTTCCGGTACAGATTTCTTAACAATTCATATAACAAATGCTGATTTCCAACCCATCCTGCACTCTGATCCTGTGTATCCTCTTCACTCCAATGCTGAATGATGCTTGCCAGACTTCCACCAGACAGTTGCACCTTTTGATACGCTTCTCCTGACGGTAAACGCCATTCGAACTTCTCAGCTTCCCGTCGCTCATGCAGCACCGAATATGTATCGAACTGAACATGCCAGCCTGCCAGATCCAGATTGCCACCTTCAATGACCTCCATTACGGAGTTCTCTTCGAGCGCAATTAATTCTCCAAAGGAGACGTGAACCCGGTGTCCATTTATATTCCAGACCGCTTTTCCATCAATAATAAATATCAAGGTGTGACTGAAAAAGTGGTGCAGCTCGCCTTTCGTTATCCATGCATTGGTTAATGCCTTCGTCGACTTCCACTGAGCGATCCATTCCATGTTGTCAGACATATCGTTATCCTTTCAAAGAGATTCATCATCCCGATCTATACGTTCCACTATATCAAAATACATGACAACTCCATAACCAACAAGCTATGGCTTGAATAAAATGGTGGGCAGCTACTGAGCATTTCATACTTGTATTACTCAGATACAAAAACAACAAAAAGCCTGTACCATCAGGCACAGGCTCTTTCTTATAAATTTTAATAAGTACTTTGCAATAGTACGTTTTACGTATTACTCCATGCTAGCTTTCGGTGATGTCTGTCCCAATGTCTGACCTTTTCCTGCCATCCAATACGTCAGTCCACCTGAGACCACAAAAGCAATAACCACACCAATGCAGGTGTGTAACAGATTCAAGCTACTCTCTTCGATGAAGAGCGGCAGGCTGATCAAGCTCGGATTGCCAACGATAGCAAATGCCTTCACAGATAACAACCCGAAATACAGTCCACCCGCGGCTCCACCAAGCAATGCCGCGTAGAAAGAAGATCTCTTTCTCATGTTGACCGCGTACAATGCAGGCTCTACGACTCCCAACAGTGCTGTTCCAGTAGCCCAGAAAGCCAGTCTTCTGGATGCTGGCTCTTTCGAGCGCAGTCCGATTGCAAGCGAGGCCCCTGCTTGTCCAACAATCGCCACCATCATAGCAGCAATCACCATGGAACCACCATCCATAACCATTTCATTAATGATGATGGCAAGTACCCAATAGTGTAATCCCATAACTAACATCAGCGAGAAGACCGCTCCCAATAACATTACCGTCACCACTGGAGCGTTAGCTAACAGTGAATCCAATGCCTCTGGCAGATATTCATCGACCCAGGTGCCGACTGGACCGAGGATCATTAAGACCAATGGGACAAGAATCAATAACGTCAGGAATGGTGCAACCATCCCTTTGGAGAATTTTGGACTTATTCGTTGAACGGCTTTTTCCAGATAGGAGGCTGCACAGATCGTTAGAATGACCCAGATGGCAGTAGTGTAAAAAGCCGGCTGGGACACAAGTGGCAAGCCCAGGAAATGGACGTCTTGTTCACCTGACATCATCATGGTCATCTCCGGATGGAACATCAATCCACCAATAGATGCAGCAACATAGATATTGCTCTTCAACCGATACGCTGTGCTGATTGCTACCAATACAGGCAGTAGATAAATCACACTATCTCCAATAATCCTGAATATCGTAAAGGTCTGGCTGTCCATCAGTGCAGAAGAATCCGCTGAACCGTACGTATCCATTAACGTAAATATAGCAAGTAAAATCTTAATAACGGCGGCTCCGAGAAACGCAGGCATCAAGGGCCTGAATACATCGGATACAAAATGTAAGATCGAGAATCTGTTCTTCTTCGTGTGTGCCGCTTCCTGCAACGCTTTCCCTGTTGAATCCCAAGCGTCCATACCCAGTAACGTATTGTAGATCAGGGAAGATTCATCTCTTATTACCAGATGACACTGCTCACCTGTTACCCGAATATCTGCCACAAACTCTGTTGAGACAAGAACCGACATGTTCAATTGGGTACTGTCCTTCAGTAGCAACGTCGTTGTACCCTTATTGTGATCTACAAGTTTGATGTTCTCCTTGCCACCTGCGAGCTTCAACCAATCTTTAATCTGTGTGTCATGCATTATGTACAATCTCCTTATGTTACGGTAAACCCGTGTTTTGTGATGTGATACATTCTAATAGCCTCTATCTATATAGACATTTCCACCAAAAAACTTCAATAGGATAATAAAACTAATTTTCCTTTCATTTCATGTTCATTTATACAAGGTACATTGACCTACTAAGGTTGAAAAAGCAAAAAAGCCTACTCGTATGTAGGCTCTTTCCATCTTTATTTATAAGTCATACTCGCCGTATTCACAACCGACATTCGCAGTCATCAGATGATCGATAAGTATCACGCTACCCTGCTGCTTTTTATACAATTTGATCTCTCCCCGCCCGGTTCCACCATTCCACAGCCGATTGTGAAGTTTCTTCCCGTTCGGAGCTTCGTAATTCACCAGCAACATCTCGTTCTTCGGACATGAAATTTCAATCTCAATGGCGTATCCGCTATTTTGCGAGGACACGTTCCAGACAATCTCATCATCGGTTTCATGGCAGTCGAACTTCGTGCGGGTAAACGTCCAGAATTTGGAGAAATTGAATTCATAGCTCTGACCCTCATAATAAAAATCAATCAACAGCTTGCGATCCAATGGAACGCCAAACACTTTGGGTTTACCTCCTCCTACATCAAAAACGGAGTTTTCCAGCCGTCTGCCACTGATCTTGCTGATCAGATTACAGCTGCTGAGCCAGACCCAAGGGCTTGTAAAATCCCCACCCCAGTTTTTATCCGCATATCCATATGAAGTTTTAGGGGAAATAGTATAGATCACACCATCCAGTATGACGGTTCCCTCATATTCCGTCTTCATTCCTTCGGCGTGCCAGAACATCTCAAAGGCATTCATCGCTCGAAACATACTCGCGGCACCATATCCAACATGGAATGCAACCTGTTTGTCGATCTTAAGATCCCAGCTCATCTGCCCACTATCGCTCATATACTCCGGGTGCTTCTCACATTCTTCCTTCGATAGGGCTACCGAGCCCTTCATGCTTGTTTCGGATAACGTACAATCTCCTACAACCAAATCAAGCTGCTCCGAACGCATCTTCATATGATCGATACCATAGAAGCGGTGGATTTGTTTCGCATTTTCGCCCCAATGTCCTGCCTTGATCATGACATACGAAGGCTTGTTCGTTGTGCCCGGCAGCTGTCCAAATACGGGGTGTTCTCCACCCAACGCAGGGTTAATAATAAAATACTCAATAAAAAATGATTTTTCTTCCCCTGTCTGTTCATTCTTGCCTGTAAAAGAGTGCCACCACCAATCATAACCTCTGGATGCCAGTGGTCCCTTCTCCAACATGTATCGATTTCTGCGCTTGTCCTGTTTATTCATCTGGAATGACCTGCCTTACGGAGGGATAAATTTCGTTTTACACTGTAATGATTATGTATGCTACTGTTGATCCCATCCTAACTGAAGACCTCATCATATGCAATAATACGCTCCATGTTGTATCCTCATAGCAAAGAAGTCGTGCTACGCACGACTCCCCTATATACTTTACTGTATCCTTTTCCCCTTATGACAGTGCCAACATCGCGTTCATATCTTCTTCTGCTGTTGTAATTAACTTCAGACCAAACATATCCACGAGCACATCCAAGACACCTTCCGATATGAACTCAGGTGGTTTCGGTCCAATCCGAATGTCCTGAATGCCTAGGCTGAACAAGCCGAGCAGGATCGCAACTGCTTTTTGTTCAAACCAAGACAGGACGATGCTGACAGGCAACTCGTTCACGGTACAGCCAAAAGCATCCGCCAAAGCCATAGCAATTTTCACCGTAGAACCGGAATTATTGCATTGACCTAAGTCGATATAACGCGGTATACCCGTGTCTCCAACCGTACCATAGTCCACATCATTGAAGCGGAACTTGCCACAGGATGTTGTCAGAATAACCGTGTCATTTGGCAACGATGTAGCGAGTTCACGATAGTAGTTGCCGCCTTTACCTGGCGCGTCACAACCTGCAATAACGAAGAATCGACGGATATGACCATCTTTCACCGCCTGAATAATCTCAGGCGCAAGTCCAATCACGGTCTCATGATGATATCCTGTCGTTAAGACTTGCTCAGACTGTACATTAGCCGCAGGCAGTGACAATGCACGTTCAATCAGAGGTGAGAAGTCATCCTCTGTAATTTTGGCAACGCCCTCCAGACCCGCCACTTCGTATGAGAAAAAGCGGTCTGCATAGGTGCCTTTGATCGGCATAACACAGTTCGTCGTTGCGAGAATAGCACCCGGGAATTGTTCGAACAGTCTACGCTGATCGTACCATGCTTTACCGATATTGCCCTTGAGATGGGCATATTTCTTCAGCGCAGGATAACCATGCGCAGGCAACATTTCCGAGTGAGTATAGATGTTAATTCCTTTTCCTTCCGTTTGACGCAGTAACTCCTCCAATGCATACAGATTATGCCCTGTCACCACGATGCACTGTCCTTCGATCTGGTTCTGGCTAACCGTAATCGGTTGCGGTACACCAAAACGGTCCGTATGCGCACGATCCAGCACGTCCATAATGCGGATTGCTGCATTACCAACCTTCATTGCCATCTCCAGATGTTCTTGTACATTAAAATTCGAGTTCGTCAATGTCATATATAATGCCTCATGTGTAATCCGATCCACCTCAGGATCAGAATATCCCAACTGGCGTGCGTGTGTCGCATAAGCAGCGATGCCTTTTAACGCAAAGATCATCGTATCCTGCAAACTTGCGATCGTTTCATTTTTACCGCATACCCCAACGACGGTACACCCGCCACTCGGCGTCTGTTCGCATTGATAACAAAACATATGGATTCCCCTCCAAACATAGATTTAACACGCTTCGTTATAAAATAGCCTAACAGACCCCGATAGGAGCGAGTGTGATGGTGCACACAGTTTCTGATCCAACATCTATATATCGTTCTCTGAGACTATCATCCAATCCATACCCTTCCTCCCAACATATGCTATCCAATAGACCAATCTTTCTTATCAGCCAGGTTGTCTAAATGCAGAGGGGGAATGTTCTTTGAATAAACCTGTTTCGATCTCGCGGACGTATCCACGTCTGGCCGTGTATAGTCAAGAGAATTTCAGAGGATTACGAAGAGTATACCGTGGTAACTTGGGTATTGCCGATGTTGACGCTGTCCTAACCGGGATTGAGAGTCTGCGATTCTTCTCAACCAATCCGAACGCCACGCTTGTGCTGTTTGATCGGTCACGCTTTCGTGATAATTTCTATATATTGCGGGGAAATCGCAGCATTCGCGAACTGGATGATATCCTCAGAAGAGGTGACGTGGAGTCATTAATCGCTACAAATCAGCGGTTAACAGCAGCTCAGGTTCGCCGAATCCAGCGTACGGGAAACCTGCCTCCAGGCTATCGTCTGATCTAAACTTTCCCGATTGTTATAACCAGTTCTAAGTTCCATTCCAGTGATGTCTGTTATGTCTGTGCATCACTGGAAATAATAACATTGGAAAAGAAGCATATCTCGGCTCATTCTGAAAAATACTGTGTACATAAAAAATATGGAAATGAAACGATTCTAGATTTTACCCGTAAGGGTAATACACAGAGAGAAATCTAATATTCAAGGAGCTGGTCAATTGCAACATTACAGACACAGTGCAGAGGAAACCCTTCAGGATGTGCAAAGTTCCTCCAAGGGACTCACGACCTCCGAAGCTGCGAAGAGACTTGAAACCGAAGGATATAACGAGTTAAAAGGCAAAGATGCAACGCCTGTCTGGAAACTGTTCCTCGAAAATTTCAAAGATCCGATGGTCATCGTGCTGCTGATTGCAGCCGCGGTACAGGTTGTACTTGGACATCTGATTGAATCGTTGATCATATTCCTGGTTATATTGCTCAACGCGGTAATCAGTGTTGTGCAGACCAAAAAAGCCGAGAGCTCGCTCGACGCGCTGAAACAAATGTCTGCTCCCGAAGCCAAGGTCATTCGTGACGGCCAGAAAAAGACCATTCCAGCGAGGGAACTCGTTCCCGGTGATATTGTTATGCTGGACGCAGGCGATTATGTCCCGGCTGACGGGCGTATACTGGAATCAGGCAGTCTGAAAATTAACGAAGGTATGCTGACCGGAGAATCGGAAGCTGCGGAAAAACACGCGGATGCCATCCCGGATGAAGCTCCAATTGGAGATCGGCGCAATATGGCCTTCAGTGGCTCACTGGTTGTATATGGACGTGGCATGCTCGTCATTACGGGTACGGCACTCAAAACCGAAATCGGCAAAATTGCCGAACTGATTGAAAATGCCGAAGCCAAGAACACGCCACTACAACGCAAGTTGGAATCATTCAGCAAAAAACTGGGCTTTTTCATCCTTGGCTTATCGATTCTCATCTTTGCCATTGAAGCGGGTCGTGTGTGGTTGACCGAAGGTACGGAGAATATCGGACCATCCATCGTGAATGCACTGATGTTTGCCGTAGCTGTTGCAGTAGCTGCCATTCCTGAGGCCTTATCCTCCATTGTGACTATTGTATTGTCACTCGGAACGAACAAGATGGCCAAACAGCATGCGATCATTCGCAGACTGCCAGCCGTGGAAGCTCTCGGTTCTGCCAGCATTATCTGTACGGACAAAACAGGAACGCTAACTCAGAATAAAATGACTGTCGTGGATTATTACATTCCCCATGGCACCAAGGACGAATTCCCGGATGATCCCGATCAGTGGTCGGAAGAGGAACGCCGTTTGTTACATATTGCAGTGCTCTGCAATGATTCGAATATTAACCAGGAAGGCAAGGAACTGGGTGACCCCACCGAAGTGGCCCTCATTGCCTTCAGCAACCGGGTGAACAAGGATTACAATGAAATCCGTGACCAGTTCCCGCGTGAAGCTGAGCTTCCTTTTGACTCGGATCGAAAGCTCATGAGTACGGTGCATACCTTCGAGGGACAGACGGCTTTGCTGACCAAAGGTGGACCGGATGTGCTGTTCAGCCGTTGTAGCCACGTGTTTATCAACGGTGAGGTTCAGCCCCTCACACCCGAGATTCGCACACAATTTGAAGAAAAAAATGAGGCCTTCTCCAAACGTGCCTTCCGTGTGCTGGCCTATGCGTACAAAAAATTCGATGACAAAAACCAGGTCACCATTGATGACGAGCATGATCTGACACTGGTTGGCCTGACAGCAATGATTGACCCACCGCGTGAAGCGGTATACGGCTCTATTGAAGAGTCCAAAAAAGCGGGTATTCGCACCATCATGATCACCGGAGATCACAAAACGACGGCTCAGGCCATCGGTGTGGATATCGGCCTTGCCGAACCGGATGATCTCGCCATTACCGGAGCCGAACTGGACAAAATGTCCGATGAGGAATTGGATCAACAACTTGAACATATCTCGGTATACGCCAGAGTATCACCTGAGAACAAGATCCGCATCGTGCGTGCATGGCAGCGCAAAGGCAAAGTTGCAGCCATGACCGGAGATGGCGTTAATGACGCACCAGCGCTGAAACAAGCCGATATCGGCGTAGCGATGGGTAGCGGAACAGATGTCGCCAAGGATGCGGCTGCCATGATTCTGACGGATGACAACTTTGTCTCCATCGTGAATGCGGTCAGTGTTGGGCGGATGGTATTTGATAATATCAAAAAAGCCATCGCATATCTGTTCGCCGGTAACCTCGGCGCCATTATCGCCATTTTGTTTGCCTTGATCGTCGGCTGGGTTAACCCATTTACGGCCCTTCAGCTGCTATTCATCAATCTGGTGAACGACTCCCTGCCTGCCATTGCCTTAGGTACCGAAAAGCCCGAGCCAGATGTCATGCGACGCAAACCGCGTGATATTAACGAAGGCATCTTCGCAGGTGGAACCCTGCAGGCTGTGATTACCCGTGGTGTCCTGATTGGTGCGGCTGTTATCGTGTCCCAATATATCGGACTAGGCATATCGGAGGAAATCAGTGTGGCTATGGCCTTCACAACCCTTATTCTGGCACGCAGTCTGCAAACATTTGCAGCACGTTCCAACACACAGACCATCTTCCAGGTGGGCTTCACGACTAACAAACTCGTGCTCGGTTCCATCCTGGTGTGTCTCTGTCTCTATGCAATCACACTGATTCCAGGTGTGCGCGGCGTCTTCGCCATCCCGGATACATTTGGCTGGAATGAGTTCCTGATTGCAGGCGGACTCGCTCTTGCTGCCGTCATTCTGATGGATGTCATCAAGTGGATTCGCAATCGAGGGAAACAAGTGACTGCGGCATAAGTTCTGCAGATACACCATGCACAAACAGGCGCCCGTGATCGGAGCGCCTGTTTCTTTGTATAATTATCCCTGTTTGATGCCAAAAGCAATCCATCGTCCATCAACATCCTCGATTACAAACTCCTTGTTATTATAGTCTGTATGATTGAGGTCACGTACGATTTTCACATCGGCGTTGATCAATTGTTGCTGAAGCTCTTCCTGGTTCTTCGTAATAAAATATGCATCATATCCATAGCCATATAATTCTCTGTTGGGAATGACCTTCTGTCCATTGCTTTGGGTTAAAATAATCTCGGTAAGATCACGATACAGGCAAATATGAGGTTCCGCGGTATCAAGATATTCGACCACCCGAAAGCCCATCTTCTCTTCATAAAACTGTGCGGTTCTCTTCATATCCAGCGTCGGAAATACGCTGTGGGACATTAATAATGCATGAGTCATCGGTATAACCCCCTTCATTTTCAGTATGCTATTATGTGTTGCTGTTTCTAATGCTGTTATGTATGTTCAATGATCATTTTAGTTAAATACAGGAAATTCGTCTATTGTTTATTACTAATATCTTTCTATGCTCATCACTTCCGAACGAATCAGTATGACATTATTGCCATATGAAGAAATGGAGTGTAAAATGATATATTGCTTTTCATCACATTTTCATCAAGGCTCAATCCGAATTCATATTCATACCCAAGACAGGAATGGTACCGTGAAAGATAAAATTGTCATGCCACTCTGGACATGTTGCCTGTTCATCGTTGTGATGAACACCACCATGTTCAATGTTTCTTTGCCAGTCATTATTCAAGATCTACAGATTACCTCGGACCTGGGGTCATGGGTCATCTCAAGTTATTCGATTGGTTACGCCTTGTCGACGGTGATCTACAGCCGATTGTCAGACCGTATCCCGGTACGCAAACTGTTAACGGTCGGGCTTCTGATCCTGGGGTTATCTTCGTTGCTCGGATTGTTCGCGCATAGCTTCGCGATCCTGTTACTGACACGTATTCTGCAATCTGCGGGTGCAGGGGTCATGGCGGGTCTGGGCCTCGTCATTGCGAGTCGTTACATCCCAGTGGAACGGCGCGGAGCTGCTATTGCACTCATCTCGTCAGGCAGCGCCATGGCTTTTGGACTTGGCCCCATTGTCGGCGGACTCATTAGCGAGTACTGGGGCTGGAACGGACTTTTTGCCATAACGGTGCTTGTCCTGCTCGCCCTGCCCGTATTGCTCTATTTCCTCCCACGGGAAACGGTCAAAACAGATCAGCCGTTCGATGTTATTGGCGCCATATTAACCGTCATTAACGCCACTACACTTCTTGTCGCAATCACCCAGCAATCCTGGTTCTGGTTTGCCATCGGCGTTATCTCGCTTATTGCACACCTCTTGTATATTCAAAAAGCGAATCTTCCGTTTGTGAATCCACAAGTGTTCCGAACGCCAGGATACACCCGGTTAATCCTGATCGGATTCTGTGTGCTGGTTGTGAATCTGGGCAATCTGTTTTTGATGCCACTTGTGCTCGCTGATCTATATGGGCGCTCTTCGCTCGCCATTGGTTTGCTGATTGCTCCTGGAGCTATTGTTGCAGCATTTTGCACCCGTTTCGTCGGACGCTGGATCGACCGTTATGGCAATATGCGATTTATGATCATCGGACACATTCTGCTGGCAGCTGTCCTTGCCTTATTCATGCTCGGACTCGATCAGTCTGCCCTGATCATTACCAGTGGTTATCTCTTTTTCTCACCGGCACTCTCAGCCTCCATGGCATCATTGAATAATGAAGCGTCACGCGTGCTGCCCAAAGCCCAAATCGGTTCCGGTATGGGTATGTTACAACTGATTCAATTCTTCGGTGGTTCAGTCTCTGTAGCCTTGTGCGGGCTGCTGCTACACAGCATTCCGGGGGTATCGGTAGAGGAAGCTTATCATGTGGTGTATGCATGTCTGTTGTTCGTCTGCGTTGTTTCACTCGGATTGACCGTATGGCACAGCAGAGCTTCACGCTCAGGCATTAAACCTGTTACATTGGACAGTTGATCATTAATTTCACAAAAAGGCCGCGCCAACAAGCGCGAGCCTTTTGTAGTTTGGAACATAATTTCTGTTTTTTTCTCAAAAGTAGATCACTCAATGAACTTACCGGTTACTTTCCTTATCTCATCCAAAAGCAACATCCCAACTATTTCCCGTCCAGGGCGGACTTCCAGGCCTCCATGATGCTAATAGGTGCTTTGCTGCTGATCTCGCCGCCACCTTCTTGCGTCCAAAGTGGTGGATAATACGCAAACACTTGTCCTGTTTGGAGCTGAGACATATCCTCTTGCCAGCCTTTCCAGCGAAAGGTCTGGTAGAACTGCTCCAGATCGCCATTCGCCAGCCAGTTGATGAAACCTGAGTATGTCAGTTCTGTTGATTCCCATTCGAGTGTATCCGGTGCAAAATAATAGACCTGTCCCGTGCGTCCATACTTGCCTGTATCCAGTCCGAAGAAACCGCCTGCCGCATCATATGCGACGACCATCATGCCTTCCAGTACGTCTACCCAAGGTTGCTCACTCACACCATTCCAACTTGTGAGACTCCCAGATGTACTGTCACCACCCGCACCCAGCAGCGTGATCCAGCCCTGGTCCACTACAATGCCTTCTGTCTCATAAGCAACAGCCCCCAGATAGGATTTGGTGCTTATTTGCAGACGATAGAGCGTATCTCCTCCAGCCTCCTGCTTTGCTGGAACATACTCATATGTATTTTCACCGCTATCCAAGAGTTCCTTGAGTTCTTCCCAAGCGTGGTTCTCCCGATCTACTAATTCAGCTATCGTTAATGTATTCATGAGCAGTCTCCTCGCTGATTTTATAAGAGCATATCATGGGTTATTAACCCGTTCAAATCTGCTATAATCTAGCTTCAAAGCTAAATACAAGGGGGAAACGATTTGACTCGCTTAGTTTTACTTATGATTCCAATTCTGATGCTGTTCGTATCCGGTTGTCAGGATCATAGCCAGTCCATGAAGGCACCAGTTTCTGTTCAAAAGTCTGATCCTCAGGTCATCCATTACATATCCCCTCAAGGAAACGACTCGAATAAAGGAACCATTCAATCTCCATGGAAAACATTGCAGCACGCTGCCGACCATGCTTCACCAGGAAGCACGATCTATTTGCGGGAAGGTGTGTATCATCAGAAAGTCAAAATCACCAGGAGCGGTCATTCCTCCGGTAATCCGACCCTATTTTCCAGTTATCCTCAGGAGAAGGTTATCCTTGATGGTAAAGATCTGTCCGTTCGGGGGATTGAAGGGTTAATTGAAATTGAAAATGCCAGTTATATTACGATTCAGAATCTCGAAATTCGTAACTTCACAACCACACTAGGGGGCCAAGTCCCAAGCGGGATCTATGTCCACGGAGCAGGTGAGCACATTCAGCTATTAGGCAACACCATACACGCCATCGCTAGTTACGCATCTCCTGAAAGTCCCGATTTGCGGGGCAGGGATGCCCACGGCATTGCCATTTATGGCACAGAGCACCCTCAAGCATTACGCGATATCATCATCAAGGATAATGAATTGTATGATCTGACACTTGGTTCAAGCGAATCACTTGCAGTCAACGGCAATGTTGATACGTTTGCCATACAGAACAATATCATCCATGATACCGACAACATTGGTATTGATCTGATCGGGTACGAAGGTACGTCTGAGGACGACACGTACGATCAGGCTCGGAACGGCGTTGTACGAGGCAACGAAGTATACGATATTACATCCAATAACAACCCGTCCTACGGTACAGACCTGCCCAATGATACCAACTCGGCGGGCGGCATCTATGTAGATGGCGGGAAAGATCATATCATTGACCAAAACCGGGTGTATCGGAGCGATATCGGAATTGAGATTGCCTCGGAGCATGCTGGACGTTCGACAAGCAACATTACCGTGCGGGATAACCTGATTTATTCCAACCGACTGACTGGCATTGCCATGGGTGGATATGACGAAGAACGGGGAGCTACCGAGGATAGCAAGATTATGTACAATACGCTGGTCGGGAATGATACGCTGAATGCAGGCAATGGACAGTTATTCATGCAATCACGGACGAAGAACAATACGTTCATGCATAACATTCTCGTATCGGGCAGCTCGGAAGTACTGATATACAATGAATATACTAGCAATACCGACAATGTGTTTGACCATAATGTCTATTACTCACCAGGAGAGCAGGAAGATGCCCTGTGGGTTTGGAAAAATAAAGCCTACTCCGGCATCGCCGCCTACATTAAGGGATCTGGCAACGATGCACACTCTCTATATGTGAACCCGGCATTTACGGATGAGTCCAACGAAGATTTCCGTCTCCAGGCGAATTCTCCGGCGAAGGCGTATGGTTACCTTGCCCCACGGTAAAATAACCCTGAGGAACCCATGTTTGATTAGAGGTGTCTCAAGACTCGCTGAAGTGCACTTTCGGAATTTTCAGACACGCCCTGGTTCATTCTGTTTCACACAAATAAAAGGAGCCTGTGCTATGTGGGATCATCTCCCTCATCATGCACAGGCTCCTTCTCGTTTTTTTGATCTAATCCAACTCTTAACTTCTTACCATCTGGGCTGCATGTGTTACCCGGTTACGTCCTCCGGTTTTGGAGGCATACAGGGCGTTGTCCGCTTTTTGGAACAAGGAATTTTCCGTATCTTCCTCGACCACAGTGGCCGCACCGATACTCACGGTAATGTTATATTCGCCCCAATCGGCTGAAGCAACCTGTGAACGATATCGTTCTGCAATACCGATCGCCTGCTCCTCTTCACAATCTGCAAGAATGATAACAAATTCCTCTCCGCCGTAACGCGCCACCACATCCGTACTACGAGAGACCGACTGCAGAAGTCCCGCCAGATTGCCGAGCACCAGATCTCCGATCGGATGTCCGTACGTATCATTAATGCTTTTGAAATGATCAATATCCACAACCAGAAGAGAGAAATAACGTTGTTTCTCCTGGAACAACAGCAAGCTTTCAACCATTTTTTCCTGGAAAAATCTGCGGTTTTTCAGTCCTGTCAGCAAGTCTGTGGAGGCCAGCGTTTCCAACTGATCATTCACTTTGATAAGGGCCTGCTCTTTGATCTTATATTCCTCGTGTAATCGTTCAAGCTCCTTGTTCGCTTCTTGGGTCGCCTGATACAGCTCCTGTAGCTTCGTTTTGGTATGCAAAATATCCTTCTCATGTTCGATTCGCTTACGCATGACTACAACAACACAATCGACCACGCTTTCCCCGTTACGGGTCTGTCGAACACCGTTAAGCAGCACGGGAACAGGCTGCTGATCACGAGTACGAAACGTGAAGTACATCTCGTCCACATGTCCATATAACTGGATGTAGGGATAGAAATACGTATGGAAAAACACCTTATTGCTCACCGACATGGTGGACTCAATGTGTTGCCCCACAAGCTCATCGCGCTCATATCCAAGCATCGTAAGCAAAGTTTGATTAATCGATTGTACGATGCCCGAATCCGAGATAGAGAAATATCCACAGGGAGCCAGATCTAATTGTATATCCATGGAATAACGCCTTTCTACCGAGTTTTATGCGCTCGTCAAATAATCCTTAATCATACGGATCGTTTCTTCCGGTTGACTTAGATGCGGATAATGTCCCTTGGCCGTCATCTGTTGCAACCTGCTGTTCTTGAGATGAGCGTGCAAGTAATCCCCTACTTCAACCGGAGCAATGCTGTCTTCGGAACACTGAAGAATCAACGTTGGCACTGTTGCCTGGTCCAGATCAATACGGCAGTCAGATAAAAACGTCACTTCAGCAAATTGTCTCGCAATATGCGGATCTCTGGAGCAGAAGCTTTTCTCCAACTCTTCCGTCAGATCTTTCCTTTCCGGATAGTTCATCACAATGGGTGCCAGATAACTCGCCCACCCAATAAAATTCATCTGCATCATCTCAAGCAATTCATCGATATCATTCCGATCAAAACCTCCATAATAATTCGGAAGATCATTCACGTAACGTGGGGACGGCCCCAACATGACGATTTGTTTGAAATATTTGGGGTTCTGAATCGATGCCAGCATGCCAATCATGCTGCTGACGGAATGCCCGACAAATATGGTGTCCTGTAGTTCAAGTACTTCCATAATTTCCAGCACATCTTGGGCGTATCCTTGGAGGTTGCTATATTTGCCAGCATCATAATAGTTAATTTGAGATTCACCAGATCCAACATAATCAAACAAAATTACACGGTAGTTCTCCGTAAAACTTGGAACAATGTAACGCCACATATCCTGATCGCATCCAAAACCATGTGCAAATACAATCGTTTGGCTACCTGAGCCAAGCACTTTAACATTATTTCTTACAAGCACATCTATCGTCATTTCATATCACCTCTCTGAGGTAGTACTCACTTGAGTCAATCTATCTGATTATTATATCGGAAAATGTTGGGATATGGATTAAAAATGTTTAATCACTTCTTTCATCCACAAAAAAATTCGTTAATCAACGCTCTGAATACGCGCTTTACATTCTGACGATCGTCAGGTAAAATCAATTCAACATGTCGCGCGACAGAGATCAATATTACGGAGGAAAATCATGAGTACTTCAACACACAGCCATTCACCTCAGCATCTATGGGGAAGATCATTCCTATTTATCATGTTAGCCAACGCATTATTGTTTATGGCCTTTGAAATGCTGCTTCCCACCCTGCCCCTATTCGTCTCAAGTTTGGGTGGAGAAGCTTCCCAGATTGGGCTTGTTACCGGCATATTTATGTTTTCTGCCATCTTGATTCGTCCCTTCACATCTGTATTAGCAGCTCGAATAGATAAAAAATATCTGTTGATTATCGGTATAACCATCTGTGCAGTAATGACTGGCGCATACTACCTGTCGTCAGGTATTTGGATGATTCTCGTGTTCCGGGTAATCCATGGATTTGGATTTGGTTTAGCGACGACATTTTTTGCAACGATGGCTACGGAAAATATACCCAGAGATCGCCGAGGAGAAGGCATGGGTTATTTCGGGGTAGGGGAAACCGTCGCCATATCCATCGGTCCACTGATCGGAACAAGCCTGCTGTTTAAGTACGACTATCAGAGTTTGTTTATGGGAGGTATGTGCATTTTGCTGTTGGCTCTCCTGATGGCCGTGTTTGTTTCCAGAAAGCCTAGACCGTTATCTGGTAGCGTAAGCTCTGAACTTCCTGCTGCGACCGTCAAGTTGATCGAAAAGAAAGTACTGTTCCCTTCGTTGCTCATTATGCTGGTTGGCATTGCAGCCGGGTCGATCATGTCCTTTGTGGCTTTATTTGCTGCCGAGAGAGGATTCAACAATGTCGCCTGGTTTTTCTTTATCGTCGCTATCGCCAGCTTCGCCGTCCGACTCTTTTCCGGAAAAATGTTTGATCGATTGGGACCAGGCTCCGTGTTATTACCTTCTGCGGTGTTTGCAATTGCAGGACTACTGGTTCTGACGATCGCCCAGAATGAGCTGCAATTCCTGATCGCTGGTGCGTTATACGGCTTTGGTTTTGGTGCCATATTCCCGGCTATTCAGACCTGGTGTGTGAATCTTGTAGAAGAACATGAGCATGAAAATGCGATGGCTTCCTTCTTTAATTTTTTTGACCTCGGGATTGGTGGTGGCTCGTTGATCTTGGGTGTGGTAGCTTCTGCATTTTCCTATACGGTGGTGTATGCTATCTCTATAGGCATTTTTGTGGTATATATCTTGTTATATTTGGTATACTCCCAAAAACAGCAGAGGTATACAGCTCGCCAACTGGAGGTAGACATTGAGTAAAAAACGAATCAAAGAAATTGCCATTCAACATTTTAATCGTCTGGGTTACGAGGGGACCAAGATGGCGCAGATTGCCGAAGAGGCAGGCATTCGCAAGCAATCTCTGGCTTATCATTATTCATCCAAAAAAGCGTTATTGCTGGAGTTATATGAGGAAGTTGTTCAGGAGGAACAACAGTTTGTACGCCAATTCTTCAGCGAGTCTGCTACCCAAACTCTGGATCAGCAGCTATATGCCTTTTTGCATGAACACAAAAATCGCTTTCTGACTCACCCGAACGTTGCTTTTATGTATATCCTGTCCTTTATCACACCGCTGGAAGTGCATGATTTTGTGCTGGCCCAGTATCGAACGTACCTCGGGACACTGAAGGAAGAGCTGGCAGCCGTATTTACCAGAAATTCCGATATACGCCTGAGTCCGGAAGAAGCCACCGTAGCCTTTGTCACCGTGATGGATGGATTGGATGTACAGCTCGTGTATGAGACACGGCAATCCTATGAACAAGCTTTGGCGATCACCTGGAATGTCTTCTGGTCAGGCATCCAGCGCTAACGAATCATTGATTACAATGAGACTATACAAATAGGAGGGGCGCCCCATCAGTCATGTTGATGACTTTTGGGACAGCCCCTCTATTTCTTTATTTCACGGTTATGATCACACGTTGATAATGCTTCAACTGATGCTCTCCATCATCTTGTACTTCGGCAACGATATGAATGGTATCACCTGATTTGGCATCGTCAGGAACGGTGAATGTCACCGCTTCGGTGTCACTGCCCTGCAATTTTATCGTATCCACCTGCTCATCCTTGGCAAGTTCACGATGTAATCCAAGTTGCAGATCACCCGCCATTTCAGGCTGAACTTTGTTAGGTGTTACTTTGGAATCCTCATAAGTGTCCGCTTCGAAATATCTCCACCACGTATACGTCAGTTGATCTCCATCCGGGTCAGTGCCCTCCGCGTGAAGAGTAACTTCCTCCCCAGGACTAACACTCAGATCCAGCCCTTCCTTAATCGTTAATGACGGATTATGGTTGGCACCTTCGTAAGTGTCTGCAACTGCCCAGTCTGCACGTGCTGCAAAATCATCCTGCACATCGTCAAACCATCTCATCAGAGAGTATTCGGCTTCATAGCGTTTGGTGTAGGGATCGTAATCAAGCACATTGTTTCTAAACAGCTTGTCGTTCACGACGCCAAAGCGTCCACCCCAACCGCCGTAGGAAGGGTCTTCCATACTGCGCAGCCCATTATCGATCAGATAGAAGAAGGATGGAGAATCTCCCTCAGATATAAAATCGTACTTGTCATATTGCGGATTGTTCTTGAGATATTCAGCACTTCCGCGCTGTTCTTCGGCCAGTTCGCCTTCGATCATCTTGCCGTCACCCATCGACGCATACATATCCATCAGCTTGCCATGTCCGTCCAGAATGTTCTTGACCATCCAGTCGCCATGAAGCTTACTGTTCACTTCTTCGGCATGCATCTTCCATGCATAGGCAAAATGCCAGAAGTTCGATTGGTCATTGAGAATGCGGATATCCGGCCAATTCTTCGCAATGTATTCGTTGTAGCTATCATCCTGATCGAGAATGATGTAGAGGACCAGTTTGTCGCTGACTTTTTTGCGAATCGTATCCCACTCCGCCGTGTCTTTATACTGTTCCTCAATCGATTTCAGCGCTCGGGCTGTGGTATTGGTACCACCCCATGTCTGAACAATCAGATCTCGGGAATCATCGTCGAGGAAAAGAGTTTCGAGGAATTCGGAACCTTCGGTTTCCTTCTCCATCTCCCCTTTATCGGAAATATTACCGATCTTGGTCATCGCTCGAAGCTGTTCCGGCTCCGGATAGCCCTCCGCATGTTTGGACAAGTTCGGATAGATCTCGCCATAGGCATCGATCATGTCGTACACCCACTGTGTGCCTGTCCAGCGGAATGGTTTGATCCCCGCTTCCTCGTCTCCAGCATAATGATACACGGAGCTGGTCAGGACAATGCCGGCGAGATCCATCTCATTCGAATACAGGAGGAAACGAATGACCGAGTTCATATCATCCACTTCACCGTCGGTTGTAATCACCGTTCTGCCTTTGGCAGCTTGGTTGTTTGCAGGTTCCTGGGTTTCATTTTCCGTCTGCTCTGTTGCCTGATTCGGTGTGTCACTCGCGGTTTGCGGTGCTTTGGATGCGCATCCACTAATCACCAGAATGATACTGAGACAACCTGCGGCAAAACCGTTTAACCATTTTCTCTTGTTCATAATGCACCCCTTTCTTGTGTACAGCGTGATGTTAGTGTCGGGATAAGTACGTCCTCTGTTTTTCTATCCTTAATATGGACCGTAGAATGCAAAAAAACCCGAACAACAATATGAATGGCACAAAGTCCACGCATAGTGTGTTCAGGTTTTGCCTGCCCGAAGCAGTAACAATCCTTATTTGAATGAAATTATATCATGTTCACAAATGAATGTAAACGTATTCAAACGTTTTTTTCGAATTTATCTTTGATATAGTATAATGCATATAGCCAAGAATCAACTGGATCGGCGTAGAACTAAACCAATTTTCCAGGAGGAATTAGACACCATGCAGCAACTGGATGCGGCCTTGAGCCGTTTTGTGGAACAGCAGGATTTATATAATGAAGCTTATGGACTTTTCCAAAATCATGATCTGCGTCCTCGCGAACAACTTCACCAACCGGAAGTGGACACACGAATACCTCTTTCTCCAGAGCTTCAGTATCTGTACAGTCATTATGAAATGATGGATGCGGATGCGGAAGGTACACTCAAAATGAAAAATGCCGCCGTCGAGATCGGTGATGCAGCGCTGATCTCCTTTGTTGCACCTGAACATCTGCATCGTCAGCAACGAGGTTACCGCTGGATTGGCATGAATGAACCCTATGAAGAATCCTCCACTTGGCCAAAAAATCACGTCGTCATCGCAAATGTGAACGATGATCCGATCATTGTAGATGTGGAAGGACCCAACTCTCCCGTATATGCCGCTTTTACAGGCGGAGAACCCAATCGTGTCGCTGATTCGCTGTCTGATTTTTTCAGTGCACTCGCTATCCTGATCGAAGCGGCACGGAGCTATGCCGGGGAAGTGAAAGATGAAGAAACCTATGAAACCAAGCCCGAGTATCTGGAGCATGTGGAACCTTTATTGCAAGATCTGTTGGGAGAAGAGTATACCGCTCATCTTTTCGAGTATCTTTCCTTTTGTTAAAACAGTAAATTGAAGGAATTGGAGGGTCGCCCATATGATCTATGTGGCTTTGCTACGAGGTATTAATGTAGGCGGGAACAATAAAATTAATATGAAGCAGCTGAAAGAAACGTTTGAACAAGCAGGCATGCTGGATGTCGTGACCTATATCAATTCTGGCAATATTATTTTTGCCGATCATCAGGAACGTGCCGATGGGAATGCGGAGATATCGCTTTTGTTAGAACAGGCCATCGCCGCCGATTTTGGCTTACAGATCAGGGTGATGGTGCGGAATATGGATGAAATCCATAGCGTTATTCAGGCGCTGCCAGAAGAATGGGCTAATGATGACACCGCCAAAAGTGATGTGATGTTCCTCTGGGATGAGATCAATGAGCCCTCCGTGCTGGACAAGCTGCCCATCAAACCGGAAATAGGCACGCTGATCTATGTACCCGGAGCCATTTTATATTCGGTCAGCAGAGAAGATGCGTCGAAAAGTGGCATGAACAAGCTTGTGGGGTCCAAAGTCTATGCCTATATGACGGTTAGAAATGTGAATACCACACGTAAGATCTATGCACTAATGCAGGCAGCCGCTGCTGCTACGCGTTAAACAGGTCGCCGTATCCGGCTTCGCAGCAGCTTGTCTCTATGGTGCATTGTAGCTTAAATCACGCAGCTAACTAATGAGATCCGGCTACCGATTGGGGCTGGTTCTTTCTCATTCCCAGCATCATGATTGCCATGAAAACAACCAGAACAGCCACGAGCGTAAATGGAATATGTTTGTCCACCTGATAGAGTGTCGTTGTAAGTATTGGAGTAATGACGGCGGATATCCCCTGAATCGCTGCTACCAATCCCGCTGCTCCTCCCTGCTGTTCTTTGCTAACCGCGAGCGAAGCACCTGCCATGAACCCCGGCATCATCAGACCCGAACCCATACCGAACAGGAAGAATGAGAAATAGTACATGGGCAACTGGGTGAATACAAGAAACAGGATCATGCTTGCGATCAGGAAAAGGGACCCGAGCAAAATCATCGGACGCGGCTGCCATTTCAACCACTTCATCTGAATGACTTGCATGATCAACATGGCTGCTCCAGAGAACATGAGTCCAAACGAAACCATTCGGGCCGTCGCCGCTGGAGATAGAGCCAGTTGATCCTGAAAATAAAATCCCCCGACAACCTGCAATGTCATGATGCCAATCATCGTAACCAAGCCGGCCGCAAGGTACATTCGTAGACCGCTTTGGAATGGGTTGACTTTTGGCGTCTTTGCCTGAATGACCGGTTTGGCTGCTGGAATTAACAACAAAGCGATAATAAACGCAGCAATCGCTATAAAAATGCCAAAATAAAGCGGCCACAGCAGACCGATGATCGTAAATGCTCCTGCAATGGCGGGTCCAAATACAAGGCCGAGTCCATTGGCAGCGCTGATAATCGCCATCCCGCTTCCCCGCTCCTCCCCTTCTGTCACATCACCCATATAGGCTTGAGCAGAAGAGAGTACGGCCGGAATAAACATGCCGATCAGACTGCGCGTCACAATCAGAAGGGTAAGCAACACACCTCCTCCAATCCATGCATTCAATCCCCCATACAATGCCAGGGCGAATAACGCACAGCTAACAGACATCCCTATGAACCCAATCAAAATGATGGGTTTTCTACCCTTCAGATCACTGAATCTGCCCCATACCGGAGCCATAACCGCCATCATAATGGACCCAAGCGAAATAATAAGACCGGAATGACTTTCTTTCATGTCCAACTCGCGAATAAGCGGCGGCATAATAGGTGCAATCAGCATCAGACCCAACATGGCTGCAAATACGCTAAAAAAAACACTTCCTCTGATTCGGTTCATGCTTATACACTCCTCTATATTTCAGTACAGTATCCACTGTACCTGGAGTATACAAGGCCGAGAGAATGCTTACTGCCTCTATACGGAACAATTCACTGCAAGGCGGATTTATTAATAAATCTTTTTCATCTCAGAAGGCTTCACGCCGAATTTACGATAAAATTGCTGCGAAAAGGCACTGACATTGCTGTAACCGACCGCAATGGCGGCCTCGGTGACGTTGTTATCTTGATTGCGCAGCAACTTCATGGCGCTGTCGAGACGAACCTGACGCAAATATTCGAAGACCGTACTTCCGAAAAGTGCCTTGAATCCTTTTTTTAATTTAAAATCGTTAAGCCCCACTTGTCTGGACAATGCTAGCAAAGATGGTGGATCTACCATGCAAGCCTCCATAATCTCCCGTGCCGTATGTAACTTCCGGATGTCCTCTCTAGAGAATCCCGCAGGAATCGGCGCCAGATCAAACAGTTGGATCATGAATCGATTCAAGATCTCCAAGGCTGTCGCTTCCATCATTAAGGATGATCGATAACTGTTTTTTAATTCCACGATCAAACTGTCGATCATCATTCGTATCCGGCTATCCAGTTGAAAGACAATCGGCTTGAACACCTTTCGCCCCAACACCTGATTAAACGCAATCGACTTGAAACTGCCCAGTTGGGCCGCTGCATAATTGAACAGAGAAACCGGAATCCCCAGAGAAAAAGAAGTATACGGCTCCCCGGCTGGAGGATGAAACCAGGCTTCAAAATCATGCATGAAAATGAGGGCCCCCTGCCCAATGGATAACGAATAATCCATGCCGGAAATATCAACATGCCGTTGACCCGACAAGGCAAATTGCAGCTCCACAATAGGCGTCTCGGAAGCAAAATACGTTGGATACGGCTGATGATATTCAACCTGGGAATATAAAATCTCAATGCCACTGTATGTCGTTACTCTTTTAATATTGCCACTGCCCGCCTTGGGAGAGAGCAGATACGTATATTCATCCTGTTGACTATAAGGTTCCTGGGTCAGGTAATGCTGATATACTACGCCTAATGCATCATCCGTGCGCATCGGTATTCACCTCGCCTATAACTTGATCAGACTCGTCAGTTAAGAAAGCCTGAATTAATTGATAATGATTCTCAATTAATTCTAGCGTATTTTCTCCCGTTCGACCAGACCCAAAACAAGATCGTTACCCTTTAGACTGAAACCGATCCAGAAAACGTTGAATAATAAGGTTCGAGGACTTGCTCTCCCGCATGACCCAGCCAATTGAAATAACACGTTGTATGCCCTCAATCTCAAGGGTGGTAAAGTCATAATGCAATACACTTCTGTCATGTGTGAAGGAGTATTCATGCCCAATCGTTACAGCATTTAATTGAGCAAGCGCGGCATTGACCACTTCAGAATTGTTGGTTCGAAATAGTACATCCACCTCGCCTACCCTTTGTGAAAGTTCCCCTATGAAATCATCCACCAGCTCGTCATTAAATAACACAAGCGTCTCATTCTTCAACTCGTGCAAGGAGATTGACTTTTGATCTGCCAACCGGTTCGTAAGATTCACGCACGCGCGCATGACGCCTTCATCAATCGGTACAAAGTGTAGTCCTGCCAGGTGCTGCTCCATATCATCTTGGTAAAGGGCAATCAGGCCGAGATCCACCTGTTTGTTACGGACATCTTTGATAATATTGCGTGCAGCACTCTCGGAAAGTTCAAATTTCAGATCAGGGTACCGCTTCTTCATACTCGCGATCGTAGGTATAATACCGGGTACACCACCGGGTATGGCTGACAATCGCAGTTCTCCACGGATGGACTCTCCAATATATTGGGCATCCTCTTTGATCGTTTGTACCATGTCCACGATGGATTTCATTTTATCCAAAATCGGCTTGGCCTGCTCCAGCACAACCGCACCATTACGGGAACGACTGAACAAGGGCATGCCAAGCTCATTCTCCAGACGTGTTATGGCCTGACTGATGGTAGATTGCGTTACTGACAGGGCCGAAGCAGCCAGCGTAATTGATTTTGTTTTTTCCACTTCAAGTACATATTGCATTTGTTCCAAATTCATAGACAACCTCTATCCTTCTATCATTAATTTTATTTAAGTTAACTACATTTTTGTTAAATATACATGAATCATAAAATTAAGTATACTTTGAACTGAAGGTAAATGTAAGCGAAATCATGTTATCTCACTAGACAAAGGAGCGCTATATATGAATACGTATGAGAACCGTTTTGCAGGTAAAGTAGCCATTGTTACAGGAGGAGCATCCGGTATCGGTTATGCCATTGCAAGACGACTTGTCCAAGAAGGGGCTTCTGTACTTGCCGCTGATTTGAATACTGAACGTTTGGAAGCGATCCAAGGCGAACTTGGGGAACGTTTTGTCGGGGTTAAAGCCAATGTGACCGTTGAAACAGATGTGGAGGAAATGGTTCAATCTGCTGTTAAACGATTTGGAAAGCTGGATCTGGCTTTTAATGTGGCTGGTGCATCCCGAGCAGGCGTAATCACTGAACTCTCCGAGAAGGACTGGGACTTTACCGTGGATCTATGTATGAAGGGAGTCTTCCTGAGCATGAAACACGAAGCGATTGAGATGGCCAAACATGGTGGCGGAGCCATTGTGAACGTAGCTTCTCTCAACTCCCAGGTACCTATGTATGCCGGATCGGCCTATGCTTCTGCCAAAGCTGGCGTCGAAATGCTCACTAAGAACGGAGCGCTTGAAATGGCTCGCAACGGTATTCGTGTGAATGCCATTCTTCCTGGCCTGATCGATACACCGCTAACTGCTGAACTGCTCTCCAATGCAGATATTAAAGAAGCTTATATGGAGCGCATTCCTATGAAACGGGCTGCACAGCCGGAAGAAATGACAGGACCTGCCTTGTTCCTCGCGAGTGAGGATGCGGGTTATGTATCGGGTTCCAGTCTGATCGTGGATGGTGCTTGGGCGACTACCGGTTATCCGGACTTGAGCCGCTGGTTCTAACCTATCAAAAGGTATAAATCTCCAGGGCTCTGCCCCACACTAACGTAAAGTAAAGCCTATTGGACAGAAATCATTCTGCCGATAGGCTTTTTGTTTGCATTCATATCTGGAAAACATCATTTTTTACACAAATTGCAGACTTCTCTTACCTCTCCTTAACATAAGCTCCCTATACTTAAACAATTGTACAACTCATCACACACGAAACGATAAAGGGGATCTGGAACATTGAAAAAGAGAAATCAATGGCTTGCCGTTCTGTCGATGACTGCCATTCTAACCGCAGGAGCAACAAGCTACACATCCATGATTCATGCTGCTGACGCGAGTAAAACCACCAATGATCATGTCGTATTGCGTACAGCCATACAGAATATGCAGGGTACGGTTACATGGAACAGAAGCAGTCGCAGTGTTGATATCCAGATCGCAGATACCAAAGTACAACTTCCTGTAGGAACGTCCTCAGCCACCATCAACGGTGTGAAAATTCCTCTGGATAGTAAAAGCTATATCACCAACGGGACAACGTATGTATCCTCCCAAACACTTCAATTAATCACGGATCAATTGATCCTGAATCAAAATAAATCCGGTTTTGAACGGACCGCCTCCTTCCAGATGCCTGGTGGCAAAGCAGAAATATCAGCCTCTACGCCAGATGGACAGCGCCTGCTCGTAACCGAAGCGGACAATGGCAGCATCACCATACTGGATATCGCTGACCTAAAAAACATCAATGTATTGAAGACGGTCAGCTTCCATGACCTCTCCGCCAAAGCTGAAGTCACAAGCGTAACCGTGTCCAAAGATGGAAAATATGGTCTTGCAGTTATTCGCACTGGTGATACGGACAGTGAGGCAAACAAAGGATTGCTTGCCATTGTGGATCTGACAACCTACAAAACCGTCAAAACGTATGAACTCGGTATTGGTCCTGACTCGATTGCACTGTCACCTGACGGTCTGCATGCGGTGATCGCGATAGAAGATGAAGAGCTGAATAAGGCTACCGATGAAATTGACTATGCCAACACCAAACGTCCGGGTAGCATTATGGTTGTATCTTTTGCTGGCGGGAACGTATTGGAGGGTGAAATCACCAACTTGCCGGTATCGCTGGACAATGTAGAAGGCGCCATCTATCCGCATGATCCACAACCGGAGTATGTTGCCATTAGTCCGGATAGCAAGACAGCAGCCATCACGTTACAGGAGAACAATGTCGTGGCCATCGTAGATTTGGAGACCAAAAAGATCAGTTCCATCTTCGCACTTGGTACCACTTCACATCAAGCCGATCTGAAAGATGACGGTATCGTTCAGTTTAAAGAGACGTTGACTGCTCGTTATGAACCGGATGGGATTGCTTTCTCGGCAGATGGTAAATACCTGCTGACAGCCAATGAAGGAGACTTGGGCAAGAATGAATTTGAGGATGGTGTAAAAGCAGGCGGACGTAATATTGCTGTCTGGAATCTGCAAGGCCAACGGATGTACGATAGCCAAAACCTCATTGACGAGGCAACCGCCATGGTTGGCTTGTACCCCGATGATCGTAGCCCCAACAAAGGTAGCGAAGTGGAGAATCTGACCGTTGCTACTGTAGACGGCACAACATATGCCGCGGTAGCTTCCGAACGGGCAGATGCCATTTTGTTCTTCGATCTTGCTGATCCGGTTTATCCGGACTATCTGGGTCTGATCCCTACAGCCGGAGAGTCGCCAGAGGGAATCCATCGGGTAAATGGACGTAGCCTGTTTGTAAGTGCTGATGAAAGCACGGGAACACTTAGTTTTTTTGCCAAGAAATAGATCGAGCGCCCTTGGTAAGCAAAGGCTGAAATGAATGGTTTCACGTTGTATTGAGCAGGAGGGGGCGAAAAGCCCCTATCCTCTCATGCTGTTTTACATGCTATTCCACGTATCCACATATAGTAGTACAAACGATTATCAACGCTTCATATTTTCCAATTCCCGCCTGTTCCGCTCTACTTCCTCTTGTAATACGCGTACTTCCATCCTTAATGCGGATACTTCCTCTTTGACGCCAGACCGCTTCATCACAAGATAGAAAACCAGATATAATACAAGACCAATCATGATAAAGAAAATTAATAGCGTTGTAATCCCAGCAATAGCAAAATTACTAGCTCCATCCATAATGTACGTTTTCTCCTTTCCTATATTTTATTAATTTATATTTACAACAATACCATATTTAAGCATAACGAACAGTATAAAAAGCCAAGAGAACATACCCCTTGGCTTTCATTATATCTATATATACCTTCCTATCCGATGATCCTTATTCCCAGAAGAAACGACCTGCGAACACTTTTTCCGTCAACAGTTTGTATGTTTCTTCAGGCAATTCTTTTTTCATCTTCGCCATAACGGCTTCTTTGTCTTGATTATATTCTGTGGACATGCCAATCTCTGCCGTTGTATTGCTTGCATCCAGACGCATAATTGGGGCTTGGGCATCTTTCGCCCAAGGTGTCCATGCCGCCAGATCAGGGGACCCCCCCGTACTTGGATTGCCTGTGTACAGGAACTGCTTCAGGTATGCTGCCATCGCGGCGGACAACTGATCACGTCCTGGTTTGTTCGTATCGCTAAAGTACCCCTCAGGGAAATAGGCAGCAATTCCGTCTGCGTGCCCTGTATAGAAGTCCATATCCGCACCATGTGGTGCGCCCAGTAATGTGAGCAAACGCTCAGAGATGACCCCAGGTTGTGTACCCCATGCAAAACGATACGCATATACCGGTGGCTGACCTGCTTCATTTGTCAATTGCTCCGCTACACGCTCTGCATTAAAGCCTGCATAAGCTTCGCTACCGTATTTCAGAGCAGCAGCATATTGCTCCGCTTTGGTTTTATCAGTAAACAGAGTTCCATCCGCAATGGATGGCGCGAAGTTCGGATCACCGAAGGCAAAGCCAGAGAACTCCGTTTCCAGGCTACCGAGTAATACAGGAACTTTCGTGTAATTGCCGTTATTGATAGCGTCAAATCCTTCTTTTGGAATCACGGTACCATCCCGGAACAGATGCGGGAATGGTTCCATACGGATTGCGGTTGCGCCAAACGCTGTGACCAGCTTGTCCGCAGGCAGTGCACGCAGGTAGCTCTCCAGCTGCGCCTGAGATTGCTTGCCAATCCATGCTGTTGCTTCTTCTGCATTAGCCGCTTTCCCCTCTTGCACGAGCAGCTTCACGAGTACATCCTCGGATTTTTGCTCGCCTTCTTCCGGTGATGCTGTCGTCAATCCTCCGCTGAAAGCAACCGCTTTTTGATACAGTCCTTTGCCAAGTGGAGAGATCAGAGTTGCCAGCACATCACGTGCACCCGCAGATTGTCCGGCTAATGTAACATTGTCTGTATCTCCGCCAAAACCTTCGATATTATCCTGTACCCACTCTAGTGCACGGAATGCATCGAGCAGACCGTAGTTACCGGAGTCATCCAGGGCATTGCCTGTTTTCAGGGCTGCATTCTCGAAGAATCCGAGGGCTCCCAAACGGTAATTCACCGAGATAATGATGCTGTTGGTGCTCCGTGCAAGCTGTTCACCCTGAAAATCTTTACCTGATCCGGTCATATTCCCGCCGCCGTGCAGGAACACCATCACTGGAAGTTTCGAACTGGTTGTGTCGGGACGCCAGATATTAAGATACAACGAATCCTCGCTGCCTACAGTATTTTTACCGGAGATCTGTAAGCTGTTCGACGCAAATTCCTTAGCCGATCTCGTTCCTGTCCATGCTTCCGGTTCTTGTGGAGCTTTCCATCGCAGTTCACCTACCGGAGGTGCCGCGTAAGGAACACCAAGCCAGCCGAGCGTGCCATATTGCTCATAGGTTTTACCATCAATCGCACCATATTTGGTCTGTTGCACTGTTTGAGGTTGGAACGCCCTAGCTTCTTTATGTTTCAACCAGCTCTGCTCCAAGGTTCCACTGCCATTCTTGAGCTGCGTCTGCAATGCCTGTGCGGTTGCCTCTGCCATCAGGCGATTGGTAAGTTGACTCGCGCCCTTCCCTTGAAGCGCCTTAATTCCTTTACCAGCCGCATAGGTGGAAGCTGCTCCTTGCTCATAATCCGTACCCACTTCATATCCAAGCACCTTCAGCAGCATTCCAGCGTAACCTTCCGCTGTAAGTGGTGCATTAGGTTCAAACTTCTCCGTTCCTGTTACGATCTCAGCTACATACGGATGCTGCTTCAAGTAGCCAACGACTGGTTGCAATACTTTGCCTGCCTGAGCCGCATCGTCATACGTTTCCGATCCCTGATAGGCGAGTGCTTCTCTCTCCAATCCGGACAAACGCAAGTACAGTACTGCGGCCTGAATGCGTGTAGCCTTTTTGTTCAGATAAGCCGCATTAACGCCTTGACCGCTACCGCGAATAAGCTCAGATTGGATCAGCTTGTCCATCGCTGCTGAAGAAGAGGATGCTGTATTGCCTGCTGCATAAGCTGGTAGAGCGGATACACATAACCCCAGAATTGTTGCTACGGCAATCGAACGTTTAATGGTTTTCATGTCATAAATCTCCTCGCTGTCAAATAGTGTGTGATGGGATAATTTCATTGGAAATGATCATGTGAGATGCGTATCTGAGAATCAGTATTCCAATGTCTGGATGAGTCTATATCTCTATTTAGGAAAACTTATATCTGCTGCGCTCCTTTCTGCTCAAAATTTCTGCTACGGCGCTTGCGGACATGCCATCAGGCATTTTTTTATATAAAAAAACCTGAACCGAAGGCAAACAGACATCGCTTTAGCGTAGTCTACTGCCCTCAATTCAGGTTTTGCCTGCAATCAGTAACAACCCTGAGGAATGAGGCTCATTCCATATGATAATGTAAACGCAATCAATCGTTTGATGATGAAAGAACCAACGAATGAACTGACACAGGTATTGCCCTAAACGCGGTTACAATCCTGTTGTTATGGTGATGTTAGCACGAAATGAAAGCGTTCGCAATATCTTTTTTAATCATCTTGATATGATCTCTGACAGGGGTAACACTAAAAACCCGCATTCTCATGCGGGTCTGAACTTAGCTTATATCATGATTTATCTGGATCGCTAACTCTCCATCCATCGATATCTGCATCTGCCGTCCTATAAATCCGTCGTTTACAGTGTGCGTGCCAACTTCTCCAGCAGTTCTACCGCAGGGGCCAATACCGCTTCATCAATATCAAATTCAGGATGATGGTGCGGCGCAGGCAACTCGCTGCCAACAATCATATACGTGGCTTTGCCACCTTGCTCCTGTACTCGCCGGATCATATAACTGGCATCCTCGCTGCCAAGTGCAGCACTATCCGAAATGGCCTCCGCTTGAGTGAACCCAGCGATACCTTCCGCTTGCTGAACCGCAAGCGCTGCAAGTTCCATATCACACCGAATCGGAATGGCACTTCCGACGACCTCAACTGTAGAGGTCAGTTCGTGCATGGCTGCGCTATGCTCAATGATGTGCCGCACGCGGCGCTCCAGCTCTCGATTCGTTTCCTCACTGGTCGAACGTGTCTCAATAACCATACGGGCATGCTCAGCTATAATATTGGCCCCTGTTCCACCTTCCAAAATACCTACATTGATCCGCGTATCTGCCGAGCTGAACCGGGGAAGTGCATGAATATTGAGCATGGCGGTCGCTGCGCCTAGCAGCGCGTTCCGTCCTTCCTCCGGTGAAGCCCCTGCATGGGAAGATACCCCGGTGAAGTGTGCTTCCAGCTTGGTCGTTGCCAGGAATCCGGCAGACGCACCTCTCATATGACCGGATGGCACACCGGTACCCAAGTGCATACAGAACAGGCGATCTACCTGTTCCAGCATTCCTTTTTCGACCATGGCATATGCTCCGCGCACACCTTCTTCAGCAGGCTGGAACAGCAGCCGAATCTTGCCGGCAAACTTCCGGTTACTCAACCGTTCTGCAAGTGCTAGTCCAATTGTTGTATGTCCATCGTGTGCACAAGCGTGCATAATGCCCTCATGACTGGAACGAAATTGTGCCGCTTGCGGCGCATGTTGTTCCAACTTGCTCTCACGGATCGGCAATGCATCCATATCGAAGCGGAACGCCGTTGTTGGCCCCTCCTGCTCCCCTTGAATCTCAGCGACAACGGCGGTGAATCCCCCTCGCATCTGCTCCACGATCACCGGATCTGCACCTTCCCGGAGGGCACGCTGATATGCATCTTCCAACACTTCAGGCTTGGGCAGACCCCGCCGTGATGTGTCGTCAATCGCATCTTTTCCATAAGTGACGCTATACCCTAGCTCCGTCAGTATCTGCACCACTTTGGTCGCAGTACGAAATTCCGTAAAACCCAGTTCAGGATGTGCGTGCAGATCCCGGCGAAGCGCGATAATATCCATCATGTGTCATTCCCCTCTCTCCAACTCTTTCTATTTCATCGTACGTACAGTTCTACCATACTCATTCAACGTTATAAGTCACTAAGCCTGCTCCTACTGATCTTCTACAATCTTGCGTTTACTCCCGGACCAAGCGGCAGGTTGAAGGCGTACCATAGAATGACCATAACCACCCACACCGAGAAGAACGCAATCGAATACGGCAAAATCAGTGAATAATACGTTCCCAGCTTCGCATCTTTACGGTACTCCTGCAGAAATCCTACGAACAGCGGTACAAAAGGCGACACTGGAGCCAATGGAATAACGACCGAATCCGATACCCGGAAAATAACCTGAGTGAATGCCGGATGGAATCCAAGCAACATCATCATTGGAATAAATACCGGGGCTAGAATCGACCAGATCGCCGAGCCACTTGCGATAAACATCGTCAGCAATGCAGACAGGAAGATCAGGCCGATCACCACGGGAATGCCGTTAATGCCCGTCTTTTCCAGCAAATCCGTAATCGTCAGTGCCAGAAATTTGCCCATGTTGCTCCAGTTGAACATCGCCACGAATTGGGACAACGGGAATACCATCACGATAAATCCAGCCATCGTTTTGATCGGTTCAATAAGCAGTTTCGGCAGATCGTTCTGGTTTTGGATCACTTTCAGTTTAATGCCGTAAGTCAGTGCCACGGTAAAGAAGAACAGTAAAATGACAGGAACAATCCCGGCCAGAAAAGGCGAACCCATGACACTTCCCGTTTCCGGGTTACGTAGCACGCCATTGGAAGGCACAACCATGAATGCAATCACGGCGATAAAAAGCAATGCAGCGATCCCCGACGCACGCAGTGCCCGGTTCTCTTCAGGTGTTGGCGCTTCGAGCTTGTACACCCGCTCCCCTTCGTAACGGCCCAGACGTGGTTCCAGGAATTTGTCAGTCATGAATCCGGCAACGAGAGTCAGTACAATAACGGAGGCGGACATAAAGTACCAGTTATCCAGAACCGTAACACCCACATTGGGATCTACAGAGGCCGCAATCTCGGTACTGATGCCTGACAGCAATACATCGGTGGTCACAATGAGCATATTGGCTGTAAAACCCGCTCCAACCCCCGCAATGGCAGCAATCAATCCGGCAACCGGATGTCTGCCTACGGCAAGAAAGATCAGCGCTCCAAGCGGAGGCATGATCACAAGCGCTGCGTCCGAGGACACATGGCTGAAGAACGCGATGAAAATGACGAGATAACTGGCGTAACGCGCAGGTACCCGAACAGCCATTTTACGCATGACCGCTTCGAGAAGACCCACCTTCTCCGCCAGACCAATGCCTAGTACCAGAGCGAGGATGGAAGCCAGTGGTTTGAAATCGGCAAAGTTCTTGACCACATTGGGCAATAGCCACTGAATCCCCTCTCTGCTCAGCAAGTTCTTGACATGGACCTGCTCCCCGTCAATCGGGTTATGTGCCGTCGCATTAAAGAGCGATAACACCAGTGTGGCAACCATCAGGGCGACAATGAGATAGATAAACAATAAAAACGGATTGGGAAGCTTGTTCCCTACTTTCTCTACCCAACCAAAAAGTCCTGTGTTCTCCTGTCTGTCCGCTTTGACCATGCAAACTACCCCCTGACTGTGATGGAACTGCCTCTGGATAGACTGAACAAGTCTGATGAAGGTCTTGTCCCCGTTAGCAGATCATTAACGTACATTTAACGAAAATGTCGTAATTTTAGGACATTATATAATTATCACCGCACAAAATTCAATACCTGTGTTATGTATTTTAACACTGGAAATAAAAAAACCGCTGAGCTATCCTTGTCATCTTGTCCTCTCCACACGGACATGAGACATAAGGTTGCATCATCGGTTTGATTACTTCGTTCTATGTTCGCTAACCTAACGCAAGAGACGATAACGGTTACTCGGCCTTCCCCGCCTTGTATTCAGCTCATTGCCAGCAACTTCGGCCAGTGCAAAAGCAGTGAGGCTACCCATAATACGTTGTACGTGCCTGATGGTCATGGACAGTCCGGAAGCCAACTCTCCAGCTGTAAATTCTTCTTTGCCCATTCGGCGTATGTATGCCTTTATTTTCTGGAATGTACGAATACTTACGCCTGCTTTGTTCAATTGTTCCAGCAATTCGATATCACTTGAGTAGGTTTCGTAGGATAATTCGTGGTCTTCTCCTGCCGCCTCCACAATGGTTCCATCCGTCTCATAGATAATGATCCGTCCAGCCTCATCATCCTTGGCATACTGAATAGCTTTACGTGCATGACGTTCGGCATCAAACGCCGTCTCTCCGAACCCAATCCCGGCAAAGGAAGGCAAGTCTGTATCCAGCTCCAGCTGATGCATGGTCGAATGAAGGGAATCCATATTACGGGCCATCACACCTCTCGAACCATACATTAGGTACCTTCCGGTGCCATCCTGATGAAGTGATCCATCAATTAGTTCACAATGTCGCAGCAGCACACCCTTGATCTTCAGCTCCATATACTGCAACTGGTAACGCTCGGTCGACAGCTCTCCCGCTTCATGCAATCGATCGATCTCAATCATAAGTACACCAATCTGACTGTCCTTGAACGCGGAACTGCGAATCTGTTCAATCAGCATGCGTACGGCTTGTACCGTTTCCTGCTTAGTCGAATCAATCTTGAAGACGGGTACCCCGCGTTCCAACAAACCTTGATACACCGCATACAGACATGTAATCGCTGCTTTGGTAATCCCCTCCTGCCAATGCTGCACATGGAACCCGATCATTTCTTCCACATCATAATCGATGGAAAACACGTATTTCCGTAATTGCTCCTGTGAGAAATTCAGCTCTTCCAAACTGTCCATCAGCCCCCAACTCTCGTTGTCCGTCATATCAATGGAGATATCTTTCACCGGACTGTCCAAGGTATAGATGGCCTGAAGCATCGCCTTATACAAACTGGCCCCAGTAGGAGGGCAATATATCGCATGTTCTTTTTCAGAAAGTTCAGCTTGGGCACTCAGATAAGGAATCGGCCCGGTAAATACCCACCCGTGTACATTCTCCCGATTTCGTCTAATGATGGCTCCCGTTTCTCTTGCATGCTCATAGGCATATAGCTCGTAGCTCGCCCCCAGATTGTGTCCTTGCAACGCACGCATGGTTCGCTCAATGGAAGGCTTCGGCCCTACAATTCCGATACGATACATGCACACCCCTCCTTCTCTCACTCCACATTTCAACATATATCATATCGCTCCGAATGTTCCGTGGGTTATAAGCTTTAATTATATACAGAACCGCCAATATAACAAAACAGGCCATGGGTGGATTCACCTATGACCTGCACTGCTTATCAAATGACTTAGCAAAGTCCACACTTATTGAATGAATTGGTCCCTATTCCTGTCAGTTTGCCTGAAGTCTATCATTTTCATTAATCGTAAATTTTACATATAGTTAACCCATTTCATACATTGGTTTAGCATTTGTTGTATACACTGGGTTCTGGATACAAAACAAACTATACATATATTCTAGGAGGATGCATTCATGTTAAACCGGTTTAATGTCCGTGCAGCCAAAATGATGCTCGCGGTGACAACGATTGTTACGGCTACACTCGGAGGAAGCACTGCAGCGTGGGCTGTGGAAGACACCACCTCAACGACATCTGCATCGCCGATTAAAAATGTCATTATTCTCATTCCTGACGGCATGGCTAACGATGCCACTGCTCTGGCTCGTTGGTATAAGGGCTCGTCCCTGACGCTGGACTCCATGGCAAGCGGCATGGTTCGTACACACTCCGCTGATGCGCCGATTGCGGACTCGGCTCCTGCCGGAACAGCTTTTGCCACAGGTTATAAATCACATACCGGATTTGTTGGCGTACTGCCGGACAAGGCTACGATGCCTGGACAGAAAGCAATTGCGCCTGGAGATGCAAGAAAACCTGTTGCTTCCGTGCTGGAAGCTTCCAAACTCGCCGGTAAAGCAACCGGAATTATAGCCACATCCGAGATTATGCACGCCACACCAGCGGACTTCTCTGCGCACTATCCGGATCGCAAAAACTATGATGCTCTCAGCAAACAACAAGTCTACAATGGCATGGATGTTGTGTTAGGTGGAGGTAGCAAATATCTTGAGCCAGCCGGACGTAAAGACGGCGAAAATCTGGTGTCTTCCATTAAGGCACTGGGTTACGATTACGTCACTACACCGGAGGCGATGAAAGCATCCGATTCAAATAAATTATGGGGCATGTTCGCACCCGCAGGCATGGCTTACAATATGGACCGTGATCCTGCCAAGCAGCCGAGCCTTGCCGAGATGACATCCAAAGCCATTGAAGTTCTGTCCAAAGACGAAGACGGCTTCTTCCTGATGGTCGAAGGCAGCAAAGTGGACTGGGCAGCTCATGCCAATGATCCGATTGGTATTATCAGTGATGTGTTGGCATTTGATGATGCCGTAAAAGTAGCCATGGATTTTGCCAAAGCGGATGGAGAGACTGCCGTTGTGGCTGTTACGGACCATGGTAATGGTGGACTCACCATTGGTAACAACGCAACTAGCGGCACGTACGATAAAGAGCCGTTGTCCACATTTATCGGACCTTTGAAAAAGGCCAAGCTGACAGGCGAGGGCGTTGAAGCGAAGCTGAATGCGAAGCGTACGAACATCAAAGCAGTGATGAAACAATACTATGGCATTACGGACCTGACTTCCGAAGAAATTGCCACCATCAAAGCGGCCGAGCCAGGCAGTCTTAACTATGCAATTGGTCCAATGATCAGCAAACGCGCAGGGATCGGCTGGACAACCGGTGGTCATACAGGTGGAGATGTCGTGTTGTACACGTATGCTCCGAACAATGACCGTCCATTCGGTGTGATTGACAACACGGATGTCGCTAAATATATGGCTCGTGTACTGGATCTGGATCTCGACAGCGTGAGCAAACAATTGTTTGTACCTGCCAAACAGGCATTTACAGCCAAAGGCGCGACGTACAAGCTGGACCTGACCGACGCCAAAAATCCGAAGATCCTCGTTACAAAAGGTAACACCAAGCTGGAACTGCAAATCTACAAAAATATTGCACTGGTGAACGGCAAAAAGACAGCCTTGGAAGGTGTCATTGTTTACAACGGTGTAGAAGCCTTTGTTCCACAGACGGCTGTGGATCTGATTCAATAATACGTTAGAACTACTGGAACCACAGGAAATTGCACCATTTGGCTGCCGAATATTTCGGCAGCTATTTTATTGTTTGCTGATATGGGGTAGGTTCCTGCTAATGCCTATCGTATAATAAACGTAACAAAAATACATATCATGCAAGAAAAAAGGAGATATCCACCTATGTTGATCAAATTAAACTGGATCACACTGAGGGTCCGTAATTTGGAAGCTTCGCTCGGGTTCTACCACGACATGCTCGGACTTCCCATTCAGCGTAGATTCGAAAGCCGTGGACGACAGATTGCCATGCTGGGCATGGAAAATGAAGTCAAACTGGAACTGATTGAAGGCAGTGAATCCATTGTTAAACCAGAGGCCGGCGTGTCGATTGGCTATGAGGTGAACTCGTTGGAGGAAGCCATGGAACGATTGGCAGAACTGAATATCCCTATTTTACGCGGCCCTATCCAGCCCAATCCGCATCTGCGGTTTATTTACATTACAGATCCAGACGGCTTCGAGGTACAACTCGCAGAACATGCCTAATTAGGCGAGTGTAACTAAGCACTAAGTGTACGTATCCGGATTACCCCGTGGGGTGTGCATGTGTACAGTCAAACCAGCTGCAATCCCACGCCTGCATCGAGCAGCTTAAGCACGTCTTTGTGTCTGTTTACAGCTTCATGCGGCGCATCAGCGGCACACCTACGCGATTCAACAACCGATCAAGCAACAACCAGCACCAGCGCCTGTCCCACGGAAGATGGCGCTCATAGACTGCGGAATACTCGAAATCAGCCACAGCACCACGATTGCGTTTGAACTGCGCAGCCCCGGCGCTCTCATGCAACAGATGACCGTTCTCACGAGCCTGCCCGATCAGACAGGCCGATAACATGCGGTATAGTCCGACGGATTGGGGCACCGCTGTGTCGTAACCGAAGAGCGGCGTTGTCATGATTCCATTTCGGCAGAAATAACCCATCACCGCGTCCAGGCGCCCTTCCTTCCGCAATCCATAGAGCCTGAGTGTCCCTGATGCCATCGCAGCAGCAATGAACTGCTCCGTGAATTGCGGATTGTGATAGGAGTATTTTTCAAGGTATAACAGCTTGTACAACTCCAGGATTCGCGGAATATCTGTATCGGCCATATCTGCTGCCGATACGAGTTCGTATTCATGCTTGGCCAATAATTCGTAATCCCGCTTCAGCAGCCAGCGTGACTTCGAGTTGCCAAAATTCGGATCATGCGCTCGGTATAGGTATATTTGTCGGCTCGGAATCATTCGACACCCTGCTTCTGTCAGCCTCGCTGTCAGATCGGGATGAAGTCCCGGACACAAGGAGCGAAATACAATGACATGCTTAGGGTATCGCTCTTGTACCGCTGCAAGCAAACAAGCCGCCTGCTCACCGGACATGGCTGGATACAGATTGGTGGACAACAGCCAGTTGTTCACATGCACGACTTTGTTGATCTGCGATTTCTTCATTCCCCAACCTATTAGACTGAGCAGCACAGAAAGACCTTTTTCCAACATAGGCTTCTGCAACATGTTCAATTCCTGCTTGGCGTAACTCACATAATGCGTATATGGCGAGCAGACATAAGCATTATCATACTCCGTATCATTCACCGTCAGCGGAATAACGATATTATCGATCCGGGCGAGCAACAATGTCGTTTCCACGTTAGACATAAAGCTTTGGGTCCCGTCCAGCATCATAGGTTCCAGATAAGCTCTGGCATATCTGCCGTCCTCTGTATCGGGCCAGTCCATTCCTTTGATCGAATGCTGATCATAAAGACGCACGCGTTCAGCGCGGTTATCATTCCTAACTTCATATGTACGGTCATCATAGGCCGAGCTGTCTTTCATTCCTTCATTCTTCAACCTTTTACTCCCCCATGAGGTAACATCTTCTCTTTAACTCCCCATTCCAGGCCCAGTGCCCTTGCCTATTCTATCCGGGATAATTGCTCTGCAAGCTGACGATAAGCCGGTCCGTCTTCTCTCTCGCTGACCTCATCTTCATCCATCTCCAGCCAGTAGTCCGCATCCAGCAGTTCTGCCATATCCAGCCGCGTAATCTCTGCACATTCAGGATGTTCACATGCTGCAATCATCGGCTCAGGACTGTCGTCCCAGTTGTATCCGTTCACGATGGCATGCAGAAGTACAGCTGAATCCAGTACACGAATTTGGGCAACCGCCTTTTCTGAAGACTCCTCGTACAAAATTTCATCTACAACGCTTTGCTCCACCTGGGTCAGCTTGAGTCTGACCGCACCTTTGGTGTCCAGTAACATATCCGCTATGTCCGGATTACGTCTAGCTGCATTCCAGGCACTGGCCTGAATTCCAAGGGGAGCGTCCAGTTTGACTCCATGTTCAATCAATAACTGAATGGCTTCAATCTGCTTGAACTTCACGGCTTTTTTCAGCGCGGTATCCCCAAGCTTGTCCTCTACTTCCAGGTCCGGACCAGATTCCAGAAGACACCGGATCGCTTCAGTCGGCATACGATTTGTCAAATAGAGCATCAGCGGTGTACGCCCACGATCATCCTGTTCGTTGATATCCAATACACCGACGGCTGCTCTGGCTTGTTCCACATCTTTGGATTTGCTAATCTCCACCCAATTCATAGTTCGTTTTCCTCCACCCTCTTCATACTCTACACAACACTGTATAGGAAAAAAATGCCGGCATCAAGCTGTACTCCAGATGAAAAAAGCCCGTCCAGTACGCAAAATACGCACCGACAGGCCCTCAATTATTTATTATTAAAGTTTATTTTCAACAGAAGCAGCCTGATGATCAGAGACTAACTCATTCAGGTCCACAATCAGTTGCTCCAGTTCTCCGAAGCTCTCCACCATCTTCTGTGTCAGGTTGCGTTGTTCTTCCATGCTCGCCAGAATCTCTTCTGTCGCTGCACTGGATTGCTCCGTTACACTCGAAATCTCGGAAACCTCATTCACAACTCTGGTCGAAGATTCCTTCATCGTAGCCGAACTAATCTCAATATCTGTCGCTTGATTCAATACGTGTTGTGAATTGCTGTTGATCGTACGGAACACTTCATCTGCCGTTTGCACACTGTCTCTTCCTTGTTGTAACGAAAGACGAATTCGTTCGAATCGATCTGTCAATGCCTGCGTCTGTCCTTTCAACCGTGACAGTATGGTTGCAATATCACTCGCTGATTGACCCGAGTTCTCGGCCAGCTTACGAACTTCCTCTGATACAACGGCAAACCCGCGTCCATGCTCGCCCGCACGAGCCGCTTCAATGGCTGCGTTGAGCGCGAGCAGGTTGGTCTGATTCGCAATATCCGCTATGCTGTTCAGCATAAGCGTCATGGATTCACTTTCCTCGTTGAACTTTCGCATGTCACTAGCAGTTGTATTGATCGTCTCATATAGCTCTTGCATCTGAATGTTCAGTTGGTCCATCTGTGTGCTTCCTGTTTGCGTGCTCGTTGCCATACTTGAGGACAATTCTTTCATCTGCTGGGAGTATAATGCAACGTCCTTGATATGCTGATCCGACACAGACAAGGATTCCGAAATCTCGGCAACACTGGTCGCCTGAAACTCAACGCCTTTGGCAACTTCACTGAAACCAAGCGTCACCTCATTGGTGATGGAACCAGTCGCATCCACCTTTTGCTTCAACTGATCCGTATAACGAGATAAGCCTTCGACGGATTCCTTCACACGTTCCAGCATGGTTTCGACTCTTTGTTTAGAGTACTCGACCTCATTCTGGCGTACTTCACTTTCATGGAAGAGTCTTTGATTCAGCTGCGAGACCAGCATAAGAATGGCTCCCGTGAGAGCAAATAGTCCCACATTGACGATATTCCCTATTAGCTCAACAGAATCAACGGTATTCATAACAAATAACTGAAGAACACTGTTGACTAGTAAGACCGAAAATCCAACCACAAAAAATTTCTTGTTAGGAAATAACAATAGAACCGCAGTTATAACCAAACTTAATGCAAAATTGACCGTTCCCCAACCGACATAGACTCCACATATTGTCAGTAACACAGTAATCAGCCATGGAATGAGATGAATATGTTTCTTTTTCGCATTAGCGTATGTAATCCAAACTACAAAGATCAGAGCTACTCCATTGGACACAAGTAACTTGGGCATCGTAAAGGCCAGACCCATACCAATGGCAATAATAATCCACAAAATGATACCGATTAATTTGTTCCTTTTCCAAATAATTTCGTCCATACGATCCATGCATACCCCGTCCTTTTATGTAGGTTAAATGTAAGTTGTAGGGCCTTTTTGTACTACATCTACTAGTCTTTGGTCCTGCTTATGCGCAAATCGCAAATACGCAGCGTCTTAGCATAGTACATATTAACTTCATAAGTATGAAATCAGCGCTACTTTATGTATATCGGTATTCAACATTTAAAATGAATATGAAATGTAAAATGATATGCCTGCATATCATTTTACAAACAAAAAAAGGTCTGTCTTATACGTTATGGCGTACAAGACAGGCCTTTTGGTTGTGATATGGATGTGCAGTAACGCTTACTTTCCGAACACAAGCGTCGTATTGGAGGAGCCTGCATACTTGGTGACGAACTCACGCGCATAGCTGGCGCTCTCTACTTGATAACTGTAATTGGTGCTTGGTCTCCAGTTCGTTTTAGGAGAAGTCGGACTATTCAGGGCTGGCGTACTGCCCGTATCCGTAAACTCACCTTTTCCTTTGTCATCCAGGATGCCGCCCTTTTCAGCGCCAGCACCAAAATAGTTGTTTTCGGAATAAATCCGTGCTTTTTCACCAATTGTGATGGCCTGATTAAAGTTATTGGCATAGTTGTTTTTGAGATGGAAGTAGCCATATCTTAAAAGTCCAGGACCACGCACATATAAATTTTCGAAGTAATTATTGGACATCGTCACATGAGGTACGCCATTGTAACTGCTGTTTCCATCATTCGGATGACCGAGGATGACGCCATACTTATGGTTCGCAAATTTGGAATTGCTAATCGTAATGTAGTCAGCGCGATCACCGATATACAGAAGCTTGTCCAGATCACTTCCGCCAGAGCTATAGCTGTGGCCAGCGAACGTCACATGATCGATCCAGTAATTGGAGCCAGATGTGATGTATACCTGGATATCATCATTGCCGTTGATATTCGCTGAATGTTGAAAGGTCAGATTCTGAAAAATCACATTGCTTGAACTGCTTGTAGATCTGAAATGAATATTCGTTAATGTATGTTTGTCAAAGGAACCTACCAGTGTTTTGTTCGCTCCAAATTCAACCTTTTGCAGAGAGGAAGAAGAAATATTCTGTTCAACAACGACAATTTTGGCTGTAGAGCCTGCCATATGTGTTCTCAGGTCATTGAGATTACTAACGTAAACCACCTGACCGTTCTTGCCACCTGTTGTGGCTGCCTTGGATACACCACTCTCATTCTTGGCACTGCCTGCAAAACCGGTCAGCCCGTTCGTACCTGTGTTTGGATAACTGGCCGCACCATATGTAGATGGAGCCGTTGAGATCGTTAACAACAATAGCGTCACCGCGAGTAAAAGCATCGAAAATTTATTCAAAATTTCACCATCCTTTATAATATTATCCTCGAAGACAACTCGATTATATCGTGTAACCTTGGCTGTGACAATACAAAGATTGCAAAAAGACAACAATTATCACTTTTATGCAACAGTAGATCAGATATCGTGAATAAACGTAATGCCAGGCCTTTCTTGCACACAAAATAGAGCCGCAAATTAGCGGCTCTATAAACGAGTTCGGTTCGTTACAATTTGCTCACTGACGAAAAACCATTCGCTTACACATAATAATATGTCACGACTTCTGATAGCTGCGGCGGAAGGCGCCAGGTGTGAGTCGTTCCAGCTTCTTGAAGATGGCTCCATAATAGCTGGTCGATTCGAAGCCGACTTGACGAGCAATATCCTCCATCCCACGCTGCACATTGTCGAGCAGAAGTTCCTTGCTCTTGTTGACCCTTACCTGATTAACATAGCTGATGGGACGAATGCCTGTCGTCTTCTTGAACAAATGACAGAAATATTCCGGTGTGACATGAATCAGTCCAGCCAGCGTTGGCAAAGTAATCTCTTCAGCATAATGCTGTTCAATATAATCCAGAACCGGCTTTAATCGCTCATACTGCTGCCCGACGGTATCGCTGCCCTCCACAGATACGCGTTGAATAATCTCGGTCAATAAGGTATAGAGGATAGCTGAGCAGGCGTAATTGCTTAATGTCTGCTCTTGTGGTGTTAAGGCTGCTTGCAGCAGCTCCCGCATTCGGGCTAGAAGGTATTCAGGCGATGCCAGCGTGTATACGCATGTGTCGACAATGCCCACGGTTTCAAACAAGCTCGCTGACCCGCTGCCATCAAAAATGATCCAGTCGACTTCCCAGTTCTCGGATAGGGCATAGTATTCGTGCTTCTGACCAGGGAACAACAGTATGCCCATACCCGGCTTGACAATATGTTCCGTTTCACTTAGCTTAAGCTTGCCCACACCGCTGCGACATTGTATCCACTGATAATCCTGAATGCCTTGCTCTCGGCGTATATGCTCCTGTTCATGATGCAGACCGATGCCAAGCAAATAAAAAGGGAGCAGCTTGTCTCGGGCAGATAATACCGGGAAATTGCGATTGGGAAGAGGCATAGGACTAACTCTCCTGTTATCTTAATATTGTTATATTATATTAATTTTTTAAGATATTCACTCCAATTAATATAGCATATAATCGCAATATATTGATAAATAAAGGAGATCACAGGATGACAATTAAGATCGGAATTGATTATTATCCAGAGCAATGGGCCCCGGAATTATGGGAGAAAGATGCCGCACTTATGCAAGAGACAGGGGTTGCTATTGTGCGAATGGCAGAGTTCGCCTGGAGCCGAATGGAACCGACTGAGGGGAATTATCAGTTTGAATGGCTGGATGCAGCTATAGAAGTATTCGCTTCGCGCGGCATGGAAATTGTGTTATGCACCCCAACCAATACTCCGCCAAACTGGATGACAACCCGTTATCCGGATGTGCTGCCCATGGATGAGCAACGCCACATCATTCGGCCAGGTGTGCGTGGACATCGTTGCAACAACAGCCCTTCCTTGAGAATGCTGGGTTCCAAATTTGTGGAAGCGATATCACAGCGCTATGGTAAGCATCCCGCTGTTATCGGCTGGCAAATCGATAACGAGATGCACTACCAGGAGTGCCATTGTGATACATGCAATCGTGCATTTGTCGCTTGGCTGCAAAAGCGTTATTCCAATCTGGAGGAGTTGAACCGGGAATGGGGTACGGTCGTCTGGAGCGGTGAGTACAGCAGCTGGGCTGAGGTAACAACGCCGCTCGGTACCAGCAAACCAATGAATCCTTCTTATCTTCTGGAGTACAAACGGTTTTGTTCCGACAGCGTAGGCTATCTGCTGGGATGGCAGCTTGAGATTTTACGCCGTAACTGTCCAGATCAATTCGTGACGCATAACATGTGGCAATATCCGAATAGCCTGGACTACTATGATATGCACAACGAATTGGACTTCGTCTCTGTTGATTATTATCCGAATGAGCTGTATCGCGATTATGGCGATCGGTTTCCGAGGAACGGAGCGCTTACGCTGGACTTGGTTCGCGGTATCAAGCGCCGGAATTTCTGGGTAATGGAACAGCTCAGCGGAGCACAGGGTGCCTGGATGCCGATTCAGCGTACCCCCTATCCTGGACTGATCCGAGCTCGCTCTTGGCAGACAATCGCTCGCGGTGCGGATATGGTCGTCCATTTCCGCTGGCGGAGTGCTACCGTCGGAGCGGAACAGTTCTGGCACGGGCTGATCGACCATAGCAATGTTCCTGGACGCAGATTCAGGGAATTCGCGGAGCTTACTAGCGAGGTGAACCAATTAGGAGAACTGCTGGCCGACTCAACCATTGTTACCCAGGTTGCGATTCTGCATTCGCATGATCAGCATACGGCGCTTTCCCTTCAGCCGCAGGCGGAAGGGGGAATGCACTATATAGACAACTTGTCCTCTATGCATAATGCATTTCTGAAAATGGGCGTCGGTACAGACGTTATCAACTGGACTGAGGAGCTCGACGGGTACAAGCTGGTCATTGTCCCTTCCCTCTTCCTGTTAAGTGAAGAAGTAGCACAGCGGCTGGAGCAATTCGCAGCCAAGGGTGGTACGGTTGTCCTCACCAATCGGACTGGCGTGAAGAACATGAGGAATGTATGTGAGATGCTTCCTCTGCCGGGGCTACTGGTAGAAGCGGCGGGTGTTGTCGTAAGTGAATATGATGCCATCGGCAACAGTGAACATCGGATACGGAACGCGGAGGGCAAGACTTTCGCTACAAAGCAATGGTGTGATCTACTGGAACTGAGAGGTGCAGAGCCGATCGCCTGGTATGACAACGACTTTTACGAGGGTGTACCGGCGATTACTGTCAATAAGCTTGGTGAAGGTGAAGTGTATTATGTCGGCACTTGGCCGGAGCCATCGTATTTCTATCAGTTGTTTGAAGACATATTGAAGGAAAAGGAATTGGCGCCCAAAATCCAGTTGCCGGAAGGTGTCGAGCTGTCGATCCGAACGAAGGGGGAGCAAAACTTCCTGTTCCTGATCAACCTGACGAATGAGCAACGAGAGATTACGTTGGACGTTCCTTATCGCAGCTTGTTGACTAGCGAGAGATTGAATCAGAAGTTGACGCTTCCAGCTCTGGGAGTAGACATTCTAACTGTATAAGATCAGCAGCTTTTCTTATTTTAGAAGGGATGTCTCACAAGGCTTACGACCTTGTGGTACATCCCTTCTCGCACTATTCTCGAACCTTCTTGTTACTACATAGAAGTTTGATGGGTTCTAATAAACCGTAGGGAGTGCCTTGGTATTCTAATGTATAATCTTCATCTTCGGGGTGGAATGACCACCAGTCAATCCAGCTTGGATGGATCTCCTTTTGATGAAGTGGACCGAACAGATTCCTTGGACTTCCAACGACTTCAACCACGACTTTATTCTTTTGCTCCGTCAGGAGGGCAGATTCTATATCAAACCATGCCTCGCATTTCCACGGAATGGTCTTACCTGTTGTTCCGTCCAACTTGATATCAAGAAGAACAGCCGCATATTTACCAAACTCCAGTCTGTATCCGTTAACTGATTCGATACCCTTTTCAATCTCAAAATCATAGTTCATACTGCCACAATAGTAGGGATAGCCTTGTTTACGCCAGTCGCCATAAGTTAGATTTTCAGGCTCACTCACTATTTTACGATTAGGGTCGACAGCAAAATCTCCGATAATATATGCGTTCTCCAATTCCATATCGTTACAATACGAGATCAGAACAGTTAATGTATTGATGCCCTCGCGCAATCCCGACAATTTAATTTTTTGCATACTTCGATCCAAATAATATCCTTCTGGCTCTTTATTTAAGCGGGTGCCATTAAGCTCAAAATCGAAACGATATGCATCTTCAAATACTACAAATGCATCATTCGCTGGCACATCGGCAACCACAAATGTAAACCTGAGTTCCAGCGGGGTTCCATTGCCCGGATGATCCTCATGAATCCAAAAGTACCTCTGCAGGTTTCCGTTGTGGAATACCTGACGCATACCCAGTCGTTCACGAATCATACGTTGAGCCCTCCACACCTCCATTTGCTTGGACCATGCCTCATTCCCCAGGCGAAACTGGCATTGATCAAGAATCAGCACATTAGGCTCAGTTCTTTTAAACGAGACAGGCTGTAGCTCTGAAATGTACTCATTGCTTATCTTAAACATGGTTTGATCTTGATCGGAACGTTGATTCCCGTCAGGCATTTCATCATTGATAACGGTTGCATTTGTCTCTTGATGGGTTGAAATAGATGACACAATATACAGCCTGGACTGTGCTGGTCCGAATGTATCGCTGAAGCGTATCTTGCCATCTTTCTTATAAACTGGACGTGGAATGATTTCTCCCGACCAAGCATTCCATTCTTCCAGGTGTTGCCCTTCTGAGATACAGATTTCTACTTGATGGGTGTTATTCCGATCATTGTTTACAATAAAAACAGTCGAGCCATGTTGTACTTGCCGGTGCATGTGCAGAAAATGCTTCGCTTCATTGCCATCCTGATCCTGAATGCTTACGGCACGTGATGTTTTCTCGTCCAACAGCGTTATCAGTTCAGCAGAATCTTTGAATTGAATATATTGAAAATGCTTATATAGGTCATCCAAACGTTGCAGACTCTCCGACCTGCCATCTACTAAGTACGGCACTTCCCCAAATGCAGCAACAATACCTCCACTGTGCATAAATGAAAGCAACACCTCAAGTGTTGAGGACATGACATTGTGTAGAGAAGGTAGAACAACGAGTGAATATTGTGCTTCACCCACGTATAGCTGACCTTTCTCAGTTCTGGCGAACTCTTTCATGATAAGCTCATCACCCAGATCATAATCGACATGCCATTCAACCATACGGTTAATGAATTCGTTGAACGACTTATCGTAGTCTGTCAGCATGGATTCATTACCTGCGGAATTCTTCCATGAGAATATGTTTACATTTTGTCCTAAATGTGACCACACCGATGAGGCTGGATGAATCACGAGCACATTCCGAGTTAATTTCCCCTCACTTAAGACCGAGCCAAGTCTTGCATAATAATCCTCCATGCACCGATTATGATTCCACCAGTTCGTATGATAATTGAAAGATGGCGGGTAATCCCGTTTACGACATCCTCTGAGTGAATACCAGGATAAGTGATGAGTCAATAGATTAATGCCTAAAGCAAATTGCCAATCCCCAATCCATCTTCGACTCTCAAAAGTTAAGTCCCAGCCTGTCACACCGTAAGTTTCGGTGATTACTTGTTTCTTACCGAACTGATTTGCAACACTGGACACCTGTTTAATCGTTAAATGTTCTTTAGTTTGCTCTCCCAGTGTGTCAATACCTGGTATGTGCAAATATCGATAATGCGACATTACTGAACCGCAATGACGAGTCTGTCCAACGATGCTACCTTCGGAGTGAAAATGTCCGGTGAACTGAATGCCATGCTCTTGGCACCACTCCCCGATTTGTTTTGTATACGATTCGCTGAACGTTTCGGTCACGGTCAACCAGTAGTCATAACGTATTTGTGGAGAAAGAGTACCTTGAAAAAAGAAGTATGGAAGCAACGTCCATATGGAATATCCTCTTCTGACTTCAAACTCGTGTGCAAATACTTCACTCCATGCAATCCAAGTCAATTCTGGTTCATTCATACGTTCGGCAAAACCTTGGATCGTCGGCTCATCGGTAAATATCCCCGGAACCGTTTTTCCGAATTCTTCTCCAACTACTTCTCTGTAAGGTTCATAGTTTGTCTCAATAAATAACTTTACCGTCTCAGGATTCATGAGATCCGTGTAGGTGTCCCCATGACACCAATCGTTTTTATCAGCGATTCTGACACGGAAGAGGAGATAGATCTCATCTTCCGCATCAAGATCCACTTCGATCTCATTCTCTGCCAGTTGCCTCAGCTTCGTGATACTTCCCCCTGTTATGATGGCATGGTATATGGCAACAATGGATGTATCTTCTCGTTCAAAGGTGCGGCTCATATCTAACGTCAGTGCCTTCGCACGCACCTTATCGCCGCCTTTACTCGCGACCATTCCACCACCCATCCCTGAGGAATATCGATCTTCATCGTACAACCAGGCAGAGATGCCTGACTCCTTCGCCTTAGCAACACTGTCCTTGATCCGATGCATAAACTCTTGGCTCAGATAGGGTGTTTCCAAGCCTTCACGCACATGCATCATAAAACCACCCATGCCCTGTTCCTTGAATCCATCAATCTGGCGATTCAGTTCCTCCTGCTCCAACTTGTCGTTCCAAGCCCAGAATGGAACCGAACGAAAGGAATGATCCGGATTTAAAAATGCATGCTTCAATATGTCCCGATTCATGTGTCACCTCACAATGTACAGATTGATTAACCGTATTATTTGTATTTCTCAACGCTCAGCTACTCCGATTCCTATCTAATCTCTATTTCCCTAGCATAGGAATACGCTTTCATTTTTTCTTGTATGTAGAGATAATATAGCACAAAGTGGTATTACGGAAGACCCTTGTTATATTGATCTGTAAACAAAAAAATCGCTTAGTAGCGACTTTAATGCGACTCCCCGAATTCCGCCCTAACTGTATTCAAGGCAGCAGCAATAACTTGGTGCATATCATAATATTGATACATTCCTAAACGTCCACCCAATATAATATGTGGTGATTGCTGTGCAAGTTTTTGATATTTTCTATATTTTCCATTATTACTTTCATCATTCAGAGGGTAATAGGGTTCGTCGTCTTTGCCCCAAGGTTGGGGATACTCTTTCGTTATGATTGTCTTGGACTGCTTGCCGAATTCAAAGTGTTTATGCTCGATAATTCGGGTGTATGGTGTTTCAGAATCGGTATAATTTACAACTGCATTGCCTTGAAAGTTTTGCTGATCTATAGTCGTGGATTCGAATCGTAAACTTCGATACTCTAACTTACCGAATGTATAATCAAACAATTGATCGATCATTCCTGTATACACAATTTTTGGGGAGCTTTTTAAATAGAATTCTTTGTTGGAAAAAAAGTCCTGATTTAGTTCTACCTCGATCCGTTCACTCGACAACATTCTTTCGATGATTTGGGTATACCCACCTACAGGAATCCCCTGGTATCGGTCATTAAAATAATTATTATCATACGTGAATCGGACAGGCACACGTTTAATAATAAAGGGAGGCAACTCTGTTGCTTTACGCCCCCACTGTTTTTCTGTATAACCCTTCACCAGTTTGTCATAAATATCCGTTCCAATTAATGAGATGGCTTGTTCTTCGAGATTTTTCGGATCTTTAATCTGTGTTGCCTTTATCTGTTCAGCAATCTTCAACTTGGCTTCATCAGGGGTAATCGTGCCCCATAGCTGATTAAACGTATTCATATTAAAAGGTAAATTATATATTGCACCTTTATAATTGGCGACGGGGCTGTTCGTATATCGATTGAACTCCGCAAATTGATTGATGTAGTCCCAGATTTCCTTATTATTGGTGTGGAAAATATGTGCCCCATATTTATGAACATGTATGTCCTCGATCGGTTCCGTATAGATATTACCGCCAACGTGGTCTCGTTTTTCGATAACCTTTACTCGCTTCCCCCGTTTGGCTGCTTCATAAGCAAATGTACTACCGAATAATCCGGAACCTATGACTAAATAATCGTGCTGCATGTACACTCACCTTACCTTTCATTCGTATATGAGAAAGCAATTGGTATGAAATAACCTGTGGATTCTATACGTATCCACAGGTTTGAAGATGATAAACGTTGTATTATACTTTTAATTAAATCCTACAATCATCTGTGATAATTTATAGGCAGCTACTGACATGGTACGACCCAAATGACCCGGCATATTCATCAATCTCCCCATGGCTCCATACCGGATACTATTGTATAATTCAATATCTTTATCCTTCATGTACTTCCACAGTTCTTTTTTCGTTTTTAGATTTTCCTTCTTTCCTGAACGAATCAATAATATGGTAGATATCACGGTTATTATTTCGAGATGGTTCAGCATATATTGACGAAGTTTCAGACTTTTAATTTCTTCCATATTGATCTGGTCGATCATGAGTTTATTAACTTTCAGCTGTTGGTCAATTCGCTCAATCATCACTTTTTCGTTGACAGATTGATCTTCTCTCCCAATGAAATAGCGGTAGAAATCGACATTTACATAATAAATGCGCTCCACTTTTTCCAGCGGTTTAAACACAAACAGATTATCCACATAAAACGTATGCTCTGGAAGTTTCAATTTGCATTCTTTTAATAGACTCGTGCGATAAATAATCGAATGCATCAAGATATACTGACCTTTGCGAAAGGGTTTAATATCGTCCCATGAGAAAATGCATCCTTCAGGAAAGTTTTTTCCGTACTCCATCACTTTTTTGTACTTTTTCCCTGTTTTCTCATAGACAAAATTACTTACAACCATGTCGACTGTTTTATCTTCCGCTACCAACGTTTTTAGTGTTACAAGTATTTCTTTGAAGGCACTAGGATCAATCCAATCATCACTGTCAACAACCTTTAAGAATAATCCATTCGCAAAACTAATACCTGTATTGACCGCTCCACCGTGGCCTAAATTTTCTTGGTGTACGACTCTTACAATGGATGGATACTTCGCCTCATACTGATCTGCAATCCGTTGGGTGCTATCGCTAGATCCATCGTTAACAATAATGACCTCAAGTTCTTCATCGTCAATTAGCAAGCTATCTATACACCGATCCATGTAATCCTGCGAGTTAAAACACGGTATTACGAAAGATAATAGTTTCATAACAAACCTCTTCTTAGTAACTTGTATTTATCCTATTGTTATCTTGTTTTTCTTCTCTTTAAATATGATTTTCAATATCGGGAAATATACCCAGAATGAAATGGCAGCATTAATAATCATGGTGATTAGATCCGCAGTTGTCTCACCAGATTTTCCAAATCGTTCGATAAAGAAGCTGTAGATCGGTTCCTTATACCACCCCTGAAGAGCTCCTGCACAAATGGTAATCAAAATATAAGCTACAAGATACCAAAACGCCGCTTTATAAATGTTCCCTTTGGATCGGAAGGTGATATTTCGTTGTGCAAAGAAATTAATGACCTGAGCAATAGCCAGGGTTAATTGGACAGCCATGAAGTAAGCCAGACCTCCGCCTCCACCTGACGCAATTGAACCCGCTGGATAATTGAAAATATAGTACACCGATCCGTCAAAATTATGACCTAGCGGAAAAAGCTGAAAAGTATAGGCTTCCATACTGCTTCCGTTAAATATGGCTTTTAACACAGGCATAAGAACCATTTGAAAAACGGTGATGCCATTACTCAAAATCAAAAACATTAAAAATTCTGCCAACTTGGGATGCTTATCTCGATAGTTGTTCCAGTGCAACCTGATTGCTTGCATACCGATCACTTCCTTCTAATTTCACGTTAAAGCTTAATTGGATGGGTTCAGTCTGATTAGAGATGATGGTCAATGTTCCCTCGCCAGCTGTTCCGTGTGTCTTGATATACGTACCACACATACCGCCCTCTGCGACGACACAGTCTGGTCCTACGATTTCTATCGATCCTTCCGCTTTTAGAAATAAAGGTAAATGAGAGTAGGTTGCATTATTGTTATTGGCATCTACTACTCGAATACGAACTGACGCCATATCATACGTGTCAGCTTCGACTAATTCCGCAGCACTAACGGTGGTTTCCACATGAATACTCGCGTTAGATGATTTCACAACCTCTGCGACAACCTTTCCTTTTTTCACAGCTTCAAAACGATAGACGGGTGCTGAAGCTCCCCAATTCTCGATGTACTTGAAAAACAAACGATAGAAGGTGATCGGTGATACAAGGTGACGACACATGACCCATACGGCTTTAAAAATATACTTTACAGGTAATGCAGTTCCAAAGCGTTGGATCGCTAATAGGCTCTCTTTGATGGCATCTGCTTTCTTACGAGAATACTTCTCTCCTTCTTCAATTACGTTTCCTACGGTGTCATAGAATTCGATCGGTGGATGTGGTAAATAACGATACTTTTGGTTAACCGGTTCGAACTCCCGGATCATGATGTCATTCTTATACAGCCGGACTTGATCCGCATTCGTGAAGATGTAGTTTTCACCAACAGCGCCACCAGGGTAATCTCCGATATGCATATCTGAACCCACTTCCAGAACAGGAGCATTTTCTGAGAAACTGGCGTAGACTCTGGCAGCAAGCTTCGGATTACGAAACATGTCCAGCACACCATGGTAGCAAATGCGATCCCCAGATCCAAAATCACCATGGGTTTGATAATCAAACATACACCAGCCAAAAGAGCCTGCAATGTCTTCTCTTTTATACACTTCATTCAAGACATTCGCGTAACGCATAGCATGAGAAAGCCGGCGAGAAGGCTCATCTGTTGCTTTTGTTGGGAACATATGACCATTAAATTCGGAGATCAAATACGCTTTGCTTTTACTCGGAGAAATCAACCACCTTGGTAGTAGCGCACCGTTCTTTCCCGTATGAGAAAAATCATTAAACCCATAGACATCTTCTAATAGACTACTTCTCCACAGGAAGCGAACCCCACTGGTCTGTCTGCTGTGATCCAAACGGCGAGCGATTTCATTAGTCTTTGTATATAGAACGTCATCATCTTGCGATTCATTCAATCGAACCCCCCACAGAATAATTGAAGGGTGATTGCGATACTGCAGAATCATTTCTTCCACGTTTTCACAAACAATTTGTTTCCAATCATCATCGTCTTTGATATGTTGCCAACCTGGTGTCTCGGTAAACACGAGCAAGCCTAAACGATCACAGGCATCCAAAAAATATTTGGACTGAGGGTAGTGCGAGGTGCGAACTGCGTTAACATGTAGTTCTTCCTTTAATATTCGTGCATCCTCCACTTGCATTGACGCAGGCATGGCATAACCTACATAGGGATAACTCTGGTGGCGATTCAGCCCTCGAATCTTATATTTCTCACCATTCAAATAGAATCCATCATAACGAAAATCAATTTGGCGGAATCCGAAAAACACATTATATTCGTCTATTATTTCTCCATTATGCTTTTTAAGTGTTGCTGTCAACGAGTAAAGATAAGGAGTCTCCGGGCTCCACACGTTGCTATCAGGAACATTAATCCTGCATTCTTTAAGTTCTGCCCCTGTTACATTCAGGGTTGTATGAGCAACTATCGTTTGCTGTTGATCTAACAAGCTTAATTCCACAACATGTGTTGAATCAGGATGACTAATTGTAACGTCGATAAGTGCTTGGTTTTTCTCCGGTGTTCGAACAAAAACATCTTCTACATAGCTTTCATTAGCAACTAACAACCATGCTTCACGATAGAGTCCACCGTAAGTCATGTAGTCAATGACATGACCAAATGGCGGTACATTTGCATCTTCTCGTGTATTCAGACGAACGACAATTCTGTTCTCGACTCCGTACACCAGTTTATCCGTTACTTCTACTCGAAAAGCAGTGTATCCGCCATTGTGAGTTGTTAGCTGCTCGCCATTGACAAATACTTCTGCCACGTGAGCGGCCCCGTCAAACTGAAGAAACAAACGCTGACCTTTCAGTGAATCCGGAACCACCAGATGACGTCTATAACCACAGATCATCTGACAAGCGCTCTCTTCCATGTAGTGTACAGGGACTTCTTTACAAGTATGGGGCAGCCTTACGGCTGTCCCCTCCCCTGTAAAGTTGAAAAATTCATCAGTAATATTCTCTACAAAACTCCATCCATCACAGATACTAATTTTTCTCATTTATATTTCTCCGCTTTCATTTTGAAATATGAACAGGATTGGTTACCCCTTCGGACTTGGATTGCTTCATAAAACAAGAGATCAGTGCTGCAATCGTCCCAACAGCAAAGGCAATACCAAAGATTACAACCGCTTGAGGATTTCCTCCAATAAAGTTAACTCCGTTCACAACATCTGATAATGTCGGGAACCCTAAATAGAAATGCATGGATAATGCCACTCCAAAAGAAACGGCTGGTAGCAACGGTGCAAAGAAGTAGTTTTTAAGCAAAACCAGCAATTCTCCTAATACGCCAGTGATAATCAAACCAAAGGTGATGAAGGAAAAGGTACGATCACCATGATTCACAATGATAAACACAATGTTAGCCACCAGCATCAAACTCGCAGCCATAAATCCGATCCAAAATCCAAGTGTTCTGTCTTTAAATAAGACCATGTAGGTTAAACCCCCTTTATCCTTCTAGCATATCCTGTTCTAATGAATAGGATTAAACTCAACAGCGTGAATGCACCAAGTGCATAATTTGTAACTCTCAAAAACGTTTGCCACCATGGTACAAAATCTTCCACTTCGGTTTCGGCGGATAGACCATTAATTAAATTAGATTTAGCTAAGGAATAATAGAAGCCTTTATTCGCTCTTCTTAACTCTTGCAATACGTAACCATCCTTGTTACTTGCAAGATATTTGTGAATCTCACTCGCACGGGCAGTATCCGCGTTAAACGTATCTGTTCCAGCAACAAGTGATTCCACCGTTGGGATGTTTGGATTACCTTTAACTGAATCTGTAATCGTAACCCCTTTGAAGCCCCATTCATTTCGAAGCACTTGTGTTAGCGTTGCATGATCTGCATAGGCCAAACGAGCACCAATTCGAGAGAATGACATCATCGTACCAAGCGCTTCTCCTTTGGTGAAGGCACCCTCAAATGCTTTCAAAGGACCTTGACGATAGGATTGTTCCGTCGCAAATGTAGCCAATTCACTACGATTCGTCTCTTGATCGTTGGCAACAAAGTGTTTAATGGCAGCGGTTAATCCCTTCGCTTGCATAGCTTCAGTCTGAACTGCACCCATGATATAACTCAAAATGCTATCTTCAGAATAATATTCAAAGTTACGTCCACTAAATGGAGTCCGGTGTAAATTGGCTCCTGGTGACCACAGCTGTGTCGTTCCACTGAACAAGGCATCCTCTGCGATAAAATCACCACGTTCTGCTAATAGCTGTTGGTTCCATGTGGATGCTGCTACAATTTGGCTAACATGTGCCGTAGACGGTTGACCATTATTAAATAAATAATTGGATTGAGCGCCTGAAGGTCCATCTGTATTTTTGTTGGCAGGTTTATTAATGGACTTCACAGCTGGTTGTCCAAAATTCTCCCCGATCGTTGCACTCAACTCAGCAATCGTTAATTGACTCAAGAACGTATTCCATTTCTCATCGTCATCAAACGGAACGTCCTTCATATCAACCAGTTTCAGCCCTGCATCTACGCCTTGAGCAAAACTATCATATGCTGGAGCATCACTAGGTTTTTGATATTTTTCGTTATACAATACTTCTTTTAATTTATCAGTAGCCTCAACATCGGTGTATGCTTTAGGGTACGTACCCCAGTCGTTACGTGTTAAATACGTAACGACATTTTCAGCGAAGTAATTATAATCAATATCTTCATATTGATTGGAAACCACTTCATCGGTTTGTTGAGATTTGGCATAGGTCACATTGTCTAACGTTTCTAGCGGTACAGAGACTGCTTTATTTGCATCTCCATCTACCACTGAACCATCAGCCAGCAATAGCTTGCCGGCTACGGCTGCACCTTGCTTATTCGCCATCACATTATTGAGAGCGTCATGACTATCATTACCTATTGCAAAATAGTAGTCGCCTGGATCAAAGACATAACTACCTTTCTTGCTAGGATCAGCCCCATTTTCTGCATTCTCGTCATAGGTTGCAAATAAATAGTCATCAATGGTAACCGTGACATCTTCAGATTCACCTGCAGCCAGTTCACTCGTTTTCCCGAATCCAACTAACTGAATTGCTGATTTTTCTGCTTGTCCTTCTTCATATGGAAGTTGAGCATAGACCTGTACGACTGATTTGGACTTTCCTGTATAAGCTGATTCCTGAGGATAGCCCTCATTCGTCACCTTAACCTGAGCCGTTACTGTTTTGGCATTTCTGTCCCATTCAACCGAAGTTAACTGCTGAGTGAAATTAGCATAGCTAGTTCCATAACCAAATGGATATACCATTTCGTCAGCATAGCTCCAGCGTTCTTGATTAACAAAAGCACCTGCGCTGCTGTCCGCATTATTCAAGCCCAAGACAGCATCGTGATATCTTGTTTCGTAGTACTTGTATCCTTGATAGATTCCCTCTGCCTGGATGATATAATGACCATTATCATTTGAATATTGAAAATCGCCTGCATTTCTTACCGCTGGTGCAGACAAGGAATCTGCTGCAAAGGTATCCACGAGTCTACCTGAAGGATCAGCCGCACCTACTAATACATTAGCTACACCTGTAAAGCCTTTAAGACCCGGATTTCCGATCCACAGGGCAGCGTCGACTCCGTACTCCTGTTCTTCAAGCCAACCTAGTTCCATCGCATATGCACTATTGATGAGAACAACAATCTTGGAAAATTTCCCGCTATCCTTGATCATTTTCAATAGATCTTTTTCTGTGTTATGAAGTGCCAAGTAAGACATACCGTCTCTGTCGGTTGTCGCTAAGTCTTTACCTTCCCCACCATCACGGGACAACATGACAATAGCCACATCATTGAAATTATCTTGGTATGTTGCTTGAAGGTCACTGGTATAGAAGTTTTTGTCGACTTCTCCAATGAACCAATCCGGAGATGCTTTTGCTCTAGCCACATCACTGTTCTTGTAAGCATCAAACAACTTGTCATTAATGGTGAATCCTGCTTCCTTCAAAGCGTTGTATAAATTAACCTGACGTTTCTCATCCATACCGGGTCCACCAGAATTCCCGCTATATACAGGATCTGCCGTCGCCCGACCAAACAAAGTTACACTACGTTCTTCAGCACGTAACGGCAGAGAGGTTTGGTTATTTTTTAAGAGAACCGTTCCTTCTTCCATCGTTTGTACGTCATGTTTATCTGAATCAACTAACATCTCTGCTAGACCCTGATCAGATAACTCATATTTGCTTTTATAATACATGGAGCTCTCATCAGCTTGGATCACAGGCGGAGTGATTTTAAGAAAAACATTCACTTGACCACTCCAACTCATTAGCAACTCCGTCATGAATAAACTAAAGGCTAAAAGGAATGCTGAAAGCGCGGTCAATCCGCGCCATAATTTTTTTTTGCTTTTCAATGCAGCTACCTCCTACAGAGTCCATTTATTTAACTTAATGTGTTGCTTCTTCGCTCTCTTTAAGTACCGTATAATCGAAGCTTGCTCTTGCAGGGTCGACAATGATAGAAGTTGCCGGGAATGATACAGATTCAAGGTACTGCTCTGCTGTTAAGGCTGCTCCTTCTCCACCAGCTGCTTGCCCCATTTCATCCGTCCATGCGAGTGTATTCAAATAGCCAATTGGGTTTGCACCTGCCGAGTATGAACTATTCACGATCACTGATGTGGGTTGGGATAATTCAAGTGTACGTAGCCCATCTTCGTCTTTTACAGTTACTGTCCCATAATATTTAGTGATGTCCGCTCCTCTAGGTACAACATCGTATTCACCGCTATCTTCAAATAACAAAGCTCCCGAAAAAGAAGTACCTGTGGATGTTAAGATGTACGTATTATCTGCAAATGTCTCAATGGATTGAACGCCGAAAGTGGCTCTTTTGAACGTATGTTCCGGGTAAGCACTTGTGAATGCAACATTAGTCGTAGACGCATAATACCCTGTAGGGTTATTGGATGCACCCGACTTCTCTCCATCTGTTCCACTTCCACAAGCTGTTAATGCGACCAACATCATAACCATAAAAATTGCTGTGAAGGCTGTTTTTGCTGTTCTTTTCCCCATGTTGCTATCCCCTTTTAATCAAGTATTTGTATACGCTTTCTCAAGCGCATATTTATTGTATGGGGTAACGCCGGTTGTTTGTGGTATTTGGCATAAACTCAAAGAATTAACGGAAATTTACGATTGGTTTTTTAGTTTATGAGGTTTTTTTTTAGTTTGCGCTGAGTTTTGGGTTGTATTATTGACAAAGAGATGCTTGCTTTCTATAGTGAACATACATTAGAGATAAAACTGAGGGGTGAATGATGATTATCAAAATCGCTATTGTAGAGGATGATATCAATCAAGCGCGTTTGTTAGAAAGTCATCTGACGAACTATAGTGCTGAAAAAGGACTTTCCTTCAATATTGTGCATTTCTCTCAAGCTGTTGCACTATTAGAGAATTACGAGTCCAATTTTGATATCATCTTTATGGATATTCAATTACCGTATATGAACGGAATGGATGCTGCGCGTAGTATCAGATTACTTGATAAAAAAGCAATTCTTATTTTCATCACCAATCTTACCCAGTATGCTATTCAAGGATATGAAGTGGAAGCGCTTGATTATATGTTAAAGCCGGTGGAGTACTTTGATTTTGCCTTGAAAATGTCACGGGCCATGCAAAGGCTTAACGATAATCCCAAAGATGAAATACTTATCCCTTCGGACAAAGGAATGCTCAAAGTTTCTCCCAAAAGCATCCGCTATGTTGAAACGGAAGGGCATCATGTCATTTATCACTCGGTAGAAAATAGCTTCCGGCAGTATGCAACTATCTCATCTATCGAAAAAAAAATGCACGGGTATGATTTCTTCAGATGCAATAATTGTTACTTGGTCAATCTGGCGTATGTGCAAAGAGTACATGGATACACTGTTACATTAGATGGAGGCGTTGAGCTGCGGATCAGTCAGCCCAGAAAAAAAGCCTTTGTTAATAAACTAATGGAATATGTGAGAGAAAAAGATGAATAGCATGATTTCTGATTTTTTGGTTGTCTACTCCAAACAGATTATCATTCGATCAGCTAGTTTGATTGAATTTGTGTTTTGTATTTTCATTTTGACTCTGCCTTATCAAAAATCAAAAGGGTTTTGGTTAAAACTATGTATCATGGCTAACTTGGCGATTCCACTTCTATTGTTGGTATCTTATATGAATTATCATTATCCCTATCTATTTCCTGGAGTCATAAGTACTATTGTCTATCTTTTCGTTTTGAGTGCTTTATGCTTGCTGTACAAGGAAAATTTTTCAGAACTATTGTTTTGTCTCTGTGGTGGAATTGCGATCCAGATGATTGTAGGTCGGTTGTATGAAATATTCATTATTGTATTCAAACAAAATCCGTATGAAACACTCTCCCCCTTTAAAGAAATGGTTCCGTTACGGGATTGGTTAGTGTACTCCTTGATACATTGTATTTTTAGTATTTCACTCGCTTTACTTTTTCGTCGAAACAAAGTCTATGAACACGATAGAAGTAACAAGGTTTTAATTGTTATTTTTTCATTGATCTTTATTTTCGTCACTGTAATCATCAACTCGTTAAGTCGTTCCTTCGAGGGTGAAAATAGTATCTTGGATTTCATCATTCGAATTTTTTCAATTCTGTATGCTTTACTTACGTTATTATTTCGCACAAGAATATTAGAAACCAGCAAACTAAAACAGGATTTATTAATCATGGATGAACTACTCTATGTGGAGAAAAAACAGTTTGATAATATGCGAAGTGAAATAGAACTGATTAATATGAAATGTCACGATCTCCGTCAACAATTGTCAAATATCAGTTATAAACTGACACATCAAGAACTCGAGTCATTGAATGCTGCTATTGAAGTCTATGATACATCGTTGAAAACGGGTAGTGATATTCTTGACGTAATTCTCTATAAAAAGCAGCTTTACTGTGAAAAAAATCAGATTCGAATGAGTTGCATGGCTGATGGCCGATGTTTATCTTTTATTTCACCCACTCATCTATACTCTCTCTTAAGCAATGGAATAGAAAATGCACTGGAGGCTGTCCAATCCGTAACCCATGATAAGAAGCGAACGATCTCTATTGCAATCGGAAATGAAAGCGGTATCATATCTATTCATATCACCAACTACTTTAATAGTGACCTGATTATTAGAGATGATGTGATACAAACGAATAAGAAAAACACAGATCGTCATGGCTTTGGTATTAAGAGCATGCGTCATATTACGGAACAATACAACGGAACTTTAACGTTTCACACCGACGAAGATATTTTTTATCTTCATATTTATTTCCCTAGTTACTAAACAGCAAAAAAACGATCAAGGTACCGAAAGTACTTTGATCGTTTTGGCATGGAAACCTGACTAAAAACCTCGGCTTATAAACCACCCAATTCGAATAAGAGTTATTCCAGTTAGTTCATCTTATTTGATTTTGATCCCCAGTTCATCATTCTTGGCTTCCTGCAAATCATCATAGACCTTATCTGGTTTGCCACGAAGTTTTAATACCATGGACTTCGGATGGTCCAACAGATTGCTACTGAAAGAATACATCATTCCGTCTTCCGTTCCGCTCCCGCCTACCATGGATAACTTGGTCTGTTTCCCGTTTTTAGTGGTAGTTACAATCTCAAGAGGCTGAACGACTTCACTGATCAACAACTTCGTTTTGTAATCGATCTCTTGCTCCGGCTCAAAAACAAATCTAACCCGAGTAACAAGCGGTGATAATTCCACTTCTGACAACATAACTTCATAACCCCCAACGGTAAAAGTACGATTAACGTTCAAGATTTCCGTTTTGGGGATAGAGAATTTGGGATCCAGCGCAAAAGAAAGATTCATTTTTTTGGAAAATTGATATTTCCGTTCCTTCTCTCCATTTTCTGAATATTCCACCACATCTGGAACAACGGAAGAAAGCTGGAATTGAAGATTCACTTGCTCAGGCAACGGTTTGTTTCGATTTCGTTCAAGTGTACTTCGACCATAAATAGTGTATTTATCATTCGAGAAATGCATACCTCCTATATTTCCATTATCAAGGACATAACCTGTTCTTGCATCCGTCATCTTGGTATTGACGATCGAATATATCTCCTGCGAAGCATCCGTACTGGCAGTGTACAATACGGTTATCCTATTCTCATCTGCCATAACCGCATTCACGGTAAACTGATATATGCCCGATGTAACCGTCCGATCCACAAGTTGCACATAACCATGATTGAGCGTTGAAGTAATCGTGGCACGTTCCATATCCGAAGTTATCAGACCACGGAAGGGCTCAAGTCCCCCCCAATGGGCTAAAGGCTCAGTATATGTTGCCGGTTGTTGCCCATAGTTTCCAAACGGGCCCATAAGAAACCAACCCGTAGCCAGAGCTGTGACCAGCACTGCCGTGATCCATTTGACACGAACGATCCTACCTGATCGTCTTGTTCTGGCCTTCGCGAGACCACGTTGAATTGCCACAGTCGTGTCTGCCGGATTCCAGTGCTGTTTCTCTCTTTTCACCTGATATGCATCTGCAAGAAGTGCTTTTTCCTCCGGGTTAGTGGTCATGCCAATCCCTCCTGTTCTTCATCAACTTGCGCAACTGCTGGAGTCCCTTGTGCTGCCAAGTCTTGATCGTACCTTCCGGTTTGCCAAGGATCGAAGCAATATCCGTCAGTGTCATGTCGTTATAATATTTCAGCAATAATACATGGCGATATTTCGGTTTCACCTTTTGCAAAAGAGATTCCATAGCGATTCGATTATCATCAACGCTAATCATCCAAGATGCCGGAATGCTGTCCTCCAGATCTTCCTTCGCCAGAGGTGTCGCCCGCTTGCGGCGCCTCTGTTCATCGATGCAGATATAGATCAGAATCCGAATGATCCACGACTTGAACGCCTTCTCATTGTTCAGCGTCCGACGCTTGATCCAAGCCCGGCACGTCATCTCCTGTACCGCTTCCAGCGCATCTTGCTGGTTACGCAGGTAGCTATAGGCAATGGACATGAGCGTATCTTGATGTTCCATAATGGATTGCACAAATTCCGTCTCATCTTCGGTCTGTACATATATCCTCTGGTTCATCTCTGCTTTTGTTTCCACCCCGCATCCCTCCTTCTCTCTCTTTCTGTGGTATAAGACGGGTGAGTGAAGCAAACGGTTTTTAATATTTGTTCATCAAAAAAAGCTCCGCCATCATCATGAGGGAGCTTGATTACATAAGCTTCGGCCGCCGATATACTGAATTACGCACACGCATGAAGAATCCAAGATCAACTGACTTACAGGTTGCCGGTGACTTCGATCCCGTCAGCCAATTGCAAATGGTTTCTCACCCAAGTGGTAAACTGATTCAAAAACATCCGTAATTCAGGCTCTGCAACCACCTTTTGATCCAACTCTGATAAAATCCTCACCCACACTTCCTTCGTAATCGGATTCTCCCAGCAGGGATCAAGTACCTTCATCTCTTCTCCAGTTCGCGGGTCGGTTAAGGGAAATGCGCGATCTAATGCAGAACGAATGTAGTCAAAGTCTTCATTATATATGAACAGCATGTCTTCCATCTCTACTTCAACCGATTCTTCTATGTATAAAGGGGATAACACAAAACCCACATTCCGCTGCGGACCTTGATACTGATATATCAGCGTAGGAATAGTCCTTTTTGATTTTTTAGCCATATAGAATCCTCCTATTTCAGGCAAATCTCTTACTGATCAGAGTTCAAACCAGATTAAACCACCTTCGACCTGCCTGGTTTCCTGCTCCATCTGCTGCATCCAGCCCCGCGCCTCTTCACCCCAGATATGAAACAAACAGTAGATATACAACGCTCCGTCCGCAATCTCTTCCACGCCTGAAGCCTCTTCGATCCACACTTCAAGGGCTCTAGGCCAGGAAGGATCCTCACGGTTCAATACAAAGCCGTTGGCATGGTGTTCTAAGCTGTACATGTTGGTAAACGTTAATACACTTGCCAAACGCTTCACGACTTCTGGTAAAATCGCAGGCTCCGTTGCTCTAATCCCATATTCCCAGCCCATATGCACAACCTCCTTCAGACTTCGTTCGCTCCAGATTGTTGCTTCTGTTCATGCATTTGATGGATTGAACGATCCAACCACAACTCATACCAGTCCAGAAAATGTAGTCGATTCGTATTGCCCCAATACTGATCAGGATAAATTCCATTGCGGTTGGCTCGGTCATCAACCCATATTTCTCCGTAGGAGGCTCCCTTAACGATCAGATTCAGGGAAATAGCACAACCAAAATCACTAATACGCAGCATGCCTGCTGACCATTTTGGATCAAGATATTCATGTTCCAGCACATCCCATTCCTCTTCTTTCTTGCTGTCATCAAACCAATCATAGTTCCAGTTCCATGCTTCCGCGAATTGAAAAGGGTCTGAGATCGCATTCAGCTCATCATCATAACCAAGTACAGCGTATACACCGTCATTCGGGTTTTCCAGACCATAATAAGGTCCTACACCACCCGTTCCCATATGAAGAAGCCATACCTTATATTCCTCCGGCAACTTAATTCGCCAGTTCTGTTCAAATTGCGTGATATCCTCCTGCGTCCACACAGGCTCCATTTCATATTCATGGTTTTCTGCACCGAACAGGTCCAGATTCGGGTCCATACTTCGGAGAGTGATCAACTTTTCACGCATCCGTTCCAGTTGTACATTGTACATGGCCTTCTTTCCTCCTTTGCTACTCCATTACGTTTGTTCCACGGCGTAACCGCGTTGCTGCAACTCATCCAGAGCGGCTGCCACATCTCGCTCAGGGCACAACTGCTTAATCAGACTGGCAGTCACCGGTTTTTCTTCATATACTTCAGCTACGGCTTCCAACGGCAGGTCCTGCAAGTCATAGTACCCTTCTGCCCAATCAACGTAATCTTCCGAGTTCTTCTCTATATATCCAAGTAAAAATTCTGCACCACCTCTGGCGTCCGCTTCGTCTTCCTCGGTCATCGCCAGCTGAATCCAGTTACCAACCTTCCACTGCAAGTCGTCCCCTTCCTGCCATAGGCAAAAGGTCACATCCTCCAGATCTAATGTTTCCTCCTGATCTCGCAAAACAGCCATTAATGCTTCTGGCACTTCATCGTACATGCCTGGGTATATCTCACCATCCTCACGAGCATGCGGGCTCAAAGGTGACTCATGATCGAATCCTTTGATCAACGTGCCCGAATCCGTAAACAATACATGCAGATGATCACCTGCACCGTTATTAATACTTCCCCACGCTACACCTGGCTGAAGCTCAGCTTCATAATGATGAACACGTAACCATTCTTCCTCCGAAAAGATGATATCCAGTACGGCAAGTATTCTCATCCGTTTACGCAGGGTAACTGCATTCATCATGGTTGTGTCGTTCCAATCCTGCATATCAAATTCCTCCTGTTCACATATGTACACTACATCCGGATTAATTCATCCAGCGTGTTATTTCCCTGAATACTTGGTGTCATGACAATCGCTATCCGGCTGGCTTCTCTGGATATGATACACGCATAGTTTCCGGGCTTTAACTGAAACAGGACCCCTTCACACGATTCATCCGGCTCCAAATCACCGCCACTGACATCATCTGCTGCTCCTAGATAGACATTGCCCGACGGAACTTGCAAATGATACACTTTTCCACGTTCTGCTACACGTTCTGGATCTACCTCTACATCCTCCAGGCTCCATTCCACCTCATACACTCCATCCGCACCCAGATTCAGGAATAGACAATGGCCTGCATTCACTTCAGCCAGCTCGTCCGCCGGAATGGACCACCAGTCCGAAGTATCCTGGGCACGATGCTTTAACGCAGCCAGATCATACAGGCACATTGTTGCCGTATCTGTAACCATTTGAAATTTCCCTCGCATATCCAACCGTCCCTTCTGTCTGATTCAGGTCTGAGATCAGAAATATATTCCATCATTATATCAAGCCTGGTACACGTGTAAAAGGAACCCCTGAACCATCTCTGCTTTCACAACTCTTCATTTATCGCTCCAAACGGTCGATATAAGCATAACTGACTTTTTTGAACCTGATGGAGGAAGCCAAGCCATGTCAATTAACAATAGAAAAGAACCCTTTCGCTACACATTGAAGGAACCGATCAGCTTTGAGATCTATATTCTCAGTATCAACGGAGTCAATGCACCACCCAAGCCCATTCAGGCCGAGCTGTGTGATATCAGTCGATCCGGCTGTCAGCTGTCATTTCCGCTGTCCCTTCCTGTAGAGAACAACGATATTCGAATTGGAATGAATATGTTGCTCTTTGAAGACCCTCTATATATGGAAGGTACTCTCCGCTGGGGTCAAGAAAAAAACACCTCATGGCACTATGGTGTTCAACTCGAAATGCAGGATGGGAACCAGGATCGTCTCTCCCGAGAGATGCGAATGCTTGCAGGGCAAGGAAAAATTATAGTGAAATAGTGAAATAGCCATATAGCCTGATAAAAAAACAAAAAAACAGCCCAAGCGAATTGGACTGTTGCATTATTTGGACTCTTCATGCCGCTTTACTGACTGTCGCTGGTTGCTCCATTTTGGACCAGTTCACTGTTTTTTCAAGTAGTAATGATACCAACACTCCCATCACGAGACCATTGCTTATAATGGGAATGAGATACATGGGCAACGTTTGAAAGGCTTCTGCAGGAATGTTCATTACAGCAACGCCAGTAAGTACCGGCAACGCTACACGATAGATCGTTTTCGAATTAAACGTCGTACCTTCAAGCGTTCTTAATGCCGTGCCGAACATCTGCAGATAGGCCACGAACAGAACAGCACTGCCGACGCTTGGTGGTATTTGTGCAAAAAAGGCCGTAACCGAAGGTGTAAGACCCATCATACATAACAAGCCCGCTCCAATAATAAAGGCAGCCCGGCGCAGAATGCGAGTACTCTCTAGGAACCCGATTGAAGATGCAAATAAACCAAAGGGCAGCACACCCACACAGGATGACAACATCGTGAACAGACCCGTTAGTGCATAGGAGCGTTGATATTGACGGCTTGTTGTCTCTGCCCGATACAGCTTCTCGACTGTGCTTAAGGTGGTGATTGAATTCGTCATATTCACCAGCCCTACGAAGAAAGCAGTAATGACAATGCCCGGTTCCCATCTGGGTGCTCCCCATGGAAACAGCGTGAGGCCTGTTGTTGTCTGATTGGGCTGTCCACTATGCTGTCCAGGGAACAATAGACTATACGCGATCCAGCCTGCCACAATCCCAATCAAGATCGCATAGTTCCCCAGTTTTCCCCTGCCCTTCAATTGAATCCATGCCACCAGAAATGCAATGACGACGGACAATGCCGCAACAGGCAGATCGAAACGGCCAAACTCTGTATATCCAATCATGCCTTTGAAAAAGTTCATGGTCAGTTGAATCGTCATCAGAAATAGCATGGCACTCTTCACCATAGGTGTGAACAGCTTTTGCAGCACTTGCGCTGCCCCCAGCCAGCCCAGAATCATCATCGTTAGTCCCGCTAACAAAAAACCTGCAGCCAGCCCACCACCAATACGCTCCAGACTCATACCCGCTGATGAAGCAGATACCGTCAAGCTTAACGTCAGACCCCACCACAATCCTGATGGACCATCCATGACCGCATATCGATGACCGAATACAGCTTGAAGAATACACACCGCTCCGGTAAGTATAAATGCGTGCTGCATGGAGGCAGCGATCGCATCCGGGGACAGCTGAAAATTATGTCCAATCGATAACGGAACAACAACGGTATTGGTAAACAGGAAGAAAAACCACTGTATGCCCGCCAAAATCAGTGAAGATACGTCCTTCATATTCTTTTGTGAAAACTGCTCTAGATGTCTGTTCATTCGTTAGGAATATCCTTTCACTGTTCTGTATCATAAATGTATAAGTCGCTTCAGACTTGTGTTAATAGTCGTTCCATTTCGGTGTATTGATGCTTGCGCGCATGTGCAAGTGGTGTAATCCCGTCCCGATCCGCGATCTTTGGATCTGCACCATATCGCAAAAGCAAAGTGACAATTTCCTGATGACGTACTCCACCATCTCCCAAAATGACCGCTTCCAGCAAGGCTGTCCACCCCAGGTTGTTGATATGGTTCACATCCACATCGCTGCGTGTCAACAGCAGCTCCACAATGTTCACATGGCCACGATCCGCTGCAGGAATAAGGGCTGTACCGCCGAAACGATTGGTTAAGCTTGTATCTGCACCTGCTGTAATCGCTAATTCCACCATGTCATACATACCCTCGGCACTCGCGTATAACAGCGTGTTATCCAATCGTGCATCCTGTAGGTTAATGTCCGCACCGGCGTCAACCAGCATCCTTGCCGTATCTATCTTGTTACCGTGTACCGCAGCCATCAGAGCTGTTCTCCCCAATGCATCCTGTTCATTCAACCGGCTACCCTGTGCGATAAATCGAATGACCTCATCGGTATGCCCTGCGTAAGCAGCATCATGTATTGTTCTAACCAAGTTGCTTCATCCTCCAATTCAAGGTCTTTCTCATGCAGTAACATTCATATAGAAACCAAGCCCTGTTAGTCAGGTATGCAAATCTAATGTATAGTAACATAAGATCGTAGTATATTAAAAATACATGTTTTGTTGGCTTTCTATACGAATTACATATACATTGCAGGCAAAGGAGACAACCACTTGGATATCAAACAATGTCGCTATTTCATTGCCATTGCCGAGGAGAAACAGATTACAGCAGCAGCCCGAAGACTGCATATGGCTCAGCCACCTTTAAGTCAGCAGCTTAAGTTAATGGAGGAAGAGCTTGGTGTGATTCTATTTGAACGCAAAGGGCGCATGATGGAGCTAACGCAGGCGGGTCGCAGCTTTTATGATTATGCGGTTACCTTGACCAAATATATGGAGGAAGCTGTAATGGAGATGCAAAGTTTCCGTCACGGCATACGGGGCAAACTCGCCATCGGCATCAATACCATATCGGATCGCCTGATCCCGCAAGCACTGCAGCAGTTCCGCACCACCCACCCACAGGTTACCTATAAAATTCAGCAAAATGAATCTGCGCAATTATGCCGATTACTGGAAGATGGCAAAGTTGAACTTGCCTGTGTACGCATGCCTGTCCAGACCGAACGCTATGAGGTGCTGCACCTGCCACAGGAGCCCCTTTTCTATATTTCTTCAACACCGCTGGATAGCCCGACAGAGATGGGCGTAGGAGCAGAGATGGGAACTTATTTTGAGCAGCTTACAGGTATCCCTCTCCTGCTTCCAAGTACAGAAGGACTCGGTATGTTCGAGCTGATTTTGGACAAGTTCCGGGAACACCAGGTTACCCCCTCCATCATGGGCGAATGCTCGGACATTAATATGTTGCTGGAGCTGGTCCGACTCGGCTTCGCCAGTTCCATCGTACCACATACGGTACTGCAGCTATACCAAGAGCATCCTTTCCACGTATATCGCATTCAGGATCAGCATTCCACGGTTGGCTCGGCGCTGGTCTGGCTGCAGAACCGCTATCTCTCCAAGCCTGCACAACACTTTGTACAATTGGTACAGGGGATGCTTCCCGTGGTCTAAAAAGCTATAAACAAAAAAAGCAGCTTTACCGGATCACATTCCGGTGAAGCTGCTTTTTTATACTTATGGTTAAGCTTTAGCTGTGAACAACAAGTCTTTTTCTTTGATCGTCGTGCGACCAGCAGACTCAATGGACTCATATTGATGCATGTTCGTAATTATGACTGGTGTAATCGTTGTATAACCGGCTTTTTCGATCTGTTCCCGGTCGAACTCCATGAGTACATCACCCACGGCAACCTTCGCACCTGCTTGAACTTTAGGTGAGAAGAATTGACCTTTCAGCTTCACGGTATCAATACCGATATGAATCAACATTTCTGCGCCTGTATCACTTACCAGACCAATGGCATGTCCACTCTTCGATAACGAGAACACCGTTCCGTTAATCGGAGAAACCACGCGGCCTTCAGATGGTTGAATCGCGAATCCTTTACCCATAATCTCTTCGGAGAATGCAGGGTCTGGCACTTCGCTCAGCGGTTTAACTTCACCAGTAATCGGGCTGAATACTTGCTCATCTTGTGCTTTTGCTTCTTCAGTTACAGCAGGAGCAGAAGTTGTTGCAGCTGGTGTTGCAGGCTCAGCTACTGGTGCAGCTACTGGCTCCGATGCATTTTCTTCTTGGAAGCCCAAGAAATACGTAATGATCGCTGCTGCTACGATGGCAATCAAACCACCAACCAGAGCATAAATCAATGTGCTAATTGCTGGACTGACAAATGCCGCAATACTCGGCAGACCCGCAAGTCCTGTAATAACATACGATTTAACATTGAAGATCCCCATAAATGCACCAGCAATTGCACCCCCGCTGAGAGCTGCGATAAATGGTTTTTTGAACTTCATGTTGATACCATACATCGCTGGTTCCGTGATCCCCATTATAGCAGTAAGACCTGTGGAGTACGCAAGCGATTTGGTTTTAGCATTTTTCGATCTGAGACCCACACCAAATGCTGCACCACCTTGTGCCAAGTTAGCTGCAAACATCAGTGGAATAATAAAGTCGTAACCCAGTGTTGTCATTGAACCTACAACGATTGGCAACAACGCATAGTGCATACCTGTAATGATCAGCAGTGACATCGTACCACCAATCAGAATGCTTGCGAAGATGGACATGTTGTCGAACAACCATGAGATACCACCAGACAAACCATTACCAAGAACAGTACCGAGTGGTCCAACGGTCATCAACGTCAGTGGAACCATAATTAACAGGGTAACTGTTGGAACAATGAGTAACTTAAGTGAAGCATGTATAACACGATCAACAGCTTTCTCTACATATGAAGCAATCCAAACGGCCAGAACAATCGGAATAACGGTAGAAGAATACGTTGCCGCTATGACTGTAATCCCCATAAAGGATGAGTTCTGACCATCGGCCAGCAATGCTGTAATGGTCGGGTGCATAATACCCGCAGCAAGCGCCGCAGCAATATACATATTACTACCCAGCTTACGTGCAGCACTAATTGCCAGAATGATTGGCAGGAAGTAAAATGCACCGTCACCGATTGCAGACAAAATGATGTAGGTCGAGCTGGTATCGGACAACCATCCAACTGCGACAAGGATGGCCACGATCCCTTTGATCATACCTGCACCCGTAATCGCAGGCAGAATTGGTGTAAACATACCTGAGATGAAGTCGAACAGCGCACTTATTGGATTTCTCTTTTTCTTCTCCCCAGTTGAAGCACCTGATGATGCATTATCTGCGGTTGGTGATTTGGACATGTTGCCAACAAGTGCGTTATACACTACAGGTACATCGTTACCGATGATAACCTGGAACTGTCCACCGTTCTCCATCACGCCCATAACGCCTGGTGTATTTTTCAGCGTCGCTTTGTCCGCTTTTTGGTTGTCATTCAGGTTAAATCTGAGTCTTGTCATACAGTGTGTGACTTGATCGATATTCTCTTCGCCACCAACAAGCTTCAAAATATCCTTGGACAATTGTTGTTTATCCATTGTGTTTTGCTCCTTTTATGTGTAATGAAGGTTAAAAAAAAACCTAAACACTGAATAATGACAAAGCAGATCAGCTTATCATTATTCAACGTTTAGGTTTTGCCTTTTTAGCAGTAACAATCCCAATTTTATTCGATTGTTTGTTCATTTCTGACAACTCGTTCAATATGAATGGTCAGATACAGTATTTCTTCCTTGGACAACACGCGATTATAGATCTTACGAGTATAATCACTAATCCTTACTGCACATGCATGTGCTTCCGGATACTGCTTACTCACCAAGTCATGAAGCGGATTATCTTCTTCTTTATCTTCAATCGCCATTCCTTGCAACACACGTTGGGCAAAGAACTTCAGATGAGTTAAAAATCGATAATAACTCAATGAATCTTCATCAAGCTCAATTACAAAGCTACGTCTTACGATGTTAAGTATGTCCTTAACGATATTCGTAATGCTGATCGTTTCCCTCATCTCACCGTTCATCTGGGCATTAACCAGATGCATCGCAATGAATGCGCATTCGTCTTCGGGAAGCAGGACACCTAATGTTTCCTCAATAATCTGTAGCGCCTTGAGTCCAATGGCATATTCCTTCCGGTACATGCGCTTGATCTCCCAAAACAGTGCGTTACGGATCTGCAATCCTTGACGATGTCGATCAATGGCAAAATGAATATGATCCGTCAGTGAAATGTAGATGCTTTCATGCAGCTTCTCACCTAACACCGTCTCGGCATAACGGATAATCTCATCCGAGCACTCGACATATTCAACCGGGATATCAGACAGAAGCGTTTTGAGTTTCTGTGATACTTCCTTACTTTCAAGCGAGAATATTTTTTCGACGAGACTCTCGTCTATCAATTCACCAGTATGCTTTTTGAAGGCAATTCCACGTCCCATAACGACCAGTTCGTTTCCTCCCGGATCAATTACGGTAACTACGTTGTTGTTAAGCACCTTCTCAATTTTCATTTCTTCACATCACCTTGCACCGTCAAAGTAGTAAAAGGCAAAACCAAAGCAGGTCACGAAATATGCCCTGCTTCTGGTTTTGCCTGATTGAACAGTAACAATCCAGTATTCATTAGCCTTAGGCCCATCTTACCATATAATTATCCATATGACAATGTTTTTGTGAAAGCGGTTAATGTGCGTTAATGTGACATAAGAAGATGCTTTACAACTATGCTTGAAGAACTAGTATTTACTCATTGTTGTTCTTAAGACTTGCGCCATTCGTACCTATAACTTCTTTGTACCAGTGGAATGATTTTTTCTTGTAACGATCCAGTGTTCCTGAACCATCATTATTGCGGTCTACATAGATGAAGCCATAACGTTTCTTCATCTCTGCTGTTGAAGCACTTACCAGGTCAATACAGCCCCATGACGTATACCCCATCACTTCTACGCCATCCTCAAGAGCTTCTCCCACTTGTACCAGGTGGTCATTCAAATATTGAATACGGTAATCATCGTTCACCGTTTTATTGCCATTTTCGTCGGTAATCAGCTCATCGACTGCACCCAGACCATTTTCGACAATAAACAATGGTTTTTGATAACGATCCCAGTATTTGTTCAAGGTTACGCGTAGTCCTTGCGGATCGATCTGCCAACCCCACTCACTCGCTTTGAGGTAAGGGTTTTGTACACCTGCGAACAGGTTTCCTTTACCTTCGATACGTTTCTCGGGATCACCTGTCTCACAGATACTTACATAATAACTGAAGGAGATAAAGTCTACGGTATGCTTCAGAATTTCAGCATCGCCGTCTTCAAACTTAATATTGATATTATTTGCTTTGAAATAACGATTAATGTATTTCGGATAGTAACCACGTGCATGGATATCAGCAAAGATATCATTTCGCTGTTCCGCATGCATTGCTGCAACCACATCATCCGGATTCGGAGTCAACGGATACGTAGGCATGCTCAGTACCATACAGCCGATTTTGGCTTCAGGCATAATTTCATGACCCAATTTAACAGCCAAGGCACTGGCTACCAATTCATGATGGATCGCTTGGTACAGATCCTGCTTGGACAATTCTGCTTTTGGCGTGTAGATTCCGCCGCTCATGAATGGCTCTTCCAGAATGGAGTTGATTTCGTTGAACGTCAGCCAGTATTTTACTTTGCCTTTGAAACGGTTAAACAGCACTGTTACATAGCGCTCGTAAAATTCGATCATTTTACGGTTAACCCAGCCATCATACGTTTTGGACAGATGCAGCGGTGTCTCATAGTGCGAGATCGTTACGAGTGGTTCAATACCGTATTTGTGGCACTCATCGAACAGGTCATCATAGAATTGCAGACCTTTCTCGTTTGGCTCCAGTTCATCGCCTTTAGGGAAGATACGGGACCAAGCGATGGATGTACGGAATACTTTGAAGCCCATTTCGGCAAACAATTTAACATCCTCTTTGTAACGGTTGTAGAAATCGATACCGATCAGTTTTAGGTTATCTTCAGTAGGTGCTTCCGTTCTAGGCGTTGTAATCCCGTGTGGCATTACGTCCTGAACAGACAGGCCTTTGCCATCTGTATTATAAGCTCCTTCAAGTTGGTTGGCTGCTACAGCGCCGCCCCATAGGAAATCCTTCGGAAATGGTGTTGTCATGTCAATCATTCCTCTCTAATAACGGTATTTTCATTCTTTGTCTAAATGCATTACTCTATCCTTTGTCGACAGGAAAAAGCGGACAATCTCCAACTAAAAGGGCCATCAGGAAAATTAGATTCCTTCCATGCCAACTTTCGCGTTAGGTTTTGCCCGCTTTACATGCGGTTACAATCCTGGAAACGAGAGAACTACAGTTGCTCACCATTGCTGGAGATTACGTTTTTGTACCAGTCGAATGAATCTTTTTTGGAACGTTTGAGTGTTCCGTTACCTTCGTCATCCAGATCCACGTAGATGAAACCATAACGTTTGGACATTTCGGAAGTGGACATGCTCACTAGGTCAATCGGGCCCCATGCTGTGAATCCAATCAGATCCACACCGTCTTTGATCGCTTCTTTCATTTGTTCAATGTGTTTTTTCAGGTAATCCACACGATAGGAGTCATGGATCGAACCGTCTTCTTCAACACGGTCATATGCACCCAGACCATTTTCTACGATGAACAATGGTTTCTGGTAACGATCCCAGAAGTTGTTCAGGGTTACGCGCAGACCGATCGGATCGATCTCCCAGCCCCAGTCGGACGCTTCCAGATAAGGGTTTTTCACGCCGCCAGTCAGGTTACCTGCTGTTTCTTCCTTGTCTGCGGATGCAGATTTGGTTACGGACATGTAGTAGCTGAAGGAGATGAAATCAACGGTATTGTTCAGCAAGATCTCATCATCGCCTGCTTCTTTTTGGATCACGATGTTATTTTCTTCAAAATAACGAGCCATGTAGTTCGGGTATTTACCACGAGCATGCATGTCCGTGAAGAAGAGGTTAATCTGATTCTCGTGTTGAGCCAGACGAACATCTACCGGATTACAAGTTGCTGCATAAGTTTCCATACGAGCAAGCATACAACCTACTTGGGAACCAGGCATAATCTCGTGTGCAAGCTTCGTTACCAATGCACTTGCTACAAATTGGTGATGCAGCGCTTGATAAGTGGTTTGCAGCTTGTTGTCCACTTTATCGATCAGAATGCCGCCGCCAGTGTACGGGCTGAACAGCATGACGTTAATTTCATTAAACGTCAGCCAGTATTTTACTTTATTTTTATAACGGTTGAACACCGTTTCTGCATATCGAACATAGTGCTGGATTACTTCACGGCCAGCCCAGCCGTTGTATTTTTGCGTCAAGCCAAGCGGTGTCTCATAGTGAGACAATGTAACGAGCGGCTCGATGCCATATTTTAACAATTCGTCGAATACTTCATCATAGAATTTCAAGCCTGCTTCATTCGGCTCTTGATCATAACCGTTCGGGAAAATACGTGCCCAGTGAATGGACAAACGGAATACTTTGAAGCCCATTTCAGCAAACAATGCAATATCTTCTCTAAAGTGATGGTAGAAATCGATACCAAAACGTTTCGGGAAACGTTCTTCGATTTTGCCGGAGAGGATCTCTTCAATTCGGGAAGAGGAAATTTCCATGGCATGTCCGCCTGTACGCTTCTCTTTAGGAACATGAGCGATCATATCCGCTGTGGAGAGGCCTTTACCGTCCTTATCGAATGCACCCTCCAATTGATTGGCAGCTGTAGCGCCGCCCCATAGGAAGTTTTCGGGGAATCCTTTTTTTGCCGTGGTCATGAACAACAACCTCTTTTCGAAATTTATTTTGGTTTTTCCAGGTAAAAAACTGTAATTCAGAGCAGAAAACAAGAAAAACCTAAACTCAAGGTAAAATAGCACCAAAAAAAGGGGCCTTCATTTCACCATCAGTTTAGGTTTTGCCTGTCTTCACAGTTACAATCCATCAAAAGATGTTATTGCATATTCTGTTGTGTTTGCTCTTGTAATGTAAGCGTAACATATCTATTTTGCAAAATCAACTTCACGATTAGTCGAGTTCATTGGCAGGACTTTGGTCCTCCAAATCCGGGATTTTATCCTTTCCTAATCAAACTCCGCCAGATAAATACCTTTCATACTCATGTAAATTCACTCCTCGCCTTGCAGTTGGTGACCCCGAAAGTCCTATCTCTTACAATTCATCCTAAAGCCGCTTGAAACCACCCTTGGAACAGGTAGACTTAATTTTAAATGTTTTTTCGGGGGAAAGACTATTCTAGGAGGATTTAGAAATGACACATGAAGAAAACACATCCGGTTGGGACGCGATTGATCAAGCGATCGGAGAACTGTACGGAGAACAGGAGCCACATCATTATGGCACATCCATTCCTTATATGCTTGGAGGTCCGGACCCGCTCGACGGCATCAGCGTGTATAAGGCGAACACACCCATGCCTCATTGGCATTTTGTCACCTATGGTTTCTCTGAATTATATGAAAAAGAGATGCAGGATGCATCCAAAAGCGGGTATGGTTTTGAACTCACATTTCGACTTACCCGCAGCGAAAATGAGACTGAACCGCCAGCCTGGGCACTAAATTTATTACAAAATATGGGACGATACGTCTTCAATAGTGGAAATGTCTTCCGCGCAGGCGATTACATGGATGCCAATGGCCCCATCTGCTTGGCGTCTGATACCCTGCTGACAGCGCTCGCTTTTATTGAGGACCCTGACCTGCCCGAGATATCAACACCTAATGGTTCAGTGCAATTTGTTCAGATGGTGGGCATTACAGGTCGTGAACTCGATATGATTCAAACCTGGAACGCTCGCGGCTTCCTGTCTGCCTGCTCCAGTTTCATGCCCAAATATGTGACGGATCTGATGAGAAATTCGTATGCAGATATCCCTTCTGTTATACAGGCAGTCCAACTTGGAATCGAACAGGACGGGTCAAGCACTGCGTTTTTATTCATACAACAACTGAGCTGGGAGTCCCCGCGCAAAAAAATGCTGCAAAAAACGGTTCCGGCCAAACTCCAGCTTGGAGCCAAACAAGCCGTTTTAATTGGTAACATTCTTCGCAGCCGAATGTCAAAAGGTGAATCTCTGTCGTTGATCGGACCGGATGTAAATATTCTGTTCAAAGCCGGAGAACAGCCTGCTCTATTGGAATCAGATAGACAAATTACACTAACCGTGAACAAGCAGATTGTTGAAGAGTTGGCACAGAATCTCCATCCGGTTGAAGGGACATTCGAGATTATTTCTTTGGATCGTCTCCTCGTTCAGATTGTTAAAACAGAGATTAAGGACCAGGAAGGACACGTCATTAAAACGATTGGCTAAGACCACTCTCAGATGCAATAAAAGAACTACGTTTTCGCTTAACGACTGTGCAGCAAGGAGGAACAACATGCCTGCCATTACATTTGCCTCACGGCACAAGGAGTCCGCAACTCGCTCGCATGCAGCAGGAACGGCTCCGTTCGACTATTTACCAAAATCCAGTCTGGACAGGCTACGCAAAATCAATCATTTTCTGATTCATGCATTCCAGAACAGCATATCGGATATCAAAGAAAATTTAACAGGCACCTATCTTTTTCTACTCACAGATACGGACGGTGTGTTACTTTCCATGGATTACAGTTCAGATCTTGAAGCTGTAGTCGAACATTCTCCCATTCGTCCAGGCATGATCTTCACCGCACAGAGCTGTGGAGTAAACGCCATATCTGTAACGATGAACAGCAACGAACCTGTATGTCTGCTACCCGAGCAGCATGAAAGTCCATATTTTCAAAGTTGGCATTGCTACGCCTCACCTCTGACCATGGGGTCGCAGCATTTCGGTTATTTGGATGTGTCCACCATTAACGCGGATATGCAGGGCGAACTGATTGCCATTGCCAAGCTGATTCCTGCTTATATGCAGAACAGTTACCAGAGTCAACAAGCTGCTGAACTTTCTGAGAAATCAGCGGTTGAGTTCACGGAGCGTCAGTTAACCATTCTGGAGATGATTGCGGAAGGCCTGACCGTAAAAGCCATTGCTTTGAAATTGAAGATCAAGGAATGTACCGTGAATCATCACAAAAAAGTGATTTTCAACAAATTAGGTGTGCAATCCAGCACAGAAGCTGTTTCAATTGCCAGCCGATTGTCTTATTTATAGAGGACCCCTATAGATTCCTATAGGTATTAAATGAGAACGTTTGTGCTACAATTTAGAGAACAAGCAAGATGTAGAGAGAGAAAACACACACATTTCAGGAGGGTAATATGACAATTCCAAAAAAAGCTTCTTTATTCGCCATGCTCATTATGATTATGCTGGTTGCATCCGCTTGCGGTGACAAAGCAGATAACACAGCCGCAACAGAAGAGCCTACCCCGACAGAAACAACGACGGGAACTGATTCTGATACAGCGAATACAGAAGAAACAGAGAACACAGAACCAGCAAGCGAAGAGTCCAAGGAAACCGATAATTCCCAAGACGTTGAGCTGGGGACTACGGAAAAAGGCTCTTACACCAATGACTACTTTGGCGTATCTCTGAAGTTCCCGGAAGCTTGGGAGTTCCAGGATGCTGCAGGCATGAATGAACTGACAAGTGCCTCATCCGAAGCGATTGCTGGTGATGATGAAACGAAGAAAAAACAAATTGAACTGTCTCAGACCAAAACATTGAATCTGCTTATGGCTTCACAGTACCCATTGGATGGAGGTCAAGTTGGCCCTTCCGCTATGGCTATTGCTGAGAAAGTAAGCTTGTTGCAGGGTATTCGTACAGGTAAAGACTACCTGGAAGCAACCAAAAAATTCATGGTAGATAGCCAGTTCCCTTACGATTACAAAGAAATGACGACTGAAACCATCGGTGGTAAAGAGATGGATCTGATGCAAATCACGATGGATGCAGGTGACGGTTCAACGATTACTCAGGACTACTACAGCACGATTATTGAAGGGTATGCTTTCAATTTCATCTTCACTTACATGGATGATGAGACCAAATCCGAGATTGATAACATCAAAAAATCGGTTCAATTCAAATAATCACTTTAAAATTCAACCCCGATAACGATCTGTGGAGATCATCGTCGGGGTTCTTTTGTATTTGAAAAAGACTATATGTTGCATTTACTAACTAGATATTGCGACCCAATGTCCATCCTTGACTTCTACCCATCTGGAATGTTCCAGATTATAACGGTCCTCTACTTCAACATTTTCTCTAGCGGTTTCTTTGACAACATGTCTCTTTTTCTTCGCTTCTACCTCCGGATCAGGCACAGGAATAGCAGACAGCAATGCCTTGGTGTAGGCATGTTGCGGGTTGGAATACAGTTCTTCGCTCTCTGCAAGCTCCACAATTTTCCCATTATACATGACAGCCACGCGATCACTGATATGTTTCACCATGGACAAGTCATGCGCAATGAAGAGATACGTCAAGCCGAGTCGCTGCTGCAACTCTTCAAGCAATTGTACGATCTGTGCCTGTATCGACACATCCAGTGCAGACAACGGCTCATCACATACGATGAATTCAGGTTCCACAGCCAGAGCTCGCGCAATACCGATCCGCTGTCTCTGTCCACCTGAGAATTCATGTGGATAACGCTGTGCATGGGTGGGATCGAGACCCACCATCTCCAGCAATTCCTCCACCCGCTTCTCCCGCTGAGCGGCAGTACCTGCAAGCTGATGAATATCAAGGGCTTCTCCAATGATATCCATAATTCTCATTTTGGGATTCAGAGATGCATAGGGGTCCTGGAAAATAATCTGCATATGTCTGCGCATTGTCTTCATCTCCGAAGCGGACAAGCGATTGAGCGGGACTCCCTTAAACAGCACATCTCCACCTGTTGGCTCATGCAATCGCAGAATGGCACGCCCCGTGGTTGATTTTCCGCTGCCGGATTCCCCTACAACGCCGAGTGTCTCTCCTTGACGAATATGGAAACTGATATCATTAACGGCCTTTAAGGTGTTACCTTTACCCAGATTAAAATGTTGTCTGAGCGATTTCACCTCAAGCAACGGCTGATCGTCTTCCAGATCTCTCGGGACTAATGATACCGGTTTGGGCTTTTTCTTCTGGTCCAGACGTGGTAATGCATTCAGAAGTCTGATCGTATATGGGTGTTTGGGGTTAGCAAAAATCTCTGTTGTTGTCCCGGTTTCCACAATCTGTCCTTCTTTCATAACCACAACCCGATCGCACATGCCTGCCACTACGCCCAAATCATGCGTGATCAGGATAATCGATGTGCCCAGTTGGTCCTGCATATCTTTCATCAAATTAAGAATCTGGGCCTGAATCGTAACGTCAAGTGCGGTTGTCGGCTCATCAGCAATGAGCAATTCAGGACGACAAGCGAGTGCAATACCGATCATGACCCGCTGACGCATGCCTCCGGAGAATTCGTGCGGATATTGGTTGTAGCGTATTTCGCTGCGAGTTATCCCCACCCGCTCCATCATGGCAATCGCCTGCTTCTTGGCTTCCCTTTTGGACACCTTCTGGTGTTTGATCAGACTCTCGGAGATCTGTTTACCCACTTTAATGGTCGGATTAAGAGAACTCATCGGATCCTGAAAGATCATGCCAATATCACGTCCACGAATGCTCTCCATCTCTTTCTGCGTTTTATTGGCCAGGTCGACTCCTTTAAATAGAATCTCTCCTTTTTTCATCTGTGAGGGCGGCGATGCAAGCAGCCTCATTATAGAACGTGCTGTTACACTTTTTCCGCTGCCCGATTCTCCTACAATGCCCAACGTCTCGCCTTTTCGTATTTCAAAACTCACTTCTCGCACTGCCTGAAACTCACTCTCTCCAGAGTGAAACGAGACAGATAGATCATTAACTTTCAGTAAAGGTTCCATGCCATCACCAGCTCTCATCCATTTTTCACATACACATATGTATACAATTATTACCTTGACAATTGTTTAGACCCTAAATAATATATACTATATCAATCGGAATAATGCAATTTAAACCTGAATGAAAGGAGGTATGCTTGGTTTGAATCTTGCAGAAAGCAGCAGACTCTCGCGGTTGGTACACAATATAAGTTTTATTTATGGCAAAATGCTGCTTCATCCTTCCTACCGATATGTTCTGTTCATTCTTGGATTACCGATCAATTTGGTCGTGTTTCTAATATGGCGTTCGAATCGAAAAAATGACGGCTGGGTAGCTGCCAGGCAGGCGGCTGAGCAAGAACTGCTCGCTTCTTCCTACAGGAACAAGCTTAAGTTGGAAGTCGAAGAACAGCTGCGTCGCAAACATCGTTTTTTCCAGCAGCAGGTCAGTGAGGGAGAATTCACACGTCAGACCGAGGAATGGTTGGAAGAAAGTGTTCAGACAGAGTTGAAGGAGCGGACGTCCCGCATACTTCAGGAACAAGGACATCAACGACTTACAATGGCCGATACGTTCCACACCCTTATCGACAAACCATGGTTTTTCGCGATATCCATTATTCCAGGCTGTCTGATGTATAGCATTCTGTTTTTGTATGGCAATCCTTATCTAAAGTACATATTTGAAAGAATACTGATGACGGTATTCGTCATTCTGGGCGTAGCAACACTCGTATTTACGATTTTGTATCTGTCTCCGTTTAACCCGGCAGCTAACATTCTCGGAGAGACAGCGACGCAGGAACAGATTGCAGCATTCAATCAGGTGTATGGCTTGGATCAGCCTTATCTTACACAGCTTTGGAACAATATCAAGGGAGTTGCCTTCTTCGATCTTGGCAAGTCTTTTGCAGGAAATGAAGATGTCACGGCAACGATCGCAAGGAAGTTTCCAATTACATTGACGCTGGCGGTCATCTCCTTGCTACTGGCACTCGTCATTGCATTACCCATTGGTATCATCTCTGCAATTAAGCCTAATTCGTGGTTCGACTACACCTTCATGTTTATTGCTCTGATTGGATTATCGATTCCGAATTTCTGGCAAGGACTTATTTTCATTCTGAACTTTTCGATCAAAATGCAGTGGCTTCCCGCCACATTCAACCCGCAGAACTGGCTGTCGATTATTATGCCAACCATTGTTCTGGGTACGGGACTCACAGCTGCGGTGGCTCGGATGACTCGGTCTTCTACACTGGAAGTCATTCATGAGGATTATGTCATGACCGCCCGTGCCAAGGGGTTAAGCGAACGTCAGGTCATGCTGAAACACGCTGTACGCAATGCATTGATTCCCATCGTAACTGTGGTTGGACTTCAATTCGGAGCCATGCTGGGTGGGGCAGCGGTAACGGAGAAAGTGTTTAATATCAGCGGTCTCGGTAGTTACATTGTAGATAAGCAATTTATCCCCGATATTCCGAGTATCATGGGCGGAGTAATCTACACAGCGATTACGATCTCCATTATTAATGTAGCGGTTGATCTGCTGTACGCTTTTATTGATCCAAGAGTGCGTTCCAAGATGAAACAATATTAAAGCAGGTGTACTATGACAAAATCAGGTTCCTTTACACAAGAAATGCGTTTCCGGCTTAAGTCTTCTCGCGAATACAGTCAGGCCAGCTTCGCCTGGGTCACGTCCCTTCTCTTGACTGCATTGTTGCTGTTCAACAGTTACGACTGGAGCGGGCAGACGTTCAAACCATTTCTGCTAACGATACTTGGGATCTACTTATTCTTCACACTGGTCCAAAGTGTTATCACCTTTCGGATTCGAAAAGACTTGATCCGTAACGGTACGGTCTCTGCTCTGACTCGCAGGTTAGCCTGGGTTCAGCTACTTGCTATCATTTCAGGCAATATATTTATCGTAACGGCAGCCTTTCATCTGATTCGAAAATCCAGGAACGTGGAGTATACCTTTGCGGTGTACATGCTGTTAACCCAGCTGTTCGTGATCGGTGTATCGGCGTTAAATATCTTCAAACCTTATGTGGCGGACAACTTTCTGCCAGCCATGGCGGTGCTGATATTTATTCTGGTGATCGACCTGGTCGTACTGCTTATCGTATCCCGATATCACGCGACCTCTATCCTCCCTCGCTGGATGATCGGTGTCAGTGTAGTACTGATTCTGACCTCGATCACAGGTAATGTATTTGCACTATTACTCGGCATTTCCATTATTGGACGCATTCGCAGACAGGGGAAACAAAAATCAAACTTCTGGAACGATCTGTGGGAGCGCCTTGCTCCGAATATGACTGCCATGTCCGGTTTGTTTTTTATCATTTTTCTGTTCTCGATATCGATCTGCAGTTTCTTCACCTTTGACTACAGCATGGCTGTGGAAAATAACTACTCGGCTCTGCTTCAACCGCCTTCCCTTGCGTATCCCTTGGGAACGGATGACTTCGGACGATGTTTATTTTCCCGGATTGTATTCGGTGCCCGGATCTCCTTGATTGTAGGTTGCATGTCGACCATCATTCCTGTGTTGATCGGTGGAGTCCTCGGAGCATTCTCCGGCTTCTACGGAAGACATACGGATAACATCATCATGCGGCTGCTCGATATTCTCTATGCGATTCCAGGTATTCTGCTCGCCATTGCAATTATTGCAGCGTTCGGAGCCAATACGGTCAATCTCATTCTGGCGCTGAGTCTGGGTTCAATTCCAACGTATGCCCGTACCATGAGAGCCAGTGTACTCTATGTATCTACTTTTGAATTCGTGGAAGCTGCACGTGCACTGGGGTACAACAATCGTACGATTATTTTCAAACACATTATTCCCAACTCCCTTGCGCCCATGATTATCAAGTCCACACTCACGATTGGTGGAGCCGTTATTGCTACCAGCAGTTTGAGTTATCTAGGACTCGGCGTGGAGCCGCATATTCCGGAATGGGGTAACATTCTGAAGCTCGGCAGTACATACCTGGAGACCCACTCTTATCTGGCGATTTATCCAGGCTTGGCTATTATTCTGCTGGTTCTTTCGTTTAACTTTCTCGGTGACGGTCTGCGTGATGCGCTTGATCCCAAGCTGGAAAAGGCCTAAATGATTCGTTGAAATGAATGATAAAGAAAAAAGAATTCACACATCACACATTCAAGATATGGAGGGTAATCCCATGAAAAAACGTACACTCATCTCATTGCTATTAATTCTCGTCATTGTGATTTCCGGCTGCAGTGTAAAAACGAAAACCGAATCCCAGGCGGAGACCGCACCAGCGGACACAACAGAAACTGCGCAAAAACCGGCAGACATTGAACTGCTCGCCATGAGTTCTTCCGAAAATGATGTAAACATTGTCCGCGACCAGCTGACTAAAAATGGCTTCAATGTGAAGCTGAACCTGCAACCGGATTATGGCAGCTTCAAATCCCAGCAGGATGCAGGGAATTATGATCTTGCCTTGTCCAGCTGGACAACAGTAACGGGAAATCCCGATTATGCGGTGCGTTCCCTTTTCAAAACAGGTGGCGATTACAGTATCCTCGCCGATGGGGAGATTGATAAACTTATCGATCAGGCCGCTACCCAAACACCTGACGAATACAAAGACACGTACAAACAATTGGAAGATCGTTTGGTAACGGATCAGGCGTACATCGCGCCTTTGTACATTTCCCTGAAAAGTCAGGCAGTGAACAAAGACATTCTGAATGTCGACACCGTTCGTCTCTCCAAATCCCGCGCCATGGCTTGGGAACCGATTGAGTTCAACGACAGCTCCAAAAATGCCAAAGATCCATTGATTCTGACGCAAAGTGCATCCGTACTGACTTCCCTTGATCCGATCAAAGGAAACGACGGTTCCATTAACCAGCTGAACACCAATATGTATGTACGTCTCGTTAACCTGACAGATGACGATCAGCTGACAGCTGAAGGATCACTGTCCCATAATTTCAGTATTGCTGAAGGAAATTCAGACTACTACTTCATTCTCAGAGACGATATCAACTTTGCGAAGATTGATAACAAAAAAGCTGTAGATACAGGAGAACGTGTTGGTGCAGATGATGTGATCTTCTCCCTGGATCGTGCTAAAAACAAAGATTCCGTTCCGGATCACCGGACGTACAGTTTGCATGAACACATCAAAGAAGCTGAGGTTGTCACGGATCTGAGTGCATTGCAATCCATTAAACAATCCAGTGGCAACGGCACAATCCTCGAAGCATTGGAACAAGGATTGGGCAGCAAAATTACGGAACTCGTGACTGACAAAACCAAAGCAGATAATAGTGCAGGTAAATATCAGGTCGTTAAACTGACAACAACTGAACCTTTCCCACAAGTATTGAACTACCTGGCTCACCAATCTGCGGGTATCGTGTCCAAAAAACAGGTGGAGAGCATCAACACATATGATGTAGCTTCCTTTGACGTGAACAAAGATATTCCTTACGGTGACCAGAACACGGTGACTGAAGGCGCAGCATACAATAACACCCTTTATACTAGCGGACCTTACATTTTGTCTTACAAAAATGACTATGAAGCAGTATTCTTGCAAAATCCGGGATATCGCAAAGGCACTGAATATGCACCAAAAATTGCTCAGGTCAATGTCCGGTTCATCGCGGATGCAGACAGCGCCCTCTCTGCTCTTCGCAGCAGTGAAATTCACTTATACTACGGTGTACCTGAAACCAAGTATGATATCATCGAAAATGACAGCAAGCTGAAATTGCAAAGTCTTCCAAGTAACGCTGTCTCTTATCTGTTGTTCAACACGGCCAATCGTGAAGTTGCCAAGAGCAGTGACCTGAGAAAAGCCGTGTTGTACTCCATTAATCAAGATGAGATTTTGAGTTTCTACAAGAACAACAAACTCAAAGCATACTCTACAGTAAGCCCGCTCGTTCAGACTGGGAATGAATTGAAAGCTGATCCTGCAAAAGTAAAAGAATTCTTGAGCAACTATAACGCGTCCAAGTAAACGTATAACAACAAAAGGCTGCCATCAAGATCATGTATTTGATCCTGATGACAGCCTTTTTTATTCTTCAAGCACACGGCAATCTGCCAAAACATCGGGGAAATTCCGCATGCTGTCCGCTTCCGTAATTTTGCGAATAACGCGGCACGGTACGCCTGCCGCAAAAGAATGCGGTGGAATATCACGCGTTACCACACTACCTGCTCCGATGACACATCCGTCTCCAATCGTTACGCCCCCGCACACTGTGACGTTTGCCGAGATCCATACATCGTTACCAATCGTGACCGGTTTGGCATAACATAGCGACTTCACATCACCGTTCTGGTCCACCATCTGTCTCCGCTCGCTGGCAATCATGGGGTGAACGGGGGTAACAATCGTAACGTTGGGTCCAAAACTGGTATAGTCCCCAATTGTCACTTGCGCGTCGTCTTGTATCGTCAGATTGTAATTACCAAAGAAGTGATCGCCTATTCGGGTATGCACACCATAATGAAAGAAGATGGGACCTTGCATAAATCCACCTTCACCGATTTGCCCCAGTAGCTGTTGCAATATCTCATTTCTTTCCTCAGTCTGTTCTTCAAAAGTCTGACTGTAACGCTGACTGAGATTATGGGCCCGCCTTTTGATGATCTTTAATTCCGGATCACTTGGACTAAACAACCTGCCCTGCATGATTCTCTCTTCTTCACGCATCATAAATCCTCCTCTACAAGAGTTAGCTTATAAAATAAAAGCCACAGACATGGCCTGTGGGTTATAAGGCTTCTGATAGAATGCCTGACTTCAACGCCTGAAGCACCATTCCTCGTAACCCAGCATCAAAATCATGTTGAAACGAGTCCTGATGTACAATCTCCGGCAATGATGGCATGGGATGATGCTTCCCGTACTGTTTCCACGCCAAATCCAACTCTTCTCTCTCCACACGCTCCTGATAAATGACAATCTGGTGCGGAGCAACGACAGCATTAATCGTTTGCAGAATATGACATACCTGCACTACAAAATCATCGTTGCTCATGTCACTTTTCCAATCAGGTGAATACGGAAGATACTTAATCTCACCAAACATCCCTTTATTCCCGCGGATCATCTGTCCATTCAACATCATGCCCATACCCGGTGGATATCGGTTCGGAAAATAAATGCCGGCTACACTCTGTTCCTTCATATCAGCATGCTGTGCACAGTATCCGCTAATCGCTGCATTAACATCATTTTCCACAAGAACGTTCAGTTGGAACTCACTCTCGATCTCCCGTATCAGATGTGAATGAATAAGCTCTTCATGACTGCTCACCGTGATGTCCCCATCCACGGCTTGCCCCGGAATACCGATGCCGATCATATTAATGGAGGGATACTCCGCAATGAAACGCGATATAAGTTGCAGCACATGTTGTTTATCGAAAGCAGGCAAGACGCTCTCTTCCTTCAACACAACCTTATTCTCCAAATTCATGACCGTTGCCGAAATCAATTCCTGACCTTTCATCTCTTTGATGTAAAGAACCAAAGCAAGCTTGAAATTATAATTATATCGATATGCCTGAGCAGGACGACCGCCGTTAGAGGGAACCACTTTATCCTGGAACAACTCTCCGCCATCACATAATTCCTGGATCAGTGCATTAATGGTAACAACACTAAGATTGGTTAGTGAAGCTAATTGCGGTTTGGTCGCCGTCTCGATCTGCTGCATAACTTCACGCACATTATTCATATTGATGTATTTCATCATTGTAGCATTGGCTTTTTTCATAACCCTCTCGTTTCTACTCTGGTTCAATCGAGCCAAAGCAATGGTATGCATGTCATTTCACACCATATCATAGCACAACATAATACCTTACTCGAACCTATGAGTTCCTTCGTGCGGGCCAAGAATCGAAATTGTCAGAGCTACTCTGGTTTACTCAAACAAATCATCCATCGACTTCACAGGTTTCACTTCTATCGGCTGCTTTGACAAGGCCATACATGCATAGGTACCCACCCAAATTATAACTGCCATAATAACGTAGACCATCCATGCTCACCTCCCTGTTTCCTGCGAATCATGATTTTGCAGTTGGCCGCTTCTACGGTAGTTAATAAATATACTTTATAAAGTTTATATCATAAGTATGCGAGGATGAACCTTTTTTGTCAATATGATTTGTCCGAGTCCTTTTAACTGCAAGAAAAAAGTGGGCAGTATTATTAAAAAACGCATTATCTCAGTGCCAATAGTAAATAGCTGCCTCCAAGATCATGTATTTGATCCTGAAGACAGCTACTTTTATATCATTAGAGCGCTATTTATTTCGAGTATTTCCCCTGTATGTCAGGTAATAAGGTCGCAACCTGAATACCCACTCCCCATGCAAAATAGACCAAGTGAATGAGGGAGACATCCTGAATCCAGTACACCTGCACCATAATCCAGATGATGAGAGCAAAACCCGTGTACAAGGAAAACGTCCAAGCCCAGTAGCGGTCAGAATAAAGATTCAGTCTCTCACCCAGCCCACAATGAACGTAGCGGAAGAGCGAGATAGCAATCACTATAGGCATCACGCCAAGAATCAGCAATAGGATGATCCCAGGGAACAAAAAATTGGCAAACGGAGAACGTTCCAACAAGGATTCGGGCAAATTCACCATACTTCCGGATGGGTCCATGATTAAAATGACGCCTCCAACAATCGCCCCAAGCCCTAGAATTCCATGCATCAAAATGAGTAACCACGATCTGCCTATACGCTGCTTCATCATGAATTGCTCCTTCCTTTCTCTCGTTTCTCAACCTCATACAGTCATTCATAGGCGAATTATTATCAAACCCTCTAGTACCATTCTCACACATGCCGTGCATTGTTCCTGTGCTTCTTTTCACTATTTTGGTCTCAAAAATCAATCGTCTGGTAAAACTTGATAAAAGAACGTACGTTCGGTATAATGGGATTATCCTGAACAAGCGAGAGGCAGATATGGACGACAAATTTATTAAGGAATTACGCGAGATTAGTCGGGATGACAGACGAAGATCGGAATTCATGATTCAAGGTTTGAAGGAAACACTGCAAGAACGCAAAGAAGAAGGCATACTCAAGCGCTGGATACGGCGTAAGAAAACAGAGAAAAAAATCTCCCAAAGATTTAATCAAGATCCCTACTCGGATCAAAAGTAACATCATAAAAAGGAGGCGGAATACGCCTCCCTTGCTATTTACATATTTGAATTATTTAGAATTTGTTAGTTTTGTGACTTAACCCATAAGTTTACCAAAGCACACATTTATGCTTCCCATAGGTCTAATCCTAGCTGGACTTGGTTCCTGATAAGCTAACTTACCTGTTGCCAGTTTATTGCCTTTTTGTGTTAATGTAGTCCAAGGGACTTTCTTATAAAGGGAGTGAAAATATGACAAATACTTCGGGCTCAATATCAAAAAAGAAGACGATAATTCTGGTGACAGGAATGTCAGGTACAGGCAAATCAACAGTTCTAGGCGAACTTGCTCATAGGGGGCATAGAATTATCGACACCGATTATGATGGTTGGAGTGAGAATGTGGATGGTTCTGGGTGGTTATGGCACGAGAATCGAATTGATGAGCTGCTCACTGAACATAGCGAAGGTGCTTTATTCATTTCGGGTTGTGTATCAAATCAGGGGAAGTTTTACCCGAGGTTTGATGCAGTAGTGTTGTTAAGCGCCCCCCTCGAAGTAATCCTTGAACGTATAACTTCCCGTAAGACGAATGAATATGGAAAAACGGTTGAACAACGTGAAGAAATTATACAATACGTCGCTAGTGTTGAGCCTCTCTTACGTGCTGGAGCTACTGTTGAGATCGATACCAGGAAGCCGCTTGATGAAGTTGTAACCGAGCTTGAGCTCATTGCCAACTCCATTAGCTAATCACTTCTTCACACTGTATAAAACCGCCCAGTTCAATCTAAGTACCTGGTTAAACTAAACTGCCCGTTAGTTTAACTGAAAGACAGCCGACTATTTAGCCGGCTGTCTACTTGAGTATCATTCTGAGTTCTGTGCCTGATTTATCTTATAGCTTTTGATCCACTCCGTTTTACGGCAAAATGGCAAACGATCGGACTGGAAAGCCAGATGCTTTCTCCGCCTTCGGTACAATGTTGAAGATTACCGCGCCTTTAGCTGGCACCTGATCCAGGTTTGTTAACAACTCAACCTGATATGTATCCTGAGCAAGTACATAATATTCTGCGAGAAGTGCCCCATTCTTCTGATAATCCACGGCTGAATCCGTGTCAAAGGTTTCATGCCCAATAGCTTGTACTTTTCTCTCCTCAAATAAAAACATCAGCGCACTAACGGACCATCCAGGTGCATGACTGTTGCCCTCATCATCCTTATTATCAAATGCTTCATGGTTAGGCCAGCGTTTGCTCCAATCTGTACGTAAGGCTACGAAGCTCCCAGCTTCAATGACGCCATGCTCTCTTTCGAATTCAATAATATGCTCCACATCCAGTGTGAAATCCGGATTATTCTGCACCTCAGCGGACTGGTCAATGACCACAAGCGGTAGCACAAGCTCCTTTAAACCTAGTTCATCCAGATACCGGGTATCCCGAACAAAATGGATCGGCGCATCAAGATGTGTCCCGTATTGACCCGGGAACTTGAAGCTCTGGGCAAAGAAACCTTGATCGTGATCAAACAGGGTATCGAATTGTGCAGCATCAAATGCTGAAAAATGTGGAGATTCCGGTCCAAATGTATGGGTCAGATCCACCCACTTCTTTTCTTTTAACAATTGAATTGAATGAGTTCGTTGGACATCCTAATCACCTCATGCACAGAATGGAATAAATTTCTCCTATTATATCTTATTCCACCACAATTGGGGAGCAGTCCCTATCTGTTAAAAATCAAATTTATAAACTTTACTGACCGTAGTTGTCAGTGAAGTTTTTTTATAATACGAGAGTAATCCAATCAATCATGAATAACAAAAGGAGAGTGTATGATGCAAACGAGGAACGTATATTTATATGTATTCGATACGATGTCAGACTGGGAGGTAGGTTATTTAACTGCTGAATTGAACTCGGGAAGGTATTTCAGGAAAGAGGTCGAGCCTTTACAGATCATAACCGTAGGCGTAGATAAACATCCGGTAACTACCATGGGCGGATTGAACATCCTTCCTCATATTTCTATTGATGAATGTACATTGAAAAGTAACGATGTCATCATTCTTCCAGGAGGGAATACCTGGATGGACACCATCCATGATCCTCTATTAAAAAAAGTTGCTGTCTCTATAGAAGAAGGTACGGTTATTGCGGCGATTTGCGGTGCCACTGTTGGACTTGCAAAAATAGGCTTACTGGACTTCAGACAGCATACAAGCAATGATTTAGAATACCTGAAGATGATATGCCCAGATTATACTGGAGAAACATATTATAAAACGGAGCCAGCAGTAACCGATGGAAATGTAGTTACTGCATCAGGCATAGCTCCGTTAGAATTTACGATGCATGTATTGAAGAGGCTGAATGTCTTTGCACCAGAAACATTACAGGCCTGGTACCATCTGTATCAGACCCTTGAGCCAAAATACTTCTACGAGCTAATGAATTCTATTGCACCTGAATAACGAGTTTCCCGCGGGTATGATGGGTTTCACTCTTCTCATGTGCTTCCCTTACTCCCTGTTGAGTTAGCGGGTATGTTCCATCAATAATCGATTTGAGCTTGCCTTCCGCAGCCAGTTCAGCCAGCTGATCCAGTTGATCCCCTTTGGGCTCCATCATGAAGACGTTGGCCGTTACTCCGGCCTCCTTGGCAAGCTTCTCATCCGGTTGTTCCACCAGGGATACCAGATGGCCACCAGACTTCAGCACCTTGAAGCTGTCGCGCTGAATATCGCCGCCCATCGTATCGAGTACAACATCATAACCGGAGAGAATCTCCGAGAAATCTTCTTTTTTATAATTGATAAAATGATCCACGCCCAACGAGCGAAGCAATGCTTCATTCGATTCACTCGCCGTGGACGCCACTTCAGCACCGAGGGACTTGGCAATCTGAATGGCATATGTTCCCACTCCACCTGCGCCAGCATGAATGAGTACCTTCTGTCCTTTGGCTAACCGTCCATGATCTACAAGGGCCTGCCAGGCCGTCATCGCCGCCAGCGGGATCGCTGCCGCTTCCTCGAAACTCAGTTTCTCCGGTATACGGGCAATAATGTCCGCATCGACAGCAACATATTCTGCATAGGTTCCGAATTGACGAGGACGCGCAAACACCCGATCACCTTCTCTGAAACGCGTGACATTCGAGCCAGCTTCAGCCACCGTCCCCGCAACATCACCGCCCAGAATCAACGGAAAGTTCTCCGCTGCTTCTTTCATATCGCCTTGTCTGATTTTGAAGTCCACCGGATTCACTGACGTGGCATGCGTTCGAATTAGCACCTGATTCACTCCACATGCTGGCTTGGCTACTTCCTGTTCTTTCAATTGTTCAGCTCCACCAAATTCCTCAATCACAATTGCTTTCATTAGAGATCCCAGCCTTTCCATTGGATTATCGTTATGCTCTCCCTTCATTACCCTTTCCCGGCGATCACTTGACCTATCCATTCAAGAAATCACTACAGGTTGAGAACGCAATTTAGACCAGGAACCGTGATATAATGTCGATTATCGATTAGGTTTAACCTTTACCCAATAACTGGACAAGCGAGGTAACACGATGGAAGTAGAGGTAAGTACGTTACATTCATTTTCGGACAAGGTTCTTGGCGGAAACCCCGCAGGCGTTGTTCTACAAGAAACTCATTTATCTGAATCCCAGATGCAGGAGATTGCCAGACAAGTCGGTTTTTCAGAGACAGCATTTGTTATGCCATCGGATCAGGCTGATTTCAAAGTGCGTTACTTCACACCAAGTGATGAAGTGGATCTATGTGGACATGCAACAATTGCTTTATTTTATCTAATGAAGACACAGCAGCTCGTTGATGTTGGTACATACACGTTGGAGACACTGGCGGGAATTCTTAAAGTCGTTATCGAAGTCAATGGAGAAGTCTATCTGTCTCAGACGTTGCCGGAGTTTGGGAAGATCGTGGATCGACAGCAGATTGCCGATTCGTTACGTATTTCTATGGAGGATTTGCATTCCGAACTACCTGTACAGATCGTATCTACCGGTCTACCCGATATCTTGATAGCCGTTAGAGATGTTGATGTTCTGACCAAAATCGACCCTGACTTCCAGCGTATCACTGAAATATGCAAGGCTCATCATGCCGTAGGTTATCATGTGTTCACACTCGAATCAGATGCTACAGACGTTCTGGCAGAATGCCGCAATTTTGCACCGCTTTATGATATACCGGAAGAGAGTGCAACGGGCACATCCAATGGTGCAATGCTCTGTTATTTATATCAATACAACCAACTCGCAGATCCTCATCAACATACGTATACGATCAGACAAGGGTATACCATGAACCGTCCCTCCGAGATCCGAGCCAGATTAACGCTGGGCAGCTCTAATGACATCACACAGATTCAGGTCGGGGGTAGCGCCGTTCATATCGAAAACATTCAAATACACCTCCCTTAGTGGGAGGTGTTTTACGTACTTAGGATACGGAGGGTACGTAAAGTACGCAGGCTATGATAACGATCTATACGAAGGAATTTCAAGGCTGTTGGTCTTCATTGAATCTGCTGTAAAAATCGTAGCACCGCCGCCTCCAGCTGCTTAAGTCCTGGTTGCTCTATAGGGAAATGGCCTGCACCCTCCAAGATCACACATTCCTTTTCCACCACCAGTCGATCAAAAAAAGATTGGCTGAACCGGATCGGTGTCATGGGGTCCAGTTCAGGGTGAACCAACAGGACCGGACACCGGCCGAACTGTTCCGGGCTTACCTCAGGCTCCTTATTAAGGAATGTTCTTAACAGTTCCAACGGAATTCGTGTGGCTGCCGCTTGTGGATCATTCATAATAAGCCGGGTTAAGTCCTGGTTATTCGTAATCAGTTGCATGCGGGATACCTGCTTGACCGAAATATGTACATGATCCAGCAGACCAGGAAACAGATCCATCATCCGTTTTCCCACACGGCTCACCATACGATTCGGTGCTAGCTGATCGCGCATTTTCGGATTACTGGTGTCTACAAATGTAGTTGCGATCAAACCCCTAACGTGCTTGCTGCGAGCACTGGTGTGATAGGCAAGCATCCCTCCGATGCTACTTCCCAATACGACGATTGGCTTGCCGTCTCTCTTATATTCCCGATCAATGAGTGAAACAAGTAGGTCAATCCATAGTTCATAGTTAATACGTGTGCCAGGCTGTGCGTAACTTAGCCCATAAGGTGGAAGATCTGGCGATACCACCTCGTATCCATTTCGCTGTAACATGCGGGCATACGGAGCGAGCAACCTGCCATTGCCTCCCGCACCATGAATGAACAGAATTTTGATTGAAGACTCCGGTGCAGGTAATCGATCAATATGTAGATGAACCCCATTCGATTCCCACCATTCTTCTTCAGGCGCTGTAATATCGTCCAGCCTGACTTCTTCCGGGAAAAAGACCTGATACTGCTTCCAATAGGGATGTGTTGTCTGATAGGAGGGCAAACTTTTTGTCATGCGGTACATTCTCCTCTTTTCGTATACAAAAAAAAGCCGTACAATGTACGACTTTTCGTTATAAACCGTCTATGATCATACTTCTTTGTATAACACCTTCATATATCTGTCAATCGGGAAATTGTACATTGCCCGGTACGATATATGCACCACCCGATCCATCATTAGGCAGAGCCGGGATCGTATCATTCAACACCTGACCGCGAATATCGGTAATACGAATGTTCAGTTTTTCTTTGCCCAGTCCGGTTCCTAGGAAATGATTATAGTCTTGCTTTTCAAGATTGAGCCACGTACCATCCTTCTGTTTCACTTCGAACTTCAGCACCGGATATTTGTGATTACGAACCTGAATAGCTGCCCACCACTGACTGCTGCCTTCCTTGATCCGATAGGAGACATTACCTTGGATTGGCGCTTTGACCACTTTCCAGCTGATATTGATTTTGCCTGCCTTGGGGTCACCGATCAGGTTAAAGGCATTCGGCGAAAGATCCAGCGCTCCACTGGCGCCCTCTGGATAGAGGTCTGTTACATAGACGGTTGTTTTGCCTTTAGGGCCCTGGACTTCGAGATAGGCTCCCGCCAAAGCGGCTTTGACACCGTTATAATTGAGCTGGAATGGATTAAGTGCAGTAATCTTCATGTCTGCCGGGATGGGATCAAGCAACACCGCACCTCCCGAGTAGCCTGAGCCCGTATACGTCGCGTAACCCTGATATGTATCATTCCATGCAGCAGATGCAGGTAGAGCAAATAATACGAGACTGAGCAACAACCCTGTACCGGCCCATTTTAACCGTTGAAATCTACTTTTCTTGTTCATCAACTATTCCTCCTCGTCATTCTACCTTCTGTTACACTGAAACATAAGTTGAACAAAAGAATATTTACACTTGCCACTCCGATGACAGAATAACCTTCCGATCACTGTTATCCCCAGATTTTTTGATCAATTTTGCAAAGGTGAAAATCTGTTGATAAAGGCGAAGTACATGCTTACGAAGTAGCTTTCTTCCAGAAAGCTTTTAGCTCCGCTTCTTCAGGTCTCTTCTGTCCTCTACGTTCTCGTGTAAAATCTCTGTTCAACTACTAGATTTAAATATAACATTATTTTACATAATAACTTCTTATTTTCAATCCCTCTCTACTAAATTACATCTATAGTCCTGCCCGTGGACTTAAACATTCACGACCACGCACAAGATATGGATACATACCATAATTTGGTGAAATAGGTATAATAACAAGGCTGTATTGGATGGGTTCCCAGTAATAAAAAAAACGCCACACCCTGGAGTGATTTCTCTCTCCAAAAGGTGTGACGTCCTATTAAACACTACGGTCAGAATTCCCGATCTGTCTAAGGACAGCCAGCGTTCGACTAACCCGTTTCCCTTCGTTTCATCCGCTTCCTTAGACGCTCATACTGAGCATAGATCCGCGGAGATTCTTTCGTCAGGATCGGCCCCAGCACAGCCAGAATTAACACATATAATACGGCAAACGATTGGATGGACGCCATCAGTCCTCCGGCCTTGCCGATGTTCGCCATGATAATGGAGAATTCGCCTCGGGAGACCAAGGTAAAGCCCACGTTCAACGAGGCCTTTGGACTCATTCCAGCCAATCTGCCAGCGATCATGCCTGCACCATAGTTACTCGCGATCGTCAGAATAACGGCAATAATCGTCATGCCCACAGCTCCGCCAAGTGATGACGGCTCAATGGTCAGGCCAAAGCTGAAGAAGAAAATCGCACCAAAAAAATCTTTGAAAGGCATGATCTGATGCTCAATCCGGCTGACATGTCTTGATTCGCCCAGCACCAGTCCCATCATCAAAGCCCCGATTGCTTCGGCTACATGAAGTGTTTCCGAGAAACCTGCCACCAGGAAGAGCAGTGTCATAACAGTTAACAGAAACAACTCCGAAGACTTAATGTTCAATGCCTTATCAATATATTTGATGCACTTTCTGCCGATGATCAGGAACAGCACAATGAACAGCAACGCAGATAGGGACACCAGCAGGACACTTAAGAATGAAGTTGCCCCGCTGAGCACAAGTCCGGTCAGAATCGAGATATGAATCGCGATGAACAAATCATCAAACATGATCATGCCCATGATGATCTCTGTCTCCGGGTTCGCCGTGCGTTTCAGATCAACGAGCACTTTAGCCACGATGGCTGTAGAAGAACTGGTCATGATGCCACAGACAACGAGTGTCTCCTGGAGAGGCAGATTCATGAACCAGCCCAGTAGCAGTCCTGAGACAAAATTAAGGCCTACATAGAACATACCCCCGGTCAGAATGGCTTTGCCAGACTTTAATAAACGGGAGACCGAGAATTCCAGACCCAGATAAAATAACAAAAACAAAATGCCAAGCCTGCCCATAAATTCAATAAAGGTCGAACTTTCGATAAAACGTAAATCCACAATACCGATCTGTGGTGCATGTGGTCCTACAGCCATACCAATCAGGATATAGAAAGGAATGACCGAAAAACGTAATCGTGAAGATATCAGCCCCGTAAGTGTAATCAGCGCAACGGCAATTCCCACTTCGAATATGAGCATATCCATAGGCTAAGTCCGTCCATCAGTCAACAATTGTTTGAGCTGTTTGATCTGATCCCGTTCACCGGCAACCACAATTGTAGCTCCAGAGGTAAAAACGTAATCCGGACCGGGATTAAATTGCTTTTCCCTGTCCTTGGTTACAACAGCCAGAATAACGGCCCCTGTAGACTGCCGAATATCCAGTTCACCAATTGTCATGCCTATGCTTGCCGCGTGAGGCTCGATTCGAAGCCATTCAATCAACAACCCTTCAAGCATCACTTCACGTTCATTCTGAAATTGAGGTTTGTAGGTCATACCACCGACGATAGCGGCTACCGCACGGGCTTCATCATCGTCCAAGGTCACAAGAGATACCATATCACCCAGTTCCTCAGGCGTATCCCCTGATTCCATATGGAACAGGTCACGTCGCTCGTCGTTATGAATCACAATAACCAAGTGCTCACCACTACGGGTATGCAGCCAGTATTTACGTCCAATCCCTGGTAAGTCCGTCTCTTTAAAGTGCATGATCTGCACCCCCTAAGGCCAACCCGTTCATGGTTTCGCTCTTCAGCTCAATTCCCGTGATGCGTATCCGCATCGAGCCTGATGGCGTATGAACAGACCGCACTTCCCCTTTACTGCCAAGCAGTAATTGACTCCCTACAGGGGAGAGGAAGGAAATACGTCCCTCATCCGGATCCGTATCATCTGGCATGACAATCATGAACGAATCTGACGTATGAAAATCGATATATTCAAAATCAATATGACTGCCGATCAATACAGCCGAGTCCAGATCTTCATCAGGACCGAGGAGCAGTTTTTCCACATACTGCGTATACGCCAGCAACTGTTTTTCCAACTGTATTCGCTCCGGATCACGCACGTCAAAATAGGCGTCGAGAAATGTTCTTTTCTCTTCACCCAATGTAAATAGCTGGCTCACCAGCTTCTCTCTGCAATTTTGGCGGGAAGTCCTATGGTTCATAATAGATTTCACCCCCTATACAAGCCTTGTTCTCCATGTTGATTGGCATGTTTCTCTTCATCATCTTGTTTTCCTCCTTTTTATTGTTAAAAGCCCCCTGAATACGAGACCTTCTTACCATCTTACCAAAACTAATATATTAATCCAGTATATTCGGCTAACTTGCTGTTTTATTATTATTAGTGGTCATATCTTCCATTTTATAATTGAATTCTTTACATCAGATGGTAGATCCATAGAACATTTTAATTACTGTATAAAAAACATTTTATGGATTTCTATCTCGTATTTTTATTTGCTTTCCTGTATATTTAACTACAAACTTTTATGCAATTTATACAAATGAGCATCTACAGACTTTAACACAATAAAGGAGTGCATTGAAAAAGTGTCCACGATAACAAAAGAAACTACAGAGTCAGCTCAAGTTACTGCCGCAGAATATGTTCATTCCGTTTACGAGTCGGTTGTCGCCAGAAATCCGCACGAAGATGAGTTCCATCAGGCTGTCAAAGAAATCCTGGATTCCCTTATTCCTGTCATTGAAGCACATCCCAAATACAAGAACCATAGTTTGCTGGAACAGCTTGTCGAACCTGAACGTGTAATCACATTCCGTGTTCCATGGGTAGATGATCAGGGCAAAGTTCAGGTTAACCGTGGATTCCGGGTACAGTTCAACAGTGCCATTGGTCCTTACAAAGGCGGACTTCGCTTCCACCCTTCCGTATACTCGGGCATTATCAAGTTCCTCGGCTTCGAACAGATCTTCAAAAATGCTTTGACCGGACTGCCTATTGGCGGTGGTAAAGGTGGTTCTGACTTCGATCCCAAAGGAAAATCAGATCTGGAAGTGATGCGTTTCACGCAAAGCTTCATGACAGAACTGTACAAATATATCGGCTCCGATACGGATGTACCGGCAGGTGACATTGGTGTAGGCGCAAGGGAAATCGGTTACATGTTCGGCCAATACAAACGTATCCATGGCGGGCATGAGGCAGGCGTATTGACAGGTAAAGGGCTGCTGTACGGAGGAAGCTTGGCACGTAAGGAAGCGACTGGCTTCGGCTGTGTGTACTTCGTGAAGGAGATGCTGCAATCCAAAGGGCTCAGCTTCAAGGACAGCACAGTCGTTGTCTCTGGCTCTGGTAATGTATCCATCTATGCCATTCAGAAGGCACAGGAGCTTGGAGCTACAGTCGTGGCGTGTAGTGACTCAGGTGGCTACATATACGATCCACAAGGCATCAACCTGGATACCGTGAAACGTCTGAAAGAGGTTGATCGTCTGCGCATCAGCGAATACATCAAAGAACACCCGCATGCTACATATACTGAAGGCTGTGAAGGTATCTGGTCTATTCCTTGTGATATCGCTCTTCCATGTGCGACGCAAAACGAGATCGATGAAGAAGCTGCGGCCCTTCTGGTCAAAGGTGGCGTGAAGGCCATTGGCGAAGGCGCTAATATGCCTTCCACTCTGGCTGCCATTGACGTCTTCCACGGCGCAGGCGTGCTGTTCGGTCCAGCCAAAGCGGCTAATGCCGGCGGTGTAGCCGTGTCTGCTCTTGAAATGTCACAGAACAGCATGCGGTTGTCCTGGTCATTTGAAGAAGTAGACGCGAAGCTGCATGACATCATGAAGAACATCTACACCAGCTGTGTAGAAGCTGCTGAAGAGTATGGCTGTGAAGGCAACCTCGTAGCGGGAGCGAATATCGCCGGTTTCCTCAAGGTAGCGGATTCCATGATCGCTCAAGGTGTAGTTTAAGTTAAATACAGAATAATATGGAGAGATACCTGAATAACGGTAGGTTTCTCCACGATCAAAGGGCGTTCCTATTAACTTGGGGAACGCCCTTTTTTCCTTGTTATCAATTGATCTAATCCCAGGGCAATGGTAAAGTGGTACTGACGTAATTTCATCTATTTGTACTATTATTTTGTACTATTATAAGGAAGTGTTTACATTGTCTAACCAACCATTTGCCAGCACTGTGAGTCCTCATCTGAGCGCAGACTGCGAGCAATGTTTTGGCCTGTGCTGTGTTGCCTTGCCCTATGGCAAGTCATCCGACTTTGCTTTTGAAAAAGCCAGCGGCACACCCTGCCCCAATCTGCGCACGGACAATCGCTGTGGTATCCATACCCAGCTTCGGCAGAAAGGGTTCAAAGGCTGTACGGTATACGACTGTTTCGGAGCTGGACAGAAGCTGTCCCAAGTGACCTACGCGGGCAAAGATTGGCGGGATCATCCGGAGTCTGCAAACGAGATGTTCGATTGTCTGCCTGCCTTGCGACAACTTCACGAGTTGCTCAGTTATATGAAGGAAATGATGATGAGACCGGAAACGTCATCACTTCACTCGGCATTCGGTGAGCTATACGAGGAGATCGAGCGCTTGAGCAATCTGGAGCCTGCGTCCCTTCTCCGTCTGGACATCGCCGACTATCGGTCCACTGTGAATCAACTCCTGGTTCAGGCAAGTGAAATGGTACGTGCCAATGTGCCACCCAGCGCTCATGGACAAGGGAAGTCGAAGAAATCTAAAAAACGTACGGGAAGTGACTTTTTTGGTGCCAACTTAAAGGGAGCTGACCTGCGGGGCGCAAGCTTCCGGGGAGCATTAATGATCGCGGCCGACCTCCGAAATGCAGATACACGAAATGCGGATTGGATTGGCGCAGACTTGCGGGATACGGATCTGGGCGATGCAGACCTGAGAGGTGGCATCTTCCTGACGCAATCGCAGATTAATGCAGCCAAAGGTAATCTGAATACCAAGTTGCCAGATCATTTAAACATCCCCTCACACTGGATGTAGGGTGCCGTCTCGGCAAGAGCAAGAGCAGGAATACAAACCGGAATGTACCTTGCTAATTCATTCATAAGATATATGAATCGAATACAGCAACAGCAAAAAAACAGCTCGTCCTAAACATCCAAGGACGAGCTGTTTGTTATTGAAACTACAGGAATGAAGCGGAATTATAACAAGTCGCGGCGAAGATCTTCAGCCGATTTCGGAGACAAGTGACCGAGCGGAATATCAAATACCGTCTTCGCTCCCTTATGTCCTTCCACGCTCAAGCGTTGTGCGGCTCTGGCATACGCCACAAGTACGCTCGCTGTAAATTCAGGATTGCTGTCGAGTTTCAGACCAAATTCAATAATTTGCTTTTGACCGTTACCTGTAACCCCACTGCGAATTACAAATCCACCATGAGGCATACCTTCATGCTCGGATTTCAATTCTTCTTCGGTAATGAACGTTACCGTTGTATCGTAATCTGCAAAGTAGTTAGGCATCGACACAATCGTCTCACGGATCTCATCCTGATTAGCACCATCTTCTGCTACCACATAACATTGACGCAGATGTTTCTCGCGTGTAGACAGCTCTGGTGTCTCCCCTGTACGAATGCGGTTGATCACCTCTTCAACAGGTACAGTATATTGTACACCTGCCTTAACGCCTGGAACACGACGAATCGCATCCGAGTGGCCTTGGCTCACACCTTTGCCCCAGAACGTGTACTCTTTTCCTTCTGGCAGGATGGACTGTGCAAGAAGACGGTTCATGGAGAACAAGCCTGGGTCCCAACCTGTGGAAATGACACTTACGTGACCGCCTTGCTCTGCCGCAGCATTCACTTCTTTGTAGAATTCAGGAATCTTCGCATGTGTATCGAAGCTGTCTACCGTATTGAACAACTTGGCGATGGCTGGTGTCTGCTCTGGAAGGTCGGTTGCAGAACCACCACAGAGGATCATAACATCAATCTTGCCTATGTATTGCTCCGCTGCAGAGATATGCTCAAAACGTACTTCTGTGCTTTCAGCGACCATCTGCTCCGGATTACGACGTGTAAACACAGCAATCAGTTCCAGATCCTCGTTCTGGGAAATGGCTTTCTCTACACCTTTACCCAAGTTACCGTAACCAACAATACCCACTCTAATCATGTTCAATCCTCTCCTGTCTTCTTCTATAGTTGTCTATTACTCTATTCTAATGATATAACATACCATGTAACCTGTCAGGTTTCCAGTTCGAAATAAAAATACCTTGCAGCGGTGCAGCAATAATGCGGCTCCGTATGCAAGGTATTATGGCGTTCACTCGTTATTTTAGGAAGAAAAAACCAGGAAAGAACAATAGCCCTTATCTTCTGCTTATGATTCTGTCCAGGTCAACGTCAGTTCAATGACGCCTTCCTGTCCCGCCAATGTTCCTCCAATTAAGGACCAGACATCCTGCGTCTCCGGATCGGTTCCCTGAATGATAATATTTTTGTCATCGATCGTCTGACCCGCATCCGTTAACTTTTTGGCGTTGAAGTAATCTTTATACAGCTGGGATACGGTTTTCATATCTTGTTCAGTCGAGAAAATCACCATGGCTGATTGCTTTCCTTCATTCTCACCGGAATTGGCTAAACGAATCGTTGCATCTTCCGGTAGTGGGAAGTCACTTGGCAAGTTCTCTGGCAACTCATTGGTTCCAGCAATGGCTTCCTCACCACGATCTGAATCCGAGTCGGCTGGCGCAGTCGTACCTTCCGTTTCGGTCACTCCACTTGTTGCTGCTTCGCTTGTACCTTCATTAGTCGCTTGTTCAACAGTTCCGGAGGAAACTTCAGTGTCCACCTTCTCCGTATCACCTGTCGGTTCGTCTGCCGCACTGCTGCAAGCACTCAAGGCCACCATCATCGCCAGTGCCGCACAGACTATTACATAATTCCTTCTCTTCACCATCCGTTATCACTCCTTCTTCTTCGTTTATGTGCTAATCACGTTCAAACGACTGGATCACAGGCACCGCATGAACGTTATTCTTGACCCATATCACGGATACAGATAATACACTTAAAGATAATAGACAACTGGCTACAAGTATGGATAGGAATCGGGTGATTACTCTAAACTTTTTCACGCTTCCCTCCTCCTCATCCTGTTCATCATGTGTTTGTGGAATTATGTAACTCATAGGTCACTGGACGGTGTCACTAATTTCATGATCTCGGCAGCGACAATATCCGGCTGACTTTTGTGAATACTGTGTTTCGCATGTGGAACTGTCAGTTGTGTTCCATGTCTTGACCATGAAGCAAAATCCGCTTGATCGGTCTGCCATGCCTCACTGTCCTCATCCGAATCCTCCGAACCGGCTGTCAGGATCGTCAGGGGGAAATCGAACTTCGTTTTATTCTCAAGCACACACGCTGCATTCGTTCTGGAATTCCGAACCTCTTCCATGACATTGTCATTGTACGCATGTCTTAACGTGGATATCATGACGGCCTTTTTCATCGGTTCCGTTACCAGTTTCGGGTCAATGACCAGAGATGCCATCATACGATCCGATTGCAGCAACGTTCGTGCGATGCCTGTTTTCACGAGAAAACGGGACCAATCCATCATCCATTCCGGTATATCCATCTCCGCACGGCTATAGTACTCTGGGCTTCCACCATCGATCATGACCATGCCAGCAACCTCATCAGGATACCTTTGTGCGAACCGTAGTGTCTCCAGCGCACCCATAGAGTGACCTACCATAATGTAAGGCGGACGTTGACCGGATGTTCGCAGCAATTGGTGGATCTCTTCCGAGATGGTGTCGATATCACGAGGTTCATCCGTATAATCGCTGTATCCATACCCGAACCGATCATATACCGCAATTTTCACCTGTGATTTCAACTTGTCATATAGCGGGCTGAAATCCACATAAGGATTGGGCGTACCCCAGTCTGAGGCAAATACCACCGTTACCTCTCCTTTGCCAGCTGTGTAGAGATGCATGTTGCGACCACTCACTTCATAATACTTGCCTGGCGGGGGATAGGACTTCATATCCTGCGTGGATTGATAAGCCTCATACGCCGTTCCCGTCAGCAGTAAAAGCCCTGTGGCGAGCATTATGCCTCCCAGCACTTTAAACCCTCTCCGTAACCCCTTCTTCATCTTCTCTACCCCTTATCCCAAAGGTTCATCTGTATATGTATGCTTCAATCGTACCCAAGAAATAGCTGAATTGAAACAATCCGGAGTCCAGTTCTTTCCCCAACCAAAGTCCAGTCTCTCCCCCCTACCTGTGAAATAAAAAAAACTGCAAATCTCCCATTCAGGAAACTTGCAGTTCATCTATACTTGTATTCTAAAACTCTTACCTCAATCTATCTCACGATGATCCTTTTACCTATAGTTGCAAAGTAAGACCCACCGGGCAATGATCACTGCCCATCACGTGGCAGTCGATATGCGCATCTGCCACCTTAGGTGCCAATTGATTGGATACTAGAAAATAATCAATGCGCCATCCCACATTCCGTTCTCTAACTTTTGGCATATAAGACCACCAGCTGTACACATCCGTACGATCCGGGTACAGATGGCGGAAGCTGTCCACATAACCAGAAGCAAGCAAATCGGTCATCTTGCCACGCTCTTCAAGGGTAAATCCCGAGTTGCCCAGATTGGGCTTCGGATTCTTCAGATCAATCTCCTGATGAGCCACATTCAGGTCACCACAGACGATAACCGGCTTAGTCTCCTCCAATTGCAGAATGTACCCCCGGAATCGATCCTCCCATTCCAGACGGTAAGGCAGCCTGGTCAGATCCCGCTTCGCGTTAGGTGTATAGACGTTTACCAGATAAAAATTATCATACTCCAGTGTAATCATCCGGCCTTCCGGCTCGCTGTCTTCCTCCATCCCGTAACGAACGGATATAGGCTTGATGCGGCTAAATACAGCGGTACCGGAATATCCTTTTTTGATCGCATAATTCCAATATTGATAAACATCTTCCCCCAGGTCCATCTCAATCTGTCCGGCTTGCAATTTGGTCTCCTGAAGGCAGAAAATGTCCGCCTGACTCTCCTGATAATAATCCATGAATCCTTTGGTCACGCATGCCCTTAAGCCATTCACATTCCAGGACACCAGCTTCATATCCTCATCTCCTCACATCTCTCCAATATAGCATGGGCACATTCAGAGGGACAAGCCTTACGGCTCTGGAATGAGATGGAGTCATTGGAATCCTTATGGGCTGACTTGCCTATGTTTCGCTTCGCAACTTGGAGAACACCGCAAGGTCAATATATCTGCCTTTCTCAAACTCATGTTGCCGCAGTACACCTTCCTGTTGAAAACCAAGTTTGTGTAACAGGCGAATTGACGCCTCGTTTTCCGGTTCAACCTTCGCTTCAATCTTGTTGAGCTGCATATTTGTGAATCCAAAATGTAACACAGCATGTGCCACTTCCGTCATCACACCGCGGCCCCAGAAAGAGGAACGCAAGTCGTATCCAATCTCTGCACGGTGATGTACATCTTCATAGTTCAGGAACCCACAGGTTCCGATCACTTTACGAGTTTCACGGTCTTCAATCATCCAGCGTAAACCCGTGTGTTCCTTGAAAATCTTCGTATACCAGTTCATCTCACCCTGTGCATCCTCCACAGATTCAAAGGGAGTGAATGGCATATATTGAATCACAGCTTCATCCGAATATAACGCCAACAAATCGTGACTGTCCTTGGCCTCGGCTGACCGGAGGAAGAATCGTTCTGTCTGAATTAATGGAAATAGATCAAATCTAAATTGCTCACTCATGCGAGGTCTCCTTTGCAACATTCATTGTAGAAGTCCATTTTACTACACTTGCCTTCATCAAGCTTTTACTATTAATATGTTCTATTAAGGCATTACTGTAGAAAAGGATACATAGGAGAGGACGTGCTATTATCACACAATCATATGACGTTATTATCGTTGGAGCTGGCTCCATGGGCATGAGTGCAGGTTATTATCTATCGCGCAGTGGATGCAAAACTTTATTAATCGATGCCTTTGATCCTCCGCATACGGAAGGAAGTCATCACGGAGATACCAGACTGATTCGCCATGTGTACAGTGGTGGGCCTGACTATATTGCCATGGCATTACTTGCACAGAAGTTATGGCACGAGCTGGAGGAAACGACTGGAGACCAACTTTTTGTTCCATCCGGTGTATTGAATGTAGTCGATCCGGAGATTCACTCCTTCCACAACCGATTGAGCGATGCAGATGATGCAGGCATTCGTTATGAAACGTTGCACGCAGCCGAGGTGATGAAACGCTGGCCAGGTATTACAGTACCTGAACATTACGAGGGTATGTATGAGCCTGATGCGGGTTATTTGTATAGTGAACGCTGTATCCGTGCCTATCGCAAGGCAGCAGAGGCTCATGGTGCTACTTTGTTAACTCACACTCGTGTGGAGCATATCGAATACGGACCACATTCCGTGGCCGTTCAGACTTCAGGTGGTGAGACATACCATGCGAATCAAATTATCCTGAGCGCTGGTGCCTGGTTTCAGACGTTAAAACCTTTCGTGGATCTTCCGATTCAGGCTGTGCGTAAAACGGTTGGGTGGTTTGATGTACCAGAGGCTTTGTATGATGAGGAACATTTCCCTGGATTTACACTGGCAGGAAAAGAAGGTATATATTATGGATTTCCAAGCATTGGCGGATCAGGTCTGAAGATGGGGCGTCATGATACAGGTCAGGTGTGGACACCAGGAAATACCATGGACCCTTTTGGTGCGGAAGAAACGGACGAGGGTGATCTGCGCAGGCTGCTCGAACTTCATATGCCTCAGGCAGCTGGAGCATTGAAACGTGGTAGTGTATGCAAGTATGAATTTACTTCGGATGAAGATTTTATTATCGACCGGCACCCTGCCCATGAACGTGTGTGGCTCGCAGGTGGTTTCTCCGGTCACGGCTTCAAGTTCGCAAGTGCCATTGGGCAAATTCTAGCCGACTTGGTGCAAACGGGGCACACGGATCAGGATATTAGCAGGTTCGCCCTATCCCGTTTTCGTTAAGTACAAGACGGGTGAATGAACATATGTATGTATAAAATAGCTACTTTCCTAGAGGGTGCAGTGTTGCTCAAAGCACTGCACCTCCAAGAAAGAAGGAAACGTAAGATAGTTATTTCATGCCGACCCACACTAATTCACTTTGACGAGACTCCATTGCTGATTGGCACCGCCATTGTCGGCCCATTGAATCGTGGAGGCACCTGCGGTCAAAGACCCTTGATTGATGTCAACCGTCAGGCCACTGTTTCGATTGGCAAGTACCACATATCCTCCCACATCAATCGGTAGCCATTGTTGATTATTGCCCCCGTTATCCTGCCACTGAATCAGAGAAGCTCCGCCTTGTGTAGAACTTGAATTCACATCCAGCAAAAGCCCACTGCCCACATTGCGGATTTTGTAATATCCGTTGCCTGTAGACTCCAGCTTCCATTGCTGGTTGGCTGCTCCATTATCATTCCACTGAATGATCGTTGCTCCACCTGTAGTAGAAGCAGCGTTCACATCGAGTGCAAGTCCACTGTTACGGTTGATTAATTTGTAGATGGCCCCGGCTTCATATCCTGTACCACCATTGTAAGATGCACCGGAAATGACGTAAGTTGTGACCGAGTTGGCCTTGGCTGTAGCGGTAAAGGTTTTATTTTGTACCGAAATATTGGTCAGTTGCTGCAACTTCTCCGTCGAAGAGGTCCGATATACTTGAGTAGACGTGCCTGTGTTATTAAAACGACTGAGATCATAAGTTACCGTTGTATCCGTCGATTCCGAATTGGTTGTAACCAGTACAACTTTACCGGAAGCTGCATCATAGGCCGCAAGGGTATTGGCATCACTCATGCCGATAATCTTGTATCCAGGACGAATAAATTTGCTGTAATTGCCCATGACATAATATTTTTGGTTCACGGTGTAACTGGTCGTTTGCGTATTGTTCAGCACATTCTTGAAGAATCCCCATCCTTCTGCACTATCCACGGCTTGCCAATACACCCACGCACTTGCGCCCATATTGCGAATATCCTTGAGGATGGTACGTGACATGGTAAGTCCACTTGCATCCCCGTCCCCATATTCCGAGGTCCACAGATGTTTGCCCGCAGACGTTGCTGTGTTGCGCAAAGCAGTGCGATTACTCCCACCATACGTGTGTGTGTTGATCTGACTGATTGCTGATTTCACAGCAGTGCTGTAGCTGTTGAATGACACATTGGTATCATCGATACTATACTCTTCCGGTGCGCTTAGCTTTGTGGACAGGCCTTTCGCATTCAACGAGGCTTGTAATTGACTCAGAATGTTGTTCTGATCCGCTCGTTCAAAGTGCATGCCCTCCTGGTCATTGCCCTGCTTCCACCACGTGGAGATCGGTTCATTGAGCGGAGTTACGCTATCGAATGTGATTCCCCAGTTATCCCGGAAATGCTTCACGACCTCAGTCAGATAGTCGGCAAAATCATCATAATAATCGGGCTTGAGGTTATTCCCTCCATTAGCTGCACCGGACACACCACCACTGATCGTCATCCAGTAAGGTGCGGAATTCGCAAAGGCTTCGATGACATTCACGCCTTGAGCTTTGGCAGCTTGCAGCATATAACGCTGGTTTGCATCTGCATTCCAATCATACACGCCGGGAGAAGGCTGGTAACCAGGAACGGCTTTGCGATATTCGAGGATATTAGAAGATGGATTATCCCCACCTCCAATGTTGTACCGCAGGATATTCAGACCCAGTCCGGTATTCGCGTTGAACATTTTCTCTACGTACTCATCGCGATTGGAATACTCTCCAACCACTTTGCCCCACCATGCGAGAGATGTTCCCCAGCCTTCCATCGTTTGATATTGCTTTGATGGATCGGCAACAGCCGTGTAAGCTCCTGCGGCAGATGCTTCTGTCCCCAGACCCAGGCTGCCTGTAAGCAAACTTCCTGCCAGCAGCAGCGAACTCATTCGTTTTAACCACTTCATCCGCTTCACTCCTTATGAATTTACACTTGCACTCCGATGTCAGAACAACTTTTCGATCGCTGTTATCCCCAGATTTTTAATTATTCTTAAAAAGGGGAAAATCCGGGGATAGCGTATGCTTCCGATGCAGCTTTCTTTCAGAAAGCTTTTAGGCGCACGCTTCGCTTCTTCAAGTTATTTCTGACCTCTCCGTTATCGTGTAAATGTATAGTTTAACTTAGAAAATAAACACCTATTATTGTGCAACTTCTCGGAAAGTCGCGTCTGACTTATCGAGTGCAGTAACGACAGCTTCCAATTTCAGCACATTATTATAATGTCTCAGGTACAGGTTTGGATTACTAAACGAGGCATACGATGTCCAACTGGTATTAGCAAGTCCATTTACACGTTTGAACGTGGCGTCATTTCGGAATGTAGCACTGCCGTCATTTCGGAATGTAGCACTGCCGTCATTTTTCACAAGTGTAATGTTGCCATTATTATTGCGCAGGAAATAACCCGGATAATTCATGGACTCAAATGAAATGCCTGTTGTATTCGACAGACCCGGAACAATTCGGAACTGCGCATCCTCCGCTGGACTAACACTCGCATCAATCCGTGCCTGATAGTTGTAATGACGAATGAAGCTGCCAGGCACATTGAAGGACTCCAGCTTGCGGATATCACCCGGTTGTCCGGACTCTTTCAATACGGTCATATGCCGGACGAGTCCGGTGAGACCCGCAATCTCCTGCTTGGCACCCCAAGTCTGGAAGTTGTCAGCAGAGTCGCTGTAATAATATTTTTGTGTCGCATAGCCGTCAAAGTAGATTCGCCATGAACCATTATCCAGCTGAACAAGCGCCGGACCTTCCACCCAAGAGCCCCAACCTGCCCAATCCCCTGTGCCTTTAAAAGTATAAGGACCGGTAAGCGAGGTGGATGTCGCATATTCAATGTATTTGGTGGTCTCGTTCTTGGTAAAGGCATGATAGGTTGATCCTGTCTTCACAATAAAGGTATCGATATAATTGGGAGCAATGCCTGCTAGTTCAGTAGGTGCGGACCATGAGGTAGACGTCAGATTGCTGCCTGAAGCGGTGATGACATATGGTTTGAAATTCTCATAGTTGCCTGGTGAGAGGGACACGATAACGTGCAGACTGCCGTTGCTGTCTTTGAACCATTCTGGTGCCCAGGTGTGTGCAATCGTGGTTGGAGTGGATAATGTAATGTTACGGACAAACGTCCAGTTTACCTTATCCGGGCTGGAGGCGATGCCGATGGTGTTCCCTGACCAGTTCGTGGTGTAGACGACGTAATATAGGCCATCTGTGTGCTTCATGATGCTGGGATCGCGGATCAGATCGGCCGGAGGTGTATAGGCTGGCCCTTTCAGCAAACCATAGTGGGTCGCATTATAGGATTCGTAGATATACATATTGGACTCACTTGTGTTCGTAAAGGCGGATATCGTATAGACACTTGTTGCTGCTCTGGCTGTATTCGGGAATACCATGGTTAATAGAAGTAATGTTCCGAGCAGCAGAATCATTCCGGCCTTGAAACCGCTAGATCCACTTGCTCTGTCTTTCCTCTTCGTTAACATCAGGTCAGCTCCTTATGCATGATTGATAAACATGCTAAAACCTTGTACCTTATTGTCAAAATAAAATAACTTGGGAGTAATCCCTGTGAGCAACACCTCTCGGCTGCCTGTTCGAATTCCAATTACATGAAGCATCACTCCCTTCACAGATCATGGATGAACACTTTTTAATATGTAAACGGTTACAAATAATGATTCTACAAGAGTTACCTTGCTCATTATACAGACCTGATCACCACAGTTACCCCATTCCCTTAGCCCAATTCACACACAAGACTGAATCCTAAAGATTCACGAACCCGGGTTATTTTGACTAAGAAAATGAGATCGTTTAACTGCGGTATAAGATAAACTTTTGCGTTATGTGATGGTATTTTTAAGTCTACTCCACGACAACCCATGGATAACGGGATAACTCATCCAGCAAGAATCGTACCCGTTCTGGTGTTCTGCCTTCTTCGTCGAACAAAAGTAGTTCATTCTCTTCCTGTAACCAGGCTACAGGAATCTTGTAATCCTCTTGCGGACCAATCTGCCAGTATCGGCCCAGATGATGTCCATTCAGGTGAATGGTTCCTTTGCTCATTCCCGTCAGGCGAAGCATTAGGTTCACTTTATGGTGCTCCGAAACCGTAGGCTTCGCGAAACGCCAGCGGTACCAGACCGGCTGACCGTACGACCCTTGGACTGGAACAAGGTTGGATACAGATTGAGCCCTCTCACTTACCGTAGCACTTGAGATCCCATCATCCGAGGTAAGGGTCACCGGATTGGCACTCCAATTGCCACCTTTGGCGATAGCAGGCTGTGCCGCACGCTGAATTGACCCCTGTACTCTACGATGGGACGCTCCTCGGGCTACCTCGTAGCTCTCCCATTGTTGTGGAAACAATGCGTCCGTGCCTGCCATACGCCAATCCTTCAGTTCTCCCTGACTCGAATACGTGATCAGTTCCAGTCGATTCAGCGATGAACGACTATACGGCATTTCCAGTGTGTTCGTCTCTCCCGGCTTGATATAGAGGGATATGTCTAGCGTCTGAAAAGCAAACCAGTCCTGATAGCCTTCCATCGGAACTTCAGTGCCATTGATACGAAGACCTTTGCTCAAGGCACCCACGAGAATGGCCCGATCCATGCTATCCAGTGTAAAGCTTCTGCTAAGAAGTGGAGCCCCTTGGAGAGAATTCACTTCATCAAGATGAACACTTCCACTCTCCGTACGCCAATCCCGAAGAATATCCTGAACTTTGCCATCCAGATACACAGGACCAGCCAGACCTTTGCTCTCACCCAAATATGGAGAGAAGTTCAATCTGCCCATATGTTGCACCAGAATCTGTAGTCTGTTCTTCCCTTGGGCTACTTGTAACTGCACTCCTGCGGCGCCTACCTGACGCACTAATGCCTGCTGAACACCATTAACGATAATTCTGGCAGTATCCTGGATATCCGGCAAAATGAGATTGGTGATTCCTTCCGTCGGACTCTCAAAGTCGCATTCATACAACAAATAACCAAAATCTTGTCCGTACCGGGAAAAGTCCTCCGGTTGTGCACTCGCCGAGCCCTGCTTCGCAGTTAACATAACACGTGACAGCTCTGGAGAAGCAGGCAATGTTGGCGCAATCGGCGCTGTCCATGAAGGTTGCTGTTGTCTTCCTTCATCAGACTCCTCGCCAGAAAGGAACTCACGACCTGTTAACGTCCGTTCTCCATCGGTCCAGTCACCAAGCAGCGTAATTGTGCGATCCGGATCCGTAATCATGCCCTTGACCTGACCAGATGACAACACGTCCACATCATCGAAGCCGATCACATAACGTGGTCCCTTTTGGTCTGTTGCTTCCAATCGCCATGTTCGATTCATCATTTTTTGATCCACAATGATGAAACGGATCGGAGTGCCGTTTGCTTCCAGTTGGATCGTTCCCGGCTCTTGGAAATGGAACAGATCGAAGCGATATACGTTCCTGGCCGAATCATGTTCGACCAGCACTTGCACGGTGCTACCTGTGACGTTCAATGCCCCTGCTTCCAGTTCAATAACAGAGCGCTGCCCCGCAGCGGCCACGATGAACAGGTTCAATTCTCCGTTGATCATTTCATTGCCCGTAATCATCGTACCCGCAGTCAGGTATACCTGTTCAGCAATCTGTACTCGATCCAGCAATGGAATAATCTGTCCTGGATTCAGCGATACCGGAAGAGTTCGGCCTTCCTCCAACGTAATGTGCATCGTCTCGCGTTCATCCTTGTGACTCTCCAGGAACCAAATCTTCTGATTGTCAGCCTTTCTGCCTCGCACAGACACGCCTTCAGGATGACGTACAACGATCTGTTCTTCTGGAATTTCCTCTGTTTCCATCAGGAGTGGCCCAAATGCATGGACGAAATAGGACAGATTTTTGGTTACTGCATATTTCGGTGTCACCCGTCCATATTCGTTCAGCGGTGCATCATAGTCATAGGACGTAATCATGAAAATATCACTGCTGCCCATTGTTCTGCCGCCATATCCACCGAAGTTCGTGCCACCATAGAACATGTAGTGACTGATTCCGGTATACCCGGCACGCAGAATCTCCATGATACGTCTCTCCAGCAAAGACGCTGTCTTCTGAATGGCCGAAGGTCCTCCCCAATTCTCAAACCATCCGGTCCAGAATTCCGTCACCATCTTCGGGGTGTCCGGCTGTTTAGCTCGAAGTTTCTCATAATGCCCGTCAGCACCTGACCAGAAATTAGCCCCTTCAATCGTGCCTTCCGCCCCGCCAACGCAAGTGATTAGTGAAGCATCAATACCACGTTGCAACAATCCATCTCTCAGCGTATTCATATGGTCACTTGCAGCAGCGTCATCCATGAGGTATCCATATTCATTCTCCACCTGAACCAGAATGACCGTGCCCCCAGCGGACAGTTGGCGTTCCCGAATAATCGGCACAATCCGGTCAAAGTACAGGTTCACATAGTGCAGATACGTCTCATTGTTTTCCCGGAATTTTACGCCGTCCTTCGTACCAAGCCAGTATGGAAAACCGCCAAAATCCCATTCCGCACAGATAAATGGACCCGGACGCGCGATAACCCACATGCCCAGTTCTGCGCACAGATCCAGAAATGCTCCGCAATCGTTGTCCCCTTCAAAGGACCACTGTCCTTCTTCAGGTTCATGCACATTCCATGCAAAGTAAGTGTCGATGCAGTTCATACCTGCCAGCTTCGCCTTCAGCAGAACTTCACGCCATTCTTCCTTCGGCATACGGAAATAATGGATCGTGGCACTGTTCAGAAATACTCGCTCTCCGTTTAGAAAAAAGCTGCGTGCATCGTACGTTAATTCAGATTGAACACCATTCTCAGCCCTGGCGATGTTCTTCTCCTGTTCCTGCAGCAAAAGGGATGCTTTCTCTGTCAAAGATATCCCCTCCTTCTCTTTATTTTATATAAATTAAACTAAAGATTATTTACACTGCACACTTCGATGACAGAACAACCTTCCGATCGCTGTTATCCCCAGATTTTTTGATTCCCTTTTCTCAAGGGGAAAACCTGGTGATAGCGTCTGCTTCCGATGTAGCTTTCTTGCAGAAAGCTTTTAGGCGCACGCTCCGCTTCTTCAGGTTTTTTCTGTCCTCTCCGTTTGGTGTAAATGTTTAGTTCAATTTATATAGTTTCATATGTCCTATAACTCTTTTAAAATATAAGGCGAAACAAATCCGTTGAACTAAAAGACAATCTACACGGGCACTACGATGACAGAACAACCTTCCAATCGCTGTTATTACTTCGACTGCAATGTTACGCCTTCCAGTACAACCGTTGTGATGGAATTGTCTGCGGTAGGCACTTCAAGTCCGTTGGCATACACCGGAATGTCTTCAAGCTGTTCCATGTTCCGATCCGGTGAAGTCTGATACACCTGAGCAGTGGCTGATTTTCCATATTCATACCCTTCCAGTTCAAACGCCGTTGTTCCCGCTGACAATTCATTACGAATCACCAGCACCAGTCTCTGACGTTCCTCGTCATAGGCAGCCAGTGTGCGTCCGCCATCCGTTGGAATAATTGTCGCGCCAGGACGAATGTACTTTGTAAACTGGGCCATGCCATAATACTGTTTGGTCATCTCATACTGCTCTTCTCCGTTAAAGTTCGCATGAATGAAACCCCAGTTATTATTGGCGCCTTCATCTTCAACGGCCTGCCAGTATACCCAGGCGGATGGCTGCATGATTTTCAGATCAAACATGATTCGCTCTGCCAGCTCCTGCACCGAGGTCATATCCTCATGACTGTGCGGCTCGCTACCGCCTGTTCCGTACTCGGACATCCATAGCTTCTTGCCATGGCGTTCTGCCAGGGTGCGCAGCTCTTCCATTTTGCTACCATTATAGGAGTGGGTATTAATCTGCTGGATCACGTCCAGCGTGTCTTGATCATAGAGGTTGAAATTAAACACCGTCTCATCAATGCTGTTATCGTCTGCGGCACTGATGACGGTTCCATCCAGTCCTTTGCTCTTCAGCGATGCAGCGACTTTCTTGATAATCTCGGCCTGTTTCTCATTCGTAAAATGACTGCCTTCCTGCATATTGCCCTTCTTCCACCAGTCAGAGGAAGGTTCATTGAGTGGATTCAGTGTGCGGAAGGTGATCCCCCACTCGTCCCGATAATGCTTCACGACTTCGGTCAGATAATCGGCAAACGCATCATACTGATCGTCACGCAGATTATTGCTGCCATCCACGGCTCCGGTAACCGATCCACTGATCGTCATCCAGTAAGGTGGTGAATTGGAGAATGCTTCGGCAATGTTCACACCGCGCTCCATCGAGCCCTGTAATACAGCACGCTGACCTGCATCGGCACCCCAGTCCCACTCTCCAGGTTCAGGCTGGAAGCCAGGTACATCCCCGCCGGGACGGAGGGCTTTCATCTCCGGATTCTCCTCACCGCCAATATTGTAACGAACGATGTTCAGACCTAATCCTTTCTCCGGATCAAAGACCAGATCCATCACTTCACTAACCTTCGCCTGATCCTTCCATCCACCAAGATCGTTGGCCCACCAGGCAAGTGACGTACCCCAACCTTCAAAATGATCATAGGACTGATCCAGCTTCAGACGTACAGGTTCCTCTTGGAATACAAGTGTTTTGGATGATTCATTGGCAAAATGATTGATAACAATTCCTCCTCCTGCCAGCAGGGCAATCAGGGCTACACCCATGAGGATATAGTTCCGTTTGCTCCTGCTGCGTTGTTCTTTATGCGCCATGGGCTATACAATCCCTTCTCCATGTACGGTAATTACTTCGTTTGACCTGGAACGTCAGGTTCAGTACATACACACATTACAGACACTTCGGTTACTTGATTCCGCTGCTTCCGCCGCTAATGTTGGCTTCGTAGACATAACGTTGTCCGAACAGATATACCAGCACCATCGGAATGGTTAGGAACAGGGAAGCGATCATCACAAGGTTCCATGGTGGCATCTGCCCACCACCTACCGTAGTCAATAGCTGCACGCCGAGTGCCAGCGGCATTTTCTCCGGATCATTGATATAGATGAGCGGCCCCATGAAGTTCCCCCAGTTATAGGAGAATGAGAAGATCGCAATGGCAGCAAGTATCGGATAAGTCAGTGGCATAATGATCTTCCAGTAGATTCCCGGGTGTCCCATACCATCGATCATGGCGGCTTCATCCAGTGATTTTGGAATACTCATGACAAACTGCCGAATCAGGAATACGTTGAACGCTCCGGCGAAGAAACTTGGTACGATCAGCGGGTAAAATGTATTAATCCAGTCCAGATGACGGAAGATGATGAACTGCGGTACCATCGTCACCTCACCCGGAATCATCATCGTACTGAGCAACACAATAAACAGGAAACGGCTGCCTTTTGCCTTGATTCGGGCAAAGCCGTAGGATACGATCGAAGCTGATAATACCGATCCGATAATCGTAAAGACGGTAATAATGACCGAGTTTTTGAGATACGTACCAAGATTGTTATTCGTGAAGATGGTATAAAAGTTCGACCATTGGAACTCCATTGGTACGAAGGTAAAAGCCGATTTGACGGTTGTTGCATCACTTGCCAGTGCAATGGAGATCATGTACAGGAAAGGCGAAGCAAGCAGCACCCCGACCAGAATCAGAAAAATGTAGGATATCGTCTTCTCCACAGTCGATGGATTACTCATTGGCTTTTCCCTCCTCGTAGTGCACCCATAGCGCCGATGAACGGAATACAACCAGTGTCAACGCCATGATGATGATGAATAGTACCCAGGCAATCGCCGATGCATACCCCATTTTGTAGAATTGGAACGCATTCTGGAACAAGTAGGGAACAACCATCTGACTTGAATTGTCAGGTCCCCCGGCAGTGACGATAAATACCTGCGCGAAGGTCTGGAGCGCTCCAATCATACCAGTCACGAGATTGAAGAAAATGACGGGCGTTAGCATTGGGAATGTAATATGAAAGAACGATTGTGTACTTTTCGCCCCATCGATGGCAGCGGCCTCGTACAGCTCCTGTGGAATGCCTTTCATCCCTGCAAGCAGCAATACCACACCACCACCCACACCCCATAAGGACATGAGAATTAACGCTGGTTTAACCCAGTTCGGATCAAGAAGCCAGGCAGGACCCTGAATACCGAAGATCGCAAGTGCCTGGTTGATCAATCCTTCCGTCGGTGCAAGCAAGTGGATGAAGAGCAATGAACTCGCAACCACCGGAACGACGGAAGGCAGATAGAACAGAATACGGAAGAAAGTAATCCCTTTGATCTTCTTGTTCAGGTAATAGGCAATCCAGAGCGAGATCGACATGCCCAGTGGGATGGATATCAACGCATAGAAGAAGGTATTACCGACGGATTTCCAGAAGATCGGATCATCGGTCAGTAGTGTTTTGTAATTGTCGATACCGATGAATTCAGGGGACTGGAACAGATCCCAATTCGTGAAGCTCATATAGATGGAAAACAGGATCGGACCCAGGGTCAGCCCCAGAAACCCGATCAGCCAAGGCGAGATGAAGATGTAGAACCATTTCCCGTCCTTTTTTCTCACGTTAAGCCCTCCCATGACGCAGAGAGCAGATGGAACCCGCATTCACGTCGATTCCACCTGTCCTGCTGTCGCTGCTATTTGTGCATGTTCAGAAAAATCCTCTATTTGTAGAGTCTTTCCAGTCCACTCTGAATTTCAGTTACAGTATCATCAAGCGAGGCTTTGTTGTTGAAATACACACCCAGCTTATCGTTAATGAGCTTCATCATTTCGTTCCATTGCGGGTTGAATGGTTCAGCATAGATCGTCGATTCACTGAACGCAGCCATGTTGATTTTTTTGCCGCCATATTCAGCATTGAGGAATTCATCACTGGACAGACCTGCTTTGGTTGCAGGAGCATCCTGACCGGCTTTGACCATTGGCATCTGTGCTTCCGGTGTGGTCAGTGCTTCGATGACTTTGAAAGCTTCTTCCTTGTGTTTGGAAGCGTTGGTAATCGTTAACCCGTTGAAGAATGCGTTTGTTTCGCCCCATACCGGAGAGATATCCCAATTAATGCCTTCCACCTTGGCAAGTGAACCGATGTTCCAGAACCCTGTCGTTTCCATAGCGATCTTACCTTGAGCGAACAGCGGATCGGCTCCGATATTCCCCATGTCGGCAATCTCGGTTGGCGTTGGTCCCGCACCGTGTGTGAAGGTCAGGTCATTCATGAATTGTAATGCTTTACGCACAGGCTCTGTATTGAAGGTTGGTTTGCCACTCTCATCGAACAATGAGCCACCGTTCTGGTAGATTAGCTGCATCCATTGCGGCCACCAGCTGCCCGGGTAGTAACCCCATTGTGTCGTTTTGCCGTTCTCCTTCACCGTCAGCTTCTGAGCTGCCGCCATCAGATCATCTTGCGTCCAATCTTTGGTTGGGTATTCCACCCCAGCCTTGTCGAACAGATCTTTGTTATAAAAGAGGACCATCGCACCTGCCCGATCCGGCAAACCAAATTGTTTGCCATCATACTTCATCAGGTTGGCAATATCATCGGAATAACGCTCGGACATGTTCACATTGTTCGCCTGAATCATGTCATCCAGCGGTATAATCTGATTCTTGGAGGCGTACGCCTGATAGTTCTCGGCAATCATCATGATGTCCGGCGCTGTTCCCCCGGCGATCATGGTCTGTACTTTCTGGTCATAATCCCCTGCCACCACGTTCAGCTTCACGTTAATATCGGGATACGTCTGTTTCACAATGTCGAGTCGCTCCTGATAAATCTTCTTCTCATCCTCCGAGCCCCAGATCGTCATGCTCAAATCAACCTTGCCACCGGACTCGCCGGAAGAACCGTTGTTACTCCCGCTGCTACAGGCTGTCAGACCCATTACCATGACCAGCATCACTAACGAAATGACCTTAAGACTTCTTCTCATACGTTACGCCCCCTTGATATAATGAATGGATGACTACACTGAAACCCGTTTCATGAAATGGGTTTCATTAAGCTGAAACATAAAACCCGTTCCACTTTATGAAAGGGGTTTCATTCACGCACTCATTATATTTCACCCTTCAAGGAAATGTCAACGCTTTCTTTTCCAATTACAGGGCCCCTTATCTTGCAGCAGGTCCTGTACTTTGACGCACAATTAGCTCCGGTTGCAGAATGATCTGCTTCTTCGGTTTGCCTTGGTTAATCAGCTCATGCAGCACGTCTACAGCCTGTTTGCCAAGCTGATACGTGTTCTGGGATACGGTTGTCAGTTCCGGTATAACGGCACTGGCGAGCGGCGTGTCATCGAAACCCACAATGGATATATCCTTCGGAATCGAGAGCCCATGCTCAATCGTCGACTTAATGGCACCAATCGCCGTGTTGTCATTCACGCAGATGACTGCAGTTGGCGGATTGTCACGATCCAGCAATTTGGACATCTCTCGTTTACCATCGTCGATGGAGAAGCTGCCGAGTAATTGCCGTTCTTTTGGTATTTCCAGCCCATGCTCGCGAAGTTTCTTCTGCACAGCTCTGACCTTAACCATCGTGGTGGACAACTCTTTCAACCCGCCGACAAAAGCGATATCACGATGCCCCAGTTCAAGCAAATGCTCAGCTACAAGAGCTGCCCCTGCCCCTTCATCCGTGTACACTCGGTGGAATCCGCCTTTGGCAATATTGCCATTAACCAGCACAATTGGCATACGTTTGCCCATGTCAATCAATTCCTGAGCCATATCATCTGGACAAACCTGCATGTTGATTCTCCCGCCGAGAAAAATAATTCCGTCTACCCGCTTCTCTCGCAGGATGGACAAATATTCAGATTCCCTGTTGTAATCCCCTGCGGTATTGCACAGAAAAAACGTGTACCCCAATCCGCGAGCCTCATTCTCCGCGCCCCAGAAGACTTCCGGAAAGAAGGGGTTCGTGATGTCTGGCAGGATGATGGCGATGGTGCCCGTCTCTTTCTTGATCAGACTGCGCGCCTGCGCGTTGGGCTGGAACTGGTGTTTTTCGATGATGGACATAATCTTCTCTCGGGTGCTTGCACGCACAGGTGCCGTATCATTCAGCACCCGGGAGACCGTCGCGACAGATACATTTGCTTCTTTGGCGATGTCGTATATGGTGATCGGTGTCATAGCGGAACCTTCCTTTTTCTCTAATTTTCCCTATTTTCCCTGCTTATCATACCAGATAAGGAATGGCGATGAAATGGGTTTCATTGACGGACGAATGATTTCACACTGGACCCATAGAAGTTCCGGGTATAACATTCATACGTGAATGGTTCGTTGCATTACTCATTAGCATCAATAATTTCATAGGACATGTTTGCTTTTCTTCATTTCCCCTTCTAATCTGCGTTTATGGTCCATATATTAAATTGTAAGCGAATTCATTGGGATTAGAGGAGTGTGAACAACGTCATGATCATTCAAGTCAGTCCGCTGGCAGAAGCAAGACTTACTGAAAAGCTGGGAGATCGACCAGGCTATTTCAAATTGTTTTATGATACCGATGGATGCGGTTGTGACGGAATTGCGGTGCTTCTGATCTTAAACGAACCGGATAGCGATGATGTTACCGTAGAAGCCGGTTCGCTTCCCTTTGTAATCAACAAACAGCAGCAGATTTACTTTGAGCCCTGTCTGCGTCTGCAATCCGAGCACAGTTTCCCTTCATTTCGACTGAGTAGCGATTCCATGATCTATGGCAGTAATGTCAAAGTCCATGATCTACGAGATACTGCAGACATAGCCCCTCAACCCACTGGATGGTTTGTACGATAAACGTTGAATTCACACTATAATCAAAACCTCCCAATCCCACGTTTTCTGCGGGACGGGAGGTTTTTTATCAGTTTAGAACGAGTTAATTAAGCATTATTCTTGTAAACATTTCATTTTTAAGCTAACGTTTCCTATCAGTTCAATATCACTCAGATTACTTCACAACAATTTCAATTGGTTTCATGGCTAGAGAGATATCCGCAGTCATTTCCACATAGAGATTTTGTTTCCCTTTTTTGGTTACTATGAACTCATCTTCAACCTCAACCACTTGACCTGACTTAAACTCAGTTACGTATCCCACATCCGCATAATTACGCTCCTCGTTACTACCGGAGAAGGAAAAACGAATGATTGGTTTTCCATGGAAAACTTCGACGGGTTTACTACCTGTATATTTTAGAGTTCCTTTTACTTTCATTGCCTCACCCATACTTAAAACTGTTGGTGTTGTTACTTCGAGAATAAAATCAGATGCTACTACACGTTCAGTAATTGTATCTTCATTTTTTTCGGTTGATGAACACCCAGCTATTATCATGAATACCGCTAATACCAACATTAAGATATTATTATTCATTTTAATAATTTCATATCACCTCTCTCGTACTCTAACGAATGATACATAGAAAGGGTTGCTCAATTTGTTCCTTGATTTTCCTGAACGATCTCCGAGTATAGAGAGGAGACCTGAGACGATTCGCTGAAAGTCTTGATTTTATACATCAAAAGGAATTATTTATTTATGTTAGGTTACAGCCACCCCATTTAATTAGAGCGTCTCAACCAATTTCTGAATCTTTGAGTGGGAAATTAAATATATAGGACCCATTGTTTCTATTTTGCCATCCTTTACACGTATAGCGCTCTCCTGTTCTGATGCATAAACATCAATCTCTTCTGACAAGGGGAACAGGTATCCTTGAACAAACGAGGCATAGTTGCGTTGAGAATGAGATTCGTAGGCAAAATGATCAAAGCCTATACCATCATAAATAGTACTTGTTTCAACTTCATCCGTGTTATTTAAGCTTAACCATTTTGCAGCCATGTTTAATGCACCTGCGCTAGCACCCATGATAACGGCATTGCTGTTCTTAATCGCATCCGACAATTCATAATCCGCCATAAAATCGTTCTGCAAAACAGGATCTCCACCGCAACAACAAATGACAGAAGCGTTGTGAATTAATCGCTGGGCATCGTTCTTCTGCATTCGATAATCAATGAAATGATATTCATCAAAAATAATGTTAGCCTGATTCAACCATGTCCATTCAGAAATATCATCAAAGTTAATTTGCTCACCTGTATAACCGGACGGGTCAGCGCTTATCATAACAAGTGATTTTCTGTCTTGTATATCCTCCTGTAAATAATGGACCACCTTCTCTGGAAAAAAATGATTAAACCAACTGAAATAGTAGTGAGTAATCAAAATTAATTACCTCCATATGTATTCTTTATATACTTCCATTCTTCAGTCATTACGTTTAAAAACCGTTGTACACTTTATAAATAACCCCTCATAATTATATAATATGGAATAAAATACAAGGACTATGTTACCACTTTATCTGTCCGTCAGCTGAACAAAAGCAGCCGATCAGGTTGATCGGCTATTAACAAATGACGACTGCTTCCTTTTTTTGATAAATTTATTCCTCGGAATCACTTTTCACAAAGTAATTACCGTGAGAAAGGATCTGTTTGGTATCAGCAGTTAAATGATCTAAGTTATCCACCGTTTCCTTCTCGGAAATGAAGGCGTCTTTCTCGGGTACCCTATTAAATGTTCCGAAAGATGTCGTTATACCACTGACATTTTCTAGAGCTCTATTAATTTCCTCTTCTGATAGTTTTACTGCAGGACCAAAATCTGGATAGTTCGGGTTATCCGCTTTAGCATCATCATAATAATTACTCGCATAAATACTTAAAGCAGTCACTGCCGAAACAGTCATTATTAATGCCGTACTGATAAAGATTTTTTTCATTGGTGGTCACTCCTCAATCTTTTCTATAGTTGCATTCATAAATCCATTGCCCTCTAGTTCAACTGGAACTATGTTTTAGTAGAAAGCAGCTAAAAAAACTACTGATCTGTATACTGCAAAGCGTGAATCGGTGTACCTTTAGTGATTTCACCTGTCAATGTATTGATTTCTAGTGGCTCTACTAAAACCTTCCATCCATTTTCGCTTTTAAAAATTTTATACGGGAGTGGTGGTGACTGTTCGTAGCCTTGTCCTGCATACTTTTGAACTACATAAAGTTGAACTTCATCCTTGTTGACTTGTTTGCTTTCCACAATTTCATACCCTGTAGTTGGATTGGTCATAGAGTCCTTAACATATCCCTCTTCACGACTTTTCTCATCCAAATAATTTGTATCTTTAGAATAGAACATCATTCCCTCTACATCCTTAGCAATGTAAGCCTGAAAGTATTCAGTTGCTGCTTCCATCGGAGTTTGGGCTACGACTCTTTCCGCAGTTGTAGTCGATGCTACTAAAATAGAACCAGCAACAACACTGGCAAGTAAAAGCGATACTACTCCTTTTCGTTTCATGGATTGAGAACTCCTTTTTAGTGATAGCGTTGGTAATAGTGATCAAATTTTCTTTAGATCTATTTAATATAACGCATTGAATTATTGGAAAGTTTTTTATATTTATGAGAAATTTGTTACATCTATCTTTTAGCCTCTTTATCCAAACTCTTCTTTACGCCCAACCCACTTAATGTTAGATTTTATAACATATCAATATGAAAGCGGTGGGTTGAAGATGGATCTGCAACAGTTATTGACTATCCCCATTCTCTCCAAAGCAAAAGTGATTGCCGGACATCGTGGACTAGATCGTTTGGTACAATCGATTAATATTATGGATGCGCCAGATATTGTCCAATTCCTGAAGCCGGGAGATATGCTGCTGACGAACGGCTATATCCTGAAAGATCGTCCCGATGCTCATCTTGCATTCATTACAGACATGCATACTATTGGCTGTGCAGCGCTTGCTGTGAAGACACAGCGTTTCTCTCTTGAATTATCTCCGCAACTGCTTGAGACAGCCAACAGGCTAGGCTTCCCAATCATCGAGCTGTCTGAGATAGACAATACACTCGGTGAAATATTTCAACATTCGATCAGTGCCATCCTTCAGAACAAAACCCATGAGCTTCACTACGCCCTGTCTATTCACAAGCAATTTTCCACGATGGTGATGCAGGGAAAAGGCATACCCTCCATCGTAGATACGTTGTCTCAGTTGCTATCCTCACCTGTGCTGCTGCTTGGCTCAAAGAAGCAGATTACGGCAAGCTCCCATTATGCACAACAGATGGATAACCAGTCTCTCGCCGCGCCCTTACTGACATTTATAGATGAGCACCCTTCCTTCCATACCACAATCTGGATCTGCCTACTTACTGCTAATAAATATCGACATGCTGAGCTTCATCCCATCTTCACGGATCGGCACGAGGGCTACTTGATCGCACTATACGATAGTTCCACAACCTCTAAGCTCTCCACTCTGGCACTGGAGCAAGCGGTCAATGTGATCGGTCTGGAGTTAACCAAGAAACAAGCAGTCAAGGAACGCTCCCGCCGGTACAAAAATGAATATTTCTCCGATCTCATTCAAGGGTTCATTCGTTCGGAACAAGAAGCGCTGCATCGCGGTAAGAAATATGGGCTGCAAGCCAAAGGAAGTTCTGTTCTCATTGTTGCCAAAAAGGATGAATTCTTAGCGAGCATACCTAAGCAGAACTCTACTTCCTCCGGGGAAGAGCGGTTCATCTCGGAACGAGACGCTAATTACGAGTTGATTAAGCAGGAGTTCGCCAAATTGGATCTCTCCTTCGTCATGTTCACAAAGAATGACCAGTTCGGCATACTCGTCTTTTTGGCTGAATCGTCTTGGGACGAACATACCGTTGTTCAACAGCTTGAGCGGATGGCGAGCAATCTGTATTCAGAGTCGCAGCTCAGCCTATCCTTCGGCATAGGTAATTCCTACACCAATGTGTTGGACATCGGACTCTCCTATAAGGAAGCAGTCAAGGCCCTCCAATCCGGCTATCAGATGCGAAAGACACGCTTCGCTCATTCCTATCAAACCATGGATATAAGCCGTCTGCTGCGCATGATTCCCCACGATGAGATGCTGCAGTTCCATCAAGAAACCTTTAAGCCCTTCAACGACCGAGATCCAAACGAGCGTAGCGAACTGATGAAAACCTTGTCCTCCTTCTATGAGAATCACTGCCAGATCGTTGATACGGCGAAAGAGCTATTTGTACATCGCAATACAGTGATCTATAGGTTGGAGAAATGCGAGAAACTAACCGGCAGGAACATTAAGGACCCGATGGAAAGCCTTCGCTTCCGACTTGCCTTCGCACTTGAGTCCCTTCTGAATGTTAATCCAGCCCCTAGCGATGCTAATCATACGTCTTAAACCGATAACGTGTCATGTTTAATGACACGTTCTTTTGTTTTCTTTTCCCAGCCCAAACTCATTTGTGCATTTTAACTGATTTAATTCTATTTTTATGTTCATAGTAACTAATGACAACTGCACCAACAGTCTATATGATTAGGAATATATTCATTAATGTTATGTTAATTAACATTAAATCACATCAAGAAACGAAAAAACATCAGGCTGTAGGAAAGGGGCTACCTATCATGGCTATACAGATACAAGGCGTATCCAAATCATTTGTCAGTGCAACCGGAGAAGATATTCAGGTACTCGCTGAGGTTTCGATGCAAATCAAGAAGCAGGAGTTCTTCAGTATTGTGGGACCGAGCGGCTGTGGCAAGAGTACGATCTTCAATATTATCGCGGGTCTGCTCAAGCCAACGAATGGCAAGGTTATCGTCTGTGGCGAAGAGATCGATCAGACCACCGGGCATGTCGGTTATATGATGCAGAAGGACCTGTTACTTCCCTGGAGAAGCATCCTGGACAATGTCACGCTAGGCTTGGAAGTGAAGGGCCTGTCCAAAAAGGATCGCGGCGATATTGCCATGGATTATCTGGATCGTTATGGCCTGGCTTCATTCGCAGAAGCCTATCCCTCCACCCTATCAGGTGGTATGCGCCAACGTGTAGCCCTCATACGTACCCTCGTTACCCAGCCCGATATTATATTACTGGACGAACCCTTCTCCGCACTTGATTATCAGACCAGACTCATTCTGGAAGATGAAATCTTGTCTATCCTAAAATCCGAGGGCAAGACAGGCGTGCTTATCACACATGACATTGAGGAAGCCATCGCCATCTCCGACCGCATTGCCGTTATGAGCAAAAGACCAACGACCGTGAAACAGGTATACGATATCGGTCTCGCTTCGCAATATGGCTCAGCACTGAAAGCCCGCTCCGACCAGAAGTTCAAGCAGTATTTTGAATCGATCTGGTCAGAGCTTGATATCCAGATGGGGAGGATCAGCTAATGAAGAGCACATCACCTGAAATTACCCTTGCCGGAAAGCCTGCTGGAGTTGCGAAGAGTAAACGCAGACAATCTACCTTCTCCAAAGAATGGCTGATGACGATGCTGTGGCGGTTCATTATTGTTGCGGTCATCCTGGTGATCTGGGAATCCGCCGTTCGATTGAAGCTCGTTAACGGATTCCTCATGGGATCACCAAGCGCCATTCTCGATGCCGCCATCACCATGGCCAGCTCAGGGCAACTGCTTACAGACGCGTTCGCAACGGTGAATGCCACCGTTATTGGCTTCGTAGCCGGAAGCTTAATCGGCTCATTGGCAGGGCTGCTCATGTGGTATTCCAAGTCCGTTGCCCGTGTGCTCGATCCATTCATTGTAGCCATGAACGGCATCCCGAAGATTGCCCTCGCTCCGATGATTATCATCTGGTTCGGTTCAGGCCTCTTCTCCAAGATTGCTCTGGCCTCCGTGGCAACATTTATCGTAGCGTTGTTATCCGCCTACCAAGCGACGCATCAGATCGACGAATCTCAGATTAATCTGATGAAATCCTTCGGTGCAAAGAAATCACAAATTTTCCGCAAAATTATCGTTCCTTCCTCCCTGCCATGGATCATCTCGGCCTTCCGGATCAATATCGGTTTGGCATTGGTGTCTGTTGTAGGTGGAGAATTCATCTCTTCTGACAAAGGGCTCGGACACATGGTATTCGTCGAAGGTAACCTGTTCAACCTTCCAGCCGTATGGGTCGGCGTGTTCATGCTTATGCTGGTCGCCATGCTCCTCTACACCTGTGTTGGTTATATCGAATCCCGTCTCCTTCCATGGAATGACAACAAGACCAGCAGCAAATCCACATCTGTATAGCTGACCTACAACGATTAAAGGGGACTGATGACTAATGGGTACATTCAAAAAGATAGCTTTTCTAGCAACGATGACGGTTATGTTGACCACACTGCTCAGTGCATGCAGCAGCAATGCCACAACACCTGCGAGTGGCGCAGGTGCATCTGATAGCGGGGGGACAGCAAATACGCAGGTGGACAAAATTATGGTGTCCGAGGTGTATCACAACCTGCTCTACCTTCCGCTGTATGTAGCGAATAACCAAGGATTCCTAGAGGAAAATCGCATTGAGTTAACCTCCATCCGCGCTGCCGGAAGCGGTCCAACAGCATTATCTTCGGTGATCTCAGGCGAGTCTGCGTTCTCTTTCCACGGTCCTGAGCATGTCGCATTCGCTAATGCAAAGGGCGGAGATGCTCGCTCACTGGTCCTTCTATCGGGCAGTGCTCCAGTATGGGCGGTTGCGCGAGAAGGAGTAACTGTGAGTTCAACAGCGGATTTCAAAGGTAAAACCATCGTTGTCGGCTTGGCACCTACAAGTTCGAACAGTTTACTCCGGAAGTTATTCGCAGACAATAACATCGATATCGACAAGGATGTGACGATCACCGAGGTTCAGAATGGCTCCGAGCTTGGTGCTGTATTAGCCGGCAAAGCCGACATTGCTATCGTTTACGAACCGCAGCTGGATCAAGGCATTGCAGAGGGACTTCATATTGTCCATGATTTCACCAAGGATTACCCTGACTTTGCCTTTGCAACGATGAATACAACCGCAAGCTTCATTGAGAAGAATCCTGATCTCACCCAGCGCTTTGTCACCTCTATTGAGCAGGCCCTGGACTACATTCAATCAAATCCTGAAGGCACAAAAGCAGTTGCCGTGAAGGAATTCCCGAATCTGGACAAAAACGTCGTGGAGCAAGCGGTACAACGCATGATCGACAGCAAGGTATATCCTGCGGAGGGACTCATCAACGAATCCGCCTTCGAGACCGCAATTGAAATGCAGCGCTTCATCGGCAATCTGAAGGAGGACCTCGCTTACGAGGAGATAATCGATTCAAGCTTCACCAAATAGAGAGAGAAAGGGTGATTACTCTGAACCAAGACGACTATCTCACACACCGCCGTACTGAAAGTGCGAAATACGCATACGGAGTTATTACCAGCGAGGAGCTTGCCCTATTTACAGCCGACTTGAAGCTGATTCGAGGCTTCAAATTGCCAGAAGAAGTTGGACCCAATTCACCGCATAGGAGGGAGCCTCTGCGATGATTACAAAACCACTGAACGAGCTGACGATTGCTGAAGTCGCAACACTGATTAAAAACAAGACCATATCTCCTGTCGAGCTTACGAAATCCTATTTGAATCGCATTGAGAAAGTAGAACCTGCTGTGCAAGCCTTCGTTACAGTCACCACTGAGCAAGCCTTGCAGGCTGCAAAAGAGTCTGAGCGCAAGCTGATGAATGGCGAATATCTCGGTCCTCTGCATGGCATTCCCTATGGAGCCAAAGATATTATCCATACCGCTGGCATACGCACATCGGCCGGATCAAGCACTTATCCAGACTTCGTACCCGGAACGAATGCTACTGTGATTAATAAGCTTCAGGCTGCAGGTGCTATCCTGCTCGGTAAGACAACAACGACGGAATATGCCTTCCAAGGAGGAGAACCACCTACCCGCAACCCGTGGAATCTAGAACATACGCCGGGCGGTTCCAGCTCCGGCTCCGCCGCTGCAGTAGCGGCTGGCATGGCCTCCTTCACACTCGGAACACAGACTTTCGGATCTCTGCTTAGACCCGCAGCTTACAACGGATTAACCTGTATGAAACCCACTTACGGCAGGGTTAGCCGTAACGGTGTCATCACAGCCAGCTGGAGCCTGGATCATATTGGCGCCTTCACTCGATCTGCCCAAGATAACGCGATCGTTCTGGAAGCGATGGCCGGACAAGATGAGCTGGACTCCTTCACGCTTCCTTATGGCAAGCCAGACTTAACAAATGCTCTTGAGCATCCTATTTCAGGAATGGTGATCGGTCTGCCGAGCAACTTCTTCCAGACGGATGAACCGGCGATCTTGTTAGCCGTAGAGGCGGCAATCGCTGTGCTTGAGAAGCTGGGCATGCAATGGAAGAAAGTTGACCTGCCTTCTTATATGGAAGAGACCGTCGCTGCTCATCGTACGGTTATGCGGGCAGAAGCTGCCGCCTTCCATCAGGAACGCTTTGCAGAAGCGTCTAATCGTTACGGCCACACGATGCGGGAGCAGCTTGAACTCGGCTACCAGACGAGTGCTGTTGACTATTTGCAGGCACAGCGCATCCGAACGATATTCCGCAGCGAGATGATGATGCTTTTCGATGAAGTGGATGTGTTACTGACTCCATCAACACCATATGTGGCCCCCTATGGCTACAAGACGGGAAGCCCGATTTTCAACGGACCGTTCACCAATACGGGTCTACCATCCATCACCGTACCCATCGGGTTCGATACCACCTCAGGGAAACAGTTACCTATCGGCATGCAGCTGGCCGGTCCACTCATGAGGGAAGACCGCCTGTTGTCCATCGCCCATCATTATCAGCAGGCTACGAACTGGCATCAGTTAACAACAAATATACACACTTATTAGGAAAGGAATGACAACTACGATGTCTACCATCATACATGCAAGTGCAGCACCCAAGTTCCCGCTTCCTTTCTCCCATGCCGTCCGCGCAGGAGATTTGGTCTACGTCGCAGGTCAAGTAGGTGTCGATCCACAGACACTTGAGCCCATCGGCGGCATTAAGGAGCAGACTGAGCAGTGCATTCGTAATATTGAGGTGATCCTGCAAGAAGCCGGACTTACACTCGATCATATCGTGAAGGCAACCACCCATCTGGCCCGAGTGGAGGATCAGCCCGAATACAACGAAGTGTATGCGCGAATGATTAAACAGCCATATCCCGCCCGTATTACCGTATTCAGCGGGTTAGGCCCTTATTTAATTGAGATGGAAGTGTTGGCGTATGCACCATCCGTTCGGGGAGAGTAGCACATCACATAAAAAGCACCTGTACCCTTAGATGGGTACAGGTGCTCACTTTGTTGAGAAACCCGGTTCTCTTTTGAGAGACGGGTTTCTTTCATATTCCTATTTTGTTTTGAAGCGGGATGATTCTTCAGCAAGTTGTTTGGTGAGTCCATTAATGGTCTGCACCAGCTCTGCCAGATGTCCAGTCATGCCCGATTGTTCTTGCATTGTTGCCGTCACTTCCTCAATGGATGCCGAGACCTCTTCTCCTGAAGCCGACAGATTCTGCGCAGCTCCAAGCACATCATCCTTATCCCGCTCAATGGACTCGATCTCGGAAGCGATCGCCTGTACCTGATTCATCATGTCCTGCATATTTTGGGTGACAAAATTAAAGGTTTCTTTGGTCTGGCTCACACTGCGCTTATGCTGTTCCGCAATCGCCTCAATGGCATGTACACTGCGATTATTCTGCTCCACATGTGCTATGGTCTGCATCACAATACGATTGATGTCCTCTGATTGCGCCGTTGTCTGCTCAGCCAGCTTGCGAATCTCGGAAGCAACGACTGCGAAGCCACGCCCCTGATCGCCAGCTCTCGCCGCCTCGATGGAAGCATTCAGTGCCAGCAACTTGGTCTGATTCGCAATCTCGGCAATCGTGCCCGTAATCTGATGGATACCGGAGGAACTCTCGGCGAGCTGAACCGTAATCTGTGAGATGTTGCTCACTTCCGCTTCATTCTGTCCATTTACCGCAATAAGAGCATCAATGACCTCATGATTATTTTTAAATGCGTCCGTGATCTCATCCGCCTTAAGCCTAACGGACTGTGACATCTCATTCACGTTCTCAATCTTGTTCCCAACATTCATGAATTTATCCACGATGGATTCCGTGTCGTTCGCCTGTGATTCCATCGCCCGTGAAATCTCAAGGGCCGTCGCTGTTGTATCGGTTATAGAAGTCGACGTCTGCTGTGCAGACTGGTCCAGCTCGGTAGTGCTTGTATTCAGGACCCCGATGGAACGGTTCATGCTGGAGATTAGTTGTTTGTTCCCCTCGGCCATCGTGTTGAAGCTGTCTGCCAATTCTTTGAATTCCCCGGTATATTTGCCTTCTGCCTGCACCGTCAGATCTCCTCCGGCCAACTGTTTGAACAACAGCGTTATTCGGCTAATCGGTCTGGTCACCAGCTGCGAGATCAGGATACCTGCGATGATAGACACGGCAATGGCACTGAACAAAACAATGTACATTTGCTTCGCCATACCTACCAGCGGCTTCCGTACATCCGTATATGTATCCTCGACGATCACCGTCCAATCGGATCGAGGAATCTTCGAGTAAAATACCACTTTCTCGTCTGTACTCACTTCCCCCTGTTGCAATGTATCACTTGAAGCCAGATCGATCAGAGACTGATACTCCCCTGATTCCAGCGGCTTTCCTGCCAGACTCTCGTCTGCCGAATGATACATGACCGTTCCGATTCGGTCCAAAATAATAACTTTACCCTCTTCGTTAATCTTGACGTTCTGCAACTGATTCACGAAGAATGATGTAGAAGCGGTAGAGACAAGTACCCCCTCCACTTGCTTGTTCTCATTATAGATCGGGGATGCAAACACCGTACCCAATGTGCCCAACGTCTTGGAAATGATGCCTTCGCTAATGACGTTACGTCCCTTGATGGCTTCCTGGAAATAGGCACGGTCTGCCCGTTCACCTCCAAGAGACTCCGGGTCGTTCGCCGCAACCACGGTTCCATTCCGATCCACCAGAATCAGAACACTGTTGCCCTCCATGCCAGCTAAGCTATCTGCCAATATCCCATTGGCTTTATTAACAAGTTCACTGTTTTCCTCGAAAAATGCTTCGTTATCTTCGCCCTCTGCTGCATTCCGAATCTCCAGTAAATCTTGGAATGTCCGATGTGTTGTGATCAGAAACGTAGACTGCTCTTCCAGACTGAGTGAGGTAAATAGTCCTGCACCAATCCGGTCAGAGGTCGACTGGATCTCATCTCTGCTTTTGTCCAATGTAATGTCCTCTGCCACTTTGTAGCATAGCACTGCCGTCACGGCTAGTACGACGCACACCAGCTGACCAATCATTAGTGGTAATTTGAAGCGAAAAGACATGTTGGTCAAGCGTTGCCTCGCCTTTGCAAATAACATGAATACATTCACCATCCATCCTCATTCTTGTTGGGTCCAATATAATATGGGTTAACTTTATATCGGTCGTTATCAAATAATCATCCAGCACTAAAACGCTTACAAAAATATTTTTATTATCCTTTGGAGACGGATGATTGTAGGTCCAAGGCCGCTGTTGACGATTGGAAAATGTAGACTTTGGGTTAATACAAAATATGACATCAACATCGTATAATGTATGAAATACATATCGTGCAGGAAGAGGGACGACTAATTGAATACGAAAATGCCCAATTTATTAAATGTCATCCGTGCCCTGTTAGGGGTACAATTCATCTTCATTGGGATTTCCATGGCATTCCTTATCGCAGATCTATTCCGTGATAGTGCGGATTACTCCGCGTTTCCGCTATCGGATCAGATCGCCTATTTTGTAAGTATCGGGCTCCGAGTCCTCATGGTTCTGGTTCCCCCGATTCTGACCATCGTATTTATCTCCAGACGAAGCTATACGCTAACGATTACGTTTATGAGCCTGGCCTTATTTTTCGGCGTTGTGTTCTTTCAGAATTTTCTCGTCTTGCTGCACATCTTCATGTTGCTTACCCTGCTGCTCCACAAGCCCAGCAAGGTGTATCTGAAGCAGGAAAGCTCTCGGGAAGAATACAACCAGAACAATCTGCGGTTATAGGTTCGAAGAGAATAGGAGAAGTGGTATGGTAAAAACAGCATTACCCACGTTACTAAATGTCGTGCGCATTTTGTTGAGTGTAAAACTGATCTACGTGATTGTGTCCTTTATTGCGTTTCTCATTGACTTCAACCAGAACATGGAGGCCTATCTCGCCTTCTCATACAAAGGAAATGATCTGGCTTACGCCTCTGGCGTAATTATAGCAAGAATGTTGTTTATCATCGGTCCCAGCCTGCTCGCCTTTATATTCATCACCAAGAGAAAGTTCAAGCTCACGGTGACGTTTCTGAGTCTGGCCCTATTCGTTGCCATTCCGAATGAGAGTAACCTGTTCACCCTGGTTCATCTCTTCGCCCTGCTCATCGTACTCTTGCACCGTCCAAGCAAGATGTATCTGAAACGAAAGGACACCCGTGTTAATGAGGCAGTGATCGAACCGAAGGATTAATTCGAAAAGGGGATCAAATGACATTGAAGTCCAGAAAAAACGGTTGAGCGCACAAGATATGATGTCATAATAAAAACAAGGACGTTCCTCAGTAAAAAAGGAACGTCCTTGTTTAATAGCTCACTATATATGAGAATGTGTGATTTGCAATTACAGCGCAGCTTGATAAATTTGTACTACATCTTCACGCTGCAATTTTTTGAAGAATCCGAACGGACCGAATCGCATTGCTTTATCAGCCATTGCGTCTATCTGACTGTCGTCGATGTCATAGTCAGCCAGACGGCTAGGAGCACCAATTGAAGTCCAGAAATGGCGCAATGCTTCAATGCCTTCTTCAGCCACTTGTTTGTCCGACTTTCCAGCAGGGTTGATATCAAATACATTAACGGCCATACGTTTGAATCGATCTACATCCACATCCAGATTATGCTTCATCCAGTGAGGGAAGAGGATTGCAAGGCCACCCCCATGAGGAATGTCATACACGGCCGAAACGGCATGTTCTATATTGTGAGAAGCCCAATCTCCGGCAAGCCCCATATTCAGGACATCGTTAAGCGCCATTGTTCCACAGTATAGAATGGTTTCACGCAGTTCATAGTTTTCCGGATCTTTGATCAGGCGAGGAGCTGTATCGATGACGGTACGAAGAATCGTCTCACAGAACCCAAGCTGAACCGGTGTATTCGTATCCAGATGAAAATAATGTTCAAACACATGAGACATCATATCCACCATACCGTATACCGTCTGATCCAAAGGTACCGTGTATGTGTTCACTGGATCAAGAATGGAGAACGCTGGGAAAGAATACTCGCTGAACCATGCCCATTTCTCCTGTGTGTCCTGATTGGTAATTACTGAACCGTTGTTCATCTCGGAGCCTGTCGCTGCCATCGTCAGAATTGTACCCAGTGGAAGTCCGCCTTCTGGAGTGGCTTCACGTACAACAACATCCCACATGTCTCCATCGTATTTGGCTCCTACTGCGATGGCTTTCCCACAGTCAAGTACACTGCCGCCCCCAACCGCAAGAACCAGATCAATGTTATGTGTTCTGCATAGTTCTACGCCCTTATGAACCGTAGACAGACGAGGGTTCGGCTCTACACCAGCCAGTTCCGTCACCTCTGCTCCGATTTCATTCAGCTGGCTGATTACCTGATCGTACAGCCCGCTACGTTTGATGCTTCCACCACCATATACAAGTAAAATACGATTTCCGTATTTTGGAACTTCGGTTTGTAGTGCTTGAAGTTGCCCTTTGCCAAAAATCAGCCGGGTCGGATTGTAAAACTGAAAAGATCTCATAACGTATGTTCCTCCAAAGAAGTCTGAAATTTTGTGCATCCACCATTATAGTTCTCTTTATTCGTAAAAACAAATACAGGCAAGAAGGAGATAACAGATGAGTATGGAGTCTAGTATGGCAAAACACTGTTCTCTTGGACAAAAAACTCCTGCCAGCAAAGTGGCAGGAGCTTACTTCATAGGGATTCACATGAACATCGCATGATTCATGCTTCCATGACAGGCATGCTATACGTCCCCTCAGATATTAAGAATTCAGTACCTAGGTTCTACCCCAGATCGGCAATCCGCTGTTCAATACGCGGAAACAGCCCAAAGGCATTCTGGTAGAATACTTTATCATGATGCTGCTCCGGTACAAGTCGGCGGACAAATTCGGCATACAGATCGATAGGAGCAAGCGGCCAGTCGGTGCCAAACAGCATTTTCTCGTAATGATCCGAATAGACCAAAGCCCGGCGGAAATGATCCATGAACAAAGGTTCGTTCATGAAACGTTCAAAATGAGGCCGATCCCCCACCACAAGACCAGACAAATCCGCATACACGTTAGGATTCTTCGCCACCACTTCAGCTGCATCCATCACCCAGGGATCACCCAGATGACAGATCATGAAGTTCACACCGCGCTGCTGCAAGGCTAATTCATCCACGGTCAGTGGATGCGAATATTTGAGCAATCCATTCATGGAGTACGTGTCACCCGTATGAATCACCACAGGCAGGTTGTACTTGGCTGCGAGTTCATAGACCGGGGTATAGATTTTGTCATACACATAGTGATGATAGTATCCGGCATAGAGTTTGATTCCGGCTACCTCAGGGGATTGCAGTCTTGCTTCAATCCGATCAAGCTCGTCCTGAGCGTGTTTACCATCTAGCGCATTAGGATTGATTCCCACGCATTCCATGAGGAATGAGGGAACCTTCTCTTCCAGATTAAGTCCCATCGGATTAGGGGAACTGGAATCCGGGAATGCTCCCTTCGTCTGCTCCGTAACCCCCATTCCGATGCCCAGAATGACGTCGTTCTTATCGAACTCCGCTTTAAGACCAGCGGCAGAGTAATCCACTTTCGATAGATCTATCGCTGTTCGGTGAAAGCTGTCGATGTCCGACAGATGAATGTGAATATCAATGATCGGCATGTAAAGCCTCCCTTTCCTCGGTAGAAGTTGCAAAATTCAGTTTGAGAAGGTCACGTACATCCGGTGAACTCAGTGGGAGTGGCCCCAGGACAAGATATGTCGGCTCCGTCCAGACTGTTTCCCCATGCTTGATTGTCAGATGATGATTCACGTTCAGACCCGTCACCTGATTATTGGCAAAACCCCATGCATTCTGATTCGGGTAACGATGGACCGCATGCAGCATGTTATCACGCGAAACCGATCCGACTCGCAAAAGGTCTTCAAGTGGCAGGCCCACATCTACCTTGCCTAGCGGGAATCGATCTTTACCCGGTTGCTCGATCCAACCTTCCGCAAAGACAGATGAAGGCTGGAGGAAACGTTCCTCCGCAAGCGAGTAATTCGTCAGCGTCAGACCGCTTTCGTTGGTCACTTCAAGCAGCGTACAGAGCACAGGAACACCGGGTAGCATTACATAATGCTGGTGGATCGTGATTCCCCGATTCGCTTCATGCTTCTCAATTCGGGTGGTCAGCTTTATGCCTTTCCAGACGTTGCCGTATTGGTCCTTGTGCTCTGTCCAGGAAGCGGCTCTCTGTTCCAACTGACGGCTGAAACCATTCATGCCTGGAACCCCTACACCCAGTCCGCCGTACCACGGATTCCACCACGAGCGTGGAGCGGGTTCAGGGTATGAGCTGTCCAGCCATTCGTCTCCTGCATATTTCAGGGAGTGTACTACACTCCCGAATTCAGGAGCAACAGCGATCGACAATACCCCATTATCTACAGTGTACAAGGGTCCAGATGAACCTTCTTCAATCTTCTGCTTCACCTCTGTTCCGCTCTGCGGGAACCAAAGGGCCGTTCGCTCCTGAATCCGATCTTCGCCCCGATATAGCCCACGAACTTTCCAACCACTCACGTGCTGGCCTCGGTCCGCTTCGTCTGGTGAAAATGTCAGCTTGGCGGAGTTTAGATTCTGCTCCGAATTGAATTCCTTCGCATTTGCCATAACCTCCGGTTCGCCACTCTGCTGCACATACAGCTCCAGCTTGCCCGCAAGCGGAACCAGTTTATGTTCATTCAACGTTGCTTGAAGCACATCAGGGGCAAATGGATTCCCCTCATTCAGTGTCATATCCAGATGACTGTCCAGCAACGGAATGATCGGATTACGCTGCTTCCGTGCAAACGCACGGAAATCATGCCATTTGGCAAACGTGTTCAAAGCATATACAGTTGCTTTGGTTCGCACAACGGCTCCTGCGGCAATACGTCCAAGCTCATGCTGCAACCCCAGCGTGTATTCGGGACGAAGCAGCTTCAGAGAAGGGTCCCAATAGATGCCGCACGCGCCATACTCTTCCTTGCAAAACAGCCAGTTTTCCGTAATCTGTGAACTGTCCCAATGGTTCGGATCACCTGCATAATCATCTTCCATATCCACAAAACGGCCTTGGTAAGGTAGAATTAGCTGGTTTCCGTAGAAACCGAAGTTATTCATCAGAAATAGGTCTTCTTCCCAGGCCGTATCTCGTGTATTTTCAACCTCGTGATGGAATTCAGCGATTCCATTCGCAGACAGCTTGACCACGGACTTAATCTGCAAGCCTGGGAAATCCTCCGAGTCATACCGTGCTTCAAGAACCTGACGTTCCCCTTCGGCATAAATATTCACTTCTTTGGCTTGTTTCTTGGATAACTCTTCGGTAAACGGCTTACCCAGCTTCGGATAAGTCCACCAGAATGAATGACGGGACCCCGGATATTCTATCCACATGTTATTATCTTGTTTGCTCATATGAAGAGAGAATGCGCCATTGACAGCCACCCATTGGTCCTCAATCTGCCCGCCATATTTCCCTTCGATTCCCTTCATCAGTACAGAAAGTTTGCTTGTAAAAGAGATCGCATGGCTCCCCACTGGAACAGCCGTCACTTCTACTTCTTGGGAATAGAGACCATACGAACGTAAGGTGAAAGGCACTGGCACCGACACTTTGCCTTTGGCAGGAATCGTAAAGCGTATCGAACGCTCCGCCCATTCCAGGAATTCATCCTCAGGCAGGTTCAAGCTGAACTCCGTTTCTGCATCCACATTATTTTCCACGTTCAGGACCAATTCCGCCAGGATGCCTGGATAGAGCTCCTTCACAGGCAAAACGGTCTTGATCTTGGCTGGAAATTTCGGAGCGATACCCAACCTGAACTCCGCTTTCTTACCGTTGATTAGCCATGTGGTGGCAACAACGGGATGCGTCTTATTGTTATTCTGTTCCTCTGTAATCGGATCAAGGTGAAACTCACCTTCCACGATGATGGTTTCTCCCGGAGCCACTGCTCGTGCAGCATCCAGCGCAAATCGAATATTTTTGTTATCCTCACCCTTGATCTCAATCGCCAATTCGGATGCAGAAGTGTTCTTAATGCGATAGCGAACCTTATAGCTGGAACCGAAAACCAGATCATGATCATCGACTTCTGTGGAGATTTCGTAATCCGGTGTTTCGAGGGCAGTCAGCCCGCGACCCGACTTTTCAAATTCAGCCCGCAGGGAGACATCTCCCTTTTTCCACGTGTAGTCAAAGAAATCGAAACCACGCTCCCGTCGGCCATCTGGCTCGATCACGAGTTCACGCGTGCTGTCTGCATACCAATCCAACTCCTCGAAATAAGGAGCAAGTGCTTCGGTCTGCAAAATGGTAGGGATGAAATTCATCAGATGCACATTATCATCTTTTTTCTCCCAGAAGAAACCGCATTTCTTGTACATTGGTACAGCCTTCGTATTCCCTGCCCACGTGAACAGATCCAGGCGAGGCCATCCGGCCTCCACGGTCTTGCGCACAGCATTAAGGATCAGGTTGCGTCCAACCTTGTAACCGTGATAGTCAGGACGTACGTTAAGCAGCGGTACATATAGCGCTCTCTCGTCATAGCGGTAATGAGCAAAACTGCAGAAGCCAACAACCTCTTTCTCATGAACAGCTAGAAACGCATAAAGATTGGACGAACTCTCCATCTCCCGGCGAACCGTTTCCTCTGTTCTAAGGTTGGTGCCACCTCCCCAGCTTTCGTTACTGCGGTTCCACATATCCGCGAGTGCGGCAGCGTAAGAGGGATCGTATTCAATAATATGGATCTGGTCGATAATCGAAGTTACGGTCATGTTCTGATCTCCTTCTCTTTATGTACAGGATGGTGAAGAAGCTAGTGATAGTCTTATCATACTATAATTGGAAGCATTTTCAGAGTGTTATATTGGTGTTAGGAGTGATATGCAGTTCAACTTGTTCGAGGACCAAACGCCTGCTCCATTCATGTCGAATGAGATTTCGCTTATGTATGGCCTAACATATCCCGCCGTGACGGGCTAAATCGGATATGCATGTGAGTTTTGACAAGCTCTATTCGCTATTGTTACTCTTTGTACAGGAGTGTTTCTTTTATATATAAAAAAGATAGATTCATGGAGGGAAAGCATGACAGAATGGATCACGCAATTTATACTCTTTTTCAAAGATTTGTCATACGCAGGTCTCGTCATTGCCTTGTCGTTTGAATTCGTACCCGCTGAACTTGTACTGCCCATGGCGGGATATTGGGTGTATCTGGGGGATATGAAGCTTTGGCTGGCAATTCTGGCTGGTACCGTAGGCGGAACGTTCGGACCTCTGACATTGTATGCCCTGGGACGATACGGCGGCAGACCGATGGTCGAAAAATTCGGCAAGTATTTCTTGATTCGCCCCCACCATCTGGACGCTTCCGATAAGTTCTTTGAGAAATATGGCAGCGGAGTAGCTTTCATTGGACGTTTTGTACCCGGCATTCGGACCGTGATCTCGATCCCTTGTGGTATGGCGAAGATGAATGTGTTTAAGTTCAGTATCTTTACATTCTTGGCCATGCTTCCGATCACCTCATTGTACATCTTCTTAGGCTTCAAGTTAGGCTCTCAATGGGAGCACGTGGACGAGATTGTTAAGCCTTATATCGTTCCGGCAGCGGTGGTTTTCTTAGGTGCTTTTGGATTGTATGTGCTTTTGAAACGTTGGAAAAGAAGAACGGCTTTGAACAAGTCATAGGTTTGCCTGAGGAAATGCGGACTGTATAGTAGAGTGGCTGGTATATGATAAAAAAATTCTTACTCTACATGGCCTCTGGTTATGATTTGTTAAGATACTAGTGATAGATGATATACCGTACTAATCGACTCGTATATTCATATGCAAAGCCCCACCGATCATGGCGATCAGTGGGGCTTTATCAGTTCATTTGATAACTAAATCAGTTCCTGCCTTCTTTTCAAATACACATACAACACCACTCCAGATGCCGCACAGATCACAGCGCACAGACCGATGAATCCATATCCCGCTTGAAGTCCACGCAGCAGCCCTAACTGAGTCGTTGGACCGTACATATTCTTCACGCCTTCAATGACCCAGCCAATCACATAGTTACCAATAACACTACCAACCCCCATCAGAGTAACTGTGAACGTAATCGCGGTGTCACTGCCGTTCGGATATCTGCGTGCGATAAACGCCATAACCGTTGGATAGATCATCGCAATACCTGCCCCCGATACAGCAAAGAAGAACGCAAGTCCCTCCCCGCCTCCAATCGCCAGGAACGTACATACCGCTGAGAAAGCAGAGAAAAGAATGAGCGATAGCACAAATCCGATTCGGTCCGTCAGTGGACCAAGCAGCAGACGTCCCAGCGAGAAGCTGAGGAAGAACGCAGAAAGTAGCCCAGATGCTTTGACCGTATCCCACGTATAAGCTTTCTCCAGAAAGTTAACGAGCCAACCTCCAACCGCCAGCTCCGATACCACGCCAAAAGAAAGAATGAGCACCATCAGCCAGATGGCTGGATCACGTGTTAACGTCTTGAGTGAAGTCCGATCTTCATGAGGAAGATCGTCACCCGGGAATTTGCTGCGCAGCGCCGCAATAATTGGTAACAGACAGAGTGACAACATCACCAGATACATGCCGCGCCAGTCCAATTCGTGACCGAACACGCGCAAAGACATAACACCCGTCGCCAGCAAGGGTGCAACCGTTGAACTTAGCCCATAGAAGAAATGGGACAGGTTCATCATCGTACCTGTGTTTTTCACAAAGATCCGCGCACCCAGAATCGCCAAAGCAATCTCCAGCATGCCGTTACCGATGTACATGAAGAAGTACGATGAAGCAAAGAGTGGATAGTTATGAGACATGTAAATGAACATACCCGAGAGGATCATTGATGCAAACGATATGATGCTAACCGCCTTGATGCCCCATTTGCGAACCAGAATAGCCGTGAAGGAGCAGGCGATCAGGTACCCAAGTGCATTCAGGGACAATAACGTCCCGAGCTGTTTCTCATCCAGATTGAAGTCGAATTGAATGCGCGGAATGGCCGGTCCCTTAATATTTTCCGATATGCCGAATACGATAAATCCCAGAAAAATTGTTGCCAGCTGTATGGCGTACAGCTTGTTGAACTTTCGTTTGTTGCCTTGTGTACCTGCTTGCTGATTCAAAATAAGTTCCTCCATTGTGTTCAGGAAAATGATTGCACGTTATAACTACGATTGCAGTACCATCTTCCGACCGCTGTTATCCCTGTATTTTTTTTGAATCGTTCCTAAAGGTGAAAATACAGTGATAAAGGCGTTCTTCAGATTGGTTCTGCCCTCTCCGTTATCGTGTCAATGATTTGTACATATGAAATAGGAAACATAGTTAAGCATTATTCCTAAAAATAGAATACTTGTAAAAGTTCCTTTGTCCTTTACCACTGCTTCTCAATCACCTGAATGCGGTAGGTCAGGCTCTCCAGTGTAACAGCGATTAGTCCAGTCACATACTCGCGCCGAGTGTCTCTTTGGATGATCAACTCCGGCATATGCTCCTGTGGAATCAGGTGATCCAGACAGCCTTGTAACAGGTCATCCCGCATCGCCGGGTCCATTGTATCGCCCGTAACGACAATCGCTGCCGGGTTAATAATCGCAATGATGGAGATCAGCGTCTTTGTGACGAGTTCCTGCAATCCTTCCGTCGTTTTCAACATTCGCAATTGCTCTTCCCGTGAGACGCCAAATGGTAGAAAGGACACCTCGCCCCCAAATTGTGTATTCCCGGTCAGCGGACGACCATCAATGATAAAGCCTGCACCCGGAAAATGATTCTCCGGAAACGTCACTACTGCGAAGTTCTTCTCTTCTTCAAACTGCTGCTGGTTGTACAGTCCATATACTGTCAGGTTCATGTCGTTGCCAATGACCACTTCCACGTCTTCATATTGTTCCTTGAGCCTTGGCCCTAGTGGCTGATACATCAGCTCCGGTACATCGCAAATTCCAATCACGCCGTTGTGTGCCACCCCAGGTATACCGATACCAAACGCCTGCACATTGTGGTGTTGTTCGATCAGGTTTGCAATCAGATTCTCTACCACCGGGACATTAATCTCATCCAAAAAGAGTGTCTGTTCGTCCGCCATCTCTCCGTTCAGATTGGCATATGTATGTGTGATCGAGTGAATGCCGCCCTCCGTTCGAATAATCAGGCACAGCACACTTGCATAGTCCGCATTGAATTGATAACGACTGGCAGGTCTTCCCCCGCTCGATTCATCGGGACCCAGATCGATAATCTCACCCGTTTGAAGCAACTCATTCAAGATTGTGCCGCATGTCGCTACGCTGAGTTTGGTCAGGTTCGCAATGGAAGCCTTGGTGCCTACGCCCATGGATCGGAGCGTGTTCTTCACCAGTTCAACGTTAATGCGCTTCACCTGCTGGGTGTTGTGTGATGTGGGTAACATGGTAAGTTATATGCCTCCTTTCGTTCATTTCGAACCATTCAACGAATGTTTTTAAAAGTGTTTTAATAATTGAAGTGTAGGGGGATTTGGGAGGAAAGTCAATGCTTATTTGAGAGCGAAAACTGTATGGATGGAAAGACAAAAAGACAGTTAAAGATCATCTTGTGTGATCCTGCACTATCCTTTTAGTTAAGGTGATTTTATGTAGACTGGCTCATTTGATTTGCCAAGATGCTCTTCTCCAGTCGAACTTCAAATAGCTTTCGATTTAGATCCTGTTCCATGGAATGAAGGTGATACGCAGCCTGTTTCACCGTGTCCATGTGTAGCGCCCCTGCCCGCTTCGCGATGATGTCCATGGCGTCCAGGATGAGTTTGTTACATGTGACCAGTTGGTCGACGTAATCGTCTTCGCGTTCAATGAGTTGTGCGTACTGCGGAGCGAGGTCTTCGCTGTTGGTACTTGTCATTTCACCACTCCTTTGTTAAGGAGAGGATAACATAACTATAGAAAAGATGTGGTACGCGTAAACGTATCATTGTATCTCACTCCAAATAAAGCGTATACCATTAAAATAATCATCTATTTGACTGAATTTATAGTAATCTTTGAGCTTTGCAGATATAGAGGTGGATGGTGAATTATTTAATATTATTTTCTTTCTCAAGGGACTCTAACCATCCTATCCTTCATTTGAGAATGTAACAAACAACATCTGGATCATCATATTATATGCTTTAAGTCTTTCATACCTTAGTTAACCATTAAGTGATTCATGATTTACTATGATACGAGGATTTTAAATGGAAACGTACTCTTGTTATTTTCATGTATTTTGATAAAGTAACATTCAGGGAAGGAGGATATTAAAATTAGGATCAATGTATCTCAGTAACACTAAATTAGGAGTGAACAACTTGAATATCAAAAAATTAGTAAGCTTCGTAAGCTTAAGTATTTTATTTATTCTTTTTTGTAATCCAGTACAAGCAGCAGCAAAGCCTTATGTCATTCCTGAAAATGCTTATGTAGGGTTCGACTACTCTATTTTTGTAGATGGAGAGCTGATCATATTGCGTGAGAAAAGTTATGCTATTGACAAGATTAAAAATCCTGATTTTTATGTGCCACTTAAGTTATTAAGTAAGCTGAAAGGCTTCAAGATTAATTATAATACACCCATCACTGTTAGCTCGGATCATGGTACCTTTAAGATCGACTCAACAAACTCTGTTCTCTACAATAATAGTACATATTTAAGTCTAGCAAATTTTCAGAAATTAACCGGATACGAAGCAAAGAGTGATTTTGATTCACTATCTCTTTTTCTCTGGAGTGGGCCCGAAGGAGAAAAAGAATCAAAACGTTTACTGCAACAACTAGACAAGGTCAGTTTTGATTTGAAATCCTTTATGGGGAAAAAGGTCTATATTTATGAAGGTGAAAAAATCGGCTGGGTAAAGGAACTATCTAACTATTCATCTAGCAGTACTATCGTGAAAGCTGTTATTCAATTAAATAACGGGACCATCTATGAAGAACTTATACTTAATGGTACTCCAGATTCCTTTATAGATTATTGGCATTACGAAACAATAGGTTATAACTATACTGGTAAATATTATTGGGCAGACAAAAATTATTTACCATCTTCAAACCCTCTAGGACATTTAGAAAAAGTATACTTCACTTCAGTAAAATTAAAAGGAAAAAACCTGATTATTAAAGCTAAGCGTTCTAGTGGAGCCAATCAGACTTTTAAACTGTCTTTCTATGATGACTATACATCAACAATACAAAATGGATTCTATACAGTTAATCCTAAAACTACTTACCCTAGTTGGTCATCTAACATCTGGAATAAGATAATACAACAGAAAATATCCATTGGAATGAACACACAACAGGCTCGATTATCTTGGGGATCACCAGAAAGGATAAACTCTTATAACAGTAATAACTTAAGAATTGAACAATGGGTGTACGGAAGAACATACCTATACTTCTACAATGGCAAATTAGAATCTTGGACTGATTGATTAATTTAAAAATCTCTATGGTTATTTCTAATATCTTTGGTACATGATGCCCCGCTATCAATTGCATAATATATAATTATCTGTCGCCCGCTCAAACCTTGAAGCGGGCTTTCATTTACACTAATCCGAGAAGGATTAATTTATAATCTTTAGCTCTTAATATTGACAAATCCCCAAAACAAGTCCATCCTAATAACGAATCATCCATTCACTATTAAGGAGTCGTTCCCGATGGTGCAAGCCAAGAAAGACGAAGTCAGGAAAGAGATTGAATACGCGGCGCTCAAGGTCTTTTTTGAAAAAGGCTATGTGGATGCCAAGATGAGCGATATCGCGGATGAGATCAATATTTCCGTGGGCAATATCTATACTTATTTTAAGAACAAGAAAGAACTATTCTACGCTGTCGTGCCGCCGGATCTGGTGGATTATCTGAAAAATGTGCTGGTGGAGACGATTCACTTTGATAACCAGACCCTGTTCGAGGAAACGGATAGCGAGCGAAAGTCGGCGCTGGTACAGGAACAGGTAGATGTCCTACGTAAATACCGGAATCAGATTGTCATCATCTTCGAAAAGAATAAAGGCACTATCTACACCAACGCCAAGAACGAGCTTGTTGAGTTGATGATCGAAACGAAGAAGGCCTATCTCAAGAACCAATATAAACGGTATGAGATTGGTACCGAGGAGAATTTGATCTTGCTGAACATCCTCGCACACAACGTGATCGACATGAACCTGGATCTGTTGAAGCGGGATATGAGTGAGGACAGCCGGAAGCAAATATTCGAAGCATTGTATGTTTACAGACTGTACGGTATGAAGAGTCTCAACGAATAACGCTCCATCTCATCATTTATGCCGGATAGCCAAAGCGTGCAGATCAGATCAACTTCACTTGGTTTGCACGCAAAAAAAACGCTAACATTAAATCACTCTATTTTTTTGACACAAAAATGAATTTATAATTCATTTTTAAGACGAATATTTACCATTTACCAAACTATTTAAGTTGAACCAACATTTATACAATAACGGAGAGGACAGAAATAACCAGAGGAAGCGAAGCGTTCGCCTGAGAGCTTTCTGAAAGAAAGCTACATCGGAAGCATAAGCTATCACCGGATTTCCCCCTAATAAGAGGGTATCAAAAAAATCTGGGGATAACAGCGATCCGAAGGTTGTTCTGTCATCGGAGTGGCAAGTGTACATACCCTCTTTCAACTTATATAATCCCACCCACATTCTAAGGAGGAACACAACATGAACACCGCTTACGCATTAAAAAACGTCCATCTGATCCACGGCGACTCAAGCCGCAATCTGCAAAATAACATGACCATTCTCATCAATGAGCAAGGTCTCATTCAGGATATCGGCCGAGATCACGAGTTGCATATACCAAGTCACTACACAACCATCGACCTCTCAGGAAAATACATTATGCCCGGACTGATCAACGCCCACGTGCATCTCTTTGCAGATGGGAAACCGTTCAGTCTCTCGGTCAGTGAAGGTTTGTTGCAGTTTGCCTATGATCGAATCCTGAATACCAAATTCGGCAGAAATGTTTTGAAAAAACGTATGAAACGCAACGCACTAACCGCACTCCATGCGGGTGTAACGACGATGCGCAGCGTGGGGGAATTCTTTTACACGGACGTCCAGCTACGGGATGAGATTAATAATGGTGACTTTGTCGGTCCCAATTTGCTAGTATCCGGATTTTTCCTAAGTGTAACGGGCGGACATGGTGCTCCATTCCTGGCTCTTGTGGGCGACTCTCCGTGGGAAGCCAGAAAGAATGTGCGCATCAATGTGAAACACGGCGTGGATCTGATCAAAATCTGCGTAACGGGCGGCGTGACGGATGCGAAGATGGTCGGTGAAGCTGGACGTTTACAGATGACGGTGGACGAAGTTGCAGCGATCTGCGATGAAGCGCATAAGATTGGCCTGCGGGTGGCAGCGCATGTGGAAAGCACGGAAGGTCTACGCGTTGCGTTACAGGGTGGCGTCGATACGATCGAACACGGTTCGGAGATGGATGACGAAATCATTTGTTTGTACAAAAATAATCCCAATGCCCTGAATGGCTACACTGCACTCATCCCCACCATGCAAGCCGCCTATCCATCCGCCTCACTGGATACCAGCGTAACGAAGGTAAGTGCAACGGTAAAAGAGAATTCCAGACTCGTCTACGATTCCATGCTCAAAGGCGTGAAACAAGCGATCGAAAACGACATCACCCTCGGGATCGGCACCGATGCCGCCATGCCTTATGTGACTCACTATGATATGTGGAGAGAGATGGACCACTACATGAGACAGGCCAACCTGAACAACAAACAGGTCATCGACATGGTGACCCGAACCAATGCGAAGATCCTGGGCGTTGATGATGTAACAGGGACGGTGGATATCGGCAAACATGCCGATCTGATTATTATGGAGCGAAATGCGCTGGAATATATCGAAGCTTTGTCAGACGTCTCTATGGTCATGGTCAAAGGAAATCTGATTCAAACACCATCTGTCACAAGAATCAAAGAAGTCGACGATGTCCTAAACTCAGTTTGGTGAATTCAGATATGTAAACATAGAATTCATCAATAATACGTAATACTTGCTTCAATTAAATACGCTTTATCTTTAAGGTTCAATAATTCAGGCATTAGCCATTGAGGAGGCGGAATGTCTTCAACAGGTTCTCCATCCAAAAATAATTCAAGCGCTTCTTTCGCCATCAATAATGCTTCATCAACTGAATCGCCACAGGTGATACATCCAGGCAAATCAGGAAATGTAACATTAATTCCATCTTCAGCAAAATTAAAAATTGCGTAGTATTGGTAAGTTCGAATCATATGGGACACTCTCCTGTTATCTTTACTTTTAGCAAAAACAGCAAAAGCCCTTCGGATTGTATCTGAAAGGCTTTCAACTCGTTTTAACTCTTAATTTCCCCAAAATATATTGTTATAAGATTAATCATTCAATCCTTTGCCCTCCAGGATCGGCTGCATGTACTTCTCGATTCGTGACACTTTTGTCTTGGATTGCTTCGGTTGTGAGAAATAATAGAGATATGCCCGCTGCCGTCCAGGTGTCAGTGCTTCAAATGCATCTCGGAAAGCAGGGTTCTCATCGAACTGCTGCTGAAGTTCCTCAGGAACGCTATATTCGGCAGTTTTTTTCATTTCCACTTGCAATCCTGCCTGTTCCACTTCAATCGCTTGCTGGATATAGGCTTTGATCATAGCTTCCTGCTCTACAATCTGCTCCAGACTGGTGAAACGAAGTTGGCGTTCTGCCTGTACATTCTCCGTTTGCTGGACCAAAATGCCGTGTGTATCCTTCAGCAGAGCGCCTTTGAAGAACAGGATCGCCACGTATTCTTTGAATCCATGGATTAAAACGATGTTTTTTCCATCGAGCATGTAACAAGGATGCATCCATTTCATATCCTCTGTCAGTTCAAAATCTCGAATGATCTCTCTCAGCTTTGTGGACTCGTCTTTCCACGTTTTGAGTTTCTTCAAATAACCGTCAACTTTGCGATTCCCACTTGTATCCGTCATGGAGAAATACCTCTCTTTATCTCATGTTCTTATAGGTTCAATTGTACTGGTTTTCAGTGGATTGTACAGCGTTGCTTACAGAGCTTTTATTGACTTTTCCACTGCGATTTAAACCTCAACGAAACAAGACCAGCGTCTTCGTAAATGTAATATCAACGGTGGAGGATATGATTATCCATAAAGCAAAAAGGTCCATAGACAATCTATGGCCTTTTGGTTTGGTTAACATTTCAGGCTTAAGCTAATATCCAGTAGTGACTGTGCCTCATTTTCCAACATGGAGGAAGCTAACATCATGAAGTCTTCAGCCCCAATTTCAAAGTGACCTTTACGAAATGGAAACCCCCAATTGCGATTCCCGCGTGTAAAAGTGAGATGGTCTAACAACGTTGCGATCTTTACTTCTCGACATGGAAGATAACGGATATCTCGGCGAAAGGGTACAAAAGATTCCGACATCTGATATTGGTAGACCCTGTCGTCGATAATCTGACCAATAGCGGTAAACGCCTGAAGTGGCTTGCCAGTTGATATGTCTGTGCGTGGAGAATAGTATATCATCCAATCACCCGCGGACATCTGTCGCAACAGTGCTGCCTTACCATGGCACAACTGCGCAAACCCTCCCTCTACGGCTACATTCACATGAGAAGCAGATACAACGCCAATCCAATATCTGCTGTCTGTCGTTTCCAATGATTTCAATACTTCAGTTGTACTTCTCATCCTGCAACCCACTCCTCTTGATCTGTGATATATCAAAGTATAAAAAAACACTACTGACAGGTGTATGTCAGTAGTGTTTTAAGATGTTTTTGGCTACTTCCTGCATCCGGAAGCGTAAAGACTCCGGCTCCAAGACCTCGATATCTCCACCCCAGCCAAGCAAATAATGCAATATTTCCTCCGGGTAGCGGACACGAAAATGAAAAATCACACCTTCCTCTTGCTCCTTGAATGCATCCATATAAAAATGAAGGGCTTCCATAACTTTGTCAGCAATTTCGGGTTTTGCCCTGATTAATATGTGTTCGTTACGGTCATCAGGAGGTCGATAACTGTTTAGATCAAAATCTGGTGGCAAAAGGAACTGATCCTCCAGCACGGAAAGTTCAGTCATGCGTGACAAACGAAAATGACGAATGTCTTGTCGCATATCACAACGTGCAATTAACACCCAATTCTCCTGAACCAGTGAGAGTCCATAGGGTGAAACCTCACGCATGTTATATCGATTGCCATCCGTTCCTGGCATTTTTTTCAGGTACATAAAGCTAATTTTACGTTGCTCCAGAATGGCATTACGTATCTGGTTAAGGTATGTTTTCACCCTCGCTCGGGTTAAAGGTTCAACCGTATGAAGCAGTCGCATCGTTTCCCGAACACGTGTGGATTCGTCACGAACGGATTCTGGCAAAATCGCTTCAATTTTGCGTTGAGCCGACTTAGCCTCCATCGCGTATGCTGTATCCAATCTCTGTTCGATAAAATCAGCTCCCATGAGCAGGGATACCGCTTCTTCTGCGGTGAAGCTTACCGGGGGCAGAAAATATCCTTCCATGAGGGAATACCCATGACCCGGAGCTCCCATAATTGGAACGCCAGCCTCGCTTAATGCCTGAATATCTCGATATATCGTACGTACACTTGTCTCCAATTGAGCAGCTAAATCTTCTGCTCTCAGCATCTTTCTTCGCTGCAATTCAAGCGTAATCGCAAGCTGCCGCTCCGTTTTGTTCATTTTCTAGCCCCCACCGTTTCATCATCCAAACCTAACTCATTCTATCACAGTAACTTGCCCTTTCGTTTCGTGAATTACAGCTATGGCACGTCTTACATGCCACCCGAAGATGAGATAGTCTCAATCTCAAAAAAAACTGATACCCCAAAAGGATATCAGTTTTTTATCTACATTATATCTGCTGTAAATACGGTTAATTCTCTTTGTTACTTCTTACACGTACATGGCCAACAACAAGTTATAGATCATCGTTGCAGCTTCCGCTCGAGTCGTTTCACTTCCTGCACGAACCGTATGGTCCGTATATCCGCTCACAATCTTGGCTTGCACCGCTGCATCCAGTGCTTCTTGTGCCCAAGATGGCGTCTGCGATGCATCGGTGAAACTTGGTTTAACGGAGGTATTAACAGACATTCCGGCTTGTGCATCTGAACTTATTTCCAGAGCATTCGCCATCATCACAGCCATCTCGGCACGCGTAATCGTCCGATCGGGCTTAAATGTATTATCACCATAGCCGTTCACGATTCCAGCTTGCACGGCTGCGGCAATATCACCTTTTGCCCAGTCTGGCAGACTGCCTTGATCTGCAAATGTCAGATCGGACTCCACAGACTTCAATGCCAGCGCCTTACTGAGCAACGTAACAAACTCTGCCCTTGTGATCTTCTTGGATGGTTGGAATGTTCCATCAGTGTAACCTTGAATCACGTTCATGCCCAACAAGCGATCTGCGTAGTCAGAAGCCCAGTGTCCATTCAGGTCAGACAGATTCACCGGTGTGTAACTGGACACAACAAATGTACCCAGATGATTAACATTAGCTGTTATGCTTCCTGCTGCATTCGTCTTGCCACCGATAAATACCCAGCTCTGACGAGCTTCATTATAGTAGTAGATTGCAGGTTGGGTACCACTCGGCAGAGCTTCCGAATCCACATTCAGGCTCAATGCCGCCTGATCATTCAACGTTCTTCCGCCACTGCGGCTGATCTGTACAGCTTGTCCAAGTACATTCAGGGAAGCTGTATTCTGCAACTTGTCCTTGGTAACCACAGACACTTGCAGCGTATCCTTGGAACCGATGGCTCCCGATGGAACATTGAATTGCACGATGTCTTTCAAACCCGTTTGGACAGGCTGATTCGCTTCCACCTCAACCTTCACTTCAGTGGATGAATCTGACCCCGTTTCCGGATTCGTTGGTGTGGTTGGAACCGTAGGCGTTGTTGGTACACTTGGTGTACTTCCTCCAGAATTCCCACCAGAGTTGCCTCCATTACCTCCACCTGAACCCCCGCCACCATTGCCTGAGCGGCTTTGTACAGTCACGGTACGGATAACTTCCTGTGCCGCATTACCAGCGATATCCTTCACGTTATACCGAAGGGTGTAGATTCCTGCCGCTTGTGTGTTCACCGTGCCATCCACCTGCACGGAACCACGGATGCCGACATTATCAGAAGCCTGTGCTCCAGGCTCGTTATATGTGTCTCCCACATTCAGCGTCATCTGGCTGCTACCTTGCAGGGTGATGACGGGAATCTCACGGTCTATTTTAATGACCAGAGGTAAAGTATACGTTTGTTCCAGATTGTCTGTTGCTCGGAATAAAAGGTTGTGCTCTCCCGGCTCTGTTACCTCCATAAGTGTATTCTCTGTATATGGTTCGTACGTCTGCCCTCCATCACGGGACAACTCGATGATCGCGGAAGTAGCAGGTGCGTATACTGCGCTGGTTACACTAACGGTTACGGACTGATTCGTCCATGTATCCGTGTGATACGGCTGGCCGTCAGCGGTTGTCATGTTGCTTTTTAACACCAGCGCCTGATTATTCTTGCCTTCCACAATGACAGTGAACGTTTTGGGTTGAGATTCCGTGCCACGTTGCACGGTTGCCGTCAGTTCCAGTCGCTCATTATTGTCCGGTTGCATTAGCAGCTTGCCCTCGTTATTCATTAGTTCCGGCTTGGAGCTGGACCAGCTAATGGTAGCCCCGTGTTTCCCTTCAGCAGGAAGGGTAAGATCGGAATGGACCGCGTTCAGATCGCCCAGATCGATTGCTTGAATTGTATCGGTTACCGCCTGTGCGTCACTGTACGGTGTAGCACTCACGAAGATTGGGTTGGAGTAGAACCACAGATCGCGATAGTTGCTATCGTTAATTTGATTAAAGCGGGTCGTTGCATCCGCTGTTGTATTTTTCGGATCAAGCTGTGGTTCACCATTTACAGTCTCACCTATCACATTCATACCCAGATTCGTACCGCGCAGGCGGAAATACTTGTCCTGGTCTGTAGCTTTGATCTTGTACGTGATGACATTATAACCTTCGGCATCTGTTGTCCAATCGTTGGATGTGAAGGTAGCCAGTACTTTGGTAGAGTCGTTGGTGTCTTTGTTATATGCGGCTGTACCCTTCTGGGCCTTGGCTGTCACATCCCCAGCGATGAGATCGACATGATCCACCACGGGTACTTGTCCAGCGGACGTGCCGCTGTTAATTGGTTTTTCATAGTTATTGCTCGTCGTTGGACTCTTGAAGCGGATCTTCAGCTCTACTTCATCGCCTTGGGTCACATTAAGGTCTCCACCCATCTCAACCTGAGCACCCGCTCCGGAAGCCGTGAAGTCCAGTGCGTTGATCAGATCACCGAATACGGAAAATGATTTCCCCGAACGTAGTCCATCCAGTACTGCCTGCATGCCTGTACCCTCAACCCACGAATAGGTCTTGGCATATTCGCCCGGAAAATAACCACTGGAATTCGTGCCAATCGTCTTGAAATGATAGTCCGAATTGCCATAGTTCCAGAAAAGACGTCCTTCTCCCAGCAATGCATCCCACAGACCGCCCACTTTGGCGACCATATAGTCTACACCGCCGTATGTACGGTACTTGTATCCATCATCTGCGGTTGGATTAGCTACATTGTAACTTGTGTTGTACCCTCCACGATCCGGTTCCATCTGGTTACCCAGCATGCCTTCGATACCAAATACCACTTGTGGAGCCAGATCGTTGAACTCACGGAAGTCGGCGATGGTATATTTGTTTTTGCCGCGTGAAGGATGGTTGATCATCGCATAACTTGTCATTGGATAGTTCGTTGCAAGCCAGTTGATGGCAGCCAACGCATCCTGATGAGACGTGTACGCACGCTCTCCGTTTTGATCCCATTTCGCTACGTCAGCTGCATTAAACAGATTCGCTGCGCGATTCGTGAAGCGGTACTCGAATTCCTTGGCAGCGTTAAGCGCTTCGGTTGAGTTCGGCTCATCCGTAAGAATCCCCACCCCAACGTGTTCATGTGTAGGCATGTCCCATTCGAAACCGGAGAAGATTGTTTTACCTGCGTATTTGCCTGCATCCTGAAGGGCCTTGATCTGTGGTACCTGATATTCATTCATTCCTTGGGACATGGGGATTGACCCATTTGGAATGTCTACGCCATTGTGATCTCGCTTGGATAACCGCAAATGATCCGTAAGCGCGATCCAATCCAGTCCATATTTGGTTAAACCTGCATCGAGTACGTCCTCCAGTGAAACCTGTGCATCATCAGACTCAAACGTATGTACATGCAAATCTCCCGTTTGCCAAGAACCTGTTACCGAGCTGTTGATCGATGTGTTATCCCCCGCATCTGCATACGATACAGCCGTAGGAAAAGCACCCATGACCAACCCTGTAGCCAAGGGTATAAGTGTAAGCATAGCGAGCATTTTCTTGCCTTTATTATTGAACAAAATCATCCCACCACCCGTTCTGAGTTGTTGTGTCGGGAGTAAATATAAGAGACTTTTGGGGGCAGGGTCAACGGCTTGGAAGCATGTATTTAAAATTTTACATATACCTGCATTCTTTTATATTCCCTTAAAGGTTTTTCTAACTTATCCTAACGAAGTTATACTCTATACTGCTCCATATTGAGGGAGTGAATCTAGGGAAAACGCAGCAATTAGGAGGTGATACAAAATTCAGAGATTGTTCACGATTCAGGAAAGTTCCACCACTGCTGTGGATCATTAGGAGGAGAACTGGCATAGGAGAAATGATGAAGCGGAGTAAATAGTGGGTTTTGTAAAAAGATCAGAGTGACGTGTACGTTGAGGATAGTAATAAAGCACCCACGAATCATAGGCATGATATGCCCTGAAGCCGCAGGTACTTGGGGTTGAGCGGGATTTTGTATCAGCATTTACATCTTTACTATTGTGAACTGGGGGTGAGTTGTTTGTGAAATGTAGGGTATAAGGACATGCTAGATTGCTCTTATCGTCTTAACTTATTATATGTCCTACTGCCTCCGTAGGGCAGAATCCAATCCACCTCGAATCGCTTGCTTTTGATAACGGCTCTCATAGTCTTACGTGAAGCTTCCGGCATTCAGTTCTCAGAGATCCTTACGTTCTCCAGTTTTGGGAACTGTTTCATCAGAAAGCTCCAATCCTCTGTATGTACCCCTTCCACTATTAAACTGCGAAGCTCCGGCAGCTCCAACAACTGAATATTCCTAATTGGGTTACAGTTCAATATAAGCGTTTTCAACTCCCTGAGTTGATTAAGAGGAAGAATATCTTCGATCTGGTTATGATTTGCCCTGATCCACTGTAACTGTGGGAAGTTTATTAACGGAGATAAATCAACCAGTTTGTTATTTTCTATGTGAATGGAATCAAATCTTGTTAGATGATGTAGTCCATTTAATTTTGCAATGCTAGTCAATCCATTATCGTTGATACATAATGTTTCTACATTCTCTGGAAGGTACCTCAGCTCGTCTAGATCAAAATCAGGAGTATCACGAATGCTAAAGCTTTTCAGATTTTTGGCATACTGGATTCCGTCCAGATAGTAAACGTTTCCTTTTTCATGATAACGAAATATATTTCTTAATTGAAGAAGATTAATATCCGTCAGATTCTCCTTGAAAACTTGAAGCTCTACCCGAATACTGCGTTCCAGAATTTCATCCTTGAAGAGAACTTTCGTTCCTTTTAGCCCGTTTACTCTGTGGGATACCTCTGCGAAATACTCTTGTCTAGCACTCTCACATTCAGAATACTCATACATGTACCATTGCCATTCAAAATATATGGGTGGGATATAAGTGGGCCTTATCCATTGAATAGTTTCGTTATCAAGTATTTTCCCAAACAGAAATTGGTCATCTTCCTGAAGTAATATGTGATTATCATGACGAAAAACATTTCCTAATGCGACCATGCTTCTTGCGCTTTCATATGGAACCTGCTGTCGGTCCGCAAGAGCATCATAGTATTGATCATATGTTTTCAGACGTTCTTTTCTCATCTCCTCTGTGTTTTCCGTATCCCATACCTCAATGAATTGAAAGGTCTTCAACTTATGCTCTTCCACCACTTTTTTAAATGTGTCTGTCGCAAAAAATCTTAAATGGTGGTGTTGGGGTAAACAGAACAAATGCGCATCCACTTCAATTCTCTCTGGTAGGATGTGTATGTATTCCGAGAAAAAACCATAACCCATTCTTCGTTTAACTGGATTGGTCATATCGATGAAATTCTACATCCGATTCACCTTTACAGCGAACATGTCGTGCTCCTCATGAATCAGAGGCAGGAACTCGACGTCCTTTCCGATCAAAGGAGTCAACACTTCTTTTGCTTTTTTCGAAAACACTAAAAAAGTAATAGTATATTTAATACAATCACTCTTGTTACCTTTTCGTTTAGTCACGAATACCGGTGGCCCCCAATGCTCGCTATTCCCCTTAAAATAAGCATCCATTCGTTCATCTTCTCGCTCAAACGACTCCAGTTCAATACGCATAGATTTTTCTGCTGGAACAAGCATCCAAATTTTAATAATCATCCACTCCGAAAGTATATACTAGTAGTCCCATCCTCTTATATCGGTCACCTTTCGTTTAATCCGTAGCTTTAACACTTTACTTACAACACTTCTAATCTATTAACTGCCGATGCATGCATGGCGATGAAACGATCCAGTTTCTTAAAAAGCTGACTCCTTCTCCTTAAACGCACCTATCGTCGAGATTATTGACCAAGTTCTGTAAGAAACAGCAACACCCCGCGACGATCTTCGGGGTCTGGCTTTTTACTTACATATCCCGAATTTTTGAGTTGTTTGATTAATTGGCTGACCGAGCTATGGTCCATCTCAGTTGCATCTGCCAAAGCCGGGGGACTTGTTGGACCATAGGAGTACAACTAGCGGACAGGTGAAAAGTAGTAGGTTGCAGGGTTGCACCAAAACACTTGGCAGATTACGGACTAAGTAAAACCAAATAAAGAAGCCGTTCTCAACTAAAGAGATATGGCTTCTTTAAGTTTATATAATTGCTACTTACTTTACATACTTATTTAGTGCTTCTTCTTTCAGAGTATTGAAATGTTCGAGATCATCGCCAATATATTCAACCTTATCTAATTGCTCTTCGTTAATAGTAAAACCTTGAAATGGTTCTTCTGGTTTTGTTTGCTCTATATTAAATTTCCCTTGGAAAGTACCATTGATTGCATAAGTGTTATCGCCAGTTTTTCTTAAAAACAAAAGATACTGATCCTGATCATTCATTTTCACGTAACCTTCCAATGTAACCAACACATCATCTTTAATCACAGCAGATTCCATAACTGTAACTGGATTATCTGTTGGTATTTCTCCCTTTAGAACTTCATCAATTTTAATGGAAGTTTGGCTTAATTGGTCTATTACCACCCCGTCATCCGTCTTCACATCATATAATCCATTGTCGTTAACTACATGCCCAATAACAACAATTTCTGTGCCTGAATCAAGTAAATTGAAATCCTTATAATAGATCAATTTGGCTTCATTGGTAGCGATCTTGTACTCTTTTGGTTGAATTGTTTTATTGACTGGTTGGACAGCCGTAGCCTTAGATTCAGATGAGATTTTTTCCTGACCTAGAGTAGTGCTGCCCGCGTATATCACAACTCCCATGGCAACTGCTAAGACGGGAATTATAGCTATGCGTAATTTCATTGTGTAACCCTCCTTAAATTAGTATTTCCATCCTACATTATTTTTGTCGAGTGTTGTAGGTGCTCCATAAATAGTAAGATCGTTTTTTCTCATAACTGAAGTCGCAGTATCAGGCTGATGTCTCAAACTAATGGCATGACCAATTTCGTGCAGAATCATGTCTTGTGTCTCTGCTCTAGTTAGTTTTTTGATACTAGCATTCGAAGAATTAACGTTAGCATTAGCAATTACAATATTTGCTTTATACCAGCTTACGCCAGGGGTTTCAAGCTGTGAACTAATTTCTGTTCCTGAAGAATTGTAAAGCTTAAAAATTCCGTAATAACCCAAGTTTGCATCGTTTACAGCATAAAACCTAAGTGTTGCTGCACTAGCAGAACTTTGACTACTCCATCCAATATTAGCAGTATTAACGGCATCCCATGAAGCGCGGGCGTCACTTAGATGAGTAGTGTATCCCAATCCTCCAATGGAAGAGTCATTGTACCAAGGGATTGCTGCAATTGTTGTACTAGAAAAACCATTACTAGCATAAAACGCATCACCATTTGTCAATTGAGCGTTTGTAACTGTTGGAAATAAAAGCATGAAAGGGATAGTTAAAAGCATCGGTTTATGAAACCATGATTTAATTTTTTTAATTTTCATTCAAAATTTACCTCCAATTTTTCAATAATTCTTTCTCCCTTCTTTGTATTGACCCTGTAACAGCATAGGAGTATTTCGCTTTTCAATGACCTAGACGATCCAAGCATGAGAAATGTTTCCAATTTCCAAAAATTCGTAACATCTAACCCCTTTCTGAATTTTTTTACTCTACAGTGTACAGGAAGAAAGGGAGGTTCTTTTCAATCAGAACCTATATAAATATAACTCATAAAATTACAATTCAAACAAAAATTCCTTTTAGTGTTCGAACAATAATAAAATCGTCATGATCAGTAGTTTGTTTACTTCCAGATATTGATCCTTATAAGCGTGGATACTTAATAAACCTACTGACAATATTTAGTTTTGTCTCCATAAACTAATATCACAAAATTACTATTTTTTTAATTTGGAAATTTTTACATTAAAACATCCTTTGTCCCAAGCTTGGACTCCAATAGATTGAATACCTTGTGTGATTACAGAGTTCTGAGACGTAACTGGGTGCGCTTGTGATAAAGTATGACCGACTCCGTGAGTTTCATTTGAAATCTTTTCAGAGAAAGACATATTATAAGCTTCAATTTGATTATGATAGATAGCGACAGAAGAATCGTAATATGCATTAAAAAAAACACCATCTTAACAAATTTTATGTCACTTACTAAATTAGTAGATAAAGAGGAACGCTAAGGGATGCCACTCTACGGTCCCACGCCAGGGTTCGGAAATCATAACTCTGTTGGGTGTGGAACCGAAAATGACGAGGTCTCGAGAGGATATTTCAATGTGGGAAATGGAGCATCTATTGTTCCTAAACATCCTGACGGAGATGAGGTTATGCAAAACAGACTTTTGGTTGGTTATGACACAATTAATGGAACAACGTGGTCTGCTGGAAGAATCGAAAACAGAAAAAAAGTCTTTCAGATCATATCTGAAAGACTTTCCACATTTCTCAGCTAATAAACAATCAACCAAATCTACCGCTAATATAATCCTGCGTACGCACATCTACTGGCTCAGCGAACATGCTTTGGGTAGCGGAATACTCCACGACTTCGCCGTTCAGGAAGAACACCGTCTGCTGGGATACGCGAGCCGCTTGCTGCATGTTATGCGTCACCATCACGATGGTATAACGCTCCTTCAATTCATGCGTTAGCTCCTCAATCTTGAAGGTGGAGACGGGATCAAGCGAAGCCGTTGCCTCATCCATCAGCAGAATATCGGGCTCCACTGCCAGTGCTCGTGCGATGCAGAGGCGTTGTTGCTGACCTCCGGACAGGCTTAGCGCAGAGCGCTTCAGATTGTCTTTTACCTCATCCCACAAGACTGCGGAACGCAGGCTCTGCTCCACAATCTCATCCAGCTTTTTCTTGCCATGGATACCGTGCTGTTTGGGACCGAAGGCCACATTGTCATAGATGGATTTTGGAAAAGGGTTCGGTTGCTGAAAGACCATGCCAATCTTCTTGCGAAGGGTCTCGACATGAACTTCACCACTGTAGATGTCGGTTCCCCCTACGGCAACTTTACCTTCAATCCGTGTGCCGGGTATCCGGTCATTCATCCGGTTCAGCGTACGCAGCAGGGTCGATTTGCCACAACCCGATGGTCCGATAAAAGCAGTGATTGCCCGCTCAGGAATTTCAATGGAAACATCCTTCAGCGCTTGAAACTGACCATAATACAAATTCAATTTGTTGATCTCAATAATAGGTTGCACAAGGCGCCCTCCCGGGTTGAAATGGAATGATTTGCAGATTTAGCTTAAACAGTTGGCGTTGTTCCATAGGATACCGATTAGCGCCATTCTCTTTTCATCAAGCTTGATTTTTACGTGCATTCAGCCACAAGGGTACACGAAACAGAACATTAATGAGCAACGCCACAAAGATCAGCACCGCTGTGGTTTTCTGCGCAATTTCCTCGGCATCCGGTACAATGGCTTCCGATTGAATGTACCAGAGATGTACGGCAAGGGTTCCTCCCGGCGATAGCAAATTAAAGTCCCACATCTCCCCGGAGGTAGACACCCCAGCGGTCAGAATAATGACAGCACTCTCACCGAATGCCCGGCCTGCCGTCAGGCAGATGCCTGTCATGATCCCGTTGATAGCGACCGGAAACAACACTTGACGGATCGTCTGGAGATGCGTTGAACCCAGCGCGAATGATCCATTGCGAAGTTCCACCGGAACTGTCCTGACGGATTCCTCCGTTACCCTGGTAAGCACAGGCAGGTTCAGGAAAGCCAGACTGACGGCTGCGCCCAGAATGGTAAGACCAATTTCGAAAAACTCCACAAACAAGGCAATACCGAACAATCCGAAGATAATGGATGGAACAGATGACAATCCCTCCACGCAAATACGAACGGTCTCGATCAGCTTATTGTTAGGTGCGAACTCTGCCAGATATATACCTGCCGCCATACCAATAGGGATAGAGATGAGCAGGGACAGAATCAACACATAGAACGAGTTGAACAGCGCCGGGCCGATCCCTCCTCCTTCTTCAATCTCACTCGGAACACCGTATAGGAAATCCCAGCTGAGCAGTGGCAATCCTTTGTTCAGTAGCAGAAATAACAGTCCAACAATAAATAAAATGACGACAATGCCAACGCCCCATACCATGCCAGTAAAGAGGCGATCCATCACCATCGATGAACTTCTCCGTTTGCCAAAAGAATAAGATGGGGCGACAGCATTCGCCTGCTTCTTCACACTCATACGTTTCGGTCCCCTCTCTTCTGAAGCAATCTTACGATAACGATCATCAGGATCGAAATCGCGAGAAGGATAAAGCCCATCATGTACAGACCATGATTCCAGGTGGAATCGAATTCGACGCTAGAGATTTGCATGACGATATTACTGGTCAGTACAGCTGTTGGTGTGAATAGACTATTCGCGAGCTGTGCTGTATTACCAATGACCATCACCACCGCCATCGTCTCACCGATCGCACGAGTCATCCCGAGAATGACGGCGTACATGATCCCACCTTTTGCAGCAGGTAAGACAACACGAGTCACCGTCTGGAATCGGTTCGTACCGAGTGCATAGGCTGCATCACGGTATTTGTTCGGCACAGCAGATATGGCATCATCGCTGATCCGGCTAATCGTGGGAAGTACCATAATGGTCAATACAATCGACGCAGCGAGTAATCCGTCAGCCAGATCACGTCCGCTAATATCCCTTAGCCAGGGGATGAGGATGGTCAGTCCCAGGAAACCGTACACCACAGAAGGAATACCCACCAGCAGATCCAATACAGGTCGTAGAATATGACGAAGCCATTTGGGTGTCATTTCGGCCAGAAACACAGCAATGATGACGGAGATTGGAATAGCGAACAACATGGTGAGACCCGTAAGAGCCAGCGTTCCCAGGATAAAGGTCAGTGCACCATAGTGTTCATTTTCCGGGTCCCAGTTGGTGGAGAAAAAGAATTCACGCAGCGACACATCCGCAAAGGTGAGAACGCCCGTACGAAGCATGAGAATCAAGATACATAAGAGAATCAAACATACAAAGATCGTACTGCCGATGCATACCATGCGAAACAGGTTATTGGACCACCTTAGTCGCGCCTTACGGTTAAACCGCGTGGCCGAATCAGCGGCCTTACCAAGGCTCGTGCCAAGTTCACTGGGGGTGGGGCTGTTCGTGGATGGATTCAAATCGATCATGAAGTGCTCTTCCTTTCACATAGAGAAGCCAGCTTGCGACCATGCGCAGAAGCTGGCTATCCCTTTTCTTATGAAATGTGAGAATGACGAACGTTTGATGCTCCGTTATTTTACAGCCGCAAGCGGAATGAATTTCAGCTTTTTCAGGGAACCGTTCTGGAACTTGCTGCTTTGGATGTACTCAATGAACGCTTTGGTTGCACCGGTAGGTTGACCTTTGGTCATGTAATATCCGATACCCCATACTTTGTAGGTTTTGTTCAGAACGTTTTTCTCTGTTGGTGCCACACCATTGATGGATACAGCCTTCATTTTGCTAGTTACATAAGGAAGGTCAATATAACCGATCGCATTCGGTGTCGTTTCGATGGTGGTTTTCATATCACCGCTGGAGCCAACTTCTTTGTAGTTGTCACCTTTGCTCATGAAATCCTTACCGTCGAGCGCTTTTTGCTGGAAGTTGACCCGTGTACCGGAACCAAACTTACGGTTAACAACAACGATGTTGGCATTCGCACCGCCGACGTCTTTCCAGTTGGTCACTTTACCGGAGAAGATGTCCTGCAATTGTTTCGTAGTCAGACTGCTTACACCCACATTTGTGTTAACGACAGCCGTGAATACTGTCACTGCTACTGGATTAGCAACCATTCCATCGAATTTCTTGAAACCAGGTACATCCTTGGATGCGTCCCAGTCCACAGCACCGATATCGGCAATCCCTTTACGTACGGATTGAGGACCTGTGATTGAACCTGCGGCGGAAGCCGAGATTTTGACTTTTGGATTATCTTTCTTGAATTCACTTGCAGCCTGAAGAGTCAGTGGAAGCAATGCCGAGGAACCGTTGATGACAATTTTACCTTTCTCTGTGCTCTTGGCAGCGGATGCCGTCGTTGCTCCTCCAAGTCCACCAATTAGCGATACAGCCATGAGCATTGCCGTGAAGGGTTTGATCCATTTTTTCATTTTCATAAACTCCTCTCGAATTATAAAATAGTTAATTATGATTTTGTGCTTATCACTCTTGGATCAAAAAAACTCACTTCGTAACGGCTCTCCAGCTGCCGCCCGCTTGAACCAGAACCCGGCCATTTTCAATTACAGCCAATTGTGATCCGGCAACGGTAATGGAGGAAACATCGGAAGATACGGTATACAGTTTGGTTTGTTTTCCTGTCACCGTGTCAATGGAAATAATAACGCTATTGCTGTCATCTTGCGCAGCCAGTACGTACAAGACGCCACCCGACAGAATCGCTTGCTCTACATCGTGAACGCCATACACCGTTGTTGCCTCCTGGGATGAATCCACAGATTGCAGCGAAGCATTGCCGTCCTCGGACGGTACACTTACGTAGTAGGCTTTCTGCCCATCAACGGAGTATACAAACACTTTGTCATCCGTTGAAGTCGTTAACTGCGCCGCTTCAGGTTTTGATATTTCGTTGTTATACGAAAATATTTGCTGTTGATTGGCTGAAAAGTCGATAGACACGTTGTCTTCATCTACATTGGTTGCATCAGAGGTCACCTTCCCCAAAGTCGTTACCGTGTAAATGAATTTTTTGCCGTCTGCAGACACATTCAGGTTTTCTTTGTAATCCACCTTATCTTCAACCAGCTTCTTAATTGCACCATCAGCCAGATTCAGACTCGCAATGACCGACCCTTTATCTCCTTGCAGGAAATAAATCGCGCTTCCGTCCGCAGACCATACCAGTTCCGGTTTGATGCTCGTGTCGTTTGTGATCAATTTCGAAGCCTTTGTCTTCAGATCGATAACGTAGACGGCTCCATCCGCATTTGTATACGCCGCTTGATTGCCACTCGGGGAAACGATAAGATCCGATCCGCCATCTGTTGTTAACAACAAATCGTATTTACCACTCGTGGTATTCACGAGATAATCGGTTCGGCCATTGTCATCACTCTTGGAAACGATCAGCTTGTCTGTTCCGGCAAAACGAGGATTTTCCGCACCTTCGAGCAATGCTACCGTGCTAACTTCAAGCAGTCCACTTCTCTTGACGATTGTGCCACCAACGCTGGATACCAATGGTCGAAGCGCAACGTAGCTTGTACCCCCAATGATCGTAACCGGTTGATTCAAATTCACTTTGTTGCCATCCACCAGAAGTTGTTTCGCGTTGTTCTGGAGTGTCACCGTGTGACCATTTAGCTTGATCACCGTCGTTCCACGTTGTACTTCCGCTTGTGCGCCAATAGCCTTGATCACATCACGGAGCGACACAAGGGTCTCACCATTCTTCACGATGGAGCGAACGACGACGCTATTTCCGTTTATTGTAAGCGTGGAGTTTTGCACCTGAGCTGTACTAGCTGCAGGTTTCACTGCAGGAGCAGCTGATACTGCACTGACCACAGAAGTTGTTAACACTGTGGCTACCATGGACACTACTAACACCTTTTTCATTGACATTGGCTTTGGTCACCCTTCTTTTCTCCATATAATTTGCCTTGTTTTGTCATGCCCTGTTGTCTGGTATTCTGCATGTATCATCAATATGAGAGCTTGTCCGCCTCATCCCCCCAAACTTCCACGTTCATAGTAAAAATGACCTATCACGTTTGTAATTATAGGAGCGAATTGTAAACGGGAAATCTTGGATTTGTTAACGAATTGTCAATGTTTTCATATCAACACATTCATATGATTAAACACAACAAAATGACCCATACACAATGTATGGGCCCTTGCGGTCATTATATGTTTTCTCACTCATTATACTGAGGCGAACACCTGATCAAACCCCGCCTTCGACTTGGCAAATAGTTCATTCGTACCAAGATTCGATGCTGGTGCCAAAACTTCCTGAGCCACCACACCATTGTAGCCAATCGTCTGCAGATTTCTCAGAAATCCACCCAGATCAATGACCCCTTCGCCGGGATACAAACGCTCATAATCCAGTAATTCCTCCACAGGCAGATCATAGGCATCATTGATATGCACATGAACAACCTGTTCTTTCTTCAGCTTTAACAGATCTTCCATCGGTAGACCGTTCGTATGCCAGTGATAGGAATCTACCAACAAACCTACGTTAGGCGCATGGATCGTCTCGATCCAGTCCAGCGTATCCTCCACACGCCAGATAAACGGATTCATCCATTGCGTCCGCAAGTGATGGCAGCCCACAAACTCCAGCCCTAACTTAATCCCGTAAGCATCCAAGATATCTGCGCAGAGTCTCAAGCGTTTCGTAGCCGCCGCCATAAATTGCGCTGCCGGTTGATCCGTTGAGGGTAAAATATACGTGCAACAGCTGTAACAGTCCAGCGAAGCAGAAGCTTCTGCCATAGCGACCAACGATTGCAATCCCTCACGAAACTGCTCATCTGTCGTCCGCCACTCTACCGTCAGACCCGATGAACCGATGATCACCTGATTACTTTCCAGCAGATGTTTCGCCCGTTCTTTGCCATACGTCTGAATCAATGAGAGCGGATTCAAATCTACAGATCCAAATCCGTGCTTGGCCGCCTCTGTGATATATTGTTCATCAGACTCGATGTTGCCCAGTCCCGCATTCGTTAATCCTCTAATCATCCCAATCTCCTCCTGTGACTCGTCTGGAATTGCAGCTTGTTCTAGCGTTTCCTATATCATTTTATAATAACAGTACTCTCCTAAAAAGAAACCATAAAAAAGAGCGGCAACAACGTTAATTCAACGTCATTACCACTCTACCTTCTCTATCTCACACTCTCCAGCGTATACCGATTATGCGGAATCTCAAGACCCAGATTCTCTCGGAGCGTCTCATGTTCATACTCCGTGCGGAACAGTCCTCGTTCTTGCAGAACCGGAACAACCAGCTCCACGAAATCTTCCAAGCCATTGGGCACCACAGTACGAACATTGAATCCGTCTGCCGCTTCGCCTTCAAACCATTCCTGAATCTGATCTGCGATCTGATCCGGTGTACCAATGAACGATGTACGCGGGGTAGACGCTAACAACGCCACTTCGCGCAGGGTCAGCCCCTGTTCCCGTGCCTGCTGCTTGATCTTGTCCGTTGTACTGCGGAAGCTGTTGCTGCCGATCTCCCCAATCTCGGGAAAAGGTTCATCCAGCGGGAACTGGGAGAAGTCGTAATGATCGAAGTAACGTCCCAGATAATTTAGCGCCTGATCAATACTCACCAGTTCGGCAATTTCCTGATACTTCTGCTCAGCTTCTTCCGCTGTTCTACCCACAATGGGACCGATGCCCGGGAAGATCAGGATATCCGATGCCTGACGTCCATACGCCACCGCTCTTGTCTTCACATCCCGGTAGAACTCCCTTGCTTCCTCCAACGTCTCATGTCCTGTGTACACGGCATCCGCCGATCGGGCGGCCAGATCTTTACCAGATTCAGATGAGCCCGCCTGAAAAATCACCGGGTGACCCTGCTTCGAACGCCCTACATTAAGTGGACCCTGTACCGAGAAATGCACTCCTTTGTGATTCAGCGTATGCAGCTTGGCAGGATCGAAGAATACGCCCTGTTCCTTGTCTCCGACAAAGGCATCATCCTCCCAGGAATCCCAAAGTCCTTTGACTACATTCAGATGTTCTTCCGCAATTTCGTAGCGCAGCGCATGGTTTGGATGTTCACCTTTACAAAAGTTTAGTGCCGAGCCTTCCAGAGGTGAAGTGACCACATTCCATCCGGCTCTCCCATCGCTTAACTGATCCAGTGAGGCAAATTGCCGCGCAACCGTGAAGGGTTCACTATAGGAAGTAGATAATGTAGCAACCAACCCGATGTGGGAAGCTGCCCCGGCGAGTGCGGACAGAAGCGTCAGAGGTTCGAAGCGATTGAGAAAATGAGGATTGGACTTCTCGTTGATGAAGAGGCCATCTGCAATAAAGAGCAGATCGAACTTCCCTTTTTCCGCGATACGCACCTGCTTCTTGTAGAACTCCAGACTAACACTCGCGTTAATGGGAATATCCGGGTGACGCCAAAAGGAAATGCTGTTCCCCACTCCGTTCAGATTAGCTCCCAATTTCAATTGTCGTTGCGACATATATCTTCCTCCCTATGTTGTGGTGATGACACTGCCCACGCTGCTCCCAGCAATACAATCCCTGTGAATAGAAAAATAAAAGAAATACCGATCCATCCACCGAGAAAGCCACCGATTAACGGTCCAAGCACGATACCGAACTGACTCGCCGTCTGACTCAGACTGACAGCCCTCCCACGAAAATCGTGATCAGCATATTTGATGATCAGCGCATTAAGCGCCGGATAAACCGCGGCAAAGAATAGACCATAAACAAATCGCAGGCTGCCAAAATAAATCAGATTATTTGCTGTCATTTGCAGCAGACTGCCTATCCCACCGCCGATCAGACCGATAAACAGGGTTTTTTCGTATCCGATCCTTCCACCAATCTTGCCCCAGCGCGGCCCCATGATGACAGTTGCCACACCAATCGCCGAGAAGACAATGCCTGCACTAAGTGTTGCACTGCCAACATCTCCACCAATCTGGACCACATAGAGCGTCAGCACAGGTTCGATGATAAGTACGGAGGTTGAGACTAGCAGAATCAAACCGTAGATTCGCATCAAGCCGGGCGTGGAAGCCGCTCTTTTCAAATCCCCTATGATCCTCGTTGGAACGATTGTACGAGCTTGTCGTGACTCCTTAACACCGAGGACCATGAGAGCCGCGAGGAACGTAATGACAGCTGATGCAATGAAGCATCCCCGCAGTCCGATCCAGTGACTCAGCACACCACCGGCAAGAGGACCAAGAATCCCGCCTGCAGCGCTGGCCGTGGAGATCACACCAAGTGCATAACCCACGTGTTTCTCCGGAGTATTGGTGCCAATCAATGTAATCGAGGCAGGATGAAAACCAGCCATGAGTCCCTGAAAGATCCTCACTGCGATAAACGTATATGGATCGTAAACAAAGAAGTTAGCCAGATGTGCAATGCCTAGCCCAACTCCTGAACGGACAAGCATCAGTTTGCTCCCATATTTATCCGCGAGTGATCCCCAGAAGGGTGCGCATAATCCACTGATCAGAAAGCTGATGGAAATGGAAATCCCCGACCAAGCTTCTAAGCCGCTCTGGATACCGAGATCATTTTGCAGAAATATAGGAAAGAACGGAACGGACAGTGAGTACGCCATATGATTGAAAAACAGGCCGAACCACAGAATATACAGATTTCGCTTCCATTGTGGCATCTTGGCATTCTCCATACTATATAATTCCTATATAAAAAGTAGGTTATTATCCATATTAGGGTAACGTCATCGGAATGTATAATAGAAAAGTTCAATAGACCCATTCAAGAATTAAATGAATGGGTCTGTTATATAACTTGAACTAAAGATTTTACACTGAACACTCCGTTCCTGTGTAAAAGAATAGTTCAACTTATATAGATGTACAGTATAAATTACTGAACTTGAACGGACATGAACACATCGACCTCATCTTCACTGTCCAATATAAATCCAAATCGTTCATACAATCGCCGAGCGGGACTTCCCTGCAATACATTTAAAATAACCTGTTTCCCCTGAACTTCATCCTGTTCTAGCAACATGCTCAGTACCTGCGTTCCTATTCTCTGGCCTTGGTAATCGGGATGTATGTAGAAATGTTCCAATAGATATGCCTCAGACTTGGGCTTCAATGCTACGCAACCTACCATGGAACCTTCCACTTCAATAATCCTCGTATGGGAAGGGTCGAACGTATTTCGGAAACGTTCACGTACTTTCACATCATCATATCTCCCCAGCCTGGTTAGATCATCGTACAGTACTAACGCCCGCAAATCGGCGAGTTGCTCTTGGTCTGCCTGGACAGCTTGACGCATTGTTATATGGTTCTTCATTGGTTAGATTCCTTTCCATTCGAGACGCGTTAGATTTTGAATGTCTTATCGCATGATAGGGATAGGACACTAAAAATCATACCTTTGGCAGCTCACTTGAGCAACATCGGATTTTAGAACGCACTTTTTTTCAAACATATTAAACTCCTCAAAAAATAAAAAAAAGCCCAAAAAGGACGGTACAGTCTTGCTTATACAAATAAGCAAATCCGCAACCGTCCCTTCTGGGATATAGATTATTTAAGAAAACTACGAAGCATGCGACGCTTGTGCTGCATGTTGCAATGCTTCCAGACCCAATGCGAGCGCACCACACAGACCTGCATGCTGGCCCAATCCGGGCTGGACGATATATTGGTCAATATGTTGCGTAATTGGGGCTGCATTCACATAACCATTCAGATTCCGTACAACACGCTCCCGGATTAGTCGAAACAGCTGATCTTGCTGCATTACACCACCGCCCAAGATGATCTTCTGCGGCGAATGAAGCAGGATGGCTGTGGTGATCGACTCCGCAATATAAAAGGATTCCATCTCCCACGCCGGATGATCTGCGGGCAGTTCACTACCGGGACTTTGCCAACGTGCTTCAATGGCTGGTCCTGCAGCCATCCCCTCCAGGCAATCGCCATGGTACGGGCATAATCCGGCAAAGTGATCGTCTGGATGGCGTCTTGTACGAATATGTCCACCCTCAGGATGTAACAATCCATGGACTCGTTGGCCCCCTGCTACGAGTCCAACACCAACGCCTGTGCCAATCGTGTAATATACACAGTTATCCAGTCCTTGCCCCGCTCCCCACGTCACTTCGCCAAGCGCGGCAGCATTCACATCCGTATCCCATCCGATAGGAACCGGAAATTCACGCTTCAAGGTTCCAACCACATTACAGTTCTCCCAACCTGGCTTAGGTGTAGTTGTAACGTATCCATAGGTCGGACTATCCGGTTGCAGATCAATCGGACCAAAGGAGCCGATCCCCAGGGCTTCCACATCTTTATCCCTGAAATAGTCGATCACCTTGGCAAGAGTGGTCTCCGGATGTTCTGTTGGAAAGCTGATCCGATCTTCAATCTGTCCATGCTCATTCCCTACACCACATACAAACTTCGTTCCTCCCGCTTCTATAGCTCCAATACGCATCGTTCTGGACTCCTTTCCTTCATTACTATTAATCTTTAGCTTTGGTCGGTGAGATCTCATAGATATGAAGTGAAGAGAATAGCAGATCGGTATTTTCGGCATGAACAGAGATGCCTTTGGAATCCACATCCGGATAGATCAGATCCGTAATAACGGCCTGACCATCATTTGCAAATACCTCCACAGATGAATGATCTACAAAGATACGCAAACTTTGGTTTACATTTACCTCTTTTAACTCAGCTGCATGGCGTCCCAGGAAATGTTCATGAAAATCGCCGATACCCGAGCGACTACGATCGATATACACTTCACCTCGGTTAGCGTCTACGCCAACGAGCGTTTCGTTGTCAGCTCCGCTTCTTAAGGCAAAATGGAACGACTGATTCGGAGCCCACTCTGCATGGATCTCATAGTTCACGAGTTGCAAAGCATTTAACTGCTCACTCACTTGCTGAATCGAAGCATCCTGTAGGGACAAAACTGACTTACGGGCTTGCTCAAGTTCACGTGCAGGACGTTGAATCAGGATAACTTCTCCGGCTCTTGTCTCCAGTGTCAGCTCCCGTGCAATGGTCATGGCTCCACGGTAATCATTGGTCGGCGTCTGATTGGCATACATCCAGTTGCTCATCCACCCCATAAACAGGCGTCTGCCGTCTTCAGCCGGAATGTCGGACCAACTAACTCCAGCGTAGTTATCCCGGCCATGATCAATCCAGCGGATCGTATGGGATGCCTCGTCTGGGATAAATGTACTTCCATCAAAATCTCCCGTAAAATATTGCGTTCTGGAGCCTTCTATAAAAGCAGGATCTGCACCAATGCTAACGAGCATCACCCATTTCTCCTGCCCTGAATCTCCATCCACTGCAAGCGGGAACAGGTCCGGACACTCCCACACGCCATCGTGTGAACCGATCCCTTCGCCAAATTCACTTCCTAGCGTCCAATCCTTCAGATTGGGAGATCGGTACAGACATACCGTTTGACCACAAGCGATAATCATAATCCACTCCTTGGTCTGCTCATGCCAGAACACTTTGGGATCACGGAAATCGACAAAGGACTCATGCTTTAATACCGGATTACCCTCGTATTTAGTCCAGGTTCTGCCGTTGTCTTTACTATACGCCAGACTCTGGGTTTGTATGGCATCATGCTTTTCAACTTCCAGGTGATGGGTGAAAATAGCAACCAACCCCGGCTCATCGTCGAAAAGTCCTGAAGTATTATTCCAGTCCACCACAGCACTCCCCGAGAAGATCATGCCATGTTCATCCGGCGCCAGAGCTACAGGAAGTTCCTCCCAATTGACAAGATCTCGGGTCACCGCGTGACCCCAATGCATGGGGCCCCATGTTGTACCAAACGGATGATGTTGATAGAACAAGTGATACTCCCCATTGAAAAAAACCATGCCGTTCGGGTCGTTCATCCACTTCTCTTTCGGTGAGAAATGGTATTCGTTTCTGTAATCTTGTTTAAGAATTGTCGACATTATGGTTTCTCCTCCGTACTTTTCTTTATTGGTTATTACGGTCATACCCGGCTTGTTTAATCTGTAGCCATTCTTGCAATCCAAGGCGATCCAACTCTTTCAGGTAAGCATCCCATTCCTGATCTATTTTCCCGTTTTGATACCACTCCGTACGCAGACGTAACACGTAGGCGAAAAGATCGGTCTCAATCGTGGACAATCGATCCAGTTCATCAATAGAGAAGAACACACTTGGATATACGTTCTCTGCTTTCATATGCGGAACCATAACCTTATCAAGAAGTTCCATACGCCAAGCTGCATCTTCTGGTTTGGTTGTGTATTTATCATAGTAACTGTCGAGAATGGCCAATGGTCCGGCGATACTGGTCTTTTGTCTAAGTTCCACAGGTGCAGATCCTTCCAGTGGAAGATGCTTCAGCATGCCTTTGGCTTCATCGAATTCAAAAATATTCTGCTGACTCTCATCTCCATAGGTACCCCAGTTGTTCTGCACAGATTGGAGCGGATCGTACAATTGGTCTACCCACTTCGCTGTGGATTCCAGGTTTTTATTGCTGCTGGTAATGACCATGCGACCACGATCAAGTCCAATTCCGTTTGTTCTTGTGACATTGACCTCTCCGTTAGGGCCGGCAACCGGAGGCAGAACATCATACGTATCATTCATGCCTGTAATGTTAGCCTTATCCCAAGTGAAGTACATGCCGTACTTGTTGTCCTTGCCTTTTGCCAGATACGTGTTCCAATCCTGCTGATACGATTCCACATCCACAAGACCTTCCTGAACCAGTTCATGAATGTATTTAACCGCTTCCTTGTAACCCGTATCGGCTGCTGTAAAGACCACTTTTCCTTCATTGGTCACCACCGTATGGTCCCAGTTCTCTCCGAGTCCAAATGCTGCAAAGAGAAATGTTAGATCTTCTCCACCCGGTTTGTTAATGAAAGAGAGCGGAATTTCGTCAGCCTTACCGTTGCCGTTCGGGTCTTGGGTTTTGAACGCAATCAGCACTTCTTTTAATTCCTCGGTTGTCGTTGGCATCTTCAGTCCGAGCTTGTTCAGCCATTCCACATTAATCCAGGGCAAGTTATCCACTGCCTGAATCCGTTGTTTGCCACTTCCGAGTTCTTCAATCCATGGGAATGAATAGATATGGCCGTCTGGAGCCGTGATCATGCTCTTGTATTCGGGAGCTTCCTCCAGCACCTTTTGCAGATTGGGCATGTACTGTTCAATCATATCTTCGAGCGGAATGATCGCCCCATCCTTCGCCAGTTTCAGGAGATCATAATCCCCATAACCTGCATCAAAAATGGCATCCGGCAAATCACCGCTGGCAACCGCCAGGTTTCTTTTTTCCGCAAACACATCACTCGTATAGTTCTTCCAGTTGATATGCACATTGGTTTTCTCTTCGAGTCGCTTGTTAATCAGCTTGTCGTTCGGATCAGCTGGAGCCAGCGGAGAGCTCTGTGTGATAAAATTCAATGTCACCTTGCCATCAGGGGATTGCGCCTCACTTGCCGCGCCGCCTCCACCCCCGCCACAGGCGGTTAGAAAGAGCATTGCAGATAACATGGAAATGGATGCCGTTGTAACGGCTTTTCTGGATTTGTTTACTTTTTTCATAATAATGACCTCCATGAGTTGGATTAGATCAACTTACTGTATCGCAGGCTGTTCACTATTTGAGGGAACCGACCATGACACCTTTTTCGAAATACTTCTGGAAGAACGGATACATAATGATGAGTGGCAGACTCGAAATGACAATCGCTGAGTATTTAATCATCTCGGAGAGCCGTTTCAGTTCTGCCATCGCCAGCTGATCACTGATCATGCCCGGTGCAGCCTGATTCTGAATCAGAATGGAGCGCAGAACGAGCTGTAACGGATGCAGGTTCGGATTATCCAGATAGATCATTGCATCAAAATAGGAATTCCATTGCCCAACAAACGCATAGAGTGCGAGTACAAAAATGATCGGTTTCGACAACGGAATGACGATCTGGAAGAAGATCTTCATCTCAGACGCGCCATCCACATTCGCGGCTTCTTTCAGCTCCCGAGGGACCCCTTTGAAAAAGGTTCTGGAGAGAATGATGTTCCAGACGTTAACGGCTCCAGGGATGATGATTGCCCACACCGTATCCAGCATGCCGAGATTACGTATGAGTAGATACGTTGGGATTAATCCCCCGCCGAAGAACATGGTAATGATAAAGATAATCATGAAAAATCCACGTCCCGCGAGCCTGTCATCCGACAATGCATAACCTGCAAATATGGATACGGTCACGGTGATCAGTGCAAAGGAAACCGAATACAATACCGCATTTGCAAACCCCCGAATCATGGCTGGATTGGACAAAATCATCTGATATCCGTCCAGACTCCAGTCCGATACATTAAAGGACAGTCCACGATTCAGTAGCACCGTGGGGTCCATGAATGAGGCGATAACAATATAAATCAGGGGAACAACCACAACCAGTACAGCACAGGTGAGAAAGATGGCATTGAGTGTGAGGATCAATCGATCCATTCCCGTGTGTTTAACAACCATGGATAATACTCCTTTCCTAATAGAGGCCTTCGCCTTCATTCAATTTCTTCACAATCAGATTCACCGTCACCAGCAAGATCACATTGATCACCGAGTTGAACAATCCAACTGCCGCAGAATAAGCGTAATCTCCAGACTGTAGCCCCACCTTGTAGACATACGTGGCAATAATCTCGGAGGAAGGCAGGTTCATGGACGTCTGCATCAGATAGGCCTTCTCAAATCCAATGGACATAATGCCACCGGCTGCAAGAATAAAGACGATAGCCATAATCGGACGAATCGTTGGAAGGTCAATGTGGCGAATACGCTGAAGGAGATTGGCTCCATCCAGATTAGCCGCATTGTGAAGCTCTGGATCAACATTGGCTAAAGCTGCGACGTAAATGATCGAAGCCCAACCCGCTCCAGTCCAGATATCGGACAAAATGTAGATCCAGCGGAAATATTCCGGTTCAGACATGAACATGATTGGCTGACCTGTAATCCATGTGGCTAATTGATTAATCGGCCCTGTCGGTGAGAGGAAGATGAACAACATACCCACCACGACAACAACCGAGATGAAATTGGGTGCATACAGAAACAATTGAATATTTTTCTTGATGCCAGCTTTGCGTACCTGATTCAGCATGAGTGCCAGTAAAATGGGCACCGGGAAACTGAATATCAATCCCAAAAAGCTGAGTTTAAGCGTATTCATTAAAATGATATCGAAATTGGGTGAAGCTATAAATTTCTCAAAATGCTTCAGTCCTACCCAATCACTGCCCATGATGCCTTTGATCGGACTGAAATCCTTAAACGCAATGATGGCTCCGTACATCGGAATGTACTTGAAGATAAGAGTCAAAATTAAGGCTGGTGCAAGCAACATATATAAAAAGTAATTTTTTTTGAGCTGCTGCAACCTATGACCGCTTGTCGTCCTCACTTTCAGTACCCTTCCTTCGCCCTTTTTTCTGTCGGCTATGTTATCCAACACGATACCCCCGTTCATTCTAGAAGTTGACAATTGTTTTCAGTAAGGGCTTTCAATATTTACAATTGCCTATTTAATAATTTACAATTTATCAGTTATCTACGGATTTAGTCAATACGTTTTGTAAAAAATATTTGTGCATTTGATCACTTTATCTTTGCATCAATGTAACTGAAAGGGATTAAATTCGCATATGTACAGCACTCAATCGTTAATACTAGCATAGGTATTTCTACATCATTACTGTAATAGATCATCATTGTTACACTAGTTAACGAAACTTCTGGAACAATTATGAAAATGAAATTCGCCCATCTAAATGTAAATACAATTGTGCATTTGTAAAACAGAGATTGCTATTTGTCCCGTTCTATTATACATTTGACTTAGAGAAGATTATGGATGACTATTGAGGATTAGAGGTGAAGCATTAGATGGCTAAGGAAAAAGTCACGATACAAGACATCGCTGATGCTTTGGGGATCTCCAGGAACACGGCTTCCAAAGCATTAAACGATAGCGGAAACATCCCGGATGAGACCCGAAATCGTGTAATAAAAAAAGCAATTGAACTTAAATATAAGCAATTCGCCTACATGGAAAATGAGCTTGTTCTAACGAAGACTCCGGGCAATATCGCCCTGTTAACTGAAAACCTGCCGAATACATCTCACTTTGGTTCGTTGTTGATCAGCGGTTTGGAGAAAAGAATCAGTGCGGAGGGATACAATCTCTCGATTCATATCGTGCGTGAAGACGATCAAGATACGCTTACACTTCCCAACAATTTTGATATTGCTAAAATAGACGGCATCATTTGCATTGAATTATTTGATCTGGAATACACTCAATTGATTACCGATCTGGGCATCCCCACGATCTTTATCGATTGCGCTTCCAACATATGTTATCCCGAATTCCAAGCAGATTTGCTCCTTATGGAGAATGAACATAGCATCTATCAGATAACCAAAAAATTAATTGAGAGCGGCTTCACAAGTATCGGATTCGTGGGAGATTACAATCACTGCAAGAGTTTTAATGAACGATGGGTTGGATATCATCGTGCGATGCTGGAGTCGGGGTTGCAGGTGGACCTGTCTCATTGCATCCTGGATAATGATCGCCTGTGTTTCTCTAAGCCAGGATGGTTGAACCAGCGAGTGGCAGAGCTGGCCTCCCTACCTTCTGCTTACGTATGCGCTAATGACTTTTTAGCAGTTGATCTGATCAGGGCGTTAAAAGACAGAAATGTCGCTGTGCCACAGGATATTGCGATATGCGGATTCGATAATGCGCCCCAATCCCGAATTATTGAGCCTGCATTAACGACCGTTCATATTTACAGTAATGAGATGGGCATCAAGGCTGCAGAGATGCTGTTATCCCGGATTAATAGCCCAACACAACCGTATCAGGTCTCACACATTGTGACCAAACCCATCATCAGGGAGTCTACGCCAGCAATCATGGCCGATCATTCTCAGATGGTTCATCGTTCTGCAAAATAAAAAAAACGTATGTCTCACGAGTAACAACTCGTGAAGCATACGTTTTTTTGTGATTTCGATTTGGCTGGATGTAAACTCTATCCTATCCATCGCGGCCCACATAAAAATGATCTCGGAACTAGATCTCTTTCAAGATGCCTTTTACCAAACCGATAAAGGTTGTTTTCACTTGGGCAGCCACTTCAATGACTTCGTCATGACTTAACGGCTGATCCAGAATGCCACAGGCCATGTTGGTCAGACAGGAAATGCCTAGTACCTTCATACCGCCATGGATGGCAACAATGGCTTCAGGTACCGTAGACATCCCCACAGCATCCGCACCCATCGTACGAATCATGCGAATCTCTGCTGGTGTCTCATATGCCGGGCCACTCCACCATGCATAGACACCTTGCTGCAGACCAACATTCTGTTCTTCTGCAACCTTAAGGGCAATGCTGCGCAGTTCGCGATTGTATACCTGTGATACGTCTGGGAAGCGCACACCCAGTTCAGCATTATTCGGTCCCATCAACGGGTTATTGCCCACCAGGTTAATATGATCTGTAATCAGCATCAGTTGTCCCGGCTCAAAGCTTGTGTTGATCGCTCCGCAGGCATTGGTGATAAGCAATTGCTCGACACCCAGCGCCTTCATGATGCGGACAGGGAAAGTCACTTCGTCCAATGTAAAACCTTCATAATAATGAAGGCGGCCTTTCATCGCTACAACCGTTTTGCCCATCAGTTCACCAATAACCAATTCATTGGCATGACCGATAGCCTCCGATTGAGCAAAATACGGAATCTCTGTATACGGAATAACGGTCGCATTTTCAATCTCGTCCGCGAGCGCTCCCAATCCCGAACCCAGAATCATGCCTACGGCAGGTTTGGTATGAATTCGGTTTAATATGTAATCTCTTGCTTCCTGAATATGTGCGGATTGATGCATAATGATATCCTCCTGATGATCTGAATTGAGTTAACAAAAACTGAGATAATGAGGTACTACTCATCAAGTGTAATGAACAATGGTCTTGATGTAAATGGAAGCTGTCCTATATACAATAAAAAAACGACCCTATGCTCCAGAATCGTTTAAAAACATGGACATACCCTAATCCAATGTATATTTGTTTCTACTTTTCATGTAATCGATTGTCATGATAAGCAACAGCATGAATGTAGCAAACATCAGCGGTTGGGCAAAAGTACCTTCTTCAAAGATATAATAACTAAATGCAAAATTTCCGGCAAAAGTAATTAAATAGTTTCGGATGTAATCCATCTTCTCATCTCATTTCAGGAAAGAATTTGGTTCACCATTTCTCCAACCTTATCACACAATTCCATTTAATACCATATTCTTATCATCCACACAAATCAACGCCTCGATCATGCATGAGATAGCCCTACTGTATAATCTATATTGACTACAGCAAAAAATCGGCCACATCGTGACCGATTCTCTCCACTTCCCTGATGTTCAGGTCATAGGGTTAATGATACGCCAAAATGATTCCTTTGGCTGCAACTGCTGATCAAAAACAAAGGGCCAATTTTTACGCCCACGAACCGGGAAATGGTCCAGCCAGGTGTAATTGTCCGCTACTCCCCAGAATGTCACAGAGGTAATGGATGATTTGTATTCACGGAACAAATTAAAGATTTCTTCATATCGACGCTCCTGTAGCTCAGCCATCTCCGAAGTTGGCGCGGTGAGATCCGTTCGACGATCCTCATAACGAAACACGGACATATCCAGCTCCGTAACATGCAACTGTACATCCAGTGAAGCATAACGCTCAATAGCCATTCGGATCTCCTCAATGGAAGGACCATGAATATTCCAATGCCCCTGCAACCCAATCCCGTGTACAGGCGCTCCCTTGTCCAGCAAAGAACGAACCAGATTGTAGATTTTCTCCCGTTTGACCGGATCCGTCTCATTGTAGTCATTATAGAAAAGAAGCGCATTGGGATCAGCTTCATGTGCCATACTGAACGCTTGCAGCAAATAATCTTCCCCCACCAGCTCTAACCACTTCGTGTCCCGCATGAACAGGTCGGTCTTATCTTCAACAGCTTCATTAACGACATCCCAGGCATATATTTGCCCCTTATACCGACCTACTACCGTATCAATATGTTGCTTCAAGCGAGATAATAGCAGCTCTCTGGAAGCAGGAGCACCTGAGGTATCCTCAAAGACCCATTTCGATGTTTGATTATGCCAGACCAACGTATGTCCGCGAACCCCAATCCCTTGGGCAACAGCAAAATCAACAATTTGATCCGCCGCCTCAAATGTATACCGATCCTCTTCCGAGTGAATTTCTTCGAATTTCATCTGATTTTCAGCCGTGATGCTATTGAAGTGTTTGGCGATGAAATCCCCTTCGGACTGCAACATTCTGGTATGTACAGCAGCACCTATTTTGAACGTGTCGGCGTAAGCAGCATGTAGTGATGGAATTTCGGTTGGCATTTACAATTCCTCCCTGCCATTTTTTATCCATCATATCGTTTGTTGAATACGCTTACAATGAACAAATTATACTTCTTCCCCCTCATATTTAACTATTTATAATCCTCGCCCGTGTTTGCACAACAAAAACACCTCCAGGTTTGTTCCACTGCTCATCGCAACAGAATGTTTCTCGGAAGGTGTTTTGTGATCGGGATGTTCATTTAAATTCAACTCATGTACAAAGAAGGTATGAAGCGTTACAACTTGTCTACCTGTAACAAGGTCACCTGTTTCACTGTACATGCCGGGCTGATCTGATCTTCGGACAGAATGTTCAGCTTGATCAGGCTTTTCAGCTTATGGCTGTCTACCTTGGACAACAATCGCCAGATGTCCGGGTCTGGAAGAGAAGCATACAGCTTCTGATCATCGTATTCCTTCCGGTTCTGAAGCACTGTTTTCACCGTGTAACCACCAACCTGCGTCTCATAGACCCCTTGTTCTGCACAATACACGACAATCTCATCTCGTAGTACAGACAACTGCTGCTCAATATCTTTTTGCTGCTGCTTCAGGTCAAAGTAAGTTTGCACTTTCTGCTCCATATCGATCACGCTCCTCTATTATCATAGGTATGCGAGGATCGCTGGTTTAGGACAGGCTGTTTATTTTATTTGAGAAAAGTGGTCTTTCTATTACTTAATTGTATACTGTCGTTATTGTGTATCCCCGTATTACGATTACAGCAGGTGTTCATTCAAATATGGATTATGGACAACCATACTGTGAACCCTTTCCATTACATTTGGCCCCATGGGTACATCACCAACGCGCTTTAACAGAATCCAGCGAAGACAAGCTACAGCTTCAAAAACCTGCTCCTCTTCCAGCGTGTACGTATAACTTGCAGAACGTGCAAATTGAACGTGATACATCTCGCCATAACTTTCCCCATTATAGACGGTGATCAGAAACACAGACCATGCCATATCGTACCTTGGATCACCATATTGCCCATTAGTCCAATCGAGGATGGTGTAATGGTCGTCCAGCTCAAGAATGTTTCCCAGATTATAATCGCCATGAATCAAGCGGTCCTGTCTGATCTGGACCTGCTGGATCAAGTTTTCCAGAAGATCATTTATATCGTCATGTAACTCAATTTGAGGAAAAAAGTATTGAACAAAATCGTACCTAAATATGTATTCTTCATCTTCTCCAGTAGGCACTTCATTCACCGGATAACGATGGACCTCCATTAATCGCTCAGCCAAATGTGTCAGTTTGGTTTGTGTTAATTGGGTAACCGGCTTTCCATCATAGCTCGTTAACAGCACTTGATTCTCTTGCTCGTCTAATCCCCAACCGTAGGGTTTGGAAACACGAATCCCACTTTGATAAAGCTTGGACAACAATCGATATTGTTTGGCGATATCCGGTTTGGAATCCTTGTCCCAGACTTTCAATACGTACCGCTGATCTTCCATTTCGATTGTCATCACACTCGCTTCCAGTCCAGGTGGCAAGGGAATGATCTGAACCTCCTGTTTAATCACCTGCTGGATACGTTCGTCCAGTTCTATCCAATTCATCCGGCTAAGTTGAATCGTCATCGTTCTCCTCCTTCCATGTTATGACAGCATCTCCCTGTTAATCAGGTATGATCAGACCTTTGCCAATAACGTTGGCGGATACTGGCTGTTTGCCCATTTCTCTGGCCCATACCGACAGCTGTCCCATGTGGTGGATCTCATGGGCGATCACATGTCGCATAACTTCTCCCCATGAATCTGTAGCGACTTTGCCAGCTGAGCGATGATCAATATAAGCTCTTTTTTCCATACTCGGCTCCCATGCTGTAATAAATGTCTCCACATCAGGACGTAACTTACGATCGAATCGCCTTACCGCCTCAAGATTCTGGTAGTTTGTAAAATCTTCCGCATCATCCGGTTTGTCCTGAAGCAATTGAAGCCAGCTCCACTCTACATCAATGATATGAAACAATGTTTGTAATATGTTGCCTACTCCGCCCGTACGAGGCCGAAGCAATTCTTCAAGCGGTACATCTTCACACCACACATACCATTGCTCACGCACCATCCAGTTATAACGAAAGAAGGTTTCCATTGGCATATTCCCCTTTATCGGCTATGTTTTTAGAGAGATTTGATCAATTCTGTATTGGCAAAGGTATCATCCGAATATTTACACTGGCCACTACGATGACAGAACAACCTTTCGATCGCTGTTATTCCCAGATTTTTTTGATTCATTTTATGATGGTAAACTCCGGGGATGAGCCTATGCTTCCGATGCAGCTTTCTTTCAGAAAGCTTTTAGGCGAACACTTCGCTTCTTCAGTTTTTTTTCTGTCCTCTCCGTTTCGTGTAAATATTCAGTTAATTTATATAGTTAATCTCTTTTTTATATACAAGATCACATGAATACCTGTATAAATAAGCAGAACATTGAACAAATATAGAAGTACATTTAAAGAGATGCCAGATATAAACCAGATTGTTCCTTCAGAGTTAGCATAATGATAATCCGTAAAGAATCGGATCGGGAAACCATACTCTGTTCGGAGCGGTCCATCTTCAGTATGTAAAGTTCCAGGAATACATAGGATGGCTAATACAGCAAGCCAGGCTGATAGATTAAGTATTCTTTTATAGATTTTCAATGTATTTCTCCCCCTACTCATCCCTGACGGGATCTTCACCAAAGTATGTGCCCTCTAGCTTTTGATCCATTCTTGAAATCGGCTTATTTGGATTTGAATTACTCGTGATTAGAAAATACAGAAACATGATTGCCACACCTATGAAAAACCAGAATCGCCTACGTTTTCCTAGCATTACAGCGCATTCTCCATATCCATCACGTTGGCAAACAGTCTCAGTACCGTATTGTGATGTTCAATAATCTGCTCCGCTTGAAGTGTCTTTGAATTCCATGTGCTGTGCGCATCTTGAACCAGATTGACCGTGTATCCCAGACTGTACGCTCTGCGGCAAGTCGTGTCTACACATACCTCAGTCTGCATACCCGCGAGAATCAACTCCGTCACGCCATCTTCTTGCAATTTCAGATGCAGATCGGTTTTGTGAAATGAATCCGGTGTCTCCTTTTCAATAACGAGGTCACCAGCTATAGGTACAATGGACGGATGGATGTCCCACCCCGGAGTTCCTCGTTCGAGAGGACTACCTGCCCCTTCGCTGTGCTGGATATATATGATGGCATGCCCTGCTTCACGGGCCCTGGCAATTAACACCTGGATCTTCTGAAGCAATCGTTCCCCCTGATATACAGGATCTGCTTCATCAAACATCGCTACCTGTACGTCAATGATTAGAAGTGCACAATGCGTTGTCATCTTGTTTTCCTCCTGACGAATTAATATAATTTAACTCTTTCTTCTTCGCATCTTTAACAAAACTTCCAATCCCATATCGATCAGCACAAATAGAATAGCAGCAAGAACGCCAAATAAGGTCAGAACTAACGTCTCTTTTAAATCCAAAATTGCTTCTCCTGCGCCCATGACCACATAATAAATATACATACCTAGAACTCCAGCACAGGCATAACTCAATATCCTCGTACGTAGATACAAAACATGATTAACGAATTGTATTTGGCTCAGCAGGTAGTCCAGCAATATCGATAAAGGTAGCCCGATCAACAGGATCAAGGGAGTCGCGTATATCGGATAAATAAGAATGTAAAAATCAAAACTGTAGGATTCATTCATCGATATGATACTTGCAGCCACAGTAAAACAAATGATGGTTAGAACGGTTGTTATCAGCTTTCTTCCCATGTTCATCTCATCACTCCAATACAGTTATCTCTATTCATTGGATGTGCTCATGCGTCAGATTTTGCCGGTTGCCATCCGATATTTTGAGACCAACGATGTGCTCTCTGTAATATGCTCCACACCATTGGCCCTTTTCCTTCAACATATTTGGGACGTTGATCTTTATACAATGACATGAGTCTGTGCTTTTCTTCCGCATATTTCAAACAATCTTCTGGGTGCTCCCTTAAATAGTCTCTGAACAGCAAAGTCATCTGCTCGGAGAAACTGCCTGCCTGTCTAACGTGTATATGTATCCTTCTGCTTCCGGGTTCTTCACGAAAGTAACGTTTAGTCTTATCTGGATTTTCTGCTCTGAATACAAAACCAACTGTTTCGATCTCACGTTTGTAGTCCAACAAATTTTCATACTGGGAAACAGATATTTGTATACCTATGATGGGTTTGGCATCTATTCCAGCAATTGAAGTGGACCCAACATGGTCAATCCGCACGGCCTTTTCTCCTAACGCTTCTCTTAATTTCGAACTCGTTTCGAGAAACAAAACAGGCCATGCCGGATCATACTTTGCAATTCTCCATTGATCTTCCATGCAACTCCTCCTTGGTTATTCAATCTAGCTATATAATTAAACAACACGTTCTTTTATCCTTTTGTTACATGTAGATTATTTGACACAAATCCAAAAAAAGAGAAGGACCTTAGGTCCTCCCCTTCACTTCTTAATGATAGTCACACTTGAAGTTTGTAAACTCAGCTACAGCATCTTCACCCGTCGCATATAGACCAATAAGTACGCCTGTAAAACCTCCAGCCACTTCCGATGACAGGTACCTCGTCTGTGCCGTGCCTAGCAGAATCTCTTCACCATCTGCTTGAAGCAAGAAGCTGTAACGTTCCTGACTTGAGCGGATGACCAGCGTTGCATGCTGTTTATTTCCCAGATCCACTTCTTGTTCAATCGATTTGATATCACCGATATTCAGACGCTCGATCACCTTGTAGCCGTCCTGCTCCTGACGAATAGCCACTTCATAATGATGATTCTCATCCATATAGATCGTAACACCAGCTTCCCCATTTGTCAGACTGACATCGACTGAAATTGTGGCATTAAAGTCTTTCTGACGTAGCCCGATGAACGTCGGGGATGCCGGAACATCCAGTGTTACATCAGTTCCTGTTAGTGTAAGCTTGTCTGATTCAAGCTGATAATGCTCTGCATTCGGATGACGAAGGTAACACCAGTCCAGGTTCCAGTCTGTATTTTCAAACGTATAATGCTTCTTGTCCTGCTGGATCACCGTGTCCGGGATACGATTAGTCTCAAAACTCGTCAGCGTTGTGCCTTCATGCCCGGCTGTAAACCATCCGTCTTCACCAAACGTAATCGGAGTCAGGAACACTTCCCGGCCCAGATGATGGAACGTAGCCCATCTGCCAATCTGACGGAACCCCAGGTGAAAGAGCCACCAGTTGCCCAAATCATCCTGAACCAGGTCACCATGTCCAACCCCCTGCAACTCATAACCGCCCAAATTACGATTGGTCAGAACTGGATTGTGTGCATAAGCTTCAAATGGACCTGAAGACGAAGTTCCCCGAGCATACGTAACCATGTGACCATACTCCGTACCACCCTCGGCTGCAAGCAGGTAATAATAACCGTTCATTTTATAGAGATGCGGACTTTCCAGATATCGTCCACCTGTTCCGTTCCATATCGAACGACTCGGGGTCAGTTTGCGACCAGTTTCAATCTCAATCTCACACTGGACAATTCCGCCAACGCCTTCATCATCTACCCCGTTACTCATAAACAAGGTCTTGCCATCTTCAAAATACAAATCCGGATCAATCCCGCCTTGATCCACGTAGATAGGCTCAGACCATTCTCCGTAGATATCGTCCGTCCATACATAGAAATTCTGATGTGTCGTATCATTCGTTGTCACCATATAAAAACGTCCGTTATTGTGTCTGATCGTCGGGGCAAATACGCCCCCGGAACTGCTCACGGTCTCCAGCTGAATCTGACTTTTACGAGTGAGGCAGTGACCAATCTGCTTCCAATTCAGCAGATCCTTGCTTTCAAAGAGCGGTACGCCCGGAAAGTATTGAAAAGAACTACACACCATATAGTAAGTATCGTTGACTTTGATCACACTTGGGTCTGGATAGAAACCTTTAACGACAGGATTATTGTATTTCACTATACTCCACCTCTTATGATAAAATTCACAGATATAAGAATCCAACTTCATAGCAACTAAAAAAATTAAACACCATTGGCTATCAACTTGCAATGAATCTGGATTGTATCTTGGAACAAATTTCATTGAATTAATATATATGTGATTTTAGAAGATTGAGGGTAAGGAGTTGTGCAGATGATCAAAGCAAATGGGGAGCCCCAGTTCCTCCCTTTATATGAGGCGCTGGCAAGCGAGGTCAGATGGAGAATCATGGACATGATTGCAGATCGCGAAAAAAATGTGAAAGATATTGCGGCAGCATTAGAGCTCAGCCCCTCCATTGTCACGATGCATATTCGCAAACTGGAGGATGCGGGTTTAATCGGGAGTAAAAGAGTTCGGATTAACGGAGGAACACACAAATTATGTTACCTCAAGCAAAATCAGATTGAGATAGAGCTGCCGTCCGCAAGCCAAACTTCACGAACCAGAGAGCAGACAATATCCGTTGGGCACTACACTGCTTTTGATATTCACCCTACCTGTGGGCTGGGCACACTTGAGAAAGAAATCGGGGTATGGGATGATCCGCGTTACTTCCTTGATCCTGAGCGGGTACACGCCGCTATCCTGTGGTTTGGGAAGGGCTATGTTGAATATAAAACACCTAACTTTGTACTTCCTGATCAGACAACTGATGCTATTGAGATATCGATGGAACTGGCTTCTGAAGCTCCGGGATTGCGGGATCATTGGCCTTCGGATATTCGTTTCACTTTCAATGGTGTTTCTCTCGGAACGTGGACAAGCCCTGCCGACTTTGGCAGAGCAGCGCGCGGCAAATATACACCTGATTGGTGGCATCGCAATGTGAATCAGTATGGATTATTGAAGACCATCCGCATTGATGCCTCCGGTACGTATATGGATGGTGAACGGATGTCGGATATTACTCTTGCGGATATTAAGCTTAGCGAACCGTTCTGGACGCTTCGTTTCACAGTTGACGAGGAAAGCCCCAACGTAGGCGGTCTAACGATCTATGGTGCCGGTTTCGGTAACCATGATCAGGATATTGTTATTCGTGTACTGGGGTAATTTGGCTAGCTGTACAGGAATCCTCCCTTTCCTAACATAAAGGAGAGGGAGTGATGGAAAATACTGTTCCTCAGCTAATTTTGAAGCACATACCTGATCAATTTTCATCTTTGATCTTTCAACAGCTCCTTAATTTCCCTTAACTCTGATAATATTTCTTTGGTGTGCTGGCTATTTTTTGAGTTATCTATTCCAATTTTTACAACATAAATACCGAGAAACAGATACACCACCAACATAATGATTATTCCCATGTACATCTCTCCTTTACCAGGAAACAAAAACGTCGCTAAGAACGCTCACTGTCCCCCCCATACTCTCTCTCCAACTGATTCCCATGGAATGCCTTCAAAATAAAAGCACGATCCGGAACGTTCAATCGTTCATACGATTGCAGATACTCCCTATTGTCATATGGAACGCCAATGAATTTCACGTCCACTTTGCCCTCTTGGAGATCCACGATCCCATATCTGGCAATGGCAAGATCGTTACAGCCTAAAGCGCCCGGATTCATATAGATTCGTTGATCTGTCTTATAATAATGAAGAATATGATGATGACCAAAACAAACCAAATCATGGGCCGTCCCCTGATACCTTGCGTCCAATTTAATCCCGGATGGTTCTTTATCGATGACATCCAGCTTGTCGTTGTTCATATGATAGTGAGTTAGAAGGAACCGACGTCCTTCTACCTCTTTTTCAACGAATTTCGGTAGAGCTTGTATTCTCTTGATCGATTCCGCACTTAGATGTCGACCAATCCATTCATGATGCTCGGCTATGCCTTTATGCCCTTCTAATGGTCCCTTATTTTGGAGTAAGCTCAATACGGCTTCTTCGTGATTGCCTGCAATCGCTATCATATTTTTACGACTATACAACATCTCAATCACTTCATTGGAGTAAGGGCCAATACCGATCATATCCCCCAAACAAAATGTATACTCAATGTCTCCTCTGGAATCCATATCAGCCAATACTGCTTGAAGCGATGGCAACCTTCATTGTGATTCCTCCTCAGGAATATACATCGTCTGAATCTCCTGCACACCCGGCATAAAGCCCAGATTCAGATACACGGACTCCGCATCATTTCCTTGCATCACATACAATCGTAGCACGGGATACTGACCCTTAAGTTCATTTAATGCTCTCTGTAACATCAGTGTAGCAAGCCCTCTTCCTCTATATGCCGGACGAACCCCTATGCTATACACAGCAGCCTGATTATCTTGCAAGCACAAGCGACAATTTGCAATAAGCTGTCCCGTTTCCTTGTCATATACTAGGGTGGAAGCTTGAGTTAGAATCTCATTCGTATAATTAGGATCTTCGTCAGGTATAAAGTCTGCAAGGGAGGTTTTATTTCTTCGTGTAGCTTCAAGACTTCCTGCAAAACTCTCCAGGTCACATTGAGCAATTTCATCTTCATTCACATATTTTCTGGTGCCGGTTTCACTTTCAATAATCTCTGGACTCTTCACGGTTACCCTGCTGTCCCACTCGATCTCAAAATGATCTGTAGGCCGCTGCATCCAGCGACATCTGAACTCCACTGGCCAGAATCCAGCTCTTGCGTATAGATCTACTTGGTCTGGAAGAATCTCAAAGGTCAGAATGCGTTTGGTGCGATCGGACCACTGTAATAATTTATGCTTCAGAAGTTTCAATACCTCAAAGCACTGCTGGAATGGCGGGATGAAAAACAGATGATACATCCGGTTAGGCTCCATTCTCACGCCACCTATTTTGCTTTCCCCCTTGTACATCCAGTACGCACTGATCTTGGAAGAACTGAACTCTTCTTCCCTGAAAAATCCGACATAACGCATATCATAATAAACCGTGCAATATAATCCCCATTCGGCAAAATCAGCTTTGCGAATCGAATATTCATCCGACAAATCATATTGAAGAATATCTGTAGACCATTCCGTTAAACCCATCGTCATTCCTCCTCGGTTCTAATTACATGTACAGCAATTAAAGAACCTTTCTATATTCCACCCCGTGAACATGAATTAACACATGCTGTGCCTGCAAACGTTCGAAGAAATCCAACATGTCCTTAAACGGATTCTCGAAATACGCAGTTAGGTAAGCAATCTCTGGCGTTGTTTTGATAAAATTATAAAAAAAGTAGGGGTCCATGTTACCCACATCTTCTGGACTACCAAGGGAAACCTCCAATGTCTGCCCTGTTTCTGTATTCTGGAACATACAGTGCTCACCATGAACATCAAAAAACCAGTCTCCCGTTAATTCTTCTCCTCCATGGATTACATCCGCATTGGTCAGCATATCGTAAGCACCTGCCAGGATCTCCATACGATCAGGCTGATCCGTTTCCAATATCAATTGCTCGATCAATTGCCGCGCGATTCTTTGGTATATATCCATCACAGTCAATAATTCTTCTGTAATTTCCTGCGTTATCGCCTTCATACCTTCAGATCCTTATCCGGGTATCCAATTTCTGCAATTTCACCTTCGATATCACTTAATCTCAGTTCATCATTTAATTGCTGTAGTAAGACCTCATCGATCGGCTTCATATCAAATACCTGTTCAACCAGTTTGATATCCAACACTATCTCGTAGTAATCCTGTGCCCAAGCATGATAATATTTCGCGCCGCCTACCAAAATCTCTAACAGTTCGTATTCATGATCCCCAAGCACCGTGCCCGCAGACCACCTTTCCTGATCCGCCACACTCCAGATACAGAACGTCGTCTGATCTATTACAAATGCCGGCTCTGCCAAAAATGTATTAAATGCTGCTGGAACGCTTTTTACCACCTCACTCCTATCAACCTTATGCTGAAGTGTATACTCTTTATCAAAGCCTTTAATAATCAGCCCATTCGGACTGAATATTGCAAAATAATGATCTCCTTGCCCATCTCTCATGGATGCCATTTGCTCATTCGTGTCCCACTGGGAATTATACGAGTAATACCTGTACTCCCATTCCGGCATCAAAATGGCATCCAACATCGCTGCTGCCTTTAGAATCTGTTTGCATTCACTAATGTGAGGAAGTTTATCGATAAAATTAAGATTACCCATCGTGTGATATTGCCTCCTTTACCCGTTCGAATGGAATAATTAACGGCTAGACCTTGCGGTTAGCAAAGATACGATAACGTATCCAAAAAGTTGAACCGTAAATACAATGGCGACAAACTCAACCATCATGCTGTTCGCTGCATTGAAATCATTCACAAGATCCACAAAGATCTTCCCAGGCCTCGACAACACATCCCACGAATTCCACCGATTAAATCTACCAATGTAGACCCCTATACTGCTCAATAGCAAAATAGCGCCGACAACCATCATGCTAATGTACTTATTGACTAATTTGTTTAACATGCCATGGATATGAATGATCGAACAAGTTGAGAGCAGCAATCCGATAATCGCTACGGCAAACGTCAGGGTGAGACTATACCAAAAATCAATATTAACCCAAAATCTAACCTCCCCTTGAGCATCAAAATATCTGAATGAATGCAGGATCTCCGTAAAAAGGTAGGCCGCATTGGGCAGAAAAAAGAGCCAAACTGCACACATCAGCCCCATACATATAACGCTCGTTGTGGTTAATTTCTTATTGAATATGTATCTAATGCAGGATGAGATGATGAAAGGTACCCATGCCAAGAACATATCCCAGCTCAAAAAGCGATACATGTTCGTATCTGTTTGAGCACGTAAATACATCACAACACCTAGACAACAAAGAGTAGCCACGAGCAATGTACCAATAAGTCGGAGATCTTGAACCGGATGTTTGTTATCTTTCATATCTTTGCTTCTACTTCCTTTTCCTTGATGAATGGTATAAATTATAAATACTTTTTAAATGCCTTGCTGGATTCTCCGTTGTACCCCAATTTCGTATAAAAGTGATGTGCTTCGTTTCTGGATGATCCGCTCGTAAGAAACACCTTCACACAATTTTTCTGCTCACATACATGCTCTATATGTTTCATCAATTCAGATCCATATCCATTGCTCTGCACATGTTCCGTAATGATAACCCGCTCAACTACGCCGAATGGTCTATTTTCCACCAAAGCATCCAGACAAATATGTAAATGAGCCGTGCCGATTACCTGATCACCCAGTTCATACACAAACAAGAAACTGTTTGAGTTATTCCGAACTTCTTCAATACGCTCTGCAAGCACCTTGGTGTTTAAGTTGTTCGGCAATAATTCTTTATACAGCCTTTCAATCACTGCTGCGTCCCTAGCTTCTGCCTCTCTTATCATCTAGCTCCCCCCATTACCTCACTTGATAACTTAAAATGATATCACCGTTGTCCTCGAATTCACCCGTGTCCTGAAATCCGCAACGCTTATACAGCGCATTTGCCGCAATGTTATGTGGAACATGGGATACCCTGATTTGCTGGCAGTCACTTCTCTCTTGCAACATACGAATCACTTCTTGAATAGCCAGTTTACCGTAGCCCTTACCCTGATGCTTCTCATCAATCATGAAGCGTAGAATCCAGTAATACCCGTCATTGTAGATCTCGTTATCAAATAAAATAAAACCCACCATCTGATCCTCTGCCAAGATGCCGTATGGTTTAGATGTAATTTCCTTCGTCGCATGAATCAATGAATCCGCATTGCTAGCAACCAAATCCAGCTGATCTTCCCGTGAATTAAGGTGAATGCACTCCAGTTCATTTTCTTTGGTTATGGGTTGTAGGGTTACTTGCTTCACATCCACAGTCATCTCTCCTTGCAGCTTATTTACTAGATCTTCTTGATTAAAATAATCTCCAAAGGCTGCACATCCAGCAACAGAGCCCCTGCATCAACATACCCCAGCTTTCGATAGAAATGTTGGGCATGTTCGTCTGATTGCGTTGAAGTCATCACGGTATCGAAGCCTTGTTCCTTCATTAGACTTTCCCAGTGATGCACGACTTTTTTGCCAAATCCGCCGTTTCGATAGGGTTCATCAACCCAGATCATATTCATGAAGGGAAGGTTGTCCCAAAAGTAACCGTATCTCATCCATCCAACTCTTGATCCCTCGTCCTCGTCCCATAGGATGAATATTTCTTTCTCAGAAATCTTCGTTTTCACAAGTGGCTGATGGATATGCCGATCACTATTAATGATATAGTCGTAGTCAGCTTCCGTTGCGTATTCAATCTTCATTTGTAATACTCCCTTCATTAACTACGTCCATCATAACCCAAAATGTGGTATATGCGAACAGTTCCTTCCTCTTTTTCTCCCATGCCAAAAAGCCACGGTTCCCCGTGGCTCTATACGCTCTATTTTCCTCAATCCGATGTTGATCCACTGACCAATTGCCCCTTGTACCATACGGCCTGCCGCGCAGATCGCCTCGCAACAGCTTCCGCCGAACAACTTGCATGAACCAGTACAAAACTCGCTGCATCACCTACCTTCGGCCATACCTGCTGCCCATGTGAATTCAGCGGTGTGATACCGCCTGTTACGAATGCCAAAGATTGAGACAAGGACAGTTCATCACTATATCCATACAGTTCTGCGAAGCGTCCTGCTTTCTCAAGCAGATCCCCATTGCCAAAAGGAGACCAATGATCCGTCAGGCTATCTGTTGCCAGCTTCACGTTCACGCCCATACGGTGGAGCATGGGAAGGGGCATCATCGTTCTGCCAATGGGCACCGTGGAAGCAATGCTCATCCCAAGCGAAGCCATTCGCTGCGCCATATATTCTGCTTCCTGCTGTTCTGCGTGGGCGAACCAGAACGCATGACTCACGGTAACTTTGCCCTGAAGCCCTGCTGCTTCGGTCAGATTCGCGAGTTCCAGCAGCGTTTGTTTGCCAGCCTGCCCGCTATCATGCAGATGTATGTCTATGCCCGCATGGTGCTGAACAGCCAGTTCAACCATGGCGTTCAGTGATTTCTCGATCTGTTCATCCACCGTATGAGGATCAAGACCGCCCACATGCGTTGCACCTTCCTTCATCGCTTGGCCCATAAGCTCCACTGAATTGGAGCGAAGCAGTCCATGCTGTGGAAAAGCCACGATCTCTGAAGAGATTTTGCCCGAAAATGATTCCAGAGCCTGCCCCGTCGCTTCCAGTCTTTTCAACCCACTGACGGGTTCAATATTACAATGACTACGCACATGTGTGGAGCCATACCCCTGGATCAAGGTCAGAATACTCTCCGCTTGACGCTTCGCATCAGGTAACAGCTTGGGCAACAGAACCTTCTCTTCTTCAATACGTTCGAAAATACTGGAGATACGTTTAACGGCTGCCCACGGCCCATCGTAGTAGGTTTTATCCAGATGAATATGTGCCTCCTCGAACGAAGGCAGCAGCAAAAGTCCCTTGCCATCTACTTGTGGTAGATCACTAGACAACGGGTTGTTTCCATCCACGATCGCCGCGATCACTCCATCTTCAATCCGCAGATGAGCAGGGCTTGTCCGTGTCCCCGTCACCTGTTCTCCTTCTCGAACATAACTCTGCTCCAAAGTCACGTTCGTTAGCCAGTAGACCTTTTCCATATGTCATCCCTCTTTTCTCACCCGGCATTACGTCCCCCGGATACCGATTGTTCTATGATCCATGGTACCATACGGTTTCACCAGGCAAAAATACGTAAAACGTTGGTGTTCCATATGCAGAACGTTTATATTACTCTACCTTAATACATGCAAAAAAACAGGCACAATAACGTGCCTGCCCTGTCCATATCACCTTAATCTGCTTGATTCCGCTCTTCCATTAAAAATGAAACCGCGCATGTCCTCCATCGGTCACGCCTTCAATCTGTTCGATATCCAGCAGTCTGCGCTTCATCTCCAGGCCTCCACGGAATCCAGTCAGCTTGCGATTGGCCCCGATAATACGGTGGCAGGGTAACAGAACCGGAATCGGATTGGCTCCATTTGCAGCCCCAACTGCTCGCACAGCCGATGGTCTTCCAATCGCTGCAGCGATGTCACCATAGGTCCGAATTTCACCGTAAGGCACACGCCCTAGCTCTCTCCATACCTCCTGCTGGAAGTTCGTTCCGATCAAGTCCAGTGGGATTGCATCTGTATAAGCCATGGGTTCTCCTGCAAAATAGGACTGCAACCAGTCCATCATGCCTGTTTGTTTCAGCGCATGCTCGTTCTCTTCCAGTTCCACGCCTGGTGCAACTTTCCGTATCCAGCCGCTCCAGTCCTCCAGTGTTTCATTGGGCATGACCACTCGGCACAAGCCTTGTTCCGTAGCGAGTAACACCCATGGACGACCGTCTAACTGCATCGTGGTGTACATCAACTTTTTTCTCATCCGTTTATCGCCCTCTCCCCGGTGGAATGCTTAATGCTGGGACGTAACCTGCTTCTTCACCTTACGTTTCATACCGCGAATCCTCTGCTTGGTCTCCGGGTCAACGCGATAAGATTCCGTGATTTTCTGAAGTGCCTTATTATACGTAAAATCGTCCAGGGTATTATGCTTCAGATAGCGCATGGTCACTTCAGGTTGTTTCACATAAGCCATCGAGATGGCCCAGGCAACTGCCATTTTCACATAATACGCCTCGTGCCTAATCTGATCCAATGCGCTTAGAACCTGATCGATATATCTCTCATCCAGATAAAAATTCAACAGCATCACGACGCCAAACCGGATTTCATATTCCTGATCTGATCGCAGATAGGGCTGCAAGAACGTCCACATTGGCTCCGAATGCATCTTCGTATATTTTAGTCCCGCACAGAAGCTGTCGCACACTGACCAGTTATCGATCTTCGGCACAAATGCTTCAATGGCCTTCAGCAGCTCGTCCAGATCGGCCTGTACATGTCCAATCACCATCGCTTGCAGCATCACTTCTTCAAAGTATTCATCGTCTGCCGTCTCCAGATACGTGCGCCAGTCCCCGGCTGCAATCTGTTTGGCAATCTTTCGTAAGACTGGCAATCTCACACCTAGTACATTCGTGATGTTGGGAATGAGCGCAGCCGAGAATTTCTGATACTCCGGCTCAGCCAAGCTGAGCAATTGTGTTCTGATATCTATTTCCACTAACGCATGTCCTCCTCGTCTGTTGCCATACAACAAGTATATCCTTGCAGCGCTCGTTTGTAAGCCCACCTCGAATGTTTGAGCAAGATTACAATATCGTTTTGGGAAATCTCTTTTTCCCTTCATTGTTTAACCGCCAACCCATTTCGTTTAAAAATATGAAGCTGATCGTTTAGAAAGGAGTGTCGATATGAAAGAATCTGATTCCAAGAAAGATTTCTCCGTTGAGGAAATCACCGAACAACTCGTGCAACATGTGCAATCGCGGAACCTGTCCGATTTCTATAAATTGGTGAAAGAACTGCATCCCTACGACCTCTCACTCGTATATAAAAAGTTCCCTGAAAAAGAGACCAATCGGTTTCTGCTCCTCTTCAAACCCGATGCCCTAGCGGATCTCGCCGAGACCCTCAAGCTGCATGAGCAGATTCAGCTGTTTGAACGACTCGGACCGGAACGAACGCTTGAAGTCATGCAGCAGATGGACAAAAGTGATCTGATCCGGTTCATGCACGATTTGCCTGCCAAACGCAGAGAAGAATTGCTGTCCAATATGAATCTGGACCACTCGGCCATTATCCGGTCCGTGCTTAATTATCCGCCAGAGACGGCAGGACGCATCATGACGGATCAATATCGGACTTTGCTTGCTCATGAGACAGCCAAGGAAGCCTTACGACAATCGCAAGGTACCATGCATATCTCCGCCTCCAGTTACCTCTATGTGACTGATAATGAAGGCAAACTGGTCGGTGTCGTGAGTTATCGATCCCTTGCCTTAGCTGACGACAAGACTCAAGTTGAAGACCTAATGACTCGGCGGGTAATCCATGCAACGGTGGATATGGACCAGGAAGAAGCCGCACAGCTCTTGCAGCGTTATGAGTTTATGGCGCTTCCGGTGGTAGATGAGAATCACAGGTTATGTGGTGTCATCCAGATGGATGATGTCATTGATATTATTATGGCTGAAGCGAGTGAAGATTTAGCCAAGATGGGTGGCGGTAGCAAGGATATCGATTTTGATACCAAACCGCTCGTGGCGGTCAGACGCAGACTTCCCTGGCTCATATTGCTTCTGTTGATTGGATTGATCTCTGGAAGCATTGTGGATTTCTTCGAAGATACACTGAATCAGGTTGTCGCACTGGCATTCTTCATGCCGATGATCGCGGGTATGACGGGGAACACAGGAACCCAGTCTCTGGCTGTTGTGGTACGTGGATTAATTGGACGCAAACTCGACAAAGCCACCGTACTCGCACTGATTGGTCGGGAGATCAAAGTAGGCACGATGATAGGATTGGTGTGCGGATTACTGATCACCGTCATTGCTTATTTTTGGCAAGGGGATTGGCTGCTTGGCGCCATTATTGGGGTGTCTTTGTTCCTCACTCTTGTCATTGGTACACTGACAGGTACCTGTATCCCCCTTCTGCTTAGTCGTTTCAAAGTCGACCCGGCTGTCGCCTCTGGCCCATTAATCACCACATTGAATGATATCTTGTCCCTGTTTATCTATTTTGGGATTGCCACACGTTTCCTCGATGCCTTGATGTAGCAGCGTGACCAGACCGCCTTTTATGAAGCGGTTGGGTTACGCTGTTTTTCTTTTCTACATTTACAGAGTCACATGCTGCAATAATGTACTATATGGTTTTTCCCTCTGGATATATGATCATGGAACTAGACTACAACCAGAGGAGAGCATCATCATGAATCTTGCATCTTTTTTAATCTACTGCATCGTCGTTACGTTTACCCCGGGCCCTAGCAATATCGTAATTCTTTCTTCCGTACAGCAGGTTGGGGCGCGTCAAACGATGCAATATGTGTGGGGGGCTACGCTGGCATTTGGTCTGTTGCTTACCGGTTCAGCTTTTCTTAATCATCTTCTGGCGGGAGTGTTACCCGGAATTCTGAAGGTGATGCAGATTGTCGGCGGCCTGTATATGGTGTATCTGGCGTACCAGATCTACAAGATGGGTACCACTGAGGATGCACCGAAACAAGTTACCGGATTCTGGAACGGTTTCATCATGCAATTTGTGAATCCAAAGGTGGTCTTGTTTACCTTCACTGTCATTCCAAGTTATGTATTACCCTTTTATCAAAGTTCCTTCTCATCGTTTCTGTTCGTGCTTCTCATTACCTTTATTGGCTTTCTCGCCTATTCCAGTTGGGTTGTGTTTGGCACGGTTTTCAAAACGCTGCTGAATCGTCACCAAAAATTACTAAGTATTCTCATGGCTCTTTTTTTGTTATACTCAGCCATTATAGTATCCGGATTGATCTAAAGCTTGGGAGGTGTGCTGCATGGAACGGTTTAACTACAAAAAGTCGCAAGACGTGCTGGCACTATCCGCCAGCTTTACTGATTTCACCTATAAAAAGCATTGCCACGAAGAGTACGCGGTTGGCGTAACGCTGCGCGGCATTCAACAATACAATTTGGACGGACAATATCAGGCTTCTCACCAAAATGGTGTCATGCTGTTCAACCATGAACAGTCCCATGATGGAAGCTCCTATGATAAAGCTGGCATTGACTATGTGATGCTGTATTTGAAGCCCGATTTGGTAGAAGAGATTATCGGTAAAAAGGAATTGCGTTTCGCAACTCCCATCGTCTATGAACCCGAACTTGCACGGAGCATTCTGATGCTGAACGATGCCGTTCAACATAGACAAGACGAAGCTGAATGTAGCGAACGACTCTTCGATCTGGTTCACCTTCTGGCACAGAAGGAAATGGATACCAAGCTCTGGTTGCCTCAGGACAACCTGGTCCGCAAAGCCAAGGAAATTATGTTTTGTAGCACCGAGGATGTGCTCAAGCTGGACAACCTGAGTTCCGAATTTGGCATGTCCAAGTTTCAATTTATCCGTGAATTCAAATCACATACTGGCATATCACCCTACCAATTTTTCTTGAATTGCAAGGTTGAGCGTGCCCGTCAGTCCATCGAAACACACAAGGACGTCTATGCTGCTGTTGCCGATTGTGGATTCGTCGATCTGACCCATCTGAACCGACATTTCAAACGGGTATTTGGCGTCACCGCTTATGAATACATGTTGCAGCTAAACTATACAAATTGAACTAAAGAATATTTACACTGCCCACTCCGATGACAGAATAACCTTCTGATCGCTGTTATCCCCAGATTTTTGATCCCTTTTTATTAAGGGATCATCCGGTGATAGCGTATGCTTCCGATGCAGCTTTCTTATAGAAAGCTTTAGGCGAACGCTACGCTTCTTCAGGTTCTTTCCGTCCTTTTGCAATCAGATTCTTTTCTTATGTCTCCAGACCCACACGATTGCCAACGCCGCCAATAAAACGACTGCACCGGATAAGATGAGATAAAGAGGCCCATTTTGCCCATCGTTGGTTTCTCCAAAATCTTCTTTACTTACAACCTTGCCCGCGCCCAGTAATTTCAGATCATCTCCGGCTTGTTCAATAGGAACATTGCCACTGCACAGATTCGTATGAAGTTTATGATCTAATACATTTTGATAAGCAAAGATCAGATAGAACTGATTTTTCTCAAATTGAATGCCACAGGATTCAGACCCTCCGTCACTCCCTATGATCTTCATCTTTTTGGCATTGACTCCCTTCCATGCCGTATCTACATCAAAGGTATACTCTCTTAACATGCCATCATGCTTCGATTGTTGAGAATGGCCTTTGTTCACCACTTTTCCCGTAAATACCGTTGTCTGGGTCTTCAATCTCTCCTGAACATCACTCTCGACACAACTGCAAGCATACACTTTCTCTCCAGAAAATAGAGCTAACCCAGACGCAACCAACAGTAAGACCAACATGCACATCACCAACCGTCGTTTCATTCCGACTGCTCCCCTCCTAGATTCTCTGCTTGAACAACCGTTGTTAAGGTTACATATTTTTATTGCTGCTATATTTATTGTAAAATTATAGCACAATACAAATATCGTTATGTCCGACATACACAAGGACACAACACACGAAATCACTCATCACGGAGGAACTCAACATTTGATGCACAACTGGAAAAGGAACATCTCATTCCCGCTGCTCGTTGCAGCGTTATGCATGATCGCTTTTGTAAGCATCGCCCTGTCCATCAGCGACAACCAGATTCATCGATTTGATGATACGCTAATAGGATGGATTCAAGGGTTGGAATCGCCAGGTATGACGCAATTCATGCAGTTGTTCACCTGGATTGGCGGCGAAATGCCTGTGGTCATCATTACAATCATTGCCATGATTGTGTTATACGTCTGCCTGCGACACAAACGTGAACTGCTCTTCCTGGCTTGTGTGCTCGCCGGTTCAACCCTGTTAAATGCATTGCTCAAGCTGGTATTCCAGCGTGCTAGACCTACCATTAACCGGATCATCGAAGTGAGCGGCTACAGCTTCCCCAGTGGGCATTCCATGGCCGCATTTAGCCTGTATGGCGGACTGGCTTTTCTGATCTGGAAACATGTACCCACCGTTACGGGCCGTGTGCTGATGATTATTGCCAGCGCCGTATTTATACTGACCATTGGTATAAGTCGTATCTACTTGGGGGTGCATTATCCAAGTGATATCGTAGGCGGATACTTCTTAAGTGGGTGTTGGCTCTCCACCTGCATATGGTTTTACCGGCGTCACTTGGAGCGTATGTCCCAACTGCAGTCCAGAAGACTGGCATAATCGCGACCAGTGCGTGCACATAAAAATACCCGGCTTTCCTTAACTGAAGGATCGCCGGGTATTTTTATATTCATATATAGTAGTCCTGAACGAGTTCAGGACTACATGGACCGCTTGTCCCATTAAAGGGAACTGGCGGATCTAGTTTTTTTCACACCAAATTATAGCTCTTCACCATTGGATTCAATAACTTTTTTGTACCAGTGGAAACTCTTCTTCGGTGTTCTGCTCAAGTCTCCGTTACCGTCGTTATCCTTGTTGACATGAATGAAGCCATAACGCTTCTTCATCTCCCCAGTGGATGCGCTAACCAGGTCGATACATCCCCACATGGTGTAGGCAATCAGATCTACGCCGTCAGCTACGGCTTCTTTCATCTGTTCAATGTGACCTTTCAGATAATCAATGCGATAGTCATCCTGAATGGAGCCGTCTTCCTCGACCACATCGACAGCGCCCAGACCGTTCTCAACCACCATCAGTGGAATCTGATAACGATCATATAGATGATTCAGCGTGTAACGCAATCCTTTAGGGTCAATCTGCCAGCCCCAGTCGGAAGCTTCGAGATATGGATTTTTGATTCCGCCCAGCAGATTACCTTCTGCTCTTTCCAACGTCTGATCCGCACTTTCAACCAGAGACATGTAATAACTGAAAGAATAGAAGTCTACGCAGCCTTCGCGCAGGGTCTGTTCGTCTCCCGGTTGCATCTCGATCTGGATGCCTTCTTCGGCGAAGAAACGTTTAGCGAATCCAGGATACGCGCCACGAACCTGTACATCACCACAGATCATGTTAGACAGTTGGTCTTTCTTCTGTGCAAGCAGCATGTCGTCCGGGTTACATGTATTTGGGTACGTTGTCATGAACGCAACCATACAGCCAATTTTGAACTCAGGGTTGATCTCATGTCCCAATTTTACCGCTTTAGCACTTGCGACAAATTGGTGATGCAGTGCCTGGAAGCGAGTCTGTGGATTATCGATACCATCCGTCAACGACTCTTTGCCTTCGAACAAGATACCTGCACCCATATAAGCACCCATTGGCATTGTCAAAATGTTGATTTCGTTGAACGTCAACCAGTATTTCACCTGATCCTTGTAACGGTTGAACAGGGTTGTACAATAACGGATATAACAGTCGATGACTTCACGGGAAGCCCAGCCGTTATACTTCTGTGTCAGACCGAATGGCGTTTCATAATGAGAGATCGTTACGAGCGGCTCAATATTGTACTTTTTCAACTCGGCAAAGACATTATCGTAGAACTGCAATCCCTCTTCGTTGGGCTCCAGATCATAACCGTTCGGATAGATCCGGGACCAGTTGATGGACATGCGGAACATTTTAAAGCCCATCTCTGCCATCATGGCAATATCTTCTTTGTAATGTCCGTAAAAATCAACCGCTTCATGGCTCGGATAATACGTACCCTCTTCCAATACAGGCGTAATCCGGCGTGGAATCGTGTGGGTTCCCCCTGTCATCATGTCAGACGTGCTCGGCCCCTTGCCACCTTGGTTCCATCCACCCTCGAATTGATTGGCAGCCGTAGCGCCACCCCAGTAAAATCCTTCTTTCATTGTCATGATCAGTTCCTCCTTCATATCTCAACAAGACTATGTAACCAGTGTACCACCCATACCCTGACACCTGTTGTCATGGTATAATCATGGCATGGAAAATAACCGACTATTTCGAATGTTGCTTTTGTTATTGGAGAAAAAGAAAGCCACTGCACCCGAACTCGCCCGTTTGTTCGAGATTTCTGTACGCACGGTGTACCGTGATATCGATCGGCTGAGCGCTGCGGGCATTCCCGTCTATACGACGACCGGCAAGCATGGCGGCATTCATCTGATGGACAACTATGTCATGGACAAGTCGCTGCTGTCGGAAGAAGACCAGAACGAAATTTTGATGGGACTCTATAGCGTCAGTGCGATTCCCCATCTTAACAGTGCCCATATGCTGCAACGGTTAACCGCCCTGTTTGATCACAAACTGGATTGGATCGAATTCAATTTCTCGCCATGGGGCAGCATTCCCCTCCAGGAGAGAGAACTGTTCAATCAGGTGAAACAGGCTATATTAACAAATCAACTAATTACGTTTCACTACATTAATTCGGATGGTGAGAAGAGCATTCCGACCGTGGAGCCACAGAAACTTATATTCAAAAACAGTACGTGGTACTTCAAAGGATATATCCATGATGATCCCGACCGGAGAGAATTCGAGACATTCAAGATGAAACGGATCACCCAGTTGACTTTTCTGGCGAGAAAACACGATCACTCTTTTAATGCGGGGTCAACCTATCCTGAATCAGAGATAGCTCCTGCCCTGACCCCTCTGACACTCTCGTTTTCCAGCACCATTGCATACCGAGTACATGATTTTTTCGAACCGTCCCTCATTAAAAAAGAGCCTGATGGCAGGCTCCGTGTCTCTCTCGAACTGAATGTTGGGGAATGGCTCTACTCCTTCCTGCTGTCGTTTGGTTCCGAGCTGACCGTCATCGAGCCTGCTCATGTTGGACAGGAATTGCTCAGGCGTCATATCAAAGCTGTTGAACATTTGCAGAACGTCATGAACAAACAACCCGACAATGAATGATATAATATAGGCCTATACAACTTTTGAGCACAGCTGACTCTCTGTCATCCATCTGACCGAAGGAGGTTTATCCATGCAAGACATTAGACGCAACAATGTGGAACGTTTCAAAGGTTTCGGTACGTTATACGATCAAAATCGGCCAGCTGCTCCCACTGAAGTGGTGGATATTCTAACGACATATCTTGGCAGCACACCGCGTATGGTCGCAGATGTTGGCTGTGGCACCGGCTTATCATCGTGGATCTGGCTTAATGAGGCAGAACGCATCATGGGCTTTGAACCCAGCGATGACATGAGATCTGTCGCGGAGTCCAAGTGGGAATCTGCTGGCAAGCCGGATAACCTTCGGTTCGTGTCTGGCTTGTCTCACGACCTCGGGCTTCCGGATGGTAGTGTGGATGTGCTGACCTGCTCGCAATCGTTTCACTGGATGGAGCCGCAACCCACACTGCGCGAGTTTGCACGTGTACTTCGTACAGGGGGCATATTTGCTGCCTACGACTGCGATTGGCCGCCAATGCTGGACTGGCAGCTGGAACAGGCCTATCTGCAGCTGAATACGGAGGCAGATCATCGAGCAGCCAGTCTGGCTCCTCAAGAGAATCAGGCACACAAATGGAGCAAAGATGGGCATCTGCAGCAGATTCAGCAGTCCGGGCTGTTCAGATATGTTCGGGAAATCGTGTTTCATCACCACGAGACATTCACAGCCGATCGTTACGTCAATCTTGCCCTGAGCCAAGGCGGCCTACAAACGGCGTTGAAGCTCGGAGCGGATGATCTATTAACAGCTGCCGACGACTTTAGAGAGCTGGCTAATCGTGTATTTGATGGAGAATCCAGAAAAGTACTCTTTTCTTATCGCATGCGCCTTGGTATTGTCTGAAAGCAGTACGTTGCTTGCACCTTTGGTACATACCAAATGAAATAAGGAGGTCCTACACGTCATAAACATGATCTGTAGGATCTCCTTTTTTATAGCGTTATTCTGCTCTAGCAAATCGTACGACTCATTGCGTTCGAGATTTGAATATATGCTTTTGTCTACATCATCAGGAGGAGAATAAGTCACTTAATTGTCGCTCCTGTACATTCAATGCCAACACCAATTTTGTTGGGTCTTGTCTTGAATAAATGACGTTAATGATATGACCTTGCTGCACCTGCGGCAGCGCAGATGACAAAATTTCTTTTTGCGTTGTCACATTGAAGGTTTCACCGTTCGTCTTTGTTATGCTGAGCTTGAGCTGAAGCTTGATTTTATTGCTACCTTCACTCCCCAGTGGAGTGACATCAAGAATCTTGGCCATCGCTTTTTCACCTGTTCTCGCAATATCCATCATTTCAGGAGATACCCCTTGCTGTACCATCTTCTCATCCAGCAATTGCTGCATATCTTCTTGCGACAACCGCCCTTTCAGATCAAGTCCTACCTTGCGCTCATCCTTAACAGAAACCACTAACGGAATGAAACTGCCCGGTTGGAACTGTGCCATGGATGTCAATGGAATGACAGTTTTCATCTCCGTATCGTATTTCTCTCGCCCCTTACGCGACACCGTCAGACACAACCGAACCTCAGGCTGTTCATTAATATACGTACCTGTCTGTTGTATAGTTTTAATGACCCCAACTGCTGGTAAACCTGTCTTCACTCGACCTACGCCAAAAATATTGCTCAAAATCGCAGGAACAAAGATCAGTGCGAACCCGGCAAAGATCGCCGGAGTGTACCACCATGCCTGCATAACCATAAACGGATCATTCCACAACTGCTGTGCCAGAAATGGGGAGAACCCCACTCCGAACACCGTTAATACGCCAATGAACCTCAGGAAAACTACCATATGATCCACCCTCTCTTAATACTTCTTTTAATATCTCTATTAATCGTTGTTATACGCATTTCATAAATAGAATATCACTATCTTATAACCAAATACCTTCTAGATAGACAATATCCCCATGTAAATCAGCTCAGACGGATTTGCTGGATTCTGACCTAATCCCACCCGATCGCCTACTCGTGGAATCTGCATCTTCGATACCAGTGTCTCCAATGTACGCTGATACTGGTTACCGTTTGTCTCCGTCACATCCAATACAAGCACAACTATCGGATCAAAGTTGATCAGTTTCCCCGTATCGGTGATCGTCACCACCGTAGCTGTTGCAGTTAATGGAAGCGAACCACTCGCCGCCAATTGTGCCTGCTTTGCCGAATCCAGACTCTGATTGATGGCCTCCCGATGTTCCTTTGATACAAAACCTTTCATCATCATGCCAGTGAGTCCTTTATTCATCATTTTATCCGCTTTAGCAATTGCATCTTCCTGTTTGTTCTTTTTACCGAACCATCCCATTGAAAACACCTCAATTTGTTTTATTTTTGATTATAGTTAAATTATAAACACCACGGCTTGTCCTTGAATACCCTTCTGGCGGCATACAAAAAAAACGAAAAATCCGGCAATTGAATTACCGGATAATCGTTTCTTTGGTAAGGTTTGAAGCCAATTTCGCAAAAAAAGATCTGCTAATCCGATTTTCATTTCACTATTAGCAGATATATTTTGCGTCAAGTACGCTGGCAAGGTACAAAATCACACCAAAAACAGTGGGATTTAACCCATCAGCTTTCCAACATCCACACTTTTTTCAACTTTGATGTTCCCCGTTTTAAACAATGCAATAATCAAGTGCGCTGTTCGGTGAGATACGTTTTGACTGAAGGAGCCTTATAAATCGAAAACTGCTTCAAGATTCCCTCTGGAGTATCATCTGTAATGACCATATCACGATACTTTGATTGCATGAAATGGTCGCGTTCCATAGTATCAAACATAGCTACAAGTGGGTCAAAATATTGATTGATATTCAGTAATCCACACGGCTTTTGATGCAATCCTAACTGACCCCATGTAAAAATCTCGAAATACTCTTCTAATGTTCCAGGTCCACCAGGAAGAGCAATAAATCCATCTGCCAATTCAGCCATCTTTGCTTTGCGCTCATGCATGGAATCCACCATAATAAGCTCTGTTAAGCCCGTATGTGCTATCTCACGATTTTGGAGAAATTGAGGGAGTACTCCAACAACAGAACCCCCATGTTCCAGCACTGCATCAGCAACAATTCCCATAAGCCCGACATTAGCTCCACCGTAAATCAAAGTGATTTGATGTTTGGCAAGCTCTTGGCCTAATTTAAGTGCACCTTCTTTATAAATCAAAGAAGCTCCTTCACTAGAACCACAAAATACAGCGATTGATTTCATAATCCATCTCCGGTTGTTTATTTTATTTTTCTGAGTAACGTGCCTGAAGCTTTTGTTTATGAGATATTAGGATATCTTCAAGCGATATATCATATTTATTTGCGATCACGATGAGATTTCCCAAAACGTCTCCAAGTTCTTCTGTTAATTCAGTTTTATTATCTTGATATGTACCTGCAACCTCATCTGGACGATCCCTACCAATCTCTAATGCACGGATGGCACGAGCTACTTCCCCGGTTTCCTCGGCGAGAAATCCAATACGGACAAAGATATCTAAGTCTGACCAGTTGCGATTCTTGTAATATTCCTTAACCCATTGTTGAAATTCAATAATATCCATGTTCCCCTCCAACATAACAAGATGACTTGATCTCAAAACTCGAAAATAATAATACCATAATGAAAGTTAACAATCTATTTCATCGTTTGTTGAAACCAGCCGACTGTATATTTAAATGATCGTTCTGGGATCTGTTTATGAGGTAAGGCTGTTCCAATTCCATTTCCAGCTCTATTTTTTGCGTAACAGGTATACCAGCTTCCGATAATACATGGCCGCTTCCTTGTATTTCCGCTGATCCTCGGACACAACGGCCATTCCCTCATATAAAGGTTCAAGCCGCATGACATGCTGCGCAGATTCAAAATAAGGCAGACACGCAAGTGCCCGCTCCATGAAAACCTCGCGATCTCCATGTGCAAGAGCCAGATGGCTCTGGTAGAAGGTTGCGCTCATCTGCTGGTCCTGTGTTGTTGCACATTTCAAAAGTTGATCTACACTCTGCGCAAGCACGCCCCAGTTCTTCCGTGCCAGAGCTACTTCGCATCTATACACACCGATGAGCGGCTGCATGGCCTGCTGTGTTTCTTCCGGTTCCTGCTGCAATAGCGACTCAAATCTTTCAATCTCAGCCTGTGCCTGATCCAGTTCACCTGTCATCGTCAGCATGACAATCCGATTGTTGGCAATCGCCGTCACCAGATCACCCTGGTTGCCAGCATACACGAGGTTCGCTTCCGCCATGGTTAGTGCAGAGAGTGCCTCTTGAACCAGCCCCATCGCGAAGCAATAGCCACTATATGCCACATATAATCCGGACAAACGATGGAACATCCGCTGATCATAGACATGACGCATCGTAAGCTCGAATACCTGTTTTGCCTCTTCATACTGTTTGACCTGAATGTAGGCCTCCATCTTGATGTTTTGCACAGACAGCCAGAATTCACTGCCAGGAAGCGCCAGCTCACTGAGCCTGGTTGCATGAGTTAGCACATCCACAAAGGCCATTTTAGAGCGGTAATATTGTATTTTATAGAATAAGAGCGCCTTAACTAACGGACGCGGCAGATCAATATCGTCTGGACGACCGTATTTCTCCAGGTAAAAATTGAGGTAAGACGTATGTATATATTCATGAGCCGTTGCATCGTTTAATTGCTGATAATAGACCGCCTTCATCAAGGCCGTTGTCAGCTCTACGGTCAGCGTGTCATCCCGATCTGCCAGCGCATGCACCGTATCTTCGGATATCGCCGACGCTGGAACTGACATTTGTTCGAAAATAACCTCTGCCCGTTCAAGTGTTTCCTCGTCCTGATCTGCCGCCTTTACAATATAGGATGGGGGTACCCCAAGACGCCCAGCGATGGCTTCTGCCAAGTCCTCAGGGAGTGGATAACGATCCGCCAGAATATTTGCAAAATGAGCCTGCGTGACCAGACCTTCCACAAGGTCTTTACGGGAGATTTGTTTTCTTTTGCTTAGCAGTTCAATGCGTTCTTTCAGCATGGTATCCCTGTCCTTTCTATCCTAACTAGCGAGTACATTCTATTCACATCATCGCAAAATTAGACATATAACGCCACCCTTCCAGTGAAATCAAACGAAACGGTTTCCGTTTCCGAGGTAATTGTTTTACAATAAGGAGGTATGTGTAAGAGCATTTTATCGAAATGCTGGAACATGAGCTGAATATGAAAGGATGCAAATAAATGATTATTAAACCAAGAACACGTGGTTTTATTTGTACTACTTCCCATCCTGTAGGTTGCGCTGCGCAAGTGCAGGAACAGATTGATTATGTGAAATCCCAGCCACAACTGAAAGGACCTCGTAATGTGCTCGTCATCGGTGCTTCCACCGGTTACGGACTGGCATCACGCGTTGTCTCTGCTTTTGGGGCGGGAGCGAATACGGTCGGCATTTATCGCCCAAGCAGCTCCACAGAGAAACGTACAGCGTCAGCAGGCTGGTACAACTCCGCCGCATTTGAAAAAGCCGCTGAGGAAGTAGGCCTGAAATCGTACAGCATCACAGGCGATGCATTCGCAAACGAAACAAGAGACAAAGCCGTTGAACTCATTCGCAGTGAACTCGGTCAAGTGGATCTGGTCGTATACAGCGTAGCCTCGGCACGTCGTACCGATCCAAACACGGGTGAAGTATTCAACTCTGTGCTGAAGCCTATCGGACAATCCTACACGAACAAAACAGTAAACTTCCACACAGGGGAAATTAGCTCCGTTACACTGGAACCGGCAAACGAAGAGGAAATTCGTCAGACGGTATCCGTTATGGGCGGAGACGATTGGGAACTGTGGATGGATGCCCTGCAACAAGGCGGCGTGCTTGCTGACGATGCAACAACGATCGCTTTCTCCTACATCGGTCCTGAACTTACCCATGCCATTTATCGTGATGGTTCCATCGGTCAGGCCAAGAATCATCTGGAAGCGACTGCACACAAGCTGAATGATCGTCTAAGTTCAAAAGGTGGACGTGCGTACTTAACTGTAGCCAAGGCGCTGGTGACTCAATCCAGTTCTGCGATTCCAGTCGTGCCGCTGTACATCTCAGCATTGTACAAAGTCATGAAAGAAAAAGGCTTGCATGAAGGCTGCATCGAGCAATTGCAACGTCTGTTCGCTGATCGCCTGTATGCAGGAGGAGAAGTTCCAACCGATGCAGCAGGTCGCATTCGCATTGACGATTGGGAGATGAGAGCTGACGTTCAGGAAGAAGTGGCGAAGCTTTGGAATGAATTGACCACAGAGAACATCTACGATCTGTCCGATCTGGAAGGTTACCGTCGCGAATTCTTCCAGCTGTTTGGTTTTGAAACCGATGGTGTGGATTATGAAGCAGATGTTGATCCGAACGTTGAAATGCCTCATCTGGTGATATGATTTTAAAATCAATGAAGGGGGAGCCAGATGGCTCCCCCTGTTTTGTCCTTTTTAGATTTGTTCATCAATTCCAATTTTGTATCCATACACTGCTTCGTATATCCCCTAATCAAATCGATTTAAGCAGCTTTTTCAGCTCTTTCGGTATCGTCTTCTCCACGGTGATTGAACGCGCTCCATGCATGGACGCAAAAAATTGAAGCCCTTCCCGAAAATCCGTGATCCATTCCTCCAGAGGTGGAGCAGTCTCTTCCATCGATAACAAACGAACAGTAAATACTCCTGTTTTGCGATCAAGTCGCGGGTCCATACGTCCGATCAACCGATCACCGTGAAGAATCGGCATAGCATAATAACCGTAGGTTCTTTTCACCTCTGGCGTATAAATCTCCCATTTATAATGAAAATCGAATAAATCGACAATACGTTCTCTTCTCCATAACAGGTTATCCAGCGGCGGCAGGAAACGTACCGGACCAGACGGATCATAGTCGGCCCTGGCTGTCTCTAAATTCAACAGCATTTCTTCATCTTCTGTACGAATATAATATGGCGTTGCCACACCATCTATATCCAGTGGAGTTAATTGCCCGGATGCTACACGTTCAGCGATGTGTGCACGTCGCTCCGATGCTGTCCATTTCAGCCACCCCAGTCTTGGATCACGGGCATCCACCACCCTATAAGCATCTATGTACTTATCCATAAGCGCTTGATGCTGATTAAGCATATCCTGTTCTTCTCTTGAGGTTGACTCCTCCCCACGTAAATCCGGTTCGGTAATCTGAAAATATCGTTCATTCCCTTGCCTTGCCACTACCCGAATAGCCGCTGTATCCAACAAAAGATTTAGTGCCAGGCTTGTGTCCTTCGTCTTAGGTGTATCCGGGTGGTCCCAATACCCACTAACCCGCTCAACTGCACGAAATGCTTTGGAGGGCAAAGGTCCTTCCTCAGCAAGACGTTGCATAACATGCTCCACGGTACCTTCCAAACCTTGCAGGGAAGGTGCGAGACGTTCTCTCATTCTGGCACGCACAGGTTCAAAGAGGGCATAGTCTTCGATTGGAATCACACATGCCGCATTGGCAAAATACTCAAATACCTTGTGATTACTTAGCAATGTATGTAAATATGCGGGGCTATATCCCGGATCACGGGCACCCAGCACCAAATGCTGATTTCCGGCTACCGCAGATACCGGATCAATCTGCACGCAACCGAGACTGCGAATTAGCTCCATGACCTGATCCGGCCCGGAGTGCCCCGCTTCCGCTGGCCAACGTGCCAGTAAACCTTGCGTGTGCAGCAAAAGACGTCGAACAGCTACTTTACTTATACGTAGAGGTGTTGTCATCGAAATGGCTCGTCCCTTCTAACTTATATTCATGATCAACCAGAAGCTTCCCCAACCAAAAGAAGATTTATAGGAACATTATGCACTTTTTCGCACACATTGGAAAAAAATAAAAAGAAGCACCACCATCCTGGATGATCTGCTTCTTGTGTTTGACCTTTTGCAATTTTTCCTGCTTCGTAGGCATGAGCCGTACATGCTGGGATAACGCACCATAATCTCCGTTAACTCTACGGCTCTGTTCCGAGCACCACTTACCTGACCGCTCTGCTTTGCGTAATGCTTTTTGTGTTTGTGTACGTGCCATAATGGATCACACACTCCTTTGGTTGATATACACTCAATATATCATGTGCAGCTATGCAAGTGAAGGTGAAGCATTTTTTGTTGAAGCGGCTAAATTAGTACTACTGTTCTTGAAATCAAAAAAGGCCGCTATTATTAGCGTCCTTTTTTGATCTTTCATCTTCTTTATTGTTCAACTTTAAACCATGGACCTGCATTTTGTATGACACCCCATAGTTTCGCTGGTAACAAAAGATCACTAACTTTGGATGATTTAATCACGTTTTGAATTTCCGATTCTCTCCCTTGTTGAACTTTTTCAATCCACTCTGGATCAGAGATTAATACACGCCCAATTACTGCTAACGAAAGTCCTCTCTCCAAGCTTTCAGTAACATCCTCTGGGCTTTCCAAGGAACCGGCTGCAATGACTGAAATTCGATTATTGGCATGTTCAACAATCAGCTCAAGATACGTTTTTTTGTTATCTTGGTTATATTTTGGTTTTGACGTAAGGGCTTGTACCAAGGAACCATGAACATAATCAACATTTTCTTCAATCAGTTTATCAATCAGTGCGTAAGTATCTTTCATTCTAAGGGCATCTTGTTGATGTTCCTCTGGGGAAATGCGGTAACCTAAAATAAATGGTTTTGTCGAATATTTTTCAATAGCTTTTTTCACCTCTCGAATAACAGCTATTGGAAAACTCAGACGTTTTTCCAGTGAGCCACCCCATTGATCTTGACGTTTGTTGAAAAATGGAGATAAAAAGCTTTGAAGTAAAAAGCCGTGAGCTCCATGGAGTTCAACACCATCAAAACCAGCTTCAATTGCACGTCTTGTAGTTTCACCGAACGCATGAATAATTTCCAGAATTTCTTCATGGGTAAGCTCTCTAGGGGACACTGCTTCAGTCAGAGCAACACCGCTTGGACTTACCACGTCGCCATTAGGAACTAATTCAGCAATCGCTTTATCTCCAGCATGGAACAATTGAAGAATTGCTGGAGCTCCTCCACTCTTAGCAGCATCAGCCAATTTTTTTAGACTAGGGATAAATGAATCATTATATGCGGCGAATTCATGTGTAAATCCAATACCATTAGGTAGGACATGAGTACAGCCAGTGATAACTAAACCTACACCATGAACTCTTTTTTTATAATATGCAACTTCCTCATCGGAAATCGTGTAATCATCATTACTTGACCATGTCGTCATCGGAGACATAACCACTCTATTCTTTAAGGTAATCCCTTTATTGAATGTAAAGGGTTCAAACAAGTTATTAAATTTACTCATTGTACGTTCTCCTTTATATTTTGATTTCTAAGTGCTTATTCATGGAACAGATGAAGGTGACCTTATCTCATCCATCCCAATCACAAGTTCTACACAAGAATATCAGGTTAACCTAAGGGGAAGTAAAGTAGGAATTGATACGTAATTTCAAACGATTTTCTTTTAATAATCTCATATGTGATAGAATAACAGTTACAGTAACTGTAACTATGGAGGCGATCAGATGTTTTTTTCAATGAAATATGTGGTGGAGAATTATAATATAACTGCAAAGACACTTCGATTTTATGAAGAGCAAGGGATCTTACCGAATATTTCGCGCGACGAAAAAGGGAATAGAGTCTATACCGAACAACAAATCGATTGGATTTCTTTTATTCTTTGTCTCAAAGAAACAGGAATGCCACTCTCTAAAATTAAAGAATACAAGGAATCTTATGAGATGGGGAACTCCACTTATTTAGAAAGAGAGGAAATGTTAAAGAAACATAAAATTGAATTACAAAAGAAAATTGAAGAAAGTTTGAAACATATGGAAGAAATAAATTATAAATTAGCTATGTATGAACTTCAAAAAGATGAGGTTAGGAAAAATCCTAACCACAATTTTAAATGTCACGGCCTTGAGGTGAACATTGTCCATACCAATGGGGCTGAACCAAATATTCAGAATGCTACAACCAACAGATGAACAAACAGAGCTCGAAATACCTATCAAAAATAACCAGTCGCGGGTAATGACCTAGCGATTGGTTATAATTCGATTTAATATCTGCATCTGTCGTAGTCGTCCATTTTTTTGAGGCAACTTCCACGGTTTATAACGTAAATCCTGACTACACTACTATTTTCCGATTATATTAAAAAAAAATCTACGTTAGAGCACAGTATTACAATGGCAACCTAGCGGGATTGCCGCTTTCGCCGAGACTGCCACGTCTCGATTGGTTCGTGATCATCTTCTTCGATCAGTTCCAGCGCTTCTTCCACTCTTCTGGCTTTGAATAACAGGATTAATTCCATCAGGTCTTCCCGATCCAGTAGCTTCACTCCATTGACTGCTGCAAGCGTCCGACAGGCTTCGGTGTAACGGGCAGACGTCAATACAATGGACCGATCAGCTTCATAATAACGCATTGATGTATAGATCTCCTGCACTGCACTCAATCCTACGGGATGGTTCGCACCATATCGCTTCGCTTGTATCACACTTCGTCTGCCGAGTCTATCGACAAACACCAGATCTGCCCCAAAATCCCGGCTGCTCGTCGTCTTATGAACCTCGTCATACCCAAGTTCTTCAAATAAATGATAGAGATATAATTCAAACTCCGAACCATCCTCCATCTTGTCGATATCCTTTATCGTAATCTTCCGGGGGTTGGCTTCACTTCGAATCCGCTGCCCGCGCCCGATAACACGCCGGATAATCCAGGCAAGCAGCAACAATACGATGATACATCCAATGACCCATAGGGTCATATTTTCACTCCAATTCATAGCTGTTCTCCTTGTTCATTTCCTATGTTCTATCCAACATCTTACGCAGATATGGCTTGTCACCGCACTAAATATATCAGACTTCCACCTTCATCGAAAGAAGATGAAATCCCTGTAACCGTTACACTTCACCAAACAAAGATGATACGCAATACGAATGATAAAAGGTTACAGTACGTTCGGTTGAATTCAACTTGACATCAATGGTAAAATTCAACAATCGGTTCTGTTTTGAACCGAAGAAGAAAGGTGGTTTATCACTTGCATACATTGACCAAACACAAGTCCAAAACATGGGCTGCCCTCATTCTTAGCGGCATGCTCCTCTTCACCATGAATACAACGAGTTACGCCGCTGCCTCCACCGAATCCATGCCCAAACCCGCGTGGACGTCATCTTCCCTGATGTTGTCTGAGGCCAATACGGAGAAAGATGTGCTGATCAAGGGAATCCATGCCGTGCCATCCAAAAACCTTGTATATGTACATGCCTCCCAGCCTGTGACCAAAACAAGTAGCAAAACAACGCTGGACTGGCAACTGGATTCCCTTCAGGCATTCGATGCTACAACTGGACAATTGAAGTGGAATACGATATTCCATGAGAAAAGTGGTCCTTACACCACCTACTCCGATTCGGTATATGCCAGCAACGGTACAGCTTATGTGTATATGGAATATTCGGACAAAACCAAAAAATTGTACTCATTCAATACATCTGGCAAGACCAACTGGGTCAAAACGGTGAATTCACCTGCAAGCATATCCCTACTGGATAACGATACGCTGATGGTTGCTTCAAGTCAGGGCGTGCAATCGAATGGTTCGGTTCGTTCAGCCATCTCGTTATATGACAAGAAGGGCAAGCTAATTACCGAAAAGACCATTAACGGCACCGTGCTTAAGGCTGATCATGGTCGAATTGTAGTGGATGCCAGCAAACAAACCAAGGTAGGCAACTTCTGGCAGCAAGCTGCGAATCCCAAAGTGGAGATCTATGATCGTACACTGAGTCGCCTGTCCTTCTACCAATTCCCTGCCAACGCAAATACACTCGGAGATGGCGGCGGTGAATCGCTGGCCATTCTCGAAGATGGTTCCATCCTTATGCGTGCTAACTTGGAGAGCACGGGTAACCGACTGATGGGCTTTGGCACCGATGGCAAGCTCGCTTGGGGACGTGCCATTGCTGGTGATGCCTACATCCAGACGGCTGGCAACGGCTATACGGTCCTCACAGGGCAGAAGCTGGAACTGTACACGATGAAAGGCAAAGTGACTGAGCGTACGTTCAAGGACGCACAACCTGCATTGATGCATGTCGACCAGACGCAGGATGGTCAGTACCAGCTTGATTTTGCCAAAACGGGATATATTCTTGATTCACTTACGCTGGAAGACGTGCATATCTACACGACCAGTGCCTCCGTTCCTTCATTAGAAGGTGTCTCTACTTATGTGGATGATGTCATCTATTCCATGAACGATGAGACATTGTCCAAATATGTACTGAAGTCCAATTCTGCAAAATAAATACTCCATTTAATAATAAGCCGGGAGAGTTCCATAAGGAGCTCTCCCGGCTTATTTCACGGACAGGATAGAATTATCCTATTTCCAATTTTCGTCTATAAATTCGTCCCGTCCGGATAACGCACGGTCTTCCTTATAATGTTTCTCGTTTTTCTTGTGGTAATCCTGATGATAGTCTTCAGCCGGATAGAATACGACGGCATCCCGAATTTCCGTAACAATTGGTTGAGTGAATCGTTCGCTCGCTGCCAGTTCCTGCTTTGACTGTTCGGCAAGCTCACGCTGACGTTCATTATGCACAAAGATCGCAGTACGATACTGTGTCCCCCGATCCTGGAACTGTCCTCCGTCATCCGTCGGATCAATCTGTGGCCAGTACAGCTCCAGTAGTCGTTCATAAGGGAATACATCCGGATCAAATGTAATCTCAACCACTTCGACATGACCGGTTTCTCCGGTTTTGACCTGCTCATATGTTGGATTCTCGACGTGACCGCCCGCATAACCCGATACAATACCATGAATGCCCGGTTGTTCTTCAAATGGTGTAACCATACACCAGAAACATCCGCCGGCGAATGTAGCTTTTTCCATTCCGTTCATCCTCTCTTATCTAAACTACCTTTTACACTTACCACTCCGATGACAGAACAACCTTCCGATCGCTGTTATCCCCAGATTTTTTATATTTGGCTTTACAAGGAGAAAATCTGGTGATAAAGGCGAACGCTCCGCTTCTTCAGGTTATTTCTGTCCTCTACGTTCTCGTGTAAATGTTTAGTCCAATTTATATAGATAGCTAATATGCATATCTTCATATATTCTAAAACAACAAGAGGTTGATTGAAAGCCATCGTTATGGCTCTCAATCAACCTCTTCATTGGTAATTCATTTAGCTGACAACTAATTCAATAAGTTATCTTGAATCGGTTACCCGCGACTACGTCCCATCGAACGGAAGATCAAGCTTACGATGGCTACAAGAACGATCGCACCGATCAATGCAGGTACAATGTGGAATCCGCCCATCTCAGGACCCATATCGCCCAAGATTACTCCACCTAACCATCCACCGATGAAACCAGCAATGATGTTACCAATAACACCACCTGGAATGTCACGACCAACGATCAAACCTGCCAACCAACCAATGATACCACCGATAATTAATGACCATAACCAACCCATATCATTCACCTCTAATTAAAGTTTTTGTTGTTGTCTGTCTACTATTAACCGCTACAGAAGCATTTAAACAATTGGCATGAAAATTTTTGCATATTACCATTTGTTCCAATACATCTTTCTCTGTAAAACAGGCCTTAGCCCGGTATGGAAACAGATCGCGTCACTTTCCGGCATCTCACCAGCTCAGGGCTGCGTTATGTACCTCCCGAAAGTCATTGTATGTTACAGCAGACAAGGTTAGTATCACCAATCGAGGTAGGATTATTTATAAAATTTCGTCATATTATCGATTGAATTGGTTAGATCTGATCAATAAAATCCTGCACGTCCCTTACCCGGCTGCGCCAGCCAAGTGTGTTTGTGGCTCTTGTCCAGCTCGCCACGCATCGACTGAATGACTTTCACAATATCTGTCTGTCCATTCTGATGCCATTCCAGCGCAGCGCTGACATACAATTCACCCAGCTGCGCAAGAGAGAACGTGTCGGTCAGACGAGCAGCCTCAACTGTACCTTCTTCACCAGCAAATACGGTGAAGCCCCGTTGCCGCAAATATTGCAGACGCAGCGCTTCATCTGGCAACGGAATCTCGTAAGCCCGGTCGAACCGTCCAGCACGGTTCATCAGGCCCGGATCTATTTTCTCCGGATAATTCGTTGTCCCGATCAGGAAAATACCTTCTTTCGACGTAGCGCCATCCAGTGTATTCAGGAAAAAGGAACGGACTTCATCCGGCATCGAATCGATGTCCTCAATGATCAACACCATCGGTGCCAGCCGTTTGGCAGCCTCGAACACTTCACGCACCGATTCACTGTTGGTATACTCCGTAATCTGCCAATACGCAGCCGGTCCCGGAATACTTCCAGCAATGGATTTCACCAATGTGGTCTTGCCGTTTCCAGGATGCCCATACAATAAAATGCCTCGTTTGTAAGGGATATCGTAATCTCTGTAAAAGGAACGATCCGCTTCGAAGAACTGATCCAGCGAACGGAAGATATCCTGCTTGATCTGTGCCGAAAGAACAACATCCTCTCTTCCCACAGATCGAGTAATGGATTCAACATGACGATCGCTGCCATTCCGAGCATCGGTATATACCGTCACTTTTTTCATATTTTGCTGACGTTCCCGCTCTCGGACACTACCCAGAAACTGCTTCATCTCCTCATCACCGATGGCAAAGACAAAGTCTTCACTGTAGATCCCGTTTTCCCGGAAAAATGGAACCCGCACAAGTGCTACGCCCCATTTCGGATAGGCAAATACGTTGTTGCGAATGGAGTAATGCACACCATAAGTCGGCACATCGCCATCGTCGTCGTAATGCAAGGTCTGAAGCTCCAGATCCTCGAATATGCGGGCTACCAATTCCACTTCGTCACTGCCATTTTGCAAATCTTCCCGGAGTAACTCCCAGTATTCATTGTTCGGGTCAGAACTCGCATAAAGCTTGTATTCAACCCCATAGCGCTGATGGAGCGCCTCACTGATTCCACGAATCAGCCTTGAATAGATGGCGTACCCTTCCACTCGAATTCGGGTATCATGCTGTTCATCATAGGTATAAATCGCCTGCGTTGGATCCGTTTGTTGTTCGTTTATTGTCATTATTTCGCTCCCTTTACCGCTACAAGCGGTATACATTTGGCTACAACCTGAGCCAGGCCTGCGCCAGTAACACTGTCTATAATTTCATCTACATTTTTATAAGCCTGAGGTGATTCATCAATAATGGATTCAAGTGAGCGTTGGTTTACCACGATCTCATCTTCTGTACCCACGCCTAGTGCCGTAGCAAAATCTTCCACGGAAACCAATCGTTTCGTTGCTGTCCGCGAACGGATCCGACCCGCACCATGACATATTGAATAATAATTATCAGCACCCTGTGGCTGACCCACCATGATATATGAAGCAGTTCCCATGGAACCGGGAATAAGCGCTGGATGTCCTGTTGCCAGGTATGGCTTTGGATTGTCCGGGTTACCTGCCGGCAACGCACGTGTCGCACCTTTACGATGCACAAAAACGGAACCTTGGTCTGCATGTGATTCCTCCCAGGCATAGTTGTGCATCAAGTCGTATAATGTACGGAATTCACATTTGGAGCCAAACACATCCCGGAATGCTTCGCGAATAGCATACGCAATCAGGTGACGATTGACAACAGCGTAATTCAATGCTGAATACATCATGTTTACATAATGACGACCTTCCGCATGTTCCAGCGGAGCAAAGACCAGTCTCGGATCGGATGTACCCAGGTTAAGCCGCTGCATGACTTTGGCAATTGCTGACGAACTCATCTGACTGACATAACCACCCCATGCACGAGAGCCGGAATGGATCATAACTACGACCTGTCCATCGTACAATCCCCAGGCTTCGGCGATTTCACGATTCTCTTCAGCGATCTCAATCGCCTGGATCTCGGCAAAATGATTCCCTCCACCCAGTGTGCCGAGCTGACGATGCGAACGATGCCACGTCATATCAGGAACATGATTTAACACATCCTCATCGTAACTGAACTTGCTGCTTTCCACATGTGTCATCGAGGTTGATTTTTTCGGTGTGTAGCTGTCTGGAATATACTTTTTGGGTAAACCATGCAGCCCTTTACGAACGACATGCTCCAGTCTGATATCCGAGTAATGACCTCGCTGGTTCGCCTCCATCGGCAATACTTTCTCAATAGCCTTGACGAGTTTGCGGCGGAGCTTGATGTCTTTCAATTCGTCCTTATGCAGGTTCGTCATATGCACTCGCATGCCACAGCCAATGTCACTGCCCACAATGGAAGGAGATACGTATCCGCTCTGTGCATCCCACACGGCTGTCGTTCCAATGCAGGTGCCTACACCGACATGCACGTCTGGTGTGTAACTCATATAAGAAATTCCCGGAATCTGCAGATTATTGTTCGCCATCTCGAACACCTTGTAATCGAGCGAGGAGAAGAGCTGTTGCGCCGCATATACGGTTAGGTCGCCTGCAGGCAATTTCACTTCGTGCCGATAAGCACCTGCGAATTCGTTTGGATTGGTAAATAAATTAAATTTTGTATTCATAAAAGTGTATTATTCCTTCCTGTACGTTCAGCAAATTCGGTTTGCCGATTCATCTGTGTAAAATATAAATAAAAAAAGCCATAGGCTAATCGCCCATGACTTCTACTAATGACAATAACGGAGAACAGAACAGCATGAACATGCTGTGTGTCTGTCATCCATCGCTATAATATAAGCGAAGAACGCATATCGATTATAAGCTGCTAAACGATATGCCTATCCCCTATGTCGACCGTATGAGGCCAATGAGACGATGAGCCGGATATGCAATTGTGTCTACGTTGCGCCCTGTTTGATTCAAATCATAACCAAGCATCATGTCTCTCGGCCTCCCTTCGTTAATGTTAGTCTTATATTAAGGGGACTCGATTTCATGTGTCAACCCTTTTCTTGGAAATTGGTCTATGATGCAGATGACATATGTAAACAAAAACAGGAGACTGTCCTAGGACAGCCTCCTGTTTTTCTAATAATAATGATGTTGTTAGCGTAACATGATTATTACAGTCCTGCTTGTTTTTCCAACTCTTCAACCGGATTCTCGTCTTCTTTATCAGGAGCTTTGGAAGACAGGAACCAACCACATACCGCAATGGTGATCAGTACAATATAAAATCCGAATTTCCAAATTTTATTTTCCGGGAAATGCTCATCCAGAACACCCAATGAAGGGTGTGCGAGTGTAATAACTGCCAGCTTAACCCCTACCCAACCTACGATGACAAAAGCCGCAACTTCAAGCCCTGGACGGGAATGAAGCAATTTCACAAAGTATGTGGCTGCAAAACGCATGATCACAAGCCCGATGAATCCACCGAGGAAGATAACGATAAACTGTCCACCGTCAAGTCCGCCAATTGGAGGCAATCCACTTGGTGGCAACGCCACGGCCAAAGCAACGGCAGCCAAAATGGAATCGACTGCAAATGCGATATCTGCTACTTCGACCTTGAAAACGGTCATCCAGAAACCAGATTGTTTTTTCGGTTTCTTAGGCGTTGAATCAGCTGCTTCATCTGTCTTATTTCGACTACCCAGTATCTTTTTAACGATGTGGTTAATCGAGATATACAGGAGATACAGGGCACCGATCGCTTGTACTTGCCATACATCGACGAGGAAAGAGATCAGGAACAACGAACCTAAACGGAAAACAAATGCACCCATCAGACCATAGAACAACGCTTTTTTGCGCTTATCTTCAGGTAAGTGTTTAACCATAATTGCGAGTACCAATGCATTATCAGCTGCAAGTAGTCCTTCAAGAACTACTAAGACGGCCAGCACCCACCCATATTCCAATAATAATGAAACTTCCAACATTGACTCCTCCTTAATATCCTTATGATGTACAAAAAAAAGGACCTTTACCATCGCTGGTAAGGTCCTTTTATATCCACAAAAAGAGACCTTTACCGAGCATGAAAACTTGGTAAAGGTCTCGCTAACAACAAAATTGCTGCCAATAAAGCCGGGGATATGATCCCGAATTGACGACTTTACTGTAAAAGCTACTCCCCTTTAACAGGAATATGTAGTTTTAGTTGAAACAGGTTGTTTAACCTATACCCATAATATTTCATAACGTTAAATAAAGTCAAGCTTTATTTAGTTGACGGTATAACTTACGAAATACAACAACATCGTAGATCATGTTCCCCAGCGGAATAAAGGAAACGAAGAATAGAGCAATTGGACGGCGCAGACGCCACTTCTGTGAAGTATACAAACTCACCATAAATAACAAGTGCATTAAAAACAAAAAACCATATAAATTTCCAAACCATGTGACAGCCTGCGGCATAATCCCGGCATCTCTCAATGGAAAAGCAACAAACAGCAGCAATACGTACGAAATGCCCTGCAACCACAACATTAGCCGGAAGCGCCCCAGCATAGAATGTAACATCATTTTCCTCCTGCTTCTATACATGTAACGAACTCAATAGTTCCCGTACAGTATATCACAAAAGCCGAATATTTCTGCTTCAATCCAAACAGCAGATTATTCCTGCACGCACATATGGGTGGTTCACCGGCCTGTTCGCAGGAGCCAAATGCTGCTGCTGCTCATAGGATATATGACGAAGATTGTTACCGATGTCGGACAAGGAGGAGCCTGTTAATGAAAATAGCTATGGTTGCACCCGAGAAATTGCCTTTGCCCGGAAACGGTTCAGTGGAAATATGCATCCTAGGGATTGCTCGCGAACTTGCACATCGTCATCAGGTGACCATCATAAGTCGTCAAATGGCAGGTCTCGCCACCACGGAGCTAATCGACGGGATCACCATTCAGCGTGTCCCTGCATCAAGTCCTCTTGGGTACACCAAAGCAGCAATACGTTTGTTATCCAAGCAAGCTTATGATGTGATTCAAGTGGATAACAGGCCCCGCAGCATGGCTGCCATTAAACGCGCTTTCCCTCGCACCCCGGTTGTACTCTACCTCCACTCGTTAACATTCGCGCAACCTGGGCCTTCCAGACTTGCATTGATGAAAAAAGCCGATTGGATTGCCGTCAACAGTCAATCCTTGCGACAAAAGCTAGGTCGCCGATTTCCGCTCGTAAAACGCCGGATGAGTGTTGTTCCACTCGGTGCAGATTTAAGCCGCTTCAGGCCTGTTGAGTCCAGTGAAGAACAGCTTCGCCTGCGTACACAATTTGGAATAACTAAACCATTCTCTATTCTGTATGTCGGCCGGCTCATCCCTGGCAAAGGTGTAGACATATTAATACGTGCGACTGCCCTTCTTCAGCAAGAGATGCCTGTTCAACTGGTTGTTGCAGGCAAAGGTCCTCCGTATTATATGCGCAGACTTCGCGATCTTGCTCGAAAACAAAAAGTCCATATATCCTTCAGAGGTCAGATAAACCATGAATATATCGACCAGTTGTACCGGGCAGTCGATTGTCTGGTCTGTCCTTCTCAAGAACATGAAGCCTTTGGGCTGGTTAATGTTGAAGCGATGGCTTCAGGATTACCCGTCATTGCCTCTGATAACGGAGGTATTCGTGAAATTATTGAATCAGGTAGCAATGGATACCTTGTCACCTCTTATAAACGTCCACAACGTTTCGCTTCTTGCCTGAACAAACTTGCAAGCAATCCGGCTTCTGCCGAATTGTTAGGGAAGACTGGCCGAGATAGTGCCATGGCACATTTTAGTTGGGCTAGAACAGCCATACATCTGGAAGCCACCTATACCAGGCTCATCCGAGAATGAGCCTCCTTCAGTTTTTAATAATCAAATTGGCCCATAAGAAAGACACTCTTTAGGATGATTAAGCTTTTTCGCGAGATTGCCATCCGGTAAAAAAAGAATCCATTTGCGGAACAGGAATGTGGCTCATCTCAATTAACTCCATAATAACCATATCTCTCATCATGAAGCGCACTTTGGCACACGTTAGTTGATGAAAAACATCATAGAATGCCGTCCCGGTCCAACAACCATGCGGTACAACAAGCGGATCATTAACGATATAACCTACAGCGCCAATCGGGGGAATAACAACCTTAATCGCTTGACGGTCCAAACGATTATCTGGATCTTTGACGAGATACACGGTGTCCCCCACATGTAAAGCTTGCACTCCATGGAAATACTCCATCCCATACATAGCTGCGAATAATTTGGTGTTCATATCACCTGCTCCTTTTCCTGTATTTCTCCATTATGAAAATTTCACAAAGATACTTCGTTGTCATAATGCTTCAACCACTCCACAAGTTGCCTGCGTATCTCTCTACGAAACTCACGAGGTTCAAGTACCTCTGCCTCGGGTCCGAATTGATATAACCATTTCAAAAATTCTCGGCTGCTATTCAGTGTCACTTCAAATAACAATCCCCCATCCGACATATCCGTCATTCGCGGGCGAACAAACATTTCTTCTTCTTTTATGTAGGGGGCTATTTTCTCAGAGAATCTTACCTTGAAATGGATATTCTCGTCGCCACGGTCAATGGACCATGTGTTCTTCATGTACTGGGTTATGTTGAACTCACCCTTGTCGAATCCGGCATGTGTTCTTGTCACATCCAGAAAGCGGCTAATTCGAAACAATCGAACCTTTTGCAGCAAATGACAGTATCCGATCAAATAAAAACGTTGATCACGAGGAATGAGATAATAAGGATCGATATCCCGGACGGTAATCTCATTTCTTGTCAGCGTATGATATTGAGTACGAATCGTTTGCTGGCTAAGGATCGCTTCAATGATGGGAATCAGCAAATTGGGATCTTTTCCTTCCTCACGATAAGCTGGCGTGCCCATTCGAATAATTCCCGCAATATTCTCTACAATGTCACTGTTTCTTGATTTTAATTTGGTATGAGCCGACATGACCTTGTCAAAAGCTGAATCAAATTCAGCAGGCAACTTGGAGGTATCAACTACGGATGGAAGCATGGAGAAGACCATCGCTTCCTGTTCAGTAAAGTCTAACGGATACATCGCAAACTCACCAATGAATCGGTATCCCTTGCCGTATCCTTCGTTCATAATCGGGGCGACCCTGTCCAAAATCCGGAGATCACGATATATCGTGCGTACAGTTGTACCGCATTTCAGCGCCAACTCCTTGGCGGAAATTCCGGGATTTGCTTGTATAGCCTGAAGTATACGCAGCAGACGAATTAATTTCTCTGTCATGTAGTTTCTCCCCTTCGATATTTTATCGGCAAGGAAAACTAGTTCCTTTAGTACAGAACTAAATCTTTAGTCCCAATATTATTTTCGCACTTTCACCGTTTGTATATAGTTCAATTGCACTCTTACCCCCTTTTAATATACATTCTCTTACTTGCTTGCGTAAAATATTAACCCAAAAGGCCTTCTACCTAAGCCTGAAAGCCTATACAATTTTCTAAAAATAATACAAAAAAAGCCCTGATCTCTACAAAGAGACAAGGCTTTTCTCAGAATTACTGGTTATTCAACTGTAATAATTGATCCATCACATTCACCATATGCTCACAAAGTTCAGGAATATCTCCCATCTGGTCCTCATTCACACTGCGGTCAAAATATACGTGAGCCGTGACATTAAACGTACTAGGCTGTTCATCAAAGATATATAGGATGTTCTGGCACACCCTCTGCTCAGGCCAGCTCTGCTGCAATATCGAACGAATAGCCGGACACTGCGTCTCAGGCTCCTTCACAATCATGCCAAACCGAAGTTCCAGACGGCAACCCGGATGTGCACCAGGCGTCTCCAGAATCTCAGCTGCAAGCTCCTCAAGGGAACTGCTGAGCACGACCTCGCCTGTTACTTCCAAGCAATCCCTGAGACAGAATTGTAACATGAACTCTCTGGACATTACCGCCATCTCCAGCCGATCTTTACGCCCCGTAATCTGAATACGCTCATCCAGGTTATCCATATCATAGAGATGATTCTCAAACCCGACTTTCAGATTGTCATACACCGTTGGATCAAACATTGAAATAAACCCACTTTCTTATCCTTTAACATGTATTGTAGTACATTCTCATTTTTCATGCGACCTTCGAAACCTCTTGTTCTGGACATAAAAAAAGCCCAGTCCTTAGGACTGGGCTTTGGTTAAGCACGGGATCTGGCGAGATCCCTGCGCTTGGTTTATTCTTCGGTAGCTTTTTCTTCAGCTGCCGGTTCCGCTTCCTCAGCAGAAGCTGTTGGCTCTTCCTCAGCCGCTTGTGGCGGCATGACGGACGCGATGATGGATTCAGGTGATGTTACGAGTGTCAAACCTTTATCCAGTTTGATATCCGCAGCAGTCAAGCGATCACCAATGTCCAATCCGCTCACATCAACCTCAATAGAAGTTGGCAGATCCGCAGGCAATCCTTCTACTTCCAATTGTGTTTCTTGTGTCTGGAATACACCGCCAGCTTTCGAACCAGCTGCTGTACCCTGGAAGTCGATCGATACACTTACGCTGATCGGCTTATTCTTGGAAATTTGCAGAAAGTCTACATGTAGCAAACGTCCGTTACGCTCTTGCTGATCTTTGATCAGCACCGGTACCGTTTTACCACCCTCAACATTCAGGTTGAACATTTCGGAGCGGCCTGTGCGTGCCACTTTCAACATTTCTTTTTCATCTACATGTATGGAGGCACCTTCTTGTCCCGGGCCGTATACGACAGCGGGAACTCGTCCACCTTGTCTTAACAGGCGCAGTGCTGCACCTTTCTTTTCAGTTCTTGGCGTTGCTGTAAGTTGAGCCATTTTTCCGTTGGATTTCATGATTGAACATCCTCCTTCAAGGGATCACTACATTATATTTGTTGGAAAGCGCTAAGGCTTCTCTCGTAGACCATAATGGTCTTTTTTCTTTGGCCGAATCGTGGGCCATATCTATATTTACCCCAATGATAGAGGATCTCAAACACGAAACAGGACATTTCTTTATATTTTGCCAAGCTATGCTACGCATAATCAGACCAAAAAAGCAGTCGGAATCTCTTCCAACTGCTGGTTTATCAAGGTTTTGACGAACTACGTTCGACGTTATAAATAAAAGAAACTATGCGCTATCACGATCCTCCGTTTTTTCACTTTCGCGAATGATCTGCATCTCATCTGATCCGCTACGGACAATAATGTGTACATCCCCGTCTTCAGGTACAATGTCCACGTAACGGTCTCCGCACGTATCTTTAGCCTCCCATTCGTTCAATCGAATGATCAATCCCAGGTGATGCAGACCCGGAGCTACGCGGAAACGGGCTTCAGCAGCATTGCCGATTTGTTCCATTCGTACCGCTCCGTCTTCCATACCGGTGCCCCATACCCAGACATCCCAACCTTCATAATGCTGGTCTTCACGTTCGTATCGAAGCGTGACGGTTCGCGAAATCTGTTTATGAATCGTTACGCCAAGCGTTGCCCGGATGCCTCCAGCTTCAGCTATAATATGGGTTACTCCAGGTGTCATCGCACGTACGATCCCTGCTGTACTCACCGCTGCAAGTTCTGGATGAGAAGAGCTCCAGCGTATATTCGAATCCTGAAGCGGCTGACCAAATTGATCAAGCACCAAGGCACGGAAGCGACTGATTCGAGTCATGTACATGACAGGTTCGCCCACAATTTCGATTCGTTCCGCATGACGATAATCCACCTGTAACATACAGCTTGCCGTTATGTCCCCACAGTGGACTGTAATCGAAGCTTCCCCCCGTTCCAGCGCTTCGATTGTTCCATCAGGTTCTATCCGAATAATATCCGGCTCAGAAGAAGTCCACGTAACCGGGGCGTTCTCTACCACATTGCCGATGCTGTCCCGTACAATCGCTCGCAGTTGAGTGGTCTCCTTTGGACTATATACCTGGCGAGGAAAACTAATCTCCACCGTTGATGGTTCAGCGCCTCCAGCATGCTCTATGTCATACAAAACCATCAATGACCACCGTTCTACCTGAACAGTGCCACGAACGGTTTCGATCAGATCTGTGCCTGCCTGATGATCATTGACCACGACATGCCAGTCACCTTCCCCCAGATCCACATGCTGCTGATGTTCCGTTCCGTTATAAATGACCATAATCTGATTCCAGGTATCCTGATTCGCACCATCCTGGAGAATAAAAGCAACCACATTGCCGTCGCCACGAATCACACGAAGGTGATTCCGTACCTGATCAGCATCAATCATACGAAAAGCAGGATGTGTACGCCGCAGATGAATAAGACCACGGTAGTAGTCAAATACCGGTCTGAACCGCGATTTATTGGCCCACGTGATCGTGTTCACCGCATCCCCGCTCCGATAACTGTTATGATCACCGGCTTTGGAACGGAGCATCTCATCCCCTGCATGCAGAAACGGAATGCCCTGAGAGGTAAGCAGAATACCGGAAGACAGCAACGAACGACGAACCATCTCATGATCCATTACATCATCCGTATCGACATATCGATACGGATCTGCTGCTTTGACAGCCGACTCAGCACTTCCGCCACCCACGGGCTGTCCGTCCTTCCATACGGGAAAACCTAATTCGTGTCTAAGGTTCATTGTTGTCGCTATTTTATCCCATAAATTGAGATTGTCATGGGCAGTTACATAATTGACGGTTTCCACAGGTGAAGATGTAAAATCATCCAGCGCTCCTGCTAATCCCCTAATAAGCTCATATTCCTGCCCTCCGGCACCCGTGACAAACCCTCTGCCACTGCCATCACTATCGCCCTTGATTGCGCTGCGAAAATGATCGTTAAATACGGCAAATCCCTGACCTCGCTGGGTTCCTTTTAACGTTTTGCGGTCCAATGGTGAGTCTCCACCCGTCCAGGGTTCCCCATAGATCAGAAACGCCGGATCGATCTGTTCCCGTAGTTCGCGCGTTAATTCATTCATCGTTTCCGTATCAATCAGGGCCATGAGGTCAAATCGAAATCCGTCCACATGATATTCTTCTGCCCAATATCGGAGAGAATCCAAAATATATTTTCGCACCATGGGACGTTCAGTCGCCAATTCATTGCCTACACCAGAACCATTACTGAGGGTGCCATCCTCCCGATAACGGTAATAATAGCCTGGTACAATCCGTTCAAAAGGTCCCTCTTCCACGCTATACGTATGGTTATAGACAACATCAAGTACAACGCGAATGCCATGTCTGTGCAACGATTGAACGAGGGATTTGAACTCTCGGATGCGAACTGCCGGATCACGTGGATCTGTCGCATACGAACCTTCGGGAACGTTATAATGCTGAGGATCATATCCCCAGTTGTATGGTGCTCTGACATTTGAACCCACATCCGCCGTAGCGAGTTCGTTGACCGTCTGATAATCCGCTACAGGCATTAGATGCACATGAGTGACGCCCAGTTCGGCAAGATGATCTATCCCAATACTATTGCCCGCTCTGTCGGTGAGTCCGGATGCCGTGAATGCCAAATATTTTCCCTTATACGGAATATCTGCATGGGGATCCGAGGAAAAATCACGGACATGCAACTCATATAACACGGCATCGACAGGACGCAGAAACGCAGGTTTGACATCCAGGTCCCAATCGACCGGATTGGTGGTCTCAGGATCGATAATGGCTGTTCGTTGCCCATTAGCTGTTACCGCTCTGGCATACGGATCAGCAACCACTTCAATCCGCTGATCATCATGGAAGATTCGGTACATATAAAAATGTCCTGCCCAATCGCCGTTAAGCTCCAGACTCCATATTCCATCCGCATCGCGCGTCAGAGTATGTTCCTGCCCACCTTCATGATCTTGTACTTTGCCACTATCGTTGTAATGACCTTCATCTTCAAAAACCAATATATAAACCTGTTGTGCCGTAGGTGCCCACAATTTAAAAGTACTTGCTGCACGAGTATATGTTAAGCCAAGATCGTTGCCATCGTAACGAAAAGAAGTCCATTCCGGCATCGTTCCCACCGCCTTTATATCCATTAATTTCGTGTTGTCCCGATGTTACGGAGTGGGACGTTTTTTGTCAACCCGGGGTTGTCTGTACTAACATATCGGTTCAAATCGAGTATTCAATTAGCAATCGCTTTCAAAATATAGATATGTAAACAAGCGCCATAGATTGACAGCATTTGTACCTGTCCCGACAAAAAAAGTTCAAACTATATAAGAATAATTGCAGATTGAACGTGCTTTGAACGAAAACTGTACTTACACTCGGTATTAAACAGGCGAATTTTAGTATAGTTTTCAAGCATGATGAGATCCTCCTGCGACCAAACCAATGGTCTGTAACTCAACACAAAATCCCCCTTTCTGGACGGAAAGAGGGAATTGTTTTTATGTTGTACTAAATTACTGTTGGACATCTTGGACGTGCCCTTGTGAGCACTCGCCTATAGCTGGCTCGCTTCATTTCTTGGCAACCATTGTAGCGATCAGGACTTCGAATACATCACCGTTATAGATAAAGCATTCACAGTCACCTGTCCATCCTGTACGGTACGTATCACCTCGATGCCTGCTTGTCCTTTTTCTACAACCAAATTCCATGTCCCTGTGGGAACAGAGACGGTACGGGGTTCTTTTGCAGCATTATAGATGACAACAATGCGTTCCCATGAATCGCTAACGGCCGCGCCTTCCAATTCATAGGCTAGTATACCATTACCTTTTTCTATTTGACGAACATGCTTCTCGATCTCTTCCCGTGTACGAAGTCGAAAAGCTGGATGCTCTCGCCGAAGACGGATCAGCCCACGATAATAGTCAAACACCGGCTTGAACTGTCGCTTTTGCTCCCAATGAATGGCATTGACTACGTCCCCACTCTGATGGCTGTTGGCATCCCCATATTTGCTGCGAAGCAGCTCATCTCCAGCCGCGATCAGGGGGACACCCTGGGAGGTTAGCACGATACCATTGGCAAGCAGACAACGCCTAACCGTCTCATTCTCCAGAATGTGATCCGGATCAATCTGCAGGTAAGGCTTGGCCTTCTCTACAGCCTCTTCCACACTTTGGCATCCCCGGATACTTCCATCCTCATCATAGGTGAGGAAATTCAAGGTATCATGGAGTCCTTGTGTACGTGCGACTTTGTCCCACAGGTTCAGATTATCATGCACCGTTACATAGTTAATGGTCTCGGATGGACCATCCGCAAAATCATCGATTGCTCCCCGTACGCCTGTCCATAATTCACCTTCTTTCCCGTCCGCACCCGTTGCAAAACCTGTTCCCGTTCCATCGCTGTCTCCCTTGATCACACCGCGGAAATTATCGTTAAACACGGCGAAACCAGCTCCGCGCTGCGCTCCTTTTAGAGTCATATCATCCCCAAGCGGTGAATCCAGTGCACCCCATGGTTCACCATACAGCAATATGGATGGGGATACTTCTGCGTGTAACTCCGCTGCAAGCTTTTTCATCGTAGTGGTGTCGATCAGGCCCATCAGGTCAAATCGAAAACCATCCACATGATACTCCTCTGCCCAGTATCGCACCGAATCGATAATGAACTTGCGTACCATGGCGCGTTCGGTAGCCACCTCATTGCCTGTACCTGAACCATTGCTATACGTCCCATCGGCATTTTGGCGATAGTAGTAACCTGGTACCAGTTTTTCAAACGAGCTGCCTGCCGTATCAAACGTATGATTATATACGACATCCATAATGACACCTATTCCCTTGTTATGAAGGGCAAGCACCATGGACTTGAACTCACGAATTCGTGTCTCCGGATCATCCGCGCGTGAGGCATAGGAACCTTCCGGGACATTGTAATGAAGTGGATCATACCCCCAGTTATAGTTGGAGGCATCAGACGCATCACCATCCACCCTGGATTCATCCACCGTCGCAAAATCAAATACGGGTAGCAGATGCACATGGGTGATCCCGAGTTCAACCAAATGGTCAATCCCTAGTGTGTTGCCCTCCGAATCATGCAGACCTGTCTCGGTAAAAGCCAAGTATTTGCCTTTATTCGTTATGCCAGATGATGAGTGAATGGAGAAATCACGCACATGTAACTCGTATAAGACTGCATCTACAGGACTTATCAATTCCGGGCGAATATCCTCATTCCATCCAATCGGATGCGTCTGCTCTAGTTTTAAAATTACACCCATTTCTCCATTCATAGTCACCGCTCGTGCGTATGGATCTACAGCAGTAGTTGAGTGTCCATCTTCGAAAGTAGGCTTGTACATGTAACGGTAGCTACTTAAATCGCCCTCCAGTTCGAGAATCCAGACGCCTTGTTCTTTCTTTTGCATGGGTAAGACCTGCTGTTTGCGTTGATTGGGCTCTTCCTCCGGGTTTCCACCTGTCAAAGGTGGGTACAGAAGTAGTTCCATCTGAACGGATAACGGTGACCAGACTTTGAAGCGACAGGCTTGTGCTTCTAATGTGACACCCAGATCTCTTCCTTCGTATGTATCTTCTGAAATCAACAGTTCCTGCTTATCCTCTTCAATCATATGTGTGGTTCCCCTCTCGTTGAGAAAATTAATGAATATGGATGGAACGAATGCTCCTTACCCTTTATACCCGTTCTGCTGCCCAACCATAATCCAAATTACACAAAAGAAGACAAACGTCATGTAGATTCACATTACGCCTGCCTTCTCTAGGGGTACAACAATGTCTAATTAATGCGGTACTTGGGATTGGAAATCATTACGGCTGGATTGATCGGCGTGGTACAAAACCACGTCCCCGTCATGCATCGGCCAGCTTCTACCCTGACCATCTACCGGGCTGTTATCGAAACCCTCCATCTGCCATTGATTCATCAACGGAGCATAAATATATTGCAGGTGTGGTGCATTCGTATTGCCGCTGCGCAAAGTTTCGATATTGAAATTAACCACGATGTAACCGTCCCTCAGAAATACCATTGCCTTCTCATCCAACTGATTTTGTCTGGCGAGCGATTCGAGATCGGTTCCTTTGGGCACTGCATATACATCCGCTGGTAAGCTATATTCCCCATACCAGCGCTGAATCGCTGCATTTGCCCGATCCACATTAACACCAGATGGAATATCTGTTTTGGGGCCAATGAGTGTACGGATCTGTGAAGGAAGAATCATCCAGTCATAACGGCCTACCCACGTTTTCTGATGAGAGGTTTGATCCACAAAACGAACCATATGTTCCGCCATTGTACCCTGATTGCGTTCCTCCTCTGACAGTTCATAAGTATACTGGTAGCGCGCTGTATCACCTAACTCCGTACCGGGTACATTCCGCAACCGTGAGTTAAGGACAACAAAGCGTTTTTCTAAATCCTGTGCCGATCCGATACGAATGAGTCGTTCCTGTCCTCGATGATAGTATAAATCCACTTCTTGCCGGATGGCGCCATCTTTACTCACAAAAGAGAACGTCGGTGTAATTCGAATACCATCCTGTTTCCCAAACATATTGCCCTTGGTTTTCAGATCAAACTTAAAATGGTACCCCGTCTTCACCGCTGCATTTCGGAACCCCTGTACGGGATGACTGCCGGGACGAATAGGCAGTACATAGGGAGCAAGGTTACCTCGGGGATCTCCGTCAATACCGTTTCTTCCAGCCCAGTAGCTCACACCCGTCGGTTCCGGGCTGCCCATCCGCTTGCGGAACACATTCTCCCAGTTGTAATCTGAAATATCGGTGATGTGAAAATCATATAATCGTCCGATAACCTCTACAGCAACGGTATCTGCTGCCACATGATGGGTCAGATTTGTGTTCGCATCCTGTTGTTCCGTAAAGTTGGCAGGTGCATTTTCGGCGATATTACGGAACTCAATCTGGTAATTCCCTTCATCTACCCACACCGGGAGATAAAAAGGAGTGTCCAACTGATTTACCGGAATATCCACCCATGTCAGGGCCGGGATAAACTGACTTCTGGCACCGTTATAGACATCGAATGGGAAACGAACCTGTTTGATCCGAAAATATTTTGCATAATCACGGTTTCCATAACCAGGGTAACTTGCTGCATCCAAATGTTGACCTGAGGTGGGTATCCTTACTAGGAATGGGCGCTCTAGAATAAGTGCAGCCCTGGTCGGATCAGGCGTGGTCTTCTGGTTATGCGGCTGATCATCTGACACCCAGGCATAGTTCACAACCGGAGTATGTACCGTCACCGAGTTGATACCCAGAATGGGAAACCTCTGATCCTGCCCTCCGTTAATATTGCCAGGCAGCAGCCCATACGTAATCTCACCCGTGGACGGCTGGTTAGCTTTGTTGATCAATGTATTCTTGATCGTCAGCCGGTTCTGGTACAGAACATCATCTCCAATCATGCCAGGCTGTGGGATCGTTCCAGGTCTTGGAGCTGTTTTCTCCACCGGAGCAGGGTCCATAATCGTCTCTCCATTAAAGGTTACCTTGTCATTATTGACAGTGTTCTCCCTAACCTCTGCTTCAGCCTTGGATTGAAACAATGACGTTTCATTTGGCGTAGGCGGTTCAGTTGAACCCCCCGGAACCCCTTCGGTGCCAAGATCAATCTCTCGGCATGATGCAGGTTTCACATGATTGGTAACCGCAGGATCCATAGCCGATTGCAAAGTCGGTGGAGTATATGCATTGGGCGTCAGGGTCACGGTATCACCACCATATCCACCTAGCGCATAGTTAGATACCTTGGCCTCATTTAACTTGTATACCTCCAGGTTATCGATCTGCCAATAGCTATATGTCCGTGTTACTCGCATAGCCTTATCACCAGGAACATCAAGTTCTCTGGGCTCAGGAGGAGTTCCCGGATCCCCCTCACCACTAGAGGGTCTTCCCGGAATCGTCCAGGTTTTATGATAAACCTTCTTCACATTCACGGTATAAGTCACCGTTCCGGTCATGTTGACCCAACGGTGCTGGAACAGATATCCCTTAGCCAACACATTGGCATAGAGATCTTCTGAAGTTGGAATACCACGGGTGACATCAAACTTCTCAGCTCCCCGGTCATCTGCCTTCAGCACACCTCGAACAGACGGATCCATGACCGCTGCTTCAATAACCGTACCTCTACTAGGCGGGCTGATGGTTACAGGGCAAGCGTTCACAGGGTCGCCCCCCGGATCACTACCATTACCGCCTTCTCCATTATCTGTGCAGTCCTTCACCTCAAGCACCTGAGTCCCTTGTTCATCCAGGTGCTGAGCAGAATCAAGAAAATGAGCTTTGATAGTGGTGCTACCCACGATCCCTTTCGTCGTGATTTTTCCATCTGCGCCGATCGTTGCCACAGCCGGATTCGAGCTCTGCCACGTCAATTTGGGATGAGCCGTCAGTTTATGAACAGAGCGATCCGGTTTGGTTAGAACGGCTTCTGCCTGGAGAGGTGTTGTATTCGCTTTGCAAGCATTCGGCAGATTCACCACGAGTCCTGGCTCAGACGTCACGGTAATGGTGGCTGTATCCGAGATAAGGTATGTACCATTGTTCCAGATTGCACGCACAGTGACCGTGCCTGGACTCTCGGCCTTTAACATCCCTGTTTTCAATTCAATGCTCGCAATCGTCTCGTCAGAAGAAAACCATTTAATCTCTGCTTCCCTGCGGGAAACGTCGATGCCCTCACCAAAGGCTGTCGCACCATAACCCTTCGTCTTCACCAAGGCCTCCATCTGCTGGGTTTGCCCTATGGTAAGGGTTGAATCTGGGGTTACATCGATTTCTTTTTCTTCGTGAATCTTACCTTCCCAGAAGATGCTAACAGGGGTGTGGTACACCATCTTATATTTGGGTTTATTGCCTGGCCTAGTCCCATAAGGTTCCCTTTCAAAGAACTCAAACCCCTTGCCTGTATATGTTCTAAGATCCGCATTTTTTTCACTTGTAACTCTTGGACTACCTATTCCTTCATAACTATTTACCTGCTGATATTTTACACCATCAGGGTCGTTCTTTAACTTAATATCAGTTACCATTTCCTTATCAATTCCTATACCTCTATATGGCTTCCAACTTAGTGGCGGCCATCTACTCATATCAACATTATCAGGAATTTCTGTTTTTACAGGGTATGCATCATAATCAGTTCCTCCGTTATCCACATCTTTGTGTGTGCCTTGATATTCTGCCCTAAATTCTCCTGAATCAAGTTGATACCAGTAAACTCCCGGTGTTCCTTGAGTTGGGTTTGCATCGACTGTTACCGCTGGCCCTTTCATGGATTTAGGACCATATTGTGCTTCTACGGCATTAGCTTTAGGAGTATCATATGTGCAGTAATAGAGTGGTATCATCATAAATATAATTACTAAGACTTTATATAAACTGTTTAAACAATATAATAGATAACGTTTAATATTAAATTTAAACACCACCAAAAGTTCTATTGATAGATTTGAACTTCTTTACCAGCATCATTCTTCAACATATATCCGCCTTTCACAGGATCCAGAGTATGTGATGACCAAAACTTAGTAGGCACTCCTTGCTTCAACATCGCATTTGAATCGTCTGGTAAAGTAATAAACCCTTTTTCTTTCAAATAGCTCACATTAAATAATCGTTGAATTGGAATAGCTATATTATCATTCGCTCTAGCAATAGTTAAAAGATTTGACTTATCAAGTTTTGAAGTAAACATTATCTCAGCGTAGGTAGAGAAGCGGCCTACTTGTGCCCTAGTCAAGTTGTTTGGATCTACAAATAACTTGGCGTACAGTCCCTTGGGCTTCCCCCCTCGAGTATCCACTACTATAAATCTATGGTACCTTACGACCCCCACATTATTTTTCAACGTGTACTCTGTGTTAACTATATCTCCGAAGTTTCCCTTGATATATTTGTAATTTGTTATCGTCGTCAGATTCGTCCCCGTCGTGCCGACCTCTCTCATTTCATTCAGGTCACTATACTTCCCGGCATCCGTGCCCTCCACGTCCATATAACGCAGCAAAATGGCTGACACTTCTGCACGAGTGGTGGAATCCGCAGGTTTTAATGTGCCATCCTGAAATCCACCGACAATGCCTGTCCCACGAACAAGGGCAAGATACGGAATTTGTTCGGCACGAATGGTGCCCCGGTTCACTTCCGGTGTGGGAAGCAGCGTATTTTTTGTATCGTTAAAAGCATCCTGGAAGCTGGCTCCGGACTTGATCAGTCCATTGGCAATCCATTTCATCATCTCGTATCGCGTCAGCTCCGCATTCGGATTGAACCCTTTGGCGTAATCGCCAGCGTTAATGAATCCTTGTCCGACAAGCTGGCTAACCGCTGCTTCAGACCAATGACCTTTGAGATCGGCAAAGGGATTCTGCCCCTCTACCTTCTCCAGTCCAGTCGCACGGGCAAGTATGGTCGCATATTCCCCACGCGTGATTTTGCCATTGGGACGAAATGTTCCATCTTGATAACCAGAGATCAAATTCTTTTCATAAGCTTTGGCAATCGTCGCTTGGGCCCAATGGCCTTTAATATCCTTGAACTTGCTAAGGGCGGTGTCACTTGTTCCAGATGCAGCTATCGCTGTTGAGGTCAGATGTACGGGTCCAACGTTCAATAGAGTTCCTGCCAATACAGCTGTCGTTAACAACCCTACGATCCACACATTCCGTTTTTTCTTCTTCTCATGTCCTTCGATCTGCTTCTTCAATCTACTCACGCTCCTATGTACCTTAGTATGGGGGTGCTTTGCTTAGTCAACCTAGTTACTTCTCTTCACAACCAAAACCTAAATTTGCCATAATAATCAATATTCTACCATGTTGAACTAGGCTTTTGGTATTATTTTTCGTCCATCCCCATCACTTCAAGGCGTGCACCACTCCTTCCATAGACCTACTTCATTCGCTTAAAAAACAAAAAAAGGCCATGAATCCGCAGATTCATAGCCTTATGCTTTAAGGGTGTGTGGTCTTTCTTATAATATTGGAAAATGAACTCACTCATAGAATAAACCATATCATTCCATTTGATCAACCCTTTTTTATTCCATTGAGCTTTATTTTCCGTTTAACTCCTTATAGGATGCTTCGAGTTCAGTGATCAATTGATCACCACCAGCTTTTCTCCAGCTCGCGATTTCCTGCTCCCAACCAGCATCATCGATTTTCCCCATAATGTACTTGGTCTGCGCATCCCAGATCATCTGATCCAGCTCCTGACCACGCTCAGTATAGATCGCCGAAGACAAGGTGAGTGCCGGATTGGCTATGGCATACTGCTCATTCTCACGCGCCATCTTCGTTCCTTTCATGCCAATCGGAACATCGACTAGTTCAGGCACGTTATAGCCTTCTATGCTTAACAGATTATCCCGATATGGCTTCACTTCACGCTGATAAGCGTCAAAATCCTTGAGTTCGGTTTTCCCATCAGCAGTCTTGGTGTAGTGCACATCGAGCAACCCACGGAGCTGCAACGCGCTCAATTCCTCATCCATCAACTGATCCAGGAACGTGAGAACCTGCTTCAATTGTTCCTCATCCGTTACGGACGCCTTCGGGATCACCAGCATTCCATAGTTTCCTGGCTCCCCGGCGATTCGAATACCATCGGTTCCCTGGAATGGAGCCACATCAATCTCCCCATCCGGAGCATTAGGCGTAAGCCGTTGCTGAGAGGACTTTCCGTTCTGAGCCACACCATTCAGCTTCATGCCAACCAAGCCCGAATCCATTTTTTTGTCCGCATCGGAAGGGTCAAGGGCAGGGAAGTCACTATTAATTAATCCCTCGCTGAACAGTCGCTTGAAGAGCTTCATCGTATCCACATATTCGGTGGTCAGGAACTCCGGAGTCAATTTCCCGGCATCGTCCACACCCCATTTGTTAACGCCGCCAATACTTACAGCGATCCGTGTCAGCGGGGAAGAGACACCCTCATTATACTTTTTGAAAAGCAGTGCACCGTACGTATCTTCCTTGCCATTCCCGTCAGGGTCATCCTTACGAATAGAGCGCATCACTTCATACCAGTCATCCAGCGTTTTGGGTATATCCAGCTTCAACGTATCAAACCAGTCCTTGCGATATACGATCGCAGTCCGGCCAATATCCCGGAAGTTCGGAATACCGTAGACCTTGCCTTCAATTTTAATATTGTTAAAATAAGCCTCGGATTGGGCAGACAGGTTTTTATAATCCTTCAAGTAAGGCCCCAGTTCCCAGAACAGTCCCGTTTTGGCGGCATTAAACGTTGTCGGCACATAATTCACACGCATAATGGTTGGCATCTCGCCTGAAGCAACCATAACGTTCACTTTATCATCAAAAGCAGACTGCGGAATCCACTGTACATTGACATCCGTATTCGTATATTCCTCAATCTTCTGTTCAATCCCGTTCTCCTTGGCCGGTATATCACCAACCTGCATTAAAGAGATGGAAATGGGAAGTTTACCTTCCCCTGCAGCAGGCGTTTTCTCTCCCCCGCAACCTGCAAGCAGCCCAGCGGACATTGCACCAATTACAACGATTCCGCCTAAACGGGACATTGGACCTTTTGGACTCATGAACCATCTCTCCTTTTGGATAGCCAAATTGTTCAGCGATCTTAACTCATTTCACTCAAACCAAGCATGTATGCGCTATCATAAATGATCTGAAGAAAAGAACCAGCATTACGCCAGTTCAATCTCCACCCCTGCCAAAATGAACGGAGCGACCGATTTCGGATCATTGATCCGAATGGATTCAGTCACATAATACTCGTATGACCCGTCACGATACGGGCTTCCTCCGAGACCTGCTCCGCCGTTACACTGCGTCAAGGACAGCACGCCTTCACGATCCGTTTGCAACAAATGCTGCAGCAGACCCTGATACCCTTTTTCAGCAACTGCTTTGAACTTGCCACTCAGATATCCTTTACGCACACCCTTGGCCAATGCATAGACAAACATCGAGGTACCTGAAGCCTCGAGATAGTTCCGCTCACGTCCCGGTTGATCCAGCAGATGTGGCCATAGTCCGGTCTGTTGGTCCTGTACATGAACAAGTGCATTTGCTACCCGTTCCAAGATACCCACAATCTGTCCGCGCTGCGGATGATCTACCGGCAGGTAATCCAATGTATCCACAACCGCCATCACATACCAGCCCATCGCCCGGCTCCAGACATGTGGAGAACATCCCGTCTCCCCCGAACTCCAGCGCTGCTCTTTGCTCTCATCCCAAGCGTGGTACAAGAGACCGCTACGCGGATCACGTGTACGTTGCTCCACCAGCAAGAGCTGCAATGCAGCCTTGTCAAACCACTTCTCTTCCCCTGTCACTGCGCCATACTGAGTCAGATACGGAGTAGCCATGTACAATCCATCCAGCCACATCTGGAAAGGGTAAATCTTTTTGTGCCAGAATCCGCCTTCACTTGTATGTGGCTGTCCTTTGAGCTGAGTCATAAGCAACTCCGCAGCTTTGCGGTACTTATCTTCTCCCGTTTTTTCGTGCAACAGGAACAACGATTTCCCCTGGTTGATCTGATCCAGATTATATTCCTCGATCGTATAGGAGCGAATCGACCCATCTTCCTGCACGAAATGATCCATCAGCTCACGGATGTAGTCAAAATACTTTTGCTCCCCCGTGTGCGTATACAGCTCCTCCAGCGCTTTCAGCAGACAGCCGTTCTCATAATGCCATTTGGGGTACAGCTCATGATTGCGATAACTTTCCATGAACTGCTGTGCCATGCGCACGGATGTGAATTGCAATGTTTCCTTCATGATCAAGCCTCCGCTTCCGGCTCCTTATTGAGCCTGTTTTTTGTAATCTTCGGCATATTCCTCACGAATCTTGTTTCCACCGGCATTACCCCAATTCTCGATTTCCTTTTCCCAGCCACTTTGATCGATCTTGCCCATAATGTATTTGGTTTGTGCATCGGCAATCACCTGATCCAGATCCGCCCCACGGTCACCATACGTTGGAGAATATAACGTCAGCGCAGGGTTTGGCACAGCGTGCTCCGCCAGTTCCTTGGCAAGTGCCGTACCTTTTTCACCCAGTTCGGTATCCTTCAATTTTGGTACGTTGTATCCTTCAACATAAGGAAGGTTGTCACGATAAGGCTTCACTTCACGCTGGAATGCATCGAAGTCACTCATCTCCACCTGATCTTCGCCCACTTTGGTGTAATGTTTGTCTTCCATACCCCGCATCAACAGGGTAGCCATCTCAGGGTCCATCAATTTATCCAGGAAGGAGAGCAGGTTTTTGAGTTCTTCTTCCGATTTCACCGTTGATTTAGGGAATGCCAGAATGCCGGAGTTACCCGTCTGTCCTGCAACACGATCTCCATTCGCTCCAAGCAAACCAGCGATGTCTACTACACCATCCGGATTGTTTTTGGACAGACGCTCTTGCTGACTCTTTCCGTTCTGCGCAACACCAACACGAATACCGACAACACCGGAATCATACTTTTTCTCCGCTTCCGTAGAGTCGAATACGGCAAAGTCCTGGTTCAGCAGTTTCTCATCGTACAAACGTTTCAGCAGATCCAGCACCTGCATATATTCCGGTGTCATGAATTCCGGCGTGAAGCTGCCATCATCTTCGACCTTCCACTTGTTAGGAGCACCAAAGCTTACGCCAAGGCGCGTTGTGAAGGAATATTGGTCCTCATTATATTTTTTGAAAAGCATTAGTCCAAACGTATTATCCTGACCATCTCCATCCGGATCGGAGGTTGCCAGTGTCTTAATCGTTTCATACCATTCATCCGGTGTGGTTGGCACCTTGAGATTCAACTTCTCGAACCAATCCTTGCGATAGATCACTGTAGCCCGCGCAATATCGGAGAATACAGGAACCCCATAGATTTTGCCCTCTACCTTGATGTTGTCAAAAAAACGTTCGTTCTGTGCCGACAGATTTTTGTAATCTTTCAGCAAAGGCCCCACTTCCCAGAACACATCATTACGCATCGCGCTGGTCACCGTTGGGTTATATTGTACCTTCACAATTTTCGGCATATCGCTTGAAGCGATCATCACATTGATTTTGTCATTGTAGGCCGAAGCCGGAATCCATTGGATATCCAGTTTGGTATTGGTATACGCTTCAATCTTTTGCTGAACTTCATTGCCTTTGCTTGGCACATCACCCACCTGTGCAATGGCTATGGACACATTTTGTACGCCGCCCTCGGCAGCCTGACCCTCGTCTGATCCGCATCCTGCCAGCAAACCTGTCACCAGTGCCAGTGTGCTCAAGACAGCTACGGCTTTCTTTTTAGTTGCTTTCATAACATAAAAACCTCCCTTTTTTTATGCAGTCATAGTGAACTGACTTTGAATCATGTGCCCACTCAACCTTTCACCGAACCCAGCATCACACCTTTAGCAAAGTGCTTTTGCAGGAATGGATATACCAGCATAATCGGAATCGTAGAGAATACGATAACGGCCATGCGAATGGTAAGTGGCTGGATCTCGGTCTCTTCAATACTTGTGTCTCCGATTCGGCTTTGTGCCAGAATGACAATCTCACGCAGCCAGACTTGGACAGGCCACTTCTCACTATCGTTAATATAGATAACAGCGCTGAAGAAACTGTTCCAGTGGGCCACCGCGTAAAAGAGTGAAAATGTCGCCATCGCTGGCATGGACAACGGCAGTACAATCCGGAACAATACGCTGACATCGTTACATCCATCAATTTTGGCCGCATCCTCCAGTTCGTCGGGAATGGCCTGGAAGAAGTTTTTAAGTACGATCAAGTTGAATGCACTAATAGCGGTAGGCAGCATCAGCGACCACAACGTATCCGTCAGGTGCAAGGATTTCACGACAAAGTATGTTGGAATCATCCCGCCACTGAAGAGCATCGTGAACAATACACCCAACAATATGGGCTGGCGTCCACGTAAATATCTTCTGGAGAGCGGATAAGCCATAAGTGATGTAAACAGCAGGTTAATGAAAGTACCGATCACCGTAATATAGACCGATACACCCAGACTGCGAATCAAGGTATCTGTAGAGAAAATGTAACGGTACGCAGCCAGAGAGAACTCTTTTGGAAAAAGAATGAATCCTCCCTTGGCCACTTCATGCGGACTGGTAAACGAGACGGCCAAAATATAAATGAACGGGATGACCGTCACGATTCCAATCAACAGCAGCAAGCCGTGATTCACAAAATCAAAGATCCGGTTGCCCCACGTTTTATCCTGTTGCATCTTAATGTTCACTCCTGTCTGGTGAAGAACGTCTGCAACCGAGGGTTAGTAGACGCCTTCCTCCCCGAATTTTTTGGCCAGCGTATTGGCACCAAGGACAAGCGCCAGCCCGACAACCGATTTGAACAACCCGACAGCAGCACTATAACTGTACTGTGCCTGGGTAAGACCCTTCGTGTACACGTAAGTATCGAATACCTCGCCCACATCCCGGTTCGTCGGAGTCAGCATCAGGAAGATCTGTTCAAAGCCTGTATCCAGGAAATTGCCCAGACGCAGAATGAGCAAAATGACGATTGTACTGCGAATGGCCGGCAACGTAATGTGCCAGGTTTGGCGCCAGCGATTTGCACCATCAATCCGTGCAGCTTCATAGAGCTGTGTATCCACACCGGAAAGCGCCGCCAGGAAGATAATCGTGCCCCAACCAACCTCTTTCCAGATGGATTGTCCGACAATCATCGTTCGGAACCATCCGGGTTCAAGCAGGAACGCCACTTTTTGTCCCGTCAGGTTATAGAGCAGTTCATTAATGGCACCGCCCTCGGTTGTGAACAGCATGTAGAATACACCGACAACAACAACCCAGGAAACAAAGTGTGGAACGTAGACGAGCGTTTGTACAAATCGTTTGAACCGTTCACGGCGAACTTCATTCATCATGAGTGCCAGTACAATCGGCAGTGGGAAAAAGAACACAATGTTATAAATGGCAAGCAAAAACGTATTCCGAAATAATGTCCAGAACTGCGGTTCTCCAAAGAAACGCTGGAAATGTTTGAACCCTACCCAGTCACTTCCCAAGATGCCCTTGTAAGGCGTGTAATCCTGAAAAGCCATCGTGATGCCATACATGGGTATGTATTTGAAAATAACAAAGTAAAGCACACCCGGTATTAACATGATATACAGCCACCGGTTTTTGATAATGTCTCTCCACAGCAGGTTTTTGTCACTGCGGGTAGCGGGCCGTGTTCGAGCCGCCGTTTCGGCTTTCATATTGTCTTCCTCCCCACATTGGAAACGATTACAAAATATCACTTCCTGAATTCATGTCTTCATTGTGGAGGATAAACGAATGACTGGCTATCGTCTCGTTTTAGCCTTTTGTTTCCCCTTGTACAGCAAGGCTTTAGCTCATTTCCATCACAGAATTTAAAGGAGCGATGAACTGCTTTCAACCTCCATATTCCTGTCTTAACTTCTCGGAGAAAAGCGTCTTCTTCCTTCATCCGGACATGAAAAAGCCTGCCTGCCATGGCGGGCAGAGCAGGCTTGTTTTATCGCTGCTGCTCCCGGTACTTGCCGGGGGTCGTTCCTGTGATTTTGCGAAATGTACGGATAAATGCGGTTGGATTGGTATAGTTTAATTTCTCGGCAATTTCCGATATTTTAAGATTCGTCGTTTGCAGCCAAGTCTTCGCTTTTTCCATACGATACTCTGCGAGATATTCCGTAAAATTGACTCCTGCTTCCTTCTTGAATACCCGACTTAGGTAGACAGGATGAAAATTAAGCTCAGCGGCACAGGCTTCCAGCGACAATTCACGATCATAACGTTCCTCGATCAAGCGAATCATGCGCCTCGCAATATTCATGTATTGGGATTCTTCCTGCTCTCGCCAGAAACGGATAACGGGCAGGAACAACCGCTTGCGGAACCAATTGGTCATCTCGTCCAATGTGGACAACTTGAGCAAATGTGCCATGGATGCTTTTTCACCCAGCACTTCGGCTACATCTCCGCCTTGCTCCTGCACAAGCTGATATACACGAGACAATAACTGAACCATAATGACGGGGTATTCACTGAAATGAAGCTTCTTGTCTGCAAGTAGCCCCAAATATTGCTTAAAGTAGGCGTCCGTCTTCTCCTCATCTCCTTGCTTGAGCGCAGAAGCAAGCTGATCCTCAATCATGCGTAACTGGGTATACAACGCGGCCTCCATCTGACCACGTGGCTGTATATCCTCGTAATGCAAAATAATACGGCTGCCCAGACTCACCCGGCCTTGCAGTGCCTCGCGGCTCTCCTGAACCGCTCTTGGCGTATCTCCAATACAAGTGTAAGAATGACTGATGCCGATACTTACAGGCAGATTCAGATAGGTCACGACACGTTCGCGAATCCAGTCTGCCTGGGTATGCATCCATTCCTTCAGCTTCACCTCATCCGTCAGTTCGGAGGCAAGTACGGTGACCTGAGCATCGTCCAGCATGACGGGGGTGAACCGAACTGCCGAAGGAAGGAGCTCACCTACCATATTGTTGACAGCAAACAGCAGCAGATCGCGATCCTGTTCCTCATATCGGGTCCCTTCCAAGGTATCGATCTGGAGCATGAGTACGCCAAGACTCGCCCACCCTGTCGGAAAATCGTATAATTCTCCCTGATATCTGAAATCCTCTTCCGAGATTTTGCCTGTTAGCAGTTTGGTCATAAAAAACTCCTGGAGGTGCACATGCTGCCCCTTCATCTGCTCACGCATCGTTTTCTCCGAACTGAACAACGTTGACAGCTGCTCCTCGATATAGATAAATTCATCCTGACGCCGCCCAGACGGAGCAACTGGAGCATCCAGCCCCTTCGTAAACTGCAGCAATCTGGAGATCGGTGAGTACATCCGCCGACTGCCGTATATGGCGACCAGTCCCGTTACACATAACATGACCAGCGTAGCAACGCCGGTAACCAATGCAATTTTCTGCGACTGGGCCGTGATCTGTCCAAGAGATACGACGGACACGTACAACCAGCCATTAAGCGGAGACTGTCTATAGCTAACCGCCACCTGGTTACCTTCCACCTCCGCACTGAAGAAACCCTCTGGCTCTCCCGTCGTCTGAACGATCTCGTGGATTTCCTTATTTAAAGTGTCATATTTCGTACCTTGCTGGGTATCATTCAAAAAATATTTCTGTTCCCGGTCCAGAACGTACAAGTCCCCGGAATTCGGATTGCGACTCAGAAATGTACTAAGCTCCGCGTCAGCAATATCGATGACCAGAAAGCCTTTGGGTTTCACATTCGTCGGTACCATCGGAATCTTGAATACCATGCTTACCACATTATCGGATGATATAAGGGTAGGTGCCTGTTCGGGTGTTAATTCACCCATGCCTGCTGACACAGGTACACTTTCTTTGGCAGAACTTGCATTCTGAGTGACCCAGAACAGACTGTTGGTATAGGTCAGATAGGAGCCAATCCGGTCTCGAATGCTGAAATCATCCAATTTGCCGAAAGAACGCATCGAAACGACCCAATCTTCATCCAGATTAACCAGATAGGCTTGGTCAATATTCGTAACCGCTTGCAAGTTGTTAAAACCGGAAGTCAGATCACGAATCTCCTGAAACTCGCTGCTGTCTAGTGGTTTCTTCATCGCTTGCAGTACCAAAGGCGAATTGACATACTGGATGGATGATAATTGCAGGCTGCGCAGAACTTGTTCTACCCGCATTTGGGTCTGATGCAATATCTGAAGATTGCTCTCACGCACCTTCTGCTCAATGTCACGCGATGCAATCGTATACGAGACGGAACCAATAACAATGACTGGAAGGGCTCCGAGAATCAGGGTAAAGCAGAGCAAACGCAGTAAATACTTCGGCAAGAAGAGCATCCTCCTTCTTATAAAATCGCTTTCATTGGATTATTTTACTATTGTTATTTTAAAACCCATTCTTATTCAAGTCCACTTATTTATTCTAAAGGTTGACTTCAAACCAATTTCCAGTTTATATTGGTTGCATATTCCTCAATCAAAGGAGAGATTTTTAATGTCGGTGAATGTTCTTAACTAACCAAGTTTCATATTCAGGAGTTTGGCCTTTCATTGCGTTTGTGCCCTTATGGCATACGTGTATTTCATGATGCGCCAGATCCCTGTACTTAGTTAAGAACAGCGGATATCATAAATCGCCTCCGGGATTGTCATTGTCCGGGTCTATTTCCGCGCTGAGTTCAGCGCGGATTTTTTCATATAGACCTGTAGCGGACTCTGCTTTCCCATATATTTAGGGCGGAGAATGACGTTTGTTCATTCTCCGCCCTTTTTGCGTTTTCCAGGAATATGTTTCAGCACGTCAACTGAATTCCCAACTCAAATCCAAGGAGAGATTACGCATGAATGAAAACACATTAAACAGTCTGGGTTATCCACAAATTCAAAAAAACGTTGCAGACTGCGCCCTGTCTTATCTGGGCAAACATTATGCCAGAGAGCTAAAACCGATGGTAGATGCTCACCTGATCCAGATTCGCCTGGAAGAAACAGCGGAAGCCGCTGCGTTGATTCGTTTTGGCGCCAGTATCCCCCTCCCTTCACTGGACGGAATGGAAACCATTATGGATCTGCTCGGCACCGGTTATCTATTCAGTGAACGCGACTTCAGTCATCTCGCTCAGTTCCTGCGCAGCTGCGCACAACTCATGAAATACATGGAGGGCAAATCAGGGGCCGCTCCCACCGTCAGTCGTTATGCAGCATCCATGATTCTGATCGCACCTTTGCTGAGTGAAATTGAGCGTTGCATCCATAGTGGACGCATTCAGGATCAGGCCAGCAAGGAACTGATTCGAATTCGTAAAAAAATGACTGTGAATGAGGAGCGTATGAAACGAAAGCTCGATTCTCTCGTGAGTAAACATCGATCCATTATGCAGGAGCATGTCGTTAGTCAACGCGGAGGAAGAACAGTTCTGCCCATTAAGAAAGAGTTTCGTAAACAGGTGAAAGGCAGTGTGCTAGATGAATCGGGAAGCGGGCAAACCGTATATATTGAACCCATTGAGTTAGTAAGTCTGCAGATGGAATTGGCTGCTCTACAAGCGGAGGAGTCCCGGGAGGAGATGAAAATTCTCGGTGATTTAACCTCCCTGGCCGAATCGTATAACCGTGAAATCGCCCTGAACACCGAAACGGTAGGTGTATTGGACTTTCTATTTGCCAAAGCCAAATATGCCGCCACCATGGACGGACGCACCGTTCGAGTCAATACTCAGGGCCACATCAGCCTTCAACGTGCACGTCATCCATTCATGGGTTCTTCCATGGTTCCCCTTGATTTTGCCATCGGCACAACGTACTCGTCGCTCATTATTACGGGCCCGAATACCGGAGGTAAAACGGTCGCACTCAAAACACTTGGTTTGCTAACCCTGATGATGCAATCCGGTTTGCTTATTCCGGTGGAGGAAGGTGGCGAGATGGCTGTGTATAACGAGGTAGCAGTTGATATTGGTGACGGGCAGAGTTTGGAACAAGCGCTCAGTACATTCTCCGCACATATTCGCAATATGATTGGCATACTGGAACAGGCCAATCCATCGACGCTGGTGCTCATTGATGAGATGGCTTCTGGCACAGATCCCGGTGAAGGCGTTGGACTTTCTATCGCCATGCTGGAGGAACTGCATAGCCGCGGAGCAACCGTTGTGGCGACAACACATTTTGGTGAAATCAAACATTTTGCAGCTGCCACGCCAGGATTCGAAAATGCCCGTATGGAATTTGACACCGTTTCTCTCCAGCCGCTGTATCGATTGCGTATCGGAGAAGCTGGTGAGAGCTATGCTTATTCCATCGCATTAAAGCTGGGCATGCCACAGCGTATTATCGAGCGATCCAAGTCCCTGTCCGATCAAAGTATTTCGAGAGATCGTACATTAGGGTTCACGTCACCTCCTTTGGAAACTAAGGCCCTGCCTCCTGCTCGTTCCGTTACAGTATCAGACAGCCAAGTAGAGTTGTCCAAACGGGATAAGTGGAAGCAACCAAAAGATTCAATCAGTCTCCACCAAAAAACAACACCCAGAGAGTCAGATCCCCCTGCTCCTGCCAAAAATTTTCGCAAAGGGGATCGGGTATATGCAGCCTATCTCAATCAGTCGGGCATCGTCTGTGATGTGGAGGATAGCCGTGGAAATATCGGGGTCATGCTCAGGGGACGCAAAGTCAAAATTCATAAGAAACGCCTGACTCTGCATATATCTGCCAATGAGCTTTATCCAGGTGACGATTATGATTTGGACATTGTGCTAGAAACAAAGGAAAATCGAAAGAAGCGTAAATTGATGGGACGCAAACATGTGGAAGGCCTTCAGATCGAATTACCGCCTGAAGAATAGCCGATGGGAGAAACAAATGTAGCGGAATGGAACTCATATACACAATGAATTCCATGATCACCAGCACATTTCTGTTATACTGGAACCAGTATGTTTAACTTCAGCTCGTAGCTATTCACAGGGAGGGAAGAACCCAATGTCTGCAGAACAAGACAATCAAGAGCGTAGCAATATCGATGTTCTTGTCTGCCCATTATGCGGGGAAGCTAATCGCTGTTCCTATGCCGCAGGACATCCCCATTCGGAATGCTGGTGTAACCGGGCTACTTTCCCCGAAGGTGTATTTGACCGCATTCCGGCAGAGCAGCGCCGAAAATCATGCATATGTCAACGCTGTTTGGATGACTATACCGATAAACACCAACCAAAAGAAGAGCCACACAGTTAACAACTGTATGGCTCTTCTTCATATTATGCATTATCTAGATTGTTAGCCTCGCTACCACTGATCTTACATTTGGTTATACTGGGCAACAGCCTGTTCCAGCACCGGATGATGCTCATCCATGGACGTATAATGGTGGAGGGCAGCTGTAATCCCCTTCTCGCGGATCATGTCCTGTAGTTCAACTGCTTCCGGATCATCGGAGACATCGAACTTGCAGGCTGCTGCCATGCCCATAGCCAGATAGGTCGTTTCGGTTCCATCCGCATAGGCCTGAAGGGCCGGGCGAACCAGACGATCATTCGGAGACAACTTGCGCAGGGGGGAACGACCAACACGAGTAACCTCATCGGTGAGATACGGGTTGACGAACCGTCCCAATATTTTGACAATATACTGCTCATGCTCTTCTGGGTTGAATCCAAACCGCTTCACCAGAACTTCTCCGGTTTCCTGCAAAGCACCATATACAATGGATTTCACCTTTTCATCGGCAATAGCCTTCTGAATCGTGTCATACCCATGCACATTACCGATGTACGCAGCAACGCAGTGTCCTGTGTTAACCGTGAACAGTTTACGTTCGATATACGGCTCCAGATCATCGACATATACGATGCCCTCAACCGGTTTGAATGCAGGAGCCATCTGGGAACGATCTACCACCCACTCGTAAAAAGGCTCCACCTGTACATGCAGAGGATCTTCATGATGCTGAATGGGTACAATCCGGTCTACAGCCGAATCTGGAAAATAAACGTACTGATCCGCAAGGGAACGTGTCTCTTCATTGAGCAGAGCATATACATGCTCTTTCAATTGTGTACTGGCTCCAATGGCGTTCTCGCAAGCAATAATATGAAGAGGGTTCTGAGCAGGACCAGAACTCAGTCTTTTCTCAAGTCCCTTCGCAATACCTGGTGCAATATGCTTCAGTACGCCCACGCCCACTGCGGTTGTAATCAGATCAGCTTCCACCACGGTTTGGGCAACCGTCTCCAGCTGGGTTCCATCGATGGCATTTACACCTGTTACGGTCTCCTGATCCTTGCTCTCGTTGGCCAGTTCCACCGTATACTGCCCCCGTTTCTGGAGAGCTGTTACCAAGGTCTGATTCACGTCGGAGAAAATCACCTCATACCCTGCACGGGAGAGAATTAATCCGATAAACCCGCGTCCAATGTTACCTGCGCCAAAGTGTAGGGCCTTCATAGCTCCATTTCACTTTCCAGAATAGCAATAACTTCTTCGGCAGTTTTAGCCAAACGCAGGGCCTCCATATTCTCATCTTCAGCACAGATCACCGCAATGCTAGTCAGGATCTCCATATGTTCCCCGCCTTGAGCCGCGATACCAATGACCATATACGCCTTTTCTTCGCCAAAATCAACACCCTGTGGATACTGAATGACAGAGATGCCTGTAGATAAAATGAAAGCTTTGGACTCCTTCGTACCGTGCGGGATCGCAAGTCCGTTCCCTACATAGGTCGAGACAATCTCTTCACGTTCAATCATCTTCTCAATGTAATCAGCGGTAATATGTCCCGCATCCTTCAGAATCTGTCCTGCCATACGAATCGCTTCATATTTGTCCTGAGCCGTCGCGTTCATGATGATTTTATCTGTTGTTAACATACTCATAATGGTTGACCTCCAATTTCGGTTTTACTGCGATAAAATCCAACAAGTTCCTGAGACAGGTAATGAATGAGTTCATCCCTGATTCCCTTTTCCAGCAATGTAATCATCTCTTCCTGCAATAACAGGGCGCTGATCTCACTGAGAACCTCCAAGCTTTCCTTGGATAATTCTCTTGGACCGAGCATCAAGAGAATATGGGTAACTCCTGCCGGATCATCCGGCGTACGAAGGAGTGGCTCCGTGAGCTGAAACAGACTGATAGATGGCCTGTAGATCCCCTCACTTCGTGTATGAAAGAGCGCAAGTCTTGTGCCGGGAATCTTCTGACTCCCCACTGCCTCACGTGCCTCCAACCGTTTCGCGATCTCCTCCGGCTCCTTCAATACACCAGATCCATGGAGTACATTGCACATCGCATACACGGTTTTATAGAAACCAATATCTTGATTATCCAGCGGATACACCTGAAACTTGCCAATAATTCGGACGATTTCAATCAGTGTAGCTTCCATTCCGTCAGGGTCCGAGTAACGACTTGTCGTCTGAACCTCTGTTTCACGGGGCTTGTTATGCTGCTGTTGTAACGTTGTGGTTTTAATAAAATGCCGCAGGCGCTCGCTCTCTTCTGCTGTAAGCAGTGGACTCACTTTGTAATACTGATGCTCATCCATCGGCAGATCGACAGTGGATAACACCAGATCATATTGATCTGTAGGTATCCGGGCAGCCTCGTACCAGGACACGCTATCCATGATCCGAATCTCGGGAATCTCCTTGGACAATCGGCTGGAAAGCATACGTGATGAACCGATTCCGCTTGTACACACGATGATGGCCCTGATTTCCCGTTTCAGTGCACGTAACCTCTCAATGGAAGCTCCAAAATGCATGACCAGAAAACCAATTTCCTCATCCGGAACGTCTGTACCTGGCCAAGCTTGCCCCACGGATTTTTTGACATCTTCGAAGAGTAAATCATAATCCTTGCGAATCTGCTGCAATAGCGGATTACGAATCATCTGTTGTCCTTCAATTCGCTCCATTACAGGTTCCATATGACCAAGTAGACCTTCACGAAGCAAACGATCCTCATGAAAGGCATAATGCGTTCTCGCCTGCATCTGATCAATCAATGAATGTACCCTGTCCAGTAAAATCAAGTCGTCTATTGGCAACAGCCTGGAAGAGTGAATTCGCTGCTCTGTCTCAACTAATAGTCTGTGAAAATAAGCTTGCTCATCTTGGGAGAATGTCAGCCCCAGCTGGGTGGATAACACACCACACAAGCGGGATGCCATATAAGGCGGAACCTTCATATCATCCCGCTCTGCAACGTCATCCCCCGTTTTCTCTCGTGGAGACATACGGCCAATGCCAAAGCCTTTACGAATACGTACAACCGCTACGGACAATTGAATCAGCAGCTTCATGTATTGGCGTTCCGGGATGTTCTCCAGCCATTCGATATCTGGTTGCCATAACGCATTTTCGACCGTAAGCACATCACCGTGTCCGATCATATCCAACAGTTTTTGGTTTACGATGGAGCACCCTTGTTCAGGCTGTCTTCCGAACAAGTCAGACTCATCCAAAAATTCCAGTGCAAGTGCAGCTATGGCTGTGCGATGAATCGTCTCGCTTCCGTTAATCTTGACGCCATATCCACGTCTGCGAACCAGCTTCAGTCCCGCCTGACGAATCCGTGATTCCAAATCGTCCAGATCAGTAGTTACGGTAGATACAGTCACTTTCAGATCGGAAGCCAGGGCGAGCAACTTTACAGGCTCCGGTTCATCAAGCAGGATGCAAAGCATGAAGAGCTTACGCTCTTCTGGCGTAAACTCTACGTATTCTTTACCCTCCAATTGCTGGCGCAATACAGCCAGATCATCGGAACCAGCATCGATTCGGATACCGGTTCCTGATTTTTTTTCCAGCTTCATTCCCAGGGGTTCAAGCCATTGTTCAATCATTTGAAGCTCCCGGTGAACGGTTCGGGTACTGACCTTTACTTCAACGGCGATTTCGCCGGCTGTTACTTCATGTGGATGCTCTAGCAGGAACTCCACGATTTCACGTTGTCTTTTGGTAATACTCATATCTCAGCCTCCGGCTCAGGGAAAACAAATGCGTGCAATTACTTCAGACGTTCAACGAGCGCATCGTATTCCGGGCTTTTTAGGAAGTTGTCGATGGATATATGTTCTGCGTTCGGCGCAACGGAGCGAGCACGATCCGTTAATATTTGTTGTGTGATGACCACATCAGCATCCGGCGGGATATCACTGATGGCCGTATTGGTCACCGTAACATCAATCCCCTCTGCCTTCATCTTCTTGCGTAGAATGGAAGCACCCATGGCACTCGAACCCATGCCTGCATCACAGGAGAATACAATCTTCTTCACATGTGTTTTCAATGTAGAAGTAGCCATATCCGCAGTTCTGTCTGCTTCACGTTGGTTAGCGGTAATGCCAGCGTTTGGCACAGTTCCTTGACTCTTCATGTCTTTCATCCGGCTGGATGCGGACTCCAGATCTTCGTCCTTTTGTTTACCCGTTTTCAGCAACAGTGCTGCCACCAGGAAGGAAACGACTGCTGCTACAAGAACCCCTGCGAGCATCGGCAGATATCCACCTTTTGGTGTTAAAAGGAAATATGCGATAATACTACCCGGTGATGGTGCTGAAACAAGCCCTGCTCCGGTTAGCATGAATGTTAATGTACCTGCGACGCCACCCGCGATTGCTGCAAGAATCAGAATTGGTCTCATCAGAATGTAAGGGAAGTAGATCTCATGAATTCCCCCGAAGAAATGAATGATAACAGCACCTGGTGCAGAAGATTTGGCCATTCCGCGTCCGAAGAAGCAGTAAGCAAGCAAGATACCAAGTCCCGGACCCGGGTTCGATTCAAGCATGTATAATACAGATTGCCCTAATTCTCTCGCTTGATCTGTTGCAATCGGTGTGAGAATCCCGTGGTTGATCGCATTGTTCAGGAACAATACTTTACCCGGTTCAATAATCAGGTTGACCAGCGGTAACAAGCCCAGATTCATTAAGCCTTGTACCCCGGCAGACAATACTTTACTAATCGCTTCTACAGCAGGCCCGATGCCCAGTAGCGCAATGATCCCCAAGATCCCGCCAATAATACCGGCTGAGAAGTTATTAACCAGCATTTCAAATCCGGCTCTAACTTTGCCTTCAATGGATTTATCGAATTTTTTGATAATCCATGCTGCCAGAGGTCCGGCAATCATCGCACCGAGGAACATCGGAATATCACTACCCACGATGACCCCGATGGTCATAATGGCACCCACGACGCCACCACGCTGACCATGCACCATCGTACCCCCGGTGTAACCAATTAACAGCGGCAGCAAATATTTGATCATCGGATCGACTAGCTGTGCAAGCGTCTCGTTAGGGAACCAGCCTGTTGGAATGAACAGCGCCGTAATTAATCCCCAGGCGATGAACGCTCCCATATTCGGCATGACCATACCACTCAGGAATCGGCCAAAACGCTGCACACCTACCCGTAGCCCACCTTTGGAATTGGACGATTGGTCCAAATTACTCATTGTATTATCCTCCTTGGATCAAGTCATTATGTTTATGAAAGGGGTATCATTTCTCCCCTGCTGTAATCCTAAGCGAGAATGCTCTCCTGTTCAATCAAATGAAAGCGTACTTTCGTCATGAACAATGATGACAACATTAGGTTATGTAATCGTTTTAATTGATGCATATTAGCTGAACCCATTGGTACATAAGGCTTTTCTTCCTATGACTTTTATCATTTCCAAAATCAATTTCTAACCTGTAGCATGTTCCAATCGGGCACTTCACATCCATAATCTGCTTCAATCTGCATTCAAAACCATCCTCGGAAAACACAAAAAACCTGTGCAAGCCTCAGGCTCACACAGGTCGAAACAATATGAAGCATATCTCATTTTGTTATAAAATATATGTTAATAAGTACAAGTTCGTTCATACTATTCTTCCGTATGTTTACGATACGCGTCTGCATTCATCAATGTAGACAATGCTGCTGTCAGATCTCCCTCAACGCGGATCTCAATCATCCAGCCTTCCTCGTAAGGAGAGCTGTTCACAAGCTCAGGTGAGTCCTGTAACGAATCATTCACCGCAATGATTGAACCAGTGACTGGAGAAAACAAGTCCGACACCGTTTTGACCGATTCGATCGTTCCAATGCTATCTTCTGCTTTTACATTGGATTCAAGGTCAGGCAATTCCACAAACACAATGTCACCCAGCTGATGCTGCGCGAACTCGGTAATGCCAATACGTACAGTATCCTCCCCTACGATTTGCACCCATTCGTGCTCTTCACTGTACAGGAAATCACTTTTCAATTCGCTCATCGATATCCGCCTCGCTTTTCATTAATGAGTGCATGCGTTCTTTGACCTTAACCTTTTTCCCAGAACATAGCGTATGATATTTTTGAATCAAATGTCAATATACCTCACAAATTATTTAATAATGGCCTCCTCAAACCGTAACCCGAATACACTCTTTCTACATATACTGGTGAATATTAGAATAGTAAGCGTAGTCTTTTTAAATACACGAACAATAAAACTACAAACTAAATAAATATTCGGTTTTAAATCATTTTCTATGATATCGTTCTTGACATCAGCAGTGGATTCACGTTTTAATGAGAAGAGTAAATGTGTTTATTGGTCTATGTTATACCCGCGGATGAATGTAAAGGGAGAGATTACCCGTGACACCCGATTCGGGATGTACATGAGGTAACGCCGAAGGAGTAAACCACCGATAAGCGGGGGTGAATCTCTCAGGCAAAAGGACTTTTACGGGACGCAACTCTGGAGAGCATCTATTCGCCCTGTGCGGGCGTTATGATCACCCAAGGGGAAACCTGCTGCACTAATGCGGCGGGGTAACTCTCAGGTACAAGGGACAGAGCCTTAGAATACAGCGTGCTACTTGGCATGCCGGTTCTTTGGCCTGTCCTTTTCCTTTTTCCCAAAAAAACGAAAAACAGGATTCAGATCGGAATCGGCGCTGTCATAGCTGCCTTACCATACTTATCTACGCAAAATTTATGCTGAAAAATTTAAAAATACTCTGGTTCATTGATCCACGATTGCATATTCGGCCGGTTGACGGCCCATGACGAGGTGATTTGATGTCCGATTTGCTTAGAACACCACTCTTCCCCCTATATCAGCAATATGAAGGCGTACGGTGCATTGATTTTGGAGGCTGGGAGCTTCCGGTGCAATTCAGCGGAATCCAGAAAGAACATGAAGCGGTGCGTGAGCGTGCTGGACTGTTCGATGTATCCCATATGGGTGAATTCACAGTACAGGGTGAGCAGGCTGAAGCGTTTTTGCAACAAATGACGACCAATGATGTGACCACGCTGGTTCCCGGTCAAGCCCAGTACACCCTGATGTGTTACCCAGATGGCGGTGTGGTGGATGATCTGCTCGTGTATAAGCTGGAAGTTCAGCATTATATGCTCGTCGTTAACGCCTCCAATATCGATAAGGATTGGGCATGGCTGCAAGAGCACCTGATCCCTGGCGTAAGCATGACCAACGATTCGGAGCAGACAGCGCTACTCGCCCTGCAAGGTCCACTGGCTGTAGATATTATTGGAAAAGTTACAGCTACGGATGTATCCACGATTGAACCGTTTCGTTTTGTGCAGGACGCCGAAGTATGTGGAGTAAAATTACTGTTGTCCCGTACCGGTTATACCGGTGAGGATGGCTTTGAACTATATGTTCCTGCGGACCAGGCCGCTGCGGTGTGGAATGGATTAATGCAAGCTGGTGAAGGTCACGGACTCGTACCAACCGGACTTGGTGCCCGGGATACGCTGCGCTTTGAAGCGAGGCTCCCCCTGTATGGACAGGAATTGTCGGCAACCATCTCTCCGCTCGAAGCTGGCGTTGGCATGTTTGTGAAGCTGAATGCCGGACCTTTTATCGGACACGAAGCCTTGTTACAGCAAAAAACTGATGGTCCCGCCCGCAAACTGGTCGGCATCGAAGTGCTGGAGCGCGGTATTCCCCGTCCCCACTATCCGATTTACGCCGAAGGCGTACAGATTGGCGAAGTGACGACAGGCACACAATCACCTACATTGAAGCGTAATCTGGGGCTGGCCCTCATCGACAGCAAATACGCTGCGCTGGGAACCCCGCTTGAGATTGAGATTCGCGGCAAGAAGCTGAAAGCCGAGGTCGTGAAGACCCCTTTTCATAAACGGACACGCACGTCAAAGACACCTACTCAAGGAGCTGATCAAGCATGAGCAAGCACCGTTACATTCCCATGACCGAGCAAGATCAGAGCGCCATGCTCGCAACCATCGGTGTGGATACGCTGGAGGATCTGTTCCAGGACATTCCAAAAGAGATTCGTTATCAGGGCGAGCTGCCCGTATCCTCCAAACTCGATGAATATGCGCTGACACGTCACATGTCCAAACAAGCTGGCGCCAACGCCAATTTTGAAACACACGCCAGCTTCCTCGGCGCAGGTATATATGATCATCATGTTCCTTCCGTCATCAATCATGTCATTTCCCGTTCGGAGTTCTACACCGCCTACACACCTTATCAGCCTGAGATCAGCCAAGGTGAACTACAGGCGATTTTCGAATTTCAATCCTACATCTGTGAATTAACCGGTATGGCTGTAGCCAATGCCAGCATGTATGACGGTGCAACTGCCTTTGCGGAAGCAGGAAACTTGGCCGCAGCAGCAACGCGTCGCAAACAGCTCATCGTATCCCGTACCGTTCATCCGGAAGCGCGTCAGGTATTGCAGGCATATGCGCACGGACTCCGTCTGGAGATTGTCGAGATTGGTTATAAGGATGGCGTCACTGACTGGGATGCCCTGCAAGCTGCCATATCGGACGATACCGCAGCGGTCATGATCCAAAGCCCGAACTTCTTTGGTGCCGTGGAAAATGTGAAGCAAGCCGCTGACCTCGTGCATGCGCACAAGGGTCTGCTCGTTGTAAGTGCTAACCCGCTATCGCTGGGTCTGCTGGAAGCCCCAGGCAAGCTGGGTGCCGACATCGTTGTTGGCGATGCGCAGCCCCTCGGTATCGCCGCTTCACTCGGCGGCCCGACATGCGGATATTTCGCCGTATCCCAGCCTCATATGCGCCGAATTCCTGGCCGAATCGTAGGCCAGACAACCGATCGCAACGGCAAGCGTGGTTTTGTACTCACGCTGCAAGCGCGTGAACAGCACATCCGTCGTGAAAAGGCGACATCCAACATCTGTTCCAACCAGGCTTTGCTTGCACTCAGCGCATCTGTATATATGTCCATCATGGGTAAACAAGGAATGATCGATGTCGCGGATCTGAATTTGCAAAAGAGTCATTACACCCTGAGTACATTAACTGCGATTCCTGGAGTTAGCCTTACATTTCATGCACCAACATTTAATGAGTTTGTGATTAAGCTTCCTGAAGGAACCGATGTGGATGCCCTTCAGTTGAAACTGCTGGATGCCGGCTTCATTGGTGGTTACGAACTCGGACGTGATTATCCAGAGCTTGCCGGACATATGCTGATTGCTGTTACTGAACGACGCAGTAAGGAAGAGATTGACGAATTCGCACGAGCATTGGAGGGATCCCTGTGACTCAGGAAACGACGACAACGACAACATCGGTACAAGGACAGTCGGAAACAGGTACTTCTGTCTCCACTTCGGTTCAACCTGAGACGGTTACAACATTCAGTGCACAGACCCTGTCTCCTGCTCCGGAACAATCATTGATTTTTGAACTCAGCAGCCCTGGACGTGTCGCTTATTCCTTGCCAGAATGTGACGTTCCTCGCCAGTCTGCCGATACGTTGATTCCCCGGGAAATGCTCCGTTCGGAAGCAGCGGCACTGCCGGAAGTATTCGAGGTAGATGTTATCAGGCACTATACTGCGCTGTCCCGTCGCAACTTCGGTGTAGACAACGGATTTTATCCACTGGGCTCTTGTACGATGAAATACAATCCGAAGATTAATGAGGATGTTGCACGTTATAACGGTTTTGCCAAAATCCATCCGTACCAGCATGAATCCAGCATTCAAGGTGCACTTGAACTGTTATATACGTTGCAAAACGACCTTGCAGGTCTGACAGGTATGGACGCTGTGACCCTGCAACCAGCCGCTGGTGCTCATGGAGAATGGACTGGACTTATGATGATTCGTGCCTACCACGAAGGTCGTGGTGAACAACGTACCAAAGTCATCGTGCCCGATTCTTCTCATGGTACCAACCCGGCAAGTGCAACCGTTGCAGGATTTGAGACTGTGACAATTCCGTCCCGTGCAGACGGACTGGTCGATCTGGACGCACTCCGTGCAGCCGTCGGTTCGGATACAGCAGCATTGATGCTGACGAACCCGAATACACTTGGTTTGTTCGAGAAAGACATTCAGGAGATTGCATCCATCGTGCATCAGGCTGGTGGCTTGTTGTATTACGATGGAGCCAACTCGAATGCCATTATGGGCATTACCCGTCCGGGTGATATGGGCTTTGACGTGGTGCATCTGAACTTGCACAAAACGATGAGTACACCTCACGGCGGTGGTGGACCCGGTGCCGGACCAGTCGGCGTGAAGAGTCGTCTGATTCCGTTCCTGCCTAAACCGATGGTCATTAAGAACGAACAGGGCGTATATGCACTGGACCGTGAAGGAGATCAATCCATTGGTCGAGTGAAAGCCTACTACGGCAACTTCGGTATTTTGGTACGCGCCTATGCCTACATTCGCACCTATGGACCGGAAGGTTTACGCCGTGTATCTGAGTGTGCGGTACTGAATGCCAACTATATGATGGCACGCCTCGCACCTTACTATGAGATTCCATATCCAGGCGTATGTAAACATGAATTCGTGATGTCTGGTCGGGGATTGAAGCAATATGGTGTGCGTACACTAGATGTTGCCAAACGATTGCTTGATTTTGGATATCACCCGCCTACGGTGTACTTCCCGCTCAATGTGGAGGAATGCATCATGATCGAGCCGACAGAGACCGAAAGCAAAGAAACGCTGGATGGATTCATAGATACGATGATACGGATTGCCAAAGAAGCGGAAGAGACACCTGAATTGGTCCTCAACGCACCTTACGGTACACCGGTTACTCGTCTTGATGAGACAACCGCGGCCCGCAAACCTGTATTGAACTGCGCTTGCAGTTAAGCACTAAGTGAATTACTAATCCATGCTCTTGCTGATGTTAACTACATCAGTAAGAGCATTTTTTGGGCTAGACAGTACAGAACCTTTCTCCTTGAGCTCCCCTTCTAAACCCTATACATTTCGAGCAACAAAAAAAGCCGATATCCACATGATTCGCGGATACCGGCAAAATCGCTGCATGAATGCAGCTCATTATCGGAAAAAGAAAAACCTCAAATCCGGAGGAAACCCCGGCAAAATTACGCTTGAATGCTTTGAACCAATTCAACAACTTGTTCAGCCGTTTGCATATCCAGAGCTTTAGCAGCCAGTTCCTGCATATCCGCACGGGACAGCTTGGTGATCTGACTACGAGCTGGCAGAATGGATGTTGCGCTCATGCTGAACTCATCCAATCCAAGACCGAGCAGCAATGGAATTGCTGTTTCGTCTCCTGCCATCTCACCACACATGCCAACCCATTTGCCTTCACGATGCGCTGCATCGATAACCATTTTAACCAAACGCAAAATGGCTGGGTTGTAAGGTTGGTACAGATATGCCACTCGTTCGTTCATACGGTCAGCAGCCATTGTGTATTGAATCAGATCGTTCGTTCCGATACTGAAGAAATCCACTTCTTTGGCAAATTGATCCGCCAGAACTGCAGTCGAAGGAATTTCGACCATGATTCCGAGTTGAATGCTGTCAGAAACAGCAATCCCTTCAGCAACCAGCTTCTCTTTCTCTTCGAGCAAGACAGCTTTTGCTTCACGGAATTCACCCAGTGTTGCGATCATTGGGAACATGACACGCAGGTTTCCATGTACGCTTGCACGCAGCAATGCACGCAATTGTGTACGGAAGATATCCAGACGGTCCAGACACAGACGAACTGCGCGGAAGCCGAGGAATGGATTCATTTCTTTTGGCAGATCCAGGTATGGAAGCTCTTTGTCTCCACCGATGTCGAGTGTACGAACAACGACAGGTTTGCCTTCCATTTTTTCCAGTACCGCTTTGTAAGCATTATACTGAATGTCTTCGGAAGGAAGCTTGTCTCTGCCCATGTACAAGAACTCGGTACGGTACAGGCCTACAGCCTCGCCACCGTTCTCCAGAACACCCGTTACATCATTCGGTGTACCGATGTTGGCTGCAAGTTCAACATGAACGTTGTCCACCGTTACTGTTGGCTCATCACGAAGTTTTCTCCACTCTGCACGTTGTGCATCATACTGTTCCTGTTTGGCACGGTATTCAGCAATAACTTCATCAGTAGGGTTAACCAGTACGTGACCATCCAGACCGTCAACAATGATCATATCGCCTTGTTTCGCTTGAGCCAAGATGTCCTTGGTTCCAACAACAGCCGGAATTTCAAGAGAGCGAGCCATGATCGCCGAGTGAGAAGTACGTCCACCAATGTTGGTTGCAAAACCTTTAACAAATTGGCGGTTCAATTGAGCCGTGTCGGAAGGCGTCAGATCCTCGGCAAGCACGATTACTTCTTCATTGATCTCAGCCGGACTCATGAAGTCGATACCAAGCAAGTGATTTAGCACACGTTTGGTAACGTCACGCATATCTGCTGCACGTTCCTGCAGGTATGCACTCTTCATGTTCTCGAACATGGAGATAAATTGCGATGCCGTTTCGTTCAAAGCAAATTCTGCATTGATCATGTCATCTGCAATTCTAGCTTTAACCGGATCAATCAGTTCCGGGTCATTCAGAATGAGCAAATGCGAAGCAAAAATCTCAGCTTTTTTCTCACCAAGCTCTTGTAAAGTACGCTCTTTGATCGCCTCAAGCTCAGCCTGGGATTTCCCCAGAGCTGAGTCGAGTTTCGCGATTTCTGCGTCAACGTCGTTAATTTGGCGTTTTTCTACAGAGTAGTCAGGATGCTCCAAGATAAACGCCTTGGCGATAGCAATACCCGCCGAAGCCGCGATCCCGGAGACATTAAGCATTAATTTCGCCCAACCCTTCGTTAACCATAACGTCAGTCAAAGCTTGAAGAGCTTCAGCTTCGCCTTCGCCTTCAACGATGATGCTGATAGTGTCGCCTTGTTCCAATCCGAGGGAAAGAACGCCCAGGATGGATTTCAACGTTACTTTTTTACCGTTAGCTTCTGCAAAGGATTCTGCACCTTTGAATTTGTTAGCTGTATTAACCAGGGCTGTCGCCGGACGTGCGTGGATACCATCTTCGTCTGTAATTCTGAATGTTTGTTGCATTACAATCATCTCACTTTCAGTAATTTGGTTTAGGCATTGCATATATTTACACTTGCTTGCCATCGTCGTAACACTTCTTATTTTATCTCAATGATTGGCTGATCGCCAACTTTCAGCACTCCACTCTTCTTCAAGGTCACTGTGGAGCCCTCTGGCAGGTTGGTGAAAATAACTGGTGAAATGATCGAAGGAGCGTTTGCTTTGACATACTCCAGATCCACTTCCATAATCGGCTGACCAGCCGATACCAGATCACCTTCCTGCACCAGTACGTTAAAGCCTTGACCTTTCAGCTTCACCGTATTGACACCTATATGAACAAGCACTTCCTTGCCACCGTCAGACATGATGCCCACGGCGTGTTTGCTTGGAAATACATTAAACACTTTACCATACACAGGAGAAGTTATTGTGCCATCATGTGGCAAAATAGCGAATCCATCACCTGTCATTTTCTCAGCAAAGACCGGATCAGGTACGTTCGAAATGTCCAGCAATTCACCGTTGACTGGCATTACGATATCCTCAGCAACGATACGTTCGCCTTGCTCACCTTGTGCCTTCTCCTCTTCAGGAGTTGGTTTAGCAGCCGCTGGCGTTGGTGCTGGTGTTCGTCCTGCAATAATATCCTGCATTTGAGATTTAATCGTATCGGAACGTGTTCCGAAGATGGCTTGAACATTATTACCCACTTCAAGCACACCAGATGCACCCAATTGTTTCAAACGATCTTTTTTTACATTGGATTTCTCATTCACTTCAATCCGCAAACGAGTAATACAAGCGTCCAGATGTTTGATGTTCTCTTTGCCACCAAAAGCTTCGAGAATGTTATGAGGCAGATCATCCGTTGAACCGGAGCCTGCGCCAGACGCTGTTTCAGGCGTTGCCTCTTCGCGTCCTGGTGTTTTGAGATTGAATTTGCGAATGATCAATCGGAAACCGAAATAGTAGATCACTGCAAGAATCAAGCCGACGATAATCACGTCCCACCAAGGTGTACGGTTCGGAATAATACCGAAGATCAGGAAGTCAATGAACCCACCGGAGAAGGTCATACCGATCTTGACACCCAGAATTTGCATGGTCATGAAAGACAAACCTGCAAAGATACAGTGTACTGCAAACAGGATTGGAGCTACAAACAGGAACGAGAATTCAAGTGGTTCAGTGATCCCTGTCAGGAACGAAGTCAACGCTGCCGAACCCATAATACCTGCAACATACTTTTTGTGTTCTGGTCTTGCTTCATGGTACATCGCAAGAGCAGCCGCTGGCAAACCGAACATCATGAACGGGAATTTACCAACCTGGAACGTTCCTGCTGTGAGGTTTGCACCATCACGCAATTGATTGAAGAAGATCTGCTGGTCACCACGGATGACATCTCCAGCTTTGTTTACGTACTCACCGAACTCAAACCAGAATGGGGAGTAGAAAATGTGGTGAAGACCGAACGGAATTAATGACCGTTCCACGACTCCGAAGATGAAGGCCGACAATGTCGGGCTTGTATCTACCATGAAGTGAGACACAGCATTCAATCCATTTTGAATCGGTGGCCAGATAATCACCAGAAGCAACCCGATTAAGAGGGAAACAACCGAAGTGATAATCGGAACAAATCGTTTACCTGCAAAGAAACCCAGGTAAGACGGCAGTTCGATTTTGAAAAATCGATTGTAACACAGCGCGGCGGCGATACCTATGATAATACCTCCGAACACGCCTGTACTTAATGTTGGGATACCCAAGATGCTGGCATAACCCGGCACTTCGCCGATCATTGCCGGGGTAACCCCTACTGCGGTACCCAGTGTGACGTTCATGACCAGATAACCGATGATGGCTGCAAGACCTGCAACCCCTTCGCCACCGGCCAATCCGACGGCTACACCGACGGCGAACAGCAATGCCAGATTATCAAATACGATCTGACCTGCGTTCATCATAATTGTTGCGATCGAGTTCACCCAAGGGGTGTCGAGCGCCGTTACATATTGCAAAAAGTCTGGATTAACCAACATGTTACCAATTCCGAGCAGCAAACCTGCCGCAGGCAGAATGGCTACAGGCAACATGAGAGCTTTACCGACTCTTTGCAATACACCGAAGAGCTTTTTAAACATCGCGTCGTATTCTCCCTTTCGTCTAAGTTGTGTGTCGTGATGCAAGCAAGGGGACACAAAAAAGGCATGAATTAATAAAGTGAACTGTACCAACCTTGGGGTATAGCATACCCTGTACAAGGAAAGAACAATCACACTCTAGTTAACTCATGCCTGATCGAGTCAGTAACACGTCGCTTTTGTTTATTCAGTTGCTTGATTACGGAGACCATTGTAGCACCAGTTCTAATCCATTGCAAGCCTTTACAGCAAAAAAATCAATCCCGCATTCCATCATTGGAATGATTTCACTTATTCTCTTCTTCTTTCCGCTGATACAGTCGTTGAAGATGTATAGTCAGATAGCCTACTTCCGCAGGATAAACAGGCAGGCTTAGCCTTTTCTCCATCACTTTGGTCAGCTTCCATGCAAGCGAGTACATTTCGGGGTACTCCAACTTAAGCAGCGAATCCAATTTATGAAGTTCTTCGACTTTGTCTCCACGGCGAACACGCTCAAGTGCGAATCGAAGATGAGTCAGCAAACGGGAGTAGTCAAGCGATTCCGTTTCAAACGAATAATCGAGTTGGTCGGACACCAGGCTCACCAAATCGGTGATCAGCTGTGAGTGTTCACGTACCTGGGATATATTCTGGTTGGTCATTGCGCTATAGATATGAAGGGCAACAAAACCAATCTCGTCCATCCCCAAATCTACACCCATTTTCTCCTTGATCAGACGAACAGCGTATTCTCCCATTCGATATTCTTCAGGGTAGATCTCACGAGTTTCATATAAAAACGGGTTCTGTATGACAATTCCTTGCTCCTTGCGTTTTAACGCGAAAGAAATATGATCGGTTAATGCAATATGGATATGTTCATTCAGCGGAACGTCCGTACGCTCTGCAATATACGTAATGACTTCGTTAATAATCTCGATCAACGCTTCATCCACCTGTGGAAGAAGCTGCTTGTACTGCTCTTGCTCTTGCTGGTTTCTCAAAATGAACATCTTCTCTACAGCCATCAGTGGAATAATGTCATTAGTTTTCCTGTTGAAGCCGATGCCTTTACCAATCACGACGACTTCCCCATGTTCAGGATGTTGTGCAATGATTACATTATTATTTAGCGCTTTGGCTACATGCAGGCTACTCAAAGTTTGCACCTCTTTTTCACACCATCTTAGATGTGATAAGTCACACCCTAGTTAAGAACGAAAAGACATCCGGAGCAGGCAAATCGCGCCGGACGTCTCGCTTAAAAAGTAACAAAAATTCGCCTTAAGGTCAATAGAACAACCATGCAACATTCGAAGTGCTTCTTACTCGTCAACCCCAGCTCTTTCCACAATCTTGTCGATTATTGAAGGAGTTGTAACTGCCTCGCTCTGTTGGATGGCAACCGGCGCAGGTGTTTTGGTCTTGGTAAGGCCTTTAATCAGCTGTTCTACATCGATGCCGGATACGCTCTTGAGCATCTCTGGTGCCGTCGCCATTAACTCGGTAACATAGTTACTAACCCGCGTGGCACCTTCACCTTTACCTGTATCTACCACAGTCAGTTTATCAATGGATGCAATTGGCTCTGCAATTTTGCCAGCCAGTTCAGGCAACATTTTGACAATGATATCGAGTACAGCCGCTTCGCCAAACTTCTGGAACGCCTCGGCCAGTTTTTCCTTCGCTTCTGCTTCCGCAAGACCACGTAGACGAATAACCTCTGCATCCGCTGTACCTTTGGCAAGTTCCGCATCCGCCATAGCCTGACCTTCAAGTCGCTTCTGTTCAGCGGTTGCTTTGGCATGCGTTTCGATGGAGTACTGTACCGCATCGGCTTCACGCATTCTCTTGGCTTTATCCGCTTCAGCCGCCTGCTCCACCGCATAACGATCTGCTTCTGCCTTTTTCTTCACTTCAGCATCATATTGCTTCTCACGTACGACGATTTCTTTTTCTTGCAGATCGATCTCACGTTCTTTACGAACGAGTTCAACCTTCATTTCTTCTTCCACTACGGTCTGTCTCGCACGAGCTTCATGGATATGATACGCCTGATCGGCTTCCGCTTTCGCTGTATCCTGATCCCGCTTAAACGTGGCAACTTTCAGTTCCTTCTCTTTGGCTGCTTCGGCGATATTGGTATCCCGCAGCAACTCCGCTTTTTGACCCTGTTCTTCCGCATTGGCCTTCTGAATACGTGCATCACGCATCGCTTCCGCTTCAGCAATTTCGGCATCACGCTTCACCGCGGCAATTCTCGGTTTACCAAGAGCATCCAGGTAGCCCTGTTTGTCACGAACGTCCTTAATGGTAAATGAGACAATCTGCAATCCCATTTTCTTCAGATCTCTAGCTGCGACTCCTTGAACCTCTTGCGCAAATCGATCCCGGTTCCGATATACTTCTTCCACCGTCATCGTACCGAGGATGGCCCGCAAATGCCCCTCCAGTACCTCCTGTGCTTCGCTTCTCAGCGCTTCTACAGGTTTACCGATGAATTGCTCAGCTGCCGTAGCAACGTCCTCTACAGCGCCCCCAACCTTGATAATAGCGACACCGTCTGCAATAACTGGAACACCTTGTTCCGTGTACACTTCAGGTGTGGAGACATCCAGCTTGTGAGACAATAAGGAGATAAACTCGGATTGCTGGAACACTGGCAGGATAAAAGCACCGCCACCGCGAACAATTTTAATTTTCCGGCCAGAATCATCATCGGAAATATTTTTGCTTCCCAAGAATGATCCCGTAACGATCATCGCTTCATCCGGTCCAACCGTTTTGTATCTCGCCCAGAAAGCCAGACCTAAAATTAGAATGACTCCGACCACAACTATAGGAATCAATAAAACATCCCAATTCAAATTCAAATTATCCATTCCACATCTCTCCCCTTATTCATTCATGATGAGTGCTTAAAATACTTAGGTGATAAGAATACTTTATAAATCTTTAAGTACATTTTCATCCCATTCCGACACACGCAGTACACCGTCTACTACATCCACAACAACAACACGCGCTCCCGCCGCAATGGGGAGGTGTTCAAAGCTGGATGCTGTCTGAATCGTACTACCGGAAGCAAAACGAATCATCACTTCACCAAAACCTTTTTCCGGCACCGGAATGGTAATTTCCCCAATTTTTCCTGATAACTCTTTCATTGAAAATGCAATCGAGACATCGCTGTTACGCATCGGTTTGATATATGCGAAGAATACCAGCATGGCTGCAGCAATACCTATAAGCAGGGATAATATTAGAACCGACATCGCACTTAATGAACTATAACGTGTCAGCATAATGCCTGCCCCACCAAAGGTTGTAATGGAACCAGCTAACACAACGGGTTTGAAAAAATCAAGACCTGGCATTTCGAAGGCTCCGTCCAGCAAACCATCAATCAAGTCACCCAGCACAAGGCTGACAACCGCAAATATTGCTCCTCCGATTAGACACCCCCAATAAATCGTCTCCATCCCCTGTTCCTCCTCTCCTCTGCCGCAAATTCATCCTAACTGGGCATTCCACATGTAAATAAATACGTAACTAACCTCAAAATGTTTCAAAATCTTTCCTCAAATGTATTCTGGAGCCGATAATGGGTATTACATAAAAAAACCGCAAGCCCCCATGAAGGAGACTTGCGGCTATTAAACAACAGGATGTGTCTGTTCACTTGTCAGTGATAATTGAATTACAGAGAAGCCTTGTAGATGGATACAACATCTTCCCGTTGCAATTTCTTGAAGTTACCAAACGGGCCGAACAACATGGCTTTATCAGCCATAACGTCGATTTGGCTATCATCGATATCATAATCAGCCAAACGGTTAGGAGCACCAATGGATGTCCAGAATTTGCTGAGTGCATCAATGCCTTCTTCGGCAATCTGTCTGTCCGACTTACCTTCAGGACTCACTTCAAACACATTGATCGCGAGACGTTTGAATCGGTCCACATTGACATCCAGGTTATGTTTCATCCAGTGCGGGAACAGGATCGCCAGTCCGCCACCATGTGGGATATCATACACTGCGGATACCGCGTGTTCGATATTATGTGTTGCCCAGTCTCCTGCGAGACCCATATTCAGCACGCCATTCAGTGCCATTGTTCCGCAATACAAAATCGTTTCACGCAGTTCATAGTTCTCCAGATCTTCAACCAGACGTGGTGCTGCTTCCATTACAGTACGCAGAATCGTCTCACAGAAGCCGAGTTGAACCGGCGTGTTGGCATCCAGATGGAAGTAATGCTCCAATACGTGGGACATCATGTCAACCATACCGTATACTGTTTGGTCCAGCGGAACAGTGTATGTATTCACCGGATCCAGGATGGAGAATGCAGGGAATGAATATGCGCTGCCCCAGCCCAGTTTTTCTTGTGTATCCTGATTTGTAATAACCGAACCAGAGTTCATCTCCGAACCCGTTGCTGCCATCGTCAATACCGTACCAAGTGGAAGAGCGTCCTGTGCAACAGCCTTACGCTGAGCAAAATCCCACATGTCGCCATCATATTTAGCACCTACAGCAATAGCTTTGGAGCAGTCCAGTACACTACCGCCACCTACAGCGAGAATCAGGTCGATGTTATTGGTTTTGCAGAGGTCTACCCCTTTATGCACTGTAGAAAGACGCGGGTTCGGTTCAACGCCTGCCAGTTCAGTCACTTCTGCTCCAACTTCCTTAAGCAAACCGATCACTTGATCATACAGCCCACTGCGTTTGATACTGCCGCCACCATATACAAGCAGAACCCGTTTACCGTATTTCGGCACCTCTGTTTTCAATGCTTCCAGTTGTCCTTTACCGAAAATCAGTCGGGTTGGATTATAGAATTGGAAAGATCTCATATCTATTGTCGCCTCCAATGGAGTTTAGAATTTTAGTGCAACTCCAATTATAGTACCCCGTTTATAGAAAAACAAATCGATAGCCACTCACTTTATAACAACCCGTTAATCTCCAAATGGGCTCTAAACATCTCGCTTGTGGAAGGCAAATCCTCAGAGTCCACCCATGTTTCAGCCGACCATAATCCAGCTTGTTTGAATGCTCGCGGACAATGGATAAAGCATTCTTCCACATCGACTATGACAGCCGCACCAATCGTTTTACCGGTCCAACCCATACTGGCGATAAATTCTTCATCCTTCGTAATGGACGCTGTACCATTAATGCGCAGCACTTCATTCAGACCCGGAATCAAAAAGAGCATACCGATACCAGGGTTAGACAAGATGTTTAACAAGGAGTCTATTCGCCGATTGCCTGGGCGTTCGGGATAGACGAGCCGGTATGTATCATATACTTTTACGAATCCTGCTCCGTCGCCCCGTGGTGACACATCACTCTTTCCATCACGATCGGACGTGGAGAGGAAAAATAATGGTGACATGGATAGAAAGTGCTGAACATGTGAATCCACAAATGAGATTGCCTTGTTACGCACATGTTCATGCGGTTCACCCACCATGCTTTGCAGTTCTTCTGCGTCTGTAATCAACGGAATATCCAATGCCTGCTTTTCCAAATCATTGCCCCATTCCCTCAATTCATTGTGGTTCTCTAAGACTTCTCCCTATTATAACTGGCCCGGAAGTTCATTCCAATGCGCATAAATGACAAGAACGACTAGACGACAAGAACACCCGCTCATGATTGGGCGGGTGTTCATCGTTATACATGTCTATTCAGTGTATCCCATGCTGCTTACAAAACGACGGAAAGCCTGGCGTCCTGCTTCATCATATTTGTAGACACCTGCATGTTCCAGAATCTCGGCAAATTTCAAGCCCACTTCTTGCTGTACAATGGCAACGGCCTGTTCTTTGTCCAGGTTAGGACCGAAACGTCCAATCAATTCTTCCGCCCAGCCCAGATGCTTGTTCAACACATGATCAGAAGCTTTGGCTGCTTCAGCAAGTTTGGCATCGCCAGCGAGGATATCCGCGATACTGTCCAGCTCTTCTTTCAAACGACCTGGCAGGATTGCAAGCCCCATCACTTCGATCAGACCAATGTTTTCTTTCTTCAGATGGTGCATTTCACGGTGCGGATGGAAGATGCCTTCAGGATGCTCGTCATTCGTGCGATTGTTTCGCAATACGAGATCCATCTCATAGCCACCGTCTGCACTGCGACGAACGATTGGTGTTACTGTATTGTGTGGTACTTGTTCCCCGTCCACTTCACTGAATGCTTCGATATCCACAGTTGAATCACTGTAGACCTTCCACGCTTCATATACAGCGTTCCCCGCTTCAAGCAGCTCTGCAGGATCGTGTGAAGCCAGACGCATCACAGACATTGGCCATTTTACAAGACTAAGTGTAAGTCCGGGTGCATCCGCATGGCGGAAGACCGCTTCAGGCTGTGCATTTTGAATGGCGAACGTATGACGACCACCTTGGAAATGGTCATGTGTCAGAATCGATCCACCAACAATCGGCAGATCTGCGTTAGATCCGATAAAGTAATGCGGGTACTCTCCAACAAAGGCAAGCAGCCTGCGCAAGGTATCCTTTGTCAGTTTCATCGGCACATGATCATGATGGAAAATGATGCAGTGCTCGTTGTAGTACACATACGGCGAGTATTGGAACAACCAAGGCTCGCTGTTAAGCTCCAGCGGAATGACTCTCAGATTCTGGCGGGCCGGGTGATTCACCCGACCAGCGTAACCTACATTTTCACGACACAGCTGGCATTTTGGATATACCGGTGGCGGAAGCAATTTCGCCATGGCAATTTCTTTTGGACTTTTCTCCGGCTTCGACAGGTTGATGGTAATCTCCATGTCTCCATAGGCGGTGTCCTGTGTCCAGTAGACGTTCTTCGAGATCCGATCCATCCGAATGTAGTTGGAGTTAATCGACAAGTCATAGAATTGAGATGTGGCAGCTTCAATGCCTTCCGTCTGCTCCGTGTGGCGGAATGCGCGAACCACTTCGGATGGGCGTGCCATCAAATGACCCATGATTTTGGCATCCAGCAAATCACGGAACGTATCGCTATTTTCAGGAATAAGTCCAATCGTGAATCCATAATCAATCAACGTATCCAGCATCGCCTGTGGGCCATCGGGCACTGTCGTATCCAGTTCTCCGGCATAAGGCTCTGAGAATCCGAATTGTTCCAGCAAAAGGTTGCGGCTATAATCCCAATCCGCTTCCTCAATTAATTGTTTCTGCAAGGCAAATGCAACCAGACGTTCAATGGCATGCAGTGCTTCCTGCTGCTCCGGTGTCCGCTCTGTGGCACCTGCTGCAATATGAGTCTGTGACATAAGGTGTTCGCCTCCTAGTTTTTTCCGTAGCCGTCAGGACGTGATTGGTGCCAGCTCCAAGCGCTTTGAATGACATCTTCCAGATTGGTCCATTTCGGATTCCAGCCCAGGACGGATCTCGCTTTTGCAGATGAAGCTACCAGCACAGCCGGGTCACCTGCACGACGTGGTTCCTGTACAACCGGGATATCGAGGCCAGTTACTTTTTTAGCTGTTTCGATCACTTGTTTCACTGAGAATCCTGTACCGTTACCCAGGTTAAACACGTTACTGTTCTCACCTTTGCGAAGATAATCTACAGCTCGCAGATGCGCATCAGCCAAGTCGCTCACGTGGATATAGTCGCGGATACATGTTCCGTCTTCTGTAGCATAGTCGTCACCAAACACGGCGATGTGCGGACGTTGTTTCAAAGCCGTTTGCAGCACCAGTGGAATCAGGTGACTCTCTGGTTGGTGATCTTCACCAATTTTACCGCTGTCATGAGCACCGGCTGCATTGAAGTAACGCAGGGAAACGTATTTGATATCCTGAACTTTATCAAACCATGACATCATGCGTTCCATCATTAGCTTCGTTTCGCCATATACGTTGGTTGGCTCTGTACGATCACTTTCTTCGATTGGCACTTTCTCAGGCTCACCGTAGGTAGCTGCTGTAGAGGAGAAGACGATGCGGCGTACGTTCGCTGCATTCATCGCTTCCAAGAGACAGAGTGTACCAAACACGTTGTTGTCATAATATTTAGCCGGGTCTTTCATACTCTCGCCTACGAGTGAGTTGGCCGCAAAGTGAATAACTGCATCGATTGAATTTTCAGCGAACAGCTTCGCCAGAATTTCTTTGTCACGCAGATCCCCTTCATACAACTTACCGCCGAGCAACGCCTCACGATGCCCTGTCTGCAAGTTATCCAGTACAACAACCTCTTCCCCACGTTCCAACAATGCTGCTACCGTATGAGATCCAATATACCCTGCTCCACCTGTCACCAAAATTGCCATTTTACTTCGCCTCCTTCAATTCTTTAACACCGTCGCCTACGCCGCACACATAAAAATCACCTTTGAGACTGGTACGCGCTTCATATGCAGCGCCCACTTCGCTTACAAAACGCTCGACATCATCTTCATGCACAAGCGATACAGTACAACCGCCAAATCCTGCGCCAGTCATCCGAGCACCGAGCGTGCCAGGAATCCGCTGAGCTTCTTCGACCATAACGTCCAGCTCATCACAGCTTACTTCGTACAAGTCGCGAAGCGATTCATGAGAAGCGTTCATCAGCTTGCCGAAGGTTTCCAGATCATTACCCTGCAATGCTTCTACCGATGCGAGCACACGAGCGTTCTCTTCCACGACATGCTGTGCACGCTGTCTTACTTTCTCATCCTTGATCTGATCCTGTAGCGTTACGAACTGCTCTGGCGTCAATTGAGCCAGGTAATTCAGTGCAGGCAGCTGTTCCTTCAAGATGGCAAGTGCCTGCTCGCATTGGGAGCGACGCTCATTGTAAGCCGAATCCACCAGACCACGGCGTTTGTTCGTATTACCGATGACCAATTTGTAGGAACCTGTTCGGAAAGGAACCTTTTCATACTCCAGTGTGTCACACATCAGCAGGATCGCATGATCCTGAGCACCGTTTGCGACAGCAAACTGATCCATGATTCCGCAGTTCACGCCTACGAACTCATTCTCCGCTTTCTGGGAAAGAAGCGCCAGTTGAACCGTATCAATATCCGACACACCCTCCAGAGACTGCATCGCAAATCCGGTAAGTACCTCCAGAGATGCAGACGATGAAAGTCCTGCACCGTTCGGAATCTCCCCGTGGTACAGGAAGTCGTACCCTTTCGTTACATTCACGCCTTTGCCTTGCAGTTCAACCATGACACCCACAGGATAGTCGATCCATTCTCCGGTTTTCTCTTTACCGATGGTGGAAGTATCCAGTGCTCCTTCATAAGACATGTTCGTGGAAGCCAGTTGCAACTTGTTGTCCTGACGCTCACGAATAATCAATGTTGTTCCGAATTCAAGTGCTGCCGGGAGCACGTATCCACCGTTATAGTCAATGTGCTCACCGATCAGATTCACACGCCCAGGGGCATGAAATACACGGATGTCCGCTCCACTCTCTCCGTACTTCTCAATAAACTTTTGTTTCAATTCAGTTACGTTCACTGCTGGTGCACCTCGCCTCGTTGTTGTGGTTTTCTTAATGTTATTATATAAGAAAGCGATCCCTCTTGTAATGCAACCATGTGTGTTTCATATGGATAAATGTGACCTTAAGGCGTATAATGATCGGAGCATCCCGGAAAGAAGGAAACAACCATGGCAGACACATCCAACTCCAAGAAAGACCCTCTTGCATCTACTATCGAAAAAACACAGGAATCACCTTCCGGTAAAAGTGGAGCGCTCAGTTATTCCGTTGCCTCCAATCCCGTTTATTATGAACAAGGGGCACTTCATGTCCTCTTTGCCGGAGCAAGCCAGACCCTTCCGGGGCACGCCCTCGGACCTAAATTGTTTGATTATTATCTGCTGCACTATGTAGAAAAAGGAGCGGGTACGTTCCGTACCGAACTGCACACCTACGAGTTATCCGCAGGTGATTGCTTCCTTATTCATCCCGGGCAACTGGTGAGCTACCAGTCACATGCCCGCAACCCATGGCAATACCGCTGGATCGCCTTCACGGGCAGTCAGGCTGCCCAGCATGCCGAGGAGGCCGGATTCCGCCCGGAGAAGTCCGTTTTTCATGCCGGAATCTCCTATGGCATATCCGATTGGCTATCCGTGATGCAGGATGCTTTTGCCGAGCGTAAAGAAAGCTCCCATTTTACATCACTGGGTACGTTATATATGATTCTAGCCGAAGCGCAAAATCACCTTTCGCAGGGTCAAACCTTAATTCCAGGTGAATCCTCCATCCGACGTACGGTGAAACAGATGATTCAATACATGTCTACCCAATATGCCTATCCTGTCTCCATTGAACAAATGTCTGCGAGCCTCGGTTATAACCGTGCGTATCTATCCCGTATTTTCAAACAGGAAACCGGACTTTCGCCAGTCACCTATCTGCTAAAACTGCGGATCGACAAGTCGCGTCAACTCCTGAGGGAACGCCCGGATCTGTCCATCGAGCAGGTATCTGCATCGGTAGGACTACCTGACGCACTATACTTCTCCAAACAGTTCAAACGATTTCATGGTGAAGCGCCCAGCTTGTATCGAGAAAAAATACTGTCCCGCCCGCCACATCAGGGGTTACAGAAGAACGCTCAACACAATAAACGGTAAAACAACATAAACGGACGGAACCACATACGACAAAAAAAGGTGCATTCCGCCATTATGGCTAAGATGCACCTTTTGCACTTTATTTATTTGTCATCCGGCTCCGGAGATAGAATGGATTCAATCCGTTCCAATTCCTCTGTAGAGAAATCCAATTGGCTGAGTGCAGCCACATTCTCTTCGATCTGGGAAGGACGGCTTGCACCAATCAGCGCAGAAGTTACTCTGCCATTACGTAGCACCCAGGAGAGTGCAAATTGGGCCAAGCTCTGACCACGGGCTGCTGCAATCTGGTTCAGTGCACGCACTTTGCGTAGCGTCTCTGGAGAGATGTTATTCTCATTCAGGAATACCGACGGACCTTTGGCACGTGAATCTTCCGGGATACCATTCAAGTATTTGTTCGTGAGCACACCTTGTGCCAATGGACAGAACGCAATACTGCCTGTTCCGTATTCATCGAGCACGTCCTGCAAACCGTCTTCAATCCAGCGCTCCAGCAACGAGTATTTCGGTTGATGGATTAACAATGGCGTACCCAGACTTTTCAGAATTTCGGCGGCCTGTCTTGTCTGCTCTGCAGGATAGTTGGAGATTCCTACATAGAGGGCTTTGCCCGAGCGAACAATATGATCCAGTGCCATCATCGTTTCTTCCAAAGGCGTTTCGGGATCATACCGATGTGAATAGAAAATGTCCACATAATCCAGGCCCATACGCTTCAAGCTTTGATTCAGACTGGATACCAGATTTTTACGTGAACCCCACTCGCCATACGGCCCGGGCCACATATAATATCCCGCTTTGGTAGAGATCACAAGTTCATCACGATAAGGTTTCAGATCCTGAGCCAGTACCTGTCCAAACAGTTGCTCTGCCGAACCTGCTGGTGGGCCATAGTTGTTGGCAAGGTCAAAATGTGTAATGCCCAGATCAAATGAACGGGTAATCATATTACGGCCATTCTCGGCATTGTTAATACCGCCAAAATTATGCCACAGCCCCAGTGAAATCGCTGGCAATTTCAAACCTGAACGCCCAACGCGGTTATATTTCATCGTTTCATAGCGAGAATCGCTTGCTACGTAGACCATTATGAATCCCTTCTTTCCCCAGGTTCCGCCTCTTGTGTCCGGTCTATGCCGGAGAATGCGGTTATTCAGTCCATGCGTTTAACCAAGAAGCTGGTCCACATTATTCATTACCTCACCAATCGGCTCTGTAATCAGTAGATCAGCCCGGCGGTCGTAAGCGGTAGGTGTGGCGTTAAGAAGAACGGTATGTTTTCCTTGAAAATACGTAATTAACTGAGCCGCTGGATACACCGTCAGTGACGTGCCTCCCACGAGTAATAGATCTGCAGACGACAGTGCATCAATAGAACGATACAAGGTCGTCTGATCCAGCTCCTCTTCGTACAGCACCACATCCGGCTTGATCACACCACCACATGCGGTACAGCGAGGTACGGTATCTTGGGATTGTATAATTTCATTCAGCGTATAAAACTGTTTGCACTCCATGCAGGCGTTACGATGAACTGAGCCGTGAAGCTCAAAGACATTACTGCTGCCAGCCTTCTGATGCAGCCCATCAATATTTTGCGTGATGACTGCCTGAAGTTTCCCCTCCTGCTCCAGACGGGCTAATAGTCGATGGCACCCATTCGGTTCCGCATCTGGATGAAGCATTTTGCCACGATAAAAATCATAAAAAATATCGGCATGTTGATCAAAAAAGTGCCGGCTTAACAACTCTTCCGGTGGATAAGGCGAATGCTGCTCCGTCTGATATAGACCCGCAGCCGAGCGGAAGTCGGGAATCCCGCTTTCTGTTGAAGTCCCGGCCCCTCCGAAAAAAACAATACGGGAGCTTTCCTGAATCCAGGTAGCCAGTTGTTCTGTTGCGTTCATCCTCTCTCCTCCTTTTATATACAATATAAATTGAACTAAATAATATTTACACTGGCCACTCCGATGACAGAACAACCTTCCGATCGCTGTTATCCCCAGATTTTTTTGATTCCCTTATTAAAGGGGAAAATCCGGTGATAAAGGCGAACGCTCCGCTTCTTCAGGTCCTTTCTGTCCTCTCCGTTTTATGTAAATGATTGTTTGTTCAATTTATTAGTTCAATGCCAGAGTGACTTATACACTCACGTTTATCTCATTATAATGACGAATAATGGCATGTGCATCAACCAGGTGAGATCCTTGATCTAACTGCGGACAGTAACCGAGCGTATAAGATACTCCTGCATGTCGCCCCATCTGCATATCCCCATTGCTGTCTCCAATTACAACGGCCTCTCCAGGATGGATATGTAATTCACGACAGGCCAAGAATGCTGCTTCACCATCCGGTTTACCTTTGATCACCCGATCACAGCCCACAATGGATGTAAAAAAGGAACGGATCCCCATCCAATCCAGATGTGTTTCTGCTGCCGCTGTACTGTCTGAAGTGACGACCGCCAGTGGTATGTCTGCTGCCCTGCATTTCTGCAAGAAATCCAGCAATCCTGACATGGGTTCAGCCAGTTTTCTCTGCCTAACCTCTCGCATGGCTACACTTGAAAATTGGCGTATCGTTGTGATCGCTTCATTCCACGGCATGCCCGCCGCATATAGCTGCCCTGCAAGTAATCCCGTGCATTCATCAACAGTAGCAATGGCCAGCGGACCTTGCGGATCATATCCAACAATATGACCTTGTTCATTATGGATGGTACCAAGAACATGCTCCAATTCAACCGTAAAAGAAGCCCCAAGCTCATTCATACGTGTTTGTAACTGATTGAGCAGCGTCTCTGCCCACGGCCCCCATAGCTGGAGAAATTCCAGCAGTGTTCCATCTATATCGAACAGGATACCTTTACATGGAATTTGCGCTCCATGCACTTGAAGCATGGTCATCCGTATCACCTCCATCAAGTTATGCTATAAATGCATACAGCCCTTAATGCAGAATAATTAAAATCTACTTAATCGTACTTAACCAAGCCAGTACCGTCTTGACCGTCTGATTCAGCTGTTCTTCTCCACTCACTTCCGGCTCGCCATCCCCTTTTTGATGACCATAATCACCGAACTGGGCGTGGTTTCCACCTTCAATAGTGTAATATACCGTGTCCTCTGGAAGATACATCCGTCCACTCTGATACTTCGTGGCATTCACGACCTCATCTTTAGTACCCAGAATAGATAAAGCAGGGATTCCCAGTGCCTTTACGCTTCCTTTCTCATCCGGGTAGGAGGCCAAGAAGAAGATGCCCTGAAGTGCATCAGGATGCGCAGCTACATAACGTGCAGCCATGGACCCACCAAGAGAGTGTCCACCCATAACGAATTGTTCGCCCGGATATGCGGCCAGAATCTCATCTGCCAAGTTTGGCTTGAGCACTGCCAGGTTGACCGGCATTTTGGCAATAATCGTGTGATGACCGGCAGCAGCTAGCTCATGCGCAAGCGGTGCATAACTTTCCGGTTTCACCAGACCACCCGGGTAGAAAAGTACACTTTTCCCCCTCGGTTTATCTGGCACAAAATCAATCCAGTTCTCTTGTTCGCTCACCGTCACCTGATTGGCTGTTTCCATTGCGGTTTGAGCTGTTTCCTGTGGACCGTATGGTGTGAATAATTTCCACGCAACAAATCCACATCCAATGACAATGAGCGCCAGAAGTACGAGCAGGAATTTCCCGATGCCCCTCTTCTTGCGCCCTGTATTATACCGATTTCTCAACGTTCATCACCTTTCTTCACTTCCGCAGGTGCCGCGGCTCACAGAAGTGGGAGCCTTCGTTTATCAGGCTCCCCTTCTCCGAATTCCAAAAAAATATTATTCAGCCTTGGCCTTGCGGTAAGCATCCATATATTGTTCCGCTTTGCGACGTACATGACTCAGGTCACCCGTCTTCACCGCTTCCGATGTCAAGTCGGAGCCGATACCTACAGCCACCGCTCCACCCTTGATCCAATCGCCCAGATTAGACAAGGATACACCACCAGTTGGCATAAAATTCGCCTGCGGCATAGGGCCCTTCATCGTTTTGATAATGGAAGGATCATACAGATTGCCCGGGAACAACTTCACAATGTCCACCCCGAGCTCTAATGCGCGCTGAACATCAGCAATGGTCATTACACCAGGCAGAATCGGAATTCGATATAGGTTACAGATCTGCACGGTATCCGGGTTCAGTGAAGGTCCGACTACAAACTCGGCACCCGACATGATAGCCGCTCTCGCCGTCTGCGGTTCAAGCACCGTTCCCGCACCAATAATGGCAAATTTCTCTGGATCTTGTGTGTTCCAATGGTATACACGGCTTAATTTTTCAATGGCTTTGAGGGCACTAGGTACCGTCATCGTAATCTCGATAACTTTAATGCCACCCGCAATCGCTTGCTCGGCCATGGCAATGACTTGATCCGCAGAATCTGCACGCAGAACCGCCACAACACCATTATCCGTAATCTTTTGCAACAGCTGAAGCTTCTTCATTTCATTCTCTCCCTTGTCAATGTGGTGGTTGTGTATACAAGCCTTACATTTAAGAACGAAGATGAGACATATATGATTTCAGCAGCGACTAGCGCTCAACATGGGCAACATTGTTCAGCTTGGCCTCGACCTGCCCCCACGTCGGGAGCGCCTCCCAATCGCCAACAGCCTGTATAACCATGGAACCGGTCAAATTACCGAGACGGGTTGCTTCCTGCGGGGAGTATCCTTTTAATAATCCCGATAAAAATCCCGCGCAGAATCCATCTCCTGCTCCTACCGTATCCAGAACATGATCCGCCTTAAAGTACGGAACTTCCGTTAGGGTACCATTCGCCAATACGTAGGTCAAATCAGGGCCACCCTTCACGATGCACACGGCCTTCATGGCAGATAGACGCTCAAGTACTTTTTGATCATTTTCTTCGTTATATAGAAGTTTCATCTCGTCCAGACCCGGTAAAAAGTAGTCCGCAAGTTCAGCCAGACGCAGTATAACTGGACGGGCCTCATCCGCTGACCATAGTTTGAGACGCAGATTCGGATCAAAGCTTACTTTCACACCTGCCTCCTTGGCAATATGTATGGCTGCTTCTACCGTAGCAAGTCCGGATGGGCTTATCGCTGCGGTAATACCTGTAACATGCAATATCTTCGCCCCGGCAATATAATCGGGATCCAGATCATCAGGTGTGATCGCACTTGCAGCGGATAACTTCCTATAATAATGTACCGAGGCTTTCCCGGAAGCGTTCTCACGAATCATCAAACCTGTGGGCTCGAGATCACTTAACCGTACTCGGGAGACATCTACGCCTTCACCGCGAATGGCTTTCAGAATCATGCTGCCGATCGGATCATTGCCCAAACGTCCAAACCAACCGCTGGTATGACCCAGCCGCGATACGCCAATGGCCAGATTGCTCTCGGCACCCCCGAAAGACTTGTCCAGCGTGGCCGCATATTCCAGACCTCTTGTATCCTTCGCAGTCAGCAAACCCATACTTTCCCCAAATGTAATAATTTCCGGGCTTGGATAGGGACTCGTTGACATGATTTCTTCCCTCCTTATATTTACATTTCCTCATCTTCTGTTACTATTGTCATCCTCTATGCAACCGTTGTCAATCCCGGAGTGTTCATTTTTTGTCACAGCTTTGAGAAAAGATAACGCTTACTAATGTGAATTAAATCACAATAGACAATGCACTTCCATATTACCCTTATTACAGATGCAAATGACCTTGCAAAAAGGGTCTATAAGGGGGCTGCACCATGAAAAATCAGACACTGATCCGGGATGATCAGGAATCTTTCTTTTACAATCTGCGCTTTATGCTTATCGTCTGTGTCCTTGCAGGTAATGCACTTGAACCACTCATCACACGCTTTGCAGGAGCGGAAGCTCTGTTCCTGTGGATATATACGTTTCACATGCCACTCTTTGTATGGGTAACCGGGTATTTTGCGACACACTCACTCCAAGGTGCACCTGGGAGAAACGTCCTGAAGCAGATCGCTCTACAATATGTACTGTTCCAGTCCTTGTACGCATTAATGGACTTTACCGTGTTCCACACCCCCCATATGCGGCTATCCTTCTTTGCACCTTACTTGCTATTATGGTTTCTCGCGAGTCATTTCTGTTGGCGATTGTTGCTGCGTCTTACCATCTCGTGGAAACCGATATATCGGCTGATTGGATCAATTGCGCTCGGTGTAATTGCCGGGTATTTGCCCATCGACGGGTTCTGGCTCAGCTTCAGCCGTACGTTTGTATTCTTGCCGTTCTTTGTCATCGGTTATGACTATGGAGCATCCATCCGTTCTCGTTTATTATCCGGTTGGGGGCGAAAAACCGCAGCCATCCTCTCTGCTGCACTGTTGGTATGGATTGGGTATGGCGGTTTAAATATTTCATCAGGATGGTTACTCGGCAGCATGACGTACGCCGAACTGGGCCACCACGAATGGTATGCCGGAATCTTCCGACTGGGTGTCTACTTGCTGGAAATTGCATCGGCAGCGCTGTTCTTGGCATGGGTACCTTCCTTGACCTCCAGACTGACGGACCTTGGACGACGCACACTCTATGTTTTCCTATTGCATGGATTTCTCGTTCGTCTCGCGATCTGGTCCGGAGTCTACAGTTATATGGGAAGCTCGGCATATATTCCAGTCATACTTGTTATTGCCGTACTGTTCGCAGTCACACTGGCTCTACCGGCTGTACGTCACACGTTCAAACCCTTAATTGAACCGGATATATCACGCTTTTCTTTCAATCGACATGAGGTGTTTAAACGGTCGGCTTAATGCTCTGACGAATCTCTTGGCTATCAATTCTATCCTGGTGTTTGTTTCAGGCTGGAAATAAGGTGGTAAATTAGGGATACGCGCTACAAAAAACAACTTATCGTTGTAAGGAGTGATTTGTAATGGCACGTCAACCGACGTCAGATCGCAAGATGAGTCGTGAAGAAGCCGGCAGATTAGGTGGCAAAGCCACTTCCAAGAACCATGATCGAAGCTTCTATCAAATGATTGGAAAAAAAGGTGGAGAGGCGACTTCAGATGCCCATGACACTGACTTTTACAAGCAGATTGGCCGCAAGGGCGGCGAGGCAACTTCCGAAACCCATAATAAGGAATTCTATCGTGAGATTGGACGCAAAGGCGGAAGCAACTGATGAATCCCGCACGCCACATCGAAACATGATCATAGCTTTCCCGCAAATCAAGAAGTCTAATTCCATGAAAATGGTTTGAGGCTTCTTTCTATTGATTGTAGAAATATGACGACGGTTGTGATAGACTCAATAGAAAAACCGGGTGTTCACGGGTTTAAAGCAGCAAAGAATTTCACAAACTACGGGGAGCTCGACACCGGCATGCCGGTCCTTTTTTTTAGAGTACGGATGAAATTAAACGACAGATGCACTGCCATTTACTTTTCCATTCATGTTGCTCAATATTATATATTTGGGGGGAATACACCATGTCAGCCAAGAAGATGCGTTCCGATATGATCAAAAAAGGTTTTGACCGCGCACCACACCGGAGTTTGCTCCGCGCAGCGGGCGTTAAAGAAGAGGATTTCGGCAAGCCGTTTATTGCCGTATGTAACTCATACATCGATATCGTGCCCGGCCATGTCCACCTTCAGGAATTCGGTAAAATTGTAAAGGATGCTATTCGTGAAGCCGGTGGCGTTCCATTCGAATTCAACACCATCGGAGTAGATGATGGTATTGCCATGGGACACATTGGTATGCGTTACTCGCTGCCAAGCCGTGACATTATTGCGGATTCCGTGGAAACCGTTGTATCTGCACACTGGTTCGACGGCATGGTATGTATCCCGAACTGCGATAAAATTACACCCGGCATGATGATGGGTGCACTCCGCTGTAATATCCCTACCGTGTTTGTCAGCGGTGGACCGATGAAAGCCGGTCGTGACAGCAATGGTAAAGCTCTTTCCCTGACTTCCGTATTTGAAGGCGTGGGTGCTTACCAAGCAGGTAAAATCGATGATAAGAGCTTGCTCGAACTTGAACAGTTCGGCTGTCCGACATGTGGATCATGCTCCGGTATGTTTACTGCAAACTCCATGAACTGTCTGGCTGAAGCAATGGGACTGGCTATGCCAGGTAACGGAACCATCCTTGCCGTTGCTCCTGAGCGTCGTGAGTTTGTTAAACAATCCGCTAAACAATTGATGGAACTTATTAAAATGGATCTGAAACCACGTGATATCGTAACTGTAGAAGCGATCGATAACGCGTTTGCACTGGATATGGCGATGGGTGGTTCTACGAATACAGTACTGCACACACTGGCACTGGCTCATGAAGCAGGCATCGAGTATCCAATTGAACGCATCAATGAAGTAGCTAACCGCGTTCCGCATCTGGCGAAACTTGCACCTGCTTCCGATCTTCACATCGAAGACGTTCACAATGCAGGCGGCGTAAGCGCAGTGCTGAACGAATTGCTCAAGAAACCAGGCGCAATTCATGGAGACTGCATTACGGTAACAGGTAAAACAATCCGTGAGAACGTTGAAGGACAAGAAATTCAGGATACAAATGTCATCCACCATCTGGATAACCCGCATTCCGAAAAAGGCGGCCTGGCTGTATTGTTTGGTAACCTTGCACCACAAGGAGCGATCATCAAAGTTGGTGCGGTTGATGCTTCGGTTGGCGGATACCATAAAGGTCCTGCCATCTGCTTTGACTCCCAAGAGCAAGCGCTCGAAGGTATTGCTAACGGCAAAGTTAAAGAAGGTCATGTTGTCGTTATCCGTTATGAAGGACCAAAAGGCGGACCAGGTATGCCTGAGATGCTGGCTCCAACTTCCCAGATCGTAGGTATGGGTCTTGGTGCTAAAGTCGGTCTGATCACCGATGGACGCTTCTCTGGCGCATCCCGCGGAATCAGTATCGGACATATCTCTCCGGAAGCAGCTGAGGGTGGTCCAATCGCCTTTGTTGAAGAAGGGGACATCATCGAACTGGATCTGAACAACCGTATCATTGAATTGCACATCAGTGACGAAGAGTTTGAACGTCGTCGCGCAGGTTGGAAAGGCTTTGAACCGAAAGTAAAAACCGGTTACCTGGCTCGGTATTCCAAACTGGTTACGAATGCAAGCAATGGCGGCGTACTGAGTATCTAATGCATGAAATTCGTTATCTAACCTAACGGAAACAAGCTAATAAATAAAGGGTTGCTCTTCTGCCATATCTGGCGAAGGGCAACCCTTTTTCTTTCACGCTAATTAGGACGTGTCTCAAAACTCGCTGAAGTGCATCTTTTACCGCCTTTTCGCCCCCTGCTGCGTCAGTTTCCCTTGACGTGCCCCGGCACGTCAAGGGAAACTTCCTGGCTTGGAACGAAAATTCGGCAAAATCTGCCTCTTAGGAGTTTTCAGACACGCCCTAGTTCCGCTCTGGAAGTATCTCTTGCTCGATTACTAGCGACCCAACTCTAGTCTCATCTGCTGTTGCTGCCACCTGCGTTGTATGTTGACCATAACGTTCCAGCAGCAGATCCAGCGGCATGGCAATCATCTTGGGCACCAATTGTTCTGTGCGCTGTTTCAGACGTTTGGTTCCTGCCGGATGAATCACACTCAACAACAGCTTCAGGTACACTTTGGATGCAGCACTGAACGGTCCAGGGGGCAAATCTTGTATGGTAAAGCCGAACTTTTCCGGACCTCTATTAATCATACTCACACCGTATACGGCCTTGGCAGAGCGTAAATCAGGTTCGAGTGCTACCATGCGTGCCAAGTCCGGTAATTGCTGCTCCATGGTCCGAATCATGCGAATAGCCAAATGCATACTGGACCGTGAAGTCACCCCAAGCTCGAACAATTTCTGATTGTCAAAATGCAGTTCAATCACCGGATCTCCGTTTTGAATGACATGGCCGTCCTTCATCTCCACCCGCGCTCCGTGATATACACGGGATCTGAAGTGCAGCATTGGGTCCTCTGGCGAAGCCGTCCGCAGATGATATACCCAGTGGAACAGCTTTTCCCAGCCCAACCATAAGGCCACAACGATTCTTTTCCACAGCTTCAACGGTGCCTGTGATTGAGTCCTGCTCTGAGATTCGCTCACTGTCATACCTCCCATTAACGTATCTACGCGTACACTTTGCAGCCCAAGCCGTTCAGCTTCCTGCAAGACGACTTCCAGCGCCTGAAGCATCTGCTCCGGCGCGTGTGCATCAGCACCGAGAGTGGTTCCTCGATCATGCAGCAGCATGACCTCTCCACCTCTTAGTTCCTTCAGCATCCGTTCGGTCAATCTCTGGGCACCTACTCGGCTTCTCCAGTCTTCAAACATGGAAGACCACAGTACGATCTTGCGTTCTTTCTTGCTGAAAAAATCAAACAGATTCATAATCCCCCAAGGTGGACGATAATAACAAGTCTTCTCTCCGGTTACTTCATGAATAATCTGACCGGTTCGCTGGATCTGGTTACGAACGGTACGTGGCCGCATGAGCCAGTTCGTTTTGTGAATATAGTTATGAATACCAATAAGATGGCCTTCCTCATGTATGCGCTGAATGAGTTCTGGATGTCTCGCAGCATGTTCTCCAACGACAAAAAATGTTGCTTTGGCTTGATGCTGACGAAGCAGATCAAGCAGTCTCGGCGTATAGTGTGGATCTGGCCCATCGTCAAACGTTAGGGCAAATTGTGTATCACTTCTTCCCCGTCGGAATACACGAAAACCGAAAAGCCTGCTAATCAAACTCGGAATAAAGGCGTAAAAAGATGAAAGATACAATAACCACAGTAGAATACTCTGAAGTATCGTTGTCATGTTGCAAGCTCCCCACTTCTCCTGCTGAATTACGGTGCGCCATGGCACTATCTAAAATAAACCGCCTTTAATTTTATCATAGTTCAGACTTTTCTTGAATCCTGTTTTCCCAAAAAGATAGCTATCGTGTACAATAAATACAATCTAATTATTGCCATTAAAGGAGCCATGTCCATGCTACCGCTTTACAAAAAATACGGGCGAACCGTCTTTGACATCGCATTGCTCGTATTAACCGTGTATGTGATCATGTACGGTTTCAGTCAATTATACCAAGTGGCTGCACCCGTCTTTTTATCATTCATCGTGTATTGGATGATTGAACCGCTGGCCAAATTTTTACACCGCAAAGGATTGCCCAAGACGCTTGGAGCAGCCATCTCCGTCTTGTTGTTTCTTGCATTAATTGTCGCTGCCTTTTTTGGTGTAGGTTTAATTATCATTTCACAAATTTCCAATCTTCAAGATAATTTTCCCGTATACATTGAAATGATACAGCGTGAATTCACCAATCTGGTTCTATTTATGCAGGACAAGTCGGATGCTATACCTGATGGTATTATGGAAAAAGCGAACGAATATTTTGCAACACTGACCGGTTTCCTGTCCAAATGGGTAACGAGCGGAGCACAGTTCGTCGTCGGTTTCCTCAGTTCATTCTCTTCGTTTATTACGAACTTCGGCATTGCGATTATTCTGGCATTCTTTCTCAGTATCGAGATCGAATCCTGGCGCAAGTTCGCCCGTGCGAAAACGCCTAAAACCTTGAAATTAGCTATTGAATTCATGCGTAATCATGTGTTCAAGACGATCCGCTCGTATTTGAAGGCACAGATGATCATGATGCTTATTACGTTCGTATTGATTTATGCAGGTTTGTTGATTTTGGGAACCTCTAACGCTTTTACCATTGCAGCCATCTGTGCGGTCTTTGATCTGGTACCTTTGCTCGGTGTTCCTGTTGTATTCATTCCATGGATTGTCTACTTGTTTATTATAGGCAACAGCAGCCTGGCGATCGGCCTGATTGTCATTCTGGCAGTAACGATGCTGACACGACAATTGCTGGAACCGAAAATTTCGGGTAACTCGATTGGTGTGTCCTCGGCGTACTTGATGCTTTCGTTTATGCTGATTTCCCTTTCGATCTTCGGCCTTGCGGGTGTAGTGTTATCTCCAGTGCTCCTGATCCTTTTGAAAGAACTGTTACAACAAGGGTACCTGCAAAAGTGGATTCACCTGCCAAAAGATGAATTTGAGTCCTCTCCATTGGTGATGGACCCACCCGTTAACAAGGCCTCAGCAAAATCTGCCGAGTCTACGGGACAACGTCCCGTTCCTGGGAAGGATCACGAGGACTCAGCCAAATAGTCCATGACTTTCCCGAAGATAGCCGTCGCCTGATGACGGCTATCAGGAGAGACATTCTGGACAAGAACAGCTACAGCGTACTTGGGATGCTCTATCGGTCCATAACCAATGAACCATTGATGATTGAGCTTCTCCCCATTTTTTTGTACCTGAGCTGTACCTGATTTCCCTGCAACATGCCATCGTGCATGCTGCAGGGATTTTCCTGTTCCCTCACGGACGACCTTATTCATCCAAGATAGCAATTTATGCGCTGTTGCGGGAGCAATCTGTCCTGATGCTGAAGGTGAATCATGCAAGGGCATCTCCAGCATGGTGCCACCATCCGCATATCGGATGCGCTTAACGAGACGTGGGGCACTAACCTTTCCATCATGTAACAGTGTAACGATCAGATTAGCAGCTTGCAGCGGTGTGACCAAGACATCTCGCTGACCAATCGCTGTCTGGATTTTCGCCCCTTCATCGTCAGACGAAACTGCCTCTGTTCTCACACGCCCGTGATCTTCATGATCAAAGTGCCGTAAGACAGGCATCCCAGCCATCTGTTTCCCCTCCCAACCAACAGGACGTGCCAGTCCCAGACGATCTGCCGTCTGCTCAAGTTGTTCCATGCTAAGCCTGCGCGCCGTTTCCGCAAAAACGATGTTGCAAGACTCGGCAAACCCTTGCGCCAGATTCAGGTTCCCATGCCCATGCTCCTTCCAGCAGGATAACCCATACTTTCCGTACTCACCCCCACAATGGAATTCTTCTCCGTTAGAAACCGCATGGTACTCCAGCGCAGCCGCCGCAGTGACGATTTTGAAAATAGAGCCTGGAACGGCTCCCTGTACTGCTCGATTCCCCCAAGCCGATTGTTTGGGGTCCACGTGTTGTGGCTGATAGAAAGGACGTGATATCATGGCACGAACATCTGCGTTAGCGGCATCAAGCACAACAACGGCCCCCTCTTCTAATTCAGATTCTTCTGTCAGCTGCTCCAATCCACGCTGTAAGTCAGCATCCACCGTGGTTTCCACACGTAAAGGATAATGACTATTGGCTGGTGCGATGACGTGCGGCTGTATCTCGGGGATAATCTCTCCACCGCCCGAGACCATACGTGATACCAGCGTAGGACCTATGCCCATCAACAGAGGTTCAAGCGTTCTCTCCAGTCCAGCTGCGCCGGATTTCATGGAAAATGGCTGTTTTACTTCATCCTGATGCCCAGGTTGTCCTTTGGAAGATCCCGGCTGTTCAGCCAGATAACCCATCCACTGCATTCCCGTGTATCCCTGAAGATACCTAGTCATCATCGGATATATGCCAACTCCTTGCAGGTGCAGATTACGGAGACGCTCTATCTGAGCATCGGTCAAATGAACAGGCTGATGTGCACCTGCTGTCCAAAAATGAGGGGTACTCTCCTGATTCCATTCCTTCTTCAATTGATGCAGATCCGTATGTAATATCGCCGCCAACTGTGTCATCTCGGAGCCTTCCAACGCTCCATACTTGCGTAATTTCTCTGATAGATCTGCCTGTGGGAAAAGAACCAGGCCCCATTGCAGCTTCCCCGTTAAAGCTTCGCCTTTGTAATCCGTAAATTGTCCCCGCCCTGGATCAAGCATCACGCCGCGTTCACGCTGCAATACAGACATTTCTCGTACGGTTCGGTGAAACCCAGGCATGGTCTGATTGACCTGAACGATCTGAATCCATCCCAATCTCAATATAAGTAACCCAAAGACAATTGTTAGCAGAATACAAACTATATAGATCCGCCGTTTCGCAAGGAGATGCATCCCAATCTCACCTTTTGTCGTTTTGACATATTATTGCTGATAAGGCTTGGAATTATCCGGTAAACATAAAGAAAACCTGTCCCATGTGCGGGACAGGTTCTCCTCATTTCAACCTTGGCTTGTTACACCGTAAAGCGTGACAATGTTTCTTTCAGTTCAGTGGACACGTTCTCCAGTTTGCCAGACAGATTGACCAACTGGTTACTGATATTTTGCTGTTCACTGCTCAAGGAAGCTACTTCTTGAGACGTTGCAGAAGATTCTTCAGCTACGGCGCTGACATTACTCATCGCTTCAGACAATGTACTTTGAGATTTGTTCAAATCTCCAATAGAACCTGTCACCATGCCCAGACGTTCTACAAATGCACCCATCTGTTCCTGTACGGAAGCGAAGATGACGTTGGTATCTTTAACCGCATCCATCTGTTCCTTAAATAACGGATAGGCTGCAGACAAAGCATCCACTGTCTCATTCATTTCGGTCATGATTTTGTCTGTGATCTCTCCAACCATCTCAATGGATTGTCTGGATTGAGCCGCTAGCTGACGAACCTCATCCGCCACCACCATGAATCCGCGTCCGGCTGCACCGGCACGTGCTGCTTCAATGGTTGCATTCAGGGAAAGGATATTCGTCTGTTTTGTTATGTTTTGCAGCACTTCAAGCACTTTCAGAACAGAAGACGTACTCTCTTTCAGCGAATCAACCTTATTCACCAGTGCACCGATCATTTCTTCTGTCTTCTGGGTTTTGGTCATCAACTGATTCAGATGTTGTGAGCCGGTGTGACTGGATTTCTCTACATGACGAGCAGAATCGCCCATCTGTTCGTTGGCAGCGATCACGCTCTCCATCTGACGAGAGATATTATCCGTCAATTCATTGCCACGTTCCGCTTCCGTTGCCAGACTGCCTGCACCACCTGCAATTTCTTCTGTAGCTACGGCGATCTCAGAAGCAGACACAGCCGTTTTCTTGGATGCACTGCTTAGCTCGGATGCGGTATCCAGTACTTCCTGTGCAGAACGATTGGTTTGTTCAACCAGCTTCGTGATCTGCTCCATCATCAGATTAAATGCGGATGAGAGCTGGCCAATTTCATCTTTGGAGTTATATGGGGTACGAACTTTAAGATTACCTTTCGCACCTTCCTGCATCAGATCTTTCAATTTGCCAAGTGGACGAGCGATCATGCGTACCATCCATATCCCGATCAACACTGCAATACCCGCATCAATCAGCGCCATCCACAGTGTAAGAGTCAGAATACCTTTTGCATCCTGAACCAAAACAGAGGTAGGTATCATACCAACCAATTTCCAATTGGATGTCTCCATCGTGCTGTATACAGCCAGCATTTCAGTAGGTTTGTCATCCACCGTATACTCCGTATTCGTGCTACCTGCTGGTTCGGTCAAATCTTTAACAAATGCAAGCTCTGTATCTTGTCCCGTACGATCCGGGATGGAGGATGCAACCACTTTATTATCCGGAGCGATCAATTGCAGAACAGCTCCTGGTCCCAGATCAAGCGATTTCAATTGTTCTTCCAGAACCTCCAGTTTCAGTTCAATCACCAAAACATACGACTGGGTTGTTCCCTGCAGGTTCTTCATCGAACGTGCAATTTTAAACGTTGGGGTTGAGCCATCCTCCTTGACCTCTGTTGGAAGCCAGCGGTAACCGCCCGCCTCAATCAACTCACTGTACCATGCTTCCTGGCGAATGCTGCCCATGGATGAACTGTTGCTACCTGTACCCATAATGGATTTTGTATCGTCCGTAGGTACCAAATAAATCGCTTCCATAGATTTATTTGTAAATGCAACATTGGACAGTTGCTTGTTGATTGAACTTGAGTTTATGAATGTATCATACGCAGTCAGATTTTGATCTGACATTTTTTGTAGCAAGGACTGCATTTCCGGATCAAAGAAAATCTGTGTGGATGTATCCACAAATCTCTCCAAAATGATGTCCATTTTTTGTTTGGTTTGATCAATCGTCTCCTGATTGGCACGTGATGCATTCGTCTCTATGGTACCCTTGGCTTTCGAATAGGATAATAGACCCAAACTCACTACAAAAATCATAATCCCCGCAAAGAAGATCAAGAACAGTTTAACCCCTACGGATTTAACCGGATTCGCCTTCCTAATCTGTTTGAAAGAAGACCCCCCAAGATTTTTCCAATCCCGGTTTTTTAATTGTTTCTTCACCCAATCGGTCTTGATCCAGCCCAACTTGAGTTTACTACGATCAATCTTGAACAATCTTTTGCCACTACCTGTCGTTTTGCTTTTGACTACTTTTTCTTTCTTCACTTTCTGAACCTTCTCAGGCTTAACCTGCTCGGCTTTTGTCACTTGTTCCCCACTGTCTTTCTGCTTCTTTTGAACCAATCCCATTCACCTGCCAGTAATTTACTTGTTGGATTTTTCTTTCTCTCCCCTATAAATATGTAGTATTCGACAGCTTTCTTCTTTCCCCTTTCACATCCCAGAAATATTTTACAACTTTATTCCTATTTTTCTATAAAAAAAAGACCCCCATATGCCGATAAACGGAGGTCCCAAATGTAAATTTCATAACACTATTTTGTTAAATTATAATACAATATTGACACATTTTAGGTATTTGAGCCTACTTCTTTTTTCTCATCATATCGAAGTACGAAACCGGCTGATCTACCTTCATTTTAATCAGTTGCAACGGGTGACGAGCAGCATCGAGAACATTGCCTTCCTCGTCCTGTATTTCACCGACCACCTGTTTGAAAAAGTGACCTCCCGGACCGAAAAATTCAATTTCCTGTCCCGGTTTGAAGTGATTGCGCTGTTGAATAGTTGCCATTCCCGTTTCAGCATCATACCCCATGACCAATCCAGCGAAGTCAAAAGGTACGGCCTTTTCTTCCGGTTCATAGATATGGTCTTCATGATCTGGTGTATCATAGAAAAATCCGGTATTGAGCGGACGGTTCGCTGCTTTGTTCATTTCTTCAACCCATTCAGGTTTCAGAACATAATTTTCCGGGTCAGCCATATAAGCATCAATCGCTTGACGGTATACGTTAACTACGGTCGCCACATAGTGAATTGATTTCATGCGTCCTTCGATCTTGAAACTGTCTACACCCACATCAATCAACTCGGGGATATGACCAATCATGCACAGATCCTTCGATCCCATGGAGAACGAATTGTCCTGTTCCTGGAAGAGGGGAAGTTGGTTCTCACCCAGTTTGAATGGCGCAGGTGTCTGCATCTGCATGTCCTCTTCGCTGACCCACACTGTATCTTCTCTCGCATCCTCGAATAGATCATACTTCCAGCGGCAAGACTGGCAACAGCCGCCCCGGTTGGAGTCCCGATCCGTAAAGTGATTGGAGAGCACACAACGGCCGGAATACGATGAACACATCGCCCCGTGAATAAAGGCTTCAATTTCAATATCCACATTCGCTTTGATTTCTTCAATCTCTTCAAAGCTGGTCTCACGTCCGAGAACAACACGCGGGAGTCCTTCATCTTTCCAGAACTTCACGGCTTGCCAGTTAAGTGTAGATTGTTGGGTACTCAGATGTACCTCAAGACCCGGCACAGCACGAAGGGCTACTTCAATGATAGCTGGATCGGCTACGATGATCGCAGAGATACCCGCATTGTAGAGGTTTTGCAGGTATGTTTCGATACCCTCAACATCCTCATTATGTGCATAGATGTTCGTCGCTACGAACACTTTGGCTCCATACTTTTTCGCAAACTCCACACCTTCACGCATCTCTTCAAAGCTAAAGTTATCCGCGTTGGAACGCAGTCCATAGGCCTGTCCACCGATATATACGGCATCTGCACCGTAATGGATCGCAAATTTCAATTTTTCCAGATTCCCCGCCGGAGCTAGCAGCTCCGGTTTGTCCAGACGGTTACGTTTACCCGAGAACTTCCGCTGTACCGCCACTGTTTCCATTCTGTTCACCTCGTCTATTAATACACTTGTTCTTTATAGAAAAATCCAAACGACAATTCACGTTCAGGGTCCTGTAATTGCCGCACCTCAGCGAGCCAATCTTCAGAGAACGCATATGCATCAGCATCGGCTACATAACTGTCAATCGCTGTCCGATATGCACGTACAACAGCTTCATTGTAGGTAAGTGATTTTAACATACCTTCAACTTTGAAACTGTGTACACCCGCCTCCATCAACAGATGAAGATCTTCGAGGATACATATATCCTCAGAGCTCATAATGTGCGTGCCGTTCATATCCTCATAGATCGGGAATTTCTCATCGCGGCGTTCAGCCTCAATCAGGAACAATCCCCGTTCTTTACCCAGATGTCCCTCAACCGGCCGTCCTTGATGAGCCATATAACTTTGCACCAGACTGCGCTTGGAATGATAAATATTCGTCATACCATGCACCTGAACCTGAGCTTCCACCTTCAAAAAAGGAACCATTTCCGTCAGCTCATCCATATTCAACTCACGGGCAAGCACAACACGACTAGCTCCCTTGGTCCCCCAATAGTTGGCCGTTGCATAGTTCGTTGAAGTCATCTCTGCATTCCAGTGTAGCTTAACATGAGGCGCGTATTCCTTCATGGTAGCCAGCACGGATGGATCATTAAACTCCACACCATCCACACCGATTCTACCCAAAGCCTGAACATATTCAGGCAATTCTTTCAGCAGATCGTTGGACATCAGATTAGTCATGGATACATACACGCGCGCCTGATGTTTGGCTGCAATGGCAACCACCTCTGCTGTCTCTTCCACACTGAAGCTACCTGGGAGACGCATGCCGAATCGATCATCTCCGATAACCAAAGCATCTGCTCCAGCCTGAAGCAACACTTCTGCCTCTTTCACATTCGCTGCTGTAACGAGCAGTTCATGTTTCTTACTCATATAATCCCCTCCGCTTATTGCGCAGCCTTACTTTTGGCTATATTTTGCTGATGTTCCTTATACGTTTTGGCAAACAAATGTCCGGACGAACCATCCTTTTTCGTCACATAGAACAGATACTCCGAAGCTTCCGGATTTAGCGCTGCCTCGATGGACGGAAGACTTGGACTGGCAATTGGACCTGGTGGCAAGCCTTTGTTCAGATACGTATTGTAGGGACTTTGCACCTTCAGATCCTTGAAAAACAATCGCTCCTTCGGCTTGTCCAGCAGATATTGCACGGTAGCATCAATCTCCAGCTTCATATCCTGATTGATCCGATTGTAGATTACACCTGCAACCAGAGCACGTTCCTCATCCACCACAACTTCTTTCTCCACCAGTGACGCAATCGTCAGCAGCTCATGCAGAGAAAGATTCTTTTCCTGGAGCTTGGCTTCCAGATCAGGAATGGAATTGATCTTGGTCTGGAATTCTTCCAGCATCCGTTGCATCACATCATGCGTGGAACTTCCCTTTTTCAGTTCATACGTCTCCGGGAACAGATATCCTTCCAGTACGTACCGAAGTTCTTCATCCACTGGAATATCTTTGACGAAATCCACATCAAAGGCCGAAGGATCATTGGCCAGCTTGATGAATTCATCCCGATCAACAACATGCTCATAAGAAAGCTTACCCGCCATTTGCAGCACGGTATAACCCTCCGGAATTGTAAACTTCACCATTTCTTCTGGTACAACTTCACCACTACTCAGCTTGCTAACAATCTCGTCATATGTCACGCCAGGATTCATAGAATATGTACCCGCCATGAAATTAGAACCTAGTTTTTTCCACTTCAAATACCCTTTGAAGGTTAACCCGCTTCGAATGAGCCCTTCTTCTTGAAGCTGATCCGCGATTTTCGAAGTTCCCGATCCACTCTTAATCTCGAATACGACCGGTTCTGTAGAAGCTTCCACAGGACGCATCATACTCCATACGTATCCACCTGCGCCTCCGGCAAGAACTACAATGATAAGCAGTATGACTACTATTGCTTTCCCTTTCAAAAAAGAAACAACTCCTTTACACAACCAAAAAGAGCGGACTTCTCCGCCCTCCCGGTTTCTTCAATTTGAAGCTGATTAATCTTCGTCAATGGGGAGTGTACATTCATCATACAGTTCCGAGATGTTCTCCCACTCATCATCATCGTCAATCGTAACTAACTCCGGCATGATCTGGTCTTCACTTCCAGGCGATACCCGCAGAAGTTCAACCTCGTCATAAGGTCGCAACGAACTGCGGAGCACCGCGTATTGCTGACCGCCGACTTCGAACTCAGCCAACAAGTCATACGGTTGTGATTTACCGTTCTCTTCTTCGAGCTCAACATGAGCACCGAATGCCAGACGCAGTGAATCTGTCCATTTCAGGTCTTTGCGGCTATATTCCGTCATTTAGTTCGCTTCCTCTTCATCTTCAGCAAGAAATGTATTAAACGTCTCCTCGACGATATCCCACTCGGCATCATCTTGGATGACGAAAAGTTTAATATCGTCGCCCTCTTCTTCATAACGGAATGCATATACATCCGTTTCGCCATCTTCAGGTTCAACCGGAGCAACCATCATGTACTTGGCCTCCGAACCATCTACTTCAAACTTCATGATGACTTCAAATTCCTCTTCATTACCCTCGTCATCCGCAATGTAAATAATTTCCGCTTCTTCTTCCATACCCAGTTGATCTTCAGCCATTGTTGATCCCCCTCACCTTCTACTATTGGCATCCAAATAATTTTGCAAAATCAAGCTTGCGGCCATTTTGTCCACAACCTGCTTGCGTTTTTTCCGACTGACATCCGCTTCAATCAGCGTACGTTCTGCTGCCATGGTTGTCAGCCGTTCATCCCAAAGGTGAACAGGTAAATTCAGTTCATCCCGCAGGCGTTCGGCAAAAGCAATACATATCTCACCGCGCGGTCCTACGGTGCCGTTCATGTTTTTGGGAAGTCCGACTACGATCTCACTAATCTCATGCTCACGCACAAGTTCGGCAATCCGAGCGAACTCGCCTTCATCACGGCGGCGTTCTAGCACTTCCAATCCCTGGGCAGTCCAACCGAAGGCGTCACTCGCGGCAACTCCGATTCTTCGGTCCCCATAGTCCAAACCTAATATTTTCATCCATGCTCTCCCATCCTCAAGCCGGCTCAGGTCGATTACTAATAATCGCCTTCTCAAGCTTCAGGCTGTCTTCTGTCGGTTCATTTCCCGCTGCCTGCATGGCTGCAACACAGCGGAAGCGGCGTACATTACCGGTGATTGGCCAGATAGGAACGTACAAGCTCTTCAATCAGCTCATCGCGCTCCTTTTTACGGACCAGACTACGTGCGTTGTTGTGACGAGGAATGTATGCCGGGTCTCCGGAAATCAGATACCCAACAATTTGGTTGATCGGATTATACTCCTTATCGACCAATGCATCATATACCGTGAGAAGAATCTCTTTGGATGATGCTTCCTGTTCGTCACCTTTCACATTAAATTTAACCGTCTTATCCATGGAGTCCATTGATGACACCTCGCTCCTGCATGAACATGGGGACCATGTCCTGCCGAATTGATTTCTGTTTATATAATAACATATTCTGACTGCCACAAGTAAACAAAGGATAAGGCAATTGTGTTTTTTGCTTGTCCTTTACTGGCTTCAGCATAATGCATCATTCGATTCCACACGCTCTCGGGTACAAAAGTTGGGCGGGAAGAAGTATCCCGATCCAACCTTCGTATAAACGAACAGAACCTTTCGAACTATATTTTGGCCTTTGAAAGCCCCTCGTTCGATCTATGCATTATGCCCGCTAACCAGCGAAACCGCCAGTTTCAGCGCTTCATCCAGCTTGGTAGCATCCTTACCTCCGGCTTGCGCCATATCTGGACGTCCACCACCGCCACCGCCGCATACTGCTGCGACTTCTTTGACGATTTTGCCTGCGTGTAATCCTTGTTTTACTTGTTCAGCAGGTACAGCGACTACAAAATTCACTTTGCCATCGGATGCGGCACCCAATACGAGTACAGCGTTAGGCAATTTGACTTTCAACTCATCGGCCACTGTGCGAAGTGCATCCATGTTAGGAGCATCTACACGTGCTGCGAGTAATTGTGTATTTCCTGCTTGTACCACTTGATCGGTCAAATGACCTGCTTCCATGGCACTCAGCTTGCTTTGCAGGGATTCAGTCTCTCTAGCTGCTTCTTTCAGTTGAAGGTTCAGACCTTCAATCCGTTTAGGCACATCAGCCACATTTGCTTTGAGCAACGCTGCTGATTGCTTGAGCAATTCCAACTGGCTTTCCACATACAGATATGCGCCACGGCCAGTTACAGCTTCGATCCGACGAACGCCGGAGCCGATCCCGCTCTCGCTAACCAGTTTGAAGATTCCGATCTCTGAAGTATTATTTACGTGACAGCCGCCACAAAGTTCCAAACTGTAGTCTCCAACTTGAACGACACGCACAATATCTCCATATTTTTCGCCAAACAGGGCCATCGCACCCATTTCTTTAGCTTCATCAATAGCTTTCAGCTCGATGTTCACGTTCAGACGATTCCAGATCTGTTCGTTTACCTGACGCTCAATCTCTGTCAACTCTTCCGGGGTGATGCTGCCGAAGTGAGAGAAGTCGAACCGCAGACGCTGTGGCTCTACGAGCGATCCCGCCTGGTTTACGTGTGTGCCGAGCACATCTTTGAGCGCTTTGTGCAGCAAGTGAGTTGCCGTATGGTTTTTGATAATGTCGCCGCGTTTCGCAGCGTCTACTTGAGCATTGATCACATCGCCTACACGCAGTTCACCGGACTCCACTGTCACCAGATGTACATGTTGTCCAAGCGGAGCTTTGAACAAGCCTTGTACTTTCGCTGTTACACTAGCACCGCGCAACAAGCCCTGATCACTCACTTGACCGCCACTTTCCGCGTAGAACGGAGTCTTATCCAGAACAACCTGGCACGTTTGTCCTTCGCCTACAGTATCAACAAGGGCGTCACCGGCAACGATGGCTACCACTTTTGCTTCCGTCAACAGGTCAGTATAACCAACAAACTCGCTTTTAACCTCCAGATCAGCAAGTGGTCCGCCTTGGACTTTCATGCTCTCGTTCTCTTGACGGCCAGCACGTCCAAGTTCACGTTGTTTCTGCATGGAAGCATCAAAACCTTCACGATCCACAGTCAGACCATGCTCTGCGGCATAATCTTCTGTCAGGTCAAACGGGAAACCGTATGTGTCATACAGTTTGAAAGCTTCAGGTCCGCTAATAACGGTGCGTCCTTCAGATTTGGCAGTGCCACTGATATCAGCCAGAATAGCCAGACCATCCGTGAGTGTTTCGTGGAAACGCTCTTCCTCCGTTTTGATCACTTTGGCGATGAACTCTTGTTTGTCCACTACCTCGGGGTAGTACATGCCCATCACTTCACCAACGGTTGTGGTCAGTTCATACAGGAATGGACGGTCGAGTCCAAGAACTTTACCATAACGAACTGCACGGCGAAGCAAACGACGGATGACATATCCACGTCCTTCATTACTTGGCAGAACGCCATCACCTACTGCAAAGGCAACGGTACGAATATGATCGGCAATGACTTTCAGTGCAACATCAATCTCTACGCTGTCGTTATATTTCACACCCGCAAGAGCGGCTGTTCTCTGAATCATCGGTTGGAACAGGTCTGTGTCGAAGTTGGAATCCACATTTTGCAGAATGGAAGCAAAACGCTCCAAACCAGCACCTGTATCAATATTTTTGTTAGGAAGCGGTGTGTAGCTACCATCTTTGTTATGGTTGAACTGGGAGAATACGAGGTTCCATACTTCCAAATAACGTTCGTTTTCCCCACCTGGATACATTTCAGGATCACTCATATCGTTTCCGTAAGCTTCGCCGCGGTCATAGAAGATCTCGGTACAAGGTCCACATGGGCCTTCGCCGATATCCCAGAAGTTTTCATCCAATTTGATGATACGCTCCGCAGGCAGTCCCACTTTTTCGTTCCACAGTTTGAATGCTTCTTCATCTTCCGGATATACCGTTACGGACAGACGCTCCGGATCAAAACCGATCCACTCTTTGCTGGTCAGGAACTCCCATGCCCAGGTAACAGTCTCTTCCTTAAAGTAATCTCCAATGGAGAAATTGCCCAGCATTTCGAAGAACGTATGGTGACGACGCGTTTTACCAACATTCTCGATATCATTGGTACGGATACACTTTTGAGAGTTCGCTAGGCGCGGGTTCTCCGGCTTCTCACGTCCGTCAAAATAAGGTTTGAGCGGTGCCATACCCGCATTGATCCACAGAAGAGAAGGATCGTTGTGAGGTACGAGCGATGCGCTCGGCTCGATTTTGTGACCTTTACTTGCAAAAAACTCTATCCATTTGGACCGGATTTCACTGGCTTTCATACTGGATGCCCCCATTAAATTATAATAGTCCGTTGCGTATTCGCTCCGGTTGGTCAACATTTTTTTCGTAAAAATAAACACAAAAAACGCCCCTGAATAATCAGGGACGATGTTATCGCGGTACCACCCTGGTTATTGCTGTTAATCCCTTGCTGCCCGGACAAACAAACAATCTCCTCGTTCATGCGAAATAACGGTCGCGCCCGGCAGGGTTGTCCTGCACTCCGAAATTAGCTTTCCGCCGCTTCATCTTTCAAGACTCTTCCAGCCATCAGTTCAGGCTCACCCTGATCTGAAGAAGTCTATTCTCTGAGGAAAGGAACCCTCGGCGTACTTTATTTCATCATCGATTTCATGTTCTAAACATACACACTCATTATATCGGTAGCATAAGCGGGTGTCAACGCGGCTTCTTTGAAGGTCTAACCCTACTATTTAGTCAGTCCTTCGTTTGATGTAATAGGCGAAAAAGTGCTGAACGATCACCTTCAGGACGGCAAAAACGGGCACCGCCAGAATAAGACCTACAATGCCTGCCAGTTCACCTCCGACGAGCAGTGCAAATATAATCGACAGTGGATGCAGATGAAGCGTGCGCCCCACCACTTGAGGAGAGATAACGTTGCTTTCCAGCACCTGGCACAGTGTGTTCACAATGACAACAAGCAGCACCATTTTAAACGAAACCGTCGATGCCATGACCACAGCAGGGGCAGCACCAAGGAACGGCCCCAAGTAGGGCACAATGTTAAACACCGCCACAATGCTCGCAAGCAGCAGCGCATACGGCATATCAATGACGATATAACCTATGTAGGCAAAGATACCAACAATGACACAGACAATAAACTGTCCTCGTATGTAGTTTCCCAGCGCAGTATCGATCTCTTTCATCACCGAGACAATCGCTTTGCGACGTGAACGAGGAAGATACGCCACAATGGTGCGTTCGAACACCTCAAAGTCTTTTAACATATAGAAGATCAAGAAAGGCACGATAAACACATTGAACAACACATTGATGGTCGCCCCGATATTGTCCATTAGCACAGTAATCCCTTGAGTTAGTCGATCCTCCATCTGAAAGAACCAGCTGTTCATGCCTGTTCGCACACTTGGTGGCATTAATTTGTGATCCATATTGTTCATCAGGCTCTGGGCGCGCATGGACAGCTCTGGCATATGCTCGTTAAGTTCCTCCAGCTGTTCAATCAAAACTGGAATGACATTCATCAGAATGACACCGATACAGGTCAGGAAAAAGGCATATATGAGCAGTACTGCAATTGTACGCGGCACCTTGCGTCCTCCCAGCATGCTCACAATCGGATTGAGTACATAGGATATGATAAGAGCTACGATAAAAGGGGCCAGCACTGTTTTCAGGAAAGCATATATGTGAAGCAGTAAAGGCCGCAGCAGCCATATAAAATACAAAATGATCAATCCGAGCAGCAGCCAGATCGCGTAACGGAAAAACTTGTTTTTGGTTAATTGCTCCACTTGTATCTCTCCTTTTGGACTGGCTCTGAGAGTCAGTATATGTAGGAAAGGTAATATTTATTAACACAGCGCAGAAGTGGAAACGGAATCTCACATTTTTTCCTGAACCAAAAAACGCCTCCTTCATCAGAGAAGGAAGCGCATCTTGCAGTCCAAGGGAGCATATAATCAACCATGCCCCATCTGAACCATTATGTAACCGCATCTATATACATCTGCCTACAAGTAACGACAGCATCCCATGACAGACATTGTCATGAAACCGCATATAGAGGAAGTTATCCTGCTTTTTAAGAAGAAGCGTGAAGATGAGGGAAGTCTTGTGGCAGCTCGTCCCCGAAGAACAAATCATCCAGGGAGCTCAGCGTACCGTCTTCTTCCACCTGATATACAGACATTTTCTCACCGTTCACCGTTAATTCAATAAAGCATCCCCAGCAATAAAACTGGTGGGAACCAATTTTCCCGATATCTTTGGAACTACAGTTTGGACATTTCATATTCATTCACCTATCCATTAACAGAATGAATGGCATTTTCCAAGCGTTGTTCACTCAGAGACGGCACCATAATGGCACTTTCCCCGATGGACATATCGCTTGTACATGGCAGCCATTTACGGCCCTCGATCAGATCGGACACAAAACCGTCCGTAATTTCAATCCCTATTATTGTATTTCCCAACTCTTGGTCAAAATAAACATCGGAGACACGCCCAAGCAGCAAACCTTCTTCGGTGAGCACGGACATCTCCTTCAATTTAGACCGACCGAGGAGGTACGTGTATTTTATGTCGTCGGCTCCCGTCTTGCGGACAGCCTGTTGATTACGGATCATGACGGCATCTTCGCCGTAGGCAACGATATCTTGCCACTGCACGATTTTGACATGATTGGTAAACAGACCTTTGTTCTCAAGCTCAATGCCTTCGATCTCCCAATCATCATTCACAATGAAATCCTGGATTTTGCCGACCTGCTTCCCGTCCTCAACATCAAAAACGGCAAGTCCGATCATTTCCTGAAGCTTCATCGTTGGGTCCCCCTCATCTTCTTATCATTAAATAGGCGCGGCGCTATTGCTAGGTATGCCCAAAGTTGATGAGTGGCAATCAGGCGCCGATCATCAAAACCGCTTCTATCCAACCGATGAAATGGAACTTCTTCCCTCCTTCTGTTCCATGTGTAAAGTTCCCCTTAGGGTCTATTACGCAGTCGCCCAAGAATGGTTCCAATTTTTTCGGCGGTTATCATGATTTCTTCCGTAGTATTACCCAATCCCCAGCTAAATCGAATCGCAGAGTGTAAAAAAGTCTCAGGCAGATCCATCGCTTTGAGCACGTGAGATACTTCAAGCGAACCGGAAGTGCAGGCAGATCCGCTTGCCACTGCGATTCCTTCCATATCCAGATTCATCAACATCGTCTCAGTGGACACTTCCGGAAAGCTGATATTCAGAATGTTTGGCAACGTATGCTCTTGGTGCCCATTCACATGAAAGTGCTCCGTCCCCACATGAATCTCAAGCTGTTCTAACAAAAGCTTCCGTAATTCCAAATCATGCTGACGATGCGCCTCCGCTTGTGCTGATGCAATCTTTAGGGCCTCTGCAAATCCAGCAATACCCGCAATATTTTCAGTACCTGCGCGTCGTTGACGCTCTTGCAGCCCACCGTGTGCTCTTGCTTCCAGCACAATTCCTCGCCGTACATAGAGTGCACCCACGCCCTGAGGTCCATTGATTTTATGCGCTGAGAAGCTGATCAGATCCACAGGAAGATCCTTACAGGAAATATTCTGGCTGCCCAGAGCCTGAACCGCATCAGTATGGAAAAGGATATTATGTTGACGGGCAAGCTCACCGACCTCGCGTATCGGCTGAATGGTGCCTACTTCATTGTTGGCATACATCATGGTAATCAGCACCGTATCCGGTCGAATGGCCTCTTGCAACTCATCCAAATTTATTCGTCCATAACGATCCACAGATAGATAGGTTACTTCATAACCTTGCCGCTCCAATTCCTGACACGTATGCAAGACAGCATGGTGCTCAATTGCGGTCGTAATAACGTGTTTCCCCTTATCTTGTCTTGTTGAGACTGCTCCAAAGATTGCCAGATTGTCACTCTCCGTGCCACCTCCGGTGAATACCAATTCGTCCGGGAAACAGCCCAAAGACGCCGCAATGACATCCCTTGCTCCGCTGACGGTCCGTTTGGCTTCGCGTCCAAAGGCATGGATACTTGATGCATTGCCAAATTGTCTTGTCATGACGTTCATCATCGCTTCTGCGACTTGTGGATGCATAGGTGTCGATGCGGCGTGATCCAAATAAATTCGTTTCATTTATCTTCACCCCGTTATATGTTAAATTTCTATCTCATGGCAAACTGTCAAAATTGGAAACTGAAACGGATGCTCTATTGTCACATCTTCGTGTATAATGTTATATATCCATTTCAAAAAGGAGAGAGAGACATGAGTGATCCCATTCTCGGGCAGATTCTGAATCAGCTTCAACAAATGGACAAACGATTCGACAGCATTGATGGACATCTTGGAAAAATAGACCACCGGCTTGATGCTATGGAAGAGAGGCTCGGTGCCGTAGAGAGCAGACTAGACACTGTCGATGACAGATTGAATACCATGGAAAGCAGATTGGACACCATTGAGGAACAAACTAAAAACATTCCGCTTCTTCAACAAGCTGTTCTGGAAACATTGACCGTTACGAAACGGCTTGAATCTTCCCACTCCGCCTCTGAACGCAAAGTAACTACTGAATTGAATACCCATCAGCACAGCATTGATATTTTGAATCGCCGTCAGTTACGCATGGAAGCTGATATAGAAACCTTAAAAAGTCGCTGATTCACAAGTGATCCAGTTAGGTTCACACTGACCATCTTGTAAATCCCGCGGCTGAATACATAGCCCTGCTCAATTAAAATAATCTGTAGAAATTGAAGAACAGAACAAAGTACCCATTGGCATGTCTAAAGCCCCCAAGTTGGGGGCTTTATTGTGTTCTGTGATGCGAATGAATGATCTTAAATATAGAACATGTAGCTGTCTTTTTTCTCTTGATCCTGGAAGGTAATCAGGTCTTTCAGTGTCGTGGAATCCAACACTTCCGCAATGCCGTCACGGATACGCAACCATAGATCACGCTTCGCCGGATCATCTTCCTCCGTGAAATCTACTGGGGAGATTGGTCCTTCCAGTACACGAATCACGTCGCCTGCAGTCACGGTTGCAGGATCACCTGCAAGAATATAACCGCCGTAAGCACCTCGAATACTCTTCACCAGTCCTGCATTACGCAGTGGAGCAATCAGTTGCTCCAGGTAATGTTCTGAGAGCTGGTTACGCTCGGCAATGCTTTTAAGTGATGTAGGGCCTTCGCCTGTTCTGGCAGCCAGCTCCATCATGATTGTGAGGCCGTAACGGCCTTTTGTCGATATTTTCAAAGGAGTCACCTCTTTCAATTTTCAGAAACGATTGGAAACTTTATATTTTATCCTGTAGTCCATGACCGTCTGTTCCACGATCTGTCCACAGCGGAGATGCATTGAGATTAGCATAAACCTTCTAATCCTCCGTATTCCGATCATAACCCTCAGCTAATGTTAACATATCTGCATGCTTTATGGAAAAGAAAGATTGACGATATTCCAAAATGTGCGTCTGTGGTGGACACTATCCAAAATTGGCCGGGTGTATCGTATCTTGAGTCCGGTTATGCTAGAATAAGAAGCGAAACACATTTATATATAGAAATGGTGATAACGATGTCCAAAACAATTGAAAATACACGGGTCGTCGTTGGCATGTCCGGAGGTGTCGATTCTTCCGTTACCGCGCTGCTGCTGAAAGAGCAAGGTTACGATGTCATCGGCATTTTCATGAAAAACTGGGATGACACCGACGAGTTCGGCCACTGTACCGCTGAAGAAGATTCAGAGGATGTACGCCGCGTATGTGAACAGATCGGTATTCCTTATTACACTGTCAACTTCGAGAAAGAATATTTTGATAAAGTATTTACCTATTTCCTTGATGAATATAAGTCGGGCCGCACGCCAAATCCGGATGTCATGTGTAATCGTGAGATCAAATTTGGTGAATTCCTGAACAAAGCTCTGGATCTCGGCGCAGATTATGTAGCTACAGGACACTATGCTCGCCTGATTGAAGAAGATGGCACGTTAAAGTTGCTGCGTGGTGTGGATAACAATAAGGACCAGACGTATTTCCTTAATGCACTCAATCAGAACCAGCTGTCCAAAGCCATGTTCCCGATTGGTCACCTGCCCAAACCGGAAGTACGCAAAATCGCAGAAGCGGCTGGCTTGTATACCGCGAAGAAAAAAGATAGTACAGGTGTATGCTTCATCGGCGAGCGCAATTTCAAAGAGTTCCTGAGTAACTATCTGCCTGCCAAAGGCGGAGACATGGTTGATATCGCGACTGGTGAAGTCAAAGGCCGTCATGACGGTCTGATGTACTACACACTTGGACAGCGCCAAGGTCTTGGCATTGGCGGTTCCGGCAATGGTGAACCCTGGTTCGTTGCAGACAAAAATCTGGAGAAGAATCAACTGCTTGTTGTTCAGGGCGATGCCCATGCGAGCCTGTACTCCACTGGTCTAACCGCAACAGGTGTGAACTGGATTGCTGGTGCAGAGCACATGCCTAATGTGCCATACCGTTGTACTGCCAAGTTCCGCTATCGTCAGCCGGATCAAGGTGTAACATTGACCTGGCAGGAAGATGGAAGTGTGGATGTACAATTTGACCAGCAGCAAAAAGCCATTACGCCAGGACAAGCCGTTGTTTTTTACGACGGGGAAGTCTGCCTGGGTGGGGGTACGATCGATCAGGTGCAAAAAGTACCTGTACCCGCGATGCAATAATAGAGCTTGTCCATTACAATGCGGATTATACACAATACCGTGTATCCCTATTAAAAAAGCCGTCTTTCATGTAATACCATGAAGGATGGCTTTTTTCCTGCTTTTCTTTGCAAAAAAATTAAAAATAGTTCGTTATGCAGTCAACCAGACTCCTGCCCAGGCGGCCAACACCCCAACTACAACCGAACTACCGACGTAGAGCGCCGCTCTAGCGTATCGTTGTCTACCCATAAGTCCTAACGTTTCATAGCCAAAGGTGGAGAATGTAGTGTACGCACCGCAAAAGCCGGTTCCCCACATCAGCCAGATTCCATCTGATATCATCTGTGATTGGTGCCAACCATATAACAATCCAAGCAGCAGTGAACCACTGATATTGATGATCCATGTTCCCCATGGAAAAGCCGTCCCCAGCAAGCCAGAGACCCATTTGCCCAGACTGAAACGTAATACCGCACCCAGCACACCTGCAAACCCAATCCACAAGATCATGAGACATCACCCTCTTGTCTTTGTGCTCCCAACATACGCTGTCCAAGGCTCATTCCCAGCGCACAGAGCAACAACCCTGCCAACAGACTTACGATCATATAAATCGCAGCTTTGACCCATTCTCCACCCTCGGATAACCGAACAATATCCAGTGTAAACGTGGAGAATGTCGTAAATGCTCCAGTAAAACCTGTACCAATTGCAAGTCGGAGTTGTGGTGTTATTTTGCCTGGAACAGCTATGGTAAAGAACCAACCCAAAAAAAGGCTGCCAATCGCATTGATTAGCAGCACTGCCCAAGGAAAACCCATATGAGCAGCTGGTATCCCTAACTGTATGGCATATCGGGTCAAGGTACCGAGAAATCCACCTACTCCTATATACAAAAGCTCTTTCATGTTATGTGCATCTCCCGAGTGATCTGACTGATCTTACAAATCCCTACGCCGCTGTTGGTTCAACCTGATCTTCGATTCATTACCTTGCTCCGTGGCCTCATAAAATACTCTCCGTGAGAGCTGCTTTGGCAAATATTCTTGTTTCACGTAATGTCCCGGATAGTTGTGTGGATATTGATAGCCCTCATGTCCAAGCTTCACGGCACCTGAGTAATGCGTATCTCGTAAGTGAAGCGGAACTTCTGCCGATTTCACCTCATCAATCGCGTTCATGGCTTTGGAAATGGCGGTGTACACCGCATTGGATTTTGGACTTTCGACCGCGAACAGAATCGCTTGTGCAATGTTCAGCTTGGCTTCGGGCCAGCCGTTATTCCGATACGCATCAAGCGCTCCAATGGCCTGTGTCATGGCTTGCGGGTTCGCAAGTCCAATGTCTTCACTGCTCGCTGCGATCAAGCGCCGAATGAAGGTCATCGGGTCCATGCCGAGCTTCTCCACCGCGTATAGAAACCAGAACAACGCCGCATCACTGGAACCCCGAATACTCTTGTGAAATGCAGACAGTACATCATACTGGGTGGATTCATCTGCCTTCACAATGGGGCGCCTAATAGACTCTTCTGCTACACCAAGCGTAATATGAATGGATCCATCCTTCTCCGGTGGCGTTGTCAAGGCAGCCAGTTCAAGTGCGTTAAGCGCACGCCGAATATCCCCGTTGGCCATCGTAGCAATATGTTCAAGCGCCTTATCGTCCGCCTGTAGTTCCATGAACCCCAAACCTTTGTCCGCATCACTCAATGCTCTGCGCATTGCAATAAGAGAATGCTCCTTGTTCAGTGATTCCAGCTGGAACAGGGTGGAACGACTCATCAAGGCCCCATTGACATAATGAAAAGGATTCTCTGTTGTCGCGCCGATAAAAATAATCGTGCCCTTCTCTACCGCCGGCAATAGCGCATCCTGACGTGAACTGTTAAACCGGTGTACCTCATCGAGGAACAGAATGGTTTTGGTTCCATACAGCTGTTTGTTCGTTTGCGCCTGTTCGATGACTTCGCGCACATCCTTGACGGAAGCTTCCACTGCATTCAGACGTACGAACTGTCCTTGCGTTTGCTGGGAAATAATATGTGCCAAGGTAGTCTTGCCACATCCCGGCGGGCCGTATAACAAGATTGACGAAATCTGATCAGCCTCAATGGCGCGCCGAAGTAATTTTCCCGGTCCAATAATATGTTCCTGTCCAATATATTCATCCAGATGCTCTGGCCGCATGCGGTCCGCGAGCAATCTGGCTTGTGGTTTTGAGTCTTGTTGAAACGAAAATAAATCCATTGCTCATCACTTCCTTAACGGATTGCCTTGCCTTGATTACAATTACACTTCTGATGGTTCTCCACTCTCTATCATATCATACTCCCGCGGTAACATAGCCATAAATGCACCAAGCGCACTGCTGACAAACGCATCCTTTCGTGTAATAAAACGAGTCATCATTCGACTTATGCCAGAAGGGAGCGAATGTTTGCGAAGATTTCCACTTTCGATTTGCTGCCGAATCACAATCTCCGGTAACAGAGAAATCCCCATTCCGGACGTTACTCCACTAATAATCGCTTCCAGAGTTCCAAACTCCATAATCACCGGACGATTTACCCCACTTGAGTGCAACCACTCCTCTAACGTTTGTCGGTAGGAGCATCCCATGCTGTAGACAAGGATCGGTTTACGGGTAAGCTCTTCTTCCGGCCCCATACCAGATGATACCACATAGAGCTCTTCATCAAATACATTGATAGACTCGATATCAGGATGATCACAGGCACAGCCAATAAACGCTCCTTCTAATTCATACCCAATGACTTGATCAATAAGCATCTGCGAATTGCCAGTAGCCAGTGACAAGGACACCTCGGGATACTGTCTATAGTATTTTGCAAAAAGCTCAGGTAAACGAACCGCTGCAGCAGTCTGTGTAGACCCTATTCGCAACGCCCCGGATGGTGTACTTGTCGCTCGAAGCGCCTTGGAAGCATCATTCAGCAAACCAATAATTTTATCCGCGTACGCCAGCAGCACCTCTCCGGCTGGAGATAACGTCATGCCTCGGTTATGACGAATGAACAGCGTTGTACCCACTTCTGCTTCCAGATGCCTGATGCGTGCCGTTACGTTGGATTGAACATACCCCAGTTTAGACGCAGCTCTGGTCAGATTCCCTTCCTGTGCGACACACTGGAATATTCTTAGATCCCCGCTCTCCATGTTCCCTCCACTCTGACATCATTCAAAATGATGTCCACTTCATTACCAATCATTATACTTCATATGTAAACCGGACTACAATTCATGTAGATCCCAAACCAGTCATCTGACTGGATGATGATAAGGAGTGTTCAACATGACATACTGGAAAAATAGAGTTGCTCTGATCACAAGTACCCGCACCATAAAACCCTTGAAGTATACAATCTTGATCATTTTGACAACGTTAATCATGGGAACTTCTTTTCCAGTCGGCAAGATCGGCATGCTATATGCTCCACCTTTCCTGCTCATGGGCATACGTTATATACTGGCAGGTGGCTTGATGGCCTTGTTCCTTCGTAAACGTCCTTTGCCTACTGGATGGCAGTCATGGTTGAAAATAACCCTCATTGGCCTGTTCCAATCGGCAGGAGTGATGGGCTGCGCCTACTACAGCATGAACTGGATTACATCTGGCGAATCCGCCATTATTACATTTACCAATCCGCTACTGGTCATTATCCTCAGTGCTCTCTTATATAGAGTGACCTACCGCTTCAGTCAGTGGATCGGTGTAATGCTCGGCTTCGTAGGGATTATGTTAACCTTTGGATGGCAGATGAGTTTTAGCCCTGGAACCTGGATTGGATTTGGCGGTGCGGTCTCCTTTGCCGTGTCCACATTGCTTATCAAACGCTGGGGCGATGGCTACGATACTTTTGTCTTAACTGCCTATCAGATGCTCGCGGGAGGTGCTGCATTACTGCTGTTGAGCGTATGGACTGAACAGCCTCACTTTATAGTGAATACCACCTCGGTTATGGTGCTGCTCTGGTTAACGCTTGTTTGCTCCATCATCCAGTTCTCACTCTGGTTTTATCTGCTACAGAATAGTGACCCAGCCCAAACCAGTTCCTATTTGTTCCTGGCACCGTTCTTTGGTGTAATGTCGAGTTGGTTTTTGCTGGGAGAGCAAGTCCAGTGGTTTGCATTGGCAGGTGGTTTATTTATTGGTGTCGGCATATTCCTGGTGAACCGTCGCTCGTCCAGATTGAGAAATAGCGTAACGTAACCCTGAACTTCTTCATCGTTCTTCCTCGAAAAATTAAGCGATTCTCGCACAAAAGCAAAAAGGCATGCGTTTATGGGACTTTCCCATGAACGCTATGCCTTTTGTTGTATAAGCAAATTTATTTACCCGAGCTCAGGCCAACCTTGAATGGTTACGGGTTCGCCATCGGAATTATGTGTTGCAGCCGCATAGATCGGCAGTACACCCTCGTGGAACAACCACAATTCGTGCAAGGCCCTTGTACAACCAACGTACAACAGCTTCGCATCACCTGCATTCGGCAAATAATGCTTTTGATCTACGTCTGCCACAATAACGGCATCAAACTCCAACCCTTTGGACAGATAGACAGGTAAAACAGAGTGTCCACCCGTATACTGCTTTTTGCCGCCATCGATCAGGTTCAGATCCCAGCCTGCGCTCTGTAGGTCACGGTGAAGCACCTCTGCTTCATGCAGGGTACGGGTCAGGATAGAGACCGTTCGGTAGTCTTTGACGGTTAACACCTTCAATGCCTGCTCCAGACTTTCCGTCCGACCTTCGCCTCCATAAGCCAACGTCCGAACCGGATCACCACTACGGAAAACAGGAATCGCCGTAATTCCGCTCTTGACGCCACGTTCCAGAATCGTATTGGCATAATCGATAATTTCCATCGTCGAACGATAACTTCGGGTCAATGCAAAGTATGCATTCTGTTCCTCAGGAAACAGAGAACTCATTTCTTCCCACGCATGAACACCACGGTACTCATGAATCCCTTGGGACAAGTCACCCAGTATGGTGAAGGAATGCCCTTTGACGAAACGATCCAATAACGCCACATGGAAAGGTGAAAAGTCCTGCGCTTCATCGATCACAATATGGTCGAATCGCTCCGAACCCTCAATATCATGGACCAGTGTATGAATGTATACCAATGCAGGCAGATCCTCTTCACGTACGATATCCTGTTTCAGATCTGCTGCGGTTTGTTTCATGACTAGTTTTGGAATAAGCCCGCTGAGCGAGGCTGGCACAGAGCCACCCTTTGCAGCTTTGAACAGCTGTTTATATAGCGTAAGCGGCTCATATTGAGGCCATTTTTTGGCATAGGCCTTCTCACGAGTTACTGCTTTCTTCTTGCGTTCTTTGCGCACAGCTTCCGGCATCGGTTTCTTGAGTTCCATCTCAATCCAGCGGTGAACCCGCGCCATGACCCGCTCTTTGCGTTTGGCCAGCGGATAATGCTTGTACTCCTCACCGAACCAGTTCTCAATCTCCGTCTTGCTGAGCACCTTACCATCCCATGGACTGAAGTCCATATCCGGCACAGAATCCTCTTCCATGCCCGACAGCCACTCTCGAATAAGCTCCATGAAGCGGATCGATCCTTTGTAACGTCCAGGTACATCATCATTCAATTCAGGACGTGCATCTGGTGTTTCAAACCAAGTGTTCAATGTATCCGACGTATCCGCCAAAGGCATCTCCAACCCCAGCAGGTTCATCGCCCAGTCCGGGAATGTCCGCTGCTGAATGTCCCCTACTCCGAGTTCCGGGAGCACATCCGAGATGTAATCCAGGAACATATGGTTGGGTGCAAAAATCACCATTTTCTCCGCAGATACCTGCTCCTTGTACTGATACAGCAAAAAGGCAAGCCGATGCAGGGCAACCGTTGTTTTCCCGGATCCGGCTACACCCTGAATGATCAATGCGGTATTTCGCGCCGCACGAATGATCAGATCCTGCTCCGCCTGAATCGTAGATACGATATCACGGAGTTTGTTATCCTTGTTCTCTCCCAAACGATAAACGAGAAATTCATCCGATACTGCTGGCTGGTCGCTGTCACGGTTGTATGTATCCGCCACACGTTCCAATATCCGCTGCCGAATGACAACGTTTCGTTTCAGGTACACCAGACCTTCAATAAGCCCTTCCGGGGCTTCATACGTAGCGGAGGCTTCTCCTCCCGTAAATGAGTAAAACAGGCTGGCGACAGGAGCACGCCAGTCGATGACGAGCGGATGCTCTCCCACCTCTTCGCGGTCTACGCCGATTTTGCCAATATACAGCGGTTTCCGTGCACCACTGCCCTGTTCTTCGAAATCCAAGCGTCCGAAATAGGGTTGCTGCGCGCTCTTGGACAAGGCGGTGCGGCGCTCTTCGCGTCCAACTTCCAGCACTTGTTCTGTGAAGTCGTGGCCGGTGTATACCGGAATATTTTGCAGTCGCTCCAGCTGACTGTCCACTTCCTCCATCGTTCGCTCTAACCTGTACTCTTCTTCTTGATAGGCACTTTGAAAGCTGTCTGACATGTTTCAGTTACCTCCTAAGAATATGTTTTGCTCTGCATCGCCAATCACTTACAACGCAAAAGGATACCCACTATATCATATTGATGTGTAAAAAGCTACAACAAACTGGTGATCTCATAAAAGAAAACCGTTGCTCACGCTCGTACTGAACGAATGAACAACGGTCTTAAGTTGAACTATATTTGAATCTTATCTTTTGAAATAGTAATCAATTGGGTTCTGACTTCAATCTTGTCCTTCCTGTGCCACAAACTGCTTCTGCGCTAATTCACGGTATACCTGATGATTGCTAATTAATTCTGTATGGGTTCCTGTTCCGGTAACATGTCCATGCTCCAGTACAACAATTTGATCGGAATCCACAACTGTGGACAGTCGGTGCGCGATCACGATCGTGGTTCTGCCTTCCATCAGGTTGGACAAAGCCTGTTGTACTTCATACTCCGAGGTACTGTCCAGGCTGGATGTCGCTTCATCCAACATAAGAATATCCGGACTGCGCAGTAAGGCACGAGCAATAGCAATCCGCTGACGTTGGCCCCCGGATAACTTGATTCCCCTCTCACCCACTTCCGTGTCATAACCCTGTGGCAGCTTGTCGATAAAATCGGCAGAATAGGCCATCTCAGCAGCTCGCCTTATCTCATCCATCGTGACCTCACGGTTCAATCCGTACGTGATGTTGTCTTTGATCGTGCCCGCCATAAGCGGACTTTCCTGAGATACATACCCAATCTTGCTGCGCCAGGAGGCCAACGAATAATCCGTTATGGCTTGTCCCCCATATGAAATGTGGCCTGAATCGGGCATATAGAACTGCTCCATCAAAGAAAACAGTGTTGATTTCCCGCTACCGCTTGGGCCGACAATGGCTGTCACTTTTTGTGTAGGTACCGTCAGATTGATACCGTGCAACACTTCTTCACCTGTAACATAGGAAAAATGTACATCATGGAATTCAATCGTCTCATTTCCTTTTGGAGCTACCTTGGTGCTGTCATGTGGCTCTTCCTCATCGGCAAGGATAGCTTGTATGCGCTCTGTTGCACCTACGACTTTTTGCAAACGGGAGTATAACGTCGTGAATTGTCCCATAGGCATAATGACCTGGAACAACAGCAAAATGAACGCAACCAGTTCACCAGGCGACAACAGTCCAGACGCTACGCGCATCCCCCCCACACCCAGAATAACGACCAGCACGGCAGTCATGACAAATGTAAACAAGGGACCGATCAGAGCAAGGATGCGTGCTTCCTGCAAGCCAAAAGCGAACATTTTGCGAATCCGGGAATCCCCTGCTTCCACTTCCTGTTCCTCCGTGCCGTAGGCTTTGACCAAGCGGATCTCGCCAATAACCTGGCTAAGTACGGACGTAAGACCTGCCATCTCATCCTGCTGCTTCTTGGATATCTTGTACATCTTCTTACCTACCGGCAATAGAATCAACAGCGTAAGTGGTACCAGACTCAGAATAATGAGCGACATCACCCAATCCAAATAAAATAGTAATGCCACGCCACCCACAACGGCAACGATGTTCGACACAAAGGAAACCAGATAATCTGCGATCAATGTCATGATCTGGCTTGTATCATTCGTAATCCGACTCATCGTATCGCCTGTCCGATTGCGATCGAAATACGGCATTCGCAGCGACAATACCTTGTTCCATAGCTTGGTACGAAGCGTTGCTACGACGCGTTGTCCGGCGTAATTTAACATATAAATGCTAATGCCCGAGGCAATCGCCTGAATCACAAATGCCCCCAGCAACAATAAAATTACAGATTTGTTCAATGCCGAAGTGGTAAGTCCATCAATCAGACCTTTGGTCATCAATGGTACGATCAGTCCGGCTGTTGTTTGAATCAGGGTTAAGATGAGGGCCAGAATCAGGATCAGCTTTGGCGGATTCGTGGAAGCGATCAGCTTGACGAAATCCTTAAATCCCTTTTTTCCTACCTTCGGTTCATTCTGCCCTGCTTGTTGCTGCTCTTCCATTCCCGTTCCTCCCGTTCTCCATCTGCTCACCAGAGATCATACGTATGAACTTACATGACGTTGCCTTTTGTTATTACAAAACTCCATGCAACACAAAGTTGGCTAAAAAGAGGATGGAGATGCCATACATGACTACAGGTACCTGTTTACCTTGACCTGCGGCCAGCTTCGCTAGAGGATACGCAATAAATCCGAACGCCATACCGTCCACGATGCTATATGTAAATGGAATCATGACCATGATTAGAAATGCTGGGAATGCCTCTGTGAAGTCACCAAAATCCATATCTTTCACACCTTGCACCATCAGGCCACCAATAATGATCAAAATGGGAGCAATCGCACTGTCCGGAATGTAACCGAGCAGCGGGATGAAAAAGAACGTAGCTCCGAATAACACGGCTGTAACGAGCGGAGTCAAACCTGTGCGTCCACCTGCCGCAATTCCGGCTGTAGTCTCGGCTGCAGCAACTGGAGGACTGCTTCCGAATACACCTGCCAGCACGGTACTAATAGATAGGGCACGCAGACTTCCTTTGAATCGCTCTGGACGACCAATCATCTGTGTCTGAGCCGTAATTAATCCGATATTTTCGAACACCACAATCAACAGTAGCAAAAATACCGCGATCCAGAACGCGACATCAGCCAGCTTCATCAAAGACAATTCGCCAAACAAGCCGCCGTATTGACGCAGCGCATTCATCGCTGATACGGATTCACCCGGGTTCACTGCACCAAGTACATAGGCAAGGCCTGTGCCGACCAGAATACTGATGAGAAGTCCACCCTGTACATTTCGTATAAATAAAATCAAGGCAAGCACCAGCGTAACGCAGGCTGTAATAACATTCGGATCATTGAAATGCCCAATCGCGACAAACGTAGTTTGATGTGCGATAACAATTCCACTTTTTTGCAAACCGATAAATGTCAGAAACAAACCAATCCCGACCGTAATGCCATGCTGCAGATTTTTCGGGATCGCTTCGCTGATCATTTTGTATAGTGACGTAAACGCAACAATGGCAAACAGTATACCTGTAACGGTAACAACAGCCAGCGCTTCTTGCCAGCTTAATTTCATGGAATGTACGAGTGTATACGTAAAAAATGCATTAATCCCCATTCCGGGTACAACGATAATTGGTGATTTTCCGCCAAATGCCATGAGCAGACAGCCGGCAATGGACGTCAGCAGGGTTCCAACCATGGCTGCCTGCAAGGGCATTCCGGCATCGGAAAGAATTGTAGCATTGACCATAACGATATAGACCACGGCAAAATAGGAAATGGCTCCCGCCACAACTTCCTTCTTCCACTGGTCTCCTGGCTCCATGCCAAGACTTCTGGTCATCCATCCGTGTTTCATTTCGTTCTATTCCCCTCTCTCTATATAGGCTGAATAACTGAGTATTTACACTCTACCACTACGCGGACAGAACAACCTTCCGATCGCTGTTATCCCCAGATTTTTTGTTTAAATTTTTTAAATGTACGAATCTGGTGATAAAGGCGAACGCTCTGCTTCTTCAGGTTTCTTCTGTCCTCTTCGTTCTTGTGTAAATCTTATTCAGCTTATATGGCCGCAAATTCATTATGTATGTATCATCATTTCGCGCAGCAGTGAATATCATACACGGTTTTGACTTTGAAGTACATGACGTAACTCTGACATTTATCTAGAGATACAGTTCGGCTATCATAGACGATTGACGTCCCGTAGCTTCGTCTTTGGTCGTATGATCTACACAAAAAAGCGCAGATGTCTTATCGACATCCACGCTTCTTCAGTTGGTAGCAAGTTACTGCTGCTTGTTCTCTGCAATCTCTAACAAATCCTTAATCGCAACACTGACCATAATCAGTCCAGCTACCGGAGGCACGAATGCGTTACTCGCAGGTGGCTGTTTGGCCTTGCGAATTTCCGGAGCATTCTCGGGAACGATTTTCTGTGTTACGTCTTCGCGTGGTTTCATCGGCTTTTCAGTCGAGAAGACTACCTTCACGCCTTTTTTAATGCCGTCTTTACGAAGTGTGGTCCGCACAACACGGGCAATCGGGTCCATGGTCGTTTTCGAAATATCCGCAACCTGGAATTTCGTCGGGTCCATTTTATTCGCCGCACCCATGCTGGAGATCATCGGAATTTTACGTTTCAGGCACTCTTTAATGAGATGGATTTTATAGATAATCGTGTCGGATGCATCCAACACATAATCCAGTTCATATTTGAACAATTCCTCGTACGTTTCTTCCGTGTAAAACATATTCAATGCAATCGCATCACATTCCGGATTGATCAGCTTCACACGTTCCACCATCAGGTCCGCTTTTTTCTGTCCCACTGTTGTGGTCAGCGCATGAATCTGGCGGTTAATGTTGGTGATATCCACGACGTCTTTATCAATCAGAATGATGCGCCCAACGCCGCTACGGGCAAGAGCTTCTACAGCAATTCCACCTACGCCGCCAATACCGAGCACAGCGACTGTACTATTCTTCAATGTGTCCAGACCTTCCGGTCCGATCGCAAGTTCTGTTCTTGAAAATTGATGGAGCATTGAGAATCGATGCCTCCTTTATTTCTTTTCCGCTACCGGTTTACGGGCTACACGGATGTGAAGTTGTTCCAATTGTGAGTCATCCACTTCGGAAGGTGCATTCATGAGCAGATCCGTTGCACTTGCCGTTTTCGGGAAGGCAATCGTTTCACGCAGATTCGTGCGGCCTGCCAGCAACATAACGAGACGGTCCAGACCAAAGGCAATACCACCATGTGGTGGAGTTCCGTATTCGAATGCTTCCAACAGATAGCCGAATTTCTCATTCGCTACTTCTGTAGAGAGTCCAAGGGCAGCAAACATTTTCTCCTGAACATCACGTTTGTAGATACGCATCGAACCGCCACCTACTTCATAACCATTGAGAACAAGGTCATAGGCTTGAGCACGGATTGCACCCGGATCAGTGTCGAACAGATGTACATCTTCGTCTTTTGGACGTGTGAACGGATGGTGTTCTGCCACATAACGTTTTGCATCTTCATCATATCCGAGGAGTGGGAAGTCCACAACCCAAGCAAATTTGAATTTGCTGTCATCGATCAGTCCGAGTTGACGGCCGATTTTCAGACGCAATGCGCCAAGAACGTCAGCAACCACTTTTTTGGTGTCTGCGGAGAAGAGCAGCAAGTCGCCATCTTCAGCACCTGTACGTTCTTTGACAGCTTCGATTTCTTCAGGCGTGAAGAACTTCACGATTGGCCCTTTGAACTCGCCGTCTTTCACTTGAATCCAAGCCAGACCTTTCGCACCGTAACGTGCAGCAAATGGTCCAAGATCATCGATCTCTTTACGGCTCCATGTGCCACAGCCTTTAGCGTTCAGCACTTTCACTTCTCCACCTTTTTCGATGACAGAAGCAAATACTTTCACACCACTGTTCGCTACGATATCGTTCATTTCAACCAGTTCCATACCAAAGCGCAGATCTGGTTTGTCTGAACCGTATTTACCCATTGCATCTGCATACGTAATGCGTTGGAAAGGCAGTTCCAGCTCAATCCCTTTCGTTTCACGCAGCAATTTGGCCATCAGTTCTTCCATCATTGGCAGCAGGTCATCCTGTTGCAGGAAGGAAGTCTCGATGTCGACTTGAGTGAATTCAGGTTGACGGTCTGCACGCAGATCCTCATCCCGGAAACAGCGAGCAATCTGATAATAACGCTCAACGCCACCCACCATCAGCAATTGTTTGTAGATTTGTGGGGATTGTGGCAAGGCGAAGAATTCACCTTCATGCACACGGCTTGGTACGAGATAATCACGCGCACCTTCCGGGGAGCTCTTGGTCAGGATCGGTGTTTCCACTTCAACGAACTCTTCTCCGTCCAGGTAGTCACGGAACACTTTGGATGCTTTGGAACGCAGTTTCAATGTTTCGAACATTTCCGGACGACGCAGGTCCAGGTAACGATATTTCAAACGAAGGGATTCATCAACTTCGACACCATCTTCAATGAAGAATGGAGGTGTTTTTGCTGCATTGAGCACTTCGATTTCTGTGATTTGAACTTCAATTTCGCCTGTAGGCAGGTTTTTGTTAACTGTTTCTGCATCACGTTTAACCACTTTACCCGTTACAGCGATAACATACTCGCTACGTACGCGATCTGCGATTTGCAGAGCTTCACCGGAGTAAGCCGGGTTAAAGACAACTTGTACAATCCCGCTGCGATCACGCAGGTCGATGAAGAGTACGCCTCCCAAGTCACGGCGGGTCTGAACCCAACCGTTCAATGTTACTGTTTCACCGATGTGTGCGGGTGTTAATGCGCCGCAATGATGACTTCTTTTCATAACCAAACTCCTCATTATGTGAATTTCCGTTCTGTATGGGCAGTTAGTGCCTGCTCTTCAACAGTCCGGTTACGTGTAGACCATGTATTCGAAAAGGCATATTACCTCTGGCTCGCCAACTTCCGGTTAATTGGAATCGTCGGTGAACCTCAGTAATTTTGCCGGATCAATTGTTTTACTTGAATGTTTAAGACTTAATGTAACACTTTGTGCTTATTTACCTTCCCGAATTGCCGCTACCAGGTCATCGAGCTTCACAGTTTGCTGCTCACCCGTATCCATCGACTTGAGGGCGATCTCACCACGCTCCAGCTCGTCATCACCAAGGATGGCAGTATAGCGGGATTTGAAACGGTCAGCTGATTTCATCTGTGCTTTCATCTTGCGGCCCAGATAATCACGTTCCCCAGACAGTCCAGACTGACGAAGTTTGAACAACAGACGGTTCACTTCACGATCAGCTGCCTCTCCCAGAGCAACAAAGTACACATCCAGTGGAGCCAGCGTAGTAACCTCAATATTTTGGTGCTCCAGTATCAGTTGGATGCGCTCCAGACCAATACCGAAGCCAATACCCGGTTGATCAGGTCCGCCGATATCTCCAACGAGACCATTGTATCGACCACCGCCGCCAACCGTATCAATCGCTCCAATCCCTTGGGCTTTTAATTCAAAAGCAGTCAGCGTGTAATAATCCAAGCCCCGCACCAGACGATTGTTCACAGCATAATCCACACCGAAATCATCCAGGTATGCCTGCAACTTGGCGAAGTGATTCAAAGACTCTTCATCCAGGCTATCCAGTATGGACGGTGCCCCGACGAATTTGTCCTGATCGACTTTGCAGTCAAGTACACGCAGCGGATTACGCTCCATGCGGGACTGACAGTCCTTGCACAAGCTGTCTTTCATCGGTCTGAGGAACCCAAGTAACGTCTCGCGGTATTCTGCGCGGCTGGTCGAGTTACCAACGGAGTTGATCTCCACTTTGACATCCTTTAAGCCAAGTTCTACACACAACTGGTATCCCAGTGCGATTACTTCCGCATCAATTGCTGGGTCCAGCGCACCGATGGCTTCTACACCAAACTGGTGAAACTGACGCTGACGCCCTGCCTGCGGACGCTCATACCGGAACATCGGACCGATATAATAGAGCTTGCTCACATCCGGTTCGCCATAGATTTTGTTCTCTACATACGCACGGACAACACCCGCTGTTCCCTCCGGACGAAGAGTCATGCTGCGATTGCCTTTGTCATCAAAGGTATACATTTCTTTCTCAACGATATCGGTAGTCTCTCCTACACCGCGTACAAATAAAGAAGTCTGTTCGAAGATCGGCGTACGAATCTCGCGGTAATTAAACCGTCGACACAGATCTCGTGCTTTTTCTTCTACGTACTGCCATTTCTCGACAACTCCAGGCAGTAAGTCCTGCGTTCCAGTCGGTTTTTGAAAAGCCATCTTGATCCCTCCAGCATTGATTTTTTTCTCTAAAAGTAAAAAAATTCTACACGTGATCACTGCGCGGGCAGAACAACCTTACAATCGCTGTTATCCCCAGATTTTTTTAATTAATTTTATAATGTTGAAATCCGGTGATAAAGGCGAACGCTTCGCTTTTACAGGTTTTTTCTGCCCTCTCCGTTTTCGTGTATTTCTTTTAAATCAACTTATATAACAAAAAAATCCCTCGCCCTGTCGCTGTTTATACAGCAAACAAAGGGACGAGAGATTGTGTAATATACATTCACCCGTGGTACCACCCACATTCCGGAAACCTGACACTTTAGCCGTTCAGGTGATCTCTGATGATTCAGGTTTGCCCAAGGCATTCTGATCAAGCAGATATTCCGCTCTACGTGTAACGCACGTCCTGCGCAGGCCGGCTACTGGTCAACAGATCATGTCTGCTGTGTTCGCCGTCTGTTCTCGGGGAAGTCATTCGTCCGCTCATCAAGAGAATCCTTACAGCCTGGGGATTCCTCTCTGGTCATGTGGGCACGGAGTACTTGGTCCCGTCATCAAATCAATAATATAGTTCAAGAAACGACCTAAATTGACTATAGTCAACGTATTATTTTCTGATTGTAATGAACCGCAGTGCTAAAGTCAAGGGTTAACACGAAAAGATAGCTCTAAAAAAATTTTGCTCACACGCTGCACGGGATGGGACGTCCAGAAAAATCACGGATAATAGAAGCTGGATTCGTCCAATGAATTCCAACTTCTATCGCTACATAACGCTATTGTTGTAACATCCACTTCAACAGATCCGGCGCGCTCGCCCATAAACGGGAATGCATAATGACATATTCAATCGCTTCGTCGGAGTCACCCATTCGGACAAAGTCAGGGAGGTTATGCGGCAGCCGTTTCAAACCCAACAGGTAATCAGGCACATGTTTGTTCACACCCCGGGCTACACGGTACAGCATTTTGAGCTGGGAGGTGATTCCGTTTTTCTTATACTCCAGAATAATCTTGTCATAGGCAAAGGCAGTTGCAGCGTCACCTTTTTCATACTTCTCGAGCAATTGCTTTGCCTGTTCCAATTGGTTGCTGTACAAATACACAGCAGCGAGCAGGTAACGTGCTCCGGTATTATCTTCCGTATTAAGCTCTAGAATATGCTCCAGGATTTGTGACGCTTCTTTGGCATCTCCACCAAACCAGCAGGATTCGGCATAGCTTTTGCATATCCGAATATAGGGACGAGACTCATGAAGCCCCCAGAAGTCCCCTTTGTTCTCCTCAAAGAAAAGTTCGCCCAGTTCACGTTTGCCAGCAGCGATTCCTTCCTTGAGGTAAGATCGTGCATCATGCTCATTGTCCGATTCCTCAGCCAGAATAAGATACGCATCAGAGCTGTCAGGATACATCTCCAGCGCTGTTTCCGCCAGATGTACTCTACGTTTGGAAGAGCTCACTTCCATCGCCTTAGACAGCAGAGCCTGTGCTTTGTCTTTCGATGTGCCTGGACCGTTCAGCATCAATAACTCGTCCGTTTCGCCGCCCATGCCATATTCTTCGATGTAACTATTCATCTCCTTAACCTTCCGGGAGATCGTGCCTGTCGTTACTTCATATTTATCAGCCAGCTCAGCCTTTGAGACATTGAAGCCGTATTCCTCGGACAGCAAATACTCAATTGCAGCAGAGAACGAGCCTGTCTTCTTCACAGTAGGGCGGGTCTGACGGGAGTAGCCGTTCCATAACACCAGAGCTTCCAAAATTACCTCTGGCTCGTATTGTTTCCTCATGTTCTCAATAGTCTCCAGGGCCAGCTGTTCATGAGCCGGATGCTCCCATTTCAAATCGCTTGCCACCATTTTTTTCAGCTTGGTCAAGGTCAGCTTGCTCTCAGGCTGAATGGAGGCTTCCCGAACCGGTTGCTCCGTTGATATCATCCCCAGTATGGATTCTACTGCAGAGGACTCCTTGTTCAGACAACATTTCTTATATTTTTTCCCACTTCCGCATGGGCATAAATCATTTCTTCCAACCTTACTCAAAACTAATTCCCCCTTAAATCTGTCTCTAGCCGTTCGCATGAGAACTCTGTTGCTTTAGCATTGTAGGTGTTAATTCTCAAACGAGGCATTCTATATAACTTTCAATTTCCATCGATCGGGCAGAAACGGCTGCCTCGCACTTATATAAATAGGGCGGGGCCGTTTCAGCGAGTATATGTTCATCTGGAATATGACGTATCACTCTGGCGATGAATTCCTACAATTCGCTGTAGAATATATAAACCCATCTCTCTATTCTAGCAAAAATTGAATAAAGGGGTAAGCTTTGCCCAAAACATACACATTCTCAGCTCAAAAAAAATAGCCTGCACACGGTGTGCAGGCTCAAAGGATATATAAAAAAAGGGGGTCATGTGTGTTATTATAAGCCCACTATGTTAAAGGCTTATGTAACTAATATTACAGTAATATTACAAAAATGATAGCGCTTTATAATTTTGTTTTTTTAATAACTCATGATTAAAAAGCCCTTGCACATCACTCGACTGTGTGGGTCGAGCAGTGCAAGGGCCAAGAGGTATCTACACGTTAATTCAAATCTTCCACATAGGCATGGTTGGAACGAAGCTTATGAACAATTTCGTCATAATCCTCATCTCTCACTTTGGCAGACAGAACATAATGCAGATCATCATAATCGGCCGAAGACACGTCCGCTGCATTCAGCAAGTCTCCATCCTCATTCACTCTGTCACGAGAATCCCGTTCTGCATCACGGTCCACATTCGCTACCACAGGGATCACATTTTCGCTGGCAGGAACACCTGGGGCTGCACCTACACCCATTGCTCCGTTGGTGCCTACGCCACCTGCTGTATTATAGGGCACCAGTGGCACCATAACACGCGTATCTCTACCTACCGCACTGTCCAGTTGACCTACTTCCAAATGCTCTGTACGAAACGTCTGAAGCGAAGTTCTTGCTCCCTCTGCCTCGTCTTCGGTTCGAAAATACGCCTGAATATGTTTTGTCATGTCAAACCCTCCTTTTTCGGAATGAAATGCAACGTGAAGTTGTAAGCCTCACGATGTAACGTAGTTAAGATACATCCATGTATGTCAGTGGAACTGGGTGAAGTTAAATGACTTTTAGCAGTTCACGTACAAACGCTGGCTCATCTTCAGGCGTGCGGGATGTAATATAGTTTCCATCCACAACAGCCTCATGATCCTTGAACTCTGCCCCTGCGTTTACCATGTCATCCTTAAGTGGCGGATAGGATGTAATCGTGCGACCTTTCAACAGACCGGCACTTGCCAAAATCTGTGGACCATGACAGATTGCTGCAATCGGTTTCTTCGCACTGTTGATCTCGGTGACGAACTTCAAGATGTGCGCATCACTTCGCAAATTCTCAGGGGATGATCCACCAGGAATTACGACTGCATCATAATCTGAAGCGGATGCATCGGAGATCGCTTTATCTGCCGTATAGGAGGCCTTTCCTCCTTTACCTTTAAGGGTTTCACCCGCTTTTAATCCGATAATTTCCACTTCATGTCCAGCTTTTTTTACTTCGTCATACGGAACCTGCATCTCCGAATCTTCAAAGTCATTCGCCAATAAAAAAGCAACTTTACTCATAACGTATGTTCTCCTTTCCGTGTTCGAACTTTCTTTAGAGATCGGGACTTGTAGTACATTGGCACTTCGTTGTGCCTCGTTTTGTTATTACCCTCACCAGAGCAATTTATAACAGCACACAACAAAAAGTCCTGATTCGATAACTACGAACCAGGACTTTTCAGAATCTGTATAATCCAAATTTCGGATGTTTTTATACCTGTGCAGACATTCAAGATCGCGGAAGATAAGTTTGCTTCCCTTTGTCCGAATCCTGAAGTGCCCAGATCGTTGCAACACATTCAGCAGCTGCACGGGCAAGATGCAATGATTCATTCAAGTTTCCAGGGAATACCAAAGGTTCCGTACGAGTACGTGTTTCTTTCGCAGATTGGCGCATAATGGGTTGGATACTCCTTTGATCATGAAATAGTTATCAACGAATTATCCCTCATTATGGCCTGAAGTTTATGAAATTATGCACGTGGTTCCTGACGAACTGGACTTTCAAGCATCAAAGTCACCGGTCCCCAGTTGGTAAATGTTACATCCATCATCGCTCCGAAACGACCCGTTTCAACGTGAATGCCTTTATCGCGTAGTAGCTGATTAAACGTTTCATACAACAGTTCTGCCGCTTCAGGTCGAGCCGCAGCCGCAAAGCTCGGGCGCTTTCCTTTGCGACAATCCCCGTACAGGGTGAACTGGGAAACTGATAATACAGCTCCACCTACATCCAGCAGGCTGAGATTCATCTTCTCCTGATCATCCTCAAAAATCCGTAAACCACTAACTTTATCAGCCAGATACTGGGCATCCTTCTCGGTGTCCTCATGGGTAATGCCCACGAGCAGCATTAATCCAAATTCGATCTTACCTGTCAGCTCGTCTCCCACGGTCACCTGAGCCTCTTTACAACGTTGTACAAGCACCCTCATCTTACAGGCTCCTTACTGCATAATCCGATGCACCGAATAGACATCTTTCACCCGTTTAATCCGTTCTACAACGGATTGCAAATGATCCGTATTACGAATCAGAATTGTGACGTGCACCAATGCTAATTTATTTTTATCTGTCCGTCCTGTAACGGCAGATATATTGGTTTTACTTTCGGATACAGCCTGAAGTACCTCATTGAGCAAGCCATTCCGATCATGGCCTGTAATCTCAATATCCACACTGTAACTCGCTTCAATATTCTCTTCCCACTCGACCTCAATCACGCGTGCTGCTTCTTCTCCGTCTGCACTTGTCGGAATATTCGGACAGTCACTACGGTGTACAGAAACGCCGCGTCCGCGTGTAACGTATCCGATAATGTCATCACCAGGTACAGGATTACAGCATCGTGCGAATCGGACAAGCAGATTATCAATGCCTTTGACACGAATACCGTTGGTTGGTCGATTCCTACGCTCAGGTGCAGGTTTCAGTTCGCGCATCTCGGAATTTAATTCCAGCAAACTGGATTCTTCCTGCTCTTTACGCAGTTTTTCGGTTGCTTTGGTTACAATCTGTGCAGCAGTAATCCCACCGAAGCCAACAGCTGCAAGCATGTCATCAATATCGTTAAACGCATATTTTTTGGCAGCTTCCATCAACTTGTCATCGGTCATCCACGCAGAAGGATCAAGCCCCATGCGTTTCAGTTCGCGCTCACAGCTATCCCGACCTTTTTCAACGTTTTCTTCACGGCGTTCCTTCTTGAACCATTGCTTGATCTTCGCTCGTGCATGAGATGATTTCGCAATTTTTATCCAGTCCTGGCTCGGTCCGTAAGAATGTTTGGACGTCAAAATTTCGATGATATCGCCTGTCTTCAGGTGGTAATCGAGCGGAACAATTCGACCGTTCACTTTGGCACCAATGGTCCGATTACCAACCTCCGTATGGATTCGATAAGCAAAATCCAAAGGAACAGAGCCGATCGGCAGTTCGATAACTTCTCCTTTTGGCGTGAATACAAATACCAGATCCGAGAAGAAATCCATTTTGAGTGATTCTACGAATTCCGAAGCATCCTGTGCTTCGTTTTGAAGTTCAAGAATTTCACGGAAAAACGTAATCTTATCTTCAAAATGATTTCCGTTCGCAGCGCCTTCTTTGTAGGCCCAGTGTGCAGCGATACCAAATTCAGCAGTCCGGTGCATATCCCATGTCCGAATCTGTACTTCTGTTGGTTCACCATTGGGACCGACTACCGTTGTATGCAGCGATTGATACATATTCGCCTTTGGCATCGCAATGTAGTCCTTAAAGCGTCCAGGCATCGGTTTCCATAGCGTGTGTATAATTCCCAGGGTAGCATAACAATCCTTGATATTATCCACAATAATACGAATGGCAAGCAGATCGTAAATTTCATTAAACTGCTTGTTTTTGGTGGTCATTTTCTTGAACACGCTGTAGATATGTTTTGGGCGGCCCGAAAGGTCTGCCTGAATTCCCATCTCATCGAGTTTGTTCGTAATCCCATCCATAACCGTATCAATATATTGCTCACGTTCCGCACGCTTTTTGTGCATCAGGTTTGCAATTCGATAATACTGCTGCGGATTCAAATAACGGAGGGCGATGTCCTCCATTTCCCATTTGATCGCAGAGATACCCAAACGGTTCGCAATCGGACAGAAAATTTCCAGCGTCTCATATGAGATCCGGCGCTGGCTTTCTTCCGACTGAAACTTGAGTGTCCGCATATTATGCAGACGGTCAGCCAATTTAATCACGATGACACGGATGTCCTGCGCCATGGCGATGAACATTTTGCGGTAGTTCTCGTTCTGCTGTTCTTCCTTGGAGCGAAACTGAATACGTTCCAGCTTCGTCAAGCCGTCAACAAGCATGGCACACGTATTGCCGAAATGATTGCGGATCTCTTCAAGTGAGACCGTAGTATCCTCTACTACATCATGAAGAAGCGCTGCTATTATGGAGATGGTGTCCATCTGCATGTTCACAACAATGTCGGCAACCGCAAGCGGATGCAGAATATACGGTTCTCCCGATTTTCGCGTCTGTCCATGGTGGGCCTGATCAGCAAATTCGTAAGCTTCTCGTATGCGCACCAGATCGGGTTCTTTGATATATGCCCCGGCCTTCTCGAGTAATTGCTCTATGCCCATTCTGATCTGTTCCGTGTCCTTTCTATACCAAATGGAACCCGTGACATTGCTGCAACACAGGTTCCCCGTAAAAGTAATTTCCTATAATTATGACGCTTCGCCCGTTTCCCGTCAACTGCTGACGAATAAGAGCGCTTATCCAATTTTTATATTGGTAATCCGCATTACCTATAAGCTGATTCCCCATCACTCACAGGTGATTGCATATATTGCTTAATTCTTATGTATTATTGCCGTTATTTGCTGAAATAGAAGGAAAATTCATGAAAATATAAATTCCATCGCTCTTCTGCGTCAAAAATGTTATTGCTTAATTAAGAGAAACTCTGTAATCTATTGAAAGTTTGTGTTTCGGAAAAGGAGATGAAATTCATTGCAACGCGAAATTCAGGTTAATCAAAAGATGCCACTTGGCTCAGGTTCACTGCTTAGCCTTCAGCATTTGTTCGCCATGTTTGGCAGCACGGTGCTTGTGCCGAACCTGTTTGGTGTCGATCCAAGCATGATCCTGCTGATGAACGGAATTGGGACACTGTTGTACATACTCATGTGTAAAGGTAAGATTCCAGCATATCTCGGATCAAGCTTTGCCTTTATTGCACCTGTCACAATGGTTTTAAAACAACATCCAGAGAATGGCTACTCCATGGCACTTGGAGCTTTTATCATAACAGGACTTGTTTTCTGTCTCGTGGCCCTCATTATTAAATTTGCGGGTACCGGATGGATCAACGTTGTATTCCCACCAGCGGTTATGGGTGCCATCGTTGCTCTGATCGGTCTGGAGCTTGTACCTGTTGCAGCGCAAATGGCCGGATTGATTAATTCTGATCCTGTAGCTAACCCCAACTGGGTTCCTCAGGCCAAACCCATTATTTTATCCATGGCCACGCTAGGTATCACTGTTATTGGAGCCGTAACGTTCCGTGGATTCCCCAAAATCATTCATATTCTTATCGGTATTGTAGTGGGTTATATCCTTGGATATTCTATGGGTCTGGTTGATAAAGCGGCTATTAGAACTGCTGATTTTATCTCTCTTCCTACGGTAACAACGCCTACATTTGACTGGTCCGTTATTTTCACCATTTTACCTGTAGCACTAGTGGTTATCGTTGAACATATTGGACATTTGCTTGTAACGAGCAGCATCGTAGGCAAGGATCTGTCGAAAGACCCTGGGCTCCATCGTTCCCTGCTTGGTAACGGCGTATCCACCATTCTGTCCGGGTTTGTAGGATCAACTCCCAATACAACCTATGGCGAGAACATTGGTGTTATGGCCCTGACTCGCGTATACTCCACATATGTCATTGGTGGCGCAGCAGTCATTGCAATCGTACTCTCCTTCTCAGGAACATTCTCGGCGCTTGTAGCCAACATTCCTGTGCCAGTTATGGGTGGTGTATCCCTGCTCCTGTTCGGGGTTATTGCAGCATCCGGTCTGCGTATTCTGGTTGAACAGAAAGTCGATTTTGCCAAACCGACCAATCTACTGCTTACTACACTTGTATTGGTCATTGGACTGAGTGGTACAGAAGTTACCTTCTACGGCATTCATTTGAAAGGGATGGCACTGGCAACTCTCGTCGGAATCCTGATGAGCTTGTTGTTCAAACTGTTTGAAGTGCTGGGTTGGTTGAATGATGATTCAAAAAAACAGCCTATCACTGAAAAGACGCCCCATTAATTCCAATGTTTAAACATCAAAAGCCTGTTCTTTCCAACCCTAACGGATGGAGAGAACAGGCTTTTTCACAATCATTAATGCTGTATATTATTTCCCGGGAAAAGGGAAAAGCAATTCAGGTTTTAATCACAACACTCCAAGTGGAGATTTTAAACTTAGTAGTTCATCAATGTGAATACATCGATTTTCTCTGGCAATTTAGCACGACCATTCAGATCAGACAGCTCGATCAGGAATGCAGCACCGACAACGTTCCCACCCAATTGTTCAATCAAGTTGATGGAAGTTGCAATCGTTCCACCCGTTGCGAGCAGATCATCTGCGATCAGGACATTTTGACCTTTTTCAATCGCATCTGTATGCATCGCGAGTGTATCCTTGCCATACTCGAGATCATAACCAACTTCAATCGTCTCTCCAGGCAGTTTTCCACTTTTACGAATCGGAGCAAAACCGACACCTAAAGCGTATGCCAGAGGGGCGCCCACAACGAAACCACGTGCTTCAGGTCCAGCAATGACGTCAATTTTGAGATCAGAAACCATCACTTTCAGTTCATTGATCGCCTTGCGGTACATTTCTCCATCTTTCAACAATGTTGTAATGTCCTTAAAGCTGATTCCCGGTTGTGGAAAGTCAGGGATGACACGAATATAATCTTTAAAATCCAAAATAATCTCCTCCTAAAATAAATACACAAACTTCCATCTAAGATACGCCCTTCATCCGGGATATCATCCATTGTGTCAGTTGCGGTGTGGCTGCATCCAGCATCACCTGTTCTATCTCAGCCATGTTTTCGAGCGCCTGATAGTGACGTGAGGCGGTTAGTTCACGCTTAGGTGGATTATCCACAAACGCAATTTTGCCGTTATCACGGGTAATGAAGGACAACTCTTCGAATACATCCAACATCATCGTAATCATGCGCGGCGAACATCCACACTGACGACTGAGCACAGGAGTAATCTCTTGTTCCTCCACGGGTTCAGCTTTCCATTTCAACACCTGCATATAAATACGCTTAAAGAGATCTCTGGAAGGCATCTGAAGGCGATCTCGGCGGTTGCCTGATCCGTGCAGAAGGATGATATTCTCAGCTCCACTGAACAAAGCCAGCATGGCATCAAGTTGTTCCGGGGTTTCCGGCGTATCAAACACAAATAACGTCCGGACCTGTTCCTGTCCATAATGCTGTGCAGCAGCATTACACGGAAATAACCCGACCTTTCTATCATATACCCAAAGGCAAGGTTCATACAATGAATTTCCCTCGGAAACGTCTGTTTCTTTACGAACAATGGCACCCACAGAACCTGATTTGTATCGCAGATGCACCTCAAGTGAGCTCAAGAAATGTTTCATCGCATTCAATGGCTCGACATTACCGCGCAAATCAAATACTTGGACCTGAGGAACATGAATGTCCTGAAGCATCAATTGAGGTTTTCTCATCCCATTCCATTCATTAATGGACAATTCTCCCATCACATCAATAACGGAGCCTGGGAGAAGGAACTCTGCTAACGCTCCTTTACCAAAAGCGACAGTTTCCAGTTGCTGACCATCTTGCTCCAGAACCAGTTTCAGATGGCGTTTCTCTCGTCCCATCGTTCTGGTTTCCTTCACTGTCACACTTCTCAATACAAACCGTGGCGAAGGATTGCTCATCCCGAAAGGCTGCAATCTGTCAATCTCCTGGATCACTTTCAGCGGAACATCACTGATTCTGCATTCATCATCTGCAAGACGCTGAGGTACAAAGTCCTCTTCGGTCAACACGGTTGCAGCAAACTCATTCAAGCCAGCCTCAAGTTCTTCCAGTTGATCCCGATGCAGGGTCATACCTGCTGCAGCAGGATGTCCACCGTAATGGTCCAGGTTGTGTTTATTGACTGTGAGCGCCTCATAGATATCAAGGCCCTCAATGGAGCGCGCAGAGCCCTTACAGACACCGCTCTCTGGATCGATCCCAAGAATAAGTGTAGGTCGGTAATAGCGGTCCAGCAATTTGGAAGCCACAATACCAACCACGCCAACATTCCAGCCCTCACCAGCCAACACGATTACATCGGGAACGGATCCTGAACGAAGCTGTATCTTTTGTTCCAACTGTGCTGTTGCTTCTTGTAATATGCCCTCTACGACTTGCTGACGCTCCCGATTCAATAGATCCAGCTGGCCGGCAAGCGTATGAGCTTCATCCAGATTCTCGGTGGTGAGAAGTGATACTGCTCTGCCGGCGTGATCCAAACGTCCACTGGCATTAATACGCGGTGCCATGGCAAAGGCAATATTAATTGAAGTCACCTGACTCTGATCCACACCACTGATTTCGAGCAATGCACTTACACCGGGAAGACGTGAACCGCGCATGGATTCAATTCCATAACTGACGATAACCCGATTCTCCCCTTCCAAAGGCATCAGATCGGCAACGGTGCCGATAGCGGCTATCTCCATCCATTCACCAGGTACTTCCCCAATCAATGCCTGAACCAGCTTCAAGGCTACTCCCGCTCCTGCCAAACCTTTAAAAGGATATGGACATCCCGGAAGTTTTGGATTGATAAGTGTATAGGCTTCGGGCAAAACTTCAGGCGGCTCGTGGTGGTCTGTCACAATGACTTCGATGCCTAGTGTTGCCGCATAAGCAATCTGTTCAACAGCACTTATTCCGGTGTCCACGGTAATAATCAATGAAACGCCTTGTTGATGGGCCCAATCCAACGCATGGTTATGTAGCCCATACCCTTCATTCGAGCGATGAGGAATATATATATCGTACGAGGCACCAAGGTGACGCATCAAATGGATCATCAGCGATGTGCTGGATACGCCATCAGCGTCATAATCACCGTAGATTAAAATGTGTTCTTCCCGCTCCAAAGCCAGCTTGATTCGAGGCACTGCTTCATTCATGCCGAGTAGCAGATAGGGATCATGCATCTGATTCAGATCAGGATGCAAAAAACGTTCTGCCTCCTTCTCATTGTGCACTCCTCGACTCACAAGCAAACGTCCAACAAGGGGTGAAACGGAAAGCGCCTGCGAGAGTCCCGCAGCCGCCTCCAAATCGATATTCGGTGTATTCCACCGGTATTGCGAATAAAGCAATGATAACGCTCCTTTCCTGATCTACTGGACCCGCGCTTCACTACTGAATTAATGTCGCTTCGTGATCGGGCAGTTCATGATTGGATTTATAAGGATAACCTGGATCATAAGGTATCGCTTGAATCTGTACTTCTTTCACATGACTGAACCGAGTTAGCAATAGTGTCTTGGCCCGATTCGCAATCTCCTGTGCTTCCAGTATTGAGATCCTCGGATTCACACTAATAACCAACTCAATCGTAACGTCATGTTCCTGTTCACGTGCAACCAAATGTTCAATGGTAATGATGCCATACACCCGCTGTACAGTCTCTTTAAAATCGGATGCTTCTTCTTGCTCCAGTTCCTGAACAAGTGAACCATATACCGTGTCCACAATCATTCGGTAACCCTTGTGAAGTACAAAACAGGAAGCAATCAATGCAGCCGTGGGGTCCAGGTAGAGCAGCATGCTCAGACCCGTCTCTTCACCAGCCATCGATCCGATAATGCCGATTAACACGGTGAGAGAGCAATAGAGCGCACGACGATGTTGCTGTGCATAGGCCAGCGCCTGAGACTGGTTTCGTTTACGGAAAAATCTGTACTGAAATTGAAAAATTGCTTCCTTCACAGCCAGAGCCGCAACAGCCACCAAAAGTACTGACTTGCCAGGTGCTTCCGGTTCACTCCCGGAGAGGCTACCCAATGCAGAGATGGCAAGCTGCAATCCACCCATAAGGATCAAAACAGATAACAATACTGAAATTCCCGGCCTGGCAACACGTGAATGTTCTTTGAACCGTTCCCTGCGAGCCTTGCTCTTATGGCATACAGACTTGGAGGGAAAGAGACCAGCCAGGGCAGAACCAGCTTCAGAAGCAGAATACAAGCCGTCAGCGAGCAATGATTTGCTGTTTGCCATATAACCGACTCCCGCTTTGATCACCGCAAGTCCCATATTACCAGCAATACCACTCCATGTGGCGGCGGCCTGAGCTGATGGGATATGTTCTCTGGTCATGAATATTCCCCCTTAATTCTGTACATAAAGTTGCAAAACCGCGCCTGGCAGACGCGGCTTCACAATAAGATGTTTAGTTAGATTCTTTAGCTACTGTTTTTGGCTTATCCACTTGTTTACCTTTGAGCATCAGCCATAGTGGAGCAGCGATATAGATTGAAGAATATGCACCGAACAGTGTTCCGATAACCATCGCAAGCGAGAACATGCGAATGGATTCTCCACCGAATATGAACAAGCAGATTGAAGCTGCAAACACGGTGAACGTTGTATTCAAAGAACGTGTCATTGTTTGAGCCAAACTGCGATTGACTACCTCACGCAAGTCGGCTTTGGTTGTCTTTTTGGCAAAACGCAGATTCTCACGAATCCGGTCAAAGATAACGATCGTATCGTTAATCGAGAACCCGACAATGGTCAATACTGCGGTAATAAAGGTCAGATCCACTTCCAATCGGAAGATGGAGAACACACTTATTACGACAAATGCGTCATGGAAGAGTGCGATAACCGCAGCCAAACCAAAGCGCCACTCGAATCGGATCGCAACATAGATCATGATCCCGATACTCGCAATGAGTACCGCGTAAATCGCGTTGCGTTCCAATTCTTTGGCCATCTCCGGATCAACGGTATTTACTTCATAGGAAGCTGATGGATCCAGTTTGGTGAACTCTTGCTTAAATTTACTTTCTTGATTTTCATCCAGTTCATTCGAGAAACGAACGTTAACCCGGTCCGCCCCAGTCGTAATCTGGACATCACCTTCATTAACACCAAGGTCATTTACGATCGGATTAATCTGCTCCGTTGTAATTGCTTTGGATACGGTGATATCCACATTCGATCCAGCACGGAAATCAACCGCGTAATTCAAACCCAAAGCCAGAATGCTGATGATCCCCGTAATCGTCAGAATAATCGAGAAGATATAGGCAACCTTGCTGCCTTTAATATAATCAAAATTCCAATTAAAGCGCACGAATTTCACTCTCCTTCACTCCGAAGTACTTAGGCTTCTTCAACACGTTACCCCGTACAAGCAGGGTCAACAGGAAGCGGGAGAAGAAAATATTCGTGATAATACTTGTGACAATATCAAAAATCAGCACGAGTGCAAACCCTTTAACCGCACCTGTACCCAAGAAGAACATAACAGCCGCAGCAATAATGGTTGTGATGTTGGAGTCGATGATAGTCCGGAAGGAATGCTTGCTTCCCGCTTTAACGGATGACAAGATCGACTTACCACTGCGCATTTCTTCTTTAATCCGTTCGTACGTGATGATATTGGCATCGACCGCCATACCTATACCCAGGATAAACGCCGCAATACCTGGAAGGGTAAGTACGAATTCTCCCATATAGAAGATGGCAAGTACCAGCCACGTATGTGTGATCAAGGCAAAACTCGCAATAATACCAGGAATGCGATAAAGCCCAATCATGAACACCAGAATAATAACGGAACCAATCAATCCCGCTTTAATGGTCTGATCCAGAGAAAGCTTACCGAGTGTTGCACCAACACTTTGTGAATACTTCTCTGTAAGTTTCAGTGGCAATGCACCCAAGTTAATGGTGTCACGAAGCTGGTTTGCTTCGTCACGTGTGTAGGCGCCCGAAATCTGAGCGGAACCATCTGTCAACTGTTGTCTAACGGTTGGAGCAGAGAGCAACTCATCGTCCAAATAAATCGCGAGAGGTTGTCCGATCAAACGTTTGGTAATCTCGGAAAATTTGGCTTTGTCTTTCACTTGAATGTCAATCATAGGCTCATTCAATTGAGTGAACACAACTTTGGCTGCATTCTCAACAAATTCGTTTCCGCGAAGTTCGATTTTGGTGTATTCGCCTTCCTTGTCATTCTCAGCTTTACTACGGAAGGTCAAAACTGCTGGTTCTTTCATTTTGGCTCTAACTTCAGCCTCGTCCGTAACCCCTGCCAACTTCAATCGAATCCGGTTGCTTCCTTCAGTAGTTACCTCCGGTTCGCTTGTTCCGAGCGCATTGGCGCGGCTTTCAAGACTCTTGGCCGTTTGCACCAAAGATGCTTTGGTGACTTGTTGACCTGCTTCGAGCGGCTCTGCTTCATATAAGATCTCGTAGCCTCCCTTTAAATCAAGGCCCAAGCGTATATTTTTGAGCAGCTCCGGGCTTGTTCCCACCATTACACCTGTGGTGACAAGCACGACCAGAATGAAACTGATAATTCTTTTCATGCCGTTCCTAGATCCCCTTTCGTTCTCAATATTCCTATTATAGCGATGCCGTAAAAAGCAGTCAATTTTCAACAAAAAAGATCCCTTTCGTCTAGAAAGAGGACCCCCGGTATGCAGACACGGTCATAAAGTTCATAAAGCTTGTTGCTTTCAGTGACAAAATGTCGTTCACCAGCTGGTGAAGCGGTGGAATGCCCTGTTTTTCATATTTATGACTGACGCAATTCCAGACATCTTTGCTGGTGACATATTCGTAACCGACAAGCCTTAATTCCTCCGCCTTGCTACGGCAGAGCATCTCTATTGACTGTTCCAACTCCACATCATTCATTTCTTCCAACGGGGAGCCTCCCTTCGTACATCCAAGCCTTTATGCGGCATCAATATTACATCATTCGACTTCGCCTGATCATATTCCTTCTTGCTGATTATGGTTCTTTTTGTTAATCGTGTCCAAGTTGTCATGAGAAGATAAAGGACTGGCATAGGATGAAGAACAACGGCTTTGTCCCGTTTATGTTGATGACCTGTACTTTCAACCGGGAAAGAGGGGTAGTCTTGAAGAAACAGACATTTATCCAAGGGGCCATGATCCTGCTCGCGGCAGGCATAATTAATCGAATACTTGGTTTCATCCCGCGCATTGCGCTGCCACGAGTCATTGGTGCAGAAGGTGTTGGCATCTACCAATTGAGCTATCCCTTTTTTATCGTACTGGTGACATTAATTACGGGTGGTATTCCGCTTGCAGTAGCCAAGCTCGTAGCCGAAGCTGACACTGGTGCCAATCGTTATTCCCCCCAGCGCATCCTGCAAATAAGCTTAAGCTTCACGCTGACGCTGGGTGTAGTTTTCATGTTTTTATGTATCATATTTGCACCATGGGTTACCAAGTACGTGCTCACAGATGAACGGGTGTACCATACGTTCGTTAGTATGAGCCCCATGATTGCCATTATCGCCGTATCTGCCGTCTACAGAGGGTACTTCCAAGGCAAGCAAAATATGATGCCTACTGCCATTTCATCCATTGTTGAAACCATCATTCGTATCGTCTGTGTCATCTGGTTTGCCTGGCTTCTTCTCCCCCACGGTATTGCTCAGGCTGCTGCTGGTGCCATGCTGGGCGCACTTGTTGGAGAATTCGGCGGTATGCTTGTTTTATTGTGGAAGTATAGCAGACAGAAGAAAGAATTACCGCTAGCCACGCAACAAAACATGTCCAATCTTTCAGCCAAGCCTATAACCACAGTTACCCCAGCTATGAAAGATACAGGTAACCCACAGCCCGGATTAATTCGGCGTTTGCTTGCGATTTCTGTTCCGGTTACAGCAGGTAGACTGGTTGGCTCCTTATCCTATCTTGCTGAGACTATTGTTACCGCCCAGAGTCTGGCTCTGGCAGGTATATCTAAGGGACTTGCCACAGCGCAGTATGGTGCACTACAAGGAATGATTATCCCTTTACTACTGCTACCAGGAGCACTAACCTCATCGCTCGCGACATCACTTGTGCCTTCACTATCCGAAGCTTCTGCTCAGGGAGATCGCGCACTGATTCACAAAAGAATGCATCAGGCATTACGCTTGGCACTTGTGACAGGCGCTCCGTTTTCCGTGTTTATGTATGTGCTTGCCGAACCGATGTGTCTTGTTCTGTATAATGATGCATCGATCGGAAGCATGCTGAAGTTAATGGCTCCTTTTGCTTTGTTCATTTATATTCAAGCCCCTCTACAAGCTGCATTGCAAGCCCTTGACCGTCCGGGTAAAGCACTGCTTAATACATTTATCGGTGCTGTCATCAAAATCACGTTGATTTTAATGCTCGCTTCCCGGCCTGAATATGGCATCTTCGGTGCGGTCATCGCCATCTGTGTGAATTCTACTGTGGTGACCCTGTTACATGCCCAAAGCGTGCGTAGTCTGCTACAATTCCGCTTTAAGATCATGGATTGGGTCAAAACGGGGGCCGGCATGTTTATTATGGGAGCAGCCACCCTGCTTGTTTACGAAGAGACTGCCATGATATTGCCTTTCTGGGTCCGGATGCTTCTCGCGCCTTTCGTTGGCCTCATTGTTTATTTCATCGTTATGGGCTGGACCAAGATGATTGACTTCCATGATCTGTCCCGTGCTCCTTTTATAGGTTCATGGTTCAAGCGTCGGTCAGGCAAATGAATTTCATTTTTTATCATCTTTTGGACTTACATACACCTTGCCATTGTGATCGATAGAACATATAAACACATCTTTAAAATCCATAATTCCGTTATGCTGAATTTGATTTTTTAGCCAAAATCTCGTTCTCTGGATGAGTTCCAGATTCTGATCCTGAACCTTGCCGTCCATAATCAAGGGCAGTGGCAGACCTTCATATTTGATATTAGGAAATCCATCAATCTGATCTTTTCCTGTTTTGGATTTACTGGAAGAAGACTCGTCTGAGTCAGATCCGGAAGAACTGCTGTCGTTAGAAGCATTCTGGTCTTTGGGAAAAACGGTCAGCTTACCTGTGGTTTCCAAAATGGCGAAATCCACCTCACCAATACTGTCTACATTCTGTTCTCGGAGTTGTAGCAACAGATCATCCAGGTTATATCGCTGCTTGCGCATCTCATCCCGATGAAGAACGCCTTTGGAGATCAATACCGTAGGTTTACCATCAATCATCAAACGAAGTCTTCGACTCTTCAGACCGACAAAGGCCATTCCGATTTGCACGATAATGACCGTCAGCATGGGAGCAATGCCATGAGAAAGAGGTTTATCTATATCTTCAATGACAAAGGCAGCCATCTCTGCGAGCATAATCGACACGACCAGATCAAACATGGATAGCTTACCGATCTCACGTTTACCCATAACCCGAATAGCACAATACACAAGAAAGTACATGAGAATGGTTCGAAAGATATGTGCTCCGACATCAGGGAAGTTCACAATAGGGGTCCTCCTTCGAAACTGAGTTTTTGACAGTTAACTGTAGTGCAATCCCTATTTTGACCTGAACCTTACATGCTCATCCAGAAATAATCCGTTCATTTAATGGAAATCAGTTCATAAGTCCGAAGGCTTGACCATACACTGTATTAACTTCAAACTTGTACAAGGGGGTTGCTTCATGCAATTGATCCGCCGCTTGGTTTCGTTTCGAGTGTCCAATCCGATTCTGTCAGGCCTCTGTCAGGCTTTTGTATGGATGTTTATCGGAGCATTAATTCTCTCCCTCTTTCTCTGGATGAGCGGAATGCGGGAACAGGACCTCTCGTTGTATACCTATGTTGTTCATGGCTTGTCGCTATTGGTTGGTGGTTTTGTGGCAGGCAAACGTTCTGGTGAAAAAGGATGGTACTACGGAGGCATTACCGGAATCATATATGGACTCCTCGTGCTGCTGATCGGATTTCTCGCGTTGGACGCTTCGTTTAATTGGAAAGATAGTTTGCAACTGCTCAGCGCCTTCTTCATCTCAGCTCTCGGTGGCATGTTCGGCGTTAATACGCATCGTTCCTAGCTGACTGGTGAAGAACATCGACCTTCCCACATAAAACAAAAAAAAAGAGAACCGGGTCTCCATGGAGATCCGGTTCTCTGCTAGGGAATACGCCACAAACGTACCCTCGTTAATCTATGTTACAGTAACTATTCAACAGCCGTTTCACGAGCTACAGCCGTGCTAATTGCATTACGGTCAAACGTAAGCTTAGTTACATCATTTACACGCAATACAACCACATCGTCCGTAATCTCAGCGATCGTACCGTGAAGGCCACCAATCGTTACAATTTTATCGCCTTTTTTCAATTGGCTCAGCATGGAATTACGTTGCTTTTGCTTTTTGTTCTGTGGACGAATCATCAAGAAGTAAAAAATTGCAACCATGAGTACCAAAGGTACAATCAAGGATACAATGCCTCCGCCCGCTTGTGCTCCTGCTAGAGTCATTCCCTGAAACATTTAAACTCCCCCTTATCGACTATACGTACAGATATTGCTTGTTACGCCGGTTTCCTTTAAACCTTAATCAGAAACCTTTGTCATTGTCATGAAGACCATATTGATCGAAAAATTCATCCCGGAAATCAAGCAAACGATCTTCCATAATGGCTTTACGTACATTACGCATCAAATTCTGCAAAAAATGAAGATTATGGATTGTCGTCAAACGCAGGCCAAATGTTTCATCTGCTTTGATCAAATGACGCAGGTAAGCTCTGGAATAGTTGCGACAAGTGTAGCAATCACATTCAGGGTCAAGTGGCCCAAAATCAGTTGCAAACTTGGCATTGCGAACTACCAGACGTCCTTGGCTGGTCATTGTTGTTCCGTTACGGGCAATCCGAGTAGGCAGAACACAATCGAACATGTCCACTCCACGAATTGATCCCTCAATCAACGCATCGGGCGAACCTACCCCCATCAAATAACGTGGTTTATTGGACGGCAACAAAGGTAACGTGTAATCCAATACACCATACATCAAATGTTTCGGTTCTCCAACACTCAGTCCACCAATAGCATACCCCGGGAAATCCATGGAAGTCAAATCTGCGGCGCTCTGACGGCGAAGATCTTCATGCATGCCTCCCTGTACGATGGCAAACAGACCTTGATCATGCGGACGAGCGTGACTTTCGAGACAACGTTCCGCCCAGCGGCTCGTTCTTTCGAGTGATTTTTTGACATATTCATATTCAGCCGGATACGGTGGGCATTCATCAAAAGCCATCATAATATCAGAGCCAAGCGCGTTCTGGATTTCCATGGCCACTTCAGGTGAAAGGAACTTCTTGTCTCCATTCAAATGGGAGCGGAAGTTAACGCCTTCCTCCGTAATTTTGCGCATCTCGCTGAGCGAGAATACTTGGAATCCGCCGCTGTCCGTCAGAATTGGACGATCCCAGTTCATGAACTTGTGCAATCCGCCAGCTTCGCGAATGATTTCATGTCCTGGTCTCAGAAACAGATGATACGTATTACTTAAGATAATCTGAGCATCCATTTCTTTCAACTCTTCAGGGCTCATTGTTTTGACAGTCGCCTGTGTACCTACAGGCATAAAGGTCGGTGTCTCAATAATACCGTGAGGTGTATGTACACGTCCCAGACGTGCACCGGATTGTTTACAAGTTTTGATATGTTCATACGTAATTGCTGCCATTGGTTTTAATCATCCTCTAAAGTTAATCGTTATTCTAATGAAGCAATTTTATAATATCTTTAGTAGTGAGTTATAAAATTGCTTCTAGTATATCAACATGGCATCGCCGAAGCTGAAGAACCGATATTGCTCTTGGATGGCTTCCTCATATGCCTGCATAATATGTTCCCTGCCTGCTAGTGCACTAACCAACATAACCAACGTGGATTTCGGGAGATGAAAATTCGTAAGCATCCCATCGATCACTTTAAAGGAATAGCCCGGATAGATGAAAATGCTGGTCCATCCGCTGCTCGCTTGCAGTATTCCATTTTCAAATTTGCTGCCTACCGTTTCCAAAGTCCGGCAGCTTGTTGTACCAACCGCAAAAACGCGGTGTCCATTCTCTTTGGTCTGGTTAATCAGATCTGCTGTTTCTTGCGATAAGGAGTAATATTCCTCATGCATGACATGATCTTCTACAACGTCTACCGACATCGGTCTGAACGTGCCCAGTCCTACATGAAGCGTGATGAAGGCGACATTAACGCCCTTTGCACGAATCTGATCCAACAATTCATCCGTAAAATGAAGTCCCGCTGTGGGTGCAGCCGCTGAGCCTTCATGCTTCGCATACACGGTCTGATACCGTTCGCGGTCATCCAATGTCTCTTTGATATAAGGTGGCAATGGCATCTCACCCAGACGGTCCAGAATCTCTTGGAAGATTCCATCATACGTAAACCTAAGTGTACGTGCACCCATCTCGCCCTCTTCTTCTATAATCGCCTTCAATTCATCACCAAATATGATGACCGAACCGGCTTTCAGTTTTTTACCTGGCTTAACCAGTGCTTCCCACTTGTCGCCTTCCACATTTTTAAGCAATAACACTTCTGCTTTTGCTCCGGTATCTTCTTTTGTACCGAACAAACGGGCTGGAAGAACACGTGTATCATTCAGAATCAATGTATCGCCAGAATTCAGAAAGTCGATAATATCAGGAAACGTTTGATGATTAATCTCACCACTATCTTTGTTCAAAGTAAGCAACCGAGATGCCGTGCGATCAAGCAGCGGCGTTTGTGCAATCAATTGCTCTGGTAATTCAAAATCATATAAGTTCACATTCATTTTAGTTTCATTCCTTAACAATAGTCGCATTTTGATAATAGTGTTTCAATATTGCCTGGTAATCATACCCTTCATCTGCCATGCCTTTGGCTCCCCATTGGGACAAGCCCAATCCGTGGCCATTACCCTGACCGATGAACATGTAGGTCTGACCCTGCGTTACCGCTCTCGCTTGACCATCACCACTCATTACCACGAGTGCATTACCGGATGACGTTCCTGTGCCAGAAGAAGACAATACAGAGGCACCATTTGAGCCGGTTTTACTGGCTGTCTTGCCGTCAGCGCCTAATACAGTATAACTTCCGGTCCCTGCAATATCAAATAAAGTGCTCGGTAATCCACCCAGCGCAGAGCGGTAGGTATCAGCATATTTCACCGTCATAGCCTGTCCGTTGGCAGTGACTTCAAGTGCTCTTCCGGAAGGTCCACGCTTGGTTACTTCCAAGGTTGAAATTGAAGCAGGAACAGATGCTGTCGTTTTACCCTGAAGAGATTTAACCAACTGAGCTGAAGTGAAAGGTCCTCTCACCCAGGCGTAGTCATTGGATTGAGCCACTTTTGCCAGTACAACAGCTTCGTTACCTGGATTCATTTTGGCTACAGGTTCAACGGTGGATTGAATTAACGGAATGGCACGTACATTGGTGTTCTGAGCCGTTACCGTCACTTTGGCCAGTCCCGCATTGGTCTTGGTCGTTAATTCTTTGATGTTATCCTCACGAATGTACCCGCTAACGCCTGAACTCAGCAGCACATGGTACCACGTATGTAATCCTGCCTGGGCTGATGTATCCCCTGAGCTAACCACATTGGTGAACACACCTGCTCCGCCATTCCATACCTCAGAAGGATGAGCCGTCTGTCCGCCCGCATTGGAGGAGAACACAGCTTCGATGATTTTACCACCGCTCTTGACCACTTCTCCAGCCGTTGCATCTACTGCACTGGTTACTTTATCGTTTTCCGAACCAATCCCGTTATAGGCTTGGCTGAGAGTTGTATCCACGACATTGGCAATTTTGAAACGTTCACCCTGTTGAAGCGCGTAGGATCGAGCAGCTACGGCTTGAACTTTCAGAGCCTCAGCAGGCCAAGAGGAATACACCTCTGCCCCTACAACAGAGTACAGGTATTGCTCCAGTGGAACGACGTTGACCAACGCCAGATCACCGCTCACGATACTGATTTCCATATCTCCACGATACGTTCGCTGGGAACGCTCCACTACTTTGATACCATTGCTATTCCCTTGTACCAATGCTTTGGCTTCAATACCTGCAATGGTGTAATGAGGAGCTGTTTTGAGTGCATCCGTACTTAATCCGGCATCCTGACGGATGATGAGCCCTGCACTATTGTTGACAGGTGAAAGGCTTACCCCCGGAGCTTTGGCTTCCACACTTTTCTTCAATGTGGATAATTCCGCATCCGTAGAAGCTTCACCCACCCATACCGCATATGCTTGACTTCCCCCACTTAATTGAAGGACTGGGTAGGCACTAACTCCTGTTGATGAAAGGCTGGCTTGTGCTGCCTCTGCTTCCTGAATCGAACCATAGGTTCCAGCAGACAGGCGTTTACTTCCCGTTACAGCTGGCTTTTGACCAGCCAATTGAGCTGCTGCTACCTTTTGTACTCGTGTAACAGCTTGTCCTGCCAGTGCCTCCGTTGCATAGTTACCTGTGTAGAGCTGGTAGATCGCATTTCCATTTAAAGAGGTTGTGAACAGCAACGGCTTATCCGCGGTTGCCTGCAACAATTTTGCTGCTGCGGATGCTGCCTTAAAGTCCGCAGTTTCCAACACCTTCACTCGGAATCCATCTGCACTGAAACGTGCTTGCCCTGCCGGGAGACTCACATTTGCGCCACTCTCCGATTGGATGCTCCATTGTCCCGTCGATTCAAGCGTAATGAGTGGTGTAGTTGATTTATACGTACTACCCAGATTCGCAAACATGGCTACCCGGATCGTCTGTCCATCATTTCCTGCTGCAAATGCAGGCACTTGCAGACAACCCACTGTCAAAAGAGCTGCCGCCAGTACCTTCAATCGACGACTCCACTTCTTCGTTCGTATTGCTTTTCCCACAATCAGACTCCTCTCCATGCATTTCCTTCACTTTTATATCGGGTTAACACGTGATTATTTCAATGTTTACGGTGAATGTTCAAATCATGAATGTTCACCAGGTTTGATTATTTCCCGTCTCTTGGTGGAACAGGCAGACCCAAGTGATGATAGGCGAGATCTGTTACAATCCTACCCCTTGGTGTACGCTGAATCATACCAATCTGAAGCAGATACGGTTCATATACATCTTCGATCGTTTGACTTTCTTCACCGATTGTAGCAGCAATGGTATCCAACCCTACCGGGCCCCCCCGGAAGCTGTTGATCATCGATTTGAGCATCTTATGATCAATCTCATCCAAGCCACGTGGATCAATCTGGAGACGTTGCAGCGCTTCTTCCGCCAGTGTCTGCGTTATAATTCCATCACCACGCACCTGTGCAAAGTCACGTACCCGTTTTAGCAAACGGTTCGCGATCCTCGGTGTCCCACGCGAGCGCAATGCAATCTCTTCCGCAGCATCTCCCACAATCTCCACACCCAAAATTTCGGTAGAGCGTGAGACGATATAAGCCAGCTCATCAACCGTATAGAATTCTAAGCGACTGATAACACCAAATCGGTCTCGAAGTGGCGCAGACAGCAAACCAGCACGCGTTGTAGCCCCAATCAGAGTGAATGGTGGCAGATCCAGCCGAACGGAACGTGCACTCGGACCTTTACCAATCATAATATCCAATGCCGAATCTTCCATAGCGGGATACATAACTTCTTCAACCGTACGATGCAAACGATGAATCTCATCAATAAACAGGACGTCGCCTTCCTGCAGATTGGTTAACAATGCTGCAAGATCACCCGGGCGTTCAATGGCCGGGCCCGACGTCGTTCGTAAGTTAACGCCCAATTCGTTGGCAATAATATTGGCAAGTGTTGTTTTACCAAGTCCAGGTGGTCCATATAACAAAACGTGATCCAATGCCTCATTACGAAATTTGGCAGCTTCAATATATATCTTTAAATTTTCCTTCACCTGATTCTGCCCGATATATTCATTTAGATACCGAGGACGAAGGCTCAACTCAACATTCTGGTCCTCCATCATCAGGTTCGCGGAAATAATCCGATCATCCATGTTCATCCCTACCTTTTTTTGCAGGCTACAGCTATATTATAATATGCAAATTGTATTATCCCGTAAACAGCATTTGCAGCGCCTTTTTCATCAACACATCAACGGAATCCGCTGTAGTAACATCCTTTTTCATTTTGAGCCATACTTTATCAAGCTCACTGTCAGTATACCCAAGTGCCTTAAGACCTTCACGTGCCTCATCCCAGGCTGAACCACTTCCCGACTCTTCCGATGGAGGAGCGAACAGACCTGTTGCATACGCTGCCGCGCCAAAACTATCCAGCTTATCCTTAAGATCCAGGATCATGCGTTGTGCAGTCTTCTTGCCGATGCCTGGCAGTTTGGTCAAGAACGTAAGATTCTCCTGATAAATCGCCGTAACCACATGTTCTGGTGTACCTCCAGCGAGTATGCCCAAAGCTACTTTTGGACCGATACCAGATACTTCAATCAATTTACGGAACAAACGCTGTTCATCCCGTGTAACAAATCCAAACAGCAACATCGCATCCTCACGCACATGATGGTGAGTGTACACCGTAATTTCGCCTTCCTGCTTCGCAAACGCAAATGGATTCGGACAGAATACGCGATACCCCACACCATGAACATCCAGCACAATATAATCATTCTCTACATGAATGAACTGTCCTCTTAGAAAATCAATCATTTTCGCAATACCTCATTCAACTTGGAATTTAATGTATAAGAGTGTGCGTGGCACACGGCTACAGCCAATGCATCCGCTACGTCATCCGGCTTAGGAACGACTTGAAGACGCAAGAACATTTTGACCATCTCCTGTACTTGCTTCTTTTCTGCTTTACCGTACCCAACAACGGCCTGCTTGATCTGCATTGGTGTATACTCTGCAATAGGCAAACCCTTCTGCGCGGCAGCGAGTACCATAACTCCTCTGGCCTGACTGACAGACATTGCTGTTGTAACGTTCCGATTGAAAAAAAGTTTCTCCAGCGCTACTGCGTCCGGTTTGTATTTATCAATCAATTGCACCATACCTTCATATACGTGAAGCAACCGTTCCTCTTCAGGGGTATGGGCTTCCGTCTGAATACATCCATATTGTACGGGTACCACCTTACTGCCGATTTTATCTACAAAACCAAAACCAACAATCGCAATCCCCGGGTCAATTCCCAAAAAACGCAAAACCATCTCTCCCTCACAAAAGCGAACATATGTATCGTTCATTTCATTATAACAAAAGATAGACCCTGCGGCAGGAAAAACTTTGTCTAACTAATTACTCGTCTTTATTCGTGTATTTTTTACATGTTTATACGTATTTCCATGTATTTCAATTCAAACGACAAAAAGGACATCTCTTCGATGTCCTTCACCACATTCCACATATTTTGGGATCTATCCCTAGTTTTGCAAACCCCCGATGCTAATGCTATACACCATTTTTTCAGTACTACAGTATCTTATTGCTGTAGGTGAGAACGATTGGATTACCCGCCATTGCGGATTAGATGGTGGTCCTCATCCACTGCATAGTCACTAAACGTAGAGATTACGCTATCATATTCATCCTTGTCCTGAATCCGAATACCCTGCTGCAATTGCTCCAGTACGCCTTCAGGTAAAGAACTCTCCAACGTCCCAACATCCAATTGAAAGAATGTACGAATGACCTTCTCTTCTGCTGGCTTACCCTCATACAAATTAAGATTACCTACAGCATCTATGCTGATGTACGCCTGCTGTTTACAGAGCGGTGAGAGGTCATCTACACGTTGCTTCAAGTGAAGCTCGTCTTTTGTTCCAACCGTAGCATCCCATTCCGGATGTTGAGTCAGCAGCATCTTCAATTGTGGTCTGGCCATCTTGCCTAACTGCTCTGTCTCCACTCCGCAGATGTACTCTGTTTCCAGAACCACACTCGTTAAATGATCCGGATCAGCATCAAGTTGCTCTACTAGAGCCTGAATCTCCTGTTCAGATCTTGTTTCCTGCGTAACAGGTCCCATCACACTGGTTGCCTCACTGAAATTAGTCGTCAGTAAACGTTCAATCGTAGATGAGATAGGCAACCCGCTATAAGCCAATATGGTAACTGCAAGTAAAGCCGCGGTCATCCATAATGTTCTTTTCCACCGTCGCCAGCGTCTCTTGAATTGTTTTCTGAAGTTAAACGTGTTCACATGAACCCCTTCTATCACTTTTTAACCCTATTGTGACCTAAAGAACGAGGCTTTATGCAATACTAACTCGTTGTCTTGTGAGGGAACTCGCATGTATTATGTTAGAGCACATATTGTGATAGTATCCGGATTGTATTGATCGTAACTTATAAAGATAAACATAAAAAAAGTACTATCTAATTATAGATAGTACTTTTCGAGATCGGGATGACACGATTTGAACATGCGACCCCCTGGTCCCAAACCAGGTGCTCTACCAAGCTGAGCTACATCCCGTTATATATACCGGCGAGAGGACTCGAACCTCCACGGTTTCCCACTCGATTTTGAGTCGAGCGCGTCTGCCATTCCGCCACGCCGGCAAATTTGTAGTTATAATGGCGCGCCCTGAGAGATTCGAACTCCCGGCCTTTTGATTCGTAGTCAAACGCTCTATCCAGCTGAGCTAAGGGCGCAAAAATTGGAGCGGAAGACGGGAATCGAACCCGCGACCCTCGCCTTGGCAAGGCGATGCTCTACCGCTGAGCCACTTCCGCATGCGGTACTAACTAAGTATAAAAATGGCGGAACCGACGGGATTCGAACCCGCGATCTCCTGCGTGACAGGCAGGCATGTTAGGCCAACTACACCACGGTTCCAGATCACTTTCTCAAAGGAAAGTATAATTGCGGGGGCAGGATTTGAACCTGCGGCCTTCGGGTTATGAGCCCGACGAGCTACCGGGCTGCTCCACCCCGCGTCATTATAAAATTGATTATATGGTGGAGGCTGAGGGGATCGAACCCCCGACCCTCTGCTTGTAAGGCAGATGCTCTCCCAGCTGAGCTAAGCCTCCATCTATATGACCCGTAGGGGATTCGAACCCCTGTTACCTCCGTGAAAGGGAGGTGTCTTAACCCCTTGACCAACGGGCCTTACTGGCTCCCCGAACAGGGCTCGAACCTGTGACAACTCGATTAACAGTCGAGTGCTCTACCAACTGAGCTATCAGGGAATAATATGCATTTGCAGTGCAAATGCAATTCATCGTACAACGTCCACATGCAGAGCCTGTTTTCTATGTATGATGAAAGAGTTCGCTTGGCGGCGTCCTACTCTCCCAGGACCCTGCGGTCCAAGTACCATCGGCGCTAGAGGGCTTAACGGTCGTGTTCGGGATGGGTACGTGTGGAACCCCTCCGCCATCGCCACCAAACGCGGTGCTTACATTTCAGAGTGTTGTTCTCTGAAAACTAGATTCGAAACGAAACACGCGAATTATCACTTGCATATTGGATAAGCCCTCGACCGATTAGTACTGGTCAGCTCCATGCATTGCTGCA
>NZ_BCNV01000002.1 GCF_001570725.1 Paenibacillus amylolyticus
AGTTGTAATTCGCGTGTTTCGTTTCGAATCTAGTTTTCAGAGAACGATCTCTGAAATGTAAGCTAAGCTATGCGTTTGGTGGCGATGGCGGAGGGGTTCCACACGTACCCATCCCGAACACGACCGTTAAGCCCTCTAGCGCCGATGGTACTTGGACCGCAGGGTCCTGGGAGAGTAGGACGCCGCCAAGCGAAGAACCACTGCCGATGTTATTCGGTGGTGGTTTTTATTTGTTTATTTTAGGGGATGCGAAAGCATCTCTTATTTGACTTTGCAGGAATCCTCTGACACACTCATAGTGGATACATAGATGGCGTATCAGACTTTCATATTGAAAATGATCTCAACATTCTAGAGAACGGGGTGCAGGATGAGATGGAAATTCAGAAATTGACGGTAAATGATTTTGAACCAGCGATGGCACTTTCCGAATATGCTTTTCAAGTGGTAATGAGTGATGAACAAAAAGAAAAGCGGCGTACTCAATTTTCGTCACAGGATATATGGGGTGTATACGAGGATGGACAGCTAGGAGCCAAACTTCACATTATCCCTTTTCAAACCTATATTCATGGCAGATCGTTCGAGATGGGCGGGATTGCTGGTGTAGCCACCTGGCCAGAGTATAGACGCAAAGGCTGGGTAGCGGGTCTGCTAAAGCATGCGTTGGAAGAAATGAATCGTAACAAACAAAGTATATCGTTCTTGCATCCATTCTCTTTTGGTTTCTATCGGAAGTATGGATGGGAGACTTATGTTGAATTTAAACGATATAAAGTACCTACAGCTCATTTGTCTTCGAAAAAAGCGACACCTGGAACGATCCGGCGTGGCGATCCGGACCTCAGCGTACTAAAGGAAGTATACAGTGCTTACGCTGAGCGCTATAACGGAACCTTGGTCCGGGATGATGCAAGGTGGGAGAATTCAGTTCTTGTTAATGGGACTAGCCAGAGGGCTGTATATTATGATGAAGCTGATGTAGCACAAGGTTATCTTTTATATGAGGTAAAGGAAAATAAGTTTACCATTAAAGAGATCATCTATCTGAATGAAGAGGCTAGGCAAGGGCTGTGGACCTTCATTGCTAACCATGATTCCATGATCCAGGAAGTTACTTTACAGGCACCAGCCAGTGATACGCTCGCTTTCCAATTGGATAATCCACGGATTCAGCAGGAGATTGTACCTTATTTTATGGCACGCATCGTTAGTGTGGAGCAGTTTATATCTCAGTATCCATTTGCAAGCCAGGATTCACCGGTACAGATTGTTCTTCAGGTAGAAGATACCCACGCTCCGTGGAATGAAGGGGTATGGCAACTAAACGTGGCGATGAACGGAACGGCGTCCATATGGAAAACATCCGAGACAATTACTGATGATCAGACCATTAAGGTAGATATTCAAGCTCTCACGGCGGTGCTGATGGGATATCGCAGACCAACAGAAATGGCACGTATCGGAAGAATTTACGGACCAGAAGTAGCAATCAAGGCTTTGGAACAAGCGATCCCTGAACGGGAAACCTACTTGCTTGATTTCTTCTGATAACTATCCTTCTGTTTCAATCAACTTGATTAGCTTATATAGAAATACGGCGTTATCGAAAGACAAAAGGACTTCTCCAGCAATTTTGGAGAGGTTTTTTTGTGTCTGGGGAATATTTCGTGTAAAATCGTAAAAAATGAATAGTGACCCCACTTGGCAAACCCACAAAATATGCTATAATGGTTATAAAGTCAAAGAAAGTCAAAGTCAACTAAAGGTTTAATACTTAAGTAGCTTTCTTTCTACAATCTGATGGGTGATCGCCAATATACGGGATTCATTTTATCGGAGGATCAAGGAAATATTAAAGGACCTTCGTGCTTCCTTCGCTCTCCTGTTGACGTCTGTGGAAGCAAGATTCGCTGTTTTCCTGATTGGTTAAATGGGTAGAGAAGGTGTACTCTGTGGGGGCGTGTGGGTCCTTATTGACTTAACGTTTCAGACAGTGGAGGATGATTGGATGCGTAATATCTCTGATATTATCGAACGATATCTGAAGAGTATTTTGCATGAAAGTCCCGAAGGAATGGTTGAAATTCAGCGTAATGATCTGGCAGATCAATTCTCATGTGTACCTTCCCAGATCAATTATGTCATCAGCACACGTTTTACCCTCGAGAAGGGATACCTGGTAGAGAGTAAACGCGGCGGTGGTGGTTATGTTCGCATACAGCGCATTGAATTACCGGCCCAATCAGCTCTGCATAATCATTTGCATCATAGTATTGGTGATGAGATCGGGCAGACAGCTGCCGAAGGTCTGATCTATCAACTGGAAGAAGCGCGTTTCTTGAGCAAGCGGGAAGCCGGGTTGATGCGAGCAGCTGTATCTAGAGAGGTTATATTGGTCAAACTTCCTTACCGGGATCAAATTCGTGCCAGAATGTTGAAGGCGATGTTAATATCTTTGCTCGGTAAATGAAAACTATCGGGGTCAAAGGAGGTACATCAATATGCTGTGCCAAGAATGTAATAAACGTCCGGCGACACTTCATTTTACGAAGATTGTAAATGGAGAGAAGACGGAATTCCATATTTGTGAGTCATGTGCCCGTGAAAAAGGGGAGATGATCCCTGGAACAGCAGGTGGATTTTCCATTCACAACTTGTTGTCAGGATTGCTTGATTTTGATCCAGCTGGCAAGAGTGGATCGGCAGGAACACCACCTGCAAAAGCACTTCAATGTGAAGAGTGTGGTATGACGTACTCACAATTTAGCAAGATCGGTCGATTTGGCTGCAGTTCATGTTATAAATATTTTGACAGCCGTCTGGACCCTTTGTTCAAGCGGGTTCATGGCAGTACGTCCCATGTAGGTAAAGTGCCTGCAAGAGCTGGTGGTCGCATCAAGGTGAAACGGCAAATCGCCGATCTGAAGCGTGAACTCCAGGAGAGCATCGCCCAAGAGGAATTTGAAGAGGCGGCTCAGATCCGTGACCAGATCAGAGGACTTGAAAAAGGAATAGCTCAGGAGTAAAGTTTGTCATGAGTAGGAGGGATGCGTAATGCCTAATCTGCGTTTTACAGAGAAGGCGCTCAGCGACTGGATGCGCAGTGATGCGGCTGATTCCGAAATCGTCATTAGCAGCCGTGTCCGGATCGCACGCAACCTTCAGCATGTTCCGTTTCCGATGCTGGCTTCCAATGAGCAATCGGAAGAGGTGCTGAATAAGCTGAGCGAAGTACTTCAATACGATGAGGTTCATGCCTTTGGGGATTTTCATACGTTGGATCTAATCGATATTGACGAACTCGACAAACGGGTGCTGGTGGAGAAACATCTGATCAGTCCAAGTCTTGCGAATGAATCCAGGAATGGTGCAGTTATTCTCAGTGAGGATGAGTCTGTCAGTATTATGATTAATGAAGAGGATCATCTTCGTATCCAGTGCCTCTATCCGGGGTTCCAGGTGAAAGAAGCCTGGGAGAAAGCTTCCGCAATAGATGATGCTTTTGAAGCGCACGTGGATTATGCTTTTGATGATCGCAGAGGATACTTAACCAGTTGTCCTACCAATGTAGGTACAGGTGTCAGAGCATCGGTGATGATGCACCTGCCTGCCCTGGTGATGACGCAGCAGATTGGCCGCATTTTAACCGCAGTTTCCCAAGTAGGATTGACTGTAAGGGGAATTTACGGCGAAGGCAGCGAGGCCATGGGTAACCTGTTTCAGATCTCGAACCAGATTACATTGGGACAGACCGAACAGGAAGTCATCGAGAACCTGCATAGTGTTGTATTACAAATGATTGGTCATGAGCGTACAGCCAGAGAACGGTTAATTACCGACTCCAGACTTCGGATCACGGATCGTGTCATGCGTTCTTACGGTATATTGTCTCATGCAGCTATTGTTGATTCAAAGGAAGCTGCACAGCGCTTATCGGATGTACGTCTTGGCGTGGATCTCGGATTACTGGATGGATTGTCCATCACGGTAATGAATGAGTTGAATGTGATGACTCAGCCGGGATTCTTGCAGAAAACATTCGGGGAAGATATGCGCACAGATGAGCGTGACATCTATCGTGCTCAGTTGATTCGTGATACGATCAATGCAGCGAAACAGTCCTAGCTTAGCCTGATACTGTATTGAATTATGGTTTCATGCCGCATTGCGGCTTTTATATAATAGGCATGTACGAATGCCGAATGACTTTATTCGCAGCACGGCTGCAAACAAAAATGATATGAAGAATACGACGGTTATTTCATTATATGACCCTCGTTTTATCCAAAACCATGGAGGTGCAGGAGATATGATGTTTGGAAGATTTACGGAACGGGCCCAAAAGGTGCTCGCACTCGCGCAGGAAGAAGCTGTCCGTCTCGGTCATAATAACATCGGTACTGAGCATATTTTGCTCGGCCTCATTCGTGAAGGCGAAGGCATCGCAGCCAAAGCACTGATCGGCCTGGGACTCGGATTGGAAAAAATTCAGGATGAAGTAGAAACGCTGATTGGCCGTGGCCAAGAGCAACCTACCAACATTGCATATACGCCACGTGCGAAAAAAGTAATTGAACTGTCTATGGATGAAGCTCGTAAATTGGGCCATACCTATGTAGGCACAGAGCATATCCTGCTCGGATTAATTCGTGAAGGCGAGGGTGTTGCAGCACGTGTGCTCAATAACCTGGGCATCAGCCTGAACAAAGCACGTCAACAAGTGTTACAGTTGCTTGGCAGCAGTGAAGCTGTATCCAGCCATAATGGAACACCTGCCAATGTCAGCACACCAACACTGGACAGTCTGGCACGTGACCTCACGGCTTACGCCAGAGAGAATAACCTTGACCCAGTCATTGGACGTAGCAAAGAAATTGAGCGTGTCATCCAAGTGCTCAGCCGTCGTACCAAGAACAATCCGGTATTGATCGGTGAGCCAGGTGTAGGTAAAACAGCGATTGCTGAAGGCCTTGCACAAAAAATCATTGCAAATGAGATTCCGGAAACATTGCGCGACAAACGTGTAATGACCCTGGATATGGGTTCAGTAGTAGCCGGAACCAAATATCGTGGTGAGTTTGAAGATCGTCTGAAAAAAATTATGGATGAGATTCGCCAAGCAGGTAACATTGTCCTGTTTATCGACGAATTGCATACCTTGATTGGCGCAGGCGGAGCTGAAGGTGCCATCGATGCTTCTAACATTTTGAAACCAGCTCTGGCCCGTGGAGAATTGCAGTGCATTGGTGCAACAACACTGGATGAATATCGTAAATATATCGAGAAGGATGCAGCGCTTGAGCGTCGTTTCCAACCGATTACTGTAGATCAGCCTTCTCCGGAAGAAGCAATTCAAATCTTGCACGGCTTGCGTGACCGTTATGAGGCGCATCACCGCGTGAAAATTACGGACGAAGCGATTGTGCAGGCGGTTAAACTGTCTGACCGTTACATTACAGACCGTTTCCTCCCAGACAAAGCGATCGACCTGATTGATGAAGCGGGTTCCAAAGTAAGATTGAACTCTTACACGATCCCACCAAACCTGAAACAACTGGAAAGTCGTCTGGAAGATATCCGTAAGGAAAAAGACGCAGCGGTTCAAAGTCAGGAGTTCGAAAAAGCAGCAGCTCTTCGCGATACGGAACAAAAAATCCGTGAAGAACTGGATGTAACGAAGAATCAATGGAAAGAAAAACAAGGTCGCACGGATTCTGAGGTAACACCTGAGGATATCGCGCAAGTGGTAGCCAACTGGACAGGAATTCCGGTGAACAAGCTGAAAGAAGAAGAGACACAGCGTCTGATGAACCTGGAATCGATTCTGCATGAACGTGTCATTGGCCAAGATGAGGCTGTGAAGTCCGTCAGCCGTGCGGTTCGTCGTGCTCGTGCTGGATTGAAAGATCCAAAACGTCCGATGGGTTCATTCATTTTCCTTGGCCCTACAGGGGTAGGTAAAACAGAACTTGCTCGTGCTCTGGCTGAAGCGATGTTCGGCGATGAAAATGCAGTAATCCGTATTGATATGTCCGAGTATGGTGAGAAGCATTCGACTTCCCGACTCGTCGGAGCGCCTCCGGGATATGTTGGATATGAAGAAGGTGGCCAGCTGACAGAGAAAGTTCGTCGCAAACCTTATTCCGTAGTCCTGCTCGATGAAATCGAGAAAGCACATCCGGAAGTATTCAATATCTTGCTGCAAGTGCTTGAGGATGGTCGTCTCACGGATTCCAAAGGTCGCGTGGTTGACTTCCGGAATACGCTGATTATCCTGACATCCAACGTGGGTGCTGAAGCGATCAAACGTAACTCTACACTCGGCTTCACAGCAGTTGTGGATGCAGGTGCGGATTACGATAACATGAAGGGTAAAGTCATGGATGAGCTGAAGAAAAGCTTCCGTCCAGAGTTCCTTAACCGGATTGATGAAATTATCGTATTCCACTCTCTGGAACAGAAACACATTGCAGAGATTGTTACCCTCATGAGCGAGGAGCTTCGCAAACGGCTACGTGAATACGAGGTGGACTTCGAACTGACCGACAATGCCAAGGATTTCCTTGCCAAAGCCGGCTTCGATCCAGCTTACGGTGCGCGTCCGCTTCGTCGGGCGATCCAGAAGCATATCGAGGACAAATTGTCCGAAGAGTTGCTCACAGGTAACGTAACCAAAGGGGATTCATTGCTCATTGACGAGGAGAACGGTGCACTATCTGTAACGAAAAAAGACGTGGTGGTTCCTTCTAACGAGGAAATTGAAACCAAATAATATGTATCAAGCTTTGGAGTTGAACTCCAGCTTGTAGTGATCCTTAATCCTTCTCGGCTTCGGCCGGGAAGGATTTTTTGCATTTTGGACAGAAGACGGACATGATTATGTCAGGAACATGTGTAAAGTTTGCGATAATCCTTTACGAAAAATCTCAAACAATGGTAAACTTTTAGTAACCCTGCACGTCAGGGAGTTTGGGCAAAATTCGTCGAATAATGCAAAATGCTGTTATAAAACTAAATTATAGGAGTGCTGAAGTGGCCAAAGTTAAAACCAAGTTTCAATGTACGGAATGCGGCTATGAAGCCCCCAAGTGGTACGGTAAGTGTCCGGGTTGTCAGTCATGGAATTCAATGGTGGAAGAAACAGAGACGGTGGTCAAAACACAAGGGAGAAATTCTCCCCTGTTTGACAGTAAAGATAAACCGCTTCCTATCATAGATATAGATAGCGGTCAGGAACCGCGTGTGCAGACTGGAATCGGAGAGTTGAACCGGGTATTGGGTGGCGGAATTGTTCCAGGTTCCCTCGTTCTGGTGGGCGGAGATCCAGGTATCGGTAAATCAACGTTGATGTTGCAGACGTCCCATGCGTTGACGCATTCGGGTTTGCGTGTGTTATATGTTTCCGGTGAGGAATCAGTCAAGCAAACCAAATTACGGGCGGATCGTCTCGGGGCGCTCTCAGCCGAATTGTATGTGCTGTGTGAAACTAATATGGAACGTGTAGAGGAAGCGGTGGATCAGATCCAGCCGCATTTTCTTGTCATCGACTCCATTCAGACGGTATATCTTCCCGAAGTTACCAGTGCGCCAGGTAGTGTAGCACAGGTAAGGGAATGTACGTCAAGGTTCATGCGGATTGCCAAAGGCAGAGGCATTGCAACGGTTCTTGTGGGGCATGTTACCAAAGAAGGTGCCATTGCCGGTCCACGTATGTTAGAACATATGGTGGATTGCGTGCTTTATTTTGAAGGAGAACGTCATCATACGTATCGCTTGCTGCGTGCGGTGAAGAACCGTTTTGGTTCCACCAATGAGATTGGCATTTTTGAAATGGGCGAGGATGGACTTCGTGAGGTGGGCAACCCGTCCGAACTCTTTTTGTCGGAACGTCCACTAGGGGTAGCAGGTTCAACGGTAGTTGCCAGTATGGAGGGTACACGCCCTCTGCTTGTGGAATTGCAGGCGTTGATCTCGACGACCCATTTCCCTTCTCCCCGCCGTATGGCAACAGGGGTGGATCTGCATCGGTTGAATCTGATCATTGCTGTGCTGGAGAAACGAATGGGTATGTTTTTACAGACCCAAGATGCGTATCTGAATGTAGCTGGAGGAGTAAGGCTGGATGAGCCGGCTGTCGATTTGGCGGTTGCTGTCAGCATTGCATCCAGTTTGAGAGATGTACCGACCAAGCCGGATGACGTCATCTTTGGCGAGATTGGTCTGACAGGTGAGGTTCGAGCCGTATCACGGGCCGAACAACGAGTGAAGGAAGCCGCGAAGCTGGGCTTCAAGCGAGTCATTTTACCAGAAAAAAGCTTAAAGGGCTGGAAACATCCTCGCGGGATACAACTGATCGGTGTGAATACCGTGGCAGATGCACTAGCGGTTGCTTTAGATTAGGGGGCATAACAAGATGAAAGATTCGAGCCAACTGGATAATATGAATGAATTGTTGAGGCTGATCGCACCAGGTACACCTTTCCGCGAAGGTCTGGAAAATGTGCTGCGCGCCAAGACGGGCGCACTGCTTGTTGTAGGATACAGCCCTGAAGTAATGGAAGTGGTGGACGGGGGATTCTCGATTAACTGTGATTTCTCCCCGAACTATCTGTACGAACTCGCCAAGATGGATGGAGCCATTATTCTTAGTGAGGATTTGAAGCGTATTCTTTACGCCAATACCCAGTTAATCCCGGACTCTTCAATCTCTTCATCAGAGACGGGGATTCGTCACCGGACGGCAGAGCGTGTAGCGAAGCAAACGGGTAAATTGGTGGTTTCCATATCACAGCGTCGGAATATCATCACCTTGTATCAGGGAACACTTCGTTATTCCCTCAAGGAAATCGGGGTTATTTTGACCAAAGCGAATCAAGCGATTCAAACCTTGGAAAAATACAAAGCTGTATTGACACAGTCCCTTACGAATCTGAGTGCCTCTGAATTTGAGGAACTGGTAACGATTCCTGAAGTGGTTAATGTGATTCAGCGTACCGAAATGGTGATGCGGATCAAAACGGAAATCAAACGATACATTCATGAACTTGGGAATGAGGGACGACTCATCTCCATGCAAATGGAGGAGCTCGTGGGCACAACGGAAGAAGAAGCTTGGTTGCTATACAAAGACTATGCCCGTGACGACAGTGATGACAAAATCCGTGAAATTATCGTGGGACTGAAAAGGTTGTCGGATGATGAATTGCTGGATGCACATCATATTGTTCGTCTGCTCGGCTACCCTTCATCAGCGGCTACTTCGGAAGATTCGGTTGCACCTCGCGGATTCCGGGTATTAAATAAGATCCCCCGCCTGCCGAATGTCATTATCCATAACCTGGTGGATCAATTCGAACAATTGCCTCATGTCATTATGGCTACAATTGAAGAACTGGACGAAGTGGACGGTATTGGTGAAGTTCGTGCCCGGACCATTAAGGAAGGCCTCAAACGTTTGCAGGAGCAGATGTTTATCGACAGACAGATGTAAGGGTTTGCCTATATAAAGGCTTGAAATGGATGAGGTGAAACAACAATGCTAACCAGATTCATTCCGAATCTCTTTACCCTGGGTAATCTGTTTCTTGGAATGATGGCGATTTTGCTTGCGATTGATGGAAATTACAGTTTGGCTGCTATTATGGTCATTGTAGCGATGCTGCTGGACGGTCTGGATGGCCGTGTGGCACGTGCGCTCAATGCCCAAAGCGAATTCGGCAAGGAACTTGATTCCTTGTCCGACATGGTTTCCTTTGGTGCAGCACCAGCCCTGATCATATTTATGGTGTCATTTCAAGATTCGATGCCGATGCTCGCCTGGATTGCAACAGCTGCTTTTCCGATCTGTGGAGCCATTCGTCTGGCTCGGTTCAATGTTCGTCCGGGAATTCCGGGGTACTTCACAGGTCTGCCGATTCCGGCAGCCGGCGGAGTGCTGGCTACACTGTCCTTGTTTAACAAGGATATCGGTCCGATCAGCATGATGATTGCTACGTTGCTGTTATCCTACCTGATGGTGAGTTCGCTTAAGTATCCCAATTTCAAAAAGGTTGGTTTGCCGCGCAAAGCAATCTGGATTGCACCATGGGTTGTGTTATTTGCGATAGCCGTAGCCGTTATTTTCCCGGAGCAGTTATCCAAATTGATTTTTATTCCGCTGGTGTTATACGCCTTGTATGGAATGAAGCATAATGTGCGAACAGCGGCCTCGCGTAGCCGGGCTAAAAAGCGCAAAGATGAGAAATCTTCCCGTCCTTCTGATCGTTAAGTAGCACGGGGCATTGGGGACAGACACAGTACAAAGAAAGCACGTACGCTCCTGGATAGGAGAATGCGTGCTTTTTGTTATTCAGATCTATTTACGGTAAAAGAAACCCTTACGAACGACATACATATCTTCTTACGACAGATTAAACATCCCTAACGTCGAACACTTCTGTGATTCGTGATTCACGACCTCTTCCATGTTGATGTCCAGCAGATTGCAGAGAGCCGACATGTAGAACAGGTTCCGGCCCAGCTCAGAGCTGATGACCTCTCGGCAGTTCTCGCACAACTCACCTTCCACATGCGTTTCCAGCAAGCCCTTGGTTTGAGCGATATCGCTCTCCGGGGCATATTTCTGCTTGGTGGCGTGCAGCTCGATGCAGCCGCATTCGGTAATGGCTTTGGACACGGCACGGTTAACAGACGCTCCGGCTTGTCCCGTTTTGGACAGTACATCAATCAGGCTGCGATGACGCAGCAACAGTTCAGAAACTTGATCCTGGAAAGCCTGTAAACTTAGCGTACTCATTTTGCCACTCACCTCGGGATATGAATTGAATTCATTATATGCCAATAATTTACCTACTTTCAACTGACGATTGCAACATTTCCAAAAAGTTCTTGCGGATGGGATTAGCAATTCAGGAATTGGATCATACTGGATATAAAGATCAAGATACATTGAAGGAGGTGCAGGGACTAATGTGGAAAAAAGGCATTTTAACTTTTACAGGATTGTGCGGTGCATGGTTCGGCTACACGGCATATCATCTGGCAGGAAAATCGGTCCCATGGATGGCGGAGTGGATTCAGTCAGCAGGATTACTGGGAGCTGGGATATCGACGCTGCTGGGAGCTGTAATGTTTATGGCTGTATGTAACATTGGTGGTACATTGATGGCAGACAGGCTGCATAGTGGAATTGATTCATTGGCAAAAGTACCTATGAACGAACTGGCTGCAGGTGCGGCAGGTACCGTTGCAGGATTGCTCGTGGCCTTGTTGCTCTACCCTGTTGTGGGATGGATGGGGACGGCAGGAGAAGTGCTGCAAGTGGCGCTGACGGTGATTAGTGCCTATTCCGGCTACACCCTTGCCATGGCGAAGAAAGACGATCTGGGGGCCTTCTGGATGTCTGGGCGATGGGGTCATCCGGAGGTAGACGAGGATAGACGGATGGAAGAACATAAAATTCTGGATACCAGCGTTATTATCGATGGACGTATCGCTGATATATGCAAAACCGGATTCATTGAAGGCACGATCGTAATTCCCGAATTCGTTCTGGAGGAGCTGCAGCATATTGCTGATTCATCGGATCTGCTCAAGCGGAACAGAGGACGGCGTGGACTGGACATTTTGAACAAAATCCAGAAGGAACTCGATGTCAAGGTCCTGATCTACGAGGGGGATTTCGAGGAAATCTCTGAGGTAGACAGCAAATTGGTTAAACTGGCTAAAGTGCTTCAGGGTAAAGTGGTCACCAATGATTTTAACTTGAACAAAGTGTGTGAACTCCAGGGTGTATCTGTGCTGAACATTAATGATCTCGCCAATGCGGTCAAGCCAGTCGTTCTACCGGGTGAGGAGATCATGGTGCAGATCATCAAGGATGGCAAGGAACATGGTCAAGGTGTAGCTTATCTAGATGATGGCACAATGATCGTTGTGGAGGGTGGACGCGAGTACATCGGCATGATGATGGAAGTGCTGGTGACCAGTGTGCTGCAGACTTCAGCGGGACGAATGATTTTTGCCAAGCCGAAACTGTTGGAAAAAGCCCAATAAAGCGGTATGATGGGTAGTGTATCGTTGAACGAGATTTTATATCGCGGATAGATATTTTACATCTCTGAACGATAAACTGACAGACAAGGCAGGGATTGCGGCATGGATAAAGGGTGGGGCGTTGTCATTGTGGCAGCAGGTCGGGGAACCCGGATGGGGACGACCGAGAGCAAGCAGTTTCTGTTGCTGCAGGACAAGCCCGTTTTCATACATACGCTTGAGGTATTTGCTGCGCTGGACGAGGTCCACGAGATGGTGCTGGTCACAGGAGCTGCAGATGTTGAACGCTGCCAGGATTGGGTAAAAGAATACCAACTGGATTCACGTGTCCGTGTTATCCCCGGAGGGAAAGAGAGACAACATTCTGTCCATAAAGGCCTGAAGGCACTTGGGACGGATTGGGTTCTCGTTCACGACGGGGTACGTCCTTTTGTGAACCATGAGCAGATCAAGGGGTGCATGGAGGCCGCCATATCCGGTGGAGCGTCTGTACTGGCCGTTCCCGTGAAGGATACGATCAAACAAGTGAATGCGGAAGGAGTCGTTACGGCGACGCCAGACCGCAGCAGTCTGTGGAGCATTCAAACCCCGCAGGCTTTTCGTCTTTCTTCCCTGCTCTCCGCCTACGAATCAGCCGAGCAGGACGGATTTCTGGGGACAGATGACGCCATGCTGGCTGAACGTCAGGGAATGTCGGTCAAGGTTGTGGAAGGCAATTATACCAATATCAAATTAACGACGCCGGAAGATTTGGAATACGCCGCGTTTTTGCTGGGGGGAGAGAAGAAGCGATGATACGTGTAGGACAGGGATTTGATGTACATCAGCTGGTGGAGGGACGCCCGTGCATTATTGGCGGAGTAACGATTCCTTATGAAAAAGGACTGCTGGGTCACTCGGACGCAGACGTGCTGTTGCATGCGATTAGTGATGCCATTTTGGGTGCGCTGGCACTTGGGGATATTGGCAAGCACTTCCCGGATACCGATCCGGAATTCAAGGATGCCGACAGCCTGAAATTGCTGGAGCATGTATGGCAGCTTGTGAAGGATCGCGGGTATAAGCTAGGGAATATCGATTCAACGATTATTGCCCAGAAGCCAAAGATGGCTCCTTATATCCCACAGATGGCTGAGGTTATTGCCAAGGCACTGGAAGCGGATGTAACACAGGTGAACGTGAAAGCAACAACGACAGAGCAACTGGGATTCCCGGGACGGGGAGAGGGCATTGCCGCTCAATCCGTTGTTTGCCTTGTACGTGTGTGATATCATCAATCAATTCGTGACGGAGGGGATCATATGAGCACGGAAATTCGTGTGCGTTACGCGCCGAGCCCAACGGGACACCTGCATATCGGGAATGCCCGTACGGCGCTGTTTAACTATTTGTATGCCAAACATAATAACGGTAAATTCATTATTCGTATTGAAGATACGGACGTGAAACGGAATATTGCCGGTGGTGAAGAAAGCCAGCTGAAATACCTGAAATGGCTTGGAATCGAGTGGGATGAAAGTATTGACGTGGGTGGAGAATACGGACCATACCGTCAAACGGAACGTCTGGATCTCTATCGTAAATATACGCAGGAATTGCTGGATAAGGGTCTGGCTTACCGCTGCTTCTGTACGGAAGAAGAATTGGAGCAAGAGCGCGAGGAACAGTCAGCACGTGGAGAAACACCACGTTATTCGGGCAAACACCGTGACCTGACTCAAGAGCAAATTAGTGCGTTTGAAGCGGAAGGCCGCGTAGCGAGTATTCGTTTCCGTGTACCGGAAGAGCGCACATATACGTTTGATGACATGGTTAAAGGTACAATTTCATTCAACAGCAAGGAATCCGGCGACTTCGTCATTGTGAAAAAAGACGGCATTCCCACATACAACTATGCCGTTGCTGTGGATGATCACTTGATGAAGATCTCCCACGTTCTGCGCGGGGAAGATCACATCTCGAACACGCCGCGTCAACTGATGATCTATGAAGCGCTCGGCTGGGAGCCGCCGCAATTCGGTCATATGACGCTGATCGTGAATGAAAATCACAAGAAGCTGAGTAAACGGGATGAGTCCGTTATTCAGTTTATTGAGCAGTATGATCAGCTCGGCTATTTGCCTGAAGCGATGTTTAACTTCATTTCCTTACTCGGCTGGTCGCCAGAAGGGGAAGAAGAGATCTTCTCGCAAGAGCAACTGATCTCCATTTTTGATACGAAACGTCTGTCCAAAAGCCCGGCGGTATTTGATACCCACAAGCTGGCGCACTTGAACAACCACTATATCAAACATGCTGACCCGGAACGTATTGCCGAAATGGCCATTCCACATCTGCAAAAGGCTGGACGTATTTCTTCCGAGCTGTCTGCTGAACAAAAAGAATGGGCATATTCGCTGGTACACCTCTACCAGGAGCAGATGAATTCTGCCTCCGATATTGTGGAATTGTCGGAAGTGTTCTTCCGTTCCAATCTGGAGCTGGAAAGCGAAGGAGAAGCAGTACTTGCTGAGGAACAGGTGCCAACTGTACTGAAGGCATTTGCGGATAAAGTGCAGGCGAGCGAAGAGTTTACTCCAAGCAAAATGGCTGCATTGATCAAGGAAGTACAGAAAGAAACCGGCTTTAAGGGCAAACAGCTCTTTATGCCAATTCGTGTAGCCTTGACTGGACAGACGCATGGACGGGATTTGAATCAAACGATTGTGCTTCTGGGCCGTGATACGGTGATCGAACGTTTGCTTGCGCAAGTAAAATAAGCTTAATCGACGATATTCCATTAATTTGGAATCTGAACACAGTCTTATGATGTATGGATTACGTAGGAGGCTGTTGTCAGTCTGAGGCCTTTTCGCTATAATAACAACACAACGAATAATTGATATGATTTATCTAATAGAACAGCAAAGATCGGGAGGAGTAGACTGACCCGGACAGATTCAGAGAGGATGGTCCCGCAGCAAAGGAAGATTTCTTTGGTTGCGGTGGCTGTGAGCCATCCACTGTCCAGCAGTCGAAATGCGCCCGTGAGCTGCACAGCCGAATCCAGCCCCGCCTTTGTCATCTTGACATGGGAAAACGTTAGGATAGGTTGTGACGATTGGTTTCCGTTACCAAACCGCTTGAGGGCTCATTCTATTTGAGGATGAACCGAGCAGAGTGGGACCGCGATAAACGCCTCTGCAGCTAAATGCTGCAGGGGCGTTTTTTGTTTAGGCGAGTGTGCAGTACACTACCAAGGAACGCGCCGTCCGGTAAGCCGGAGGACGGGAACCTGAACAAGAGGGGAACGAGCATGTTCAAGAAGATCAGATCAGATATCCAGGTGGTGTTTGAAAACGACCCGGCGGCCAGAGGATGGTTTGAGGTGGTATTCACCTACTCAGGGCTGCATGCAATATGGGCACACCGGATCGCTCATTTTTTATACAAGCGAAGATGGTTCTCGGTTGCCCGGTTCATTTCGCAGGTTAGTCGTTTTATGACAGGAATTGAGATACACCCTGGAGCTACGATCGGAAATCGGTTGTTTATTGACCATGGAATGGGCGTCGTTATTGGAGAAACATGTGAGATTGGCGATGATGTCGTTATCTATCAGGGGGTTACCCTGGGCGGAACAGGGAAAGAAAAAGGGAAGAGACATCCGACCATTGGTAATAATGTGGTTATCTCATCCGGAGCCAAAGTGCTGGGTTCATTTAGCGTGGGGGATCAATGTAACATTGGTGCTAACTCCGTTGTACTTAAGGAAGTCCCTTCCAACAGTACCGTGGTAGGCATACCGGGTAGGATTGTTAAACAGGATGGTCGACGGGTAGATCGCCTCAGTCAACAGTTGCCCGATCCGGTCGTTGACTCCTTACGCAGTATGCAACAAGAACTCGAACGATTGCAGCAAGAGATACGTACACTGCAGAATGCCCGTGAAAATGAGACTGTGCGTGATACGTGATACAATAAATATAGGCAGTATAGGATGAAAGGATAAGTGACCATGACGCTTCAAATTTATAATACGATGAGTCGTACAAAAGAGGATTTTGTTCCCCAAGAGCCAGGGAAAGTAAAAATGTATGTGTGCGGACCAACGGTGTATGACTACATCCATATCGGGAATGCACGCCCGGTTATCTTTTTCGACACGGTTCGCGGGTACCTGGAACAGACAGGACATGAAGTGAACTATGTGGTGAACTTCACGGATGTCGACGACAAGCTGATCCGCAAAGCAGAACAACTTGGAACAGACGTACCTCATGTCGCAGAGAAGTTTATTGCGGCCTATTATGAAGACCTTGAAGGACTGGGTATTCCGAAGGCGAGCAGCAATCCGCGAGTTACAGAGAACATGCCGCTCATTATTGATTTTATCCGTGAGTTGGTTGAAAAGGGATTTGCATATGAAAATGGCGGTGACGTCTATTATCGTACAGGCAAATTCAGCGAATACGGTAAACTCTCGAAACAAAACCTGCAGGAGTTGCAATTCGGAATCCGTGTAGGCGTGGACGAGCGTAAAGAGCATCCCGAAGATTTCGTGCTCTGGAAGGCAGCTAAACCAGGTGAGATCTACTGGTCCAGTCCTTGGGGTGATGGTCGACCAGGATGGCATATTGAGTGCTCCGCCATGGCTAGGGAGTACCTTGGGGATACACTGGACATACACGGGGGCGGACAGGATCTGCAGTTCCCGCACCATGAGTGCGAATGCGCCCAATCCGAGGTATTAACAGGCAAACCGCTTGCCAACTACTGGATGCATAATGGCTTTATCCGAATCGATAACGAGAAAATGTCGAAATCGCTCGGCAATGGTGTTCTTGTAAAAGACTTGCGGAATCAATATAAACGCGAAGCGATTCGTTATTTCATGTTGTCTACCCACTATCGCAATCCATTGAACTTTACGGATGATACGATGGAGCAGGCGCAGAACAGTGTGGACCGGATTGCGAATGCTGTAGGTAACCTGAACCATCGTCTGAATGCGGTGACTGTAGATCAGGATATTTCAGCAGAGTTTGCAGCAAGACTCGACCAAATTCGTCAGCAGTATCACGAGAAGATGCAAGACGATTTCAATACACCTGATGCAATTACAGCAATGTTTGAGTGGGCAGGGGAAGCCAACCAACTGTTGCAGCAAGAAGTAGTCAATGCGGCTGACATTCGTGCGCTCCTTGAGTTGTTCAATGAACTGAATGCTGTGCTGCGCATCTATACTGACGCAGAGCCAGAACTTTTGGATGAAGAAGTAGAACGTCTGATTGAAGAACGCGTAGAAGCGCGCAAGTCCAAAAACTGGGCAAGAGCGGATGAAATCCGCGATGAATTGTCTGCACGTGGTATCTTGCTTGAGGATACGGCGCAGGGCATGAGATGGCGGCGCAAATGAGCGAAGGACATCCAAATACACCAAAACAACAGGAGCGGGTCACAGAGGGAGGATGGTTCCCGTATCCCCCTTCCAGACCTGCCAGGTTGATTCCTCCTATTGCACTGGCCTATATTGGTGATGCGGTATATGAAGTGGCTGTTCGTCAATATCTGTTGTCGAAGGCCAACATGCGTCCCAATCATTTGCACCGTAGTGCAACCGGATTGGTATCAGCGAAGGCACAGAGCCGCATACTTACAACGATTGAGGCTGAACTGACAGAAGAGGAACGGGATATTGTCCGGCAAGGGCGGAATGCCAAGTCGGGGAGTGTACCCAAAAATGCAGATGTGTTGGAGTACAGACATGCCACGGCTTTTGAATGTCTCATTGGTTACCTCTACAGTAGTGGTCATCATGATCGAATGATTGAACTGATCGGGCATGGCATTGAGCACGCGGAACAACAATCGCCATCACCGACAAAAAAATAGAAATTTCAACAAAACAACGCATTACAGAGAGGATCGAACAACGATGGAAGAAGAATGGATCGCCGGTAAACACTCCGTGACGGAGGCGCTGCGTTCAGGCCGGACCATTAATAAAATATGGATTGCCGATACAGCACAGAAACATCTGACTCAACCTATTATCTCGGAAGCTAAAAAACTCGGTATTGTCATTCAACACGTGGACAAGCGTAAGTTGGACCAAACAGTACCAGGCATTCAGCATCAAGGGGTAGTCGCACAAGCGGCACCTTATGCTTATGTAGAGGTAGAAGACATTCTTGCCGCAGCAAAAGCGAAGAATGAGCATCCTTTCCTGATCCTGTTGGATGAGATTGAAGATCCTCATAACCTGGGGTCCATTTTGCGGACAGCAGATTGCACGGGTGCGCATGGTGTCATTGTACCCAAACGTCGCTCGGCAGCGGTAACCGTGACAGTATCCAAAACGTCAGCAGGGGCCGTAGAGTATGTACCAGTGGCTCGTGTGAGTAATCTCGGCCAGACTATCGATCGCCTTAAAGAAGAAGGTGTGTGGGTTGTAGGGACAGATGTCACGGCTCATGAAGGTGTCTTTGGTAACGGAGTCTTCACTGGCCCTGTGGCATTGGTAATCGGCAATGAAAACAAGGGAATGGGACGACTCATTCGTGAGAAATGCGATGTACTGATCAAATTACCGATGCAAGGTCAGATTAATTCCCTGAATGCTTCCGTGGCAGCGGGTGTTGTCATGTATGAAGTGCTCCGCTCGCGTCAAGCGCAGGAATAGAAGGTATGGCTGATTCCCGTGATGTGCTTCTTGTAGACGGGTACAACATGATTGGTGACTGGCCGGAGTTAACCAGACTGGCTGAAAGTGGGCTCGAAGAGGCGCGTAACAGGCTTCTCTTTCGGCTCGCTGACTATCAGGCGTTCTCCGGCCGGCGGGTCATTGTTGTGTTTGACGCCTACCTCGTGCCTGGACTCGGTAAATCCTTTACACAGAGCAAAGTACAGATCTATTTTACAAAGGAAAAAGAGACGGCAGACGAATGCATTGAGAGACTCGTTCGGGAACTAAGCATGCGAAGACGCCAAATCTATGTGGCTACGAGCGACATGGTAGAGCAACATGTCATATTTGGGCAGGGAGCGCTACGCGTATCTGCAAGGGAATTGCTGATTGAAGTCGAGCAGAACGAAAAAGAATTAAAGAAACGACTGGAAGAAGATCAGGCGAAGACGACACGGAATACACTCGGGGGCAAGTTAAGTCCCGATGTATTGAAAGAGTTTGAGCGATGGCGGCGGGAATAACAGCACGCTTTTTACAATATTTAGAATATTGAAAGTCTTGACATTTATGTTATTGATGTTCTTTTTTAGGCAGAGCGTGGTTGACGGTGTGAGGTGCCATCATATATACTGATCGTATATTTCATAGAGTAGAGTAACGGGGTACCTTGCGTTGCAGCCGGAGGGATTGTCTGTGAGTGTCGACCTCAAAGATATCATGTTATCCAAGTATGATTACCAAAGTGACGAAGACATTGTCGAAGCTTTCCGTGAAGGCGAAAGCGAAGCGTTAGAGTTTTTGATTAACAAATATCGTAACTTTGTACGCGCCAAGGCAAGATCTTATTTTCTGATTGGGGCAGACCGGGAAGATATTATTCAAGAAGGAATGATTGGCCTCTACAAATCCATTCGAGATTTCAAAGGGGACAAGCTGGCTTCGTTCAAGGCTTTTGCCGAACTGTGTATTACAAGACAGATCATCACGGCGATTAAGACAGCAACACGTCAGAAGCATATTCCACTTAATTCTTATGTATCTCTGGACAAGCCTATTTATGACGAAGAGTCTGATCGTACGTTACTCGATGTGATTTGTGGAACCCAGGTCAGTGATCCGGAAGAGCTTATCATCAATCAGGAAGAGTTTGTGGGCCTGGAAGATAAAATGTCCGAGATTCTGAGTGATCTGGAACGTAAAGTATTGATGTTGTATCTGGACGGGAGATCTTATCAAGAGATTGCAGTAGATTTGGACAGACATGTGAAGTCCATTGATAATGCACTACAGCGCGTGAAGCGTAAGCTTGAAAAGTACCTGGAAGTTCGAGATAATTAAACACATGTTGTCGTTGACGGAAAAGGCTCGGTGTTTGAGTCTTTTTTTAGTGTCTCAAGTTTATAAAATCAAAGAATGTTTATACTAGTAATCGCTCGGTCCATGCAGGAGAAGAGAAAAACAGAGATGTGAAACGAGAGTACGTTGTACGGAAGTAATACCCAGTGAATGAAAGGCTATTCTTTCATTGACATGGTTATACCCTTGTGATAAAGTGTTTTAGGTAGGCCTAAATTTATGGCTTTTTTTCAGGATCAATTTAGAGACTCTGCTTGAATGTGGAAGTCTTCGGGAGGTGTACATCATGCGGGTAATTATTACTTTGGCTTGTACTAACTGCAAACAAAGAAATTACACTACGACAAAAAACAAGCGTAATCACCCCGACCGCATGGAGATGAAGAAATTTTGCAAGTTTTGTAACGAGCAGACTTCTCATCGCGAAACCAGATAGTTTTTGGAGGTGTCGGCGTGAAACGAAGTTTCAAATCTCTGATTTCCTTTTTCTCAGAAAGCTGGGCTGAACTTAAAAAAGTTCGCTGGCCTAATCGTAAAGAGCTGACCAACTACACATTGATCGTACTTGGTACTGTTGTGGTTATGACGCTGTTTTTTTGGGTCATTGACATTGGCATCTCCTTTGTGATCGAAGCGATTATTTAAGAAGGGTTCCGGTGGCTTGATATGGAAAAAAGATGGTACGTCGTTCATACCTATTCAGGGTATGAGAACAAGGTCAAAGCCAATTTGGAAAAACGCGTAGAGTCTATGGGCATGGAAGACAAGATATTCCGCGTTCTTGTTCCTATGGAAGAAGAAGTGGTAAACAAGGACGGTAAGAAAAAAACCGTTATGCGTAAAGTTTACCCTGGTTATGTCTTGGTGGAAATGGTACAGACGGATGATTCTTGGTATGTTGTTCGCAACACACCAGGTGTTACAGGATTTGTCGGTTCGACAGGTTCTGGGTCCAAACCAACTGCTTTGTTGCCTGAAGAAGTGGAACAAATTCTGAAGCACATGGGTATGGTTGAACCTAAGCCGAAAATTGAGTTCGATATTAAGGAATCCGTACGTATTAAAGTCGGTCCTTTTGCGAATTTCGTAGGCTCCGTGGAAGAAATTTTGGTAGACAAAAGCAAGTTGAAAGTGCACGTGAACATGTTTGGACGGGAAACGCCGCTTGAGTTGGAATACACGCAAGTGGAGAAGATATAGTCTCTTCAAGTTTCTTGTGGGAGGGTTGAAAAACCCGTTAACCACTATTTTGCAAGGAGGTGTCAATCATGGCGAAAAAAGTTATTAAAATGGTAAAACTGCAGATTCCAGCAGGTAAAGCAAACCCAGCACCACCAGTAGGTCCAGCTTTGGGTCAAGCAGGTGTCAACATCATGGCATTCTGTAAAGAATTCAACGCTCGTACAGCTGATCAAGCGGGATTGATTATTCCAGTTGAAATTTCTGTATTCGAGGACCGTTCCTTTACTTTCATCACTAAAACTCCACCAGCAGCAGTTCTGTTGAAAGTGGCAGCTAAAGTTGAAAAAGGATCCGGCGAACCGAACAAGAAAAAAGTTGCTACTGTTAAACGTGATGCGGTTCGTCAAATCGCAGAAACAAAAATGCCTGACCTGAATGCAGCAGACGTTGAGTCCGCTATGCGTATGGTCGAAGGTACTGCCCGCAGCATGGGTATCACCATCGAAGACTAATTTTCATAAGAAACATGGCTTCGTAAAACCGGTCGATTCGCGACCGGTTGATGTGGGAGGTATATCCGCTAACACCACAAAGGAGGAATAAAACATGGCTAAACACGGTAAAAAATACCTGGAAGCTGCTAAGCTGATTGACAGCGAAGCAACTTACGAGCCTTCAGAAGCTGTAGAGCTTGTGAAGAAGGCAGCTACTGCAAAATTCGATGAAACAATCGAAGCAGCAGTTCGTTTGGGCGTAGACCCTCGTAAGCAAGACCAGGCTGTACGTGGTGTTGTTGTCTTGCCACACGGCACAGGTAAAACACAACGCGTATTGGTATTTGCAAAAGGTGACAAAGCGAAAGAAGCGGAAGCGGCTGGCGCGGACTATGTTGGTGATGCAGACATGATCAACAAAATCCAACAAGGCTGGTTCGAATTCGACGTCTGCGTAGCGACACCAGATATGATGAGTGAAGTAGGTAAATTGGGCCGACTGCTCGGCGGTAAAGGTCTGATGCCTAACCCTAAAGCCGGAACGGTAACTTTCGATGTAACTAAGGCTGTTCAAGAAATTAAAGCCGGTAAAATCGAATATCGTCTGGATCGTGCAGGTCAAATTCATGCACCGATTGGTAAAGCTTCTTTCTCTTCTGAGCAACTCAATGAGAACTTTAAAGCTCTCATGGAAGCTCTGAATCGTGCTAAACCAGCGGCAGCAAAAGGTGTTTATCTGAAGAATGTTAGTCTTTCTTCCACGATGGGCCCTGGCGCACGCGTGAACGCAGCAGCTTTTAGATAATATCTCTTGACAGGCTTGTCCTGTTTTTGATAAGATATAAAAGTTGTGAGTCCGAGTGACTGACCGTTGACATTTGAATATGCTTGCCGTAGACAGTAGGTGCCATTTGGCTTAATTTCCTGCCGAGGTGTGATTATAGAACTTAGAACGATGCAAATCGATGATGAGTATATATCAAGCCTTCGTGATTCTACGGAGGCTTTTCTTAATGGGATAAATTTGATCAGGAGGTGTACAGATTGGCAAACGCAAAAGTGATTCAAGCAAAACAAGAGTCCGTTGATGCAGTAACAGCAAAATTGCGCGAGAGCGTTACAACTGTTGTTGTTGACTATCGCGGATTGAACGTTGCCCAAGTAACTGAGTTGCGTAAGCAACTTCGTGAAGCAGGGATCGAATTCCAAGTGCTGAAAAACTCGTTGCTTCGCCGTGCAGCTGCAGCAGCAGAACTGACAGAACTCGATAGTGTTCTTACAGGTCCTACTGCAATTGCATTCAGCGTAGATGACGTTGTGGCTCCAGCTAAAATTCTGAACGACTTCGCGAAAAAGAACGATGCACTGGAATTGAAAGGTGCAGTTGTAGAAGGTCGCGTAATCGGAGTACAGGAAGTTAAAGCATTGGCAGAACTGCCATCCCGCGATGGTCTCCTCTCCATGCTCCTCAGCGTGCTTCAAGCGCCAGTGCGCAACTTCGCGCTTGCGGTTAAAGCAGTTGCGGAAAAAGAAGAACAAGGCGCGTAAGCTACTTGATCTGAATGCTGCTTAGGTGGCAAATGAATTAAAAAAAATAATATTATATATGGAGGTTCACTCATGAGTAAAGAGCAAATCTTGGAAGCAATCAAAGGCATGACTGTACTGGAATTGAACGATCTTGTTAAAGCAATCGAAGAAGAATTCGGCGTAACTGCTGCAGCTCCAGTAGCTGCTGCAGGTGCAGTAGCTTCTGCTGAAGCTGAGCAATCCGAGTTCGACGTAATCTTGACTAACGCTGGTGCTTCCAAAATCAACGTTATCAAAGCAGTTCGCGAAATCACAGGTCTTGGCCTGAAAGAAGCAAAAGAACTGGTTGACAACGCTCCAAAAGCATTGAAAGAAAAAGTTGCTAAAGAAGAAGCAGAAGCGGTTAAAGCTAAGCTTGAAGAAGCTGGCGCTACAATCGAAGTTAAATAATTTAGCTTTTATAAGCTAGATGAACAAAACAACAAACCCCTTGACTTATATCAAGGGGTTTGTTGCTGTAATTGTAAATGGAAAGTGAGTGAGGGCATGTCCAATCATTATTATTCGGACAAACCGCAAGTAGCGCATGATCGCAGAGCAACTGAAGCGGTTCTTCGCGGATTCAGTCTGCGATTCGTGACGGACGCCGGTGTGTTTTCCAAAAATGGAATCGATTATGGCAGCAGAGTATTGATTGATGCGATAGAGTTGCCATCAGGGGCTCATGTTCTCGATGTGGGCTGTGGATACGGGCCAATGGGTCTTACAGCAGCCAAACTTGTACCGGATGGGCATGTCACCATGATCGATATCAACGAGAGAGCCGTTGAACTTTCCAGGGAAAATGCAAAAGCGAACGGAATTAACAATGTCACCGTATTACAAAGTAATCTACTGGCTGAAGTAAAAAAGCAAGATTTTGACGTTGTACTTACCAATCCGCCTATACGGGCTGGGAAAGAGACGGTTCATACTATTTTCGAACAGGCACATCGCCATCTGAAGGTAGGCGGTTCGTTGTGGATTGTCATTCAGAAGAAACAAGGGGCCCCGTCAGCAAAAGCAAAATTGGAATCTTTGTTTGGAAGAGTGGAAGAAGTGACGAAGGATAAAGGCTATCGGATTTTCAAAGCGGTGAAATTGGATGAGGTATCTACCAAAAGCTGAATCCGAGTTTGTAAAGTAAGCAGGGGAGCATTTTTTTTGCAATAGGACTATTGACTTGAAATTCAGGCCGTGGTATTATTGTAAAATGTCAGTATTAAGATGCCCTACTTGGCTTTAGCTAACTAAAAATGTCAACCTTTTTTTACGCCGAACGGGCTTATTATGCCTACGTTTGGCGTATAATATGTACATTTTGGGCAAACTGGGGATAAGAATGATTTGGAAAGACATCCGCCGATCAAAGTTGCTCTTTTTTCGAACGACATTTCGAGTAAGGGCTTTTCTTTATTTGTGGATGCATTGCTTTGCTCTGTATGTGTACCATTATAAGGTTACAAACAGAGGTTCGCAACGAAATTTTTAAAGTGAGTAGACATTGAGGGGTGAGTTTAAGTTGGCAGGACATCTTGTTCAATATGGTCGACGCACTCGGCGCAGTTATGCACGAATTAACGAGATACTCGAAGTTCCGAACCTGATTGAAATCCAACAAAAATCCTATGATTGGTTTTTGGAGGAAGGGTTGCGCGAAATGTTCCAGGATATCTCGCCGATCCAGGATTTTACAGGTAACTTGATTTTGGAATTTATCGATTACAGTCTCGGTGAACCGAAGTATACAGTAGACGACGCGAAAGAGCGTGACGTTACGTATGCAGCACCACTTCGGGTTAAAGTCCGGCTCATTAATAAGGAAACCGGCGAAGTCAAAGAGCAGGAAGTATTCATGGGAGATTTCCCGCTGATGACCAACACGGGCACATTTATTATTAATGGTGCGGAACGGGTTATTGTCAGCCAGTTGGTTCGCTCTCCTAGCGTTTACTTCAGTACCAAAGTAGATAAAAACGCCAAAAAAACGTATACCGCTACAGTTATTCCTAACCGCGGCGCTTGGTTGGAACTGGAGATGGACGCGAAGGATGTTGTTTACGTCCGGATCGACCGTACACGTAAAATACCGGTTACGGTTCTCCTGCGTTCACTTGGTTTTGGCACAGATGCTGAGATTCTGGATCTGCTCGGTAATGACGAATATATCCGCAACACACTGGACAAAGACAACACGGATTCAACGGAGAAAGCACTCATTGAAATCTATGAGCGTCTTCGTCCGGGCGAGCCGCCAACGCTTGATAATGCGAAAAGCTTGCTCGTAGCACGTTTCTTTGATCCAAAACGTTATGACCTGGCTAATGTAGGTCGTTACAAAATGAATAAAAAGCTTCACATCAAAAACCGTTTGTTTAACCAGCGTTTGGCTGAGTCACTTGTTGACGCTGAAACAGGCGAAATTATTGCTGAAGCAGGTCAAATGGTGGATCGTCGCTTGTTGGATGAAATCATGCCGTATCTTGAGAAGAGCGTTGGTTTCCGCACGTATCACGTGGGTAACGGCGTTTTGGATGCTAATGAAATCCCTATGCAAACGATTGATGTGTTCTCACCAACTGAAGACGGTAAAGTGGTCAAACTGATTGCCAATGCAAACATTGACAAGTCCGTTAAAAACGTGACTCCGGCGGATATCATTTCCTCCATCAGTTATTTCCTTAACCTTCTGCAGGGAATTGGTAGCACGGATGATATCGATCATCTGGGTAACCGTCGTTTGCGTTCGGTGGGTGAACTCCTGCAGAACCAGTTCCGTATCGGTTTGTCCCGTATGGAGCGTGTGGTTCGTGAGAGAATGTCCATTCAGGATGCTAACGTAATTACACCACAGGCATTGATCAACATACGTCCTGTTATTGCATCGATTAAAGAGTTCTTTGGTAGCTCTCAATTGTCACAGTTTATGGATCAAACGAACCCACTGGGTGAGTTGACACATAAACGTCGTTTGTCCGCACTCGGACCCGGTGGTTTGACGCGTGAGCGCGCAGGTATGGAAGTGCGTGACGTCCATCCATCCCACTATGGCCGGATGTGTCCAATCGAGACTCCAGAGGGACCAAACATCGGTTTGATCAACTCCTTGTCAACATTCGCCCGTGTAAATGAATATGGCTTCATTGAAGCTCCATATCGTTGGGTTGATCCGAAGACAGGTATTGTAACCGAACAAATTGATTACCTGACAGCGGATGAAGAGGACAACTATGTCATCGCACAAGCAAATGCGAAGTTGAACGAAGACGGTACATTTGAAGAAGAAGCGATCATTGTACGTTACAACAAACAGTCGGATAACATCCTTACGATGCCGAGTGAGCGAGTTGACTACATGGACGTATCTCCTAAACAGGTTGTATCCGTCGCTACAGCGCTGATCCCGTTCCTTGAGAACGATGACTCCAACCGTGCACTCATGGGATCAAACATGCAGCGGCAGGCGGTTCCACTCTTGATTCCTAAAGCGCCACTTGTAGGAACAGGTATGGAGCACAAAGCTGCAAAAGATTCTGGTGTATGTATTGTCTCCGATTATGACGGAATTATTGAACGTTCTTCTGCGAACGAGATTTGGCTACGTCGTGTTGAAGAAGTGGACGGTCAGGAAGTTAAAGGCGATATCGTTAAATATAAATTACACAAATTTATGCGTTCGAACCAAGGAACATGCATTAACCAGCGTCCGATTGTCAAAAGAGGTGCCGCTGTCAAAGCTGGCGATATCCTCGCTGATGGTCCTTCAACGGAAATGGGTGAATTGGCTCTGGGACGTAACGTCGTTGTTGCCTTCATGACTTGGGAAGGTTACAACTACGAGGATGCGATCTTGCTCAGTGAAAAACTTGTTAAGGAAGATGTATACACATCCATCCATATCGAGGAATATGAGTCAGAAGCACGTGATACTAAGCTCGGACCTGAAGAGATCACACGTGACATCCCTAACGTTGGGGAAGAAGCGTTGCGTAACTTGGATGAGCGCGGTATTATCCGCATCGGTGCTGAGATTAGCGCTGGCGACATTCTCGTTGGTAAAGTAACACCTAAAGGTGTGACAGAGCTGACTGCAGAAGAACGTCTCCTGCATGCGATCTTCGGTGAGAAAGCACGTGAAGTACGTGATACTTCCTTGCGTGTACCACATGGTACTGACGGTATCGTAGTAGACGTGAAAGTATTTACCCGTGAAAACGGTGATGAGCTGCCTCCAGGTGTTAACCAACTCGTTCGTGTATATATCGCTCAAAAACGGAAAATTTCCGAGGGTGATAAAATGGCCGGACGTCACGGTAACAAAGGGGTCGTGGCCCGCATCTTGCCGGAAGAAGATATGCCTTTCCTGCCAGACGGTACACCGGTTCAGATCGTTCTTAACCCACTGGGCGTACCTTCCCGGATGAATATCGGTCAAGTACTTGAGGTTCACTTGGGTATGGCGGCGATGCAACTGGGTATTCACGTAGCAACTCCTGTATTCGACGGAGCGAAGGAGTATGACGTCTTCGATACGATGGAAGAAGCAGGAATGCAACGTAATGGTAAAACCGTCCTGTATGATGGTCGTACAGGTGAAGAGTTTGAACGTGAAGTTACCGTAGGTGTCATGCACATGATCAAATTGGCACACATGGTTGATGATAAAATCCATGCCCGTTCCACGGGTCCTTACTCACTTGTTACGCAACAGCCATTGGGTGGTAAAGCCCAATTCGGTGGACAGCGTTTCGGGGAGATGGAAGTATGGGCGCTTGAGGCATACGGTGCTGCTTATACACTGCAAGAAATCTTGACTGTTAAGTCCGATGATGTTGTTGGTCGGGTTAAAACGTATGAATCCATCGTCAAAGGCGAGAATGTTCCGGAACCAGGCGTTCCTGAATCATTCAAAGTATTGATCAAAGAGCTGCAAAGCTTGGGTATGGACGTTAAGATTTTGAGTGAAGATGAGCAAGAGATTGAAATGAGAGAAATGGACGATGAAGATGACGCTGCGAGCGATAAGCTCAGCCTCAACCTTGAGGGTACAGAGGTCGGAGCGGAATAAACCGCTTCGAGCGCATGATGACCGGCGTTTTTCATCAGGCTCGCGTCTTGCTCCGGCTTCGGCCGGAGAGGGCGTAACCTAGAATACAGGAATTGGTTAAGGAGGGTTGCTCCTTGTTGGACGTCAACAATTTCGAATACATGAAGATCGGGCTTGCTTCCCCAGAGAAAATTCGTTCTTGGTCCCGCGGAGAAGTGAAAAAACCGGAAACGATCAACTATCGTACGTTGAAACCGGAAAAAGAAGGGCTGTTCTGCGAAAAGATTTTTGGCCCTACAAAAGACTGGGAATGTCATTGCGGTAAATACAAACGCGTCCGTTATAAAGGCGTTGTCTGTGATCGTTGTGGCGTTGAAGTAACACGTGCGAAAGTACGCCGCGAACGGATGGGCCATATTGAGCTCGCTGCTCCGGTATCGCATATCTGGTACTTCAAAGGTATTCCGAGCCGTATGGGTCTTGCGCTGGATATGTCTCCAAGATCACTCGAAGAGATTATTTATTTTGCATCATATGTTGTAACTGATCCAGGAGAAACTCCACTGGAGAAAAAACAGCTGTTGTCCGAGAAAGAATATCGCAGCTACCGTGAAAAATACGGATATGGTTTCCAGGCTGGCATGGGCGCAGAAGCGGTTAAAAAACTGCTCCAAGACCTTGATGTGGATAAAGAGCTTGAATTCCTGAAGGAAGAGCTCCGCACTGCACAAGGACAACGTCGTAATCGTGCAATCAAACGTCTGGAAGTTATCGAAGCATTCCGCAACTCCGGCAACAAGCCTGAGTGGATGATCATGGATGTACTTCCTGTTATCCCGCCGGAACTTCGTCCGATGGTACAGCTGGATGGTGGACGTTTTGCAACGTCTGACCTGAATGACCTGTACCGCCGTGTAATTAACCGGAATAACCGTCTGAAACGTCTGCTTGATCTTGGCGCGCCAGATATTATCGTGCAAAATGAAAAACGGATGTTGCAGGAAGCTGTTGACGCATTGATTGATAATGGTCGTCGCGGACGCCCGGTAACGGGTCCTGGTAACCGTCCTTTGAAATCCCTCAGCCACATGCTGAAAGGTAAACAAGGGCGTTTCCGTCAGAACTTGCTCGGTAAACGGGTTGACTATTCTGGTCGTTCCGTTATCGTTGTCGGACCTTACCTGAAAATGTATCAGTGTGGTCTGCCAAAAGATATGGCACTTGAATTGTTCAAGCCTTTCGTTATGAAAGAGCTTGTAAATAAAGGGCTTGCCCACAACATAAAGAGCGCGAAACGTAAAGTTGAGCGCGTAAGTCCTGAAGTATGGGATGTTCTTGAAGAAGTAATTAAGGAGCATCCGGTTCTGTTGAACCGTGCCCCTACGCTTCACAGACTCGGTATTCAAGCATTTGAACCGATTCTCGTTGAAGGTAAAGCAATTCGTCTTCACCCGCTCGTATGTACGGCATACAATGCCGACTTTGACGGTGACCAAATGGCCGTGCACGTTCCGTTGTCCGCTGAAGCTCAAGCGGAAGCACGGATCCTGATGCTTGCATCAGGTAACATTTTGAACCCGAAAGACGGTAAACCGGTTGTTACTCCTTCCCAGGATATGGTGCTTGGTTCTTACTACCTCACTATGGACAACAAGGAAGAAAAGGGCACAGGTATGATCCTGCGTACAGTTAACGAAGCTGTATCGGCATACCAACGTGGTACTGCTGGTCTGCATGCGCGTGTGGCTATTCCGGTTAAGGCGCTTGGTAAAACAAGCTTCACGGAAGAACAGCAAGAAGGAATGTTGCTGACAACCATCGGTAAAATTATCTTTAATGAAATTTTCCCGGCAAGCTTCCCGTATATCAATGACGCGACTCGTGCGAACCTGTACCAAGGTACTGCAGATCACTCATTTGTATATGAAAAAGGTGCTGATCTCAGAGAAGCTATTATGAATGCTCCTCTGGCTGGCGGTGTCGGCAAAGAATACCTCGGTTCCATCATTGCACGTTGTTTTGAAATTTATCATACAACGGAAACAGCCGTTATTTTGGATAAAATCAAACAACTTGGATTCACATACTCTACTCGTGCCGGTATTACGGTTGCGGTATCTGATGTTATCGTTCCGCCTGAGAAGTTTGAAATTCTTAGACAGTCTGAGGAAAAAGCACAAATCGTTACGAATCAGTACCGTCGTGGTCTGATTACGAATGAAGAGCGCTATGACCGTATCATTGATATCTGGTCAAAATCCAAAGATGACATCACTGAGATTCTGATGAAGTCCATGGATCGATATAACTCGATCATGATGATGGTAGACTCCAAAGCACGGGGTAACAAATCGCAAATCACCCAATTGGGCGGTATGCGTGGTCTGATGGCCAACCCGTCCGGTCGAATTATCGAACTCCCAATCAAATCGAACTTCCGTGAAGGTCTGACAGTACTCGAGTACTTTATCTCTACTCACGGAGCGCGTAAAGGTTTGGCGGATACAGCCCTGCGTACAGCCGATTCAGGTTACCTGACTCGTCGTCTCGTAGACGTAGCCCAAGACGTAATCGTGCGTGATGACGATTGTGGTACAGATAAAGGCTTTACGGTAAGTCGTATCCAGGATGGTAAAGAGGTTATCGAAGATCTCTACGACCGTATTGAAGGCAGATACTGCTTCGAGACAGTTCGTCATCCGGAAACGAAAGAAATCATTGCAGGTCGCAATGAATTGATTGACTCCGATAAAGCAGAAGCGATCATCAAAGCGGGAATCACCAAATTGCAAATCCGCTCCGTACTCAGCTGCCGTGCAAGTCATGGTGTCTGCAAGAAGTGTTACGGTCGTAACCTTGCGACAGGTAAACACGTGGAGATTGGTGAAGCGGTTGGTATTATTGCAGCACAATCCATTGGTGAGCCAGGAACACAGCTTACAATGCGTACGTTCCACACCGGCGGTGTAGCCGGAGACGATATTACGCAAGGTTTGCCGCGTATCCAAGAGTTGTTTGAAGCTCGTAATCCTAAGGGTCAAGCAACAATCAGTGAGATTGATGGTGTAGTTAAAGAGATTCGCGAAGCGAAAGATCGTCGTGAAATTGAAATTCAAGGTGAAGCGGAATCCAAAGTATACTCCGTTACCTACGGTTCCCGTGTGCGCGTAAGCGAAGGCATGGAAATTGAAGCTGGTGACGAGTTGACAGATGGTTCGATCGATCCGAAAGAAATGCTGCGCATCAAAGGCGTACGTGGCGTACAAAACTACATTTTGCAGGAAGTACAGCGCGTATACCGTAACCAAGGCGTAGAAATCAATGACAAGCACGTTGAAGTTATGATCCGCCAAATGCTGCGTAAAATCCGCATCGTAGATGCAGGAGATACAACGCTCTTGCCAGGATCGTTCGTAGATACGCATGAGTACGAAAGAGCTAACAAAATTGCGATTCTTAGTGATAAAGAGCCAGCGGTTGCTAAACCAATCCTGCTCGGTATTACGAAAGCGTCCCTGGAAACAGACTCCTTCCTCTCGGCGGCTTCGTTCCAAGAAACTACACGTGTATTGACAGATGCAGCGATCAAAGGTAAAGTCGATCAGTTGCTCGGTCTGAAGGAAAATGTAATCATCGGTAAATTGATTCCTGCAGGTACAGGTATGCACCGTTACCGCAGCATCAAATTTGCTGAACCAGAAGATGGTCAATCTTCAGTAGAAGAGCTTGAGCCAGTTTCGGTTGATTAAATAGATTTCTTCTCATATAGAGGAAAATGAAAGTTTTGTACGTCAGGAGGCGGACGCTTGTATAATACAGGTGGACGATTCCTGACGTGCGTAAACTTTTGAAAAAATGTTTTAGGATTAGCATTGACATTGCTTGCGCTAGATGCTAATATATCAAAGGTGCGTGGGCAGCTGATTGTACATGGTTCTATTCGGAGGAATGCACAATGTCTAATGAAAAAGCCTTGCAAGATGCTCATGTCAAAATTGGTACCAAACAGACCATGCGGATGGTGCAGACAGGTATGGCTTCCGAAGTCTATGTCGCAGAAGATAGTGATCCGCAGCTCACTTCCAAAATCATTGCACTGTGTGAACAGCACAATGTGAAATGCACGAAAGTGGATACAATGAAAAATCTCGGCAAGGCTTGCGGGATTGGAGTGGGAGCAGCTATGGCTGCTGTCGTAAAATGATAGTGTAAGGAACGTTTTTGTCCGAGAACTTTTTAAGGATTCTCTAAGGCAAAAACTTTTCATTTGTCTTTTTATGAACCGCCTGGGTCTGTGGACTTAGCGAAAAGAGGTTTATAAAGAAACATGAATATTTGAGGAAGGGGGTGGCAATCACATGCCAACTATTAACCAACTGGTTCGTAAAGGACGTCAAGCAAAAGTTGAGAAGTCAAAATCTCCAGCTTTGCAAAAAGGATTCAACGCTTTGAAACGTGAATCTACTAACATCAGTGCCCCACAAAAACGTGGTGTCTGCACTCGTGTAGGTACAATGACTCCACGTAAACCAAACTCTGCACTTCGTAAATATGCCCGTGTTCGTTTGACGAACCGTCTCGAGGTAACTGCTTATATCCCGGGAATCGGACATAACCTTCAAGAGCACAGTGTGGTATTGATCCGCGGAGGTAAAGTTAAAGACCTTGCAGGGGTTCGTTATCACATCGTTCGTGGAGCTCTCGATACTGCAGGCGTAAACAACCGTATGCAAGCTCGTTCGAAATACGGTGCTAAACGTCCAAAAGCTAAAAAAGCCTAAACTATTATAAGTAGAGAACCTGAGAGCCTTCTGGCTTAGGTCTGGAAGGTACAGGATCTGCTGAACAAGAAAGAAAGGGGGATATCCATGCCACGCAAAGGTCCAGTTACGAAAAGAGACGTGTTGCCAGATCCGGTATACAACAGCAAGTTGGTTACTCGTTTGATCAATCGCATCATGCTCGACGGAAAACGCGGTGTTGCTCAAAGCATTCTGTATAATGCGTTCAAGTTGATTCAAGAACGTACGGGTAATGACCCGATGGAAGTATTTGAAGCAGCAATCAAGAATATCATGCCAGTCCTGGAAGTTAAAGCTCGCCGTGTCGGCGGTGCCAACTACCAAGTACCAATCGAGGTAAAACCAGAGAGACGTACTGCTCTGGGACTACGTTGGCTCGTGAACTACTCCCGCAACCGCGGTGAGAAAACAATGGAAGAGCGTTTGGCGGCTGAGATCATCGACGCTTCCAACAACACAGGCGCTTCCGTTAAAAAACGTGAAGATACGCACAAAATGGCTGAAGCGAACAAAGCGTTTGCTCACTACCGTTGGTAGGATTCAGTTCACAATAAAAAAACTTCAATTTTGAAGGGAGACCCATTTCATGGCTAGAGAGTTCTCCTTGAAAAATACACGTAATATCGGGATCATGGCTCATATTGATGCGGGTAAAACCACGACAACTGAGCGGATCTTGTTCTACACAGGACGTACGCACAAAATCGGTGAAGTACACGAAGGCGCTGCGACAATGGACTGGATGGAACAGGAACAGGAGCGCGGAATTACGATTACTTCCGCTGCAACTACCGCTGCTTGGAAAGGCCACCGCGTTAATATTATTGATACCCCGGGACACGTTGACTTCACTGTTGAAGTTGAACGTTCCCTTCGTGTATTGGACGGAGCAGTTGGTGTATTCAGTGCGAAAGAAGGCGTTGAGCCTCAGTCCGAAACCGTATGGAGACAGGCTGACAAGTACGGCGTACCTCGTATCGCATATGTAAACAAAATGGATATCATCGGTGCTGACTTCCTGAACGTTGTATCTGACATGCGTGATCGCCTTCAAGCGAACGCTGTTGCGATTCAACTTCCAATCGGCGCTGAAAATGATTTCATCGGTATTATCGATATTGTTGAACAAAAGGCTCATATGTACAAAGATGACCTTGGTCAAAATATCGAAGAAACTGAAATTCCTGCGGAATTCAAAGAGCAAGTTGAAGAACTCCGTAACGAATTGATTGAGCGTGTTGCAGAATTGGACGAAGAATTGACAATGAAATACCTGGAAGGCGAAGAGATCACTATTGAAGAGATCAAAGGCGCTCTCCGTAAAGGTGTTGTAGATGTTAAGATCTTCCCAGTTATCTGTGGATCCTCATACCGTAACAAAGGTGTTCAACTGATGTTGGATGCTGTTATCGACTACTTGCCAGCTCCAACAGATGTACCATCAATCACTGGTCATCTTGAAGATGGAACTGAAGCAGTTCGTAAGTCCTCTGATGAAGAGCCTTTCTCCGCATTGGCATTCAAAATCATGACTGACCCTTACGTTGGTAAATTGACATTCTTCCGCGTATACTCCGGTGTTCTTCAATCCGGTTCTTATGTATTGAATGCCACTAAAAACAAACGTGAGCGTATCGGTCGTATCCTTCAAATGCACGCGAACAGCCGTCAAGAGATCACTGAAGTTTACTCCGGTGACATTGCAGCTGCCGTAGGTTTGAAAGATACGGGTACAGGTGATACACTATGTGATGAGAAAAATCCGGTTATCCTGGAGTCAATGAACTTCCCTGATCCGGTTATCGAAATCGCCGTTGAACCTAAAACCAAAGCTGACCAAGATAAAATGGGTGTTGCTCTCGGCAAGTTGACTGAAGAGGATCCAACTCTTCGTGCTCATACTGACGAAGAAACAGGTCAAACAATCTTGGCAGGTATGGGTGAGCTTCACCTTGATATCATCATCGACCGTATGCGTCGTGAGTTCAAGGTTGAAACTACTGTGGGTAAACCACAAGTAGCTTACCGTGAAACATTCCGTGCTCCAGCGCGCGTTGAAGGTAAATTCGTACGTCAATCCGGTGGTCGTGGTCAATACGGTCATGTATGGGTTGAATTCGAACCTCTCGAGCCGGGTACAGGCAGCCAGTTCGAAAGTAAGGTTGTCGGTGGTTCCGTTCCAAGAGAATACATTCAACCTGCACTGTCAGGGATTGAAGAGCAAATGAAAAACGGCGTTATTGCAGGCTTCCCGCTTGTAGACGTTAAGGCTACAATTGTAGACGGATCTTACCATGATGTCGATTCCAATGAGATGGCATTTAAAATTGCCGGATCTATGGCGCTTAAAGCGGCTAAAGACAAGTGTAAACCAGTTCTGCTTGAGCCAATCATGAAAGTAGAAGTAACAGTTCCAGAAGAGTACATGGGTGACGTAATGGGTATGTTGAACTCCCGTCGTGGCCGCATCGAAGGTATGGATTCCCGTAGTGGAGCTCAAATCATCCGTGCTAAGGTACCTTTGTCTGAAATGTTTGGTTACTCTACAACTCTTCGTTCGGGTACTCAAGGACGCGGCGTATTCTCCATGGAACTCTCCCACTATGAAGAAGTTCCTAAGAGCATCGCTGAAGAAATCGTTGCTAAAACAAAAGGCACCGAGTAGTTTTCTCACACTGGATGCAAGTGCATAAGAATTTATTTCGGAGCACTTCATTCAGTGAAAACATAAAATTATAATTTTAAGGAGGCCACGTTCAAATGGCAAAGGCTAAATACGAACGTAATAAACCCCACGTTAACATCGGTACTATCGGTCACGTCGATCACGGTAAAACAACTCTGACTGCTGCAATCACAACTGTATTGTCTAAAACTTACGGTGGTGCTGCTGTAGCATTCGACCAAATCGACAAAGCTCCAGAAGAGCGCGAGCGCGGTATCACTATCTCCACAGCACACGTTGAGTACGAAACTGACACTCGTCACTACGCTCACGTAGACTGCCCAGGTCACGCCGACTATGTTAAAAACATGATCACTGGCGCGGCACAAATGGACGGAGCTATCTTGGTAGTATCCGCAGCTGACGGCCCAATGCCACAAACTCGTGAGCATATCTTGCTCTCCCGTCAAGTAGGCGTACCTTACATTGTTGTATTCTTGAACAAATGTGACATGGTTGAAGACGAAGAGTTGTTGGAATTGGTTGAGATGGAAGTTCGCGACCTTCTTAACGAATATGAGTTCCCAGGTGACGATACTCCAATCACTCGTGGATCCGCTCGTGAAGCACTGGCAAACCCAGATGGCGAATGGGCTCAAAAAATCGTTGAGATGTTCAAAGAGATCGACACTTACATCCCACTGCCTGAGCGTCAAACTGACAAGCCTTTCTTGATGCCTGTCGAGGACGTATTCTCCATCACTGGTCGTGGTACTGTTGCTACTGGCCGTGTAGAGCGTGGTACTGTTAAAGTCGGCGAAGAGATCGAAATCGTTGGTATCACTGAAGAAACTAAAAAATCTGTTGTAACAGGCGTTGAGATGTTCCGCAAATTGCTGGATTCCGCTCAAGCTGGTGACAACATCGGAGCACTTCTTCGTGGTGTTGACCGTAACAACATCGAGCGTGGCCAAGTTTTGGCTAAACCGGGTTCTGTTAAGCCTCACACAGAATTCACAGCTCAAATCTACGTTTTGACTAAAGAAGAGGGCGGACGTCACAAACCATTCTTCACTGGTTACCGTCCACAGTTCTACTTCCGTACAACTGACGTAACAGGCATCATCAACTTGCCTGAAGGTACTGAAATGGTAATGCCTGGTGATAACATCACTGTTACTGTTTCCCTGATCTCCCCAATCGCGATTGAAGAAGGAACTAAGTTCTCCATTCGTGAAGGCGGACGTACAGTAGGTGCCGGTTCCGTAGCATCTATCCAAAAATAATTCGGCTTAACGCTGAATAAAGCATATGCAACAGTGTACTGGAACGAGTAACATTGTATTGTAACGAAGCTTCGGAAGAGTTCTTTATCCGACATCGGATAAAGAACTCTTTTATTATGTGTAAAGTTTCGGAACCTGCGTCATACGAAATGAACATCATTTACGAGTTTAGAAGGATTGGCAAGGCAGCCTGGATATTGAAGAAAAACACTGCAATAAACGAAGTCATTTCGTCAGAAAAGATAAGTTTAAATGTTTTTCTTAAATATGCTTGCAATACGCCCATCTTTTCTATATAATAATGAATGTTGTTCTGTGACGTTGCGATGATGTGAGAGGTTACTGGCACACCCGGCCCCTTTGCCATGGGACAGTGGCTAGAAAATTTTCACGGAGTATGTCCGATAAAAAATTGGGCGATAGAAGGAGGGACTAAAATGGCAAAGCAAAAAATTCGTATTCGTTTGAAAGCTTACGACCACAGAATTCTTGATCAATCCGCGGAGAAAATTGTTGAAACAGCAAAACGTTCGGGTGCAGGTGTATCCGGTCCGATTCCGCTTCCTACTGAAAAACAAATCATTACTATTCTTCGTGCGGTGCACAAGTACAAGGATTCTCGGGAGCAATTCGAACAACGCACACATAAGCGTTTGATCGACATCGTTAACCCGACTCCACAAACTGTGGATGCCTTGATGCGCTTGGATCTGCCGTCCGGTGTAGATATCGAAATTAAATTGTAATACAAGCTACAACAAAGACCATGTATAAAGGAAAAGAGGTGTCAACATGAAAGCAATCTTAGGAAAAAAACTCGGAATGACTCAAGTATTTACTCCTGAAGGTAACGTAGTTCCAGTAACGGTTATCGAAGCAGGCCCTTGTGTTGTTTTGCAAAAGAAAGACATTGAGAATGATGGCTACGAAGCGATTCAAATCGGTTATTCCGATAAGAAAGAGAAAAATGCTAACAAGCCAGAAGCAGGTCACGCTAAAAAAGCGAACACTGCCCCTAAGCGCTACGTTCGTGAAGTTCGCGGTATCAACATCGCAGAATATGAAGTTGGCCAAGAACTGAAAGCTGACATTTTCGCTGAAGGCGAATTCGTTGACGTAACGGGTATTTCTAAAGGTAAAGGTTTTGCTGGCGTTATCAAACGTTGGGGACAAAGCACTGGACCTATGTCACACGGTTCGCGTTATCACCGTGGCCCTGGTTCAATGGGTTCGATCCAAGCTAACCGCGTTCCTAAAGGCAAACGCCTGCCAGGACACATGGGACATGACACAGTTACAATTCAACGTCTTGAAGTAGTTAAAGTAGACGCTGAGCGTAACGTGTTGCTCGTGAAAGGTTCCATTCCTGGACCGAAAAACAGTCTCATTAAAGTTAAAGAAACGGTGAAAAAATAACCACTGAAGAAAGGAGGAACACAAAATGCCAAAAGTATCAGTTTACAATGTAGATGGTAGCCAAGTAGGCGAAGTTGAATTGAACGATGCGGTTTTCGGAATTGAACCGAACCAACACGTTCTGTACGATGCAGTTCTTATGCAACGCGCTTCCCTTCGTCAAGGTACCCACAAAGTAAAAGGACGTTCTGAAGTACGTGGCGGTGGACGTAAGCCTTGGAAACAAAAAGGTACAGGTCGCGCTCGTCAAGGTTCAATTCGTTCACCACAATGGAAAGGCGGCGGTATCGTATTTGGTCCAACACCACGGAGCTATGCGTACAAACTGCCTAAGAAAGTTCGCCGCTTGGCGATCAAATCAGCCCTTTCATCTAAAGTGCTTGACAATGACATTATCGTTTTGGACGCTCTCACGTTGAGCGCGCCTAAAACTAAAGAATTCGCAGCCATCTTGAGTAACCTCAAAGTGGGACGTAAAGCTTTGATCGTAGCTCCTAGCTATGATGATAATGTAGCTCTTTCCGCACGGAATATTCCAGGCGTGAAATTCGTAGCTGCTGACGGCATTAATGTTCTTGACGTGCTCTCGCACGACAAATTGATCATTACGAAAGAAGCAGTTCAGAAGGTAGAGGAGGTGCTCGCGTAATGAAGGATCCTCGTGATATTGTAAAACGTCCGATTATTACGGAACGTACTGCTGACATGATGAACGACTTGAAATATGTATTTGAAGTCGATATCCGTGCAAACAAAACCGAGATCAAAAAGGCAGTAGAAGCTATTTTCAACGTAAAAGTGAAAAACGTGAACACGCTTCGTGTTCCAGCTAAGCCAAAACGGTACGGACGTTATTCCGGATATACTAGCGAATGGAAAAAAGCGTTTGTAACGCTGACAAAAGACAGCAAAACGCTTGAGTTCTTTGAAACTGTATAATTGAATTTTTGAAGTAAGGAGGGAAACCCAGTGCCAATCAAAAAGTATAAACCAACATCCCCGGCAAGACGGAACATGTCCGTTTCTACATTTGAGGAAATCACCACAAATCAGCCGGAGAAATCGTTGTTGGCCCCGTTGAGCAAACAAGCAGGCCGCAACAACCAAGGTAAAATTACAGTTCGTCACCATGGTGGTGGACACAAACGTAAATACCGTATCATCGACTTCAAACGTACTAAAGATGGAATACCGGGCCGCGTTGCTACGATTGAGTATGACCCGAACCGTACATCTAACATCGCTCTGATTCACTACGCTGATGGTGAGAAACGTTATATCATCGCTCCTAAAGGTTTGAAAGTTGGAGATCAAGTATTCTCCGGACCTGAATCAGACATCAAAATCGGTAACGCACTGCCACTTGAAAACATTCCAGTAGGTACCGTTATCCACAACATCGAGTTGAAACCAGGTAAAGGCGGACAATTGGTTCGTGCTGCTGGTACAGAAGCTCAATTGCTTGGTAAAGAAGAAAAATACGTTTCCGTTCGTCTCTCTTCTGGAGAAGTTCGTCGTATTTTGAAAGTTTGCCGCGCGACAATCGGATCTGTTGGTAACCAAGACCACGAGCTCATCAAAATCGGTAAAGCCGGTCGTAGCCGTTGGTTGGGTAAACGTCCTGAGGTTCGTGGTGTAGTAATGAACCCTAACGATCACCCACACGGTGGTGGTGAAGGTCGTGCTCCAATCGGACGTAAATCGCCAATGTCACCATGGGGTAAACCTACTCTTGGTTACAAAACGCGTAAGAAAAATAAAGCTTCTGATAAATACATCATTCGCCGCCGCACGAAGTAATACACACTGTGCATAACTTCGTGAGGCATCTGCGGATGCATAATAGCTACGTTTGAAGGGAGGATCTCCACATGGGTCGCAGTTTGAAAAAAGGGCCATTCATTGATGGCTACATGCTCAAAAAGGTAGAAGAGATGGAAGCTTCAGGTAAGAAGAACGTAATCAAAACCTGGTCCCGTCGTTCTACAATTTTCCCACAATTCATCGGACACACATTTGGCGTTTACGATGGTCGTAAACACGTGCCAGTGTATGTAACTGAGGACATGGTTGGACACAAACTGGGTGAGTTCGCTCCAACCCGTACGTACAAAGGCCATACTGATGATGATAAGAAAACAAGAAGATAAATGAACATCTTTAATGTTTGAGAGGAGGTTACACAATGGAAGCAAAAGCACATGCTAAGTTTATCCGGATTGCTCCTCGTAAAGTTCAACTCGTTGTTGACTTGATTCGCGGCAAGCAAGTAGGTGAGGCGGTTGCCATTCTCCGTCACACTCCGAAATCCGCTTCTCCTATCGTTGAGAAGTTGCTTAACTCCGCTATTGCGAATGCGGAACATAACTATTCTTTAGATGTTAATAACTTGGTTATCTCGCAAGCTTACGTGAACCAAGGACCGACAATGAAACGTTTCCGCCCTCGTGCAATGGGACGTGCAAGTCGTATTAACAAACGTACTAGCCACATCACTTTGGTGGTATCTGAGAAGTAGAAGGAGGGGAAATGTGTGGGCCAAAAGGTAAATCCAGTCGGACTCCGTGTCGGAATTATCCGTGACTGGGAATCTAAGTGGTATGCAGGCAAAGACTTCGGTGATCTTTTGATGGAAGACGTGAAAATTCGTGAATTCCTGAAAAATAAATTGAAAGACTCCGCTTTATCTCGTGTAGAAATTGAGAGAGCGGTTAACCGCGTAAACGTAACGATTCACACTGCTAAACCAGGTATGGTTATTGGTAAGGGTGGTTCGGAAGTTGAAAATCTTCGTAACCAAATTACGAAAATTGCTGGCGGTAAAAAAGTACACATCAACATTTCTGAAATTAAGAACCAAGACCTGGACGCTGTTCTTGTAGCTGAAAGCATTGCACAACAATTGGAACGTCGCGTTTCTTTCCGTCGTGCTCTGAAACAAGCAATTCAAAGAACTATGCGCTCTGGTGCTAAAGGTATCAAAACTCAAGTAGGCGGACGTCTTGGCGGTGCTGAGATCGCACGTTCTGAAGGCTACAGCGAAGGAACTGTTCCACTGCACACACTGCGTGCTGACATTGACTATGGTACAGCAGAGGCTCATACTACTTACGGACGTATCGGCGTAAAAGTATGGATCTATCGTGGAGAGGTTCTTCCTACGGCTAAGAAACAAGCTGCTAAGGAAGGAGGCAACTAATCATGTTGGTACCAAAACGCGTAAAACACCGTAAGCAACAACGTGGACATATGAAGGGCCAAGCTAAAGGCGGAACGACTCTGAACTTTGGCGAATACGGTCTGCAAGCTACGGAACCGGCTTGGATTACGAACCGTCAGATCGAAGCGGCTCGTATTGCGATGACTCGTTACATCAAACGTGGTGGTAAAGTTTGGATCAAAATCTTCCCAGACAAACCAATCACTCAAAAGCCTCTCGAGGTTCGGATGGGTAGCGGTAAAGGTAACGTAGAAAAATGGGTTGCAGTAGTGAAACCAGGTAAGATCATGTTTGAACTTGCTGGTGTACCGGAGGAAATTGCACGCGAAGCAATGCGTCTTGCCGCTCACAAACTGCCAATCAAAACGAAGTTCGTGAAACGTGAAGAATTGGGTGGTGAAGCAAATGAAAGCTAGTGAATTTCGCAACCTAACCTCTGCTGAAATCGAGCAAAAGATTGCCGGATTTAAAGAAGAACTCTTTAACCTCCGCTTTCAATTAGCTACCGGTCAGCTGGATAACCCGACTCGCATCCGTGATGTGCGGAAAGAAATAGCTCGTGCTAAAACCATTATCCGTGAGAGAGAATTGGGAATCGGTTAATTAGGGATAGGATGTACAATCCGTCCGTAATCAGGAAGGAGGCCAACAATGAGCGAAGAACGTAACGCACGTAAAGTGCAAACTGGTAAAGTGGTCAGCGATAAAATGGACAAAACAATTGTTGTTGCTGTAGAAACTTACAAAAAACACAACTTGTACCATAAACGCATTAAGGTTACTAAAAAATTCAAAGCACATGACGAAGAAAACACTGCGAAAATCGGTGACACGGTGAAAATCATGGAGACTCGTCCGCTTTCGAAAGATAAACGCTGGAGACTTACTGAAATCGTAGAAAAAGCGGTTATCATCTAATGCTCAGCAGCACTGCTGAAAGGAGGAATACTAAATGATTCAACCATTTACACGTTTGACTGTGGCTGACAACTCCGGTGCGAAGGAACTGATGTGTATCCGCGTACTCGGCGGTACGGGACGTCGTACAGCTCAAATCGGTGATCTGATCGTTTGTTCTGTAAAACAAGCAACACCAGGCGGCGTTGTCAAAAAAGGTGATGTAGTTAGAGCGGTTGTCGTTCGTACGAAACGTTCTGTACGTCGTAAAGACGGTTCCTACATCGGTTTTGATGAAAATGCAGCGGTTGTTGTAAAAGACGACAGAAGCCCACGTGGAACACGTATTTTCGGACCAGTTGCTCGCGAACTTCGCGATAAAGACTTCATGAAAATCGTTTCCTTGGCTCCAGAAGTTATCTAAAGCTTAATCTCGTGATGTTAGAAACAGGAGGTGTACGAAATGCCAAGAGTGAAAAAAGTTCTGGAATCCCATAACAACAAACTTCACGTTAAAAAGGAAGATACGGTTATGGTGATCAGCGGTAAAGACAAAGGTAAAAAAGGCCGTGTCATCGCTGCTTATCCTCGTGAGAACCGCGTCCTTGTGGAAGGTGTTAACATGGTGAAAAAACACCAGAAGCCTAACCAGCAAAATCCGCAAGGCGGCATTATCGAGAAGGAAGCTCCGATTCACGTTTCCAACGTAATGCACATCGATCCGAAGAGCGGAAAAGTAACCCGTGTAGGTTACAAAGTTTTGGATAACGGAAAGAAAGTGCGCGTTGCTAAACGTTCCGGAGAAATTATCGACTAATTGAACCGAATGAGAAAGGAGGGCTATGATTCATGGCATCAAGAATGAAAGAACGTTACCTGCAAGAAATCGCTCCTGCTTTGATGCAGAAGTTTAACTATACAACGGTAATGCAAGTGCCGAAAATCGAGAAAATCGTTATCAACATGGGTGTGGGCGACGCTGTCCAAAACTCCAAAGTGTTGGATTCCGCAGTAAGCGATTTGCAACTGATCGCAGGTCAAAAACCTGTAATCACTCGTGCTAAAAAATCTATCGCAGGATTCAAACTGCGTGAGAATATGCCTATCGGTGTTAAAGTAACATTGCGCGGCGAGCGTATGTACTTCTTCCTCGATAAACTGTTCAACGTAACGCTTCCTCGTGTCCGCGACTTCCGCGGTGTATCGAGCAAAGCTTTCGACGGACGTGGTAACTACACACTGGGTCTGAAAGAGCAATTGATCTTCCCAGAGATCGAGTATGATAAAGTTGATAAAGTCCGCGGTATGGACATTGTCATCGTAACAACGGCGAAAACAGACGAAGAGTCCCGCGAATTGCTCACGCAAATGGGAATGCCTTTCGTTAAGTAATGTTGGCATAACGTTTCCGGGTGTCTGGAAAGACTCCCTTTTCTCCGAAATTATTTAGGAGGTGTCAGGCTAAGTGGCAAAAACTTCGATGAAAGTTAAACAACAACGTACACCAAAGTTCAAAGTACGTGCATATACACGCTGTGAGCGTTGCGGACGTCCACATTCGGTCCTGCAAAAGTTCAAAATTTGCAGAATTTGCTTCCGTGAATTAGCTTATAAAGGCCAGATCCCTGGCGTGAAAAAAGCAAGCTGGTAAAAAGTCCTGAACGGGAAGGAGGTTAACTCACAATGACTATGTCTGATCCAATTGCAGATATGCTTACTCGTATTCGTAACGCGAACACTGTTCGTCACGAAACGGTAGAAATGCCTGCTTCGACAATGAAAAAACAAATCGCCGATATCCTGAAGCGTGAAGGTTTCATCCGTGACGCTGAAGTTATCGATGATAACAAACAAGGGATTATCCGTGTTTTCCTGAAATACGGTCAAAATAACGAGCGCGTTATCACTGGTCTGAAAAGAATCAGTAAACCTGGTCTTCGTGTTTACACGAAAAGCAACGAAGTACCTCGTGTACTTGGTGGCCTGGGAATCGCGATCATCTCGACATCTAAAGGTATCATGACGGACAAAGAAGCTCGTCAATCGAAATCCGGCGGAGAAGTCGTTTGCTACGTTTGGTAATATAACGTCACAAGATAGGAGGTGCAACATATGTCTCGTATTGGTCGCAAACCAATCACAGTACCAAGTGGTGTAGACATCACCCTGGACAACACCGTTATTACGGTAAAAGGACCAAAAGGAACTTTGACTCGTGAGCTTCATAAAGACATGAAGGTTACAGTTGAAAATAACGAAATCACAGTTGTGCGTCCTTCCGATAACAAAACTCACCGTTCTTTGCACGGCACAACGCGTAGCGTTGTAAACAATATGGTGAGCGGCGTTACTGAAGGATTCGCAAAATCTCTGGAATTGGTTGGGGTCGGATATCGTGCAAGCAAATCCGGAGATAAAATCGTTCTGAACGTTGGCTACTCTCACCCGGTTGAAATTACACCGGAAGCGGGAATCGAATTCGAAGTACCTTCGAATACGAAAATCATCGTTCGCGGAATCGATAAAGAGCGTGTAGGTGCTTACGCTGCTAAAATCCGTTCCGTTCGTGAACCTGAGCCGTACAAAGGTAAAGGTATCAAATATGAAGGCGAGCGTATCATCCGTAAGGAAGGTAAAGCCGGTAAGAAGAAATAAGATTTCTCTTACCGCCTTTGCGCGGCTTTCGGCTTGCTTGCTTCGTGTGTTTCTAATATACCCCGTGGCTTCTGCTTTGAAGCCAGCGAGGTAACCTGAAAGGAGTGAATCTTTGAGATGATTACGAAACCAGATAAAAATAAAGCTCGTCTGAAAAGACACCTTCGTGTTCGTAAGAAAATCCAAGGAACGGCAACACGTCCTCGTTTGAACGTATTCCGTTCTGGTAAACATATGTATGCTCAAATCATCGATGATGTTGCTGGTGTAACAATCGCTTCCGCGTCTACCGTAGACAAAGAATTGAGCACTGACATCAAAAATGGTGCATCTGTTGAGTCAGCTCGTAAAGTTGGCGAACTCGTTGCTAAACGTGCGAAAGACAAAGGTGTTTCCAACATCGTATTTGACCGTAGTGGTTATCTGTACCATGGTCGTATCGCAGCTTTGGCTGAAGCGGCTCGTGAAGCAGGACTTGAGTTTTAAGATATTTTTCAAAAGGAGGTTAACGACTTGCGTGTAGATCCGAATACTTTGGAACTGACTGAAAGAGTTGTAAATATTAATCGCGTAGCTAAAGTAGTAAAAGGCGGACGCCGTTTCAGCTTTAGCGCACTGGTTGTAGTCGGCGACGGCAACGGCTGGGTTGGAGCTGGTATCGGTAAAGCGGGCGAAGTACCTGATGCAATTCGCAAAGGTATTGAAGACGCTAAGAAAAACCTTGTACACGTTCCACTCGTAGGAACATCGATTCCTCACTTGGTAACAGGTAAGTTCGGCGCAGGACGCGTCCTGTTGAAACCAGCATCTGAAGGTACTGGTGTTATCGCTGGTGGTCCTGTACGTGCGGTTCTCGAACTTGCTGGTGTAGGTGACATTTTGACAAAATCTCTGGGTTCTTCGAATTCCATGAACATGGTCAATGCGACTTTGGAAGGTTTGTCCCGTTTGAAGCGTGCTGAAGACGTGGCTAAACTGCGCGGAAAATCCGTCGAAGAGCTTCTGGGTTAAGGAGGGAATTCTCATGGCTAAATTAGAAATTACCCTCGTCCGCAGCTTGATCGGACGTCCGGAGACGCAAAGAACAACTGTGAAAACATTGGGTTTGCGCAAAATCAATAGCAAAGTGGTACAAAACGATAATCCTGCCATCCGTGGTATGATTAACAAAGTAAGCCACTTGGTTGCTGTTAAAGAAGTAGAAGCTTAAAAACGGGTTAATCCCACAAATCTTTAAGGAGGTGCAACGAACGATGAAGTTACATGAGCTTTCACCATCTCCTGGATCCCGCAAAGAACGTAAACGTCTTGGTCGCGGTCCAAGTAGTGGTACAGGTAAAACATCAGGTCGCGGTCACAAAGGACAAAACGCTCGTTCTGGCGGTGGAGTACGTCCAGGCTTCGAAGGTGGACAAAATCCATTGTATCGTCGCTTGCCAAAACGTGGTTTTGTAAACCCAACTCGCAAAGAATATGCAGTTGTGAATACTGAAGACCTGAACAGTTTTGCTGCGGGTACTGAAGTAACTCCAGAATTCTTGATGACGAACGGCGTAGTTAAAAACGCTAAATCCGGAATCAAAATCCTGGGTAACGGTGATGTCACTGTGAAGCTGACTGTTAAAGCTAACAAGTTTTCTCAATCTGCTATTGAGAAAATTGAAGCTGCCGGCGGTACAACTGAGGTGATTTAATGTTCAAGACCCTAAAGAATATCTGGCGGGTTGAAGATCTGCGCAAAAGGGTATTATTTACCCTTTTTGTACTGATCATTTACCGCATCGGCTCCTTTGTTCCCGTACCGGGAGTTAACAAAGATGTGTTCGAAGCGACAAATTCTGCGGGTAAAGAAGTTTTTGGACTTCTAAATACGTTCTCGGGTGGAGCGCTCTTCCAGTTCTCGATATTTGCGCTCGGGATCGTGCCTTACATCACTGCGTCTATCATAGTACAGTTGCTTTCCATGGACGTTATTCCTAAATTAGCGGAGTGGGCAAAGCAAGGTGAACAAGGTAAGAAGAAATCTGCACAGTTGACCCGTTACTTAACCATCGGGCTGGCATTGATTCAAGCGTTTGGTACGTCGATCGGATTCAACCGCTTGTACAATACAGAGATGGTGCCTAACGCTACATTTGCAGATTATATCTTGATCGCGATTGTACTTACGGCCGGTACTTCATTCCTGATGTGGCTTGGTGAGCAGATCACCGAGAAGGGCATAGGAAACGGGATTTCGATCTTGATCTTTGCGGGTATCCTATCAACGGTGCCTAATATTATCAAACAAACCATCGAATCCGACTTCATTCAACCTGACCAACTGTTTATGAATATTCTTAAAGGTGTAATCATCGCAATTGTTATTGTGCTGATCATCATAGGGGTCATTTACATTCAGCAGGCGATTCGGAAAATTCCGGTACAGTACGCTAAACGTGTCGTAGGTAACAAAATGTACGGTGGACAGAATACACATATCCCGCTGAAAATTAATGCAGCAGGTGTTATCCCTGTCATCTTCGCATCATCGCTGTTGATGTTCCCAACGATCATCGCCAACTTCTGGGCAGATCGCCTATGGGCACAGTGGATCGGACAGAACTTGACTACACACAAACCTCTCGGTATGTTGCTGTATGTCGTGATGATCTTCGGTTTCACATTCTTCTATACTTTCGTACAGATGAATCCACAGCAGATGGCTGATAATATGAAAAAGAACGGCGGTTACATCCCAGGCATTCGCCCGGGTAAAGCAACCGAGAAATATCTGACCCGTGTCATGACTCGTTTGACAATGGCCGGAGCCATCTTCTTGGCAGTCATTTCCGTTCTGCCTGTATTCTTAGGGGCACTTTCTGGTTTGCCTCAATCTGCGCAAATTGGAGGAACATCCCTCCTGATCGTTATCGGTGTTGCGCTGGATACGATGAAGCAAATCGAAAGCCAATTGATCAAACGCCACTACAAAGGTTTTATCAATAAATAGGCAATAGGTACCGGTCAAGCTAAGATTTACTTGCCGGCACCTATTGTGCTGTTTGTTGATGTAGGGTAGTCTTGGAGGGAGTGACATAACGTGAACATCCTATTCATGGGCCCTCCGGGGGCAGGAAAAGGAACGCAAGCAGACGTCATCGTGAAAGAGTTCGGTATTCCCCATATTTCAACAGGCGATGCATTTCGTCTCGCGATCAAACAGGGAACTCCCATTGGCATGAAAGCCAAGGAATATATGGATCAAGGATTGCTTGTACCAGATGATGTAACCATTGGCATCGTTGAAGAACGTTTGCAGCAGCCTGACTGCAGAGAAGGTTTCCTCTTGGACGGATTTCCAAGAACACTTTCGCAAGCAGAAGCGCTCGATGGCATTCTGGATCGATTGAACTCAGGTCTTGATCATGTAATCAACCTGAAAGTGGATCGCAACAAATTGCTCGCCCGTTTGACGGGTCGTCGAATTTGTAAGAACTGTGGTTCCACTTATCATGTGGTATTCAATCCGCCTAAGCAGGAAGGTATTTGTGATAAATGCGCCGGTGAGTTGTATCAACGCTCTGATGATAATGAAGAGAGTGTAGGTACCCGACTGGACGAGTATATCAACAAAACAGCACCACTCCTCACGTTCTATGAGACTAAAGGTCTTCTTCGTCAAATGAACGGAGAACAGGATATCGATCAAGTTTCTCAAGAAATCGTGTCCTTACTGAGAGGTTAATTGATGATCATTGGTAAGTCCGAAACGGAACTGGGCTTGATGAGGGAAGCAGGGAGAATTGTTGCGGAAACGCATCGTCTCTTGGCAGAGCATATCGCTCCCGGTATTACGACTGGAGAACTTGACCATATGGCCGATCAATACATCCGCAGTCAAGGAGCTGTGCCGTCTTTCAAAGGTTATAACGGTTTCCCTGCCAGTGTGTGCGCTTCAGTAAATGAAGAGTTGGTACATGGATTTCCCGGCAAACGCAAGTTGAACGAGGGCGATATCGTTACGTTTGACATTGGCGCGCAGTACCAGGGGTATCATGGAGATTCCGCCTGGACTTATCCGGTCGGCCGTATTTCCGAAGAAGCCCGTCGTCTTCTGGACGTTACCGAGGCTTCGTTATACGCAGGTCTGGCGCTGGTAAAACCGGACGTTCGCTTGTTTACAATATCTCATGCGATTCAGAAATATATTGAAGATGAAGGGTTCTCCGTAGTTCGTGAATATGTCGGTCACGGCATAGGCGCGGATCTGCACGAAGAACCACAGATTCCGAACTATGGTCTTCCCGATCGGGGACCACGGCTTAAAGCGGGCATGGTGCTGGCCATAGAGCCGATGGTTAACGTAGGTAGACGGTATGTGAAAACGTTGGAAGATAACTGGACTGTCGTCACAGTTGATGGAACGTTATGTGCCCACTTTGAACACACCGTAGCAGTTACACCAGATGGTATGGAAATTTTCACGAAACTGAATGCGTAGGTGATAAGGCATGAACAATCAGTCTAATCCGCAGCTCGGTCAACTTGTGAAGATCCGTAAAGGCCGCAATGCGGACCAAGCCGCAGTAATTGTTGCTATAGCGGACAGTAGGTTCGTATATATTGCGGATGGAGACAAACGTAAGTTTGATCAACCCAAGAAGAAGAATCTTCTTCATCTTGAACTCCAGCCCATGATTAGCAGCGAGGTTGTGAACAGTTTAAACGAGTGTGGTCGGGTGACAAATGGAAAGCTCCGCTATGCGGTTCATTCATTTCTGGAATCCACCAACATTCAAGCTGAAGAGAAAGGAGACTGACTAATGGCCAAGGAAGATGTCATTGAAGTGGAAGGTACGGTTCTTGAACCGCTACCGAATGCAACATTCAAGGTTGAGCTTGAGAACGGTCATCAAATTCTCGCTCACGTTTCCGGAAAACTGCGGATGCACTTTATCCGTATCCTGACTGGAGACAAAGTAGTTGTTCAGTTGTCGCCTTATGATTTAACAAAAGGTCGTATAACTTACCGTAAATAGTAGTAGACAGTTGCAATGAACTGTGAAGCTTATGAAGCGGGTTTTGCCCGGCAAAACTTGCGAAAGCTTCGAAGCCGGTTTTACAATAGTAGAACAAGGTCAATGCTTACGAAGAGGGTTTTGCTAAGCAAAACTTTGAGGAGGTAATTCACATGAAGGTAAGACCTTCGGTCAAGCCGATTTGCGAAAAATGCAAAGTCATTCGCCGCAAAGGGAATGTTATGGTTATCTGTGAAAATCCGAAACACAAACAAAAACAAGGTTAAAGAAGGGGGTGTAGCGTAAAATGGCACGTATAGCTGGTGTGGATTTGCCACGTGATAAGCGCGTTGAGATCGCCTTGACTTATATTTTCGGAATCGGTAAAACGACTTCCCAGAAAATTCTGAGCACAACAGGCATCAATCCGGACACTCGTGTTCGTGATTTGACGGAAGATGAAGTCAGCAAATTGCGTGAAAGTATCGATAAAGAGGTCAAAGTAGAAGGTGACCTGCGTCGAGAAATCTCTTTGAATATTAAACGTTTGACGGAGATCGGTTGTTACCGTGGAGTTCGTCATCGTCGTGGTCTGCCTGTTCGTGGACAACGTACGAAAACGAATGCTCGTACTCGTAAAGGTCCTCGTCGTACAGTAGCGAACAAGAAGAAATAATAAGGGGGGATAAGAGAAAATGGCTAAACCGAAAAAAGTCGTACGTACTAAACGTCGTGACCGTAAGAATATTGAATCTGGCGTGGCGCATATCCGTTCCACTTTCAATAACACTATCGTTACTATTACGGATCCTCACGGAAATGCAATTTCGTGGGCAAGCTCAGGCGGCCTCGGATTCAGAGGTTCCCGTAAATCGACTCCGTTTGCTGCACAAATGGCTGCTGAGACTGCTGCCAAAGCTGCAATGGAACATGGGATGAAAGCCGTTGAGGTTATGGTTAAAGGACCAGGCGCAGGCCGTGAAGCAGCGATCCGCTCTTTGCAAGCTGCTGGTCTTGAAGTTAACCTGATCAAAGACGTAACTCCAGTCCCGCATAACGGATGCCGTCCTCCAAAACGTCGTCGTGTCTAATGAGATTTGCCCCTGCGTGTGGTATATTTCCGGCACAATCTGCTAATAATGGTTGTTTAGGCATACTACTACATGTTTTCGCAAGAGAAGGTAAATGTTTCATAGAGGACCGACGTTTTGAAGGAGGGGTATTGCAGTGATTGAAATCGAAAAGCCGAAAATTGAGACGGTAGACGTCAACGATGATGGCACCTATGGGAAATTCGTAGTAGAACCGCTTGAGCGCGGATACGGTACGACGCTTGGAAACTCGCTTCGCCGAATCTTGCTCTCGTCACTGCCGGGTGCGGCAGTGTCTTCGGTTCAAATCGATGGCGTTCTGCATGAATTTGCTACAGTTCCTGGCGTAATGGAAGATGTTACGGAGGTTATTCTTAACCTGAAAGCTTTGTCGCTTAAGATTCATTCGGATGAGGAGAAAGTGCTCGAGATTGATGCTGAAGGCGAAGGAGCAATTACGGCTGGAGATATCCGTGCTGACTCCGATGTGGAAATCCTTAACCCGGATTTGCACATTGCTACGCTCGGACCAGGTTCGAGACTTCACATGCGTATTTTTGCCAATCGCGGTCGCGGCTACGTCCAGGCAGATCGGAATAAACGCGATGACCAGCCGATCGGCGTCATCCCAGTCGATTCCATCTTCACCCCGATCAGTCGCGTTAACTACGCTGTGGAAAATACGCGTGTCGGTCAAGTGACCAACTATGACAAGCTCACGTTGGAAGTTTGGACTGATGGAAGTATTCGTCCTGAAGAGGCTGTAAGCCTTGGCGCTAAAATTTTGACCGAGCATTTGATGCTCTTCGTGGGTCTTACAGACGAAGCGAAAGATGCAGAGATCATGGTCGAAAAAGAAGAAGACAAAAAAGAAAAAGTACTCGAAATGACGATCGAAGAGCTGGATCTCTCTGTTCGTTCCTACAACTGCCTCAAACGTGCCGGTATTAATACTGTGCAAGAGCTGACTACGAAAACGGAAGAAGACATGATGAAAGTCCGTAACCTCGGACGCAAGTCTTTGGAAGAAGTTCAAGAGAAGCTTGAGGAACTTGGTTTGGGACTCCGTACAGAAGAATAGACAGCCGAGTGCTTGAAGTGAAGGAGGGAAAACAATGGCATACCAAAAGTTGGGCCGTAATTCCAGCGCACGTAAAGCTTTGTTCCGTGACCTGGTAACCGACCTGTTCTTATACGAACGCATTCAGACAACTGAAGCGAAAGCAAAAGAGGTTCGCTCTATTGCTGAAAAACTGATCACTAAAGCGAAAAAGGGAGATCTTCATGCCCGTCGCCAAGTGGCAGCTTATGTTCGCCGCGAAACTATCGATGGTGAGCAAGATGCAATCCAAAAACTGTTTAGCGAATTGTCCGGTCGTTACGCTGAGCGTCCAGGTGGATACACTCGTATCCTGAAACTGGGACCTCGTCGTGGTGACGCAGCGCCAATGGTTTACTTGGAACTGGTAGACCGCGCGTAAAACAGATGAGATGAGGAAAGGGGACAGAATCAACGATTCTGGATTAACCCTTTTTTTCTCTTCATTTCGGAATTCGTGCTGTAATAGAAGCTCCGTAAGGGGCTTCTTTTGCTGTTCGGGATAGGGATATGTATAGTATGGAACAAAGGTGTGGTAATAATGCGGAACTTATGTATGACGTTAACTTATGATGGCACTGCCTATTACGGCTTCCAAGTACAGCCGGGAGGGAATACCATTCAGGACCATCTTGAAGATGCGATTCGTGCTTTGACCGGTGAGACTGTTAAAATTACAGGTTCAGGCCGAACAGATGCAGGTGTTCACGCTCGCAGACAGATCTTCAATTTTCCTACGGAGTCCCAGATCCCAATTGAACGTTGGTGTATTGCACTCAACTCCAGACTACCATCTGATATTGTCGTTATTGATGCGATTGAAGTTTCGGCTGATTTTCATTCTCGCTATGCAGCGAAAAAGAAAACGTATCGTTATACAGTCAATGCGAATCAATTTCCGGATGTATTCAACAGAAGATTGCAGTATCATCATCATGCGAAGCTGGACGTTAGGGCAATGCAGGAGGGCTTGCGTCATTTCATAGGGACGTATGACTTTACCTCTTTTGCTTCACGCAAGTCCCAGAAAGAGAATCACGTACGTTCGGTATACGAAGCATGGATGGAAGTGGACCGATCAATGTGCAGAGACCATCCGCGCGATCAGGGTGTCATTCACATTTATGTGAGTGGTAACGGCTTTTTGCAGCATATGGTTCGTATTATTGTAGGGACACTGCTGGAGATCGGAGAGGGCAAACGGGAAGCCTCTGAGGTACCGAATATGATTGCTGCATGTAATCGTTCTGCTGCAGGACCTACTGCAGTTAGCTGCGGTTTAATGCTCTGGGATCTTGAATACAAAAAAGATTAAATTTGGTGAGTGAAAAGCTTAATTAACACTTGCGATTTAATCGCCTATCATGTAATATAAAAGTTGTGTTTTCTTAATGGCTTTCCCACAGCCCCAATTAAGAGGTTCACATCGAATTTACAATCCATCAACACCTAAAGTTATAACTTAACGAACGAAGATAAATGAAAATGATGATTTTGAACATTTTAAGGAGGAACTTTTCATGCGTACTACGTACATGGCTAAGCCTAACGAAGTTGAGCGCCAATGGCACATCATTGATGCTGAAGGCAAAACCCTCGGACGTTTGGCGAGCGAAGCAGCTGCTTTGATTCGCGGTAAACACAAGCCACAATTCACTCCACATGTGGACACTGGCGATTTCGTTGTTATCATCAATGCTGAGAAAATCGTATTGACTGGTAAGAAAATGCAAGGTAAAAAATACTACCGTCACTCAATGCACCCAGGTGGTTTGAAAGTAACTACAGCTGAAGAGATGGTTAAAAACAAACCTGAGCGTATGTTGGAATTGGCTGTTCGCGGTATGCTTCCAAAAACTCGCATGGGCGAGAAAATGAAGTTGAGACTTAAAGCGTACAGAGGCACTGAGCATCCACATGCAGCACAAAAACCAGAAGTTTACGAACTTCGCGGTTAATTAAAAGGAGGACAGTTTCATGGCACAAGTACAATACTATGGGACAGGTCGTCGTAAACATTCGGTAGCACGTGTTCGCCTTGTACCGGGTGAAGGACGCATTGTCATCAATAAACGTGATATTAATGAATACTTCGGTTTGGAAACACTCAAACTGATCGTAAAACAACCACTGAACTTGACAGAAACGCTTAACAACTATGACGTTCTTGTTATTGCTCATGGTGGCGGAATCTCCGGTCAAGCCGGCGCAATCCGTCATGGTATCTCCCGCGCTCTGTTGAAAGCAGATCCGGAATACCGTGCATCCCTGAAAAAAGCAGGATTCCTGACTCGTGACCCACGTATGAAAGAGCGTAAAAAATACGGTCTTAAAGCAGCTCGTCGCGCACCTCAGTTCTCCAAACGTTAATATTAAAAGCCTTTGGCCTCGGTCAAAGGCTTTTTTATATATTCATGACTACTCACCTTATACTGCATCAGTTGGTGTAATATAGCTCTCATATCTCTCCACATGCTTGTACTTTGTCCCTTCATTGCTTTTGTCGAATCCGCTTAATGTTTCTCAATACAATGCTTTAGTATGTGTGAATACATCTTAAAGAACCTCCCTAAATCCGTTTTACATTATTCGATTTACTCTTATCGATCTTTCACCTCTACTTTCTATAATAGCTCCTTATATGATCATCTATGGGGACTCACGCTGTATTCACTGAATGCATTCGGTATGCTGTATTGCACTTCATTCTCTGTTCTAAGGCTCATCAATATTTCTTATGGAAACGATAAAAGTCCCTTACATATCAATTACTATATGTTGCAATCCTGCTCACCTTAAAACTTGTTCTTCTCTTTCTTCATTTTCAATCAACTGGCGCTATATTGATTCTGCTTATGTAGACATGGACTGTGGAAACCCAACAGCAACAAAGGTTTTCAAGGGTATGTAATCTATTTTGATCTACCCGGTAACTTGGAGCAGTAGGATTGTTTTTATCTGAAAAACAGAGAAATGCGTAAACTGTACCAAAATAATGTTTGCGAGTGGCTTTTAATGTGGGCAAAAACTGATTTATTTTACCATATGGCAGGCATTGACATCCCCAATGAAAGTTTTATACTAAACATAATTCATATTAGATTAGTCGGTTTTAGAATGTATTGAAATGCAGAATGGGGGGGAATTCACAGATGAACTTGTTGGAGAAAGAAGAATTGGCACGGACTAAGGCAGAAGAACTGGAACATGCGAGTCCAGAGGATATTATTCGGTATGCGATTGAGACATTTCCAAATATCACTTTTGCATGTAGTTTTGGTGCAGAAGATGTTGTACTTGTAGATATGCTACAAAAGATCAGCCCATCCACAGATATTTTTTATCTGGATACGGATTTTCACTTTAAGGAAACATACGAAACACGTGACAAGATGCAGGAGAACTATAATCTTGATTTTGTACGTGTATCACCTAAGATTACGCCTGAAGAGCAGGCAGCTCAACATGGTGAAGAGATGTGGAAGTCTGACCCCAACGGATGTTGCAATATCCGCAAAGTCGAGCCACTGACACGTATTCTTTCACAGTACGATGCATGGATTACAGGTATCCGTAGAGATCAAGCGCCAACCCGTGCAAATTCGAAAAAGATTGAATATGACTCAAAATTCGGATTGATGAAATTTAATCCAATTGCGCATTGGACGACGGAAGATGTATGGCAATATATTCGTGACAATAACGTTGTATATAACCCGCTTCATGATCAGAACTACCCGAGTATTGGTTGTGAGCATTGCACACGTCAAGTTATGCCTGGCGAGGACCCACGTGCTGGACGCTGGTCTGGTAATGATAAAACGGAATGTGGCCTTCATAAATAATAGATAAACAAGGAGCTGCAAGATGACATCGATTCTGCTTCATGGAGGTACGCTGGTGCAGCGTATCCTACAAGGAGAAGAACGGGAGCAGTTGTTGCAAGACCAGTATGAATATATCCTCTTAGCGTATTAATACTTGGACGATATCAGATTTGGATCTGATTGGTGTGGGTGCGTTCTCGCCACTTCAAGGTTTCATGAATGAGGAAGATTACCTTTCGGTTGTGTCTCGCATGCGTTCGTGGATGGAACCGTCTGGAGTATACCGATTACACTTATTGTTGACGATACACAGGCGGCATCCCTCCAGATTGGTGAACGTGTGAAACTTGTTGCTGATCAAGATGGGGTAACCGATGGTTTGCTCGAAGTCCAACCTATATACCAGGTGGATCAGGGTGAAGAAGCACGTCGTGTATTCAAAACAGATGATCCAGAGCATCCAGGTGTGAAAAATGGTTGGAGCGTCCTGCAACATACGTAGGAGGTCCAATTAAGTTCTAAACCGTCCGAAACATTGGGCGATTATTACGGAACATATGAAGCACAGGAGATTTATACTAACTTTACGGCTGAGGAACTGGGGATCACTCCGTTGTTCTTCGAGCATAGTTTCTTCTGTACCAACTGTGGAAATATGGCATCCAGCAAAACTTGTTCACAGGATAAGGAACACCCATATGACGCTTTCCGGCACCAAAGTGCGCGGATTGTTACGGTGACGGCCAATGCCCTTCACCTTAATTTACACGTCCTGAGGTAGCTGAGGTGCTGATTGAAGGAATGGCGGATCAAGTCTGGTCCTAACGGTATATTTGTCCATCTTGTCCCATATAGATGATTAGAGTCATTTATAGGGACGAGGTGGTTTTTTTATGCGTAAAAATATGGGGAAGCACTTTGTAGTCTGGATTAGGTTAAAGACAATCAAAAGGGTCATGTTAAGCCTCGGTTTGCTGGCCATGTTAGTGGCGGTAATGTCCTATGAGCTGCCTTCAGCGAAGACGTCAGGTTACTGGAGTTTGCCGATGGCAGGTAAAGTCATTGCTATTGATGCAGGACACGGAGGTCCAGATGGAGGAGCGGTGAGTAAACAGGGGGTTATCGAAAAGGATATCAACCTGGCTATCGCCTTGTATGTAAGAGATTATTTGCAACAGGCAGGGGCCTTAGTTGTGATGACACGAGAAATAGACACCGATCTGGCGGAATCAGACACCAAGGGGTACTCCAAACGTAAGACGGAAGATCTGAAACAAAGAGTACGGAGGATAGAGGATAAGCAAGCGGATCTTTTTATCAGCATTCACATGAACAGTGTTCCTTCAAACCGATGGAGTGGAGCGCAGGTTTTCTATACACCTAATCATCCGGATAACGAAGGACTAGCCAATCTGCTTCAACAAGAGATGGTTCGTAATCTCGAGAATACTGATCGAATCGCCAAAACGGTGAATACAGTTTACCTGTTACAGGCTCTGAAGATCCCGTCAGCGCTGGTAGAAGTGGGTTTTCTTTCTCATCCTGAAGAGGCACGGATGCTTGCGGACGAAGCTTATCAACGTAAAGTAGCTGCTTCGATCTATAATGGGATTCTCAGATATTCCTCAGGAGAACGACCTAAAAGTTAGTCATAACAAGAAGGGTAATGATATAATTGGAACAGCATACCTAATTACATGCCAATAGATAAAGCTGAGGTGCTGTCTGATGTTATCAAAAGAACAGATACTTGAACTATTACAGCCATTACAAGAACCGCAGTTGGGAGTAAGTCTGACCGAACTGGAATGGGTTCGTGATATTATGGTGAAAGAAAATCATGTGGCTCTGACCATGGTGACACTGGAGAATCGGCCTGAGGATACAACAGCCTTGAGCGATGCAGCGCGTAATCTGTTGTCCCAGCACGGAATGAAGGATGTACATATTCGCGTGCGTGCAGCTTCTGAGCATGATCGTGAGAGCTTGAATATGGGACAACCTGATGAAGAGCAGGATCCGGACGAAGTGCTTGTGAAAGGTCATGCAGCGGGTCTGGATGGACACGAGCTGTTAAGTCCTGAATCGGGTGTTCGTTTTATCGCAGTGGCCAGTGGTAAAGGTGGCGTTGGAAAATCAACGGTGACCGTTAATCTGGCTGCTGCCTTGGCACGACAAGGTAAGAAAGTGGGATTAATTGATGCCGACATCTACGGCTTCAGTGTACCCGACATGATGGGGATTGAGGAATATCCGGTCGTGGAAGATGGCGTTATTCAACCGGTTGAGCGTTTCGGCGTCAAAGTCATGTCGATGGGCTTCTTTATTCGGGAGAACAACCCGGTAATCTGGCGTGGACCCATGCTCGGTCGGATGCTGCGTCAATTTTTTACTGATGTTCAGTGGGGTGAGTTGGATTATATGTTACTCGACTTGCCACCAGGTACGGGAGATGTTGCTCTGGATGTGCATCAGATGTTGCCACAGAGCAAGGAAATCATCGTTACCACGCCGCATGCAACAGCAGCTTTTGTCGCAGCACGTGCAGGTGCGATGGCCATTCAGACCGATCATGAGTTACTTGGTGTGGTTGAGAATATGGCTTACTACGAGTGTGGCAGTTGCGGGGAGAAGGATTATGTCTTCGGTCGTGGAGGTGGGGGAAGGCTTGCGGAGAGTCTGCATACGAGCTTACTTGCCCAAATTCCATTAGGCACTCCGGATAATCATCCTTCCGAGCCAGATTTCTCACCTTCTGTGTATAAAGCAGATTCCCGTATCGGATCCATCTACGATGAAGTTGCCCGATCCATTGAATCGAAATTCTAACGGCATGAGTGTATAAATACAACTAAAGCCTGCGTCCATTTGGATGCAGGCTTTTCAGATGCTATGGTGTATCAACACCTACTGTTTATGAACCTCCGCCTTCGCCAGAATCTCCACTGCTTCCACCATCTCCGCCATCACTACCACCTTGACCCTGGTCCTCTTGTTGTCCACCTTGCTCTTGTCCCTGTTGTCCGCCACTTTCTACTTTGGGTTGCAATTCGTCCTGTACAACCTTCTTGAGTAAAGTGAGTACTTCCATACGGAACAATGGATTTTGCATGACTTCCTGCATAACAGTCATCGTCTGTTTGCGATAATCCGGAGTCTTCGTCATATCCATGAACATCTTGGATACCTCGGGTGACTTCATGATGTCTCCAACAGACTTTTGATATGTGGGATCTTTAATCAACTGCATGTGAAGCTGTTTACTTTGAGCGTTAATCACTTTGGCAAATTCACTGGCAAACTGTGGATCTGTCATGATCTTTTCGAATTCCTTCTGGTATTCGGGAGCTGTAATGGTATCTTTTACTGCAATACGTATTTGTTCAGAAGATTGCACAGGCATTAACATTTTCATACCAATGGTTCCCGAACCACCACCCGATCCGCCGCCACCTTCTTCTGAACCGCCGCCTTCACCGCTGGATGAGCTTTGACCTGTAAGAGCTTCCTCCACCGCTTTCTTGCCTTCATCGCTTTTCAAAATATCGACAACCATCGTTTTCATCTCTTTATAACTGCCCTGAGGAGGCGAAGAACTCTGATCTGAACCGCAGCCGGCAAGCATGACGGATAGCCCCAGTACGACACAGCATAGCTGCCACAAAGGCCGTTTCATGTGTACAATCCCTCCTTGATTAGATACTGGATGTAGTATGTGATGGGAAAGGGGGAAATATGTTGAGCAATGATGGTTTTTTGCTGTGAAGGTTGGTAAAATAAACACTCGGGGGTGGAAAACATTTGAATTTACGTAAATGGTTTTTCCTGTTTTGGACAGCCTTGCTTATTGGGGCCGCGGGAGCACTAGGCACAGGATTGATTATGATGCTGGTGAACGGAGAGAAAACAAATGGGTTGAATGATTTTCTTCTGTATCTTCTGATACTCTTTGGATCAGGGGTTATGATCAGCGTGTATTCACAAATGGGTTTCTTTGCATATCTGATATTGAATTATATGGGTAAAGGTGTTTTTCCAAAGCGCGGTTGGCAGATTGTGCAGATTGTACTAACAGTGTTAGCCCTGCTTGACGTGATGTTTTTGCGCCTGTTTGTTGGGGGAGACCGGGAACGCATATCGGATATCGTGCTAGGTATCATTATTTTGGCAGCAGCAATTGTTACCGCTTACGTTAAAGTGAAACTGACTCATATCTCCGCGCTCGTACCTACACTCTTTTTCATGATTGCCGTCACTATAGTGGAGACGATCGGTGTATTACGTATTGATGTGAACGCTGCAACCATATTTATTGTGGTTCCTTTGCTCTTATGTAATGCATACCAAATGCTGATATTGCACAGGCTGGTGGATGTATCTACGAACCAGAGTGTAAGTGGAAAGGCAGAACACTTGAAAGAAAGCCGCGCATAGAATTCGTTTTGCATAAAAAACATACCAAAAAGAGCTAACCTGGTTAGCTCTTTTCAACGTTTAACCTCGTGTTTGAGCTGTCGCTCCAGCAAGAAACCACTTAATGACTACTGGCTTGGTCACGAACCTCTTTACCCTCGACACTGGAATGGTTCAGCAATTCCGAGACGGTAACGAATTCATAGCCCTGATTTTTCAACTTGTCGATAATGACAGGCAGTGCTTCATGCGTTTGTTTGGAGGAATCGCTTGCATGCAGTAACACGATGTCACCCGGATGTGCTTTACTAACCACGCGATCAACAATAGTCTGTACACCAGGGTTTTTCCAATCCAGGGAATCAGTATCCCACTGTACAACCTGATAGTTCAGACTATTGGCTACCTGAAGCACACGCTTGTCAAAGTCCCCGTTGGGCAGACGCAATAATTTCGGTTCTTTTCCCGTTAAATCGGTTAAAATGCTATGAGCTGTCGAAATTTCTTTGCGAATTTCTTCCTCGGTCAGGCTGCTGTAATTCTCATGTCTATGTCCATGGCTACCAATTTCATATCCTGCATCTTTGATTGCTGTAACAATTTCGGGGTGTGTCTTGCTCCAGGGGGAGGAAAGGAAAAAGGTTGCCTTCTGCACTTTATTCTCCTGAAGAACTTTCAAAATCGGCTCTGTCCGTTTATCGCCCCAGCTAATGTCAAAGGTTAGTGCAATCACTTTCTTCTCGGTTGGAACGCTGTACACGGCTGATGGTGCTTCCTCCGAGAATACGGAGACATTACCTCTCTCCAGATAGATAATACCGATCGCAAAAACAGCAGCAACCAGGACAATCAGGTAACGTTTAATCTTTTTGCCGCTAAATACATAGAACGAGTTCATTTCAATAAGCGCCCCTCTCCCATAAGAAATGCTTGTTTACTCTCCAATGTATGCTCGTACTGCCCAGTTATTCGTAACTGAACCTTGTTTGTCCATCATTTTAGATTCTACAGGAGGTTATTATGTTAAAATTCAGTACATTTCTTAGAGATCTTGGTTCCATCCGCAGTGCTTTAATCTGGTCCGTAATTTTGTTTGCCGCAGGAATAGGGGCGGGATGGGTGAGTACAGGTCCACTGGAGGAGCTGTTGTTGAATCAAATCGGAGGATTACGTGAGGTCAGTGAACGGCTGGAGCAGGGAGGCAATGTACAATGGAACTTCTTCCTGTTTATCTTTTTCAATAATGCTATCAAAAGTGTACTTGTCATTTATGCCGGTATATTCTTCGGAATTCTGCCTGTCATCTTCCTGCTGATCAATGGGATGGTCCTTGGATTTGTAGTGCATACCACGATGAATTATGGAGCAAGCTTCTATGATATTGTGGTTAAAGGCTTACTTCCGCATGGCATTATTGAGATTCCGGTGATTATTATTGCTTGCGCATTCGGACTGAAGTTTGGTGGACTAGTTATCAAAAGCCTTGTACACGTTGGCAGTGACAAACGAAATACGATTGGGACGCGGTGGAAAGCATTTATGAATAGGACCTTAACGGCATCTTTCTGGGTTGTCATCTTGCTTCTTGTAGCAGCGATCATTGAAAGCACACTTACGTATGCTCTGGTGAGAGGATAAAATTTTGTGATGGTTGGCATTCATAAATTTTCAGAAAGTTGACCATAACAATAAAACGGGTTCCAGCAGCACCCATAAAAAGCGAATGCACGGGGTGCTGCATGAAACTTGTGTAAGTGTGATAAAGAGGCTATGCACAAAAAGGAGAACTCTAATGCTGGGTATGTTGTTTAACGAGAAGGAATGCAAGGAACTAGACTATGTGCTGCGTAAAGAATTAGATGAAATGCTGTTCGATCTAAGTGATAATCGTCTTGACCAAGAGATTAAATATGCTATCGCGAGCCGATATAAGACTGTGTTCCGCATGTATGCACGCTTTGCCCCGCCAAAAGAGTTGTCCAAGTATGCAAGAGGTGGGAAGCTGAAAAAGTCGAAGCCGTAATGCTAAAGCTGGTCATATATTAGGTGTACAGTAGTGGATGCGAGGTGCGGCTCTTAATATCGGGTGCTGTACCTCTGAACCATGACAATGTTGAAATTGCTGAGGGGTTCATACTTTTTGTCGAAAAAGGGTTGACCTTTCTAATTTCATATGGTAAATTAATTTTCGTTCCTTTTTTAGGAGCGGTTCACCGAAACAAGCATTTAAATAAAGCGATTGAAAAATAATCGAAAAAAATGCTTGCAAAGAGAACTTCAACATGATATATTATAAAAGTCGCCGCTGAAACGACGACAACATGAAAGATAGCAACAAATTGAATGTTTGATCTTTGAAAACTGAACAACGAGTGAGTAACATTCTGCTTGCAGAATGAACGTGAAAGTTTGAAACAAGCCTTGGCTTGAATCGACTGGAGCACAAATGAGATTTTTAATCTCGTCAGATTCAAAATGAGCTTATCGCTCTTTTCAATACTTTATTGGAGAGTTTGATCCTGGCTCAGGACGAACGCTGGCGGCATGCCTAATACATGCAAGTCGAGCGGACTTGAAGAGAAGCTTGCTTCTCTGATGGTTAGCGGCGGACGGGTGAGTAACACGTAGGCAACCTGCCCTCAAGTTTGGGACAACTACCGGAAACGGTAGCTAATACCGAATAATTGTTTTCTTCGCCTGAAGAGAACTGGAAAGACGGAGCAATCTGTCACTTGGGGATGGGCCTGCGGCGCATTAGCTAGTTGGTGAGGTAACGGCTCACCAAG
>NZ_BCNV01000003.1 GCF_001570725.1 Paenibacillus amylolyticus
GTTTCGTTTCGAATCTAGTTTTCAGAGAACGATCTCTGAAATGTAAGCACCGCGTTTGGTGGCTATGGCGGAGGGGTTCCACACGTACCCATCCCGAACACGACCGTTAAGCCCTCTAGCGCCGATGGTACTTGGACCGCAGGGTCCTGGGAGAGTAGGACGCCGCCAAGCAATATAAAGGCACACTTGATGATATCGAGTGTGTCTTTTTCATTTTTTCTAAATGCTTATATATATCTTAACAGCCCTGGTTATTCACCAGGCTGTTTTTTTTATTTCAATATTTATGAGAATACTAAATAACTTTAAATTGTTCATTTCTCATCATGGATTTAAGTGCAGCGTCTGTCTAGCCTTTTAGGATGCAAGCCTCCTCAAGGATTGTAAGGGATTTCTGCAAAGCATGCTGGGTTTTGGAATCAATGATGACGCCTTCTTTGTTCATTTTCAATGTAATATAAGGAATGGTTAAGCAGCCCTCTTGTAATACTTGCGCATTAATCATCTTTAGGGTCAGCATAAAGAAGCATCGGCTTTGTCACCTCCCATGGGGTTTGGGGAAGCAGCGATTACAATGGTGGGTTTATTGAGCCATTCTCCAGAAGATACAATCCAATCTAATGCATTTTTTAAGGCACCAGGAACTCCATTTCCATACTCAGGCGTGCAAATAAGAACTCCGTCCGAATGCTCCAATCGCTCTCTCCAATTCTGCACGGGTACAGGGCCCTCTTCGATATCAAGGTCAGGGTTAAAATGCGGTAGATCATTTAATCCATCATATACTTGAAACCTAAGGTTAGGAGTAGCCAGCTTAATCATGGCGTGCATTAGTAACGTATTGGAGGATTGATTGCGCAGACTTCCGGAAATGGCAAGGATATTTAATTCTTTTTTCATGGGTATAGTTCATCTCTATTCTTTAGTAATGTAGGGCAATCTGTTTATTTTCCTCTTGTTGGAATGAGCTGTCTATAGAAAACGCAATTTATTAAGGCATGCTTCATGTTAACCGGGTGATATCCACATTTCTTCATCAGAAATGCACGCGATAGTTTCTATTTGAATGGGTAATAGGATGAAGAGATCACTTAAAATAAACAACTCGCGAGAGAATCGTAATAAATATTTTTCAAAATTAGTACCAAGTACTAAGACTTGGTGCTATAATAATAAAAAAACAAATGAGGTGACTACCGGTATGAATCATCAATCTAAGGCAACCATCACGGCAATGGGGACGTATGTACCGGATCGAATATTAACGAATGCTGATCTGGAGAAGTTGGTCGAGACAAGTGACGAATGGATTGTACAGCGTACAGGTATGAGAGAACGGAGAATTGCAGCTGAAGATCAGTTTGTATCTGACCTCGCTACGAAGGCTGTAGAAGACATGATACGTCGTTACCAAGTAAGTATAGAAGATGTGGATATGATCCTTGTGGCTACAAGTACACCTGAATATGCTTTTCCAAGTACGGCATCCAGAGTACAGGCTAATCTTAAGATCCCACACACTGGCGTACTGGATTTAAATGCTGCATGCGCAGGTTTTACCTATGGGCTACAGCTAGCGGACAGTCTGGTGACCAGTGGAATGTACCGCAAAGTGCTGGTTATTGGGGCAGAGACATTATCCAAAATTACGGATTATACAGACCGCACGACTTGTGTATTGTTTGGTGACGGAGCAGGAGCCTTCTTGGTGGAGAGATCAGCAGCTGCAGAAGGTGACTTTATGGCAGCCATATCAGGTACACATGGAGAAGGCGGTGTACATCTCTATAAGAGTGGCTTGTCTTCAGAGATGAATGGTGTGCCTTTACAGGGCGAAGGTTGTTTAGTTCAGAATGGCCGAGAGATCTATAAGTGGGCTGTACGGACGATTCCAGAGCAACTGGGTAAACTAATAGCAAAAGCTGAATTAATCCCTGAGCAGATTGACTGGTTTGTCCCACACAGTGCTAACATGAGAATGATTGAGGCTGTTTGCGAACGTGGACCGGTTCCCTTGGACCGTACTTTAACCAGTGTTGAGTATCGTGGGAACACATCTGCTGCTTCCATTCCGCTGGCACTGCAGATTGCAGTGGATGAAGGGAAGTTGAAGTATGGACAACATGTTGCGCTGTTCGGTTTTGGAGGAGGACTGACCTATTCCGGTCTGGTTCTTAAATGGGGTGTACCCGACAAGGAGTAGTGGCAGTAAAGTGTCGATGAGTAAGTGTGATAAGGAATAGCCAACCAACTAAGAGTGGCTTGAATGTAGTTTTTCTTAACCCTATCAAAGATAAATCGTTGATAGGTGTCTGTCAAAGACAAGATAATAAGGGTATGACTCAAGTGATCGAGTCATACCCTTAACTTAATGTTTAATCCTCCCAAAGCTTATTAAATTCATTAAAGTCGGTCCAATGATCGGAGAAAAAATATTCTAAATTTATTTCATCATAAGATTCTAATTCTCCAATAGCCTCATGGTCTCCAACCAATTTGCCTGTCCTTCTCAAGATGGGATAAAATTCGGCATAGTACGCACCGTCAAATGGTATGATAACTGGTGCATTGAGAACGTTTAGTCGCTCATAGGGATAAGTGATGCTTTCACCGTTCAAAGTGATCTTAAGGTCTACTGGTTCAGTAGCTTTAATCGCAAGATACAACGCTGGAGAGTCATCCGCATTAACCAGAGCGAAGTCATCCGTCATACCCAGCCCGCTTACTTGATTTCTATAGAAGTAGGTAAGAGTTCCATTCGGAATTAGTTCATCCTTAGATGGCTGATATTTATAACCTGTTCCACCATAGTACTTATAAATCCGATGCAGAATCACTGCCGTTTCGGCTAAAGTTACCTTTTGATTCGGATAAAAGTATCCTTTTGAATTAGGTTTCATTATGCCCACCTGTGAGAATCCGAGCAGAGCATCTCGTTTTACATAATCAAGGTCGGAACCTAAGTGATTATCATTTTTGGATTTAATAAAGCCAAATTCGGGTGCTAATGGCTGGTAAGCATATTTCCATTTTTCATAAGTATCATAGGAATTAAAATATCTTTTAGGAATATCCTTGAATTTTTGCAGCTTGGTGAGTGCCTCTTTTTCTGACATTTCATCGACGGAGTGGCCGATATCCGGAAAAAGAGTATTTAGTGTAATTAATAAGTCCCAGCGAGATAATATCTTGTTGGGTTGATATGTAAACGTCTCATTGTGGTAATTGATTGTATCTGCTGCTGCAATTAATCCTGAGGGATTACTAGGTATACTTCCGTATACGTCTCTAAAAATTGGATAATATGTACTTTTTGCAGGAACACCAGGAATTTCTACATTTGTACTACTATCTACTCGGAACTCTTTAAATAAAAGATGAATCATATGAGTAAGTTCTGCTTTTGACACATTCTTGCTTAAATTCTTCTCTTCTTGCTTAAAGCTCTGCATGGCATTATGAGATGCCATAAATTCAACAGATGGTTTGGCCCATTCATATTTGCTGGAACTTGAAGCTGCGTTTGCTAGTGACGTAGTGAACGGTGATAAACTGAGAGTCAGAATAATAATGAAAATACTCCACTTTGGATACCTCATTCGAACCTCCTATGGTAATGAAAATTAGAATCACATCCTATTTATTGTATTCGACAAAGGATGGTAAGATCAATTTTTAATTGTATAACAGAGCAAACTTAATAAAAGTACACTTCATTCATGGATTACATGAACGAGGTGTACTTTTGGTGTTCAAACTTATATTAATCCCATAAACATTTTACGGCGTAAGCTTAGGAGCTTGGCGGTGATGAGTTCCTTGTTCGTAGCTATAAGCTAGCTTGATCAAGGTTCCTTCATCAAAGGCACGACCCAGGAATTCCATACCTACTGGCAATCCATCGGTTGTGAAACCGGCAGGTACAGTGATCGCTGGGAAGCCGGAGAATGGACTCAGACGGTTGTTACCACCAGATGTTTGACCTTCGCCGATCACGCCAGCGGCCTGTGTAGATGTAGGATAGATGATGGCATCCAGGTTATTGTCTGCCATAACTTTCAGCAGTGACTCACGTGTAACTTGGGTACGTTTCAGGACGATGTCCTTGTATTCGGTAGTCTCCAATGTTTGGCGTGCATCACGAGTCTTCATGGATTGCTCCTGAGATTTGTCGAACTCTCCGGAAGCGATGATCTCGGACAGACTGTGATAGGGAGCATCTGCGCCCAATGAGTCCAGATAGTCATTTAGCTGGAACTTGAATTCATATCCACTAAGGCTTGGATATTTGTTGATCTCAGTCAAGTTCGGGATGGAAATGGGAACTGCGGTAGCGCCTAGTGTCTTCAGTTCTTCCACAGCGGTGTTGATCACGTCAGCAACGGCTTTTTCTTCAGCTTTGGTACTTGGGATGAGTTCTGTGGCGACACCGATGCGTGCACCTTTCAGTCCGTTTACATCCAAGAAGTCTGTATAGCTGGAAGGGATTTTTCCAACCGCGTAAGCTGTAGCGACATCCTTTTTATCATATCCGGCTGTAGCATCCAACATGATTGCAGCGTCACTAACCGTACGAGCCATAGGTCCACCTACATCCTGTGTCAAAGCCAATGGGATAATGCCTTCACGGCTGGACAGTCCGATGGTTGGGCGGATACCCACAAGGCTGTTAAAGCTGGACGGGATTCGGATCGAACCGCCAGTGTCTGTACCCATGCCGGCTGCGGCAAAGTTAGATGCAATGGCAGCACCTGTTCCACCACTTGAGCCACCTGGATAGTGGTCCAGGGCGTAAGGGTTCAGCGTTTGTCCACCCAATGAGCTGGATGTCGTGATGCCGAATGCGAATTCATGCAGGTTCGTTTTGCCCAAAATAATGGCGCCAGCTGCTTTGAGTTTCTTCACTTGTTCAGCATCGTGAGCAGGGATGGAATCTTTCAGACAGATACAGCCTGCGGTTGTAGGCATGTCATTGGTATCAAAATTGTCTTTCACCAGAATTGGAACGCCATGCAGAGGTCCGCGAGCACCTTGAGCTGCACGTTCTTCATCCAATTGCTCCGCAATTTGGAGTGCATCCGGGTTCAGGGTTAATACGGCGTTGATGCTTACACCTTGATCATCGTATTTCTCAATGCGGTCCAGATATTTCTGAACCAGCTCTTTTGATGTCAGTTTTCCTTGCGTCATTGCAGCCTGGAGATCCATGATGGTTGCTTCCTCCAGCACAAACGGTTTTATGTAGTTATAAATGCGATCTTTCAATATGGAGAGGTCATTCTCCGTAAGTACAGCGTTTGGAAGGAAGAGGGATTCCGTATAACCTTTCATCAATCCCGCAGTGTTCAATGCACCAACAGCACCTGCGAAAGTGGCTTCATCCGGGACATCCTTGAATGATTCGGAAGTCGAATCAAGTTCGAGCCATTGTTGCAAGGCGACCGCAGCATCTTTACGTTGTACGGTTGTGCCAGAGAGCTTGTCCATGGTAAAAGGAACACCTGCAAGTGTAGCCGCTTCTTCCATGGCCTGAATAAATGCTGCCGGAGTAGCAGGGGCTTTGCCTTTGGATACCGCAGCAACTGTTGTTTTACTCGTAGGCGTTGCCGATGCAGCTGATGCCGAAGGTACCGTTCCTCCCCATGTTGTGGCAACAACAGCTCCCGCCAGTAACAAAGCTCCACTTTTTTTCAATACAGATCCATGATAAGTCATGCATCCACGCTCCCTTCCTGTGTCTCATTGATGTGTTGTAGCAGCGATTCTGTTTCTATGCTTTTGACACATTGTATAGTTATGTTAGGTAAACTTACAATGTTTATATTTATCCAAAAAAACGTATACATCAATACTTTACCGTGTTAATACTTATTGATGCTTCTGATTCCGTGTACTCAGGAAAACTACTAATCTCCTATGTGTAATAAAATGTGACATACATACGACATTGTGATTAATCATTGAGGTTACATGATGCAAACAGATTAGGAAAGAGAGATGACAGAGCATACCTTTACCATGAAATGATATAATGAAAAGATAGGAATAGAAGAGACATAAGGCATTACAGAGAGGAAGAGATATGAAGTGAAGACATTGGTACTCGCAGAAAAACCATCTGTAGCACGCGAAATAGCCAGAGTTATGGGTGCGCGTGATAAACATAAAAGTTATATGGAAGGCCCGAAATATATCGTTACCTGGGCGCTTGGACATCTGGTTGGATTAGCTGAACCGGAGGATTACGACAAGAAGTATGCAACATGGAATCTGGAAGACCTACCCATTCTGCCAGAACGTACGAAGCTGAAGGTGCTTAAGGAAACCAACCATCAGTATAAAGCAGTGCAGCAGCTGATGAAGCGTCAGGATGTGGGCGAGTTGGTCATTGCGACGGATGCAGCACGTGAGGGAGAATTGCTGGCCCGTTGGATCATGCAGATGGCGGGGTGGAAAAAAACTTTTAAACGTCTGTGGATTTCATCCCAGACAGATAAGGCGATCAAAGACGGTTTTGCATCGCTGAAACCAGGCAGTCAGTTCGACTCTCTCTATGAATCTGCACGTTGCCGGGCTGAAGCTGACTGGATGATCGGACTTAACGTGACCCGTGCGCTAACTGTTCGTTTCAATGCACAGTTGTCAGCTGGACGGGTTCAAACTCCGACCTTGGGCATGATTATGGACAGAGAAAGTGAAATTAACGGATTCCGCTCTCAGGAGTATGAGACGTTAACGGCAGATTTAGGAGGTTTTCAGGCTGTGTGGCGGGCAAATGGGGGAGATTCACGAATCTTTGACCCTCAGGAAACGCAGGAATTGAAGAAACGGGTAGACGGGCGCAAAGGAACGATTGCCCAAGTGAAGAAAAGCGAGAAGGTGGAGCCACATCCACTGGCATATGACCTGACGGAACTGCAACGGGATGCCAACCGGAAATATGGTTTCTCTGCAAAGCAAACATCGAATGTCCTGCAACGTCTGTATGAACAACACAAACTTGTAACGTACCCACGTACGGACAGCCGATACCTGACTTCCGATATGACAGCCACATTGAAAGAACGTCTGGACAGTGTAGCCATTGGGCCCTATGCGTCTTTGGCACGACCTTTGCTGCGCAAGAATCTGAATATCACCAAACGTATTGTGGACGACAGCAAAGTGACCGATCATCATGCAATTATCCCTACGGAACAGACGGTGCTTCTGAATCAATTGAATCCAGAGGAACGCAAATTGTACGATCTGATCGTACGTCGTTATATCAGCCTGTTCTATCCGGCAGCGAAGTACGATTCGGTTGCGATCACGGTTCAGGTGGGTAACGACTCCTTCCATGTCAAAGGTACAACGGTGAAAGAAAGTGGATGGCGTGAAGTATACGGCGGTGATTACAGCGATGATGACGATGACCGTGCTGACGATGCAGCAGACCATGAGCGTGCGCTTTTGCCTGATGTGCAGCAAGGACAGTCCGTGACGGTTCAGCGTTGCCATATTAAAAGTGGACGAACGATGCCGCCCAAACGGTATACCGAAGCTGCTTTACTTTCCAAAATGGAGAAGCATGGACTGGGCACTCCGGCGACACGAGCGGATATCATTGAGAAGCTGGTCAGTTCCGATACCATTGATCGTCAAGGCAACAGCATGCATCCAACCGGTAAAGGAAAACAGTTGATTGAACTGGCTGCTCCGCAGCTTCGTACACCGGATCTGACTGCTCGCTGGGAGGCTGAGTTAGAGCGAATTGCTCGTGGGCAAGGAAAACCGGGGCCGTTTCTGGATAGTATCCGATCCATGGCGAAAGAGCTGGTGTCAACGGTCAAAGGCAGCAAAGCAGAGTACAAGCCACATAATGTGTCCAATAGCCATTGCCCGGACTGTAATGCACGGTTGTTGGAGAAGAAGGGCAAGCGTGGCAAGTTTCTTGTATGTCCTACGGAGGACTGTGGATATCGTCGTTCGGCAGAAAAACGATTGTCCAATCGTCGTTGTGCGCAGTGCCACAAAAAGATGGAAATCAAAGAAGGTAAGGCGGGACTATACGTGCAGTGTCTTCCTTGTGGTATTACAGAAACATTGGATAAGGACAAAGAGCATGTGAACAAACGCGATCAGCAAAAATTGGTGAAGCAGTATGCGAAGCAAGAGTCGATTGGCTCCAATCTGGGGGATCTGTTGAAGGCGGCTATGGAGAAAAAAGGGCAGTAACACGCTTGAGGTAGTTGAGATCGTGCCTCGTGTGGTACGAGCCATACGAATGATGTACTCATTTACTCCAAAAGGGACTGATTATAACTTTTCTCTACTCATCTATGTGAAGTCGTATAAGATCCTTCGTTTTCAGGCAACGTAAGCCAAGGAGGTGATACCTACATGCCGCATAACAAACCAGAGAAAATCCATAATCAGCAAAACAAAGACAGTATTCGGGAAGAGAGTATCGCTGTGCGTCCGGATAAAGCAGCCAAAAGAGCGCCAAGCCTGAACGGTATTCCCAAACAGGAGTCCTAGAGTCAGCGCGAGGTTACCATTCTTACACAAACTTGCGGTTCCCTACCGGTGCGTTGAACATGTCTCTAATGAGGATTATAATGGAGACAGGGAGATGTCCCGGGACAGGGGGATCGCTAGAATTATATGCAAACCGGACTTATATTGTGGTTTCTATTTATTAATGTAGTTGGTTATCTGGTGATGTCGGATGATAAGAGGCGTGCACAGCAACGTCGTGATCGTACACCTGAACGGACGTTGTTTTTGCTTGCGTTTATTGGTGGTGCTTTGGGAGTCTGGATCGCGATGTATCGGAAAAGGCATAAAACCAAACATCCCAGCTTCACCATTGGCATTCCGTTGTTGTTGTTCCTGAATGCCGTAATCTATGGTTACTTTATTCAATGAACACATGGAACACGTACGTAACCATTCCTTCTGTGTTTTCAATTGTAGGATTGGAGATATCGAACTGGACTTACGCTGAAGTGAAGGTGTATCTTTAATTTGTTTGATATGTAAATTCATTCGTATAAATGGTTCATAGTGACTCCGGGATGTTTAAGGAGTTATATGGTTCTGTTAGTTTATTGCATGTCAGACCGAAGCTTGCTTCGCGTGCTCTACATATAAAGGAAGGGACGGGATTCACATGTTATTTTCCAAAATATTAGTGGCTTATGATGGTTCCAAAGCTTCAAATAAAGCACTCGATCGTGCGATTGAGCTAGCTAAAGTGTCCCCGGATGCTGTATTGGATGTTATTCATGCTTTTGATTTCCCGCGTGTATTCATTGGTGAAGGGTTAGCTCCATTGCCGCCTTCGCTTAATAATGACTATTACAATCTGGCGGTGCAGACGACGGATGAAGCGAAAGAACGAATTCAGGCTGCTGGTGTAACGGCCAACGTAGACCTGATTCAAGGAGCAGCTGCGGAAGTGTTGCTTGATTTTGCCAAAGAAAATGATTCTGATATCATTATCATTGGTAGCCGCGGACTAGGCGGAATTCGTGAATTTGTCCTGGGTAGTGTCAGTCATAATGTGGTGCAGCATGCTCAGGTTCCAGTACTGATCGTAAAATAGTGAATGAAGTGTGCATGCACTAGAGAGCAAAAAGCCGGTTGTCTTCGAGAGATTGAAGAGGAGCCGGCTTTCTTTTATGGGATGAAATGGATGACTAAGCGAAATTAATGAAGCAATTCCCGAACATTATATTTGTCAATATGTTAAATGTTCGTCTTTAAGTTGACATTAGCTGTAGGGGATTGTTAGAATGTTAGATGTGTCGATCAGGTAAGAATAAGGTCGAGTAGGAACGAAATGTGTAACAAGATATATCAAAATGAATCAAGATGGTTTGAATAGATATTTGCTCGTATAACGCCGGGAATAGGGCCCGGAAGTATCTACCCGGGAACCGTAAATTTCCGGACTACGAGGAGATACGGCTGAGAGTCGCATGCAACCAGATGCGGACAGCAAGCCCCCTTTTGGCATGCCCAAATGAGGGATACGTATTTCTTGGAGTCCGGTGTCCGGAGAAAATGTGATGTTTTCGCGGGTAGCGGATTTTTTCATTTCACACGTAAAATGAATTCCTTATTAGCAAGTGTAATCAAAAAAGCTCAGACGGGAGTTGGATGTATTCATGTCACTGCAAGTCGCTGTAATTATGGGCAGTAAGTCGGATTGGGAAACGATGAAGCATGCGTGCGAGGTTCTGGATGAACTGGAGATTGGTTATGAGAAAAAGGTTGTCTCAGCCCATCGTACACCGGATTTGATGTTCGAATACGCAGAGCAGGCGATTGATCGAGGATTCAAGGTGATCATTGCAGGCGCAGGCGGGGCGGCACATCTACCTGGTATGGTTGCAGCCAAAACGATGCTCCCAGTCATTGGCGTTCCGGTTCAATCCAAAGCATTGAATGGTCTCGATTCCTTGTTGTCCATTGTTCAGATGCCTGGCGGAATTCCCGTTGCAACCGTTGCAATCGGTAAGGCGGGGGCTACCAATGCAGGGCTGCTCGCTGCTCAGATGATCGGTGCATTTGACCCGGATGTCCAACGTCGCTCTGAAGCTCGAAGAGAGCGCATCAAACAAGAAGTACTCGAAAGCAGTGAAGAACTATGACTAGAGAAGGTTTACAGTCGGGTGCGGCAGGAGAGCTGAAAAATGTCCTGCTGCCCGGGAAAACAACCATCGGCATTCTTGGAGGCGGACAGCTCGGACGTATGATGACGCTGGCAGGAACGGCAATGGGGTATCGATTCGTTACTCTTGATCCCGCTGCGGATGCACCTTGTGGACAAGTTGCTCGTCAGATTGAAGCTGGATATGATGATGCCAAAGCTGCACTCGAACTCGCTCGGCAATGCGATGTCATTACGTATGAATTCGAAAATGTGGATGCAGAAGTCGCTGGGCTGCTCGAGCGTGAGTCTTACGTTCCGCAAGGAAGTGCGCTACTGTACACCACACAACATCGGTTGCGTGAAAAACGTGCGATCGAAGCCGCCGGAGTGAGGGTCGCGCCTTATCGGGGAATCACAAGTGCGGATACAATGCTTGCTGCTGTAAGCGAACTTGGAGTGCCCTGCGTACTGAAGACGGTGACTGGAGGCTATGATGGCAAAGGCCAACGGGTAATCCGGGAATCAAGTCAGGCTGTTGCCGCATACGAAGAACTTGCAACTACAGGTGCGGAACTGGTGCTGGAACAATTCATTAAGTTCGAATGCGAGATATCTGTCGTTGTAGCGCGTAGTACAAATGGGGAGATCAAGACGTTCCCACCAGCGGAGAATATTCATGTGAACAACATTTTGCATGCGTCAATCGTACCGGCTAGAGTTGCTGCAGACATCCAGATTGAAGCTCAAAAGCTGGCAGCAGCGGTAGCAGAATCAATGAAGGCTGTTGGGTTGCTGGCTGTGGAACTGTTTGTAGCGGCGGATGGAAGACTGTACGTCAACGAACTGGCACCAAGACCGCATAATTCTGGTCACTATACGATGGAAGCTTGTGCGACTTCTCAGTTCGAACAACATATCCGTGCCATCTGCGGATTACCACTTGGGGACACTTCGTTATTGAGTCCGGTTGTTATGGTCAATGTGCTTGGAGAGCATCTGGAAGGCATTATCGCAAGAACAGGGCAACCTGATGCAGAAGCGATAGAACTCGGTGTGATTCCCAAGCTTCACATATATGGTAAAACCGAAGCGAAAACAGGACGGAAGATGGGGCATGTGAATCTGCTTTGTCAAGATGTTGAAGAAGGATTGCAATGGATTAAACAAACTAATCTCTGGAGGAATACAAATTCATGATTGAACGTTATAGCAGACCCGAAATGAGAGCCATCTGGACAGAAGAGAACAAATTCCAATCGTGGCTGGAAGTTGAGATTTGTGCATGTGAGGCGTGGGCCGAACTGGGTGTAATCCCTAAGGAAGAAGCAGCATTGCTTCGTCAGAATGCATCTTTTGACATCGACCGCATCTATGAAATTGAACAGGAAACACGTCATGACGTTATCGCATTTACACGTACGGTATCTGAAAGTCTGGGTGCGGAGCGGAAATGGGTGCACTACGGACTGACTTCTACAGATGTCGTGGATACGGCTCTGGGATATGTATTGCGTCAAGCGAATGAGATTCTGGAAAAAGATATCGTGAATTTCATTGAAATTCTTCGCGAAAAAGCACTGGCTTATCAGCACACACCAATGATGGGACGTACGCACGGCGTGCATGCGGAGCCTACGACATTTGGTCTGAAAATGGCGTTGTGGCATGAAGAGATGAAACGGAACCTGGAGCGTTTCCGTCATGCAGCAGACAATGTACAATACGGCAAAATCTCAGGTGCGGTAGGAACGTACGCGAACATCGATCCGTTTGTCGAAGAGTTTGTCTGCGAGAAGCTGGGCACGAAGCCAGCGCCAATCTCGACTCAAACATTGCAACGTGACCGTCATGCGGAATATATGGCTACACTGGCGTTGATCGCAACGTCCCTGGACAAGTTTGCTACAGAGGTACGTGCACTGCAGAAGAGTGAATTCCGTGAAGTGGAAGAAGCTTTTGCTAAAGGTCAAAAAGGATCTTCCGCGATGCCGCACAAGCGTAACCCAATCGGTAGTGAAAACATCTCCGGTCTGTCCCGCGTTATTCGCGGACATATGGTATCGGCATACGAGAACGTAACGCTCTGGCATGAGCGCGACATTTCGCACTCTTCCGTTGAACGTATCATTCTGCCGGATGCAACGATGCTACTGAACTACATGCTGAACCGTTTTGGTAACATCGTGAAGAACCTGACGGTATTCCCTGAGAACATGAAACGCAACATGGAGCGCACCTACGGGGTACCATTCTCCGGTCGCATCATGACAAAGCTGATCGACAAAGGCTTCAGCCGCGAGCAAGCGTACGATACCGTTCAACCACGTGCGATGCAAGCATGGGAAGAGCAACGTCAGTTCCAGGATATCGTGAAATCCACACCGGAAATCACGGAAGTACTGAACGAAGAAGAAATCGCAGATGCGTTCAACCCGTCATGGCACCTGAAGCACGTAGACACGATCTTCAAAAAGCTCGGCTTGAACGATTAATATATAACTCCCATAAGGCTATAGCACAGAATGATGGACTAGCAGGGAACGCAGAGGACAGAAACAAGCTCAAGGAGCGAAGCTAAAAACATTCTGAAAGAAAGCTACTTCGGAAGCATACGCTGCGCCTTTATCAAATTTAGAACAAGTTTTACTCCCTAAAAGTATAGGTTGATTATGTGTTCACGCTGGAACGGAGAAGGCAGAAAAAACCTGAAGAAGCAAAGCGCTCGCCTTTATCCCCGGATTTTAACTTTGCAAAAGGGAATCAAAAAATCTGGGGATAACAGCGATCGGAAGGTTGTTCTGCATTCGGAGTGGCCCCGCGTGAAGAGGGGAATTGGACGTATACTTTACATCTCCTGAAAGAAGGTGAGCCCATGGCACTGTCCACTGCGGCAGATCTCGTTAAAGCACCTCTGTTATATAAAGGAAAAGTACGTGAATTGTACGATCTGGGTGAACATTTTCTGATCGTGGTTACGGACCGTATCTCGGCATTTGATTACGTGCTGGACCCGGCAGTTCCCGAGAAAGGAAACGTACTGAATAAGCTCAGCAGCTTCTGGTTTGAACTGACAGGTGACATGATGGAGAATCACGTCGTTCATACCGATGTGAATCAACTGGGTGATCTCATCACAGACCCTGAATTGCTCAAAGACCGCATCATGGTAACCCGCAAAGCAGAACGCATTGATATTGAGTGTGTTGTACGTGGATACATCACGGGTGGTGGATGGAGACAATATGAGACAAGCGGAGAAGTGAACGGGATCAAGTTGCCTGATGGACTTCGCAAAAACGCCAAGCTCGAAGTTCCCATTTTCACCCCGGCAGCCAAAAACGATGTTGGTCACGATGAAGACATCCCAATGGATCGCATGAAAGAACTGGTGGGAGACGCACTCGCAATTGAGCTTCAGGAAAAAAGCTTGCGCCTGTACGAATTTGCCCGTGATTACTGTGATCAGCGTGGCATCATTCTGGCAGATTGCAAATTCGAGTTCGGCATCGTGGATGGCAAGGTCATCCTGATTGACGAAATCTTCACTCCAGATGCTTCACGCTTCTGGGCCAAAGAGAATTACGAACTCGACATCGAGATCGACAGCATGGATAAAGAGCCAGTGCGCACCTATCTCGCCGGAACCGATTGGGACAAGAACAGCAAACCCGATCCACTCCCACAAGAGGTAGTAGAAGCAACAACCGCAAGATACGTCGATATTTATAACCGTTTAACGAAATAATAAAGTTTGAGTAAGCTGCGGGAAAGTTTGGCTTTCGATCGCTGTTGCCCCCGGAATGTTTTGATTGGAATCCTTTTTTCAAAAGGAAACATTCCGGTTGCAAAGGCGAGCACTTCGTTTCTCTAGCTCAAATCTTTCCCTCCGCCAGTGTTCAAACTGGTGGGTGAGGCAATTAAGAGCGGTGGCTTCCCACAGGCAGGGGAAGCCTGAAAAATTAAGAGAATTAAATTACTAATTACTAAAGTAACTTAAAGACCATTCGCCATTCACTGTTTTGAAGGAATGGTCAGTCTCGACCATTACACACCGTGCAACGTAAAAGGTTTAGGCCTTTAAAAAACGTCGCAAGGACTAGCGGAGGGGCGGAATTGTTCTTGAAGGAGCGATAGCGTTCGCCTTTGTCCCCGGGTTTTGACCGCACAGCGGGCCAAAACAATCAAAAAACCTGGGGACAACAAGCGACCGGAAAGAACAATCCGCCCCGGAGCAAGCACCACACCCCATTTTTAACAGCATAAAGCATTTATCCCGTTCATTACTGAGGAGGAACACAAGGATCATGATCAAAGCAACCGTATATGTCACTATTAAGCAAAGCGTACTCGACCCGCAAGGCGTAGCTGTTCAAGGAGCCCTGCATTCCATGGGATTCAACGAAGTGGAAAGTGTACGGATCGGTAAAGTCATGGAATTGAACCTGGATACAACAGATCGTGCGGAAGCGGAGAAACGATTGAAAGTCATGTGTGAGAAGCTGCTGGCCAACACCGTTGTTGAAGATTACCGCTACGAATTGGAGGGTTAATCTCATGAAATTTGCAGTTCTTGTGTTCCCTGGCTCCAACTGCGACATCGACTGTTACAAGGCAGTGGAAGATGCCATTGGGCAAGAGGTTGATTATGTATGGCACACGGCTACAGATCTATCGGCTTATGATTGTATTTTAGTTCCGGGTGGTTTCTCTTATGGTGACTACCTGCGCTGCGGAGCGATTTCCCGCTTTGCACCGGTAATGAACGAGGTAGCGAAAGCTGCTGAACAAGGTAAATATATTTTGGGTATTTGCAACGGATTCCAAATCCTGACCGAAGCGGGATTGCTTCCAGGTGCATTGATCCGCAACACTTCCCTGAAATTCCGTTGTCACGATACAGTATTGAAAGTGGCGAATGCAGATACGCCATTTACACGTGACTATGCACCAGGCGAAGAGATTATCATCCCGATTGCTCACGGCGAAGGCAACTATTATTGCGACGAGGAGACGCTCGCGAGTCTGCAAGCGAACAACCAGATCGTATTTACGTATGGCAACAACCCGAACGGTTCCCTGGGTGATATTGCGGGAGTCTGTAACGAGGGTGGCAACGTGGTCGGCATGATGCCGCATCCAGAGCGTGCAGTGGACTCACTGCTAGGTTCGGAAGACGGCAAACGTATGTTTACATCTATTTTGAAAGCATGGAGGGATCGGCATGACGCAGCAGCTATCCGCTAAGGAACCAACAGCAGAACAGGTCGCAGAACATAAACTTTACGCACAAATGGGCGTATCTGACAGCGAGTACGAGCTGATCTGTGAGTTCATGGGGCGCAAGCCAAACTACACGGAAATTGGTGTGTTCAGTGTAATGTGGTCCGAGCACTGTGCTTATAAAAACTCCAAGCCATTGCTGCGCCGTTTCCCAACGTCTGGACCACGTGTCCTGATGGGACCTGGTGAAGGTGCCGGTATCGTGGATATCGGTGATAACCAGGCCGTTGTATTCAAAATTGAAAGCCATAACCATCCTTCCGCGGTTGAGCCTTATCAAGGTGCGGCAACAGGTGTGGGCGGTATTATCCGTGATATTTTCTCCATGGGTGCAAGACCGGTAGCAATACTGAACTCCCTTCGTTTTGGCAAGCTGGAGAGCGATCGGGTTAAATATTTGTTCGAGCATGTTGTATCGGGTATTGCCGGATATGGTAACTGTATCGGTATCCCTACCGTTGGTGGCGAAGTGATGTTTGATGAGAGCTACGAAGGCAATCCGCTGGTTAACGCCATGTGTGTGGGTCTGATTGATCATGACAAGATCCAGCGCGGCGTAGCTAAAGGTGTAGGTAACCCTGTGTATTATGTTGGGCCGCCAACAGGCCGTGATGGTATTCATGGAGCAACCTTTGCATCGGTTGAATTGACAGAAGAATCCGAGTCCCAACGGACAGCCGTTCAGGTTGGTGATCCATTTATGGAGAAACTGGTGATGGAATCCTGTCTGGAATTGATCGACACGGGCATCGTGCTCGGAATTCAGGATATGGGCGCTGCGGGTCTGACATGTTCGAGTGCAGAGATGGCAAGTAAAGCGGGTAACGGTCTGGAATTGTATCTGGATCAGGTACCGCAGCGTGAGGAAGGCATGACGCCTTACGAGATGATGTTGTCCGAGTCCCAGGAACGGATGTTGTTCGTCGTTGAGCCGAAGGATGAGGCGCAGGCGATGGAAATCTTTGAACGTTGGGGCGTAATCTGTGCGAAAGTCGGTAAAGTAACGGATGATGGTCGTTTGAAATTGATCCACCACGGCGAAGTGGTCGGAGATATGCCGGTAACGGCTTTGGTTGACGAATGTCCAGTCTATGACAAACCTTCTTCGGTACCTGCATACTACGAGCAAAGTGCTTCCATCGACACGCTTCGTTACGACGAAGTGTCGGATCTCGGCGGAGCACTGAAACAAGTGCTGGCTTCACCAACAGTAGCAAGTAAAAAATGGATTTATGATCAATACGACTACATGGTGCGTACAAGCACTGCCGTTCGTCCAGGTTCGGATGCAGCCGTAGTCACGATTCGTGGCACACGCAAAGGTCTCGCGATGACAACGGACTGTAATGGACGCTATGTGTACCTTGATCCTGAAGTTGGTGGACGGATTGCCGTAAGTGAAGCAGCGCGTAACATTGTATGTTCCGGTGCTGAGCCGCTGGCGATCACGGACAACCTGAACTTCGGTAACCCGGAGAAGCCGGATATTTTCTGGCAAATGGAGAAAGCAGTAGACGGTATGGCAGAAGCTTGTCGTGTGCTGGATACGCCGGTCATCGGTGGTAACGTAAGTTTGTATAACGAAAACGCCAAAGGCTCCATCTATCCAACGCCAGTTGTCGGTATGGTAGGTCTCGTTCATGATACGGATCATATCACGACACAAGCATTCAAATCCGAAGGTGATGTTATCATCCTCCTCGGTGAAACGAAAGCTGAACTGGGTGGCAGCGAGCTGCAATACGCGGTTCATGGTCAGACGGAAGGTCGTCCACCAGAACTGAATTTGCAAACGGAAAAAGCGTTGCTCAGCACAGTGCTGGAAGCAATCCAATCCGGTCTTGTTCGCTCGGCACATGACTTGTCTGAAGGCGGCTTGGCTGTTGCACTCGCAGAGTCTTGTATCAGCGGTAATGTTGGAGCACAGGTGAATCTGGAGACTGCACTGCGTGCAGATCACGCTTTGTTCAGTGAGAGCCAATCCCGTATCTTGTTGTCGGCTACGCCAGAGCAAGCGGGTAAACTTGAAGCATTTGTACGTGAGCGCGGTGTACCTGTAGCTGTGATTGGACGTGTAGAAGGAAGTAACCTGACGATTGAACTGAACGGAACATCAGCCGTGAGCGAACCTGTAGGAGGTTTGGCTCAGGTCTGGGAGGATGCGATTCCATGTCTCATGAACTGACGACAGGACCGTTGTGGACAGGCGATTATTATAATGAAGGGTCCGGCAAGGAAGGACTCGATAAATTGAAAGAAGAATGCGGTGTGTTCGGGGTGTTCAGACACCCTGACGCGGCTTCGCTCTCCTATTATGGACTGCATGCGTTGCAACATCGGGGCGAAGAAAGTGCAGGCATGTGTGTGAGTGATGGCACCCAGTTTAACTATCATCGCGGTATGGGTCTGGTGAAGGAAGTATTCACCAAAGACCTGATGCAGACGTTGACCGGGGATATTTCTATTGGACATGTCCGTTATTCAACAAGTGGTGACAGCAAACTGACGAACGCACAACCATTGGTATTCAAATACCGTGATGGCGATTTGGCAGTAGCAACCAACGGTAACATTGTGAATGCACCAACGATCCGGCGCGAGCTGGAGCAGAGCGGTTCCATTTTCCAAACAACGAGTGATACCGAGGTTATTGCGCATCTGATTGCACGATCCTCCAAAGGGCTTGTGGAAGCGGCAAAAGAGGCATTCCAGCGCATTGTTGGCGGTTATGCATTTCTGATCATGACCAATGACAAGTTGCTCGTAGCATCCGATCCGCACGGACTTCGTCCGCTGACGATGGGTAAGCTGGGAGATGCATATCTGTTTGCATCCGAGACGTGTGCACTTGAAACGATCGGCGCAGAGTTAATTCGTGATATTGAACCGGGTGAACTACTTGTTCTGGATGCAGATGGTCTGCACGAGGATCGCTTTGATCATCACAAACACCGCAAGGCATTATGTGCAATGGAATATATTTATTTTGCTCGTCCGGATAGTGACATGAATGGTGCGAACCAGCATGCGGCCCGTAAAAGGATGGGAAGCCGGATGGCCATTGAGTCGTTTGTGGATGCGGACTTGGTTACGGGGGTACCAGATTCCAGTATTTCAGCGGCCATTGGTTATGCGGAGCAAACGGGTATTCCGTACGAGATGGGTATGATCAAAAACAAATACACCGGACGTACGTTTATCCAACCCAGCCAGGAATTAAGGGAGCAGGGCGTGAAGATGAAGCTGAGCGCTGTGCGTCGCGTTGTGGAAGGCAAACGTGTGGTTATGATTGACGATTCCATTGTACGGGGAACAACTTCCCGGCGGATCGTGAACATGCTTCGTGATGCAGGAGCAACGGAAGTCCATGTGCGCATTACATCACCACCTTTCAAAAACCCGTGTTTCTATGGCATTGATACCCCGGATAGCCGTGAATTGATCGCTTCACAACTGTCGGTGGAAGAAATTTGCCGTGAAATCAATGCGGATTCCCTGTCGTTCCTCAGTCCGGATGGACTGATAGCATCGATTCAGGGAGATAATCAGGATGATCCCAAAGGCGGGCTTTGCCTCGCATGTTTTGATAATGATTACCCAACCCGCCTCGACTTTGGCGGCGAGGAAAAATTCGGCTGCAGTTGCTAGCTGTTATGTGGCAAGACAAATGTATCTTGCCGCCACGGGCGTAGCCCGAGCCCTCAGCCCCGCCTTGCGGAGCAACAGGGGCCAGGCAGCCAGGCAAAGCAGCTGCCCCCCGGGCATAGCCCGAGCTCTTAAGCCCCGCTTTGCGGAGCAACAGGGGCTAGGCAGCCGAGCGAAGCAGCTGCCACGGGCCTGGCCCGAGCCCTTAAGCCCCGCCTTGCGGAGCAACAGGGGCTAGGCAGCCAGGCGAAGCAGCTGCCCAGCGGGCTTGCCCGCAGCGTAGCTGAGCGGGGTTCGCTGACCGATGGCTTGCAGCCAACGGAATCGGCGAACAATCCCGCGAGATCACGCACGAATCAACCATAGCAAGATCACACCAGCCACCTCTGCACCGCTTTTTTGGCGGGTGTCCAGAGGGCCTGCCAAGGTCCTATGGGGTCCTCCCGGGCGGGAGGATTTAGGTGGGGCGAAAAAAAAGGAGATGATTCCACTTGTCTGAAGCATATAAAAAGGCCGGCGTCGATATCGCGGCAGGTAATGAAGCGGTTGAACGGATGAAAAAACACGTGAAGCGTACCTTCCGTCCGGAAGTGATGACAGATCTGGGTGGGTTCGGTGCCCTGTTCGGTTTGAACAAAGATAAATACGATGAGCCGGTGCTTGTATCCGGTACGGATGGTGTAGGCACCAAGCTGAAAATTGCATTTGCCATGGACCGTCACGATACCATCGGAATCGACGCGGTAGCGATGTGTGTGAACGACATTGTGGTACAGGGTGCAGAACCACTCTTCTTCCTTGACTATCTGGCATGTGACAAAGTCATTCCGGAGAAGATCGAAGCTATTGTTGCGGGAATCGCTGAAGGCTGTCATCAATCTGGTTGTGCGCTGATCGGTGGCGAGACGGCTGAGATGCCGGGCATGTACAGTGAAGGCGAATACGATATTGCCGGATTCACGGTGGGCATCGTGGACAAAGCGAAGATTATCAACGGCACAACCATCGCCCCTGGCGACACAGTAATTGGATTGGCCTCTAGCGGTGTGCACAGTAATGGATTCTCGCTGGTACGCAGACTTTTGTTGGAAGATGCGGGACTTGATCTGCATGATGAAGTAGCGGAACTCGGTGGTAAGCTGGGTGATTCCCTGCTGGAACCTACGAAGATCTATGTTAAACCCCTGTTGTCCCTGCTGGAAAAGGTAAAAGTAAAAGGCATGGCACACATTACAGGTGGCGGCTTCATCGAGAATATCCCACGTATGTTGCCAAACAACGTGAATGTGGATATTAACTACGGCTCTTGGCCGATCCTGCCGATCTTTAACCTGTTACAGGAAAAGGGAGCTGTCTCGAACCGTGACATGTTCACCACATTTAACATGGGTGTTGGGCTTGTACTGGTCGTTAATGAAGCAGATGCAACGGAAGCGCTACAACAACTGAAAACATCTGGTGAAGAAGCGTACATCATTGGCCGTGTTACTGAAGGAGATGCGCGAGTAACCTTCACGGGAGCGGATGTTTAATGGCGAACTACCGCATAGCTGTATTTGCCTCGGGTGAAGGGTCCAACTTTCAGTCATTGGTCGATGCAGTACGAAACGGTGGGCTGGATGCATCTGTAGATCTGCTCGTATGTGATAAACCGTCTGCACGCGTTGTGCAGCGGGCACAGGACGCAGGCGTGGATTGTCATCTGTTTACTCCGAAAAATTATGCTTCCCGTGAAGCCTATGAGGCAGAGATCGTGGAAGTGCTTGAATCCAAAAAGATCGACTTGGTTGTTCTTGCGGGATACATGAGATTGCTGACTTCTGTTGTGGTGGATCGTTACGCAGGGCGGTTGATTAATATTCATCCGTCCTTGCTACCGGCATTTGCAGGTAAGGACGCGATTGGACAGGCTCTCGAATACGGTGTGAAAGTTACGGGTGTGACCGTGCATTTTGTGGACGGAGGCATGGATACCGGACCGATTATTGCCCAGCATCCCGTTCCTATTTTGCCAGGAGATACTTCTGATTCAATCAGTCGTTCCATTCATGCTGCCGAGCAGCAGCTTTACCCTGAAGTGGTATCCTGGTTCGCCCAAGGTCTGGTTCAATTAGACGGACGTCACGTCACAGTACAGAAAACGGTTTGATATAAGTTGAAATTTTTTTACACATTAACGGAGAGGACAGAAAAAACCTGAAAAAGCAACGCGTTCGCCTTTATCACCGGATTTTCCCTTTAAGAAAAGGGAATCAAAAAATCTGGGGATAACAGCGATTAGAAGGTTGTTCTGTCATCGGAGTGTCCCGTGTAAACATCTTGGTTCCACTTATATAACAGAAGTCGAATATTGGTACGCATTTTGTGATATTTCTCGGGAAATAAATCGGCTGTGTTTCGTCAGGAAACGCGAAGCCATGGGACATTAAAGGAGGAGCATATTGTGAGTATCAAAAGAGCGCTGGTCAGCGTATGGGATAAAACAGGCATCGTGGACTTTTGCCGCGAGCTGTCGCAAATGGGTGTGGAGATTATTTCGACAGGAGGTACAAGCAGCCTGTTGTCGAAGGAAGGCGTACCTGTCATCGGAATTTCGGATGTGACCGGATTTCCGGAAATCATGGACGGACGTGTCAAAACTTTGCATCCTGCAGTTCATGGTGGGTTGCTGGCTGTTCGTGACAGCGAAGAGCATAAGCGCCAGATGGAAGAGAACGGACTGGATTATATCGACCTCGTTGTCGTAAACCTGTATCCCTTCCAAGATACCATCGCCAAACCGGATGTGACGTACGAAGATGCGATCGAGAACATCGATATCGGTGGTCCAACGATGCTTCGCTCGGCTGCCAAAAACCATGCTTTTGTTAGTGTCGTTGTTGACACAGCAGATTACGGCAAGGTGCTTGAAGAAGTTCGCAGCAATGGCGACACCACTCTCGAAACACGCAAACGGCTTGCGGCAAAAGTGTTCCGCCATACAGCGGCTTACGATGCAGTTATTTCTGACTATCTCTCCAACCTGAACGGTGATCCGTTGCCAGAGCGTCTGACGGTTACTTACGAAAAACTCCAGGATTTGCGCTACGGCGAAAATCCACACCAGCAAGCGGCATTCTACCGCAAACCGCTGGCTGCTCAAGATACGTTGACAACAGCCGAGCAATTGCATGGCAAAGAGTTGTCTTACAATAACATCAACGATGCGAACGCAGCATTGCAGATTGTGAAAGAGTTTGAAGAACCGGCCGTTGTCGCGGTTAAACATATGAACCCATGCGGCGTGGGCATTGGCGTAAGTATCTATGAAGCTTACAGCAAAGCATATGCTGCAGATCCAACGTCTATCTTTGGTGGCATTGTGGCAGCAAACCGCATTATCGACAGCGATACAGCAGGCAAATTGAGCGAGATTTTCCTGGAAATCGTACTTGCTCCTGATTTTACGCAAGAGGCTCTCGATATTCTGACGAAGAAGAAAAACATTCGTTTGCTCAAAACGGGTGAGTTGAATGCTGCTCGTAAACGGGAAAGCCAATTCGTGGTAACGTCCATCGACGGTGGTATGATCGTGCAACAGTCGGATGTGCATTCCATTGAAACAAGCGAGCTGAACGTGGTAACGGATCGTGCACCATCGGAAGAAGAATTGAAACAGCTGTTGTTTGGCTGGAAAGTAGTTAAACACGTGAAATCCAACGCAATTGTACTTGCTGCGAATGACATGACAGTAGGTGTGGGCGCTGGACAAATGAATCGTGTGGGTGCAGCCAAAATTGCGATTGAGCAAGCTGGCGAGCAAGCAAAAGGTGCTATTCTGGCATCCGATGCATTCTTCCCAATGGGTGATACGCTGGAACTGGCAGCAAAAGCCGGAATTACAGCAGTGATTCAACCGGGTGGTTCGATCAAAGACGAAGAATCCATCAAAGTAGCAAATGAATACGGAATTGCCATGGTCTTCACAGGCGTTCGTCACTTCAAACACTAGAACGAAAAAGGTTTAATAAGGGGTGTCGCCTGTCATGTTAATGACTTATGGTACACCCCCCCTTTTTTAGGTTTTTGACACGCAGTAGCGTAACAAATTCAGTTATGTACGGAGGGGAACAGAACGAATGGATATTCTGGTAGTAGGCGGCGGTGGCCGGGAACATGCAATCATCTGGGCGCTGGCAAAGAGTCCAAAGGTAGACAAGATTCACTGTGCACCGGGAAATGCAGGTATTGCTCAGCTGGCTGAGTGTCATGCCATTGCGGTAAATGAATTCGATAAACTAACAGCTCTTGCTGTAGAGCTTAAAGTGGGTTTAGTGGTTATTGGTCCGGATGATCCGCTCGCGGATGGGATCGTGGATGCATTTGATTCGACAGGTATTCCGGTATTCGGACCTCGTCGCAATGCAGCAGAGATCGAAGGAAGTAAAACGTTCATGAAGGATCTGCTGCACAAATACAATATTCCAACCGCAGCCTATGAGAAATTCAATAGTTACGAACAGGCTCAAGCATACCTGAATGAACAAGCAATTCCGGTTGTTATCAAGGCAGATGGACTGGCAGCGGGCAAAGGTGTGACGGTAGCTTATTCGCGTGAAGAGGCTGATCAGGCACTTCGCAGTATCATGGTGGAGAAGGTATTTGGTGAAGCGGGAGCCAAAGTCATCATCGAGGAATTCCTCGCAGGGCAGGAAATGTCCATTCTGGCCTTTGTCGATGGAGAGACGGTTCGTCCGATGGCCGCAGCACAGGATCACAAACCTGTATTCGACAATGATCAGGGGCCAAACACAGGCGGTATGGGTACATACTCACCATTGCCACATATCCCTGCATCCATTATTGAAGAAGCCGTGGAGACGATCATCAAACCAACGGCCAAAGCAATGGTGTCCGAGGGACGTCCGTTCCAGGGAGTATTGTTTGCCGGGCTGATGATCTCGCCGGATGGCAAACCCAAAACCATTGAGTTCAATGCACGTTTTGGTGATCCGGAAACACAGGTTGTACTGCCACGTCTGAAGAGTGACTTGTTCGATATCTTCTGGGCAACTGTTCATGGCAAACTGGCTGACATTGAGATTGAATGGAGCGATGAAGCCGCAGTATGTGTAGTGCTCGCTTCAGGAGGTTATCCGGGTCCTTATGCCAAGGGTGTAGTCATTGAAGGATTGGACCAAGTAGATGGTGCCGTAGTATTCCACGCAGGTACAGCACGCAGTGAAGCAGGAGACTGGGTTACGAATGGTGGACGAATCCTGGGCGTAGTTGGCCTTGGTGTAGATATTGCCGAAGCCAGAAACAAAGCCTATGCACAGGCGGAGCGTATCCGATTTGATGGTAAACATCAGCGGACAGACATTGCTGCCAAAGCACTCGTATAGAATGAATACAAGAGCCCGTAATGATGTATACCGGAAAGGTATTTGCATCCTGCGGGCTCTTTACTGCGTATATAGATGTATCTTGTGTAAACGGCCGAACTTGTCCATACGAGAAAGCCATGGGAAAGACGCAAACTAGGAGTAGATCAGGATGATCACGCATGTTTAACGCCCTAAACTAAAGGGTAGTATTTTTATAAATTGGACTATACTAAACATGTGAAGATTATCACATTATGAGGTAATAACCATCATATTATAGAAAGTACGTAACATACATAAAGACTAATTTGTGAACATTATACTGTAACCTTGTTCCAAACCATAACGTGCAACTGGATGGTTGAGCGGGAAACATGGTATACTTTTCGGAAACAGGAATGAGTATGAGGGGAGGTGGATATCTATTGGGTAGGCGATATTGTAAATTGTCCAAATGGCGAATCTAGGTGGAGTTGAGCGAGGAACAATTGACAGCATGAGGGGTAACCCGATTTGAATGAAGAAGTTTCTGCAAGTCATTGACTTCATCTTGAATTCCTGTTTTGTAATTTTACAAGGTCAAACGTAAGACTTATACAAAAGATATCATTGAAATCGATTTTATATAAGGCAGACGTCGTGTTGAAAGAATAACAGTTGATGAATGGTTAACCTAGTTAACGGATCACACTGTAACTATCTCTGGAGGTGAATCCCTGAGAACCGGGGAAATCATTGGACATAATTACCATATTGAATATCGCTTTACTTATTATCTTGATTGCATTGACTGCATTTTTCGTAGCATCGGAGTTTGCTGTAGTCAAAATTCGTACATCAAGAGTGGATCAACTGGTCGCTGAAGGCAATAAAAAGGCTGTACTCGCCAAAAAAGTTGTCTCAGACCTGGATTATTATCTGTCAGCCTGTCAGCTCGGTATTACGGTCACTGCACTAGGACTGGGAGCGCTCGGAAAACCGACGGTTGAGAGATTGTTATACCCGGTATTCGATTACCTGAACGTATCACCTTCAATCTCGTCGATTGCTTCCTATGCAATCGCCTTTATCCTCGTTACGTTCTTGCACGTGGTTATTGGTGAGATGGCACCCAAAACGCTGGCGATTCAGTTTTCAGAAAAACTGACGTTGATGCTCTCCCCATCCCTGTATTGGTTTGGTAAAATCATGTATCCTTTCATCTGGGCGCTTAATGGAACCTCACGTGTTCTTCTGCGAGGATTCGGTGTAAAGCCTGCCAAACATGATCAAGCCTACTCGGAGGACGAGATTAAAATCATCATGAACCAGAGTTATGAAGGTGACGAGAATAACAAGACCAAGCTTTCATATCTGGAAAATGTATTTGTGTTCGACGAACGTGATGCCAAAGACATTATGGTACCACGTACAGAACTGGTGACATTAAATCAGGATATGACCTATGACGATATTATTCCTATATTGGATGAACATAATTATTCACGTTACCCTGTCATTGAGGATGGGGACAAGGACCGCATTATTGGCGTTGTGAATGTGAAAAAGATTTTGCCTGACATGGTAGCCGCAAGATCGTATCAACTAAGCGAGTTCGTTCGTGAGATCCCATTCGTGTCCGAAGTTACATCTATCCAGGATGCGATGATTAAAATGCAGCAGGAACGTGTACACATGGCCGTGGTCGTGGATGAATACGGCGGTACCTCGGGAATCATTACGATGGAGGATATCCTGGAGGAGCTGGTCGGTGAGATTCGCGATGAATTCGATGCCGATGAGGTGGCCGATATCCAGGAGACGGGAGAGAATCAATATCTCATTAATGGCCGGGTACTTTTGGATGAAGTGGAGCGGCAGTTCGGACTTATCTTTGAAGGTAATGAAGAGATGGATACCGTGGCCGGATGGATTCAGTACCAGAAGGGTGTAGGTGTGGAAAAAGGCGATACGGTAGAACACGGCGATTATGTCTGGACCGTTGTGGATACCGAGAACTATCACATCAAACAAGTTCTTCTGGAGCGGGTAAACGGCGCGCAGGTTGAGGAAGCGACTAGCGATCTGGCGTGATGTTGCGGAAATTTTTTTAAAATTTAAATGTTTTTGCGATAACGGAGAGGACAGAATAGACTGAAGAAGCGAAGCGTCCGCCTTTATCCCCGGATTTCCCCTTTTATATAAGGAATTAAAAAATCTGGGGATAACAGCGGTCGGAAGGTTATTCTGTCATCGGAGTGGTCTGTGCAACCTTAATATAAATTTTACTTGGAGGTGAATCCCTCAACCTGAGGGAAATCATTGGACGGAATAATAGCCTTGAATTTATTTTTAGTAGCCGTATTTATCGGCCTGACAGCCTTTTTCGTTGGAGCTGAATTTGCAATTCTTAAAGTACGGATGTCCCGAATCGATCAATTGATCTCGGAAGGCAACAAAAAGGCAGTACTCGCCAAAAAAGTGGCGCACAACTTGGATTATTATCTGTCTGCATGTCAATTGGGTATTACCATCACGGCGCTGGTATTGGGAGCCTTGGGTGAACCTACCGTTGAGAAAATGTTACACCCGTTGTTTGAGCGCATGGAAGTGCCGGCGGCGTTGTCTACTGTGCTTTCCTACGGTATTGCTCTGGCGATCATTACGTTCCTGCACGTGGTTATCGGTGAATTGGCACCGAAAACACTGGCGATTCAGTTTGCAGAGAGAATGACGCTGTTGCTGGCACCACCACTGTACTGGTTCGGTAAAATCATGAATCCGTTCATCTATGCATTGAATGGAGCTGCGCGTCTGTTGCTTGGCATATTTGGTGTAAAACCTGCCGGGCATGATACCGTTCACTCGGAAGAAGAGCTGAAGCTGATTATGGCACAGAGCTATGAGAGTGGTGAGATCAACCAGACGGAACTGGACTATCTCAAAAATATTTTTGCTTTTGATGAGCGTCTGCTTCAGGAGATTATGATTCCACGAGATAAAATTGTTACGCTGAATAAAGAAATGCCGCTTGATCAGATCATTGAGATGCTGAATCGACACGAATACACGAGATACCCTGTTATTGCAAATGGGGATCAGGATCATTTTGTTGGTTTCATCAACACGAAAGAAATGCTGACAAGTGTGGCTGCGGGCCGCGCCTTCAATATGGAGACATTTGTTCATAATACGCCGAGTTTCTCCGAGCGTTCTCCAATCAAAGACGTGTTGATTCAGATGCAGCAAAGCCGTGTACACATTGCAACCGTGAAAAACGAAGCAGGTGCTACGGTAGGTATGGTTACAATGGAGGATATCCTTGAAGAGATTGTGGGCGATATCAAGGATGAATACGAGCACAAAGATTTGGTGAATCCGCCAAAAAGAATGAAATTGGTTTAAAGAAGCATTGGTACAAAGGTAAGACAGGATTAGCGAAGCGACGTAATCGTTTTAACGAGCAGGCTCCCGATGTGATCGGGGCCTGTTTTTTGTTGTGAAATCTTAATTTTGAAATAAATGCTTGCATATTGCTTTGCAATGGATTAATATAAATTTAAAGAATCTTAATTTAAAGATAAATAACAAAAACGAAATAAATAAAAGAAGCTAAATAAGTCGAAATAATAACTTACACGTAACGAAGAGGACAGAAAAAACCTGAAAAAGCGAAGCGTTCGCCTTTATCCCCGGATTTTCCCTTAGGAAAAGAAATCAAAAAAATCTGGGGATAACAGCGATTGGAAGGTTATTCTGTCATCGTAGTGCCTGTGTAAATAAACCAAGGGAGTGGAGATTATGTTCAGAACTTCAGGAATTCATCATATTACAGCTTTTGTTGACGATGCGCAGAAAAACGTTGATTTTTACGCAGGTGTGTTGGCGCTCAGACTGGTGAAAAAAACCATTAACTTTGATGCACCAGACGTGTATCACTTGTATTACGGAAACGAGCAGGGTGCACCGGGCACAATTATCACCTTTTTCCCACAGCAGAATTCAAGAAGAGGTGTCATTGGTTCAGGTCAGACTGGAGTTACCGTATATGCAGTTCCTGTGGGCAGCCTGCCATTCTGGAAAGAACGTCTTGCTTCCTTCGATATTCCATATGAAAATAAAACGAGATTCGGTGAGCAGTACATTCGTTTCTTCGACAAAGGTGGTCTGCTGCTTGAACTGGTTGAGCGCGAAGGGGGTCAGCCAAGCAAATGGTCATTCAACGGTGTAACACCAGAGCATGCCATCAAAGGATTCGGCGGTGCCGTATTGTTCAGTCATGTTCCTGAGAAAACCATGGACGTATTGGTGAGCAAACTGGGTCTGGAGCAGGTTGGCGAAGAGGACGGACTCCTTCGTCTTCAGGCAAGCGGCGATATCGGTCAGATCATCGATATTCAGTCTACAGGCATCCAACGCGGGATTGGCGGAGCCGGAACGGTTCACCATATTGCATGGCGTGCAAAAGATTATGTAGAGCACGAACAAATTCAGCAGGATCTTGAACAATCCGGATATCATCCAACGCCAGTCATTGACCGTCAATACTTCAACGCTGTGTATTTCCGGGAGCCGGGAGGCATACTGTTCGAATTGGCTACGGATCCTCCGGGATTTGCACGGGATGAACCAGCAGAGAGCATGGGCGAGAAACTGATGTTGCCTGAATGGTATGAACCACAGCGTGAGCAGATTGAACAATTGTTGCCACGAATTGAAGTACGTGAATGGAAAGGGGAGTCCAAATCATGACCACAACCAATACAATGAAACACATCTATAAAGCAGGTGCTCAGCCGGATGCGCCAACAATCCTGTTGCTTCACGGTACAGGCGGAACCGAGAACGATCTGATCGGTCTGGCGGAGATGATCGCACCAGGAGCTGGCATTCTTGGGGTGCGGGGGAACGTATCGGAGAACGGGATGCCCCGTTTCTTCCGTCGTCTGGCCGAAGGCATTTTTGACGAAGAAGATCTGATCGCTCGTACGGCGGAGTTGGGATCTTTCGTAGATGCAGCTGCGGTGGAATATGGCTTCGATCGTTCGAACGTGTATGCACTGGGCTATTCTAACGGTGCCAACATTGCAGCAAGCCTGATTTTCCATCAAGCGGATGTATTCAAAGGTGCAATTCTGCATCATCCGATGGTACCGCTGCGCGGACTGGAATTGCCAGATCTGACAGGTCTACCTGTGTTCATTGGTGCGGGCGAGAATGATCCGATTGTACCCAGACGTGAAACGGAGGAACTTGCTTCGCTGCTCAGCGGTGCAGGTGCCGATGTAAACACTCATTGGGAGCGTCAGGGTCACCAGTTGACTCGTACTGAGGCAGAAGCCGCGGCATCTTGGTATAAGACACAGGCGTAATTTGTGTGGATAGACGGTTATGAAACAGGTGAAGACAGCCTGATCGTGAAGATCGGGCTGTTTTTTCTTTTTATTTAGTCATGGTCAGGAAGAGGAAATGATTGACTAGTGTTATGTAACCGTTACTAACCGGGTAAACATTTGAATGTGTGGTAGATAACCTTGTATGCTTAGTGATATAGCTATGCATCAACATCATGAACTGGAGGGGTTAATGTGGAACGTAACATCAAGGAACTGGTACAGCGGATGACACTGGAAGAAAAAGCGGGTATGTGCTCGGGACTGGACTTTTGGCATCTGAAAGGGGTGGAGCGTCTTGGCATTCCATCCATCATGGTGACGGACGGACCTCATGGGCTACGCAAGCAGGATGGGAGTGCAGATCATCTGGGCCTAACGTCGAGCGTGCCTGCAACCTGTTTCCCATCTGCGGCAGGATTGGCTAGTTCATGGGACAAGGAGCTGGCGCGTCAGGTCGGGGTTGCTTTGGGTGAGGAATGTCAGGCCGAGGATGTAGCGGTACTGCTTGGGCCGGGTGTGAACATTAAACGTTCCCCACTGGGCGGGCGTAATTTTGAATACTTTTCCGAAGATCCGTTGTTATCTACGCAGATGGCTACAGGTCATATTCAAGGTGTGCAGAGTCAGGGTGTGGGTACGTCTCTCAAACACTTTGCAGTCAATAATCAGGAAGAGCGACGCATGTCGATTGATGCGGTGGTAGATGAACGGACGTTGCGCGAGATTTATCTGGCGAGCTTCGAAGGTGCGGTGAAGGATGGACAGCCGTGGACGGTGATGTGTTCCTACAACAAGGTGAATGGTACGTATGCAGGTGAGAATGAATGGTTGCTTACGGATATCTTGAAAGACGAATGGGGTCACGAAGGTCTTGTGGTATCAGACTGGGGTGCGGTCAATGAACGTGCAGACGCTCTTGCAGCAGGACTGGAACTGGAGATGCCAACAAGCGGTGGAATCGGTGAGCGTAAAGTGATCGATGCCGTAGAGAGCGGACAACTGCCGCTGGACAAGTTGGATCGGGCAGTGGAGCGTCTACTTAAGCTGATCTTCAATGCCGTTGATCAAAAGCAAGAAGGGGCTACATATAACAAGGATGAGCATCACCAACTTGCGCGCAAGGTAGCAGCCGAGAGTATGGTTTTGTTGAAAAATGAAGAAGGTCTCCTGCCTCTGGGCCGTGAAGGCGAAGTGGCGTTAATCGGAGCATTTGCGCGTAAACCACGCTTCCAGGGCGGAGGCAGTTCCCACATTAATCCGACCAAAGTGGATGATATTGTGGAAGAAATGACACAGGTGGCTGGCGAAGGTGTAACCTTCTCCTATGCTCCGGGTTATCGGATTGAAGCGGATGATGTGGATGAAACGTTAATGCATGAGGCTGTTCAGGCCGCACAGTCAGCGGATACCGCCGTGGTGTTCGTTGGATTGCCGGATCGTTATGAATCCGAAGGGTATGATCGTGCCCATCTGCGTCTACCTGACAATCATATTCGGTTAATTGAAGAGATTGCTAAGGTTCAATCACGTATCGTCGTTGTACTAAGCAACGGATCTCCAGTGGAGATGCCTTGGCTACCTCAAGTACAAGCTGTGCTCGAAGCTTATCTTGGTGGACAGGCCGTTGGTGGAGCGATCGCAGATCTGTTGTATGGAGAGGTGAATCCGTCCGGTAAACTGGCGGAGACGTTCCCTGCCAAGCTCAGCCATAATCCATCTTATTTGAATTTCCCTGGTGAAGGGGATCGTGTCGATTACCGGGAGGGTATCTTTGTTGGTTATCGCTATTATGATAAAAAAGAGCTGGAGCCACTGTTCCCGTTTGGCTATGGACTGAGTTACACGACATTTGAATATGCTGACCTGAAGGTAGATCGCACAGAACTGACCGATCAGGATGAAGTGAATGTGCATGTTCGGGTTACCAATACCGGAGACCGAGCAGGCAAGGAAATTGTGCAGTTGTATGTCAGCGATGTAGAGAGCACAGTTATTCGTCCGCTCAAAGAACTGAAAGCTTTTGCCAAAGTGGCTCTGGAACCTGGAGAATCCGAAGTGGTGAGCTTTACACTAAACAAGCGTTCATTCGCCTATTACAACGTGGATATGAAGGACTGGCATGTGGAGACCGGAGAGTTCGAGATTCAGGTAGGCAGTTCCTCACGGGACATTCATGTTCACACACGTGTGAACGTAGAGTCTACAGCGACATTCCTTCCAACCTACACGCGTAATAGTACATTGGGGGATATCCAACGTGATCCGGCCCATAAACAGCTGCTGGAACAGGCTTTGCAGCAATTCCAGGAGGCCAGTGGATTTGGCGGTGATGATGCCGGGGATCACGCGGATATGATGGATGCGATGATGAAATATATGCCGCTGCGTGCACTTGTTGCGTTTAGCGGTGGGGCCATGACGGAAGAAGCGATGAATGAGCTGCTGGAGCAGTTGAACAACAAGGATCATGGTATTCGAGGATAAGGGTCGGTACCCTTAAACCGAGATTTGTCCATCCTTGGATTCAACGATTGTTTAATCCGTGCAGGAACTGCGCACGAAGCAACAAGAATGTGCATATGAGGGCCAGCCGCATAGTGGCTGGGACAGTTACCCGATCCGATCTTGGATCGGGTTTTCTTTTTGCACAAGGAAAAAGAAGGGTTAACGGAACGGTGGGATAGGGGATGATCCTTGCAACGTGACAGAGGTGCAGGACTGCTGTAACTTGATGAAGCAATATGGTTGTCGTATAGCATAGATTATTCTATAATGAAGTAATTGATAATCATTTTCAATTAGATTCGGTGAAAGATGACTATGCTTGTAATCAGGAGGGGAATATGAATCCTAACCCTAGCTCTCATACGTTTGGTTCAAGTGCGTTTGTTCAGACCCGCGATGGTCGCAAACTACATTATATGTCCAGGGGAACAGGGGAACTTACGGTTGTATTTGAATCCGGTATGGGTGCCTCCAGATCCAACTGGGGACTGGTAGCACCAGCCATTGCTGAGCATGCACGTACTGTCGTGTATGACAGGGCAGGGGCGGGGCGAAGCGATATTGACTCGGCTCCCCGCAGCCTTCAACGCATTGCAGGGGATCTTGGGGAACTGCTGACAGCTTTGGGTCCAGGTCCATTCATTCTGGTTGGACATAGCTGGGGAGGTCCGATTGTACGGGCAGCGGCGGCTGCACATCTATCTCGATTACGAGGCATTATTCTGGTAGATCCATCAGACGAGCATTGCGAAATGTATTTCTCCAAGCTTACTAAAAAGAGCTTTGCCATCAATGGTTTCATTATTCCAATCATGGCGCGGACTGGCTTATATAAGATGCTTGGAAGCAAAGCTGGAAGTGTTCAGCCTGACGATGTGGCAGCGGATCACCTCAAGGAGGATTTCACTGTAAGGGCGGCCAGCACGATGCTTGCGGAAGGCAAAACATTCCTGAATGACATGGCAGCGCTGCTGAAACATCCTCCGGCTCTGGGTGATCTGGAAGTCAGCGTGATCTCGGGTACGAACCCGGGCAAGGGAGAGGGGAAAATCAGACCTGCCCTCATCACGGCGCATCGTCAGACGGTGAGCCAGCTGTCCAATGCGAGATGGATTGGGGCGGATCAATCGGGTCATATGGTTATGTATACAGACCCACAGGTTATTATTGATGAAATTGTACGAATGATAAATGATGTGAGCTCAGGCGCAAGAACAGAACAAAAGTGATACAATACAAAGAAAAGCAGTGCGCGACATTGCTAGACCATAAAAGCGGAGTGTGGAGACAACATGAAACCAGTTGAACAAGAACCAACGGGAACCACAAGTCCCGGTCGTGCCAGTGTTGGCATGGAAGATATCGTGCGCGCACATCATGTGCTGCGTGAGGTCATTGTAAGAACGCCGTTACAGCGGGATGCTGTATTGTCGGCCAAATATAACTGTAATGTGTATCTGAAAAGGGAAGACCTTCAAGTGGTGCGTTCGTTCAAAATTCGGGGTGCCTATAATATGATTCGCAGTCTGACACCAGCCGAGATGGAGAAGGGCATTGTCTGTGCAAGTGCGGGCAACCATGCTCAGGGTGTTGCTTTTAGCTGTAATGCGCTCGGAATTAACGGCAAAATCTTTATGCCGAGTACAACGCCAAACCAGAAGGTGAAGCAGGTGCGACGCTTTGGCGGCAGCAACGTTGAAGTAGTGCTGATCGGGGATACGTATGACGATGCATACGCAGAAGCAATGCGTGCATGTGACGAACAGGGTATGACGTTCATCCATCCTTTTGATCAACCGAAGATTATTGCAGGTAATGGTACGGTAGCGATGGAAATTATGGAAAGTCTCGATGAGAATGCCGACTATGTGTTCGTTACGATTGGTGGCGGTGGGTTGGCAGCCGGCGTGGGAACCTATATGAAGACCGTGAGTCCGGAGACACGCATCATCGGTGTTGAGCCACTTGGGGCAGCTTCCATGAGTGAGGCGATGTTCCGTAAACAGGTTGTTACGCTGGATGATATTGATAAATTCGTGGATGGCGCAGCGGTGAAACGGGTTGGTGATCTGACCTTTGAGATCTGCAGCAGTGCACTGGATGACATTGTGAAAGTGCCAGAAGGCAAAGCCTGCACAACCATTCTGGAGCTATATAATGAAAATGCGATTGTTGTCGAGCCTGCCGGTTCCTTGGCTGTTGCGGCGCTTGAGCAGTATCGTGAACAAATTGTGGGCAAGACGGTGGTCTGCGTTATTAGCGGTGGGAACAATGACATCGACCGGATGCAGGAGATCAAGGAACGTTCCCTCATCTATGAAGGTCTGAAGTATTATTTCATGGTTAATTTCCCGCAGCGTGCAGGAGCTTTACGTGAATTCCTGGAGGAAGTTCTAGGGAAGAATGATGATATCACCCGGTTTGAATATACGAAAAAGCATGATAAGGAAAATGGCCCTGCCTTAGTGGGCATCGAGCTGATGTACAAGGAAGATTACCAACCGCTCATTGAACGTATGAACCGCAAAGGTATCGCCTATACCGAGCTGAACAAAAATCTCAATCTGTTCAACATGTTAATCTGATGAATCATTTCAGTATGCAATCAGATCACCAAGAAACATCCCCTCTGATCAGACCTGCGCGTATAGAAGATGCAGATCAGGTCATTCCGTTACTGGTTCAGGCGATAGGGGATATTGCATATGCGCTTGCGGGTGAGGCGGATCATGAGAAGGCGATGCAGATTTTGCAGGAGCTCTATGTACAGGAAGACAACCGGATTAGCTATCGTCATGTGACAGTGATGGAGCAAGATGGGATAATCGCAGGGATTCTAGTAGCCTATGATGGCGGTGAAGCGGATCTTCTGGATCAGCCGATTCTGAATCGTCCTGGACGAAATCAGGATGAGAAGTATACTTTGGTCAAAGAAACCCGTCCGGGTGAGTATTATCTGGATACTCTCTCGGTAAGTGAAGCTTATCAGGGGCAGGGCATCGGCCGGGCACTGATGGCTGCTTTTGAGGAGCAGGGCAGAGATCTGGGTCACTCGCAGGTATCCCTGATTGTAGAACGGGACAACGGCCGTGCGTTAATGTTGTACGAACGGCAGGGATATGTCAAAGACGATGTGATTGTCATCGCAGGACATGAGTATGATCATATGGTCAAACCGATTCAATAGAGCAGGGAGCTGACGGGTTAAGACAGTTTTTTGACTATAGAAACAAGAAGAAACCGCCACAGGGGGAATCCTGTAGCGGTTTTTGTCGTGGTGATATGTTGGAATTGAGCCGAGTTTTGGCTTGGCCCGAATATTAACCAGGGGAACGGATTAACTCAAAAATTTGCATAATCGCTGACCGGGATGTTCTGCTCCAACCATTTCTCGACAGCAGTCGTTTTCTCGAATTTGGCGTCGGTGACGATATCCATGAACTTCTGGAGTTTGGTTAGGAAGGCGCTATCTTCGGATGAGTTGCGTTGTAAGACAGCTTTGTAACCTTTCTGGGCATTGGTAGTCATTTTATTCGTTTCATAGTCAAATAGAGGCGTATTATTCAGGCCATAAAACGTATATAAGGTATAGTTATTTATCAGGTTGTTCACTTGTTTTACCCGATTGGACTTCGGATATTCGTTTAGGAATCGTTCCTGATTCATAGCGCGATTGAGTATTTCCTGATAGCCAATGACCAGTGCACCATCATCTGCGGCAAGGTTACTGGTTTCGACTGCCATGATATTGATGTATTGTTTGATGTCTGGTTTCATGTACGAGATATATTTCTGAAAAGCCATATAGTTCATGATTGGATAAAGAGAACCTTCCAGCATGACCAAGCGATAACCGCTATCCCGTGCTTGCTGGAGCAGTGCACGCAGACTGGCGTCGTTGGTGCGGCTCATCAGTTGGGTGAAGCTATCATTCCACTTGTAGGCTTTGATCATCTTGTCTTGAACATTAGGCACAAGGAGACGGTCCGTCATGGCTGTTAACGCCTTGTTGCGGGCATTTTCCAGTTGTAAGACCATCAGAGTTGCATGATGAGTGGTGACTTGATTGATATGAGATTCGAGATAAGTATCCGCGGCAGGTAAGCCGTTCTTTTTGTAGAGCATGGACTGAAATGTTTTATATATGGTTGTTGAACTGGCAGTCGTGACTTTGGTATCTGTACTGGAAGATGCGGCAGCAGCGACTCCAGATAATGGAGCTACGGTCGTTTGGAGCAGCATGACGATGGCCGTAGCTGTAATGAAGGTGCGCATGCCTTTACGTTTGGCAGATTGGAACGATGATGTCATAGATATGAACCTCCCGTAGTTAAGAAAATGATAGGCGTTGTTCACTAGTCACTATACATTAACCCAATTGGTGCAGGATGTGGTTGCGGAATGGTGACAAATTCTTCTGTTATTTTTAACTTTTGGAGGGTGGAAGATAGAGGAATATTTCTGCGAAAATATTTTTTGTACAACTGGAAACTTTTAAGCTGATCGGAACGTCTTAGTTGTGCATAGGTAAATACAGGAATTAAATGAAATGAACAGCGAAAACTATTTCGATGTTAACTAATTGCGAGAATGGGGATATGGGATATGAGGAAAGCGGGAGGAAAACAAGTGAAGAAGGTCATGTCAGCGCTGGCTGTATCAGCTATGCTGATGTCCGCACTTCCAACGTCGGTTATGGATGCAGCTGCGAGAATCAGTATATATATTAATGATGCAGAGTTATCATCTGCTCAGGCACCTGTCATGAAAGGTGGACGCGTACTGGTTCCACTTCGGTCGATTTTTGAAGGATTGGATGCGAAGGTACAGTACACCAACAGAACCAAAACGATTGTTGCAACTCGCGACGATCAGGAAGTTACGTTGACACTCGGTTCCAAAACGGCATACATCAACGGGGAAGCGATCTCACTGGATGTACCTGCGAACACGATCAAGGGCAACACGATGGTTCCCATTCGTTTTGTCAGCGAAGCTTTTGGAGAGAAAGTGTTCTGGAATTCGCGTAATCAACGTGTAGATATCAAGACAACGGCAACGCCTCCAGTGGATGAGACACAATATGCTGCATGGAACATCTATGGTTCGGTATCCGGAAGTAACGGAGATGGTCGTGACCTGACGGTGAGCTTCACACGTCCAACTTCAGAGAGTGCAGTGTCTGCGTACCGGATTATGTTGGTGAAAACTCGTGATGTGAATAGCTTCACGGAGTCGTCAGCATCTGCTGTACCTTCTGCAAACTATACATCCGTAACACCAAATAATAGCAACCCGAAACTGACGCTCAATGCACAGACACGTGACGTGAATGGGGACTTACTCAATAGCAATGAAACGTATCGCCTGTATGTACTGACTGTTGGAAACAGCAACAATAATTATAAGAATGCATTGAAGTGGTCTTCCCAAACGTTGAAGCTCAATAATGTGAAATCCACAGTACAGGCGGTTACAGGCTTGCGCGCCACAGATATTAGCGACTATGGCGATGGACGTGATCTGGAGATTAACTTCACGCAACCAAGCACGACATCGAACATTACGTATTATCGTGCTTTTGTAGTCAAAGCGAAGGACTCTTCCGCATTCAATCTGGCTGCAGCGAACAAGGTGTCCAGTGCAAACTCCACGATCATTTACAAAGGCAACACTGCTGCGGTCAAGAGCCAGCTGACTTCTTCAACACGGGATACGTCAGGCGAATTGATTAAAAGTAACACAGCGTATGTTGTCTACATCCTGTCGGTAAGTACGAATGAAGCAACAACAGACAGCAAGTTGTCTGCAGCATCATCTTCACTTACGCTGTCCGTGAACACAGCAACGTCTCCAGTAATTACACAGGTTAGAGATAACTCGGATTATGGGGATGGTCGTGATATTCAAGTGAGTTTCAACCGTTCATCGGATGAGTCCAAGGTGGCGAACTACCGTGTCTTCGTGGTACGTAACTCGGTTGCCAGCAGCTTCAATTTGGCGACAGCAAGTAACCTGTCCTCCAGTCTGTACTATACGGTGAACAAAACAGGCAACAACATTACAACGACTTTGCCTTCATCCATGAAGGACACAAGTGGCTATAACGTAACGAATCTGCAAGATTATCGCATCTTCGTGATGGCTGTTGGCAATCAGCAAAATGGATACACCAATGCGCTGTCTGCTTCCTCCACTGTGCTGAGACTGACAACGAACGGTAACGCGGGAGTGATTAGCAACCTGGCTGTTGCGGATATCAGTGACTATGCTGATGGGCGTGATCTGCGTGTTTCTTTCAACAAAGCTGCGGATGAATCCAGAATCTCTGCATATCGAGTATATGTCGTTCGTTCCGCTAATGTGGGCAGCTTCACGCTGAGCGCAGCTAATGCGTCGAACAACTACACGCAGGTGAACAAAACGGGTGGTAACCTGTCAGTTACACTTCCGTCCAGTGCGGTTGATACGAATGGAAATCGGATCACCAATGGCGTTTCTTATCGTGTATTTGTTCTATCGTTAAGTAATAGCGGAAACTCCAGTCAGAACGCATTGTCTTCTTACTCTTCATTGATTACATTGTCGGCAAACGCAGCGGTAACCGCTCCGAGCAGTGTGGCTGCAACGGACATCGGTGATAATGGAGATGGACGTGATCTCCGTGTGACGTTCACCAAATCCGCAGATGAGACAAATGTGAATCATTATCGGATGTTTGTAGTGAAAAATGCAAATGCAGGAAGCTTCACTCTAAGCTCTGCGAATGCAGTAAATAGTGCGAATTATACGTATGTAAGTAGAACGGGTAATAATCAGACAATTACCTTATCTAATGGTTCGAGAACAGTGGATGGTGACTTGATTCGTAACGATATGGGCTATCGAGTGTATGTGATGGCTGTGAATAATAACGCGTCTTTAGCGAATGCAATATCGTCAGCCTCTGGTATAATCACATTGACTTCAAATGCAGCTGTAGCGGCGGCGAGCAATGTGAATGTAAAAGTCAAAGATCAAGGACAGTCTGGAACGCCTTCGGATGTAACAATAACCTTCAATAAGGCAACTAGCGAGACCAATATCTCCAATTACCGTATCTTGATTGTACCTGCTAACCAAGTGAGTGGATTTAATACAAGTTCTGCTCTTGGAATTAATTCCTTTGTTGAAATCAATAAGAACAATGCAGGCAGCCCGGTAGTACTAAATAGTGGACATCGAGATATTAATGGTAGTGTCCTTGTAGCGGGACAGAAATACAGCGTGTTTGTCTTGTCCGTTTCAGACAGTACATCACGTGCTTCCAATTTATCTGCTGCTTCCAATGAGTTTAATATCTTTGCACAAGTTACTGGGGTTCAAGCAGTAACCAATATGGATCTAAGAAATACAAGTTCAGTAACAGATGCAAGTTACAAGGTGTTATTTACTAAGCCAGTGATTGAAACGGGGATAGGTGAGTATCGACTGTTTATTGTCAAGGGATCAGACAGTTTAGACCTTTCCTCAGCAAGCTCAAACGGTAATTATAGAGCTATTAATGCTGGGGAACTCTCCGCAGGTGAAGTTAACTTGACTCTGGATACAAGAGATTCAACTGGAGCTAACATCGTGGCCGGAGGCGAATATAAAGCATATATTCTGTCAGTTGCCAGTAATACAACAACGCACACTCATGCCCTTTCTGCTCCATCGGGTACAGTTAAGCTGGATCTAGCCCAGCCCTGAGACTTAAACTCAATATTTGGTTTAAAGCAGAGAATTTATACAGTTACAGAGTTATAAATATTGTTATATAGTAATTTTATTGCATAGGAGACTCCCCTTCCATACGGAAAGGGAGTTTTCCTTTTTCCTAGCGTAATCACCTCACCTGCTTTATGAAAATCTTGTCGCCAAAAAGGTTCCTTAGACCATTGCTGGAATAGAACAACCCGATGGATAATGGAAGGAATAAGATAGAAGCCTATGAGCCGAAAGGAATGATGGAATGCTTGCATTTCGTTTGACGGGTCTGCCGGATTCCCGGTTGCCGCTATATCTGTATTGTGTGGGCACGCAGGAAGAGAAAGGTCTGCATAGACCGGATGGATTTCCGGTGTATCAGTTGTTTTTGTCACGCGGTGAAGGGCAGTTCAGGATTCCGGGAAAAGGAACATGGACCATGGGAGCCGGGCAATTATTCATCGTGGAACCCGGAGTGGCGCATGAGTATGTGCCGCATTCCAAAACAAGCGGTGAACTGGGCTACATCGGTATTGGCGGTGCATCAGCTAAATCGGTACTACAATCCACGGGTTTGCTTCAGATCGAGCCGTGCCATATCTCCGGTTTTGAAATCATCTGGTCACGAATGACCAATCTCTGGCACGCGCTGGATCAAGGAGCAACGGAGATGTGGAACACATCAACGCTGATCTACCAACTCATTCTGGATATAGCGCAATCTAAAAATCCCTCTGATGTTGTTAGCGTAGGTATTGGATCATCTACGGCGCAGGGCGAGACTATAACATACTCTAATCGAGAGTCTGATCCGGGCAAAGATGCACTCATCCGAGCAGTAGCATTGATGCATACACATTATCAGGACGATCTGTTATTGAAGCATGTAGCTGACGCGGTGGGTTACTCGGTGCAGCATCTCAATCGGTTATTTCATCAGCATTATGATGTCACAGGGCATCAATATATGCAGCGATTACGTTTGCAGAAGGCTTCGGAATGGCTGGATAAGCATCCAAGAGCCAGTGTAAGGGAGGCAGCAGAGACCGTAGGCATGGAAGTGAACTATTTCATCCGGATGTACAAGCGGGAATTTGGAGAGACGCCAGGCAAGGGGATCAAACATCGCAATCAACTCCAAATATAAAAAGGGACCCAAAAGGCCCCTTAATCGTCCATGTATCTTGTTATCCTGTTTTCTTTGTTCCAAAGAAAGGACGTAACGTTGCAAGTCCAATAACTCCGATCGCCGCGCTCACCCACGGAGCCAGTGCAAATACCGGAAGCTTATCACGCAATGGATACCCCACAAACAGCACGAGTACCACGATTACGATATAGATGATGATTCCCTTAAGGTTAACCCTAGGTACGGTGTTCTTGTCCGCTCCTTCATCATCCGGTCGCTCTGCAAGGCGGCGAAGCATCTCAACCAGAGCAATTCCGCCAACTGCCGCAACGATTAGAGAGAAAAGACTAATGTGTTGGAACGGTTCCGTATCTCCGCCAGTCCAACCCACAAACAATCCGGCACACCCCTGAATTAACATGACGAAAGACAAAGCCGCCCAAGCGATCATGGCATACCACTTCGGTGTCCGTTTCACTGGCTCTGGATTCTCAGTTGGCTGAGGTTCTGCAACGTTGGCTTTCTTTTTCGCTGAAGGGGATGGACTTGTAGCACGGGTTGGATCGGATTTACCCACCTCAACGGCATCCGTCTTCTCCGGTGCTGTATTTGTTACCCCGAGCTGTGCAAGGATGTCTTGCTCCAGATCAGGTCCATATAGCTCGCGAGCGGGCTTATTATCCTTCTGAGCCTGCACGATCGCTCTTCCTGCGGAGAGAATCCACTCTTCCTGTGTTCTCTCGTCAGCTGGCGCATGGCGCGCTATTGTGCTGATCTGGTCATACAGTTTTACATTTTCGGGTGTCATCCGACTCATCTCGGTTATTTGCCGATTCTGTATTTCTTTAAGCTTCTTGTAGGAAATCCCCAATGATTGCTCCCCCTGTCTACACACGTTCTGATCTCCCAATATATGAAGACCCTGACGGTATTTTAGTATACGGGAAGGGCTCTCGTTTCGCAAAGTCATTCCTTATAAAAAAGCTGCTCATGATGGACCCATATCCATACACAGGCCAGTATGACACAGGTGCATAACAGCACCAGTTTTCCGTGATGTTGAATCCATTCCAGTAGATGTCCCATGAATTCATTCCTTTCGGCAGAAGGATTCCGAGGCACATGCTGCCTATAATTGTTGGTTTATTTTTCCCGATTCATGTAAAAAAATACCCTCACATCTCCCAGTTCTAACGATTGTGTGAAGTATGCATAAAGAGCAGTCGATTCCATCACAATAGTAGCATTTCCAACAGAAATCCGAGATTGGAGTGTGCTTGTTATGGATAAACAAACAGATTTGACGCGGAAGCTGCTAATGAACAGCAACTCCCGTGGAGTGGTGGACGAGGTTGTATCCTTTGAGGAGAACCTGGAGGATACGGAGTATGCAGAAGAGCTGACAGATGGCAATCTGAGGGGAAGAAGTTTCTGGGATAACTGTGATTCCGCTCATGAACATGAATGGAATGGACGGGTGGAGACCCACGAGATGTTCCGTAGAAGCTACGAATAGCGATCCTTGACCCAAGCCGTTTGAAGTTCAGAAAATATCCGGGCCAGCTGTAACCAGCTTGGCTCATTTTTTTGCGCTCATCTACCGATAAAATGTAGACTGGCAGTAGAGTTATAAAGGGTTCTTGCTTACGTTGACTTGCAGGTTGCGGGATGATAATATATTACTATCATCTTAATACACACTAAACTTATCGGATTATATATATTTAATAAATAGAACATCGACAGGCTTCGTATGGAAAGGGGAAATCGGCATGGAACGTCAGATCAGTATCCGTCATGGACAGGAAGAATTAACAGCCACGATTCATTATCCGGTTGTGAAAGATATCAAGGAGGAGAAGAGTCAGCAGCGAGTACCTCTGGCCGTTATCTGCCACGGCTTCGTTGGTAGCCGGATCGGCGTGGATCGTCTGTTTGTAAAGACTGCACGGGAGCTTGCCGAAGACGGTTATCTGGTACTGCGCTTCGATTACATCGGTTGCGGAGAGAGCAGTGGTGAGTATGGAGCAGAGGGACTGGAGTCGATGGTGCTACAGACCCGCTCGGTGCTGGATTACGCGGTTAATTGCAGTGATGTAGATCCTACGCGCGTTACACTAATTGGTCATAGTCTGGGTGGTGCGGTTGCATTACTAACTGCTGTGCGCGACAAACGTGTCAAGAATCTGGTTATGTGGTCCTCTGTAGGTTATCCATTCAATGATATTGTGAAGATTACGGGGCGGGAAGTATACGATGAAGGCGTGAAACTGGGGGCGGCTGACTATCTCGGATACAAATTCACACCAACCTTCTTCGAGTCACTCGCTGAACAACAGCCATTCCAGGAAGCAGTTAAGTTTAATGGCGATGTTCTCGTCGTGCACGGCACGTCAGATGAGATTATCCCTGTAGACTACGCATTCCTGTATCAAAAGGTATTTTGGATGCGCCAGGAAGGCCGTTGCGACAAGGAGATCATCTTCCAGGGCGATCACACCTTCTCTTCAGGTAAAGAGCGGGAACAGCTGATTACGCGTACCAGAGAGTGGCTGGGTGAACGCCAGAAGATCGAACAGGATTGGCAGCACTGGATGATATAAATGGCAGGATTGCAACTGTTTGGGGATGTCAGCTTGGAAAAGCGCCTTCTTAGGGGTAAAATAGAGGAGTAAGCATTCTATCCGTGTCTGGAGGTTGGCAGCAATGACATTACCCGCACTTTTCATTGCGCATGGTTCTCCCGCTCTGGCGGTGGAGAGCAATGACTACACTCATTTTCTGAACCAGCTTGGAGACAGGCTGCCGGCTCCGAAAGCCATTGTCGTATTTACGGCGCATTGGGATTGTCCCGAACCGTCCGTGACGATGGATGATACACATCAGACCTTGCATGATTTTTACGGATTTCCCTCTACGATGTATACCATGGAATACCCTGCATCTGGGCAGCCAGATCTAGCGAATGAGATATGTGCTTTGTTCACTCGTAGCAATCTGGCGCATCAGCCGATTCGAGGTCGGGGCCTGGATCATGGCGTATGGGTACCGCTGCTACATATGTACCCCGAGGCTAACATCCCCGTGATCGCCGTATCTGTAGACTCGCTGCGTACGCCGCAGGAACAGTATGATATTGGTCGGATGCTGGAACAGCTGCGTCATGATGATGTGCTGATCATTGGCAGCGGTGGAACGGTTCACAATTTGCGATTGCTGGGCAATACGGATGAGCCGCAAGAGTGGGCAGTGGAATTTGATAATTGGATCGGGGAGCGCTTGGAGCAGTGGAACACGAGAGAGCTGTTTCAATATGAGAAAAAAGCCCCTCACGCACGCACGGCAGTTCCGTCTTATGGTACAGAACACCTGGCGCCTTTGTTCTACGCTATGGGGACAGCGGACATGTCCCGATCAGCGAAGCGTCTATTCCAGTCTTATCCTTACGGAACGCTCAGTTTGAACTGCTGGCAGTTTGGAGACGGCGTGTAACTTGGAACAGACAAGAACAAGACTAGACCTATGAATATAAATAAGCAAAAAGGTTCCTACAGTCAGTTAGTTGACGGCGTGGAACCTTTTTTTTTGTGTTCAGGGTATCACAGCGTTGAAATATATAAAGTACAGCCTTTAGCCTAACTTATAAGACTATTTGCGAATTTCGAACAACTCACATTCAGTACGTGAGTGATAGGCGAGTTCACTGACACTGGACTGAACAACAACGGTTTTCTCATCAAATCGGATGATAATACCTCCAGAGTCAATCTGATGGTTATCTTTGAATACCCGAATTTTATGTTTTGAGGTCATGGCTTCCTGGAAATCGGCGTCAGTTTCGAGACGGCGCTGCGTAGGCATAGAGATACTCCTTTGTTCTGTTGGACTTTATACCATCATAATATGGGATTCTACAGGTGAGCAAGTATATGCAGCTGGATATGAGCAGCTTGCGTTGTAACGCTTTGGAAAATTAGAGTTATATTTGTGATTTATATCATTGAAAATGTAAAAATGTGCAAAAAAATAAAGTCTGGATAGCTAAAGATTTGCTATATTATTTTCCTGATCTATAAAGTAAACTAAGCGTAATCATGTTATACGCTACGGAAAAATCGCATGCTGACGGGGATGGTAGGCTGTTCTGAAAATGCAAGCTCATCAGAACCATGCAACAGAGGAGCGAGAAGTTTTTGCTTCAGGTCGCTAGGCATCAGAGTACATACATCATTTTACTGCTTGGCGGAGCTACATTTAGCATGAGGAACAAATGAGAATAAAGGGGAGATATTGGCGTGATTTATTATACCGGTCGTGCCTTTTGGAAGATCGCACTGGTCTTTGTGTTAGTGTTTACTGCATTATCGGCAGGGTGGGGAACAACGAAGTCAGCGCACGCGCAGGAGTGGTATGAAAAGTATGTAGGGGAGATACAGCTATTTCCTTATGAATTTGTGCCGAGTGGTTGGGAGTTCGCGGCTGGACAAAAGATGAATATTCAGAACAATGTTGCTTTGTTTTCTTTGCTTGGTACGAATTATGGTGGCGATGGTCGATCCGACTTTGCGTTGCCGGATCTCACATCACTTCCTACACCTGACGGTATGGGGTATTACATAGCTACTAATGGGGTATTTCCCGCACGCGAAAATGGCGGGACTGCCATGGGGCATGCAGGTGAAGTGCGCATCTTCCCGTATACTTATTCGCCTGATGGCTGGCTCAAGCTGGATGGGAGTACATATGATGCGCAGAGTTATCCGCAGCTGTACTCCGTTATTAGTGATGTGTTTGGATCTCAGGATGGTCAAAAATTCACTTTACCCAGTATCAGTGCACCGCTGCCAAACCAACCATTATACTTTGCTGTTGCGGCAAGACCGATGGGTGGTCAGAATGGAACGGATATCAGGAATCAAAATAGTGCAGTTTTACTAGGACAGACCATACCATTCCTTGTTCCGATGCAAACCAACTGGAGTGCTAGCGATGGAAGATTACTTAATTTGTGGAGTTACACAGCTCTGTTTTCACTCTTGGGAGAGAAGTTTGGTGGTAATGGGATCAATAATTTTGCTATACCGGATTTAAGAAATAATCCTTACAATTTTCAATACTATACTGTGGATGATATAGGACTATACCCTTCTCGTGGTGATGGAGGCGGGGTACCGTCCGCAGTGGCAGGAACAAGTACGATTTATACCGTAGCCACTGGACAGTCGTTACGTATTTACAGTTCGGATTTGATGGGTAATGTGCCTGGTAGTGCGAATGCCAAGGGAGTTTCCTTGCGAACTCAACCGCAGCGTGGAACGGTTACACAAGACAGTAACGGTTTTATTTATCAGGCTCCAAACGTCTATTTCGGTAATGATAGCTTCACAGTGAGGACATACAACGATAATGGATTTGCTACGGGCTATTCGACAGTTCAAATCAAGGTAGAGCAACCTCTGCCACCTGTAGTAACCGGTGTTAGCGATGGGGGAATTTACAATCGTACGGTCAATCCCGTATTTACCTCTGGCACGGCGACCCTGAATGGTCATCCGTTTACGAGCGGAACAGCGGTTACTGCGGAAGGTAGCTATATGTTAGTTGCAATGAACAGATACGGTTCGACGCAGGTTCAATTTAGGATTGATCTTACACCGCCAACCGTAATTGGAGTAACGAATAGTGGGCGTTATACTGTGCCGCCGACGATTACGTTTAGTGATGGAACAGCTACGCTGAATGGTGCACCATTTGCGTACGGAGGTCAGGTTAATCAGGAAGGTAATTATACGCTGATCGTCACTGACTCGGCTAATAATAAGCAAACGATCACATTCAGCTACTATGCACCACGTCAGCTTCTGTTCGATAGCAGCGGCGGAACGAGCGTAGCCACACAAAATCTCTATTATGGCGATCATGGCGATGAGCCAACCGCTCCGACACGGACTGGTTATACGTTTACCGGTTGGTATAGCGATGCGGCGCGCACGCAGCCATTCGATTTTACGAATACGGCAATTATGACGAATACACAGCTGTATGCAGGCTGGAGTATCAATCAGTATTCCGTCAGCTTTAATAGCGGCGGAGGTACAGTTGTATCAGATGTGCCGGTTACGTACGGCTTCACGATTAGTGCACCAACGGCGCCAACACGTACAGGGTACAGATTTACTAGCTGGTATAGTGATGCGGCACAAACGCAGCTCTTCGATTTTGCGAATACACCGATCACGACAAATACACAGCTGTATGCGGGCTGGAATATCAATCGGTACACCGTCAGCTTTGATAGTAACGGAGGTACAGCGGTAGCGAATCGTCAGATCGACTACGGTACGCTCATGAGTGAGCCAACGGCTCCAACGCTAACGGGATATACATTTGGTGGTTGGTACACAGATGTGGCTCATACACAGCGCTTTGAATTTGTAAGTATGCCAATAACGGTGGATACACAGCTCTATGCAAGCTGGACGCTCCAATCGTATACCGTCACGTTCGACGTATATCAGGGAGATCATGCTAATGTGCCTGATCAGACGATAGAGTACGGTACACTGATTACGCGACCTACAGATCCGGTACGTACGGGTTATACGTTTACCAATTGGTACGCAGATGCAGCACATACGCAGCCATTTGACTTCCAGACGATAATTACTGACTCGGTTACATTGTATGCAGGTTGGGGGACCAATCAATATACAGCCAGCTTTGATAGTAATGGTGGTACTGTGGTGAGTGAGCAATTGCTCGACTATGGTAATCCGGTGCAGGAGCCACAGCAACCGAGCCGAACGGGGTATACCTTTGCCGGTTGGTATAGTGATGCTAGCTTACAGCAACGTTTCGATTTTACGACATCGTCTATTCAGGATCATGTTCAGCTATATGCAGGCTGGGAACGCATTCTCTATACAGTTAGCTTTGATACGACCGGAGGCTCGGATATACCTGATATGAGTATCGGATATGGTGATCAGTTAACCTTAATAAATGAGCCAACTTCGGATACGGAAGGTCAAGTCTTTGCCGGCTGGTTTGCAGATTCACAGCTCACGGTTAAGTTTGATTTTAGTCAGCCGATTGAGTCGGATGTAACTTTGTATGCCAAATGGGCAGTTCAAGTACAGCAGATTACATTTGATACGGATGAAGGCACTACAATTGCTCCACAGACAGTTGCTTATGGCGACCTTCTGTCTCGTCCAACCGATCCAGAGCGCACAGGTTATGCGTTTGCTGGCTGGTTTACCGATTCGGGGCAGCCATTCGATTTTGCAGCAACTACAGTAGTGGCAGATATGACGTTGTATGCGAAATGGAATATAGCCGTGCGAACCGTCACCTTTAATACGGATGGTGGAACGACAATACAGGCTATTGAAGTAAATAACGGAGAGATGTTATCTCGTCCAAGCGATCCGGTGCGAACTGGGTATACGTTTACGGGATGGTACTCGGATATCGCACGCAGTCAGCTGTTTGATTTTGCAATAGCAACCGTAAATGCGGATATGACGTTATATGCGGGGTGGACGCTACCATCACCAGGCGGTGGTAACTCCGGAAACAATGGAAACACAGGGAACAGTGGCGGTAGTGTAGATAGTGGAAGCAACGAAAGTGGAGGAGGTTCCAACTCCAATTCTAGTCCGATCTCAAGTGGTAGTCCTTCTAATGATAACAATGTTACGCAGGCAAGCGTGTCCATTCCTGCAGGGCAAGCTGGCGAGCTTCGGCTAGGCACAGGGGTGCTCCTTGAAGTTCCAGCTGGTGCTTCGGATCAGCCATTAGAAATTAAAGCCATTGTGGTAGACATACCGGTTACTGGTTTAGCAAGTAATCAACGTGTTGTGAGTCAGGTGGTGGAGTTTACCAAAAATACGCAGGGTAATTTTAAGATTCCAGTGAAGTTAACGCTGACCTTTGACCCTACTTCACTTCGAAGCAATGAGAAACTTGCGGTCTTGTACCAGCAAGAGCCGAACACCCCATGGACAATGGTTGAAGACGGCAAAGTTGACGGCAATTCAATCCGCGTAGATGTGAATCACTTTACACGTTTTGCTGTGATGGCAGTTCCGGCAACAATAGCTGTTCCTGTAGCAGCCAATTTTAGCGATATTGAAGGTCACTGGGCAGCTGACAGTATTCGTGAAGCGGCTGGGCTTGGTATTGTCAAAGGCTATGCTGATGGTACGTTCCATCCAGGAGCGCAAGTTACACGAGCAGAATTTACAGCCATGCTTGTTCGAATGCTGAAGCCGGTATCTGATCATGAAGATGTTATTTCAACAATGCCTGCTTTCGTGGATGCAGCCCAGATTGGGACGTGGGGGATCAAAGAGATCGCACAGGCAAGCGCGCTGGGGTGGATTCAAGGCAATGAGGATGGAACCTTGCGTCCAAACGCTCCAATCACACGTGCGGAGATGGCAGTTATGGTCAGCCGTGCGCTGACACTGACTGATGTTGCGACCGAATCTTCCTTTACTGATACAGCCAGCATCCCTATATGGGCAAGTCAGCCAGCAGCTCACATGCAGCAGTCGGGTCTGATGAAAGGTCGTGCCAATGGAGCATTTGATTCTTCGGCGCTGACAACCCGTGCGGAAGCAACAGAGGTATTGATGAGAGCACGAGTAAAGTAATTGTGATGTAATGGTGGAAGCAACAGGCAATCACTCCAAACATGGAATCCACACGAGTGGAAACGGTGCAAGTTTTGATGATGTACTCCAACATAATTGAACCCGATCCGGGATTAGTCTCTCTTGCCGTTTTACGATGTCATATCGCAAAACGGCTTTTTTTCATTTTTCATCGTAGTTACTACTCGAGACGAGTATAGTTCATAGATTATTCAGACATAAAAAGCCCTGCTCTCCGGGGGATGGAGAGCAGGGCTGAAAATTTGATGAATGATTGCTATTGCTTAAGCTGTTTTTTGAGTCGGGCTAATCGTTGGTGTGTCTTTAGGATGATTCCCTTTGTTGCGAGTGATCAATCCGCGAAGGTAAGGCAGTACCCAGTGATCCAGACCGATTTTACCAGCATTTGCACCAGCAACAACCAGGAAGATTTGCATCAGAACCAGTTGAGCGTTCGTGCTTACTGTACCCGAGAAGAGGAACGCGAAGTTCATCACGAGAGCCATCAGTGCAGCCAGTGTTGTGAAGCATCCGAGTAAGAGTCCTACACCTACAAGGAATTCACCGAGCGGGATGATGAAGTCGAACAATCCTGCGTTTGGTACAGCGAATTTCTCAAGGAATGTTCCCCACCATGCTTGAACTGTAGGGTTTTCACCCGTTGCTTTGCCGACTGCCCCAGCGAGGAACCCGCCTGCTTGGAATCCGCCGGTCAATTTGCTCCATCCGTGAGTCATCCAATCGTAACCGATATACACCCGAAGTACTGTCAAAATCCACATTGCTACTTTGTTTTCTCTAAGCCATTGGTTGAAGCTGAACATATGAACCACTCCTTCATGGAATTTAGTGTGTGTTGTTTTTGTTTTTCTAAGTGATCACCTTTGATGTCTTTATTGTATAGTTCAAAAGTCGTTTTGTTTGTGATTAAAATCACAATCTAGTTCAAATTTTAAGTAAGGTTTGAGAAGTTCACATTTAGGACATATTTTTCTGACGATATGCTGTTTCAAATGTGAATTTCAGGCTGTATCAAGGCCTCCTGGGCGGAGACAAATCAGATGGTGTGTGATTAAATGGAAAGAAATACGTGAAATGGTTGCCTACATGAGACATATATCACAACTTAGAACCAGGCCATATCGTTCAGGAGGTCCTATATTGAAGCTTTTTAAATGGAACAAAGCTGCATCAGCTGCATCCCTGTGTATTCTCGCATTGAGTCTAGTTGCCTGCCAAAACCAGGAGGTGGCCCAGATGCCACTTCAGCCAGAACCGACCCCAGCACCTGTGCAAGAAGAACAGAATGTGGAGGAGCCAAGCACGTCTCTTTACACAGCACCACTGACAGGTCTTCCTGTAGATGAAGCGATTACGCGTCGACCACTCGCCGTGATGATTAATAATGCTCCAGCAGCTCGGCCCCAATCGGGTCTGAGTTCAGCCGATATCATTTTGGAAGTCCTCGCAGAGGGAGGTATTACCCGTTTTATAGCCATCTTCCAGAGTGAAGGCGCTGCTGAGACGGTCGGACCCGTACGCAGCATACGTCCATACCTGATTGAGCTGGGCGAAAGTTATGATGGTGTACTTGTTCATGCCGGAGGTAGTCCGGAGGCTTATTCCATTTTGCAAAGGCAGCAGAAACAGCATATGGATGAAATATCGAATGGCGGGCCTTATTTCTGGCGTTCCTCGGATCGTAAAGCTCCACATAATCTGTACACTTCAGCGGACAAGCTGAGAGAAGGGGCAGATATCAAGGGATACAGTCATGACTTCAAATCTCCGGTATACATCTATAACGAAGACGGTGCGACATCAGCAGGAGAGACGGTGAAGCAATTTGATATCCATTATTTATTGGATAGTTACCGGGTGACGTATGATTATGATGAAGTTAGCGGACGATATATGAGAATGGTGAATGGCAAGGCAGATCAGGATCTGGATAACGGGAATCCGCTTGGTGCAGCGAATATCATTGTTGCAGGTGCAGATCACAAAGTGCTCGATAGTGTAGGCCGGTTGTCCGTTAATTTGGATCAGGGCGGGGAAGCCATGCTGTTTCAGAAGGGCAAGATGATTCGTGGACAATGGGTGAAGAAGCAGGGGGATATCATCCGTTTTATTCGGGACGGCAGTGAAGTGGCTCTTGTACCTGGCAAAACTTTTATCAGCATTGTTCCAAATCAACCGGAATTTGCGAGTCATGTCAAGCTGGCTGTTCAATAAAGTTGTATGCAATGAAAGAAAGCGATGAAACAAGTATGCATTTTGTCGCCCTAAAGACATGATATTATACATTTGCGTGAAAAGCAGAACAGTGTCGAATCTGAATTCTCATGTCGAATTGTAAACGCAGTGTAAAATCTCGACTTGAATTTGCCATTATTCCAAATAATTAAGATTCATTTCAGATTAATGTGATAAGAATATAAAAAAGGATCACACCTTTTGTACAAACCATGAAACAAATATGATAAGATATCAAAGGTTGTCATTTCATGTTTCATCGGTTATCGGCAATTTTTTCCGTAAAGGGGATAGGGCTATGAAGCTTAAGAAGAAGAAGGATATATTTTTTGAGACACTGGAGAACATGGCAGATACGGTTGTTCAAGCGGCAGATTATTTCTCCCAGCATGTTTCCAACCTTCAGGATGTGACTCTTTTTGCCAATGAAATGAAGAAGTACGAGTCCCAATGTGATGACTATGTTCACACAATCATTACGGAACTCAACAAAACGTTTATCACGCCGATCGAACGCGATGATATTATGGAGCTGACAACAACACTTGATGACGTATTGGATGGACTTGAAGCAACGGCTTCCCGTTTCTATATGTACCAACTGACGGATCCTGACGAATATATCGTGCAATTTGCTGAAATTTTGCGCCAATCGGCTTACGAAATTCAGAAGGCCATTCATTTGCTGTCTCAGAAAAAATTGCTGGCGATTCGCGAGTACACGATTCGATTGAACGATCTGGAAAATCAGGGTGATGAAGTATTGCGCATGTGTATCAAGAACCTTTTCGCTACCGTTCCTGATCCGATTGAATTGATCAAACGTAAAGAAATTTACGAACGTCTTGAGACAACAACGGATGCTTGTGAACACGTAGCAAATGTGCTCGAATCCATCATCATGCGTAATTCTTAAGGAGCCAGAGAATAATGGAAACAACGATTTGGGTATTAGGTATAGTCGTCTTCCTTGCACTGGCGTTTGACTTCATCAACGGTTTTCACGACACGGCCAATGCCATTGCCACTTCAGTATCGACACGGGCTCTGACGCCACGTCGCGCGATTCTTTTGGCAGCGGTAATGAACTTTGTCGGTGCGATGATGTTTACAGGCGTTGCGAAGACGATTGGGGGGAGTGTAACCGACCCCACCACGCTGGATAACGGGATCGAGGTCGTCATAGTCACCTTGATCGCTGCGATTATCTGGAACCTGGTTACATGGTGGTTTGGTATTCCGTCTTCTTCATCACACGCACTGATCGGGGCCCTTGCAGGTGCCGTGCTCGTTGGCGCTGGTTCTGACAAAGTGAAGTGGAGCGGGTTCATTGATATTGTCGGAGGTTTGCTATTATCACCTCTAATCGCATTTGCCATCGGTTATGTGGTCATGACGATTCTCAAATACATTTTTGCCAAACGCAGTCCGCATAACGTGAATAAAGGTTTCCGTACAGTACAGATTTTCACGGCAGCACTGCAAGCTTTCACACATGGTACGAATGATGCACAGAAAGCGATGGGTATTATTACGTTTGCTTTGGTAGCAGCAGGTGTACAAGATCATCTGGAAGTGCCGCTGTGGGTTAAAATCTCAGCAGCAACCGCGATGGCTCTGGGTACATCCATTGGTGGTTGGAAAATCATCAAAACAATGGGTACCAAAATCTTTAAAATTGAACCGATTAACGGATTCGCCGCCGATCTGTCAGCTGCTTCCGTTATTTTCACAGCAACGTTGCTTCACCTTCCAGTTAGTACAACGCACGCGATCACATCAGCTATTCTGGGTGTGGGTTCCGCGAAACGTTTCTCTGCTGTAAAATGGGGACTTGCTGGACGTATCATTATTACGTGGTTCATTACGATTCCAATTACTGCTGGACTTGCAGGATTGCTGTACTGGATTATTTTCTAAAAAGAGAAGTTATCCCGAACAAATTCGGGGTTACCAGACAAACTGTTCATAACTGTGTGAATATCGGGATATGTGGACAATTATACAACCAAAATCAAGAGACGCCTGTGCATGAACGTGTGGACAGGCTGGATATGTGGATAGCCATCCGTGGAATGATAAACCAAAAGAAGATATTCCTGTGGATACAGGGAACTGTGGATAGGGAAATGAGAGAAGCCAACAGGGTTGGCTTTTTTTGTTGTCGAGTTTGAATGTGTTTGTGGATATTTTGGCTACGTTGGAGACGTGCCTATGGTTAAAGTTGTACAATGACGTAAAGATACAGGACAAGGACGTGGTCTAATTTATGATTCGTACACTCGCTATTACACGAGAGCATCAAGTCTCCGTTAACGTACCACTTACACAGTTGGATTTGAACGATTACGCCTGGGTATGGGCCGATTTTAACCAGCCAACGGAAGAGGAAAGCCGTTTGCTGGATACATATTTTCATTTTCACCCCTTAGCTATAGAGGACTGTCTGCATGTGTTGCAGCGGCCGAAGCTCGATTATTATGATAATTTGCAGTTTCTTGTACTGCATGCACTTAATCCATCCACTTTGGAAGCCGAGGAGGTGGACTTGTTTCTCGGAGCGAACTTCCTTGTTTCCTTCCATCATGGTGTGTTGGAGGAAGTGGATGAAGCGTGGGAACGCTTGTTGCACCATGCACATGAACGAACCATCTGGGCGAGAGGTCCGGTGGCAGCAGCGTATACGGTGATGGACAAGCTAGTCGATCATTATTTCCCGTCTCTATTTGCCATTGAGGATGAACTGGCTGAACTGGAGAACCGGGGTGGACAAGAGTCGGTTGAAGACTTGATGAACCAGGTGTTTGATCTGCGGACTCGATTGCTGAAGCTTAGAAGAACCGTAGTACCGATGCGGGATCTGCTCTATCGGGTGGTGAACTCCCAGCATGTGCAGCGAACAGGTGAACATACGGCTTATTTTACCGATATCTATGACCATTTATTGAAGCTGACAGACATGATCGAAGCCGATCGGGAGATGACCGCTGACCTGCGCGACAGTTATATTTCCCTGAACTCGAACCGGATGAATCAGATCATGAAGACACTCACGGTGATTACGACCGTATTTATGCCGCTCACACTGATTGCGGGTATATATGGCATGAACTTTGCCTATATGCCTGAGCTTCAATGGAAGTTTGGGTATGGTGCGGTGCTTCTGTTAATGTTTGTGCTTGGCGGGAGTATGGTGGCTTGGTTTGTGAAGCGGGGATGGTTTAAGTAGAAATGTTATACCTTACTGCTCCGTATACAGTTCCACCCTTTCGGTGATAAGCGCAAGCTATTGCGAGCAGATCATCAGAAGAAGATTGCATAGCTGAAGCAACGTTTGTTACATATAAAAAGGCCACTGGACAAGGATCTCGAGCAGGATTAACTGTCGGGAGATGATGCTTGCCAGGTGGCCTTTCTGATTCTTCTATAGAAGTTTTGAAAATAAATGTATCCACATGTGAATAACTATTCCGCAGCAATAAGCTGTGTATAACTTACGATGTCTTCCTGTTACTCCATTTCAAGGACAAAAGAAGTCGTTGCTGCCGCTTTACCATTCACAACAATTGTTAGCGTATGCAGACCGGCATAATATTTTCTCGTTGTGATGACTTTGAAAGATTGTTTGGTGGCTACCTTGGTTCTTCCTGTCGGGTACATTTTATCGGAGCATTTGAATCGTTTGGGAGCCTGCTTGCCGTTCGCCTTCATGTAGCCCATCTCATATTCAATTCTCAGCATCTGAGACTCGCCACTCTCATTGACCACATCAAATGAAAAATGAAGATCCTCGCCAATAGCGACTGTATCGTGGGCAAGCTGAAGTTGCTCAATGTGAATCGCATCCTGCTCGTTGTAACCAAAAAGGCTTAGCGCTTTGCGATGTCCTTTCTTCAGTAATGATCTGCTGGCATGCCGGACAATCCAGTCCGTGTGCGTATGTTGTCCGTACCAGGTCGTGGCTAGATCCATCACCAGTTCAGGGTGGTCTTTGGAGATGTCATTCAGATGATTGGCCACACTTTTCCGGACATAGAGGGACTCGTCCGCTTTTAACGCGTGAAGAATTGGCAGTACAGGTGTTGGATCGGTGATGAATCCCTGGAGTTTAGCTCCCCATGGCAAACGGGGCCGACTACCTTCACTGGCAAGTCTGCGAATATGCTCGTTGTTGCTATCTGCCCACGCCATCATATGTTTCATGGTTTGGATCGGATAACGATCAATAAACGGGCGTACCGCGAACTCGGAGCTGGAATAAGGTGTGAAGACGGTCAGATATTTCATGGATAGCTCGTAATCTTCTGGGTCCAGTCCGTTCACTTCGATAAAATCCGGTACAAACAGATATTCAACGCCTCTCATATGGGGGGCAGCTTGTTCGATGATATGTAATGATTCTTCATAATTATCGGGCAACACTTGGGTCAAGGCCAGTGTGATTCGACGAATCCGTGCTTTGAACTCCAACTGTTCCCAACCCTCAGCGAACACTAATTCATGAAATTGCTGGGTATCCAGCTTCGGGTAGAATTGACGCAACAATTCACCAGTCCGACCGATTAATGCGGGAGTGTATTTGTCTTTGAAAAGTTCCATGGTCCGCCTCCTTTAGTTACTATCCAGTATACCTCAAATGACAGGAATAAGAACATAAGTTCCTGAATTTTCTATGTATATTGAAGAAAAGAGTTAAGGCACCCACCTTCTATAAGGGGGTGCCTGGATGGGTTTAACCTTTGCGACTTTTGGGACGGCGCTTCGTGGAATTGGATTTGCGGCGGATTGGCGTCGTGTTGCGACGACGTGGGACACTCGTTGGTTTGTTCTGGCGCTTGCGCTTACGTTTCCGGGGAGTCTTATATTCTTCATAGTCTGCATCAGCCGCGCTATCATTCGATTTTCCTTTTCCAAAAGGCAGAATGCCCATAACGAGCTTCATCATCGGAGCCATCTGCTGGATGCCGCCGACGACCTTCTGCATTTTGCCTATTCCACTCATGATTCCATCAATCCCGCCGAAGCGGTCGATCATTCCTTTTAACTCACCAATGTTAGCTAACGAAAAACCGGAACCGCCTGTTGAAGCAGGCGCCTGTACCGGAGCTGGGGGGACCACCTGGGCTCCACCTCCATAAAAGTTCCCGCCAGGGACACCTTGCCCATAGGGTACGATGGCTGATGCTTCGACTTCACCAAAGCCCGGGTAATGAGGCTCTACGCCAGGATACATCGGTTGGATCTGAGTTTCATTCAAAGACCGCGGAACCACACCGGGCGGCATATAGGCAGAAGTATGTGCCTGCCGATGAGCATGAGAAGACGGACGCTGCCCTTGTGCTGGCTGGCGGTGATAATAATGCTGTGGCATGAACGATCACGTTCCTTCTATGTTGGATTTCGGAATTGCGTTCCATGAGTTACATGACAGATGAACATCATAGACCCTACTGGAACTCCCTTTTGCTATACTGTATGTCATTCGCGGAGAGACGGCGTAGGCGGGTATCCCGGAAAACGGGATATTTGCGGATTTGGGCGCGTAGACATGCTGGGAGGTATCCATACAGGAAAATGCAGTTTAGACACAAAATTGTAACAATTAGGTTGATTGAATTCCTACATAAGTAATCGGAAATATACAGGTGAAAACTGGGATATAGCGCGATAATTTCGCTAGATGTGCGCGAGGGGAGGACAATAGTACCTTTTGTAAGCGGTAACATGTATTTTTATTCTGTAGTGCGTGAAATCGGTAACGCTTGAAATACCAACTCAGGGTGAGTACAATGTAGGTACACAGTAACCGCTAGGGGATGATGATGAAATGCAGCTGAAAAAGCTAAATGATAAAAGCATTGAACAACTATTTGAGGCTATTTTGACTCTAAAAGATATTGAAGAGTGTTATGTCTTCTTTGATGACCTCTGCACCGTAAACGAGATCCAATCCATGTCACAGCGACTTGAAGTGGCTCGTATGTTGGGCAAAGGCAATACGTATAACCAGATTGAAGCTGAGACGGGTGCGAGTACTGCTACGATTTCACGTGTCAAACGCTGCCTGAATTACGGCAATGATGGTTATAAAATGACGCTGGAACGCCTGGGACGCTAACATGAAGAAGCCGGGTGTACTCATCATCAGTCACGGTTCTCAGGAGCAGACCTGGGTGGAATCCGTCGATGACGCGATCTCCCGGTTAAATCTGCCCCGCCCGTTGCCAGTTGAAGCCGGATTTCTTGAATTGGTGGAAGGACGCCTGATCCAGGACGGTATCGACCGACTGGAAGCGCAAGGCGTAACCGATATGCTGGTTGTACCTTTATTCGTTTCATCTGGAAGTACACATGTGGATGAAATTGAATTTGCCATTGGTGCAAAGGAAGCACCTGAGCGGGAAACAGATCTGGAACCGTTCCAGGTCACAGCGCGGGTTCACTTTGGTTATCCAGTGGATAATGATCCGGATATTGCAGTGATGGTGTGGGACAAAGTCCGATCGCTCTCGCAGCAACCGGAGAAGGAAACGATTCTGCTGGTAGGGCACGGTAGTATTCATGATGGATTTCGCGAGCGTTGGGAAGCGGGAATTTCCTCTCTTGCACAGCGTGTACAGGAAGTTAGTGGCGTAGCCCATATGGATTATGCATTGTTGAATCCAGAGAGTGTGTACGACAAAGTGAAGTATTGGAGCGAAGAGCGGGGGAACCGAGTCATTGTGGCGCCGCTGTTTTTGAGTGCCGGTTACTTCACGAGGAACGTAATCCCGGACCGGCTGAAGGAACTGGATTATGTGTACAGCGGTGAGACGCTGTTGCCACATCCATTGCTTGGGCAGTGGTTGGAGCGCCAGATCCAGATTTTGCTGGAAAGATGTAATGAGGTCTAAGTTTCCTTCTTGAAGTGACCACTCTGGCGCAGTTGTGTGAACGCATTGTTCCGGTAATGTTGTCAGTGGAATAGAATTCATTAGGTTCATTTTTGCATAAAACAATTAAACCACGTCCTTGGACGTGGTTTTTTTTGTGATGATTGAAGTAATCGCAACCCTCGTTTATTCCTCGAATACGGCTCTGTCGATAACACATTTTTACGACAAGGATCGATAGTTTTCCCCTATTCCTCGATTGGAATTATCTATATGCTAATGCATTGACTGCCAAGGACAGGCAATGCTATCCTCTTCATTAAGTTAAATTCATAGTATTCTTATGTGATTTATTATTTACCATTTTAGTAAGCGGGGAGAGAATTCATCTTATGTTTCGCATTGAGCCAAGAGTACAGGGGGTTACCGATGAGCTGCTAGAGCTGTATTCGGATATTAGTCCATCAACAATCGGACATATGACTGATTTTGGTTTTCTAAATGGCTTGCAGCCACTGTTCCGTCCCATTCGATTGCTGGGCAATGCCGTCACTGTACGCATTCCTCACCTTGACGCATCGGCAATCCGTCACGCCTTTGAAATTGCCCAGCCGAACGACATTATCGTTGTGGATATGTCAGGCGATGACCAGCGGGCATGCTGGGGTGAATTTGTAACGTATGCAGCATTGGACAAAAAAATTGCCGGAGCGATTATATCTGGCTGTGTGACCGATGTTCGTCCGATTACAGAGCTACGATTTCCCATTTACTCCAAAGGCATTAGTGCACTAACCACTCGTTCATTGCAACTTGAGGGTGAGGTCAACACACCGGTGAGTGTCAGCGGCGTCAGTATTCAGCCTGGCGATCTGATCGTTGGTGATGATGATGGTGTCTTTGTCATTAATCCGCGCTATGCCAAGGAGATCGGGGTCATTGCCCAGGACAAGCAGCGTAAGGAAGAGCAACGCCGGCAGGAACTCGGGTATGGGAAGCTCCTTGCATCCCATTCCGCACATCACGAGGCAGCAGATCATGAAGGGGGAAGCACGAGATGAAAAAAAGACCTTTTATGCACAAGTTTGGCGGTATCCTGATTGCCTTATCACTGTTTGCCGTTGGCTGTGGCAACGGGGCCGATTCGAACACGAATAGCAATTCATCTGCAAGCAATAGCAGTGGCTCAGCCGAGAACGCTTCGCTCAAGGGTCTGACCATTGCTCTAACAGGGGATGCCATTGGCTTCGATCCCCAGAACTCCACCGATTCCATCTCCAGTTTAATTAGTTATCAGATCTATGACCGTCTGGTTACCTTCAATGACAAGCTTGAAATTGTCCCGCAGCTGGCCGAGAGCTGGACGACATCCGACGACGGCAAAACATGGACCTTCCAACTACGCCAAGATGTGACGTTTCAGGATGGAACCCCCTTTAATGCGGAGGCGGTAAAGACAAACTTTGATCGTCTGATCAATCCGGATAAGAAGCTTTCCCAATATGCAACGCTGGGGCAGTTCATTGAATCCGTCACCGCAACGAGTGATTCCGAGGTTGTGTTTCAGCTGAAAGAGCCGCAAGGCGCATTTTTGAACAATATTGCAGTGACCTCCGGTAGTATCATTAGCCCCAAATCCATTCAGGAAAATGAAGAAGGTATTGCCAAAGAACCTGTAGGCACAGGTCCCTTCAAGCTCAAGAGCTGGAGTTCAGGTAATGAGGTTGTGCTTGAAGCCAATGAGCAATATTGGGGTGGCAAACCTGGTGTAAGTGGCATTACGTTCAAGACCGTAACTGAAAATGCTGCTCGTGTCATTATGCTTGAATCCGAGGAAGCTGACATCATCGATAAAGTGCCAGCTACAGACATTGAACGCCTGTCCAATGATAGCAACTTTACGGTGAATACCCGTTCCACCAACCGTGTGGGGTATATCGGCATTAACACGAAGCATGCACCATTTGATGATGTGAAGGTTCGCAATGCTCTTAATCTGGCGATCGACCGCGAAACGTTGGTCAAGAAACTGTATGAGGGACGTGTTGAAGTTGCCACTTCGTTTATTTCTAAAAATTCCTTTGGTTATGCGGACGTAGGTGCCTACGCTTACGATGTGGAAGCCGCGAAGAAGCTCCTGCAAGAAGCAGGCGTTGCGGAAGGAACGCCACTGCGTATTATTCTCGCAGCCAATACAGTTCAGGATCGTCCTGCTGCTGAATTCGTACAGAACAGCCTTCAACAGCTGGGATTCAAAGCAGAGCTACAGGTGCTTGAACTTGCCTCTTATCTCGATGCACTCAAAAATCCGGACAGCTATGATCTATTTGTCCGAGGCGCGTCATCCGTTACTGGTGACGGGGATGCTCTGCTTAGGGACAGTTTCCTCTCCACAAGCAAGTCCAATTACGCTTTTTACAATAATCCTAAGGTAGATGAACTCATTCTTGCAGGTGGTCAAGCGCTGGATAAGGAAGAACGCCAAACTGCGTACAATGAGGCTCTGCAACTGATTAAAGCGGATGCACCATGGATTCCACTGTACGAAGATAGTGTTCAAGTCGGTTATTCGAGCAAGGTTGAGGGCATTACATTCCTGCCTTCACTGTTATGGGATCTGCGTGGTGTGAAGTTCAAATAAGCTGAAGGGTGCCGTGCAGACGGCACTTTACCATATGTGAAGCAATGAATGAATGGGCGTATGAACGAAAGAAAGTACGAATCTAAGACTGAAGTGAAGATGAGGTTTTGTAAAAAACAAATTAGGAGTGTGAGTACAGCAATGACCTTTCAACTCGTTATGGCACAGTTCGGGTCGTCCAGTACTAAACAGGAGAACCTAGATAAAGCGGAAAAAGCACTAGAGGAAGCAACGCGTATTCATCACGCAGATATCGTTGTTTTCCCGGAAGCCTTCATGAGCTTCTACCAAATCGGCACGCCGCGGGAACAGAAGCTGGAAGATGCAGAGCCGCTCGATGGGCATTTCGCGACAACGATGCGCGCACTTGCCAAGCAATATGGTGTCTGGGTTGTATTCGGTACGCGGGAGACGACGGAGGATTCCGATGACGATCGGGTCTATAACACGGCTGTCATCATTGATTCCGATGGGGAGATTGTAAGCAGCTATCGCAAAACCCATCTATACGATGCTTTCGGTGCGAAGGAATCACGTGATATTAAACCGGGCACAGCATTGTTCGAGCCAATCGATACGCCTTTTGGCAAACTGGGATTGTTCGTATGTTATGAGCTGAGATTTCCGGAGATTGCTCGTTACCAAGCACTGCATGGTGCGGACATCATTCTGGTTCCATCCGGCTGGGTACGCGGACATGTCAAAGAGCAACATTGGGAAACACTCGTCACTGCACGAGCATTGGAAAATACCGCATATGTCGTTGCCGTGAACCAAATCAACGAGTTTTATATCGGGCAGAGCCTGATTGTTGACCCGATGGGGGTTGTCGTTGCACGTGGCGACGAGACGGAGACGTTAATTCCTTACCGCATTGACCTGGAGCGGGTTTGCGATGTTCGTGCCAAGCTCCCTTCCCATTTGCATAGACAAGCTCATTTGTACGGCTAACCGTCAGGATGGCCTGAACCGGGCAATCAGCCAGGAAGGAGCACAACGTGTTTAACTATATTCTGAAACGATTGCTTCAAATGATACCTACCTTAATCGGTGTTTCTCTACTCTCGTTCGTCATCCTTCAGCTTGTTCCCGGTGATCCGGCAGAGCTTATTGCCGGGATGGATGCGAGTCCGGAGGAAGTTCAGATCATTCGGGAGCGACTGGGCACGGACAAACCGATGTATGAGCAATATGTGCAGTACAATCTGCAATTGCTGAAAGGTGATCTTGGCACGTCGATGCGTTCGGATAATCCGGTCCTTCAGGAAATTCTGGAGCGTTTTCCGAACACGGTGATTTTGACATTGCTTGCCACGCTTGTAACGATTGTCATTGGCTTATTCACCGGGGTGATCGCTGCAACCAAGCCAGGTAGTGCACGGGATCACGCTTCAATGGCCTTTTCGTTATTCGGTATATCGATGCCGGTGTTCTGGCTAGGTATTATTCTGATTCTTCTTTTCGCATATTATATTCCCATTCTGCCTTCTGGAGGCAGTAGCGAATTTAAGCATTTCATACTGCCTGCTCTGGTACTTGGCATATCCTCCGCTGCTGTACTTGCCCGCCTGACGCGATCCAGTATTCTTGAGGTGATCAATCAGGATTACATTCGGACAGCCAAGGCCAAGGGAGTGCGCGAGTGGCTCATTATTTATAAGCATGCACTTAAAAATGCCTTCGTGCCTATCATTACCGTCATTGGAATGGAAATCGGCAATCTGCTAGGTGGAGCGGTGCTGACGGAGACGGTATTTTCGATGAACGGCCTAGGCAGATATATCATTCAATCGATTCAATTCCGGGATTACTCGGCTGTACAGGGGAGCATTCTGTTTGTCGCCTTTATTTTTGTCATTATTAATCTGCTCGTAGACCTGTGTTATGCCGCGGTAGATCCGAGAATACGCTATGACCGGAAGGAGGCATAACCGTGAGTGAACCCAATGCTGTGCCCATATCCGTCCAGGTAAGTCCAGCAGCTGCACCCATCAGAAGTGGATTGTTAAGGCAGATTCTGAAGAGGGTAGGCAGCAATAAACGCTCGATGATTGGCCTATGGATCGTCACCTTGTTTATTTTGATCGCGATTCTGGCGCCATGGATTTCTCCGTATGATCCACTGGAACAAAATATGGATAAGCTGCTGCAATCACCATCTCTCAGTCATCCATTAGGAACCGATGAGTATGGAAGAGACATGCTCTCGCGTATCTTTTACGGTTCACGTATTTCGTTGATGGTCGGCATAGTAGGTGTGGTTATCTCTGTCGTATTTGGCGTCGCACTCGGCACAATCGCTGGTTATTTCGGGGGCAGAATCGAAGCGCTGATTATGCGCATTACCGATATTTTTATGGCTTTCCCAGGCTTTTTGCTTGCGCTGGCCATCGTTAGTGTTCTTGGACCCGGCATGATGAATCTAATGATTGCCATCGGCATATTCTCAGTTCCGTCGTTCACCTGGATCTCCCGCAGTGCGGTGCTCTCTATTAAGAGCAAAGAGTATATTGAAGCATCGAGATCCATGGGAGCGAAGCATAGCCGAATTATTTTCAAACATATTATTCCGAACAGTATCGCTCCAATCATCGTGCTCTCCACGTTGCGGGTTGCAACAGCCATCCTGTCCGCATCGGGACTGAGCTTTCTGGGGATGGGGGCTCAACCGCCTTCACCGGAGTGGGGGACCATGCTGAGTACGGGCCGGGAATTCCTGCGAGCTGCACCTCATATCTCTATCGTGCCAGGTGTGGCGATTATGCTTGTTGTTCTGGGCTTCAATATGCTGGGGGATGGACTGCGCGATGCGCTTGATCCCAAGATGAAGGTATAGTTTGCTCCGCTTCACGAGGAATGGCAGCAGACAACAAGAGCGCAGCTTACTGTACCGGAAATGACAAGGAGGGCTCGCGTTGAAACGCAAATTACTTGAAATGAAGGCACTCAAGACGTATTTTCACACAAGCGAGGGTGTCATTCCTGCAGTAGACGGTGTCGATATTACGATCTATGAAGGGGAGACGGTTGGTATTGTTGGTGAGTCTGGTTCTGGCAAAAGTGTTACCTCGTTAACCGCCATGCGATTAACGCAAGGAAAGGTTGAAGGCTCCGTTACCTTCGATGGCAAAGACATTCTTGCCCTCTCCGAGAAGGAGATGCGAACGGTAAGAGGTAACGAAATGGCGATGATCTTCCAGGAGCCGATGACTTCGCTCAATCCGGTGTTCACGATTGGTGACCAGATTCGGGAAGCGATCCGCAATCATCGGAAAGTCAGTCGATCCGAGACCAAAGAGAGAGCGATCGAATTGTTGCGGCTTGTCGGTATTCCACGCCCTGAGCAGATTCTGTATGAATACCCACATCGCTTGTCTGGTGGCATGAGGCAGAGGGTTATGATTGCCATGGCAATGGCCTGTAGTCCGAAGTTGCTCATTGCCGATGAGCCAACTACCGCGCTGGACGTTACCATTCAAGCGCAAATTTTGGAGCTTATGCAGCAGCTGAAGGCTAGCGAAGGGACTTCCATTTTGCTAATTACCCATGACCTCGGCGTTGTTGCGGAGATGTGTGACCGTGTAGCCGTGATGTATGGCGGTCAGATTGTTGAAGAGTGCGATGTACTGACACTATTTACGAATCCGAAGCATCCCTATACACAGGGGCTGATCAAATCGATGCCAACACTCGACACCAATGAACGCAGGCTCTATTCCATTAAAGGTAGCGTTCCCCCGCCTGGCAGTTTGAGACAAGGCTGTCGTTTCAGCCCCCGCTGTGAATATGCGCAAGATATTTGTCATGAACGGCTGCCACAGCTGGAGACGGTAGAGGTCGGACACACAGTCAGATGCTGGCTTCATGCAGATGCGAAGGAGGCGATTCTATGAATGAGCCGCTGCTTGAGGTGAACAATCTGAAGAAGTATTTTCCGATCAAGAAAGGCGTTTTTAATCGTACGGTGGGACAAGTGAAGGCCGTAGACGGCCTGAAGTTTACGATCTATAAAGGGGAGACACTGGGGCTCGTTGGAGAGAGTGGATGCGGCAAATCAACAACAGGTCGGACATTACTACAGCTTCTTCGTCCAACAGAAGGTGAAATTATCTATGAGGGACGAAACATGGTTGGACTGCCGCCAGAAGAGCTACGCAAAATGCGAAAAGATATGCAGATGGTATTTCAGGACCCGTACGCCTCCCTCGATCCCCGCATGACTGTAGGCGAGCTCATCGCTGAGCCTCTTGATATCCACCAGACAGCAACCGGTAAAGAACGAGCCAGGCGTGTAGATGAGTTGTTGGAAATTGTCGGCTTAAGCAGCCGTCATGCAGACCGCTATGGTCATGAGTTTAGTGGGGGACAGCGGCAGCGGATTGGTATTGCCAGGGCACTTGCTTTGAATCCGAAGCTCATCGTTGCCGACGAGCCTGTATCCGCGCTGGATGTTTCCATTCAATCACAGATTATTAATCTGCTTCAGGATTTGCAGGAGCAATTCAAGCTGACCTACTTGTTCATCGCCCATGATCTAAGCGTGGTTAAACATATTAGCAGTCGTATTGGTGTGATGTATCTGGGTGGCATCGTTGAGCTTGCGGATAAAAAAGACTTATTCGAAGCACCATTGCATCCCTATACACAGGCGTTATTGTCGGCAGTACCTAGTCCGAACCCGCTGATCAAGAAGGAGCGAATTGTGCTACAAGGGGATGTGCCCAGTCCAGCCAATCCGCCTTCCGGGTGCAGTTTTCATACGCGTTGTCACGCTTGTATGGATATTTGCCGGACGGATAAGCCGGAGTTGCAGGATGTGGGAGGTCGTTACGTCGCCTGTCATCTGTATGCCGAGGTTTAAACGAAGCATTCTAATTATTTTTTCACATAACTATACCGACAGGAGAGATCACGATGACACAGAGCCGTAAACTTAGAGAGATTAGCTGGACGGTGTTCGAGGAATATAAGAAGCAAACGGAGCTTGTGATTATCCCCGTAGGCGCAATCGAGGTATATGGTCCTCATCTGCCCCTTGGCTCGGATGGTCTGCTTGCGGATCGGTTAGCCGAGTTGGTAGCCGAACGTGTCGGTGCGGTTATTGGACCAACGGTGGAAGCTGGTGATTCCAATGTCCTGAATGATTTTCCCGGAACCATTACAATTCGTCCGGAAAGTCTGAAGGCGTATCTTGGCGATATTGTACATAGTGTGATTACATGGGGGTTCAAACGTATCCTTTTTATCAATGGTCATGCCGGTAATGTCCCGGTGATTAATCAGATTGTTCATCAGCTTCGGGAACAGCATGGTGACGTGCAAGCCGCGCAGATTGATTGCTGGCGATTCATCAAAGCACAAGATCATGGCATATCCGAATCCGGCAAATGGGCTAACGGTCACGCGGCGGAGATTGGCACCTCGGTACTGCTGCATCTGCACCCTGAGCTCGTAAATCAGGATAAGATCGCAGATGAAGTACCTTCCTATGAAGATTCTTTTCCGGAAATCGTGAAATATGGCCGCCTGTCGTCCATCTCCAAGTCGGGTGTGGTCGGTTCTCCGTCATTCGCTACCAAGGAAAAAGGTGAGGCATTAGTTCAGCAATCGGTGGATCGCATTGTTCAATTTCTTCATGAGGTCTGGGACATCAAATGATGAAGGGCTGGAAGATCAGATGATGAGGTATGGAGGGTAATAACACATTATCATGAGTTTCGAGAGGAGCATAATCTGTGCACATTATAGATCTGCATTGTGATTCGCTGTTTAGAATATGGCTTGCCAAGGGTCAACTCTCCTTCCATGACGCACCTGAGCTGGAGACCAGCAAACAACGCCTGATCGAAGGTGGGGTTAAGGTGCAGGGATTCGCAGTATTCGTGCCTCCCAATCTGAATGATACGGAGAAGTTTCAATCTGCGCTGGATCAGATCCACTATTTTTATGAGGAAGTGTTGGAGAAAAATCAGGACATCAAACACATCACCCGTTGGAGTGATATTGAGCAGTTGCAGGAGCATGAGATCGGTGCCTTTCTTACGCTGGAAGGAGTTGATCCTATCGGGAATGACCTCCATAAGCTAAGCATTCTGTATCGCCTTGGAGTCCGCTCGGTCGGCTTGACCTGGAACTATGCTAATCTCGCTGCGGATGGGGCTTTGGAGCCTAGAGGGGCGGGGCTGTCCGCATTTGGATGTAATATCATTGAGTTTAACAATAAGCATAAAATCCTGACGGATGTCAGTCATTTGAACGAACGCGGTTTTTGGGACACCCTCGACATTGCCGATTATCTGATCGCGAGTCATTCCAATGCAAAAGCGGTATATGATCACCCTCGGAGCCTTAGCGACGAACAGGCCAAGGCACTCTTTGCCAAAGATGCTACGATACATGTGGTCTATTTCCCTGAGTTTATCAAATCTGCTGCAGAGGGTAACGCTACGATCGCTGATCTGATCAAGCATATTGATCATTTTTGCTCTCTTGGAGGAGTAAGCAACATTGGTCTGGGTTCTGATTTTGACGGAATCACCAGCCATGTTGAACAGCTCGAACATGCTGCCCAAAGCCAAAATCTGATTAATGAGTTGCTTAAACAATATTCGGAAGAGCAGGTGCGGGGCTTTGCCTACAATAACTTCCTACGGCGTGTAAATTCGCTATAGCTTGAGATGAAGCTGTGGCGGGAGATTAATGGACGTCCTCTACGCCTGCATAGACTAGTCTTTCAGGGAGAAAGGGTGTTCATTTTACCGCTAACGCAGGCAGGCTCAGATGGAGTTCCAGCAATGCGATTAACTGGTCAACCACCTCTTCCGCAGGATAAGGCATGGCATTCATAATCCACCATTCCACCAGGCCAACGGCAGCAGAAGCAAGAAACTGTGTCGTTATCTCTTTATTCATGCCTCCTTGGACGCCGCATGCATTCATTTGTTCCTCAACGCCCTGAATCATAAGCGTCATCAGCTTTGCTCGGAATGCAGGAATCCCTTCTTTGGTTAGAAGCGTGGTATAGATGGCTGCATGTTCTTCGAGATGGCGGAAGGTGCGGAGCAGGGCGTCCTTCGCAGTTAGCGGAGTCTGAACATGATCATTCATGCAGGCTTCTACTAATTGTTGCAGATAGGTTTCAATGCATCGGTCCAGCAGATCAAACTTGTCTGTATAATGCAAATAGATCGTTCCCCGGTTAACATTCGCTCGATCGGCAATGTCATTGATGGTCATTTGCTCGAAATCCCTTTCTGCCAGCAATCCCACAAAAGCCTCCATAATGGCCTTTCTTGTTTTTAGCACGCGTCTGTCCATGGCGTCCTCCTTTAATATTTTATATCTCTGCTATTTCTCAAATTTTTTATGATTATCAACAATAATGAGTATTTCGTTGATTATTGAACGAAAGCGGATATTTTAGCGATTGAAGCACGCCAGTTGCTTTGATACTCTTATTTTATCAACAAATGTTCATAAAGCAACGGATATTGATAAAATATGAAATAGAGGGATAGACAATGAAGATATTAGTGTATGGTGCAGGTGTTTTGGGCAGTCAACTGGCGCAAGTTCTGGTGCGTGGTGGCAATGATGTCACTATTCTGGCTAGAGGGAAGCGGGCAGAGGAGCTGGAGAAGGATGGAATCGTTATCCGGCATGTTTTCCAATTCAAAACGACAGTTGATCCGGTTCGGGTAGTCAGAACGTTGGAGGCAAATGACCAATATGATCTGATTTTTGTTGTCATGAAATACAACGATTTTCCTTCCGTGTTACCTATTCTGGCAGAGAATCAGAGCAACAATATTGTGATCGTGGGAAACAACGCAGATGCACGAAGTATGCAGACCTATCTGGAAGAGCATAGTCCGAGGGAAAAACAGGTCGCGTTCGGATTCCATGTAAGTGGAGGTAGGCGTGACAAGGACCGCATGTTATCCATCGGTGGAGGGAGCGCACAAATGGTGATCGGCAGTCTGGACGGTGAGATAGGCTTCAAACCTTTGCTGGATCAAGCTTTCCAACGTGTGAAATACAAGCTAAATTATTTAAGCGATATTGATGCCTGGCTGAAAAGCCATATCATCCCCATTCTAATGCTTAATGCAGTGAGTTTTAATGAGCAGTATGAGTTAAAAAAACTGGATGGCAACAAGCGGCAACTTGTGCATATGATTGAGGCGATGGATGAGGGTATCAGTGTACTGGAGGCTATGGGTATATCGGTTATACCAGAGATTCAAGGCAGATTGATTCGTAAACATAAACGCATGTTGTATCTATTATTGAAAATCTATAGCCTTCTTCCGATGCATAAACTTTTAGCTGGTGTTTTTGGTGAAATCGAAGCGTTAAGTGACGCATTCACGAATTGGAAAAAGACAACAGGCACCCCGACTCCCCATTGGGATGTATTGAAAAGAGATTTTACTCGCCTTAAATGAAATGTTGCTCATTGCCCCAATACCGACTACAATAAAACCAACTAATAAAATGGGGATAAGGAGATATGCAAATGCGGGAAGTGCCCATGCGCTATGTGAAAGCGAATCAGGTTGGTATTGTATTGTTTGTTTTGCTCTCGTTTGTGTTCAATCCTCTGGTAGTTCTGGGGGTGCTGTGGGTCATTCAGGTGGTCGGGCTGGCTTCCGGTGGCAAATTGAATCTGTTCGTACAGATTGGCAAAGCCGTGCTGACTGGTAAAGGTACAGAAACGCAGGCGGTGGAGCTACAGCGATTCAACAATATTCTGGCCGTGCTCTTCCTGTCTCTGGCACTCATCTCGTTCTCGCTAGGCTGGGTAGTCGCAGGTTATGTATTCTCCATCATGCTTCTCGCGGCTGCAAGTGCGGCTCTGCTGGGTTATTGTGTGGGCTGCACGGTGTATTTCTGGTACAAACAGCTGCGTGCAGGGAGAAAAATTGGATTTTAAGGTTGGCTGAAGAAACGATACGATGACAGGGCTGAAAAGGTAAGCTATCGATTCACTATAGCCTTATATGAAAATCCCCCTCAAGTGAGCTGTTCACTTGAAGGGGATTTTTTTATCTAAACCAAGCCTTGTTCAGATTGTTGGTGAAATTGTTATCGTTGAAAGGCACGTTAGCGCTACCGAAGTTTGTCGTGTTAAGTGCATTTCGTGCTGCAGAAGTCAGATCGTCCCATCCGATCAAAGGCTGAGTTCCACCAACAGCGCTGGTAACGCCGAGCTCATGGTTTAGCGGCCAGGTACTATTATAGGAAATTAACGGATGGTTACCTTGTGTGTTGCTGCTGCTTGGTGTGACGTTGGTGAACTGGCCGTGACCGGAATACGCGATGGAGAGGATTTGGGGATTGGTCGCTGCCGGATTATCTACCCACACGACGATTCCTTCCCAATCATGACGATGGCCGAGTCCGGAGGAGGGGGAGTCTTTGGGAAAATACCACGAATACATGATGGCCCATGCCCCATTATGCCAGGCGGAACGGGAGTAGACCTGTCCTGTACTTGAGCTACAGTTTCCATTCGATGACCCGGAGGTATTCAAGCCGGCGCTGGTATTGCCCTGTTGGTCCACTGCGGGGAAAGGCACGCATCCATGATAGACTTTTAGAAAAGGTTGAAAAAGCTTAGCTGCTTGTTGCGTTACGGTGACTGGTGTAACTTCCTGGAATCCGACAACCTGATCATGATTAATTTCTGCCGCTTCAACAATGGTGACCCAGGGAACACAGGCCATAAGCGCAACCATGAGCATTAACACGATTTTTTTCATTCACAGTTCTCCTTCACAGGTATGATGTGGTGCGGGGTTGAGGATACACTAAGACTATAGTGGAAAAAGGTTTGTTTTATTTATCTTTTCATCTTAAGATTTGTAAATTTGTAGCATATCTATGTCATAATAATATGAAAGTACCGAAGACTAATTCCTGCCCAAGCGGGCAGAATGGTTGATTAATGAGACTATTTTACAAAAAAGGTAGTGGAACAGATTCAAGATAGGTATGAGAGGTTTATTGGGTAATAGGCAGATTAGCGGGTACGGATATGAAAGAATATACTTATACATTACAGGCTAGGACATCTTTACATTTGATGATATGATAGGAGATAAAGGCTTTGGAATGAGACGGAATTCCTGATGCATAGATATAGGTAAGACGAAAGATTAGAGCAGCATTAACGGAAGTTCATTATTGTGTAAAAAATATGCCCTTTGGTGGACTCGTGCAACGTAAGAATATGAGGTCGTTCAGACTCATGGATAATGTGGAATAGGTGGCGTATGAGATGAAAAAAGCTCGCTTAATATATAATCCGACCTCAGGCCGGGAAGAAATGAAGAAACGTCTGGCTGATATTTTGCAGCGTTTGGATCAAGGTGGTATTGAAGCTTCATGTCACGCAACAACGGGTGAAGGTGACGCAACCCGGGAAGCTGAACTCGCGATTGAACGCGGCTATGACATGATTATTGCTGCTGGCGGCGATGGTACATTGTACGAAGTGATTAACGGTATGGCCGAGCGGGAGAACCGTCCTCCGCTGGGTGTGTTTCCTTTGGGAACGACGAATGATTTTGCACGTGCACTCGGCATTCCGAGACAGTGGGAAGATTACGTGGATCTGGTCATTAACCAGCAGCTTCGTCCGCTCGATCTGGGCAAGGCCAATGATAAATATTTTATCAACATCGCCGGTGGTGGCTCATTGACTGAACTGACCTATGAAGTACCAAGTCGTCTGAAAACGATGATTGGGCAACTGGCCTATTATATGAAGGGTATTGAGAAAATGGCGAGTCTGTCTCCACAGGAGTTGATTATTCGCGCCGACGGTCAGGAAGAGATCCATGATGAATTCATGTTATTCCTTATCGCCAATACCAATTCAGTCGGAGGCTTCGAGAAGCTGGCTCCAGGTGCAACCATTGATGATGGTCTGTTCGATGTGATCGGTGTCCGCAAATGTAATCTTGCCGACATGATCCGCCTCGTAACGCTCGCGCTGCGTGGGGAGCATCTGAACGACAAGAAAGTGGTTCATTTCCAGACGAGTCATATGGAAGTTACGTCACCGGGATATGTACAGTTGAACCTGGATGGAGAGTTAGGCGGCACGTTGCCAGCTACATTTACGAATTTGCGTCATCACTTGATGCTGTATCGTTAAGAATGTGGGGGTAGGGGGTGATGTTGGCCGCTTGCGGAAAGTATCGATGCCGAGGTGGTTGTTGCATAGCATCGCATAAGTGGTGAGGAGAGTTGGATTCAGCTCTGCCGTAAGGCGAGATGGAAGTGCATTTTCCAGTTGCTGTGTATGGTGGGATCGCGTATAATCTCATGTGGTCACCCGTGTGTTGAGCTTAACGAACTCGAAAAGCCTTAATGTGGCGAAATGGTCGAACCTGCGAATCTAACGAATCTCAGCATCGTTATTTTGGAGAAAATGACCGAAAAAGGTCGGAAAACACCATCTTAGGATGATATAACGTTTCTGAAGTTCATTAGAAATTCGGAACGTTATTTTTGATGTGATACCATATAAGAAGAAAGAAGTGAATGTACGTTGTCAAATACGAACCGCAGCGGTCGTGGAAAAAACCGCCGGAATTCGGCTGCCTCTCAGGGGCAAGGGAACGCTTCAGCGTCCCGTCAGCCAAGTCAATCATCTCGTCCATCTACACGTCAGCAGGGAAAAGAGGTGCGGCCACAAGGCGCATCTCTTTCTTCCGTTCGTCCAAAGGGGAGAGCGCGTGAATCTGCACCAATCGAAGGTCTGCCCGTTAGCAAAAATGAAGAGACCGTCATCGACATCATTGGTATGAACCATGACGGTGAGGGTGTAGGTCGTGCGAATGGATACACGCTCTTCGTGCAGGGGGCGCTACCAGGTGAAACCGTGCGTGTGCGCGTGATGAAGACCAAAAAGCAGTACGGCTACGCCAAACTGCTGGAGATCGTGAAGGCAAGCCCGGATCGAGTGTCCGCGCCATGCCCGATCTATGATCAGTGCGGTGGTTGTCAGATCCAGCATATGAGTTATGCTGGACAGCTTGCGTGGAAACGCCAGTTGGTGATCGATAATTTGCAACGGATTGGCAAGTTGAACGTGATGGTGGAGGATGCAGAAGATACGGAGCAGGGCATTCGCGTACTGCCTACGATGGGCATGGACGAGCCATGGCGCTATCGGAATAAGGCACAGGTGCCGATTGGAGCAGCCGAGGGTGGTCTGGTAGGTGGTTTTTACGCTAAAGGAAGTCACCGGATCATTGATATGGAGAGCTGCCTTATCCAACATGAGCACAATGACGAAGTGGTTGCGAAGGTCAAGGAAATAGGCAGCCATTTTGGAATTAGCGCATATAACGAAGAGACAGGTCGCGGTTTGTTGCGCCACGTGGTTGTGAAGAAGGCGTTCCGTACTGGCGAGATGATGCTTGTTCTGGTCACCAATGGCCGAGACATTCCGTACAAAGACGAATGGATTGGCAGTATCCGTGAAGCGATTCCCTATGTAGCGAGTATCTGCCAGAACGTGAACAAGAAACAGACCAACGTCATCTTCGGCGATGAGACCCGTGTCCTGTGGGGCCGTGATGTAATCTATGATTATATCGGTGATGTACAGTTTGCGATCTCGGCCCGTTCATTCTATCAGGTGAATCCGGTGCAGACGGAAGTGCTGTATGGGAAGACGGTAGAGTATGCTGGACTGAGTGGCAAAGAGACTGTGATTGATGCCTATTGCGGCATCGGTACGATTTCTCTTTTCCTCGCGCAACATGCGGATCAGGTGTATGGGGTAGAGATTGTGCCTGAAGCGATCGAGGATGCGCGTAGCAATGCCATGTTGAACGAGATGCGTAACGTTAAGTTTGAAGTTGGTGCTTCCGAGGACGTTATTCCACGCTGGAAAGAACAAGGCATCGAGGCCGACGTGATCGTTGTCGATCCGCCGCGTAAGGGCTGTGATCCACGCTTGCTTGAAACGATTCTGGAGATGAAGCCGGAGCGAGTGGTGTATGTGAGCTGTAATCCGAGCACATTGGCACGTGACTTACGTGTGCTGGAGGATGGCGGGTATCGCACGGTTGAGGTAACGCCGGTGGATATGTTCCCACATACGGTGCATGTGGAGTCGGTGGCGATGTTAGTTAGGGACTAAGGACAATTGATATCTAAGAGATTATCGTCTGATGCAAATATCCTTGGTTTATATAACAGAGTACTCGAAGCAGAATTACCGCAAATATGCTTAAGGTTCTAAACTGAAGAAGACTAACAGATGATAAAGAAATGAAAGACGCTGGGAAGAAATTTACCCAGCGTCTTTTTTGTCAGTTTGCCTTTTAATCTATACTAAATGGATCCTTGGATTTATCTGAAGCTGCTGTCTGTACTTTACAGGCGGCAGCTTTTTCAAATTCCATGGTCCTCAATCATGATTGTAATAGAGATCGTTAATCAATCGATTCCATTTGCAGCTCAGCACAAATCATTCGTTCAGGCGATTTTATTATAGGAGGGAACCGCTACTCAATGCTGAATATTGTCGATTCAATCATAGACATCATAAATTTTACTTTTTTCCACTTTGCAATAAAGATGGAATCTGATAGGATAAGTTTATAAATACGATGGTTTTAGTGAGGATTAAAAGGAGGCCGCCTTGCCATGCAAGAATTAACACATCTGGATCAACTTGAGGCTGAAGCGATATACATTATCAGAGAAGTAGCAGCGGAGTGCGAGAAACCGGTCATGTTGTATTCCATCGGCAAGGACAGCTCGGTCATGCTGCACTTGGCCCTAAAGGCTTTCTACCCCGAGAAGCCGCCGTTCCCATTCATGCATATCGATACAACCTGGAAATTTAAGGAAATGATTGAGTTCCGCGACCGAAAGGCGAAGGAATTTGGTATCGAAATGATCGTGCACTCTAATGAAGAGGCTATTCAACAAGGAATCAACCCCTTCGATCATGGTTCCGCATATACCGACATTATGAAAACCACAGCCCTGAAGCAGGGATTGGACAAATACGGATTCACGGTTGCGTTCGGTGGCGGAAGACGTGATGAGGAGAAGTCGCGTGCGAAGGAGCGGATTTTCTCGTTCCGGAACAAGAACCACTCGTGGGACCCGAAGAACCAACGTCCGGAGATGTGGAAGCTGTTCAACACGCGAATCAACAAGGGAGAGAGCATTCGAGTCTTTCCGCTGTCCAACTGGACTGAGAAGGATATCTGGCAATACATTCGTCGGGAGAACATCGATATCGTTCCGCTTTACTCCGCGGACGTAAGACCGGTCGTTAATCGTGACGGGCATATCATCATGGTGGATGACGAGCGGATAAAGCTTGAGCCTGGCGAGAAGGTAGAGATGAAGAAGATTCGCTTCCGTACGTTGGGTTGTTACCCGCTCACGGGCGGAGTCGAGTCCGATGCCGTTACGCTGGATGAGATCATTGAGGAGACATTGGGTGCGTTATCTTCCGAACGTACCAGTCGGGTTATCGATCAAGAAGCGGCGGGAAGCATGGAACGACGCAAACGGGAGGGCTATTTCTAACATGAAGAGTCTACTTAAATTCATTACCTGCGGAAGTGTGGATGATGGCAAGTCCACGCTGATCGGACATATGCTCTATGAGGCCAAGCTGCTGTTCGCCGATCAAGAACGCGCGCTTGAGCTCGATAGTCGATTGGGAAGCCGAGGCGGCAAAATCGACTACTCGCTGCTCCTCGATGGTTTGCTGGCTGAACGCGAACAAGGGATTACCATTGATGTGGCATATCGTTATTTTACGACGTCTCATCGTTCCTTCATCGTAGCGGACACACCGGGACACGAAGAGTATACGCGCAACATGGCTGTAGGCGCTTCCTTTGCCGATCTAGCCATCATTCTAGTGGACGCTACCAAAGGCATCATTACCCAGACCAAACGCCATGCTCGGATCTGCGCCCTGATGGGGATCAAGCATCTCGTATTGGCTGTGAACAAGATGGATCTGGTTGGCTTCGATCAGAGGACGTTCGAGGCGATTAAGGAAGAGTTCATTCAAACGACGGCTGAATTCCAAATCAAGAGCATCCAGGTCATTCCCGTGTCCGCTACGGAAGGGGACAACATTACAACCCAGTCGCCGAATGCACCCTGGTACGAGGGGTTAGCTTTATTGCCTTATTTGGAAAGTATAGATGTTCATACTACCGATGATACGAAGCCTTTCATGATGCCGGTTCAGCGTGTAAGCAGACCGGACCATACGTTCCGTGGGTTCCAGGGCCAGATCGAGGCTGGAAATATTTCGGTCGGAGACGAACTCATGACTCTGCCAAGTCGGGAGAAAGCCAAGGTTAAGCGGATTTTGGTGACGGACCAAGCTCAGGATTCGGCTTATGCTGGCCAACCGGTTACGATACAACTGGACCGCGAAGTGGATGTCTCGCGGGGCTGTGTGCTCACGATAGACAATCAAGTCCAAGAAGCTGACAGCTTCGCTTCTACGATCCTGTGGATGGACGATTCCGTCCTGACTCCAGGCAAGCATTATTGGGTAAAGGTCGGAACGAAGACTCTTCCGGGCACTGTAACGGCGATTACCCATAAAATTGACATTAACACGGGCCATACCGTTCCGGCCGATCAAATTGTTAAGAACGAATTGGCCAAGTGTGAATTCACACTGTCAGATCAGATCGTCTTCGATTCCTTTGAACACAATAAGAGCATCGGAGGTTTTATCCTCATTGATCGTGTCACTAACATGACGTCTGCTTGCGGAGTCATCGATCAAGCGCTGAAGGGAGAAAGCCGATTTGCCACGCTGGATACGGGGATCACGAGAGATGTTCGCGCCCAGCAGAAAGGACAATCTCCGCTCACGGTCTGGTTGGCTGGCTCGGATACGGTAGCTCTCGCCAAGGAAGTGGAGAAGCGACTAATGTCATCCGGTTACCATACGATGCTGCTTGAGAGCGTCAGTGGAGAAACGCTCCGCGGTACGGCGGAGATGGCAAAGGTGTTGAACGACGCCGGTCTGATCTCACTGGTATCCCATGATTCTATCAGTGCGGGCGAACTTGAGACAGCTCGAGAGATCATCGGGGGCAAAGGATTTATCGAAGTTAACGCGGAAGAGATCGGCGGAATGTCCACCCAGGATGCCGCGAAATCCGTGGTTAAACGAGTCGTGCAATCCGTTATCGATCACAGTCCTTCGAATAACTACGACATTTAATAAGCATGTCCGATAAAGCGGTTGCCGATCAGGCAGCCGCTTGTTTGTTTCGTCAAGATCCCTTTATATGGGGAGAGGGACCTCTGGATTTGCTTTATCCTGAGGAAGGAGATCTGTATATAACCCTATTGAAGGCTTCTGAATTGATATAAAGCACCGAAAGGGTTCCCCATGCAGGAAGAACTGCATAAGGGGAACCCTTTTTGTCTTTGTTTCAATACCATCCATTAACTACAGTAGTCTAAATCTCCCCATCATCCCAAGCGGTAATTAATACACATGCACATCCGTACCAAGCACGGACTTATTTTGTACCGAATTACCCGATAGATATACCTTTTGCAGATCAGGCAGCTGGCTTAGGGGCTCGATATTGGAAATGGCGTTGTTCTCGAGATGAAGCTTTTCTATGGCTTGCCAGTTGCTCATGAATTCGAGAGAAGCCAGATTGCTGTCTTGCAGAGTGAAGGAACGTAGAGCGGACATATTGGCAAAGTAAGGCATCATTTGGTCAACTTCAGTAACAGAGGTGTTGTTTATACTGAAATATGGCTGCTCTAAGATCAAATGTTCAAGCACGCTGTTCTCCGTGGCCGTCTTTTGTTCAAAGTTCAGCCTACACTCGGAGCACATCAGAGATTTGACCTGCTTCAAACGAAATAAGGCATCGCTTTCCTTGAACAGTGACGAGTCGTAAATGTTTAAGGTCTCTAGGCGGGACAAGCTGTCCAGGGCACCAAGTTGGGTTATTTCATCAATTTCCCAGAGCGAGAGTTGTTCCAGTTTCGGAAATTTCCCCAGCGCAGCCAAGTTCAACTCGCCACTTCCGCCACGGAGCGTCAGACTGGTTGTAGCCGCGGCCTCTAGCCCGGTGAGAAAGGAGCTTGGAATTTCCACTCGCTTTACTTTAGGCAGTGTCAGCGCTTCTGCATTCTCGTAGTAGCCGGACAACGTTAATTCCCGCAGAGAGGGCAGACTGTTTATGGCTTTTACCGAACCAAGCTGACTTAGAGAAGCCAAGCGTAGCGTAGTAATGGAGTTTTTACCGGTCAAGTGCTCCAGATTGGAAAAGTTCACATTTTCGATATCTAGCGTTTGTAGAGCAGGCATATTTTGCACAAAGTCGATGGACTTTACATTCGATAAATAGGACAACTGAAGCTCCTGAAGCTGGGTCAGGGCGTACAGCGGCTGCAGGTCTGTGGCTTCGCTGTAATGTATGGACAAGGATGACAGCCCGGTCATGGACGATAACCATCCGAGTTCATCGACAAAGGTGAGCGACAGGGACTTGATTGGCAATTGGTTTAACAAGTGAAAATCTGTTACGGACTCATCCACATAGGTAATGGATAAAGAGTTCAGATTGGGTAATTCTAGCAACAGGGCCAATTCCTGATTGCTGCGAAGCTGGGTGGTAAGCTCCGTGATTTTAGACTTGTCGCCAAAGTAGCCCGAAAACGTACTAAAGGATTCGTTAAAAGCCCCTCCATAACTTTTTAATCCGGGCATATGGGCCAAAGTGGTTTGGTCCGTCTGGGATATTTCATAGGTATTTGTCAGGTCCAATGCAGTCAGTCCCGTAAAAGCTTCAAAATCTCGCTGATCAATCCGCTGGCTATTCAGTTTCTTGTCCTGAGTAATATAAGTGATCTTCTCGGCTTGTTCATCGCTGAAGGGATCGGAGAGGCTATATGTAAACTTCCACTGATCATTCTCCGAATGCTCTACGGTTAAAAAGCGAAGACGAGCCAATTCCTCCTCTGTCGGCAAGGCGGACCCTTTATCGAAGATATCTCGCAAAAATGAGAGAAGAACCTCGCTTTCAGGCATCTTTCGTACAGGCAGATTGGCTTCTGTTTTTGGATATGTGGAGCTGTTGCTATAATAAAAATATGTACCGATGGCGCCAATTAGGACGAACATCAGTATCAGCATTGCCTTTACGGAGGCAGTATGCTTCAACGGTGCTTTAGGGGGTGTTCCGTGGTAATGATTAATGGTCTGGTCTACGTAATAGACATGATTTTGCTTCAATAAAAGCTCTGTTTCACAATAGGGACACTTTAAAACCTCATCCTTCTTGTATTCAATTCTTCCGTTGCAATTGGGGCAGTTTAGCGGGATAAACGCCACGAATGTCCCCTCCTTCATTATGATGGTCATAAGATCATGCTGAACGGTCATCTGATTTCATTATACCTTGTGAATTTACGTTTGATGAGAGAAAGAAGTTTCACATAGCAAAGGAGCAGGGGAATCCTGCTCCTTTTTGGTCTTATTTAAAGTGTGGCTGGTGGTAGGCATTATTTAATAAAGGTGATCGTGCTTTTTTGAACGATATGTGGTCCATCTGGAGTGAAATAAAAGGTTATTTTCTCCGAATCAACATCTACAATCTGATTTGAAATATCTTTCATATTAATTTCGTTTAAGCTAACCACATCGAAAAGGTCGATGTTTCATTATTCCGAATCTTAATCCGTTAATCTACGGCAAAATGCACAACTGCACTATATAACATTTTGGTACGAATAGGGTCAAATGTTACTTGATGTTGAACTTGCTTCACTCGCAGCATTAGCGCTTTGTTGATTTCAATTCGTTCTTCAATCGCTCGCGCCAGTTCGTGAAAGTCATAAGCCTGCAAGCATTCGACTTTATCTTTAATTATATCCAGTGAAATTTCCATATTTAAGTCATGCCTCCTCCAAATGTGGATCTGCAGGTTAAATGCCTGCCGAGCTTCATTTTAGAGGAGCTTTTCCAGTTCGGCAAGATTAATTGCACCTAACATATCAGGATATAAAGAGACGAAGCCACTCGCCCGATATATATTTATAAATATTGTGAATGGAACATTGACTCAAGGCCGCCAATCTTCAGCATGAACGGAAAAGGAGAACAGCCGATGATACGTGTCATATTGATTGACGATGAAGAAGATGCACTGGATCTGCTTGAAATATTGCTTGGTCAAATAGGGAATGTGGAAATCGCAGGAAGATATCTAAATCCTATTCAGGCGCTAGAAGATTTAAGCCGAACCATGGTAGACGCCGTGTTCCTGGATATCCAGATGCCGGGTATGAAGGGCACCGAAGCAGCCCGGCGAATAAGGAGCATTTCTCCTGACCTGCCCATCATTTTCACGACAGCCTACGCTGAATATGCACTTGAAGCGTTTGAGATTGATTCAACCGATTATCTGTTGAAGCCGTTTACGGTGAACCGGTTACAAACTACGGTGGCAAGGATAACCAAAAATCTTTACAAGCAGGCCAGTCCACCAGAGCTAAAAAAGCCTTCAGTGCCGTCAGTTCTTTCTCTCGGAGGATTTCATATCGTATCACTGGGTGAAACAGGCAAGGAAGTCATTTGGAAAACGAAAAAAGAGAGGGAGCTATGCGCATTTCTGATTCATCATGAAGGCAAGCGTGTAAGTGCTGCTGTTATTATTGAGGCATTGTGGCCGGGTTACGATCTCGAAAAAGCCAAATCGTATTTGTACACCTGTCTCTCTTATCTTCGGAGAAGCTTGACAGAACATAAGGTAGCGATCCATATCCGAAAGGGAAATCAGGGGTTTTCCGCCGACCTGAACGACATTACAATAGATGTCTCTCAATTCGAGACATTGCTAAACAGAATATTAGCGGAAGAGCAAATGAATGAGATGCACTATGATCAGATGAACGAGATGTACATCGGAGATTATATGGATGGATGCAATTTCGACTGGGCAATTGCCAAACAGTTGGATATCAAATCGTTGTATGTCCGTGCGCTTCGAAAATGGCATGTGCATTACCGTAGTCAAGGAAAGCTTTTGTTTGCAGCGGATAGCTTGCAGAGGTTGTTGTCGCTTGTTCCTGACTCCGAGATTGACGGCCGCGCGCTGATTAAACTTTATCTGGACCTGAACAACCGCAGTGAGGCGTACCGTGTAAGCTTGCAGTTAGAGCAAGCCGTGCGTATACAACTTGGAACAGAACTGGAGGAGGAGACGTTGTTATTGGTTCAGAAAACGATAGAAGGATCGGAACGCACAGCTCGATGAAGCGCAAAATCGTTGCTTTACTTATTACGATAACAATGTTATTTGCCACTTATGGGGTGTTGTTGACTTACTTCACAATGAACAAGAAAACCATGCCGATCGCGGCGAACGGGGCCATGGACTTGACCGATTGGGCATTTGAGGAGAGCGGTGTGGTACGGCTAGATGGGCAATGGGAGTTTTATCCGAATCGGCTACTCTTCAGCCATCCCCCCACCTCTGAGGAAGCGAGAGATGAAGCCCCTTCGTTCATTCAGGTGCCAGGATCATGGTCCAAACAGATGGATACGTTGGGTGTGGCAACGTATCGGTTAAGGCTTTTAATTGATGACGATAGTGTGATATACGGAATGAAGACGGCAGCCATTCTGATCTCCAACAGGCTTGTTGTCAACGGACAAGTCGTAGGCTCCAGCGGGCATCCCGATAACAAAGACAGTTATTGGGCACTTAACAAGCCGTATGTCAGCTATTTCACACTAAAGCCAGGTTGGAACGATATCGTTATTGAGGTTGCCAACCATGAATTCCGGGTAACAAGTGGAATTGGAGAGTCTATCCAATTTGGCAAGGCTGACCAGATCGCAAGAATTCGGGATGTCGCGACAGCACATGACTGGATTGCCCTAACAGCCTTCCTGATCATGGGGCTTTATTTTATCGGATTATTTTCTCAGCGTAGGAATGATCAGTCCCTTGTTGTATTTGGACTCGTCTGTGTATTTATCGCAGCGTTTACAAGCGTCAGTGGTGAGAGGGTGCTGTTCGATGCGATGGGTCCACTTCCATTTTGGCTATATTTTCGCATTCAAATGGTTTCGACAATCGGGGTAGGTGTAGGATTTTTATTGTATGTGTATACCGCATTTCGTCCCTACAGCTATAGATGGTTTACGAAGGCAGGACTACTATCAGGGGGTACTTTACTTCTCTTGCATATGGGCTTTGCTACGCAACTTACGACAGGGCCGTTTCGCCTTGTGACGTCACTGTACGTCACGTTAGCTTTGTTGTACGCCACCTATGTGTTTGTTTACGCTGTTCTCCATAGAGTGGCTGGCAGCTGGTATTTGGCTGTGGCGGCTATGGCTTTGAACGCGCTGGTGTTGAACCAAAACTTAAACGTCTACTTTGGCGTTCCAATCTATTCGCTACCACCCGTCGAGCCGTTTCTTGTACTGCTCATGCTTGCACTGTTGATGTCGCTTCGCTTTTCAAACGCGTTCCAAAGGATAGAGGAGCTCTCGGGACAGCTGCTAGAGGCAGACAAGCACAAGGATGATTTTCTCGCACGCACCTCACACGAATTCAAGACGCCTCTTCATGGCGTTATGAACATATCCCGTTCTATGCTCGATGATACTGCTATACCGCCTACGTCAGGACAGCGAGAGAAGCTGCAGCTGATGATCGACATTACCAGGAAGCTCTCTCAGCTTGTCTATGACATTTTGGACTTGTCCAAGCTGAAACAGGGAGAGCTTAGAATTGATCCGGCACCGGTCGATGTCCGTTCGGTCGTAGAGATGCAAATCCGTTTCTACTCTTATCTCAGTACGGAAAAGGAGATTCAACTCGTCAATCAGGTGCCAGCGGACTTACCGCTCGCTTATGCTGATGAGATCAGGTTAAGCCAGATCATTAGTAATCTGTTGGACAATGCAATCAAGTATACGGAGAACGGAACGATTATTGTTGCTGGGAAGGAACAAGGAGACCTGTTGCAATTCGAAGTACAGGATACGGGAGCGGGTATCCATCCGGAGGATATGCCGTATATCTTTGAGCCGTTCAAATCCATGGAAGGAGTAAGCCAACGCGGCTCCGGGCTGGGGCTGTCTATCGCAAAGCAACTGATCAATCTGCAAGGAGGAACACTATCCGTGAGCTCAACGCTGAATGTAGGGACGACATTCACGTTTATGCTGCCGAGGGCAACCTCAATTAAGGAAAGTATAGCTACCCTGGATCATTTATCTGTATCCTACATTCAACCTCTGGAAAATGAATATTCGTTTCCTACACCGTATATTGCGAATCCTGATGGTAAGCGCACAATTTTGATCGTCGATGATCAGTATGTGAATCTGAAGGTCTTGCTGGATACACTGCAATCCCATGACTATCGTGTCATCGCGGTCAAAGATGGATACGAAGCACTTCACCAGATCGAACAACCGGGCAGAATCGATCTTGTCATTCTGGATCTGATGATGCCAGGCATGTCCGGATATGAAGTATGCCAAGAAATTCGCAAGCGCTATTCGCTCTTGGAGTTGCCCGTGTTAATGGTTACTGCGGCAATACAGCCACAAGATAAGGTGGCTGCATATCAGGTTGGGGCAAACGATTACTTGCCTAAACCGTTTGATGTGGAAGAATTGAAAGCCCGAATCGGAAGTTTGCTTGCCATGAAGGAATCGTTGGGACGCGCAGTTTATATGGAGGTGGCGTTCCTTCAATCGCAGATCAAGCCGCATTTTCTATATAACGTTCTTAATAGTATCGTTGCCTCCAGTTATACAGATGTAGAGCGTGCGCGGAACATGATTATCGCGTTGGCTGATTATTTGCGAGGGAGCTTCCGATTTAGCAATTCGGATAAACGCATCGAACTTGATGAGGAGTTCAAGCTTATTCAAACGTATGTGCAGATTGAGCAGGCAAGATTCAGGGACCGTATCTGCGTCCAATACGAGATTCCTGAAGAGGCGTATCGTCTACAAATACCACCGTTGCTGCTTCAGCCGTTGGTCGAAAATGCAATTCGCCACGGCATCGGAGACCGAATTGAAGGCGGTACAGTGAAATTGACAGTAGAGAGATCAGAAGAGGATTGGTTATTTGTTGTATCCGATGACGGAGTCGGAATCCCCTCAGATCGTATGAAGATATTACTTGAACAAAGCGAGTCCTACGTCCAGCAAGGAGTAGGTTTGCGAAATATCGATAAGCGATTGAGATTTGAATATGGAACTTCACTGGCGCTAACGAGTGAGCCAGGGCGTGGAACGAGTGTTGCTTTTCGTATTCCTAATGTACTGTCTTAAGAGAAGATGTGTTATATCAATGGGTTCCATCGTACTTACGATGGGGCTTTTTTGTATTGATTTGAACGTTAGTTTATCAAAAATATGATTGGTTGGACTCGAATGTCCAAGCTGCTCCAAGGCAAAAGATACATAAGTCCAATCGTTCGTCGAAACATGTCGAATAACATCGTTTTTTAAGGTTTTTTTAAGGTGTGCTCCGTTATGCTGATTAGAATGTATTCGATTGATATTGCGGAGGGGGAAACGTGCAATGGTTTCAGTGGGGGTAGTAAGTAAGAAATACGGAAATTATCGAAGAATGGCACATCTGTTTCTAGCCATCATTCTCTTTATACCATCTTTGGTGATTGGGGGCGGTGTAACTTCGGCTGCTTCCGGCTGGTCAATTATTGATGGGTATGGTGCAACTGGCATTAATGTAAATCCAGCCATGAGGGGTGAAAAGCCTGCCATTGTGGAATGGAATGGTGAAATCTATGTGGCATGGCGAGAAACCATCCAGAGTACACCTACGATCAATCAGATTAGGGTTAAAAAGTTTAATGGCTCAAACTGGGTTAGTGTTGACGGGGGTCACCCAACACTTGGTTTAAATTACGATGTTACCAAAGATGTCGTATCTCCGACTCTCGCCGTATATAACAACGCTTTATATTTGTCTTGGTCGGAAATGAAGACTTCCTCTATTGGCCAAATTCGGGTCAAAAAGTATGACGGTACGAGCTGGACAAATGCTGAAGGAGGAAGTGTAGAAGGAATCAATGGAAGCCCCTCAATAAGCGCGAGTACTCCCAAGTTGACTGAATACAATAATGAGTTGTATGCAATCTGGACGGAAGCAGCTAAGATTCGCGCGAAGAAGTACAATGGCACTACGTGGACAAGCCTCGACGGGGGTGGAGCAGATGGGTTGAATGTGAGTCCAGGCAGTGGAGCAGGTAGCCCCGTCATAGCTGTATATGGTAATGATTTATATGCACTATGGTCTGAAAGAGTAAGTACCGGTTTCAGTACGGTGCGTGCTAAGAAATATGATGGAAACAATTGGACAGTAGTTGACGGTGGAGCTGGATTAAACAAGGTTAGTTGGAACAACGCAATAACCCCAGTCTTAAGTGTTATCGATGATCATCTGTATGTAGCATGGGTAGAAGCCCGCGGTGGTCAATATAGCACGGATGATCAGATCCGTGTCAAAAAATTTGATGGCAGTACTTGGACCAATATTGATGGAGATGGCGAGTATGGCATCAACGTAAATATAGGGATGCGTGCTTTTGAGGTTCAGTTAGCGAGTTTGAATAATGAATTATATGCCATTTGGTCCGAATATTCTGGAGTGACGAGTAACGCTATTCCTATTTTTAAGATTCGTGTAAAAAAATACGATGGCAATGGATGGGTTCTAGCCGAAAACGGAAGAAATGGTGGCCTAAATGCATTTGGAACTAAAACCGCTAGCAATCCTGCCATAACAGCAATGAATGGAGCGCTGTACGCGGTGTGGGACGAGAATGACAGAGCAGTGGTCAATATAAGGGCAGCGCAATTTTCGCCGCCACCTCCACCAAGCGTCACCAGTGTTAGTGTGAGCCCAATTACGACAAGTATCATGCAAGGTGGTAGCAGACAACTATCCGCTGTTGTTAATGCAGTAGGGGATGCGCCAACGACAGTGACATGGAATAGTAGTGACGTCACGAACAAGGTAGCAGTAAATGCTACGGGCTTAGTTACTGTTGCACGGGACGCAACACCAGGGAATTACATCATCACGGCGACTTCCGCGTTCGATAGTACCAAAACAGCAACCTCAACCGTTACGGTGACATATGCACCAGCCGTTCAGAGCATAACGGTTAGTCCAAGTACTGATAGCTTGATGCAGGGGGAGAGCATCCAGTTAACTGCAACGGTTGTAGCCGTAGGTGGAGCGCCAGACACGGTAAGATGGCATAGCAGTGATCTCAGTAATAAAGTAACGGTAGATGCAACGGGGAAGGTAAGTGTGGCATCGGATGCTACACCGGGTGACTATACCATTACAGCATCTTCCACTTATGATACTTTCAAGAGAGAATCGGCGGTCATTACAGTGACCTATGCGCCAGCAGTTAATAGCGTTAGCGTTAGCCCAGATACCGACAGCTTGATGCAAGGAGAGAGCAGACAACTGGTCGCAACAGTAAACGCTGTAGGTGGGGCGGGAGCAACGGTGACGTGGAACAGCAGTGACACGGATAACAAGGTTGAGGTAAGCGATACTGGTTTTGTGACGGTTGCCGCAGATGCTGTGCCAGGGAATTACACGATTACGGCAACTTCGACGGTAGACAGCAGTAAGGTGGGGACAGCAACCATTACGGTGACGTATGCACCAGCCGTAAACGGGGTTAGTGTTACGCCTGATCCAGCCAGTATTGTACAGGGAGATGGTATACAGTTAGAGGCAATCGTTGAGGCAGTTGGTGGAGCTTCGACGGAGGTAACATGGAACAGCAGTGATCTAACTGGCAAAGTTGAGGTAAGTGATACAGGCTTTGTAACGGCTGCAGCAGATGCTGTACCAGGGGACTATACGATTACAGCTACATCAATTGAAGATGGCAGCAAAATAGGCATGGCAACCGTTACCGTGACCTATGCGCCAGCCATTCACAATATCACTGTCAATCCGGAAAGTGCTAATGTCGCGCAGGGAAGAAGCGAGCAACTCACCGCCACGGTAACTGCGGTAGGTGGAGCCGATCCTTCCGTGATGTGGGCGAGCAACGATTCTAGCAACAAGGTAACGGTAAGTAGCATGGGCAATGTTAGCGTTGCTTCCGATGCTGTGCCAGGTGACTATGTGATTACAGCAACATCCGTGTACGATCTAACCAAGGTTGCAACGGCAAACATTAAAGTGACGTATGCACCGGCCGTGAACAGCGTCAGGGTTAACCCGGCTACGGACAGCCTTATGCAGGGAGAGAGCAGACAACTGACGGCAACGGTAGATACCGTAGGCGGAGCCGACATAACGGTGACGTGGAGCAGTAGCGATGCAACCAATAAGGTAAAAGTCAATGATACAGGTTATGTTACGGTAGAAGCCGATGCTGAACCAGGGGAATATACCATTTTTGCAACCTCGACAGTAGATATTAGTAAAAAAGGTAGCATGATTCTCACGGTGACAGCAGCTCCAACGTATACGATTGCTTCAATTGAAGATCGCACACTGGAACCACTATTGCTCGATTATGAGTCTGGTACTCAGGAAACGAATACCGTTTCCATTCAACATACGGGTACAGGGAATCTGGTTCATTTATCTGCATCCCTGAGCGGGAATGATTCGGATGCCTTTGTTATCACGCAGCCGGATACTGAATTGACCGCTGGAGATCAGACAGAGTTCACTTTGCGTGCCAAAGATGGATTGCCAGCAGGAACATATACAGCTACCGTTACTTTGACAGCAGATCAGATGCTGCCGGTCACTTTCAAAGTAACACAGGCGGTAAATCTGCCTAATGCGCCGGCCAACCCTCGGAATCTGACAGCTGAACCTGGGGATGGTCATGTAACGTTGAAATGGGAAACGGAACCCGAAGTAGAGTACCGGATTTATATGGCAACAGACGATGATCCTGACTATAAGGTTGAAATTACAGACGAGGCATCGTCACCTTATACCATTCCTGAGTTGGTTAACGGTAAGACCTATTACTTTGTTGTAAAAGCAGAGAATAAGGGAGGTCTTAGTGAAGCCTCCAATCAGGTCAGCGTTACTCCATCAAGCGTTCCGGGGGCGCCAACAGATGTGACGGCGACTCCGGGCAACGGGCAGGCTACAGTGAGATTTACAGCGCCAGCACATAATGGTGGAAGTACAATTACGGGATACGAAGTGACTGTATCGCCTGGGAATACTATAATTACAGGGAACACTAGTCCAATTACAGTACCAGGATTGAATAATGGAACGAGCTATACGTTCAATGTGAGAGCAATAAACAGCGCAGGCAGAAGTACAGATTCGGCTATGTCCAATGCAGTTGTACCTGTAGCGTCCTCTGCTCCGTCGACCACTCCACCCGTGGCACAAGCACCGACGACCACACCAGCGACACCTGCGTCGACGGGCGTAGATATTTTGGTTAACGGGAAGGTAGAAAACGCTGGGCAAGCGGTGATATCGCAGCGTAATCAACAAACCGCGTTGACGATTGTGATTGATCAGCAGAAGCTGAATGATAGGTTGAAGAAGGAAGGACAGCATGCTGTTGTCACGATTCCTATTAATCAAACGTCCGATATCTTTGTTGGCGAACTTAACGGTGAAATGATCAAGACAATGGAAGATTATCAAGCCGTTCTAGAATTCAAAACCGAGCAGGCTTCGTACACGGTTCCTGCGGGTCAAATTCGTATCGGGGAGATTGCAGCTCAAGTTGGAGGGTCCGCAAATTTGCAGGAGATGAAGGTACGGATCGAAATCTCAGCCACGACATCTGTTGAACAAGAAATCGTGGAGCGTGCAGCGATGCAAGGCGAGTTAGTGCTGGTTGCCCAGCCGCTAAACTTTACCGTTAATGTCGTCCATGGAGACAAGACATTCCAAGTCAAAAATTTCGATGCATATGTGGAAAGAACGATAACCATTCCAGACGGCGTAGATCCTGACAAAATTACAACTGGCGTTGTCGTAGAGCCGGATGGATCGGTTCGTCACGTCCCTACCAAAGTGCGCCAAAATAATGGAAGATACGAGGCTCAAATCAACAGTTTGACCAATAGCACATACGCGGTGGTTTGGCATCCGCTACAATTTAATGATGTAACGAATCATTGGGGCAAAGATGCTGTGAACGACATGGGCTCTCGGATGATTGTGGAAGGAGTCGGTAACGGCAACTTCAGTCCTGACCGAGCCGTTACTCGCGCCGAGTTCGCAACAATTGTTGTTCGCGGATTAGGACTTCGTCCAGAGAACAAGGATACACCGTTTTCGGATGTCCAGGCGGAGCAATGGTTCAGTGGTGCTATTCATGCAGCGCAAGCCTACGGTTTGATCAATGGCTTCGAGGATGGCACCTTCCGTCCTGACGACACCATCACCAGAGAACAAGCAATGGTAATTCTGGCTCAAGCCATGAAGATTACCGGTTTGCAAGGAACATTGAACGATGCATCTTTGGACGCAACACTCCAAAGGTTCCAGGATGATGCCACTGTATCCTCTTGGGCACGTAGCGGAGCAGCAGACAGTGTGAGGTCAGGCCTTGTCCAAGGGCGCAGCGAGTCTCTACTGGTGCCAAAAGGCAAGATTACTCGGGCTGAGATTGCAACCATGATGCAGAGATTGCTGCAAAAGTCGAATCTGATCTAATTGCCTAAAGTACATCTGTTTTAGGTGGCGATGTTGGTTATACGGCATAATAATCATAAAGCGGAATATGGGCTTTGTAAGCCTGTGTTTCCGCTTTTTTTTAAAGTTGAAAGGTTGCATTCCTGAATAATTGAACCGAGTTTGCCTCCGATATTTCCAATAGGTAAGAACATATCAAATTTAAGTTTCGGTGGAATTTTTATAAACTGCAGTGTAACGAGCCTTTCTTTTATGTGAATTAATTGGGTTGAGATGCTCCTCAGAGGTTGTGATATACTCAATGGTATGTGTCTGATGTACAATGATGTTGTTTGCACGATGTAGCATGCAGAATAATTAACTATTAATGAGGACATAGACTGTCCTGGAATGCATAGAGGAGCTTTTGAGATGACAAAGGAAAACTTTTGGCGTGAATTGCCACGACCATTTTTTATACTGGCACCGATGGAAGATGTGACGGATGTGGTGTTTCGGCATGTCGTAAGTGAAGCGGGCAGACCGGATGTGTTTTTTACGGAGTTTGCGAATACAGAGAGTTATTGTCACCCGGAGGGGCACCATAGTGTGCGCGGGCGTTTGACTTTTACAGCGGACGAACAGCCGATTGTAGCTCATATCTGGGGAGATAAACCAGAATTCTTTCGTGAGATGAGTATCGGTATGGCTAAGGAAGGCTTTAAAGGGTTAGATATTAATATGGGATGCCCTGTAGCGAATGTAGCGGAGAATGGAAAAGGAAGCGGCCTGATCTGCCGGCCAGCCCTTGCGGCGGAGATTATTCAGGCGGCGAAAGCCGGAGGATTGCCTGTTAGTGTAAAAACAAGGCTCGGTTTCACAGCTGTAGACGAATGGCGCGACTGGTTAACTCATATTTTGCAACAAGACATTGTTAATCTATCTATTCACTTGCGGACGAGAGAAGAAATGAGCAAAGTAGACGCTCACTGGGAGCTGATCCCGGAGATTAAAAAACTTCGTGACGAGATAGCACCCAATACTCTTCTAACGATTAATGGGGATATTCCCGACCGTGAGACAGGCCTCAGACTCGTGGAGCAATATGGTGTGGATGGCATTATGATTGGACGAGGTATTTTCCAGAATCCCTTTGCTTTTGAGAAGGAGCCGAAGAAACACAGTAGTGAGGAATTACTTGGTCTGCTGCGGCTGCATCTGGATCTCCATGATCAATATTCAGGACAGGAGCCGCGTTCGTTCAGTGCGCTTGCTCGGTTTTTTAAAGTCTATGTTCGTGGCTTCCGCGGTGCTAGTGAGCTGAGAAACAGTTTGATGAACGCCAAGTCGACAAGTGAAGTTCGTACGTTGCTTAATGAATTTGGGAGTAAGGATCAAGATGAGGCGGAGGAACATGGGATTTAAGTTTCCGAGTTTGGAGAAAAAATAAAAATTGATTGATATACACCCCTTAGAAAGACATTGAGATAAGCCCTTGGTTTATCCGATAAGATTCTAGGGGGTGTTTTCATGATGAGACCCGCAGATACAAACCGAATAAATATGTTATCTTCAACAATGATATTGATAATCAAACTCATTTAGAATACGATCTATATTAAAATGTGATTTGAAGGAGTGAAGATAGATGCATGAAGAACCGAGCTTAACCGATTATTTCACCAATGAAATGATTGAGAAGATTGCTCGATTATGGTCACACACTCCCATTTCATTAATAGACGTTCGCAGTAAATGGGTCTATCCGAATCGTCCTATCGAAAATTACCGAATGCCTAGCAGCATGCTGGTTTATGCATATGGTGGACTCGCGGATGTAAAACTGAATCATATTCATTACAGCATGAATCGTTTTGGAATTTTTCATGGAGGCAAGGGAGCAGAATTAAGTATTACGCCTTCAGATTCACAGATTCATACAATCATGGTTCTTTACAAACCGGAGCCGCCTTCCTTCTATAAGAAAGAAATAATTCGGTTATTGGAAGAGATTGATCCATTCATACAGCTGTACGGGTACGTTCCCCAAAACCCGATACAGTTCCAAGACAAATTCCAGCAGATGTTGGACAGTTGGCAACGTATAACGGCAATGAACCAATTTCGTGCCAAAAATCTGCTGTATCAAATTATTCACGATATTTACAAGGATATGCAAACGGAAGGTGTGCATTATCTTCAACCTGATCCCGTCAATTCGGCCAAACAATATCTTAATGAACACTACAGAGAACCGATTTTGTTTCAGGAAATAGCCGATATGTTTTCCATTAGTAATGGCCAACTGACTCGTTTGTTCAAAAAAAAGGAAGGCATAGGATTGCAAGAGTATCTGATTCAAAAGCGGCTTGAAGTAGCGCGAACTCTTCTGACCAATACGGAATCGACAATCAAGGAAATTGCTCTGGGTTGTGGTTTTATTGATGAGAAGAATCTATTTCGTATGTTTAGAAAGCATTACAAGATGACCCCTAACGATTATCGGAAAATAAAAGCACCAGGCATGCCGGATTATGGTATTGATAATAATTCTCACCGTTTATACAATGAGGAAGGGCTAGACAACCTAGCCAAAATACATAGTGACGGGGAGTTAACCATGTTTGGACAAACAAGAAGCAAGGAAATGATAATGGCCGCGATGATGAGCTTGATGTTGTTGTTATCAGCGTGCTCGGGTACTGTACCGGCGAATAATGGAGCCTCAGCAAGTGAACCACCGGCGCAGACACAACAGGTACAATCATCGGCAAGTGCGGAGACGAAGGTAGCAGAGTCAACTCCGAAGACAAGGACGGTCAACACGATTATGGGTGAAATAGAAGTTCCTTCTAATCCTGAGCGTGTAGTAGTCAATTGGTACGCTGGAGATGCGGTTACTTTAGGCTTAAATATTGTAGGTACAACGGTTGGGCAGAGTACAGAAAGTTCTTACAACAAGCTTCCATATTGGGATGAGCTATCCAAATATACGTTTATTGAAAAGTGGGAAACGGAAGATATAATGGCACTTGAACCAGATTTGATCATTACGCATAAGGAAGAGGACTTCGATAAATTCAGAAACATTGCTCCGGTGCTTGTGATTTCAGGTAATGAAATGACACCAACAGAGAGATTGAAGTTTCTAGGAGAAGCGACTGGACGTGGCGAGATTGCAACTCAAGTGTTGGATAACTTCGAGACCAGGCTAACTACTGCCAAACAATTGATAAACAGCGAACGATTCAAAGACCAGACGTTTACAATTAATCAGGATTGGGGTTCAACCGGATCGTGGGCTGGCATTGGATTTGAAAGCGAGTCTCGTGGCGGAACGCTTCTATACAATTTCCTGGGAACAAAATTACCGGATAACGTGCAGGCCCTGCTCGACAAATCGGGGGATGATTATGCCATTCTTAGTTATGAAGTTGCCCATGAGTATTTTGGTGACTATGTATTATGGTTCGAATCTCCGGGCAAAGAATCGGAATATCAAAAGACAGAAATATGGAACAGTATTCCAGCTGTAGCCACTCATAAAATTGCAATTATTCCGGCAGAGGAATATGGGCTATTCTTTTTCTCCGACGTAGCTGCCATGACTGCGCAACTGGATTATATCACGAACCTTCTGCAATCATTAGAAGGCTAATATGGAAGCCAGTCGATCTTCCGCTTCTCTGCTCCCCAAAAGTCGACTCCTGTTGTACACAATAACAGGAGTCATCCTTCTAATTATCATGTCATTTCTCTCTATTTCTCTGGGTGCGGCAGATATGCAATTTTCAACTGCTTGGGGAGCCGTTTTTGGCTTTGATGCTGCAATTACAGAGCATCAGATTGTTAGAACGTTCCGATTGCCTCGAACCTTTGCAGACATTATAGTCGGCAGCAGTCTTGCCCTTTGTGGTGCGATCATGCAGGGAACGACGCGTAATTCATTGGCCGACTCGGGACTGATGGGGATCAGTTCCGGCGCGGTGTTTGCCATAGCGCTGAGCATGGCCTTTTTCCCGGCCTCTACTTATGGTGTGACCATGTTCTTTGCTTGTATGGGGGCAGCTATTACAACGGGACTGACATATTTTATTGCTTCAGTCGGCAAGCGCGGAATGACTCCCCAACGATTGGTACTGGGAGGAATGTCCATTTCGATGCTGTTTGGTGCATTCTCCCAATTTATTGCAATCAGATACCAATTGGGAGAATCACTGGCATTTTGGACGGCAGGAGGAACAGCAGGAGCAACTTGGAGTGAAGTCATGTTTGTTACTCCTGTTTTTCTGGCAGGTGTCATTGCGTCCATTGTGTTGTCCCCATTCGTAGCTGCCATGAGTTTAGGAGAAGAGGTAGCCTCTGGATTGGGATTGAAAACCAGATATATTCTACTAATGTCAACGATTGTAGTGCTTGTTCTAACGGGGTTGTCGGTTATCGTAGTAGGCCCTGTCGGATTTGTCGGCCTGATAACCCCACATATTGTCCGAGGGCTAGTTGGTGTGGACTATCGTTATATCATTCCGGTATCGGGCATATACGGTGCTCTCTTGACTGTTTCAGCGGATCTGGCAGGTCGTCTGATCAATAAGCCATATGAAACGCCGATTGGCGTCACATTTGCTGTAATTGGTGTTCCCTACTTTCTCTACCTGGTTCGCAAGCAGAGGAGGGAGATTCAATGAAAGCACGCCGATCTCCCGCAGTGAGAGCTGTCATCATGATGCTGACCACGTCGATTATCATCCTTGTCATTGCATTGATTAGCATCAATTCAGGAAAGATGAATCTGACGCCGCTTGAAGTATGGCAAGTGTTCATTGGTCAAGGAACAGATCAACAGAACATGATTGTATATGAATTTCGTCTTCCTCGTATTGTGCTAGCGGTCATTGTCGGTATGGGAATGGGAGTCTCAGGCTGTGTAATGCAAACATTGTTGCGAAACGATATGGCTAGTCCCGGTACGCTGGGGATTAATTCTGGAACAGGGCTGTTCGTCCTGATTTTCGTGGTGATTTTCTCCGTGCAAGGTGTTTCTTCTGCGATTATTTTACCGCTTCTAGCATTCGTTGGCGGGATGACAGCAGCTATTTTAATTTTTGTTTTGGCTTATCGGCGTGGAAGGGATATTTCTCCTACTTCATTGATTTTAACAGGTGTGGCTTTGGCAAGCGGATATAGCGCATTTACGATCATGTTGACGCTTAAGCTGGATCATACTCAGATGGATTTTATGCTTCGCTGGTTTGCAGGGGAACTGTGGGGAGATGATTGGAGATATTTGCGTGTCTTAGTCCCATGGACCCTCATCCTGTGTCTGTATGTTTTCTACAAATCCCGGGTGCTTAATGCATTGAAACTTGGTGATTCATTGGGCAAGGGACTTGGAGTGGCTGTAAAACTCGAGTTTATAGGTTTAGCCGTTGCGGCGGTTGCCTTATCTTCAGCAAGTGTTTCACTTGGCGGAAACTTTTTCTTTGTTGGACTGATTGCTCCTCATATTTCCAGAAGACTGGTGGGTCATAATCATAAGTTTTTGGTGCCAACCTCTTGTCTGACTGGAGCCATGATCGTATTGTTGGCGGACACGATCAGCCGTACGATCAGCTTCGGTGCAAATATTCCGACAGGAATTTTAATTACGATCTTGAGCACTCCATATTTTTTGTATTTGTTGTCAAAAGCAAATTGAGTAGAGGAGGAATAGTCTTGGATGAACTTTACGATCTTACGATCATTGGCGGTGGGCCAGCTGGTCTCTATGCGGCCTTCTATAGCGGAATGCGAGATATGAAAACCAAAATTATTGAGGCTAATGATGAATTGGGTGGCGTATTGCGTACGTTCCCGGAAAAAATGATCTGGGATGTCGGCGGCACTACGCCGATTCGCGGCGAAGAATTAATTCGCAGGACGATTGATCAGAGCCAGACCTTCCAGCCAACCATTGCATTGGGACAAAAAATAACCAACTTCGAGCGGATGGAAGATGGCACAATTCGTCTATACACTGAGATAGGCGAACAGCATCACACCAAAACGGTACTACTCGCCGTAGGTTACGGCATACCTAAGCCAGTTAAACTCGAATTGGAAGGTGTAGAACGTTTTGAAGTAAATAATCTGTTCTATACAGTGACCCAAATGGATTATTTTCGCAATAAGCGTGTCCTCATATCCGGGGGTGGCGATACAGCGGTGGATTGGGCGAATGAGTTGGAGGGGATCGCAGCCGAAGTTGTTATAGTTCATAGACGTAACCAATTTGGCGGTCACGAACAGCCTGTTAAACAAATGCTGGATTCTTCGGTCAGAGTATACACACCACATACCATTTCCGGTCTACATGCGAATGCTGCTGGGGATGCTATAGAGTACGTGACGATATCTCGTTTAGATGAGAACGGAGAGATGGAGAGTGAGAAAGAACGAATTGTCGTGGATGCAGTTATTGTAAACCATGGTACACGTAGTGATTGGGGAGATCTTGGTGGCTGGGAGATGGATCGAGGCGAGTGGAACAAGTTCAAAGTAAATGACAGAATGGAAACCAGTTTGCCCGGTTTTTACTGTGCGGGAGATGCTGCGGGTTATGCAGCAAAGATTGGTTTAATTGCTACGGCATTCAGCGACTCCATTATTGCGGTCAACCAAGCCAAAGCCTATATTGATCCAACTGCCAAAAGAATGGCGTCGGTTTCTTCACATAGCGATGTATTTTATGAGTGGAACAAGGCGCTTCAGGAAAATAAGTAACATTTGTGAAAAACATAGCCGATCAGGCTGTGTTTTTTATGTTGTGTGAACAGAAATGCATGGTCATCTCAAAGTTTAAAGCCTATAAGTTGCTCTAAGAACCGAGTGTAGCGAATAATAGTAGATGACAGAACAACCTTCTAATCGTAATTTCCTGATATTTCCCTTTTCTAAAGGGAAATATGGGGAAAGATGAAAAAACATTACATTTATTGGACATTTTTAGCATAATTCACACATTTCAATGCCGTTTATCCTTAGAATATTAACATTAACGCGAGTACTCCGGCTGGGTCATGTCGACTGGCTGAGGATTGGCAAGAACCCATAACACAGCCAACTCGGATAATCGGGCAGGCGCATCAAAATCGTATCCATTGCGAAGCCTGCTGACCAAATCTGCTGCCTCTTGGAGATGTGCCAGGGCGAGTGGCGCACCAGTGCTCAGGTGATGAATCAGTGCTTCCAGCATCTTGCGATACTCCGCATCCCAGTTTCCTCCGCCATTATCCAATACTTCATGGGATACGCGCCCTGTGATGCGGATAACCTCTCCTTGTACTGTTTGCGCATGTCCCTGGGCCGGGATGAGATATTCCCACAACTCTTGGTGCTGTTTGGTCCAAGTGGTTGCCTTTACCTGAATGGGAGTAGTCCCATCGTGCATGATCCGATTCGCTACCGGCTCGACATCAAATAACTGGTACAGTTTGATCAGCGCGTCTGAAACTTCATCGACCTTGTCCTTATTGAACTTCTCACGGACGAATTCAAAATCCTTACCGATCCGCTTCACCGATTCTTTCATATCCGGGGTGACCGATGCTCCAGCATCTAGCAGAATTGCGGCAATCTCTGCCAGATTGACTATATCGCTATTCCTGCAATTGACTAACCCCTTAGCTAATGGCGTATTTCCCTGCTTATTTTGTACGTTGATAGTAGCGCCTTGGTTTACCAACTCTTGAACCACTTTGGTTCTATACCCATTGACCGCTGCATGTAACGGTGTTTCATTTTGGTAATCCACAGCGTCCAGATCCGCACCTAATTCAAGGAACAGGGGCACATTTCCTGACCAGTGCGAGGCATGGGCATGTAAAGGCGTGCGTTGATATTTGTCACGTGCATTAATGTCTGCCCCTTGCTCTACCAGCCAGCGAACCAATTCATCCGAAATATGCCGAAAGCTGAGGGCTGTACCTTTGCTGTAGCCCCCGCGGGCATCCCATTCGCATTGCTCGAAAACCTCTTTTACAGTAGCGATAGCATTATCCTTAACGAGTTTTTCCATATGAGCAGGTAAGGTTGCTTTCTTCTTAGCCATTACACTCTTCCTCTCCTTTGTAAATAACAACGTATATTCTAATGGTAGGCTATGACGATTTAAGAGTAAGTAGATAATTTTCTGCAAGTTTATCACAGAGAGGAATTTAAAACCAATAACTAGGTTTCTTCCGTCTAAAGCAAGGCTTCCAATCAAGATGAGACGTTGCTTTGTGAGGCTGTGTTATAATTTTAGATGAGTTTCATATGGTTGATGGGTTGAAAAAAAGATATTTGATATAATCGCCGCAATTCGTGCGGTAGGCTTTTGATAATAGGAGGATCTATGTCCTGGAGCAAATTGAAGCAACAACTGGAGAGTTTCCTTAGTCCCGCGTTAGTTGGAAGGGTGGAGTACCGTGCAACCAGCTATCGCTATTCACCTGATAAATCAGGAAATTGCTATATTACCGTAGATAAAAAGAATGTACTCAACATGAGTGATGCAACAACTGCAATCCGATGGTATCAGACGGAGCAGGAGATCAAGAGCGACCCGGAGATCATGATTCCTGTGACCCATGAAGAGATTGAAGCTATTCGAAAAGATTCCAAAGGGCCCATTCCCGAGGATCGCCTTCAAGTCATGGCAAGAAGCAGAAAAATCTCTGTACATGCCAAAGAGCTGATGTTGGCTCAGACCGCACTCAGTAAATCGAATTTTACTGTTGCAGCTACGACGTATTTATCTACCTCTATAGAAGATAATCTGGAGAGTAATGATATCTTGTTTAATATTCTGGCTTTGATGGACAGACGCGTTGGCAAAAAGCGAATTTTGAATATGTCCGAGCAGATCAAGTTAAAGCACCCAGCTGTACAGTATTTTTATGAAATACGGCGTAGTACGTTGTGAATTAAACTGTGTTAACGAGATATTTCCTCTAAAAGCGCTCCCAGGATGCAAAGAAGACTGGCGATAGTTTGGCAGGAGGATCATGACGGGTATGAATAGCAATCAAACACATTTTTTTTAAAAGTGGTATTTAAGCCTAAAAAGCTAGCTTATGTAAAGAAAGAAGATTAGGAAAAACTCCTGTTTTTCCTCGACAGGTTCTCATAGTTGAGAAAAATTGATTTTATCAGTTAAAAATTTTATTTTGACGAATTGTAATATGAAGTGCGACACCTACTGGGAATAAATAAAAAGGGGCCCATGGCCGGATTCGTGTAGAATGAAGTCACCACAACACCATTCTACACGAATCCGGCCATGAGCTACAGACATCTTAGCATAATCGAACGCAGTAAGCTAGAAATCCTCCACAGGCAGGGTAAAAGCTCAAGAGTCATTGCGAAAGAACTGGGTAGGCATCCATCGACGATTTGTCGTGAGTTAGATCGTGTGGCTTCATCACATCCCTAACAGGCAGAACAAGCTCAGAACGTTTATGAGGAGCGACGTAAGGCTTCGGTCTCTCCAGGGAATTGGTCCGATGCCTTGGCAGCTTCACTGGAGGAAAAATTGGAGGCAACGTGGCCTCCAAAACAAGTCACCGAACGTTTCCGCATCGAAGGGCGGCATGCAGTCTCTTTCAAAACCATCTATCGCTGGATCTATTCAGGGTGCTTGGTTCGAGGTGTATTACAGGTTCTTCGGCACAAGGGTAAGCGTCAGAAACCCGAAGAAACGCGCGGTAAATTCGCCATTGGAAGAACCATTTCAGATCGCCCGAAAGAAGTCCGTTCCCGTGAAACGTTTGGACACTGGGAACTGGATACCGTTGTATGGGATCGTGGGAAAAGTAAAGGCTGCGTAGCGACGTTGATTGAACGCAAAACACGTTTAAAATACCGCTGTACTCATGCCCGACCGCACCGCCTTGTCCATGGAAATTGCGCTCGGTGTAGCGATCTCACAGTATCCCCCAGGAACCTTCCTCACAGCCACGGCTGACCGAGGCAAGGAGTTCGCATACTATGCCAATTTGGAAACCACCCATAACCTGCACGTTTATTTTGCTGATCCGTATTCATCCTGGCAACGCGGATCCAACGAGAATGCGAACGGGTTGCTTCGAGAGTTTTTCCCTAAAGGTACCGATCTTGCGGGGATGGATGTTGATGATCTCGCCCATTCACTCCATCAAATGAATCACAGACCCCGAAAATGCTTGGGTTTGAAGACAGCTCACGAATCTTTCACAAAGGAACTATCGCACTTGGTTTGACAATCCGTCTTTTAAAAAGAATCAACTATTAATTTAATGTGAAATTAGCCCGATATATTACTAAACTAATAATTGTTGGAGTGATTTTGTTGAAAGATCAAGAAAGCTTATATTTTGATATTTGGAGAAAAGCAAATTTTAAAGATTTGTTACGAGCTTATACCGCAGCAGTAGAAAATTATAATGATGGCGAAATTGCTACAGGGTTTGGAAATACGTTAGATACCTATGTTGAGGGTGGAAAGAAAAAGTATACTGGGACTCCAAAACAATGGAGTAGCGCATACACTCTAGGTAGGGAACTGGGAATATTTAAAGATGGAAAGGATCGAAGATATGTATTGTCTAATTTAGCAATGGATTTTTTGAAAAGTAAAATAGTCTCACACGAGTATTTGTTGATTTATTTACTGAATTTGAACCAATTGATAAATGGAAAGGTAGTACATCCTCTTAACGAAGTGCTTCAACTATTTAATGAAAACAAAACTATTGAAAAGAGCTCTATATACAACATAGAAAAATTTCATTTATACAAAAGAACACTTGATAATAGAAGCCAAATAACAAATATTCTCCTAAACAGAATGATAGATGCAAAAATTATTAGAAAGTCTCCTACTAAGGGGCATTATGAATTATATAAGTATCCTTTAGAACAATTAATAGAATCTTGTGTTACTTGGAGTAAATCTTCTTTTGAATTTGAAAAATTAACCCACAACGATTATGTTGAAATGGTAAGTGCGCCCAATACAATTATTAAACTGTACAGACTAGGTGGTTAGTTGAAAATGAAATTGATGAATAATTTTGTTTCTGCTCTATTAGCAAAACCTTTTGTAATATTAACAGGTAGTTCAGGTACAGGGAAAACACGCTTGGCTCTTCAATTTGCGGAAGCATTAGAAGAAGGAGATATTGAAAAAGATAAAAACTGGGTGAATGTTGTAGTTAATAAATCAGGGAGAATAATTAGTTCTGATGAAGAGGAGGTTCGTGATCTTTGCGAGCAATCAAATAATTTCACTGCTAAATTTGGAGAAAATAATTTCACTGTCAATATAACAATGAATATTCAGGTATCTAGTGAGAATAGAGATTTTTATGATGCAATAGGTGATAGTGATAAGAACAATATACAATTAGCTGTTGCAGAAAATAAGGATAGCAAACGATATATTCATGTACCAGTAGGTTCCGACTGGACAGATTCAAGAAACCTTCTTGGATATGTTAATCCATTCGGAGCCAAAGGCAAGAGAGTTTTTGAAATTTCACCTGCACTAAAATTAATATTAAAAGCGTTACACCCCAATAATAGATCAGTACCCTTTTTTTTGGTTCTTGATGAAATGAATCTTTCTCATGTGGAGAGATATTTCAGTACATTTCTCTCGATAATGGAAGCAAACCGTAGTGTTAAATCTAATGATGATCTCGGAATAATAGAAAAAGAAAACGTTCCATTAATTGCAGAGACTATAGCAAATGAAGAGAATGAAACCTACGAGTGGACAATCATTAGAGAATCTGCTGAGATACTGGCACAACAAGGTAAAGGTATAGTTCTTCCATCAAATGTTTTTATTATTGGTACAGTTAATGTAGATGAAACAACTTACATGTTCTCACCAAAAGTACTTGATCGTGCTCATGTAATCGAATTACAAACAGAGTCCCCAAGTACTTTTTTTAAAAAAGAAAATAAAAGAATAAAAATCGAAAATAACTCTAATATCATGCAGCTATTTGATGAATCAATACAATACCGAGATAGAGAAGGTTCCTCTGAAGATCATCCACTAGATCTCCTTCAAGCCTCTATGCTTAATAGAGAAATTTATGATGAGATGACTCAAACTTTAGAAAACTTGCTTGATGGAGTTTATAAAATTTTAAAAACAACAAATTTTGATTTTGGATATAGAATAATAAAGGAAGTTATTGAATATATGGCCATGTGTAATAAAGTAGATGTAAATCAGGACTGGCATGTCTCACTTGACTATGCCATGTTACAAAAGATTTTACCGAAAATCCATGGTAACAAAAGACAAATAGGTGTTTGTTTGGATACTTTGGAGGATTTCCTAATGGGGAATGCAATTAATCACTCTCTATTAGGTGTTGAAATATTAATTGAAAAAACCGAAATTAAATTAGAAAAGTCATTAGAAAAAATAAAAAAGATGAAAAGAAATCTAGACTTAACGGGATATACTTCATTTATTAATTGAGGGATAGAAAAAATGATAAATATTAAACGACTCTTAATTAAATGGCCTAACTCTTTCTATGAATTGGAAATAGATTTTTTAAATGGTAAGGAAGGAGAAAGGGTTTCTGTCCCTTTAGACTATGTCTATAATGCAATAACTGAAAAAGATGATAAGTCTATTGGATATTCCCCTGCAATTGGTATTAGATTAGATAAAGAAGGTGTCTATTACCCAATACAATTAAGGGAAAATACTAATTATTTTATTTCCGTTACGATTCCATTTACATTCGAATTAGAAGCAAAGTTAATTGATTATCTTAACGGATTTCCTTTTACCAATTTGAGGTTATCAAGCAATTTTAAGGTTAGTCCCATAAAAACATGGAAGGAAGATATCAGAGATAACCAAAAATTTATAATTATAACTGGTTCTCTTCAAACTAAAAACCAAGTAGGTATCTTAGATTTGTCTCTGGGAGAGCGGGAAAATCTTTTTTGCGAAGTTGCTTCATCGAAAATTAATTACCAAGAAGATTTCCAATTGTTATTGACCGATATTGCAAAAGAATCCACTGAGATTTTACTGCAGATGGGAAATTTAACTGGGTTAAATTTAGATGTTCAAAATGAGAGGGAAGCAGATTATTTAATCATGATGTTCCATCTAAGAAGCTTATTTAATGCAGATGAATTGCCTTTAGCTTTGAGTACTGTACTGAATAATATGCACTCAAAAATTGTGAATGAGAATGAAATTGTTGACATTTCACTTGTAAAGCAGCCCAATATACACAAGATGGCCTCTCAAGGAACAACTTTACCTTTTAATAAGGGGGGAGTATTAGCTTCGTTATTTAATGGTTATACGCCAATTAAAATGTTTGAAACCAATAAATACGAAACTGTTGATACACCTGAAAATAGATATATCAAACACTTTTTGACTGAAGTTGAGAGTTTGTGTAAGAAGCTGTTCATACAATTACAAGGAAAAGCTAGTAAAGAGAAGACTAATGAGATTGTTTTTAATTCAAACTTAAAAGAACTGGATGGATGGCTCAATATTATACATCAATATTTATCAGAACCAATATGGAATCAAATTCAACAATTAAATCATATCCCTTCGAATTCCCAGGTTCTTCAAAAGCGAAAAGGATATCGTCAGATACTACAATATGATCTTAGGCTACAGCTAGGATTAAAGCTTGCATGGCATCCTAGCATGGTCCTTGAGCAAACCTTAGCTGATGTTAGACCAATTTACGAGCTATATGAAATATGGTGTTTTATTAAATTGAGAAAAATATGTATAGATATATTTGGAGCTGAAAAGGAAAATACTATTATTAAAGTTGAAAAAGATTTATTCAGCATAAATTTAAAAAAAGGTAGAGAAAGTAAAGTAGTATTCAAAAAGAACTACGAAGATAAAGTTGTGACCGCAACATTATTCTATAACAAGGAGTTTCAAAAGCATAGTTATAAGTCGGAAATGTCATACTCTCTTGCTTTGAAACCTGATTGTTCAATCAAACTTGTCCTTGATAACAAGGAAGGATCAGTTGAAACCTTCATTCATTTTGATGCGAAATATCGAATTGATTTTTTTGAATCCAATAATAAATTGATTAGCAAAAATGAAGATATTATAAAAATGCACGCTTATAAAGATGCTATTCGAGGCTCATCTGGAGCATATGTTTTGTATCCGGGAACGGAAGAATCACTTTATTTTCAATTCCATAACAGGGCTATTCCTAGTGTGGGAGCATTTCCCTTAAGAACAGATAATGATATTGATTTAGAGAGAATTAAATGTTTTATTGAAAAAATAATAGATGAAATAGAAACAAATCAGAAATGTTAAAAAAGAAAAAATGTGAAATAGTTACGATAACAATTTAATAATTTATGATTCAAAACATCATGTTAAAAGAAAACACCAAGTTGAAATTATACCAACTTGGTGTATTGAAGTAGTTCATTGACTGCTGTAGCCAAAAGTTTTGCAAATTTCGGTGGAACGGCATTTCCAATCATCTCATAATTTTGAACCATGCTACCTAAAAATTCAAAATCATCATCGAAGGTTTGTAATCTAGCTGCTTCACGAACAGTAATGGATCTTGCTTGATCAGGATCAGGATGTATGTGTCTCAAACCGTCCTTCTTTAAATGAGCAGGGATTGTATTACTTGGTTGGTCCCAACGCAGTACAAAATATTTATGTACGTTGGAATTTTTCCCAGTCATTTCTGTATATAGTTGTTTTAGTGAAACAGCACTAAGGTACCTAGAATTCCCTGATTTAATATCCTCAGCTAGCGTACGGAAAATTTCAATATCTCGTTTATTGTGAAATCTCGGAGTATGACCACTAAAAGAAGATGCGGTGGGAGTATGTGAAAATTTTAATTTCTTCGTCGAATCTTCTTCTTTAATAGGATAGAACGAAGGCAGGTCGTGAATTGCATCGTAAACTGTAGCTATTGTGGAAGATTTGTATTTTGCAAGTGTGTTATTGTAAAATTCTAAAAGTAAACTTTGATTACGATTTTCATCACTAAAGTGGTCCCTGCTCAATCCTACTAAAATAACTCTCTTCCTTTTTTGGGGAATCCCATATTCAGATAGATCTATTAAGGCGTTTCCCCGGATATCATCAATAATATCAAATCCATGATCATTGAATCCTTGTTTTATTTTATCAACGATATTTACTCCATCTGGACTAGCCGATAACATACCCTCTACATTTTCAAATACAATCATTTTAGGCTTGTAAATTTTCACCATTTTTAAATAACTTTCAAATAGATAGTTCCTGTAATCATATCTCATACCATCTTTGTCCTGAATTCTGCCGGCCATAGAGTAAGCTTGACAAGGAGGTCCTCCTATAATTAAATCAATCTCCCGATCACCGATCACCCAATTTAAACCTTTATTTGTACCAAACTTTTCATCATCTTTCCAACCATTTATTAATTCATGAGTTCTTTGTATATCGAAGTGCAGAACCTTACTTTGTGCGTTCTCATATTTATATTTTTTACTCAAACGATTAATTAAAGTTGTGCAAGCTTGCTTAGCCCACTCTACACTTGCTATAGTCTCATACATGCCACTTTGTTCAAATCCGTCAAGTAAACCTCCACAGCCAACAAACAATTCTAAGGTGTTTATTTTTTTTGGTTTATTATTTTCCATATATGATCTCCTGTACTTCAATTATTATTCGAAACTCGTAGAAACTTGATATTCTTGAGGCGCCAAATTATTCTTTTTTTCTGAGGATTGCAATTGGTTTAATATCTGCTTAGCTAAATTATAAGTAAGTAGTGGAGGCACAGCATTACCTACTTGTCTATTTTGTTGAGTTTTTGTGCCCAAGAACACAAAATCGTCAGGAAAAGATTGAAGTCTAGCATTTTCTCGAATAGTAGGAACTCTGTTGTATTTATAGTGAAAATGATTTCTATGTCCTGTATCAATAGTACGTGATGGTCTTTTACTATGATATCTTGTCCATGCTTCATTAAACTTTCTGCTTTCCCCGACTCCTGGAGGGAGGTCTTTATAATTACCTCCTTCAGGTACTTGACTAATAACCGACTTAACATATTCAGTATGTTTTGTTGCAGTATGGTTATAGAGTGTATCAGCATTAATTCTCATCATTTTTTGATAATCACTTTGTGGATCTACAGGATAATAATCGTTTTCTTTTCCTAACTCATCTTCAAGACTTGGTAAGTCAGAAATCGCTTGTTCACATGTTACGTAAGTTTCAGGGGTGTTGGTAGGATTTGGAATTTCGAAATTACCTAAATCTTTTTGAAAACCGACAAAAAACATTCTTTTTCTCATTTGTGGGACTCCATAATCAGCTGCCAGTAGAGGCCTATCAGTAACTGTAACATTGTAACCAAGGTCTTGGAACGTATTTATTATTTGTTCTTTTACTTTTCCATTATATAGAGTTGCCATACCTGGGACATTTTCGATTAAAAAGGCTTTAGGTCTATATCTTTTAACTGCTTTAACTACAGCAAGATAGAGAGAATTTCTAGAATCATTGATATCTCTGGAGCCAGTCAGAGAGAATCCTTGGCAGGGAGGACCAGCGATAATGATATCTACATTTTTGGAACCTATGTTTTTTTCTATATCTAAAAAAGCTTCATCTGTTGAGAGATCTGCCTTTATTGCTTGTGTTTCATTGTGGTTATATTTAAACGTTTGTAATGCCGCTTCGTCAAAATCAACGCCTAATATTACATTGTAACCTGCTTGGATAAATCCTTGTGATAGTCCACCACAGCCACAAAACAAATCAAGAACATTTAAATTACTGGCTAAAGTCTTGTTATTCATTATTTATCTCCTTATAGAACGTCTGTTTGGTTGTATATATGATTTTAGTTAATAGATGTGATATTCGCAAGCCTTAAATATGTATTGTAGCATTTTTCGTCAAAAACTAACATCGTAATTCAAACTGGAATTTATGGCAATATTGACTTTCCGGAAACTTAATAGTATATCAATTTTCCTTTGACCATTTTCGCACTTCGATTGATGGTATGGGAAATCTGTTCAATATCTGTTCCTTGTAGATATAAATATAGGGTTTGGTAGCGTTCATACATCCGGCGTTTTTTCTCTTGTTTCATCGCGTTTTCGATCTCTTGAAAGGATTCTCTATGGTCCAATATATTCCCCTGCCTGTCTGAAGTTATGGTCTATATTACTTCGACAAGTAGCCACGAAATCTTTAACATCGTTTTCTGATTTTTAATTCAACTTATATAGATGCTATGAAAATGTTTATTTGTTAAAGTAGAGATAGCTAGCAAGGCTAATAAAGGGTTACAAATTACAATGGCTTATTTTACTTGGTACAAGTATTGAGAAAAATTCTTATAGTGTTTTTAAGATCGGACTTTACAAATACCCGGCTAAATAGCTTATTTCCTTAAGTTTCACTGACCCTTAGCTCCCCCAAAAATTAAGTTAAATACTTTTGAGGTTATTAACACAGTAAAATGATATACAATTTCAAATTAGAATGTTTGTATTCAAGTTTATTATTGTTTATTATTGCTTGGAGGTGAATGTAAGTGCATTCGGAATTTGAATTAAAAGTACTTTCTGAGATTGATTCTATGAAAAATGAGATCGATACATTAAAACAGGCAGTGTTTAATTTGAATGAGAAAATGAAAAAAACACATAAAGTGCTTGATACTCCTAACGATAAAACTGAGAGAATGTCTATCAATAGTGTTCGAGATTATATTAAGGGCCAATTGATTAACAGAAACACTAAACTTAGGTTTACAAATGGTAATCGTGCAATCGGGAAATTAACGATCTCAAACGGAGTATCAATTATTGAGAAGATTATGATTCGGGCTTCAAAATCCTTCAGAGAAAAAGAGGGATACCCCTCAGGATGGTTCACAATTCACAGAGACCAACTTGAGCAGTATGATTTGTTTTTTTTAGTAGTTAAGGATTTTAGAGGGGAATTGTACACACTAATTATGAATGAAAATGAAATCAACAATTGGGTAGGCCATAAATCAACAGATTCTAATGGTAATTATCATTTCTATGTTAACTTAATACAAGGCAAGTGGATTGATGATAGAGAAGGAGAGTATGATTGTACTAGTTATTATAACAATTGGGGTTTAATTGAAAATATGTTGCAAAAGGGGGAAGGGTAAATCCCTACAGGGACTTCTTTTTACGTAAAACTTTATGTCCATCTCAAAATCTCCCGTTTTATATTTCTAGGAGACAAAATTACACAAGAAGGACACTTACTCTAAAGTTTCCATCTTGTGTAATTTGTGATTTTGTGTGTGGATGATTAGAACTCTCTCACATCAAAATGTTAGCATACTGGTTTGGTATTCAAAAGCTTAGGTCAGAACTTACAATATGAATTAATACTAAACACTAAAATCAAAATTGTAATTATTTCCTCCTGAGTGTGACACTGATACAGTATTTCTACCATAATTGTTTAAATCGTTCATAGTAATTCTAGTGGTATTAGATACACCAATTCTGCCTCTTAAATAACAACCGAGGGCTGATTTGTCTCTGGCTGAAGAAATTTGTTTCGGATAGGTTCTTCCTGAAATATTTTGAGTACCTTCAAGGGAACATTCTATAATTATACCATCATCCCACGTTGTTATAATAGTGCTACCATGAGAAGGGAAAAAAGTAGGATGAGTTTTGAAAAAACGATTGGTTAATGCAATGTAGGCATCGGGCAAACACACATGTCCATCTGAAAACCCCCAATTTAATCCTGCTTGCTGTTGTACTATACCATCTCTCACACTGTATAATTCTAAGTCTGGCATAATCCCATTTCCTTTCTATTATTATGTATTTGATGTTTAATCAAGGTGTAGCATATGAAAAACAAACAAGTACCTGAAATACCATTACAGCTCTAAAAGTGCTACTGGTCCAAAATCGTTTGATCTAGCATTAAAATTCTTCACTATCGAATTGTTCCTATACTAGGATATAGCCTTGCGCTCCAAATATTTTTTTTTGTAATTAGTTCGGCTCAAATTCGTTGTGATATTGTTATAAAATGGAAGGCTGTTTAATCTCCTTTCTTGCTAAATATTAGGTAGACATTTAGTATTAAATTTTATCTGTCTTTCTAACAATAGTCCAATTTACCTAGTTAATTCGTAATACTAATATTGCCACAATATCCAACAATGATCAAGTGTGATGTTCTTGGTTTTGCTACATTTACAGCCTAAACTATTCAAAGTAAGTAGGCACGTAAGGAAACAATAATTATTTCTTTAGACCTAGATGGTATCCAAACATTGTTATTTACAAATCAAGAAATCTTTTTATAGGTAACAGACTTTTGCGAGATTGGATAAGTTGGTATATACAGTAGGAAGGTGACCGTAACCTTTGTACAGTGTGGCAGTCTAATTGTGTTTGTGAGAGAGTAGCGCACCAATCAGCAAACCAAGGGTTGCTCTTTGATTCCATCTTACATCATAAAGGTCTAGGGTATGAAAATGAATGTTTGTCAGAATACAGGGAGCAGTCAGTAACAATGTTAATATCTTGATATAGCTTTTAACTATAACCAGTTATGGTTTTTAAGTATCTCTTCTAACTGCCCTCGGCGTGATATGATAATTGCATACAACGAGGGGGTTTTTTACATGACTGATAAGTTCCAGATCGTAGGAAGTTTATTGCGGCCGGATGAGCTGCTGAAATATAAAACACAAATTGAGCATAACGATGATATCCAATATCCGTTCTATGAAAACTACGAAGGATATGAGAAGTGTGAGACGGAGGCTATCAAACAAGTTGTGGCAAAGGAAATCGAACATAACTTGTCCGTGGTTACCGATGGCGAATTCTCCAAATCGATGTGGCATCTGGACTTTGTATGGGGATTTGGCGGAGTGAAGCGTTATATCGCGGATCACGGCTATTTTTTCAGAGATGTGGATGGAACGTCGAAATATGAAACACGCAAAGATATTGGACTGCGCATCACTGACAAATTGAGCGGAAAGAATCATCATTTCATTCAATTGTTCAAACAACTGCAAGACACGGCTGGTGAGCAACAAACGAAACTTTGTGTGCCGTCTCCATCTCATATCTTCGGTGAACTTTCCTGGTCGGATAACATTGGCGGTACGGATTCTATATATCAGAACAAACAGGAGCTCAAAGAGGGTCTTGTGATTGCGTATAAGGAATTTGTAGAGGAATTCGCTGCTGTGGGCGGCAATATTCTGCAATTCGATGATTGCTTGTGGGAGCTGTTTGCAGACGACAACCCGAACTCTCCGTTTACAGGGGAGCACATTAATCAAGATGAAGTATCAGGTCTCGCAACCGAATTTATTGATATTAACAATACCGTGATTGACTTCGGACATAGCCTGGGCTTGAAAATGTGGACACATAACTGCCGCGGCAACTATGATTCCCGCAACATGGGCGGTGGATCGTATGTGAAAATCGCTAATCTTTTCCTGAAGCAATTGAAATATGACCGTTTCTTCCTGGAGTGGGATGATGACCGCGCGGGTTCGATCGAAGCCCTGGAAGTGTTCAAGGACAGACCTGAAACGGAAATTGTATTAGGGTTGCTTTCATCCAAAACGAGCACACTCGATGATGAAGCACGCGTTGTCCGTTTGCTGGACGAAGCATCCAAAATTATTGATAAGGATCGGTTGCTGCTGTCTCACCAATGCGGCTTTGCATCCTGCGATGGCGGTAACGAATTAAGCGAAGCTCAGCAATGGGCGAAGATTGATCAGGGTCAGAAGATTGCCAAGCAATACTGGAACAACTAAATGGAATCGCACCATCTTGAATGAATAGAGATGACTCATGGGCCGTTCATGGACCTGTGAGTCATTTTTTTTGTATACAGTCGAAGACAAGGTTGCTTTTATACCATAGGTGAAGAACCAGAGAAGGCTCTTCCTGTTCTACTGGACAATCTGGCCGGAGACCGCGCTCGTGTCGCCATGTATTCAATCCCTAGATGCGCGCGCAGGGTGAGCCCGGTTTTGCTAACGTCGATGCTTTCGGAGTTGCTAAATCGGGAGAAACTGAAGATTACGGTCAGAAAAGAGGCCATCCGGCTGCTCGGTGCTTATACAAGCAATGACAGCATGACCTTCCTTGTTCGGGAATACGAGAAGCCAAATACTCACAAAGACGTCATTATCGCCATTGGACATGCGGCAAGGCAATGTCTGGATGATGAGCGAAGCTGGACCATGATGAGTACGATGGCTTCCTCTTCGGAGCGGGATATTGCCCGAAGCTTGTTGAACCAGTAGCCCAGTGAACTTCCGCTGAAATCGAGTCCACGGTATTTGCGATGGATTACAGGGATCGCAGGCCATGCAGATCCGATTGTAGCCAGAGAAGCTTTTCGCTCCATGATCTCGTGGTTGAACGGGAATGAAGAAGTAATCGCCACTTGTGCCAGTAGTACACTGCTTGATTTCCAGGATAGTACCCGATGGAAGGCAGCGTTGGACACCCTTATTGCGGCTTGCTCGGAAGGCAAAACAGACGAACAGGTGATCGAGGTTTGCAGACAACTGGCTGCCACAGAAACGGTAGACGAATGGAATGCGGGGAATGAGCGAGATCTGCCAGAGCGGCAGCGTTTGCTCGCATTGATCGACAAGGTAACCTCGTTGTCTCTGCCGGAAAGGAGGATGCTTGTTCCTTTGTATGCAGGCATTATTACCTGTCTCAAATCTGATGAAACCATGAAGCTAGCGGTAGTCCGGTTGCATCTGGCTATGACAGACTGGAGCAAGGCGGACCTGGCGATAGACGGCTTGGAGCCTGTCATTGATATGGTGAACAGACAGCCGTATGTATTGGATTTTGTGAAACGGAAGGTCAGTCGTATCGTGAATGCAAGCAAAGGGTACTGGAAGCGGGAGGACCTCCTTCAGATGGTGGATCAGTTGAATACCCGGCCTCACATGGCCGCTTTCGGTGTAGGGTTATGTCTGTTGAAGATCGCCGGTGAGGGATTATTATGGAATGAGGACTGTACGGACCGTTTAAGAGTATATCGAAACCATGAGCAGGAAGCTGTCCGTTTGATGGCTTTGGATATATGGACAACTCTTGAGTAGTATAATGAGACAAAAAGGCGGTACAGAATCGTTCTGTACCGCCTTTGATTGGTTCGGAGATTAGAGTGAGAGCTTTTGAGTGTGAGACAGGATTGAGGATGAGATTGCAGGCCTTAAAGGAAATAATTTACTTTAAAGCGGAGAAGTGCTAGGATATGGTTGAAAATGTTATTAAATGGAACTAATCATCCTTGTCAAAACGTTGAAAACGCAAGGGGGCATCCGGTATTGAACATCATATTTGTAGTGGATATTTTGCTCAGTGGTCGAGGTGGAATGGAAACAGCTCTTTCGTTAATCTACCACGAGCTCAAAAAAAGGCATAATGTAATGGTGATCCTGAAGGGGAAATCGGAAGATAGTACCTGGGAAGAGGGCATCAATACCATAGCTTTGTCTCAAAAACTAAGTGATTTTATCCCGCGGAATGTTCTGTTAAATATCTACTCGGCTGCCTTGGCCAATGTAATGAAAGATCTGCTGCCAATGGATATTATCGTATCCACAGGGCCCACTGGAGTCAAAGCGGCATCGATGGCTGTCGAGCGATTAAATGTACGCGTACCTATCGTAAGTTGGCTACACTTTAATCTGGATATGTATTATAGATTCTTTGAGGATTTACGGGCCGCCGATGGACATCTGTCAATTAGTGAAGGAAACTTGAAGGATTTACACTGTGTTTTTCCTGAAAAACGAAACTTATTGGTCTATAATCCTGTGAAGTTCGATAACGTAACTTATGTGGCGAGACCGTCTCATCCTGTATTCTTGTATGTTGGCAGACTGGCCAAGGTGAAGAACGTGGACCACATCATGAAGGCTTTGTCGTCGCTGCAGAGGAAAAACTTTGAACTGCATATTATAGGAGACGGTGAAGAATACGAGCCGTTGCTGGAACAGTCCTATCAATTGGGAATACAAGACCGCATCGTATGGCATGGTTGGCAGCATGAGCCGTGGGATAGGGTGAACGGCGTAACATCTGTACTCTTGGCGTCCGATACAGAACCGTTTGGATTGGTATTGATTGAAGCACTTGCGAGAGGTATTCCTGTAATCTCTAGCGATTGCAAATATGGTCCAAGAGAGATTGTGAGAGATAATAATGGATGGCTCTACGAACCGGATAATGTGGAGCAACTGGCATCTATTTTGGAACATGTAATGGACAATGGACAACCTTTTCCATCACCAGAAGCATGCAGAGAGTCAGTGAAAAAATATGCTGTTCAGAGCATAGCGGAGCACTATGAACAAGCGTTGTTGGATATCGCAATGCAAAGAGAAGTACAGCACGAATAAACTGTTCACAAAATATTCAAAAAAACAGTTGACTTAATAATTGAATAGCAGTATTCTAGAAAAAAATTCAAATTTATGTAATTAAATACACCTTGTAAAATACCTTGAATTACACTCCATAGATTTACCTCTTACGCTTCCTTTCCTTATTTCTCAACTAGACTTAAAGTGCAAACAATGTGTAAGACAAGTCTTCATTCCATTTCTTCTTTTCTGGTTTTTCTCTTGCTACTTCCTCTGTAACATTTTTAGTTCTTGTATTGCAAGCGCTTACAGATAGTTGTTATGAGAGGAGGTGAGAACATGACTAATTACAAAAAACCGACGTTTCGCAAATTGGAGTCCGCCGCAATCGCCCAAGCAGCAAGCTGTGGGTGTGGATGTGCATTTTCAGTTGGCGGCGGCTATGGATCATCCTGCTAATCATTTATTATTCTTCAAGAACGCAAGAAGAGGCCGTTTAACCGGCCTCTTATCTTAATTACTGGAGGCTTGTTGATGCGAATTGATGAACGATTGCATATTCCAAACGTCGCGGTGTATTACGAAGACGGACACTATGTCGTACATAACGTTCAACTCAACTGTTGGGTTGTGTATACACCAAGCGAATATGAAATTGCATCTGAATTGGTATACGGTGGCAAGACCGTTTCTGAATTAATGGATTCGGGTTTGGACGCTCAAAATGTGAAGCGGATTGCACGAAAGATGCTGATGTATCGTGTGGCTTATCAAGGAGAGAAACCTGAAGAATACAACGTTCTGGATACGTTGCAGAAGCAGGGAATGGGCAAAGTCGCACCTACCGCCATATATTTTGTGACAACATACAAATGTAATCTGAGTTGCATTTATTGTTATGCGGATAGCAGCCCGGAGCGGTCGATGAATGGGGATATGAATACGGAGGAAGCCAAGGATATGATCAGGCAGATCAAAGATCTGGGGACCAGTACAATCGTGTTTACAGGTGGGGAGGCTTTTATCCGCAAGGATATCATGGAGCTCATGACCTACAGCAAAGAAATTGGGCTTCGTGTGAACGTCATCAGTAACGGGACGTTGATTAACAGCCGTGAAAAAGTCAATGAAATTGCCAAGGTAATTGATTTGTTCACGATTAGTTTCGATTCCATGGACAAGGACGAGCATGAAGCGAACCGAGGCAAGAATACCTGGGATCGAGCGCGGAAAGCCATCGATCTTCTCCTTGAAGCTGGCGTTAAAATGAAAATTAATCAAACGGTGACGAAGCACAATAAGGATTCGATTGATCCTTTACTGGAGTTTGCCACTGAACGTTCCATTCGCTTGAATATTGTACCTCTTGCCACTTTGGGGCGTGGGGACGAACGTATGCAAGGACTGAGTTTTGCTGAACGCCGCCGTATATCCGACCGTATGTTGGATATTGAAATGGATGATGCCCACGAAGATTGCCATGCCTTAAATGTGAAGCAGTATGAACGGAGAAGACATTGCGGCCATGGTACAAGCGAGTTTTCTATCGATGCCAAGGGCAATGTATTTCCTTGCAAACTGATGCACTCTCCGATGTTTCACGCGGGATCAATTCGAGAGAAATCGCTCAGGGAAATATGGGAGACTTCCGAGGTGTTCGAGCGTTCGCGGAACAGGACGGTGCACACGCTGCCCGAGTGCATGAAGTGTACATTCCGTGAATCTTGTGGCGGCGGTTGTCGTGCTTTTCATTGGGGAGCAACAGGCGATGCTGATGGAACGTTCTCGCAGGATTGCTCAGGCATCCGACGCGGAATTCGTAGGAAAATGGTCGCTTATTTCCAACTGACAGGAGGTAAAACGAATGAATCCGTGCTTTCAAATAGCTGATGATGTGTTTTTTGATGAGAATATAGAAGGGGTGTTCATTCTATCCGATTCCGGAGAAGTATACGTTCTGGAGGATGATGTTAGTAAAGCGGTATGGAACATGCTTGCGGATTCACCACAATCCCTTGATGACATGTGCCAGCATACCAAGCAAAAATTCAATATCAGTGAAGATGACCATGTCGAAGACGATATCCGGGATTTCGTAACGGCATTATCCAAAATAGGAGTTCTGAAAGAATGCATGGTACCGGCAGACAAGATTTCCTGATTCGTGCATTGCAGCACGGGAAGCCGATTTCCATATTGATCGAAGGCAATTGCATGCATCCCCTGCTGGTTCACGGACAGCGTACCTCTGTGTATCCCCCGGATGAAATAAAAGAAGGCGATGTGGTGTTGGTCCGGGATCAGGTGAACCGATTTTTGGCTCATCGTATCCTCAGCGTTGAGAATGACTGTGTAATTACTTCAGGTGACCGCAATCACATATCGGATACACCCTTTCACCGATGTGATATTTTGGGGAAGGTGGATATTCCCGAAGATCAGCAGATGGATCAAAGTGCGCTAAATTCAATGTATCCATCATCTGAATTAAAAGTGGTTGTTCATCCTGATGCACTTGGTATAACAACGAGCAAAGCCCTTTCCCAAGCTTTTGCTGTGGATATTGTCATTGAAGAGAATCCGGTTAGTCTACTGCTGAGCTTGCAGGAGAAGGGATGGACTTCTGTTGCTATTCATGCGGGTGCGAGAGAACATATATCTGATTTGCCGCAGATAACAGGCAAGATGGTCGTCTTTGTTGGCTATGATGTGGGTAGAGAAGCAGATGCACCTAATGGCATCATTGGCTTGAGTGATGCAAGCTTCGTGGCAAGAACAGCAATCAAGTATTGGGATAACTTGAATGCAGAAGTGAGTGTAGCGGCAATTATAGGTTTTCATATGAGGAGGACAACATTATGTCATGGGTAATTACCGCCACATGCGAAGATGAGCGTCTGGCTAAATGTATTGTGGCTTGTCCTGAGGAAGCCATCCAGACGTCTCCGGACGCCAAACAATATTTTATTAACCCAACCCTATGTACGGATTGCGGTCTCTGCGATCTGGCATGCCCCGTTGCAGCTATTTTCCCTGAAAGTGCAGTACCCAAACAGTGGAAACACAGCATCGAAGAGAATCGCTTGTTTTTTCTCACGTAGTCATAACTTGCATGTGTCAGCGCAAGCGGGATGAGACTTGCGTTGACATGTAGCATCAGACAGGAAGGGAAGCCAAAATGCGATGCCGACACTTCATGTACGGGTTGGGCGATATCCACTGTTATTGGAACTTTGCAGAGCGATTAATGAGTTGAGGCAAGATCAATTATGGATTGCTCCTGAGGAACGACATTATCCCCCAGCGCTGTTAAATCTAATCCGTAATCGAGGACTTCGTTCGAACGTTTATCGATACTGGGGCAGTTTGTTTTTGAGAGATATGTTGGCCTTGGAGAATGGGCCTGAAGTGAAATTGTTAAAACGCATATTAAGTTCATCTGTCGAAAAAAGAAAATTTGGCGTTATGGATGAGTATGAAAATCATTTGTCTACGCAATGCGAGTCCATTAAGGAGTATATTGCTCCACTGGTCCAAAATTTTAATATAGCCGAGGTAATAGAGTTGAAGCTTTATCCGCTATCGACCATGCCGCCTCCGCAGATTGGGCGTTTCGGAGCCAGTCTTAGCAAAGCGACGTCTACATCCGTACATTTGGCCTTCGGATCACCACCAATTCCTTTATGGGATAAGTTCAATCTGACAGAGTCCTTTTTTGCCAGAGGAGGCATCCATTATCTTGTCAAAGAGTGGTTGCATGCATATGCTGGTGAATTCGGAGAAATAAAGGACGGATTGAAGCCACACCTGATCAATTTGGTGTCGGTAGTTATTTTAATTGAAGTAGATCACTTTTTCAGTACCAATCTGGATTTCGTGTTTCATGAAGAAGATCGAATGATCTATCGCTGGGCACTTTCGCAATATACCGGTAAAGTCGGATTTGGTGATCATCTCATTCAATATATAAATAATCTTAATACGAACTGGCCACCTCCTAATCTGGAAGAGGCTCAACAAGAAACACCTTTGACGGTAGTGCATACTATTCAAATGAAGTCTCGTGTCTACATTCAGGACCCATTCTCTCTGCTGGCGAGTACGCGGTGGATTGGAGATTACTACGATATTGTCAACTCAGACATGGTGGAAGAACGAAGCGAAGCTATACCCTTTCTTGTTATGCCGTGGAATTCAGCCAAAGCCGAACAGATCTATTCCCGGCACCGTATGTGGATAAGTCAAGATGGTGCTGTTATTGATTATGAATATCTAACAGGTATGGAACGATTTGATACGGATAAGACGCTTTGCCTGCTCATTGATCGTGAGCCCGGAGAATCATGGCGCTTTGTCATGTTGTGTCCCTCTGTTCGCTCGGATAAGGGTTATTTCATTGAAACATCGGATCTGTCACAGATTCATACACCGATTGCCTTCATAGATTCTGTCTCTGGAAGGAGAATACGATGAGTCGTTTACAGGCCGGGTTCACCCAGATTTGGATCATTGCCCGGGCAGGAGAACGGGCCATCTGGATATTACTAATTCTTATTTTTGCCCTTGGGGTATGGCCCGGGTTCATGATCTGGGCGATCAAGCATTCTGTGAATCAATTAGCTAGTGGTGATCGTAACGCTTCATTAGCTTACATAGGAATTATTGCAGGGGCGGGTACGGTTGCAATTTTACTGAACGTGATACAGCCCTATTTTTTGAGAAAAGTGAAAGACCATGTCTATCATAATTTGTCTACTCGTTTGTTTGATACCGTGGATCGCAGAACAGAAAACCAGATGCTTCAGGCAGCAACTCGCAATCGCATTTCAAGCACATCGGAATCAGTCAGTTCCATTTATCATGGAGGACTTGACGGTTTATCGGCATTGCTTCAGGTCATCGTGACGGGTTTTTCTTTGACGTGGATTCTGCTGGAGGTTGCTTGGTGGGCACCGATTTTGATCCTCGTCGGTACAGCACTTAATGTGTTGCTGATGAAAAAAGCAGCGGTGTCAGAGTCTAATTTCCTGCAGGACATCTCCGAAATATCGAGGCTTCAGGGTGCATTCCTTGGCATGTTAACAACGCTTAATTCCGCTAAAGAAATGCGTGTCTTTGGAATAGCAGGCTGGATAAAGGGAAAGTGGCAAACTGAGGAGAAGCGGATTGCGCGATTAACAATGAAGCAAACCATCAAAGCCGCATGTTACAAACTGCTGGGTCAACTTGGTAGTGGCATAGTAACCTCGGTTGTACTGCTTGTGGGACTATTGAAACTTTGGCAAGGTACCCTGAATCCCGGAGAAGTCGCGGCGCTGCTTATAGGTGGTCTTCATCTTGAACAATTGCTCAGTTTGGTTCTGAGTCAGGGTAAGCACTGGCTGGGTCGCAAAATATTTTTGGCTGAACTTATCCAACAGCCGCAAGATGAACAAACTGAAACATCCACAGCTAAAGACACAGAGATGTCTAATCGTAATGAAGAGCAGACGCTATCCTCCAATGCAATATCAGTTCGTCAATTAACATTTAGCTACGATGGGAAAGAAAATGTAATAAATAACATTAATTTTGATATTCCGCATGGGGCCAAGGTGGCTGTAGTAGGTGCTAATGGTTCAGGCAAGAGCACATTAATGCTCATACTCGCCGGGATACTGAAGCCGGATCAGGGTTCAGTCAGTTCAGAAGAGGTAGGTGGCTTTTGTCTGCAGGACTACGGGCGGTATAAACTATCCGTTGCCGAAAATGTATATCTGGGTGACATTACTCGCAAGGACCGTGAGGAAGATATCGCTGAGGTATTACAACTGACCAATGCCCACTTTGTAGATAAGTTACCTCAAGGAAGGCATACAGAGCTATGGCCAGAAGTCGGTGGATCAGATCTGTCCGAGGGGCAGTGGCAGAGGCTGGCATTAGCAAGAAGCATGTTCAGATCGATCTACCGTGTTGGATCTGTCGTAATTATGGATGAGCCAACATCGAAATTAGATCCTAGCAATGAATTAAGCATTCTGGAGTCCATCATTAACAGACTTCAGGGGTACACCGTGCTGTTTGTCGTTCATCGTCTGGTAGGTTGCGTTTTTGCCGATACGGTACTCATGATGGATCAGGGAGAGATCAGGGATTACGGGACCCATGAGAGACTGTTGGAGACATGCGAGCCTTATCAAGCGATGTGGAAAGCTTCTTCCTCCTTTATTGAAGCGCCGAGGGAAGAGGAAGAAGGGGGTGTTGCCTAATGTGGCTGATGCGAGTGCAGAATAAGCGTAAGATCATTCCCTGGATGCTGTTCGCATTGTCCGTGACTGTGTTAACCGGTATATTGCCAGCCGTGCGGATTTTCCTTTTCGGATATGCAGTCCAGCAAGTTATTTCGGGTGTTAACGTTGACCAACTGCTCATGCTGATGGCCTGGTTCGCGGCAGCAACCATCGGAGAAAAGGTGATGGACTCGTTGTATGGTGTGGCGTTAGAGGGGCTGCGCATTCATATAGGGCGATCCGCGAAAGAGCTCTATGTTGATCGATATAACGAAGTGCCATATCAGCAACTTCTAAATCGGTCGTTCTCCGAATCGGCTGAGAAGGCAGCGAATGGTCTGGACCGGGGGCATCGAATTCTCACACTTGGTTTGGATGTACTCAGTGCAGGAATTATGCTGATCAGTTTGGGTACAGCTTTATGGTTCGTCACCAAGATCGGGTGTCTCGTGATGATCGTGACCTTTGCTTTTGTTGTATTCAAACAATACAAGCTCGGTCGTCAGATGTTTAACGTTGAGAATCAGCTATCCGGTCAGCGCATCCGTGAGAATTATTATCGAAGCACAATCATGGATGTTCACCTGGGCAAAGAACGCAAGTTGTTTGGATATTCGCCTTATATCGTGAACCTCTGGAGAAATACCTTTACTGAAATTAGCAAAACTAATCAAACCTTCCTCCTTACTTCCCAAAAAACGACGGGTGTGATGCAAATCGGCCAGCTTCTGCTCATTTCTGTTGCTTACATGGTGTCGATTCTGACGGCTAGTTCATCCATCGGCGGACTGATCATTGCTTTTCAACTGATCGATGAATTGCTTGGCAAAGCGAATGCTTTTGTCCTTGAGCTTCGGCTGTTTACCAGTGAGTTGCTTGTCTCTTCCAACCTCACCCGGTTTCTTTCAGCTGAGGCTGTGAATAAAACTGAGGATTCAACGAAGGAAGCAGGCAGAGAAGTAGCATTGAACGGAGTTAGCTTCACCTATCCGAATAGTGACAGACCTGTGATTACTGATGTGAACATGCATTTTCGAACAGGAGAGCTTATCGGGTTGGTGGGCGAGAACGGAGCGGGGAAAACAACATTGTGCAATATAATGTGCGGACTGCTTGAGCCAACCGAAGGCGAAGTATGGATGGATGGAGAACACAGTACGCCTGCCGACAGGTTACGTGCGATCTCTGTTGCGTATGCCGATTTTTCCAGATTCCCTCTTAACGTCCAGCAGAACATCGGGCTGAATCATGAATGGAACGATGCTGCACAGCTGCTAGTACAGGACATTATCCACCGAAGTGGAGATAAAAGGCTGGGTGCGGGATATTCAGATGGGACTGAACTATCGGGAGGGCAATGGCAGCGTGTGGCGGTTGCCCGGGCGATGGCGAATACCAAAAACATCCTGGTACTGGATGAGCCTACGGCCGCCATGGATCCGGTGATGGAGGAGGTTGTTGTCAGAAGCATTAAACAATTTGTGACTCAGGGAAAAGCAGCCCTGCTGATCGCACACCGAGTCAGCACGGTGATGCACTGTGACAAGGTCTATGTTATGGCTGATGGACAGATTGTTCAGGAAGGAAACCCCTTGCGATTGCTGGAAGAGGATGGCGTATTTCGTGAAATGTATGGAGCGCAGGTTGCTTTGTTACGCAAACAGGGGAGTGTAGCATCCGTAGGGTGAAATCCGTAAAGGGGAAGTGCCTATGAAAATATTAATTATATCTCGGGGTAACGGATTCGGACATGCAAAGCGGGATTTGCTTGTTGCCAAACAACTTATGAAATTTAATCACGAGGTCATTATCGCATCCTATTCTTCCGGATTCCAATATTTACGAATGGTATACCCGGGTGATCTGATTGATCTGGAGCTGCCTTCAGCAGGCAGCAGTGCCTTGCGAATAGGCAAACTGCTGGACTTGATACGCCGTACACAACCGGATGGCATGGTGGTTGATGAAGAACTTATTGTACTTCCCATAGGACAAAGCTTGGGTATTCCAACCTGTTTTATTACCAATTGGCTGGAAGATGAACCGGAAACACTTGGTTTCCTACAGATGGCTAATCAAATTGCAATCGTGGATGTACGGGAGAACTGGATGTTCCCGGTACATGATTCGCTTCAGGAGAAGCTGCGTTTTGTAGGCCCGGTAATAGATGTACCGGAACCTGCGAGGACAAAGGAAAAGAAAATTATCGTTACGTCAGGCTCACCGACGATTGTAGATGTCCCCTTTTTTACGAAAACCATAGCGGCTTTGAAGGGGAACCCGGATTACGTGAAACTTGTGTACAGCGGAACGTTAACGAAATCTTTGCAACGGTTAGGTGACGAGTCCACACATTTTATAACAGACCCTGGCTCGTTTATAGACGAAGTGAGAAACAGCTCGCTTGTCGTGTGCCGGGGCGGGCATACGACATTATGGGAGCTGGCCACGCTGGGCATACCGGCCATTGCGATTCCGCGGAGGGAAGAAGTCAACCCGAGCAATATTGTGTATGCCAAGCAAATGGGCGAGAGGGGGTACATCCGGTGGTTGCAGGAAACCGATCTGGATAGCGACTTACTGGCTTCTTATTCTAATCAAATTCTAAGTGGACAAGAGCAGCTTGAAACATATGATTACGATGGAACCGCAGTGGATCAACTAGTATCCTCGATTCTTGATTGCTTTGCGCACCAATATGAGAGGAGGGATGTTAAATGGGAATGGGAGTTACGGTAATTATTCCTACATATAATCGGTCGGACTTGCTGGAACGCACATTGGTATGTTTGAAGCATCAGGAGAAGGACGAGTCATTATTCGAGGTGATTGTCTGTGATGACGGATCAAATGATGATACAAAAGAGATTGCCTGTTCTTTTGAATCGTATTTGGATCTGAGATATTGTTATCAAAAGGATCTCGGGTTTCGGGCCGGAACTGCACGCAATATGGGACTTCACCTTGCCAAGCATGAGATATGTGTGTATTTGGACACAGGGGTGTTGATTGGTGCCGATCTCATTCGCAATATCATCGATTTTCATCTTCAGTATGCAGGCACTATCGGTTTAGGTACAGTTCATGGGATGAATCAAAAGGATGATCAGCATCCAATCGCCAGATATCTGCAATCGATTGCGTTGTCGGAACATCCTGAAGCTTGTCTGCGTAATCCGATGTTGAAAACCTACCCGGATTCCAGACAAATGCAGTTCGACTTTTACGAAAATGACCTGGACCGAAGTTCCGCTCCGTGGTCGTTTTTCTGGACAAGTATGGTTTCCGTGGAAACCCATGTGTTGAGAGAAGTGGGTGGATTCGACGAGTCCTTTCATGGATGGGGGCACGAGGATCTGGAATTGGGTTATCGGTTGTGGAAAGCAGGCATTCATTTTCGATCGGACCCTGCGCTTCATGCGTTGCATTTGCCTCATGAACAATTTCATCCTGTGCAGATGACAAGCCGGAAGAATCATTTACATTTTGTCAGGTTGCATCAGGAGCTTCCTGTCGAACTGTCATATGTAAACGAGGCTCTGAATCTTGAAATGTTGCTCGCACAGTTTAATGTGGCAGATCAATATCTACCTCAAGATTATGAGCATATTGAACCAAGCGATATGGATCCTAACCAAGAAGGCAGACGATTAGCAGTAGGATACATGTCTTCTTCGTTCGTTGATAGGTTAAGTATTACCGATGTATTTGCATGTAATCAGCATAATGCTGAAGTCATACGCACGGAACGACCTACGATTAACACCGACTTCAAAGCAGGTTTTATCAATTTTTGTGAGGATGATTATTATCGGATGGCCGTGATTACGGATGTCTGGAAAGTTATTCCGCTGACCCTGCTAATCGTCCTGCTGGATGAACTGCTACGGATCGCTAAGCAAGTCTATCTCCTGGATACAGCCGGTCTGGATCTTGAAAAGTTGCCTATTGTTGGGGAACAGTTACCGAATGGGTTTAACGCAGAACCCATTAGACGCATTGGCAAGACGGGTGTATATGACATAACACGTCTTGCTATGACGACTTAGTTATTTCTTATATAAAGCTTTTGAATTCATACAAGAAAGAGCCGTGCACATCTGCAGGGCTCTTTCTTGTATCTTGTGTCTGAACAAGTAATTCGGTATATCTTATATAGAGGGTTCATTCTGCTTTTTGAGATACTGTTCAATCACAAATTCGAGCACAGGTCCAGGGTTAATCTGTTGCAATTGAAGATGATATTGTTATCATCGATGACTGTTGGGGCTTGCATGGAGATGGGGGCAAAATCAGAAGCTTGCAGTACACCTTCCCAGTTCGACTGCGGCTGAGGAGCGCGCCAGCGATTCTCACCTACAGGAGGCGCGGCAAAAGGAATACCTTTGAAGCTGGTAATCCGCGGATCTGCAGCGAGCAGTCCTTGTACTTGTCCATGTTCTACCGTAACCATTCTTAGCATCACAATATGCTCCTCTCTGGATTTAGCGTGTCAACGATACCCGACCATCTGATCAACGATATTATAAGATAAAACAAACGCTAGACAGGGCGGCTTTAGAAATGGGGGAAACAGGGTTGAATCCGATGTGGCATAAGAGCAGCAGAGCCAGTAATTTGTATTTTATCAGCGGTGGTCACAAGCCAGCCAACCCTCACCAATGGGGGCCAGGAGTACGTGACGTTTATGCGCTACACTATATTATCCGCGGCCAAGGGACCCTAGAGACGGGCGGCCAGGTTTTTCGATTGGTGACGGGGGAAAGCTTTATCATATTTCCACAAAAGGAGATCTACTATTATCCAGACCCACAAGATCCTTGGGAGTACGTCTGGATGGAGTTTAGCGGTGAGGACGCCGGACGGTTGCTAGGGCTGACGCAGTTTTCAGTGGTACAGCCCGTGGTGAGGGTAGCACCGGAGACGCTGCAACCGTTTTTTCACATTGCCTGGAACGCGGGTGAATCATCCTATGAAATGCTGCGGGCGGATGCCCGTTTGCGTCTGCTTCTTTCCTATTATATGGAATATTATCCGAAGGAGCCGCAAGTGGACGTCAAGGATTATGTCTGGCTGGTGAGAAAGTACATCGAACAGAATTACTGGAAGCCGACATTGACCGTCACGGAGATCGTAAAGGCAGTCAATCTGGAGCGTAGTTATTTGTTTCGTCTGTTTAAGGGAGCAACTGGCAAGTCTGTTTTGGAGTATATTACATCCTGCCGAATTCGGCGGGCTTGCGAACTGCTGAAGACGTCGGACTTGCCGATTCAATCGGTGGCTTACTCGGTTGGCTACAATGATCCATTATATTTTTCTAAAGTGTTCAAGAAAGCAACATCACACACGCCAACATCGTACATGATGCTGCACCAGACAAAAGCATAATGTTAACGAAACAGGGCGCAGTTCCCGGACTCTCGGAAATAACGTATCAGCTTCTCAATAGGCTCGCGTCCACAGTTCAGCTTCACTCCTATACAATCAATGCACAGAAATTTCTGGGCAGAGCGCGAGATCAATTTGAGGTAGATACCCACATCGTCTGAAGAGAGCGGAACCTGACAGGAGGTGCACAAGCGATGTTGAACCATCTATTTCACCAGTTTGGCACGCACAATTAAACAATCATGTGCTGCGACAACGGGAGCGAAGCGTTCACGGAACACGCCTAGTTCTTTATGTTCCCAGCAGTCATACAGCGATAGCGCATAACCGGCAGCGTAAGGTAGACCCATATCCCAAAATTGCAAAGACAATTCCCGCTGACTATCGCTCAGATTGAAGAAGCCGATGGCCAGATCGCCATCTGTAAGTACTTTTACGAGCATAAATACATCATCCGTGTGAAACCACTGCGGTTCTGGTTTAATGCGGTAAGCACCGCGCGCTTCTACATCCTGATTGATGGCAAGCAGGTCAGGGTTGAGCAGAATATCTTTTGTGATCTGGTTAGCCTTGCGGATGTCGCATCCGATCATAAGTGGTGAACCCATCATGGACCAGAGTGAGAAGTGAGTTTTATATTCGATGTCGTTACATCCGCCGATGCTGCCTATAAAGTCGTTGTTGCTTCCACCATACATCCCAACAATCAGCATATCCATGTCGTTATGGCAGAAGGAGCCCGTATAGCTTTGTTTGCCAAGCTGCGAAAGGGCAAGGGCTTTGACCGAATCCCAATTGTCGCGGATATCTTCGGTAGAGCGGTACATATGAGCGCCCGATTCCCGAATCCAATCGTATACGTCGTCCGCTCCCCAGTTGCAGGCGGAGAAAAGGATATCGCGTCCGCAGTTTTTGAGTGCAAGGCTCATTCGTTTGTACAGCAGTTCGCCTGAGATATGACGCGGCTTGAAGCAGTAATCATACTTCAAATAATCAACGCCCCATTCGGCAAAAAGCGCAGCATCCTGGAATTCATGCTCGAAACTGCCTGGATACCCGGCACAAGTATGTGTGCCCACGCATGAATACATGCCGAACTTTAGACCTTTGCTGTGGACATAGTCGGAAAGCGCTCTCATTCCACTTGGGAATTTTACCGGATCAGCCACCAGATTGCCGCTCACATCCCGTTCCTTCAGGCTCCAGCAATCATCGATTACGATATACTCATAGCCAGCGGCCAGATAACCTTCCGATACGAACACATCAGCGACATCTCGAATTAATTGTTCATTAATATCCCACGTAAAGGTGTTCCACGAATTCCAGCCCAGGGCAGGGGCAAAGCCTAACACTTGATTGTTGCTCATGATCTCGCATCCTTCCTTTTTACAGTTTCGTTAACAGCACTACACTGAACATAAACGATGAGTGGCGTTTCCTGCCATAGTTTAACGTTGCTTGGACATGGACAAATGTTGCTCTGCTCTGCTGTAGGAATTAGCTCTTTCAATCAGACTTTTGGGCGGTATCCAGAAGTTGCCGATAGAAGCCTAAGAGAGGAAAAAATGTCTGTCTGCGAGGAAGTTATCTCCGTTCAGGTATCTTTGCGAAATGATCGCATGAATGCTATGATCTGTGATAATCCTCCAATGTGGATTCCCCAATGAAAGGTAACAATCTCTCCAGAACGATTTTGCAAATAGATGAGTGGTTCGAATAGGAAAATGTACGATTTAAACATAATTTTGAGTTGATTGGATTAGGCCTAAAATTTTATAGGATTTGGAGTGTTGTGGAATGAATCGAGATGAAGTGATGCAGGAGCTTGAGGCGCTCGGTAAAGAACGAACGAAAAAAATCTACATCTCCAACGGTGCGCATGAACCGCTATTTGGTGTGGCAACCGGTGCGATGAAACCAATCGCGAAGCAGATCAAAAAGGATCAACCTTTGGCGGAGCAATTATACGCGACAGGTAATTATGATGCAATGTACTTTGCAGGCGTGATTGCCGATCCCAAAGTGATGACGCCCGCCGATTTTGATCGTTGGATCGATGCCGCTTATTTTTACATGATCTCTGACTTCATCGTTGCTGTGACGTTGGCTGAGACAGACATTGCGCAAGAGGTTTCTGATGCGTGGATTGCTAGTGGTGATGAACTGAGAATGTCAGCGGGATGGAGCTGTTATTGCTGGTTACTTGGAAGCCGGAAGGATACTGAGTTTTCTGAGAATAAACTGATGGAGATGCTCGAACGCGTGAAAAAGACCATTCACGAATCTCCGGAACGAACGAAATATTCGATGAACAACTTCCTGTATACTGTCGCGACATCCTATCATCCCTTGCACGATCAGGCCGTGGAGACGGCCAAGGTCGTTGGCCCTGTTGAAGTAAACAAGGACAAGCCCAAGAGCAAGTTGTTGAATGCCTCCGAGAATATCCAAAAGGCAGTGGATGCAGGGCGGACTGGGTTCAAGCGCAAATATGTAAGATGTTAATAGTAATCGCTGTAATAGTTTAAAACATCAGGAGATGTAACACATACAGGAGGTGCTCGTATGCATGTAGAGAGTGTCTCCCTTTTTGTGTTGTTGTGAATATCACGTGTACTTAGGTAACTGAAATCTAGTAATCGTCAAGCAACAAGTTAGTCAACAAATTCTCTGTCGATCCTTTATACTAATAAAGCCAGAAACATATCTAAGGAGTTGCCAAATCCAATATGAATAAAAAAGAAGTCGCGCATATACGCAAGCAGTTTAAACTCGATCACGATCTACTGAATATTTACGATATTCTCAACGTGTACATCACGAAGGAAACGAACGAAGTCTATCACTGGGAGCGTCACCCGTTCGAACTGGTGGACAGAGAGAAGCAGGAGCTGTACATGGGCAATTTCAAAAAGCTGCTGACAGGTGATTTGGATCAAAAGTTGTTCGAACTAAAGTTCCAGGAAGCGGCGGAGGACCCGGCACAGGTACTGCTTCACCAGGCGCTGGTAACAGGTGATCCGGATGAATGGCAGGATCTGATGCTGCTGCTCGTGGATCGAATGTTGGTGGATACGAAGTTTGAGCGGGATATGGTAGCTACGTTCGTGCGTGGACAGTATTATCTGCCGACCAAGGCTAGAAACGAAGCCACGGAAGAGAGTGAGAAGAATGAGGTGTTCGCCCATCCGTTCATTCTGTGCAGCGTGAATTCAACGGAGAAGCAGCGGAAGACGCTCTTGTTTGATTACGTGGAGAGAGAATTCAAATACAACATTATTGTCGATCCGATTATCAAATTAAGCACGCCAGAGCAAGGGTTCCTCTACCCTAGCGTAACGGACAACTACTCCGATGTGAATCGTGTTCTATATTGTACAGGGAAATCCAATTTCCCGGATCCGCATTTTGTTGAAAATGTATTGAATGGAGAAAGATCCGTAACCGCACTGGAAGAACGGGCGATCTTCGAAGATATCGTCAAGGAAGTGGCCGGTGAACAGCTCGATTCAGCCACCATTGCTCATGTGTACGAGGAGATCAACCGAGTCATTGAAATTAACGAAGAGTCCCATGAGGAAGAACCTCCGAAACTGGATTATAAAGATCTGGAACGTGTACTGACCGCAAGTGGTATAGAGGATCTGACGACGGAGAAAGTGGAACGTGCCTTCGAAACGATTGTGGACAACAAGAATTATGAAATGAAGGCGACTAGTGTTATGCCGAAGTTCACGTCCAAGTCTATTAAGATTGAAACCAAGGTTGCTACGATTTCGGTTAGCCCGCAAGACCTGAGATATGTGAAACAGGTGAACTATCAAGGCAGACGTTGCATCATGATTGAAGTGGACGAAGATGTCGTGATTGAAGGGTTTACCCTTAATACAGAAAAACTTATAAATGAATGATTGATTCTAGACTATGATGATGTAAAATCATCGGACAAGGACGAATGAGCGTCCAACTATTGCAAATAGCCCAAGCCTAAAGCAAGACTGAACTGCTCCCTGTCATAGTAGACCGTAAAAGACTATGATGGGAGCAGTTCAGTATGCCAGCGCATGGGCTTATTTGCTGTTTCATGATTGACGAAGTAGTTGTTTGATATCCGCTGCCGGACTGGAGCCGAGCTCCTCTTTGAGCAATTCCTCCAGCACCAGATATTGTCGCTGCGCTTCGGTTCTTCGTCCAAGCGACAGATACAGCAGGATGATCTCGCGATGAATGTCTTCCCGAATCGAATCAATCTGGAGGATACGTTCAAAATAATACAGCGCTCGTAACGGCTCGCCTGCCTTCGCGTGATAGTGGGCAGCAGTTTCCATCGTCATGATGAAATCCAGCTCCAGCTGTCTGGACCACGCGAAAGCCCACTCATAATGCCTTCCTTTCAGAAGTTCACCCGTATACAACGTGTCCATTCGCTCGAAGAGGTCGGGTTGATGTGCCGAGGCCTGACGCATCTGCCGGAACAAAGTCTCGAACTCGTACAGATCGCAGTCAATCGCTTCCCGGTCGATACGGATACCGTTTCTGTCCTTGAGAATGATCGGCACGTCACTGTTATCGCCGATGGCACGTCGCACATAGTACAATGTGGAATTAATGTTCGTCCAGGCCTTCTGCGGACTGAGATCCTTCCACAACGTATCGGCCAAGGCATCGCGGGTGGTTGATTTGGTATACAGCAAAAATGCCAGCAATTCTTCCGTCTTGGGCGTTCTAAGCTTGATGGGACTGTCTGCTCCGGCTCCGCCGAACACGGTGAATTCACCGAACAGACGAACGTTCAGCTTGGGTGCAGGAGTCGTCGGTTCGGAAGGGGCGACGGTCTTGTGAAGCTTTTCCTGCAATCGCTTAATGCTACGGTTCAGTCGCTCAGCCGTGACGGGCTTGATGACGTAATCGATCACCTCTTTGTCGAAGGCCTGCACCGCATACTCCTCATATCCAGTCACCAGCACAATGGGGAGCGAAGGGTGATGCTTGCGCAATTCACTAATGAGGTGCATACCCGAGATGCGAGGCATCGTAATGTCCAGAAATGCCGCATCAAAGCTATTTTCCGCCGCATATTCGCAGGCTTCCTCCGGGTCATGAAATGCGCGAGACACCTCAACTTCTCCACTTTCTGTCAAAATGCGATTCAATCGCTTCAGCGACAAATCCTCATCATCCACGATGATGACTTTCATCTTCATGTTTCATAACCCCCGTTCCCATCTGTGCTTAGACGTTGATTTGGAAGATCAAATGTAATCCGCGTTCCCTCGCCGTCCAGACTTTCCATCTGAAGGTGTCTGCCATACAGCAGGTTCAACCGGCTGGAGATATTCCATAGTCCCACGCCGTTACTGCCATCGGTGGATTGCTGAATTTCGTCCATCCGTTCCCTGGTTATGCCAATTCCGTTGTCCTCAATGGTGAAGCGTGTTTCCATATCATTCAGATTACGTATAGACAACATGACGCGGCCCCCGTGAATGCTCGACATCAGGCCGTGCCGAATCGCATTTTCAATCAGAGGCTGTAACGTGAGGGGTGGAATGTCCATGTTCCGGTTCACGTCCGCATCCACGTCGATGATGACCTCCAACCGTTGGCCAAAGCGAGCTTGCTCAATGGCTACATAGGCCTCGATCATCTCCAATTCGTTCATCAGGCTAGTTTTGGAGTCCAGATGTTTAAAGTGCACACTGCGTCGTAAGTAACTCGATAATTGCAAAATCAATTGTTCTGCCCGATTCGGCGCATCCACACACAATTCGGCAATGGCATTCAGGGCGTTATATAGAAAGTGCGGGTTCATCTGTGATCGCAAAAAGGATATTTCTGCATCTCGCGCAGCTTGAACGGATGTTTTCATCCGGGTCAAACCGCCGATCCGGGCCAGCAATTCCTCCGATTCGAACGGCTTCGATACGAAATCATTGGCACCTTTCTCCAAGGCAAGCTTCAACTGATGGGCTTTGTTACTCGCCGTCAGCATGAGTACAGGCAGCTCGGAAGGGGAGTAGCGCTCCCTGATCCGTTCCAGCAATTCGTAACCCGACATGTCAGGCATCATGATATCAGCAATGACAAGATGCACGGTAGGTAGCTTGTCCAGCAGATCCAGTACAGAAGGGGAGCGTGCAGTGACCGCATAACTGTATCCTTCCAGCTTCAAGAGATTAACAATGGTCTGCAAATTAGCCGAGTCGTCGTCCACGACGATGATCCATTCGTCTTTATTTCCTTTCACAATCGTTGGTTCTTCGAACCGGAACAGCCGTTTACCAGGACTTGTAGGAGCTATGGCGAGTGGCATAACGTTGGATCGCTTCTCTCCTTTGCCATCCGCCAGCGGGAAGGTCAGGATGAACGTGGCACCTATGCCGGGTGCCGATTCCGCATGAATGGTTCCGCCATGCAGCTCAACCAGCTTGCGCGTAATGCTTAGGCCTAGACCGGTGCCTCCGGCAACCACTGGCCCCGTATCTGCTTCCTGTTCGAACGGCAGGAAGATATGCTCCAGCTTATCCGTACCAATGCCACGGCCGGTATCTACAATGCGTAATTCCGCTTTGCCTTGAACTACTGTAGCACTAATGCTTACGGTGCCACGTTCCGTGAATTTGATGGCATTACCGATCAGATTATGCAAAATCTGAATCAGTCGGTTGCCGTCCGCATAGATCGGCGGGAAATGCGCCGGGATGCGGTTGATAAGCTCCACCTTTTTCGCGCCAAGCAGGAAGGAGTGCATACGCATGACCGATTCGACAAACGAATACAGATCGGTCGAAGACCGGTGGAGCGGGATGTCGCCATGTTTCATTTTCGAATAATCCAGCAATTCATCTACCAGATAGGTTAATCGTCGGCCGCTTCCCGTCACGATCGCCAGATTGTGCGCCTGTTCGTCGGTAAGTGGGCCTTCGGCGCCTTTGAGCAGGCTTTCACTGATATTTACAATCGCGTTCAGCGGTGTTTTGAGCTCATGCGAGGTATTGGACAGGAAGTCGTCCTTCACCTTGTCCAGCAAGAGCAACTGATCTTTGAGAGTGCGAACCGTACGATAGGCCTCGAAGAACCGAAGCACCGCCAGAAACAGCATCAGGATGCTGAACAGGACAATGGAAGCCTGTCCGATGTTCATGCTTTCCTTGAGCGAGATCGAGAAGAGATTAATGTCCAGACAGTACAGCACGATGCTTAAGAGAGCCGCATACCACAAGAAAGTAGAGAGCCGTTCGCCCTTCTCACTGGTCAGGAACTGTGATGCGCATTGATACAGCAACCACAGTAACAGCAACGTGTACATAACGACGACGTAAGGCGCAGCAAGTCCGTAGACAGAGATAGGCAGGAGCGCGACCATGCATAAGTAAGCTCCGAAGATAATCAGGATCACCGCTGTGAGCATACCGGACAGGATGCCTGTTTTGAATCGGTAGAAGTAAAAGGTCAACAGACCCAGACATGCGACAGAGCAGAAATCTTTTAATTTATAGAGCGTGCTAAAGGAGATTTCCGTGCCTATCATGGATAACACACGTTCGCTGATCATGCCGTTATAGAGGGCATACAGCAGACAGATTAGACCAAGCAGCAGCAGGGAATCGTCCCTGTTTCGATAGAGTGCAGACCCCAGGTAACTGATGAGGAATATGATCGAAATGGTAGCCAGTACAGCAAGCGTGCCGAATTCGATAGCTGTGCTGGTCTGATGTTTTTTCAGCATGGCCGCTTGTTCGCCGAAAAAGAGTGGACCCGGAATGCCAGAGTCCGTGTAATCGTAATTAGCCACCCGGATCAAAATCTCAATGTCACCGCCGTGATAGGGGAAAAATCCAATCTGTGGGGAGTTGCCGGGTTGGTAACCCGCGGACTTTGCCACGGCATGCCCGTCTTCCAGGAGCTTGTTGCCATTGATGTAGATTTCGCTGGCAAAACGAATGTTCATTTTTTTGATCGCCAGCGTTCCCCGGGCAGGTGCATTACGGAGCACGAGTCGATACGTGGCGAAGCCGTGGGTAGGCAGTCGTACGCCATGCACTTCAAGTCGATTCCAGGAGCCGGGAACGGTTGCATAGGTATCGGGTGCTTTCGTCGGACCAGCCTGATTCGGAGTTGCAGATTCGTCAGGAAGCAATCGCTCCCAGTAAAATTCCCACTCCCCATCCAGCTTGATCCGTTCGTCCTGTTCAGGGTTCCAAGCCGAGAGGTCCAGAACACCTTGACGAGCATGAAGCGCCGCAGATTGTGGTTCTCTGATCGTTGACAGGAGCAGTACGGTAATGGCGAGTACAACAGTCAGGACAACGCCTGAAATTTTTAAAAACACGAAATGCTGCTCCTTTAGAGTTTGTTTGGAACCTTAGGTAGATTCGGACAAAATCTCTTGTATTCTATCGGCATTGTAGCGAATATCTCCGGGGGGTGCAATCACATTTCGACAATTTTTTTCTGTTTATTGCTTGTTTATTGTGATCCATTATAATGCGGAAGCAAGATATGTCGAACGGGCACAGAAAAAGCATCGAAAGACCTATCTTTGCGCGACTATGGGCTGATGGAGTTGAGAAAATGGAGAGAAGCATCACATCTTGGCGTTTCCGGCGGCGGATGATTGGTATTTTGGCTGTACTGATTGCTGTGGCATGTCTGAATGGGTATACGGGTTCATCTGTCGCGAAAGCGGCTGGGACCGGACAAGTGGCTGTATCGGGAGCTGAAAAAGTGTATCAATCCGCGGCGCAAGCTGTCTTTTACTTGAAAGCGTATCGTAAGGACGGAACGCTTAAAACGGTAGGTACCGGTTTTCTGATCGGTGATGGTAAAGCACTTACAGCAGCCCATGTTGTGAAGGACGGGGTTACTTTCGAGGCGGTATTTGAAGATGGTTCCATCCAAAAGATAACGGTTCTGAGCGCTGATACGGAGACCGATGTGGCTATGTTGTCTGTGCAGAATAGCAAAAAACGTCCGGTACTTACCCTGTCAGGGGACAAGCAGCCTGCAAGATATGGGCAACGATCGTTCGCAATCGGATATCCGCTGAAGGATGGCAAGATCATTACGGAGGGCATCGTGAATGCACCAACCGCTGAGGTGAACGATGTCATTCGCTTGCTGACTTCCGCGCAGGTGTCTGCGGGCATGTCGGGTGGTCCTTTGTTAAACGAAGAAGGTCGCGTGATCGGATTAATCTCCGGTTCGTTCCGGACAATGAATGGCATTCATATCTGTGTAACGATCGAAGATATTCGCAAGCTGATGAAGAAGTCGAATACATAATGGGAAAAAGGGGAATCTCGCATGTTCAAAAAGTTATCAATCTGTCTGCTTGCGGCCTTGCTGACGTTGACGTCTGTGAGCTGGCCACACCTGCCGACCGTTTCCGCAGCTGCGGAGTACACGGATATTAATATTCCGAATGGCGGCAAAATCATCAATCGGGAAGACATGTCTTCCTGGAACAATAATATTAAAAAGTTCGAGGCGAACAGTTTTGGCATATTTGCTGCCGGCGCGCCGGGAACTTCAACGAAGAAGAGCAATGTAGATGTATTGAATGCAAGTTATCTCAAAATGAGCTTACCTGGTCAGCTAGTTGCCAAGATTTCGGTTGCTTCGAACCCAACACTTCGACGATTGGCCGAAGGTGGACAGGCCAGAATGCTCTTTAAGATTGGATCTATGGAGACTATGTTTGGTTTTAGTGGCGCAGTCTCTGTAAGTATCAACGGTGTTTCGAAATTCGCTGTTAGCACCAAAAGTTCAGTAAACTCATCATGGATCAGTTTTGGTCCCAACGATACGATCGAGATAGACATTGGAGGAGGAGTTATTGAAAGCGCCAGTGACATTGAGCTCTATTTCGCCGACATCACACCTCCTACATACAACGGCAATACACTGACCCATACCGGGGCAGTTCGATTCAATGCCGATCCGGCAGTACAAAAGAATGAATTGTTCCTGAAGCAAGGAAGTAACCTTAACCTTGCGCTGAACTTCAGCGAGCCGGTGTTTCCAGATTCTGCAGAGAATGCCTCTGACCGGATTGATGGCAAATTCAGCTTCATGCGTACGGAACTGTTCAGTAATCCAGGTGGAGACGGCTTCGATCCGTCCGTTTATTATCTAACGAGCGCAGATAGCGGATACAGTGACTTTGCGCAGGGTGGACTGGATCGGAACATTCATGCACGCTCCACTTTTAACTTTCGTTATCAGGCTGCGTTAAATGATAGCACAGGTAACATTCCTATTGATCCGAAGCGTCTGATCGCGCCCTCCGAAGAGGATCGTCCAACATTACTCGAACGGATGAATGAGGCTGGTTTCATCGATGGTGCGGGTAATCCCGTTGCAGCTTTTAACGGCATTGGAACAGTTCCTTTTGCCGATAACGCGAATCCGGGCGGTACGTTCCGTACCATTATCGACGCACGTGTACCTCAGTACTCAGCATCCCGCAACGGCGTGCAGCCTGAAGTATTAACGGGACTTGTGCTGAACAAGGGCGACGTTGTTGATTTTACCGTGTACCTCAACGAACAGGTGATCAGCGCGTTTACCCCGACGGAGGATACACGACTCAAGTTTGCCAACGGCTTGACCGCCGCATATGTTGGTGGCCAGAACACGAATACATGGACGTTCCGTATGACAGTGCCAGACGGCAAGAGCATCGAAACGTCATTGCTGGAAACAGCTGCTTTGGAGCATGCCAGCAATCCTGGCGACGGGAAGGCATTGACGGACTACGCCGGCAACGTGCTTACTGAGCCAGTCAAGAAGATTGATTGGGCTGGATTGTCGGTGGACAATACGGCACCTGAAGTGAATTTTGTCTATGAGAATCAGGACGGAGAGATTATTCCCGAAGGACAATACGTAGGAAATGGATCATTCACGATCAATGCATTCGATCCCGACTTGAACGGTCAGACGAGCAAAGGATTGTTCCGTCCAGGCAGTGGTTCAGGGCTCGTGTATTATGTGCTAAACCAGAGTCCGAATGATCCCTTCGCTGGGCAAAACGACAACTTTGCCGCAGTGAAACGGTATTCCCTGACGCAGAAGCAGCCTTTTGAAGAATTGTATACATCTGGTTTCCAGGATGTTGTACTGTCTACGGGACAGAATGGCGTGAAAGTAGAACTGCCGGATGACGGCACAGGTTTGAACGGGAACTGGTATTTGCATACATGGACTGCCGACATGAGTTGGGACTCGGCTCGTCAACGGATGCAATACGACAAAGGCAGCAACGAACGTGCAGCTTACCTTACCCAACATCCGGGTGCGACACCTGCCGAGCTGGAGGAGTATTATCGCTCAAGCATTCTGCCGAATCTGTCTGATTACGGCAATACAGTACAGTGGCCTTTGGCCGATTTCAAACAGGATGATTCCAATTGGTCGTACCATGTCGGCCTGTTGAAGATTGACAATGACGATCCAACCGTCGAAGTTGCGAACATCGTGGACAATAACTCCGACAATGTGAAGATTACGGTTAAGGCCGCTGATCCGACTTCTTCTATTAAAAATAACAAGGTGCAATATCAGTTCGTGGCCGTGGGCAAGAGCCCTGCCGCTTCCGGATGGCAGGATGCCGAGCTGAATGCACAAGGTGAAGCTGAGATATCAACATTGAATGATCCGGCGATCTCCAAAGGTGGACAATACGAGCTACATGCGAAAGCCGAGGATGTGGCGGGCCATTCAGCCACCGCCGAGCCAAAAGCAGTTGATGTGCTTGTCATCTCAACCAAGTTCAAAGCCTATCCGGGTACCTATGCGATTAATGACGGACCCGACTTCACCGTAGCCGGTGTTCCAATCGATACGATCGAATATCAATACAGTGAAAGTTCCGAACGTCCTGTGGGCAACAGCAAATGGGTTGCTTTTGAGGATGAACCGAAAGAAACAAAGCTGGGGGATGTACCCGCCGAGCGTTACAGCTTCCCTGCCGACAAAACGTTGAACGGGACCTGGTACGCCCATGTGCGCATCAAGCAGCAGGATACTGGACGTTATTACTACTATTATCAGGAGTACAAATTCGACCATCTGCCACCTGTAACGAAATTCGGTTCGCAGGGTTATCTGTATCCGATGCCAGAGCAGACGGTACAGATTGATGTGTCTGACACGTTGGTGGACTTTAACGGCGTAGCAGCCAAGAACATTCGTTACCAATGGATCAAAGTGGTTGACGGGCAAGACGAGAAGGAACCAGATCCGGAAGGCAAGGGCTGGAGTGTGTCGCCTGCGGATCGTTTGATCACATTACAGGTAGACAACAAAAAGGACAACGGTAATTACCGTCTGTACGTCCATGCCAGCGATAGCTTGGGTAACAGTAAGCTTTACCACACAAGTGGCCTGTTCTCCGTGTTTTATCTGAGCAGTGAACCACCTGTTGGTAGCGCGCGTTTGATTCGGACAGAAGGTCCAGGAGATGACGGGTACACTGCCATTATGGAACTGACGGTGGATGTGCCGGCACAGGAAGGTTACTTCTATTCCGTTTCCACCAACGGTGGAGACAATTGGAGCACTTGGCTGCCGTATACGAACTATGTCGGCGTTCCTGTTGATACGAATGATTCGGGACAACTCAAGTCACAGGTTCGGGTCAAATTCAAAGGCTACTACGACAATATCAGCGATATCGTAACACCTGAGATCCAGCTTCAGGATGCCCCTGCCTATGGGCTTGCTTCACTGGAGCAGATCATGCCGGTTCGCGGAGGCGAGAAGGTGCAGGATGGTGGGCAGAACGAAGGACAAGAGATCCTGTTCGACCTCGTGGATGGCAAGACCGTGAAGCCAACGAACAGCAACCCGGAAATGCCGGAAACGTTGGAGGCGAACAAACGATTCAAAATATACCGCAACGGAAGCTACTCCTTCACCGTGAAGGATGGCAGCACTACAGCAACCGTGTTCATCGTGGTCTCCAACTTCGATGATACGCCGCCAATGGTAAACGTGAAGTATTCCACCATTGCGGCAACGAATGGCACGGTTAAAGTAAGTCTGCAATCGAGTGAACCGATCCGCATCACCAATCTGCCGTCGTCGTCCAAAACGTTCCGCGAGAACGGAGAATTCACGTTTGAGTACGAAGATGCGGTTGGCTTTACAGGCAGTGTGACAGCAACAGTGAGCAACATCGATACCACGCCGCCGGAAGCAGATATTGTCATGCACTACAACCATCCCGATCTCAAAGCGTTGATCCGTTACGGTAGTGGTACTGCTGTCGTGGATAGCGCGGGTGACGGGTACAATGCAAATGGAGAATTTACTCATTTCGCAGCACCGACAACAGGTAATGTGATCGCGTCTAATCTGATCGTGGCGCAAGTGCTGCCGAAACAGGGACAAGTTCAGGATTACCAGGTGGTCTCCAATAGCTCAGGGACGAACCAATCCTCATTGGTCATGACTTCAGGCAGTAAAGCACGCTTCTCGCTGGCAGATGCCGCAGGGAATAATGCGAAGCTGGAATCCGAAGCGATTACAACACTCGTTGGATCGATTCCCGCAGTAGAAGAGATCACGATGGTTCGAGTAGAAAACGACGGACAGATCATCGATGACAGCAAGCTGGTGCAGATTGGCGATCAGGCTTACTCCAAAGGCAAAGTGCGTGTAGGCTTTGTAATGCCATCATCTGTAGTAGAAGGCAATACGATCTATGCCGGGGCAACCCCGGTAGCGAGTTTTAGCGCCGACTACGCCAGCAATGGGGAGCATTCGATTTTACTTTCAGACGTACTTGGTAACAAGAAACAGGTCAACTTTACGATTGCGGGTCTCGATAATACGGCACCAACGATCCGTCTGAACAAAGCTTCCACAACGGTTCTGCAAAACAAACCAGGCTTCGATCTGGTCACCGATCTGGGCGGATACACAGTGAGCGATAATCTCACATCTGCGGAGCAGATTCAGGTGACGGCTGCGGAATACGTGCTGGAAGGCGGACAATACGTGGAGAAACCACTGAATCTCACGGTGACGGGCAAACACACGATTCGTTACACCGCGAAGGACCAGCTCGGCAATGCGGGCTACGCGCTGCAAACGGTATTTGTTCGTTCGACAGATGGCATGTTCGTTACGGCCAATGGCATTCCGTTGTCGGATACCGAATCCGAAACAGCAATCGTGAATACAGGTACGGTCACGTTCAATGTGAACAACTTCCGCACGATCGAGACTGCTGGGGGAACCAAGCTGGAGAACGAACTGGGCACGTACGATATTTATTATTTCCCGGGTCTGGTGCGCGAAGGACAGATGAAATATATCGCGACCCGAGTGACCTATAAGGAACTGATCAGCAAAGACTTCAAGATTACACTGCCCAAAGCAGGATGGTACACCATCATTGTGCAAAATCAGGAGCGCGAACGCGTATACTCCACGCTGCTTGTTAATCGGGCCAATTAGAGAAACGGAAGGGGTTCACCCATGCGACGGAACAAAATTATTCGGATAATCGCAACGTTGATGGCCATGGTCATGCTGATCAGCGTCTTGCCGCTTCACATCGCGGCAGCGGCCGTATCCTCAGCGGGAACGACATCCATTAAGAACGGGTTTATCAAGGTAACAGTGGACAATGCAAGTGGGCGCTTCAGCATTCGTACAGAAGACGGCCAGCCAATCCGCAAAAAGGATAACGGCGTGGATATGATCTTTGGTGGAGATAACCCGGAGACGTCGTTCACGACATTCCGCATCAACGGAACGGATCTGATCTTCGGTAATCCGTACAAAATGGCACCGAACTGGACCTCGGAGGTTACACCTCCGAAGGTCGTTACGGGTAATGACGGTACCCAGAGTCTGGTTACCGTATGGACCGTTCAAGGCATTCGTATTAGCCAAGTGATCACTTTGCTGTTGAAGGAAGACAAGGATCAGGGCGGTAATGCGCGTGTTCAATATGTGGTGGAAAATACGACAAATGCCAAGGTAGAGATCGGGTCACGTGTGTTGCTGGACACATCGGTCGGCGGCAATGATGGCCCAGCCTTCCAGATCGGGCAGAATTATTCCGTTCCACTTACGGTGGAGCGCAAACTGGTTCACGAACCAGAGAAGCTCGGTTATGACAAAAACGTGGACGAGCAGGCGTACAATCTGCATAAGCTGCCACCTTACTGGGTGATGCGGGATAAGCTTGATCTGAGCAACCCGCTGGCGACGAATGTCATTGCCTATGGATTCAACAACCTGTTCGAGGGCGGTATTAACATTGTTGATGAAATGGTGGTAGGCCATTGGGCCAATCTCGCCGGAACGAAATGGGAATATGAACCGGACGAGAATCTTGATTTTACGCAGGATACAAATGATTACGGTACAGCCGATACGGCAGTGGCTTTCTATTGGGAGCCTGATACTGTTCAAGCTGGCGGCCAGCACTCGTATGAACTGGTATACGGCTTGGGCGAGATTGTTTCCCCCGAGAAGGTATTCGATGTTCGTTTCCTTGATCCAACGCAGAAGCTGGAGACGAATGAGGAAGAGACGGGTTACGTGAATGACGGCGTGTTCGAAGTGAACACGGAGATTGAGAACCTGGAGATGTTCAACACCAACCATAGCCAAATCGATGTGACTCTCACACTGGAGAACGGTCTGAGCTTTGTGGATGAGAATGGGAAGGAACTCAATGCAGCGAGCCAGAAGCTTACCTTCCGCAAGGATGTTCCGCCGGAACAAGCTGCACAGGGCATTGAATTCATTCCGTATAAACCGGGCGAGGTCGTCGCAGCCAAATGGCGAGTGAAGGGTACAGGTAAAGCCTGGCCTTCAACGCGCCAGTATATGGTGACGGTGAGCAGCCCGGAGACAGAGAAAAAGCTGGAGACGGCCGCTCAAGAGAGCGAAGGGCTTCCGGAATCGGAAATTCGAGCAATCTATGAATCGTCAAGAGCAGGTTTTATTTTCCTGCCACCGGTTGGCGAATTAAGAGAGACATTGGTCTACGCCATGTCACCGGAGGAAGCGTACAGCAAGGACGAGAAGTACATCACGCTGAACGTGTCCAATATCGCTGCCTACAATGTCGGCAATGAAGCAACGTCTACCGCTGCCAACTTTGACATGTATCTGGTGAACGTGAAGAACGGGGATCGTTACAAAGTGCCGGTGACCCGTTCCGTAACATCCCAGCCACTTGGAAACGGGTTCGCGGGAGATTTGAAGCTGGTATATCGTGGCGGGGAAAAGGTGAAGGCGGACGGCACAACGCTTGAAGTGCTGAACGATGCGTTCTTGCCGCTTGGGGAATATGCCGTGCAAGTGGACTATCGGGACAAGTCAATTCCCGAGCTGGCTGAAGCGCTGAGCTTCAAGACAGACCAGACTTTTGCCATAACCGAGAATGAAGAGAACCGGGTTCGCAAAGCCGGAATTCTCGCTGTATATAAAACTAAACTGGACCTAAATGCAGGTGCTGGTGAGAAAGCGACGTTTGCGAGCGTGCTGCCATGGACGTACGGTAACCTGACGGACGCGCAGTTCAAAACAAAGCTGGATCAGGATCGGGCGAGACTGACTGCTGCCAAGCAGGAAATGGTAGCAGCTTCACGCAAGCTGGACCCTGATCTCGATGTAGCTGGAGCCATCGATGCATCGGCTTCGCCGGTATATGCGGTCCAAACGTTCGAAAATGAAGCAGCATTCGAAACGTTCAAAAAAGGACTTGATGATGATACCGAGCAGGAGGTTGTTCTGGAAGTGCGCGGTAAGATCGTGCAGTCCGGTACGGGTGCAAACGCCCAATATACGGTTCAATCGGATACTGAACCTGCGATTCTCAACAAGAGTGTAGCTTACAGCGGGAAAGACCTCACCATTTCAACGGGGAATTTCCCGCTCGCCAAAGACTTGAGAGCAAATACCGACACGCCGTTCTTGCAAACCCTCTTTGTGGGTGGCGACGGTACCCTAAGCGTGGCGAATAGCGGTTTCGTATTCCATTCCGGCGAATGGACCGTTGATTTCTACAACGGATTCGATAAGTCACTCGGAACGGAATCAAAGCTGACGGATGAAGAGCAGGCATGGGAGGAAGGACGTAATCCGGCAGACCCTACCCTGAATGGAACTCTGACTTGGGCTAACGGTATGCTGGGCGATGCGCTCAATCCTTACCGAAATCTGCTTGTCTCCTATGTGTACTTTAATAAACATACGTTGTTTTCAACACCTACCTTCTCGCTGAACGGCTTTGGGTTGAAACTCAATGACTTCGTACTGCGGCAGGATGGTGTGTCCTTCGGTGGTGCAATGAAGATGTTTATTGTAAATGGAGAAGTAAGCAATGTGATGTTCAACCAATCGGGATTCGTGGGCATCGATTCCTCACTGGCGTTTGAATTGGATAATAGAATCGGTTTGTTCAAACCGGACTCCGAGGATAGCGTAAAAGGCGGTATCAATGTTACACACTATAAAGACCCGAACAAATACGGCATCATGAATTCGTACGGCGTTAACTTCGAGGCTAAACTGGAGAACTTGTTCTCCATTAGTGCAGAGCTTGCCTTTAAACGGGTTCCCGACGGACGGATTATTCCAGACGTGATTGCTTTTGGATCGGACCTTCCAGATCCGGGCATCATGATCAATCCGGCTACCAAAATCTCAAGTATTCGCGGCGCCATCCGTGAACTTGCGATGACGATTGCCGGTGGTACCGAACGCTTGCCCCTGACGCTGGAGGCAGGCATCGACATGGAGCTGGGGCAGAAGCCGGCTGTATTCTCAGGTAGTGTAGACCTTACACTCAAAGCTACCGGCTTCAAAGTGGTGGGCAAACTGGGCTTCGGTGAAGGCAGCAAAGTCATCCCGATGTTGACGGAAGCGCTTGTCCAGACCCAATGGGCCAGCCCGATGTTTATCCGAGCCAGGGCACAGATTGATGTCGGTGGATGGGATATCATCGTGGGCAGCGCCAGCCTGTTTATCGGCGAGAACCTGGAGAAGGGACGAGTTGATTTTGAAGGCATGGTCAGTTCCAAAATACAAATACCAAGTTCAGTGCCGGTTGTCGGCGGTTTAGGATTTGGAACCCGTGCAGGCGTGAATAACGATGAACTGTGGGCAGGGATTTCCTTGTTATTCCTCACCTTGGGCATCAAATATTACTGGGGCGGCGGCATCTCGTTTATGACCGATGGATCGGCATTGGATAACGAGGCACTCGCACACCTGTCGATTAATGATCCAGAGCAGGGTCCGCGCCTGTTACAGATCGGAACGGGAATAGAGACGCTTGCGACCTCATGGGAGAATGAGGAGCCTGAGCGTTACGAGATTCGGTACACCGCCGTTGGAGAAGGCATTGATATGATCGAGGATAGCTCGCAAAACCTCGGCATTGGCGGCATTCGTACGTCCAATGGAGGGAAAACGCATGTGATCCCGATGAGTGGAGTGACAGGGGATGCGCTCCTTGAATTGGAGTATTTTACAACAACCAGACCTACTCTGACTCTGAAGCGTAACGACGGAAGTACGTACGATATCGTGTATGGAGAAGCAACGGATCGGAACGCAACGGCGTTTGAACAGATTATCAAAGCACCTAAAGAGGGTGATCTGAAGAGCGACGGTACAACAGTGACCAAAAAAGAAGAGCTTCAGGGCACCGATATCCGTCGGATCTATGTTGCCATTCCACAGGAAGACGCGAAAACGGGAAGCTGGACACTGACGTCCAGTCAATCGGTCAAGTCCAAGCTGATGAACATTCCGGTACTTCCGGAACTGTCTTCGACGGAACTTGCAGTAGATCCACAGGATGCGGACCAATTCACAGCAACTTGGACCGTGGACAACGCTTCGCCTGGAGATACGGTAGATTTGTATCTGTCTTCGGACCGTTTACAGGCAACACCTACACCGGATGAATCCGTTGATCCAGGGATCATGATTGCCAAAGGCATCGAGATTGAAAGTGCCGATATTGGTGCTGACGGTCGTGCATCCGGCGAGATGACCTTTGACGTGAAGCAGATTGCGTACCTCGGCGGAGCAGACCTTCGTGGTTTGCTGCAACAAGGGACATATTATCTGCGTACGGAACTGAAAACGGACATGGCATTCTCTGTCTTATCTTCACAAGAAGGGTATACGCTCGTAGATCCGTTTGCTCCGAACGCCGTGCCAGAAGTGGAAACGAGAAGCATTGGTAACGGGCAGTTCGAGGTCGCATTCCCGGCGATCACGAAAACAGTAGAAGAAGAAGCGGAGGAGTTCACTTATATTCTGACCGCATCGGACGAGCAAGGACATCTGTATGATCCGTTCGGCGAAGAAGGATACAGTGAATCCGACTTGAAAGCTACGCTCAAGGATGGCAAGTATCATGTGACCGTGGGCGGATGGAATGCACTAGGAACACCTAAGATGGGTGCGGACGGCAAAGTGCTGCGTAATGCAGACGGCACCATTGCCATGGAGGATAAAGAGGTACGCCATTCCGGCCTGGAGCCGGGTAAATCTTATCGTATGGGCGTTACGGTTGCACGCAAACCGGCTTCCGATGAGCAAGCGAATCTTCGTTTATCCACAACGACGTATAGCGGGTCGAAGCTGCTTCCTGCCCCTACAGGGCCAGTGCTTTCGCTCGATAACAAACAAGTGGTCAACAACAAATACGAGGTGGTTACAAGTTCGAATCAGGTGACCGTGAACGTGGCTTCGAATCAGTCGAACGTTGTTGTAGAGGCTTCGACGGACGATGGTTCGCTCGGCACCACTAACCTTGCAACAACAGACAAGCTGAAGTTCAACTTTGAGGTGGATGGTGTATATGCAGTCCAGCTCAAAGCTCGAAATACTAACACAGGGGATACGTCAGTCACGATGCTGTATGTCACGATGGATACGACGGCTCCGATGATCTATCTGGATTCACCTTCACAAAGCGAACGGGTACAGGGAGGTGTTGCGCTCGTACAGGGTACAACGATGACCGATGCCGAAGTGACGGTAACGGATGCCGATAGTGATCAAAAATTGGCACAGTTCAAACCGGACGAGAACGGAGTCTTTAAACATGAGGTGCCGATTGATGTGAACCGCATGAAGACCCGTCTCCGAATTAAAACCGAGGACGCGGCAGGCAATGTGAACTCTGCCGTTGTCGAGGTACTGAACGGCGACTTCAAGCTGCCGCGCAGACTGAAACTGGTTATGCCTGATGAACTTGTTGCCGGTGGAGAACAAGCTGCAGTTCAGACTTATGTGGAGTATACGGATGGGACTCGTGAACTCGCAGATAACGATAGCATCACCTACAGTGTGGTTATGGGTGAAGCGAATGCAGCCGTTCAGGATGATGGTCTTCTCGACGGAAAACGTGTTGGAGCTGCTCTAATCCAGGCCGATTATACATGGCAAGGTACTGAGCTTAGCACGACGGATATCGTCTCCGTTGTTGCACCGAAGACGGGAGCTGCACCACCGGATTACATGGATACGATCAAAGCCTCCACGATCGGGACAGGCAAAAAGGGAGAGACACGTGTCTCGATCAGCGCTGCCGGACACAAAGGCAACATGGTTGGCAGTGAACTGGCATACCGTATTTTCACGGACCAATCGCAAGTGATGCTGCCAACATTTGAACAGGATATCAGCGGATGGAACACGCTGCCTTCCGATAAAGTCATCAAAGCAAAACCAGGCGAGTGGGTTGTCATCGCCAAACGAACAACCAGTGAGCCGAAACTCGCAACAGCATCCTCTGCTGCGGTGAAGGTGAATGAGCGGATCTCTTCAAATGTGGAGCCAAGTGAGCCAAGCTCGGGCGGTAGCAAACCACCCGCATCGAATGTACCTGTTGGTCCGTTGACGGTGGGTGGCGTAGCCATCGATAGTGCCGTTGGAGGTAAAGACATGAAGATACCTCTGGAACTGGATGCAGTGCAGAAGGATGGATTGTTGCTGGTCGATGTTACGCCAGGCGTAAGTGGTCCGACCGTGGTTGCTCATCCTGTTCGAGAAGCGCTGCTTGATGCAGCCGAGCAAGGACAGCGAATTCGTTTGCACGTTGCGGGCCAACTGGAGCAACTACGCTTTGAGCTGGATGCGGATTTGATTAAACAACTCGCTGCCAAAGATATTTCTATGGATCTGGAAAGCGATTGGGGTAGCTACCGTTTGGATTGGAATGCTATCGATCTGAACGCACTCGAAGCAGCTTTCCCGGCGCAAAAGGCCGAGGATATCAAAGTAAGCTTAAATGTAGGTAAACCGGATCAGGCATACGAACGGCTTGCTGCGAAGCTTGCCAGTGAAGGTCGCATGATCCCGAGAGGAACCCCGGTTGGCTTCAACATGACGGCAAGCGATGGTAGCAAGTCAATCGAGATCGATAAGCTTTTGAAAATGACAACCAAAGAACTTTATCTGCCGGTTGGAGAGGACGAACGCTCCGTATCGACCGTGGTCGTTCTTGAAGCGGATGGAAGCTTGCGGCATGTGCCAACCCGCTTCGAAGTGCGGGACGGCCGGATGATTGCCATCGCAAGCAGTATGACCAACAGCGTGTACTTGCCGATCCGATATGACGCTACCTTTAGCGACATGAAGAGTCACTGGGCAAGCGAAGCGGTTCATGATCTGGCATCACGTCTGGTTGTGAATGGCGTGTCGTCTGCTCGCTATGAGCCTTCGCGTAGCATGACTCGGGCAGAGCTTGCTGCACTGATGGTGAGAGCCTTTGGCCTGAAACCAGACACAGGCGCAAGTTCACCATTCGCAGATGTTAAAGCAGCGGATTGGTACAACGATGTGGTGCAAGCAGCAACTGCCTATGGCCTCATGACGGGCTACAGCGGTAATCGTTTCGGACCACAGGATGCCATGACACGTGAGCAAGTGATGGTCATGCTGATCCGTGCATACGAGATGGCAGGACATACTGCACCAGCTGTGAGTAGTGCAGCTTATAGCCTTGACGGTTATACTGATGCATCAACGTTGTCTGATTGGGCCAAAGACAGTGCCGCGCAAGCGGTAAAACTGGGTCTGATTCAAGGTAAATCGGCAACGACACTTGAGCCAAAAGCTCCGGTAACTCGTGCCGAGATGGCGACGCTTGTCCGCAGATTGCTTGTGGAACTGGATTTGCTGTAAATATAAAGAATTTGTTGTTTTTGTAAGCATGATGAACAAGTTTATAGCAACTTAAAATAACTGGAAAAGCCCGAAAGTCATTGCGACTTTCGGGCTTTTTTGCACCTTTTTTATGAGTAGGCTTATAGCTTTGCACATTATTTCATACCCAGCCTGTAAATTCCAGTATGGATGCTTTTGCAGACTGTGCCTCGGTATGGGCCCCTTTGCGCCAGGCTTTGGGCGATTCTCCCATCAGTTTAGCGAAGCAACGGTTAAAGCTGGAGATGGATCGGAAACCGACCTGCTCAGAGATAGACAGAATGGAAGCCTCCGTGCTTTTCAACCGCTTGCATGCCTCTTCGACCCGTGTACTATTCAGAAAATCGAGAGGTGTGGTTCCCATAATTTCATGGAACTTGCGGCGAAAATGCGTTGTACTCAGATGACACAGTTCAGCGAGGTAATCAATGGTCACGGGCATCATATAATTTTTGGTGATAAACTCCAGCACGGGTGAGATGACCAAGTCACCTTGAAGGTCCCTTTCCTGATCCTGCGCTGACCACCTCTCGTTACTCGCATGAACTCGAAGAAGTTCGATATATAGAGACATCAACAAGCCGTACGCGCTCTCCCGATAGTAGGGGGACTGCTGCTTCATTTCTTCTACAATTGATGTTGCTAGCGTATGAATTTTGGGGTGCTGTTCCTTATTCAGAATGCAATTGGTTCCCTGAATGGCCCATAAATTCGGTTCAATATGAGTTTGAGCGGTTTTGAGCGAATGACGGAAGAGTTCTTCCGGTGAAAAAAAGATATAGGCCCACAGGCTGGCGTTATTAGGCGAACTGTATGTGGTATGCGGAAGATAACGAGGAATGAACGTGATGTCGCCTGCTCGAAAAGGCACAGATTCCCCCTTAATCTCCATGATGCCTCCATCCGAATAACAGATGCCAATCTCCATGTGGTTATGGAAATGAAGATGCTCACTTTTGATATCGGATATTCTCCAGCGGTCTCCACTGAGTAACAGGACAGGAAAATCAATGGGCAGACTGTAGTGACGATATTCAATGACAGGTTTCTTCGGTTTGGGCATTTTCGAGGACTCCTATGTATAAATGATTGAAATTGCACAGTTTTGTTGTGAATATGCTTAGATTGAGACTATTTTACTGCGTACAATGGAATAAGTAAAGCGTTTACAAAAATGGACGGACACCTCTCAGGGCGCACTTGGGGGCGTGTGCGGAGGGAGAGGGGAATAACAATGCTTCAAGTGAAATATGACAGAGAACAGATTCTAAACGTAATCGAGAGCGTTACCAAGAAAACACTGGATATGGATCTGACATGGGATTGGCCCGGCGGTGTGGCTTATTATGGCGTATCCAGAGCCTATCAAACGACAGGCAACCAAGAGATTCTGGACAGGCTGGTGAAATGGGCGGACGAATATATCGAGCTGGGTCTGCCGAGCTGGACGGTAAATACATGTGCCATGGGCCATGTGCTCATCACTTTATATGAAGAAACCGGTGATCAGAAGTATTGGGATATTGTCCTCAGCAAAGTCGATTATCTCCAGAACCATGCGCTTCGCTTTGGAGACAATGTGCTTCAGCATACGGTATCCGTTTCCAATGATTTTCCGGAACAAGCTTGGGCGGACACCTTGTTTATGGCGGCATTTTTCCTGCTCCGCGTAGGTAGCAAATTAAAAGATGAGGCCATGATTCAGGATGCGCTGAATCAGTATTACTGGCATATCAAATACCTTCAAGATCCGACCAGCAGTCTGTGGTATCACGGCTATAACAATATCAACAAGGACCATATGTCCGGATTTTACTGGGGAAGAGCGAATGCTTGGGGAGCCTATACGATGTCTCAAGTGAAACCGCAATTGAAAGACTGGTATCTGTATCCGCAGTGTATGGATGTAGAATGTGCACTTCGCGATCAATTAGCAGCTCTCAAACTGGTACAGACCGAGAACGGCTTGTGGCGTACGGTTTTGGATGACGAAGAATCGTATGAAGAGGTGTCAGCCTCCGCTGGTATTGCAGCAGCCATGATCAACAACGGCAATCCACTGCATACGAAATATGTGCAAAAGGCACTGGAAGGCATCCTGAACAATATTAGCGAGGATGGACGTGTGCTTGGTGTATCTGGCGGTACGGCGGTCATGAAGGATCGGGATGGTTATCGCAATATTCCAAAAGACTGGATTCAGGGCTGGGGTCAGGGCCTGGCACTCGCTTTTCTGTCCGATATGTTGAGATAGGGAGGGAACCAAAATGTCCAAACCAACCAAAGGCTCTTTTACACTACCGGGAGAATCTGGTTATGAGGCACTGACGCTGGAACTTGCCGATCGCTGGGGTGCCGATGTAATCCGTGACAGTGACGGTACAAAATTGTCCGATGAGATTATTAATGCCGGATATGGCATCTATTCAACCATTTGCATTATTCGGGATCATAATGAGTGGGCATCCCGTAATCTGGATAAGTTGCAGCAATGTTTTCTCATTACGAATCCGAAGGTCGCTGTTCAAGATTATGTATCGATCTATCTGATGGAGGACTTCTTCGCTGAACAATTCAGGGTGAATGATTCCAAAGAAGCGTTTAAATATTGGCAGGTTTATGATCGAACGACTGGGGAAGAAGTCCCCAAAGGACAGTGGAATTATGAAAGGGAATCTGGCAATGTTGTGATTACTGGCGTTGCTCCTTGGCATAAATACACGGTGAGTTTCATGGTCTATCGGATATGGGAAGAGATCTCCATGTACAATCATACGACGAATAACTGGGACAAAGAGCATCTGATGCAGATTGATCCGATCTATACGGAAACGCAAACGTATCTGCTGGATTGGATGGAAACGTGGTGTCAAAACCATCCGGAAACAACGGTTGTACGTTTTACCTCCCTATTTTATAATTTCGCCTGGATCTGGGGCAGTGATGAGCGGAATCGCCATCTGTTCTCGGATTGGGGTTCATACGATTTCACGGTAAGTTCGAGAGCGCTGGATCTGTTTGCTCAAAAATTTGGGTATTCACTCTCGGCTGAGGACTTTGTGAATGGTGGTAAATATCAGGTCACTCATATGCCTGCGGATCAGCGCAAACTGGACTGGATGGCATTTATCAATGATTTTGTGATTGAATTCGGTAAGAAATTAATTGATATTGTGCACAAGCATGACAAGCTGGCGTATGTCTTCTATGATGACAGTTGGGTAGGCATGGAGCCGTACAACGATCGCTTTGAGGAATTTGGATTCGACGGCATGATCAAATGTGTGTTCTCCGGTTATGAGGCAAGAATGTGCTCAGGTGTTAAGGTCGATACCCATGAGATTCGATTGCATCCATATTTGTTCCCAGTTGGCTTAGGCGGGCTTCCTACCTTCAAGGAGGGCGGAGATCCTACCCTGGATGCCAAGAAATATTGGATTAATATTCGGCGAGCGCTGCTTCGGGAGTCGATCGACCGGATTGGACTGGGTGGATATTTGCATCTGGTTGAGCCTTACCCGGACTTTGTGGACTACATCGAGAAGATTGCCCATGAATTCAGGGAAATGAAAGAGCTGCATCAAGAGGGGAAACCATATCAGATCAAGACAAAGGTAGCCGTTCTGCATAGTTGGGGCAAGTTAAGATCGTGGACCTTGTCCGGTCATTTTCATGAAACGCATATGCATGATCTGATTCATGTGAATGAGGCGTTATCCGGTTTACCAATCGAGGTCCAATTCATTAATTTTGATGATATTCGTCAGGATGTATTGAAGGATGTGGATGTTGTCATTAATGCGGGTTCTGCTGGTTCTGCCTGGAGTGGTGGAGAGCACTGGAACGATCACCAAGGTGTAGACATCCTCACCCAGTGGGTGTATGAGGGCGGTACCTTTATGGGGATCAACCAGCCTTCAGCGGCCCATGGGTACGACAGTTTTTTCAGAATGGCGCATGTGCTTGGGGTAGATGAGGATACAGGTGCAAGAGTCGTTCATGGAAAATGGTCGTATGAGGTTGGGGACGCGCACGGCCTGGTGCCGGAAGGTGCTAATATCGCGTCAAAAGGTAAAGGTAGAATATATCTTACGGATGGGACAGCCAAGGTATTGCACGAGACAGATGGCAACATTACATTGTCCACGCATGCTTTCGGGAAAGGGCAAGGAATCTACTTATCTTCGTTCGAATTCAATTGGGAAAATACGAGATTGCTGCAGAATCTGATTCGTTTTGCCGGGAATGAGGTGGGTGAGGCGAAGTATATTCCGGATAACCTGTATACCGAGTGTGCCTACTACCCTGAGAGCAACATATTGGTTGTGATCAATAATAGCGATCAGGTTCAATCTACGACGATTGATACGGAGCATGGAAAACAAACCGTGGAATTAGATCCGTATGACACGGTGATCACCAAGATTGGCGCAATTAAATCAGTGTAGGAACGGATAGGGGTTCTATTTCATAACGAAAAAAGCTCAAGCCTGCGGCGATCAGCCAATGCTTGAGCTTTAGTTGTATTCAGTGTCTATTAAAGCCTGTATTCCCTACTGGATTGATAAGTTAAATGCGTATTATACAAGAAATTTTATGGAAATGCAAGAGGAAAAAGATTGCTTTTACGTAGGCTATCGTTTATTCTAAAAAAAGGAAGTCTACTATATTTTAATAGGAGGTATGGATGATGGAAAATATGATGATGATGAACATGATGATGAATATGTGCATGGAAGAAATGATGTGCAAAATGAAATCCATGAAGATGATGATGGAATGTATGGAAGACAAGAGCATGATGGAAGGCATGGATATGAATAAAATGATGTCCTGCATGCAAGAGTGCGACGAAATGATGACCACTATGATGGGCATGATGAGCAACATGAAGAAAGCATCCATGTAATTCATTGATTACCAAGTTCGACTTGTAAAGCTGGCGGGCTCTACAACTCTGCAGAACAGTTCACTGTATGCATTCCAAAATAGTAAGCCTTTCAATAGGGCGGGTTGAGCAGACGAACTGCAGACCGGCTTTTTTTCTTATTTATTATTGATATTGAAGAATCTTCCGCGATACATCGATCCGCATCAGCTTTAATTTGAACCATTGCTCCTGCAAGGATTCAGTCTGGTATCCTTCTGAAGCGACTCTTAGCTTGCTGAAAATATCCACCAGTTGCTTGTTGATTCGGTCATAACTTATAAGCAATTCACGGAGCAGGATAGCTTTTCGTTCTTCCTCCAGCAACGCATCCTTCTGATCACGAAGCTTTCTGAGAATATCTTCAGCCCATTCCGAGTCTTCTATTGTACGGGCAAAATTATATAAGTCCAAATAATCGTTAACCCAGGTTTGTGTCAAAGAATCCATGGCGTTATTCACTCCAGTCAGCTACGCTTTTCTATATACCGAGTATTATACCCGGAATAATACAATTTACAAGTGCTGAATGAGAATTTTCTGGATTTTTTTCCGTTGTAGTCTTATACATGCGATTCATGTGATCCATGTTTAATGATATGAATGATTTTGTGCTTAGCGTCTTTGGCTTCAGGAATCGGATACAGCACGAAGACGTGATTCATTTTGGGATATACGAAAGTATTATGCTCAATACCTTGGTCCGTCAGCTTTTTATCAAGCTCCATGTTGTCCGGAAATAAACCTTCATGGGTTCCGATGAAGATGCTAATTTTGCCAAGCCCTTCGAAATCCCCGTAGATTGGACTAATGAGCGGGTCATTCAGCTGTTTATCGGCTGCCCAGATCCGCCGAATCACATCATATCCTTCCAAAGCCAGCATGGGATCTCTGGTCTCATAGTCGAAGATAACTGGATTATCTAAAACCATATCCACACAAGGTGATAATAGAATGATGTCTTTGGGTTGAGGAAGAGAATTCATCTTCAGGTAGTGTGCTAGACTTAGCGAGATATTTCCTCCTGCTGAATCTCCCATAATGGTTAGCTGTAAGGGACTTTTTATGGATGCAATGATATCCCGATACAGATTTAGAAGTTTTGGATACGTATGTTGATAGTTGAAGTGAGGCAATTTGGGATAGATGGGGGCGATTACTTTGGCATTCAGCGCCTGAGCTATATAATCCATGAATTTCCAATGGAAGGACAGCGGTTGATGCGTATGTGCTCCTCCATGAATATAGAGAATAACCCGTTGATCAGGGGAACCCTGGTCATTTAAAGTAAACACCTGCATGTCTTCATAGGAACGCTCCTTGATAGGCGAAGTTAATTTAACTTTACCTAATTGATAGGGCTTAATGTTCTCAACGCCCATGTGCTCCAGATGTTTCTGCGTATGTTCCCGTGTCGATAGATTTTTCTTGCTATCTAATGTTCCGATGTATTTTTCTAATAGATAGCTCGTTACAGAGCGTCTTTTATTATAAATTTGTATGCTCATTTAAGGTTCGTCCTCTCATCATTAAAGGTTGATATGTATAGTATAAAGGTTGAAGTATAGTTCAAGGTCAATGCTGGTATGCAGTAGGTACCAATCCTTATGGTATAGAATAAAACTTATGAGCGCATCTATGTTATGATCTTTATATATTCAAAAGTTTGAATGAAGGGGTATAACGTATGAATCAGAGCATACAACAGTTTAAAGCGGATTTTTTCAAAGCCTTGGCTCACCCCATGCGGATTCAGATTCTGGAGTTGCTGAGTGAAGGGGCGAAGAACGTCAATGAGTTACAAAGTATCCTGGGGTCTGAAGGCTCCGCCGTTTCGCAACAACTGGCTGTATTACGTAGCAAAAATGTTGTGCAGGGTCTGAAGGAAGGGACTACGGTCATATACTCTCTGCGTGATCCTTTGATTAAAGACTTGCTGGAGGTTGCCAAGCAGATTTTTGACAATCATCTGGTCGATGCCATTTCCATGTTGGAAGATATCCGCAAAGAAACATAAACACGCGAAACAAGAGGAACCGGAAGTAAGTTCAGGTAACTTCTTGTTTTTTTGCATGTAATCCACGTTTCAGGTGTGAGCATTTCGATTGACAGGGTGCTCGCAGGGGCGTAGTCTTTTTACTATATTCAAATATTCAAATATATAAAGAAAAGAAGGTTAAGTCAGATGAAATGCATGGGGAGATATGCAGGGTATAATGGTTCTGCTTTTCGGAAGGATCTGTTATCAGGGCTAATTGTAGGTATTATTGCGATTCCACTCGGTATGGCGTTTGCTATCGCTTCCGGGGTAAAACCGGAGTATGGCTTGTATACCACGGTGATCGCAGGGATTCTCATTTCCTTGCTTGGTGGTTCCAAATTCCAGATTGGCGGGCCGACGGGGGCATTCATTCCCATCCTCTTCGCCATTGTGATGCAGTATGGATATGAAAATTTATTGATTGCCGGCATCATGGCCGGAGTGATGCTTGTACTAATGGGGCTGTTTAAGCTTGGGGCGTTAATCAAGTTTATCCCACGACCCGTGACCATTGGATTTACGGCGGGTATTGCCGTCATTATTTTCAGTGGGCAGCTTGCTAATTTTCTGGGACTAAGCGGGATTGAGAAACATGAAGATTTTTGGTCCAATATGAAAGAAATCGGGGCGCATATCTCAACCATTAATATATATAGTTTGCTGACAGCAGGCTGTTGCCTGGCTGTTATTCTGCTTGTGCCGAGATTTGCACCGAAGGTGCCTGCATCACTGGTAGGTCTGGTTCTATCGACGGTAGTCGCAGCGTTGTTTTTTGAAGGGCAGGTGACTACGATCGGATCGTCCTTTGGTGCGATACCAAGCTCCTTGCCTCAATTTCATGTGCCTGAGATGACGTGGGAGCGAATCGTAAACTTGCTGCAACCCGCTTTTGTCATCGCCATGCTGGGGGGAATTGAATCGTTGCTATCCGCTGTTGTGGCCGATGGTATGACCGGAAGTCGCCATAACAGCAATCGGGAGCTTATTGGACAAGGCATTGCTAATATAGTAACGCCGTTATTTGGTGGTATTCCTGCAACAGGAGCGATTGCACGTACGGCAACGAATATTAAATCTGGAGCTGTATCACCATTGTCTGGGGTTATTCATGGTGTAGTAGTCCTACTAGTCATTGTTCTGTTCGCACCCTATGCTTCCCATATTCCACTTGCCAGTATGGCTCCAGTTCTGATGATGGTTGCCTGGAATATGAGTGAACGGAGATCGTTCATGCATGTCATGAAAACCAAAACGAGCGATTCGCTCGTTCTACTCATTACCTTTTTACTGACCGTATTTACTAGTTTAACGACAGCTGTAGAGGTAGGGTTGATTCTGGCTGTCCTTTTATTTGTTAAGCGAATGAGTGAGATGTTGAAGGTTGCCAAAGTACTGCCCGATCCCAATCATAAACATGAGAAAGTCATGGCCCACATGGTCCGTAAAGGACATGATTGTCCACAAATAAGTTTGTATACCATTGAAGGGCCGTTATTCTTTGGTGCAGCAGATTGGTTTGAGAAGTCGGTCATGGATTCGATTCATCGGCGACCAGGTATTTTGCTATTGCGCATGGGCAAGGTGCCCTTTATGGATACGACAGGTGAATCCAACCTGGCCAATATTGTTAAACATATGGAGAGTTCTGGAGGAAGGGTTTTACTTTCAGGCATTCAGGCACAACCGTTGGAGATGCTGAAGAGAACAGGCTTGATTGAACGGATTGGTTCTGAGCATATGTTTGAACATACGGGTGAAGCCATCAATTATGCGTTAGTGCATCTGGATGAACAGAAATGTAGGGGATGCAAACATTTTGCCTTTCGTGAATGTACTGCATTGTCGAGCGATGAATCTATGGGAGTCCAAAGAGTATTTACCCATCGAAATATATATTCTGGAAAATAAATTAAAATTATACTATGTTATAGATTGATAGGTGAAAGGATTACATCGTTCATCAGATGAGAAATAATCATATTAAACCGAAGGAGCAACCATATGTCCATTCAACCGACTGCTTTACGTTCAGTGCTTAACCCTAGGTACCTGGAGTCTGCATTGAGGGATCAGTATGACATGGGAACATGGGAAGAATGTTTATTTTGGCTTAGAGGATTGAATGATACTTACCGGGTTCGCACGTCCAGTGGCATTTATATTCTCCGTATTTACCGCACTGAAATTGCGGAGGCAGATGTGCAGTACGAGTTATCGTTATTGTCTCAACTGAAGAACGTTCTAACATCTGCGGAACATACCGACATTGGAGAATACATCGAGAATAAAGATCATACAGGATATACGGTGTTGGAGGCTGCGGAAGGCAAGCGAGTGGCTGTAATGTTTCGGTATATCGAGGGTACGGAGAACAACCTGGAGGATGAGGAGTCTTGTTACGCCTTTGGCCAGTCTGCTGCTGAATTACATAAGGCTATGGATCAGGTGAACGTGGAGCTGCCACGATATGAGCTGGATCTGAAATTTCTTATTGACGAACCTCTTGAGAGAATTATCAACTACATCGGTGAGAACAACGAAGCAGCAGCATTTCTCCACACGTTTGCCACAACGTTAAAAGAACGAATCGGTGCCGCTTCCAGACAAGGTCTGGACGTTGGTCTGTGCCATGGCGATATGCATGGGAATAACAATGCGTTTCAACAGGAGCATCAGTTCATCCATTACGACTTCGAGTGGGCAGCAAAAAGCTGGCGTGCTTATGATCTGGCCCAAGTGAAGGTGCGAAAGCGACAGTCTGAAGATCGAAAAGCAGCATTATGGAGTGCGCTAATGGCAGGTTACCGTTCAGTCAGAAGCTTCTCTGCTGAAGATGAACAGGCGGTTGATCTCTTTATTGTCGCTCGCCGATTCTGGGTGATGGGTCTGGATGTTGCTTTTATTGAAAGTGATATGGGTGCGCTGGACTATGGTTCGGATTGGCTTAATGATTTTATTGAGGAGTTCCGTTACACAGGTATAGTGTAATAGTTTTGAAGAGAGATTACTCAGATTGAGGTGTGAAATACGAGGGAGAGACTCATCTGCATATATGCAGATGAGTCTCTTTTTTCTGCTATATAGATCAGCCGTATTAAAGTATGAGTGAATAAAATATTTAACTACATTATTTTCGTAAAAAGCCAAAGAATTTAGCTATATTGTGACGATTGTATTAAATATATGTATTTTGAATCAGTTGGAGGTTGATCGATTAATTGACGATGAAGGCGGGCTTTCACTTCGGAATAAGAGAGGGATGGATGACTATTAACAGTTCAGTGAATTTGTATAAGAGAGTCTCAGTCGCACTTTTATGTTTCATTTTAGTTGTCCCTAATGGTTTTTTTGGAAGTCCGTGGATGGGAGTTGCGTCGGCAGCAGGTGCTGTTACCGTAACGTTTAATTCAACAGATAGCAGTGCCTGGGCAGATGGTATCGCCGAAGATGGCGAAGGTGGATCGACGGATATCCCGAATAGAGTTTATCAATTTTACAATATTAGTGATACCAGCGGAACTGTTTTTGGCAAACCACTTTTACTTGCAAACCAACCTCAATATGGTTATTTCCCTTTTCTTACAACTTATGATGTTCAGACTTATGAATCATGGAAAGGTATGGGGATCCAAAAAAGTGATTCTTCGAAATTCCAAATTGATGGACTGAACTATTCCAATTGGGGTGAAGGTCCAATCAATCTGGTTATTGAAGGGTATCGTGATGGAGTGAGGGTTGCGAGTTACCCGTTTACCAATGATGATGTCGTGAATAACTACAATTCTAAACGACTTACTTTAGGTACGGATTTTGATAATGTAGACAAGGTTCTTTTGTATTCAATAGATAGGACCAGTTGGCACGGAATCAATGATATTATCCTGGATGATGCTGTTGTGCTTGGAGTCATCAATGCAGCGGCGCCAACGATTAACACACAGCCGACGAACCAAAATGCTGACGTTGGAGCCAGCAGCCCCGTATTAACAGTAGGAGCAAGCACCAGCGATGGTGGAACCCTAAGCTATCAGTGGTATAGCAATGCGACGAATAGCAATACAGGCGGTACACCGGTTAGTGGAGCAACAAGTTCTACGTATGCCGCACCAACAACAAGTGCAGGAACGACTTACTATTATGCAGTGGTCACCAACACCAACAACAGCGTAAACGGTAGCAAAACAACGACAACTGCCAGTAACGCGGCTCAGGTTACGATCAATGCGCTAGTGAATGCAGCAGCGCCAACGATCAACACACAGCCAACGAACCAAAGCGCTGATGTGGGCACAACCAGCCCAACACTAAGTGTAGCAGCAAGTACAAGTGATGGTGGAACGCTAAGCTACCAGTGGTATAGTAATGCGACGAACAGTAACACAGGTGGCACTCCAGTCAGCGGAGCAACGAGTTCCAGTTTTGCAGCGCCAACGACAAGTGCGGGAACAACCTACTATTATGCGGTAGTGACTAACACCAACAACAGCGTCAATGGTAGCAAAACAACGACAACTGCCAGTAACGTAGCTCAGGTTATAGTCAATGCGCTAGTGAACGCAACAGCACCAACGATTAACACACAGCCGACGAACCAAAGCACTAACGTAGGCGCAAGCAGCCCAACACTGAGTGTAGGAGCAAGCACTGGTGATGGTGGAACGCTAAGTTACCAATGGTACAGCAATGCGACCAACAGTAACACAGGTGGCACCCCAGTCAGCGGAGCAACGAGTTCCAGTTTTGCAGCGCCAACGACAAGTGCGGGAACAACCTACTATTATGCGGTAGTGACTAACACCAACAACAGCGTCAATGGTAGCAAAACAACGACAACTGCCAGTAACGCAGCTCAGGTTATAGTCAATGCGTTAGTGAACGCAGCAGCGCCAACGATTAACACACAGCCGACGAACCAAAGCACTAACGTAGGCGCAAGCAGCCCAACACTGAGTGTAGGAGCAAGCACAAGTGATGGCGGAACGCTAAGCTACCAGTGGTATAGCAATGCTACGAATAGTAACACAGGCGGCACCCCAGTCAGCGGAGCAACAAGCTCTAGCTATACAGCGCCAACGACAAGTGTAGGAACGACTTATTATTATGCGGTGGTCACGAACACGAATAATGGTGTCAATGGCAATAAGACAACGACGACGACCACGAATACAGCTGAGGTTGCGGTAAGCTCTCTAGTGAACGCAACAGCACCAACGATCACAACACAACCGACCAACGAAACAGCTAACGAGGGAGCAAGCAGTCCAACACTGAGTGTAGGAGCAAGCACGAGTGACGCAGGAACGCTGAGCTACCAATGGTATAGCAATGCTACGAACAGTAATACAGGGGGTACGCCAGTCAGTGGAGCAACAAGTTCTGCTTATGCTGCACCCACAACAATTGCAGGAACAACCTACTATTATGCCGTAGTGACGAACACTAACAATGGTGCAAGCGGCAACAAGACAACTACAACGACGACTAATGCAGTTCAAGTGACTGTGAATGCGCTAGTGAATGCAACAGCACCAACGATCACAACACAACCTACCAACGAAACAGCTAACGAGGGAGCGAGCAGCCCGACACTAACTGTGGGAGCAAGTACCAGTGACGGTGGCACACTAAGCTATCAATGGTATAGCAATGCAACAAACAGCAACACAGGTGGTGTGCCAGTCAGTGGAGCAACGAGTTCTATGTATGCTACACCCACAACAAGTGTAGGAACGACTTACTATTATGCGGTGGTCACGAACACCAACAATGGTGTGAGTGGAAGCAAGACGACCACAACGACGACGAATGCAGCTCAAGTTACGATTCAAGCGACACTAACCTACATGGTCCAGGATATTCCGAACCAGAGTGGAGCGGCTCTGATTCAAGGCTATGTGTCAGGGAGTCAAGATACGGCAACCATTACCGTGAAAAATATCGGTACAGGTACATTAGCTAACTTGCAGACTTCATCTGGTGGGGCTCATGGAACAGATTACAACGTTTCACAACCCTTACTGTCTACGCTTCTTGTTGGAGAAACAACGACTTTTACCGTCAAGATCAAGGATAGCTTACCAGCGGGCACATATACTGCAAATATACATGTGTCGGCAGATAATATAGTCGATGAAACGTTCCAATTCGTACAAGCGATTAACTTGCCAGATGCTCCGGCTAATCCACAGAATCTAGTCGCAACACCTGGTAATTTCCAGGTAGAGTTGAACTGGAGTACTGTACCAGGAGCTGCATATTACGATATTTATCTATCCACGGTAACTGGTCAGTTTAGTAGTACTGCAATTACAACTGTTACGGGTGGAAATTATCGTGTTGAGAATCTAACGAATGGAACGACCTATTATTTTATGGTGAAAGCAGGTGGAATTGGTGGTGTAAGTGCCGGATCTAATGAGGTAACTGCAACACCATTATCAGTTGCTTCAGCACCCACGGGAGTAACAGCTATTGCTGGAAATGGGCAGGCTACAGTCAGTTTCAACCCTCCAGCAGATCAAGGTGGAAGTGTAATTACGGGGTATGAAGTAACCGTCTCACCGGGAAACAGCATTGTTACTGGCGTAGGCAGCCCGATCGTCGTTACTGGATTAACGAATGGAACGAGCTACACATTTACCGTGCGGGCCATAAATGCCTCAGGAAAAAGTGAGTCTTCATTACCGTCTAATGCCACCACTCCAGTGGCTCCAACGAGTACAGACGGCAACACCGGAAACAGTGGAGGAAGTACTGGTGGAGGCAATTTAACTCCAGTTCAGCCACCTGGGTCAGGAACTCCAACGCCAACAACATCTGGTAGTTCGGGTGTGGACGTACTTGTTAACGGAAAAGTAGAACGAATCGGAACATCGAAGCTTAGCGAGAGCAATGGTCAGAGTATCAATACAATTACCGTAGATTCTGCGAAACTGGATGAAAAACTGTCCACGGAAGGAGACGGTGCAACGGTTACGATTTTGCTGAATACAACATCTGACGTTGTGATCGGAGAACTTAATGGTCAGATGATCAAAAACATGGAGGATAAAAGAGCGATCTTGAAAATTCAAGCGCCTTTTGCGACCTACACGTTGCCTTCTCAGCAAATTAACATTCAAGCATTGTCCAATCAGTTAGGTCAGTCCATCGACCTGAAAGATATTAAAATTCAGATTGAAATCGCAACGCCTGGAGCTGAGATGTTAAAAGTTGTTGCAGATGCAGCTGAGAAAAATAGATTTACACTGGTTGCCCCTACGCATAATTTTGAAGTACGCGGCACGTATGGAGATCAAACTATTAATATTACAAAATTCAACGTATATGTTGAACGGACAGTCGCAATCCCTGACGGAGTCGATCCCAATCGCATTACAACGGGAGTAGTTATCGAACAGGATGGGTCTGTCAGACATGTACCCACACAGGTCGTGGTTAATGACTCCAAATATTTCGCTAAAGTGAACAGTTTAACCAACAGTACCTACTCTATTGTATGGAATCCTATTGAATTTCATGATGTTCAGAATCACTGGGCGAAATCTGATGTTAACGATATGGGCTCACGTATGGTGATGGAGGGAACAGGGGAGGGTACGTTCACACCGGAAAGAGACATCACACGTGCCGAATTTGCCATGGTATTAGTACGTGGTTTGGGACTGAAGCTGAGTTCATCAGCAGCTACCTTCACCGATGTTGCAAATGATACATGGTACAGTCAAGCAATCACTACAGCATATGACTATCAATTGTTGGAAGGTTTTGAAGATGGAACTTTCCGTCCTGACGACAAGATTACAAGGGAACAAGCGATGACGATTATGGCAAAAGCCATGGTGTTAACGGGTCTTAAAGGGAAACTCTCTGCTGCATCTGAACCGTTGGGGTTAGAGAAATATACCGATACGTCTGAAGTTTCCACTTGGGCATACCGCGGCATGGTAGATAGTGTACAAGCAGGTATTTTTACAGGAAGAAATCAGGGTAAGCTTGCTCCAAAAGCCCTGATTACAAGGGCTGAAGTGGCAGCAATTGCTAAACGTCTGCTTCAAAAATCAGGATTAATCTAATTCGCCTATAATTATTAAAAGTTCCTTGGTTGTATCCGGTAAGGATATGACCAAGGAACTTTTTTATCCATAGAAATAGAGTATGCCCCTTGATATCGAGAGTGATATATGGGTACAGGATTACGGTGCGGCATTTTTTGTGGATGCCGATGTCAACTATGATTGAGTAGATGAAGAAGCAGCTGCAGCCGATGCTGCGGCCGCTGCGGTCAAGGCCGCCTGCTGGGCGATAATAATATTCGTGATACTGGTTGAGATCGCTGTCGTAAGCACACCGTTTCGCAGATTCTCCACATGTTGAATGGCGATCAACGCAGATGAGAACAGGAGCAACTCCTGTTTATCGATCGACCAAGCACCGAAGCCTTTTTGAGTCCGTAACCAGTCATTTGTTTCCGCGACTTCATCAACTAATGAGTCTCTCTCCGAAGGTAGTAGGGAAAGGATGCCGAGAGAGGGTAATGTGTACGTTTTATCCATTCGGAGATCCCTTTTGCGAAAAGCTTCATTTAAGGCAATCACACGAGCACTTGCATCCGAGGTATCATCTCCAAGAACCAGTACCTGTGTTAACGCCTGCACACTGTTTCTGGAGGAGAACTCTGGCTTTAATTCGCCATAAAGTTGTTCCATGCGTGCCACACCAGACTCCACGTCGAGATCGGAGAGGGCTAACATGGCAGCGAAAATGTAGTCATCCTGTCCAGTGAGGAAGCGATGCTCTGCTTTCATGGCGTCATAAAATGATTTAGCCCGCTCCACCGTAGGTTGAAACTGGTCAGGCGATACCTGAGTAGCGATCTGATAGGCGGCAATAACCAGATAATCCGAAGTGCGGAATTTGATTTCTTTCATCAGGTCATAGACATGTAGTGTATCTGCAAGCTTTGTGTTCTCATCCGTTGTAAGGGAGAGCATCGTAGCAATGCTAATGGCAGAATTACCTCTGAATGCAGAGAAGAGTTTGGTGTTTTGCTTGATCAACTCATGGTTTTCACGAATGGCTTCTCCATCGGCTGTTTTATTCTCTGCTGCATAGAGCAGGGCGGCCAGACGATGCATCATCGCATGTTGCCATTTGAACGACTTCTTGATGATCTGGGTGTTGGAAACGAATAGTTCAACTCGTTCTGCATGATGTTGTTGCATAAGTAGACCTCCCGAATGTAGACATTTTCAACAGTTTACTATATAAGTGTATGTTCAAAAAGAGCGGTTTTCTTTACCGCTTATACGCAGACCTCCATTTAAGAAAAATAGGTTGTTTGCTCTTCATTACCCTTTTTTTAAGGGGAGCCACTTCCACAGATAAGAAGGAGTTGTATCAATATAAAAAAAGACCGCAATCAGCGGTCGTAGGTTTGATTTTGATCGATGATACAGGACTGATCTAATTGAAAGAGATCGTGTAGGCTACGTTAGGGTATGCCGTTGTCGAACCTGGAACACGTTCTACGACAGTGATCAGCGTGCCCGGGTTGTAATATGCTGAACCCCCGAAGTAAGTATTGTTGTTTACGATGGCTGTACCCAGATCGAGTGTCGTATTATTGTAGCTCCAATAATAGTGCAGTTGAAGGGTATTGGCTGCGTTTGTCGTAATTTTCACGCTGGTACCGGTCGTTTTGGCGTTAGGAAGAATGTAGGCGTAGCCTTGCCCGGCCGAGAGTGCATTGGAATAGGTGCCTCCATAGATTACGATGGAGGGGTTAGCGGAAGCCGTCAGGCTAAACAGAAGGGAGATGCCTAGAATAAGTGCAAAAAATGTGCTAATGCGTTTTTTCATAGAATGCCCATCCTCTCAAAATAAAGTGTTTTTATAGTTTAACTCGATGTAAACCAAAAACCTTTTCGAAACGGATTGGAGCCCCTCCTTATTCAGTTTATGTTAACGCTAACATTCCTAACGGCTATACTATATACCAATAAAATACAGATGTAAATAGTGGATCAGATTAGATAATTAGCAATATCAAATGAATTAAAGCGATTATTCCCATAGGGTAGATCAATGATCTGGAAAAACCATTTTTAAATTCATTGCGAGGGTGCTTTTCGAAAAAGAAGTGCTATACGGTATGTATGATGAAAAAGATATCCAGTACCCAAAATGTAATGGTTTGATACGAGCTAAAAAGTAGAGAAAGAATGACCGTGTACATAGGTAAATGAATCCAAGTGAAATATCTGTAGGCTTTATCATCTTCCATATCTTTTAACACGATAAATAATTTCCACTCGGACCGCCTGATGGCATCCATTTCGTGAAGCAGGAAGAGAGATAGGTTAAACAAAAATAAGATTAGTAAAAAGTCAGGCATGTGAACCTCCCATTTTTCAATTTTGTATAAGCAGGTCAATAGCGAACAAGTCACATACGGTATTGCGACCAAATATACAATACGTGAGTTGTCCTTCGGGGGTTCCCACAAGAATTGTTGAATGAGCTGACTGCCATATTTATTAAGCGGTTATCCTATTTCTATATGTGTAGTGAATCCGTTTCCTCACATTCCTTGTTGTATTTCTGCCGCACATCTCGTACAATTTGGTGGAGCAATTCTGCATTGCGTTAATGTGAACATGAAAATTAAAGATTACATCAGGAAGCTGTACACAAGAAAAGGGGAGAATCGTTTGGAGTCAAAGCAACTATCTAGAGGGCTAAAGCCCCGCCATGTAGAGCTGATTGCACTCGGAGGTACAATCGGCGTTGGTCTGTTTATGGGATCGGCGAGTACGATCAAATGGGCAGGACCATCCGTGCTGCTGGCCTATTTACTGGCCGGTATCGTTATCTTTTTTGTCATGCGTATTATGGGTGAAATGTTGATTCAGGAGCCGGTAACCGGTTCGTTTGCTACATTTGCTCACAAATATATTAGTCCGCTTGCCGGATTCCTGACCGCCTGGAGCTATTGGTTCCTGTGGGTTACGGTTGGTATGGCGGAAGTTACGGCGATTGGCATCTATGTCGGGTATTGGTTCCCGGATATTCCGCAGTGGCTGCCAGCACTTGCTGGAGTGCTCATCATTGCGGCGGCCAATCTGGCGGCCGTGAAGTTTTATGGGGAATTCGAATTCTGGTTTGCGATGATCAAAGTGACAGCTATTGTGGCGATGATCGTGATCGGAACGGGGCTCATTTTCTTCGGCTGGGGGAATGGGGGGCAGGCCATTGGTCTGTCGAATCTGTTCAGTCATGGTGGCTTCTTCCCTGGAGGTATCAAAGGTTTCCTCTTCGCGCTGTGTATCGTAACGGCTGCGTATCAGGGGGTGGAAATGGTCGGTATTACAGCAGGCGAAGCGGAGAATCCGAAATACACCTTGCGTAAAGCGATCAAAAATATCGTGTGGCGTATTCTTATTTTCTACGTTGGCGCCATATTCGTAATCGTAACCCTGTATCCTTGGAACGAGGTAGGCGAGACGGGCAGTCCGTTTGTACTTACCTTTGCCAAAGTTGGCATTGTGGCTGCTGCGGGAATAATCAACTTTGTGGTGCTCACGGCGGCCATGTCGGGATGTAACAGCGGGATCTACAGTGCGGGACGGATGTTGTACACGCTGGCTGAGAATGGTCAGGCACCTGCCTTTTTCAAAAAGCTGTCCAGAGGCGGGGTTCCCCGCAACAGTATCGTTATAACGATTTCTTTGTTGCTGATCGGGGTTGTGCTGAACTACCTGATGCCGGACTCCAAGCTTTTCCTGTACATCTATAGCGCAAGTGTTCTTCCGGGTATGGTCCCATGGTTCGCGCTGGCGTTCAGTCAGTTCCGATTTAGAAAGCGTTGGGGCAATGAGATGGCCGATCATAACTTTAAGTCCAAATGGTTCCCGATCAGTAATTACATTATCATTGTGTATCTGATCCTCGTCATCATCGGTATGGCGTTTAACCCGGATACGCGCTTACCCCTGATTGTTGGAGCTACGTTCATGGCAATCGTGGTGGCAGGATATTTCGCATTTGGCATCGGAAAAAGACAACGGGTAGATGGCGGCGAAGATCGCTAGTCTAATATTCAAACATCAACTGATATGTAATACTAAACGTGCATTCCTTGAAATGATTGAAGAGCCTGCGGGTGATTCAGCGTCATTCAGGGAGTGCATTTTTTTATTAGAAAAATCCAAACTTGAATCTCCTGTAACTGGAGGTTTTAAGATTGGGATTATAAAGATTGCACTAAAGTCTATTTACACTTGCCACTTCGATGACAGAACAACCTTCTGATCGCTGTTATCCCCTGATTTTTTGATTCAATTTTACAAAGGTGAAAATCTGGGGATAAAGGCGAACGCATCCGCTTCTTCAGGTTATTTCTGCCCTCTACGTTCTCGTGTAAATGTTCAGTTCAATTTATATAATAGCTGCTGCGCAATAATATCATTCCGATTTAAAATCGGCGGCAGACAAGGGGGCATACGTCTTATGAGGACAGTAGAATGGATTTATCTTATTTTCAACCTGCTTATGTTCGTGGGGATAATCGGGGTCGGGAGACAGAGTCAACATTTTCGGAAAATGGTATGGGGCGGATTTGCCATATCGGGTGTGCTGCTGATCATCCATGGTGTGGTCGAAGGACTTCGTTGGCCGATGATTCCAGCGTATCTGCTCACGTTGGTTCCACTGGTTGTGTTATTTACAAAGGCATCGACTATGGCGCAGAAACTCGGACGTGTTCGAATCATCGCAACGTCTCTGCTGGTATTGGTATACGTTGTTGTGAGCATTGGTTTGCCGCTGCTGTTCCCAGTATTTACGTTTGCCAAGCCAGCAGGTCCTTATGGAATCGGAACGGTATCCTACGACTGGACAGATAGCAGCCGGGAGGAACTGCTGACGAGTACCACCGGTGACCAAAGGGAGCTGATGGTACAGATCTGGTATCCAACAAATCCAGAAGCAGAGGGAGCAACAGCCCCTTATGTTAATAAGCCGGAGATCTACGGGACAGCCTTCAATGAAGTGCTGAAACTGCCAAAGCTTTTATTTTCCAGTCTGAGTCAGGTCAAAACACATGCGATACAGGAAGTTCAATTGTCTGATGCCGAAGCCAAGTATCCGGTTGTTCTCTTCTCTCATGGTCTGCATGGCTATGAAAATCAGAATACGTTCCAGGTCGAGCAACTTGTCAGTCAAGGTTACATTGTTGTGGGCATTAATCACACGTATAGCAGTCTGGTGTCCGTATTCCCGGATGGACGTGTGGCGCAGTTTGAATCTGAAGGGAAAGAAGGCTTCCAGCAACTGCAATTCAATTACATGGACAAGTTAAATGAGACATGGGTGAAGGATGCACAGTTTGTACTGGATGAGGTAGAAAAGTTGGCTGAGGGGGACCCGAGTGGGCGGTTTATCGGACATATGGATCTAGACAACATCGGCATGTTTGGGCATTCATTTGGCGGAGCAACGACAGTACAGATGTTAATGGATGATCCACGTGTGAAAGCAGGCATGAATATGGATGGTGTATTGTTTGGCGAGAAACGTATCCCTGCGGAAGGTGTGGGCAAGCCGTTCCTGATGATGAGTGCAGACTCAACCGTTGCAGGTACAAGTGTGATGAGTGACGAGGAGATTGCTGCTATGGGTACGACCCGTCCGGAAGCCGAGAAATATTATGAGGAAGTGTACGCTCGGTATGAGCCGGTAACCACAGGAGGGAACTACTGGATGGAGCTGACCAACACCAAACATCTGAGTTTCTCCGATCTCTACCTGATCTCTCCACTGCTCGAATGGACGCAGGGTGTAGATGCACGGGGGACGCAACAGTTGGTCAACGATACGACGATTGATTTCTTCAACCACTACTTGAAAGGGCAACCGCTCCATATGGACAAGGAAGTGGGAGAACATGAGTCCTATTCGTTGAAAAAAGGCTAAACGTATAAATGGAAGGAGACTGAGATTCAGTCTTCTTCCATTTGTTTTAATCTTAACCGCATGCCCTCCTGCAACAGGTTAATGCCATCTACAATTTGGCTCCATTCGGGATTCATCACCTTGCACAGCTTGTTAAAACGTAGAATGCGATCGGTCACGGAGTCCAGCATATATCGGGCCTGTTTGCCAAAAAATACTTCAGGTGCTTCGACATGCTCGACACTTGCATACATCAACACAAAGTCCCACACCATGCTTTGCACAGCAGGGCTATCGATTGCCCAACGCTTGTCGAGAGCTTCGGTCGTGCGAATGCGAATAGCTTCCATTTTTTTCACCCAGACGTCTGCTTCGACTTGTGGCTGGTTCGCCATAATGAAGAAAGGAACCTCCAACCTAGCCAGATCGGCCCAATAGGCCGGATCATTGATCAGTTCCTGAATTTCCTTCCAGGCCAGTGTTTGCTGAGCCGTCAGTTTCGTATCTTTCATCATGTATTTATCGAAAAAGTGTAGAAACGACACTCTCCAATCCTGCGGAATACTGTCCAGCAGATGAGATTCATCCACCTTGGCAGCAACGAATTGTTTTCGACTGCTCGCATTGGCCGTTAGGGACTCTACCAGACTGGAGATATAGGTGAGAGACTGTTCCGTATGCAGTGAAGTTTCTTCTTCATGCTGCCTCGCTTGCTGCAAAACAGAGAGCATGGAATTCATCGTGCCGATCTGAGTTTCCAAGGCCTCAATCTGTAGATCTAACGCCTGTGCTACCGCCAGTTCACCGGACATGAGCTTTCGAATATCCGGTATGCTGAAATTCAGATAACGAAGCGTTGTAATGAGTTCGAGTTGCCATAGGTCTTGCGTTGTATAGAGTCGATGCCCGCCTTCCGTATGACTGGAGGGCTGTAACAGTTCAATCTCATCGTAATAACGAATCGTTTTCACCGTGGAGCCGATCAGTTTGGCTGCTTCACCAATGGAATAGGGTTCTTTATTTGCATTCAACGAGATCACCTCATGTTCTATTATATAATCTCCAGCTAGTGGAGATTCAATGTTAAACGGCTATCAGGGAATTCGGGCGGGCTTAGTTTAAATTTCACCCATCTCGGTTACAAAGGAAAGAGTGCAACATTTATGAAAATAACTTCTGTGATCGTAGTGATCACTGTAAATAACCGAGGAGGAATTGAACATGGCTAATCAAGACCAACACACCATGCAAGATCCAACGACACAATATCCGAAGGCTACACCGGAGTGGAAACAGCAACAGGATGAGCCGGGGCTCCAGCGTGAGATGACTCCTGTTCCCGATGCGGGTGAGAAAAGTTATAAGGGAAGCGGACGTTTAACGGGACGCAAAGCAGTTGTGACCGGGGCCGACAGTGGAATTGGCCGTGCGGCAGCGATTGCGTTTGCCCGTGAAGGTGCAGATGTCGTTCTGGCTTATTTGCCGGAAGAGGAAGCAGATGCACAGGAAGTCGTGAAGCTGATTGAGGAAGCTGGGCGCAAAGCGATTACGAAGCCAGGTGACCTGAAGGATGAGAAATACTGCGAGGAACTCATTGAATCTGCGGTAAAAGAGCTTGGCGGGATTGATATCCTCGCTAACGTGGCAGGTAAGCAGCAGTTTGTGGAGCAGATTGCAGATCTGACCACCGAGCAATTCGATGCGACGTTCAAAACGAATGTCTATTCCATGTTCTGGCTCTGCAAAGCAGCGGTAAAACACATGAAACCGGGTAGCTCCATTATCAACACATCATCGATTCAGGCGTACAAACCTTCGCCAATCCTGCTGGATTATGCGACAACGAAGGCATCGATTAACACGTTCAGCAAAGCGTTGGCCCAACAAGTGGGTAGCAAAGGGATTCGTGTCAACGTTGTTGCACCAGGCCCGGTATGGACTCCGCTTCAGGTCGTGGGTGGACAGCCAATTGAAAAGCTCGCTGATTTTGGCTCCAATACACCGCTTGGTCGAGCGGGACAACCTGCCGAGATGGCTCCGGCATTTGTGTTCCTGGCAAGCCAGGAATCCAGCTATGTGAGCGGCGAGACATTGAATGCAAATGGTGGTACGGTTAGTCCGTAAACGTTGGATAAAAAAGGTCTATAGACCGACCATAGTTCAGTGATTATAGGCCAGTTAAGCAAAGAACTCCATTCCCGATGAAGGTGAATGGAGTTCTTTGTTGATATGTTATTTGTTCATAATTATAAATTTACTTCTGTTCTGGTTTCGGGTCCAAGATGGCATAACTGCCGAGCGTGGCTAATTGTGCTGTATTCAGAAGCGCTTCATCCACTGCAGCGAGGGCTTCGCCGGCAGCTGTCATCAGCTCATCAGAGTCAACAGGTGAGGCGAAACGGAGAATGACCCGGTTCTCTCCTTTTTTGAGTTCACTCTCAGCCTTGGTTTTGTACTCATTAAGGGATGCGACTTCGAGATCATTCTGCACATAATAATCATTGGCATCGCTCTCGCCATTAAACATCGCGAGCTCGGAATCAAGCCAGTAATCCTTATCCGCTATCGTTTTCTGACTTGCAGCAGTTTCATCGTTGGCATTATACAGGAAGTATGGGATGCCGGAGTTCGTCAGGTTGTTGGTGGCATCCACATGGAACCATTCGTTCCCGATTTTGACCTTGTTCCATGCATGCGGAACGCCGCTTGAAGCTCCCGTTACAACGATGCTTTCCAGTCCCGAGAGATCGGAGAGCAATTTGTAGACGGAGGCATAACTGGCACATACCCCAACACCTTTGACCAGAATACCGTATGTGGTAAACGAGTCATTGAACTGCGGATCGACATTTTTGAAGTTGTTCTGCTCCGCATTCTCCAGCGCTGCATCGTCATACTTCGCGTTATCGTTCAGATAATCGTAGATGGCTTTTCGTTTCTCGTCTTCGTTCATGCCATCCTTGATAATGGAAGCTACAACTTCGTTTGCTTTGGCAATAATCTCATCTTGCTTCTTCTGGATACCACTAGCCGATTCATTGTAATAGATGGAAAGGGTAAGCGTACCATAGTTGTATTCGAAACCTTCCACACCAAGAATCAATGGATTCTGGTACATCACTTTCAGGACAACATCCGAGAGTGTCGTGAAATTTTGAGCTTCGGGGAAAGCTTTCAACGAAATTTTATCTTGTGCCGCAATCATGTTTTTGGCTAAAACTTCTTCCAATGCGGAATCCGCATTGATCATTGCATCGCCTGTAGCAGGCTGAGGCACGGTTTCCTGATTACCTTGTTCTACATTTTGCTGTGTATTGGACTTCTGCTCATCTACCAAGTTGTCTTCTTCAGCTTCAGGAGCTGGAGCAGGGGCTTCATTAGAAGTTTCCTCGGAAGCACTCTCAGAAGTATCATTAGAAGCCTCAGTAGATACCGGATCAGTTGCATCTTCTGACGTTCCAGTATCGGTTGTGGACTCTGTAGTTGAAGTTTCGGAAGCCGGTGCTTCTGTTTCCGTTGCAGACTCAGGTGCATCATGATTGTTGATGATCGTTGGCACGTCAGGTGCAGGGACGTAAGGTGTGTCATTCTTCGGTTCCACCAGTCCGTTGCTGGAATCGGCTACGGTTTGCTGAGCAAGTTTATCTAATTCTGCTTGAGTCACATTTTCTACACGTACGTAACTTTTCAGAGCTGTTCCTTTAATATGAAAAGGAATATTCGTTTCATTGAACTCTGAAATCTCTACGCTTTGGGTATCATAGACAATGGTTTCACGAGCTAGAGAGCCGTCATTGTACTCAACTGTTGCTTTCTGAGGAAGTACATCTATATTCTTTAATTTCTCCCTATATAATTGTTCTTTCAGAGATGTTGGCAACTGGGAAGCAAGCGGAGCTGTAGGGACACCTCTGCTAAAATTGGATTCTTTGCCTCCACCGATTGCAGTGACGTAATATTCTCCTCGTAAACCATGGTTCTGATGAGAAGTTATCAGTTCCTTATAAGTGCCGAGCCCGCCTTTTCCGTCTTTCATAAAATCATTGAAAGACGTCTCTGTCGTTACCGCAATATCTAAAGGCAGACTATTGCTGAATGCATCCTCCGCGCCGGTTAAAGGTGCATTTGTATCAAAATTGGTTAGGTCAGAACGTTCATAAATTTTATATTCGGTTGCACCCTCAACCTTGTCCCAGACTAACTTTAACCGTCTGTCTTTATCAATCTCGTATCTTAGGTTGGGTACAGGTAACTCCGATTTCACTGTAAACGGAATAATGATGGGTTCATCGAGCAACGTCATGTTCTCTGCGTCAGGATCATAATTCAGACGAATGTAATAAATGGGGGCACCACCCCAAGAACTTTGGCCCCTGTTCATCATGGAATCTGAACTTAAAACGCCCCATCCAAGAGGTCTAATAGAAATACTATTGTCATGAATATCTGATAATAAAGGTACTTCACTTGCTTTGAGTGCTTTAATATCGGTATGTACGGATATGGTATCTCTCAGGGACCAATTAGATTTTCCTAAATCTGCTTTAAACTTGAACGTAAATTCTTCATCCTGAGCTACATTGTACATCGGCATGATCGCTTGTTCCGATTCAGAGCCGTATTTCTGCTTCAAACTTAAAATGGTAGAACCTTCCACAATTTCTGTAGGATTATTCTCGGACGGACTGCTTTCCTGCTCATTACTCTGGCATCCAGCCAGTAACAGGGTGAGCGCAAACATAATGAAAAATAGACGTTTCATGATACACCGCTTTCTTGTTTTTCTGAGTTGCTCTAATAGCTACGTTCTATACACCGAAAGATTATCAAATATGGTTAAAACCCATACTCGAACCTCTTAACGGCTAAACCTCCTATTAATTCCCTAATATCCTTTGCTAGTTTATGGTCATATTGACGCATTGTCAAGGTAAGAGGATAGGGTTTAAGTCCTGTAGAACAATAGAACAGTTGTAATTCCGTAGCGAGGGGACCATGTTAAAATACAAGAGTTACTACATATTTAAATATATAACAGAATAATTTGAATAGAATGGGGTGCCGTATGACAGCGGAACAGATTGTCAGAACCTTTTTTGAAGAAGTCCGATCAGGTCGGAATCCTGATTATGCAAGCATCGTGATGGCGGAACAGGTACTGGCCCATCAAGTGATATCTGAAGAAGAGGTCACGGTGACCCGTACACCTTCCGATTATGCGGATCATGTGCGAGAGATGATCGAAGCTTACGGGGAGTTTTCACTCGAAGTTCTGGAGTTGCTGACGCAAGGCGACAAAGTTTATGTGCGCTGGAGACAAACAGGTACCCATGTTGGCGAAGTGGACGGATACAGCCCAACCAACATCCCAGTGATTGAAATTGCCAGTGCGGTATACCGAGTGGAAAACGAACGAATTGCAGCGTATTGGATACAGATCGACAGGTTGGGCATCGAGAAACAATTGGAACGTAATCGGAGCTGAGTTTCGCAGCTCTTTTTTAGTTTTCAGTTCTTTGTAAGCGTTACCGTGTTATAATGAACAAAGTTGTATACAAGTTACCTAAAACGTTTTCTGTCTTTTGACTCTATTATCTGAAAGTGAGGTTCAGTGATGATTAAAGCAACGGAAGATAATCAATATGTTGAACTGACAAGGCCGACAAGCTTACCGAAGGCATCCGGATTCCTTTGGAATGAAAAGATGATGATTCATGTGAATTGCCGGGGGTACGCGGTGGCCCAATTCATGCAGCCCGAACCTGCTAAATACTCGTATGCGCCCAACCTGGAAGCCAAGACGTTTATGCAACCGGAGCAGCCGTACTATGCCCACCATCCGGGACGGTTTGTGTACATTAAAGATGAAATAAGTGGCGAAATCTTCTCCGCCCCGTATGAACCCGTTCGCAAGCAGGCGGATAGCTATACGTTCGCTGTCGGTAAACACGATATTCACTGGAAAGTCGTCCAAGACGACATTTGCATCGAGATGTCCCTGCGTCTGCCGAAGGAAGATGTCATGGAGCTATGGCGTGTGAAGGTAACCAATCTGTCTTCGAGAAAACGCAAGCTGAGTATCTACCCGTATTATACGGTCGGTTATATGTCATGGATGAACCAATCCGGTTCATATGTGGAAGATTTGCAGGGCATTGTCTGTTCGGCGATTACGCCGTATCAGAAATATCAGGATTATAGCAAAATCAAAAATTACAGGGACAAAACCTATCTGCTTGCAGATCACCAACCGGCCGCCTGGGAAGTGAATCATGAGAGCTTTGAGGGCGAAGGCGGACTTCATAATCCTTCCGCCCTTCAGTCGGAGACGCTCGCAGGTGGAGATGCACGCTATGAGACACCGGTGGCTGTATTGCAATACAGAGTCGAATTGGAAGCGGGAGCGGAGCAGGCGTATCGATTTATCTTTGGCCCGGCTCATGATGAGACAGAGATTGAGGGTATTCGTCAGCATTATTTTGTGAAGCAGAATAAAGAAGGACAGGATGGGTTCACCGCAGCCGAGCAGGAGTATGCTGGTTATATTGCGGAAGGGCAAGGGAACATCCAGATTGAGACACCGGACAGCTGGCTAGATAATGTCGTGAATCACTGGCTACCTCGCCAGATGTACTATCATGGCAAAACCAACCGTCTGACAACCGATCCGCAGACGCGGAATTATTTGCAGGACAACATGGGCATGAGTTACATTCAGCCGCAGATTGCACGAGCTGCGTTCTTGACTGCTTTGTCTCAACAGCATATAAGCGGCGCGATGCCAGACGGCATTATTTTGCACCCGGACGCAGAACTGAAATATATTAACCAGGTTCCTCATACCGATCATTGTATCTGGCTTCCGGTCTGTATGAAGACCTATTTGGATGAAACGAATGACTATAGCATTTTGGAGGAACAGGTTGCTTTTACAGACAGTGAACAGAAGGTTTCCGTACTGGAGCATATGAATCTTGCAATGCGCTGGTTGATCCATGAGCGTGATGCGCGTGGGTTGAACTATATCAATCAGGGTGACTGGTGTGATCCGATGAACATGGTGGGATACAAAGGCAAAGGCGTATCCGGCTGGCTGACCATTGCGACGGCATATGCATTTAATGTGTGGGCAGAAATTGGTGAACAGGCGGGGCATGCCGAGGTTGCGGAGGAATTCCGTCTGGAAGCCAATCAGACCAATGCGGTAGCAAATGAGTATCTGTGGGATGGGGACTGGTATGCCCGCGGAATTACGGATGATAACGTAGTGTTTGGTGTAAGCAAAGACGTGGAAGGACGCATCTATATCAATCCTCAGAGCTGGGCACTTATGAGCGGTGCTGCGGATCAGGAGAAACAGGAGAAGTTAATCCGTGCGGTAGAAGAACAATTGGAAACGCCATATGGTGTCGAGAAACTCGCGCCGTCTTTCACCGCCATGCGAGAGGATGTAGGTCGTGTCACGCAGAAACATCCGGGAAGTGCAGAGAACGGAGCCGTGTACAATCACGCGGCGGCGTTCTATATTTATGCGTTGTATCTGGTGGGACAGAAGGAGAAGGCGTATCGTTTGCTGCGTAAAATGATTCCTGGCCCCGATGCCGAGGATATTCTCCAGCGGGGTCAGCTACCCGTATTTATCCCGAATTATTATCGCGGAGCTTATCATCAATTCCCACGTACAGCCGGGCGCTCCAGTCACCTGTTCAACACCGGCACGGTGCCTTGGGTGTATCGCTGCCTGATCGACGGATTGTTTGGACTGCAAGGTCATGCACAAGGACTTCAAGTACGTCCGCAGTTACCAGAAGATTGGAACGAGGCATCGGTTACACGTTTGTTCCGCGGGGCTGAGCTGCATGTAAACATGAAGAAGGATGCATCTGTCCAGACAATTGAGGTACATGTTGACGACCAACGGATTGAAGGCGACATTATCAAGAACATACAAGCCGGCGTGAAATATGAGGTGCTGGTGAAGCTACCTTTGTAGAAAAGAGTACGGAGTACTGCTGAACGGTGTGAAGCGTTTTGGACGATCACGAAGCAAATCAAAAACTGCCTTTCCTTTATAAGAGGAGGGCAGTTTTTGGTCTGAGCATGGTCAGGACTCATTCCATTCTTTGACTCTGTACCAATAGCTATACATCTCCGAATAACCCAGCTTGGCGTAAAGCTTCAAGGCAGGTGCATTTTTCGCAACCACTTGCAGGTAACTGGAAGTAGCGCCCTGTTTTTTTGCCCAGTGCAGGAGATGAAGGATCATCTGTTCAGCAAGTCCCCGATTCCGGAAGTTAGCGTCTGTAATGATGTCATACAACCCGATATAGCCACGCTCGATTACACCGAACCCACACGCGACGACTTGCCCGTCAATCAATAGCGATATAAAACCTACCTTTGTGCGGATGTTATGTAACATTAGTTCTGTCGTTTCCCGTTGCAGATCGTTCACCTGATTTAGCCTACAAAAGTGATCCAGCCACGCTGTGGTCAACTGTTCGTTAATCTGTACAGCTTGGTGCACAGGTTCTTTGATATCATCCAGACTCCTGATCTGGATACGAGTGAGATCTACAACTGCATACCCTTTGTCTTGCAAAAGCTGATCGAGATGATCCGGTTGAATAAACGGCGTGATCTTAAATATGGTATTTAATTGATTGGAAGCATAGATGCGCTCACATTCCTCAATCTTTTCATGCACATCCAGAGTGGAGTAGTGGATCGGTTGAACGGAGTTGGCACGTTTGGTATATCCTTTGGCAAAACGCAGTACCCAACCGTCATACAATAAGGTGGACAAGGGTTGCCAGTGGTTAAGGGATAGTTCTTCAATGGTTTTATGTTCTGAATCTATAGTATGCGTCATAACCAACCTCCGATTTCATAATTAAATAATAATACATAATAATGTATAAAAATACAACGAGAATATATATTTCGCGAACAGTATGCATTATAGCCGGAGATGGTATACAATTTGATTTGGTTAAAAGAATAACTTCAGAAGCGGAGCGCGTTATGTTAACTATAGAATTAAATAATCACAGTATTAACTGTCATATTGAATACGGCAAACGCAAAAAAGTGTCCATCACGATGGACTTGCCTTATATGGTAACGATCAAAGCACCCAATGGTACCAGTGAAGACATGATCCGGCAACTTGTGGAGCAGTTCGGGGATGTGATTTTGAAGAAATCTGCTCTGATGCAGCAAGCGCTCGACGGTCCTCAAGCCAAGGAATACGAAGATGAAGGCAAAGGGAAGTTTTTGCTTTTTGGCAAGGAGCATGCACTGCATGAATTAATCCCTGTAGAGGGGTTTACAGAAGAGGAGCTGCGAGCGAATCTGAAGAAGTTTTATTTTGCCGAGTGTAAACGCATGATTGGGGAGCGCATCGGACGTTATCAGCAGGAGTTGAAGGTGAAGCCGAAGTCAGTGGAGATCGTAGATTCTCCCACCAAGTGGGGCAGTTGTAGCTGGGACAAAAAGCTGACGTTCAATTATCGTCTGGCGATGGCGCCACTGGAAGTGATCGATTATGTCATCATTCATGAACTTTGCCATATTCACCACATGAATCATGATCGCTCCTTCTGGCGGCGTATTGGAAGTATCATGCCGGATTACAAAGCCAAAGAAGATTATCTGATGCGCAATGGTCGAGCCATGACACTATAAATCCAAGCTTAGGCCTTCACTTGGATACGCCATATCCCTCCAATATCATTCGTAAAATCCGCGAAGGTCCCACTGTTGCAGTGAGCGGCTTCGCGGATTTTTGTTGTGTCTGGATATTAGGAGTAAGATAATTGAACGCCGTATTGTTTGAAAAAATGAGTAACCGCATCCATGTCCATTCGATCATCGAACAGATGCTCAGGATAATAGACGCCTGGAGCCATAGGCTCATCCGCAGGCATCAGCAGTATCTTCTCGGCTTGCACCGCAGCACCGAGTGCAGTCATGTGGGTCTGACCAAGTGGGTCAGAGACCGTCATCGTTCGTTCAACCTGCTTCCCTTTCGCATCCAGTCCTTTCAGTTGAATGACGAGATGATGTGCACTCCCGGTTCCGGGATTATAGAGCAATTTCCGCCGGAATGGCTGGAATCGTTCACCGCTGATCATCTTCCATACACCCGTTTTGACCAATCCGGCAAGTGCATAGGTAGATACTTTGCTATCAAATGAAATGCGGAAACTGGCGGAATCAATATGACTTGTATGAGGCAAAGTGACGTGATCGGGTGTATCCAACCTGTAACATGGGGTCGTGTACCCGTTAGGGAAATGTACTTTAACCGGATCTGTCATGGGATAGACGAGCCGGTTCGTGTTGGATTCAGTTACCTGAAAAGGAATACTCATCCGATCCATAAAGGCTGCTGAGTCAGGCCCGGCTTTATCTCGCAGCGACCATAGGGCATGAATGTTTACTTCGACATGTTGCAGAGAGTTAGAAAGTATCATGGCAAAGAGTGACGCCGTTCCTGCCATCCATCCAGAGGACAGCACTACCGGAGCATGAAGCTCTTCCTGCTCTATTGTACGGATCGCTTGATTGAACACCTCAGTCCAGCGTGTTATATCGATGAGGGGAATTTTTCTGCGCACTGCCGATACCAATAGCCGATCATGCAGATCGTTCACTGCATTAATGATTAATGATATATTTTCTCCTGCGTGAATCAGTGGATCTTCCGCATTGGTATCAACAACAACCGTTTGGACACGATTGGATGGAAAAGGTGCTGCTTTACCCGCAGAACGACCTCCCAGTACCAATTCCAGATCAGGATGCCTGTCATGCAAAATGCGGGCAAGCTGTTCACCTACAGCACCATAGCCTCCAGCGATAAGAACTTTTTTTCTAATCATTCGATAAACCTCCGTTGATATGTTTATGTACTTATATGTTTAAACTTTTAAACATAATAGGGTGAAGAAAAGGAATGCAGTTCACCAGCGCGGTATGCGCTAGCTCTGACATTCCACTTCTACGAGATGAACGAGCTGTTTGAGCAATTCGATCGCATCGTTGAACTCCAGCTTGTAATACATCTCCGTACCTTTTTTCTGAACCGATAGCAGCCCGGATTGACGCAATATTTTCAAGTGATGAGAGACTGTAGGGCGTGACATGGGTACATGCTCTGCAATCTGGGATACGTTCATGCTCTCTTGATCAATGAGCAGTGATATAATCCGCTGGCGAACGGGATCTCCCAAACCTTGAAGATAAGGGCTTAAATTCTCGAAAATATCAATAACTTTTTGGTTACCCATCGACTCGTTCATGGCTCACTCCGTTATAATGTTTAATTGTTTAAACGTATTATAAGGCTTAGTTCACTTGAAAATCAAATTTTACATTGCAAGTTGCAGGAAAATAGCTGTTCCGCTTGTCCATTTGAAGTACAATATAAGCAAATATGCCCGTACCACGAATCCATTGATAGTATCCGTGGTGGAAGGAGTCCAAGATGGCTGAGAGTAACCATTATTCTGTGCTGGTAGATGAATATATCTCGGAGTTTGCACCTGATGTACAGGTGAGATTACAGGCATTAAGACAGATTATTCGTGAAGCGGCTCCGAACGCCGAAGAGAAGATCAGTTATAAGATGCCCACGTATGCACAGCATGGGAATCTGGTTCATTTTGCTGCATACCAGCATCATATTGGGTTTTACCCTGCTCCCAGAGGAATTCAAGCTTTCCAGGAGGAACTCTCCGCGTATAAAGGGGGAAAGGGATCTGTCCAGTTTCCACTGGATCAGCCATTGCCCGAGGATCTCATCCGCCGGATCGTGGAGTATCGGGTGAAAGAAAATGTGGAGATCGCGTTGGAAAAGAAACGCAAAAACTGAGTGTTGGCGGCAGACAGGCCTATCTATGGAAGGAGATACCGGGTGAATAAAGGGTTAATTGTACTTGATGTGCAGCATGGGCTTACAAGTCAGAGGGATGTATCTGCTCCAATTGCAAAGATTCAGTCTGTCATTGCTATTTTTGAAAAGATGAACTGGCCTATTGTGTTTACCAAACATCTGGACCAGGACAATGAGGATTCCTCTCTCTATTATGCGAAAAGTGCCAATTTGGAGATTGTTGTCGATACTGGGGAACATCCTATTCTGGAGAAAAGTAAACCGAGTGCGTTCAGTAATACGGAGCTGAAAAAGTTGCTGCTGGATCATCAGATTGAACATGTATTCATTGTTGGATTTAACATGGAGTATTGTTGTCTGTTTACAGCGATTAATGCTGAACATGAGGGGTTTAAAGTAACCCTGATTGAAGATGCGGCGGGTACAGTAAATACAGCAGAAACGTATGAAATGAAGGGACTAGACATACAGGATTTTATCGGTTCGATTCTGAATTGGTCAGGTTGTATTGATGTTCTATACATGAATGAATTCAAGGAGCAGTATACTTAGATATTTTGAATTTAATCTGCACTACAGCATATAAATTGAACTAAACGTTTACACGTGAACGTAGGGGACAGAAAGAACCTGAAGAAGCGGAGCGTGCGCCTTTATCCCCAGAATTTTACCTTTGTAAAATTGAATCAAAAAATCTGGGGATAACAGCGATCAGAAGGTTGTTCTGTCATCGAAGTGGCAAGTGTAAATATTCTTTAGTTCAATCTATGTATTTAACCAAAGCTCATATCATACCAAAAAACAGTCGGATGCTTATGCATTCCGACTGTTTTTGTTTTTAGATTCTAGATTTTACTCTGGTCGTATTTCATTTCACTTTAGTTTATTCCTATACTCTTGCTTCACTTCTATTCAAAGGAATACGTAACGTTTGAATTACTTGCTGTAGGGATGAAGTACATAAAGCTTGGGTCCACTTGCAAGTAGATCGTCAGGTCGGAAACGCCCAGATTGGGAACAGTCAGACTGAACCGACCGTTAGCGTCCAGCTTCACCGTTACAGTGCGAATATGTTTTTCGTCAGGTGAAGGACCGTGGATTTGGAATGAGAATGTTTTGCCTGCATAAGCCGTGAGTGTTCCCCGTACTTTCAGCGTACGATCTGCTGTATATTCGAATTGCATCAGATGATTATCCAGGTAATCCTCGTTCCCGGTACCCGGATCTTGTGGCTCTGTTCCAGGATCTTGTGGCTCTGTTCCAGGGTCTTGTGGTTCTGTCCCAGGATTCTGTGGATCCGTTACAGGCTCTTGTGAAGGATTGCTAACCGAGAAGAAACGTGTCTGATATGAAATTTCTGCTTTGGACCCGTCTTTCTTTTTCAAACCGGTAATGCGAACGTTGAACGTGTCGCCTGCCTTCAGGGATTTCAAGTTATCCGGGCGGAAAATGACAGCGTAGTTATATCCATAACCATCGGTATTTACATTGAAAAAGGCCTTTGCAGGATCACTGCTTACCGGAGTTTTCGCTCCCAGTACCCAAGTTTTCTGATCCGATGAACGCACGATCTCCACCTGTACCTCCGAATTGGAGGGCTTCGCGAATACGTCCGGATTCAGCTGTGCAGACCAAGCTTGTGACACATTGAATGCCTCAATCGGGAATGCCCCTTTGTTAGGATACAAGTTGTAATTGTAATTGAGTTTTCCTGAACGGCTCGTATCCATCACTTGCATGGTGCTGAAATGGCTTGCATAGTTTTTGTTGTCCCGGGATGCAATCCCGAAACCGACTTTCTTCAGCTGCGGACTCAAAATCCAGCGGCGATGGCCGAGTGCAGCAATGTTGCTGGCATCCGAATCATCCATATAAGCTTCAACGCTTTTGACTGCAAGGTTTCCTTGAGCACCATAGGAAGCGTACAGGTTGGAGCTGGAAGTCGACTTGGCTCCCAGATCAAAAAAGTCTTTCGCCATATCTGCCGGACGAGCCGGGAAGTGAGTCAATTCTCCGGTAGACACAACGACCGCTCCATGTTGGGCTTGACGATTGAGTGCAGCGTCCAGAACGAGATCTCCATCCAGACCGGAGAGATAGCGATAGAAGTTGGCTGCACCTAGAGCCTGCTCTAATGTGGAATCACTTACTACACCAGCGACGTAAGGTGCCTTGGTCGAAGGATTCTGAGTGAATGTGGCAGTTTGATCCTTGCCACTCATCCATTGCGTCCATTTCTGACTGATTTCTTGCTCACTTCGCTCAGGCAACAGACTGTCGACAGGGGCTGCAGTGATCTGCTGAGTCCCCAGCAGCACGAATAACAGGCCTGCCAGAGGAAGAGAGAGTAACGAGCGGATGTACCTTTTTTGAATAAACATGTTCTAATCTCCTTCTAGTATAAAATAATAATATTATGTATCCGATGTATATTATCGACATTAGAGGGATAATTCGTTAGTTTTATGAATGAAATTGTTTGTTCGAATTCAGCGATTTTTCAGCCAGAGCCATTATAATACTCACGGAATCCTGTATTCGAAAAGGAGTTTTGGCATGTCTAAGATGCTGCATAAGTCGTTTTATCTCATTTTGCTCGTGTTTGTTGCGGTATTCATTGCTTCGACCTTGTTGGTTCGGGCACAGTACAACTACGCCTTGTATGGGGACAATCCCATTTTGGGCATGCAGCAGTGGAGTGTTTTTCTCCCGGTCCTTCTTTTGCTTCTTGGTTCAGGTGTTGGGTTATACGCTCTGTGTCTGAAGCTGAACAAATACAGCCCGAAGGTTGTCATTCCGATGGTGCTGCTCAGTTCTCTGGCCATTCAGATCATCATCATTTTCGTATTTCCGAGAGTGCCCACCGATGATTCACAGACCGTTCTCTCACTCGCCATGGATATGCTGTACGACCAAGACTACTCGTCGTTTGAAACGGGTGGTTATCTGCACATGTTCCCGTTTAACTACTCGATCGTGCTGTACCTGAAGACATTGCTGTACCTGTTCCCGGACAACTATCTGATCTTCAAACTATTTAATATTTTGTTTTCAACATTAACGACGTTCATGATTTATCTTATCTACAAACAAGTGAACGACAGATCCACCGAACGTGATTACGGTGTGTTGATCTTTGCAGCGACGTACCTGCCATCTCTGTTCCTGAACAACCTGATCTATAACGATGTGATTGCTACAGCATTTCTGACATCGTGCTTATACTTCTTCATTCGTTTTGTACGTGAAAAGTCTTGGAAAACAATCGTCATTGCCGCCGTTTTTCTCGCGATGGGCAACTACTTCCGAAGCATCGGCGTGATCGTGCTGATCGCTGCCATCATAACTATCCTGCTGAATATGCGGAGCATCGGAATGAAGAAAGTCATCATTTCCATCGGTGTGCTGGGTATGTTGTTTAATGTACCAACCTGGACTCAGAATACGGTTCTTCAATCCTCCGGTGCCGTGAGCGCACCTGTTGGAGAGAATGCGGCACCGGTCTATATGTGGCTGAATATGGGGATTAATCTGGAGCGCTTTGGCTTCTGGGACAATATGGAGAGCTATCAGATCTATCAGAGGCAGGCCAACTACAATAAGGTTGAAAGCGCAGATTTGTTCAAACAAGAGATTGGCAATAAACTGTCCGAAGCAAGTGCAAGTGACTTGGTGCAGATGTATTACAAAAAGATCATATGGACCTGGACCGAAGGAACGTACCAGATGGACCGATACGGAATCGGAAATGAAAGTTCCTTGGGTGCCGGAAGAGGAAGGGGAGGCGGAATCGCAGGCTCCTACAGTTATACCAATGCGATAACAGAACTGTTGCAGGGGGATTCGGCTTATCGGACAGGTTTGCTCTGGATCGTATATGTGATGAATTTCTTGATGTACTGTTTTATTCTCATCCGGTTGGTCGGTGGAATTCGTCGTAAACGGTATGATGAAGTCTCATTGATCCTGGTCATTCTCGGATTCATTGGATTTTATATTCTATGGGAAATTAAGTCCAGATACATCTACCCTGTATATCCACTGTTGGTTGTGCTGTCCTATATGGGATTCAAAGATACGTATGATCTTATATTCCATCGTAAACGTACCTTGGAGAGATATTCCCTGAGAGAAAGGTGATCATATGCGAAAAAATAAATATTTCACATCGGTTACGCTGCTCTTGCTGCTGGGATGTTCGGTTATGCTGACGGCTTGCGATGTGATAACCGCCCAAAATATTACCAACACCGGTTCTGCACAAGGCATGAACGGTGGCGGCATGCCGAATGGCGGTGGCATGGGCATGAACGGAGGAACACCTAGAGGTGGAAGGGGCGGCACGGGTATGAATGACCGTACAGGCAGTCCGGACATGACGCAGGGGATGATGAATGCCGACATGACAGGCAGAGTCATCTCCGTGAATGGAAACACAGTTACTCTGGCGTTACTTGAGGTGCAGGACACCTCATCTCCAAGCATGGAATGGAAGGATACTGGAATGGAAATGAAATTGAGTATAAGTGATGATGTCACTATTACTGAAGGTATGGGCACGCCGCGTTCGGGCAATTCCAGGCCAAGTGCGAATTCGTCCATTGAAGTGTCTGATCTTCAACAAGAAAACATCGTGATGGTGTGGTATAAGGACAACACCGAGACGGTTGAACGGGTGATGGTTGTCCGGTAAAAGAGGATGGAGATATTTTCATTTTGTAATTGCTTACATTAGGGTTGTGGGTTATTATGGAAACAATTGGTCTTTCGAAGGGAGTGAGCGTCATGAAACGACGGTCTAAGATGGTATGCTCTATTACTATAATGAAGGTAAGAATGAACTGAATAATTCCGGTAGGTCATCAGACGAAGGTTGGAACACATCTCGTGTTCCAGCCCGGTCTGAGATCTTCCGACATATAGGGATATAACTGCTCAATTTTTCTGGCGTATGCGAGGTTTATTTGCTTGTGCAAATTTCTCATATACTCAGAATTTTTAAAAGCCGCAGGCATAGCCTGCGGCTTTTTGCGCGCAAAAATAGGCATTCGTGTGTTACAGACAATCCATATGAAACAATCAAAAAGGAGAAATGCCCATGTTAAAATTAAAATATTTATTTCAACATCATGATCTTGCCGAGATGATCCTGAAGAATTGGAACTATGATCCCGAATCGCTGGATATGTTTCAGTATTATCGCATATCCTCCAATGCCGTGTACCCGTTCAGAGATCAGGGGGAAGTTCGCTTGCTTCGTTTTGCCCCGGTAGAGGAGAAAAATCAAGTCAATCTTAGGGCTGAACTGGCGTTCCTACGTTATCTTCGAACGAATCATTATGGAGCCATGGAGGCTGTACCTTCTCATTCAGAGACAGAAATCGTAGAGGCTCACACCCCATGGGGAACGTACTATGCTTCTGTATTCAAGCGAGTACCCGGATCGCAGTTAGGAAGCCTTGATTTGAATGACACCATCCTGTACAGCTATGGTCAGGCATTGGGTGAGCTGCATCATCTATCGCGCGCATTCATACCTGAGCAGAAGGAGAAACGCTGGACCTATACAGAGGTTTTGGATTGGATGCGGGAGATCCTGAAGGGTTTTCCTGGTGAAACGGCTGCTCTGAACGAGGTGAAATTTCTCCAAACGTATTTTGCGACTTTACCGATGACCCAGCAAAATTTCGGTCTCATCCACTACGATTTTGAACTGGACAATGTCTTCTATGACGAAGAAAGCCAGTCTTGTTATGCCATTGATTTTGATGACTCGATGTATCACTGGTACGCGATGGATGTGGAGCGTAGCTTGGATAGTTTACGTGAGGAAATCGAGCCTGAGCAATGGGAGCAAAAAAGGGAATTGTTCCTGAACGGGTACTGGTCCAAGGCAGGAGAACGTTATGATCTGGAGAGCATGTTCCCTGCATGTCGCCGTTTTGCCAACCTATATGGTTATGTGCGTGTGCTTCGGTCTGCTTCAGAACAGTGGTTACATGAACCGGAATGGATGAGTGGATTAAGAGCGAGGTTAGCGAGGATAATGAAAGAAAAGGCAAAGCAATTCGGTCATCCAATTTAAAGTCTACACGTAAAAAGTTATATCCACCAATACATTGAACACTGAACATTGAACGTATGTCATGTCTCATACCAGAATCAGTCCTCATAACAAACAAACCAGCTTGGGAAATCGAGTGTAGCATCCCCAAGCTGGTTTTTACATGTTACTCCTTGTAATCACTTATCGAAGTTCGCCCCGCCTCTACACTGATCCAGTAGGAATAATCTTCGCGTACGTCCACATAGAGATTAAGTTCCTTCGCGTCAAGGTTACTTACCGTCAGTTTAAAATTGCCATAGGCATCTGTTGTAACCTGTTGCGTCTGGATGTGCTCTACAGCAGGCGATGGACCATGGATTTTGATCGGCATCGTCTGGTTGGCATACGCCGGGAACGTTCCTTGAAGGATCAGCGTGTGATCGTCAGAATATACTGCTTTCATGGTCTGATCCGGTAGTCCACCGTTCTTTTCATTCTCGGTAGCTTCAGTGGCATTCTTGGGTCTGCTCCATAGTTCGAATCCTTTTTCCTTCAGGTTCTGGAGAAAAACAACGGCCTCTGCCCGGGTCAAGGATTCTTGTCCCGCATAACCTTGCACCGTAGCTGCCGTTTTGCCCGAAGAGTATCCCATGTTCAGCAGATACCGGATGGCATCTTCATCCTTGATATAATTTTTACCGCCAAGACCAGCTACAATTACAGCTACTTCTGTCCGGTTCAAGGCATGATTGCGAAGCTTTGGATTCTGCTTGCTGGCATCCAGATTCAGATTCAACGCGGAAGCATAGGTATAGTAACGATCACTCCAGATGTTTCCTTTGACGGCTTGCCCCTCCACAGCATCGATGCTCTGAATGACATGGGAATTCGCATACAGCTTGAACAACATGGAGAGAAATTCGGCCTCACTTACCTGATTGTTGGGTTTGAACGTTCCATCCTCGTATCCACTGACCATCTCTTGTTGAACGGCCCATTGAATGGCATCTTTCGCCCAATGTGTGCGGATATCAGTTAATTGGGGGATTCCCGTTACCGTAACAGAGACAACCGCTTCTTTCCCTTCAAAGCGAATCCGAATTTCGGCTTTACCGGCCTGAAGACCGAGTATTTTGCCATCCTTGATGGCAATGCGATCTGATGTCGTCGTGAAGGAAACGTTAGACTGTGGAACATAGGATGTTCCGTTATCATTCACGGCAGTGATCGAAGGCAGATCAATCTGTTCTCCTGTTCGAACGTTCAGGTTTTGTTGTCCTGGCGTTATACGGGTAAGAGTGGCATCTTGAACACCGTCAACATGGAAGAAACGCGTAGAGTATGTGATTTCCGCTGCTGTACCGTTCTTCTTTTGCAGACCTGTAATTCGAATGTTGAACGTATCGCCGTTCTTTAACATTTGCACATCATCGGGACGGAAGATAATAGCGTAGCCATATCCATATCCACCTGTCTCTACATTGAAATAGGCTTGATTAAACCATTGTTTATCCGCAGGGTCCACGTTGTAATAACCTGTTGGAAAGCCACTGTTCTGATTGTTGGCATTAAAGGTCCACGTACGTTGATCGGAAGTTCGAGTCATCTCGACCTGTACCTCAGACAGTGATGGTTTCGCGAATACATCTGTATTCAGTTGAACGGACCAGGCCTGTGTACTGCCAAAGGCTTCGATTGGAAAGGCGCCCTGATTTGGAAACAGACTGTAGTTAAAAGGGGCTGACCCAGTTCTGCTCTTGTCGAATACCTGCATGGCACTATAGTACTGATCATATGTCTTGCCTGCTTCACTACGAGTGGCGAGTCCAAATCCGATTCGTTGCAATTGTGGACTCAAAACCCAGCGTCGGTGACCCAATCGATCAATATTGGAGGCATCCGAATCATTCATGTAGGCCTGGATGCTTTTTGTCAGGACGTTATTCTTGGCACTGCTGGTAAGGTACAGATTGGAGCTGCTGGCAGACTTTGAACCTATGTCAAAGAAATCCTTTGGCATATCTCCCGGCTGCTCTGGATAATGGGACAGGTATCCACCCGTGGAGACCACAACAGCCCCATGCTGGGCTTGACGATTCAATGTCGAATCAAGGACAAGATCTCCCTGAAGACCCGTGATAAAACGATAAAAGTTGGCTGCGTTCAGCCCCTGCTCCAGATAGGCGTCACTTACCACACCAGCAGAGTAGGGAGCACTTGTCGAAGGTGTCTCTTTATACAAGGGAGATGCATCATTGCCATTCATCCACTGATCCCACTTCTGAACAATTTCTTGCTGACTTCGCTCTGGCAGCAAACTGTCGATCTGTTCTGCATGCGCCGCTTGAGCACCCCATAACAGAAACAGCAGGCCTGCCAAGGGCAGAGTGAACAGTGAATGCATTTTATTTTTTCGGTAAACCATGTTTCCAACCCCTCTCAATTCTGAACGTACGAAGAACATATGCATGTACAACATCATGGTATATTCATCGACATTACAGCTGATTTTGCTTAGAGGCAGGTATGGGAGCATAAGGTCGAGCATGTGAAGGAGTGGGAGGGAAATGAGTAAGAATTGTTAGTTTATTAGTGAAAAAAGAGCACAGGCTGCCCCCGCCAATTCGGGACAGCTTGTACTCCTCATACATATGTATCTACTTTTTTAGTCGAGACTCAGGTCAAAATCAGGCTCGCACATATAATCTAAAGGGTACAGATCATCGCGGGCTGAGATTAATGCACGGAAATGAAGATAAAGATTATTGGGCTGTACCACAATGCCACCAACACGATGAGGCATAAGTTCAGCCACGACGAAGACATCTTCGGCATTGTTACATCTAAAAAGAACATCCTTCGTATTAATGACTTCCTCCAGGTAACTGTAAGTCATCACGTGAAATATTTGTCCACGCCAGTTTGTCTTAATCACTTTATAGGACTGTGTGCGAACCAGATCTAGATAACGTTCCAGCTGGAACGTATGCTCAAATTGCGTAATGTAGCCTTTTTTGTCCACATCAATTGTAAACTCCACATCATAGCTCACATGCATTTCATCTTTATAAGTTCCGTTCATGATCTTCATGGCGTCAAAGTGTGATCCGAATTCCAAATCTTCCACATATGGAATGGTAACGAGTTCAGGATCAACATGATCTGTAATCTGGCTGTTACTGGAAGGTGCGTTGTAATACTTCGATGGCTGAAGATCAATCGATCCAATCATGCTTCCTGGGAAACCGGGGCTGCAAGTTATTCGCATAGTCATCTCCTTTAAATTTAATCAGTAATTAGACGAACGACTAAGAAGAAAGTTGCACCAGAATTAGGAAATAGAGGACGGGATGAACCTGTACACTGGCGCTATTTCCAATCTACCTACTCTTTTGATACAGTAACTGTAGGACATATCGGAGATACATATCAATTATCAGACAATGTTTTCATGAATGGGTCATGGAGAATCATGCCCCATATCGCTCTCGGAGAGGAGTCCATCTAATGAATGTGAATGATAAAGTGATCGAACAGCAGTCCCTTACCTTTGTGGGCATTAAACGAACGTTCTCTTGTGTGGATGGAGAGAATTTAAGAGAAATTCCAAAGATGTGGCAAGATGCATTGGCAGATGGAATTGAGGAACGTTTAAACGGGTTCAATAACGGAGCCATTCCTGGTTTGGTGGGAATCTGTGTAGATCAGCGAGAGCTGCAGGACAATCAAATGGAGTATTGGATTGCTACCTCTCACTCAGGTGAAGTGCCTGAAGGTTTGGTGTCAATCGAACTCCCCGCGTCCCATTGGGTTGTATTTGAGGCCGATGAATTAGAGCCGGAGGCGATACAACGGTTGTGGCACCATATTATGACAGAGTGGTTTCCTTCCACTTCATATCAGCATGCAGGTATTCCGGAACTTGAAGTATATAAAGGTCACGGCACACCTCCCCAAATCTGGATACCTGTAAAATCTGTGTAAGCAAAATTGAAATAGGAGGTCTACGATGTTATCTAATAAAGTGATTGATCATTGCCAGGAGCAAGGCTGGTGGCATGAAGATGTTCCAGCAGCATACGAAGAAGCATTACGGAAGCTAGAGATCGATCTACAGTCAGATTTTGCACAATTTTATTTACATGCAGAGGATGGGCCGACTTTCTACAGCAGGCATCAGGAGTTGTATCAGATCTGCTGGTTTATGGAGAACACCGTATATATGGAAGACATGAATGTAGCACAGCTTACACTGGGGCTTCCCGAGGCGTATATTCCAATGGATAGTTTTGAAGGTGAAGGTGGATTTTTCTACAACCGTCAGACGGGAGAAGTGGTGCTGGTGGAACTGGGGGAGTCCATCGAACGGTTTCTCAATGGCGAGAGTGAGCCTCAGTGGGCTGATTTCAATGCTTTTCTGGAGTGGTATTTCGTCCTGGAAGAGGAGACGGTGCAATGAAAGATCTAACACCGGAACATGCCGAACTGGAGCGACAAATTATTGAAACGGTAGAAGCTGGTAATGTGCTGGATGAAACGCAACAACATGAACAAGCACTTATCTATTATGATCAGGCATGGGGCATGTTACCCGAGCCAAAGATGGATTGGGAGGTTGCAAGCTGGATCGCATCCTGCCACGCGAATGCACATATGGATCTGAAGCAATATGAACTGGCGAAGCCGTGGGCTGAGATATCGTTGCAAACACGGAGTACGGATAGAAATACGAGTCCGTTGATCGATCTCGGCATGATCTGCATGAGACTTGAACAGCATGACGAGGCGTATTCGTATCTGCATCAGGCGTATGACTTCGGCAAAGAGCGCGCATTTCAGGGAAGCCCAAGGGACGTGTTGATGTATTACAAAGAGGAGCGTGCTAAGCGTAAATAGCGTGATACCCCGCCATACCGTCAATAGAGAAGGGTACCCCAGTTGGCCAATGATTGACCACAGGAGTACCCTTTCGAGTTGAATATTCGTTTATTACCGGGATGTTCTGCTTAAATCTAATCCGAAATGTTACGCGTATAATATTCAATAATATCCTTACGACGGATAATACCGAGGAAGACACGATCGACATCTACCACGGGCACAAAATTTTGGTCTGCTGCAAGTGTCAGCATATCCTCCATTTCAGCCTCAATGTATACACATTCATTATATACCCGATTGTTAATCTCATGGACCTGAACCTGATCCATCGTATCAAAAGTCAATCCGGGTGTATTTCGCATTTTCCATAACAAATCGCCTTCGGACAGGGTAGCAACATATTTTCCATCCTGGTCAATCACGGGAATGGCGGTGTAGTGCTGCGATTCCAGTTGCTCAATAGCATCTTTCATGGAAGCGGTAGACTTGATATAGGCCACTTCGGCTTTGGGGAGTAAAAAATAGCTGATTTCCATCATCGGGCTCCTTTTCAGCCTTTTGCATAGCAAAAAAGCTTTAGTATGTAATCTCACTCTTCTTATTTAAACATATTATGTGAGCTTTCGGCTATTTTTAATGATAAATTCGTCAGATTTGTTTCATTGTTTAAATGGCTCTGGAAATCTATAGTGTATATTAGAGGTGATGTAACCATGAAATCCAAACGTAAATTAATGTACGGACTGCTGCCCATCTTATTTGCAGGTGGAATCGGAATGTATCTATACATGCAGAATAACAAAGAAGCAGAGGCCAAACCCCAGACCACCGTGAATCAGTACATAGAGCATCTGCAGAAAAAAGAGTTTGACCAGCTGTATACGTTGATGACGCCTGCTTCGCTGCAAGACTCGGGCATGAACAAGGAACAATTTGTTGAGAAATACAATGCGATCTATTCGGGTATGGAAGTATCCACCGTCAAGGCGGAAGTTAAGCCAGTGGATGTTGCCGAAACGGCGTCTGATGACAGCAAGGCAACTGCAGAGAATACTAACCCGGATACGTATGAAGTGGATTATGACCTGCAACTGACAACCTTTTTGGGAGAAGTTAGTGAGACGCATACACTGAATCTGGTGCGGCAGGAGCTTGAAGACGGGAGTAAAACCTGGCAAATTAACTGGCAGCCTTCGCTGATTCTGACTGACATGATTAAGGGCAGTAAGGTACGCGTGAGGACGCTGTTCCCGGATCGTGGAAACATTGTGGATCGCGATGGTTTGCCGCTGGCTACCAAGGGTACGATGAACGAATGGGGCATTGTACCTGAGAAACTTGGTGATAACCCGGACCAGATGATCGCCCGAATCGCGAGCTATTATCAGGTTTCGGAAGATGCCATTCACAAGGCGCTTGCGCAGACATGGGTGAAACCGGAATATTTTGTCCCGATTGCTTCCACGGAAGAGTTTGACGTACCTTCGTCTTTAAGCGGGGTTACGATGCAAAGCAAAGAAATCCGTTATTATCCACTCGGTGAGGCAGCTGCACACCTGATTGGTTACGTGCGGAAAGCCACCAAAGAAGATCTGGATAAGGATACGGAAGGGTATTATCGCGCAGAGGACTGGATCGGCAAAGCAGGTTTGGAGCAGTCCATGGAGAAACAGCTGCGTGGTGAACGTGGCGGTCTGATTGAAATCACGGATGAATCCGGCAACTCCCGCTCTGAGCTTATTCGTAAGGATGCTGTAGATGGACAGGATGTGCAACTGACGATTAGCTCCAAGCAACAAAAGAAATTGTATCAGACATTATCCAGCGGAGGAGATGCCGGAGCGATGGTACTGATGAATCCAACGGACGGCAACCTGCTGGCGTTGGCCAGTGCGCCTTCCTATAACCCGAACAAGATGGTTACAGGACTTACTCAGGCAGAGTGGGATGCATATTCGGCGAATGAGAAGCTTCCTTTTATCAACAGAGTCACTACCCGGTATGCACCGGGATCAACCTTCAAAGCGATTACAGCCGCAGCTGGACTGATGGAGAAGGTGACCACAGCGGACAAAACACATGATATCTCTGGCTTGCAATGGCGCAAAGACGATAGTTGGGGCGGTTATTATGTCAAGCGTGTGAAGAGCTTATCTCCGGTGAATATGGTCGATGCACTGGTGTACTCGGACAATATTTACTTTGCCATGGAAGCGATCGAGATGGGCAGCGCTAAGTTTATTGATGGGATCCAGAAGTTTGGTTTTGGTGATAACTTTGGACTGGATGAATTGTATTTGAAGCGGAGCCAATACGCCAACGAAGCGAATCTGGATCTGTCGTCTGAGGTGTTGCTCGCGGATACGTCCTATGGGCAAGGGGAGATGTTGATGTCACCGATTCATCTGGCAACGTCATTTACACCTTTTATTAATGAAGGAAAACTGGTGAAGCCTGTTCTGATTGAGGGAAAAGAAAGCACTGACCCTGAGGTGATTATTACTCCAGAAGCCGCAAATACGGTTAAGGATGCTTTGGGAGAAGTCGTTTCCCGGCAGGGAGGCACGGCCCACTCCTTGAATTCAATCGCTGGAGGACTCGCGGGTAAGACGGGAACAGCAGAGTTGAAAGCGAAGAAGGGAGAAAAGGGTCAAGAGAACGGATTTTTCGTGGTATTTGATACCGACTCTCCGACCTTCCTGTTATCCGCTATCATTGAAGAGGTGAACGGCCGGGGCGGAAGCCACTATGTCGTGGATAAGTTAAAGCCTTTCTTGGAGAAGTTGGAAATGCCCGACAAGGTAAACAATGGAGCCGAGTAAGGTATGCGAAGAAAATAGAGTGAGGTTATAAATAACAAAAAAACACCGGTTACGGTGTTTTTTTGTTTGCGGCTATACCAAGGGTACACCAAATAGATTATATCTTTGTTAGGTATTCGGTTAATTGATCGAATGTTCCGGTAAATCCTGCTTGTACCATCTCTTGTGAAGCCTCGAAAGTTTGAATTTCTTCCTCCGTCGGAGATACGGGAGCAACAGTCATTATAAGGGTTGTTCCCCCTTGGTCTTCGCTGAACGTCATGGTATTCAGGGTTTTCATAGGCCAACTTTCGTCAAAGGGCGCACGTACAGTGTCACCGTTCTCATTAGAAAAGAAACTGGTGTAAACAATTTTTTCTGATGTAATAATCTCACTGTATGTGAATTTAACCCACATGGTGTCGCCGTCAGCAGGTTTCTGGTTGTAATGAAAGACACCGCCCGAACGAAAATCTGATTCAGCAACATCAAATGTCCAACCTTTTGGGCCCCACCAGTTCTGCAGGTGTTCTAATTCGGTAAATGCCGTAAACACAAGTTCACGTGGAGCATCGAAACGATAAGAGATTTCAACTTGCTTTGACATTGTGTTTCCCCCAATAGTTTTAGGATAAGGTTGGCCATTATTTCCTTGCAGTAATCATGAAGCGTGCCGAGTTGGTACGAATGCCCTTCTCGTCATGATTTTCTTTCACAAACTGCTGGAATTGCTCAAAGTCAGTTTCTACCTTCCCAAAATCAGGAATGATGGGTGCATGGGTTAGGAGAAACATCAAATCTTCGGGTGTAGCGTAATGCTCCACCACATTATATTCACGGGCCTGAATGTCCTGGAAACCTACTTTTTGAAGTTCATGCTTGTATCGTTCCATCAATGTGCCAGGTTGAATGCCAAGACTCTGTCCTCGGCCAAAAGCTTCTGAAATGTTGGATTTATCTTGTTCACTGACCTGCTGGGTTAGAAATATCCCACCCTCATCAAGCACTCTGAAGACTTCTGAAGTAGAGAATCTGGAGTGTCTGGAGGATACCACATCAAAGAAGTAATTTGGAAAAGCCAGTTTCTCTGCGTCCATATGCAGAAAGCGTACATTGGGATGAGCTCCCGCAGCCAGAAGGTTATGCTGTGCGATTTCAATCATTCCCTGAGCAAGATCAATGCCCACCAGTAACAAGGCTTCTTGGGCAATGGACAGAATAGCTTCTCCACCACCCGTTCCGATATCCAGCAACAGATCGGATGATCGCGTATGGCGAACAACTTCCTCATAGAAGTTCCATCCGATTTTCTCCGAGATCACGTTTATGGAGCTGAAGTTCCAGCCATTCGTCCGGCCTACTCGTTCATAAAAGTCAGCGTAATCTATTTTGTTTTTCATTTGTATGTTCCTCCAATGTGAGTTTGTTTGAATAGGACAAGAGAGTTGTGCGAAATCGTTCTATTGTAAATGGTCGAATCGGATCAAATGGACAGACGTGTCCCTTGATAGCTGGTACGCGTTTTGACCCAGCCCGACGTCTATTTACTTCGAACCATTCGGAGCAACATCCATGTCACCTCACAAGTTGGAATGTCTCCATTATATTCAATTGACAGCGTATACGCGAGGTGTTATTTTGAGGTGGAATCTATTCTATGAGTTCGAGGTGATCCATGGTGGCTATTCGTGCTAAGCAGATTTTTGTCAATTTACCGGTCCAAGATTTGAAGAAATCTGTTGAATTCTTTACCAAAGTAGGGTTTGAGTTTGACGCCAATTTTACGGACGAGTCCGCTACTTGTATGATTATCGGAGAAAATATTTACGCCATGCTTCTGGTGGAGGAACGTTTCCAATCCTTCATCTCGAAAAAAATCTCCAATGCTGCCGATACAACCGAAGTCATCGTTGCTCTGTCTGTAGATAGTCGTGAACAGGTGGATGTGATTGTACAAGCTGCCCTCGATGCAGGAGGGAAACCATCCAACGAACCACAGGATCATGGATTCATGTATGGATGGAGTTTTCAAGATCTGGATGATCACCTGTGGGAAGTTTCCTATATGGATCTAAGTGCTTTTCCTTCGGAGTGACAAAATGAAAATAACTAGAGCCTTCCTATATTAAAGTAGGAAGGTTTTTTTGCATCCAGTAGGACTCGTTCGAACGTGATATCTATAGAACATATGGTGTATTTTACCTTTTTGCTATATGATAAATGTCGATTCACGTTGGCGATTTGAATCGAAGCATGCAACATGCTGAAGTATCAGAGAGTAAAGGTTACATATGTTTTTTAGATGGAGGGATCAGGGTGTATTGTCACGTATGTGGGACGAAAAACAGCCCGGGGGATAACACGTGCAGAAAGTGTAGCACCAAATTGAAAGAAACAGCACCAGCCGAATCACTATCCCGGCAACAACAACCTGCACCAAGGCAAGAAAGTGCCAATCAAGGTCGTACATTTAGCTGGATCATTCCCCTGCTATTGGCAGCGGTAATGGGTGCTCTGTTGACGTACTATTATAATCAGGAGAGCGGTATAAACGCAGAGGTAAAAGCGCTGCATCTGCAAGCAGAACAAGCTGCACTGGACGGAAAATACAAAGAGGCTTTGCAACTCCTGGATACGGCTCTCGCGAAACGTCCGAATGTAGATGCACTTATACAGGATCGCCAAATCACAGCGAAAGCGTTCAATCTGATGAATCAGATGAACGAGGCTTCAACAAGTCTGAAAACAGGAAAATTGTCCGCAGGAGACAAAACTATTCAGGCTGTATCTAAAGCGTTGAAGGAACGAGAGGAGCCGGTTTTTGCCAAAGTCCGTGCCGCGTTAAGTAACAGAAAGGTCACGCTGGCTGTACTGAAGGTGAAAAAGGAGATTGATACTTTGACAACGGTTGAGGGTCTGGCAGAGAAACTCAAAACAGTATCAAACTTGAATGGCAAGGAAGCCGAAGCAGTAGAGAAGCAGATTGTAGATAAACTGACCGGGATTAGCTATAAACAGGCTGAGCAGCAAGTGAAGAAAAAGAATTTTACAGCGGCACTGCAAACCGTCGATCAAGGGCTGTCTTATGCTCCGGAGGAAGTTAAACTGACAACGTATCGAGAAGAGATATTGCGTGAGAAGAAGGCATTTGAGAAAGCGGAAGAAGAACGGATCTTGTTAGCGGAACAACAAGCAGCTGAGGAAGAATTGAGAAATCGCACAGGAGCAGTAAGTGTTGTAGAGCTGACAGCGGAACTGGATATTTATGGTGATCTACATATTAGTGGGATGGTAACTAACAAGGGTACGCGCCCGATCTGGTCAATTGCACTGATAATCAATATTAATAGCACGGAAGGTGATTATATTGGTGAGACAGATGCATATGTGTATCCAGTCACACTGGGTACCGGGGAGCAGGGTTATTTTGAAACTTATTATTATGGTGTTTACGAAGCAGCAGACGTATCTGTTTCGAGTGCAACATGGTATCTGGAGTAGGGGGAGTTAGAATGTCCAAAAGAACCTGGAGTACAATCCTATCCAGTGCAATCATTATCGGGGCTGGGGCAGGAGGCGTGTTATGGATACATCAGCACTCGGCTGATGAATTGGAGGTTGGTCCCAGACTGGCTGTCGTCACTGCAAAGGAGGTTGAAACCCCTCAACCGAAGTCTGCCTCCAAGACAATCGTGAAGAAAACGCGTAAACAGATCATTGAAGAGAGTCAGAAAAAAGTGGTTACGATTGAGAGTAGCAGTGGATTGGGTTCCGGTTTTCTATACAATGAACAAGGAGATGTTGTGACTAACGCGCATGTCGTGGAGGGATCAAAGGAAGTGACCATCCGTACGTTGAATCATGAGGAATATAAAGGTACGGTTATCGGGATCGGGGAAGAAACGGATGTTGCTGTGATCAGAGTACCTAATTTGAAAGAAGTACAGCCGTTGCCCATTGCGAAGTCCAAAGCGGAAGTTGGAGATGAGATTCTGGCGCTTGGCAGCCCGTTAGGCTTCGAAAACACGGTAACAACGGGAATCATTAGCGGTGTCGAACGCAGTTTTGAGATTGCACCGTACATTTATACGAATATGTACCAAATCTCCGCGCCCATCACCAACGGTAATAGCGGTGGCCCATTGATTAATGCAGAGACGGGTGAAGTGCTTGGTATTAATTCAACTGGGGTAAAACAGGAAGCCGGACTGGGATTTAGCATCCCGATCACTAGTGTGTTGAAGCAGGTGCAGGCATGGTCCAATACTTCGTCTATTACAAAAGCTGTCCAAATAGTAGGTGAAGGTACTTCGAGGCTATCTGCTTCTTCTATTGAAGCCGAGGCATTGGTTACTGATTTCTATAGCTATCTGAACCTGAGTGACTATGTCGAATCCTATGCATTACTCGGAAGTGACTGGCAAAGCGGCACAACTTATGCCAAATTCCGTGAGGGGTATCTTAACACCGATTATGTAGTTATCGGGGAGGTCTCGTCGTCGGACAAGGGGAATGATGAGATAGAAGTCACCGCCGTCATTACAGCAGATGAACGTAGAGATGGCGAATATGAAACGGCGAAATATAAGGTTACGTATCAGGTTGGTTACGAGAATGGTCAACTGAAAATATTACATGGTCAAGGTAAAAAGATGAAATGAATCAGGTAAGGAGAGTTGGCATAATTGCCGATTCTCCTTTTTCATTGCTTATATTCAATGCATCTGTTAAAATACAGAACGAATGTTCAGTATGCATGGGACGGAGTGGAACGAATGAATATGAATAAAAAACAACTTCAAACCGAGCAGACCAAGAAGAAACTTGCGGATGCTTCCAAAGCCCTTTTTGTACAAAAAGGCTATAAAGCAACGTCCATTGAGGATATTGTAGCTGCGACGGGCAGCAGCAAAGGCAATATATATTACCATTTTAAAAGCAAAGAAGGCCTGTTCCTTTATCTAATCGATGAGTGGGATCGGGAGTGGGAAGCGAGTTGGGCGGCCAAAGAACATCTCTACCGCACCTCCACGGAGAAGATTTACGGCTTGGCGGAACAATTGATATTGGATGACATGAATCACCCGCTGACCAAAGCAGCCGATGAGTTCTTCACTGGGGAGAAAAAAGAAAATGATATCGAGGAGCGTATCTCCTTGATGTTTGAGCGGCATCTTCAATTTAACAAACAAATGATCGAACAAGGCATTGAGAGCGGTGAGTTCAAAGCAGACAATGTAGATAATCTTGCGCTCATATTGGAAAGTACCATTATTGGTCTTAGCCAGATGTCACGGGGCATGGAATCCGATCAGGCTCTCGCTCTATATCGTCAGGCCGCTAGTGTATTCTTGCACGGGATTGCAAAAGATAAAGATTAAGCAACATTTTGACAACTACGGAGGATGGAATCATGGCATTACTAACACGGAACAGGGGCGCACTGCTGCTGTTAATGTTTAATATTTTTCTCGTTTTTACGGGTATTGGTCTGGTTGTACCGATCATGCCTGCGTATATGGATCTGTTGCATATCACCGGATTCACGGTTGGATTGCTGGTAGCGGCATTCTCCTTCACTCAATTTCTTTTCTCCCCGCTTGCGGGTCGATGGTCGGATACGTGGGGACGTAAGAAAATTATCGTTGGCGGCATGCTGATTTTTGCCGTATCTGAGTTTATGTTCGGTGCGGTCAACGCACCAGTGCTGCTCTTCGCAGCCCGGATGCTGGGTGGTATTGGAGCGGCGATGATCTTCCCGGCAGTTATGGCCTACACCGCGGATATTACGACAGAGGAAGAACGCGGTAAAGGTATGGGTTTGATTAATGCAGCCATTACAACCGGGTTCATCATCGGTCCGGGAATTGGTGGATACATTGCGGACTTTGGCATTCGAATACCGTTCTACGCTGCAGGAGTTGCCGGTTTGCTGGCAGCGATCATTACCTTGATTATTTTGCCGGAATCCGCACGAAGCACAGGAGAGCAGAGTAAACCTGTCCCTGGCTTAGTGAAGGTCAAAGCTCCGGGTATGGTATCCCAATTGCTGAATTCGTACCGTGAACCCTACTTTTTCAGCTTGATCATCGTGTTTGTTATGGCATTTGGTTTGGCGAACTATGAGACGGTATTTTCATTGTTTGTGGATCACAAGTTTGGTTTCACGACAAAAGACATTGCATTCATTATTACATTTGGTTCCATTGCGGGTGCGGTTGTGCAAGTATCCCTGATCGGTTGGTTGCTCAACCGGTTTGGTGAAAAGATGGTCATTTCGGTCTGTCTGTTGTTTGTAGCGGTATTTGTACTATTGACCTTGTTTGTGCATACGTACTGGCTCATTCTTGTCGTTACGTTTATCGTCTTTCTAGGTATGGACATTTTGCGTCCGGCAATCAGTACACAGATGTCCAAATTGGCCCAAGAACAACAGGGCTTTGTGGCCGGACTGAACTCGGCGTATACCAGTTTGGGGAATATCGCAGGTCCGATCGTAGCTGGAGCACTGTTCGATGTGAATATTAACTATCCTTACGTTTCAGCAGCAGCTGTTTTGGCGATCTGTTTCCTGTTATCTCTGCGGGTACTCAGAGGGGTCAAAACGGTGAAACAACCGAAGGCTGAAATGTAATTGTGCGGAAAAGACGTAGGAGCATCGATTTTTGGTATAATAAGAATTGCTGGAAGTGAATTAGATGGGCTGGGTTGCATAATAAGTTACCGAGGACGGTCATTTTTAAGCATATACAGGATTATTGGAGTGATAACATGAGCAAAGCAAAAGGAAAAGGCGGCACCGGCCGTGGTACTGGCAAAAAAGGCTGGAACCGTTGGCAAGCAGCTGCTAACCGGGCGAAAAGTACCCCGAAGCCTTATAAAAGTAAAGGTACGAAGAAGAAGGACGATACCGAAACTTCAAGTGGCAAGCCCGAGTAAGTGTGGCTTGACGATGCCAGAGGAGAGAGCTGCCTGACTATCGGGTGGGTCTCTTTTTGTTTGAAAAGATAAAAATTAAATTGACAGTATTGTAGATATGGTAATAATATAGAGCTTACGCAAATTAGATGGTAGTGCTACTATTTAGAGAAAGGAGCATCAGCATGCCTGTTAATATGGATGAAAATCCACTTGGATTGATTTTGTCACGGACGTATCTGGCATACAAAAAAACAACAACCAGAAATCTGAGTGAACAGGATATTACTCCGGAACAATTTGCCGTTCTGAATGAATTGAGTAAGGCGGGAAGTCACATATCGCAGAAGAAGCTGGCTGAATTAACCGTTCGAGATCAGACAACTGTAGGCAAAATTATAGACAAGTTAATTCGCAAAGGTCTGGTGACGAGAGAAGAAGATCCACAGGACCGCAGAGCGGTATTGCTTTGTTTGACGGCGGAAGGATTGGAAATGAATAACGTTCTGACACCAAAGGCTAAACAGCAAGAGCAAGAGGCACTTGCCCAATGCTCCCCTGAAGAGCTTGAAGCATTCATGAATGTGATGAATCGCATTTATGAGAAGATGAAATAAATTTTTTTGGCCTAATATGTGCACATGCATATATGTGTAGTGCTATTATTTTAATTTTAATTAACGGGAGTCGTGAACGAATGAGAAGCTTCAAAGATTTTCTTAAAGTGCCACAGACAAAAATAGGATTGGTTTTTGCATTGATTGTTCCGTTGTTATTTGTTGTGATCTGGATGACAGGTTATCATCAAGCCACGGAGAGAGTGGATCAACTTCAGGTTGCTCTGGTGAACGAAGATGGGACACAGGGGACAGAGGTGCAGAAGCAGATTGAAACGCTCGCGCCTTTCCATGTTAATGTTCTGGATTCTGCCAAGGAAGCCGAGCAACAGATGAATGCAGGTAACTATGCAATGGTTATTGTTATTCCGGAAGGGTTCGCTGACCAGATTGGCGGCGGTGCAGACGCGAGCTTGTCCTTTTATATCAACCAGGGAAATGCCGATGTAGCCAAATCCATTGTGGAACATGCTGCGACTGGAATGACTGCACAAATGGGACAAGGGATTTTAGAATCCAAGGTTCAAGTGACACTTAATAACGATAATATAAATAGCGATGAACTGAGTGCAGCTATTGGACAAGCAATGGCCAAGATGAATGAAGGGCCTGTGAAGGCTGAAATTAATAAAACGAATAGTGTCAGTGATTTTGCAACATCGATGCTGCCCATGATTCTGGGTTTTATCACCTACATTGCTTCGATGACTATGAACATTCAGTTCAATATCACGTCGAATATCATGAAGCGTAACCACTCCAAATGGGAAATCTTCTGGGGACGGCAAATGCTGTTATTGTGTATAGCAGTAATCGTTCCTCTAATTGTGGATACAGTAGCTCTTCAATTCACGGATGTTGCGAGCTCCTTCGGTGCGTTGTATCTGTATCATGTGTTGGTGAGTTTGGCTTGTATCTGTTTTACACAAATGAGTTTTGCCCTTTTTGGCAATGCAGGACCTCTATTTAATGTAGCGATGGTTCCGCTTCAGTTGATGACAGCAGGAAATATCATTCCAGCCGAGATGCTGGCGCCATTCTACCGCTATATTGGAAACTTTCTGCCCGCCTCCAATGGGGTACAGGGATTTATGCGTTTGATCTATAGTGGAGAAGCTGTGGGTGGATTCATGATTCATCTTCTGTTGATCTCGATTATTACGTGGGGAATTACGTTGCTGAGAGTTGGCATGCAAAAAGTAGGTAATGGACAAACAACGATAACGGCTTCAACATCAGCACAGGCACAGCATTAAGGATTTCTTTCTATATATAATGTAATAACACACAAAAAAGTGGTTCACGTATAGTTATATGCGTGCATCACTTTTTTGTTTATGTTCTATAATACTTTTACTTATAATGGTGGTAACTTACAGTGCCCACAGTAATCTTGCATGACCTTGATAAAAGGACAACCTAAATTGGGCATATTAATGAAGCTAAAATATATGAGAGGAGATGTAGCCTAATACGTTTAAAATCAATCAGAGAAGTAATGAGATGTATGTATGAATGGCATTTAAGCTATAATAAACTTTACACTGGGATAGAGGAGAGCAACACAGTAAAGGTAGTTAATCTGTAGTAAATGAATATTATTAAATTAAGTGTTGTAATTAATATCTATACGTGATATATTATTAATCCGGCCAAGAAAACACGGTTTACACGGTGCGGCAAGCGAATGAAATAAGCTTCGAAAGAAACTTAAAAAAAGAGCTTGCAAAGTTGGTTCGGACATGATAATATATAAGAGTTGCTGAAGAGAACGACGGTTGGCAACGAAATAAGTTTGATCTTTGAAAACTGAACAACGAGTGAGTAAACATTCTGCTTGCAGAATAAACGCGAAAGTTGAGACAAGCCTTGGCTTGGATCGATTGGAGCACAAATGAGATTTTTAATCTCGTCAGATTCAAAATGAGCTTATCGCTCTTTTCAATA
>NZ_BCNV01000004.1 GCF_001570725.1 Paenibacillus amylolyticus
AGCTGACCAGTACTAATCGGTCGAGGGCTTATCCAAATATGCAAGTTCTGATTGCGTAAGTTTTGTTTCGAATCTAGTTTTCAGAGAACAACACTCTGAAATGTAAGCACCGCGTTTGGTGGCGATGGCGGAGGGGTTCCACACGTACCCATCCCGAACACGACCGTTAAGCCCTCTAGCGCCGATGGTACTTGGACCGCAGGGTCCTGGGAGAGTAGGATGCCGCCAAGCGAACTCTTTCATCATACATAGAAAACAGGCTCTGCATGTTGACGTTGTACGATGAATTGCATTTGCACTGCAAATGCATATTATTCCCTGATAGCTCAGTTGGTAGAGCACTCGACTGTTAATCGAGTTGTCACAGGTTCGAGCCCTGTTCGGGGAGCCATTTGCTCTCATAGCTCAGTAGGTAGAGTGCATCCATGGTAAGGATGAGGTCACCGGTTCGATCCCGGTTGAGAGCTTTGAAAATGGGGCCCGTTGGTCAAGGGGTTAAGACACCTCCCTTTCACGGAGGTAACAGGGGTTCGAATCCCCTACGGGTCATATAGATGGAGGCTTAGCTCAGCTGGGAGAGCATCTGCCTTACAAGCAGAGGGTCGGGGGTTCGATCCCCTCAGCCTCCACCATCTAATTTTTAATGGGGATTAGCCAAGCGGTAAGGCAACGGACTTTGACTCCGTCATGCATAGGTTCAAATCCTATATCCCCAGCCATTTTATTATGAGTCATTAGCTCAGTTGGTAGAGCACCTGACTTTTAATCAGGGTGTCGAAGGTTCGAGCCCTTCATGACTCACCATTATATGCGCGTGTGGCGGAATTGGCAGACGCACTAGACTTAGGATCTAGCGTCTTTGACGTGGGGGTTCAAGTCCCTCCACGCGCATCCCTTATTTGCGGAAGTGGCTCAGCGGTAGAGCATCGCCTTGCCAAGGCGAGGGTCGCGGGTTCGATTCCCGTCTTCCGCTCCAATATTTTGCGCCCTTAGCTCAGCTGGATAGAGCGTTTGACTACGAATCAAAAGGCCGGGAGTTCGAATCTCTCAGGGCGCGCCATTATTTTTTTAGTATCGGGATGTAGCTCAGCTTGGTAGAGCACCTGGTTTGGGACCAGGGGGTCGCATGTTCAAATCGTGTCATCCCGATTTTATGCTTATGCGGGTGTAGTTCAATGGTAGAACTTTAGCCTTCCAAGCTAATAGCGTGGGTTCGATTCCCATCACCCGCTTACATAATGAAGAAGCCTATGCAGATGCAGAGGCTTTTTTATTTTTACACAGACTAACAGATATTTTTATGTAGAGCACAGTACAGGATTACTTAAAAAAGAGCCAAGACCCCTTTGCAATCCAAATAGGGAGGTCTTGGCTCTTCTGTTTACCTCTGTGAATGAGACGCTTCTAAGACACAGTAGCCATTGTTACGTAAACGTGACCGCAGTTTAACGTTCGTTATGATCAGTAACTCTTCTACGCATGCCAGCTAAACCCAGCAGTCCCAGCAAACCGAGCCAGCCCCAATCCATACCGTTGTCACGGTTGGTTGTCGTGGCGTTAGCACGAACACTGTTGGTACGGTAGTCACCATTGTTGCGGTAGTTTCCATCCATGTTCATGTTGGTGTTTGTGCGATCCAGGTAGTTGGTGTTCTGATAAGACTGGACACGTGAGCCGGTTGTATCCTCTCCTTTGGTCATATGACCATCAGCAGCAGCAGGACCAGCTATCGCCGCTACCAGAAGCACGGAAGCAATCATTGTTGTAGCTTTTTTCATCATTTGAGATCCTCCTTTTTGGTTAGAGCTATAAATTAATCTGCCCAAGGAGACATGGACAATATGTAGAAATGGTCTGTTAAGATATCCCTTGACTACAGTGGATTAACAAAGTACATAAGAAACTCGCCTAATAAGCAGACTGTAGTAGGAAGAAAATTTATAATTACATCTTTAATTTATTGCGTCACTGTGGTAAAGTATACAAAAGCTTGCTTTGCCGGTCATGTTTCTTTGTATATCATCTGTACTCAAACAATGACATTATGCTGTTTAACCTTACAATCAGGTACATGGGATCATATCTAAAAGAACTGTATAATTATGAATTTTTAAGTATAGGTATGAGATTTTTGAGTTATGTAAAGTACGTGAAAAAGGTATCATGCGACAGCATATGATCATTAATTGAAGCAGAACAAGAAAATGAATAAAAAAGCGTGTTTTTGTGCTGTAAATCGGGGATAATCCCCATTTTTTCTAGTAGAAAAATAAAGATTTTCGTACCATTTTATTGTATGATGTTATGAAGGTGTCAAATTTACGTGTACGAATGGAACGATCAGATGGGAGGATAAGCATGACTGAAACTATGGTAACCGCCAGCAAAAGCCAATCCAACAACCTGCTTCGGCGAGACGTGCGGTTCCTGGGCAATATACTCGGGGAAGTTCTTGTCCATCAAGGCGGCACGGAGCTTCTAGATATCGTTGAGAAGATTCGGGAAACGAGCAAATCGTTACGTGCAGAATTTTTGCCAGAACTCTATGCAGAGTTCAAAACGATGATCCAGGAATTAGACTCGGACAATCGTCATCAGGTTATTCGGGCTTTCGCTATTTATTTTCAATTAGTTAATATTGCTGAACAAAACCATCGGATCCGGCGTAAACGGGATTATGAACGTTCTGCAGGGGACGCTGTGCAGCCAGGATCGATTGAGAAAGCAGTACAGGATCTTAAGGAACGTGGATTGTCTCATACAGAGGTGGAAGAGATTCTTGACGATCTGTCGCTGGAACTCGTTATGACAGCTCACCCAACCGAAGCCATGCGCCGGGTTATTCTGGACATCCACAAACGGATATCCGAAGATGTCATGCTACTCGATAATCCTACGCTGACGTTGCGTGAACGTGAACAGTTGCGAGAGAAACTGTTGAATGAGGTTATTACCCTCTGGCAGACGGATGAACTTCGCGACCGCAAACCGACTGTACTCGATGAAGTGCGGAACGGCATGTATTACTTTCATGAAACGTTGTTCCACGTACTTCCGGATGTATATCAGGAGCTGGAACGCTGCCTGAACAAATTTTATCCTGACCATGACTGGCATGTGCCGACGTATTTGCGGTTCGGTTCCTGGATCGGTGGAGACCGGGATGGAAATCCTTCGGTAACTTCAGATGTAACATGGCAGACACTGTTGATGCAGCGCAAGCTCGCTTTGCGTGAGTACCAACGGATTATGATTGAACTTATGGGCCATCTCAGCTTCAGCACGAACATCATCCATGTATCGGATGAGCTGGTGCAGTCGATTGAGCAGGACCGCAATTATGTTACATTGAAAAAAGTGGATATCTGGCGGAATGAAAAAGAGCCATACCGCATCAAATTGGCCTATATGATTGCCAAGCTGAACAATGTACTGGATGAGAACAAATTAGGTCAGCCTGACCGTTATGATAGCGCTCAGGATTTGATTGATGATCTGATGATCATTGATCGAAGTCTGCGCCATCATTTTGCCGATTACGTAGCGGATACGACTATCCGCAAAATGATTCGTCAAGTCGAGTTGTTTGGTTTCCATACCGCGGCATTGGATGTGCGTCAGCACAGTAAGGAACATGAAAATGCGATGTCAGAGATTTTGGCGAAAATGAACATTGTAGAAGATTATGCACGTCTGACAGAGGACGGTAAAATCGATCTGCTTGCTCGTTTGCTGGATGATCCGCGTCCGCTTACTTCTCCTTACCACCAATACACGGAAGGAACCAAAGAGTGTCTGGATGTCTTCCGTACCATTAAGCGTGCCCAGAACGAATTTGGGACCGGCTGTATCACAAGTTACCTGATCAGTATGACGCAGGGCGCAAGTGATTTGCTGGAGGTTATGGTATTCGCGAAGGAAGTGGGCTTATTCACCAAAGGTCACAACGGTGAGGTTGTATCTACACTTCAAGCGGTACCGCTGTTTGAAACGATTGATGATTTACATGCGGCTTCGGACATTATGGAGAAGCTGTTCCATCTTCCTGTATACCGCGCAAGCGTAAGAGGACGGAACGAACTGCATGAAATCATGCTTGGTTATTCAGACAGTAACAAGGATGGCGGAGTGGTTACAGCCAACTGGGAACTGCGCGTAGCAATGAATGCGATCACGGCTGTAGGTAATGAACACGGCGTTAAGCTGAAGTTCTTCCATGGACGTGGCGGGGCTCTAGGGCGTGGTGGCATGCCACTCAACCGCAGTATTCTTGCTCAACCACCACATACCATTGGTGGAGGCATCAAGATTACAGAGCAGGGAGAGGTTATTTCTTCCCGTTACTCCCTTCAGGGGATTGCGTACCGTAGTCTGGAGCAGGCAACATCTGCTTTGATTACAGCAGCACTGAATGGTCTTGAGCCGCAAGAATCAGAATCTGAGCGTCATTGGGATAGCATCATCAAAGAGATTTCGGAAGTATCTCTGACGAAATATCAGGATTTGATTTTCCGTGATCCAGACTTCTTTACATTCTTCAAGGAATCCACACCGCTTCCAGAGGTGGGTGAACTGAATATTGGTTCACGTCCGTCCAAGCGGAAGGGTAGCGACAAGTTTGAAGATCTGAGAGCAATTCCTTGGGTATTTGCATGGACGCAAAGTCGTTATCTGCTTCCGGCATGGTATGCGGCAGGAACAGGGCTGCAAAGTTACTATCAGGATAAAGAGGAAAATCTGGTTGTCCTGAAAGAAATGTATGCAAGCTTCCCATTCTTCCGCACGCTGATTGATACGGTTCAGATGGCCGTAGCCAAAGCAGACCTCGTGATTGCCAAAGAATATTCAGCAATGACTTCGAACAAGGAAGCCCGTGATCGCATCTACGGTCAGATCGAAGCCGAATTCAAGATCACAAAAGAGCTGATTCTGAAAATTACCGGAGAAGCTGAAATTCTGGATGATGTACCGGTTATTCAAGAATCCATTCGACTTCGCAACCCTTATGTGGATCCGTTGTCCTACATGCAGGTTCAACTTCTGAGCGAGCTTAGAGATATGCGTGAACGTGGTGAGGATGATACGGAGCTGCTTAGAGAAGTGTTGTTGACTATCAACGGCATTGCTGCAGGACTTCGTAATACAGGTTGATTATTGAACTGAACTGATGCATATGAATGATTCATATGTAACAAAGTACGCATTACTTTGTTAACTAAAAAGCTCCATTCTCTGCTCTACGGAGTGAGAGATGAAACGGGACTCCTTCGGGAGTTCCCGTTTTTACTGTTTTTGGCGGATATTTGTCATACAGTCTTGATTTTTGACCAAAGTTGATTTACGATTTGATTGGTGAATTACAAGTGTGGACGGGTATCAGAAGACGGAAGACCCATCAGCATGTCTGGGGGAATAAGGGTGGACAATTTGGAGAACAGGCTTGTTAAACTGGTGCTCAAGGGCGACCAGAGAGCCTTCGCAGAAATCGTTGAACTATATAAGGACAAGCTATTTCATTTGGCATACCGGATGCTGAACAATCGTCATGAAGCCGAAGACGTTGTGCAGGAGACGTTTTTACGTGTGTTTCGTAATATGGAGAAGTACGATCCGAACCAGAAGTTCTCAACCTGGATCTACCGGATCGCGACCAATCTGTGTATTGACCGACTGCGTAGAAAGAAACCTTCATACTCTTTGGATGCTGAACTGAATGATCAGGAAGGATCTGATGGTTATGCGATGCTCCCGAGTGATGATCGTACACCGGAGAGTGAAGCGCTCCTGTCAGAAACGCAGACACTCATTCGTGAGGCCATTGACAGTTTGCCAGCCAAGTATAAGTCCGTTATGATTCTGAGATATTTACAGGACTTGTCGCTACAGGAAATCAGTGACGTCACAGGTATGCCCGTAACAACGATTAAGACACGTGTACATCGGGGCCGTGATTTTCTACGTAAAAAATTGGAGTATAAGTTATAAATGTTAAACGCCTTTAAATATGGGCGAAATTAATTGAAACATATCCGAAACGGATGCGTATGTAATGTATGCAAGTCTTATGCGTGCTTTTTAATGGCTCATAGACTAAGTGATTTAAGAAAGGATTGGCTCTCATATGGATTGCAACTCGGCCGTCTCTTTAATGCATGAATGTTTGGATGAGTCGTTGTCCCCGGCCCAGAAGGTTGAACTGAAAAGTCACCTTGTGACCTGTCCGGATTGTCGCATGCGCTTTAAAGAGTTGGAACAGACGGAAATGCTACTCTTTGCCATGAAACACTATTCACCGTCTGCCTCTGATGAGCTGACCAATCGAATTATGAATGCTCTGCCCCAGCCCAAGAGACAGCAAGCATGGCTCAAATGGGTCAAAGGACATCCCGCGCTGACGGCGGCAGCCTTCTTTTTGGTCGTGATGCTCTTTAGCGCCTTGAATTTCTGGAATCAGAACAACGAAATGGTCGTCAAGGGAAATAATTTGGACCAGATCGTGATTCAGGGTAACACGGTTATTGTTCCTGAAGGTAAGTCAATTGCTGGCGATCTTACGATAGAAAATGGAACCGCACAAGTATATGGTGATGTGAACGGCAATCTGACGGTTATCGACGGACAACTGTTTCAGGCTTCAACGGCGCATATTTCAGGTCAGGTGAAAAGTATTGATCAGGCGCTGGACTGGTTCTGGTACAAAATAACCAATATGGTAAATGAAGTGGCTTATCGCTAGAACAGGGTAAAATCTTCAATGGTATATACCAAGCAGGGTACCTCCAGATTGCATGGGGTACTCTTTTTTTATACGTAAACTTTGTAATTCATGGTAAATGTGATGTTTATGTGCAGTTTGAGACTGCCGTAACTTGCAACCTGAACGTTAACGTTATAACCTAGATACTAAAGAGAACATACTACTACATATAGATAAGCATTTTGCAGGAATCCAATGATGCAAAAATGCGAAGATAAAGGATTATTTAAAATCCTAATGGGTTAATATGAGATCAGGGTTCACTCATCAATGGGGATAGCGGGGGCTGGCTTATGAATTATTTTGCTGACTTAACGTGGACAGAGTCCATTAAGGACGTTATCGATATATTGATCGTTACCTATATTATGTACAAACTGATTTTGCTTGTGCGGGGTACGCGTGCGGTTCAACTCCTAAAGGGCATTCTGTTCCTTGTGCTGATCTGGGCATTAAGTACGTGGCTAAACCTGTATACGCTCAAGTGGCTGATGAACCAGATGTTTACGTTTGGTGTCGTTGCGGTGTTCATTATCTTTCAGCCGGAACTGCGCCGTGGTCTGGAGCAATTGGGGCGCGGTAAGCTGTTTGGACGTTCAGCGGCAGCGAGTGATGAAGAATTAACGGTGTTAATTGGTGAGATTATTAAGTCTGTTAATTATTTGTCACGGCGTAAAATTGGCGCATTGGTCGTATTTGAACGTGAAACGGGTCTGAACGATTACACGGAATCGGGCATTAAGATGCACTCTCTGGTCAGCTCGGAGCTGATGATTAACATTTTCATTCCAAATACACCGCTCCATGATGGAGCCGTCATTATACAGGGAAAACAGATTTCGGCGGCAGCCTGTTATTTGCCATTATCAGAAAATCCGTTTATCAGTAAGGAATTAGGAACACGCCACCGTGCAGCTATCGGGATTACCGAAGTTGCAGATGCGATTTGTTTGGTTGTCTCCGAGGAGACAGGACAAGTATCACTGGCAATGAATGGACAGGTCGTTCGTGATATTAAGGAAGAATCACTGATTGCCAAACTGTATGAGGAGTTGCGTCCTACATCCAATCTGAAAAAGAATGGCTGGACAACCTTCTGGAAACGGAAGGGAGGACGTAACAATGGATAAGTGGTTTAACAATAATAACTTTGCCAAAATACTTGCGCTTGCGGTGAGCCTGCTGCTCTGGTTCATGATTCATCTGGATGAAGTACCGACCACTCCTACGATTACGACAGGCACAACCAACAAGGTTGTGGAACGTACGGTGCCTGTTCAACCTTATGGATTAGACAGCAACAGCTATGTGCTTACTTCATTAAGTACGGATGAGGTCCGGCTGGAGATCAAAGGACAGCGCTCAATGCTAACATCGATTTTTACCAATGATGATTACAAGGTACTGGTCGATCTGAGTCAGGTGAAAGATGGGTCCAATACACTGCCGCTGGTACCTGATCTGCCTTCAGGGGTAGAAGTGGTCAGCATGGAACCTTCCATGGTTACGGTGAATGTAGAAAAATTGGGCACCAAATCCTTCAATGTGAATATTGTACCCGAAGGGGAACCATCCGCCGGATACAGTGCTGGAACGCCCGTAATTGAACCTTCAGCTCCGGTTAAGGTAACTCTGCCCGAAGGGCAGCTTGAGGCTGTAGCGAAGGTCCAGGGCAGTGTGAGCGTGAAAGATGCCAAGGAAGATGTTATACAGAAAAAAGTGAAGCTTCAGGCATACGATGCTGAAGGCAAGGTCCTTGAAAATGCGATTATAACGCCTCAAACGGTTGAAGTCCGAGTTCCGGTCAATCAGCCCTATACATCTGTACCCTTAAGAATCAAATATTCGGGACAGCTTCCGGAAGGCCTGGTACTCTCCACGGTAGAGCCAAGCGTGAAAGAAGTCTCGGTTTATGGATCAGAGGATGCGCTTGCGGGTATACAGTCCTACGACCAAGTAACCCTTGATCTGACGCAGTTTGATCAGTCGGGTACGTCGACAGTTAACGTGGACTTGACGCCGCCTTCCGGTTTTGAGAAAATCGAGCCTAGTTCGATTCAGATTAAGGTAACCATATCACCATTTGACGAGGCAGAGGAGACGACCAAAGTCTTTCCGAACGTCCCCATTACGCTTACAGGTGCGGGGAATGGACTGGAAGGTACGCTGGTTACGCCTCGAAGTGGCGGTCTGAACCTCACACTTACAGGCTCAGCAAGCATGCTTGAGGGACTGAGTAGTGATGATCTCACGTTGACCGGGGATCTTGCTGGCCTTGCGGTCGGAACGCATGAGATCAAGCTTGAAGCCGATCTGCCCCGTTTTGCCAAGCTGGATGAATCATCCACTGCTTTGAGTGCGACGGTCAAAATTAGCGAAAAAGCTGAAGACACAACGACCACTCCTGGCGAAGAACCGACGGACGAGGGAACGGTAGCACCTGACCCTACACCAGCCGAAGTCGAAAATGGGGAAACAGAGACTGCTCCTGATGAAGAAGAAACGGAATCGAATACGGATAATCAGGATCAGGGCCAACAGGGGAGTACCACCAATCGTGGAAATTTAAATAACAATAACAGTGGTACTGGCAGTAAAAGTGGCTCAAATCCGTAAACGATCTAATTTTAAAATTCTTAAAAAATAATAATAGTGCTCGTATATGATGCGAATAGAAGGAGTTAAATCATGGGGAAATATTTTGGTACAGACGGAGTAAGAGGGGTTGCCAATAAAGAGTTAACGGCAGAACTGGCTTACAGCATTGGACGTTGTGGTGGTTACGTGCTTGCAGGTGGTGTGGAAAGACCGAAAGTGGTTATCGGCATGGATACTCGTATCTCGGGATTGATGTTGGAATCCGCACTGGTTGCAGGTCTGTTGTCCATTGGCGCTGATGTGATTCGTCTGGGCGTTGTATCCACTCCGGGAGTGGCTTATATTTCACGTTTGTTGAAAGCTGACGCGGGCGTGATGATCTCGGCTTCCCACAATCCGGTTGAGGATAACGGAATCAAGTTCTTTGGCGGAGATGGTTTCAAGCTGTCTGATGAAACAGAGAACCGGATTGAAGAACTGATGGATGCGGAGACAGATCAATTGCCACGGCCAGTTGGTGGCGGCCTGGGTACCGTAACGACGGATGAAGAATCCCGTTATCGTTACCTCGATTTCCTGAAAACAACAGTAAATGAGTCGTTCTCTGGTCTTAAAATTGTTTTGGACTGTGCAAACGGGGCAGCTTATGAGCTGGCACCGAAGTTGTTCAGTGAACTTGGTGCAGAAGTCATTGCCATTGGCGCTGAGCCTAACGGCCTGAATATCAATGAGCAATGTGGATCAACTCATCCAGAGAACCTGAAACAAGAAGTGCTCAAACATGGAGCAGATCTGGGTCTTGCTTTTGACGGGGATGCGGATCGTCTGATTGCTATTGATGAGACAGGCGCTGAGGTGGATGGAGACTTCATTCTGTGTATTTGTGGTGATGCGATGAATCGTGCAGGAAAACTGAAAGATAGTACAGTTGTATCGACCGTTATGAGTAACATCGGGTTCTACAAAGCAACGGAGAAACTTGCACTGAAAACAGCTAAAACGGCTGTAGGTGACCGTTATGTGATGGAGGAAATGCGTCGCGGCGGTTACAACCTGGGCGGAGAGCAGTCTGGCCATGTTATTTTCCTGGATTACAATACAACTGGTGACGGTATGCTAACTGCGATTCAACTCGTGGATACGCTTAAAGCTTCCGGTAAAAAACTGAGTGAACTTAAAGCGCTGATGACCCAGTACCCACAAGTATTGGTGAATGTGCGTGTTGAAGATAAGAGCAAATACGAGGGAAATTCAGCAATTGAGCAAGCTATTGCTACAGTAGAACAACAACTCGGCGATAATGGACGCGTGCTCGTTCGTGCTTCAGGTACTGAATCCCTGATCCGTGTTATGGCGGAAGGACCAGACAAAGACGAACTTGAACAATTTGTGTCCCAAATCGCAGATGTAGTGCAAAAAGAACTGGTATAGGACTTATTCTTGAATATTCCTGCGTCCCGGCCTGATGAGACCATAGGTCCGTTTATCCGGTCGGGATTGTGGGTAAATATGCTGAAATTGTCACAGGTACTTTGCTCCATTGCAAAATGGACCTGACGTGCATATAATGAGTGGAGTCGTCATTCAGACACAGAAAGTGAGGAACGTAAGGTTACAGTTACACAAGCGCCAGAGCTTGGAGTTGCGCGGGATGATGTTGATCAGGATTTCTTCGAGGTTGGTTGAAGGAAAGCTGATTAACATCAACGGCAATCAAGCTGACGAGGTGGAGGTGTTCGGATTGTTCGGCGGGGACCTCCCGGTGAAGCACCAGAGCCGTAAACCGGATTGCGGAAAATGGATGGGTGACTGTCCACACAACGCGCCGGTGCAGGTGCAAGAGTTAAACTAAAATTCAAATGAATGTGCGTGAAGAGCGTAAACAGTACGCGGACGGGAAAATGATGTACATTCATGATTGCATTCATAACAGCTTATGATGACTGCGGGGCGACACGAGGTCGCTCTGATCATTGATAATTGAATAGGTAACAAGTATTCATGAAACGTTAGGCAATCACTCATTTTTCCGATATGCCGCCTCTGCCTGTTTCTCTTCGTGACACAGTATTCATATACAAACGGAGGAAATAAATTATGTGCGGTATTGTTGGATATATTGGTAATAAGAACACTCAATCGGTATTGGTCGAAGGTTTGAAGAAACTCGAGTATCGTGGTTATGATTCTGCAGGTATCGCAGTATTCACACCGGAAGGTCTGCAAATCACGAAAGCTCTGGGTCGTCTTGCGAATCTTGAAGCCAAGCTGGATGGTGCACCACTGGTAGGTAATGCCGGAATCGGACACACACGTTGGGCAACTCATGGTAAACCATCGGATGAGAACTCTCATCCACACACGGATGGAAGCCAGAAGTTCTCTGTTGTGCATAACGGTATTATTGAGAACTACCTTGATCTGAAGGATGAATTGATGGCTCAAGGTCACACGTTCACTTCCGAGACAGATACTGAGGTTATCTCTCACCTGATCGCACGTGAATACAACGGTGATATCGTTAAAACAGTGCAAAAAGTAATCACGTTGTTGCGTGGTGCATTCGCACTGGGTGTATTGACAGAGCATGAGCCTGAGAAACTCGTAGCTGTGCGTCAAGCAAGCCCATTGATTATTGGTATTGGTGAAGGCGAGAACTTCATTGGTTCCGACATTCCGGCAATTCTGGAACATACACGTAACGTGTACATTCTGAATGATGGTGAAATGGCTGTATTGACACATGATGCTGTCGAATTGATGACGATTGAAGGCAACTTTATTTCTCGGGAAATGATTCGTGTCGATTGGGATGCTGTAACCGCAGAAAAAGGCGGATTCGAGCACTTCATGCTGAAAGAAATTCATGAGCAACCAAAAGCATATCGTGATACAATGCTGGGTCGCATCGATAATGAAGGTAAAAAAGTTCAACTTCCTGAGTTGAAAATGACTGAAGAACAAATTAAAAATATCCGTAACGTTCAAATCATTGCATGTGGTACAGCGTACCATGCAGGTCTGGTTGGACGTACAGTGATTGAGCAATTGGTGCGTATTCCGGTTGAAACAGATGTGGCTTCCGAGTACCGTTACCGTTCCCCAATCGTGCACAAAGATACACTCGTAATCGTAGTGAGCCAATCCGGTGAAACTGCCGATACGCTTGCTGCATTGCGTGAAGCACAATCCAATGGCGCACATGTACTGGCAATCACAAACGTAGTGGGTAGCTCCATTGCACGTGATGCAGATGATGTTATCGCAACATTGGCAGGTCCTGAAATTGCAGTAGCTTCTACCAAAGCGTATACTTCGCAGTTGATTGCGTTCAACTTGCTTGGTCTGTACCTTGCACAAGTTCGTGGTACTCAATCTGCAGAAGAGATTGAACACACGCTGGCAGCGATGCAAGCATTGCCTGAGCAAGTGGAATCCATGTTGGAGCAAGCGGAAGCAATCAAAGGATATGCAGAGCAAATCTCCAAACATGAACATCTCTTCTTCATCGGTCGTGGTCTTGACTATGCAGTAGCTCAAGAAGGATCTTTGAAGTTGAAAGAGATCTCTTACATTCACTCCGAAGCGTATGCTGCGGGTGAGTTGAAACACGGTACGCTTGCATTGATCGAAGAAGGTATCCCTGTTATTGCCCTGGCAACGCAGGAGAACGTACTTGAGAAAACAGTGAGCAACATTAAGGAAGTGAAAGCACGTGGCGCGGATGTACTGGCAATTACGTACGAAGAGCACGTAGCACCATTGCTGAAATCCGTAGACCAAGCGTTTGCCATTCCTAAGACGTTGCCACTCTTGAGCCCGGCTCTGTCTGTAGTTGCGCTGCAATTGCTGGCATACTACGCTTCCCTGGCACTGGGTCACGATGTGGATAAACCACGTAACCTGGCGAAAAGCGTAACGGTTGAGTAACAGATTGTTAAATTCTTATAACATTTAAGTATATTAAAAAGGGTCCTGATGACATTTGTCATTAGGACCCTTTTTGTTATGACCTATCCATTGTTAGCCTATCCATTATGATTCTATCGCTAAGGTTCTTATTTCGAAATCAGTAGGAGAGAGGGCACATTTATGAAATCCTATGACTGATAGCCGAGGCTATAGGATAAATTCTCTGATGTTATAGGGACGCACAGGGAGTATATCTATGTCTCAAGAATAATATACAATAATAGTTGTTATATGAACTTATATTCTTAATCCAGAGATAATACAGCTTAATGACTCTCCACAAGATCAGTTTTTAACGGTATGCCTATGAGCAACAGGATAATTTGCAATGAGTATGAAAATGATGCTCATAAATAGCGTTATCCATTGTCATATTTGTTTCGAAATATACTATTGGTTACGCCCAAGTCGTAATCGTTTCAACCGGGAGACGATAGGAAGGATACCCTTCTTTGGCTGCTTTCCCTATGGAGATTAACATCACGGGCTGGAACCGTTCTTTATCCAAGCCGAAAACTTCAGCAATCTGGTCTTTGTCATAGCCGGCCATAGGGTTCGTATCATAGCCATGAGCACGGGCAACGAGCATGAGTTGCATGGATATGAGGCCTGAGTCAATGAGGTTCATATCACGCAGTTCGGATGCGTTTATGTTCGCATAGTAAGGTTTCACCTGCTGCATCTGCATATCCATGATGTCTTGTGGCATATACCCAAGTTCGACTGATTTGCTGAAAATCTCTTCCATGTATTCAACGTTGTCAGCATCGTAAAAGACGGCAATGACAGCCGAAGACGTTAGTGCCTGTGTCTGGTTAAAAGAGGCCAGTGGTGCAAGCTTCTCTTTGCCTTCAGCACTGTCGATAACAAGAAAACGCCAAGGTTGCATGTTAATGGCCGAAGGAGCACGTGAAGCTTTCGCTAATATTTCGGTCATCTCCTCGCGACTGATTTTCACTTCAGGGTCGTAGGCTTTAACGGAATGGCGCTCCAAAACGATGGTATCAAAATCATTTGTTTTGTTGAATTTGCCGGTAATTGTATTCATATCGATATCTCTCCTCATATCTATATTGGTGAGAGTGGGTATAGGTTATATCTCCATCTGTCTCACTATGAGGATTGTAAACTATGAAGTATACTTTATAGCAAGAAGAAGATACGGGGGAAATCCATATGAAAATTAGTGAAGTAGCGAACCATGTAAACCTTCCGATATCCACGATTCGTTACTACGAGAAAATAGGTATTATCCCGGATGAACATATGCTAAGAGATCATAACAACTATCGAATATATGCGGAGAGCATTATTCAGCATCTGGAAGTGGTCAAACAATGTGTAGCCGTAGGCTTTTCGATTCATGAGATCCAGTCCATGATCTCTAAAGACGGGTTTTCAAGTAAAGATCAAGCAAGCATTATCCAAGCAAAAATATCAGAAATTGAAGAAGCACAAAAACAATTAGAGCATTCCAAACAAAATCTGTACGAAATTCTTAAATCGGATATCACGTGTGAGGATGGTTTCGGTAAGTATTGAGCCGGACGTCCTCCTGAGGATTTCATTCAGTACGGTCTTACCTCAAATCGAAACAATAGAGTACAGACCGTCCTGTATACTTAGACTGCCGGGCTGCCCAGTTTTCACCTTAACCTCAGTAGCAAATACACCTGGCATGCGCCCGTCTGGGAACCAGGGCATCTGTTTATCAATGACAATAAACATGCCTTCTGCGTTACCCGTGGGAGAGAATTTCTTTCCGTCTCCAGCAAAGGGTTCAAGTCGATAATGCCCATTCAATGTGCTCATCATCTCAGGAACATCATCGACAGGCAGGCCGATTTCACTTATGCATAACAGATGATTCGCTTCAAAAGCTTCCTCGACTGCATTATCGAGTGAGTGGTGAGCAATGAATTCCATCAAGTTGCCGTTTGGATCATAGAAGTAGAAGGCTGTTGCATCCCAGTAGGGGAAATAGAATTCATCCTGTCCATCTTTGGAAAGCAACGGAATGTTACGGTCTTGGGCCCACCTCTTCGCATCAGCAAGTTTATTTGTTGGAATCGTAAACGCTACATGATAGTAAGGCTTCTCCTGTTCTGGAGCCTTCTTGAATGAAAGGACCGAGTCTCCCGCATGAAATGAAACGAAAGTAGGATTATCCTCCACAACATCCAACTCCAATAGTGTACCGTAAAACTCCTTTATGGCCTCGATCTGATGTGCCAACAATCCAACTTCTTTTATTTTCATTTCAATACCTCTCCTTTTAAACTTACCTTTGATTGAAATACTCGATTGTCTTCTCAATAAATGCTTTAGCTGATTGTGTCAGGTAACGGTCGGACCGATGGATGATCTCAAAGTGTCGGTATGGCGGATCGTCTGTAATTCGAATGCAACGTAGCGTGGGTTCATTCATAGCTTGGATCAGAGGATAAGGCAGCAGTGTTCCTCCGACGTTGGCTTTGACCAGGCTAATGATAGAGGTCGCCGAGCTGGTTTCCATGATGGTATTTAGGGTGAATCCATATTTACGGCAATAGCTGTCGACCAATTCTCTGCCTGTAAATCCTTCGGGGAACATCACCGTTTGGATATCACGCAGTTCCTGGATTCCAATCGTACCTCGTTCTGCCCAATCATGATTCTCGGAAACGACCAGTACATACTCTTCGCTGCACAAAGGAATGCGTACAAGCCGATCATCAGGGGCAGAGGTGATCTCAATGCCGATGTCGACTTCATTTTCCAACACTTGATTCACGACATAGATCGAAGAGATCACCTTCAATTGCACTTTGGGGAATCGGGCATGAAAATCAACGAGCAGTGGAGTGAGACGATAATCCAAATCGGATGGAAGAACACCAACGACTAATCGACCTCTCTGATCATTGCGGAATTCAGCTAGCGCATCTTGGGTATTCTGTAAATGCCGGATCATCTGTACACAGTGCTCCAGAAACAGAGACCCTGCCTGAGTCATCACGATCTTTTTGCCAACACGGTCAAATAAAGGAACACCAAGTTCATCCTCCAACCCACGTATTTGTTGACTCAACGTAGGTTGAGATATGCCAAGTTTCTCAGCTGCCCGAGTAAAATGAAGCTCCTCGCACACTGTAATAAAGTTCTCCATCTGACGAATCTCCATGAATTCACCTTCAATCATTGGTTTTAGTAATCATTTTAATAGAAACAATAGTATTGTTCAATCATTATATTGAATCTATACTTAGTCAATGTACCAACCCAAGATCCTTTCGCGGCCCAATAAGATCTTTGGTGAAGGCAAGAATACTACTACCATGAGGTGATCCATAATGAAACTTTTTTATATTGTCTTGGCGCTTATCCTGGCTTCACTGAACTTGAGACCACCCATTACATCCATTTCTCCGCTAATGAGCACCATACAGCATGATCTGGGTTTGAGTGGTATGACCGCCAGTCTGTTAACGACACTACCTGTATTATGTATGGGCATATTCGCTCCGTTCTCCGTAAGACTAAGTAGAAGGTGGGGGAACGAAGGTGCCATTGTGCTGGCTTTAATCCTTATTGGGTTAGGAACGGGACTACGATTATTCGTAGGTGCAACGCCGTTAATGATGTTCACTTCTTTTCTGTCGGGTGTAGGTATTGCACTCACAGGTCCGCTGTTGTCCAGCTTCATTAAGCAGTATTTTCCTAACCGAGTGGCAGCCATGGTAGGCATCTACTCTACAGCAATGGTGATGGGGGCCAGCATTAGTGTGGGATTATCGGTTCCGCTCCAGCATACGCTGGGTGGATCTTGGAGAGGGTCTTTAGCCACATGGGCATTACTCGCAGTTATTGCATTACCGATCTGGTTGAAATTAGCTTGGTCTGCGCGCACAGAGCGACAATCTGGACAAACTTCAGCTGTCATTCATGCATCACTTCCGGTGAAGAACAGGCGAGCATGGGTGCTGACATTGTTCTTCGGGCTGATGGCAGCGATCTTCTATTCACTAACCGCTTGGCTAGCACCAGCGATTCAAAGCCATGGATATAGCCAAGAGACTGCTGGCAACATCCAAACGTTATTTACATTGATATCGCTGCCCTCAACGTTATTCATTCCCATGCTTGTACACCGGTACCAAAGACGTGTATTCTGGCTTGTCGGATGTGCATCGTTAGAGTTGATAGGTGTCCTGATGCTGAATCTCTCTGTCAGCCCGTGGCTCGCGGCGATCCCGCTCGGTATTGGTGCAGGTGGACTGTTCCCGATTGCACTGATGTTGCCGATCGATGAGACAAGCAATGCACAGGAAGCTAGTAGCTGGTCTGCTATGACTCAATCCGGTGGCTATATCTTGGGAGCACTGGGGCCGCTTGCGATTGGTTGGCTCCACGATCTGACAGGCAGCTTCGTGCAAGCATTCTATGGTTTGGCTATCATCATCGTACTGCAGATTATCGTTCAATTCGCTATTGGTAATAAGAAAAAATTAAAAGTAGTTGACCATGAACAGGAGTTCAAAGGCATGTAAAGTAAATGGATATAGAGATATGATCTTTATACATGATCTAACAAGTCCATATAGTACTGCCGCAATGATTCTTTTAACGTGTCCGGTTCCATGATCTTAATGGATTTACCGAATCCTGCGAGGTACCGAGTAATGAAATCAAGCTCATGAGGTTCATACGAACCGACAAGAAGCCTTTGTGCCGGCTCACTGCCCGATTCGTTGACGTGCGTAATCTGCATGGATGGAAAATGTTCTTGCTGGAAAAGTTCAACCCCGGCTTCGTCAATCCGACATTGAAATGAAATAGCATCTTGTGATGGTTCCCATAACGAATGGGTATCCTGTGCTTGAAGTTCAATAACATGAGCCAAAGGTTCAATGTCGGACACTTCAGCCGAAGTGATCCGGTCGCAGCGGAACACACGATACGCCTGCTTATTCAGATCATAAGCCTGGCAATACCAGTAGCCTTTCCTGGCATAGAGCGCAATGGGTTGAATGGTACGATTGTTGAAGCTGGATGTGCGAGATGGTGAATCCCATGGTTCAGGATCAGAAAAGTCGGCAGGAGACGACCGTGTATCTGTAGATCTTCTTTGATCAGGATACGTAATCTGGATCACTATATTTTGCACAGCAGCCAACAACAAAAACTCCAAATGCACACTATCGCGAATCTGCTCCGTATGACGGAAGGAAACCCGATGTTGGATGTTCTCAATATCCTGTCGTTGCTTGTCGGATAACGCGCTCATAAATTTCTCATGAATGGTACGGAAAGAAACCTGAAAGGGCAAGCTGGAGAAGCTGCGGAGGGCCTGCATCGCAAAATAAAGGGCATGAAGCTCACCCGTGTTAAACGAAATGGGAGGTAGCTGCATCTGTTGCAGCAGTCGATATCCGCCGTACCGTCCATATTCCACATAGATGGGTGCACCCAACTCTTCCAATGAAGCGATATCTCTTAACGCGGTCCGCTTGGAGATTTGGAACTCCTGCATGAGATCTTGCAGGGTGAACTGTTGTTTTTGATTAATGAAACGTAGCATCTGGTTCATGCGTTCGGATTTTTTCATATCGAACCCTCTTAATGGTGCCATGAGTTGGCACCTTTCGTTGTTATAGTGATAAGTGTAATCCAATAGGAACAAGGAGGCAATCTAATGAATTTTGAAGTGATACCATTTTTGTCGATGAACGGTGATGCGGCGGCAGCCATTGCTTTTTATGAGGAGTTTCTGGGCGCCAAGGTGATATTCAAGAAAAGTTATAAAGAGATGAAGGAGATGAACCCAGGCTTCGAGTACCCTGCCGGACAAGATGAGTATATTACACATTCGGTGCTGGAGATTGGGGTTAACAAGATCATGATTGCGGAAGAAGCAATGGACACAGAGAGAGCGTGGCAGCTCGGAAACAGCACGTCATTATGTATTCAATCTAAGGATAAAGCTACAATCGATCAACTGTATCATTCTTTGGTGCAACATGAGGGTGTGAAAGTACTGGTACCTTACGAGCAAAATGAATTCAGCCCAGGATACGGCATTGTGCGTGATCCGTATGGCATCGCGATTCAGCTGTGTGTGACGGTGCATGATTTTTAGAATGAGGTGAGGAGCCGTTTCATTCATTTATGTTTCAAGTGAACATTCATCACTAAAGCTTCACTTCAGTAGCCCCATAGATTAGGTATAATCTACAGTAGAGGTTTGGACAACAGAGCAGGATGTCTGAGCAGAGAGGGGCTGGGGGTTGAAGTGAGAAAACAAGGAGCTATTGGCAAAGAGAGCAGGCTTCGTCTCCTGGAGGCAGCAGCAGAGGAATTTGCATTAAGTGGGTTCTACCAGACAAAAATAAGTTCAATTGTTGCTCGGGCCGGGTTAACACAACCTGCATTCTATCTGTACTTTGAGAGCAAAGAAGCTGCTTTTGCAGAGCTAGTGGCAGATTTTCGCAATGGCCTCAGTCAAGCAGTGCGCGATAGTCATATCGGGCCGGGAAAGAATAGGGAGGACCTTAAGGAAGCGGTCGTGGCATCGTTGGAGCAGATCTACCGATTCCTCGGACGGAATCCGGCATTGACCCGAATTGGATTGTATCTGTCCCCGGCGTCCGTGGGCATCAAGGCTGAGATTGCCAGGCTCATGGAACAGAATCTGATTGAAGAACAGCAAGCCGGATATTATCGGCAGGATCTTGATGCGATTTTCTTTGCGGAATGTCTGCTGGCCATTATTGAACGGTTAACGCTGATTAAGCTGTTGCCGGGTCACGAAACGCCTTCCCAGTTGGCACGGCAGACACAGGATCTCTTTTTCTACGGCATATTGGACATGCAGCAGCGAAGCTAAATGAGTTCAATAGGAAGAGCCAGACCCGGATAACCGGAGTCTGGCTCTTCTTGAATACGGGCTAAATGGCGCTCGCCGCGTAAAAGCCGGAACGAACGGCAGTACCTACTTTGCCAATCTTCACACAATCGCCCATGAGGCTGGTCTTGGTTCCGAACTTGGCCCGGATCAGCTCAGCGATCGTTGTATTTTTTCTCATTCCAAAGGCGTTAATGATGGTATCCGCTTCAATGAACACTTTGGAACCATCAGCTTTCTCTGCTTGTAAACCATTGGCCTCAAAGGAGAGGACCTTATGTCCACCGAGAATGGTCACTCCGTAGCTATCCAGCATAGGCATCAGGGCTGCACGGTTAATGTACATCACATCTTGCCCCGCTTCCGGGCGCATCTCGATGATGGTGACTTTTTTGCCTTCCATAGCCAGCTCAAGTCCCAGATCGCAACCTGTTAACCCCCCACCAGTAATGACAATATGTTCGCCGCGTACAAGGTCTTTTTGTAAATGAGCCTCAATGGCTCCCACGACGTTATCGTTATCAATACCAGGGATTGGAGGCACAAGGGGTATGGCTCCTGCGCCGATGAAAATATGATCAGCGGCTTCCAGTGCCGGATCATCCGGCTTGATCTCATGATTTAACTTCACTTTCACGTGAAGCTGGGTTAACTGCCGCTCATACCAGCCAATCAGGGCGCGTAACTGGCCTTTGAATTCCGGTGTGGCTGCACTGGTGACCTGTCCACCGACAGAGGCCTCTTTTTCGTACAGTGTAACTTCATGTCCTTTGAGTGCTGCTACACGTGCCGCTTCCAGACCGGATGGTCCTGCACCTACAACAACGACCTTCTTGGCAGTCTCCGCCGGATGAATCGCGAAGCGTTTCTCGTTGGCTGCCTGAATGTTGACCGCACAGCTGATTTTGGTATTCCGTTCGATGATCCGACCGATGCATTCCTCATTACAACGAATACAAGGACGAATATCCTCCCGCACATTATCCCGCAGTTTGTTTGGAAGCTCGGCATCGGCAATCAATGCGCGACCAAACATGACGAAGTCCGCGTTCCCGGATTCAATTAGGCGGACAGCACTTTCAGGTGTATGGCTTCCCGAGTTCAAAATAGGAATGTCCACAACCTGACGAGCAGGCTCACACATATACTCCATACAAGCATCACCCAAGTAAGCTGGCGGGAAAATGTAATCGATTCTTTCGTAGGAGCCTGCATCGATATCAACGGCATCTACGCCAGCACGTTCAAGAATCTGCAACATCTCCAGACTGTCCTCAACTGTACGTCCGCCTTCAAAGCGATGATCCAGTGCCAAACGGAACAAAATGGGAATGTCCGGACCTACAGCTTGGCGGATCGCCTGTACAATTTCTATGGCAAATCGCATCCGTTTCTCTGTCGTGCCGCCATACTCATCTTCACGCTTGTTCCAGATCGGCGACATAAACTGATCGATGAGATAACCGGCATGGGCATGAATTTCGATCCCATCAAAGCCCGCCCGTTTCAATCTGGCTGCCGAATCGGCGAATTGCTCCATAATGGTCTGTATTTCTTCCACCGTAAGTGGATGGCACAGTACTTCCGGATTATAGGTGGCGGGGATGGCCGAAGCCGATACGGGAGGTTTCCCCGAACGGTATGGTAGCGCATTGCGCCCAGTGCCACAGCTGAGCTGAGCGATAATTTTGGTGCCGTAATGTTGAACTGCATCGACGAGATCCGTGAGCAACGGAATGACATAATCTTTCTCTACAATGCCTTCCAATACGCCCTGAGCCAGATCTTCGGTCAAAAATTGTGCCCCAAGGATGATCATACCCGCGCCGCCTTTGGCGCGCTCCTCATAATAATCGATCTCTTCAAGGGAAATGCGACCATCAGGACTGGCCGAATTGGTTCCCATAGGAGACATGACAATTCGATTCTTCACTTCCATTTTTCCGATGCGGAAGGGGGTGAACAGCTTTTCATAAGGATGATTCATGTGTGTGTCCTCCTGTTGTTAGTAAGTGTTGGATGAATTGAATAGATAGAAATATTGGATAGAAGCACAGGTTACTCTTGAGTAATATAAGTGATAAACCCATCGTAAACGTTCAGCAATAAATTATAAGTGAAAAAAATCACAATCAATTCATGTTATCTACATTTCTGGATCAGAGTATAGGTTACGAATCATTTGGAATAACAGAGGGACTTGCTCTGGCGATGCAATACAAAAGTGTATGCTCCTATGCTTTGTGTTACGATACGTACATGTAGGCAGCGATCGGAAGGTTGTTCTGTCATCACATGATTAATCACAGGTACGTTTTACGGATGGGGATAAGCTATTGAGTCGCACACGTTTTATTACATTTATTATTGGTGTCGTTGCCTTGTTTATCGCACTGAATGTGCTCTCTTTTCTGGAGGATGAGCATGCTCCGAAGGCGCATGAAGGGGTACTGGATCTGCGTCAGGTCGGAGGTTTGAAAAAGGGTGATATCGCCCTTAATGGAGAGTGGCTGTTTTATCCGGGGCAGTTACTGGATGGAACAGAGGAGACGAGGGCTCACGAATATATCGCTACCGTTCCTGGCAATTGGCAGTCGGCCATTGAACCTTATCTTCACCAGGGTGCGTTCGGGTATGGGACGTATCGTTTGAAAATATTGCTGGATGCCGAAGGAGAATCTGCACAGCAGATTGCCTTGCGTGTTCCCTTAATTCGTACAGCCCACACGTTGTTTGTTAACGGGGTACATATTGGTTCGAACGGAGTTGTCTCGACAAGCGCTGGACAATATAGCCCCCAAGTAGAGCCCTATATCTCACATACAGAGATAAGCGGTACCGAAGTGAATATTGATGTGCAGGTAGCCAACTATGATTTTGTGAATAGCGGGGGAATGATTGAACCCATTCACATCGGCAGTATGGATGCTATATACCAATCGCAGCAGAGGAATGTAGCTTTTGAATTTGGCATTCTGGTTGTATTTGGTTTTCTGAGTATGATTTTTGGATTCATGCATTATCAGTCACCGCGAAGCGGCTGGATCTATATGTCTCTTTTTTTCATTAGCATGATGATCACCAGCTCGTATCAGGGAACCAGATTATTATTCTGGCTATGGCCTGACCTTACATATGCTACGGGCTTCATTATATATTTTCTGTCCATAGTCAGTCTCACGTTCTGGATGTTTATGTTTGTCGCCTGTCAATTGGAAACGGTGATTAAACGTTGGGTGAGATATGCGGTGTACATCTTCAACGCGGTCTTCATTATCTTGTTATTTGTATTGCCAATTGACATGGTGTCACATCTGGTCGGAGTATTGGTGATCCAAAATGTAGCCGTGTATAGCTATTCTTTAGTAATCCTGCTTCGGAGTTTCCGAGGTGGCGATCCTGTTGCTGGACATCGATTTTTGGCCTTTTTTATATTTGCCGCACATAGCTTGTCCAATCTATTATTGCAGCTCGGTCTCACCCACATGGGTGACTGGTACTTTATTCAGGTCTTTCTCTTCTCGGGCTTGTTTATCTTGATGTTTGTGCAGCAATTTGTACTGACCTATAGACGTTTGAAGCGCCTATCCCTTGAAATGAAGCGTGTCGAGCGGTTCAAGAATGAATTCATGGCCAATATTTCAGATCAAATGAAAACTCCACTACAGGCTTTGATTAGTATCGCGGATGCACGCCTTCAATCGGACCATCACCTTACAGCTGACCAAAGGCAGGACCTGCAATTGCTTACATCGGTGGGCTGGATGATGCGCAGCATGGTGGATGATTTACTCGACTTTTCGCAAATTCGTGAGCAGCAAATATATTTGACGATCCGGTCTGTTGATTTCTATGCATTAGTGGATGAAGTGGTGGAACGTGTCCGATATATGGTATATGACCATTCGATAGAAATTACAAGTCATGTGGATAAAACACTGCCACGTGTAGCTGCCGATGAGCAACGCTTGCATCAGATTCTGGCAGGTGTGCTCCAGCATAGCTTGAAGGTTACCGTTACAGGTACGATCCAGGTTGAAGCTTCAGTAGTGAACGGGATGGTTGAAGTTCGTGTCCATATGCAGGGGGACGCCATTTCAATGGAGCAGACCTCGCTTACCCGTGCGTTGTTCGAATCCAGGCTGGATCAGGATCATGCACATATGCATCACAATCCGGATGCTCCAGGGTTATATCTGGTCAAGGCATTAACGGAATTGCATCATGGAACGGTACATGTACCTGACAGTGCATCTGGAGAAATGGACATCATACTTACGCTACCATTAAGTGCAGATTCATTCAGAGATGAAACACAAGTTGTATTGTCGCCTATGGTTGAGCAAAAGGCGGCAGTTCAATCGGTTGATAACCATACTCTGAATATATCAGTGAATCGAAGCAAACGATCTCTATCGAGCATGTACCATATTATGATTGTGGATGATGATGCGCTGAATTTGAATCTTTTGCTGCCTATTCTGAATCTGGATGATTATCATGTGACTGTGGTGAGAAATCCGGAAGAAATCATGCAGAGCATGCATCCATTGCATGAAATGGACCTAATTATCGTGAACCGAACGCTGTCTGGCATATCAGGTACCGTCATCTGTGGCAAAATCCGTGAACAGTACACCATGTTTGAGCTGCCCATCCTGTTACTCATTTCTGCGTGGCAAGGGGATCGCGCTCTGGAAACTGGTCTGGCAGGGGCTAATGATTTTCTGCGCAAACCGGTGGAAGGTTCCGAACTTCGTGTACGTGTACGTACCTTGTTACAGATGAAACGTTCAGTTGCTGAACGCATTCGCATGGAGCTGGCCTTTCTACAGGCGCAGATCAAGCCGCATTTTCTGTTCAATACTCTGAATTCCATTGCAGCGCTAAGCAAAAGCAAACCTGCACAGATGAATGAACTGCTCAATGAATTGGGAAATTATCTGCGGGAAAGCTTCCGATTTGACAACACGAATCCACTGACGCCTTTTGATCGGGAGTTAAAATTGGTGCAATCCTATCTACATATTGAAAAGGTAAGATTTGATGATTGGCTGGACTTTAAGATTGAAGTGTTGACCTCAACTAACTTCCGGGTCCCTCCCCTGACCATTCAACCTTTGGTGGAGAATGCCGTACGGCATGGTATTATGCGACGTGCTGAGGGGGGACGCATTCTGATTCGGGTTACGCGGGATGAACAATTCATTCTAATTACGGTGAAGGATGACGGGGTAGGCATGTCGCCGGAAACACTGGAACGGATTATGGAAGGGCCAACGCTTGAAGGCGGGATCGGCATCCGGAATATTGAGCGTCGACTCAAACAGCTATTCGGATGGGGACTGCTCATACATAGTTCCCTGGAACAGGGAACCGAGATTCAAGTCCGGCTTCCAATAGAAAAGGTGGGATTTCATGAAAGCGATACTGGTGGATGATGAACCGCTCGCGTTGAATCATCTTGCGGAGGAACTGGAGCGCATTAGCGATCTGGATATTATCGGGAAATACCGCAGTCCCAGGCAGGCTTTGGAGCATATTGTACAGGTTCGACCGAATGTGGTTTTTCTGGATATAGAGATGCCCGAGATGAGCGGGATTGAACTGGCTGAGCGCGTTCTGCAGCAACTTCCAGCGACTAAAATTGTATTTGTCACGGTATATGATGAATATGCAGTCAAGGCGTTTGAACTTAATTCTCTGGATTATCTACTGAAACCGTTGCAGACAGAGCGGCTGGAGAAGACGATTCATCGATTGTTGCTAACGTCCGATCCTACTGAACGGTTCCCGGATTCACAGGTTATACTTCATTGCCTTGGTCCATTGCAATTTGAAAAGGCGGGGTGCCCGCCCATCACCATACGATGGAAGACATTCAAAGCCCAGGAACTATTCTCCTTCCTCCTGCAATATCGAGATAAACCTGTTCGCAAGCAGGTGCTGCTTGAACAGCTGTGGCCTGAGATTGAATGGAAACGCGGAGTAACCCAGCTCTATACGGCTATCTACCAGATTCGTAAACAGCTACAGGCAGAGCAGGTTAATATCCAGATTTCTAACCTCGATGAAGGATATATGCTGCAATTGAACGGGGCATCCCTGGATATGGACACGTGGGAGAAAAGGGTAGCTGAGGCGCCTGCCGTTACAGCGTTAACGATGGATCTTCATTTACAGATTTCATCTCTCTACAAGGGTCCATATCTGGGGGAAACAACGTATCTGTGGGCCGAAATGGAGCGACGCCGACTGCGCAATCTCTGGCTTCGCCATGAGAAACAAATTGCAGATTATTATATCGCTGCCCATCAGGATGAAGATGCTGTTGCACATTATCTCAAAATACAGCGCATGTTGCCTGATGAGGAAAATATCTATGTGGTTCTGATGAACCTGTATCATCGACTCGGTGATCGACGTTCGGTCGAGGTTCAGTATAGCCTGCTATGCCGTATGTTGAGTCAGGAAATGGATATGCTCCCTCATCCGGCTGTCCAGGAATGGTTCGAAAGCTGGAAATCCAATCGTTCAACCTAAGCCTACTTGCCTTGGCAAGTGGGTTTTTCTTATGGTCTACTGCCTACGAAAATCATTTTGCTTGGGACTTATGGTTCAGGTTTCAGAAATGTTTCAAATCGATGTTCTATAATGAAAGAAGTAACATGTAGAGAGAGGCATCGAACAATGGAACATACCTTGGAACAGAGTATTCAACATGGCATGGGTTCACATGATAACGTACTTGTCCTGATTTCATATTTGATTGCTGTTGCGGCTTCTTATAACGTTCTGGACCTCACCAGCAGAATTAACAAAGCCAGCGGCAGAAGTCGTTGGTTATGGCTATCTTTTGGCGCAATTATTATGGGTATGGGAATCTGGTCCATGCATTTCGTTGGCATGATGGCGATGTCATTGCCATTTCCCGTTTCGTATGATCTTGTCATTGTGCTGATCTCCGTGGCTGTAGCCATTGTTGCATCTTTGGTGGCGTTGATGGTAGTCTCCCGACAGAGGCTGCCACTGTTACAGTTATTGGGGGGCGCCTGTCTGTTTGCACTCGGTATCGTGTTGATGCATTATATCGGGATGTATGCGATGCAGGTGGAGATTCAATACGAGCCCATGTATGTCATGTTATCCATTATAATTGCGTGTGCGGCTTCAATTACAGCACTGTGGTTATCGCTATATTTTCTTAGATCAGATACACGTCATGATGTTTGGAAAAAGGTTGGAAGTGCCCTCATCATGGGAGGGGCCATTGCGGGTATGCATTATACGGGCATGATGGCAGCGCACTTTGAATCGGACATGCCACCGAACAGGGTCATATCTTCATTAAACACGATTTTGGACCAGAAGCGTCTGGCTTATTTTATTTCCATGGGTACGTTATTTACACTGGGATTATCGCTTGTTGGTCTGTACATATCGAGACTGTTTTCCAAACAGGAATCGGAGAAGCAAGAGAATGAAAAATGGTATAAATCGCTCTATGAGCATAATCAGGATGGCATTATTTCCATCGATCTTCACATGCGAATTGTTGGAATTAATCCGGCAGCAGCTCGAATTGGCGGTATTAAGGAGAAACAATTAAAGGACCAATCCGTGAGTACTCTATTAACCATGGTTGTGGAGGAGGATCGGGAGCGCATCAGGCATATGTTCGGACGTGCTACGGACGGTGAAGAGATGAAGTACGAGACCGTCATCTATCGCACCAATCAGGAACGGGTTGAACTTGGCGTTGTGCTCGCACCCGTCATTGTAGATAAACAGGTCGTGGGAAATTACATCATTATGAAGGACATCACGGACGAAAAGCGCGTAAAGGTGAGAAACTATCATCTGGCTTTTCATGATGAGTTGACTGGACTGCCCAATCGCAGAATGTTTAATCAGAGGTTGTCGGAGACCATCGAATCGCATCGTAATGAGCATAAGCTATTTGCCGTTATGGTCCTTGATCTTGACCGGTTCAAAGTTATTAATGACTCTCTTGGACACATCTACGGAGATCTGTTTCTTCAGGAAATGAGCCGACGGATTAAGGATGAACTGAATGGTGAGGATGTAACGCTTGCCCGAATGGGTGGAGATGAGTTTGCGATTCTTGTTCATCAGTACACTAGTCTTGGAGACATCACCCGCTTGGCTGAACGCATTATTCAGGCGATTGCGAAGCCTTGTTATCTAAAAGAGAGCGAGTTCTATGTTACGGGCAGTATTGGGATCGCCGTATTTCCGGACCATGGGCAAGATGCTGTAGAGCTGCTGCAGCATGCAGATACGGCCATGTATGAAGTGAAGAAGAATGGCAAGAACGGATATCAGTTCTTCTCTGCCGAATTGCATCACGAGTTGCGGGAACGAATGGTTCTGGAGAATGACCTTAGAAAAGCATTGGATCGAGGGGAATTTGTGTTACATTACCAACCTCAGATTCAGACAAGTGAAGTCAGCATGATTGGTGTCGAAGCCTTGGTACGATGGAATCATCCGACCCGTGGATTATTGTATCCAGGCACGTTTATCTCGGTTGCAGAAGAGACGGGCATGATTATTGAGCTAGGTAACCGGGTGCTCCGCGAAGCTTGTATTCAGATGCGGAATTGGCATGATGCAGGCGGGCCTTTGATTCCAGTGTCGGTGAACCTGTCCTCTCAGCAATTTCATCAATCCAATCTGGTGGAACAGGTTCGTCAGATTCTAGTTGAGACGGGTTTGAGCCCGCAGTATCTGGAATTGGAAATCACGGAAAGCATGATGATGGATGCGATTGCTTCCATTGAAATACTCAATCAATTAACCGAGCTTGGAATCCGGATCAGCCTGGACGATTTTGGAACAGGGTACAGTTCCTTTAGTTATCTAAAAATGTTCCCGATTCACAAAGTGAAAATTGACCGCTCTTTTATTCAGGACATTGCGGTTAATCATAGCGATAGAGCCATTGTTTCGACTATGATTACAATGGCGAAACAATTGAATATGGATGTTATTGCAGAAGGCATTGAAACGAAGGGACAACTGGATATTCTGACCGAACAGGATTGCAATGAAGTGCAGGGGTACTACTACAGCAAGCCATTGCCAGCGGATGAGGTGGAGCAGATTTTCTTTTTGCCCCAGAGGTTGGGTAACGTATTGACGTTCTGAAAATAACACATAAAAAATAAACAGCAACAGGTGATCCAAAGTTCTGCAAATCGGGTATCAATAGTAGAGTCATTTAGAACCTGATGGATACATATGTTGTTGTACTCGTTGTTTTGCTGGTAAAAGGCTGTTTATTATGGAATGAACTGTGGGGGTTATCAAGTGCCTATATTAGATATGGAAAAGAAAGATGTTGTCACCGATGCACTGGTCATCAAGGCGATGGAGAAAAGTCTGGCGATCATTCGATTCGATCTGGATCGACGGGTAACGTATGTGAATGAAGTCTTTGCCCAGACGATGGGATATACAGTAGATGAGATGTATGGCATGAAGCATCAGCAGTTATGCTTCGGGCATTTTGTGAATACCCCGGACTATGACGCTTTTTGGAATAGCATATTTAATGGTGTTAGCTTCCAAGACAAGGTTGAACGCAAGGATGCAAAGGGAAATTCCGTATGGCTTGAGGCGACCTATATGCCAGTCTTTGATGAGCTGAACCAAAAAATACTGGGTGTCTCCAAAATCGCCACTAACATTACCAATCGTCAGAACAATATTTCAGTCGTGGTGAATGAATTGAAAAACATGTCCCATGAGCTAAATGGGCAGGCAGATGTAGGTATTGAACGCAGCCAGGAATTAATGTCCAGTATCTCCTATATCTCAGAGGTGTCAGCTTCTAACCGTGCAACGTTGACTCATCTGCAGGAACAGGCCGGATCGATTCAGGGCGTGGTACGAACCATACGCGAGATTTCATCACAGACGCAGTTGCTTGCGTTAAATGCTGCCATTGAAGCTGCGCATGCAGGCGAATTCGGCCGAGGATTCGATATCGTGGCCAAGGAAGTAAAGAAACTGTCCGCCATGGTGGAGAGTTCAATTAATGAGATTCGAGATAGTGTTACTGGAATAACGAAGGAGATTAGTAATATCACAGGCGGTACAAAAAAGGTAGAAGAATATGTCGAGCAGAGCCAGAAGCGGATTGAGATCGCTTTGAATGATTTTACGGCCATTGCTGCATCAGCCCATTTGCTGGACGCCAAAGCAGAGCATGTGACCAGAATTGTATAATCATATATAGCGGATAGCGGTTCCTTATACAGGAACCGTTTTTTTGTCGTTCTTTACATAAAATCGGGAATTATTGTGATCAAACGGGGACACAATACTTGGGAATACCTGCAGCTTCGTTATGCAGAGAAATGTTGGGGTGGGAACATGTGGTCAACAATTGTGTCCTACGTGCCGGATAGGTCCATATGGATTCAGGCAGTTTTGGTCTTTATCATTCCGATTGGCATTACCTTGACCATGCGCTGGATCAATGCCGCCATTAAGCGTGGCAGCTTCTCTCGCACGAAGCGACCTTCCATATCTTCGAAGGATATTTCACCAGCAGCCGCAGGGAAGGGCCAAGGTACTGAGACAGGTCAATATGCCAATATTAAATTAACCGATAAGTACAATACAAATCTGACTAGCGTAAAAGAAAGCTTTGGACTCAATGCAGACGTGCATATTAGGGAATTTACCATTAGGGGAACCAATACACTGGCTGCGGTCGTATATACCGAGGGCTTAGTAGATCAGGACTTGATTGATGATCATTTGATTACACCGTTAATGTTAGAAGGTGTTCCTTTACTCAAGCAAGAGGGTTTTCTTCATCCAGACAATGCACACTTACTGTCAGCATACCTGCAAGATCAATTACTGCCTGTCAGTCTGGTTGAGGAAACCAAGTCCCTTCAAGAGCTCGCAGTTGGCGTGTTGTTTGGGAAAAACGCACTGTTGGTTGATGGTTTGCCAGGTGCTTTATTAATTGGAGCACATAAGATCAAAACACGAGGTATGAATGAACCGTTGTCAGAGGGGCTACTTCGTGGACCGCGTATCGGTTTTACAGAGCAGTTAAGCGATAACACAGGCATTCTGCGTCGGTATGGAAGTGATCAAAGCCTATTTATTAAGAAGTATGAAGTGGGTTCACGGATCAAAAAAGATTTGGCGATAGCCTATATTCAGGATATTGCCGATCCTAATCTCGTGGCTGAAGTCTGCAAGCGAATTGAAGAGATGGATATGGATTCGATGCTGGAATCTGGTTATGTGGAACAACTCATTGAAGACAGTACACTGAGTCCTTTTCAGCAGGTACTGAATACGGAAAGACCTGACCGGGTCATCGGCGCATTGCTGGAAGGTCGGGTGGCTATTTTATTGGATGGAACACCATTTGTGCTGGTTGTACCGGTGACCTTCAGCATGTTGCTCCAATCTCCCGAGGATTATTATGAACGCTGGATTCCCGGAACCTTTTTGCGAATGCTGCGTTTTATGGCCGCCATGCTGGCATTGCTTGCTCCTGCACTGTATATCTCGTTTATCTCGTTCCATCCAGGACTTATTCCGACCAAGCTGGTATTGACGATTATTGAAACGCGTACGGGAGTGCCGTTTCCTTCGATTATTGAAGTACTGATCATGGAACTTTCGATTGAGATTCTGAGGGAGGCAGGGATACGGCTACCTAAGCCGATTGCGCCTGCGATGGGGATCGTCGGAGGTTTGATTATTGGCCAAGCAGCGGTACAGGCGGGTATCATAAGTCAATTCCTGGTCATTGTCGTTGCGGTTACAGCCATCTCATCCTTTACGATTCCTGTCTATAGTGCCGGGTTAACGCTGCGGATTTTAAGATTTGCCGCCATGTTTAGTGCAGCTATTCTCGGACTGTATGGCGTGGTTATGTTCTTCCTGCTTGTATGTACACATCTGGCTCGACTCTCGAGCTTTGGCGTGCCATATGTTGCCCCAGCGGTTCCTTATCACTTGAATGATTGGAAGGATTTTGTTATCCGTGCTCCGTTAAACATGATGAGAATGCGTCCCGATATGACTAATCCAATCGATAAGGACCGAAAAGAATAATTGAATTCCATGGACAGAAGGTCTGGAGGTGAACTGAAGTGAATGGCTCCCAACAAAAGATAACCACGACACAAGCCGTTGTAATTATTGTCAATTACATGCTTGGCGCCGGGATATTGACGTTACCTCGAACGACCAGCAAAGCTGTCGGAACACCGGATGTCTGGATATCCATTATTCTGTCTGGGCTAATTATCACGGGCGTCGGCATTATTTTGGTTACCCTGTGTCGAAGATTTCCGGGGAAAACCGTGTTCCAGTTCACCCGTGAAATTACGGGGAGCTGGATCGCTTACATACTGGGCGGTGCCATGATTATGTATTTTATGGTGATTGCTGCATTTGAAATTAGAGTTATGGCTGATGTAACCGGAATGTATCTACTCGAACGTACTCCCACCTGGGCAATTGTAATGGTCTTTATGTGGATCGGTATATATTTGATTTCAGGAGGGCTTAGCGTCATTGTACGCGTGTTTGAGATCATTTTGCCGATTACGATCATTATATTTGTCATTGAAATTCTACTGAGTAACCAGCTATTCGAGATTGGTAATCTGAGACCTGTGCTCGGAGATGGCATTATGCCTGTTTTCAAAGGACTGAAGCCTTCACTACTGTCATATACGGGATATGAGGTGATGTTAATCATGACTGCTTATATGAAAAACCCGAAGAAGAGCAATAAGGCGATGAGCTGGGGCATACTCATATCCACTATTATTTATTTGATCACGGTAGTAATGGTCATAGGCAGTTTATCGCTCGATGGGATCAAAACTCGAACCTGGCCAACGCTGGATTTGGTAAGAAGCTTTGAGATTCAGGGTCTGATATTTGAGCGATTTGAGTCTTTATTGCTTGTTATCTGGATTATGCAAATTTTCTCGACCACAGCAATTACACATTACTGTGCTTCGGTGGGCATTCGTGATTTGTTTCGTTCCAAAAAAATCAAAGGCATCATGTACGGTCTACTTCCGTTCATTTATTTGACGGCAATGATGCCTAAAACGGTGGACGATACCTTTGCACTTGGGGATATGCTGGGCAATGCATCTGTATTTTTATTTGGCATTTTACCTCTGGTGTTACTGTTCATAAGTCTGATTCGCAAAAAAGGGGGCAAGCATGCATGATTCCATTCCGTATGCTCTTACGTGTAGTCTCTGCCTTGTGTATTCTGTTAACGCTATCCGGATGCTGGAGTAGCCGAGAAATAGAGGATCTAAGTCTCTATGTTGGTCTTGGAATTGATGTCGGCAAAGAGACTGAATTCGAGAAAGACATCGCTGCTCAGGGAGGCTCATATCCCAAGAAGAACTATTTGACTGCTACGGTGCAGATCGCTCCGGGCTTCTCCAACAGTCAATCGAGTCAGCAATCCGGTTCGCCTTCTTCCGGCAAAACATCCTATGCCAATGAACAGCTCTCCGGAGACTCCTTGTTGCAAATCTTCCGCCAGTTTGCGTTAAGGCGGGATCGGCCTCTCATAGGACATCATCTGAAGGTGATCGTCGTTTCCAAGGATATTGCTAAAAAATATGGTTTGGACCAACTGCTTGATTTTGTTCTTCGAGATAATGATATTCGCCCCAACTGTCTGGTGTTAATTAGTCATCGTCGTGCAGTGGATGTGCTGACATCACAGGACCCTTCACGAATACCAGCATTTTATCTCACAGGCATTACGAACAATTCTTATATATCCAATAAAATACTTGATCCGGTTCTGCTATCTAAGTTAGACGCTCAAATGCAGTCCGGATCGAGCTTCCTGCTCCAGAATGTATTAAACTCCGATGGGGAGGACAAGTTCTCAGGGGGCAGCATCTTTGATGGAAAAACAACCAAGTTCATCGGGGAGCTTAGTCAAACGGATCTGGAAGGATTATCATGGCTCAATCCCCAAAAAAAGGGAGGCGTCTTAAAAACACACAACAAAGAAGGGTTCACTGTGTTATACGAAATGAAGAAGAAAAAAGTGAAAATCACCCCAAAGGTGGTGGGGAATGATATTTCATTCCATGTAAAGACTGAATCTGAAGGCTGGCTGATGGAGGATTGGCGTGCTCCTGAGGAAGAGGAAAAAGGTGCCTACCTCAGAGAACTGGAAAAGGAATTTGCTGAACTGGCTGAACAACAGATTCGACAGGTGTTATACAAACTCCAGCATACCTATAAAGTGGATGTTGCGGATTTTCGGGATAGCTTGCGTATTAAAGAACCTAAAACATGGAAGAAGGTCAAAGATGATTGGGACCAAATCTTCAGCACCGTGCCGATTACGTATGATGTGAAGATCACCATCACCAATCCGGGGTCTTCCACCGAATAGTGCAGCGTGGGACATTTATTATTTAAATGTTGACACATTCATGATAGATCGCTATATTAGTAAAAAATCATTTTCTTATCCAGAGAGGTGGAGGGACTGGCCCTTAGAAACCTCAGCAACAGATCTGAAGGATACTGTGCTAATTCCAGCGGGTGAAAGCCTGATAGATAGGAGCGTTTGTTTTTATTTGTCAGTAACGGCGCACTCTTTAGGAAGAGTGGGTCTTTTTTGTTTTTTCTGGATGAAGAAGTAGGGGAGCAGCAGGTATGGAGAACAACAACGACAAAGGGCATTTTCAGCGGAAAATGCAGGCACGGCATGTGGTCATGCTCTCTCTCGGAGGAGTCATTGGAACGGGATTATTCCTCAGCTCCGGTTATACGATTCAGCAGGCGGGACCACTGGGAACCATTCTGTCCTACCTAATCGGAGCGATCGTCGTATATCTGGTGATGCTCTGTCTCGGTGAACTATCTGTTCATATGCCGGAGACGGGAGCATTTCATAGTTATGCAGCTAAATATATCGGACCAGCAACCGGCTACACAGTGGCTTGGTTGTACTGGTTAACCTGGACTGTTGCGCTTGGCTCGGAATTTACAGCCGCTGGACTGCTGATGCAGCGCTGGTTCCCATCGGTAAACGTATGGATATGGAGCGCGCTCTTTGCACTAATGATCTTCCTGTTTAATGCATTAACGGTGAAATTGTTTGCGGAATCCGAGTTCTGGTTCTCCTCTGTAAAAGTAGTGACCATCGTAATTTTCATTCTAATCGGTGGCGCAGCCATGTTCGGCATTATTCCGATGGCAGACTCTGAACCGGCTCCATTCCTATCGAATATTACGGCATCCGGATGGTTCCCTCATGGGGCTACAGCGATATTGATGACCATGCTTGCAGTAAACTTTGCATTCTCGGGCACCGAGTTAATCGGGATTGCCGCAGGGGAGACGGAAAATCCGGAAAAGACGATACCCAAAGCGATTCATACGACGCTGTGGCGCTTGGTTATTTTCTTCATCGGAACGATTGTTATCTTGTCGGCCTTGCTGCCCATGTCGGATGCCAGTGTACTGGAAAGTCCTTTTGTAGCGGTAATGGAGCGGGTGGGTGTACCCTATGCAGCAGACATTATGAACTTTGTTATTCTGACGGCGATTCTCTCTGCTGCCAATTCAGGCCTATATGCATCTTCACGGATGCTCTGGTCTCTGGCTGATAAAAAAACGATCTCCCCTTGGTTTGCCAAATTAACCAAACGCGGAGTACCATTGAATTCACTTCTGATCAGTATGGTCGGTGGTGCACTGGCGTTGCTGTCGAGCATCATTGCACCAGGTACCGTGTATATTACACTGGTTTCCATTTCAGGTCTGGCTGTCGTTGCGGTATGGCTGAGCATCAGTGCCTCCCAATACATGTTCCGCAGACAATATATCCGGGAAGGACATGCGGTCAAAGATCTGGTTTATCGCACACCGTTGTACCCCGTGGTACCGATTGTTTCATTTATATTATGCCTGGCTTCATGCATAGGTATTGCTTTTGACCCGACACAGCGAATTGCGCTGTATTGTGGGGTTCCATTTATCGCAGTGTGTTACGCCGCTTATTATCTGACAGAACGTGCGAACAAGAAAAGAGGACAAGTACATGACGCAAGCAAAACAGATTAATCCCATAGAACAGATCCTTCGTGAACATCCGGTCATGATTTTGGATGGAGCGCTGGCAACGGAACTCGAACAGCATGGATGTGATCTGGATGATCCGCTATGGTCGGCTCGTGTGTTAATCGAGAATCCGGATGTCATCGTTCAGGTCCATGCGGATTATTTCCGAGCAGGAGCCGACTGTGCGATTACATCCAGTTATCAGGCGACGGTGGATGGCTTCAGCAAGAGAGGAATTGGAGAGCAGGAAGCGTTAGACCTGATTCGCAAGACGGTGGAGCTGGCTGCAAAGGCGAGAGATGACGTGTGGGCAGAAGTGCAGAGTGGTTTAGTAGGGATAGAAAGCTCGACAGATCAGTTTGTAGAAGTTCCTTCGGTACGTGCAGAGACGCTGGAGAATGAGGAGCATATAACAGATCATACAGGGGATCGCGAAGAAGACAGTCTTCGTCCACGTCCAATTATTGCTGGGTCCGTTGGACCGTACGGCGCCTATCTGGCGGATGGTTCAGAGTATGTGGGACATTACGGCGTGTCGGATGAGACACTTGCTGCATTTCACCGTCCGCGTATGGCGGCGCTGATTGAAGCGGGGGCTGACATTTTGGCGTTTGAGACGATTCCTTCCTTGCAGGAAGCACAGGTGCTGGTTAATTTACTGAAGGAGTTTCCTCATGCGTATGCCTGGCTATCTTTCTCTTTAAAAGACGGGACAACCATCAGCGAGGGTACACCCCTTGAGGTATGTGCACAGACGTTTGGCTCCGAGCTGCAGATTGCGGCGATTGGCCTGAACTGTGCTCCAATGGAAGTGGTGACGGAAGCCGTAGGTATTCTCAGCCGTGCCAGCGACAAACCTGTCATTGTCTACCCGAACTCGGGAGAAGTATACGATGCAGCAACGAAGACGTGGAGTGGACAGGGGACCTGTGGCAGCATGAGTGATGCTTCGGAGCAGTGGGTTGCAGCGGGTGCGAAAATTATTGGCGGCTGTTGCCGTACGACGCCACATCAGATTGGCGAACTTGCGAAGAAGTGGCGGAAATAGCTCATATCATTATGAAAATCCCTTCCATATTCTATAGAGGCGTGGAAGGGATTTTTTTATTGTGTTAAGGCATCGTATTACCTTATTCGATAACCAGCATACGTGGCGATGTCTCTCGAATGATTCGGGAAGAAAACCATGATCCAAGACCTGCTGCAATGATGCTTAGGCAGGCGAACAATATCATTCCACCCCAATTCATAATCAGTGGAAGCTCTACGATACCATAATTGGAAAGGACCATTTCGAGCAGAAGAGGTAGTACATATACGCCTACGAAAATACCCAGTATCGCTCCCATGGCGGACAGCACAACCATTCCCATGGTGAGCGATAATCGGATTTGACGGGATGTCATTCCCAGCGATTTGTATATCCCGTACGTTCTGCTCTCTTTGCGGATATTGATTCGACAGGTACTGAAAATAATGATGAACGTCACAATGGTGAACAGCAATCCAATCAGGCTCATCGGATAGATCAGGATGTTCGCAGCTTCAGCGTAAACCGAATCAAGCAATGTCTTCTGGGTAACTACTGAAGCAAAATCCTTAAATTGCTCATTCAACGCCCCGGCAACCTTATCCGCTAGTGCGAGATCCTTCACATTAATGAATATGGCATCAAATTCACCATAACCCCGATTCACACTTCTCATGGCATCGATGGTGATTCGGCCTGAAACAGACATGTTGGCGATCGCCTGATAGATGCCTGTAATGAGGAATGTACGCTTTTCTCCTTCAATATAGATGTCGATGAGATCACCGAGATCTTTGTTTGATGTTTTGGCTACATTTACACCAATGGCAATTTCATTTGCGTGCTGTGGGTTATCCCCTTTTAACGTTTCGAATCCAAGCTCCTGATAACTCCCGTCCATTACACTCAAGTTGAGACTGATGGATTTGCCCTTTACTGTTGTTGAAGATTCCGGGCTAATTACACCTGTGATGTTCCCTTGCCAGCCTACATTGCTGATCCTCGGATCCTGCGCTAATACGTGCTTTAGTTCAGCCTTGGGGAAGTTACTTTTGTTCACTACGACTGCTGCGATGTTGGCGTTGTCATACCCCCATTTAGCTGCTGTCTGTTCAATTCCGATTATACTGGTCAGCAGAACATACCCCAGAACTAGTACGGAGGAAGCCATGGTAGTCAGCAGGATTGTCAGAACAGAACTTTTAGTGTTTTTGAACACATGACGGAGTCCAAGGACCGCGGTCACAGGCATTCGTGTGAACCCGACCCAGTGTTGTGCCCATGGCGAATTCATTCTACTGGCCATCCGGCTGTGATCTGTTTCCGACATACCATAACGAATAGCCTGAACGGGTTGGATGCTGCGTGCCTTTTTGGCGTATAACACAGTAAACAAAATCACTAAAGCAAATAGAAGCACACCAGCCAGTATGGCCGCGTCCAACCCTTGGACTGGAATGTTCTGATTGTTCACTCGAAGAGAGGACGCGGATATATTAATGATCCACTTGGAGATCCATACGCTGAGTGTAATTCCTGGGATAATGGCTGCGATGGATAGCATCGCATATTGAATAACATAGGTGCCTATCGTTCTCCGGGCAGTTAGCCCGAGTGATTTGAGAATGCCTATTGTTCTGTAATTAGCCAGGATAGCATCCGAAATTGTGAACCCGATTGTCATCAAAGCGATGGATAGCATGACAACACCCATGAAGATCATAATGAAGCCAATAACCTGGTTAATAATCAGATAGAAAGAGGATATCGCTTCGAACTCCATTTTGGATTCAAGAAACGGAGTGCCTGTCTCACGATTGTATCGTTCCCAATACACAGAATTCATGCTGTAATCGTTGAAGTGGATGCCGATCATGTGATGTTCGTTGCCTGCGAGTGTCGCGAAATCATGTTGAAAATCGACAGGATTCATCCATACCCGTGCTGTATTGGAGAAAGGGGCTCCGTATGGTACATCGATTACAATTCCGGACACCTTCAGATTCAGCGTACTTGAGCCGGTTTTGAAACCAACGGTATTGCCTACCGAGATTTGGTAGGCATTCGCCATGGACGTTGGAATCCAGACGGAGCCTTGTTCGGGAACTGTGTCGGGCGTCCCGCTTGAGAAAATTAGTTCATCCACACCCCAAGGCGGCGGAGGCGTATTAAACATGTACAGGTAGATGTTAGGGATGTGAGTTTCATTCAAAATGATGCCTGACAATGTACGATACGTTAGCAAAGGAGACACCTGAGCTCCATCCTGAGAAGCCCACCAGTTGTGCACAGCGTCAGGGTCATTGAGCCCTTTTTCAAACGTCAGGATCTGATGAGATCCATGGGTTCGGGTATGCATTTCATAAAACTGATTGCCTGTGTTCGCCAGAATGACAATAGCTGTAGATACAAGAAGTGTCGAGAGTAGCAGGAGCAGCGCAATTAACGCATTTTGTATTTTGTTCCTGCTCAGATACGACAAGCTAAGTTTAAACATGACTGCCATCGTTATTCCTTCCCCGTAACCAAAGCGAAGATGATCGCTTCACGATCCTGAATTTGATGTTCGTCATAGGTATCGAGTTCAAGGATTCCACCAATCTTGCCGTCCTGAATATAGATTAGGCGGTCTGCCCGGCAGGCTGCTTTTATATCATGCGTAACCATAACAACAGACTGTCCCTTGCGGTGGATATCCGTAAGGATATCGAGAACGGCTGTGCCGTGTTCCATATTCAGGCTTCCAGTCGGTTCATCCGCAAAGATGATATCCGGCGAATTAATTAAAGCCCGTGCAATGGCTGCTCTTTGCTGCTGTCCTCCAGAAGTTTGGGAGGGGAGGCGGTTACGCTGTCCATCAATATCCATGGCATTCATCAGCTCAGCAGCCCTGGATTGGATGTCCTTCTTTTTGTTTCCTGCAATATATCCCGGTAAAGCAATGTTCTCTTTGATGGAGAGGTCTGGGACAAGATTGATGCTCTGATAGATATAACCGATCCGGCGGGTGCGGAAGTCAGACATTTCCCGTTCATTGTAAGCGTCAATCCGCTGGTCGTGAAAATAGACCTCACCCGCTGTGATCTGATCCAGTCCGCTTAGCAGATATAAGAGGGTTGATTTGCCAGAGCCAGAGTTACCCATGATGACCGTGAATTCCCCTTCATAGATGTTGAGATCGACATTACGGATGGCATGATGTTGCTCACTTCCGCTGTTGTACGTCTTGCACAGATTCTGTGCACGGATAATCACTTTTTTGGACAAGTCGAATCACTCCCGAGTGCAGTATAGGATTCATTCTAGAGGAGGGATGTTGAGGAAGCCTTATCAAATTATGAATAAAGTATTACAGGTACCTAAGTAAATTCGGAAATGGAAGACCGCTCCGCACAATAGCTTTGGAGTGTGGGCTCAGCAGATCGGCAGATAGAATCGGAAGGTCGTACCTTGTCCTTCTTTACTAGTAAAAGAAATACGGCCTCCGTGTGCTTCAATAATGCTTTGGCAGATAGAAAGTCCCAGTCCCGTACCTTCCTGCACACGTTGGTCTGCATGACTCGCTTGTCCTCTGAAATAACGCTGGAACACAAACGGCATATCCTGCACACGTATGCCCTGGCCCGAATCGGCGATGGTTACTTTCAAGTGCCCGGATTCAAGTTCTGTGGCTATACGTATCGTGTCTCCCCGAGCTGTATGCTTGAGGGCATTGGCGACAAGATTGGAGATGACTTGTTCAATTCGGATAGTGTCGATAGCGATTAACACATTGGGAATGTGGTTGGACTTGGGCCCGTTATAGACGAGACCTCTTGTGAGTATTACATGTTCAATAGGTTTCAACATAGCGTCAAGTACAGGACCACTGTACTTTTCACGGGGTTCCACCGAAATTTGCCCCAGTTCCTGAAGTGCATGAACCAGCAGATCCTCCACAAGCCGGGCTGTTTTATCCGTATGGGTACGCATGACTCTCATATATTCCATTAGCGTTTCCTGATCGTTGCATAGTCCTTCCTCAATAGCTTCTATGTATGCTTTTATCGTGGTAATTGGTGTTTTAATATCATGAGATATATTGGTGATGAGTTCTTTTTGTGCTTGTTCCTGCTGGATGCGTAGCTCGTTCATATGCTTGATTTCCGTACGCATCAGGTCAAACATGGCATACACTTCGCCCAGTTCATCGTTCCGGTTGTACTGAATCTGTTCTTCATAATTTCCTTTGAGAATGGATTCTGCATGCAACTTTAATTGATGGATAGGAGAGAGGAGCTGCTTGTTCAGTTTTCGTTTCATCCAGAATAGAAATAAACCCAAGATCAGTGACACGAGCAATAGTACGCTAATCCATATCATCGGAACAGTCATCGGTTTCTGAACCGTAACCATAGCTTGGGGGATGGAAAAGATGGCATTGCCGATCTGACTTCCCAGTGGTCCGTCCATCACGGGAAACGCAATATCAACTGATTCGTTACCGTCCGCAGCCTGCGCGGCATGATACAGATCATAATGAAGGGATGAACGCAGGTTAACTTGAGTTCCTTCAGAGCCGGGAGCGGAGGACATGATCACTGTTCCATCCAGGTTCACATAGGTAAGTAGAACCCCGCTTTCTCTGGCAATGGAACGTATATCTTCATGAATATTTTGTTCATTGAGATACTGATGATTTTGCTCCAAAGCGAGCAGAGTTGGATTGATCGTGAGGCGAACCTGATTTATGGACAGGTTGGATTGTTCAGAATTTCGATTTTGAAATAGCATTATCGCCAGCGCAAGGATACTTAAAACTATAATAATCAGAAGGCCAAGTGTTGTTAACAACCAGCGTTTGGACCAGCTGTTCAATGACATGTGGGAGCCTCCAATCTCACTTATTCGTAATTGAATTTGTAACCGACACCCCATACCGTCTTCAGAACGGTCGGATGCGAGGCATCTGCCTCGATTTTTTCACGCAGTCTGCGAATGTATACGGTTACGGTATTTTCATCGCCGTAGGTTGCATATCCCCAGATGGCGTCAAGCAACTGGGCTTTGGAGAACACCTGATTCTTATGGCTTGCCAGATAATGAAGTAATTCGAATTCTTTGGCGGACAGAGAAACTTCCGATCCGTTCAATGTAACTTTATAGGCTTTTTTATCAATCATAAGGTTTCCAAGACGCAGTAGATCTGTTCTGTCTTGATCCGATGTCATGCTGTCGTAACGTCTGAAGTGGGCATTGATTCGTGCTAACAGTTCGCTCAGCGAGAAGGGCTTGGTCATATAATCGTCTGCTCCAAAGCCAAGGCCAAGTACCTTATCGGTATCGCTGCCTCTAGCGCTCAGAATAAGGATGGGGATATTATTGCGTCGTCGAATCTCACGGCACACCTCAATTCCGTCCATATCTGGAAGCATAATGTCTAGAATAATGTAGTCCGGTTGAATAAGCTCCATAATCTTAAGCCCGTCTTGACCAGTGGCTGCCACGGCGGCTTCATATTGATTTTTGGTTAGATAATCTCTCAGGATACGCGAAATATCCGGTTCATCCTCGATGATGAGGACTTTGCGCGGGTGGGTTAGCATATGTATCGCTCCAGTATGATTGATGTGAATTTAATGGATAAACCCATGAACCTCTTTAAGGTCATGGGTTTCTAATCTGAAACTGCAGGTCATACATGCTCCAGATCATCGATAGGCTCATGCTGTCTGGATTTGAGATACTCCGCGGGGGACACACCGAAGTGCGCCCGGAATACCCGGTGGAAATAGGAATAGCTTGCAAAACCGCAAGATTCGGCAATATGCTCCAGTGTCATTTCACTGTATTTCATGCGTTCCAACGCCGCATTCAGACGAATCTCAATCGCGTATTGAATCATAGTCTGATTGTAATGCTCCTTAAATAAACGCACGGCACGTGACAGGCTGAGTCCGGCATAACGTGCCGCTTCTTCAAGTTTAAAGGTAACCGTGGCATGCTCCTCGATAAAACGTTTTAACTTCAACGCAGAGGAAATTGCCCGATCCGTCTGAATATTCTCGGTGATTGCCCGGTCGATATAAAGACATAATCCGCGTAGTAACGCATCCTTTAGCTCCGCATTTTCCTCAAGAGGTCCGCGACGCTTCTCTAGAAGCATATTTCGCCATAGGCTGATCAACTTATCATCGAGTCCTATCCGGCTCACGGTAGATCGATGCTGCCGTTTCCACCAGTTCTCGATCCAGCTGCCTTCACAGAACAGATAATAATCTCCGCTGGACAAACGTCCTTCCTTATGTGGTTCATCGACCACGAGATGGTAATCGTCACCAGGCTTGAGCAGCAATAAATCCCCGCTGGTCATCCTGAATTCTTTATCCTGTACATACACTTTGCACGAGCCTTCGGTCTGCAGACGAAACAGATAGGTTTGCAGCTCGCCCTTCATATTATGAGTGAACGCTTTATAGTGGTATGAGTAGTCACAGATCAGCACAGATGTCTCTAACGTATCCAAAGATGAAATCCCCCAATATGTTCATCCTGCATGCATTCAAATGGGCTACATTCTATAGATGCAAAATGATGGAAATAAAATTTGATCAGATAGTTCATGTTCTGACTATATTGTATATGTTCATTCTAGCCTGTTTTGCGTTAGGATGATACCAGATAGAGCAATGAAAGCAAATTTGAGAACAGAGGTGTATCCTACATGAAAAAACTTAATATTGGTTTGCAATTGTTTACACTCCGTGATGAAACTGCAGCAGATTTTCGTGGTACGTTGCGTAAGGTAGCGGCCCTTGGATATGAAGGCGTGGAGTTTGCCGGGTATGGTGACATTCCAGCTGAAGAAATGAAAGCGCTACTAGATGAACTTGGACTGAAAGGATTCAGCAGCCACGTTTCACTCCATGCGATGCGCGAAGACTTGCAAAAACAGATCGATTACCTGAAAACAATTGGTGCACAATATATCATTTGCCCTTACCTGATGCCAGAAGATCGTCCTGAGAATGCAGAAGGTTGGACCAAGCTATTCGCTGAGTTACAACAATATGGAGCTGAAGCAGCGAAGCAAGGATTGATCTTTGGTTACCATAACCATGACTTTGAATTCCACGGCCAGGTTGGCGATGCCAATGCGTTTGATGCCATGTTCGCTCAAACATCACCGGAAGCGGTAAAAGTGGAAATGGACGTATGTTGGGTACAATTTGCGGGACAAAATCCGATCGAGTATATTAAACAATATGCGGGTCGCTTGCCGCTGCTTCATCTGAAGGACTTCAGCAAAGACGAACAGGGCCAGATGAAAACACTGGAACTGGGACAAGGTTCGGTTGACCTGCCAGCTGTTATTGAAGGCGCTACGAATGCAGGTGTGGAGTGGTTGATCGTGGAACAAGACGTATGTCAGAATCCTCCACTTGAGAGCGTATCCAATAGCTACAACTGGTTGAAAGAAAACTACCTGAACCAATTCTAATGGACCATCGAACCATGAAAAATGCTAATCTATTTGTCAAAGGAGACTTATGTACATGAGTAAAATTAAAGTTGCTGTATTCGGCTGTGGAGCCATTGCCGAGCGCAGACATATTCCAGAGTACGCTGCCAATGAGAACGTAGAACTTGTCGCTTTTGCCGATCCGATCGTGGAGCGTGCGGAGAAGATGGCCGAGACTTACGGCGGTAAAGCGTACTCCAGTTACGAAGAATTGCTTGCTAACGAAACGGTAGATGCCGTTAGTGTGTGTACACCAAACTATCTGCATGCACCAATGGCGATTGCTGCTGCAAATGCAGGCAAGCATGTATTGGTGGAGAAACCAATGGCAGTATCCACTGAAGAAGGCGAGCAAATGATCGAAGCTGCCAAGAAAAATGGTGTGTATCTGATGGTTGGACACAACCAGCGCCTGATGCCTCCTCACGTGAAAGCAAAAGAAATTCTCGACTCCGGTAAACTCGGAAAAGTTCTGAATTTCCGTACTTCCTTCGGTCACCCGGGTCCGGAAGCATGGAGTGTGGACGGAGCTGAAAGCTGGTTCTTCCGCAAAGAAGAAGCCATTATGGGCGCTATGGGCGACCTGGGCGTACACAAATCAGACTTCATCCGTTACTTGCTGAACGATGAAGTATCTGAAGTAGCTGGTTTCATCAGCACACTGCACAAAGAGGGTACTAAGGTTGACGATAACGCGACTTGCTTGCTTCGTATGAAGAGCGGAGCGATTGGAACGTTGGTAGCGAGCTGGACACAATACAGAGCCGGAGACAATAGTACAGTTCTGTGGTGTGAGAATGGTGTTATGAAGATCGGAACAGTCGAAGGCGATGAAGTTATTGTTGAGCTGACCAATGGTACAGTTGAGACATACAAAGTCGGTGCCATGGCTACCAACGAGAAACAAGTGCCGAGTGGCGTAATTGACGCTTTTGTAGAGTCGATTGTTACTCAAACACCTCCAGCGATTTCCGGGGAAGAGGGCTTGCGTTCCCTGCAAGTGATCCTGGCAGCATTCGAATCCGAGAAAACAGGTCAGATCATTAAGCTGTAATCCAACCGAATGACAGTGCAAATTCTAACATTCTATATGTCTTAATCTATGATAAAAGGGACTTACCTTCAGAGATGTGTTCTGGGGTAAGTCCTTCTGTATTTGTACCAGGCAAGTGATAGGAAAGTGAACAGTATATTCGGTAATTTGTGCAAGGATAGAGCATCTGATCGCTTATGCAGAACTGAAAAGGGCTGACATCTCGCGCTATCGCGGAATATCAGTCCCTTGGAGTCATTCAATTGAATGATAAAATGATTAACTTTCTTTAAATGCCAGCTGGCACATTACTGCCCAGATCCAACCATGCGATTTCAGCAGGAGTCAGCGTGATACGGGAACCTTCATCACAGGAGAGCAGTTCTGCCTGATTCTGAGCACCGATCAGCGCACAGGTTGGGAACGTCTGATTCAATACATAAGCGAGTGCAATCTGGATTGGTGTTGTTTTCTTCGAATTCGCCAATTGTTCAGCCCGGCGCAAACGTTCCCAGTTGCCATCACTATAGAATACACGCACCAGATCGGCGTTATCTCGAACTTCAGGTGTAAATCGTCCAGTGAAGAAACCACGTGCTTGGGAGGACCAAGACAGCAATGGTAGCTTGGTTTGCTCATGCCATGCCAGCGTCTCTGCATCTGCTGACACACAGCCTTCCCAGAAAGGTTCGTTTGCTTTGGCGAGACTGAGATTCGGACTGCTGAAGGTAAAACCCTTCAGGCCATTCGCCGCAGCGTACGCATTGGCTTCCTCTAGCCGTTGCCAGGTCCAGTTGGAGGCGCCGATCGCGCCGATTTTGCCGGAATCAATATGTTCGTTCAGTGCTTCAAGAATAACACTGACAGGGGTATTGGGATCATCCCGGTGCAAAGCATACATCTCTACGTGATCTGTCTGAAGACGCTCCAGACTTTCCAGCAAATCACTACGGATGGCATCGGCGTTAACACGTGGTCCATTTTGATCATGATGTGCGCCTTTGGTGAGAATGACAATTTGGTCTCGGTTACCGCGTTCCTTCATATACCGGCCAAGGACTTCTTCACTTTCGCCATCACAATAAATATGCGCTGTATCGACGGTGTTACCGCCGATCGACAGAAAAGCATCCATATTCGTAGCTGCTTTATCGTAGGCATCATGCACGAAATAATCGGTTCCTTTAATCAGTCTGGAGACGGGTTTACCTGCACCAGCAATTTCGATATATTCCATAAGTCAGTTCATCCTCTCGATTATAGTGTAATTCGTGTACGTTGTTCCGCTGAACGAAGGCAAGCTTCCAATACTTTCATATTAGCTACCGCATCGGAAGGGGCGAAGCGCAGATCCTTGCCCAGAAGTACAGCACGTGCCATATCATCTCCCTGCAGAGAGTAGTGGTTCACTTGCGGGACCTCAATCTCTCTGCGTTCACCGCCAGCTGTTACATAGAAGTTCGAACTATTATCTTGCTCGCTGACAAATGCGGAAGGGACTTCAATAATGCCCTCGGACCCCAATACTTCCAGTGTGTTGCGGAAGGCTGCCCACATGCTGCTGTCAAACGTCACGCCAACGTGATTATCGAATTCCAGCAATCCGGATGCCATCATATCGACCTGATCATGCTGTGGGGAGAACATGCCGATAACAGTGGCAGCACTTGGCTCTTGACCAAGCAGCAGACGTGCTACGCTGATGGAATAACATCCGATATCATACAGTGCACCGCCGCCCCAATCCCGCCGAAAGCGGACATTGCCGGATGCATTGGAGTTATTGAACGAAAATGTACTGTGAATACCGCGGATCTCACCGATCTCACCGCTGGCGATGATATCCCTGATCTGATCGTAACGTGGATGATGGCGGTACATGAATGCTTCAGCCAGCTGCACACCTGCATCTGCACAAGCTTGAACCATCTCCTGAGCTTCCTGCTCAGTCAGAGCCAGTGGTTTTTCGCACAAAATATGTTTGCCTGCCTCAGCAGCAAGGATCGTCCATTCCCGATGCAAATGATTCGGTAGCGGGATATATACGGCATCGATGGAATCATCTGCGAGCAAAGCTTCATAACTGCCATAAGCCTTGTCGATCCCAAGTTGATCGGCTGTCTGCTTGGCTTTATCTTCGTCCCGACTGGCGATCGCGGTGACTTCATTCAACTCGGATTGCTGCAAGCCTGGAATGACGGATTCCACAGCAATGCTAGCGCTACCAAGAATTCCCCAACGCAATTTTTGAACTGAATTCATGTGTTGTATCCTCCTGTGTATAAATGTATATTGTGATTATAAGGAATAGATGATCGAATTAAAATGATAATATATTGAAGTTAGTTAACACAATATTGTTAAGTAAGGAGAAGTCGTTATGATGAGGCAAACGGTATTGCTAACCCTGCAGGATATTCCATATTTTTGTTATCCGGAATCGGTTGGACATTATATGGAACATCCCCAGCATTCCGTATTACGGGAGGCAGGCGTACTAAACAATTTTAATATTCACTATGTCGCTGCAGGCAAGGGATACGTGGAAGTGGACGGGGTGGTGCATGAGCTTCGCGCAGGTCAGGCCGTGCTTTATTTCCCGCAACAGCGACAGCATTATTATAGTAGTGAAGATGACCCGTGGGATGTGAGATGGGTTCATTTTTACGGTGAACGTCTGCATGATTATATGATCGAGCGGGGGTTGCATCGCAATCTGCTGTGGACGCTAAGGCAGCGTAGCTCATGGGAAGAGGCTCATCTGGCTTTGCTGACTGAAGCGGAACAGAACACCATGCTGCGTCCTGCTCAGCTATCCACACTGACTTATGCTGTACTCGCCGAGTTCGTGCAGCATGCGGTACCTTTAAAGAGCACACGCACCACAAGTAAGGCGGAGAGTCGGGTTCTTGCGCTGCTTCCACAGATGCAACAGGAGGCCTGCCAACCTTTCCTGTTACAGGACTGGGCGGATCTCGCAGGTGTGAGTTCGTATTACTTTTGCAAAATGTTCAAGAGTGCTGTAGAGATGACCCCTATGGAGTTTATTACTCGTTCACGGCTACAGATGGCAAAGCAATGGCTGCTGGAAAGGCCTGCGGCCAACATCGGACAGATTGCGGAGGAAGCGGGGTATCCCAATGCCAGTTATTTTAACCGCCAGTTCATGGCCCATGAGGGGATGACTCCTACGGATTATCGCGGATTGTATCATAATTAACCGGTATTCTTTCGATGTTGCCAGCGCTTAAAGAGTAATGGTTTGACAGAGAGCTTAATCAAGTCTATTATGGATAAATTAAATCCGTGTATAATGAGGTGCCCTCATGAAATATTCAAAAGCAACAAATTATGCTTTGCATACGATGCTTCATCTTGTAAGCACTGCCCCTGAACAGCTGGTTAGTGTACACCAACTTGCAGAATTGCAGAAGGTATCACCGACCTATCTGTCCAAAATACTGACCAAATTGGTTAAGGCGGGTATGATCGAATCGACTTCTGGCGCCAATGGTGGCTATCGTCTTAGTCGTAAAAATCCCGACCCTTCCTTCCTAGAGATCATTCATGCGATTGAAGGTCAGGCGTCTCTGTTTGAATGTTCCCAGAATCATAACGCAGGTTGCTTGATCCAACAGGTGATGGTGCAGGCGGAAGAAGAGATGGAAAGTTTTTTGAACAATAAAAAGATGTCGGAACTGGCTTCCCAGATGAAGGGTGCACACTCCCTATAACTTGTAGCTAGAAGTGTAGCTTCATTCGACGTGGTTAACTCGTCTGCCACATAGGTATAACTAGATCTTTCCATCCTCGCGAGAGGTAAGGAAAGATTTTTTGTATTGTAGGTATTTCGTTGCATGGGGACGCTTCAAGAGTAAGTGAAATGGTTAATATTCAAACGTATAATATGTCGTTGTACCTAATAGAAGTCGGATGGTACAATAAGGAAGGTATAATTGCATACATACTTGATCCAATCTTACATCACATTTTACATCTCTGGAGGGACAACACATGAGCCAATCAACGATTACAGGACTGGAACAATTGCTCGCACTGGAAAACATTCGGAATACCAAGGCCCGCTATTGCCGCTATATTGATACGAAACAGTGGGATACCTTGGGTGACGTGTTCGCTCCGGATGCAATCGCTGATTTCAGCACAGAAGGCAATCCGATTCCGGTATTAACAGGCCGTGATACGATTGTACAAGTATTCCGTGATCTGGTGGATGTTGCCGTAACCGTGCACCATGTACATAGCGCCGAAGTTGAATTTGTATCCGAGAACGAAGCGAAGGTCATCTCCCCAATGGAAGATTGGGTAACGTTCCCGGAGGGCAATGAGAACAAATCGTTCCACGGATTTGGGCACTACCATGAAACTTTTGTCAAAATCGACGGCCAGTGGTACATCAAACATACGAGTCTGAAACGTCTTCGTCTGGACCTGTTTGAATAGTATAATCTTTTAGCAGAATATCGAAGTGAGCAACATTAAAATAATAGCCCCGAGGAGCGTGATGAATGCGTCCTTGGGGCTTTTTTGTGTTTGTGGGAGAGGCCAGTTGACACATGTATAGAAAATAGGCAGAAAAAAAGCCAGGTTCAGAACCCGAGGGCCCCTTCCTGACTTCTTTCGGTTAAATGAGATGTTAGATCCGGCTACTTTTTTCCGTGACTTTCCGTGACTGCATTCTCAGATACAACTGAGAGAAAATAACGGATGCTAGTGCGACCACAGTCATGCCCCAGAAAATATTGGTGTACGCTGAGGATAGTGGCAAGTTCTGCATCGCCGTTAATGCTACACCAGTAACAGCAACACTGAAAGCACCGCTGAAGAATTGACTGAGTTGGAACAGTCCCATACCTGCGCCGACCTGATCCTTGGTCAGGTTGCCAGACAATTCATTGGATACGCTGGTGGTCAGGGATGAGAAACCAACGCTGAGCAGCACATAGACAGCCATAATGGCGTAGATGTTATTGTCTGCAAATAAGGCGAACAATCCGGCAGCGGCCAGTAGCAACCATGGTGCAAATTTCAGCAGCAGCGTATTGCCATGTCGGTCAATCATTCGGCCGATCCGGTTGGACAGCAGCATAGACACGACTGCACCCGGGAAGATGACGAGTCCGGATTGAGCAGGTGTCAGTCCATATAGATGCGCCAAAATTTGCGGCAGCAGGAACAGCGTTGAGAAGTTATTGATGTACGATACAATCCCCAGCGAGCTGAGCATCATATATTTTTTGTTTTTGAACAAAGCGGGTTGCACAAATGGATCTGCCGCGCGCCGAATTCGGAGCCAGAACAGAAGCAGTGCAGCAGCACCGATGACAAGCGTGAACCACTGACGGGAAGTCAGGAATAACAGCACACCTGTAGTACCGATGGCGAGAAGCACGGCACCCATCAGGTCAAATGAACCTTTTTGCGGTGTTTCCCGAGGAAGCAATTTGAAGAATACAGGAATCAAGAATAACGTTAATCCTGTAACGATAAACAGATCATGCCATCCCAGAAATTGTGTAATACTTCCGCCGATGACGGGACCAAGTCCAAGACCCAGTGAACTGGCGGACATGATGACAGCCATCGATTTACCCCGGCGATCATTCGGAATGTACCGGGTAATTAGCACAATGGCAAGCCCCGGAACCGATGCAGCACCCGCAGCCTGAATCAGACGTGCAATGAGCAAAATGATGAAGTGATTACTGAAGAATCCTAGAACGGATGCAGCACCAAGTAAAGTCAGCCCAGTCGTGAATAATGTACGGATGGGTATGAAATCGGATAGACGTGAGAACGTAATCGAGGAAATGGCAAATATAATGGAATACCCTGTAACGATCCATGAGGAAGCGACGGATGTAAGCATAAATTCGGCTGCAATTTTAGGCAAGGCCAGATTAAACATCATTGTATTCATAACAACGAGTACAACGGTGAAGCCAAGCAAGCTTACAATCAATCCTTCCTGTATTCCGGTCCGTTCCCCTGATGATGCGGTTGCGGTGTTGTTCATAAAAAACCTCCTGGAGTGATGTGTATTTCGCAACATTTCAGAAACGGTGTGTAACATTTGCAAAATGTAGTATGATGTTAATCCCGTGCCTGACAGCAGGGGATACATAACGAAATCATTAAAGTTCGATTGGTATCGAACATTAGAAATATATCATGGATCTGTGTTAAAATACAATGGATAGTCTGAAAAAAGGAGACTACAGTATGAAAATTTTACATCATCCACAAGTATCAGATATTGAACTTTCCTCTGTATTGTATGCATTAAGCGACCCGACCCGTCTTGGGATTGTTGCGGAAGCAGCGAGAAGCGGGGAGCAGCCGTGCAGTCATTTTCATGCACCTGTTGTGAAGTCAACGATGTCGCACCATATTCGGACCCTGCGGGAAGCCGGAGTTATTCGGGTCAGAGTGCAAGGCACACAGCATTTTCTCACCCTGCGGTCCGAAGATCTGGAAACACGCTTTCCAGGACTCTTGCAACCATTATTGCAGGCTGCCGCTCAGACCAGCACAGATCTTTCCTAAATGTTGTCCTTTCTTCAGGTCGAAGAGGGGACATTTTTATTTTCTATTTCTAGACAACCTCTAATACTGATGCGACATTCTGTGTCGTACCATGCCCCATATAATAACGGTGAACACACAAACCATATTGAAAAGAGGTTCACAACCATTGGCAAAAACCAAAAGAGGACGCATCTTGTGGAGTCTTCCTTCCAGGGGCCGGGGAACATGCCCGGTGTGTAGCAGTACCCGAATTAAATTGTTGTATACGCAAACAAAAACAGACGGTACAAGTCTGAAAGTATGCAAGAAATGCTCCAAAGCAGTGCAATCCAGAGTGGATAAGGCACACGTATAACATTACTGGCCTGTTCTTCGGAACGGGCCATGTCTTTTGATATAATGGAATATATTAGAATTGGATGAGATGGGGGCGGGAAGATGAGTAACATGCATCGGATTCACTGGTTTGACGAACAGATTCGGGGTGGACGTTTTCCGAACAGTATCGGGCTTGCCCGTGAATTTGAAATCTCCCGTCGTCAGGCTCAGCGTGATATTGAATATATGGCAAGCTCCCTGCGAGCCCCTTTGGTATATATGGCGAAATATCGGGGCTATTGTTATGAGGATCAGACCTTTCGATTGCCCCATTTGTATATGACCGAAGAAGAACAGGGTGTGCTGAAATATCTGGCGCATCGCTATCGACATTACAATTATGATCAAGCAGATGCGGTGAAACGTGTAGCACATTTGCTGGAGCGTTTTACGTTGGAGGAACAACAGCTGGGAAGTAGCGAGCTCCCAGTGTTTTCGGCGCAACCGAAGCAACTGCAATTCTTTGAATTGTTGTCCCATGCCATAACTGACTTGCGTAGAGTACATATTCATTACAGGGATCACGATGGAGAACGGCAGTTTTCCTTGTGTCCATTAAAGATGATATCCCAGTTTAACGCCGATTACGTGGTGGGTTATGAATCAGACCCTGTACAGCAAGTGGCCATTCGTTTGGAGGGCATTGTTCATGTATCGATCTCGGATGGGAGATTTGAGTACAGGTCAGATACCCTCCTAGGTGGATGGGAAGAACCACTGCCTGTACGTAAACCTTTTGTAGCTGAGATTCGCTTGAAGGAATTGCAGCAAATGGACCTATGGAAAGGGTATCGTATCCAGGCTAGGCAAGATCTGATTTATTCAATTGAATTTTATGACACGGACGCTTTCTTGCAGCATTTGTTTATTAGCGAATGGGAGGAGCTTTTATCTCCTGGATGGCTTAGACGAAAGCTTCAGCAAAGCGCAGAAGGGTTAATTGACAGGCTCGCGATACAACGTAAGCAAAACGTGGAATAAAGCAGGATAGAGAGGAGAAGATACGTCCTTGGCTGAGAATATTTTAGATAACCTCATCATGAAGCGGGAGTCCAAATCGTACGTGGATAGTCTGCATGCGATACTCACCCATACGGGCCAGTTTCAAGGTTCCAAGGTTGTACTTGCCGGATATACGGGCATGGCTTTCAAGCTGTCAGTACATCGCAGACTACTTCCCATGTCGGTTACAGCGTATGGACAATGGGGGGAGGCACATCGTCCCGGAGTCGATAACCTGGGGATATTCACGATCTGGGATGGGGGACGTACACGTCATTCCACGTTTGGTTATTATCAGCAGGATGCAGTGAATTCGGTGAGACGGAGTATTGATGAAGGCACTGGTGTGATTTACTGGATTCCTGAGTTCGGTGTTATTCATGGATATGATGACAGTGACCGCATCTTTTATGTGCAAGACGGATGGAGCAAGGAACCGCAGATTTTGCTATATGATAATTTCGGCCTGAACTTTACTGGATTTTGGTATTGTCAGATGTTTGGTGATCAGGTCCGCATCCCTGAACAGCAGATGCTGCTGGAATCCCTGAGACTGGCGATTGAGGATTGGGATATCCCATACCGTCTGCTGCCTGATCGGAATATTGCTTCAGGTAGACAGGCATATGATGTGTGGGTGCAGGCCCTGCGGAGTGGGGATTTCGATAAATCGGGTGCGGCTTATATTTTGGAATCCTTCTGCCATTCTCGAACCGAAATACGTATGTATTTGCAGGATGTTCGAGGGATATGGAAGGAACTGGACCAGGCTTGTGCATGTTATGAACAGCTTGGGACGTTAATTGACCAAATGAAGGGATATATGGTTCAGCAGGAGAATAGACGTGTTTTGCCACCAGACACCACAGAAGATCTAGCACAGGTACTCGTGAAGGCGAAAGCACTGGAAGAGCAGGCTATTGATTATTTTCGAGTGATATCCAGGAAGTATCCTGACCTTAAACGGTCCACGATACCACGGTGGGGAGCACATTCCGCACGATAGGATGAGAAATGAAGGGCGTGGAGGATGATGGCGACAAGAGTAGTATTGCAGGACTGGATTCAATCCCCGCAAACTATGAATTCTGCTGATGCAAATAGATCATGGAGCGGTGTGAGTACGTATACAGATGCGATGTATCGCATTTTGTTACATAAACAGTGGACGGATTTCCCACACCACATGATTGCAGGTATGACAGCAAGTGCATTCAGACTAGTGGTGGATCGGTGTCTGACGGCAGAGTCAATCTCCGCATACAACTGGATGGCAGAGAACTTTGTCGCAGCCGACTTCATTGGCGTGACGGCGAGCCAGGCAGCGGGCTTTTCGTTCGAACCCACCTTTCCCTTGTATCAGAAGCAGGCTCTGCTGGACATTAAAGCTTCCATTGACCGAGGCGTAGGTGCAATTCTCTGGCACGATCAATTTGTCATTGTTACTGGATATGATGATGTGGAACGGATGCTATTCATCTGTGAAAGTAAAGGCAATGAAGTCATTCGTCTGCCTTATGATTCGTTTGGAAGGAACAGTACACCCTACTGGTACTATCAGGTGCTGGAAGCTTGTGCACCCATAGATCGATGGGAAGTCTGCAAGGAATCGTTAATCCAAGCCGTGTACAAATGGGAAACCCATGACTATATGCTGCCGCCCCAAGATTATGCCTGTGGGGCGGCTGCGTATGCCGCTATTGCTGCTGCTTTGCAGTCAGGAACATATGACGCTGAACAAGCGGCAACTGTACTTTGCTATTATGCCAAATCAAGATTGGATATTGCCTCTTATGTTGCAGGACTTAAGCATCTGTCCATTCAAATGGACCAGGTCATAGACGAGTATGAGCTACTCGCAAACCTGTACACAATGATCGTTGAGGTAATAGATGACTCCATCTCTTGGGATTCGAGAGAACCGGAATGTGTGCAAAGAGTAATTGAGCTTATCCGGAAGGCAGGGGCTACGGAACAACGTGCCATTGATGCCATTAAACGTGCCTTTCCAGAGACGATAGGCAATCGTTTTAAGGATGTTGGATTAAGATGAATGTAAATATAACAAATAGTTTATCTGATGTGATACCGCAGGCCGAAGTTCCATTTGATGCTAGAAGCGCAGTTTAAATATTTCTCACTTAACGTGGCGGGGTAACCATGCTGACTACATTCTCAAATTCCGTCTGCCAGTCGCTCTTGATGATGCTGCCGATGTAACCATCGGGTCGAATAAGTATCAGCGTGTCGCTATTAATGCCGTAGATGTCAGTCAGTTTTTGGGTGGTGTCGTTGATAACATTCTGTTCGGCTTCATTACCAGTACTGACGATGTATCTGTGCAATTCGGCACCACTAGCCGGCCAGATCAGGTCAGGGAGGATATGAGCGGCATTGGCTCCAAAAGCAAGCAATGTGAATTGTGGTCCACGGAGAATTTCAAAAAAACGTCTTACCCCGCCTGGGCCGATGCATGGAGCATCGGGTGCTCGATCTCCGACCTGAAGTGACTTGGTCGCTGATGAATTCTCAGAGCTAAGTGGACCACCATGATACGATAGTGTGAGCTGACGTTCTTCATCACCTCGTTTGAGACTGGCAAGGCGTTTATTATCGAGCTTGGCGTACAACTCGCTGGATTTTCCAAGTACTCGTGCGGCAATAGGTTGACGTTCAGCTTCATAGCTGTCAAGCAAGCGATCGGGTGCGCCAGCAATGACCTGACCTATCTTCCAGCCGAGGTTGTAAGCGTCCTGTACACCGGTATTGAGTCCTTGCGCACCGGCTGGGGTATGGACGTGGGCTGCATCGCCTGCAAGAATGACCCGGCCCGACCGATAATGCTCGGCAAGTCGCACGTTGGGACGAAATACAGAACTCCAGGTAATATCGTAGAGCCGTAAACCAGTGAGCTTGTGGAACTGAGCGGCAAGTACAGCCTCGTCGAGGTCTGGGTTCTCGTCTGCTCCCAACCTGATCATGACTTGGAATTGGTCGGAATGTGGCAGGGGACATGCTCCGACAAATTTACCTTTTGTGCGTGGCCACATATGCCAACGACTGCGCGACAACCCATCGATTGTACCGTCGATGATAAGCATCCGATCCGATTCGTTGGTCTCTCCCACAAAACGAATGCCAACACCTTTACGAACGGTGCTGGAACCACCGTCTGCCCCCACCAGATATCTGCTGCGAATCTTCTCCCCTGAAGAGAGCGTCACTGTCACCCCATTGGCATCCTGTTCAAAAGAATCCACCGCGTTGTTAAATTCAATATTCAGTCCCTGACGTTTGAGCAGTCGGTGCAGGATGGCATCCGTGCGGTGTTGAGCCAGCAGAAGAATATTCGGATAGGGCACATCTGGTGTAGGTTTATTCCGTTGTTGCATGCGCCACGGCACGGTGATGGGCCCGAGATGAATACCTGCGAGCGGGTAAGAATCTCCCTCCGCATGAGCCTCACTCAGCACGCCGAGGTCCTCCAAAAGCTCCTGGGTTCGCGGCTGTACTCCCTTTGCACGAGAACCTTTGAAGGCGTGGGGAGCCTTGTCGACCAGTCGGACACGAAGGCCGCGGCGCAAAAGATCTGCTGCTAATGTAGATCCGGTCGGACCGGCGCCTGCAACCAATACGTCGATATCGTAATCTTTCCTCGATGGACTCACACCCGGTTGTTGCTTCTCTTGCGATGGATTGAATCGTATATCTGTCATTTGTAATGTTCCTCTCTAAATTGGATCTGAAATAAAGTTCTGTTTCTAATAACTAACGGACTATGAAAATTACAACTTATTGTTTCTGAGAAACAATAAGTTTCCTTGCAACAATATTAGTTTAAATTCTATTCATTTGTCAATATTGTTTCCTGGAAACTTTATTTATGAACCTGTCCTTGATATACTGGGATGAAGTTCATTAGTGTTGGAGGAAAAAGGATGATCAAGCCATCAAACTATCACAATAAAGAGCACCTGATTGATGAAGTGCTGGAAGCTGTGAAAGACATACAGATTAAATTCCAAGCGGAAGATGACGAAGAGAAGGAGTGGCTGCTCCAAAACAGCCCTAATCCGGAGGTTCAAGAGTTAGTCGAAGACATGACGGTTACTATGCTGCATGTGCTGGATGCCATTGGAACACTTGAACCTGTAAATGGCATAACCATTTCGAAGCAATTCGGCTTTTCCAAAGGCACAGTTTCCAAAATCACCAAGAGGCTGGTCCAGAAAAATATCATTTTGCCTGAATACCTGCCGGATAATAAAAAAGAAGTATTGTTTCGCGTGTCAGAACGGGGTCAAGACATATATCGTTTACATCAAGCCATGCATCAACAAATTGATCTTGGCGCAAACCGTTTTTTGCAACGATATACCGAAGATGAATTGCAGTTCATAGTTCATGCTCTCCGTGATACGGCACAGGCGTCCTGGTTCCATACAGAAAAAGATGGTCCGTTATTGGTTTCTAGTGAAGTTATTCCATATCCCGATGAAGTCTCACATGATAATGAGAGTACGGAAGCAGTAACCGTTAACGAGGAAATGAATGAAATTATGGGGATGCTTCATACGCTGAATTCCCGTGATCTGAAGAAGGCCAAGGCCGTTCTTGAGGATGTTTTCTTTACGAAATATGAGGATTAGCGTAAGTAAGCTGTTGAGCCTGCTCATATTCATCTCGGCATACGAAGTTGTTCTGCAAAAAAATAAACGCTATAAAACCGGACAGGCCGCAGCCGATCCGGTTTATTTGCATTCAACATATATGCACATCAGGTTATGTGATCCACGCTAAAAATAAATTTCACAAGAAAAAATAACCAAAATTTTAATTTTGGGGTAATCCAAATCCCCTCTTGTTCCGAATATTATATTAGATGGTCTTTTTTGGATGATGGATATTTAAGGACAACAGGGGGCGGGAGTATGGTACATAATCCGGAAACCATTCAGGAATGTATCGAACATGCACGGCAAAGACTCTACCAGATTGCAAATCAATATCCGGAACTGTGGCATCCGGAAGTTATTCGCCAATCCATGGTGCTGGATGAGTTAATTAATGAATATAACAACGCAACTCGTGGGAGAACGATCGCAAATCAAATGAAATCATAACCTTCTGAACAAAGAATTTCATGTCGAGATTCCGTGTGTTTGCCTTACTCTTTTACCGCCCCGAGCACAATCCCCTTTACGAAGAAACGCTGCAAGAACGGATATACGAGCAGGATCGGCAGAGCGCCAATAAAGATCTGAGCCGCGTTCACCGTACGTTGAGACATGTTCTGGAGCTGCGTTGCATCCACGTTCATGTTGGAGAAGTCCTGCTGTACGATAATGGTCTGCATTAACGTGGCAAGTGGATATTTGGAAGCATCATTCATATAGATCAGCCCGTCGAACCAGGAATTCCATTGACCTACCATGGTGAATAAGGAGATCGTGGCAATGGCGGGCATGGATACAGGCAGATAAATTTTGAACAGGGTCGTAATATGGTTGGCTCCATCAATGAATGCGGCTTCTTCCAGCTCTTTTGGCACGTTACGGAAAAAGTTCATCATCAGAATCAGGTTCCAGACAGCCACCGCGCCTGGCAAAATGAGAGCCCACATCGTATTAATCAGTCCAAGCTTCTGGATCAAAATATAGGATGGAATCAATCCCCCGCTGAATAGCATCGTGAAGATGAAAAACCACGCATATAACGAGCGCCCCTTGAAATGCAGACTCTCCTTGGATAATGGATAAGCCGTCAGGAAGACAAGTGTCATACTGAGCAAAGTACCTAGAACCGTACGCTGGACTGAGATCCAGAGTGCACTGAGAAAGTTACTGTTACCAAATGTTTTGGTATAGGCGTCCACCGTAAAATCAATCGGCCACAGTGTTACCAGATTGGCGGATGCTGCCGCTTTACCACTGAAGGAAACGGCCAGAATATGGACCAGCGGCAGGATGCACAGGATCGAGACGGCCGCGATGAATATCAGGTTGAAACCATTGAATATACGGTACCCGGTTGTTTTGTGATACACCTTGATTCCTCCTTAATGCGTTATGCTAACTCTTTTAAAAAATACGGTAATTGGCGATTTTGTAAGCCATCCGGTACGCAGAGATGACCAGGAACATCGCGACAAATGATTTGAATAGTCCAACGGCTGTCGCAAAGCTCATTTTGCCATTCAGAATTCCCATCCGGTAGACAAAGGTATCGATAATATCGCCTTTTTCATATACCAGCGGATTGTACAGGTTGAAGATCTGGTCGAAGCCTGCATTCAGGATATTGCCCAGCGATAACGTACCTACTACGATAATCATCGGCACGAGTGCAGGCAGGGTAATATGTAATGTCTGTCTAAGTCGTGTTGCCCCATCTACCTCCGAAGCCTCATATAATGCGGGGTTAATACCCGCAAGTGCTGCCAGAAATACAATCGTTCCGAATCCAAATTCCTTCCATACATCACTAACAACTACCGTTACACGGAACCAGTCGCCATCCCCCAAAAAGAAGATCGGTTCAACGCCAGCCGCCGCCAACACCTGGTTTACCAGCCCGCCTTCCGGTGATAACATGTCGAGCAATATACCACCCAGGACAACCCAGGACAGGAAATGGGGCAGATACACCAAGGTCTGTGAGAAACGTTTGAACGTGGAGTTCCGAACCTCATTCAGCAAAATGGCGAACACCACGGGGGCCACAAGTCCGGCCACAATTTTCATCGAAGCGATCAGTACCGTGTTCCAGATGACCTGAACGCTGTCGGGATATTCGAACATGAACCGGAAGTTGTCCCAGCCGACCCATTTGGAGCCAGTGAACCCCAGCCACGGTTTGAAGTCTTGAAAAGCAATAATAATGCCGCCCATGGGCACATAGGCGAACAGCAAAGTGAGCAGTACAGCAGGCAGCAGCATCAGATGCAGCGGCCACGTGCGTTTGAAATTCCAGCGGGTACGTTTGCGTGCATGGGGTGTCATTTTTCGCACCGGCTTATTGGTTGTTAACGGTTGTTCCATAGCCATCAGGGTCCCTCCTTTATCTCGTCCAACCCCGGGCAACATGAGGCGATCAAGCCTCTGCACGGAGTGGAGCAACTGAATTATAACAACGGAAAAGGGCGGACTATAGAACAACATTTCAATGCGGATGTTGAAATATTAACCTGTTGATGGAAACAGCAAAAAAGAGCATCCGACTGTAAAGTCAAACGCTCCTGTTATCAGGTTAGCTCCTGCCATATGTTTTCTGCTTCCGATATGCCCTTCATGCTGAACATGCCTCTATTATTTCACAATCGAGCCATCATACTGCGTATCAACGGTACGAACCGCTGACTGTACCTCGGTCACTAAACGTTCCCGTTCTTCATAGAGCGGGGCTTCCTCTCCCTCAAAATCAAACTGAATCGCCCGAACGCTACCTGGAGATAAGGTTAATTCCTGAAGCTGTAACTCAAACAGGAATGAAGCATCAAAAGCCATGCCATCTAGGTCCCTGTAACAGTACAAGCTGGAAATATCATCTTCTTCAATATGCAAAATGCCTTGTTCTGTCAGTTGCATCACAGAGCCCCCTCACGAAATGTTGATTCATTTCCAGTATAAGGAGATTTCAGGTCGTAGGAAAGACGGAGAACATAAAATCATATAGAAATGTAAGGGTTTTCAATATAAAATAGGACTTCGGTGTAGAACGACTTCAAATTCAGGGACAGGGTGAAACGATGAAATTCACAGTATTTGCGAAGACGGTCATTCTTTTAATCTGCCTGCTCGTACCCATTCTGCTGCTCTATACATACGCGAATCAGGCAAATGTGGACATGGTCGTTGAAGAGAAACAACAGTCGAGTCTGAACCAGTTCAATTATTTCAGTTCCCAGGTGGATAAAAATATCGAGCAGCTCTCACTGTATGGTCTTACATTGTTGCGGGATCCGAGTATCCTGCACTACCGTTACATGACGGATTTAACCAGCCAGTATGAGAAGAACAGCATCTATCTGGATATTCTCGACAAATTATCGTTGTACCAGTCCACCAGCCGCTGGAAGAACGATATTACCATTGTGCTGCCACAAGCCGAACTTGTGTTATCCACCATGTCCAGCCGGACGGTCTACGATGAGAAGATGTTGACGTTTCCGCAACCGGGCCAATGGCAGCTGGAGCAGGGGAGCTTCACCTACTTTTTCACAGATAACTATGAGTGGAATGAAAAACCGGTGAATACAGGCGTGCGAACGGTGATGGAGATTAATTTTGACCCGATGAACGTGGTTGCCATGTTGGATGATTTTAAAGAAACGCAGGGCGGAGATCCTTTCTTATTAGTACCGGGCAATGAGCCGTTACTGAACCGTACGGCGGACCCCGAACTGGTTGAAGCGATCATGCGAGATATGCCTTTTAACGGAACGGAGAGGGAGGGCAATCATCAATTGGAGGTGGGCGGCAAGCAATATCTGGTCAGTTACGTGCACTCCAAACAGCTACAGGCAGTATACGTGAACCCAGTGGTATTGGATGATTTGCTAACCCCGATGGATAAGAGCCGAAATATGTTTATTACCTCCATTCTGTTACTGCTCGTGCTGAGTATCGGGGCTGCGCTGCTTTTGTATCGAAAAGTCCAGGTGCCAATCCACCGTTTGATGAGAGGGCTGCAACAGATTCGCAAAGGGCAGCTGTCCACACGGATTCCAGTCGATCACTCTCGTGATGAATTTGCGTACCTGACCCAGAGCTTTAACCATATGGCGGAGCAGATTCAGGAACTGATCGAGAAGGTATACGAGGAACGTATTCGCTCACGTGAAGCCACACTTAAACATCTGCAATCACAGATCAATCCTCATTTCCTGTACAACTGCCTGTTTTATATCAAAAATATGACCCAGCTCGGCAACCGTGAAGCGGTTATTGCCATGTCGCTAAGCCTGGGTGACTACTATCGCTACATTACGCGGGGCGAGAATGATATGACGACAGTGGAAGAAGAGATCCGGCTGCTGGACCATTACTTGTCCATTCAACAGATGCGGACCAACCGGCTGACCTACGAGATCGCTGTACCGCAGCAACTGATGCAGCTTCACATTCCGCGACTGCTCATTCAGCCGATCGTAGAGAATGCGGTGATCCACGGTATTGAGCCGATGGAAGGCAGTGGGCATGTTGTCGTAACAGGTATGGCGGTACCCGAACATATTGAGGGACGAAAATATACAAGATACAGCCTGTTTGTAGACAATGACGGTGTCACGCTGACAGCGGAAGAGATTGCGGAATTGGAACGGGAGATCAATGAACCGATGGGCGAAGAGATTGGAACAGGCACATGGAATGTGCACCAGCGTCTCGTTACACGATATGGGCTGTCGTCCGGGCTTCATTTTGGAGCGATTCCCTATGGTGGACTTAGTGTAGAAATTCGATGGTTTGAGGAGGAACAAACGAATGATGAATCTGATGGTCGTGGATGATGAACATTCCGCAGTAGAGTCGATCGCCGTCTCCATACCGTGGAGAGAACACGGGATTGGTCAGGTATTCAAAGCCTATTCAGTCAAAGAGGCACTGGAACATATGGCAACACATCAGGTCCATATTATTATCACGGATATTCGCATGCCGGGTCTGTCCGGTCTGGATCTGGTCAGTCATATCCGGCAAAAGTGGGAACGTACCAAATGTATTATTTTATCGGGGCATGCTTCCTTCGATTATGCGAAGCAGGCGCTCAAACATGGGACAGTCAGTTATCTGCTCAAACCGGTCCGGGATGAGGAACTGATCGAATCCGTGCAGCAGGCCGCCGTGCAGATTCGCCTGGAGGGTGAGAAACAAATGCTGCACCAGCGGGCCATGTATTCGGTGAGGGAACATCTGCCCGAGAAGCGGGCGGAGCTGATGAAGGATGTGCTGTTAGGGCATAAATTTGCGGATGCAGAACTCACGGATAAGTTGGAGCAGCTGGAGATCGTGTTCCGTCCACAGGATAAAATGCAGCTGCTACTCATCCGTTATGATGACCATCAAGCCACACATAAAGCGTTTCGGCTGATGAAGTACGCCATCTCGAATGTAGTGGAAGAGATCTACGGCAGTGCCTATCATCTCTGCCATACGGATGACGCCTATGATGACCTAGTCTTCATGACCAGTCCCAAACAAACCCAAGCCGAACCTGAGATGTTAATGGGCCGACTCGGAGAACGGTTAATCCACAGTGTGAGGCAGTATCTGAACGCGACCATTTCACTATCGGTTAGCCGCATGGGACGTTTCCCAGAACAGGTGCCGCAGCTATATCATCAAGCTGTGAGTGCACTTCGCAAGCAGGCCGAGGCGGGCAAAGGATTACATCTGAATGCGGTGGCAGGAACCAATGGGGCCACGTTGAAGTCTCTTGCAGCGCTGTATGAACCGCCGGGTCTAACGACGTTACTGGAAGCCGGGCGCATGGAGGATGCACACCGTAAGATTGATCAGATCTTTGCCGAACTGTCGAACAGTGTGTTCCCGGAGCATGTGTATGTGGCTTTTCATTATCTGGCGGCGGCATTCTCCTATATGGCTCATCGGGAAGGAAGGCAATTAGCCGAAGTGCTTGGGGAGCAGTATCAGCAGCTGCTCAAGGATGGTTATGGCATCTCGCTACGCAGTCTTGAAACGTGGACTCGGTCTGTGATGCAGCATTGGGCAGAGAGCACCAGCGAGGCGGGACAGGATGCGGGATCAACCCTCATTAGGCAGGTGCAGCAATGGATCGACCATCATCTGGGTGAGGATCTATCGTTGCAGGTCATTGCTGGAGAAGTGCATCTGCACCCGGTATATCTGTCGAAAATGTACAAACAATCCACCGGTGAAGGTATTAGTGATTATATTATCCGTTCCAGAATGGAACGTGCGGTTCATTTGCTCAAGCATACGGCGATGAAGATCTATGAAGTTGGTCAGGAAGTGGGGTACAACAACACGCCTTATTTCATTCAGGTGTTCCGCAAACATTATGGACTGACCCCGCAAGATTTTCGGAACGGTTAACAAATCAATATGAACATTGAAATTGTGATATATGTTTGCCTCCCCGGCTGCACTATCCTTTTCATGTAAGGTGCATAATGCCACATGCAGAGGTGCATTTGGCACAAAAGGGTATCCAAGTTACCTGAGGAGGGGTTAGTTCATGTATAGAAAAATGATGACGGCATTGCTCGCAATAACGATGGTTGCTGTAACGGCATGCAGTTCGGGGGCCAAGGAAGAACCGGTGAAGGAAGCAACTGCACCACTTGCTCTGCAAGATGGGAAGTATGAACCGGCGGTACAGATGAGCTATTTGCGGGCCTGGAATGATGATACAAAGTTCAAGAATGGGGAAACGGCACAGAACAATGTGCATACCAAATGGGCCAAGGAACGACTTGGTATCGATCTGACCACACCGTGGGCCGTATCGGTGACCAATGATGCATTTTATACAAAATTGCGCTTGTCTCTGTCCGCTAACGAGGAATTGCCGGATATCGTCTCCATTCGGGGAGACTACAATCTGGTAAGGGAATTAATCGAATCCGGCAAGTTTGCCAATGCAGGCGAGTTATTTGACCAATATGCTTCGGACACATGGAAACAGGCATCTGAATCGGCACCGGAGGAATGGTATCCATACATGTATGAGGGCGAGCGTTATGGCATTCCGATCTTTGATTATGCCTACAATGGTGATTCGGTCATGTTCATTCGGGAAGACTGGTTGAAGAAGCTGGGACTGGAAGAACCAAAAACCATGGATGAGCTGGTTACGGTGATGGATGCTTTTACGAATCAGGACCCCGATGGGAATGGCAAGAAAGATACGTATGGTCTCACTGTCGGCATGAAGAATGCGCTCAATACGTGGATGACGGAATCGGGCTGGATCTTCGGCATGTACAACACGATGCCTGGACAATGGAATGATGCTGGAGACGGCACACTGCAATATGGTTCCATCCAGCCAGGTGTGAAGGAAGGCCTTGCGACGATGAAAGATTGGTTGTCCAAAGGTTATCTGCCCAAAGAAGCAGGCGTATATGACGAGATCAAGGCAGCAGAACTGTTCACCGCAGGTAAAGCTGGCATTATCGTTGGGCCACACTGGATGCCAAACTGGCCGATCGATGATGTGAAGAAAAATGTGGATGGTGCCACGTACAAGGCTATTGCCTTACCTACAGGGCCAACAGGCGAGAGCCATCAACATGGTTCTGGTGCAAGCAACGGGGTGGTGCTGATTAACAAAGACATGGCGAACCCGGAGATTTTCTTCACGTATCAGAATTATCTGTTCGACAACTTTGCCAACCCGGAAGTGGGCAGCGAGTTCGAACATGGCTTTGCGCAAGGATATGACTATGACATCGTGGATGGCAAAGTTGTTGGTGAAGCTGAAGTAAAAGACGGCGTATCCCCACTCAAATATACGATTACGTATGATGGTGCCCGGATCCCGAATCTGATGATGGATACGCTAGCGGAACTGGCGAAGGGCAAAGAGCCGGAGACTCCTTTTGAGAAAAATACGAAGATTGCCAACAAACCGGAAGTGTTTGTCGCCGCTGAGGTGGTTGTTGCGAATAAAGATAACGCGATCAAGAACAAGTTCACCGGGGCACCAACCGAGACGATGAAAATGAAGAAGGACGCGATCGACAAGCTGGAGAAGGATACGTTCAGCAAGATCATCTATGGTCAGGTGGGCATTGAGGAATTTGATACGTTTGTGACAAAGTGGAAGTCCATGGGCGGCGATGATATTACAGCCGAAGTGAACGAGTGGTATAAGACAGTTAATTAATAAATAAAGCAGAGTAGAACGATGAATTCATCGGATCTACTCTGCTTTTTTTGTAGGCATTTTCATGACAAAAAACAACAAGGATAAGAAAAATAGAGCCTTTGAGGGTTAATACAAATAATCTATATAAATTGAACTAAAACATTCACAAGAGAACGAAGAGGACAGAAATAACCTGAAAAAGCGAAGCTAAAAGCTTTCTGAAAGAAAGCTGCATCGGAAGCATAGGCTCGCCTTTATCCCTGGATTTTCACCTTTTAAGAGTGAATGAAAAAAATCTGGGGATAACAGCGATCGGAAGGTTGTTCTGTCATTGGAGTTGTAAGTGTGAATAATCTTTAGTTCAATTTATATAGTACATGATTATCTATGACTCGAAGCGGACAAAGGTAACGTTTTTTCCTAAAATCACATTATCCACCTTCCAGCCGGCATTTAACCAGGATAGTGCCTGTGTATGATTATTGGAATTATTCACCCACCATTGTTCGCGATTATACGCTGTAGGGGGTAACGTAAATCCGAGAATTTCCTCAAGCTCTGCATATGTAAGGGTGATTGAAACCTGATTCAAATAGTTTTCCAAAGGGAAGTATTTGCTATAGCTCATTTAGTCAGACCTCCTGAAAAGGAATACAATGATTATACAACGTGGGGAAGATGATAGCGAGGGCATGCCGAGAGTCTACATAGATGTGAAAGGCTTCCGTAGATCTCTTTGACTAGGGCATGTCTTAAATACCACTTATGGGCATCTTTCACCACCTTTTCTCCCCCTGCTGCCTTATTGTTCCGGGTGTGCTGGAGAGAGTAAAATAATAGGTAGTATGCGAACGTCAATACGTATTTATAACATAGACGCCCCGGATTGATCCGGGATTCATAGAGGTTCAAGTGTTGTTGATAAACATCATTAGATGTATGGGAAGGCAGGAGATTAGATGAGTACACTTTATGATCAGGCGATGGAAGAGATGATTACGACGATCCACGAATGGTTTGATGAACAGGAAAAGCGAGATGATCTGGAAAGTGTTGTGAAGCGAACCACGCTGCAAATGGGCATCTTCAATGATATTGTGCTGGATTACAGACCTGGCCGGACCACCGTAGACAGTCTGGATTTAGGTTTGGATGATGGTTTGAAATCGAAGCAGGCAGGAGCCTTTACAGAGGAACAGGTACGGAATGAGATCGGGCCAAAGCTTGTAGAGGTTGTTCAAGACAGATTGGACAAGCTGGCTAATACACCATTGATTGACTATCGATTTACCTTTCGTGGGAAATTCCCAACAACCGAAGGTAAGATGCAATTGACGTTACTTGAATATATTAATGAGGAGAAAAGACAGCTACTCCTTGAGCGTATTTATAGCTATGTAGACAAGAAACTGGAGAACGGTACATATCCAACGAAGCGCTTGGAGTCCTTCTTTTTGACAAGTCATCTGCTTGATCCGAAGCTGTTGCCGGAGTTGGATGTAGCATGGACGATCAGGCAGTATGATCGGATTCAAGCGTTGAATCAGGGGCGTCCGGATGCACTTGCGGAACATCGTGGTGAGATTACTCGTGCGGTGACGGCATGGGCGGAGAATCAGTTTTTGCCACAGTATTTTGATGTGCAGTCCTCGACTTATCGTACCAACGAATATTCGCTTAAACCCGGAGCAACGCTTCAATCGAACATCGAAACACAGGCAGGCCAACATTCGGACGAGCAGGGGAGGGCGCAAACATTCGGGACTCAACCAATAGATCTGCTATTATACGCGGCGGTGATGATTCTACGATTTGAGCCGAGCTATAGCAAACCCAAAGGTGTAACTTTCCTGGAACTGGCGAAGCAACTCGGTAGCCGTCGTGCGGAACGCATGATGACAGAAGGTAGCGGGACGTATGCGAAGGACGATATTCATGTGAAGACGGAAGAAGTGGAATGCAAAGCAAATGATGTATTCGCTCTGATGACCATTCACATTCGGAAGGAAGAGGCGAGTGCTTATCAGCAGGCACTTACCTTTATCACTCATCTGTTGAAGCAGGGCTTTCCGAAAAGTTATAAGATCAAGCTGAAATCTGCCGTAAAGCAGTATTTGCCGATTAAAGGGCTCGCGAAGTCGGATACGCACCGATTCTTTGCTAATGCACTGGAGTACCCGGAGTTGCATCCACTCCTGGAAGAGTATGCGCGTGAGGCTATCCAAGAGTTTGAGTTTTATGAGGATACCGAGGGTGAGAAGAGCTGTATGCCAGGCAGTTATGCAACCTTTGGGCTGGGGCTCGTGGATGAGCGGTATTTCCCGCTGGTTGAATATTACATGGGTGAAGTGGATGATGAGCATCAGTTAATTCAGGATAAGTTCATTGCGGCATTTGTAGAAAAACAGGGTGTAACGGCTCAATCCATACCTGCGTTAGTCGCCAGTTTGCGTCGTTCTACGGACAGCTTGAAGCTGAAGATTCAGCCCGTGCTGGAAAATGAGGTAATACTCGAACTGTTGGTTAGACAGATTCAAGAACTTGAGCATTATGAAGCGGAACGTGTGCTCTATCCGATCTTTGGCAAGGTGGAGAAGCTCACAACGCTCGCTCGCAAAGCGGAGGGAAGACGGAAGGAATTATTGCTACAAATGTTGCAAGCCGCAGGGAAATGAGGATGTACACAAGACAAGTCAGATTGTGATGTATGAGCCAGCAAAGCATTTTAGAGAAGTGAAAGTGTATAAGGAAAGGTGGGAGAAGTTATGGAAGCATTGAGACGAGACATGTGGCAGGGGTTGAATGCTCAGGATAAAGAGGCTTGGATGCGTAAGCTTATTCGTCGTTTACCAGATGGTATGGTATATGAGGGTCTCGAGACATTTGAACGATTCGGTCAGCGAATGGAGACAGGTGTATTTACGGAGGATGGGCTGAGATTTGTGTTTGTGCCTGGGGATCAAGTAACGCTCGGCTGGGATCGTTGGCAACATGGAATGAACGAAGAGACCTCAGCCGACCTGCATCAAACGGTCAGTGAGTATGGTGTGGAGGACGTGGATTCGTTTCTGGCGAGCCAAATGTCACCTGTGAGAGAAGTGAATATTGCGCCGATGCTCGTGGAATGTGAACTGATCTCGCTTGGCTGGATTGAAGTATCCGAGGAGGAAGCACACGCGCAGGAAGATCCTGATTTCCCGTCAGCACTGGAGCAGTTTAAGCAGTCGGATATACGTGAATATGAATTGCATCAACAATTCCGTCTCATTCGCCAAGGTGAAGATGAAGTCCGAATCCTGTGGTTCAACGAAGGAATAGAACTGGAGGACGTTGTGAGGGAGGAAGCAGCGGCGGGCTTTGGTTTGCTGACCGAAGACGAATGGGAGTATATCTATGGCGGCGGTTGTCGCACTTTATTCCCCTGGGGGGACAGCTTCAACTATACGATGAGATTGAAGCACTTTGGAAGTCTGGAAGGCGTGGATGAGATTGTGGATAAATCGACAGATCTAGACTCTACACGAGTTGAAGAAAAGGATGATCGTCCTTATGATCTGGAACTACCGAATTTCTTTGGCATACAGTTTGCAGGTGATCCCTACAAGTATGAGCTTACACTCGATTCGGCTGGCGACGTGATGCCCAAAGGCGGAGACGGTGGGAGTCTGATTTGCGGTGGAACAGGGCCGTTGATTGGTTTCTTGCCTGCTGCTGCGGTCTATTATCGAGACGTTAATGCCAGTGAACTCGACTGGGAGGATTTGATGGATGCGATGTACTATCGCAGGGTTGTTCGTTTAACAGATCTAAAGGTTTGATCGATTAACCGTAACACCTAGTAAGCGGTAGGATTCCTACGGAGAAAGAGATTAACTGGATTCTAAAGTGACAGCTGACAGATAAATGAATACATCCGTCTCTGTCCTTTGGAGTGTTTCATTAAGACCAGAAGATGGAAGAAAAAGTAATGAATATTTAGATCAAAAGTTCTATACTTAACGAGTCTCAACCAAATTTATTACATAGAGAAGGAGTTAAGTATGTCCAGAGTATGCAAATGGCTCATCGTCAGTTTAGTTTCAATTTTTATACTTAGCATGTCGGAATTCACAGTCTCAGCGTCCACTTCAATAGTTCAAACCGCACAGAACACAGAGCGATCCATTTCATCCAAAGATCGGGTGCAACATAACATTCGTTTTGCAGTCAGAGGCACGGAGGTGACCGTGACTACGCTTCGAACAAGTTTTGATACTGGTGAAATCAAAGAAAATGAGTATCATTTTACCGATCCAGCTATCCTTCCTCGGATACATACCGGTCTGACGACAACTTCCCATCAGTATGATCCTATTGTTAGTGACACACCAGCAGGATTAAAAGGATACATAACTTATTATGCCACGGATGATAAGCAGTATTATTACGTTTTGTATGAGTATGACTATAGCTCGAACACACTTCGCAAGGTCCATGAGGGCGAAAACCGTATCTACTTGGAACCTCAAATCGGAATATATTATACGATTTACGAGAAAAACGTACCTAAATCCAACTACTATTCCATGGTCACAGGAAAAAAAGTATACACTCGTGGAAAGATTTTGCTGGAAAGAGATTTTACAGACACCAAATATGTGGTATCACCGATTCCACAAACCCGTAATTTTGGGGTTTATTGCACAGATACTTTAGATTGTCACTACCTTGAATATGGCGGTATAAAGGGGAAGAAGGCAAAAGTAAGCGACTTGTGGATGAAGCCCGACCAGAAGACGGGCTTGTCTACTAAAGCTTTTCAGGTAAGTGCAGATGTTCATCTAAATGTTTCTCAAGGCAACACGAGGGATCGGAAATCAGACTGGACTGTGGTTGTAACCAAGAATGGCAAAAAAACCACACTGATTAAAGAGCGAGTGGGCTATGTGCAATCATTTATCTCACCCGAAAGAAAAACATTGGTTCTGGTCACAGAGAACGGTCTGGATAGTAAAAAGGAGTCTTCCAAGGTACAAATCTATGATTTGAAGACCCTTAAACGGGTTCGTTCCTATGATTCTCCTTATCGCGCTCGTACCGAAAGTATCCAATGGATTACTGAGGATGAGTATATTATTGAACAGTATTTTTCCAATCCAGGTTCTTACCCGCCATCCTTATATGTTATTTCAGAAAATAAACATCTTAAATTGAATTATAGTACGTACAGTGACTGGAAAAAATACTGGAATTCCTTTCAGTTCTCTAATGTCTTTTTCCCGATGGAGCCTGTAGCTATTAAGTCTGACCAGGGTGTATTAGAGTATAAAGGACAGCCTTCCTTCTACATGGAAGGGCAGCATTATGTTCCTTTAGAAGAATTCACTAAAGCATTTCATATTCAATATAATCTCGGTAAGGATCGGATCATCTTCACTCGTGGACAGCGTTCTTCTAGTGTAAATCAGCCTTCAAAACAATTGTTGACGCTGTACAATCAGACCTTTATTCCCTTGGGTCAGTGGAGTAAGGACTTGGGGCTCAAAGTATCGGAGACAAAAGGAAGCAGGTACAACAAACAATTAAGCATAAGCGATGAAGAAAAGGGTACTGATCTGGCCATGGAGCCCAAAATTCTCCCTTTTCAGGCAAGTGCACGATGGATGGATCGGGTAGGGGACAGTTACCAATTAGATCCGGTAAATACTAGGCCGATGGAATCAGCTGTGCCAGACCGAATTGATGGTGTAGTGCTGAATTTTGATCGAACATTGACCATTTCCTCCTCTAAAGATTCAATTACAGAGTTGCTGTTCACCAATCCAGACTACACTTCGGTGATCGGGAAAGTATCTTTAACGGACATACCTGAGAGGAAGTGGGGATTTAGCACAGCCAAGATTCCAGAAAACATGTTACAAGATGGTGTGCTTAATATGATTTTTCCCGTGAATGAAGGAAAATCAACGATGGTGTACTCCTTGAAGCTTCCAGAACCATTTGATAAAAATAAATTCTAAAGATAATAAGCAGTTCAGGTACAGCATCATTTTTGCTGTGCCTTTTTCATTTTTTTGGGTAAATATAATCAGGCTTAACGTCTCACATCAGGAGTGGGGGCGCATTGAGCCCAGCCAAGGTTCCTTTTACAATAAAATAATAGAATCTTTCGCCACCTCTTTATATTGACCACTTGGGAAAGGGGAATGACCTTGCCTTCATATACATCGTTTCAGTGTTCCGGCCGGGAGGCCTTGTTTCTGTTTCATATAATGAATATTCCGGAAGCGGATCAGCTTCTCACGGATCTGAATGATCCTGCATTACAGGGGGAGCAGGTCGAACGTACCTATGAGCAGATTCTCGCAGGTTTAGTTGAAGATGGTGTTATTGAATTGGATAACCAGCAGATGACCATCGATCCGGAAGTACATAACCTGCTTATGGGCTGTAAGCTCAGCAGTGCAATAACCCGACTCGATTTGCGTGCAGCAGATGGGCAATCATCGGTGACCTATGGATTTTTGTCAGGCGGCATGCAGATGGTTGAGTGGGTCTGGAAACCTGCACAAGATCAGGCGGTACTGACTTCTTTTGATGAATTCGAAGAAATGTTTCAGGTCATGGGGAATCGAATTGAACTACCCGACCCAGTAGTATCCAATGTGAACCCTCAATCACAGGATACGATTCGTACACTCATACAGGGAGAAACGTTAAAACATCTGTCTGCGTTGGCAGTAGATTCAGCCTTGGAAAAGTTCGAATCTCTTTTGAAAGAGGACCAGCATCTGGATCAAGCGTTAATGCAGACATTGACTGAAGGCTTTGCCACGCTTGAGAAGTGGGGGAATTTCGAGGTATATACTCGAGGACGGGAAGGACAGCCACAAACCCTTTATTTTATAGGCAGTATCCACGGGAACTGGTTGTTCCTTGAAGGGGAAGAGAACGATCTATTAACAGCTTTCAAGGTAACGGAAGAAGAGCTGGTGCAAAGCCTGTTTCTGCTAACGACCCGATCGTTATCCGTACTGTCCGAAGTTTAAGCCCGACATGAGCCATACATAGATGTAAACCAAGGGGGGATCCAGTTGACCAAAATTGTCATGAAGGCAGACTATCTGAATTCACTCGCACAGCAGATTGAACAGGTGACGGCACAGCTGCAACAGGTGGATAGTGTTCTGCAACAAGCCATTCAGGGAGCAGCCTGGCAGTCGGGGAATAGACAGACCATTATTGGTCTGTACCAGACACATCAACAGCGGTTTCAGACTGCTGGACAGAGTATGCAGCAGCTGGCTGCGTATGTAAAGACTACTCGTGAGAAGATGGAACAGGAGGATCAATCAGGTGGGAGATTTGGTCTTACGGGTGTTAATTTGCTAGCACCATTTGATGGCCCCGGAAGCACAGTAGGTACGCTAACCGCTGCTGCGGCTGTCGCGAAACTGGGATATCGAGTGAAAAACGGTTATATGGTCAAGCAGGAGCTGAACCGAAACACGCCACGTATTTTGGTTCGCGAAAGCTATGATTCAGTGAAAGGTAATCCGTTGGTGAACGGCAGACCAAGGGACTACAAAATCCATTATGTCCGAGACATTGAAGCCAAAATAGCGAACGGAACAGCTACACCTCAGATTAAGGAAATCGCCTCGATGATGAAGCCAGGTTATGCAGTCAAATCGGCATTAACGGACAAGCTGGGTTGGGCGAGTGTAGGTATTGATGTATTCACGGATACGCAGGAGAACATCAGTCAGAATGCGTCCGGTGACAAGATTGCTGGTGATATTATTGGTAACGTTGTGGTCGGTGGGGCAACAACGGTGGGAGCGACTCTCTTGGCAGCGGCCATTCTGCCTGCGGCGGCGCCTGTACTGGCAGTAGGTGCAGTCGGCTTGGGTGTATCTGTAGGTTTGACGTATCTTGCAGAAGGGGTAACCATGAATATGGATTTGGATGGCGATGGGCAGGATGATTCCGTGAAGGATGTTGTAAAACATGGAGCGAAGAAAGCATGGTCTACGGTTTCCGGGTGGTTCAAATAGATGGGAAGTCATAAACGAACTACCAAGACATCCATTACTTCCGAATCTGCCGTGTATGAAGGAACATCCTATAATCGGGATGCATTCGAGAACTATCTTGCGGTATACGCCGTGGACGGAATTCGTTTCAGTGCAGGTACGCTCGTTCTTTTCTTCCTCAATGTATTCCTGCTCATCCCAGTGTTCAGTGTTCCGTTTCAGCCGTTGTATGCCTATTTGCTGCTCCCGCCGCTGGCAGTCATGAATGTATGGGCCATTGCTCTGATTGTGGCTCCCCGCAGGTTGCAATTGAATTACGTTCTGTTTCGAGGTGTATTCGGAATCGTATGTTCATTGGGCTTTATGATGATTATTCAAAAGTTTGCCTACGGCATGTTAGGCCTGACAACGCCTTGGTATGCGATTGGTTCGTTTGTGGTATACGGTTTTGCATTCTTTCAGTATGCGAAGTTTCACATCAACAGATTGAAGCAGTCACCTAACAGGCAAAAGTCTGATAAAGGCGGTCGCATGCCTGTTGCGACGCTGACTATGCTGACTGGCGGTGGTTATCTGCTGGCCAATATTTCTCTGGCCTTTGTTACCGAACAGACGGTTGCTGTTGTGCTCATGAGTGTGTATATCATGCTGGCCTTTGTTGTATTTCATTTTATAATGGATACGCATCGGTACTACTGGCTTCGCCGCGTACTGAACACGCCTGTGGAAGCTGGCAATACAACACAGAATACAGAGAGGAAGATTACATGATGGACAAAGAAACATCTACCTTACTGCCGAATGGGTCTGTTATTCGCTTAAAAGAAGGCACCAAAAAGCTTGTTATCTATGGACGCAAGCAGATGTTAATGACAGAACCACCCCGTCAATTTGATTATATTGGCTGTTTATACCCCGAGGGTTACATTAATCCGGATTATACGTATGTATTCAATCACGAAGATATCGAAGAGATTATTTTCAGAGGATATGTGGATCAGGAGGAGGAAACATTCGCGGCGGAACTGGAGCGTAAATAACCTGAGTTGTAAAGGTTGGTTCTACATATGAGGAAATGCCACTAAACGGATCAGTCCTAACGTGACTGATCCGCTTCACGGAAACGCGTCGCTGTCTGCTGAAGACTGGTGCCAGTCTCCTGTAAACCGCGTAAATAGTGACTTATGTTTGTCATGCTGTCATTCATACGCCCGAGAAACTCCCGCTGGCGTTCGCCTTCCCACTGCCCCTCAGACTGATCAATCATCGTTTTGAGTTGGGCCAGAATATCTTGTCCATTTTGGGATGCCTTGTTGAACTCACCTGCCAGTTGTTGAAGTTCTTCTGGGGACAGATCAATGCGTTGGTTCATGATGTCCACTCCGTTTCGTTCGGATATAAGATACTTTACACTTCATTATAACCCCATCCTTTTCAAAATGAAGCTGGACGAAAGCCTTGTTTTCAGACCAATTCAGCGCGTCTTCATAGTACAAAACACACATCAATCAGCCCCAGCTTATAGAGTGGGACCGAAGTGATGTGTGTTTCTTTTTTGTTTATTTCACTTTCTGTACAGATACCGCCATTTGCTCCAGTTGATTGTGAGTCAATTGGTTATTCGGCGAGCTGAATGTTACATAACGATCATCCAGCTTGAACGTGAGCATATCCGTTTGATCGGGTGTATACCATTTGGCGGATACGCCATTAGGCAGTTTTACCGTTTTGCCATCATAGCTGAACGAATAATCTTTAGGGGATACCGTGACATTCATACGATTGAAAACAAAGTTTACACCATCACCGCCCGCACCTACGCTTTTGAACGAATCTCCAGCAACCATATGTTGTGGGGCATAGGCAGTTGTGAACCCGTCAAACTTTGCAAATGCTTTGCGAATGTTATCCAATTGTTGCTTGCTATAGTTCACATCTGCGAATGCAGTAATCCCTTGATCGTTGTTGCCAGTTACCTTCTGAACAGAGACAGCGACTTGTTGCAGCTGAGCTTGGCTCAGCTTATGATCCGGTGAGCTAAGTGTAACGTAGCGATCATCCAGTTGGAATGTGAGCATGCCCGTTTGATCTGGTGTGTACCATTTGGCGATCACGCCATTGGACAGTTTCACATCTTTGCTCGTATAGCCGTCTGAATAATCTCTTGGAGACACATCCACTTTCATATGGTTGAAAACAAAGCTGACGCCATCGCCACCCGCACCTACACTTTTGAACGTATCACCTGCGATCATCTGCTGAGGTGCATAAGCGGTCTCGAACCCATCGAATTGTGCAAAAGCCTTTTGAATGGCGTCTTTTTGTGCTGTACTATACGTTACATTCGTTAGAGTTGATGGATTGCTTGTCGCTTGGCCAATAATGACCTGTCCTTTTTTGCCATCATAGGATACAGGTACATGTAGCGCATCGGCAAGCGCACGTACAGGCAGATAAGTGGAGTTGTTATAGGTAATTGGTGCAAGCTTGTTGCCATTGCCATCCGTTGGTGAGTAAGCCGCGCCATCAACATTAAAGCTGATTCCATGGTTAAGGTATGCAGAGATTTTTTCCAGCTGCGTTCCGGCGAATACACCCGTTGCTCCTGTTAAAGTCATGCCCAGTACCATCATTGTTGCTACAGATTTTTTCATGTTTTTTTTCATCATATATCTCTCCTTCAAGTTGGGGTTTGGTTTGTTTAATGGGCTCGCTGTCCCTTATGGCTTTATATTAAACCCCGAACATATCCAGAATAATTCTGAATTATCTCCAACTTGTAAACATGTGCATGTACATGGAGAATGTAGAACGAAACTTGAAGTTGCTTGGCATGTTTGAACGTATTCTTTGCCGAATCGAAACATTTTAGTTAAAAAGATAGAGGATTAGTCCGCCAAAACCAAGTACAATCGCACCGACGTATACATAGGAAAGTTTACTGAGGTTTTGCTTTGTGCGGCGATCATATTCGGGATTACTGGTCTGATTGGCTTTCGAATTTCCGATGATCATGGTAGCAACACCTCCAAATAAGGCGATACCCACAATTAAAACATAAGGCAACCAGGTCATGAATGGACCTCCTTCGCGAATAATATGATTCTCTTCATTGTACTTCAGGTTAACCTTTGATGTAAGCTTCAATTGAGAAATTAAGGGAAATGAAGTACCTATCTTACAGATGGTATATCGTCTCGGATAGGAAAGATCACTGCAACTTTATATTTTTTTAATCCTAAAAAACCTTGATACAACAGGCATTCGTAGCTTTCTTCACTGAAAGCTGCGAACTTTTTTTGCCCACAGAGTGATCCAGAATGGAGAAGCCTGCGTTACACCCTATGAAGACGACGACAAGGAAAGAAATTATACACAAAACATAATCGAGGAGTGAACACGTAATGAAAATGAAAATGAAGAAGTTTATCGCACCTGTACTTAGCTTGACACTGTTGATGCCGGGGATCGCTGGAGCAGCTTCCGCACCACAGACACCGATGACCATGATGAAAGCATCCGTGAACACACCTGCAGCTGACCTGAGAGCGAACCTGGACCACCTGTTGTCCGAGCACTTTGCACTCGCAGTAACGGCAATGGCCAAAGCATATGACGGAGCTAAAGATGCAGATGCAGCCTACAAAGCACTCGACCAGAATGCACTGGATATGCAACCGGCAATCGCTTCCCTATACGGTGACGCTGGTGCCAAAGAATTCGAACGTATCTTCCGCGCTCATAATAAATACACAGATGATCTGGTGAAAGCAACCAAAATGGGCAACCAGGCTGGGATCAAACAAGCACAGGCAAACATCAACGGTTTCGTGGATGAATTCTCCACATTCCTGAGCACAGCTACCGAAGGCAAGTTGCCAAAAGCAGCAGCCAAACAGGCTCTGCAAGTACATGAAGATCTCGTGCAAAAAGTATTCGATGAGTATGTAGCTGGAGATTATGCTGATGCATACAAGGCTTACCGTGAAGGTTTCAAAGAAATGTTCGACGTAAGTAAGGCGCTCTCAACGGCCATTACTACACAAATGCCTGAGAAATTCGAAAATACCAAAGCGGATACGAAAGCAGCTGATCTGAGATCTGCACTCAACCACTTGGCTTCCGAGCACTTTGCGCTTTCGGCTCTGCAAATGCAAGAGGAATTTGATGGACGCACAGCAGCCTCCAACGCACTGGTTACAGCTGAAGCTGGAAACACAGCTGACTTCAAAGCAGCGATTGCTTCCGTTTACGGCAACGATGGTGCCAATGCTTTCGAGAAAATTTGGGTAACCAACCACGTTAATGCACAAAGCGACTACGTAAAAGCCGTTAAAAACAACGATGCTACGGCTCGTGCAGCAGTAGAGAAACGTATTGATGGATTCACAACAGAGTTTGCTACATTCCTGGATTCGGCAACAGCTGGCAATCTGCCAAAAGCAGCAGGACAACAAGCTCTGACAACGCATGAGAATCAAGTGCAAAACGTATTGAATCAATATGCAGCAGGTAATTATGATGCTTCTTACACAACAAATCGTGAAGGCTTCAAAGTGATGTTCGGTGTAGGTCAAGCCCTGGGTAACGCGATCGTGACTCAATTCAATGACAAATTCCAAGAGCCAGCAACACCTGCACCCGCGCCGGAAATGACAACAGTATGGATGCAACTGAACAGCAAAATGCTGAAAATTAACGACAAAACAACCAACATGGACACAACACCAGTACTTTGGAAAAACACAACATACATTCCACTGCGCTTCCTAAGTGAAGGTATTGGTGCAACAGTGAAATGGGACAAAAAAGCACAACAAGTAACGGTAATGGCTGGCGATGATACCCTTGAATTCTGGGTGAACAACAACGTGATGGAAGTGAACGGTGTGAAGAAAAACGTGGGTTCAACTGTATTTGTAAACAAAGATGGACGTACGCAAGTACCCCTGCGTTTCATTGCTGAACTTCTGAACTGGGACGTGAAATGGGCACAAAAAGATGGTTCCATTACGCTGACTAAATCCATGTAATCCAACGTTTTTCATATGAATCAAGCAAAAGAGCTGCCCCATACGGCAGCTTTTTTGTATTCACCCAAAAGTTCAAAAATTTGGTATAATCATCGAGTAATGACCTACATAACAGCTTGAATAGCCGATGGAGTCTAGAATGAGGTATGATAATTTGGTATAAGCAAAATGAAAAGGGGGACAGAGGAATGAGTACATCATCAAAATCGGAGCGTCCAGCGAGAAATGTGGATACCCGGTTATTTGTTGCCTGGGCCGTTTCCGTTATTGCAACAGGGGGCAGTCTCTATTTCAGTGAGATCAAGGGCTTTCTTCCATGTGATCTGTGCTGGTATCAGCGCATATTCATGTATCCACTAACGATCTTGCTGGGCATTGCCTACTTTAAGGATGACGTGGGCATCACGAAATACGTGCTCCCACTTAGTTTCGTCGGTGGCGGCATCTCGTTATATCATGTAACGATCCAGCGTATTTTTTCGGCTACAGGTAATGCCGTGGCGTGCGGCAAGGTTCCATGTTATACCGACTATTTGAACTGGTTTGGATTTATCACCATTCCGCTATTGGCACTGATTGCCTTTATTATCATCATCGTGATGCTGTGGGGCATCGGCAAAACACCAAAATCTTCTTGATAAGAAAGGATAGATGGTGATGAGCGGACAAGCTCGTTGGTTCACGCCCTTCCTGGTGCTGATCCTTTTGGTCGCTGGCTGCTCCTATGAGGAGCAGTCTGCTTCCGGGGAGATGCCGGAGATGATCCGGGTGAAACTTATGATGCCGGATAAGGCGAAAGTGAATGAAGAGGTCGCTTTGCAGATCAAGCTGACACAGGGAGATCAGTCTGTAAATGATGCGGATCATGTACAGTTTCAGGTATGGAATGAACAGGATGAACCCGAAGCACCTTCATTCGATCAAGGAATGATGAGTGCCGAAGAGCTTGAATCTCGGGGAGCGACGAAGGCTGTATCTATAGGTGATGGTATATATGAAGTGAAACATGTGTTTCAGCAACCCGGAGTGTACGTGGTGCAGGCGCATGTGACCTCAGGAGCGATGCATACCATGCCTCGAACAAAGGTAACCGTAGAATAGTCATTTGTGGTCACCCGATGAATATACCGTACAAGTGCATTCGGGCTGGATGTAGGGTATATTCATCGGGTGTTTCAATGTGTTTCAATTGGCTTGCTTCACCCGTTTTTCGTTCACATATTCAGCCTTGACCTTGAAGTATACTTCAAGGTTTATTCTTGATTCATCAAGGAATATTGGAGGCTGGATAATGAGAATTTTAGAATGGATTTTGGTATTGGTAACCGTAGCTGTTACAGTAATTATGCTGGTGTTTCCGAAGCGCTGGGCAATGATAATGGGGACACTCACAGCTCTGATTCTGGCAGTGCTTCTGCATGGCTTAATCAATTCATTTCGGGTGCAGATGATACTAACCTATATCGTTACACTTGTATTATTCATAACGTTAATCATTCAACTCATGAAATCATACCGCAGTGGCCGTTATGTTCACAGCGCGCAGAAATCCAACCGTCGTTCATGGATTAAGATGACGCTGGCATCGATTCTGGTTCTGGCCTTCAGTGCAGGTTCAATCATACTGACCTGGCTGTTACCTGCTTTTACAATGCCTGAACCAACCGGCTCATATGCCATTGGCACGTTCTCTGAGCACCTGGTGGATGAATCTCGTGAAGAGACCAAAACACCCGAGACCGGGGACAAACGTGAACTTATGATTAATGTATGGTACCCGGTGGATCAGGAGGCCGTCCAAGGGCTGCCGCTGGAGCATTACCCTAGTGAACTGGGAGAAGCGATCAGTCTGGTGTTTGGCATTCCATCTCAGGTGTTCAGTTATCTGGATACCATTCCAACACATGTGGTGCAAGGAGCTGAGATGTCCACCGTCCAAAGCAAGTATCCGGTTCTGCTATTCTCGCCGGGTGTCCGCTCAGCCCGTTTTCAAAGCATGACGATGATTGAGGAACTGGTTAGCCATGGTTACATTGTCGTGGGGATAGATCACCCTTATACGTCAGCACAAGTGACATTTCCCGATGGACGTGAAGTTTCCTATCAGGCTGACCCTGAATTTGCAACGTCAGCGGAATTGTATCAATATAATGTAGAAGGCATAGGTATCCGTGCAGCTGATGCAAGCTTTGTGCTCGATACGCTTACCCAATGGAATTCACATGACCCGAATCAATTGCTCCAAGGCAAACTTGATCTGGATCAAGTGGGCATCATGGGTCACTCATATGGTGGGGCAACGACAGCGGAAGCACTGGCGCAGGATGAGCGATTCCAAGCAGGACTTAGCCTGGAAGGCGGATTCTGGGGAACCGTATCCAAGACAGCCCTGAAACAGCCGTTTATGTATATCATGTCGGGTGGAACCGCCAAAAGTCTGGAACCGGATGCCACCGAAACGGAAAAAGTAGCCTATCCAGAGTTTAAGCCTGATCTGGATCGAGTGATGACAAGTAGTCTGAATGATACCTATTATCTGACGGTGGATAATTTCTTCCATCAAAGCTTTACGGATATTTCATTAATCTCACCGAAACTATTCGCCAGAGGCATGACGCCAGAACATAATGTGGATATAACAAGATCCTATGCGCTGGCATTCTTTGACCGTTATCTGAAAGGGGAAGAGCAGCCCTTGCTGCAAGGTTCTTCAGCGCAATTTCCCGAGGTCACCTATGATGCCACGTATACCAAGATCCGCAACAAACAAACGCAATAAGTCCGCAGAAAGGTGGAGGAGTAGGCATGGAAACCATGACAAGAGGAATGTTGGCCAAGCGTACCGGTGTGAGTATGGCAACCCTCCGTTATTACGAGGATAGCGGGATTCTGCCTGCTCCCCGTCGTTCCTCCAACGGATATCGGGTGTATACCGAGGATTATCTGGTCAAAATTAAGTTCATTAAGGACGCCCAGCTGCTGGGTTACTCCTTAAAAGAAATACAAGAGACGCTGCAACTGCTCAGCCAGGAGGATATGGAAAGTGAGACGTTAAAATCCCTCGTTTCTGACCGAATCGCTGATATTCAGAAGCATATCGATCACCTGGAACAGATGCAGATTCATCTGGCCAGGTTGCTTAAGACGCCAGAAGATGATATCCACAACTATATTCAGTCGTTCAGGGTAACAAAGAAAGAGCCGTAATCGCGGCTCTTTTCCTGTTTAGCAGAAAAACAGGAGATGACTAACGAGCAGGGAATCGGAGATTTAAAACGAATACATAGTGTAGTTTGCCAATACATAGTGGTGGTTAAAGCAATTTCAATATTCCAATAATGAAATTTACACCAAAAAGGAGTAACATTTTCTATGAGGGATTTACAAGATTTTGTATCCGATTACATTAAAGGCAAGAAACATCTGCATCTTGAGATTGGCATAATTACAAAGGGCGATATCGAATATCATTCGGTAGGCAATCCCCAAAAGAAGAGCACGGCGGCTCCCGAACACAGATTGTTCGAAATCGGCTCTGTAACCAAGCTTTTTACATCGATCCTTCTATTAGAATTGGAACATCAAGAGCAGCTTTCCACGGATGACACGGTTGGTAAGTACATACACAATGGTAAAAACGATTATTTGAATAAGGTTAGCTTAAAAAGTCTTGCTACGCATACCTCTGGATTACCTGGAATGGCTACAAACCTGTCTTCGAAGAAAAATCGATACAATCCGTTTTCAAATTATACGGAGGATGATTTACTTGCTTTTTTATCGGATGCTGACTTTACGGATCAGATGGGTTCATTTGAGTATTCCAATACCGGCGTGGGCTTACTGGGTTATATCCTATGTAAAGTATCAGGCAGTACATATGACGATCTGCTGAAAAAATATATCACAGGTCCATTAAAGATGACGGAGACAGCTGTTATGCTGAATGCAGAACAGAATGGCAGATTTGTAGATGGACATACGTCAACGGGGAAAAAGATGCCTCATTGGGATACTGGTGTACATGAAGGGGCAGGGGCGATCAAGTCGTCTCTTCACGATATGTGTTTATTTGTGCAGGCCAATCTGAATGAAGATCATCCGCCAGTCTCTGCAATGCAACAAAGTCACATGCCTGTAATGATTGGAGATTCAACTCATCGTTACGGATGGTTTAGTGATCATATCTCAGATCAGAATATTCTCTGGCATAACGGTAGCACATTTGGTTTCTCCAGTTATTTGGCTATAAATAAGCAACAGGGGATAGGCGTCGTATTATTGTCCAATTATTGTTTTGGATCAGCCTCCATTGTGGATGAGTATCTGGATGCGATATTCAAGTTTATAACTAAAAAAGACCTTTATCCACTCATGCCGCTGGACCCTGTGGGTAATAAAATTCTGGAAGCAATGATGCAGAGATAAATGCAAAAATAAACACCTCCAAAGCGAACTCCCGAAGTGTATCCTCGGGCGCTCTCTTCTGAAGGTGTCTTTTATTTGTATCTTCATAATCTCAATCATGACATGCCCGCTTCACGCAGAAAATGGTGCACAATCTCCGTCTGATACTTGATCCGGGTAGAGCGTTTCAGACTCCAGCAGGTCTCCACCGTAACAGAACGGGCTTGTAATATTCTTGAAGCCGCTGTACGGGCAGATCCCGGTAACTCATGCTGCTTGAGGTTAAAATGACGATCACGAATCGCAATCGACCGATTCATCCGTTCGATCACTCTTCTGCAAGCCGGAATCGTCCGACTGCCGGGATTGGTAATCAGCGTTTGTCCGAGCACTCGCGAACTAAGCTGTGAAAGTCCGTTGGCTTCATGCAGATCGAGCCACCAGTCGGCCCGATGTTCACGCGCCAGCTGAAAAACTGCCGCTGCTAATCGATGCTTGGCCTTGCCCGACATACGGCGTGGAAACGTACGATTCAGATCTGGCTTACCTCTGATTTTCTTTGCGTAGGCTTTCTGATTCACGCGTGGCACGATAATCAGCAGCCCTCGCTGAATGACGCGACGACCCGTCGTACAATCATCTGCGAGCTTTTGTGCAGCGGCCATACTCGCCGTTTCATTCCCATGAACCCCGGATGTAATGAACATCACCGGTCCCGGCATCATGCCACGTACGATGTAATAGGGAGTGGCGTGTGCGCTGGATGCTGCCAGTATATGTTTGGTCACAAGCATGACGCTTCACCTCCGCTATTACAGTACGTCATGTCCCTCTTTCATGTAACGGCAGAAGAACAGGTCTTCATCCAATTTCATTACAAAATGGGCCGACTAGTACACCCGATGAATGATATCTTCAAAATCAGGTTCTTTCATCTCTACATCTTCAATCTCACCCCAATGTTCCAACTGTTTGAGAATGTCCATTGTGCTCCATTCCTTACGGTTCACTTGGGTGGTGACGATCTGTCCTTCCACTCCTGTAATCTGTATCGCGGACGACACAACATCTGGGATGTGAAACGCTCCCCGGAACGTTACCCGAATTAACGTAGGCAGTCCGATGGTTTCGCGAAGCGATGAGATCGTGCCGTCATATGTCAGTTGACCATGGTTAATCACCATGACCCGGCTGCATAACTGCTCAATGTCGTCCATGTCATGTGTGGTCAGCAAAATCGTTTTGCCAAACGTTTCATTTAATGTACGTAGAAATTGGCGAATGTTCCGCTTTGCGTTCACATCCAGTCCAATCGTCGGTTCATCGAGAAAAAGCAGTTCCGGATCATGCAGCATGGAAGCTGCGAGATCCGCACGCATGCGTTGTCCAAGCGAAAGCTTGCGGACAGGCGTGGCCCAGAACGATTCAAGGTCCAGCAGCTCGGCGAACTGGGACAGCCGTTTCTTTTTATCCTCGGCACGGACGCCGTACATCTCGGCCAGAATATCATATGAATCTTTCACGGGTAGATCCCACCAGAGCTGGCTGCGCTGTCCAAACACGACGCCCAGTCGACCGACGGTGCTGCGCCTGTCCTGATGGGGGTTCATACCACCAAGCCGGACCTCGCCCGAGGTTGGGTGCAGGATACCTGTCAGCATTTTGATCGTGGTAGACTTACCAGCCCCGTTTGGACCGATGTAGCCCACAAACTCCCCTGGGCCGATATCAAAACTGATATCGCGGACCGCTTCCTTGGACACATATTCACGTGAAAATAACGTACGTAACCCGGAGAAACGTCCTTCGCGAATAACAGGAGTTTTGAATTCCTTTTGCAGATGCCGTGCTGTGATCATGTTCATGATTCGTTTCGCCTCCTTAGCTACCTGTACTTTGATATTTGGTCATGCCGAATTGCCAGAAACGCAGACTTGCAGCCAAGCTCAGTACGGCAACCGCCGCAACAGCAACTAGAACCCACGCTCCTCCTTCACCCCGCAGCAGGTAGAGTGACGGAATGTAGTTGACGAATCCCACAGGAATCACCGTTAGCAGAATGCCGGACATCCATTTGGGATATAACGTTAGCGGATATTGGGCAGCTGTTCGTGCTGCATCTTCCGTGATCGTCTGTAATTCCTCGATGCGTGTGGTCCAGAATCCGAGTGTGGCGGTAGCGAGTCCGATGGAAAAGAGAATCACTGCCCCTGTCAGGATGATGAACAGGGAGAAAGGAATGGCAGTCCAGCCGATCTGTCCGCTCTGCATCATGCCTGCTAGAGACCAGCAGAGAATAAAACCGCCTTGCAAGACTTCTCCAGCCATGATGCGGAAGTTTTGTGGAAGCAGTGCCAGCAATACGGGCATGGGACGGGTTAACAGTTGATCAAGCTCACCGCCCACCAAGTATTTTTCCAGATGATGAACCTCGTTGCCGAATGTGCGGTACAGTGTTTTGGATAACGTCATGATGGCGAAAAGATAACCAATTTCATCGAGGGACCAGCCTTTAATGGCTCCGAATTTGTGCAGCACCAGAGCAACCATCAGAAACTCGGAGATTTGAATTAAAGCGGCGAGTACGGACGCCATGATGAAATTGAACTTGTATTGCATCCGGCTGCGGATGCTCGTTCGAATGAGCATTTTATATAAATTGAACCAGGAAGTTCGTTTCATCCGCCTTGTACCTCCACTTTACGACGTAACACTTGGGTAATCGCAAGACAGATCAACGTCATGAAGACGCACCAAAGCAAGGTTCCCCATAGCAAGGAGCCATCTTCGAAACCAAGATAGATTCGGGTAGGTACATAGAGCAGGAAAGGGTAGGGTGATATCCAGGCAAGTTGTTCAAGCCAGTTCGGTAGCCATTCCAGTGGAATGAAAAAACCAGCCAGCAGATTCATCATCGCGTGATTGCCCCAGTGAAGCCAAGAGGACTCTGTGGTCCACATCGACGTGGCACCGATAATGTAGTTCATGCAGATGGACAAGTATGCGGCGCCGGCAAGACCAAGTGCTGCATAGAACAACGTTGAAACGTCTGAGGGCCAATCCAGGGAAAAGACAATGGAGAAGAGCAGGTAGATCGGAATACTTTTGTACACAAACTGGTAGGCAATCTGCCCCCATTCGCGTGCCATCAGGTGGGTGAACAGATGAACAGGCCTCATCAGATCCAGTGCAATCTGCCCTGTCCTGACGGATAGGGGAATACCCAATCCATTCGTGAGAAAACCTGAGATCCAGAGAGAGGATTGCGTGAACGCAATATAACTGATCATCCCCTGTGTCCCGTATTCTCCGAGTGTGTGATCGGCCCCGATGCCGATCCAAAGGCAGGCGTACATGTAACCGAACATGGCGCTTGCCAAGTTATGGACCATGTGTGCCCCGCGGTATTGCAGGTTCCGGGAGTAGGCTTTGGAAGCCAGAGTGAAATAAAGCATGTGACACCTCCGATAAGTGGATTGAACGGCGTTTCCGTTCACTTCAGTCAAGGCGAAAAAAGAGAGAAGGACAACAGCATACCAATTTATTCCTTCACAGGCAAGACATTTTTTTAGCTATAAATGGAAATAATAGGGTTGTTCATGATTGCGCCACAAGACAACGGTCTGTCCGTTCCTTTATAATTGAGAGGCAGTATCGCAAACGTTTACAATATGAAATATTCAAATTTTAAATAAACCGCCGGGCTTGTGCCTGACGATTGAGGATACAGAACGAACAATCCGGCAAGAGAGAAGGATGTCATGAAGAAAATTGCATGGGTCACCGATAGTACCAGTACACTGGATCCCGTTTTTGCGGAGCAAAATCATATCTACATCGTACCGCTGCGCATCGTATTTGGAGAAGAATGTTACCGGGAAACCGATGACATTACATCTGAAACGTTCTATGAAAAACTTGCGGAGGCTTCACGTGCGAGCAGTTCGCAGCCACCCATTGGCGAGTTCATTGAACTATATGAGTCGCTGAAAGACAAGTACGATGAGATTATTACGATTCATTGCTCTACTGCACTGAGCGGAACGCTGCATACGTCCATGCAGGCTGCAGAGATTGCAGGAGTGACGGTGACCGCAATTGATTCAAAGGCAGGTGCCTATCCTCATCGTGAGATGATTATGCAAGGACTGGAATGGCAGAAGCAGGGATGTTCGGCTGCCGAGATCAAAGTAAATATTGAACAGATGATTGATAACATGTCCTTTTACCTCATACCGGCCAGTCTTCAGCATCTTCACCGCAGTGGGCGGGTGTCGGGCACACAGCTGATCATCAGTCAACTGCTCAAGATCCATCTGTTGCTTCGATTTGAAGAGGGCAAAGTGGTTGTGAATGAGAAGATTCGCACGTTCAAGCGGACGAAAGAGCGTATGCTGGATATGCTCAAACTGGATGTGGAGAAAGTAAAGCATGTGTGCATTATGCATGCGAATAATCAGGAAGAAGCCGTCACAATCAAAAAACAGATTGCAGATCTATTGCCTAGATTAAAGACCGAGATCATGCCGTTTATTCCTGTGGTGAGTATCCATGCAGGTGCAGGAACCATTGGGCTGTGCTGGATACACAGCGAGAACGGATACAGAGACTAGACGTATAAGCACTCATCTATTAACGCTCATAGACCTGGCAGGAAACACACTTTATACCAAAGTGGTGCTCCTGTCAGGTTTTTTCGTATGTCATTGCCAATTCAAACAAACTGTGAGGTAATAAAGAAAAATGTTCATGTTGGAGGGGAACTTGTGTCAAGTCACCGCTTATTGCTTGTTGAAGATGATCGTTCAATTAGTGAGATGGTCGGACCTTATCTGGAAAAAGAGGGATACGACGTCACGTATGCATATGACGGATTAGAGGCAGAATGTCAATTCAGTCAGTCACAACCGGGGTATGATCTGGTTATTCTGGACCTGATGCTGCCTCGTAAGAGTGGGATGGATGTGCTGCAGACCATTCGGGCAGTAAGTTTGGTACCTGTGCTCATTCTGTCTGCGAAGGATGGAGAAGTGGACAAAGCGCTGGGGCTGGGCTTCGGTGCTGATGATTATTTGAGCAAACCCTTCTCATTAATCGAGTTGACTGCCCGTATTAAAGCTGCGATTCGCCGCGCCAATTATACCGCTCAGCCTGTGGCTGAAGTGGCTAAAGATCAGCGTATTCACCTCGGCGGACTTGTGGTCGACATGGAGACATACGAGGTGGAACGTGAAGGTACACCCGTCAAGCTGACCTCCAAGGAATTTGGCATTCTGAAGCTATTGGTTACTCATCCCGGCAAAGTGTTCACCAAGGCTCAGATCTACGCTTCGGTCTGGAACGATCATTATTATGGAGACGAAAATATCATTAACGTACATATGCGTCGTCTGCGCGAGAAATTGGAGGTGGACCCTTCGGCTCCCCAGTATATCAAGACACTCTGGGGCATCGGATATAAGCTGGAGGCGGAGCAGGCATGACACTGATTTTTGCCAGTACAACAGCTATTCTAGTCATTGTGGTCATTGGAATGTGGGTGAGATTGCGGAAACGCAGCCAACACTTGTCTTATATTCATGAGAAAATATCCGCTATTTTGGATCAAGGCACCTTTGAGCGCTTGCTTGTATTCAACAGTGATGATCAAGTTAGCCAACTTCTGAAAGACATGAACCAGCTGCTGGACCATGCGCACCGTGCGACGGCCGGTTATGCGAACCAGGAGAAGGAGATGCGCAATATGCTCTCCAACATCTCGCATGATCTGAAAACGCCGCTTACGGTTGTGCTGGGCTATAGTGAGACCTTGCTGCACAGTCCATCATTGACCGATCAGGAACGAAAGATTATGACGGAGAAAATACAAGATAAGGCGCAGGAAGTGCTACGTCTGATTCATTCCTTTTTCGATCTGGCGAAGCTGGAATCTGGAGACACTGAGCTGGTGCTTAGTCGAGTTAATATAAGCGAATTATGCCGGTTGAAGATGATCTCCTTTTATGAAATGTTGACCAATCTCGGGTTGCATGTGGAGCTGGATATACCTGATGATGATATCTTCGTGCAAGGAAATGAAGAAGCACTGGACCGTGTGCTGGATAATCTCATTACCAACGGGATGAAATATGGATCAGAGGGTAAGGTGCTAGGGCTAACGCTCGAACATTCGGCAGGTGGACCTGTGACGCTACAAATCTGGGACCAAGGGAAGGGAATTCCTGAGAGTGAGCATAGCCGTGTGTTCGAACGTATGTATACACTGGAGGATTCTCGCAATCGACTCTATCAGGGCAGCGGCCTTGGGCTGACGATTACGAAGCGGCTAGTTGAGCGGATGGGTGGAAGCATTCATTTACATAGTGTGCCACATCAACGGACTGTATTTTCGGTTACCTTAAAGGCCAGGTAGAGCCTGTTTTGGCATTTTCGGTCAAGCTTAAGGTTTTTGTAAGATTTGATTAATAAAAAAGCAGACTTTTCTCTTTACAATACAGTATAGGAACCCGGACAGGGGACGTAAAGGAGAACAAGACGATGACTTATATCGCACGAACGATAGATGTGACCAAAGTATATGAAGGGGTCGAGGTTGTATCCAACGTCAATATGAGTATTAAGCAAGGTGAGATCTATGGGTTTCTCGGTCCGAATGGTGCAGGCAAAACAACCATCATGAAGATGCTGACCAATCTGGTTAAACCAACAACAGGAGAAATTGAACTGTTTGGGGAGAAGCTTACACCTACATCCTATGAAGTGTTGAAACGAATGGGCAGCATTATTGAATATCCTTTTTTCTATGATAAGCTGTCTGCTCGCGAGAATCTGGAGCTTCACTGTGAATACATGGGGTTTCACAACAAAAAGATCATCGACAACACGATGGAAACGGTAGGGCTTAAGGATACGGGCAAGAAACCGGTCAAGGACTTCTCTCTGGGTATGAAACAGAGGCTGGGATTGGCTCGTGCACTCATAACCACACCCGAACTGCTCATTTTGGATGAACCGATCAACGGATTGGACCCTGTAGGGATCCGGGAGATGCGAGATTTGTTCAAGCGCCTTAGCAATGAGTATCGCATTACCCTGTTGGTCTCTAGTCACATTCTTGGCGAGATAGAGCAAATTGCGGACACGGTTGGTGTCATTCGCGGCGGTCGCTTGGTGGAGGAAGTATCGATGGAGAGCATTCGTGGAAGTCAAAATGAGTTCATCGAGTTACAGGCGGTAGATATCCGCAAAGCGACTTATGTCATTGAACACCAGCTTGGTTTGAGTAATTATAAACTGGTCGATGACCAAACGTTACGAATCTATGATCCGGGAATCATTCCATCGGGACTGAACACCAAGTTGATTCAACACGGCATTGAGATCGAATCGATATCCAAACGGGCTCATTCCCTGGAAGAACACTTCATGAAGTTGGTAAAAGGGGATGAAGACGTTGCTTAAACTAATCAGACTTGAGATGCGGAAGCACCGCTTTGCACGTAATTTTGCAGGTGCAGGTATTGCCAACATAGCCATTCTTCTTTTCCTGATTATGATTGGATTCATGGATATGGGAGCAGAAGATTATGCCTATGCCGATTACCAGACCGCCTTTATAATTATCGATACGTTTGCGAGAGCGACCTTTATCATATTTGCAGGAGCTTTATTATCCAAGCTGGTGATCAGTGAGTATCGAAATAAAACCATGAACGTCATGTTCACCTATCCCATCCAGCGTCATAAAATCATCGCGGCCAAATTGATTATCGTGTTTGGTTTTACAATTGTGATGATTATGGTTACCGATCTGTTGATGGGTTCACTGCTGTTGATTGTTAATCAATTCTATTCCTTCATTCCTGAATCACTGAGCAATCGGGATATGTTGGGACTTCTGGTGAAGTACAGTATCAGTTCTTTATCGGCTGCGTGTATGGCACTCATTCCCCTATTCTTCGGTATGCGTAAGCATTCTGTTACAGCGACAATGGTCTCGTCCATTTTGCTAGTTTCGATTGTCTGCTCCGGATTCAACGGGTCGGAAGTTTCCATTCATTCGCTTATTGTTATCCCGCTGACCCTTGGAGCTGTAGGTATATGGATTGCTTCGATGTCCATGGTTCGTTTGGAGACCAAAGATGTGAATTGATTCATTCGGAAAACCATGCTCTGTGTGGCTTCAGATGCCATTGACATCCGCTCGTACAAGGGATAGGATAATGTCAACTGAGACACAAAGGAGAATGCAACTACCATGACGATTCCAAAAACATTAACAATAGCTGGCTCGGACACGAGCGGCGGTGCAGGGATTCAAGCTGATTTGAAAACTTTTCAGGAGCTGGGTGTGTATGGTATGACCGTACTGACTACGGTTGTGGCAATGGAGCCCGATACATGGGATCACCAGGTCTTTCCTGTGGAATTAAATGTAGTAGAAGCGCAGCTTCGCACTGTTCTTGATGGCATCGGTTTTGATGCAATGAAGACAGGTATGCTCGGTTCTGTAGATATTATTGAACTGGTAGCGAAGCATATTCGCCGCAGTGGTCTGCCACAGATCGTGATCGATCCGGTAATGGTCTGCAAAGGTACGGACGAAGTACTGCAACCGGAAAATACGGAAGCAATGATCGAATTCCTGCTGCCAGGTGCCGATCTGGTTACACCTAATCTGTTCGAAGCATCCCAACTGGCGAAGAGTGGACCGATTCGCTCCAAAGAACAGATGGAAGCAGCAGCAGCAGCAATTCATGCCCATGGCTCAAAGCATGTTCTGATCAAGGACAGAGGTGTAATTAGCCCGGGTAAAGCAATGGATCTACTCTATGATGGAACCAACTACGAATGGTTTGAAGCCGATGTTGTCGGCTCCGGATATACGCATGGTGCGGGCTGCACGACGTCTGCGGCGATTACCGCAGGATTGGCTCGTGGTCTTTCAGTGAAAGAGGCTGTTCGTGAAGGTAAAGCCTTCGTGACCAAAGCGATTGCCGGCGGATTCCCGCTGAACCGTTTTGTTGGCCCGACACTGCATGTGGCACACCGTCTGGAGCACCAACGCTAAGTGTTACCAGTGAGCGCGCAGTAGCGCATCACTTCTGGATAACACACTTCGATTTCATTTAAGTAGCTGTCAATGAGCAGAAGATTGCTCGTTGATGGCTTCTTTTTTGTGCGAATTTTGATAAAAATTAGTAACTTTTGGCTTATATTAATCGTATATATCATGGGGTTCATTCCAAAAGATGTCTGGACACATGAACGACACATGGAATAGGTATGTTATCATCAGAAATCTAAAAAGGAGAGTCGGTCATGATCAGAACAGTGCTTCTGGTGGAAGATGAAAGCCGCATTCGTGAGATTGTGGCCGATTATTTCATAAAAGAACAATGGAACGTCATAGAAGCAGAACATGGAGTACAGGCATTGGAACTGTTGGCTCTGCATGAGGTGGATCTGGTTATTCTGGATGTTTTGATGCCGGAAATGGATGGATGGACATTATGCGGGCATATTCGCTCCCAATCCACCGTACCTATTATCATGCTGACTGCACGGTCCGAGGATGACGATAAAATTCATGGATTCCAGCTGGGCGTAGATGATTATGTCACGAAGCCATTCAGTCCACGTGTGCTGGTTGCACGTGCAGAGACATTAATGAAGCGGGTTGAAGGTTCATTTGGACGAGAGCAGGGTGTGGTTCGCTTCGGACAGGTAACTCTTGATCCATGGGCTCGGCGACTGGAGAAGGACGGCATTGAAGTGGAGCTTGCACCAAAGGAGTATGATCTGTTGCTCTATTTGGTACGAAATGCAGGCATTGTATTGTCCCGGGATGCCATCCTGAATCGGATCTGGGGATTTGATTTTGAAGGGGACTCTCGTGTTGTGGATACTCATATCAAGAAGCTGCGCAGTAAATTAGGTGATGAAGCCAAGTGCATTCGGACTGTAATTGGCACCGGATATCGTTTCGAGGCAGAAGCATGAGAAGAAATGGCGTAACAATGAAGCTTTTCCTGGTCATGGCAGGATGTCTGGTACTTCTATACGGAACGACGGTTTTTGCCCAGTTGGTCTGGTTTCCTGACTTTTATCAGCATCAGAAGGTCAGCAGCATGAAGAAAAAGCTGTCCAAGTTCGAACAGCAATATTCCAATGGGCATTGGAGTGATTTACAACTAGCCAAGGAGACCGGGAAGTTCATGCGTCAGAATCAGTCGCATCTGGTCATTCTGACGAATACCGGAAGACTGGTTAATGATCCGTTCCACATTACGCTGCTTCAGGAGGACGGGAGTCACGTGAAGGTGTCCTTATCCTTGTTTATCAATAGTGAGAATGCAGGCTGGATTACATCCCATCTGAAATATGGGCAGGAACTGACGGTGAGAGGCCCGGCCAGCGGTTCCATGGTCTACCCATTCAAAATCCAGGATGCCACTTCTGCTGCATGGGGAACAGAAAGCTTTCAGGAATCGATTGAACCGGTAAAGGAATGGTCAGGTGTATTGACCGAGGTAGTTCTTCCTAATCTGGCAACGTGGAGTCAGAGACAGGGACTGCTGGTGCAGGCACTGGATAGTCGGTTCCCTTTGTCCACCGAAGACCAGCTTGCCTTGGCGAATGGCAAAATGCTTAATGAAGAATGGACGGATAGCTGGAGTGGTGTGCGGAACGTCATCACCATTGCTCCGGTGCATCGTTCAGGGCCCGAGCAACAACTGATATTCTCGCTTACCTCTCTACAGGAGATGAGGGAAGCGAACGAGGCAACACGATTGTTCTATGCGTATTTTGGTATTGGCGCATTTATATTGATTCTGTTACTGGCACTGCTGCTGTCCCGAATCGTAACGAAGCCGCTGCTGGCCCTGAACCATGTCGCCAAGAAAATGTCTACCCTGGATTTCACGGTGAAATCACCCATCCGGCGTAATGACGAAATCGGCAGTCTGTCCAATAGTCTGAATGCATTATCCGGAACCTTGGGTCAAACATTGGAAGAGCTGAGGCAGGCCAACACGCAGATGCGTACAGATATGGAAATGAAGCAGCAGATTGAACAGCGTCAGCGCAAATTTTTTGCCGATGCATCGCATGAACTCAAGACACCGATCAGCATTATTAAGGGTTATTCCGAAGGGCTGAAGGATGGCGTAAGTGAAAGCAAGCGTGAGCGTTACATTGAGATCATCGCCGATGAGACCATCAAAATGGAAACGATGGTTGAAGAGATGCTGGATCTGGTACGACTGGAATCTTCAGCGGTTCAGTTGAATACGGATGCTGTTGCACTGGCTGACATGATTGAAGATATCGCCGGTCGTCTGGGTCCGCAGCTGAAGGACAAAGGATTGGATGTGGTGCTTGTATCCACAACAGAGCAGACGGTGGAAGGTGACCGGAGCAAGCTGGAGCAAGTTATTTTCAATATCATGATGAATGCTATACGTCATGCGATACCACATACCGATATAACTATTGAGATCAGCAGACGTGACGGTTTGGTTCACATTTCCATTGAGAACAAGGGCGAGCAGATTGCTGAAGCTGAGCGCCAGTATATATGGGAGAGGTTCTATCGGGTAGAGCGCTCACGTAATCGCAAAATGGGGGGAACCGGGCTCGGTCTGGCCATTGCGAAGCAGATTCTTGATCTGCACGGGTGCAGTTATGGAGTGGAGAATACACCGGATGGAGTCCGTTTTTATATTATTTTTCCTAAAGCCTAGTACGAAAGGGAGTCAAATCTTATGAAGTCTTTACCATCGATTTTAACCTTGGGGAATCTGAGTTCAGGCATGCTGGCAGTCATTATGGCTATTCATGGTGAATTTGCCCTGGCTGTGATGATGATATGGGTAGCGATGTTCTTTGATCTGTTTGACGGGTTTGCGGCCCGCAAATTGCATTGTGAGGGTGAGTTCGGCAAAGCTCTGGATTCGCTCGCAGATGTAGTTTCATTCGGAACAGCCCCCGTGCTGATTCTGTATCTGAACTCCATGAATGAAGTGAGTGTGCTGGGAATGGCACTGACCGCATTGTTTCCGGTTTGCGGTGCATTGCGTCTGGCTCGTTATAACTGTCAGAAGACAGCAAGCAGTGGTTTTGTCGGGATGCCGATTACATTTGCAGGGGGGCTGATGTCCTTTTTCGCGCTTTGGAGTCTTTATTTCACGCATGGTGTAGCTTATCTTGTCATTATTGTACTATCCGGTCTCATGGTGAGCCAAATCCGATTCCCATCACTAAAACAAGTGCTAGCCTCTCATGAGAAGGATATTGTGGAACCGAAATAAGGAGCGAGTCAGTATGGAATTTGCAAAAGAATTTATTGGTCAATATGGATATTTCGCAATATACGGACTACTGGCTCTTGGTGTCATTGGCATGCCGATTCCGGATGAGGTGATGATGACGTTTGTTGGATATCTCGCCTCCATCTCGGTATTGAATTACTCCGTATCCATCGCCGTCAGTTTCGGTGGCGCATTTACCGGGGGGCTGCTCAGCTATATGATCGGCAAGAAAGCGGGCAGGCCGCTGGTTGAAAAATACGGCAAGTGGGTCGGCGTCAATGCCAAACGATTCAGCAGGGTGGAGTCGTGGTTCCTTAAATATGGATATTGGTCCATCATCCTGGGTTACTTCATTCCAGGCATTCGTCATCTGATGTGCTGTTTCTCGGGGATTAGCAAGATGGCAATGGGCAGGTACGTTCTCGTATCAGGCATTGGTGCATTTGTCTGGTGTGTAGTCTTTATCTCGATTGGTTTTTATGTCGGTGTGTTAACTTAAAATGGGACAGCCTGTTGCAACAACGGGCAAAGATCGAAGACCTCTTGAGTGTAAGGTGGTCTTTTTTTGTTTTTCTATGTACGGTCGGAGACCTCATTCTAAGTAATTTAATCGACTACAAGTAACTTCCCCTTGGAACTGTAGGCTAGCCCGCAAGCTATTCCAAGTAAATTCAAGCGTTTCAAAGTCATCTCCAAAACTCTAACGAACTCAGATGAGCTTATTACCTAGATATGAGCAATGTTGAAATTCTAACGAATCTCAGCAACCTTATTTTACGAAAAAGCCTGAATAAGTGCCCTGATTTCCTCCATATCATCAGAATAAGGTGTCCTGAGTTCGTTAAAAAATGGATATGCCCCAAATCGGCGAAATAGAGTGTCTCAGGTTCGCAGGATATAGGTTCGATATCGTTGGGTGCCACTAGCGACATTTAATACTTGTTGATCCATCAGGCTGTGAAGAACTCTTCGAGCATGCTGATCTGTGATTCGGAGGTGCGCTGCTAGTTCCGATGGGGCAAATGGACGAATGATGCGTCTGGCATAACGAACAGTTTCGGCTTCAATCCAATTGAGGGATGCGGGCACATCTGTAGCAATGAATTTTCCCATAAAAGAGAGCACAAGCTGTTGGCACCTTTTCGGTTCGTCCTTAATGGAGAGATACGCAATCGGCAGAAAAATCCAATCATCAAGTGTTAGCAGACAATGCCTCCAGCATAAATCTTTAAACCGCCTTACATCCAGATCCCGAGCATGTGGCCCGTATCCCTGAATCTCAATACCTCCTTTAACGCCGTTACCTGGCAGATAAGCCAGATCCAGATAGCGATAGCCGTTATGAAAGTCGCGAACCTCCCATTCAGGTTGCAGATGGTTAAAGCTTTTCATAACAGGGAACCAAACGGAACGCAAAAATTCCAATGTGCCATGTTCAAGTCCATTTTCTATTCGCGAGAGCACTCTGGGGTTCGTTTCCTTCTCCAAAAGGGAGTGCATCCACACTTCGTAAGCCTCATCAAAATCAATACTCATCGTCTTCATCTCCTTTAAAAATAAAATAAAACGAATGTGAACAGGGATTCAGGTCGTCATCCGAAAATACAAAAAGCCGCTCTGACCATTTCTAACCTTCACATTGAAGGAGAGAATGGATCAAAGCGGCATGTGCTTCACGACCGATATATTGCATTTCTAAGCCAAGTATAGCTTTAACTACAGAATGATTTCAATAGCTCATCCGTTCAAATGTGACTCCTCAATCCCTTTCTCAAACCGCTGCTCTCCTTTTTTACGTGCAAAGGTTATTTTGAGCAGAGGTGGCGTAACCAAGGTAGTGATGATGACCATGATCACAACGCTGGTAAAGTACTCCGAATCAAGCAAGCCGGAAGCAAGTCCCGTGGATGCGATAATTAGAGCAACTTCCCCTCTGGAGATCATGCCTGCCCCAATAGCAATAGAAGAGGAACGATCAAATCCGGTCAGCCGTGCACCAGCTCCACCACCAATCATCTTAGTGACAATGGCGATGAGACTGATGACGATAATAAACCAAATCTGCGAACCGACACCATCAAAGGTGACATTTAATCCGATACTGACAAAGAATACCGGGACAAAAATCCCGTAAGCAATCGGCTCGATTTTAGTTTCAACCTCATGTTTGAAGGTAGTCTGAGAGATGGCAATTCCTGCTGCAAAAGCACCGATAATACCCGCAACACCCATCCACTCAGCAAAGTAGGAAAAGAGAAAACAGATAATGAGTCCGGTCGTAATCACGGTCTCGGTGACCCGCAGTGGGGCCATCCATTTCATAATCCGTGGCACGAGCCACCAGCCTGCTGCAAAGATGATGACGAAGAACAGCAGTTTCTTGCCAATCAACCATCCAATAGAGATATCTCCAGCACCTGTGCCGAGCAAGCTCATCATAACAGCGAGTAGAACCACGACGAGCACATCATCCACAACGGCTGCGCCCAGAATCGTAGTACCTTCCCGTGAACTCAGCTGATTCATGTCCTTCAACGTCTGCACAGAGATACTTACGGAAGTCGCACAGAACAATAGTCCGAAGAACAGCGCGTGTGTCTGCGACATGCCGAAAGCTAAGGCCGAACCGTATCCCCCGACAAAAGGTAAAATAACTCCACCGACAGCCACAGCAAAAGCAGCCTTCCAGTTTTTCTTCAATTGCTCCAGATCGGTTTCCAGTCCGGCGATGAACATCAACAACAGTACCCCGATCTCGGCCATGTAATGAACGAAATCCGTCTTCTCCACCCAACCGAGCAGCGCAGGCCCAAGGATGACACCGACAATCAATTTCCCCAATACCGAAGGTTGACCCAGTCTCACAGACAGATCTCCGGCAAGTTTGGTAAAGATCAAAATAAGTGCAAGAACCAAAATAAATTCCATAGGTGTACTCCTCTCCGGCAGTAGCGTCAATAGGTTAACCTGTCCAAGGGTGAAGCAGCCCATCCAAGCTTCAAACCAAAAAAAAGCATGGAACCACTTCAAAAAGTGCCATTCCATGCCTTGAAAAAAACAAAGAGGGGCCCTTGGTGACAGGCTCCTCCATTTTGAACGCGTATGTGATTAATTGCGTTAATTATACCACAAATGAAGGATTCGGTAAATGGGAGCCGGATTGGATTTGATTGAAAATGGCCGCAAAGGGGCATTTTATAGGGGAGTGCAGCGGTTTTTGTTCAGAGTGTTGTCACTTAACAGCCCGGAATTGCCGAGATATAATGATATAGAACATAGAAGTTAGGATATGAGGAGGATTTTGCATTGGGCAAAAATAACAAAGGGGAACCGAACATCCCGTCCCCGACGAGCAATAAAAATTTCGCAGGCATCATTATCACGATTTCCATTCTTGCTAATGTCATTATTTTATTATTGTTCTTCGCACCGTCTATTGGTTACAAGGGTGATGTAACCTTTGATATTACGGTGTTACCGCGGTTTAATGCCGTGTTTAACAGCTTTACCTTCATCTTCCTGCTCGCAGCGCTTATTGCTATTATCAAGCGGAATGTGAAGCTGCACAAACGATTTATTCTTGCTGCATTCTCAACAACGTTGTTATTCCTCGTGACATATCTGACGTTTCATTACCTTTCTCCAGAGACGTCCAAATACGGCGGCGAGGGCATCATTCGTTCCATTTATTTCTTCATCCTGATCACCCATAGTATACTGGCAGCCCTCATTGTTCCATTGGCGTTGTTCACACTCGTGTGGGGTTGGACGAATCAATTGAAGAAACACCGCAAAATTGCACGTTGGACTATGCCAATCTGGCTGTATGTCAGTTCTACAGGTGTCGTGGTATACCTGATGATGGCACCATATTATTAATGTGATGAACGTTTCACTGTGCTAAATAGTTTGACTTGCGGGTAATGTTTCTTTGGAAGGAGGTTCACGCTTATGTACAGAGTTGTTTTGATTCGCCATGGACAGAGCATGTGGAATGTGGAGAACCGATTTACCGGTTGGACAGATGTGGATCTGACGACGGATGGTTACGCAGAAGCTCGTAAAGCAGGGAAGATCATGAAGGAACAGGGGTTTGATTTTGATTATGCCTATGCATCTGTGCTGAAACGTTCTATTCGAACACTCGATATTGCGCTGGATGAGATGGACCTCATGTGGATTCCCATTACGAAGACCTGGAAGCTGAATGAACGCCATTATGGTGCACTGCAAGGACTGAACAAACAGCAGACTGCCTTGAAGTATGGGGAAGACCAAGTGAAGGAATGGAGACGCTCCGTTAGCGTATCTCCCCCTGCATTGGACGAAACCGATGATCGATATGTGCAGGATTTGGACAAGTACAAGCGGCTCGGGTGCACGATCCCGTTTACGGAGAATCTGATGGACACATCGAAGCGTGTGCTGGATTACTGGAATGCGGAGATTAAACCGATGGTGTCGGCTGGCAAAAGAGTGCTGATCTCTGCGCATGGTAACACGCTCCGTTCACTCGTCATGCATCTGGACCAACTGTCCGAAGCAGACGTGATGGCGCTCAACATTCCGACAGGCATTCCGCTTGTCTATGAGTTGGATGAAGATCTGCATCCCATCGGTCACTTCTATCTGACCGCGGATGGTTCGACCTACAAACATGAAGAAATGACCCATGTGGCAACGCCGTCCGATTAATGGACATGGATGATTGGAAGATGACCGCTGAATTGAATTCGGAGGTCATCTTTTTTTGTGCGATCAAGCTTGCACTTCGTTTCGTTTTGCTCCCAGAGGGTAATTGTCAAACAAGACACGATGTACATTTATCCTGAAGGAGGAGAAGCACATGTCTAAAAGAAGAGGAATACTGATGACGGCTATCGGAGCAGGTGTAACTTATCTGATGAGGAACAAACAAGCAAGAGATAAGCTGTTCAGCACCGTATCGGGTATGATGAAAAACTCCAATTCGTCGAATGGAACAAGTAAAACCAGACCACGCGTGGAAGTGAAATAGATTGCGATAGTTCACCTATCGATTGAATTAAATGATGATCATGAGAAACCTGGAGATGAAGTCGTTCCAGGTTTTTTTGTGCAATTGAAAGCCACCTTTTGTTTTGGTGAGGCATGCGATTTTTGCCAGCAAGAATGGTACAATGGATACTTGCAGAACGTATGGAGGGAGATAAATTATGAAGAAGAATCGTCTGGGCACATCCGGACTAATGGTGTCTGAGATTGGGCTGGGCTGTATGTCGCTCGGAACCGATATGGAGCCCGCTATAGATCTGATTCATGAAGCTCTGGATCACGGTGTAAATCTGCTGGATACAGCGGATCTGTATGACGAAGGGCGTAATGAAGAAATTGTAGGACAAGCTATTAAGGGACGTAGGGACCAAGTCGTTGTGGCGACCAAAGTAGGTAATCGTCGTATTGCTGGCAAGGAGGGCTGGTCTTGGGACCCATCCAAAGCCTATATCAAGCAGGCTGTGCATGAAAGTCTGAAACGACTGCAGACCGATTATATCGACCTGTATCAGCTGCATGGCGGAACCTTGGACGACCCCATCGAAGAGACGATCGAAGCGTTTGAGGAGTTGAAGAAAGAAGGACTCATCCGGTATTACGGCATCTCTTCCATTCGCCCCAATGTGATACGGGAATATGTGAAGAGGGCATCGATCGTCAGTGTAATGAACCAGTATAGTGTTGCTGACCGCAGAGCGGAAGAAGAAGTGCTGCCTTTATTGGAACAAAAGGGGATCAGCGTAATTGCCCGTGGACCTGTAGCTAGCGGTGTGCTCGCCGATTCCGGATCTGCCAAGGCAGATAAAGGTTATCTGGACTACACACCAGAGCAACTATATACCATTCGGCAAGGGCTAAGTCGTTTGGTCACGGATCAACGCAGCATGGCTCAGACGGCTATTCGCTACGCGTTATCCCATCCTGCCGTAGCAGCAGTTGTCCCGGGTGCCAGTTCAAGAGACCAGTTGCTGCACAATATTGCCGCTTCGAATTCACCCGCGCTCACAACTGCAGAAATTCAGGAAATACGGGAGCTTAGTCCCGCTAATCTGTACAAGCAGCATCGTTAACGTTATTAAGCCTATTTTCAATTGTAACTATACAAGGTACAATGAAGATCAGCCCAAAAAGAACAACCAAAGGAGAGATGACATATGGAAAGAATTCAAAGTGAACAACAATATCTCGATACAATTAACTCTGATGGTTATACCGTCATTAAATTTGATACAACCTGGTGTCCGGATTGCAAAAACCTGGATCGCTTCATCGGGGATGTTATCGACCAGCATACGGATAAAACCTTCTATGCCCTGGATGCAGAGAAGTTCCAGCCGTTTGCCGATGAGAATGGTGTACGTGGCATTCCAAGCCTGCTCGTTTTCCAGAACGGCAAAAAAATCGCACATCTGCATAGTAAATGGGCGAAAACACCTGCTCAAATCTCCGAGTATCTGGAGACGCTTGAATCCAAAGTTTAAGCATACGAAGGCAATAAAGTTTATTAAATAACATTGCTATGAAGACCTCTTCTTGTCCAGGCGACAGGAGGGGTCTTTTTGCTTCATTCCAGCCCGCATGATGTTTCCTCAATTAAGTGAAGCTGAGGAAAAGGGCTTGTTTAGAATTTGTTCAGTGTTCCCATGTATACTGTGAGAACAAACTGAATATTTGGAGTGAACAAGATCCGTATGAAGAATGAAATTTTTGAAGAAATGCACCAATTAAGTCACAACGATGACCGAAGATACCGATTATTAATGATCGGCGTGAAGCAGTTGCTGCAGGAACAAAAGGAGAGTAGATATAATTTGATTGAAAGATTGAGGTATCGGAAGAGACACCGGAACATTCAAGTGAAAGAGTGGTACTGAGCCAGACATCTTACCAGAAGTGAATATGAACCTGGAAGTCCATGATACATAGTAAACCTAGTCGTCATCACGCATGATCCAACCTATAATTACAGAAATTCCTGTCTCTGAAGCAACAACAGAACCATGTAGCAATAGTTAGCACAGAGAACATAAATAAGGCGGTCTCGTTCCGAAAGGAACGAGGCCGCCTTGATTTTGCCTGTCTTAATGAATGTAATTGTAATGATTACATCAAAATAATAAAGAACACGGCTGCCAAAACGAAGCGATATACAGCGAAGACGGTCAGGCTCAATTTTTTCAAAATGGACAAGAACGTCTTGATCGCCAGCATGGCGACGATGAACGCAGCGATGAATCCAATCGCGAAGATCGGGAAATCACTGCCGTTCAGGTGATCGATACTTTTGTACAGGTCATATCCCGTAGCACCAATCATAATCGGCACAGACACGAGGAATGTGAACTCGGCAGCGGCTACACGGCTTACTCCTGCAAAGAGACCGCCTGAGATCGTTGACCCGGAACGGGAGAAGCCTGGCCACAACGCCAAGATCTGAAATAGTCCCACCACGAATGCCTGTTTGTAAGAAATATCATCGACATCATGAGTGGTAATTCGGTGACTCTTTTGGCTCCAGCGTTCGGCTACAATCATCAATATACCACCAATAACGAGGCTGTACAGCACTGTCTCCGGACCAAATAAATGTGCTTTGATCCAGTCGCGGAATACAAGTCCGATGACTACGGCAGGAACCATTGCCAAGAAGATATGTCCCAGATTGAGGCGGCGGGAATACGACCTAGTCCCTCCGGTGAAGCGGAACATATCAATGAATTTGTTCCAGTACAGTACTACAACAGCAAGTACAGCTCCGAGTTGAACAACCACCTCAAACGTTTTGACTGACTCGTTGTCCTCCGATAAACCCAGCAGGTGGGCGGTCAGAATCATGTGTCCAGTAGAGGACACGGGCAAAAACTCAGTCAAACCTTCGATGATGCCCATAATAATGGATGATATAATGTCCAATTCTCTTCCTCCTTGAAATGCAGGTGACAGCAGAGGCTGTCCTGCTTGACCATGCCTGTTCATCTGAACAAGGCTATCACCTATTATGATCACAAATGCGCTCAACTTCAACTTATGCTTGTAACCATTTGTTTAAAACTATATTGACAAAAACCTAGTTATCCAATAGGATATAACTTAACTGACTGACTGATCAATCGGGAGGGTTACATGAATGACCAAAATTAACGGTTTGGAACCCGGTGAAGAACGCCGGGACCAGATAATTCGCATAGCGATGGAGCGATTTGCAACCCAGGGCTACCATCAGACGAAAATTTCTGATATCGTCCGTGAAGCTGGTGTTGCGCAGGGAACGTTCTACTGGCACTTCAAGAGTAAAGAAGCCATTGCTTCGGAGATTGTATTAACGGGCAAGGAGAAGTTACTTGAGGCAATTGGGCAAGGATACCGCAAGGATGCCGGATCAGTAGAGGATATGGTGAAAGCATCGGAAAGGCTATTCACCGACTTGTTCTCATTTGCTGCGCAGAATCGTTATTTTATGGAGCTGTTGCTCAAAGGCATCGTGACCGAAGAATCCGTACAACGTCTGGTCGAGGAGACACGTAATGCCGTCGAGACAGCGTTCCGTCACAATATGGAACGTGCCATCGAACTCGGCATGTTGCCTCAGGACATGGATGTGCCGCTTCGGGCCGCATTGTTGGTAAGCATGATTGAAGGCATGATATCGCGATGGTTGTTCGGCTCGGATGAGTTGCACAGCAAGTTCTCAGCCATGACAGCTTCATCACTGGCAGCTGAAGCAGCAAGCTTTGAGTTTTACGGACTCCTAGGCATATAAGATTCACATGATTAAGCAAGTAACAGGGAATAATGGTACAACTGCGGTTTCATGACAACGAAGTAACCGAATGTACACCAAGAGATGAATACACGAATGAGAGGAAGTTAACGTAATGAATAACACATATGGATCGAAAACTCGTAAAGGCTGGTCTTTGACAGCGATTCTGCTGATGACCGTGCTGGTACTTAGCGCTTGTGGAAGTAAGGCAACGGACAATGGAGGCACGAACGGTGCGCAGGCAAGTAATGAACTGGAGCAGATCAAGTCTGCTGGCGTGATCAAAGTGGGCATGATGGGCACATACGCACCATACAACTTCCTGAACGATAAGAAAGAAATGGATGGCTACGATGCTGATATCGCACGTGAGGTTGCGAAGCGTTTGGGAGTTGAGGTTGAATTTGTATCCCAGGAGTTCTCCGGTCTGACACCTAGTCTGCAAGCTAAAAAGCTGGATGCCATCATCAGCCAGATGACCATTACTGATGATCGTAAGAAAGTACTGGATTTCAGTGATCCGTATATCACGAACCAAGTTAAAATCATTGTCAAAGAAGACAATAACGATATTACCAAGCTGGAAGATTTCAAAGGTAAAACGATTGGCGTAGGTTTGGGTACGAATGATGAATCATATCTGCGTAATGAAGTGTTGCCGAAAGTGGGCGACTTCACGATTAAAACCTATGACGATGTCATCTCTTCACTCAAAGACCTGAATGCTGGGCGGATTGATGCAACAATCAACAACATGTACGCACTGAAACCGATTGTGGATGCCAATGGACTCAATATCAAAGCTGTAGGTGAAGCGATTAAAAGTGACCAAGCAGGAATTGCTGTACGTAAAGACAACCCGGAACTGGTAGCTGCACTGAATGATGCCCTCAAAGGCATGAAAGATGATGGCACGTACGATACCATTTTCAAAAAATGGTTTGGTGAAGAGCCTGCGCAATAATGAACCTGCAAGGCGAAGGGAAGATTTGACCCATGGAACTGGTATTTGAGAATATCCCCTTCTTTCTGAAGGGGGCTTACTATACGCTGTATGTAACTGTGATCTCCATGTTTTTTGCCTTTATCATCGGCGTGCTCGTTGCGATTGCTCGTCTGAAGGGACCGATGTGGCTTAGGTTGATCGCAAGATTTTATGTATCCATCATGCGGGGAACCCCGCTGTTGGTGCAATTATTCGTCATTTATTACGGATTGGTCGATTATGGAGTGACCTTGGGATCGCTCACCGCAGCATGTCTGGGACTCAGTCTGAATGCAGGTGCGTTTCTGTCGGAGACGTTCCGGGGAGCTATTCAGGCTGTACCTAAAGGGCAGACGGAAGCTGCATACGCAACGGGAATGACACCGGCTCAAGCAATGAGACGGATTATCTTTCCGCAGGCTGTACGCATTGCCATCCCTCCGATGGGGAACACCTTTATTGGCATGTTGAAGGAAACGTCACTTGTGGCTGCCCTTGGGGTAACAGAGTTGCTCCGCTCGGCACAGCTGTTGGTAGCCCAATATTATGTAAATATGCCGTTTTATCTGGCCATCGGTGTGATCTACTGGATTATGAGTATCGGCTTCTCGGCCATTCTGGAACAAGTGGAGCGCCGGCTGGCCCGCGCTTACTGATAGGAGGAGAGAAGCGATGATTACCACAACTGGACTTACCAAACGTTTTCAGAAAAATGAAGTGCTTACGAACATCGATCTGCATGTCGATGCCAAAGATATTGTTGTATTGCTCGGACCGAGTGGTTCAGGCAAAAGTACCTTGCTGCGCTGCCTGAATGGACTGGAAGAGCTGTCTGGAGGACAGATCGAAGTGAACGGTGTAGTGGTCAATAGTGCTGATTCACTGCGTGTCCAGCGTGCCCGGGTATTGGAGATTCGTCGCCAGACCGGTATGGTCTTCCAACAGTTCAATCTGTATCCGCACAAGACCGTGCTGGGTAATGTGATCGAAGGTCTCGTTACGGTGAAAAAAATTAAACGTGATGAAGCAGCTGAACGCGGCCGGATTCTGCTGGATCGGGTGGGGCTGTCGGATAAGCAGGATGCGTATCCATCCCGGTTGTCGGGTGGACAACAGCAACGGGTCGCCATTGCACGTGCACTCGCAATGGAGCCGGAAGTGATGCTGTTTGATGAGCCAACTTCAGCCCTTGATCCTGAGCTGGTCGGAGAGGTGCTTTCGGTCATGAAGGAGCTGGCAGAGGAAGGCATGACGATGCTGGTTGTGACACATGAATTGAAGTTTGCCCGTAATGTGGCGAACAAAATCGTCTTTATGGCGGATGGATCAATCGTGGAAGAGGCAAGTCCACAAGCCTTTTTTGAACATCCAACGCAAGAACGCACCCGTCGTTTCTTGCAACAGATTACTGAATTCTAATTACATTACTACAATTTATACTGATTGATACGATGATTACAGAGATAAGCTACTGAGTGAAGGGGACGGAATCGATTCTGAAGAAGCGTAGCGCTCGCCTTTGTCTCCGAATATTGTCCTTTGTGAATAAAAATCAAAAATATTTGGAGACAACAGCGATCGGAAGAACGAGCCGTACCCGGAACGGATTTCTGCAAATCGTAAACTATTGTAAGAAAGAAGGATAACATCATGAATGTAACAACCGTATGGAAAGGCAAACGCGCGTTTACTTCCGAAGGACCCTCTGGCTACGCGGTTGGCATGGATGCCACTGCTGCTTATGGTGGTGACAGCAAAGGTGCGACCCCGATGGAATTGTTACTCGCGGGTCTTGGCGGCTGTATGGGAATCGACATTACGATGATTCTGGACGCTTTCCTGGACAAAATTGAGTCGATTGAGATTGAAGCGCAAGGCACACGGAGCGAAGAGATGCCCAAAGGCTTCACATCCATTGATCTGATCTTCAAGGTCGATGGTGATATTCCGGATTATCGCATCTGGAAAGCCATCCAAATGGCCGAAGAGAAATATTGTGCAGTCTCCGCTTCGCTGAGTGCCGATATTCATCCAAAACTGATCCTGAATGGGGTAAGTACACCTCGTCCTTAACAGCATATGAGTAAATCGTATACTGAGCAGGCACTTCCAATCGTGGGAGTGCCTTTTTTGGTTTTTCTAACGTATCAACAGTTAGTGAATAAAGTCAGGCTGGATGTTGAACAAGGTTCCAGATGCCCATGAATTCCGTGATAGCCTGATCGATCGTTGCAAAAGGAATGCCATCCCGGGCTTGTGTAGATATGCCTTGCATAAAGGTATCAAATACGGTGGTTAGCATGACCACATTCGTGGAAGCAGGAATTTCACCAATATCTACTGCACGCTGGATGCAATCCTGCAGGCGGTTACGAGTCAGCTTTCTTTTCTCAGCGGCAATGTCACGGATATGATTGTTTTTGGAAGAACATGTGCTGGCGGACAGCACAATTAAACAGCCCGATGGATGTGCGGTGTCTGTTTGCATTTTTGCGGTACTTCTTAGTGTTGTTTCAATTGCTTCTTTTGGTGACAGCATGAGATCCGAGAAGCTTTCGGTGACACGTCCAAACGTTCCCATATATCGTTCTACCACTTCTGTATACAGCGCTTCTTTGGATTCAAAGGCTGCATAGAAGCTGGCTGCTGAAATATCCCCCATGGCTGCTCGAAGCTGAAGTAATGAAGTGGCCTCGAACCCTTGCTCCCAAAAGAGCATCATCGCCTGTAATAGGGCTTCATCCCGATCGAAAATGCGCGGACGTCCCGTTCTTGCCATAAGAGATTCCCCCTTTTTTCTTAATTATATACTAATCGATCCAAAAGTCATTGACAAGGTGAGACAGTCTGAATAATATAAGGAATGATCGATCCATAATTCGATTGCTTATTCTATACTACCTTAAAAGGAGCTGCACAGATGTCGAATATATCTTCTCATCGTTTTCCATGGTTAGGGTTGCTAGCCCTGGCTATGGCGGGTTTTATAGCCATTATGACCGAAACACTTCCTGCGGGGCTGCTGCCGCAAATTAAAGAAGGGCTGCAGATCTCTGAGGCAGGGGCGGGGCAGCTTGTCACCTTTTATGCTGTTGGGTCGCTGGTTGCTGCCATACCTGTGGCGGTGCTGACAAAGGGCTGGCGGCGGCGTCCGCTTTTACTCCTGTCCATTATCGGTTTTCTTGTCTTCAACACCATTACTGCCCTCTCGTCAAACTATGTGCTGACACTTTTCGCTCGTTTCTTGGCTGGTGTTGCAGCGGGTGTCTCTTGGGGCCTGATTGGCGGTTATGCATTACGCATGGTACCTGATCATCTCAAGGGAAGGGGCATGGCCGTAGCTATGATTGGAACGCCGATTGCCTTATCATTTGGTGTTCCGGCAGGTACGCTGCTGGGTTCATTTATGGGCTGGCGCTCGGTGTTCTGGCTGATGTCGTTGCTGGCGTTGGTACTGATTTTCTGGGTGCTCTGGAAAGTACCCGACTATCCAGGGCAGTCAGCGGATAAGCGGATCTCCCTCAAGCAAGTACTGTTCACCCCCGGTATCATTCCCATTTTGACTGTCGTCTTGGCCTGGATGCTGGCTCATAATATTTTATACACCTATATTGCTCCGTTTCTCGCTGATGTCGGTTTGGAATCCAAGGTTGGACTCATTTTACTTGTATTTGGTCTGATGGCATTGGTGGGCATTTGGGTTACAGGTATGTTCATTGATCGGTGGTTGCGTATGCTGGTTCTCATGAGCCTTGCGGGCTTTGCTTTGGTTTCCCTTGTATTAGGTCTTTGGAGTGAGCATGTTGTTGTCGTCTTTGCTTCTGTTGCCCTGTGGGGTCTGACATTTGGCGGTGCGGCTACCCTGTTGCAGACTGCACTTGCTCAAGCTGCGGGCGAACAGGGTGTGGATCTCGTCATGCCGATTAATACAACCGTTTGGAATTTGGCTATTGCCCTTGGGGGAATGGTGGGAGGTGTTCTTCTGAATCAATGGGGAGCTTCGTCATTTAACTGGGCCATCTTGGCTTTATCACTTGTGGCTCTGATTGTTGCATGGCGTGCTAGAGGATATGGATTCCGCCCATCTAGCAGTCACTAAACTTCTGTCGGCAGAAATAATTTGGTAAGCCGGTCGCCATGTTAATGGCGGCCTCTTCTGTTCGAGGTTCAATGACAATCCGAATTCTGGCGGTTATGTGGTATGATAAATTAAAGGGACAGGACATCCTGATCCTGCTCTTTATATGTAAGCGCTTATACAGATGACGGAAGGTGCAGACATGTTTAAAAGGCTGATACGAACCACCAATAATCTAAAATTAAAGCATAAATTGCTCATTTCCTATGTACTGGTCGTCATGATCCCGGTCCTGATCGTTGGTCTTGCTGTGACCAGTTATTTTCGCCAGCAGGCTCTGGACAATGCGATTGGGCAGACGATCATCAATGTGGACAAGATCAAGAGCCAGACGGCGACCATGTTGCGTGTGCCAACAGACATATCCAACCTTTTAATGTTTAATGCGGATCTCAAGGAGATCGTGAACAAACGGTACGAGAGTGTTGTGCAACTGACCTCGGCTTATCTCGCATACAAAGATTTTCAAGAATACAGGCGTCTGTACCGTGAAGTCGCCGGCATTCGGTTTTACTCGACCAATCCGACACTGATCAACAACCTCGAATTCATTCCTGTAGATAAGCAGACCGAAGAGAGTTACTGGTATCAGCAGGCACTGAAAACGACCAGCATCGGGTGGTTTTACATTCCGGACAAGGGTGATAATCCTGTACACAAGCTCAGCCTGGTACGCAAAGTACCTTTTGCCGAATATCGGACCGAGGGTGTGCTGATGATTGTGATCAATCAGGATGAGCTGAATGGATTGTTGCGTCAAGAACAGTTCGAGACGTTGATTACGGACGAGCAGGGCTACGTGGTTGCAGCCAAGAATACAGAGCTGGTGGGTAAAACGCTGAACGAACTTGATTTTGGCGTCGATCTGCAGAATCAGGCAAAAGGTACCATAGAAGCTGACTTTCAAGGGGAACCCTCCAACATTGTTATTGATGAGCTGGGTCCTGGATCAAGCATGAACAGCTTGAAGGTTATTTCAGTTTTTGCTACCAAAAATATTGTCAAAGATGCGAACACCGTCAGCATGATCGGTATGATTTTTATTATCCTTGTGCTGGTTATCGCCCTGCTATTCGTATATATCATCTCGTTCCTCACGTCGAACCGATTGCTGCGGCTGAGTAAACATCTCAATAAGCTTGCATTAGGAGATCTGAACGTGACTTCGAGAATTGACGGCAACGATGAGATCGGACAACTGTCACGTCAGTTTAACTATATGGTGAAAAGCATCAATGAACTTATGACGCAGGTGGTAGAAGCGACCGAACAGAACAATCAATTGGAAATCGCCCAGAAAGAGATTAAACTGAAAATGATGGCGAGCCAGATCAATCCTCATTTCTTGTTTAATGCTTTGGAGTCCATTCGCATGAAAGCGCATATTAAGGGCGAAGCAGAGATTGCCAACATCGTCAGGCTGCTGGGCAAGCTGATGCGCAAAAGTCTGGAGATTGGCAGTGGAAAAACAACCTTCCGGGCTGAACTTGAAATGGTACGTTCCTATTTGGAAATTCAGAAATTTCGTTACGGCGACCGACTTGCGTTCCAGATCCATATCGATCCCGAGGTGGAGAAGATGTACATTCCGCCTTTGATTATTCAGCCTCTGGTTGAGAATGCGATTGTCCATGGTCTGGAGAACAAAGAGGGTACAGTTCGTGTGAATATAAGTATTCGTTTAGTAGAGGACATTGTGCAGATCCGTGTAGAAGATGATGGTGCAGGCATAACGCCGGAACGACTGGCTGAGGTGATGCAGTTCATCTGTGGACCAGAGGAACAGGAGAAGAGCCGGATTGGCATGCGTAATGTACATCAACGCTTAACACTGACGTACGGGGAGCCATATGGATTGCAGATTACGAGTGTATATGGGGAAGGAACAGAGGTTTCTTTCACTTTGCCAGCAGGAGGGGACCAACATGTATAAAGTATTTTTGGTGGATGACGAACCGAGCATCCGTGAGGGACTGACCACCATTATCGAGTGGGAAAAATACGGATTCGAGGTCATTGCTACAGCTGCCAGCGGGCGTGAGGCCATCTCCCGGTTTGAGGAATTGGAGCCTGATCTGACGATTATTGATATTCGCATGCCCGGTATGACCGGGCTGGATGTGATTGAAGAAGTGCGCCGGAATCATCCGGATTCGCACTTTTTGATATTGAGCGGTTACGCGGATTTTGATTATGCCAAAAAAGCCATCAGTTTCGGTGTGGATGGGTATCTGCTCAAACCGGTGGATGAAGAAGAGATTATTGGCGAGCTAGAGCGTATTGCTACGATCTTGACCCGTGAACGAGAGACGATGGCACGTCATGCTGGTGAAGATACCGTCTATCGGGAGCATCAGATCGAGGCTTTGCTCTTTGACAGTCTGGAGGGTGCGGGTAGCATGGAAGAAGATAGCCTGGGGCTGCACTGGCCTCACTATCAGATTGTGCTACTTGAGATGCATGTAGCCCCCGACCTGCAGCGGGGAAGTGTAATGAAACGCAAACTGATTGAAGCATTTGACCAGAAAGAGCGAGGTATTGTATTCTCGTTCCATTCCGGTCTGGGGCTGTTAAGTAAGGAAACAATCACATCCGAGTCATCTGCAAGAAATCTGTATGATGAGCTGGAAGGGCTACTGGGAGAATGGGATATTCACATGTATGGTGCTGCCGGAGAACCGGTACATTCTACTGCTGAGATTGCACGGTCATACACTCAGGCCAATCGTACTCTTGGGGAACGATTCTTGTTCACGGAGCAGCGCATTATTCTATGGAATGAAGGCAACGAAGGCGAAGGCGTTATTGTGCCAGGAGTTGAAGCTGTGGATGGAACGCATGAACCAGATGAGGAAGAACTCGCGGACAAGCTGTATTATGCGTTGGACATCCGCAGTAGTGAATCAGTCATGCGGGTACTGGGTGAGATGGAAGAGCGTGTGGTTCCATATCATCGAACAGAGCAAGCGATCAAGACGGCGTTCTCACAGGTATTTTCTCTGGCAATCAACAAGCTCGCAGCGACGAATCAACATATGCACTCCATTATGCAGGAACATTCGGTTCTGATTAACGAAGTCTATCATCAATTCACGATGTCCGATCTCAAAGTGATGGCAGCCGAGCATTTGAATCGACTTATTCAACGTATGGGTGGAGGTAGCAAGGATACTGTACTGAAACAGATGATTGAATTTATCCAGCGTAATCCTGGTGAAAATCTCAAGCTCGAAGTACTGGCAGAAGTGTTTAACTATAATAGCAGTTACCTCGGCAAGTTGTTCAAGAATCATACAGGAGAGTACTTCAATGTTTTTCTGGACAAGGTTCGTATGGAGAAGGCCAAGGAATTACTGGATGAAGGACTGAAGGTCCATCAGGTCGCGGCGAGAGTGGGATATGCGAACGTGGACTATTTTCACGGTAAGTTCAAGAAGTATGTAGGGGAATCCCCATCCGCTTACAAACAAGCAAGAACGCAATCCCTTTCCAAAGAATCGGCTACCGATATAAACGAAGAATAAGTACGAAGTGCTGGGCTTTGCCCATGCTTATTTTATAAAACGTTTTCGGTTTACTGGACATTCTCCAGATTCATCATATTGTCCATGCTCTTCCCATGATAAGCAATGGTCACGGAATGCTTCACATCTTAGACTGGATTTACAAGAATCCAGATGAAGGGATGGCTATACGATATGAATTTGTCTGATATAGGTGCTGTACGTCATACATTGAACTTAAATGGAACATGGCAGTTTCGTTTGGATTTGGAGTCTGATAAGCTCGTTGAACAAATGATATCACCACCTCCTCGGAGTGAAAACACATCATGGGAGAGCATTCAGATTCCTGGTTCATGGGAAGAGCAAGGGTACGGGGATGAGCCTGAATACGAAAGAATCGATACCTGGACCAAGGTACGTGAGTATGAAGGCTCAGCCTGGTATGCACAGGATGTTCATGTTCTATCAGACGATTTTGGCTGCCAGTATATATTCAGGTTGGAAGGGGTTCGCTGGACCACGAATCTTTGGATTAATGGACAGTATGCCGGGCAGCAAGATAGTCTGGTGAATCAACAGAAGTGGAATGTTACCTCTCTGGTCAAGCAGGGAGAAGTGAATCGGATACAGATCTGCGTGGATAATACGATGAAACTTCCGTTGGCTGGTAGCCATATTCATTCATTGCATACAGCCACAGCCTGGGGTGGAATCACGGGTGGTGTTTATCTGGACCGACTGCCCCCATGCCGAGTACAGACGTTACGCATTCAACCAGATGCTGAAAACGGAGCCATTCTGGTTGATTGTACTGTAAGCGCTCCCGCAAATGAATCGGCCAGAGGGATGCAATTGCATGTGGATATCCAGCATCCGGACGGCACATGGCTTGATCGTTACATTTCTCATGTGGAGTTGAGTGGTCCTGCGCATACTGACATAAGCTCCGTTGTTTCAACTGAAAGCAACGCAGTAATAGACCAGTGGCGATTGGAGCTTGGGACAGAGAAGTCTATCGCGAGATGGTCGGATGAATCACCTCAATTATACAGAGCAGTGATCCATCTTCTTGACGGTGAACAGGAGCTGGACCAGCTGGAGCAAACATTCGGTCTACGTTCTTTTGTTGCAAACGGAAAGCAACTTGAATTGAATGGGACGCCGTTGTATCTTCGCGGGTACGTCGATTGCTGTATCTTTCCACTTACAGGATACCCCGTTTGGGACAAGGAGCATTATATTCAGCAGTTTCGAATTGCCAGATCATACGGCTTCAACCACGTACGATTGCATGGGTGGAGCGCGCCTGAGCCTTTCTGGGACGCGGCTGATGAAGCCGGCATGCTGGTGCAGGCAGAACTTCCACATTGGTCTCGATTCTTTGAGCAACCCGATCAGTCTGCGCCGGCTGAAGTGTTGTCCTATCTGACACAAGAACTGGACGGGTTGCTCCAATCGCTGTACAGGCATCCTTCATTCGTCATGTTCTCCATGGGGAATGAACTGATTGGTCCGAATGGTCATCCTGAACTCAATGCATTGGTATCGAGGGCAAGGGATATGGACCCGACCCGGTTATATACGGACAATACAGGTTTTGGACAGCTTCCGGCGCAAGGGCGGGAAGGTGATTATTATATTCAGTCGTTGAACTGGCATCCCCCACTTGAGTCCACTATATCAGCTGTACCGGATACCACGCTGGATTATCATGCGGTTACCCGGCTTGCGAAGCATCCCGTTATTGGACACGAACATGCACAGTTCACCATGTATGTGCGGCCCCAAGAACGAGCCAAGTATACTGGCGTATTGCGTCCTAGCTGGTTAGGACCCATCGAAGAATCGTTGTCTAACAAAGGCATGATGGCGGACCTGGAGCATTTTCAACAGGCCACCGGCACACATTTGATGCGTTCCTTAAAAGAAGCCATGGAGCGGATTCGACGAACACCAGACGCTGCAGGCGTGCAGTTGCTGGACATCCGCGATTTTCCAGGGCAGGGACATGCTACGACGGGCATTCTGGACGTATTCTGGGACGACAAAGGTATTACAACACCTGAAGAATTCATGCGGTTCAACGCAGACGTGGTGCTGTTGTTAAGCTGCGATGAACGTACATTCTACGCCGGAGAACCTATTCATGTCGATGTCCGCATATCACACTATGGTAAAGATCCGCTTAAGGATGCATCCATACAGTGGAAGTTGATTAGCGATGATGTGATGCTTACGGAAGGAGAATGGAAAACCGGAGATATCCAATGTGGGTCCGTCATGTCATTGGGAAGCATCGTCACTACAACACCTCGTGAAGGAGCAGCTGCTTTTCGGATCGAAGCGGAACTGCGGTCAGGTGATTCGGAGAGGATTGCAGCCAATATGTGGCAGGGCTGGTCGTTTCCTTTTTATCAGTCTCATCCGGGTTCGAAGCGGTTCTGGAATACCGTGGCAGAGTTGCGGCCATTCCTGGGTGAAGCACATGATGATTGCGTAGATCACATCGATGGATTTCGTTTATTGAAAAATAGGGAGATTGACTTGGTTATCGTTCAGTCGTTGACACCTAATGTCCTTGATTATATGGTCAACGGGGGGAGTGTGTGGCTACAGCCAACGGCAGAAGGGCTATATGATTCAGTGGAGACCAAGTACCTGCCTGTATTCTGGAATTACCTGATGTTCGCTACACAGCCTGGTGCAACGATGGGCATGGTTTTGAGGGATCAGGTACCACTATTGGGTTCCTTCCCGCAGGATGGGGCTTCCGATTGGCATTGGTATCACCTGGTGAACGGTACACCGGCGTTATGTTTGGATACGTTGCACGGTGTGGAGCCACTAATTGAAGTGGTGGACCATTTCCATCGGGCCAAACGACTCGCTTATGCTTTTGAGGCAAAAGTAGGGAAAGGCAGGATTTTGGTATCCTCACTTCCTTTTACTAACCTGTCGTTAATGAAGCGTCCGGAAGTCGCCTACTTATTCCAGGAGATACTTGCGTATCTGAATGGGGATCAATTCCGTCCAGCAACCTCCATATCTGTAGCACAATTGCTCGGGATCGTTAAACTGCAAACCATTCAATTTACATTGTGATTTAAAAGGACCCGAAAGGGTCCTTTTTGTATGCCAAGTAATTGAAGTAAACGATTACTATAAAACGTTTTCGAAATTTACCACTTTAGATGGTATTTTACCTTTATATTACTTTTGTTTCATTTAAAAGTAGGATTTATCACTGATTTTAACTAATTTATGTCTGATTATATATGTCTATATCTAATTTTTATATGATTTTCTCTAAAATCCAGATGGTATTTTGAAAACGCTCTATCGAGTATGATTATTTTATAAAACAGAGGAGGGGGAACGGAGATGGAAACGCTAACAAAAAAATCCGCTTCCGCGAACAGAAGCAGTGACCCCAAACCGCCTTTAAAGAAACGGCGGAACGGAATTTGGGACAGAATGAAGCAGCAGAAATATCTCTATCTCATGTCATTGCCATTCGTAGCTTGGGTTTTCGTATTTAACTATCTGCCACTATGGGGATGGACGATGGCTTTCCAAAACTATAAACCTGCCAGATCATTTGGTGATCAAGAGTGGGTTGGTTTTAAACACTTTGTAGAGCTGTTCAGTGATGATCGTTTCTATCTGGTACTTCGAAATACGCTTGCAATGAGCTTGATGGGACTAGTTGTTGGTTTTATCGTGCCGATATTCTTCGCTATTCTCCTGAATGAAATGAGAGGCATGTTCTTCAAGCGTGCCGTGCAAACGGTATCATATCTGCCTCACTTTGTATCTTGGGTTGTTGTAGCCGGGATCATTACGAAGATGCTCTCCACCGATGGAGGGATTATCAATGATCTTTTGGTAGGCCTGAACATTATTGATCAGCCGATTCAATTCATGGCTAAGGGGAACTTGTTCTGGTACATTGTAACCGCTTCAGATATGTGGAAAGAAACTGGTTGGAATGCCATCATCTATCTGGCGGCGATTACAGGTATCGACAATGAGCTGTATGAAGCTTCCCGTGTAGATGGAGCCAACCGGTGGAGACAGATGTGGCACATTACGCTGCCTGGCATACGGACCACGATTTCCGTACTTTTCATCATGTCAATTGGACATCTTATCAGTATCGGTTTCGAGAAGCAGTTCTTGCTTGGCAACAGTCTGGTCACAGACTACTCGGAAGTACTTGATCTATACGCGCTCAATTATGGTTTGAATATGGGACGATTCTCATATGGTACAGCCATAGGTATATTCAACTCCGTTGTCAGTATCATCCTTCTGTTTACTGCGAACGGCTTGTTCAAAAAATTCACAAAAGAAAGCATCATGTAGGGAGGGGACGACATTATGGCGAACAAAGCATTCAATGCTACTCGGGGCGATAAACTGTTCGATATATTCAACATCCTCGCGATGACCATGGTGCTGGTTGTAACACTTTATCCATTCCTTAACGTACTAGCCATCTCACTCAATAACTCGACAGATACAGTACGTGGCGGAATTTACTTGTGGCCTCGCGAATTCACATTACAGAACTACAAAACGATTTTCCAATATGATGGATTGCTACAAGGTTTGCAGATCTCCATTCTGCGTACACTTGTAGGTACCGTGCTCGGATTGATCAGTTCATCCATGATCGCCTTTACACTGAGCAGACCTGATTTTGGACTTAGAAAATTTGTTTCCACAACGCTTGCGCTCACGATGTATTTCTCCGGTGGTCTGATTCCGGTGTACATTCTGATGCGTGACTTGAACCTGATCGGTACATTCTGGGTATATGTATTGCCTGGCATGATCAGTGCATTTAACGTGTTCATCATCCGTTCATTCATTGATGGCCTGCCATACTCATTGCAGGAATCTGCGAAGCTGGACGGAGCGAATGACTTTACAATCTATTACAGAATCATCTTGCCACTGTGTAAACCAGTGCTTGCTACCATCGCATTGTTCCTGGCTGTAGGTCAATGGAATGCGTGGTTCGATACGTACCTGTATAATGGTTCAAAGGCACATTTGACCACGCTCCAATATGAGCTGATGAAAGTATTGCAGAGTACACAGCAGGGCTCAGGTGCTGGACGAAATGCCAATGATATGGCGCAGCAAATGACACAGATTTCACCGGAATCGATCAAAATGGCGATTACGATCGTTGTAACGGTTCCAATCCTCATTGTATATCCATTCCTTCAAAAGTACTTTGTTGGCGGTATGACACTGGGCGCAGTAAAAGGTTAAACAAGCTTGTACAGGCTGCCACATAGAGCGGCCGTACACCTACAAATGAAGCATCAGGATAACCGAAGCGCAGCCATGTGGTCTGCGCTTCACCGTATAGGGCTGCGGTGTGGTATTCATGAGGCTATAGACAGGGACAAAAAAGTCCCGGACAAAACAGACATATGAAACAGGGAGGATTACCATTATGGCAAGTTCCAAAATGAAGATTGCACTGGCTCCAGTGCTTGCGATGTCTTTGCTCGCAGGTTGTGGTGGAGGAAGCGGCGGTGATACGTCCTTCAAGGATACAAGCGCAGAGACAACTCCACTTACTTTCGACTTTTTTAGTGTCGATCCCAGTCCGAACTGGAATGGCATGAAGGATGAAGTCGGCAAAGTCCTTACAGAAAAAACAGGGATAACCCTTAACGGTGAATTTGCCGTTAGTGGTGGTCAGGATAAGATATCCTTAATGGCAGCGAGCGGAGACTATCCGGATATCGTGTCACCCAAAGGAGAACTTAGCAAACTGGTGGATGCCGGGGCAATGCTCGATCTGACAGATCTGATCGACCAATATGCTCCCAATCTGAAGAAGCTGTATGGTAATTACATGGACCGGTTGAAATACAGTAACGAAGATCAGGCTATTTATGTGCTGCCAACGTATTATGCGGTAGACCAAAAGTACTTTGATGCAGGTGGCGGATTTGGTATTCAACACCGTGTATTGAAAGAACTCGGATACCCGGAAGTACGTACACTTCAGGATTACGAGAATGTATTGAAGGCGTACAAAGAGAAACACCCAACGATTGATGGTCAGCCAACCATCCCTTTAACACTGGACGCGGATGATTGGAGAATCATGATTACCGTGACGAACCCGGCCTTCCAGGCCACAGGTGCACCCGATGACGGTGAATACTACATCGATCCAGAGACATATGAAGCAAGTCTGCATTACAAACGTCCAGAGGAAAAAGAGTACTTCCGCTGGTTGAACCATATGTATAACACTGGATTGCTGGATCAGGACAGCTTCATCCAAAAAACAGACCAATACAAATCCAAAATTGCAAGTGGACGTGTTCTTGGTGTCATTGACCAGGATTGGGGTTATTCCGATGCAGAAAATGCACTGAAATCTGCGGGCAAGGATGAAGCAACGTATTCACACTTCCCGGTAACCCTGTCCGAGGATATCAAGGATCATGCCTACCAAGACCCTGGTTTTGTATCCGGCTGGGGTGTAGGGATTACAACATCGAACCCTGATCCGGTTCGTACGATCAAATTCTTTGATTACCTGGCTTCTGAAGAAGGGCAAGTACTGATGAACTGGGGAATTGAAGGCAAGCAGTATGAAGTGAAGGACGGCAAACGTGTGATTCCTGCCGACATTCAAGACCAAAAAACCAATAATGCAGCCGTATTCCAGAAAGAAACGGGTATTGGACTGTACACCAATATGTCCGGTCACTATGGAGATGGTGTGAAGGATTCAACGGATAACTACTATACTACGAATTTCCCTGAACAGATCGTGGCAGCCTATTCCGATGCAGAGAAAGAAACACTCAAAGCATATGGTGCTACTACGTGGAAAGACCTGTTCCCAAGTGAAGATGAGTTCCCAATCAAACCATGGGGAGCAGCATACAATTTGCCAACACCAGGTGATTCTAACTACAACGTTATCTTCAAGAAAACACAGGATATCATCCGGAAACGTATACCGGAAGCCATTCTGAGTACTCCTGAACAGTTCGATGCTATCTATGACGGCATGATTGCAGAAGTGAACCAAGCAGGAGCAGAGGATATGGAGAAACAATATACAGAGCTCGTACAAAACCGTGTTCAACTGTGGAGCGGTGAAGAGGCTAAATAAGTACGTGTCAGGTCAGATTCAAACAGAGAAAGAACCCGGGAAACCGGGTTCTTTTTTATGTCTAAAACGTTTTCTAAAAAACGTTTTCAATTTTGAATATTCGCTATTGACAAGGACTATTGGAGGTATTATTATTCAATTATGAAAGCACTTACATTTGCTTGTACATCAGGGAAAACGACATACATTCTGTCCTATTCGTTCAAAGGCAACTTAGAGGATGACGAGTGAATTAAGGTGATGCAAGATCCATTCACTGTTATAAGGAAAGCGCTTTTAATGTTAGATAAACAAAATAGTTACACTTGTTTCATCTGGTCACGGTATGTGCAGGTCAGCCTGTTATACAAATATACAGCTTCATTATATCCATAAGGGGGATTACACATGAAGGGCAAAACACCAAAAACATTCGCAATGCTTCTGTTAGCCAGTGCTCTTGCAATTACAGCAGGATGCAGCGGCAGTGGAGGAGGAACTACCGCTTCAGAAAAGCCGGTTGATTCTGGAGATACGACCACCCCGGTAACCTTTACATTCTTTGGTGCAGACGCAAGTCCGAGCTGGAACAACATGAAAGATGCAGTGGGCCAAGAGATCACCAAACAAACAGGTGTTACAATTGAAGCAGAGTACGATGTGAATAATGGTGGTGACCAAAAGATTCCTTTGATGGCTGCCAGCGGTGATTACCCTGATATTATCTTTCCTAAAGGTAACTTGTCGAAGCTAGTGGATGCAGGCGCAATGCTGGACCTGACTGACCTGATTGAGGAACATGCACCAAACCTGAAAAAAATCTATGGCGAGCAGATGAATCGTTTGAAATACAGTCTGGACGATCAGGCGATCTATGCTATTCCAACGAATATGGGTGTAGATAACGTTGCATTTGATGCAGGTGGCGGTTTCGAAATTCAGCAAAGAGTCTTGAAAGAGCTCGGATACCCTGAAGTGAAGACACTTGAGGATTACGAAAACGTTCTTAGAACGTATTATGAAAAACATCCAACGATTGATGGTCAACCAACCATTCCGCTGACATTGAATGCAGATGACTGGAAGATCATGATCACGGTAACGAACCCTGCCTTCCAGGCAACAGGTGGACCGGATGATGGTGAATATTACATTAACCCTGAAACGTATGAAGCAATGCTTCACTACAAACGTCCTGAGGAGAAAGAATATTTCCGTTGGTTGAACAAAATGTATAATGAAGGACTGCTGGATAAAGATACTTTTGTGCAAAAGGATGATCAATACAAATCCAAAATTGCCAGTGGTCGTGTACTCGGTCTGATTGACCAGGACTGGAACTATGGTGAAGCCGAGAATGCTCTCAAAGCAGCGGGTAAAGATGATGCCACATATGCTCACTTCTCCGTGTCCCTGAACAAGGACATTGTGGATCATACGTTCCAACCAACTGGATTTGACGGATATGGAATCGGGATCACAACTTCGGCCAAAGATCCGGTACGTATTATCAAATTCATGGATTGGCTTGCTTCCGATGAAGGTCAAGTGTTGAGAAACTGGGGTCTTGAAGGCGAACACTACAACGTTGAAAATGGCAAACGTGTCATCCCTGACGAAGTTCAGGAACGCAAAACGAATGACAACTCAAACTTCACCAAAGAAACAGGAGTTGGATTGTACAATATTTTCAGTGCAAGATACGGTGATGGTGTAAAAGATGCTACAGATAACTACTACACAACGAACTTCCCTGAACAGATCCAAGCAAGTTACACACCAGCAGAGAAGGAAACATTGAAAGCATATGGTATTACAACATGGAAAGATTTCTATCCTTCCGAAGATGAACTGAAGCTGAAAGATTGGGGCGCAGCATATAACATGCCTGTACCTTCTGACACGGATTACAACGTAACATTCCAGAAAACGCAGGACATCATCCGTAAACGGATTCCAGAAGCCATCCTTGCCAAACCGGAGAACTTCGACAGCGTATATGATAGTCTCCTGGCTGAACTCGATAAAGCGGGTGCGGTAGAAATGGAGAAACAATACACCGTTTGGATCAAAGAACGTGTTGCGCTATGGACTGGAAAAGATGTGAAATAAGATTGAAAACAAGGCATAAAAGCCAATGGTTTTCATTTCAAAAAAAGCCCTTGAGAAAGGGCTTTTTTTGTTGTTGACGTAGGGTGGTGGATAGCATATAATCTATCATGTAAGCACTTTCAGTAAGCGTTTTATAGTAATTACGAAAACGTTTTATGCTTGTTAGCAGAATGTTTTATCGCCTTAAACCGATTGAGATGCTAGCTTTACAAAAAGCCATAATGGACTGTATCGAAAGCGCATTCAAAAAAAGTGGTATCCTCAGGCATAAAGCCTGTTATACAGATAAAACCTTCATAAATAATAGGGGGAACTAGACAATGAGAGGCAAAATGAAAGGTAATACACCCAAGACGTTTGCAATGTTGATGCTCGCAAGTGCAATGTTGGTCACAGCTGGTTGTGGGAATTCGGGAACCAAAGAGACTTCGGAGTCCAGCGGAACCGAACCGATCACTGTTACATTCTTCGGGGCGGATGCTAGTCCAACCTGGAACAAGATGCAAGATGCTGTTGGTAAAAAGATAACGGAGCAAACAGGCGTTACCATTGAAGCAGAGTATGATGTAAACGATGGTGGTAACCAGAAGATTGCGCTTATGGCTGCCAGTGGTGACTTTCCTGATATGATCTACCCTAAAGGTAACTTATCTAAGCTTGTGGATGCAGGCGCGATGCTGGATCTCACGGATTTGATTGAGGAGCATGCTCCCAATTTGAAAAAAATCTATGGAGAACAGATGAACCGTTTGAAATACAGTCTTGAAGATCAAGCGATATATACCATTCCAACCAATATGGGTGTCGATAATGTTACGTTTGACGCTACAGGTGGATTCGAAATTCAGCAAAGAGTCTTGAAAGAGCTTGGGTACCCTGAAGTGAAAACACTTGAGGATTACGAGAACGTACTTAAAGCTTATTATGAAAAACACCCAACGATTGATGGTCAGCCAACCATTCCATTGACATTAAATGCAGATGACTGGAAGATCATGATCACGGTAACAAACCCAGCTTTCCAGGCAACAGGCGCACCGGATGATGGTGAGTATTACATTGACCCTGAAACGTATGAAGCTAAGCTGCACTACAAACGTCCAGAGGAAAGAGAATATTTCCGTTGGTTGAACAAAATGTATAATGAAGGCCTACTGGACAAAGATGCATTTGTTCAAAAGGATGACCAATATAAGTCCAAAATTGCCAGTGGCCGTGTCCTCGGTCTGATTGACCAAGAGTGGAATTATCAAGAAGCGGAGAACGCGCTTAAATCATCGGGCAAGGATGATGCCACATATGCTCACTTCTCCGTATCCCTTAACGACGAAATTGTGGATCATACGTTCCAACCAGCCGGATTTGACGGTTATGGCATCGGAATCACAACTTCTGCCAAAGATCCAGTGCGTATCATCAAATTCATGGATTGGCTTGCTTCCGATGAAGGCCAAGTATTGAGAAACTGGGGTCTTGAAGGCGAACACTATAACGTTGAGGATGGTCAACGGGTTATCCCAGATGAAGTTCAAGATCGTAAAACAAATGACAACTCCAATTTCAGCAAAGAAACAGGAATTGGGATGTATAACGTATTTAGTGCAAGATACGGTGACGGTGTAAAAGATTCTACGGATAACTACTATACAACGAACTTCCCTGAACAGATTGTAGCTGGTTACACGGCTGCAGAGAAAGAAACGCTGAAAGCTTATGGTATCACGACTTGGAAAGAGTTCTATCCAGCTGAAGAAGATCTGCCAGTCAAGGATTGGGGCGCAGCTTATAACATGTCAGTACCTTCCGGTACAGACTATGAGGTAACTTTCCAGAAAACGCAAGATATCATCCGTAAACGGATTCCGGAAGCTGTTCTGACTACACCAGCAAACTTTGATGCAACCTATGATGCTCTACTGGCTGATTTGGACAAAGCAGGTGCAGTTGAAATGGAGAAACAATTTACGGTTTGGGTTAAGGAACGTGTCTCCCTGTGGACAGGAAAAGACGTAAAATAATATGGATTGTCTGCGGTTCATGGTTACACAAGGAAAGGCCCTATATAGGGCCTTTTTTTGTGGATGATGTGATGATTTGCATTGACGCAAATTTTGAAATCACATATAATTTTATTATTGTAAGCACTTACCGAAAACGTTTTATGTACTAAAGAATTCTATAGCTGATTTAGGAACAGGAGCTAATCATGTCCCAACACAATAACCAAACTAAAATCAATCGTCTATGGTATCGAAAACCGGCAAAACGCTGGGAAGAAGCATTGCCTATCGGAAACGGCCGTCTTGGAGGCATGGTGTACGGTGGCGCAGCAGATGAACGAATTCAGCTCAATGAAGATACATTATGGTCAGGATTTCCACGAGATACGATTCAATACAGCAGTCAACGGTATTTGAAACAGACGCGTGAGTTGATTATGGATGGGCAGTATGGCGAAGCGGAGGATTTGTTGAACCGTGAAATGCTGGGTCGTGATGTGGAGGCCTATCAGCCGATGGGTCACTTTCTACTACACCATGAGGGTCTGGATGATCTTTCGTATGATGCATTTGAGCGTGAGCTTGATCTGGAGTCGGGTATTGCCACCACGGCGTATTCTTGGGAAGGAACTCGTTATGTACGTGAAGTATATTCCAGCGCTTCGGATGATCTGATGGTCTGCACATTGAAAGCTGATCAGAAGGGTGCCGTGAATGTAAGTGTTACGCTAGACAGTCCCCATCCTTATCAGGTTCAGACTTCGGGAGATGCACTCACCATGCTCAGCCGGTGCCCAAGTCATGTGGAGTCCAATTACTTCAGGGATCACCCTGAATCCGTTATCTATGAAGAGGATCGGGGAACCGCGTATGCTGTGCGTGTGGCAGTTACGGCAACAGGAGAGCAGGCGAAGGTCTCCAAGCTGGAAGGCAAGCTACATATTCAGGGTGCTGATCAGGTTGTTTTCTATCTGGCAGCAGCTACGTCCTTTGAAAGTTACAATGTATTGCCTGTGAAGGACAACCTGGTGCTGGAAAAGGAATGCATGGATACGATATCCAAAGGGATCGCACATGGTGCGGAATCGCTTCGTGACCGACATGTAGAAGATCATAACGCTCTGTTTAACAGAGTCTCTATTGATCTAGGTGTATCGGCTAACGCCGAATTGCCTACGGATGAGCGGCTGCAGGCTTATCAGGCAGGGGAACAAGACCCTGGGCTGGAGGCACTCTATTTTCAATATGGAAGATATCTGTTAATGGCGAGTTCGCGTCCGGGCAGCCAGCCTGCCAATCTGCAGGGAATCTGGAACCATCAGGTAGAGCCGCCATGGCACAGTGATTACACGATCAATATCAACACCGAAATGAACTACTGGCCGGCAGAAGTCTGCAATCTCAGTGAATGTCATGAGCCGCTATTTGATATGCTGACAGATCTCAGTGATACAGGGCGTAGAACGGCGCGAATTCTCTACGGAGCCCGTGGATGGACCGCGCATCATAACGTGGATATCTGGAGAACCACGACACCAACAGGCGGTGATGCAAGCTGGGCATTCTGGCCGATGGGTGGCGTGTGGCTGACCTCGCATCTATGGGAGCATTACCAATTTACCGGTGATCAGCGTTTTCTTGAGGAACGTGCCTATCCCATTATGAAAGAGGCTTCACTCTTCTGTCTCGACTGGCTGGTGGAAGGACCGGATGGTTATCTGGTCACGATTCCATCCACTTCACCAGAGAACAAGTTCCTGACAGACGCTGGAGAGGCACGCAGCATATCCATGGCTTCAACGATGGATATGAGCTTGATTCGTGAACTGTTCAGCCGTTGTATTGAGGCCGCGAAGCAATTGAATCTAGATGAGTCGTTGGCGAGCGAGTGGGGTGAGGCTCTGGAGAAACTCTATCCATTCCGAATTGGAAGCGAAGGACAATTACTGGAGTGGTTTAAGGATTTTTCCGAATCCGAGCCAGGGCATCGTCACGTCTCCCATCTATATGGACTGTATCCAGGAGAGCAGATTAACCGCATGCATACTCCCGAACTTGTGGAAGCAGCACGAGTATCGCTTGAACGCCGTATCGCACAAGGTGGCGGGCATACAGGATGGAGCTGTGCGTGGTTGATCAATCTGTATGCACGACTGTTGGATAAGAACCAGGCACATCAGTTTGTACGCACATTGCTGGCTCGATCTACGCATCCGAATCTGTTTGACGACCATCCGCCTTTCCAGATTGATGGTAACTTTGGAGGCACGGCCGGAATGGCCGAGATGTTGTTGCAGAGCCACTTGAACGAGTTACATTTACTGCCAGCACTGCCTGATCTCTGGACTCAAGGTCGTGTTGAAGGGCTTCGTGCAAGAGGTGGCTATACCGTGGGCATAACGTGGGCGGACAATAAGCTCGCGTCAGCGGTCATCAAGGCAGACCGAAATGATTCGCTGACCATTCGCAGTGCTTATCCGCTGCGTGTGGAAGGACATGAACAAGCTAAGGCAGAGCTTACGCCACAGGGCGATTATGTAGTTATTTTAACCATGACCGCAGGACAGACGATCCGCGTGTCATCATGAGACGGAGGAGTAAACCATGACGATTTTTAAATTTCCGCAAGATTTTCGCTGGGGAACAGCAACAGCTTCCTATCAAATAGAAGGAGCGGCACAGGAAGGTGGACGCGGGGTATCCATCTGGGATACGTTTGCGCGCACGCCTGGCAAAGTATATAACGGAGACAATGGTGATGTTGCATGTGACAGTTACCATCGGTATGAGGAAGATATCGAATTGATGAAGAAACTCGGGATTAATACGTACCGGTTTTCCATTGCCTGGCCGCGTATTATTCCTGACGGGGATGGGGAGATCAATCGGGAAGGTCTGGACTTCTACCACCGTTTCGTGGATGCATTGCTGGAGGCTGGAATTGAACCGTTCCTCACGCTGTATCACTGGGATCTTCCGCAAACGCTGGAGGATGACGGAGGTTGGGGCAACCGCAGAACTGTGGATGCTTTTGTGAAATATGCCGAAGTGATCTTCAAAGAATTCTCGGGTAAAATCAACTTCTGGCTGACATTCAACGAACCATGGTGTATCGCGTTCCTGTCAAACCTTCTCGGGATTCATGCGCCAGGAAACAAAGACCTGCAAACGTCAATCAATGTTGCTCATGGATTGCTGGTTGCTCATGGTAAAGCAGTTCAATCCTTCCGTCGCTTGGGTACAACCGGACAGATCGGTATTGCTCCAAACGTATGCTGGGCTGAGCCTTATAGCAAATCTCCTGAGGACCAAGCTGCTTGTGATAGATCAATCGCGCTCAATACCGACTGGTTCCTTGACCCGATCTACAAAGGCTCGTACCCGCAATTTATGGTGGACTGGTTCGCAGAAGCGGGAGCTACGGTGCCAATTCAAGAAGGCGATATGGAGATCATCTCGCAACCGATCGACCTGCTAGGCATTAACTATTACACCATGGGGATCAATCGCTTCAATCCTGAGGCAGGCGCTCTGCAATCGGAAGAAGTTGATATGGGCCTCACTAAAACCGATATTGGCTGGCCAGTGGAATCACGCGGCTTATATGAATTCATGCATTATCTGCAAAAGTATGGAAATGTGGATGTGTATATCACGGAGAACGGTGCCTGCATCAATGATGATCTGGAGAATGGCAAAATTAATGATGATCGCCGGATTGCATATTATGAACAGCACTTGGCTCAGATTCACCGCATCATTAATGACGGCATTAACCTGAAAGGGTACATGGCATGGTCACTGATGGATAATTTCGAATGGGCAGAAGGCTATCGTATGCGCTTCGGTCTCGTTCATGTGGATTATCGTTCACTTGTGAGAACGCCGAAGGAGAGCTATTACTGGTATCAGAATGTCATCAAGAATAATTGGTTGGAAACACGGAACGAACATAATCCCCAATAGACTCGGTGGCAGCTTTTAAGGGGAAAGCAAAGAGAAAGACGGTAGCATTGGAGTATTCCGATGTGCCGTCTTTTTTGTGTTTTATTACAGATGAAAACGAGGAGATCATAAAGGTTTGATCAGGTCAAGTGTAGTTCCTGTTATGAAGAGACGGTTTTTGGGTTATAAGAAGTAAGGAAGAAATGAATAATGTTTTGTCAACGGGTAAAATTAAAATAAAGTGTCCAAATTGCGAAGAAAATTTGAACATTTGTTGACTAAAAATCATACTGATGTGGTATATTGGTATAAGGAAAGCACTTACAAAAAGGGAAAAGGAAGTGTTTACTATGGCATCGAAGACAGCAATGGTTAGCCAATTGGAGCGCAAAGACAAAAATATGCAGCGCGCCGTCTTGACGATGACAGTTCTGGCATGGGTCGCACTCATTACGGGAGTGATCATGTGTCTGATCAATCTGAATGATTTTAATGATCGTAATCTTGGCTTGATGGTCGGTATTGGATTCCTTGTAGGTAGTGTATTTATCTACGTTATTGCCAAAGCGATAGGCCTCGTTCATACACGCCGGGAAGACGAAGGCGCCGATTGATTATAATCCTGCGTACATTCGTTCATAATAAGACTGGATAAGTACCCGGAATCCAGTCAATAAAGCCCTTTGCGGATTCGTTGACACTGTTCAACGGGACTGCAAAGGGTTTTATTTTGTGACTTGATGTGTAAAGATTACAATAAGCAAATATCAACCATGCAAGCGATTTGTGAGAAAAAATTCACACATTTAAGGTGTAAAATCGACAAATTTGTTAACAAGAACAAAAAAGTTGTTCATTTCTGATATCTTTAGTAGGAAGAGAGTAGTATACTGATTTTTCAGTATGAGCGAATTTAAGGAGAGGGGATCAAAATGAACAAGAAACCTAGGTCGCTAATCCGGATTATCATTCCGGTTGTCCTGACGTTGGTTACAATTGCATTGATTGTCTGGCCAATGCTGGCAGGCGGGCAGTACGTTGTTCTGGATCCGAAGGGGCCAATTGGCGCTTCGCAGAGAGATTTGATTGTCATCTCGACAATTTTGTGTGCTGTCATCATTGTGCCAGTACTCATTTTGTCTGCCGTAATCGTATGGCGTTACCGCGACAAGCCGGATAACAAAGCTGCTTATGAGCCTAACTGGTCTCATAGTACGAAGGCGGAGGCAATCTGGTGGACGGTTCCAATTATCATTATTGGACTGCTTGCCATTGTTACTGTTCGTTACACGTATGATCTGGAGCCTTCGAAGCCGTTGGCTCACGAAAAAGCACCAATTACCATCCAAGTGTCTTCATTGGACTGGAAATGGTTGTTTATGTATCCTGAGCAAGGGATTGCAACGGTCAACACGCTGAATATTCCGGCAGACCGGCCCGTGAAATTTGAACTCACTGCGGATTCACCGATGAATTCATTCTGGATTCCGCAACTTGGAGGACAGATTTATACGATGTCGGGTATGGCGATGACCTTGTATCTGCAGGCAGATCATGAAGGCAAGTACTGGGGTTCAGGCGCTAACTTCACAGGTGAGCATTTTGGAGAAATGCGTTTTGATGTGAATGCTACATCGGACGAAGATTTTGACAAATGGGTAGCTGAAGTGAAACAAAGTTCCCAGGAATTGACTACAGAAGGTTACAAGGCACTGGCTGAACCAGGAACAAGCAATGTTGCTTATTATTCTGCCTTCCCAGAAGGATTGTTCCAAAATATTGTGACGAAATACGTTGTAGATGGTCAAAGTGCTCACAGTAAGCATGGTACTTCAAACGAAGCTGCTGGAGCTACTCAGAATTCAAACGATGTGTCCAATCAAGATGAGGACAAGAGTGCTAACTAAAGATTCGAAAGGAGGCCCCCAATGTTAGAGAGACTTAAAGAGTTTGCATCGGAGTTCTTCGTTACCGGCGACCCGCTGATCTATGGAGCAGACGTGGCGATCGGGATTACGATGATTACTATCGTAACGGTGCTGACTTATTTCAAAAAATGGGGCTGGCTCTGGCGTAACTGGTTAACTACTGTCGATCATAAAAAGATCGGTATTATGTATATCATTGCTTCCATTATCATGTTGTTCCGTGGTGGTGTGGATGCATTGATGATGCGTCTGCAGCTAGCTATGCCTAATATGGATTTCTTACATCCTGAACATTATAATCAGGTATTCACAACTCACGGTACGATTATGATCCTGTTTATGGCGATGCCATTTATGTTCGGTTTATTTAACGTCATTGTGCCACTACAGATCGGAGCAAGGGACGTTGCGTTCCCGTTCCTGAATGCACTGAGTTTCTGGTTATTCTTCTTGGGCGCAATGCTGTTTAACCTGTCCTTCGTTATCGGTGGTTCACCGGATGCGGGATGGCTGAGTTATCCGCCTCTATCGGAGCTGTCGCACAGTCCGGGGGTAGGACAGAACTTCTATATATGGGGTATACAGATATCGGGTATCGGTTCCCTGGCTACCGGTATCAACTTCTTGGTTACCATCATTAAAATGCGTGCGCCAGGCATGAAATGGATGAAAATGCCGATGTTTACATGGTCGGTATTCTCCACTTGTATCATCATCTTGTTTGCATTCCCAATCTTGACCGTGACGCTTGCATTGCTATTCCTCGACAGGTTTGCCGGGGCGCATTTCTTCACGCTTGATTTGGGCGGTAACCCAATGATGTATATCAACTTGATCTGGATGTGGGGTCACCCTGAGGTATACATTGTCGTCTTGCCGGCATTCGGTGTGTTCTCCGAGATTGTAAGTACATTCTCTCGGAAAAAACTGTTTGGTTACAAGTCGATGGTATTTGCGATGTTAATCATCAGCTTCCTGTCCTTCTTCACATGGGCGCATCACTTCTTCACGATGGGTTCTGGAGCGGACGTGAATGCATTCTTCGCCGTAACTACGATGTTGATTGCTATTCCAACAGGAGTTAAGATATTTAACTGGCTGTTTACCATGTATCGAGGAAGGATACGCATGGCGACTCCGATGATGTGGACACTTGCCTTTATCCCGTGCTTTATTGTCGGGGGTATGACAGGCGTTCTGTTATCCGTTGCTCCTGCTGACTTCCAGTTCCACAACAGTTACTTCCTGATTGCCCACTTCCACCAGGTATTGATCGGTGGCGTTGTCTTCGGATACTTCGCAGGTCTGTATTACTGGTGGCCTAAAATGTTCGGTTTCCAACTCGAAGAGAAACTGGGCAAATGGGCATTCTGGACTTGGAATATTGGTTTCTATGTCTGCTTCATGCCGCAGTACGCTGTCGGTCTGATGGGTATGACACGTCGTCTGAGCACATACGGCTGGGATACTGGCTGGTGGGAACTGAACTTCGTATCCACAATCGGGGCATTCCTGATGGGTGTCGGATTCCTGTTCCAAGTTGCACAAATCGCAGACGGTATTCGCAAATATAAAACACTCAAAGCTTCCGCCGATCCTTGGGATGGTCGTACGCTCGAGTGGTCGATTCCTTCACCAGCTCCTGAATATAACTTCGCTGTTACACCGCGCGGAGATGATATTGATGAGTGGTGGGAAGAGAAAGAACGTCGTGCCAAAGGCATCTATCCGCCTGAGCAACCGCTTGAGCCGATTCATATGCCGAAGAATTCCTCGATTCCGTTCATCATGTCTGTCTTCTGGTTCGTTGCCGGTTTCGGCTTCGTATTCGGTTGGCTGTGGATGGCGATTCTCGGACTTGCTGGCGTCGGCATTTGCATGATCGCCCGTTCATTCTCTTACGATACGGATTATTATATTCCGGTCGACGAAATTAAGCGTACCGAAGCGTCGTTAAGGGGGTCGGTATAGATGGCTCAAGCAGCCGCTAAGCACGGTGAGAATCATGCACATGGTCATGACCATGGCCACCATGATCCACAGGAAATGAAAATTCTCGGATTCTGGTTCTTCCTGATTTCCGACGTTATCCTGTTCTCCGTATTGTTCGCAACCTTTATTGTGTTGCGTGACAATACGGCGGGCGGACCGATTTTGTCTGAATTAATCAAAATGCCTGGCGTTATCGCCGAGACGTTTATCTTGCTCACAAGTTCATTTACGAGCGGCCTTGCCGTTCTGGCAATGAATCAGGGTAAAGTAAAACAATTAATCAGTTGGTTGGCTGTTACAGCTGTTCTGGGTGCGAGCTTTATCGCTCTTGAGGTATATGAGTTTATTGAGTTGATTCACGAAGGGTTTAGCTTTACAACGAGTGCTGCTTCTGGCGCATTCTTCACCCTTGTGGGTACTCACGGACTTCACGTATCGCTTGGTTTGATCTGGATGATCGGACTCATGTTCCAACTGAAAAAACGTGGTATTACCGATGTTACTCGCGGTAAAATCAACGTTATCAGCTTGTATTGGCACTTCTTGGACGTCGTATGGATTTTCCTCCTGTCGATCGTCTATCTCATGGGGGTGATGTAGATGTCAGGGCACAACTCACATGATTCCCACGGTCATGAGCAACATGGTTCACTGAAGTCCTATGTCATCGGCTTCATTCTGTCCGTCGTTCTGACAATCATTCCACTTGTGGTGGTTCTCAATGATATGATGGAAAGAACAGGAACACTCATTGTTGTTCTAGGTACAGCAGCACTTCAGTTCGTGGTTCAACTCTTCTTCTTCATGCATATTCGTGAAACAGAAAAACCGCGCTGGAATGTTATGGCTCTTATCTTCGGTTTGCTGATCATGATGACTATCGTGATCGGTTCGATCTGGATCATGCTTAACAACGCTGTTGCACATTAATATGTGAATTAAAGAAGATCTTCCGGTCTGTATTACAGACTGTGGGGATCTTTTTTTGTTCTCATTTAAGAAATAAATAGTATTAATGATTAATTATATTAATTATTTTGAAAATAAAGGTACACAAAAGATACATAATGAACTAAAATGAACTTATATGAACATTATTTAAGATCAATCTCAACCAACTCAAATGACGAAAGGAATGGATTAATAATGGAAAATCGCTATGCTGCACATCCCAATGAAGTGAAAACGTATGATACATCTCGCCTGCGTGAGGAATTTTTGATGGAGCAACTGTTCGCAACTGATGAATTGGTAACGGTATATTCTCATGTAGATCGTTATATTGTGGGAACGGCTGTACCTGAGAGCAAGGACATTACCCTTGAAGTAAACCTGAAGGATATCGGAACAAACTTTTTCCTGGAGCGTCGTGAAATCGGTATCATTAATGTCGGTGGTCACGGAACAGTGACAGCGGACGGACAAGGCTATGAGATTGGAGCAAAGGAATGTCTCTACATCGGTAGAGGTGTGAAGGAAGTCGTGTTCACGAGCAGTGACAAGGCTCAGCCTGCCCAATTCTATTTTGTATCCACACCGGCTCACCACACCTATCCAACGGTAAAAGCAACGCAAGAACAAGCTCAGCCGAATCATCTGGGCAGCATCGAAACATCCAATGAGCGTACGATCTATCGATATATTCACCAAGGAGAAGGCGGAATCCAGAGCTGTCAGCTGGTTATGGGCATTACCGAACTCGACAAGGGTAACATGTGGAATACGATGCCTGCACATACCCATAACCGCCGTTCCGAAGTATACTTGTACTGGAATCTGCCTGAAGACGGCGTTGTGTTCCACATGATGGGCGAGCCGAACGAAACACGCCATCTGGTTGTGCGCGATCGTCAGGCAATCATCTCGCCAAGCTGGTCCATTCACAGTGGTGTGGGTACGAGCAATTACACCTTCTGTTGGGCGATGGCTGGTGAGAACCAGACGTTCGAAGATATGGACGGCGTAGCGATGAAAGACCTGAAATAATAAATTACAGATGTCTGAGTTAATTTGACAGAGTAGACACTATAACGGAGGGGACAGAAAGAACCTGAAGAAGCGAAGCGTGCGCCTTTATCACCAAATTTTTCCCTTTAAATAAGGGATTAAAGAAAATTTGGGGATAAGAGTGATCGGAAGGTTTTCTGTACCCGAAGTGTAAGTGTGAAACTACCATTTTACTCAGGTAGTATAGGAAGTTGATTATGATGAATCCATTGAAAAGACATGAAAAAATTATGGAGGCTCTGCTGGAGCGCCAGGAAGTAACCGTAAGTGATCTGAGTGAGCTGTTGCAGGTGACGGGGAAGACGGTGCGAGAGGATCTCGACAAGTTGGAGAGTATGGGGCTACTCGTACGTGTCCATGGAGGCGCTATGCTGGCTCAGAATGACCAGTATGGCATCTTGAATAGCCGCGGAGTTACAGAGAAGCATCATCCAGAGAAGACGGAGATTGCTGAACGCGCCCTGGCTTACATTCGACCTGGAGATATCGTTGCTCTTGATGGTGGTAGCACTACGCTGGAGATGGCTAAACGTCTTGACAATCAGCCCATCACGGTAGTGACTAATGATCTGTTCATTATTGCGGAGCTAACCAAAAAGGAGCAGGTGCGACTGGTCGTGCCTGGCGGGGCTCGTGTACGGAATATGCTGGTGGGCGATGATACGGCTGCGTTTATATCCAGTCTGAACATTCACAAAGCCTTTATATCCACGACAGCCCTTCATCCGGAATTTGGGCTATCGATCTACACGGGAGATCTGGTTCCTTTGAAAAAAGCAATGATATCTGCCTCACAGCAAGTATACGGCGTTGTGGATCATTATAAATTCGGACAATTTGCACTTCGGACTTTTGCCCAGTGTTCGGAACTGGACTACATTATCAGTGACAGTCGTCTGGATGAAGAGACAGCTGCCTTATATGAGCAGAGCGGTGTCACAGTGGATCATCAAAGTTAACTATATTCATGATTCATGGGATTAAAGAACGGACGGATCTATTGTTTGCATATCAAACCATGCGGAGGAATCATTCATGAACCCATTTGATTTAAGCGGACAAGTTGCACTAGTTACAGGTACCTCAGGTGGACTGGGACAAGGTATGGCCATTGGTCTGGCAGAAGCAGGTGCTGATGTTGTACTGGTCTCTTATTCCAAGCCTGCGGAAACGGCAAGTGCGATTGAAGCCCTTGGGCGCAAAGCCTATGTGATTGAAGCGGATTTAAGTCGTGAAGATGAGTTATCGGCTGTGTTCGAACAGGCGCTTGCGTTCCAGGGCAGAATTGACATTCTCGTCAACAATGCGGGAATCATTCGCCGCACACCTGCGGCTGATCATGCAGGGCAGGACTGGCATGATGTAATTGGTCTGAACCTGAACACTGTATTTTTCCTAAGCCAATTGGCTGGCAGACATATGATTGAACGCGGAAGCGGCAAAATCATTAATATTGCATCCATGTTGTCCTATCAAGGCGGGATCAATGTGCCGGGTTATACGGCTAGTAAACATGGTGTTGCTGGATTAACCAAAGCTCTCGCCAATGAGTGGGCAGGCAAAGGTATTCAGATTAACGGGATCGCACCTGGTTATATGGAAACGGATAATACAACCCAGATTCGTGCAGATGAGAATCGTTACCGGGATATTACAGCCCGTATTCCTGCTGGACGTTGGGGTACTCCTGAAGATCTGAAAGGACCGGTTGTCTTTCTGGCATCTGCCGCTTCGGATTATCTGAATGGTCATGTGCTGAATGTCGATGGCGGCTGGATGGCACGTTAATCGCTTGATAATCGGATTAGCATAAGGAGGCAGTGAGATGAAACTTGGTATTCTGGCACATACATTTGGCAAACAGCCTACAGCACAGCTTGCGCAGACGATTGCGGATAATGGATTCAATTCCGTACAGCTGGCACTTGCCAAAGCATTATCCGATGTGGACTCTTCGAATGGCAAGCTGAGTCCAGGGCTGGCGAATGAGATTGGAGATCAATTTGCACAGCGCGGGGTGAAGATTGCGGTACTGGGCTGTTATATTAATCCGATTGACCCTGATCCGGTAAGCAGACGTGCGGACATTAATCGATTCAAGGAGCATCTGCGTTATGCCCGGGATTTTGGTTGCAGTATGGTGGCAACGGAGACCGGGGGCTTGGATACCTATCAGGGTACGCATCCGGATGGATATGAAGAGAAGGCTTGGAGCGTGCTGAAAGAAACGGTTGAGGAGTTGGCTGAGGAAGCAGAGAAGTGGGGCGTTCATGCGGCGATTGAGCCTGTATCTACCCATACCCTTCATACCCATGAACATATGACACGGTTGTTTGAAGAGATTCCTTCATCCAATCTGGGGATGCTATTTGACCCGTGTAATCTGATTAAACAGCCACATGCAGCAGATCAAGGGGCTTTCTTGCGTGAGGTGATGGAGTCCCTGTATCAACGCATGATCGTGATTCATGCCAAGGATGTAGCTTTTGATGCACAGGGAGAGAAGTTCAATCCGGTACCTGGAGCAGGCATACTGGATTACCCGTTATTTTTTGAATTGCTGAAGACGTATAAGCCACATATCGATATTTCACTTGAAGGCGTAACTGCGGAGGAAGCTGTGCCTGCGGCCAAACATTTGCGTGAAGTATGGAGTGCAGTTCGGGTCTAACAAAAGCCTGGATGAGATATTGCATATCGAAGCCAAAATAGCTGAAAAACCTTTGCGAGGGCAAAGGTTTTTTTGGTACAGAAATCGATAATTTACATATTAAATATTTCTTATCGGAGAAATCGGAAATAATTCTTTTCAAATGCGACATCTTGTGAGAGAATATGGAAAACATACGCCACCATGCCAAGACATCAGGGACTCAGAGAACGTATATACCAAGGGAGGATTCAGATTTATGTCAAACGAACGTGAGCTTTCATTTGAAACATTGGCAATTCATGCAGGCCAGGAGATTGATCCAACCACCAACGCACGAGCTGTGCCCTTGTATCAGACAACTTCTTATGGATTCAAGGACACCGAGCATGCCGCTAATTTGTTTGGTTTGAAAGAGTTTGGCAACATCTATACCCGTCTGATGAATCCAACAACCGACGTGTTTGAGCAACGGATTGCGGCGTTGGAAGGCGGAGCCGGGGCACTCGCTACAGCTTCCGGTCAGGCAGCTATTACGTTTTCACTTCTGAATATTGGCGGTGCAGGTGATGAGATCGTGTCTTCGGCGAGTTTGTATGGGGGTACGTACAATCTGTTCTCGACGACTTTGCCGAAATTGGGTCTGGACGTGAAATTCGTGGATTCCAGTGATCCTGAGAATTTCCGGGCAGCCATTACGGAGAAAACGAAAGCGTTGTATGCCGAAACGATCGGTAATCCGAAGGGCAATGTATTGGATATTGAAGCGGTGGCAGCTATCGCCCATGAACATGGAATTCCTTTGATCGTGGATAATACGTTTCCGAGTCCGTACCTGCTTCGTCCGATTGAACATGGAGCAGATATTGTCGTTCACTCTGCGACGAAATTTATTGGCGGTCATGGTACATCCATTGGTGGCGTAATCGTGGATAGCGGAAAATTTGACTGGAAAGCGAGTGGCAAGTTCCCTGGATTGACGGAGCCGGATTCCAGTTATAATGGTGTGGTTTATACGGAAGCGGTTGGACCGATTGCTTATATTATCAAAGCACGGGTACAGCTATTGCGTGATCTGGGTGCAACAATTTCTCCATTCAACTCATGGTTACTGTTGCAAGGACTTGAGACATTGCACCTACGTGTGGAACGTCATAGTAGCAACGCTCTGGCTGTTGCGGAATTCCTTGAGAAACATGAGGACGTGTCTTGGGTAAGTTATGCAGGTCTGCCGAGCCATGGTTCTTACGAGCTTGCACAGAAGTATCTGCCAAGAGGACAGGGCGCCATTCTGACCTTTGGAATCAAAGGTGGTGCGGACGCAGGTCGCAAATTGATTGAAAGTGTCAAACTGTTCTCTCACCTTGCAAACGTGGGCGACTCCAAATCACTGATTATTCACCCGGCAAGTACAACTCACGCGCAGTTGACCGAAGATGAACAAACTGCCGCAGGCGTTAATCCAGAGTTGATTCGTCTGTCTGTGGGTACGGAGAACATTCAAGACATTATCTATGATCTGGAGCAAGCCATCAAAGCAAGTCAGGGAGCAAGTGTAGGCGCATAAATTTCATTGGGTGGATGTGCGTACAATCACTTAAGCGATATGCCATAAACAGGTTAAACGTATATTCATAGATGCTTAAAGCCGTTGTCTTCCGGGACAGCGGCTTTTTGTCTTTTTGAACACGCATTTCTGAGTAACTATCGAAAAAACCCATTTACAAATGTGTATCACAGGCATATACTGGTTGAAAGTTGTATTGAGTAAACACAATTGCATAAGTGCAAAAATGATTATCATTCTCATTCGAGATTAATGCAAAATCATTCACAAAACCATGCTGCTGCGGGATTCCCGCAGCAGCATGTGTCATTTTTAGGGCATTAACAATGGCTCTCATTCTCAATACAACTTCATTTCTGGAAGCGGAACTGGAGCACAATCACTATCCGCAAACCTATCATTCGAAAGGAACGTGATTCATATGCAAGCGATACATCAACCACTACACAGACAGAAACAAGTAGAACAGCGCTCATCCCAAACACCAGGCCCAAACCGGGGGCGCAAGCCTGATTTTCGAGCCATGTTGCAGAATAAAGAGATGCAAACTGCATTGGGCAGCGGGCTATTGATGCTGATTGCTTGGGGAACTGCACCGTATTTTGGTACCTTATCCATCATGCTCTACATTGTGGCGTATGCCGTTGGCGGTTGGACCAAAGCGAAGGAAGGCATCGAGACACTGGTCAAGGACCGTGATCTGGATGTAAACCTGCTGATGATTGCCGCATCGCTCGGGGCAGCAGCCATTGGTTACTGGAATGAAGGTGCGATGCTGATCTTTATTTTTGCACTCAGTGGTGCATTGGAAAGTTACGCGACAGAGCGCAGTCATAAGGATATCTCATCGTTGCTGGCGCTGAAGCCAGAGACTGCACTGCGTATTGAGGATGGACAGATGAATCTCGTGGCTATTGATGATCTGCAATCTGGTGATCTGCTGTTGGTCAAACCGGGAGAGCTGGTTCCTGCGGATGGTGTGGTGTATCGGGGGAGTTCTTTTATCAATCAGTCGTCCATCACTGGAGAATCCCTGCCTGTGGACAAAGTTGCAGGTGATGAAGTCTATGCAGGTACGGTAAACGGTGAGGGTGCCTTATACGTAGAGGTCACAAAATCAGCTGAAGGTTCACTCTTCGGCAAGATCATTAAAATGGTGGAGGAAGCGCAGGCGGAAGTGCCGGATTCTCAGCGTTTCATGGAGCGGTTTGAAGGGATTTACGCACGTATTGTTGTAGGGGTGACCTTACTTGTCATTGCAGGAACTCCACTGCTGCTTGGCTGGACATGGAATGAGGCGTTTTACAAAGCAATGGTATTTCTGGTTGTGGCTTCGCCTTGTGCATTGGTGTCTTCCATCATGCCTGTTATGCTGTCCGCGATGTCTAGCAGCGCCCGCCGGGGCATTCTCTTCAAGGGAGGTGCCCATATGGAGAATATGGCTCGCACGCGGGTTGTGGCTTTTGACAAGACAGGTACATTGACTATGGGTACCCCGCAAGTCACCGATATTATTACGGCTGAAAATGTAGATCGCGCCCAGCTATTAGCTGCGGTAGCGGCTATTGAGAACCTCTCCATGCATCCTTTGGCTCGTGCAATCGTAGATCAGGCGAACAAGGAAAACATTACACTTCAGGAAGCGGAGCACGTACAGGCACTAACAGGCTGGGGCATCGAAGGAACGGTAAACGATGTGGTCTGGAGCATTGGCAAAACAAATGTAATGGAATCGTTACAGTCAGAGATGATAAAGGACGCTAACGTTGATGGTTCAGATGAACATGGTGTTAACCACGTGAAGGTATCTTCTGAGTGGGGCGATGTATGCTCCCGTCTTGAGGGGGAGGGGAAGACCGTATCTGTTGTTATGGCTGATGGTGAATTCGTCGGGCTGATTGCCATGCGGGATACGGTAAGGCCACAGGCGGCAACTGCAGTGAAAAAGCTTGAAGCCATGGGTGTTAAAGTTGCGATGTTAACAGGAGATCGAGTCAGATCAGCTTCTGTGATTGCGCGTGAAACTGGAGTAAGCATGGTCTATGCAGACTTGTTGCCTGGAGATAAGGTGAAGCAGGTACAAGCACTCCGCAAACAGTATGGTCCTGTGCTGATGGTAGGGGATGGTGTAAATGATGCACCAGCACTTGCAGCAGCTACTGTGGGTATGGGGATGGGATTGTCCGGCAGCGGGACTGCACTGGAGGTCGCTGATGCGGTACTTATGAATGATAACATTGAAGAGATCGCTTGGGTGATTGGGCAGGCTCGTCGAGCACAGCGTACAGTGAAGCAAAATATGTTTTTTGCCATCACCGTTATTCTAGCCTTAATTGCTGGTAACTTTCTCCAAGACGTCGCATTGCCTCTGGGTGTGGTAGGTCATGAAGGAAGTACAATTCTAGTTATTCTGAATGGACTTAGGCTGCTACGGTAATCAGATTTGGAGAGGAAAATGGGTAATTGGTTTCGCTGGTACTATGCGTCTTGTAGAACGGCTCACGTTTGAACCTTGGGTCAGCGGGTAATGACTCGAAGAGACGATTCGCTAATAAGGGGCTGTGAGATATGGGACGTTATGTACAAGTGGAACCGAATGTAAAAATATATGTTGAAGATATTGGTGAAGGAACCCCGGTTGTCTTTTTGCACGGCTGGCCTGTCAATTATAAAATGTTTGAATATCAGCTGAATGTTCTACCTAACCATGGCATTCGTGCCATTGCGATAGATTTTAGAGGATATGGCTTATCGGATAAGCCATCCACCGGGTATGATTATGATCGCATGGCAGACGATGTTCGTGCCGTTATTGATGATCTGGAGCTGACAGACGCGGTACTCGCAGGGTTCTCCATGGGTGGAGCAATTGCAGTACATTATATGGCTCGCCATAAGGGACATGGTGTATCCAAGCTGGCCTTGTTATCTGCGGCAGCACCTGTGTTCACACAGCGCGAAGGATATCCGTATGGATTGACCCCGGAGCAGCTGAACGAGCAGATTATTGAGCCGATCTTCGCAGATCGACCGAAGTTGCTGGAGACGTTTGGCGGCATGTTCTTCGCGAAGGAACACAGCCAGCCATTCATGGATTGGTTCCATGCACTGGGCATGGAGGCTTCATCCTATGGTACCATTCGCAGTGCAATGGCGTTGCGGGATGAGGACTTGCGAGGTGAGCTGAGTTCGATTCAGGTGCCGACAGCTATTTTGCACGGGAAAAAGGATGAGATCTGTCCGTTCGAATTCGCCGAGCAGATGCACCAAGGCATCGCTTCATCTCAATTGATTGCTTTTGAAGAGAGTGGTCATGGCGCATTCTATGATGAATTGGAGAAATTCAATTCGGAACTGATCCGATTTATTCAATCTTAATCAGGTGGGTGCATAGTGCCTCATACAGACAATCCCAGTAATTTCATGGAATCTTCATTTGTGGCTAAACAAAGAACCCGGTCGACAGTCTTGGACTGTTTGCTCGGGTTCTTTAGTCTTGAATTAAAACAGTTCGGTCAGACCAATCATCGTGATAAGTCCGAGTAAAAACGAGATGGTCGCCACACGTGCATTGCCGTCACCATGACTCTCGGGAATGAGTTCCTTATAGACGATGAACATCATCGCACCAGCTGCAAAAGCCAAACCATAAGGGACAAGACCAGCTACGAGACTACTTAGGGTGTAACCAATCATAGCTGTAATAATCTCTACCGCTCCGGTCAGAGTGGCAATACCCAGCGCTTTGAAGCGGCCAATGTTCTGGTTCACGAGAAATAGGGCCACCAGGAATCCCTCCGGTGCATTCTGCAATCCGATGGAAAAGGCAATGAGATTGCCCAGGTTCTCATCCGAGCTTGCATAGCTGACTCCAACCGATAACCCTTCCGGCAGGTTATGCATGGTGATGGCTGCAATAATCATGAAGGCTTTGGCTTCAATTTTGAAAGGCATTTTCTCGGGATTCTCCAGATCGACGTGTGGAATCTTCATCTCCAGTACCAGTAGCACCAGGCTACCAAGCATAATACCAAATGCGAGTACAAAGAGGTTCGATTGGCCAAGCGCTTCGGGAATGAGATTATACACCGAGGCCGAGGTCATAATACCTGCGGCGTATGCCAGCAAGATATCACGCAGACGGTGCGAGATCTTGCGCATAAATAGAATCGGTACGGCCCCTAGGCCGGTAGACATGGCTGATATAAAACTGCCAATGAGTGCATCGTTCATGCTTCCATTTTCCCTCCTGATGAAGACTTCTTCATAATCGCTGCCGAGCATTGACACCGTACATAAAAGAGATCATAATGAACAACAGATTAGAATGATTATAAATTAGAATTCCGTTTCTGCATAGGGCAATTGTCATTACACAGGCAGGTCTTGTGGACATGATGTAGGCTTTTCGTTCTAGTGTATGCAAAAGCATAAGCTTTTGATGCCGGAGGGCCTAACCTTTTTACAGAACCCGGGGGAGGAACTATACATGTATAAATCAATTATTATCGGAACAGGCCCTGCAGGGCTGACAGCAGCAATCTATCTGGCACGTGCCAACTTGAACCCACTCGTTATTGAAGGACCACAACCTGGTGGCCAACTGACAACAACAACTGAAGTGGAGAACTTCCCAGGTTTCCCTGATGGTATTATGGGTCCTGAACTGATGGATAACATGCGTAAACAAGCGGAGCGTTTCGGTGCTGAATTCCGCACAGGCTGGGTGAACAACATCGACATGAGCGAGCGTCCATTCAAGATTCAAGTTGAAGGTATGGGTGAACTCGTATCCGAAACATTGATTCTGTCTACAGGCGCATCTGCTAAATACCTGGGTATTCCTGGGGAAGAAACGAATGTGGGCCGTGGTGTGAGCACATGTGCAACATGTGATGGATTCTTCTTCCGTAACAAAGAGATCATCGTTATCGGCGGTGGCGACTCTGCACTTGAGGAAGCAAGTTTCCTGTCCCGTTTCGGTTCCAAAGTAACGCTGGTGCACCGTCGTGAAGAACTGCGTGGCTCCAAAATCATGCAGGATCGTGCACGCAGCAACGAAAAAGTAGAGATGGCTTTGAACCGTACACCACTCGAAGTACTTGCTGGCGACAACGGCGTGACAGGTCTGAAAGTGTTGAACAACGAAACAGGTGAAGAAGAAGTGATTCCAGCAAGCGGCGTATTCGTAGCCATTGGTCACACACCAAACACTGGATTCCTTGGCGGACAGATCACTACAGACGAACACGGATATATCCTGACTACACCGGGTACATCCGAGACAAACATCCCAGGCGTATTCGCATGTGGTGACGTTCAGGATACACGTTACAAACAAGCGATCACAGCTGCGGGTAGCGGATGTATGGCTGCGATGGACACAGAGAAATACATTGAAAGCTTGGAGCACAGCGCAGTTGTTCTGTAATAGAATGAGCTGATTTCAAACAAACTATAGATTAATATAAAACCATACGAGGTGAATTAAACATGGAAAACGTAATTGTATACACATCAACGAATTGCCCGAACTGCAAATCCGTAAAAAGTTTCCTGGCTGACAAAGGCATCGCTTATGAAGAGCGCAATATCGAAACTAGCGATGAGTTTGCACAACAAGTATGGGACATGGGTGTACGTGCCGTGCCTTTGACTGTGATTGGTGAACACCGCATCCTGGGTATGAACAAAACCCAATTCGCTAAAGCATTGGACGCTTAATTCAGGCTGCTGATCATCTGGATCATCATGTGATGAAAGAGAGATTCGATTCATATGCAATTCCGGTTTTCGCGAGCCGTTAGGATATAGAAAGAACCGTACCCGATTGGGTACGGTTTTTTGTGCACTTGCTCTGAATGAAACGAGCGGATATTTAACTGACCTCAAGCATATTCGGAATTGTCCAATATACAGAAGTGCGATATCCTTTTCTTAAGTCGCAGAGCACAATTGAGGTGAACAAGCAGCATGATTATAGATCAGCAGGAGCATTTTCGCTTCTGGGAACAGGCCAGTATACGAGATATCCATGTTGAAAGAGCTATTCTTGCAAAGGGTGAAAGAACATTATTCACAGTACAATCCAGTAGTTTTTTCTGTTTGAAGAGAGGGAACGTGCTGGTGTTGCTCAATCAGAACACCTATTCCATCAATGCTTTTGAGATTATACACGCACCTCCCAAAAGTCTGTTTGAAGTTAATGCAGGTTCAGACGGAGCGGAGTATATATTGATTTCCTATAAAGCAGAACGGGGACCATCGTACGGCGATGAGTCGATGTTTGTAGACGAACGCAGATATCCAACTCACGTTACATACCGTGTGACACTAACGCAACCAATGATGCTATATGAAATTGCAGATCGTATGTTAGAGGCCCAACAGCAGGAGGCGCCTTCGGTACCACTTCAACTTAAAGCATCGTTCTATCAATGGGTTTATTACCTGGTGGAACAGTACTATCTACAGCCTCTGGTTGTAAAAGTAACCAGCCCCGTCGAGTTGGTCATACAGACTCTGGAGTACCTGTTGCAGAACTATGCAAAACCGCATACGTTGGACTCTTTGGCGGCAGCAATGGGGCGGAGTCCGGGCCATCTTTCGAATTGTTTCAAACAAGTGCTTAATCGTGGACCGATTGACTGTCTAATCCGTTTGCGTATGCAAAAGGCTTGCAAGCTATTGGCCCGAAACAAAGCTTCCCTTACGAATGATTGCATCGGCTATTGGGTACCAGGATGCTTACTATTTCAGCAACGCCTTCAAAAAGTATATGGGAATTTCACCGCAGAAGTATCGTAAGCAATGGGTAGAGGAAGATGTTACATCCTCAGCAGGAAGAAATTATATTGTTGGCTCTCCAGCCCCATGTTATATTCCTTCATATGATAATGATAATTATTATCAATATTTAGATGGAGGGTCTGATGAAATGTTAAGAAATATAAAGAGAGTCCCAATGGCTTTGCTGATGGCTTTTGGGTTGCTGTTGAGTGCATGTAGTGGCGGTTCTTCAGGGAATACAGGGGCTGCAACAGGAGATGGAAGTACAGCTCAATCGAAAGCACCAGCTTCCCAAGTAAACAGTTCAAGCGAAAATAATACAAATGAAAATGTGCAAGCGACAACACGTATAGTGAACACATCCCTGGGTGAGGTCGAAGTGCCAGCTAATCCGCAGCGTGTCGTAACGGATTTCTTTTTGGGTCATATTCTGGCCTTGAATGTAAAACCCGTAGGAAGTAACGGCGTATTTATGCAAAACCCTTATCTGGAGGGCAAGGTTTCCGGTATCGAGGATATTTCGGACAATCTTGAAGCAATAACTGGACTGAACCCTGACCTAATCGTTACAGGCAATGCCAAAAGTTACGATGCTTATTGCAAAATCGCCCCAACCGTCTTTCTGGACAACTCGGCCCCAGTTCGTGATCAGGTTAAAGAGCTTGGCGTTATATTGGGGAAAGAGGCTGAAGCATCGGCATGGCTTACCGATTTTGAACAAAAGGTGACTTCGGCCAAGGAGAGTTTAAGCAGTATAATCAAAGAGGGAGAAAACGTTACTGTGTTTGACGGAGGCTTGAGCAAAGACATCACGCTTTATGGTAATGCGCATACAGGCAGAACGATCCATGGTGAATTGGACTTGCCTATGAATGAGAACGTGATACGCAGCATTGATCCAAAAGTGGGCTGGGCTACGATCTCTAATGAGCTCGCCGGATCATATGCTGGTGATTACATATTTATGGCCGTGAATGCCAAAGTGGAATCATTTGACTATACGAGTGATCCGGTGTGGGGAACGTTAGACGCAGTCAAAAACAATGAGTTATACGAAATTGATGGTTATAAATTTTACTTTTCCGATCCAATTTCCGTCATGGGTCAGATTCAGGATATTGTTGATATGATGGAAGAACGGGCTCTGGAGAAATCTAAAAAGTAGTGATTTAACACAGGTAACGTGAAAAATCCCCTTACCGCTGTAATTAGGAGCACATGGTAACATGAACTCCAGGAATTACTGCGAAAGGGGATTTTGCGTTTAATTAAACTATATTATCTAGAAAAAAATACTCATGAAAGTCTGAAATACAACATACACCAGCAATCCTGACAGCATGTACATGAAACCAGCCTTCTTTTTGCTCTGAAACAATCGGAGTATGCCAAGGCTGAACAGGGGCGCAAGCACAATCAGGAACAGGAGTACGGTGACAAACATTTGCGCCGAGATATCTGAAGTATCCACGTAGGTCACGCTTTTCTTCACTCCGTTTCGTTATCGGAATTAACACAGCTGCATTCACATAGCCATGACAAAAATCACATAACCCCATTATACATCTGGATTTCTTTAACAAAAAGGGAGGAAATGGGGCGAAATGATGTCAATTTTCATCTGTTATTAGACGGAAACCCTTATTCTTCCTAGAAACTGGGAAATCGCAGAGTAAGCGGCACCAACACGGGTGGAACGGCTGCCCAGAGCTGCCCACTCAATCTGCAAACTGCGGCGGTGATATGGCAATGTCCGTTCTTCTACCACTTGTTTGAGCGCTGTTTCAATCCATGGTCCTGCTTCCGAGAGCGGGCCACCAATGATAATGCGTTCCGGATTGAAACTGTTCACGATGTTGGTGATGCCAATCCCCAGTTTGCGCCCAATCGTATCGTATAATGCCTGAACAGCCTCGTCGCCTTGCTCCGCATAATGAATAAGCTCTCGGGTAGTATGAGCAGGTAATTTCAGCTGATGATCCGGATGCTCGTAGGCTTTTTCCGATGCATATAACTCCCAGCATCCACGATTACCGCAGGAGCAGGGCAGACCTTCGGCTTCAATGGACATGTGGCCTGTTTCTCCAGCATAGCCCCATGCTCCTTTGTATAATTCACCATCCACCATGATGCCTGAACCAATTCCCATGCCTGCACTGATATAGATCATATGGCGAACACCGATGCCTGCTCCAAAATTTAACTCTCCATGAGCGCCAGCATTGGCTTCATTATCGATGGTTACAGGTAGTTCGAATTCTTCTTCAAGTATGGAGCGCAGAGCTACCTTCTCCCACCCAAGGTTGGGTGCAAACAGGACCGTTCCTGCCTCATCAACCATGCCGGGCACTCCGATGCCAATGCCGATGACACCATGAGGGGAAGGAGGAGCTGCTTCAATGAGTTGCTGTGCCGCCAATTTCAATTGCTCCAGTACAGAGGACACATCATGATGTTCCAAGATTACTGCATACTCTGTGATGACGTGACCTTCCAGATCCGTCAGTACACCTTTCAAGTGGGTCACACTAAGTTCCAGTCCAACAGCATATCCCGATGTCCCTCGAAACAGTAACATGAGTGGTTTGCGTCCGCCACTGGATTCTCCAGGGCCAATCTCCTCCAAGAGTTCATCGTTAATCAGATCGGCTACAAGGTTGGAAACCGTTGCTTTGTTAAGTCCTGTTAGTTCAGACACGCGTGCGCGTGAAAGAGGGGCATGACGCCGGATCGTATCCAGCACGATCGACTTATTTATTTTTTTGACCAGCATCTGGTCTCCGGTAATTTTCATATGGTTAAGGCACTCCTATTCTTCTGATAAAAGGGTTCTGACCCACATCCGAAACAAGTTATTCGACTATTATAGCGTAAACAAACAGGCAAAAAACATTTTTATTTTTACTTTGTTTAACCAATAGACAAAGTATTATCGATGTGATAGGATAACGGTGTAAACGATTTCTTTAAAACTATTGAGGAGGCATTTTACACATGGCCTATTTTGAATCCGTTAATAAAATTACATTCGAAGGTAAAGATTCCAAGAATCCATTTGCTTTTAAACATTATAATCCGGAAGAAGTGGTAGCCGGCAAATCGATGGAAGAACATTTCCGTTTCGGTATGGCTTACTGGCATACATTAACTGCAGGCGGTAGTGACCCGTTTGGTGCGGAGACAGCTGTTCGTTCGTGGGATAAATATTCAGGTCTGGACCTTGCGAAAGTTCGCGTGGAAGCGGCATTTGAATTTTTGGAAAAAATGAATCTTCCATACTTCTGTTTCCACGATGTGGACATCGCACCAGAAGGCAACAACCTGCGTGAATTCTATAGCAACATTGATACTATCGTTGGTCTGATTGAAGACCACATGAAATCCAGCGGCAAAAAACTGCTCTGGAACACAGCAAACATGTTCTCGAACCCACGCTTCATGTTCGGTGCAGCTTCTACTTGTAACGCAGACGTGTACGCTCACGCTGCAGCACAAATCAAGAAAGGTCTGGAAGTCGGTAAACGTCTGGGCGCTGAAAACTATGTATTCTGGGGCGGTCGTGAAGGTTACGACACATTGTTGAACACAGACATGCAACTGGAGCAAGACAACATTGCTCGCATGTTCCATATGGCTGTAGACTACGCGAAGGAAATTGGCTTTGACGCACAATTCCTGATCGAGCCTAAACCAAAAGAGCCAACGAAACACCAATATGATTATGATGCAGCAACTTCGATTGCTTTCTTGCAAAAATACGGTTTGGACAAACACTTCAAACTCAACCTGGAAGCGAACCACGCTACATTGGCAGGTCATACATTTGATCACGAAATCCGTGTTGCTCGTACAAACGGCATGCTGGGTTCCCTCGATGCGAACCAAGGTGATATGCTGATCGGTTGGGATACAGATGAGTTCCCGGTTGATATGTACGATGCTACATTGACAATGTATGAAGTATTGAAAAACGGCGGTATCGGCCGTGGTGGTGTGAACTTTGACGCGAAAGTACGTCGTGGTTCCTTCGAAGCAGACGATCTGTTCCTGGCACACATCGCAGGTATGGATACGTATGCGAAAGGTTTGAAAGTAGCAGCGAAATTGATCGAAGATCGCGTATTCGATGACTTCATCGAAAAACGTTACAGCAGCTTCAGCGAAGGTATTGGCGCAGATGTAGTTGCAGGTAAAGCAACACTGGCTTCCCTTGCTGAGTACGCGTTGAACAACGAAAACCCACGTAAAAACCAATCCGGACGTCAGGAATTGCTGAGAGCACAACTCAACCAGTACATCCTGGCTGACTAATAACGGTAGGCTTGATGCACGCCGACCATCGATGGTTACTCATATGTGGTTAGTCATTAGTAACTAAGCCTACCTTGCACAAGCTTGTACCATGGAACGCCTGAACAAGCATGACATTCGGACCGTCCCCGACTTTCCCTTGGGAAGACGGGGACGGTTTTTTGATACCTGAGCCAATCATGCACAAGTGACCTACATGCGTATCAAAGTTTCATCTATATATCAATGACGGATAGACGTCGTTGGCACGATTTTTCGCTACAGAAACGAGTACGTTTTACTCGTTTCATATCCATGTGTGTCCGGATCATGCATGCAAAACGGAGTGAGCAGAAAGGACCCGAGGAAGCGGAGCGTACGCATTTATCCCCGGATTTCTCCCTTTTCAAAGGGATTAAAGGAAATCTGGGGGTAACGGCGATCCGAGGGTTTTCTGATCACGGAGTGACTTTCATGCGAACTTGGATCTTTCGTGGATATAACCTGTGATAAACGAGAGGAGTTAACCTATGAGTTACGTAATTGGCGTCGATCTAGGAACCAGTGCGGTCAAAACGGTGCTGGTCAATCGTGAAGGAAAAGTGGCATTTGAAGCATCCGAGGCATACCCGTTGTACCAGCCCAAGGCTGGATATAGCGAACAAAATCCCGAAGATTGGGTAGAGCAGACGATTGTCTCCTTGCGCAAATTGCTGGAAGTGTCTGGCGTGCAGCCTTCGGAAATCGAGGGGTTGAGCTTCTCCGGCCAGATGCACGGACTGGTCTTGGTGGATGCCGAAGGTAAACCGCTGCGTAATGCAATCCTGTGGAACGATACACGCACAACGGCTCAGTGCCGTCGCATCGAAAAAGTGCTGGACGGCAAGCTGTTAAGCATTGCGCGGAACCGTGCCCTGGAAGGTTTTACTTTACCGAAAATTCTATGGGTTCAGGAGAACGAGCCTGAATTGCTGCAGCAAGCATCCGTGTTCCTGTTGCCAAAAGACTATGTGCGTTATCGCCTGACAGGGGATTACGCCATGGATTATTCGGATGCAGCAGGTACGTTGCTGCTGGACGTTGCAGGCAAGCAGTGGAGCAACGAGATCGCAGAAGCATTCGAGCTGCCAATCTCCCTTTGTCCACGTCTCGTGGAATCGTTTGAGGAAGTGGGCACATTGCTGCCTGAGATTGCAGATCAAACGGGTCTGGCGGCTGCGACGAAAGTATATGCAGGCGGTGCGGACAATGCTTGTGGTGCCATTGGCGCAGGCATTCTAAGTGAAGGACAGACGATGTGCAGCATCGGCACGTCCGGGGTTGTGCTTTCCTACGAAGAGCGTAAAGATCTCGATTTCGAAGGCAAAGTACACTTTTTTAACCACGGGGAGAAAGATGCCTTCTATATTATGGGGGTAACGCTTGCAGCAGGATACAGCCTGTCCTGGTTCAAGGATACATTTGCAGCGGACAAATCGTTTGATGTGCTCTTACAGGGCATTGATCAGGTGCCGGCGGGCAGCAATGGATTGTTGTTCACACCTTATATCGTTGGGGAGCGTACACCTCACCCGGATGCGAATATTCGTGGTAGCTTCATCGGTATGGATGCGGGGCACAAGCTGGAGCACTTTGGACGCGCGGTGATGGAAGGCATTACGTTCTCGCTACGCGAGTCGATTGATATTCTGCGCGGTGCAGGTAAAACCGTGAATGAAGTCATCTCCATTGGTGGTGGTGCCAAAAATGAAGCCTGGTTGCAAATGCAGGCGGACGTCTTCAACGCCACAATTGTGAAGCTGGAGAGCGAACAGGGTCCTGCGATGGGTGCAGCGATGCTGGCGGCTTATGGCTGTGGCTGGTTCCCGTCCTTGCAGGAATGTGCAACGGCGTTTATTCGTCCAGCGAAGTCCTATGAGCCGAACCCGGAAACGGTTGCGGTGTATGATGGCCTGTTCGCACTCTATCAGGAAATCTACGGACAGACACGTAGTCTGAATGATCGTCTGGCTGCGTACCGTTAATTCATTTATTTCACTACATTAAATTTCTTATTACATTAAGGCATCCGCGCAGGCGGGTGCTTTTTTTGTCGTTCATCCGGATTAATCTCATGAAAGGTTTTCTTGGCCTGCATATCCGCATTCTAGCTCTGCATAGATTGGAAATAGAGGATTGTGATTTGTCCAGGCATCGATGTTCGATGATTTAAATAGGTAGAAGCTTGAGCATGGGGGGTGAAGCTTTGGATGAACAAAAGGAGCATGGAAGACCACATATCACCTTGTCGATGATCGTTCGTAATGAGGAGAATCGATATCTCAGGCAGGCTTTGGAGACACACCGTCCCTGGATTGATCGTGCGGTCATCATTGATGACGGAAGCACAGACGGAACGGTCGCACTGTGCCGGGAACTTCTGGACGGTATTCCACTCGTATTAGTGGAGAATTCTGCTTCACGTTTTGCAGATGAGGTAAGCCTGAGGAAACAACAATGGGAAGAGACAGTGGCGACTGAACCGGAATGGATTTTAAATCTGGATGCAGATGAGATTCTAACCCGTGACTTTGGGGCTGTGCGCGATTTGTTGCTCAGTGGACATGAAGACGCAATCTATTTCAGATTGTTTGATATGTGGAGTGAGACGCATTACCGGGAAGATGAGTTTTGGCAGGCGCACGCTTATTATCGGCCATTTTTAATTCGGTATCACCCGGGTATGAGCTATGAATGGAAAGAAACCCCCCAGCATTGTGGTCGTTTTCCGTTAACAATTCAGCATTGGTCCTATGGATGTCATGCTCCCCGGGTGAAGCACTATGGTTGGGCTCGGGAAGAAGACCGTATCCGCAAATATGATCGCTATCAAGCACTGGACCCTGAAGCAAGATACGGTTGGAAGGAACAGTACGAATCGATATTGGATCAAGCGCCACGACTGTTGTTATGGTCCGAGAATGGAGAGGAGGAGTGAGCGAGTTGAAGAAAGATCAGGTACGTAAATCGCAAGAAGAATCCACACCTCAAATAGAGCCGTATTCCCAAGAAAAAGAGAATCAGAAAGAGAAGCAGAATGAGAAAACAAAAGAGAACCAGCATGTGATCCAGAGTGAAAATCGACCGTCCAGACGTTCTGCTAAATCGCGGGAAACCCTTCAATCGGAAAAGCTTTCTGAGTCTGGACAGGAAAGAATACTGATCGCGAGCCCTGTTCGCCAGACCGCTGCGGTGCTCCGTGAATTTCTGGATTCTCTGCATGCACTGGAACGAACAACGGTGAAGACGGACTATCTGTTTGTAGACGATAACGAGGAAGAAGCCGCATCGAATATATTGCGTGAATTTGTGCTTCAGCATGAAGGGACGGTTATTCATGCAGATGAACTTGATGGTGACAGTCCTCACAACAAAGGGGTATACAACAAGGATGAGGGAGGCCACTATTGGCAGGATGAGCAGATTTGGCGCGTAGCCGGTTTGAAAAATCATATTCTGCAATATGCACGTGATAACCTCTACGATGCAGTTTTCCTGATTGATTCTGACTTGGTGCTGCATCCGCGGACGCTGGAGCAACTCGTATCGAGCGGCAAAGACATTGTATCCAATATTTTTTGGACACGATGGCAGCCGGGGGCAAGGGAGATGCCGCAAGTATGGCTACAGGATGAGTATGCTTTGTATCGACGCGGCGGCAAATCATCAGCCGGGAACGAGGCGGAAGACGAGGGGGCGCAAACGACTGCTTTTCTGAATCAGCTACGCGTCCCGGGTTGTCATGAAGTTGGAGGGCTGGGGGCATGTACGCTCATTCGCAAAAATGTTCTGGCAGCAGGGGTTTCCTATGACCAGATTCCGAATGTATCCTTCTGGGGCGAAGATCGTCATTTCTGCATCCGTGCTCAGGCACTGGGTTTTCGTTTGTTCGTGGATACACATCTTCCGGCCTATCACATCTATCGTCTGTCTGAGTTGCCGGGGGTATCTGCCTTTAACCGCAGGGCCAGACGAGGCGAAGAGACGATCAGTATTACGCTGTGTATGATTGTGAAAAATGAAGAGGCGTCCCTCGCCAGATGTCTAGACTCGGTCAACGGTATTGCCGATGAAATCGTAATCGTCGATACCGGTTCAACGGATCGTACCCGTCAGATCGCTTCCAGATATACGGATCGTATCGTTGATTTTGAATGGGTGGACGACTTTGCAGCAGCACGTAACTTTGCCTTCGATCAGGCAAAGAGTGAATATATTCTATGGCTGGATGCAGACGATGTGTTTGAAGCGGAAGATCGCGCCAAGCTAATTGCTTTGAAACGGTCGCTGGACCCGGATGTTGACAGTGTCACGATGGATTACAATCTGTCATTCACAGCAGACGGCAAGGTTGCCTACAGCCTGCGCCGGAATCGTCTGGTGCGTCGGGATCGGCAATTTCGCTGGATTGGTGCGGTGCATGAATACCTGGCTGTAGCGGGCAATCTGCTGCATAGTGATGTGGCAGTTACCCACAAGAAAGACAAAGAATATACCGATCGTAATCTGCGGATCTATCGCAAAAGGGAACAGGCCGGTGAGGACTTCCCACCGCGCGATTTGTACTATTTCGGCAATGAATTAAAGGACCATGGACAGCATGAGGATGCGGTGAAATATTATGAGAAGTTTCTGGATACCGGATTGGGTTGGGTAGAAGATCAGATCGCTGCTTGCCAGAAAATTGCCGATTGCGAAGCCGCACGCGAACGTCCGGAACAGGAAGTCACGGCGTTGTTCCGATCGTTTGCCTATGATTTGCCAAGAGCCGAGATCTGCTGTCGATTGGGTGGTTATTTTGCCGACCGTGAAGATTATCGCAAAGCTCTGTTCTGGTACGAACAGGCGACTCGGGCTGTACGTCCGGATGATCCTATGGTGGTGCTGAATGAAGCAGCCTGGACCTGGATGCCGCATCTTCAACTATGTGTATGTTATGACCGCATGGGTAACCGTGCCAAGGCCCGGGAACATAATGATATCGCACTCGCCTATCATCCAACGCATCCAAGTATGTTATATAACGATCGTTACTTTAAAGATTTGGAGAAGGATAACGTATTGGAAAATGCTTAGCATTTCTGATCAAAATGGATGCCTCTTTCATGGAATTGAGTGGGTGAATCAGCCCATGTTCCATGAAGAGGTTTTTTTACGTTGTTATAAAAGAACATCATAGAGTTGGTGACAGACGTATTCACTTCGGAAATGGATTAATGTATTTCATCCAGGGGAGGATATGCTTTACAATAATAGTAACGGAAAAGCGGTGAACATGATTGCCTGTCTTCGGCTACCGAATTGATGAAGTTAGGGGAACTGGATATGAATCTGACGGAAGTACTATTGGAATCGAGGCTGGTCGCGATTGTACGAGGCATTAGCCGTGAAGCGGCGGTAACAGCTGGACAAGGTATGACAAGTGGTGGCATCCGACTGATGGAGGTCACACTGAACACGCCGGGAGCACATGATATTATTGCAGACTGGCGTGAGCGGCATGAAGGGAAGGCTTATGTTGGAGCGGGTACGGTACTGAATGTGCAGATGGCCAAGGAAGCGGTCGCTGCAGGCGCACAATTTTTGGTGTCTCCCAATGTCGATCTGTCTGTAATTGAATATGCTGTAGAACATGGTATCGAGATCTGGCCTGGAGCCATGACTCCCACGGAGATTGTCGCTGCCCATGAAGCGGGAGCACGAGTTGTGAAGCTATTTCCGATGGCAAGTCTGGGCATTCCGTATCTGCGGGAGATCAAAGCCCCACTGAATCATATTCCACTGCTGGCAACAGGCGGCGCAACGCTGGAGAACATTGCTGACTATTACGCAGCAGGCGCTGCTGCGGTGGGTCTGGGAAGTGCACTTTTGCCACGAGAGGCTCTTAACGCAGGAGATCATGAGCAGATTGCGGCCTGCACACAAAAATTTGTGGAAGCAGCGAAGGAGTAGTCACGGGCGACGGACGAGAAGTACGTAGATTTGGGTATATATATGAAGGTATCTTTTAGAACAATTTTAGATCAATCGTTATCATAAAAACCGATGTCGTTTAACGTGCCGTTCATTCTATTGTCTTATGATGGATGTATGCCAGAATTCGGAGAGGAGAGATGCCCTGTGAAAGCTAAAACAATGATTGGCGGCATGCTGGCCGTTGCCGCAGTAACGGCAGGTGGATTATGGAAGGCCGCTGTGAAGAGCCAGACACCCAAGAAGATTCCAATCACCCTGACGCCTCCAATGCCATTTGAGGATGTGACCTTTGACAGTGGAGGAGGTCGAGTGCATGGCTGGTTCATCCCGGCCAGAGCTGACATTCCGAAACCATGGCCGCTCGTTATTATTGCACATGGCTGGGGCTCCAATCGCTCCCGTGTTCTTCGTTACGCGCGTCCGATCTGGGAAGCAGGATATGCCCTGTTTATGTATGATGTTCGCAGTCATGGGGCCAGTGATCCGGTTCGTGCTGCATCTGCCTACCTGTTCCGGGATGATCTGCTCGCGGCATTGCAGTATACGACCGCACGACCAGAGATTGATGCGGATGCCATCGGAGTGCTTGGACATTCTTTGGGTGGACTGGGTACGATTCTTGCAGTGACGGAGGGAATCCCTGTATCAGCAGTGATTACGGACTCGATGCCATCGCAATTTGAGGTAATCGTCAGTTCGGAGCTGAGACGTCGGCGTCTACCCCTCTTTCCACTGGCCCAGTTAATTCCGAGAATCTGGTTCTGGCGATTGGGTGAATCTCTGAAATCCTATCGTCAGCGTGATCCGGTGATGATGCTGAATGAACGGCGCAGGGGAATGCAATTACCGATGCTTATGGTGCACTCCAAGGGAGATAATTTTATTCCCCCGAGTGAGCTAGAATATTTTATGTCCAAAGCCGATCCGCCTGTGGAACATCTATGGGTCAACAGCGGAGGACACAGTTGTTCCGAGGAAGATCCCGTCTTCTGGGATACTGTTATTCCATTCTTGCAAACCCATGTCCAAGGTCGGTCTAAGTCGAACGATTCCACTATTGCGAGCAGTTAAACCAGGTAGAATCAGGCCTACATAAGAGTGCAGGCTAACAGAGAAAACGCCAACGTGGTTGGCGTTTTTTTTGCTGTTATGAACAATATGCAGAAATTCACATTTGTAAAATTGCCCCGAAAACGACCATTAAAAAGGAAGCTTATGGTATCATAGGATAGACTGGCAATATTCATGCGAGGTTATTTGCTATGCTTCTTTGTATGAAATTGAAGGGAGAGGTCCAGATTTGAGTTTGAATTGGAAGTTTAATGTACGTTTCAAAATGTTCGCAACCAAAGCAACAACCGCAGCGATGGCAACACTGTTACTTGCTTCGCAAACACCAGGTTTTGCAGGCAGCGCATCAGCCGCGAGAGTTGAACAGGTGACCGAAGCGACAACGGGGGATAATGAACAACTAGACGCAACGAGCAATGACGTGCCTGAGGGAGCAAAAATCTCATCCAGGCAAGCCAGTGAAAATATACTGAAATTATTTCCATTGTTAAAGAAAGCAACGATCTCATCTGCCCGATTCGATTCACCTAATTCTTATCCACCGCCAGACTACAAGGCATGGGAGATCGGGTTCCAGATTACACAAGGCAATCATACCTCAGGATTCAATGCAACTGTACATGCAGGCACAGGGGAAGTGTTAAGTGTACATTTGCCGTCGGATGTCATGGATAAGCATATCTCGGAATCGGATGTGAAGCTAACTAAGGCTGAAGCCGAAGAGAAGGCTGTGGCACTGTTGTACCAAGCGATTCCAGGTCTGAAGGACACGGAGTATGCTCCGCTTGGAGATCTGTATTCTTCCATTGAACAACAGTCATTGTTTGGCAGAACAGAGTATCGATATGCTTACCAGTTAAAACATGACGGATTGTTATCTGACGCAGAGACAGTCTACATAAATGTGGATGAAAGTGGTTTGGTGACAGGTTACTCACGAGGTACTACCTCAGCTAAGTATCCTTCATCGAAACCGGCAGCTTCAGCAGAGAAAGCCAGACAGCAGTTTGAAGAACAGTTCGATGTGGAGTTGGCTTATATCTCCAAAGATCGTCTGTCTTCCAAGCAGGGTCAGCAGTATTACCTTGGCTACACACCGAAAAATATCAGTATCGTTCCGATTGAGGCGAATACGTTGGAACGGATTAATACTTTAACAGGTAAAGCTGTAGATGAAGATTCTCTACAGCAGGATACGAAGTTGAAAGGTGATGTGACTCCTTTTGTCCCGGCCAATGGTACGAGGTTAAATGTACAGCAGGCCGCCAATCGGGTGGCAACGAACTTTGAAATTCCGAAGGGTTACAAGCTGGAGCACAGCCAGTTAAGCAAGGGATTGTATGCAAGCCCGAACAATCAGGTATGGAGCCTGAGCTGGAGTGATCGAAGTGCCAATATGTCCTATATGTTCATGCGGGATATCTCAGCACAGGTAGATGCAGTTACAGGACAGATCTACAGCTATACAATGATGCAACGAATGGGACCGGAGATGGAGCAGGAGAAGCCAACTGAAGAGAAGGCAGAGAAATTGGTAACCCGGAAACAGGCTGAGAAACTGGCGATGAACACAGTCATTGCACTAGTTCCAGATGCAACGGAGCAGTTCCGGCTGGCTAATGTTATTGAGATAGACGATGCACGCACCTTTATGTTCCAACGGTATCTGAACGGCATCCCGGTCAAGGATGATACGGCACAAGTACAGGTGTTGAACAACGGGGCAGTTAATGAATTCTATACGCGTATTGCCGCAACGCCTGAACAACTGCCAGTAGAGAAAGAACCAGCCATCAGTTACGAAGAGGCAAAGGCAATCTATCTGGAAGAGTTCAAGCTGGTTCTGGCATATTCTCGTTACGGTGGATGGGGTACGAACAGCGGTGAAGTCATCCCGGTGGGAGTTAACTTGGCTTATATGCCTACACGAGATGATAATTCGATCTACGGCACCTATGAAGTGCTGGATGCTAATACGGGAGAATGGACGTTGTTATACGGAGATACAAGCTCTGCAACCAAGGCTAGTCCTACGGATATTTCTGGCCATGTGGCTGAAGCAGCTCTGCGGAATATGACACAGCATGGCGTATTGCTTGCGGATGAGAATGGACGTGTATTCCCGGATCGTGTGATCACCCGAGGTGACTGGTTTAACTATCTGGCAAGAGCGATTAACCCGAATATGGATCTCTACTATAGTGGGGACGGAGATGACAAGCTGTATGCCGACGTTACACCTGACAGCCCGTATTATAAAGCAGTTCGGGCATTAATCGATCAGCGCTGGCTTGCCGGAGCAGACCCTGAACAGAATCTGAATCCGCAAGAAGAGATGACACGTGAAGAATTGGCAGTGCTGCTTGTACGTATTTTACGCTATGAGAAGCTGGCCGGATTCTATACGTTGCCATCGGATCTTCCCAACATTGCGGATGCCAGTGCCATTACGAGCAAGGGTGCGGTTTCCCTGAGTTTGAAATTGGGCTTGCTTCCTTCGATTGAAGGACGATTCATGCCTGCACGCAAAGTGACAGTAGCTGAAGCGTCGGAGGTACTGGAACGGCTTGCCAAGCTTCAAGGCAAGACAGATACGTTTATGAGTGGTAATCGTCTGTATTAGACGAGGAATGACGCATATCAAGCCCGTGTGAATCATAGGATGAAGATAACGGGTAATCGTGATTCATTGAACTGAAGATCAGAGGGACCTTCCATTGAAGGTCTCTTTTGATTTAATTTTTACAAAAATTATATCATTTCAACTAACATTTACACAGCGATCGGAAAGTTGTTCTGCCATCGGAGTGTTCGTGTAAATATTCTTTAGTTGAACTGATATAGAAGAATGACGACAGAGCCTTTTGTGATACAATAGGGCGTGAGAACTTTGCAAAGAGGGGTGGGTTCCTTTCATGGGTAAGAACGGGAAACGAATTATCACCATATTGCTGGCAGGCTGTCTGATTGCTGTAGCGTTACCACGTACGGTTGATCTGGATCAGCTGTATGCAGCATCGGGTACATCAGATATATCCACGGCTACGGATCTGCGTCAGACTTTGCTTACCGCAATGTCACAGCGAACGGAGGAACTTGTTTTTACATACAAAGGCAATGTGAAAGGCCTCAAAAAACAATTGCAAACCTCCATCGATGAGGCAATGAAGAGTGACCCCTATATTCAATATACCGTTAAAAGTTATGCATTTAATTATAAAGGTTCCAATGTGTCGGCCGAAGTACATGTGACTCTCTCCTACCGGGAAACCAAGGAACAGACCGATTATGTAAATCGTAAAGTCACGAACGTGTTGAAAGAAATTATCAAACCAGGCATGACGGATCATGAGAAGGTCAAAGTCATCCATGATTGGATTGTGCTTAACCTTTCCTATGATACCTCGCTGAAGAAATATACCGCCTACGACGGTCTTGTTACGGGCAGTACCGTCTGTCAGGGATATTCACTGCTGGCATATCGGATGTTGGAGCGAGTAGGCATTGATAACCGGATTGTGGAAGGCACAGCAGGTGGGCAGCTTCATGCCTGGAATATCGTGAACCTGGACGGCAAGTGGTATCACATGGATACCACCTGGGATGATCCTACTCCTGACCGTAAAGGTAAGGTAAGCCACAGCTATTATTTGCTGAGCGATGATGAGATGGCACGTGACCATATCTGGACAGGCAAAAGCAAGTACCCTGCTGCGCCAGCCCCTTATCGGGAAGCTTTATTGAAGTTGGTGAAGGCCGGAGATAGCAAAAAGGCTGCCTATCAGAAGCTGTACCATGCTCTGGACTACTCCCTGTATGATGAACAGGATGCGGTTAAAGGCCATGCTGCGCTGAAGACCAAGGTTCAAAGTACACTGAAGGAAGGCGGAACCTCGCTCACGTTCAGGTATAAGGGTACCGAGGCTGGGCTGATTGAAGATTTGCAGGATTTGTACCAGCTTGGCATGAAATCGATATCTTATTATGTGTCCAAAATGGAAGGCACCACCGATCTACGCGTCAAGATTAACTGGACACTTTAACAACCGTTTTGAACAGGATGCTCCGTATGAGGAGTGTCCTTTTTTTGTGTTCAATGACAAGGGTTTATGTGTTGTCTATTTTTTGTATATGTCGCTTTGTTATTCTAATCTTCGGCGTACGCCAACACTACGTTAGAGGAGGATATGCAAAAAATGAGGAAAAAAATGAGCATAGTGATCATTGCTCTATTGCTGGTCACGCAAATGATGCAGGGTTGGATATTTACACCAACGATGCATGCTCAGGATGAAATGACTAATTTGCCAGCCAGTGCAATGAGCGATACAGCATCAGAAGAAGGTTCGGCAGTTTCGGGAGAGGGAAACAACGTTGATGTTGCTGCCAATCCGGAAGAAGAGGAGGATGCCAGTACTCCAAGAGATCAGCAAGGAAATGTGATGCGTTTGCTTAATGCATCCGCAGGCCCGGTGATCACAGAACATTTAATTACAAGTGTGCAGATGTACAATCAGGCCCCTGTAGACAATGGAGATGGCACGATCGAAATAAAAGGCGATAAGATTAAGGATATTCGTCCACGTATTCAGGATGAAGTAGCTGTAGTCTTTACATGGGGACTCGCAGATGACACGCACAACTATAGCGATGGTTCTACGTACACCTTTAACTTACCCGATAAATTCATCATTGGATCGCAGCTTAAAGGTGATCTGGATGGCGGTGTTGGGGAGTATGTGGTGAATACAGATGGCACAATCATCTTTACCTTTAATGAACTGATTGAACATGCGAAGCTGGAAGGTAACTTCTATGTGTGGATCAAGTTCGATGAGAGCAAGATGGAAGATGGTTTGAAACAGAAGATAAACTTTAGTTCCGTTGGACAAGGCATCATTGATGTACACTTTGCCAATACAGCCACGGATAAATTAAAGAAATCGGGAAGCGCAAACAAAAACAACTTTAACTCCGATGAAATTGACTGGACCGTTGATTTTAACCAAGGCGAGAAGGCCATGAACAATGCTGTTCTTACAGATACGTTGCCAACAAACCTGGAACTCAAGGGCAACATCGAAATTCGCGAATTGGAAGTGCAATTGAATGGATCTGTAAAAGAAGGTCCAGTGGTGCAAACGGAGTCTGCGTTTCCTGTTCAACTGGGAGACATAGATAAGGCCTATCGTGTGAGCTACACAACAAGTGTTAAAGCACCAACCGTTGCTCCGTTCACCAACGTGGTGTATCAAAATCAGGTTGCGCTGACAGCAGATCAGAGTGAGTACAATGAAACGGACATTGGTCGGGTCAGCGTGAGCTTTAATGAGCCCTTGAACAAGTCAGGGCAAGATAGTGCATATGATCCGGTGACACAGACGATCACATGGAAAGTGCAATACAACTACAATCAACAAGAAATCGTGCAAGCGAATGCTTGGATTGAAGACCGGTTTGATACGGCAAAACAGAAGCTGATCGACAATTCCGTTAAAGTGTATCAAGTGGACATTAGTCCAAACGGAGCCGCTTCAAATCGGACGCTAATCAATCCGAATGAATATACACTTGAAGCGATGAATACAGGCTTCGATGATGGCTTCAGATTACATTTTAAGAACGATATTACAAAGGCCTATGAGATCGAATATGATACACAATCCATCGCTCGGGTCTATACAAACGATACGATAACCAATACCGTGAATATGTATGATGGTACTTCCAAAACAGGCCGAAGAGACATTCAGGAAGTCATTTTTGCAAAGAGCGTAAAAAGTGAAAACTTCAACACAAAAGAAATCGAATGGCAGATTGTGTTGAACCGTGATTTACAGGACATGACGGATATCGTCATCACCGACAATTATGAAGGCAAACATATGAAACTCATTCCGGGTAGTCTGCAAATTAGTGGTGCTAACAAAGACGACTTTGAACTGACCGCAGATCCGGCTGATCCCTCGTATGAAAAAGGATTCTCCGTTCGGCTGAAGAACGGCGTCACACTTAACACAGAACATGTTATTACCTACACGACAAGCTTTGATCCAACGGCAGGTATGCCAACGAATAATGAATATCGCAACTCAGCTACGATCGATTGGGAAGAGTCCGATGTAGTACAGACTACAATTAGCAAATCTGCTGTGGTCAAACCCCAAGAGTACACCATTCAAAATGGTAACAAGAAGGGCGAATACAGCGCCAAAGACAAAACGATCACTTGGACAATTGATGTAAACTACAACTTGTACGATATTCAGGATGCAATCCTTAAGGATGCTTACACAGGTAACCAATCTTTTGTAGACGGTTCATTGAAGGTTCATGAGCTGGTGTTGCAGGGAGAAAATAATGTTACTGCAATAGGTAGCGAGGTTGTGCTGACGGCTGGACAATTCCAGCTGAACCCGGACGGTAAAGGCTTTGCATTGGATCTGGGTAACATCGGCAAAGCAGCTTATCGTATTCAGTACCAAACAAGCCTGGATGGACCTTATTCCGTCGAAGGCGCATATGCCAACCAGGCTGTTCTAACGGACGGTGAGGGCGGTGAAGTACGCTTTAATAGATCAGCAAGTGTCACGCCAGCTCATGGTGGTGTGTATGTACAAAAAACAGGTCAACAGATCGGTTCAACGGATAAAGCATCATGGACGGTAAATATTAATCCAAGCCAATCTTATGTTCCCGCGGGTTCTCCATTAACGGATACCCTGTCGGAAAACCAGATTTTATTGGCCGATTCATTGAAATTATATGCAACGAACCTGCCTGCCAACAATTCAGGCAATGTATCCACCAAAGCGGGTCTGGTTGATCCGGCTGATTATGAATTGGTCGTGGAGGGCAATACATTTACCTTCACCTTCAAGAAAGACCTTCATACTGCATTCATTCTGGAATATCAGTCCTACATTAATGCCGATCATGGCGCTCGAATTGAGAATAAGGTTGAATTCGCAGGTCAGTCTTCCTCAGTGGTAGGCGAAGGCAATCAGGCGGGCATCAAAGTTTCATTGGCCGGAGCAGGCGGAGGAGCATCCACAGGTTTGGGCAAAATCACTATTCACAAAGTCAGTGATGCAGGACTTCCGCTGGAGGGGGCGATATTCGCAATCTATAATGCGTCTGGAACTACTCTTCTGGAAACATTGAAACCAACGGATGAGAACGGAGTGATTGAAAGCTCCAGAAATTATCGATTGAACAATCTGACGAATGGCGTACCGTATAAGTTAAAAGAACTGTCAGCACCGGCAGGATACTTGGTTGATCCTGAGTATGGCGCTGCTTCAGGCAAAACAATTGAATTCAAGGATGCGGATATCGCCTTTGAAATTGAAAATAAAAAGATTCGTCAAGGCTTTGAATTAACCAAGGTAGATGCGGTGGACTCCTCCAAGACACTTCAGGGTGCAACTTTTGAATTGTACTTGAACAATGGCGCAACCCGGGAGAAAATAGACGAGTTAACGACAGGGGAAGATGGGAAAATCGCCAAAGGTGAACTCTTAGCAGGGAATTATGAACTGGTAGAAGTTGATGCACCTGAGTTTTACCAGTTGGATGCTACATCAATTCCCTTTACCATTGTAGAGAACCAGACTCAGATTATTACATTGACGAAGTCTAATGTGATGGGGACGGGTGGGAAACTTGTCGTTACCAAAGTAAATGCCAAGAATCAGTCCGTATTAAGCGGAATTGAGTTCGAACTGCGTGATCCTTCTAACATGGTCGTTGATACTAAAGTAACGGATCTGAACGGAGTCATTGAATTTGATAACTTGGCCTATGGTTCATATACATTGGTAGAGACCAAGGCAGAAGGCTTTGTGATTGAACAGCCCGAGACGGTTGTATCTATTACCAAACCGGAAACCCAATTGACCATCGAAAATAAAGAAAATGATCGTTCCGTAAAATTGATTAAATATAATGCGGGTCGAACTCAGCATCTGCAGGGAGCTGTTTTTGAATTATGGGCTCAAAGTGCATTGATGGACGCAAATGGGAATTGGGAGTTCCACAAGGTAACGGGTCTAGATGAAGCTACACTGACAACCAATCAACAAGGTGAAATTGTACTTGAAGACTTGGATATCAATAAATATCAGTTGGTTGAAATAAAAGCGCCTAATGGATATATCTTGGACACAACGCCAGTACCATTTGAAATTACGAACATCCAAACCGAAGTTGTAGTTGTGGAAAAAACGAATCAGGCTATCCCGGTATCGGGTGGGTCGAGTGGACCTTATAATCCGGGAACACCTACTACGGGTGTAACACCAGATCCAGAAAAACCAGTAATACCGGAACCAGGAACACCAGGACCATCAATTCCAGGCACGGTTGTTACTGAAACTACAGAACCTGGGGGAGGAACCGGAATTCCAACAGATGAAGATTCCGGAGTAGCGCCACCGACACCTAGCGTTTCGAACGGTGACGACACTGCACCTCCAACTGGGGATACAGATGCACCGAATGGGGATAGTGCATTAGCACCTCCTGCTGGAGCGGACACAGACGGATCACAGGGTACTGGAAACGCTGCATCACAGCAGACCGGAAACGCTGTATCAGAGGGAATGCTGCCGAAGACAGGCGAAGAGAGCACACTGGCTTTCACTGTTACAGGCATGATGCTGATGGCATTAGGTAGTGCGGGATACGCCTACTTCCGACGTAGACAATCGTTTCAACGCTAGATCGCAGCACGTAATGCAGGAACTGATCATATTCAGATCAAAATACCCTCTAGCTTTCACAACGGTGACTCAGAGTCACCGTGTGAATATATACTAGAGGGTGTTTTCTTGGCTGAACCTAGAGAAGATCATAATCCGGCAACATCCAGATTCACTTCAATGGCTCTTACAATGAGCCGATGTGTTGGATTAATAAGTGGATCACACGTAATCAAGGTGAGGACCTGTCCGAGCCCAGGGTCTTCCAATACAGACAAGTCATTCGGCTCCACAACAGATATCTGATCTACCTTGTACTGAATAATCGTTCGATCTGCCAGAGTGACCTCCATGGAATCCCCAATCTGGAGTTCTCCCAGGCGATTGAACAGTCGTCCTTTTTTGTGGGCGCGATGAGCGGCTATGGCTGCATTACCTTTGTTCCCAATGCGGGTAGTTTCCACAAGATGGGTTGCAGCTACCTTCATATTGTCTTCCGTTGCACCCTCCAGAATCGGTAAGCGGACATCAATCTTGTCAATCGATAGCACCCCCAACGTATCCGAAGAGGCTTCCTGCGCTGTATCTGGATTGTCCGTAGTCGGCTCGGTAGAAGCTGCATCCTGTATACCTTGTTCGAAGGAGTGATTAAGCTTAGACAAGCCATTTTGCAACTGCTCCAGATCGTTCATGACACGGGTTTGCTGCCAGTCATAATACGTTTCACGCAGGAAAGGCAAGCTGACGATCAGAACGCCCAGCAGGATGAGCAGGATAGAGAATTTTTTCATTAAACATCAACTCCCGTTGTCCAAGAAAAATAGTGTACCTTCCTCTATTTTACTTACCGACCTATACAAAATATGGACAGGGACGAAAGGACATACGGGAATGTTCAGGGGAGAGAGCCGATCCAAAACAAAATATCCCCGTATCGCCACAGTAGAAAAACTGCAACGCCACGGGGATGTTTTATTATATAGCTACTATTTATTAGTTGGTGAATCGGTAGGTGTGAAATCACATTCCTGCAACGGCACCACTTTGGTCTTCTTGATCCATTTGTAACCGAGCCACAATACCAGGAACAGCGGTACGCTCAAGTAAGCGACGATGGCTCCACTCCAGTCGATCTGGTCTCCCGTGAATGCCTGGTAGTTCTGTCCGATAATCACGATGATACACAGGACAAAAGCGAAGATCGGCCCAAACGGGAACCAGCGTGCCCGGTAAGGCAGGTCGCTCAGGTCTCTGCCTTGTGCAACGTATGCACGGCGGAAGCGATAATGACTGATGGCGATCCCGAGCCAAGTAATAAATCCGCACATCCCGGACGCATTCAGCAACCAGGTGTACACAATGCCATCGCCGAACAGGGAGGCAAGGAATGCCAACATACCAACCGCTGTCGTGAGCAACAGGGCATTCATGGGAATACCTTTTTTGTTCAACTTGCCTAGGAAGCGAGGGGCTTTACCATCTCGGGCAAGGGCGTAGAGAACCCGGCTCGAAGCATACATGCCTGAGTTACCGGCAGAGAGTACGGAAGTTAGAATGACGGCATTCATGACGGAAGCCGCAATGGCGAGTCCGGCTTTCTCAAACACCAGCGTGAACGGGCTAACCCCGATATTTTCCAGATCACCCTTGAGCAGGTTCGGATGAGTATATGGGATGATTAGACTGATCACAGTAATCGCCAAAATGTAAAAAATCAGAATGCGCCAGAATACCTGACGAATTGCACGAGGTACATTTTCTCGTGGGTTCTCACTTTCACCGGCGGCTACACCGATAAGCTCTGTGCCTTGGAATGAGAATCCCGCGGCCATGAATACACCAAGCACGGCGAAGAATCCGCCATGGATAGGTGCATCACCGATGGTGAAGTTACTGAAACCAACTGCTTCTCCGCCCATAATACCGAAGATCATGAGCACACCAACGGCCAGGAAGATGATAACGGTAGCTACCTTGATAATGGCGAACCAGTATTCGGACTCTCCGTAGCCTTTGACCGACAGTACGTTCAAGGCAAAGATCAGCACGAGGAACAACAAGCTCCATAACATGGATGAACTGTCGGGGAACCAGTATTTAATGAGTACTGTAGCGGCAGCAAGCTCTGCTGCAATGGTTACCGCCCAGTTGTACCAGAAGTTCCAGCCCATGGCGAAGCCGAGGGCCGGATCGACAAAACGTGCGGCATACGTATTAAATGAACCGGAGTCCGGCATAAAGGTTGCAAGCTCACCAAGGCTGGTCATCAGGAAATAGACCATAATGCCAACAGCCGCATAGGCAATTAAAGCTCCACCAGGGCCTGCGGTTGAGATGGCGGTACCACTTGCGAGGAACAGCCCAGTACCAATGGAGCCACCGAGGGCGATCATCGTCATATGGCGTGCGCGTAATCCTTTTTTCAGGGAAGGTCCGGTTGTCGTTGTTGGGTTACTGCGGTCTTGCATGGAAACACTCCTTCATTCGATATACTGATGTTTGCGATACCTGAATTCATAAACAAAAAGACCACAGGCATCAGCCTGCGGTCTTTAATATTTCAATGTCCGCACCATGTCCCAGATGATTAAGATAGCTCAACACAGAAGAATTCATACCTTTATATAAAGGAAATGTACTTCCGTGACAGTTCTGCGCCTTTCGACAGCAGCCCCAGCCCACCGGACCGTATAAGGAACGTCCAGTAAGCTTCGGCGGGTACACCTTTCGGCTGATATCAAAAGCGGCTCCTTCGCGCCTCCTTCAGCGTACTGATCGCACCCGCGACCTCTACCTCACCATCAATGGATGAGGTGTATCTATTGTCTATGAAATTATGAACAACACAACTTAACACTGTGTGTTCTGTTTAGTAAACAGACAATCAGTATAACGCGCATGGTTTTCCAGTGCAATAACAATTGTTGGATGTGAGGTCTGAGGGACGACTAATCCTCTTTCTTGTTACGGCCAGCCATTTGCTGCCATACCGTTCCAGCAGCCTGTTCGCCCGATTCGATCCGCTCCAGAGCCATCTTGGCTTGTAGGCTGACTTCAAATTCGGGATCATCGGCTGCAACTCGCAAGGCTTGTTCTGCTTCTTCTGTTCCGACTTCATATAGAAAACGTGCTGCACGCCAGCGTACAAGTTTACTTTTATCGGATAACGTTGCTGTCATGGCTGGAGTGGCGGCAGGGTCACCGATATCAGACAAAGTATCCCCGGCAGTCCGACGTACCGCAGGAGAACTGTCCTGCAGTGCTTCATAGAGCAATTCCATCGCTTCCGGTGTACGAATGTCACCGAGGTATACTACAGCCAAGCGGCGAATCTGCATTTTGTTGTCATGCAGGGCATGGGCTACAAGGGGCAGTCTTTCGGCCGTAGGCTCCATGCCGTCAAATGCCGCATAGCGAACATTCCAGTCCTCGCTTCGAAGAGCCTCTTCAAGTTCGGCTCCATCCAATTCACGACGGCGCTCAACGAACTCTTCTGCTTTGGTACCATGTTCAATGGCCTGTTTGATGACCTGTTCCAGTCGTTCTGGCGGGTAAGCAGCTTCCAATTCCTGCTCGACTTCACGAGCAATATCAGGCAATTCACCATATCGAACGCCGTAATCGCTCAGTTTGCGTTCTTTGATCATCGTCGCACTGGCGACTTCTGTCACGGCTTTCACAAAACGGTCCGACAACGAGATTCGTTCTTCCTTGACCCCGGCTTTGACCCTGATTTGCATCGGTACGCCTCGGAAAAATTGTACGAATACCTGTGCTTCTCCGAAGTGCTCGCCTGAGGCATCTTCGGATTCAATCCAGTCCAGATCAATGCCTTGCTGTCCCAGACGATTTTGGACTTCGCCCAAAATGACGGACCAGTCTGCATTCCCTTTACGGTCAAGCGCCACAAAGTCGGTCGTGTGGAACACACTCTTTACGCCAGGAATATGAAGCATCTGGCGTATGAACGCCGGAGCGGATCGTTCGTTGTCCAGTGTATATGTTTTGCGAATTCCGTCCTCCAGACGTTCATCGAGATGCAGCATCATCGTATTTGGACTCGGTGTTGGTTCAATGGAAACAATATTCATCAGTGTAACCTCCTATAGTACCAGATTCATCCTTCACTTCCCGTAAATTAAATCACACGGGTATTTCTCTATTTTACATCAATGTGTGGAATCTGCGAAATCATCCAGAAACAAAGTGTACGAGACTGACACTTTGTGTGAAGAAGTACGAAATTTGTTAACACTTCTTTCATGTTCACGCACAAACATTTTTAAACGAAAATTGGCACAATAATAAGAAGAAACAACTGGAGGTTATACCTATGGAACCCATTACCGTGCTTTCGGATGGAAAACGTCGTATTGCATATGAAAATATTATTCAATTATTCAGGGAGTGGATGGCTGATGCACCATCCGGTTCAGTGATAGAAACACATCGGGGAAGTTGGGAAAACTCCCGTTATTGTATTGTTGATTATCAGATCGCCGAAGAAGCGGTGTCAGCGGCGAATGCTATTCGGGCTTTTATGCCGCAGATTCCACTACTGGTCATTACCGATTTCAAATCTTTAATTCGGAAGCGTCACCTGCAACAGATTACAGGTACAGGTGAGATAAAGATGATTCTCTGGAACGAGCAAGATCCGAATCATCTGATCAAGGACATGCAGCAGTGGTTACACACTTCGGTGTATGAATCACAAATAGCCATACCGCCCATCCTATCCATGAGATAAAAGTAGGGGTATGGCCAAAGGTTTTGAACTTCAATCGTTACGATAAAATCAGATCACATATTTATAGCCTGTTCCCCAAACGGTCTTGATATAACGGGGATTCTTGGGGTCAGGCTCGATTTTTTTACGCAGACTTGAGATATGAACATCAATGGTACGATCCAGATAGGCACGTTCGGAGCCTTTGATTCGATCCATCAGTTCATTGCGGGTGAACACTTTGCCTGGATTCCGGTACAATTCCTTCATAATTTCAAACTCGATATGAGTGACCTCGATTTCAACACCATCTACAAACAAAGTTCTTCTGTACTCATTCACATTCACATGTCCAGTAACCTCTGCCTGCTTGTCCTCTTTAACCGGTTTATCCTGATAGGAAATAATTGATCTGCGCAGCAATGCTTTAATTCGGGCGTCCAGCTCTTTCAGACTAAATGGCTTGCACAGGAAGTCATCCGCACCATTGTGCAATGCGCGAAGTCGATCATTCAACATGGTGCTTGCCGAGATCATCAGAATGGGCACAGTGGAATGCTGGCGGAATGCTTCTACAAGATCATTTCCATCCGTTTCAGGCAGCATTAGGTCCGTTACAACAATATCCGGTTGAAATTGCGGGAACAGTTGAAGTGCCTCACGGGCATGATGAACCCGTTCAGTGATGTATCCTTCCTCCTCAAGAAAGAAAGCAATCATGTCAGCCAGATTTTTCTCATCTTCTATAAGAAGTACTTTGATCGTCATAGGGTCACACTCCTGGTGAAAATAATATGTTAAGAAAATACTAAAAAATTACGGTGATTTGCTTAAAAATACTGCAAAAAATTTAATGTTTCTATCCCAAAATATAGGATGTGTATGTAGGTGGATAGCAGGCTTTTTGATGAACTTCAATATTTTAGCATGAATGCAGTTTGTTTGCCGAGCGATCAGAATTTCCCAAAGCTACATCAAGTACTAATTACAGTATAATGGATCAGAACGGTTTCTGGGGAAAAAAGTAGATTGTATCCGCTTTAGTTTATAGGAGGAACCAACGTTGTTGTTAAATACAGAACCAAAAATCAGCCGTGAGGGCAGTGATTTATGAATCGTTTAGATGTAAGACAGCTGCTGGAGTGGGTGGTACTTAAGCTGAGGGTACCCTGGATTGGAACCAGCATTCTGATCATTATTGGCTCACTAAGCACTATTTTTCCGCTTACTTTATTCTATGGTGTACAGTTTATGGTTGGGAGCGCAGCGGCACTCGTTGCTCTTCGTTTGCATGGGGCTATCTATGGATTTGTCACTATTACAGTTATCCATCTGCTGAATACTATCATTGTCGGCTTCGAACCGCGGAATTTAACTGTGATGATTGCGCATTTCATTGAACTGATCTGGATGCTCGGTTGGCAGCTCCGTTGGAAGAATGGCAGTCTAATCAAGGCTAATGCTGTCTTCTGGGTAGTGATGCTACTTCCGGTTATTTATTGCGGGCATTATATATTGGGCCTGAATATAGAAGATTTGAAGTATGAGTATATGTATATTGCCGTGATTGGCATGGTGAATGCCCTGATCGCGGGTATTGTGGTGGATTTCTGGATTACCACGGGTGAGCACAAATCCAAGCGTACGGGAACCATACCACTTACAAGGATTGCGTTTAAGTACGTAGTTGCCTTCGTGGTATTTGTTTCGCTCGTATTGTTATCCGCAGATAGCCGCAGACAATTGAGTCAGATGAATGATGCCATTTTACGTGATATGAAACATGCCGCGAATGCCGTTGTTCAGGATCTAGACGAACAGTATGTTACCTCGGAGAATATGGATCAGAATATGGCACGTTATCACCATCTATTGGGTGTGAATGTGATTCTGCTGGATCGGAATGATACAGTCGTGGCTTCTGGTTTGAATACACTTCAGACTGGCGAGTACTTGGATATGGACCAATTCCGTCTTCTAAAGTCGAGGGATAATCTGATTCTGTTAAGCTCCGATAATATCCATTACAGTGATGTATTGAATCACTGGAAAGAGGCATCTTTCATCTATGAAGCGGAGATGACAGATGTAACACCTTATCGGGTATTCATTGAGAACAACTCGACCAAGTATTATCCCCGAATAGAATCGATCTACCTGTCCACATTGCAATCCCTGTTCGTCATCATCGTTGCTTCCATGATTGTGGCGGCTCCTCTGAGCAGTAAGGTCGTTAGCCCGCTGTTAAGACTAACCAGGATGACAGGTTCTCTTCCGAGATTGTTATTTCGCAATGGGAAGATGGAATGGCCAACGAGCCATGTAACCGAAGTGCAGATTCTTATTGGTAATTTGCGCAAAATGGCTGATGTGCTGCTGGAACAGTTCGAACAGATCCGACTGGACAAGTTAACGCTAGAGGATAGGGTCATCGAGCGGACCAAGGAACTCAAGAATAGTGAAGAAGTCAAACGTGCAATTATTGAATCGTCGATTGATGCGATTATCGCTGTGGACTCCAATGGGATCATCGTTGAGTTTAACCCGGAGGCCGAAAGAATGTTTGGATTGCTTCGGGAAGAAGTGATTCTCATGAAGGAAGCACCGTCTCTTTTTCAAGGGGCCAGTTGTATGGAGATTAAGAAATTGCTGGAGCGATTCGAATATGTTGAAGGTAAGAGATACACGACCGTAGATGAAATTTCAGGTATTCGCCAAGACGGTTCCGTATTTCCAATTGAGTACAAAATTGTTGAAATTCAGCTTGGCAAAAATGAGACGTTGTATAACCTGTTTATTAAGGATATTACAGAGCGAACCAGAGCAGAAGAAGATCGTGTGCGGCATGCCCTTGCACTGGAGCAGCTCAATTCGGAGTTGTTCAATGAAAAGATTGCTATTCAGGAACAGCGGGATATCAGTGAGCAATTTATAGAGTCTGTTCGGGAAGGTCTTGTCATGTCTGATCGACTAGGCAACATAACCATCGTCAACCGAAGGATAGAAGAGATGTTTGGTCTGGGTGATTTCCTAGGCAGATCCATTGAAGATTTGGCGCAGGCCATTGATACGATGGTATTGACGGATAACTTCAATCTGTCGGAACAGACGAGGGCATTCCTAAATGGTGAAACGGCGTTTATTGAGACCGAATTTATATTCAACAATGTAGAGAAAAGTGTATTTTCCTTGTATATGAAACAGATGGATGTCCCGGGTAAAAATCATGGATTCCTGCTAGTATTCCGTGACCGGACAGGAGAAGAGCGGTTGGATCGGATGAAAAATGAGCTGATCAGCGTAGTATCCCATGAGCTTCGAACACCTGTAGCCACCATTATGGGATATGTGGAACTCATGATGATGTATGACCTTCCGGCAGCTCAACAGCAGGAATTCATGCAGACCATCTCATCAGAGGGCAAGCGGCTGAGCAGTTTGCTGGATGATGTGCTTGATATTCAGCGGCTTGACAACGAAGGTATGACCTACCATATGACCTATGTACCGCTGGTTGAACTGGTAGAGGGGGTAGTTGATCAGTGGAATATGAAGTCTGTCCAACGAATCCATGTTCATACGTTTAATGGGGACTTTTTTGCTTATGCTGACCAGAACAGGATGGTTCAGGTTCTTCATAATCTGGTGGGTAATGCGGTCAAGTACTCACCGGGAGCCGACCGCATTGATGTTACGTTATGGGAAGAAGAGGAATGGTTATGTATCGATGTACGTGATTACGGAATAGGTATTGACGAGAAAGAAAAGGACATGCTGTTCAACAAATTCTATCGTGTGGATAATTCGGATCATCGGCAGATTGGTGGAACAGGAATCGGATTGTACATTTCCCGCAAAATTGTAGAGGATCACAACGGTACACTGACCTTTATATCTGCACCGGACAAAGGAAGCACGTTCAAGGTTCGACTGCCCAAGCAGGATGTGTTGCTCTAAACATAATGATTAAGAAGTAAGAACATGTTTTACTTTTTCTAGCACAACGGTTATCAGATCTATTTGATAAAGTCTTTACCTTTCGGCACGCAAGCGTGATGAGAGATAAAGGCTTTTTTTGTTTTTTCAATGTCCCGGATAAAAAAACCTATTCTTTTGCACACTGTATATAGAGCCATAATTTTCATCCCATGCCAAAGGAGGACGGCAGCTATATGTTCCGTAAACAAGAGAAAACACTCATCATCGTCTGTCTGGTCGCAGCTGTGGTTGTACTGTATGCCGTGGTGAAAAGCATCATTCGAATCATGAGTTATTGAGATACACGTTCAAGCAGAGTGATCTGCTGTCGTACATAAACGATTATGTGAAAGAGGAGTGTAACCATGTCATCCCTGGATCCTGTTTTGCTCAGCCGTATACTGACCGGTCTTACCCTGTTTGTACACATCATTTTTGCCTCCATCGGTGTAGGTGTTCCCCTCATGATTGCCTTGGCCGAGTGGCGAGGACTGCGAACCAATGATATACATTACACCCTGTTGGCACGCCGTTGGGCGCGAGGTTTTGTCATCACCGTTGCCGTTGGCGTCGTTACAGGTACCTCAATCGGATTACAGCTCAGCCTGCTGTGGCCGATGTTTATGCGGGTCGCGGGACAGGCGATAGCTCTGCCGCTGTTTATGGAGACGTTTGCCTTTTTTATCGAGGCGATCTTTCTTGGGATTTACCTCTATACGTGGGATCGTTTCAAAAAGAAATATACGCATATGCTGCTGTTGATTCCGGTAGCTCTCGGCTCATCTGCATCTGCGATATTCATTACAACGGTAAATTCCTTCATGAACCAGCCTCAGGGATTCACCCTGATTAATGGCATCATGAAGGATATCCATCCAATTGCTGCGATGTTGAATCCGGCAACGCCAACTAAAGTGTCCCATGTACTTGCCTCCTCATACACCCTGAGTGCAGGTATTCTTGCGGGGATCGCTGCCTTCAGTTTGCTCCGGGGACGAGACCATGTGTATTACAAAAAAGCACTGAAACTCACGACGGTGTCTGCGCTCGTATTTGCGATCAGCACCGTCATGATTGGAGACTCCTCCGGTAAATTTCTGGCGAAGTATCAGCCGGAGAAGCTGGCTGCCGCAGAATGGCATTTCAAAACAATGAAGAAGGCACCGCTCCTCTATGGCGGAATTCTGGATGAGAATAATGAAGTGAAATATGCCATTGAGATTCCGTATGCTCTTAGCATTTTGGCAGGTAATCGTCCAGATACGGAAGTGAAAGGTCTTGAAGAATATCCTGCGGATCTGAGGCCACCACTGTCTATTCACTATATGTTCGATCTGAAGGTCACAACCGGCGTGATCATCCTGATGATTCCTGTGCTCTATGTACTGCGTCGATGGTTGCCAGGTCGTAAGCCGTATCCCAAATGGCTGCTGCTCGGCATTGTCTTGCTGGGACCTCTCGCCATGATTGCCATTGAGCTGGGGTGGATGTTCGCCGAAGTTGGCAGGCAGCCTTGGATTTTACGTGGGTATATGAAGGTGGCGGAAGCGGCTACGACGTCAACTTCGGTAGGATGGATGCTGGTGTTGTTCATCTTGCTGTATCTGATTCTGTGTTTCTCGTGCATTCGGGTGCTCAGCAAGCTGTTCCGTAATAAGGAAGCAGAGAAGGAACTGGAGACGCTGGGGCTTGAAGGAGGGATCGTGCATTGAGTTTCGAAATTGCAGGCATCGCGATACTGTGGACATTTTTATTCGGTTACTTGATCGTCGCTTCGATTGATTTCGGTGCTGGTTTTTTCAGCTTTTACAGCATCTTAACCGGTCACGAGAACAAAATTCATAACATCATTCAGCGCTACCTGTCTCCCGTGTGGGAAGTGACGAATGTGTTTCTGATCTTTTTTGTGGTCGGACTGGTCGGATTTTATCCGGACAGCGCTTTTTATTACGGGACGGCTTTGCTGGTTCCAGGTTCCCTTGCCATTGTACTGCTTGCCATCCGGGGTGTGTATTACGCTTACAATACCTATGGCAACCATGGGAAGAACAGCCGGATCTACATGGCATTGTACGGAGCGACGGGATTGCTGATCCCAGCGGTGTTCTCTACCATTTTGGCGATATCCGAAGGTGAGATCATTGAGCAGATGGGCGATCAGGTGTTTTTTCGATGGCGTGAATTTTTGACGAATCCCTATACCTGGTCGGTTGTTTTGCTTGCTCTGGTTAGTGTGCTGTATATCTCGGCGATGTTTCTTACCTACTATGCGAAGCGGGCGGCGGATGAGCCTGCCTTTGAGGTGCTTCGAGAGTATGCGCTGCTCTGGAGCTTGCCCACTATTTTCGCGAGCTTTCTGGCTTTTCTGCAGATTAACAAACAGAATCCCGCACACTTTGAGCAGATGGTGAATATTTCATGGATGTTCATTGCTTCGTTTATATGTTTTGTCATTGCGGTGTCGCTGGTATGGAAACGCAAATATCTGGGCTGGTGTTTTATCGCTGTCATGCTTCAGTTTGCCTTTGCCTGGTATGGTTATGGACGATCTCACTTGCCGTATATCCTATATCCTTACATTAATATTTACGACAGTTTTACGAATCGTACGATGGGGATTGCGCTGATTACGGCGTTCAGCTTGGGGCTGCTCGTGCTGATTCCTTCGCTTGTGCTGATTATGAAGCTGTTCCTGTTTGATGCCAATTATGTACGCGGTAATTCTGGTAAAAAGAAAGGATGAGTCTGTTCATGCTGCTGAACATGTTCTTACTCATGTCTCCCTTGCTGCATTCACTATCTACTGAGGGAGTCACGGGGATACCTGGTATAACCGGATTGAGCTTTTTTGAGACATTCACCATTATGTACGCCCCACCACTCATTATTGTGGCTGCGATTGCCTTTCTGTTCGTGTATCTGGCCGTATGCAAAAATCCGCAGGATTGATTGGCTGGTACGTGCATTCCCATTTGGGGTAATCTGTTGTTAAGAAATAGGAAGGGAGGAGGGCCCTTTCATGCCTAAAATCCGTTATAACAACATTGATAATGTAAGTACGGACAAAACGCTGAAGGAATTCAAGCAATGGAGGGAGCAACGGCGCAACAAAGTGAAGGACTATTCCTACACCGTGCCCAAACACCCACCTGAACTGGATTATCTGCATGCCAACCGGGATGACACGAGTATTACCTGGATTGGTCACTCCACGTTTTTCATTCAATATTATGGATTGAACATCGTGACTGACCCGGTGTGGGCCGAAAAAATGGGATTTCAACGAAGGCTCGGTGCCCCCGGCATTCCGATTCAGGACATTCCACCTTTGGATGTCATTCTAATATCCCATTCCCACTATGATCATCTGCATCTGGCTTCCTTGCGTAAGCTGATTACAGCCAAGACGTTGCTGATCGTACCCGATGGTCTGAAGCGCAAAATGATCCGAAAAGGATTCCATCGATGCCAGGAGATGAAATGGTGGGATCATATGACACTTGGCGGAGTCAAAATAACTTTTGTTCCGGCACAGCACTGGACGCGCCGAACGCTGTTCGACACCAATACATCCCATTGGGGCGGTTATGTGTTGGAACCGAATCATCCGGCGACGACTTCAGCAGCGGAAAGTGCTGCAACAGCGAGTGGTCAGGATGAATCATCAACGGAATCAGGGAAGAACGAAAAAGCCAAAGCATCTGACGGCCCGCCTGTGTTGTATTTTGTGGGTGATACAGGTTACTTCCAGGGATTCAAAACGATTGGAGAGCGCTTTGACATCGGTGTTACCCTGATGCCTATCGGTGCCTACGATCCGGAATGGTTCATGACTTCTCAGCATGTGACACCTGAAGAAGCGTTGCAAGGATTCGTTGAATCCGGTTCCCAGCTCATGGTGCCGATGCATTACGGCACATTTAAGCTGGCGGATGATACGCCCAAGGAAGCATTGGATCGGCTGGAAGTCGAACGTGAGCGGCTTGGCATCGGTAAAGAGCGAATTCGGGTGTTGGGTCATGGCGAAACGCTTCGTATTCACCACGAAAATGGTAAACAGGACTAACAAAAGTGATCCAAATATGTTAATGTAGGGGTATACCCGCATGAACAGTATATTTACCAAATCTTTAATAAGTAAAAAGCGGCCAATTTTCGAATTTGCCGCTTTTTTGTGTTATAATATGGTGCCAGAATAGGCATCGGGATATTGAATCCATGATTTACGCAACTTGCTATTCATGCAGTATGCAGATTAACCAATAAAGGATGGTATGCTTAATGATCAGTACAAGCGGCATCACGCTCCGCTACGGAAAACGTGCACTTTTTGAAGATGTAAATATCAAATTCACGCCAGGAAACTGTTACGGCCTGATCGGCGCCAACGGAGCCGGCAAATCAACATTCTTGAAAATTTTGTCCGGTGAAATTGAATCAAACTCGGGAGAGGTGCACATCACCCCGGGCGAACGTATGGCCGTTTTGAAGCAAAACCACTTTGAATATGACGAGTATCCGGTTCTCGAAACCGTAATTATGGGCCATAGTCGTCTCTATGCCATTATGAAAGAAAAAGATACGCTGTATGCCAAAGCGGATTTCACTGAAGAAGATGGCCTGCGTGCAGGTGAGCTTGAAGGTGAATTTGCCGAGTTGAACGGCTGGGATGCTGAGCCGGATGCAGCAGCACTCCTGATCGGTCTGGGTATCGACCGTGACATGCACGATAAGAAAATGAATGAACTGAGTGGTAACGAAAAAGTTCGTGTCCTGCTTGCTCAAGCATTGTTTGGTCGTCCAAACAACCTGTTGCTCGATGAGCCTACCAACCACTTGGATCTCGAATCCATTCAATGGCTTGAGAACTTCTTGATGGACTATGAAGGTACAGTTATTGTGGTATCCCATGACCGTCACTTCCTGAACAAAGTATGTACGCACATTGCGGATATTGACTTTGGTAAAATCCAGCTGTACGTAGGTAACTATGACTTCTGGTACGAGTCCAGCCAATTGGCACTTGCATTGCAACGTGATGCCAACAAGAAAAAAGAAGAGAAGATTAAAGAGCTTCAAGCCTTTATTCAACGTTTCTCGGCGAATGCCTCGAAATCAAAGCAGGCGACTTCCCGGAAGAAACAACTCGACAAAATTACGCTGGATGACCTTCGTCCATCGAACCGTAAATATCCGTTTATCAACTTCAAACCTGAGCGTGAAGCCGGTAAACAATTGTTGACCGTAGATCGCATCAGCAAATCCATTGATGGTGTAAACATGCTGAATGATATCAGCTTTGTCGTGAACAAAGGGGATAAAATCGCATTTGTTGGCCCGAACGGGAATGCTAAGTCACTGTTGTTTGATATTCTTATGGGTGAAACGGAATTGGATAGCGGCGAATACACTTGGGGCGTAACAACAACTCAAGCTTATTTCCCGAAAGACAACTCCAAGTATTTTGACGGTGTAGACATGACTCTCGTGGATTGGCTCCGTCAATATTCCAAAGATCAGGATGAAACGTATCTGCGTGGATTCTTGGGACGTATGCTGTTCTCTGGTGAGGAATCCTTGAAAAAGGCAAGTGTACTCTCCGGGGGCGAGAAAGTTCGCTGTATGCTGGCGAAAATGATGCAGACTGGTGCTAACGCATTGATTCTGGATGAGCCTACGAACCACTTGGATCTCGAATCCATTACAGCGCTGAACAATGGCATGATTGATTTTGATGGCACAATGCTGTTTACATCCCATGACCATCAGTTCATCCAAACGATTGCTAACCGGATTATCGAAATTACGCCGAATGGCATCATTGATCGCCAAATGAGCTATGACGAATATCTGGAAAGTGATGAAATCAAAGAACTGCGTAATAAAATGTATCCGGTAGAAGCTTAAAATAAGTCTGATCTACAGGTACATTATGTACAGGAACACAAAAGAACCGCAAGCCTCTCTGAAGAGGGCTTGCGGTTCTTTTTGCAATCCAATGGCTTTCTCTGAGGCTCTAAGACCTAAGATCCACCAGTACGGCGACGTTGGTTGTTAGGTTTCTTGTTGTTTTGACTCTTCATCGCTTTAGGTCCGCCTTCAAAGTAGGCGCTGGATTGGTTACCGGAATTTGCTTGTTCTTTCTTTTGCGCCAGCTTCTGGCGTATAGCATCCTGCAAACTGACCTTTTTCGGTTCGTTATTTTCGCTCATCGTTATTTCCCTCCCGGTCTTACAGTAAGCCGTCCAGATTGGACGGGATGTACCTATTTTATACGTTTTACAAAAGCCCCACAAGGGCAACCTGATAAAATGCTCAAATCCTTTGATTTGAGCCAGGCCAACATTCTTTCTCATCGCCTACAGCCCTGCCGTCTGGCAACTTTGTTTCGGCTTGCCTACAGCAATGCAGCCTGGCAACACTGTTTCTGTAGACCCACACGCTCCGCATTTGGTAACATGGAAAAACCGTAATACGAAACGTTAAAGGAGTGTCGCCCGGTTTGAACGCTTATGAAGAAATACGAAAAGGGGAGCGAGGGGCTTGGGTTAGCATCGTAGCCTATCTCGTCTTGTCCGCCTTTAAGCTGATCTGTGGATATTTATTTGCTTCCAGCGCATTGTTGGCGGATGGTTTTAATAACCTTACGGACATTGTGGCGTCCGTTGCTGTACTGATCGGGCTTCGGATCTCCCAGAAGCCACCTGATTCGGATCATGCTTATGGTCATTTTAGAGCGGAAACTGTTGCTGCCTTGGTAGCTTCATTTATTATGGCTATGGTTGGTCTGCAAGTATTGGTTGAAGCCGTTCGTTCTTGGTATGAAGGCGCCTTTGTTGCTCCGAATCTGTGGGCGGCAGCGGTGGCTGTGGTCTGTGCGGTCGTGATGTTAGGCGTATATCGTTACAATCACCGACTGGCTAAACAAATTAACAGTCAGGCACTGATGGCTGCGGCCAAAGATAATCGTTCGGATGCATGGGTCAGTATAGGCGCTGCAGTTGGGATTATAGGTGCGCAGTTCGGACTTCCTTGGCTGGATAAAGTAGCTGCGATTGCTGTAGGATTGTTGATCTGCAAGACGGCTTGGGAGATTTTCCGTGATTCAACTCATCGTCTTACGGATGGATTTGATCAGAAGGAACTGACGGATCTTAGATCCTCCGTGGCTCGGGTTCCCGGCGTTGAGATGATCAAGGATGTGAAGGCACGTGTGCATGGCAGTCATGTACTTGTGGATGTGGTGATTGAAGTGGACGGAGGCCTAAGCCTGATAGAAGGCCATCAGATCTGTGACCGAGTGGAAGAGCGGTTGAAGCGATCGCATAACATCATGCATGTGCATGTACATGTGGAACCGAAGATGGATGAGGTCACGGGAAACCCTTGAACAGGGCGTGAACATGTTGGAAAATCAAAAGAGGACAGCCGCATAATGCGCGCTGTCCTCTTTACTTATCGTTAGAACGATTATACGATATTATTGAATGGCAACGTGGATCCACGCTTTGCCTTTCCACGTGTATACTTGCACCCACTCGCCACCGTCGAATCCGTCAACGACTTCACCTGTTGTGTCGATGACTTGGGAGCTCAGTGCACCGATTGGTTTACCGTTAGGTGCATCATAGAACCAAGTGCGCTCAAGCAAGTTCAGCAACATCGTCGGTACCAGTACTTCATCGCCTGGTTTTACAACTGGTTCGTCAAACAACTTATCTGTTGTAGGAGACGGATTATTACCATTAGTACTGTAGGTAGCACCTGTTACTGTCTCAGTAGTACCTTCCACTGTTTCAACAGCAGGTTTGTTCACTTCAACAGCCGGAGTTGTTGTCGTTGTAGCTTCTGTTCCTGTTTCCGGAGTCACTGTTCCAGTAACCGCTTCCTCAGCACCAGCAGCGGCAGCCATCGAACCCATCAACGTTAATGCAGCGGCAAAACTTACGATTTTTTTCATTTGTAATTCCTCCTCGGTTTGTTATGTAATTTGTTGTCCTGTGTTAAAAGTAACCAAGCGAGCTACCCTATGAATCACAAATTATAACAATATTTTCTTGCATTCTCCAGTGTCAACTGGCGCATATGTGGGTATATAGCAAGCCTGTAAATATCATACTTCGGTGGGATAAAACCGGGTTGGCTATCTCAAAAAAGTCCTGTTTTTAGCGATTCAGTGGGCGAGCGGATTGGAATAAAGCGGGAGGGAGTGCAATACATAATATAGAAAAGTTGACCTATGCCTGAACGCACAAAAGCCAATCGGCTTGGTAGCACGATCGGCTTTTGTATGTATTCCTTATTCAGCATTCAGTCATAACAGAGACTGAGGTTATCGCATTCGGCTGCGTCCCGTAATAAGGGAGATTACGAACAGTACTACAAAGATGAAGAAGAGTACTTTAGCGATTGAAGCAGCTGCTTCAACAATACCGAAGAATCCGAAAATACCTGCTACCAGTGCAATAATTAGAAATAATACAGACCATTTCAACATGAGGTTTCATCCTTTCGTTTACTTTATTGTGGAGTGAGTTGTGTTCACCTCACCGCCTTGTGTAGTCTAACTTTAACCGGGGGTTATCCGGTTGAAACATTGGTTTTTTTTCCAAACGCGGGCATAGTTGAAGTAAACTGTTATTTTGTTTCGTCCGGGAAATCGCCGGGTAACTATAGCAATAACAAACTGATGCACATATGGAAAGAGAGGTTCTTCTATGATCTATCAAATTAGCGTGGCCCTGATTGCAGTGGCATTTGCAGTACTGGTTTTCTTTTTAATTCGTACTTTGAAATCCGCCCAAGGTTCTTTGGACAATGTCTCACAGACATTGCAGGAGGTACAGAAGACCATTGATGAACTTAGTTATGAAGTGAAGCAGACGGTAAGACACGCCAATGATATTACGGTGGATGTACAGCACAAAATGAAAAAAATCGATCCTGTTATGGAATCTGTTGAGAATCTGGGAGAAGTGTTGAATGAAGTGACGGCAGCAGCCAAACAAGTCTCCACGACGCTGATGGCGAAATTTCAGACCAAACGTAACAACACTGAACAGACCAAGCATGCTGAAGAGGTTCATGTAACTGCACCGCCTGCTACATCAACGGATCGTACTCTGCAATCCTATGAAGCTACATATAATGGTGATGCTAAGGACGGGAAAAACTGGATGAAGTATATTGATGTTGCAGCGAATGTATGGCAACGGATGCGTAAATAACATGATCGCTTTGTAATCCAAAAAGAAACCTTCAGAGCGGTGATGAACCTGATGAAAGGGTGAGAATCATGATGAAACTACTGCTTGTGATGTTTAGCGTAATTTCTCCCTTTTCCGTTCAACCGGCAGCGGTACCCGCTGCTCACGATATGCAATGGACGGCAATGGAAGAGAAGGCGTCAGAGGTGACTCTGGCTGTTGATCGATCCGAGACTTTCCAGCATTTTCGGACTCTGAATGGCGTTTCTCTGGATGACACCATGAACGATGTGTTGGCCAAGAAGGGCCAGCCGGTGCATAAGCAGGAAGATCCTTATCTGGGGTGCCCTGAATATCACTTTCACGATGTGAAGGTTGGCTTGTGTGAAGATACGGATGTTATTCATTATGTGCATATCGATGCATCTGAGGATCACATCAAGTTAAATGGGCAGAGAATCGAGATGAATATTGAAGCGATCCATCAAGCTTTAGGCAAACCCTATTATGTGGCTGAGGACGGAGAAGTATTTCTCCGTGGAGACCAGGCCCTAAAGGTATATATGAAGTCAGGCTCTAGCCAGATCGACGGCATTGATCTTTTTGATGACACGGTTTCCTAGGATTGGTTATTACCGAATCGTTTCAATCACAGATAGTATGGTTATATACTAAGTAGCTCGATAAAGAAGATTAAATCAGAGGAGAGTGGAAACGATGAATTCAACCAATGCGCAAGCTTATGCAAAAGTGGTAGAAAACGGAGTCCAGGCGGTAGAAGCGGTGAAAGAATTGCAGATTACCGGTTACCTTGCTGATCATATCTTTGTTCTCGCCCATGAGAAGGATCGTACAGATCGAATTGCCGATACAGCAGATGCCAAAGAAATTGGCATTAAGGAAGAAGGCGTATTTGATTCCTTGGCGAATCTGTTCCGCTCACGTGGTGATGAACTCCGGGCCAAAATTGTATCGATGGGCTTTACCGAAGCCGAGGCCGACTTCTACGAGAGTGAACTTGACAAGGGTAAAGTGCTTGTTATTGCTAAAAAGAAAGATTAACCGATATATGTCGCAAGTTGAAGCTTGCTGAACATGGACGAGCTTCTGAATCACTTCTGTAAAATGCTTAATCAAAAACATAGATAAGGAATGGGGCTTTCCCCATTCCTTATCTATGTTTTTGCAAGTTTGGAAGCGGGATCAGGACGCTGCAAAAACAGGGTGGTCGCGGGGAAAATCCCCTACGATGGTGCCATTTACTGATAGAAGTTTTTTGATTTTAAGATTATAGTTATACTAGGAATTATTATGTCTACCGCCGTTTTGTATGCAAAATTTGTATAATCAACGTTCGTTTTAATCTAATAAGAATCGACAAACCCGGACGCCACAGATAAGGAGATATCAATGAGAATACTTATTGTTGACGACAATCCGACGAATGTCATTATCATTCGAGAAATTCTGAAAAAAGAAAACTATCGTGACATTGTAACGGCAAGTTCCGCTATGGAAATGTTTGAAGTTTTGGGAATTGGGGAGGAAAGCAACGAACCACGTCCAAGACCGTCGGATATTGACCTGATTTTGCTAGATATGATGATGCCTGAAATGGATGGTATCGAAGCCTGCAGTATTGTGCAGAAATTTGAAAATCTGAAGGATATACCGATTATTATGGTGACTGCCATCGGTGACTCCAAGAAACTTGCCGAAGCATTGGATGCGGGTGCATCTGACTATGTAACCAAACCGATTAACAAAGTCGAACTGATGGCGAGAATTCGACTCGCGCTTCGTTTGAAACAGGAGAAGGATTGGCATAAAGAGCGTGATCAACGCATTCAGGATGAGCTGAAGCTAGCAGCAATGGTCCAAAATGCCGTATTAAGTCCGGCAATCCGTGATCCACTGTTTCAAGTGCATGCCATCTATAAACCATCCTTTGAGCTTGCGGGTGACCTCTACTCATGGTATCCACTTGGGGAAGGCCGTTATGGAGTACTCTTGCTCGACATGATGGGACATGGAATATCTTCATCCCTGTTTACCATGTTTATTGCTTCTGTGTTGAAAGATACGGTTACGACCTATGTCGATCCAGAGAAGGTCATTCAGGAGTTGAACCGTCGCTTCAACCAGCTCCATCTGGAAAAACAATTGGTACAGTACTATTTCACGGCAATCTATTTGGTCGTTGATACACGAATGAAGCGTATTGATTATGTTAACGCAGGGCATCCACCTGCTTTATTTTTCCGAAACGACGGCAGTGTGACTACATTTGACAGCGTCTGTTGTCCGGTTGGGTTATTTGACAAAATGGACATTGAACCACAAACGATTCATTACGAGGGTGATGGGCATATTGCACTCTATACGGATGGATTGTTGGAAGCTGTTCAGGGCGGGCAGGAGGAGCAACACGAATTCCTGGTCGAAAAACTGACAGGATCACATCAATGGAATGAAGCTGCCATGCAGGCACTATTTTTCGACGATGAAATTCCCCAGGAACGGGATGATGATAAATGTCTGGTCTGGATTACTTTGGATAAAGGGGCGGGGGCTGAATGAAGATCAGGAATAAACTGCTGATTGGCTTTACCGCTCTAATGGCCATTTTGATTGTACTCACGTTTGTGAGCTATGAACGGCTGAACAGCAGTAATCAGCAGATTGATCAGATGTATCAGGAGCGTTATCTCAAAGTAAGATACACATCTGCTGCACGTGGAGAGGTTAATGACATTGCCAAAGTGCTGGCTAACTTGTTATTAAATCCGAACAATTCGATTAGTGCAGCTGATGGTGACCTGAAGGAGATGAAAGATCGGGGTGATGGTTATCTCGAAGAAGTAAGAAACCGGGCGGACAGTGCGCCTGAGCATCAGCTGGTGGATCGTGTGAATTCGGCGTGGACTGCTTATACATCCTACGCAACGAGACAGATCAGCCTGATGTCCCAAAACCGGGTAGAAGATGCGAATAACTACCGCAATGCAACAGGACTCGCGGTGCAAAAAGAGGCTGTGGATAGTTTGAATGCTCTTTCCCGCTATCAGGATCAAGAGATTGATGCCGAGATCAAGGACGCTAACGCAGCGTATACGAGAGCAGTGCAGATCACCATAAGTATCATGATTGCCGGACTGTTGCTGGCGTTGGGTGTCATTATGTGGGTGCTGCCTAGTATTACACGGGGTCTGAATACCGTATCGATGATGATCACCAGTTTCGGTAAAGGCCGCTATCGTACAATCCGGCGCATCCAGGTCAAGTCGACGGACGAGATTGGTCAGATTGCCACAGTATTCAAAGATGTATCCAGCGATCTGGAAGAAAAACTGGAAGTCGAGAAAGCCTATGTGCAGGCTCAACAGGATCAGAACTGGATGAGTTCGAACATCGCAAGAGTTCCGGAGCTGCTTCGGGGCATTGGTTCCATTCGACAAATTTCACAGATGTTTATCAGTGAGTTCACACCTGTGCTTGGTGCTCAGTTGGGTGTCGTGTATCTGGTCGATGAGGAGAAACATCCCGACGAACTGAGACGCTACGGTGCTTATGCATTCGAAGAGAACGAAGACGTTGGTAAAGAAATGTACCGGATCGGTGAAGGTCTGATTGGTCAAGCTGCGCTGGATATGACACCGATTGTTCTAGAAAATACCCCGGAAGATTACGTGCATATTGGTTCAGCTTCAGGTTCAACACGTGCTGCGGGCATCATGATCTATCCTGTTGTGTTTGAAGATGAATTGATTGGTGTTGTTGAACTGGCTTCCTTTGAAGGCTTCAATGAACTGCACAAACAATTGTTCTCTCAACTGATCATGAACCTGGGCGTTATTCTGAATAACGTTCGACGTCGTTTGCGTGTGGAGGAGCTGCTTCGTGAATCCCAGGCACTGACAGAGGAACTACAGGTTCAGTCGGAAGAATTGCAGACACAGCAAGAAGAACTGCGCCGTTCCAATGAGAATCTGGAGGAGCAGACAGAGGCGCTTAAACGTTCCGAAGAACTGCTGCAGCGCCAGCAGGAAGAGCTGGAGCATTTTAATACCGAGCTTATTGCCAAAACGCGGGCGCTTGAAGAGCAGGTACGTGAAGTCGAAGAGAAGAATGACGAAATTGAGAAAACGAAGACACAATTGGAACAGCAAGCTACACAACTGTCGATGACAAGCAAGTACAAATCCGAATTTTTGGCGAATATGTCGCATGAACTCCGTACGCCACTGAACAGTCTACTCATTTTGTCTCAATTATTGTCGGAGAACAAGGGTGGAAATCTGACTGACAAGCAGCAGGAATACGCACAAACCATCTACATGTCGGGTGCGGATCTGCTGAAGATGATTGATGAGATTCTGGATCTGTCCAAAGTGGACGCAGGTAAGATGGATATCAATTATGAGACGGTTCGAATGGAAGAGCTGACCAGCTTTGTTCAGCAAAACTTTGGACCGATGGCAAATAAAAAAGAGCTGAATTTGAACATCGAGTTTGACAGCGATTTACCGGAATGGGTCTACACCGACAGTCATCGCGTCAAACAGATTCTACGGAATTTGTTGTCGAACGCGTTCAAGTTTACCAATCGTGGTTCGGTCAGTCTGATTGGACGACGGATGAAACCGGAAGAACTGCCGGGTTACATGAATACGAATCAGGAATATCTCGGATTTAGTGTAAAAGACACCGGCATTGGTATTCCATCGGATAAGACGGATCTGATCTTTGAAGCATTCCAGCAAGTGGATGGGACAACAAGTCGGAAATACGGCGGAACGGGTCTGGGATTGTCCATTAGCAGGGAACTGGCACGTTTGCTTGGTGGTGCAATACAGGTGGAATCATCCGAGGGAGAAGGTAGTTGCTTTACCTTGTACCTGCCGGATAATCATGAAGAGGAAGCCCTGGCCGAGGAAGGTGCAAAAGAAGCTGCAGTATCTTCAGAGGCGCTGTATGAACAGTCCATGGAAACACGGACCATGCTTTCAAGTCATCAATCCATTCTCTCTCCTGATCCGGAGCGTAGCGTAGGTACGGACCTATCTCCTACCCATACGCCTGAAGTAACGCAGATCGAAGATGATCGTGAAAATCTGATGGAAGGTGACAAAATCCTTCTCATTATTGAGGATGACGTGAACTTTGCACATATTTTGATGGATATGGCCAGAGGAAGAGGATTCAAGGCACTTGTTGCCCTGCAAGGGGATAAAGGACTTGAAATGGCACGTCAATATCTCCCGGATGCGATTATTCTGGATATTCAATTGCCGGTTATGGATGGTTGGACCATTCTGGGCGAGCTGAAGAGCAGTTCGGCAACACGCCACATCCCGGTACATGTGATTTCGGTCATTGATGATATGAAGCAAGGTCTGATGATGGGCGCTATCGCGTATCTGAAAAAACCTTCCAGCAAGGATTCACTGGATAAAGCTTTCTCGCATATCAAATCCTATACCGAGAATCAGTTGAAACAATTGTTGATTGTGGAAGATGATGAGATTCAGCGTAAAGCCATTATTGAATTGATTGGTCATGACGATGTGGCAATCACAGCAGTATCCACAGGCAGTGAGGCTTTGAATGAGTTACACACCCAGCGTTATGACTGCATGGTACTGGATCTGATGTTAACAGATATGACCGGATTCGAGTTGCTCGACCAGATTCGGGATGATGAATATCTGAACGATCTGCCGATTATAATTTATACAGGCAAAGAACTGGATTCCAAGGAAGAAATGAAGCTGCGTAAATATGCGGAATCCATCATTATCAAGGATGTGAAGTCACCGGAACGTTTACTGGATGAAACTACATTGTTCCTGCATCGGGTAGAAGCCAATTTGCCGGAAGATAAGCGTCGAATCTTGCAAAAGCTGCACAACAAGGAAACGTTGTTTGAAGGCAAGAAAATATTGCTTGTCGATGACGATATTCGTAATGTATTTGCCCTTTCTAGTGTCCTTGAAGGCTATCGCATGGATGTAACGTTTGCTGAGAACGGCCGTGAAGCTCTGGAGATTTTGGAGAAAAATCCGGAAATTGATCTGGTACTGATGGACATGATGATGCCAGAAATGGACGGTTATGAAGCGATGACACGAATCAGACAGATCCCGCAGTTTGAAAAATTACCGATTATCGCGCTTACGGCTAAAGCTATGAAAGAGGATCGAGGCAAGTGTATTGAGGCCGGAGCATCTGATTATGTGAAAAAACCGATCCAGACGGATCAATTATTATCCTTAATGCGCGTATGGCTGTATTCGTAAGTTCATTATTCGTAAGTACATTGTTTGGGTAATGAAAGACAATACGACGAATACGCAAGTAACAAATGAAGAAGTGGAGAGAATTTATGACACCGTGGGAACCTACCGAGACGGGGGCAGATTTGGTCCGTATGCCGCAAGATGAAGAGCGCGAGCTGATCGAGATTGAGTTGCTGTTGGAAGGCATGCACCGTTTATATGGATATGATTTTAGAAACTATGCACTGCCATCCCTGAAACGAAGAATCTGGCATCATGCACATGCCGAAGGTGTTAAGAGCATATCCGGGCTGCAGGAGCGTGTGCTTCATGACCGTTCCGCGTTTGAACGGTTTGTACAGAATTTGTCCATCCCTGTGACGGAAATGTTTCGAGATCCCTCGCTTTTCCGAATGTTTCGGGAACAGATTATTCCTATTCTGAGAACCTATCCGTATATCCGAATATGGCATGCGGGTTGCTCTACAGGCGAGGAAGTCTATTCCATGGCCATCATGTTGCATGAGGAAGGGCTGTATGACAAGGCAAGAATCTACGCAACGGATATGAATGATCGCTCATTGCAGCAGGCCAAAGAAGGCGTCTACGGTATTGAGAAAATGAAACTGTTTACTACAAATTATTTGGAGGCAGGGGGTACCAGAGCCTTCTCCGAGTACTATACAGCGAAATATAATTCGGTGATATTTCATCCTTTTCTAAGGAAGAACATCATATTCGCCGAGCACAATCTGGCAACAGACCGGTCATTTAATGAGTTTAATGTTATCTTTTGCCGCAATGTCATGATTTATTTCAATGATGAACTGCGGAACCATGTGCATGGGCTGTTTCACGAGAGCTTGAGCCACTTTGGTATTCTGGTTCTGGGGTCGAAAGAATCGATACATTTTACAGAGTTCAGTGATACCTATGAGCCATTAGACCGGACCGAAAAAATATACCGGAAGATCAAATAGGGGGTTAGGGTTAGCCATGGGGCTCAATGAACCAATCCATATATTATTGGTAGATGACCGCCCTGAGAACTTGCTTGCTCTTGAAGCAGTTCTGGAATCGGAACAATATAAACTCGTTAAGGCAACTTCTGGAGAAGAGGCACTCCGCTGTCTGCTAAAAGACGAATTTGCGGTTATCGTACTTGATGTACAGATGCCTGGAATGGACGGAATTGAGACAGCAAAGTTAATTAAGGCACGGGACAAGTCCAAGGATGTGCCGATCATATTCATCTCTGCGAATAGCAGAGAGGCGGAGCACTTGTTTGCCGGATATTCAGCCGGGGCCATTGATTACATGGTTAAGCCATTTATTCCTCAGATTTTGAAATCGAAGATCGAGGGCTTTGTGGAGATGTTTATCACCAATAAACGATTGAAGACACAGACCATGCTGCTTCACCAGAAGACACAGGAACTGGAGAAGATGAACCAACAACTCGTTCAGGCCAAGGAAGAAGCGGAAATTGCAGCCAATGCGAAGACTGAATTCCTGGCGATGATGAGCCATGAGATTCGCACACCGATGAACGGAGTTATCGGCATGGTGGATCTGCTGATGGAGACGGAATTGAAGGACGATCAGAAGGAATACGCAGACATCGTTCGTCGCAGTGCGGATGCACTCGTCACGGTCATCAATGACATTCTTGACTTCACCAAGATGGAATCCGGCAAAATGGAACTTGAAGAGCATCCTTTTGAACTTGTCTCCTGTATTCGGGAAGTGCTGGGATTGTTTGCGGCAGAAGCAGGCAAAAAGAATCTGGAACTGGATTATTTCCTGGAAGATTCGGTCCCTGAATTGATTTATGGAGATATGGCAAGGCTACGCCAGGTTCTCTTGAATCTCATTGCTAATGCGATCAAATTTACCGACCAGGGCGGGGTATATCTGATTGTGTCAGTGAATGAGGAGAAGGACGGACAAATGGCGTTGGAGTTTGCTGTTAAGGACACGGGAATAGGCATCGCGTCAGACAAAGTTGATCGCCTGTTCAAGCCGTTTTCCCAACTGGATACATCCATGACACGTAAGTACGGCGGAACAGGCCTTGGCTTGGCGATCTGCAAGACGCTGGTCGAAATGATGGGTGGACAGATCTATCTCGACACCAAGGAGCAACGGGGAGCAACGTTTGTATTTACGATTCAGGCGAAACGTTATGTAGAAACGGAACTGGTTCAAAGGAACGGGGAAGAGAAGCTGACGGATGTGAAGAATGAGAATAAATATCCCACGGTATTAATTGTGGATGATCATCCCATTAACCAGAAGCTGATGGCGATTATGCTCAGTAAGCTTGGGTTGCTCTCGGACATCGCTGAAGATGGACAGAGCGCACTGGACATGGTCCTGAGCAGCCGTTATCCCTATGACTATGTGTTCATGGATCTGCAGATGCCTGTTATGGACGGTCTCGAGTGCACACGGCGCATACGAGAGAGTCTGTCCCCGTCTACTCAGCCAATCATTATAGCGATGACGGCTAATGTTATGGAAGGCATTCAGCAACGCTGTACTGCCGCAGGCATGGATGATTATATTAGTAAACCGGTGAAGATGGGCAATGTAAAACAGAAAATAGTCCAGTTTCAAAAACAACGCCAAATGTTAAACTCAGGCCCATCTGCCATGAATCATGCCAATTGAAATATTTGCCAAACTTCTTTTTGTTTCACTCGTGCTGAAGTTGGGTTATTAGGTAAGGAAACCATTGATCAGGAGAGAGATGTCTAATGAATACAAATAAGAATGAAAAATTCAATGCAAGAACTGAAACACAGGACGGCGTGTGCACGGTGTATCTGACTGGCGAACTGGATTTGTCGGTTGCTCCTGACTTCCGTTTGGTAATGGAGCCGCTCGTGGATAACAAGGAACAGGATCTTTTGATTAACATGAAAGAATTGAAGTATATCGACAGTACAGGGATTGGTATCCTGTTATCTGTTCTGAAGGCAAGACATGGAATGGAAGCTCGTTTTGAAGTACAGGAAGTTCCTGCGCAAATCCAGAAACTTTTTGATATGACGGGCATCGCCAAATTCTTTGTCACACAGAAGAATTCCCAATAGGAAAGGATCGAAAAAGGAATGAATGCAGAAGTTCAAAGAGTCACCCTTAATCTACCGGCGACAGCTGATTACGTTGATATTGTAAGACTCAATCTTTATGGAGTAGCATCCAAAATGGGATTCTCTTATGAAGACATTGAGGATATGAAAGTGGCTGTATCCGAAGCCTGTAACAACTCTGTACTATATGCCTACTCACACGAAGGCGGCATGGTTGAAGTCGTATTTGAAGTGGACGGCGAAACACTGTCCATTACTGTCAAAGACGAAGGTGCCAGCTTCGAGAATATGAACCCTGCTGTGTCACGTGCCGGTCTTCACGACAAAGAACTGACAGAAGCACAGATTGGCGGACTTGGGTTCTACCTGATGCAAGCCTTGATGGACGATGTCAGTGTGGAAAGTGAGACGGGCAAAGGTACGAAGGTAGTACTCGTAAAACGTCTTGCAAGAAGTGAGGAGAAAGTATGAGTGAAAAAGTGACTCCCCCAGAGTCCATGTCTGAAGCTATAGGTTTGATCTGGGAATACCAGCAGACCCAAGATAATGAAATTGCAACAGTTCTCATCCGTAAATATGAACCGATGGTAAAGATGGCAGCAGGTAAAATTGCTCGGAATCGCCCCGATCTATACGAAGACTTGTATCAGACCGGGCAGATGGCATTGATACGTTTGCTCAAGCAATACGATATCAACCTGGGTATTCCGTTTGAACCTTACGCCATGAAGAGCATGATTGGTCATATGAAGAACTATTTGCGAGATAAATCCTGGTATATTCAGGTGCCCCGGAGGATCAAGGAAAAGGGCGCACTGGTGCAACATGCCATTGATGAGTTAACCGTGAAGCTGGAGCGCTCACCTGGTGTGAACGAGATTGCTGAATACCTTGATTTGACCGCGGAAGAGACGATTGAAGTGCTGGCTGGTCGGGAATGTTATCACTATGTGTCACTGGATTCTCCGTTATCTCAGGATGACAGTGCAGCGACATTGGGTGAGCTGATCAGTGCAGATGTGAATGACTTCGATTCAGTCGAAAAACGGATGGACTTGCAACAGGCATTGGGACAATTGAAGGAACAAGAGCAGAAGGTACTTATTCTAGCATTCCAAGATGGCCAATCTCAGCGGGCAATTGCCCAGAAGCTTGGTGTTTCACAGATGAGTGTATCGCGGATTCAGAAGCGAGCTACAGAGAAGCTGAAACAGATCATGTCGAATGCTTCAATGTTATGATAAAAGAATCCCTGATGTTGTTGAGTACGGCATAAAAAAGGACACGTAATTGCACTGAAATGCATACGTGTCCTTTTTGGGATCGAAAAGATGGGTATGCGATGAACGAACTAAGTGCAGGAGTGGATAATGTGATTGTGGATCAAATGAAGCTGGAAGCTCGCCGCGACAAGTTATCTTGCTCGGACCAGTGGCAATGGTGGGATTGGGTTGCACCTGACCCTGCCAACATGAGTGATGCTTTGGAGGAGCTGACAGAGGCATTTCCGGAAATGGAGTATTGGCTTCATAAAATTCCGGAAGTCGAATCGAATTATTTGTCCGTCCGTTTCGTGAATGGTACTGAGCCCGTCTTATTTGGCTCCTTGTTGTATGCGATCAAGAATGAGAGAGACGACAAACGCCAGGATAATCAGATGTTTTTCTATGTCGATCGCAATAACCTGGTTACCTTGAACATGGATGACAATACACGAGGCATTATGAAGACGGATGAGCGCGCACATATGTTACAGCAATGTAGTGAGGCCAGGGATGGGATGTTTGTACTTTTTCGAGCTATACTGCATTACTACCATGTTGGGATGGATCATTTTGAGATGAACCTGCGTGATTTGGAGCGGAAGATGGAATCCCGCAATGCCCGCACCTTAATGGACCAGATTCTCGCCGCTCGATTTGAATTGTTGTACTGGAGCAATCTGTTTATTCCCTACTCGGAACTGATGGCTGCTGCCCATGAGGCTTATCTCAGCGAAATCAACGAAAATCGGTACTTCCAACAGCTTCAACATCGAGTAGAGCGAATGGAACGTTTGTTTAGTCACTACGAGAAAGAGATCGATACGTTAATCTCCATTGATAATGCGATCTCTGGTGTACGTGGAAATGAGATCATGAAGACGCTGACCATTGTCACCGCTGTGTTCATACCCGCTACGGCAGCTGGCGCAATCTGGGGGATGAACTTTGAGAACCTGCCCTTTATCGATAAATCATGGGGAGTTGTACTGGTCCTTATCGTCATTATCTTAAGCATGATCAGCATGTATGTATGGCTGATGATGAAAGGATGGACAGGGGATCTGCTCAAAGTAAAATCATCACAGTCTTCTGCCGAAGAAGGACAGAGTAGAGGAGCGACCGGAAAGCGTAAGACTTGACCTACTCTGCTAATTCATTTTAGTTTTTGTAATCTTCAATATAACCAAGCAAGTCAGCAATATATTGTCCCACAATCGGCATATTGACGAATTGACTGAGAATGAACGCCAGTAAACCCAGAACGACAAAGGTACCTACGGTCAGACCGAGTCCTCGAGCCATACCCGCTGTAAAGTTCGTAATAATCCGCTTTTTCGGACTGCTGTAATTCTCAATAATATCCTTGATCTGTGCTCTCTCCAGACTATCCGCAATCTGGTCCAGACGTGTGTTCAATCGCTTTACCTCATGCCGCAATTCAAAAGGATGCTCGCTTGTATCATACTGCTGCGCCGGTGTTCCTCCCGTAATTGGAGTATTGCCGTTGATTGTAACTTTACTCATGTTTCCTTCCCCCTCAACTCGCATTGGATAAAAAATAGCCAGCTGGAGTGCAGCTGGCTATTGGTCACTCGATCTATATAAGCCTTACAGGCTAGTCGAGTTAAGTTCTTTACGCGCATCTTCCTTCGCTTCCACAGAAGCGGCAGCCACTTCATCAGATGCACGGGATGCTTCGTTAGCCACATCAGCGGACGCTTTTCTGACAGAGTCCATGACATCATTGCGGCCTTGATTTACCGTTTTCGCAATATCAGAAGTTTTGGAAGAGACCGTTTTAGCCAGTTCAGAGGCTTTATCACCTACAACCGTTGCCACTTCTTTGGTGCGGTCAGTAACCATGCCCACTTTCTCGGAAAGGTCACCACGCAATTCACGTCCTGGTTTAGGAGCAAAGAGTAGTGCTGCAGCTGCTCCCAGCAACCCCCCGATGAAAATTCCTTTGGCGAAAGTCGAACCAGTCTGTACAGGATATTGCTCTTCTGCTTTATTCATGTCTAATCACTCCTTCTTCAAATTAAGAAACAAATACGAAACAACGAACACCTTGTTGCCCGAATCAGGCAGCCTGTCTTAGCAGTCTGGACACAAGCCCCAGCAAGAAAACAAAGAGCGCTGTACCAATGATGGCAGGAATAATGGCAAAGTTACCGATAACCGGTCCCCAGTTACCAAGCAAAAGTGCTCCCAGCCAGGCTCCGGCAAATCCGGCAATCATTGCACCGATGATGCCTCCAGGCATGTTGTGACCGGCAAGTGCATCTCCGATCAAACCGATGATGACTGCCATCACTATGCTGATAATGATGCCCCACATAACAACCGCCTCCTTTAAACTTGATGTAGGATGTTGTCTGTTCGCGTTTGCTTACTTCGTATATAAACGCCGTGCAACCCTGTGAAACAATAAAGATGAGGATGAATGAACTGGAAATTGGAGGAATTCATTCTTTAATGGGTTCGTTTAATGCCTTTGATCATGCAGAAGATCCATGCCAAACCAGCGGCAAATCCCGTAAATACATCCGTAGGATAATGAACACCCAGCATGATGCGGCTGAGGCCGATGAAGAAAATAAAACTGATGCCGCATAGAACAGGTAGCCACACACCGGTAGTGGCATGCCGCTGTCGTTCAATGGCCCATATGACAAAGAGCATGCCGTAGAAGCCCATGGAGATCATGGCGTGTCCGCTAGGGAAGCTGTACCCGTGAACGACGAGCAGATGATCCAGTTCAGGTCTGCTTCGTCTGAAAAATTCCTTCAATAACGTGTTCAGAATCCACATCATGGCAAAACTTCCCGAGATCGCATATCCATATATAACATACCTTGGACTGCGTTGCATGAAGAAAAGAAGGGCAAAACCACCTGCAGCCACAGCAGAGATTTTGAATGAGCCCAGTGCGGTTATGAATGCAGTGTACGAGAATAGATGAAGACGTGAATCCGAATTCAGATAAAATAATTGCTGAATCTGATCATCCAGACGAATAATAACATCAGCACCCAGCCAGGCACCCAGACCTGCCAGGATAAATACGACCGAAGCGCTGAGGGCCAGACCAGCCAAACCCCAGTTGAGGAGTGGACGTAACAACGTGCCGGGAGTTGAACCGAATGAGGCTGGTGAATATGTTTTGCGCGGCATAGTGAGTTTCTCCTTCAGTAGTTGTAGTAGATGAACGTAGATTGATAAAGCTATACCCGAAATACCTGTCGAAAAAACTGTAAAAACGTCGCTTTTGTACTATACTATTTAGGATATCCCATGCGGCGTCGTGACGCAAAGCAGAGATGAATTCGGGAGCACAAAGGAGAGAACTCGCATGGAGAGTGCCTTGTTAATTAAAGAATACCGTGCAGGCGTTATGGAATGCGCCCACTACGGACACATAAGTATTACCGATGAGCATGGTCGAATCGTATACTCGGCTGGTGATCCTCATTTTCGAGCGTTCACTCGCTCATCTGCCAAACCTTTTCAAGCTATTCCAGGAATTCGGGCAGGGATTGCCATCCACTACGGCCTCTCAGCACAGGAGATTGCGATCATGTCCTCTTCGCACCGTTCGGAACCGGAACATATTCGGGTGCTGGAGCAGCTATCCGGTAAAATCGGATTAGGAGAAGAATGCCTAATCTGTGCGCCGAGTTATCCGCTTAATGAAGAAAGTCGCAATGAATGGTTACGTGCACAAGGGGAGAAACGTCGCATTTTGCACAACTGTTCCGGCAAACATCTGGGAATCCTGGGATACAGTCAGATGAAGCAGGTGGATCTGGGCAGTTACGCTGAGCCGGATCATCCGGTGCAACGTGAAATTCTCGAAACGTTTGCCGACCTGGCAGGCATTCAGGAAAAAGAGATTGAGCTTGGGACGGATGGCTGCGGCTTTCCGGTATTTTCTTTGCCGTTATCGGCACTGTCGAACGCCTATCTGAAGCTCGCTTGTCCGGATCTTATCGCTGATCCTTCCACAAGAACAGCTGTGGAGACGATCACATCAGCCATGAATGAATATCCGTTGATGGTAGGTGGTACGGAGCGTGTAGATTCAGTTTTGCTCGAAGACAATAACATTGTAGCGAAGGGTGGATTCAAAGGGGTCTTCGGATTTGGTCTGAAAAAAGAAAGACTGGGAATCACCTTCAAGGTACTGGATGGTTCTGAGGAAGAGTGGGCCTTCATTACCCAATCCATCCTGAAACAGATTGGTTATTCCAATGAGAGCACCATTGCACGATTGGCTGAAGTATTCCCTTCGGACATCCGAAATGACGCGGGTACCCTTGTGGGTCATGCAGATAGTGAGTTCCTTCTGCACTCACTTGAAGATAGCGTATAACCTTAAGAAGGAGCGTGATTAGAGTTGCCGGACCCCGGGTAAAGATGACATACCAACTGGTATTCATCTATACAATTCATATACACGCATGGACTGCCGCGGTAATGTGGCAGCTCTAAACCCTTGGAGGTGGATGAACATGATTAAAGTGGTGACATCGGAAGAAAGGCACACGTCGGATCGAGGTTGGATACACAGTGAATTTAGCTTTTCGTTTGCGGATTATGATGATCCGAGCAACGCCCATTTTGGCTGTCTGCTGGCTCATAATGACAACACGCTGATGCCGAAAGAAGGCTTTAAGAAACATCCACATCATGATCTTGAACTTGTCAGTTATGTCATCTCAGGCACACTCAAGCACACAGATAGTATGGGAACAGAACAATTGCTTGAACCGGGAACGGTCCAGGTGATGAGTGCGGGAACGGGAGTTGAACATTCCGAGACCAATCCGTCAGCGGATGAATCGGTACGTTTTCTCCAGATGTGGTTTTTGCCATCGGAGCGTATGTTGAAACCTTCCTATACGAATCGGAGAGTAGAGCCGCAGGAGCATTTGAATCGTCTATGTCCGATTGTATCAGGCCAAGAGGGTGAGGGAACCGAGGGTGCATTGCCTATTTCCCAGGATGTAACCTGTTACCTGTCCCATTTGGAATCCGGGAAGAAGTTGATGTACCCGCAACACGAAGATCGGCGCACACATCTTTTCCTGATCAGTGGACATGTGGAGATTCATTGTTCGGACGGCAACTTCAACCTCAAGCCGGGGGATGCTGCGCGAATTCGTAAAAGTTGTGATCTGCAAATCACGAGCACAGGCAGTGAACCTGCCGAATTTGTTCTGGTTGACCTGCCTTAAGCATATAAACATGTGAAAAAGGACCTGTTTCCACGTTGATGTGGAAGACAGGTCCTTTTTTGGGCTTAGGATTTACGAAGGTTCCCCAGTTCGGAAGCAACGGCTTCCACTTCAGAGATACTGAGATGTTCCTTGCTCAAAATCATTTCATACAGGTCAAACAGATCTTCATATTTCTCAAGTGGGAATGACGAAGCTTGCATGGCGGCACCGCTTGCCATCCGAAGTTTGGTTTTGATCGCTTCAATCATATATTCCATATTGGCTGCTGTTGCTTGTGTTAAATCCATCGTTAAGTTCATCCCTTCCGTATCGGAAACTCTTGTTATTGTATCATGATTGGAAGTGCTCAGGCCAATGCTTTTGCGGGGAAACGAAGCATCGGTTACAATGATGGATACAACAACAGGATTTAATGAGAACCTGAGTGTACTGGAGGGAATACAGCTTGGCAGCGTATAAGCGAGAAATGGTTCGCCATCAAGGAAGGGAAGTCCGCAAAGGCGTGCCTGCAGAGGATCTGGTATTATTTTTCAAAAACATCGTTCAACTTCATTCTCCAGCTGAAGTCACGTTTGTCTGCATCGGTACTGATCGTTCCACTGGGGATGCTCTAGGTCCACTGACAGGAAGTTTACTACAAGAGAGCGGAATGGAGAACGTGATCGGCACGCTGTCTTCCCCTTGTGATGCAGATACGCTGGAAAAGAAATTGGCACTTATTCCTGCACACCATGCCATCATAGCGATTGATGCGTGTCTGGGTCCAAAGAATGCCGTAAGTACATACTATCTCTCGAACAACCCACTCATTCCGGCTCAATCGGTTGGGGGCAAGCTTCCTCCTGTCGGACAATACAGTGTGGCAGCTGTGGTTAATGCCAATGGACCAAGGCCTTATTCCATACTGCAGATGACCTCGCTTCACTTGGTTATGGGCATGTCACGAACGATTGCAGACGCCGCGATTGAAGCATGGAAATGGAGACAAACGTTTCATTCATGATACGTAGGCTTAATAATATACAACCTGAATTATTTAATTCGCGCAGAGAGAGGGATTCATATGGAAAAAGTGATGTGTGATGGAACGACGATTTGTTATGCCGAACAAGGTAAGGGAGAAGCACTCATTTTGCTCCACGGATACTGTGGCAGTTCCTCATATTGGGATGAGGTCGTACCTGAGCTGGCACGCAGCTATCGCTGTATTGTACCTGATCTGCGTGGACACGGAAAAACAGATGCACCTGTAGGAAGTTATACGATCGAACAGATGGGCAACGATGTGTTACAGCTGATGGATGAGCTGAACGTGGAAAAGGCGGTCCTTCTGGGACACTCCATGGGGGGATATATTGCGCTTTCGATCGCACAACGCCACCCGGAGCGTTTGAATGCATTTGGCCTGATTCATTCCACAGCCTATCCGGACAGTGAAGAAGCCAAGGAGAAACGTCTTCGCGCTGTATCCACCATTCAAACCGAAGGTATCGTGAATTTTGTAGATGGACTGGTTCCCGGCTTGTTTGCACCGGAACATGTGGACTCGTTATCTAAGCAAGTCACACGTGTGAAGGAGATTGGTTACCAGACAGCCCCTCAAGGTGCTGTTGGCGCTGCACTTGCTATGCGAGAACGCCCGGATCGCCGTGATGTGTTGTCAGCTACACCATTACCTGTATTGCTGGTAGCTGGAGAGAAGGATGCTGTTATCCCGCCAGAACGCACATTTACAAGTGACAAGCCACATATCGTGCAAGCGGTTATTGCTGGTGCAGGTCATATGAGCATGTACGAAGCTCCAGAAGAGTTAATTCAGGTCATTAAACAATTTATGGTTGGATTATCGAAGTAATTGATGAAGTGATTTATGTGGATTTCATTAGAAATTAGAATATAGTTTGGTTTCTGGATGACTCTACTCTCTTGTGGAGGAGTATCCAGTTCCATTCCAGCCGAGCCCCTGCAACGTCCCTTTCGGATAGGCAGGGGTTTGGTGTATTCATGGCCAGAGCTTAGACGCGCGCGTCTTGTTTTGGCTTTTTGTCATGGCATGAATTAAAATAACTATAAAGGGACGTTATGAGAACGATTGGATGCATAGGGTCGAATGATGAGGGGGCATACAGCATGTTCAGAAAAGATTATCTGCTCCGCATGATGGAGGAAATGACAGAGGCAATTGGCAAAGTGTTCACGCTCAAACAGCAGCGTAAGCACACCGAGGCATTGTCCGAACTGGATGAGCTGATGCGCAGGCAGTTTGGATTAAATCTATCCCTACTGAACTCATTGCCAGCGGAGGATGTTATTGAAATGTTCCGTTTTCGCGGAATGATTGAAGTGGACAATCTACAGCAAGCCGCCAGGCTAATTGAAGAAGAGGCATATATTTATCAAGAAAAGGCCAGAGTGGAAGGCATCGATGATCAGGAGAGAATGGACGCAGAGGATGAGGCCCTCATTCGATTGATGAGATCACTTCATTTTTACCTGTATGCATTGAATCATGGCGCTAATCCCAAGTTATTGGACGCACCGGAACGGGTGGAGGGTGTGCTGGGGCTTACGAAAGAATATGAACTTCCTGCTCGAACCGAAAGACAGCTTGCCCTGTATCGTGAACAACAAGGACGTTACGACCAGGCAGAGAACAGTTGGTACAGATTGCTCCAGCTTGGTGCTGAATTCCCGGTGAGCTACCGAGATGATGTACAGGCGTTCTATGAAAGGTTGAGCCAACTTACGGACGAACAACTGGAGCAGGGCGGTCTGCCACGGAACGAAGTTGAAGAGGGACTAGCTGAACTCAATCGTCATGAGATGAACTTATAAAATATGGATTGGATCAAGGCTTGTTACCTGCCTTTACTTGGAGAGGGAACGGAATTGTGGTATGGTAACGGTTGACCAAATCAAAACGAAAGTGAGATGTACCCCGTGGATTCATTGCGAAAGCTTATACAAGACATCTTTGAACAGAATTCGCTGATTACAGCGACCTGGAGCCAGCTGCGCAGACGGGACAATGTCTCGTATACCAAAGTGCAAGTCAAGCCGGTGACACTGAAGAATCAGCTGCATTATCAATTTGCATTCCATTATAACAACAAAGTGCTGCACGAGAATTTGACTCCGGCTGAAGCGGCAGAGCGTATGACTTTGTTATGCGAAGAGACGTTTCGTCAAGGCCTGCTCTGTACGACCGAGGCAGACTATCAAATTTTGATCAGCAAAAAATATAAAGTATCCATTTTGACCAAATCTGCTTCCAAGACTGCGGTGGATCTGTCGCATAATCGCAAGAAGCAATATGTATTGGAAGAAGGCGTACCTGTATCGTTCCTCGTTGAACTTGGTATTATGAACGAAGAAGGTCGTGTGCTGGCTCGTAAGTATGACAAGTTCAGACAGATTAACCGTTTCCTTGAAATGGTGCAGGATGTTATTCCGCATCTGCCGGAGGGACGTCCACTGACCATTGTTGATTTTGGTTGTGGCAAGTCTTATCTGACCTTTGCGTTATATCATTATCTGTCTGTACAACAACGGCGTTCACTCAAGATTATTGGGTTGGACTTAAAGGCAGATGTAATTGAACACTGTAATGATCTGGCTAATCGATTGCATTATGGCGATCTGAAGTTTCTGGTTGGAGACATCGCGGACTACGATGAATTGAACGAAGTGGATATGGTTGTCACGCTTCATGCCTGTGATACAGCTACCGATGCTGCTTTGGAGAAGGCAGTTCGTTGGGGGGCTTCTGTTATTCTGTCTGTTCCTTGCTGTCAGCATGAACTGTTTGACCAGGTAGAGGCTTCCGTGATGAATCCGTTGTTGTCCCATGGCATCCTCAAGGAACGTTTTTCCGCACTGGCTACGGATGGGATTCGTGCCAAGTTGCTTGATCTGATGGGATACAAGACACAATTGCTTGAATTCATCGATATGGAGAATACGCCTAAAAACATATTGATTCGCGCTGTTCGCGGTCAGGCTGGCGAAGTGACGGAGATGTGGAACGAATATACGGCTTTCCGTGATTTCATTCATGCCGATCCCTATTTGGAGCGGGCTTGTGCGGATTTGCTTCCTGGCGATGGCAAGCAGGCCGGTGGGAAATCAAGCAAAGAAACTGTTCAGGATTCCGCAAATTGCGATCTTTGCTGAGTGTGCCAATGATAATCCAGGGACATACTGCAATTAGGGTCTCTAAATGTAAACTTCAACTGAATGCACATACGTTATAGCAAGCAACTTCATAACTGTCAGATAATATCAGGCAGAAGGACCCGTTATCGGGATCTTCTGTCTTTTTGTCATGCATATGGAGCGGTGGAAGGAGGGTGGAAGCGGATGAAAAAAGGGACAACGGATAAGGGAATTATAAGGTACAAACGAGGTCATGGGGCGAGCGAGGAAATGATGGAACATGCTTCTGACAGGAACGACCATGCAGAGGGTACAGAATATGTAGATAACAGGGACTTATGTAAAGAGGGCAGGAGGGAAGGTAGAGACAGTAGAGATCGTACATATCATAGGGAAGATACATACAACAAAGATGATACATATCAATCAAATGGAGTTATCCAAACTGAGGGGTCAGGTCGTTTTCCTCAGATATTGAAAAGAGAACATTATTCAGGGTCGGGATGGACTGTTGGGCTGGGTATACTCTCCATTGTCTTGCTGCTCGCAGGGTGTCTGAGTCGAGGATTGTACTATTCAGTGGATCTGTATCCTGTCCTTCTGATCGCAGCAGGAAGCATATTAATTATAGTTGTGCTATTTCTTGCAGCTTTTCATCCAGAGAAAGAGAAAGAGAAAGAGAAAGGGCAAGCGAGAAAACAAGTAACCCTGTCAACGGTACATTGGCTAGGGAACGATGAACGAACGGTTGGGCGAATGATTCGAATCCCGGGAATGTGGCGGGTATTGTGGCCGCTGGGGATGATGATTTGTTTTGGGCTACATGCATGGGCAGGCTCGGTGAGTAAACAGGGCAGTATGGATGAAATGCTGCGGTGGAGCCTGCTTGGGATGTTTACTCTGCTCACCGCAGTATTGGCTGCGCGCACGGATGGTGCGCGTTGGTTAGCTTGCGGTTGGCAGGTGGCAGGCGGCTTGCTTGTGTTAAGCGGCATTCTAGCCGTGTGCGGAGTATGGCCGCTGCCCTTCGGGGTAATGCGGACTGCTGACCCCGAGATCAGCTCCGCCGGAGCCCGGCTCGGCGGATTATTGCAGTACCCTAATGCGTACGGGGCCATTGTTGGCATGTACGCATTGGAGCGGCTGACAGCCGCCGCGCGAGTCATAGCCCGGCCTGTGCCGGCCGGGCGACTCATCGCGGCAGTGCTGCCGCTCATGCCTGCGCAAGCCGCGCTCCTGCTGAGCGAGTCGCGCGGCGCTTGGCTGGCGACCGGCTGCGCCGCGGTCGCCGCCTTCGCTTTGCAGCGGCGCGGTGCCCGCCTGCCGCTGTTGCTGGCCACGGCCGCGCCATTAGCGTGCGCGGCCTGGCTGTACCGCCAGCTGGCTGCTGCCCAGCTGGCGCCTGCACTAGTGCCCGGCCTGCTGGCACTAGCCGGGGCATGGGCAGCTGCGCTGCTCGGCACGCTGCTGCTGTGCCGCCTCTGGCACAGCGTCGCCGCCAAGGCCCGCGTCGCTGCCTTGACGGCCATCGTGCTGGCGGGAGCCGCCGCCGCACTGATGGCCGTGGCCTCCACCGCCGATCGCCTAGCGGCAGGTGTCGGCACTGGGGTGTCCCGCCTACAGATTTGGCGGGACGCCCTCCAGCTGTGGACCGAGGCCGCATGGCTCGGCCACGGTGGAGATACATGGCGCAACATGTTTCGCGCCATTCAATCCTCGCCTTATGTCGGAGGCGAGGTCCACAACGGTCTGCTCGATCTGGCCTTAGACACGGGCGTGATCGGCATCCTGCTTGTCGCAGGGTGGTTTCTCCTCACCCTGCGAAGCATCTTTCATTTTGCACCGCAGCTCATGCCATCCGTGCTTATTTTTGGCCTGCATGGGGCGATGGACTTTGACTGGAGCTTCACACTATTCTGGATGTTCTTCATCTGGCTCGGCGCTTGGGCAGAAGCATTGAAGAGGGAAGCGGAGGGAGTCCAACGTTCCGGCGGAACTGTAGAATACACTCCCTCCAGATTCAAATCGAGATCTAAATCCAGATCTCTTTTCTTGCGATATCTAAGAACCCAATCGCGTCCATCTACTGTCCCGATGCGATCCTTCTTTCATATTTTTCAGCGAGTAACTGCACGGCTAATAAGGGTATCCACAGTGATGATCATCCTTTTCTGGATTGGTGGAACAGTGTGGCTGACCTCCCGATACGCTGTAGCAGAAGTGCAGTACCGTCAGGCGATGTCTGAACCGGATGGCACTCCAGCACAGAAGGTGCATCTTATGGCTGCCTTTCAGTCTAATCCGAATCGACCGGATATCGTGATATCCCTTGCACGATCTCTTCCTGGACGAGAAGCAGAGACACTCCTTTTAAACAGCTTGTCCCATTCCCCGATGCACCCTCAGATTTACATTGAATTGGGACGATGGGCAGCCCAATTCGGCGAGGGACAGCAGGCTGGAACATATTTTGAGCAAGCGATCGCGTTGAATCGGTATGATAGCGGCGGTCAATCCACTGCTTTGTACTGGATGGAGAGGGCAGCGCGGCGGGAATGGGAGGCAGGATTCACGAATCGAGCCCAACAGACTGCCGCCGCTGGTGTACAGATGTATGAACGTTATCAACTGCTGGCTAAGGAAGTGGAAGCAGGAAACGTTCGCAATGATCGTCGTTTTGTACTGGAAGAACATGCTCAAGATTATGGAGAGAACCTGCGCAGGTTTGCTTCTGCCTCTGCTTCTTCTCCTCCGTTTATTCCAGAGTTGACCAAGCGGAGCCCTTGAATCACTGCTGAATCTTGACGCTTACCCAAGCAATAGAATAATGAATGTCAGCGTCGAAATAGTCTGGAAGTCCAAGCGGGCTGCTCCTGGCGGATGGGTGTCCGATTTTCTAAGGAACATAGGACGTCTTATTTGGCCTTTAGCTCCTCCTTTTAAATTGTAAGGAACTTCAGACAAGTTATTTTCCCAATTCTCCTGACAAAAACGTTATAAAAGGCCAAAAATCCCGATATAACGTGTCTGAGATTCCTTAGATTTCTAAGGAGGCTTAAAATCCCTGAATAAGACGCCTCAGATTCGTTACCGCTCGTGGGGATTAATCATCACCAATTACTCGGTGTTTATGTTCATACTCCCTGTGGTGCTCATTGCTCCCTGTAGTGGTGGGCTCCATGCTCTGCTCCAACCGTAAGCCAGAGGAGGACACTGAATTCCACCCAGAGGGAAGCTTTTCATTCCTCCATTCCTGCCTACAGGCGATACCCGCCAAATGCATGCTGAAACGCCTCTTTTAATGGTTCAACATCCACTTCCCACAGTGCGGCGATCTCTGCACTGACATCCGTGTTCCACCACTCACATAATTTTTTGCGGTTATCGCGATTCTCCCCGATCCAGAGCAGATTCGTAATCACCTTACCGTAATAACATTCTTCCGCCTGCTTCATCCGTTCTGGGGAGACATACACTTTTAGCCTTTTGGCTGTACGATACAATTCCTTGCTGCATGCCCTGCGAATCCCTCTGGCTGAAGGAAGGTTTTGACCTGATTGCTTATGTTTGACCGGTGGAGAACCGGGTATTGACTTGTGTGACATCTTCTCACGCTCCTCTCCCCATACCATATGCGAACCGCTGCGAACGGGACACTACCCCAACCTCGTGAAGTAGCAACGTCCACAGCCCTGTGATAAAATAGGGACGAACATCCATGGTGCGGAGGGGCACCGCCAATCAGGATGGAGAAAGAGGGTTGAGATGGACTTTATTCATAACCTTGTCAGCCAATTGTTCGAATGGATTCAAAGTCTTGGGTACTTTGGAATCATGCTTGGATTAATGTTAGAAGTGATCCCGAGCGAAATTGTGCTGGCGTATGGAGGTTTTCTCGTTTCACAAGGTAATATCAACTTTTTCGGTGCTATGATTTTCGGAACAATCGGCGGTGTGATTGCCCAATTATTTATTTACTGGATTGGCCGTTATGGCGGCAGACCTGTGCTTGAACGCTACGGTAAATACATACTCATCCAGAAAAAACACATCGACCATTCCGAAGAGTGGTTCCGCAAGTATGGTACAGGTGTCATTTTCACGGCGCGTTTTGTTCCGGTGGTAAGGCATGCAATCTCCATCCCGGCTGGCATCACGAAAATGCACGCAGGCAAATTCATCTTGCTTACTACACTCGCTGTTATACCTTGGACTGCATTGTTTATATATTTAGGGATGATTCTTGGAGATCAATGGAAGCATATTGATGAGAAAGCGGCACCATATGTTATGCCGATTTTGCTTGTTGCTCTCGCCCTTATGATCGTTTATGTACTTATTAAATGGATGAATGCTCGTAAAAAGAAAGGAAGTGTCTAGTCATGGGTAAACCCAACTTGTCTCACAAATTCGGTAAAGGTCTGCCACCGAAAGATTTTATCGAGAGTATGACCAAGAACCAAAGTGAATTCCAGGCCAACTATGATAGCTTTACTTGGTCGAACGAAGAGGATCGTGAGTTCTTTGAGAGTCTGAATCATCGCGATGATCTGCGTGTGTTAATTCTGGCTGCGGACTGGTGCGGAGATGTTGTCCGTAATATTCCGGTTGTGTTCCAGGCGCTTGAAATCTCAGGAATCCCAACAGAGGTTCTGATTATGGAGAACCATCCTGAAGTGATGGATGAGTTCCTGACGATGGGTGGCCGTTCCGTGCCAGTCGTTATTTTTGCAGATACAGGTGGTCATGTATTGGGTCAGTGGGGACCTCGTCCGCAGCATGTACAGGAAGTTATGATTGAATTCAAACGCCTTAATCCGGATCGTGAAGCAGCAGATTATCAAGAAAATTTGGCTGTAGCACGTCAAGAGATTGGCAAACGTTATGGGGAAGGAACGGAGTCACATGCGGCCATTATCCGTGAGCTGCGTGAACTGATTTCGGGTTACTAAGCCGATATGCTTAACATTCGTACGTTTTCATTAGGCCCACTTCAAACCAATGCGTATCTCTTACAAGGAGATGATCCGGGTAAAGCCGTCATTATTGATCCGGGCATGAATCCGGGGCCGCTGCTTAAAGCGATCCAAGACTTGGAGATCGAAGCCATTCTCCTCACTCATGCTCACTTTGATCATATGGGTGGGGTAGATGAGATCCGTAAATTGAAGGGGTGTCCCGTTTATCTTCATGATTTGGAGAGTGATTGGCTTACAACCCCGAAATTAAATGGATCTTTGAATTGGCCGCAGGCGACACCACCGCTTTCGACAGATCCTGCTGAATATGCCATGGACGAAGGGCAGAAGCTGAATCTGATTGGTCATACGTTTAAAGTGTTCCATACACCTGGCCATTCACCAGGCAGTGTAAGTTTGCTTTGTGATAACGACCTGTTTGCCGGTGATGTGCTGTTCCGCATGGGTGTGGGCAGAACGGACCTGACAGGAGGGCGTGAACGGGATCTGATTGATTCCATCCAGAACAAGCTTTACACCTTTGCTGATGAAGTGAAAGTATATCCAGGTCATGGTCCCAAAACGACCATTGGTTATGAGAAACAGAACAATCCTTACGTGTCCGCAAGATAATCCGACATGATATGTGAAGAAAGTCTGGACAAGTGACAACTTTTTCATTAGAATAGCAATTAGTTGTTACAAGCGTTAAGGCATCATCTAACTGAAGCATTACCAAGAAACACCCAACCTTGCGAAGCACGCAGACTGTGGTCTATACCCGGTTTGCGTTCTTTTTTTGTTTTCAGCCCCTTTTTATCAGAGAATCAGCCTGTTTTACCCTACATAGAGATGCATAATATGCTTCATCACAAGCCAGTTTGAGACCAATAGCAAGTTAGCAGCAAGTACAGATTGATTTAGAAATAATAAATTTTTAAAAATAGTATATAAGTTGAGCAATCATTTACAGGATAACGGAGAGGACAGAAAAAACCTGGAAAGCGAAGCGTTCGCCTTTATCACCGGATTTTCCCTTTAAGAAAATGGAATCGAAAAATCTGGGGATAACAGCGATTGGAAGGTTATTCTGTCATCGTAGTGTCAGTGTAAATAATCTTTAGTTCGACTTATATAGATCATGAGAGCGGGGAATATCAAAGTGGAGAAAACAAGAGTTATTCTGTTGGGACAGCGTGTCGAGTATCCGATTATTGAAGAAAACCGTCACATCATAGAAAGCGGAAAAAGAGAAAAAGGTACTGAGCGAGCCTCAATACATAACCCTAGCGTGACCAGTGAAGGGATGAAGTCTCAGCAGAATATATGGACGAGTCGTGTATTACGAAATGGAGCCCGCAACCAACCGTGGTTCGACAAGCTGCAAGATTACCGGAATGAAGTCTGATTGCCCGGGAAATTGTCGGGTTTAATTTTTTTTGATCACATTGAGCGTTTCTTGCAGAGCCTGTCGTATTAACTAGCACAAGCCAGGTGCACGAAATCAGAAATAGCATCATTTTAAAAATGGAAAAAAAGATTTTGCACAAATATGTTGTTTAATTCTAGTATTCCTAGACATCGCTATTCTTTTCTAGTAGACTATACAAATAAATATTAAGATAGACTACCAGGAGGTTAGACGATGCTGCGATTAGGAGAGAAGGTTGTCATCGTCGCGGATGCGTTTGAGCAGAATCTTCCTGTGGGGGAATATGGTTTCATCATCGCTTATGACCGGAATCCGGACAATGCGTTCGACTACGTGCTTCGAGTGCCGCAGGTGAACCGGAACTTTTTTGTTCCATCCGGCGACGTCGATCTGGAAGAGGTTCTGCTGAAGCAGGAAGCTGAGCGGGTCGAGCGAGAAGCGTTGATAGATTACGCCCTTGCGACACACAATGAGAAGCTGTTTCATCATCTGATGAACGGAGATTTTCAAGCTGTGGAAGAGGAAGAGGAAACCGCGAACGATGTTATGTCACAGGCGGATTTTATAAAGCAGGTTAATCTGCGTGCATGGATTTAGAATTTTAAGAGTCGGCTGATGCCGGCTCTTTTTTATTTTATAAGTTCGTTTTTAGCTTCCCGGAAGTCAGTCAGGTCATTTGCATTGAATTGTCGAACTATCTCACCTATAATGAAAAAAGTTATCTTGAGACTTTAGCCCGTTAAACGAGCGATTCGTTTCAGGTCGTTGCGGGAATCAGACCGAATGAAGGAGGCATCCGCTAATGAGTATTTCGAATAATGACGTTCAGCATGTGGCCAAGCTGGCCCGGCTCAACTTGACTGCTGAAGAAGAACAGACCCTGACAGGTCAGCTGAACGCGATTTTAAAATATGCAGAAAAGCTGAATGAGCTGGATACAGAAGACATCGAGCCCACCACTCACGTTCTGCACGTAAGCAATGTCATGCGTGAAGATGAGACCAAAGAAAGCCTGTCGATTGAACAGGTGATGCGAAATGCACCGGAAGAAGAAGACGGGCAGTTTAAAGTGCCTGCAGTAATGGAATAACGGATAACCGGAAGGAGGACAAACACTGTGAGTTTATTTGAACAATCGTTGCCTGAGTTACATAACAAGCTGCATGCCAAAGAGCTGTCGGTCAGCGATCTGGTGGATCAGGCGTATCAGAACATTGGCGCGCATGACGATAAAGTTAAGGCCTATTTGGCACTGGATGAAGAACAAGCACGCGCTCGTGCACGTCAACTGGATGATCGTCTGGTGAGCGGCGAGGAGAAAGGTTTGCTTTTCGGCCTTCCTGTCGGTATTAAGGATAACATCGTTACGAACGGACTGCGCACGACGTGCGGTAGCCAGTTTCTTCGTAATTTCGACCCGGTGTATGATGCGACAGTTGTCGAGAAATTGAAAGCTGCGGACACCGTAACTATCGGTAAACTCAACATGGACGAATTCGCCATGGGCGGCTCCAATGAGAATTCAAGTTTTTCCCCTGTACGTAATCCATGGGCACTTGATCGTGTTCCAGGAGGCTCCAGCGGTGGTTCGGCAGCAGCTGTGGCTGCGGGAGAAGCATACTTCACGCTCGGATCAGACACAGGTGGTTCTATCAGACAGCCTGCTTCGTATTGCGGTGTTGTTGGATTGAAGCCGACGTACGGACTTGTTTCCCGCTTTGGATTGGTAGCATTTGCCTCATCCTTGGATCAGATTGGACCTTTGACGAAAAATGTTGAAGATTCTGCCTATGTACTGCAAGCCATTGCTGGTTATGATGCCAAAGATTCGACATCTGCAAAAGTAGAGATTCCAGATTATTTGAGCGGACTGACAGGTGATGTCAAAGGGCTTCGCATTGCTGTTCCGAAGGAATACATCGGTGAAGGCGTAGACCCACAAGTGAAAGAGACGGTTCTGTCTGCATTGAAAGTTCTCGAAGGACTCGGGGCAACATGGGAAGAAGTGTCGCTTCCGCATACCGAATATGCGGTGGCTACGTATTACCTGCTTGCATCTTCAGAGGCTTCTTCCAACTTGGCTAGATTTGATGGCGTGCGTTATGGCGTGCGTGCTGACAATCCGGATAACTTGCTGGATCTGTATCATCAGTCCCGCAGCCAAGGCTTTGGTCCAGAAGTGAAACGCCGCATCATGCTCGGAACGTATGCACTCAGCTCGGGTTACTATGATGCTTATTATCTGAAAGCACAGAAAGTACGTACATTGATCAAACAGGATTTCGACAATGTATTCGCCAAATATGATGTGATTATTGGACCAACTGCGCCAACTACGGCGTTCAAACTGGGTTCACAGGTGGATGATCCACTTACGATGTATCTGAACGATATTTTGACGATTCCGGTTAACCTTGCTGGTGTACCTGCTGTTAGCATTCCATGTGGATTCTCGGATGGATTGCCTGTCGGCCTGCAGATTATCGGTAAAGCCTTTGATGAAACAACCGTATTGCGTGTAGCGCATGCGTTTGAACAAAATACAGAATTCCATAAGCAGCGTCCGCAGCTGTAGACTGCCCGGAACGGAGGAATATAGAAATGTCCGCATCTAAATATGAAACGGTCGTTGGACTTGAAGTCCACGTGGAGTTGCATACGAACTCCAAAATTTTCTGTGGCTGCTCCACAGCTTTTGGAGCTCCGCCCAACACGCATACCTGCCCGGTCTGTCTCGGACATCCGGGCGTACTTCCTGTACTGAATCGTCAGGCGGTAGACTACGCAATGAAGGCAGCGATGGCCCTGAATTGTACGATTGCTGATGTCAGCAAGTTTGACCGTAAAAACTACTTTTACCCCGATTCACCAAAAGCCTACCAGATCTCGCAATTCGATCAACCGATCGGTGAGAACGGCTGGATTGATATCGAAGTGAATGGTGAAACGAAACGAATCGGCATCACACGTCTTCACTTGGAAGAAGATGCAGGGAAGCTCACGCATATCGATGGCGGATACGCTTCTTTGGTGGACTTTAACCGTGTCGGCACGCCACTCGTGGAGATTGTATCCGAGCCTGAGATTTCTTCTCCGGAAGAGGCACGTGCGTATCTCGAAAAATTGCGTGCAATCATGCAGTACTGCGATGTGTCGGACGTGAAGATGGAAGAAGGTTCACTGCGCTGTGACGCCAACATCAGTTTGCGTCCACATGGACAGGAGAAGCTGGGAACAAGAGCCGAGCTGAAAAACATGAACTCCTTCCGTGGTGTTCAGCGTGGTCTGGAATATGAACAATATCGTCAGGCTGAAATTCTGGATGATGGCGGTGAAGTAGTTCAGGAGACGCGTCGCTGGGACGAAGCGCAAGGAAAAACACTATCGATGCGTGGTAAGGAACAGGCGCATGACTACCGTTATTTCCCGGACCCGGATCTCGTGAAGCTGCATATTGATGCAGCCTGGAAAGAGCGGATCAAGGCTACGATACCTGAACTCCCAGACGAGCGTAAAGCGCGTTACACGGCTGATTATGGATTACCTAGTTATGATGCAGAGGTTATTACTTCATCCAAGGCTATAGCTGATCTTTTTGAGGATAGCTTGAAATTCACTCAGGATGCCAAATCCGTATCCAACTGGATCATGGGCGACTTGCTGGGTTACCTGAATACGAGCAATCTTGAGGTGACTCAGGTTCCACTGACAGGCCAAGGTTTGGGTGAGATGATCGGACTGCTGGAGAAGGGTACCATTAACAGCAAAATTGCCAAAACAGTATTCAAGGAAATGCTGGAGAGCGGCAAGCTTCCACAGCAGATCGTTGAAGAGAAAGGTCTTGTGCAGATTAGTGATGAAGGTGCCATTCTTGCCATCGTTGAGCAGGTTGTGGCGAATAATCCTCAATCGGTGGAAGACTATAAAGCTGGTAAACAGAAAGCCATTGGCTTCCTCGTTGGTCAGGTTATGAAAGAAAGTAAAGGTAAGGCGAATCCAGCTCTTGCCAACCAACTGCTTGCAGATGTACTGAACCGCTAATCCTTCCGGTGAGGCCGGACAGAAAGAGGCTCGTCCCTGTGACAGCCTCTTTTTGTTATTATGGAGACAAATGTATCTCGGACGGGGGAACGGATATGAACATTCAACCATTGTCACTTAGTGATCTGGAGACGTTGGGGCAGTTATGGAGACTTCAACATATAGCTTATCGATTGGAAGCCGAAATCATCGGATTTCAGGAGATTCCTCCTTTGATGGATACGATGGAGACACTACGGGATTGTGGGGAGAGCTTTTACGGTTGCATCCTTGATGACGGAGAGCTTATCGGGGCTGTCGCTGTAGCAGAGGAAGAGGAGAACACACTGACCATTACACGAATGATGGTGCACCCGGATCACTTTCGCAAGGGAATTGCTGCATCTTTGATGACGTATGTGTTGGAACAGCATGCGGATCTTCCACGTTATATCGTCTCCACAGGAACGCTGAATCAACCCGCTGTGAATCTATATACCAAATTCGGTTTTAACCCCGTGGAAGTCACACAGATTGCACCTGGAGTGGAATTAACGACTTTTCACAAGAATAAACTTTAATCATATTAACAACTTTGAGGAGGAATACCGACTTTGGGCGATCCCTGGTTCATTGATGAGTGGCACATTTTATTACGATTATTACTGGCCATGCTGCTTGGAGGGCTGGTAGGCCTAGAGCGGGAACGGTCCAATCATGCCGCTGGTTTGCGTACCCATATTCTGGTATGTCTTGGCTCTGCACTGATTATGATGTTGTCTGTTTATGGCTTTAAAGATTTTGCTAATGAATTAAATGTAAGGATCGATCCAGCGCGTCTGGCTACAGCTGTAATTACCGGTGTTGGATTCCTGGGAGCAGGGACAATTCTCTTCACGGGAAAATCCATCACCGGACTGACTACGGCAGCTTCAATCTGGGTTGTTGCAGCCATTGGGCTTGCAGCAGGTGCTGGGTTCTTCTTTGCCTCTATCGTATCTACCGTTCTGGTGCTGCTTAATCTCTGGGTATTTAACAAATTAGAGCTAAGGTATCTACGAGGGAACAAACTGCATGTCGTTACACTTCATACCTTGTCAGAACCCGGTTTCCTGGAACAGTTGTCTTCATGTATGGAGCAGGAGAAGATCAAAATTCGTAAAATCACGGTGAATGAACAGGATCTCGCTTATGCAGAGATGGTATCGGTTGAACGTAAAATTGAGATTGTATTGCATGTCCAGGTACCGCATGATTTCAAAACAGTAGGCCTGGTATCCAAGTTAAGACAGTGGGAACACGTTACCAAAGTGTCGATCGAATAAATGAAATAGAACCCTCCCCAGGCCAGCAGTGCCGGAGGGTTTTTGGTCATATCCATATTTCTTCCAGTTACTCTCCTTGCTCTTTAGGGTACTATCTAACCAAATGCATGAAGAGCGGAAGGTCAGTTCAGAAGAGAGGAGTATGTTATGAAAAGGAGACGTCAATCGAACAAAAAAGCCAGTACAGTTCAGACCAAACCGGTCAGGAATCGGACTCATAAATTTATTGCAGGGTTATTGAGTGCCATTATTCCAGGCTTGGGCCATATTTATCTGAGATTATACATGAGAGGTTTGACCTTTATGCTGCTTGTTTTGCTTGATCTGTCAGCAGTGTTGTACTTCTCATCCATTGGTATACAGATCAATGTGCCATTGCTCATCTTGCTGGCTTTATGTATTCCGGTTATTTACTTTTACAATGTATATGATGTGCTGCAATCTGCGGATTGGGTCATGATGCGCAGACGTAGAGCAGTAACCCAGGCAACTTTGGACAAGCCGATATCCAATGAACGTTCTACACGAGATGCAATGATGGTCTGGGAGAGAGGCATATCGTTCGGATTACTTCTGATTGTGGGAGGGTCTTTGATGGTGTTGTTCTTCCGTAAACCACGCTGGTTCCAAGAGATCCTCGCCATGTATGGCGGATATTCCTTTGCGATTCTTATGATCGTAGGAGGATTGCTTCTGTTCGGGCGTGAGTTCTGGGTTATGTTGAACAAGAAAAAAATGTAATTGGAACGATACAAGGGGGGAACGTGATGAACCGTAAAGTCCGGGTTGGCCGCTATACGGCTGCCGCCTTAATCATAGCGGTCGGTGTGCTGTTGATTTTGGATAAACGGTGGGGAACTGACTATGTATATGAGATGGTGGACTGGTGGCCATTTTTGCTCGTTGTTTTAGGCGTGGAATATATTGTGCTGTTCCTGTGGACACGCAGAAGAAAAAAGGTACAATCGGATAATCCAGGTAATCCTGATGACCCCATAAAAGTACGTTTCAGACCCGATGCCAAAGGCATCCTGGCCTCATTGATTTTGGCGGCTTCCGTATTTATTGTTACAGAGCAGGATCACTACATGCACTTATGGAATAGAGTGAGTCTAAATCTCGGAGCTGCTTCCATGGACTACAGTCAAGCTGCAGGATATATGGAGGATAAGGGCACGATTCGTGTACCTGTTGGTATGGATACGTCAGATCTGGTGGTCGAAGGTGTGAACGGGGACATCTCGGTTCAACGGGGAGACACGGAGGAGATTGAAGTACGAACGGTTATCTGGGTAGATCAGACGACGGAAGTACAGGCGAAGGCCGTAGCAGATGCCTCTTTTGTGGAGACCGATGGTACGAAAGTGATTCATATCAAAGCTACAGGCAAGACGTATGGAGAAAATGAAAAAACGCAGCCACGGATGAATATTACCATAACGATTCCCGATGATCGTCGCTTTAATCTGGACATTCGAACTTCCAATGGTGCCATATTGTTAAACCGTCCGGAAGCCATTAGTACCATATTCGCCGAAACGGGTAACGGGCGGATTCGGATTACCAATGCCGTTGGAGATATCTCGGGCAAAACATTGAACGGAGATGTCATCGTAGCCAATGCCATTGGTAATGTAGATCTTGACAGTAACCGTGGAGACATGAAGGCCCGCGGTGTTTCCGGTGATGTCGATCTGACCACACAAGTGGGAAGTATCAGTATCGCGGACTCCGTTGGCGAATTCACGGCAGAGACACGTAACGGTAATATTACGCTTGATGGTGCCAACCTGGGAATCAAGGCTCAATCGCTCAATGGCAGTATTAACATTGTATCTGCCAAAGTCGGAGGTGACTGGGATGTGTACAGTGCTGTAGGTGCCATTAACGTGCTACTGCCTGATCGGGGTGACTACAGTCTTGCGGGTTCCAGCAGTTATGGAGATTTAATCACGGATCTGCCTTTCAAAGTACAGAATAAAACGATAGAAGGCCAGCTCGGTGAGGGTGAGTACAGGGTGAAAATCGAAGGCAACAGTGATCTCACCATTCAGAGCAATCCGGCCGTGTCTACGCCTGAAATAGTTACACCGGAGTCTGAAGATGAAGCTGAGAATCTGGAACAGACAACCGAAGACGGAGCAAATTCCCAGGAGGATTCTACAGAGGTCCCTTGACCACTGCGTTGACAATAAACTTGTAATCGCCGTACAATAAATGTACACTGGCAAGATTACACGACACGAAAGATGTGTTGTCGTTGTTAATGGCCGGGAATCAACTCTGTACAAGGAGCCAGCAATATACTCTTCAGCAGAGAATGAATGAAAGGTAAGGCGGTGGGTTTTATGGCAACACGTGTCCAACATGCGTTGGAGCATCTGAAAACGACTGGTGTCCGTATTACACCCCAGCGTCATGCCATATTGAACTATCTGATGGAATCCATGGGGCATCCGACAGCCGATGAAATTTACCGAGCCCTTGAACCCCAATTTCCCAGTATGAGCGTGGCGACGGTATATAACAATTTGAAGATGTTTCTGGAAGCTGGCATGGTCCGGGAATTGACATACGGAGATAATTCAAGCCGCTTCGATGCCAATGTGACGGATCATTATCATGTTATCTGTGATCAATGCGGCAAGATTGAAGACTTCAGCTATCCTTCACTCAAAAGTGTAGAGCTTCAAGCGGAATCGAGTACGGGTTTTGAAGTACACGGTCACCGGTTGGAAGTATATGGCGTTTGTAAAAGTTGCAGGGATTAAGAGAGTTGAATTACAATATTAGCGTGTAGAATTCAGTATGGATTCTTCGCGCTTTTTTTTTAGCATTTATGCAAAATGCTCATTTCTATAACAACTTATGCGCACATCCTTAAGATTCAGCATAATTAACGGAGGTAGACGTTTTTGGGTAGAAAAAGCAGATATACAGGTCAGAAGCGACGTTCATTTTGGCCCGGTTTTCTCGGGGCTTGTCTGATCGCTGGGGGTGCTTACTGGCTTATAACGAATGTATGGTTGAACCAGACTCATGAAGACCCCGATTGGGTAGGGAGAAACCAGCCTATTTTTGTGGATGGGCAATTGATGGACGGAGACGCTTCGGGTACAGGAGATCAACTCAAGTTACCTGTAAAGGTGCTGCAAGAGGCGATTGATGCGGGCATACGTTATGAACCAGAGTCGGGAGATATCATTATTGCTTCTCCTCAGCGAGTCCTTCATATGAAGGAGGGCAGCACACAAGCAGAACTTAATCACAAAGATTATCCTATGACGGTTAAGCCGGAGGTTAAGGATGGGGAAGCATACATTCCGCTCAAACCTTTGAAGGAAGTGTACGGCATAGCTATACAGGAAGATTCGGTAACAGGTGCTGTGCTGCTAATGCGCGGAGGAGACACGATACAATATGCAGAGATTGATACGTTATCATCCAAAGCGGACAAAACGGTGCCGTTGTATAAACGCGGGGGAGAATCCTCACCAATCATTGCCGATATGGAAAAGAATGCACGAGTACGTGTATGGCAGACGGGTGATAAACAGAGTTTTGTTCAACTCGATAATGGATATGCCGGATACGTAGATAATGATCATATTGCGCTCACCGAGAAAAAGAAGGTGGACATGCCCAAGTATACACTGACTGCTGCAGAGAAGAAGTGGCAGAATAAACCGGTAAACCTGGTTTGGGAAGCCGTGTACAATCGTCAGCCTGATGTGGGCTCGATCGGTAAAATGCCTGGTGTGAATGTGGTTAGCCCCACATGGTTCCACATTACAGATGGACAGGGCACTGTGAAAAGCAAGGGAAATCAGGGTTATGTGAACTGGGCTCACCGTTCAGGTATGGAAGTATGGGGACTCATGGATAATAGCTTTGACCCGGACATTACCAAAGAAGCCGTAGCTTCTTATGCGACACGAACGCATATTATCGAGCAGATGTTAGAGTATGCACAGACGTATCAGTTGGACGGTATCAACATCGACTTTGAGAACGTCTATACAGATGATGGGCCGAATATTACGCAATTTGTGCGTGAGATTAAGGCGATGGCACGTATACATGGATTGATGTTATCGATCGATGTAACACCGAAATCCAACAGTGAGATGTGGTCTGCTTTTCTGGATCGCCGTGCATTAGGTTCTTTTGCCGATTATGTTATTGTGATGGCCTATGATGAACATTGGGCGGCTAGTCCCAAGGCGGGTTCGGTAGCGTCTCTTCCATGGACTGAGGCTTCCATGAGACGCATACTTGAGGAAGATGAAGTACCTTCTAACAAGTTGATTATGGCAGTGCCGCTTTATACCCGGATCTGGACGGAAGAGACGAACGATCAAGGGGAGGTTAAGGTGTCTTCCAAAGCGGTAGGCATGAATACCATTGTGGACCTGATTCAAGAAAAGAAACTCAAACCTGAACTGGATCAGGCAAGTGGACAGAACTATGTGGAATACAAGGAAGACGGAGCGACCAAGAAAATATGGATCGAAGATGCCGTGTCGCTTCAGGCGCGTGTGGATTTGATTGCTTCGTTGAAACTGGGCGGAGTAGCGGCGTGGAATCGCAGTTTTGCCAATGCTTCTGCGTGGGAGATATTGAAGCAGGCCGGTCACTCAAAATAATTTGCTCGTGCTCCAGTTTTGACTACTGGCTTAACTTCCTTTACTTCACAAAGTCAAAAGTTGTTCCCGTTTGATATCATCATATGTGCAGTCAAACGTTTTGTTGGCCTTAGGACTTATAACTTAACTTCATATCTTAGCTAGTTACAAGAGTAACAAGAGTAACATTTATAAGCCAAGTCAAAAAAGGTCCGGTAGAGATACCGGGCCTTTTTTTTGTTCTTCATTAGAATTAAGGTGAAAGACATCTAGCGGTTGGAGATCAATTCGTACTATCCTTCGGTGGGGGGAGCTGTTGTAGAAGGCGCTTTCAGTTGTTGAATGGTTGTATTGGCCTTGTTAGGGTCCAGGGTGAGGATGGTATGACAGAACATACAACGATCCGTCTTGCCTAGCATTTTGGTTAACTTCCCGCATTCCGGGCAGTCGACTTGTACAGCACTGGTAGAGAGCATGCCAGCCCAGAAATAAATGGCCAGACTGGCCATCATGGCAATCAGTCCGATGACGAGTCCTACAGCTGCGAATACCTTACCTGCATGTCCCCAGAATACAATCCCGGCTGTTCCCAGTATCATTAGGCCCATACCTAGCATGGTCAGCAGTAATCCCCAAGTGCGAAAAGCATTAATTTTTGCTGATTTAAAAATCATGAAAAATGCTCCTATCGTATGAGTAGTATCGGACCTGGAAAAGAAGGAAACTTCAGTCTGGATGTAGAATTACATTATAACTGACTTGGCGCTTATCTGCCATGAAATGTATGGAGGGAATCGTGGAATTAAAGAACCTTGCTTTTTTGTCCGAACAGTCGGAAGAGACGGGGGCAGTTGGGGCTATCGCTTATTCCCACCCGGGAGAGCGATTCCACGGCTCCCTAGTTCAAGATTTTGAATTATTAGTACTTGTTGTTCATAATGATGACCAATTGAAGTCGACGGTGGGACATTATAGATATGGTGAACTTCGTTATCAAATGATCTATGCGAGCCGTCATGAGTTACAGAGTAGTGTCGTTACCGGGAATCATCATAATCTTACCCAGTGTCTGATTGAAGGTGAGATTATCTGGGAAGCAGACAGCGCCTTAAGTGATTTACGAGAAGAACTGTCTGCCTTTGGGGCAGAATTGCGTGAGCAGAAGCTGCTTCATGAATTCACCAGTTTCTTGAGAATGTATGTGGAGGCTAAGCGCCATATCCAGGAAGGGCATGTTGTAGATGCCTACTATAATGTATTAGAGGCTCTGGGGAACTGGGCAAGAATTGTATTGATTGAACAGGGGATATACCCGGATCATGCCGTCTGGACGCATGTACAGAGTCTGGATCGCGCTTTGTGGAAACTATATCAAGAGCTTACGGTAAGCTCCGAGACGCTGGAGCAGCGAGTAGAGCTTGTCCTGCTTGCCTGTGAGTTTTCCGTAATGTCCAAAATGAGTGAATGCTCTGAGTTGCTGCTACGTGTGTTAAGAAGTCGCAAAGAGCCGTGGAGCATGAATGAACTGGTTCATCACCCGCAGTTAAGGTTTGTTCGAGAAGATCTGCCATTGGTTCTGCGCAAGCTGGTCTTCCGTTCTATTGTAAAAGAATCGGCAGGGTGGCCATCAATCGGAGGAGAAGGCCGGGAAATTCGGTATTGGATTGAGGCATAATCTTCTCCAAAATCCTGGAATTATATGGATCGCATAAGGGAGGGGAAACCTTCCTTTTTTGTTTGTCTAATAATTTATAAAAAAATGTTGACTCTCATTCGTGATATATGATACATTATATTTCGTTCCTCAAACGAGCTTATCGCCAACAAACGATAAATTCTTTAGAGGAAAAGTGAAGAACTAAAGCTTCAAAAAACGAAGTTAAAAAAAGTTCTTGACGAAAACAAACGAAATGTGATACATTATTTAAGTCGCCGCCGAAACTTGGTTGAGACGAAAAAAGAGTAAATAAATCGTGTTTGATCTTTGAAAACTGAACAACGAGTGAGTAACGATCTTGCTTGCAAGATCGACGCTGAGAAATGGGTACAAGTCTTCGGACTGTATGATTTTGAAGCGCAAATGAGATTTTTAATCTCGTCAGATTCAAAATGAGCTTATCGCTCTTTTCAATACTTTATT
>NZ_BCNV01000005.1 GCF_001570725.1 Paenibacillus amylolyticus
AATAAAGTATTGAAAAGAGCGATAAGCTCATTTTGAATCTGACGAGATTAAAAATCTCATTTGTGCTCCAGCCGTTCCAAGCCAAGGCTTGTTTCAAACTTTCGCGTTCATTCTGCAAGCAGAATGTTTACTCACTCGTTGTTCAGTTTTCAAAGATCAAACTTGTTTTTTTTTGCCGAACGCCGTTCTCTTCAGCAACTTTTATATCTTATCACATCCGAACCAACTTTGCAAGCTCTTTTTTTAAGTTTCTTTCGAAGCTTATTTGTTTCGCTTGCCGCACCGTGTAAACCGTGTTTTCTTGGCCGGAATTAGAATATACCATGTACAGATTTTGATTGCAAGTCTTTTTTTGTTTAATTATTAATTTATATATATTCATCGTGATTTATCTACATGACTACACTTTTTTCACATAAAAGGCCTCTCTATAAAAGAAAGACCCTCTCATCAAGTTTCTTTACTATTTATAATTAACCGATAACCTCTTGAATGTGGAGCTGCCGCTGCTGCATTAAGTTAATGATGGTTCCTTCTACTGACACCATAGGCCGCGTAGGATGATCCCGATCAGAGAATATGATCTCTCCAATTTGGTTATTGCTCAGTTTTACTCGGATGCCATTATGGATCTGGGTCGACCGTTGAACAAATACACTTACAATTGCAGGATCTAATTTCCCGAACGCTTCACTCTGGATCTGTTCCAGGACCAGATACGGTGATTGTGCCTTACGATAGATCTTCTCTAACGTCATGGCGTGGAAAATATCAGCGATAGCTACAATTTTCGCGTAAATATGAATCTGCGTTCCGCTAAGCTGTAATGGGTAGCCCGATCCATCCACTTTTTCGTGATGCTGCAAGGCTGCAAGTCTAGCCCCCTCATTAATGGCTTTTGCCTGTTTAAGCACCTGATAACCGTATTTGGTATGCTGGCGGATCTCTTCCTGCTCTGCTGCCGTCAACGTGGATGGTTTATGGAGAATCTGCGGATCTACTTTGTTGTTACCAATATCATGGAACAAGCCTGCAAAAGCAACCTGCATCCAGTCCTTAGAGGGGAGATCCATCCATTGGGCCAATTGATACGATGTGATCGCGCTCAGTACAGCATGGTGATATACATAATCATGTTCTTGCATTACTCGTGGACTAAAGGTAAGTACATTATATTGTTTGAGATGTACAAACACAGCCTCCAACTGTGTACGCAACTCATATACAGGCAATTCAGCCGCCAGAGAGGACAGGAATGCATTCTTGGTTAATCCTACCATCTTCTCATACTCATCCTGTAGAGACGTTACTGCAGGAGCTGTGGTGACGTTCCCTGTCTTCCCTGACCGTTCACCATTATTCTCATTTGTTGTACCTCCTGCGGGCCCAGATGCACTTTTGGTTCCTGTACTGCCTGTTACCATTCTTTCTTGTTCAATATCTACCTGGTGAATCATAAAGGCTCTTAGAACTTCCATATCCTTGGGTAAAATGACTTTGCCCTTCTGAAGCAGAACGTTGCCGCGAAGCGTTTGCACATCACTTCCAAGTTTGAGTCCTGGTTTGACTTCTGACAGGGTGATTAATCCCATGTTTATTCCCCTCACTCATCGTTCTTCTATGTTATTAACAAAACAAGACCATAGTCCCGGTTTTTTCATGATATTTCCCATTATATTACTCAAAAATCAGGCTGTACATCCTAGATTCTGATTAATCAAAGTGATGGTTCCTTTATACAACAAAAGGGCCCCCAGTGGGAGCCCTCTTAGTCTTATTCCAATCTCCAAGAGATTGGTTTTCAGAAATTCTATTTTTATGCTTCCGAACCGGAATCGTCGCCATCAACTTCAGCATCAGCTTCCGCGTCAGATACGGTGCCTTCTTCCAGGCTTACTGCCGGAGTTTGGTTCTCCCCGCCTTCCGAGCCTTCAAGCAATTCGTCGTCTGGTTCTTCTTCATTCTTGTCAATTCGGCTGACTGTAGCCACCGAATCCTCATCACGAATATGAATCAGCTTCACACCTTGCGTGTATCGACCCATGGTGGATATGCCTTCCATGCTCATCCGGATCAAAGTACCGCTAGACGTGATAATCATCAGATCCTCTTCGGTTTTAACCATTTTGAGGCTGACTACAGCGCCGTTCTTCTCTGTGACATTGATGGTTTTAATCCCTTTACCACCACGAGTCTGCATCCGATAATCACTGACAGGTGTACGTTTACCGTAACCTTTGGCTGTAACGATCAGAACATCAAGCTCTTTATCGACTACATCCATGCCAATAACGGCATCCTGTTCATCCAAAGTGATCCCTTTAACCCCGGTTGCACTACGTCCCATGGAACGTACATTACCTTCCGAGAATCGGATAGACATCCCGTGAGCTGTACCCATAATGATCTCTTGCTGTCCATCGGTCAGCTTAACATCAATCAGGATATCATCATCACGCAAGGAAATACCGATCAGGCCGCCTTTGCGGATATTGGTGTAATCCTCAAGTGGCGTCTTCTTCACAACACCTTGACGGGTAGCAAAAAACAAGTATCTGTCACTTTCAAATTCCTGAACTGGAATCACGGCATTAACCGATTCACCCTGCTCGATCTGGATCAGGTTGATAATTGGTGTTCCCCGTGCGGTACGTCCAAGCTCTGGAATCTCGTAAGCTTTGAGACGATACACTTTACCTTTGTCAGTGAAGAACATGAGGTAATTGTGAGAGTTGGTCACAAATAGATGCTCAACAAAGTCGGTATCTTTGGTGTCCATCCCTACAACGCCACGTCCACCACGCTTCTGGCTGCGGTATGTGGATACCGGCAGACGTTTCACGTAGCCTGTATGGGTAATCGTGATAATAACCTCTTCACGTGGAATCAGGTCCTCATCCAGAATACTCTCTTCACCTACCGTGATCTCTGTACGGCGATCATCGCTAAAGCGGTCGCGAATCTCTTGCAGCTCAGTACTGATAATCTCAAGCACCAGATGCTCATTAGCCAAGATTTCACGATACTCCCTGATTTTGACCATCAGTTCGTTATACTCGTTTTCAATACGTTCGCGTTCCAGACCTGTGAGGCGTTGCAAACGCATATCGAGAATCGCTTGAGCCTGATCATAACTGAGTGAGAAACGCTCAATCAAACCTTCTCTGGCTGCATCTGCATTACTGGATGAACGAATCAACGTAATAATCTCATCGATATGATCCAGCGCAATGCGCAAGCCTTCCAGAATGTGTGCACGAGCTTCAGCCTTCTTCAGTTCAAACTGCGTACGTCTGCGAATAACCTCAATCTGATGCTGCAGATAGTGATACAACACTTCACGCAAGTTCAGGATTTTAGGCTCTTTATTTACAATCGCAAGCATGTTAATTCCGAAAGTGGATTGCATCGATGTATGTTTGTACAAGTTGTTCAGAACAACCCCCGGATTCACGTCTCTGCGAAGCTCAATTACAACCCGCATACCGTTACGGTCAGACTCATCACGAAGATCTGTAATGCCATCAATCTTTTTATCACGTACCAACTCAGCAATTTTCTCAACGAGTCTCGCCTTATTCACCTGATAAGGGAGCTCTGTAACGATAATTCTCGCTTTATTGTTATTCTCTTCGATGTTCGTTTTGGCCCGCATCGTTACTGAACCACGTCCGGTCTGATACGCTTGACGAATGCCGGAGCGTCCCAAAATGTAACCGGACGTTGGGAAGTCTGGTCCTTGAATGTAATCCATCAATTCCATGGATGTAATATCAGGATTTTGAATCATGGCCTGTACGCCGTCAATGACCTCTCCCAGATTGTGAGGAGGAATATTGGTCGCCATACCTACCGCGATCCCGCCGACCCCATTGACAAGCAAGTTGGGGAAACGAGCAGGCAAAACGATTGGTTCATGTTCTTCACCGTCATAGTTCGGCTGGAAGTCAATCGTATCCTTGTTGATATCTCTGAGCATTTCCATTGCAATCTTGGACAGACGAGCTTCGGTATAACGCATTGCTGCTGCCATATCGCCATCGACCGATCCAAAGTTACCATGTCCATCTACGTGCATATAACGCAGGGAGAAATCCTGTGCCATCCGTACCATCGTCTCGTAAACAGCAGAGTCACCGTGCGGGTGATACTTACCGATAACTTCGCCGACGATTCTGGCTGATTTTTTATGTGGTTTATCGGGTGTCATGCCAAGCTCCGACATTGCGTACAGAATACGCCGGTGAACCGGCTTCAATCCATCACGCACATCAGGTAAGGCACGGCTAACAATGATGCTCATCGCATAATCCATAAACGATTCACGCATCTCGACGCCAATATCCCGATCTGTAATCTGCGAGTTCATTTCTTCCGCCATGCTGGACCTCCTTCTTGTCCTAAACAAACGTTCCATTCCGTCATGCTAAAAAATTGATTATATGTGAAAAGCCTAACAAGGCTAAAACCGCGCAAGAACGCTACTCTTTATTATATTACTTTCACAAAAGTTACACAATTAAACGTCCGCTGGGCAATAGCCTTTCTTCCGGGAACTGCTGCGTCTCTGGGGATTCGCCCTGCCTTCCTCCCCAATTGCACATACAATGCTAGAAAAAGCGGCATATGTACTGTGCCCACCGAGGCTAAAGCCGTTCCCGTTCTACGATCAAACTGCAAATTGTGCAGCTCATCGCACAAAACGCCATATTTCTCTATTATACCACTGAAATCGTCTCTTGTCCTTCGATTTCTCCGTGTCTTCCCCTCTTGAGAACTGAGCAAAACATGAAAGGACTGATGAATCTTGGGTATCCAGCGTGTCTCCAGCAAATGGGCCAAAACAGCTGTGTTACAACGCAGTCGCAATGTGAATGAATATATCCCTGTGACCCGAAAATATAGCCGTCAAACCCTGGAACGAATGACTGAATTATTCGAGTCGAACTATATCAAACCGGACCGTGGCACTTACGGCAATGGAGTTATGCGGGTGAAAACCACCCGTATGTACCAACCTGTGTTTTATTCCGAGAATTCCACCACAGATGCAGAGGTTACCGAAGAACCCAATGATCGGAACCTATCTGAAGATACCGAAGCAAGTGTAGTTACCTCCAGAGCTACCCAACTCACAACAACATATCAACTCCAATATGGAACAGAGGAAAGGTCATTTCATTCCCTGGACGATCTTGAACGGGCACTGAATGATCGTATACAGAAACGTGACTATATCATTCAACAAGGGATCCCGCTGATGAAGCATGAAGGTTTGCCTTTTGACTTGCGCGTGTTAACCCAGAAAAATCTGCAACACAACTGGGAGACAACAGGTGTACTAGGACGGGTCGCCGCCCCGGGAAAAATCATCACCAACATTCATGGTGGTGGACGATTGGCCACGTTCGAAGAACTCGTACTCCCCCATCTGCATCAGGATGGCTTCAAAAAGCTTCGCCATGAGCTGTACCGATTAGGCATTCATACCGCCGTGCAATTGCAAACATCATTTCCAAGGCTCAAGGAGATTGGTATTGATATTGCGCTAGACGAAGAAGGACGTCCCTGGATTCTTGAAGTCAACACACTGCCAGGCATTTATGCTTTTGGCTTATTACCGGACAAGGAGACGTATCGGAAGATCAGACGTTATGCCATTGCGTACGGTCGTTTGCCCTCCAAAAAGAGTAAGAGCTCTCGCCCATCCGCCAAAGCACAGGCCTCGTCTGCCAAAAAACGTGTACGTCGCTAACAACGGGATACTGAAGTCTACTGCTTCTAATTTCGTGATTCCAATAATATAAAAAGGCGCCCTCTCAGGCGCCTCTTCGAATATCGTTAAATGTCGAGGTTTTTCACGTATTTTGCATTTTCCTGGATAAAGTCACGACGCGGTTCAACGTTATCCCCCATGAGGGTGTCGAACATGGCATCAGCAAGTATGGCATCGTTGATCGATACTTGCATCATGGTCCGGCTCTCCGGATCCATCGTCGTTTCCCACAATTGTCCGGCATTCATCTCACCGAGACCTTTGTAACGCTGAACGTTGAATTTCGCATTTTCACCGAGCGTTGCAATAATTTCATCGCGTTCTTTCTCGGAACCAGCATAGCGAATCACTTTGTTACGCTCAATCTTGAACAATGGCGGTTGCGCAATATATACATAACCTGCCTCAATGATTTTGCGCATGTACCGATACAGGAATGTCAGCAACAGTGTTCGGATATGAGCACCATCGACATCGGCATCGGTCATCAAAATGATTTTGTGATAACGAGCTTTGGCAATATCAAAGTCATCACCAATACCTGTACCCATCGCCGTAATAATCGCTCTAATCTCCGCATTACCCAAAATCCGGTCCAGACGAGCTTTTTCCACGTTCAGAATCTTACCACGGAGCGGCAAAATCGCTTGGAAATGACGATCCCGACCTTGCTTCGCTGATCCGCCCGCAGAGTCACCTTCGACGATATACAATTCGCTGATTGAAGCATCCTTGGATGAGCAGTCAGCCAGTTTACCTGGAAGTGAGCTTACTTCCAGTGCTCCTTTACGACGTGTCAGTTCCCGTGCTTTACGGGCAGCTTCACGTGCACGTGCTGCTTGCAGACCTTTTTCCAAAATGCGACGGGATACGGAAGGATTCTCTTCTAGGAACTCCTGCAACTTCTCGGCAAACAAGGATTCGACAATACCACGTACTTCACTGTTACCCAGCTTGGTCTTCGTCTGTCCTTCAAATTGCGGTTCCGGAATCTTGACCGAAATAATAGCCGTCAAACCTTCACGCACATCATCTCCGGAAAGGTTGCCAGTGCTGTCCTTGATTACTCCCGCCTTACGGGCGTAGTCATTGATGATCCGTGTAAGGGCACTCTTGAAGCCTGATTCATGCGTTCCGCCCTCATGGGTGTTGATATTGTTCGCGAAGGAATAGATATTCTCGGTGTAGTTGTCATTGTATTGCAGGGCAACTTCCACCTGGATGTTATCTCTGGAACCTTCAACGTAAATTGGATTTTCATGCAATACTTCGCGCTTCTGGTTGAGGAAGGAGACGTATTCGATAATGCCGCCTTCGTACAGGAACGAGTTGGTTGCACCTGTACGCTCATCCGTCAATGTAAGACCAATACCCTTGTTCAGGAACGCCAGCTCACGAATACGGGCAAGCAAGATGTCATATTCATAAACTCTCGTTTCCGTGAAAATTTCAGGGTCCGGATGGAACCTAACTGTTGTTCCTGTTTCGTCAGTTGTACCGATCACTTTCAGGTCATACTGTGGAGCTCCACGGCGATATTCCTGTTGGTAGATATGTCCTTCACGTTTAACCGTTACAACCACTTTTTCAGAGAGAGCATTTACAACGGACACACCAACACCATGCAAACCACCGGATACTTTATATCCGCCGCCGCCAAATTTTCCTCCTGCGTGGAGGACAGTCATAACTACCTCAAGTGCAGGACGTTTCATTTTGGCATGTTCGCCGACAGGAATACCCCGTCCGTTATCGACTACAGTTACGCTGTTATCTTCATGGATACTGACCTCAATGTGGTCACAGTAACCAGCAAGCGCTTCGTCGATACTGTTGTCCACTACTTCCCAGACCAGATGATGCAGGCCCTTGGAACTGGTGGAACCGATATACATCCCCGGACGCTTCCGTACGGCTTCCAATCCTTCAAGGACCTGAATTTCATTCGCATCATATGACGGTTGATTCATAGACATGCCTTTCACCTACTTCTATAGATTCAATATCGTAAATATGCGTTAACTAAGAATGTTTGCTGAAATAGGCAACGTCCTTCATTCAGCCAGCTGTCCACATAAAGACAAGCAGTAAAAGACACACCTTTTATGCCAATCCAATGCTAGAGATCAGGAAAAATGTGAGCCCGCTTCTTCAGCGTGGCTGAGGAAATAGGCGAGTAGTACACAATGTTTTTGGTCACCACAATGGACTTGGCTTCCTCTTCGCCGATGTGTTCCACTGTTTTTTCCTGCTCGGCATGCGTGACATACTGCTTGGAGATCTTTGAGGATTTTTCAATCGATATATCAAAAATAGCGACCAATTCGGAAGAACGGATAATCTTCTCACCGCCCAGATGAATGTACATAAGCCCTCACTCCTTAGCGTTCAACCTGTCCGGCATGAACGTGATAAATACTGGCATCTTTGAGCTTGTCAACGTTCAGGCTCTCGATCCCCGTAGCCGTAATAAAGGTTTGCACCTTGCTCTGGAACGTTTCGATCAGCTGTGTCTGGCGAAAAGGATCCAGTTCGGACAGGACGTCGTCGAGCAGCAGGACCGGATATTCTCCGATTTCTTCGTGAATCAGTTCAATTTCCGCAAGTTTAAGGGACAACGCCGTTGTGCGCTGCTGCCCCTGCGAGCCATATGTTTGTACTTCCCGATCGTTAATGAAAAAGGACAGGTCATCCCGATGCGGCCCACTAAGGGTTGTGCCTCGGCGAATCTCCTGCTCTTTCATTTGTGATAATTTTATCATAAATTGGTCCATTAAGACAGCTTCATCTTCTTCAGCGGCTTCGCTGAAGGAAGGAAGGTAGGCCAGCCGCAGGACTTCTCCGCCTCCGGTGATCCCTTGATGAATCGTTTCTGCCCACTTTTGCAGTTTCTTTATGAATTGTTTCCTTTTTTTGACGATTTTAACACCATGCTCAACCAGTTGTTCGTTCCATACCTCAAGCATGGTCTGGGCCGATGCCCCTTGTCCCCATAGCTGCTTGAGCAAATTGTTTCGTTGGACCAGCACTTTTTGATATTGCTGCAGATGATACAGGTAGCCGGGTGCAACCTGTCCGATCTCCATGTCAAGAAACCGGCGGCGGACCCCCGGTGTGCCTTTTACGATCTCCAGATCTTCCGGTGCAAACATCACGACATTAAGCGCGCCGACAAAATCACTTAACTTGCGCTGCTCCAGTCCGTTAATCTTCGCTTTTTTGCCTTGTTGTGACAGAGACAGTTCAAGCTTGACCGCTCCGTACTTTTTGTCGACTTCTGCTGCAAGTCTGGCACGTTCCTCACCAAAACGGATTAACTCCTTGTCACGGGATGTACGGTGGCTCTTGGTGAGTGCAAGTACAAAAATCGCCTCTGCAAGATTGGTCTTGCCTTGAGCATTTTGCCCGATCAATAAGTTTACAGGACCAAAAGAGTCCAGTCTCAGATGTTCATAATTGCGGAAATTCTGCAGATCAATGCTGTTCACAAACACGCGGTAACCTCCCTTTTATCCCGTCCGTCAGGAGGCAGCAGGATCGAACTGGTCTTCTTATTCTGCGGCAACTTCGAATATGCCTTCTCCGTCCACTTCAACGATATCCCCAGGGTATAACTTACGTCCCCGGCGTTCCTCAGGCTCTTTATTCACACGTACAAGTCCCTCCTGAAGCAAAGCTTTGGCCATACCTCCAGTTGGGATGCAATCAGCGAGTTTCAAAAATTGATCAAGCTTAATATATTCCGTTCGAATCGTAACTTGGTTCACTGTGATCTTCCTTTCGTTAGTTGGTCGTCCGGTATGGCAATATGACGTAAAGGCTGTGACTGTCATCCAGTGGTTTCAAGATGATTGGACTCATGACACCTGTAAAAGCGATCATCAGCTGCTCACTTTCGACGACTTTCAGCACATCCAGCATGTATTTGGAGTTGAACGAGATTTTTAACGGATCTCCTGTAAACTCGGCAGGTTCGATTTCTTCTCTTACTTTACCTAGCTCGGAAGAGCTTGAGGAAATTTCGACTGTTCCCGAATCCATCGTTTGCATACGCACGATGTTTGTTTTCTCTTCACGCGACAGCAAATAAGCCCGGTCAATGGATTCACTTAATTTTTTTGTATCTAAAACAAGTTCTGTTTTGTATGACGTTGGAATAATTCTAGAAGTATCGGGATATGTTCCGTCCAAAATACGAGAGTAGAACAATACACGGTCGATTTTGAACAGGACTTGGTTATCTGCAACAACGATATCCACAAGGGTATTTTGATCCGGAACGATTTTGCTGAGCTCGTTCAGCGTTTTACCGGAAATGACCACGTTGTTAAAGCGAATACCTTCTGCATTATCCAGCATTGCTGATCGAGTAGCAAGACGGTGGCGGTCTGTTGCCACAAATTTCAATTCGTTGTCACCCAAACTCCAGAGTACGCCTGTAAGGATTGGCGTTGTCTCATGTGTGGAAATGGAGAAGACGGTTTGTTTGATCATATTTTTCAGCAAATCTCCTGGAATGGAGACGGTTTGGTTTTCTTCAATGCTCGGCAGTACCGGGAATTCTTCCGGATCCAGACCTACCAGTTGAATCTCGGTAGCACCTGCAGAGATAAAGGTGTTGAAGTTCTCTTTGACTTCCATGTGCACTTCTTGGGATGGCAGCTTCTTGATGATCTCCACGAAAAACTTGGCTGGCAAAACTACACTGCCCGGTTGTTCTACCTGAACCACGCTTTTATCTCCATCTTCAAGCGGGATGAAGGATTGAATGGATATATCGGTGTCGCTTGCTGTCAACGTTACACCTTGATGATTCACGTCGAATTTGATACCGCTCAGAATCGGAATCGTTGTACGGCTCGAGATCGCTTTGGATACTTGCTGTATGGAATCGTTTAAGTAGTTTTTCATTATGCTGATTTTCATGGTTTCACTCCTAGCTGATTTTTTGGGTGTTGGGGTGTTGAAAGGTGTTTTTCAAAGGCCGAAGGCTAAGCTCCGAAATGGCTATTTTGGAGATGATATCTTTAAGATCTTTTTAGTAATAATAGTAATAGGGGCACTGAATATGTGGATAAGTGGGTATAAACCCGTACACCCAAGCCTATCCACATGTGTATACGTTGTGCATAGGCTTGGGACTTGTTCAGGTTGGATTCTTAATTTTTTCGGTTAAGTTGTTGATAACTTTATAGAGATCCTGATCGTTTTTAATCGCTTGGGAGATTTTTTCGTGAGCGTGAATGACAGTGGTGTGATCTCGTCCTCCGAATGCTTCCCCGATTTTGGGCAGAGAAAAGTCTGTCAGTTCACGAGAGAGATACATGGCAATCTGTCTTGGGAAAGCAACTGCCTTGGTCCGTTTCCGTGCTTTGAAATCTTCAAGCTTAAGGCTATAGTACTCGCCGACCTTTTGTTGGATGTCATGAATAGTGATCATTTTGGGACGACTGGAAGGAATAATATCCTTCAGTGCTTCAGCTGCGAGATGAGTGGTTACATCTTGATTAGTCAGTGAAGAATAAGCAACGACCCGAATCAGGGCGCCTTCCAGTTCACGGATGTTGGTGTCGATCTGGTTGGCAATGTACATCATCGCTTCATTCGGAATATCCAAGTTTTCCGCACGTGCCTTTTTCCGCAAAATAGCGATCCTTGTTTCCAAATCTGGAGGCTGGATATCCGTGATTAACCCCCATTCAAAGCGAGAACGAAGTCGTTCTTCCAGTGTCGGAATTTCCTTCGGTGGTCTGTCGCTGGAGATGATGATCTGCTTCCGTTCCTCATGCAGCGCATTAAACGTATGGAAAAATTCCTCTTGTGTTGATTCTTTTCCCGCCAAAAACTGAATATCATCAATGAGCAGAATGTCGACGCTCCGGTATTTGTTACGGAAGCTCTCCCCGCGGTTGTCACGGATCGAGTTAATGAATTCGTTCGTGAATTTCTCAGACGACAAATAAACGACTTTGCTGCCCGGATCATGCTCCAGAACATAATGTCCGATCGCATGCATCAAGTGAGTTTTACCGAGACCTACTCCTCCATACAGAAAGAGAGGATTGTAAGCTTTGGCGGGCGCTTCAGCGACCGCCAGCGATGCGGCATGGGCAAAACGGTTGCCCGGCCCGATGACAAATGTATCGAACGTATATTTCGGATTCAGCATGCTGAGTACCGCTTCTTCCTGTACGACTGTAGGCGTTGGCGCCGGCAGTTGCGGGTCCGGTTCAGCAGGCTTGTTCTCCTCGATGACAAATTTCACATCGACTTGCTTGCCAAGCAGCTCGTATACCGTCGAGCCAACCAATTTGGTGTAACGGCTCTCCAGCCATTCGACGGCAAATGTGGTTGGTGCGGAAATGACGATTGAACGGTCATTCAGCTTGGTGGCTTTGGTTGCTTTGAACCAGGTGTCAAAGCTGGGTTTGCTGAGTTTGTTTTGTATGATTGATAAAATTTGCTGCCATAAATCAGAAGTATGGCTGTCCACAGACTGTCACTCCTTTTACATGTTCCAAGTGTGGCTTAAGCCATGATGCAGTGTCGAAATACGAGATATATTGTTGAATTTATCCCCAAACCCCCGCAGGTCGAAAACAAAAAAAGTATGAACAACGGAAAATTGTTCACAACTTTATCCACAGGCTGTTGATAATATTATGGGTCAGATCACATATTCACATCCAAAAGTAATACAATCATAGCAAAAGAAACCCCGCATTTCAACGTATCGCGTGATTTTATCCACAAATTCAATAACTTGTGTATAATTTTTAGTCACAACACAATATATTGTTTATAAACTGTTTAATTTTCGACAAGATGGCCTAAAAACCAAAAATGTTTTATACACAGGTTATCCGTCAAATGATGCCAAATTGTGTGTAAAAGTATTCTTCGTTTGTGAATAACCTGTCTGTGGATAACCGCAAAGTGAAAATGGAGCATGATCGAGATCGAAATAAGAGTGACCTCGTACCCTCGTGTTTTTTTGCCAATTAGGCGATGTTGAAATCCATGAATTCAGGGTAAGGCTGGAAGGCGGAAAAGAGCCAAATTGGCGTATCGTTTAACAAGAAATGCGATCTGGTTTCTGAGGAGATGGCGATCTGTGAACATCGATGTAAGATGGATAATGAACATAGAGGAATTCATTTTAAGACAAGTGAAATATGAATTATCCGGAATGTAGATGTAAGCCGAAACTCAAATATTGAGGTAGAAGTGTATGAAGATATGATATGAATCCAAACGACATTTTATGAATTTATATCAAAAAAGGGTGTCCCTGAAACCGATTTTTGGTTTCAGGGACACCCTTTTTTTTGTGGAGACTACGCATGGATTGATAATTTAAGGACGGTCAATGGACATCTTGCGTTGAAATTCAGCAATATCTGCGTATTCCTCTTCCAGTTTGCGAGAGATCCGAATAAAGATGGGCAGCAGCTCCTGATAGAGTGCAGCATTCTCTTTGACAGGTGTATGACGATGTGTTGTACCCACCATGGAAGAAACGGCATGAAGCGAGTCAATTCTTCCGGTAGCGTACAACCCAAGCACGACGGCACCCAGACAGGAGCTTTCATAGCTCTCGGGCACAACGACCTCCTGATTGAAGATATCGGACATCATTTGGCGCCAGAGAGGAGAGCGTGCAAACCCACCGGTGGCTTGAATGGAGGTAGGTTGCCCAATCTGTTCTTCCATGGCGAGCAGTACCGTATATAGGTTAAAAATGACCCCTTCCAAAACAGCGCGGATCATATGCTCTTTCTGATGATGGAGTGTTAAGCCGAAAAAGGAGCCACGGGCATCCGGATTCCACAAAGGGGCACGTTCGCCCGAAAGGTACGGATGAAACAGAAGTCCTTCCGAGCCAGGCCGGACACGTTCGGCAATTTTGGTCAGCACATCATAGGAATTGATGCCGAGTCGTTTTGCTGTCTCCACTTCAGACGCTGCGAATTCATCCCGCACCCAGCGAAATAACATGCCACCATTATTCACAGGTCCGCCAATGACCCAAAGATTCTCTGTGAGGGCGTAACAGAAGGTCCGACCTTTGGGGTCGGTAACCGGACGGTCCACGACAGTGCGAATGGCCCCGCTGGTTCCGATGGTTGCTGCAACCACACCAGGTTCAATGGCGTTTACGCCGAGATTGGACAAAACCCCGTCACTTGCGCCAATAACGAAGGGTGTAGAGGGGGAGAGAGACATTTTTTCAGCCGATTCGTGACTCATTCCTTCTAATATATGTGTTGTAGGTACGAGCTTCGACAGATGGTCGGGTGTAATGCCTGCAATTTCAAGGGCTTCTGCGTCCCAGTCCAGTTGTTCCAGGTTGAGCAAGCCTGTGCAGGAAGCGATGGAATGGTCGACGACATATTGTCCGAATAGACGGAAGAACAGATACTCTTTAATAGAAATAAATTTGGCTGTGCGCTTGAAAAGTTCAGATTCATCGTGGCGCAGCCACATTAATTTGGTCAGCGGTGACATGGGATGGATCGGTGTACCTGTGCGCAGGTAGATGCGATGGCCCAATCCATTCTCTTGCAGCTGGGCAGACCATGCTGCACTTCGATTATCCGCCCAGGTGATGCACCGAGTTAAGGGTTTGTCGTCCTGATCCATGGCAATGACACTGTGCATGGCCGAGCTACAGGATACGAACAGGATCTGCTCGGCAGCAACACCACTCTGATCCATGACTCCTCGTACAGAGCGGAGGGCCGCCTGTACAATCTCCTCGGGGTCCTGCTCGGCAACATCGGGTGCCGGGGTATACAAAGGATATTCCTGCGTTGAGGTACTGACGACGGAGCCCTGCTCGGTAAATAGCACGGATTTGGTACTGGTGGTACCGATATCGATCCCAATCATGTAGTTGTTCATATATTTAATCCTTCTTTCTCCAGAAAGCGATGAGATTTTAATTTCTTTCTACTATAGAGACTCCATTTATACCACTGTACTCAGGAGCAAAATAAAGATCAGTCCGACCACGGATAATAGTGTTTCCATAACGGTCCACGTTTTCAATGTCTGGGAGACGCTCATATTAAAGAATTCTTTGATCATCCAGAATCCCGCATCGTTCACATGGGACAAGATGAGTGACCCTGCACCTGTGGCGAGTACAACCAGCTCAATATTGGTACCTGGTGTGAGTGCAAGCACTGGAGCGACAATGCCGGCAGCAGTTGTCATAGCTACGGTTGCTGAACCGGTAGCTACACGAATGAGCGCAGCGACAAGCCAGGCAAACAGGATCACGTTGATGTTGGCATGGGTAGCGACATCAGCAATGGCGTTGCCCACACCACTATTGATCAATACCTGTTTGAAGGCACCGCCTCCGCCAATAATGAGAATGATGGTCGCCGTAGGCGCCAGACATTCACTGGTGAAGCGAGAAATATCGTGTTTGGTGAATCCACGTGCAAAGCCGAGTGAAAAGAGGGCAAATACAACTGAAATCAGCAGAGCAATGATCTCATGACCGATAAATTCACTGAAAACGGTGAAGCCGCTTGTGGCATTTGGGTCAATGATGCTGGCTATGGAACCAATCAGCATCAGAATAACCGGCAGCAATATGGTAAACAGAGTAATACCAAACCCAGGCATGTTGCTGTTTGTTTTGGTTGCGAATTGTTCAGCCAGTTCAGCTGGCGGTTCGGTGTGTATTCTTTTTCCAATAAATTTACCAAATAAGGGACCTGCAATAATCGCTGTAGGAATACCAACAATAAGAGAGTACAAGATGGTTTTACCCAGATCTGCGCTGAAGGCTTCAATTGCAATCATTGGTGCCGGGTGTGGTGGAACCAAACCGTGTACAGTCGACAGACCCGCCAAAATGGGAATACCGATCTGCAATAATGACATATTGGTTTTACGCGCGACGGTGAAAATGATGGGGATCATCAGAATAACGCCGACTTCGAAGAAAACAGGGATACCGACGATGAATCCAACGATCATCATGGCCCAATGCACACGTTTCACACCGAACCGATCTACCAAAGTAGTTGCAATGCGCTCGGCACCGCCGGATTCGGCCATCATCTTACCGAGCATCGTACCAAGAGCAATAACAATTGCAATGGTTCCAAGTGTGCCGCCGAGTCCCCCGGTAATGGAAGAGATCACATCGGCAGGTTTCATACCTGTAAGCAAACCGAGCATTAATGCAGATAACAAAAGGGTGATAAAGGGGTTCCATTTATATTTAGAGATTAAAACGATCAGAAAAACGATCGCAATTAACGTCCAGACCAATAATGTTGCATTATGGGATAGTCCAAAAAGAGTGCTCATGATGTGGTGTGCTCCTTTAATTCTGATATAGAACGCTTACAAGTGAAATCATCGTCAACAATTTTTCGTGCCGGTACTAAATAGAAGAGGTGTTGGCTAGAAATGTAGTTTTATCATGCCCAAATTGAAAACAAAATCGCATTTTGTATACTTGTCGACAAGTTAAGCCGCAATCATTCACAGAAGATATGATTGCAAACGCTTTGCTCCTTTTAGGAATCAAAGCTTTCGTGCAGGGTTTTACCGGAATCTTGGAAATATGTGCGGACTCCAGCCTGAATGAGTATTTTGTCACCGGATTCGAGTGCTTCAACCAGCAAACGGTGCTTTTCAATTACAGCGCTTACTTTCTGCTCACCTTGAACAAATACTCTTCGCGTCGTGAGCAGCATAACGGTCATCACAACATATCGAATACTCTTCCATAGATGTGAAATACGGGAATGCTGGGCTGCTTCAATAATGGTCTCGTGGAAAACGAGATCCTGGTAGGCGAATTCGACAGCGTCCTGATGCCTTCCAGCGAGTTGCATTTTGTCGATCACGTTGCGCAACTGGGTGATTAATGACTCTGGAACATCACCAGCGAGCCGCTGCTGAACAAAACTTTCAATCAGGAAACGGACATCATACAATTCTTCGACATCCTTGATTCGCAGTCCCAGGACAACGACACCCATACGTTCAAGCCGAATAAGGCCTTCATTCGACAATGTTCTTAACGCTTCACGGACAGGTGACCGACTGCTGTCAAAATCAGCCGCAATTCGATTTTCCGACAAAATCTCTCCGGGACGAAGGGTACCGCTAATGATCCGTAGCCTTAATTCGCAGGCAATAGCTTCACCACGGGAAGCCCCTTGAAGCCAGGAAGAAGGAAATAGCATATGGCTAACGCTCCTATTAATAAGTAATCAGTTCATTACTGATCATAGCATACCTACTCTGCGGACTGGATATTTCAGCTCAATCCATAGTCTGTAGTCTGCAAGATAACGGCTAATGTTTTTTTCAAAGGACTACTTGTATACAAGATGTGATTTTTATCCTACACCTTTCTCAAAAGCTTGTAAACCTTAATTGAAGCGGATACAACCTGATTAGAATTAACGATATTGGTGACCTATAATCATTATCCACATGTGAATAACTTTAAACAGAATATAATAAAGGAGATAGCGGGTATTGGAGGGTGTGGATAACTGTAAAGGATGCAATATCGTGGTCTGATCAGGGTCTGGGGATAACTTTTCATGACGCTCTTCGGGGCTTGTTAATGGTAATCAAGTGAACGGACTATGGTTATCATTTCTAGTGGGATGGAGAGTGTATATAAAAGAGGGAGAAGCCTTGAGCCTTGCAGTTGACTTTTCCAGGTGATCATGGTTAAATATATAAAGGTGTTTTCTGTGAAGATGAAAGTGATTCATCACATAAGTATTTCCTTGTGAGGAGGTGCAATACATTGAGACCTACATTCAAACCGAACGTTAGCAAACGTAAAAAAGTTCATGGTTTCCGGAAAAGAATGAGCACGAGCAACGGCCGTAAAATTTTGGCCGCACGTCGCCTTAAAGGCCGTAAAAACCTGAGTGCTTAATGCATTGAAGACCACCGAGGTGGTCTTTTTTTTCTTAATTTGGATCATTTCAGACTGGATGCTGGTACAGATCAGGTCTGAATGGTCTGCGGAAAAGTGCTGAATACACATCTATGTATGTCGAGTGAGTTTTCCATTTTCGAAAACTTACCTTATATAAGGATGAATGTTGGTTCGGTTAAAGTAGCCAATCTGCAATCATCCCAAATGAAGTTCTCGTTAAGACGGTTTACCGTTATTCAAGAAAGCCTATACTAAATCAGTAATGAGGCCTCCGTCAATAACAATGGTGGAGAACAGCAAGGAGAAGCGCCGTGTATAAAAGACTGCGTCTACGAAACCGGGCGGACTTTAGCCGCGTATACCGGTATGGGAAATCGTTTGCCAATCATCAATTCGTGGTGTATGGCTGCCGCCGTAAAGATACGGAACAATTCCGGGTCGGCGTATCATGCAGCAAGAAAATCGGAAACGCTGTCGTACGCAACCGGATGAGACGCATGATTAAGGAAATTGTTCGTCATCATGAGCATGAGATTGTCACGCAGATGGATCTGATTTTTATCGTCAGAAAAGGTGCACTGGACATGCCCTATAAGGAGATGGAAAAAAGCCTGCTCCATGCGATGCGCAAGGGCTCACTTTTGAAGTCGAGCAAGCGGTAAGCTTCGGTTTATTTGTCCTCCTAATTATGGTATGATTTACGGTGGAATGGAATGGTTAAGAGAGGGGTTATGAAGTGTCGCGATTGAAGACATCAAAGGGGAAGTGGATTCTCCTCATTGCAGTCATTGCAATGGTCACTGTACTCGCCGGATGTACTCCACAAGGAGCCGGGGTTACTACGGAAGATCTGAAGAATAGTGATTCTTTTTGGCAAGCCAATGTTGTGTACTGGTTCTCACTGGCGCTGGATACATTCGCTAACTGGTTCAAAGGTGAATATGGACTGGCCGTCCTCGTGATGGTGCTTATTGTACGGACATTAATTTTACCACTAACAATGAAACAGGTCCGTAGCTCCAAAGCTATGCAGGCCATTCAGCCGCAGCTGAAGGAGATTCAAGCCAAGTTTAAAGATACACCTGAGAAAGTTCAGCAAGAAACAATGAAGTTGTTTCAGGAGAACAAAGTTAATCCGATGGCGGGTTGTCTACCACTTCTGATTCAGATGCCGATTTACATCGCACTTTATAACTCAATTTACGGAAACTCCAGTCTGAGAACACATGATTTCTTGTGGCTCCAGCTCGGGGAACCGGATCACCTGTTTATTTTGCCAGTGCTGGCTGCGATCACAACATTCATTCAAACATGGATGATGATGCGTATGAACCCTGCACAGCAAGTGGGTCCGATGCAGTTTATGCTATGGGTATACCCGATTTTGATCTTCGTAATGTCTTATCAGTTCCCGTCAGCACTTCCGCTGTACTGGTTCTACAGTAACATCTACACGATCGTGCAAAACTATTTCCTTTACCGGAATAATGATAAAATCGTGGCTGAAGTCAACGTGAAGCAGAACAGCTCTTCCAAAAATGGAGCTAAACGCAAAAACGGTGGCAAAGCGACCGTCTCTGGAAAAGGGTCGAAAGGGGCCAAAAAATCGAAATGACCAAAGTCATTACGTCAGGAAAAACCGTTGAAGATGCTGTAAACCAAGGATTGACCGAGCTTGGCGTAAGTCGGGACGAGGTCGAGATACAAGTGTTAGAGCAGCCGTCAAAAGGATTCCTGGGTTTGATCGGGGTGAAGGCGGCCAAAGTTGAAGTAAAACTATTGCCTGTACCCGAAGTTGTTCAACAGCCGATCAAGCCAGCCGCACACCTACCTGAAGTAGATGCATTACTTGAGGGTGTTGCAGCTAAAAATCCCTATGAAGAAGCGGCTGCTTTCTTGAAAGAGGTCGCAGCAGGTATGGGACTGGATGTGGAAGTGCATATCAAAAAACAGCGTGACGGACATATCTTCAATATTGCCGGTGAAGACCTGGGCATGATTATTGGCAGACGTGGACAGACGCTGGATGCGCTTCAGTATCTAACGAACATTGTAGCGAACCGATACTCGGAAAGCTTCGTTCGAATTGTGCTCGACGCGGAGAATTTCCGTCAACGTCGGCGGAAGACGCTGGAGGATCTGGCTGAACGGTTGGCTGGACAAGCTATCCGTACCGGCAAGGAAGTTGTATTGGAGCCAATGCCTCCGCTAGAACGAAAAGTCATCCATGCAAAACTGCAGAATCACCCGCAGATTAAGACGTTAAGTAAGGGCGAAGAGCCTAATCGGCGTGTGGTTATTACCACGAAATAACACGAAATTGAAGACGCAATGGCTTCCTGCCCGGTGCAGAAGCCATTGCTTTTTTCGTACAGAAGCAATTTGAGCAGGTACGTAACACAGGTAAACAGTGAAACTTAATAAGATAAGTGGCATGTCATATGATATATCATTAATAGATTTGAAAATGAATATGGCGTCCCCTGAGGGGCGGCAATTTTAAAATAGAGCAAGGAGAGATAACCATGATCAGTGATACGATCACAGCGATATCAACGGCTGTCGGAGAGGCGGGTATCGCCGTGATCCGGGTCAGCGGCCCGGAAGCAGTGTCGGAGACGGAAAAGATTTTTCGCAGTAAAACGCCTTTAACTCAAGCAGCATCTCATACGGTTCATTATGGTCATATCATAGATCCGGCGAGCGGCGAGAAGATCGAGGAAGTGCTGGTTACAGTTATGCGAGCACCTCGGTCGTTCACAACAGAAGATGTGGTGGAGATCAGTGCACATGGTGGTGTGGTGTCCGTAAAACGGGTCATGGACCTGCTATTGCAGCTCGATATTCGTCTGGCTGAACCCGGCGAGTTCACGAAGCGTGCTTTCCTTAATGGGCGGATTGACCTGTCTCAGGCTGAAGGTGTCATGGATCTTATTCGTTCCAAATCGGACCGGGCTTTCTCGGTTGCACTGAAACAGGTTGAAGGCAAACTGTCTTCCAAACTGCGCGATCTACGATATACTCTGGTGGAAACACTGGCTCATATTGAAGTGAATATCGATTATCCAGAGCATGATGTGGAGTCGTTAACTTCTGATTTTATTAAAGAAAAGTCCAGTCAGGTTATGACTGAAATTGATAAATTGCTGACTACAGCAGAGCAAGGAAAGATCCTGCGAGAAGGTATCACGACGGCTATCGTTGGACGACCTAACGTAGGGAAATCCTCATTAATGAATACACTTGCGCAAGACAATCGAGCTATCGTGACGGACATTCCAGGAACAACTCGTGACGTGATCGAGGAATTCATTACGATTAATAATATTCCGCTGAAGTTGCTGGATACGGCAGGAATCCGGGAAACGATGGACGTCGTAGAGAAGATCGGGGTAGAACGCTCTCGCTCTGCGGTAAGTGAAGCCGATCTGATCTTAATGGTTGTGAATGCTGCGGAGCCACTTCATCCCGATGAGATTGAATTATTGGAACAAATCCGCGGTAGACAATCGATAATCATTATGAATAAAATGGACTTAACGCCACAGGTAGAACGTGACGTGCTGCTTCGTTACATTCCGGAAGAGCGGCTTGTACCGATGTCGGTGAAAGATGATCTGGGTGTAGATCGACTGGAAGATGCCATCTCTACGCTATTCTTCAGTGGTAAGCTGGAGTCCGCAGACCTGACTTATGTCAGTAATGTGCGTCATATTGCTTTGCTCAAAAAAGCGAAGCAGTCCCTGGTGGATGCCTATGAAGCGGCAGAACAGTTCATTCCAATCGATATGATTCAGATTGATGTTCGTTTGGCGTGGGAGCATTTGGGTGAGATTGTTGGAGATACAGCACATGATGCATTAATTGATCAGATTTTCTCCCAGTTCTGCCTAGGAAAGTAAAAATAATATACTGCCGATTGACTTAAATCGTAGTGTATGATGGAGAGGTACAATTTCTGCCTGTTGTCAAAGGATGGAATGATATTGTAGCCATTACGTGTTGGTTTCATATAGATAGGAATGCAAGTTCCGATGAACGGTTAGAAGTATTTCGTTTTCATTATAAGGAGGTAAACAGGAATGGCTTTTGATGGCGGCAGTTATGATGTTATCGTCGTTGGTGCAGGACATGCTGGTGTGGAATCCGCGCTGGCCGCAGCCCGTATGGGGTCCAAAACACTGATGATTACGATCAATCTCGATATGGTAGCCTTTATGCCTTGTAACCCATCCATTGGGGGACCGGCCAAAGGACATGTTGTGCGTGAGATTGATGCACTTGGTGGAGAAATGGGACGGAATATCGATAAGACCTTTATTCAGATGCGGATGCTTAACACGGGTAAAGGGCCTGCTGTTCACGCGCTTCGTGCTCAGGCGGATAAATTCTCCTACCAGCATAAGATGAAGGAAACGATGGAGAATGAACGTAATCTGACCATGCGTCAGGGTATGGTTGATCGACTGATCGTTGAAGATGGAAAGTGTGTAGGAGTCGTGACTCAGACCGGAACTGAGTATCGGGCCAAAGCAGTCGTTCTGACGACAGGCACTTACTTGCGCGGTAAAGTAATTATGGGTGAGTTGATGTATGAGAGTGGACCGAACAATCAACAGCCATCTCTTAAATTGTCAGAGCATTTGCGTGAACTGGGCTTCGATCTGGTTCGTTTCAAAACAGGTACACCACCACGTGTACACAAGGATACGATTGATTTTAGTAAAACCGAAATTCAGCCTGGCGATGATGAGCCGAAGTTCTTTTCCTATGAAACAGAATCTTCTAATAATGAGCAACTGCCTTGCTGGTTGACGTATACATCTGTGGAAACACATCAGATTATTAATGATAATCTGCATCGTGCACCGATGTTTTCCGGTGTGATTGAAGGGACTGGACCGCGTTACTGTCCATCTATCGAGGATAAAATTGTTCGGTTTAGCGACAAACCGAAACATCAGATTTTCCTGGAGCCGGAAGGCAAAAATACATCGGAGTATTATGTGCAGGGGCTATCTACGAGTCTGCCAGAAGACGTTCAGCTTGCGGTTCTGCGTTCGATTCCAGGTATGGAAAAAGTAGAAATGATGCGTAACGGTTATGCGATTGAATACGATGCGATGGTGCCTACACAATTGTGGCCATCCCTTGAAACCAAACGTCTGCCAGGTCTGTTCACAGCCGGTCAGATTAACGGTACTTCCGGTTATGAAGAAGCGGCTGGACAAGGCGTTATGGCCGGCATTAATGCAGCGCGCAAAGTACAAGACAAAGAGCCGATTGTGCTTGATCGTTCCCAAGGTTATATTGGCGTGCTAATTGATGATCTGGTAACAAAGGGTACGAATGAACCTTATCGTCTGTTGACTTCACGTGCCGAGTATCGTCTGTTGCTTCGCCATGATAATGCAGATATGCGTTTGACGGAAATCGGACATGACATTGGACTGATTCCTGAAGATCGTTATGCGAAATTCCTGGATAAAAAGGCGAAAGTCGAGCAGGAAGTCGCGCGTCTGAAAGTGGCTAAAGCTCGCCCGGTTGAAGTGAACGCGAAATTGGAAGAGTACGGATCTACACCTATTCAGGATGGAAGTACGTTGCTTACCTTGCTTCGTCGCCCAGAGCTGGGGTATGAACTGATTGAACAGCTTTCACCATCTGAGGTAGAACTGACAGCAGATATGAAAGAACAAGTCGAAATACAAATTAAATATGCGGGTTATATTGAGAAACAATTGATCCACGTGGAACGTTTGCAAAAGATGGAGAAAAAGAAAATTCCGGACACTATCGTATATGATGAGATTCATGGTCTGGCTATGGAAGCCAAGCAGAAGCTCGCTACGATTCGTCCAATCTCGATTGGTCAGGCTTCTCGTATTGCTGGAGTTACTCCTGCCGACATCTCCATTCTGCTGGTCTACCTGGAGCATTATAACCGTGTAACCGCAGCAAGGGGACAATAATGGACGATATTCAACAGCAACTGCAGCGGCGCTTAAAGAAACATGGATTAGAGCTGGGAGAACTCCAATTGGAGCAATTCGAACTGTATTATCAGGAACTGGTATCCTGGAATGAAAAGATGAATCTGACCGGTATCACGGATCGGGAGCAAGTGTATACCAAGCATTTCTATGATTCGGTATCGCTGGCCTTTTATACAGACATGACCAAAGTGAATAAGCTTGCTGACATTGGATCTGGAGCGGGTTTTCCTGGGTTACCCCTGAAAATCTGTTTCCCGCACATTAAGCTGACGATCATTGATTCATTAAATAAACGGATTGGCTTCCTACAGCATGTGGTAGATATCCTTGGCCTGACAGACGTGGAGTTGGTCCATGGACGTGCTGAAGAGATTGGACGCAAAGAAGGGTATCGTGACAGTTATGATCTCGTTACGGCACGTGCAGTAGCCAAGCTGGCTGTGCTTAATGAATTCTGTCTTCCTTTTGTTCGTAAAAGTGGAATATTCGCTGCCATGAAGGGCGGAGACCCGCGTGAAGAAATGAAGGAAGCGGAGTTCAGCTTCAATCAGCTGAAAGGACGGGTAAAAGCCGTTCATCCATTTCAGCTACCGGTTGAAGAATCAGAGCGTCATATCATCTTGATTCAGAAATTTGATAAGACACCATATAAGTATCCACGCAAACCAGGCACTCCAATGAAGACTCCGCTGGTATAGTTGCGTGTTGATTCTGAAGTAAGTCAAAACGAACTGAATAGAATTTTAGACATGGATAAAGAGGATGTTTCACGTGAAACATCTTCTTTTTTTGTCTCCTAAAATGGAGGACTGGCTCAACATCACAGATACTTCCTATTACATATCTTTTTAAATATGTGTAATGATCGATTCCAACGCGCAGTAACTCATAAACATTTTCAAGAATTATATGTGTACAAGTCGTCATATTCCCAATATTCACAAAGAAAAAGCAGGAAAATAAGCAGAGTTTAAAGAATAGGTAAGCATAGGATTATGATAGAAAAGATGATAGAATAGAAGTATCCGATCCTGGGTTACAGTGATCATAGAGTATATGTATAGATAGATGGATATGCGTTCAATGTTGCATGACGGGAAGCGTTATGAAAGGCAAAACTTATTCCAAGAACGATGCATGTGAAGGGTCGCTTATTGAATAAGAAGCACCTGCAAAGACTGTGGGAGCTATTACGAAACTAGGTGGTAATCTGCGGAATGAAAGAACAATTTTCGAAGTTGTTTGGTTTGGCGGAGCGCAATAACGGAGATGAGATCAAACAGATTCCGGTTAATGAAATTGTGAGCAGCCCATATCAACCCCGTACTATTTTTGATGATGATAAAATTGATGAGTTGTTGCAGACGATTAAAACACATGGCGTAATTCAGCCTATTGTCGTTCGCGTGCGAAATGGATCATATGAGATTATTGCCGGGGAACGTCGCTGGCGTGCAGTTCGAAAACTGGGTCTGGATACGATTCCAGCCATTGTGCGTGAATTCAACGATTCTCAGGCCGCATCCATTGCACTGATTGAGAACTTGCAACGTGAAGGATTGACTTCGATAGAAGAAGCCGTGGCCTATCAGAAACTGATTGACTTGCATCAACTGACACAGGAAAGTCTTGCACAACGACTCGGCAAAAGCCAGTCAACCATCGCCAACAAAATTCGGTTGTTACAACTCCCGGAAGGCATTAAGGCCGCATTAATGGAACGAAAAATTTCTGAACGGCATGCAAGAGCATTACTTTCTCTCGATACGGAAGAACTACAGATGAAGTTGCTCGGTGAGATTATTGAAAAAGAATTGAATGTGAAACAGACAGAGGCGCGTGTTGCTTTCTACAAGGAATCTTCCAAGATTAAAAAATCCAAACGTGTTTCCTTTACCAAGGACGTAAGACTTGCACTTAATACAATTCGCCAATCCATTGATATGGTAACTGGCTCTGGTCTGGACATCAAAACAAAAGAAGCCGACCATGAGGATCATTACGAGATCGTTATTCATATTCCCAAACGCAAATAATTGAAGCTTATGGCGGCAATGAGCCGCTTTTTATGTCTATAAAGCAAGTCTGGCTTGAAATTTTCAAAGAACGGTATATTGAGGAAATGGTAGTTGTTGTTTGTGTGGACGATAGCCGCCTGCTTTTTGTTAACAATATCTCACAACCTACAAGAAAAGACTCCTATTTTATTTGAGGTGAAGTAATTGTCTAAGATTATGGCCGTAGCAAATCAAAAGGGCGGTGTGGGGAAAACGACGACATCTGTTAACTTGGGTGCAGGACTGGCTTCACTCGGGAAAAGAGTATTGCTTGTCGATATTGACCCTCAGGGGAATACAACCAGCGGAGTCGGAATCAATAAAGCAGATGTGGCTAATTGCATATATGATGTCATTATAAATGAGGTTCCTCCTCAAGAAGCAATTGTGGAGACTCAGATTGAAGGCCTTCATATCATACCTGCAACGATTCAACTTGCCGGAGCCGAGATCGAATTGGTGTCCACGATATCACGGGAAGTTCGCCTGAAAAAATCACTCGCCATGGTGAAAAAAAACTATGATTACATACTGATCGATTGCCCACCATCCCTCGGTATGTTGACGATCAATTCGTTGACCGCTTCCGATTCGGTGATCATTCCGATTCAGTGTGAGTATTACGCACTTGAAGGATTAAGCCAGCTGCTTAATACGGTTCGTTTGGTACAAAAACATCTGAATACATCCCTACAGATTGAAGGGGTATTGCTGACGATGTTTGATGCACGGACCAATCTAGGGATACAGGTTATTGAAGAAGTGAAAAAGTATTTTCAACAAAAAGTATATCAAACGATTATTCCGCGCAACGTACGACTTAGCGAAGCACCATCTCATGGTCAATCGATTATCACGTATGACCCTCGCTCAAGAGGGGCGGAAGTATATTTAGAGCTCGCAAAGGAAGTGATTTCTTATGAGTAAGCGGCTTGGAAAAGGTCTTGATGCCCTCATTCCTTCGCTTTCAATTAATGACGATGATAAAGTCGTAGAAATCCCGATTAGTCAACTGCGGGCTAACCCCTATCAACCACGTAAGGTCTTTGATGAGGGCGCAATACATGAACTGGCTGAGTCTATCCGTCAGCATGGTGTCATACAACCTATTATTGTTCGTCCTGTATTACGAGGGTATGAGATTATTGCCGGAGAACGTCGGTTTAGAGCTTCGCAATATTGTGGTAATGCCACCGTACCCGCTGTAGTCCGCAATTTTAGTGATCAGCAGGTAATGGAGATTGCGTTGATTGAGAACCTGCAACGGGAGAATCTGAATGCCATGGAAGTTGCAGTTGCTTATCAGGGGTTAATGGACCAATTCGCGTTGACTCAGGAAGAGTTGTCTGTAAAAGTCGGTAAATCACGCTCTCACATTGCTAACTTCTTGCGTCTGTTATCATTACCAGAAGAAGTAAAGGATCATGTTTCACGTGGAACATTATCAATGGGACATGCACGTGCGATCGTGGGTGTTAAAGACGAAGTTATGGTGAAGCAACTTGCCAAACAAACCATTGATCAGCAATGGAGTGTGCGTGAGTTGGAGGAAGCTGTTCAACAACTGGATCGTTCCAAGACGGGTGAGGCCAAAGCCAAATCGAAGTTGAAGAAGAAAGATCCATTCATTGATACGTTAGAGGAATCGCTGCGTGAACGTTTCAAGACAACAGTGAAAATCAAGCACAACAAAGATAAAGGTAAAATTGAGCTCAACTACTACAGTCAACAGGATCTGGAACGGCTATTGGAATTGTTGCAATAATAGTCGGATCGATGATTCATTAACAACATGCGGGGCTTACTCATGTCATGACATATCGCCTCTGTACCATGGAGAAACGATATGTCATTCTTTGTTTGCAGGGTTATATGTGCAATATGTGCAGGCGAATAATTAATTAATGGGACAGAGGTGGTTGTAAGGTGGAGGGAGTTATCTATCTAGATCATGCAGCAACATCTTGGCCCAAACCACCTGCTGTCGGTGATGCGATGCTGAGTGCACTGGAGATTGCCGGAGCTAATCCTGGCAGAGGAAGTCACCGTATGGCTGTTCAGGCAAGTCGTGTATTGTTCGAGGCCAGAAGATCTATATCCGATATCTTTGGAATCAAGAATGCGAATGATATTGCATTAGGATCAAATACGACAGAAGCACTGAATCTAGCTATTCAAGGCTCGCTTAGAGAGGGCGACCATGTGATTGCCACCATGGCGGAACATAATTCAGTCAGACGACCACTAGAGTATATGCGCAGACTCCGAAATGTGGAGATTGATTATGTACCTGTTAATGCTGCGGGAGCCATTGATCTAATGCAAATGGAACGTATGTTTCGTTCCAATACCAGATTAGTGGTGTGTGCACATAGTTCCAATCTGCTTGGCAGTATTCTTCCTATTGGAGAAATTTCACTCCTGTGTCGTAAACATCGTGCGATCTTGTTGGTAGATGCGGCTCAGAGTGCTGGGGTTATGCCTGTGAATGTACAACAATTGGGCATTGATATGTTGGCTTTTCCAGGTCATAAGGGGCTGCTTGGACCTCAGGGTACAGGGGGCTTGTACATTGCTCCTGAGCTCGATATAGAGCCTTTACTTCATGGAGGAACAGGAAGTCAGTCAGAAGCTTTGGAGCAGCCAAAGGTGCGTCCTGATCGGTATGAAGCGGGGACGCCGAATACAGTCGGAATCGCAGGGCTGAATGCAGGTGTGAAGCATGTACTTGAGATGACACCAGCGGTCATCTATCAGCATGAGTGGGAATTGACTCAACTTATGATGGAAGGGCTGTCGTCCGTTAAGGGCATTCGAATGCTCGGTCCAGAGATTGGACAGCCACGTACCGGATTAGTATCCTTTACTGTGGAAGGGTATGATTCGGCACAACTCGCATTCCGATTAGATCGGAATTATGGAATTGCGGTTCGCTCCGGTTTTCATTGCACACCGCTTGCACATGAATCTGCGGGTACAACCGCTACAGGAGCGGTAAGAGCAAGTGTGGGATACAATTCAACTAGAGAACATGTGGATACGCTCGTTAAGGCAGTGTTGGAGTTGACACGGGCAGACTAAGACTAGATTAGAGTCGGAATTATGAACACATTTGGCACAGAGCTGCATGATTAATCTTATGCATATCGGGTTGATTTATAATGAATGATAATATTACAGACAGACGTTAATCTGATCAAAAATATAGAGGGGTAGTTGCAATTACATGGCTGAATTAAACGAGCTGATTCTGGAACAGCTGTTATGGATTATTGGCGGAATGGCATTACTTACGGTGATCTTGCTGATTGTGAGTATTGCTCAGGGGGCAAAGTTACGAAAGTTTAAACGTAAATATGAAGCCATGATGGCTGGCAGTGGAGTAGAGGATCTGGAATCATTACTCATTAATCTGAAAATTCAGATGGACAGCATTGAGGATGAACACAAACTGCAAACGAATCAGCTGCAAGTTGTCATGCAAAAGCTTACCCGCATTCAAGGTAAAGTTGGCGTGAAAAGATACAATGCTTATGGAGAGCATGGCAGTGATCTGAGCTTCTCGATGGCCATGATTAACGATAGCCAGGATGGCATGATTCTTACGGGGATATATAACCGCGACGGTTCTTATGTATATGCAAAACCTCTTAAAGGGGGAGAGTCCGCGTACACTCTGTCCCCAGAGGAAAAGGAAGCTATTACTCTGGCACAGCAAGCAGAGTAGAACGTGTATGCCATTCCCGGATGGCCGAGTATAGACTGCTGGATATAATCTCGGACATGCGCATAACGAGACTGAGCCGCGTGTTCTGTAGAACAAAGTATTCCATAAAGCCGCCGACGTTAACGATACCTGTCAGATGGATATCGCCGACCGGCGGTAATTCTTTATTTACCCCCGCACCTGGTTTGAGTGGACCATTCACGACTTGAATGCATCCTACACTGGATGACTGCCCAAGACAGGCGTCGATGCCAATCACATAAGGGTTATGGTGTGTTTTCTGTATGTTGTGGAGCGTATCCTGAAGGTTCATGGCATGGACAGGTTCATCCAAGGTACCATACAAATGGAATAAAGGGCTGTCCCACTTGGAAAGGGCTGATCCGACCAGAGGACCAAGACAGTCGCCTGTTGAGCGATCTGTGCCGATGCAGACGATCACTACATTTTGCAGAGAATGGGCTTTATAGAGATGGAACATTAAACGATGGGTAATGGCTGAGTGAATACCTGGATCGGTATGGGGGATTTTCAAACTGGTCATGTCTTGTGATGAAAAGGAACGCGAAGTAGGATTCATAGGATCTATCCTTTCCCTTGGAATAGTAGTAACAGTATATGGAAAGGTAGAGCGTTTTATACTTCACGAGGACAAGCTTTTTCTCTAGGGTTGGACGTATGGCGAAAGGAGCCGGACATGGACGAATGGATTAACGATTGGATGCTGATTGCATTTGATTCAACCCAGCAGGCACTGCGTGCTGAAATGCTACTGGAGTTTGCCGAGATAGAGATCGATTTATTCCCTACGCCAAAAGAAATTACAGCAGGTTGTGCGTTATGTATCCAGTTTCCAAAAGAGGATCTGGAGCGAGTACAAAAGATCATTCGTAACGAGTTCGTAGAGATCCGAGGCCTCTATTTCAAAACAGAAGACAGCTATGATAACATACCGATGTAGAGGAGGCATGATGGATGTTGCCATTTCAATTTGCTCAAGGGAATATAACTAGTGGTACCGCAACCGCCGTCGGTGAAGCCCTGCGTTGGACGGATAAAGTCTGGAACAAAATCGCAGATCCCGATATGTGGCTTAACATTATGTTCAGCTCAATTCGGATCATCATTATTTTCATCATCACCCGTATTGTCATTAAGGTAGTATATCGAATTATAGATCGTTCCATGGAACGCAAGCAGGAAGGCAAAATTCGCGTGAATCCGCGCAGATTCGTAACGGTAGGGGAACTGCTGAAAAATGCGACCTCCATAACATGTAATTTTATTATGATTCTGCTACTGTTATCTGAGATCAATATCCAAGTTGGGCCGTTACTCGCGAGTGCTGGTGTTCTCGGGCTTGCCATTGGTTTCGGTGCACAGGGTTTGGTCAAGGATGTTATTACGGGTTTCTTCATTATATTGGAGGATCAATTCGCTGTGGGGGATGTTATTCAGACGGGAACCTACAAGGGAACGGTTGAGGTGATCGGACTTAGAACTACCAAACTGGTCAGCTGGCAAGGCGAGGTACACATTATCCCGAACGGTGCGATTGCAAGTGTAACGAACTACTCCATGTCAAATTCGCTAGCTGTAGTGGATATTCCGATGAAGGCGGACTTGAGTCTCGATGAGTCTGTACACCTGGTGAAGAAGTCTTTGGTTGGGATTGAAGAGCGTGATCTAAATATTGTGAAGGTGCCGGATGTACTCGGTATACAGTCGATGTCTACGTCAGAGTATGTGGTGCGAATTGTGGCCGAATGTATGCCTAACTCTCGTGCTTCGGTGGAACGTCAGATTCAGGGCGATGTGAAAAAAACGCTGGAGTATCATGAGATGAGTAATCAAGCAGCATTGGAGCAGGCCGTAGCTTTGGAGAAAGATGAGGGGGATGGCACAGGTGGAGCGTAAAAGTTTCCAGCTTGGGGATATCGTGCAGATGAAGAAGCAGCATCCCTGTGGCAGTAATGAAATGGAGATCATTCGAATGGGTATGGATATTCGGATTAAGTGCGTCGGATGTAAACATAGTGTATTGATTCCAAGAGCAAAATTTGAGAAAAACATGAAGAAGGTACTGCGCTCAGTGGAAGATTCCACTGAATCCTGATCTTAAAAGCAATCGACATTTGGTACTCAAAATAACGTTTACATGCAGGCCGGGTATGAGTGTTGCGTTCTGTAAATGATCATGCTATAATCAATATTGCTGCGGAAAGGTACCCAAGAGGCCCAAGGGGGCTGACTCGAAATCAGTTAGGCGTGTCACAGCGTGCGTGGGTTCGAATCCCACCCTTTCCGCCACTTCATTTACAATTCACTCAATGCACATTGAGTTCAATAAAAAGATCAATGAAGAAGGCTTCCCATCAAGGGAAGTCTTTTTTTGTTTAACGTTATTTTGCCCATGTATTAATAATGGATTATATATGACTAAACGATAAACGAAAAATAAAGAGCCCCGAAGGGCTCTTTATCCGGCGGTGCATTTGTTTGTTAGGAAACAATCGGTCGTAACAATCAGAAACTTGGTATACTGCACGTAGCAATATGCGTGCTTCAGACGAAGGGCCTTACAACACAGAACCACTTGCTTCTTAAATTACGTGATGAATCTCCAACAGCGAATGATCGGCTTCGTTGTCCAACGGAACCACACCTCTCTCGTGCACCGCCTGATTGTATTATGTGCTTTATTACGTTTTATATACATGGATCATAAAAAAAGGTATTGCGATTAGTGGACGCGGGCTTTGGTCAGCTTCTTCCACTTGCGATTATGATTGCTTGTCTCGGGAAAAGCTTCGCCTTTTTGCAGCGTTACCCGCTTCGGATTCTGAATTTCAGTAACAAAGCTTTTTTCCCCGACTTCCGTGTACTCTCCATCGTTTGGTGCTTTGTCTCCTGGTTCAAACTCGGTTTTTTCACCCATGATAAAACCTCCTCTGCAGATTATGTTACTCTGTTGCTTCTGTAGTGTGCTCCATAGCCGGACTGATCATGTGCCAATATGTACAGGGAACGTTTGCTTGCACTTTGACTCGGTATTTGTTATATTAATATAGTTCGAGTTTGTGCTCGTTCCTTGCTCTCAACCTGGATTGAGGGCCAGAGTCCATAAGGAGGTGAAAATTATGCGCAAATATGAAGTGATGTACATTATTCGTCCTGACATTGAGCAAGAAGTTGTTCAAGCTACAGTCGATAAATTCCAAGGCATCATCTCCAACGGCGGTGGTGAAGTTACAGCTCACGACGTTATGGGTAAACGCCGTCTTGCGTATGAGATCAAGAAATTCCGTGATGGTTTTTATGTTCTGGTACATTTCACTGCTGAACCAGCAGTTGTAACTGAACTTGAGCGTCTCATGAAGATTTCTGACGAAGTAATTCGTTATCTCATTACCAACGACGTTAAGTCTGCTTAAGACAACTCGTGATTAACGCACCAATACGCTCTGAAGGAGGGGATTACATTGTTGAACCGTGTCATTCTGATCGGACGGTTAACCCGGGATCCTGAGTTGCGTTACACTCCAGCAGGAGTAGCAGTTACGCAATTTACTTTGGCAGTGGACAGACCGTTTACAAGCCAAGGGGGAGAAAAGGAAGCCGATTTCATTCCGGTCGTAACCTGGAGACAGCTTGCCGAGACCTGTGCAAACTATTTGCGCAAAGGACGCCTGGCTGCAGTCGAAGGACGCATTCAAGTACGGAACTATGAGAATAATGAAGGAAAACGTGTATACGTGACCGAAGTTATTGCCGATAATGTCCGTTTCTTGGAGTCAGCTAACCGTGATAATAGCGGTGGCGGCGGTGGGCAACCAATGCGTGAAGAGCCTTCTTATGGAGGCGGCGGACGCGCGAACAATAACAATAATTCGCGTAGCAACAATCAGGATCCTTTTTCCGATGACGGAAAACCGATTGATATATCGGATGATGATTTGCCATTTTAACATGAGCTGATACTCTTAGGAGATATGAGTTACATGATAGGAAAGGACTGAAAAGCATGGGCTTCAAGCAAAGAGAAGGCGGAGACAACGATAAAAGACCGGCACGTCGTGGCGGCCGTAATAAACGTCGTAAAGTGTGCTTCTTCACAGCTAACAAAATTACTCACATCGATTATAAAGATACGGACTTGCTTCGTAAATTTATCAGCGAACGTGGAAAAATTTTGCCACGCCGTGTAACAGGTACTAGCGCTAAATATCAACGCATGCTGACGATTGCAATCAAACGCTCCCGTCAAATCGCATTATTGCCATACACAACTGAGTAGTTTTTACTCAGCTTGCATACGAAGCAGTCGGCTTATAGCCGGCTGCTTTTTTGTATATATCGATAGAAGTATCAGAAATAACAGATCCACTCTAACAAATGGAAGAATTCAATACTGTGGTGATAGAAGCATTCAAGGCTAAAATGAATTATAATAGAGTCTAATCTACTGAAAACGTTCAAGCAGCATGAGTAGCAGTTTATTTCAGAATAAACACCAGGAGTGGATATGAATACATCAAAGCGTAGAGGGAAGCAGAGAAAAAGGAAAAGTCTTAAAACCTGGATTGTAGCTACTCTTTTACTTTCCATCATATATGTGTGGTTACAGCAAAAAAGTGATATAGATAACATGTGGCCCGGGACACCGATCCAAGATGCAACACCAATAACAGGTCTACATCCTGTAGTGGCAGAGAATGAAGAGTTATTGGTACGTAAGGCAGCCAGACGTGGAATAGAGATCGTTATAACCCACGGCTATCGAAGTTCCGAGGAGCAAGATGCACTATTTAACCAAGGACGCTCAAGTGCAGGCAGTATCGTTACTAATGCGCGTGGTGGTGAATCATATCATAACTATGGATTAGCTATTGATTTTGCATTGAGGACGCCTGAGGGTGATGTGGTGTGGGATATGGAACGGGATGATAACGGCAATGGCAAAGCAGACTGGATGGAAGTCGTGGATCTCGCGAAAGAGTTGGGTTTCACTTGGGGTGGCGACTGGGCTAACTTTCCGGACTATCCTCACTTACAGATGGATTTTGGTTTGAGTATCAATGAGTTAAAACGAGGTAAAAGACCTCCAGATTCTGAATAAAAAAGGTATTTAATATACACATATATGAATAAATATTAGAAAAGCTCTGCATTTTGCAGGGCTTTTTTCTTTCTTTTGTAAAATAAATGATAAAAGATGACAATTTGGTCTTTACATCAGCAAATAAATGAAACTATACTATAATAACTAGATTTTATACTTCGCACGTTCATACTATTTCAAATGCAAGGTTAACGACACCGATTTAATAGGTTTAAGCTATCGTTCGAGATTAGTTAACACTTACACACATAACATTTACCTCACATAAAATCAAGAATATCTACTCATTACAACATATACATATACATATCATGTAACTATTATGTAATGTATATATTGAGATCACCTTTTAATTATGTACACCTCATAGCCAAAAGCATGGTATGACCTCTCAAATCCCTTGCCATATACCTTTATAATATTACTAATATCCAAATCTGTGGTATAAAAAACATTTATACCAAAAATCTCAAAATAAGCATTGACGTTAGCTAAAATTACACGTATGATTACATTAATTATTTTGTGTTATAATTCCGCTAGGATTTATCAACATTAATTGACCAATGGTCTAAATAAAAGTCTCTTAAACTTGTTTCTCCTAAAGATTTGGTATTTTTTATAAGCTATTGTTCGTTATCTTCAAGAACTTGGAAATATACATTAGATGCATTCTTCTACACATGGATACAATCTACGGAAATTATGGGGTTAGGGTGATTGATTTGAATACAGAGCTATTGGAAGTCAGAAATCTAACAACATCATTCAGAATTGAAGATGACTATTACGCAGCAGTGGATCACGTTAACCTTAAGGTGAAGAAAAATGAAGTGTTGGCGATTGTAGGTGAATCCGGATCAGGCAAAAGTGCTTTTGCATTCTCTCTTATGGGTTTGCATAACAAAGCAAAAATTGAAGGCCAGATTCTCTATAAAGGACAAGATATTGCCAACATCTCCCCAAGCAAGTTGAACAAGCTACGCGGCAAAGAAATGGGCATGATTTTTCAGGATCCATTGTCCGCATTAAATCCTCTAATGATTATTGGTGAACAGATTGAAGAGATTCTCACACTTCATCAGTCCAAGCTGTCTTCCAAAGAGAAGAGAGAAAAGGTTATTCACTTATTGAATCAGGTAGGGATTCCACGTCCCGAACAAATATACAAGCAGTATCCCCACGAATTATCTGGTGGTATGAGACAGAGAATTGTCATCGCCATCGCGATTGCCAACAAGCCAGAACTACTCATAGCCGATGAACCAACGACGGCGCTTGACGTTACGATTCAACTCCAGATTTTAGAGCTGATCCGTGATCTGAAAAACGAAATTAACGCAGGCATTATTTTGATTACACATGACCTGGGTGTTGTAGCCGAGATGGCTGATCGTGTTGCAGTTATGTATGCAGGAGAAATTGTTGAAATCGCAGATATCTTCACACTGATGAATGATGCGAAGCATCCGTATACACGTTCACTGTTGAACTCTATTCCCACCCTATCTGAAGAAGGATCCAAATTGCATGTCATCCAAGGCATTGTGCCTTCGCTTAAAAATCTTCCTCGCAAAGGGTGCAGATTCAAAGCCCGAATTCCATGGATTAGTGATTCGGCTCATGAAGAGAACCCACAGATGCATGAAATTGCACCAGGTCACTTTGTACGGTGTACCTGTTACCAGCACTTTCATTTCCCTGACCAAGCTGAGGAGGAATAACATAATGGCATTACTCGAAGTAGAAGGACTCAAGATACACTTTCCGATTCGCGGTGGATTGCTCAAACGGGAAATTGGCAGTGTAAAGGCTGTTGATGATGTTAGCTTCTCCATTGAACAAGGACAGACCTACGGTTTGGTTGGCGAATCCGGTTCAGGTAAAACAACAACAGGCAGAGCTATTATTGGGCTAAACCATGTTACTGACGGAAAGATTCTATTTAACGGGAAAAACCTGGCTACAGAACGGCGTAAAGACAGGCAGCTTCAGCGTGATGTACAAATGATCTTTCAAGATCCATATTCATCATTGAATCCCAAGAAGCGGGTTATCGATATTATCGCTGAGCCGTTTCGTAACTATGAGCGTCTGACAGCTACCGAGGAGAAAAGACAAGTAAGAGAATTACTTGAAAAGGTTGGCTTGAGTCCGGAATCAATCTACAAGTATCCACATGAATTCTCAGGAGGACAGCGTCAACGGATCGGCATTGCACGGGCCATTGCATTAAAGCCGAAGCTGATTATCGCGGATGAACCTGTATCTGCGTTGGATGTATCGGTACAGGCTCAGGTACTCAACTTCATGCAGGAAATTCAAAAAGAGTTGAATCTGACTTACCTGTTCATTAGTCACGATCTAGGCATTATCCGCCATATGTGTGATGAGATTGGAATTATGTATAAAGGTCGATATGTAGAACAGGGCACAACGGATGATATTTTTGAGAATCCGCAGCACATCTATACCAAACGTCTTATTGCAGCCATTCCGGATATGGACCCAACCAAACGAGAGGAAATGGTAGCCTTCCGTCAACAGGTCAAATCCGAGTATGAACATTCATACCGAAATTTCTTTGATGAGGAAGGGCTTGCATACTCGCTCCAATCCATTTCCGATACTCACCGAGTAGCTCTACCTCAGAAAGGTTGAAGGCCATATGTGGAAAATAATAGTACGAAGAATCATGATTATGATCCCTCAAATCTTTTTATTAAGTCTTTTGGTATTTTTGATGGCCAAAGCGATGCCAGGAGATGCTCTAACCGGCTTGCTCGATCCAAGCATTGATCCTAAAGCTTTAGATGAACAGAGGGAGCGACTTGGACTTAACAATCCATGGTATGTACAGTATTGGGACTGGATTAGAAATGCCGCGCAAGGCGACTTTGGACAATCTTTCCGATTCAAGATGCCAGTTTCTGATCTGATAGGTCAAAGAATTGCAAATACATTTTGGCTGGCATTTGCGACACTTGTATTCACATATTTAATCGCGATTCCACTTGGTATTATCAGTGGTCGTTACAATGATACATGGTCTGACCGTTTAATTACGGGTTACACCTATCTAGGTTTCGCAGCACCGTTGTTCATTTTTGCACTGGTTATGTTATGGATCTTTGGATTCCACTTTGGCTTATTCCCGACGGGGGGTAGCGTGGCACCTGGACTTACACCGGGAACATTCAGTTACATTGCAAGCAAATTCTATCATCTGTTATTACCGGCATTATCCATGGCACTGATTACTACGGTATCAACCGTTCAATACTTACGTAGCGAAATTATCGATATCAAGCATAAAGAATTCGTTCTTACTGCGCGAGCCAAGGGTGCTTCGGAATCACGAGTTTACAACAGGCATATTTTAAGGAACTCTCTATTGCCGATTGCCGCTTTCTTCGGTTATGAGATTACAGGACTTATCGGAGGTACTATTTTCATTGAGAGTATATTCAGTTACCCAGGCATGGGACAGCTGTTCCTTAACTCAATCTCTCTTCGTGATTTCAGTGTTGTAACCGCACTTGTCCTGCTATTTGGTATAGCTACAATCCTGGGGTCGCTGTTATCTGACATTATTCTGGGATTAGTAGATCCGCGTATACGGATCAAGTAAGAACTTGAAGATTTCGGGGTGAATAAGATGAGCAAGGCCAATGATGTCGTTGTAACTTCACAGAAGATTGATAAAAGCCCCTCCAGCTTGAGTATCTTATGGAGAGAGCTTGTCCGAGATAAGGTGGCACTAATCTCGCTCATATTTTTGGGACTGGTTTTATTAATAGTCTATGGAACTGCTCTGATCCTGGATCAGGATGAAATTGTTAAAGTGGATCTATTCGCTTTATATGAGCCGCCTTCTGCACAATACTGGTTAGGAACAGATTACGGAGGTCGTGATGTATTTGGACAACTAATCATCGGAACTCGGAACTCGTTATCCATTGCCATTCTAGTTACGGTAATGACAGGTTTCCTGGGGATCGTAATTGGTATATTGTCTGGTTATTTCGGAGGACTGATTGACAATGTATTCATGCGCATCGTGGATTTTTTCATGATTCTTCCGTTCATGATGATTGTTATCGCGTTTGTTACAGCAGTACCCAAATATAATATTGTTTCGTTCTCGCTAATCATGACTGCCTTCCTATGGATGGGAATTGCTAGATTAATTCGGTCTAAGGCACTGCAGGAGAGAGAACTTGAATATGTAAAAGCTTCAAAAACTTTGGGATCATCCCATCTTAAGATCATTTTCTCACAGGTTCTTCCGAATCTGAGCTCCATTATCATCGTAACGATGACATTGAATCTCGCTGCCAACATTGGCCTCGAATCCGGGCTGTCTTTTCTCGGGTTTGGTTTTCCCGAAAGTACGCCTAGTCTTGGAACACTCGTAAGTTACGCACGTAATCCGCAAACCCTGGAATCCAGATGGTGGATATGGCTACCCGCATCGGTGCTGATCCTGGTATTGATGTTGAGTATAAATAATGTCGGTCAAGCCTTAAAGCGTGCGACTGATGCAAGACAAAGAAGAGGTTAAAAAAAGGGAGGAAAGGTTCATGAAAAAGGGATTATTTTCACGGGGACTATTTTTCACGATGATGCTAGTCTTTGTATTGGTGCTCGCAGCGTGCTCTGAGAAAGAAGCAGCTACTCCAGCTCCTGCTACCAACACAGAAGAGGGAAAAACAGAGGAAAAACCTGCTAATGAAGAGGGCGTTTACTCCATTGAAGACTTCAACAATGTTAAAACGAATGAAGGTACTGCGATCGAAGGTGGATCGATTACATTCGGACTTGTATCGGATACTGCTTTTGAAGGTACACTGAACTTTAACTTCTATTCCGGTAACCCGGATGCACAGGTTCTTCAATGGTTCGATGAAGGTTTGCTGACTTGGGATAAAGACTATGTGTACACCAATGATGGTGCTGCAACATATGAGACTTCCGAAGATGGAAAAACTTTCACACTGACCATTCGTGACAATGTAAACTGGCATGATGGCAAACCGGTAACGGCTGAAGATCTGCAGTTTGCTTATGAAGTGATTGGTAGTAAGGGTTATGACGGCCCTCGTTATGACTCCAACTTTACTAGTGTAGTAGGTATGGATGAATATCATGCTGGAACAGCAAAAACAATCTCTGGTATTAAAGTGCTGAGCGACAAACAAATCAGCATTACGTATAAAGAATCCACACCGTCCTTGCTGACAGGTGGCGTATGGACATATCCATTGGCTAAACATATCTTCGGAGATATGGATGTAGCGAAAATGTCTTCTTCCAAAGAAGTACGTGAAAAACCAATTGGTTTTGGTCCATTTAAAGTGGATGTAATCACTCCAGGTGAGTCCGTAACTTTTGTTAAAAACGACGACTACTGGCGTGGGGCTCCAAAATTGGATAGTGTGACTCTGAAAGTTATCAACCCGACAACGGTTGTTCAAGAACTGAAATCTGGCGGGGTAGACCTTGTGGATGCATTCCCGACAGATCAATACAAAGATAATGCTAACCTCTCCAACGTTGAATTCCTGGGCGCAATCGATCGTGCTTATACGTACATCGGTTTCAAACTGGGTACGTGGGATGAAGAGAACGGAAAAGTTGTAAGCAATGCTGAAGCAAAAATGGGCGACAAAAACTTGCGTAAAGCAATGTGGATGGCTGTAGATAATGACCAAGTAGGTAAACGTTTCTACAACGGCCTGCGCTGGAATGCAACAACTCTGATTCCACCATCTCACCCAGAATTCCATGATTCCAGTAATCCGGGTGTAGCATATGATCCAGAAGCAGCGAAAGCACTGCTTGAAGAAGCTGGTTACAAATTGGATGGTGAATTCCGTACGAATCCAGATGGAACACCACTGGAAATCAACTTTGTGTCCATGACTGGTGGCGACACTGCTGAACCATTGGCACGTTACTACGTTCAATCTTGGGCAGCTATTGGTCTGAAAGTTAACTTGGAAATGGTTGAGTTCAACAGCTTCTATGACCGTGTAGGTAACACAGGTAAAGATGATCCGAACATTGATGTATATCAAGCGGCATGGGGCGTTGGTATTGACGTAGATCCATCCGGTCTGTATGGCCGTGATGCACTGTATAACTTCTCCAGATTCTCTAGCGAAGAGAATGATAAATTGCTGGCACAAGGTATCTCTGCTGAAGCATTTGATGTAGACAAGCGTAAAGAGATCTACAATCAATGGCAGCAATACATGGTAGACGAAGTTCCTGTATTCCCTACACTGTATCGTGCAGTTGTAGCACCGGTTAACAAACGTGTAATGAACTATGCGATTGGTGATGGAACAGGCGTTTATCTGAGCGACCTGCAAGTTAACGCAGACAAAGCAGTTGTAGCTGAGTAATACAATTCAGTAATTAGCAGCTGTAAGGATTGGGGTCCTTTCAGAACTCGGTTGCTAAATTCTAATGAAAAATTCTCCTGGGAGAATGAACAAAAGTGTCTTTAAAAACATGGATTCTGTACACTCTGGCATGGGTGTATGGGGTTCATGTTTTTTTTGTAACCAAAAAATAAAAAAAATTTAACTTTTTTTCAAAAAAGTGCAGACAAAATACCCTTTCACTTCGTCTATATAGGTAAGAGGTGATTATCTTATGAAAAAATGGTGGAAACGGGCAGGTATGCTGCTAGCTCTGCTGCTCATTATATATTTGGGTGTGAAACCGGACATGCTGGTAGGCAAACCGGGAATTAAAGCTGAATCTGCTGTCTTAATGGATATGAATTCTGAACAGGTCTTAATGGACTTTAACGGCTCTGAGGAGATTGCTCCGGCAGGCGTGAGTAAGTTGATGACAGAACTGCTTGTGATGGAGGCCGTGATCAATGGTGATATAAGCTGGGACGATCTTGTTAATGTGAGTCTGTATGCCAGTTCGGTAGGGGGCAGTCAACTGACCTTGAAACAGGGTGAGCAATTAACAGTAAAGGATTTATTCCAGATTGTAGCTGTCTATTCAGCGAATGATGCAGCGGTTGCTTTGGCTGAACATATCAGTGGTACAGAGCATAAGTTTGTGCAGCAGATGAACCAAAAAGCATCTCAGATTGGGCTGTCTGAGGATACACAATTCACGAATTCAACAGGCCTGAGTGAAAAGCTGCTTGGTCCTAATCGTCCGACCGAAATACAAGGGCAGACCTTAATGACGGCTATAGATGCTTGTAAGCTTGCGCGATATCTGCTGAATAACCATCCCGAGATCTTAAGAATCTCCAGTCAAATGCAAGTATCGATGCATCAAAAAGGAATGTACATGAGTAACACGAACTGGATGTTGTCCTCCATTGGTGGGCCGTATGCTTACGATGGGAATGATGGATTGAAGACCGGGTATGATGAAGATTCCGGATATCATTTTGTTGGGACAGCTGAACGTGATGGCAAAAGACTGATTTCCGTTGTATTTGGAACAGATACTCGTGAAGGGCGTTTTGTGGAGACGCGAAAGTTGTTCAACTATGGATTTTCGGGATCGAAATAACTTGTGAACAAGGACATTGTATAGGAGCTCTTCTCGCTGTTATCTTGTGGTTAATCATGGTAAAATGACTTACGTATAATTCCATATTATTCTGTAATTCACTTTAAAGGGGGAAATCGTTTGAACGCGATCAGCAAAAAGGTATACGCTCTCACGCTTACTATGGCCATGTCCGTTGCACTGATTCAGCCAGCTGTACAAGCGGCAGAAGCCGTAAAACCCACAGCGGCAGTCTCGGAGGCCATTGCTTCCAAGGCGACACAAACACTACAGCAACTGGGATACATAGATGAAATCACAGAGGTAACAACTCCGATCACTCGTGCCGAAGCGGCAATCATTCTGCAACGTGTACTTAAACTGGATGCGCCTGCATCACTTACAGGTTTTGCAGATGTTACGCCGGAGAATGAAGCTGCGCCTGCCATCTACGCTCTGAAGCAAGGTGGGCTCATTCAAGGGAAGGCAAAAGGCTATGCCCCGGATGCGCCACTTACACGTGCACAAATGGCATCGTTGTTTACGCGTGCATTCGAACTGAAGGATAATGGAATCCAGGTAGTATACAGCGATGCCGATCAGATTCCAGCTGTACATGCGAATGACGCTGCACGGGTTAAGCAGCATTTTATTATCGAAGGTAGCGCATTTAATGCCAAACAATCGGTGACTCATGGCGAATTCGCAGATGCCCTGTATCTGGCGCTTGGACTTGATGTGAAGTCAGAGGGTCTCACACCTCTGGAGGACTTCTTCAAACAGCCTGCTCAGGCAGGGTTCCAGATGTCGCCTGACGGTAAACATCTCGCTTACCTGGAGCCATGGAACAACCGCATGAATATCGTAGTTACCGCAAACGGCCAGGATAAGCCTGTACGCATTACGAGTGAAACAGAACGTAATATCGCAGGATTTGCATGGGCAACCAATGACAAGCTGCTCTACGTGCAAGATAAGGCAGGCGATGAGAATTATCATTTATATATTACGGATATCGATGGTAAAAACAGCAAGGATCTGACGCCGTATCCTAATACAAGAGCCATCCTGGTAGATCCGCTTGAGAATATCCCGGATGAGATTCTGGTAGGTCTGAACAAACGTGATCCACGCATCTTCGATGTATACCGTATTAACATCAAGACAGGAGAGGCTGTGCTTGCGGCAGAGAATCCGGGCAATATTACAGGCTGGCTAACGGATCACGAAGGCAAAATTCGTGTTGCCGTATCCAGTGATGGTAATGTGTCTTCGTTACTGTATCGTGAATCAGAGGATAAAGAATTTGAGCCGCTACTGACAACGAAGCTGGGAGAGACTTTTGCTCCAGTCATGTTCACGTACGACAATAAAAATATCTATGCCGTATCTAACTTGGAGCGAGACAAAACGGCAATTGTAGAGTACAGTCCAAGCAGCAAGAAGGTAACCAAAACCATCTATGAAAATAAAGATGTGGATGTAAGCAGCTTCATCCCTTCCAAAGAAAAAGGAACTATTCTTGCTGCTGTGTATGAAACAGATAAAGTGAACTATGAATTCTTTGATCAAGAGTTCAAAACGTTAATGCAGGATATCAAAGCGAAAGTGCCAGGCAAGGAAGTTAGTCTAACCAGCATAAGTGAGGAAGGCCAGGTACTTTTTGTAGCCTATAACGACAAAACAATGGGCACGTATTATTTCTACGATTCCAAAACAGCTAAACTCGATAAATTGGCTGATGCCGCACCTTGGATTGATGAGAGCCAAATGTCGGACATGAAGCCCATTACGTATAAGTCACGTGACGGTCTAACCCTTCATGGTTATCTTACACTGCCTCAAGGAGCAAAGGCTTCTAACTTGCCACTGCTGGTTGTTCCACATGGTGGTCCTTGGGCTCGTGATTCATGGGGCTTCAATCCTGAGATTCAATTTCTGGCAAGTCGTGGCTATGCTGTTCTACAGGTGAACTTCCGTGGCTCCACGGGGTACGGTAAGGAATTCCTGGATGCTGGTAATAAAGAGTGGGGTAAAGCCATGCAGAACGACCTCACAGACGGCGTGAATTGGCTAGTTGCAGAGGGAACGGTTGATGCGAAGCGCGTAGCGATCTATGGTGGATCCTACGGAGGTTATGCGGCTCTTGCAGGACTGGCATTCACACCAGATGTTTACGCTGCAGGAATTAGCTATGTTGGACCTTCCAACATCTTCACCCTTCTGGATTCACTGCCACCTTACTGGGAATCAGAGCGCAGTATGTTCTATGAACGTGTGGGAGATCCCGAGAAGGACAAGGAACTGTTGACAGCTATTTCACCACTCTTCCACATCGATCAGATGAAGGCCCCATTATTCGTGGTTCAGGGCGCTAATGATCCACGTGTCAAACAAGCCGAGTCAGACCAGATCGTTGAAGCATTACGCAAGCGTGGAGTTGATGTACCGTATATGTTAAAGACAAACGAAGGTCATGGCTTCGCGAACGTAGAGAATCAGCTCGATCTGTACCGTGCGATTGAGAAATTCCTGAATCGTCATCTGATGCAGCCATAATACGTTAGACATTGAGGACTGTCCCACAGGTTCGACCGAACCTGTGGGCAGCTTTATTTTATCGGAGCAGAGGTAAAATGAACCATATAACCATATTATTAAATTGACATATGGATTTCTTTTGCTTTAAAATGACCAATGAGTCATTATTATTCAATTCGGTTTAATATATATGTACCAAACCAACTGTACGATACTGAATTTAAGATCTGATCGGGAGGTAACATGTGATGCAAAAACAAATGAAATGGCCGCTGATCCTGTTTGCCATAGGTGTATTTATGGCTGCGTTGGATAATGGGATCATCACCTCTTCACTGACCACCTTAAATGCATCGTTTGGTGTGTCGCCAACATGGGGGGCGTGGACAATTACGCTCTACACGCTTGGACTTGCAGTGAGTGTTCCTATTGCGGGCAAGCTGTCGGATCGTTATGGTCGCAAGAAACTATTTTTGATTGAAGTGGCGTTGTTTGGGATCGGGTCCTTGCTCGTCGCGCTAAGCACATCGTTTACCTTCTTCCTGATCGCTCGTGTCATTCAAGCTTTGGGCGGCGGGGGGATCTTTATCATTGCCAGCTCATACGTATTAAGCAAGTTCCCAGTGGAGCGTCAAGGTACAGCTTTGGGTCTGCTTGGAGGTATGAATGGTGTTGCCGCCATTTTGGGGCCCAATGTTGGTGCTTTCATACTGGACATTACGGGCAACTGGCATTGGTTGTTCCTAATCAACGTGCCTATCGCCATTTTGCTATTCATTGCGGGTATTCGATTTATTCATGAAGAGCAGGAACTGAACCGTGCAGCAGTGGACTGGAGCGGTATCGCTGTCCTAACACTAGGTGTACTCAGTTTAATGTATAGCTTCAGTAATCTGGACGGTGTGAACATGCTTCAAAGTCTGGGGTCACCGATGTTCTACGGTTTCTTCTTGGCAGGTGTGATCATTCTGGTGCTCTTTTACTTCATGGAAAAAAGACTCGAAGGATCTGAACGTGAACCTGTTGTATCGACACAGCTTCTGGGCATCGCGTCCTTTCGCTGGACGCTGCTGATTGCTTTTTTCTCAGGAGCCATTCTGGCCTCGGTAATCTTTATTCCCGGATTTGTTGAGCAATATCTCGGCGTATCCAATACAGCCTCCGGGTACTGGTTTACTCCGCTCGCGCTGGCATCCGGCATTGGGGCAGGCGGAGGTGGATACCTCGTTGACCGCAAAGGGCCAATCTGGACGTTATCGGTTGCGGGTGTGTTATCCGCTATTGGATTCCTACTTTTCCCGCTATGGGTAGAGCATATCTGGCAATTTGTCATCGCGAGTACGCTCGTAGGTATCGGCTTCGGCATGATGCTTGGTGCGCCAGTTAACGTACTTGTCACGGAACAGGCGGGAGAGAGCAACAAAGGTATCGCGGTAGCAACCAGTTCGTTATTCCGCCAGATGGCTATGGCTATTGCGCCTACGATTTTTGCCGGATTCCTGGCACGTTCTTTCATTAATTTGGGGTCCAACATTCAGGCAGGGTTTGCTGATAAAGGAATTCAGGTGCCGCCTGAGATGCTTGAGCAATATGCCTCGGGTGGATCATCCGGGAGTGATGTGTCCAGTCTGACAGAGGGCCTATCCCAAATTCCGGATGAAGGTATCCGTGATGTCTTGCTTCAGGCAGTGCATCAAACGACAGGTCAGGGTTACAATGGCCTCTTCTGGTCTGCGGTCGTATTCAGTGTGCTTACGCTGGTAGCTGCGCTGATAACGGGACGTTTGCGTCAAAAAGAGAAGAGCCAGCATGTGGAAAGTATATCCACAAACTGATTCAATAGTGTGTCGAAATGAAGAGAACAGTGTACCTTTTGTAACTAAAAAAGGAGTCGCTGTTCTTTTCAATTTAACCGGATTGTAACTTTTCATCTCCTCGCAATGATTACAATAGAACGAGCGTAAGCGGTGTCTTGATTCCAGATAGAGAAAACTTCAGAGAACACCGAGTCACAAGGCATGCCAGACGTTTAATTGGTATTATGGATTATCATTTTGATAGTGAAGAAGGAATCAATGGATGAAAAGCAGAACTAAAGATAAGAAGAAGAAAAGAAGAAAAGGCCTATATATAACGCTCGTTTCGCTTGTTGTTTTGTTAATCGGAGGTTATCTGTTCCGTCAACAGCTGGCTGTAGCTGCATTTGATCTGTTTCTTGCCGGTTCGGTAGAAGATCAGCTATCCCGCTCTTATGTACCGCAGGAAGGTAACAATACGCCTGATCCAACGGTATATCGCAAGGAACCATTCTCGGTGTTACTGTTGGGTTCGGACAAACGCGCCTATGAGAAGACGCGTGGACGTTCAGATACAGTGATCTACGCTGTAGTTCGTCCAAAAGAGTCCCGTGTACTATTGGTGTCCATTCCACGTGACACGTATGTGCAGATTGTGGGACGGGATGCGAACAAGGACGGCGAAGATGATTATGATAAGCTGGCGCATGCCTATGCGTTCGGTGGGGAGAATATGTCCATCAATACGGTGGAGAAATTCCTTGATGCCGATGTAGGATATTATGCAACGATCAACTTCGACGGGATCAAAAAAGTCGTTGATGCGCTGGGTGGTGTAAAACTGCCGATTGATGAGGACATTGTGAACAAGGACCCGAATCATGTGCAATTCACGATTGAAGGCGGCAAGCCGATCTATGACGGGCAGGAAGCACTGTATTATGTAAGATACCGTGAGGATAGCGATTTTAATCGTACCAAGCGGCAGCAGATTTTCTTGAACGCGATGGCGAATGAGATGTTGAATTTGAATCAAATCGCCAAAATTCCGGAATTGATTCAGATTATGGGAGATAGCTTCCAGACGGATATGCGAGCTTCTTTCATTATTGATCTGGCTAAACAGGTGCTTACTCAGGAGAAACCACAGATCTCAAGCTTCACCATTCTGGGTGAGGGGATGCGTAAAGACGGTATCTATTATGGCCGTGCTGACGAGAAAGATGTCCAATATGCCAAAGAGCTGATTAACAACTGGATGGATCAATCGACCCCAGCCGGTGAAGTAATGATCCCTGACCGGCAAATGATTGAATAATCAATTCCATACCGATGGTTTGTTGTAGACCACAATCAGCAGTACGTTTATTCGCGGGCTGCTGTTTTTTTCTTTGTAGTGAGATCCATGATCCTTTTGGAACATCCTGCGTTCTGATCCGTATAATATAAGTTGAGCGAGATAAGTTGAACGAAGAAATTCACAAGGAGGATACGTAAGGGTATGAACATCGCATTTTTTTTGCTGCCCAAACAAGAGGTTACATGCGTGACGTCGGATTCTACGCTGCGGCAAACGTTGGAACGGATGGAGTATCATCGGTTTACGGCGGTGCCCATTTTGAATAAGGAAGGCAAATATATTGGTACGGTTACCGAAGGCGACTTATTGTGGTACATGAAGAATGCCGAGGGAAAGATTTCATTTGAAAACGCTTCAAAGTTCTTGCTCAAAGACGTTCCGCTTCGCCTGGATATTAAGCCCGTTTCTATTGATGCCAATATGGAAGACCTGATTAATCTGGCAAAAGTTCAGAACTTTGTTCCTGTGGTGGATGATATGGAGCGGTTCATTGGTATTGTCAGACGGAGTCAGATTATTGAGTACTGCGAAGGCATTGTAGCCAAAGAATCGATTAAGGCCAAGTAAGCCGTAACGAATATAAACATTATTGTGACAGCAGGGATAATCACAGCCGTCAGGTATCATGTTAAACTTAAGAAGTCCTGAACCAAGGACGCATTCGAAGTTTGTTTACAAGTATATATGTCGATTGGATGTACGGAGGACTCCGCATAAGTACCTGACATCAGTTTCGGAGAAATTCTCCGCTTTTTGGGGTAATTTTGCGGGCCCTCTTTTTATGCTATAATCGAGAATAAAGCTTTTTCGGGGGAGAGTGACTTTCGCCAAATGCCTAAAGAACTGGATGTAGCCAAACGCGCTAAAGTGATTGAATGGCTTAAAACCGAAGTACTTGATCAAGTATCCCGATTATTCAAGGCGTTATGGGAAGGCAGTACAACTCGAATCGGAGACAGTCTTGCCAGTTTGATTATGAGTAGTTACATATTGGGCCGCAGGCTCGGTATTCCTTTCAAGGATCTGGATGCACTGCTTGTTGAGAAGTTGAAAAAGCATAAACAGGAAGGTCACCAGCTTGAAGACTGGTACCAGGATATTTCCGCGCTAGAAGATCATATGCGTAAGAGGTGAATTTGTTGAAATTTAGCTTTAAATCAGCTGTTTGGAGTGCAGTCTATCTGCTCCTGTTACTTTCGCTGTTAACTCCTTTATCGGTACTTGCCATATTTTTTATGATGATTCCGGGAGTTATTTTGTATGCTTCATTATCTTTAAAATCATTTATATGGCATCTCGTGCCCGTAGCCGTTATTTTGGTGATATTCCATCCGATCTATCTGCTGCTATTGCTTATCTTTACCTTGCCTGCGCTCGTTATGGGTCACGCGTATAAAACACGTAAATCGGCCCTGTTCACGCTTATGGCGGGAAGTGGCACGATGCTGGCAGAATACTTATTGTTGCTCTTGGTCGGCAGTGTCATTTTCCAATTCGACCTGTCCAGCTATATTGAAGATGTGGTCAGACTGACCATCGAACCGTTAACGAATACATCCAATCAGATGATTAACGGGTTTGCATGGACGCCTGAGATGACCGAGGATGTTGCCAAACAAACGCAGCTTATGATTCCTTTTGCCCTCGTTGTTACATCGATGGTAATGGCCTTCATCACACACGTTATTGCTCGTCCAATCCTGAACGTAATGGGTGTGACGGTATCGAAGCTTCCACCAGCGAGAGAGTGGCGTATGCCACGTGCGCTGATCTGGTATTATTTCCTCGCCTTGTTGATCGAAGTCATCTCTAGACAAAGTGATGGAACGTACTGGACCATGATTGCCATGAATCTGTCGCCATTGATCAATCTGGGCTTCATGATTCAAGCGATCGGCTTCTTCTTCTTTCTCTCACATACAAAGAAATGGAATCCGGTTATACCGTATTTTCTTGCAGTTGCGGTCTTCTTCATTGGCCCGCTTCGGATTATCGGAATTATCGATCTGGCGTTCCCGCTTCGTGAGGCAATATCGAAATCAAAACGATAGGGTGATGAGTCATGCCTAAATTTCTGAAGAAACGCTGGCACGGCTACTATACCGTATGGGCGTTCATACTGCTGCTGTTGCTCGTGATGTTCGTTACCATCTATAACTGGACGCTTGGTTTGATTAGTCTGATACTGGCTTCGGCGCTGGGAATCGTCATGATTAAGGCGGAGCTCGCGTTCCGCCGTGAGCTTAACGACTACATTAATGGCCTATCTATTCGGATCAAACGGATGGAAGGGGAAGCGGTCAGCATGCTTCCATTCGGAATTGTGCTGTACAGCGAAGATCGTACGGTAGAGTGGCATAACCGCTTTGTCGCGGAGATGTTCCAGGAGAAGACAATGGTGGGTAATCCGCTACTTAATTTGTTTCCCAAACTTCCTCAGCCTAAAGAGAAGAAGGATGGGACCAAGGAACATTCATCCAAGGAGTTTCATGACGAATTCCAGTTGGATGATCGGCATTATGGAGTTATTCATAACCCGCAGGAGCGGTATGTATATGTATACGAGATTACGGAGCTAGCCATTCTTCGTGATAAATATGAAAATGAGCGCCTTGCATTGGGTATTCTTGTTCTGGATAATCTGGACGAGGCTGCCCAGGGCATGGACGACCAGCAGCGTACAGCGCTAATTGCCCGTGTGACCAGTGAGATTACGTCATGGGCCAAGCGGTACGAAGTGTACCTGCGTCGTCTATCTTCTGATCGGTATCTGTTGATGCTGAACCATAAGTCTTTGCAGGAACTGGAGCAGAGCCGATTTGTCATTTTAGATGAAGTTCGGGAGATGACTGCTGACCTCAAAGTGCCAATGACACTCAGTGTAGGACTGGCATTTGGATCGGATAGCATCAGTGAGATGGGAGAACTGGCACAGTCCAGTCTGGACATGGCACTCGGACGTGGTGGCGATCAGGCTGCTGTGAAGTCCGGGCAACGCCTGTCTTTCTATGGCGGCAAGTCCAATGCAGTGGAGAAACGGACACGGGTCAGAGCCCGCGTTATTGCTCATGCGCTGCGTGATTTGATGCAGGAGAGCGATCGGGTACTTATCATGGGCCACAAAATTCCGGATATGGATGCGATCGGCGCATCCATCGGAGTGTGGAAAGCGGCCAGCCTGTACAATGTGGAAGCCCGGATTGTTTTGGATGGAATTAATCCATCGATTGAACGCATGATGGAGCAGGTGAACAAGGACGAGAAGTTGTCCAAAGCATTCGTATCACCAGAACAGGCAACCCAGATGATGACCGAGCACACATTGTTGGTTGTGGTTGATACGCATAAGGCCTCCATGACCATGGAGCCGAAATTGGTACAGTCTGCAACCCGTGTCGTGGTTGTGGACCATCATCGCCGAGGTGAAGAGTTCATCAATGACGCGGTGTTGATCTATCTGGAGCCTTATGCGTCCTCTGCTGCGGAACTGGTAACTGAACTTTTGCAATACATTCATGACAAGGTACAATTCACTCCGCTGGAAGCTACGGCTCTACTTGCCGGGATTACCGTGGATACGAAGCATTTTGCACTCCACACCGGGTCCAGAACGTTTGAAGCGGCAGGCTTCCTGCGTCGCAGTGGTGCAGACACCATTATGATCCAACGGTTGATGAAAGAGGATCTGTCAGAATATATTGCTAAGGCAGAAATCATAAAGCATGCTAAAATGGTATACGGGAACATTGCGCTGGCGGTCACGGACCCTGGCAGCAAGATTCCACAGATGATGATCGCCCAGGTGGCGGACACATTGCTGAATATGACTGACGTGGTCGCTTCATTTGTGATTAGTGAGCGTCCGGATGGACTGATTGGCATCAGCGCGAGATCGCTGGGGCGCATGAATGTTCAGGTTGTTATGGAACGACTGGGCGGTGGCGGACATTTAACCAATGCTGCCGTGCAGCTTGAAGGAACGCTTGGAGAGGCAGAAAACCGGCTGACGAACGTACTGGCTGAAATCGAAAAGGAAGAGGGGCTGTTCGAATGAAAGTCATTTTTATAAAAGATATGAAGGGTCAAGGCAAGAAAGGGCAAGTGAAAGAAGTATCTGAGGGCTACGCACAGAACTTCCTACTGCCACGGGGAATCGCACGTCCAGCAACAGATGGCAACATGAAGACTTTGGACAACCAGAAGGCTGCTGAAGAAAGAATCAAACAAGAAGAGAAAGCAGAAGCGGAAGCACTCGCGAAGAAGCTGGAAGCAGAAGTGACTGAACTGAAAGCCAAGTCCGGTGAAGGTGGTCGTCTGTTCGGTGCCATTACCAGCAAACAGATCGCAGAAGCTTTGTCTAAAAAAGGTCTGAAAGTAGACAAACGCAAAATTGAGCTGGACGAGCCTATTCGTACACTCGGCGTAACACAAGTAACTGTCAAGGTTCACCCTGAAGTGAAGGCAACCTTGAAGGTACAGGTAACGGAAGAGTAAGATGGGCGGCGAAATGTTATTCGACCGGATTCCCCCGCAGAACCTGGAAGCCGAACAGGCCGTGCTGGGTGCAATCCTGTTGCAGGGCGAAGCCCTGATTACAGCGATGGAACGGGTGCAAACCGAGGATTTCTATGATAAGCCCCATCAATTAATCTTTGAAGCGATGATCCAGCTTGGTGAGGGAAATCAACCGATTGACCTCGTGACACTGACTTCGCTTCTGAAGGATAAAGGTGAGCTGGAGGACATTGGCGGCGTTAGTTATCTGGCGAAGCTGGCTCATGGTGTACCTACGGCGGCGAACGTAGACTATTACGCTCAGATTATCGAAGAGAAATCGATGCTGCGTCGCCTGATTCGTACGGCAACACAGATCGTGAGCGAAGGATATACAGGCGGCGAAGATGTTGCAGCCATGCTCGGAGAAGCGGAGCGTCGCATTCTGGAGATCTCCAACCGTCGCTCCAGTAGTGGTTTTATAGCCATTCAGGACGTACTGATGGAAGTATTCGATCGTGTGGAGACCCTACATCAGAACAAGGGAACAACGACGGGCATTCCGTCCGGATTTATTGATCTGGACAAGATGACTGCCGGATTCCAGCGCAGTGACTTGATCATTGTAGCGGCCCGTCCTTCTGTAGGTAAGACGGCCTTCGCCCTGAATATCGCTCAGAACGTTGCCATTCGGGCTCAGGAGACGGTAGCCATCTTCAGTCTGGAGATGTCAGCCGCCCAGTTGGTGCAACGTATGATCTGTGCGGAAGCCAACCTGGATGCCAGCGTAATGCGTATGGGTGATTTCAAAGGTGATGAAGACTGGCAGAAGCTGACGATGGGTATTGCAGCTTTGTCAGAAGCCAACATCTTTATAGATGATACGCCAGGGATTACTGTAGCGGATATTCGTGCCAAATGCCGTCGTCTGAAGAAAGAGAAAGGCCTTGGCATGATCCTGATCGACTATCTTCAACTGATCAGTGGACGTGGTAAAGCAGGGGAGAACCGTCAACAAGAGGTATCCGAGATTTCACGTACACTGAAACAGATTGGCCGGGAACTGGAAGTTCCGGTTATTGCGTTGTCCCAGCTGAGCCGGGGTGTAGAGCAACGTCAGGATAAACGTCCGATGATGAGTGACTTGCGGGAATCGGGTTCGATCGAGCAAGATGCCGACATCGTAGCGTTTCTGTATCGGGATGACTACTACAACCAGGAGACCGAGAAGAAAAACATTATCGAGATCATTATCGCGAAACAGCGTAATGGTCCGGTAGGTACAGTGGAACTGGTCTTCCTGAAAAACTTTAATAAATTCGTCAATTACGAGAGGGCGCACAATGACGCCTTCGCGATGTAACGGGCAGGTGCTGACGGCTTCGATCAGGAAGCAAAATCGTCTGTCCCGAAGATCAACCATTAGCGTAACTGGACTTAAACATGTGATATAAATACCAGATATAGATTCGCATGGAACTGGGAATCCTTGAACCGGTGATAGCAGTCAAGCAAGCTTGGACTGTAGTCTCCGGTTTTTTGTGTCGAAATAGTGGGTAAATCCCGAACATTACAGTTGTACTATATCTAATTGTTCGCCATTTGATTTGACTTTGAAAAAGGGTACTGGTACACTAATACTGCTGCGTTAAAGCAGCGCAAACCTTCCCTTGAATGTAACGGAAGGAGATTTTTACTGTCCGTTAGCACGCTTCTCAGTCGGTTTATTGCGTAACATGCCTGCCGGGATAGAGGACGGACAGACCAATACAAAGGTGCGCAAGGCACCCACGGAGGAATGTTAACTATGTCAACGGTAGTTGTAGTGGGAACGCAATGGGGAGACGAAGGTAAAGGTAAGATCACGGATTATTTGGCGGAGAGCGCTGATGTGGTGGCTCGTTATCAAGGTGGTAACAATGCGGGACATACAATTCTAATTGATAACAAAAAATATAAACTGACGATGATTCCATCGGGGATTTTCTACACGGATAAAGCGTGTGTTATTGGTAACGGGATGGTTATCAACCCGAAGGCACTCATCGAAGAAATTAACTATATTCATGACAATGATTTCACAACGAAGAACCTGTCCATCAGTGAGCGCGCACATATCATCTTGCCGTATCACATGGTATTGGATGCACTCGAAGAAGAGAGCAAAGGCCCGAACAAAATCGGTACGACTGGCAAAGGAATTGGCCCATGTTATATGGACAAATCAGCTCGTATTGGTATTCGGATGGTTGACCTGCTGGATGCTGAAGATTTTGAACTGAAACTGCGTCATCTGGTCAAAGAAAAGAACCGCGTCATCGAGCAAGTCTACGGCGGCCAGCCTGTTGATGTGGAAGAGATTCTGCAAGATTACCTCGGATATGCTGAAATTCTGCGTCCTTACGTACGTGATACATCCGTTGTTCTGAACGAATACATTGATGAGGACAAAAAAGTATTATTTGAAGGCGCACAAGGTGTTATGTTGGACCTCGATCAAGGAACTTATCCATTTGTTACATCATCCAATCCGTCCGCAGGTGGCGTATGTATCGGTTCTGGCGTAGGCCCGGCTCGTATTCAGCAAGTCATTGGGGTAGCGAAAGCTTACACAACCCGTGTAGGAGATGGCCCATTCCCTACGGAATTGCATGATGCAATCGGCGACCAAATCCGTGAGACTGGACATGAGTACGGTACTGTAACTGGACGTCCACGTCGTGTGGGATGGTTCGATAGTGTTGTTGTTCGCCACGCGCGTCGTGTCAGCGGAATCACAGGTCTGTCCCTGAACTCTCTGGACGTAATGACAGGTCTGGAAACGGTGAAAATCTGTACCGGATACAAATTCCGCGGCGAGGTCATCACACACTATCCGGCAAGCCTCAAAATGTTGGCAGAATGTGAAGCGGTATACGAAGAGATGCCAGGCTGGAGCGAAGATATCACTGGAGCGAAGAAACTCGAAGACCTGCCAGTGAACACACAGAATTATGTAAAACGTGTTTCCGAACTGACAGGCATTCCAATTGCCATCTTCTCCGTTGGTCGTAACCGTGAGCAAACGAATCAAGTTCTTCCAATCTACGAGTAATCAAAGAAATAGATAGATTGTTTCTTGAATTATAAAATAGGATACTCTGCCGACTCAGGCAGTAAAGCCTCCAGTTGTTGCTTTTATAGCGATGACTGGAGGTTTTTTGTGTGTTTTTTGGATATAATCCCGAGATTTCTGTCAATACTGGTTAACAGTAGAGTCACAGACCCCAGCATGCGCATGCTAGACGGGTGGGATAATCGGAGGGAGAGAACGGAATGAAGTTGCTTGTGTGGTTTGTCAAAATCGTGCTAACGGTGTTGCTGGTCAGTTCACTGACACTGCTCACGACCGGATTAATTGTACAGTCCTATGCGAAATCGCTACTCGCGAGTTTTAATATTCAGTGGGAAGGTCAGCCCATGGGGTTAACCGCCATGTTCCAGGGTGCATTGGGTGGTAAAACCAGTGAGGGGAACAAATCAGGAAATGGCACAACAGATCAGCCGACAGGAGCGGACGAAGAGCAGGTTCCGGAAGATGCTGTTTCAGTTATGGGAAACGGGTCGGAAGGCGGTGAATCTGGCGTAGATAAAGGCAACAGTGGGTCCCAGGGGGCCAGCTCAGGCGAGGGAGCAGGAGAAGGCTCAGGTACAGATTCGACCGCAGGTTCGAACTCAGGCGTGAATGCAGGCAATGGGACGGATAGCGGCACAGGTAATGAATCTGGAACAGCAGAGGGGAGTGGCTCAGCTTCGGGGAACGGAACCGGAGCGACCAGCGGTAGTGCTTCTTCAGGCAATGATGCCATTGTCATATCGCCGGATGATATCACAGGAGCGAAGGATAAGCTGCCGGTGGAGGAGAAGGAACGGATCTTCAGCCTGCTCATGAACAAACTGCCGCAGAAAGAAATGCAGCAGATCTCAGGCGCCATGGAAGGTGGCCTAACAGAACAGGAACTGCGCGAGATTGAGCAAGTGATCTCAAAGTACCTGACCAGTGAAGAGTATGACAACCTAATGGAAGTTTTGCAGACAGAATAAGATAGGCAGGGAAAGCAGGCGTGCTCATAGACGAGTATCGCCTGATTCAGCAGAAGCGCTTTGTCATTCTTGCAGTTAAAGAATAGAAATGTGAAAGTTCATTTCTATTGAGTCATGAGATGAAATCGAGTTTAAGAGAAATCATGAATAGATAGTTTACGTAATCCTCTATCAGAGCTGATCTGATGGGGGATTTTATTTGTATTTTTATGAAAAAGAAAGCATATTTTACTGGGTCTTAGAACCTAGTCTTAAATTAAGAGTAAAAGTACATAGTACAGCGGATGTTGAGGCATAATGGGGGATGGACCAGCCTTGCTATCTTATGGATAATTCAGGAAAACCAAGCGGGGCGCGGCTTTGTGGTGTGACGTGTAGAGTTGAAATGAGTGTAAAACCTGTGTTAAAGTATACGGGTGTGATAAAAGGTTAAAATTTTGACACTTTTACGAGCGCAGCTAAAGTCCTGATTTTGCGGACACCCAAATATATTATTCAACTAGCATGGGACAGACACGATGGGTGATGTCTTGACAGAAATGCGAACTGACAAGTGCTGAAAAGGAGAGAATCATGAAAGGTTTCAGAGGCATACGCCAACCGGGCAAAGACCGGGTACACGAACAATCCGGGGAACACCGGACGGCCGAAGACAAAAACAACATGAGCATGTCCACCTTCAGTGTGAATAAGAAGCGCGTTCTGGCCTCGCGCAAATGGATCATTACAGCAGCATGCGGTGTATTCATCGCGGCATCGATCGGATTCGCAGGCAAACAATATGTTACTGCAAATACCGTCCCGTACTATAAAGTCATGGTTAAAGGTAGCGAGATTGGTACCATTGCGGATGAAGCACAACTACAACAACTGTTTACAGACAAAACTGAGGAATATCAAAATAAATATCCGGATGCAGAGATGGTGCTGAACACGGATGGCATCACAACCGAAACGGTAAAAGCGTACAAACCTGAAGTGAACAGTGACGAAACGCTGGATAAACTGGGTGACATGCTGACAGCCTATGCCAAAGGTGTGGAGCTTAAGGTAGACGGTGAAGTCATTGGCGTTGTGAAGGATCAGGCGACAGCTGACGCGATCTTGGAACAAGTGCAGAACAAGTACATATCGGCATCGGCAGTGCGCAGTTCACTTAAGACGAAGTCGGTATCGGCTAATTCCTCGAAGAAAGAAGAGGGACCGAGTACAACATTGAAGTCGGTAGGTATCAAGGAAGAAGTAGCGACGGATGTGGTGAAGGCTGATCCAAACAAAATATGGGATGTGTCCGAGGCGGTTAAAGCATTAACCGTTGGTAAAGACGCGCCTGTAACTTATGTGGTTCGTGAAGGAGATACGATCTCTTCGATCGCTTCCAAGTATGAAATTACACAAAGTGAGATTCGCCAGCATAATCCGGGCATCAAGGAAACATCGCTTCAAATTGGAGACGAACTGACCTTGACCGTGCCTAAACCAGCAGTAACCGTTAAATCGGTCGAGCAGGTGGTTGAGCAGATTGAGATCAAACCGCAAGTGGAAGTGCGCAAAAGTGCTGAACTGAAAGTAGGCACAACCAAAGTCGTGCGTCCAGGTCAAAGCGGTCTGAAAAATATGCAGTATCGTATAACGAAAGAAAATGGTGAAGTCGTTCAGGAAGAGTGGCTTGGCCAGGAAGTGATCAAAGTTGCCGTAACCGAAGTGGTTCTTAGCGGAACAAAAGTCGTTGGTGAGGGCTCAGGTGAATTTGCTTGGCCGGTATCGAATGCAACGATGAGCAGCAGTTTTGGACAGCGTTGGGGTCATCAACATAAAGGGGTCGATCTGGTAGGTAACCGGGATGTGAAATCATCCGACGAAGGCGTGGTTACTTTTGCAGGACAGAAGAGTGGCTATGGTAATGTCATCATTATTAACCATCGTAATGGATATGAAACATTGTATGGTCATCTGAACAGCATCGGTGTGAAGGTTGGACAAGTGGTTGAAAAAGGGGAGAGCATCGGCGTTATGGGTAACACCGGACGCTCGACTGGAACCCATCTACACTTCGAGATCCTGAAGAACGGCACAGCGGAGAATCCGATGACGTATTTGAACTAATATAAGCTAAATTGAGAGCAAGGTTGGCTATAATGCTGGCCTTGTTTTTTGCTGCTGTAAAATATTTTCAGATGAAAGACCTTCCAACCCTCGGATCGGGATGTGACGGTGCTTCAGGTATGTTAAACTAGAAAGTATAAACAACGAGCTATATAAGTTGAACTAATTATTTTCACGATAACGGAGAGGACAGAAAAAACCTGAAAAAGCGAAGCGTTCGCCTTTATCCCCGGATTTTCCCTTGAGAAAAGGGAATCGAAAAAATCTGGGGGTAACAGTGATTGGAAGGTTGTTCTGTCATCGTAGTGTGAGTGTAAATATTCTTTAGTTCAACTTATATTAGAGAAACAAATCAAGCAAGCTTGGTACAAGCTAAACATAGAAGAGAGATATAGACGCTAACGCGGATTAAGCAGGATATAGGGGTGAACTTAGCCGATGCAGGGGAAGATTTTGGTGGTGGACGATGAACAGCCCATCGCGGACATTCTGAAGTTTAATTTGGAAAAAGAGGGGTACGAGGTCATCTGTGCATTCGATGGCATTCGTGCGGTTGAACTGGCACTATCCGAGAAACCGGATCTGATGCTGCTGGATCTGATGCTCCCGGGCAAGGACGGTATGGATGTATGTCGTGAGGTGCGCGCTCATCTGGAGATGCCGATCATCATGCTTACCGCCAAAGATGGCGAGATCGACAAGGTGCTTGGACTGGAATTGGGTGCGGATGATTACGTGACGAAGCCATTTAGTACGCGTGAGCTGCTTGCACGGGTTAAGGCACAGATGCGCAGACGGCAAAAGCTTGCGATTACGGCAGAAGCGCATGAAGACGAAGAGAAGCAGGTCATGCGGCTGTTTGATCTGGCTTTTGATATGGACATGTATACGGCTTACAAAGGCGGAGAACCACTCGATCTGACCCACCGTGAATATGAACTTCTCTATTATATGGCGAAGCATTCCGGCAAGGTGATGACACGGGAACATCTGCTGCAAGCAGTATGGGGATATGAATATTTCGGCGATGTACGTACCGTGGATGTCACGATTCGTCGTCTGCGTGAGAAGATTGAGGAGAATCCGAGCAAACCGGAAACGATTCTGACACGCCGCGGGCTCGGTTATCTCGTGCGCAGTGCCAAAAGCGTGGGGATATAATGGGACGATTCGCGCGATTCTCGTTCTTCCGAACGATTCAGGCGAAATTGATCATTATCTATGTACTGCTGATTCTGATTGCGATGCAATTGATCGGGGTTTATTTTGTGAGCGCGATGAAGAACTCACTGACGAGCAACTTTACGGAAGACCTGCAGGCCCGTGCGGAGATGCTATCGGTTCTCGTGGGGGAGACGATGGCGGGTGGAGAAGCAGAGGCTGGCGAGGACAAAACGGAAAATCTGCGTGTGCTGGTGAACAATCTGTTCAACATTAACGGTGCCGAGATTCAGGTGTTGGATGCCAGCGGCAAGGTACTCACGACCTCGCTAAGTTCACATTCGGATTATGTGGGGCGCAAAAACACCCAGACCGTCGTCAGCCGTGCGCTACAAGGCATTAGGGACAATGAGGAATATATCGTGGACGAGGATAATGTTCGCAAAAAGGTCGTCGCCAAGCCTGTGCTGTCCGGCGGTAAGATCATTGGCGCGGTCTACATCGCGGCATCCATGAACGAGTTGTATTCCACGATGGAGGGAATCAACAAAATCTTTATCTCCGGCATTCTGATTGCCCTGGTGTTAACGGCGGTACTTGGCGTGATCCTGTCCCATACGATTACGCAGCCGATTAAGGAAGTGACCCGGAGAGCGACAGCGGTCGCCGAAGGTAACTTTGATCAACAGACACCTGTATTCGGCACGGATGAGATTGGTCAGCTCAGTCGGGCTTTTAATTATATGACGAGCAGGCTTCGGGATGCACTCTCGCAGAATGAAGAGGAGAAGGAGAAGCTGACCTCCATTCTGACCAATATGAGTGATGGTGTGGTAGCCACAGATGAGTACGGTAAAGTCATTCTGGTGAACCGCCGTGCCAGCAGCATTCTGGGCATGCGTCCTGCGGATATTGAAGGAAGGCATTTTGCCATATTACTCGGCATTGATCCGGAGGATGCAGAAGCTCTCGCCAGTGGTTTTACAGGTTCAACGCTGCTGCAGATTGCACCTGCGGGACAAGAAGAGCCTGTGGTCATTCGCATGACGTTCACACCGGTTCATCGGCGTGAGTTGGGGATCACGGGAACGATTGCCGTTCTTCAGGATGTTACCGAGCAGGAAGAGCTTGAGGCATCCCGGCGTGAATTCGTGGCCAATGTATCCCATGAGCTGCGGACACCTCTGACGACGATCAAGAGTTACGCGGAAGCGCTGGATGACGGTGCATTGGAAGATCCACAGCTTGCGGGTCGTTTCGTTGGTGTTATTCAGAACGAGACGGAGCGAATGATCAGGCTAGTTACGGATCTGCTGCATCTATCTCGGCTGGATTCCAAGGAAGCTTTACTGCGCAAGCAGCCAACCGACATTCTGGAAATGCTGGAGGAAGTGACGGATCGATTCTCGTTCCAGATGCATCAGAAGGATATTCAACCTGTGTTGTCTGTAGAGAACGATATTCCGGCTGTTCCGCTGGATCGTGACCAGATTGATCAGGTGCTGGATAATGTCGTGTCCAATGCGCTGAAATATACTTTGGAAGGCGGCACGATTACCATTGCGGCTAGACGCAGTGATGAGCATGCACTTGCCATCTCGGTATCGGATACCGGAATGGGTATTCCACAGCGCGATTTGGATCGTATTTTTGAGCGGTTTTATCGGGTGGACAAGGCTCGTTCTCGTAGTATGGGAGGCACAGGGCTGGGATTGTCCATTGCCCGGGAAATTGTGAAGGCGCATGATGGGAGCATCTCTCTGGAGTCCGAGGTAGACGTGGGTACGACAGTAACGTTCACACTGCCGATGCGCGAGGAAGGGGGTGAGCACCGTGAAGGAACGGATTAAATCCCTGGTGCTCGCTACCCTTGTCGTAGCTAGTCTAGTGCAGAGTTATTTCCTGATCTACCGTTTGCCCGGAGGCGGGGATTCTATTGTGACGTCAGAGACGAACTATGTGAAGACGGAAAATATGGGTCAGGAACGTAATATTGAAGAATTAATCTTCCCCGATCAGATGATTATTCATCTGGGCGAGGATAAACATACGGTGTTTTACCCCGGTAATACGTTCTATCAGTTGATCTATTCACGGTTACAGGGGCGAGCGTTCGATGATTTTCAGCGCCGTAGTGTGCAATCGGTGAATTGGGATCAGATTCGCAAGGAGAACCCTGGGTTTGAGCTATCTTTCAAAGAAGGTATTCCCGTCGCATTGTTACAGCGGGTGATGAGGCTCGGGACGGATTCCTTATTCCAAGGTGAGACGATTAACCGAATCTCGATCTATACGGCCAAAAATGAAACGAAGGCCCACGCGCTGTTCTTCAGCGCCAAGGGAGACGTGGTATACGAAGCAACCCAGGCGGACTTAACGGTGCAGGACGTGCAGCAGCATGTTGACTTCGGTACGAACTGGACGCCATATACGTTGATGGAAGGCGGATATTATATTCCGGCGGAGGCTCTGGAGACGATTGAAGCCGATGTGCCGACAGGGCAGTTCACGGTTGAGCAGATGCAACGCAGCCTGTTCTTTGATCCAAGCATGACTCGGAACATCCGGGAAAAAGACGGGTCGGAGATCTACACGGACAGTAAACGTAGCTTACAGGTAAAACAGGAACAACGCTGGATCAGCTACACCGATCCGGCGGCACCGCCTGCGGGGCAGATTGACCCCGCGAAGGATGCGCTGTCTGCGGTTGATTTTGTGAATCAGCATGGCGGCTGGAAAGGCCGTTCGCGCATGATGCTGGGGACCACGGACAACAAGACGCAGCTTGAATTCCAGCAGTATTACGGCAGCTATCCGATTATGGATTCCATGCAGTTCCGCTTCGGCACGATCAGCATGGAGATGCAGCAGGAGACGGTATCCAGCTATGAACGATCGCTGGAATACCTGAACGAAGGCGCAGAGGCGAAGAAATCGGTAAAGTTGCCTGGCGGAGACAAGCTGAAGGCTCTGATTAAAAAGGTGGCAGGTGAGAATCGCCAGGTTGTGGACGTCTACCCGGCTTATCGTCCTTCTTCGATTGAGGACGGACTGAAGCTGATCCCGGTATGGGTTATTCGATTCGGAAATGGTGAGGAAACTACCGTATCTTGATAGGTTATAGTCTTTGAACCAAAGAGTAGCTGTACTTTATCACTACGCGTGCAGAATAACCTTCCGATCGCTGTTACCCCCAGATTTCTTGAATTCCCTTTTAACACGGGAGAAATCTGGTGGTAAAGGCGAACGCTCCGCTTCTTCAGGTTATTTCTGCCCTCTCCGTTATCGTATAGCTTTAAGTTCAAAGGCTATAAACGGCCAGTTACGGTGGAAGGTGTAGGCAACTTGAGAAAGTATTGCAAGCAGCTAAGTTAGGGGGGGATGTTTTGGATTGGGGACGGGCGAAAAATGTGTTGATCTATGCCTTTCTGCTGCTCAATCTGGTGCTGGGATACCAGATCTGGATGGATGCGCGGGAGACGGCCGGAGCCAATCTGGACTTCACCTCACTGGCAGATAATACACAGCAGGCGATGGAAGAGAAGGGCATTCAGGTGCTGGCTCCAATTCCGAATGAAACGCCGAAGCTACCGAAGTTGTCCTATGAATTCATCGAAGAGGACAAGGCTGGCGTGGATATGGAACTGGAACAGCCTGTAGATAGCAAGTTGATCTTCTCGCAGAGTGAGCTGGAGGATGCATTACAGCGTGAGATTCCGCAGATTGGGACATACCGGCTGGATCAGCTGATGGCCGAGGATGGGGCTTTTGTACTTCACCCACTGGTGGATGGCAAATGGCCGCTCTTTAATGTGAGTCTGGAGCTATTCTACAGCGACCAGAAAATAACGGGTTACCGTCAGACTCCGGTGCGGATTACGACCGCAGAGGAGAGCGATCAGCAGGTGCTTCCGGCGTCGAAGGCGCTGGGAACGCTGATCGAGAACTTTTTGCCAAATGATGCAATTGTCAAAGATATTCAGCTGGGCTATTACGGCCAGTTGTTCAATTCAGATATACAGGTAGCGATGCCGGCATGGCGGTTCGTGCTGGAAAGTGGCGAAGTGTTGTACGTGCAGGGCATCAGTGGGGATGTATTCAGTCCCAAGACAGACAAACCAGGGGAGTAATGCGTTATGGGGATATATTTTACCGTGTTATCCAGCGGTTCGACAGGGAATGCGACGGTCATACAACATGGGGGCACATCTCTCATGATTGATGCGGGTCTTAGTGCGAAGCGATTGGATGCACTGTTTCAGGAAAGGGAGATTTCTGGGGCAGAATTGGACGGGATTCTGGTTACACACGAACATTCCGATCACATTAAAGGACTAGGCGCGATGTCTCGGAAATATAATTTACCAATCTATGCGAATCTGAATACGTGGGCGGCGCTGGAGAAGTCGGTTGGGGCGATTCCAGAGGAAAACCGGAGGGTATTTGAGACGGGTGAACAGCATGATTTTGGGTCACTGCGCGTGGAATCCTTCGGGATCTCGCATGATGCGGCTGAGCCGGTAGGGTACACATTCGATGATGGTACGGAGAAGCTGTCCGTTGCAACGGATCTCGGGTACATGAGCGACAAGGTTCGCGATGCGATCTCCGATTCTGATGTGCTGGTGTTGGAGGCGAATCATGATGTCGAATTGCTGCGTATGGGTCGTTATCCATGGAACACCAAGCGCCGGATTTTGAGCGACATTGGGCATTTGTCGAACGAAGCGGCAGGGGCAGCGCTTAGTGAACTGATGAACGGACGCATCAAGCGCACGTATCTGGCACATCTTAGCCGGGATCATAATATGATGGACTTGGCGAAAATGACTGTGCGCGACGCGATGGAGAGCCGTGGATGTTTTTATCGGGATCATGAGTTCAAACTCTGTGATACGTATTACGACCGTCCTACACCATGGGATAGGGTGGGTGAGCCATAAAGCTGTCCAGTTCGGCAGCTTTGCGCTCGACTTCCTCGCGGGTCAGAATGCCTTTATCAATAAGCAGTTCGATGATGGTACTCAGTGCAAGGGTATTGCGATAATGTTCATCCTTGAGATCGGCCAGCTTGGCCGCCATATGAACTTCATCCATAGCTGTGAGTGTACGTGTGCGATCCATGTTACATCCTCCTCTATGAAGCTTTGAATTGTCTTTTACTATTATTGTAGTCAGGCTGGGTGGAAAACATTCCTCTTTTTGCCGCTATAATTTGTGAGACGAGGCGTGTATGCTGAACCTGTGACTATGCATCGGTGAAAAAGTTCTTCAAAATGGGCAAAACGGCGCTTAGCGGACCGGATTTTGTGGTGATAGATACTATGGACCTTTATTGTTAAGCGCGTTATAGCTGAAATTTGCGTTAATTTTCGTAATTATGCAACTTTTTGGGATTTGGCGTGTTTAGTATATGAGGAGCATTGTGATTTTGGCTGTTTTGCGTGTGAAATGGCATGTCATAGAATGCGAGAGCATGATTGATAGAGTCACTGACAGAATGGCGTGTCCGTTCTGTTGTACATAGACGCTGTATCTTGATTTGATGCCGGGATGCGGCGATATGCAAGACCATTTTATAAAAATGCAAAAAAGCATGGGAAAGCGTTGGAGTCTTCACGTAACGAAGACGACAGAAGAAACCTGAAGAAACAGAGTGTTCGCCTTTAGGAACAAATTTTTACCTTGGAAGAGGGGATCAAAAAAATTTGTGAGTAACAGCGATCGGAAGGTTCATCTGTTGGCGGAGTGGTGTATGTGAGAACTCCATCGTTGATCCATGCGACAACTTAGGCGGCAGTCAGGGTCTTGATGCGTGACAACGAAGGGGAGAGGATCACGATGGGATTGTTTGGAGACGATTTTTATTCAACCAAAGTATCAAGACGCGCCGAACCTGAACAGAAAGGCAAACTTCAGATCATCCGCCCTGGAGGCCGGGCACGTGGACGTGACCGCTGGAGCAATCCACGCAGATCGCGTACGGGAATCAGTTCCATCGTGACCGTTACGCTGTTTAGCTTCATTACACAGCCCGCTTCGTTACCGCTAGCGAATGCTACAGGTAACGGTGGTGGAGGCGGTGCACCGACAGCACAGGCAGCTGATCCATACGACCGGATTATTCAGGCGGCGGCCCATGTTCGTCCTTCGGTGGTGAGCATTGTGAACCATAAAACAGGTAGCAGTCTGTCGATGGAAGATTCCGCGCTGGGCTCAGGGGTCATTTTCAAGAAGGAAGATGGCAAGGCCTACATCATGACCAATCACCACGTCGTGGAGGGTGCGAGTGATCTGGAGATTGTGACCGTAGACGGGGAGACACATAAAGCGAAGCTGGTCGGCAAGGACCGCGTGAGTGACATAGCTGTACTATCCGCAGAAGACAAAGGGCTGGGTGCAGTGGCGGAGATCGGCGATTCCAGCAAACTTCAGCGTGGTCAAACGGTGCTGGCGATCGGGAACCCGCTCGGTCTGGGCGGTACGCTGACATCCGGTATTGTCAGTTACACGGATCGTATTCTGCCTGTATCGATTAATCAGGACGGGGTGTACGACTGGGAGCAAAATGTGATCCAGACGGATGCGGCGATTAATGAAGGTAATAGCGGCGGTGCTTTGGTCGACTTGAACGGCAAAGTGGTCGGCATCAACACGATGAAGATCTCGGATACGGGCGTGGAAGGTCTCGGTTTCGCGATTCCGATGAATGAAGTGATGAGAACGGTCGATTCTCTGCTATTGAACGGCAAAGTATCTCGTCCATATCTGGGCGTGTACACGGTGGATCTGAGCAACCCTTATGCACCACTGGATGACGAGCAGCGCAAGGATCTGAAGCTGCCATCTCACGTGGATAGTGGCGTGGTTGTGCTGGAAGCATCAGGGCCGGCATCTGAAGCAGGAATGAAGCTGAATGATGTTATTACGGAGTTTGACGGGCAAAAAATTACCTCCACGCTGGATCTGCGGAAGTATCTGTACGATCAGAAGAAGATCGGGGATACGATTGAAGTGACCTTCTATCGGGATGGCAAAGCTGAGAAGGTATCGGTGAAGCTGACAGATAAGCCGGAGTAAGGGAAGTTCAACGAGCGAGCCTTTACTGTTGCGTGGATTGAAATAGGGAATGCTAGAAGAGTGATCAGATCAACTGACCACTCTTTTTTAGTTGTTAGTTAAGTATTATGCTAGGGGTGGACGAGTTCGTTCGACAGTAAATGAGTGGATTAACCATTTTTATGTTCCTATGATCAGTTAGACCCGGAGCCAAAGGAGCAGATACATCAGACTCGGGCTGTGGTAAACTGTTGTCAATATGTTGGAGACGGTCGCTGATGCAAATAACATCTGTTTGTCGATCTGATTTTATTTCAGAATGGAAGGGGTATTAATAATGAAACGATTGAGGAAAAAGATGCTTGGGGGAACGAGCTTGGCGCTGTCCCTGTTTATGCTGTCTGCCTGTGGATCTGAGGTAGCTACAACAGGAGCTGCTGTGGATACAAGTGCTCTGCAAGAGAAGATTGCTGGACTAGAGAAGAAACTGGTGGAGCAGGGAGCCAAGAGCAGTGAGCAGGAACAAAAGATCGCAGAGCTTGAGGCTAAGTTGAGTGAGCTGAGTACAAATGTGATTGCGGTAGGTGAGGCAGGTGGTCAAACACCTGTAGCATCAGGAAACAACGGATCGGCCGGGAAAGGCGATGGGGTGCTGATTACATTTGCCCAGTATGAGAAGCTTGAGGTCGGCATGTCGGTTGAAGATGTTATCGAGATTCTTGGTGGCGAAGGTGAAGCGCTGAGTGAAGCGGAGAATATGGTCGTTTACAACTATAAAGGCACAGCCGGCAATGGTGCCAATGCGGTTATTGCTTTTCAAGGCGGGAAGCTGTTGACGAAGGCTCAGTCGGGATTGAAGTAAAGAGCATGGACTACAGACAATTCATGGAATGGAACAGGGGAATAAGTAACTCTGTATTCGTAATTCAGGCGCAGGAGCAAGATTCATTCGCTATGTGAATTGGATTGTTACTTTTATAGGAGCATTCTTTTCAGGTACCGTAGAGGTATCTGGAAGGGATGCTTTTTGTATTCTTTTACGGCGTATGGAGAGGTTTGGTGGAGGTTGGGCACGATAAATTAGGGCTAGGGGTTTCTTTTCAGTGGCAGGTGTGATAGAACTGAGAAGTGGCTATCCTGTAATGGGATACGCGGTTGTGAATCGGGAACATAGCTGGTTACAGAAAGGATGCTTAACGGATGTACGTTGTATGCAAAGAACACGTGGACATTGCCATCGATATGTTTGTCGATGAGTATGAGGACGCTCCAGATATCGTTGATCTGAAGGAGACGGAATTTGCCGATTGGGACCCGCCTGCGAAGTGCGCTGAGTGCGAACAGCACGCGGAATTCCTCGTCGTTTAGCGTACTGTAGGACTTAGATGGCCGGAGGCGTGACTATAAGTGGCGCTTCAGGCTGACTTTCCATCCGGTATGAACATCACAGCAAGAAGCCAAGGAGAGCGTGATGAGCGCTCTTTTTGCCTTTGTGCGGGGAATCTCGTTAGAATTTGGAGAAATGCGTAGTTTAGGTTATATAGTTGGAACGAACGATGCTGTGAAGCATCTTACTTATAGAATATTTCGCAAGACAATTTAGGAGGAATGGATTGTTATGTTTATTCAGATTATTGGCGTAGGCAAATTGAAGGAAAAATATCTGACGCTGGGCATTCAGGAATATGCCAAGCGGCTCGCCCCGTACATCAAGTTTCAGATGATCGAGGTCGCAGACGAAAAGGCACCCGATACCCTGAGCGAAGCTGAGGTTCGGGCGGTGAAAGAGCGCGAGGGCGAACGTATCCTCGCGCATGTGAAGAGCGAGGCGCATGTTGTCGCGCTCGCATTGGATGGCCAGCTCTGGAGTTCTGAGGAGCTGGCATTGGAGATCGACAAGCTCGGCACATATGGGACGAGCCATGTCGTGTTTGTCATCGGAGGAAGCCATGGGCTCTCCGATGAGGTGCTGCGCCGCGCGAAGCAGCGCTTGAGCTTCGGGCGCATGACCCTGCCGCATCAGTTAATGCGGCTGGTGTTGGTGGAGCAGATTTATCGCGCTGTGAAGATAAATCGGGGGGAACCGTACCACAAGTAAAGCACATTGGGAGGCGATAGCGAGAAATGCTGTCCGCTTCGTGCTAGCAGGGAATCCCCTCGGACTTGCAGAAGGGTAGACTTGAGATATCCATGCTAATTTAACTTTAATGCTTAAGCTTTCTGGATGCGCCTGTGGTATCATGAACATGCCTACCATCCTGTTACATCTGAGGGGGAAGAAGTTGCTTGTGAACATGGACAAATATGAGGATGTATCTGTATTAGATGATGCCAATTCAGCGCTAGATCGTGAAGCAGCTCGGTTGGCAAGTTTGATTTACACGCATACTTCGCAGGATGGGACCTATGCTTCACCGATCCATGGTCTGTATGTGAACAGATATTCGCAAGTAGAAGCGGCGGATGATGTTCACACTATGTTCTCACCGGTAATCTGCATTGCAGCGCAAGGAAATAAGCGAATTACCGTAGGCAAGGATGCTTATGAGTATGGTGCTTCGCGAATGTATATTGCCCCCGTTGCCTTGCCTGTTGCGATGAAAATCATGCAGGCCAGCCCCCAAATACCGTTCTTGGGGATAGGTCTATACCTCGATCCGCAAAGGATTGCTTCGTTGCTGCCGATGGTATTTCCTAATGGATTACCGGAGGTTCGCAATCGCAGTGCGTGCTATGTCATCGAAGCAGACTTGGCTATGATGAACGCCGCTGCAAGATTGATGGCTTGCCTGTCCTCTCCCGATGATGCTCAAATGCTGGCTCCATTGGTGAAAGACGAGATTTATATCCGCATCCTCCGTAGCCCAATCGGTGTTTATGTTGCCGAGACTGTTCTGGCGGAATCGGGCATGCAGCAGGTTGCAAAAGCGATTGATTGGCTCCAAAATAACTTTTCTCAGCCGTGGAAAGTGGCGGATTTGGCGGAGCTGGTCCATATGAGCGAATCGTCGTTTCGCGAGTATTTCAGATCGGCTACTGCGATGAGCCCTCTGCAATATCAAAAGGTGCTGCGCTTGCAAGAGGCGAGGCGTCTAATGTTATCCAGCTCCATTGACGCAACTACGGCGAGCCGGCGTGTAGGCTATTTGAGCGATTCCCAATTTAGCCGCGATTACAGCCGATTTTTTGGGTGCCCTCCAACTAGAGATATCACAAGGTGGCGTCAGGACCAGCAACAGTTGAAGTGAAACGCACATGTAAACGGCTTTTCAAATTTCCGCGGGCATAGAGCCTAGCGGATTTTTCCTTTTTAAGCGACGGAATCTGTTGAATCAGGCAAAAACTCCGATGGAAAAGGCAAAGACAGCAGTAGTCAATCCCCTATACTAAGAGTAAACATCCTATCGATAGGAAAGGGGATTTCTGAAAATGCGTGTATTGGTTACAGGGGCGACAGGCTTCATCGGAGGGGCGGTCGTTCGCGAACTGCTGGATGCCGGTCATCAAGTGGTTGGTCTTGCCCGTTCTGAAAAAGCCGGCAAACCGCTTACGGCACTGGGTGCCCAGGTTCAAGTCGGTTCGATTGAGGATTTAGCAGGCTTGCGCAAAGTGGCTACTGCAGTAGACGGGGTCATTCATTTGGCCTTCTTCCACAAGTTCTCGCATGCGAGCCTTCCAACTCGGCTTAGGGTTTTATTCGGAGGGAATCCTCGTCATGTAGTGATGCGATTTATGAAGGCTGCAATTGAGACGGATAGGCGAGCCATCGAGACACTTGGCACCTCCTTACCCGCCGGTGACCGGGCGCTTGTCGTCGCGATGCCTACGATGACGCTTACTCCCGGCCGTCTCGGAACTGAGGCCAGCGCTGGGGATCCTCAATCGCAAGGTGGATTACGCATCATTTCAGAACATACCACCCTAGACTTGGCGAATCGTGGGATACGTTCCTCGATTGTACGCCTCCCACCGATCGTACACGGTGAAGGCGATAAGACGGGCTTGTTCCCAAATCTGGTGAACATCGCTCGCAAGAAGGGGTTCTCCGCCTATACAGGCTCCGGTAACAACCGTTGGCCATCCGTGCATCTACTGGATGCGGCGCGCCTTTTTAGACTCGCCTTAGAACAAGCTCCGGCAGGGTCCCGGTTTCATGCAGTGAGCGAAGAGGGCATTCCATTTCAAGAGATCGCCACGGCTTTGGGCCTCCATTTGAACTTGCCGGTCCAAGGTATTGGGGTTGAAGAAGCAGGTAAACATTTCGGATGGCTTGCACCCTTCACGAAAACGGATAATCCGGCGTCCAGTGCGTTGACGCAGGAGCGTTTAGGATGGAAACCAGTACATCCTACCCTTTTAGATGATATTCGGAAGGGGTATTATTTCTAACTGTAAAGCTGGGAGGAAGCGAAGATCCGTTTGCACCAAAAGTACGGCAGGAAACTTGACCACGACAAGCGTTGAATTTGTATGTCCCTTTCTGGCCGATGCCTTAATCGAGAAGATCGGTATTGACTCTATAGCCACTATAGAGTTTAAAGGGACAACAGCTTCACGGTGCATCAACGGAGGAGGATAATTCAAATGGGAATTAAGATGATTCGGGCACTCGTTCTCATTCTTGCATTTTCGATTGCCGGATACGCAATTGTTCAGTATGGCGTGCTTAAAGCTAGTGATGCAGGACTTGTCTCTTTCAAATTGCAAAAGCCGAATTTTGAACTCAAACCATGGATTTATGTACTATACATCCATATTGTTACCGCGATATTTGCATTGATCATAGGACCCTTTCAACTATTTATGAAGCCAACGAATGATAGGAAACGTTGGCATCGCCTATTGGGGTATGGATATGTTCTTTCGATTACAGTTAGTGGAATCGTGAGTGTGTATTTATCCCTTTTTGCCACGGGAGGTTGGATTGCCGGGCTTGGGTTCATGTCGCTCGATGTATTGTGGGTTGCGACGACGCTTATTGCAACGAGAAAAATTATGGCGAAAGACATCCAAGCTCATAAAGCATGGATGCTTCGCAGTTATGGGCTTACATTTGCAGCGGTCACGCTTCGAATCTGGTTAGCGCCGCTGAATCTTCTGCTTGGCGATTTCGAGGCGGCGTTTCGGGTTGTCGCTTGGGTTTGTTGGATTCCTAATCTGCTCGTCATAGAAGCTGTGATTTCCAGAATGAGGTTGCGGCAGCGGCAATGATTCACAACTGCCAGCTACAGAAGGAACGCTAAATGCGCTCCTTCTGTACAATGAGAATTAATAGAATCAGTTCATGAGCTGGACAATCTTTTCAAGCTCCAACTTTCCATCCAAATAGCGGGAAATAAATCATGGCCGTTTCTGTGCAGCACCGCTCAGCATCGGAATGGCAATCATAATTTCCAGGATCATTGTAACAATAGAGCCATCCAGGCCAAAATCTCCCCCCCGTAAGCCATGCCGCGCCGTTAGCCTTCACCGTAAACAACCCGGCCGCAGGGAGTCCGGACACAGGAATGCCAAGCGCACCTTCAAGTGCGTTCCAAGCAAAGTGCAGTCCTATGGCGAACCACAAATTACGCTTCCACAAAAATGCAGCTCCGAGCAGAACCCCTGTTTCCAGGGTGATAGCAAGTGCAATCCAGCTGCCCCATAATTTCTATATAGATTGAAGCATCAATCCACGAAACCGAAGATAATCGTACCCTGAGCAGCGGAGGGGGATTCCCTGCGACGCGACCGGGACGATCAATTATAAAATGGATGAGTTTCTTGCTTTCTTCTTCCTCATTATTGAACGTCTTTTTGTAGGTGTTATGATATTCTAGGTGTTGTAATAAAAAGTTAAAATTCCTGTTATCTTTGTACTCAGCCATACATAACCTCACCCTCAATTTACCTTCAAGTTCGACATTCAATTCAATATGGCGTGAGCAACTATAGGTACGATAGCTGAACGGAATCAGCAGATCGCTGTGTAGCAGTTCCTCTCGTTTTTTTTCGCCGATAACCCCGTTAAGCTAAACCGTACCACAAGTAACAGCGGAATACTCTTGATAAAAATAGAGATTACTCGAAAGAAAACAGAGTATCGTTCACCAATTAAAAGCCTCTATCCCGATTAGCGGAATAGAGGCTTTAAAGATGATAAAGACCAATCACCTAAAATGACTGGATCTTCAATCATACACTAAATATCAAAATCAACATTACCCTTCTCGCTTAACTCAAACGGACCAGATGTAACTTCTGCATCGGGTCTCTTTGTTCCGAAAAAGTCGGAGTCAAAATGATATGGAGTGCTGTCCGGCTCCTCAAATTTCATGTTGGCGTGATACGTCTTTCCAAGCAGGTCCGTGGTAATCAACAAGGCAGAGGCTCCTCGAAGCAATTCGGGATCATTGATCTGAATGTGCACCTTACCAAGCGCGGGATCAATCTCAACGTTTATGCCCTTCTGTGCAACTATCTTCGCATCGGATTCGTGAGTACCTGGAACCGCATGGTTGAGATATACATTTCCACCCATAGCTACAGGAAGTACGGCATTGCCTATAAAGAAATCCTTCGCCGCATCGCCAAGCTCAAGAAGTTCCTCTTTGGTGTATTCCCACCATTTCTTATCTTTCACATCAGGATGTTGATCGTAGCCGCCAAGTCCAGCAGCATGCAGATAACATATGGAATTATCCGGAACCCCGTCCATGACCGTCTTCCCGTCCTCTCCAACTTCATCCCTTGGTTTAAGGGGAAGATGCTCAAAGAAGGTAATAGGAACAGGTTCTTTATTCGCATCGTTATCACCCAAGAAGATATTGTTGTAGTACCTGTCATCGCCCCCAGTGATATTGGAGTATCCCGCCATGGCCGTCTCGTGAGGGAAGTGATATGGCGTAATACGCGTAATCTCGGAACGAACGACAAATCGGCCTGCGAACAAATTATGAGCAAATGCCCCGCCCTGAGCCATATTTCTGAAATTCATCGGAGAGAGAAATAGGTTGTGATCGACCATATACGGACCATGGCAAACCTCAACGAAGAGGTCTTCCGAAAGATTGTCAAAAAATACATTACGGCTGATGCGAGTGCCCTGTGCCTGCCAGTCCAGCCAAAGCGCACGGTAACAGCTATACATTATATTTTCGCTAATTTGAGTATCCAGTGAAGCATGCAGTTTAATTCCCGCAACTTCGGCACCGTGTCTGAGTCGTTTATGGTGAATATTATAAATACGGTTCTGATAAATGCGGCTGAAGACTGCTCCCATATGACCCACAATACCTGCCTGTTCACAATCATGAATTACATTACCTCGAACAATGTGACTGCCGATGTTATTCTTATGCCAGCCGGAGCGTAATGCTCGTAAAATAACCTCCTGCTCGCGTTGAGTACCACCTTTACTATGCTTCTCCAAAGACTTGCTGTGACCTGTACCGATTTCGGTACCCAGGCTAATACCAACGCATTTGGATTCACTGATGATATTGTTTTCAATAATCCAGCCCTTGCTCCAGTGAGGTCCAATCAAACCTTCCTGGTAGTCTGTAGGTGGCGCCCATTGGGGGGAGGCCTGACGAAGAGTAAAACCGCTTACGGTGATGTAGTTCAGTCCCGGTTTCTCAGGCCAAAAACAATAAGGACGTACATTAATTTCTACATTTTCCGTACGAGGGTCTTTTCCACCAAAGTTGGCCCAGATTTTGGTTGTTGTAGAACCAACCTCGGCATACCATTTTAACAATGAATTTTTGGGATACTTGGCTTCGGGCCAAACTTCAGGATTGTGAACGCTTTCAACACTATTGCACTCATATAATGATTTGCCATCCAAATAGACATCGCCGAGATGAACCGGGAAAGGCCCGTCAAACAACCAGTCTCCACTGAGCTCCACCTCAAAGGGATTACGAACGGAAAAGATAGAGTTGAGCACTTCTGTGCTCCAGACAAGGTCTCCTTCAGACTTCCAGTTGGTAATCCGCTCAGCTCCTGTAATCACGACTTCCCCGTCTCCTGCGGATCGATATACGATTCTATGCTCCGCTGTTCCTCCATTCGCCGGGTTAACCCATTCCCTGTATACTCCCGCATGAACAATAACGGTATCACCAGCCATGGCATGAGCCGCAGCGCGTGATATGGTACGAAGGGGTTGATCGGCTGTTCCTTTTCCTTGATCATTCCCATGGTTGGATACATGATATTCCATAACAACTCTCCTTCTATTTAAAAATGTTTGTTGTATCTCGTTATTATACTAGAAAATAAATGTATTGGGAGAGATAGGAAGTCAGGTGTCGGGCTAAAGGTATACTGATATAAGGTAAGCCACATCATTACCCTATGAGGTTGTGGTTTTTTTGTTTTTCGAAACTTTAGATATTGTTAAAAGCTATAACCAGCCATGCTTTTTTCATATAACAAGCATTCCTTTTCATCATGCTATACTCATTAGACTAAAAAGTTAGAAGGAGAAATACTTATGATACCATTTCGCAATGATCATGTAGGTAGCTTTCTACGTCCTGCAGATTTAAGTCAGGCACGTGAACAATATAAATCAGGCAACATCACATATGAGGAATTAAGAGCTGTGGAAGATAAAGAGATTATTCGAATTATTGAAAAGCAGAAGGAGAATGGTGTATCTGCAGTTACGGATGGTGAATTCCGCAGAAGCTGGTGGCATTTTGATTTTCTGGGTGGCTTGGATGGTGTAGAGTTGTATGAGCAAATAGACGGACCAAAATTCCACAATATGCAAACGCGCAAGGGCGGGATTCGTGTTGTGGGTAAAGTTGATTTCTCGAGTCATCCCTTTGTTGAAGACTTCAAATTTTTGAAAAATCATGCAGGTGACGCAGTGGCGAAACAGACCATTCCAAGTCCCAACATGCTTCTATATCGATTGGAAAATGGCGCTAATATCTATACGGACCGAGAGCAATTCCTTCAGGATACGATTGCGGCGTATCAAAAAGCCATTCAAGCCTTCTATGTTGCGGGATGTCGATACCTGCAATTAGATGATACCGCTTGGGCAGACCTATTCTCAGACGCTGGTCACGATAAGCTGCGTGCTAAAGGTCTGGAACCGGCGGAAGAGTTGAAAACGATGCAGCGAATGATTAATGAATCCTTGGCTCACAAACCGGCAGATTTAGTTGTGACGATGCATATTTGTCGAGGTAACTATAAATCAAATTATTTCTCAACGGGTGGTTACGAGTACGCTTCGGAAGTTATCTTTGGTGGCTTAGACGTAGATGGTTTATTCCTAGAGTTTGATGATGAGCGCTCAGGTGGCTTCGAGCCTTTACAATATGTGAATCGAAACGATTTGAAAATCGTGCTTGGTTTACTTACTTCGAAAACAGGCGAGTTAGAGGATAAAGAACAGATTAAAGCTCGGATTGCAGAGGCGGCAACCTATGTACCACTTGAGCAACTTTGTTTGAGCCCACAATGCGGCTTTTCTTCCACGGAAGAAGGCAATATTTTAACAGAAGAACAACAATGGCGTAAACTTCGTTATGTGAAGGAAATTGCAGAAGAAGTTTGGAATTAATCCATCTAAATAACGGAGGGATGCAAAATGACGACGCAAGCAGACCAAGAGACAGTTATCGTTGAAGCGTTCATTAATGGTCAAAATGTAAAATCCCTTTCGCAGTTAGCAAAAGAAAATCCGGCCAACCCAACCGAGATTGTAGGCTATTTCCCTGTCACTACGAAAGAACAAGCGGCCACCGCAATTGAAGCGGCAGCAGTGGCTTTTAAAACCTGGAAGCAAACCTCCATTGATGAACGCATTATCATGATGCGCAAGGCGATCGAGAAGATTAGAGCAGCTGAGAATGAAATCGTGCATTTGCTGTCCAGAGAGCATGGCAAGCCCCTCTATGATGCACATGGTGAAATTTATGTTTCGTTAATGTGGATGGAGTTTGCTTGTAATGAAGTTACATCGGCTCTACAGGAAGAGATCCAAACGCATGAGAATGGTAAAACGATTCTTTCCTACGATCCCATTGGTGTGGTAGCAGCGATTTGTCCATGGAACTATCCCATTGCGTTGTCTACGATTAAGATTGCTCCTGCCCTACTTGCGGGCAACACGATTGTGCTTAAGCCCAGTCCATACGCGCCGCTGGCGGCAGCGAAGGTGGCTGAGATTATTGCGAGTGAGTTCCCGGCTGGTGTAATCAATGTCGTTCATGGTGATGCGGATGTGGGCGTTGAACTGACTACGAATCCTCATGTTACGAAGATCGCTTTTACAGGTGGAACCGCGACTGCTAAGCATATTATTAAAGCAGCTTCGGAAACGATTAAGGATATGACGCTTGAGCTTGGTGGCAATGATGCGGCGATCTTCTTGGAAAGCTTTGATGTTCATGATGAGCGAGCGATGCGCCGGATTGTCATTTCTAATTTTTTGACAACAGGACAGATCTGTATGATCGCCAAACGTGTATATGTACACCGTTCCATTTATGATGCGTTTGTGGAAAAATATATAGAAGCGGCAAATCGCTGGATTCGAATTGGTGATCCTTTTGATACAAATACGACGGTAGGCCCGGTTAATAATCTGAAACAGAAGGATTATGTGCTTGGTTTGGTGGAAGATGCGCAAAAGCGCGGGGCTAAGGTCATTCCTCTTGGGCAAATTCTGGATCAGAAGCTGTTTGACCAAGGTTACTTCTTACAACCTACGCTTGTTTTGGGTTGCGATGTTCATGATCCGATTGTGGTGGAGGAACAGTTTGGTCCGACGGTTCCGATTCTGCCATTTGACGATGAAGAACAGGTTATTCATCTACACAATGAGAGCATATATGGATTGACGAGTTCGGTGTGGGGCAAAGAAGAGGATGCCATCTCCGTCGCACGTCAACTCGAAGCTGGAACGACCATGATCAATACCGCTGCTGTGCAGGGACTCGACGTTCGGTTCCCATTCGGCGGCTTCAAGCAATCGGGTATTGGCCGTGAATACGGCGCGGAAGGGATCCGCACGTATACCGAAAAACATGTCATCAACGTTCCGAAGACATTGGATCTTCCTTATATACCAGAATAAATTTTATATCAGACCATTTCGTATCGTAAAGGGAATGTACATGTGAAATGGAAGGCGGGCTTTAACTTAGCTCTGGTAGCAATCAAAATAAGAAATAAAGAAGCCACTCCATTTTGGAGTGGCTTTGTACTTATCTATTATACGGGACCGGCGGCTATCTTCTGCCTAGTGTCTCCCAAATTCCATGGAGCCAGGAGTCGAACTCAGCATCTTTGTCGCCCTCGTAAGTATCATAGAGATCCAAACGTGTCTTTTGCAGTTTTTCCTTAAATTCCTCAAATGTGTGACCTTCAGGAAGGCTTTTTTTGATCCGTAGCAAAATTTTGTTAGTACCTTTAAACAGCTCGCTTTTGTTTTTGGCAGGCATTTGTACATCTTCATCCAACTGCTTGAGCTTTTGATATGCGGCTTCGCGCACTTGAAACACTTGATCATTTTTCAAAACTTGCTGCAGTAACTTAACGGTTGGTTCTGTGTCCCAGTTCCCCAATTCATTCACCGCATTTAGTCTGTCTCTCCAGCTTGACGTCCGATTAGCCGCTCGTTTGAGCTCTTCAAAGTTTTCCGGTAGTTCGTTCACTGCTCCAGTATCATGGTTGTTCGTCAAAATTCAATCTCCTTAATCATCGCCATCTCGGCAGAATGATGAATGTTATTTATGTGATCACTATTATAGCACGAACCTGACTAAACTACTCCTATGAAGCCGATTGGCTAGCCTTTTCCTTAATGAAGTCCACCATAAACACCCAACCAATCAGTCCACATAAGACAAAACCAAATGCATGCAAAGATCCATATATGGGAATAAAATTGAGTATGGTTAAGGAGTACATATTTTTCAGTAACGGATAGAAGATGGAAATGACAACAACCGTGTAAAAGGCTAGGCAAGAAAGGCCCAAGAAGAAGGCTGCCTTAATATCCAAAGCGTTTTTCCTCAAATAAGCCAGGAGATAAGCGGTGTAAACCACAATATTGCAGGCGAACAGAGTGACACCAATATATTCAATTGGCTTGGAGAAAATCATACCAATAGCAATCAAGATTGGTCCGATGATATCAATGGCAACAACCCAGGGATACCAGCTTTTCTTCGTCATGATGCGTCCCAGTGCACCAATAAAAATCGGCACGATCGCAGATGAAAAATGAAAGTGAACCGAGCTTAATGCGTGCGTTGCAGGATTAGCTTGGAAAAGGTCAAATTGATATTGATATAAGGTAAACCAAATCCCCCCGATAAAAAAGTAAACGAGCCCAGCGCCAATCGCTATTTCCGCTGCTTTTCCTTTAGAAATCACAATCGTGGTCAAGCCATAGATGCCGAGCAACAGTGTGAACAGTAGCCATCCAAGAGAAAGAATCCCTGGAATTTCCGTACTTTCTAACCCCCACATCTTACTACTCATTACCGAGGCCAGGGTAAGAAGCGCGGCGGGAAATTGAAGCCATTTCATAGCGGCATAAATCAGTCGTTGATGTTTATTCTTTGCGTCATGGTTCAAAAGTAGAATCACAAGAGGTACAATGACGAAAGCCGCAAACAGTAGAAATTTCTCAACAAGTTCGAATTGAAAGTAATCTAGATAAAATATAAGAATAGTTATAATTCCACCGGGAAACGTGGGTGATTTTATTAGTTGTTTCAAGGAACTATTCATGGGGTTTCCTTTCTAACTATGTTTATCGTAATGGCTGCCTGCATCCAGTTGTGTAGCATTCTTAGTATAGCAAGGCAATTCTCCTTTTAGTAGACTAACGCATTTATTTGTTAATTATGATGAAGTAGCGCTTTAATAAAGGAGTTGTATCAAATGAATAATAATAAAAGTACAGAAATGAAATGCTCTTCAAAAGCAGAGAACATTCTACAACAGATCAATAGTAAAACTAAGTTAGGCGACTTACGAAAAATCGCGAAGGACATAAAAAAAGATCACGAACTAGCTATGGAACTTTGGTCAACAGAAGCGTTTTTGCCCAGACTGTTAGCTATCTTAATTATGGATAAAAAACTTCTCTCACAAGAAGTGCTAAATAAGCTTGATAAGGATATGCAGACTCACACTTTTGATGAGCGAAATAATTTAATGGATTGGTTAATGGCTAATCAGCTCACCAAAGACAAGAAGACCATTGCATTGATGGAGTCATGGGAAGGTAGCCCTTCTGCTCTTCAAAGGCGAGCTTTCTGGTATTATCAAGCGCGATTGAGATGGACTGGACAAACGCCTCCTGATAACACCGAGAACTTACTATCTGCAATTGAAGCTAATATCACGCAGGAAGAGCCGGAAGTTCAGTGGGCTATGAATTTCATTGCAGGCTGGGTAGGCATTTATGATCAAAAGTATCGTGCTCGTTGTATTAGACTTGGTGAGAATACAGGTCTTTATAAAGATGAAATGGTATCAAAGGGCTGTACTCCTAATTATTTGCCGGAGTTCATTGCGATTGAAGTTAACAAACGAAATAAGAATTAGTTACCCCTGATATATTCATTAGGGCTTGATGTGAAAATAAGAATTCAAAGCCTCAATATGAAAAAAAGGATCTGGAAGTAAGCTTCCAGATCACTTTTGCTTGGAGGGCAATTTCAAAAATTTTATGACACTACTAATCATTATAATTTGTGTGAATCCAAGTTTTTAACTCTTCACTCATTATCTCAAATTCCTTTTCAGTAGCCATCGGATGCAATTCGATTCCTCCAGAAGGTCCGAAAATAACGATTTCTAGGCTCGTTTCGTCTGTAAATGTAATTTTTCCAGCATTGTTCGATCCAATCACATTACCTGCATCAAAAGGTCTAAGTTCTGCATCTTGTATCATTTGGATAACCGTATTTTTTTCTTCCTCGCTTAATATGGAGGGATTACTCATGCCGATACTGATTTCTTGTACTTGCCCTGCATCAAGTTTCTCTTTAAATTGTTCTGCCCATTTGCTGTCCGCTCCGCTTCCTGTGGAGCAACTTGAAACAATCAGTATAAAACCGACAATCACAAACACAATACCTGAGATCCGTCCGGCACTTAGTGCTAAATCACTTGGCTCCGCATCTTTAAACTTCCATCCCAGTCGTACATACCAAGCAAAGTAAGGCCAAATAGCCATAATTAATCCTATGATTAAGACTAAAACACCTATAATTCCTGTCAAATAATCACATCCTGTATATGTTAATTATTAGTCTAATATAAAAAACAGTAAGAACACCACTCTAAAAACTGTCCCCACCACAGATCAGGCCTCTATTTCCACTAATCTAAAATAATCATTGAATTCTTAATCCCATACAAGTGCCAATAGTTTCACATGAACATTACCCTAGAAGCAGCTTTAGAAATGATCTGGGAGAAACAGAACGAAATGATGTCATACGAGTTTGTTCAGTTTTTGTTTAGAGTTAATGATTATACTAAAACTCGCAATATATCTGGAGATGGGAAGAAGGTAATAAATGTTGCGATAGTTCTTTTTTGAACAGGGTAGGTTGTGGACGAAGATATACAAGAACGTTGCTGTATTAGGAATCATTACATTTCAATTTTGTACGGAGGCACTAAGTATGAACAACAATGGCTTTAGAAAATTTATTTCAATTGCGCTTACGGTCTGTCTTATATTTGGGGTTAGTGGTCTTGCTCCTTTAGACGGATCAGTGGCCAATGCGGCAATCGCTCCGAGTATGGCGGAGACGAACTACGACCAGTACCAAGTCAAGTTAACTGCCGACCCGGTGACGGATGCGCCACCTAGCGGTTTTGGCACAGCTGCATCAGACGGACGTATTTGGACTGACAAGAGTGTTACGGCAGAGGGTGATGGCAGTTTTAATGTCAAATTGTCAGCGTTAGCACAAGAATATATGACGGCAAATTCGACCAATCCAGGTGTCGGAGGGAGCGGCAATGCTGACGGTCCTGCGGCGGACGTAACCTTTATTTTGGACATGAGTTCGTCTATGGGAAATCTAAATGGGAGAGAAATAGCAGAAACAGCAGGTGGACCTGGTGTGTACTATCGTGTCGAAGCGATGGCCAAGGCAGCCAACGATGCAATCCGCACAGTCATGGACGCCAATCCCAATAACCGCGTTGCGGTTTATTGGTTTGGAGGATCCGCTAGCTCCAACCACCTCGGCACGTTTATGGAACTAGGACACTACGTATTTAGTTCAGGACATGGAACGGAAGATTATTTGAACTATGCAACATCGAACCAAAACATCACATTGAACAGCAATTTAGTCAAGGATGGTACGGCCGTTGGAACGAAGTCGCCAGTCTCGCTAGGGGCAGGTACGCCAACGCAGGACGGTATCATGTATGGCGTCTCCAAGACGATGAGCAGTGTGGGAAGTAAGGGTACGGGACCTAAGCGCCAGCCTTACTTGTTCCTCCTTTCAGATGGGGCGGCAATTCATGCCAAGAAGGCATGGTATACTTCGCCCAAAGGCAAATCGTTTGAAACTGATTTTCAAAATGCGGTAACCGAAGCTACAACGATAGCAAACTACAATCAAAGTGGCACTGATGCTACCAAATACGTACCAGCTACTGCCGGTACCAGTCTGGCCAATACAGGTGATCCGGAAATTGCTGCGCTGACTATACTGACAGGCGCATATATGAAGGGTCTTTTAGATAATCAGTACACTGCATACAATGGAGGAGAATCCACTAAAGCCAAAGTGTATACAGTGGGACTGGGTTCCACAACGGCAATTAATGGACCATATAGTGGTAGCCAGCCAGTCTACGCATGGGCAGGTCTTGACCCGAAAAGAGTCAACGATCATAAGGAAGACAGTAGTTATAACTATGGTACGGCAAAGAATACCTATGACAAGCTGAAAACGTATGCTGCTCAGGCACCAAATGGTTTTAACTACGCAGATTCTTTTGTTTACAGTAATTATTACACATTCGCTCCAACCTATGACATTGTCAGTTCAGCTTTTGCGGGGTTGGCCAATGATGTAGAAGCTACTACGACCATACTTCCGCTTCTCAATATACCGGAGACTACCGATCTTGGCTCAGAGACAGCCGATATAGCAAGTGCAATTGTTGTTGCAGACGAAATTAGCGAGGACTTTAATGTTGATCTGTCCACGTTGAAGATCGGTGACGCTGTTGCAACGGTGGATGCAACTACGATTATAAACGGTGGTACAGCGTATCAATTTGCTGGATACGGAAGTAAAGCCGTCATTAAGACAGTCGCAGGCGTTACCAGTCTCAATTGGTATATCGACGCAGTAGATATGCAAAGGCATATTTATCGCTTCAAGAACCGGACAAGCCCAAAGTCGGGAGAATATAGTGCACCAACAGACGGATCATTTGCACTCAACTATAAAGTAAAACCCACTTTTCAGGTATCTCCTAATAATGTAGGAAACATATCTCGCTACCTGAATTCAGGTAATTCCATGGATGGGGCCAAGACAGCGGCTTATTTCTTCCCGCCTACGGACAGCCCTTACTATCTTGCTTTAACGAGTAAGCAGACGATCTCCAAAACAGATGGAATTGGTGCAACCTATGTAACCGAGGAGTCACTGAATAATGGAAGAGCGACGATGAGACTTGGAAACAACGGTAAGCTTGATCTGAAGATGGGGATTGACAAGACAGGTCCCGCAACGATTCAGACCAACGGATCAATAAACTACACAGTTACAATCTATAACTATACGGATACGACAAAAACAGGTCTTAGTGTCACGAGTGAGGGCCAAACACAAACGGGAATTGATGTACCCCCGAATAGCAGTAAGGTGCTGAGCTTCACGAAAACGGCACCAGGTACACCGCAAACTGTGATCAGCGACAATGCTGTAATTTCGGGGATTAATCTTGGCTCTAATACAGTAACTACCAATGTAACGGAAGTGACAACAGCTGTAGTCACCACGCATGTCATCGAAGCCATTGGAGGTACGACTGAAGGGGATAACACCTACAATATTGGTGATTCTGCAACAATTAAGGCAAGCGCAGATCAAGGATATGCATTTGTGGGATGGTATGACAACCAAGCAGGCACTGGTACTCCAGTAAGTACAAGTGCAGCATATACCTTTACCGTTCAGACTGATGTAGACTATTATGCTAAATATGTTATGCTGCCAGTCGCGGAGAATGATACGTATAGTGTCCTAAGAGGAGATACGCTCACCGTTTCGGCACTAGAGGGCATCTTGATGAACGATACGGATGCGGAGGGACGTCCACTTACGGCGGCGGCTATCAGCTCTGTCAGCGACCCGAGCAAGGGCACTCTGAATGTAAGTCCTGACGGATCATTTACATTCGTGGCAGATGAGGAAGCATCTGGTAACGTGACGTTTACCTACCAAGCAGACAATGGCATCGCCCAGTCAAACGTAGCTACGGTGACGATTGCGATTACTCTACCAGTTTCTACGCATGAGCCTATTGCGGAGAATGACACCTATCGCATTAAGAGTGGAGATACACTCACTGTTCCAGTTGAGGCAGGTATACTCACGAACGATACCGATGATGAGAATCATCCGCTTACGGCGATGAATGTCAGCTCAATCAGTGATCCAAGCATGGGCACGCTGAATGTGAGCCCTGACGGATCGTTCACGTTCATTGCGGAGGAGAATGCTTCCGGTAATGTTACGTTTACCTATCAAGCCTTTGACGGAACCGTTTATTCGAGTGTAGCTACGGTGACGATCACAATTACGTTGCCAATCAATACACATGTCATTGGAAATGTCGGGGGCACGACTAATGGTGACGATGTTTATGGGCTTGGCGAATCGGCAACAATTGCGGCTAACCCAAGTCTGGGCTATTCATTCGTGGGATGGTATGAGAACGAAGAAGGCACAGGTATTCCAGTAAGCACGGATGCGTCATATACATTTACTGTTCAAGCAGCCGGAGACTATTATGCAAAATTTAGAGCGGCGCCAGTTGCCGAGAATGACAGCTATCAGGTTGCAAGAGGGGGTAAACTTACCGTCCCGGCGGAAAAAGGAATTTTACTCAACGATACTAGCGCAGGGAACGATACGCTCACAGCAGTGAATATTAGTTCAGTTAGCGACTCAAGCAAGGGTACGCTGACGGCCAACTCGGATGGCTCATTCACGTTTGAGGCAAAAGAGGAAGCATCAGGAAGTGTGACGTTCACGTATCAAGCTTCTGACGGAACAGGTCAGTCCAACATAGCTACGGTGACGATCACAATTACCAACCCGAGCATTGCTGGAACGGTGACGGATAAGAAAACCGGAGACCCGGTATCCGAAGCAACAGTCATTTTACGTGACCTTGCAGGTAAAGAGAAGGAGCGGTTCACGACAGGTTCAAATGGTAAATACAATTTTGAAAATGTCGTGATCAATAAATATATTCTAGAAGTGATTAGCGATAAGTACAGCTTGGCTCATCGAGAAATCTCAGTATCCAAGGTCAACGTTAATACGAATGGAGTGGTCATCCAAGACTTTGAGCTTGTCGAATTTGAAATGATATTGACGGCCAACCCGTCGTCCATACTTGGTAACGGCGCGTCAACATCCGTCTTTAAGGCGGTGGTGACTGATAAAGAGGGTCATCCTCAGGCAGGGGTTCAAGTCGTATTTAAAGTGCCGGATACAACATACGGCCATTTTGCTGGGAACTTGAATACGATAAGCGTCTTGACGGACGCACACGGAATCGCAACTACAACCTTCACGGCGGCTATACTTGGCGGTACGGAATCTGCATCTATTCCATTAACGGCAACGGTTGCTGATAGCCTAAGAGACCTCTACGTGAGTGATACGATTCATATTACGATCACCCCTGGTGTTATTACGGGTATCGTCACAGACCAAGCGGGTCGCCCCGTAGCAGGCGCTTTGATTAAAGTGAGCAAAGATTTTGATGGTGATGGTATTACTGATTTTCATGCTGTTGCAGTTACAGCGGGCGATGGAGCATACACCCTAGCTATACCGCAGGGTAATGTGACATACGATGTATCCATTACAAAGCAAGTAGAGATTGGTGGACAGAAAAAATCCGTCACGTTTAATCAGAGTGTTCCAGTCAATGCTAGTGTGGATGGTCGATCCTTTGAGGGGAATAAAACAGTCGCTGGTGTTGTCTTGGTAGAAACATCGCAGGGCGGCTCCCTGGCGCTCAACGGAACTGTGGGCGGCGGTTACACGGTGTTGATCAATGACGGCAATGGGGCTCATACAGGCCAAATTGATTCTAATGGAATATTTAATATCGACAGTGTACTTAAGGGCATCTACACTGCCGATGTCATCTATAATATTCCGCTCCCGGGCGGTGGAACACAACCTGTTGTTGTTGGTCATGCTGATATTCAAATTAGTTCAGACGGACAAATCAGCATTAATGAGGTGCTCATTGACCCCTACGGTACAATTACCGATTCGGTGACGGGTCATCCAGTATCCGGTGCAATCGTTACGCTTCATTACAGCAACGGAACGGTGGTCAACTTGCCACCTGTGAGCAGCTTCCCGCCAGCGGATAACGCGAACCCGCAGACGAGTGATGCGACTGGGCAATATGCGTTCATGGTATTTCCGCATACGGACTACTACTTAACCGCGACCAAGGCAGGATATAAAGATTTCGACAGCAGAGTTGTCGATACGAACCAGCCACTAATTCATGTAGGTACGGAGATCGTACTGTATGACTTTAGCATGACGCCACTGCCGTCATCCAACGGAGGGGGCTCTCCAGTTGTAACGACTGATCCTGTAGGGCCGCCAGTCACAACGACTGAGCCTGTACCACCTAAGACCATAACGACCAAGCCCATTGATCTTGCCACAGCTATCCTTGTGGACAAAATGAAGGGCAGAGAAGACGATATTCTAACCTTCACCGTGATTTACGCCAATAAAACGTTGACTGAGGCTGATGGCTTGTATGTTAAAGCTACTATCCCGACGGGATTGAGTTTAGTTGATGCAAACGGCGGCGTCGTTACAGGCCAAGAAATAAAATGGAATGTTGGTAAGCTGGCAGGAGACACACGTGGCCAACTGACATTTAAACTAAAGGTTAACGAAATGACCGAGGGCGAGAACTATGCTTCTGTTACGGCTGTGGTCGGCTCAGATCATAAGCTTACGCTTGTGAATACGCAGGACGATACGTCCTTGATTAAAGTGATGTTGTACTCTAACCGTTATGAGCACAAACATGATCGATATATTATGGGGTACCCAGACGGTAAAGTTAAACCTGAAAAGCTCATCACTCGTGCAGAGATTGCAGCTATTTTTGCGCGGACGCTTCATTTGCAAGAAGAGGTTCGACACATCAAGCTGTACAGCGATGTCGCTACGGATTACTGGGGTGCCGATTATATCGAAGCAGTTGCAAATAAAGGGATATTCAAAGGCTATGCAGATCATACATTCAGATCGGATCAGCCCATTACAAGAGCAGAGCTAGCTACAGCCATTGCGCGTTATCTCGGCGTTGCCAGAGAGCTGAAGATGGACCCTATCTTGAGAATCAGCTCGTTTACAGATATTGAGGGAAACTGGGCAGAGCAGTCTATCGATGAAGTTTTCCGTTTCGGTATCGTATCAGGGTATAAGGATTCTTCTTTCCAACCGGGAAGTCAGATTACCCGAGAGGAAGCCGTTAAGATGATTAATGGGATGCTGTATAGAGGTCCTCTGACTGGATCAGAACCTTCATATCCGGACAACCGTTTGGACAAATGGTCATATGGACATATCGAGGAAGCCACAAGAACCCATATGTATAAGATCAATGAAGATGGCTCCGAAACGATGATCAAGTACATCCCGGAAGATCTGTGGTAATTTTTCATCGCGAATACACTCAAACTTAGTAATAAGTGCACGCTATCTTAAACTAATCTGAGGGATCTAATTAGATTCCTCAGATTTTTTTACTATCTGGTTATATGCATACATATTGGTGAGTGGACCCAAAAACGTTAGACACAAAAAAGAGCCGCAAATCATGCGACTCTTTTTTATCTTTCTTTAACATTCGAGTTCGTTTCCCTTTTAGCGCCCGCCTGTATTCGAAGCCCAGACAGGAATCCAACTGTTAGGATAATAGTCATTGGTCAGGGTTGTGTTATAGAGAACTAAATTCCCATCACTTTGCATGACCAGTGTGTCACCCGTTGTGTTAGTCGGTAAGCTGCTTCCGTGATGACCTGGAATCCATGAGGTGGTATTGGGAGACCAAGCAGCTATCAGTACAGAAGTATCAATCATCAAAACTTGATCCCATCCCCAGCCGGTGTAATATTCGAATTTACCTGTGGCATGGTTGAATCCAAAGCGATAACCATATTGGTAAACATCTTGATACTTCATGCCATATTTATACATGACAGGTTTCCCGTATTGTGGTTCAAACTTGAACGTGAGAGCCCCACTGTTACTGGTACCGCTACTCCAAAGAGAAGAACCATTCTGATAGATGACAAAATTCCCGTCATTCTGCCAAATGGCTGAAAATCTACCATCTTGGGAGGTAAGATAGTCACCTTTGGCCATGCTTTGGCCGATCGTGAGCTTATCTCCGATATAGCCGGCAGAAGCCGTCGTTGGTACGGCAAATGCAAGAATCAACAAGCAAGCCATAAGAATTCGAATAGATTTGGGGAAAAGTTGTTTGATCATTGGACACGCTCCTATGTTCTTTATAATGGTTAACGCTACTCCCGATTGGTGAAAGACGGGAACTTAGATCTAAAATGCTCCCAAAGGTAACCTCCTTTAATAGAAAGTGTGAAAAATTTTGATACATATTATGTGATGGGCTGTGTGCTTGTTAGGAGAGAGAAGCTACGTATCTGTTCTTATTTTAGTAGAGGATCTGCATCATCAGGTGAGGGTTAATACTTTATTTTCCATTATAGCAACTAGAAAATATAAAATCCATATTTTTCTATTAAATTCCGAATCTATCACATACCTCCAATGCTATATGACATCTCGTCTGCATCTTCTCTATCAATCTCCTAAATTTTTTACATCTATTTTATATATTTTATGATTTTTATGAATTGAACTATGGTAAAATATCTCAGGATCTAAAATTGGAGAGGGGTTTTGTATTTCATGTCTTGGAAAAAAGTTCTGGGCAAAAGCACGATACGTATCGCAACTACTGCACTATTACTCACGCAACTATTTGGCGCAGCAGGTTCTGTCTCTGCCGCAGGTAACGATGTAGAAGTACACTTGATTGGAATCAATGATTTTCACGGTCAGTTGGATACCACATCAATCGTGGGTGATAAGAAGGCAGGAACGGCTCCAATTCTAGCAACCTATCTAAAAGAAGCTCAAGCCAAATATGAACACTCCCTACTCTTCCATAATGGAGACTCTGTTGGTGCATCTGCTCCAGTCTCATCACTTGATCGTGACGAGCCTACCATGGAATGGATGAATATGATGGGATTTGATGTAGGCTCCTTGGGTAATCATGAATTCGACCAAGGTGTCGCTGCTTTGAAGGCACAGATCTTTGGTGGCCTTGATCCAAAAGAAGGTAAGGTAACACATGCTGGTGCGAAATTTGATTACGTCAATGCAAACGTCATTGAAACTGCCACTGGCAAAACATTGATTCAGCCTTATGTGATCAAAGAAGTGGGTGGAGTCAAAATCGGATTTATCGGACTAGTGACGAAGTCTACCCCTGCTAAAGTATCGCCATCGGGTACCGCTGGTGTGCGTTTCTTAAGCGTAGAAGAAGAAGTTGAAGCTGTTAATAAATATGCAAAAGAGTTGCAAGATAAGGGTGTAGAAACGATCATTGTGTTGGCGCATGATCCGGCAACTACCAAAGAAGGCGTAACTACTGGAGAAGCGGCTGACTTGGCAAAAGCTCTACCGGCGGATTCACCTGTTGACGTTATCGTTGCAGGTGACAATCATGCTTTGGCTAACGGTGAAGTGAATGGAAAGTTGATCGTGCAAGCTTATTCCTATGGTACTGCATTTGAAGATATCAAGCTGATGATTGACCCTGCTACCGGGGATGTAACTGAAAAATCAGCTACGATTACAACGACTTTCCAAGAAGGTGTAAAAGAAGACCCTGAGACGTTGGCTATTATTAAAAAATCATTGGACAAGCATCCTGAGCTGACGAAGCCAGTAGGTACAACGGATGGTTCTGTTACTCGTACAGATGCTTATAATAACGAAGCCCCTCTAGGTAACCTGATTGCAGATGCAATGCGCCAAGCAGACTTTGGGGATAAAGCAAGCGCTGCTGACTTTGCATTTATGAATCCAGGTGGTATTCGTGCAGATCTGCCACAAGGCGATGTGACCTTTGCTGATCTTGCGAAAATTCAACCTTTCGGCAATACATTAGTGAAACTGGAGCTGACTGGTGAACAGGTTAAAACCTTGTTGCAGCAGCAATGGGGAACTAATGCTGATGGTACGCCCAACACCAAAACTCTGCAAATTGCTGGTTTGAAATATGCTGCAGATTTTAACAAGCCAGTTGCAGAGCGTATTACCGGTCTTAGTCTGGAAGATGGAACACCATTGGAATCTGCAAAAACATATACGGCTGTAGTTAACAATTTCATGGCCGCAGGTGGAGACAGCTACAAAGTGCTGCTGGATGCCAAATCATCCTTGGCAGGTCCTATCGATCTGGATGTATTCTATGAGTACATTGTCGAAACATATAAAGGTGGTAGCATCGAAGCTACAAATGAAGGACGTATCACAAATGTGGCTGCATCTACTGAGCAAACGGAAACACCAGTAACGACAGAAGTCATTTCTCGTGCTGAATTTGTAAGTGCGCTGGTCGACATGTTGAAACTAAACGAAGTCGCTACAGCGCCTGCATTCAAGGATGTTGCCGCTAATGCTGCATATGCAGATGCGATTGCTGAAGCAACGCATGCTGGATTCATTCAAGGTTACGGTGGAAACTTCTATCCTGAACGGGATATCACACTTGAAGAAGCTGCGACCATTCTTGCTAAATTGGTAAACGATCAAGCTTCTGATAAAGATGCTGCTACGATCATTGCTGGTTTCGAGGATGGCAAAACGGTGTCTAAGTATGCGATTAAGCCTATGGCAAAACTGATTGACAAAGGTATTCTTGGTGGAACAGATAAAAAATCGCTCCAACCTAAACAAGGTCTTTCTAATAACGATGCCAAAGCATTAATTGAGAAAGCTGTTGCAGCAAAAGCTTCATAATATAGGAATTATTCAAACCTTATATTAAACAGTAAAACACATCCTATTGGGTGAGTGAGCGTGCTTCTTAATCTAGGAGAATGCCATATCCCAATTAGGATGTGTTTTTTTCATTATCGAAATTCAGGTGTAAAGTAGGTAGACTCAGCGAATGTAGACACTATAATGGAAATAAGATACATATATAGAACGGATATTATTGCACGAAGAATCTCTAAGATCATGATGAGTCTCAGAAATCTATGAGGTGTGGTGAGCGAAAAGAAATGGACAAATTAAAGAACAGCGGATTCTATAAACTGAAATTCTTCATAACTCCTGAAGAGTTAAAAGCCTTCTACTGCTTTTGGAGCAGAGGCAAGTGCAATTCTTTCGTACGAATGCTGCCCGCACAGAGCATGATTATAAACAAGTGTACGAGGCATATCAGACGTTTTATCAGTATTTTGTGGCTGCAGAAAAGAGAAATGACGTTCACCCCTTCTTTGTTTACTCGATAATAGTTTCGTCAGATCAAGAAAGTTCAGGATTTTTTGTGAGAAATGAAGCTGTTTCTTTTCCATATCACGGACAATGGGCAGAAGATGAATTGCCGTGTATCCTGCTTTCATTTCCGAAAGGCTTTCAAGTTAATTTGGAAGACGAAAAAGGAAAGTACTATATGTATGAGGATATCCGGGACCATAAGCCGCTGACCTATGCGTTTTTCGATGAGATAAGAGACTCTATCAAAAAAATGACCAAACCCCTCCGCTTCTCAGCCCTTGATGCTGATGCGATGAAGGAACAGAAGCCCTCTGTGCGTATAAGCCATGATGCAATGCACGACTTGAGCCAATCGTGGATATTCAGTAAATATGGACTTGTGGTTCGTGGTAAATAGGAGGGTACCGAAATGATGTTCGCCCTAAAGATTATCTGTACCTGGGTACTATTCGCTGCTTCATGTTCCGCAGTATGGTGGAGCTTCAGAACAGAAAAGCTTATAAGCATCTCATGGCTGGCGTTTCTGCTACCTGCTGTCTTCCAGTTCGTTACCGCCTTCTGGATCGGTCCAAGCCGGGTCAAGTCACTCATCGTGTTCGGTTTTATCAATCTGGTGTTCGCTGCCCTGGTGGGTGCGGGTGTCTGGTATCTAGTCCAAATAGCCAATTCATATAGAAGTGGCAGATGATCGACAAATGGAAAGGAGAACTCTAATCATGAAGCCAATGCAAGAAATAGAGACACTGGCCATAGAGATTGCCGCTGCTGCCAGAATGTCTTTTTGCACTCTTTTTGAAAATGGTGAACGTTACTATTATTGTACGCTATACACTACTGGCGAGGGACATGCGCCAAGCATCTCTGCTTGGTCGTGGGAAGCTTTAGCGTTGGAGTCGGCTAGGCAAGCAGAGGAAAGTGACACGCCGGTATCAACGATTGCGGAACTCATCAAATGGTCGTATGCGGATTCGCCCTATTGTTGTTTTGGGGATGATAACTTTGACGGTGTCAAACAACAGTTTAACGAGCGTCCTTTCATTGCGGATTTGGAGATTGATGATTGGAATCGCGAGTTGGATGTGAGGTTGAAAGCTATGGAGCTGGCGATGAAAATGCTCGATGATGAAGGCATATTTGCCTTAAACCAAATGCGAGAATCCGTATGTGTGCTTGTTGAAATCATGCCACCAGATGAGAACAATACTGAAATTGCCTTACGTTTGAATCGGGCGGAAACTCCGGCTATGCAAGCATGGTTGGCGGAGTCGGCAGAATAGGGGCATCAGGAGCGTTACTGCGATGCTCGCAAGGCGTACATACAACTTAATCTCGACAAGTCTTGTAGATACACAGATGATGGTAGAAAAATTAGATTCATTCCCGAGCCACCTTTTACATTAAAGGGTGGTTTTTTTCGTGTTTGCGGTATGACCAACTTAAGCTTCCCTATTCCCTCGACCACCGGACAAACGTACTTTTTTCTTCTTGTCCACATTTATACCTTACCAAAACGATTAATTTGCATTTAATAGACTATCAATAATAAGGAGGTTTTGAGAATGGGAAATAGAAGACCTGGAGCACCTAGAGGTGGTTATGACCCTGTTCAGATCTATAACTCTACTTCGTTTAATGCGAGTGGAGTAGTGGAGTATGCATCCATCTTTTGTAGCAACGATAGATATAGTGTTCAGCGTGACGAGACTTGGAGATCTTCTGGCCGTGGAGTCTGCCTGGTAACCAGAATCACCGCAACAGTTAGAACGCCGAGTGGTAATATTGAAGCGGAACCGTATACGTCATCTGGTACTTCGTACAGCCAGTTCGCCATTATACAGGTAGGGGTAAATCAGTTCCGAGTGACACGCGTTACAAGCGCGACTAGAAACTGCCGGAAATAACCGAAGCGGGCCAAGCTCGAGATTAGCTATCAAAAATGAAGAGACGACTTGCCAAGGATAGAAGGCAGGTCGTCATTTTTCGCTTTAATGTTCCTTGTACCATAATATTTTGCGGTGCATCGAGGAGTCTTTCATAAGCCGGAAAGGGCGCAAATCCGGTTGATAATTTCCTTCGATAATCCAGATTCGCCGTTTCTTGTCGACAGCTATATCGAACCCGACTTGTCTAAGCATGGGGTAATGCTCTCCCAATCGTTTGGCAGCTAATCGTGCAACCTGTTCCGCTCTGATAAGTAAGCGCCGATCTCCAATACGAGCTAGTCTCAGTGCTTTAAGCACTGGAAGGGGGCGGTTATTCACATTGGTGACTTGGTATCCTTGTGCTGCGACTTTAGCATAGGAACCTGTGACGTTCCAAATGGAGGAGGAGCCCTTTTTGCGCTGAACCATGATCCGAATGTCGAACGGCCTGTGTTTAATTTGAGCAAGATGCAGACGCTTTTGGATAATATATTCATCACTTTTAATTGTTTCTTCGAACCATTCGAGTAACTGCTCGGTGTCTCTCATGGTAATTGTGTTATTTTCATTTTGAATACGATAAGCATTTGCACTGCTTCGTTTGATGAACAGGATATCCCTTCCGTAACTGCCATTGCGAGGTTTCAGTACAACGCTGGGATATTGAAGAAGCATCTTCATTAACGTATCCTTCTCAAGCAACTGTGTTTCTGGCAACCGTGGCACGAGAGAGGGCTCATCGTGCAGGATGCCATACTGCAACCATTTGTCTCTTTCGAATAACATTGGAATCACAGCCTTTTTCAATCGTCTACAGTAATTCTAATTCAAATTCGTGATCCACATAAGCGACCATTCGTCTAGATTTGTAAGTCGAAGCATGTCCAATCGGTCGATGGAGACGGATGATGAACTATGACGAGAAACGAATGCATACTGGGGAGGTGTTCATTACACGCGTCGAGAGGCTTCTCGACACACAGGCGCACTTCTATCATCACTGTAGCCAACTGCATGACATGCTAGTACATGTACTGAAACGAGAGCCGAATGTGAAGTTATTTGAGTAGTGCTAGACTAACGTTTGACTAGTATTTTTCACCTATATAGGAGTACATATAATGATACAACTTTTTTACCAGTAGGTTACAAATTTGCTCGTTTACTGCCCCCCCTTTCGATGTTATACTCACAATATTCCAAAAGAATTTGTGAAAATATGTCGAATTGAGGCTCATTAGGATGATTAAGGGTAAACAAAACGGCGAAACGATCATCCTCATTCCATCGCTTGAACCGGATGAGAGACTTCCAGCCTATGTACGGCAATTGCGAGAGTATGGCTTGACGAATATTGTTATTGTGGACGACGGATCTGGTGAGGCCTACCAGTCGATTTTTGAGGAGCTTCGTGAGAATGGATGTGCTCTGCTGACGCATAAGGAAAATCAGGGGAAGGGTGCAGCACTCAAGACGGGATTTCAGTATATTGCGCAGGAATTTGATGTATCTTCCTTTGTCGTAACCGCTGATTCAGATGGTCAGCACGCAGCGGAAGATGTATATCGGATTGCCCAGGAAGCAAGGCTTCATCCAGACTCTTTGGTGCTCGGCGTAAGGAATTTCAGCGAGGGGAACATACCGCCAAAGTCCCTGTTAGGCAATCGGATGACCTCTTTTATTTTTGCCATGTTATATGGAAAGAAACTATCGGATACCCAGACCGGGCTTCGTGCTTTCGGTCCCGGGCTACTTGCGTTTATGCGGGATGTTCGCGGAACTCGATTTGAATATGAGTTGCAGATGCTCATTTCCTGTATTCAATCCGGGATACCGATCCATACCATGCCAATCCAAGTCATTTATGAAAATGGTAATGCGGGAACTCATTTTAAAGCGATCCAGGATAGCGCTCGGGTCATGGGTGTGTTGTTCTCCAACTTTCTGCGGTTCATTTCATCGTCGGTGGCTAGTTCGGTTGTCGATTTGGGTATCGCATGGTTTTTGATTGACGCGTTACGGCCCGTGTTGGGTGAACAGCACTATTTAAGAATTCTGCTGGCAACCGTGATTGCGAGAATTATCTCCATTGTAGTCAACTATGTACTGAACAGACACTTTGTATTCCGCAAGGAGGATAGCCAGGGAAGTCTATGGCGCTATCTGACGTTATGCGGAGTGGTGATCTTGCTTTCCAGTACCGGCGTATATATATTCCATACCGTTCTCTTCGTAGATGAGAAATTGGCGAAATTCGTCTGTGATGCCTTGCTGTTCCTGCTCAGTTTCCAATTGCAGCGAAGATGGGTATTTGCAGCAAGGAGGAAGCAGCTGTAGTGCAAAACGAAAAAAGACAGAATATCTTTTTTATCATCACGATGATTCTGATGTCGATTTATTTGGTATGGCGTACGTTCTTTACGTTGCCATGGGGTGAAGGCGTTCTAAACGTCATTTTCGGTATGCTTCTGATTGTAGCTGAAACGGTCACCGTACTGACAACCTTTGAATTATTCTTTCAAAAGATGCAAAAAGAACGTACACAGCTCGACTTTCCAACCGTTCCGCCGGAGTATTATCCGGATGTGGATGTATTTATCGCTACCCATAATGAGCCCGTTGACCTGTTATATAAAACCGTTAATGCTTGTACGTTCATGGATTATCCGGACAAGCAGAAGGTTCATATCTATATCTGTGATGATGGAGCAAGACCTGAGGTGGAGGAGCTTGCCAGACAATTTGGTGTCGGATATCTGGGGTTCCCCGGAAATAAGGATGCCAAGTCTGGTAATCTGAACAATGCACTGAGCAAAAGCTCTTCTCCGCTCATTGCAACGTTTGATGCAGATATGATCCCACAGCATACCTTCCTGATGAAAACGGTCCCCTATTTCATGCTCTCTACGTTCATTAAGGAGAATGAGGAATGGCGTCCTCGTAGGCAGGATGAAATGGATCCTAAGTTCAAGCTTGGTCTGGTACAGACTCCGCAGAGCTTCTACAATCCAGATCTCTTCCAGTTTAACCTGTATGCAGAGCAAGGCATTCCGAATGAACAGGATTTCTTCTCCAGAGAAGTGAACATCCTGCGTAACGCCTCCAATGCGGTAGCCTACACAGGAAGCAATACGATCATTTCCCGGCAAGGCATGGAAGACATCGGAGGTTTTCCGCTGAATACGATCACCGAGGACTTTGAGACAAGCATCCGCTTGCAGCAGGAAGGTTATATTACCTATGCGACTCAAGAGGTTCAAGCTGCCGGACAGACGACAACAACAGTCAAAAGCATGATTAAGCAGCGGATTCGTTGGGCAAGGGGGATTATTCAGAGCCTGCAGAATACGCGTGCACCCATATCTGGAAAGCTCCCTTTCTGGACGAGAGTGACCTACTTAAGCAGTTTCTTATACTGGTGGTCCTTCTTTAACCGTTTGATTTTCATTTTGGCGCCTATTTTGTTTGCGTTATTCGACTTCCAGATTGTGAACACAACCTTCTGGCAAATCTTAATCTTCTGGCTTCCATCCTATTTCTTCTACAGTGTATCCATGCGATATCTGTCCAGTAATATTCGGAATCAGCGATGGAGTCAGGTTATCGATACGATATTTATGCCTTATCTGATCTGGCCGGTTCTCCTGGAGACGCTGGGCATTCGTGAGAAAAAATTCAAGGTTACCAACAAAAGCAGAGCCAATGGTCGGCAGTGGATGTCTGCGCTGTTATATGCACTTCCGCATATCTTCCTGCTGTTGCTTTCCATTGCAGCTGTGATTCGGTATGTCAATGGAAAGTATGGCATCGCACTGTTCTTCAGCAGTATCATTATTTTCTGGCTCATTCATAACATGATTGCGCTATGTTACGCCCTGTTCTTCATGGTCGGCAGACGTGCGTATCGGGAGACAGAACGGATTCGGGCACAGGAGGATGTTACGATTTACGACCAAGCTAACAATCTGCGATATCAGGCCAAAACGGTTGATGTATCCGAACAAGGTATTGCCTTCTATGTGCCTTATCCTATTTACTTGGCTGAACAGAAAATCATCTCTCTGATCGTCAAAACCGATCGGTATGAGGCCAACCTCGATGCAGTCATCGTTTATGTGAAACAGGATGGAGAGGGCTGGCGTTACTCCGCAACGGTTCAGCCGATTGATGAAAATGATAACCGCCAATATATGCAAATCATCTATGACCGTAAACACTCGTTGCCAGAGCAGATGAACCTATGGGACACGGCTTATGACGATATGCTTCGCAATGTGAAAAAACGTATTGTTCAACCCCGATCGGATCAGCGGAAAATGCCGCGACTTTCTCTTCAGCTTCCAGTTCATTTCACCAATGATGCTGGCTGTACGCTGCGCAGCTTTAATTATCGTTTCTTTTCCGCGACGGGTTTCCATGGTGACATTGCGGCAGGAGCGGTCGTTACTTTTTATACGAAGAGTGATATTGAAGTCATTTTGAAACATACGGGAAAAACGACAGCCCGTGAGCGCGAGGTGCTTCTCTCGGTGGAGAATATCGACAATATTGTGGAGAAGGGCCTGATTGACCAATTGCTGACTGATTTGATACAGCCACATTCCGATCGTGCCACCAGAGAGGGTTAGGAGAGATAAAGATGCTCATTGTGCTTCATTTTGTGATGGGAGTTTTATTGATATTCTCCTTTCTTGGTTATATGCAGTTTGTACGGAAGGCACTCTCACTTCGTTGGGAGTTCATCCCTGTATTCGTGTTTTCCTCGATTGCCTGCCTTGTTTTTCTGAGTGGTTTGGCAGGGCAGCTCTTTACGGGCAGCCTTGTCATTCTGATTGCAGGTTTGCTTTTGTATGGGCGGAGGTTGTTTCTCAGACTGCGCCAAGGGGCATCATTGCGTATGTCCTTTTCCATATTCCAATTTTCATTCCTGGCAGGGACTTTCGTTTTCTTGCTGGTACTCTTTCAGAACCAATTAACGCACTACGATAATTTCTCCCACTGGGCTATCGTATTGAAGCAGATGCTGAGTACAGATGCCTTTCCGACGCCAGACTCCAGCCTGATTGATTTTAAAAACTATCCGCTGGGGACTTCGTCATTTATTTATTATGTCTGTCGCTTCATGGGGCACTCCCAGTCCGTGATGCTCTTGGCACAAGGTCTGCTTATCTTCTCCTGTTTTTATGCCATGTTCGGCATCGTTTCGGAGAAGAAACGTTTTCTTTTGTACGCTTTTCTCGGACTTGGGTTATCTACACTTTCATTTTTCAATCTTACGATTCGGATCACCAATCTGCTTGTAGACTTCTTGCTTCCGATTTACGCGCTCGCGATCCTGGCGGTGATCTACCAATATCGGAATGAGATCAAAAAGGCATGTATTGTCGTTCTTCCGCTTGCGGGATTGCTGACCATCATCAAAAGTACGGGTATTATTTTCGCCGCCATCGGCCTGATCTTTCTGGTGTATACATGGCTAAAGCATAAGCAAAAGTTCAGTTGGAAAACAGCAATCGCTGTAGTGGGCACGATCTGTGGTGCACTTATTCCCTACTTCGGCTGGAGCTGGAGAATGGCAACGGTGTTCCAAGGCATCGATAACAAGTTCGATGTCGCTACTTCGGGGATTCAGGCCGGCAAAACGCCGGAGCAGATGCAGGAGATTCTGTGGACTTTCCTGAAGGCCAGTACGGATCTGACGACCCGACCCGTGATCGGGATTGTTATTTTCCAACTTATCGCGATCGCAGCTTCTGTATTTGCCATCGTGGTGCTTAAGAAGAAGTGGAACTTATGGAAAGCACTAATTGCGCTGGACGTTGTTCTGTTACTGTACTATACAGGCATTCTGGCGTTGTACCTCTTCTCCATGCCATTGGATGAAGCGATTGTCCTGGCTGGCTTTGAGCGTTATGCATCGAGTATCGTGGTGCTGTTCGCCGGTGGGCTAGTGTTGTGCGCTGCGATCGACCTGGAGCGTTCATTCCACTATCGGATTGGTGAAGTGCCTGATTATCAATCCTTTAAGACGGTTGAGACGAAGGGGCATTATCAAAAAGGAATTATTGGTTGTATGGCGGTAGCCGCCACCATTCTTTTGTCCGAATACAATGGGATCGTCTCTATCGCCCAAAGCTATGATACAACTCTCCCTTACAAGATTCATGCGGTTACTGGTGATCGGTGGTACTCAGGTGGGCAGGAGGATAATAACAGATATCTCTTCTACGCTTCAGACAGGGACCAGCAGGTCACGAACTATTACATGCAATATGTAGGGAAGTATTTCTTGTATGCTCCACATGTGGACGGGATCGTGTTGTTCTATGAGGACAATATGGACAACCTGTTGAGCGGCTACGATTATCTGGTGGTTGTCGAGACGGATCTAAATGCCAAGTGGTTGCTGAAAAAGCATTATGGCATCGACATGCAGGAGGGTATCTACAAAATCACCCGTTCCGGTGATCAGATCGTTCTTACGTTGACGTAAGATCATAGTGTTGAGGTTCAGTTCTGAGCATCAGGCCAGGTAAGATTAGAATGAATACTTGATTATTATATGACTCTCCTTAAATATAGCCTGTTATAGCTAATAACTATAACGGGCTATAACTCTTTCGTAGAACAGTTATTCCGATCGGATATGTTATATTTAATCAAATAATGATATACGGGGAGATTAAACTATGAGCATACAAACAGAACCTAAACAGCGAACCGTCACTCCATTTCGATATGATATTGTTGGTAGTTTCCTGCGCCCGAGTGCGTTGAAAGATGCCAGATTAAAATACCAGAACGGCGAAATCACCACGGAACAGTTGAATGAAGTCGAGAACGCCGAGATTGTGAAACTCGTACAAAAACAAAAAGAAGTTGGCCTTCAAGCGGTAACCGACGGCGAATTCCGCCGCTCTTGGTGGCATCTGGACTTCTTCTGGGGACTGGATGGTGTAGAGCGGACGATCATCGAGGAAGGCTACCGATTCAACGGTGCGACGTCCAGACCGGAAACAGCTCGCCTGACCGGTAAAATCAGCTATAGCAGTCATCCATTTGTAGCGCATTATGCCTTCTTGAAAGAAGCGGTTGGGGAAGACGTCGTTGCCCGTCAATCTATTCCAGCAGCTGCACAGTTCCTATTTGAATTGGACCGGGCAGATAACAAGGAAAGCACACAGGCCATCTATCCGAACCGCCAAGAGCTTCTCTCGGACATTGCTGGGGCGTACAAAGCATCCATCCTGACTTTCTATGAAGCCGGCTGCCGCAGCATTCAGATTGATGATTGCACGTGGGGTGCACTGTGTGACCAACAGTTCATCGCAGTGATGGAGCAGATTGGTGTTAATGTGGAAGAGTATGCAAACGAACTTGCGAAACTAAACGAAGAAGTGGTATCCGGCCTGCCGGAAGACCTCGTGGTAACCACTCATGTCTGCCGCGGTAATTATGTTTCAACATTTGCAGGAGTCGGTGGCGGTTACGAGCCGATTGCGCAGACACTTCTGAGCATCGATAACTACTCTGGCTTTTACCTGGAGTTCGATACAGAACGGGCTGGTGACTTCAAGCCACTTCGTTTCCTGAAGGACAATCAGCAGGTCGTGCTGGGCCTCTTCTCTTCCAAATTTGGAGAGCTGGAGAACAAGGAAGATATTCTGAAACGGATTGAAGAAGCTAAACAATATGTTGATCTGGATCGAATCTGCCTGAGCCCGCAATGCGGCTTCGCTTCCACGGAAGAAGGCAACCATCTGACCGAGGAACAGCAATGGCGCAAGCTAGCCTTTATTAAGGAAATTGCTGAAGAGCTCTGGAAGTAACCTTCGTATCGTCATTTATCATTCACGCATGTGTTATGTATAATTAAAACAAACCGTTAATTCAGCCGTACGGACTATCATCCGTATGGCTTTTTAGTGTAATCCTCTTTTCTGAAGGGATGTTTAATCAGAGCCCATATATGCAGGTCGTTAAATAAGATACAATGATATTGTAGAAAGCCGAAAGCGGCCTACATCTAAATCCATTTAAAAGTGGTGAATTCATGAAAGAAATGCATAGTCAGATCAATCGGAAAACGTATTACATCTCAATGCTTACGATTATTGCTCTGATGTTATCGGGATTAATCCTGTCCACGACCGAATTGAACGGGGTTACGGTGGGGTATGTGATCCATTGCCTATGCGTAACTGTTCTGGCCGTATGTCTATTGCTGTATCCAAAGGTGGAGACGTTTCTCTTTAGATTAAGCATCATTCTAATGGGGTTTGCATACTTCTATACGCTTGCTTTTCTATATCCCCAGTCGTGGACAACCTATATTCTCATTTGTCTTCTTCCAGCCCTCGCGATCCTGTTCTATGATCTGAAATTATTCTATTGTTCGTTGATTCTAAATGGGATTTTGATCCTCATTACGTTTGGTTACAATCTTCTGTATAACCAAGGGAACGAGTATGCATATATACATACGGATGTGATCGGTAATTTTATCAATATTATGGCGAGCCAAATCATTTTATTTCTTATTTTCCACCTGACCTTTTCTCGGATGAGGAAGCAACAACTGTATTTTGAACAATTGCAGCAATCGGAGCGGTTGAAAATGATCGCCCATTTAACGGCTGCTGTTGCACATGAGATTCGTAATCCAGTGACAGTTGTGCGAGGTTTTTTGCAGCTGTATCGAGAAGATACCTCTTTTGAACAACCGGTCAGAAATAAGTTTGCTTTAATGATTGATGAGTTGAATACCGTCGAGCAGGTGACTTCTCAATTTCTGACCCTTGCCAAACCCAATAGAGAACTCAGACCAGAGAAGGTGGATGTTAAGGAGGTTCTTGAGGGTGTGACCGGTCTGCTCAGCTCCTATGCGATGTTGTCAGACAAGCATATGGATGTACAGGCGGAAGAGAGTTGTACAATTCTTATTAACACCATAGAGTTCAAGCAGGTGCTGATTAACCTCATCAAAAATGCACTCGAAGCTTCGGAGGCGGGTACAACCGTCCAAGTAACAGCGAAGAGAGAGAAGCAGTGGGTGGAGATGCGAATAACGGATCAGGGAAGTGGTATGACAGAGGAAGAGGTAAAGTCGCTGGGGACTCCATTTTATTCATTGAAAACGAATGGGACGGGACTGGGATTGATGATCTGTTACAATATCGTGGAAAAGTATGAGGGAACGATCGAATATCACAGCGCCAAAGGTCAGGGGACCTCGGTAACTATTCGCTTTCTAGCTAAAACCGATTAGACCAAAATAAAATAGCGACAGTTAGTCGCAACTGCCGCTATTTGTCTATTTCGCATGATATCGCCCTTTAGGCACCACCATCGGTGATCCCGAAACGGGGTCTTCAATAACCGTACATTCCAATCCGAAAATGTCTTTGACCTGTGGGGCGGTTATCACCTCTGCGGGCTTGCCTTCAGCCACAAGTTTTCCGGTGTGAAGCGCAAAGATATGATCTGCATACCGTGCCGATAAGTTGATATCGTGCAGTACCATCACAATAGTCGTTCCATGCTTGCGGTTCAGCTCGGTAAGCAGGTCTAGAATCTCGACTTGATACGTAATATCCAAGAAGGTCGTCGGCTCATCGAGAAAGAGGATATCCGTCTGTTGCGCCAGCGCCATGGCAATCCACACACGCTGACGTTGTCCGCCTGAAAGCTCATCAATATTGTGATTGGCAAACTCGGTAATGTTCATAATGGTCATGGCTTCGGCCACAGCCTCGTAATCCTTCTTGGTCCAGCCACTGAACAAGGATTGGTGCGGAAATCTTCCACGGCCGACCAGATCTGCTACCGAAATGCCTTCCGGAACAATAGGAGACTGCGGGAGTAGTCCGATCACGCGAGCCAATTGCTTGGGCGGGATCTTGCTGATGGCTTTGCCGTCCAGCGTAATGCTGCCGGAGGTAGGCTTAATGAGCCTGGCCATCGTTTTCAAAAGGGTAGACTTACCGCAACCATTAGAGCCAATAATCACGCTTATTTGATTACTCGGTATAACGATATCCACACCGTGGATAATGGTTTTATTTTCATATCCGGCAACGAGTTGTTTCGCTTCAAATACATGTGTCGGTTTCATTATAACTCCCCCTTACGATTCATTCGGATTAACAGGAAGATCAGATACGGTGCTCCGAGTAATCCGGTAATGACGCCTACGGGGAATCTGTACTCAAAAGCAAACTGTCCGATGAGATCTGAGGCAAGAACCAGATTAACGCCAACCAGACCTGCCGGGAGAATGTTCGAAGAGCCAACACCTACGAGTCTCTTCGCAATAGGTCCCGCAAGGAAGGAGACAAAGGCAATCGGGCCTGTAGTGGCGGTAGCAATGGCAACCATGCAGACCGCACTCACAATAAGCGCAATTCTGGTCTTGTCCGTGTCTACACCTAGTGAAAACGCCGATTGTTCTCCGAGTTCCAATATACTGAGGTGTTTGCCGAGCATCATGATGATAGGTGAGCAGATTAGCACGGTAATCACGAGAGGCGGTAGTGCACTCATCTGAGAACCGTTCAGACTACCTGTGAGCCATCGGATTGCGGCAGGGATATCCTTTTCAGAACTAACCAGTAGGAGATAGGAGATGACCGCATCAAGCATGGCTTGAATACCGATTCCGATCAGTATTAACCTTCCGATGGAGAACACTTTTCCTCTGGAAAGTACATAGATGAACAACACCGTAGCCAGTCCTGCAATCACTGAAGCCAAGGAAACAATGGCTCCGCTTGCATGAAGCACGACGATACAGAACACAGCCGCAGCGCTTGAACCTGACGTGATCCCGATAACATTAGGATTCGCCAGTGGGTTCCGCAACATGGTCTGGAAGGTATAACCTGCAATACCGAAGGCAAATCCGGCAAAGAGACCTGTAAGCATTCTTGGTAGACGTATGGTATTTACGGCAAAAGATACACCTTTGATTTTCTCTCCCGAAAGGGAGCTGATGACATCTTTAACCGGATAGATTGTGTTGCCGAGCAAAAGCATGGCGCAGCAAAGAGTACAAGCAAGTATGGCAAGGAGACTGGTGACAAGTATCCAGCGGCGACGTCGATGACGTCTGCCCGCCATAATAAATTCAATCGATTGATCTCTCATAGTGAACGCACTTTCGATCGCATCGCGAGGATGATTAATATTGGAGCACCTATAAATGCGGTGACGACACCGACTTCAAGCTCTCCGGGGTTGCTGATGAGTCTGCCACCGACATCGGAAATCGTTAGAATGATCGCTCCAGCAACGGCTGACATGGGTATGACAAAACGCAAGTCGGGACCCAGTATAAGGCGTATGACGTGGGTAGATAACAATCCGATGAAACCAATCGGTCCAGCGAGCGCAGTAGCTGCTCCGCATAATAGAACCCCTGCAAGAGCCGCAATGAATCGAAGTGTCCCTGTTCGCACACCGAGTCCTGTTGCAACATCGTCACCCAAAGCCAGCGCATTCAGAGCCGGAGCTGTAAGAAACGCAATGAGTATGCCGATGAGCAGGAACGGGATGAATGTACTGATTCCACTCCAGGTTGCCGATCCTACGCTGCCCACTTGCCAGAACCTGAACTGGTCCATGACATAAGAGCGAGGGATCATAATGGCGGTGACGAGTGAGGAGAGCGCGGCGCTGATGGCCGCTCCGGCCAAAACAAGCTTAATGGGCGTGGCTCCGCCACGCCCCATTGAGCCGATTCCGAATACGAACACAGCCGTTATTGCAGCTCCGGCCAGTGCCAGCCAGATATATTGATTGGCGCTGCTGATGTTCAGGAATGCAATACCCATAACCACAAACAGAGATGCCCCTGTATTGACACCCAATATACTTGGGTCGGCAAGTGGATTCCGGGTAACGGCTTGCATAAGTGCTCCTGATACGCCGAGTGCTACCCCGCATAACAAGCTGAAGACTGTTCGGGAGATCCGTTTGCGCACGATGTTTGCCCCATAAGAGTCTACTTCCGGGTGAAATAATCCGTCGATTAACTCATGAAACCTCACGGGTCTAGAGCCAAAGACCAGTGAGGCAATCATAGTTGCACCGAGCAGGATAAAACAAATCACTAACACCAAGATGAAGTTCTTGGGGACATGTGCACGTATTCGGTTTTCATTCGGAACCGATGTACTATTCATTGATTTTGTCGATTGCTCCACTAATTAATTTCAAATAATCATCGATCGTGTAGGAAATGGACAGTGGGTTTGGCGTTCCAGCAGCAACCAAAGGTGTATCTGCTTCAATGAACGCTACAGAACCACGTTTTACCGCAGGGATTTTACCCAGCAACGGATCAGCCTGAATGGCTTTCAGCAACTCAGCATTTCCGTATCCAACAATAATATCAGCATCATTAAGGGCTTCAGCATTCTCTGCACTTAAGCTCAGGGAGTAGCTGTTAGGGTCTGTAATTTGGCTTGTGATACTTTCTGGAATAACCAATCCCAGCTCACCCAGGAAAGATACACGAGAATCTACAGGTGTATAGATATGAAGTTTGGACATATCTTCAGCGGAGAAGTTAACCCAAACTACTTTTTTGTCTTTGATCTGAGGATATGCAGCTAATTTTTCGTTAACCATAGCCTCCGTATCTTTGATCAGTTGCTCGCCTTCTGCTTCCATACCCATACCCTTCGCATTGAAAGAAACCTGCTCGCGCCATGTCGTTGCCCATGGAGCCGTTGGGTAAGCTACAACCGGAGCAATTTCACTAAGAAGATCGTAGTCTTCCTGAGTGATACCGGAGTATGCTGCAAGAATAACATCTGGGTTGGAATCGGAAATGGCTTCAAAATCAAGTCCGTCTGTATCTTGGAAAACGTTCGGGTCGGTTACACCGAGTTCATCGAGTTTCTTCGCAGTCCAAGGCAGCAGTCCGCTGTCATCCTGAACACCAAAGTTAGCTGCCGAGAAACCTACAGGAACTTGTCCAAGCGCGAGAACGACATCTTGGTTCGCCCATTGTACTGTAGCTACACGTTCAGGTTTTTTCTCAATAACCGTTTCGCCCAAAGCATGTTTAATTGTAATTGGATATCCGGCATTCTCATCTTTAGCGGCTGGTGTTTCGGTAGCTGCTGTGTCACCTGCAGCAGGAGTTGCTGCTGGCTCTGCAGTCTTACTTCCACAGCCAACTAATGCCAGGATTAAGACTAGTGATATCAGTAACGCTGTTAATGGAAACTTTCTCTTTGTATTCATGTGTTTCCCCTTCCTGAATCGTAAAATGTATTTGGTAGTGCTGAACATCCTGGTTGATCCATTACATCCGTTGGGATGTAAAAAAATAGATATATAAAACGTTTTATATATCTGATAATGATTATCAACATCAATAAATATATCTTTTTATCAAAGGCAGTGTCAATGAAAAAATTGTAAAGGGTCATATCATATTAGGGCTATATTTTATGGGGAAGTCTTCCATTATCCATTCTTAACGGAAAAGTTATAGGGTGAGAGTGGCAGGGATTCTATTCAATAGGGATGAAGATATTATCCATGTATTACATTCCAGATCATGGTATATTTCTAGTATTAAATAATTAAGGAGATTCTACATGCATAATCAATTCATAAAAAGGTTAATCGTACTTTGTTTAATTTTTGTATTCTTACCGGCAACGAGCGTATGGGCTGCGTCGTCGCTTATTAAGGACCCGGTATTGGCCAAAGTTATTCGAGCAGATTTGAAGTTGTCGGCTAAGAAGGAACTAAAGGCTGGCGATTTGAAAAAATTAAAATCCATGTATGTTATGGAAACGAAAAATAAGATTTCCAACTTGCAAGGTCTCGAACATGCCGTTAATATGACGGATTTATTCTTGCCTGGTCAAAATATAAAAAGTATTAAGCCGCTCAATACGTTAAAGAAATTAACGTTCTTAGCTGTTGAGGGCAATCAGATTACGGATATCTCACCGCTTTCAGGTCTGACCAATCTGCAAAATCTGGTTATGGACGATAACAAAATCAAAAGCCTGGCTCCATTAAAAAATATGCGTAAGTTGACCAGTCTGCTCGCTAGCGGTAATCAGGTCACCGATCTAAGTCCTCTTCAAAAAGTAAAGTTGGAATGGGTTATTATGAATGGTAATAAAATTCAAGATCTGACACCTCTGAAGAATCATCCGACCTTACAGTATCTATATGTAGAAGATAATCTCATTGAGGATATTGCAGTGCTCGAAACCATCCCACATCTAACAGAGGTATATTTGGCTAACAATCCGTTGAATGATCGTGCTGAGCAGATTGTGAAAAACTTGAAGAAGAAAGTCGTCCTTGTAAGTCTGGTGAGTGATGAAGCGGATCAGACGAAGTAGTTTCTATTAGAGAAGATGTTATGTACGAATTCCTCATTATATTGAACAATAACAAAGAAGGCCTCAGATCATTCTGAGGGCCTTCTTTAATGTACACTGGAAAAAGATCGCTCGGTAACAACTTACCGCCCAGTTCCGCATCAATATTATTCCAATTCGATCTCCTTCACCGTCTCTCCCTCAACCAGCACCGGCTGATAGTAGGTGTTCGTTGGCAGATCCTTTTTGCCTTGAAGGTTCTTGATCACCCAGTCGGCAGCATCGCGGCCCATTTGCTCTTGGGGATGGGTTAGCGTGGTAAGCCGGATGTTGGCGTTCTTGGCGATGTACGAATTGTCCTGTCCAATGATGGATAACTCATCCGGGATCGAGATGCCGAGTTGCCTACAGGCGTGCACGACCTCTAGTCCCACCTCGTCGTTATAACAGACGATCGCGGTGAGCGAATCCCTGTTTTCGTCCAGATACGTTGCTACATTAGAAGATAAATCCGGTTTCGATGCGGTATCAAAGGAAAGCACTTGCTCAGGATGGAACCTTAACTTCGCTTCACCCAGTGCCTTGATGTACCCCTTCATCCGGTACTTGCCTTGCAAATCATCCATTTTCGCAATAATGCCGATCTGGGTGTGGCCTTTGGCGATCAATTCCCGTGTGGCAAGATAGCTGGATTGCACGTCATCCAGACAGAAGAATGGAACCTCCAGCTCTTCATAAAAGGCGTTAATCATCGTAAACGGCACATCCTGCTCCTTGAATGACAGGTAGTACGCAATATTGGGATTATACAGATTACTTTTGGTCGGTTCGACAATTAGGCCATCCACGCCGTAGGAGAGCATCATTTCGAGTGCTTTTTTCTCCTGAGCCACATCATTATTGGTGCTGGCCAGCAGTAACGAGTAGTTGTCCTCATTCAGACGACTCTCAATGCCGCGGATAATGGACGGAAAGATGTAATCCGAGATGTATGTCGTGATCACACCGATCGTTTTCTTCGACGTATGGCCGGCTGATCGTGATCGATACTGATTGCTAACGTAAGTTCCTGAACCCTTTTCGCTTCGTAAAAACCCTTCGTTCGATAACTCCAAAATAGCCTTCCGCACCGTCTGGCGGCTTACGTTGTAGCTTTCCTGTAATGCCAACTCGGTTGGGATCTGTTCGCCTATGCTATATGTCCCCGAAAGGATATGACTCTTTATATCATCAATGATGACCTGATATTTTGGCTTCACGTAGTCCACTTCTTTCATCGTTACTCATCTATATCAACGTTGTTGTTCAAATAGTTGTACGTACATATTTTAGCATGATTCAGTTTGAATGCATATAAAACAGCACAGTTTTTGAAATAAACCGTACATATCCGGCCTTTTGGATGGAGGTGTACCTTACAGCATAGCCAATTTATAGCCATATAAGACCTTTAAATGGTCAAATAGAGTACAATATGTGTCCTTTGTAAGTATAACTATTATATATTATTGACAAATGTACGTACAAAAAATATACTAAGGCTGTCAGAAAAGGAAAGCGCATTCTTTGAAAACACAACAGGAAGCATTTATACAAAAATTCATGATTAGTCACTGCTATGAGTAGAAGCTTCACTTTATATATGCATCCTTTGGGATGTGAAATCGCGACCGGAGAGGGGATACACGTGATTATGAGTCAACTGGACTTGAAAGAAGCTATTACCAAGGGCGCTACTTCGCTCGGAATTGAATTTGGATCAACGCGGATTAAGGCGGTGTTGATTGACGAGCGTTTTGAGACCATCGCGTCAGGCAGTTATGAATGGGAGAATCTCCTGAAAGATGGATATTGGACGTACAACCAGGAGGATATCATCACAGGTCTGCAAACGGCTTATCGTGAGATGAAGCAAGATGTAGAACAAAAATACGGAGTCACGCTGCGAACAGTCGGTTCTATCGGATTCTCGGCCATGATGCACGGATATATCGCATTGGATAGCGCGGGTGAACTGCTGGTACCGTTCCGCACGTGGCGTAACGCTACGACGGGAGCAGCTGCAAGAGAGCTAACGGATCTTCTGCAGTTCAATATTCCTGAACGTTGGAGCATCGCTCACTTGTATCAAGCGATTTTGAACGAAGAGGCGCATGTGCCACAGATCGATCACCTGACAACTCTGGCTGGATACATCCATTGGTTGCTGACGGGCAATAAGGCGATTGGGATCGGCGATGCTTCAGGCATTTTCCCAATTGACGAGTCTACACATAACTATCACCCATCCATGATCCAACAGTTCGACGAACAGATCGCAGGCAAAGGTTATCCGTGGAAAGTCGAGGACCTTCTGCCCAAGGTATATCTCGCGGGTGAGAATGCAGGTGCATTGACGGAAGCGGGAGCCAAACTGCTCGACCCTTCGCAAAATCTGCAAGCAGGCATCCCACTCTGCCCGCCAGAAGGCGATGCCGGAACGGGTATGGTGGCAACGAATAGCGTGAGAAAACGTACGGGGAACATCTCCGTCGGCACATCGGTATTTGCAATGATCGTACTGGAGAAGGAATTGTCCAAAGTGTATCCCGAGATCGATATGGTCACCACGCCGGATGGTAGCCCAGTAGGGATGGTGCATGCCAACAACTGTTCCAGTGATATCAACGCATGGGTTGGATTGTTCCGTGAATTCTCTCAAGCGATGGGATATGAAGTGGATAACGGTAAGTTGTTTAGCGTGTTGTTCAACAAGGCTTTGGAGGCAGACCCAGATGGTGGCGGCTTGCTCAGCTACGGTTACTACTCCGGTGAGAACATTACGGGACTTGAGAAAGGCCGTCCATTGTTCGTCCGCTCCCCGGAAAGCAACTTCAATCTGGCAAACTTCATGCGGACACATCTGTTCAGTGCCTTCGGTGCACTCAAGCTGGGTATGGACATTTTGACGGAGGAAGAGAATGTAGCCATTGATAGTATTTTGGCTCACGGTGGCCTGTTCAAGACTCCTGTGGTCGGACAACGTATTGTAGCGGCTGCGATGAATGTACCGGTATCCGTAATGTCTACCGCTGGTGAAGGCGGCGCATGGGGCATGGCGCTTCTGGCTTCGTACATGATCAACAAGGATCAAGAGGAGAGCCTGGATGTGTTCCTGGAGCAGAAAGTCTTTAACGATGTTGAGGGAGTTGAAGTGGCACCGGATGCATCGGATGTGAAAGGGTTTAAAGCATTTATCGAACGCTATCGGAGTGGACTCACAATTGAGCAATCAGCCGTAGATCATCTGGTAGAGAACGGGAGGGAATAACATGTTAGAACAACTGAAGGAAGAGGTATTCCAGGCGAATCTGGAACTGCCAAAGCATGGACTTGTGAAATTCACATGGGGTAACGTCAGCGCAATCGATCGGGAAAGCGGTCTGTTCGTGATCAAACCAAGTGGCGTCAGCTACGATGTGATGAAAGCAAGCGACATGGTTGTGGTTGATCTGGACGGTAACGTGGTGGAGGGTGAGATGAGACCTTCCTCGGACACTGCAACACATGCCGTACTATATAAGCATTACTCGGAGATTGGCGGTATTGTGCACACACACTCCACATGGGCGACCATCTGGGCGCAAGCCGGACTGGACGTACCTGTAATGGGAACGACGCATGCAGACACGTTCTACGGGGCGGTGCCTTGCGCGCGTTTCCTGAATCAGGACGAGGTTGATCGTGGATACGAAGCGGAGACGGGTCGCGTCATTATTGAAACGTTTGAACAGCGCGGGATTGATGTTATGGCCGTTCCAGCAGTGCTGCTCCATGGTCACGCACCGTTTACGTGGGGGAAAGATGCCAAGTCTGCGGTGGTGAACAGCGTCGTGCTAGAGGAAGTGTGCAAAATGAACCTGTACGCTCGGCAGTTAAATAACTTCGCGAAGGAACTGCCACAAGGCATTCTGGATAAACACTATCTGCGAAAACACGGAAAAGACGCGTATTACGGACAGAAGTAATTAGGTTGTGTATCGATCGGATGACACTAATCCAATCGAATAGGTCTTGTGCTACTACTGCCAACGAAGTTGTATAAAACTTTTACACGATAACGGAGAGTGCAGTACCAATCTGTAGAAGCGAAGCGCTCGCCTTTATAACCGGATATCATCCTTATTAAAATTGATTAAAGATATCCGGGGATAACCAGCGATCGAAAGATGGTACTGCAATCGGAGTGGTAAGTGTAATCCATTGGTTCAACTATAAAATAATGAAATGAGGATGATTATATGTCAGCAGCAAAAGAATTCTGGTTTGTGGTCGGTTCACAGCACTTGTATGGAGAAGAGGCACTGGGCGAAGTAAAAGCCAACGCACAAAAAATCACCGATGCTCTTAATGCAAGCGGCGTGCTGCCGTACCCGCTCGTATTGCAGGATCTGGCGGTAAGCGCAGATAAAATCACGAGCACGATGAAGGAAGTCAACTATCGCGACGAAGTAGCGGGTGTGATTACGTGGATGCATACGTTCTCCCCGGCGAAAATGTGGATTCGTGGTACGAAATTGCTGCAAAAACCTTTGCTGCACTTGGCGACCCAATTCAATGAAAGCATTCCATGGGCAACCATCGATATGGACTTCATGAACTTGAACCAAGCGGCACATGGTGACCGCGAATATGGCTTCATCAATGCCCGTCTGAGAAAACAAAACAAAATCGTTGTTGGCTACTGGGAGCGCCCAGAAGTACAACAGCAGGTTGCAGACTGGATGGACGTAGCGGTAGCTTATAATGAAAGCTTTAACATCAAAGTAGCTCGCTTCGGTGATAACATGCGTAACGTGGGCGTAACCGAAGGGGATAAAGTGGAAGCACAGATCCAATTCGGTTGGACCGTTGATTACTTCGGCATCGGCGACCTCGTGCAATACGTGAACGCTGTAACAGAGCAGGAAATCGATGATCTGATCGCTCAGTACGGAGACCTCTACGAATTCGATTACGGCACAAACAGCAAGGAAGCTTGGGAAAGCAGTGTACGTGTGCAAGCGAGTTATGAGATTGCCATTAAACGTTTCCTGGACGAAGGTGGTTACAGTGCCTTCACTACAAACTTCGAAGATCTGCATGGCATGAAACAGCTTCCGGGTCTGGCTGTACAACGCCTGATGGCTCAGGGATACGGATTTGCCGGTGAGGGTGACTGGAAAACGGCTGCGCTGGATCGTTTGCTGAAAATCATGGCCCATAACGAGAATACAGGCTTCATGGAAGATTACACCTACGAGATGGCCGCTGGACAGGAAGCGATCCTGCAATCTCACATGCTTGAAGTAGATCCGACACTTGCCAGCACCAAACCAAGAATCATCGTGTCCCCACTGGGCATTGGCGATCGTGAAGATCCGGCACGTCTCGTATTCGACGGTAAAGCAGGCGAAGGTGTCGTGGTATCCATGGCAGACTTCGGTACCCACTACAAACTGTTGATCAATGAAGTATCCGCATTTGAGCCAACCGTTCCAGCACCTAACCTGCCGGTAGCACGTGTTCTGTGGAGCGTGAAGCCGAACTTCCAGGACGGGGTAAAAGCATGGATCGAAAATGGTGGTGGTCACCATACGGTTGTATCCTTGAACCTGACGACAGATCAGATCGTGACGTATGCGAAGCTGGTAAATCTGGAGTACGTTATTATTAAGTAAAAGTGGATTGGCAGCTACTGCCTGAACTCATACAAATTCTTTCTCTGTGGCCGGGGGTTAACCCTCGGCCCTTTGTTTGTTATGCTGAGAAGCATGATGTGAAGCTGAACAAGGATGGGCTTTTTCATAGAGATGGGATAAGAAATGGAGGAGGATAGATATGTACACAAAAGAAAGCTTAATGCAGCAACTAGAGCAGCTTAATGTTGATGGGCAAGGCACGTTGCTCATTCACTCTTCGATGAAAAGTATAGGCGAGGTTGAAGGTGGAGCAGACACGGTGTTGGATGCCTTTAGCGAATATATGAAAGAGGGATTGTTGGTGCTTCCCACGCATACATGGTCTACCATTAATGCAGATAACCCAGTGTTCCACGTGGAAACTTCTTCCTGTTGTGTGGGTATTCTTCCTGAACTATTTCGTAAACGTCCGGGCGTGGTTCGTTCGTGGCACCCTACGCACTCGGTAGCGGCACTAGGAAGGGACGCAGAGGCATTTACGAAGGACGATCATCTCTTCAATACACCGTGTGCAAGAGGCTCAGCATGGGGGAAACTGTTAGATCGGAAAGCGACGATCTTGTTAGTAGGTGTTGATTTGAAGCGGAATACATTTATCCATGGGGTCGAAGAGTGGGTGGACATCCCTGGCAGAATGACGGACGAGCATGAGATGCTTTATACGGTTTTACCGGATGGAAGCCAAATTTCGGTACCGTCTCGCAGACATTGTGGATTGCCATGGTCGGAGCATTTCTGGAAAGTAGACGAGGTACTGGTTCGCGAAGGTGCGATGCGTAAAGGAAAGCTCGGGGATGCGGTTGTTAGCGTGTGTGATGCGGCTAAGACAGCAGAGGTAATCACGGAGATGCTCAAGCATAACCCCGATCTATTCACGGATAATCTCCCTCTGGATGAAGTAAACGAATAATACAAAGAGCCGTCCGGTAGCCGGATGGCTTAATACGACCACCTGATGATAGCTGAATAACTCCCGAGCAGCTGATTTTCCTCTCCTGTTTGTACTCTAAACCTTCAAAAGCATTCATAAATCATCAGAAATAGATCAGGATTTCGATCAGAGGTTGGTCGGACTTCCAGTGTATGGGCTACTCACCCTTATGGTGGTGTGATAAGATATGGTTAAATTAACCAATAAGTATGGCGTAGCAGAATTGTATAGGTGTTTATTGAAGTTAAATATAAGTATCACATAGAATCATGAACGACCACGTTGTCATTGTAGCATCTAAGAAGGAGAAGATTCGTGAACCCATTAGTATGGTATGATCTCTTTTTATTTGTCCTATTGTTCGGTGTAGGTGTATATGTGTTTGCTACGGTTAGAATTACGAACTTACATAAGGTGTACTTTTTATTCCACGGGTTGATGATGCTCTGGCCTTTCTGCCAATTTGCGAGTACGCTCACGGATGATTCCGGCTTACAGCTGTTCTACGTTACGTTATCTTTCGTCGCGGTCTCCTTACTTGGGAGCGGATGGCTTCTACTGACGATCTTTATTACCGGCTATTCAGAGCGTTTGACTGCAAAAGGAACGTTCCTGCTATTTGTCCCTGCGGTGATCGGGGCTATAGGTGTGGTCGCAAATCCATGGAATGAGTTCGTCATCCCGCTGGAGGGCGGGTATATCGAGCGGGCTTACGGCCCTTGGTTCTGGGTTGTGATGATTATTCTGGTGAGCTATTTCGTGACGTCTCTCGTGGTTCTATTCCGGGCGGTGTATTCTTCGCAGACGTCTGCCATGATCAAAAAACAGGTGAGGATCACCCTATGGGGTATCTTTGTCTTAGCTGTTTTTGCAACGATTGATGCGATTCTGAATGTCGTTCTAGCCCGCTGGTTGCCGATCATTCCTGGCATGACATCACTGGGGATCTTTCTGTCGGACCTGTTCTTTGTCTATGTGATCAAAAGATACAATGTGTTCGATCTGGTCTCCATCGCCCATGAGGATGTAATCAATACCATTCCATATGGCATCCTGGTACTGGATGAGAATGAAGTTATTGTTGAAGCAAACAAAGCCTCACGATCCTTTATGGATCTGCATGTGGGGGATTCTTTTGATATGGAAGCCTTTCTGGAGTCTGTTCATGTTGTGGGCAGCTGTCGGGAGTTCGTGAATCACTATAAGAAAAAAGAAAATACCCTCTCTCACATTGAAGTGATCGTGGAGCGGGACAACAACATCCGACATTATATCCTGCAATCGTCTCCGATTGTGGATTCGGCTCTTGTGCCGATCGGTCATATTCTCACGTTCCAGGATGTCTCACAGGAGCGTTTCTACGTGAAAGAGATGAATCGCCAGAACGTAACACTCCAGGAGCGAAACCAGGCGCTAGACTTGATACGTCAGGAGTTATCCGAGGCCAATCGCAAACTGGAGGAACTTGCGCTGACGGACAGTTTAACCAACTGTTACAACCGTCGATATCTGACCCAACACTTGAATCATGAAGTCATTACCAATATTCAATACAAAACACCATTTTCACTCCTACTGCTCGATATCGACTACTTCAAAGCGATTAATGATCGCTATGGGCATGTCATCGGGGACGAAGTGCTCGTCCGCACGGCGGAGGCCGTCAAACAATCGATTCGCAGTACCGATATCCTGACGCGTTATGGCGGGGAAGAGTTCATGATCTACCTTCCGCATACGGAGCATGATTTGGCGAATCAAATCGCGGAGCGCGTAAGATTAGCGGTGGAGTCCAACCGCATTGTAGTGGATCACGAGATTATGCAGGTGTCGATTACGATTAGTATCGGGATTCTGTCCTTTGAGGACTTTGAAATGGAGCATGTACCGGACAACCCAGAGGGGTATTTGACGCAGCTATTCGCTGCGGTGGATAAGGCGTTGTATCAGGCGAAGCAGAATGGGCGTAATAGGATTGAGTTTGCGGCGTTTGAGCGGGGAGTTGTATGAAAAGGGAAATAAAAGAGAGTGGGGGCGTTACTCCACTCTTTTGGTATTAAAGAATGATGTTGATACAGATATATTTAATCGGAATTTTTATGTGAGTTTTCGATAGCATTTATAACTTCTTTGCTAATATTGGTCAATGAAACGATTGTATCTGCACTTTTGCCGCTTATTAAAGTTATATGTTCATCCAAGGCTCTTTTGTACTCAGAGTCTTCTTTGAATTTAAAGATTTCTTCAGCAGTAACCTGCAATCCATTGATTATTTTCTCAAGAGTCTCCAAAGAAATGTTACGATCTCCCCGTTCAACTCCACCAATATAGCTGTAATGAAGCCCTGCTGCTTCGGCCAGTTGTTCCTGAGTCCAGCCTTTTGCCTTCCTTAACTCACGAATTCGATTTCCTACGTCCTCTGGTAAACTCATTTGATCACCTCCACTTAAGGTTAGAAGAGGTTATAGAATCCTTACAGACTAATATGTGCAAACTGTATCATTGAATAAAAGTACTTATAAGTACAATTTAGATTGATCTTCTTTTGATTTATCTATACAATACTAAGGAAATGGATAATTAAGGAGGATTATCTTTGCGGAAATCTATCCTAAAATCACTCAAACCGGATATCATTGTTGAAATGTTGGATATGGCTGTAGCTTTTGAGAATTGGAACAAGGTGATGGAGAGGGCGGACATGTTATATCAATGTGTGCAGTCCATCCATGAAGAGCGGCAGGAGTGTCGGTCAAAGGGAGTGCCTGCACCACATATACATACCGAGCGGCCTTTGGTCTACTATTACGGTTGCAGTCACTTCATGCGGGGGATGGCTCACCGGAAGATGGGACAGGTAGATCAGGCGCGAGCATGTATCGATCAATATGCAGATCTGGGATGGATGGAGGATCTGGATGAGGTAGGTATTCAGGTGGTGCAGGAGTTTAAGTATAAGGCACAGGTGAATCGGTACGCTCTTGAGATTGAAGCCGGGCAGGTGGAGCTGCTGGAGGAGTTTGTGGACTTTTTGCTTGAGCATCCGGAGGAAGGTTTGGCAGGTCTGAAAGTGATTACAGAGGCAGCAGTGCGGCATAGGTGGCAGATTGATCGGGTTTTACATGTGTTCGAGGATCAGATACAGGGCGATGGCAGAGAAATAGATTCTTCAAACAACGATGATATGTACCATTACTGTTATCAGCGGGCTTTGTATGAACAGTGGATGGGAAGAGCACAGGAGGCCGTGGAATTCATTTTTCAGGCAATCAGGTTAGGGGATAAGCTAGGGGTGGATCGGTATTTTATAAGGTGTACGGTATTGTTGGAATCATTGCGGGAAGAGGCTACAGCGGAGCAGATTGGACGGTATCGGGTGATGCTGGAGGGAATGAAGTAGGAAAGGTATTTACTGAAACTGGTAGGATATGCCTTGAAGTGGGTATATGCATATAGGACCATAGCACCGATGAGGAGCACAGCTTGTGTTTTTATCATGGTGAAATCAGGATGTTAGCCGGATAGTTTACATATTACACTTCTGCTAACATAGGATAATCCTATTTCGAATGAGCGGAGAAACGTATGAGTACAATCAAAGTTACCCCTGAACAACTACATCACGTATCGAATCAGGTGGATCAAGCCAGACAACAGTTGGAGAGTATACGAAATGATCTGACGAGACAGATCATGTTCGTTCAGATGATGTGGATGGGTGCGACGCAGGAGCGATTTTACTATGAGTTCGAGCAGTCACGACCTATACTGGATAAAGCGCTGGAGAGTATGGTTAATACATCGAAGGAATTGAAGGATATCGCCACGCGTTTCCAAGATGCAGATGCTCAGAAGGTAAGTCTGGGTGGTGCGTTTGGAGCAGTCGGTGCCGCAGTTATGATGACCAAATCAACAGGTGATTCTGGTTCGGGTGATAAGGGCTATCGGATGGCGTATAACGCGATGCTTGGTAAAATGATGCCTGTGAACGAGAAAGGTGTTACGGATCAGGCTGCCCTTCAGGCTTATCAGAGGGATCAGGGACATTTGGACTTGAATCGTATGCAAGCTGTGAACGTTGAACCGCCTGGGGAAGATATTTTTTCATTACAGATCAAAGCGTTTGAGATGGGGATTCATCCTACGACAGGAGAGCCTGTATCAGATAAGTATGCTCAGATGATGGTGACCTCTCTGAAGTTTAGTCAGATATTCATGGCGATTCAGATGGTTCGTGGGAGTATGCCGGGTGGTAAAGGACCTCATCGATTGCCTGCTTCTAATCCTGCTGTGGCAAAGATTAAGCAGCATATTGAGGCTGCTAAGGCAAAGGAGAAAGGAAATAGTAAATTCCTAGATGGAAGTGTTAAAGGTCTATCGTTGAGCCCCAAAGCATTGGAACATTCCTCCAAAGGTGATTTCACTATTAACCCTAAGAATGGGAAGGTTTCTAAGATGAAAGGCGGAGGACATGGACAGTCCAATATTGATTTTCTTAAGGCCAACGGATTTGAATATAATATTGAAAAAACGTATTCAAATGGTGTAAGAGTAGGTAATATCCCTGAGCATAAAACCCCAGCAAAACGAGAGGGAAGTAATCAAGCTTGGTTTCCTAAAAGCTGGTCAGAATCAGATATTACAAAAGCAGGAGAGAGTGTTGTGAATAAACCACAAAATGCTTCTAAACCTGATGGTGTAGTTGTCTATGGAGAATACAATGGGGTTAGAGTTGGGGTTATTAAAACCAATGGAGAGATTGGAACAATCTTTCCTGATGCTACACAACAACCATAATGGGAGGTCATTATAAATGATACAAGAGGCAAGAGAAGTAATACGAAAAAGAGCGGCTCTTCATATGAATGATCCAGTAATTGAGCAATACAGAGATGAACTAATTAATATACTAAGCCAAAATGAAGATGAGACGATTCAATTCCTCAAGAACTGTAGTAAGGACGAACTTATTTGGGTTAGTGAGGTGTTTGAAGAAATAGCTTATAATCTCCAAAGTACAGAATATATTAACACCCTCAAGGAATGTGATAAAAAATATCCTGAATTAAAATTAACGAATATTATCAAGACGGCCATTTCTTACATGGATTAATCTTACCGGTATACAGAAAGTAGGATCAAACTGGGAGATGACTAAGATAGAGGTTAATGTTTAATATGTACAAACAATTAGATAATCTTTTATCGGCTGTGACGACAGTTGATTCCTGGTATGATGACGGTTGTATTATAGTAGCAGAATTATTGGAGGATTTCGGACAAAGTGATTGGGATCAGTTAACCATTGAGGTGTTGAATAAACCACTGTACTGGAAGAAAAAGCTGGCTTACTGTCTAGATAGTACACAGCACACACAAGAATTTGAAATCCTGCTTTCTCTACTTTCTGTTGAAGACAGCGAGTTGTTTGAAATATGTATAGATACATTAAGAAGTTACACATCTACTGAACATAAGCAACGAATTATAAATCATCCAATGATATTAGATCGTGTGCATAATGCAATTTTAGGAGCAGGCACTGCCAGCCAAAAAATATTAGAGGAATTTCTTAAGGGGTTAAAATAGATGAAATAGGTAGAATGAAAAAATCACTATCAAACGATAACGCAGTTGCTAGGGCTGCGTTATTTAGTCGTTACCATTTTCGTAACGCTTAGGAGTGAAAGCATGAATTTTGATATCGTAGAGATAAAGGACTATTATGACACGGAAATAATTAATTATGACTTTACTAATCTTAAAGAATGGGGCATAAGTGAAGAGGATGCTCATTTTTTAGTCGACATAGGAGTTCCAGAACAATATGATGATTTTTCCTTTTATGAATCTGAAGCTTTCCAAGTGAAAGTTATTGAAGGAGAAGAATATATTCAGATTGGTCAATTCGCAAGTTATGGTATGCGTGACTCGTATGGTCTGTATCTAAAACAAGGGAGCGATATGTTTTTCACAACATCATCATTGGATAAATCCAACGTATATATGCTCAATAAGAATTTGGGAACCTTCTTTTTGTTTCATCTAATTAGAAGTGAACTGGCAACTAAAATGAGACTGGAAGGTACATATATCTCAGATGAGTATGCTAGAGCACTTCGTGGTTATTTTGAGAAGATTGATCCGATAGCAATGAAGAATGTCGAAGGTTACTGGTCACATATGCTGGAAGACTACGAAACTGGGTTGTAACTCTTCGAGGAATCTTGCATGGTTCTACCTGTAAACAATCCCGGATTGCAAAGTGAAATGCCCACTAATAAAGCCCTCATATGTAACAAAAAACATGAAGAATCCGCTCTCATCCGAGAGTCGGATTTTTTCTCGTTCTAACACCAATATAACTCTTGTCAAAACGTAATCATTACGATATGATAATACTCATTGTTTAGATCATAATGATTACGATTAAGAGAGAGGGGCATTACCTTGAATAAAAAGACGCCACTGCTAGCACTGGTCTCCTTGGCCTTAAGTGCTGGACTGTTGAGCGCCTGCGGGTCATCTGAGTCCAGTCCCGCTGCGCAACCATCCACTGATAATAAAAATGTTCACTTCCTATATAACTTCTCCACGAGTTCGCTAGATCCACATGTGGATTCCAGCTATGTGCCGCTGCGTGCGGGCATTACGGAAACGCTGGTTCGTCTCGATGAAGAGAATCTGACGGTTGCTCCATGGCTCGCCGAGAGCTGGGAGAGCGAAGACGGACAGCATTGGACGATCGACCTGCGAGATGATGTGACCTTCCAGAACGGCAAGCCAATGACGGGTGAATCCGTTAAGGCATCCCTTGAGCGGGCGCTAGAAGAGAATGTAGCCATCCAGAACGCGCTCAAGATCGATACGATTGAAGCCGAGGGCGACAAGCTGGAGATCACCACAACTCAGCCGTTCCCGGAGTTCGCTTCGGAACTGGTGAACCCCAACACGGCTATTATCGACGTGAGTGAGCCGGACATTGTGAACAAGCCCATTGGTACGGGCCCGTTCAAGCTGACTTCTTTTACCCCAGGCAGCAAGCTGGATCTGGATCGTTATGATGAATACTGGGACGGAGCATCGCCTCTGGATTCCATCACATTCTCATTCAATGAAGATGCTAATGCCCGCACACTAGCGCTTAAATCTGGACAGGTAGATATCGTATACCGTCCAGAGGTCGAGAGTCTCGAATCGCTCAAAGCGATGGACGGCATGACCGTTGAATCTACATCGACGTTCCGCGTGCATCAGCTAACGATGAACATGCAGCGGGAGAGTATGAAGGACCTCAATGTTCGTCGTGCGTTGGACGCGCTGATTGACCGTCAGGGCATCGTGGATACGATCCTGCTAGGATATGGCGAAGCTGCTATCGGACCGTTCCTGCCATCGCTGCCATTTGCGCCAACCTATACGGATACAGCAACGGAATCTGGAGCTGATGTCGCTGTAAAATATCTTGGCGAAGCAGGGTACACGCAGCAAAACGGCGTGATGACCAAGGATGGCAAACCATTGCAGCTGACGCTGCTGACATATTCAGCCCGTGCCGATCTGCCACTGATTGCTCAAGTGTTCCAATCTGATGCGAAGAAGATCGGTATCGACGTGCAGATTCGCCAGATTGACACGCCAGAAGATTATATGGCATCCAACCGTGACTGGGATATTGCGACGTATAGTAATTTGACGGCTCCGCGTGGGGATGCAGGCTATTACCTGAATGCAACGTACCATCCGAAAGGTGCTCTTAACTTTAGTGGATCGGAAGATCCGGAGTTGACCAAGATCATCGACGAATTGAATCTCACAGTTGCACCGGAGAAACGCGCAGAACTTGCCGAGAAGGCAGCCAACTACGTGCATGACAACGTGCTGAACTCATTCGTGCTGCATCCAGGTACAATCGTTGCCTACAACGGTAAGAAGATTAAGAACTGGGTTACCACTCGCAGTGAATATTACATGATTACCAATAAGCTGGATGTGATGTAATGTTTCGCATTTTGCTTCGGAAGTTCCTTGAGGTATTTATCTTTTTGTTGTTCATTATGTTTGTGAGCTTTCTGTTCATTCGTCTGGCTCCCGGTGATCCGGTGCTGACGATCCTGAACGTGGACGAACTGTCTGTTAGCCAGGAGCAGGTCGAAGCTGTACGAGAGGAAATGGGCTTCAACGATTCGCTTCCTGTCCAGTTCGGCAATTGGTTGCTCGATTTCGTTCGACTCGACTTCGGCGTGTCGTATTCAACAGGCCAGCCTGTTATGCAGACCCTGATGCGTGCGCTGCCAGCTACGGCTGAACTGACGATTGGCGCACTGCTGGTCATGCTCGTGATAGCGATCCCGCTCGGCTCGCTATCAGCGCTCCATCGTGGTAGTTGGATTGACCGCGGCAGCCGCATGCTCTCCATTGTGGGGGCGGCGGTGCCGAGCTTCTGGCTGGGTCTGATCCTGATCGACATGTTCGGCGTACGCTTCGGCAATCTGCCAACCATGGGGCGGGATGGATTCACATCGCTTATTCTGCCATCTCTGACGCTGGGACTTGCCATCTCCAGCGTTTATGTGCGTCTTTTGCGTTCCAGCCTATTGGATTCTCTTAGCCAGGAGTTCGTTCGCTCCGCCCGGGCAAGAGGGTTATCCGAAGGCCGGATCTTCATGCTTCACGCGTTTCGGCATAGTCTTCCGCCTGTCATTACGGTATTTGGCGTAAGTCTCGGCAGCCTGATTGGCGGAGTTGTCGTGATTGAAGTGTTGTTCGCTTATCCGGGTATCGGCAAGCTCGTTGTCGACGCTATCCGTCAGCGTGATTATCCACTGATCCAGGGTTATATTCTGATCATGGCTATCGTGGTATTCCTCGTGAATACGGCGGTTGATCTATCTTATCGTTATTTGAATCCTGAAATGAAACTCAAGGAAAAGGAGGCCCACCGATGAAAACCACTTCCCTGCCCATTTCGCCTACAAAATCTAAAAAACATAGCTGGCAGGCGATCATTGGTTTGCTATTTGCACTGCTAGTCATCGCGGCCTCCGTATATGCCTTTTTAGTTCTGAAACATGATCACACCTTAACCGATCTGCGCGGACGATTGCAGGGCGCCAGTGCTCTCCATCCGTTCGGCACCGACCATCTGGGCCGCGATGTACTGACACGTCTGCTGCTTGGCGGCGGCCAAACACTGGGGTATAGCTTGCTGGCACTCGGTGCTGCATTGCTTATCGGTATTCCGTTTGGACTGATTGCAGGATACAAACGCGGCTGGGTCGACAAGCTGTTCATGCGGATCGCTGATGCTTTTCTCGCTTTTCCTGATACCATCGTGGCGATTGTGCTTAGTGGCCTGCTTGGCGCGGGAATCGGTAATCTGGTGTTAGCAATTGTGATCGTGAAGTGGGTCAGTTACGCCCGTCTCGTTCGGAGTACAGTTTTATCGGAGTCCCAAAAGGATTACATTCGCATCGCCCGGACCAACGGACTTTCGGATGGTCGTATCATGAGAAAACATCTGCTTCCGCATATCGCAGGCCATGTGCTCGTGTTAGCCAGTCTTGATCTGGGCAAAATCATCCTGCTCATCTCTTCGTTGTCCTACATCGGCCTTGGCGCACAACCGCCAACACCTGAATGGGGTGCGATGCTGAATGACTCTCGGCCTTACTTCCAGTCCCGGCCAGAGCTGATGATCTATCCGGGCCTTGCCATTGTCTCTGTAGTCCTGCTTGCCAACATGCTGGGTGACTATCTAAGAGACCGGTTTGACGTAAAGAAGGAGGTGCAGCCATGATTCTCTCTATTGAGGAACTAAGCATCTCCAGTCGGGATCGTACGATTGTAGATCAAGTCTCGCTGGCTGTTCGTGAAGGTGAATTCATGGCATTGGTTGGACAGAGCGGTAGTGGCAAAAGCTTGCTCTCGCAAGCCATTGGTCGTCTGCTGCCGCCCAACCTGCATGCGTCGGGGCGAGTCATGTTCGAAGGCAGCAACCTGCTCGAACGGAAACCAAAGGAGATGCGCGCCCTGCGGGGAAGCAGCATCTCGTATATTTTTCAAGACTATCAGGGAGCGTTTACGCCATTTCGCAGTATTGGTGGGCACTTTGATGAATACCAGAAGGTACATGGGGAAAAGTCTTCTGCCCTCCGCAAGAAACGGGCGGAGGAAGCGCTGGAATCGGTTGGCCTTGGTGCTGAATTGCTGCGCCGCTACCCGTTCCAGTTGAGCGGTGGACAGCTTCAGCGGGCATCAATTGCTACATCGCTGATGTTGTCTCCTCGTCTGCTGATCGCTGACGAAGCAACAACGGCACTGGATAGTGTGTCCGGGCATCGCGTGTTGGAACTGCTGGCACGCAAACAAGCGGAGACGGGCTGTGCGATTCTGTTTATCACACACGATTGGCGTCATGTACGCCGCTATGCCAGCCGTTTGGCTGTCATGAAGGAAGGGCAGATCGTCGAATCTGGCGGAAAGCATCGCATCCTCGATCATCCTCAGCATGAATATACACGCCAGTTGATTGATGCGGCTCCCGTCCTGAGTCGCTCGCTGAAGTCGGGATTGAAGGAGGCAGGAACCGAATGAAGACAACTGCAAATGATGAACGTCGTGGACTCATGCAGTCCGAAGAAGAATCTGGTGTGCGAAGCCACCATTTTGCAAAAGACGTAAACCATGTAGACATAGATAATGCAGTCATAACGACTACAGATAGAGATCTTGCGGATACAGATACGGATATAAATACCGTCGGTTCAGACAATGCTTCATCTTCCAATATCCTCAGCAATCCTGTGCTTCACGTGGAACATCTCAGTCGAACGTATGCAGGTGCAGACCGGCCGGCTGTGAATGATATTTCCTTCATCCTGAATCGCGGCGAGTGTCTTGGCCTGGTTGGCGAGAGCGGGTGCGGCAAGAGTACGCTCGCCCGCTGTCTGCTGCGGATTGAAGATGCAGATACAGGCTCGATTACACTGGGCGGACAGGATATCGCACGGCTGAGCGGCCGACGGTTACGACCTCATCGCCGGAAGATTCAGATTGTTTTCCAGAACCCGATGGCTGCACTGAATCCAAAGCTCAAGATTGCCGATTCGCTAATCGATCCGTACGAACAGCTTGGACGGAATGCCGAGTTGTCCCACTTTACCTATACATCGAAGGAGGCTTACGTTCAAAAGTTGCTTGAAGCTGTTGAGCTTCCAAGCGATTTAGCTGGACGTTACCCCCATGAGCTAAGTGGTGGACAGCGTCAGCGGGTAACGATCGCACGTGCCATTGGTATTGAGCCTGACGTTGTCGTTCTGGATGAACCGACGGCCAGTCTGGACGTGATCTCGCAAGGTGCCGTTTTGCAGTTGCTCACCGATCTGCGGACATCGCTTGGTCTGTCATACGTGTTCATCTCGCATGATCTGGCTGCGGTACATCGCATGAGCCAGCGTATCATCGTCATGCGTGAAGGTCAGATCGTTGATCGATTTGGCGCGGATGCGTTGTTCGCTGAAGAACGCCATTCGTATACAAAAGAACTGATTTCGATCTTCTGAGTACTCCCGGAAACGCCGGGGGTGGGAATCGTTAATTTTATATAAAAAGCCGCCTTACGAAGTGATTCGAAAGCGGCTTTTAGTGCATCCATTTGATCACCCAAGTCCCACTAAAACCGAGCACCTTTCTTTGTTTTGAACAAATATATCTTTCAGGCCTATAACCGGGCTAACGTTCCGATGTAAACTAGCGTATACTGATGGAATAGCAAATATCTTGAAATTGCATATTTAAATTGCTCTATATTATTGATACACTAGATCAAGGTTATATTCATTCAGAGAAGGTGCGATCCCGTTCAAGAATGGGCTTGCTGCAAATGCCAAATCGATAACGCTTACATCCTTTTGGCAAATATAGGATATAAGGACGGTAGACATGAGCCAGGGACAAACGAGTACAGATGTTATCTTGATTGGTGCCGGAATTATGAGTGCAACTTTGGGAACTTTGCTAAAAGAATTGGCACCAGACTGGAATATTAAGGTTTTTGAAAAGCTCGCCACTGCAGGAGAGGAAAGCTCCAACGAATGGAATAATGCCGGAACCGGGCATGCTGCATTGTGCGAACTTAACTATACCGTTGAACGACCAGACGGAACCGTAGATATTAGCAAAGCGATTAAAGTGAATGAACAATTTCAGATCTCAAAGCAATTTTGGTCCTATCTCGTCAATAGCCGTCTGATTCGCAATCCGCGGGACTTCATTATGCCGATTCCTCATTTGAGTTATGTGCACGGAGAGAGTAATGTCCAGTTTTTGAAAAGACGCTATGACTCCTTATCGAATCACCCGCTGTTCGCAGGCATGGAATTCTCGGATGACAAGAAAGAGCTGACGAAATGGATGCCGCTGATGATGAAAGATCGCACAAGTAATGAACCTGTTGCAGCGACCAAGATTGACTCCGGTACGGACGTTAACTTTGGTGCTTTAACGCGTATGCTGATCAAACATTTGAAGGAACAACACGTGGGTATCCACTACGAACATAGCGTGAAGAATATGAAACGTACCAGCGATGGACAATGGGAATTATCCGTGAAAAATCTGAAGAGTGGTGCAGTCGAACGGCATAAGGCGAAATTCGTCTTTATCGGCGCGGGCGGCGGAAGTTTGCATCTGCTCCAGAAGACGGGCATTCCGGAAGGTAAACATATCGGCGGATTCCCGGTCAGTGGCATCTTTATGGTGTGCAAAAATCAAAAAGTCGTGGAACAGCATCACGCCAAAGTATATGGCAAGGCTTCAGTAGGAGCTCCGCCGATGTCCGTTCCGCATCTGGATACCCGTTTTATCGACAATAAGAAGTCACTGCTATTCGGTCCGTTTGCCGGGTTCTCGCCGAAGTTCCTGAAGACGGGTTCCAATGCCGACTTAATTACGTCGGTTAAGATGCATAATCTGCTTACGATGCTCGCGGCAGGTGTCAAAGAAATTTCTTTGACCAAATATCTGATCCAACAACTGATGTTATCCAAAGAACAACGCATGGCTGAATTGCGTGACTTTGTTCCGGGTGCGAAGAGCGAGGATTGGGACATGGTTCTGGCGGGGCAGCGTGTGCAGGTGATCAAGGATACCGTCCAAGGTGGCAAGGGTACTCTCCAATTTGGTACGGAAGTGGTCACGTCTGCAGATGGAACGATTGCGGCTTTGCTAGGTGCATCACCGGGTGCATCCACCGCAGTTCAGGTCATGCTTGAGATTCTTCAGCGTTGCTTCCCGCAGCATATGGAGGCATGGGAGCCGAAGATTAAGGAAATGATTCCTTCCTATGGCATATCACTTGTGGAGAACCTGGATCTTCTCAAAGAGGTTCATTCTTCAACAGCCAAGGCGCTGGGGTTATCGGATGAAAAACATGTCCTGCACGTATAACGATTAATCTAATCGTGTTAAATAAGAATCAGGCCAAAGAAGAGAGCTAAGCCGGGATGAATCCCGTGCTTAGCTCTCTTTTGGTTTATTTAACGATCTTATCACTCAGACTCCTGTGCTGCGGTCCAAAGGGATGACAAAGGAAACCTTCGTACCTTGGCCCGGCGAGCTGACGATGCTTAAGCCCTGTCCATACATCTGAGTCAACCGGCGATGCGTATTGGTTAATCCAATGCCTCCGGTTCCGCCGGGTCCTTTCTTGGGCCATGCCAATGCCCGTTCGATCTGCTCAGGTTGCATCCCCACACCGTTATCCTCGATCTCGATCAAGGTACCCGTTGTTTGGTTGATAATCCGGATATGCACGGTTCCACCCTCAACTTTGCTGAGAATACCATGTCGAACGGCATTCTCAATGAGTGGTTGAATGGTGAGTGGCGGCAAGGATAGATCAAGATCATCGGGGATATCCCAGTTGACGTTCAACCGATGCATGAATCGTTCTTTCTCAATGTAGAGATAGGCTCGTGAAAGATCCAACTCATGAGTGACCTCCACCATCTTCTCCGAATTGACGAAGTGAAAGCTGGTCTGAAGATACTCAATAAAAGCATCGCCCAGTTTCTGCATTCGCTCTGTGTCCATTTCACTAAGAACCATGATTGAATTGAGCGTGTTAAAAAGAAAATGGGGCTGAATCTGTGCTTGTAGGTAAGCAGCTTCCATGCGCAGCCGCTCATCGATGGATTGTTTCAGCACAATTAATGATCCAATGCGATGTCTTAACTCAACGGCATCAACGGGTTTGGTGACGTAGTCCGTAGCACCAGCCATGAATCCAGCGTACACATCGGCTGGTTCGTTACGGGCCGTCAACAACAGGATGGGAAGCTCTGATACCGAATAACGCTTGCGTACGTTTTCTGTCAGTTCATAGCCCGACATATGAGGCATCATCACATCGGCAATCAGTAAATCCCACGGCTCCGTATCCAGCAACTCAAGTGCTTCAAGTGCCGAGGTCGCAGGTTGAATATGGTACGGTTCATTTGCAAGCATGGAGATCAGTACTCGCAGGTTTACAGGATCATCATCGACGGCAAGAATACGGGCGGCAGTCTTATCATGAGATCCGGTCTGGTGCTGAGGTTCTGCAATCGCAATTTCCTCGAAGCTGTGAGCATCCCATCGCTGCTCCGTCTGATCCGATAGCGATGCGGTGTCTTCCCGTGGAAGCGAGATCTGGAAGGTCGATCCTTGCCCAGGTACGGATTGCACGGTGAGTTGGCCGCCATGGAGTTCGGTGAGCTGCCTGCTGATATTGAGACCGAGGCCGATTCCTCCGCTTAAACGGGCCTCTGGGGTCCCTTGTTCATACGCCTCGAATATTCGCTGCTGTATCTCCTCACTCATACCAACACCTGTATCGGAAACCTGAATCAAGACGTGCTCTCCATGTTCCCGAACAGACACGGTAATGGTACCCTCATCGGTAAATTTGAGCGCATTATGCAACAGGTTGTAGAGTACCTGAACAAGTCTTCTCTCATCGGCCTGAATCAGCGGCAGTGAATCTGGAATATCCACCTTCATCTGGATCGGCCTACCTTCTGCCATGAATCGGAACATACCGATCACACCTGGAATAACAGATGCAAGAGATAAAGGCTTCTTCTGAAGCGTAATCCGTTTTTCCTTCAGGCGAATCACATCAAGCAGGTCATCAACCAGTTGGGACATGCTTCTGCCGATGGTAACTAACAGTTTCATGTCTTCTGCCTGCTGGCCACCTGATGTACGCCGTTCACGAACCGCGATGCTCTCGGCAATATTGATGATGCCATGTAGCGGTGTACGCAGCTCATGAGCCGTATTCACAAGAAACTGATCCTTCTGGCGGTCCTCCTCTTTGAGCTGTTCGTACAACTTCTCGATTTCACTTGAATTGCGGAAGTATTTCCTGAACCAATAGGCGGAGAAGCCAAATATGGCCGCGATCACATCAATCGGATAATAGACATTGGTAATTTCGTTATGCGAGTTCACAATTCCCCACAGTACGCTGGATAAGCTGCTGGTTGCTGCAAAGAGCAAAAAGCTTGCGTCGCTTCGCTTCTCGGCTGCCATTCGGAAGAACAGGTACACAGACCAGCCGATGGCAAACAGATAAAGGAAATCAGAAATCCCAATTTCAAGTGCATGGTAGATCAGGGTCACGGGTGCCATTAGCAAAAATACACAGTAGATTCCAAGCACGCTGGCATAGATACGGAATAGTTTACGACCTTGTAGACTATGGGAGAAGCTTCTAGCCATCTGTAAAAGAAAGAATGCGAACAATGGATAGGACAACGCTTTGGCCTTAACGATCCAAGTGAAGTTGAGTGGAATCCAACTCAATAACAGACTGTCATGGTCGGAGGCGACCGTTAGGGCAGCTACCAGTGTTAGCATCGAGAACGTCAGCAGAGCTCGTTCCTTCTGGATAAACAGAAACATGACAAAAGCATATAGACTGTGCAAGAGCAGTATGGCGAACGTAATCTTTTGCAAATCGATGGACAGTCCTCGTTCACTTCCAATGGCTTCTGGAGAACCAAAATAGAGAGAGCGCGTGATTCCACCGCTATAAGGGTCGTCAAAATTGGCTGTCTGTACCAAAAGATTGAGTTCGGTGGAACCGTCAAGTGCATAAGAAGTCGTAAATGCAGTCCTTTCTGGTTGATAGGCTTCGGCATGGGTGGCAGGTTGACCGAACTCGGCAACAATGGTCCCGTTCATCTCGATGATCGATGATGTTTGGATTTTCTGGGCCCAGAGAGAGACTTCCTCCACAGATGGATCTAAAAGTATACGAAGACGGTACGTTCCATATCCGAACGACGATGAGGAATGGGGTAATGCATTACGCCAGTCACCGGGAACTTGAATATGTGTGGATGAGTTATCCACTATCTGTACGTCACGATTAGAGATGAACGCCTGGGGGGAAAATTCCCATTCTCCATCCAGGGATATGGGTGAAGTGTTGGCGAGGTCCCACCCTCGAAGGTCTAACAGGCCATTAGCGGGTTCAGGATGTTTGGGTATAGTGAAAGACTCGGACCATATCCAGCGAAAACCAAGTAAAATAGTCAGGAATAAAATCGACAGCACTACATATCGGGGTATCTTTTTATAGGTTATTGGTTTCATGGCAGACTTTAGTTTTCGACAGTTTACTTCAAATTCCTGCATGCCCTCCGCCAATGGTGAACATATTTTTAAATACCGGAACATAGATTCTATATTCAAATGATAGCGGTCCCACACAAGGATTTATGGTAAAATTATAGATTAAAGGGTGATCAGTGAGCCAGAGGAGTTGTGCATATGAGAGTGATTTTGGTAGATGATGAATATCTCGCTCTGAGCAGGTTAAACAAACTGTTGCTAGAGAGAGAGGATTGCGAAGTTATCGGCTCTTTTCTGACGGCACAGGAAGCCATAGATCAGATCGAAATTCATCTGCCGGAAATCGTCTTCATGGACGTTCAGATGCCGGGGATGAACGGGATCGAGGCAACCGAACGTATCCATGAGGTTTCTCCTGGAACAGAAGTTATTTTCACAACCGCATATAACGAACATGCACTGACCGCCTATGGGCTTGAAGTGCTCGACTATATTATGAAGCCTGTAACACGTGACCGTTTGGAAAAAACGATGAAAATGTATCAACGCCGAACAGTGCCGGCAAATCTGAATGTAGCAGAAGGGCCGTCCATGATTATCCGCTGTCTGGGAATGCTCCAGGTCCAACTGCATCCAAATGAGCCACCAAAACATATGAAGTTCAGAACAACCAAAATCAGAGAGTTATTCGCATATTTACTTCATCATCGGAACAAACCGATTAAGCGGGATACGCTACTTGAACTGTTGTGGCCAGAGTTGGATGAGCGGAGAGGTATATCCAATCTGCATAGTGGCATCCATCGCTTACGCAGCATGATGAATGAATTCATGGGCGAGGATAAGATGGTCATTCGCTATCAGCAGTTTGGTTATCTATTGGAAACGGGTGAATTCAGGATCGACTCGGAAGAATGGGAGAGTCGTCTTAACCGATTGTCTCTATTATCCTCCTCTACAGTAGCTGAGCATCGGCAGACCTCGGATCAATATGAAGGCAAGTATTATGGAGAGGACGATTACGTATGGGCTGAGTTAGAGCGTCAGCGCTTGCATGCATTATGGCGTAATCATGCCATGCAACTCGCACAATATTACATCGAAGTGGGACAGAATGCAGAAGCACTCACGCTATATCACCGAGTGCAGCAATTCGAGCCATCATTGGAGCAAGTCGGACTGGCGTTAATGAAGATCTATGATCGATTAGGCAATAAAGATCCCGTGATCGCTCAATATAACCAGTTGGTTACTGCGTTAGAGCAAGAGGCGGGCATACGTCCTGCCTTGGAAGTTGAATTGTGGTACCAGCAATGGAAACAATCGAATATCTAATTGAAAATACACAGCCTTGCAGCTTCAGTTGCAAGGCTGTTTTTTGTTGTATTTGTTAGCGAAAAGGTTTGGTAAGAGTTTGGTAAGAGGCTATGTGTAGAATAAGCACGATGAGGGTCGACAATACGCGAAATGTAAAAGAGGGAGGATAAGTATGTCGTTTTTGTACAGTAAGAAGTGGAAAAAAGGATTTAAAGTATCCGTAGTAAGCATGTTGTTATTAAGCACATTCATCTCTTCAATTGGTTCAGAGAGAGTAAGCGCAGCTAGCGCCCCTGTTCCAGGAGGAACGGGTCTTGAACCTGTGTTATGGCTGAAAGCAGACTCGGATGCTACCACGGCAGACGGTTTATTAACAGATTGGAAAGATCAATCAGCTAACGAGGTAGGATTTGATCTGGTTATTCCTACTGGGAAGACAGCACCGAGTTATAATCCGGGAGGAATTAACTTTAACCCCAGCGTAAAATTCAACAATCCGACAGGTGGGGGCCACTATAGCAGCTCCGTAAAGCTGGTAGGTGACAAAGCAATTAAATTCCAATCTGGCTATGCTGTTTATAAGAATAACAACGGGGGAGCTCTTGTCGGAGCGACTACTCCTACCGGCACCAATGGCGTCATTATTATGGGTGGATACGGGAACAATTTTGCCTCAGGTAATGGCGTCGATGGCATTTATGACTATTTCAATCCGGTGGATAGAAGTAGAGCTCAGATCGTGAACTTTGATATTGTAAGTAATAATAATCATACAGCACGAGTAGATGGTGTTACAGCTAGCTTCAGTCGGACAGGGGTCTTTGGAGAGATTAACTTTACTCCTGTTATAGGTGCTACCAACGGCGGAAGTGCCACTTATAACTGGGGTGGTCTCGTAGCCGATGTTGCTGAGATTATTTTGTATGACAATCAGACAGCTAACGATGCTTCAAAAATTGAGTCTTATCTTGCCATTAAATATGGCATTACGCTCAACAACGGAGCAAGTCCTTATCTTTCAACTAATGAAAGTGAAGTTTGGACTGTCGATTCCAAGTATAAGCACAATATTGCGGGAATCGGCAAAGATGAAGCACAGGGCTTGAATCAAAAACAAAGCCTAAGCATCAATGCTGGAGTGCCACAAGTCGCCGTAGGTGTTAACACGCTGGCTGCTACAAATGCAGATAATCCCGGCATTTTGACGGATCAGCAATACTTCGTATGGGCGGATAACGGTCTGCCATTGACGTATGATCAGCCTATTAATAAACCAGGACAATATCATGCGCAAAGAGTTTGGAAAGTGCAGAATACGAATAGCCTGGGTGAAGTGGAGATTGGTATCCCGGCAGTGTCAGTTCCAGCAGGTTATCAATTACTGGTAAGTGACAGTGAAGATTTTACAGAAACATCTGGTTATGAATTGAGTCTCAAAGATGTAAATGGAGTTCCACATTATACAGCCAAGGCAGCACTGAAAGATGGAGAGTATTTCACGTTCAGTGCGTGGGCGCCAAAATTCAAAAGCGCAAATGTAAGTAATGTGTCTGTGACAGAAGATGAGGTTATTGTAACGTTCGATGAGGAGCTCGATTTTTCGAATATAGCAAGTTTAACTGGCTTCAAACTGGAGATCAACGGCCAACCAATCACGATCGACAGTTTCGAACGAGGAGCGAACAGCAAGACATTGAAGTTGAAAACGAGTCAGATTATCCCTTCCAATGCATCAGTAATCGTGTCTTACGATATTGAAGAAGGTAATTTAAAAGGGACTAACGGCGCCCCGGCTCAAAGCTTTAGCGAAAATGCTGTGACAAAGGTAGACAAGTCCTTGCTGCAAGCCAAAGTAACTGAAGTTACAGGCGAGGATCTAGAGGAATCCGAGTATACGCCAGGTAGCTGGATAGCACTGGATGATGCGATGAATGAAGCACAGCGAGTGTTGGATGATCCGGCAGCAACTCAAGCACAGGTAGATAAGGCACTTCAAGATCTGACTGATGCAAGAACGGGACTAACCCCTACGACATCTGCACCTGTTGTAGATAAATCGGTTCTGCAAGCTAAAATAAATGAAATCATGGGTCAAAATTTAGAGGAATCTGAGTATACGCCCGCAAGCTGGGAAACTCTCGATGATGCGATGAATGAAGCATTGCGAGTGTTTAATGACTCGACAGTAACTCAAGCACAGGTAGATAAGGCACTTCAAGATCTGACTGCTGCAAGAACGGGACTAACCCCTACGACATCTGCACCTGTTGTAGATAAATCGGTTCTGCAAGCTAAAATAAATGAAATCATGGGTCAAAATTTAGAGGAATCTGAGTATACGCCCGCAAGCTGGGAAACTCTCGATGATGCGATAAATGAAGCATTGCGAGTGTTTAATGACTCGACAGTAACTCAAGCGCAGGTAGACAAGGCACTTCAAGATCTGACTATCGCTAGGACAGGACTTACTAAAGTGAATGGTGCTGACACGTCAACGCTACAAACGTTGATTCCATCTACAGGAAGTTTGTCTCCGGCCTTTGATCCGGCTAGAGACACGTACGCAATTTCTGTGCCGAATAGCGTATATCAATTCCAGTTAACGCCAACAGCACTTGATCCACTTTCCAAGATTGAAATAGCTGTTGGAGATGGAGAATGGAACGAGGTTACAAGTGGTAATGCAAGTGAGAATCTACCTCTACAAGTCGGTGGAAATACGATTCTTGTTAAAGTCACAGACGCCCTTGGTCATGTTACGGAGTATAAAATCAACGTGAACAGAGCATCCAGTGACAATGGTAACAATGGTGGAGGCAACACTGGCGGCGGAAATACGGGAGGTAACAGCGGAAGTACACCAGCACTTACACCAGCGCCCGTACCGACACCAACTCCGGCACCCATGGATAATTTGGAAACCACCCGGGATGGCAGTCATCAGCCGTTCGCTACGTCCAAGCCATCTGACAACAAAGAAACGTTGGTTGAAGTTGATCCAGCTAAGCTGAATGTTGCCATGTCTCAAGGTACAGGACAACAGTTCGCGATTCATTCGCCGAATGATGGTGATATGAAGGTGGACGGTTTAACCCTCGAAACACTAAAACAATTAGTAGATCAAGGTTCCAAACTGAACATTAGCAATCCGCTGGCGATCTATCCGGTACCTGGCGGTAAAATGGACTTGAACGGTGTGTCCAGAAAGCTTGGTAATGCAGCGTTGAATGATATTGATGTCCATATCGATATCGCACGTTCCTCGGATGCTTTGATTGACAGTGCCGAGACAAGAGCTGCATCCCAAGGATACGAGCTACTTGTCACACCGGTTGATCTGGATCTGACGTTTACGAAAGACGGACAGACCGTTCGATCAGAACAGCTTAACGGCTATGCACCGAAATACATCGCGCTTCCGGAAGGGATCGACCCGAACCGGATTACAACAGGCGTGATCATCAATCCGGACGGTAGCATCTTCCATGTACCAACGGTTGTTACCAAGATCGATAGTCGTTACTATGCACTCATTAATGATTTGCGTAGCAGCGGAAGTTACTCGGTTATCTGGAACCCGCAGGATTTTGAAGATGCCAGATCCCATTGGGGTAAAACCGATGTGAACAACATTGCTGCAAGATTAGATCTGCAAGGTAACGGAGATAACACATTCTCACCGAACCGTCAGGTTACCCGTTCCGAGTTTGCCGAGATTGTTGTGCTTGGACTGGGCTTAATGCGTCAGGATGCACCACAGAATCTATTCCCTGACGTTAGCGATTCCGCATGGTTCCGTTCTGCGGTAGCCCTTGCGAATGAATTCGGTATCGTTCGCGGTTACGATAATGGCAACTTCTACGGTAATCAGGAAATCACACGTGAGCAAGGATTTGCTATGGTTGCTCGTGCCTACCGTCTGATTGAACCGGAAGCTTCAATCAGCCCGGATCAGGTGAATGCTGAACTGGAACGTTACAGTGATGCAGCCAATGTATCGAATTGGGCAAAAGAAGACGTAGCCCAGTTGATTGCAGCTGGAATCATCCAAGGTAACGGGCCGGAGGTTCTGAGTCCGAAGACAACGATGACCCGTGCTGAGGTCACCGCATTGATTGCAAGAATGTTGAAAGTAACAAACCTGATTGATCAATAAACACAATCTAAAACGAAAAGCCTTTGCTGACATTGGGGGTCGGCAAAGGCTTTTTCATATTTCATTTTAAATATAAAGGGAATTTCATGATTTTCTGCTCCCAAATGAATTACCTACGAAGACCATCACATAGGATCGACACAACGCGTTCCGGGAAAATTCCTCGATCCCCGGTGGCCTGAAGCACACCGATTAGCATGATTTTAATATCCTCAATGCTTGCATCTGCTCGGACGAAGCCATATTGCTGTGCTCGCTCAAGTAGTAGGGTAATGCCACGCCAGAACTCATTCGCTATCTCTGAGCGGCCAGTATCTATAGTCAGACTGCTAACCAGAGCATCGGTAATCGCCTTGTTGGCAATCCCCTCGCTTATGATCTTGGTGAAATATTGAAAAAATGCTTCGCCCGGATCGTCGTGATGAAGCAATTGATCGGCCTCTTCCATCAGCCGCATCTTGTGGCTGGCAATGACGGCCCCGAACAGATCTTCCTTCGTTGGAAAATGGCGATAGACCGTGCCTATACCGACACCGGCACGCTTTGCAATCTCATCCATTGAGACAGCAATGCCCTCCGTTTTGAAAATTTCATGCGCGACACGGAGCAACTTATCCCGATTTTTCTTGGCATCTGCACGCAGTGTCTTCTCTGGAACCTGAGTGACGATGGATTCAGTATTCGTAACCTGACCGTCAGGAGTAGGATTAGTATTTTTAGACATTATGGGATCACACCTCTTTCATAAATATACCCCACTGTTGATTTGTTGACAAACGGAGGGTGGCCTCCGTATAATCTTAAACGGAACCTATCCTCCGTTTATTGCGGGGGAATAATATACGATCTATTCTGAATTTCTCAACTCAATTCCAAAGGAGAAGGATAACATGCCACAATCAATGAGCAAAAGTGCGTTGCTGATCATGGATATGCAAAAGAGTGTCGTGTCCCAGTTTGTTAAAAACAGAGAGGACCTGCTACCATTTCAAAAAGCGATTGAGACTGCACGTCGTCATGCGATTCCTGTGATCTACGTAAGAGTAGCGTTCCGTCAGGGTTATCCAGAGATTAGTTCACGTAACAAAATGTTCGGCGGAATTCCTGGTCGGGCTGGAGCTGGAGCAGATGCGGTGGCAGCCATGGAAGCTGCGGTGCAGATTGATGAATCTGTGCAACCCCAGCCGGACGAGCCTATTGTGACCAAAGTTCGGGTTAGCGCATTCGCCGGAAGTGATCTGGAGGTCATTCTTCGCTCTCACCAGATAGACACACTCATTCTTAGTGGTATAGCGACAAGCGGTGTTGTTCTGTCGACTTTGAGAGAGGCGGCGGATAAAGACTATGCGCTCACCGTACTCTCGGATGCCTGCATCGATGCCGATCCTGAGGTTCATCGTGTGCTTACGGAAAAAGTATTCCCTCTTCAAGCAGAGGTCAGATCTGTGGAGGACTGGGCAGACTCATTATCCGGTACAAATTAGTTCATCTTAACGTGTCGTAATACTTTCGCCCTGTTGGCATATCATGGAATCTGAGATGATGGGTTCACCAGAGGTTCGGGTGACAAACTTCGAACCGCTGGCCTTCAGGCTATTGCGATCCTTCCTTCTACATCATTGGAGATCATAGGGTCGCAGCTCTCCTGAAGATTTTATTTCAGAGAGGAGGCGTCCAGGCTATCACATTCCTTCCTTCTAAAGCCATCTACCAAATGTTAATAGGGATGTGGCTTTCCTGGACTCTTTTATCATGAACAATACGATCTATTTGCGCAGAGCGAACAAACTCATTATCGAATCAAACGAAGGGAAACAACAGTTGCCGAAGACACATCTGGCGACTGCCCTCAAAAATATTGAAGTACTCGGATACACCTTCTCGGATGAGTTAATGCAGGCGATGCGGCAGCTGTCCAAGGAGCAATTTGAAGCGGTATATATTCAACTTGTGGCTGATCTGAGAGTCATGGTTGGCGCACATGTGAAGTACACTCCGATGTATGCAGGATTCCCAATGCAGGTGATGCAAGCGGATGAAGCGGAGTTATACCTTAATGCAATTATTCATTATCTGACCAACCTGACTGTGGTCTATCCGGATCAACAATCTGTGGAAAGAATGCCTTTGCTGGAGAAGACGGACTTGAAAGTCATTGGTTTGGGAAACAAACAAGCATTCCAGACGCTGATCCGCCAGATCATTGAAGCTAAGGGTTCCATCTCGGAAACAGACAAGTCAGATATCGATACGGTATTGGAACATGCTGACCCAGAAGAAGTGAATGCGGTTCTACCTGCCGAGATTCCGTTCAAAGAAAATGTGGGCTTCGTGGTCGCCTCGCTGTTGAAGCATGAAAAGGCGAACATCGACCGGATCGGTCCGTATTTCAAAACGGCAAGTGATGTCCTCCGTCTGGCTGTTGCCTGGTCCAATGGAGATGTCAGCCTCGCTGCGGCTTCTCCCTTCCGCAAATTCAAACGGCGTGAGAGACGCCTGCTACTCGGATTGCTCGAGCAATGCGGTTCAATAACGGAGGATATGCTACGTTATAAGGATCGCTGGATTCGCCTTGGCGAAATTCTTCATCCTTCGGAATATAAGCTTCGGTATCCGCGCTGCGAAGAAGCCTTTGATATTTTGCGTAATAATAAGCCTTATTCGACCTTCAACGGAAGTGTGGAGCTTGCCTTCCAATATCGGAATGTCTGGAGTCTGATTGATCTGTTGTCACAGCGTCCAGGTGAGTTCGCGAGAAGACTGGATCACTTGCTGCGGACGACCGAAGATGAAGCGTATGTACTGCTGGCATTTGGTGAAGTATTGAAGCAAGTCTCTACCCCGGTGTTATTGCAGGTGAGACAGCACTTTGCGCAGCGTAATGAACCGCAGGATCTACGTGTCTTTTTCCCGAAAGGCAATGTAGCCAAAGCTTTTGCCGTTCCGAATGAGCTACCAGAGATCGATGAAGCCACGTGTCAGGATGTTGTGCAATTGTGCGAGCAGGCACTGGTAGAGCGCTTCGCTGCCCTTGCCCCGCTTGGGAAGACCTATGTCGACCCGCAGCTTCATAATTATCTGGTGCCCTTTTCCCAGAGATCGGCGAGCAAGGCTCTCCATACCATCGTTCGAGGAAGCCGTGTGCCAATGGCAGAGGGAGATACGATTCGTTTCTTCAACTGGTGGAAAGAGGGGGACGTGGATGGCAAGTCTACAGGGCGCGTGGACATTGACTTGTCTGCAGTGATGTACGATAAGGACTGGAACTATGTGGAGCATATTTCCTATACGAATCTGCGATCCTCCAACTATAAGGCTGTCCATAGCGGAGATATCGTGACTGCACCTAACGGAGCAAGTGAGTTCATTGATCTGCATATTCCATCCATCGTGGCTTATGGTGGACGATATGTGGTGGCGACGTTACTTTCGTTTACCAGTCATCCGTACTGTGATCTGCCCGAATGTTTTGTGGGCTGGATGATGCGTAAGAAACCGGGATCTGGCGAGATTTTCGAACCGTCGACTGTAGCGAACAAAATCGATATTACCGCGGATACGCAGATTGCGATCCCTGTCATTATGGATCTGGTTGAGCGCACTGTCATCTGGACAGACCTGGCGCTGACAAGTCATCCGGATTACTACAATAATGCGGAGGGCAATCAAAAAGGTATGGTCCTGATGGGTAAAGCACTAACGACTTTACGCAAACCCGATCTGCATGACTTGTTTATGCTCCATGCCAAAGCTAGAGGAGAACTGGTGGATACAATGGATCAGGCAGATACGATCTATTCGGTGGATCAAGGTGTTACGCCGTATGATATCGAGCAGATTATGGCGGAGTATCTGGTTTGACCTGTTTGGCTTAAATGCTAGCGAGATGTAAGTATCAAGGTTAGAGAAGAGCAGCGGAATGCTGCTCTTTTTGAGATTAATTTGTTGTTAACGGGGTCAGCCTTTTGGTTTCTTCTGCACATATTTCTTGTAATTCGTAACAGAAGGTATTTTTCGGCTTTGAGATATGAGTTCTCTATCGCTAATGATCCAAGTATGGTTGGATGAGTTTCGCCTGCGAATGGCAACAAAATTATTTTTTCCAGCAGAATATACGCGATAACCCTTTCGTTTACTTCTAATGCAAAATAGATCGTCCTCACCGACGCTTTGATTCGGGAACGGGACTTGGTTTACTACCTTGCGTTTAAAAACAAGCGTTGCGCCAGGGATTAGGGTCACCGGTCGATGTTCATCATGAGGAGAACGAAGGATAAACGTCTTAGATCCGCGCAAATACATGTAATGAGCCTTCTTGCCAATGACATCGGCATTGGTTCTTTGGAAGGTCTGCATACTTTCCTTCAAATAGTAAGGTGCGTAATAATCATCATCGTCAAACTTGGCAATATAGTTGTATTTCGTCTTCTTGATAGCATAATTTAGACAGGCACCGAGGGAAGTGCGTTCTGGAAGACGATAGACGTGTACGTTTGAAAGTTTTTTGGCTAGACTTAGATATGGAGTAAGGGGAATGTTATTGTTATTGACAATAATGATAAGTTCTTTCCTGGCGTGGATCTGTCGACTGTAGTTATTGAACAAGTTTTTTATATAGCTTTGACGTTTCGTACAGGCAATAACAGAAACCCCCTGCTTTTGGATAGCGCCACGTGGCTTAGCTCCCATTTCAATTACACCCCTTGTCCGTTAATATCAAAACTAGTTCTCTATAAAATATGTAAACGGAAAATAAGAGGAACGGCATATCTCCAAAATGAAGAATTGGCACAAAAACTTTTCAATGTACCCGTATGCGGGTACGATAACGACGCATCTAAACGAACATTGGAGAGTGCAGGAATGGGAATGAAAACCAGACTTCTTCATGTTGAAGTAAATTTTGTTTTTAGATTTTGCTATCGGATATACGAGCCGTTTTTCATTGCAAGTATATGTAATATAATGGTATTATTTTATTGGAATTGTAAGAATACTTGTATTTAGAAGAGTGATTTAAGAAGGGGGTGGCGAGATCAGGTTTACATGATGTGATGACTCTATTCTATACGCACACAGACATAACATTTCAGTGACTATGGACATGCCCGCATAGCAGACATATCGATATGAGACGGAAGTGTCAGTTGTTATATATCATTATGTAAGCGCTTTATTAAATGAGTTCCAAGGAGGGATTTACTCATGACCAAAAGTATAGTGAGAAAGGCGCTTGGTTTGTTTTTAATCATCGTTATGATCGCAACAGCTGTTGTATACCCTGCATCTACCGGACACGCGGCAACCATATTAATGTGACCGATAACGGCTCCAGAATTGAAGTAAACACCGGGTCAGGATTAGTCTATGTGGTGAACAAAACCAATGGAGATATTATCTCAGCCAAAATGAACGGTACGGAGCTGAACAGCAATAGAGGATCACATATCGGCTCAGGTTTGGGCTCCTCCGCCAATGTGACGTGGAATACTTCTCCTTCAGGATCAACCGTGTTAATCACGGTATCCACAAGCACACTGACTCACTATTATGCTTCGCGTGGTGGCGAGAATATCATATACATGGCAACGCATATCACGGCTCAACCTTCGATCGGGGAGCTGCGGTACATTTTCCGTGGTAATGGTAGTGTGTTGACGGGTGTTCCGGCCAATTCAAATAATCGGGGCAACACAGGGGCGATCGAGAGTCAGGATGTGTTCGGGTTTGCAAATGGACAGTCGGCCTCCAAATATTATGGAAATGATCAGGCCAAAGACTTATCCGTTCGTGGAGTTACGGGTAATGGTGTCGGTGTATTTATGGCCTACGGGAATCGGGAGAAAAGCTCTGGTGTTCCATTCTTCCGCGACATCCAGTTCCAAAGTGGAACAGAGACGGAAGTATATAACTACATGAACTCGGGACATGCACAGACGGAGAATTGGCGTCTGGGTCTGCATGGGCCGTACGCTTTGATCTTCACAACGGGAGGTACGCCAAGTGTACCCGATTTCAGCTGGATGTCTGGTCTGAATCTGCAGGGTTGGGTATCCAGTCGGGGGAACGTAGTGCTTAACGGCCTCTCCGGGATGGATACAGGATATGCTTACACAATTGGGTTCGCTAATAGCAATGCCCAGTATTGGGTGGGGACGTCTTCAAGTGGGGCGGCAGCCAAATACAGCATGATCCCGGGCACGTACACCATGACAGCTTATAAGGGAGAACTGGCCGTATATACGGAAACGGTTAATGTCACGGCAGGGCAAACGACGACATTGAATACACGTACGATTAACAATGACCCGAGTCAAGCCTCAAGCATCTGGCGAATCGGTAACTGGGATGGTACACCACGGGAGTTCCTGAATGGACAGACGATTCCGATTCGTCACCCGTCCGATAGTCGCAACCCAAGCTGGGGACCGGTTAGTTACGCTACAGGAAGTGCGACCAATCGATTCCCGGCAATTCAGTTCCGTGGTCAGAATTCTCCAACCACAATAACGTTTAACTTGAATGCATCTCAAGCGGCATCTTCTCATATGCTCAATATCGGGATTACCGCAGCCTACAATAATGGCAGACCGAGTGTAACGGTTAATGGACATGCATTAACTAATCCTGCCGCGTCTTCACAGCCCAATTCTCGTAGCTTCACCATTGGTACCTATCGTGGTAACAACACAACCTTTAGCTGGAATGTTCCAGCATCCTACTTTGTGAATGGTTCCAATACCATCACGATTACGCCGATCAGTGGTTCCAGTGACTTGGGTAACTGGTTGAGTGCAGGTTGGGTCTACGATTGTGTTGAGCTGCTGAATTGAGTTAAGAATTCAAATGTTGTACAAGAAATAAATGAGGTAGCCTGCCTGGTTTTCATAACCGGGTTCAGGTTACCTTTTTTAGTTTCGGTATTGGAAATGATAAGATATCGATTCATAATATGTCTAAGAATCTTACGTTACTGGAGATGGTAATCCGGATAGTGGTATAATTTTCAATACGTAATCATGAGTGAATGAACGGGGAGGCCAAAGGAATGAGAGACGATCTGTTGGTTCAATTGCAAGAGTGGCATGAAGAAGATGAATTTCAGGAAATTGTAGATGCAATTCAAGCGATTCCTGTGGAAGAAAGGGACTATGAGCTGGTTAACCATTTGGGACGAGCGCTAAATAACCTGGAACGGTATGAAGAAGCGGTTGAACAATTCCTGACGGTTGCTAAAGAGGGCACGGGTGACCCACTCTGGCATTACCGGATTGGACTGGCTTATTATTATCTGGAGCAATATGCGCATGCGCTGCAAGCGTTCGAAAGAGCGGATGAATTAGATCCTGAAGACGAAGATACGTTGGAGTTTCTGGAATGGATTCGAAGCAAAATGGAGGAGCCGTCCGAGTCTGAACCTGAAGTTGAAACGGATCCAGAGGCTAGTGAAGAATTCCGTGTACCCGTTGACGTTGTAGCGACCCTTCCAACGGTTCCCAGACCAGAATCCGGCGAATTCTGGAACGATAGTGAACAGGCCCTGGAACAATATGTGTCCAACTCGCCGAGTGATGGTCTCATTGACTCTGTCGAGGAGCAATTGGTGTTCCGACTTCCTGCCTCCTACATTGAGATGATGAAGCTACATAATGGTGGTATTCCGTACAATCGTTATTTCTCTGTAGCGAATACAGATACAGGAGCTACGGATTATGTTGAAATTGAAGGCATACTGGGCATTGGCCGTGAGAAGCCTCGCACATTAGCCGGTGCACAAGGTAGCTGGACTTTGATTGAACGTGAAGGCTATCCTGAGATTGGTGTAGTCATCGCAGTATCTCCTTCGGATTCGGGGGTTGTCATGCTTGATTATCGTTCATTCGGTAATGATGGAGAACCCGAGGTGGTCTATGTGAAAAGGGAGAATCCCAAAGAAACCATTCCGCTGGCACCGAACTTTGAGACGTTTATCCAAGGATTAATGACCCCGGAGGTCTAGAACCTTATGGACGATAGCACGTTAAGATATATGGATGGAGCAAAGTATGTATCGTATCGGTGTGTTGACACACCTCTATACTAGCTTTATCTAGACAATGTACAGTATGGTAAAAACAATACAAGCCGCGAGGGATAGACATTCCCTTGCGGCTTGCTTTCGTTCTACCGGAATCTTCTCTGTTTACGCCGGGAACCCGCCACCTGGAGGTGGCCATGCGCCGTAGAAGCGGCGAAGCAGAACAATCTCGCCTAGATGATACGAGTTGTGGGATGCGATATTGCGCAGGAGTCCTGCCTTGGTTTCCCCTGGGAAATAGAGCAGTGCATCATCCAATTGTGCCGTTTCCGCAATAGCTACGGCTTGATCAACCCCATCCAAGAATGCCTGAATATCCGCCTGCCACGTGGCTTTGTCCTGTGGACCTTTCTCTTCAGGCCAGCTCTCGCTCACGTTAGCAGGGAGCTGCGGCTTACGTCCTTCCAAGTGCTCGAGCATGAACTGCTGCCAGTAATGCATGTGCTTCACCAACTGATAGATCGTATATGGCATAGCATCGTGCGTACGAGCAGCAAGTGTGATATCAATATCGGGTAGAGCACGAGCGATGCGGATATGACCGCGTTCGCCCACTAATGATTTGACAAGAGCTTGCCCAAAGCTATGATTAGCATCTGACATAGGGAACCTTCCTCTCTTCCAGACCGGATCTGTTAACCTGTCTTCTATTAAGTATTATACAATTAAATTGCTAGAAATTAAAAATGGATAACCAAGAACCCTAAATACTTAAAATTCCTATGATATAATAGTGGAAATAAATCTCAAGACCTCAGGGTCGAGGAGGAAGCTCCGGTGAAAGTGATATTGGTTGACGACGAACGTCTAGCGTTGATAGGCCTTCAAAAATCACTAGAAAAAGAAGTAAGCGGCATCGAAATTATCGCTACATATATGAATCCGACAGAGGCCATGGCAGGTATTGTGGAGAACCGTCCTGATGTTGTATTTCTGGATATTCATATGCCGGAGATGGATGGAATGGATCTGGGAAGACAGATTCAGGCAGCAACACCGGGCACCGAGATTATATTTGTGACCAGTTATGACCAATATGCGGTGCATGCCTTCGAGCTGCAGGCCTTGGACTATGTGATGAAACCCATACAAAAGGATCGATTGAAGCAGACGGTGAGCCGAGTCCGGGAGAAACTGAGCGTAAAACGCGAGCAGCGGTCAAAGGATACGAACGTACCTCTAATTTGCAGTTTCAATCAGATTCAGTTTAAGCTTCCGGGCAAGGATATCCAGGTTGCCAAATGGCGCACAAGCAAGGCGCAGGAGCTATTTGCCTATTTACTTCACCACCGGAATCAGACGATTCATCGCAGTGTGTTGCTGGAGATGTTGTGGCCTGAATTGGAAGAGGACAAGACGGTACATCAGCTTTATACCGCAATGTATCATGTCCGCCAAACCCTGAAAGCATGCAACATGGATATGATCACGATTCAGAGTGGACACTTGGAAGCCGGCTATCGGCTCGAATTGGGTGAAGCTCAGTTGGATAGTGAGCAGTGGGAACAAGAGATCAGACAATGGAAAGTCGTGGACGCCAGTACCATTGATGCCTATGAGCAAGCGCTTCATCTTTACAAGGGCACGTATCTTGGCAATTACGAATACATGTGGGCTGAGCCCGAACGGGAAAGATTACGCTACCTGTGGCTGTATCATATGAGACAACTAAGTCTGTATTACCAGCAACAGGGGCTGGGTGAGAAAGTGATTGAGAGCACGCGGCGTATCCAGCAGATGCTTCCGGATGAGGAAGAAAGTTATTTTATTTTAATGAAACTATACAACGAAATGAACAATGATCTCGGTGTGGAGGAGCAGTATCGTCTCTTAACCACCAGAATGGAGCAAGATTTGGAGATACCGATCAGTGAAAACATTAGCGAATGGTATCAGGACTGGAAGCTCGGGTTAACCAAAGTCATGAAAACATAAATAATGAAATCACTTCAAACGAAACCTGTAAACCGTTACAAATATATGATCATCATGCTGATCATTTTTGGCGTATTGATTGGCATGCGCTCGGCATGGACCGAGCTATTCTACACAGCAGATGAGCATCGCGCCGTTAATGGGGTGCTTGATTTGAGAGGTGTGCATCTGGATCAATCCCCGGTCATGTACTTGAATGGGGAATGGGAACTTTACCCGGATGAGTTGCTGACCCAACAAGATATTGCGAAGAGGAATGGCGGTGCGAAGCGTGTTCAGGTCCCAGGAGACTGGGGGAGTGCACAGAATCAGGAACAAGAGAGTTCGTATGGTTACGGAACATATCGATTGCGCATTTTGACAGATCCGCTTCAGACGCCGGTTACCTTCTGGTTCAAGGGAATTCGAAGTTCATCCGAGATTGAGATGAATGGAGTCTCCGACGGGGGAATGGGTACGGTCTCTATGGATAGCAGTACCTATACACCCAGAAGCACTTCATATACAGCGACCTACGATCAGGAAGGAACAACCTCCATTGAATTACTGATCCGTGTAGCCAATTACGACAGCCCGTATATGGGCGGAATTAGCAAACCTGTTCGCTTTGGTTCACAGGCAGCTGTTGATTTTTCGCGATGGTACTCCATTGGTTTTCAGATGGTTACCTTTCTAATTCTGATTCTTCACGGTATGTATGCCTGTATTCTCTACGCATTTAATCCACAGGAACGTTCCTTGCTGGTTGGAACCATGTTAACTGTATCTGTTGGCGTCGCGGTTATGATAGGTCATGATAATATATTGATGTTATGGCTTCCGATTAATTATACCTGGGGCATTAAAATTCGATTGATCTCATTGTTGTTGCAAAATGCTTGTATCCTTCTGTTATTCCAGAGATTAACGATGGTTCATGTGCGAAAGGCATGGCTTCAGTTACATGTGCTCATTACCTTGATCTATACTGCCATAATCGTGGTGGTGCCCATTCATATTACATATGCCATGATCCATTACAATGTCATTAACGTATTCTTTCTTGTATCCATGATCTGGTTTCTATACATCGTCGGAACGATGATCTTCAGGAAACAGGGGGACCGGGATATTGTGTTTCTGCTGCTTACCGCAGGAGGTATTACATCCAATCTGTTATGGAGTGTGGCCGAGACGGCCAGAGATGTGACAACCGTCTATTATCCAATTGATATTATTTTTGCGATTACCGGCTTCTCCGCCTATTGGTTCAAGAAGTACTTCAGGAATGCCAGTGAGAATATGAAACTGAATATAGAACTGCAGAAGGGTGACAAAATTAAAGATCAGTTCCTGGCGAATACATCCCATGAACTGAGGACTCCGCTGCACGGAATCATTAACATCGCCCATAACGTCGTTACCAGAGAGAAGAGCAGGCTGGATGAACGGAGCCTGGAGGATATGGAACTGCTCATCACGATCGGTCGACGGATGTCCCATCTGCTTGGCGATCTACTGGATGTAGTCCGGCTGAAGGAGCATCGCATTGTGCTGCGCCAGGTTCCTCTTTCAATACAGTCAGTAGTGCCTGGTATTATCGCCATGCTGCAATTCATGGCAGAACGGAAACCGGTCCACCTGCATATGGAGATTCCGGAGTCCTTCCCTCAGGTTATGGTTGATGAAGAAAGACTCGTTCAGATTTTGTATAATCTGCTGCACAACGCGCTCAAACATACAGAGGAAGGAACGATCTCCGTAAGTGCCGAGATTCGTGAAGGACATGCTCTGATTCATGTGACGGATACAGGCATTGGCATGGATGAAGACACGCGGATGCGCATTTTTCTTCCGTATGAACAAGGGTCGTATGGCATAAGTGATGGACAAGGCATCGGGCTTGGACTAACTATCTGCAAACAACTCGTAGAACTGCATGGTGGGGCACTAACGGTTCACTCGGAACTTGGAAAAGGCTCCGTGTTCAGCTTCGATCTGCCGCTCGCGCATGAAACAACCCACCAGGCTGAGTCGCAGCTTCCCCTGATTTGGGAGCAGGCCATGGAGATGATGGAAGATGCTCCTGGCGGATTCCTGTTACCTCGCTCTGGGATGGACGTCATGGAAACTTCGGCGACAGCGGAGATGGCTCCGTTGTTAAAAGAGGGGAGAGCCACCATTCTGGCTGTGGATGATGATCCGGTGAATCTGGATGTGTTGGTCAGTATTCTCTCGACGGAGCCATACGATATAACTACAGCACGTTCGGGGCAGGAAGCGATGGAATTGCTCGGCACACGTCAGTGGGATCTGCTCATTACAGATGTGATGATGCCTAATATGTCCGGCTATGAGTTAACCCAGAAGGTACGGGAACAATTCTCGATGTCTGAGCTTCCTGTACTGCTGTTGACTGCACGAAGTCAGCCGCCTGATATCTACACGGGTTTCGCGTCGGGCGCGAATGATTATGTCACGAAGCCTGTAGATGCGTTGGAGTTGAAGTATCGGATACGAGCATTGACCATGTTGAATCAGTCCATTCAAGAGCGCCTGCGCATGGAGGCTGCCTATTTGCAGGCACAGATTCAGCCCCACTTCCTGTTCAATACGCTGAATTCACTTATGGTCCTAAGTGATATTGATACAGAGCATATGCGGAAGCTTGGTGAAGCTTTTTCATCCTATCTGCGGATCAGCTTCAACTATCTCAATACAGGGGAACTGGTGAAATTATCATACGAGCTGGAACTCGTGGAAGCCTATCTTTTTATTGAGAAAACGAGATTTGAAGATCGATTGTCGGTGGTATTAAACGTAGAGCCAGACCTTCCGTTGCTTCTCCCGCCGCTATCGATTCAGCCCTTGATCGAAAATGCCGTAAGACATGGGTTATTAAGCCGAAGTGTGGGTGGGACGGTATGCCTGTCTATTACTCGCCATGAGGGTTATACCCGTATTGAGGTGAAGGATAATGGCAAAGGCATCGAACCGGAGAAGGTTGCAGAGCTGTTACATGCTACGCCAGGCGGAAAGGGCGGCATAGGCATTGTGAATACGAACCGCAGATTGCTGCAACGGTATGGTCAAGGATTATCGATCGTAAGTGAACCGGGTGAGGGAACGATGGTGTCATTTGATATTCCGGATGAGGTATAAGGAAAAGGCCGCAGAAGTGAAGACTTCCGGCCTTTTTTGTTGTGCTTGCGTGTTCATTCCCTAATTTTAATTATTTCTAATGCTTGTTTCATATGTTAGTATATTTAACATTAGAAGCGTGGATTCCGGTAGTGGGCGCTAAACGTTGTTATAGTGGGTGAAGAGATCGATGCGCAATTGGGTCAAAAATGAGAATGTGCAGATGACGGCCATTGCCTTTGCCACAGCGGTAGGGGCACAATTCAAGATTAATCCGTTCCGGGAAGACTACTTCCGAATCGGGCTAGGGGTCAGTATCCTTTTATTTCTGTTGATGATCATGCCGCATCTGTCTTATGTGAAGACAGGAATCCTGACAGGCATCGCGAATTTGCTGTTCCAGTCTGCAGATCTCATCAATCATGTACAGACCGTGTCCATTCTGGAAAGCATGCGGGACAATTTGGGAGCAGGCGTGTATTACGTGGTCTTTGCTTATGGGCTTAGCAAGTTCAGGCATCGATTCCATGAGATGCAGCCTCTTCTGCTCGGCGGTTTAATCACATGTATCGATTTCTCCTCTAATCTTGTTGAGCTGCTGCTTCGCGGAATGTTAAGCGGGACCAATATCTTTTATATGAAGGAATGGTTGTATCTACTTGTGGTAGGTGGTCTGCGAAGTTACTTCGTCATTGGGCTCTACAACAGCTTTGCGGTGAGGCAGATGCGGCTCTTGCATGCAGAGCAGGAGAAGCGGATAGAACAGATGCTGAATGTAAACTCCGGTCTGTATGGCGAGGTGTTTTACCTGAAGAAAGCGATGAATACGATTGAAGGCATTACGGCAGACAGCTATGATCTATATCGTGATCTCCGGGAGCAGGACTTGAACCAATACAGTCAGCGTACGCTGGGCATCGCTCAGCAGATTCATGAAGTGAAGAAGGATTCACAACGTATTCTGGCGGGTCTGCTGAAGCTGTATGATAATGAAAAAGCAGTCAACATGAGCTTATCTGAAGTGCTGAACTTTGCCAGCAAAGCAAACCGAAAATACAGCGAGATGCTGCATAAGCAGGTCGAGATCGATATTGAGCAACAATATGATTGTGAATCTCCGTATTACATTCCGCTCCTAACGGTAATGAACAACCTGATTGCCAATGCGGTGGAGGCGATTGAGCATGATGGGACGATCCGAATTCGTGTATATGAGCAGGAAGATGACGTGCATTTCGTCGTTACAGATAATGGAAAAGGCGTACCCGAAGCCAAACGGGATGTTATTTTTGAACCGGGCTATACAACGAAGTTCAATGAAGTCGGCATTGCCGCGACGGGTATTGGCCTGTCCCATGTACGTGATATCGTTCAGTCGTTGGCGGGACAGATTACGGTGGAATCGGCGCCTGCGGGAGCGAAAGGCACTACATTTGGTATAGCAATTCCCAAGATGAATCTAATAAAGGGGGCCGATGTCAATGACACTTTCTATCATGATCGTGGATGATGATGTGGTAAGCCGGAGCATGCTGCATGATATCATTGAATCCTGTGGAATCGGCGAGCTTGCAGGCATGGCAGAGGGCGGCATAGAAGGCGCGCGGATGATCATGGATCTGCGTCCCGATGTGGTGCTGATTGATCTGTTGATGCCGGATCAGGACGGAATTGAGACCGTAGCGAAGCTGAGGCAGAGCGGATATACCGGGAAATTCATCATGATCTCTCAGGTGGAGAATAAGGAGATGGTAGGGGCGGCCTACCAGAACGGAATTGAATTCTTTATTCATAAACCGATTAATCGGGTGGAAGTGGAGCATGTGCTCAGCAAAGTGAATGAACAGTGGAAGTATGAACGTTACGTGCTGGAGATCAAGCAGTCGATGGCCCGATTGAATCTGGTGGAAGCGCCGGCCCCTGCCCAAGGTCGTACGGTGCGAGATGCGGCAAGAAGCATTCTGATGGATCTGGGGATCATCGGAGAAAGTGGCAGCAAGGATATTGTGGCCCTTATGGAGTATGCTATTGATCAGAAGCGAGCCGGGGAGTGGCCGCCGTTGAAGGAGTCGTACGAAGCGGTGGCCCAGACGTACAAGTCTACGCCCAAAGACGTGGAGAAAGAGAGCAAGGCGATGGAACAACGCATTCGCAGAACGGTGATTGCCGCGCTGACGAATATGGCCTCGATTGGACTCAACGATTATAGCAACCACAAGTTTGAGCATTATGCGCCCCTCTACTTTGACTTCCAGGATGTACGGATGAAGATGAGAGCCATGGAAGAAGATCAGGCAGGCGACAAAGGCAAGGTGAATATCAAAAAGTTCCTGCATGTGTTCTACATGGAGACGATTGAAAAAATGAATAATTAAATAATTGAGATATGCTATCTCTTATCCAAAAGCCGAATTCCCGAAGGCAACACCTTCATGGATTCTCGGCTTTTTTTGTTTATCACTCTATTTATTGTTATATAACCTTACATTAAATATTAAAATCGGACTTTTTATTAGCACTTTTTGCGCATTCATCTATCAAAAAAACATTTTGTGTTAATTTAATTTTCATGAGTTGTAATTAATTTTTGTAGGATCATGTAAGTTGGCGTAGGGAGCGAACTACAATACGTACATGAATAGCATTTTGCATAAACCCGGCGAGCGTCTTTCAATCAGAAAGATATAGATCGAAATGATTCAATTCGTCTATATCTTATACCCGGAAGCGAGTTTGATTCGAATTATGCAAAATGCTGAAATACAAACGGTCGATTCGGTCGATCCCAATCTAATTCGGAAAAGGGGTTTTTTCTATGAAAAAGGTAGCATCCATTGTAATGGCGTCCGTTCTTGCTCTAACACTTAGTGCCTGCGGTGCAGCAAAGTCCGGTGAAGAGAGTAATGCACCATCGGCAAGTGGTTCAGCTGTTGAGAAATATACATTTGGTACCGATGCAACGTATCCCCCTTTTGAGTTTCAGAAGGACGGCAAATATGTAGGAATCGATATTGATCTCATGAACGCGATTGCGGAAGAAGAGGGCTTTGAAGTAGAGATCAAACCGATGGACTTCAAAGGTATTATTCCAGCCATCACGGCGAATCAGCTGGACGGAGCCATTGCAGGCATTAGCATTACGGACGAACGTAAAAAAGTCGTCGACTTCTCGGAACCGTACTATCAGGCCGGTCTGTCCTTAATCGTACATGAAGATAACGCGGACATCCTAAGTCCTGAAGATTTAAAAGGAAAAATTATTGCGATTAAAAAAGGAACCTCAGGTGCCAATCTTGCAGATGAATATGCGAAAACCTATGGGGCAACCGTGAAATATTTTGATGACAGCCCATCGATGTATCAGGAAGTTGCGAACAAAAACGCAGATGCTACGCTGGAGGATTTCCCCGTCATCTCCTATAAGATTGCCATTGACCCGAATGCCAAGCTCAAGATCGTTGGAGACCGATTGAACGGTGACTTCTACGGCATTGCTGTTGCCAAAGGCGATGCAGAGTTGCAGAAGAAGATCAATGATGGACTGAAGAAATTACAGGAAAACGGTAAGTATGATGAGATTGTCGGCAACTATCTGGGAACAACGGCTAAATAGAAGGGAATGTGGTACGGATGGACTCCTCCTTGCAAGTCATAATAGATGCACTGCCTCTTCTGTTAGAGGGTACAGTAGTTACGTTGAAACTAGTCGTAATCTCGCTCATCATTGCGATGGTGATCGGATTGATCTCAGGTCTGATGAGTACTTCTTTGAATCGATTGTTGCGGCTGGTAGCTACGCTTTACGTGGATATCATCCGTGGCACACCCCTTCTGGTGCAGGTATATTTCATCTACTTCGGGCTGCCAGTATTTCTGGATATGCGGATTCCGGCGATGACCGCAGGCATTATTGCAATTAGTCTGAATGCCGGAGCTTACATCTCGGAGATTTTCCGAGCAGGGATTAATTCAATTAGCAACGGGCAGCATGAGGCGGCACGATCCTTGGGTTTAAGTCGTTTCCAAACGATGAGGCTGATCGTGTTACCTCAGGCAACCCGGCGCATGATTCCTACCTTTGTAAACCAGTTCATTATTACGATCAAAGATACATCGCTGCTATCGGCGATAGGTATCGCAGAATTGACACAAAGCGGGGAAATTATTATTTCCTCCAACTTCCGGGCATTCGAAATCTGGGGTGTGGTGGGTATATTCTACCTGATCATCATTGTTCTGTTGTCTCGGGCTTCCCGATTCATTGAAAGGAGGTATGCGATCCGATGATTACCGTACAGAATCTGAAAAAGCAGTTTGGTGCCAATGAGGTGCTGAAGGATATCTCCACAACGATTCAGGAGAAAGAAGTCGTATGCGTCATCGGACCTTCCGGGTCTGGTAAAAGTACCTTCTTACGCTGCCTTAATCTGCTGGAGGATGTGACGTCTGGAAAGGTGACGATCGGTGATGTCGAGGTCACTTCACCCAAGACAGATATCGATCAGCTGAGAACCAATGTGGGCATGGTGTTCCAACAATTTAACCTTTTCCCGCATCTAACCGTGTTGGAGAATATCATGCTCGCACCGAAGTATATCAAGAAACTGAGTAAGGCCGAGAATGAGAAAAAATCAATGGAACTGCTTGGCAAGGTCGGGCTATCGCAGAAGAGGGATGCGTATCCCGAGCAGTTGTCAGGTGGACAACAACAGCGTGTAGCCATCGCACGTGCACTCGCCATGAACCCGAGTGTGATGCTGTTCGATGAGCCTACGTCTGCACTCGACCCGGAGATGGTTGGAGAAGTGCTGCAAGTTATGAAAGACCTCGCTCACGAGGGAATTACGATGATTGTCGTTACGCATGAGATGGGCTTCGCCCGTGAGGTGGCGGATCGGGTGATCTTTATGGACGGCGGATATATTGTGGAGGAAGGCACGCCAGAAGAGCTCTTTCAGAATACCCAGCATGAGCGGACCAAGGCGTTTCTGGGTAAGGTTTTATAACGATACTGGATCAAAAAAAGAACTAAAAAAATCCCCTATGGGCGGGCGATGCATCAAGCACATCTGATATGATGGACTTGAGCACGACTCGCTTGCAGGGGATTTTTGGTGCTGTGCGTAATACATAATAAGATAGATGTAGCACGACGAACATGTTATCGATACAAAGGAAAGCGCTTAATAACTACTTTTCATGAATCGTTGAGGGGGAATGAAGGATGAGCGTACAAGCGAATACCGGGTTAAAGATCTATGACTTAACGGAACTGCCTTATCTCAAGGTGCATGGCAGAACAACTGGAGAGTTATCGCCGCTGACGTTATTTTGGACGGGGAGTGCAGTCGAACTCAATGTGCAGAGCTCCGAACTTTGGGTTGAGGTGGAGTCTGGATATGATATATATGAATCATGGATTAGCATTCTGATTAACGGTGTTTCGGTGAGCCGGCAGATGATAACGGCGGGAAGGTACTGGATCTGTGTATTCCGGGGCATGAACACGAATGTGGTGAAGAATGTACGGATCGTTAAAGATGTTCAAGCGATGAGTGGTGATCCGGGCTGTTCCTTGCAGTTTCATGCGGTGAAATCGGATGGAGCATTCCTCCCTGTGCAGGAAAAACCCTACAAGGTCGAGTTTATCGGTGACAGTATTACATCTGGTGAAGGTGCGATTGGTGCTAAAGCAGAGGAAGATTGGATTCCGATGTGGTTCAGCGCCATACATAATTATACGTTTATGACAGCAGAGGTATTGAATGCAGAATACCGGGTCATCTCGCAAAGTGGCTGGGGTGTGCTGACAAGTTGGGATAATAATCCGAAGGGGAACATTCCCGATTATTACGAACAGGTCTGTGGTCTGCTTGCTGGTGAACGTAACGAAGCGTTAGGCGCAGGAGATCAGCATGATTTTGGTTCGTGGCAGCCGGATGTGGTGGTTGTGAACCTGGGCAGCAATGATGGGGGTGCATTTCAGTCACCTGAGTGGAAAGATCCCGACACTGGCAAGGTGTACAAGCAGCGGATGAACGAGGACGGAACGTATCATGAAGAGGATCTGGCCGCTTTTGAGAAAGCGGTGGAACAGTACCTGTTCAAACTTCGGAAAAACAATCCGGCGGCACATCTCGTATGGGCTTATGGCATGCTTGGTTTTCCCATGATGCCAGCCATCTACCGTGCGGTTGATGCGCATATGAAGGGGACAGGGGACCGTAAGGTCTCAATCATCCAACTTCCGGATACAACGGAAGAAACGGTAGGGGCGCGCACCCACCCAGGCGAATTATCTCACCGTAGGACGGCAGATGTGTTAGCGGAATATCTACGAGGATTGATAGGATAACTTGATACATGGTAATGGAAAGACCACTCTTTCATGAACGGTACCCCAATGGTAGATCGTGTCTAAATTTATGGAGTCCCTTCATCATAAGAATGGTCTTTCCCTTTTCTGCTCATCTAGACATTCGGGGGTGTGTCCGCTGTGCCACTGTTTTGAACCTCATAACGAATTGAAATGATCTGTCCGAGCGTCTGGGTTTGGATCATTTTGAATTGGCTTGGCACCGTGCCTGCCGGGAATAAAGGGATGCCTTCACCAAGAATTTTCGGAATGATGGCGACTTCAATCTCATCCAGTAATTTTTTGGCTAACACAGCTTGAACCAATATGCCGCCACCCACAATCCACACGTCTCCATCAGAAGTCTGTTTTAATTGGGGAATGAGCGTATCTACCGTCTCGGTTGTAAACTGTACATGCGGACCGGGAGGCTGTTCCGAGCGGGAAAGCACATACGTTGGGCGATCCGCATAAGGGAATTCTTCAGACAGTGTGAGCACCTCTTCATACGTATAACGTCCCATAACGACGCTACCAATCGTTTCATAAAAGGCAGCATACCCGTTGTCTCCGCCATCACCCTCCACATCGAATAACCAATCCACCGAACCATCTAGTCTTGCGATATATCCATCCAAACTCATGGCAATGTACAAAATTGTTTTGATATCAGACATGTTCATCGCTCCCTTCTAGAATATATGATACACTTTAATTATGACAAAAGTTGACGTAGTTAGGGTGTTGATTTCATGAATCATCGAAAGCTGGCGATCATGCGCCTAATGGATTCCAGACAGAAGTTCACTGCCCGGGAACTGGCAGAAAGGTTCGACGTATCGGTTCGTACGATTCAGCGAGATCTGGATGCATTGCAGGCGCTGGGGTTTCCCTTGTACACAGAAGTTGGCGTGAACGGTGGATACCGGGTGTTGCCCAATCGGATTTTGCCACCTCTTCAACTGACACAGCAGGAGGCATTAGGGCTATTTATGATGCTGGAATATCTACAGCAAGTCCCGGATTTTCCATATGGGTCAATGCGTGAGCATCTGGCTGAGCAATACTTCTCTACTTTGCCTGAAGATGTACAGGATCTGATTATGCGAATGAGAGAGCATATAACCTTTGTTCAGCATCCCAGTGAGTATGCCGAACCTTTAACAACCGAGATATTGGGTGCAGCGGTAGAAAAGAGAGAAATCGAATTTATGTATCATGCCCGTAGTGGTCCTAAAAAAGTCCAGGTCTTCCCCTATGGTATTTACTATGATCAGGGACATTGGTACATGCCAGCCCGGAATAAGGATCGCGTATTGTTATATCGAGTGGATCGCATGCAGCAGTTGGCTGTCATGGAATCGGTCGATGAATCTGTTCCGAGTCTAAAGGCATGGCTAATTGCCAAAGAAGACAGAGCAAGCGTAGAAGTGGTGCTGCAATTCACGGAATTTGGAGCAAGGATTGCCGCGTCAGATGTGTTGTTCAAGTCGGTTCAGGGCCATGAGTGGCGCGGACTTGTTCCGCCCGAGGAGTTCTCTTTTACAGCGCGAAAGTTACTCTCCTATGGTCCGGAAGTGAAGGTGATCACGCCATCTGAGTTAAAGCAGCAGGTTAGAGAGTTGCTGGAACGGAGTTTAAGCCAGTATGATGAGGGATAAAAGCTTTAAACGCTGGATATTCGGGTATCAAGGAAGAGACAAGAAAGGTGTGTAGAAAAATGGGCGAAGTTTGGACTAAAGACATCATCCCGACTGTATCCGATAAAGTAGTGATTGTGACAGGTTCGAACGGCGGGTTAGGGTATGAAACGGCATTAGCATTGGCTGAAAAAGGTGCGAAAGTTATCCTTGCAGTTCGTAATCTGGACAAAGGTGAAAAGGCAGCTAATAAAATAAAATCGTCTGTGCATGTAGCTGGAGAGGTAATCGTTATGCAGCTCGACCTTAGCGATTTAGCTAGTATCCGTAAGTTCGCAGCCGCTTTTCTTGAGCAATATGATTCTTTGTCCATTCTCGTTAATAATGCAGGAATTATGAACCCTCCATTCCAGTTGACGAAGGATGGTTTTGAATTGCAGTTTGGTAGTAATCATCTAGGCCATTTTGCGCTTACGGGTCTACTATTGCCTCGATTGATATCTACTCCGAAATCGAGAGTAGTTACTGTAAGCAGTTTGGCAGCTGGTAATGGTACAATTGATTTTAATAATTTGGATGGCTCCAAAGGATATGCTCCCATGAAGTTCTACAGTCAAAGCAAGCTAGCCAATCTGATGTTTGCGAGAGAGCTGCAGAATAAATTTAATTCTGCCCATATTGATTCCATGAGTATCGCCGCTCATCCAGGAATTTCGCATACCAATCTATTTTCTTTCGGTTCGGGAAAACAGACCAATATATTCATGCGTAGTCTTTTGAAAATCATTAGTCAACCGGCACACATGGGAGCATTGCCTACCTTGTATGCTGTAGCAGATCCGACGATCAGGGGAGGTGAATATATTGCTCCCAGTGGTATGGGCGGCACGAAGGGCTATCCCAAGAGCGCTAAGATTATCGAAAAATTATATGACGCTAACATTTCAAACAAGCTATGGAGCGTATCAGAAGAATTAACAGGGGTTTATTACAGATTTAACGATTGAATGGGGGGCTACCATGATTCGATTCATAATAAGTTTAACGACCCGCTCTATGCAGAGTCCATGTGATGAACAACGGCGGTTGTTTGCATAGAGCTTGAAATTCTTTTCCGCCATACTTATAGTGCATATCTAATGCGTTCATCTTACGACTCTGCTGCCTTAAAGATTTTAACTTTTAAGGAGTGGAGCAACGTGAAATATATTAATGCGGATACAATCTTCCCGGAAGAATTGCTCAAAGAAATACAGCGTTATATCCCCGGAGGCCTGATCTATATTCCGAGGCCCAAGGATGCCCACAAGAAGTGGGGCGAGAATTCGGGTGGCAGAAGGATTGTCCGGGAGCGGAACGACGAGGTCCGCAGGCTTTTTGCTGCGGGAACAACCATCGATCAGCTTGCGAAGCAATACTGTTTATCCATCGATAGTATCAAGAAAATTGTGTATTGCAAAAAGGGATGAAACTATAGAAGCCACGTTCGAGCAATCGAATGTGGCTTTTTTGCTTACATATTCAAATTACCGCTGAAATAGTGATACTCAGAATTCACTTCAAAACCAACACTGCGGTACAGATTCAAAGCACGTTCGTTCTCGGTAACCACAGACAGGCGAATATCTGTATAACTTTGTTCTCTTAGGAGATTCACCAAAATACGAAGCGCTGTGCGTTTTATTTTCCGTCCCTGATAATCAGGTGAAATACAGAAGTTATGAATAAATGCGGTTGTCGCATTGATGGAGTTGATCCGTACCAGCCCGACAGGTGTTTGATCCTGCCATGCAATATAGTTGACTCGGCTGGGTTCATTGGTTTGCATAAAGTAATTGCGTGTCCATTCCTCCGAATCCCCAAAAGCTTGGGATGAGCAAGTGACCATAAACTCCATATCTTCGTCTTTTGCCACGGATAACGTTAGTTCAGGCGGTTCTGTAACCTCAAGCGCTTCATTTACTAGTTGCATCGAATACTCGGCACGATCATAAATGGCTCTAAGGGATTGAGCAGTATGAACACCCGGAGATAAGCCCTGAGGAACACGATAGCTGAGTTGGTTGATCCCCTGTGGTTTCATGTCCAGGATGGCCCGTTTCAGTAAGTTGCTGAACACACCTTGGCGACGATACTGCGGATGTACGATGGCATTAATATTTCCGGTTACGGTGTCAGATGCATACCAACTGAGGAGTCCTACCAATGTACCGTCGCGATAACAGAGGAGCGCATGGTCTCCATCTTTTTGGCTGATATGGTCAAGGTCTGCCTTTAGATGGACGGAATCCAGTTGTTTACATTGTTGTTCGAGCAAAATAATAGCATTAATCTGTTCCTTGGAGTTATAGACCATGGGAACGACTTGATAAGATGACATAGCTTTCACACCTTCATTGTTGAAGGAAACACGCAGTTGTTGGACCCGCAGGCGCTATCCTTCGAGATTCGGTCCACTTCCCGATGACTATAACACAATCTATGATGATGATGACACCCAATGGATGTAATTCACTGGATGTCTGTTCAGATGCACTCAATAACTGGACATTATATCCTATTGAAGGGATAATTGAGAGTAATACTGACGAGAAAGGGAGGGATTAACCATGCGCAAGTTGGCATCTGTGATGGGTACATTATTTCTTTCCGCCGCCATGTTAATGGGGTGTACACCATCTGAACCAGCGGAAAGCACTGAACCCATAACTCCACCAGTAACGGAACAGCCGAGTGATGTGAGTGATCAGAAGGCGACAGCGGAGGAGCAGCAACATGCGCTAGAAATGTCGCTGGATTATAAGACAACAGAACTCACCGTGGATGGCAAGGACTATGAGGATACGTTAGAGATGGAAGGGTTATTGGCCAAAGGGGACACCATGAAGCCATTCCTGACCTCCAGAAACTACGAGGCTTACATGGCTAATCGATATATTGTCTTGCCTCTTCAGGTTGCACACATCGAACAAGCGAAGCTGCATCCTGAAAATATACAAACCAAGATCAAAGATAACAAGAGCGACTGGATTCTTGTGGAATACACGCTTGATCTGAAATTTACTGACGAGAATGGCAAGGAGTTCAAGTCTATTCCGCTATCGGGCGATATCACCTTTTTGCAGAATCAGGGAGAATGGCGCATTCAGGATGACACGTACAATAGGGACGCATTTGCGGACATTATCAATAATTCACTGTAGTCATGAATAAGCTCCTTCATATCAGTGCGCACTTCAAAGTGCGTACTTTTTTTGTGGCGGCGAACCCAGCTAAGCACGCGTCGTCAAAAGGGTCTCATCGCGATGTTAGCTATCGACACCTGCTAGAAATTTTCAGGGTACATTCTCCTTTAATGATGATATTATTTGGGTAATCAGCTTACTTATTGCGCTTTTGTAGAATGGGGTTGGGTACATCATGAGGGGGATTCTTCGAGCCGGTTCTCGTAAGGTCTGGCTTTATATCGTTGTTGCCGTTGTTGTTGGCTTGGTTGCAGGCTATGTCGTCCTCTCTGAGCCGGGCTCTCCTAAGTTTCAAAGTGAAGAAGGCATTCTGGACTTAACGCAGGTTCAGCTCAGTACGAATCCGCAAAAGTTAACAGGGGAGTGGGCGTTCTACTGGCAAGATCTGCTGTCGCCTGAGAATATGCGGGTTCGTTCGGCAAGGGAAGGAAATCAGGACCACTGGATTAACATTCCAAGCTCCTGGCTGGGCTACCCGTTAGAAGGTCAGCGGCTGACCGGTACAGGCTATGCAACCTTTGGACTGGTCGTTCATCTAAGCGAGCAGGATCGAGATGAGATGCTTGCTCTGCGGCTGCCTAGCATTTTTAATGCGTACAAATTATGGGTCAATGGCGAGCTGCTGGCAGAAGTTGGTGAGGTTGGTCAGGACAAGCACAGCATGACCCCGCAACTGGAAACAAAGCTGGTGTATTTTCAGCCTGAAAGCGACACGTTAGAGCTGGTCATGCAAGTATCCAACTTCCAACATCATCGGGGCGGCATTACCAAGGATATCGAGCTGGGTGGCAGTGACGCACTAACGACCAAGACCAATCTGAATCTTGCCAGGGATATGTTCATCACGGCAAGTTTGCTAGTGATCGGTTTGTATAATCTGCTGTTGTTCATGCTGCGACGTAAGGATAGAGCTCCGTTATATTTTGGCCTGTTTACTGTACTGCTTGGTATTCGATCCTTGTTCAACGGCGAGCTTATCTTTACACAATGGTTGCCTCATTTTCCTTGGGAATTGCAGTTCAAGATCGAATATCTGATTCTTTGCCTCAGCGGTTATATCATCACCATGTATTTTGATTGTATTTTTCCGAATTATGTGTCGCGCTGGTTTCGTCTTGGCACCCGGATCGTAACTGGTGCATTCTGTATCCTTGTAGTGGTAACCCCTGCAATTATATATACAAAATTTTTGCTGGTCATCGGTGTGATGGTAGTTCTACATATGATTTATCTGATGATCGGACTGGTTCAGGCGGCTGTGCGACGTATGGAGGGAGCGCTGATCTTCCTGCTGGTGTCGGTGGTTACTTTGGTCACGGTTGTCAACGATTTTTTGTATTTTAATGGATGGTCGCTAGTTGGAAATACATCTCCACTTGGCTTATTGATATTTACGATCGCGCAGCTGATTCTGCTGTCTTCGCGATCTACGAGGACGGCATCGAACGAAGAGAGAATTACACGTGAATTACAGTACGTTAATGACAAGCTGATTGAAATGAATATGAATCTGGAACAGACCGTTCAGGAACGAACACAGGCCTTATCTACAGTGCATGATGATCTCCAAACCTCGTATGACCGACTGCTTCACTCCGAGCAAGGGAGGAAGAAGCTACTTGCTTATATTACGCATGATCTGCGTATGCCGTTGTCCAGTATGCTTGGATATGTAGAAGCTATACAGGACAGGGTCAAACCGGAACGCAATGAACAATATCTGAAGTACATTCGGGAGAACACGATAAGGATTAACCGTATGATCGAGGAGTTGTCCTTCTTGTCTCATTTGGAGACCGGACAAGTCTCGTACCGAATGGAGCCAGTTCAGATGATTCCTTTCTTGCATGGTTTTTTTGAACAATATGAGTTGGTAGTGCGCGACGCAGGATTAGACTTCATACTGGATATCGGAGATACCGAGGATAGACGATCTATTTTGCCAGTTGTCGAGATGGATGCGAAAAGAATAGAACAGGCTTTATTTAATCTAGTGTCAAATGCCATGAAGTTCACCTCCAGCGGGGGGCTGGTGCGTATTGCACTAATTGTGGAAATGGTGAATCATGCTCCCCATGCAGTAATTAGCATACAGGATTCTGGAATGGGTATTCCTCCGGAGCAGCTTGAGCAAATCTTCGAACGTAATTACAGATATGATCGGCCGGGAATGGGCATAGAGGGCAGTGGACTGGGGCTGGCAATTTGCAGGGAAATCGTACAAGCGCACGGAGGCATGGTTCGAGCGGAGAGCGACGGCAAGATGGGGGCGACATTCTATGTAACGTTTCCTTGTACGGTGATTGAAGGAAAGGGGTGATGAGATGGACACGCACAAAATCATGATCGTTGATGATGATCCTCATATATGCGAGATTGTGCAGGTGTATTGTGATAGGGAGGGATTTGTCTCCACCTGCAGTCATAGCGGGTCAGAAGCGATGGAGCTGCTTGCATCGTGTGAGCCGGATTTAATTATACTGGATATATTGTTGGCTAATGAGAACGGTATTGACTGGTGCAGGAATGCGCGTAATCTCACCAGTGCGCCGATTGTGTTTCTGAGCAGTCAAGAGGAAGACGAAATAAAAATTAGCGCATTGTCCTATGGCGGGGACGATTATGTGACCAAACCGTTCAGTCCGGGAGTGCTCATGGCCAAGATCAAGGCTCACCTTCGCAGAGTGTCGACGGGTAGAAGGGAACAACTGCTGGAGTTACCGGGTTTGACACTGGATTTCTACACGCAGTCCGTCAACACGGGGAGTAAACCTATCTATTTATCGAAAAAAGAGTTCAGTCTGCTGTCCTATATGGCACAAAACGTGAATCGTGTCGTTAGTGTCGATACGTTGTTTCAAATCATCTGGGGAATGGAAAGTCTGGAGGATACGAGAACGGTCGCTGTACATATCAGTAATTTACGCAAAAAAATTGAGTCTGACCCTGCCGACCCCGAGCGAATCATTACGGTTCGGGGGAGCGGATATATGCTGGTTTCTAACAGTACATCACAAGCATGAATATAGCAGTAAGGGTGGTAGTCTATTATAAATGGGAAAATGGCGTTGGAGCAGTACCTGACGCTATTGGCCCATTTTTGTTTTTTCCACTAGCTTCGTAATCGACTCAAGATATTGAATTCCTCAACACCAGTCTGCGCTTTTCCATCCTCGTCAAAATGATGTGCCATCTCTCCGAAGAATTAAACGATCCAATACGCACGGATTTAAAGTTTTCTTTAGGTTTCTCAAGTAGGATGATCCATCATGATAAAATCACATTGGTCGATATAACGACATATTTCATCAAATTGCAACTGATTATTAGCTAAGAGGACGTTCATTCGAGCCGGATCAAACGATAATACGTGAAGAAATGGTTGTCTTGCTGTCCCGCATTAGTACTTGAAGAAGGAAGTGGCTTCGATGGCACGAGTTATATGTATCACATCAGGGAAAGGTGGAGTTGGCAAGACAACGGTCACGGCTAATCTCGGGACTGCCCTTGCCTTATCGGGGAGCAGCGTTTGCCTGATCGACGCTGATTTTGGATTGAGAAATCTGGATATTCCGCTTGGTTTGGGCAATAGGGTAAGGTATCATATTTCCGATTTTCTGACGGGTCAATGTGCTTTACATCAAGTGATCGTCAAAGATAAGCGAATCAGTACCTTGTCCTTTATCTCCTGTAGTAACGATGCGGTGCATCACGATGATCCGCAAGTTTTTGGCGAGGTTGTGCAGCAAATAGCCCAGAACTATGATTATGTGCTGATCGATTCGCCGGCAGGCATTGAAAATGGATTCTGGAATGCAGCTTTGGCAGCAGATGAGGCTATTGTCGTTACTACGCCTCATCGTACATCGCTTCAGGATGCGGATCGCGTAATCGGATTATTAGAAGATATGATTCCGGCTCCGCCACAGCTCATCATTAATATGGCCGACGGACAGGAAGCCCGTTCGGCAACGGTAAAGATGCAGGATATTATCGATATTCTCAATATCGGTGTGATTGGCGTGATCCATGCCGATGTAGAAATTATACGTTCCGTACATAAGGGCATCCCGATTGCGCTTAATCCCGAGTTTGAAAGCGGGCTGCGCTTCAGGCATATCGCCCACAATGTGGCGAAGAATCAGCAGGAGCCTTTTATCTCAGTGAAACCCAAGAGGCATATTAGTATTTTTTCACTTCCTCAAAGACTGCGTTGGGGGAAGAGCAGTTCGTTATAGTCGATTCTGCTAGGTGAATCGTTCACACGCGAATCATCTGGAATGGAATGCAGACTAGCTTTAAAATTCATGAAAAATTGTGGTGTGGGAGTTACCTTCCCTACGCCGCTATTTTTGATGTCATTGATGTTCTCACTTGCAAGTAGTTGCTTACTTAAAGTTTTCTTTATAATTCACAAGCGCCCCTATCTCGCATGATAAAATACGGAAGAAAAAACGACATAATTTGCATGTATTGGTGTCACAATTCGACTGCGACTGATAAGAAAGGTCGGTGAACGAATTCAATCTGTAAAGTTGGCATTATCGTACCTTAAAGCAGTCGAATTTTGGACGGTCTTTTTTAGTTTGATCTATACATAGAAGGGATGAATGAAAGTGAAGAAAGTAAGACAGGGATGGAAGGTGAGCCGGCAGATCCTGATGTGGATGCTGGTGATCAGCTTAGTAGTTTCTGCCGTGCCCCTATTACCAGCACAATCGGCAGTAGCGGCTGAACTGCCGATGCAGATGACAAAAGTAACCACATCCAGTGGATTCCAGGATGTGAGTCCCACCGACTGGTTCTATGATGCAGTCGTCCATGTGCAGGAGAAGGGCATATTCAGCGGAACGAACGCGAGTAGCTTCTCTCCTAAGGGGACAATGACACGTGCCATGTATGTGACGGCACTTGGACGGATGGCCGGAGTCGATGCCGGGGCGTACTCCACTTCGAGCTTTGCCGATGTACAGGCGGGCAGCTGGTATGCGCCATATGTCGAATGGGCGGTTAAGAAGGGAATTACCGATGGCACGGGGGATCGGAAATATTCGCCGGATGCTACCGTATCTCGGGAGCAAATGGCGACGATGACGTTGCGGTATTTCGAAAGCGAACAGATCCCTTATCAGACCGAGAATCCGGTCACGACAGAGCCGGGCGATCTCGGGGATGTATCGCCTTGGGCGGCTGACGCGGTCATCAAGCTGTGGCAAGCCGGTGTGTTCACCGGGGACGAAAAGGGGAACTTCAATCCGCGTGCACAAGCGAGTCGCGCGGAAGCAGCGGTTCTCTTCATGCGCAACAACGCGGTTGTAGAGCCGTGGAAAAATCAGAATCAAACGCCGGTGACGCCTACTCCAACACCTACACAACCGGGAACTCCAACGGTAAACCCAACACCAACACCCGGCGGTAATAATGGTGGCGTAACACCGACGGAACCGGTGACACCAGCGCCAACACCTGGAGGTAACCCCGGAACGGGTTCCACCGCGTATACACTAACGTTTGATAGCAACGGTGGCTCGGCGGTCGCTGCGCAGACGGTACGACCAGGCCAGGTGCTCAATAATCTTCCTGCTCCAACGCGGGATGGATATATATTTCAAGGGTGGTTTACAGATAGTGATCTTTCACTCATCTTTGCAAGTGGCAGTACCTTGACCGCAGATACGAAATTATATGCAAAGTATACGGATCGCGTGGACAGTGCTGTACAAAGTACGCCTAGCTACTCGGTACTGGATGTTGCGACGAACTATACGATCGCTGTACAAGATACATCGGGCAGCCTAACAGCATCTGAGGTCAAAGCTCGCATGACGTTTCAGGATACAGCCAATCCTGAATTTGAGGGGATCACCGTCACGGGAGGGAACGGGAAGTTCACGGTAGCGTCCGCAGTAGAAGGTGGTCATTTCGTAGAAGGCAACACGTATGAACTTACGTTGACAGACGACAACTTGACCTTCCAAGGCCAAGACGCGACGACGAGAATCTATGTGTTTGGCGTTGCGAAGCAAGAAATCATGGACATCCCGCTGCATACGAGCATGGTCTACCTGTCCTTTGCGGATGTCACGGATATGATGCTGAACGGCACGGAGGTTGGTTCGGCAGCCATTCCTGTAGTCGCCACAACGGTAGGTGGTAGTGGAAATACGCTGGCTGAAGCCAATGCAAGCAGCGGTACGTTCGTATATAACGGAAGCACCGAGGTTGAAGCTGGCGATACCGTCGCCATCTATCAAGGGGTTCGCCCTGATCTGCGCACGTTAGAAACAACCGGTGAAGACAATGGCGATATCGCCTATGTCCATATCTCAGCGGTGAACGATACGACCTACACCTATGGTCAAGCAGATATCAATCAAGTATTGTTCAAACCGGATGTGCTGCCAGTGAGTGTAGATGCAGACACAGACAATGATCCTGATAACCATTCCATCACGGTTGAGCAGACTGTGATGAACTATAGTGACAGCATGTATGAGCCACTCGGCTTGGATGAGCTGACGACAGTGGATGTAGGCGACTTTATCGGGTTCTATGAGGGTGGATTTGCCCAATCGGATTTTGTGGCCACTGGTTACGGGCGCATCACGTCAATTACGCCTGCGGCAGAAATGAATATCATTACGTATACCGATGCTACGCTAGATGACGTCACGAGTGCGTTCGACCTCTATCAGAAGCAAGCCATTGAAGGCGAAGAGTTGTTGTCGAAAGACCAGATCGCACAGCTCGAAGAACAGATTGAGGAGCAAGCCTTAGATAGCGGGTTCGTTGATCAAGCGGCGGAATACCTGTCAGAACTGGCGATGGAGACAGAGGAGATTCAGAAGATCAATGCTCAGGCATCACGTGCCCTCTCTGGTGACAGTGGTCGGGTAAGTGTGGAGAATCTGACCGTTGTTGCTAAACTTGGCACAAAACTGAAGAACATTAACGGCCGATCCTCCGGTGTGAGTGCTACACTGCAAGTGGGCGCGGATATTGTTGTGAATGTTAGTGAAGATAGCGATCTGATCATCCATATGACCAGTACATTCGTTCAGGAGATGAGCCTGGATCTCGGTGTGAATTCGGAGACGAAGTGGCATTGGTATACCATTTCGACATTTTTGGGCGATATCCCGATCTTCCCAGTCATTGATGATTATGTAATCACAGCGAATCTGGATGCTTATAGCTATACCGGAATGAACATCACGGCAGAGATGGCTCTTGTCGAACCAGATAAGTTGGAAGCTGCGCTGACGAACTGGCTGGATGCGAAGACCTCTGGCAAATTTAGTCAGGTGCGGAACATTGCAACAGAGATTGAAGCGGTCATGGAGGGTGTGCAAGATACCGCCGTAGACGCGGAATCATTGAAGGAACAGTATCAAGAGATGTTGAGTCAGAAAACGGAGTGGGTTCCATTAATCAAGAAGACGCTCTTTGAAAAGAGCGTGCGTGTGGCACTGGGGATTATTGAAGTCCAATTCAAAGCTGAGTTTGTAGTTAGCGCGCAGGTGAACTTAACCATCGGGGCAGATTTCTATTATAAGATGGCTAAGCGCTACTCAGTGACCTTACGTGTATTGAGTTTCAGTGGTTCGAGTAATACGGTTAGCTTGCCAGAAGACGGCGATTACCAGTTTACCTTCTATGTGATGGGGACGCTCGGTTTGCGAGCCGGTATTCATATGGAAGTTCAAGCGGGAATTGGCAGTGTTGATTTGAATAGTATCGGAATTGCTGTAGAACCAGGCGTGTATGTGAATCTGTGGGGTTACTTCTACTATCAGCTAAAAAATATTAGCGGAGTGAAGACGACGAAGTCTTTAGGGGCCCTGTTCGTCGAGATCGGCATATATTTGGAGGTGGCACTTGGCGCCCAATTAGGCGATGGAGCGCTCTCGGATAGCGTAGAACTGGCGGATGAAGAGTGGCCACTGTATACGATTGGGGAAGAAAAGAACGTCTATGACTTCGCCTATCCACAGGATGATGAGCTTGGGTTGCTCTTTAGAGGAAATGCTGACTCTCGCAATTTACCAGAGTCATTTTTCAAGATGAATACTCTTAATTTGAAAACAGGTATAACGACGGAAGAAACATATGATAGTTCACAATTTGATATTCAATTAAGCGGTGATAACTTCAGATTTTTGCTAGATAAAAAAGGGGTACAAGTTAGAAATAAGACGATTCCATCGAGTGCGGCTAAATTAGTTATTACTTGGAAGGGAGCGCCGATGTCATTCACGTCAACTCCGATTCAACGTACGATTCCGCTGAACTGGATTAAAAGTGCGGATGGTGATCTAACGATCGAATTCGATCCAAGTAATGGAGAACCATCTGAGATTGTGACTGCTGCCTTTAATGCAGCCATTCAAGTGAAAAACAAAGTCCCAGTAAATCCGGGATATACTTTCGATGGCTGGTATACTTCTGCCTATGGTGGTACAAAAGTGGACATCCCCAACAGGATGCCTACAGGTATTCCAAAACTGTATGCACGTTGGATTGTGAACACAGACACACCGTACAAAGTCAATCATTATTTGATAGATGCAAACTCACAGAAAATATCTGTGCTTACGGATTCCGAAACGAAGACAGGAACAACAAATACAGAGATTCGTATAACCTCTAACAAATATAGAGATCGTGGTTATAATGAAGTTGCAGTAAAAGGTATCTATATTAAGGGTGATGGTTCAACGGTTGTTAATATTTATTACAAACCGATAAGTCGGACATTAACTTTTAATTTAGGTTATGAGGGAGCACCGGAAGGTAAACTAACGGATCTAATTTATAAAAATATCGTTAATCGAATTCCAGTTCCGACAAGAACGGGATATACGTTTGCGGGTTGGTCACCGAATGTCCCAAATACGATGCCAACGGATAACGCGACTTATACCGCAAACTGGACAGTCAGGGATGATACGCCTTACAAAGTCGTATACTTGCAGCAAAATATAGGGCATCCAACCTACACGGTTGCAGATGTAGAAACGCATCGGGGTATAACCAATACGAGGGTAACTCTGCCTAAAGAATCACTCAGGTCTTACGAAGGATTCACTGTAGATACAGCTCTTCCGGGAACTGTGTTAGATGCCGATATTGCCAGCGACGGTACAACGGTTCTACGGGTGTACTATACGCGCAATACGTATAAGTTGACCATAGATTACAATGACTTGAATACACCTGCAAAGGAGATAGATGTACAATACGGATCAACGACTTCATTACATTTCGGTGATCCAACTTGGGCAGGTCATGAATTCAAGGGGTGGTCAGCTGTCCCAGCGGTAACCATGCCTGCACAAGATATCGAGTATATCGCTCAGTGGGACATAGACCAGCATACTGTCAAATTTAACAGTAATGGTGGAGTGGAAGAAGTTCCTGATCAAACGTTAGCTTATGGAAAAACTGTCATCGCACCAGTCACACCAACGAAGAAAGATCATGCGTTCGGAGGTTGGTATAGCGACAGTGATCTTACGCAACCTTACAATTTCGCAATGTCGGTGACGAGTAATATTACGTTGTACGCGAAGTGGATGCGTGGGTATACGATGAGCATCAACAGTAATGGTGGGACAGAGATATCCGATCAGGCGGTCTACGAAGGAACAAAACCTGCGGCACCTCAACCACCAACGCGGGAGGGATATGTGTTCGGAGGTTGGTTTAGCGACAAAGATTTGACAAAGGCATATAATTTCACAACCGAAATCGTGAATGGTGATATCACCTTGTATGTGAAATGGGTAGTTGCTCAAAAAATACAGTATAGAGTTCGCTTCTATGATGAACAAAAGACTGAGCCAATCGATCAGCTGGTAACTGAAGGTGGTGTGGCAGTGGCACCTGAGCCACTACCGAAACCAAATCATACGTTCTTGTACTGGAGAGATAAAGAGAAGCGGAACCAAGCATTTGACTTCACAACACCAATAATGAGGAATTATGAGATACACACGGCATGGATACTGAATAGCTATGAGGTAAGCTTCATAAGCGACGGCAAGAAGTTGAGTAGTCAGTCTGTGGACCATCAACAATCTGCTAAGGAGCCTTCAAGTCCAACGCGCGAAGGTTATGTGTTTAAAGGCTGGTACAGTGACAGCGATCTGACGATACTCTACGATTTCAGGGCTCAGGTGACGAGTGAAATTTCGTTGTATGCGAAGTGGGCACCTAAGTTCACCGTGAGATTTGATAGTAAAGGCGGCTCAGCAGTAAATGCCGGGACAGTGGAGTATAATGCTAAAATTGCGGTGCCTACATCTCCGACGCGGACAGGTTATGAATTCGGTAATTGGTATAGTGATGAAGATTTGACCAGTGTCTATAATTTTGAGACACCTGTAACGACAAATCTCACGTTGTATGCGAAATGGACACCCGTCTTTACAATAATCTTCGACCATAAGGATGGTTCAGCGGTGACAGATCAGCAGCCGGTGCTGGAAGGGGAAGTGGTTTCTGAACCTGCCGCACCACATCGAGAAGGTTATACCTTCATCGGTTGGTATAGCGATGAAGATTTGACCAATGCTTATCATTTTGAGACACCGGTGACGACGAACATCACATTGTATGCAAAATGGAAGGTCTTATATACGGTAACTTTACGTATAGCAACTGAAGTGGTTAAAAAGTCAGTGGCAGAGGGCGATGTGGTTACTAGACCTGACGCCGTTCCTCCAGATAAAAATGGATGGGTACTCTACTGGTGGTACGTAAAGGGTAAGCCTTGGGCAGATGCTTACAATTTCGAGACGCCAGTGACAGGAAACTTTGAGTTAGACGCATATTTTGGACGTCCCTATACGGTGAACTTCGAGTCTAATGGTGGTTCAGCGGTTGCTTCTCAGACCCTCCTTGGAGGTATGGATAAAGTCCAAGTACCTGAACCTCCAGTGAAACCAGGATTTGTGTTCGAAGGTTGGTATAGAGATACACGTCATACCAGTGCCTATGATTTTGAGACAAATATGTCAAATTTAGGAATTGTTTCTTATACTTACACGTTGTATGGAAAGTGGCTGCCTCTCGACAATAATGAGATCAACAATAGTGACGGGAATTTCCTAACAGATGATAAGACGGTGGCGGAAGACAGTGTTGTTTCGCTAGCTTTTAAATCAGTAATGGATTCCTATATATATGATGGTTGGTATGCAGACCAAAAGAGAACGATTCCCATTAACTTTATGACACACCAGTGATGTCAAAGCGCACGATATATGAGTTTTGGTAGCACAGAACGTGAAACAAGACTGTCTTATATGGCACTAAAAAAGCAGGTGAAAAAAACAATTTGTTTTTCTTCACCTGCTTTTTTTATTAATAACTCAACCTTCGGTGCGACCAACCTTCGGTTGCGAAGTTTAGTAGGTGGAAATCCTGCTTGGGAAGCATTGTTCTGGATGAAGCCCTTCGCACTTATCAACCCAATTCACTATAATTCATGCAACGGTTGTGTCTCAGGTACGTTATACACACCCCACTTGCAGATTTCCTCCAGAATGGGCATTAGACTCTTGCCTCGGGGGGTTAAGGAATACTCTACTTTGGGCGGAGTCTGATCATACTCCACTCGTTTTATCACACCTTCACGTTCCAAATGGTTCAGTTGAGAGGTTAATACCTTGTACGTGATCCCGGGGACACGCCTTTTGAGTTCTCCGTAGCGTGTGACCCCATGAAAGGCAAGTTGATACATGATTTTCATCTTCCACTTTCCGCCGATAATGGATAGGGTGTAGTCGAATGGGGTGAGTATTTCCGCTGTTTTTTTACTCGGGTTATCCATCACGAATAAGCTCCTTTATGCAGGTACGCACTTCAAAGTGCGTACTTTTTTTGTGGTGAACAAGTGTATATTCTTATACCAACTATATGTTTCCCATGGGGCTTTGTAAACCGAAGGAGCTGCTCAGGGACAGAGTAGAAAGGAGCGAGTGTCAGTGGAAAAAAACAATGTATTTGAGTTTGCAACAGGTGATATCACCATCGATGAAATGTATAAATTGATGATCGGTTCCGTGGTACCACGGCCTATTGCCTGGGTTTCTACGCGGAGTATGGAGGGTGTACTTAACCTCGCTCCATTTAGTTTTTTTACCGTTGCTTCACGCAATCCGGCGACGCTGCTCCTATCCATTGGGCCTGGTGTAGGTGAGAGAGAAGGAACAGTGAAGGATACACTCGTCAATATACGAGAGACCGGAGAGTTTGTGATCAATGTAGTTCCCGCTGTACTTGCAGCGTCCATGCAGCGTTCGTCAGCAGATGTAGCATCGCGCGAAGATGAATTTCAACTGGCGGGGGTTACACCCAAGGCAGGCATACGTGTAGATGTACCTTCCGTGCTCGAATCTCCGATTGCTTTTGAACTTACACTGGATCGTATTATCGAGGTGGGTACAGATCATGTGGTTCTTGGAAAAGTAGAGCACGTACGGGTGAATGCAGAGGCATATGCCAGTCATTATAAAATAGCGATCGAGAGCTGGCAGCCACTAGCCAGTCTGGCTGGCGATTTCGCTCTAATGAAACCTGCATTTTCAGTCTGAGATGGGGTTTACGTCATCTATATCTGAAACCGTGCAGCAGAAAAAACCGCTTCTTCAGTTGAGACTCCTGAAAAAACGACCTTTCCTCGAATTGTAGATGTAGATGACTCATCCTCAACTCCAATTATTTTGCTTAGAAATTGGTTCGCCCAAACGTAGCGTCACTCTTCACCGTCGAGCTGCTAGATGCGTTGATGGCATCGAGCTGTAACACGTAATCATAATGCCGGATGTAATAGCCGGGCTGACTATACGATTGAAGGGATACTTTGGTGCTATCAGCCCAACCAGGACCGCTTAGGAACGTAGCATCTCCTTTGTAGGCAGCGGTGTCGGCATAAGCTTCAAGTACAATTTTGTTGCTGGTGTTGCGCTTCAAGAAGTAGCCTGGGAAGTTAACAGACTCCAGTGAAATTCCCGTGGAGCTGGCAAGGCCCGGTACGACGCGGAACTGTGAATCCAGAACAGGAGAGACGTTGGCATCCACGCGAGCGGTGTAATTGGCATGCCGGATGTATCGATCCGGATAGTTGTGTGAACTGAACCGGCTGTAACCTGTGGCTTCAGGTGTTGCAGGACCCAACATTTTGACCTCGTGCAGGGTTGGGGTGTACCAGTTCCCCGGATTATTCCACAAGACGGCGTTCACCATATTGATCCGTACATAACGGGCGGTGAAATGCACGGCATCCGTGGTGAAACCATAGGTCAGATTGTTGGTGCGATCCAAGGTGGAGTAATTAACACCATCGTTGCTAATCTCAATTTTGTATTTGTAGTATCCTTCAGAACCTTTATACATAAACCAGGAGGTGTCGATCTCGGTGATCGTCTTTGGTGCGCCGAAGTCCACTTGCCACCAAGCAGGCCAGCTATTGGAGGAAGCCACCCATGAAGTCTGGTAGTTGCCATCATTGACGTTGGATGCAGACGATCCGGAGGCTGTGGAGATAGCGGTAGCTGTTTTGCCTTGGGCATGGTTGACGAGAGCAGGCGGTGTTACTGCACCCGTTACTGCATCGATATTCCATGTGGTATACCACTCCAGTGATGCTGTTCCGTTCGAATCATTCAAGGTTAGCGGCAACCAGATATGTTTGTGCTCTCCGAGGTTCATCGGATTCCAGCGATCCCCCATGTAGATGTAAGATGTGGTGTTGCTGCCTGTAATCGTGGCAATATCATGTATCTGCGAACCGAAGGCAGATGGATTGCCATATGGCGTAAGCGCAGTCCATGAGCCCGTCATGGAAGTTGCTGTAGCATAAGCACCCTGATTCGGATACCAGCCAGCGGCTTGAGAGGTGAAGAGATAGTAACGGTTTCCTTTTTTCACAACAGCAGGTGCTTCACGGTAGGCGTTCTCGAACAGCCAGCCCTCGAAGGATTGTATTCCGGTGTAACTTGCATTCATTTTAAAAATAGCCATCGTATCATTGGCACCGCCATTTTTGCGTGAAGCAGTAACCAGATAACCTGTGCCATCGGTATCAACAAAGACCGTCATGTCACGGGATTCATAATTGAGTGGGCGGAAGCTGCCCTCATAGGTGAATTTGCCATTCGGGGTATTGCTTGTTGCGACCGCTACACGCCCAAGGTTGTAGTCTGTACCGTTCTCATAGTGTGCCCAGAGCACATACTGGTTGGTGGAGGCGTTATAGATGACTTTGGGGCGTTCGATCTTACTGGAGGCCAGCTCGGTTGCGGAATCTTTCGTCAGGATGGCATTGCTGAAAGTCCAGTTCTTCAGATCGGTGGAGGTGTAGACGTTCACGCTATCGAACCTGCCACCTACCGCATGTTCACCGTACAGATAATACGTCGAGCCTACCTGCAGAATGTTGCCGCTGTTCGCATGGATGGGGTTGCCTGCGGTGTCGAGCCAATCGGTGCCATTGGTTATTGTGACACTTGCTGCGCTTGTCCGTTCAGGATGAAGTCCAAACAGGGTGAACGTGAGTGCGAAGACCAGAAACCAAACCGCTTTCCTGTTACCCATTACATACACCTCCCGAGAGATATCAGCTTAAATATAGCGTTCTCAAATCAATTTCATAACACACTAAGTAAAGGGAGTATAAAATTGATTCTTTCATTTATATTTTAGTTGTGCCATACACTTTTTCAAGTGAACAATCCATCCATTGCTGAACAAACCGGCATTTCAACGGGGCTGAGCGGTGAGAGCGGAGGAATTGTGCTGAAATATCATGTGCAATGATGTGGAGAGAATCAGGTACACGCGCTAAAATGAGGAGAGATTGATTTCCACAACAGGGTTGGAGGGTGAACCGTCATGGACAAGTTTATTGTAGATGAAGACCTTCAGGTGATATTGCAAAATGAAGAAGATGGAGCGACCACTCCCATTAAGGGAGGTATTACTGCTCAGGATTTTGAAGTCATCTCTACGTATACAAAAGGATGGCTGACCTTTGCCTATCTGCGTGATCGTCAGGGAATATGGTGGTTCAATGCTCGCAAGAACAAGGCGAGTTTGTTCAGCCGGGATACGGGAGCTTTTCGTGTGATTGATGAAGATTACTGCTGCGACTCTCAGTACGTATATCTGGAAGATCAGGCCGTGCCTGACTCTGATCCGAACAGCTTTCGGCTATTGCCGGATACGCCCTACTTTGCTCAGGACCAACGTTATTTATATGTAAAGAGCAGTACGCATTTTCATCTATTTGAGGATATCGATACGAATGCTGTGATTGCTCATCACGACTATTGCACCGACAAGGACCATTTGTTCCATATGTCCAGTTCTCTTCGCTATGCGAATGGGGAAAAGGATGAGGTGAGGGCGTGGCTGCAAGAACATCATCCCGACGTACCTGGCTGGTGGCATGCGCATTATGCCCACAGTGCAGAGGGCGCTACGCAGCTAAGAGGCAATTGGGTTGAGACCGCGTCGTCTATTTTTTATAGAACCGAGTGGGGCGGTACGTATCGTCGGGATGCAAAAGCGGTATTCAACCTTGTCCGTGGAGCCGACAGATCTACCTTTGAAGCGCTGGATGAGCAGTTTGCACGGGACCAGCAACGGGTTTATTTTCAGTGGCGTACTGTAAAAGGAGCAGACCCGGATACGTTCCAACCGCTAGGTGGACCTTTCGGTCGTGATGGCAATCATGTGTATTACAACGGATATCGTGTCGGCGAGGCAGATGCCCGGCAGTTTGAAGTGTTTGCCGGGACGGAGCATCTTGGACTTTCGAAGGATCAGCACCATGTGTATCGTGCAGAGGTTGTTCGGACAAGTCAGCCTTTCGGTCATCCTGACGAAGTGCTTCAGATCATTAAGGGGGCGGATGCATCGACGTTTGAGTTAATAACACCTTCCGGGAGCTGGGCTCTGGATGCCAATCGGGTGTATCTATGGGGTAAAACGAATAAACATATTGATCGAGCCAGCTTTACACATCTCTTCGATGCCGATCCCCAGAGTTGGGCAATGGATCAGAATGGTCTGTATAATGCCAATGGCAAACGCACGGTAAAGGGCGTGAGCGGTAGTACATTTGTCATGCTGAATCCATATTGGGGTAAAGATGAGCATGTGGTGTTCAGCTTTGTGACGGGAAGTGTATACAAGTCAGGCGATGCATCGACGTTTCAGGTTACGGATGATATCGGGGGCGCGGAAGATGCGTTATTTCGGTATACGGTGGAAGGCGGTACAGTGCGGAAAAAGAAGAGGTGAAAACCCCAGTCTTTATACTTTCACTTGTGGTACAGCCACTAGTTACCATCTCGAAGGTGAAACGAACAAGCCCTCCTATTCGGAGATCTTAGTCTAGCATCATGTCATACTTTATCGTTGTTATAGTCATCCATTTCTTATCACCAATAACATAAAATTATTCTTTATCTTTCATGATCTGCACAACAGGCTGATGATTCGGTGCCAACACACTCGAAAAGTCAGCCTTTTACTTGATTTATCTTGTTGATAAACCGGCACGTTATAATAATCCCAAAATCGCATCACGTCAAGAGATAATGTGAGAATGAACGATTTAGCGAGTGTTCCCCCCTCATGCTTGCTAAATAGGAATGTATATACCGGTATACAGGGTGAAATCGCTTTTTCCAATTCACCTGGTGTTACGTAAAATATTCTTAACATTAATAAGAAATAAGGAAAGGAGATCTGCATGAACAGCGTGGATAAAATCAGATTTTTACTCTTAAACGGCGAAGCGCCAGAGGCAACTTGTTACGGGTATATGGAGCTGAATCGGGATGGACATATGATCGCACTCTACAATAATTGCGGCGAGGAAATCGACATGTTTGGTGGACATGAATTTATTAGAGTACGGGCGCTTGGCAAATTCGATGATGAAGACCGCGATAATTTTTACTCCTTGTTAGAAAGTGATGGTGTAGGATAACCCTCATAGCAGACAGGTGGAGATTTGGTGTTAAGACCTACGTGGAACGCAATGGATATTCTCTGGAGGTAGAAGATGAACAAACGGGTTCGAGAGGAGGGTGGAATGAAGAGAGGGGCGATGTTGGCATGCCTAACAAGCAGACCTGTCATAACATCATGTTATCAGGTCTGCTTGTCTTTTTTTAAAGCTATAGGAGGGCATAGCAATAGATATAGGAAAGTAAATCGAATTTATCCCTATGATTCTACGCTAGTTCTCAATCTATTTATGGCCTTTACGAACCTTGAGCTGCATCTTTTTAATCGTTGTATTCTGCATGAGCTCTAGTACGAGTGGGCCTTTGCCGTTCAGGATTTCTACATCCGTCACATTATCCAGAATCGTAATGATCCCGATGTCGTCTGCGGTTACCCCTTCAAGCTTGGCGATGGTACCTACAAAGTCAACGGCACGAAGTTTCTTCTTCTTGCCTCCGTTAAAGTTCAGCTTCATGATCTGTTGGTTCAGCTGTTCACGCTTGTCCTTTTTACGTTCAGGCACGATCTTCAATCGCTTCTCAAAATCTTCTCTGCGGCGATCTACAGCATCTTCGGAAGGTGCTTTCACAACAGGGATTTGGAATCCGATATAGGATTCAATCTCAGCCAGACGTCTGCCATCTTTCGGTGTAATCAACGTAATGGCTTTACCTGTTTTGCCTGCGCGACCCGTACGGCCTGTACGGTGAACATATCCCTCTTTTTCCAAAGGAATATCGTAGTTGATGACATGGGTAATATTCGTGATATCAATACCACGTGCGGCTACATCTGTCGCGATCAGATAGCGGAATTGTCCCCGTCGGAATGCGTTCATCACTTCGATCCTCTCATCCTGCTCCATACCACCATGGATACGATCTGCGGGGTAGTCAAGGTCAGCCATGACCCGGAACAGTTTATCCACATTCTCCTGCGTACGGCAGAATACGATGCAGCTATCCGGATTTTCCACAATGAACAAGTCCTGAAGCAGTGCGGTTTTGTTCACCTCTGGCACGTGAATCACAGCATGTTCGATGGTGGCTGTAGTCAGTCCACTTGCTTTGATCTCAATCTCTACCGGGTTGTTCATGTATTTGCGTGACAGCTTGGCTACATCTTCAGGGAATGTAGCAGAGAACAGCATCGTTACTCGCTCTTGCGGCAGTTTCTGAATGATGGACTGTACCGTCTCAATAAAGCCCATGTTCAACATCTCATCGGCCTCGTCAATAACGAGATAGGCGATCCGTTCGAGTGGCAGCGTGCCACGTTCGATATGATCCAGCACCCGACCTGGCGTACCAACAGCCACATGGGTTCTTTGTTTTAACTCGGCTTTTTGGATATGAAAAGGGGACTGTCCGTATAGTGCGGTTGCTTTAATACGCTTAAAGCGGCCGATATTCGTAATATCTTCGTTAACCTGCAAAGCCAGTTCCCGGGTTGGTGTAAGAATCAAAGCCTGTGGCTTATTCTCATTCCAATCCACCAGCTCGCAAAGTGGAATGCCGTAGGCGGCTGTTTTACCGCTACCTGTCTGTGATTTGACCACAAGATCCTGATTCTCCAGTGCTACCGGAATAACTTTGGTTTGAACCTCGGTTGGTGTCTCGTAGCCCAGACTGTCCAGTGCTTTTACGATCTCTTCACCAAGTCCATAATCTTTAAATTGTTGCTCGCTCATCGTTTACCTCTTTTGCGTTAGTTTTTGTACAATTATTGCACCGTACATTTATCGTATACCTCTTCATTATACTCTATATGCAGGCAGGCTAACGGAGTAAATGCTTCAAGTATGTAAATTGTTTTCATGATTGATATATAGTTTGCACTAATTAAGGGAGGGGTGCGGATATGGAGGGCTATACAAAGAAATTTATTATAGGTATAAATAACCACTAAAATATTCCGATATATGTTAATATAACACTTGGGTCAAATTACCTAAGCATTAGGGGGAGAAATATGAAAAAGTTTTTTAAGATCGGATGTTTGGGTTTTATTGGATTAATTGTTTTGGGTGTTATTGGAAGTATGCTTTCTTCCAATGATAAAACAGCTGATACTGCAGCCAGTAAACCGGCTTCCACAGCACAGAAAGAAACAAAAGAGGAGGTTAAGCTTGCTGGAATTGGTGATGAATTAAAAGTAGGAGATGTAGTTTTTAAAGTTAACAAGGTATCGACAAAGAATGAAATAAAAGAAGGACAAATCTTATCTTATAAGCCAAGTTCTGATGGAAGTGTTTTTTTAGTTGTGAATGCGACATTAAAGAACGAAGGAAAACAGATGATTACTACGGATTCTTCGTTTTTCCAATTGAAAAAAGGCGAAGTTACATATGCACCGACTACGATGATTTCTGTTTCCAACAAAATTTTTATGTATGATGGCATCAATCCAGGATTATCGCAAACAGGAAATGTTGTTTTTGAAATTCCCGAAGATTTGAATGATTTTGAGCTGAGTGTACAGACTGGATTTTGGGGTACAGAACAAGGTCAAATTAAAATCAATTATTAATGTAGTTTCATAAGATTAAAAGGTTGTAATAAAAAGGCCAAGCTCTTTATAGAGCTTGGCCTTTTTCAATAACTATACAGAGACATGGTGTTATTAATTAAGAAATATACTCACATATTTCCCGTATACGAATGCTACACGTCCATTCAGCTTCACTTTTACCCAGCCATACTTGTCTGTGCTGATCACCTCAAGCAGGGTACCTTTTGGTACCGCAGCAACAACTTTGGCTTGGGATGAAGCGCTAGCGCGTACGTTCAGGTAAGACGCTGTAACCTTGGCTTGTTTGCCTTTGGTGACAGTTCCTGGTTTACCAGTGCTTGGTGTTGCTGGTTTACCAGGTTTCGACGTGCCTGGAGTCGGTGTTGGTTTCGGCACTGTTGGTGTCGTAGGCTTCTCGGGTGTAGTTTCTTCCTCACCACTGCCTACTGTTTTGCGAGCTTTGTTCAGCTGTTGATAGAACGTTCCCTTGGTTTTCACGCCTGCGAATTGTGCTGCATTCACACCTGCTTTGGCAGTTAGCGTATCAATCTCTTCTTGAGTCACTGTATCCAAAATGTTAATGGAGGCAATGTTGGTGTACTTGCCATCTTCTGTTGTTGGCACAGACATGATGCCATCGTTAATTAACTCCACCACATCTGCACGTTCTGGTGCAGTCAGGTCTACGCCGGTGATTTTCCAGTTGTGCTGAATCTTCGGCTCGTAGACACCCTTCATGACATCTTTCAAATAAGCGATGGACAGGTTACGAATCGTACCTTGAATCTCACCAAATGCCGAAGCGTCCTTGGAGGACCAGAGCTGCTTGAACTTACGACCTTCCATGGCGCCGCCTTTGGCAATCAGAGCTTCCATCCGGTACGCATTCATACCGAGCTTCAGTGTATCGTTTTCTTTGACTACCGACCCATTGCTGTACTTGAGATTCGTAATCCGACTGCCGTATGGCTTGGTCAGGTCAATCTCATACGTCACGCCACCGAAGAAATCATCGGTGCTGTATTTGGAGGCACGTCGTTTCGGATCAAAGCTGATCGTCACATCACCCGGGCGTGTGGAGTTGAAGTAACCCGCAGACCACTCCATATAATCCATCAGATCGCGTCCGGTTACTTCATATACGGTCACTTCACCAAAGGTGTATTGGTAGTTGAATGCAATATCCTTTTTCTTGATTGGGCCTACATCCAGCTTGGCTTTGTCGTTATCAATCTGGTGCGCGACCACGTCGGCATCACTGTAATGCAGCATCACTTCGGTGAAAAAATCAGACAAAGGTGTTTCCTGGATCTGCACCGCAGGGATACCCTTAATCTCATCAGCAGGGACCAGGTTGGTTCCTTTCAGTTCAGCCACTTCGATGTTGGCATCGGCACGAGCAAACTCGTGGAATGGATGCAAGGTCTCTTCCAGCGCAGGGTCGGAGATTTCATACGTTCCGTCAGCGGCTTTTACAGCGAGTGCTTGAGCTTCCTTGCTTTTCAGCACGACTTTGTCGCCGTCTTTTTCAAATGTCAGATCGATTCGTGAAATATGTGAGCCATATTTATTCGGTTCGGAGATCAATACGCCGTTAACCGTTTGGGATTCAATTAAGGTATGCATGTGTCCGGCAAAAATGGCAGCCAGCTCCGGGTTGGCATTGGCGATATCCGTGACTCCGGTTCCCGGGTTCCCGTTCTCGTTGTCCAGTCCCATATGCATAAGTCCAACCATAACATCGACTTTGCCTTTCAGCTCAGCAATGGCCTTCTTGGTCTCTTCCACAGGATCTTTGACGATGATGCCGTCCAGGTGATCTGTACCTTTCTCAAACTCGGTAATCATAGGTGTGTTCATTCCGATGACCCCCACTTTGATTCCGTCTTTCTCAATAATCGTATAGGCAGGCATGTAGCGGTCGCCGTTTTCTTTGAAAATATTACCCACGAGAGGCTGTCCATTGAATTGGGAAGAGATCTTCTCCAGTACGTCCAGCCCAAAGTTAAATTCATGGTTACCCATAACCCATGCGTCATATTTCATTTCGTTCATTGCAACCATCATGGGAGATTGGGGTTGATCATTGAACAACTCAGCCGAGTTATCCTGAATCATGTCTCCTGCATCCAGCAGGATCGTATTGGGATTCTCCGCACGCACTTTTTTCACAATGGTGTATAGCTGTGTCATGCTTCCGGTTGGGTTTGGACCGTCAAGAGCATAGTCCCACGGCATGAATCGGCCATGAATATCCGATGTACCCAGCAACGTGATCTTGGTTTCCTTGTCTGCCTCAGCAGCCTGAACCGGAGTGGAAGCAAAAGGGGCGAACAAAATGGAGGCACATAAGAGGAATGATAAAGGCCATCCGGCGAAACGTTTCATTGAAATTTTGCGCATGTTGTAATCTCCCTTGTTATCTAGTGTGTGTAAAGATATGTATCATTTCATACTAGATAAACATTTGGGGAATGTAAACTCCAATGTAACAATTATGTAGGATTTGAGCAGATAAATGGATGGAAATATAATATCGATCTCTATTATTAGTGCAAAGTACTATAATTTGTCAGGTTTTTAAAGTTGTGATTATCCAGTAAAATGGTAATTGTAAGCGCTTAACAAAATATTTGAAACGAAGGAGGATATATATTGATCAAGTCCAAATGGTTCAAGACAGTTGGCTCATTGGCATTGGTAGGGATTCTCGCTGCTTCTGTTGCGGTTGGTAGTGTAAGTGCAGGTTTAGCCAAAGGTAGCAAATTTCTGGGGAACATCATCGCAAGTAGTGTACCCTCTAATTTCAGTCCTTACTGGAATCAAGTGACCCCGGAGAATTCAACCAAATGGGATGCTGTGGAAGGCACGCGCAACGTGATGAATTGGTCGCAGGCGGACATGGCGTACAATTATGCTAACAACAATGGATTTCCGTTCAAATTCCATACTCTCGTGTGGGGAAATCAGCAGCCAACCTGGATTAACGGTCTCTCAGCTGCAGACCAGAAAGCTGAAGTGACACAATGGATTAAAGCCGCAGGACAGCGGTATTCCAAGGCAGCATTTGTGGATGTCGTCAATGAACCTTTGCATGCGAAACCATCCTATCGTAATGCCATTGGTGGAGATGGGGCAACGGGTTGGGATTGGGTGATCTGGTCATTCCAACAGGCGAGACAAGCCTTCCCTAACTCCAAATTGTTAATTAATGAATATGGTATTATCGGTGATCCCGCTAAAGCGGACCAATATATCCAGATTATTAACCTTTTGAAAAACAGAGGTCTAGTTGATGGTATTGGTATCCAGGCGCATTACTTCAATATGGACAACGTCTCGGTGAGCACGATGAACACAGTACTGAATAAGCTTGCCGCAACAGGGTTGCCGATCTATGTATCCGAGCTGGATATGACAGGTGATGATAATACACAGTTACAGCGTTATCAGCAGAAATTTCCTGTACTGTGGAAACATTCAGCTGTAAAAGGTGTAACGCTGTGGGGCTTCAACCAGAACCAAACCTGGGTGAGTGGCTCCCATCTGGTCAATAGCAACGGTACGGAGCGTCCTGCTCTGCAATGGCTAAGAAACTACCTGGCGAACAATCCTTAAGCGTGCGTTTGCACGAATCTGAGCTTCCCTTGTGATTCCGATGACTATTATATGACACCAAATAGCGCCATGTTCCTATTCATGAGTTTGGGACAAGGCGCTATTTGTGTGCGGATGCTTTGTTTTAACTGTGTTCGGCAATTTCTAGCGCAGGGAAGCATTTGATTTTAACCCAAATCAAGACCGAAGCGATCAGCGCAAATATCATTTCGCTCCAGATCAATTGATGTATTCCCAAGTTTGCGCAGAATACCGAGCTGCTTGCCATAGGAGATCTTTTCCTTCACGGCTTATTATATCTAGATTTATAGTTTTATGAATATAAAAGGTGAATCGTCTTATCTTTAAGTCGTCTTCGACTTGTGTTCTACAGGAGTAATAATGGTAACAATAAGCATGGTATGCCCCATGAAAAATAGCGCCGGCCCGTGGGGTTCTTGGGCCTGACGCTACTGATGTCCGCGTTTTTAACGATGTGTTGGATTGGTTATTCCGGTTGAATAACCATGCTGTTGAACGAATCTGCCTCCAACTCAATCCGGAATGTCTGTCCTTCATATGCCAGATGTAAGTCACGACGGTCCTGGAATGGATTGTTGATGACAATCACGAGACTGTTATCCGGGTTGCGGAAAGCGACGGATTTCCCGCTCCAGGCGCCAGACAGGCCGACTCTTCGAGCACCAGGAACAATATGATGTGCGAAGTGCTTCATCACATAATACTCGGGGTTCCGAGTAACCTCCGTCGTGTCCGGATCTATCGTAATCATGGAGTTCTGTTCCCAGCCCCATGTGCTGCGGCCTTTGGGTTCCAGAACCATGTTCCAGTAGATGTACGCGTTCACTCCGTTGCTGAAGTAATGCTGGTAGAGGTTATATACATATTTGGCGTAGTTCCATGAGTTGTTGCCATCGCCGCATTCATTCTCGGTCTGCATATAACGAAGCTCCGGATAACTTGCCGAGGTACGTTGAATGGCGTTTTTACCGGCCCATTGATACCCAACACCTTTGATATAGGAATAGGCCTTGGGATCACTCAGGACAAACCCGGCGTACTCGTCGAAGTCGTTTGTTTTTTTCTTGATCAATTCTTCCCATGGATCAGGGGCGTTGATCGTTCCCAGCCAGATTTCCGTATCCAGACCGTGTTTGTCAAAAGCGGGGCCCAGATAATCGGCGATGAACTCACGGAGTTGCTCACCTGTCCACATGCAAGAAGGGAATTTCTGATCTGCAATCACTTCGTTCTGCACATGCACCTGATGGATGGTAATGCCTGCTTCACGGTAAGCCTGTACAAATTTTACGAAATACAGGGCGTAGGCCTCCAGAATATCTTTCTCCCAACGAAGCGTGCCATAGTTATAGGCTTTAGGTGATTTCATCCACGTTGGCGGACTCCATGGCGAGGCGAAGAACTGCAGGTTCGGGTTATAAGTCAGAGCTTCCTTAATGTAAGGAATCAGATATTTGAAATCACGTTCGATCGAAAAATGTTCCATGGCCACGTCGCCGTCCACCTCGTTGTGGCTATACCACTGCTCCGCGTAATCACTTGCGCCGATGGGCAAGCGACAGATGTTAAACTTGTGCTCACCCTCCGGATGGAAGAGAGAATGGAATACCTCGCGGCGCTGCTCTTCATTTAAGTGAGATAGAGCCATATAACCAAGCTCGTTGAAACAGCCACCAAACCCTTCCACCAGCTGGTGCTGCTCGCCTGTGAGCTTTAAGTTAGCGTTTTCATTTGTTGGTACAAAAGATAGCTCTCTCCACGGGTTGTCTTGGGTTGTGGAATAACCAGTGAGCGTGAATGTCATGCGAATCTCCTCCTCGCGAGAACCTCAGTTGTCATATATATTACGTTCAGTATAACAACTCCCGCTGCAAAAGAAGATGTGCTAAACCGTGTGAAATTTACCCTAATCCAAGATGGAGTATTAAGAGTTTATATCCGTACTGACAGATCATATAATGTAATCGCTTGTAATTGCCGCAACCCATATACCATTATCCAATGTCGAAGCACAACTGTCATAGCGCAACAAAAATCCCCGCTGATTGTTCAGACGGGGACTTTCGCTGTATTTTTCTTAAGGCTGTACACTCTCGCCAAGCTGTTTATTTTCAAAAATCAGAATCGTTTTGCTGCTTCCAATGTAACCAACAGAGGTATTGAATTGCTCCGAAATAAAGCGAACCGGAACAAATGCTTTGCCATTTTTCATCAGAAGAGGAGCATCATTGATCGCAAGCGCATCATTCACGACGACTTGCTTGTTGCCCACGCTCCAGCGGATGGTCTTGTCATTTTGTGTGATCACAGCTTCGCGCGTACCGCTGTTCCAATTCACGCTGGCGTTCAACTGCTCCGAGACAAAGCGCAGAGGCACATAGGTCCGGCCTTCATCGATAAAAGGTGCAGCATCCAGTGTGTAAGCCCGATCCCCAACATAGGCGGTGGTGGACCCTTCAATTAGACGCTGAAAGCTGCCCTGCGGCGTTCGTTTCTGCTCTCGCACATTCATCCGGTTCAGAAGCTGCATCGTATGACTGCCGCTCGCGACATCCAGATAGTTGTTCTGCACCGTGAGTCCAGCAGGCTCAACTTCGGAGACAGACGTCTGAATACCGGATGATAACGAGGTGGACGCCGAGATATCCTGTATAGCATTCGTCGCTGACTGATCGCGGGTAAACGTAAAACCCTCAATCGGTGTCAAATCCCATATCCGGTTGTTGGATAATTTCAATACGTCCAGATTGGAATGCTCACGTAAAGGTTCCAGATCATAGATCTGATTGGATTCTGCATTCAGCTCCGTTAGCCCAGTCAGTCCCTCAAGCCCCTTGAGGGACTGTACTTGGTTACCGGAGATATCAAGTGTCCGCAGCCGTGTCATGTGCTCCAGTGGTGTCAGATCCGTGATTTGGTTGCCTGCCACATTCAGATTTCGCAGCGTATTTGGCAGTTCAGCCAGTACATCCAGCGTCTGAATCTGGTTATTCGCCACATTGAGTTGTTGGAGCCGCTTTTTACTCATGAGCGGTGTCAGATCGCTAATTGTATTGTTTGAGATCTCAAGCCACTTCAGTGCATCCGTATCTGTGAGGGCCGCAAGACTGGCAATCTGGTTGCCACTCGCGTGGAACGTATGTAATCGGGTGAACCCACGTACAACCTCTATGGAAGATATGGAATTGTTGCTGATATACAGCCGTCCCAAGTCTTTCAATTCAGCAAGTGCGTGTATGGATGTAATATAATTGTTGCGAACATCGATCTCGCGAAGCTGGGTCAGGTGCTCCAGCGGTGTGAGATCCTCAATTTCATTTCCGTATAATCGGAGGTGAGTCAGGTTGGTTGCATATTCCAGACCCGACAGGCTTTGAATACCTGCATTGCTCAGATCTACCACTTCAAGCTGCTCCAGATCAGATGAAGTCAGTGGAACATCCAGAGGTTTGTTCAGGATTAGCTTCAGTCCGTCTTCAAGTAGAGGATCTTCAATGATTCCCTCGCCCAAGTCCGTAGTCGTGTAAGCCATGGCTTGCCCCGATGCCCCGAGACTCAGGATGAATACTAGAAATAGTAGAGTCATTCTTCTCATTGCATGCATTCCCTCCGATTCCGTTGATATAAAATATAAAATACTCCGAACAGTCGTAATCGTAAGGTTGTTCTGCTCCCGGAGTGTTCAGTGTAACTGGAACAGTTTAACATATACAGGTTCCGCTAAAAGCACATCTATAGTTATTAACCCGTCAACGGGAAAAAGGAACAAGAGATTTCGTAATAGGTATTTCTTCTACTTCTATTCTATATGAAACAAACCCTGCTCTGCACTCTTCGAAGACATGTTTATCAAAAAAATTGCACATCTCTCGCAGACCCTATTCAACCCACCCTTAAAACGGGTATAGATGAAGTAAAGATGCCAATTTGGAGGGGAAGATGTGAGTATGCGCCAAGCCATGATCATTAGCAATCCATCGTCAGGTAAGGAAGAGGCCGAGCAGTATGTGTCCCAAGTCAGAGAAATTCTGGAGTCACAGCAGTATGAGGTGGTTGTTAACGAGACAGCCGGAGAAGGTGATGCGACCAACTACTGCCTGAACGCCTGTAAGGACGGCTGTGATCTGGTCATTTCCATCGGAGGCGATGGTACACTGCATGAGACGATTAACGGCATGATGGATCAGGAACATCGCCCTCGATTGGGAGTCGTACCTCTGGGTACGGTGAATGATTTTGCACGTGCGCTGAATATCTCGCTTGACCCGGAGGAAGCCATTAGGCAGTTACGTTCGGATCAGACTCATATTGTGGACCTGGGGAAAATCAATGATCGCCTGTTTGCCAACGTGGTGGCTGCAGGGTCTTTGGCAGAAGCCCTATTCTCCGTATCCTCGGAAGAGAAGTCGAAGCTGGGATCATTCGCATATCTGAAAGAAGGCTTGAAAGATCTGGTAAATACACCAGCTAATCAACTAACCGTTGAATATGACGGCCAGATTTGGGAGGGAGAATCTCCTCTTTTTCTGGCGGCACTGACCAATTCGGTTGGAGGATTCGAGAAGTTATCACCGGATGCTGCGGTGGACGATGGTCTGATTCATTGTTTTGTTGTTCGTAACATCAGTGTGTTCAACAGCCTGACCTTGGGCACTTCCCTGTTGTTTGGCAGTCTGAAAGACCATAAGGATGTGGATTATTTTACGGCAAAAGAAGTTCGTGTTCACTCATCTGAAGCCATACGCACCAATGTAGATGGTGAAGAGGGCCCTGCCCTGCCGATTCACATCACTGTCCTGCCAAGGCATATTGAGGTTATCGTACCGGAAAACGTATAGCTCACTCCTGTGTAATGATAGGCTGAGACTCAGAACCTATCATTTCTCCATATAATTGTAGGATAAATCTATTGAAACCGATTGCAGATTTGTGTCACAATCAAAGGTAAGATACACGATAATATTCGAATATGGAGGGAAAACATCTTGAGAACCATTAAATTGGGCAGCAGCGCACTAGAAGTACCTGTAGTGGCCGTGGGCTGCATGCGGATTAATTCACTAGACGGCAAGGAAGCCGAACATTTTGTTCGTTCTGCAATGGAGGTTGGCGCGAATTTCTTTGATCATGCCGACATTTATGGTACAGGAACATGTGAGGAGATCTTCGCCGAAGCGGTGCAGATGAATCCCCAAGTTCGTGAAAATATGATTCTTCAATCCAAATGCGGTATCCGCAAAGGCATGTTTGATTTCTCCAAAGAGCACATCCTTAATTCGGTGGATGGTATCCTGCAACGTCTGAAAACCGAATATCTTGACGTTCTGCTTCTGCACCGTCCAGATGCTTTGGTTGAGCCTGAGGAAGTGGCTGAAGCCTTTGATCAATTGGAGCGCGAAGGCAAAGTGCGTCACTTCGGGGTGTCTAACCAGAATCCGAACCAGATCGAATTGTTGAAAAAGTACGTGAAACAGCCACTGGTAGCCAACCAGTTGCAGATGAGTATTACCAATACCACAATGATTGACAGTGGAATCAACGTGAACATGGAGAATGACGCTGCGGTTAACCGTGACGGCAGTATCCTTGATTATTGTCGTCTGCATGATATCACGATTCAGCCATGGTCTCCGTTCCAGTACGGATTCTTCGAAGGTGTATTCCTGGGTAGCGACAAGTTCCCGGAATTGAATGCGAAGATCGACGAGATTGCTGCGAAGTATGACGTGAGCAATACGACGATTGCAATCGCGTGGTTGCTTCGTCACCCTGCACAAATGCAGCCAGTGACAGGCACGATGAATATTGAGCGTCTGCAAGACTGTGTGAAAGCGGGAAATGTTCATCTCACTCGTCCAGAGTGGTATGAAATTTACCGTGCGGCAGGCAATATCCTGCCTTAAATCCAAGTTATAGTGAGCATACTGACTACTGAGTCAGTTGAGAACACGAGCCCGTAGATGGCTCGTGTTTTTTGTCTGTTTTCAGGTTTGATGTCGGGCGAGTTTCCGATATAAAATAAGGATAGATAACTTTGTTATAATTAAAGGATTAAAATGGTAGTAATACAAATTAGTTGAATTTATTATATTGACCGCTACTTTCTAATTACATATAATTACTTTTGCATACCGATAATCCTGTTTATGGTTTTTATTTTGGAGGGTGGTGTTCGTTTGGAGCCGACAACCACGATACGCGATCATTTGGAAAGTTATCTGAAGCGTGAACAGATGTCCATTAGTCATTTTTCAGAGACGTCAGGGATTAATTCGGGTACGCTGAGCAATATTTTGAATAAAAATCGGCCTATTGCCATGCAGCAGTTGGACCGCATCACTTCCGCCATGAGACTGGAAGAGGGTTACTTCTATGAGTTATACATAGATGAGTGTTTCGTACACGCAACACCGGACTGGCGAAGACTGGGACCCTTCCTTCAACGCTGTGCCGAGTTGGACAAGTTAAACTGTATTGAAGAGGTTATTCGTCTGATGATGGATAATCTATCCTATATTCCTTTGTTATTTGAAGTGGCTGAAGAATTCTACCAAGCGGGTAAATTCAAACCGGCTATTCTTCTATATGAAAACATCGCCGAAAGTGAGAAAATGCAACATTCCGAGCGGCTTGCACTCTGTCAATATCGACTGTTCAGGTTGGGACTGACGAATGATCAGCAACGGAATCTGATTATCGCTGCCCGGTTTGAATACTATGTGGATCGGTTGGATGAACGCTACCAGTTGGATGCGCTTAATGAACTGATTAATGCTTTTGCATCACTCCACAGATGGAGCAAAGTTCAGGAGCTATCTGAAAAGCTGAAAGTGAAAGCAACCATCCATTATGAGATGAATGGCCGAAGGAAACAAGAAGAGACTAAACGACCTATCGTTTTTTATATTATGTATGCTTACTTAGCATCGGGAAGTGCCCATTTCCACTTGAACAACTATGAAATGGCATTGAAGTATGTTGCATTGTACACCGATTATAGTTGGGTGAAAGAACCTGAACCTGAGGAAAAAGTGGTCATTCATCAATTTCAGGAATGGGCTGAGGGTAACCGTTATATATATCAATTAATGGCCGGACAGTTTGAGGTATTACCTGATTATCTGGTCTATATCTCGACGAAGGAAAATGAGATTTTCCCAGCGCTATGTGATATTGTAACGGCGGCTAACCGCTATGATATGAATATTGATCATGTACTTGAGCAGTATGAGTCTTACTTCACTTATCAGGAACAGAGCAATCGGATTGGGAAAGTAAGCAAGCAGGTTACCGATGATCGATATGTTCGTCTTTTGGCCGGATTAGGAACATATTATCTTAAAAAAGACAGGTTTGCAGAGGGATTAGATTTTGTCCTCCATAGCTTGAGATTTTCTATTGAAATTAGCGATGGACGAGGTATGCTTAGAGGTGTCGGATTGTTTGAACAATATAGGGACTATGCGTCTGACACAGCTATAAAGCAGTACAAAATCTTGATTGGTGAGGTGCAGAAACTCAATGAAGAGAAAGCTGGCTTTGCTGATAGTTACATGTAGTATAGTGGTGAGCATCGTAGCCCCTGTTACTGGACCTGCTCCGACTGTGGGAAGTCCAGACCCTTCAATCTACCGAACGAATGATCACGGTTTGGGGACATAAGCCTGAACCAATGGACGCTTCTGATTTATTTCAGAGGCGTTCTTTTTTTTGTGTATTGAAGTGGAAGAATAAGTATGTCGTATCTTACACGCGCTTTTGATTGGCATAATACACTAAAATATGACAAAAAGGAGGGATACTATGGATCGCCTGGATTTGATATCACGAATCGAAGATGCCAGACAGTTGTTATATCGCATGCATATGGAGTATGGCAGTCTGCTTCATCCCGAAGTGATCCAGCAATCCGTAGTCCTCGACGGTCTGATTAATCAATACAACAGAGCGAAGGTAGGAAAGATGATAAATTAGGTTCGCCTATTTACATTTGCGTTTTTGTATACTATAGTTAGTCACATGAGTAACTAACCGACTAACTAATTAATGAATACGTATGAAAGTTGGAAGCACATGAAATCGACTTTGGATGAATCTCAGCCTATTTTTCATCAGATTGCCACGATGATTATGGACGATATTGTGGAGGGCAGATTGAAGGTGGAAGAACAAGTTCCCTCAACCAACGAGCTGTCACGCTTCTACAATATTAATCCAGCTACAGCCCGCAAAGGACTGCAGGAGCTCGTGGACAAGGGGATTATATACAAACAGCGAGGTGTTGGAATGTTTGTTGCGAAGGGAGCAAGAGAAGCATTGCTTGTTGAACGGAAGCAGGATTTTTATGAAGAATACATCAAGCCTTTACTTGAAGAAGCCAGACGGATTCACATGAATGAAGACATGATTATTGATCTGATTCGCGGCAAGAAGGATAAGGAGAGTGACTTATGATTCATATGGAGCAGGTCAACTACAGCTACCAGAAGACACCCGTTCTGAACCAGGTTACGCTACATGAGAGTGAGCCGATCATTAGTGCCATCTGGGGAAGAAATGGAGCGGGGAAAACAACACTGATGAGTTTACTTGCAGGGCATAATCGCCCAGACAGTGGAACCGTCCAGATCATGGGTCAAGACCCCTATAATAATCTGGCTGCCCAAGAGCATCTGTGCTACATCCAGGAGAATCATCCCCTGGGGAAAAACTGGACAGTTAGTGACATGGTTCAAATGGGGCAATATTTTCATCCGCAGTGGAATCAGGATTTGGCGGAGCGTTTAATCGATGTGTTCGAACTACCGGGGAAGAAAAAGATCATTAAATTTTCCAAAGGCATGAAGACTGCCGCCCAGATTATATTGGGTCTTGCCAGTAATGCAAAGATAACCATTCTAGATGAACCTACCAATGGACTCGATGCGGAGAAGCGTAAATTCTTCTACAATGCGCTTCTGGAAAGTTATGAAGATAACCCGCGTCTGATCCTGATATCCAGCCATCATATTGAGGAGATTCAGCCCTTATGTGAGTCGCTTATCGTTTTGCAGGACGGAGAGGTGTTGTTAAATCAGCCGATGGAAGAGATGCGCGAAAAAGGAGTTCTTCTAACAGGGAGAATTGACGATATTAATCAAGTCACAGCAGATGTTAAAGTTATCGAATCTTCCCAGATGGGATCGACATTGAAAGTGATGATTGATGAGCCCTACTCGAAAATGTGGAAGGATATTGCTCATGCGCAGGGGCTTTCCATTGAGAAGGCGACATTACAGGATTATTTGGTTAACAGGACCCGTAATCAAGAGGGGGTTAAACCATGAACGCAGTAAAAGGCACGAATCGACTGATTCGGGATGATATGCGTTTGTATTTGGGCATATTTTCATCCATTGCGGTCATGCTCACCGTTGTATATCTGGCAATTGGTTTCATATTTGATGTCTCGTATGCCACACAACTGTTTGGTCCCATGTACGGAGGGATATGCACGTTTGCGATCGGGGGAATCATTACACTGTTTCCGGTTGCGATTGGTATGGGCAGTACACGAATTCAATTCATGAAATCCTTCTATATGAACTCGGTATGGATGGTTGCAGGCACTATGGTCATTTTGCATGTGGTGTATTTCCTCATACACCTGCTTCAGGAAAAAGGGATTGTTGACGTTACCCTCTATCAACCAGGCATGTTGTATTCAAGTGAATATCATTTCCTATCCTACCTGTGGATCGATCTGATGTGCGGCTTTCTCGTACTGGGAGTCTCTGTCTTCCCAACGGTTTGTTGGATGCGATTGGGGTTGCGTAACTTCTTCATTATGTTCTTTGGGGTGAGTCTGATTATCACGCTGATCGTTGTCTTCGCAGATTTTGGCGAATGGATGAAGTGGATTGCGAGTGTGAATATGATGATGCTGTTCACCGTTTTGGGAGTCATTGGTGGTGCGCTACTTCTGTCTACGTATCCGATGATGAAGAATGCGCCTCTAACCATGAAATCCAAAAAAGACTAACGGGAAACTGTTGTATAAAGAAATCTGTATAAGTTGAACTAATCATTTACACGATAACAGAGGAATGAAATTCCACTGTAATCAGAAAAACACGAGGTGCGAACGCGCCTCGTGTTTTTGGTATCATCCTAAATCGCTGAATATACCTTCAACAATCTTTGTGCAATCCAAACTAATGTGTATGCGCGTTAAGCTTGAGTCTGTGGTTTGAAGCCTTCCTCTTTGAGATACTCGCCAGCTTCGCTACGCTTTTCGAAAGCCATATCCAGATTAACACCGGAATAGACGTACCACATGTCATCTTCATATTTTAAAGTCAGCGTATGTCCATCTTCATCGACCCATGTTCCGCCACCCGTAGAGGTTGTAGCCAATGCAGGAGCAGCAGCTTTTACTTGTGCTGGCTCTTCGAATTCAACTGCGTTGGGATTGTGAGACATCGCTTGGATCGTTTCATCTAACAATGTGCGCAGATCTGCTTCGGAGTAATCACGAATATTGACGAATCCTTTGGCATCGGTCTCAACGTTGGGCAATAACCCTGCATAGATATAACCGTTACCGTTAGGATGGATATGGAGAGCAACAATCTTTTTATCATACGCACTTTCTTCGTAGTGGAAATTAACTCGACCGAGAGAAACATCTTTGCGTTGCAGTTGGGGATACGATTGTAACACTTCTAGCTTTTGTTCCACGTTAAGCATAATTGCCTCCTGTAAATGTTCAATAGAGGTGATTATAACATGCCCTCCAGTTAATTTCCCGATAAAATACTTCTCCCCAGTTCTTTCAGATGTTCCATAGCTTGCAGATAAGGATAAGGTCCATAGCTTACGCGTGCTACACCCAGCGCAGCGAGTTGTTTTGGTGAAGGTTCAGAAGAGGTAACCATGACGTTAATTGGCAGTGGCGAACGCTCACACAATTCTTGAATCAGTTGGTGATCCTGTAAACCCGGTACGAACAGACCGCTGGCTCCTGCCTCTGCATAATGGTTCGAACGTATAAGAGCTTCCTCTAGGAGAGATTGGTTATGGTGTTCAGGTGCGTGTTGTAGAAAAATATCTGTGCGAGCGTTAATGAACAAGGGTATGCCTGCCTGCTCCGCAGCTTCCCGGGCGGCGGACAGCCTCGGGCATTGCTCCTCCACAGTGTACAATCCCGAGCCAGCGGAGAGTTGATCTTCAATGTTGACTCCTACTGCACCATGATCGATGACTTGCAGGATATTTTGCTTCACTTCTGACACCAACCTCCCATACCCTCCCTCTATATCGATCGTTACAGGCAGATCCACGCTCCCTGTAATCCGTGCGAGATTGGCAAGTACCAGATGGAATGGCATGGCTTCCCCATCTTGCTCACCATGGGCCGCAGCGACGGACCAGCTTCCGGTTGCAATGGCCGTTGCTCCAACCGATTGCATGGCTTGTGCGCTTCCAGCATCCCACACATTGACCAGAACAAGTGGTTTTCCCTTCACATGGTATTGTTGGAACAACGTAGCTTTTTCTTCTAAGGTACTCATATTATGTGGACTCTCCTTTGTTATATCATGTATTCGTTTTGACATTTGATGCGAACTCCATTAATTCATTCCGTTTTTCAGCTATCCTGTTCCTGTTTCTCGTGAGTCAAAAGCCAGTTTTTGCGAGTTAATCCCCCGCCGTATCCGCCCAGTTCACCACTGGCATTGATTACTCGGTGACATGGGATCACAATCGCAAGCTGGTTGGCCCCATTTGCCTGTGCCACGGCTCGACACGCAGTTGGTTTTCCCAGTGCATTCGCAATATCTTGATACGACCTCGTCTCCCCTGCCGGAATGGCTATAAGCTCGTCCCACACACGTTTTTGAAATGGTGTTCCTAAACAGAACAACGGTGTGTCGAATGCTGTCCTTTCGCCCTGAAAATACTCGTTTAATTCTCGCTCAATGGACTGTATGGGAGCCGTAGTACCGGGAACAATAGCCGATTTGGTTCGTTTACGCAGACGCTCAACCTCACGCTCCAAGCCTCTTCGGTCCACAAATTCCAGTAAATATAGCGACTCCTCATCAGCAATAGCCATCATCGGACCAAGGCGGGTGTCAATCCAGGACGCTTTCAGGATATGCCCTTCATCAACTTGTGTAGGGGCGGCACCCATGATCCGTGAAAAGGCATCGCGGAAGCCACTGCTTGACTCATATCCGGTAGATAATTGGCTATCGATCACGGTGCGGCCGGAGCGAATGTTTTTCAGGGCAAGTCCCATGCGGCGGGCACGGGCATATTCGACAAAGGTCATGCCGAACCGCTTCTTAAATTGTCGGCGCGCCGTGGACTCATCGATGGAGAGGGCCTTGAAGTCCTGCTCTTTCCATCGTTTCTCCGGTTGTTTCTCGACAGCTTCCACCAAGATGCGAACGACATCCGATACTTGGTTGGGATGAGATAACGGGCGACAGCGCTGGCAAGGGCGATACGAAGCCAGAAGTGCCTGCTGAGCCGTCTCATAGAATTCACAGTTTTCGAATTTAGGCTTCCGCGCCGGGCATGTGGGACGACAGAACACACCTGTGGTTCGGACCCCAACATAGAATAAACCTTCGTATTCCGAATCCTTGGCCACAAGCGCCTCGTAATATTGTTCCTTTAGATCATCAGAAATCATGGGGCACGTCCTTACCTCGTTAGAATCTTAATCTTTATCCCATTATAGAAAAGTGTTACAGCAAGCATCGCCGAAAATCAGGCATGAATATTCGATATGTTGAATTTGATTGGAGAAGGAATTCGTTTTGTTCAGAATTTGTTTAGAGTGAACTGGTAATATAGACCTATCCAAGTAGAGTGATTTAGGCAAAGATGCCTATTTGGTAAAAAAGATGATTATTGACGGTTCATTGTTATAGGAAAATTACATAGGTAAGCATGAAAAAACTAAAACTAAGATTAGCGGAACGAAAGTTTGGAGGTCGACTAGAATGAGATATTCCACGTACAAAAGTATTTATGAACCCGTTTATACAAAAACGTCCGAGTCTCGCACCATGTATGTCAAAAAGCAATTCATGCAGCGTGTAAAGATGCCAACCTGGCTTTCGAAGATGATCATCATAGTCCTAATTATAATCATAGGATGCAGTGCTGTATTCACCGTATTTGCTGGGGATGAACAGTTGTTATCAGGGGACCAGGTCGTTGTATCTCAGGGAGATACGCTGTGGAGTATTTCTTTGGCGCATAAACCTCAGCAGATGGATACGCGTGTATATATAGAAGCAGTCAAAAAAGTAAACGAACTGGAGCAAAACTCCATTCGAATTGGACAAGTCTTAGTCTTGCCAGGATTTGATCGATAAAATAAACGGTGCATGACGTCATTAACAGAATTCTTACTTTATTCATCGAGGTACATTCGCATACTGAATTTATTAATCATTTACATATAATGGAGCTTCATGAGGGACGATATGGTGTAGTGATTAGTAAGTGGTGTGCTATATAAGTTGAACTAAAGAATATCTACACTGACACTACGATGACAGAATAACCTTCCAATCGCTGTTATCCCCAGATTTTTTGATTCCCTTTTCTTAAAGGGAAAATCCGGCGATAAAGGCGAACGCTTCGCTTTTTCAGGTTTTTTCTGTCCTCTCCGTTATCGTGTAAATGATTAGTTCAACTGATATAGATATATGTGCTGTAGATAGATGAAGGGAGAATGAGATGATGAACATGAATATAAAGAAATCTGCACTTTGCATGTCTGTGCTCTGTATTTCGCTATTACTCAGTGCCTGTGGTGCCAAAAATAATAACGAATCCGTTCAGGAGCATGCCTATCCGCAATCAAAGCAACCCATAGAGGAAGCTGGGGAAAGCTCTGTTCCCAATGCGGATGCGAAGAATAACAATGACCAAGGCAGTACCAGTGGTGATGAAGGAAAGCCTACGGCGCAATCGGAATCCACTGAACCGTCGGAGCAGATTGATATCGTCATCGACCAGTCGGAGAAACCGATGGAGGGCAATAGCTTTGATTTTGGAATTAAACAGGTTCCGAAGGGCTATGCACTAACGGAGATGAGATGGACGTCTAACACGGTGACGATTGTGAATTCGCTTCAGGAAGCCATTGAACATGGTGGAAATGGTGAAGAGGGCTTTTACTTTAGCGGCAATGGACAGTTCTCAGGCTTTATCTATTCGGATGAGATGAAGGGCGAGCGCGGCAAAGCTACGTTTGTGTTCACGAATGATGAGGGGAACGAAATCCTGTCCGAGAAAGAAATTACGTTGAAGTAACAGAAACATCATGAAGGCTTCGTCTGGAGCCTGTTGAACAGGAAAAGCAGCCACTTTGGCTGCTTTTTTTACATACCTAATTACAAGATCGCTGATCTATCTGCCGCTACATAAAGTCAAAGAAATAACGGACCACGTGGAACATAACCGGAGAGGTGTAGGTCAGGCTGTCGACCCGGCTTAGGTAGCTTTTTTTGAGCGAATCGAACTTGTTATCATCCCCGATTAATAGATCGCGCTTCAGTACAGATACCGTCAGACTGCCGAAGAATCCAGCCAGACTGATCAGCACCCCGATGAACAGCGAGAATTTCCAATCAAATGGCGTCAGGTAAGGATGGATAAAATAAGACGTTGCTGTCGTTACAATGAATGCACAGGCGAATCCTTCCCAGGTGACAAAAGGATTGGCTGTGGGCACCACTTTTCGTTTGCCCAGATAGAGAGAGACCAGATAATGCACCACATCGTTAAGCTGCGTTAACACGACGAGAAACAGCACCAGCTTGGACCCGTACTCCGGTGTGGCGAATGGGAAATAGGCAAGGTGACTCAGTCCGAACACCATCAGCATTAATCCCCATTGTGTGGAGCTGACACTGCGCAGGAAACCGACCGTACCTTTGTTAATCAGGCGTGGCAAGGGCAGCACCAGGAACACATATAGCGGAATAAACACGATAAACATGCCATACCATCCAATGTAGATCCAGTAGAACTGAACCGGAATCGCCAGATACGCCCACAGGAACAGCCTGCGGTCGGCCTTGCGCGTACTGCGAATCATGGAGAAGTATTCTTTGAGTGAGAAGAATGCAAGCACCATGAGCGAGATGAGGGACACGATGGGGTTAAAAAGGGTGGCGAGGCAGAAGATCACGAACATGCCCCACCAGGTTTTGATTTTTTGGCCGATGCCTGAATAGTCTTTGGTTGGCTGAAGCTTTGCAATAACTTTGTACACGATATGTATCACAAGTAAAGCTGTGAAGATTAGCGTTAGTGTAAAGAGTGAACTGCTCACGTACCGATCACCTGCTTATTCAAAGTAAGATTCCATTATAGGGTACCTATGTTATTATGAAGGAATAGTGCCAACTTGATAAGGGGAAATTTTGCTATGACAGATGAACGCTCCATCTATATCCTGCTTACGAATACAGGAACGCTGTTTACGAAGGTTATTCAGAGCTATACCCGAGCGCCATATAATCACGCATCGATCTCATTTGACCGGGAGTTAACCGAGCTGTACAGCTTCGGCCGCAAGCATCCGAGCAATCCGCTGAACGGCGGGTTTGTGAAGGAAGATATCCAGACAGGTACATACAGCAAGTATCCCAATACGACATGTGTCATATATGAGCTTCAAGTGACAGATCGTGAAGTGGAAAAGATGAAACGCGTGCTGCACATCTTCATCCGCAGCCGCCAGAAATATATGTACAATCTGCTCGGCGTGATCGGCATTACGCTCAAGGAGCCGGTGGAGTTCAGCAACTCCTATTTCTGCTCCCAATTTGTAGCCGAGATTCTACAGCGTTCAGGCATCAAGTTGTGGAACAAGCTGCCGGCGTTGGTGACACCGGATGATTTTCGCCAGAGTGAACGATTGCAATTGGTCTATGAAGGGAAGCTAAGCGAGTATACACTGGGGAATGCAGAGCAGGAATAGGGTAGGTGCGTGTGCTGATGCTCTCAAGTAAGATCAACAATAAAGCAGCCTGCTGCCACGGATGAAGAGGCAACAGGCTGTTTGTGTACTTCATATAGTTGATGGTGAGGATGAGGATCGGTCGAAATTAACCTCTTCGAGGAATTCAATCACTTCACCATTCGGACTGTGGACGAGCGCATTTCTAACCCGAAGTGCAGGTTCTCCAAGCGATATCCAATCCGGTTCAACATAGGCCTTGGCCCCATGTGCGAGCGCTCGCTGATAGATGTCTTCTACATCATGCACGTAAAAGGCGAAATGTAATAGTGCGCCGTGCCGGACCGCTTCAGGAGAGGTGGCAGGTTCACCCTCCGCAGGAATGACCGCATTCGGGTCAAACACCTCAATGCAGGTGCGTTGATCCGGAGAGATCAGCATACATGCCTCGGTAATGTGGAAGGAAGGCAAACTCCAGGAGTGACCGACCTTAAATCCTAATACTTTTGTATAAAACGCCAGGGTATCTTTATAATTTTGGGCCTGAATAGCCACATGTGCAAGTCCTATAACACTCACGTTCATCGCTCCCTCTTCAGATTGTATTCTAAAGTATAGGGACAATATCGCGTTGGAACCATATGATATCAAAGGATATAATGAGATAAAATCAATATATTCTTAGCTAATTTATTAGGAAAACCTTATTAAATAAGGCGACGACTCGGAGGTCTTACCAATGGAACACATGATAGATGAGATCGATCAGCAGATTATGCGTTTGCTGCAACATCATGCACGTATGCCGGTTGCACAGATTAGCAAAGAAATTAACATGTCCCAGCCTTCGGTAAAGGAAAGAATCCTGAAACTGGAGGAGAGAGGTGTGATATCGGGATATTCGACGATCTACAACCTAGCTCAATTGAACCGTGGTACCACAACATTTATTTTGCTCAAAACAGAGCATTGCGACGAGTTGGTTCAGTTCTGTGAACAGGCCATCGAAGTTACGGACGTCTATCGGATTAGCGGTGAGTATAACTATCTGATCAAGGTACAGACGGCGTCTATTGCAGAGCTTGCCGAGTTTCAGGATTCACTGGTGAAGCTGGGACCCTCGAAATCCCATATCAGCATGAAAAATATCATGGAAAATCGTATTCTCCTCTAGGTGATGAAGTTCGTTGTGCATATGCACAATGAATTTCGTCCTTTCATCAATATTTATTCTGGCCTCCAGCAACTATAATGAAAGCGTGTTCAACAAGTGCATGGGGGGCAATTGACAATGGAACCATTAACGATTAGCTGGATTGGTGCTCTGGCAGGACTGGCTATTGCGATCATTTTGATTTTGAGAAAGCTGAACCCGGTCTATTCTTTATTTCTGGGCGCAATTGTAGGCGCTTTAATTGGCGGAGCGAACCTGGAAGAGACCGTAAATATACTGGTGGATGGCACACAGAGTGTCATGGGAACCGTACTCCGCGTACTGGCTGCCGGGGTGCTTGCGGGTGTGATGATGGAATCGGGGGCAGCGGAGACGATAGCGCAGGCGATCGTACGTAAATTTGGCGGAAGTAAAGCCATTCTGGCGTTAGCACTGGCCACGATGATCATCACCGCTGTTGGGGTGTTCATCCCCGTAGCTGTACTGATCGTTGCACCGATTGCCTTGTCTGTAGGTAATAAAATGGGTATATCCAAATTGGCATTGCTGCTGGCCTTATCGGGTGGGGGCAAGGCGGGGAACATTATCTCCCCGAATCCCAATACCATTGCAGCAGCGCGAGGATTTGATCTGGATCTGAGCAACGTCATGCTGGCAGGCGTAATTCCAGCGATCTGCGGCTTGATTGTAACTGTAATTGTAGCTTCAATGCTCAAGAACAAGGGTGTAATGGTTACTGATCAGGAAGCAGAACAGGGCGATGTAGATACATCGAAGTATCCACCACTGAACAAGGCCGTTGTTGCCCCGTTGGTTGCGATCATTCTGTTGATGATCAATCCAATCGGCTCTATTGCGGGCATTGAAGCACTGTCTACTTTTAAAGTGGATGCGATGTACATCCTGCCAATTGCAGGCATCATCGGTATGTTGGCGATGGGACAAGGTAGAAACATCGTGAAATACTCAACCGCAGGATTAAATAAAATGACAGCAACCGTGCTCATTCTGGTAGGTGCAGGAGGAATCGCAGGACTCATCTCTGCTTCAGATCTGTCAGGTCAGGTGGTGGGTCTGATTGAAGCATCCGGAATATCCGGTACCTTCCTCGCACCGATCGCGGGAATTCTGATGGCGGCAGCGACGGCTTCGACGTCGACAGGAGTTATTTTGGCAACAGGCTCCTTCGGTGACGCCATTTTGAACATGGGCACAGCGCCGCTCGCAGCTGCCGTGATGGTGCACACTGGGGCAACCGTTATTGATTCCTTGCCACAGGGCAATTACTTCCACGTGTCGGCTGACAGTATGAAGATGACGATTCGTCAGCGGATGGGCGTTATTCCATATGAAGCGATTGTGGGTGGCACGATGGCTATTGTAGCGACGTTACTGTACGGATTTATTCTTTAATTCTTTAATCTAACGGATGGAGTGAGAGAGATGAGAGAAACTGAAGAGACTAGAGAGAAGACATTTGTTCTGGCACCGGATTCGTTTAAAGAAAGCATGACAGCGAAAGAAGTATGTGTCGCGATGGAAAAAGGATTGCGTAAAATATACCCGACGGCAAGTTATATTCATGTACCCATGGCGGATGGTGGGGAAGGCACGGTACAGTCCCTTGTGGATGCTTCCAGTGGTTCCCTTCACCAGCAAGAGGTGAGCGGCCCATTAGGTCAGACAGTAACTGCCCAGTATGGCATTCTGGGTGACGGAACAACGGCGGCCATCGAGATGGCATCGGCCAGTGGCATACATCTGGTAACCAAAGAAAACCGAGATCCCCTACGGACGACAACCTATGGAACGGGCGAGTTGATTCGAGCGTGTCTGGACCGTGGCATACGCAAAATCATCATCGGCATTGGTGGCAGTGCGACTAATGATGGTGGTGCCGGCATGGCTGAAGCGCTTGGCGCGAAATTTCTGGATGAACAGGGTCAGCCACTTGCACGGGGTGGAGGGGCTTTGGATCAACTGGCCCAGATTGATGTGTCGGGTCTAGATGAGCGTTTGCAGGAAGTGGAGTTCATTGTGGCCTGTGATGTGAACAATCCGCTCTGTGGGGAGCATGGTGCATCAAGGGTGTTTGGGCCGCAAAAAGGGGCTACCCCAGAGATGGTTGAGCAGCTGGATGCGAACCTGTCCCATTATGCAGATGTCGTAAAGCAGCAGCTGCACAAAGATATCCGTGATACACCCGGTGCCGGAGCGGCTGGCGGACTGGGTGCGGGACTTTTGATTTTTACACAGGCAGTGTTGCGTAAAGGCGTTGAAATTGTCATTGAATACACTGAGTTGCGTGAAAAATTAATTGCTGCGGATGTCGTATTTACGGGCGAAGGCGGTATCGACTTTCAAACGAAATTTGGCAAGACCCCCTATGGCGTTGCTCGTGCAGCCAAGGAAGCGGGTAAACCTGTAATTGCCATTGCAGGCTACGTGGGCGAAGGGATTGACACCCTGTACGGGGAAGGCATTGATGCCATATTTGGTATTGTGCCTGGGGCAGCAGATCTGGAGCGACTATTGCGAGAAGGCCCGGAGAATGTGGAGCGTACAACCGAGAATATTGCCAGGGTGCTGAAGCTGGGTCTGCTATCTTAGGTGAGTATTTTGCATAAGGTCGTGCAGGGTCTTAGGAGACGTATTGGACTGAGATGTGACAAAGACGGGATACAGATATGCCTAGATCAGGTGATCTGTGTCTCGTCTTTTTGCTATTCTCGAAGCTGTTCTGACGCTACTGATAGAACGCGAGTAACCCGTGGGTAAGCTCGATGAGTTCGAGCCAATTACGCGGGTCTTTGCCCGTCAGGGTCTGTATGCGTTTGAGCCGATATTGAAGGGTATTGCGATGAATATTGAGATGGTCCGCTGTTGTGGTCATGCTGCCGTTATGATGGATAAAACTGCGCAACGTATCCAGCAGGTCAGCTGTATCCTCAAGTTTGCTGACGATATTGGCATGCGGTGTTAGATCAGCCGTACTGAATCGTACCAAAAAGGGCACATCCTCATACCGAATGATCGGTGAGTCTGGTTGAAGCGCCAGCAGGATGTTCATCACAGACCGGGCCTGTTCGTAACTGGTGGCGATATTCGCTTCTTTTTGGCTGACGGCGATGAATGCTGCGGGTGTGATCTGTCTCAAACGCTGAATCATCGGATCAACGTCTGCTTCATTCTGGATCAGGATGATCTGTGTGTCGCCATCACCTTCAACAGAGAATGAAGGAACTTGGAGCAATATTCGGTTTATCTCAGTGTCAGCGGCTATGGTTTTCATGGGGAAACGGACATATAGAAGAACGGTCGGCAAATGCAGATCGATACGATATTGCAGAGCTTCCTTTTTGACCTTTTGTGAGTAGGAACCCGATTGATTCAGCAGTCGTTCGATAAAGGCTTTTTGACGTGAAGCTTCATGGGCCATACTTTCCAATTGATTACGCTGTTCGATCAGGAGAGATACGGTGGTGCGTACGATGTTGCAGAAAGGTCGAACTTCATCCGGATGACCGGATATGCCAATGACTCCGACATGCTGCTGATTGATTAGAATCGGTTCGTTGGTCCCCATTTTCTCCAGTATGCCATCCTGCCAGACTTCAATCCTGCTTCCTGTCGTTAACGCGCGGACAGCACCCTGATGAACTGTGCCCACACGTTCCTTCTGACCACTTCCAATAATAATGCCATGTTCATTCATAATGTTGATGTTGTATGGGATGTCCTGCATCATTTTATCGACAATATCCTGTGCCTGTTTTTCCGAAAGCTGCAACAACGAAGCTCCTCCCCTTCCATCTCATCGTGCTAAATGCGCATCTTCTCTGATGATGATTCCGCCCGATACCATATTGTGCATCTGAACGAAATTATAGAGGAATGGTAAGGCTTACACAAGCAGGACGGTCAGGATTAAGGTGTTCCTGGAATGGCTGGATTGTTGATACCTGATACCTTGCTGTAGCATTTCATTTTATAGTTATTATTCAAGTCGCTTCGCTCGTGTTACCCTTGTCCGTTATGGCACCTTGTGTGCTGTTCAGGTAGTTCAGATGTGCTTTACCCCAGCCACACATGCCGTCCAATAACGTACCGATCGTCTGGCCGTGTTCAGACAGGCTGTACTCTACCCTCGGTGGAACATCCCCATAAAGCGTACGCACAATAATTCGATCCTGCTCCAGCTCGCGAAGTTGTTTCGTTAACGTGCCTTGGGCTACATCAGGAATCATGCGTCGTAGTTCACCAAATCGTTTCGTACCTTCCTTCAATAAAATAAACAAGATAAGGGGTTTCCACTTCCCATTAATGGTCTCCAGCGTTGTTAATACTCCTTGTAACCTTGGTTCTTGTAAATTCATAGTAATCACCTCGATTTATACGTCTATATGTATCTCCATCATACCGGATTTTCGTGGTCTCTGCTCGATCGTCTCTATGAAAAAATGGGGGAAAACCGTGGTGAGCTGCTCCAATAGTACGAATATTCGTACTAGGTACGATGTAAATGCGTACTATTCAACGTTCTTCATTTCATGAATAATGAACACAACGTGAGAGCACATGCACTTATATAACCGGAGATGAGAGGATGAGCATAGATGAGTCACTATACATTGGAGAATAAACGGGTCGTTGTTATTGGCGGTAGCTCAGGCATCGGACTGGCTACAGCAATCCATGCAGCAGAAGCAGGTGCGGATGTGATTATAGCAGGCAGATCAGCGTCCAGACTGGAGGAAGCGAGGGAACAGATTGCGAAGGTTCTAGGCAAAGGCGAGCATGGGGAAGCGGTGGTGGAAGTTCATGTATTGGACAATCAGGATGAACAGCAACTCGAAGCATTTTTTGCTCGGATCGGAACCTTCGATCATCTGTTCACGCCCGGAGCTACCTACATCCGGGGACCACTGACATCGGATCGGGAGACGGCAGAGAGTTGTTTCAAAGGCAAGTTCTGGCCTCAATACTTTGCGGCTAAGTACGCTGTACCGCATCTTTCAGCTTCCGGCTCAATCACGTTAATGTCTGGTGGATTCAGCCAACGACCATTGGATGGTGGTGCTTCCTATGCTGCATGTAACGGTGCAATTGAGAGTCTGGGTAAAGCACTCGCGGTGGAATTAGCACCGGTTCGTGTGAATGTCGTATCCCCCGGGACAATCTGGCGGGAAGGGCAGGAAGGCACGCCGCGCGGCGATCATTTTAATGATTATGAGAAGCTGTCCCTGCTCAAGCGGGTTGGCTACAATGAAGAAATTGCACATACCGTTACGTATCTAATGACAAATACATTCACGACGGGCAGTACGTTGTATGTGGATGGCGGGTACACCTTGATTTAAGAGCTGAAGTTATATAGGTCTAAAATAATGATTTTTCAAAAATAAAATGATGAATTATGACGAAAAAAGTTGAGATCTATCCTGTTTTTTTACTACGGGGTGGATCTTTTTCCTTTTATTTGCTCTTTTTGTTTAGATTCTGTTTATCGCAGTGCAATACAATAGGCCTTACGTATCAGAGGTAATGGATTTGTGTGTAAAAAACATGAGATAGGGAGGATCAATTACATGAATTACAGAAAGCTGATAAGCTGCCTTTTAGTTGCGGTTTTGTTATTACAGGTGGTTAGCGTGGGTGGGGTTGCAAGTGCTGACCCGTTTAGTCCATTGGATCAACTTAATTTGGAGAGAGAGATGTATATTGAGTCGGATGAGAGTACGACGGTGACCCATGTTCAGAATTTACTTGAACAACAAGATTTAATTACACTGCCTGAAGACTATGAAGCATTGAACGATAATCAAAAATATGAAATTGCCAGAGGCATGGTCTTGCTGCTTCCACTGGAGTTTCCATATGAGAACAACAATCAGGCCAATTACGTATTTAATTTGGTTTACCATCTTATCACACTTCCTAAGCAGACTGAGTCGAGCGTATTGCAGTACAACATCACTCTGGTTTATAGCCTGCTGGCAGAATGGTCCACATATTTCCCGAATGTTGGAAAATCTGATTGGACACAAGCTGGCAATGATTATATGAGTTTAATGGGCGCAGACTTATCAATGTTTACGAGTAATCTTATGTTCTTTAATATTATTTTCATGAATTCTAGCGATCCTACGCATTTTAATAGTCAGTTGGAATTTATGGTTACTAAGATATCCGAATCCGAATATAAAGAACTGAATCGAGCACTTGACCTTTCCAGCATGGAAGCATCATTGGATAATCTTTATGGTATGTATGATTTCATTCAAATGAATGTCATTTTTAATCCAAACCCTAACATCCAGCCTTTTGTTTTTGATATGGAAAAGATGTCGACCATCCAGAACGATACAACCAAAAAATCCGAACTGGCTCAATGGATGATTGATCATAAGCCGCAAAACGGTTATGAAACGGTATCCCAGGTTCAAACTGCGTTTGATGCGTTCTTCAATGGCGATACACCGCTTACCAAATATAACGAACTGAAGAAAGAAGCGGATCGGGGTAACAGCAATGATTTTATCCAAGATATGATTGCACTACTGCGCGATGAACAATTCATCACTGAGCCTGACTTCAAGATGCTTTCTGTCAAAGATCAGGAGGATATCGCAATATACTTACTAGATATAGAACCACCAACGAATGCCGGATATGAGAAAAAAGAAGATGTTGAATTTTTGGTGCAAGTAGCCTTGAAGGCACTTGAAGTCACACGCGAAATTGATGGACCAAACGCAATAGCTGCACTTGATGAGTTTTATAACAAGCAAGCAGAGCGAGTAAATCATTTCAAAGAGCCCGATCCAGAAGGGGAATACTACCGACTTATTAATACTTACCTCACATCCTCCGAAATGGACAAATGGATGACTAAGTATCGATATGCAATTAGGCTAAAAGGGAAAGAGTCCATCTCCCGAGTAGTCAAATTCACGGACACTGCTGTTGAAAGAACACCTTATCTTAACCAAGCCTTAACGGAAGCAGAAGTGTTGGGTTCTTTGGAGCAATTCAGATCTATTCAGAAAGATGTTGAGAAATATAACTCCGATTACCCAGAAAGTCCGTTGGATGCTTTCCCTCTGGACTTTGCCGAAATGGATACCTTAACGAACGAGTACAAGCAACAATTGGCAGACCATATGCTTAGTGAGAGACCACTTGGTGGATATGCAAGTTTTGAAGAAATTCAGACTGCATTTAATAAATTTTTCCCTGATGATAACGATAGCGATCCATTGACTGCCTTAAATGCTGCAAAAAGCAACTCTAACAGAGATACTATGCGTGTAGCTATGGAAAATCCAGCTCTGGGTATTACGTTGCCTGCTAGCTATGATACGTTAACCCCGCAGGTTAAAGAGTTCATTGCAGGATTCCTTATCCAATATGCAAAAGGAGATTTTAAGAATACAGATCAGGTTCAATATATGATTGAGCTTGGTGTCTTGGTACAATCTCTGTGGGATCAGAATGAACTTACTGCTCTAGAAAATACACTGGATGCATTTGCTCAGAAATTGAAAGATGCATCAAATTACTTTAATGATCAACAAGCAAATGAATTTAGCACTTATGGTAAAGATTACTTGAAACGTACCAATGAAATAGATAAAAAAGTTTTTGCTTATAGATTCTTGTATTCAATAGCCTACGAAAAGTTGGAAGGCTATTATCAAGGAGATATTGTGGAACCTATGATTGTGCTATATCTTTTCACTGAATCGTATCAGTCTATTGATAAGGCTACCAAGTTGATTCCAATGAATCAATGGCTCGAAGATGCTATGAACGTTCAAATTGACGCGGAACCTTTCTTCGAGAAATACGAATTTGATCTTACAGGCGCCCTCGATGTATCCAAAAGGGCAGAACTCAGTTCCGAAGATCAAAAGGAACTGGCAGAGTGGATGCTCACTGAACAAGACAGCTATGAGGATGTTGGGAATCTGCAATATGTATTTAATCGATTCTTTACGGCTCCTAATGTGAAGGGCAATGACATCAATAACACCCTAACGGGCTTGGACAGCACGATGGAAATCTCCTTTGACGACAAACTGCATTGGATTGACGTTGCCTCTATTCAGAAAACGGACTTTAGTGGTAATAAAACGGTATGGGTTCGTCATAAAGCAGTTAGTGATGAACTGCCAGGACGCGCGATAAAGATTGTCTTTACACAGAACGGTGATAGCAACACTGATAACGGTAATGGCTCAACGCCTAACCCGGGTGGAAACACTGGTGGTGGATCTTCCACGACCACACCAGTAACGTCTACCCCTGCACCAACAACGAAACAAGAACAGATCGTGGTTGACGTTAATGGGGCAAATGGTACCAACTTGACCAAGACACCGATCACCCGTACAACCGAAACCAACGGCACGATCAAAGATTTGGTGAAAATGACCGAAGCGATTGCCAAGGAATCGGTGGAAAAAGCGAAGCAATTAAACATGAATACAGCACGCATTGTCATTCCAGACACCAAAGATGCCGTGTCCGAGACACGTATTGAACTGCCTAAAGCAGCGGTAAAAGCACTGAATGATGGTTCACTCAAGCTGGAGATTTCTACAGAGAATGCGATCATCTCTGTTCCGACGAATTCCATCGCTGGATTTGACCAAGATTTGTACTTCCGTGTAGTTCCACTGAAACAGGAATCGGAGCGCAAAGAAGTGGAAGAACGTGCAAAGAAAGAGCAGTTGATTCAACAGATTGCTCCGAATACCAATGTTCGTGTACTGGCTCGTCCGGTAGAGATCGACACGAATATGCAGAGTCGCGAAGTGACGTTGACTTTGCCACTACGTGACAGCTTGCCAACCGATCCGGCTGCTCGTCAGCAGGCTTTGGACAACCTGGCGATCTACATCGAACACAGTGACGGAACAAAAGAATTGATTCAAGGCAAACTGGTGCAACTGGCAGATAACAGCGAAGGCATCGAATTTACCGTAACGAAATTCAGTACGTTCACTCTCGTTGTTGTGGATGGACTGAAAGCTTCACAAAGTAAACACCAGCCGTACATCCAAGGTTTCGGTGCAGATTTCCGTCCAGATGCATTCGTAACACGTGCACAAATGGCAGCGATGCTGGCTCGCAATCTTCCAACTGAAGTGGCAGCAGGTTCCGCGGATAGCGTGAGCTACAAGGATATATCTGCAACACACTGGGCAACAAGTGAGATTCAAAAGGCTCAATCCGCAGGCATCATGAACGGCATGAGCGCGACTCAATTTGCGCCGGAAGGTTCGATCACCCGTGCTCAAATGGCGATGATTGCATACCGCTGGATGCAGCAGCAACAGGCGGGTACTACAACCGTAAATGGTACAGCAGTTTCCTTCACAGATGTATCCGCAGACCTGTGGGCAGCAGAAGCCATTGCATACGTGCAATCCGCTGGCCTGATGGTTGGTTACAACGATGGTACATTCAAACCGAACAGTAAGCTGACGCGTGCTGAAGCGGTGAAAGTGTTGAACGTATTGTTCAACCGCGAACCACTCACTGGTGCAGTTACGCCAACGTTCAACGATGTACCAGCAACACACTGGGCCTATGCAGATATCGAAGCTGCTGCGCAGAAGTAATATCAGTGCAAGATCAAGAGACTAAAAGCTCGTAGTTTTTAGTTCCGAGCAAGCTAATATGGTAGAACAAAGAAGGCCACCCCAAAAATAGGTGGTCTTCTTTTGTTCTACTGAAATTTAGAGAAGTATATTCTAATTTTGTTTGAATCTCGTGTTATGCATTTATAGGTCTAAGATAGTATATCTCAAAATAAAAATGTTGAATAATGACGAAAAAAAATGATATTTTCCACAAAAATTATATCTGTAAGTGGTACTAATACCTTTTATTTGCTCTAATGTTCAGAATCCGTTCAGAGTTGTGTACTACAATAGGCCTATATTTAACAAGCGAGATTAGGGAGGGAAAATAAAAATGCAGTACAGAAAAATAATGAGCATGTTGCTTATTTTGGTGTTGGTGGCTCCATGGCTTGCACCAGCAGGAAAGGTTAGTGCAGGAGCATTGTATCCGGTACCCGGTAATAATGGTTTAATCACGGTGAAGGGTGTGGACGATAATTCGGTAGAGGTTAAATGGGAATATGCTCAATCCGATAATACTGCATCATATGAATTAAGTTATAGGGTTTTCTTTTCCAAAAACTCTGATCTTACGGACGCGAACGAAATCAACAATAGCACAGTAGATCATTCTTATGGCAATTGGATTTCTGGTTCAGAGTCTACAGATGGATCATTTTCAAGAATAGTTACCAACTTAACAGAAGGTGAAACCTACTATTTTAACGTAATTGTTCAGGATCGTTACTCGGATTTTGCTTATCAGATGCAATCCATTGAGTTCACTACACCACTGGGTGAGTTCAATAACTCTATTGGTCAAAATTTTGATGCAACTAAAATAACTGAACTGTTCAAAAATGAAAATTTCATCACTACGACGCCGGAGTTTGAATCTCTACCTCTGGAAGAGCAAAATGCACTGGTAACCTTAGCGGGACATATGAATGAGCCTGCTAATGGGTATGAGAGTAACAGTGAGGTTCAATTTTTGGTAGATTATATTCAACAAGGTATTTCAGTAATGAAAGCAAATGAGTTGTCCGATGTCCAAGAGAGATTGACTACTTATTACGACAAAACTCTTACTTTTGCAGCATCGGTTAGTTCTGAATATCTGAATATGATTAAACCGATGTTAGATCGATATTTTCTGGCTTCTGATTTGGAACAGAACGTGCTGGCATTCAAAATTAAACTACAGCGAATTGCTAATAATCCATTCCTTGAAGAATCAGTTATGAATCTTTCTATGGCATCGAGCCAAATTACCAATTTTACGAATGTCTCAACACAGAGTGAAATGATTAATGCGCTAACGGAATTATATCAGCTTCAAGAACAAGCAGAGGCGTTTAAAGGCACAGATAAAGAGACCCTCGTTGGTACATTCCCGCTTGATTTTAGTAAAATGAAAAGCATTTCCTCCAACATGACTGAAATGGAGAAGCTGGCTGACTGGATGCTGTTGAAAAAGCCGGGTAATGGCTATTTAACATATAAAGTCGCGCAGGAAGCATTTGATGAGTTCTTTGGCACTCCTGAGAAGCAATCGCTGAAGCAGCTGAACGCAGCGATAGATATCCAGGATAAAGTTACAGTGTTATCCATATTAAAAAATACAGATCTGCTCAATCAACCTGGAGCGTTTAGTGAGCTAACAGATCAAGAACAAAAGACAGTTGCTGCTACATTAGTCCAAATGACTCCGAGATCGGGATCTTACAATGAAGATCAGGTTCAATTTATTGTAGATATAAGTATCAATATCCTTTTGGGGTATCGGTTAGATTACCGAGATATGGCTTCTGCATTAAATAACATTTACGATCAGGTCATTGTAAAAGGTGCTAATCTGTTCTCTGAGGAAGAGTTTGAACAGTTCAAGAAAGCAGCAGATTTTTATCTGAAAGCTAATCAGGCGGATCAGCAGTTAATTGCTTATATTGCGAAGTTCACTTCTGTTGCAACGGACACTGAATCGGCTGTAGGTTTAATGTTTACGCTATCTGAAGAATTTCCTTCAATTAACCAAGCAGAGACAGCGAGTGAGATATTAAATAACTTGAATTTGTACCAAATGCTTCAAATGCAGTACCAAATACTTTTAGCCAACAATCCAGGATTAAGTCTTCAGGAATCTCCTCTGAAGTTTGACCAGATAGTAACATTATCAACGAATGCGGAACAGCAACAACTCGCAGAGTGGATGCTTAGTGAACGACCTGTTGGAGGATATGAAAAAATTAAAGATATTCAAAGAGCATTTGACTTGTTCTTTGCTCCCCCAGCGCCTAATGTGACTGCTGATGATACAGCCAATGTGGTTATCGGTGCAGATGAAACGATGGAATACTCTAAAGATAATGGGGAGACTTGGATTAAATTCACCGATACAGATCGATTTGAGGGCAACCAAATAATTGTGGTTCGTGTAAGAGCCAAAGGCAACACACCGGCATGGAAGTGGACAACACTTACGTTCACATCAAATACGCCAACACCTAACCCGGGTGGAAACACAGGTGGCGGTGGATCGTCCACGACCACTCCAGTAACATCTACACCTGCACCAACAACGAAACAAGAACAGATCGTGGTTGACGTTAATGGGGCAAACGGCACCAACCTGACCAAGACACCAATCACTCGTACAACCGAAACCAACGGCACAATCAAAGATCTGGTGAAAATGACCGAAGCGATTGCCAAGGAATCGGTGGAAAAAGCAAAACAATTAAACATGAACACCGCTCGTATTGTCATCCCAGACACCAAAGATTCCGTGTCCGAGACACGTATTGAACTGCCTAAAGCAGCGGTAAAAGAATTGAATGATGGTTCGCTGAAACTTGAAATCTCTACAGAGAATGTAGTAATCTCCGTTCCGACGAATTCCATTGCTGGATTTGACCAAGATTTGTACTTCCGTGTGGTTCCACTGAAACAGGAATCGGAGCGCAAAGAAGTGGAAGAACGTGCAAAGAAAGAGCAGTTGATTCAACAGATTGCTCCGAATACCAATGTTCGTGTACTGGCTCGTCCGGTAGAGATCGAAACGAATATGCAGAGCCGCGAAGTGACGTTGACTCTGCCACTGCGAGATAGTCTGCCAACCGATCCGGCTGCTCGTCAGCAAGCATTGGACAACCTGGCGATCTATATCGAACACAGTGACGGCACAAAAGAATTGATTCAAGGCAAACTGGTGCAACTCGCAGATAACAGCGAAGGCATTGAGTTTACTGTAACCAAATTCAGTACGTTCACCCTCGTTGTTGTGGATGGACTGAAAGCTTCACAAAGTATACACCAACCGTACATCCAAGGTTTCGGTGCAGATTTCCGCCCAGATGCATTCGTAACACGTGCGCAGATGGCAGCAATGCTGGCTCGTAATCTTCCAACTGAAGTGGCAGCAGGTTCCGCGGATAGCGTGAGCTACAAGGATGTATCTGCAACACACTGGGCAACTAGTGAAATTCAGAAGGCTCAATCCGCTGGCATCATGAACGGCATGAGCGCGACTCAATTTGCGCCGGAAGGTTCGATTACCCGTGCACAGATAGCAACGATTGCGTATCGCTGGATGCAGCAACAAGGGAGTGCAACAACCGTAAATGGTACAGCAGTTTCCTTCACAGATGTATCCGCAGACCTGTGGGCAGCAGATGCAATTGCTTACGTGCAATCTGCGGGTCTAATGGTTGGTTACAACGATGGTACATTCAAACCGAATAGCAATCTGACGCGCGCTGAAGCCGTGAAAGTGCTGAATGTATTGTTTAACCGTACACCACTGACTGGTGCCGTTTCGCCAACGTTCGGTGATGTACCAGCAACACACTGGGCCTATGCAGATATCGAAGCTGCAGCGCAAAAGTAATATTTTTAAAAGAAGAAAAAGGGGTCATGAACGCAGTAGCATATGGAAAAGAGAACCCCTAATAATGGATAGGATATGACAGTATAATAGATAGAATAGAAAAAGAGCTGTTCCAAAAAGCCATACATTGGCTAGGGACAGCTCCTTTTTGCGTTTAGTGTGACTCAACACACGAATCATAGCGGCGTTATTCCACCATGTAGTGAACTAATCTTTATTGGGTGTATGCGAAGCATTTTCGTAAAATTTACCGTCCCGCAATTGATCCACGAATCCTTGTAGCCAGACGTAATACTGCTCCGCATGTTGGAGTTTGTGCAGATCCCTCAGCGCATCATCTCGATCTTCAGAAGAGGTATGTTCCGAAAGGATCATGGTCGACAGGTCAGGGATGACTTCACGAATGCCTTCTAACATGACATCTACTTCCCGCTGGAGCTTGGCCCCGAAGAAATTCTGAAATGTACGATAAAAGTCGGTCTCAGCCAGATACTGATCCTGACGGTCCTTCTTTTCCTCCAGTTTATAGATCATCTGTGACTCTGTAAGCGAACGAACCGCATAGCTCATGTTGCTCTTGCTCATATTCATCGAGGTTTTCATCTCTTCAAGTGTCATCGGTCGATCCTCAAAATACATGATGCCGTATAATTTGCCAAACGTATGATTAACTCCATACAGATCCATCGTATTAGCGATGGCCTCAATGACTCTCTCCCTCAGCGCATGCCGATCAGGTAACGAAGAATGATTCGGGTTCCTGGCAGTTTCTTTTCCCACAATGTCACCTCTGGTTTATGATAGCGTTCCCACTAGCTGCCTCATATTTTACATGACTTGCTCCAATTTTAACATAACCCGGAATTAGAATTTTCAATACGAGTGTACAATCAATTTTGTACAGAAGAAATATAAAGTTGATTATACTCAAAAATTCCCAATCATTAAAGAAAAATTGAACAGTAAGGAGTGGGGGATTTGCGTTTAAAACTATGGAGGGAGTCTGAAGCGGTGCTATTCACGCTGCCAGCTCTAATCCCATTGCTGATCTTCTGGCTGGGACCTCTGGGATATATCGTTTATCTCAGTTTCACCGATTGGGACTTCATGAGCCCGGACAAGTTGTTCGTTGGATTGGACAATTACAGTTATCTGCTAACAAACTCCGAATTCTATCGGTCACTGAAAGTCACCTTGTTATTCGGACTGGGGAGTGTGATCCCAACCATTGTGGGCGGATTGGCACTTGCGATGCTCATGAATAGCAAAATCAAATCATCCGGCATCTTCCGGACGTTACTCTTCTCACCTTGGGTCACCCCGACAGTTGCGGTGTCCATTGCGTGGTCTTGGATCTTCGAGCCCGAAGTCGGACTCGCTAATCTGATGCTGGGCTGGGCTGGTGTATCTCCGATCGGCTGGTTGCGTGACGCGGACTGGGCACTGGTTGCAGTACTAATCGTTACTCTCTGGAAGTCAATTGGGTGGGCGATGGTATTTTATCTGGTTGCACTACGAAATCTACCGTCCGATCTACTGGAAGCAGCTTCGATCGATGGGGCAAACCGTTGGGACAAGTTCAGAAGTATCACAATGCCACTGATCTCACCAACGACATTTTTTCTCTCGATTATTCTTACCATCCAGTCCTTGCAAGCCTATGACCAGATTAATGTCATGACGCAGGGCGGACCGGCGGGATCAACGAGAACGTTGCTGTACATGTATTACCAGTCTGCATTCGAATCTTTTAACGTAGGCGAAGCTTCGTCCATCGCCGTTGTGATTATTCTGATCTGCGTGTTGCTGTCGGGAGTATCCTTCCTGCTTGGCAGACGTCTGGTGCACTACTAATGACAATGACATTGCCCAACAAAAAGTCTAAACGGATGAAGCGCAAGGAGTTGCAGAACGTGTCACAACCGAATTTTAAAATAAGTAAATTAATCCGCTATCTCCTGTTAGCCGTTATCGCGCTGGGTACAGCCTTTCCCTTCTATTGGATGGTCATTAGTGGATTCAAAACCAATGATGAGATCTGGCAGTTCCCGCCGACCTTCTGGCCGGAGACGTTCCTGTGGAGCAACTATGTGGACGCCTGGAATGCGGCTCCATTTGCCCGCTACATTCTGAACAGTACCGGGGTAGCCTTAGCCATCTGTCTATTTCAGATCGTCAACTCCAGTATGATGGCTTACGCTCTGACACATATGAAATTCCGTCTCAAAGGTGTACTGACATCCCTGATTCTGGTGGGTTATATGATACCGAGTACAGCCGTATATCTGCCTAGTTACCTGGTGCTTAGCGAACTTAACTTGCTAGATTCCTACACAGGCTTGATTGTATCCAACTGCGTCAGCGTGTTCTCGATCTTTCTGATCCGGCAGGCGTTCATGCAGGTATCTCATGAATTGGTGGAAGCCGGACAGCTGGACGGTGCATCCCACTTCCGGATTCTCTGGACGATTATCACGCCGCTTGTTCGCTCAAGCTTCGCCGTGATGGTTCTGATTACGTTTATTGAACAGTACAACAACTATTTCTGGCCTATGCTCATCACCAAAGACCCTGACTTACAGCTAGTATCGGCTGGTCTGCGCAGCTTCTTTGTAGAAGGCGGGGCATATGGACTGGCTTGGCCACAGATTATGGCTGCGAGTGCCTTCACCATCGCACCACTACTTATTCTCTTCCTGTTCACCCAGAAGACGATCATGCAGAGCGTTAATATTACGGCTGGTGTGAACAAGAACTGATATGCACTACCATTCACCTAAAACGGGAGGAACGACAATGAATTGGAGTCAGGCAAGCATGACATGGAAAAAGAGATTGAGGTTGAACTGGAAGGGTGGCATGTCGCTGGTACTCGCGACTAGCTTTGCGCTAATGACAGCTTGTGGAACACAAGCACCCGCAGAATCAAGCACGACGGCTGCTGCCAGTGGGACCGAAGCTCAGGCGAAAGATCCGGTGGAGATTGAATTCTGGTATGGTCTGGGTGGTAATCTGGGCGATAACATGAAAAAAACGATTGATGCGTTCAACGCCTCCCAGAACGAAGTCGTTGTGAAGGGAATTGTACAAGCAGATTACACGGAGACGGAACAGAAGTTACAAGCAGCGATTGCTTCCAAGAAGGTTCCGGCCGCTGTACTGAGTGCTAACATAGACTGGGCACGCAAAGGATACTATGCACCGATGGATGAGATGATTGCAGCGGACCCGAATTTTAAGAAAGACGATTTCATTCAAACGTTCCTGAACCAGGGACAGGTGGATGGTAAGCAATACTTCCTACCTATGTATGGAACGACCCAAATCATGTATTACCGCATGGATACGTTAAAAGAGAACGGAATCGATCCAGCGAGTCTGACAACATGGGAAGCGTTGGCTGAAGCAGCAGCGAAGATGAGCAAACAAGAGAATGGCAAGACAACGTTCTCTGGCTGGCAACCGATGTGGGGTAAAGACAACATGATTGATGCTGTATTGGGTAAGGGTGGTCAAATCCTTAGCGACGATGGCAAAACAGTCATGATCGACTCCCCAGAGTGGATCGAGACATGGGACCTGTTCCGTAAATGGATTAATGAAGACAAAATCATGGGCATCGAGTATGGTGGTCAAGGTTGGGAATATTGGTACAAAACGATTGATAATGTGATGAAAAATAAAGCAGCAGGTTACACCGGATCTAGTGGTGACCAAGGTGACTTGGACTTTAGCGTAGTCGCTGCGATGCAACAACCAGGTTGGGAAGGCAGTGGTGAAGGTAAACCGGTAGCGAATGCCATTTTGGCAGGTATTCCGGCAGCAGCGAGTCCAGAGCAACAACAAGCTGCTTATAAATGGTTTACGTATTTCTCTGAGACGTCCAACACAGCTTCATGGTCTATGAATACCGGATATATTGCAGTGCGTCAATCGGCTCAACAAGATCCAGAGTTCATGAAATTCAGTGAGGAAAATCCACAGATCACTGTACCACTGCAACAAGCAGCTCACGCTTCGGCTCCATTCCAGGATCCAACAGGTGGCAAAATCAACGATGCATTGAAAGATGCAGCTGATAAAGTACAGATCAATAATATGCCAGCTGAACAAGCGCTGAAGGAAGCGAAAGAGAAAGCGCAGAAAGAACTGGATCGTGTAACGAAATAAGAAACGTATACAGGCAAGTGAATCAAGCGAAAGGGGCGGTACATGCTGTACCGTCCTTTCCGTTATACAAGATCGCAGACAAGGAGTTTAACCAATGCAAGATGAGACGTATGTGGACGGATTACCGAATCCGATTGAAGCTGTTTTGTTCGATAAGGACGGGACATTACTTGATTTTACGGGCATGTGGGGGTTCTGGACCGATTGTGTGTTGAGCGACTTCAGAGACCAGTTGGCAACCCGGGGACTTCGTATTAACACAGATGAACTTCCGCAGATCTGGGGAACTTTCCACGATGACCAGGGTCGAATGAATGGGTATGATGTGCGGGGCCCGCTTGCAATGGGAACCATGGATGAAGTGTATGCCGTGTTAACATGGCATGGATATCGTGCGGGTCTCAGCTGGGCGGAAGCCAAGATCATGGTTCGGGAGTGTTTGGCGCGAGCGGAGGAAGAGATGGAGCAGCATCGTCCGGCACATCCGTTACCGGGCGTTCGTAAATTCCTTGAACAGTGCCGTAGCGAAGGTGTCGTTATGGGTGTAGTGACGGCAGATGATACACCAAGTGCAATTAAACATTTACAGTGGATGGGACTGGATTCCTTTTTTGACGTGGTGATTGGTACAGATTTGGTGAAGCGGGGCAAACCTTTTCCCGATATGCTTCTACTTGCTTGTGAACGGTTAGGTGTATCTGTACAGCATACGGTGGTCATTGGAGATACGGACGGAGACATGGAGATGGCACGAACCGCTGGTGCAGGCTACAGGATTGGGATTGGAGAACCAGGAAAAATCCGCTTGGCGGACAGAACGATTCAATCTTTCCATGAATTGCTGAATGGTGGGCTTGGCCGATGACGAACAGTCACGCTTACTTGGGCTGGGTTCTGTTGGCTCTGGCCATCGGACTGGAGCTGAGTGCTACTATTTTGCTAAAAGTATCGGATGGATTCTCACGGTTATGGCCTTCGATTATGATGTTTGTATGTTATGGCGCAAGTTTTACGTTTCTGAATTTTGCAGTGAAGTATATGCCGCTGGCTGTGGCCTATGCGATCTGGTCTGGGGTGGGCATCACGCTCATTGGCGTCGTAGGGCATTACTATTTCGGTGAACGTCTGCGGCTCACGTCGATGGTCTGGATCGGTTTTATTCTGATTGGCATTATTGGACTGAAATGGAGTGATTCTTGATGGAAAATAAACATACCTCTGAGCAACCTCTTGCCAGCTTTCAGGTCATTACGGACACACATGTGCGGGATGAGGCAGACCATATTCATAATCGGCATCTGGACCAAGCATTAGCTGACATAGCTACATTTAGTCAGGGGAGCAGTGGAATCATGCATGTGGGTGATGTGACGGATCGGGGGTTGCCGAGTGAATATCGTGAGTTGCAACGCATATGGAAGCAACATGCGGAGAACTTGCCGGACATCCGTTACACGGTAGGTAACCATGATATTGGAGCCGTGGTATGGCAAGATCCGCCGATCGTTTTGCTCGAGATGAAAGAATATGAAGTAGCTGAGTTATTGGAGCAGGAGGGCCAAGATATCTCAGAAGAAGCTGCATCCATTACCGTCGCCGGGTTATGGCAACGTCGCTTAAGTGATTTTGAAGGGACAACAGGCATGAGGGGCTCTTACCACGATCATTGGATCGATGGGTATCATTATATATTCCTGGGCACTGAGCAACCTCATCCGAAGGATTGTGATATGTCGACTGAACAGTTGGAGTGGCTGGATGCGAAATTGTCTGAGCGTGCAACACTAGATCATCCCATCTTCCTGTTCTTGCACCAGCCGCTTATGGATACGGTAGCTGGATCGTTAAAGGAACAGGGATGGTATGGTGTGAATCAGGATGCTGAACTCAAAGCGGTTCTTGCTAAATACCCGCAAGCAATCCTCTTCTCTGGCCATACCCATTGGCAACTGGAAGCACTGCATACGATGTACGATGGTGCAGGCCACATGCCAACCATGTTCAATGCTTCGTCTGTAGGTTATCTCTGGACAGATCAGGATGAGCATCTGGAAGGTAGTGAAGGACTTCATGTGGAGATTTATAAGGATCGAGTGGTTGTAAAGGGGCGGAACTTTGTTACGGGCGAATGGATCGAGGGTGTTGCGTTTACGGTAAGTTATCCTGTAGAAGGGTAGTTATTTGGGTGATAAAAAGGAAAGGGTTACTCTAAGGGGCAATGCCATTAAGACAAGTTAAACTTAATGACATTGCTTTAAGGGTGGCCTTTTTGGTATCCGTCTTAAAGATATGTATCAGATCATGCATCCCATAAAGTTCCACGTGAAACGTAGCAGAAGGGATGTGAATTTGGGTAAAGTTGTAAATGAGTGTTCGTACAAACTATACTCAAATAAGTACACATTAACTGATTAAACGCTAGTCTAACCTATTCATGGAGAGGAAGTAGAAGCGGCATGAGAGAACTTCAAGTTGCAACGAAGTACGGTACTGTTCAAGGCGAGCTTTTGCATGGTGCAAGCGTATGGAAGGGTATACCCTATGCTAAACCCCCAGTAGGTGAGTTACGTTTCCAGGCTCCGGTTCAACCCGAGACATGGGAGGGAATAAGACAGGCCACTCAATTTGGCCCTGAGAATATACAGCAACGAAACCATCAACCAGAAGGTGTGACAGGAACCCCGAATGAATCAGAAGATAGTCTATATCTGAACATATGGGCACCTAAGGAAAAGGGAGCGAAACCACTACCGGTTATGGTGTGGATTCATGGTGGTTCCTTTGTAGCCGGCTCCGGAAGTTTCCCTGTATACGATGGTACACAGTTGGCCCTTCGAGGTGACTTAATCGTCGTGACGATCAACTACCGACTTGGACCACTCGGATTCATGCATATGGCACCGCTAGGTGACTCATTTGCCACGAATGTTGGTCTGCTGGATCAGGTAGCGGCGCTGCAGTGGGTGAAAGATAACATCTCTACTTTTGGCGGTGATGCGAACCAAGTCACGGTATTCGGAGAATCGGCAGGCAGCATGAGTATCGCAGCATTGATGGCTATGCCTGCCTCCAAGGGACTGTTTCAACGTGTCATTATGCAAAGTGGAGCTTCACAGTTCATGCCGGCAGAACAAGCATCTGCTGTACGTGATGGCATGCTGAAGATTCTGGGCGTAGAGCCAAGTGACCTACAGAAGCTAAAGACGATTCCGGCAGAGCAGATCATCGCAGCCGCAGAAACGATCAAACAGCAGAGCGGTGCAGGGATGGCCTTGTTATTCCAGCCTGTACTGGATGCAGTAACTCTGCCTCAGACGCCGCTTCAGGCGATAAGCGAGGGTAAGGCGAAGGATATTCCTGTGTTAATCGGTACAACGTTGCATGAAGGTTCGTTGTTTATCCAGCCGCATATTCCGTATTCACCAGAGATCGATATGGTACAAGCCGTTGACTTTATGACGCCGGATCTGGAGAATCGTGCAGCTATTGCAGACAGCTATCCCAAAACGGCAGATGGTCAAGCACAGGTCATGACCGATCTATATTTCTGGCGTTCTTCGGTACAATATGCGGCTGCACAGCAGCAACATGCGCCAGTGTGGATGTATCGTTTCGATTGGGTGATGCCAGAGCATCCACTTCTTCATAAAGCAGTTCACAGCATTGAAATGTACTTTGTCTTCAATACACTGCCTGTATTGAAATATATGAATGCCGAGCCGGATGAGGCCGCAGCGGAACTAGCGCTTAAAGTACAGGATGCTTGGATTTCTTTTGCCAAGAACGGTAAACCGGCTACCGCAGGGGTGGACTGGCCTGCTTATGAGCAGGATCGCGCGACATTGATCTTCGACCATGAGATTGAAGTTGTACATGATCCTGAGGCATCCAAACGTGAGTTACTGGGGCTGTAGTCCGAATGTGCTGTTGCATCCATGCAATGTATAACTAGCTATAAGGCCACAATGATATAAAAAGGCGACCTCCATTCTTTATCGTGGAAGTCGCCTTTTTATAATTCCGGTTACGGATGCACAGCAGACATGATAACTATTTACGAGAGGCCCGTGTGCGGGACACCTCATCGAAGTAGAAGGAACGTTTTCCACGGGAGAACAGCACGATCAAGATATGGACGAACAAGATGAAGGAGATCAGCATAGATAGACCAAACATTCCCACAGAGATCCATGCGCGATAGGGTTCAAGCATGACATCCGGATGACCGGAAAACGCATAATCGTTGACTAAGCGAATGATCGTAAATAGTAGCCATGGAACATAGAGTGAAATAAATCTTTTAAATAAAGATTCACTGGTAGCTGTGCCAGTCTGACGATCCACATAGCGGAAGCGCAAGATGGCCGAGCCTGGAGTTACCCCATTTCGTACCCAAGGGATGAAGAACAGGACAATGACCATAGCAATGGATGTACTTAGGGCATCACTGATCACATCAGATGCTGTGAAGATGGAGATCAGATTCGAAAGGAAGACAACACCGAATCCATCGATCATCAGTGCGAGCAATTGAGGCATAGTATACACTCGGTTTTGCTCCACAATTTGTTCGCTCTTCGCCTGAATGCTTGCACGTGATGGGAATAAAGCAAGCAGGATGGGCGCTGTGACAAATCCAAGTATGGTTCCTGACGTATTCAATAGCAAATCATCCACATCGAAGAGGCGGTAAGGACAATTATAATACCCGTAGAATCCGGTGATTTGGGTGATCTCGAAGAATAAGGAAAGCCCGAATCCGCCAAGCAGGGCATACGTCCAGAACGATCTCTTTTGGAAAAAATAACGGATGTATACACCCAGCAGCATGAGAAGCAGGACATTAAACAACACTTGCAGAAAGGCTCTGCCCTGAATCATTCCGATATAGGTGGAAGGCTGGGACCATACAATGGGAGTTTCTTTCATGATGTCTTTGACAAAGGTGAATGGAACCAGATTGTAGTAGATCGTGTCAGCGGCTTGCTGCGCACAGGTATCTTGCGTAGTCGGAAACGGGAGAATGACGAGGCAATAGGCAGCCAGAATATAAAAGATAAAGGAAAAGCTTACGCCAAACCTTGACCAACTGAAGAAGCCGTCTTTACGATACCCATAGATCAACCACGGCACCAGCAAAAACATAGCCGCGACGACAAAGATCAAAAAAGCCGTTTGCACAGGGAAAACATATGAAGACATGAGTGGGCACTCCTTTGGTAGTAAATATAGTAACTCTCATGGAGAAATAGAGATTCAATTTCATGTATTTATAGCGCGTATCTAATAGTTACATCATAAGTAGTTACCCTTAAAGTGAGGGATGCATGAACCTTAAATTTGGTTTAAATCCATTCATGCAGTGACCAAGCGTATGGAACATATCGCCGAAATCCCGTATACTTGCGGGAAAGCCAATCGTAGAATGGAGAGTTTAATACATATGTCTAATTTGCCTAACTGCCCGAAATGTAATTCTGAGTACACGTACGAGGATGGTAACCTGCTGGTCTGCCCAGAGTGTGCGCATGAATGGTCTTTGGAAGCAGACAATGAGAACGCAGAGGATACAAAAGTAATCCGTGATGCCAACGGAAATGTGCTAAATGATGGCGATACCGTTACGGTCATTAAAGATCTGAAGGTAAAAGGCAGTTCACTCGTGGTCAAACAGGGCACAAAGGTGAAGAATATCCGCCTGATTGATGGGGATCATGATATTGATTGCAAGATCGACAGCCTGGGTGCGATGAAGTTGAAGTCTGAGTTTGTGAAAAAGATATAAGATCAAGAAACGTTCAGTCCCGCTTTCAACGGGAATTGAACGTTTTTTTTTGTTTGACAGGAAATATTTAGTAGATATATACTGATTGGAATTTATTTTTTTGAACATGTTTGAGTAGCCTACATATAAGAAAAGGCAGGTGTCAGAGCGATGAAGAGAGATCACATTATTGAATATTATTCCGGATTTGATGAGTGGGGGAGATTGGAGCGGGAACCGATTGAGTTCATCATTAACATGCATTACATCAGGGAGCATCTCCCCGCTACTGGTTGTATTCTGGATAATGGCGCAGGACCGGGAAAGTATGCCATGGAACTGGCGAAGCTGGGGTACCAACTCACTTTATCTGATCTGACACCGTCCTCCGTGGATACTGCACGGGAAAAGGCTCAGGAGTTCGGTCTGACACAGCAATTCGATGGATTTCATGTTCTCGATGCCACCTCGCTCTCCGGTATGGCTGACGAGACATATGATGCATCCCTCATGCTGGGGCCGTTATATCATCTGCAGACTGTCGAGGAGCGTGTGGCTGCTGTAAGAGAGCTGTATCGTGTAACCAAGCCAGGAGGCGTGGTGTTTGTAGCGATGCAAAGCCGAATGCGCATGAGTATCAATTCGCTGCAATCCCCGCAGAACTGGAAACCAAATGATCACATGGTAGCCATCCGTTCTTTTGTTGAGAAGGGTATATTCGATCATCAGGATCACGGACGATTCACAGGTGCTTATTACTTTAATATTCAGGACATTACACCGTTCATGGAGCAACATGGATTTGAAACTGTCGATTTGATTGGTTCATCCAGCCTTAGAGCGATGCTTACGGACGAGCAGCAGCAATATTGGAAAGAGCGCGGCGAGTACGAAGAACTCATGCAATATATGATAGATGCCGCTAAGGACCCTTCCATATTGGGGATCTCATCGCATCTGCTGTACATCGGGAGGAAGAAATAATAGATTTACAGGCAATGCTCTAGAAAATGTATATAATTTAGAAAATTTCAGCCCATGGAATGCTGTTTGTACATGATATAATATTTCTATCTAATGGTCTGGAGGTGTCAATATGCAATGGAAGGAAGTTCAGGAGCGATTCCCTAATGAGTGGGTCGTTTTTGAGGCAACCAAGGCGCATTCAAGAGAAGGCCAGCGTTACATTGAAGAGATGGCAGTGATTGATTCATTTGATGATTCTACGAAGGCACTAAAACGTTATGGTGAATTGCATCAGGAAGATCCCAGACGGGAATACTGCTTTTTTCACACTTCACGTCCAGAAGTTGTGGCAAGAGAACGATATGTTGGCATGAGAGGTCCTCGATGAAAATTTTAGAGATTTATGGTCTACCCTTCATAAGCATAAAACTTGAATTTAGAGGAGAATTACTACAATTAGAAAAAGTCCTTTTGGATACCGGATCAGCTAGTACATTGTTGAATGCAGATGCAGTTCGGGAAGTAGGAATGGTTCCTGAAGAGGATGATATCGTTGATATTATAAGAGGTGTAGGCGGTATAGAGTATGTTTATACCAAGTCGCTCGATTCTATAACTGTAGATGGAACAACGATTAATAATTTTCAAGTTGAAATAGGAAATATGGATTATGGTTTGGAGATTGACGGAATTCTGGGATTTAATTTTATGAAACAGACTGGTGTTGTAATTAATACCAACCTGATGGAACTAAGTATAGACAAGCCATAATTATAGAAAAAAATCATAAAAGTGCCCTCTGGAAACAGAGGGTACTTGTGTTTTTCACAAAAATAGTTCAATATTAAGATACATAACAAAAGGTGATATACTTACAATAGGTTAGATGAACAACGGATCGCTTCATACCAGGGAGGAACAGACAATGGAAATCGGAATTAGTACATTTGTGGAGACGAACCGGGATGTAAAAACAGGAGAACTTATCAGTCATGCGCAGCGCATTCGCGATGTTGTTGAAGAGATTGTTTTGGCAGATCAGGTGGGTCTGGATGTATATGGCGTGGGAGAACATCATCGTGCTGACTATGCGGCTTCATCACCAGCTGTCATTCTGGCGGCTGCAGCTTCGCAGACCAAGAATATTCGCCTGACGAGTGCGGTAACGGTGCTTTCATCACATGATCCGGTACGGGTATATCAGGATTTTGCGACACTGGACGGCATTTCGAACGGGCGTGCAGAGATTATGGCAGGGCGGGGATCATTTATCGAATCGTTCCCACTGTTTGGCTACGATCTGAATGACTACGATGAGTTATTCGACGAGAAACTGGATTTATTGCTTAAGCTGCGTGATTCGGAAAAAGTAACCTGGGAAGGCAAACACCGCCCTTCCTTTAACAATCTGGGCATCTACCCACGCCCGGTACAGGAAAAACTTCCGGTATGGATTGGCAGTGGCGGTAATCAGGAGTCCGTCGTCCGTGCAGGGCTGCTTGGTTTGCCACTGGTGCTTGCCATTATTGGTGGCCGTCCGGTACAATTCGCACCACTGGTGGAGCTGTACAAGAAAGCAGCAGCACATGCAGGACATGATGCTTCCAAGCTGACCGTTGCTTCTCACTCTCACGGCTTTATTGCCGATACAACAGACGAAGCTGTGGAGAAATTCTTCCCGCCAGCGCAAGCGGTCATGAACATATTGGGTCGTGAACGTGGCTGGGGACACTACAGCCGTGCAACATTTGATGCGGCGCGTAGCCTTGAGGGTGCTTTGTACGTGGGAGATGTGGATACGGTCGCTCAGAAGATTATCTATCTGCGCAAAGAAGTCGGCATTACCCGCTTCATGTTACACACTCCACTCGGCACCATGCCACATAACGAGGTTATGAGAGCAATCGAACTGCTTGGTAAAGAAGTCGCTCCAATCGTGCGCAAGGAAATTGCACGTTGGGAAGCGGAGAACCAAGAGACACTTTAATCGACTGAAGGTCGATACGGATATAAATAGAGTGAACCAAATAAAGGAGCACGTCCTCGGCGTATTACGCTATTGGACCTGCTCCTTTTTCGTTTATCTTCTATAAGCTTCTGACACATCACCGACTTCATGCTTATTGATTCGCAGATGTACTTACAAGGGAGTGTATAACCATCGACAACGTATGATCATAGAGGGTTTTGGCAGCTTCTTCGCTCTCAATATGGCCTCCCAGGTACAGATGAATAACACCGTGTAAGGGAGCCCAGATCATTCGTACCGCAAGCAGGGGATCTTGCACCTGAAGCATTCCCTGTTCAATCGCTACCTCAACCAAGGCAGACACTTGTTTCAGTGCAGTTGCTGTTCCCTGTAAGGTCTCTCCATCTGGTTTGAATTCGGAAAAAGATCCTCCAAACATCAGCTGATAGAAGCTAGATTGAGAAATGCCGAAGTCCCAGTAGACGTAGGCGAGATCACGGAAATATTGTTCGAACGAGGCCTGCCGGGGGATATCTTCAAAATACTGGGCCATAAGGGAGCATCCCTCTAAATATAAATGTTTGGCTAACCCTTCTTTTTTACCGAAAAGATTATATATGATTTTGGTGGAGCACTCCATACGTTCAGCTACGCGGCGTACCGTGACAGCCTCTGGTCCATGCTCTTGCAGTAAAGCAGCAGCAGCATGCACAATATTTTGCCGCAGATTATCCGAGTGCTGGAGTCTGGCTTCCTGAAAGGTTGTTACTGTATGTGCAGATTCCGTGGAACCCGAATTAAGATCCTTCATTGAATTCATCCTCGTAACCGTATTGTTGTTGAACAGAAACTACGTTTCCTTCGCTATGGTCATTCTACTGTTTTACGCTGGATAACGTCAATTTAATCCGAATGTCGAAAGTAAGCACTATTATCTAAATGCAAAATCAACAGATGCAATTTGACAGGATCATGGATTTTGGTTACGATGATTCCATAAAGAAACAATGTTTCCTAATGAAAACAAGTGTTCAAACTATGCTTAGAGGATGGATGAGAGATGATAAAGGATCAGCATCAATGGGTACTTATTACAGGTGCTTCTTCAGGTATTGGGGAAATTTTTGCACTCGAAATGGCTTCCAAGGGTAAAAATATCGTGCTGGTGGCCAGAACAGAGTCCAAACTGAATCAATTGGCAGAACGTATAGAACGTACATATCAAGTAAGGGCTGAGGTAATCGTATCGGATCTTTCCGAAGTAGAGGCACCTCAGAACGTATATGAGGAATGTCAGAATCGGGGAATACACATCGATATTTTAATCAACAATGCGGGATTCGCTACCCATGGATGTTTTGAACAACTGGATGGTTCCCGGCAGCAGGAGGAGATCATGTTGAACGTGCTCGCCTTGACGAACATGACGCATCTTTTCTTGCCAGGCATGTTGCAGAACAAAAATGGTGCTGTCATTAATGTGTCTTCGACGGCTGCCTTTCAACCTGATCCATATATGGCTGTGTATGGAGCAACGAAGGCATTTGTACTTTCTTTTACAGAGGCGTTATATGAAGAAAACAGGAAGCGTGGCGTTCAGTTTTTGGCACTATGCCCAGGCTCAACCGAGACTTCGTTCTTTGATGTAGTGGGTGCTGATGAAGCCTCCGTGGGCAAACGTGATACACCTGAGCATGTCGTGGCCGTAGCCATAAGGGCACTGGCATCAGGCAAACCTTATGCTGTGCCCGGGGCCAGGAATTACTGGACAGCGCAGTTCACCCGCCTCATACCACGCAAGTCCATGTTGCGAATCGTAGGGAGTATGCTCCGTCCACGTTCCGAGGGTGGTAAACCAGAAAAAGTACAAGCCTAATTAGTGGTGGTAGGGTGAAAGCTTTAGGCCAAAATGCCTTTGGCCCGAGCTTCCTTTATCCAGTCTGGAAATTCAGTAAGGAGACGATCGTACAATTCTTCATCGCTGATCTTGGAGATGTCGTCCAAGGCAAAAAAGTCAGCATTATCGATGAAACGTCCAGTCATATCATCAAGATTCTCCAGAATACCGTAATTGGCTTGTCCCAAGCCGACGAATTGCCAGAACAGGTTTTTGGTTGAGCTTTCGGTAATAAGCCGCATAATTTTCCCTTTTTGACTAACTCCGCCATCGCTAAAAAAGATAATATACGTTGGGATCTTCACATTAGGTTCCTCGATCGTATATTTGCGAATGACATCCTGCATCACAGGAGGTTCATTGTTGGTGCCACCTTTGCTTCCCAGCGTATATGTTCGTTCAATATAATTTTCGAAATCCCTAGCGGTGACGCTAGGTGCACGCAAGAAGTCTTTGGCGAAGAACCAGACGTCCAACTCTCCGTTATCGTCAAATGCTGATGCAATCGCCAGGATACGCTCGAAGGCTTCTTGTACGATGCCTTTGCGATACAGATGGTACATGGAGCCTGATGCATCAAATACAACGGCAACACGTGCCTGTATAGGTTCGATCTTTTTCTTTTGCAGAGACAGGGTTACTTTACGTTTGAGGAGATCGATCTTGGTCAGGTTTAGCGGTGCATGATTCGTGTTCGGTGTAACAACAGGTGCCGGGGCTTCTAGAGAGGCTGCTGCAATTTCAGCTCGTGCCGTGAGAAGAACCTGTTCAGCTTCCGAGGTGTCGTTACTCTCGATCTCAACACCAAATGATTCTGCCAGCGGCTGCAATCCACCAAAAAAACCTCGTCCAATCGCACGAACTTTGAATCCGTCACGATACTTGTAGATTTCAATGAAAATAAGCGCTGTTTCCGCAGTGACCTGCGTGATCTCATAGATAATCTGCTGGGAACCAGCTCGTACAATCGCCTGACATGCCTGAACATTGGCGAAAGTACCTCCCGCATCCAGAGTAGCCGTAAACACACATTTTTCCACAGGGGCCTGCCGTAATTGATTTGTATCCAGTACAAAAGAGGATTTCAGTTCCTCTGCCTGTTGCAGAAGCACACTTTGATGGGGATCGGCCTTCTGATTATAAAATACAAAATAGTCGTCGGATGGTACCTTTCCCTCTTCGTTCACCATAAAGCAGCTAACATCCAAGGGAGAAGGAGATGATGTACATTGAATGGTTACCTGAAGTTGGGCGGATTCGTTGATGCTGGTATTCTGGCCTGTGTTTAAGTGGATGAACGAATCTGTCATAATCGGATGAGCCTCTCTTCTCCAATATAATGGTTGAAAACGAACAGTAACAAGATCGATTCTGAGACAAATGTTTCCATAAGTCAATCATATATCCGGTATTCCTACGCCTCATCAGACTCGTACTTTTCCCGATGTTCCTTCTTCATCCTTACATAGTCCGGATCGGTCTTGGCGATCTCCCATTGCGCTTTGAATATGGCCGCGGCTTCTGCCTTCACCTTGTCATTCTGGTAGGGCAAGATCGAGCCATCCTCCTTCGAATATTTGCGTCCTCCTTTGTGATTCGTATACCGTCTGGCCCGTGTATAACCCATCTGGAGAAATTTACGAGCCATATCCATACCAACGAAATCTCCCTTTTTCTTATACTCCAAAAATAGCTCATAGATCTTCTCCGATGACTCTGTCGCAATCTCGGGTGTTTTGAACCGCCAGTGTGGTAGAATCTCGCCCTTGTACGGCTCTACCATCAGCACACCCTGCTCGCCCCGGCCTACGGTGTACAGCTCAGGATGTTTGCGCAGATCCAACTCATCATAATTGAGACTGTAATCAAATTTTTTCATGTATACGCCCTCCTTGATAGGGATTACCCCGATTCTTTTACATCAAGCACGGTTAATGGGGAACAATAGAAGGAATTACACAGGAGGGATAACGGTATGGGAATGTCCGGCAGATATCTTGTGGTTACGAAGGAGCTCATTGAATCTATCAAGTCAGGCGAGGTTAGTGTGCATAATTGTGCAGTGGATCTGGATATTGATAAAACGTGGCAGATGTTACAGTTCACGCTGAACGGTAACTTGTTAGACGGGGAGCCTCCCCTCGGTTATGTGGTGCCGCTCGCAGGTGAGCAGTACGTGGGGAACTATTCGGACATGGATCTGTTCATGCTTAGTAATGAGCAAGTGCTGGAGGCCTACATGGCATTAGAGCAGATCACGCCGGAACAGTTAAAGCAAAGGTATAGTCTGGACCAGATGATCGCTGAGGGTGTCTATCCAGTCATGGAAGATTGGGATGCAGAAGAGACATTTCAGGAGATCGTTCAGACCGTGGATCATATCCAGGCCTTGTTTCAGGCAACGGCTGAAAGTGGAAACGGAATCGTCTTTTATGTTTTCTAAATGAGCACTGAAATAATGATGGAAAATGGTTGGCCATCGCTGAGACAGGTTTGAACTTCGCCTATTCGGGTTATTGATAGACACAAGGCTCAGGCCTTGATGACATGAAAATCCGGTAGAAGAGAGGGAATGCGATATGACACAGGATCAGAACGAAGAGAACAAAGCGATTCAAGAGGACGAGCCGGATCAATTCGAGACTCCCGTAACTGCGGAAGATGAAGAAATTGATGAAGATCAGGCAGAAGGTAAGGAGCAAGAATAACTTCCAGCGTTGCATAATGAAGCAGGATGTTTTATCGAAACTTACAATATGCTGAAATATAGATAGACCAGAGGTCGGACATGTTCCGGCCTTTTGGTTTATTTTTTGCGTATCCGTTTACAAGAATTACCTGTACCTTCATAATGGGAATGAACCATATTTTTCTAAGGAGGAGATCATATTACGAATCGAAAGTTAGTCCAATGGATGGCAGTGCCACTAGTACTATTAATGGTTGTTCTTACAGGATGTCAGGCTGTGGGTGGAGTAGATGTTGGCAAAGCCATGGCTAATGGCGCGAGTATCAAGTCCGGTGAATCCAGACAATCCATGAATATAAAGATAGAACCGGCTACGGAACTTGCGACAGAGAAAGACCTTGAAATGATTGAACTTATTAACTCCATATCCTTGGATATTGATCAAGCCAAAATGAAAGATGCGAAGACAGCATCAATCAAAGGCACATTCAGCATGGAGGGAACGAAGCTACCTTTCCACCTGTCCATGAATGAGTCCCAATTGGTCATTGATCTGGACGGAGCCCAGAAACCGCTGTACATATCTCTGGATACGTTCCAAGATGCACAAGCGCTTCCGATGGTAGATATGAAGGCTCTGGAGAAGCAACTTGAGGAAATATCCCCAAAACTGTTCTCTTTTGTCCTGAAGCATCTGTCCAATCCGAAGAACATTTCTGTAACACCGGTACAGGAATCCGTGAATGGCGAAGCACTTAGTCTCTCCAAGCTGCATTTGGAAGTTAGTGGTGAAGAGATGCTTGCCATGGTTAAACCGTTCCTGACGAGTATTTCGAAGGATGAGCAAGGACTGAAAGAGCTGATTGGCGATCTGTATGATGTGTTCTACCCTGTACTTGAAGCCGTGAATGAGGTTGAAGGCGGGGGAGACGAAACGCTGAATTCCATCGTTCCTGAATCGAAGGATGAGGCTGTGGCTTCACTGTATGCCATGATCAAAGTGGGACTGGACAGTATGCTGGTCAATTATGATCAGGAGCTGAACAACCTGTTGAATGAGGACCCTGATTTGAAAACGCTGTTTGGCACAGAAACCAAACTGAAACTGGACTTCTATCTCGACAGCAAGCTGGATATCCGCAAACAGAACTTTGAGCTTAAAGTGGCAATACCTGCTTCCGACGAACTACCGTTGAAATCCGTAACCGTAAGCGGAGACAGTGAACAGTGGAATATTGGTGGGACGGTTGCAGTCGATGAAGTGGATGTATCCGGTGGCGTCATGGATCTGATGAAGGATGATATTACGCCTGGTCAGATGCTGCGCAATTTTGATTCCAACTCACTTGCATATCAATTGCTCAAAGATGAAGCTGGGATCACGAGTAAAAGTGTAGTGCTCTTCCCGGATGATGAATACGCTGGGGCGATCACTGTTAAGAATACAACATTTGTTCCGCTTCGCTACGTGTCTGAAGAATTGGATGCTGAAGTGAAATGGACCAAAGGCTCGAACCAGATCGTTGTTATTGATGACATTACTGGTGATGAGATTGTCTTGACTGTAGGATCCAAGAAAGCAACGGTTGCTGGTAAAGAAGTAACCATGGTGGAATCCGCTTATGTAGGCAAGGACGGCAAGACGTATGTGCCGCTGCGCTTTGTGGCTGAATCCCTTGGAGCTACTGTAGATAAAGAACAAGAAACAGGCTGGATATACATTGACCGTCCTTAAGTGAGACGTTGTAAGTAAGCCTTAGTAAGAGAGGGGATTTCAGAGTATGCCAGATTTCTCGTAATGATCGTGAAAAGAACACCGCAAAAATTCCGTTAGACCATGAACGGGATACGTGTGTCCTTTTGACCCATTACGAGGAGCTTCGGCGTTTCTGAAATGATGAAACGGATCGGGGAGTGCCTCTATTGGAGGTGCTCCTCTTTGTCGTTTCATCCTAAATAAATCCCCAGAGGTGTTGTATATGAAAAGTCAATTATTCATCCATTCAAACTCCGTAACGTTGCGTCCATTTACGCTTGAAGATCAGGCGGCCGTGTATGCATTAACCCAACATCCCGAAATCACGGATATTCTCCCGGATTGGAAGATGACCGAGGATCAGTTGGGCGAATTCTTACAATTTGTCGTTGGCAGTTACGAACAGTTCAACCCGGAAGATGTACGCATCCTGCTTGCCGTTGTACACAATGAAGATCAGCGTATCATTGGTTGGTGCGGTGTATTTCCAAATGACATGCTGGATCGTACTGACCGTGAAGTGGCCTACGCCATTTCCAGGGATTACCGGAATAAAGGATACATCACAGAGGCGGTTCAAGCCCTAACAGCATATATATTTGAGCATACCTTGCTGAATCGAATTGTGGGCATTGTGAAGCCGTTCAACCAGCCGTCACGCAAGGTTCTGGAGCATGCGGGTTTTCGTTATGTCTCTCGCAGAAAGCTTGTAGATCAGGAGAACTACGATTATTATGAACTGTTCAAAATAAAGTACGAACCAGTGCAAGCGAAGCAGGTACATTCTGAAATTCGTTTACGACGAGCACAGCAGGAAGATGCTGTTGTACTTACAGAGATTTGCAGTCGTGCGTTTGATCACGCTATAAAGGTCTGGTCAGATGGTAAGGAGGCTATCGATAGCAATCTATGTCCACCTAATTATTCATCAATTCGATTGCATCGTTACGTGATCCGTGAATGGGATTATTATGTTGTAGAATCAGATGGATGCGCTATTGGCGGAGTGAGTGTTAACGTGCTTGGACGAAAACATGCCAGGATCGATAAGATCTATATTGACCCCGTATGCCAGGGGCGTGGCGTGGGAACTCAAGTCATGAGGCTTATTGAGGCTGAATTTCCGCGGATTGAAACCTGGAAGCTGGAGACCTCAGGTCGGCAGCTGGATAATCATCATTTTTACGAAAAAATGGGATATGTTCGTATCTATGCATCTGAGGATGAGTTTGGATATGAGAAGAACATGTCCGTTGATTCTTTTGATCCAACATGTGATGAGACATTAGCCAAGGACTTGGGTGAGTCGGTGGTTGAATATGTTCAAGCTAATCTGAACTCGGTTCGTTACAGTACCAGTAACCTGACCAATAGTCGGATTACCGACTGCAACCTGAGTGGGAGCAAATTTACCAATCTAAATATGACCAATATATTGCTAGCTGATTTACGCCTAACTGATAGCAAGATTGAATTTTGTGCTTTGGATGGCGTTCAATTCCAGGACACACATCTTGGATCTGACCGTGTACCCATGCAGTGGACGCATTGTGATCTTGGGGGAAGTCGTTTTATCGATTGCGATCTATCTGGAGTACAGTTGGAACAGTGTCAAGTGAACGGGATGAAGATCAACGGAGTAGAAGTAAGGGAATTACTTGCAGCCTATAAGGCTATGAAGTCCTGAGGACGAATGGCAGGGCCAATACGGAAGCATACTAATCTGGTTGAGACGCTGGTTGTAACAGATCCACTTTTGATTAGAGCAAATAAAGAAACGGGTACTTATGTATGAGGATATCAAAAACAAGCATAGGGAGGTCTATGAAAGATGACTGAACGATTTGCAAGTAAAGTGGTCCTGATTACAGGCGGTGGCTCCGGTCTTGGACGATCAGCTGCTGTGGAAGTTGCACGTGAAGGGGCTAAGCTTGCCCTGGTGGATGTGAACATGAAGGCGTTGGAAGAGACCAAGCGTGTGATCTCGGAAGAGGTACAGCATGCCGAGTTTCTGTTAATCGAAGGTGACGTATCAGATGAAGAAGCTGTGAAGAAGTATGTTAGTGATACGGTCAATGAATTTGGGCGTATCGATGCATTTTTCAACAATGCAGGCATTGAAGGCAAGCAAGACCTGATCGAGAACTACAAGACGGAGATGTTTAATAAAGTCATCGACATCAATCTGAAGGGGGTATTTTTCGGGTTGAAGCACGTTCTGCCTGTGATGAAGAAACAGGGCGAAGGCTACATCGTGAATGCGTCCTCTGTTGGTGGGATTCGCGCCGTGCCGAACCTGGTTGCCTACGGAGCGAGCAAACATGCCGTAGCCGGCATGACCAAAGATGCAGCGATTGAATACGCCGAGCACGGGATCAGTGTTAATGCAATTGCACCCGGAGCCATTCTGACAGATATGGTTATCGGTTCATTCAAACAGATCAATCCGAATGATTGGGAGTCAGCATCCAAAGAGTTCGTGAAGGACAACCCGGCGAAGCGCTTGGGTGAACCGAAGGAAGTAGGTCGCCTCGTTGCCTTCTTGCTGTCTGGCGAAGCACCGTTTATCAATGGAGCCATTATTCCGATTGATGGTGCGCAGTCAGCTAAATATTGATCCCATAATCATCAAACAGCATATCGATGCGGCATAGCTATATACTAAAGAACGCCCTGTTCTGGCCAATGTGCGGAGTGGGGCGTTCTTTTTGTGTGATATTCAGGCTTCAGTGTAACTTATCCGCAGGTTAACTGTGCTGTAGAATCTGCGGCTTTTTGCTAAACCCGGTACTCCCGGCCGTAAAGCCCATCTGGCGATAGAATTCATGTGCGGCTTCACGTTCCGGGCGATTGCCACTGTTCAGAGACAGAGAATCCACGTTATGCGTGGCGGCCCATTGCTCGGCTTCCAGAATGAGCTGACGGCCGATGCCTGAGCCCCTGAACTGGTCATGCACAACCAATGCCATGATACGGCAGTGTCTTCCGTTCTTTTCATACAGATAAGACGTCTGTAATCCAATCAGTCCAACGACGCGTCCGCGTGCTTCAGCCACCAGTGTAGTGAAGTTTGGGTCCGCAGAGATATGGGCATAGCGCTCCTCCATCTCCGCGAATGTGGTTGGGTAACCGAGTTGGTCCATCAGAATGACCATATCTTGCAGATCGGTAGTGGAGCTATGTCGAATCGTCACATCCAGGCTCATAATGTTGTATCCTCCTTGGGTCTTTCCTTCAACGAAAGTTCAATAATGGTGTCCAGTAGCTCTGCAAAAGAAATACCTGCAGCAGCTGCACTTTTGGGCAGCAGACTGTTACGGGTAAGTCCTGGCAGTGTGTTCACCTCAAGCACATAAGGCATGCCTTCCCGAATCATCATATCAACGCGCGCATAGACGCTGCATTTGAGTACCTGATAGCAGGCCAATGCGGCTGCTTCGACGCGTTGGTGAAGGTCCGTAGGCAATTGCACAACCTGCTCATCGGCTCCGTTGTCATCATATTTGGAAGCATAGTCGAAAAACGTAGCGTTAGAATGAATGGAGATCACCGGCAGCATCTTACCGTCCAGAATGGCACAGGTGATCTCCTCACCTTCGATATACTGTTCAATCATGACCGTGTCATCCCAGGCGAGGGCAGCCTCTACAGCGGCGGGAAGGGCGGAAGCTTCCTTCACCACTTGGGTACCGATGCTGGAACCGCCTGAATTGGGTTTGACCACCACGGGGTACGTTAATTGTTGAACAGCAATAGAGGACAGTTCCTCCATATGGTTCACCCACAGCCATTCTCCGGTAAGCACACCCGCATGTTGCATGAGCTGTTTGGACATGTCTTTATCCATGCATACACTGCTTGCAAGCACGCCACAGCCTGTATAGGGAATGCCCAGGGATTCCAGTGTGCCCTGAACGGTACCGTCTTCGCCGTATTTGCCATGCAAGGCAAGCAGTGCCACATCGATCCCGGCCGATTTGTCGATCAGATCCCGCTTGGTATTCAGCTCAATGGGCACAACCTCGTATTTGTCTCTATTCAGATTCGCAATCATCTCCTGTCCGGTGAGCAGGGAAATATCCCGCTCTGAAGATGTACCACCCATAATCACGCCAACCTTCATGTAAAATCCTCCTTATCTCATTTGAGCTGCTGTCTCGCCAATGATCCGAATGCCTTTGCGTATTTGCTCATCGCTGACTCTGGAGAAACCGAGACGCATCGTGTTTACGCCCTGACCGGGTTCCAGATAAAAGGTATCCCCAGGTGTGAACGTCACACCTTTGACCTTACAGGCCGCCAGCAGTTCACGGGTTCTGTATTCGGACGGGAACTGCACGAACAGATGCAGACCACCCGCACCGGAAATCCGGCACATTGGCAGATGCTGCTTCAGGCAACGCACAACCAACTCGTATTTTCGCTTATACTCCGTACGAGCTCGCTTCAAGTATTTCTCGAAATTACCGTTGCTCAGATATTGATACAATAAGGATTGGTCCAGCGTGGAGGTATGAATGCTGCGCGCCCGTTTCATACTCTCCAGATAATCAATCAGGGCCGCATCCGCAATAACCCAACCAACGCGCAGGCCTGGAAATAGCACTTTGGAGAAGCTGCCCAGATACACCAGTCCGTTCCCTTTGCCCATGCTGGCGATCAGGGGAGAGACATGCGAACCGGAATAGCGCAATTCTTCGTTGAACCCGTCCTCAATGATCGGTACCTGGTACTGGTTCATCAACCGGATAATCTCCGCCCGTTTCGCAGGGGACGTCACAATCCCGGTTGGGTTGTGATAGGAGGGCACGAGATATGCCAGATCATATGGACTTGACTCAAGTTCATGTTCCAGTTGCTTCAAGTCCAGGCCATCCGGCTCCATATTTACACCGGTCAGGTGAAACTGGTGCAATTTTAGATTCTTAATCGCCGTGTGGTGCGTTGGATTCTCACAGAGCGCTTTGCCGCTTTCTTTGCGTAAAGCCCCAAGCACCAGATCGAAACCTTCCGTGAATCCGTTGGTGATTAGAATATCCTTGCCACGGAGATCGACGCCTTTGTTCTCCATATATCGTAGTAAATACTTCATCAGCGGTCTGTATCCTTGCGCATATCCGTAATTCAGCAGTACTTCGCCTTCAAGTGACATGCGATCCAGAAAAGCCCGTTTCACGTTGTGCAGATCGAACAACTTCTCATCAGGTGCTATGCTGGTAAAAGATATCTCGCCACGCTCTGCTCCGGAGCCATGCTTCATCAGATCGTACTGCTCTGCCTGAATCGCATACTCGCTTACCTCCGTTGTCCAGTCCAGTTCCCAGCTTGCTGTTGCCTCAGGGGGTTCGATGGAGGCACTGACGTAATTGCCCTTTCCTTTGACTGCATAGATCAGGCCTTCATCTTCAAGCTCGGCATAAGCGAGCAGGACCGTACTTCGACTAACTTTCATAAGTGTGCTGAGTTCACGGGTCGAGGGCAGCTTTTGTTTGGCTTGCAGACCGCCTTTGAGCATCAATCGCTTCATATAATCTTTGACTTGTATATATACAGGGCGGTCCTCCGTCAGTTGCAGATCGGAATACATCCCATCACTCCCTCTACTGGTATCTTGCCATATTATAAACCCAGCAGAAAGAACCACGATACCTCTGTTTCCCTGCGGGAGTGGTTGGTGGTTCGCGTAAACGCAAAAAAGCCCTGGCAATATGCCAGGACCCGTGGTAAAACTTGATCCATTTCTATAGTTCTGCTGCTATGACTTTCTACAGTTGCATTGCATGACTTATCTCTCTAGGATCGATAGCTATCTGACCTTCTACATGTGTCTATTTAACTTCTGTACGGCTATAATTGCAGGCTTTCTAGGTGATACTTAAAATCTACAGTGAAATCATGAATCTAGGTCTTTCTACGTTTGCTTGCTGCAAGTTCGAATAGAAGATGAATCTACAATCTATAAGCTAAGGTTCTTGCTAACTGTACTCTTGTCGTGATCACGTAACAAAAATCAGTATGAAAAAGATGATCAATCATAGGGTACAATAGACGAAGGTAGATATAAAGACATATGTCTTAGTGCCCAATTTCTTCCTCATACCCCTATAGTACCACTTTGAATCAGGGAAGTTAACCTTTTTTTTGAAATATTTGTCGTAATAGCGAAAATTGCGTGAATTGTACTTCATATAGAATGAAATGGTGTCCGTTTATAATATGTGATAGGATGTAGACCTATAGATAATGAGGAAGTGAGCCTATTGATTAATATTACCGTGCCAACACCCAATGTAACCATCACGAAGCAGGCTGATCCACAGCTTAGCCACATTTATGGATTTACTGATTTTCACCTGATTACCCGGGAACTAGGCGGAATTTTCATGTTTTACAATGCCGCTGGAGAGTTGTTATTTGTCGGGAAAGCACGAAAATTAAGACCCCGCATCAAAAAGCATTTTGAAGATACTGTATCACCAATCAAGAATCACCGCGAGGAAGTAACGAAGATTGAAGTATGCCTGGTTGAAGATCCGGTAGATCGTGAAATTTATGAGACCTATATCATTAACACGATGCGTGCGAAATACAATGTAGATAAAGTCTTGTACAAATAAATTGCATATAAAACACAATGAACATGATTTTTTGGGACATATGTCCTAAGTGTGTTGCCGGTAGAGAAGGATGTGATCGCAGGATTGCATCCGACTTCGTCTGGCACCACCCGATTTTTTTGAGCATGAACTCCAGAGAGTAGTCAGTAGAAATGGAAATGTAGAAATGCCAGAGCTTCAACTAAGTATCACAAACGTAGCATTACAGATATATCAAATACATATGAAGAGGTGATTGTGTTGATCGGTCGTAGCGGTAACCCTACACTTAAAGACAGCACGTTTGAAGACAGAGGATATGGAGAAGATCGGTATCAGAATTACATGACGATCAATGGCACGGTGAACAAAGCGTTTATTACGCTTGTGATCCTGCTGGGCAGTGCGTTTGCAACATGGATGATGTTCTTTAACGGACAACAAGTGATGCCGCTCGCTTATGGCGGATTAATCGTTGGTTTCATTCTTGCACTTGTCATTTCGTTCAAACCTGTAGCAGCACCTTATTTGGTACCCGTCTATGCCGTTGCAGAAGGCTTGTTCCTAGGGGCACTTTCCGCAACCTATGAGTCACTGTATAACGGAATAACCTTGCAGGCGGCCCTGTTGACTATGGCTGTATTCATCGCCCTGCTGATGGCATACAAAACCAGATTGATCAAAGCTACGGAGAACTTCAAGTTGGGCGTTGTTGCTGCAACTGGCGGTATCATGATCATGTATCTGTTGAGCTTTGTACTGGGTTTCTTCGGCATTTCGATTCCTTATCTGCATGATAATAGCTTGATTGGCATCGGTATTTCGGTCGTTATCGTCATTGTTGCTGCGCTCAATCTGGTCCTGGATTTCGACTTCATCGAGGGTGGTGCTGAACGTGGTGCACCCAAGTATATGGAGTGGTACGGTGCATTTGGATTGATGGTGACGCTGGTATGGCTGTATATTGAAATTATCCGTCTGCTTGGCAAATTGCGGAGCCGGGACTAGTCCTGCTTTTAACGTCATCATCAGAGTATGAACTTCATTAAAGCTAACGCGTGATACTCACGTCGTTGGCTTTTTTGGTATATATGGAGGTAGTTTATAAGCAAATTCGTGAACAGTAGTAGAGGGAATAGTGAGGCTTGAGGTGTGTACATTTTACCATATTTGGATTGACGATCTGGAAATGGTTATGGTATTTTATTGATAATGATTATCATTTTCGTTTTCGTTTAAATATTGAATAAGCTGCCGGATAGTTCTCTTTACCTTTAGCTACATATCAAGCCGATCAAGCAGATCGAAAGGAGTGGCCTCATGTTACTGGAAAATGATTCGCAGATTGCTGCGCACCAGCCCGTTACCGGCCGCAGTCCCAAGACGGATCTTGCCAACGTTAAAACATACATGGACAAACATTACGACCAACCTCTATCGATTGCAGATCTCGCCTCGGAAGCGGGGATCAGTCCGAAATATTTCGTGGATCTGTTCAAGAAAACGTACGGACAGAGCGCAATGGATTATCTGACGGATCTGCGTATTAACCGCGCCAAGCGATACCTGAAGGAATCCACATACAAGCTTCGCGATATTGCCCTGAGAGTGGGATATAGTGACGAGTACTATTTTAGCCGTAAATTTAAAAAGGAAGTCGGCGTATCTCCTTCGGATTATGCGAAAAACGCCAGAAAACGGATAGCCACCTGCTCCTCCAGTGTGATTGGACAGCTTCTGGCACTTAATGTCATCCCCGTGGCTGCACCTATCGATCCCAAATGGACCGCGTATTATTATAATGCACATCGTACAGAGATTCAGTCTCACCTAAAATTGACGGACCCGTACACGAGCTGGCGGTTTGAGGCCAATGTGGAACGATTGGTTCATATTCGCCCTGATGCCATCGTGGGCACAGATCAGATTAGTGAACAGGATCAGGCCCAGTTGGCCGAGATTGCACCTTGTTGTTTTGTCCCCAAACATCATTCGGATTGGCGAACACAGCTACGCATGATTGGATCATTCCTGGAGCGGGAGGAACAGGCGGAGCAATGGATACACATGTACAACCAGCGAGCAGAGAAGGCGCGGGAATCGGTACAGCGGGAAGTTGGCCGGGAGAAAGTGATCGTCGTGCGGATCTATGGGCAGAATCTCTACCTTTATAGCAATCCGGGTATTGAAGAAGTGCTGTATGGAGCGCTGCAACTGGACACATTTTCTGATCTTAGTGCCAATAATCCGTTAACGCTGGAGCAGCTCGCTGCAATGAACCCTGATCGCATTCTCGTTATGGTGTGTCCCGAAGCTGCTTCACGCGCGTATTGGCTCAGCTTGCAGCATTCAGTTACATGGCGGCAGCTCAAGGCCATTCGTCAGTACCAGGTCCATCTGATCACAGGTGATCCTTGGTTTGATTATTCGGCTGTAGGCGTAATGCGTATGTTGGATGAAGCTCTACTGATCTTCACGGGATATTGTCCAAACATATATCTGGATAACGTCCATGGTGATTCCCAGGCGACGTGACATATAATCCTTGTATCTAAATGAGAATGTTTATCAAGGGGGATATCACACATGTTTCACTATATCAAAAACATCGGACAACGTTCCGTTGGTAGCAAATTCCGCAGTGCCCGGCTCTCAGCCCTGATCCTGCTGATGTTAATTACAGGGCTGTTGTCTGCCTGTGGTGCAGCATCTGAGAATACGGGAGCGGCCCAGGAGGAGCAGCCAGCAACGGAGACTTCAACCCCGGCTTCAACCGAGACGGTTGTGCAGGAAGAGCAAACAGAAGAGACGACGGGTGAACGCACCGTAAAAGATGACTTGGGACATGATGTAATTGTTCCAGCCAAGACAGAGCGGGTGTTTGCGCCATATCTGGAAGATTCCCTGTTAACCCTTGGTGTGAAGCCCGTAGCCCAATGGGCGAGTGGTACGAAAGGGCATGTCTATCTCCAGGATCAGCTCAGTGATGTGCCTACCCTTGATTTCTCCAGTGGGTTGCCTTCCCCTGAAGCGTTGATGTCGTATAATCCTGATTTTATTATCTTGCATACGGCCCAATATGCCGAGAACGGGGTATACGAGAGTTATTCCAAAATCGCACCGACTTACGTATTTACGAACGCTTCGGGTGATGTAGAGAAGTCTTTGCAGATTATTGGTGATCTATTGGGCAAAACGGCTGAAGCCGAAAAAGCCATTGAAACCTACCATGCCAAGGTTGAGTCAGCCAAAGCGGAACTGGCGAAAGTAGCCGAAGGCAAAAAAGCAGCCATTATCCGTTTTGCCCCACGTGGTATTAGTATGATGGGTGGTAACTATTTCAGCGGTTATGTCGTATATGAACAACTGGGACTAGGTAAGCCTAAATTGGTCGAGTCGGAGAACAGCGCCATTGTATCCACCGAGGTTTTACCTGAGATTGATGCCGACTTTATTTTCACCGTGGAACAAGGTCCAGGCAGCATGAAAGAAATGACCGAAACCAACGTATGGAACAGTATGCCTGCGGTAAAAGCAGGGCATGTGTACGCTGTCGAGCCAGCTCCGTGGCTGGGTGGTGGACTGATCGCATACGGTCATGTCATCGATGATACGCTCAAAGCGTTAACGCAATAATTCGAATAGTGCAGCTCCCTTTGGAGTGCCGGGAACCGGATGTTAGTCCAGCGTTTCCGGTGCACCGTGAGGGAGCTTATTTTTTAGATTAGAAGGTGAACATTATATGACAAAAATATGGAAATATGGAGATAATCAAAATGATTTCTGGATATCGTCCATGGGACAGCCGGATTCACTCTTTTATAATTGGTAATGAGAATCAATCTCATATACAGATTATTTATTTAATTAACCATAACCAATATAAGTTGAATTTATGAACTACACAGAAACGGAGAAGTCAGAAAAAACCTGAAGAAGCGAAGCGTGCGCCTAAAAGCTTTCTGAAAGAAAGCTACTCCGGAAGCATACGCTATCTCCGGATTTCTCCCTTTTAAAGGGGGATGAAGGAAATCTGGAGATAACAGCGATCGAAAGGTTATTCTGACGGCGTAGTGTATGTGTAGTTCAGTATTCAACTTATATAAGCAGAACAACGAGGAGGACCCATCCGTAATGACGTTTCAGCCCAACCCAACCGCTCCTGGCAACCTTGAGCATATCGCACGCAGTACCGTTCAGATTCCACATGCCGAACAATGGACCATGAAATCACGTTCAGGTCATCATGTCTATCAGATCATGGTATTCAAGCCTGCTGAACCTCCGCCCCCGTCCGGTTACCCGGTGATCTACCTGCTGGATGCCAATTCCGTATTCGGCACGATGGTGGAAGCCGTTCGTGTACAGGGACGCAGACCGGAGAAGACAGGAGCGGTCCCAGCGATTGTCGTAGGCATTGGGTACCCGATCGCGGGCCCCTTTTCCCCTCATCGATACTATGACTTTACTCCAAAGGCCACAACGGAATATACCGCAAAATCCGATGGTACACCTCTGCCAGAACAAGGAGGTGCTGATGAGTTCTTGCGATTTATTGAAGAAGAATTGAAGCCGGATATGGAGAAGCAGTTTCGGATTGATCGGGACAGACAGGCTATATTCGGTCATTCGCTTGGTGGTCTGTTCGTGATCCATGCGTTGTTCACGAAGCCAGAGGCTTTTCGATATTACATTGCAGGCAGTCCCTCGCTGCACTGGAACCAGAAGGTCATGCAGGCGGAGGAGCAGGAATTCGTCGCAAAGCTGGAAAAGCAACCGGTGAACGTCAAGGTGTGGATTGGTATGGGAGAACAGGAGAAGACCCACCCGGCCCGTAACAATGATAAGGCATCGAGCTTGACGGAACGTTTATCTGCATTAAAGCAGCCTGGGCTGAATATCGCCTACACCGAGTTCGAAGAAGAGAACCATGTCTCGGTATTGCCTTTTCTGATTAGTCGCACGATGCGTTTTGCCTGTAGTCCGGAGTCGTAGAAGGTATGAAATGAGGGACGTTTTGCAGGTAACAGTCATATGAATCAGGGATCAGCGAGCGTCAATAGCCGAGGGGCAGCTATTTTTGGGATTTACGGATGGATCAAACTCAACTGGATAGAACCAAGCTAACACATCGCTCCAACAGGGGGAGAAAATAGCTATAAGGCAGTAAGGGAGGTAAACGAGGTGAGCTACACAGGATTAGCTGGAAAAGTGGCCATGGTCACCGGTGCTGCGCAAGGAATCGGTGAAGCGGTGGCGAGATTGCTTGCACAGCATGGCGCTATCGTTGCTCTGGTGGATCGACAGGAGTCTTTGCTGAATCAACTGGTCACCGATCTACGGAGTCAAGGCCATCAGGCAGCAGCCCACGTTGCTGATATATCGAATCGTCAAGCGGTTGAGGATACCGTTCAACGGATCGAAGAGACCGTTGGCCCCATTGGCATTCTGGTGAATGCCGCTGGTGTACTGCACACAGGGGCAGTTAGTGAGCTGACAGATGAAGAATGGACGAGGACGTTTGACGTGAATACGCACGGTGTATTTTATATGTCGCGTGCGGTAGTGAGAAATATGGCTGAACGCCAGACGGGTGCGGTAGTTACCGTTGGTTCGAATGCTGCGGGTGTTCCGCGAATGCACATGTCTGCCTATGCGGCTTCCAAAGCAGCCTCGACCATCTTCACCAAATGTCTGGCTCTGGAATACGCGGATCGGCATATTCGCTGCAACATTGTCTCTCCAGGCTCAACGGATACGCCAATGCAGCGGGCTATGTGGCAGGATGAGCATGGTGCAGAGGCGGTCATTGCAGGCTCACCGCAAACCTTCCGTTTGGGCATTCCGCTCAACAGGATGGCATTGCCAGAGGATATCGCGGACGCGGTGGTCTACCTGGTATCGGATCAAGCCAGACATGTTACGATGCATGATCTGTGTGTGGATGGAGGCGCCACGCTTGGTGCCTGAATCAAGAGATAAGGAGATGATGAATCATGTCAAAAGCGGGTACGGTTACTGCCACTTCCGCCATACACCTTCTGGAGCAATATCGGGAGGGGACGTCCTTTTTCTGGTCTTCACCGCAACATACCTTGCTCGCGCAAGGAGAACGGATTCGTTGGTCTCCGCTACATGCGGAGCACGCAATTCTATCAGATCCCAGCGATTCTGCTGATTTTATCGAACATAAACATAAGGAAGAGATACATCTTTATATAGATGGTATTCAACAGCTTATGGACAAGGCCAAACAAGGTGGACAATCGAACCCCATGGTGGTTGGCGCCATCCCGTTTGATCCGCTAGACGAATCTGCTGAGCTATATGTACCAGAGACGGTGCAGTGGGCTGAACTTTTACCCTCGGAAACACGAGCATTAATTCAGAAGCTGTCAGCAGCCGTAGGTTGTGAGGTCGCTGAGGCACCTGCGGGGACAGTGTATGAGCAAAGTGTCGATAACGTACTGGTTGATCTGAACCAGGGGGATCTCCACAAAGTCGTGTTATCCCGTACACTTGAGGTAACATCACAGACCATCGTGGACACACATCAATTACTGCGTAATCTGTTCAGAGACAACACACATGGATATACATTCGCTGTACCAATGAAGAGCATAACTCAGTCGAAAAGTACTCTAACAACGAAGGAAAAACATCCAAAAATAGACAAACAAATTGGAAATCAAACGAGTCGCACCTTCATTGGGGCAAGTCCAGAACTATTAGTTACCCGCAAAGGATTAAAAGTACGTGCCAACCCACTGGCAGGCTCTGCTGCCCGGAGTGATGATCCAGCAGAAGATCGCCGCCGTGCAGAGGCACTGCTAGCTTCAGCCAAGGATCGGCATGAACATGCCGTAGTCATTGAGGCAGTTGCGGAGGCACTGCGCCCATTATGCCGCCAACTATCCGTTCCAGCAGAACCTTCGCTGATTCAGACGCGCACAATGTGGCATTTATCCACTGAAATCCACGGAGAACTGGCGGACGCGGCCACAACGTCACTGGAGCTGGCTTTGGCTCTTCATCCCACACCCGCCATCTGCGGAACACCTGTACAGGCTGCGCGGGTAGCGATTAAGCAACAGGAGCCGTTCGACCGGGGATTATTTACGGGAATGGTGGGCTGGTCCGACAGTGAGGGCGACGGCGAGTGGGCCGTAACAATCCGATGTGCTGAAGTGGAAGGCACAGCTGTGAAATTGTTCGCTGGAGCGGGCATTGTAGCAGGTTCTACGGCAGAAGCTGAGCTGGCAGAGACGGCTGCCAAGTTCAGAACGATGCTGCTCGCGATGGGTTTGGATTCGACGGTGTCCAGTCAGAAGGAGGAATGAGCAATGCTTTCAGGATATCAGGCTTGGCCTGAGGAAGTTGCAGAGCGTTATCGGCAGGAGGGTTGCTGGGAAGGGATTACGTTTGGGGAAATGCTTCGCCAGCGAGCTGATCTATATGGCAATCGGGTAGCCGTTATTAGCGGTGAACAACAGCTCACTTATGCAGAACTGGATGACCGGGTGGATCGATTGGCTTCCGGATTATATGCCAAAGGCATACGGCAGCATGACCGGGTTATTATTCAGTTGCCCAATATTATAGCGTTTTTTGAAGCGTGTTTTGCTTTATTCCGCATCGGTGCGCTGCCTGTATTCGCTCTTCCCTTGCATCGAAAGAGCGAAATCACATATTTCGCTCGGTTCTCCGAGGCCGTAGCATATCTGATTCCGGATCAGGATGGAGGATTTGATTATCGCACGTTGGCAGAGGAGGTACAGGCAGAGGTTCCGGGACTTCGACATATTTTCGTGGCGGGAGAGGCCGGGCCGTTTACAGCATTGGAAGATGTCTATGCAGAACCTGTCACACTGCCGGATGAACCGACGTCTTCGGATGTTGCTTTTCTACAGTTGTCGGGCGGAAGTACCGGGTTGTCCAAGATGATCCCACGTACTCATGATGACTACATTTACAGTTTACGAAGAAGCGTTGAGGTGTGTGGTCTCAGTCCCGAAAGCGTCTATCTGGCTGCACTACCTGTAGCACATAACTATCCAATGAGCTCACCTGGCATTCTGGGCACGTTGTACGCAGGTGGCACGATTGTGCTGTCACGGGGATCAAGCCCGGATGAAGCCTTTCCGCTGATTATGCGCCATCAGGTAACGATCACGGCGTTGGTGCCACCGCTGGCTCTCGTCTGGCTCAATGCAGCTGCTGCCCGAGGAACCAAGCTTCCATCGCTTCAGGTGCTTCAAGTGGGAGGAGCCAAATTCAGTGCAGAGGTGGCAGCACGTGTCAAACCGGTTCTTGGCTGTACATTACAGCAGGTGTTTGGCATGGCCGAAGGGCTGGTGAACTACACCCGCCTCGACGATTCGGAGCATGTCATTACCCATACACAAGGGAAACCGATGTCACCCTATGACGAGGTGCGGATTGTGGATGACGAAGATGTTGAGGTGGAGCAGGGACAAGCCGGACACCTGCTGACACGCGGACCTTATACCATTCGTGGTTATTACAAAGCCGAGGAGCATAACGCCAGATCGTTTACTACGGACGGTTTCTATCGCACAGGCGATATTGCGAGTCTGACAGCTGACGGATATCTCGTTGTCGAAGGACGGGCGAAGGATCAGATTAACCGTGGCGGGGATAAGGTGGCTGCCGAGGAAGTGGAAAATCATCTGCTGGCCCACCCCGGTGTGCATGATGCAGCTTTGGTCTCCATGCCCGATGAGTATCTGGGCGAGCGCTCTTGCGCCTTTATCGTGCCAAGCGGTGAAGCTCTGGCGGTGACCGAGATCAAATCTTTTCTACGCAATCGGGGCCTGGCCAGTTATAAAATCCCGGATCGGATTGAGTTGGTGGACGCTTTTCCGAAGACACAAGTGGGCAAGGTCAGCAAAAAAGCACTACGGGAGATGTTGACCATCGAGCAACCTGTATCTAAATAAGAATTTTTAATAAATAAAGCTGAAAAGAGGGATATTCATGGCACTTCCAGTGATTCAACCATATGCAATGCCTGTAGCGTCGGAGCTTCCGGTCAACAAGGTAGCCTGGACACCGGATGCGAAGCGTGCAGTACTCTTGATCCACGATATGCAGAACTATTTTATGAATGCATTTACGGCGGGAGCATCCCCGGTGGTCGAACTGATTGATCATATTGCACAACTTCGTTCAACGTGTCATGAGCTTGGGATTCCCGTGGTCTACTCGGCACAGCCGGGCGGACAGACACCGGAGCAGCGCGGATTACAGCTGGACTTCTGGGGTGCAGGGATCGATGGCGGGCCTGTGCAAAAAGAAATTGTTGAATCGCTCGCACCCGCTCCACAGGACACCTTCATGACCAAATGGCGCTACAGCGCCTTCCAGAAGACGGAATTGCTTGAACTGATGGAGCGGCAGGGCCGGGATCAATTGATTGTCTGCGGCATATATGCGCATATCGGATGTCTGATGACGTCAAGTGAGGCATTTATGCGAGATATTCAGGCGTTTCTGGTTGCCGATGCGGTTGCTGATTTTTCGGAGGAAAAACATCGCATGGCGCTGACGTACGCGGCAGAACGATGTGCGGTAACACTAACGACCGAACGTTCGATTGCGTTGCTGAATGCGTCAGCCGCAACCAGAACTGGAGGTACAGCTACATCCGAGGTGCAGCAGCAATCGGCATCCGCCGTGGAGACTGGGTATGTCGTGGAAGGACGAGAAGGCGTTGATCAAACAAGGCTGGGAGCATTACGGGCTCAGATTGCTGATCTGCTACAGGAGCAGCCCGATTCAATTGGGGAGCATGATGATCTGATTCAGAACTGGGGATTGGATTCGATTCGCATGATGAGTCTGGCTGAACGTTTTCGCGCGGAAGGCGCAGAGGTTACCTTTGTTGATCTGGCAGAGCAGCCTACATTGGCAGCTTGGGCAGGACTCCTCGATAATGCCCAACCGAAAGTACTGCCGAACGGAGATTACTTTTGAGCGGGGCGGTGCAGATGTCGCATCGTCGGAACACAGCTTGGCCTTTATCTTCTGCACAGTCCGGCATCTGGTATGCACAACAGTTGAATCCGGACAACCCGATGTATAACACGGCCGAGTATGTGGTTATTGACGGTCAGATCCATACCGGACGATTTGAAGAAAGTGTACGCCAGACCGTGATGGAGGCCGAATCGCTGAATATGATATATGGCGAAAATGAGCAAGGCCCGTGGCAGTCTCTGCGCACCAATATGAATGATTGGACATTCCATGTCATGGATGTACGTGATCAGGCTGATCCTCATACGGCTGCGCTCGACTGGATGAAGCAGGATCTGGCACGGCCTGTTGATCTGGCAATGGGTCCACTCTTCACAGAAGCTCTATTCCGGGTGAGTGAGGATCGGTATTATTGGTACCAACGCATTCACCATATTGCGATTGACGGGTATGGCGTATCCCTGATCACACGCAGGGTTGCCAGCTTATACTCTGCAAGCATTCAGGGAGAGGGCGCAGCACAGGCACAGGGTACGGCAGCATTTGGATCACTGACTTCCGTTCTCGAAGAAGATGAAGCCTACTCATCCTCCACCAACCGAGAGCAGGATCAACAGTTCTGGATCGACCGATTCGCGGACGCACCGAATGTGGTCAGTCTGGGTGAACGTGCTCCACGTACCTCAACCGAGTTCCTGCGGCAGAGTGCGGTGCTCACGCCGTTACAACGGGAGCAATTGCAAGTAGCAGCGGGTAGATTTGGTGCGACTTGGCCGGATCTATGTATAGCAGCAACAGCGATCTATGTGCACCGGATGACAGGGGCAGCTGATGTTGTTCTGGCCTTGCCCGTGATGTGCCGATTGGGTTCAGCATCGCTGCGTGTTCCAGGCATGGTCATGAATGTACTTCCGCTCCGCCTGTATCTGGATTCGCAGATGAATCTGTCTGATTTGATGGGACAGATCGTGAAGGAGATTCGGGCCGTACTCAAACACCAGCGATATCGGCATCAGGATCTAAGGCGTGATCTCAAGCTCTTGGGAGAGAATCGGCGTCTGTTTGGACCGATGATCAATGTGATGCCCTTCCATCATGAGTTGAATTTTGCGGGCGCACGCGGCATGATCCATAATCTGTCCACGGGTCCAGTGGATGATCTGTCGATTCATATTGTGGACCAGGGACATGGTCATGGACTGAGTATTGCTTTTGATGCGAACCCTTCAATCTATGTGGACTCGGAATTGCGTGATCATCAGCTTCGCTATGTGCAAATCCTGCAATGCCTGATGTCAGAAGGGACAGAAGACATATCGGTTGGACAGATAGACATCCTGCTTCCTGCCGAACGCAAACAAGTGCTGGAAGGATGGAATCAGACGCATCATGCCATCGCTGAGTGGAATTCGGCAGCGCTATTTGAACAGCAGGTTCGGCGTACACCTCTTGCAACCGCAGTGACATTCGAAGGGACATCGCTGACCTACGCAGAGCTGAACGAACGTGCGAATCAACTGGCACATGAACTGATACAGGCTTACGGAGCAGGACCGGAGCAGGTGGTTGGCATTGCGATGCCTCGTTCACTGGACGTGGTCATCGCGATTGTAGCTGCTCACAAAACAGGAGCAGCCTATCTGCCGCTTGATCCGGATTATCCCGAAGAGCGCTTGATCTACATGCTGGAGGATGCCAAGCCTGCTTGTGTGGTTACAGTAATGAACAACTTCTCTCACATTCCGCAGACGTCCAGTGTACCGATTCTGGTCATGGATGAACCGGATAGGATACAGGCAGTGAACAGTCAGTCGGGAAGCAATCCCGAAGGTGAAGATCTGTCAGGGACGGCTTCTCTGCTCAACCCTGCATATCTGATCTATACTTCCGGTTCTACCGGTAAGCCGAAGGGTGTAGCTGTAACCCATCTGGGATTAGCCAACTTGCTTGAAGATATGAAGACGAGACTACAGGTCGGTCCGCAGGATCACTGGCTGTCGGTGACCACGATTGCTTTTGACATCTCCGTACTGGAAATCTTCCTGCCACTGACGACTGGAGCAAGACTGGATATCGCGCAAAAGGACACGATTCTTGATCCGGTAGCACTGGCCGGGAAAATGAGAGAGCAAGAGACGACGATCATGCAGGCTACGCCAACGTTATGGCAGTCTCTGGTGACGAGCCGTCCGGGAAGGTTCGATGGGTTAACGGTGATTACGGGAGGAGAGGCCTTATCCGAGGAACTGAAGCTTTCGCTGGAGGCGTTGGGCTGTCTGGTCAATAATCAATACGGACCTACGGAGACAACCATCTATTCTACAGCTGCATCGCTGTGGAATGAGCACACAGGCAAACCATCCATTGGTGGTCCAGTTCGTAACACACAGCTCTATGTTCTGGATCAGAGCATGCAGCCTGTACCTCCGGGCGTAGCAGGGGAATTGTATATCGCGGGAGAGGGACTTGCACGGGGATATTTGGGCAGACCTGATCTGACCGCAGAACGTTTTGTCGCGAGTCCCTTCGGACAACCGGGCAGTCGAATGTACCGGACAGGAGACTTGGCCAAATGGTTGCCGGACGGTTCCATCGATTATTTGGGACGGGCAGATCATCAGATCAAAATTAGGGGCTTCCGCATTGAACTGGGGGAGATTGAGTCGGTCATCTCCAGATATCCGGGTGTAACACAGGTTACGGTCATGGCACGTGAAGACCAACCTGGGAACCAGCGGTTAGCGGCATATATCGTGGCTGATGCGGAAGATCATCAAGCTGACATGGATCTGGCTGATATCAGAGCACACGTAGCTGATGCGTTACCGGATTATATGGTGCCCTCTGCCTTTATGCTACTTCCGGAGATGCCGCTGACACCGAACAAAAAAATCGACCGCAAACGCCTTCCTGTGCCTGTATGGACATCTAATGCAAACGGGAGGGAGGCACGTACACCGCAGGAGGAGATCCTTTGCAGCCTGTTTGCCGAGATTCTGGGTGTAGCTCGGGTAGGTATTGACGATGATTTCTTCGAACTGGGTGGACATTCCCTGCTGGCCGGGCGAATTACAGCCCGAGTACGTGATGTATTCGGGGCAGAACTGAACATCGGCAGTGTGTTTGAATCACCGACAGCGGCAGGGCTTGCCCGGAAGCTGGATCAGGCGAAGTCCGTCAGACCCGTTATTCAGCCTGTTCTGCGTACGGGTGAGATTCCGCTTTCCTTTGCCCAGCGACGGTTATGGTTTCTCTATTGCCTGGAGGGTGCTAATCCCACCTACAATATTCCGTTGGTTGCCCGGTTGACCGGGAAGCTGGATGTGGACGCTCTCCGAAAAGCTCTGGAGGATATTGTTGCCCGTCACGAGACGCTGCGCACATTGTATCCGCCAGATCTGGGTTCGGCGAGCCAGCATATCCTCCGTGCAGCAGATGTAACAGTGAATATGAAACTCACTCGGGCTTCGGCTGAAAAGCTGCCCGAGCTGCTGGCAGAAGCGTCGCGTCACAGCTTCGAGCTTAGTACCGAGCCGGGCATACGTGCGGAATTGTTCCATACGGATGCGGACGCACATACATTGCTGGTGCTGATTCACCACATTGCAGGGGATGGTTGGTCCTTATCACGGCTTATCCGGGATTTGTCGGAGGCTTATACAGCTCGGCTGGGTGGAGCTGCCCCGGCTTGGGAGCCGCTACGCATTCAGTATGCAGATTATGCAGTGTGGCAGGAGAGCCTGCTTGGGGATGAGAAGCGGCAGGACAGTCTGATCGCGAGGCAGTTAGCGTTCTGGACTGACCGGCTCGTAGGCTTGCCAGAACAAGTCACGTTCCCGGCAGACTATGCCCGTCCAGTGGTGTCCAGTTACCGAGGCGGGACGGTGGCATTTACGATCAGTCAACGTCTGCATGAGCAGCTTGCGACAGTTGCCCGTGAGCATAAAGTCAGTCTGTTTATGCTTCTGCATTCGGCTTTATCCGTGTTGCTTACCCGAATGGGTGCAGGCACGGATATTGCGATAGGCACACCGATTGCCGGACGGAGTGACGATGCGCTGGATGATGTCGTGGGAATGTTCATCAATACGCTTGTCCTGCGTACAGACACTTCGGGTGATCCGACCTTCCGAGAGCTATTGGCTCGCGTGCGGGAAGCCGATCTTGCTGCTTATGAACATCAGGATTTACCGTTTGAACGGCTGGTCGAAGTGCTGAATCCGCCTCGATCGCGTTCCAAACATCCGCTCTTTCAGGTGATGCTGGTGCTGCAAAATACGCCAGATGTTCGTCTTGACCTGCCAGGGGTTGAAGCAGAGACTCGCATCCACAGTGTAGGTTCATCCAAATTCGACCTTACGCTTGAACTGACGGAGAAACGGGAGCAGAACGGACTTCCAGCCGGAATTGAAGGTGTACTGGAGTATAGTGCAGACCTCTACCGTGAATCGACTGCCGGAGAACTGGTGGTTCGGTTGATGCAGGTGCTTGAGGATGCTGTACAGCAGATGGACGAACGCATCAGCAGATTTGATCTGGTTACACCGTCAGAGCATGCCCAGCTTGAAAAGGAGTGGACATTTACACCGGAGGAAGGTCCGCAGCTGACCATAGCCGAGCGTTTTGAAGTGCAGGCAGCCGCTTATGCGGGTTCGGTAGCCCTCCATTGTGAGGATATCCGTGTGACTTACAGGGAGCTGAATGCACGGGCTAATCGACTGGCGAGACTATTGATCGCAGAAGGTGCTGGGCCGGAACAGATGGTGGCCCTAGCCTTACCTCGTTCGGTAGAGATGGTCGTGGCCATTCTTGCTGTACTCAAAACGGGTGCTGCCTATCTGCCACTGGACCCGCACTATCCGGCAGACCGTTTAACGCATATGCTGACGGACGCAGCGCCGAAAGTGATGATTACAAGTACAGAGGTATATGCCCTGCTACCGCAAGTTGAGAACATTAAATGTATTAATTTGGACGATCTGCATACCTTGCGGCAATTGGAATCCATGGATGAGCGAAACCCGGCAGACCATGAACGGAATGGACGGGTAACTCCGCTGAGTCCGGCTTATATGATCTATACCTCAGGTTCAACAGGGAAACCCAAAGGTGTCGTGATTCCACATGCGAATGTCATCCGGTTATTGGATGCAACGCAGCACTGGTTCCATTTTGACGAGAGCGATGTGTGGACGTTGTTCCATTCCTATGCGTTTGACTTCTCCGTGTGGGAAATCTGGGGCCCTCTGTTGTATGGAGGCAGCTTGGTTGTTGTTCCCCATGAGATTAGCCGATCACCTGGTGCGTTCCTGCAGCTGCTCGCCGAGCAAAAAGTAACCGTACTGAACCAGACGCCATCTGCGTTCTACCAACTGATGCAGGCCGACAGGGAAAATCCGGTATGGGGACAGCAGCTTGCGCTCCGCTATGTGGTCTTTGGAGGCGAGGCATTGGAGCTGGGACGGTTGGATGACTGGTATGAACGCCATGCGGATGACGCCCCAAGACTCATCAATATGTATGGTATTACGGAAACAACGGTCCATGTCAGCTACAAAGAACTTCACGCAGGCAGCGCTGCGGAGGGCGCAAGCAGCTGGATTGGATGCCCTATTCCAGATTTGCGCGTCTATGTGCTGGATGATCATCTGAAGCCTTTGCCAACAGGTGTAACTGGAGAGATGTATGTGTCGGGAGCGGGTCTGGCTCGTGGCTATTGGGGAAGGCCGGATCTCACAGCAGAGCGATTCGTCGCCGATCCATATGGTGCACCGGGTACACGAATGTACCGTACGGGAGACTTGGCAAAGCGCCTGCACGATGGTTCGCTTGATTATCTTGGACGAGCCGACCAGCAGGTGAAAATCCGCGGGTTCCGTATTGAGCTTGGCGAGATTGAGGCTGTATTGGCAAAACATTCGGGTGTGGCTCAGGCTGCTGTTATCGTTCGTGAAGACCAGCCAGGGGATAAGCGTCTTGTCGCTTATATTGTTCCTGTACCGGACAGTGAAGCAGAACTGGCAACGGCTTCGTTACGCCGACATGCGGGAGCGAGCCTGCCGGATTATATGGTTCCATCTGCGGTTGTTGTGATGGAGATCCTGCCACTTACGCCAAATGGCAAGCTGGATCGCAAGGCATTGCCTGCACCAGAGATGCAATTATCGGCTGATGGCCGAGCACCGCGCAATCCGCAGGAGCAGATTCTCTGTGATCTGTTTGCCGAAGTATTGGGATTGCGGAGTGTGAGTATTGATGACAGCTTCTTCGAACTTGGCGGTCATTCGCTGCTTGCGGTGCGCCTGATGAGTCGAATTCGTGAAGCGATGGGCAAGGAGCCGGGTATTGGCATTTTGTTCGAAACGGCCACAGTGGCTGGACTGGCCGAGCGATTGGAGATGGGTGCAGATTCTGGGAAAAGCTCATTGCAAGTGTTGTTACCGCTCCGGACGCATGGACAGCATCTGCCTGTATTCTGTGTGCATCCGGCAGGAGGACTTAGTTGGTGTTATGCAGGGTTGATGCAACACCTGGGCATGGAGTATCCGCTGTACGGATTGCAGGCGAGGGGCATCGCGGAGTACGAGGTACTTCCTTCGACACTGGAGGATATGACGGCAGATTACATCCGTCACATCCGGTCTGTGCAGCCCGAAGGCCCGTATCGTTTGCTCGGCTGGTCACTGGGCGGCAACGTGGCTCAGGCGATGGCCGTGCAGCTTCAGTCCGAAGGAGAAGAAGTAGAGTTTCTCGCTATGCTGGATGCATATCCGAGTCATTATTTGCCTATTCGCGGCGAACCGGATGAGGAAGAGGCGTTAACGGCATTGCTTGCACTCGGTGGATATGATCCGGACAGTATTGGGGATGGGCCGCTGGATATGGCAACAGCGATGCGTATCCTTCGTAGTGAAGGCAGTGCGTTGGCCAGTTTGGATGAAGAGACGATCATGAAGCTGCGGAAAACCTATGAAAATTCCGTCCGGATCTTGGGGGCGTACACGCCATCCCGATTCGAAGGTGACCTGATCTTCTTCCGATCCACCATTATTCCCGACTGGTTCGATCCGATCGAACCGGAGATGTGGAATGCATTCATCGGAGGGCAATTGGAACGTCATGATATTGCTTGTCGTCACAAAGACCTCTGTCAGCCGGGTCCATTGGAGGAAATCTGCCGTACCCTGTCCGTCCGGCTGGAGATGCTGAACAAGAAGCGTAACATTCAACACAAATAGGAGGATAAGCTGATGAGCAACCCTTTTGAATATGAAGACAGCAATTATCTGGTGTTAATGAATGATGAAGGACAGTATTCGCTGTGGCCTGCATCCATTCCGGTACCGGCAGGTTGGACCCAGATGCTGGGGAAGGCCAAACGACGTGTATGTCTGGATTACATTGCGGAGCAATGGACTGACCTGAAGCCGCTGAGTCTATGTGATGAAACGGGGATGCCGGGCATGATTCATGAGGTTGGCAGATGAGGTTTCGTCTGAATCCAAAGGCAATTGTGAGCATTGTGTATGTTCTGGCGATGTTTATGGTTGCCATGGATGCAACGGTCTTAAACGTAGCGCTACGAACCATTAGTGAAGAACTGGGGGTTCCTCCGGCTGCTGCGGGTACCTTGAATGTGGGGTATTTGGTGAGTTTGGCTGTATTTCTGCCTGTCGCCGGATGGCTTGGTGATCGATGGGGGACGAAACGGGTTTTCCTGTCGGCACTGACACTTTTTACAGTATCCTCTGCGCTTTGTGCAACGGCTGATCATCTAGGCACATTGACAATTTTCCGCATTTTGCAGGGAGCAGGGGGTGGTCTGCTTACACCTGTAGGGATGGCGATGCTGTTTCGGACCTTTCCTCCGCAGGAACGGGCCAAGGTATCTCGCATGTTGGTACTGCCCATTGCCCTCGCGCCAGCTCTCGGGCCGATTGTGAGCGGATTGATTGTGGATCAGCTATCGTGGCGCTGGATTTTCTATGTGAATCTGCCCGTCGGTATTCCAGCGGTGATCTTCGGCATGCTGCATCTGAAAGAGCACAAAGAACAGGGAGCTGGTCGACTGGATCTACCGGGGTGGTTATTATCTGCGCCGGGACTCGCACTGACGATGTATGCGCTCAGTCAGGGAGCGCTGCGAGGATGGACGTCACCGCTTATTATGGGAGCGGGCTTTGCAGGCAGTCTGCTGCTGACGTTGCTCGTCGTAGTGGAGCTGCGCGCGAAGCAGCCGTTGCTTGATCTGCGTTTGCTGAAGCACCGACTGTTCCGCTACACAGGCTTGGTATCCGTATGTGGGGCAGCAGGGCTGTTGGGTATGCTGTATGTGTTTCCGTTAATGTATCAAAATGTACTACAGGCCTCTGCGCTGGAAACCGGGCTAACGACATTCCCGGAAGCGCTAGGACTGATGATTGCCTCTCAGCTTGTCCCTTGGACTTATCCACGGCTGGGCCCGCGGAAGCTGATCTCGATGGGTTTGATCTGTACGGCTGTTATCTTCATTACGCTTAGTCAAATCACAGTGGATACGAACCCCTGGTTCATCCGTTCATTATTATTTGGCGTAGGAATTTTCTTGGGACAGACGGTAGGAGCAGTGCAGATTGCTGCCTTCGCCCAGATTCCGCCTGCATCCATGGGACGAGCTTCCACCTGGTTCACGGTGCAAAATCGTCTGGGGTCAGCCATCGGCATGGCTTTGCTCTCTGCTGTTCTGGCAGGCGTGGGTACAACAACGGTGACTACGACAGGCACGATGGAGCCAAATATGCTGGCGTACCGTTTGGCTTTGCTGGGGGCAGCTGCATTTCTGCTTATAGGGCTATGTTTTGCCCTGAAAATCCGCGATGCGGACGCAGCAGCTACGATACGGAAGACACCGGTTGGAGGATTATTTGGCAAGTTAAAACGTTCGTCCACGGTGGGTTCAGAATCGGTGGCAAAGCAAGAAGGGTAGGATTGAGTTTGTTTAACGAAGCAACGAAAGCTAAGTAGACGTTGTTACCTGAAAGAGTTTCGATAAAATAAGAGCGAGTCATACCGGACAAGGGCAAATTTGTCGCCGGATTGACTCGCTCTTTTTCTTGATCGGTTAGGTAGTTGGTTAACTACACCAACTCCGTATACAGATCCTCCAAGGTTACCACTTCCGGCTTGATCGGGAGCTCTCCCCCAGCCGAACAGGCTGCCAACATATGTCCATCATCCAGTCGCTGACTGTGAAAGCGATAGTCCCCGGCCTGCTCGCAATGCCAACCCCCTCCCTTATCGGGAAGGATGGCGAAGGAATCCAATGGTATGGACAGTCCCATACCGACTGCCTTGATATAGCTTTCCTTCAGCGTCCATAGACGGTAGAAGGTCTCCTGCTGCATCTCGGCGGGCTTTGCAGCCAGGAACTGGCTTTCAGTTGGAGAGAAAAACCGCTCTGCAATCTGCATGTCGATGGGAGCTATTTTTTCCACATCCACGCCGAGTTCACCTGTACCCCCAGAGATCAGAGCAATCCAATCGCCAGAATGGGAGACGTTGAATTGCACACTGGAATGGTGGCTGAGCGAAGGTTTGCCGTAGGAATTACGGGTAAAAGAAAGATCAGTTGGCCTCAGGCCGGTTAACTTGCTTAGAGTCACACGAGTCAATATCTCTCCTAGCACGGAGCGATACGCGTCAGCCTGACGCATAAAACGTGAAGCCTGAGCACGTCGCTCGGCAGAAACTTGCGACAGAAAGTGGTTCCAGTACGCCTCGGGCAATACTTCTGGAACTTGGAGCACACGAATAGTTATCATCATTTATCACCTGTGCACATATTCGGCGAGGATCAATAACTTTCCTTTATGTGGAACATCAAGTTCATGCTTCTTGTGCTTGTTTCCATTCCGTATGCGCAGCCTGTACTCGCTCCCACATGTCTTGACATTCCAGTTCACTGTAATTCACCAACGGTTCATGGAATACTTCAGTTAATACGTCACGCCATTCGTTGTAGGATTGGATCTCTGTTTTTCGGATTCCTTCGATATCATGTGTTCGGAGCATGCATCCACGTAATTCATGACTGCGATTCTCATCCCGCTGACGAAGCAAAAATACGTTATGCCAAGGTGATTCGACCGCCCGACTGTAGAATTCATGCTTTGGAATGAACTCTTCCAGACTGGTGATTGCTTCAGGAGCATAGTCCACACCTTCACTTGGCCCATTCGGCTCGTATTCAAGCCGCCATCCCCCAGCAGCAACAGGTGATGGCATCAATTGATACGTAAACGGTGCTGAACCATAGGTTCCATAACGAAGTGGCAGAGGTTCGAAGGGCATTCCGCCTAGACCTACATCCACAATCCAGCGCTCAACTGTCGGGTCAGCATTTGGTAAAAGGACAGATAGACCGAGATGGAACGAGTTCACACGTGGTTGTTCTCCATGGGGCTGCACACCCCCACGATGCCAATCAACCGTATAACCCAGCGAACGGAGAAGAACACTGAATGCACCATTTAGATGAAAGCAGTAACCGCTGCGGCCTTCTAATATAAGTTGGATGGACTCTTGAAGACCGATTCCCGCAGGACGATCTGCAAAAATATCGACCGTTTGCCAGGATAGATAGTGCACATGTGCTCGTTGGAGTTCAACTAAGAATTCCAGTGTAGGTTTCTTTATATCATCAATGCCGATCCGTTTCAGATAGGCCTGTATTTCAGATGGATTCAAAAGTTCATTCATCTAGATCACCTCATGTCATATAGTGGGCCGCACGCAATGGTTATAAACTTCTGATGCCCTGAGTTCATTGTAAAAGTGAGCGGACGAAAACAACATCATCAGTTGAGTAGATTGTAACGGTACAATTATGAGTACAGCTTTGAAAATCATCTCAAGAGATAAACATGGTACTGATGTCAATGAAATACAATATATGGATGAGCTATTTCTTTTTCTGGGGTATGCTAACCCTTTGGAGTGGATATAGGTTAGAATATAGATAGATAGCAGGATTAGGAGATGGAAAAATGGCTAATGATGAAGTGATTTTGACACAGGAAGGCTTGGAAAAGCTGGAGGACGAACTGAGGGATTTGAAGACGGTTAAGCGTAAGGAACTGGCTGAGCGTCTGAAGCTCGCGATCAGTTACGGTGACCTGAAGGAAAATAGTGAGTATCATTCAGCCAAAGATGATCAGGCCTTTATGGAGACTCGAATTTTGATCTTGGAGAAGATGCTGACGAAAGCAAGAGTCATCTCTTCAGACAATATAGACTCCAACAAAGTGAGCATTGGATCGACGGTGTTGCTTAATGACATTGAGTTCGCCGAGAAGATTGAATATAAAGTGGTTGGTCCTGCCGAGGCCGATGTTGCGGATAATAAAATCTCGTACGAAAGCCCGCTTGGCAAGGAATTGATGGGCAAAGAAGTAGGCAGCGTCATTCATGTAAATGCTCCGATGGGCGTTATCAAATATGAGTTGCTTCAAATTAAAGTGTAATAAGAGAACGAGGTGCTCCGCAGTCATGAAAGTGGCTGAGGGAACACCTCTTTTTTATTGTATTGAGGTTGAGTTTTAGAATGATTTACGTCATTTTAACTTCATACGGTTGGACATCTAGACTTTATCACATACTGTTTCTAGGGGAACTTATGGGATGAAGTTTTTCGTGTGTATTTTTATGTAAATAAATAACATTTCGACAAATTTCGATTTTCGAATGACCTGACACGTGGAGTAGTATATAATTACGGGAAAACTTTAAAGTGATGGAGTAGATACGATGAATTTTAGTAAGCCTAATCTGGATCAAGACAACGCTGGCAAAGGGGAACGGTTCTCCCAAGCAGGCTTCATTCTTGCCGCCATTGGTAGTTCCGTTGGTCTGGGCAACATGTGGAAATTCCCGTACATTACGGGTGAGAACGGAGGAGCGGCGTTTTTCCTGCTCTTCATTGTGTGTTTACTGCTGATTGGTCTGCCAGTTCTTCTCGCTGAACTTGCGATTGGTCGCAGTGGCAGAGGTAGTGCAGCTACAGCTTTTATCAAAGCTGGTGGACATAAAGGTTGGCTCGCAGCGGGATTGCTGCAAGTATTGACGCCGTTTATCATCCTGTCCTTTTATGTCATTATTGCGGGCTGGACATTGCAATATGCAGTGACTTCCTTCAGTGGAACATTGTTTAACAATCCGGATTATGCCGGACAGTTCAATTCCTTCGTAGGTGGCTATATGCCAATCGTGTGGCAACTGGTTTCGGTTCTGATCACAGGCTGGATTGTGGCCAAAGGCGTATCTAACGGAATCGAGAAGTTCAACAAGGTACTGATTCCAGCGATGTTGGTACTGCTGATTATACTCATGATCCGTGCAGTTACCTTGCCGGGTGCAGGTGCGGGTGTATCATTTTTCCTGAACCCAGACTTCTCGCAGCTTACAACCGAATCCGCACTGGTTGCGCTCGGACATGCCTTCTTCTCCCTGTCACTCGGGATGGGTATTCTTGTAACCTACGGTTCATATGTGGATAAAAATCAATCCCTCGGTGCGGCTACCGTTGCCGTCGGTGCGGGTGATCTGATCTATGCGCTCATTGCAGGTCTGATTATCTTCCCAACGACCTTCTCGTTCGGTATTGCACCTGACCAAGGGCCGTCATTGATTTTCATCGCACTTCCGGCTGCCTTCTCGGCCATGCCGCTTGGATTCCTGTTTGCGGGATTGTTCTTTATCCTGCTGGCTATCGCGGCATTGACGTCGGCTGTATCCTTGCTGGAAGTTCCGGTGAAATATTTCATGGAACGGTTGTCCTGGAGCCGCAACCGCGCGGTATGGGTGATTTCGCTCGCGGTCTTCATCGTGGGTCTTCCTTCGGTATTATCGCTCGGATTGCTGCCTGAATGGACGATTGGGTCGAAGAGTGTATTCGACTGGATGGACTTTATGGCGTCCAACATCCTGCTGCCTGTCGGTGGACTGCTTGTGACGATTTTTGCAGGATACTTTTGGAAAACGGCTGCGGAAGCCTCGGGCCTGCGTTCCGGATGGTTCCGGGTGTGGTTGTTCATGCTGCGTTACGTGGCACCAATCCTGGTTCTGCTGGTTCTACTGCACACATCCGGTATCATTCACTTCTAGAAGTGAAGACCACATAGGCATAAATGTTGTCTGTTGTGCAGATTTACCATGGATAAAACCTCTTGGAAGAAATGCAAAAGCCCTTGTTTTCCCTCGTCAATTTTGGGACAATACGGAGTAGAGGTTTTTTGGGTAGGACCGATAAGCCATATGCTTTTTTGCGAAAAGAGGATTATACAATGAACAAATCATCCATATATGGATTAACATTAGAGCAATTACGTTCCTGGCTGCCGGAGCATGGGCAGAAGAAATCCCGTGCATCCCGGATCTGGGAATGGTTATATCAAGAGCGTGTACACGACTTTCCCGCGATGTCCGATGTCCGTCAGGAATGTCTGGACGTTCTCTCCGAACACTTCACAATGAACTCGCTAAGCGAACATGTGAAGCAGGAATCAGCAGATGGTACTGTGAAATTTTTGCTTCGGATGCAGGACGGCAACCTGATTGAAACGGTATTAATGCGGCAAAAATATGGACTTACCGTCTGTGTGACCACACAAGTCGGTTGTAATATTGGCTGTAGCTTCTGTGCGAGCGGTCTGATCAAGAAGAGCCGTGACCTGACTGCTGGAGAGATTGTGGAACAGATTATGCACGTACAGCGCCATCTGGATGCAGCAGGTCAAGACGAGCGGGTAACCAACGTCGTTGTGATGGGTATTGGTGAACCGTTTGATAACTTCCAGCACATGAGTAATTTCATCGAAGTCATCAAGGATCGCAAAGGACTGGCACTTGCAGCGAAACGGATTACCGTATCCACAAGTGGGCTTCCGGACAAGATCAAGGAATTTGCAGACAGCAGTCTGCAGGTTAACCTGGCAATCTCTCTGCATGCACCTAATAATGAACTGCGTACACACATCATGAAGATCAACCGGGCTTTCCCAATTGAGCAATTGATGGATGCAGTGGATTATTATCTGGCTACAACGAACAAACGCATCATGTTTGAGTACATCTTGCTACGTGATGTTAACGATCAGCGTGAGCATGCCGCAGAGCTGGCTGAACTGTTGTCCAGTCGCAGAAGTATGGTTAGTGTTAATCTAATTCCATACAATCCGGTGGATGAGCACAGTCAGTATCAACGGAGTACAGAAGAGTCGATTCTGGGCTTCTATGATACGCTCAAAAAGAACAACATCAACTCCACTGTACGTATGGAGCATGGTACCGATATCGATGCTGCCTGCGGACAGTTGCGCAGTAAACAAATGAAGAACAACGCTGTCGAATCCGAGCCAGACCGTCTGGCACTGGGATAAAACACAACGCGGGGCTGGCAGATAAGTAGAATGCTTGGTTGTTATAATCAGTGCCTGTACTCTGTACGTGCCATCTACCGTTGTTGGATCGCGAATGCGTTGCCTGAATACAAAACGCCTCTGTATATCACTGAGAAGTGATGACCGAGGCGTTTTTTGGTGTCATTATTTTAGTTTTTTGGTCATCAGCAGATGGGGAATGCCGTCTTCCATAAATACGTCAGATGCAGGCGCATATCCGAGGCGCTCGTAGAACCCGGAAGCTTGCACTTGTGCGTGTAGTTTGGCCTTCTCAAGCCCCTGAGCGAGAGCCATCTGCTCCAGCTTGTCGATCAGCACACGACCCAGACCATGTTTGCGATAATCGAGCATGACACAGATTCGTTCCAATTTGGCGACCTGTTCCACCACGCGCAGTCTGGAAGAAGCGGCAGGTACACCGTCCACGTAGAGCAGAATGTGGCGTGCTTCCGCATCTAATGTATCATAAGCGTCGAATTCATCCGTAGCAGGAACGCCTTGTTCCTCAACGAAAATAGCTGTGCGAATCGCGAAGCAGGCATCAAGCAATTCCTGGTTATTAACTTCAACAATCGTTGTATTCATGAATGTTTCTCCTTTGGGTGAACGTAATGTTATCCTGACGTGATAAACTGGTACATAACAGGAATGTGGAACGATTTTCGTTCCATGTATACGGTTTGAGCTATATGTTTAAAATTGAAACCATTTCAACTGTAGTTATACCATCAATTATGTTGCGAATGCAACAATTTAATAGGGGCGTGAATGTGTTGACTGAGAAAAAAGAAGTACTGCGTGAGATTGGCATGATTGCCCGCTGTCTGGATTCCATCAGTAATGTTGAGTTTCAGCATTTGAACCTGTCCCGTGGACAATATCTATATCTGTATCGAATCTGTGAGAATCCGGGCATTATTCCGAATCAGCTCGCTGAACTGATCAAAGTGGATCGCACGACTGCGGCCAGAGCCATTAGCAAACTCGAATCGGATGGATTCATTATTAAACAGTTAGCAATGGGTAATAAGAAGAATAAAGTGTTGTATCCCACCGAAGCTGGGCTTGAAGCATGGGAATTTATTCGAAAAGAAGGCGTGCATTCAGATCAGGTGACGCTGGATGGTCTGACAGAGGAAGAGATTGAGACAGCCATTCATCTTCTCAGACGGATGCGCCATAACATTGAAGTGGACTGGAAGTTTGTCAAAAAGGGTGGACGACGGCCCTACATGGATAACCTCGAATAAATGCGAACTTTAGATGTGTCGCAGTCCTTGACCAGAAGGGTTAGGGGGTCACAGTCGTATACGTGCAGGAGGAATGGCGTGAAGATCATATTTCGAAAAAAACGAACGTGGCTGGTCCTAATGCTGATCATTATTACCGCAGCCAGCGTGATGTTGTTAAGGGAGCGTTTCCTAATGAACGAAGTATCCCCAACGGTATCTTTTATCCAAAAGAGTATGACCAACCCTAACGGGACACTGGCTACCTACTTACAGGATGCAGCTTCGGAGGAAGCAGATATCGTTGCGGGTAGAGAGGCACTGTCGGAGTCACTCGGTCTGTGGATGGAGTATGCCGCAGCGAGCGATGATCAGGCTATGTTTGAGCAGAGCTACAAGCAACTGACGACCTACTTTCTCACGCCGCCAGATCCGTATATCGCCTGGAAGCTGGATGCCAAGGGTGAATCCCATGTGACGACCAATGCACTCGGCGATGATCTTCGCATTATAGGCGCCTTATTGCAGGCAGCAGATCAGTGGGAGCAAGGGAGAGAGGCAAAGTTGGCGACAGCAGCAGCCATTTCCCGAGCCTTAACACAGTGGGCTCAAAAGCAAGGATATTTAGTGGATTTTCACGATTTTGCAGGCGGACATTCAACGGACACGCTAAGCCTGGTCTATGTAGATCTGCCTGCACTTCAAGCGATGGAAAAACATCAAATAGTGGAACCGGGAACCTATGAGAGGTACGAAGCGCTGCTGAAGAAGATGCCTGACGATGGATTGTTCTATCCAAAGACCTTCGATGTGGTCCGTAAAGATTATACGTATGATGATACCGTGAATCTGATCGACCAGTTGATCGTGGCGAATCATCTAACGGTGACCGACCGCAAACCGGACAAGCTCATTTCTTTTTTGAAAAAGGAGTTCAACACCCGGCATCAGCTGCCTGGACAGTATAAGCGAGAATCACGCACACCTGCCGTATCTTATGAATCTTCATCGGTATATGGCCTTGCCATCTTACTCGCTGTGCGTTCAGGTGATCCAAAATGGGCCAAACAGCTGTATAACCATATGATCACGTTGCGAGGTCAGGACTCTCGTTATCCAGGAGGATATGTATTTGACGGCAACACACATCTGTTCGATAATCTTTTTCCTTTGTTGGGAGAAACGAATTTACAGAAAAACATTAAAAAGTAATGATTTTGTCATTTTATAAACTGTTCAATGTGTTAGCATAGTTTTGTCTAATCATGTCATAAAATGTTGAAAAATAAGAGAAGTGAGTTTGAACAAGCGTTCTAAAAATTCAACGGAGAGAAGGAACTATGAGAAATAAAGCACCTACCCGCCGTATGGCATGGGGATATGCCCTTTTAATTGGACTAGCCGTAATGCAGCAACTATTGATTTATCTTAAAGTGTATATGGATCAGAGCTACACTACAGGGGATGTGATTTTTAGTATCGTGTCGCTGGGTGTATTGGTATTTGGTCTTTTGCTGCCTGTTGGCGTATCCGTCGTGGCGGGCTTTGTATACCTGGTCTCCTATTTTGTGTGGCTTGTTACTTACGCTGATGCGAATGTGCTCGTGTTCTCCTGGTGGTTACTCATCCCGGCCAACGTTGCTGTGGCCGCGTTCATCAAGGCAAGCCTGCTGCGCAGTGCACGTGTAGTGGAACGTCTTCAGGATATGCAGGATCTTAACCCCGAAATCGATCTGGATACCACGCTTGGTAATAAGGATGCTCTGGCAGATACGTTAATTAAACACAGTAACCTTGCTCGTCGGTACTCCGAAAAGTATGGATTCAGCATTGCCATGTTCAAGATTGAATTTTTGCCACTGGTGATGGAATCTCTTGGCTCTGTCCGGTATGCACAGTTCCTGCTTGAAATTTCGAATACGATTCAGAAGCAGATTCGATATGAGGATTATAAATTTTTCGTGGATCGCGGGCGATTTGTCATTTTATGTCCGATGGCGAATGTGGAATACCTGCCCGTTCTTACAGAGCGAATCAAAAAAGCGATAATGGATCTTCACATGATTGATAAAAAGGGAAATGAGCTGCAGACGGTGATCAGATCCGGCGCTCTGGTATTCCAGAAAGAGCAATTCAGCAAGTATGAGGATATAGACGCGGTTATCGCTGCCCTTGAACGAAACACAGAGACCGATCTCATCGGTGAATATATATAAGTTATATAGTTCAACTAATCATTTACACGATAACGGAGAGAACAGAAATAATCTGAAGAAGCGTAGCGTTCGCCTAAAAGCTTTCTGAAAGAAAGCTACATCGGAAGCATACGCTTATCCCTGGATTTTCCCTTATGAAGAAGGGAATCAAAAAAATCTGGGGATAACAGCGATCGGAAGGCTGTTCTGTCCTCGGAGTGTCAGTGTAAATAATCTTAAGTTGAACTTATGTAACGGGAAGGAGAGAGGCGCTGTGGACTATATGTCCTGGTTCATCCCGATCTGTATCGCCGTCAGTTGTTTATTCGCGGTATTTACGATTTGGTTAACGATTGCAACCCTTCGTTTTCGATCGAAAGTTATTCGCAAGTATGATCGGAGGAAGGTAAGTGGCTGATTTTATTTTAATATTATCGATATTTAGTATCTGGATTGCCGTATTTGAGTCGATTGTTATTATGGCGGGTGCGATTCGTTTTATTAATAAACAGGACAAAAAAGGGATTCAGATCCCTGACAATATGGATCATTATCCGACAGTCACAGTCATGGTTCCTGCACACAACGAGGGTCTGGTCATTGTGGCGACGGTAGAGCACATCCTGCGCCTGAATTATCCGGAGGATAAGGTTCAAGTCATCGTGATCGCGGATAACTGCACAGATGATACCGCAGAGAAGCTGAGATCATTCCTCAGTCAGACCAGTTATATGCATCGTAATGTGATGGTAATGGAGCGAAAAGGAACAGGTGGCAAGTCCGGGGCATTAAATGACGGACTGGAAATTGCCACGGGCGACTGGATCTGTATCTTCGATGCAGATGCCGCACCTGAACGGAATTCACTAATGTTTTTGGCGCAAAAATCGCTTGAGAACCCTGAACAATATGGTGTTGTTTTTGGTAGAAACAAAGCACGCAACAGAGGTCAGAATTTCCTCTCCAAATGCATCAATCTGGAAATCATTACTTCGCAACGTGTGTATCACACGGGTCTGTGGGAATTGTTCCAGCTTGGTTCCATCCCGGGAACGAACTACATTATCAAAACCGAGTTAATCCGTGAAATTGGTGGTTGGGATGTCACAGCCATTACAGAAGATACCGCGTTGTCGTTCGAGATTTTGAATCGAGGACAGTTTGTGGCGCTTGCGCCGCAAGCAGAAGCCTATCAGCAGGAGCCGGAACAGCTTAGTGTATACATGAAACAGCGTGAACGCTGGGCCAAGGGGAACTACCAGGTCGTACTGGATAACATCCATAATCTGTTTAACCGCTCCAGTTGGCGTAATAAGTTGCTGGTCATCTATTATGCCGTCAGTTATTTCTGGTTCATGCTTGCGATCATTGTATCGGACATCATATTCCTCGTGAATCTGGTTTATCGAGTCATTGCTATATTCAAACCGGAGGTAAGTTCACCGTTCCAGTTTGCTGGAGATGCGTATGTGTTCCTGGTCATTGGTTGGGCACTCATGTACTTTATTTACGTGTTACAGATCAATCTGGCTCTTGCCGCAGATATTGGACAGAGCAATACCCGTAATTTCATCTACGCCTGCGTGTCGTACTTCACGTATGCACAGCTATTCATCTTGATCTCGATCAAGGCATTCTACTCGCTGTTGATGGACAAGATTCGGAAACGCGAGAGCAAGTGGTACAAGACGCAACGTTTTGGCTAAGCAACGATAAGCGTATAAGGGTAAGGCAGAAAGGCTGCTTGCTGGATAATTTCAAGCAACAGCCTTTTTGTTATAGCCAGGCACATCCATATTCTGTATACTCTTACAGGCTGTAAGTAGGAGCATGCTTAACAGAAATGGGGGTTATGCAATGAAGGGCAGAGGATCGGACTTTTACGATATTGAAGCGAATTTCGAGAAGTATATGGAACGTCGCAAGTGGCAGGAGAACGCCAATGATACATTGGAGAAGCCGGTGATGCTGGAGTTGATCGGAGACGTTGCTGGCAAGAATATACTGGACCTCGGTTGTGGAGATGCAAGGTTCGCCGCAGAATTGCTGAGTGGAGAGTGCGAAGGTTCGACGTATACGGGAATTGAGGGTTCTGTGAATATGATTCAAGCAGCTAACGAATCAGTAAAAGGATTGAATGCCCGGATTGAGCAAGCGTTCATGGAAGATTGGACCTACCCGACCGGAGTGTATGATCTGGTCATATCCAGACTGGCTGTTCACTATATTGAAGATGTGGAGAGCCTGTTCCGCAACATATACGATACGTTGAAAGAGAATGGGACATTGGTATTCTCGGTAGAACACCCTGTGATCACGTCCACGCTGCAACCCTCTGGGACTCGAACGAATTGGGTGGTTGATCAGTATTTTGTGGAAGGATTCCGTGAGCAGCAGTGGCTCGGCGGTTCTGTAAAAAAGATGCATCGTTCCATTGAATCGTACTATATGGCGTTACAACGGGCGGGGTTCCGTGTTGAACATTTACGTGAGTCAGCACCTCAGCGCGCACATTTTATGAACGAAGAAACTTATCTGCGCAGGCAGCGGATTCCATTGTTTCTTTTCCTGGCTGCCCGGAAATAGATCGTGGAGAAGAATATAGAAGGACATAGCTAAGTTATACTCAAAAAGTAGAAAGTTCTACACAGAAAACAGTGGATAACACTAGATATAGGAGTAAAAAGCCCAAAATCTATCCACATGTGGATAAGATATTGGGCTTTTTAGTATTCTGTTTCTACACCTATGCTACGTTTGCTGTGTATAACCCCGCGATTATGAATCCGCCGTAGCTCTGACATAGACACGTTCCCCGTGCCGATCAACTTCCACGGGTGCCTCGAAGAAGTTGCTCAGCACTTCTGTATTCATCAGATCGCTGGTTAATCCACTATTGACTATTTCACCCCGGCGAAGCAGGAGGCTGTGACTAAACACAGGCAATATTTCCTCGGTATGATGGGTGACATAGATGAGTGAAGGGGTATCTGGACGCTGTGATAATTCACGGATGCTGTCCAGCAGTCTTTCTCTTGAGAACAGATCCAGTCCATTACAAGGCTCGTCCAGAATGAGCACACGCGGATTGGCCATGAGTGCTCGGGCAATAAGAAGTTTCTGTTTCTCGCCTTGAGAACAGGTACGATATTCGCGATCCCACAGGTGCGGACAGCCCAGCGTTTGCATCAATTGTTGTGCCTGATCCAGATCATCATCTGATAGCTTGTCATATAAGCCAATGGTGGCATGTTTACCGCTGATCACCACATACTGTGTGCGGTCTGTGCCGTACAATTTCTCTTGCAGAGATGAGCTGACCCAGCCGATGGATTTGCGAAGCTCTCTCAGATCCACATCGCCATATTCATGGCCTAGCACGGATATTTTGCCTTCGGTCGGCCACAGATACCCGGTGATCATGTTCAAGAGAGTTGTTTTGCCGGAGCCATTCAGGCCAAGCAACGCCCAGTGTTCGCCGTCGTTAACCTGCCAGTTGACATCGTTCAGCAGGGTAAGAGGTCCCCTTTTCCACGTGACATGCTGTACATCAATAATCATGCGTTATTCCTTCCTTCTGTTATCCTCAATTGTCCTAGGTGTATTGTAGCCACAAAATCAGTGAGGTTTCAACGGTCATTACGCTGTTCTTACCGTTCCAATATGATGAGGAAGCAATGGAATATCGGAAACAGGTGTAGATTTCAATGGGCAGTCTCGCGTATGCGGGACTGTATTTAGAACGTTCCAGGCATGACACTGATTTTTGTTGTTGCCAAACATTGAAGACTTTGCTAAGATGGGAAAAAGTTTATGTAAGCGTATACATTTGGATTAAAATTACAACGTTGTAATTATGGTTTGAGCATTGGGTGAAGCGAATAAGTTCTAGTCAAAATGATAAAATAATAGCAATTTATCAATGGTAGTAGAATTGATATAAGGATAATTATAATCCATGTACCAATTATGAAGGCTATACTCGTTTGAAAATTCAAACGTTGTAATTATGAACGAAGGGAAGCGATTTAAGGTGAAGAGACGCATGTCTACGTTGTTCAGCTTGATCAGACGGGATAAATATTTGTTGCTGATGTTCTCGCCAATTTTTCTGTATTACCTTATCTTCATGTACCTTCCGATGCCTGGTGTGCTGTTGGCATTTCGCAATTTCTTGCCCGGACAGGGCATGCTCAGCGGGGAATGGGTGGGATTGCGCTGGTTCGAACAGTTCGTGAATTCCATTTACTTCTGGCGACTGCTGCGTAACACATTTCTGCTGGCCTTCCTGCCACTCCTGTTCGGGTTTTCCATTCCGATTTTATTCGCGGTCTGCATCGTGGAGATCAAGAACCGGACATTCAAGCGATTTGCCCAGACCGTTACGTACCTTCCTCACTTCATCTCCACCGTCGTTGTAGCCGGCATGATTATCAACTTCCTGTCACCAACAGATGGCATTGTAAACACCCTCATTGCCAAGCTCGGTATGGACAAAGTTAACTTCATGATGGAGGCTGGCTGGTTTCGAACCATCTTCACCAGTTCCGACATCTGGCAGAGCTTCGGCTTCAGCTCCATCATCTACATCGCAGCCATTATGGGCATTGATCCCGAGATGTACGATTCCGGCAAAATTGACGGGGTCAACAAGTTTCAGGAGCTCTGGCACCTGACCCTTCCCAGCATCAAACCAACAATCGTCATCCTCCTGCTTCTATCGCTTGGCGGCATTATGAGCGTAGGTTTTGAGAAAGTATATCTGCTCTACAACGGAGCTACTTACGAAACTGCTGATGTATTGTCGACCTACGTCTACCGGATGGGAATTGAGGGACAGAATTACGGCTTCGCCACAGCAGTGGGTTTGTTCAACTCCATTATCACATTTGTGCTGGTCTTTGCAGCCAATTCCATGACCCGACGCCTCACCAAGATGTCACTCTGGTAACACCATAATTGAACCAAAAGGAGATCCTGTATGCAAAAATCGAGTAGTGACCGGTTGTTCTACGGATGTGTCTACCTGCTGACCATACTGGCGGTCGTGATTACGTTGTATCCCTTCCTGTACGTGATCAGTATTTCATTCAGCTCGGTGGATGCAATCGACAAACAAAAAGTCGTGCTGTGGCCTGTCGGTTTCACCCTGTCAGGTTATCAAATGGTCCTGCAATACAAGGAGTTGTGGGTGTCATTCTACAACACCGTCTGGTACACCGTGGTTGGCACACTGTTGAACATCGTGGCAACATGCCTCGCCGCCTTTCCGTTATCGAGACAGCAATTTTTTCTGCGTAGAAAACTGAATTTTTTCATTGCCTTCACGATGTATTTCTCGGGGGGACTCATTCCGGTCTATATGCTCATTACCTCACTTGGACTGTACAATACCCGCTGGGTCATGGTGCTGCCTGTGCTGGTGATTACGTTTAACGTCATGATCTGCCGCTCGGCTTTTGAAGGCATTCCCAATGAGATTTTCGAGAGTGCCAGTATAGACGGGGCCAACGAGCTGACAATGCTGTACCGTCTGGCGGTTCCCATCATCAAGCCAACACTGGCCGTACTTACCCTGTACTATGCGGTATTCCACTGGAACAACTTCTTCTCGGCCCTATTATATTTGGGCAAACAGGATATGCAGCCCTTACAGATGTTCCTGCGAAGAGTGCTGATCATGGCTTCGCCGGAAGTGATGCAGAAGATGGGAGGTACGATGACTTCGGGCGCACTGGCGGTCTCCTCCCTTCAGGTTCGTTATGTATCCATTGTGGTCAGCATTCTGCCGATTGTTACGATCTACCCGTTTATCCAACGGTACTTCGTTAAGGGCATCACCCTCGGAGCCGTGAAAGGATAGCTTTAATTACTTAAGTGTCATGTCATTCAAGGGAGTTCAAAGTGGTTCATACCTAAGGAGGAATGATGGATGAGATTTAAAGGGGCAGGAAGAAAAAGTGTAATGGCAGCGATACTGGCAATCAGCCTTGCGGGTTGTAGCGGTGGAACAGAGGCGGGCAATGATGCGGGAAGTACCCCAACCAGCTCGGAACCAGCATTTAATTACACTGGTGCAGGTCCTGTAACCGATCAGCCGGATGCTAAGTTGTCTGTTCTCGGAACCAACGCATGGACGACCAATGTGGATCTGTCTACCGCCGCCATTGTGAAGAAAATCGAGAGCAATGCTGGTGTTGAGGTCGATTGGGATCTGATTCCACCACAGAATTACGCGGATGCCGTGAATCCGAGGCTGGCTGCGGGTACGGGATTGCCAGATATCGTATATCTGCCGGATCAGGATCAGCTCATGAAATACATCAACAGTGGCCTGTTTATCCCGATTAACGAACTGGTGGATAAGTACGGCGTCAATCTCAAAAAAATATATGAAAAGTCCCCTTCGGTTAAAGCCAGTTTAACGACGCCAGATGGTAAAATGTATTATATCCCGCAACAGACGCTCACCCGAAACTATATGCCTGTGTTTATGATCAATCAGCGCTGGCTGAAGCAGCTGGGATTGAACGAACCGACTACACTGGATGAGTTCACGGCGATGCTGCGCAAATTCAAGACGGATGACCCGAATGGCAACGGGCAGGCTGATGAAATTCCGCTGTCCATGGAATCGAAATTTGTGTCGATGGCCTTTGGCCCGGCGTTTGGACTTGATCTGTCCAATCAATTCTATGCAGACGATCAGGGCAAGGTACATTTCAGCTATTATGAGCCTGCCTACAAGGAATATCTCACCTATTTAAACGGACTGTACAAAGAAGGCCTGCTTGGCGTGGATTATGCCAGTACGACAAGTGATCAGGTGACCTCGCGCATCTCTCAGGATGTGACGGGAGCGACGTTTAATTTTAGCTGGTACATGTCGATGGTCTACAGCCCGCTCTTTAAGGATTATGATCCGGCAGAGCCCATTTTCAAAGGCATCTTGCCACTAAAAGGACCGCATGGCGATCAGTTCTATGTAGGACGTACACCGGTAAGTGGCATCTTCGGCATTACACGTGACAGCAAAAATCCGGAGCTTGCTTTCCGTTTCCTGGACTATGCCGTAAGTGAGGAAGCGCAGACGTATTATACGTGGGGTATCAAGGACGATACGTATACGGAAGAGAACGGCGTGAAGACATTCACGGACAAAGGCAAAGACAATGAATACATTCAGAAGCTCGGCATCGGTCCGGTCAATCTGCCTAACATTCAATCCACCGACTCTGCTGATTCTGTCGTAGCCGAATGGCATGCCAAGCTCGATAAGGAGCTGGAGCTTTACATCCGTGAGCCGTTCCCGTTTGTCTACGCACTGCCGGATGAAGCGAGTGTGGAGAGCATGGCGATGCCTGACATCACGACATATGTGGAAGAGATGAACTTCAAGTTTATTAGCGGAGATGCGAGTCTGGATCAGTTCGACAGTTATATTGAAACATTGAAAAAGATGAATATTGAGCAGGTTATTGCAGGCAGACAGGCGCAGTATGATCGATATAAAGCTGCACAGCAATAAGTTTCCCAAGGTATGAAGGGTGTTGATTGATTTTGATAACCATTAAAGACATTGCCAAATTGGCGGGGGTGAGCTATAGCACGGTATCCAAGGCCCTTAACGATGATCCGCGGATCAAACCGGCGACGAAACAGAAGGTGCTCGCCGTTGCGGAGAAACACCAGTATCGGAAAAACATGTTGGCTCGTCAGCTCTCCACAGGCAGAAGCAATATCATCGGTTTTGTGCTGGATGAGCTGAGTAATCCGCTGTTCTCGAACATATCCGGCAGTCTGCACGCAGAACTGAAGAAACGGGGATACCAGATGATTCTGGTCGTCGCCGATGACGGGGTGGATGTCTTCAGCCAGCTTCGCGTGGACGGTTGTATCCTGTGGGACTATGCCTTGGACAATCGGGATGTATTTTGGAAAAAGTTTGCCACGCTCAACATGCCATGTTTCGTGCTGGGTACAGATGAGACACCGAACTCTCCATACATTAAGATTGATCGGAAAGAGGGCATATTCAAAGCAGTGGAGCACCTGCAATCACTGGGTCATACCCGAATCGGTTTTATTGGCAACTCGCAAAATATCAAACTGGAAGGATACAGGGAGGCTATGCAGCGCACAGGCCTGGTGTTCAACGAAGACCATGTACTGCCAGCATACTCCTCTTGGGAGGACGGATATTTTGCCATACGTCATCATACATTTGGCCCGGAGTCGCCCACGGCTTTTATCGGATTGAACAACCTGGTGACCCGGGGAGCGCTGCGGGCTTTGCTTGAAGCAGGTTATAGCGTCCCCAGGGATATCTCATTAATCGGTTACGATGATCTGCCAGATATGCAATACGCTGAGGTCGCATTGACAACCATCGGACCACCGCTGGATGAACTGGCTGCGCAGGCGGCAGAGCTGATTGTATCGTTGATCCGTGATGAACAGGTGGACTATCCGGTAGTAATTCAGCCGAAGCTGAATCATCGTAATTCAACGGCAAAGTGTCAGTAACGACGAACAAGAATGATTAGACGCACATGTGCACGTTAAGGATGGTACAACATTCAAGGAGGTGTCCGTTATGCAAGTACAGACGCAATTATCCTGGTCTGAGCGAATAGCAGAGACGATTATCCAGCAATGTGATGGGAACGGCTATCATGCGTTTCCTTCTGAACGATGGGCTTATGTTCAGGGTATGACACTAATGGCAATGGCGCAAACGGGGAAACAGTACGGTAAGGACGAGTATATTGCTTTTATGAAGAGACATATGGATATGTATGTGCAGCAAGATGGTTCCATTGCGACGTATTCACTTGAAGAATACAACCTGGATCAGATCAATCAGGGCAAAAACCTGTTTGGGCTGATGGATACTACCGGAGATCAGCGTTACACGGAAGCCGCGCATCTACTGGCGGCGCAACTTGCAGGGCAGCCCCGAACATCTGAGGGCGGCTTTTGGCACAAAAAGATCTATCCTTTCCAGATGTGGCTGGACGGATTGTATATGTCATCGCCTTTTCTGGCTCAGTATGCGAAGCAGTTCAACCGACCGGAATTATGGGATGAGGTAGCTCATCAGATTCTGCTGATTGAACGCAAGACACGTGATCCACGCACCGGACTGCTTTATCATGGCTGGGATGAATCGAAGGAACAGGTCTGGGCAGATTCATTGACGGGATGTTCGGCTCACTTCTGGAGTCGTGCCATGGGCTGGTATGCGATGGCTATTGTAGACAGCGTAGAGCATTTCCCTGTGCATCATCCAAAGCGTGGGACGATCATTGGCATCTTCGAACGGATGTGTAACGCGTTGGTTCGGGTGCAGGAGCAGGAGAGTGGGCTGTGGTTCCAAGTGCTTGATCAGGGTTTCCGCAAAGGAAATTATCTGGAAGCTTCCGGCTCTAGTATGTTCGTGTATGCACTCGCGAAGGGTGTACGCTTGCGTTATCTGGAGCCACACTTTAGAGAGGCAGCGGATAAAGGTTGGAACGGACTCACCTCCAGACTGGTGGAAGAAACCGCTGACGGAGTGAAGCTGAATGGAATCTGCCACGGGGCAGGACTCAGTCTGGACCGGGATGGATCGTACAGCTACTATGTGACCGAAGCGATTGTAAGCGATTCCTTTATGGGTATGGCTCCGTTATTGCTGGCTGCGCTGGAAATGGAGCGATTGTCATGAGTAAGCAGGTGTCACCAGATATAAATCTGGGTCAATCGATGCGATATTATACCGTTTCTCCGGATGGGACGGGTGATTATGCTACCATACAAGCTGCAATTGATGCCGCTCCGGACCACGGAACCGAAAGCTTCACGATCCGAATTAAGGCTGGCATATATTACGAGAAGCTGGATATTGAGAAGCCTATGATTCATCTAATCGGTGAGGGAGCGGAGCATACTGTCATTACATATGATGATTATGCGCTCAAGAAGTTCCCGGATGGGTCGCAGTATCATACCTTTCATTCCTACACAGCTTTCATCGGGGCAGACGATTTTACAGCAGAGCAAATATCCTTCGTTAACTCAGCCGGGCCGGGCAAGGTAGTAGGTCAGGCGTTGGCTGTGTACGTGGATGGAGATCGGGCAGCGTTCCGCAGTTGTCGCTTCATCGGCCATCAGGATACGATCTTTACCGGACCATTGCCAGAGCAGCCGCTGGATCGCAGCTACTTTGGCGGGCCACGGGATGGGGCGGAGCGGCGTAAGCTGCGTCAATATTATGAGCACTGCTACATTGAGGGCGACATCGATTTTATTTTTGGCTCGGCAACGGCTGTGTTCAAGGGTTGTGAGATCTTTGCCAAGAACCGTTTGTCCGATACGGCGATTGCGAACGGTGAGGTGAATGGCTGGATCACGGCAGCCTCTACTCCGGAGGATGTGCCTTATGGGTATGTGTTTATGGATTGTGATCTCACCAGCAATGCACCTCCTCAGTCGGTATACCTCGGCAGGCCATGGCGTAATCATGCCAAAGTCTGTTTCTTGAACTGTTGGATCGGTGCTCATGTGAAGCAGGAGGGCTGGCATAATTGGAACAAGGCAGATGCTGAAGCGACGGTTGCGTACGCCGAATATAACAGCGCCGGACCTGGGGCAGGCACTACGATGGCGCGGGTTCCCTGGGCAAAAACACTAAGTGATCAGGAAGCGGCCGAATACGCGATACCTCTTATTCTGTCCGGTGTAGACGGGTGGCAACCTTTCGGTGAGGAGAAGGGTTAATCGGCGGGAAGTCATGCTTTCTACTGTGCAAAATCAAGCAAAATCTAAGATGAAAGGCTCTCTTTCAAGTCTCTTAAGGACTTGGTAGAGAGCCTTTTTTGTGCGGTATCTTACATTTTTCGCCCCCTATAGAAATAATTTATCCCTTATCTGATTTGCATTTTACTGATTAAATACAGGGTGAGGATCTGTAAATTCCCTGTAAAATTTGGATGGTTTTTATTAAAAAAAGAACGAGAGGGAAGGTCCATTCTGGTAAGGAAGGGAGTGAAGAAGACACTCAGCGTCAGACGGTTGATAAGGCACGAATCGATCGCGGCTCACATGTAAGTGTACCATTGAAGCTTTGTTTGCAAGGTGAGAATAACCCAGTACAGGAGGGATTTTGCTTGAATAAAGCTGTTCAATTCCGCCCGGTCATTACATTCGCTTTGGCATTTCTTCTGATTATTTCGTGGTTTGCACCAAGAGTTGACGCCGCTGCCCTATGGCAGGCAGGCACCGCATACAAGAAAGGAGATCTAGTAACATATCAAAATAAAGATTATGAGTGTATTCAGTCCCATACGGCGTTGACGGGTTGGGAGCCCTCTGTTGTGCCCGCGTTGTGGAAATACGTCGGGGATGGTTCGGGAGGGGAAACGCCAACGCCAGATACGGCACCCCCTTCTGTTCCTGCGGGTCTGACTTCATCCTCCATCACGGACACCTCCGTGAGTCTTTCCTGGAATGCATCCACGGATAACGTGGGCGTAACGGGATATGAGGTGTATCGAAACGGTGTTCTCGTGACAAGCACCTCAGCTACAACGGCTGTAGTCACGGGACTGACAGCTGGTACGACTTATGTTTTTACGGTAAAAGCAAAAGATGCCGCAGGCAATACATCCGCTGCGAGCACCTCCCTCAGTGTAACGACTTCCAACGGATCTTCTAATCCCGGGCCAACCGGCAGCAAATGGCTGATCGGCTACTGGCACAACTTTGACAATGGCTCGACCAATATCAGACTTCGTAACGTATCAACAGCTTATGACGTCATTAATGTCTCCTTTGCCGAACCGATTTCACATGGCAGCGGAACACTTGCTTTTACTCCGTATAATGCGACGGTAGCCGAATTCAAATCCGATATTGCCTACCTTCAAAGCCAAGGAAAAAAAGTGCTGCTTTCCATGGGGGGAGCCAATGGCACCATTGAACTCACCGATGCGACCAAGAGACAGCAGTTCGAAGAATCGTTAAAATCGATTATTTCCACCTATGGTTTCAATGGTCTTGATATCGATCTGGAAGGAAGCTCCCTGTCTCTGAATGCAGGAGATACCGATTTCCGTAGTCCGACGACACCGAAGATCGTTAACCTCATTAATGGCGTAAAAGCGGTTAAATCTCATTTTGGAGCTAACTTCATTCTGACGGCAGCACCGGAGACGGCCTATGTACAGGGCGGATATCTGAGCTATGGCGGTCCTTGGGGAGCATACCTTCCAGTCATCCATGCCTTGCGTAATGACCTGAGCCTGCTTCATGTGCAGCATTATAACACGGGCTCCATGGTGGGGCTGGATGGGCGCTCTTACGCCCAAGGAACAGCTGATTTCCATGTGGCCATGGCGGAGATGCTGCTTCAAGGCTTTCATGTAGGCGGCAGCACAGGCCCATTCTTCAGTCCCTTGCGACCGGACCAGATTGCAATCGGTGTGCCGGCTTCCCAACAGGCTGCCGGAGGTGGTTATACGACCCCAGTCGAGCTGCAAAAGGCATTAAATTATTTGATCAAAGGCGTATCATACGGCGGTTCCTATACCCTTCGCCAACCTGCAGGTTATGTGGGTCTTAAGGGGATTATGACCTGGTCCATCAACTGGGATGCATATACAAACAACCAGTTCTCAAATGCACATCGTTCATTCCTGAATGGTTTTAGCACGCAAACAACAAAGGAGGTTGTGTACTAAATGCCCAATGTAAATAAACACACTATTTTGAAGAAAACCGCAACGTTTTTCCTGGGTCTATCTCTGCTCTTATCCGTCATTGTTCCTTCTTTTGTGCTCCAACCCGCTACGGCAGCAGCTGCAGATTCTTATAAAATTGTTGGTTACTACCCGTCCTGGGCTGCGTACGGGAGAAACTATAATGTAACTGATATCGATCCAAACAAAGTGACGCATATCAACTATGCTTTTGCAGATATTTGCTGGAACGGCATTCATGGAAATCCGGACCCTTCGGGCCCAAATCCGGTGACATGGACCTGTCAGAATGAAAAAAGCCAGACGATCAATGTGCCCAACGGAACAATCGTGCTTGGCGATCCATGGATTGATACGGGTAAGACATTTGCAGGGGATACGTGGGATCAACCCATCGCAGGCAACATCAATCAGCTGAACAAGCTAAAACAAATCAATCCTAATCTGAAGACAATCATCTCCGTGGGAGGATGGACGTGGTCCAATCGCTTCTCCGATGTAGCCGCGACGGCTGCAACGCGAGAGGTCTTTGCGAACTCTGCCGTGGACTTCCTGCGAAAATACAATTTTGACGGGGTCGATCTGGACTGGGAGTATCCGGTATCGGGTGGGCTGGATGGTAACAGCAAACGTCCTGAGGATAAGCAGAACTATACCCTGCTCCTGAGCAAAATCCGTGAAAAGCTGGATGCAGCAGGAGCTGTAGACGGCAAGAAGTATCTGCTTACGATTGCAAGCGGTGCATCGACGACCTATGTGGCCAATACGGAGCTTGCCAATATAGCTGCCATCGTCGACTGGATTAATATTATGACATACGATTTTAACGGGGCTTGGCAAAAAGTCAGCGCGCATAACGCGCCGTTGAACTATGACCCTGCGGCTTCGACTGCTGGGGTGCCGGATGCCAATACATTTAATGTGGCTGCCGGAGCACAAGGGCATCTGAATGCAGGCGTACCAGCCGCTAAACTTGTGCTTGGTGTTCCGTTCTATGGACGTGGCTGGGATGGATGCGCACAGGCGGGCAATGGCCAGTATCAGACGTGCACGGGTGGTTCTTCCGTGGGAACATGGGAAGCAGGCTCCTTTGATTTCTACGATCTGGAGGCCAATTACATCAACAAAAACGGGTATACCCGTTACTGGAATGACACGGCGAAAGTGCCATATCTCTATAATGCGTCCAACAAGCGCTTTATCAGCTATGACGATGCGGAGTCTATTGGATATAAAACCGCTTATATCAAAAGCAAAGGACTTGGCGGAGCGATGTTCTGGGAGCTTAGCGGTGACCGGAACAAAACACTTCAAAATAAACTGAAAGCCGATCTCCCTACCGGAGGTACAGTGCCTCCAGCAGATACGACGGCGCCAAGCGTACCCGGTAATGCCCGTTCGACAGGTGTGACAGCTACCTCCGTGACGCTGGCTTGGAATGCTTCAACAGATAATGTGGGTGTTACCGGTTATAACGTCTACAATGGTGCCAATCTTGTGACCTCCGTCAACGGGACGACCGCAACAATCAGCGGACTGTCAGCGGGTACGTCCTACAGCTTTACGGTAAAAGCAAAGGATGCGGCAGGTAATCTGTCTGCTGCCAGTAACGCTGTAACTGTAAGCACAACGACTCAGCCGGGAGGCGATACGCAAGCACCAACTGCACCAACGAACCTTGTGTCCACCGCGCAAACGACATCCAGCGTAACGCTGAGCTGGTCGGCATCCACGGATAACGTGGGTGTAACGGGTTATGATGTGTACAACGGAACGGTACTGGCGACAACGGTGACCGGAACGACGGCAACGATCAGCGGGCTTGCAGCAGATACCTCGTACACATTTACGGTGAAAGCAAAAGATGCGGCGGGAAATACGTCTGCTGCGAGTAGTGCTGTGACTGTAAAAACGGCAACCGGAACGACGAATCCGGGCGTTTCCGCCTGGCAGGCCAATACAGCCTATACTGTTGGACAGCTGGTGACGTATAGCGGCAAGACGTATAAATGCTTGCAGTCCCACACATCCTTGCCTGGGTGGGAACCATCCAATGTTCCTGCATTGTGGCAGGTCCAATAGTTAAAATATGAATTACAACATTTTTAAATATGACGAAAAACCACCGGCTCCTGGTCCGGTGGTTTTCGCTATGCTATGTCAATGACAAACAAAGCAGCCTCCCAAAAGGCTATCTATTAGAAATCGAAATTATCTGGATCAGGTCCAACGCGAACATTTTCGTTCAGAGCGTTGATCTGATCCATCTCTTCATTTGAAAGTTCAAAGTCGAAGATGGAAGAGTTCTCGATAATCCGCGGTTCTTTGGTCGACTTCGGAATGGTAATGACTCCATTTTGCAGATCCCAACGCAGGATTACTTGTGCAACCGATTTGCCTTTGGATGAAGCAATCTGAGTAAGCACTGGATTGTCCAGTAACTGACCCTGCATTAGAGGTGACCAAGCTTCAAGCTGAATACCATGCTTTTCACAGAAGGCCTTAAGCTCAACCTGAGTCAGGCGAGGGTGGTATTCCACCTGATTGATCATCGGCTTCACTTTGGCATCCTGCATCAGGTCTTCGAGATGGTGAATCTGGAAGTTACTTACACCAATAGCCTTAATGCGGCCTGCTGCATACAGCTCCTCGATTGCTTTCCAGGCTGCTTTGTATTTGCCTGCCTTAGGCCAATGAATTAGATACAAGTCGAGGTATTCCAGTCCCAGTTTGTTCAATGTGGTATCAAAAGCGGCAAGCGTTTCCTCATATCCGAGGTCTGCATTCCATACTTTCGATGTCACGAACAACTCTTCACGTTTCAGATTATTTTCTTTCAAGGCTTCGGCAATGGCTTGGCCCACGCCAGCTTCATTGCCGTATATTGCGGCAGTATCGATACTGCGGTAGCCATGTTTAATCGCATTTTTCACAGCTTCAATCAATTCAGATCCTTCTTCTACCTTAAATACGCCAAGTCCAAACCAAGGCATATGAACACCGTTATGCAAAGTTACTGTAGATTGTAAATGTTGTGCGGTTTGAGCTGTTGTCATGAGAGTTCCTCCTTCAAATGTGTAAAAATCAGTCATTTCAAGCTGAATTGCCGTTATTTCATCATACAAAATCAAATCATACTAGATCAAATAGGGCTCAACGTATATAGTATAGTAAAATACGATTTGAAACCGGTTCCCTTCAATGGCTGGAACCGATACACAAAAGCCTGCGCCTGTGGTCGGAATGAAGCTTAGAACGAAACTTTCTCCATTTAGGCTGGTACTTGTTGATCCTTGTTTTCCAGCATTTTAGCCCACGCGGTCAGGATTACAGCTACGAGAACCATCAAGGCGCCGACCCATGTCGTGTGAATCAGACCGATGGAGTCATTGATCACGCCACCCAGATAGGCACCTATGGCAATGCCTGCATTAAATGCGGCGATGTTGAAAGCTGAGGCTACATCCTTGGCCTGTGGTGCATATCGTTCAGCCAAGGTTACAACATACATCTGAAGACCAGGCACATTCATGAAGGCCAGCAATCCCATGCCCATAATGGTGAGCAATGCTGCCAACTTGAATGGGACCGTAAAGTACATGATGCCCAGAATGATGGTCTGAATGATGAACATGTAGAAGAGCGCCTTGAGCGGGTTGCGATTGGCTGCTCTGCCGCCGATGATATTACCGACTGCAATGGCGATTCCGTACAACAATAGAATGAACGCTACCGTTTTCTCAGAATAGCCGCTGATATCATGCAATAACGGGGACAGATACGTAAAGACAACAAATGTTCCTCCGTACCCAACAGCAGTAATGGCAAAAGCAAGCAGCAAGCGCCCACCTGTAACCAGCTTCAGCTGATCCCGGAATGCCGTTCGTGTTCCACGTTTTAACGTGGATGGCACGAGTATCAGGTTTCCGATCATCGCAATGATGCCAACCACAACAATGAGGATAAAGGCAGCGCGCCAGCCCCAATGTTGACCGATGAGGGTACCGAGAGGTACGCCTGTTACCGTGGCGATCGTTAGCCCGGAGAACATGATGGCAATGGCGCTTGCTCTGCGATTGGCAGGTACCAGATCGGCTGCAATCGTGGAGCCGATGGACATGAATACGCCGTGAGCAAGAGCGGATACCACTCGTGCAATGAGTAACATGGTGATACCCGTTGATAGTGCAGCCATCGTGTTACCGGCAATGAAGACAACCATGATGGCAAGCAGTAACGTTTTGCGTGATACGGTAGACGTCAGTGAGGTTAGGATAGGAGCCCCAAAGGTAACGCCTAAGGCATATAAAGTAACGGTCAGTCCCGCTGTAGTTACGGAAATGCCGAGATCATCTGCAATAAGGGGCAGTAGCCCGACGCTTATAAACTCTGTGGTACCGATCGCGAACGCACTGATAGCCAGCGCCAGCAGCGCCCAGGTGCTGCGTTTCGAATCTTGTAACATTTCTTGCTCAACTCCCCAGAATGTAGATTTACGTACCGGCAAATGCTATTATGAGTTATTCAGTATAGATTGAATAGTACGTACTTTTTAGTACCCTACGTACTTTTTGGTGCCTATACAGCATGCAACGGATGTAATCCAATTCATCAGGGAGGAAGCAAGATATGGTTCGAAAAAAATATAACATCTCGGTTGAAGCTACCCTTGAGGTGATCGGTGGCAAGTGGAAGTGCGTTATTCTCTGTCACCTGACACATGGGAAAAAGCGAACCAGTGATCTCAAGCGTATTATGCCCGCAATTACACAGAAAATGTTAACACAGCAACTGAGGGAGCTTGAGAACGACGGGATCGTCAACCGGATTGTATATAATCAGGTCCCTCCCAAAGTGGAGTACGAATTGAGTGATTATGGCCGCAGTTTGGAACCGATTCTCAATGCGCTCTGTAATTGGGGAGATCAGCATATTGTGAAGGAATACGGAGATAAATCAGCAGTGCTGGAGGACAATGGGCTCAATGATTTTAACTCAGACAATAGGGAGCTGGTGCAACCGTGAACTATGAGATTCTATATGATGGTGCTTTTGCGATGCTTAAAGTACATTTGCAACGGGGAGAACGGTTCAAGGCGGAGAGTGGTGCGATGGTATCCATGACTCCGACGGTTGAACTGAAGGGTTCAGCAGAAGGTGGGATGTTTGCCGGGTTCGGTCGGATGCTGAGCGGGGAGAAGTTCTTTTTTCAGGAATTGACGGCTGCGGGCGGATCTGCAGAGATTCTGCTCTCACCTTCAAGCATGGGCGATGTGGAAGCCGTTGAATTGGACGGTTCCTATTCACTCTATGTGCAGAAAGACGGATTTCTGGCAGGAACTGAAGGCATTCAGGTGAATACCAAAATGCAAAACCTGAAGAAAGGTCTCTTTTCGGGAGAGGGTTTCTTTATTATTGAGATTAGTGGGCGTGGAACCGTATTTCTGTCTTCCTATGGTGCAATCCATGCGATCAATCTTGCCGCTGGTGAAGAAATGATCGTGGATAATGCCCATTTGGTGGCATGGCCTCATTATGTAGATTACCGCATTGAGAAAGCTTCACAGGGCTGGTTATCCAGTGTTACAAGTGGAGAAGGATTGGTATGTCGGTTCCGTGGAGAAGGAACCATTCTTATACAGAGCCGCAATCCGCAAGGATTCGGACAATGGGTGAAGCAGTTCATTCCTACGCGCTAAATATTTTTATAGAAGAATACACAGAGTTGCAACGGATGTGTTTCCATCATCGTTATATGAATAACGGACTTACTGTAATATCTGATGGATACATATTCTGTTGCACAAGGTCGCACATCATGGAGGTATGAGATGACAAGCTCACAGTATAAAAACGCACAAGAAAGCCCGGGATACCTGCTATGGCAGGTAACAGCGATGTGGCAAAAGGAAGTACGTCGGGTGTTGGAGCCACTCGAACTAACACAGCCCCAATTTGTATTGTTGCACGCCTGTTTATGGCTCAATGAACACGATGAGGAAGGCAAAGGAGTAACTCAGGTTCAGATTGCTCAGTTTGCCAAGGTGGATGTTAACGTGACTTCTCAGGTTCTGCGTGCACTTGAAAAGAGAGGATTAATTACCCGCGCTCGTCATCAGACGGATACGCGTGCCAATATTATCACAACAACGGAAGAAGGAACCCGATTGGCTGTGGAGGGAATTCATCTTGTCGAGGAATCGGACAAGGCATTCTTCGAAACTTTGGATGATCGTAAGGGAGAGTATTTGGAGATCATGCAGGAGTTTCTTCGCCAAAAAACAGAGGGCTAATCCATAATATAATTTTTTTTATTTTATTAAACTACATAATGTAGTGGAACTGGAAGTTTTTCTAATTACTAATAATTATAGCGTCGCTACAAAATACAAATAGACCTCCTGACTTTATCCGTCAGGAGGTTTATTTCAGTTGTTTTAATCGATTCGATAGGATGCAAACGGCTCGCGGCGACGGAAAGAGTCACTGATCTGATCCAGATCGGCCAACAGCTCATCGGGCAGTGACATGTCCAAACTAGCCAAATTATGTTCCAGCTGTTCGGTGCGTGTAGCGCCCACAATCACTGTGGATACAGCTGGACGTGTCAGTAGCCATGCGAGCGACAGCACACTTGGGGAGCAGCCATATGAGGCAGCTTTAGCACTCACTTGTTCACTTAGTTGGATATTATGCTCCAGCAGGAAACGGTTGAAGGACGGATCGGTGTCTGCTCTGGAACCAGAAGGCACACTGGTCTGTCCGTTATATTTACCTGTCAGAATACCGCCTGCCAATGGGAAATACGGAATAATGCCTACACCCTGATCGAGGCACATCGGAACCAGTTCAAGCTCAGGTGTACGGTCTGCCAGAGAGTAGCTGGTTTGGGTGGAGATGTAGCGCACATAACCTTTCTGTTCACTGATCCCCAAAGCTTTCATCAGCTCCCAGGCTGCGTAGTTGGAGGCTCCGATATAACGAACTTTGCCTGAAGTGACCATATCGTCCAGTGTGCGCAGTGTTTCATCCAGCGGTGTATGCGGATCAAAGGTATGGATCTGGTAGAGATCCACATAATCCGTCTGCAGACGCCGCAGGCTATGTTCCAGCTCTTGTTGCAGATGGTAGCGGGAAGAACCCCGCCCATGAGGACCATCATGCCGGGGTAATCCGGCTTTGGTAGCAAGCACCGCGTTTTCCCGTCGACCTGTGAGAGCCTGTCCAATGATACGTTCCGATTCCGTACCTGCGTAGATATTGGCGGTATCAATAAAGTTGATGCCCTGATCCATCGCTGCATGAATAATGCGGGTAGAAGCTGCTTCATCTGCGCGTTTGCCAAACGCATTGGTGCCGAGCCCCAGTGCAGATACACGCAGACCACTATTGCCCAAACGTCGATACTCCATCCTTCATCGCTCCTTTTCTGTTCATCTTGTAGAGGTAGTTCAAAAAGTCCACTTTTGATTACGAATGATGCCTGGCGGCATCATCAGCATCGAATATGAAATTCAGCCGAAATAAGTAGGGGCTTACGAAGTATGTTTCCTTCGGAAACATTGTAGTTGCTCACGTAGTTTTCCCTACGCTCCGCTACTCCATTTCTAGCTTCATTCCATCTTCTCGGTACTGAAAATCAGACTTTTTGAACATGCATTTGTAATGCAGATTATAACGCAATCTATTGAAAACGTGTTATTAATATAGTTAAATGATTCTAAGAACCCGTTATTAAAGGAGATATGATGGAAAACAGTGCCGCACATTTAACAAGACGGAAGCCGAAGAAACCGAAGAAGAAATGGAAGAAGCCATTGATCATCACCCTAAGTGTGCTGCTTGTGTTGGGAGGACTCGGATTTATCTATCAAAAGCAACTCGTCGTGTTTGCCTTTAACATGTTCGCCTCAGGTACGGTGAAGGAAGCCTTGGATGACTCCTTTAAAACAGCTGGCGATAAGGATGCCCCTGTTGTAGAACATACGGACCCATTCTCACTGTTGTTGCTTGGTATTGACCAACGCGATAACGAACCAAGCCGTTCGGATACCATCATCTATTCCGTCGTGCGTCCAGAAGACAATAAAGTGCTGCTGCTGTCTATTCCACGTGATTCCTATACCGAGATTGTCGGCCGGGATGTGAAGTCGAAGATCAATTCAGCTTATGCCCACGGTGAAGCCAAGATGGCGATGGATACGGTGGAGAATCTGCTGGAGAACAAAGTGGATTTCTATGCCGCGATTAATTTTAACGGGCTCAAGGATATTGTTGATGCGGTGGGCGGCGTTGAACTGCCGATCAAGAAGAACATCGAGAACAAATCAAAAGCGCATGAGAAGCTGTTCGTTGAAGCGAACAAACCGATCTATAGCGGCGAAGAAGCGCTTGGTTATGTGCGTTACCGCGAAGATTCCGATTTCAATCGGACGATGCGTCATCGGATTTTCTTAAGTGCCTTCATGAATCGTGCGCTGGAGGTCAAAAATCTGACCAAAATCCCGGATGTGATTCAGATTGCCGGATCGAATTTTACAACCAACATGACTTCGGACTTCATCGTGAAGTTTGCCGAGTCCTTATATATGAAAGACAGTACACCCACGATCAGCAACTACATGCTGAAGGGGGAAGGCGCGACGCGCAGTGGCGTATGGTTCTACGATCTGTCGGAGGACGATCTGCAATATGTACGTGGTATGATCGCCAGTTGGCTGGACCCGGATGCGACCGAGATTATTGAACCCGAGTCAGCGGATCAGGCAGATACACCAGATGCAGCATAAGCATCCATTCTTATGCAGAATGCTCATATGAATAAAAGTCCGGCGAAGCGGTTGCTTCCCGGCTTTTTTGCGTTTGAAATCCTTTGGATGAAATATTGTACGGATATATCTGATGTTTAAACCTCTTTTTATGGCATACATATAGTAAAATATAGGGAAAAGATTAAACATCAACCAACGGAGGAAACTCATGAAGGAGTTTAAGGAACGGCTTGGGCAGGTTCAGGAGCAGCAGAAGCAACTGGCGAAGGAGTATAACGCCCTGCTCCAGGAATACGAGTCCGATGACCTGATCGTTAAGAATGAACAATTGCAGGAACAGTACGAAGCCCACAAGCTCAAGCTGCAACAGCTTGAACTTCGCTCGCGCAAGATGGAAGAAGAGAATGCACGTCTTCGCATGGCGTTATCCGAACAGATGCTGGACGAGAAGCTGAATCTGATCCGGGTATCCCGGGAGAAGATGGAGACCTATTTTCAAGGGAAAACAGCGGTACATAATGATCGAATTGCATTCCATGAACATCGAACCAAGTCCAATCTAAACGCGCTATACAACCAGGCCGCACAGGAGTTGCAAGAGGATTCTCACGAGGTGAAGGAGAGGATTGCTTACCTTGCGGCAGAGGTAAATGAGCGCATTGAAACGCACAGACGAGCCGTCCGGGAGAGAGAAGAGGCTCTGCGTGGGCACATGGAACGTGGATATGAGCACATGGCGGAGGAAGGGTTGAGCGAAGAGACCATTCAACGCCGGATTAAGCAGAATCGCATGGAGATGAAGATTGGACTCAGCTGGATCAACAAGGTTGCCATCCTGCTCCTCATTCTGGGGGTTGGAGCAGCGTTCCGTTACTCGTACTCGACCTGGTTTAATGACGAGATGAAGAGCGGAGCCTTTTTCCTGCTCGGTGCACTGATGCTCGCCGGAGGAGAGTGGCTTTTCCGCCGCAAAAGGCAGACGTTTGCGATGGGGCTGCTCGGCGGCGGGATATCCGTGTTGTTCGGCTCCATCTTCTATAGTTACTTCTTACTGCATATTATCGGGTTATATACGGGACTTGGCTTGTCTGTATTGGTATCGGCAATCTCCGTATTGTTGTCCTTGAGATACCAGTCGAAGACCATCTGTTCACTAGGTTTGGTGGGCGGGTATCTTCCGTTATTCTCCTACATGTTCTCGTTCGGGCTTGAGGGCACTGCTGTCTATGTAGCTATGATCTATCTGCTGCTCTTAAACGGCATTATTGTTTTCATTTCGTTTGGCAAACGGTGGCCGGTGGTGCACTATATCAGTTTCCTGTTCAACACACCATCCATGCTCATCCTATTATGGCTGTCGCCAAGTGAGAAGATTGGCATGTTGTATTCCATAGTACCGTTTGCATTATATCTGGGCATTACGCTGGCATATCCATTCAAACACCGGATGAAGTTAACCTGGTGGGATTTCGCTCTACTCGCTATGAATACGAGCATTAGCTGTCTGATGTTATACGTGTTATTTGATGTGGCGGATTGGAATGATGCTCAAGGCTTGCTGGCCTTGATCTTCTGCGTGGTGTATCTAGGCCTCGCACGATTCGTCCAGCGCAATATGGCTCAGGAGAAACAGACGACTCTGCTCTTTTATGTCACTTCCCTGACGTTCGCCATTCTGATTATCCCGTTCCAGTTCGGGGCCAAGTGGTTATCGATGGGCTGGCTGATTGAAGGGGTTCTGCTAGTTACGCTCGGACATCTGAGAAGGCTCAAATCGGTGGAACGTGCAGGTTGGGGCATCGTGCTTCTATGCTTAATCACTTTCATGTACTACGACCTGCTGACGCTATTCTTCATCGGGGAACGTTCTTACTTTATGTTAAAATACACCAGCATTACGCTGGGGACTGTGCTTATTACACTGTATTATGCCTGGGCAGTTCACGGCAGCTCATCTTCCAGAGAGAGATTCAATTACAGCGCGCTGGAGCTGGGTTTCCTGAACGGATTCAAGTATGTGACACTTGCGAATGTGTGGTTATACGTGCTGTATGAGTCGAATGAATTGTATACCAGAGCTGTCGATGGGACGTTCCTGTTCTACATGTTCTACAAGTTGCTCATGTTCGCAGCGCTCACCATTGCATTGGCCTATGGACTGAGCAAGGTGAAGCTGCTGCACGATCGATACGTACAGGTGTATATCACCTTCCTGCATGCCATTGGTTGCTGTATTGCACTGGCTGTCACCTTAACCATGCCAGCGCTTCAGCCGGAAGTTCAGCAGCATACAGCGGCAGAGATTGTTGGTTTGCTGGTGCTGATCATCTTTAACGTAGGGGTATTCTTTGCAGGAAGGGATCTGCTGATTGCAGGCATCCGCGGGCAGTTCAAGAGCATTGAATGGTACCCGGTTATCGCAGGGGTATATCTGCTAGGGGTCATCACCGTATTCCTGACGATCCAGTTCCATTGGGGTGATGTGGGGCTGATGTTCAGCCTGATCTATCTGCTGCTGGCGATTCTCTATATTGCCTATGGATTCCGTAGAAAATATGTCATGATTCGGCGTCTGGGCCTGGGTCTAACGTTGTTCGCTACGGGTAAGATGGTGTTCTATGATGTGGGGATGCTTACCTCGGGCAGCAAAATATTTGCCTACTTCAGCTTCGGTGTGTTATTGCTGGGGATCTCTTACTTGTATCAGAAGGTGTCCAGCCGGATGGAGGAAATACAGTCCAGAGAGACAGAGAAGCCTGACGCTGAACCGACTGTGCCTGAGGAAAAAATGGATTGATTTGAATCTACTTTTAGCCCGTGATGAATCTACAAAGTATCACACCCAGAAGGGTGGTTTGAACCTGTGTTTTTGCCGTTGTATGTATTCGGTTGAGATTATGGAAGGGCTCCGGAAGTGCGACAAACCCAGAGGCCCCCATATTTTTCAACCATACTATTGAATTTGATCGACGAATTGAAAGGTGTTTGTTGTTTTATCCTCAATATAATAGTCTAAACGGTAGAAGTTTTAGTTACAACATTCTCAACGTGTTCAGTTTTATAGAATTTATCTTTAAGATAAAGAAGTTCAATTAACTATATAAATTGAACTAAACATTTACACAAAACTAAGAGGGGAGAAAGAATCTGAAAATACGAGGCGTGCGCCTTTATCCCCGGATTTACTCTTCATAAAAAGAATCAAAAAAATCTAGGGATAACAGCGACTGGAAGGTTGTTCTGTCATCGAAGTGTACAGTGTAAATATTCTTTAGTTCAATGTATATAGTTCTATTATCTACTATATTCATTTAACTTTGAGGTGCATCTTCTAACTCTTTACTAAGCTGCTTGCCAAAATGATTAAGTGCATCGCTTGAAACTTTAATTGCATGAAGATGGCCAACATCACTCAGAATTAACATATAATCATTGGTATTGTATTCCTTTATCCATTGAAATTCAAAGTGTTTTTCGAAATGTTCAAAGGAATCATTATCCATAACATTTGGAAAATCAGATAACTGTTTTAAAAGGGATTTTAAAATTAAATTTGTCCAACCGACTCTCTGCTCTCTTACCAATTTATTATTTCTATAGTACTTAAGATTAAAGGCACTACCTTCATGTTCACCAGGTATAGAATAAAGGAACGAAATTTCGATGAAATTACTCGTCTCATCGACTTCAAATAATTTAGCCATTAGTCACCTCTTTTAGGATTTTTTATTTCCTTACTAGAACAAGATGAAGTTGTAGATACACTCTTGTCCTAGTAAGTTCAACTTAATTTGTTATCTAAATTTCCAATTCGATGAGCGCCATTTAGTATCGTCAGAACGATTTATAATAGAATTACCGGAATCTTTATAGATTGTCAAAATTGTATTTGAATCTCTCGCTAGGATTACTACAACTTTATTATTTGGATCAACTGCAATACGAGATAATCCTTTTCCTTCTCTAATATCATCAAAATGTGCAATAGCCCACATCCCAGATGGCTTTCCTGATAATACATTATCTACCATGAGCGATGTTATTCCGTCTGCTAGTGCTTCTTGCATGGCGTGCATTGTTAGATTAGTAGATATGTTTTTAGGTGTTGCAGTAACTTTAGTAGCATATGCAGGTCTTTTAAAAATTAATTCAACAAGTTTCCTTACAAGTGAACTTTGTGTTGTAACTTCATCTTCTTGTTTTCTTAATTCTTTATAATATGCAATGTAAGCTCTGTCGATTCTTTGTTCAAGTTCATCTTCATAAACAACTGGAGATTCAATATTGATTTCAGTAGTGTTATCTGTTGCAACTTTGCTTTGCTCCTCCATCGCGTATGTACTGGTGATTACGGTTGTGCTCACAATCGCCACAGCAGAGAGTGATAATAAAAATTTCTTGAATATCTCTTTCAAAGTACATTTCCTCCTAATATTTCTCGTTATTTGACTTGCAATTTAAGATAATACATTTTTATAATGGGATTATAAGAAAAAAATACCATATGAAACTATTTATACGTAATTTTATTAATGTTATTCCTTACAATTTCAACTCTATATTTTAAAGCAACTTTAGTAACAATTTACGAGAATTAATATAAGTCCAGTTAGCTCTGAGTATCCCATACTTCGGCTTGGGAATATCCTTATTAAAAGGACTTATCGCTTAGGATTTTTACATTATTATTTAGCACGGATGTGATAATAGATATCTATTATCATATTGGAGGCGCTTATTACAAGTTCTGGAAAATATAAAAACCTTGACAGGATTCTCCTCTGTAATGAATTATTTGTGATACTAGAAGAAGCTTAGAATGTAGTCTGTATGTTCACTATATGTATTATCTTGCTCTGTACAAACTGCCTTCGAATAAAAATTGAAGTAATCAAAGTATTAATTAGACATAAGAGGGTTTCCATGATCCTTGCGCATTATTCGAAATTCTCAGAGGATTTGCTACAGAGAATCAAGTGAAAGTATTACAAGGATATCTCTCTAATAAGTATGAACTATACTTATATTACCTTTCATGTTTGACTTTGGGTTCATCTAATGTATTACTACTAACACAACAACCACTTATACTACGAATAACAGTAGCTTTGGCTACTGCCAATCATATATTTAAGGACAAAAACGACCTGCTCTAATTTCACGAGACAAGGTTTTTTTATCATTTCAGGAAGCTCTAATCTATTGTTTCGTAATCCATCAACTTGCTGGGCAGTTTATGAATGAAATCATGCAATCATTATACTGTCGGCATTGTTTTTCAATCCAATAAAGCTCCCGACTGCCGTGAATCCGTAATCAGGGATCTTGTTAATTTTTATCCCACAAAGGAATTGAAAGTTGATTGGCGTAACCTGTCTATGGCTTAGCCTAATATGACATTCGTGAAACGTTTTGCGCGGAGATCACGTTATAATAGAGTAGACTTAGGGTTGGATCTTCATTTGTAACCATGAGGTTTCGGTAGCCGATGTGCCTTTCAGTGATTGTCCGCCATCATCATTCATACGGGAGAGCACGGTTAATGTCATGGACAGGGCGAAGGCGAGTAGCACGTATATGAAAATGTTTTTTTTGTTCATTAGAAGGTACCTCTCTTGTTGAATGAGCTAAAGTAGACATCCGGTCGTCATGAGAAAAAAAGCACAACGTCTGGTATAGTAGAGTGAGTAGAACCGAACATAAATCGTTCATGTATACCACTATATTGAACTATAGCGGGGCAAACAATGGAACAAATCTGATGATCTTATCATTATTGTTGAAGATATGTTTATAGTACGTGTTCAAAAAGACCGGTTTTCAGTACCGAGAAGATGGGATGAAGCTAGAAATGGAGTAGCGGAGCGTAGGCAAACCTACGTGAGCAACGGACATTTCGGCTGAATTCCATATTCGATGCTGATGATGCCGTTAGGCATCCGTTGTAATCAAAAGCGGGCTTTTTGACAACCTCTTATAGAGATCGAGTGATCGTTGAAGGTGGGAGAATAACATGCGGGAGACGGCAAAAATCGTCATTCGTACGCCAGGACAGGAAAGTGACGGCTCATTCGCTTATGTAAGCCAGGGTCGCTCCATTACGGTGGGACGTTATACAGGCGGTAGTGAATTGGACTTGTCTGTCTATAATCAGATGATATCGAAGCGGCATTGCCGCATTCATTATGATGTACAGCAACAGCTATGGATCGAGGATCTGGATAGCAAAAATGGAACCGAACTGAACGGGCAGCGCCTCGTTCCTTATGAGAAATATCCGTTTGGCGAGGGAGACAGCCTGACGTTGGTCAATGGCCTGATCCAGCTTCGCGCGGAAGGTGATCTTGGAGAGACGAGGGAATATCGTGTGTCGGATCTGCTGGGTGAGGGTGTGCGTTTACAGGATCACCTGCAAACCGTACAGATCGGTGAAGTGGAGATTCCGCTGTCCAAGAAGGAATATCAGCTGTTCAAGCTGCTGTATAGTCAACTGGACCACTTTGTGACAAGGGAACAAATTGTGGCTCAGGTGTGGCCGGAGCGGAGCATGCTGGAGAGTGAAGCGGTAGGGATCGACGAGATTAACTCGCTGATCTATCGGACGAATCGCAAGCTGGGTGTACATTTTACGATCAAGTCTGTGTACAAAAAAGGGGTATACATGAAGTCTCATGTGCCCGAATGAATGCGTGATAACAAAGGGATGATGCTATGTTCATCGTTCATCTAATTCCATGGCTGATTGCCGTGGTGACATTGATATGTGTCATATCCATCGTACTCGTCAGTTGGAAAAACGGGATCTCCCCGATGCCCACATCCAGTCGTGTCAGACAAGTGGTCATTCAAGAGGTGAACCGTATTCCAGGGTACGGGGATGTGCTGGAAGCCGGCTCCGGATGGGGGACATTGGGGCTGGATGTTGTAAGGCATTGCCCTGGCAAAAGGCTGACCGGGATTGAGAATTCTATCATACCTTTATGGTCTTCCCAACTGATTGCCTATCTCAGTGTTCGCTTACGTCGAGCCAAGGGGAAACAGCACTCCCTCAAGGGCAGGCTGCGCTTCATGCGCGGGGATATCTACACCAGTTCCTATGAACATGCAGATTGTGTGATCTGTTATCTGTTTCCGGGAGCGATGACCCGACTTCTGGACAAGTTCAGTCGGGAGCTTCCGCCGGGTGCCAAGGTGATTAGCGTCTGTTTTGCCCTGCCGGGCAAGGAACCGCTACGCACTATAACATGCCGGGATGCCCTGCGTACCAAGGTGTATGTGTATGCTTTTTGATGAAGAAGCTTATGATTGGAGACAGGAGAAACCGGAGGAATGAGACCCTCATGTTTCTGCTTTCGTTCAATGCATGTTATAACTCACGTGGGGTGTATATAGCTATGAATAAACAAGAACAAGTGACTGATCATTTCAGAGAATTATTTAATAAACTGGTCTGGATTAACAAGTCGAAGATGGAAGCCAGTCTTCGTGGTTATAAGTCTTCCGAAGTTCATTGCATTGAATATATCGGAAAGAATATCGATCCCAATGTGACAAAGCTTGCAGAGTCGCTGTATATGACCAAGGGTGCCATAAGTAAATTGACGAAGAAACTTATCGAAAAAAAATTGATCGAAGTCTACCAGAAGCCGGAGAACAAGAAAGAAGTCTATTTCAGACTGACCGAGAAAGGGACTGTTGTATTCGGTATTCACGAGGAACTTCACCAAGAATTTCAAAAGAGGGATCAGGCTGTGTTTGAGCAGGTAACCGAAGCGCAATTAGATGGAATGCTCAGGTTTATGGAGAAATACAGCAAACATTTGGACGTAGAGATAAAGAAACAGGGTTTGGACATTTAGATAAATGTGTGTAATGGAAGGGTAATACAAAAAGCAACCTACTCTAATCGAGGGTAGGTTGCTTTTTTATTTGAATAATTATTATTGACAAGGAAACAAAAAAGAGTTACATTTTTTGTTGAAAAGGAAACAATAATACAAAGAGGAGACACATATGACTAAAGAAAACGTCAAAACCACTGAATTACCCAAAGAGGTGCTCATGGCAGCCTGGGCTATAGCTCTTGGAGCCATTGCACCTATGCTTGACTCTACCATGGTGAATATTGCCATAGATCAATTAACACATGATTTCAATACAACCTTAAATATTATTCAATGGGCCATTACAGGATATGTTCTGGCTCTTGCCATGGCAGTTCCCATCTCCGGTTGGCTTATGAACAAGTTTAATAGCAAGAAGATTTTCATTGGTGCTGTTATCCTATTTGGAGTGATTTCTATTTTAGTAGGTGTTAGCTGGAACATTTCGAGTTTTATCTTCTTTCGTTTACTTCAAGGGTTCAGCGCAGGGGTGATTACGACCCTCATGTTTACCCTCTTGGTGAAAACGGCAGGGAAAGATCACTTGGGAAAAGTGATGGCCATCGTAAGTACGCCTATGATCTTCGGCCCTATTCTGGGTCCAGTCCTTGGAGGATTCATCGTTCAGGGGGCATCCTGGCAATGGATTTTCTTCATTAACGTGTTCATCGTGTTGATCGCTGCGCCAGTAATGATGAAAACAATTCCTGACTTTGAACCTTTCAACAAAGAGAATAAGCTTGATCTGTTTGGCATTATTAATTTGTCTTCCATGAGCGGTGCTTTAATCTACGGGATAACGAGAGCTGCGGAACATGCTACGTTTAACAATAATGAAACGATCTTATGGGTGGGTATTGGTGTGGGTTTGGCTGTCATATATATGGCTTATAATCTCATTCGCAAGAATCAGACGGTCTTGCCCATGAGTTTGTTTACTTATAAAAGTTTTGCTGCTTCAAGTGCCGGCTTGTTTATGGCAAATATTGCTCTTATGGGCCCGATGTTAATCCTCCCGCTATTCTTTCAAAACTTTCGCCATTTTACGGCGATTGAAACAGCAGTTGCACTTATCCCCCAAGGGGTTGGGATGCTTGTTACTCGGCCTTTACTTGGAAAAATGATTGATAAAATTGGACCCAAATATGTAGTGATCGTCAGTTTGTTTCTTTCTCTCATTGGTTCAATTCCGCTTATTTTCATCTCTGATAAAACAAGTATGATCTGGATTTCCGTTATATTGTTCATTCGTGGTGCGAGTATTGGAGGGATCAGTCTGCCGTTAACAAGCGAAGCATACACTGGGCTTGATAGCACACAGCTCCCTGAAGCGAGTGTGGGCATTAATATGATTGAGAATCTTGGTTCAAGCTTTGGCTCAGCTATTATCGCGACGGTTGTTGCAACGGTCATACAAGGGTTGCAACCAACGGTCATAAATGAGTTGAAGGGGTACCATGCCGGATTTCTATTATCCAGCGTTATTCTTGTAATTATTCTAATCCCTAGTTTGTATCTTACAAATAAAAGGAACGCATGAACAGTTACTCCTGTTCTTCCTGAAAAAATGAAAGCACTAGGTCCCGAATTCACTGTTATCGTGATTTCGGGACCTAGTGCTTCTAATTATACACTTAACTACAAATCATGATTATTTTGCAGAATCGGTAGTGCCTGTGCTGCCGGATGTTGTACCGGATTGCGATCTGTTTCTGCCGCCTCCGAATCCACCTTGTCCACCGCCGCCACCAGGACCGCCCATACCTGTATTGGCTGTGGTTACACCAGATTCATTCACCCAAGTCACATTACTAGTCGATTGGAATGCAACTACTTGAGTTCCGCCACTATAGGTACCGTCTGTGTATAGTCCATCCACGGCTTTACCTGTAGACGTACCACCGGAGTAGATCACATAGGAGCCATCTTTTTTCAGATCCGGGGAGCTGACAACCACAGTTTGATAATCTTTTGCCGGAGCAAAGGTCAGAATGTTGTTGCCTTCGTTGTCTTGTACATGTACAAGTGTTCCAGCTTTTTGCGTTGCAGGGAATGTCATTACAATGGTATTTTGCGTAGACGCATCGGATGTTCCTTGTGCCATACCAGAGCTTCCGGCAGCCACGAGGTATCCACCGCTGATTTCAAATGTACCGTCATAATCCAATGCTCCGTTACCGTTATCCGTCGGTCCGTTCACAATAACTGTTCCGCCAGTCATATTGATGGAACCATTGGAATCCAGTCCGTCACCACCTGCGTTCACCGTGAGGGAGCCGCCGTTAATGTGGAACTCGTTATTGCTTGCTGCTGCACCACCCATACCGCCAGGTCCACGTCCTTGCTGATTAGTAGCTGTACCTTGGGATGCCTGATCAGTAGTCGATGTTGTGCCTGTTGTTTCGGTTACAGAGATGTTGGATGTCGTTTCTACATCGGTTGCTGTAGTAGTGCTATCTGTACTTGCCGCTGTATTCGCAGCTGTTTCCGTCTCGCCACCTGCAGCATTTACGCCATCATCGGATGCCGTTACATCTACATCCCCATCGTTCAGGGTGATGATTGCACCTTCAAGTCCTTCATAGCTCTTCGCAATCGTGATCGTTCCGCCGTTGATCGTCAGGGCCTGATCAGCATGGATGCCGTCATCACCGGATTCAATGTTGAATGTTCCGTCATTGACTGTCACGTTATTGTTGCTGTGCAGGGAATCATCCATGGAATCAATGGTATACGTACCACCATTAATCGTAAGATCTGTGCCTGCTTTGAGTGCTTTGGCACTTGTGGACTCGGTTGCTGTTGTTGCTGTGTCCGCATCAGCATTGTTATCTGTTGTTGTTGTTGTTGTTGTTGTTGTTGTTGTGTTGGCAGAGTTGGATGCTGCTGCGCCGTTTGTATTAGCACCTGCATTCGTACCGCTGTTAGTAGACATCTCCGGCATATCTGCAGGAGGTTCGCCATCCGGTGGTGTGCCCATATCGGTTGGAGGTGTTCCGCCACCCCATCCACCGCCACCGCCGCCAAACGGACCTTCTTCTACTTTGGCTGGTGCATTGGCGCTGCCGCCGGCAGTTACAATGTTGTATGTGCCGCCATCCGTAACGAGTGCGGTTTCGGCTTGAATACCGTCGTTACCACTTTGGATATCGAAGGTACCTCCTGCGATGGCAACGAAGCCTTTGGTGGTATCTGTGTCATTGGTTGATTTAATACCGTCGCCTTCGGCTTCAATGGTAATGGTGCCCGCTTGAATGGCGACCATATCCTTACCTTTGATCCCATCATCGGCTGCTTTGACGCTGATGCTACCGCTAATGATCTTCAGATCATCCTTGCTCGTAATACCTTCATTATAGTTACCTGTAACGGTCAATTGACCTGCACCGTTGAATGTAAGATCCGCTTTGCTGAAGATTGCAGCATCCGGCTCGTCTGTCGTAGCGTCGGCGTATACATACGTTTTACCATCGGAAACGGTATTCTTGGTTCCTTTTTCGAGTGTAATTACCGCTTTACCGGCTTTCTGAATATAGATCGCTGCACTATCATTATCATGGATGGTAGCTCCGTTTAATACGAGATGTACGGTACCCTTATCGGCAACGTTAACCACGATCTGTCCATCCGTTAGCTCACCGCTAAGTACATAAGTGCCTGCTTCCGAAATGGTTACAGAACCATTCGCTGCTTTGGCGCCCGAACCGGTCACCGTTGCCGTTGTTCCGTTCAGCTTAATCGCTGTGGAATCTGCCTCACTCCAGCTAATATTGGTATCGTCAGCGTCCAGAGAGACCAGATTCGCGTATTTTACAGAAGTTTGCTCGCTGACGGATACCGTTTTGGTTGTTCCTGTCGTTGATGTTGCGGCATTGGCCGTTGTGCTTGTGGTTGCTGGTGAACTGCATGCTGCGAGTAGGCTGGTAATCATGGCGATGGACCAAAGTTTGCTACCTGTTATCATGTTCTTCTTCATATTAGATCGTTCCCTTCAAATTAAAAATTAATATTCCGTTGTTGGACTCATGGTTAACGAGATATCCAGGTTGCCGTTCCGTGTACGGATCGCATCGAGGAATTCCTTTTGGCTAACACTTTCGTGAATGGTTACACTGTAGACCAGCTCATACAGACTGCCGAGTTCAGTGGTTCTGATTTTTTTTAGATCAAAAGGTACGTTGAATTTATGGAACACTTCATTAAGGGCTTCTTCATAGCTCAAGTTCTCGGGAATGGTGACTTTCAGCGTTTTCAGCTGACTTTTCTTGCCGCCGAAGTTGAAGCGACTCAGAACAAACATCAGTACACACAGGATAATGGTGAACAGCACCGCGTATCCAAAAGCACCTACACCGCAGGCAAGACCGGAAGCCATCGTGAACAATACGTAAGCAATGTCTTTTGGATCACCAGGGGCGCTTCGGAATCGGATGATCGAGAAGGCACCTGCCAAGCTGAAAGCTCGTGCGATGTTGCTGCCGATGAGCAGGATGATGATGGCGACTATGACGGGCAGGACGACCATCGTTAAGGTGAAGCTCTGGGAGTATGTGCTTTGGTTAGTCTTCATGTAGGTAAGGCTGATGACCAATCCCAGAATGATGGCAAGACCAATGGTGATGACTGCGTTGTTAAACGTCAGGTTGGTATCGGTTAGGGCTGAACTGAACAGTGAATCAAGCATATAGGACACGCTCTCTTTCTATAATCGTTTTATCTTGTTCTATGGATGGGTTATAGTCGGTACCTGGCACAAGAATGCGCTCCGTCTGGTAATTCAGGTTCGTTGTTCTCACCAGATGTCTGTACTCGTTGCCGTATTTGGAGAATCCGGTGCGGTAGAGACCATGCTCACAGAGCAGTTGCGACAGCCACAGCGGAACAGTTTTCTCGGCTTTTACTTCCATCAGCCATCGACCGTCCTTCACCAGCGGTTCACCGTAATCTCCCTGTTCCAGCTTCAGATCGTATCTGCGGCTGCGAATATTGGTGTCAAAGGTAATGCGAAGATCCCGGCTGTTCTTGTCGAAGAGCGCTTTGCGTTCATACGCCAGATACACTTTTGGTTCAAGATCGTATAATCTAAGGAAATATTTGATCTCTTCGACAACCTGCTTATTCATATAATCCGCCAGCTCCGGCGCCTGTCCCGAACGAACGAATTCGTAGGCTTCATCCAGCTTCAAGGCGGTTCTGCGTTTGTTCACCAGGCCGAATACTTTCTTTTTGATCTCCAGATACACTTTGGCATTCTCTTCAGGGATTCCATAAGCTCGCAGTCTCAGCTTCTCCTTGTATTTCGGTTTGGAGAGACTGGCGCGGATCAGGGAATCCTGTGGAGTGTCGAAGTACAGGTTGCTGATGGAGTAATACTCATGTTTCTTGTTGTAGGCATCCAGCTCCATGTATTTCAGCAGGTCGTTGTAGAAATGTGCGTACTGCTCATCCGTCAGAAGGTACTTGCTCTCATATCGGTTGAATACTTCAATAGCCATGTGGGACTCATTCCTTTCGTTGGTGGGTTGTATGTTTTGTTGCATCGTGTATTGCTTCCATGTCTGTATCTTAGAGCCCCAACCTTGAATGAATCTTAAATGGTTTTACATTGCGTTAACATTTTTTTACCTTCCTATAATAGTTCACATGCACAAAATGAATTAAGATTGATTCAAGGTTTAATTGGTAGAATAGGTGATATCATAAAGAGTTTTAATGAAGACGAATATTTCAAGCAGAGGAATGAATAGAGCATGAGAATATTAATTGCGGAAGATGAGGTTCATTTGGCAGAGGCTGTATCGCAGATTTTGAAAAAAAACAATTACTCCGTGGATATGGTCCACGACGGCAGATCAGGACTGGATTATGCGCAGAGCGGCATCTACGACCTGTTACTACTCGACATCATGATGCCGGAGATGGACGGGATCACTGTCCTGAAGAAACTCCGCAGTGAAGGAAATCATACGCCTGTCATTCTGCTTACTGCGAAAGGTGAACTATCGGACAAAGTCACAGGCCTCGATTATGGCGCCGATGATTATATCGCCAAGCCCTTCGCCACAGAAGAATTGCTGGCACGGATTCGAGCAGCCTTACGACGGAAGGGCGAAGTGGTTCCCGAGGATGGACTGAAGTTTGGCGACATTGAGCTGAATACAACCCAGTTGAAGCTAAGCGTTCAGGGTAAGGAGATCAAGCTAAATCTGAAGGAGAATGAACTGCTGGAGCTGTTGATTGCCCGCAAACAGGCGATTACCTCCAAAGAGCAGATTATTGAGAAGTTATGGGGATTTGATTCGGAAGTGGAGTATAACAATGTTGAGGTGTACATCTCTTTTTTACGCAAAAAATTAACCTTCCTGAACTCTGCCGTCCGCATTAACACGATTCGGGGTGTGGGGTATGTACTTGAGGTGACTTCCTGATGTTCAAGAAACTTCGAAATCGGTTCCTGATCGTGAATCTGGTGTCCATCTCCATTATGATGTTGGTGGCATTTGCGACGATCTATACGATTACGTACCAGAATGTGCAACGTGAGACCAATATGGAGTTGTACAAGGTATCTGATTTCTACCACAGTCCTTATAATTCATCGAAGATGCCGCGCGGGGACGATGGGGGGATGGGGACAGGCTCCGGTACAGGTTCAAGTTCAAATACAGGTTCAGAGTCGATGCCCTCCGATGCCATGGGTGGTAATAATGGAGGACCGGGAGGGGATCCCAACTCACCTCCGGCACGTTCCGTTTCGTTTATGATCAAGACGGATGACCAGTGGAAGATTACGGATACGCATTCCCGATTCGATATGGAAGATACGTTCTACACCGAGGCGTTGCAAAAGGTTGACCAGAATAAAGTTGGTGATTCAGAACGGCAGACGGGGCAATTTGCGCTAGATGGAACGGACTGGGCCTATGTGGTTGACCCGAGCGGTGATGGGCATATGATCGTATTTATTGATGTGACGGCGCAACAAGGTATTCTTACGAATCTAATCTATACCTTTGCAGTTGTCGGATTGGTCATGCTGATTGTGATCTACTTCTTGAGCCGTTATTTTGCCAATCGCTCCATTGCGCCAGTCAGAGAAGCGTTTGAGAAGCAAAAACAATTCATCGGAGATGCTTCTCATGAGCTGAAGACACCTCTGGCGATCATTAATACGAATGCTGACGTACTTCTGGCCAATCAGGAGGATACGATAGCGAACCAGGCGAAGTGGCTGCACTATATCAAGTCGGAAACCGAGCGCATGACGGGACTTACGAATGATCTGCTCTACCTGACACAGATGGACGACTCACGCTCCACGATGATTCATGCGAAGTTTAATATGAGTGATGCGGTAGAGAGTATTATTTTGCCGATGGAAGCCGTTATTTTTGAGAAAAATATTTCTCTCGATTACAACATTGAGCCGAATCTTACGGTTCATGGGAACAGTGAACAGATCAAACAGGTCATTCTGATCCTGCTCGATAATGCTGTGAAGTATTCGGGTCCCAAAGGGTCCGTAAACGTTACGCTCCAGAGACAGAATAATGATGTTATGCTGGCGGTGTCCAATACAGGTGACGGCATTGCGCCGGAACATCTGGATCGGATCTTCGATCGATTCTATCGTACCGATTCTTCAAGAGCCCGCAAGCATGGTGGGCATGGTCTGGGTCTCGCGATTGCTCGTTCCATCGTGGATCAGCACAAAGGAGAGGTGTATGCTCGAAGCGTGGTCGGAGAGGGCGCTACATTTTACGTGCGGTTGTCTTAGGGGTGGAGTGATGAGCCAGCTTATGAAAAAATGCTACCTACGTTTCGGCTCCACACTAACCTTCCCTCCCACTCTATAATTGTTCTTCAGGCATAAGTTCTGCCTGTAATGGGTTAACCTATGCTACAATGGCAACAGTATGTATGAATCAAGGAGATGAACTGAACGTGGCAGAAGCAAACGCAATTAATGAACAAGAAATGATGCAGTATATTGCAGATAAAACGAAGGCAAGTCAGGCGAACATCGCTCTTGTGCTGAAGCATGAGCAAGCGTACATCAACAAGGTGCATGAAAATGCCAAAGGCAACGATGTGGATATTGACGGCGATGATCTGGCGGACTATATCCTTAGTCGTAAAGATGTGAAACTCGATGAGTTGACCGTGGAAAGCATTTTGGATGCTGAGATGGACTACTTGATGGACAAGGGTCACGCGGGATACGTCGATTAAGTTAAGCGTAGGCAAAATCTAACGAACCTGACAGCCGTTATTCAGGTATTTCTCGCTCGTATGGGAATGTAACGAATCTCAGACACGTTATTCTCGGGATTTTCGGTGCAATTGCAGCATTTTTGCGGAATTAGCGTGTCTGAGATTCGTTAGTTTGGGAAATAAGCTCTTTTAGTCGATATAAGGTGCCCTAGGTTCGTTAGAGTAATCACAGGGTACAACGAGGTGTTAGATGGCTGTTTCTAAAGTGAATTTCACATATGCAGCCTTCTGCATGGTAAGTGTTGTACTGTCAAAAAGACCTCAACTCCACAATACTGTGGTGTTGAGGCCTTTTTTAGATTGTAGCGACCTGGCATGCCTACAGGTCACCTGTTGGTTTAACGCTACTAAGGATAGAAATTGAGTTCTATCGTACTGGGCCACTATATCGGATCATTTGTCGAGTCTCGCTATGAGTACGGCTCTAAGAGTGCCGACCTATCGGACAACCTCATCGCATCACTCATCTGTTTGCCCTACAGTCATCCCTATTGGACATCGCTGTAAGGTAAGATTTTTTAGGTAATGCCTATCAATCCTACAGTGTACGGCTTCTTATTGACCCATCATGCCGCCATCTACGGTGTAGAGGGATGCTGTGACATAGGATGCTTCTTCGGACAACAGGAAGTTCATTACCGCAGCAACTTCTTCCGGTTCACCGTAACGGCCCATTGGAATGGCAGATACCGTAGCAGACTGGTAATCTTCCACGTTACCGGAGTTTGCTTCGATCTGACGCATCATACGGGTATTAATTGTGCCTGGCAATATAGCGTTAACCCGGATATTGTAAGGTGCCAGTTCATTCGCAGCGGTACGTGTGAGACCAACCACGGCATGTTTGGACATAATATATGGAGATACGGCAGGTGCGCCCATCAGACCCGCAAGGGAAGAGGTGTTTAGAATCGCACCGGATTTTTGTTTTTTCATCACCGGAATGACATTTTGCAGACCCAGGAATACGCCACGAATGTTGACGTTATAGACCGTATCCAGTGCTTCAACACTCAGGTCTTCGATCAGTCCTGTTGGACCTTCAATCCCGGCGTTGTTGGCAAAATAATCGATTCGGCCAAATGCATCCAGTGCTTTTTGCACATAGTTTTTCACGTCTGCTTCCTGAGATACGTTTGCTTTTACAGCAATGACATGCTCTTTGTCGAGGTTCAGATCGGTGATCGTTTGCTGGATGGCTTCTTCATTCAGATCCACCAAAACCAGATTGATTTTGCGCTCTGCGAGGCGGCGTGCCAATTCTTTACCAATGCCTCCGGCTGCTCCTGTAATAACGGCTGTATGTGTATACGATGTACTCATGATATACTCGCTCCTTATTCTGTATTGGCAGGCATTTCTTAAAAAAAAGTTTCAACCTGTCGTCTATCTTTCCTGTCTCAATGTTAAGATATACATAGCTATGTGACAATAATCATTGACAGCGCATATGTCAGCTATCGGACAGAGATGTAAGCGGTGTTCATTTAGTTTACAATAATGAACAAAGGAGGCGAAAATGTTGATCATTGAACATCCTCAGGACCGGAGAGCACGAAGAACGCAGGATGCCATCATCGCTGCGGCGGTTTCTTTGATATTAGAAAAGGGAGCAGATGCCCTCACAATCAGGGATATTACGGAACGGGCAGATTACAACCGGGGAACCTTCTATTTACATTTTCCCGGCAAACCGGAGTTGTTGCAGTTCATTCTGGATGATTTCATGCAGGGAGTGGGGCAAGCTTACGCAGAACCGTATGCACAGCTCAAAGAAGTGGACATGACTGCATTACTGCCATCCACGATGCCTGTATTCGAATATATTGAGGCCCATCAGGATATTTTCCGTGCATTAATCACGATGCATTCAGATATGAGCTCACGGCTGTGTAATATGTTTAGAACGTATTTAACCGAGGATTTTGTATTGGTGACCGAAGATAGCGAGCAAACCATTAATTACGACATCATGTTAAGTTATCTGGTCTCTGCTACGGTAGGCGTGATTATGCATTGGGCGGAGATTGGATTCAAGTATTCTGCGCATTATATGGGGGAACAGCTTACGGCACTGATTAACATCAAACCGACCCGTCTGCTGATTGAACCAGGGCAGAAGGGCCGGACTATTCACGAGCGTATGCTGTTGGATTAAAGGTCGAATTACCCGGTCATGGAGGCATTAGCGGCCTGTTGCATCTGAAGTAGCTGCTCGCGGACCAGGACCGACTCTCCGACCATAATTAATGCCGGATTATTCACTTGATGCGACTTGGCGAGGGAGTGGAGTTCGGCAAGTGTGCCAGTAATAATCCGTTCCTCCGAAGTGGTTCCCCGTTCGATTAAAGCTGCGGGTGTGCTTCCACTTTTGCCATGGTGAAGCAATTCATGTTGAATCTGAGGAAGTTGGCTAATACCCATGTAGATGACCAGTGTATCCACACTATGAGCGAGTAGGTCCCAGCGCACCGAAGATACACTTCCGTCACTGCCGGTTCCCGTGACACATGCGAAGGATGAAGCAACCCCGCGATGGGTTAACGGAATAAGGGAGGAAGCGGACGTGCCTACAGCTGAAGTGATGCCGGGAATGATTTCAAATGCAATCCCTGCTTCCGCCAGCACAAGCGCTTCTTCACCACCACGACCAAAGATGAACGGATCGCCACCCTTGAGTCGTACGACTTGTTTGCCTTCTGTTGCATGCGCAGCAAGTATTCGTCCAATCATCTCCTGACTCATGGAGTGAAGGCCAGGAGCCTTGCCGCAATAGATGCGGAGTGCTCCTTCAGGAGCCTCAGCGAGCAATTGATCATTCACAAGCCGATCATACATAATGACATCTGCGGACTGAATACGTTTCAGGGCTTTTACCGTAATCAGATCCGGATCTCCAGGCCCAGCGCCAACAATACTAACCAGGCCCCGGCTCATGATCGTGTCCCCAATTTGGGTGCGACATCGGAACTTGCCAATCCTGAACGACCACCCTGAATCGTTGCCAGTTTGGACGAGAGCTTCACTGGATTTCCCCAGTGGTGAGCGGCATACAGACCGAGGCCTGTAAATACAGCTCCGCCAATGAGGTTGCCCACCAATACGGGGATCTGATTCCACAGCCACCAGTCAGCGACGCTAACCTGTGCACCGAGCATCATACCTGCCGGGATGACGAACATGTTCACCACAGCATGTTCAAAACCTTGGGCGAAGAATATCGTAATAGGCAGCCACATCGCTACGATTTTACCCAGTGTAGAAGTGGACGTCATTGCCATCACTGCACCGAGTGTGACCATCCAGTTACATAGAATGGCTTTGATGATGACCAGAACAATACCTGCTCCGTCCAGATGCTGATATCCCAATGTTTTGGTTTCACTGGTCTGGATCAGCGTTTGAATCAGAGGGTTGCTCATATCCGTACCCATCTTCGTAATGGTCAGTCCGTATAATAGGGCATAGAATACACATCCGATCAGATGACCTGTGATCACCCAGAAATAATTCCGGAGCATATCCATCCATGTAATTCTACGTTTCAACACTGCGAGTGGAAGCATCGCAAAGTTTCCTGTCACCAATTCGAGACCCAGCAGAATAATGATGACGAATCCAGCCGGGAATATCAGTGCACCTGCCAAACCAACGGAAGTTTGAGATACAGCGGTATATGCCATTGTGGTTGCAAAGGCGAGAATAGCCCCTGCCAGAAAACCGCGGATCAGCATCTGTACCCGGTTCATTCTGGCTTTGCTCTCACCAGCTTCGACCATCGATTGCAGCACTTCTGCAGGTTTAACAAAATCCATAGCGCACGCCTCCTTGATGTCAGGGTATCTCTAGCATTTAACCCGCAATCGTGATGTAAATTTCTCCGCTGTTGCCATCCACTTCGGTTTTGTAGGTATTCAAGCAGCCTTCATCCGGCTCCTGTACCTTGCCGTTACGCAGATCAATCTTCCAATCATGCAAAGGACAATGGACGGCTGTCCCGCATACCATGCCCTCCGACAGTTTTCCGCCCTTGTGAGGGCAGCGATTCTCGACGGCGTGCAGACTTCCGTCGCTCAGCTTGAAGACTGCAATTTCGGTATCCTGTACAAGGAAGGTCCGTGCTCCCTTTTCATCAATATCCGCAACGTGTCCAATCCGAAATTTGTTCATCGCTGTTCCTCCTCTTCTAGTGGGTTACCGGCTCGGCACCGGACAGTGGGGTGAAGTTTTTACGCAATTTCTCGTCTTCAATGATTTCTTTCCAAGGATCAACCGTATGACCCAGTGTAACTTCCAGACGTTCAACCAGAGCGAGACGTACATCCCGATCGGCCAATGCTTCCTTCACATGATCCAGACCTACCCGTTCAATCCAAGCCGCCGTTCTCTCATTCCATTTTGCGTTCTCTCTATAATATTGTAGGTAAGAGTAAGTCCACTCTTCCACTTCCGCATCGGTCTTCACCGTACAGAGCAACTCGGCTGCACGAACCTTGACTCCAGCGTTACCGCCAACATGAATCTCCCAAGCACCATCGATTGCGACAACACCCAGATCCTTGATCGTCGCTTCAGCACAGTTCCGCGGACATCCAGATACGGCGAGTTTCACTTTGGCCGGAGCAACCATTTTGTCGAGTTTTTTCTCCAGTCGAATACCCATCTCAATGGAATCCTGTGTGCCGAATCGGCAGAACGTATTACCTACACAAGTCTTCACCGTACGCAGCGCCTTGCCATAACCGAAACCGGAAGGCATATCAAGCTCTTCCCAGATCTTCGGCAGGTTCTCCTTTTGTACACCGAGTAGATCGAGTCGTTGTCCACCCGTGAATTTCACTAATGGCACATCGTATTTCTCCGCGACAGTAGCAATCTTAATCAATTCCGCCGGGGAAGTGACACCACCATAGATCCGTGGAATAACGGAATAGGTACCGTCCTTCTGGATGTTGGCGTGATAACGTTCATTGGTGAATTTGGATACACGCTCGTCTGTGTATTCAGCCGGCCAGATCATGCCGAGATAATAATTGAGGGAAGGACGACACTTGGAGCAGCCTTCCGGTTCATTCCACCCAAGAACATTCATAACTTCTTTAACGTTTTTAAGTCCCATTTCCTTGATCTGTGCAACAATTTCATCCCGATCATAGGATGTGCAGCCACAGATGCCTTCTTTGGTCTGTTCGCCTACATTATCACCTGCGTAATACGTGAGCAGGTTTTCGATAATGGGTTTGCATCCACCGCAAGAAGCGGAAGCTTTGGTACAGGACTTGATTGCACCGAGCGTATTACAGCCTTTGTTCAGTACAGCATCTCCAATGGAAGCTTTGGTAACACCGTTACAACCACAGACGATCTCGTCATCTGGCATACTTGCCATGCGCTCTGCGACAGATGGACCTGAGCCTGAACCACCGGAAGGCACACCGAGCAAAATTTCTTTCTCACGACCGCTGATGTTCTCACCACTCTTAATGAGGGAAAATAGAGAAGCGCCGTCTGTGGTATCTCCGAACAATACAGCTCCAATCAGCTGTCCGTCTTTGATCACCATCTTTTTGTACACACCATCAACATCATCCTGAATACGAATGCTGCGAGTGTCCGCAGCGTCTTTGAATTGTCCGGCAGAGAATACGTCGACACCAGATACTTTTAGCTTGGTAGAAGTGACTGAACCTTCATAGCCTTCAGTTGCAGCTCCAGCGAGACGTTTCGCGAGCACCATACCTTGTTCATATAATGGAGCAACCAGTCCATAGGCAATACCGCGGTGTTCTGCACATTCACCGACAGCAGAGATACCAGGAATGCTGGTATGCATATAATCATCTACAATGACACCCCGATTCACGTCGAGGCCGGTATTACGAGCCAGTTCAATCTGAGGACGAATCCCGACAGCCATGACAACCAGATCTGCTTCAAGTACCGTTTGATCGGTAAAACGAATGGCTTTCACCCGCTGTTTCCCTGTGATTTCTTCGGTATGTTTGTTCAAAAGGAACTTCATGCCCTGCTCTTCAAGCTCCCGCTGGAGCATCAGGCCTGCCGGGAGATCCAGATTCCGGTCCATCAGATGTCCGTTAATATGAATGACAGTGACGTCCATGCCCAGATTGAGCAGCCCCCGCGCTGCTTCCAGACCAAGCAATCCGCCCCCAATGACGGCAGCTTTGCGATACTTTTGCGATGCTTCCATCATGGTCTCGCAGTCTTTAATATCACGGAAGCCGATAACGCCTTCCTTATTCGCACCGGGAAGTGGGAGGATGAACGCCTGTGAACCCGTTGCCATAATCAGCTCATCATAGGATGCACGTACACCATTCTGAGATACAACTTCCTTGCGCTCGGCATCGATCTGAACGACCGGGTCACCCGGGTACACCCGAATGCCGTTATCTTCGTACCAGCTCCACTCGTTGATTACGATATCTTCAATCGTTGTTCCGCCAGCCAATACAGAGGATAGCATGATCCGGTTGTAGTTGGGATGCGGCTCTGCACCGAAGACTGTAATTTCATAAGCATGCGGAGCAAGCTTAAGGATATGTTCAATTGTGCGGATTCCCGCCATGCCATTACCGACCAGCACCAATTTTTTCGTTGTACTCATTATGATTAGCCCCCTTAGGTCCATTCTGCAAACTGCCTCAAAACCTTGTCTCTAAAATCGAAAAAGCCTGTTATGCCTCGGAGGACTGCGCATATACATACGCATCCCTTGCTCCGAGATTGCAAAACAGGCTTCATTGCCGTTTCAACCAGCTACGCCGTTGTAACTGTGATCGATTCAAATATGGAGTTGTTATGGCTTAACTATAAAAGATACATCCATCCATGTCAATATAGTTAACATAAAAAAGTATTTGAAATTTAAAGTTAATTATGTTTACATGAGTTTATTGGAATATCGAATGGACGACGAAGTTTTACGAGTATATCTTCATATGAATGAAGGATTTAGATGAAGTTGGCATACCGGATACAATAAACATTGTAGAAAAGGTGCCATGTAAGGTGTTTTGCCCTTTTTTATTACAGGATGATGAGGCGTGAAACGATGATTCGAAATTTAAAATTAAGACGCAAAATCGTTACCACCTGCTTTTTGTTAGGTAATATAACACATTTATTGCTTTCATGTATTAATGCATTAAATGTTATGGACTCTGACTATACGTAATAGGGAGGGATTGATCCATCATGCGATCTTTATTGGTCATCCGTGTACAACCAACGATAGCTGCCTCATCCGATGCAATCCCTCTGACACCGGAGAGGCTGCTGGGAGCAAACGGGTACCATGTACAGGTGGCAGGTAGTGAAACGGAAGCGCTGAAGTTGGCTCGTGAGGCGGAAGCATCCATTTTGCACCTATCCCTGACTGATGTGGAATACTGGGGGAACTGCCTGGGAAAGGGGAAGTCGGATACCCCGTTGCTCTGGTGGTGCGCGCCAGATACAGCCTCTTCCTCCGCAGAATCCTGCGAGGTCGAAACCTCACTAGATGGAATACTTACACCATCCATGACCGGGCCCGAGATCCACTGGACTCTTCACTTTGCAGCCCGGCGCTACATGGAACGCAAACAGTGGGAGCAGGAACGGAAGCAGTTGCAATCCAGGCTGGAGGATCGAAAGTGGATTGATATGGCAAAGGCTATCCTTAGTGATCTGAAGCAGATCTCCGAGGCCGAAGCCTATGACCTGTTACGCAAGAAAGCAATGGATGAACGCAAACGGATGGTCGATGTAGCTACAGCGATTGTGAAGGCACATCAACTGCTCCAGTCTTAATTGGAAGGAGGATTCTCCATGGATATGTCTCAGATACTCCGAGAGGTCGGACGTGGGAAACGAGGCTCACGTGATCTGAATTATACAGAGGCGCTGACGGTTGCAGAGAAAATCCTGAAACAGGAGGTTTCCCCTGCCCAGACGGCTGCGTTTCTAATGGCTGAACGAATGAAAATGGAAAACGTCGAGGAACTGGAAGCCTTTGTTCATGCGTGCCGTAACAGCGCGGAACGGTTCTCCGTATTTCAGAACGGATTGGACTGTGCTGGTCCCTATGACGGACGGACAAAGTCGTTCATGGCTACATTTCCGGTTGCATTTGTACTCGCGGCGGCCGGGTTGCCGGTGACTTTACATGGGAGCGATCCTTTACCACCCAAGTGGGGAGTTACGCTGTCGGTTCTGTTAAAGGAAGCGGGAATTGATACACGTAAAATGGATCGGGAAGATGCCCGTGGGGCTGCGTTGCGTTCCGGTGTCATGTATGTATCCTCCGAGGAATGGTGCGAGCCTCTTCGCAAGCTTCGTCCGTTACGGGAAGAGCTAGGTTTCCGCACGGTGTTTAACACGGCAGAGAAACTCATTGATTATAACCATTCACCGTATCTGGTGTTCGGTGTGTTTCATAATACCTTTCTGGATCGGATTGCGAAGCTGCTCACTCGGTTTAACTATCGCCGTGCTTATGTTGTACAGGGAATGGAAGGGTCTGAGGATCTATACATTGATCGGCCAACCCGCGTATACGCCGTGGAAGACGGTGATATGAAGCTCGAACTGGTTGATCCTGCAGCCTACGAACTGGATATGCCTGTGCCGGAACTGGTCTGGACGGCTTCGAAGCAGCTTGAAGTTGCCGAAAGTGTGTTAAGTGGCGACGGTCATATTGCTTTTGTGAATCAGGTATTGTTAAATGGGGGGTTCCGCTTGTACGCAGCGGGGCGTGTCAATTCCATAGAAGAGGGCATATACACTTGTCAGGGGTTGCTGGAGAGTGGTTCAGCGTATCGCATCTATCAGCAATGGTGTGTCTCCATGGGTGGCGAACTGCCGGATAGCAGAGCAGTCTCCATCTATCCGGCATCGTCCAGATAACCTTTGTGCAACATTGTGAGTGCTTAGTGTGTTCTTATTCCCAAGGATAAGTTACGGTTAGGAAGTCAGCGAATTTCTTGCTCTCTTCCCGCCGTTGTTTCCGCATGGCCGCCCGATCCGGAGCGGTCTCGTATAGTTTCTTCTCTTCTTCCGTCTCCGGGATAATGCGGGGTACGATCAGTTTGCGATTGTTTTCGTCCAGAGCCACAAAGGTCAAAAATGCGGTCGCTGCAATTTTCTTCTCTCCGGTCTTCAGATCCTCGCGGATTACCTTCACAAAAATCTCCATGGAACTTCGTCCTGTCCAGGACGCGAACGATTCAAGTGTCACCGAATCCGTTGGGTTAATCGGGTACAGGAAATCGACAGAGTCGGTTGAAGCCGTTACGGTATTGACCCGGCATAGCTTGGAAGCGGCGATGGATGCAATATCATCGATATAGGACATCAGTCTCCCACCGAATAGCGTGTTATGATTATTGACATCGGTTGGGAATACCCGTGCTGTCTTAAAACAACGCGTTTCGCGTACGTACTTTTTCTCCACCTGATCCATCTCCGTAGGTTTCGGTATCTCTCTCATGCTTTTTCCTCCTTACAGTATGGCTGCTGTGACATTTCATGTGTTGCAGGGTCTATTTATGATCTATTATCCCTAGTATAGGTGTCGGTCAGATACATATTCAAATGAAGTCAGAGTGCAAAAAAACCGCCAGGCGCGGACCGGCGCGCGGGCGGTTTACTGCTGTATATTAAGCCTTGGGTTTGAAAATGCCGGACGGTTTGCCGATTGGCAAGAACGCATAACCGAAGTGAGCGTTCAGTACCGAAGCGCCTGTACCATACAGGGACACAATTCCAATCGCCAGTTCAGCGTATGCTGCAATGGTGTGGAAAATGTGAGGAGCTACGCCGAAAGCGTCAAAGGTCAAGCCAAGGAACAGGAAGTCAATCAGAATGAAGATGATAAGCAATACTTTATTCGCTTCAATAGCACCGATCGTCATGAACAGGGTGAATACCAGGTATCCGGCAAAAGCAAATCCGAGCTGCTTGCCATCGGCCTGTTCAGCAAGCGTGGAACCGAATACGCCCATTTTGATCATCCAGTTGGCAGCCATAGCGAACCAGAAGAATGCGTAAGCGCCAAAAGCTGTTGTGCCAAAAGTATTGTTACGTTTGGAATCTTGAATGCATGCGAATAACTGGGCAAATGCACCCAGGAAGATTGCCCAAGGAATAGCGTAGCTAAGTCCTTCTGTAATGCCAAGCTTCTGGGAAGAAGCGACCAGGGTTACAATTGCCAACCCAAATAATCCCATTGCGCTGGGATCGGCATTAACAATTTTGACTTTAGTCTGTGAATCGGTCTGCATGGTGATGATAAGCCTCCAATAATATCAAATCAGGATCAATGCCTTCGTTGGCCGTCCTCTAAATTACATCATTTGTATCCGCCGGGTCCGGACACACACATCGCCCTATTGTACCTGAATGGCCCCGTTATGGAAAGGGATTTTATTACCTTTTAAGTCAATAGACTTCTGTTTTTTCAATATACACAATAACGACACAATCCATTCTGGCTATGAATGATGAGCTACAACGATAAAATCCAACCCTGGATTAACTGCTAAAATAGCGTTAAATCAGCCATTTTCGGATACGCACTTGTGTGATAGAATAGTATTTATCAAAATTTGGAGAAGAATACAAAACATCCTTGTCCCCTATGCCATATGTTAATCCAACTATAGATTGACAGGAAAAACTAAAATGGTTCACAGAATAAGGAGGTATCAGGGGTCATGGTTATGAGTTTGGATTTGAAAAATAAAATAGAAAAGGCCAGACATAACCTTCATATGCTGGTAGAGCATAACAAGGGTGGTCTTGGACATCCCGATGTGATTCGGCAGTCTATGGCATTGGACGAATTAATTAATGAGTATAACCGAATTAGCCGAAATCATTCACGGTCCTGAATCCGAATGGATTTTAATTTAATATACGGAACGAAGAAATAGATCGCAGCGCTTGGTCATACAGACGGGCATGAATATCGCCGAAATGGACAGCCTCCAGTTAAGAAGGAGGTGCCATCCGGCGTAATATTCATGCCCGTTTGTTTTTGCAACGTATCCATCATGCATCATGCTTAATGCAGCAATCGTTTGGCTTCCAGATATAACACCTGTACGAACTTTTTCGTATTAATGCGGGTCTGGGACAGGGAAGGCTCCACATTGTTTTGCAGCTCCAGCATTTTCTTGCGAATTTCGGTAAAATCGAAAAATTTGGATGCATAGTTCTCGAACTTGGGATGTGTATAATCCGTTAACCCCAGTGAAACCACATGGCTCAGTGTCTGGAAGATGGCTCTGCGGACACGTTGTTCCGATGCCTTGATCTCCTTGTTAACCTCTGCCAGAGAGGCGTTCTCTCCCAGCTTGCGTACCGCTACGTTCTGAAAGATGTCTTTGAGGGATGGGAACGTATAGGGCGACAGCTTATGCTCATCTGTCTCTACCTGCTCCAGATATTCGAGCATATCCAGCAGATCTCTGCTGCCGGCTTCGCCGATCATGCCCATCTCGGACAGCAGGAAATGTCCTGCTGTAGTAATCGTTTTGTCCGGAACCGGAGCCGCAGTGCGCTCGTTAGGATGCAAACCGGACAATCCCTGCAATGTCCGCTGAATATCTGCGATGGATTGCTGCATCCGTAACCGCTCACCCACCAGCCGTAGAACAGACAGTATCTCCAACCGGTTAATCGGCTTCGTAATGTAATATTCAATCCCTAGTGAATAGGCTTCGCCGATCATATTTTTCGACTCGATCTGGGAGATCATAACGATCTTGCCCTCGAACCTTCCTTCAAGCGCCCGGACAGTCTGAATCCCGTCCCGTTGTGGCATCAGCAGATCAATCAGCAGTACATCCACCTTATGCAGCTCCAACAGTTCCGCGTGAATATGTGCGCCGTCCTCGGCTTCCCCGGCAATATCGCCAAGCCCTTCATCCTCAATAATATCCATCAACATGGAACGAACGCCAGGATCATCATCCACGATAAAATAACGCATATCAGTCATCTCCTTTCCTGCTTGCATAGAACCTGACATGTCAGGTTAAATGACAATGATTGGGCAATCAAAGCCCATTTTTAAAATAATTGTAGAGATTGCATGTAGGTATTTGTCGATTTTCGTAGATGCGCTTGTAGTATAAGTAACATCCCATAGTCTGGGGCTAGTGTTGTGCAGAATGGTACAAACTTTTCATCTGACCCATCTCTGTACTTGAAATACACCATATAAAAGGGGCATACCGATGGAGCAAACAATACAAGATATTGTCGTCATTTTCAATGATTTTCTATGGTCCAAAGTGTTAATTATACTATTGGTAGTATGTGGTATATACTTCACCACCAAGACCCGATTCATGCAATTCCGCATGATTGGAGATATGGTGAAGGTGCTTCGAGAGCCGAAAAGTAAGGAACCAGGCAAAATTTCACCATTTCAGGCATTCTGTATTAGTATGGCGGCCCGCGTAGGCACAGGCAATATTACCGGTATTGCACTAGCCATCGCACTAGGGGGACCTGGGGCTGTATTCTGGATGTGGGTCATTGCGATTATTGGTTCTGCCTCCAGTTTTGTGGAGAGCACGCTGGCTCAGATCTATAAAGTGAAGGATAAGGGCGGATTCCGCGGGGGTCCGGCATATTATATGGAGCGTGGGCTGGGGAAGCGCTGGATGGGGATTTTATTTGCTATTCTCATTACGCTTTCATTCGGTTTGGTATTTAATGCGGTGCAGTCCAACACCATTACCGTCGCATTCGAAAACTCATTCGGTACGGATCGGTTAACGGTGGGGATCATTATGGCTGTGGTATTTGCAGGAATTATTATGGGCGGTGTCAAACGGATTGCAAAAGCATCGGAGTACATCGTCGTGGTGCTCGCCGTATTGTACATTGGGGTAGCGGCTTTTGTGGTGCTGGCGAACATTACCCAGCTTCCGTCCATGATTGCGTTGATCGTCAAAAATGCCTTCGGCATCGAGCAGGTGGCAGGCGGAACGTTGGGTGCTGCGCTGATGAACGGTGTGAAGCGCGGATTGTTCTCCAATGAGGCGGGCATGGGTAGTGCCCCGAATGCCGCTGCTACAGCGGATACAACACATCCGGTGAAACAGGGACTTATTCAGGCTTTTGGTGTGCTGACAGATACGCTTATTATATGTACAAGCACAGCCATGATTATTTTGCTATCGGGAGTCTACAAAGGTTCTAATCTGGGTGGCATTGAATTGACTCAGGCTGCATTAAGTGTACATATTGGTTCATGGGCATCCGGATTCCTGGCGGTCATGGTGTTCCTGTTTGCCTTCAGTACGCTAATCGGAAATTATTACTACGGTGAAACCAACATTGAGTTTATCAAATCCAACAAAATTTGGCTGTGGGTGTACCGTATTTGCGTTATCGCGATGGTGGTGTTCGGTGCGGTAGCCAAAGTACAGCTGGTATGGGATTTGGCGGACCTGTTCATGGGGCTCATGGTGGTGGTGAACCTGATTGCGATTCTGATGCTGTCCAAGGTGACGTTTGAAGCGCTGAAGGACTATAAGAAGCAAAAGGCCGAAGGACGTGATCCCGTCTTTACCCGTGACCGTATCCATATTCCGGGTGAAGTGGAGTGCTGGGAGTCGGAAGAAGAAGTGATTGGGGACAAATCATTACATGTAGCAAATTAAGATTGCAACTAAATTTGGTTAATGATAACCAAACGGACATAATAAACAGGACTTGGATTATCCATCATGGGCAACCCGAGTCCTGTTTATTACATATAAAATGTATCTTTGCACTAGCCAAAGTTCATCAAAGATATATTTTGATTAATTTTTAACGGAATAACTGATCAGTTGTTCAGACAGAGCTTTCATACGCTCGCCCGTGTCATTGAGCTTCTCGATGACATCTGTGAAGGAAGATACAAGCGTGGCTTGTTCCTGTGAAGAGGCTGCAATCTGAGAAACCTCAACTTCCATCTGTTTGATCACCTGTTGTACATCTCTCAGACTGGTATCGATATCACTTGTAGCTTGTTTGGCATCTACAGAGAGTTTGCGTACTTCAGATGCAACCACACCAAAGCCAGCACCAGCTTCACCAACGCGGGCAGCTTCTATAGCAGCGTTCAGGCCAAGCAAGTTGGTTTGTTCGGAAATTTCGCGAATGAACCCGGCTACCTTGTTGATTTGGGAAGAGTTCTGAACAGCAAGTCGTGTGTTTTGCAGGATCTGCTCACTGGTGGCCTGCAATTCTTCAGCATGAGCAGCAACGTGTTGCACCATATCAACCAGATTACCATTGATGGCTTGGTTTTCTTGTATAATATCCTCAAGTTGATTCTGATTAGATTGGTCATAAGACACACAGAAAACGGCAACGACTTTTTGCTGATCATCAAAGATCGGAATGTTCAGGGTATCCAGCTCAATACCATAAATTTCTTTAGGTAAAGTGGTGAGGGTAGCTTCTCTTCCGTTTTTCAAGACGGCAAAGTTTTGAAATGAGTCCAGGAGCAACATCCCTTTTTCAAAACCAAGGTCAAATTTCTCTGTTGTTATAACTTCCAATACCTTTTCGTGATCATATACGGATAAGCTGGCTGGTTCTCTTAGAATCTGACTAATATAAGGCATTACTTTAAGCAGTGCATCTACAACGTTCATTGAATATGCTCATCCTTTCAATATCTGAATAAATTATTTTTACGATCTATGGAATGCTCTATCTTTCATCGGACGGAAATGCCTTTTCGTGAACGGCATTTTGCATGAAAGAATGAACATTTTATGATTAAATTTTTAAATATTTTCCATGTGAAATGATTTATTGGATATAAGTGCTAGTTGTAACTATTTTTATATCAAGATATTTGTACGGATCTATATCAATTATGGGACATATGTCCTTTTGTATACGTTATATACGGCAACGGAGGGGAAGTCGGAATGAAAGAAATTATGGACTTTGGACTTGTGCGTCAACTCGCACGTGAGAATGGATTGGATCAGGTGCTGGACGAGTCTGCACTCGCTGAGTTGCGACTGCTGGAGGCTGTGAAGGGCGAGATGATATGTGCCAAAGGTGAGCGGCCGGAGCGATTGTATTTTCTCGTGCAGGGTAAGCTCAAAATCTATACCACACTGCCTAACGGCAAGTCTCTGTTGCTTCGTTTCAGTACACCGCTCGCGCTCGTGGGCGATCTGGAGCTGGTCAATGGCAAGGAGGCCAATAATACGGTAGAGTCTGTGAGCAAAAGCCTGCTGCTTGGTATCAGCTATCGCGTTCTCCAGAATACATATGCAGAGAATCCTAAATTTCTCCACTTCATGCTCAGTCAAGTAACGCATAAATTGTACACCTTCTCGAACCTTTCAAGTCTCAATATGTTATACCCGGTAGAGAGTCGATTTGCCAGTTACCTGTTGTCCACGATGGAGCAGGACGAGTCCTCCTCGGAAGAGATTCAGACTTCCAAACTGACCGAGCTTGCGGATATGTTGGGCACTAGTTACAGACATCTCAACAGGGTCGTTCACGATCTGTGTGATCGAAATATTATTCGCAAAGTGCGTCGGAAGCTCATAATCTGTGATCTGGAACAGCTGCGTGTCATCGCAGGAGGCAATATATATGAGTGATGGTATTTTAAAATAAACACCAAGCCTGCATATCTATGGGACATGACGCGGCACAATAAAATACAATATGGCACAACAAAGAGCACCCTCCCGAATATACCAAGGGGTGCTCTTCTTGCACTGAAATTCAAGTGGATTAGATATCTCCGCGTTGCTCGAACAATTGAGCAATCTCTACAATGACACGGGTTGCCTTCACCATATTGTCTACCGACACATATTCGAATTTGCCATGGTAGTTCTCACCGCCAGTGAAGATATTCGGTGTTGGCATGCCCATATAAGATAACTGGGAACCATCTGTTCCTCCCCGGATGGGGCGAATAACAGGTTCGATGTCCAGTCGGGTCATGGCCTCATGGGCAATATCGACGATCTGGCGTACGGGTTCAATTTTCTCACGCATGTTATAGTACTGGTCATTCAATTCCACAGTAATGCTTTTCTCTCCGTACTTGGTCTTCAGTTCATTTGCGATATGGAGCAGATTCGTTTTACGCTCTTCAAATTTTGCCCGGTCAAAATCACGGATGATGTAGCTCATCTTCGTCTGCTCAACGTCACCCTCTAAAGACAGCAGATGGTAGAAACCATCATAACCGTCCGTGAATTCAGGAGCTTCCTCTACAGGCAGGCGTCGATTCAATTCCATCGCAATTTTCAGAGAGTTCACCATCTTATTCTTCGCTGTTCCGGGATGCACATTGGTGCCTCGTACGGTAATTTTAGCGGCAGCTGCGTTAAAGCTCTCGTATTCCAGCTCACCAAGTGGTCCACCGTCGACGGTGTAAGCATATTTGGCTCCAAAAGCAGCTACGTCAAACTTGTGTGGTCCGCGGCCAATCTCTTCATCTGGGGTAAAAGCAACCCGAATCTTACCGTGTTTCACTTCCGGGTGGTCAATCAGATAGGCCATCGCCGTCATGATCTCGGCAATGCCTGCCTTATTGTCTGCACCAAGCAATGTTGTACCGTCAGTTGTAATCAGCGTGTGGCCTTTATACTCGTGCAGTTCCGGGAAATCTTTGTTGGACAGCACAACATCCAGTTCCGAATTAAGTACAATGTCAGCACCGTCATAGTTATCGATAACCTGCGGTTTAACATTTTTGCCTGTGAAGTCGGTCGCTGTATCGAGGTGAGCCAGGAAACCGATCACGGGAACATCTTTGTCGGTATTGGATGGCAGTGTAGCCATGACATAACCATTCTCATCCATCGTCACTTCTTGCAGACCAATGGAGTTACATTCTTCAACGAGCAGTTTGCCCAAGGCCAGTTGGCCGGGTGTGGAAGGGCAGGTCTCGCTATTTTCATCGGATTGGGTATCCATCTGAACATAAGTACTCAGTCTTTGAATTAATATATCTTTCAACGGTATCGCTCCCTAGCTTGGATTTATTTCTTTTGGGGTATAGTATTTCCTGTATGTCTCTATGGTTATCATATCATGTTTTGCAGTCATTTCCAGAATGGGGCAGAACCGAAATATGAGGATGACTAGGTATCAAAAAGGGTACCAAGGCACAAAAATGTACGTACTTGTGTTTCCATACGTCAGGTTCATAATAAATGATGAAGAAAGGATGTGTTCAAGACATGCCATTTATCACCGTTAAGGTACTGGAAGGCAAGACGACTGAGCAGAAACGTCAGTTGATTGAACGTATGACCGAGGTAGCCTGTGAGACACTGGATGTTGAACCGAGCAAGGTCTTTATTTTCATTGAGGATCTGGAGAAGGACAACTACGGCAAGAATGGAAAAATGTTTTCGGATTTGGACAATAAGTAAGGCTTCATATATATCATGATCAAGGAACAGGAGATGCAGTATAAATGACGGAGCAATTATTTTCGCCCTATCAATTCAAAAGTTTGCAATTAAATAACCGTGTCGTCATGGCACCGATGTGCCAATATTCCGTGACGGCGAAGGACGGCATTCCGAACGATTGGCATCAGGTTCACTATGTGAGTCGTGCGGTTGGAGGAACTGGACTGATTGTAATCGAGATGACGGATGTCGATCCGGATGGACGCATTACTGACAATGACTTGGGTATATGGTCAGATGAGCATGTGCCGGCCTTCACCAAACTTGTCGATGGAATTCATGCTTACGGCTCCAAAGTAGCTATTCAGATCGCACATGCGGGACGAAAAGCAGAGGATGCTCCGCAACCGGTAGCCCCATCAGTAGTCACTTTCCCGGGAGAAAAGTACAAGGAGCCTCGTGCGTTAAGTACAGAAGAGGTAGAAGCTATGGTACAGAAGTTCGCAGACGGCGTTCGCCGCGCGGTACAAGCTGGCGTGGATGCCATTGAGTTGCACGGCGCACATGGATACCTCATTCACCAGTTCCACTCTCCGCTGATGAACCATCGCGAGGATGTGTATGGGCAGGATCTGTCCCGTTTCGGCGTTGAAGTCATTCGTGCAGTGAAAAAAGAAATGCCAGCAGACATGCCGCTGATTTTGCGGATTTCGGCTGTGGAATATGCAGATGGTGGGTACGATATCGAGCACACGATCAATATCGCTCGCGCCTACCAAGATGCAGGCGTGGACATGTTCCATATCAGCTCAGGCGGAGAAGGTCCTTCCGGACAACGGAAACCTGGGAACTATCCGGGGTACCAGGTACCATTTGCCCGTCGTTTCCGTGAAGAACTGAACGTTCCTGTAATTGCAGTGGGTATGCTGGAGGATGCAGCGCTGGCTCAGGCGGTTATTGGCAACGGAGACGCGGATCTGGTTGCGGTTGGCAGAGGCATGTTACGTGATCCGTACTGGGCAAACCATGCGGCTCTGGAGTTGGGCGTCAGCAAGGATCAAGCCGCCATTGCGGAGCAATATTCTCGTGGATACTAATTTGCACTAACAGTTAGACTTGCCACTCCGATGACAGAATAACCTTCCGATCGCTGTTATCCTCAGATTTTTTGATTCACTTTTTCAAAGGTGAAAATCTGAGGATAAAGGCGAACGCGCTGCTTCTTCAGGCTATTTCTGTCCTCTGCGTTCTCGTGTAAATGTTATTGCAAATCTTATATAGTAAAAAAGGCCACAGCATGGGTTAAACCTCATGCTGTGGCCTTTTCTTGTATGATGAGAAGCATGTATCCTCAATTACTGATGGCTACGCTCTTCGAGTCGCTTCATAGACGAATTTTTGATTCGACTGCGTGGGTGGTTGATCCGGGTTAGAGTCGGCGTATACTTTGATGTCTGAAAAACCAATGTGTTCGAGAATTAGGCGTAACTCTTCTGTGCCGTACCAACGCAGAGTGAGTTGTTGCAGCTCCGTAGCGGCAAGAGCACCCTGATGCCATTGTTCATAGCGGATCAGACTCACTTTGTATTGGTGTAGAAGGTTCACTTCAATGGTTTTTGCTTCTACTGTGATCGTATCGCCGTCAGGTAATGAAACGGTTGATGTTTCTACCGAAGAGGGCTGTGTCACATCGGGCAAAAACAGATCAAATACGAGCCTACCTCCAGGTTCCAAATGTTGAAATAGATTACGTAATGCGTTAATCGATGCCTCTCTATCTTGAATGAGGAGCAAAGAACCTCCGGGAATGATAATTGCCTCGTATCGATATGGAAGGTCAAGCTTCTCCAGATCGGCAACGAACAGCTCAGGCATGGGTAATGCTCGATCCATACAACGAGAACGGCAAGAGTCAATCATATCCGTTGAATAATCAGTTCCATCCACTTTCAAGCCTGCTTCAAGCAAAGGAATGAGCACTCGGCCTGATCCCGACATGGCTTCAAGGATGCGTCCTTTGCAGCCCTGAAGATAACGGCGATAGAATTCAATGTCTCCTCCCAAGGAGTGTCCCACAGGTTTCGTTAGATCATAAACGGCGGTGCATAATGGACCGTAATAACTGAATGACATAGTATAGGTGTCCCCCACAATTTAAATGTAATAAAATGAAAACGTGGAAGGGAAGTGAGCGGAATTATCCCTTCCGGCAACGGTTGGAATTGAATTTTTCAGAGCAGACTATCATAGGAATCACGCACCTTTTATGTAATATGTTCCAATTATAGGGTGGGGATAAAGCGGAGGTCAACTTCTATTCGAGTAGTTATACGAAAAGAAATGTATTAAGGAGGTGATACGTATGGATTCATCATCAAGTTCATCAAGTGCACTGCCGGATATCCGTCAGGAACGATTGCTTCATGCACCTATAGAGAAGGTATGGGAGACGGTCTCGACTGCGCAAGGACTGGGTTCCTGGTTCATGCCAGGCAATCTGGAACCTGTGGAAGGTCATGAATTTATACTGGAAGCAGGCGCTTTCGGTCAATCCCCTTGTCTGGTGACGGAAGTGCTACCGCTAGAGAAATTATCATTTCGCTGGGGAAGGGACTGGACGTTGACGTTTCAACTGAATGAACAGCCGGAAGGTACGGATTTCACACTGATTCACAGTGGTTGGGATGCGGATAAACTGACTGAATTTGGACAGGCCCAAGCCATCGTACGCGAACGTATGGATCAGGGATGGGTCGGAATCGTTCAGAAGCTTGCTCAAGTTGTTAAATAAATCTTCATTTAATCAACCTCAGGCCATTTTGCCCGTTCATTCCGGTGAAATTCGGCCTGAGGTTCCTTGGCGTAACAAGATCTGGCGGAAACAGATAGAAATCCTTCAAATTATAACGAAGTTGACCGATTATGATACGGAAACTATTTCCGTGAGCACCAGAAACGTGTAACATGAATTATAGTGATAAATCGACAAAATTAGACGTCTCTCGCCATTGTGGATGGAAGGAATACATAGATGAGAAAACACTGGATTATGCTGACCATAAGTTTCATATGCATTGTCATTGTTCCACTGGGCTGGATTGCCCAGACGTTAATTAGTGAGCGGAGTAACCCCCAGGCTGCGGATGGAAGAATTGACCTGACCCAGTGGGATTTTGATCGCAAGGGTCCAGCGTCTCTAAAGGGTGTCTGGGATTTCTATCCTGGGCAGTTGCTCAGTCCGGCAGATATTGAAGCAAGTGTATCCGGTCGCAAGCCATTGCCACCTTCGTCAGGCACTCAAGTTCCGGCCCGATGGAACAAATCTCTGGGGCAAGCACATGGGTACGGAACCTACCATCTGCAAGTCCAGCTTACAGCCCGAACGATGAAAAACGATTACGGCATACGCACGCAGAATATACGTATGGCCCACCGGGTATTTATCGATGGGAAAGAGATTGGCGGTAAAGGACTGCCGGGAATGACCCCTGATACGGATGTGCAATTAAATCTGCCCTTTACGGGATTCACGTCCATTGATGGCAACACGGCTGACATTATTATTCAAGTATCAAATTATAGTTACTCGTCTGGGGGCATTGTGGCACCCATTCTATTTGGAGACGAGCATAGCATCCTGAAAAGCCAACAACAGGACTGGCTCAAGGATCTGATGACCTTGTTCGGCTTTATCTTGCCCGCCGGCTTCTTTCTGCTACTGTTTCGGTTGCGGCGTAGTGAGAAGGAACTGAATTATCTCGGATTATTCAGTCTTTCCGGTGCACTTTACGCTTTGACCCATGGGGAGAAGTTACTGGGAACGTTTGTACCGTTCCTGACTAACAATGAAATGCTTCGGATTCAGCTTCTTAGTTCAGCCTTTGCTTATTACTTTTTGCTTCGATATATGGATGCTCGTGTACCAGGGGCAGTTCATCAGTGGTTTGTTCGTCTTGCTGTAGTGCTAATCATTGCCCAGACCATTGTGGGCCTAACGCTCCCTCCGACCCTATTCTCTTCTTTTGAGCTTCCCATGTTGCTGATCTCGCTTGTTGTTATGTTCTATACGCTGCGAGCGATGTTCTATTGGTTAAAAGGACGACCGAATGACAGCCATTTTGCACTGGTAAGCATGATGAGCATACTCATGGTTGTTGTATTGCACACTCTTGGTGCGTTCACTGCTGTAGATACAGCGTTCTTTGCGCTGATTGAACTTTTATTATTTGTATTTGCCCAGATGATTGTGACGGCAATCCGCTTCGCACAATCATTCCGTGACGTGGAGGCTCTATCGGAGCGTTTGCTTGCCATTGACAGTCTCAAGGACGAGTTCATGGCGAACACGTCTCATGAGCTGCGAACTCCGCTGCACGGGATCATTAATATTGCACAATCGATGCTGGAAGGGGCAGCTGGAGCGGTCACACCCAAGCAAGCCAAGAATCTGTCCATGATTACAGCAACCGGTAAGCGGCTGTCGCTGTTGGTTAACGACATTTTGGATTTTTCCAAACTGAAAAATAGTGAGATTGAGTTGAAACGGGTAGCTGTCGATCTGGAATCGGTTGCCCGTACTGTAGTTGAAGTCTCGGGTTTCACGTTCGAGGACAAGCCGGTTTTACTGATTCAGCAATGGCCCCAGTCGTTGCCGCTTGTTGAGGCAGACGAAGATCGCCTTCGGCAGATTCTGTATAACCTGCTGGGTAATGCCTATAAGTACACTGAGCAAGGTGAGATTCGGTTGTACGCCAGTGTTGAAGGGGATCGGGTGAAGGTATCGGTCGCTGATACGGGGGTAGGCATCGCCTTGGACAAACAGGAGGATATTTTTCAGGCGTATGAGCAGAGTAACGGGACGATTGAGCGATTGAATGATGGAACTGGACTGGGTCTGAGTATTACACGGAAACTCGTTGAGCTTGGCGGAGGTGAAATCTGGGTTGAATCGGAGCCGGGGCAAGGTTCGACCTTTCATTTTACCTTGCCTGTTATGAAGTTACCGCTGCTACAGTCTCAGATGAAACCAGCTGCCGCCCGGTATGTTGCTGCACATGGGGCAGGAACGAAGGAACTAGTGACAAGAGAGTCAGATGAGCCGGATAATCTTACGGAAGCGGAGCACACGATTCTGATTGTAGACGATGATCCCGTGAATCGACAGGTATTGCTTAACCTGTTATCGACGGAACGGTATCGTGTGATTGCGGCGGACAGCGGGTCCACTGCATTGAAACTCCGTGAAGAATTCCCGTCCATTGATCTTGTCATTACGGACTGGACAATGCCCAAAATGTCCGGGCTTGAGTTATGTCGCAAACTGCGTGAGCACAGTTCCTTGTCAGAGTTACCGATTCTGATGCTGACCGCCCGAGGGCTGCCTGAGGATATCAAGCATGGGTTCCAGGCGGGGGCCAATGACTTCCTGAGCAAACCGGTGGATGCCGGTGAATTGCGTGCCCGGGTTCGGACGTTAATTGAGATGCGGAGTTCTGTGCAGGAGGCTATTCGGACCGAGATGGCCTTTTTACAGGCACAGATCAAGCCGCACTTTCTATACAATGCACTCAATGTCATTATCGCGACCTGTGCAGTGAATCCGGACAAAGCAACCGATCTACTGATTGAATTGAGTCATTACCTGCGTGGAAGCTTTGACTTCCAGAACAGGGAGCAGCTTGTTCCTTTGACCAAAGAGCTGGAATTGGTGGAGTCTTATGTGCATCTGGAACAGGCGAGATTTGAGGAAAGACTGGTGGTTGAGTATGAGGTGGAATCGGACGTGCATCTATATCTGCCACCTCTCAGTATTCAGCCACTTGTGGAGAATGCCATTCGCCACGGCGTGATGGAGAGGGCAGCCGGCGGGACAGTTCAGCTTAGAATTTTCAAAGAGAGCGAGCATGTGGTCGTTCAGGTTCAGGATGATGGTGTAGGTATCCCTCCTGAGCGTATGGCTCAGGTCATGTCAGGGCGCACCGAAGGTCCAGGAGGTGTCGGGCTGCAAAATATAAACCGTCGCCTGATGTCTCTCTATGGTCAGGGACTCGAGATTCATAGCCATGTGGGTAAAGGCACGCAGATCCGATTCCGTATCCCTGTGCAAAAGGTGGATTATTCCAATTAATGTGCCGAGTTAAGCAATTATGGTTAACAGACTAATAAGCGGATGCCGATAAAATCGGTATTCTTATTGAATCTTTCATGGCAGGAGGCTGAAATAACGGTGAGAGCCATTGTAATCGATGATGAGAGGCCAGCGCAGCTTCATCTGGAGCGACTACTACGAGCGGACGGACGAATTACACCCGTGCAATGTTTTTCAACAGCTCGTGATGGTCTGCATTTTCTGGCAAACGAACGTGTAGATGTTGTATTTTTGGACATTGGAATGCCGGAGATGAATGGCCTGGAAGCGGCTGAATATATACAGCAATTGGATCAGAGTATTCGTATCATCTTTGTTACGGCTTATGCGGACCATGCAGTGGAAGCATTTGAGCTGCATGCACTGGATTATGTACTGAAACCGGTAAGCTCCGCCCGATTGACCAAAACCATTGATCGAATTGTGGGCATAATGTCGCATACTTCCCAAGTTGCAGCCACCGCCGAGGTACAGGAATCGGAACCTGTATCTGTGGAGTTGGATACTGAAGTTCCGGGGCTGCTTACGTTCAAACATCTGGATATCTACAGAAGCTTGGATCAGGGTGCCAAGAAACATAAGTGGCGCACAACCAAATCACAGGAATTGTTTGCTTTTTTGTTTCATCACAGGGAAGAATGGGTAAGCAAGGAGATTCTGCTGGATAAGCTGTGGGGTGATGTTTCCCAGGAAAAGGGATTAACCCATCTACATACTTCCGTGTACCAGATTCGAAAGCTGTTTAAGGAATGGAACATGACAGGCAAGCTGGAGTACAATATGAACCGTTATCGCCTGTTATCAGGCAATCTGGTAAGTGATGTGGATCAATTCGAAAAATCCATGGTCTACAACGTCATCACATCAGACAATGTTGATGACTTGAGGCATATGATTCCGCTTTATCGTGCCGATTATTTGGAAGAGCATGATTATCACTGGGCACAGGCCAAAGCAAGGGAACTGAGACGGAAGTACACAGGGCTGGTTATGGATATTGCGAGATGGGACATGGAGCATGGTCGTGGCAAGGAAGCGATTGAGCAATTAACGATATTGCAGGAACGGGAGCCTTATTCGGAAGAGATCTGCCGACTCATGATGGAAGTGTATGCATCCATGGATGATCAGCAAGGCATACTTCGTTTATATCATTCATTTACATTGACATTAAATGAGGATCTGGGGTATCAGCCCGAGCCCGAAACAAGCAGGTTATATCAGAACCTGACGGACAAATAAACGTAAGTGCAGACAGGAGGGTGAGGCATGAAGTTATTCATACACCGCAAAGACTTGCGTACGGATGATCTGGCTGCATTCGATTATTTGCGGGAACACCAAGAAGAGAGTGTGCATGTTCTCATCTACGATGCATTTCTCCTGCGGCAAGGCCGAGAGAAGGAACACAGCGGTGTGAATTTCAGGCAGCATGCAGCGGAATTAGGCAGACGTTATCTTGAAGCCAAACGAAAACTGCATGTTGCTTATGGCAATCCAGCTGAAGTGGTTGAATTCATCTTGAACGAATTCAAAGGTGAGATTGACGAGATTGTAGTCCATCGGGACATGACGCCATATGCAATTGAGCGGGATAGGGCCATACGCAAAGTCAGTGAGGCACGCGAGGTTACGTTCACACAACTGACGGATCATTTGCTGATGGATCTAAATGGATTTGCTAATTTTACAGGCAAGTCGGAGCCTTATAAAGTATTTGCGGCTTTCCATCGGCGGTGGGTGGAATTTATGAATGAACATCCCAATCCTCCCTCGGCAACAACGATTGCAGAACTGAAGGTGAGTGATCGACAGATTGAATGGCCGGATGCGATGCAGGTACCTCCGGAGTTGCTGGAGTCCAGTGGCTCGGATGAAGAGGACCCGCATCTGCTGCTGGATCAATTCTTATCGGATCGGATTGCTGAATATGGTGAGCATCGGGACGAATATGAGGCTTACGAACCGAGCCATCTCAGTTCTTACGTAGCTGTGGGGGCCGTATCCATTCGCAAGATGTATGATGCAGCGAGTCGCACAGCAGAGGCTGGGGAATGGATCAGACAGTTGTGCTTCCGCGACTTCTACCTGTATCGGGCGGTCTATGAGAGTCACTATTTTACATATGAAAAGGTGTATGATCTCTCAGCTCTCCATGATGGTCATTTCGAACATTGGTGCAAGGCGGAGACAGGTATTCCGATTATTGATGCAGCGATGACGGAACTGAACGAAACCGGACATATGCCGAATCGGCTTCGCATTCTTACGGCGATGTTTCTCACCAAAAACCTGCAATGCCCGTTCACCTTGGGTGAAGCTTATTTCAGGCGCAAGCTTCGTGACTATGATAACATTCAGAATCGCGGTAACTGGCTATGGTGTGCTTCGCTTGGCGAGAATGCAGCTCCATATTTTCGCGTGAACAATCCGGTAACACAATCCGAGAAGTATGATCCGCAAGGTGATTATATTCGGAAGTGGTTGCCTGAGTTGAAGGATCTGCATAGCAAGGACATCCATCAGCCGCGCAAGGATGCCATTGTCGATCTGAAGGCATCGAGACAGGTGGCTATTGACGTGTACAAACAGATTCTGGCGAGCCGCCAGAAGTAGACCGAGTCAGGGGCTGGTTCATGCCCACACCCAAATATACCAATCTCATCCGGTTGAACCAACAATCATTTGGTTGGAATCAGGATGTTCCAAAGACCGCGTACTCGCGGTCTTTTTTACATATATAGACATGAAAATAGTGTGAAATATGATGAAAATTTAGGAATTGTTAAGAAAATGGACTACCCATCTTAAGCATTATGCCTTTTAATAGATAGAGAGCTTTATCGTATTAAGTCATATCTGACATATTGACGAACAAATGAAGGAGAAATTTTAAACATGAGTGAAACACTGAAAAGAGAGCGAATTCCGGAGCTGAATCTGGTACGTGCCATGGCGATTATCGGCGTACTGAGCGTGCATTCCACTTCTTACGCGACGGTGGACATGACCGGTTCGGGCTATTATTGGCTGTACAACTTTATTAATATCTTTATGAAATATGGTACGCCAACCTTTATTTTTATGAGCAGTTTCGTGCTGTTCTATAATTATTATTCCCGTCCGCTGGACAAGAAACTCGTAAGTAATTTTTACAAGAAAAGATTTGTGTATATTTTACTTCCGTATTTCCTGTTTTCATTGATGTATTTTGTTATTCTGCATTTCACGCATTATCAGGGCCGACCGTTTGGCGAATCGGCTGTAAGCTTCATTACGAAATTGTTTACGGGTAAAGCCTATACGCATCTGTACTTTGTGTTTATTAACATGCAATTCTATCTGTTATTCCCATTGGTGTTATGGCTACTCAAGAAGTATCCTTCCGTGGTCAAATGGTCTGTACCGATTGGATTATTGATTCAATGGGCGTTTATCGTAAGTAATAAATATGGATTCCAGGTACCCAATAAGGGAAGCTGGGCGTTCTCTTACTTTTCCTATTTCATGCTGGGGGCATTCATCGGGGTGTATTTCCCTAAAATCAAGCAATGGTTCGTTATCAGTCGGGCTAATGCCACTAAAGGGCGCATAGCTTCATGGATTCTGCTCTGGGCGGTGTGGATCTTTGCCGGACTGGGTCATGTGTACATCTACTATCAGCTGCGTCTGAAGATCGCAACGTATAACACGCTGTGGTATGAATTCTTCTGGAATGTGCATACCTTCGCTTGTGCGCTGGTGCTTATCCAGATTGCTTATCTGCTCTACCGCAAAGGGCCGTCTCTGATCGTTAAGCCGCTGAATCGGCTTGGTGCACTGTCCTTTGGTATCTATCTGATCCATCCATTCTTCCTGCTGGTGTATCGGAATTATCCGCCGCAAACAGGAGTGTCCTGGTTAGTGCATCTGTGGTATGCCGGAGGATTCGGTGTAGCTCTAATCGCTTCGTGGATCGTCGTTGGATTGACGGCAAGGTTCGTTCCATATGCATGGGTGATCTTCGGCAATCTCCCAAAACCGAAACCACGTCTGGCACCACAACAGAACTCGGGGCAATTGGATGTTCGTTAAGATACATTTCCAATATAGGAATAATAAACCGTTTCTTGGTCGACCTTAGGGGAGAGCAGGAAGCGGTTTTTTTATGTATGCAGATATGCGAGAAGTGGGGAACGAGTGTTTCTTTTATATGTACGAGGGGTAATCATAAGGCGGAACGATAATACATTATGGATGACAGGATTAAGGTGAAAATAATGACAACATGCGAAAAATGCGGGAGACCGATGCAAGATATATTAGAATATGTGGAACACATTCTTCACGAATGCAATGAACAGACTCAGGAGTACAATTCGAAAGATTATCAGGCCTTTGGCCATGAGGGTGTTCGCGAGCAGATGTGATACAATAGAAAGAAACCGGATTCATACGGAACCGAGGTGACAACATGGAGACGGGTCCAGCCCCTTTCCGGCAAGGAAAGACGGAACAAGAAGCGCGACTGACCAAGACATGTATGTATTGCGGACAACAGCGACCTATGTCCGAATTCCGGCGCAGAACCGGAAAGCGGGCAGGTCCCGGAGCCAGACGGGGAGCCTGCCGTAGCTGTCGTCAGCTTGGTGGACAGGCTGATCATGATGTGGGTTCAAGCATGAGCGGGCAAACGAATGAACGGATGGGGCATCAACGGGGTGGCTTGGAGACACGTGATGTTACTAATAGACCGTCTGCCTCTGCGAAAGATGAAGCGGGTCGGACTTCTCATGGCAGGGAGCAGGGATCTGCTACCGAGTCGTCTTCAGACAGACATCTGGTATCTCAATCGTTAGTAGGCTCGACGTCAGCGAATGACAATGAACATGCTGACTTGGTGACTTCCTTAGTCTCTTCTTCGGGTAATCGGAAGAAGCGGAGAAGACGGAGGAAGAGTAAGCGTTCAGAGGGACTGACAAGCAATGAGCAAGCGGAGACGAGCCTAGAGTCTGATGGCTCGGCAGGTGAGGTCTTGATTGAACCAGCTGAGCCACAGCCAGGCGAGCGCTGGCGTGGGGAAGAGCATTCGCAGGGCGATGCTGCTGCGAATGCAAAGGGCACTGCACAGCGAGCTGCCGCTGCTGTGCAGGCCGCCGAGCAGGCTGCGGCGGCCCAAGCTCTGCTGCCGGCTGAGCCGCAAGGCCCGGCAGCAGAGCCCCTGGCTGCGGAGCAACCGACCGCAGCCAAACGCAAGCGCAAGCGGCGCCGCAAGCGTGCTGCCGCGCTCGCGCCCGGCGCAGGGCAGGCCCGCAGCATAGCTGCTGAGGCCCATGCGCCGGTCCTGAGCGACCGTGGCGATGCCACCACGGTCGCTGCACCTTCGGCGGCGGAGGCACAGCTTGCCGCCACTAGGCGCGAGCCTGGGCAAGCGCCGGGGGCTGCTGCGGAGGCAGGGCCTCCTGCGCCCGTGCGCCAACCTGGCTCGCCAGGGTCCAAGCCGCGCCAAGCGCGCAAGGAGCGTGCGCCCAAGGCGAACGGCGAAGACGCTGCCCGCGGTACATCCGGGCAGCGACCCGCACATGCCAGCCGCAGTCACGCAGCTGGCATGGACGGTCGTCCCCGCCGTCAGACGCCGGCGGCCCCGGTAGCCATCGACCCGGAAGATCCGGCTTCGCTCCGGACCAACCGGCAAGGCATGGTGCGGATGCGCGGCAAGACGGACAAGGGCAGGCGCTGGCATCAGGAAGTGGACATGGAGCTTGCGGTTACGCTGGTCAAGGAAAAAGCTGCTGTGGTGGTCAATCGGTACACGATTCGCCGATTGTTCAGCAACAAGGATTTCAAGCGGTATATTCTGACCCGGGATCACTACACCTGTTACTTCTGTGGATCGTATGGAGATACGATTGACCATCTGCTGCCACGTGCCAAAGGTGGACATACTACCCCGCTTAACTGTGTCTGCGCCTGTAATCTGTGCAACCAGTCCAAAGCGGCGATGGATGCCGAAGAGTTCATGAACTCAGGTATTCCTGAGTGGAATGCTGCCCATCAGGCAGAACTGATTGAACTGGCCATGCAGGAAGCGCAGCTGGAAGAAGGATAAATACCCCCAAAGAAGGATCGGGGTTTCGATATGAAGAGCACACCAAGACCATAAGAGGTCGAGGTGTGCTTTTTTGATTTAATTTTGATTGGAGTGGAAGTCAGTTCGCTGTGCAATAATTTCTTCAAATTGACAACGGTGTTCATCGAAGATGTACGTTATACTGGGAGGGAGTTGCTAAAGAAGCTTCATCATCCATATGAATGATGAAATGTATAGTGAACATCAAACCTGAGAACGTAGACTGTATAGATTGGATGGATGCAGATGACCCCGGCAGCATTGGACATTATGTCCTATATTACGGAAGAAAATATTCGTTTCTGGCTGGAAAAGTTTCGCTCCCTGGGCCCGTTACCGGGAATTTTGCTTACGTTTATGAAATCATTTGTGCCACCACTTCCAACGTTGTTGATTGTGGGTGTGAACGGTGCGGTATACGGTCTGTGGGCAGGGTTTTTATATTCATGGATCGGCATGGTCCTCGGTTGCACCGTTACATTTCTGATCGTACGGGAGATCGGGAAATCTGCTTTTGTGGAACGCTGGGCACGCAAACCCCGTGTGCAGCGCAGTATGGTATGGATTCGGAGGAACGCGTTCGGTTATGTTTTCCTGCTGAGTATCTTCCCGGTAGGTCCGTTTGTCATTATTAATGTGGCAGCAGGTATCGCGCGAATGCGCTTGTTATCCTTCCTGCTTGCGGTGGGCTGTGGTAAAGCGATCATGATCTTCTCTGTTACGTACATCGGTTCCAATGTGGAACAATTTTTGGAGCATCCTGTACGCTGGGTAGGCGTATTGCTGTTCATTGCGGTATCCCTGTGGGCAAGCCGCAAACTGGAGCGACATTTTACCCGGTCATCGTCAGATGGCGAAGAGCTGAATGATCTGAATCAACCCGCTGGCAAATCGATTTCCTCCTAGTTTGGGTTAAAAATGGTATATTTGTGTGGTATTTATGAATTACCCGGAGATGAACCTTTTTAAAGGGGGATTAGTATGATTGAAAATGTCTTTGATTTTGATAAAGAATTATATCGCATGAATGAAGAAGAGCTTCGATCATTATTGCGTATGCTCTATTTTAGCGCGGACATGGCAGTTAGTCATCAGACAGAAGAACATTCAGTTGATTTCGCAGTGAGTGTACAGCGGATTTTTGAGGGGTTAGGCGAGGAGAGGAATCGGAAGCAAGCTGAGCAGCAAATGCTTGATACACAGAAGCCGCGTGAAATTCATATAGCGATTGGTGAATCACCGTTGGGTAGCATTAAGGTTGCCATGGGTAGTGTTCCTGGACGCTTGGCACGACGTTTTTATTCTATGAATGACTACTATGCTATAGGGCCGTTGGGGGATCTCACTGATAAGATAGTTCTACAACGTAGACACCTCTGGTTGCTGGAGAGACTTCATTTAAGTGAACACGGAAAATGCGCTATCAAAGGCGTAGATGAAATGATTCAATTAAATAACGTGATGAGTTCCATTGATGAAGAGACTAGAATAACCATTTGGTATGCTAATAACGCCCATGAGAAAACGGGTCTTCTGTATGCTATTCATTTGCTGCGTAACAGGAAGAGTCCTGTTTATCTGATCGAGACAAGTGAACTGTATCAGGAGTTATTCCATAACCCTGACATTGAGTGTGATGTTTTGAGAACAGGAGAGATTGTTTCTGAGAAGTTATTAGTCATGTGGAACCATTGTGTAAATGCAGAGCCGGTGTCTTCAGAAGAACGCAAGCAGATGGAGCAAGAGTGGAATTTTCTCTCTAAACAACCAGGCCATCTGCGAATAATGAAGGATAGTAAGATTCATAGCGTGTCCGAGGACGGAATTGATGATTTCATTATGCAAAAGGTGAGAGATCTTACGTTAACCAGACAATCAGATGAATTTATAATATGTGCCCGTGTTGTAGGTGAAGTACTTGGATATTTAGAACAAACTGTGGGAGACGCATTTATTGAATATCGAATACGTCAACTTGTGCTGCAGGGTCGACTGGAGATGGAAGGTATCCCACATGCAATGAGATCCTATGGTGTCCGACTTGCGAGTAAGGAGCGGAACTAAAAGTTACTGGCGTGCGATACATTAGAGATTGAAGAAAAACATATAGACTGTACTCCGGCATGATTCTCCTACTTGTCCGGGGACAGTCTATTTGTTCATGTTTGAATACTGGACCGACTTCTCTTGTGCATTGTACACAATAACGTTCTTCTTCATCATTTTCATTTCTGTTATGACTTCTTCCCATTCCAGATTTCCATTAGCGGTCCATCTTCCCCGTAGACCGGATCGGTATCTGGGATCGGAACCTCTCGGATTTCCTGCAGAGCCTTCCGCAGCTCCCCTTCTTCGCCTGTGCGTGTGTTGTAACTCATACCGCCGGGATAGGCACCGGCAATACGAAAGTCCGTGCTGGACTCCAGACGTTTATGCCCAGTTCCAGCGGGAAGCACGACAACGTCGCCTGTCTGAAGGTAAACTTTTTGTCCATTTTCTCCGCCTAAAATCAGTTTCACGAATCCGCTCACCACAGCAAGAGCCTCATGAGCATTACTATGATAATGATGATAATTGAACACACCATTCAACCAGCTGTTTCCCCATCCATTACGATTCAACAACGATTCTGCATGAAGGGCCTCTTCTGCCCATACGTTCTTATACAAGAGCACAGGCAGGGTCGGATGATTGGGAATCACACCGTTCTCCTGAAGGAATAACGTCTCTATGTCCTGTTTCCGTTCATTCATCTCATATCACCTCCCTATAAATTACCCGATAACCTCAAGAACGAACAAAAAACAATTGTAAAATGATACAAAATGTATCATTTTAAGGTTATACTCAGTACATATACTCTCTTCAATGCACTCGTTGTATAAATCGCAAGGGGGAATCGTGTGTGAACATTGTGATTACAGGAGCTTCTGGATTTGTGGGATTTAATCTTTCACAGTATTTGGCGCAAAAGGGGCATCGAATTACCCTTCTGGATCGGGATGATTATTGTCAGAGGCTTGTTCATGTCTCCCCTCTACATGAGATGCCGTTCATCTGTTGTGACCTTGCATCAGACCGGATTCATCTGCCTTCAGGAACAGATTACATTATTCATCTGGCAGCCATGCCTCATGTGGATTATTCGTATCATCAGCCAGGGGAAGTTTTTCGCAATAATACACTCAGCACACAGGCTATTCTACAATATGCGACCGAACATCACATCCCTGTTTTGCTGGCTTCATCTGTTGAAGTGTATGGCGGCGATTGGGGCAGAGTCTATCATGAATCCGATCCGTATGCCCCCGTCTCGCCTTATTCTGCATCCAAAGTCGCCTGTGAAATGATTGCTCACTCCTACGCTCAATGTTACCAGCTTCCAGTTAAACTCTTTCGCTTGACCAACCTCTATGGTCCATGGCAACTGCCAGACCGTATTATTCCCCGAAACTTTGGTCGGATACTGGACGGACTGCCTCTGGATATACAGGGATCGGCAGTGCGTGATTTCCTGTACGTAGATGATGCTCTCCGGGCCATTGAACAGATCATGCTGAAAGGCAAAGATGGACAGGTCTACAACATATCGACAGGGCTTGGAACAACCATGCAGGAGATCGGGCAGATGTTGAAACCCATGGATCGATCGTTAGCTGCTGTAGAGATTCGGGAGCAAGAACCAACCCAGTCCAGAGGGTCCAGTCTGGTCGTGCATTCAGGCAGATTACGAGCGGAATTGGGGTGGTTACCTCAAACCACATTGGAAAAAGGATTGGAAAGAACCTTCCGTTGGTATCAGGAACATCCCGAGTGGGTAAGACAGTTCAGCCGTGAATACCATACAACAAGGGAAACGCGCAGTTTCATTATCGATATGGCAAGATACGCAGTTCCAGCCGTATAGAACGCACAAAAAAAGCCAGGGAAGGGTGTATTGAGTAACACCTTCCTTGGCTTTTTTGCGCCTCCGTCTCATGTTTAGATTTCATCCGAACACGGACAGTTAGGCTAGTTTGTAACGATCTATTGCACGAAATCATCGTGCTGTTGACCTTTCATTAAAAGGATCTTAGTGATCTTTTTTAACGTCGGCAATTTTATCCTGTACAGCACCTTTGGCTTTGTCTTTCTTACCCTCAGCCTGAAGGGATCTGTTATTGGTTGCATTACCGATCTGATCCTTCACTTCGCCTTTGGCCTTGTTTACGCCTGCTTTGATTTTATCGCTAGTTGAATTACTCATATCGAACATCTCCTTCGTTTCTGGTGTAGTCCTTATTAACCGGGATGTCCACATTCTAAACGCATAGGGTGTGTTCCAAGTTTTGCATTCGTGACGCAAGAGGTTCATACTTGAAATAGAAAAGATGTCTCAATGATGGAATAAGGCTGAGCCCAACGCTGCATAATAACGACAGTGACCAATTTCGTTGCATGATTATCGTGATATTGGAAAACAATTCCTGAACATTTGGATAAACGAATCCTTCCTTGTGTACATATCGCACATCTGGTCATATGTGATCTTGTCTTAATACCACATGTGGTAGGAATACGGATCTTGGACAGGAGGATCGGCGGCGTTAGCCTGCCTTCATGGGTTGACAAAAAAATCGATTTTGTTACAATGTTCACAATATCTTCACAAGTGTAAAAAATTTCTTTTTCATGTTCATGTGTAAGAGGTGTAATATAAGGGTATAGAGTTCGGTTTCGGCCTGCTTGTCGTTTTGTGCGTCAACACATGTTGTCCGCAATAGATCCAAGATACAATGCATGATGTGGGAGTGGCCCTGAGCTACGCTCACCCTATTGTGTGAAATTTGGTACATTTAGTTGTATTCAATGTATTTTGTGGTTCGGCTCTGCTTGACAGGCATCATGAAAGTCGCGGACTTCTATCCCAAAGTAAAGGAGGACTTTCTCTTATGTCACAATCGCCTACTCAACAAGAGGTGCCAGTTACAGAAGGTGCCAACGTTTCCGAGCGCCAGTCCTTGGACGTTCTGGATCAACTGATGAAGCCTGAGGTACAGGAGTCTTTAACCGTTCTGGTGGAGAACCTGCCTAAATTGGCTGAAATGGTTACTGCTATGACAAAAGCTTATGACTTTGCACAAAGTGTAGCAACAGACAAAGTTCTGATCAGCGACACAATGAGCGCAATGGGCGAGTTCGCTAAGCCTGTTGTAGACAAAGCTAAAGGTGTAGCTTCTGCTGCCATCGAAGCCAATGACCGTGCGCAAACAGAGCAAACTTCAGTTGGCTTGTTCGCTATGCTGAAAATGCTTAAAGATCCAAATGTACAACAATCGCTTCGTTTTGCTCAATCTTTCTTGAGCATCCTGAACGAGCGTCAACAACCGAAACGTTAAGACTTAGAAGAACGGAGGATGGATATGTCGAAGCAAATTTTGATCTTGGGTGGAGGATACGGCGGTCTGTTGACTGCATTGACTGCGCGTCAATACTTGTCTCCGGAAGAAGCGACAATTACTGTCGTTAACCGTTACCCTACACACCAAATTATCACGGAACTGCACCGTCTTGCAGCAGGAAGCATTGCTGAACAAGCAGTTGCTCTTCCACTCGAAAAATTGCTGCGTGGCAAAAACGTGAACTTGAAAATCGATACGGTGGATACAATCAAGCCGGACGAGAAGAAAGTTCTGATGACCAGCGGCTCCACATACTCTTACGATGCACTTGTCGTTGCCTTGGGCAGCGAAACGGCATTCTTCGGAATTCCGGGATTGCAAGAGTACAGCTTCACGCTCAAATCGGTTAGCGATGCAAACCGTATTCGTGCACACGTTGAAGCACGTCTAGATGCTTACAAACAGTCCGGCAACAAAGCAGACGCTACGTTTGTTATTGGTGGCGGCGGCTTGACAGGTATTGAGCTTGTTGGTGAATTCGCTGACCTGCTTCCTGCTGTATGTCAAGAAAAAGGGATCGATTTCAAAGAAGTATCCCTGCACACGGTTGAAGCTGGTCCTTCCATTCTGGCTGGATTCCCACCAGAACTGGTTGAGCGTGCTAAATCGAGTCTTGAGAAACGTGGCGTTAACTTCATCGTTGGCGTAGCGATTACTGAGATGAAAGAAAGTGAAGTTCTGCTGAAAGACGGCAGCTCCATCCCTACGAGCACACTCGTATGGACAGGTGGCGTACAAGGCAACGCTGTTGTTGCTAACAGCGGAATTGAAGTGGATCGTGGCCGTGCGAAAGTTACGGAAGTTCTGCAATCTACTTCTCACAAAGACGTGTTTGTTGCTGGTGACAGCGCAGTGGTCTTCCCTAGCGAAGGCGCTCGCCCTTACCCTCCAACAGCACAATTGGCTTGGCAAATGGGTGAAACCATCGGTCACAACTTGGGCGTAATGTTCAAAGGTGGCGCAATGGAATCCTTCACACCAGTATTCTCCGGTACGCTGGGAAGTCTGGGTCGTAAAGATGCTGTCGGCATGATCGGTGGCAACCAGACTCGTCTGAAAGGTCTGCCTGCAACCATGATGAAAGAAGCAAGTAACATCCGTTACTTGGCTCACATTCACGGTTTGTTCGCACTGGCTTACTAATCTTAATGCCATTCAAGGGCGCCCTTTTGGGCGTCCTTTTTGGTTGTCACGATTATAAAGAATCACAGATAATCAGACGTGAAAATAGGTGCGGCAGGAGTGGTCGATGTGAGGCCACGTATAAACCACATAGGGTATATGGAATATTAATGGGGTAACGGAAGTTTTCATATTTCATAGATGTACTGAATGGACATGAACCTGGGAAGCCGGCGCTTAGAAGCGCCGGCTTTCGTTTAAATTATAGGATGAGCATCTCTAAATAAAAGGAACGGGTAAGCAGCAACAAGCTGCCTGTCCAACCGAGAGGAGAATGACGTATGAACGTTTTAGTTATAGGAGCAAATGGACAAATCGGTAAGTTTGTGGTGGAGCAGCTGGTACAGGAAGGCAAACATAAAGTAACGGCCATGATTCGCAAACCGGAGCAGGCGGACATGCTTAAGGAACTCGGTGCCAATGTGGTAATCGGTGATCTGGAGGGCAGTGTGGAGGACTTGGCTGAGGCCATGAAGGATCATAATGCGATTGTGTTTACAGCGGGTTCTGGCGGATCTACCGGTCAGGACAAAACACTACTGATTGATCTCGACGGTGCGGTGAAAACGATGGAAGCCGCAGAGCAGCAAGGAATCTCCAGATATATTCTGGTCAGTGCGTATGGCGCAGATCAACGGGAGAAGTGGTCAGAGTCCATCAAGCCTTATTACGTGGCGAAGCATTACGCGGATCGTGTACTGTTTGCAAGTGATCTGAATTACACGATTATTCGCCCGGGTGGTCTGAAGAATGAACCGGGTACGGGCAAGATTGCAGTTGGAACAGATCTGAAGCCAGGAAGCATTCCGCGTGAAGATGTGGCCCGTGTCATTGTGGCTTCCTTGCAGGAGGAGAAGACGTACCGGATGGCCTTTGATCTGATTGCCGGAGAGCATCCGGTTGATGATGCCTTGGGCAAATTGTAGATAGTATTGTAAGATAACGGGAGAATGAATTGATGGGGATGAGGGGGAGCGCTGCATGAACGAAGCCGTGCTGGTCATAGAGGATGAGCCCAAAATAGCACGCCTGCTTGAACTGGAATTACAGTATGAGGGATATCAGGTGGGCAAGGCTGGTAGTGGAACAGAAGGATTGGAGAAGTATGGAGAAGGACAATGGGATCTGATTTTGCTTGATGTGATGTTGCCTGGTCTGAGTGGAATTGAAGTGTTGCGGCGAGTTCGGGCCAAAGATGCTACAGTTCCGATCATTATGCTCACCGCCAAAGATTCCGTGGAAGACAAAGTATCTGGCCTGGATCTCGGAGCTAATGACTACATCACCAAGCCGTTCCAGATTGAAGAGCTGCTTGCCCGAGTTCGGGCCGCTTTACGGCTTAGTGCAGTCGCGTCTGTTGCTTCTGCCGCTTCTTCGTCTACACCTGCTGATACGGGGAATGACTCTTCTGGGCTTCAGGCTGAAGCTGAGGCAGGCTGGTTGACGGCTGCCGGGTTGAAACTGAATGAAGGAACGCGCGAGATATCCCGAGATGGCGTGCCCATTGAGCTTACTCCGCGTGAATTCGATCTGCTCGTGTATCTGCTTCAGAATCAACGTCAGGTGCTCAGTCGTGATCAGATTGTGCAGGCTGTGTGGGGATACGATTATTATGGAGATACCAATGTGGTGGATGTGTATATCCGTTATGTGCGCAAAAAGGTGGATAACGGATTCACACCGCCCTTAATACATACCGTACGGGGCGTAGGGTACGTCCTGAAGGAACAGTCATGAGCCTGCGCAGTAAAATCTACGGATATTCGTCTGTATTATTTGCTGTGCTGTTAATCGCGGTGAACCTGTCGGTCTATATCGTGTTTGAGCGGATGTCGATTGATAACGAGGTTAATCGGGTGGAAGCAGAGGCCGAGTCTATTGTCAAAGGAGTGCGTCAGTCTGCCGGCTCCATTCCACCGGACGACTTATTGCGGGCCTATGCGCCTGTGAACGGCATGCTTCGGATCGTCAATGAAGACGGCACCAGTTCCCCGGTGACGACAACAGCAGCTTCCGAGCAGCTGAGCAAGTTGCCCTATAAGTATGAAAGTGAGAAGAAATCAGAGTATACCCAAGTTGAACAGATTGGTTATGTGTGGGTTTCAGTCCCGGTCATCTGGCCTGATGGCGAGGTGGTGAATGTGCAGGTCACCGAGAGCATTGCAGAGACGGAGAATCGTCTGTCTGTACTGCGTACTGTGCTTGTGGCGGTCACGATTATTGCTCTCATTCCAGCCATTATCTCCAGCCGGATTCTGGCGAATCGGATGACCAAGCCCATCCAGCAGATGACACGCACAATGAGTGACATTCAGTCCAGCGGCCAATTCAAGCGACTTCCACTGGAGGAAGGATCGAAGGATGAACTGAAAACGATGGGGCAGACGTTCAACCGGATGATGGATCTGCTCGAATCCAACTTTGAACGACAGGAGCGATTCGTATCGGATGCATCTCATGAGCTCAAAACACCGCTGACCATTATTGAGAGCTATGCCAGTCTGCTACAGCGGCGAGGAAAAGAGCGGCCCGAGGTATTCGATGAAGCGGTGGAGGCGATTCTATCCGAATCTGTTCGCATGCGGGAGATGACCGAGCAACTGCTACTGCTCGCGAAGCAGCCAGAGCAGTGGAATGTGCAGTTGGAGCGTGTGGATATCACGAGACTGGCTACAGACTCCACACGTGCGTTTCGCGAAGCCTATCACCGGGAAGTCCGGTGTGAAGATTCAGGTCCAATCTGGGCGATTAGCGATGAGAGCAAGCTGAAGCAGCTGTTGTTTATTTTGCTGGATAATGCCCGGAAGTATAGTGAAGATGCAATTGAAGTCAGGTTGGAAGCCAAGGGACAAGCGTGCCGTATTCGGATCGTGGATACCGGGATTGGTATGCGGGAGGATGAGCTGGAGAAGGTATTTGACCGATTCTACCGGGTTGATCCGGCCAGAACACGCAGCTTAGGCGCAAGCGGTTCAGGTCTGGGATTGTCGCTTGCCAAAGAGCTTGCAGGTGCAGTTGGAGCACGAATCGAACTGACCAGTACCGAGGGTGAAGGCACCGAGGCTTCAATTATTTTGCCAATATCGGTTCAGAACGGGCCGCTCTCATGAAATTCTCATTCTTCTCTTATATACTATATAAACTGAACTAAAGATTGTTCACACTGACACTACGATGACAGAACAACCTTCCAATGGCTGTTATCCCCAGATTTTTTGATTCCCTTTTCTAAAGGGGAAAATCCGGGGATAGCGTATGCTTCCGATGTAGCTTTCTTGCAGAAAGCTTGTAGCTTCGCTTTTTCAGGTTATTTCTGTCCTCTCCGTTAATGTGTAAAAGATTAGTTCAATCTATTTAGTAACCAACGGAACTAAACTCAGACCGAATATACAGCAGATGAACTCGGGCTAAGAGAGTGCATAGGGGGAAACGTAATGACAGAGCATGAGCAGCGACCACCGGAGATGAAACGGCATGAACAGGCGAACAGTGGATGGGCGAAATCGCGAAGATCATTTTGGTGGGGTTCAGGGCTTCTCGTTGTGCTGATTGTGGCATCTGTTGTGTGGTGGAAGCCGTGGCAATCGACTGGTGTGGAACTTTCGGCAGATGCGGCGGCCCAATCGGTGCTGGATCAATATCCCGGAGAGATTGTGAATTCCACGTTGAAGGACGGGACGTATATCATGCAGCTTCGCTCGGAGACCGGACTGTATGACGTGCAAGTGGATGCTGTTACGGCTACTGTGAATTCCATCAAACGGCTGGAGTCCAACCCGCAAGCGGAAGAGAAGACGTTATGGAGCCGCGAGCAGATTAAGACGGCGTTGTTAAAACAACAAACGGATGACCAACTGGTCTCACTAGAACTTGTGGAGCAGGAAGGTAGTCCGGTATACACCGCCGTAGTGAAGGCAAAGGATAACAGCCGTGAAGAACTCACGATTGATCCATATACCGGAGAGACGATATCCTCCAAAACAATAGCAGTGCCGACAACTGAGACGACAAAGGAAGATCCCAAGCCTCAGTTTCTAAGCGAGAAACAAGCGAAGCAGAAGGCACTTGCAGAGGTCCCTGGGGAAGTGGACGACATCGAACTGCGTGGAACCAACAGCGGCAATCCGTATTATCTGGTTGAAATTGATCTGGAGGATGGCCGGGAGGCCATTGTGCAGGTGAATGCCATCTCGGGAGCGATTCGTTCCGTGACTTGGGATGAGGACGATGATTAACATTTGTACAGGAATCCATTGAATATAGAGTTACACTTTTTTTGAAAAGATGATTCCTAATTTAGGGGTCATCTTTTTCATTTCTTTTAGATTACATACATAATGAACACTTATTAAACGAGCAATCTCCTCATTTTCTCATCAAATTCTAATCTAACTCTCGCTGATCTCTCATTCCTGCAGGTTATTCTGTAAATGTAGACGAGAACGAAACAACAAACGAGGAGATGAATGATGATGATGAACAAACATAAACTTTGGATTGGTAGCTTGTCAGCAGCAGTATTACTTGGTGGATCAGCCGTAGCGGCTAGCGGGAATGTGAATGGACAATCGGTGCAAACTACACCAACGTCAACGACACAATCCGTAACACAGAATCAGAACAGCACAGGCAAAATGCTGAATGCATCCCAAGCAAAAGCGCTGGCGTTGAAAGCAGCCGATGGTAAAGTGGATGACGTGGATCTGGAGCGTAGAAACGGCCAAACGTTCTATGAAATTGAGATCGACAGAAAAGGAACTAATGATGTTGTTGTTCGTCTGGATGCTTACACAGGCAAAATCCTGGCAGTCGTGAATGATGAAGACTACGATGATGACGATGACTATCAAGATAATGTAACAGGCAACACGTCTAACACCTCTGCTTCCAAGCAGGTCAAATTGACGGCATCCCAAGCTTCAAACATTGCATTGAAGCAGGTGACTGGTGGTAAAGTAACCAAAGTCGAGCTGGATCATGATGATGGTCGCTATGTATATGAGATCGAGCTGAGAACCGCTCAAGGTGAAGCAGATGTAGATATCGATGCCAACACAGGCAAAGTGCTATCGTTTGACCAGGATTTTGACGACGAAGATTAAGCAATAAGAGCGAGTAAATGCCGATAAAACATCATATAACGAACCTGCCCACGAACAGCCACACACAGCTAGAGACAGTTACATCATGGAGGGCAGGGCGGGTATAGCAGAGGACGCTTCGGGGGAAGCGTCTTTTTGTGGTTTATGGAGAGAGGGAGTATGAAATTGTACATGTTCCGACGGATTGTTCACTATGCGAGCAGGAACGTGGCGGATACAATCAGAAACATGGAGGTGAACGCCAAGCCAGTATTGCCAGGAATTCTAATGATGAAATGCATCATCGATCGGAGGCAGATGAGACATATCGATTTTATTTTATGTAAGCGCTTCACAAAAAAACATGGAGGTGCATTACGATATGGCTATGAACGATGGATGGTTGAAAAAGAATACACATTCCCGTCGCTTGAGTTATCTGCTTGCTTTACTCTTGGCGCTGCAATCAATAGGTATGCTGCTCGCACCCGGACCGAATGCTTCAGCTGCTCCGCTCAGTGTAACGAACGGGATACAGTTCAAGGATACCAATGGCAATGTCGTTCATGCTCATGGGGGCGGGATGATTAAGGCGAACGGGTATTATTACTGGTTTGGGGAGAACCGTAATCCGAATGGAACGTTCAAGGCGGTATCCGTGTATCGTTCATCGGATCTGAAGAACTGGGAGTATCGCAATGATGTGCTCACCAGCAGCTCGGCAGCAGAGCTAAATATCTCCAACATTGAACGCCCGAAGGTCATCTATAACAGTTCGACTGGCAAATATGTGTTGTGGATGCACAAGGAGAATGGTCTGGATTATGGCGAGGCCCGAGTGGCCGTAGCTACTTCGAATACGGTTGATGGCAACTACACGTATGTGGGCAGTTATCGTCCACTTGGGTATGATTCCAGAGATATGACGGTATACAACGATAACGGAACCGCTTATCTGATCTCCGCGACCCGAGTGAATGCAGATCTGAATATATATAAGCTGACCCCGGATTTCTTGGGTGTGGAATCCCTTGTCACAACGCTGTGGCCTGGACAATATCGTGAAGCGCCTGCCCTATTCAAAAAAGACGGCGTCTACTTCCTGATCACCTCAGGTGCAACTGGCTGGAATCCGAATCAGGCCAAATATGCGACAGCCTCCAGCATTACAGGCACATGGAGCGGCCTTAGCAATTTTGGTGACAGCACAACGTATGGTTCCCAATCTACCTATGTCGTTCCAGTAGAAGGTTCCCAGACCACATCCTATCTCTACATGGGTGATCGATGGGCTGGTGCGTGGAGTGGACTGGTGCAGGATTCCAAGTATGTCTGGTTGCCACTTTCGTTCCCAAGTGCAACCAGTCTGGCAATGAATTGGACAAGCAGTATTACGATTGATACAGCAACAGGTACCATAGCTGGAGTAAGTACACCAGATGTATGGGACCCGAATGCTTCATATCAGCTAATCAGTCGTAAAAGTAACAAGTTGCTCAATGTCATCGGGGGTTCTTCCGCCAACGGTGCTGATCTGGAGCAACGAGCAGATGGGGGAACAGCCAGTCAACAGTGGCAGATTACCGATGCGGGTGGCGGCTATGTCAAAATCATCAACCGTTCCAGTGGCAAGCTGATCGGTGTGGAGAATGGTGCCACGACCGATGGGGCTGTCATTGAACAGTGGAATGATGGTGGTTGGGCCAGCCAGCAGTGGCAGCTCGTCCATGTAGGTGGTGGTTATTATAAACTGAAGAACCGCAGTACAGGCAAGGTGTTGGACATTTCCGGTCAATCCCTGGCAGATGGGGCTGCGGCCATCCAGTGGACGGATAATGGCGGTACGAATCAGCATTTTCAGATTGTTAAGGTGCAATAAGACTTTTAGATATTAGATAATAAGGTTCAACATAAAGTGGAAGCCCTTGTCTCTTACCATAAGGTGGGACAGGGGCTTTGTGATGTGTTCACGCTTGTTACGTGATGCTTTTACTCGAAGGGTATATTCAGATGATGGCTCATATCGTGACCTATTTCCGATCATTACCATACCAAACTGTGGTAAACTAGTAGAATTGTAGAAAAAGATAGAGACAGGAGCTGGATAACGAAGTGAATGAACAACAAGTGCTATCCATTGAAAGCTTGCGTATGAGATACAACGGACGTTATGTCCTGAATGGCATCGATCTGGAAGTGAATCGTGGTGAGATGATTGGATATATTGGTCCGAACGGGGCTGGCAAAAGTACAACGGTTAAGATTTTACTTGGGCTGGTTGAAGGATATGTAGGCACGGTGCGAATCTTTGGTAAAGATATTGCAGATGGGGATGTAGAGTATAAACGCAGAATCGGCTATGTTCCGGAGGTCGCGGAATTGTACGAACAATTAACGCCTGCGGAGTATCTGACCTTTACGGGAGAGTTGTACGGGATGTCCTATGAAGATGCGGATTACAAAGCCAAGCTGTTAATGGATTGTTTTGGAATGGAAAAATCATATCATTCCCGCATTGCCTCCTTTTCCAAAGGCATGCGTCAGAAAGTGCTGTTGATCTCTGCGCTGCTGCATGACCCGGATCTGTTGTTCCTGGATGAACCACTCAGCGGATTGGATGCCAATAGTGTGATGGTAGTGAAAGAGATTTTGTCGCAGTTATCGGCCAAAGGCACAACCATCTTCTATTCATCCCACATCATGGATGTGGTGGAGAAGATCAGCAGTCGAATTGTACTGATCGCTGAAGGACGCGTGGTGGCGGACGGAACGTTCAAGCAGCTCCAACAGCAGTCCACGGAAGGTTCATTGACATTGGAGGAAGTATTCAATCAATTGACGGGCTTTAATGAGCATAAAGCCATTGCTGAGCGCTTTGTATCGATTGTGCAGGAGGTGCACTGATATGGAGGAATCCTCCGACTTCCGCACACTCAAGATTCTGGATCGCTTTCGTCCGCTCATCGCTAGAACAGGGGCGGATTTTGATGTGCTGCGCCTGATTTTACGAGTGAAATTCCAGATGGATCAACGCAGAGTACCTACCATTTTGTCCAACAATTCAGGGAAAAAAGAGCGCAAGGAAGGTAATCAGTTTCTTCGTTCCCTGTGGTTGTATGGATTAATGGGACTGATGATGGTTCCCTTCATCGTCTGGGATACGGGGCATTTCATGCTTCAGATGGGTCTTGTATTTGGCATCTTAATGTTTATGATCATGACGTCCATGATCTCGGATTTTTCCTCCGTACTGCTGGACATTCGGGATCGTAATATTATTATGACCAAGCCTGTTAATGGGCGAACGGTAGGTATGGCCCGAGCCATCCATGCAGGCGTTTATCTGCTATTGCTGACGGGTTCATTAACCGGTATACCGCTAATTGCCGCGTTGGTGACGCATGGGATCGGATTCTTTCTGATTTTCCTTGTAGAACTGATTCTAATCAATATGCTGATTTTGGTGACAACGTCCCTGATCTATCTGTTCATGATGAGGTTTCTGGATGGCGAGAAGCTGAAGGATATGATCAACATGGTGCAGATTCTGCTCTCGGTGGGGATTGCAATCGGTTATCAGCTGGTCATCCGTTCGTTCAGCATCATTGACTTTGGTATGGTATTTACACCGGCTTGGTGGCAGTTGCTGTTGCCTCCGTTATGGTATGCGGCGGCATATGAATGGTTATTTGCAGGGGGCGGTAATGTGTGGATCTATACGTTCACAGCATTGGCAGTCCTGGTTCCGGTGGTGAGTATGATCGTTTATGTGAAGCTTATGCCTTCCTTTGAATTGTATTTGGAGAAAATGGCACATTCGGGTCCGTCCTCTGGACGCAGACGCGGAAGATGGGATCGGTTGATCTCCAAGGTGGTCAGTCGTTCCAGAGAGGAACAAGCTTGCTTCCGTCTGTCAGCCAGCATGATGCGTAATGAACGGGAATTCAAGCTGAAGGTGTATCCATCGCTTGGTTTATCCTTTGTCTTACCTTATGTATTTTGGTTTACCGAATTGCAATCTTCTACCTGGGCGGAATTTAGGCAAAGTTCGTTTGTATACACCTTTTATATCGTGCTGATGCTGGTTGTAACGGTTGTGGTCATGCTGAAATTTTCGGGACAATATAAGGCGTTTTGGACCTTTCGCGCTGCACCGATGGCAAATGATAGCGCGTTATACAAAGGCGCTCTGAAGGCATTCTTGTGCAACATGTTCCTGCCTATATTTCTGGCGAATGCCGTTCTGTTTACCTGGACATTTGGAACACGAATACTGCCGGATATCGCGATAATTTTGTTGACGGCGACCGCTCTTGTCCCACTGGCAGGCAAATTGTTGCTGCGTAAGCCGCCGTTTTCTCAATCCTTCAGTGTAGCGCAGCAAAGTGATGGCTGGTATGTATTTGCCGCCCTCCCTGTGCTTGCCATGTTATGGGGAGTCCATGTCTTTTTCCGTTCGGTATCGGGGGGCGTATGGATCTATGGTGCGCTATTGATCGTAGCGAATGTGTTGCTATGGACGCTGTTGTATCGGGAGAAGAAGGCACCGGGTAAGAGGTCGGTTGCCGTTTAAGAAGTTGCAATAGAATAAAAGAGTAAAAGAAAGAAATAAGGAAATAAGGAACGAACAAGAGAGCGAATGCAATGATAGGGATAGTTACAAGAAAACTCAATGTAATCCGTGCAGAGAGCGATTGGATCAGGTGTGTCTAAGGGTCAACGTTTTAGAGAAGTAAGAGATTAGAGTACACTGCATCAGAGAAGCATGAATTAGACACCGAGAATGATGAATAAAGAGCCAAAGAATCAAAGTACCAAGAACAAGAACAAGAACAAGAACAAGAACCAAAGCGATAAGGGATTAGAAAGTAGAAGGACGACGTGATAAGAGTCCAGAAGAGTTAAGAGTGCTAAGAAGGGCTAAAAAGAGCTAAAAAGAGTTAAAAAAAGAGCTAACCGGGATATTTATGTCTAGGTTAGCTCTTTTTGATAGAGATACTTCAGCAGAGATCTCCTTGTCCGCAGCGCTAACGAACCTGAGGCGCCTTATTCAGGGGAATAATCAGAAAAATATATTCTAACGAACCTCAGGAACGCTATCCTTCGAAAAAGTAGCTATTTAGCTTGAAAAAGGACCAATCCAGGCACAATAACGTGTCTGAGATTCGTTAGATTTTAGATCCATGCTAAAATGGGCTAATAACGTGTATCATGTTCGTTAGCATGGAGAAAGCAGTGAGGCTCTCTTTCAGCACGTCGGAATCCGTTGGAATGCAGTGAAGCCTATGATGAGTTCCAGATATGCTATAGCTTTTAACGTTAGAGGGTGGGGAATGTGTTGGTGGTATGATTATACTTAGATGGCAGGGTGGGACACATTATTTTTTATTGGCCTGATCGGAGGATGGATTCCGCAAGCCGATCGGCTGCATCGGCTGTGGAGATCGCAGATTGCGTAGCTTCTGCGTATACCTTGCTTAGCGTGCCTGCAATCCCCGCCACCTTTTGGCGGATCAGGTCAGGCCCGGCGCCTTCCAGCTCGTAGGCGGTGGAGATGATTCCGCCTGCGTTGAGCACATAATCAGGCACGTACAGGATGCCGCGCGCCTGCATGCGGCCTGCAACCAGCTGTCGTTCACTCAGCTGGTTGTTGGCCGCCCCGGCAACGATGGAGCAGCGCAGCTCCTCCACCGTTGCCGGGGTCAGTACGCCCCCTAAGGCACAGGGGGCGAACACCTTGCAATCAGCGGCGTGAATATGGGCCGGATCGGCCGAGATGGCGCCGCTGAACTGCACAAGGGCACGTTGTACACGCTCCGGTACAACGTCTGCCACAATCAGCCGTGCCCCGGCTGCATGCAGGTAACGGCACAGGGCATACCCGACCTTGCCCAGTCCCTGGACAGCAACGGGAATGCCCTGCAAAGATGCAATGCCTTGCTGGCGCAGCGAGGTCACAATGCCGATGTGTACGCCATAGGCGGTCATCTCGGCAGTGAAGTCATCCTGCGCCCCAAGCGAACCCGTGGTGTCCGTCACATGTGCGGTCTCCAGTCGGATCTGGTCCATGTCTGTCGCCGTGGTACCCAGATCAAGACCGGTCACGTACCGTCCGTTCAGCCGCTCCAGACAACGACCCAGTGCACGAAAGCGCTGCGCCCGCTTGGATTCGTCCGTATCCAGGCTTTGATCTATACGATGAGTACCCTGATCGGCTGCGACTTCCCGTTCCGTGGCAGCGGCCTTTCGCTGCTCTAGCCCTAGATCTCCAGCGACCTGCTCACCACTAACAGATCCGCAACTACCATCATCCGGTGCCGCATCTTTCACAAAAGGCACATTCCATATGACCGCTTTCCCGCCACCATACGGCAGTCCGGAGATTGCATTTTTGTACGTCATGCCTTTGGCAAGTTTCACGGCATCCCGAACAGCCTCTTCCTCGGACGCATACGTCCAGTAGCGGCATCCGCCCAGCGCAGGTCCAAGGGCCGTGCTGTGAATGGCAATGACTGCCCTCAATCCGCTATCTGCATCATGGCAAAAAATGAGTTCCTCCATGCCTTCCCGCTCCATCTCCTGCCATAGCTGCATGACGGTACCCCCTTTTTGTTTTGACCCATCCATCCTGGTTCTGACCCGTTATCCTGTGGCGATCGTGCTCGGCTTAATGATGATACAGCATATTCACAGACCCCTGTTTTCGACCCTGGGACCTCCGCCGGGTTGATAATCGGTACAAACGGTTCTATAATGGCAGTTCCGGCATGCCGAAGAGCAGAAAATGCCTACGAATTGACATCCAACCGTTTAGAATGAGGGTATAACGTCCAATGATGGAGATAGAGCGAACGTACAGGAAGTATAGATGAAACGAAATCGTCGAGTATATGCAGCAAAGGGCCGATTCCGTTGTGAGGGCCAGGAAAGAGGGATTACGATTGTTTAAAATATTGGTATTTATCTTTTTGATCCAGATTGTGTACGTATCGGCTTATACACTCCGGATGATTCTGACACTCAAAGGACAGAAATATATCGCCGCACTGATCAGCATGGGTGAGATTGTGATCTATGTGCTTGGTCTTAATCTGGTGCTCAAGTATCTGACTCAGCCTTCTGCCTTAATCGTGTACGCGGTGGGTTACGGACTTGGTGTGTTGCTCGGAGCCTGGATCGAAGAAAAGATTGCTCTCGGTTACGTTACCGTTAAGGTAATCTGTAACCAAATGGGTGGCAACGTCGCGAATGCCCTGCGGGATAAAGGGTACGGCGTCACCGCATGGGTGGGCAGTGGACGTGATGGGGATCGGCTCGTCATGGAGATTCTGGCAAAACGTAAAAACCAGAAATTGCTCTATCAGACGATTCTCGATCTGGACCCCAAAGCATTTGTCATTACCGTAGAGCCCAAACAGTTCCATGGCGGCTTCTGGACACGTTCCATCAAAAAGTAAAATCGAGCAGGTCTGCAGCAGATGCAGTCCTGCTTTTTTGGTTTCATCCCATCTGACATTTTCTTGTTGCCGTGATATATCCCTGAAGCCTCACTCCCAAAGTTAACTCCGTACGATTCAAGGTTGCTTACAGTACAAACCCTTGCCATACCAGCCTTTCCTAACCACATGTGAGATAGGGATTATTGTTGTAATCGCTTTCAACATTTACATTGAGGACATGTCCTTCGTAACCTGGCATGGCAGCGATGGACGAATGTAATCATCATATTTCGGGAGGAATGAATTCTATGAAAACTACATTTCGAAGCTGGTGCAGCGCAGCCTTGGCTCTAACATTGGGGCTAACATTATTGTCCGGACCGGCAAGTGTGCAGGCAGCGGGCAACACAGACTACAATCTCACAGGCTTCTCCCAAGGTAACGCGGGCGGTGGGATCGTCAGCGAATCGAACACAGCCACGTATAAGAAAGTGTATAATGCGACTGATCTGGCACTGGCTCTGAAAAAGAACTCCGGCGTCAAAGTTGTTGAGATCATGAACGATCTGAATCTGGGATGGAATGAAATTCCGAGCGCAGCGCAGACTTCTCCTTTTGCCAAGCATAATGATGCGCTGACGCATCCCGTATTGAAGCAGACCGGTGTCAGCAAGCTCACGATTGACGGTTTCAATGGACTCACGATTTTCTCCGCCAATGGCTCCAAAATCAAACACGCTGCGATCAGCGTGAAACGAAGCTCGAATGTCATCATCCGCAACCTGGAATTTGATGAGTTATGGGAGTGGGATGAATCCACCAAAGGGGATTACGACAAGAACGATTGGGATTACATCACCCTGGAGGAGAATAGCAACGTATGGATTGATCACTGCACATTTAATAAAGCCTATGACGGACTCGTCGATTCGAAAAAAGGAACCAGCGGCGTGACCATCTCCTGGTCCCTCTTCAAAGGGGATGACGGCAGCTCGAACAGCTGGGTTACCCAGCAGATTAACGAATTGGAAGCAAATAAGGCTTCCTATCCCATGTATAACTACCTGCGCAGCAGTGCTGTAGGTCTCAGCAAAGCCGATATTATCGCGATCTCTGGACCGCAAAAGAAAGGACATCTGGTTGGTTCGACCAGCTTGGAGTCGGCTAATGCCAACCTGTCCATGACGCTGCACCATAACTTGTACAAAGATATTCAGGACCGGATGCCACGCCTTCGTGGAGGCAACGCACATGCGTATAACATCGTGATGGATGCAACAGGAGCACGTGCCGCTAAAGCTAAAATTACAACGGCGATGGCAACAGCGATTGCGTCCAAAGGTTATAAGTTCGATATCATTGGCAACGGAGCGATTTCTACGGAAAGCGGGGCCGTCTTGGTTGAGAAATCAGTCATTAAGGACGTGCTGTACCCTGTTCGCAACAATCAGACCGATCCAGCAGATCCAACGTATACCGGCAAAATCAGAGTGAGCGATACCATGTATTCTTTGGATGGCAGCTCATTCCGTGGAAGCAGTGATACATCTGGCAGCCCGTTGGCGCCAATCCCGGCCGTGGTAAAATCGTTTTCCTGGAACGGCTTCTCGACACTTCCTTACAGCTATACCACAGATGATCCATCCACGCTGAATGCACGCCTCACGGCTTCCAATGGCGCCGGCTCAGGTAAACTGACCTGGTCCAAGGACAATTGGTTGAAGACAAGTTATTAGACGATGATGTGATTTAAGTCTGAACAAATCGAGTAGACATCAGAGTAAACTGTTGCTTTTTCATTCTTCAAACAAGGAAAAGAGTGCTCCTGCAGCTACGATAGCCGGGGGTGCTCTTTTTATATAATTTAGCTCCATAAAAAGTCTGGCGGGCCGCTTGAAAAGTGACTCCTTGTTAGGGTGGAACATCTCCAGCTACAGCATGTGTTGGTCTTCCGGGTAAACGTTGTAAATTGATATTTATCTTCATTACCTTTGTGAGTAATTTATGACAAATTAACCATTTATACAGGTAATCCTTGTAATTTTACTTACCGGTAAATATAATTACTAGAATTGACCAATAAGGATGGTGAAGCAGCTTGGATGTATGGATATACTCCGCACTTACTCTTGTTTATTTGATACTTGTTGTTCGGATGGCCGTCGATTTGACCCAAAGGAAGCAATGGCTCGCGTATTCCAGTTTTCAGCTATTGGTAGCGTTCAGTTTGGCATATGACAATGGAATTATTGCTCTAGGTAAGTTGATAGGGGAAGGGGAATTGTTAATCGTTCTTAGTAACCTTCGATTTTGGTTACATGCCTTTGCTACTCCTACGCTTGTTCTTGTTAGCTATCATATTTTGCGTAGTTCAGGTGCCAAGTTTGCAAATAGAAGGATAACGAGTGTGGCAGCATGGCTGATCACATTAGGTCTGGTTATCTACCAGATTGTAGGCTTTACTTTATCCGAGGTTAAAAATCTTAAGGTTATAGAAGAGTATGGAGTATTGCGATATATGGCAGAAGGTCATGGAGGTCCTCCGATGATGGTGATCATCGTTGGGATTGTACTGTTACTTGTTAGCCTGATCGTTCTTTTCAAACATAAATGGGTATGGCTGTTTGTTGGAACTGCATTGTTGTTTGTAGGGCAGTTAATCTCCCTGCCAGTGGAAACCGGAACATTAACCAATGTGTATGAGCTGATCCTCATTCTCTCAATTTGGAGAACGACTACATTTTTGAGGGATTCAACAGATCGTCGCCGTCCTTAAGCCCCAATGCATCAGAAAAGACTGGCCAGTAAGATAGAGGCCAGTCATCTGTGTTTGTTTATTTAATTGTATAATTCAGACATCTAAAGGATCTGATGAGGCAGACGCAGCACTCACCGATTCACGATAGATAATGTTGCCTTTCACATGTACACGGCCAAAACTGCGGTTCGGGTTGTCGATCTTTTTGAGCATGGACTGAACTGCCGTACGCGCCATCTGTTCCACATCCACTTCGACGGTTGTCAGCTTGGGATCGGAGAGCGTGGCATAGATATCATTATCAAAACCAACAACAGAGCATTGACCAGGCACCTGAATATCCATGGAAGTCAGTTTCTGAACGAGCAGATGAGCGACCTGATCACAGTTGCATACAAAGGCCGTGGGCAGCTGATCGGGCAGATCAATCTCAATAAATGTACCTCGGTCATCCCGATCATTCAGAACCAGTTCCGGATTCATCGGCAACCGATGTTCCAGCAAGGATTTATAATACCCGAGGAATCGGTCCTGGATACTGCTCGTGGAATACAGGTTCCCTACATAAGCAATGTTACGGTGGCCCTGCTGAACCAGATAGTTCGTTAGCTCATAGGCAGCGTAGAAGTTATCGGTAACGACGGAATCAATGTCCGAATGTTCATCGTAGAAGTCGAGAAACATTTTGGGAACCTCCATCGATCGTACCAGTTCAATATACTCTTTGCTGATCTGTCCGAGCACGATGAAACCATCAACCTTGTTGTCGCTGTACAGCTTGGGCAGTGTTAATTCTTCCTCATCCTCCACATTCAGAATATGCAGAATGCCGTAGTAGCCCTGTTCCTCCAGATGCTTGGTTATGCGCTGGAACACGCGTACATAGAACGACTGCGTAGGTCCGGTAAAACGCTCCGGGATAATTACGCCAATATTATGGGTTAAGCCTTCCTTCATCGAACGGGCAGCGGCATTATACCGATAGCCCATTTCAACAGCAAGCACTTTAATTTTTTCCTTTAATTCGCCACTCACGCCATCTTTATCATTCAATGCTTTCGAGACGGTCACACTGCTGACCCCGAGCCTGTCGGCGATATCCCGCATGGTGATATTGTTCTTCAGTATGGTCGCCTCCTTCAAGCCGGTATAGGCACAATGTGCTGTCACTATGATGAACACTTTCTTCCAACATAATAACAATCCATATCAGTATACATCGTTACCCACTTGGAATAAAGCAATTCTGGCTGTTGTTCGGCTAATTTTCAGCACATTGCAGGTTTCCCTGAGAGGACACTCTACCGATGTTATGTCAATTGTTTCTGTAAAAGCTTCTCATTCTGTTCAATCAGCTGACCCCGTTGGCTGGCACAGTCCAGGGAACGGTACGGATCAGCAGGTGTATTAAACGTATAATCGACCAGTTTCTCCAGAGTCGTTGTTGCTACATGACAGCGGGTATCACTGGATGCGTAATAGATAAAGACTTCTTCCTTCTCATTGACCGCAGCACCGTTGCAGAAAATAACATTGGACACATCGCCTACACGCTCGTCGTCATAAGGGGCAATGAAGTGGCCGCCCGGCTTGGCAATCACACGCGTTGGATCATTCAGATCCGTAGCGAAAGTGTACAATACATAACGCAGGCCTGCTGCGGTGTTCCGAACCCCGTGAGCAATGTGAATCCAGCCACGATCCGTCTTGAGCGGAGCAGGACCTTGGCCATTTTTGACCTCATATACCGTATGATATTGCCGTTCATCAATAACCGTCTCTTCATGAATGACCGGGTTCAAGATATCCTCACACAGTCCGAAGGCTATTCCGCCGCCACTGCCTGTCGAGATGAATCCGTCCTGTGGACGGGTGTAGAAGGCATACTTTCCATCCACGAATTCCGGGTGCAATACGACATTGCGCTGTTGAGGGGAATTCGTTGTGATGTTGGGCAACCGTTCCCAGCTTATGAGATCGCGTGTACGAACCAGTCCTGCCTGTGCCACTGCGCTGGATGTATCAAATGCAGGAGCCTCTGGGTCTTTGCGTTCCGAGCAATAGATGCCATAGATCCAGCCATCTTCATGTTGAACGAGACGCATATCATACTGATTGGTTTCATCCGCATCGATATCATCCCAGACCAATGGTTTACCCGTGAAACGGAACCCATCAATTCCATTGTCGCTCTCGGCGAGCGCAAAGATTGATTTACGATCCAATCCTTCCGTACGGATGACCATGATGTATTTGCCATTGAAATAGATGGCTCCTGGATTCAGTGTGGCGTTAATGCCCAGGCGTTCCATGAAATGCGGGTTCGTCGTCTCATCCAGATCGAATCTCCAATGCAGCGGTACATGATGGCGAGTGATAACCGGATATTGGTACCGATCATATATGCCGTTGTAGGAGGAAGAATTGATCTCATTAGGGCGAGTAAGCAGTTGCTCCTGTTTCTCCAATAACTCCTTGTATTTCGGGTGTATCATTCTGATCCCATCCTCTCGATTAGTTCAATACAAAATCTGCTATTGTGATACGGGCATTTCCACGGTCCGGCAATTTCGCTCTGGTCCGGTGTTCCGTTCCCATCAACCGACCAGTACCATTCCCCACCAGCGCGCTGATCAATGATGTTTTCTTTGGTATAGGTCCACAAGCGTTCCACTCTCTCCAGAAACAAAGGATCACCTGTACGCTGATACGCGTTATAGAACCCGACCATCGCCTCGGCCTGAACCCACCAAATTCGCTTCTCATCGATATGTTCACCTTCTTGTTCATTGAACAGGGAACCATCCGCATTCACGGCTACATTGGAGATGTTATAGGCAATATCCGTAACCATCGCTGCATATTCCGGATGTTGTTCCAGCCCCAGCACTTTCAGTGCTTCGTCGATCAGCCAGCTGGCTTCAATGTCATGTCCGAACGAGCGCAGGTCAATGATGGATTCCCACTGTTTGTTGAAAAATACCCCGAGAAACTTGGTGTCTTGGTCATACACCCGTTCATACAGAATTCCGAGCAGGCGTTCCAGCGCCGCCTTCACTTGTTGATCCGGCCACACGCGATAGAGCGTGGTGTAGGCCTCCAACACATGGATATGCGTATTCATTGTGTAATCCGCAATCACCCCGTTTTCGCTCAGCATTTCATTGGGCTGTTCCTTCCATGTACGATCAAATTGTTCCTTGTAAGCAGGTAATTCGGCATTAAGGCCTTTATCCTCGATTAGAGCAAAAAGCGTTTTCGCAAGTTCCAATGCAGAAGCATCCCCGGTAGCTCGATAGTACTCACTGAGTGAATACACACCGAATGATTGCGTATAGACATGTTTGCTCGTGTCGAGCGCTTCCCCTTTGTAATCTACCATCCAGTACATACCGCCATATTCGGTATCCATCACATGATCAGCGAGAAAACGATAGGCGTGCTCCGCGTGATCGCGCCATCTTTCGTTTCCGGTAACCCGATAGGCTGCTGCAAAAGACCATAATTGCCGTGCCGTGGCGATCCCGCCCTTAGGGGCCTGTGGATTCACCTGAAGATCATTGCCAACCCAGCCGTAGAATCCACCGTGGGTTGTATCTGTAAGGTTGGACCAGAAGGGTAAAATCTGCTTCTCCCAATGCGTCTTAATCTCAGATTGAAGTTCGGTTGTTTTTGTATTCATAAGTGAGCACTCCTTCAGAATGTTACATCAATCTCATTTCATTAAGTTAACGGTAACTTTATTAAACAATATTAGTGCTCTGAAAAACAGATGTCAACGAAATGCATCGCAATTTTTCTTGTTAAGTTATAAATAATTTAATTGACAGGTAAGCGTTACCATAATAGAATTCATTTTGTAACCTTAACGATAACTTAATTAACTTAAGAGAGGGGTCGAAACAATTGAGAAAAAACAAAGGTTGGATGATGTTGCTGACGATGCTACTCATCACTTCACTACTTGCTGCATGTTCATCCGGAGGTGGATCTTCGCAGGCAGGGGAGGAGATCAGTACAGATCCGGCAGATATCAAGGGCGAAATTACCGTCCTTACCCAACGTACAGATATTGTTGATACCGTATTCAAAGATTACGCTGCTGAGTTCAATAAGGAATACCCGGATGTCAAAGTGAACTTCCAGGCACTGGCCGACTATGAAGGACAAGTGAAAATCCGTATGAGCACCAAGGATTACGGTGACGTCCTGATGATCCCGACCAGCGTGCCGATCGCGGATATCCCGGACTTTTTCGAGCCGCTTGGCACGTACGATGAATTGAAAGACAAATACACCGCCATTGAAGAACGTATGGTGGATGGTCAGGTATACGGTATCCCTACGGTCATCACGTTCTCCGGCATTATCTATAACAAACAGGTCTTCAAAGACGCAGGCATTACCGAATTGCCAAAAACACCGGAGCAATTCCAGGCTGCGCTTCAATTGGTCAAAGACAATACTGATGCAGTTCCGCTCTACACCAACTATGCATCCGGCTGGGCTCTCACCCAATGGGAATCGGATCTGCCAACCGTTGCAGGCAGCGTGGACTACGTGAACGTGGACCAACCGAATACAGATGAAAACTTTGTGCCTGGTCAGCCGCACTATGAACTGTACAAAGTGCTCTATGATGCAGCCAAGAACGGTCTAATCGAGAAAGATCCAACGACAACCGACTGGGAAAGCTCCAAGGCTGATCTTGCCAAAGGCAAAATTGCCACGATGGCACTTGGTTCTTGGGCGATTACACAGATCCAGGGTATGACGGATACACCGGACGACATCGGATTCCTTCCTTTCCCTACGAATGCAAGTGAGGTTGTGGTTCCGCTCTCCGCGGACTATAACATCGGCATGAACGTGAACAGTGAAAACAAACCTGCTGCGAAAGCCTGGATTGACTGGTTCTTGGCGAAGTCGAACTACGCAGTTGAACAAGGCGGCGGTATGGATGCAGACAAGAATGCTGAATTGCCACCCATTTTGGATCAATATAAAGATGTGAAATTCTCCACACTTACACCTGCCAAAGAAGGCCAGGAAGGTCTCGTTGATAAGATCGATAACGAAGGCGAAATCGGTCTCTGGCAGCCTGACTTCAAGAAACGCATTATCGAAGCGGGTATCGGTAACCGCAAGGAGTCATATGACGACATCATGAAGGACTTGAACGACAAGTGGGTCAAAGCACGGGCAGAACTTACGAAATAATTGGATTAACGTAAGTGGATCGGGCGATGAATGGACTGCGGGGAATAGGAATCCATTTCTGAATGGAGCATGGAGCATGGAGCATGTGGGATTTGAAAACGGGATGCCCATGCTCTTCCCCTGGCAGTTATTCCGCAGGAATTCCATTGGACGGGAGTCTTTCGATATATAGGCGGGTGAACCGCTTGGAGGTGTGGAGAGCATGAAGTACTTAAAGGTTTCGAATTGGGGTTACTCAGCGCAACGCATATTTATCATCTGTGCCTTCTCAATTATTCCGCTGGCGTTGCTGTTCACGTTTGCATACTTACCGGTCATCAACATGTTCAAATACAGTTTCACCGATTGGAACGGATACAGCAAAAGGTTCGATTATGTTGGATTTGAGAACTATACGCGCATCTTTAGTGATCCCGAATACTTCAAAGTATTCATTGTCAGTTTGTACTACTTTGTGGCTACGTTCGTACAGATGGGCTTGGCACTTTACTTTGCCACGATTCTGAGTTTCAAAGTCCGAGGCAAAAACTTCTTCAAAGGCATATTGTTCTTCCCTTATTTGCTGAATGGTGTAGCCATCGGTTTTATCTTCCTCTTTTTCTTCAAACCGGACGGTACACTCGATATGCTCATGCATGCTGTAGGACTAGGACAGTACACGCAGCTCTGGCTCGGTAATCCGAATATTATCAATGTATCTCTTGCAGGTGCATCGGTATGGAGATACATGGGCTTCAACTTTATCATTTTCCTGGGTGCGATCTCCTCCATTCCGAAGGATGTATATGAAGCATCGGATATTGACGGGGCCAACCGCTGGCAGCAATTCCGCCATATCATTTTGCCGAGTATAACGCGTATCCTGCAGCTTAACCTGATCTTGGCCATTAGCGGCGCAATTAGTGCGTTCGATATTCCATATATCATGACCGATGGTTCCAACGGCAGTATGACATTTGTCATCCAAACGGTTCACTTGGCATTTAAATATGGCAAGCTGGGACTGGCATCCGCCATGGCTGTGGTGCTGCTCATGATCGTTATTCTTGTTACGCTCGTGCAGCGCGTCACCATGAAAGGGGAGGAATAAACGTGACAAAATTCAAATACACCCTTGCGAGCGTGGTTAAATATGCTTCCCTTATTCTTGCAGCGTTTATTGCACTGTTACCGATCGTGGTCATCCTGTTTGCATCACTCAAAACGAATGCGGAATACGCCACCAGCAGCCCGCTTGCTCCACCAGCCAACTGGCTGAACTTTGCGAACTACGCGAAGGCCTTTGTGGATGGCAACATGCTGGTCGGTTTCAAAAATACAATTATTATCCTGGTCATCTCCATTATAGGAGCGACCTTAACTGGTTCCATGATTGCGTATGTGCTGGATCGGTTCAAATTCAAAGGCAAGAAAATTATGGTCGCGGCATTTCTGCTCGCTACCCTGATTCCAAGTGTTACGACGCAGGTCGCCACATTCCAGATCATCAACGCGCTCGACCTGTTTAACACACGCTGGGCGGCCATCGTGATGTACCTGGGTACAGATATCATCGCGGTTTATATTTTCCTGCAGTTCCTGGGCTCCATCTCAAGTGCACTAGATGAATCCGCCATGCTGGACGGTGCTTCGTACTTCACGATCTACTGGAAAATCATTCTGCCACTGCTGAAACCGGCCATTGTAACAGTCATTATCGTGAAGGGTGTGAACATCTATAACGACTTCTACACACCGTTCCTGTACATGCCGAAGACCGATCTACAGGTCATATCCACCGCCTTGTTCAAATTCAAGGGACCGTTCGGATCGCAGTGGGAGGTCATCAGCGCCGGCATTATGATTGCCATTATTCCAACCATGATCATCTTCCTGTTGTTACAGAAATACATCTACAATGGCTTCGCGCAAGGCTCTGTTAAATAAAAAAACGAAGGGAGAAATGAAAATGTCAGTTGCTGAAACAAAAAACGTACACATTGTTGGGGATGCTTTGCCGAATATGCCGTGGGAAGCCAAACCGGAGGGAACGGAAGGCCCGGTATGGAGACACTCGGCGAACCCCGTGGTTCCGCGTAACCCGGTCAAAGGCGTTGCCCGTATTTTCAACAGTGCCGTTGTACCGTATGAAGGAAAATTCATTGGTGTATTCCGCGCGGAAACCGTTAATGGGCGTCCACATCTGCACATGGGTGCAAGCGAAGATGGTCTGGAGTGGACAATTGAAGAGGAACGCATTGCATTTGTAGATGAAAATGGCGATCCGTTCATGCCGAACTATGCGTATGACCCGCGTCTGGTCAAAGTCGAGGATACGTATTACATCATCTGGTGTACCGATTTCTACGGCGCAGCATTGGGACTGGCGAAGACGGATGATTTCAAAACATTTGTCCGTCTCGAAAATCCAATGCTGCCGTTCAACCGTAATGGCGTGTTGTTCCCTCGCAAAATCAACGATAACTATGTGATGTTGTCCAGACCGAGCGACAGTGGACATACCCCATTCGGAGACATTTTCCTGAGTGAAAGCCCGGATCTCGTGTACTGGGGCAAGCACCGTCATGTGATGAGCAAAGGCGGCCAAGGCTGGTGGCAATCGGTCAAAATTGGCGGCGGGCCCGCTCCGATCGAAACGTCTGAAGGCTGGCTGATGTTCTACCACGGCGTAACTGGAACCTGTAACGGTTTGGTATATAGCATGGGGGCAGTTATTCTGGATCTGGATGAGCCGTCCAAAGTAAAATATCGTTCATCCAACTTTGTACTGACACCGGAAAAATGGTACGAAGAGCAAGGCTTCGTTGATAACGTCATCTTCCCATGCGCAACACTGCATGATGCAGAAACTGGGCGTATTGCCATCTATTACGGCGCTGCCGACACGTATGTTGGCGTCGCTTACACGACCATCGAAGAGATTGTGAACTATGTGATCCAGACCGATGAAGTTATCGCCGGAGATCACGAGGAAGGCAAGCTGTAATCGAAGTGAAGTGCAGAACCAATCTGAAGAAGCGAAGTGGTCGCATTTATCCCCGGATTTTCCCCTTATATAAAAGGGATTAATAGAAATCTGGGGATAACGGCGATCGGAAGATGGTACTGCAATCGTAGTGAAAGTGTATACATTCGGCCATTCTTTTTACATTAAATGAACAGGAACACTGGGGAGTAATGCAAATGGATTACATCAAGGGATTTACATTTGGCTGGATGAGTGGCAGGGGAGACTTCCGCAAGCCGGAAGCCAAAGAATCCTTGCGCCTGATGGCTGAACGTACAGGCAGTTCTCATGTTATTTTTGCTCTGGCGGCACATCAGGATCATCCGCAGGCAGTAGAAGTAAAGTATCGGGGTGCACATCTGGTGGAGGATGATGAACTGGTGGACATGATGCGATATGCTCGTACACTCGGGCTGCGTGTCATTCTGAAACCAACCGTCAACTGTACCGATGGCACATGGCGTGCACACATTAACTTTTTTGATATCGATGTGCCGTGTGAGCCGAAGTGGAAGGATTGGTTCCGCAGCTACATGGCATTTCAGAAGCATTATGCAGCGATTGCAGAGCAGGAAAAGTGTGAGATGTTCATCGTAGGCTGTGAGATGGTGCAATCCGAGCGTCGGGATCAGGAATGGCGCGAGGTGATCGCCGGTGTGCGTGAAGTGTACACGGGACTGGTGTCATACAACACGGACAAATATCAGGAAGGTCATGTGAACTGGTGGGATGCCGTGGATGTCATCTCTTCCAGTGGTTACTATCCCATCGGAGATTGGGAGGCACAGCTGGATCGAATTGAGCAGGCGATTGCTCCTTATGGCAAACCCTTTTTCTTCGCGGAAGCCGGTTGTCCCAGCCGCAGCGGATCAGCTCAGGTGCCGAATGATTGGGGATTAGCAGGTGAAGTGAATGCTGAAGAACAGGAGCGTTTCTATGAAGCGATGTTCCGACATGTCAGTCAGCGTGACTGGGTACGCGGATTCGGTCTGTGGGACTGGAGCGCGCATCTACACGCGGAGAAGGATGCCCTGACCGATGACGGATATGGAGTTTACGGTAAACCTGCTGAGCAGGTCATTCGTCGGTTCTATGAGGGCGTCACTGTAGACGTTTAAACGAGAAACAAGAAGGTGTATATGGAGATGGATTCCAGTGATATATCTGCCTATGTACTTTCGTGATTTCCATGCTGTAAGCAAGGAATAGCAGATTATTGTTGAGCTTATTTTTGAAGTTGTGATTCATATTCAGTTCGAGAGGCTCTTCCTCCTACAGGAAGGGCTTTTTTGGCATATTTAGTAGTGATACATACAATGTCGAATTTTGTTGACAAAAGGAGGGCTCCTGCCTATTCTTAATGGATGAATATGATAATCATTATCACAAAATAGAGAAAAGGGGTTCAACATCCATGTCTGTACAACATCGCAAATCTTCGGCCCTCACGCTGGCAACTATGCTCTTGTTGCTATTCGTTATCGTGGGTTGCAGCAATACAGGAAGTGGAGATGAATCTTCATCTGCTGCTTCGGATCAAACATCAACGAAGTCGATTACGATGTCATGGCCACGTGATATCGGTACAATGAATCCGCACACGTACAATCCTTCGCAATTATTTGCCCAATCCATGCTCTATGAGCCGCTAATCAGTTACCAGAAGGACGGAAAACTGGAACCTGCTCTGGCAGAATCATGGACCATCTCCGATGACGGCAAAGTATATACATTCAAGCTTCGCCAAGGTGTGAAATTCTCAGATGGTACGCCATTTAATGCTGAGATTGTGAAAAAGAATTTTGACGCTGTAATGAAAAATAAAGATACACATAGCTGGCTGGGCATTGTAGGTGTGCTCGACAAGACCGAGGTTGTGGACGATCAGACCTTCCGAATGACACTCACAGAGCCGTATTATCCTGTGCTTCAGGACTTATCGGTGGTTCGTCCTTTCCGCTTCCTGGGTGAAGCCGGATTCCCGGATGACGGAGATACATCCCAAGGCATCAAAGAACCGGTTGGAACGGGCCCGTGGATGCTGGCTGAGTACAAGCAGGACGAATATGCCGTCTTCAAGCGTAACCCGAACTATTGGGGAACAGCACCGAAGGTAGATCAGATTACGGTCAAAATCATTCCTGACGGTGAAACCCGTGTACTCGCTTTTGAAAAAGGCGATCTCGACCTGATCTATGGTGAAGGTGTGATCAGTCTGGATGCGTTCCAGCAGCTGCGTGACAATGATGAATATGTGACTCAATTGTCTGATCCGGTGGGTACTCGCAGCTTGCTGCTGAACTCTTCCAATCCGAAGCTGTCCGATGTCAGAGTACGGATGGCGCTTCAGCAAGGGTTTAACAAACAGGCGATGGTGGAAGGTGTTACTTCCGGTTTGGAAGAACCAGCCGATACCGTATTGTCCAAAAACTACCCGTACACCAATGTAGACCTGGAACCAATCACGTATGACGTGGAGAAATCCAAAGTTTTACTGGATGAAGCGGGCTGGAAGTTGCCTGCAGGTGGCACGGTTCGTGAGAAAGACGGGCAGCAGCTTGATTTTGAGATGATTTTTGACAAGACAGACCCGATTCAGAAAGCGATGGCTGAGACCATTCAGGCGGAATGGAGCGAGCTTGGGGTTAAGGTAAACCTCACTGGACTGGAACTGACGGTACAGATCAAACGTTTGAAAGCCAATGATTTCGACCTGTATTTCTGGTACAACTATGGCGCTCCGTATGATCCACATTCCTTCATTAACGTTGTGGCAAGCCCTGGATTCGGGATTTCCGAGACCCTGAGTGCGTTACCGATGAAAAAGGAACTGGACGATCAGGTGCATGCAGCACTGTCATCCACAGACGAGACGAAACGCCAGGAGCTGTATGGCTCTATCTTGAAAACACTTCAGGAGCAATCGGCGATCGTACCGATCTCTTATATTAAGAAAACGGCTGTATATCAGAAGAAAATCTCCAACTTTATTTTCCCGGCGAACCGTGATGAAAATCCGTTTGTAGGAATTGAATTGGGCAATCAATAATTTGTATAAGTTCAACTAAAGAATGTTTACACTTGCCACTCCGATGACAGAATAACCTTCCGATCGCTGTTATCCCCAGATTTTTTTGATTCCCTTTCTAAAGGGAAAATCCGGTGATAGCGTATGCTTCCGATGTAGCTTTCTTTCAGAAAGCTTTTAGGCGAACGCTACGCTTCTTCAGGTTTTTTCTGTCCTCTCCGTTCTCGTGTAAAAAAATTAGTTGAACTTATATAGTGATTTCAAGAGTAATAAGCTCATGTAGCTTGAGAACAGGGAGGAATGTTCAGTGATCGGTTATATTGGTAAACGAATGATCGCGATCATTCCTATCGTTTTTATCGCTACACTCGTTACCTTTGCGCTTATTCATATTTCACCGGTTGATCCGGCCGAGGCTTATCTTACAGCCGCTCACATCTATCCGACACCGGAGCTGCTTGCGCAAAAACGGCATGAGTTCGGTCTGGATCAGCCGTTGTTAACCCAATATGCGCATACGATTCAGAAGATTGCCAAGCTCGACTTTGGCACTTCGTATCTCACCAACAAACCCGTATGGGATGAAGTGAAATTAAGGCTTCCGGCTACGGCTGAGCTCGCCTTCTGGAGTATGTTGTTATCGGTTTTAGTAAGTATTCCTTTGGGAATACTGGCGGCGGTGTATAAGAATAGCTGGATTGACATGGTCAGCCGTGCGATTTCCTATTTTGGAGCATCTATTCCGCAGTTCTGGCTCGGTTACCTGCTGATCTTCTTTTTCGCAGTGAAATTGGACTGGCTGCCTGTGGAGGGGCGTGGATCGTGGGAGAATCTGGTTCTGCCTACGATTACACTCTCTTTGATTCTTATTGCGGTCTACACCCGATTGTTGCGTTCCAGCGTACTGGAGCAATTGCAGGAGACATATGTACAGTACGCGAGAACACGCGGGATTCGCGAACGAGTCATTATGCTGAAACATGTGCTGAAAATCGCCATATCGCCCCTTATTACAGGAATGGGCATGAGTATGGGCAAGCTGCTCACAGGCACCATTATTGTAGAGCAGGTCTTTTCCTGGCCGGGGTTCGGACGATACTTTGTCGATGCGATATTTAACCGGGATATTCCCGTTATTCAATGTTATGTCTTCCTGGCGGCCTGCCTGTTCATCGTATGCAATCTGCTCGTTGATCTGGTGCAGCTCGTTATGGATCCACGGATTTCAGCGAAAGGACGGGCAGAACATTGATAAACAAATGGCGTGCGGTATTTAAAGGACAGAGAGCGATCCAGATCTGCTCGGTGATCATATTGCTTTTCTTCGTGATTGCGTTATTAGCTCCATGGATTGCTCCTCATGACCCGGTGAAGGTGAATCTGTTGCAGAAGCTGGCGAGTCCATCGCTTGAGCATTGGCTCGGAACGGATCATCTGGGACGCGACAATCTCACCAGACTGATGTATGGAGCGCGGGTGTCGCTCGGATTTGCCACCCTGATCTTCCTGTCATCTTTGCTCATTGGTGTCATTGTAGGTTCAATCTCCGGTTACCTTGGTAGCTGGGTGGACAGTCTGCTGATGCGCTTGTGTGAAGGCATTATGGCGTTTCCGAATCTGGTGCTGGTGCTCGGTATTGTAGGGATCTTTGGTCCAGGTCTGATGCAGGTGCTTCTGGCCCTCATGATGGTGCAGTGGGTATATTATGCACGTATCTGCCGGAACATGGTCGTTAGTCTGAAGGAACGGAACTTCATCGCAGCGGCACGGGTTAGCGGCTCTTCTTCGTGGACGATTATTCGCAAACATATCATCCCCAACGTGCAACGTCCGATCGTTGTGATGGGTACTCTGGAGATGGGGTGGGCGATTATGGATATATCTGCTCTGTCCTTCCTGGGACTCGGTATTCAACCACCGAATGCAGAATGGGGCGCTATGATTCATGAAGGGACAGGTTATATTCGCAGTCATCCGGAGTTGATGATCTATCCAGGTGCCTTGATTTTACTGGTAGTTATTACGTTCAACATCTTAGGTGAAGCGTTATCCGAGCGTTATGGTATAGCAAAAAGGTAGTAATTCGGAACCGAAGGCATATGGAGGTGAACGTGACGATGGATGATGCAGCGAATGTGCTCGAAGTTCGTGGTCTGCAAGTGAATCTTAGAACAGCGGAGGGTTCAGTCCCGTTACTTGCGCCCATTGATTTTGAATTAAAAAAAGGTCGTGTCTTCGGTCTGGTCGGCGAGAGTGGCAGCGGTAAGACCGTTACGTGTAACGCCTTGCTCCATCTGCTTGATCCGCGCAGGATGGAAGTGTCGGGCAGTATCCGTCTGAATGGACGGGAGCTTGGCTCGTTGTCAGGGGAGGAGATGCGGCGCATCCGAGGCAAGGAAATCGGATTTATTATGCAGAATCCGATGAATGCTTTTACACCCGTGTATACGATTGGATCTCAATTCATTGAAACCTTGCTTACGCATACGGGAATGTCGAAAGCAGCAGCCCGGGAGCGGGCCATTGCTGCCTTGGCAGATATGAACCTGCCCGAACCAGCTAAACTTATGAAGCGATATCCATATCAACTGAGTGGCGGTATGTTGCAACGGGTGATGATCGCCATATCGATGTGCCTGCGACCAGCCCTGGTTATTGCTGATGAACCAACGACGGCACTGGATGTCGTGAATCAGTTCAAGGTGCTTCAGGAATTAGATCGGCTACGTACCGAATATGGGACCTCCATTTTGCTCATCTCCCACGATCTGGGTGTGATCTCGCAAATGGCGGATGAAGTCGCTGTCATGCAGAAGGGGCGAATTGTGGAGCAGGCGGATGTGTACCAACTGTTCGATCACCCACAGCATGAGTATACCCGGATGTTGTTAAATGCCAGACCTGGTATGTCTTTGGGACGATAGCGAATGACTGATGAGATGGATCGTTCAGTGAGTTTATGTGTAGAGCGGGTATGAACTGTATTTTGAGTGGGTAGTCGTAGAGGTGGAATGGACATGGTGATGTGTAATTTCGTCTTCTTCGGAGATTGCTTCTGCCAAGTACAAGAGAGGGGGATGACCTGATGCTTCAGGTACGTGAAGTAAGCCATAGCTATGGCAAACGCAATTGGCTGGATCGTTCGGGAGCGCGTCCTCCTGTGCTGGCAGATATCTCACTTACAATTGAAAAGGGTGTATGTCTGGGGCTGCTGGGTACGAGTGGAGCAGGTAAAAGTACCTTGGGCAAAATCATTCTTGGTCTGGAGAAGCCCAGCCAGGGTCAGGTTTTGTTTCAAGGACAGGATATCTACCGATCTAGCAAACCAGTACTCAAGGAATTACGGCGTGATCTGCAGGTCGTGCTCCAGGACTGTTATTCGGCTGTGAATCCGCTTATGACTGCCGCGCAGATCATTGGGGAGCCGCTGGATAACTACGAGCGTTTATCAGCCAAAGAACAACTTCGTGTGGTTGGACAACTGCTTGAGCAGGTTGGACTTACACCTGAGGATGCAAATAAGCTTCCGCACCAGTTCAGCGGCGGGCAATTACAGCGGGTCAACATCGCACGAGCCATCGCGCTCAAGCCAAAGTTAATCGTACTGGACGAGTCGATCAGTAGCCTGGATATGGTGCACCAGACGCAAATCTTATCTTTGCTGGCGGAGTTAAGAGCGTCCTACGGGTTGTCGTACCTCTTTATCACGCATGACATTCGGGCCGCCATGACGATCTGTGACCGCATTGCCGTAATGGATCAGGGCAAGATTGTCTATAGCGGTGATGCCGGGGATTCGGTCATGCAGTCAGATCATCCAGCTGTGCAGCAGTTGGTATCGTCCATTTTGCCTGAGCATCCCTCGGGTCGTATTTCGTTTAGGTAATGCGTTGCTTGTATTGTTGCGGGATCGTGTACATAACGCGTCCACGATTCGTTACATTGCACATCTGTAAATTTGAAGTTAATAGCGTGTGCAAGGTTTGTTAGACCATAACGAACGCAACAAAGGGGTGTCCCGTCTTAAACATGACGTAGGGACATCCCTTTTTGTTTAGAAATAGGAGGTTTTCTTTCTTACCCCATCTTCCGCCCAAGATGTTCGATCTTATCCAACCAATTCTTTCTCTGTTTATCTGACTTCTTACCGACTTGATCTACAGTTGTTATCCGCACAGGTTTGATGCCGGTGAGTCCAAATGTGGAGATTTTCATCATTTTATGTGCAGGCTCACCTTGGAACCATTTGAAGTACCAGCTCGGACCATCCATCGTGGTGATCATGCGAGCGGTGCGGCCTTTGAGCAGTTGATCCGGGAAAGGTTTTCCTTTTTGATACTTGAAGGCGTAACCTGGCATGAAGATTCGGTCAATGAAACCTTTCAGTAGGGCAGGTGGTCCTCCCCACCAAATTGGGAATACCCATACGAGATGCTCGGCCCACTTGATCGCTTCTTGGGCTTGTAACAAATCGGGTTCAAGCGGAAGTTTATTACGATATCCTCCCTCCAGATTCATGTTGAACGTCAGCTCGTTCAGGGTAATCATGCGGACGTCTGCACCAGCTTGAACCGCACCTTTACGGTAAGCCTCGGCGATTGCACCGTTGTAACTGGGGGAGACGGGATTGCCTTGAATAATTAATATTTTCTTCATGGAAGATGACACGTCCTGACTATTTTAGTTAATGAACACTAACCTCATGTGCAAAAAGAAAAGGTCACGTGTGACCCGGTGATCCATCTGTATATCCTGATGGTATGCTGACGATTCTCTTTTTATAACGTGTAGCCCCAAACCTTACTTGGTGTTCTGCGAGGTCAGAATGGCTACCACTCTCCATCATTACTCCTGAGGTAGGTGTCCCAACATTGATGCAAGTCGGTGAACCGTTTCCCCCGTATAAGGTACCAACAGCTCTGGTAGCTCACCTTGCATACTCGAGACCGCCATGCGTGTAATTGCACCGATCACCAGCACGGCAGTGAGCCTCGAATCCTGCTGAGGCAGTTCGCCCCGCATCATTCCCTGATCGATCAGATCCATTAACGCATCCAACGGCTGACGGTAATCCTCGCTGCTTCCCGCTTCAATGAATATTTCATGATTCTGTGAAATCAGCAGCAGCCCGTAGGGATCTTCATCATGCAGATGGAGAACCTCGGTAACCAGTTGCTTGAAGCGTTCCAGCACCGGACCTTCCTGTCGAACATACCCATCAATTAGTGCAGTATAGTCCGCGCAGTATTGGGTGAAGGCTTCCAAGGCAACGGCATCTTTGTTTTTAAAATGTTTGTAGATCGCCGCATCGGTTACTCCAGCGGCGTCACCGATCTCTTTGACGGATATGCCGTCAACGCCTTTGGTTGCGAACAAGCGCATCGCCGCTTGTAGAATATCTTTCTTTTTGCTATCCACATGAGATTTGTTCTTCATGATTGTATAGTAAGTGATTACTAACCAAAATGCAACAAGCACTTTTGAACCTATGACTTGAGATCCTGAATAAGCGCTTACGACCAAAGCTTGCAGGCTTGTGAGTGGCAACGTATGATGAATAGAAATCAACATCGGAGCAGCAGGAAGAACGAAATGGATGGTGGGTAGCATGAACGAAGAGTTGGATGTATACAGCTGGGTGACGCCCGAAGGGATGCTGAATGATCACTTTATAACAAGCCGCGAACAATTGTATCAAGGAATGAACGGACGATATGTGGAGCGATTCACTGTTCCTACCGGTGAAAGTTATATTTTCAAACCACTGACGAATCCTGCACAGCATGGACGGGAACGATGGATGTACGAGCGTGTGATGTCTGGCTTACCACCGATCTATCCGCAGCTCATTGCAGCGTCGGATCTTACCATTGCATCGTCACAGAGCTGGATGATCTATGAGGATCTGGGTCAACTGGTGCATGATTCACAAGAAGCGACGATGCTCGGTGCAGCGGTATATATGGCAGCGTGGCATGCATTGCCTGTTACGGATTGGAGCGAACTGCCTCGCGTAGGCCAGAAACCGTCCATTCACACCATGTTGGATGAGTTGCAAATGTACAGACAACCTATGGATGACCTGTTATCCAGACTGGATATGCGGTTGTCTCCATCGGATTGGGACAAGATCGCCACGTTGATTCTCACAGCTGAGGAGCAACTTCCAACTGTTCTGTGTCACGGAGACCTGCATCCCGGAAATATGGCGGATGTGGAAGGCAGACTGGTCATCTTGGACTGGGAGCATGCCCATTTGAATACGCCACTGTGGGATATATATCACCTAGTGGATCTCTCGCATCCGCTGTTTCCCAGAACGGTTACGCCTGCTTTGCGAGAGCGAGTTATAGATGTGTATCTGGACAAGCTGGGGAGCCTGGGCGTGCAGATTGAACGGGTTTCTTTTGCAGGATGGTACGATGCTTATGCTATTGTATTCTCACTCTGGATGCTGCGTTTGATTGATGGCGATCTGAGAAGTGAGGAATGTGTGTGGCCGAAGGAACAACTGCGTAACCAGTGGTTTGAGACGGCAGCGACGCTGGAACAGTGCATGAAGCATATGAGTGAGGAATAGAAATGAGGGGTGAGAAGCTTGCGTAAAGTCGGACTTGTTATGCGTAAAATTCAATTCACGGAAGCTCAGGGGCCACGCGTATTTGCGGATCGGCTGAAGCAGATTGGTCTAGAGCTGGGCGTGGATATTGTGTTCATCTCGCCGGAGCGTCATGTCAGCGGATACGACTGGTTGCCGGGTTATGAGCATGAGAAAGGTGACCTGGTGAATTACGATATCGTGCTGGACCAGATTCATAGCCAAAATATAGAGCATGTCATCTACACCGTATCCGGGTTTACGTTTTTGAAGATGTTCTTACCGAAAAGCGTATTGTTCCCGCACAGTTTCCCCGATCCCGCGCTAACGGGATATGAGATGATGAAGCCATTTTATACGATGGTGGATAAAGCAATTGTGCAGACCGAGTTTCTAAAAACAGAACTGGGCCGCAATTTCGGCGTACATGACGTGAACGTCATCCCGATTGGTTTTAGCGAAGAGCTGGCGAACCGGCACTACGACCCGAGTCAGGTTGTGCATAATCGGGTGCTCTGGATCGGTAGGGATGAAGCGAACCGTCGCCCGGATTTGGTGCTGGAATATGCGCGGCAGAACCCGGACAAGGAAGTGTATATGGTATTTGGTGGTGTACGCTATAAGGAAACCATGAAGAAGTACGACATCCCTGCCAATGTGAAGCTGAAGTTTGCGCTCACGCAGGATGAGATATTTACGTTGATGAACTCATCCAAGGTATATTGGAGCTGTTCGGCCTTTGATACGTTTGCGATGCCTCTGACGGAAGCGATGGCGATGGGCAAAATGGTCGTGAAACCGGAGCATGCCTGCTACGGTCACATTCGATCCACGCATGCCTTTGCAGGCAATGAGGATAACTGGTTTGAACTGGTGAACATGGCAGCGGCTGCGCCGCGCAGTGTATCGGAAGACAACCGTGAGTATGCCTTTGGTGCTTTTTCGCGCACGAAGATGAAAGAAGGGTACCGGAACTTTTTCTCAGATTGGTTGAAGTAACGTAAGGTCTGTAACACAGGGCTTGATCCATCCAGCAACAGGAGGCGAACCTTATGGAAGTACTGATCTTGTGGACATTGGGAATGTGGGCAGTGCAGCTGCTGATTGAATGGTTTATCTACCGTTTGCAAGGACGTCGAATGACGTGGGTTCAATATATATTGCCGTGTGTGGCCTTGCTCGGCGGTGCCGTTGTAATCATGATCAGCATCGATATGGGCGGGTGGAACGGCATCGGCTATGCTCTGCTCGGCGTATCGCTGGGTACCGCGGGAATGTTAACACTCATTACGGTAGCGATTAGGGATGTGATGCTTCGACGACGGGGCAGAAATTAGACCGAGCAGTAAAGCTACTGTGGAGTAAGGATGAATTGGGCGAAGGGATGGTTGCAGGAACGCAACCGTCTGTGATATATTGACATTAATTATGACAAGGGAGGTGAAGACAGGTGAATCACGAGATGCTTAACAACCGTATTAGCCAGCTACCGATTGCTATGGCTGGCATTGTTCATACTTTTCTGACCAACGGGAGAAGTCTGTCCAATTTTGAATATACGGAAGTTAACATTTGCGAGAAGATGCCTGCCTTGACCTCATTCGGACGATAAGCGATATTGCTTGAATTCTGAAGGGCCGCGGAGCTAACCTCCTGCGGCTCTGTTTGTGTTGCGGTCAGGATCTTCCATACCATAGGAGGAACCTTATTATGATGATGATTAGCGCGCAACAACTGACTCAATACCACGGAGCACATCTGGTGCTGGACGGCATTACGTTTGAAATTATGGAGGGCGATAAGGTCGCCCTGATCGGCCGCAACGGAAGCGGCAAGACCACACTTATGCGCCTGATGGCAAGACTGAACAAGCCGGATGAAGGGCAATTGATGATCAAGAAAGATACACGAATGGGATATGTGGCTCAGGTTCCAGAAGGATTGGATGACCATACCGTTCTGGATGTGCTGAGCCTTGGATTCAAGGAGCTTATGATATGTCGCACGCAAATGAAGGAAATGGAGCAGCAGATGTCCGATCCGGCATGCGCGGCAGACCCTAATCAATTAGAGCGTCTGCTGAAACGCTACGCGGCGCTGCAAGACCAGTTCGAGCGTGAGGGTGGGTACGAAATGGATGCCCGGATCGATCAGGTGGCGGACGGTCTGGATATCGCCAAGGCGCATTATGAATGGCGCTTCGGTTCGCTGTCCGGTGGGGAACAGACCCGGGTGGTACTGGCCTCGCAGCTGATCGTAAAACCTGATCTCTTATTGCTGGATGAGCCGACGAACCATCTTGATCTGGAGCGGGTCGAGTGGCTGGAAGGATTTTTACGAGAATACCCCGGCACCATTGTCCTAATCTCGCATGATCGCTATTTTCTGGATCGGGTAGTAAATCGAACAGTGGAGCTGGAGGATGGAGAAGCGGAAACATCTGCTGGCGGTTATACGGAATATATGAAAGTGAAGGAACAACGGCTGTTGCAGCAATTCGAGGAGTTTAAAGAGCAGCAGAAGGTTATCAAGAAAATGAAAGAAACGATCCGCCAACTTGAGGAATGGGGTCGTGTGGGTGGCAATGAAAAGTTCTTTCGGCGGGCCGCTTCCATGCGCAAGGCGCTGGAGCGGATGGAACAGGTGAAGCGTCCTGTACTGGAGCGCCGCAATGCCGAGTTCGATGTGCGTCCTACCGATCGAACGGGTAAACGGGTAGCGGTATTGGAACAGGTCGAGAAGAGCTATGGCGAGCGTGAAATTCTGCGCGGAATCTCGGGTCTGCTGGAATATGGAGATAAAATTGCACTCATTGGCCGCAATGGTTCCGGCAAGACGACCTTATTCAAGCTGTTGCTTGGTGAAGAGCAGCCCAATGCGGGCAAGCTGGAGTGGGGGGCGCGTGTGGATGTCGGGTATCTGGCTCAACAGGAGGAACCAACGAATCCAAAGCTGAACGTACTCGAATACTTCCGTCTGAAAGCAGGCGTAGAGGAAGGAGAGGCTCGCGGAATTCTGGCCCGATATCTGTTCTATGGAGCGGACGTATTCCGCTCTGTCGGGCAATTATCTGGCGGGGAATGGACGCGCCTGCGTTTGGCTCTGCTGGTGCAACGTAAACCCAATGTACTACTGCTCGATGAGCCAACCAACCATCTGGATATCGCATCCCGAGAAGCGCTAGAAGAGTCACTGGTTGATTTTGAAGGAACTGTACTTGCCATCTCGCATGATCGGTACTTCGTCAATCGCCTCGCTTCCCGTGTGTGGGAACTGGAGGACGGTCAGATGACCGCTTATCTGGGAGACTATGAGGCGTATCGTGAGAAGAAGCTTGATTTGCAAGCTCGTGCGGTGGCGACAGGTCAGGCTACAGCAGGCGTGGAAGTTTCTTCTCGTGGGAACGCCAAGTCAGAGATGAAGTCAGGTTTAACGTCCGCGCCCGGCGGGACTACCAGATCAGGGAAGAAGTCAGGAGCAACCTCGACATTGAACGGTTCAACTGTTGTAGCTGCCGGTGGAAATCGAGATCATGAAGCTTATATTGAATCAAGCAAGTCGTTGACCCCTTCGGCAACAGCTGCATCGAAACATAGAAACGGCAATGGCAATCAACACTCTGCGGAGAAGCTGGAACAAATTCTGGCTCGTCTTGAGGCACAGATTCAGGTGTTAGATCAACAGTTGGAAGTTGTGCAAAACAATCCGCTTGAACTGGAACAAATATGGAATGATCGCGAGCAATTGTCCGCTGAATATAATGATGTTTTGGCCCAGTGGGCTGAGTTATAAGTCAGAATGGCATGAGCATAAGATCAAACAAGTGTGGTCGGAGAGTCTTCTCCGGCCTTTTTGAACTGGATTGCGTACCAAAAGTAGAAAACAGTATGTTATTTCCTGCTTCGTTAATCGGAGAATGAAGGTAGCCAACATGTTCTTTATTACATGTCATGGGGAATAGTGTAACTTTTTACCTCCCCATGCGTTAAATACGTTTGTATGAATTGAAACGGCTCACCTAAGAGCTTGCAGAAAGGGAGGTTATCGGTATCTATTATTCATTGACGTATCGAAGTTGGTCGGATGATCGACAGGCGGAGACGGGGGTGCTGGAACAGACTTCAGTCACGCGAGATGAACTGTTCATGCGCAAACTGGTGGATGCCACCCTGGTGAAAAACAAACTCTGGGCGCATCTGTCCAATGAATGCCAGGATGGGCGTGAACATGCAGTATATGTAACGGCGTATGAGCAACAGATGCCGGATGAGTACGGTGCAGCCATTGCGGAGGCTGCGCTGGCGATGTGCAAAATGTCTTCCATGTACAGCGCAGAGTATATGTTGTGGAATGGACGTTCATTTCAGGAGTTGGAACTCATAGCTTCCTCCACCTATACGATGGAGCTTGCCGAGCAACTGCTGGACCATTACATGGTTCGCGATGGCAAGACGTATGAGTTCCTGTATTCCGTGCTGGATGCGGATCGTAAGAAAGTGTTGTTTTATATGAAAGAGGTGGATCTGTAATGAGTGACCAAGAGCGGGGGCAAGCATCGAAACCCGGTTCAAAAGCGAAGCTGGTTGCGTTCTCCCTGATGCTGGCGGTACCTGCCGTGTTATCCGGTTGTGGCAGCAACAATGATGAATGTGACCCGGAGTATGATACCGGATGTGAATATGATTCCAGCAGTGGGCACTATTACTACGGCGGGTCGTCGTATCGAAGCAATAAGGACAGTAACAGCTCCTATAGCAAATCCAAGTCCAAATCAAGCGGCTTCGGTAGCTTCTTCCGCAGTTCGGGAGGATAACCGGATGAGGCAAGTGGTTCAACTGCCGTTTAGTCACGAAGAGGTGTTTCAGGGTGAAGCGGGACAACAGATTCCATACCATCGAATGTACGGGAAGCAGTATTGTGTGCCTGCATTGACGGTCTATTCTCCCTCGGAGATACAAGAGCTGCGTACCGCAGCTGAGGCGGTAGACGGCATTTACTGTAAAGTGATGCGATTTATCCAGCAATATATGCCGGATTCTTTTTTGGAGCATCAGTTGGGTATCCATCCGGGGCTTATTTCGGCAGCACGTATGGAGATGGTAACTGGAGGCATTACCCGTCAGGACTGGATTATTGGAGAAGCTGGACCGAAGTGTATTGAAAATAATACGGACACCCCTACGGGTATCCCGGAGGTTGCAACACTGGAAGATATTCTGGTCGCTCTTGCTGAGGATACTACGCTAACTGGGCCATCTGCCGAGATGGATACACGTATTCGGGAGTGTTTCAGGATATGGCTGGAATTCTATGCAGAGCAAGGATTGCAGGGTCCGGTGACGTTTACTTCTTTTGGCGAACATGTCGAAGATCGAACAAATACGGAATACCTGATGAGACGTTGTCAGGAAGCGGGATACGAAGTTTTCTATGCTCCACTTGAGGAACTGGAGATTGTTCCGGGAGAGGCGCTTTACCATAAGGGGCGGGAGATTAACCTGTTGTACCGTCTCTATCCGCTGGAGTATCTGATTGATGATCGGGATGAGACGACAGGGGTGGAGATTGGTGCTGCGCTGCTTGATCTTGTACAGGAGGGACGACTAGGCCTGATGAATCCGGTTCAGCATGTACTGATGCAGAGCAAAGGCTTCATGGCGGCAATCTGGTCGCTCTACGAGCGGAACGAGCAAACCCCGGAATATTGCGGGTTTACCCTCTTTGATGAAGCAGAAATGGATGTGATTTCCCGATATCTGCTACCAACCTATTTTTCGGCTGAGCCTTTCGAGCTGAACGCTATGCCATATGTAGCCAAAAGCTATTGGGGGCGTGAAGGTAGAGGAACTCTTTTGCTGGAGGGTGGAACGGACAATGCCTTTGGAAAGCAGGATATGGAGCATTCTCTAAACGAGGCGCTGGAATCCAATCTTGCAACCGGGGCAACAGACGAGGATGAAGAGATTACAGCTTATTACGAAAATCAGCCCAAGATCTATCAGCAGCTGGTTCCGATGGAACAGGCCATGATTGAGACGGAAGATGGAGCGTACAGCGGTTATCTGCTTACAGGGGTGTTTGTTATCGGTGGGCGTCTGGCTGGGTTGTTACCACGGGTCGGGGAGAAAGTAACTGGAGATATGGCCTATTATTGCGCGGCTACGGTTCGTGAACGGATGAATGATGAGGAGGAGAAGGAATGGAAAACTTGGGATTAAACCTCGTGAATGTTGCGGTGGGTGTGGGCATTCTGCTGGTGGTATTGGTATGTGGGTATTTCGCTTTTAGCAAATTGACCCGGTATAACGATAGTGAGGAAATCGCCAAAGGTAACGAGGCGGCAGGTATGTATATGGGCAGCAAATTGCTGGGACTATGTATTATTGTAGGGATGGTATCTTTCTCGACGCATTCGTGGTTGGATATGCTGCTGTGGTCGGCGTTTGGAATTATTGTGCTGTGCCTGGTCTATATTATATTTGATTTCCTGATTCCCAAAATGCGGGTGTGTGACGAAATCGCACGTGGCAATATGGCAGTAGCGCAACTGCTGCGTTCAATTATCATCGGCGTTTCCATCGTCATTGGTACGTTTTTGATGTAAAATAAGACATAGTGTTTTATAGAGTTTACTATCAAATGGAAGAAGGAGCGCGGCATCATGAGAAGAGTCATCATCGATACAGATACAGCAGGAGACGATACGATAGCGATCCTGACGGCATTGCACCACTTTCAGGTGGAAGGCATCACCATTACGGGCGGTAACGTACAATTCGACCAGGAGGTTGAAAATGCCCTGTACACAGTACAGGTTGCTGGACATGGTGGCAAGGTGCCTGTGTATAAAGGTTGCGAGCGTCCGCTAATGGCCTACGGAAAGGCTCAGCACCGCACAGTGGAAGATGTGCATGGCGATGACGGCATGGGCGGCGCGCATTTCCCGAAGGCGGATCAGCGTCCCGAGAGCGGGCATGCGGTTGATTTTATCATTGAGAAGGTGCATGCACATCCGGGTGAAATTGAACTTCTGGCGATTGCCCCGCTGACCAATATTGCAATGGCGATCCAGAAGGACCCAACCATTATTCCGGAGATTGCTCACCTGTACATTATGGGCGGAACGAATAATGCACTGGGCAATATCACACCAGCGGCGGAGTATAACTTCTACGTGGACCCGGAAGCGGCGAAAATTGTACTGCATGCAGGCATTCCAATCACGATGGTTGGCTGGGAAATGTGTACGCAATATTCAGTCATGGACGATGACGATCATGCAGAGATTGCAGCTCTCGGAACATCGGGTGCCGATTTCTTCACCGCAATCAACAAAGTGGTTATGCAGTTCAACAAGTCGGTACATAAGCTGAATGGCACTACTCATCCCGATACGTTGTTGATGGCTGTTGCGGCAGATGAATCCATCATGACCAAGTCGGGTCAATATTATGTGGATGTGGAAGCGGCAGGAGAGCTGACACGTGGATACAGTGTGGTTGATATCAACGGACGTTTTGGCAAAGAGCCGAATGTACGTGTCTGTGAGGCCATTGATCGGCCCAAGTTCAAATCCATGCTGCTGGACGTTCTCTCAGCGATCCAATAAACGTAGGAATTTAACTACAGGAAAAGAAGAAAATCCGTGCCTATCCCAGGTACGGATTTTTTATTGCCCATTATTGGAATAACTACTTCACCTGTCGTAGTAAATTGTGCTATACTTCAACTACTACGACAGATGAAGTAATGAGGAGGAGTATCTTTTGTGATCAGCAGTGACGTTATACGTGGCTACAATGATACGCTGATCCTCTACATGCTGCTCGAAGGGGAGTCGTATGGCTACGAGATTTCCAAGAACATCAGGCAGCTGACAGAGGAAAAGTACGTCATGAAGGAGACGACATTATACTCGGCCTTCACCCGATTGGAGAAGAACGGTTATATTGAATCGTTTTACCTGGATGAGAATAGTTTGGGAAAGCGTCGTACCTATTACCGGATTACGCCGCCCGGCCTCGACTATTACAGAGAAAAGTGTGAGGAATGGAAGGTTACGCAGGAGGTTGTTAATCTATTTATCAGGGAGTTGTGACGGAACATGGAGACAATTATGGTGTATCTGGAGAACATGTTTGCTGGTCTACCGAAGACACCCGAGGTGGAGCATCTGAAGCAGGAACTCCTTTCGGGGATGGAAGATAAGTACCTTGAGTTGAAGCGGGAAGGCAAGTCGGAGAATGAAGCCATCGGCATTGTAATCTCAGAATTCGGTAACATCGAGGAGCTAACTGCGGAACTCGGTATTCAGCCTGTTAGTACGGAAGAGGCAGTACCTGTGCTGACGGAAGAAGAAGCCTACGCATATACCACTGCCAAAAGAAATGCCGGATTTTGGATCGGGCTGGGTGTTTTATTGTGCGCGTCGGGTGTGGCGTTTCTGATTTTCATGGATACCTTGTTTGAGAACTATGCCACTTCAGCTGCAAATCGTTCGGTGGAAACGGGGGCTGTACTGGGCCTGATCGGCATGTTCGTGCTGATTGCGATTGCGGTAGGCATGTTCATTCACAGTGGCATGAAGCTTGAACGCTTCAGTCATATGGAGAAGAGCTTCCAGCTTCCTTATACACTTAAAATGAGTATTCAGCATAGTCGGGAGAGCTTCGCTCTGACTTATCGTGTAGCCATCATCACGGGTGTCTGCCTGTGCATTCTGTCTCCTGTTTTTATTTTCGCAGCCTCCTCTATCAATGATAACTACGCCTCTTATGGTGTATCTGCCTTTATGGTTATGGCTGGGGTAGGAGCATTCCTGTTTGTATATTACGGTAATATTCAGGGGGCTTACACGAACTTGCTGGAGAAGCACCAGTTGACGGTAGAGAAGAAGCAAGAGGTAAAGGTTGTGAGAGCCGTGGAAGCGATTGTATGGCCGCTGGCGACAGCCATCTTCTTGTTCACAGGCTTTGTATATCAACGGTGGGATATCAATTGGGCCATATTCCCGATTACAGGCATTCTCTCCGGCAGCTTTAGCAATGTGTACCATATTATGAAAAGTAAAAATCCGTCCTGAGCATGCTGCTTTAGCTAGTAAAGCCCACTTGATCTATATTGATCAGGTGGGCTTTTTTTGCTCCACTTAATCTAGTTTTGCTGCAACAAAAACGAGCGAATGCCGGTCGTGACCAGATCATGGTCTTCTTCATCGGGCAAACCTGATACTGTAATGGTGCCGACCTGTCCCTCATTTTCCAGAATCAGCGGGAAAGCGCCACCAGCCAGGACAAAGTCCGATGAAGGCAGATTGAAGTCTTGCTCAAGCTTTTGGTTTTCGCTTCTTAACCTCAGAGTCGTATGCCAAGAGCTGGAGCCGAAATGATTCACCACGTTGTTCTTGCGGCGAATCCAGTCTTCGTTGTCGGGATGAGTGCCTTCCATCGCATGCAAAAAGAGACGATGTCCCTTTACTGTAATGTCGATAGTCACGGCTTGAGAGCGACGCTTCGCTTCTTCAATCAGATGCAGGCCAATGTTGAGCGCTGTTTCAGAATCAAATGTGCCAAATACCAATTCTTTTTCTTCCTGCTGCATTTCCTTTAATTTCTCTGTCATGGTCAGGTTCAAATTAAAGGCAGCCCCTTTACATATATGATTGATGTCTACATTCGACATGGGTTGGTGCAGTACCTTCCGAGTGCGGACTGGACGATGTTAGTCGACGTTATAAGCATGGCTGAAGATGGCTCATTTGGAGACCGTACATCGGCTGTGTTAAAGTGAAAGGAACCTAATATACTCAAAACTCTTAAAGTTAAAATAAGTTATCGCTCAGTAGGCAGGAGGAGAAGCACGATGCTGTTTTATTTTGTAGCACTGCTGGTGACTTTGGTGGATCAGGGAACCAAGATTGCAGTGAGAATGTATATGGAAGTTGGCGACGTGATGAGACTGGGTGACTCCGGCATGCAATTGCAGCATTACGAGAACAGTGGAATGGCGGGCAGTCTGTTTCAGGGGAATGCGCGTCTGTTCGGTGTGATCGCCGTTCTGTTCATAGCAGGCATGCTGTATTACCGGAGTAAAGGTGAGATTCGCGGTTTTTGGATGCAAGCTGGCGCGGGTTTTATGGTCGGCGGGGCTTTAGGAAATGCGATCGATCGATTTATCTATGCGAGGGTAACGGATTTCCTCGTGTTTCCGTCAGGGCGCGGGATCTTGAATCTCGCTGATGTCGCAATTAACATCGGTGTGGTCATGATCATCATCGGCATGTTGATTCGTGCATATCAGAGTTATCGAGCCAAACGTTTACGCAATGCTTTGCCGAAAGCAGAACGTTCGTAATAGGTTGGATAAAAGCTGCACAGTTGCTGAATATAAGCTTAATAAATGAAGGACATTGGATATCATCCAGTGTCCTTTTTGTTATGCCTGATTCAGGTCATGGGAAGAACTGCCGTGATTCATTTTTACCGAAACCGTTTTAGAAATAATAAAGACTTATATCATTCATTCAGATTGAAGTCGGTTTGGAAGGATTAACCATATGGTTATTTCACCATTTGGATGGGTAAATCTTTACGTATATAAAGTGAAACTAAGATATACACGAACACGGAGAGTGCAGAACCAATCTGAAGAAGCGCAGCTAAAAGCTTTCTGAAAGAAAGCTACTTCGAAGCATACGCTAAAAATCGGATTTTCCCTTTGAGGAAGGGAATCAAAAAAATCTGGGGATAACAACGATCGGAAGATGGTACTGCAATTGGAGTGACAGCGTGTAAATCACATTAGTTCAATTTATAAAGCTGAGGGAGGTACAACATGAGAACAATGCTTACCAAGGCTCTCGGGACAATGTTGCTGTGTGGAATGATGGCTGTACTTCTATCTTCCTGTACCAGTGGGGATAGTGCGAATGGCAAAGTGCAGATTGAGTTTTTCCAGAACAAGCCTGAAGCCAAAACAACCTTTGATGAATTGATCAAGACGTTCAATGCGGAGCATGACGATATTCAGGTGACACAGGTGAATCCGCCCGATGCGGAGACGGTCTTGAAGACGCGTGTCGTCAAAAATGATATACCGGATATTATGGCAATGGGGGCAACCGACACCTATTCCATTCTGGCCCAGAGTGATATTTTCACCGATCTGACGGACAGCTCATTACTCCAGTCGATTGATCCGAACTACATACAAATGCTCAAGGATCTCACAGGCATGGACGAAGTGACAGGTATTCCTTACGCAACAAATGCAAACGGCATCATGTACAACAAAACGTTGTTTAAGGAAATGGGATTGGACGTGCCCAAGACGTGGGATGAACTCATTGCGACCGCCCAAAAGATTAAAGATGCAGGTGAGATTCCATTTTACTTCACATACAAGGATGACTGGCAGACGAGCCTTCCCTTCAATGCACTCGGCTCCAATCTGGTCGGTATTGATTTCTACCAAGAGCGGCGCGATGACAAAGTGACATTCAAGGAGAAGTACCGCGAGGTAGCTGAGAAGCAGCTGGAACTCATGAAGTACGGTCACGGCGATAACTTTGGTAAAGCTTATTCGGACGGTAACCGTGCTTTTGCTAACGGTGAAGCCTTTATGTACATCCAGGGAACCTGGGCCATCTCGGAGATTCGCAAAGCGAACCCGAATGTAGACATCGGTTTCTTCCCATTCCCTACGGGCAATGATGCGAGCGAGATCAAGCTGGTGAACGGGATCGACTCCCTGTTTACCATTGCGGCGGACACGCCTAATCGCGAGCAGGCAGAGACGTTTATTGCGTTTCTGTTAGAGCCTGAAAATATCGGAAGGTACATTGATGAACAGACGCTGTTCTCTGCGGTAGAAGATGTGAAGCAGGATGATCCTGCCGTACAGGAATTGATGCCTTATATTGAGCAGGGCAAGGTTGTTGACTTTGCCGATCACTATATTCCGGCTGCCGTGCAGCTGAATTCCATCGTACAGTCCTTTTTGCAGAACCAAAACATCGACAACTATCTAGATACACTCGACAAAGAATGGGACAAGGTTGCCAATCGGCGCTAAGCCTTGTCTGAAGGAGGATGGAATATGAACAAGCGTATCGCACCCTATTACTGGATGACGGTTCCGGCGGTAGTATTGTTCTTCGTATTTATGACACTGCCGGCCCTCCAGGGCATCTATTATTCATTTACGAATTATAACGGATTCGGGAAAGAGTATGATTTTGTTGGCTTCAAAAACTATTTCAACTTGTTCCAGGATGACAATGTTGGCAACGCCTACTGGTTTACATTCAAATTCGCGATCGTGGTGACAATCCTGACTAATATTTTAAGCCTACTCATTGCACTCGGGCTGAATGCCAAGATCAAGTTCCGTAACTTTTTCCGCGGCATCTACTTCCTGCCCAATATTCTGAGTGTACTGATTGTAGGTTACATATTTAACTACCTGTTCTCCAACGTATTCCCGATCTGGGGGCAAAATCTGGGCATCAACGCGCTATCCACCAACATACTTGGTAGCGAGAGTCTGGCTTGGATCGGTATCGTCATTGTTGCCGTATGGCAATCGGTGGCGCTGAATACGATTCTGTATTTGGCTGGTCTGCAAACGATACCAACGACACTGTACGAGGCTTCCAACCTCGACGGTGCAGGCAAATGGCGTGAATTCTGGAGCATTACATTCCCGCTCATTGCTCCGTTCTTCACCATTAATATGGTGCTGGCGATGAAAAACTCACTTATGGTCTTCGACCAAATCGTAGCCTTGACCAATGGTGGTCCCGGACGGGCGACGCAATCCATCTCCCATCTGATCTACACCGGCGGATTTGAAGGCGGCGAATATGCATATCAATCTGCGAACTCGGTTATTTACTTCATCGTTATTGCGGTGATTTCAATTCTGCAAATCCGGTTCCTGCAAAGAAGGGAGATGGATCTGTAATGAGAAGCCGTACACGAATCAATTGGCTCGTTATGCTACTCGTTGTACTGGGTACCCTGTTTATCCTGTTCCCATTGTATATGACCGTTACGATTGCTTTGAAAAATCCGGAGCAGATGGCCCAATCGGTCTTTGCCATTCCGACGACGCTTCACTGGGAGAATTTCGCGAGGGCTATCGACATGACGAACTTCTTCCAATCCTTCCGTAACAGTGCAATTGTGACCGCATCCACCGTGCTTTTAACGTTGCTCAGTAACTCGATGGTGGCCTATGCGATTGCACGGAATATGGAGAAACGCAAGTTTTTCAAAGGGCTCTATTATTACTTTGTCAGCGCCATGTTCATTCCGTTCCCGATCATCATGCTGCCGATCGTTAAGCTGACCGCATCCCTGGAGATGACGAATCTGGTAGGTCTGATCCTGCTGCACACAGTATATGGTCTGGCATTCAACGTATTTGTGTATGTTGGATACATTCGGTCCATTCCGGTAGCACTGGAGGAAGCGGCATTTGTGGATGGGGCGACAACTTGGGGCACGTTCTGGAAAATCATTTTCCCGCTCATGGCACCAATTAGTGCCACGGTTGGTATCCTGACCTGCCTATCGACGTACAACGACTTCTTGCTGCCACTCATTATTATCAGTGATCCGGGACAGTACACGCTGCCGCTGGTACAGTATGTATTCCAAGGACAGTTCAATACCGAGTTTAACCTTGCGTTTGCATCCTACCTGCTCGCGTTACTGCCGATGATTATCATCTACCTGTTTGCACAGAAGTGGATTATCAACGGGGTTACGCAAGGGTCTGTAAAATAACTGAAGATGTGTTCGGATTCTACTACGCGCTTCCTCGAGAAGTGGAAGAAGCCGCAGTGATGGATGGTTGCTACGTGCATCGAATTTTCTTTCGGATTGTGCTGCCGATGACGTCTTCGGTCATTTCCACAACGGCGATCATCAACATGATCTATAACTGGAATGAATTTATCTTTGTTAATACGTTCATCAGCACAGATTCGTACAAGACCTTAACCGAAGGTCCTTCCACTACTTGCTTAAAAGCGAGTCGGGAGGGCTTTTTTTTCTTCTAAAACCTCTGGTAGGTGTACGGAAAAGGGGCTTAATGAAAACGCTAAAAATACCTATTTATGGAATTGCAAAAAACTTTCAACTATTTTCGCAAAACTACTGCATTTTCAAACTACCTGTGCTAACATACCCTAAGAATTAAAGCCCACATGGGAAAGGTGAGAAAATGACAGCAATATCCTCAACCAAAGAGTCCCTTCGTTCTGATGCCAAGGATCTGAATCTGATTCGGCTGACATGGCCTATTTTCTTGGAACTCTTCTTATTTATGTTGATGGGGAGCGTGGATACGCTCATGCTCAGCTCGGTATCCGATAATGCGGTCTCCGGCGTTGGAGCAGCCAATCAGATTATTTCTATCGCTATCCTTGTATTGGAAGTCATTGGACATGGTGCCGCGATTGTAGTTGCACAATATATCGGATCGAAAAAGCTAAGTGAAGCAGCCCAAGTTACAGGTAATGCAATTACGCTGAATCTTATCGTGGGGCTAGTCCTGAGCGGAATCTTCCTTCTGTTCGGAGGACAATTGTTAACACTTCTGAATATTCAAGGCGAAATTTATGATTTTGCCCGTTCGTATATAAATATCGTCGGTGGCGGTATCTTCCTCCAGGCACTCATTAACGCGCTGGCTGCGACGATTCGTACACATGGTTACACCAAAGAAACGATGTATGTTGCTGTATTCATGAACGTGATTCACGTTGTTGGTAACTATGCATTGATCTTTGGACACTTCGGCCTGCCGAAGCTTGGGGTGGAAGGGGCAGCCATCTCCACGGTAGGAAGTCGGTTTATCTGCCTGCTGATCTTCTTCTGGTTGTTGTATCGTGTGAGCGAGGTGCGGGTGGATTTCGAATACTACATTAAATTGTCCAAACATTTTATTGGCAAAATTCTGCGGATCGGCATTCCGTCTGCGATGGAGTCCATGGTATATCATTCCTGCCAGCTCGTTTTCACGCTGTATGTGACCTATCTGGGTGCAGAAGCCATGGCAACCAAGCAGTATGCGGGTAATATCTCCAGCTATATCTACTTGTTCAGTATGGCGATTGGTATGGGGACATCGATCATTGTAGGTCGGCTTGTGGGTGCGCGGCGCAAAGACGATGCGTACAAACGTGTTTTTGACAGTGTAAAATGGGCTCTTCTGGCCACGGTTATCATTGATGTAATCATCATTTTATTCCGTGTGCCGCTGATGAGCATATTTACGGATAATCCGGAAATTATCAAGCTGGGGGCTCAAGTAATTCTGCTCAGTCTTTTGCTCGAAACCGGACGTACCTGCAATATTGTGATCATTGGTTCCCTGCGTGCGGCGGGGGATGCAAAGTTCCCGGTATATATGGGGCTGATCTCCATGGTCTGCATGAGTCTGCCACTGGGGTACCTGCTCATATTCCAGCTTCATCTGGGGCTCGCTGGTGTGTGGCTTGCCATTGCGGCGGATGAGTGGACCCGTGCGGTCATTATGTACTTCCGCTGGAAGAGTAGAGCTTGGGAGAAACATGAATTGGTGGAACATGATGACGAAGAAGTTGGTGCACAGCCGGTACCAGCTGTCTGACGAAGAATGTTGTGCAAATAGACAAAAGGAGAGTCAATTACGGACAGGATTCCTTCCGTGATTGGCTCTTTTTGCGTTCGGGGCAGAGACCAACCGAAGTGAGGATAGCAAAAATGATCAAAACGGAGATAACTCATTCACGTATAGTAAGGATATGGAAGGGGGAATTACCTCAGTTGAGCCGTTACCGTGAAATGATTCAGCAAAGTTTGTTCTATATCGAAACCCATCTTCATGAGCAGATTGGGCTGGAAGAAGTGGCGTCCAAGGCGTTGTTGTCACCGTATCATTACCACCGAGTTTTCCGTAATGAGGTGGGCATGACCGTGGTGGATTATATCCGGAACCGCCGGATGAGTCTGGCGTCCACGGCCCTGAGATCGACGGATGCAGGCATTCTGGACATCTCCCTGGCTTGTGGATTTGAGAGTCAGGAAGCCTTCACCCGCGCATTCCGCAGATTGTATGGCATGCCACCAGGACGTTTCCGCAAATTGTTCGATCTGAAATTATTCGAAGGAAGAACCAGAGGAGGAGAATTACAGATGAATCAATCGTCAACGATTACAGGTTGGATGTTAACCGGGAGTCACCCGCAAAATTATGAGATGGGCATCGATCCTGCCGAAGTGCATCAGGGGAAAGCTTCAGGATATTTGAAGGCAGTTACGCCGATGGAGCCTAACGAGTTCGCAACGATGATGCAGCAGTTCAGAGCGGACAAGTATGTGGGTAAGCGGATGAAGTTATCGGGATTCGTGAAGACCGAGCGTGTGGACGCGTTCTGCGGATTATGGATGCGGGTGGATAATAACGTCCATGATGTACTTCAATTTGATAACATGCATGATCGGCCAATTACGGGTACGCAGCCATGGAACCAGTATAGTATTGTGCTTGATGTACCGGAGGGTAGCGCGGTCATTTCATTCGGGGTTATTTTGAACGGTAAAGGAAAAGTATGGGTCGACAGCTTCCGCTTCGAGGAGGTTGATCTGAACACACCGCTGACACATATGGAGACAGAGTATGAGATGTCGGACGAGCCGCTGAATCTGTCCTTTGAGGAGTAGATGCAAAAGGGATTAATAAACGGTTGCCAAACAGTAATATGAATTGGGAATCTATAGACCAAGGGCTAATCCAATCACGGGTTGGCTCTTTTTGTTGCCTTTAGGGTATAAAGAAAGTAGAGCGACGTCCAAGCTGAGAGGATACACGCTGCTCATACAAATTGAAAACTCATCCATAGCCAATTAACATAGACCTTGCTAACATAGATCCATAAACTAACTCATGACATAGATAAAGAGGATGAATTCCATGAATAAAAAAGTGCTCGTGGTAGATGACGAATCAAGTATTGTCAGTGCCATTGCTTACGCGCTGCGGCGCGAAGGATATGAAGTAGAGACCGCGAGTGATGGCGAAGAGGCCTTGGTCAAGGTCGCATCGTTTCACCCACAGGTCATGATTCTGGACGTGATGATGCCAAGGCTTGATGGATATGGCGTATGCCGCAGGCTGGAGGACCGGGAGGATATCGGCATTATTTTGCTGACCGTCAAAAATGATATCGTAGACAAAATCGTTGGCCTGGAAATGGGCGCCGATGATTACATGACCAAACCATTCGAGATCCGTGAACTGCTCGCAAGGGTGAAAGCGCTCATGCGCCGTGTGGAGAAAAGCAGTCCACCGCCTGACGATTCGAAGAATCAGGCCATCGTGAATGGCACACTGCGTATTCATGTTGCTCACCGCACGGTGACTGTGAATGAAGAGAAGCTGGATCTGACACCGAAAGAGTTTGACCTGCTGACCATTCTCATGTCCAATCCCGAGCGGGTATACACCCGAGACGATCTGCTGGATCGGGTATGGGGCATGGAGTATGCAGGTGGTACACGAACCGTGGACATTCATATTCAACGTTTGCGTAAAAAAATCGGAGATACGGATCAGCAAAAATTGCAGACCGTATACGGGATCGGGTACAAAGCCTCTGCGCCTGAAACGGGCGGGGTCATATGAGGGTCAGCATCAAGCTGAAATTCAGTGTTTTTCTGGCGGCACTGCTTATCCTGACGGTGGTTGTACTTAGTTCTCTGGTTCTGCGCGGTATTGAACGAAATCAGCAGTCACAGATTGAGGGTATATTATCGCAGCAGACACGGCTGGTGAATCTGAATGTGCGACAGGCCTACTACACCGAGTCCGTTCATCTCGAACAGGACGTTTTTTTACAACAAAATGGTCGCAGACTGGCACAGGAACTGGCCAACTCTACCGGATTGCCGATAGCTCTCTATGATATGAAGGGCCAACAAGTTGGTTCATCGATTAGCTCCGGGGAGAGTGCGATTGTTCAGGATACGCTGAACTATGCGCTACAAAATAAAATAGCCTACCATGAGCAAGGGGATACCTTGCTCTATGCGGCACCGTTGGATGGTCCGGATGGTCAGATGGGTGCCGTATGGATGCAATATCCGGTCCAAAGCTATCATGAATTCTATGCCCGCATCCTTCAACTGTTTATATGGGCGGGGATTGCGGTTGTGGCGCTGAGCTTCATTCTGGGGTACTTGTTCTACAATCGGTTTGCCGTTGCCATTACCCGGCTGAAGAAGTCCGCAGATTCCATTCGAGAAGGGGACTACATTACGGAGTCTCCTGTGAGACGCAAGGATGAGCTGGGAGAGCTCGGGCAAGGCATTTATTATATGAGTACATCAATCCAGCAAAATATCACAGCCATGCATGCGGAGCAGCAGAAGCTGCAACTGGCGATAGAGAAGCTGCAGGCGCTGGAACAACAGCAGAAACAATATATCGGTAACATTAGCCATGAGTTCAAGACGCCGCTGACGTCGATCAAAGCTTATGTAGAGCTGCTCGACATGTATAAGGATGATCCGCAACTGCTTGATGATGCCACGAATAACATTGGCAAAGAAACAGAGCGGCTGTACGAGATGGTCGAGAAAGTCTTACATTTATCTGCTCTGGAGAAGTACGACTTCGAGAACCAAGCCGAAGATGTAGAGGTCAGTGCTCTGCTGAAGGATGCCTGTGGCCGGATGCGGGGGAAAGCCGAGAAGTTTGCGCTGAACATGGAACTGGATCTTGAACCGGCGACGATTCGTAGCGATCGGGAGAGTCTTATGCATATTTTCATCAACTTGCTGGATAATGCCATCAAATATAACGTACCGGATGGTGTGATCCGGGTGAAGAACGAACTGCGGATGCAGGAGCGTCAAGCGGTCATTCGCATCTACAACTCGGGTACGCCGATTCCGGCAGAGGCGCGGGAGAAGATTTTTGAACCCTTTTACACCGTGAACAAAGACAGAGCCAGAAAAACCGGCGGAACCGGACTGGGGTTATCTCTCGTGAAGCAGTTTGTTGAAAAACAGGGAGGGACAATCACCTTATTACCAAGCAATCCGGGCGATTGGGAGGATAGGGAAGGTGTGACATTCCAACTCGTATTTCCATTGGCTGATGCAAGTTTACAAGTTCGAAACAAGTCTGAATAACTTTGGAAGTATGCGATGTGTATGCTTGGTCTATAGCAAGAGAAACCAGGGGGGACCATCATGAATTGGAAACAAGCAGCTTTGGGCACGTTCGGGGCCATTGCCCTGTTAACAACAGCAGCATGCGGGGGAACAACGGTGCCGGGGGGAAACGCACAAGGTGGGAAAACGGGCACCGATATTACGGTGAAAGATAATACCAACACGTCTGTGTACCAGAGCTTCAAGCTGGAGAAAATTGATAAACTGCCTAATATGCGCGGGGTCGCATGGCTAAGTGACGACTGGATTGTATCCGACAAGGAGAACAAGTCCCTGAAACCCGTTACCGTTGAAGGCCAGGAAAGATATCCGCATAACTTATATATGTATGATCTGACCAAAGGCACAGACACGCCGCTCAAAGAAGGTGAAGCCAGCCTGGGTGCACCTTTAGTGTCACCGGATGGTCAGTATCTGTTCTACCGGGAGCCGGAGGAAAATACGGGCAAAGGCTACTTCCTGAACCTGCATAACGGGGAGACAACCCCTGCTGGTAAGGAGGATGGATTTATCCAAGAGGGCGCATGGCTGGATAATGAACATGTCGTTTTCCCAAATATGAAGGGTGATCTGATCTCGGCAAGTGTGGACGGTACAACGAAAGTACTGGTGGAGACAGGTAATTTCAATGTACGGAGTATCGAGGTTTCGAACGGAACGCTCTATTATATTACGGGTGAAGACGGTCAGCTGAACGCATACGACACGAAGACCGGTGAAGAGAAACAGGTGCTGAAAAGTGTGGAGTGGGTCATTCCTTCTAATGATGGAACAAGGCTTGCGATTGTGAAAAGAACAGCGGATACCAAACGGGCGCTGGTGCTCACCGATCTGGAAGGCAATGAAAAAGCCACGCTCGCCAGAGGCACGCAGATCTTCGGCACAAGCTGGTCGGGTGATGATTCCAAGATTGCATATACGATCAATTCCGAAAATGACAATGAGAAAGGACTATTCGTCTCCAACACGGAGTCGGCAGAGCAGTTCCAGATTTCAGCGGATATGGACAACGCTTCTGACCCGCTCGCCTGGAGCCCGGAAGGCAATAAGATCCTGTTATCACAGGCGATATTGGAGAATGAATCCTATCACTTTGTAACTTCGGTTATTACGATCTCCGAATAGGGTGAATGGTGCAGACAGATATGTTCCATATCTTTCATCCCTTTCTATACATTTATATTGACTAAGCTATTCCGCTTCCGATAAACTAGAATGCAGGAATAAAAGTCGAATGTCAGGCAGCAGTTCGAGACGATGTTTCGGGCGGCTGTTTATTTTCTTTTTAACAGTAAGGGTGCAATGTAGTCGTCTTGCCGAATGATTCGGCTAATAACAACATGGAATAGGAACAGGTGATATACATGTGTAACAGCGCGTACCGCGTGCTTTTATATTATAAGTTCGTGAAGATTGAAGACCCCGAGACATTTACACAAGAGCATCTGCAATACTGCAAGGACCTCGGTGTGAAAGGCCGTATTCTGATCGCATCCGAAGGCATTAACGGCACGGTATCCGGAACGCCAGAACAGACGGAACAGTATATGAAAGACATGCATGCGAACCCGCTCTTCAGCGATATGGTGTTCAAGATTGATGATGTGGAAGAGCATGCGTTCAAAAAAATCTTTGTTCGTCACAAAGCAGAGCTGGTTACGTTCCGCGTGGACGAAGACCTTGATCCGAATGTGATTAGCGGCAAACGCCTTTCACCGAAAGAGTTCCATGAGCATCTGCAACGTGATGATGTCATCGTTATCGATGGTCGCAATGATTATGAATACGAAATTGGTCACTTCCGCGGGGCCATTCGTCCAGATGTGGAGTCTTTCCGCGAGTTTCCAGAGTGGATTCGAGAGAACCTGGGTGACATGAAGGACAAAACGATTATTACCTATTGCACTGGCGGCATTCGCTGCGAGAAGCTGACTGGCTTCATGATCAATGAAGGATTCCAGGACGTGGCTCAATTGGATGGCGGTATTGTCACATACGGTAAAGATCCAGAAGTACAAGGGCATCTGTTCGATGGCAAGTGTTACGTGTTTGACGAGCGGATCTCTGTACCGATTAACCGGACAGACGAGGATATTGTCATCGCCAGCTGTTATCACTGTGGAACGACACATGACCGATATATTAATTGTCCAACCTGCAACCTGCAGCACGTAAGCTGTGAGGATTGCGAAGAGACGCATAACCGCTTTTGCTCGGATGCCTGCCGGGAGGCAGCACCGGTACACGCATAAGCAGGAGAGCAGGTGCTGATCGTGAAGCGTGAAGAGGAACGAACGACGCGTGAACGGATTTTGTTCATGCTGAAGCAGCAAGGTACATTGACCGCAAGGGAAATGACAGCTGATCTGAATTTGACCGGCATGGCCATTCGCCGTCATCTGACGGCACTGGAACAGGACGGTTGGATTGAGGTTCGGGAGGCCCGGGCTACGGCCGGACGTCCGTCCTCGGTGTACCAATTGACGGTACGCGGGGACAGCTTTTTCCCGAAATCATATTCGTCCCTTACGCTGGAGCTGCTTGAAGAATTGTCTGACACAGCCGGGAGCGGTGTGGTGGATGCATTGTTCGAGAGTCGCCGGGACAAGCTGCTTCGTAGCGGATTGCCACAGATGGAGGGCCAGGATCTGGCCGGACGGGTGGAGGAACTTGCACGAATCCAGAATGCCAACGGATATATGGCGGATGCGTCCAGAGAAGAAGATGGAACCTATGTCATTACGGAAATGAACTGCCCGATTGTGCAAGTCGCGAGTGTCTACAAGCAGGCTTGCCGTTGTGAACTCGATCTGTTCCGCTCACTGCTTCAAGCTGAGGTGGAGCGTACCGAGTGTTACGCCGATGGCGGTAAAAGGTGCAAGTATGAGATTCGCGAAGCGCCGGGGAATTAACTGGTTTATACAGAAGAGATTGTTTCGATTCGTCGAGATGGTCTCTTTTTTTTGATAATAAATTACGTATAAACGCTATTTAGGTATGGCGATGCGTGTTATAATGGAGTTAACATCCAGTGCATGTTCGCATCCTTATATTTGCTGATACTTCAGCAGATATATCCTGTTCATTTTGCGCGTAGGAGTGAATAATGATGACAGAGTTGCTTGATCCCAAGAACGATTATGTGTTCAAAAGAATCTTTGGAAGTGAAGAGAATAAGGATGTTCTTCTGGCTTTTCTGAATCACACCTTCAAAAATGCAGGTGAATCCTTACTGACCGAGATTGTGTTAATCAACCCTTACCTGGACAAGGATACCCCGAGAGATAAACAGTCCATTCTGGACATACGGGCCAAAACAGATCAAGGTGAGCTAATTAATGTTGAAATGCAATTGTTTAATCAGTATGATTTAGAGAAGAGGACTTTGTTCTATTGGGGTAAACAATACTCTGGACAATTACTTGAAGGACAGAGATATAGTCAACTCAAAAAATGCGTAGCGATCAACATTGTTAATTTCAAAATGCTCGCTAATGATCAGTACCACAATGTATTTCATTTAAGAGAAGACCATACGGATATTCCGTTGACGGATGTTATAGAGATTCATTTTATGGAAATACCAAAGCTGAATGATGAAAATATTCAAATAAAGGATGGATTGGTGCGTTGGCTGTTATTTCTGAAAGGAATGACTAAATCAAGCTGGGAGGCGTTAATGATGCACGAACCCGAACCGGCTTTGAAAAAAGCCATGAGTGTATTAGAGTTTCTGAGCCAGGATGAGCAAGCACGTCAACGATATATCGACCGTCAGAAATTTCTATGGGATGAAGCTTCCATGATTGAGGGTGCACGAGAAGAGGGTCTCAAGAAAGGCATGGAGGAAGGAATTCAAAAAGGAATCAAAGAGGGAATTAAAGAAGGAATTAAAGAAGGAATTAAAGAAGGTGAAACTGAGAGCAAGCGGAAAATCGCAATGAATATGCTCAATTTAGGTCTTGATCAGGCTACTATTATTAAAGCTACCGGGCTAACCTCATCTGAATTAGAGGAACTGCAAAAAGAAAAGCAATAAGCACTCTGGAGCTATCCTTTGATTGATATAAGGCGACCATACCCAAAGTACATTGGGAGGGATGCCTCTTTTTTTTGGAAATTTTAAATATGAAAAATCTCTTCCCATAAATACACTTGATACATGTATCCACTCATAATAACATACGTTATATAACATTCGTTATTAACAAGGGAAGGAGAATCATATGCCACCCAAATCCAAGATTACGCAAGAAAAGGTGTTATCCGCCGCCTTTGAGCTTGTACGGGCTCAAGGCTTGGAGGCGCTAACTGCGCGAAATGTTGCACACACGCTCCATTGTTCCACCCAACCGATCTATAGTCTCTATAACAACATTGAAGAGCTGAAATCAAACGTGTATGACAAGGCTGCTGAATTCGCCCGTCACAGTATGGTGGAGTATAAGGACGATGCAAATTCCCCTGCTTTGAACCTGACGATTGGGTTCCTATACTTTGCACAGAATGAGAAGCAGTTATTTCGAACGTTGTATCTTTCGGGATACCGACAATACGATCCCCACACCGATCAGTTTCTGGGTGAAGAATTAACTACGTCTTATATGCGATATAGCAAGCGGTTGCAGGATGTATCGGTGGAGCAACTCAAACGCATTTTCCTTAAACTGACGATATATCTGATTGGTATTGGAACACTTTTGAACTCTCATACCCTGGAATTGGACATGAATGAAGCGATCGAAATGATCCGGGAAATGTACGAGATGTTGTTACACAAGGAAGGTCTCACTTATTAATCCATTGAAGGAGTGAGCATCATGGTCCATAGGCTTGGCAACAAAATTGGAGAAGGTGGATGTGCGGAAGTATTTGAATGGGAAGATGGGAGCAAGATCGTTAAACTGGCTAAACCGAACACCATTACGTCTGCTTTGGAGGCCGAACTTCATCATTGCCACATTGCTTCGGCGTGTGGGCTGCCGGTTCCCAAGCCGTATGATCTGGTGACTGTCGAGGGGCGATCAGGGATTGTATTCGAACGGATTGATGGCGAGACGATTATGAAGCGTTTTGTAGACAGAGCGGTAGAGCAGTCCAGAATGCAGCAACCGTTGGATTTCAGCGAAGATTTCGTGAATGCCCGGATTACAGCACAGCTTTTTCACCAGATTCATTCGCATTCAGTGGCCCATATGCCGAGTCAGCGGGAAAATATCAAGCATAATATTGTTGCAGCTCAATACTTGGCAGAAGCGGAGAAAGCTGCCGTGATTGCCCATTTGGATCGATTACCGATGAAGCAGCAACTATGTCACGGTGATCCCAACCCGGGTAACATACTCCTTCGAGATCATGATGCAGTCATTATTGACTGGAACAATGCCTCTACCGGGAATCCGGAAGCAGACTTGGCCGAATACATTATTATGATTCGATACGCCATACTGCCTCCGCATCTGCCACATGAAGCGACGGTTGTTCTCGATGCTACCAGAGAGGCCAGCATTCGCATCTTTATGGAGGAGTATGAGAAGTTGTCTGGTATCCGTTATGCAGATGTTGAACCCTGGATTGCGCCTGTTGCAGCACGCAAACTGATTGCAGATGCCATATCCGATGCGGAGAAAATAATGCTTATGGACGAAATTAGAAGAAGACTCCGTACTCCCTATTCCTGAGTAAAACCTTACGCTCTAGCTGTACCAATGGCGACCATCTACACACATTGTGGGTGGTTTTTTTACTTTATGTAATGTTTTCTATCACAATCAACCGATGAAAGTAAATTGGAAGCGGTTCAACCATTGACGGATATCAGGTCGCACCTTAATATTAGGGAAACACAAAAACACCAACACGGGTCATGGACTTCAGTCGCATGAGAAAAGTCTATATTTGTCTGCTTTTGTCGATCAAAGCAACAATGCGTTGAAGCGTTCGTTTTGTCCCGCCCTATCGTGTCAATGGAATAGCGATTAGGGTAACCACATTTTATAAGATGGAGAGGGGTTCTCACACATGAAAAAGAAATTCTGGATGTCACTGATGATGGTTGCTTCAATGATCGTTGCGGCAGGTTGCGGAAATAACAGCGGTACAGGCTCGGAATCCGAAGGATCGGGGAGCACAACAGGTGGAGGCAGCGAGGAAAAGTCATACCAGATTGCCATCTCCCAAATTGTTGAACATCCATCCCTGGATGCTACACGCGAAGGATTTATTGCAGCCCTGAAGGATGCGGGCATTGAAGAAAACAAAAACCTCAAAATTGATTACAATAACGCGCAGGGTGATTCGACGAACAACCTGTCCATTGCACAGAAAATCTCGGGTGATTCCAAAAATGACCTCGTACTTGGCATCGCAACACCATCTGCGCTGGCTTTGGCTCAACAAGTGAAGGACAAGCCATTGTTGTTCGCAGCGGTAACAGACCCACTGGGTGCCAAACTGGTGACCGATATGGATAAGCCGGGTGGTAATGTTACAGGTGCATCCGACACGAATCCGGAGGCGATCGTACAATTGGCTGACTTTATCGCTAAAAATCTGCCGGATGTGAAGACAGTAGGTCTGGTGATTAACGAAGGCGAACCGAATGCGGTGGTTATGGCAGATAACGCTGAAAAGGCGCTGGCAACACATAATATCAAGCTGGTGAAAGCACCCGTTACGAATACATCGGAAGTAAAACAGGCTACGGATTCCCTCGTTGGCAAAGTAGACGCATTCTACATTACGCTCGATAACTCTGTCGTGAGTGCGGTGGATACGATTATTCAAACGGCGAACAACAACAAAATTCCGTTCTTCTCCAGTGATCGGGATACCGTTGAAAAAGGAGCCTTCGCAACCGTTGGCTTCAAATATTATGACCATGGATATCAGGTGGGTGAGATGGCCGCGGACATTCTGAAAAACGGTACGAAACCTGGTGATATGAAAGTCACCGTTCCGGACAAGCTGGATCTGATCCTGAACCTGAAAGCGGCTGAAGCCCAAGGCATCACGGTTACGGATGAGATGAAGGCGGAAGTGCAAGACCAAGACAACAACATTATTCAATAATCTGACCGGACAATAATCCGGCAGGATGGATGCGAGGCGAACGTGCAACGGGTTCGCCTCATTCTTTTCGATAGACAGGGAGGAAGTAGCGTGAGTATAAGCTGGAATTCAATTGAAGGAGCGATCGAGCTGGGGCTTTTATACGCACTGATGGCACTTGGTGTGTATATTACGTTCCGCATACTCGATTTCCCTGACCTTACCGTAGACGGAAGTTTTACAACAGGAGGCGCAATTGCGGCGGTGATGATCTCCAATGACTTCTCTCCTTGGCTCGCCTGTTTGGCGGCAATGGCTGGCGGCATGGTGGGTGGGGCTTGTACAGGTCTGCTTCATACCAAAGGCAAAATCAACGGATTGTTATCCGGGATTTTGATGATGATTGCGCTCTACTCCATTAATATGCGTATTCTTGGCGCACCGAATAAATCCATTATGGGCATGGATAATCCATTCTCGGGTGAGCATGTCATGGTGCTTATTATTATCGTGGTGCTGGTGTTTAAAATTATGCTCGATCTGTTCATGAAAACAGATATTGGACTGGCTCTTCGCGCCACAGGTGATAACAAACGCATGATTCGCAGCTTTGGTGCGAATACGGATGTGACTACCATTGTAGGTGTCAGCTTATCCAATGGACTGGTTGCACTATCTGGTGCATTTATTGCCCAGCAATCAGGCTTTGCGGACATTACGATGGGCATTGGTATGATCGTCATTGGTTTGGCTTCGGTAATTATCGGTGAAGCTATTCTCGGTGCAAGAACGGTATTCTGGGCTACACTCGCAGCGATTGTTGGTTCGATCATATACCGGATTGTAGTCGCACTTGCCCTTCAGGTGGAGTGGTTCGACACGTCGGATCTCAAGCTGATTACCGCAGTGATCGTCATTATCGCCCTTGTATTCCCAACGATGCAGCGCTCCATGAAGCAGCGTAGTTTGGCTCGCAAACGAACGGAAGAGTTGATGCGATCCGGGGGTCAGCAGACGAAGGGAGGTATGTGATCATGCTGGAGATTACGCAAGTAACCAAGCTGTTCAACCCAGGCACAACGGATGAGAAGACCGCGCTGGTTGGTGTGAATCTGACGATGAATCCGGGAGATTTTGTGACGGTGATTGGCAGTAACGGAGCCGGGAAATCCACGCTGATGAACATCATCTCGGGGGTGATGAAGCCGGATATGGGCGATGTGTTGATCAATGACCGTTCGATTAAAAACCTGCCGGAGCATAAGCGCAGTAGCTGGATTGGCCGGGTGTTTCAGGACCCGATGGCAGGAACAGCACCACATATGTCCATTGAAGAAAATATGGCGATGGCATACAAACGTGGCAAAGGACGTGGACTAGGCTTCGGAGTAACCCGTGCCAGACGTGAAATTTTCAATACGCAACTGGAGAAGCTGGGAATTGGATTGGAGAAGCGGCCTAACGCGAAAGTCGGTCTCTTGTCAGGCGGGGAGCGGCAGGCACTCAGTCTGTTGATGGCGACCTTTACCCAGCCGCAGATTTTGTTATTGGATGAGCATACGGCAGCCCTTGACCCTTCACGTGCCGAACTGATCACGGAACTGACGGAGACACTTGTACGTGAGATGAGACTTACTACACTGATGGTGACGCACAATATGGAACAGGCGATTCGTCTGGGTAACCGTTTGATCATGATGGACAAAGGCCGAATTATTCTGGATGTGAGCGAAGAGCGCAAGCGTACGTTGACTGTACCTGAGTTGCTTGGTGAATTCGAGCGTATTAGCGGCAAAAAAATGGCGGACGATCGCGTCGTGCTGGGTTAAGACAAGTGAATACTTGTTGGAAGAAAAGGTATACGTAGCGTGATTTACAATCTAATCCAGCTCTAAGATATACCATAAAAAACCTTTTGCGTTCTCGCAAAGGGTTTTTGTGGTATGTTGAACTCGTTGATAAGAAAAAATGGAATGAATCTATACGATTTCGGATTAGTGAATTATACATAGTAGGAGGAACCAGGCATGTCTTTGCAACTGGATGAAGGGACATATACGGTAACACGGCGTACGGAATCCATCCGTCTGCTGGCGAAGGAATTTGCGCTGCTGCACTTCCTGTATGAAAACAAGGAAAAAGCCTTCACCCGCAGTCAACTGCTGGACCGGGTATGGCCCCTGGAATATCCGGTTGAACGAACCGTGGATGATCATATCTATCGTCTGCGCAAGAAGCTGAAACGCTGGGATGAGATCAGTCTGGATACGGTACGGGGCTACGGCTATCGGCTTGCTGTGCATGAGAACAAATCCGTTCTACCCGCTAGCCCCTCTGCTCAGGACCCAGAAATGCAGGAAGTCATTCACGGATTACTTCGTAAATATCACTTGTTTGGGCAGGGGAACGCCATACAGACCCTGGTTCAACAGCAGGAAGCGCTCGGCATTCAGATTGTCCCGTATTATCAGTTGTATATCCGCTTTATACAGGGAGATCTGGAATGGCTGATTACAACGAAAGAAGTCGATTTTGAAGAACGCATATACTGGTTGTTAATTTTTGTTCACTCGCTAATTGAACCATCAGAAAGCTTGCCTCTGTATGAGCAGGCATTGAGTTCATCTGTATTGTCTGCGGATCAGCTTCGGGAACTCCGTATTCTGAACATAATTGAAGTCTATGCAGAGGTGGGTCAATACCAACGTGCCCGGATGCAGCTGGAGGAGACATATCGTGTGATAGAGACTGACGAGCTAGTTAATTTCAAACTGCCAGTAGCGCTTGCAGCGTTGTATGTGGAACTGTGGGGTGGCAGCGGTGAAGCGGTTGAGGCTCAGATGGCAGTCCTGCGAGCAGGATTAAAGGATGCTCCGTATCTGCGAGAGATTGGGCGTTTTCAGATGATGGATGGGTTATGGTTGCTTCGGCAAGGACGAGTTCGTGAAGCTGAACTTAGAATGGATGATGGTCTGGACGTATTGAAGATGTCGCTGAACGCACCGTTATATCTGAATGCGGCATATCAGATCCTCCAATTCATGGGTCAACATGGGATTGAAGGTAGACTTCGCAGTAAATATCGTCAAGTGTACGCAGAGATCGGCAAAAGTTACGGTGTTCCCATATATGGACAGCAAATTGTGGATGAAGTACGTAACTTTTTATCCCCTATCGTTCCATCCTCTGATCTTCCTCTGATATAACGCCCTTATGATTACAGCCAAGGAACACACAGGCCCCAAACGGCTGTAATCAAGGGAGGAAGTACGCGTATGACCGTCATTTCAAATGAATCCACATCCAATGAATCCGACGAATTCACCGAATCAACCGCTTCATCTGCGGGATCTTCCAAAAGCTTATGGACCAACCTCCAGTTTGTCCGCATGTTTATCGCATACTCGCTGGCTACGTTTGGAGACTGGTTCGATGCACTCGCCATCCAGGTGATGGTGGCCTACCGATGGGGTGCCGATCCACTGATCATTGCACTGATTCCTGTATGTATGGCTGTCCCGGGCATACTGCTGGGCTCCGTTGCAGGTGCCTTGGCTGATCGACTTCACAAAGTGAAAATCATGATCCTGTGCGATGTGATCACCGTGGGATTAACCGTTGCTATTTTATTCGTACCAAGCCCAGCATGGATGCTTCCACTTCTAGCCTTGCGGGCCATGATGGGGGTATTCCATGTTCCAGCTCAGCAGGCGTTAACCCGTCAGGTGGTGGCAGAGGAGCATCTGTTTCAGGCATCGTCCCTAAACGGTTTTGTGAGCCAGTGTTCGAAAGTGGCGGGACCACTTCTGGGTGCAGTCATTTTGGCCTTTTTCTCACCACAAATCTGTATTGCCATCAATGCCTGTACCCGATTGTTGTCTGGCGCGGTGTTATGGCCCTTACGGCGTTTGGTGGAGAGGTCGGAGTCGGTTGAATCAGACGGAAGTGATGCTGATGCAAAGGATGGTTCGGAATCGTTATTCACACAGTGGCAGCAAGGCTGGCATTTTATACGTCGCAGCCGCACCGTGCTGAGTACGATTTTGTTCGGCTGTTTTGGACTCATGGCCATTCTGATGATTGATTATCAGTTTACGACCCTTTTTCGGGAGATCAAGCCAGGTAACGAATCACTGCTCGGCTGGTTGGGGTCGTCGGCAGGAGCAGGGGCAGTAGTCATCATTTTGTTATTAAATCGCTTGCCGAGGATTGGGTATGGGTGGGGACTGGGTGGAGGATATCTGTTCGTGGGTGCCGGAATCGCTGCATTAGGGTGGATCGGCCCACAAACACCTGAAATTTGGGTCATTATCTGGGGCTTATGTATCGGGATAGGTAATGGACTCTTTATGGTGACACTGAACTATTTATTGCAAAAAGAAACCCCTCCAGCCTATGTAGGGCGCGTCTTCGGCATCCAAAATTCACTATCCAGTGTTGTACTGGTCTTAGCTCCACTTGCAGGTGGAGCGCTCATTCGAGCTGCAGGGCCAAGTCCCACCTTTCAATATATCGGTCTCGCTACGCTGGTGATTGGTCTTGCCGGCATTCTGCTACAGCGTATCTTGTGGGAGGGCAAGCAACCCCTCGTGTCTGAAGCAAAAGAAACCATTCCTCAGGAATCGGCCTGACAGCCATACTTTGATCCCTATCATTAGTGCCTCTGCAAACCAACAAACAGCCGCTTCCGGTATTCACCCGAAGGCGGCTGTTTGCACATGGCATTGTTATGCATGATTGAACGAATCAGACTTCCCACCAGGCGAAATAGGCAGTAGAGGCCATTAGTCCACCAACCGAGAGTGATCCGCTGACAGACAGGTTAATGGCCTGACCCGGAGGAATCACATAACGACCGTACTCATTGGATAGAAACGGCCCTGCTTGAAGGGGCATCGCCATTAATGCAGTCGCGGCTGAAGGTGCAGCAGCAGAGAATCGAACCGTGGCTACACTGGTATTGCTGCTGGAAAGATTGCTATTCACCGGCGTAAGTGTACTGGGGGAGGTGAGCGTTCCATTGGCAGTCAGACTCATGGAACCGCTGAAGGAAGACAACAGGTTGAGTGCCACTGTAATTCCGCCGGAGAGTCGTGACACGTATAGGGTTTTCCCGCTCCCTGCTGGATTTGCTAATTGTACGGTGGCGATAACCGTTCCTCCTAGCAATCCCAGTGTTGTGGAGTTGGTGGAACCTGCATTGTACAGATTGCCTGTGTTGCCGGCATCGTTCTCCGGTGGGGCAACAATGCCGGGAGAGGTATATGTGTTGGTATTCGACGTATAGACGGGCCGGTTTAACGGGTTGAATACATTATTATTTGGCATTGTATACACCACCTTCTACTATGATCAAACTCAGAATTCCCACCAGAACAGGTTAATGGCTCCTGTCTGGCTCCCTGTGCCTACACTAATGGATAAAGTTTGTCCCGGTGGAACAATAATCGAGCCGTTCAGATTCAGTGAATACATACCTGCGGTAAGCGGAATACTTGCGATGCTTGTGAAGGCTCCCCCAAGAGTACCCGTGTTTTGCCTCGTTGTGACGACACTAGCGTTGGTGCTTCCCAGTAATGTATTGACGGGCACAGGTGTACTGCCAGCAGTCACCGTTCCTCCCGAATAGATCACAAGCGTGGCTGCCGCTGTTGTGCCTCCCGTGAGACTAGAAATGCGTAATGTTCTGCCACTTCCGGCTCCATTCAGGATCTGTAGAAGGAGGTTTTGGCTGGCAGGAATTGCGGTATTGTTGGTCGTTAGGGCAAAAAAACTACCTGCAGCAGCTGCACCACTGTCTGGTGACGCTTCAATGCCTGGGGCCGAGAAGGTGTTGGTCAGTTGAGTAAACAGGGGACCATTCGATTGGTTGAATATATTGTAGTTGGTGATCTCATCCACCTCCCATAGACCAGTTCTTTTAGAGCAACACTCCGGTTAATTCACATGTCATTGTACTTGCAGTGTATGTGAAAAGAAGAAAAATGGATTGGGGACTGAGCCGTATATCTGGAAATAAAGGCGGTTGCCGTGCCCGTATTTCCAATCCGGGCATACGATGCGTAAGCACATTTTTTAAGGGGAAATCGAGATGAGTCGAACAGCGAAGCGAAGCAAGAAGAGAACGAAGCAACCAACTAAATATGTTAGCCGTCGTCGCTCCCGTCATTCCTGCCGCGCTAAATTGCTGAAACCCCCTTGTTCCCGGATTACTCGTCCCCGGTTCAAGCAGGGTGCTTCCTCACGTACGAAACTCCCTGGTGCTATTCATTGTTTTACAGAGCATACGTATGTCGGAGCCGAGACCAGTAGCAGCATACACTCACTCCCGGCACAAGACACCTCATCACTTAGCATGTACACCTATGGCATTGTGAATCGCGGCAAACATCCGGCTCTTGTGCAGATCCAGATCAGCCCCAATGCCGTAGACTATGCTGTGGACAGCCAGGAGGTGGTCGCGGGAGGACAGACCAAAGCGCTGGTACCATTGCGATTTTTGCATTACACCCGGCTTGCAATTCGATCCGTTGAACCGGATCAACCGACCCGGCTCGATGTTTACTTTCAGGCACAGCGTATGCCGTAAGGGAGTATGATCACACAGATTTGACCAGGGAGGAGGACGAGACACATGCCTAACTTTACAACGTTTAACACGAATCCGGATAACCTGAGGACGTTGATTTTCGGTCAGGATAGTACAGGCACAGCCCAACCGGTCAGAACCGATACGAGCGGGAATGTGGTTGGTATCATTTTGGACGGAACCATCAGTAACATCTCAGGTCTGACTACCGTTACGATTAACGCCGGAACCATTACGAACATTCTGAACGGAACGATCACGAGTGTACTTGGAGCAACGATTACAGCAGGTACGATTAACAGTGTGCTCGGAGCCACGGTTACCGCGGGTACATTGACGAACTTGCTGAATGGTACAATAACCAGTGTATTGGGAGCAACAATTACGGCGGGAACCATTACGAGTGTGCTGGGCGCAACCGTGACCGCAGGTACATTGACGAACCTGCTTAATGGTACGATCACCAGTGTGCTCGGAGCCACGGTGACAGCGGGGACACTGACCAACTTGCTGAATGGTACAATAACCAGTGTATTGGGAGCAACGATTACAGCCGGAACGATCACCAGTGTGCTCGGTGCTACGGTAACGGCGGGAACGCTGACCAACTTGCTGAATGGTACGATTACGAGTGTATTGGGAGCAACGATCACTGCCGGAACCATTACTAGTGTGCTCGGAGCTACAGTAACGGCGGGGACACTGACGAACTTGCTGAATGGTACAATAACGAGTGTATTGGGAGCGACGATTACGGCTGGAACGATCACCAGCGTGCTTGGAGCGACCATCACAGCGGGTACAATCACAGGTATACTCGGAGCAACAATTACCGCAGGTACGATCACCAGTGTACTTGGAGCCACCATCACCGCAGGAACGCTGACGAACTTATTAAACGGAACGATCACCAGTGTGCTCGGTGCAACGGTAACAGCGGGTACGTTGACGAATTTGCTGAATGGTACGATTACGAGTGTACTTGGAGCAACGATTACAGCCGGAACCCTAACGAACTTATTAAACGGAACGATCACCAGCGTGCTCGGCGCAACGGTGACAGCGGGGACGCTGACAAACCTGCTGAATGGTACGATCACGAGCGTGCTTGGAGCAACGATCACCGCAGGAACGCTGACGAACCTGTTAAACGGAACGATCACCAGTGTGCTCGGCGCTACAATTACGGCGGGAACGCTTAGCAGCGTGACGTCCATATCACAGAAGAGTTTTCAGGAAAACCAACTCATTAGCACTCCGACCGCCAACACCTTCACAGCGCTTCCAGCGGTTACGACCAGTGTATTTGGCACGTATTCTTTCTTTGTATATAACAGGGGACCGGGTGTAAACCGGGTAGATGCTCTTGTTGAGATCAGCGCCAACGGAACAAACTGGTACACGGATGTGACGACAGTAACGGGCATTTTGTCCGGGTCAGTGGATGTATTGGTACCACAGCGTTTTCTCAAATATACGCGTCTTTCCTACCGCTCCAGCCTAATCGGCGCACCAAGTACGATTGATGTGTTCTTCAATGGACAAGGCACATAACCCATTCATTTGTCATATAGGTACATGGAGTTCCTTTGGTGGACTTCATGTACTTTTTTTTGTATTGGAGGTGGCTACGTTGCAGAACCGTTTAATTGGAATCCATATGATTGTGCAAAATGAAGAACATCATCTGCCCCGCTGTCTCGAAAGCTTGAAGCATATCGGCACGGAGTGCTTTATCACCGATACGGGCTCGTCTGACCGCACAACCGAGATCGCCAGAACATACGGAGCAACGGTGTTGCATGCCCGCTGGGAGGATGATTTTGCCCATGCGCGGAATATCAGTTTGCCTCTGGCTGGCACCGAATGGGTCCTATGTCTGGATGCGGATGAGTACGTCATACAGGGGTTAGAAGAACTACTGAACTATTTGCCCAAAGTCCATAAAAGCATTTCAAGATTACGCATTACTATAGAGAATCGATACGGTGAAGGGGCAGAGGAGAAGATGATCTCCCAACCGGTAAGACTGTTCCGTGCTAATCAAGGATATCGATATGTGGGACGCATTCATGAGCAGTTGGTTCGTAGCGGCCCGAGCAAGCTGGTCCTGAATGAGGCTGCTGATGGGGATAAGAACGAGAAATATACAGATGAAGAAAACGTATTGATCGAGACTGAACCGCTGGCTCCACTATGTCTCATTCATGATGGGTATCTGGCCTCCACGATTGTGAAGGAACATAAACCAAGACGTAATTTGAAGTTGATTGAGCGTGAACTTCAGGATGATCCTGCACAGCCTTTTCACCTGTACAATCTGGCAGTAACGTATTGCCAACTTGGTCAGATCGAACAGGCAATTGAAGCATTCCATGAATCGTTACGACGGACAGAGCTGCTCGCGCCATATCGCCCTACACTGGTTAGGGATTATGCGAAGGCCCTTGTGGGATTGGAACGCTACGACGAGGCACATGCACTTCTGGCTGTGGAAAGGCATCGTTACCCATCTTATGCGGATCTGCACCTGTTGTATGGGGAGACGTTGGAGCAGCAAGGTTTGGAGGAGCATGCATATCAATCCTATGCCCAAGCGACCGAGTGCCTGGAGGTGCCAGATAGTGATGGACAAAGTGATGGTGGTAGCACGTTAGATTCGCCATATGTAACGGAAGCCGGTTCTGACACTTACAGAGCCTATACCGCGATGGCAAGACTTGCCCAGAAACGTAGATTCCTGAATGAGTCCGCACATCTGTACGGGCTGGCATTGGACAGCATGTTTGCATATGCTCCGGCATGGGTGGGATTGGCAGATGTGCTGCAACAAACGGGAGAAACAGATGAGAACATAGCAGAAACATTGCTCGCCAGATGCAGAGGGATCGTAGAGTCAAATCACGGTAATTCGATTCGGGGTGGAATGCCCCATCCATCCTCCGTGAATAATGAGGCTCACCTGGTGCATGTGATTCGTATTCTTGCAGGCTGCGGGGCGTATGAGCAGGCGTTGAAAATGCTGGATACAGATGCGTGTAGTGCTCGTATTCAAGTAGCTGATCGGATACATTGGATGTTATGTGCGAATAGGGTGTCGGAAGCATTGCAACTGGCGGAAGAATATTGGGGCGCAGAGCGTATGGATGAAGTCAACTTGCGGTCTGAACACAGAATGGATTGGGCGCTTGCTTGCTGGGCCAACGGATTACGATTAACGGATACATTCCTTGCAACTACGCATTCACAGGAAAAGACGGTTTGGAAGGTCATGGATCGTCTGCTGGATCAGTTGACCAAAGAGCCGCGAAGCATGGAACCTGCGTCAGAAGAACAGAAGTTTATGGAGTGGGGTCCGCAGGCACAGATGGTGGCAGAGCAGGTTGTACAGCAGGCGATAAAGACTGGACAGCTTACGCTTGCTGAGCAACTGCATGAGCTGCGAGAAATCATGATGCGTGAGCATCGGGGAAAGGCAGTAACGGTCCGGCGGGAGTTTGCAAGTCTGCTGTATCGACACGGATATACCTTGGTAGCCGCGAATATCCTGATTCAGTGCATGACCGAGAGTGAGCTGGATGCCGAAGGGTTATTCTGGCTGGGTGAAACACTGTATGCCAAAGGGTATTATGATCAGGCATTGTCTCTGTTCGAGCAGGCTCTGGAGCGCGAGCCTGATCTGCAACAGGCCAGAGCTGGTGCAGCAGTATGTTACTTGCGGATAGCAATGGAGGCACTTCGACAGGAATTGGTTCGTTCCCCGTCGGCAGGGGCACTCGCGGCACAACATGCTGCACTGGAACAAAGGCTGCGAACGGCCGAAGGTATCCCATGGCGCACGATTTTTCATGCGAAGGAAAGGAGGAATCAGCTTGCGAGCGGAACGAATTTCCCTATGCATGATCGTGAAGGATGAGGAAGAGTTACTGCCCCATTGTCTTGCCAGTGTTCAGGGAGCGGTGGACGAGGTAATTGTCGTGGACACCGGTTCATCGGACCGCAGCGCGGAGATTGCGAAGCAACATGGCGCGGTGGTTGTGGCATTTGAGTGGTGCGATGATTTTGCCGCAGCACGGAATGCTGGCCTGGAGCGGGCTTCCGGCGACTGGATTCTCTTTCTTGATGCGGACGAGGCGCTCGATAGGGCTGCGCGGGAGCAGATCAGAAGCTGGACGACGGTCAGCCGATGTGACGGATTGTTTTTAAACATTCATAACTATACAGGTACGGGTCAGCAGGGGGTTACCGTGAATCCGGTTTTACGTCTCTTTCGCAATGCCCCGGAGCATCGGTTCGAAGGTCGAATTCATGAGCAGATTGCGGCGGCGATTTGCCGTAGGAACCCGGAGGCTGCTTTTCATGTGACGGACATGATGATCCATCATTACGGATATCAGACGGCGATTGTGGAGCGCAAAGATAAGGTGAACCGCAATGTCCGCCTGCTGCAACAGGCAGTGGAGGAAGAGCCGGATCAGCCGTTCCATCACTATAATCTGGGCGTAGAATATCTGCGTGTGGGGGAAGCAGAGCGGGCATTGGAGACGTTTGCTGTGGCTCGGATGGGGATCGATCCAGCGGTGACCAGTTACGCACATTTGCTGTTCAAATATGAAGTTCGTTGTCTACAGCACCTGAATCGCTGGCAGGAGGCATTAGATCGCATTGATGCTGCGCTTGAACTATTTCCAGAGTACACGGATCTGATGCATCATCGTGGAGTCTGTGCAGACGCATTGGGGGATGCTGATCGGGCAGAATTATCGCTGCGTGAAGCGGTTCGCATGGGGCCACCTCCACCCATATATCATACGGAAGAAGGCATCGGCACCTATCAGACGTGGTATACGTTAGGCCGATTACTGGAAGGAAAGGCTGATCTGGAGGGTGCGGTGGATGCTTACGTGGAAGCGGTGCGTGCCAAATCCAGTCTGTTACCGCCACTCTATCGGATATTCCGAATTATGCGAGTCTCCGGGCAGGAACATCAGATTCCAGAGCTGGTGACGGAGCGTTTTGCGCTCAGATCGGAAGAGGCTACACATAAAGTATTGGGCATTCTGGAACAAAGTCGTTGTTATGAAGCGGCTCTGGAATTGTTATCGGGTGTATTTTCACAACCTTCCGGAGAGATGAGAGAGCGTTTGTCCGTGGCTGAAGCCATGCTCCACATCCAGCAGGGAAGATGGAACAAGGCGCGTCTGAAGCTGGAACCCGTGAAGCGGAAAAAAGGGCTGCTCGCACTGCCGTCTGCCCGATGGCTCGAACGTTTGGAGTGGATAGAAGGGAAGGAAGTCAACGGAGATGATCCATTTACGTTGTGGTTGAAGCGTAGTTCTCAGGTAGGTGCAGCAGTAACTAATGATGAGGAATCTACTGTGCAGACGGGGAGAACGGTTGGTCTGAGAGTGGCAAAGAAGAAGGATATGAACTCCAGCATGGACGTAACGGTTGCGGGAGCAGAGTATGACGGCTGGCAGGCGCTCGGACTGATGATGGAAGGATGTGTACAGTCAGGACGATGGAAGGAATTGCATAGTCTGATTCAGATGTGTCGGCAGCAATTGGCGGGAGATGATTTATCTGTTGGGGAGAACGTTCGAGTGGAAGAGGAAGAGGAAGAGAAAGAGAACTTGAATGAGAATGGAATGGAGTCGTTCCCTGGGACTTCGGATACCCTCGCGGGAACCAGTTGGCTGGTGAAGGGATTAGTTAGTGCTGCGGATCATCATCTGGAGGTATTCGCCCAACGTACGAATGGACAGCGACACCGCTGTTGGCCTGTTATTCAGCATATTCGGCTTGAACTGCCAGGGGCGGATGGGTTCGAGAGTTGAGTGATATTAAGTTAAGTAGTTGCGGGGGTACAGTTAATGCAGATGGGCATTGGATGGGGCTGAATTCCGTTGGTGAGGTGGTGATGAATGTGAACACAGGGATTAGCTTGTGCATGATCGTGAAGGATGAAGCTGGGCCACTCCAGCGGTGTCTGAACGCAGTCAGGGATATCGTAGATGAGATCATCGTCGTGGATACCGGATCGGTAGACGATACAATTGAAATTGCCCGCCTCCATGGTGCTATTGTAATCCGTACGGAATGGAACGGAGATTTCAGTGAAGCCCGCAATCTGTCACTGGCCGCTGCTACGAATCCATGGATTCTGGTGCTCGATGCGGATGAAGTATGGGTACAGACCCCGCAGATGAAGGCAGAACTCATGCAGTTGTTAGCTACAAGTAGAGACAATGTATGGGGGTACTGGATACAGGTCACGAGTCTGTTGGGGGTGTCCGGTGAAGAGCGTGTGACGGATGCGGTGTGTCGTTTGTTCCGAAATGATCCTCGAATTGCCTTTCAGGGCAGAATTCATGAAGAGATCGCTTCATCCATTATGGCACTGGCTCCGCAAGGTGTACTTCATTCTGGACTTGAGGTCATTCATTACGGATATTTGGAGCAGGTGATTACTACCAAAAATAAAGGTGCACGGAATATGCAATTGATTCGTTCCGCGTTGAATCAGGAGGGCGACCAACCGGAGTTGTTATATGCTCTGGCTACCGAATGGTTTCAGCAAGCGAAGTATGATGAAGCACTCCGATTGTTACAACCATTATTGGCACAGCTTACGCCGGAGTGTGGATATCACTCGGATCTGGTGTTGAAAACGGCTTACGCTTGGCGAGAGAGTGTCAGCCCGGAGAGGGCACTTGCTGTGGTGGAAGCATGGGCGCCCGTGTATGAGGATTTTCCGGATTTGTTGGAGCTTGGTGCTGTACTTGAACTGGATCAAGGGAGAGAGGATGTAGCCTTAAACTGGTTAAAACAGGCTAGATCCGCTGCTTCCACAGCCAACCGATATACCTCAGTCTCTGGTGCTGGAACCTATCGCACCCTGACACTGGAAGGCATGGCACATGAGCGAGCTGGCCGCTGGGCAGAGGCAGAAGCCGCGTATATGGTGGCGCTGAGCATACAACCCGGTAGCTTGCCTGCATGGCAGCGGCTGTTGTTGCTGGCCGCAGCCACAGGGCGGTCACATGCTATAGGCAGCGTAGCTGACCGGGTTAGCTTGCCGCCTGCGGCATGGCAAGCGCTGATCCCGGCCGCGCTGGCTGCGCATCGGCCGGAGTGGCTGCTGCGCCATGCGGTAGCGCTTGATGCCCCTATGCGGGGACAGCCGCTGGCCAACGGGCTTGCGCTGGCCCAGCTGGGCGAGGACGCCGCGGCTCGGGCGGCTTTGCAGCCTTGGGCGGCGCATGCGCAGCACGGGCCAGAGGCGGCGCTCGCGCTGTGGGCGCTGGGCCGCAAGCAGCCCGGCGGGCGCAACGCGCGAGCGGCGGCTCGCCATGCGGCAGCGCTGCCCGCAGCGGACCACGCGGCCGAGGCGTTGCTGCAGCGCGGGGCCACGGCCGGCAGCAACGCCTCGGCGTGCAACAGCGACAGCTCGCGTAGCGGTGCAACGCCCGGCGGCCCGGCCGCTCCTGCGCCAGGCGTGCTCGCCGCTGCGCAAGCGCTCGCTGGCGTGGGCGCCTGGGCCGCATGGCTGCGCCTGCTGCAAGCCCTGCCGCCTCGCGGTGCGCTGGCGTTGCTCGCAGCGCTTCCGCCTGCGGCACGCTGCGGGCTGCTGCGCGCACCCGCGAGCGTCCGCGAAGGGCTGCTGGCGCTATGCGGCACGCCTGACGGCGCGCAGCAGCCCCACGCGGACGAAGTGCCTGCCCCCGAGCGCACCGCTCACGCGCTCCTCGCGGGCACGCTCGCGCTGCTCGCCGGGCGGCAGAACCTGGCACGTGAATGGGCCGAATCGGCCCAACTCACTGCGCGGCAACCTGCCGCCACAGGTCGCCCGGCGACTGCGATCCCGCCGGGCTTGCAAACCTTGCTGCGCCTGACAACACCCGGCGCAGCCTCTGCCAAAGAGTACACCAACCAGTGCAACATGCTACTGGTACACCTATAATTTTTCTTTAATCTTTAATCTTTAATCTTTAATCTCTGTCTTTCATCTCTAGTTCCCCAATCCCTATATATCCCCCACATATTCCCGTAATAGGACCTCCATTGAAAGTGCAAAAGCAACGGAGCTGCCGGTAATCGGATTATTTCCCGAACCGTACATGGTTCCGTTGCCAATGAGTCAATCCCTCAACCTTTGCATATCACTGCGCGAAAACAGCGGATCGGCGTGCCGTACATGTCTGACCAGATGGCATCGTCCGGCTCCTCCACATTCAGCTTATCTTCAATGGTTAGTCCGGTGACCGCCATGATCGTCTCCAGTAGATCAGGCCGCATCTCGGGCACATCAAAGGTAGCGATCAACTGTCCGTTTGGCTTCAGCACCCGGGCGAATTCACGAAATGCACGCAGCATTGTACCTGTATCCAGATGCTCCAGTACAGAGATACAGAACACCCGATCAAACTTACCCGACTCGTACGGAAGCTGGGCCAGATTAGCCTTTGCACGATGCAATCGGACGAGAGTTGATTCCGGCAGATCCTGAGCGGCCTGCTCCCCAAAATCAGCAGCAATATCCAGCCGGATTGCCTCTTCAGACAAAATACGTTCATCCCAATCGCAGGCGTGAACCTCGCGGCAGTGTTCGGCAAGCCAGAATTTGAACGGATGGGAGATGCCGCAGGCTGCATCAAGGACCACATCGTCCGGACGTGCAAACCGCCGGGCCCATTCATATTCATAGGGGCGGCTCCACCATGCCGGATGCAAGGGGAAGACCAGTGTGTCCGTTTTAGGGTCACTTTGCCGAATGTATCTTGATTCCATGAATTCCGTTGCCTTGGGCGTATCCATCATCCGCGAATTCCCTCCTTCAATCCTGTCTCTGCCAAAAAAGATTCCAACACCGTGCTCCACCGGCTCCGCCACCTGGTTAGATCATAGGACAGTGCAGTCTCGCGCGCATAGATTCCCAGTCGTTCTCGCTCGGCCCGATCCTGTACGAGACGAACCAGTGCGGCGGTGAGTTCCTGCTCACCAGGAGGTACCAGCAGCCCATTAAACCCGTCCTGAATCAGATCATTCAATCCCCCAACATTGGAGGCGATTACCGGAAGTCCACAGCTCATCGCTTCCAGACAGGCATAGGAGGTGCCCTCTGAGAAAACGGTTGGAATCACGGCGATATCTGCCTGATGGTACGCCTCCCGAATATCCCGGAAATCATACGTGCGCTGGTTAATTCTCGCTGCATGTGGGTGAGTACGATGCCAATAACGGAAGGCTCTCCCGACTGTACTGCCTTCGACCAGTTCCCCGGCAAATTCAATCTCCAGATCCGGAAAAGCACCCAATAGCTTATCTGCTGCCAGCATCATCGGAATAATCCCGCGTTCCATGCTGATGCGGCGCGGATATATAATGCGAATTGGGCGGGGAGGGGTCAAACTTACATCCACAGCTTTCTTTTCAACCTGTCCCCGAATTGGACCATTAACCTGGTAGTCAGCATCTGCTTCTATTAGAATATCGTTAGCCCTACCTCTGTTCGTTCCATCACCACCGGCTCCACCCTTGCTATCTACAGCTTGCACCCCTGATATAACTGCATCAGCCTTCTCCTCATGACTCGCCAGATCGGTCTTCCATGCAGCAAGCCATTCGTCTTCCTGTTCCTGCTCTAAGGTCCGCGTTGGCGGGGCTGGTGTGAAATAGGATGTATCCACTGCATTAGGAATGAGGACAACCTGTCTTGGATCGGTATAGGTACAAGCGGCTCGGCAAAAGGTCTGGAAATGGGAATCCACAGATACGATGCGCACAAGTCCATCCAGAGCCAGCTGAATGTGTTCTGCTACTTGTTGTTTGGTATCCAATGGCAGACCGGGACGATCCCAGTTAATGCCGTGACAGATGCCAAGACTGCCTGGTTTGTAGGTGATGGGTTGCCACAGACAGCTCGCATAGATCACAGGTCCGCGTGCCGCGGCGGCCATCCGGTCAAAGGCTTCGGGCACATCATTCATGTCATATGCATAGCCAAATACATCAATCTGCTCCGTACGCGTCTGAAACGCCTCAAAATAAGAGAGCTGATGAACCTCGGGAATGTGCCCGAGCCCACGGATGACACTGCACAGATCCAAAATGTAGCGCTCCAGTCCACCGCCAAATACCCGGCCAAATTCCCGATTGTACCCATCGGTGAAGCTATGTGTCAGAATACTCACCACGCCCATTTCACTGTCCCTCCTTCCAGGGAAGCAGCCGAGGTTCCGGATCGAGGATCGACTCGTAGTGTGCAAGATTTCCCCACTCACCGCTCGGATCAATACGTTTATAGCGCAAGTATTTACGAACCCGATCCTCCAGACTGCCGGCCCAACCGAGGTGCTGAACTTTCAGCTCCGTGCTGATCCCAGGCAACACAGTGCAGGACAAGGGGAGGCGGGGAACGTGATGATTCTGCTGTGGATAAAAATAAGGATATCCAGGCATATACCGTATAAGTGAAGCGGTATGCCGTTTATGCAGACACCAAAGATCATCTTCCCGGTAGTGGGTCCGGCCACCCCACATATCGTAGAAACGAAATGCAAACCAGTCTGCATACTCCTGATTAATCAGAGTGCGTATGGCTTTCTTGGCCTCTGTGCTGTATAGCTCATCCGCATCAACCGAGAGCAACCAGTCGGGACGTGTTCCCGCAGCAGCTTGCCATAAGGTGTTGCGAAGTCGCCATTCCTCGGCGAACAGCGGTTTCTCCAATACCTCCAGCCGGACCACCTTCGGATAGGCCTTGCATATTTCCGGGGTTCCATCTGTGCTGGCATCGTCCACAATCACGATCTCATCCACGAAATCACTCAGATCATGCAATACCTCTTCAAGGTATCGGCCACGTTCATTGCGAACCTGGAGCATGGCGGTCAGTTTGTTGCCCTTGCTTTTGCGAACCCGACGAATGGAGAAGGGCTCTTCGAATACACTTGCTTCCTCTCTTGATACAGCAGCATCCTGTTCTCCCTGACCTTGTACGTCGCCCCAGTGATGAATTTGGCTTCGAGTGCTCGGCGTTGGTTGTGCATGATCCGGCGTGTGATCGCCATTTCCCAATGCGTCTGTAGGTGTCCGATCGACTGTTTCCGTTGGCGTATAAGTGGTTTCGGTTCGGATATCCCTGTGCACCATCGGCCCATTCACCTGTTGTCTACGCTTCTTCGGGTCCAGCATCATGGCACCTCCCCAAGCAATTGCTGTACAGCATGATCCAACAACTCCAGCTCGACAATCCGGGCGAGCGCATCTTCATCCTCCAGTGCCGTTTCGAGAAAATGTCGGACTGCCCCGTGTCGCTCTCCTCGCAGAGCCAGCGCACTTCCGGATAATTGCTGATAATCCCGGCGACTGGCATCATCCTGAATATCGACTGCATGCACCAGAGCCAGTGCCTCTTCCACACGTCCAGTCTCCTGATAAATGCGGAATTTCCAATGTCTCGCCGTTTCTCCGCCAAGTTCGTCCAGGATACGCAAGGCATTTCCGTAATCATCGTTAATACGCAGCAATTCCGCTCGTACAAGTTGATCTTCTCCCGCCTCAAGCCAGCGACAGAGCTGTTCATAATGATGTCGTTCCTGTTCGTCGCCTGCACTGATTCCATACACTAGCAGGGCGTCCTCCAATTTCCCGGCCCGGGCATGGATGGCAGACAGGAATCTATAGTGGGAGACTACGCAATCGCTGCGACCATTCAAGACCGCATGGGAGAATGCCTCTTGAAGTGAATGGATAGCCCGAGGATCTTCAAGCAAGTACTCATAGGCTGCCAGCAAAAAGGATATCGTTTCATGGGCACCTGCTTTGGCTCGGAGCTGCCGGTAGAAGTCGGCACGTACACTGCATTGAAGCAGGGTGACGCTATCCGGAGTGCCTGAGAGGATCTGCCGCAGCGCATGCAGGAAGAACAGTTCGTAGTCCCGGAGAGGGACTTCGAGATCATCCTTTTGCATCGTACCCGCAGGTGTAGGATCTTCGCCGCCTAGCCAGACAGCGCGTACACCTTGGAAAAGCAGCTTCATATATCGTGTTTCGGAGGAGGTCCCCACCAGATCGGCGATGCCGACCAGTTTGGAGATACTGCTTTCCCATAAAGGAGAGGCTGCTTCATCTCCAACTGGCTCAGGGAGCAGGACAATACATAGCTCCGGCTCCAGCGAAGCTGTAGCCATAAGCCAGTACGGATGGGTAACGACCGCAACGGTTCGTGGTTCCAGTAATAGCTGCTCGGCTTCAGGAAGGGAGATCACGGTGATGACCGAAGGTACATCCTCTGTTTGCGTCAGGCTGCTGACATAGTAGACATCTCCCTCGATCGACAGCAGCGCAGCAATATCGGGATAGGGAAAGGATGACCAGCCTCCTTTGCGGGGGAAGAGAACATACCGGACAGGGGGCTGTGCCGTAGTAGCCTCATCCATGCAGACTTCGGGAGCTGAATCAGGTAACGGCGCAGAATTTTCCATAAATTGTTCACCTCACCTTGACTGAATTATGGTGCGTCATTCTCTCTGCATGTGCTTCATGCTTTCACTTCATATGTAAAGCCCTCACGGCACTTCGCATGTTATGCCTGAGACTAACATATGGGCATTCCGTCCCAAACATGAGTATCTTCCATGAATACATGAAGTTGGCAAGCTGTGGTAATAGGCTGATTTTTATCTTTTGTGTGACCAGGATCACTTTTTTTTGCTCTAAACACGTAGATTGTGATAATTCTCACATGTATAAAATAGGTAATCTGGCACAATACGTTCATCAACGTATTTGGTGGACAGACAGCGAAGGTGCAGCTTCAATGCCAGATACGCATACTGCGAAGTGAACAGAAAGAAGGGGTAACGGTATGGATCCGATTATGTTATCGCGTATCCAATATGCACTTACAACGATTTTCCATTTCTTTTTTGTGCCGCTATCCATCGGTCTCGTGCTGTTGGTTGCGATTATGGAGACGTTGTACGTTGTTAAGGGTAAGGAGATCTACAAAACGATGGCCAAGTTCTGGGGCAAACTGTTCCTGATTAACTTCGCCGTCGGGGTAGTCACAGGTATTCTGCAAGAGTTTCAGTTCGGTATGAACTGGTCAGAGTACTCCCGATTTGTCGGGGATGTGTTCGGTGCGCCACTGGCTATTGAAGCCCTATTGGCGTTTTTTATGGAGTCTACATTTATTGGATTGTGGATATTTGGGTGGGATCGTTTGTCCAAAAAAGTGCATCTGGCCTGTATCTGGCTGGTGTTCGTTGGCACATTCCTGTCCGCGCTGTGGATTCTGGCGGCCAATTCGTTTATGCAGCATCCTGTCGGGTTTGAGATTAACAACGGCCGAGCCGAGATGAATGATTTCTTTGCACTCATCACGAATGGTCAGCTTCTTGTGGAGTTCCCACATACAATCTTTGGGGCATTGATGACAGGGGCATTCGTCGTAACGGGTATCAGTGCCTACAAATTGATGAAAAAGCAGGATGTGGAGATCTTCCGCAAATCGTTTAATATTGCGATCATTATCGCTCTGGTTTCTTCATTCGGCGTTGCTTTCTCCGGTCACTTCCAGGCGCAATATCTGGTGGAGACACAGCCGATGAAGATGGCAGCCAGTGAGGGCACATGGACGACGACAGAAGATCCGGCACCATGGACGGTGGTCGCTTTTATTGATCCGGATAAACAGGAGAATACGGGCGAGATCAAAATCCCCGGATTGCTCAGTTATCTGTCCTACAGTAAGTTCTCCGGTAGTGTCAAAGGCATGAAGGAGCTTCAAGCTGAGTATGAACAGACGTACGGACCAGGGGACTATATCCCTCCAGTACGTACAACGTTCTGGAGTTTCCGCATCATGATTGCAGCGGGTGGTTTGATGATTGCACTGGCGCTATACGGTACGTTTCTGGCCATGCGCAAGAAGCTGGAGGTCGCTGGGAAGTGGTTTATGCGTCTGATGGTGTTTGCCATCTCCCTGCCGTTTATAGCCAATACATCAGGTTGGATTATGACCGAGGTCGGAAGGCAGCCATGGACAGTATTTGGCTATATGACAACTGAAGCTGGGGTCTCACCGAATGTATCCGCAGGAATGATCCTGTTTTCGACCATTGCTTTTACCGCTGCGTATACGGTTCTCGGAATCGTGATGGTATACCTGTTCGTACGTGAGATCAAAGCCGGACCGTTTGCGGTCGAGAAGCCGGAAGATCACGATGAATCGGCCGACCCGTTCGGCGTGGATGGAGGTTATTCCGTTGTCACTAAGTGAGTTGTGGTTTTTGCTGATTGCCGTATTGTTTGTCGGGTTTTTCTTTTTGGAAGGTTTTGATTTTGGTGTGGGGATGTCTACAGGTATTATCGCCAAAACAGACCGTGAACGCCGGACCCTGATCAACTCGATCGGTCCGTTCTGGGATGGCAACGAAGTATGGCTGATTACAGCAGGGGGAGCGATGTTTGCTGCCTTCCCGCACTGGTATGCCACGATGTTCAGTGGTTTCTATCTACCGCTTGTGTTCGTGTTACTCGCCTTGATTGGTCGCGGTGTTGCTTTCGAATTCCGCAGTAAAATGAAGCAACAGCGCTGGCGAAAAACGTGGGACATCATTATTGTGGTATCCAGCGCGCTCCTGCCTTTCCTGTTTGGCGTAGTCTTTGCCACGTTCATGAAGGGGCTACCCATTGATGGGGAGATGCAGTTGCGCGCAGGATTCTTCGATATCGTTAATCCATACACCGTGATTGGTGGCTTAAGCGTAACGCTGCTGTGTCTGGTTCATGGCTTGCTGTTTGCATCACTACGAACAGTGGGCGAACTCCGAGAGCGTGCCTTGAATACAGCGCAAAAATTGATGTTACCGCTGGCTGCACTACTCGCTGTTTACGCGTTAATGACGTATATGATGACCGATGTGTTCGCCGTACGCGGCTGGGCCCTCTGGATTATGGTCGTACTTGTCACAGTCTCGCTTGCACTTGCGGCCTACTTCGTTCGTCAGAAGCGTGAAGGCTGGGCTTTCGGTATGACAGGGGCAGTGATTGCAATTGCCTTTGCCTCGGTCTTTATCGGACTGTTCCCAAGAGTGATGGTGAGTTCCTTTGGAGCGGCGTATGACCTGACCGTATACAACGCCGCATCCGGCGCTTATTCATTGAAAGTAATGACCATTGTAGCTTGCACGTTGCTGCCGTTTGTTCTCGGTTATCAGATCTGGAGTTATTACATCTTCCGCAAACGTCTCAACGAGCAGCACCACCTGGAGTACTGATATGGGACGGGGGCTGATGAAGCTGCCGGGCATCCGGCCGGTACTTGCGCTGGCCTCAGCGCTGGTGCTGCTACAGGCGATGACAATCATTATGCAAGCCAAATGGCTGGCACAGGCCATCACGGCATTGTTTGAAGGTTCATCCGTAACGGAGCAGTACCCGGTACTGCTGCTGTTCCTGGCTGCTTTTGCCGCCCGCTACGCCCTATCCTTCTGGTTACAACTCGTGACTTCACGATATGCGGAGAAGACAGGGACCGATCTGCGCAGACAGATGGTGGAGCAGTGGTTCAGACTCGGGCCGCGTTATGCCAAGACAGAGGGCACAGGCCATCTGGTCACGCTGGCACGTGAGGGAACAGCTCAATACAAGACGTATCTGGAACTATTCATTCCTCGCATGCTGGGCATGGGATTCACCCCCATCGTCATTTTGCTGTATGTGTTCAAGCTGGATCTGATGTCCGGGGTTATTCTGATGCTGACACTCCCGATTCTAATCGTGTTCATGATTCTGATTGGTCTTGCTGCGCAGCGGAAGATAGACGGACAATTCAGATCCTACAAAGCACTTGCTAACCATTTTGTTGATACCTTGCGTGGACTAGAAACGCTAAAAACATTGGGACAGAGCAAAATACATGAAGGGTCCATTCTGCGGGTCAGTCAGCGGTATCGGAAAGCAACGATGTCTACTCTGCGTATGGCTTTTCTTTCTTCGTTTGCACTCGATTTCTTCACCATGCTGTCTGTTGCTTCCGTGGCGGTTGGTCTGGGATTACGTCTGACGGAAGGGCATATGCTGCTTGGCCCTGCGTTGACGGTACTAATTCTGGCACCCGAATATTTCCTGCCTGTACGTATGCTCGGCGCTGATTACCATGCTACATTGGACGGTAAGGAAGCCGGAGCGGCCATTAATCAGGTGATTGAACGGGGGAAAGCCGCCGAACAGAAACAGAAAGAAGCCTATGCAAATGTTGTTGCACATCCGGTTACGTTAGAGGACAAAGTTGGATCTACACCATTATCTTCGGGTAATAGGAAAGCCGCTACTTCGACCATACGTGTCGTGTTGAATGATAAAACGGCTGCGGGGCATTTTGCTCCTGATTCTGCTTCTGTTTCTACTACTCCTGAGCTTGTTTCTTCCTCTTCCTCAGCGTTCTCTTGGAATGAGAATAGTAGATTGGCTCTAACGGATGTACAGGTACGGCATGATGATGAAGGTCCTTATTCGCTAAAGGATGTCACATTTCAGATTACAGGTCTCGGCAAAATCGGTATTATTGGCGCCAGCGGAGCAGGCAAGTCCACGTTAATAGATGTATTGGCTGGTTTCCAGTTGCCTACATCGGGTCAAGTACTGGCTAATGGACAGCCGATTACACCGGATATGCTCGAATCCTGGCGAAGACAGACGGCAGCTATCCCGCAGCATCCGTATATTTTCAGTGGAAGCCTGGCCGATAACGTTCGTTTCTACATGCCGGGGGCATCGGATGCGGAAGTGGCGAAGGCCATTAGCGCAGCTGGATTAACCAAGCTTCTGTCCTCATTATCCGGTGGGCTGCATGAGCTGATTGGGGCTGGCGGCAGACAACTCAGTGGTGGGCAGGAGCAACGGGTGGCGCTGGCAAGAGCCTTGCTTAGTCAACGAAACATCCTGCTGCTTGATGAACCGACAGCGCATCTGGATGTAGAGACAGAGTATGAGTTGAAACAGACGATGCTGCCGCTATTTGAAGGAAAACTTGTATTTTTGGCTACCCATCGTCTGCATTGGATGCCACATATGGATCGAATTATTGTCATGGATGGCGGCACAGTGGCAGAGATGGGAACACATCAGGAATTGCTGGCACGACAAGGCGTATATTATCAGATGATTCAGGCCCAGATGGAGGCGATATAAAATGAAGTCCGGAGATGAACATATGGAGACCGTCCGTAACGTAAAAGAAAAAAATAGCTGGATTGCTCCGTATGTGGCACAGTACCGCTGGAGATTCATCGCAGTCATTGCGCTGGGCACATGTGCTGCCTTATGTGCGGTACTGCTGCTGTTCACTTCCGGATTTCTGATCTCCAAGTCTGCGCTGCGTCCTGAAAACATTTTGATGGTGTATGTACCCATTGTTGGGGTACGTGCATTTGGGATATTCCGCGCCGTCTTTCGATATATCGAGCGATTGGCAGGCCATGATGCCGTACTGCGGGTGTTGGCCGATCAGCGAGTGAAGCTATATCGCATTCTGGAGCCACAGGCCCTGTTCTTGCGCTCTCGTATGCAGACCGGGGATGTGCTTGGAGCACTCGCCGATGATGTGGAGCGGTTGCAGGATATTTATCTGCGTACCGTTTTTCCCGCCGTTACCGCGCTCGTGATGTACGGTGCGGCTGTGATTGCCTTTGGCAGTGTTGATCTGGGATTTGCGTTGTGGATGGGCTTGTATATGTTATTTCTCGTTGCCGTGCTACCTGCGATCTCGCTGAAAGTGACGTGGAAATGGCGTGTACGGCTGAAAAAGGAAAATAGTATGTTGTACACTCGACTGACCGACGGTGTGCTTGGGTTGGGAGATTGGCTTGCAAGTGGAAGAGCCGCTGAGTTCGTTCAGCAGCAGGAAGAGGCGGAAGGACAGGTCGACGCGGTTCGTCGCAAGTTGCGGCGCTGGACACGCTGGCGTGATCTGATGGCCCAGTGTGTCATTGGCCTGTTGGTGGTATTGGTTACGTTATGGGCCGGAAACGCCGCTTCTGTTGGACAATTGCCTGCTGTGATGATTGCTGCTTTTGTACTGGTGTTATTTCCGCTCACGGAAACACTCCTGCCTGTAGGGGATGCTGTGGAGCATCTTCCACAGTATCGGGAATCGCTGGACCGCTTGAAACAGCTGGAAGGGAAAGAGCATCTTCCGGTGCAGCATGGAGCGGATGATGTTGACGGAACGGGCGAATTAATCTCTGTAGTAAAAAGCGGAAAAACAATGGCGGGGCAGCCATCGGAGTCCGTGCCATCTGCGAATGATATCCCGGACAGACGAATTCGTCTTCGCATTCCGCCCAAACTCAGAGCAGACATCGAGATCAATCGCGTAAGTTACCGTTATGTAGCGGATGATTCTTACGCCGTACAGGACGTATCTCTTCATCTACCACAAGGCAAACGTCTCGCCATCCTTGGACGAAGTGGCGGCGGAAAATCGACCTTGTTGAAACTGATTCAGGGAGTATTGCTTCCGTCTGCGGGGAAGGTTCTAATCAATAATATGCCTGTGCAGACCCTCGGTGAAAGTGTACCCGATGTTATCGCGGTGCTGAATCAGAGTCCACACCTGTTCGATACCACGGTAGCGAATAATTTACGGATTGGACGTCCGCAAGCAACGGATGAGGAGATTCGTCAGGTGGCCGCGCAAGTAGGTTTATCAGGTCTGATCGAATCTTTACCGCAAGGATATGATACGCCAATGCTGGAGACGGGCCTGCGTTTCTCCGGTGGGGAAAGGCAGCGGATCGCTCTGGCCCGGGTACTGCTCCGGGAGACACCTGTTGTGATATTCGATGAACCGACGGTAGGACTTGATCCGGTGACGGAACGCGAGTTGATGCGAACCATTCTGGATAGCTTGCAAGGCAAGACCATGATCTGGGTGACCCATCACCTGATTGGTGCGGAACAGATGGACGAACTTATTTTTATGGAAAATGGACAGATTGCCATGCAGGGTTCTCACGAACAATTGCTGGCTGGGGAAGAGCGATACCGCCGTCTCATTGAACTTGATCGGCCGGGGTGGACAGGTCGGCAGCAACAAGAAAAAACGTTGCCACCCGTAGCTTCCAGATAAGTGTGAGACTGTGAGCGTCTGAGGTTTAAGACATGTGGATACTGCTTACCAGTCCAGATGGTTGAACCGAACTGTTATACACATGAAGGTGCATCTTAGCAAATGCCACCGAATGAGTAGCGAGTGAGCGCCGAATCAGATAAGCATAACAAAGAGACGAGCCAAGTAATCTTGGACTCGTCTCTTTTTATATTCGGATATGACCGCTTTTGTTGCGGATACTTACATCTCTACCAACATCAATATGATGGAGGAAAGGCACAGACAAGTGCTGACGAGATAGAGCACGGCAACAACCTGTTTATGATTCAATCCGGCACGCAGCAGTCGATAATGAGCTTGACTCGCATCGGCCTGGTAGATCGCTTTACCTTGAATGAAGCGTTTGATCACGACAAAGATGTTGTCGAAGATCGGTACACCCAGCGCCAAAATTGGAATGAAGATGGACAACATGGTCGCTTGTTTGAATGCACCATCCAGAGCGATAACCGCCAGAATGAAGCCAAGGAACGTAGCGCCTGCATCGCCCATGAACACTTTGGCAGGAGCTTTGTTGTACTTCAGATAACCGATAGTCACACCGACCAGAATGATCGACATGAGTGCGGAATCCGTTTGACCTTTGGCAAGAGCCACGATGAACAAGGTGATCGCCGAGATGGCCGATAATCCGCCAGCCAGTCCGTCCATGCCGTCCGAGAAATTGATGACTGTTGTCACCCCGAAGATCCAGAGGATCGTGAGAATGAATTGCAGCCAGATCGGAAGCATGACATATTCCGCGTTAAAGGGATTCACGAATCCGGTGAACGCAATGCCAGAAGCAAATACGAGTACTGCCGCAGAAACCTGTACGAGCATTTTGGGTAGGGCAGGAAAATCTTTGCCTTTCGTTTTGTACCAGTCGTCGACGGTACCAATCGTTAGCAGAAGCATACCACCAGCGACCAGAGCCGCCGTTTCCCATGTGATTTCTTTCGTAAGAGCAATGTATGTCAGGAAAAATCCAGTAAATATCGCGTAACTCGCCGTGAGCGGGATAGGTTGCCTGTGCAGCTTACGCTCCACATCTTCCCGGGGCTTGTCCACAAAATCGAGCCGGTGAGCCAGTCGACCAAGCGGCGGAATAAGCAGAACCACGACAGCAAAAGACACTATAAAAGCCAGTATGTATACCATAAACTCGCTTGTTTCACTCCCATCTACCAATTTCCCCTTATTATACGAGTTAAACAGGAAATCTGTCGATGTCATTATTGTAACCAGACGCACGCAAAGGTGAGCAAAAGTTCAGGTTTTATTGCATGTGAGGAAGATAGGAGCCGAAATAATGTTTTACGGCTTCTGTATGATATCCATCATCACCTTGCCAGGTTGCTGCAAAAACAAAATCGTTGGAACCACCTTTGCGTTTTCTCGGTTTATCTCCAGGAGCCAGTATGCCGGCTGCAGCCCAGATTTCCAGCAGGGCATCTCGCTCCTGTTTGCTGGAAGGCAAGAGATCCTTCCACTTTTTCTCCAGTGAACGGGCGCTGTCCTTAGGGTCTTCCGTCTGAGCTGCTTCAAGCAGGTTGACCAGGATGGCTTGGTCTTCAGGAGTTACTTCATGGTTCGCATCATTGTCCTGAAGCAGTAATTCCAGATCCATCAGGCAATAGATAAGCCAGCCATGGCGCACGCCGCCCCATTTGATCCGTTCAAAATTCAGGACGTTTAAGTCGACGTTGGAATAATCCTTGTCTGACTGCAAACGCAGGAAGTTACAATCTCCACAGGCACTGGTATTAGGGTGAAGCGCAGGACGCTCCGCATAGGTGTGTAAAGGCATGTTCGATGTTAAAGCCCAGCTGGATAATGCGCTGCGTAGATAGACTTTTTTGGTGGACAGACTATGTAGAAATGCCGAAATCACCCGTTCCTTGAACGAGTCATCCTGATGCATGTCGTACAGACGCTGGACAATCTCGTCATGCGTGATCGTGAATGGATCGAACATAACACCTTTGCTTTTGGCATATTCAAATTCATCTCCAGAGAAGGGAGCAGAAGTTGTTTTCCAACCTCCACCGCCCCAGAAGGTGCTTAGCAGTATCTTTGCCGCTTTTTTGTCCATATGGTTAGCCTCCTTATATGGGAATCGCGATCATGATGATGTGGTATTTCAATCTATAAGATTGAAATAAAGAGTAATTATCCTTGTCACTTCGATGACAGAACAACCTTCCGATCACTGTTATCCCCCCGAATTTTCGATTCACTTTTATAAGGTGAAATTCTGGTGATAAAGGCGAACGCTTCGCTTCTTCTGGTTATTTCTGCCCTCTACGTTCTTGTCTAAAGGTTAGTTCAATTTATCTGGGGCCTGTGTTACGTATTGCTCGGTTGTATTCAGAATCATCTCGACGAGGCCTGGAAAACGTAGGTTCAGTTCTTCCTTTCGTAGGGAATAAAAGTGCTGTTTACCTTCAATGCGTGGCTGGATCACGCCAGCTTCACGTAAAATTTTGATGTGATGGGACAACGTGGATTTGGAAATATGGTCTACTTCGAAGGCGGAACAGTTTTTCTCGCCAGAGCTGGCCAGGCAGTGTGCAATTTTCATGCGAATCGGATCACCCAATGCATTGCAGACCGTGGTCAGCTTCAATTCCGAAGCCATAGGTATCGTTGGAGTTCTCATATGTATGACGTTAGCATAATCGGCCACACCTTTCAATGTTTGAAAAATTTCGAACTATACCTTGCAGGTAGTAGGGGATGTATGTTACATTTCTTTTCAGTTAGTTCGAAAATATTCGAACTGAAAGATTGGAAAATGGCTTTTTATTCTAGGAGGAATATAAATGAGTACTACAAATACCACTACACTGTTGAACAACTATTTCCGTTTATTTGATGCTTCACGTACAGACGAGCGCGCCATGCAGGACTTATTGTTCCTGTTTACACCGGACGCAGAGATTGTGCTTAACGGCACCAGCCGAACAGGATTCGACGGTTTCATGAAAGCTTTCTACGAGTACAATAAGGATGTAAAACATATGTGGGACGCGTGGGTGCAACAGCCTGACGGCAGCTACCAGACTAACTGGGCGGTATGCGGACAAGCGGCGGACGGAACAGTATATGCCAAAGCAGGCATCGATATCGCGCGTGTGAATGAAGCGGGGCAGATTGTGTACCTGGAGAATGTACAAGCCGATCAGAATGCGTTCAGCAAGTATAATCAGTAATAGCGCAGTGTAAATAAGAGAAATTGAAATGGTTAGGAAACGAAGCTCCGCAGTCTTTCAAGCTGTGGGGCTTTTTTGTAGCATTTAGCTAATTTGAAAGGCGCTGAGGACGGGGGGATTTATTTATCGAATAGCGCAGTTTCCTCAAGATAATTCGTACACAAAAACAGTCTGTGAAGATCTGATTTGTAAATGAAAAAGACCCTCCCGCATGTCCAAAACATGGCGGGAAGGTCCTCGTGAACGTGCATAAAACTAGTCGTTAGAGTCGAATGTTAATTTGAGCCGGACGCAGCTTAGGAGATGGTGACTTGCTTCATGGTAAAGGTGGTCTGTCAATTCTAACGAATCTGAGACGCGCTATTGGACGAAAACTGGCATAAGCCAGTTTCTAACGAATCGCAGAGACGTTATTTTCCGGGAATTCTCACTTTGGGACAGTTTTCCGCCGCTAAAATCCGATATAAGGTAGCTCAGGTTCGTTAGATTTTGAAAACATGCTAAAAGCTTCAAATAAGACGTCTACGATTCGTTAGCTATTCCATGCCGCTCCTACCCCTGCATCGTCTTATTCTGAAAAGCGGCGATATCCGCATACTCCTCTTCAAACTTACGGGAGATGCGGATGAAGATCGGCAGCAGCTCCCGGTAGACGCGGACACTGTCCGGATCAGGCTGGTGCCGATGCGTTGATCCAATCATGCCGGAGACGGCACTCAGGGAATCGATGCGGCCCAGAGCATACAAGCCCAGTACAGCTGCGCCGAGACAGGAGCTTTCAATACTTTCGGGGATGATGACATCCTGATCGAAAATATCAGCCATCATCTGTCGCCACAACTCAGAGCGGGCGAAGCCGCCTGTGGCTTGGATTTTTTTCGGCCGACCGATCTTTTCTTCAATCGCCAGCATGACCGTGTACAGGTTGAACAATACACCTTCGAGCGCAGCGCGAATCATATGTTCTTTCTTATGATGCAGCGTCAGGCCGAAGAATGAGCCGCGTGCGTTCGGATTCCAGAGCGGAGCCCGCTCACCTGTCATGTACGGATGGAACAAGAGACCTTCCGAACCCGGAGGTACATTTTCGGCGACACGAGTGAGCACTTCATATGGATCGATGCCAAGTCGCTTGGCCGTCTCCACCTCGGAAGCCGCAAACTCGTCCCGAATCCAGCGGAAAATAACACCGCCATTGTTCACCGGTCCGCCAATGACCCAGGCATCCTCTGTGAGCGCATAACAGAAAAAGCGTCCTTTTGGATCGGTCACCGGTTTGTCTACGACTGTACGAATCGCTCCACTGGTACCAATGGTCACGGCCACGACGCCTGGATCAATGGCGTTCACGCCCAGATTGGAGAGCACACCATCACTTGCACCGATGACAAACGGTGTGGTGACCGCAATGCCCATCTCCTTGGCGTACTCCGGGTGCAACCCATGTTTCAGCACATGAGTGGTTGGAACCAATCGGGACAGGTGTTCCGGCGTAATACCTGCTACATGTAGCGCTTCTGCATCCCAGTTGAGTTTTTCCAGATTCATAAGTCCGGTGGCGGAGGCCATCGAGTGGTCGATGACGTATTCAGAGAATAATTTATAGAAGACATATTCTTTCATGGATATGAATTTGTGCGTCTGTTGGAACAGTTCCGGTTGATCCCGAGTGAGCCACATGATCTTGGTGAGGGGGGACATCGGATGAATCGGCGTACCTGTTCTCAAATAGATTTCGTGACCATTCATCTCGGATTTGAGTGCTTCGGTCCACTCGGCACTGCGATTATCTGCCCATGTCATGGCCCGCATCAGCGGTTTGCCGTGTTGATCGACTGGCAGAATGCTGTGCATGGCCGAACTGAAGGATACAAACAGGATGTCTTCTGGCTTCACTCCCGCTTTGGAAGTGGCCTGTTTAACGGATTCGATGACTGCTTTGAAAATATCTTCCGCATCCTGCTCCGCAATCGCAGGTGTGGGGGTGTGCAGCGGATAATCGGCACTGCCTTGTGCCACAATGGTTCCGTTCTGTTCGAACAAGACGGCCTTGGTGGAGGTCGTGCCGATATCTACGCCGATCATATAGGGTGAAGAAGCCATTTTATCATCCCTCTTTCTTGAATATAAGTGAATGAATGCCGTTACACGTTAACACTTCGGGTACAGAAAGCCTTCCGATTGCCGTTATCCCCAAATTTCTTTGATCCCCTCTTCAAAGGGAGAAATTTGGTTATAAATGCGACATTTCATTTCTCCAGGCCCTTTCTATCCCCTGCGCGCACGTGGTGCTATTCATCCAACTTATATGGCATCTGTTATTTCATCTATAGATAAGAATATCAGACTTGAGGGATGGATCAAAATGCCAGAATCTTAATCCTTCACTGCCCCTGCGGCAATATCCGAGATAAACTGGCGGCTGATGAACAGGAACATAACGATGAGCGGAATGACGGCAAGCAACGTACCTGCGATGACCATTGCATAGTCTGTGTTATACAATCCGTTCAATTGAGACAACGCAATCTGCAACGTGTATTTGCGTTCATCTGTCAGGACGATCAAAGGCCACAGATAATCATTCCATACACCAATAAAGGTAAACGCGCCGAGGAAAGCAAATGCAGGTCGCAAAATCGGCAACGCCACGTTCCAATAGAGTCGGAAGAAATTACAGCCGTCGATCCGGCCCGCATCCAGTAGATCGTTCGGAATCGACTCTGTTGCATACTGGCGAATCCAGAAAATGCCGAAGGCATTCACCATGCCCGGTATGATGAGGGCTTTGAAGGAACCGACCCAGCCGAACGTTGCCATGAGCACGAAGGAAGGCACCAGCGAGAGCTGGGAAGGTACCATCATAGTCGCGAGCAGCAGGATGAAGAGCCACTTTTTGCCGGGAAATTCAAACTTTGCAAACGCAAACCCCGCCAGTGAGTCAAAAAACAGCACCAGGATGGTGACTAAGCCCGACACAAACAACGTATTCAGAAAAGCGCCCCAGAAATCAATCTGCTGCAACACCCGCGTGATATTATTCCACAGTTCACCGCCGAACCAGAGCTGGGGTGGGAACTTGTAGATATCGGACGTTGTCCGGGTGGACATTACAATCAGCCAATAGAACGGGAACATGGATATGAGCATGCCCCCGATAAGACCGGTATACAACACCAGCGATTTGAGGTGTTTGGTCGCCATGTGCGCTCCCCCTTATCACATCAGGATGATTTGCCTTGAACAAGCTTCCAGTTCACAATCGAGAATAGGGCGATAATGAGGAACATGCCCCAACCAACGGCAGCGCCATATCCGAAGTAATTGTTAATGAAGGATTCACGGTAGAGGTACAATACAATCGTCATGCCTGCTGCACCTGCACCACCATCATTACCTACCAATACTTGTGGCTCGGTGAACAGCTGCATACCGCCGATCGTTGATGTAATGACCGTAAACAGGATCACAGGACGCAGCATCGGAATTGTAATTCGGAAAAAGGACTGTATCGCTGATGCGCCGTCAATCTTGGCTGCTTCGTATAACGTCTGCGGGATACTCTGAAGTCCGGCCAGATAGATGACGGCGTTATATCCGGTCCACCGCCAGACCACCATGGAGGAGATTGCGACTTTGATGCCCCATGGTGCATTAAGCCACTCCACAACAGGTAGCCCGACCGACTGCAACAGATAGTTGAGAAAGCCATAATTGTTGGCAAATAAAGCACCGAAGATAATGGCTACCGCCACAATGGATGTGACGTTCGGCAGGAAATAACCGACCCGAAACAGGGTGCGGAACTTCACAAATGGTGCATGCAGCAGAAAGGCAATAATCAGGGCGAAGAAGAGCATCGGAATCGTCGAATAGATCCAGATCATGAACGTGTTACCCACAGCTTGCCAGAACTCGGCATCGGTCAGCATGTATTTAAAATTATTAAGTCCGTTGTACGTCATGACACCGATGCCATCCCACTTATGAAAAGCCAGATAAAGGGAGAACCCAATCGGGAACAGGCCAAATACCGCAAACAGAATATAAAACGGCGATATCGCAACATAGAGTGCACGGTGCTCCCACATTCTGGCCCACAGTGACTTCTGCCGATCCAGATCAGGTCTTGCATTTCCGGGGTCGGGAGTAAGACGAGGTTCAGTTACAGCCATATGAATTCCTCCTTTGCGGATAACGAAACCACACGTTGTTCAGGTTAACGCTGCAATTCACGCTCGACGCGGTGTACCGTATCTGTCCAGACCTGCTGTGGATCGGCATTTTGCTTCGCCACATCATTCAGCCGCCGGGTGATAATGTTGTGTACGGATGGGTATCTTTCGCCAAAAAAAGCATCCGGCACTTGCTGTGCCGATTCGGCAAATACAGGGCCTGTCGCCTGTCCCCCGAAGAAAGGTTCTTCTTCTTTCATGGCAGGGTCATCAAACACACCTGGTGCAGAAGGGAACAGGTTTAATGTCTGATATTGCTCCAACTGATTCTCGGGACTTTGCAGCCAGCGAACCAGTTCAAAGGCTTCCTGAGGATGCTCACTCGACTTCAGGATGGACAAGAATGATCCTCCGTTATTGCCATCTCCCCCTGGTGCCCGAGCAACTCGCCATTTTCCCGATGTATCCGGAGCGGCTTCCTGAAGCACTTGCTTCATCCAAACAGCGCCCACGAACGAGGCAATCTCACCATTATTCATCGCTGCGTTCCAGCCCGGAGTCCAGCCGTCTGCATTGGCAAGTAGTCCCTTCTCTTTGAAGGCAATGGATGTATCCCAGCTTGTTCGCACCAGAGCGGAATCCATGCCGATGAATGAACCATCTGGACGGAAATAACGTTCAGCTCCTTGGGACAGCACTTGGTTGTAAACGCTTCCAATGTTATCGGTCAGAAATACCTTGCCTCCGAATTTTTCCTTGATCTGTTCTCCGGCAGCGGCATATGCATCCCAGCTGTTAATCTGACGTGTAACGTCATCGGGATCAGATGGCAATCCTGCCTCCTTGAAGAGATCTTCACGATAGAAGAGAGCTGTCGGTCCCGTATCCATCGGGAACCCAATCATCTGTCCGCTTGGCGTAACGCCTTGCTTCCATTTCCACGGCAGATACTGGTCTTCAATATCTCCTGCACCGAGGTCATACAGATTATAGAAACGGTCCTCACTGGGGAATAGCTCCATGATCCAGTCGTTCAATGCCACAATGTCTGGTTCACCTGAGCGTGCAGCGAGTGTTGTTTTGAGCTTTGCCTTGAAATCACCGCCGATTTTCTGAGCTGTCAGTTCAATGTTGGGGAACTTTTCCTTAGCCCTGGCAATCAACTTATCATCGATGGAACGGTTCCAGTACCATAATGTAAGCGTTACCTTTTTGTTGTTCGCTGAATCGTCCTGTCCGGGCCAGATGGAGCATCCGCTTATGAGCAGGACGCAGACCATCAGTATGGCTGTCCAGCAAGTTCTTTTCCGGCGGATCATGTGCATTACCCCCTCATCGTTAAGTTCGAGGCATGAAGTGCTTTGGACTACAACATTAGTGTATGAGCAGTTTATAAACTCATACCCAATATTCCTGAAATGAAACACATATTTGTGTCGGTTGCGTAACATAAATTGGGTAGTTACTTTAAAAATAAAAGTTACTTGACACATTATAATTTTTATTCTAAACTAACTTACATAAAGTAACTAATGATGATGAGAATAATATAGATACGTACTATATAACGTCCAAGTGATCCATTTTCGCTTTGGATGCGAATCAATCAACAGACAAGTTGGCCTAAACAGGAGGAACGACAATGATCAATTCACATATTATTCAACTGCTTGCCCCCAAAATTCAGACTTTTCCGAGTGGAAAAGAATTCATATACCTCGTGGGACCGATTAAACTCCCGGTTAACCTCGATGGGGAGACCAAAACATTCCAGTGGTACAGCTGGATGAAGTCAGACAAAGCGATGGAGAGTGGCGAGTTAATCGAATCTCTTGCTGCTGCTGAACTGGCAGAACGCCAGCAATCCAGTGTCCTGGTGTATGGCGACTTTGCCGAAGCACAGGATGCGCTTATTCGCATGCACAGTATCTGTCATACAGGCGACATCTTTGGCAGCAAACGCTGTGACTGCGGCTTCCAACTGGAGCAATCCATGAAGATGATTGCCGCACACGGGGCAGGCGCACTATTCTATCTTGCGAACCATGAAGGCCGTGGCATCGGTCTGTTCAGCAAAGCCATGGCGTACATTTTGCAAGAAGAAGGTCTGGATACGGTAGATGCGAACTTGCAGCTTGGATTCACGGACGATGCTCGTAATTATGACGATGCGATTGCTGTGTTGCGTGCGCTTCGCACCGCACCGGTTACATTGATCACGAACAACCCACGGAAGCTGGCTGCTTTGCAGGAAGCGGGATTGAATGTGGGCGGACGTGTCCCACTGTGGGGAGATCGTTCTGCTTTCAACGAGAAATATCTGCAAACGAAAGTGAACCGTTCTGGTCACTTGGCCGAAAGTGATGGCTGGGCTGGGGCAGAGACGCTGCTTCCGCATGCGCAGGCTTAATCATTACTCCTTGAACATATACGATTAGCTGATTAGCCGTTGTTGTACTCTCCGCTATGGAGAAGTATACAGCGGCTTTTTTGCATGGATAATAGCGTAGCGCTCAGACTTTCCTGATTCACGGAATGGCTTGCCGTTCGCACAGTACGGAATATACAATATAGTCATCTGATGAATGCGGGAGGAACCAAGGTGCCATTTGAGGGACAACGTATGTTGCCGGCTGCGAAGAGCATGAAGCAGTTTGAAGCGATAATTGAAGGCCCTTATACCTATGGGGTGATGCTGGAAACTCATATTGCACAGCTTCAGAGTGTAATGGACGAGGCGCGACGGTATGACAAAAAGATACTTTTGCATGCAGATCTGGTACAGGGATTGAAAAACGATGAGTATGCGGCAGAGTATCTGTGTCAGCACATTCGCCCGGCAGGACTGATCTCGACACGAGCAAGTGTCATTCAGAAGGCGAAGCAGAAGGGCATTACAGCGATTCAACGTATTTTTCTGCTGGATACCCATGCACTGGAGAAAAGTTATCTGTTGCTGGCCAAAACCCAGCCTGATTATATTGAGGTACTACCTGGCGTCATTCCGCATATTATTGCGGAAGTATCTGTGCGCACCGGTATCCCGATTATTGCGGGGGGACTGATCCGTTCACCGGAAGAGGTTGAACTTGCACTTGGCGTAGGGGCTACGGCAGTGACCACATCCAACGCAGATCTGATCCGACACTTTGAGAAATCGCTTACACCGTAAAAAAGAACCCACAACAGGAGGTTGTCTGTATGGAAAAATATATATTGGCTCTGGATCAGGGAACGACAAGCTCCCGAGCGATTCTGTTTAATCGCGGCGGGGAGATTGTGCACATTGCACAGCAGGAATTCCCTCAATATTTCCCCAAACCGGGCTGGGTAGAGCAGAATGCCAACGAAATCTGGAGTTCCATTCTAGCCGTGATGGCCTCGTGTCTGGCAGAAAGCGGGATCAAACCGGTCCAGATTGCCGGAATTGGAATTACGAATCAACGGGAGACCGTTGTGGTGTGGGACAAAGAAACAGGCAGACCCATCTATAATGCGGTCGTATGGCAATCCAGACAGACCGCAGACATCTGTGAAGAATTGAAGACACAGGGACTCGGGGACCTTTTCCGCCGCAAAACAGGATTACTGATCGATCCGTACTTCTCAGGAACGAAGGTCAAGTGGATTCTGGATCATGTCCCTGGTGCCCGGGAGCGGGCAGAGAAGGGTGAATTGCTGTTTGGCACGATTGATAGCTGGCTGATCTGGAAACTGAGCGGGGGTACACATGTCACGGATATATCCAATGCCTCACGTACCCTGATCTATAACATCTATGATCTGCAATGGGATGACGAATTGTTGGCTATCCTCGACATTCCCAAGGCCATGCTGCCAGAGGTGCGAGGTTCATCCGAGGTGTATGCACATACGACAGATTATCATTTCTTCGGTCATCGAATTCCGATTGCGGGAGCGGCAGGAGATCAGCAGGCAGCGATGTTTGGTCAGGGCTGTTACACCAAGGGCAGTATGAAAAATACATATGGTACCGGTTGTTTCATGCTTATGAATACGGGAGAGAACCCGGTACAGTCCGATCACGGACTGATTACAACGATTGCCTGGGGGATGAATGGCAAGGTTGAATATGCACTCGAAGGCAGCATTTTTGTTGCAGGGTCTGCGGTTCAGTGGCTGCGTGACGGATTAAGGATGCTTCGTTCATCAAAAGATAGTGAGGAGTACGCCTCACGCGTGCCTTCGACAGACGGCGTTTATATGGTACCTGCATTTGTCGGACTAGGCAGCCCGTATTGGGATAGTGAGGTTAAAGGTGCGGTGTTTGGCCTGACCCGAGGCACGACGAAGGAACACTTTATCCGTGCTACGCTGGAGGCGTTGGCGTATCAGACCAAAGATGTGCTGGAGGCGATGGAATCCGACTCGGGTATTCCCGTGCATGCGTTACGTGTCGATGGTGGCGCGGCGGCCAATGATTTCCTCATGCAATTCCAGAGTGATATTCTAGGTATTCCTGTGGAACGACCAACAGTGAATGAAACGACGGCATTGGGTGCGGCTTATCTGGCAGGGCTGGCGGTTGGGTATTGGACGAGTGCGGATGAATTGACCGATCATGAAAATACCGAACGTGTCTTCCAGCCTGTTATGGCTGAGGAACAACGGACAGAACTGTATGCAGGCTGGAAGCGTGCAGTGAACGCAGCAATGGCCTTTAAATAAAAGAAATGAAATGGAACTGCAATCCTCACGATGTGGGTATTTGTACTTTTTCGCTAAACTTATGTTATAAATGATATTTACTGGTGGAAAATGATGCACAATTTACAGGGTTATTCTTCCTGGAGAAGCAAAACCATATATCCACTATAAGGAAAATGTTGAGGTTAGTGGATTCATTTGAAATTCCATCCTTTGGCAGAACAACTTTTTGAATTTTTTTTGAATAATGTGTCATTTCAGGACTTCACGCCGTCAAAAATCTGTGATAGGATAAAGGCACAAGTTAAAAAATGATGTCTGGAGATCGGGAGGGACCACGTGCCGCTCAGCAATTGCTGAGCGAATGACGTGGTCCTTTTTTTGTTTTTTTTTGCGGAAACATAAAGGGAATCAATGGGAGGTTCAAGGATGGCAGAAGCGTTCTCGTCAGCACACCGAACCGAATATTTGCAAAGTATGGCGAATGCACATTTTGACGTATTGATTATTGGCGGTGGAATTACAGGCGCAGGGATTGCATTGGATGCGGCTTCCCGTGGATTGAAGACAGCGCTTGTCGAAATGCAGGATTTTGCAGCAGGTACATCCAGTCGTTCGACCAAGCTTGTCCATGGCGGATTGCGTTATTTGAAGCAATATGAAGTGAAGATGGTTGCGGAGGTAGGACGGGAGCGGGCTGTAGTGTACGAGAATGGGCCACATGTGACCACACCAGAACCGATGTTGCTACCGATCTATACGGCAGGGACGTTTGGCCGCTTCAGCACATCCATTGGACTGATGGTGTATGATCGGCTCGCCGGGGTGAAGCGCAGTGAACGGCGCCAAATGTTGAATGCCGGAGCGGTGTCAGATAGCGAACCTTTACTACGTAAACAGGGGTTGTTGGGTGGTGGGCTCTATGTGGAGTACCGGACAGACGATGCCAGGCTTACCATTGAAGTCATGAAAGAAGCTGTCAAACGTGGGGCACAGGCAGTGAACTATGTGAAGGCAACAGGTTTTCTGAAGGAGAATGGCAAAATTACAGGTATTGAAGCCATGGATCAGATCGGTGGTCAAACCTATACGCTCAAAGCAAGCAAGGTGATCAATGCTTCTGGTCCATGGGTGGATGGGCTGCGGGAATTGGATGGTTCGCGCCAGGGGAAAACGCTACAGATGACCAAAGGTATTCACTTGGTCTTTGATGGTGAACGATTCCCATTGAGGCAGGCGGTTTATTTTGATACACCTGATGGTCGAATGGTGTTTGCTGTCCCGCGTGATGGCAAAACCTATGTAGGAACGACCGACACCGTATATCAGGAAGACCCTGCACACCCCCGAATTTCCGACTCGGATCGTGATTATGTCATTCATGCAGTCAATGGCATGTTTCCAGATATTCAGATTGGTACGGAAGATGTAGAGTCCGGATGGGCGGGGGTACGTCCACTAATCCATGAGGAAGGCAAGAATCCTTCTGAAATTTCACGTAAAGATGAAGTCTGGGTATCCGAATCCAATCTGATTACGATTGCCGGGGGCAAGTTAACCGGATACCGTAAAATGGCCGAGATGGTTGTTGATCTGGTCGCACGTCAGATGGAGCAGGAGCATGGACATTCTATAGGCCCTTGCGTAACGAAGAAGATGCCCATCTCCGGCGGTGACGTAGGTGGATCGGCTGGATTCGTATCGTATGCGGAGCGCAAGATCAAGGATGGCGTCGCTTTGGGGCTTGCTCGACCTGCTGCAGAGCGGCTTACTCGCACGTATGGTTCCAATGTGAAGGCACTGTATGAGCGAATGCCTGATCCACGGACCAAGGCCGAGCTTCATGGCATGCCACAGGAGCTGCTGCTTATGCTCTGCTACGCGATCGAAGAAGAGATGGCAGTAACTCCATCAGATTTTTTGGTTCGAAGAACAGGAGATTTATTTTTCCGTATAGATGAAGTCCGTCGTTATAAGGAAGCTGTGATCTCCTATATGGCCGGGCGTTTGAACTGGTCTGAAGAGCAAGCGGTCTTGCATGCACAGGAACTGGATCAGTTGTTGTTGGAAGCATCCGGAAAATCTGAGGCAGGATTTCAAGGCTGAGAGTCGAATGGAACATGTAAGCGTGTAACACAGAGAGGGGATTACATCCATGACATTACAGATCGGAATCATTGGAACAGGCTGGTTCAGTAAGGTACATGCGGATATTCTGGCACGAATGGAAGGTGTTCGTGTTGCGAGTGTCTGTGGAACATCGCTCGAAAAGGCAGAGGCTATGGCCTCCGTCTATGATGCTGTTGGTTACGGTGAACTTGAACATATGCTGGATGGTGAGAAGCTGGATGCGGTGTATATCTGTGTGCCTCCAATGTCTCACGGATCGATCGAGTCCGAATTGAATCGACGTGGAATTCCATTCCTGGTGGAGAAGCCGCTGAGTACTGGAATGGACGTTCCACGTCAGGTGCTCGCTCAGGTACAGAAGAGCGGATTGTTAACCTCTGTCGGATACCATTTCCGTTATCAGGAGGCTGCTCAGGTATTACAGCAGGCCATGAAAGAACAGACGGTCGGCATGGCTCTTGGCCGCTGGATGGGCGGGATGCCAGGGGTTGCCTGGTGGCGGCGCCAGGATGGTTCAGGTGGACAGTTCGTGGAGCAGACTACACATATTGTAGACTTGCTTCGGTATTGTGCAGGAGAAGTTACGGAGGTGTATGCCGTAGCAGCTCAGCGAAGCATGCATGAGAAGCATGAACATGTCACTGTTGCCGATGTGGCGAATGTGACGCTCAAACTGGAAAGTGGAGCGATTGCCAGTATCGCCAATACATGTCTGTTGCCAGACGGAGAGGGCGGCGCAGGGCTACAGTTCTACACGGATGCAGGTGTGTGGGATTGGACGCCGGAACGTTTGCTTCTGCCAAGTGCCGCAACACACGCGATGGCAGGTCTGGAGATTCCGGCAGGACATAATCCATACGAGCGTGAGAATGAAGCTTTCATTCACGCCTTGCGTACGGGAGACCGTTCACGCATTCTGTCCGATTATGCGGATGCCTGTCGTACACAGGAGATTACGACGGCGGCGCTGGCATCGGCAGATTCCGGCCTGCCTGTAAAACTTCAGCCTTCAAAGCATCTTTCTCATTAATAAAAGTTGAATGGAATATAAATACGCCTGAATCGGGAACTGATCCGCAGATCAGCCTGATTTAGGCGTATTTGTGTTTGTGTGGAGTGTAATGTCATGGAGCAGGAATTCAACTACTCGGATTTCTGCTGTTTCAACCAGTCGGAAGACCAGCTGTAGATCTGATCAATGACAGGTTCAATGGCTCTGCCTTTAGGTGTTAATTCATACTCTACACGGGGAGGTATCTCGGGAAACATGTGCCGGGTTACGATACCTTCCGTCTCCATTTCCTTCAATCGCTCGGATAAAAGTCGTCCACTGATCGCCATCTCTGCTTCAAGCTCCGTAAACCGCTTGGGTCCGGACAACAGTTGGTACATGATTAACAGTACCCACTTTTTGCCTATTATGTCTATGGCCTGAGTGATCATACAGGGACTTGGTGCTTTTACTTTTTTCAGCTTCAACGTGTTCACCTCAATTCATGATCATTTTTTTCGCAATGTATTCGCAGTTTTTGTATATGAAAGGACATGGTTTCTGCCGCTCTAAGAATATAGGACATCCAAGTAAATGAGGGTTACTACAAAATATACTGTAACATACCTTTTGTATGTATTATACATCATACAGTGAAAAATTACTTGAAGAAATTATATTATTATTATATACTTACTTCATAAAAGTAAGTTGGTGATAAATAATACGTATAATATGAACGCGTACTATGTTGAAAGTGAATCAGACTGAGCATCAGAAAACAGAGTTACCTTTGGGAACTTTTACATAGATTCTTTTTTTTACTTTTTATCGCAAATTTAATCATCCCATAGTAGGAACATACAATTCGTTATAGGAGGATATACATATGAACAAAATTTTGAGTTATGTTTTTCTGGTTGTGCTTGCAGGGGTATTCGTCATGACAGGGTTTAACAAGATTAGTGGAGCAGACATGATGATTCAGACATTCGAGAGTTTCTCTTATCCGACATGGACCATGTATCTGCTGGGCGCTGCGGAGTTGCTTAGCGCAGTAGGGCTGCTCATTCCACGGACTCGCATCCTGGCTTCTGGCATACTGACATTCATTCTGATTGGGGCCGTGGGAAGTCATCTGATCTATGCACAATATGCTGCTGTTCCGTTCCCGGCTGTGTTGCTGGTAGCTAACATTATTGTTCTGGTTGTGGGCATGCGCAGATTGGAAGCGGAAGAAGAAGGACAGTTGGACGCGATTCAGGCGTAAGCGAAAGATGAATTAGAAGATCTGGACCTATATTATGAGATGATCGCTGCAGATGAGCAGAGGTCATCTTTTTTTGTTTTGAATGTATTGAATATAAAAAAAAGAAGAACCCACGAAACATAACGGGTTCTCTTGCAGCGGGACTTCCTGAATCGGAAGGTCTTCTGACTATAAATGATCGAATACCATTCTTATTATAGTAACTTTTTTAATTGAGAGACGCGTCCTTGGCTAATGCCAAGCTTTTCCGCAATTTGCTGTTGAGCCAAACCGGGATTCTGTTCAACAATTTCTTTCATCTGTTGCAGCATACGTGCCGTCTTCGGCCGCAGGTCCGGATATTCTTGGTTGTCAGCTGTGGTCCCTTCTTCCCTAGTGGGAGATGAGACTGAGGCGGATTTGGTAGCAGGACGCTCCACGGGTGCAGGAGCCTGTTTGTTCTGAGGTACGAACCAGTCGGGAGAGTCATCCGGGTGTTTTAATTGAGTTGCACAAGTCCGGCAGATGAATTGCTCTTTGAAATACATTTCCGTATCTACATCACCGCAAAAAATACATAATGTTGATTTGTACTTTCTTAAAATCAACTCTTTCCCTTCAATGAAAAACTCAAGCGGATCGCCGATATGGATTTCCATCGTATCCCGCATTTCTTTGGGAAGGACAATTCGTCCAAGACGGTCCAGAGATCTCTTCATTCCGGTTCTTTTCATCGCATCTCCCCCGCAATATTCACAATTAAAACCTGTCCTTATTGTAAGGAAGAAAGGGCTTTAATACAACAATAATATTTCAAAAAAGTGGGATAATTCCATCTATTATGGGAAAATAAGTTTGGAAAGGATGGGTGCAACGGCTAAAGTGAACAATGCGGCGAGCACCATAGAGATACTGGAGATGGTACCCGTCAGGGAACTCAGTTCAAATGCCTTGGATGTCCCTGTGCCATGGGCACCGGTTCCAAATAGTGTGCCTCGTGCAATCTCCCCATCGATGCGCAGCATTTTGACGATCGAAGGTCCCATAATCACTCCGAGCAGGCCTGTCATAATAACAAAAACAGCTGTCACTGCGGGAATACCACCAATGGTTGCTGATACGTTCATGGCAATGGGTGTTGTAATGGAGCGCGGGATTAAGCTGTGGATCAGCCCTGAATCCAGGCGCAACCATTTGGCGAGCAGGGCAGAAGAAAGTACGGCTACGACCGAACCGGTCATCACACTGAAGACAATCTCGGAAATATGTTTTTTGAGTACATGGAAAAAGGTGTAGAGTGGTACGGCAAAAGCCACAGTAGCCGGTTGGAGCAGCAAACTCAGCCATTTGCCGCCACTGCTATAGGTGGTATAATCCGTTCCGGTTGCGAGCAATATGCCAACGACAAGCAGCGGCGTAATGAGCAGTGGAGACAGATATACTTTCGGCAGATTGCGATACATTCGTTTGGTAACCCAATAGATACCGACGGTTAACAACAGGCAGAGGAATCCAATCATCCGGTGTGACGCTCCTTTCGTTTGGCGATTCGTGTAGCAACCAGGCCTGTGCAGGACATGACCAGGAATGTACTAAGCAGGACGATGAATAAAATTTGCAATCCGTCATGCTCCAACATGGGCATATAGTTCATGATGCCAACGGCTGACGGGATAAAAAATAACAGTAGTTCACCGAGCAGCCAGGCCGCTCCAACTTCAATCCAACGCAGCTTCACGACACGAGTCTGAAGCAGAATGAATAACACGACCATACCGAGGATCGAACCCGGTACAGGAAGATGGAGAGTACGGGCCAGCAGGTCCATAAGCAGTGAAAAAACCATTAAGAGCGCAACCTGTGCAATACCAAGGCCCCATTTTTTCACTTCAATCCCTCCTTGTATAATCAACGTAATCGTTTAAGTTATTATGAAAATGAAAATGATTCATTTGATATCACAAATTTTACATGGCATTCTTTCATGAGTAAAATGCATATTAAGAATGTTTGCTATTCCATTTATCTATGAGAGATGAGGACCAAGCGATGGATATCCGCCATTTGCAATATTTTCTGGAAGTCGCCAGGCAGCAGAGCTTCACAAAAGCCGCTGAAGTTCTATATATCACCCAGCCCACCATCAGCAAGACGGTCAAGAGTCTTGAAGAGGAATTGGGTATCACGTTATTGGACCGTTATGGGAAGAAAGTTGAACTAACCGACGCGGGCCATGTGTTTTTTCGGCAGGCACTGGAGATTGAAAAATCGTTCCGCAATCTGTCGTCTGAATTGGACGATCTGATGAACTTGAAGAAAGGCCATCTGCGGATTGGCCTTCCGCCGATGGTAGGGTCCAGCTTTTTCCCCATGATCATTGGCGAATTTCACAAAGCCTACCCGCAGGTGACCATTCAGCTGTTTGAGGATGGCGCCAAAAAAGTGGAGGCCGATGTGATCAGCGGTGCACTGGATATTGGCGTTGCCGTACTGCCAACCGTGGATGAGCTGTTGGACCATTTTGTGTTTGTGAAAGAGAAGCTCAACCTGCTCGTACACCCTTCGCACCCGCTTGCGGAAAAAGAGTCGGTTGCGCTGCATGAACTGGAAAATGACTCATTCGTGCTGTTCAGGGAAGATTTTGCGTTACATGACCGGATTATTGTGGCCTGCCAGCATGCGGGGTTCCAACCCCGGGTGGTATATGAGAGCTCCCAGTGGGATCTGCTCAGCGCCATGGTTGCCGCCAATCTGGGGGTAGCCTTACTGCCGGAGACAATCTGTCGTGAGGTGGACCATATGAGGGTGCGCATTATACCCGTAGTGGAACCGGTGATTCCATGGCAGCTCGGTATGATCTGGCGGAAGGACCGCTATCTTTCATTTGCCACGAGAGAGTGGATTAGCTTCACACAGTCGATGCTGGGTGAGTAAGAAAGCCATTCAAAGATTGTTCTGTCATTTGTAGTGCCCAGTGTAAATACTCTTTTGTTGGCCTCGGATCGTTGTTACAATGGTAAGCATAATAATGGTGGAGGTGTACGAACATGAAACTGCGGGTATCCGCTATACAATACCAATTGCACACAATCAGCTCGTTTGAGCAGTTTGCCGCTCAGACTGAGCATTACATACGGACAGCGAGCGAATACGGACCCGAATTTGTGCTGTTCCCGGAATTTTTCACAACGCAATTAATGTCCATTGGGGACGAACAAGGCAATGCACTGACAATTGAGGATCTGCCGAACTTTACGGAGCAATATGAAAACCTGTTCACGTCACTTGCTGCCAAGTACGGTATGCACGTTATCGGGGGAACCCACGTCATTCGACGTGAGGGGAAGTTGTATAATACAGCCCACATGTTCTACCCGGATGGTCGCATCGCACGTCAGGACAAGATTCACATTACACCAACCGAAGTACAGGAATGGAACATGGCTCCTGGGGATGGACTTGAGGTGTTCGACACGGATAAAGGCCGTATTGCGATGCTGACCTGTTACGATATTGAGTTCCCTGAAATTGTGCGGATGGCCAAAGCCAAAGGCGCTGATGTAATCTTCTGTCCTTCCTGCACGGACGATCGTCACGGATTCTACCGTGTGCGTTATACGAGTCATGCCCGCGCAGTTGAGAACCAGGTGTATGTTGTGTTAACCGGAACAGTAGGCAACCTGCCAACCGTTGACTTCATGCGTGCCAACTATGGACAGGCTGCGATTATTACGCCAAATGATATCCCGTTCCCTCCTCGTGGCATTCTGGCCGAGGGTGAGATTAACAACGATATGATTGTGACCGCCGATCTGGATCTGGACTTGCTGTATGAGGTGCGTGAACGTGGATCGGTAACGACCTGGCGTGACCGTCGTACCGATCTGTATACCGATTGGGAGTAAACAGCAACTTTTATAGTCGAACGGAACAGAGCAGGAATTCATTTGTCAGTGGAAAGGGGCGATCCGGCACGATGTATACCAAAGAAATGCTGATCACCGACCCGGAGCGAAGTGGCAAAAGGGTAAAGGCAGTCGTTCGCAATTATGTTGCACCCGACTTTGAGGAACTCATTCGCATTCAGGCGGAGAGTTTCCCTCCTCCTTATCCGGAAGAGCTGCTCTGGAGTCACGAGCAGCTCACCAGTCATGTACAGCATTACCCGGAGGGCGCCATCTGTATTGAAGTGGATGGAGAATTGGCCGGATCGATGACTTCGCTGCGGATACAGTGGGACCCAGCACATCCGGCGAATCATACGTGGGCGGAAGTAACGGATGATGGCTATATTCGTAACCACCAACCGGATGGCAACGCGCTGTATATTGTCGATCTCTGTGTTCGTCCGAAGTACCGCAAGTGGGGATTGGCTCAGCTTATGATGCAGGCGATGTACCACCTTGTGATTGCACAGGATATAGATCGGTTACTAGGTGCTGGTAGAATGCCAGGTTATCATCTGGTTGCAGACCAACTGTCTGCGCAGGAATATCTGAACCAGGTGGCAGCGGGAGAAAGACGTGATCCGGTGATATCGTTCCTGCTTCGTTGTGGGCGCATGCCAGTTGGTGTGACAGCAGACTATCTGGACGATGAGGAATCCTGTAACTATGCAGCCCTGATGGAGTGGCAGAATCCGTTCAGATAAAGAAATGTTAAATGAAATACATCATCGATTGAGGAGGCATTATTCATGGAATTCACGCGTATTACATCCATTAAAGATCCATTGTTCGCCCAAATGCACAAGTTGATGCAGGAGATTTTCCCGCGGGAAGAAGTGCTGGACTTCCCCCTGTGGGAAGAACCGCTGGAAGATCCGGGTATTCGGGTGTTCGTGGCTGTGCATGAGGGACAGGTCGTTGGAGCGACAGAGTACCGTTATTACGAGGACTGGAACGTGGCCATGACGGACTTTACGATTATTGGGCGCGAAGGACTGGGGATAGGCAGTTTCCTTGCGAATCACCGCAAGCGTGATCTGCAAAAGCTGGCTGCAGCAAACGGGAAAGAATTGTTCGGTATGTTTGCCGAAATCTACAACCCTTATCTGAGTCAGGATCACGAGTTTGGCGGCATCAAGCCGATGGATCCGTATGTACGTCGCGAAGTATTGTCCCATCTGGGATATCAGCGTCTGGACTTCCCGTATGTTCATCCATCCTGGCAAGGTGACGGCGAAGCGGTTGGCGGCTTGGATCTGTGCTTCATGCCAGGCGATGAGTCGCTTGGTGAACTGCCAGCCAGCCTAGTGGCTGATTTCCTGAATCGATATTATGCAGTGCTTCCTAATAAACCGCAGGAATGGCTTGCCATGGTAGAGCAATTGACTACTCGCAAGTCGGTTGCGCTACTGCCGTTGTAAACGGGAGCGGGATGGAACATCAGATCATAGCGGCGTTGCAAGTACCTTGAAGAATGATTACAGTTATGCAAAAAGCCCGTAGAACAGGCCATTATTGGACCTGCTTTCTACGGGCTTTTCCTATTTAGTTCGAGGTTGAGATTGAGCCAATGTAATTTGGTTTTATAATATTTTCTTTAAGAAGTGGTGAATGAGCTCATGGATCTCTGTCACATGTGTTTCGAGAGCAAAATGCCCAGTATCAAGTAAATGTACTTCTGCAGATGGGATATCACGCTTATAAGCTAAAGCTCCAGCTGGAAGAAAGACAGGATCATTTTTACCCCATACAGCTAGAAGATGAGGTTGATAATGGCGGAAATAAGCCTGAAATTCAGGATAAAGTTCCACGTTTGTTCTATAATCGAGGATTAAATCCAGTTGGATTTCCTCAGCTTCCGGGCGTGACATGTAGGCAATATCCAGTGAATATCCGTCTGGTGAAACAAGGCTAGCATCAGTTCCATGAAGATACTGAAAGTTACGGATAGTTTCGGGGGTTAAGGAATCACGACATGCTTCACGATTTTCAGGTGTTGGAGAGTGCCAATACATCTCCCAAGGTCCCCATGCGTCACTAAACCCTTCGATATATGCGTTACCATTCTGACTAATAATGGCTTGAACTTGTTCCGGGTGAGCTACTGCCAAGCGATAACCAACAGGTGCCCCATAATCGAACACATACATTACATATTTCTTAAGAGCTAATGCTTCAGTGAAACCTTCAATAACTCGAAACAGGCTGTCAAATGTGAAGTCAAACTGACTACGCGGTGGAGTTGTTGTGCGACCGAACCCAGCAAGATCAGGGGCAATGACACGGTATTGTTCTGCCAGTTTGGGAATAAGATCGCGAAACATATGACTAGAGGATGGAAACCCGTGTAATAGTAAAATAACTTGGCCATCCTTAGGCCCGGCTTCACGGTAAAAAACGTCGACATCTCCAACCTTCTGTTGCTGATAACTAATCTTCATTTTTTACATCTCCTTCTGGATTCATTAAGAAATCCACTATTATTTCTCTTACTTGTATAACTGGTGATGACATGTTTTTATTGTATAATCAATCTATTCATTTTAATAACGAATAGATTGAATGCTAGCTATTTCAAATCAAAATACAAAAGGGTGAAAGATGTGATCAATTCCTTAGAGGGTCGTTTTTTTCAGGCATTTATTGCTTTGCTTGAAGAGAAGAGTTTCAGCCGAGCTGGGGAGCGCTTAGGTTATGTCCAGTCCACAGTAACAACTCACATTCAACAGTTGGAGAAGATCTGCGGACAGAAGTTGTTTCATCGATTTCCACGAGGGGTGGAACCTACGGAAGCTGGAAAAGTATTTTCCAAATATGCTTATCAGTATGTCCAATTAAGTGAATCCCTTAAAGAAAGTATGAATGATATGGATCAGCCGTGCGGAACAATAAATATTAGACTACAGGAGTCCTTTTTTCTTACACGCATGCTTCCATTTGTACAGGAGTATACGAGAAACTTTCCAAGCGTAAATTTACGTGTTGAACAAGGGGCGCATCAAGATATTCTGAAAGGTGTGCTGGATTATGCCCTGGATTTTGGCATTGTTCCTCAGAACCCTGAGCGACATGACATTCTTTTTTATCCGATTATGGAAGAGACTATTGTTTTTGTTGCATCTGAGGATTTGGTTCGGAAAGTGGAAAGTGTAGGGGCGCAGATCCTAAATGACGAGATGTTTATCAGTAACGGCACATCTTGTTTGTATCATACGACTGCTGTAGATGTTCTAAAGAATAAAGGGATTGTGGTTAAGGATGCGTTAGAGCTTTCAAGTCTTGAGATGATCAAGGAACTTGTATGCTGTGGAAAAGGTTTTGCCTTGGTCCCTAAAATAGCGATCAAAAACGAACTAAAGATGGGTAATTTAAAAATTCTTCCTTTTACTTCTAAAATAAGCTTTACGCATGGTCTGATTGTTCATAAAAATCGAGAGCGTAGTTTTACGGCTGAAAGTTTCCACTCGGAACTACTGAAATATTTTAAAGAATATTGATTGATCAGCTCTTGTAGCCTTCTGAGACGGAAAAGGGTTGAATGCCGATTACGTGTAATTCAAATAACGCACATGTTCATCCTAAGAAGATGGATCATGTGCGTTATAGGTGTGTAATTTTGAAGAAACATCAGTACTTGGTGATTCGCTATGAAGCTCTTTTAGAATATATAAAAAAATTAAATCAGTTCGCGTCATTTCGATCTGGTAGCTGGCTCAAATAACTGTTGGACAAGTGTGCAAGATCCAATGCCCGATCATATTGTTCCTTCGTTATAAACCGTGAAGAAGACGGCCCACTGTTATTGGGTGTGATTACTGTTGGAGATCCCTTTTCTCCCGAAATTTTCGGGGTCTCTTCTGAAGGAACACTTGTCTGCTGTTGCCCGGCATTCTTCCTGCCCGCATCAGCTAGAGAATAATGCGTCCCATCCCCGTATCCTTTCGCCGGAATGAAGAGAGAAGCATCGTTAAGCACCGACCCGGAAGGGAGATAGTAGCGTTCGGGTAGCAGATTTCCGCCTTCATGCAGCAAATCTTGACCAAAGTGCAATTGATCCTCCAGTGATATTCCAGTTAATCCCGCAATCGTTGGCAGTATGTCTACTTGGCCTCCGATCTGCTCCAGCTGTACACCCGGAGTAACGCCCGGGGCCGAGATAATGAGTGGAATGTTAATCATATCTGCTGATGTGTATTCCCGGCCATATAACTCTTTCATGAGGACCTTGTCATCCCGATCCAGTGAATAGATGGGAAGTCCCAGGTGATCCCCGTAAAAGACGAGCAGGCTATTTTCCCATAATCCCCGTTCTTTCAATCCTGTAATTAACTGTCCAACCGCCTGATCTGCATAATGCTGCGAGATTAGATAATCACCGGGCAACGTATCCTTGTAACGCTCAGTCAGCGTCAGCTTCACCTTGTTTTCAGGCAGCGTGTACGGGTGGTGGGCTGACATGGAGATGATATGGGCATAGAAGGGATCACCCGAAGACTGCATGGATTCCAGCTTATCCAGTGTTTTGGAATACAGAACCTCATCCGAGGCCGAAAAGGCGATAGAGTCCTGTGTGCCGAAATAATTGATATCATAATACTGGTCGAACCCAAGTGCCTTGTATAACTGATCCCGATTCCAGAAATGAACATCATTCGTATGGAATGTGGCTGTTTGATACCCGTTTGCTGACATCAGCTTGGGTAGACTTGGCAGAGCTTTATCCGCATATACAGTTGTTGCTGCCCCGTTCGGCGGGGTGTAGAACGATGTGTTCACAACAAATTCTGCATCCGATGTATTCCCCTGTCCCACTTGCTGATAGAAGTTCGGAAAATACAGGCTCTGTCTAGCCAATTGATTCAGATTAGGCGTAATCTCCTGTCCATCTACCTCTAATCCAATCAGAAAGTTCTGGAACGATTCCAACTGGAGCATAATCACATTGCGTCCGCTCGCGGCACCCTGCTCCACAATCGCAGGAAGTTCAGTCGTTTGCTTTAGCTGGTCGATGTCAGTCTGATCAATGTGAGTGATGGGCACAGGTTTATCAGGTCGATCCAGGATGGTATAAGCCTCGTAACCGAGGATGCCCATCTGTTCTGCTTGTGTAAGCTCACTCATGCTGGCCCGATTGGGATAGATGTTAAGCATGCACAGGATCATGGACAAGATCAGAATGACCGAGGCAACCCGTCTTCTGGCACGTCGTTCGAGTGGGATGCGGTTCGGGCGTTCTGTACTCCCGAGCTTAATCCGACGACGAACGAGTACCCCTCCAATGATCAGAACGTCTGCAAAAATAAACAAATAATAGGGGTCAAGCAAAGAGAACATGCTGCTCTTGACCGAGGTCACTTGATTGACCTGTGCCAGCGCGTGATAGTTAACGATTACGCCGTAGTATTTGTAGTACATGATGGCTGCAAAGAAAATACCCGAAAGCAGCAGATTCACGGCAAGGTATATCCACATCCGCCGTTTGGCAGCAAACCACTCAATCAGACAGAAGCCGATCCAGATGAGCGGCAATTCGGTCAGTAATGGCTTCCAAACAGGAATGTCATCGAAGATAACAATCCAGGCCAGTGAGCTTTTGACTATCATGATAATGGTGAAGAATATAAACGGTCCGCTTAGAAACCGGGTGAGTGAACTGCGTGCCAAGGTACCGCCTTCCCTTCCGAAGTTTCATTTAACAAGTATTATCCTATCTGAGCATGTCCGTGTCAAAAAATGAAAGCCGCCATGAATCGACAACAAAACACCTCTCCCATGCTGGAAGAGGTGTGGCGGGTGCGGTTTCTACAAGGGAAGCCAATTCGTACCCGATTCGTTATTCTATGGTGTACGTTGTGACGTAAGAAGGTCTGGGGAACATGGATGGCTTCTGTGCGGTCAGGCCTTCGCTTGTACTGCGGTTACGGTGAGCGTGACTATATGCTTGGGATTCCTGCCAGCCTTTGAAATGTTCCTCGGACTGCCAGAGTGTAAGTACAACATACGTGTCGTCCTTGAGTGGACGAAGCACACGAATACCAACAAAGCCAGGCTCGTCTTCTACCTTGCGGGCGCGGTTCTTGAACCGTTCTTCGAAGTCGTTACGACCATCCACTGTGACAGGGATATTGTTGAGAACAGCGTAACCACCGCCAGTCCAGGAGCCTGCGGCATCGAAAGCTTCATATGCGGCTACTTTATCATCAGACTCAATATTCATCAGACGTTCTGCGGATTCAATAGCCAGGCGCACCTGTTCTTCGCTTCGCAAAGTTAGATGCGGGTATGCAGCAAGTGCATCCGGAATCGGTGAAGGAACCAAATAGATATACATAGAAGCTGCCTCCTCATTTAAATACAATCCATGTAAGTTAAACTATACGTTTACACGAGAACGCAGAGGACAGAAATAACCTGAAGAAGCGAAGTGTGCGCCTGAAAGCTTTCTGAAAGAAAGCTACATCGGAAGCATACGCTATCACCGGATTTTCCCCATGAAGAGGGGATCAAAAAAATCTGGGGATAACAGCGATCGGAAGGTTGTTCTGTCATCGGAGTGGTAAGTGTAACATTAACTAGTTCAACTTATATACCTCAACATAGCATATGGGAATCAGTGAGTCCAATCGGTGCATCAACTGGTTTGATTACGTCTTTTCATGATAAAGTATAGTCACTACAAACAGAACGGGTGATCGTATGACAACAACAATTCGGATATCGGTAAGACCTTTGGTGGAGTATGTGTACCGCAGTGGCAGCATACGTCCAGGGTTCCGGACCAATGCCTCGATGCAGGAGGGGACTCGAATCCATCAACGCGTACAGAAGGAGTACACCGAAGAGGATCTGAAAGAGATTGTGCTCGAAGCTGAGATCCAACATGGGGATCTGACCTATGTGGTGGAGGGGCGATGTGACGGCTTGATCCGGTTGGAGGGTCAGTTAACGGTAGATGAGATCAAATCAACTGCGGGCAATCTGGATGATCTGGGAGAGGGGCTTCCCGTACACTGGGCGCAGGCCATGATGTATGCCTACATGTACGCCGTTCAGCAAGATGAACCACGTATGCAAGTGCAGTTGACGTATGTGCATTCGGTGACCCATGAAGAAAGACGATTCCGCCGAATGGCAGAGCGACAGGAATTGGAGCAGTTTGCGGCAGAAGTGATTGCCGGTTATGCGCCATATGCAGAGATGATCGCTGCGTATGAAGAAAAGCGTGATATCAGTGTGAAAGAACTACCGTTTCCTTTTCGCAAATACCGGGAGGGACAGCGGAAGCTGGCAGGTGCCGTATACAAGACGATTCGTGAGGGTCAGGGATTGATGGCCAAAGCACCAACAGGCATTGGTAAAACGATGTCCGTGCTGTTCCCCACGGTCAAAGCGATTGGTGAAGGCGAAGCCAACCGATTGTTCTATCTGACCGCGAGGACGACGACACGGGTGGCGGCAGAAGAAGCTTTTGCCCGGATGCAATCGGAAGGATTGAAGATGCATGTGATCAGTCTGACCGCGAAGGATAAGATCTGTTTTAAGGAAGAAGAAGCTTGTGATACGGGGCAGTGCGGCATGTGTGAAGGATATTATGACCGTATTAACGGAGCTGTGCTGGATATGCTGGAACATGAGACATTAATGACACGTCCGGTCATCGAGCAGTATGCGCGCAAACATCGGGTGTGTCCGTTTGAGTTTTCACTGGATGCGGCGTATGCAGCCGATGCGGTCATTTGCGATTATAACTATATTTTCGATCCGAGGATCTCTTTGAAAAGAATGTTGGAGGAGCAGAAACGCAAGACGGTGTTACTGGTGGACGAGGCACATAATCTGGTCGATCGTGGCCGAACGATGTTTTCCGCTGAGCTGGAGAAGGCAGTGTTTCTGGATGTGAAAAGAGAGTTCCAGACGCTTGGCAGCAATGTGCCTGCTGCCAAAGCCATTGTTGACTACACAGGGGCCATTGATAAGTATCTGATTACCCTTCGCAAAAATGGTGGGGAGGAAGGAAAGATCATCCAGCAGGAAGCACCGGAGGAACTGATTGAATGGCTGGAACCTTTTGTCATGGTCGCGGAGCAATGTCTTGTTGAAGGTGGTTCGGGGAATGCCGAGACGGATCAGTTGCTGTTGGATGCCTACTTCACGGCACAGAATTTCCTGCGCATTGCCAAGCTGTATGATGAACGTTTTATTACGTATGCAGAGTGTGTTCGAAGTGAAGTGAGAGTGAAGTTATTTTGCCTCGACCCTTCGGTACTGCTTCGTCAGACGGCCAAAGGATTCCGCTCCCTCATTCATTTCTCGGCCACATTGTCACCCCTTCGCTATTATCGGGATATGCTGGGTGCAGAGGAAGAGGATTATACATTGCAGATTCCATCGCCATTTCAGCGCGAACAATTGGATGTGAGACTCCTGCCCTTATCCGTGCGTTATAAGGACAGGGAACAGTCCCGGCGCCCCATTGCGGAGATGCTGCAACAGCTGGTAAGTGAATGGCCGCGCAGCAATCTAATGGTGTTCTTCCCTTCCTATCCTTATATGCGCGAGATATATGAAACCTATGCACAGCTTCCAAGTGAAGCGGATACGGTCATACAAAAGCAAGGCATGAACGAGCTGGAACGGGAGCAGTTTCTGGATGGTTTCCAACCCAATCCTGAACGAACACGCTTGGTATTTGCCGTCATGGGTGGCGTATTCTCAGAGGGTGTCGATCTGCCGGGAGACCGCTTGAATGGCGTGGTTGTAGTAGGTGCGGGGCTGCCGCAGATTGGTCTGGAGAACAACGTATTACGTGATTATTATGATCGGACAGGACGCAACGGATTCAATTATGCCTATATTTTCCCGGGTATGAATAAGGTGCTGCAGGCAGGTGGACGGCTGATTCGGACGGAAGAAGACAAGGGTGTACTGGTGCTGGTCGATGATCGTTTTACACAGGAACCGTATCGTTCGCTACTGCCCGAGGAGTGGCATGATTATAAGCGAATTTAATGAATGAACTACGGATGAAATGATCCATGTAGCATTTATTTTTCGATTTTCTTTCGTTTACATGATTGAAGGGTAGGGTGAAAGGGTTATAACTTGGTTAGCAACGAACGAACAACGGCGAATACCCTATCCGTTCCGCGGTCCGCTTCGAAAGCAATCAAGGAGGTCGGTTATAATGAAGAGAAATCATACCATGATGCAGTTTTTTGAATGGCACCTGGCTGCAGACGGAGATCATTGGAAGCGACTGGCTGAAATGGCCCCGGAACTGAAAGCCAAAGGTATTGACTCGATATGGGTACCTCCCGTAACCAAGGCAGTGTCCGCAGAAGATACAGGTTATGGTGTATATGATCTGTACGATCTGGGCGAATTTGATCAAAAGGGTACTGTGCGCACCAAATATGGCACCAAGCAAGAGCTGGTGGAAGCCATTGCCGAGTGTCAGAAGAACGGAATCGCGGTCTATGTGGATCTGGTCATGAATCACAAGGCTGGAGCAGATGAGACGGAAGTGTTTAAAGTGATTGAGGTTGATCCCAATGATCGAACGAAGGAAATCTCCGAGCCGTTCGAAATTGAGGGTTGGACCAAATTTACATTCCCAGGGCGTGGGGATCAATACTCCTCCTTTAAGTGGAACTCCGAACATTTCAATGGTACGGACTTTGATGCCAAGGGAGAACGGAGCGGTGTATTCCGTATCGCAGGTGAGAACAAGAACTGGAATCAGAATGTCGATGATGAGTTTGGTAACTACGATTATCTGATGTTCGCTAATATAGATTATAACCACCCGGATGTCCGGCACGAGATGGTCGAGTGGGGGAAATGGCTGATCGACACACTCCAATGCGGTGGTTTCCGGCTGGATGCGATCAAGCATATCAACCATGAATTCATTAAAGAATTCGCAGCAGAGATGATCCGTAAACGCGGTCAGGATTTCTACATCGTAGGTGAGTTCTGGAACTCGAACCTGGATGCATGTCGTGAGTTCCTTGATACGGTAGACTATCAGATCGATCTGTTCGATGTGTCTCTTCACTACAAGTTGCATGAGGCTTCGCTTGCCGGCAGAGACTTTGATCTCTCCAAAATTTTTGATGACACCTTGGTTCAGACCCATCCTACCCATGCGGTAACCTTTGTAGATAACCATGACTCACAACCCCATGAAGCATTAGAATCATGGGTTGGAGACTGGTTTAAACCCAGCGCCTATGCGTTGACGCTATTACGTCGCGATGGCTATCCGGTTGTATTTTACGGCGATTATTATGGCATTGGTGGACCTGAACCTGTGGATGGCAAAAAAGAGATTCTGGACATTCTGCTGTCTGCCCGTTGCAACAAGGCCTATGGAGAGCAGGAAGATTACTTCGATCACGCGAATACGATTGGCTGGGTACGTCGCGGCGTCGAGGAAATCGAAGGCTCTGGTTGTGCGGTGGTTATCTCCAACGGGGATGACGGTGAGAAGAGAATGTTCATCGGTGAGCACCGTGCTGGTGAAGTCTGGGTAGATCTGACGCACAGCTGTGAGGACCAGATTACCATTGAGGAAGACGGATGGGCCACCTTCCACGTATGTGGTGGAGGCGTCTCGGTATGGGCTCTTCCGGAGCAGGAAGAGGACTGCGCTGACGCTGAGTAATGGCATAGTGCTAGCGGTATAAGAAAAGATATACCGATTGATATGAAAAAAGTATATAGATTGTTGAACCACCTGAACAGGAGAGCTAGCAGGCCTGTGTTCAGGTGGTTTTTTGCATTTTCCTATGTACAACTAAAACTCCATCCTAACGAACCGAGGGCGCCTTATTTGCACTGAATTAGCGTTATTAGAATTCTAACGAATCTCAGTAACCTTATTACTCCCAAAAACGATTGGAATAGCGCCAAATGGAGCAACATCAGCAGATTAGCGCGTCTGAGATTCGTTAGAATATTGAAACCTTGAATTTAACCAAAATAAGGTTTCTCAGATTCGTTAGCTTAACGTGGGTTAAGGCTCACCACATGTAAACGAATCACTGCTACATGTAAAAATATGAAATGAGAAAGAAATCAGCTTAGATTTAAAAGCAGGATAAGATTATTATCTTTCGAAGTAATCATTCATCGTATCCCACATTCGATTGAACTCACTTCGTTCCATTGAAAATGCTCCAGGCTTCTCAGGTTTATCATGAGAAGTTGGCTCGAAGTTTAAGTATTCATGGTGTGTAGTACACCTATAGTTTTTGCTGTTAATGAGGAATTCAACTCTATCCTTAAAGGGTCTTTCCAGTAATTTAACCACCATGATGTCTCCACTACTGGTGCTTCTTGCAGGAGAATATATCAGAAAGTAACCTTGTTCAATTCGATATTCCATAGCAATGACCTCCATTAGAATATAGATCGAATACAATAATATCCGATACCCTCTCTCCGTTTACCTACCCAGTTCAAATGATTCCAGCGTACCAACCATCCGCAGATCATGCTCGCGGTTGAACTGTTTCCGTCTGTCCGCATCCGCGTACTCATCATGATAATGCATCAGTACGGTTTTCTGTCTCACTTCCGCGGGTAACTGCTCCAGATCCTTCAATGAGGTATGGGATTTGATCACCAGATCATGCATATGGCATTCATGGAAAATCAGCTGCACATCAGCGGCGATCTGCTCCACCCGTTCCTGGTCGAGTGTACTGTCTGCACTGTAATAGAAGTAAGGCTTGGCGAGCAATCCATTGCTGACCATACCGGGAACATGCTGTGTCCGAAACGTCTCAAACGTCACGCCGCCCAGTTCAAATGTGCCTCCATCTGGCAGAGGAACGACATCGTAGTAATCGCTCATGGTACGTTCACCATCCGTTGTGTAGCGCATGCCGGGGGATAGAATGTTCCAGAGCGGATCTACCAATTGTTCGTGGATGAACAGACGGGGTTTGCGATCGCCGACAATCTGTGAGTAGTATCCGAGCATCTGTACACCATTAATATGATCTTCATGTAGATGCGTAATGAACACATTGTGGATATCGGTCATGGCGAATCCATATTCCTTAAGCGCTTTGGCGTTCGATTCTGGAAAATCAATGACCAGATGCGTGCCTCCGAATTCAGCCAGCATACTATTGTGATGCTGTTCCACGCTGAACATATCTCCTGTGCCGAGAAAAGTAATTTTCAATTCATCTCATCTCCTTGTGTGATCTTCAGATCAGCATCCTTGCGTTAAATCCAGTATACCTTGTTCGCGAAAATATGCCTAAATCAACCTTTTTTGATAACGCTATCATTTTATATTGAACTTTGGTGGTAAACAGTGTAGCGTAAAGATGGGAAGTGAACCCATATGAACGTAAACTCACCTAAAGGGAGCGTGCGAGGCGAATGAAATCTTTTCTGGATGAACAATTTTTGCTGCACAATGAAACGGCGGTCAAGTTATATGAGGATTATGCCAAAGACATGCCGATTATTGACTATCATTGCCACCTCAGTCCTCAGGAGATCTACGAGAACAAAACCTTTGGCAATCTTACAGAGGCCTGGTTATACGGTGATCACTACAAATGGCGGCTCATGCGCGCGAACGGAATTGAAGAGCAATATGTGACAGGTGGCGAAGGAGTGACCGATTACGATCGTTTCCTGGCATACGCCAAAACGGTACCCATGATGATTGGTAATCCGCTGTATGCGTGGTCTCATCTGGAATTACAGCGTTACTTCGGCGTCTACGAAGTTCTTAATGAGACAAGCGCACCAGCCATCTGGGAAAAAGTAAATGCCAAACTCAATAGTGACGGATTCGGTGCACGTGATCTGATTACCAAATCCAATGTCACGGTTGTATGCACAACCGATGATCCTACCGATTCACTGGAGTATCATCTGAAGATTCAGGAGATCGAAGGCTTTAATACAGCCGTATTGCCATCCTTCCGTCCGGATAAAGGGCTGGAGTTGAACCGCGATACCTTCACCGAATGGGTGGGCAAGTTGTCACAGGCATCCGGTACCGCGATTTCCGATTATGATTCCTTCCTTACCGCACTGGAGTCCCGAGTGGAATTCTTCCATTCCGTAGGCGGCAGAGTCTCTGACCATGCACTCGATTATGTTCCTTACGGTGTGGCTACGCGAGAAGAAGCGGCTGCGATTTTTGCAAAGGCACTTGCAGGTCAGAAAGTAACTCGTGAAGAAGAGGACAAGTACAAGACGGTAACGCTGACGTTCCTCGGCAAACTGTATGCAGAGCGAGGCTGGGTGATGCAGTTCCACATCAATGCAGCCCGCAACAACAACACGCGCATGTTTGCCAAGCTTGGGCCGGATACCGGTTACGATTCCGTAAATGATACACCGCTATCGTCAGCGATGATTGGATTGCTCGACGCGTTGGAACAGCAGCAGGCGTTGCCCAAAACGATTCTGTATTCCTTGAATCCAAGGGATAATGAAGTGCTCGCTGCCATTATTGGCAGCTTCCAAGGCGGGGGCATTCCTGGCAAAGTCCAGCTTGGTGCGGCCTGGTGGTTCAATGATACAAAGGACGGCATGCTCGCTCAGATGAAAGCACTGGCGAATGTGGGTCTGCTCAGCCGATTTGTTGGCATGCTGACCGATTCACGCAGCTTCCTGTCCTACACACGGCATGAATATTTCCGTCGGCTGGTCTGCAATCTCATTGGTGAATGGGCTGAACAGGGCGAGGCACCGCAGGATATGGAGCTGCTCGGCCAGATCGTACAGGGCATCGCTTACAACAATGCGAAAGAATATTTCCCGTTTGCCTCAGTGCTTAAAACGGTCTCTGCTTCACAATCTTGATACTTAACAAGCACACCTAAGCATGTAAGTTATGCAAAAACAGAGCTATCATGTTTCTTCTTTTCCATCGTAATAAAAAGCTCCTATTATATATCCGGGTCTTTATCCACCGGAGTATAGAATGGGAGCTTTTTGTAAGTTGAATTCATGGAATTGCACATAATAAGTATAGAAAGCTCCAATGACGGCAAAATGACAAACCCCATAACAAGCGCATGTAAGCTCTTGTTATGGGGTTATATTGGTTATTTTTAGATGTTTGACTTTGGCTTCTTTCGGGAATATACTTAGTACACCTAATTAATTGTACATCTATTTAATCGTGATGCTATTTAATAGATGTCCTATGATGTTGGATGTCTATGGAATGATAAAGAAAGAAGGAGGAACCCATTATGACTGGTATTGATCCGGTCGCTCAGAAGCTTTTATACTCCATCATGCAGTTTAATAAAGGCAAATGGAGGCAACATAAACCTCATGGGCGCAATCACAATGAAATTATGGTGCTCGGTTGTTTGCTCCACGGGATGCATCCGGGAGAGCGGTTGAATTGGCAGGATAACCCACCTGATTTCAATGACACGATCCAATCCAATCATCCCGGGATGAAAGTCTCGGAAATCAGTGCTTTGCTACGAGTGAAATCACCAACCATTACACCGGTGATTCGAGGCCTTGAGGACGAAGGGTTGGTCGAACGGACCATGGACCCGGAGGATCGACGTGCAGTGCGCATTACGATTACGGAAGCAGGCCGTGCTATTATTCGGGCTGCTCACGAAGAGCGCATGCAAATATTTAACAAGTTGGTTGCGCATCTGGGTGAGGACGATAGCCTTCAATTGGCCGAGTTGTTAACCAAGGTGTATACCTTTTTCGATACACTGCCTTCCCTGGAAAAAGATGATTCGACACAAGGAGATGATACGCCATGATGAAACTGTTTCGCATGCTGAAGCCATACCGAATTCCGATTATCTTCATTCTGGTTTTGGTACTGTTTCAGTCGCTTGCTGAATTGTACCTGCCTACACTAATGGCGGATATCGTGAATGACGGCATTATTAAGGGAGATATCCCGTATATCTGGCAGATTGGTGGGTGGATGCTGGTCATTGCGATTGGCGGAACAGCATGTTCGGTAATTGCCAGTTACCTCTCATCCCGCACAGCGGGTGGGTTTGCCAAACAACTGCGTAGCAGAGTATTCCGTCATGTGGAGAACTTTTCGCTCCAGGAGTTCGATAAGATGGGTACTGCTTCACTGATTACGCGTACAACGAATGACATTACGCAGGTACAGAACGTACTTACGATGATGCTACGCATGATGATTATGGCTCCATTGATGTGTATCGGGGGTATCTTCATGGCGGTATCTCAGGACGCCAAATTATCTACGATTTTCCTGGTCGTGCTTCCGGTACTGGGCGGAGCCATTGCGCTGATTGGTGCCAAGGGTTTACCTTTGTTCAAAACCATTCAGAAAAAGCTGGACCGACTCAACCTGGTGCTGCGTGAGCAGTTAACAGGGATTCGGGTTGTTCGTTCCTTTAACCGTGGGGAGCATGAGAAAGTGCGCTTTAACGGGGCCAATACAGAACTGAGAGATTCATCGATCAAAGTTAATGTGCTCATGGCGACCATTATGCCTGTGATGATGCTGGTTATGAACTTTTCGATGATTGCCATCCTTTATTTTGGTGGACTTCGGATCGACAGCGGCAATATGAACATCGGTGCATTGATTGCCTTCATCCAGTATGCAATGCAAATCATGTTCTCACTTATTATGGTTTCGATGATCTTTGTCATGATTCCAAGAGCTTCAGCATCGGCAGAACGGATCAACGAAGTGCTTGATATGCAGCCGGATCTTAGCAACCCCGAGCAACCTCGTGGTATGCAATCCATGCAGGGTATGATTGAGTTTGACAATGTAACTTTCCGTTATCCGGGCGCAGAGAATCCAGCTTTGTCCGATATCTCCTTTACAGCTCGCTCAGGTGAGACAACAGCCATCATTGGCGGTACGGGTTCTGGGAAATCGACATTGCTCAGTCTTATTCCACGATTCTACGATGTGACTGAAGGCAGTGTTCGGGTAAATGGTACGGATGTGCGTGAGCTTCGGCAGGAAGATCTTCGTGCCAAAATTGGCTTTGTACCGCAGAAGGCAGTCCTCTTCACAGGTACGATTACGGAAAATATCCGTCACGGGAAAGACGATGCCACAATGGATGAAGTTGTTCATGCAGCCCGTACGGCTCAGGCAGAGAATTTCATTACCGAGATGAAAGATGGATATGACAGCCTTATCGCACAAGGCGGTAACAACGTCTCTGGTGGACAAAAGCAACGTCTGTCCATCGCTCGCGCACTTGTTCGCCGTCCGGAAGTCTATATCTTTGATGACAGTTTCTCTGCTCTCGATTTCAAAACGGATGCTAAACTTCGTGCTGCGCTGAAGTCCGAAACGACAGAAGCGGCTGTGCTGATTGTAGCCCAGCGCGTAAGTACAGTAATGGATGCCGATCGCATTCTAGTGATGGATGAGGGCCGAATTGTCGGTTCAGGAACACATAAAGAGCTGCTGGAGCACAATGAAGTGTATCGCGAGATTGTATCCTCCCAGCTGACAGAGGAGGAGATCGCATGAGTGAACGTACAGAACGCAAGTCGCCTCGTCCACCTGGTGGGCCGGGTCCTGGTCCCGGAATGGGCATGCGACCTCCCGCTGAGAAAGCGAAAGATTTCAAAGGTACATTGCGGCGCTTGATTCGTTATCTCCAGCCCCATAGTTCTCGTCTGTTAGGTGTGCTGGTTGCAGCCATCTTGAGTACCGTATTCAGCATCATCAGTCCAAAAGTTATGGCAGAAGGAACGGATATTCTCAGTAAAGGCGCCATTGCCATCCTCCAGGGTGTACAGGGAGCCGGGATTGATTTTCCTGCATTGATGAAAGTATTATACCTGCTTGGCGGACTCTATCTGTTCAGTGCTGCATTTATGTATGTTCAGCAATACCTGATGGCCGGTGTGGCCCAGCGTGTTGTGTATGACATGCGTGAGCAGATCAGTGCCAAGGTTGGACGTCTTCCTTTGAAATATTTTGACTCCCGCACAACTGGGGAGACACTTAGCCGTGCCACGAATGACGTGGACAATATCAGTAATACACTTCAGCAAAGTTTGGCACAGTTCATTACGTCCATCGTCACGATTGTCGGCGTAATTATCATGATGTTGACGATTAGTCCATGGATGACACTGATCACGATTTTGACGCTGCCACTCAGTGTAGTTGTTGTCATGCTGGTCGCTTCCCGTTCGCAAAAACACTTTGCCGGTCAACAGAAATCCCTTGGGGAACTGAATGGTCATGTCGAAGAGATGTATACGGGACACAAGGTTGTCAAAGCATTTGGACGTGAAGAACAATCCGTACAGCAATTCGAGAAGGTCAATGAAGAACTGTATGAATCCGGCTGGAAAGCCCAGTTTATCTCCGGTATCATTATGCCGCTCATGAGTTTTGTTGGTAACCTGGGTTATGTGCTGATCTGTGTAGTTGGTGGGATTTTCGTTACACGCGGATTGATCTCTATCGGGGATATTCTGGCCTTCACACAGTACTCCCGTCAATTCACACAACCGATTAACCAGATTGCGAATATCTCCAATATCATTCAATCAACGATTGCTTCGGCGGAACGTGTATTCGAGTTGCTGGATGAAGAGGAAGAAGTTCCAGAGTCCAAACAACCCGTGCAATTACAACAGCCTAAAGGTGCGGTTACGTTCCAAGGTGTTAATTTTGGATATAAAGAAAACGAACTGCTCATTCATAACATGAATATTGATGTAAAACCGGGACAGACGGTAGCCATTGTTGGACCAACGGGAGCTGGTAAAACTACCCTGATCAACCTGTTAATGCGTTTCTACGAAATTCAGGATGGTCGGATTACGATTGATGGTGCCAATATCGAGGACATGGAACGTGGCAAGCTGCGTAGTCTGTTTGGCATGGTGCTTCAGGATACCTGGTTGTTTAACGGAACGATTCGGGACAACATCGCCTATGGTCGAGAAGGTTCTACGGAAGAGGATGTAATCAAGGCAGCCGTTGCGGCACATGCGGATCACTTTATCCGTACACTGCCTGATGGTTATGACACAGTGCTGAATGAAGAGGCATCGAACATCTCTCAAGGGCAGAAACAGTTGCTGACGATTGCACGAGCGATTCTGGCGAACCCAGCTATCCTCATTCTGGATGAAGCGACGAGTAGCGTGGATACACGGACCGAAGTATTTATCCAGAAAGCGATGAATGATCTGATGAAGGATCGCACAAGCTTTGTCATTGCACACCGTTTGTCCACTATTCGCGGCGCCGATCTGATCCTGGTTATGGATCATGGTAACGTGATTGAACAGGGCAATCATGAGGAATTAATGGCAAGTCAGGGCTTCTATGCGGATCTGTATAATAGTCAGTTTGCGGAGCAACAACCACAGGCGATCTAAGATTACAGATGTAATTAAAAAGAATAGCCGGGAGCACCCTAATAGGGTTCCCGGCTATTTGTCGTATCTCCAGAGGATTGACGTGAGATATGAATTATTTATTTACTGATCCTTAGATTTCTTGGCAGGTTCATCTACCTCGTTGCTAGAGATCGACTTCACTTCTATCTTCGCGTCGTCGCTATTCACTTCCTCCAGTGCAGACGGAGCGGGTTCACCCGGGATCAATTCGCGCTGCTCAATCATGCGTTTGACGACTTCATAACAGTCATCCACGTGTTTGTTACCCACATAGCGCATGGCTGTAAAGCTGAGTGCGGCTGCCAATCCCTGTCCTGCAAAGGGGACAAATTTGGCGACTGATTTGGTGGCTACGCGTACTCCGACTCTTTGCAGAACCTGTACCACCAATTCCTTAGTGATCATGCGACCGATAACTTTGCTTCCGATGGACATCACGAATCCATAGATCATGGATTTGGTCTCGGGGTCCATGCCGTCCAGCTGTTTTTGCGATAATCCGAATTTATTGTTAATGGCAGGCAACAGCTGCATCAGCATTCCCACATCAGCCAGTACGTCTGTACCGGGCAGCGGAACGAGTGTTGTACCGGCGGAAGCGGTAGCTCTTTTGCGAACCATGGTACGGCATTCCTTGCGAACTTGCTCCAATTGTTCCAACGTTGCCGGAATCATAGGGAATCCCTCCATTCGTATATGGTATAGATATAACCGTTTTGACTCATTTTGAATGGGTTCTCACCAGCAAAATTTGCAACCTTATGACATAAGGTGTGGAGAAACCTTTTTTCTCATGCATACTATTACGAATGAATGCCGATTAGGGTGCATACTTAATTGGGAAACCTATTTTGGATCATGATGAGCGAGTAGCGCAGGGCTTGTTTACGGCTTCAACCTTTGTGGGTAAAGGGTAACAAGCATTGGAATGGAGGAAGAGAAGGATGGAGTTTAACAAAGCGTTGTTAATTCATCATCATCATTCGGGCAAGGCCAATCGTGAGAATACGGTGGGTATGGTGGCTGGTGTGCTGGCTCCTGCTGTTCACGAACTCGTCATTGTGCGCACGGATGAACCGGGTGAGGGAGAGAAGCTGTGTCGTGAGCGCGGGGAACAATTCGATGTGGTATTTATCCTGGGTGGGGATGGCACGGTGCATGAATGTGTGAATGGACTGGCTGATCTGCAACATCCTCCGTTGATTGGTGTATTGCCTGGAGGCACTTGTAATGACTTTGCGCGTTCGCTCGGCCTTTCACCGGATGCAGAGACTGCCGCACAAGAAATACTGGCAGGTCGGGTGATATCCATTGATGTTGGACGAGCTAATGATCGGGTGTTCACGAACTTTTTTGGCATTGGCTTAATCAGTGATGCATCGCAGAATATTAACGAGAATCTGAAAGGCGCGCTGGGTAAGCTCAGTTATTTTATCAGCACGTTACAGACAATCAGTCATACAGAGCCGTTTCGATATCAACTGGAGGCTGATGGGAAAGAGATAGAAGGCGAAGCTGTGATGATCTACGCAGCCAACGGCCGTTTTCTAGGAACCAATGCATTACCCTTTGCACCAGATGCGTTGCAGGATGGGGAGCTGGACGTACTCATTATTCATGAGACAGGCATTCCGCTGCTGCGAGAGATACTATCGCACAAGCCGGAGGGAGATTGGCAACCTCAGAGTGAGAGCATTTCATACTTCAAGGCATCTGCGCTAAAAGTGAAGACAGATACGCCGATGTCAGCCGATACGGATGGCGAATTATATATGAAGACACCCGCCGAGCTGTCGGTGCTGACGGGTCATCTGAAGTTTCTAACCGGGGAGGGGTATTAAATCCCCGGTTTTTTAGTTTGATTTTAGCTGATCGGAAACTCAATCATTCCCTGTCTGATCTTTCATATGACGTTGTCTAAACTCATCCTCCAACATGCTCATCTGAATCGCATCATGGTATTGATGATTGTAGAACAAGACATCCCGCTTCACACCCTCGCGCTGGAATCCAAGCTTCTCATACGTGCGAATGGCTCGCTCGTTGAAGGCGTACACCTCAAGCTCAATTCGATGCAAGTTACAGATGCCGAAGCCGTAGTCCAGCATAAGCAGTAACGCCTCGCTACCATAGCCTTTTCCTTGCTGCTCCGCCTGATCGATGGCAACCCGGATGTGTGCACTGCGATTTTTGGCATGCATGTCCATCAGGACGACATCTCCGATGATTTGGTCATTTTCCTGCAAAGCAATCAGTAGCATCAGTCTGGAGTCATCTTGTGCAGCGTTTTCAACATAACGTTCAACCTGAACGCGTGTGAAACTGTTCTGTGTACCCGTCAGCCTACGCATCTCCGCGTCAAACAGACTGGGGAAATAAACATCCACATCTGTAATCTCGAAAGGACGCAGGTATATGCGCGACGTTTCTAGCAGACGGGGGATACGTGGGGATGGTTTTGAATGTGACATAAGTTGTTTCCTCCTAAAATATTAACGGAATAACGGTTCAACATTCCATATTTCATCTTGTGGGTTCATCGGCCAACGTATAGAAGGGTCTTTAGTTCCGCTTAACCGCTCCATCCAGAAACAGGGCCACCAGTTCCTGCGCAAGTTCCTCAATGCTGCCACCATTCATGTTGCGTACATCTTCGCGGTTCGCGAGCATCAGCAGTGATGTAAACGCATGGGCAAGTAGCATGGGGTTCCCGACCCGCAAATAACCATTGTCCATCTCCTTCTGAAAATGGGTGGCTAGCACTTCAAATATGCGAACCTCTGCTTCCCGAATCTGAGCGAGTTGCTCCGTATCTAGATGTTTCTCGGCTTCTCGCATCATGGTCTCCGTTTCAATATGGGAGTGTTGCATCTTCGCTTCCGCAACCTTAATCAGCCGCTCTTGCAGCGTACCAGGTTCATCCAGACGGAGCGAAGTCTGCTGCATGCCCATTGCCATCATGCGGGTAATGGCAACGGTGAACAGATCGGCTTTGCTGGAGAAGTGATAATAGATCGATGCTTTGGTTACATTGCATAATGAAGCAATCTGTTGGAGAGAGACAGGTTCATACCCATACTCCATAAACAGACGTGAAGCAGTCAACAATATGTTGGATTGCACAGATGCTTGATCCGCACCCGATTTGGGTCTACCCGGTGACCGGGGAATGTTTGTTTTTTTGCTCATGGGTACATACCTCTTTACGTATTAAATTGCTTGTTAGACGTGTTCACAAAAATAACGATTGCATAATTAACCTTCCGGTATATATAATTAACTCGATTATACTATGACCCGTGGTTCATTACTATAACATCACAAAAATAGGGCCTCATAGAAACAATATAGGGAGATGAAGAGACGATGCAGGAAGGTTCGGGTTATGACCGCTGGGTTGCTGGCAAACGAAGCAAATGGATTACGCTGTTGGTATGGATCATTATCGCCGTTGTGCTTGGTATGGTATGGCCTGCTGTAGGTGATCGTGAAACTAATAACGCGCAGGATCTAAGTGAGTCCAAACCATCAGTTCAGGCAGCTGCACTTGCTGAGAAGGAATTTCCTGGCGGCGAAGGACTGCCCGCACTGATCGTATGGCGTCAAGCCGGCGGTCTGACGGATGAGCAGATTCAGAACATTCAGGCATTAACGGAGCGACTGGATCAAGATCCGGTAGAACAACAGCAGTCCGTTGTGCCACTTTATCAATTGCCGCCACAGGCATTGAAAGGCCAGCTTTCGGAAGACGGAAGCACCTTGGTTATGCCACTTTTCTTCAATGAAGGTGCCGATTCGGAACAATTGAAGGAAGGTATTGAAGCGCTTGAGCAAAAAACACAAGACATCTTCGGGGCGAACCCGTTCGATGTAGCTATAGATGATACTAATACATTGGTTGCCCGTGTGACAGGGCCAGTAGGGATATCCATTGATGCGAGCGGACTTTTCTCCTCCGCCGATGTATCCTTGCTAATCGCTACCGTTGTACTGGTATTAGTCCTGCTGTTGTTGATCTATCGTTCGCCGGTATTGGCGATTATCCCGATCATTGCCGTTGGTTTCGCATATATGGTGACAAGCCCCATTCTCGGATTCATGGCGGATCAGGGCTGGATCACGGTGGACGCACAGTCGATCTCGATCATGACCGTATTGTTATTTGGAGCAGGAACGGATTACTGTCTGTTCATGATCTCCAGATACCGCCAAATTCTCTATCATGAGCCGGATAAAAAGAAAGCCATCTTCCAGGCAATTACCGGATCTTCCGGCGCCATTGCCATGAGTGGATTCACGGTCGTTGCAGCACTACTGGTGCTGTTGCTGGCTGAATATGGTGCATATCATCGCTTTGCCGTACCATTCAGTCTGTCCATCTTTATTATGTTTATTGCAAGTCTGACGCTGGTTCCAGCGCTTCTCGCAATCTTCGGTCGGGGTTCATTCTACCCGTTCGTACCGCGTACCCATGAGATGGAAGTGGAACGTGCGAAGAAAAAAGGCAAACCGGCTCCTGCCCCGCGCAAAGTGAAGGAAAGCTGGATTGGCCGTATTGTAGTAACGAAGCCATGGACCGTTCTTGCAATTACGTTGGTATTGCTGGGAGGACTGGCGGCGTTCTCTACTCAGGTGAAATTCACCTACGATCTGTTGTCTTCATTCCCAGAGGATGTGCCTTCCCGCGAAGGTTTCACCGTCATCGGCGAACAATTCTCTCAAGGTGAGCTGGCTCCAGTCAAAGTGATCGTGGATGCCGAAGGCAAAGAAACCGATCTGAAGCAGCGTCTCGAATCGCTGGATTACATTAGCAAAGTAGGCGATGCTCAACAGGGTGCCGAGAATGCCAACATTACCGCCTTTGATGTGGAGTTCAATCTGAATCCATATTCCATGGAGGCAATGCAGCATATCCCGGATCTGCGAGCTACTGCGGAACAGGCGCTTCAAGATGCCGGAGTAACCAATGCGAACAGTAATGTCTGGCTCGATGGTCAGACGGCTGAACAGTATGACATTGAAGTAGCTGGAGAACGGGATGCCAAGATCATTATTCCAGTGGTCATCGGTATGATTACTTTGTTGTTACTATTATACTTGCGTTCCGTTGTGGCCACGGCGTATCTGATTGCAACGGTTGTTCTGTCGTATTTCTCTGCACTGGGTCTGGGTTGGATCATCATTCACTACGGACTTGGCGCAGATGCCATTCAGGGAGCGATTCCGCTGTATTCCTTTGTATTCCTCGTGGCACTGGGTGAAGACTACAACATCTTCATGATCTCTAGCATCTGGCAGAAACGTAAAACGATGCCGCTTCGTCAAGCGATTAGAGAAGGTGTTGGCGAGACAAGCTCTGTTATTACATCTGCGGGTCTGATCTTGGCAGGAACATTTGCAGTACTTGCTACATTGCCAATTCAGGTGTTGGTGCAGTTTGGTATAATTACAGCTGTTGGTGTGATGTTGGATACCTTCTTGGTTCGTCCGTTCATGGTACCGGCGATCACCGCATTGCTGGGTAAATGGGCCTTCTGGCCAGGAAAGTATGTTCCAATTGCAGAGAAGAATGAAGAGAAACAGAACCAGTCCGTGTAATGCATGGATTGGGTGAGGTGGACGGCGAGGCTTCAAGCTTGCTGTCCATTTCTTTATTTTTATAGCATTGAGAGTAGAACGGTATGTCCTCCTGAGATGGAATGGTGGAACTGTAAAATATCCGCAGGATGAGGTGTGATCCTTGTTTTCTTTGCATGGGGAAGGTTTACGTAGTCAAGGGTTTTGGGACATAATAGAGGAAGCGTCGGCTTAGGGCAGACGGATGAATTAACAACAATGGGACAACCAGGGGAAGGATGAAAGCAAGCATGACGAACCAACTTAATGTGTATTTCAACCATGACGGCGGCGTGGATGACCTCGTATCGCTGTTCATGCTTCTGCAAATGGACAATGTACATGTAACCGGCGTATCGGTTATTCCGGCAGACGGATATCTGGAGCCAGCAACAGATGCCAGCCGTAAAATTATCGATCGTTTCGGTACATATTCCGTAGAGGTATCCAAATCCAACTCCAGAGGGAAAAATCCTTTTCCTGCGGCGTGGAGACTGCATTCCTTCTATGTAGATGCACTTCCAGTACTGAACGAGTCCGGCAAAATGGAAGCGCCACTTTCTGCTGTTCCGGCACACCAGCATCTGATCGAGAAAGTGCGCAATACCGAAGGCAAAACGTTGCTTCTGTTCACAGGCCCACTGACGGACCTTGCGCGTGCACTGGACGAAGCACCAGACATTGAAGAGAAGATCGACAAGCTGGTATGGATGGGCGGCACATTCGAGCGTGGTAACGTAGAAGAGCCTGAGCATGACGGCACAGCTGAATGGAACGTATTCTGGGACCCGGAAGCGGCTTACCGTGTATGGCAGAGTGGTATCCAGATCGATCTGGTTGCACTGGAAAGCACGAACAAAGTACCTCTGACTCCAGCCGTTCGTAACCGCTGGGCAGCAGAGCGTCGCTTTGAAGGCGTTGACTTCTTGGGTAACTGTTACGCAGGTTGTCCGCCACTGGTGTACAGTGAGACGAATTCCACATACTATCTGTGGGATGTGTTGACAACGGCTTCCGTTGGACGCGAGGACATCGTGAAGAAGAAAACGGTAAACTGTATTGTCATCCCGGATGGTCCTAGCCAGGGCCGCACGGTGGAGCAAGCAGACGGACGCCCAGTACAACTGGTGTATGATACCGATCCGGAAGCGTTCTTTACGTATATGACGGATTTGGGTAAAAAAGCTGCTCCGCAGCGCTACTAATTCAGGCAACCGTAAGGCTTGCCATCTTTAAAGGTACAACAAAAATAAAGCCGCAGGCAGTGTCCGGAAATGGGGTTGACCCCCATGTTCCCGTCCCTGCCGTGCGGCTTTTTTGTTGTGGGCTGATCTATATAGATTGAACAATCATTTTACACGAGAACGTAGAGGACAGAAATAACCTGAAGAAGCGAAGCTAAAAGCTTTCTGCAAGAAAGCTACTTCGTAAGCATATACTTCGCCTTTATCCTCAGATTTTCACCATTGTAAAATTGAATCAAAAAATCTGAGGATAACAGCGATCGGAAGGTTGTTCTGTCATCGAAGTGGCAAGTGTGAATATTCTTTAGTTCAATCTATATAGCATTCTAAGCTGCTTGCTATATTTTAAATCGATTAATCAATCCGTTCAGCTCACTGGACAATACTCGGAGAGATTCTGCGGATGCACTCATTTCATCCATGGATTGAAGCTGGCTTCCGGTAGCGTGCGACACCTTCTGGATACTCGAAGAGGATTCACGCGAGATATGCTCCATGTCCTCCACGGATGCGGACACTTCTTCTGCACTGGCAGACAGCTGCTCGGATGCTGCGGATACTTCATGCAGACGTTCATTGATTGTCTCAATCCCGGTATGAATGGATGTGAACGAACGGCCTGCCTCCTGAACGACAGTGAGACCGGACTGTACAGCTGTTGTGCTGGCTGACATATGTTCCGACAACAAGGCAGTCTGGCGTGTCATCTCCGCAATTAGTTCGGTTACATGCTGGGACGATTGCTCTGATTCCCCCGCAAGCTTGCGAACCTCTGAGGCAACCACCGCAAACCCGCTGCCATACTCTCCTGCACGAGCGGCTTCAATACTCGCATTAAGTGCGAGCAGATTGGTCTGTGAAGCGATACCTTTCATTAGATGTGCCACCGACTCAATTTTATCGGAATACTGCTCCAGTTGGGAGGTGGAGGCGACCATCTGCACATTCGCCTGATGAATTTTGTCCATACTGTCCATCGCTGTGTTGATGTTGGCTTGACCTTGTACTGCGTTATTGGTTGTTTCCTGCGAGACATCTGCGACCATGGAGGAAGAATTCGCAATGTGCTGCATGCTGCGCGTAATTTCTTCCATGGCTACTGTAACTTCGCCCGCACGAGCCACCTGTTCAGCAGCCCCACTGGCTGTATGATTCGTATGCTCGGCAATGCGCTGACTGGCTTCCGCAGTCGCTTGTGAATGTTTCGATACTCCTTCTGCGGCTTGTAGCAGAGAATCAGAGCTTTGACGGATGCCCGTCATGACATCCCGGGTACCTGTGACCAGATGTTTGAACTCGGAAGCGAGCTGTCCGACCTCATCCTTTCGTCCAAGTTCGACGTTGACGGTCAAGTCGCCTTTGCCCACCTGAGCAATTAACTTCTTCAGCTTCACCAATGGACGGGTCAAGTAGTGGGCGAATCCATACACCAACAAGACACTGAGCAGCACAATCGCCAGCGCTGTCCAGATCATGGTCATACGGTTGCGAGACATCAGTTCATAGACCGCAGTGGAGTCCAGATCCGCACCGACCAGGCCCAGCACTTTCCCGTCATCCCCATGGATCGGCACATACGCTGTAATGGTAGCGCCATATTCATCCTGGGTGAGTTCACCTCGAATAGGTTCATTCTGCTCAAAAGCCTGTAGCATTCCCTCGTAAGGGGTCTCTTCTGCGGAACCGTAAGGAGAGAAGTCGTCCTCTGCCACATCAGCAGCGGCCCCATCCACAACGTAGAAATACGTAGCAGTTCCATTTTCTTCGCGTGTACCAAGGGTGTACAGATACTTGAGTCCATTGGCTTCACGCAGCTGACTGAGCTGCTCACGCAAAGTGCCATAATACGCTGTTTGGTCCTGTCCAGTACTGAGTGGTACATACAGGGAGGTATCAATTAATGCTGCTGCCCGTTCAGCTACAGCCTGTGCCTGCATACCCATGGATTGCTCGACCAGTTGAGCCGATGAACGGTACATCGTAATGCCAAGAACCGCACCCGCGGCCAGCATCAGACAGGAAAAAAATAAAAAGATCCGCATAAACAAACTGTTCATTGGTAAAAGTGTTCCCCCTTGATATGTTGGATGAATCGTCTCTGTATCTCTTTACTTTGTTACTGGTCGTTCTTTTTTTGTTCGTATGTATTGTATTTCAAATGTACAGTTTTCTACTTGAAATATCGGCATCTGGGCGATAAAGAATTAGCTCCCGAGTCAATTTGATTCGGGAGCTAATTCCGTTTGATTCTATAGGTTATTACATCGTTCCGCCGCCCTGGCGAATGGAGGCAGGAATCTTTTCAGGTCCCTGATTAATATATTTATTGATAAAAGTACCCACTTTGGCATCGTCGAATTGGTCGAGCTTCATCGTTTTGGTCCATGCGGTCACGACAACTTCACTGCCTTCGGGGATATCCTTATTTGGTACAGCCAGTATCCCGGCTCCAGCTTCGCGGAATTTAGCGAGGTATTTCAGGTGCTCCTTCAAGTCCTCGCTTGCGTTCTCACGATAATAGATGATGATATCCCCGTGCTCCAGATTGTGCACCAGGTAATTATAGCCCGGGAAGTCGGTGTAAAATCCAAATTTGATATCATGCGGGTTATGCGGCCCCGATGTTGGGATTGTCATCTCATACTGGATCGGGTCTTCTGTATGGTCTGCGCCATAGTATTTATCGTCAGTCACATCGATTGTCGCGTTGGACGCCAGATCGGCTACATCATATTTTGCCCCTGCACCCTGTAGGAAGAACAGACCAAACGTAACAATCGACACAGCCATCAATACATGTGCTACCAGCCGAAGGGATCGACTTTTTTTCTGGATGCCCGCCCGTTCTTTCTTTTTCATGTGACCCAGGATTTTGCCCTGTGTGCGTGATGCCCAGATATAAGCGGCGATGGAGAACAGCAACACGATTGCACCTACGATGAGCCACAGGTAGGATGTACCTGCTTCGTGCTCCATTTGCATATGATTCATATGAGACATGTCCATAGAGAGTTCCTCTGCTTTCTTTGTAAAATAATTGATCAATACACTACATTATGTAGTGTTAATTACAACAGTGAATCCTCTCATTACTTAACGGGAGTTACTGGGTTCGTGGTTGTTACGTAAATAAGAACATACCTATTGCACTACACATTATAGTGTATGATACATGCTCAGCGCAATGCTGCCTTGGAAAACCAAATAAAGGCGTTCCCCGCGTGAGCAGGGAACGCCTAAATATAAATTTAAAGAGTCAGTAAAATTTTATTTATTGAAATAACCATTTACACGAAACGTAGAGGACAGAATAGCTTTATTCCAACTGAACTATTTTACAGACGTCCAAAAGGCGAAAGCATCAGGCCGATTAGTCCAATAATAACTTCACCCAACAATTGATACACAATAAAGAACACGACCACATTGGCAATCAGCACGCTGTACATACTGTCGATGGCTGCTTTGGTACGATTCAGTGGATATTGGAATAGCACCGAGTTCAGAGCGACAAAGATAATGATATACGAGACAGCAAGCAATGAGATCGCGATGGAATACGAGATGATAATAAACAGATTCGCCAGAACAAGGGATACGACAGCAGGAACAAGCAATGTACCGAACTGGGCAACCAGTGTTTTGGGACGGAATGTTATTTTTTCAATCTTCAGAATAGCGTACATCAGTGCAATCGAGGCAATCAGGATAATGGCGGTGAACAACAGCGGCCGAATAAATCCACCAATGAACAAGCCATCCATGCCTATACGGCTAAAGGTAATTAAGAAGTATGTAGAAGATAGGACTGCAATCAGCGCCATCGTTAGCCATCCGTTTAGTGAATGCTGATCACCAACGGTTTTCATTGCCTGATAAGGACGGGCCAATACACTGAGGAAATAGGATAGATACTGTTTGCTTACTTCTTTGGCTTGCTGAACTTTCTCATTCTGCACGATATTATTCCACTGATTGGAGCTGTTGTCTCCTGCAGAAGCATGATCCTGGGTGTCTGTTGAATCTGTAGACTGTTGCTTCTGAGTAGAGACAGATGGTGTGTTGGATGGAACGGGTGCCTGTGAAGATGTGGCTTGCGTACTGGACCAACGGGTGTATTCGGGTTCTGAAGCAGCAGATTCCGGGTTCGGTACAGGAGATGGCGAAGAAACTGTTTGCGTCAGATTAGAGCCGCACCTTTCGCAAAAATGGGCATCGCCATTTTCATGATTACATACTGGACATTTCATGGGTTAAGCCTCCAATTTCTAGAAAATAAAAACAGGTAAACATTGTGTCTCATTTTAACGGTTGATGACGAAGTTTGTCTATGTTTCGCAGGAATTAATACCCCTACAGAGCGAAAGTTGAAACGAAGACTCGAATGCTGTGTATTAAAACGGGGTTTAGAAGCAACAATAGTATAGGAATGACATGCAGGCATATTAATGTAAATTCACTGTGGTATAAGACGAATTGTTTTCGGCGAATAATGTCTCATCGTTCGCTTTTATGTGTTATTCTCATGTTAACTATATCTTTTGGGTTGCCTATGATCGTATATTTATGTATAATCAATCGTGTTAACACGTCGAATGTACGGTAGTAAGAGATGTGGGTGAGTTCATGGAACTACTGGACAGCAATGAGAGCAAGAAGAAGATGTGCCAGTATTATAACGAAATTTCGAAGGAACTGTTCGGATTTGGCACCACTCTCCTGAGAGTGACCATTGACCAGAATATTGTGACCTTCTACGCGAAGCACCGACGTTCACCGCGCTCTGATGCCCTGGAAGGGGAGGCCCCCGGCTTAAAGCTGGAAGTGGACTTCCGCATGTCTGTCTTATATAAGAAGAAATTCCGGGAGAAGCTCGAGCAACACATGGGTTTGCCAATTGAAGCTATATTGCGGGATTATGATGCGTCCACCCAGTGGGCCATCACGAATGTGATTCTGGAACAGGCCTAAGGATGGATCGGCAGGATTAATTCTTGTTGATGTATACGGAGGTTATGGCCAGATTCATGATCAAATTCCGTACAATTTCATATGATGGCGTCTGTCTTCGGATTGATTCTGAAGCAGAAACCGATGATGTACCGGCAGCGGGTGTCGCTTTCCTTTGTTTACGAAGAAAAGTGTTCTTGTTTATACAAGAGCGCTTTTCTTTTTGTTTTTTTTCATACACATCACATATATCAGGGGGAATCAGGATCATGATGAAAAAGTGGATTAGCGGTTTGGCAGCAGTGGCAATGACATCGGTATTACTTGCAGGTTGTGGCAGCAGCACAGAGGATGCAACAGGCGGATCAGGCAGTGGGGGAACAGCAGCTACCAAATTGGTTATCTCCACTTGGGGATTCTCGGAAGATTTCTTCAATGAATCGGTATTTGGTCCTTTTGAAAAAGAACATAATGTAGACATCGTGCTCGAAGTCGGCAATAACGCTGAACGTCTGAATAAAATCCGTCAGGGTACATCGAATGTCGATGTCATCTACCTTTCTGACTACTATGCACAACAAGGTATTGATGAAGGTCTGTTTGAGAAAATCGATCGCTCCAAAATTCCAAATGTAAATGACATTTATGATATTGCCAAAGCACCACTTGGTGAAGATTATGGCCCGGCCTACACAGTTGGACAGCTCGGTATCGCTTATAACCCGGACCTCGTTTCCAAAGAAGTGACTTCATGGAGTGACCTGTGGGACCCAGCGTTCGAAGGTAACCTGACGATCCCGAATATTACGGCAACGGCTGGCCCAATGGTTGTGGATGCAGCTTCCCGTGTAGCTGGAAATGATACGTTTAATGAAGATGTGGCATTTGCTGAACTGAAAAAACTGAGCGGTAATGTGGTGAAATTCTACAGCCAAACGTCCGAGTTCGTGAACATGTTCTCCCAGGAAGAGATTGCAGGCGGACCGATCATGGAAATGTATTTCAAAGATCTGAAAGCAGCTATTCCTAATGCAAAGTTTGTTACACCTAGCGAAGGTGCATATGCCGTGATGAACACGATCAATGTCGTGAAAGGCAGCAAAAACAAAGAGCTGGCTGAAGAGTTCATCAACTGGCAGCTGAGTCAGGATGTACAAGCGAAATCTGCTAAAGCTAAAGTCGATTCCCCAGTAAACACCAAGGTTGAACTGACTGCTGAAGAAGCAGAAGGCGTAACATATGGCGCTGACGTTGTTGAGAAGTTGAACAAGCTGGATATGGAATTCGTGAATCAACAAGTTAAAGGCTGGACAGATCGCTGGAACCGTGAAATTGCACAATAAACAAACCGAGTTTCTTAAAAGTTATCTATGATCTATATAGGTTCAACTAAACTTTTTACACGAGAACGGAGAGGACAGAAATAATGTGAAGAAGCGAAGCGTTCGCCTAAAAGCTTTCTGAAAGAAAGCTGCTTCGGAAGCATACGCTATCCTCGGATTTTCCCTTTGAAAAAGGGAATTAAAAAAATCTGGGGATAACAGCGATCGGAATGTTATTCTGTCATCGGAGTGGTAAGTGTAAATATTCTTTAGTTGAACTTATATCATTTGCAGCAAGCAACCATATCACCGCATAGGAGTTGAGAACGGATGAGTGAAGCGCTGAATCGCGTCATTCTTGATGTGGACACGGGGATTGACGATGCACTGGCGATTTTGCTGGCGGTCAAAAGCCGGAAGCTGGACATCCTCGGTATCACCACAGTCTGTGGGAACGTATCACTCCAGCAGGCAACAGAGAATACGTGCAAGATCCTTGAACTTGCGGGTGCACCAGCGATTCCGGTGATTGCAGGAGCAGCTGGACCACTCACTCGCAAGTCGCATTATGAACACCGGGTACATGGGCAAGACGGATTGGGCGGTGCACTGCCTGATCCGGCCGTATCTAAGAAAGCCGAGGAAGGTTTTGCACCAGACTTTATCGTGGAGCAAGCCAAGTTGTATCCAGGCGAAGTGACATTAATTATGACCGCACCCTTAACGAACTTGGCACTCGCGCTGATGAAGTGTCCTGAATTGCCTTCTTTATTGAAGGAAGTCATCTTCATGGGTGGCGTAGTTCGCGGACATGGCAACATTACACCAACAGCCGAGTACAACACATACGCTGATCCAGAGGCCGCACGCATTGTACTGCATGCAGGCATCGAGAAGCTTACTCAAGTTGGACTGGATGTGACGCGTCAAACGCTGCTAAATGAAGCAACGATTGAGCGTCTCACTGATCCTGCACTCCGCGCGTACGTGGCTCAGAGCACGGAGATTTACATCAACCGTTATGAACAAATGAACGGCGTCCGCGCTTGCGCTTTACATGATCCACTAGCCGTGGGCGTAGCCCTTGCCCCGGAACTGGTAGGACGCAAATCGTATTACGTCGACGTCGAAACCGCCAGCCGCCTGTGCGATGGCCAGATGGTATGCGACTTCCAAAACCGTCTGGGCGAGCAACCCAATACCCTCGTCTGCGAAACCGTAGACGCAGAAGCATTCCTTGAACTGTTTATCAACGTGTTAAACGCGTAGTTGCTCTGCCCCAATTAGATATTTATACGATTGCGGAGAGTGCAGAACCGATCTGGAGAAGCGAAGCGTTCCCCTTTATCCCCCGATTTTTACCTATGAAAGTGAATCAATAAATCGGGGGATAACAGGGATCGAAGGACGGTACTGCAATCGGAGTATTCAAGTATCAATCTCGAATTAAATTTACAAGTCAGGAGTATCGCGATGAAGAAATCAGTAATCTACTGGCTATTGCTGCCGGGATTCGTGTTTTTGGCGGCATTTATGATCATTCCGATTGTCCTGACGATCGGGTCGACGTTTTTCCAAGAAAACTCCTTCACGTTTGAAGGATACATGCATTTTTTCAGAGACCCATACTTTTTGAAAATATTGCTTACGACGCTGCAAGTCAGCGTGGTCACCACCATCGTCTGTGTGGTGCTCGGATTCCCGACAGCTTATTATATTTCGCAGAAAGCACCGCGCCGCAAAGGCATTTTGCTGGCACTGGCGATCTTCCCGCTGCTGACGAGCCCGGTCGTGCGCTCGTTCAGCTGGATGATCATCCTTGGACGCAAAGGGTTGATCAATAACACCCTTGTTGGCCTGGGTATCGTGGACAAGCCGCTGGATATTCTGTACACGCCGGCAGCGATGATGATTGGTCTGACGCATCTGTTCCTGCCACTGATGATTATCTCTCTGGTCGGTGTACTTGAGAACATTGACGGTGACCTGCTCAAAGCAGCACAAAGTCTGGGTGCATCTCGCATTACGGCATTCCGCCGGGTCGTATTCCCACTGGCTGTGCCAGGACTTGTAATCGGAGCTGTGCTTGTCTTTGTCGGAAGCCTGACGGCGTATACCACACCTGCCCTCCTAGGAGGTAAGCAACGCGTGATTGCTACGTTCCTGTATCAGAACGCCATGACCCTCAACGACTGGTATCTGGCCTCGGTTGTTGCCGCGATTATGATTGTGATTACATTTGTCGTCGTCGGTGTCATGAACAAAATGGCCAAAACTTTAAATCCGAAGGGGTAGACATATGCGGGAGAAACATATCGGGCTGGGCCTGTTCAGTCTGCTGGTCTTTATCTTTCTGCTGGGCCCGCTTCTGATCATATCGGTCACTTCGTTTGAACCGGGAACGGTACTCAAATTTCCGCCGGAAGGGTTCTCCCTCCGCTGGTATGAGAATATTTTCAACACAGGCGGTTTCCTCCGCACATTCCAGACGTCCATCATCATTTCCCTTTTGGGGAACCTGTTGGCACTGGTGCTCGGAGTTCCGGCTGCGTATGCACTTAGTCGTTACGATTTCAAAGGCAAGTCCGTGCTGAACGCACTGTTCCTTTCCCCGGTACTAATTCCGGGAATCGTGCTTGGTTTTACATTGATGAAATACCTGATCGTAATCTACCATCTGCCGATGTACCTCGGATTGTTGATTGGTCATACGATTATCATGCTTCCATTTATCATTCGAGTTATCGCGTCGAGTCTGTCGAGCTTTGACTTTGCAGTGGAAGAAGCTGCGCTGAGTCTTGGTGCGGGACGGGTAAGAACGTTCTTCACGATCGTGCTTCCTAACATCCGCTCAGGAATTATTGCTGCCGTTCTGATTGCCTTCTTGGAGTCCTTCAACAACGTGGACATCTCGGTGTTCATGACCGGACCAGGGGTAAGCACATTACCGATCCAGATGCTGACGTATGTGGAGAATTATTTTGACCCAACGATTGCAGCGATTTCCGTGCTGTTGATGGTACTGACCGGACTCTTAATGTTCGTGATCGAACGGATCATGGGCGGATTTTCATACTTTACTAAACGTTAATTGGAGGCGCAGAACGCTATGGCATTGCTGACATTAGACCACGTATCCGTGGCATACGATAAGCAGACAATCCTGAAGGATTTTCAGTTGGAGCTGGAAAAAGGTAAACTGCTCTCCCTGCTCGGACCGAGCGGTTGCGGCAAAACAACTACGCTGCGCCTCATCGCCGGATTTCTGGAAGCATCACAGGGCAAGTTTATGTTCGGCGGCAAGGATTATACGAAGGTTCCGGCGAACAAGCGGAACTTCGGATTTGTATTTCAGAGTTATGCCTTATTTCCGCATCTGTCTGTCTATGACAACGTGGCCTTTGGCCTGCGGATGCGTAAAGTAAAAGACAAGGATATCTCTTCCCGTGTGATGCGAATCCTGGAAGTCGTTAACCTGAATGGATTTGAGAAACGTTTTCCACAAGAACTGTCCGGTGGACAGCGTCAGCGTGTGGCGATTGCTCGTGCATTGGTGATTGAACCTGACCTGCTCTTGTTCGACGAACCACTCAGTAACCTGGATGCCAACCTGCGCCTTAACATGCGGGTGGAGATTCGCCGTATTCAGCAAGAGCTGGGCATTACAACGCTGTATGTCTCTCATGACCAGGAAGAGTGCTTCTCAATCTCGGATCAGGTAGCGATTATGAACAAAGGCGTGGTTGAGCAGCTTGACCGCCCGGAAACGATTTTTAAATATCCGGCAACGGAGTTTGTAGCACGATTCATCGGGTTCCATAATTTCATTGAATTCGCTGAGCGTACTGATGCAGGTGAAGTGATTACACTGACCGCAGGTGGACGCACGTTTACAGCAACAGCCCATCCTGGAACAGCACGTCCTGGTGCACGTAAAGGCGCGATTCGCCCGGATGATCTTATCGTTAGTGGAGATACCTCTGCGGATGTGGTGAATGCTTTGCCGGGGATTATCAAAGTCAGTACGTATTTGGGACGCAGTTATCAGTATGTAATCGAGACGGAACTGGGTGACTTTACAGCAAATCAGGAGATGGAAACACCGTACCTTAGTGGGCAGCGTGTTAGCCTGATCTTCCCACAGGACAAGCTTGTGCTGGTGGAGTAGTCGTGAATGTAGGAATAGCTTGAAGAAATAAGAGCAGCAAAGAAGGCATTTCATACGAGGATTCCGGACGAGGCAGTGGTACACAATCAAGTGCATTGCATCAGATTAAAGTGCAGGTTCATTGTCCAGTCCGGATCGCCGTGAAATGCTTGTGAAGAAGGAGATTATGCCCCATGCGTGCAGATCAACTAATTGTGAATGTACATGTGTATAACAGTTATTATAAACGGTTTGAAATGAACAACGTCGCTGTGTTGGACGGCAGATTCCTATATGTTGGACCCGGCGGACCTGAGTTGATTCAGGCAGATGAAGTCATCGATGCGCGGGGAAGATACATGATTCCTGGCTTGATCGATATCCATCTGCATATCGAAAGTACGATGGTGACACCGGAAACCTTCTCTCATGGTCTGATTGGCTGCGGGGTAACGTCCATTGTAGCTGAACCTCATGAGATGGCAAATGTGTTCGGGCTGGAAGGTGTGCAGGAGATGATGGCTGCGAGTCGGGAGACGACCGTGGACATGTTCTATGCGATCCCAAGCTCGGTTCCAGCGACCCCGATGGAGACAACAGGTGGTTCGATTGAGATTGAAGATATGGATGTGTTGCTCGCGACTGGCGAGATCATCTGTCTGGGCGAGATCATGAACTATGTCGATGTCATCCGTGATCCAGAGTGCAAGACGAACCAGATTTTACAGCATATTCGCAAAAACTATCCCGATCTTGTGATTGAAGGTCACACACCGAAACTGCTTGGACTCGATCTGCATCGACTTATCTACGCAGGTATCGATTCCGATCATACCCATCAGAGCATTGAGGGATTACAGGCGCGGATTGCGGCAGGTATGTTTATTGAAATTCAGGAGAAATCGATGACCCCGGAAGTCATGGAGTACCTGATTCAACATGATGTGGCGCAGCATTTCTGCTTCGTAACGGATGATGTGATGCCGGATTCACTGGTGGAGCATGGTCATCTGGATCATATTGTACGTAAAGCAATTCAGATGGGGATGCGTCCGGAAGATGCGGTCTATGCAGCAACATCTACTCCTGCTTCCCGGATGAAAATGACCGATCGTGGCAGCGTGGCACCAGGCAAAGTGGCCGATTATGTGTTGCTATCCAACCTGGAAGAGCTTTCGATTGATCAGGTGTACAAAAACGGCCGCAAAGCTTATGACAATTCCGAACCGTATAAGCAACAACGAGTAACCGGGCAATTTCCACCTCACTTCTATAAGAGTGTGCAATTGGAGAAGCTGGGCGTAGCAGATTTTGCAATTCAGTTGTCAGACCCGAAAGTCAGTGGAGCAAGTGTTGATCTCGCTGATGAAGGTGAGTACCAATGCCGTGTCATGATGGTGAAGGATGGTTCTACTTTCGTGGAAGAGCATATTGCACCGGTTCAGTCTTCGGATGGCGAATTGCTATGGGAAGAAAGCGGATATGCGCAGATCGCGACCTTTGAACGTTATGGCGTGAACGGCAATCATGCACACGGTCTGATCGGTGGAGACACCATCAAACGCGGTGCCATTGCAACAACATATTCACACGACAATCACAACCTGCTGGTTGTAGGACTTAATCGTGATGATATGATATTGGCAGCTAACACAGTGATTTCGAGCCAGGGTGGCTTCTGTGTGGTGGAAGACGGCAAGGTGCTATCCCATCTGGAACTTCCCGTAGGTGGCATTTTGACGGAAGAACCACTGGCAGTGGTATCCCATCAAGTGAAGGAACTGAGAGCAGCGATGTTGTCTCTTGGATATGTGCATTACAACCCGATCATGTCGATCAGTACTCACTCTCTTGCGGTAAGTCCGGCACTGAAGATCACGGACCATGGCCTGATTGATGTGAATGCAGGTAAGGTTGTATCGTTGATTGTATAAGTGGATAGACACTTCTGGTGGTCTGCTTGGGATGATCCATTCGATTATTCGTTATTATATCGTTTGTGTGTTCTATAAGAAAAAGAAGCCCCAGTTCACTCAGGTGAGCCGGGGCTTCTTTTTCACGGATTCATATTCGTATTATCATGTTCGTGTACTTATATATAATCCGAATCCCGCTTATTTTAATTTCTCTGGATTTTTCACCTTAATGGAGACCACTTCCCCGCAATCCAAACAAACGGTATATACTCTTTCCGAACCAATTGATAATTTCTTATCCAATGGACGAAGATTGATGAAGTCGGATGCCTGTACGAAAGACGTGCTTCCACAATCGGTGCATTTCTTTACAGAAGTACTCATATGTTCATTCCACCTTTGTATCATTTTGGATGTGTTCTTTAATAAATTATATTCCAGTAACTGGAATGAGGCAATCATTGATTATCCACGGCTATTCAGATTTAATCATCCTTATTTAACATAAAAAGCTGTCCGATCAATTCTGGTCTAAGCGTTATATGGGAACTGTACTGGTGATCACGCAGCAAATCCCTTTTGGACGAGGCAAATGAATACATATATAGTAAGAAGAGAATGTTTGGACTCAAAAGCAGGAGGATAGACAACCATTATGAATGAAATAAATAATGCTAAAACGATATTTTTCGATGTGGATGATACGTTATATGATCACTTGCAGCCGCTTCGTGGCGCGTTGCAGGACGTTCTCGGCCTGCCGGATGATTTCCCTTATGCTGAGGCCTATCACCGTTTTCGCTATTACAGTGACTGGCTGTCTGCACAAGAAGATCTATCCGCTGTACCAGAACCGGATGCAGTAGAGCGAATGCGCCGTCGGAGGTTTGAGTTGACGATGGAAGAGTTCGGACTCCCTCTACAATCAGGACAGGCTGAAAAACTGCAAGCACAGTATCTGAGCAGACAGTTCGAGATTGTACCTTTTGAAGGAGCGTATGAGTTAATCAGAAGGCTTCAGGCAGAAGGTCATACCGTTGGTCTAATTACCAATGGAGAAGGAGAGCATCAGCGGCGTAAGCTTAAAGCACTGGATGTGCTCAGTCTCGTGGACGAGCATATGGTCTTCATCTCCGGCACGACTGGTTATGCGAAGCCGGATCGCAGGTTGTTCGAATATGTGAGTAAGCAGTCCGGGGCAGATGCCCGTTCCAGCTATTACATCGGAGACTCGTGGCGTAATGATGTGGTAGGTGCAGTGGATGCAGGATGGACAGTCATCTGGTTCAACCATCGGGAGGCGCTGCCGGAATCCGATCATCAACCTCATTTTGTAGCATCCAGCTATGAAGAAATCAGTTCTATTCTGGCATTTGAACCTGTCCGAGTTTAAGGAGATTTATGTTTAAAGGAGCAGTCCTGTTACCGTTTTTAGGTGCATGTCTGCTTTTTTTATACAATAACTTCTAAGGGCATCAATAATGAGGTGTCTAACTCTTCGCTTTCGATTACAATTGCCATGAGTCCAGCTTCTGTTTTGGTTTCGTGCCATTCATCTTTATCCCAGAGTACGGCCTCGCCACAATGCACTTTGATGTATTCATTTGCTTCCCCTCTAACCCAACCCTCTCCACTTACTATTAAAAGGAGTTGAGGAACCACAGCTTGGTGATAACCTATGACCCCACCCTCAGCTAAATGCATACATCCGATATGAGCTGCTTTGTCTGTCTGCGTAATACGTGACATTACGAAATTAGAATCGAATTTGGTAATCTGCTTGCCTGACTCTTGTTTAAATTGAAATATCCTCATGTTAACCTCCGCAATAGTGACTAATTTAACTTCCTACAATGGTAACTGTCCTTATGATGGGTATCAGCCTATCTCACTAATTTATGAATAATCCAATCAGATGAGTCTATCATAGCTCCAATCGTTTAGGAACAATTTGCTTACATTCATCATTTTGTTAATTGTCTGTTCCAACGATTCTATGAAGCTGTACTTCATGGAATCTTCATTTACAAGACAGTGCATAAGCCTTCCCAAACCGTATACACGGTGTTATAATTAAAACAAGATTTAGATTAAGTCTAAATTAAAAGAGGCCAACCAAAGCAATCCATCATAAAATCCAAATTCTATTATTTATATTCGAGAGGGGATAAATTCCATGAGCACAATCCAAACTAGAAACAACACTTTTGCTAACAACGCCACAGCGCTTCAAGAGGTCCTGAACCGTCAGATCGCAGGCTGGTCCGTACTTTACACGAAACTGCATAACTTCCACTGGTATGTCCAAGGACCTCATTTCTTCACACTGCATGCCAAATTCGAAGAGCTGTACAACTTGGCTACGGCGAATATGGATGAAGTTGCAGAACGTTTGCTGGCTATTGGTGGACGTCCGGTGGCTACGATGGCTGAACAGCTGCGTCTGTCTCCAATTGAAGAGGCACAAGGCCAGTTGCCTGCTGAGCGTATGGTAGAGTCGGTGGTTGCTGATCTACGCACGATGGTGGAAGTGATTCATCAAGGCATTCACGAAGCGGGAGAGGCAAGTGATAATGCAACGGAAGATATGCTGATTGGATTTACCGCTGCGCTGGATAAAGAGGTCTGGATGTTAAACGCATTTTTGGGCAAATAAGCAAAGTTACCCTTCATCCTGACAACGATATGTAGAGTCCGTGAACAAACTGTCCGTTCGCTTACAAATCCGGTGCGCTTGCCGTATAATGATGGCATCCAAGATGTACAGAATGGTGGAATGAATGATGCGGTCAGACCTGGAACAATTGCAGGAAGAAGCTGAACGGTTTATATATACATGTTATGCAGAGCTGGGTCATTCGCGTGAAGACGCGCAGGCCCGGCTTGTTGCCGTTATGGGCGAGATCGAAGTAACGGGTACCTATGTGCATACCACAGAGGAATTGGAGCAGGGTTGTAAAATGGCATGGCGGAACAGCAACCGCTGTATCGGGCGGCTGTTCTGGGATAAATTGCGGATCGTTGATGCGCGTCATGCCGATACGGCAGGAACGGCAGCGGAAGCTGTGATGAATCATATTCATGTGGCATCAAACGGAGGCAAAGTAATTCCGATGATTACTATCCTTCCACCGGATGGGCCGAATGGAGCTCCGGTACGTGTCTGGAATCATCAGCTGATCCGTTATGCAGGATATGAGACGGAGCAAGGTATTATTGGAGATCCTGCTTCGGTGGAACTGACCAAGGCGGCGATGTCACTTGGCTGGCAAGGGGCAGGTAGCCCTTATGATGTGCTACCGCTCATTATTCAGGCACAAGGACAAGCCCCAGAGTGGTATGTTGTGCCAGAAGAAGAGATTGTGGAAGTTCTTATCGAACACCCGGAGCGGGAAGAGATTGCGGAGCTTGGCATGCGCTGGTACGGTGTGCCGATGATTGCTGATATGCGACTGGAGATTGGCGGTATATCCTATCCAGCAGCACCGTTCAATGGTTGGTATATGGGTACCGAGATCGGCGCCCGTAACCTGGCGGATACGTTCCGGTATAATAAGCTGCCTGCGGTGGCGGAAGCGTTTGGATTGAATACGTCGAGTGAAACGACGCTGTGGAAGGATCGTGCGTTAGTTGAGCTGAATGTGGCTGTGCTGCATTCGTTCAAAAAAGCAGGTGTGAGCATTGTGGATCACCACACGGCGGCAACGCAATTTGCTATGTTTGAACAGCGGGAAGAGAAGGCTGGGCGAGAGCTGACCGGGGATTGGGTGTGGCTGATTCCGCCAGTATCTCCAGCGACAACGCATATTTTCCACAGTTCCTATCGTAATGAGATCGTGAAGCCGAACTTTTTCCGTCAGGATCAGGCGTATATCCTGAAAGATGGCGTGGCATCTGCCGCAGAGCTGCGAAGCAGCGAGCAGCAGAATGCACAGGTAGAGCATCCCCAGCCACAGGCAGGGGATTCACCAATGAAATGCCCGTTTGCACATTAAATTGTGCAGACGGGTTATTTTTTGTGATCATTTTTATCCAAAAGAAGGACTACCCCTCTTTCAATCGATATCGACTGCGCATCACGGCCTGAACTACAATGGCAGCAGCAATCAGCACTAGGTTGAACACGAACACAGAGTAGAGCGATCCAACCTCCATAAGTAGCGCTGCAACCAGCGGAGATACGATGGAGCCGATTTCGGCAGCAGAGACAATTTTGCCTATAACAGAGCTTCGGCTCTCGTCTGGTATGTGATCACCAATATGAGCAAAGAATGAATCCATATAACATGCACCGCCAACCCCGCCAATCAGCATGCCAACGTAGACCCATAGATGGGAGGATGTGTTTAGAAATACAACGACTTCGATTCCGATTAGGAACATACCAAGCATACAGAGTAACAGACGATCGCCCAATCGATCAGAGAGATAGCCAACAAAGGGAGCAGCAGCAAGCGTAGAGATCCCGGATACGGTGAAGGCGAGACTGGTTGCAAAGGGGTCCCAATGCATGATGTGAGCTGCATACAGTGCGAAATAGGTGAGAAACACGGCGTAGGCGCTCATCTCCAGAAAATGAACCGTACCGTAGCCGAGAAGCTGTTGAAGTCGGGTAAGCCCTGTAGTTGGGCCAGATATTGTTGATTCGGGAGCTTGGTTGGATAGGGAGGTATCCATAGCTTGTGTATGCAGTTCAGCAGATGTTGGTGAAGGTAGAGGAGGGGGGTCATCCGTGGAGAGCACGGAGTGTGCTGAGTTGACCAGAGGTTCTTGTGTCGACTTCATCCCCATCGCAGCGACCACGGCCATCAGACAACATACCGTGACGAGCAGAAAAGGCACTGACAGTGGCCAATGCAATGCGAGCCAGCCACTTATCACCGGACCGAGCACCATGCCGCCACCTTCACTACTACTGATATATCCATTGTACAGGCCACGGTTATCTACATTGCCCCCATCCCCAATGATGGAACGAACGACCACGGTAAGACCAGTGGAAGCCAGCCCTTGGAGCAGTCGGAGCAGACCGAATAATACGGCAGCAGAAGATAATGCGAATCCACCCATACAGACCGCGAGTAGTAACAGCATGAGGATGAGCGCCTTTTTCCCTCCGAGCTTTCTATAAATTGCCGCTGCTGGAATGCCCCCAAGGACTTTACCCACATAAAAGAGTGCAAAAATAACCCCCATCATCCAGCCAGACAGGCCGAATTCTTCAATAAACAAAGGAAACAGGGGCAGGATCATGAATCCGCCCATCTGACTTAGGAAACAAATCGTCATCAGCAAAGGCAGGTTACGACGAATATCCAAGAGCCAAGACTCCTCTCACACATAAAATGGAATCCCAAACGTGCTTCATTTCCCAAAGGAATGCGTAGATATCGACATATACCCGTAATGTATGCAGAATTTTTGAAAATAAGAAGAAATCACACGCGGCGTTTACATCAAAACCATTGCGGATATACCTGAATCATATATAATAGATGGGTTATCTATAAGGATGCATGAACGAAAGTGTACAGAATGAAGAGGTACCTCAAGTATAAGGGGGCGATGTGAAGCATGTCAGAACAACAACCGATTATCCGCTTCGAAGCGGTGACTCAGCAATACGATCAGGATGAAGCCGTATTGAAGGCAGTCAGCTTTGAGATTGAGCGGGGTAAATTTTATACGCTTCTTGGCCCATCGGGCTGCGGAAAAACAACGATATTGCGGCTGATTGCCGGTTTTGCGGAGCCGACACAGGGCAGTATTTATTTTAACGGTGCGCTTATCAACCGGGTGCCTGCTCACCAACGGCAGGTGAACACCGTATTTCAGGATTACGCGTTATTTCCACATTTGAATGTATTTGAGAACGTAGCTTTTGGTTTGCGGATCAAAAAGATGAAAACGGCTGAAATTCGCAGCAAAGTGTTGGAAGCCCTCAAATTCGTCAATCTGTCCGGTTATGAGAATCGTGAAATTGGCGAAATGTCCGGCGGACAACGACAACGTGTTGCCATTGCACGCGCCATTGTGAACGAACCTGAAATTCTGCTGCTGGACGAGCCGCTCTCGGCACTCGATCTGAAGCTGCGGACCGAAATGCAGTATGAATTACGGGAGCTGCAACAGCGGTTGGGCATCACGTTTATCTTTGTTACGCATGATCAGGAAGAGGCCTTGGCGATGTCCGACGAGATCTTTGTCCTGAATGGCGGCGTGATTCAACAGAGTGGTACACCGAATGATATCTATGATGAGCCAATTAACCGCTTTGTGGCAGACTTTATTGGGGAATCGAACATTGTGTCGGGCAAAATGAAGCAGGACTTTGTGGTGGAATTCGCTGGCGCACAGCACGAGTGTGTCGATCAGGGTCTCCAGCCGGACGAGCCGGTAGAGATTGTCATTCGTCCAGAGGATCTTGAGATTACAACTGAAGAACAAGGCAAGCTGAAGGTTAATGTGGATTCCCAGTTATTCCGCGGAGTGCATTACGAGATATCTACGTACGACGATGCTGGCAATGAGTGGCTTGTTCACTCCACCAAGAAAGCCGTTGTCGGCGCGCGGATAGGGCTCTATTTTGACCCGGAAGCTGTGCACGTCATGCGCTTTAACGAGACCGAGGAAGAGTTCGACAAACGACTCGAAGCCTACCAAGAGGCCGCTCATGCAGACTAAGGCCAGCACACGCAATGCGTATCTGATTCCATATGTATTATGGATGGTGTTGTTCGTTGTGGCGCCGGTTCTGCTGGTCATCTATTATTCATTCTTCGATGTGGAGGGTAACTTCACGTTTGGCAACTACGCCCGCTTCTTTACGCCGGTGTACTTGCAGATGACGCTCAGTTCGTTCTGGTATGCATTTCTGATTACGGCGTTCTCGCTGCTTATCTCGTATCCAACGGCGTATATGCTGACCCGGACGAAGCACAAGCAGCTGTGGTTGCTGCTGATCATTCTGCCAAGCTGGATCAATCTTTTGTTAAAAGCGTACGCCTTTATCGGCTTGTTCGGAACGTACGGTCTGACCAACTCCCTGCTTGAAGTCGTGGGTATTGGCACACAGCAAATTTTGTTCACCGATTTCAGTTTTATCTTTGTCTCGGTGTACATCTTCATTCCATTCATGATCCTGCCGATCTTCAATGCGCTGGAAGAGATGAATCCATCATTGATCTACGCGGCGCGGGATCTGGGGGCCTCATCGTGGCTGACCTTCCGCCGGGTTATTTTTCCACTGACGATTAGCGGGGTGAAATCAGGCTGTCAGGCTGTATTTATTCCAGCACTGTCTCTGTTCATGATTACCCGACTTATTGCGGGGAACCGTGTAATTACGCTGGGAACAGCGATTGAACAGCATTTTCTCGTCACCCAGGACTGGGGGATGGGTTCAACGATTGCCGTCTTTTTGATTATTGCGATGGCGATTATTATGTTCCTGACTGGATCAGGCAAGAAGGAGGTGCGTAATGGGAAGAAACGGAAAGCTGTCTAACGTCTATCTAGCCGTTGTATTCGCCATATTGTACGCACCGATTGCGTATCTGATCTTCTACTCCTTCAACAGCGGCGGTCACATGCGCAGCTTCGAAGGATTCACACTTGAATGGTACAGAGAGGTGTTCGCCGATACTCGGCTACTCATCATTGTGCTGAATACATTTATCATTGCGCTCCTGTCATCAGCGATCTCAACGATCCTTGGTGTTGCAGGAGCACTGGCGATCTACCATGTGCGTCGCAAACGGACCAAGAACACGCTGCTGTCACTCAATAACGTGCTCATCGTGAGTCCCGATGTCATCATTGGTGCATCGTTCCTGATCCTGTTTACCATGATTGGTATCAAACTGGGCTTCACTTCGGTCCTGCTGTCTCATATCGCATTCAGTGTACCGATCGTTGTGATCATGGTACTGCCGAAGCTGCAGGAAATGAGCCCAACACTGATGGATGCGGCGCGCGATCTGGGCGCTGGTTCATGGCAGATTCTGACGCGTGTGGTGTTGCCATACGTGAAACCGGGTATTTTTGCCGGATTCTTCATGGCCTTGACGTACTCGCTCGATGATTTTGCGGTAACATTTTTTGTTACGGGTAATGGATACTCCACACTCTCGGTAGAGATATACTCCAGGGCAAGGCAGGGTGTTTCGTTGTCCATCAACGCGCTGTCTACCCTGTTATTCCTGCTCACGGTGCTGCTGGTCGTCGGATATTACTTCATTAACCGCCGTGCAACACGGATACCACCCGGAGGAAAGGGGCTGCGTCCATGAAGCAACTGGTACGGACATTTGCAATTGTATTCGTGGCTGCCTTTGCCCTGATGATCCTGGCTTCGTATCTGAACAAGAGTCAGGGGTATTCTGGCGGTAACACGCTGACCATCTATAACTGGGGCGATTATATCGACCCGGATCTGCTGAAGGAGTTTGAGGACGAGACCGGAATTAAGGTTATTTATCAGACGTTTGACTCCAATGAAGCGATGCTGACCAAGATTGAGCAGGGGGGAACCACATTTGATGTGGCGATTCCTTCCGAATATGCGATTAGCAAAATGAAAGAAGAAGACCTGCTCGTTCCACTCGATCATAGCAAATTAACTCATCTGGACAACATTGATCCACGGTTTATGGACTTGTCCTTTGATGAAGGCAACAAGTACTCCATCCCTTATTTCTGGGGAACGGTGGGGGTTGTGTACAATCCGGAACTTGTGGATGGGTTGACATTTGATAGCTGGAATGACCTGTGGGACCCGCGTCTGAAAAACCAAATCCTGCTCCTTGACGGTGCACGCGAAGTCATTGGGATGGGATTGAACAGTCTCGGCTATTCTCTGAACGATACCAACGAAGACCACCTGCAAGAGGCTCTGAAAAAGCTGTCTACCCTGACGCCGAACGTCAGAGCGATTGTCGGAGACGAGATCAAGATGCTGCTTGCGAATGAGGAAGCTGCAGTTGGACTTGTGTGGTCCGGGGATGCATCGGAGATTATGGATGAGAACGATAAGCTGGATTACATGGTGCCGGAAGAAGGCTCGAACCTCTGGTTCGACAACATGGTTATTCCGAAGACAGCGAGTAATATTGAAGGGGCACACCAGTTTATCAACTTCATGCTGGACCCTGATCATGCCGCTCGTAATGCCGAGTATGTCGGGTATTCCACCCCAAACGCCGAGGCGCTTAAACTGCTGCCAGAGGATATCTCGGAGGATGAACGCTTCTATCCGGACGAGACACTGACAGGTAAGCTGGAGGTCTACGATAATCTGGGCAAAAAAATGCTCTCGCATTATAACGACCTGTTCCTGGAGTTTAAAATGCACAGCAAATAAGAGGTAACAGTATCTGATAACGATCCACCGTGGCTTACTAAGTAGAGTCAATAGCGTGTGAACAGTTTCTTAGATTATGAAAAAAACAAAAAGGGGTGCTGCTCGTCATTCAAGTGAAATGACGAGCAGCACCCCTTTTTTATTACCTACTTCAGAGCAATAGCGCTTGAAGTGCCATATAAGATGAACATTAAAGATTACACGTTAACGGAGGGGACAGAAAAAACTGAAGAAGCGAAGCGCTCGCCTTTATCCCCGGATTTTCCCATTTTAGAGGGGATTCAAAAAATCCGGGGATAACAGCGATCAGAAGTTGTTCTGTCACCGCAGTGACTCAGTTAATCGCACCTGTTCATCTTATATAATTGCCACTACATGCGCTTTTTGCGACCTACCATGATCCACGCCCCACCCATAATCAGCACAATCGCCACAAACGGTTGGATAAAGCTCAAGCTGCTCAGCATCGTGCCAATCGACATTACGGCGAAGAACAACAGCGATATCACCGTTAGAATGTTGATGGGGATCAGCAACCATTTGTTTCGACCACCGAACCAGTACAATTCGAATAAACCAACAGCTACAGCCAGAATGAAGCCCGGCCACATCGTACCCCAGTTGTTAAACAGCATCGCGATCTGACAGACAATACCGACAGTGAGCAGCAAGCCACCGGGAACCAGCAGTCCAACCCCTCTGCCAATCATGGAGAAGTACAGCCAGTGGAAGAACAGTCCCAGTGGAATCACGAATAACGTGGGCCAGAAGGTCGCAAAGATCGTACCCGGACCGAGTGAACCTCCCTGGTTCAGAATCAGGTACACGCCCAGCAAAATGAGAACAGGCGCTAGGATCGTACGTTTAGCCATAATATCTCTCCTTCTCAATCAAACATTAATTTCCGAACGGTTGTATGTAGAGCAATACTTTCGTTACTCACAGCATACCATGAACTGGAAAAGTCTATCCTCCGTCTTTGGAGTTAAAGTGAACCTAGACCAAAGTCTAGGTACGTAAATTTGAGAAACGATACTCCTTAGATGAGCGAGTAGTTGAACATGCTGAAAACCCACTCTGTTGAAGAGTGGGTTCTGTCTTTCTTTTTATCAAAAGAGAAGCTCGTTATTTCACTACGTCCGAATGTTTCTTGCCCCAGCTGTTCACGCCGTCATCCTCAATAATGGAGATGGCTGCGTCCGCGATGTCGGGGTTCGTCATCAACTTCTCCTGAATACGGAACTTGATGTCATCTGCATCAGCCAGGCTGAGTCCTTTGGTCAGTTCAATCAGACCTTCGACATGATAATAACGGCCTTCCTGAATGATACGCATCATCTGAATATCAGCAACGTGTGTGTCTGCGAGAATAGTCTGGGACACTTTGTCCTCAATATCCTGTGGAGCGGCTACCCCGATCAATCCGATCATATTATCGTAACCAACCCGGAAGGCTACAGCGATCATCAGACATCCAATAATCGTTGTCACAATGCCGTCGAGCAATGCAAAATTGGTCAAGGCAATGACTACGACGGAGATTAGCGCAAGCAGGGCACCGAGTACAGCGACAACATCTTCGTAGAATACGAGACGGGTTGGCGGTGCAGCCCGGCCTACATTTTTGATGGCAGCAGGTACCAGGGCAAATCCGGCGGCTTTGGGTGCGCGTGCTTCTTTGAGAATTTCCTTCATGGCTTTGATCAGAATGGCCCCGTCGATCAGAATGTTCAAGATGAGCACACCAATGTTAATCCAGAGCCCCCCGGAATGACCGGCAGGATGTTGGAGCAGGTGAATCCCCTCATGAATCGTCTCATAGGCCATAATTGTCACGACAATAACGGCGATCATGCAGAAAATGTTAATGACCCGTCCGAATCCGGTCGGGAAGCGGCGTGTAGGTTTTTTCTCGGACAACACACTTCCGACAAATACAAAACCTTGGTTAATGGCATCAGCGAGTGAATGCATCGCCGAAGCGAACATGGCGCCACTGCCACTGAATAGGAAGGCTCCCCCTTTGCACACAGCAAGAACAGCATTACCTGCCATCGCTACGGCGGAGGATGTGTTTCCTTTTTTGACGAGAGACATAAAGCTCTCAGACTTCGGTTGTTCAGCCACTTCGGTTGTTCCTCCCAGATCAATGTATTAGGTGTAGAAAAGGCAGTTTATCTATATAGCATGTGCATTTCCACTAAATGTTATTATAACCGCTTTGACATATCCCAGCATTATGCAAAAAAGGTCATATCATCATGCTATTCATGTGATCCATAGGGAGTAGGCTGGTTCCAGCTTGGACACGTTACACTTCTTCAGTACTCGATGGCCTCAATGGCACGTAAATTCCGGTTGGATTGTTCCAAAAGCTCCGTAAACGTCCCGGCGACATAATATACGAAATCCGGATCATGCACGTACATAATAATCTGCCCAACCGTTCCTTGCTCTGTCGGATCAAAATCGAACATCAGATACAGTGAGCCACCTCCAAGCATGCCAAACGTAATCCATTTCTTTTGAAAAAGGTAGGGCTTGATTCGGGGATCAATCTCATGGATCTCTTCTTCGGTAAAATAGTCATCCATGCGGTTCTCCACCAGCGTGGACTGTTCCTTTTGAATCTTTTCCAGGGATAACAGGTAAAATGGCTCGGATTCTCGTCCTTCCTCTAGGCTTGGATACAAGACATGAAAGCCATAACCACTCCCATTTTTACGTTTATAGAAAGCACGAAAATCAGCAGGTAATTGAATACCGTGCTCACGCTCGAATGCGTCAAGCTGCTCATCCGTCACGCCATCAAACTCGCGATAAGCCTCCAAGAGCTCCCGGTTTTCCTCATCCTGTACCTTTTCCTCCAGCAAAACATCCAGTTCATCCATCAATTCATATATACGTTGTTCTGACATCCAGTTCCCCTCCATATGAGCTATTCAGATAATAAGGTGAGTGATATGCGAGCAATCTGTGCCTGATTTTCACCTCATATTATAGTTATAATCCGAAAAATCACACAAGAATCTAGAGTCTTGTCTTACGTACTACAATGGTCTCATTATTTAAACCAAACAACAAATAAAGCGTGGGTTACAGGGGCAATCCCTGTAACCCACGCTAATTATTTATCTGCTTTATAAATGAAACTAATCTTTTACATAGTCCTCTTTATTCAAACTTCCAACAGGACAGACTAAGGTTGCCATACTGATAGGCTTTGAACAGGAGCGATGCTCGCTTGTTCTGATCACCTGCGCCCATGGCAAGCAACAGCGGTACAAAATGCTCCGGCGTAGGCACGGCAGCTTGAGCTGAAGGTGCCAGTTTATCATAGGAGAAGAGAGACGCCGTATCCCAACTCACCAGCTTGTCATGCAGCCAGTTGTCGAACTCTGATGCCCACGGGTCAACGCCATTACTTTCCCAGTTCAATCGACGTAGATTGTGGACGGTTCCTCCGCTGCCAATCACGAGAATGTCTTGCTCACGCAAAGAAGCGAGTGCCTGTCCGACCTGATATTGCTGCTCACCAGTCAGATAGCGATTCACCGACAAGGCAACTACGGGAATATCCGCATCCGGATAGAGCAGGCGCAGAACGACCCAGGCGCCGTGATCCAGGCCACGAACATCATCCGTCTGTACCGGAATCCCAGCTTCCGCAAATAGACGCTCCACCTCGGCTGTGGTCTCTGCCTGTCCTTGAGCCGGGTACTTGATCTGATACAGCTCGGGCTGGAAACCGCCGAAATCATAGATGGTCTCGTAATTGGCTACCGAAGATACAAGCTGAGTTGTGGATTCCCAGTGAGCAGAGAACAATACGATTGCTTTGGGTTTCGGCAGTTCCTGTCCGAGTTTCTGCAAAAATTCGGTGTACACATTCTCCTCCAGTGCCAGTGATGGCGCACCGTGAGCAATAAACAGGGATGGCATCATTATGAATTCAGTCCTTTCGGGTCTTCGGTAGTCAGATTTGCATCCGTCCGAAGCCATTGTTGGAATTGTTGATATAGATCGGGGGTCACTTGGTGCCCACCGTTGTAAGGAACATATGTGACGTGTTTCGTAAGTTGACGGAAGAAATCGGCGTTATCTTCGCCCAGCTGAAGCGGGAATAGATGGTCTTGATCTCCATGGGAGATGAACACAGACAGCTCCGAATCGGGTTGCAGCTTGTACTCGTCTTTCACAAATTGCGGGATGTATCCACTCATGGCTACTATACCTTTAATGGCATCTCCCATGATTAGCGATAAAGTCATGGCCATAATAGCACCTTTGCTGAATCCGGCGATATAACGCCGCGTGGGATCAATCGCATATTTGGCAGACAGATCAACAATCAACTGTTGCAGTCCCAGTACGGAGGCATCATATAATTCGCGGATGGGATTGCCGATGCTTTTAATCTGAAAATAAGCATAACCACTACCCTGAACGATAGGCCCACGGATGGCAACAATAATAAAATCAGACTGTAGCGGCTCCATCAAACGAAGCATATCCTGCTCATCCGATCCCATGCCATGTAAGGCAAAGATTACAGGGTAACGTTGATCTGCATTGTAATGGGACGGTAAGCGGACTTCATGTATATAAGGAGAATTCATTGAAAACACCACCTGATGAGGATTGAGTTACAACTATCGTTCTGACAATAAAGTTACAATAAAAGTTCACCAATATGAAATAAATATTCTTATTTATGAACAAAATTTATCATGGTTTCATTGTAGGGTCAATACTTTTTTTGTATGATGAATATATGTTCTTTATAAGAAACCCTGAATAGTTTTGAAAGAAGTGACGCTGTGCGTGGTTCATATCTTATTCCCGAGGACGTGATCAGGATGTTAAAGCGTATCGTGCCTATTTTGAGAATATTTGATGAAAATAAAGCTAGAGAGTTTTACCTTGAATACCTGGGTTTCCAATTGGATTGGGAACATCGATTTGAGCAAGATATGCCCTTATATATGCAGGTTTCGCTCGATTCCATCGTGATTCATCTATCCGAACATCATGGAGATTGTACACCTGGAGCTGCCTTGCGCGTGGAAACAGATAACTTGGATACATTCCATGGTGCACTTCGTCAGAAAGAGTACAAACATGCGAGACCCGGTATAGAGGAGACCCCTTGGCAATCAAGAGAAATGACCGTGACAGATCCGTTTGGTAATCGGATTATATTTGTTGAGGCAAGCGCCGAATAGATAACCTGAAGAAGCGACGCGGACGACTGGTGTCTTAAATTGATTAATAGAAGGGGAGGGACGCGATATGGATATCGGCTTGGCTATTCGTACGATCCGCAAACAGAAACAGATTACGATCATGCAGATGTGCGAGGGCACGGGGTTGTCCAAAGGTTTTATCAGCAACGTGGAAAACAACAAAACGTCACCTTCCATCGCTACGCTTGAAAGTATTGCGGATTATCTGGAAGTGCCACTTCCCTATTTGTTGCTGACACCGGAGCAACGGATGAACGTGGTGCGCAAGAACGAGCGCAAGGAAACGACAGCAGGAAGTGGACAGATCAAAGTGCAGCAGCTTACCGCCAAAGGTGCAATGCGCATGTCCATTGTGGAGTTACCGCCAGGTGCATCGACTGGGGTTAGCAAACATGCCGGGGAGGAAAGTCATCTGGTGTTGCAGGGCAAAATTCGTGCGGAGCAATGCGAAGATGTGGAAGTTCTTGAAGCGGGTGATTCGTTCACCTGGAATGCAGTTGTGCCCCATGAAGTGACTAACATTGGTGAGGAGCCTGCGGTGGTGCTCATTGCGGTGTCCAAAGAATTAGGTTTGGATCATTTATAGAATAAAAAAAGGACGGCTCCCAAGTCATGAACATGCGAACATGCATACATGTACAATGGGAAACGTCCTTTTATATTTCTAACGAACAATAAGGTGAGAGAGGTTCGTTAGAAAAGACAGAGGGAGACTCTGTCTATTGTGGATTGGTCGTCCAGATGCCTGCTGCTTTGACGAAGACACGGTCCGACAGCTTGAGTGTTGCGAGTGCAAGTTCAGCTACATCTTCCGCTTGCATCATGCGATCTTCGTCGCCAATTTTCAGTCCGGCATTGGTCGCAAGCTCCGTATTGACTGTGCTTGGTGTCAGCGCCGTTACACGAATGTTGGACTTACGCACTTCCTGCATCAGGGATTCGGTCATGCCGAGTAGCGCAAACTTGGATGCACAGTAAGCTGAACCTGTAGCGAATCCGCGCTCACCTGCAGTGGAAGCGATATTGATGATGCTACCGCTACTTTCCTTGATCATGCTTGGAAGGACAGCGCGTGTAACGTAGTATGTACCCATTACATTGACATGCAGGATGCGTTCCCACTCTTCTGGGTCCATATCCAACAATGTGCCGAAGCTTGCGATACCTGCATTGTTGATCAGGATATCCACTGCGCCGAGTTCCATCTCAATGGCTGCTACAGCGGCTTCCGCCTGTGTGCGATCCGAGATGTCTGCTACAGCACTGGTTACTTTCACGCCGTATTCTTGACTAAGTGATTGTTGAAGAGCCTGAAGATCTGAAGCGGTACGTGCAATAAGTCCAAGGTGCACACCTTCTTTGGCAAGTGCTTCAGCGATGGCACGGCCGATACCTTTTCCGGCACCTGTGATGATAGCTGTTTTATTTTTAAGTTCCATGTGGGTAATTCCTCCTTAGAAATGGACTAGGGCGTGTCTAAAAACTCCGAAGGAAGCAGATTTTGCTGAATTTTCGTTCCAAGCAAGGAAGTTTTCTGCAGGCGTGCCGGGGCACGTCAAGGGAAAGTGACGCAGCATGGGGCGAAAAGGCGGTAAAAGATGCACTTCAGCGAGTTTTGAGACACGTCCTAGCACTCAATTATACTATTATTACCCACAGTTCGGAAATTGGCTTCATCACTATTTGGTAATCTCGATGCTGCCAGAAGAAGTACGGGCCTTGATCACTTCCCGGCTCACCATTGGAGATTCAGGCACATCTATACTTCCGGAAGTAGCCTTAGCATCATAGATTCCGTCAAAATCAGGTGCAGCTTGAATGAAAATATCTCCAGATGTTCCGGATGCATTGATTGGCGCAGAATGGGACTGTTCAATATGAATGCTACCCGAGGTGAATTGAACATCGGCCGCACCATTCAATTCAGTGATCTCAATATCTCCTGATTTAATCTCACTGTTTACTTGACCGACTATCTGATCAGCAGTGAAGCTTCCGGATGTCTGTTTCACGGTCATATCTCCATCAATCATGGAAGCGTTAATGTCACCCGAAGTTAGAGCCAATTCAATATTGGGTACCTTGATATTTTCCAGACGAATGGAACCTGAGGTATTATTCAGCTCAAGCTGATTGGCATTCAGACCTGTCAGATCCCAGTCACTTGAAGAAGAATCCAGCTTAACCTCATTTAACTGGTGTCCTTCAGGCAGGGCAACCGTTATTGTGGAGTCTTGATCATTCCAATACAGGGTAAAAAATTGCAATCGATCACGTTCTGTCTGAGACAGTTGGAATGTGCCGTTGGATAAGGTGGCTTGTTCGAAGCTTTTGACTACGGCAGGGTCCCATTTGCCATCCACTTCGATATAACCATTTGAATCCGGGCTTACGACAAATTCAATATCCGCACTGAAACTCGCATTCATGACAATGTTCTGTAATTCATCTGCTTTGAAATCCCATCGTTTGGAGTAATGCTCTCGTTCATCTCCAAACTGAACCCCATAGATGGATGTCCCAAGCAAACCTATTCCAATACATATCACGGCCAAAGCAAGCCATTTCTTGGTACTCATGCGGAAATATCCCCTTTCATCGTGTTTTTATTCCATCTAATATATTGAAGAGTGACCCTTTTGAAGGCTTTAAAAACGTACTTGGATGCAATGGCAAAACAAATGCCGACACCGAAAGCGCCAATCGCAACGAAGATCTCTGCTTTATCGAGTTGGCTCAGGAATACGAAATCCACAACCGCTGCCACAGGAGCCAATACCAGCAAGGAAAGGCTGGCAATAACAAGCCATACCGACCACATCATGAGACCAAGAGGAATGCCAAGAATCAGATTCAGGAATAACAGGCCGATGGCTGTGAAGAAGTTGCGAGTGGCTCTGGTGCTGTTTCTGGGTGACCGCATTTCGCGATACGTCGGTGCATAGAATGCATCTGAACCCGGCGTATGAATGTCATAACGATCACCAAGTGCTTCCTTGGCGATCTCTTCCGGGTGTCCGAGTTCCCGAGCAATCTCTTCTTCCAGTCTGCCTTCTCGTAGTCCAAGCTCGAAATGTTGATCATAGTCGGCGAGCAACTCAGCCCGTTCGAATGGGTCCATCGGCCGTAGATGAACTTCCATGGCTTTCATAAATTGTTGTCTATTCATTAGGGGTTCCTTCCTCAATCAGATTTGCGACATTGCGCACAAAATCATTCCACTCTGTAGTCAGTGCCGTCATGTAGATGCGACCTGTATCGGACAGTCGGTAATACTTGCGCGGCGGTCCTTCAGTTGATTCTTGCAGGTAGGTGGTGCAGTAACCGTCATTAACAAGTCGGCGAAGCAAGGGATACAGTGCACCTTCAGCAACTTCAATATGTTTGGAGACCGCCTGAGCCAGTTCGTAGCCATAACGATCCTGGCGGTTAATCAATACCAGGACGCACAGCTCCAATACTCCTTTTTTGAACTGGATGTTCACATTCACACAGGTTCCTCCTTCGTAGCTTCATTTATCGCTAGTATATATTGTTCAGTAGTAGTGGAATCATCATAGCATTCAGTACTGTTTAATGCAAGGTAGTGATTTTAGTATAGTTCCGTATCACAATTGATCGATAATCTATTCGTTTGATGCTGATCCGGAGCTGAAGCCGTCCGTATAACTATAATTCAGCATACGCAAAAACCGGATCGGTTACTTCCGTCTGGAGGCGGATTCCGATCCGGTCTGAGAGATGAACTTTTGGTTCTTCGGTTTACAGATTAATCGCTACACGTCGGTTACTCTTGTGCGTCGAGAACTTTAAGGTCTTCCACAGCAGGCCCCTCAATGACATGGCCTGCATAATCGAAGCGGGAACCATGGCATGGACAATCCCATGACCGCTCGCCTTCATTCCATTCCACTTCGCACCCCAGATGGGTGCAGGTGGTATCCACCAGAAACAGTTTGCCACTGGTGTCCTTGTAAGCGCCAGCCCGTTTGCCGTTATGACGAACGACAGCTCCTTCATCTTCGCCAATATCACTAACGTTTTTGTGCACAATGCCTACTTTACCGGAGATTAATTCCTTAGCTACATTCACATTTTCCACAATAAAATGCTTCATGCCAGGATCGGCTTTGAATCTTGCTGGATCGAATACAGCGGCATGAGGATTATCACGACCGGTGATACGATCCGCGAGAATATGACCTGCCATCGTGCCAGTCGTCATCCCCCATTTGGCAAACCCGGTCGCCACATAGACACGTTCATGTCTTCCGGTAATCGGTCCAATGTACGGCACCTTGTCAATGGAGATCAGATCCTGGGCTGACCAGCGAAAAGGAATGTTGCGAATGCCAAATGTCTCCGCTGCGAACTGCTCGAGGCGTTCATAATGACCGAAGGTGCAGATGCCTTGTCCGGTTTTGTGATTTTCGCCGCCGAAGAGGATAAGTTCCTTTCCGTCATGTAAGACGGTACGCAGGGAGCGGTACGGTGTATCGTCCGAAATGTACATGCCACCTGCATACGGTTTTTCCGGTTCGACTAATACGGCGTAGGATCGTTCTGCGTGTAACCGAGTGAAATAAAATCCGGGATCATAGACGGGGAAATGAGAAGCTACGACAACATGTTCCGCTGTTACGGATGGGCCATCTCCATAAGTTCTGACATGCAGTGAAGCATCTTCCTCTACATCCGTAACAGTCGTATGCTCGTAGATCTGTACCCCTTGTTTTACGGCTGAATCGAGTAAGTAGTGAAGATAGGCCAGCGGATCAAATCGTGCCTGACCCGGCATACGAATACCTGCTCTGGCGGGAACCGGAATGGGGAGGGGATCAACCCACTCACCAGGAATATGGAGTTTGCCATAGGCGGTCAGCTCAATCTCCAGTTTTTTGATGTTTTCCTCCGATTGAATATAGACGTAGGCATCTTCCTCTGCCCACTGGCAATCAATCTGTTTTTCCTTCACCAAATTACGCATCCACTTCGCGGCATCGGCATTGCCTTCATAGTACATCCGAGCCTGTTCTTGTCCGAAATGATGCATAATTTCATCGAATATGACACCATGCTGTGCAGATACCTTGGCGGTGGTATGGCCGGTCGTGCCATCCAACACTTTTCCAGCCTCCAGCACGACCACACGCATACCCGTCTGTGCGAGCAGATAGGCTGTAGTAATCCCGGCAATACCGGCACCAATGATCGCCACATCGGCAGTAATATCTTCGGTCAGTTTCGGATAAGCATCGAATTCATGCGTCGCACGCCACAATGATTCCGGAACGGGGGGCAGATCCGTCTTGGGCTGCTGATTGTCACTCATTTTTCTTCCTCCTTAATCATCTTCAATCTATTAAATGGGATGTTGTTCAGCGCACGTCGTTGTACTCTTATTCATGATTGCCAGACTGTGCCAGGAAAAAACGGTACTGTTGAGATTTTGCAGAGGGGATGTTCACAATTTCCTGCGCAGAACCTCTGTTTTTTTTGCTAAACATGCTTTATGATAGGATTACCGAAACCGTTTTAGGTTTAAGAGTGAAAATGAAGTTACACAGCAATAAATGCTTGTTTTAAAAGGAATAATTTATCTATTAGTAGAACGAATTTATTCGAAAATAAACACGTTTTTTACTAATTGATGTATTCGCTATCATTTTAATTACTACCGATAACCAAAGGAGATTCTATATGACGACCAACCAAACGAAATATCCGTTTCAAGATACAGCACTAGAGTTAGACACCCGGGTGAAGGACCTTGTATCCCGCTTGACTGAAGATGAAAAAATTGAATCCATGCTGCAATATCAGCCAGCAGTAGATCGCTTGGGTGTACCTGCATACAAACACGGAACAGAAGCGGCCCACGGCTTGGCATGGCTTGGAGAAGCAACATCTTTCCCACAACCAGTGGGGCTTGCATGCACGTGGGATGCGGATCTGATGAAGGAGATTGGTTCCGTTCTCGGAGACGAGGCACGTGTATTTTATAAACGCAATCCGGCAGTGAACGGTCTTACGCTGTGGGCACCTACAGTGGATATGGAACGTGACCCGCGCTGGGGACGGAATGAAGAGGCGTATGGTGAAGATCCGGAACTGACAGCAGAGCTGACGACAGCATTGGTCAAAGGAATTCAGGGCGACCATCCGAAGTATTACAAAGCGGTCGCTACCTTGAAGCATTTCCTTGCGAATAATAATGAAGTGGATCGCGGAAGCGGTTCGTCCAGCATTGATCCTCGCAACATGCGTGAATATTATCTGAAAGCGTTCGAGAAGCCATTTAAGGAAGGCGGCGCACAGTCCATGATGACGGCGTACAACTCCATTAATGGTACGCCAGCGTTGTTGCATCCTTTTGTGAACGAGATTGTCAAAGGTGAATGGGGCATGGATGGTTTCGTTGTCAGTGATGCAGGCGATGTAATGGGTATTAAGAACGATCATAAATACTATGATTCCCACACACCAGGTACGGTAGAGTCTGTTAAAGCCGGAATTGATAGCATCACCGATGATGCCGATCTGTCCAAACAGGCACTGCGTGAAGGATTGGAACAAGGTACACTCACGATGGATGACATCGACAAGGCGTTGTTCAATACGTTCCGTGTGCGTTTCCGCCTGGGTGAGTTTGATCCGGAAGAAGGCAACCCGTACGCTGCTATTGGTGAAGAGTCCATGATGACGGAGAAAGCAAAAGAACTCTCCCTCAGAGCCGCGAGAGAACAAGTGGTATTGCTCAAAAACGACAAAGGCACGCTCCCGCTGGACAAAACAAAAGCAGGTAAAGTGGCTGTGATTGGTCAATTGGGTGGAACCGTCTATCGTGACTGGTATGCAGGCACCATGCCGTATAACGTATCCCCACTTGAGGCGATCCGTGGCAAAGTAGGCAGCGACAAAGTGGCGTTCAAGGATGGTAATGATCGTATTACGTTAACTTCCGTAGCCAATGGGAAAAAAATTGGACTGGCAGATGGTGAAAAATCACCTGTTATTGCTTCCGGAGAAGCGGAGACATTTATGGTGTCCGATTGGGGCTTCGGAAGTTATACCTTGCAGGCTGAAAGCAACGGCAAATATCTGACGACAGATGAAGAGACCGTAACGGCTTCCGCTGATGAAGTGTACGGCTGGTTCGTGAAGGAAGTATTCCACCTGTTGCCACAAGAGGACGGAAGTGTAGGTCTTACCACATGGAATGGCAAAACGGTGACTGCACCTAATGGTGGAAACGATGCATTCGCAGTGTCCGAAGAACTGAAGTCTTTCGGTGCTACAGAGACATTCAAGCAGGATGTGATTGTGAATGGACTTGAGGAAGCAGTAGCAGCTGCCAAGGCTGCGGAAACGGCGATTGTCTTTGTCGGTAATAATCCGCTTGTAAATGGTAAAGAAGAAATTGACCGTCCAAGTCTGGATCTCGCCGAATCGCAGCAACGTCTGGTTGAGGCGGTCTATGCCGCGAACCCGAACACGGTAGTTGTCATCGTGGGTAGTTATCCGTTCACATCGAATTGGGTTCAGGAGAACATCCCGGCGGTATTGTACACTTCACACGCAGGACAGGAACTGGGTAACGCCGTGGCTGACGTATTGTATGGCGACTATGCGCCAGCAGGCCGTTTGAACATGACATGGGTACAATCGGCAGATCAACTGACCGACATCAAAGATTACGATATTATTCAATCCGGTCGCACGTATCAATATTTTGAAGGCAATGTACTGTATCCGTTTGGACATGGTCTAACGTATGCAACGTTTAAATACAGCAATTTGGAACTTAGCCCAACTCAAGTGGGTACAGAGGGCAACGTTACGGTAACTGTGGATGTGACTAATACCGGTTCAGTGGCTAGCGACGAGGTTGTACAGTTGTATGTTCGTGCAGGCAAATCCCGAGTGAAACGTCCACTCAAAACGTTAAAAGGATTCCGTCGTCTTCATATCGAAGCCGGAGCTACAGTGAAAGTCAGCTTCACCTTGCCTGTTCAGGAACTGGCAATCTGGGATGTAACTCGTGATCGGTATGTCGTGGAAAACGGAACATACTCCATCATGGTTGCCAAGTCATCCTCCGATGTTCAGCTGGTTGCAGACCTGACGGTAGAAGGAGAGACGATCCCTGCTCGTAATCTGGGCGTAGCTACCCGTGCTGAGAATTATGATGCTTACCTGGGTGTTGACCTGGATGAGAGCAAAGAGGGCGGAAGTGCTGTCCGCGTAATTGGAGAGCAAGGATGGATTGCCTTTAAGGATGCGGATCTGGGTAGTGGGGCAGCAGCAATTGAAGCTCGTGTATCCGCAGAACAAGCAGGTGCTGTGTTGGAAGTGCGACTCGGTTCACCGGAGGGTACGCTCGCAGGACGTGTGGAACTTGCGCAAGGCGAAGCCCAGCAGTGGTCTACCGTTAAGGCAGAACTCACGGGTGCATCAGGTGCACAGGATGTATACATTGTGCTGTCCGCAGGCGTACGCATCAGCCACTTCGAGATTCGCTAAGTTGAATAGCTAATGAAAAAGCCTCCGAATGTATTCGGAGGCTTAGTTTGTTGTTTAATGACCATTAAACGTATTTTTATTTTCCGTCAAACGAAATCATTTTTTGTACAAATTGCTTCAATTGCTTGTTGGTTTCATTTAACTGCTCAATCGTGCTCATAAAATTGTTTACGAGTTCAGCCTGCTCTTGGGAGCTTGCGGTGATCTCACCAAGTTCATTCTCCATGCCCTGAATGGACTGGCGAACTGACAGAAGAGAATCTTCGATGCGGGCCGTCGCTTCCTTGGTATCCACAGACAGTTTGCGAATTTCTTTGGCGACAACGCCGAAACCTGCACCGGCTTCACCTACACGAGCAGCTTCAATAGCTGCATTCAAGCCGAGCAGATTGGTTTGTTCAGAGATTTCACGAATGAAGCTGGCGACTTGAGTGACATTGCCTGATTTCTGTACAGCTTGTTTGGAGTTGTTCCGGATCTCTTCGGTTGTGGCACTGAGCTCCTCGGAGTGTGCGGCTACATGTTGTACACTGTCAATTAACTGGTTGGTCAGATTTTCGGTAGCATCCATGAGCTGTTGCAGCTGATCCTGGTCATCCATACTGTAGAGCAGATTAAACAGGGCGATGACTTCACCTTGTTCATTTTTAATGGGAATAAATGCTACGTCAAAAGGAACACCGAATATATCCTTGGAGTAGTGATCGAATCGTTTGACTGTACCGCCGTTCAGATCTGCAAAATTTCGATTTACATCCAACAAAGGATCTCCGGGTTGATACTTCAGTTGCTTTAGCGATTCACCTGCTGAAAAATACAGGAATTTCTCGTGATCAATAACGGATAGGGTCACATCCTGACGGATGGTGTCTCGAAAGAAAGGCATACATGTAATTAATGCTTGAACAATATCCATATAAAAGGTTAATCCTCCCTGGCTACCTTATGTAAACGGTTAAATTTTAAATGCTAAATTACTAACTACCTATATAATATATCGTCATGCAATAGAGAAGAAAGTAGAGAGAATGATAAAACTTATTTCTTTAAAGAAGACCGCTATACGCTAACAAGGCACGAGTCCACTGGGGACCCGTGCCTTGTTAGTTGGTGAGGGGAATAAAACCAATGTTTACAGCATACTGAGCTGCATTGTAACGATGGTTCGAGTGGCTAGTGTTGCACTGACATCAATCAAACGCTGATTCCGACTGCCGCGGAAGGGCAGGGAGACATCACGTTCTGCTTCAACATATCGCCCATCGATAATAACGTCGCACAACCGGGCGAGCTCCGCTCTCACAGGGTCGGTGACCAGCTCTTCATATTCGAATCCTGTGTAGGCCCATACCGTCATATCAGGACGTGCAGCCCGAAGCTGCTGGACCCAGGACGTACATTCTGCTGCCGAGAAAAAGGGATCACCACCACACAACGTAACGCCATCCAGCAACGGATGGTTCGTCACTTCATACAGAATCTGCTGCTGCCGCTCCTCTGTAAAGGGTTCACCCGCTCGAAAGCTCCACGAATCCGGACTGAAGCAGCCCGGACAGGCGTGACGGCATCCGCTGATGAACAACACGGCACGCAGGCCTGTCCCTTCATTCACCGATTCCGGGATGTATCCATACAGATTCACCGGTGCTTCACCCGATCCCGTACTTCGGCTTGTTTCGCAGCATTGAAGCGTACTTTGTAATCTCCGGTCAGATAGCCGGTTACGCGGCGTAACCGCTGGAAGTGCACATGGTCCTCATGGACTTCACAACCTGGGCATACATCCCCGATGACCCCTTCATAACCACATGCAGGGCAGCGATCAATCGGATGGTTAATGGAGAAATAACCGATATCCTGTGCCAGTGCATACTGTACGATCCGCAGAAAAGCTGCGGTGTTGGCTCGAACGTTTCCATCAAGCTCCACATAGGAGATTGCACCCGCATTACATAACGTGTGGAACGGAGCCTCCAGCTCAATCTTCCGATAAGCTGGAAGCGTGTGATAGACCGGAATATGGAATGAATTCGTATAATACTCCCGATCATTAACTCCAGGAATGATGCCATAGCGCGCTCTGTCGATCTTCGTGAATTTGCCGGACAATCCCTCAGCCGGTGTGGCAAACAGGGTAATATTCAGGTTATGCTGCTCGCTCATCCGGTCACAGAACTCTCTCATGGTTCGAATAATGTTCAGCGCTTCCCGATGCACATGAGGGTCCTGCCCGTGATGGCGCCCATAGAGAGCTGTCATACATTCAGCGAGACCGATGAAACCAAGGGATAACGTACCGTGTTTCAGCAGATTGGCAACAGGCTCATTTGGAGCGAGCTGTTCGCCACCTTCCCATACACCTTCCCGCATCATGAAGTCCGATGCCTTGGCAGGCTGCACGGTCTGGATGCGGTAGCGGTGCAACAGACCGTCAGCAGCATTATGCATCACGGATTCGAGGGCGGTGTAGAAACCTGCCCGATCGGCAACGGCCCTACTGCCCTGGCAGATGCCATACCGGATGCCGAGCTTGACCAGGTTAATGGTATTGAATGACAGATTCCCCTTACCACTCTGACGATTGCGCCCAAAACGGTCAGCCAGTGTACGTGTGCGGCATCCCATGGTTGCGATGATTGTATCCGGATCTTCCGGATGATAGAAGGGCAGGTTGAAGGAGGCATCCACATTGACAAAGTTGGGATACATCCGCCGGGATGAACAGGTGACTGCGAGACGGAATAAGTCATAGTTCGGCTCGCCTTGAGCTTGATTAATCCCCTGTTTGCATTGGAAAATATGTTGGGGGAACACAGGTGTCTCCCCGTTGCCCAGACCACGGATCGTCGCTTCCAGCAATGAGCGTGATACTAACCGACCTTCCGCTGATGTGCATAATCCATAGTTCAGTGAAGTGAAAGGAATCTGTCCACCTGCCCGACTGCTCATCGTATTCAGGTTATGAATCAGCGATTCAGCAGCTTGTCCTGTCTCCAATTCAGTCTCTTCATAGGCGAAGGCATATGCCCGCGGACATTGATTCTTCGCTTCGATGCTGTCCAGATGAAGCTGTTCATCCTCAAGCAGGACATTCTCACCAAAGAGGCGTTGCCCTTTGCGGTAATGTTTGCGGAACGATCGCTGTACATAAGGCGCCAGATCCCAATCAATCTTATTAGCTGATACACCGCCATATTGACTGTTCTGCTGGGATTGGAAGATGATCGCAACCAGAGCCATGGCAGACATGATCGTCTGAGGTGTGCGAACCGATCCGTTGCCTGTGTTGAAGCCTGCAGCGAGGAGACGGTCAAACGGGATAAAGATACAGTTGGTCGTTCCGAGTGCATACTGATCCAGATCGTGTACATACAGATCCCCGTTCTCCACAGCTTGAGCAAGCTCTTCCGGCAATACATGACGCAGAGCATGCCACTTGGCGGTCTCCGAACCGAGCCTGCTCATCTTGCCGCTGAAGGAGTCTCCGTTCAGATTGGCATTTTCCCTCAGCGTATCGGCGTCTTCTGCGCCAATAATTCGTCGTCCCAGGTCGGATAATAGATCGGATGCCGGTGGAGTGGCATACTCAAGCATGTTCATGTAAGGTTCCTCCTAAAATGATTTCGGATATCATTCAATTTCCACATAACACTATATGTAGATTCGTATTATCCATTTATAAACTATATGTGGTTTTTTGGGTGTGATAATGATCACATAGCTCATTTGGCAATATGGACTTTCCTTTAATTGCTGCGGATAAAGGTTCCCAAAGTCTGAGCGGAAGCGTATAATTTCTAGTTATTCTGCAAGTATAATATCCGAAGTCGGACAAGATGGGTTTTGATCAATACGAAAAGGAGCTTTGACATGACTTTTCGGTTATTAAGCCATCCGTTTAAGACCTGCTTTTGTCCAAAAATGGGCTATGGGCAGGGAGTATGATTCTCTTATACTTCTACGGTGTTAATCATATAAGTATAGATTGTGACAGCTATTCGGATTTTTGATGACCCCTGTACGTGATTAAACATTCTGATATACAGATTTGAAAGTGCAGCTAAGATAAGAGGGGTGAATCATGGGGACGGCAGAAGGCATTACGAGAGGCTTCTATGAAGATATAAAGGAAGCTGCGGCCCATATCGTAGACGTATTAAGTGGTATATTGAAGGTCAATACCATCTTCGTTGCCACGAATGACGGGGTAACGAATGTCATTTTGGAGGCCTTTAACCGTACGGAAGAGTTAATCGTTAAAGGTAGTGTACTTTCATTTAACGAATCATATTGCAGTCTGGTATTAAGAGACAAGGGCAGTGTTCTTACCATCCAGAATACATGTGAACATCCGATGACACGATCTATGGATGTCACGAGTGGGCTCGGGAATCGTTTCTTCGTGGGGGTGCCCATTATGCGAAGATCCGGCGAAACATTCGGTACTATTTGTCTGATGGATAATCCTGATTACGTGATCAGCGAAACCGACATGAAGACACTGAATGCGATGGCTGTGTTCCTGGGTTATGTTGTCGATCTAGAGAGCACGCTGCATGTACAGGAACGGAAGCTGAGTGATTCGGAACAAATGCAAGAGCAGCTCCAGGCAGAGAAGGAACGAGCCGAATCGGAGGCCATGACCAAAGCGCAGATGCTAAAGCTGATGAGTCACGAGATTCGCAATCCGTTGAACGGCATCCTTGGACTGACGGATCTGATGCGTACTCCGGATATGTCTGAGGAGCAGTCGGAATATGTGAATATGATTGAGACGAGCGGCAATATCCTGCTCTCCTTGCTTAATAATATGATGAATTTCAATATTAATGAGGCAGGTAAAACCGTTATACATGATGATCCGTTCGATCTGGTCGGCACCATTGAGAATACCGTCTATCTCTATGCCGGGATTGCAGCAGGCAAGAACATTGAGTTGGGATTAAATCTCGAACTGAATGTGTCGCAAGTGTTCGTTGGTGATGAAGTCAAGATTGGTCAGCTGCTTGCACATGTTATTCAGTATGCTATGGATTCAACGCGTGAAGGGTCGGTTCTGATCACGGCAGTGGTGAACGGAGAAGAGACTGAGGAGACCGGTACACTTGTGCTCAAGGTGAAGTACACGGGCCAGATGTCATCGGATATCCAAAAACTGATCGGAAGCAATCTGGGTCTGGCGGTAAGTCAGAATCTTGCCATTCTCATGCATGGCCGTATTCAGGTGGATCGTATGATGGAGAATGAGACGGAATTTCAGATTAGCCTTCCATTACGCAGGTACTGGGAGTTGCCACAGCTGGCAAGTGTTCAGCAGCGGTTAAAAGGCAGAAAGGTATTGCTTGCCAAAGACCCTGATATTCTGCAAGGCGTTTCTTCCCTGATGCGCAGATGGGAGATGGATGTGCATATGACCTCCGGTTCGACCGTAGCGCATGATTGGATCAAGGAAGGCTTCAAGCCGGATGTGGCCGTTGTGGATATGGGATTACGGGAAGGTGGCGCAGTCGATTTTGTACATGAACTGAAACAGCGGCTGGAGAATCTGCCCGTCGTTGCTCTGGTTCCCTATGGTATGCATATTGCCCTGCATGAAGCCGAAACCTTTGATGCTGTTCTAACGAAGCCGGTCAGACAGGCGGATCTGTTGAATGCATTAAGTATTACGCTGCCTTAATTGTGCAGACAGACGAATATAAATTTCTTAATTTGGCGCACCTGTTATAGGTGCGCTTCTTTTGAATTTTCCATTTTCTGAGCCAAAGCCCTTTTATTCCGAGCTGGTTACGTTACAATAGAATGTGAACTTCATCTTTATAACCAATAGAGGAGGATATGCAATCAATGGATTATCGCAGATTAGGTGGAAGCGGACTGAAAGTAAGCGAGATCAGCCTGGGAAGCTGGCTGACGTACGGAGGGTATGTGGAACGTGAAAATGCGGTGAAATCAATTGAAACTGCATTCGATGAAGGTATTAACTTTTTTGATACAGCCAATGTATACGAACGGGGTGCAGCGGAAGAACTGCTGGGGCAGACGCTCAAAGCATACTCCCGTGACTCCTATGTGCTTGCAACCAAAGTATTTGGCAAAATGGGTGATGGTCCGAATGACCAGGGCCTGTCTCGCAAACATATCAAGGAGCAATGTGAAGCCAGCTTGAAGCGCTTAGGCGTTGAATATGTGGATATCTATTATTGCCATCGTTATCATACCGAAACACCGATTGAAGAAACACTTCGTGCGCTCGATGATCTGGTGCGTCAGGGCAAAGTGTTGTATGTTGGCGTCAGCCAGTGGACTGCGGCTCAGATGGAAGCTGCGTTGGGTACAGCAGATCGTCTGCTCCTGGATCATATCGTGGTCAATCAGCCGGTGTACAACATGTTTGACCGATATATCGAAAATGAGATTATTCCGCTGGGTGAACGTAAAGGCATCGGACAAGTTGTATACTCTCCGCTTGCTCAAGGTCTATTGACCGGGAAATATACGTCCGTTTCCGATATTCCGGAGAACAGCCGTGCTGCCAAGCTGGGCTGGGACGAAGGAAAAATCAATGCGGATCGCATCGGGAAAGTTCGTCAACTGATTGAAGTGGCGGACAAGCTGGATCTGAAGGTTGGCCAACTGGCCCTGGCCTGGATTCTGCGCCAGAACAATGTGTCCAGTGCACTTGTAGGGGCGAGTCGTCCCGAGCAGGTAAAAGAGAATGCGGCTGCATCTGGCGTGAAGCTGGATGCTTCCATTATCGAGGAGATTGAGGGCATTCTTGCGTAATCTTCTTTCAGCAAACAAGCTCGGATGATATGTAATCATCCATAAGCAAAGGGATGTCCTGTACGCCTGAATGGCGAACGAGACATCCCTTTTTGTGAAGTGGAACATAGTAGGTGATAACAGACTTTAAAGCGTAAGAGGCAGAGAACGAAGTGGTAAGGCACACACGCGATTACGTCCTGTGTTCTTGGCTTCATATAATGCACGGTCTGCCTGCTCGAAGAAGTCGTTATCATCATGATCATCACAATGATCCGGATACACAGCTACACCAATGGAAATGGTCAGACGTATCGTGTGCCCGTCAGGAAGGGCAAATTGATATCTCTCTACCCCTTGGCGAATCGATTCAGCGATAGCCATGGCCTGTCGATGTCCACAGTCGAGCAAGAGAATGGCGAATTCTTCACCACCGTTTCGTGATACGATATCGGTGGAACGCGCATGTTCAACGAGCAGTTGGCCGAGTTGCTTCAGAACGGCATCACCGGCAGAATGGCCGAATGTGTCATTTACTTTTTTGAATCGGTCAATATCGATGGCCAGCAAGGACAGCTTTTGTTGGTAATCCCGCGCATGCTGAAGCTCCGATTGAAGTGATTTTTCGAACTGTCGCCGATTGCTCAGATTGGTAAGGTGGTCGGTAGATGCTCTTCTTTCCAAAAGAAATAACATTTCATTGGATTTATTAATGAATTCTGCGATGAAATAGATAAAGATCCCACCGACAAAGGAAATGGTCATCTGTAACGGATATACCTTCATTAATGAATTCATGCTGTCCGTGTTCAGCATAAGGATGATAAAGATCAACGTTATGCCCAGCAGATTCATCGTAATAATTTTGGTCAATCTGGACCAGGAAGCATAGGCGAAATATACACCGGACAGTCCGATCAGCGTCATGACAAATCCTGCATCAATAGCAGAGGAAGATATGCCAAACATCAGAATACGAAGGATCGAGATAACGAGTCCCGTAATGACCGAAGCCAGTCCTCCCAGATATACCGCTGCGGTGACGATGGCCAAATGCCGTAGATCTACAATTGTACTTTCGTTCAGAGGGAAGGAATAGTTCATGAGTACTGTGCCATATATGCCGAATAATAAGCCGCCGATCAACTGAACACGTAATGAGGGAAAAGGCAATCGGATACTATAGAACTTGGCGATGATTCCGGACACGTACATAAACGTAATCATGACACAGATATTAATGAAAAAAGTGCTAAACAACCGACATTCCCCCTTTTTACGCACATCCCTATATTTTATCTGAAAAATGATGCTGTAGCGAACCATATTATCCCAAATTCTTGAGGGGATTGCTGGGAAAGGCATTTTTAATTCCATATCCTGCTTATTGGCATGAATGTTGACTTCATTATACAATGAGATTTATACTTAATCTAAATCAAAATTCATTCCTTCTTTTATGGGGAAACTATCGTAAGTAAGTAGAAGATCAGCGTCTGATTTCATATAAAATGGATCAATAATAAAGGAGAAATGGTTGTGAGAACTTTAAATCTGACGATACAACGGCAAGCGGTGTATGATGTGGTGCGCCATTCGGAGGATCACCCGACAGCTGCTGATGTCATGAATCGACTCGTGGAACAAGGATATAATCTGGCCTATGGTACGGTATATAATTCTCTTCGTTATCTGACGGACAAAGAATTGATCAGGGAGCTTAAGCTTGGGGAGACAGCAAGCCGGTACGATGCCCGCATGGATGATCATCAGCACATTATGTGTGAAGTGTGCGGCAAAGTGGACGAGGTGATGACGGAGGTTCCTCCACAATGGATGAAACAGGTAGCTGAAGAAACCGGATATGCAATCGACCATGCTCATGTGGTCTTTGGAGGTGTCTGCGGGGAATGCAGAAACAAACGGATCAAGTAAAAATAAAGCTGTCTGGCCGTCGTTTACCTCTGCGGGTTAAACCAGCCTTGTCCGATTCAGCACCTCTTGTGGACAATTGTCCTGTTACACGCCGTGTTATTCTAATCAGCCCGATGCCGGGGCAAGTACATGAACTGGTAAAGGCCTTGACGGATAGCTGCTTCGATGTGCTGGTCTTTCACCGCTGGGAACCGGATCTGCATGAACGTCTTGTCTTCGACCTGTTGATCTATGATCTGTCTGTTGCAGGAACCATCGATGCATTCGCTGGGATCAGCAGCCGATTGAACCGGGAGGCGGAACATACCACGCCTTGTCTGTATCTGGTCGGTGAGAAGATGATCGGCAGCGCGAGTGGACCGATGCTTCAGGAGGAATTACTGGTGTGGCCTGCACGCCCGCAGGAAGCTCTGTACCGGGTGCAGCGTATGATTGGCAACAGTCCTGCTCTGCCCAAACGTGGATTTTTGCCTGAGGAAGGGCAGCGCATCGGATTTAAGGATCTGTGGCTCGATCGTGAACGAATGAGTGTGCAGCGCGATAATAACCGAATTCACTTGACCAAGACCGAATATGATCTGTTGCTCAAGCTGATCGATGCCAAAGGTGCAGTCATTTCCCGTGAGGAAATGCTCAGTGATATCTGGGAGACGGACTTTACCGGTGGAAGTAATGTGGTCGATGTTCATATTAAAAGCTTGCGCAAAAAATTGGGCGATAACGCGTCTTCGCCGCAATATATCGTAACAGTAAGAGGAGTGGGCTACCGCCTGGCGGATTAGTCCGCTTTTTTTTTTTGCTCAAATTTAATCTTTCACTTCATGATTTTTCGGGTACTAACTAATAGATAGGCAGATCAAAATCATTCCCTTAGAAACATTAATCATGCTTCATTCATGAAGTGTGCAAGAACCTCATCTTAAACTCATGTGAACCTCATGCAAGAGCAGAGCTGGACATGTTAGAATCAATTTAACAGTTAGATCAAGTCTAAATGTATATTTAAATCGAAGCCGAATATGATTTTAATAGTAGATATATAGCAGCCGTGAAACCCATTAGAGGAGGACGACATGATGACAGAACGTATGACAACCAATCAGGGCGCACCCGTAGGTGACAATCAGCATTCCCGCACAGCAGGTAGAAGAGGACCGACACTGCTTGAAGACTACCATCTCATTGAGAAAATAGCCCACTTTGACCGTGAACGTATTCCAGAACGGGTCGTACATGCAAGAGGAGCAGGCGCTCATGGCGTATTCACACTGGAGCAGAGCATGAAGGAGTATACAACAGCTGACTTCCTGCAAGATCCGGGTACGGAGACCGATGTACTGGTTCGTTTCTCGACTGTTATTCACGGTACGGGATCACCAGAGACTGCACGGGATCCACGTGGATTTGCGGTCAAATTCTACACGCGTGAAGGCAACTATGATCTCGTCGGTAACCATCTGCCCGTATTCTTCATTCGTGATGCCATGAAATTCCCCGACATGGTTCACTCCCTGAAGCCAGCTCCGGATACGAATATTCAGGAACCGGCGCGATATTGGGACTTTATGACCCTCTCACCAGAATCAACGCATATGATGACCTGGTTGTTCTCTGATCTGGGCACACCGGCGAATTATCGGGAGATGGATGGATTCGGCGTACATGCTTTCAAATGGATTAATGCACAGGGGCAGGTTCACTATGTAAAATATAAGTGGGAGTCTGCACAAGGGGTTAGAGGCTTCTCTCGTCAGGAAGCTGCCGAAGTACAGGGACAAGACTTTAACCATGCTACCCGGGACCTGCATGAACATATCAAGAACGGGCAGTACCCGCAGTGGAAGCTTCAGGTACAGCTGTTGAAGCCTGAGCAGATGGATGATTTTGCTTTTGATCCGCTCGACCCAACCAAAACCTGGCCTGAAGATGTACTGCCGTTCCATACGGTGGGCACCATGACCCTGAATCGGAATCCGCAGAATTTCTTTGCTGAAGTGGAGCAGGCTGCCTTTTCACCTAGTGCGCTTGTACCAGGAATTGAGCCTTCCGAAGACAAATTGCTGCAAGGACGCTTATTCTCTTATCCAGATACACAGCGGCACCGTCTTGGACCGAACTATTTGCAAATTCCAGTGAATTGCCCGTACGCACCTGTTCGTAATCATCAGCGTGATGGACTCATGAATGTGAATCAGGACCCATCTCCGGTAAACTATGAACCCAACAGTTCCGGAAACAGCCCGCAGGAAGATCCGGCATACCGGGACAGTCAGCTTCCGTTGCAAGGGCATGTTACACGTGAGAAAATCGAGAAGACGGATGATTACACGCAGTCAGGAGAGCTTTTCCGTTCATTTACCCCTGTAGAGCAGCAGCATTTGCTAGATAATCTGATCAATGACCTTAAGGGCGTATCTGTTGATATTCAAATGCGTGCCCTCTGCCACTTCTTCCGGGCGGATGGACAGCTTGGCGGACGTTTGGCTCATGGACTCGGCGTGGATATTTCTGCACATATGCCGTCACAGGATGGAAAATAAAATACAGTTTAACCATGTTCTACAACATCATATGGGCTGATTTTCGGTGAAGATCGGGCAGAACCGCGAACGTGCGGAACTCCCGGTCTTTCGCTTTTTTTGCTGAAATGGAAAACAAATTTACAAATCATTTACATAAAATAGCTGACATAGAGGTTGACTTCTCATATGATGGCACTACAATGGGTAGTGTGAGGGGTGTCAGAACATGAGAATACACAATTTCAAAGTGGGTGAGCGTGGGCTCAACCGATTTTTCGGTCCGCTGGAAGCCAAGATCATGGACATTTTATGGGCTCGTCCTGGCAGCAGCATCCGTGAAGTGCAGACTGCACTTGAACAAGACAAAGACGTCAATTTTAATACAGTCATGACCGTAATGAACCGGCTCGTGGACAAAGGACTGCTTGGCAAGACACAAAAGGGCAGAACATCTATGTACCAACCGGTACAGAGCAAGGAGGAGTTTATGAACGACCAATCCAAGGAACTGTCACATGAGTTGGTGGATGAATTCGGAGCGTTGGCATTGAATCATATGCTGGATGCGCTGGATGAAGCAGATGCGGGTCTGATTGAACGCCTAGAACAGAAGATCAAACAGTGGAAAAAGGATAGCGATTAAGATGTGGAGGGCCCGCTCGAAGCTTTTGTTTACCGTCGGGTTTGGCATTCCGTTACTCGTGTTCATGCAGATGTTCATGTACGCGATGTACAAAATTTTTGGCTGGGATATCCCGTTTAATCTGCTATGGCTCTGCAATCATTGGATGAGTCGTCTGGGATGGTTATCTGTTGGACATTTCCTGCTGGCACTGGTGTTGCTGACATTTGCCGGAACAGGTTGGTTGCTAACGGTTCGTATGATAAAAACCAGGGCAGCTGTGCGTAAACTCCGCTCCATGGAGGTTCGTGCGTTATCCCGTGAATTGGAGTCCAGGTATCTCCATCTCGGGCAGCCCAGATTCATTGTGGTGGACAAGTCATCGCCGGTTGCATTTACAATCGGTTTATGGAAACCTTGCATCGTACTTTCCACAGGACTTCTGACGATGCTGGATGCTGAAGAGGAGACCGCAGTTGTGTACCACGAAGTCCATCATCTATGGCACCGTGACCCACTGAAGACGACGCTGTTGTCGGTGTTTGCAATCATGATGCCTTATATTCCCGTATTGAAGCATACGTCGAAACATTACAATATCGTGAGAGAGATTCTGGCGGACAACGAAGCCGTCGAGCGTACAGGCAATGTGGCAGGCATTGGCAGTGCGTTACTCAAGCTGCTCCGGGCTTGTCCTGAGCCTTGGGGAGCAAAGGAACTGACCGTTCAATCTTCATTTGCAGATACGTCGGTAAATGTGCGGATTTCACGTCTCCTGGACCCGGAAAAGGACGTAACGCTGAGATTGCCACGCTATGCTGTTCTGATGTCGGCTACCGTTTTCCTGTTGCTGTCTATCTTGTTTGTTTGGTCCATTGGATAAATCAACTTTGGCTAAATGTGAGGTTGAATATAACACTAGGGAGGAAGATGAACATGAATAACAAAAGTGTAGAGATAGGATTACTTTTCTCAAGGATTATGATCGGTTTGATCTTTGTATTGCACGGTTGGAGTAAATTCGAAGGTGGAATCAGCGGTACGGTAGGTTTCTTCGAAAGTATCGGTATTCCCGGATTTCTTGCATCGGTTGTAGCCATTATTGAGTTGGTGGGTGGTGCGGCGATGATTCTGGGTCTGGGAACACGTGTGTTTGCTGCCTTGTTTGTCATCGTTATGGGTGGCGTTCTGCTTACAGCCAAAGTGGGTGAGCCGTTCATGAGTGGTACCGAGTTCGATTACCTGCTGCTGGCGGGTTCCCTGACACTGCTCTTCACAGGAAGCCGCTTCCTGGCTGTAGATCATCTTTTCTCCAGACAGGGGAACGCTCGCCAGAATGTGAGTGCTTGAACTGACTAACGATCGCTTAAAAAAATATTGAATTGCAGGATGAGTTCTGCAACGAGGCTCTTTATTGACCAGGCCGGTTCGGGAAATGGATTTGCGAACCGGGCTGATTGGTAGAGAGCTTTTTTTAAATATATGGAAGTATATTATTTCACCATCCTTCTCTATAGTTCTTCGGAATGAAACACGCTGAGTCGCTAGAGGACGGTCACAGCCGTTTCGCCTTGTTTGGACGATATGCCTCTGTTCTGATACAATGAGAATAAGTATGTTACTAAATAAAAATAAGAATATAAATTTTGAAGTTGAGTACATCAAATTAAGATGAGGAGGATGCATTTTATGATTAACGTCATTCCATCCGATGCCCGCTCCAGCTTTGATCGAGGCTGGCTCCGTGGCAGTCACAGCTTTTCCTTTGGAGAATACCAGGACCCGGAGAATACGGCGTTTGGACCGATGCGGGTAGCGAACGACGATGTGATTGCGCCAGGTCGCGGTTTTGGGGCTCACCCACATAGTGACATGGAGATTGTATCCATCGTACTGAACGGCAAGCTACGACATGAGGATAACCTGGGCAACGTGGCCGTTACTGCATTTGGCGGTATTCAGCGAATGTCAGCAGGCAGTGGCATGATTCATACCGAGCATAATGCATCTGATAGCGAAGAGGTACGTTTGCTCCAGCTCTGGTTCATGCCGCATACGAAAGGGTTGCAACCCTCCTATGAGACCACATCATTTGATCCAGCAGCACTGGCAGGAAAGCTTGTGCCTATTGTATCGCCAGACGGAGGTCCAAGAGTTGCGACCATTCATCAGGATATGACGATCTACCTTGGACGTTTGACCAAAGACGAGACATTAACCTTTAATCAGGATACGGGCCGCCGGATGTACATTTTCTCCATTGAAGGCAAGCTGGGATTGAATGGAGAGCACCTGTTGAATGAAGGAGACACGGCTCGTGTGGAACAGCGGGATTCAATAGAGCTGCAAGCAAACGAAGATACGTTCTATATGATTATTGATCTGCCGTAAATGGCTGATGGAGTGAACTCCAAGATGAAGGAGGATATACACTTATGGCGCAACAGGAATGGTTTATGGTTAAACATGCGGTGACTGGACGAGGACTGGCAAATAGCAAAACAGACGCGCTTTCCTATCGCTTCCAACAGGAGGGCACAGGTTTTATTTTTACCGTTACGGGTCTGGACGAGCAGACTGTGGAACAGATTATGGAGCTTAGACAGGAACTGAATGTATTTCGTTTCGTTCAACGCAAGGATCAGCCCCTTTTGAAGCACTGGTACTACGTAGAGGGTGAGCGGGTAGAGTACGACAGGGAGCGTCATACGCTGAGCATTTATGCGAAGTCGGAGATTCGTTATGTCCCTGAAGATTATTTTGCCGATTAACTAGGACGTGTCTGAAATATAGGTTGAACAGGTTTTGGAATAGTTAAGGAGGTCTCTGTTAAATACAGAGGCCTTTTTGCTGTCTGCATTCAGAGGAATCATTCGTAAATTTGCAAAAAAGACCACATAATTCCCAGCTGTCTGGCACAAGCTACCTTGTATAAAAATAAGAACGGAGGGGCGGCATATGGCAGACAAAACATCTGGGAAAGACAAGTCCCGACAACCCGAACGAGAAGAAAAAAAACATATCCCTCTGGGACTGCCGTCCCCGCCTTTTATTCGGCAGCCGATCAGTAAAATACATGAAACTCAGATTCAGGCGGTAAAGGAAATCTTCTCCGATTGTTCTGATGTGGTTTTCCGCAACGTTATGATTACGCCAGAAGTCAAAGGACTTCTGGTCTATATTGAAGGCATTGTGAACTCGGCCGATATCCAGGAGCATATGCTGCGTCCGATTATCCGAGGGCTGGTGCAGCAGCGAACAGATAAACCTGATGTTCCGCTGGATGATACAACCGTTGAGCTGACCCAAGTGAAGCGCGTTGAAACCTGGGCAGCTGCGACAGAAGGGGTACTGGCATCCTCGGCCCTTCTGGTGGTCGATGGCAGTAGCGAAGCCTGGATGTTCAACGTAAAAGGCGGCGTAAGACGCGGTGTGGAGGAACCTCAGACGGAATCCGTAATTCGGGGACCGCGAGAGGGATTTACCGAAACGCTGCGCGTGAACACGGCTTTATTACGGTTTAAGCTAAAAACACCCTCACTCAAGATGGTCAGTATGACCCTCGGTACAGAAACCAAGACGGATATCGTTCTGACCTATATTGAGGATATTGCTGATCCGAAGTTGATACGGGACGTGAAGAAACGTCTGGAAAAAATAAGTATCGACGGCATTTTGGAGACAGGTTATATCGAGGAATTGATTGAGGACCACCCGTATTCGCCATTCCCGCAAATGCACTATTCCGAGCGTCCGGATACGGTAGCAGGCAACCTGTTGGAAGGGCGGTTTGCCATTATGGTAGACGGTACTCCCTTTGCGTTGATTGCTCCAGTCACGATGTGGCAGATGCTTCAGGCCAGCGAGGACTACTATGAACGATTCTTCATCAGTAATCTGGTACGCTGGATCCGCTTTTTATTCGTAGCTATCGCTCTATTCCTACCCGCCTTGTATATCTCGATCACGACTTTTCATCAGGATATGTTGCCTACCACGCTGATTCTGAGTATTGCCGGTGCTCGGGAAGCCATCCCTTTCCCGGCTCTGGTGGAAGCCCTCATCATGGAGCTATCGTTCGAAGCCCTCCGGGAAGCCGGGGTCAGGTTACCCAAAACGGTGGGTCAGGCCGTCAGTATCCTCGGTGCACTCGTGATCGGACAGGCCGCAGTTCAGGCGGGGATTGTATCGGCGCCGATGGTTATTATTGTTTCGATGACAGGTATAGCTTCCTTCACGATTCCACGGTTTAACTTTGCGATTACGGTGCGTTTGTTGCGATTTCCCATCATGTTACTGGCGGGCATGCTCGGACTGTATGGTATTGTGATCGGTTTGGTCCTGATTTCGGTGCATCTGACACAGATGACTTCGTTTGGTGTGCCATATCTGTCAGGTCTTAGCCCGTACAGCAAAACAGATACCAAAGATATTCTCATTCGTGTACCGTGGTGGAAAATGATTAATCGTCCTTCTACGGTTCAGGATAACCAGAAACGGATGAATGAAAAGATCAATGGTTCGCCTGAAGCTGAGGAAGGATGGTGAACACATGTTTCTTATTCGAAAAATTCGCGCTGTATTGATGTTGCTGCTATGTACCCTTTTCATAGCAGGATGCTGGGATCGTAAGGAAATTAATGATGTTGCCTTTGTGATCGGAATTGCGGTTGATAAGGAAGGAGAGAACTACAGATCCAGTCTGCAGATTGCTCTTCCCGGTCAATCCGGTGCTTCTGGCAGTACAGGCGGTGGCGGAGGTACAAGCGGGGACAAATCATGGTTCATGTTGTCCAACACGGCGAAGACGCTACGGGGGACTACACTTGAGGGCCAAAAAGCGCTATCTCGCAAGATTTATTATGCGCACCGCCGTACCATGCTCATTGGGGAAGATCTTGCCCGGGACGGCGTTGCCTCCATGCTCGATTTGTTTACACGTTACCCGCTTAATCGATTCTCAGCATTGCCAGTCGTCACAAAAGGTGAAGCATACGCCGTAATGGATACGGATGCACCTATAGAGAAATTTCCATCCGAGATGGTGAGAGAGCTGTGTTTTCTAAATATGCGGAATCCACGCTCACTGAAAACGTTCATCGATTCTATTCTTAGTGATGGCGTAGATCCATTCCTGCCGGTTGCTTCGAAAGTGGACAATGTTCCAAAAGATTGGAAGGATGCCAAAACAAATATCAAGCTGGATGGATTGGCCGTGTTCAAGAAAGACAAGCTGGTTGGCATGATCGACAAGGCCCCTGCCGATGCCCTGATCCTCGCTATGGGGGAAGCCAATGCACCGGAAGTTATGATCAAGTCTCCACGCGGAGACGGAGATATATTCATCAAGCTGAACGAGAACAACTCTTCACTGCACCCCACTGTCAAGGATGACAAGGTTACCGTGACCGTTCAATTGTACGCCAAAGGAGTCGTAGTAGATAACGAATCGAATTACGGTGATCTGCGTGAGAAAGAGATACTGAAACTAAATGACGCGATCCACAAAAAAATAAAAGAGGATATCGTTGAAGGAATTCGATTAATTCAGCAAAAATATCATGCCGATATTCTCGGGATCGGTCGATCCATCCATCAGCACTTGCCTAAAGAGTGGGACAAAATGAAGGATCGATGGGATGATATCTATCCTGATGTTGAGGTGAACGTTATCCCGCATGTCATTATTGAAAATGTAGGGGTAGTCAATAAACCGATCGGTGTCGTTGAGGAGGATATCGTACATGATTAAACCACTTTTGTTCACTTATCTGGGGATGGTTATCGTTGTTATTGTGATGGATTTCAGACATCTGAAGCAGGCGGCAGTTATTAATCGCTGGTTATCCTATGGGCTGATTGCATTGGGAACAGGCATTTGGTTATATATCACCCATTTGAGCAAAACCTTTTTTGTAGCGGTATGGATCAGCCATGTGATTCAGCGATTCTTACCGTTACCATAGATAGAGACTAAGGATGGTGCGGAGTACAGATTAAATAATAAATGATGGAAAGGAGGTACTATATGAATCAGAGTGTGACTCATCGACAGATCGTATTGCTCGTGCTGCTGCTTAGTATTACGGGTACGTTGATTCAGCCCCATGCACAGGCCATCTTTTATGCGGAACAGCACGCTTACCTCTCGTATGTACCAGTCGTTTTGGTGATGCTTGTATCCATGTGGATGATCAGCCGGGTTCAGCGGAGATTTCCGAACCAGGATCTGTTTGAAGCGTTAGTTGAGAGGTTCCCCTTGTTGGGAAGGCTCGCAGGCGTAATGTACATTCTGTTTTTTTTCTTCGTATTTGCAAGAGATATCCGATTAATTGGTGATTACGTCAGCATAACGTTGCTGGAAACGACACCGATTTCAATTGTGGTATTGTCACTTATGATTATGGCGGTATTTATCGTCAGAGGTGGGCTTGGCTCGTTGATCGGAATGGCAGAACTGTATGTTACCCTGTTCCTGTTGAATTCTGTAATTGTGCCTTTCATGCTGATTCAGCAGGTGAATATGGATAATCTGATGCCCTACTTTCATGTCGATCCCGCGGGTGTGGGAAAAGGGAGCTGGTACATATTTTCTTTTTATGGAGAGATGATCGCATTGCCTTTTGTCGTCAAGGGCAGTGATTTTCGCTTCAAACCTGTGTTCTGGGGGATGATTATTTCCGGATTGCTGATGATGCTGATTATGGTGGAAACCATCACGTCGATTGGTGTGCCTATCGCCTCCAGACTGGTATACCCTTCGTATGAACTGGCAAGGCAGTTGCAAATCAGTGACTTTCTGGACCGGTTTGACTTGGCACTGGCAGCCGCAACCTTGCCTACCATGATTACGAAAATTGCATTTGATCTGTATTTTGTCTGCTGGGGATTGAAGCGGATGATTCCGAACGTATCGGGAAAGGTCATGACAGGCCCAGTCGCGCTGGTGGGTTTTGTCTGTGCCTTCTGGTTTTTCAGAAACGCAATTCAGCTCTATCGATTTACTCGGGAATGGACATGGATCGCCATTGTATTTGAAGTGATGTTCCCTCTCGTGCTGTTTCTTTTCCTTCGTCCTCGCAAAAAGAAGGCACAAGAATCGAAAGATTCCATGAAGGATGTGGAGAAAGGACGGAAGGATTCTCACGGTGGAGAACTCCAGCCTTCCTGATACATTCCATCAAAAATCGTTATAGATGAACGGGCAAAAAGAGGGGAAGTGCAGTTTCCCTTCACAGAAGTACCCTGTATACTGTAGTCAGACTGAGATGAACATTCGGCTGAACTAACGGGGGGAACATGAATGGCTCAACATTTGGCAGGTGTACGTGTAGCATTGACAGGACCACGAAAATCGAAAGAAATGTCCTTACTAGTTGAAAAAATGGGTGGAATCCCGCTTGTGCGACCGGCACAGGGAACGGTATTTCTGGATGATCGGAATATCAGGGACGGGCTGGTATCCTGGATCTCGGACCCGCCGGACTGGGCGGTATTGACCACGGGCATGGGATTGGACGCTTTGTTTGAGATGGCCGAGGATATGGAAGTGGCGGGAAAATTACTGGATGCATTGTCGGAATCCCCGATTGCAGCCAGAGGGTACAAGACGGTAAATGCACTCAGAAAGCGCAAGTTAACGCCGCTGGTACGAGATGATGATGGTAGTACGGACGGGCTTATTCGTGAATTCGCATCCCATGATCTTAAAGGAAAAAAGGTTATGTTGCAGCTTCACGGGGAGACAGCTCCCAAGCTTGTAGCCTGGTTGGAAGAACAAGGGGCAATTGTTCGTCAAGTGCTGCCTTATCGCCATGTACCGCCGGAAGAGGCAGAGCTGGAACTGCTTTTAAATGAGATTATACAGCGTGAGGTTGATGCGGTTGCCTTCACGAGTGGACCGCAGGTCCGGTTTCTGACTGAATATGCAGCATCGCAGGACAAGCTTGAACCGATGCTCGCAGCCTTCAGACAAGGTGTAATCCCTGCCTCTGTAGGGAAAGTCACAGCAAACTCCATGCGTGAAGAGGGCATTGAGGCGCTGGTCATTCCAGAGGAAGAGAAGATGGGCGCACTCATCGTTGAACTCGGACGTTACTTTGCGGCGGGTCATGCGGACAAAGTTCGTGGCCTGCAATAACAGTTGATCAATATGTATTAACGTGTATTCAATCCTAAGGTAGTTGGATGATTTAAAACGAATCGTATATGCATAGCTTACTCCTGGTTCTGATCCGATTTCTGGATCAGGACTTTTTTCTGTTTTGTCTGAAAATAGAAGAATGGACAAGTATCATAAGCATGGACATTATTTCCTGAGCGGTGTTATTATGAAAACAATATTGAATGAAAACAAGCAAGGTGCTCTTGCGTGCAGCAAGAGGTAACAGGGAATCGGGTGAAAGTCCCGAGCGGTCCCGCCACTGTAATGGTGAAGCCCTTTTTGATCCAAGTCACTCGCAAAAAGCCGGGGAAGACAGAAAAGGAAGCTAATGATCCAAAGCCAGGAGACCTACCTTGCATGTGTCACCGAACCCTTCGCGGAAAGGAATGGTGTACGAAGAATCAGGAATTGGGCGAACAAGCAGTTCGCCCGGCTGGTCCCCTTTGGGCCACATAGTCACAGGAATACCCTCTGGGAGTCTGGGACTGTGTTCTTGAGTGTACGTACATGTGTATCCCATCCGTTATAAGGATGGGATTTTTTTGTTTTTTTAGATAAATGTACATTCTTGCGATTCCCAACTATATGTCGGGAAATTGCAGGTAGAGGAATAGATTAGTTTGATCATGCAGTTGGTTTAGAAGAGCTGGGTTCGATGATCTGCGTTGACAGGACGATGAATTGAACACGCTTTACAGTTAGGGAGAAGGTCGGCATAGCCGCCCTTCTTCACTGTTTAATCCGTAGGACAAGTGTGATGGAGGAGGAGAAGCAATGCAAGGTCAAGGCAAGCTGCTGATTATCGGGTTTGGTCCGGGAGCGATGGAACATATCACGAAGCGGGCACTCGAGGCACTTCAGGAGAGCGAGGTTATTATCGGATACAACACTTATGTGGATCTTATCCGACCTCTGTTGAACGGGCAAGCGATTGTACGCACAGGCATGACGGAGGAAGTAAGCCGCGCACAAGAAGCGGTTAGACAGGCGGAGATGGGCAAAATTGTTGCCGTAATCTCCAGTGGTGACGCAGGCGTATATGGCATGGCAGGTTTGGTATACGAGGTGCTGATGGAGCAAGGCTGGAAGCCGGATACCGGTGTTGCCGTTGAGGTCATTCCGGGTGTGTCGGCCATTCAATCTTGTGCTTCACTGCTGGGTGCCCCCGTCATGCATGATGCATGTACGATCAGCCTCAGTGATCACCTCACGCCGTGGGAGACCATTATTCGCCGGGTCGAAGCTGCAGCATCCGCTGATTTTGTCATTGCTCTGTACAATCCACGCAGTGGACGGCGTACACGTCAGATCGTGGAGACGCAGGAAATGATTCTGCGTTATCGTGACCCACAGACCCCGGTAGGTCTGGTGAAAAGTGCATATCGTGAGCGTCAGGACGTCGTCATGACCACACTCGAGGATATGCTGAATCATGATATCGGCATGCTGACGACGGTGATTATCGGCAACTCCTCGACCATGATGTACGAAGGACTCATGGTCACACCGCGCGGGTATCAGCGGAAATACACGCTGAATACCGCGGAACAGTCGCTCAGACCCCATGAGCGACTGCGCACGGAAGCCGAGCCATGGTCGCTCGGCGCAAGGGAAGCCCGCGCTGCCGCCTCCGGCGAGGCAGCGGGCGAGAGCGCGGCCAGCGAGGCAGCGGCCGCGCAGCCACAGACGGAGCCAGCCCTGCGCGGCGCAAGCGCCGCGCAGGGCATGGCTCCGCAAGGGCAGCCGCCCGCTGGCGCCGGGGCTGCTGCCGCTACGCCTGCGGCAAGCCCGGCGAGCAGCGCTGGCACCGCCGTGCTTGCCGGCGAGCGACCTGCGCCCGTTGCGGCAGAGGCCGCTCCGGGCCGAGTCGCGGAAGCGCCACGCGCCGGCGCAGCTGCGCTCGCCGCTGAGGCGTTGACGCGGCTCGCGGCAGGCGGCGCGCTCGCGGGCGAATCGGCGAGCCGCTGGCTGGATGCAGCAGCGCCGAGCCGAACGGCAAGTGCGCAACAGGCCGCGACCGCAACGGCGGTACGCACTGCGCCCGAGCCTGGGCGCAAGGCGCCGCTGTTCGAAGTCGGCGTGTCGCCCGGCGTGGGCAACAAAAAATTCACCGCCGCCCAGATGGCGCTGCTGGCGCAGTGTGCAAGTGAAGACGGCGAACTGGAATACACGCCGGAGCACCAGATTATTTTGAGAGTGCCGACGTTTGAACCGGACTCGTTGGTTGAAGAGCTGCGTGCAGCGAATTTTATCGTTGTGCCGATCGGTGATGTCATCAAGGTGAAGGCCTGTGACTTCTGCAACATGGAGAAGGACGATGCTGTCCCGATGGCTAACCATTTACAGGCCGTGATTGGTGGACTGGGTGCGCCTAAAGAAACAAGTGTGGCGCTGAATGGCTGCGGTATGGCTTGTTACGGGGCAGTGCTGGAGGATATCGGCATCGTGTATCGCAAAGGTGCATATGACCTGTTCCTCGGGGGCAAGAAGTTCGGACGTAATGCTCACCCTGCCCAGCCCGTAGCGGAGGGAATTCCGGGTGACCAGATTGGTGGGATTGTGGAACGGATTGTAGCCGATTACAAGGAAAAAGGCCATCCGAACGAGCGATTCCACAAATTCTTCAAACGAGTTGGCGTAATTCAGGGCTTCCGCCATGTGGATGCACCGGTCACGGTAGAAGTAAACCCGATATGTGGTGACTAATTCCTTACTAAATCCTGACTAAGCCTTGATTAAGTCCTTGACTGAATCGCTTCCTTTGGGAAGACGTGATGGTGTAACTTGTCAGGCGTATCTAATAATTTGCAATATTCGCTGAATTTCAGCTGACATAGATGGATTGATTATTACGAGTAATGTAGCGAATGGATGGAATGATTGGTTTGACGTCGTTTTTGCCGGATGGACTGGAGTGCCGAATGAATATGAAAAGTCTGATCTGCGGGTCAGACGGGGGAGGAATAACAAAAGATGGATGCAATATTGTTGGTGGGACACGGGAGTCGTGATCCCGAGGGGAACCGGGAACTGAAGGAGTTTGCAAGTGAGGTAGCGGCGAAGGCGCCGGAGAATACGTTGGTGGAGACCTGTTTTCTGGAGTTAACGAGACCAAGTATTGCTGAAGGCGTTACCGCTTGTGTGGATCGAGGGGCAACACGTGTCGTGTTGGTGCCGATCATTTTGTTTGCTGCCGGTCATGCCAAGATTGATATTCCTAACGCTATTGACCGTGCCAAGGCACGTTATCCGCAGGTGGAATTTGTATATGGTCGTCCCATCGGTGTTCATGAGAAAGTCGTTCAAATCATGCAGACCCGTCTGCAAGAAGCTCAACCTGTACTTGTGGCATCCCAAGGCGGAACAGCGGTAGCGGCTCCACCTGCTCCGGTGACGGATGAAGAGACCGCAGTACTGGTGCTTGGACGGGGAAGCAGTGACCCGGATGCCAACAGTGACTTTTTCAAAATGACCCGGATGTTATGGGAGAAACTGCCGTACAAGTGGACGGAAAGCAGCTTTATTGGCGTAACTCAGCCCTCATTCCCGGATGGATTAGAGCGCTGTCTCTTGCTGGGTGCGAAGAAAATCATCATTATGCCTTATTTCCTGTTCACAGGTGTACTGATCAAGCGCATTGATGAAATGACCGCAGAATTTGCAGCAGCACATCCAGACATTCAGGTCGAGGTTGGCGGATACTTTGGATTTCACCCGAAACTGGTTGAACTCGTACTGGAGCGGGCCCATGAGGGGTTATACGGACGTGTAACAGCCAACTGTGACAACTGCCAATTCAGACTTGAAGCAGCCAAACACCATCACCACCATCATGATCACGACCATGGGCATGACCACGATCATCACCATGATCACGACCACGACCATGATCACGATCATGGACATGAGCACAGTCACGATCACCATCATGAACACAGCCATGTGCACCATCACGATCATTCGGATCATGATCATTCGCATCGTCATGACGAGCATGACCATCAGCACGTACATGCACATGAAGACCACTCGCATAAGCATGACCACGATCATGAGCAAAAACAGACTGCCGTCGATCGTGAAGCATCACTCGATTATCATCATGATCACGATGGAGAGTTGCATCATACGCATCACGAGCATGAAGGAAATGCACAAGAAGATGCTTCTCCCGATCAGGCTGAGATTGCAGCAACTTCAGAGCAGGTGAATCGTCCATGATCTTCATGTTGTGTGGTACAAGTGATGCACGGGAACTGGCTCTACAGATTCAGCAGCAAGGTGCAGACGTGCTGACTTCTGTTGTAACCGACAGTGCGGCGAATAGCCTGACAGAAGCCGGATTACCTGTTCGGACAGGCCGTTTGACTGTGGAAGCCATGGTGGAACTGGTGCGTGAAAAAGGTAGCCGTGCCATCGTGGATGCAAGTCATCCGTTTGCCGAAGAAGCACATGCCAATGCGATGGAAGCAGCCAAACAGGCGGGCATACCATATATTCGTTATGAGCGCACGGGTCTGGCTTACGATGATCATGCGTTGCTTCATGTCGTATCTTCCTATGATGAAGCGGCACTGAAGGCCAAAGAACTCAAGGGCTCAGTCATGCTGACGACAGGTAGCAAAACGTTGCAGATCTTCACCAAGCATCTGCTCGGTGATCCGGACATTCGTCTCGTAGCCCGCATGCTTCCACGTCTCGACAATATGGAGAAATGCGGTGAGCTTGGCGTGGAACAGCGCAATATTATTGCGATGCAGGGACCATTTTCCCGTGAAATGAATGAAGCCTTGTACAAGCACTATGCGACGACCGTAATGGTTACCAAGGAGAGCGGCAAGACCGGAGCAGTGGATGAGAAAATCCAATCTGCACTGGAGCTGGGCATTCATGTTGTGCTGATTTCACGCCCTGAGGCTGAGTTTGGGACGGTGTTTGACCTTTTTGAAGGTGTCTTGGATGAGTTGAAGCGCGTATTGGTGCAGTAGGACTCCCTAATAGTTTTAATTTGAATAATGAATTTTTGAATGACACGACTACTTGAAGGAGTGAAATGCACATGGATTTCAAAACGGAATTTAAACCGTTGACCGTACAACCACAGGAGATTGAAGGCAAAAGCTTTGAGATGATCACGGAGGAACTGGGTGAGCATCCTTTTACGGATGAGCAATATCCCGTGGTACAACGTGTCATTCACGCCTCGGCTGACTTCGAACTGGGCCGTAGCATGGTGTTCCACCCGGATGCCATTCAAGCAGGGATTGCAGCACTTCGCGCCGGGCAATCCGTCATCGCTGACGTACAGATGATTCAAGCTGGCGTGAGCAAGGATCGCATTCGCGGCTTTGGCGGAGATGTGCACGTACATATTTCCGACCCCGATGTGATGGAGGAAGCCAAACGCTTGAACACCACTCGGGCAATCATCTCGACGCGTAAAGCAAACCAATTATACGAAGGCGGAATCTACGCCATTGGTAATGCCCCAACAGCACTGCTGGAGCTGATCCGTCTGGTCAAAGAAGGCGAAGCCAAACCAGGCCTGATCATCGGTATGCCGGTCGGATTCGTATCTGCAGCCGAGTCTAAAGACGAGCTGCGCAAACTCGACATCCCGTTTATCACCAACATCGGCCGCAAAGGCGGAAGCACCATCGTTGTAGCTGCCTTGAACGCCATCTCCCTGATGGCAGTGAAGGCGTAGTCGTTTAGATAAACGATCACTGGTTAGTAAAGGCAATCGTGACGCAAACGAGCCGCTAACGAATTTCAGGAAACTATAACGAACTTTAACGAACCTTACAGGCTTTATATTGCCGATTATCATCCGTTTCATATTTTAACGAACTTAAGTAACGTTATTCCGTTGGAGAAAGCGAAAAGTAGTGAAAGTAACGTCTTTTTAATGAAATAACGTCGCTGTAATTCGTTACAATTTTCGTTTGTGGAATTTGGTCCAAATAACGTTTCCTCGGTTCGTTAAAAATAGTAGATGTCATCAAAAGACATCCATTCATAGTGGCATGACTGAAACGGATTTTATGGGTAAGCTCGTTTCGCCGCGCATTAGATGTTTAAATTCCCAAGCATCACCCACTCGCATAAATGAGTAGCAGAAGTACAAGTGCAAAACTGCGTAACTACATTCCAAGCCAAGTCCTTCTGGCATGGAATGATCAGTTACCCAAGATAACCTCAGGACATAGTTTAGTCCAAGAGGTGGCACTAGCCATTGATGCGCACTGACGCCAAGAGTTCGAGTGAAGCCATGTAGATAATCAACCGAATGCTAAACAGTCACAAAACTGCGTAACTACATTCCAAGCCAAGTCCTACTGGCATGGAATGATCAGTTACCCAAAATAAACCTCAGGGCATTGTTTAGCCCAAGAGGTGGCACTTCGCACTGTGCCAGGTGGATGCAGAAGCAGGTAGCAGCGAAGGGGACGGAATCGATTCTGAAGAAGCGGAGCGGTCGCCTTTGTCTCCGGATTTCTCCCTTTAGAAAAGGGAATCAAAGAAATCTGGAGACAACAGCGATCATAAGAACGATCCGTCCCCGTAGCGGCCACCTAAGCTCCCAAAGCCACCACCCACACACGCAGCGTAATGCCACCTCATTTAAACTAGCTAATTAAAGGACGGGAGGTTCAAACCCCATGATAGGCGGCAATACACCAGACCCCGACAAACCAATGCGTTCCGGCTTCACCACAGGAGCATGCGCAACAGCCGTTGCCAAGGGAGCGACGCAGCTCCTGTTAACAGGTGTTACGCCGGCACAGGCCGTGGTTTCATTGCCCGCGGGCTTTGACCACTCGTTCGAACTGATCGAGCAGGAACTGACCGATGGCGTAGCGACCTGTGCCACGATCAAGGACGCCGGGGATGACCCGGATGCCACGCATCGGGCAAAGATCATCGCGCATGTGTCCTGGCGGGACGAGCCGGGCATGGAGCTGGATGGAGGTATCGGCGTTGGCCGGGTCACGAAGCCCGGACTTCCCGTGCCTGTAGGCGAAGCGGCAATAAATCCCGTTCCGCGCCGCATGATTACCGAGGCCGTCACCCAGGTGCTTGCCGAACATGGCACAGCCAGAGGGGTGCGGGTCGTGATTAGCGTGCCGGATGGCGAAGAAATCGCCAAGAAGACCCTGAATTCCCGGCTCGGGATTCTGGGCGGCATCTCCATTTTAGGTACACGCGGCGTGGTCGTTCCGTTCTCTACCTCTGCCTACAGAGCGAGTGTGGTGCAAGCTATTTCCGTTGCTCAGGCATCCAGCTGTGAGCATATTGTGCTGACCACGGGCGGCAGTAGTGAGAAATACGCGATGAAAATGATGCCCGAGCTGCCAGAGGAAGCCTTTATTCAAATGGGAGACTTTGTCGGCTTTGCGATCAAACATGGTAAACGACTGGGCATGAAACGAATTAGTCTGGTCGGGATGCCTGGCAAATTTGCCAAAGTGGCTCAAGGCGTCATGATGGTGCACTCCAAGAGTGCGCCGGTGGATTTTGGATTTCTTGCGTCCGTGGCCCGCGAGACCGGAGCCGGAGATGAACTGGCGCAAGCGATCGAGGAAGCCAACACGGCGACTCAGGTGGCAGATATGATGACTGAGGCCGGGTACTTGCCCTATTTTGAAAAGTTATGTACATATGCTTGCCAGCACTGTTTGGAACATGCGGGAGGCGGCATAACGGTGGAAGTGGTATTGGTCACGATGAAAGGAATGGAACTGGGGAGGGCGGAAATCAGTGAACTCGAAGACAGCAACTGGAGCAAAGAATCGTAAAATCCGCATTATCGGCGTGGGTGAAGAAGGCGCGGCAGGATTGACAACGGATAGCCTGAATCTCATTCAGGAGGCAGATGTACTTGTTGGCGGAGAGCGCCAGCTGCAATATTTCCCGGCATTTGCGGGTGAGAAGTTAGCGATTAAGAGCGGTTTAAGCGATCTGGTTGTGAAAATAAAAGCGTTGCAGGCCACACACAACGTTGTTGTGCTTGCCTCAGGAGACCCGCTGTTCTACGGCATCGCCGGGTATTTAGCGCGCAAAATCGGCCCGGATCAACTGGAGATCCGGCCTAATCTCAGCTCGCTGCAGCTGGCATTTGCCCAGCTTGGCGAGAGCTGGCACGATGCCGTGCTCGAAAGCGTGCACGGACGCCCGCTCAAGGGCCTCGCACAGCGCATTGATGGCAAAGCCAAAATTGCGCTGCTCACGGACGAGCACAACAGCCCCGCTGCGATCGGCGCTTATCTGCAACAGTTCGGCATGACCGAGTATGATGCCTACGTTGCCGAGAACCTGGGCGGGGCAGATGAACGTGCCCGCCATTACACCTTGGGCGAGCTGGCGGCAGCAGAATGCAGCCCGCTGAACGTCGTGATTTTGCTGCGCCGCAAGGATGCACCTGCGCCGCGCCGGGGATTCGGTTTTGCCGACGAGGAATTCCATCAACGCAAACCGGAGAAAGGGCTGATCACCAAGCGCGAGGTTCGCGCATTCAGCTTGGCTGAATTGAAAATTGGCGTGGACAGCATTGTGTGGGATATCGGCGCTGGCTCCGGCTCGGTGGCGGTAGAATGCACGCGGCTCGCGCCGCAGGGACAAGTCTTCGCCATCGAAAAAAATGAAGGTGACCTCGTGAACATCGAGGCCAATCGGATCAAATTCCGGACAGACTTCACTGTCCTTCATGCCAAAGCACCAGCAGGGCTGGACGAACTACCGAATCCGGATGCGGTGTTCATTGGCGGCAGCGGCGGCGAACTCGCGCAGCTGATTGCCTTGTGTGCGTCCCGGCTACGCCCGGAGGGACGCATCGTGGTGAATGCAGCGACCATCGAGACGCTGCATGACAGCATGAAGGCCATGCGCGAAGCAGGCCTGGACCCAGCGGTGACGTTACTTCAGACGGCGCGCAGCAAGCCGATTCTGAACATGACCCGTTTTGACGGATTGAACCCAATTTACGTGATCACAGGACAGCATGGAGTAAAAGAGGAAGCGGAAGCTGGAACGGCAGAATGACTTTTCAAGGACAGGACAAGGGGGAAAACAACATGAGTACGGCAGCAGTAGGTACGCTGTATGGCGTGGGTGTCGGGCCGGGAGACCCGGAGCTGATTACCGTGAAGGCGTACCGGATGATCCGGGAATGTCCCGTGGTTGCTTACCCGAAGAAGCGCAAAGGCGGTAAATCGTACGCCCACGAGATCGTGGAACTGTATGTGAACCCGGAAGAAAAAGAGATGCTCGGCTTGATTTTCCCGATGACGAAAGACCCGGTTGTGCTCGAACGCGAGTGGGGCAAGACTGTTGAAGCATGCTGGGGTGCGCTCAAGGAAGGCAAGGATGTGGCCTTTGTAACCGAGGGTGACCCGAACTTGTACAGTACATTTATTCATCTGGCACGATTAATGCGAGAGCTGCATCCTGAAGTGCCAATTAGTTCAATCCCAGGCATCTCATCCGTGTTGGGTGCAGCGGCAGCACTGGATATCCATCTGGCAGACGGAGACGAACAGGTGGGCATCATTCCGGCTACGGCAGATAAAGAAGCGATGCGGCAGGCGATTGAGCATCACGATACGATTGTATTTATCAAGGTGGCAAAGGTGCTTGACCTGATGCTTGAATTACTGGATGAGATGGGACTCGGCGGCAAAGCTTCGGTTGTTACCAAAGTCACTTCTCCATATGAACTGGTCTGGCGCGATGCCCGTGAACTGAAAGGGCAGGAGCTGGAATATCTGAGTCTGATGGTGGTGAGCAAATGAAGACATTGGAAGCGAAAGTCTACATCGTAGGCGCTGGCCCGGGAGACCCGGAACTGATTACGGTGAAGGGTTCGAACATTTTGAGAAGTGCGGATCTGGTGCTGTATACGGATTCCCTCGTGAATGATGAGCTGATTGCGATCGCAAAGCCTGAGGCAGAAGTGCTGCAAAGCTCTGGCATGGACTTGGAACGTCAGGTCGAGCTGATGTGTGAAGCGACTCGTGCAGGTCGCAGCGTAGCTCGTGTACATACGGGTGATCCGGCGATGTACGGCGCAATTCTGGAACAAATGGTGCTACTGAAACAGCAGGGTGTGGAATATGAGATCATTCCGGGTGTGAGTTCGGTCTTTGCTTCGGCAGCTGCATTAGGGGCTGAACTTACCGTACCAGAACTGACGCAGACCGTAATTCTGACGCGTGCAGAAGGACGTACCCCTGTACCTGAACGGGAGAAGCTACGTGATCTCGCATCCCATCACTGTACGGTGGCGCTCTTCCTGAGTGCGACTTTGGCGAAAAAAGTCGTCGTTGAATTCCTCGCCGCAGGCTGGAGCGAAGATACACCGGTAGCAGTCGTGCAGCGGGCAACATGGCCTGATCAAAAGATTGTACGGACCACACTTGCCAATCTGGCAGCGGATCTGCGTGCCGCAGGCATTACAATGCATGCGATGATTTTGGCAGGCTGGGCGCTTGATCCTGACCTCGTGAACCGGGATGCCCACCGTTCCAAGCTGTACGATAAATCTTTCACCCATGGCTACCGCAAGGGAGTGAAGTCCGGTGGGTAATCCATTTGCAGCTGTTGCCATTACGAAACATGGTGTGGAGATGGTGCGTAATCTTGCGGGGCAGTTCCAGGGCACCGATGTCTATTATATGAGCAAGTTTGCCCGTGGAGATGAAGAACAGTTAGGTTATGAGCTGTTTGAAGGTTCGGTGAAGCTGATTTTGCCTGACTTGTTCAAGCGATATAACGGCATTATTCTATTCATCTCTTTGGGTGCGGTTGTGCGGATGATTGCTCCGATTCTGGTGGACAAAAAAGTTGATCCCGCCGTGCTGGTCATTGATGACCGCGGCGAAAATGTGATCAGTGTGCTGTCCGGTCATCTAGGCGGTGCCAATGAGTTGACACGTCAGGTCGCTGAAGTGCTCGGCGCACGTGCGGTGATCACAACAGCTTCAGACGTGCAAGGCACCATTCCGGTGGACATGTTCGGCCGGGAGTTGGGTTGGATCGTGGATAGCTTCGACAAAGCAACACCGGTCAGTGCGGCTGTAGTAAACGAAGAGCCTGTAGCTCTCATTCAGGAGACGGGGGAGCGGAACTGGTGGAAATATAACAAACCTGTGCCAGATCATATCCGTGTCTTCAGCAGCCTGGAGGAAACGGCATCATTCCCGTTCAACGCTGCGCTGGTCGTCAGTGACCGCCTGCTTTCAGCAGAAGAAGAGGAACGTTTTCTCACCAATGGCGTACTGTATCGCCCGAAAAGCCTCGTGCTCGGTATGGGGTGCAATCGCGGTACATCTGTAGAGGAATTAGAGCAGGAAGTCCTCGCCACCTTGGAGGAGTTATCCCTCTCCGTGAAGAGCGTGCGCAACATTGCCACGATTGATCTGAAAAAAGATGAAGAGGGCCTGTTGGCCCTCTGCACCAAATACGGCTGGGAGCTGGTGACCTACACCCCTGCGGAGCTGAATACGGTGAAGCTTGCGAATCCTTCGGAGACGGTGTTCAAATATACCGGAGCATATGGCGTAAGTGAACCTGCGGCGTTGCTCTCCTCGGGAGCCGATCATTGGCTGCTTGAGAAGAAAAAGAGCGGCAATCTGACGATCTCCGTTGCCCGGGTTTCATTTGAGTAGAGATATGCATGAAGTTAATCTACTTTACACAATAGCACTGCGATGACAGAATACCCTTCTGATCGCTGTTATCCCCGATTTTTTTGATTCCCTTTTCAAAGGGTAAAATCCGGTGATAAGCGTATGCTTCCGATGTAGCCTTCTTTCAGAAAGCTTTTAGCTCCGCTTCTTCAGGTTATTTCTGTCCTCTCCGTTATTGTGTAAACATTCATTTCATGAATACAAATTGTGCATTAACTTTGACCGCATCGGTGTATGATGCGGTTTTGTTTAGATTATAGAATTTATACGTTTTCAGCGGAGCTGAAGAATTCGATATCGCAAGAAAAGGTGGAAATGACAATGACCATTGCAAATCTTAACACCAGACCCCGACTGATCATCGCAGGCACCGGAAGCGGTGCAGGGAAAACGACAGTAACCTTGGGGTTGATGAGAGCACTCGCTCAGCGTGGATTGAGTGTACAAGGGTTCAAATGCGGCCCGGATTATATTGATCCGACATACCATACCGCCGTCACGGGCAGACCGTCCCGTAATCTGGATGCATGGATGACATCGCCTGAATACGTGAAGCATACGTTCGAGAAAGCATCTGCCGGGCATGATATTTCCATTATAGAAGGCGTTATGGGCCTCTACGATGGCAAAGATCCGCTCAGCAATACAGGCTCAACTGCAGAGATTGCTCTAGTGACCCAAACTCCTGTGATCCTGGTCGTGGATGTACGCAGCATGGCTCGCAGTGCGGCCGCGATTGTACTAGGTTTTCAACAGTTAGAGCCTGAATTACATATTGCCGGAGTGATCGTCAACCGTTGTGGAAGTGCGGGGCACTATACGATTGTGAAAAAAGCCATTGAGCAGATGTGTGGCATTCCGGTGGTCGGCTGGCTGAAGCGGGACGAAGACATGTCCATCCCAGAGAGACATCTGGGACTGGTGCCTGCCATCGAGCGCGGTGAATTGGAACCATTATTTCAGCGGGCAGCCGATGTGTTGATGGAAGGCACCGATCTGGATCTTCTGCTGGATCTCGCAGCAAGCGCCCCGCCTTTGAATGCAGAAGAGGTGAGTCCTAAGACTATTGCCAGCACTGATCCTGCTAATGCTGAATCAGGCCTAAATTACGATCCACATTCCAATTCAGTGATCAACGATAATAATCGACATGTATCATATGCGATGCAGCCTGTCATTGCCGTTGCGCGCGATGCGGCATTTAATTTCTATTATCCCGATAATTTGGAATTGCTCGAAGCGGCCGGGGCTCGATTACAATACTTCAGCCCGCTCGCTGGCGAAGGTATTCCAACAGATGTGGATAGCATCTATTTGGGCGGCGGGTTTCCCGAGGAATTTGCAGCAGAGATTGCCGGTAACCAAGGGTTTCTGGAAGGACTTCGACGGGCAGCACAATCCAACATGCCTTTATTTGCCGAGTGTGGAGGTTACATGGTGCTTGGGGAAACGTTGACCAACCGTGAGGGCGCTACTTTCGACATGGCGGGTATTATCCCCGCACAGGTGCAGATGCAGAAGAAGCGCGCCGCGCTTGGTTATCGTGAAGCGAGTAGTGTTCAGGATTGCTTTTTGCTGAAAAAGGGTGAGGTGCTTCGGGGTCATGAATTCCATTATTCCACGATGACCTATCGTGAAGAAGAAACGATCCCTTATGCTTATGAGACCAAGGGGTTGCGTGGCTTGAAGCAAGAAGGGTATGCCGCAGGCAACATTGTGGCGGGGTATACGCACGTTCATCTGGGCTCTTACCCGGCAGCCGCTCAAAGATGGCTGGAGCATTGTCTAGCCTATCGACAGGAGCGATATATGCAGAGATAATAGAAGCTATTTATAGCTCAAATAGATAGCTGAATTCAATAAGCAAAATGGCTCTAATCTCGCTTTTTCCTCCTGAGACTTTGGTCGTGAAGTTGGTGATCCCCACGATCAATTAAAGGTTTTCAGATGAATATGTGGAATGAGTTAAAGACAGAATCATTATGCGAGGGAGGGACATCGTATGAGAACCGTATGTGTAACGGGAGCTGCCCGGGGTTTGGGGTTGGCTTTGACGGCACAGATGCTCAAGAGAGGTTATCTCGTGTATGCGGCGGGTCTGGACGTAGAGGATTCCGAGGGAATTCGTGTGCTTGCAGAAGGGTATCCTGACCATCTGCGTGCGATCGAATTGGATATCGCGGACGACCTGTCAGTAGCTCTGTTCACAGAGACATTGAAGCTGGATACGAATCATCTGGATATGCTGATCAATAATGCGGCTATACTAGGAAGTATTACGGATCATATCCGCGGGCCGTTGAATATGGCGGAGATGGCTGAAGTATTTAATGTGAACACTTTAGGTACACTGCGTGTGACTCATTCCCTGTTACCCCTCCTTCTTCAAGGACAGGTCAAGCTGATTGTTGATATCTCTTCCGAGGCTGGAAGTATAGAGCAATGCAGTCGGGATGGCTGGTATGCCTATTGTATGTCCAAAGCTGCTTTGAACATGCAGGCCCGTCTTGTGCACAATGGTCTGAAGGATGAAGGCGGACAAGTGATGCTTGTGCATCCTGGTTGGGTACAGAGTTATATGCGGGGAGAATTGGATGCTTCTGCGGATCTCACGCCCGAGCAATCTGCACAGCATATCGCAGTACTTATCGACCGCCATGAACAGTTTAAAGGAGATCAGCCCGCATATGTTGACTACAAGGGAGACACGCTTCCCTGGTAGTTGGTTTTATACAGTGAGGTGAACAAGAAAGGAGATTGATTGAATGGATCATCGTAAAAAAGCGTTGCTACTTGGCGATTATACACATCCGGACTGGCACCCGCTTCAGGGGGTGGATGCGGAGATTAGCCGAATTTTCCATGATACTATGACAGTGCAGTGCAGTGAGAACCGGAATATGCTGCTGCAAGAAAATATAACCGGATTTGATGTGTGTATCTCATACATGGACGATTGGAAGGGGAAAGTCTCTCCACAACAGACAGCAGGTTTGTTGTCCTATGTAAGTAATGGAGGTGGACTGGTCATTATACATAACGGTATTTCGCTCCAAAATCGTTATGAACTCAAACAGATGATCGGGGCCAAGTTCCTGCATCATCCAGCTTACGCACCGCTTGAATTCACCGTAACGGAGGAAAACCATCCGGTGACGGAGGGCATTACCAGTTTTACGATGGAGGAAGAAGCATACCAGTTCGAGTTTGGTTCTTTTGCCGAAACGAAGATATTGCTGGAATATCAGTCTGAAGAAGGACCGAAGCCCGCGGTATGGGCACATCGATATGGTGTTGGGCGGATTGTTTATCTTATGCCGGGTCACCATGTGCCGTCTTTTGCGCACGAGACGTACCGTAAATTACTCCTGCAAGCAGGCAAATGGGCTGCACGTTACGTCTAATCGAACGGACATTTTTGCATGTGGAGTATAAGGGGTATAATATAGAGATCAACGAAGAGGAGGATGACAAAAATGAGCGATTTGTTCAAAAAGGCGATCTCGTTAGGGCTTGGTCTTACTGTCGTAAGCAAAGAGAAAATTGAGAAAACCGTGGATGATTTGGTCAAGCGCGGGGAACTTGCGCCCGGTGAATCCAAAGCGTTGGTTGAACGCCTGCTGGAACGGGGCGATGAAGAGCAAGGTCAGCTCAAACGGGTGATTCAGGAACAGGTTAAACGAGTGCTTCAGGAAGCTGGTGTGGCATCCGAAAGTGATGTAACCAGTCTGGAACAGCGCGTTGCCGTCCTGGAGAAAAAACTTGCCGAACTGGGCCACTCACCACAGCTTCAACCTGATGAATCCCCGGCTCCGCTTGAAGTTCCTCCTCCTCTCAAAGGAAACGAGATCGAGTAGATGGCAGTGCGAATCAAACATGTCGGCAGATACCGTGAAATTGCCATGGCGCTCGTGCGTCATGGCTTCGGTTATATGGTCGAGGAGCTGGGCTTGTTCCAGTTGCTGGCTCTGCCCAGACGGTGGATGTCGCGTGAAGCACACACCACCAAAACGTTGAGTGAACGCATCAGGCTTGTGCTGCAGGAGCTGGGGCCAGCTTTCGTTAAGCTGGGGCAACTCGCAAGCACAAGGGCAGATCTATTGCCTGAGTCTGTCATTCGCGAACTGGTGAAGTTGCAGGATCAGGTCCCCCCGTTCTCTTCCGAGACGGCACGGGGTATTTTGGAACAGGAATTGGATACACCGCTGGAGGAGATCTTTTCCCGGTTCGAGGATACCCCTGTAGCTGCAGCCAGCATTGGACAGGTGCATCTGGGCAAACTTCGAAGCGGTGAGTCGGTAGCCATCAAGATTCAGCGGCCGGGTATATCGCGTATTGTGCAGCGTGACCTAGATATTTTGCGTGAACTGACAGCCATGGCGGAGAAACGCTGGGATTGGGTGAAGCAATATCAGATTCCGCAAATGGTAGAAGAATATGCTCAGGCATTAATGGCTGAGCTGGATTATACGGTCGAAGGACGCAATACGGAAAAGATTGCACAGCAATATCAACAGGACAACAAGGTCAAAATCCCGGCAATCTACTGGGATCAGACTTCGTCCCGTGTGCTCACTATGGAATATATCGAAGGTATCAAACTCAATGATCGTGAAGAACTGGTCAGACGCGGCCATGATCTGAATAATATCGCAGAGCGGCTGGTGGATTCATTATTGAATCAGATCTTTATCCAGGGATTCTTTCACGCTGACCCACATCCGGGGAACCTGATGGTATTGAAGGATGGACGTCTTGCTTTTATAGACTTCGGTATGGTGGGCAGTCTGAGCGATGAGATGAAACAGCAGCTTGCTTCGCTTATTATTGGGTTAATGCGCAAAGATACGGACAGTATGATCCGGGCAATTGAGAAACTTGGCATGATGCCTGATGACATGGATCTGCGTGGGCTTCATGTGGATTTGGACAAGTTGCGTAGCAAATATTACGATATTCCCTTTTCCAAGATTAGTGTGGGTCAGGCGTTGAATGACTTGTTCGGTGTAGCCCAGAGGCACCGGGTTGTCATGCCTGCGGATATTCTTCTGCTCGGTAAATCGTTGCTGACGATGGAAGGTGTAATCGAACATCTCGATCCTTCCCTGAGCATTGTAGATATGGCCGAGCCTTTTGGACGGAAACTGATCAAGGAACGTTTTAGCGCCGGAAGAATCAAGAATCGGTTGTTCCGCAGTGCGGCTGATATGGCCGAAAGTGTCATCGGTCTGCCAGGACAGTTAAGACAGTTATCATCCATTATTAGCAAAGGCAAGCTGAGGCTGGAGATCAGTGTCCCTGAACTGGACGCACTCATGCGCAGAATGGACCAGATTAGTAATCGACTGTCCTTTAGTATCGTGTTACTCGCCTTTTGTATCATCATGGTGGGCTTGATTATCGGTTCGTCGATCAGTCATCAGTCCACGATGTTGTGGGATATTCCGGTCATTGAGATTGGTTTCCTGGTGGCGATTCTGATGGTGGCTTTCCTGCTCTATTCGATCTTCAAATCGGGAAGATTCTAGCATAACAACAAGACCCGTAAAGAGACTTTTATCAAAGGATCTTTACGGGTTGTTTTTTGTATTATTTTGCATAGCTCTATAGACATGAAAGGGTGGGATACTTTGAAAAAGATGGTCAGTAACCTTGTTCTAACGTTTTTAACCGGGATTCTTATCTGGTGACACAGACCCTAACCCTAAATGCGATTTGGGTCAGTCTGATAGCTACGGGCATTGTCGCTATGTTCTATCTGCTACCGTATTGGATCAGGAGAGGCAGGCAGACCAGAAACTAGAGCCTAGATACCAATGAATGCAGAAATATGTGAAGCGCCAAAGATCCGGATCATCTGGGTGGCGAAACCTTTTGCGACAGTGAGATTATTTGTTTGTGAATAGAGCATGGGTGAGTAAATTATAGAAAGATTAAGATAATAGGAGATAAGGTTCAGTTTTTTCGCCTTAATTGTATTAGTACATATCCAGTCCTGTGACTATAATAATAGGTCAGTACATTAACGGACCCGGTTTTTCTGAGAGGGGAAGACCTATTGGCTTCAGGATCAGCTCCTGTTGTCGCACGATTAAATCAACTGAGGCAGCAATGGAATGCTAGCGGTACACACTGGAACGGAAACGACGTGAGCGCTCATTAACCCGTCAAGCTATACGGATGGGAAAGAATGATGAAACTCAGGCAAGAGCATAGGCGAATGATGCGGAGAGGAGTCCGTTGTTTTGTGCTGTCCTGGGTAGTTGGTTAGTGTGAACGGCTTCCGTTACTCTTCAGTAGGATTGTCCATTATGAGGAATACACGTAGGAGGAACGGCAAAGAACATATGAATACTTTAAAACAACAATGGTTTGGCAACATTCGCGGAGACGTGCTGGCAGGCATTACGGTAGCGCTGGCGTTAATTCCGGAAGCCATTGCTTTCTCCATCATTGCTGGTGTCGATCCGATGGTCGGATTGTACGCTTCGATTACGATTGCGATTGTGATCTCGATCGCTGGTGGAAGACCAGGCATGATCTCAGCGGCAACAGGTGCGATGGCGGTACTGATGGTTGGACTCGTCAAGGATTATGGCGTGGAATATCTTTTTGCAGCGACGATATTGACGGGCATTATCCAGTTTCTACTGGGCATATTTAAGGTTGGACGGTTTATTACGTTTGTGCCTCATTCGGTACTGACCGGATTCGTGAATGCACTGGCTATCCTGATCTTTATGGCGCAGTTAACTCACTTCACGGGAGCGAACTGGATCATGTATGCGATGGTAGCGGGCACGCTGGCGATCGTCTATATTTTGCCACGATTTTTCAAAGGCATTCCAGCTCCACTGATTGCAATCATCGTGATGACGATTATTACTTTGGTGTTTCATCTCGATGTAAGGACAGTCGGTGACATGGGAAATATAACGAGTACTCTGCCGATGTTCCATTTGCCGAATATTTCATGGACTTGGGACACACTGATGATTCTGCTGCCTTATTCATTCACCATGGCACTGGTTGGATTGCTGGAATCCCTGCTGACCGCAACCATCGTGGATGAGATGACCGAGACGAAGAGCAGCAAGAACCGTGAAGTGCGTGGTCAGGGTATCGCGAATTTTGTGAACGGTTTGTTTGGCGGCATGGGCGGCTGTGCGATGATCGGGCAGTCGGTCATTAATGTGAAATCTGGTGGACGTGGAAGATTATCGACGTTTACTGCGGGTGCGTTTCTCGCAATCCTGTTGCTGCTGTTTAGCGGTGTGGTGAAACAGGTACCGATGGGTGCGCTCGTCGGTGTAATGTTTATGGTGTGCATCGGAACATTCGACTGGAGTTCTATCAAAAATATTGCTCGCGTGCCGCGGGCGGAAGCCTTTGTCATGATCGTGACGGTGGCGATTGTGGTCTATACTCACGATCTGTCGATCGGGGTCATGGTCGGCGTTGTGCTCAGTGTGCTGCATTTTGGCTGGAAACAGACCAAGATCCGCGTACAGGCGAGCCAGGAACAAGGACAGAAGGTCTATCGGGTTCACGGACCACTCTTCTTCGGGTCTTCGTCCCGCTTTGTGGATGAGTTCGATGCGGAAGCTGATCCGAAGGAGATCACGATTGATTTCGGAGGGTCACATATCTGGGACAATACCGCGGTTGTGGCTATTGGCAAAGTGAAATTCAAATACGCGAAGCTAGGCAAAACCGTGCACCTGCGTGGGTTGAACGAAGAGAGCACTCGCATTCTTGAACGGAGTGGATTTGCCACAGCTGGAGGGCACGGTTCGTAACTTGTTCGGACGAAGGTGCAAGTCGAAATGTGGTTATGCAGATAAGGTGAAAAATTAACAGTTCAGTAAATTTGGAATTTAAGGATCTAAACAAGCAATGAAGTTATGAAGGCTACTGTCCAAAGTAGTGGTGAGTGGACATGGGAAAGCCTTTGTAGTAGACAACATAAAAAGATACTTTTGAATCAGCGGCGTACTTTTTCCCAATGTAAATCGGGGAGAGGGCGTCGTTGTTTTTATTAGAGAATGTGGTGTGTACAGCGAAGAAGAAGGAATAGTAGTAGTTCTAGTGGCAGTTCTAATGGTAGTAGTGGTACCTCTAGTAGAAGTATAGGCAGTGTTAATTATTTTTGGTTGTTGTTCCTAGTTCTAGTTTTTGCAGTTGATGTTCTGGTTCTAGTCGATGTTATTGTGTTGAAGCCTGTGTCCTTCAGTATGTGTAAATTCTAACGAACCTGACACGTCTTATATGGGGTTATTTGCTGTTTTCGTTAATCTAACGAATCTCAGACATCTTATTTTGCTAATATCGCCAATATAGAGGCCGTTTATCGTGTATTTACGAGTAATAAGGTGGCTGGAGTTCGTTAGAAATTACAAACCGCTCTAATCGACGGAATAAGGTGTCCTCGGTTCGTTAGAATTAGTGGTGGTAGTAATTCACATCGTGAAAACTATTTTTCGACCCATTTACACACAGTATACCCCGATCTACCATCTACCCACCGCTCCACCGCGTTCAGTTCAATCCTCAACCCATTCACAGAGTCAACCTTCGAACTAATTTTAGGATATTACACTCATCACCATGCTCGGGGGGAGCTCCAATAGTTACTCTTCAAAACCATCCTCAAACTCACTTGGTCGATACAAGTCACGCGGATCTTGGAATTTTGTGCTACAAGTTGGGGGTGTAACCCTGTATCCCCTTTTGTTTTGCTTGACTAACGTGTAAACTACAGGGTATGGAGAAGAAGAGCAACGAGTGGATTGCTTTTTAAAAAATTCATTTCATAATCATGGTTGATATAAGGAAAACTAGTCTTGATGGCAGATACTGATACTAAGGTCATTATGAAATGGACTTATCTAAATGAATATACAGAGGTGTAACGATTGGCAAACTTTGAACAACTGGGCATTCGCCCGGAATGGTGCGAGATCCTGAAACATCAGGGCATCGCCGTGCCGACTCCGGTACAGGAGCGTTCGATTCCGGTACTGCTGGGTGGACGTGATATTATTGCTGAGGCACAGACAGGCACAGGGAAAACGCTGGCTTTTTTGCTGCCGATCATTCAGAAAATTAACGTATCCGACCGTTCGCCGCAAGCGCTGATTATCGCGCCTACGCGTGAGCTTGCGCTGCAAATTACGGAAGAAGCGAAGAAGCTCACGGCAAACGACGATAAACTGCACGTGCTTGCGGTATACGGCGGGCAGGATGTGGACAAGCAACTGCGTAAATTGCAGAACGGTACCCAGATCGTTATTGGTACGCCCGGTCGTCTGCTGGATCACCTGCGTCGGGGCACGTTGAAGCTTGATAATGTAAAAAAACTGGTGCTGGATGAAGCCGACCAAATGCTGCACATGGGCTTCCTGGACGATGTGGAGACGATTCTTAGCGAGCTGCCACATAAACGTCAGACAATGCTGTTCTCAGCAACGATGCCGAAGGGTATTCGCAACCTGGCGAAGACTTACATGAAAGATCCGGAAGATGTAAAAGTATCTTCCCAATCTGTTATCCCGATCAAACAGATTCGCCAGCAAGTGCTGGAGTGCACGGATCGCGGTAAGCTCGAGGCGCTTCGCGGCATGATTGATACGTATCGCCCATACTTGGCGATCATTTTCTGCCGGACCAAGCGTCGTGCATCCAAGCTGAACCAAGATCTGCGTGAAGCAGGTTATGCAAGTGATGAACTTCATGGAGATCTGTCCCAATCCAAGCGTGAGAACGTAATGAAAGCGTTCCGTGATGCCAAACTGCAAGTGCTCGTTGCTACAGATGTAGCTGCACGCGGACTTGATGTAGAAGGCGTAACGCATGTATTTAACTACGATATGCCGCATGATGCAGAAAGTTATATTCACCGGATCGGTCGTACGGGCCGTGCTGGCGGTACAGGTCTTGCTGTGACGTTTGCAACAGAGCACGACAGACCAGAGCTTGCACGTATTGAACAAGGGATCGACCAGAAGCTGTCGCGTATCCAGTGGACGAGCGAAGGTCCAATTGCTTCGACTGGAGCAGCTAGACGTTCCATCAACAGTCAGGGGGATGACGAACGTTCAGGCGGACGTTCTTCCGGAACTGGCAGTGCCCGTCGTGGTGCAGGCCGTAACGATCGCAGAGATGGCGGACGTGGGGGTCGTGGTTCCCGCAGTGGCGAAGGTGGCCGCAGTGAAGGCGGACGCAGTGGTGGTCGTAGCGGTGGCCGCAGCAGCGACAGCAGTCGTGGTGCAGCGGGTCAAGGTGGCCGCGGTGCAGGTCGCAGTGGCGACGAGCGCAGCGCAGGCCGTGGTTCTGCACGCAGCAGCGACAGCAGTCGCGGAGCAGCGGGCCAAGGCGGACGCGGTGCAGCTAGCAGCGGCTGGGCTGGCCGTAGTGCCGACAAGCGCACCTCCGGGCGCAGTAGCGAAGGCTCTCGCCGTCCGGAATCCGCAGGACGCGGACCGGCGAAGGGCGACCGTCGCGATTCACGTCGCGGACGGTAAAGCCTTGGCGCAAGCGGCGATACAGCCGCAATTGCGCAGGCACCATGCCATGCCACAGTGATGGGCATGGCACATTATGAGAGGGCTCGGGTACAGATGTACCGAACCCTCAGATCAAGGGTCGCGACGGAACCACGTCGCGGCCCCTTTTTTAACAGGACAGATGAATTTCGGCTTATTCTTTTTGTCATCTGAGAGTGCCTGTTGGCGTGCCTGCTTGATCCATGGAAGATGCCTTTTAGGTATTCCCCATCTAGTTTTTCTTTCTGTCCGTGTACTGCGTATAGCACGTGGCAGACTTCCATAAAATTCAAAACACCTCATCCTAGACCTAAGGATGGGGTGTTTTTGGATTAATTCTTATATCATTAGAATCATAACATTCGATACCTGTTGCCGATGTGCATGCAGGGGTGGATGAAATTGCATTCGTCTATATACACGGAGTGAGTTTGCACTAAATTACGTTTTTCTATCTCGATATATCATCCCTACACATGAACATCTGTTTATTGATCCCGATATTTCTCGTTATACACCCGGCCTACCGACTCTGCCAGTCCCCCACGTGCTTTGCTCGGATACCGTTCAATCGTGTGATAGAGCCGCATGAATCGGTCTTTGGGCATAAAGCGGGCGTAGCGGGTAATAAGACTAGGGAATAACTCAATATATTTGCTCTTGCGCACAGCAGCAGCAGCAACGGCTGTAAGAATCTGAATTCCGTTGTGGAGCTGTAAAATGTTCACTTCATAGGTCGCGATATAACGAATCGCGTCTTCCCGGATCAAATCCGGCTTAAGCCGTGCAATCTCACCGATATATTCAGCGAGCAGCCGCTCGAAACTGTGTAGCAGCAAGGGCTTGAGCTGAAGATCCATATCACTGCGCAGGACAAAGGATTGTAACAGCGCAACCTGTTGCAGTCGAATTCGGTCATTGTAGACGAGTGAGCCGATCTCGCGGAGCATCTCATAGGCAAGTGCTTCATCCTGCTTTCGGGCTTCGGCGACCAGAGCCCAGTTGCGGTTGATGCCCTGGCGGATGAGTTCCTCATCCTGTTGCAACGTGCGCTTCAACTCGCGCTGCTGCTCTACCTCGAACGAACGTTTCTGCATGAAGATCAGTAAGGCCAGAAGCAGCAAGGAAACACTGGCCGCCGCCATGGTCTGATCTATGGTCTCACCGAAATAGGTGGCCCCTGCACCGAACAAAATCGTAATGAACAGGTCGCGTGCAATCCGGCGTTTCACACGGGAAGTTGCTTTCTCCTGAACGGAATTCAAGGTACCTCGGCCACAGGCCGTGCATTCATCTTCCCACAGGCAGGTATACTGCCCACAACGTGAGCAGACTTGCAACTTTTCATAGGCATAGGTCGTTCGATGAAATGGTCGTATGGATACAACTAGTTTAGTACTCATGCTCAATCACGCTCACCATTCAGAATAGTGTAGAGGGTACGATCCGTGTCTTCGCGGGAGACCGGTTTCCGCCGATGAAGCTGGAGTGCAAAACCCTTTATCATGACAAAAAGAAACAATATGGCGAGGCATCCGTATGTAACCATAATCCGTTCCCTTCTATAGCTTGGTAAACAAGCGCTGTTATATTGCAGTTTGCTGGCAATAACTATATCATATTTCCATAGTTGGTACTTTTGTTCCAGTTACAGGCGTGAAATCGTCGATTTTTGTCAGTCATTACAAAACTGTAACTCAAGATAGGGGTGCTTTTCAGAATTTATTAGTAGACTGTTAAGATTTCCTTAAGGCTTGACGCCTATAATAAACTATTCCCATTTTAATCTCAAACGTGAAGGAGTACACCCAATGCTGCGGACACGCAAAATACGCTGGCTCAGTGGAACGATGGTTCTGCTGGCAATTCTAACGCTACTGCTACCTCAAGCGTTGCTGCCACAAGCTGCAGCGGCTCAGGCACAGACGAGCGGAATTGATGCGGTACTTGTAGCCGATGTAAGTAACTCGATGAATACAAGTGACCGTGACAAGATCAGTAATGAAGCCATGAAAATGTTTATTGATATGCTGCCAGTCCAGGGGGACAAGGTAGGGATTGTCGCTTATACCGATCAGGTGGAGCGGGAAAAGGCTATGCTGGAGATTCAGTCCGATGCGGACAAGAGCAGCCTAAAGGATTTTATTGATCAGCTCGGCCGGGGGCCATATACCGATGTCTCAGTTGGTGTCGCCGAAGCCGTGAATATACTGAATCATGGTGCAGACCCATCCCACTCACCGATGATCGTGCTACTGGCGGATGGTAACAATGACTTTAACAAAACCAAAGGCCGTACACAGGCACAATCCGACGCTGATCTCGCGAAAGCCGTTAAGGAAGCACAGGATCAGGGTATTCCGGTATATACGATTGGACTGAACGCGGATGGCAAGCTGAATAAGGATGCACTCGCAGACCTGGCGCAGCAGACCGGAGGCAAGTCATTCATTACCGATACGCCGGATGATCTGCCACAGATTCTGAGTGAAATCTTCGCCGATCATGCCAAACTGAACGTGGTGAAGCTGCCCTCTGTAACAGGAAACGGCAGTTATCAGGAAGTTACCGTGAACGTGCCAAACGACAGTGTGCTGGAAGCAAACATTTCGATCATGTCTTCGAAGCCAGTGGAAGTGCAGTTAACTGACCCTTCCAGCAAGACGGTGGATCTGAATTCGGATGCAGCCAAGCTCTCGACGTCGAAGAGTTATTCCCTCGTGAAGCTGTTGAAACCCCAAGAGGGAGACTGGAAACTTCGGGTAAAAGGGGCTCCAAAAGACAGCATCGATATCAACCTGTTGTTCAACTATGATCTTCAGCTCGTTGTGGACCCAATTAAGACCAAGTCCTATACCAAAGGGGACAAGGTTGATCTTGCAGCCAAACTGGAGAATGGCGGTCAGCCACTTCAGGATAATGATCTGTATACAGATATGAAGGCCTCGCTGGTTGTGAAAGATGTAGATACAGGGAAAAGCGAGGAACAACCGCTGGAAAACACAGGTTCTGGTTTTGCAGGAACGTTTGAAGTACCGGACAATCATAACTATGAGTTGATCATCCGTGCGGAAGAAGACAGCTTCTACCGTGAAAGTGCGCCAATCACGATTAATGCGAGCGGAGCAGCCGGAAGTGGATCTCAACCAACAACGTCAGGCGGTGAACAGGACAAGCCGTTTCCTTGGTTACCTGTCATCCTGGGTGTTATAGCCCTGATTGTGGTCGGTGTTGGTGCCTGGTTCCTGATGGGCTGGCTGAAACGCAAAAACCGGGGATTTGTAGGTCAGATGGTTGTGGAGATTCGTGATGAGAACACGGGAGACAAGTCATATCCACAATATAAAAAGCTGGTATCCTTCCGCGGCAGATTTCATCTGCATCAGTTGTTGCAACTGGACCCTGAGCTGAAGGAAACCGAAAAATATGTATTTACGCCCAGCAATGGGGATCGAATTATAATCCGTAGCACCGCAGGCGGTACGCTGGAGAAATCCGGTCGTGCAGTCGATGCAAGCTCAGGCGTTGAACTGAAGAACGGTGACCGACTGAGCATCCCGCTGCAACAGGCGGACAAAACCATTTTAATTGAGTATTTGGTGTAAGTTGATTGTTTGGTTTAAAAGGAATGCAAATTTAAGTTGGATATAATTGTTTACACGAGAACGGAGAGGACAGAGAAAACCTGAAGAAGCGAAGCGCTCGCCTAAAAGCTTTCTGAAAGAAAGCTACATCGGAAGCATACGCTATCCTCAGATTTTCCCCTTTAGAAAAGGGAACCAAAAAAATCTGAGGATAACAGCGATCGGAAGGTTACTCTGTCATCGGAGTGGCAAGTGTAATGAGTTTGTGCCCAACTGGTCTAACTAAAGGGAGGACATGGAATGAAACCGATTGTTAGAGAACATATTCAGCAACTGGATGTATCACTTGGCGGAGGTATTGTCAGTGAGAAGATCAGAGTTGATACGATTGATAACCCCATTCTGATTATTGGTCTGGGGGGAACAGGAATTGATGCGCTGCTGCGCCTTAAATATCAGATTAACCGTCGTTTCAAGCTGCCACAGGACCCGGTTTCCAAGAAAAAAATGGACAAGCCGGACAATGTGGAGTTTCTGGCTTTTGAGACAAACGAACAGGATCGTGCCAAAAAGTATAAAGGAATCGGACTTGATCCGATCAATGAATTCGTATTGCTGTCCAATGCCGAGATTGGCGGACTTTTACAGAACCGCAGCGTGCTGGAGCCTTACATTACGGACTGGCTGTCTCCCGAACTGAGCATCACGGACGGTATGAACGGTGCAGCAGGGGTACGTCAGGCTGGACGTCTGCTCCTGTTCACGAAGATTAATCAGGTCGTACAGGCCATCGACAAAAAGATCAAAACCTTATCTGTAGGCACCAACAAAAAACTGATGGTGTTCCTGCTGACAGGTTTGTCCGGCGGTACAGGTAGCGGCTGTTTCCTCGATATTTCGTATATCGTGCGCGGCATTATCGAACGTGATCACGGCTCTGCCGGGATTGACCGTGTCAATACGCTGGGGTATCTGTTCACGCCAGACGTGAACCTGTCCAACAAAAGCTTGAGCGAACACACTCGCGAATACATTCGTAAGAACGGATATGCTGCGCTCAAAGAGCTGGATTACTGGATGAACGTGGATAGCCGCGGTGAGCGATTTACACAGAAGTACGGCAATATTTTAACCGTCAACTCACCACTGCCACCATTTAACCTGTGTCACCTGATCTCTGCAACGAATACCGAAGGCAAATTGCTTGAGAACGCCTACGATTACTGCATGAACGTCACGGCCGAGAACATTACCAACTTCATGGCAAGTGAGGAGAAGCAGTCGGGTGAGGAGTTTGCGATCCATGACTATATCAGCAACATTCGCACCAACATCGCACAGATGAACAAGGTGTACCCGGCGAACTATGATTACAACATCATTGGTGCATCTTCGGCTGTCCTGCCGATTGAAGAGATGACAACGTATCTGGCGTATCGCATGTTCGATAAAATGAACACCATGTTCTCCAAAGCACCGAACCAGGAGGATACCGAGAAGTTTGCCCGCAAGCTGGGCATTGATCTCGAAAGTGTGGTCAAGTCCTTTGAAGCCCGCGTGCCGGAGCCGCTGCCTGGTTATCAGAACAGCGAGCGTTTATCCTATGGCAACGTGGTGAAATCGCAGGTTGTGAATATGGATACCGAACTGGAGCAGAACTTCCTGGCTCGTGCCCGTGAAGAATATATCAAGGCGAAGAAACAGCTGCCGGGTGAGATTGCCGGTCAGTTCACTGAACAGATCCGGCGTATGTTTTTGCATCCCGAACAAGGTCCGTTCTACGTCTCCCGTCTGATTTATACGGAAAAAGGCTTCTGTGTACTGAAGATGATCCAGTCGTACATCGAAACGTTGCGTGAGAATGCCTTCCGCATTCCGCGTGATATTGAAGCAGCTCAGGAGCAGTCCGAAGAGAAGCTGGGCGATGCGAAGAGTGCTTTTGTCTCCAAAGAGAAGAAAAAGAATGCTTATATTGAAGCAAAAATTCATGAGTACTGGCTGCACGCCGACGTGGAACGCAACGATCAGATGATCGAGTTCTATGAAGATCTGTATGAGTTGCTGAATCAGGAGAACAGCCGCATTTATAACGTATTTACCGAAACGCTGAATGCCCTTAGCTCGATATTCGCCAAGAATGGTGACCTGCTGACACGCGGCGAGGAACAAGCCGATCACAAAGGCAACAAAACATATTACTGGAACGTTGTAAGTGTACCGGATATCGTCAGTGTGGTGGACGGGCTGTTGGATAAACGTGATACAGATGATCTGATCCGTGACTTCTCCCGTGAATTGCTGGAAAACTCCAGCCAGTGGGTGAAAGAGAACGAGATTGATATCGTCAGTTCCATCTCCGACTTCCTGAGTGAGAAATTCGGTGATCTGATTACGCGTTCCATGGAAGATTTCCTGGTAATCAAATACGGTCAGGATGAGTCGGTTGAAAAATTCGTGGAACGTTTCATTGCTGGCAAGTTGGATGATGAGGCCGTTCCGGTGTTCAATCTGAGCAACAGTACAGGCAGCCTGCATTTCCCTTCATGGGGATTTGTATCTGTACCCGCACAGGCGCCAGGCATCTTGAAAGGGATTCGCAATTATCAGAACAATGCGGTGGGTAAATCTCATTTTACCGTCAAGGAAAGTGAAGTGCGTAACCGAATTTTCTGGCTGAATACCCGCAACGGGGTACCACTCTTTGTGTATACTCCGCTCAAAGTTTATGAGGAAAGTTATGAACGTACCATTTTGGACAAAGAAGGCATTGGTCGTCACTTGGTGCAAACGGAGAAAAACAACTGGACCTATCTGCCGTCTCCGATTCCAGAGAAATCATGGGGAGATGTGTACGACAATGCCCGCGTGAAGCAGTATAATGCCCGTGTGCGTAATGAATTCGAGCAGGCGCTCGGATACAACATTGTGACAGCCAAATCGATTGATGAGAATACAAGCAACCGGTATGCGATTGTGACAACAGAAGCGTTTGACTTGTCTGCCAAACTGGGAGCCTACGACATGCGTCTCACGTCCACAACGCCGAACCTCGGAGAAGTGAAGCGGGCCGTGATTGAGCTGAAACGTCTGCAATCCGAAGGGTTGCCGCGTGTAGGCGTTAAGGATATTTTCGGCAGTATTAGTGAAGATATGGCCAAAGAAAACCTGGTACGCTCCCCGCAGCTAATTGCACGTGTACGTGAGGAACTGGCGAAGATGAATGCCATCTCGGCCAAAGTCGCCGAACTCGAAGGCATTCTTGCCCAGTACCAGGACGAGGAGCAATGGTATGACCGCTTCATCGAAGCGTTATATACCGACACCATCGTCAAAAAAGGTGCCCTCTACGTCTATGACCGTGACCCGGAAGAAGACGCATGGGAGCCATTCGCGAACCTGATGAAGAGCCGTAACTTTGCCGAGTATGAAGTGTTTGGCAACTTCCGCGGTCTGGCGGAGAAGGATCGCAGTACATTGCTGCGCAAAGCCTCCCGCCGCGATAACGATCTTACAGCTTCTGAGGATATCACCCCACTGCTGACAAAGCTGGATGATCTGGCTGCACTGTTCATGGAATCGCGTGATCGTCTCGAATACGAGCGGGTAGAACTGGCTAACGGAGAAGACATCTATCAGTTCTACAGAACGATGTCGTCCAAGCTGAACGACATTCGCAGAAGGCTGAAGTAAGATGGTGACCGGGATGGAGTTCAATTCGAACAATACCCTGAAGCGCGATCTGGAGAAGTATGCAGCACAGTATGCAATCGAGCAGGAACGTCAAGGCAGCCTGGGTGATGGACGCAGCAGTATCCATTACCCGGCTTTGTTCCTTTTCGTGGGTGATCTGGTTGCACCTGCCGTGTCTGCCGTGCAGGAGATCAATCGGCTGAAGTGGGATAACGGAGACGGTGTGGTTTACGTTCAGATCGGGACAGAAGATCAGGAAGCGCGTCCGGTTGAAACGAGGAATGGTGGCTTGTCCGATGATGGGCAGGTGACTCGTCACCGCTTGCCTTTGTCCACTGGGCAGACGGAGCGACCGTCCAAAACACGGCGCAAGGATGTCCACCGCAGTTTCCATGATTCCGATCAGGCGCTCTTTGACCTGAATCGTACGCTTCGGCGGGTTAGTAACCGAATTGCCGAATATGGACGGCTGTACTCGTCATTTGATCGGATTTACGTTACGGTGGTAACCAGAGCGGATGATCCGCTGAATGTATTGTTGCCAGAGCTCACCAAGCTGACGGAGACCATTTTGTCCCAAGCCTTCAAGTCCGTGCAGACGGATCTGCATGTGTTGGTCAGCGAGATGGAGCAGGTGGACTCCTTCGGATATGCCAGCGCAGCAGGCCTCGCTTTTCTGCGGGAACTGGATTATATGCAGTCGCTGGACTACACGTTCAGCGGTAAACTGCTGGTGACGGAGGATGGGATCTCCATTCCGGTTACACATCCCACTTCCCCGTTGTTTGATCTGGTATATCTCTTGTCCGACAAAAATGAGCGTGGAACCGGCGTTCCCGGTGGCTGGATCGAAAATGCCGAGATCATCTGCCGCATCTGCCTGCTGAAGAACAGGAAGCAGGATGTAGATCACTCGGGTAGCGTTTCAAGTACGGGAGCGAACACGTACAACAATACATCTTTTAAAAACAACATTCGTACCACCTCTGATCAGCATGGTTATGCAAGCGCGGGTTTTGCCGAGATCAGGCGGCCAAACAAGCCGATTGCACTGGCGGTGTTATATCACATGTATCGGTATCTGCTCGCACGCATGCGGCAGGAGCCGGACTGGAGCATTAAGGACAAGCTCGCTTTCTTTGGACTGGACGCGGCCTCGGTGGAACGCAAAGTTGAAGGCCTGCTGCCCGATGAAGATCTGGTTAGTGGCATGAGTGGCATCATGACGCATAACGTCAGTTTTTCCGATCTGAAGCCGCTCTCACTTCGTGAAGCGGAGAGAGCATTGTTCGGACAAGGAGCTGAAGCGTACTTCCGCGATAACGTCGTTCGTCTTGTGGAGGAGCGTGTGCGCGAGCGCAGCTCTGGCGGCTCTCTGCGCCGTCAGGCCGAACAATCCCGCGCGGAGCATCCAGAGGTTGGTTACTTCCAGTGGGCGGCCTGGAGTGACGGTGAACCCGGCAGTGTACGTGAAGCGCTGCTCGCATTGATTCGGGATAAATCGATGCAGCTTGAATCGGCACGTGCTCTGCTGGAGCAACGTCAGCAAGAGCGAGTGGAAGATCAGTCGTTCAAACGAGCGTTGTTCCGTGATAAACAGAATGTGCGCAATCTGATTGACTGCATGCTGGAGCGAGTGTATGTACCAAAGGTAGAATTACTGCGACTGGAAAATGAGTTACATCTGCTGCGTATCTACGATACGGAGATGGAAGAGCTTCACCGTTTCAGTCGCCACGTGACAGCAGCACTTGAATCGCTGGAACGCACACTGCGAGAAACGGCTGTCCAAAGTATCGCTGCTGCGGATGAATACATCGGCCAGAACGTGATGGAGTACTACGGCAAAGTGACAGAAGAGCTAATCATCGACCTGGAAGCCAAACGCGGACGGGATGTATGGTTTGAGGACCGTTACATGGGAGACATGAACCGGCTCGCCACAGAAGGCGATGATCGTCTGCTGAAACGGCTGATGGAGGTATGTCACTCGTTGCTGCTTACGGCCGAGCCGTTGCGATTGCCATTTGAAGAAGAGCTGTTGCAGCGGGCCAATGTAACGATTGCCTACGGAGACAAAGACGTATTGACCCGGGATGATCTGTTCCGCAGGTTGTACCACACGCTGGAGGATCAGGCGGTTGTTCGGGTACGGGTATTTGATTATACACAGGAACATCGGTATGAAGAGAAGTATTTCTTTGGTGACCATCATAGTGCTTTCATGGACTACGCGGCACATGCCGAAGAAACGTCACGCATCTACAAGCTGGGTGTGGTGTACGAAGAACGTAGCAGTGGCGTGGAGAAGCTGAATCTGATGGGAGGTTTCCATTTGGAGGATCTCATGGTGTATCGGAACGGTAAGGTATATTACGACTCGTACACGGAAAATGGCTATGAACTTCACCCCGCAGGTCTTGTGGAGAAGTTGTCACCCATCCGTTAAGACGTCTGGATGGAAGGGAGGTACAGATTGGCTACTGATGCGAAGTTGCACCGAGCAAACCCGATGTTTGTCTGTGACTCCGTGATTAGACGCGGATCTGTTTTCCATCCAGGACACCGAATAATTACCCAGAACCAATCTTGTATTAACTCAGCCTGCTTAGGGCTGGTATGGAAAGGATGCATGTAGACATGCAGCGAAAAATTAATCTTCTCCTGGTCCTGTTCAGCCTGATTGGCGGGGCAGTGGGCTTTGCGGCAGGAGAAATCATGCTGCGTCAATGGCTTGGGGAGATGCCACGTCTGTTGCTGATGGGATTATACTTTGGGATACTTGCGCTGAGCGTTGGATTGTTCTGTTTGATCGCAGAGATGATCTCACCTAAATTGAATGGCGCTTCATGGAAGCTCCGCTATCTGGGACTGTCGTGGAAATTGCTTGTTCCGGCAACACTGGCTCTGTTATTTGTTGTTGGACTCGCCCTGCAATTGTTGTATCAGATCAATCCGGGCGGTGTGAAGCAAGTGAAGGACATCGTACTCATGATCGATAACTCGGGCAGCATGAGCGAGACAGATCCGGATAACGGACGCTTTGAAGCAGCCAAGACACTGATCAGCCAAATGGAGAGTGACAAACAGGTGGCTGTCATTACGTTTGATGACCAACCGCAGTTGTTACAGCCGTTTATTGCGCTCGATAGTGAAGCGGCCAAAAATGAGGTTTATAGCAAAATCGATGGCATTGTTACGACTTCAGGCGGCACCAATTTTGATGCCGTGCTGCGGGAAGGCATGGAACAGATTCAGGGCAAACAGGACCCGAAACGCGGTACCGTTGTCATCTTGTTATCCGATGGCTTCAGTGAAGCGGATACGGCAGATATTTTGTCCCAATATGCGAGTGAACAGATATCGATCAATACGGTCGGCCTAAGCCTGGTGGACCCATCAGGTACGGATCTGCTGCGTAATATTGCCCAGCAAACGGGTGGCATGTACTATGATGTACCGGATTCCGGTGGTCTGAATCTGGCATTCCAGCAGATTTACGATACGATTGATGAACGGACGCTGGTGACGGAGCGTACTGGCATGATGGAGCATAGCGTTTATCTGGCGATTTTCCGTGTAGCAGCCGTGTTACTGATTGGCGTGGCGCTGGGTGTATCACTCGGACTTGTGTTTGATAACCGTCATCTCGCACTCAGCTTTGGTATTGGTGGTGCGGTATCGGGTCTACTGGCAGGGCTTCTGCTGGAATGGGGCCTCGACGGCTCGAACGTGGGTGATACATTCGTACGACTCGGTGCGATGCTCATTTTGTCTGGCGTATTGACCCTCTTCTCCTGGATTGTTCCGATTAAGGAGGACACGCCGCGGAAGAGCAGGGGTCGTCGTGAAGCTGGCGGCGGAACTTCTTCTGCCGAAGGGTTCGGTCAGAGACCAAGAGATACACGCAGCAAAGGATTCTAACGTCGGGAGGTCAATGGAAATGCGGTTTACGGATGCAGACCCTTCGACACCCTTGATTCGAAAACTGACACTTGCGGTGGATGAAGGACGTTGTACGCTTCGCTGGCTCTGGCCGGAACGGGTAGAAGCTGTGTATGTGGAACGGCTGGAGCTGGATATGATGAGCGATGATCGTACCGGGGAAGAGCCTGCACAGGGCAAGCTGAAGCTGTACACGAGAGAGGAATATAAGGCGAGCAATGGATACACGGATCGGATCACGGGTTTTGGTGCCATCAAGTACACGGTTTATGTGTGTCAGATGCAGGAAGATGGGCCTGTGCTGATCCGTCAACGAGACGAGGACAACATGGTGATTGCAAGCGCAGGGAAGGCGGACATCCGCTTTTCTATTCGCTACAAGAGCGGTTTTTTTCAGAAACGAAAAAGTGTATTGATCACCGTCACAGCGGAAGTACCTGTTCCAAAGGAAGCACTCTGTTATGTTCGTAAACAGGGCGGAGTTCCGCTGAATAAGGAAGATGGTACGGTGTATCCTTTTGTGAGTGATTTTGCTCCCGGAAGAAATGAGATGCCGCCCGTGGAAGTCGCCAAGGATGATTATGTGCGGTTATTCTTCACGGACGGACCGAAATATGGAGCCGCCTATCGGCTTATATCAGACTAGATAGTTGGACTAGCGATTGGAAGGTTACTCTGTCGTCGTAGTGCAAGTGTAAATCACCTTAGTCTAACTGATCAGGGGAGGGGAGTGGCTATGAGCTTTTTTAGTCGGTTTTTGAAGAGACAACAGCCGGAGGAACGTCCGCTGTTTTACGATATTGTATGCCCTTATTGTTTCAGCAAGTTTTCACCGGAAGAGGTCGTGTTCCGAGCTGCCCATCACCGCGATGATGATGAGGACTACGCGCTCGGGGAAGATGCGAAGTTGAATCGGTATCGTGAAAGGTTCGGACTCGACACGGTATTTGATATGGAGGCCGTATTGGCTCCGCATGATGTACCAGAGGAACATCGGATTTATTCCGATAACATCGTGATGGGTCTGAACGATCGGTACGGTGTCGTTACACGCCGCCGGTTGTGTCCGCAATGTCATAACGAGCTGCCTGTTACGGCAGGTAAAGCACCGAGCAACATCATTTCCATTATTGGTGCGTCCCAGGTGGGTAAATCCGTCTACATGACTTCATTAATTCATACATTGCAGCATTATACGGCCGATCATTTTGACGCGGCTTGCATGCCACTGAATGCGGAGATCAGCCGCCGGTTCCGTGCGGATTATGAAGAACCGTTGTTCGAACGGGGCGATCTGCTGGATTCCACACAGAAGGAGAAGTTGCAAGAGCCGTTTATCTTCCAGTTTGTGTTTAAGGACGAAGATAAAGCGCCGCTGACTCTAGTCTTCTTTGACGTTGCGGGTGAAGGTATGGTGGAGCAGGATTATCTCGGACTTCACGGGCAGCACATCAAGAACTCGGCAGGTATCCTGTTCATGGTGGACCCGCTTCAGATTCGTTCGATTCGGGACAAAATCCGCATTAACCTCGGCAACGAGCCGGGAGAGTGGACACCACGATACGATGAGCCGCGTGATGTGGTGCTGACGATGTTCGGAGATTTTATCGCGTACCAGGACAAAGCCAAGACCAATATTCCAACAGCTGTTGTGCTCACGAAAAGCGACATGCTGCATTCCCTCAAGGATGAAGAGGGCGATTATATCAAATCGAACAGTAACGTGTTCCGCAACATGGTGCACCGCGATTGGTTCGACTTAACCGAGTTCGAGAATATCGACGGGGAGATTCGACGTTTTATCGAGAAGGTGGACCGTCCGTTCAAGGGCACGATGGATGTGTACTTCAAGGATACAGCCTATTTCGCAGTCTCTGCGCTGGGCAGCAATCCGGTGGATATGAAATTGCAGGGTGTCGTTAGCCCGATTCGCGTGGATGAACCCTTCCTATGGCTGTTGTACAAGCTGAAGTACATTGAGGGGAGAGTGGGATGATGCGTTCTTCCGTAACCCCGCCCATTGAACAACAGTTGTATACCCGAGAGCGGCGCGGGGTGTTTCGCACAACAGAGGGGTTCGATACGGTTGCGGCATCGCCGGGACTGGACCCTTCTTTTATCAAAAAAGTGCTTCACCCCTACTGTGTCTATGACGCTCCAGCGGAGTTGACAGGCCGTAGTGAGAAGGACGAGACGAAGTTTCCGGCTTCCATTCACCTGCTTCATCTGGAGAGTGGAGAGACGATCCTTGGGCAAAATGTGTACCAGTCGGCGGATTTTACCGGGCTACGCAGCGCCTTTTTCGCTCATAATTACGTCTTGTCTCCCGAACGCTCGGAAGAGCAGATGAAGCAAGGCGGCTGGCTGGATGCCGTGTTCGCCACGTCCTATGACATCGAACAAGGTACAGTCCTGCCGGCGCTTGCTGAATTGCCCGTTTCACCGGGAAGTGGTCCTGATTCATCACCAACCCAAGTGCTAAGCACCTTGAAAATGAACGAAGTGCTGTTCAAGCGTTTGCTCTACGCCGTAATGCAATCTGTGGCGACACGCAGAAAAGTATACATTGCGTTGGACCTTCCCGCAGAGGAAGTCACCGCAGGGGCCAAAGGATTGCTACGTTTGCTGTACACGGCTTTACCATACGCATTCCGGCGGCAGCTGGGATTCATGACGTTTGCCAAGGAGCCGCAGGCCAAGAAAGGCATTCACGTTCAGTTTGTAGAGCGGGGGACGTTGCGTCCGAAAGATCGGAATACGGAGAAGGATTTCACCTTTGATCTGGTATCCGGCAGAGTGACGCATGCGGATGCATCTGTGGCGAAGTTACCTTATGCGGAATTCGCTTGGGCCTTATTGCAGGAACCTGCGGCGGCGGATGCGTTCTATACGTTTGCCGATGAAATGCTATCCGGGATGGAGCCTGGAAGGGAACTTTCCATTGAAGCATATGGCGAACTTGCGGTGTTCTATGGTCTTGAACAAGGCATGGAAGACCTGTATCTGGATAACAAAAGCCAGGTCCTGAGTGGCTTGTTGACCTATCTGAAGCAGGAAGGTGGATCGCGACAGCGTTCACGTCTGAACGAATTGTTCCTGACCTTACTCAGCCGAGAACTGGACAGTGTGAAACGCGAGAACGTACCCGAAGAAGACGTCGCTGCTCGTATTGGAGAATACTTCAGTGTTGCCGCGCCGGTGGTGCAATCCTGGATTGTTGACTATTTCATCTACGGTGTAAATAATGCCCGTGCTCAGAAGCGGATGCGTGCTGTACAGGAATTGTATGCTGTGCTGGATCGAGATCCGCAGCTAAATCGAGCTTTCTTTGATAAAGTATTGGCCAATGAATCGCTCACCAAGCTGTTGTTCGAGCCTTATCTGGACAATCAATTGAAACGCACCGAATCGGCAGCTGGCGTCGTGGAAGTGATCCGAAGATGGGTTACGTCCCATCCATCTGCGATCCACTACAGCTTCTTGCAGGAGCGGACAGCCAATGAGCTGCGTGAACGGTTATGTTCTGCGCCTAATCCGGTACAGTCTGCGAATGAAGCTCTCCAGCGGGTTAGCATATTGGATCAGGTATCAGCTGATGATACCTATGATACAGGCATTACGGCACGAATAGGCCAATCTGAAGCTACAGTCCGCCCTAATCGAAAAGGGGGATCTCCGTCTGCCAGTCAAGATCCGGCATATCTGGAGGAGTTAACCCGCCTTGCAGACAAGCTCGCATATGTCATTAACCTGTTTATGATTCAGGATCTGGATCTGGAACGGGTTAACCGTGAGCAGCTGTTAAGCATTGATATTTTGCAGCATGGCAATGAAGTTCGGGATTGGGCAGCACGTCAGGGCTCTGATGTATCTGCTCGAACGAACATGATGCTGGCTGCGAGAGCATGGCTTAGTGGCGAGGGGAATGAAGAAGAGGCATTGGAAGCACTTTCCCTGGCAGAACGCAATGAACTTCAACGCTGGACGCGTCGCTGGCTTGCCGGAGAGCTGCAGGCTCATCCGGGGATCGCGGCATATGAAGCTTTGCCGATGGCCTTCTATCGGGGAGGAAGCGGCAGCAATCGGTTGGATTATCCTGGCCTGATTGAATTTATCCGCACCAATGCAAGTCGTGCGGAAGGGCTGTATCCATTCTTCGAATGGTCAGGAGATCATCGAATGTTTGTCCGGGGTTCCAATGCGCATAAAGGATATGCGGATGCGATCGTGGCGTACTTCAAAGCCCATGACCGTGAAGCTTTCAAGTCGAAGTCGGCTTTCAAACCGTATTATGCGAGAGCGAGCAAGACAATGAAGCCGGTCTATGACCGTGCCAAGACAGAATTGTCATCCCCACTGGTGCGGATGTTAACGGGTAAAAGGAAGAACCTGTTTGGTTTAATTCTCTTGATCCTGGTTCTTGGTATTGCTGGCGGTACATATGCATGGATGAATAATTCCGAGGAGCCGCCAGCGGCGTCCCCACCATCTACCGAGGAGCCTGGCATTCCGGCTGAACCTGAGGTACAGCTCGCGGAGCAGATTGCTTATATGATTCCTGCGACTGAACAGGAGGGTACGGAATCCGCTGCTCAACTGGTGATCCGTTTCAGGAATGAAACGGGAAGCACTGAGTTTGAGCAAGGCTCGCTGCAATTGACGATGAAAGATGGCAGCACGCAGGAGTTGGATGCTACAGGTCAGTGGGAGAGCTTTAATCGGAATGAAGAGCCTGATACCCAAGAACCCTCCGATGATGGTTCAGGAAGTACTTCCGAAGGAAGCACGGGTGGTTCCTCAGCGGGAAACGCAGAGCAGACGGAGGATGGCGATCAGCAGGCAGATTCAGCAACATCGGGTGATGCCACTTCAGATCCTACTACCGATGCAACAACGGATACAGGGACCAATGCACCATCGAATACTGCGAGTGGAGACACGGATCAAGGAACCGATGCAGACCAAGCTACAGGGTCGGCATCGCCTGATACACCTGTATCCAATGAACAGGATACGGATGCGACGACTTCTTCACAGATGTCTATTGGAGAGGTGGATCGCCTCTATCCGTATGGATTGCAGATTGTTCTTCCAGCGGATATCGATGCTGAGAGCATTGCCAGTGTGCAGAGCACTCAGGGCGGGATGACGGTAATCCAATTGATGCCGCAGCCTAATTAAGCTGTAAATCATATGATGTGAGCGTGTTGCATAGATTCATTGAGTGCCTTTTGATCCAATAATGAAAAATGCTGAACTCATACCTTATTAAATGAGCGTATGTGAGATGACCTTGAACTCTAGATTCAAGGTCATCTTTTTTTATTTGATACGGCGGATACAGCCATTGCATGAAAATAAATCAGTCATTCACAATTCGGACACAAAATTTGCGATTCAAGAGTTCGAAAGAATATCAGAAGTGGTGAAGTGCGCGGAATGAATGAGAAAAGCTCTCATATGTAATCGGAAAAAGAACAAAATCTCTGCTTCAAAAAAATCGAATAAAGCTCGAAAAAAGCAGAAGATTTGGTTTTTTATGTTGACAAATGATAATGATTATCAGTATCTTTAATGTATAAGATTTTTGCGCCGGAAATACTCAGAATTACAATTTCGTTTTCGTTGTCGATAGCCGGATTACATAACCGGGATAAATGAGAGAGGGATGATCGCATGTTTCGTCTGGAGACGACCAAGCTGGATATCGCTTATGAGGAAAGACTAATTGTAGAGGATCTGAATATTCAGATTCCCCAAGGAAAAATTACCGCACTTGTTGGAGCCAATGGTTCAGGGAAGTCAACCATCCTGAAAACGATGGCACGTATTATGGCTCCAAAAGCAGGTAGTGTATTGCTCGACGGGAAGTCCATCCATAAGCAGTCTACGCGTGAAGTTGCCAAGCAGCTTGCGATTTTGCCACAGAACCCGACAGCCCCTGAAGGACTTACCGTTACTGAACTGGTATCCTACGGACGTTTTCCTTATCAAAAAGGATTTGGTTCCATGCGTCCTGAAGATAAACGCATGATTGAATGGGCTATTGAAGTAACAGCCATGACCGAATTCCATGATCGTCCAATTGATCAACTGTCCGGTGGACAGCGTCAACGTGCCTGGATTGCCATGGCACTTGCTCAAGAAACGGACATCCTTTTCCTGGACGAGCCGACAACGTTCCTGGATATGGCTCACCAGCTGGAAGTACTGCAATTGCTTGAGCAGTTGAATGCCACAGCCAACCGTACCATTGTTATGGTTGTGCATGACCTGAATCATGCTTCCCGTTATGCTCATCACATGATTGGGATCAAAAAAGGTAAAGCCATTGCACATGGTTCACCCGTGGAGGTAATGAACACGGATGTACTTCGTGAAGTATTTAACATCGAAGCAGATATCGTAACTGATCCGCGCTCGGGTGTGCCACTTTGCTTGCCATACGCTCTTGCAGGTGAGCGTCAGCAATCGAAAACGCCAGATCAGATGGTCATGAACAGCGCGATGGTTCATGCAGGCGGACGGACAGAGCAACGTGCTCGTCAAGCGATAGGAAGTTAACGAAATGGGCCATACGTGGTCCTTATATTATAGAATGAAGCCGCTGTGCATAATGCACGCGGCTCATTCGCATTCATGGGAGGTTTGCAACCAATGGGAGCAATCAACTACACGTGGTTAGAGCAATATGGACGTATAACGACCGGTCCGGTTAACGAACCGGTTTTTGGCATGCCTTTGACATTGTTGAGACATCCGGAGGACGCAAAGCTTATGCTCGAAGCCTATAATGAGCACCTGCGTGCAGATTCCCTTCGCTCTGCTGCTGTATATTTCATGCACTCTGTTCGCGGTTTGGTGCTCGGTATTCACTACATGACGTCCATGTGTGATGCGTCGTTGAATATATCGCTGGAGAATATCCATTTGCAGTTGGAGGTTCAGGAAGGGCGTCCTGTACTCCATTTTCAACTTGCAGATGCAACCGAGCATGTCCATCCTGGATCAGTCATCAACGGTGTTGAAGATGCATGCCACTGGCGGAATGAGTTGCTTACAGCATATTACGGTGAACAACTGCGCCCAATAATTGAAGGAGTGGCCCTTGCTGGAGAAGCAAACACGGGACAGATGTGGGCGCAGCTTGCATCCATCCTGAGATGGTTCAAGACGACAGTGGTAAAGATGGACATTACGGACTCGGAACGAGAAGCTGTAATCCAGGGATATGAGCATGTCATTGCCTTGCCACCGGAGATTCTGGGGTTACGCAAGAATATGCTGTCCTTCAAACCGGTCGAGATTGCTAATCCCCATCAACCGGGAGAGACCATGCTAATGAAGCCGACTTGCTGCCTGCACTATCAGGTGTACGGTGGTCAGAACTACTGTTACAGCTGTCCCAAACTGACCAAGGCCGAGCGGCAAGAGCGATATGATGCGATTGTGGCTGCCAAGTCAGGTTGAAGTGAGTCGGGGCAAAGGGATATGGGGAGATCCGAGATTTGGTAATCGCATCGGATCAGGTTTATAATAATAAGACAGGCTGTAGGTTCATTGGTTATGCCAACGTGCTCGCAACAGTCCAAACCAACATATGTCATGGGAGGAATCAGTCATGTCCGTATATTCATATCAGGCGGTAACTACCGCGAATCAAGAAGTCTCACTGGATCTGTATCAAGGTAAAGTATTGGTCATTGCCAATACAGCCAGCAAGTGTGGACTGACCCCGCAATACGGTGAATTGCAAAAGCTCTACGATCGTTATCGCGATCAAGGCTTGGTTGTACTGGGTTTCCCTTGTAACCAGTTTGGAGGGCAGGAGCCAGGTACAAGTGAGGAAGCCGAATCATTTTGCCAGATTAACTATGGTGTGAATTTCCCGGTGTTTGCCAAGGTAGATGTGAATGGTGAGGAAACACATCCTCTATTCCAATACCTGAAGGAGCAACAACCCGGCGTAGGCGAAACAAGCGACATCCAATGGAACTTTACCAAGTTCCTTGTTAACCGTGAAGGTGAAGTGGTAGGTCGTGTTGAACCGAAAGAATCTCCAGAGACCATGATCGCAGACATCGAGAAATTACTCGGTTAATACATGAATGTTGAGAAGCCTATCCTTGCATACACGAGGATAGGCTTTTTTAATTGTCTTCGCATACGACGTGGCTTCAGCTCTCAGTAGGTAGAGGTTGGTACCAGGATCAAGGCAAGGGCTTGCTTAGCGTGTAATAGCCTTGATCAGAGGCCAACTTAAGCAGGTTACGAGCATAGCTTCCGGCCCAAGAGTAGCCGTGTCTCCGTTCCTCACTGATATCCAGAATGTTCATATACTTCATTCCATCCCGATCCGCGTAGAAAGGCACATCTTCTTCCACGTTATAGAAGCGGTACCAGATCACACTCCCCGCATCCGGTTCAAAATACACGGGTCCTTGCCGGTTATACTTGGTGCCATTCTCTCGCACTGTATCGAACCAACGCAGAGCCCCTTTCGCAGCTCGTTCAATCTCGGGAGTCTGGGGCCTGGACATGAGAAACGCAGTAATCGCCACGGACTCTGATCCCGACTTGGAGGCTAGTTCATACGCTCTGCCCGGCACAGGAGCGTAGGTCACAGGATCATGCTGCGCACCCCAAACGGTGGGCGAACCATCATTGATAATTTGTGCTTTCAGTGTATAATCAATTCCTTTGTCCAGAGCTTTCTTGAGTTTGCTGCGGTCATTGGTGGTCAATATATCGTTGTTAAACCCACTTCTTCGCTCAACCATATCATCTAGCAAAACCATTGTTTGCACCATGGCATTGTCGTTGTAGGTCACCGCGTCGGAGTAATTACTGCGTTTGGGATAGACCTGAGGCCATCCGCCGGACGGATATTGGGAGACCAGGATAAAGTCCACCGCTTTACGAACACTGTTCTTAAAGGCCAAATTGCCTGTTTTCTCATACATGTCTGCCAGGAAGCGGATTTCGGAAGTTGTCGCATCATTATCAAACGTACCAAGTTCAATGCCATTTGGGTCTTTCCAGCCTGATCGTGCTGTAACACCATCCCAAGGGGCTGCATATTGCTCCTCCATGTCTTTGTAAAATCCACCGTGCGGCATTTGCCACGAAACGATATTTAGGGCATAGGCAGTATCCTTGACCAGATCGCCAGTTGCAAAATGACTGACATCCCTAAACTTTTGAAGCAGCGAAGACACATCGGCACCTGCTGGGAGTTTGGAGGACAGAACCTCCGTTTTAATCGTAACGGGTAGGGAATCGGCAGAAGCTGCAGTAGAGGAAGTGGCTAATCCAGTTGTCATCATAGTGATGGCAAGCGTAACGGGAACCATGCGTAATACGACAGGCATTGAACGTTTCTTCAAATGAACGCCTCCTGAATGAAATGAGATTTGGTATTTAATTTACATAAAATCCATTTATAGGATCGATATTATTGTAAGCGCTTACCAATTTAAAAATCAACCCTGTAATTAAAATTGAAGCCATTTATTTTTTGTACAAGTAAATCATGAATGCAGGGCACGCTTCTAACTTTATATGTCCATACAGGGAACGCGGAAGCCTTTGCATAGCATAAATCGACTCGAATCCGGGGAAAATGAAATCAATAAAATGAAGGGAAGAAAGGCTTGAATACAGGGAAATCACCTCTTTCGACAAACTTTTTTTGCTCAACCTATTGCAATGTGAAAAAGATCACATTATAATGAGTGTATAAAGTGAAATAAATCACATACACAGTATCGATTAAGAAGTGAAATATTTCACAACTACAACAACCTTATATTCAAACTCATTTATATATTTCGAGGAGGAACTTTTAATGAAAATCGCAGTTATCGGATGTACACACGCAGGGACCGCAGCCATCGTAAACACCGCCAAATTGTACCCGGATGCTACCATCACGGTGTATGAGCGCAATGACAATATCTCCTTCCTATCTTGTGGCATTGCGCTCTACGTAGGTGGAGTTGTGAAAGACCCTGACGGTTTGTTCTATTCTTCGCCTAATCAATTGGCAGATCTCGGCGTTGTAACCAAGATGCTTCATGAAGTTACAGCAGTTGATGCTAAGGGTCATACCCTTCGGGCTAAAAACCTGCAAACCGGGGAAGAATTTGAAGATACGTTTGACAAACTGATCGTGACAACGGGTTCGTGGCCTGTCGTTCCGAAGCTTGAAGGCATCGAGATGGACAACATTTTACTTTGCAAAAACTACAATCATTCCAACACAATTATTGAAAAAGCCAAAGATGCCAAACGTGTTACCGTTGTGGGTGCAGGATATATCGGCGTTGAACTGGTTGAGGCGTTCCAGATGAACGGCAAGGAAGTTACCCTGATCGACAGTGTGGACCGGATTTTGAACAAATACCTGGACCCTGAATTTACGGATGCGATTGAAGACACGTTGACTGGACGCGGCATCAAGTTGGCTCTCGGTCAAACGGTACAGAAGTTTACTGGAGAGAATGGCAAAGTAACTAAGGTAATCACGTCCAAAGGGGAGTTTGAAACCGATCTGGTTATTCTGTGCATTGGTTTCCGTCCAAATACCGAATTACTCAAAGGTCAAGTGGATATGCTGCCGAACGGCGCAATCGTCGTGGATAAATATATGCAAACCAGTCAAAAAGACGTCTTCGCTGCGGGTGACAGCTGTGCTATTCATTACAACCCGACAGGCAAAGCAGCATACATTCCACTGGCGACTAACGCCGTGCGGATGGGTACACTGGTAGCTCGTAACCTGGTTCGTCCTACGACACCGTATATGGGTACGCAAGGCACATCGGGTATCAAAATTTATGAGCAAAATATCGCGGGTACAGGCATGACGGAAATGTCTGCTGCTGAAGAAGGTCTGATTGTGGAAGCTGTTGTACTGGAAGACAGCTACCGTCCGGAGTTCATGCCAACGGCTGAGAAACTGTTGCTTAAAGTGGTATATGAGCAGGCAACTCGTCGGATCGTCGGAGCACAGGTGATGTCTCAGGTTGATCTGACCCAATCGATTAATACGATCTCGGTCTGCATCCAAAACAATATGACTGTAGATGAGCTAGCCTTCATCGACTTCTTCTTCCAGCCACATTACAACAAACCGTGGAACTTCCTGAACACGGCGGGTCTGCAAGCACTGCCTCCAATAGAAGTAAAAGCACCAGCAATGGTGTAAGGAAGCAGAATAGATGCTTAAACAGAGAGTATAACTAAACAGGATAGGTGGCTCAATAGCACGGCTAGGAATCAAAGTAGATAAGTGTATAAACATCTGACTCATAAGATGCAAAAAGACTGGCGAACATATCGTCAGTCTTTTTGATATTTGTATGGAGGTACATAGTAACATGCGCAGATCTCTTGCTGTCATAATCATGGAATGACAAATTGAATAACGATTTTTATAAATAAGATTGTGATAATTTGCACAAAGTTTTACGTGGTACCGAGATACAATTGTGATAGGGTTTAAGCGCAAAGTTAAGTGTTTTAGGTTGTTTTCCCAAACGATGAACAATGAAGGAGAGGATGAATGATATGGCAGCAAAAACACCTCTTGAGGTTGCACAATATACGGCGCAAACAGGTATGAAGAAAGCTCAATATCCGGTGTCTTCTGTACTGGTGCTCAGTTTTCTGGCAGGGGCGTTTATCGCGCTGGGTTTTCTACTGGATATCCGGGTGATTGCATCTGCTCCGGCAGAGTGGGGGAGTCTGGTTAATCTGATCGGAGCAGCGGTGTTCCCGGTGGGATTGATCATGGTACTCATCGGTGGTGGCGAGTTGCTGACGGGAAATATGATGGCTGTTCCACTCGCGACGATTGCACGAAAATTATCCGCAGGTAGCATGTTGAAAAATCTAACCTTAGTGACGATTGGTAACTTTGTTGGAGCTTTGTTTGTGGCATACGCATTTGGACATGTGCTCGGTCTGACCGGAGAGGGTGTTTATCTGGCGAAAGTGGTGGATATGGCTGGGCATAAGCTGCATGACGGCTTCCTGCAGGCTTTTATCTCCGGCATCGGCTGTAACTGGCTGGTGGCGCTGGCGGTGTGGCTATCTTATGCATCAGATACGATGAGTGGCAAGGTACTGGGCATTTGGTTTCCAACGATGGCATTTGTGGCCATTGGATTCCAGCACGTTGTTGCCAATATGTTTCTCATCCCAGCAGCAATCTTCGAAGGACATTATTCGTGGGGACAGTATGTAATGAATTTCATTCCGGTATGGCTCGGGAATCTGACTGGGGGAGCTCTGTTTGTAGCCGCTGCTTACTGGGTGGTGTACCTGCGTCAAGCTGAGCCGAAAGTGAAACCAGAGGCAGCAACATCGATCGAACCTGTGGAGACTGAGGCTAGAGTGATGTTAAGCAAACAAGCGTAGAGGAATAGCACTACAATGCACGATCCAACACACGCGCTTCATATACAATAGAAGTGAAGACGATTCTGATCTTGCTCGGTTCATGGCGAATATGCTGTGATGGAGCAAGGCGGGATCGTTTTTTTGTATGGGGTCCTTGTTGGAGTTTAACGCAAAATAAATTCGCCATGACAAGGTTCGGGGGAACGAAACCTGTTCATGGCGAATTTCGGGAGTGGTCCATGATATGGCATGAGGAGGAAGTGGGGAAACACTAGCCTAATGCCTTGTTTTTAATTTACCCCTGAATTCTGAAGTTGAATCAAACGATAAAACATTTTTTTGAAAATAATTTAAATCTGCTATAGCGGTGAATATTGGGTGAAAATATACTGTTCTCTTTACGTATTAACCTCGAAGAAGATATGATATAGGGATAGTTTTTTAAAGAGGGGGAGCCATACGATGATCGATCAGGAGAATGGAATTTTCGCAGCGGTATGCCCGCTCGATTGTCCGGATACTTGTGGTCTGTTACTACATAAAGAGAACGGTAAAATTGTGAAGGTGGCAGGCAATCCGGATCATCCGATCACCAAGGGTGCCATTTGTAATAAAGTCAGAAATATGACCGAGCGGGTGTATCACCCCGAGCGTCTACAATATCCGATGAGACGTGTAGGAGCCAAAGGGGAAGGTAAGTTCGAACGAATCAGTTGGGATGAAGCAATTCGCGAGATTACGACCAAATTCACTGCATTGTCCGAGACTTACGGCCCGGAGAGCATCCTGCCCTACAGCTTTTACGGTAACATGGGCATTCTCGGCGTAGACGGCATGGACCGACGTTTCTTCAATGCGCTTGGTGCGAGTGTACTGGAGCAGACGATTTGTAATGCGGCCGGGAATACCGGCTGGAAATATACGATGGGCGCCAACCATGGAACGGTGCCGGAAGATACGGAGCATGCGGATCTGATCCTGGTATGGGGCGGGAATATCGTCAGTACGAATATGCACCAGGTTGTTTTGGCGGAGAAAGCCCGCAAGAAAGGCGCCAAGATCGTCGTCATCGACGTTCATCGTAATCGTACCGCCCAGTGGGGCGACTGGTTTATTCCTTTGTATCCGGGCACGGACAGTGCACTGGCGCTGGGAATGATGCATGTGCTGTTTGAACGGGGACTGACGGATGAAGCATTTATGCAAAAATATACGGTGGGACATGAGGCACTGCGTGATCATGTCCGCAGTTACACCCCTGAACGTGTTGCACGCATTACTGGCGTGCCGGAGGAAACCATTGTGGAGCTGGCCGAACTATACGGCAACGCACAGGCAGCTCATATTCACATCGGCAATGGCCTCCAGCATCATGATAATGGAGGCATGAACGTGCGTAGCGTCGCATGTCTGCCTGCCATCACGGGGCAATGGCTGAAGCAAGGTGGCGGTGCTGTTCGCACCAACAGCTACGCGAGCACGAATAGCGACGCGCTGGAACGTCCGGAGCTGCGGCAGAATCCGGAGCCGCGAGTGGTGAATATGAACCGGATTGGTGAAGCGTTGCTGGAAGCAGAGCAGCCGATTCGGGCTATGATGGTTTACTGCAGCAATCCACTGGTGGTGGCACCGGATACCGAACGGGTGGAGCGAGGTTTTGCACGTGAAGATCTGTTCACGGTTGTGCATGATCTGTTCATCACGGATACGGCGAAATATGCAGATATCGTATTGCCAGCCACATCTTCATTTGAAGCGACGGACCTGTATGCCTCCTACTGGCATCAGTACGTTCATCTGCAAGAGCCGGTCATTGCACCGATTGGGGAGAGCAAGAGCAATGTGGAACTTTTTTCACTACTTGGGCAAGCCATGGGGTACGATCCTGCAATCTTCGGAGAAACGCCGGAACAGATGATTGAGGACGCACTTCAGGGCACAGGCAACCCCTACATGAATGGAGTCACGTTGGAGGGATTGAAGCAACATCGATTCGTGAAGCTGGATATGTCGCCACATACTGCATTTCTGGATCAGCTGCCCACGCCTTCAGGTAAAATCGAATTGTATTCCGAGACAATGGAACAGAGAGGGCTACCGCCGCTCCCTACTTATAGTGCTTTGGTTGAAGGATATGATGGGGAGAATCCGGCTGGACCTGCCGATACATATCCATTGATGTTCCTATCGCCGCCTAACCATAATTTCCTGAACTCCACCTTTGGCAATTCAGCCAAACACCAACGTTTGGAAAAGATGCCTCTATTGCAAATGCACCCCGAGGACGCCATTCGTAGAAACGTGGAGGATGGGGATGCTGTAGTAGTATGGAATGATCGTGGGCGCATCGAACTTACCGCCAAGGTGAGTGAAGCCATGTTGCCGGGAACCGTCATCAGCCAGGGTTTATGGTGGGACGGGGACGGCAAGAAGCAGCGAGCGAATTCGCTCACGTCCAACCGATTGTCGGACATGGGCAACGGGGCTACCTTCTTCTCGGCCACTGTCGAAGTGAAGCGTCAATGAGTGTGCTTGCAGGGTGATTTTTTGAGGTAAGATAAACAAAGAACAAAATGTATCAGGATCTAAAGAGCAATAAAAGTAACACTTTCAAAGGCCTTCGCTCTGGCTGGTTATGCCGTCAGGGCAAAGGCTTTTTTTGGTATGGTAACACGTTTTGTAGCGTATTAAGGAGAATGAACTAGAGATGATGAGATGGCTGGATAACTATCCAAAAGAAGTGAGAGTATTTTTACTGGCAAGTCTGGTTAACGCAACCGGCAGTGCCTTGATGTGGCCGCTGACCACCATGTATGTGTTTGATGAGCTTGGGCGGACGATGGCCAACGCGGGTTTTGTAATCCTCATTCAGTCCCTGGGTGGCATCTTTGGACAATTGCTCGGAGGTTCGTTGTATCACCGGGTGGGCGTGAAGAAGCTGATCATTGGCTCACTGGCGCTTAATGCGTTAGGTTTGTTTGCGTTGCCCTGGATTAGCGCGTATTGGGTCATATTTATATGTGCTATGGGCTGGATTGGCCTGTTCAGTTCATTGTCGCTGCCAGCGATTCAGGCTTTTATTGGCTTCCGGTTTGCGGAGCGACGCGGTGAATTATTCAATATTATCTATGTAGCAAACAATATCGGGGTGGCGATTGGTACGGCGCTGAGTGGTTTCCTGGCTGACTTTTCCTATCACCTTAGCTTTGTTTTGAACGGGGTGACCTCAGCCGGGTTCGCGATTTTCTTCTGGTATTATCTATCGCGAGTCGAACCGGATCAGGGGGGAGTGCATCTGACGAAACGCAAAACTGTTCCCGATGGGCCGGGCGTTTGGGCATTGCTGGGCAATACCCGGTTATATCTGTTTATGAGCTTGGGGGTGCTGTTCCTGTTATTCGGCAACTCCATTTGGAACACAGGTGTGTCCCCGTATATCATCTCTGAGGGTATGGAGAAAAGAATGTACGGTCTGCTCTGGACCCTGAACGGGGTACTGATCTTTGTGGGCCAACCGTTTACCAGCTGGGTGAAACGGACCATGGCCCGTACCTCCACGGACCAGATGACCGCGAGTGCGGTATTCTATGGCATGGCCTACATTGTCATGATTACCATGTACAGCTATCCAGGCATGGTGCTCGCAATGGTACTCGCTACGTTTGGAGAGATGTTGATCTCCCCTGCAACACCTGCATTTATCTCGGAGCATGCCGGCAGGGCAGCCCCTTTTTACATCGGGATATCGGGTGGGATCGGTGCGGTTGGACGGGTTATCGGGCCCTATGCGATGGGGGTTATGTATGACAAGCAGGGACTTATTCCGGTAGCGTGGTTGGCAACAGGCACAGCGGCGATTGCGGTACTTGGTTTTGTATTGCATGCGGTGTTGAACCGCAATCGTGAAGTGAAGGAGTATGGGATGGATACGTAATGTTGTAATGGCATAATAATCTTCCCGTACCCTGATGATAATTGATATGAAGCAACCTTAACCTTCCCCCTGTAGTGGGGGAGTTTTTTTTTATCTTTGCAAGGACCCGCTCCAATAGCCGTGCCAGCGAATGATTTTCCCGATGAGATGAGACAGGATTGTTCAGAAATCAGACTTGTTATGCTTCAATCCCATGTCATTCAACGTTCTTTCCTCTATTTGTGCATAATGCTCATATAATAGAATGAACTGGTTAAAGGCAGGAGGGTGCATACGATGTACAAGGTTTTGTTGGTCGATGATGAATTTATGATCTCGGACGGGATCTCCAGCGTCGTGAACTGGTCTCGATTAGGAACAGAACTGATCGGCATCGCTCAAGATGGATTGGAAGCGCTTGCTAAGATCGAGCAGCAACGCCCGGATATCATTATCTCGGACATTCGCATGCCGGGAATGGATGGTTTACAGCTGGTAGAAGCTGTGGCCGAGAAGTATCAGGATATCTCGTTTATTATGCTCACGGGTTTTACGGAATTTGAATATGCGAAGACGGCCATGCATTATGGGGTGAAGCATTATTTGCTCAAGCCCTGTAGTGAGGAGCATCTCGTACAGGCTATTAGTGAATTGGTCAGTGAGAAACGGGAGTTGACCGATCAGGAGTGTTTTGTGCAGTCGATCCAATATAATCTGGAGCGTGTACTGCCGCATGCCAAGGAATATTTTCTGAAGGAGCTGGTGACCAACAGAACGTACGGGGTCAAGGAATGGAAGTATTTCGAGGAATTATTCGATGTACAGTTTCAGGATCAACGTGTGCGATTGCTGTTGGTAGAGATTGAGGGGGATCATGAGTACTTGCACTTGTTCGCGGTAAAGAACATTGCCGAGGATATTTTTCATAATCCGATCTTAAGTACCACGGTTGGTGGGCATGTGTTATTGATGATGGAGGACAAGTTGTCTGAAACACAGTTGTTCCATAATATCGATGAGATTCGCGCCACATTTACCCGATATTATCATGATGATCTCACGATTGCGCTGAGCGAACCAGGGGATCTTTCACAGGCACGACAATTGTACATGCAGACTCTGGTGTATCTCAATTACCGCTTTTACCTCGGTGAGGGCAGTCTCATTATGGAGCGGGATGTCTACTCTCCCGGGGAGCGCACTCTTCCCGAATTCGAATATGATCCAGAGCGGATGGCTACTGCAATTAAGGCTGGACACTGGCAGGAAGTCGGAACAGAGTTGAACCGGATGTTTCAGCTGCTCGCCGACTTACGATACGATATATCCCAAACGAAGTCCTATCTCATTCAGATGTTTATGGAAATTATTCGGCTCAGCGGTTCTACCGAGATGAAAAGGTATATGGACCAGTTGCCAGGCATGATTGAATCCAGCACCCTACATTCTTTTCAACAGTTTCTGCTTGCCGTTGCCAGGGAAATCACGCTGCGCCGTTATGAACAACATCGCTCCAGACAATCGCAGATGGTGGGCAGTGTGAAGCAGATCGTGGAGAAGCGCTACAGGGACGAAACACTGACGCTTCAATCCATCGCCGGGGAAATATACATGAATCCAGACTACATCGGCAAAATGTTCAAAAAAGAAACCGGTGAGAAGTTTACGAACTATGTGTTAAGCTACCGCATTCGCAAAGCGTTGGAGCTTCTGGAGCAGGATGGGAACTGCACTGTATCCTCGCTTGCAGAACAGACAGGCTTTGGTGCCAACTGGCCGTATTTCAGCAAAATGTTCAAGAAATACACCGGATTCTCTCCTTCCGAGTATAAAAAAGTTCCCTAGGACAGCGTTGTTGTCGCTTCTACATAGCTTCCTGATATCCGATCTACATCTGATCTACGTTCTCGCCCTGTACGCCATTCATCGGCAGCAGGGTCTTTTTTTGTCGGACGGAACTCGGTTTTGAACATCCATTTATCGGAAATGAGCATGGGAAGAAAAGGCGCTCGATTCTATCATTAGAGGTGTCATGTTAAGTAATGAACATCGAGTGGAGGTTGAGTGGATGGAGCTGAATCGAAGCCGGGGGATTGAACCTGGGCGTTTGAAGCCAGCTGGCAAATGGAGTTCGGTGAAAAAGGAGCTTGTCCGCAACAGATACGTGTATCTGATGCTCGTACCTGTTGTAGCCTATTATCTGATCTTCAGCTATGGGCCGATGTACGGGCTGCTGATGGCATTTCAGGAATCCTACAGCCCGGTCAAAGGAATCTTGGCAGGCGAATGGGTCGGGTTTGACAATTTCACCATGTTTTTTGAAAGTTATTATTTCTGGCGACTGATTAAGAACACACTGATTTTGAGTTTTTACAGCATTGTGTTTGGTTTCCCGGCTCCGATTATTCTGGCTTTGTTACTAAATGAAGTACGGAAAAAGTGGTTCAGAAGCACGGTGCAGACGATCAGTTACATGCCCCATTTCATCTCGGTTGTTGTCGTGGTTGGAATGTTGAAAACGTTCTCATCTCTGGATGGTGGATTATTTAATGTCATTCGTGACTTTTTTGATCTGCAGCCGATTATGTTCTTGGCGGAGAAGGATATGTTCCGTCCGATGTACATCCTGTCCAACATATGGCAGGGGGCAGGCTGGGCCTCCATTATCTTTTTGGCAGCACTTAGTGGAATTGATCCGCAGTTGTATGAGGCTTCCAAAATTGACGGCGCAGGCCGCTGGAGACAGCTGCTTCACATTACATTGCCGGGCATTATGCCAACGATTGTGATCATGTTAATTCTGCGCATGGGGGCGGTCATGAACGCGGATTTTCAGAAAATATTGCTGATGCAAACGGCACCGACCTATGAGACATCGGATGTCATCTCCACCTTTGTCTATCGATCCGGTATTTTGGAGGGGAACTATACGTACTCAACGGCCATCGGACTTTTCAATGGCGTCATTAATTTCGCGCTGCTTATTATCGCGAATGCGATCAGCAGAAAGCTTAACTCAACCAGTCTATGGTAATCGGAAGGTGAAGCGATGAAACAGTCTATAGGGGAACGACTTTTTGATGTATTTAATATCCTGCTGCTCGTGGTGATCATGATTTTATGTTTTTACCCGATGCTGTACGTGTTCAATTCTTCAATCAGTGATCCGGATCAGATGCTGCGTTCCCGTTCACTGATGCTCATTCCTGAAGGTTTCCAGCTGGGCGCGTACAAGTCGGTATTTCAGGATACTCGCATATACACGGGATATATGAACACCTTGTTCTATGTTGTGGTGGGTACGGCCATCAATCTGCTCATGACTTCACTGGCTGCATATGGGCTGTCACGCGGTGATCTGATGGGCAGAAAAACGTTGATGAAATTAATTACGTTCACGATGTTTTTTGGCGGTGGCATGATTCCAACTTTTCTGCTAATTCAGAATCTGGGGATGGTGGATACCCGTTTCGCGCTTATTATTCCGGGTGCCATCAGTACGTTCTATTTCCTCATTATGAAAACAAACTTTGAAGGCATTCCAATCAGTCTGATTGAATCGGCGAAACTTGATGGTGCCAATGACTTTCTGATTTTGTTTCGAATTGTACTGCCTTTGTCAAAGCCAATCCTGGCGGTCATGATGCTGTATTATGCGGTTGACCATTGGAATGATTATGTCGGGCCGATGCTCTACCTGCGCAGTCAGGAGTTATATCCGATCCAGATTATTATGCGTGATATTCTGATCAGCAGCAGTACGGAGGCCATGGGCGCTGGCGCGGACACCGGCTTTGCCATTGGGGAGAACATCAAATATGCAACCATTATTATCTCCACGCTGCCGATTATGCTGGTATATCCGTTCATCCAACGTTATTTTGTTCAGGGCGCTCTAATCGGTGCTGTGAAACAATAAAAAATGTATCCTATGGAGGCGAATTACGTGAAAAAAAGAATGGGGTCCATCCTGTTGTCATCGCTACTTACCATGTCTTTACTGGCGGGCTGTACGGGTGATAATGAACCAGGTAGCGCAGAGCCAGCAGAGGGAACAGAACCTGCGGTTCAGGCGTTGACCGAGATTCCGCTACCGATTACAAGTGAGCCTTTAACCATTGATTACTGGCGCGCCAATGATGCCAAACTGACAGCTTCCTTGAACAATTTTGGCGATATGGCGGCTTATAAGGAAAAGGAGAAGCTGACAGGTATCCAAGTGAAGTTCACACATCCTCCGCTTGGACAACAGCGTGACCAGTTCAATCTGCTGATCTCCACGAAGGAGCTGCCGGATGTCATTTATTATAACTGGGCGGATGCCGTTGGCGGACCGGAAAAAATGATCAAGGACGGCCGGATCATCCGGTTAAATGAATTGATCGACAGTTATGCACCGAACTTGAAGCGGATTATTGAATCCGATCCGGATGTGAAGAAGCAGATTGCACTCGACGATGGCACGATCTATATGTTCCCACTGCTGAAGCTGGATGCACTGAAGCTGAACGCCACTTCCGGTTTAATTATGCGCCAGGATTGGCTTGATAAATTAAATCTCAAAGTACCGACCAACATTGATGAGTGGTATACGGTGCTTAAGGCATTCAAGGAACAGGACCCGAACGGAAACGGCAAGGCTGATGAGCTTCCTTTCACTGGAAACTGGGGTCCGGGTAACCTGACCAAGCTCCATGATTTTGCAGCGGCTTTTGGTGTAATTGGTGGCTTCCAGATGAATGGGGACAAGGTGGAATTCGGGCCGATCCAACCGGGCTACCGAGATTTCTTGGAGACCATGGCCAAGTGGTACAAGGAAGGGCTGATTGATCCCGAGATCATGACCAATGACGGTAAAGCATTTGACTATAAGGTTACCAGCAATCTCGCAGGCGCATATCAGGGTGGCGTGTTCAGTGGTATGGGGAAATATTTCAATCTGATGAGAGATACCGATCCGAACTTTAATGTGACTGGCGTACCATGGCCTGTATCTCAGGATGGAACGTCCTATGCGACATTTAATCTGGATGCTAAAGTGTTGACTTATGGTGAGGCGATTACGGCTTCCGCGGACGAAGACAAACTGAAATATATTGTACAGTGGATGGACTACAACTATAGCGAAGAGGGTAGTGATCTGTTCAACTTTGGTATCGAAAATGACAGCTATGTTCGCGACGGGGAAGGTGTCAAATTCACAGATACCATCATTGATAATCCGAACGGTCTGACGTATGACCAGGCACTGGCTTCCTATGCCTTATCCATTATGGACGGTCCAATCAATCAGGATAGCCGTTACCTGGATGCCTTATTATTTGACGATGGACAGCGTGCGGCGAATGCGGAATGGATGAAAGCAAGCTCGGCATTAACACTTCCACCAATTCGTTTGTCAACAGATGAGGTAAGCACAAGTACATCCATTATGAGCCAGGTGAATACGTATTTGAATGAGACGATGACGGCCATTATTAGCGGACAGAAGCCAATCACCGAATTTGACACCATGGCCGAAACAATCAAGAGCATGGGCATTGACCGGGCAATCGAGGTTCATCAGGCGGCCTATGATCGATATCAGTCCAAATAATACGTGAGAAATCGAGCGCTAAAACTTTGGGAAAACCTTCCTGTATGTGATATACCTAGTAGTATCACGTGGTTCAAAGGAGCGCTTTGGTCATGACAGCCTACCGCAAACTGAGCATCAAAATGAAAATGTTTCTGATGATGTTGTTCATGATGGCGTTTATCATTATCCTGGCGTTTGGGTCTTTGTACTATACGTACTCGGTGTATGACAAACAGTTGTTTGATAAGTCGTCCCGACTGCTGAACCTTTCCTCGTCTACAGTGGATGTTGAACTTCAGAAGTTGGAAGCGTTATCATTAAACATGATCTCTGATACTCAAATTCAAAGGGCCTTGAAGTCGTTGCTGGATGACGATAGCGCATATTCAAGCTTTATTGAACGAAAGAAGATCACGGATCGGCTATGGGAGCATATTAGTGGGGCTGCACGTTATGTGCAGTCCGTTCATCTGATTGATTCGAGGGGAAGAGTCAATAAGTACGGCGAAACACTAAGCGTATCCCCGGAAAAATATGATCGGATGATTGAGGCTGCGGAGCAGGCGAATGGTGCAGTGAGGTGGCTATACCCGGATGATGATGATCCGATGTTGGTTATGGTGCGTCAAGTGCGAGCCTACGAACCGATGACTCTGGAACCGGTAGGCATCCTGTTTCTGCGTATTAATATCGAGCGACTCGTTGAGGAGTATGCGGGTATTGATAGCCAGGACAGTGACATTATTTTAAAAGCAGGCAGTGATGTGGTCTATCCCTACCGCCAGCTTTCGGAAGCGGTGTCCGCCGGACTGAATCCACTTCCAGGCAGTGGGGGATATGAGATCAAAAATCTGGATGGGAGGGAGATATTTCTTTCCCAGAAGAAATCTGCTCACACCGGCTGGGTTTATTATAATATGGCCTCATATGATGAAATTTTTGAACGAATTATATGGTTGAAAAATAGTTTGATCATGGTTTATCTTATCGCCATTCTGGTTGTTCTCGCGCTTGGTATGGTGTTCGCACGCAGTCTGACGAGGCCGATTAGGCAGCTCATCAGTCAGATGAAGGAGGTTCAGTATGGCGATCTGGAGAACATAGACGTTAATCTGTCCATTCCCACACACCAGCACATGGATGAACTGGGGTTACTACAGCGTACGTATCGACTGATGATTACACATATTAATACATTGATCAAAGAAAATTATGCAAGCCAACTGGTCATCAAGGAAACCGAGTTCAAAGCATTACAGGCGCAGATCAATCCTCACTTTTTGTATAATGCGCTGGATTCAATCCATTGGCTTGCCAAAAAGAACAGGCAGGAGCAAATCTCCAGTATGGTGCTATCACTCGGATATTTGCTGCGTTCCTCCATCAGCTTCAAACAAAATATCATTACAATTGCCGAAGAACTGGAGATCGTCAATCATTACATCACCATTCAGACCTACCGTTTCCGGCAGCGGCTGGATTTCCGTATGGATGTGCCTGCTTCATATCTGGGTTGTGCCATTCCAAAGTTAACCCTACAGCCGCTGCTGGAGAATGCCATTCAATACGGTTTGGAACCACAGGTTGGATCATGTCTGATTCGAGTGTCTGCCGAGATATCAGGTGGCAAGCTGGCCCTTATCGTGGAGGATCACGGTCCCGGTATGGAGCCCGAATATGTGGAGCAAGTGCTTCGCGGAGAAGTGAAAACCAGAGGAACAGGCATTGGCCTGCTGAATATCAGGGAGCGGGTGCGTCTGGCTTTTGGCGAAGAATATGATGTACTGCTGGAGAGCAAGCCAGGGCTTGGAACGAGAGTAACGGTATTGCTGCCACCCCCATCACCAGGTAAGGAGGAGAGGCTGTGAGAAGATTATTGCGAACAATAGGCATGATCTGCCTTATGCTGACTCTTCCTGGCTGCGTGAACCAGCTGAATCAAAGACCAGGTATGATAGTGGACGAAGAGCCGATTACGCTGCGCATTGCTTGGTGGGGTGGGGAGTTCCGCAACAATGCAACGATAGCCGTTATCGACCTGTATGAGAAGTTGAATCCGCATGTGAACATTGAGTACGAATATAGCAGTTTCAACGAGTATTGGAGAAAACTTGCCCCGCATGCAGCAGGTAATGCGTTGCCCGACATTATCCAGATGGATATCTCCTATCTGTCCCAGTACAGTTCGCTGCAACTGTTGGAGGATATGACCCCGTACATGCAGAGTGGGCTGATTGACACGACAGATATTGAGAAGGAACAGCTAGAGAGTGGAAGCCTGAATGGAAAAACCTATGGCCTCAGTTTGGGGGTAAACGCCATGCTCAGCATCTATGATCCGGAAGTGTTAAAGGCCAATGATATTGAATTGCCAACGGATACGTGGACATGGGCGGATTTTGACCGGATGGGGGAGCAATTGCTCGGGAAAGGCATCTATCTGGGAACCTATTTTACGCCCGAACAGTTTTTTGCTTATTACTTGAGACAGTATGGTTCCAAGCTGTATGCGGAGGATGGCAAGGGATTGGGTTATGAGGATGATGGGCTGTTTGTGGATTACTTTGCCAGGATGCAGCAGCTCGCAGAGAAGAAGCTTATTTTTGCACCGGATATCTGGACCTCAGATATTGGTCAGCCTGATAACGACCCGTTTTATCTGGGAGAGGCTTTGTTTAGCTGGGGGTATTCCAACCAATTTATCAGCACCGCTCAGCGTTATGGCAAAACCTTAACCATCTCCCCGATGCCTGGGCCAAACCGCCAGGATGGATTGTTCTTGAAGCCAGGCATGTTTTTCTCCATGGCGGGTAATTCCAGACATAAGGAGGAGGCGGCCAAGTTCATCAGCTTTTTTGTGAATGATTTGGATGCCAATCTGCTGCTCAAAGGGGAGCGGGGTGTGCCCGTCTCATCCAGTGTCAAAGAGCGTATGAAGCTGGTGGTTGAACCGGAGCTGGCGCAGGTGTTTGACTATATTGATTGGGTTGCAGATAACAGCAGCCAGATGGACCCGCCTGATCCTGTAGGTGCACCCGAGGTCACTGCGGTATTGCGAGAGTTGTATGATCTTCTGCTGTTTGGCAAAATTACGCCTGAGCAGGCGGCAAAGGATTTTCGTGAGCGGGCAAACACAATTTTGAATGGGAAGTTATAAGAATGGACTAGATCATATATGTATATAATGGGCTTAGGGCTGTTGTCGTTCACAAGTTCAACCTTCATTCTACTCGGGTGAGGGTTTTTGTTGTGGAATGGTGTATATTTCCTCTAGTATAATAAAAATGGGCAGTTGTCTATCTGTAGATCAGATAGATTCTATCCATATATTATTGGATGAGGAGTGTCAGGACATGTCCATACATCAGATAGGTCACAAGGTATCTTTTGCTGATATCAAAACGAAGTTGCCTCAGGAAAGTTGGATGTACACTCAGAATGAAGCGCACAACGGTGAATTTGAAGCCGAGGAAGTATGGTTACATTCTGGTGACCTTCATATCAGTGAACTGTTGTTGGATGAAGGACCTTTTTTGATCTTGGTTGAAGGAAATCTGACAGTGGATCGTTATATTGGAAATACAAGTTCCGACGCGGCCAGTTCAAATCTGGTTGTACTTGGGAATCTCATAACGCCCTATATGATCGTGGGTGGGCAGGAAATATATATTACAGGTAATCTCTATGTGGAGGATATGTTCTGGGGGGATTACAACCATGGAGAATTGACAGTGAGAGGGAATGTAGAAGGTGGATTGCTGGTAAGTACCGAGCAATATATGATTCAGGTTCAAGGACAGCGTAATGTGAAGCGTCAGCTTGAAGAATGGGAGGATCTCGGACCATGGCGGGGCTTTGACATGTTGGCGTTATTGGTTCCTGAATGTGTGATTGATGAAGATACAGATCCGTTTCCTTGGCGAGAAGAAATGTTAAAGAGGCTGCAGCAAGGACGACCTGTAATCAACCGAAAGTACATTCATGCCGATGAATCAGAGCCAGATGTGCCGGATTGGTTCGAAGATCATCGTATTACCGCTGAGAACATAGAGCGTCTTACTCATCCATCTTTGTTGCCTGTAAGAGAGGAGGATGAGTTACTCAACAGCTATGAATTTTGGTTGAACGAGCAATTTTGCCGAGTATCGGTCTATGGAGATGAGCATACGGAGGGGTATTTCCGCAGTCTTTATTTTCAGGATGACCATAACTGTGCATTGTTGCTTAAGATGGAGCCATCAGATCAAGGTTCCAACACTCCTGATAAACATATCCTACAACCGGGTAAACCTGTCTGGATGATCTCAGGTGCATATCGTTATCTTCACAATGAGAATTCGGAATGGAACGTATTTTCGGAGAACTCACCTGCTGATATTCAGCAGTTAAGCGAGCAAGGATGGAGCACCTTGTTGCAGTCTGTATCGAATTATCAGTATGCTCGTTCCTTAATTTCGCATCAACTGATCCGTGATTTATTGGCTTTGCCGATCGTGGAGCCATATGACGATTATTATGATGACGACCGGCATGGGCTGTGGATTGGAGACTTGTATTATGCATTTCGACAAGCAGGTCAGCTGAGTGATGGTGTTCCCCAGCCCGCTATGCTACGTATTGGAAGAGAGTATAAGGATACTCAAGGGGAGACGCAGGTGGAGAAATACTATTATACCCTGCACCAACATGAGGACGGCACGGAAAGTGTGTTGATCGAATACTCGGCTCAGAAGGACGAGGATGAGGAAGAAGAACCGGTGTTGCTTGAACTTCATTATATAGGCGGCTCTCAATTACTACATGCCGTTCAATTGCTCGAACGTGGACGCCAAGTGCTCATTCAAGCAAATGAGGATTTACTGAATGGGGAGCTGCCGTACGCTGCTGAATCATTTGCGAAGCGATTTTGGAAATCAAAAGGATACCTGAAATGAATAAAACAACCTTCACCTCTAGTTCTGAGGGAAGGTTGTTTTGTCGTTGTATTTACCCAAACTGGGCTTGATGCAGTCGGCTGTACGAGCCTTTACGCGCGAGCAGTTCTTCATGGCTTCCTTGTTCAGCGACACTGCCGTTCTCCACCACCACGATACGATCGGCGTGTCTAATGGTCGCCAGTCGATGGGCAATCACCAATGTCGTACGGCCTTGGGCCAGCTCGGACAACGCCAGTTGAATAGCAGCTTCTGTCTCGGTATCGAGTGCGGAGGTGGCTTCATCCAGAATGAGAATTGGCGGGTTTTTCAGGATCATTCTTGCGATGGACAACCGTTGCTTTTGTCCGCCGGACAGTTTCACGCCACGTTCACCAATCATGGTGTCCAGTCCGTCTGGCTGGGATTGTACCAGCTCTTCCAGTTGGGCTCGGCGAATGGCTTGCCAGATTTCTTCATCGGAAGCATTCAGTTTGCCGTATGCAATATTTTCACGAATCGTTCCATCAAACAGGAAAATATCCTGCTGCACAATCCCGATATGGGAGCGCAGTGATTCCAGCGTCATGTCCTTCACCGGAATGCCATCGATGGAGATATGTCCCGCATCCACATCGTAGAAGCGTGGGATCAGGCTGCATAACGTCGTTTTACCTCCGCCCGAAGGTCCAACCAGAGCCACCGTCTGGCCTGCCTGAACATCCAGATTGACCTGAGACAGCGTAGGTTTGTGTTCTCCATAAGAAAAGGTAACGTTATGGAAGGCAATATCGCCTTTCACGTCTGGAATGGGTTTCGCCTGTGGTGTATCTTCTACATCAGGTACAGCTTCAAGAAGCTCCAGGTAACGTCTGAATCCGGCGATGCCTTTGGGATACGTCTCGATGACAGAGTTAATCTTCTCGATCGGTCCGAGGAATACATTGGATAACATCACAAAAGCGATGAATTCCCCGTAGGTCATACTTCCTTGAATGACAAACCAGGTTCCGCACACCAACACAAACAGCGATACAAATTTCATTAGAATAAAACTGAGTGAAGAGTTCCAGGCCATGATGCGGTAGGTGATTAGTTTGGTGAGTCTGAAACGTTCATTGTTCTCAACGAAACGTCCTACTTCATGCTTCTCATTGGCAAAAGCCTGTACCACACGGATGCCGCTCACATTGTTCTCGACTCGTGCATTATAATCGGCGATATCCGCAAACATGCGCTTGAACGCCTTGGACATTTTGCGACTGAAATACAGCGACAGGTAGATCATCAGCGGCACAATGATGAACGTCATCACAGCGAGCTGCCAGTTGATCCCCAGCATAATCCCGAAAGCTCCGGCGAGTGTCATGAGGGCAATGAACAGGTCCTCGGGTCCATGATGCGCAATCTCACCAATATCCATCAGATCGTTGGTCATGCGGGAGACCAGATGTCCGGTCTTATTGTTATCGAAAAAGCGGAAGGACTGCTTCTGTACACGCTGGAACAGTTCACGCCGCATATCGGATTCAATGTTAATGCCGAGCTTGTGGCCCCAATAGGTCACTGCATAATGGAAAAAGGAACTGAGCAGGTAGATGCCGAGCAATCCGACACACGCCGCTAAGATCATGGACCAATTGCCAGCCGGAAGCAGTTGATCGACCACCCGGTTAACGGCGAGTGGAAAGGCCAGCTCCAGCAGCGCAGCGGCGATGGCACAGGAGAAGTCCAAGATAAATAGTCTTTTGTAAGGACGATAATAAGACATAAAACGGCGAAGCATATGTAAGTCCTCCTTGATATGACACAAATGCCCGAGCAGGCAGATCAGCCTATCCGGACACCTGTATTCATGCTTATGTTATTTACGGTTTTGCTCGGCACGTTCTACGATCATATCGGCGAATTCTTCAGCCTGACCTTGAATTGCAATCGGGTCGAAGTACCAGTAACGGTCCTCCAGCAATTCGTACACCTGATTGTTTTTCACAGCCGGCAGGGATTGCCAGATGGAATCACCTTGGTAATTTTTATTGTTTTCCCCAACGGTCAAGAAGATATGATCCCCTGCATAATCACCAACGACTTCACGCGAAATCTCTTTCCATTGGGTATCACCCATCAGTTCTTTTTTGGTAATTTCGAGTGGAGCAAGTCCCAAAGCACGGTATACCGCCTGTCCTCCTCGACCAAAGTTGTCTCCATATCCATAATAACTCTTGTCGGATACTTCAATGATGGAGAAGGTTTCCTCCGGTTTGATGACGGTTTGCACCTTAGCACGAGCGGCTTCAATCCGTTCATCGTATGTTTTTAGCCAAGCTTCGGCCTCTTCGGATTTGTTCATCAGCTCTCCGAATCCCCGGATTTCGTCATATACATTGGTGAATGTACCATAAGGGATGACTACGGTAGGAGCGATTTTTTGATAACTCTCAATCTCGCTGGCCTGGTCGGAGTAGGTAATGATCAGATCCGGGTTCATGGCAATGACCTTCTCCATGGATACTGCCGCCCGATCACCGATACTCTCTATGCCCGCCACTTGATCCGCATAGAACGGGTTTTCCAAATAATATTGAACAGCACCAACAGGTTTTACACCCAGTGCAAGCAGATCACTTACGTACATATCCGTAACGATCCGTTTCGGTTCAGCCGGAATCTCAACATCCCCGCTTAATGACTTGTAGATTCGTGTAGCATTCGAATTGTCTGAACCAGATGACGTGTCTGTGTTCGTCTCGGAAGAGGCTGTTGTCGTTTCGGTTCCCGCTGCCGTTGTCTGTTCAGTGGCAGTCGAGCCTGTTCCGCTGCTACAAGCAGCCAGAATCATAATGATGGCGAGCATAAGCAGCAAGCTGGAAAAGCGTTTTTTTGCAGCAAACATATTCTTGTTCCCCCTGTATATAATCAATAATGATTATTATTCTCATTAATAACATAGAGGAAGATGTGATATTTGTACATGGACAACTATGATCACTACAGCATGGACAATTATGATGTGAGGTGACGCATGATATGCTGCAACTGCTCCATAACGGACAGGGGATCAAATCCATAGAACATGTCGGCATCAATCTCGTATACACGTCCTTCACGAACGGCGGAGAGGTTGCCCCAGGATTCCTGATTCAGCAAGTTGTTCAGCATTTCTCGTTCGGTAGGTTCCTCAGGATAGGCGACAAACATGTGATCTGCGGCGTACAAGTGAATCTCAGACAATGGAACATGAACGTACCCTGTGAGTAACTGCCCGTCCTGCTCCATCCGTGACGGTGGAGTGAAGCCCAGCGATTGATACAGCACATGAGAAGCCCTGCCCCAGCCGTGACCATAGATATATGCGCCGTCCTCTCCAATCATAAACATGCAAACGGCGGACCCTCGTGTCCCTTCCATCCATTGATCCAATGTATGATTGGCCTCTTGCTCAAGTTGATGATATCGATTTAACAACGTCTGTGCATTGGACTCAAGCCCTGTGATTCGGCCCAAATGAAGAAGCTGCTCCTGCCAATCGAGTTCCTCAAAAGGCATCAGAATGGTCGGTGCGATCAGACGTAGTTCATCGGAAGCGGGATGCGGCGCATAGCCGACAATGACATCGGGCTGAGCGTTTGCAATCAGATCGGTATGTTTAACCAGGTCATATTCGGAATGTTGCTCAAATGGTTCATGACCATCCTGACCATGTTCACCCAGTTTCTCTTCCATCCAGCTGGCTACAGCGCCCATGTGGGGAGTGTGGCCCAATGCCAGGAGCGAGGCTGTATAATTGTAAGTCAAAGATACAATTTTTTTGGGCATTTTCCGGTAGTGTGTTGGTGCTGATCCAACCATCTGTTTGAATTTGCGGCTCAGATAGAAGGTGTCCCTGTAGCCTGTCAGTTGTGCAATTTCCTGTAGAGTAGGGTTCGCGAACAACAGATGTTCCTGAGCCATCCTGATTCTGAGACGGGTCACATATTCAACAAACGTAAGACCTGTATGTTTCTTGAACTCCCGTGAAAAATGCTCAGGACTCACATTCACATCGCGTGCCAATTGTTCGCGGGTCAGTGGATGGGTATACATCTGATGGATATGTCTAAGCACAGCATCAAGCCAGGAGTGATCTTCATGAGCAGAATGAGCCACATGATCCCGCAAAATTTCCAGTAACTCATAGAAAAGCATATGTGGCCTGAAGGGGCTGGAATCACGGCCTGCCGTACTGGCTTGAACTAATTCGACTGCCCTATCGGTGAGAGTACGACTCGCAATGGGAGCTGGTATCCCGAAAGGCCAGAACAGCTGTTCATTTTCAGTGGAATCAAAAGCAATAGCAATGCCTTGTATTGGCGACAGGGAACCTCGCTTGTTCTCGTGTTGAAGCAGGCTTCCAGCTTGCCGAACCACTGCGGAGCCCGCATTTAATGTCAGTTTACCCTCTGCACTGATCAGCCTGGCCTGTCCAGCAGTAATGACGTATAGTACATGAAGGGTGCTCCACATCTCATCTGTACGGGAGAACGCCTCACGGTCGTGAAGTTGCACCAGATAGCGCAGCTTGAACAGGGCATCAGGGATGGACTGAATCTTCTGCAAGGAAACGGGGCGGGACAGCGAGTTTTTATGATAAATGGGCTTGGATATATTCATTGGATAACTGTCTCCTTACATAAGTCAGCAGGGGCATCTTTCGTCTCATGCCCTTGGTGTACTGGCGTAATTCTCAAATCTCGATTATTATGCAGTATATACTATAAACGAAGTAACGTGGATGGACAGAATGAACAATTCAACTTTTTCTGTGAAAAATAGATAAAGTGGTTGAAATCGCTATCAACACCGACTATAATGAAAATGTCGAAACGTTTCAATCTGGCGTTTACTGCCAGTTTCATTGTGTTAGGCACGAACTGTTTATAGAGCGCCAGATTGAAAGACGCGTCATAACCATCAATTATGTATGGACTGGAACGGGATTCATTCAACCCTGGTGCCATAAGGATGGAAACAAGGATTTTTTTTGAGAATACCTCGAAACGTTTCGATTGATGGCTACTCCATTGATATGTAAAAAGATCAATAAACGATAATACAGGATTTAGTGGTTGTTCTAACCATGTATCGTATAAAATGTGGGTAACCTTGAATTTGTTCTTTATAGGTTCAACTAAACTTTTTACGCGAGAACGGAGAGGACAGAAATAACGTGAAGAAGCGAAGCGTTCGCCTAAAAGCTTTCTGCAAGAAAGCTACATCGGAAGCATACGCTATCCCCGGATTTTCCCTTTGAAGAAGGGAATTAAAAAAAATCTGGGGATAACAGCGATCGGAATGTTATTCTGTCATCGGAGTGGTAAGTGTAAATATTCTTTAGTTGAACTTATATATAGTTTAGAAGGAGCGAACGTGGAATGGCAACGATTAAGGATGTGGCAAAGCTGGCAGGTGTAGCACTCTCGACTGCTTCCTATGCGCTGAGCGGGGATAGCAAGGTTAGTGCCAAGACCAAGGCTAAAGTGCTTGAGGCAGCACGAGAATTGAATTACCGCAAGAACGGCTTTGCCATGGACCTGAAGCGGAGCCGGACGAACACGATCGCTTTGATCCTGACAGATCTGTCGGGCCCGTATTACTCGGAGTTGATCCGCAGTGTACAGGATGTAGCTCTCGCGAACGGGTATGACCTGATTGCGTGCAGCTCCATGGGTGGACGGGATTCAACGGCAGTACGATTTTTGCGTGAAAAAAGAGTAGATGGAGCCATTGTCCTGGCACATAACATTCAAGATGATATTCTGGTGGAATCTGCTGGTCATCGCTTTCCGATCATCGTGATGGATCGTCAGCTATCGAGTGACCATCTGGTCAACGTGCTGGTGGACGGAGAGCAAGGTGGTTACCTCGCTACCAGCCACCTGATTCAGGCAGGACATCAGAAGATTGCTTATATCAGCGGTCCAGCCAACTCGTATGACAATGCGCTGCGTTACCAAGGGTATCTGCGAGCGATGCGGGAAGCGGGACTTGAAGAAAAGTCCAAATGGCGTTTGAACGGTAACTTTGTACGTGATGGCGGATACAGTGCAACCAAGATGATGATCATGCAGGGTGAGCTCCCCTCAGCTGTATTTTACGGTAACGATGAGATGGCGATTGGCGGCCTGAAAGCATTGGAAGAGCGTGGCATATCGGTGCCGAATGACATTTCCGTAATCGGATTTGACGATATTCAGTTGTCCGAATATGTTCGTCCACCGCTGACAACGATACGCCAGCCGAAGCATGAAGCCGGGTCGCTCGCAGGACATCTGTTATTCCAGATGCTCAATGGCGAAGCGGTAGATCCATCGTATACGTTAACGATTAATATGATCGAGCGCAGCTCTGTACGTTCGGTCTAGACCGAGTCTGAACAACAAAGACTGCCTGCATGCTGAAGTAAAAGTTCAATGATGGGGTTATCGTCCGGACGGGCTGTAAAAGGCCGGTTTGAAGAGGCCCCTATTCTTTTTCAGATTCATCGAAACGTTTCGATTCTATACTAATTCAAGGAGTGAACCTTATGACAACGATGATTAATGAACCGATCCGGTTGAGTGCCGGAGAGTTATCCTTTACCTTTTTGAACAGTGGAGATCTGTACCAGGCTACATCCGGTACAACGATGTTGAACCAGTTGCTCAGCAACCAGATTGATGGATCATTGAACAACCTGTACCTGCGTGTACACGAGGGAGAGAATATCAGCTCGTTCCCGTTGCTCGGTGTACGTTCGAACAGCAAGGTGATTACAAGCAAGGCACAATCCAGCAACCAGTTGATCTGGGAAGGCACAGTCCAGCTCGAAGGCAGTGAACAAGGCATTGGTTACCAGGTCGTATTTACGGCTACACCGCAAGGTGTCTGGTTCTGGGATGTGAAGCTTACAGGACAACAACATAACGTAGATGTAGTATACGGACAGGATGTAGGTTTGGCTGATCCAGGTGCGGTACGCAGCAATGAAGCTTATCTGTCACAATATATTGACCACACGGTATTTGAAGATGAAGCGAAAGGTTATGTCGTTTGTTCCCGTCAAAACCAGCCTCAGGGCGGTGCATTTCCATATATGCAACAAGGTTCCCTGACCAAAGCTGTTGGTTACTCCACAGACGGATTCCAATTCTTCGGTCTATCTTACAAGGAAACGAATCAACCAGAGAGCTTGAATCGCCAGACGCTTGCGAATGAGACGTATCAGTATGAATTTGCCTACACGGCGCTGCAATCTGAACTGCTGAATCTGAACGGAGAAGCACAGGTGGTCTTTTATGGACTGGCGAAGCCTAATCATGCGGAAGGAATCTCTGCACTGGAATTCGGAGATGAAGTTACAGCAGCATGGAATGAAGTACAGGCTCTGACTGTGGAAAATGGTGATACGTTGGAACAGGTGAAACTGTCCTCCTTCCTGGGTGAACCGCTGGTTACGCTGGATCTGACGCAAGATGAGATTCAGGATCTGTTCCCTGATCGTCATCAGGAAGAGCATAGCGGTGAGGAGCTGTTATCCTTTTTCACAGGCAGCTATGAGCATATCGTTCTAAAAGCGAAAGAAATGCTTGTGGAGCGTCCGCACGGTCACATTCTGATGAGTGGTGGCAACGTGCAGCTTGGAGCACAGGTTATTACGACAACATCGTATATGTACGGTATTTTCAACTCACAGCTCGTTATTGGTAACACCAATTTTAATAAAATGATCAGTAATGCCCGCAATGCATTGAACGTGCCGAAGACGGCGGGACAACGCATTTATGTGGAAATGGACGGACAATATCGTCTGCTGACGATGCCTTCCCTGTTCGAGATTGGCTTCAACTATGTACGTTGGATCTACAAAACGGAATCCGATACGATCATCGTGACCAATTACACGGGTGCACATACTACGGAAGTAAGCATGAACGTACGCTCCACAAGTGGCACAGCATACCGTTACCTGGTAACAAACCAGATTACGATGAATGTGAATGAATACGAGTATCCGCTGCATATGACGCAGGACGGCGATACTTTGATCTTCAAGGCTGATCCACAAGCGATCAGTGCCGGAACGTATCCGGATCTGCAATACCGCATGTCGGTGGATGGCGCGACTGTAAATGTAGGGGACGAAACGCTGTTGGCAAGTGGTATCCGCAGTGGGTCTGCATCTCTGGTAACGCTTAGTCTGGAAGCGAGTGCTGAATGGACGCTGAAGGTACAAGGGGTACTGGAAGGCCAAGCGGATAGCGCAGTGGTAGCAGGCTCAAGTCTTACGTTTGAAGAGGAAGTGCAGGCATACCGCGAGTTCTTCGCAGGTGTGATGAACGGGTTCCGTTTGTCCCGTGGAGAAGGTCAGAGTGCAGAGGATCTGTTCAAAGTTAATGCGCTGGCTTGGTGGTACACCCACAACATGCTGGTTCACTACTCCGTACCTCACGGTTTGGAGCAGTACGGCGGCGCAGCTTGGGGTACACGGGATGTATGCCAAGGTCCGGTAGAGTACTTTATGGCAACGCAAAAATATGAGCAAGTTCGCGACATCATCAAAATGGTCTATACTCACCAATACGAAGATGATGGCAACTGGCCGCAATGGTTCATGTTTGATAAATATTTTGCAATTCAACAGGAAGAGAGTCATGGCGACATCATCGTATGGCCGCTGAAAGTTCTGGCGGATTACCTGACAGCGACTCGCGACTATGCAATCCTGGATGAGAAAGTACCTTATACGGTTAAACATAGCTTCGGGTTCACGGAAGAAACGGCAACGGTACTGGATCACGCGAAAAAAGAAATCGAATATATCCGTTCGCACTTCCTGCACGATACGTTCTTGTCTTCCTACGGAGATGGCGACTGGGATGATACGCTCCAACCAGCCAATGCACAGCTGAAGCAATACATGGTGAGCAGTTGGACGGTGGCATTGACGTATCAGTCCGTGAATGTGCTCTCACAAGCGCTGAAATTCAAGGATGCCGACTTTGCACAGGAGCTTGATGTGCTGGCTCAAGGCATCCGTGAGGACTTTAACCGTTACATGCTGGGCACAGATGTGATTCCAGGCTTTGTATACATGGAAGAAGCCGACCAAGCGAAGCTGATGCTTCATCCAACGGACACAGAGACAGGCATTCAATATCGCCTGTTGCCAATGACGCGCAGCATGATCGGTGAGTTGCTGAATGCGGAGCAAGCAGAATCGCATTATGCCTTGATCCGTGAGCAGTTCCTGTGCCCGGATGGCGTGCGTCTGATGAATCGCCCGGCTCAATATGCTGGCGGTGTAAGCACACACTTCAAACGTGCAGAGCAGGCATCCAACTTCGGACGTGAGATTGGTTTGCAATATGTACACGCTCATATTCGTTACGTGGAAGCGATGGCGAAGCTTGGCAAGACAGATCAGGTGTGGAATGGTCTCGCGATGATCAACCCGGTTGGTATCGGCGAGGTTGTGCCTAACGCGGAGATTCGCCAAGCGAACTCGTACTTCAGTAGTTCGGACGGTAAGTTCAATACACGTTACGAGGCGCAGGAGCATTTTGACCAGCTTCGTAAAGGGACTGTACAGGTGAAAGGCGGATGGAGAATCTACTCCAGCGGCCCTGGAATCTACATGAACCAACTGATCTCCAACGCGCTTGGCATTCGTCAAGAAGGTGGCGATCTGGTCATTGACCCGGTATTGCCAGCTGAGCTGAATGGCATGCAATTCGAATTCGAGTATGCGGGTGAGCCAGTAACGTTCATCTATCACTTGAACGAAGGTGCTGTGAGCCGTGTAACGGTGAACGGTAAGGATATTCGTACTGAGCGTACAGCAAACCGTTACCGTCAGGGCGGGGTCTGCATCTCACTGGATGAGTTCAGACAAGCACGTAGTGCGACTGAGCGCACGGTTGTTGATATTTATATGTAATTTCATAGCATGATGTATACCAAGGTCATCCTCCTTTCTTCAAGGCGGGATGGCCTTTTTGGCATATGCTCATGATCCGATTACCGCAGTGGAACCGCCAGCAACGTATGCAACAACTCATTATGCCGTACATGCTTGGTTACGTACCCCTGTTGCTCCAGCCAGCCGCATAGCTCACCCAGCAGAGGGAAGTGACGCTCGTGCAAGGCGCGCAGCTGTTCCTCGTGTCCTGTGGTTTCTGCCTGCCGGATATAGGAATCACGGTGAGTCGCATCAACAAACATCAAATCCGTTAGACCGATACGCCCGCGTGAGGTTAAAACCCGCTGCATCTCCTGTAAGGCCAGTAGTTGCTGGTCTGGACTCAGATGATGGAAGGCGAAGCTGGATACAACAAAGTCGAAGGAATGATCAGCAAAAGGCAGAGCGAGGAAATTTCCAAGCTTCACATGCATCTCGGGATATTTAGTACGGCATCTACGCAGCATCTCCCGGGACTGATCGATTGCGGTCATGTCTGCGCCGTGCTGTAGCAGTTTCCCAGCCAGATTACCTGTGCCTGTACCAATATCGAGTCCTTTCTCACCAAGGGCGGGAGAGATCCAATGAGCTGTCTGTTCGAGCGCTTCGTCATAGTTGTGATACAGATAAAAGGTAGACTGTACCATATCCTTGGATTTGCTCGGCGTGGAATGATCTTTATCCTGGTGTAGATGTGAAACTTCATGCTCATCGCTTATGGGAAAGGCTTCATCCGAAGAATGCCTATCCTCTGAAATGAATTGTCCAGTACTGACTCTTCCTTCTGCCTGTACTCGCTGATCGTGGATGGCTGCCTGCGTGTCATAATTCCACCGATCGTGCCAGTTCTGCCGTGCTTCACGCAGGCGCCGTGCACTGTCCGCAAGGTCGTGCAGATGGCTGACATCCAGTGGACCGTCCTGACGATTCAGGTCAATCATGCGCTGGGTTGTATCCATCATACGTTTCAGCTCAATCCACTGGGCATACATGACGGCCTGTTGCAGCTCCAGATATTCTTCCAGCCGCTGCTGGTTCCCCTGATCAATCTCTCCTAGCGCGTGTGTAATATCCTGCAGGGACATGCCAATCTCACGCAGCGCAGCAATGGTCTGAAGCCGCCAGATATCATTCTCGGTATAGGTACGATACCCGTTACTGGACTGTTTGGCGGGTAGAATTAATCCTTTTTCCTCATAAAAGCGAATGGCTCTCGCCGATATACCAAGCCTGCTTGCTGCCTCTTTGATATTCATCATGCATCCCCTCCTTATCGAACCAGTATAAACCATGACGTTACGGCAAGGTTAAGTGTTTATCTCATTTTAATAAAAGGTTCAATATCGAGTGGAATTTTAGTCGAAGCTGAGGCTATGCTACAATATATAGAGCAAAGAATTATAATCAGTGAAGCGAACGAACGATATATGTTAAGTTTTTAATAATCTTCATTTTCTAAACTTTCCCGACGTTGTAACGTACAGCGTTGTCGACTATAGCACGAAAGGTTGAATCATTATGCTTACCAGCCATACATTTACGATTCGTCCATCCGAAATTAAAGATGCCGCCCAGCTAATGGAGTTGGACACCCTGGTATGGGACAAATATACCTCTCCTGCACCGATGCATTGGCGCTCCAGACAGCAATATCTGCAGCATTGTCCGCCAGGCAGCCAATTGATTGCGGTGCAGGGAGAGCGGGTATGTGGTTATGTGGGCTTTCAGCCAGCCACAGGTATGCCCGTCAACCGTCATGTCTACGAGATTCATATTGCGGTTCATCCTCATGATCGGCGGTGTGGCATTGCTACAGCGTTGATGGATGCCATCAAGCAGCATGCGATCGAACAAGGCGTTCGCAAGCTCAGGCTACGCGTACTTTCCAGCAATCCGGGAGCGATTACGTTTTATACACAGTGTGGATTCGTGACGGAAGGCAGGTTGGTATCCGAGTTTTATATCGGAGACAAGTATGTGGACGATATTCTTATGGGTTATTTTATCCAGACCAAATAGAAACTAGCTGAGGAGGAGGAACAACGATGGACATGGGACTTCAAGGTAAAAAAGCACTGGTGCTGGCTTCCAGTCGAGGACTGGGCAAAGCGATAGCCGCTCAATTGGCAGCAGAAGGTGCTGACGTCATGCTTGCCAGCCGGAGCGAAGAAAAGCTCGCAGCAGTGAAGCAGGAGCTTCTGGCGCTTGGTGGTGGTGGACGTGTGGAATATTGTGCAACCGATGTGACACGCAAGGAAGATATTGAGGCTCTTATTCACAAGACAGCGGAGCTGTTTGGACAGATTGATATTCTGGTGAACAATTCGGGTGGCCCGCCATCGGGTTCATTTGAGTCACTGACGGATGAAGATTGGGAACGTGCATTTGAATTAAATGTGCTCAGTTATGTAAGGCTGATTCGTGGCGCTCTTCCTTATATGAAAGAAAGCGGAGGACACATTGTCAATATCGCTTCAACTTCGGTGAAACAGCCCATTCCGGGTCTGGTGCTGTCCAACACGTTCCGTACTGGCGTGTTTGGATTGGCGAAGACGTTATCCCAGGAGCTGGCTCCATACGGAATTTTGATCAACACGGTGGCGCCGGGACGTATTGCAACAGACCGTATACGTGAGCTGGATGCAGCACGGGCTGAGCAGAATGGAATCAGTGAGGAAGAGGTATCTGACCAATTCCGTAAAGAGATTCCACTGGGCCGTTATGGTCAACCAGAGGAATTTGCCAAAGCGGTGGTATTCCTGTTATCCGGGGCCAATACGTACATTACAGGCACCTCATTGATCGTGGATGGTGGCATGGTCCGAGCCCTATAAAAGTCATGGATACAATAAAATACCCTCTGTCACCACATTCTGTGGAGATCGAGGGTATTCGTGTTGATCCATTATGTTGGGAGAAAACACTCCCGATTCATTATGTAGGCGAATTAGCGCAAGAGTTCCCATTCATGCTGAAGCATGCCGTACACCGCATGGTTCACGTAACCTTTAGGCAGTTTCTCTGCCTGACGAATGACCCCCTCGAGAACAAATCCGAGTCTTTCAGGGATAGCGCGACTCCGTTTGTTATTCGTTGCCGAGCGAATCTCGACGCGATTCAGATCCAGGGTCACCAGAGCATAATCAACCAGAACGCGACAAGCGCTTGTCATCAAGCCCTGACCCTCAAAACCTTTGCCAAGCCAATATCCGATGCTTACCGAGCGGTTGGTCCAGTTAATCTCGTGGAATCCAATGACGCCGGCTAGATCCCCTTTTGACCATACTCCGGCGGTGAATCCGCCATTCTCGGCACCTTGTTTTAACGCGTTGGTAATGAAGTTTGAGGTGTGTTCCACTTCTGTGACATGATCCACCCACGGCAACCAATGTCGCAGTTGATCCCGCGAACGATCCGTCAGTTCGAACAGCGGTTTGGTATGTTCCATGGCCAGTGGCCGGAGTTCGGTATATTCATCCAATGAATAGGTAAACATGAATGCAACCTTCTTTCTTTGTATAGTATGGGTTTAGTTTTGGTGGATTAACGGGAAGTCTTGGGTAACTTTTGCTCCAGTGCAAACAGGTCTTCTTCCATTGAGGCCATGCGTTGATTGACTGTTGTGCGTGCGTCACGGAGTGCCTGATTATATATGTAGGGAGCGAGCTGTGTCATGAACAGGTCGAGGACACCCCAAGCGGCTAGATCGCCGAGTTCTTCGCCACGTTCCTCTTCGAAATACGACTGTATGGTGCGAATGGCTTCATCCTGTTGTTCTTTGGTCAGTTTAAGCGAGCTCGTTGGAATGGGAAACCCTCCCTTTAATTTGTTTTTACTATCATGCTACATGATTCGAGCGAACCCGTCAAAATGGTTTTGGGCCTATTTATGCACGGCTGATCCTGACTTTGGTGCCGTTCTTTATTGAACTCCTCCCCCGTTAAAGGTATATTTAAATGAAACGCGTACGAAACTTTCCAAGAAAACAGTTTTTTTCAGGAAATGACTTCGTTATAAAGGAATTATAGCCGGAATTGCTGCAATTCCCGAAAGCTCCAATCAATTCATGAAAGGTTTGATACCTGTGGACAATCGTACAACCCCACCTAACTTTATCAAAAATATTATTACCGAAGATCTCCGGTCAGGGAAAGTCCAGGAAGTTATTACCCGTTTTCCTCCGGAACCGAACGGTTATCTGCATATCGGCCATGCCAAGGCGATCTGGATTAACTTTACGCTGGGCGGCGAATTTGGCGGCAAAACGAATCTGCGCTTTGATGACACGAACCCGGTCAAGGAAGATGTAGAGTACGTTCAATCAATCCAGGAAGACGTGAAATGGCTCGGATACGAGTGGAACGAGAAACGTTTTGCCTCGGATTATTTTGATGAGATGTACAAGCGTGCTGTCTTGTTGATTGAAAAAGGAAAAGCCTACATCGACGACCAAAGCGCCGATGAAATCCGTCAAATGCGCGGAACGCTAACGGAGCCGGGCAAGAACAGCCCGTACCGTGATCGTTCGGTGGAAGAGAATCTCGACCTGTTCACACGCATGCGTGCAGGCGAATTCAAGAACGGGGAGAAAGTGTTGCGTGCCAAGATCGATATGTCTGCACCGAATATCAACCTGCGCGATCCGGTTATTTACCGGATTTCACATGCACACCATCATAACACCGGCGACAAATGGTGTATCTATCCAATGTATGCCTTTGCTCACCCGCTCGAAGATGCCATTGAAGGTGTAACGCATTCCCTTTGTTCCCTAGAGTTCGAGGATCAACGCCCGTTCTATGATTGGGTTATTGCGGAATGTGAGATGGAGAGCCAACCACGTCAATACGAATTTGGCCGCCTGAACCTGTCCCAGATGGTGACAAGCAAGCGGAAGCTGAAACTGCTCGTGGACGAAGGACATGTGGATGGATGGGATGATCCACGCATGCCAACGATTTCGGGTCTGCGCCGTCGGGGATATACACCGGAAGCCATTCGTGATTTCGTATTTGAGACAGGCATTTCGAAGAGCCAAGGGGTTATCGACCTGCAAACGCTGGAGCATTTTGTACGTGAAGACTTGAAACTGAAAGCTCCGCGCACAATGGCTGTCCTGCACCCGCTCAAAGTGGTCATTACCAACTACCCTGAAGGGCAAGTCGAATGGCTTGAAGCAGAGAACAATGTGGAGAACCCAGAGATGGGCAATCGCCAAATTCCGTTCTCCCGTGAGATTTATATTGAACAAGACGATTTCATGGAAAATCCGCCGAACAAATACTTCCGTTTGTTCCCTGGCAACGAAGTTCGTCTGAAACATGCATACTTCATCAAATGTAATGATGTGATCAAGGATGCAGAAGGTAATGTAACCGAGATTCACTGTACCTATGATGTGGAGACGAAGAGCGGCAGTGGATTCACAGGCCGTAAAGTCAAAGGAACGATCCACTGGGTAGAAGCGACTCAAGCGGTACCTGCTGAATTCCGTCTGTATGAGCCTTTGATCCTGGATGAAGCACCGGAAGCAGAGGTAGAAGTGGCAGTAGCTGGGGCTGAAGCTGAGGTTGTGGAAGAGCAACCGGAGAAAACGTTCCTGGATCAATTGAACCCGAACTCCCTTGAGATTGTTAACGGGTTTGTGGAACAAGAGATGAAGGAAGCGAACGCTCAGGATAAATTCCAATTCTTCCGTCACGGTTACTTTAGTGTAGATCCGAAACACTCCGAGCCAGGTCGTCCGGTATTTAACCGGGTCGTATCCCTGAAAAGCTCATTCCAACTGCCGAAAGCATAAGGCCGCTGGAAGAAATTTATGGCCTGTTCATCAGAGTACTGGTAAGCAGCCAAGTTATAAGTAAAAGTAAGGGCATCTTTCGTCATGATCATGGCGAAAGATGCCCTTTTGTTTTTCTGGATCTAGCCAGTTCCTGTTTTAGACTTAGTAATACAATTTCACATGAACATGAACATGAACATGAACATGAACATGAACATGAACATGAACAGAGACCATAGACGTGCGTATGAGGCAAGTATCTAACGAACCGAAGACACGTTATTTAAGTGTATTCGGGCATTCCAGCAACGTAACGAATCGTAGACACCTTATTTCCTCATTTGGCTTGTCTTTTTGGGGTTTTCAGCGTCTTTTACGCGAAATAACGTGGCTGAGATTCCTTAGCTTTAGAATTTCGTGAAATTGCTATAAATAAGGCGTCTAAGGTTCGTTAGGGCAACAAACCTTAGACGCCTTTTCTCTTTACTGCACCTATCCATAATCTTTTGTTTCGGTTTTTTGTACGCTGATGTTACACCCTAACGGAGAGGACAGAAATAACCTGAAGAAGCGAAGCGTTCGCCTTTATCTCCGGATTTTACCCTTTGAAAAGGGAATCAAAAAAATCCGGAGGTAACAGCGATCAGAAGGTTGTTCTGTCATCGGAGTGCCCTAGTGTAACTTTAACGTTCGAATAGCCTGCAACAAAAGATTATCTGTCCTCATCCATACTGCCCATCTCCGTCAACACAACCGGCTGATAACCGTTACGGCGGTTAGACAACCACATGATGCCGAATCCAACTGCGCCGATGAGCGAGAAGAATACGCCAATGCTATACATGATTTCCGCACCGAAGCTTTGGAACAACCAGCCGCCGAACAGACCGGCAATCACGCCGGAGAGACCGCCCCAAGCCATCGTGTAGACCGCTTGACCGGAGGAACGATAGGGTCTTGGAATGAACAGCATGGTCAATTGCGTACCTACATAGAAGTACCCACCGAATGTAATGGAGTGCATCAGCTGAATGAATACAATTTCCATCGGATTGGTAGCCAGTGCCATGAGCTGCCAGCGCAGTGCAAACAGTAGACTGATCAGGATGAGCGATGCCAGGAGCATGCTCATTTTGCGTTTGAGCAAGCGGTCGAGCAGCAGGAATACGCCGACTTCGAGAATGGATGAAGTGAAAATGGCCCAGCCGACCATCTGTTTGTCGCCACCCATCTCTACAATATATAGCGACATAAATGTACTGTTCATCGCATTGGGCACCGATACGAGTACACCCAGGCCGATAAATGTCATAAAATACGGATTGAACATGACTTTGCCAAACCGCCGAAAAGTAACCACGGGGGTATCCGAAGCGATCGGCTGTCTGGGCAGAAATACGGATAATACAAAGGCTGCGGCAATCATGCACGCAAATATAATGGATACACTGCCGATGCCAAAACGGTCAATGAGCGGTCCAGCAGCGACAGCAGTCAGCGCCCAGCCGAGTGAACCCCAGAGCCGGAATGCCCCAAATTTCTGGCTCGTACCATCGATATATCCGAGAATCAGACTGTTCGTCTGGGCGAATAATGGACTCTGAAAAAAATAAAAGAAAATCATGGCTACATAGATCCACGTATAACTGGGCGCATAGAACACACCCTGGGCGAGCACAAATGTGCCTCCCATCATAATCATCAGGATGATGCGAATATTGCGAGATTTATCGCTCCAGAAGCCCCAGAACGGGTTGGCGAACAAGGATACAAAGGGTCCAATCGCCATCAGACTACCAATCTCCAGTTTGGTCATACCAATCTCTTGCAGGTAGAGCTGCAGGAATCCGGCAAAGATAGAAATGGCGCCATATATGAAAAAGTTATATAGTTTCAGAGAAACCAATGAGGGATTGCCTCTTGAAGGTACAGGTCTGTCCAATTAAGCCATTCCTTTCAAATGCATATTGTTCAATGTATCATTTGTTGAAAGGGGATTCAATCTATAGAAAATGTTGATCGATTGATATAACAAGCCCACATCGTTATCAGAAGGGAGCAATACATCATGAGCGCGAGGGAATGGACAGGCATCATATTGGCAGGAGGTTTATCCAGTCGCATGGGGACCAACAAGGCCATGCTGGAACTGAACGGTTCCGTTGTACTGGAACATGTCACAAAGGCCATGAGACCCGCCGTATCCCGTATCATCGTGGCTGCTGGACCCAACGTGACAACCTACGGCGAAATGGGCTACGACTGCGTCCAAGATCACTATCCGGGGAAGGGACCACTCGCGGGTCTTCACGCGGCACTGGAGGCTTCCGGTACGGAATGGAATCTGGTCTGCGCCTGCGATATGCCGCTCCTGCAAACGTCATTTTTTGATGGGATAAAAAAGCTGGCCGGGTCGCATGACTCTTATTCTGCTATCGTTTCACGCGTGGATGGGCGTGTCCATCCGCTTGCAGGTGCTTATCACAAGCGAGTGCTCCCTGATCTGGAGCAGTGCCTGATGCAGGATCATCTTCGAGTCATGCGATGGCTTGAAGAGATCGGTTGCCGATATGTCGAAGCTGAAGAGCTTGAGAGAGCGGGCGTTCATCAAGTTGCGATGCAATTGAGTAATATGAACACGCCGGAAGAATACGAACGTATCCGTAATCAAGATTCTGGGCTCGATTCAGATCTGTAGGATACAGGATCGCCAGAAGCATCTGCATGATGATTGCGATATTGAAGCGGGCTTTGGCCTGTCCAACGTTTGAATTGTCTGCTGAAATGAGACAGGTGAGTATAGCCGAGCTTCCACGCAATTTCACCGAGTGACAGCTCGGGCTGTTCGATCAGCACTTTGGCCTCCTGCAACTTCAAGCTGGACAGGTATGCCCTGGGCGATCTCCCATATACCTTTCGAAAGACCTGCAAACCATATCCCGGACTGATGCCAAACGAGGAGATAATCTGCTCCACTTTGACCGTGGATACACTGTCTTCCTTGGTTCGAAGCTGGGCATAGAAGGCCTGCTTGATCGCCTCGGCTATAGCTCCTGCATAATGCATGGCTGTAGGGGCTGGCGCGTGTGAAGCAGCAACGGAAGAAGCGGCCTCCGGTTTGTTATCAGCGGCTTGAGACAACAGGGCGAACAGTTCAAACATGCGTGCCTGCATGATCATTTTGTCGGTGGATGTATAGGCCTCAGATACGTTAATCATGCCCATCCAACTCTCCAGCACAACGCGCATCTTCCTGTTATCTGTCGTACCTGCTGCGTAGATTTGGCTATGCTGTGACATCAGCTTCAGAGTGAAGACCGGATCATCCACATTAAAATGAGCGCTGAAATAAGTCATGCCTTTCGTGGATACACATTGATTCGTATGTTTGAACCCGGGAGGGATGAGAAGAATGGAACCTTCCTCTACGGTATAGGTATAACCATGAATCACACTTTCTTGTGTGCCTTCGATAATCAACATAATCTCAAAGCCCGGATGTGATTCCTCCGGCATCGCCCATCCATATGGAACTTGTTGGCTGTGCGCGCCATAAAATTTGATGTTACAGTCGATAATAGGTAGCCAATGGGCCAACGTATGGTGAGGCATTTCTCGGAGCTGTGATCGAATATCCATAACATTCACCTCGGAAAAGGGTAAAAACAACTCGCCTTGTACAATCGGCACCTTTAGTATACTTCATTATAATCAGTTTAACGCAACCATGGATAATCCATGGTACGAATCAGCATTTGAAGGGGTTACTGAACAATCCAAGTTCCTCAACCGATAATAATGTAAACGCTACCATTTTGAGTTGGAATATGTCAACTCGTGCACACGTCAAGATCATTACATTTTCCCGACAAAAAGGAGATTAAATCATGGATAAATTATTATATGGGGTAGCCTACTATGATGAATATATGCCTTACGAAAGATTGGACAAGGACATTCAGATGATGAAGGATGCAGGAATCAACGTGGTCCGCATTGCAGAATCAACCTGGAGTACCCATGAACCGCAGAATGGCGTATTTGACTTCTCTTCCGTGGATCGTGTGCTGGATGCCATGCATGAGGCAGGGATTCAGGTCATCGTTGGGACACCAACGTATGCTGTTCCTACATGGATGGTGAAGGAACATCCGGACGTGCTGGCTACCACCTCACAGGGACCTGGCAAATACGGCGCAAGACAGATCATGGATATTACACATCCAACCTATCTATTCTATGCCGAGCGGATCATCCGCAAGCTGATCTCTCGAGTGAGCACACATCCAGCAGTAATCGGTTATCAGACAGATAACGAGACGAAGCATTACAATACGGCCGGAGATAATGTACAACTGCAATTCGTCAAATACATGCGTAACAAGTTCAGCTCACTGGATGAGCTTAACAAGGAATTTGGCCTCGACTACTGGAGTAATCGGATCAATAGCTGGGAAGACTTCCCGTCTGTTGTAGGAACGATTAACGGCAGTCTGGGTGCTGAATTTGCCAAGTTCCAGCGGCAGCTGGTAACCCAATTTTTGGCTTGGCAAGTGGGGATTGTGAATGAATACAAACAGGAAGGACAGTTTGTTACCCAGAATTTTGACTTCGATTGGCGTGGATATTCCTACGGCATTCAGGGGGATGTGGATCATTTTGCCGCATCGAAACCTTTTGACATCACCAGTGTGGACATCTACCATCCTTCCCAGGATGATCTGACCGGCATTGAGATTTCATTCGGCGGGGATGTGGCGCGTTCGACCAAACAATCGAACTATCTGGTACTGGAGACCGAAGCGCAGGCGTTCTGGCATTGGGTTCCCTACCCGGGGCAACTGCGTTTGCAGGCATTCAGTCATTTGGCATCAGGAGCGAACATGGTCGCCTACTGGCACTGGCATTCGTTGCACAATTCGTTTGAGACGTATTGGAAAGGATTGCTCAGTCATGACTTTGAACCGAATCCGGTGTACAACGAAGCGAAGACGATTGGCAGGGATTTTGCTCGTCTCAGTCCGAAGCTTGTGAATCTGAAGAAAACGAATCGGGTGGCTGTGCTGTTCAGCAATGAGGCGCTGACATCGATCAAATGGTTCGGGTTTAACTTCACCAGTGACAAGAACTACAATGACGTGGTGCGCTGGATGTACGATGAATTGTACAAGATGAACATTGGCTGTGACCTGATCGATCCATCGGTTGAGAGTTATGCGGAGTATGACGTACTCGTTGTACCTGCTCTGTATGCTGCTTCTGATGCATTGCTGGAAAAATTGAATCAATTCGTACAGGATGGCGGACATATCGTCTACTCGTTCAAAAGCGGATTCGCAAATGAGCATATCAAGGTACGCTCTGCTCGCCAGCCCGGCCTGATCAGTGAGGCATGCGGGATCAGCTATAACCTTTTTGTAGAGCCAAAACATGTCTCGCTGCGCGATGATCCATTCGAGGTTGGTGAGGAGCAAAACCAGGTTCACACCTGGATGGAACTAATTACACCGACAACGGCTGAAGTACTCGCTTGGTATGATCATCCGCATTGGGGTGAATATGCGGCAATTACCCAGAATGCTTATGGAAAAGGCAAAGCAACCTATGTCGGATGTTATACCAGTTCTGCGGTGATCCGTAAGGTATTGGAACGTGTTATGAGGGAAGCGGGCGTGTGGGGAGCTGATCAGGAGATGGCTTTTCCTATCATTGTGAAGACAGGTGTGAACGATCAAGGGAACACGATCCGCTACTATTTCAATTATGCGGATGAGGCAACATCCTTCGTGAATGCTTACGGGGAAGGGACCGAACTTCTGGCAGGAACCCCGATTGTTGCGGGAGAGAAGATCGAATTGGAGCCATGGGGCATACGGATCATTGAACAATAATAGGAAATAATAAATATAGGTAGATAAGTTGAATTTAACATGTGCACGTTAACGGAGAGGGCAGAAATAACCTGAGGAAGCGACGCGTTCGCCTTTATCAACGGATTTTTTCCTTAGAAAAAGGGAATCAAAAAAATCCGGTGATAACAGCGATCAGAAGGTTGTTCTGACCACGTAGTGATCTCGTGTAACCATTCAATCTATTGTATAACGTGATATTTTAACATTTCCAAACGAATATAAAGACCAAAGCGCCCTCGGCTTCCATGCTGGGGCGTTTGTCTATTTTAGCTCAGGAGTGGATGCGCTGTGTTTACCGAATGTTATCGGAAGCTGACAGATCCTTTCAAACGCAGCATTCGCAATAAATTGATTTTGACCATGACGCTGCTGGCTGTTCTACCCGTCATTGCCATGACCGCCATGGCAGCCGAAAATACCCGCTCTTCCATGGAAGAGGAGATTATGGAGACCAACCGGGCGAACATGAACTGGGCCTCCATCTATCTGGGTGAACAGTTCGCTCGTATGAACAATATTATCTATTCGATTCAGATCAGTGACGAATTGCATCAATATCTGGCGTTGAACCAGGAAGCGCCGGCAGCCAGTCGATTTGATGAACAGAAGGCCATGTTCAATATGCTCAACAGTGTATACTATTCGGCTGGCAATTATGTATTTGGCGTTGAACTGTACCTGAAGGAATTGGACACCCTGTTCACCTTCAACTCCATGGATTCCCGCATCAAGGCGGTATCGGAGATACCGGAAGGATATCATGAGCTTTTTGCACAACATAAAGATTTTACGATTATCAATGATCCGGACGATCCGCAAAAGTTTCACATGACCCGCAGCATGAACCGCTTTGAGGATCAGGCACAGATTGGGGCCATCAGTCTGGAGGTCAAGTGGGCTGAGTTCAATCAGACCCTGGAGCTGCTGGATAGCCGGGGAGACTATGCGGTATACATTGCGGACAATACGGGTAGTCCGGTCTATCAGCCAAATCAAGAGATTCAGCCGTCTGCCGAAGCACTGGAGAAATTAGCAAGCACCAAAGAAAGTTCGGGCTTCATTCGTACAGCCAAGGAATACGTATTCTTTCATTCCATTGAGCCGTCAGGACTACGTGTGATCAAGATTGTACCTGACCATGTTATTAACGAAAGTGCCTTGGAGACGATGAAATACGGATTAGTTGTGGGAGGCCTGGCAACCGTCATTTCTGTAGGAATAGCTGGGTTCGTGGCCTGGCGTACATCGAAGCCTATTATCAGACTGGCGAATTCCATGAAGGGTATCCAGCTGATCAAGGACAGGGAAGTGGTACGAAGCGGTCGGGTAGATGAGATTGGTCTGCTGGAGAAAAATCTGCACGGCATGGCTAGTCGTATTCGGGAACATATAAGGGACAATTACCTCATGAATCTGGAGAAGCAGACGGCTGAGCTCAAAGCATTGCAGTCCCAGATCCATCCGCATTTTCTGCAAAACACGTTGCAGATGATTGGCGGCATGGTCTACTCGCAAAAACCGGCAGACAGTTACAAAGTCATTCGAGCCTTGAGCGAGATGTTTCGTTATATTGTACGAGCGCCGGATGGACTGGTACCCCTACAGTCTGAACTGGACCAGCTGGAGCATTATATGCTGATTCAGAAGCAACGTTTTGCCGGCAGGCTTGAATATACCCTGGAGATTACCGGGGAACTTGGGGCGTGTTATATTCCCAAGTTGTCTCTGCAACCGATTGTGGAGAACGCATTTTTACATGGATTGGAGAAGAAGCAGGGTGAGTGGAAACTGGGCATTGAGGTCGTCTGTGAACCTACAGATGTAACCATTCGAATTCGTGATAACGGTGTGGGTATGGATGCTGAGAAACTAGGGGAAATGCAGTCCAGACTGGAGCGGCTTACCCGGCAGGCAGATCGAGTATGGAGTTCAGGTACAAGTATTGGACTGGTCAATGCGGCCTCACGAATTATAATGCATTTTGGACCTAAATATGGGATGAGCATGGAAAGTGAATACGGACAGGGGACGAGCGTTACGGTACGAATTCCCTGCAATACAGGAGGCGAAGCCTTGTGAACAAGGAACTTTACAGAGTGCTGTTGGTGGACGATGAACCGTGGAATCGGGATATTTTGCGCAACCTCGGGGATTGGGATGAACTCGGCATGACTGTTGCAGGTGAGGCAGAGGATGGCGAGCAGGCTATACAACTGGTCAAGCAGCATCAGCCTCACATTATCATTACGGACATGCGGATGCCAGGCACAGACGGTGTGGAGCTGCTACAGACGCTGAGCGGACAATACCCACAGATCAAGGTGATCGTGGTGAGTGGATATGACGACTTCAATTATGCAAAACACGCGATCCGGCATCGGGCTGCTGATTATCTGCTGAAACCGGTGAATCCGGATGAACTGAATGGTGTACTTGCCAAATGTGCAAAAGAATTGGAAAAGGTTGAATCAGCGCCTGAATCATGGGAATCCTATCCCTCTAAGTTTGCGGGTGATTTCTCTTTGTTTCAGCAGCAGGCTCGCTTGCGGTTTAATGACCTGAACATTCAGAGTTTGCGGGAATGGTTCCAGCAATTGCAGCAGAAGCTGGAAAGATGCGAGATTCATAGGCCCCGGCAACTTGGGCGCGTAGCCTATGAATTACAGGCTCTACTGGATGAACTGTGCGTCTCCAACGGCTTGTACGAGCGGCCAGTGGCAACGGCGCTACCTCCTTCGACAGCGCTCGCTTCCATCGAATCCACAATCGATTGGATATCCACGCCGTACTACCAGGCTTTGGAGCAGCTGATTGCGCAGCGTAAATTCAAGAACAAGCTGAACCTGGACGAGGTGAAGCAATACATTGAGCAGCACTGTATGGAGATGATTACACTGGAGCAGCTCGCCCAAATCTTTTTTGTCAGTAAAGAATATCTCAGCAAGGTATTCAAGAAAGAATATGAGGTGAATGTGACCGACTATGTAGTCCAGTTACGTATGACGCGAGCGAAGGAATGGGTGATGGATGAACAGATTCCATTCAAGCATATTGCCGAGATGGCGGGTTATGAGGATGTGTCCTACTTCTATCGGGTATTCAAGAAGCATTTCGGAGTTTCACCTGGGGAGATGCGGAAGGGACAACCTCGTATATCAGGCAATTCAAGCAGTATCACGGAATGAGTCGTTCGAGAGGACATCTACGGCAGGATTAAGGTTTAAAATAATCCAATACACGAGTCTAATTTTGTCCAATGAAGCGCTTTCATTTTCTGATATATAATGAGCCTATGAAAGACAAACCAGTTACACACCGGGAGGTCATAAGAGATGAAAGTATGGAAAAGCGTAGCAAGTGCGGTACTGGTCAGTGTTCTGCTCGCAGGTTGCGGCTCCAATGCAGGAACGGACAATGGGCAGGAAGAATCGGCATCAGGCAGCACGGTATCACTCAAAGTATTCGTTGCACAACCTCGGCTGAAAGAACATTACGATAAATATATAGAACAGTTCAAAGCCAAGGAGAAAGCAGAGAAAAACATTGAGGTGAACGTGCAACTGGAAATGCCACCAGCGGACAATGCACCTCAGATTCTGAAGACACGACTCGCCTCCAATGATGCACCGGATGTGTTCGCTCTGCATGCGGTCAACGAGATTCCACCATTCAGCAAAGCTGGGTATCTGGAAGATCTGTCGGGCCAACCTTTTGTAGAGAAGTTGCTGGATTCAGTCAAACCTTCCGTAACGGATGCGGAGGGCAAAGTCTTGGCTGTTCCATTGGAAACGTTATCATGGGGCTATCTGTACAATAAAGATATTTTTGAAGAGCAGGGGCTGGAAGTACCGACGACTTTAACGGAAATGAAAGCGGTCGTGGAGAAACTCAAAGCAGCCAACATCACACCGTTTGAACTGTCCTACAAAGAATCCTGGATTCCGCAATTATTCCTGCCACTCACTGTGGGGGCATTAACGCAGTCGGAGCACAAAGACTTCGTAGACAAGATGAATCAGGATCAAGGCTCCTTCTCAGATATGAAAGCATTGTTCGATATCTTCGATCTGGTCAATGCCAATGGAACGGACAAAGCTTTGGAAGTGGGCGGAGATGATGGTTCAGCAGCCTTCGCTTCAGGAAGCGCCGCAATGTGGATTCAGGGACCATGGTTTGCCGAAACGATCCTGAAGTCCAATCCGGACTTGAACTTTGGTGTAGCACCAATGCCGATCAATGACAATCCGGATGATACCAAAATCAATCTGAGTACCTCTACTTCACTGGCGGTATCGTCAACAAGCAAGAATAAAGAAGTGGCACTCGATTTTGTGAACTACATTCTCGATGACAAGGATTCAAGTGCATTCTATGAAGCACTCAAGTTCAATCCGGTTGCCAAGATCCATGACTTCAAGAGCTTCCCGTGGGTAGATGATGCCCAGAAATATGTGAGTGAAGGTAAAGCCTATCAGGACCCATCCATCCCTCAAGCGGTGAAAGACGAGTCAGGCAAAGCGTTGCAAGGCTACTACTCTGGGCAATTAAATCAACAGCAGGTTATCGATGCGCTCGACAAGGCGTGGAAATCCTACAACAAAGTCAACAAGTAAGGAGTTGCGAGGAATGTAGTACCCGCTTCTGTTGGCAAGATCTCAACGGTTTGAGAGTTTTGTCAACCAATATAGCGGTACTTTATTCCTTCGCAGTCTCCAAGCAGATGATACGGCAGGCAGAACGTTCTTCGTTCCCTCGTTTACAATCATCCGCTTCGAGTGAAAAGGGGGAGAACCAATGGCTACGAATGTGTTCAAGAAGTATCTGTCACTGCTCGCGTTCACTGCGCCTGCCTTTGTCATCTATGCGATTTTCCTGCTGTACCCTACGTTTAGTGGCATGTTCTATAGCCTCACGGATTGGAACGGACTTAATCGGGATTACAGCTTTATTGGTCTGGGCAACTTCGTGGAATTGTTCAAAGAAGATCCCGACTTTCTGAACTCCCTGTGGTTCACGATGAAATATGTAATATTTATGCTGATTCTGCAAAATGGAATTGCCTTGCTGCTCGCCGTATTAATTGAGTCACGGACGCGCAGCAAAGGGCTCTTCAGGACCCTGTTCTTCATGCCTAACATGATCAGTACGATCATCAGTGCTTTCATGTGGACCTTCATCTTCTCTCAGGTGCTGCCACAGCTTGCTGAGAAACTGGCTATTTCGTTCCTCGACCAGCAATGGCTGGGTGATCCGAAGTTTTCATTTTACTCCATTTTGATCGTATCGCTCTGGAACGGTGTGGGGTATATGATGATCATTTATCTGGCCGCTCTCCAGGGTGTGCCGAAAAGTCTCAAGGAAGCGGCTGTTATTGATGGGGCCAACGCATTCCAGGTGCTGCGCAATGTGGTGTTGCCGATGATTACTCATGCCGTGACCATCTGTTTCTTCCTGACGCTGAACGGAGCATTCAAGGTGTTCGAAGTGGTGTATGGACTGACTGGTGGTGGACCAGGCCGGGCCACGCAGGTGATCACGATGAACATCTATGAAGAAGCATTCTCCAACAACTTCAGATACGGCTATGCGAGTGCTAAATCGGTTGTGCTGTTCATCATCGTACTCATCTTTACACTCATCCAGATCACCGTCATGAAGAAGAAAGAGGTGGAAGCATGAGGATGCAACGACTGAACAGCTATCTGATTCGACTGCTGCTGATTCTGGGCTCTCTCGTGGCCATGCTGCCGATCTACATGGCGGTGGTGAACTCTTTCAAAACACAAGGTGAGATGTTCCAGTCCTTTATCGCGCTGCCAACAACGTTGCACTGGGAGAATTATTCGGACGCGTTTAACAAAATCAATCTGTTGGGCAGTTCCATGAACTCGGCAATTGTATCCTTTCTGGGGATCGGGGGAATCGTCTTCTGTGCCTCACTGGCGGGATACAAGCTGTCACGTACCTCCGGCCGGTTGAGCAATCTGATCTTCTTCCTGTTTGTTGCATCCATGCTGGTGCCATTCCACTCGATCATGATTCCGCTGACACGGGTAGCCAAAGGCATGGGTGTACAGGGAAGCACGTACGGTTTGGCCCTGATCTATATTGGGCTTGGTGTGAACATGGCAATCTTCCTCTATCACGGGTTTGTGAAGTCCATTCCGCGTGAATTGGAAGAATCGGCTCAGATTGACGGATGTAATGAGTTCCAGACGTTCTTCCAGATTATTTTCCCGCTCTTGCTTCCGATCACAGTCACCATCGCGATTCTGGACTTCCTGTGGATCTGGAATGACTTCTTGTTGCCACTGCTCATGCTGACCGATGTGAATCGTTATACGCTGATTCTGTCCACGAACATGCTGTTTGGGGAATACAACAAGGAATGGCCGTTGATTCTGTCCTCCCTGGTACTGACTGCGATTCCGGTTATCCTGATCTATGCGTTCTTCCAGAAGTTCATTATGGAAGGTATTGCGGAGGGTGCTGTAAAGGGGTAAAACATTCGAAAGTATACCTCAGCTTCGCGGGTAACTACGCGCTATTGGTATTCGAATACACTTAGGAAACGTACGCTAATAGCCCTGATCTGAAGGACATGGTCCTTTCAGGTCAAGGCTGTTTGCGTTATGAACTCAGGAGCCAGAAATCAGAAGCTTACGGACAGCTGCTGCGAGGCATTGCAGTCCACGCTCCATCTCTTCGGGGGAAGCATATGCGTAAGACAGCCGAATGTGACTCGCATCTAACCGGTCATACAGATAGCCCGGGTGGATAAGTACATCCTGCTCCAGACAGGTATGGAACAATTCGCGGATAGAGAGCGGAGAGACAGTGAATTGCAGCCAGATGTAAAACCCGCCAGCGGGCATTTCCCACTCCGCAATGTCATGAAAGTGCTGTTGCAACTGATCCAGCATGAAGTCTCTTCGTTTGCGAAGTTCAGGGCGAAGGCGTTCCATATGTCCTGCATGATGTCCTTCGGCGAACCACAGGGCAGCGGCTTCTTGGGCGAGTGAACTGGTGCCATAATCGGTCTGCATCTTGATATCTGCGAGACGGCGTATGACCGGCTCTGGCCCAACCAGCCATCCGAGGCGCAGGCCGGGACTGACTGCCTTTGACAGAGTGCCCATATGCAGCACCCGTCCTTCCTGATCACGCGCCTTCAGCGATGACGGAGGAGGTGTATCCAGCCACAGATCACTGTAGGCAGCATCCTCCAGTATGGAGATGCCTAATGTCCGAGCGGTGGTCATCAGTTCTTCCCGGCGGTGATCACGCATCACAGAGCCGGTGGGATTGTGAAAGCTCGGGATCGTGTAGAGAAGCGAGATGTGATCTTGATCTTTGACATGCTGCGCAGCATCCTCCAGGCGTGCAATGTGTAGGCCTTCGTCATCCATCGGGATGCCACTCATTTTCAACCCTGCTGACTGAAAGGCGTGAATGGAATAGAGATACGACGGTTTTTCCAACAGAACTGCTGATCCGCGAGGGAGAAGTCCGACCGAAATCAAGTGTAGCGCCTGAAGAGAGCCGGATACGATCAGTATGGAATCTGGAGAGGCTTGAATGCCAGTAGTCTGCAAATGGACGGATAAAGCCTCACGAAGCTCTAGGCTTCCTTGAGGTTCCAGGTAGTTGAGTGTACGAGAACGATGGGACAGGGCATACAGAATGTCGTTAAAAGCATCCTGAGGCATCAGCTCCGGGGCAAGCTCCCCTGTACCAAGACGTATGATGCCAGGCCGGAATTCAGCCTGATTAATCTGCTGGATCTCGGGCAGGTTGGGATAATACCAGCCCTCCTCAATGGCTTCATTCCAGTTGGGCATGGCTCCGTGGGCCATGCCATGCCAACCAGAGCCGGAGATATATGTTCCCCCACCATGTCTGGCCTCAATCAGACCAGCGGCAGCCAGGTTACCCAGGGCAGTGACCAATGTACTACGGTTTATCCCCATGGATTCAGCCCATATTCGCTGTGAGGGGAGACGGTAGCCTGCTGACCATTCGCCCGTTGTGATTTTCTGCCGAACATAGGCTTCAATCTGCCGATACAAGGGCAAGTCGAGAGAAGGGTTCGGCTTCCACCCCATGTTTAGCCGAGAATCAGAACGTTCCATAACTGGCAGAATCACCTCCGTTTGTCTTTGTAATCAACACTATATCATTTGGTTGGGTCTGATGCCATCCAAGTGGTTGGTTACGTCAGGGATGATCTCCCCTACTATGGAATACAGAGATAAGGGGGAAGCACGATGGAGGTTGTTATTCACGCAGTGATTCTGGCGTTTGGTCTGATTTTGCCACTGGGTGTGCAGAATGTATTTATTTTTAACCAAGGCATGAGACAAAGGCGTTATATTGATGCCCTGCCTGCTGTAATAACGGCAGGGGTCAGTGATACGTTATTGATCGGGGCAGCCGTCGGAGGGGTATCGCTCATTTTACTGCAATGGCCAGTTCTGGCGAATGTGTTGTATGCAGTAGGAAGCCTGTTTCTGCTATATATGGCATGGAGTATCTGGAGGTCGTCCGAATCCGTGGAAGGTTCGCAGACGGTAATGTCAGCAGGGCGACAGATTGCGTTCGCCGCATCGGTATCTTTACTCAATCCCCATGCTCTGCTGGACACGGTTGCCGTAATTGGCACCAGTTCACTTCAGTATGAAGGGGTGGAGCGCATCTATTTTGCCCTGACAGCCGCAGCTGTATCGTGGATATGGTTCATGGGACTTGCAGGTGCGGGCAGGGTGATTGGCAGAACGGATCGAACTGGACGCATCAGTCTGGTGTTCAATCGGTTGTCCGCTGTGGTCATGGTCGGGCTGGCATGTATGATGCTGTGGAAGCTCATTTATTCATAGAAGGACCGGGATATGGCTCATCTTAAAATAAAAAAACTCCCCGTGACGTAATCGCGAGGGGAGTTCAATGTGAGTGCTGAATTTGGTGATCAGCATAGCTTGCTGATCTAATTATTGAGTTGGAACATGTAGTGCTCGATATTGCATCACATATATATGGTTAGTCATTTGAGTTAAGGTCATCGTAATCGGATCTATTCTGCCTTCAGCAGCATGGATTCAATAAACACTTTCAGATCACGGCTTACACTGTTCAACTGATCAATGACCTCGCTGAACTCGGTTACCATCACAGCCTGTTGGTTGCTAGACTGTGAGATCGATGTGATCTCTTGCTCCATCTGCTGAATGGAATGCTGAACATCCTTCAAGGAACGTTCAATATTCACCGTAGCTTCTTTGGTACCTGTAGAAAGTTTACGCACTTCGGATGCAACGACGCTGAACCCTGCGCCTGCTTCGCCGGCTCGGGCTGCTTCGATGGCCGCATTCAGGCCTAACAGATTGGTCTGTTCTGAGATTTCACGGATGAATGCGGCGACCTTGTTCACTTCACCTGAGTTCTGCACAGCCATGCGCGTATTGTCCAAGATTTGCGTGGAGGAGGCCGTCAATTGCTCAGATTGAGCAGCTACTGTCTGTACCATATCGGTCAGTCTGCCGCTGATCCCGCCGATCAGCTCGGTGAAGTGCTCCAGTTTTTCCTCATTCTGAAGGGAGAAGCCGATGGCAAGTGCGCCCGCGATATTTCCTTGCTCATCCCGAAGCGGAGTAGCTGCCGAGACAATGGAGGTGCCATAAAATTTAGCATCAATGCGATTGGCTGAAGTCTCGCCATGTATCAGGGCTCGGCGGAGTGTGGGGTCATCAGGTGAGATGATATCTCCTGCTTTGATACCCAGATCAAGCTCGTTGCTCGGAACATAATACCAGAACTTCTCGGTATCGGTTACTGCAATCATGATATCGTGTTCTTTCAGCATAATTTTAAAATACGGGCTTGCTGCAACGAGTGCTTCAACAATGTTCAATAAGGTCATCTCCTATGTGTGCATATCATCTAGATGTATTGTATATACATCGTCAGAATTATCAGAATCTTGAAGACCCAACAAGGGCATAACGTATATTACTTTCATTTTTAACAAATGAAACAGCAGAATTGATAATTTTCAGAAAAATATGAAAAAATAACGAAAAAGCAGACGAGAACGTGATGTTCTTGTCTGCTTCGGGTATTCACCTATTCCTTGTGACACGCTCCACTTCACGTTATGAATGCTGATTGACGTAAGGGTTCATCGCCCCAGTATTACCTCATTCGTTGTGTGCAGGGATGATCCTGACAGTAGAGATATATATCCGTACCCAGAAATACACTGTTGAGTTATATTGCGTACGGTTGCTATCCGCCAATCTGGGACATGCGCCGTACCGTCGGCGTGTGGGATTGCATTTTTTGTTCCAGAGCCAGAGCCATCTCATGGTTCTTTGGTTTCGTACCCAGCGCTTTAAGGAAAAGCGCAGCCATGGCATTTGGATCATCCACGAAGCGACGAACATTATACTCATCCGACCAGTACAGGCAGGCTTTGATATGTCCGTCAGCGGTCAGCCGAAGTCGATTGCAATTGTCACAGAAGTGATCGCTCACGGGATGAATCAATCCGAAAGTGCCTTCGGAGCCTACAATTTTCATATTACGTGAGGGGCCATTCCCCGCAGGGCCTGTTGTATTCTCAACCGCCCAACCCGCTTCAGTGCATACATCTGTGACGGCTTCCAGTGGCAAATAGGATTTGCGCCACGAATCCGATGCCTGTCCAATCGGCATATATTCAATGAAACGCACATGAAGAGGCTGATCGATGGTCATTGCAATAAAATCCTTGATCTCATCATCGTTGATACCCTTCATCAGTACGACATTCAGCTTGATCGGAGCAAGGCCAGCGGCAGTTGCAGCTTCAATGCCTTTCAGTACCTTGTTCACATCTCCGCCGCGAGTAATCATGGAGAAGCGATCAGCCCGCAGTGAATCCAGACTGATGTTAATTCGGTTCAATCCCGCGTCTTTCAATGCCTGAGCTTGCTTATCTAGTAGAAGAGCGTTGGTTGTGAGTGCAATATCGTCAATCCCGTCGATCGCCGAGATCATGCCGACGAGCTTGTGCAGATCCTTGCGCACCAGCGGTTCGCCCCCAGTGAGCCGAACTTTACGCATACCCATCGGAGCAAGCACCTTCAGCACCTGTGCGATCTCTTCGTAGCTCATAATCTCATCATGTGGAGCAAACTCCATACCCTCTGCAGGCATGCAATACACACAGCGTAAATTACAGCGGTCCGTAACAGAAATACGGATGTAGTCATGTATCCGGCCAAATGAATCCTGAAGCAGTTCCATGCAGACCACCCTTTCATCGGTTCAGATTGGAAATCTTCTATTATAAATGATACGACAATTTCAAAAGGAACAGTTGCATCAAATTTTAGCTATTTCTCCAATCCGCGTCAACGATGACGTCAGATGACAGCATTTTTGGCGGGGTGATTCAGATGGAATTGTCCCACGAGTTGTTGCAGAAAGACCGTAATGGCTTCCACATTATGCGAAGAATGCTGAACCTGTAACATATCACGGATCAGCTCCATCATCTCTGCTTCTACCTCAGCGGAAGTCGCCCGATTTTGATGGCTGATTGCAGCAATATTCTCCATCAGCATGACCACCTGATCCACGACTTGCGTGCGCTCAGGTTCTTCAGCGGTAGCATTTTGCAGAAGTTGCGAAGCGGCCTGAACCAGTGTCGTTCCTTCAGCCAGCACCTGATCTCCCTCTGTGATTAATTGGGACGCCGCTCCTGCTGCAGTTGAGATTCGGTCCAGAATCTGATGGATATTTTCAGTGGAAGAGCGGGATAAGTCGGCCAGCTTACGGATTTCACCCGCCACGACCGAGAACCCTTGGCCATGTTCGCCCACGCGTGCAGCTTCAATGGTAGCATTCAGAGCGAGCAGGTTGGTCTGAGCTGAAATTTCATCAATGACAGCCAGTGCACGGTAAATCTCTTTCATCGTGTCCATGAAGGACAGGATGGTACGGTTGGTATCGGACACCGCTCCGGAGATTTGGGTCATTTTGTCGCCGATTCGTTCCACTTCCTGTTGAGCCACGCTGATCTGTTCGGTAGCAGAGGTCTCCAGTTGTTGCAGCGTTATGCGCATGTGATCGGCAGCGATCTTGGCCTGATCGAGATCTTCCAGTTGGGTGCGAATGGCCTGAATCATCGAACCCAGCTTGTAGTTCACACGTTCAGTCGTACCCTGGGTTGTCTCTGTTGAGGTTCGCATCTGATACTGGTTGTCCATAACGTCTACCGTGGCAAGTTGTACTTTCAGCATAATGCCTTCCAGAGAATCAATCATGTTATTGATCCACTTCGCCAGTTCACCTGATTCGTCTTGGGCAAAATCAGACGTGTTCAGGCGCTGAGTCAGATCACCTTTTCCTTCGGCATTGATTCGAATAAATCGGCTGATGCGGCGCAAGTCATCATGAACCCGTCGATAGTGGCTGCGATGCAGCTGTAATGCAGTGAAGAATCCAAACAGCACATTAAAAGCCGCCATTGCTGCCGCACTCCATCCACTGCCAGTAAGGGCATAGACAAGGGCCGCTCCTGCAACGCCTGACAAGAGCGTGAAGAGACTGTGTTGCTTGAACTGACGCCAGCCGATGCTCCGTATCCGGTATACTTCCTCCAGATCCCCCTCACACATCATGCCCCAACGATCAGGACAGTGTGGCAACTGAAAGGTAATGCCTTTGCCAATGACAGAGATATGGCGGTAATCCGAGTAGCCGGGAAAGGCAACGAACAGATTAGAGCCATTCTGAATGGTGTTCGCTACTCCGGGGTGTAGCTGGCCAGTCGATGGATCGGTGAACATGAGCTCCAGCTCCGTATGCTCCTTAACGGAAACGATACCCCATTCGGTGGTGACACCATCTTTCAAATTTTCCCCATGTGTAAATGTACGATCCTCGAAGCGGCTTCGGGACAAGGCGGTGCCGGGCTGCAGATGGGGCCGTAATTTTGACTCAGCCATAAAGAGATAGTTGTCACCAGAATCGGGATAGATATGGCCTGATTCACGTTGAATCAGGTCACCCAGGACATCTCCGGGAACACGGCTGCATAATGAACCAACATATCGACCTTCCTGTAGAATGGGGTTGATAAACAGCAAGGTGACATCATCGTGAAAAGCGGACGAGCGTGGTCCAATATCCAACGTCAGTGGATCGGAATAAGGGCCATACAAACACTTTTTCCCATGAATATCTGCTCGGGAGTAATTCAATCCTGGTCCAATCAAAGCTTCGTAATCTGCATAGATCTGTCCAATATGTTTCTTATATGTAGAGAATACCACCTGATTCTGTTCGTTCAGCATAAATAGCTCCGTACTATCAACGGCTCGAATATAACTGGATTGAAACCATGTATCTAGTTTACTTATATGAGATGAACCTGGCAGTACATCTTGTGGTCGAACGGACTGTATTTGATGAAGCAAACGATCCAGGTGATTCCATTGTTCATCTGCCCAGTCCATCATGAGCTGCCGTCTCGTTTCGGCAATCCCCTCAAAAATCTGTTCCACATCTTCCTTCATATGTGCGTTCAACCGATACGATCGCCACAGCGGCAATCCTTTTCTCCATCCCAGCCAATCAAACATCATGACCACCCCGATTTCTGGATTAGAAAGCTTTGTTCTACTGATCTTTGGACACTCCTGCGTAGTGGTTGATCCGGAAGAATGGTACCGCCTTCATCATTCAAGAGCCGTGACTCACGTAGTGGTGGAAGTCCTTGTACGTCTATTCAATCTTTATACAAGAAAACGAACAAGAATACGAGGGCATATGTCATATTTTCCGAATATTTATTCAATAAATACAAATGATCGTGCGTTTGTTGTTAGGTGAAATTTATGTTAGCTATCTATCAAGGAAACTCACATGGATGTCTCTGAGAATCCATCTCATTTTACATTGTGTAACATAAACAGGCCCATACTCAAAACACACTGTATAATGTAATCCCCGCCCAAAGCGATATAGTATTATCTAACAAGCAAAACCTGTTACGTTCGTGTATATAAACCTCCCATTCAGCCTTGGTGTGCAATGAAAACAACTTCCCACAAAGGAGAATGCCCATGTCCTCCATATCCTCAGCTACAGTCCCCGAAGCCTGTCATATTGATGTTGATCATGTGTCCGTTGTCTTTGGTACAGGGTCACAACAAGTCACTGCCTTGTCGGATGTTACATTCCAGATCCAGTCTAATGAGTTTGTCTCTCTGCTGGGTCCTTCCGGCTGTGGCAAGTCGACCTTGCTCCGGCTGGTAGGTGATCTACTTCAGCCCACCTCAGGCACCGTTCGAATTGCAGGCCAAGAGCCTGAGCGGGCTCGGCTACAGCGGCAGTTCGGCATCGTCTTCCAGACACCTGCTTTGTTCGATTGGCGCACCGTTCGTCACAATGTGGAATTGCCCTTGGAGCTGCTGGGTACCCGCCGTAAGGAGTGCCGCCGCATTAGCAGTGAACTGCTTGAAATGGTGGGGCTCACCCGCTTCGCCGACCATTATCCATGGCAGCTCAGTGGAGGGATGCAGCAACGAGTATCCATTGCACGTGCCCTTGCACTTGATCCGCCATTGCTGCTCATGGATGAACCCTTTTCGGCCCTGGACGAATTCACCAAAGAAAAACTTCAATTGGAGCTGCTTGAGATCAAGCGCTCAACAGGCAAGACCTTCCTCTTTGTCACACATAGCATCCCCGAAGCCGTATTTCTGTCCGACCGAATCATTGTGCTCTCGGCGCATCCAGGGCAGGTGCATTCCATTCATTCCGTCAACCTGCCTTCCGAACGTCATAGTGAACTGAGAGAAACGGAAGCTTTCTACCACATGATTACGACCATCCGCAACTGCTTCTACGAGGAGCGTGATGAATCTCATGTCCCTGCGATTCTTTAAACCGGGTTATCGTTCCTGGGTTGTCATTTGGATTATAGCGGTATTGGTACTGTGGGAAGCAGCCGCCTGGATGCTCCAATTGTTCCTGTCACCTCAACAGGCGGCATCCCGCCTTCCTTATCTGCACGATGTCCTTACTGCCTTGTTTCGCTACTCGGGTACGCTGGCAGAGCAGGGGGCTGTCACCTTTGGCAATGCAGCCATCGGTTTTGCAGGGGGAACGCTGCTGGGTTTGGGCCTGGCTCTACTCATGAGCGGTGCCGTCTGGCTGGAGCGCACGTTATCGCCATATGTTGTCTCCTCACAGATGGTTCCGGTTATTGGTCTCGCACCAATCGTGTACGGCATCATCCACAACGCGGAGTGGGCGCGGATTGTTATGGCCGCGTATGTCACTTTCTTCCCGATCATTATCCATACGTTAAAAGGATTGAAAAGTGCAGCACCAGAGCACCTGGAGTTGATGCGTTCCTGTGGTGCTTCACTGACTGCGCGATATATCAAATGTCTGCTTCCCTCAGCACTACCGGGACTATTTTCTGGTATGAAAATAGCTGCTCCGCTCGCAGTGACTTCCTCCATCGTTGTGGAATTGATGGGCGCTCCCGACGGACTCGGCGTCCTGATGGTCAGTTCGTTATATTACGGTCATGCCCAAGTTGGCATGTTCTGGGCCACCATCATGCTTAGCATTGGCATTGGCTTGATCTCGTATCTGGTCATCAGTCTGGCTGAGCGTTGGCTAACCCCCTGGCAGCCTGAATTCAGGGCCAAAGGAGGTGATGCCACATGAGTGAAGGTAGAGTTTTGCAACGGAAGCGTGATGAAGGTGTGGCAATTGCTGCTGTAACTGGAACAGCTGCGCCCCTCACGGGTTCACAGATGACATCTGCTTCCGGATCGGAAATTCATGGACAACAGGGACAAACCGAAAAGGCCAGATCGGGCACCGGCGTTCGCGGGCGCTCGATTGTACTGAGCATGCTTCCTTGGGGTGCAGGCGTGATGTTTCTCGCTCTCTGGCAGCTCAGGTTGTTTCATTGGATATTCTCGCTGGAAAGCTACCAACTGCCTGTGCCTTCTGCGATTGCGATATCCATTCAGGAAAATGCCAATATGCTCTTTCGATATGCGATGTACAGCGGAACCGAAATGTTGGGTGGCTTCCTGCTCGGTTCCCTGTTGGGTGCTCTAGCGGCAGCGGGCGCATCATTCTTCCCAACAAGCGGCAGGGCGGCGGTTACGGTTTTGTCGGCACTGAACGCAGTTCCGATTGTGGCCCTTGCCCCGATTATGAACAATTGGTTCGGTGACGGGATCTGGTCCCGTATTGCAGTAGTCACGGTGATTACGATGGCAGCGATGGCTGTCAGCCTCTTTAAAGGGCTGACTTCCATCCAGCCGCAGTACAGTGATCTGTTGAGTGGCCTTGCCGCGAGTAGGATGCAGTTTTTTTGGAAGCTGAGACTGCCTCATGCCCTGCCTTTCCTCTTTGCCGGTCTGAAAATCAATATGTCGACTAGTATTATCGGGGCCATTGTGGGTGAATTTTTCATCGCCTCCCAGGGGCTCGGGTACTTGCTCTCGGATCAGATCCGACTGGCGAACATGCCCTTGGCCTGGTCCTGTATTGTCATCGCCGCCGCGCTCGGTATTGTGCTGTATGAAGCGGTTGTTCTGGCAGAAAAGCGAATCATTCCGTGGAATCGTGTACGCACAGATCACTAACGTACATCAGGGTATCAACCATAGATTGATAGGGCTGGTGAGTAGAGCCTCACACTACCTGATTGAAAAATCGTATATACACAGGGGGTTGTTCTGTACATGTACAAAACGTTGAAGCCGGGTTTGCTGGTGTTGGTCCTGTTGGTTGTTACGATGCTGAGCGCATGTTCTACGAAGTCCGAGCCGTCGGCTGAGCCTGTCGCTGCGAGTTCAGGAGGGTCGGGAGAAGCAGATAAACCCTTAACCAAAGTTAAAATTCAGCTGAAATGGGTGCCGCAGGCGCAGTTTGCCGGGATCTATGCAGCGAAGGAAAAAGGTTTTTTTGCAGATGAAGGCATTGATGCCGAGATTATTCCGGGTGGTCCGGATATCGTGATTGAGCAGCAGGTGGTCAATGGCGCGGCCGATGTGGGGATCACAGGAGTAGATAGTCTGCTGGTCAGCCGGGACAACGGTCTGCCGCTCGTCTCGCTCGCCCAAATCTCACAAAAGAGTAGCTATCGCTTGATCGCCAAGAAGTCTCTAGGCATTACTGATCCGGCTCAGATGAAAGGTAAGAAGGTCAGTACCTGGTTCGGCAGTCAGCAGTTTCAGGTGCTCGCGTTCATGGAGAAGAATGGCCTAGATCCGAAGAAAGATATTGAATTGGTGAAGCAGGGATTCACAATGGATCAGTTTTTCAACGATCAGGTAGATGTGGCGACGGCGACGATCTATAACGAATATCACGTGGTACTGGAAAGTGGAACGAAAGAATCCGATCTGGATGTGTTCAACATTGAAGATGCCGGTGTTGGCATGCTGGAGGATACGCTGATTGCCAAGAAGGATTGGGTAGACAGCAACCGTGAGCTTGCGGTCAAAGTGACCCGTGCCATTTTGAAAGGCTGGAATTACGCCATCGACAATCAAAATGAGACAGTGGATATCGTGATGAGTAATGTGACGGATGGGAGCACCACCCGCGAGCATCAGGTAACGATGCTGGAAGAGATTGCGAAGCTGATTCGCCCGGAAGGGTTTACGGAGCAGCAAGTCGGTAGTTTTGTGGATGAGTCATTTGCCCGAACTGCAGATATTGCACTGAATTATGGGCTGATCAAAAAAGCTGCCGATCTGGATGAAGCGCTGGAGAAAATTATCTATGAAGAAGCGGTGAAATAAGCGTGGACCAACATTTACACGAGAACGAAGAGTGCAGAACCAATCTGAAGAAGCGAAGCGTGCGCTAAAAGCTTTCTGAAAGAAAGCTGCATCGGAAGATGGTACTGCAATCGGAGTGGGCAAGTGTAAAGCATATTGGATCAGCTTATAGAAGGAGGATGACGAATGAGTTCTGTGGATCAGCAGCCGCAGCCGCTTGGCGGTACGAAGGAAGAATGGCTGGAGAAGGATCGCAAATACGTATGGCATCACATCTCGCCTCATAACGATCATCCGATGATTGCAGTAAGTGGGGAGGGCAGCTGGATCACCGATCAGGATGGTACACGTTATCTGGATGCGATGTCTGGACTGTGGTGTGTGAATGTGGGGCATGGCCGTGAAGAGATTGCGCGGAGTGCCTACGAACAGATGAAAGCACTCGCTTATGTACCGATGACGCAGAGTCACGAACCGGCGATTTTGCTGGCGGAGAAGCTGAATGAATGGCTTGAGGGGGAGTATCGAATATTTTTCTCCAACTCGGGTTCAGATGCGAATGAGGTGGCTTTCAAAATAGCCCGTCAGTACCACCATCAGAATGGTGAGCCTACTCGGCACAAATTCATCTCCCGTCACCGTGCCTATCACGGTAACTCCATGGGAGCGCTGGGCGCCACCGGGCAAGCCGCCCGCAAGATCAAATACGAGCCGCTCGGCGTGGGTTTCTCTCATGTTCCGCCACCGTATTGCTACCGCTGTCCGTTTGGACGAAACAAGGATGGATGCGGACTCGAATGTGCAACCATCTATGAAGAGGTGATTCGTTGGGAAGGTCCTGAGACGGTTGCCGCAGTAATTATGGAGCCGGTAATCACAGGAGGCGGCATGATTGTGCCCCCGCCGGATTATATGCGTACCGTACAAGAAATCTGTCAGCGCTATGGCGTGCTGCTCATTGTAGATGAGGTAATCTGCGGTTTTGGCCGCTCTGGGCAGAAGTTTGGTCATCAGAACTATGGCGTACAGCCAGACATTGTGACGATGGCAAAAGGCATGACCAGCGCCTATTCGCCATTATCAGCAACGGCCGTGCGAGCCGATCTGTATGACACGTTCCGGGAACCCGGACCGGATGCCCATTTTCGCCATGTGAATACCTTTGGCGGGAATCCCGTTTCCTGCCGGGTGGCACTGGCGAATCTGGAGATTCTGGAACGAGAGAATCTGGTCAGCCGGGCGGAAGAATTGGGATACCTGCTTCGTGAGAAGCTGGAGCCACTGCTGGAGCTGTCCGTTGTGGGGGACATCCGTTCGTTCGGATTCGCCTGTGGGGTGGAGTTGATTGAAGCAGACGGATCTCCTGCGGAGGCGGATAAAGTAATGAAGGTGCTCGCCAGTTGTAAAAGGGACGGTATCCTGATTGGCAAGAACGGCGATACCGTACCGGGTTTTGCAAACATTTTGACGATCTCCCCACCGTTTGTCACCACCGAGGAGGAGTTGGATCTGATCGCTGGAAGTTTGCTCGTTGCGCTACGTAGTCTGGACGCAGGGTAGTTGCCATACACAGGTACGACAGACGTTTACGGTTTAGCAAGCAAAATGGAGATTTCCACATCATAACGCGATAAATAAGCGCAAGGAGGTGAGGGAGGATGCAGACCACGACAGGCAGACTCATTAATCAGCTTCGCTTGAATGAGCGAATTGAGCAGTTGTCACAGATTGGCCGAATCGCGGAAACGGGTGTCTGCCGACTTGCCCTGACCCCGGAAGATATGGACGGCATCATACAGGTTCGTCTCTGGATGGAAAAGGCCGGTCTGACGACGCGACTTGATGCCTTCGGCAATCTGATAGGTCGTCTGGAAGGTGCGGATCAGGGCCTGCCGATCCTCATGATTGGTTCCCACATCGACTCTCAGCCGTATGGCGGTCGCTATGATGGAGCAATTGGTGTGCTCGGCGCACTCGAAGCCGTGCAATGCCTGATTGAAAATGGCATTCAGCCTCTTATGCCGATTGAGGTAGTTGCCTTTTGCGATGAAGAGGGTTCCCGTTTTAACAAAGGCCTGTTCGGCTCGCGTGGCATAACCGGTCAGTTGGAAGAGGGCGAACTGGAGCGGCAGGATAAAAACGGAGTGACTCGCCGGGAGGCGCTGGAAGCCTTCGGCTGTTCTCCTTCGGATTTTGAAGAAGCGATCTATCCGCCAGGTTCCATAGGCAGTTATCTGGAGCTGCACATTGAGCAGGGGCCGGTGCTGGAAGCGCTGAATGCACCAGTAGGTCTGGTGACGGGTATCTCGGGCCCGCTGTGGCTTACGGTGACGATGAAAGGCATGGCCGGTCATGCCGGCTCTGTTCCGATGGGGATGCGGCATGATGCTTTGGTAGGCAGCGCCAAAGTCATTGCGGCTTTTGACGACATGGTGAGAGAAGACCCGGAAGCTCCAACCGTAGGTACGGTGGGAAGTCTGAGGGTGTTTCCAGACTCGCGTAACATCATCCCGGAGGAAGTCAGCTTCACGGTGGACTTGCGAGACATGGAGATGGAGCGCAGAAACCGGCTTGAAGCCCGATTGATGAACATGTTGGATGACGTGAGTTCCCGATATGGTCTAACTTACTCGCTGACAGAGGATACGAATAGTGAGCCGCGGTATTGTGCAGAGCCAATCATGTCGGTGATTCGTACATCCGCGGAAGAGATCGGGATTACTTTGCCAGAACTGATGAGTGGTCCGTTCCATGATGCATTGGCCCTTTCGCTTGTGTGTGATTATGGCATGATCTTTGTCCGTAGCAAGGACGGTATCAGTCATCATCCCAGCGAATATTCCTCCCCGGAGGATATTGGACTCGGCACGGAAGTGTTGTATCGCACCATTCGGAGGATGTGCAGTGGAGTGAACCCAGTAACCATTTTACCAGAGGAGGCGTTGTGACGTTATGGGCAAAATCAGCATCGGACTAATCCAGGCTTCTCATGAGATTGAAGGTTCGGCTCCCGTTGAGGTGCACAAAGAAGCTGCGGTTCAGAAGCACATTGCGCTGGTTCGTGAAGCTGCTGCAAGAGGGGCCAAGATCATCGGATTGCAGGAAGTATTCTATGGACCGTACTTTTGTACAGAGCAAAGTCCCAAATGGTATGCATCCGCTGAACCGGTACCGGAAGGACCGACGACCAGACGTTTTCAGGAGCTGGCAAAGGAGCTTGCGGTGGTGATTATTTTACCCGTGTACGAGGTGGAGGGCATTGCTTCGTATTACAATACGGCAGCTGTCATAGATGCAGATGGTACGTATCTGGGCAAATACCGCAAACATCATATCCCGCATGTGGAAGCAGGTGAGGGTACGAATGGGTTTTGGGAAAAGTATTATTTCAAACCAGGTAACCTCGGGTTCCCGGTATTTGATACGGCCTACGCCAGAGTCGGCGTGTACATCTGTTATGATCGTCATTTTCCGGAAGGGGCTCGATTGCTTGGACTGGCGGGGGCAGAGATTGTGTTCAATCCGTCCGCTACGGTTGCGGGTACATCGGAATATCTGTGGAAACTGGAACAGCCTGCTCACGCGGTAGCTAATGGGTATTATGTAGCGGCCATCAACCGAGTTGGTGTGGAAGCGCCATGGAATATGGGTGAATTTTATGGACAGTCGTACCTGGTCGACCCGCGAGGCAGGATGGTAGCGATCGGCAGTCGGGATCAGGATGAGGTCGTTATTGGCGAGATGGATACGGAGATGATTCGTGAGGTGCGTAATGTGTGGCAGTTCTATCGCGATCGCAGGCCGGAAACGTACGAACATCTGGTTAGTCTGTAAAAGTAGCTGGAAACTAGCCCGGATCAAACTTCAGGAGGTGCATGACATTGATGAACAGCTCAGGAACAACGTTATCCGATTATGGGTGGGAGAGTCGGTTTGCCGAGATGAAACCCGCCATGACAGGCAAGGAAGCGATGGAGGAATCAAACCGCTGTCTATACTGTTACGATGCACCTTGTATCAAGGCCTGTCCAACCGACATCAACATCCCTTCTTTTATTAGCAAAATATCCACAGGGCACCTGAAAGGTTCGGCCCGCACCATCATGGATGCGAATCCGGTTGGAGCCAGCTGCGCACGTGTCTGTCCCACAGAGGAACTGTGTGAAGGCGCATGTGTGCTTAACGAATCGTCGAAGCCGATTCGAATTGGTGACTTGCAGCGTTATGCCACCGATTGGGCACGGGCGAAGAATGAGCCGTTATTCCAGGCAGCGCACGCCAATGGGAGAACCGTCGCAGTTGTGGGAGCAGGGCCTGCGGGATTGTCGGCGGCACGTGAACTGGGGCGCGCAGGGTATGAGGTGACGATCTATGAAGCCAAACCCAAAGGCGGCGGGCTGAATACGTATGGCATCGTATCTTTCCGTTTGCCCGAATCGGTTGCCCTGTGGGAAGTGGAGCAGGTGGAAGCGCTTGGTGTGCAGATCCGTTATGGAGTGCGCATTGGTGTAGATATCCCTGCTTCGCAGTTGCTGGAGCAACATGAAGTGGTCATTCTAGCCTGTGGCATGGGTTCAGTACCTATGCTGGGCATTGAAGGGGAGACACTCGAAGGTGTCTATGATGCGATTGAACTGGTGGAGTCTACCAAGCAGGGTGTTCCGCCTGCGTTAAATGGTCTGAAGGTCGCCGTTATTGGCGCGGGTAATACGGCGGTAGATGCAGCAACCTGTTCGGTACGGCTTGGTGCCGAACGGGTGCAGATGTTATATCGACGCGGGGAAAGCCAGATGACGGCGTATGCGTTTGAATATACGTTTGCCAAGCAGGAGGGTGTGGAGTTCCGCTGGTTTACGATGCCGCAGCGTATCATTGGAGACGAGAACGGTCGGGTTCAGGCTGTGGAATGTGTGAAAATGGAGTTGATTACCCCGCCTGGTGGTGGGCGCGCGTTGCCTGTGCCCGTGGAGGGATCGGAGTTCATGATTGAATGTGATACCGTCATCCGGGCGATTGGGCAGCATCGGCTACTACCATTAATCGAAGCATTTGGGCTGCGTCACCACTGGGGCGTCGTCGAGATCGAGCCGCATACGTATCGTACCTCACAACCTCAGATCTATGCGGCAGGAGATGTGATTTTTGGTCAGGGCCAGGGTGAGGCGATGGTTGTCTCGGCTGCACAGCAGGGTAAGCTGGCCGCCGCCGCAATCATGAAGGCATTGCCTGGACAGGTGGAAGAGACGGCGTGAGTTGTGAGGGAGACAAAGAAAAGTGGAGAGTGCACGGAAAGCGTGGAAGGAGAGGCGCGGGTGGGAGGGCGCAAGGGACTGCTAGAGTGTTGAAGGTGTAGATCTGAGCGAGAGGTCTGGTGCGGTGTCCCTGACGCGCTAACGAACCCTACACACCTTATAGTGGCAATTATGGAGAGTTGAAAAATCTAACGAATCTCACACGTCTTATTTTAATAAAAAACCATCGAAATAAAGCCGAAATGAGCTATTACAGCCCAATAAGCTTTCTACGATTCGTTAGATTTTGAAATTGCCCCAAATGAGTCCAATAAGAGCTGTACGGTTCGTTAGAATTTAGGTGTTATCCAGAAACACCATTACTACGCAGAAGTCCTGAGCATGACCAAATATTTCAGTGTAACTATATAAGTTGAACTAATCATTTACACGATAACGGAGAGGACAGAAAAAACCTGAAAAAGCAAAGCGTTCGCCTTTATCCCCGGATTTTCCCTTTCGGAAAAGGGAATCAAAAAAATCTGGGGATAACAGCGATTGGAAGGTTATTCTGTCATCGTAGTGTCAGTGTAAATAATCTTTAGTTCAACTTATATAGTAAGTTCAAACAACACCAAGGAGGGATCGTTATGGCTGACTTATCCATTAATCTGGCAGGTATTCGATCACCCAATCCATTCTGGCTGGCTTCTGCACCACCGACCAATACGGGGTATCAGGTTCAGCGTGCGTTCGAAGCGGGCTGGGGTGGCGCGGTGTGGAAGACGCTGGGTGAGCCCATTATCAATACCTCCTCCCGTTTCGCGGCAGTACATTTTGGCGGACAACGGGTGGCGGGGTTTAACAATATTGAATTGATATCCGATCGTCCGCTGGAAGTGAATCTGCGGGAGATTGCCGAGACCAAGAAGCGATTCCCGGATCGTGCGGTTGTCGCTTCACTCATGGTGGAACCTACGCGAGAGAAGTGGCATGAGATTGTCAAAAAGGTGGAGGCCGTCGGCGTCGATGGCCTGGAGCTGAACTTTGGCTGCCCGCATGGCATGGCCGAACGTGGCATGGGAGCAGCATCCGGTCAGCAACCTGACCTGGTTGAACTACAGACGATGTGGGTGAAGGAAGTAGCGACCACACCGGTGATCGTAAAGCTCACGCCGAATATCACGGATATTACTGCGACAGCCCGGGCAGCTGTACGAGGTGGTGCGGATGCGATCTCCCTGATCAATACGATTAACTCTCTAGCTGGTGTGGATTTGGATTCGTGGAATACCGTTCCCCATGTGGGTGGCAAAGGAGCACACGGCGGATACTGTGGCCCAGCGGTGAAGCCCATCGCACTGAACATGGTTGCTGAGTGTGCCCGTAATCCTGAAGTTGGTGTACCGATCTCAGGGATTGGTGGCATATCCGACTGGCGTGATACCGCAGAGTTTCTGCTCATGGGCGCTACAGGGGTTCAGGTATGTACCGCAGCCATGCATCATGGATTCCGCATTGTGGAGGACATGATTGATGGGCTGAATGATTATCTCGATGAAAAGGGTCTTAGCAGCGTTGCAGAACTGGTAGGTCAGACCGTTCCGCGTTATTCGGATTGGGGCAATCTGGATCTGAACTACAAAGTGGTCGCTCGCATCAACCGCGATGTCTGCATCAATTGCAACAAATGCCATATTGCTTGTGAGGACACCTCGCATCAATGTATTGATATGTTGACCGACCCGTCCGGCTCCTATCTGGAAGTGGTGGAAGAGGACTGTGTTGGCTGTAATCTGTGTTCGATCGTTTGCCCGGTGGATGGGGCGATTGAGATGGTTGAACTTGTGCCAGAGCAGGAACCTGTAACCTGGAATGAACGTCAGTCTGCAATTGCGATGCTGCAATCGGTTAGAGATCAATCAACCAAGGAGGCGATATCATGAGTACCCGCAAATTGATTCGTAACGGTGTTTTGGTGACAGCGTCAGATACCTTTGAAGCAGATATTTTGATCGAAAAGGGTAAAATCACGCAGATTGGCATTGGGCTTATACCGGACGAACGAACGGAAGTCGTGGATGCTTCCGGCTGCTACGTCATTCCGGGCGGGATTGATCCACATACCCATCTGGATATGCCATTTGGTGGAACGGTAACGGCGGATGATTTTGCGACGGGAACGACAGCAGCAGCCTTTGGCGGTACAACGACGATCATTGATTTCTGTCTGACACAAAAAGGCCGTCCATTAATCGAATCTCTCCAGGAATGGCATGCCAAAGCCGAGGGTAAAGCCGCCATCGACTACGGTTTCCATCTCATGATCGGCGAGATGAATGATCAGGTGCTGGAAGAGCTGCCGCAGATCATTGAAGAAGAGGGTGTGTCATCCTTCAAGGTGTTCATGGCGTATAAAAACCAGTTTCAGGCCGATGATGGGATTCTCTTCCAGACGTTGCAGAAGGCGAAAGAATACGGCGCACTCGTCATGGTTCATGCCGAGAACGGGGATGTTATTGACCTGCTGGTTCGACAGGCGCTCGCCGAAGGGCGCACGGAGCCCATTCATCATGCGTTGACTCGTCCATCCATGCTGGAGGGAGAAGCGACAGGCCGGGCAGCTCGTTTGGCTGCACTTGCGGATTCACAGCTTTATGTGGTGCATGTGACCTGCGCGGAGGCTGTAGAGCAGATCGCACGTATGCGTGAAATGGGATACCGAATCTGGGGGGAGACCTGTCCTCAGTATTTGACGCTGGATCAGTCGATTATGGATCAGCCAAACTTCGAGGGTGCAAAGTATGTTTGGTCCCCACCGCTCCGGGAAGCGGCTCATCAGGACGTGTTGTGGAATGCATTAAAAAGTGGTCAGTTGCAGACGATTGGCTCTGATCATTGCTCATTTAATTTCAAAGGGCAGAAGGACCTGGGCAAGGATGATTTCAGCAAAATTCCGAACGGGGGGCCTGTCATCGAAGATCGTCTCAGCATTCTGTATTCCGAAGGTGTAGTCAAGGGGCGGATTACGCTCAATCAATGGGTCGATCTATGTTCGACAAGAGTGAGCAAGTTATTTGGATTATTTCCGCAGAAAGGGACTCTGGCTGTAGGGACAGATGCGGATATTGTTATTTTTGACCCATCTGTAAACAGGGTGATTTCGGCAGATACGCATCATATGAACGTGGATTACAGCGCATTTGAAGGTATGCAGGTACAGGGGTGTCCGGTGACGGTGTTGTGCCGCGGGGAGTATGTCATTCGAGATCGGCAGTATGCTGGAACAGCAGGGTCAGGCCAATATGTGAAGCGCAACAAGTATGATGCAGGCGCACCCATACCAATGAAACAGCCTGTGACGGCAGTGAATGGAGGGAGAAGCTGATGTCGGATCATGATGTGTTCGAAGCGGAGAGGATTGCCATAGAGCGAATGGTTGCACAAGGTTATCGGATCTATGCGGTACGGGAACATCTGGAGGGTGCTCACGTCATATGGGGGCACCCGGATCTTCCCGAAGAGAAACAAGAGCAATACGTGGGCACGGCGTCTGGGCGGAAGTGGTTCAGTCACATCCTGATTCGTCAGCTTCAGGAGCAGCGGGGCGCTTAGACCATGCCCAGCTCTTCATGCGATTGGACCATGAACATATTCATAGGCGTAGATGGCAAGTTCGATTGCAACCCTTTTCTCAGGGAGGATGTAGTCTTCTCCCAGAAGGGCTTCGATTTTGTCCAAACGATGATAAAGCGTCTGTCTAACGATGTATAGAGCGGTGGCCGTCTCTTGCTTGGAGCAGCACAGGACCAAATATTGCTTGAGGGTGCGCAGCAGCTGACCTCCTTTCTCCACATCGTAACGAATGAGCGGCCGCAGGTATTCTTCGATAAAATCATCCAGATTACCGCTTTGTTTCATGCTGGCAATGATGCGATAACAATGAAGGTTGCTGTAAAAGGGCTGCTGCATCTCGCCGATGTCCTTCTGAATTCGAAGTGTCTCCTTCGCGGAATCCAGGCTGTCCTTAAGACGGGAGAGGTCCGCACAGCTATGACCGATACCGAAAAGGCCTGAGAAGAGGCGGTGGGTCTGTTCCTGCTCGTGCTGCTGCAGCTGTTCGATGCAGCGCCATAGACTGCTTTTGCGCTGAGATCCAGGCAGTGGGTCGAGTATGATAAGAATGATCTGGTGGTTCAGAACGGTACTGTAGAGGGTGAAGTTCTCCCGAGTGAACACGGAACGGGCGACGATGTTGCGTTGGATCAATAATTTCTGAAGTCTGAGGCTGTCTGTGTATGTGGGGTTGCTGTCGAATAAGATAATGGTGGCTTTGCTCGTTGCGAGAAGGGGATTAACGGCAGATACATATTCATGAATTTCCTTCGTGGAGTGGTGTCCGTTAAGCCAGTCAATGACCCACATATCTTCTTTGTACCGACGTTTCTCTTCCATGTACTTGGTTCGCATCCAGTCCTGGGCAATCGCGGCTGCGCAACGTTCCAGTGCTTGAATGATGAATTCATCCGAAGGTTTGATCGGTATGCTTGACTCGTGATTCGGCAGCTTTTGATGCATCAGCACAAGGTCGGCAAAGGTGTAGTCCAACGCCTGAACAGGCATGCTGATCACATCCAATGCGCTCTCCGTGTATGCTTTTAACGCTGTAATAACCTCCCCCGCCAAATGTTCCCGCTGCAAAAACCAATCCTGCCGACGAGTCTCCAACTCCTCTGGAGGGCAGTAGGGAACGGCACTTGCTTCCCCTTCAAGTGGATATAACGCCACGGCACATCCGGTTGTGCGTGACAATAATCGAAGCAGAGGTTGTACGCCATCTCCATTCAGGAGAAGTTGGTTAAAGGAGGTGGTGAGACTATCGAGTTCGGCAATCATCCGCTGATGACTGCGAATCAAGGTGAAATGCAAGTCTTGCGTAATATCAATATAACGGACTTGTTCGTGGAACCAGATCAGCGGAAAATCCGCGGCGACTGCAATTTCTTTCATCGCACCGAGCTGTGATTTCGTGTGATCCCCCAGTTCCATACAGAGTCCAGCAGCCCCACGTGCAATTAACTGACGCAAAAAAGACAGGCCGTGCTGTTCACCTTTCTGCCAGCCAATGCCTGTCGTAAGTACCAATTCCCCGCCATTGAGCAAGTCCCCTACCTCAGGAACCTCCATGATATGAACCCAGCGAACATACCTCTCCAGCGCGCGATCACTGGCCAGAACTTCAGCCTTGCGAAATACGGGACGTTTTAGCATGTCTCTGATCTGAATATGAAGTATTGTCTCCCCCACACAACCACCATCCTTCCCCAATCACATGTGATCTATCTGAAGTCTGGAATCCGTCAACTTACATAATTAATCCATATTATAAGTTGATTTACATCAGATGGGCTAAAATCTCACGTTCATTTGTTTCAAATGACAAACGGATCTATTCTTTTTGTGATTTTGATTAAAATGCAGTATTTATATGTCAGCCTATGTCTCGTGTGAATTTACATGAAAAAGCCCCTTAGCATCACATCGGAATTTAATTATTCCAATATGCGCTAAGGGACGAGAGGTTAAAGCATACAGTTTGTATTAAGTTGTTCTTGAATCGTTAGATGAGAACGACTCTCTACTTCTTAATCTTCGATTCTTTTCTTTTTAAATTTCATCAGGAACTCATATACAATCGGTACGATAACCAGTGTGAGCAGCGTGGAGCTGATCAGACCGCCGATTACAGTGATTCCGAGTCCTTTCGAGATGATACCGGCACTCTCTTCGAGACCCGTTACCAGTGGCAACAGGGCACCGATGGTCGCGAGAGCGGTCATCAGAATTGGACGCAGACGTGTTGCACCGGCTTCCAGCAAGGCTTCCCGGGTAGGCATACCCTCTTTTTCCTTGTGAATAACACGGTCGATCAATACGATAGCGTTGGTGACCACGATTCCGATGAGCATCAGTCCACCCATCATGGCGGAGACGTCAAGCGTACCACCAGCGATGAACAGACCTACCATAATACCGATAACCGTAAATGGCAGGGAGAACAGGATTGCGAATGGTGCCAATCCGCCGCCGAATGTAACAACGAGCACGAAGTATACAATGGCGATGGCTGCCAGCATGGCGAGACCCAGTTGAGTGAATGTATCGTTAATCTGTTCGGTTGTACCGCCGAACTTCACTTCAACGCCATCAGGCAGATCCAGTTTGTCGATCTCAGCCTGTAAGTTACTCGAAGCTTTCGTTACATCCGAAGCCAAGATGTTGGCTGTAACTTGCACGACAACCTTACCATCAATTTGCATGATGGAGTTCGGGGACGTACCTTCTTCCACTTTGGCAACATCTTTGATCGGTACTTCTATACCAAGCGGTGAAGTAACGGTTTCATCCTCAATTTCATCAATACTGCTGAATGTTTTGTTGTCTGTTTCTACATATACTTTATACGTTTTGTTATCAATATCGACTTCCGTGAGCACAGGACGTTCACGTGCCGGGCTCAGCGTCATAGCCAGTTGGCCTGCAGTCAGACCCAGAGAACTTAATTTCTCCTGATCTGCCACGAGCGTATACTGCCCGTAGGTGTCAGCGAGTGTGGTATCTGCTTTTTCAAAATTATCCGTATCCGCTTCAACCAGTTTCAGAATTTCGTCCGATACAGGTTTGAGTTGCTCTACATTATCGCCATAGATGGATAGGCTCAGGCCACTGCCACCCAGACCGCCGGACATGTCGAGCTCATTCCAGGTTCCTACGGTAACTTCTTTCTTCAGACCTTCGACAAGCTGTTCCTTCACTTTGGTAAAGTCTTTCGTATCTTCGTTATATTCAATATAGAAGAGAGCCGAGTTTCCGCCACCGCCACCCATACTGCTCAGTGGGTTCGTGCCGCCGATGGAATATTGCATTTTCTCCAGACCTGGTTGTTCCAGCAACCACTTCTCGGCAACGAGTGCTTCTTTTTCGACATCTTCACGCAAAGCTCCGGTTTGTGGGCTGTACGTAATAGTCACGTATTTATCCTGTTGTTCTGGCAAGAAGCTTGCACCGATGAACGGGTACAGGAACAAACTGCCGACCAGCAAGATCACTGCAATACTGACTGTGATGAGTTTGTGTGACAGGGTCCAGTTCAGCAGGCGTTTGTAACCTTCCGCCATCTTGCCTGGTTTTTCTTCGTGATTTTGCTTGTTCTTCAACCCTTTACGGAACAGGGTGTGCGCAAGCATTGGCACGATAGTAATGGCAACGATCAGGGATGCCAGCAAGGCGAATACCATGGTCAGTGCAAATGGCAGGAATAGCTCGCCTACCATACCACTTACCAATGCCAGCGGCAGGAATACTGCAATCGTTACGATGGTGGAAGAAAGGATTGGCACAAACATTTCGCGCGTTGCTTCGCGAACCAGTTCACGGCCTTTCAGCTTCTCACCCCTGAGTGTTAATCTGCGGTAGATGTTCTCGATAACAACGATGGAGTCATCGACAACCCGTCCGATGGCAACCGTCATGGCACCCAGTGTCATCATGTTCAAGGTAATATCCATCATATTGAGCGCAGTCAATGCCATCAGCAAGGAGAGCGGGATCGAGATAATGGAGATAATGGTTGAACGAATATTACGCAGGAACAGCAGGATGATCAGGATGGCAAACAAGGCGCCAAATACGGCTTTGCCCAGCATCGTGTTCACCGAGTCCTGAATCGGCTTACCTTGGTCAAGCAGTACAGTCAAATCTGCGTTTTTGAACTGCGTCTGCAATTCTTCCGCTTTATCTTTGACTGCGTTAACGACATCAACCGTGTTGGCATCGTTGGATTTTACAACGGAAATACCGATCGATTCCTTGCCGTCTGTCCGGGAAATGGATTCCGCTTGACCGATGACTTCGATCTTGGCAATTTCACTTAGTTTTACAGTTGGAATGCCAGGCGCGTTGGCAGCGCCTGAAGGACTAACTACACTGGCATTACCGCCGGCAGCTTGACCAGCAGCCGGGTCTGTTCCTTGTGCCGAGCCAGGAGTGGTACCTTGACCAGCTTCACCAGTTGGTGCTCCAGAGCCTTGTGGGGCTGCGCTTGCACCATTGCCTGCGGAAGCTCCGGCACCGCCGGGAACTACTGGGATGGCGAGGTTTTTCAGATCATCGATGTCGATGATGTTTCCATCTACGACGACGGCCTTCTGGGATTTATCCAGTTCGAACAGTCCAAGGGGCACACGAATGGATGAACCTTGAACGATGCCGTTTACCGTATCTTCCGTTAGGCCCAGCTCGGCCATTTTGGCTTGGTCAAACTTCAATTGAACTTCTTTCACATATTGACCGGACACCTGAACCTGAGCTACACCGTCAATATCTTCGAGTGCAGGCTGAATATCCGATTCAACCAGTCGTGTCAATTGTTCCAGGTCACCGCCGTCTTTATCGGACAGGCTCAGAGATACAACCGGGAAAGAGTTAATGCTGAACTTGGAAATGGTCGGCTTCTGTACGCTGTCCGGCAGTTGTACTTCATTCAGTGCCTCACGAACAGTTGCAGTCGCATTGGTTAGATCTGTTCCATAATCAAATTCGAGTGTGATCGATGCTGCGTTCTCCATGGAGGTGGAGGTCACTGTCTTCACGCCATCTACATTGCGTAGTTTTACTTCCAGCGGCTTCGTGACATCTTCAACAATTCCCTCCGGTGCAGCCCCCGGATCAATGGCAGTGACATTCAGAAACGGTACGTTGATGTTCGGGATTGTCTCTTGTTTCATCGTCAATCCGCTGTACAAACCTGCGAAAGAGATGATAATCGTCAGAATCCAGATCGCAAACTTGTTGTTCAGTGAAAAATTAATAATACCTTTCATACGATGGTTTCTTCTCCTCTCTGTTTCTCCTGTTTATGTGTGTGACGAGTCAGCTTGGATGAACCGGCTATACATGGCATCAAGAATATGCTGAAGCTCGGAGTGCAATGGTTGAATGGCGGTTATGTTCTCCAGATTGTGCATCATGCCCAGAATAATGGCACGCCGCGGCGTGAATTCCATCATCTCCTGCCTGAGAATGGCAATGGTCTCAAGTACATCATTCTTTGGTTGTCCAGCAGGCAATTCGGAGGCAGCGATATCCTGCATTTGCTTAATAATATGAATAGGATGCCGCATCACTGTGGAATCCGGATGGGGTTCGGTAATCCAGGCAGGCCATTCTTCCAAAGGAATCAAAGGCAAAGGTCGCTGCTTAAGGAATCCGTGCGCTGCATAGTCCATCATTTGCAGTAAATTTGTTGCCATTTTGGTAACAGTAAGGGACGGCATCTCCGTAAACCAGATCTTGACGTAGGAGAGGAACAGCCCCTGTGTCAGCAAAATAAGGTCAATCGTATAAGGTTCAATCTCTGATCCATACTGCTCCTCCAGCTTATCCTTAAACCAATGTAAGGTGCGGACCTCCAGATCTCTTTGCAGCGGATGGCATTGTTCCTTGCGTTGCTGTTCATCATCCATCATCATGCTGCGCATCTGTACTCGCAAAAATTCCTTGAGCTCGGATACATGGATGAGCAGTGTCTCAATCTGCTTTTGCAGACGTTCTCGCGAGGAAAGGCTGGTTTCATGCTCAATCTGTGTCATCTCGTCCATTAGTGTGTACATGCAATACTCTAGAGTACTGGCTTCTAATTCCTCTTTGGATTTGAACATGATGTAGAGGCTGCCTTTGGACATCCCGCATAATTCTGCAATCTCTTGCATGGATGTTGCAGCACTGCCTTTGGATGAGAATAACTTGAGTGCTGTAGTAATGATGAGCTTTTTCTTCTCATTCATCTCATGTATAGGGTTCATTAACGATACATTCACCTCATCAGGGAACTTGTGAGTTCTTGAATTGACTTTAAGGTCAAACCAAGTATAAACGATCTGGTTGAAGGAATTCAAATGGGAGTAAATTGGGAAATGTGAGCGGGTTAAGAAGGGATATCTGTAAAGTGACATGAGGGTAAATCAAGAAAGTAGGTATAACCAGTAAGAAGTTGCAGTCTGTATGTACGATATTGATAAGCTAGTTTTCTCCAGTGAAGGCGTACAAAGCGAGTATAATAATGACGATAAGTGCAATGAGATAGAAGATAGCCATGGCGATCAGGAGGGTATACCCTGTATATGAACCTATCCGTGCCAAAAACTTTCTCATGATTACGACATCCTTTCTTACGTTTCAGAGTTTAGAGAGGTTCCCTATTTATATCATTCCCCAAAAAAGACGACTTTCTGATCGAAGTCGTCTTTTTTGTATTACAAAATTTAATAGATATCATAATGGAAGCTAAGAATTACACGATACAGCGATCGGAAAGTGGTACTGCAATCGGAGATATAAGCGTGTAATTCAGTTGTTCCGTTACGTGATGAGCTTCAGCCCAACGGCTGCAACCAAAATCATCGCGATGAACAGGATACGCTTCGCTTCTTTCCGTTCACCGAACAGGAACATGCCTGTTAACGTACTACCGACTGTCCCGATTCCTGTCCACACCGCATACGCTGTGCCCATCGGAATGGACGTCATGGCGTAGGACAACAGCGAGAAGCTGAACACAAACGACACTAGCATCAGTACGATATAAGGCCATCCTTTGCGAGTAGAAGCACCATTAATACCGATCACGCCGAAAATTTCACATATCCCTGCACCTACAATTGCCATCCAAGCCATTATACTGCACCTCCTTTGGCTTCTTGCTGATCTGTAACCAGCTTCAGTCCAATTACGCCGCAGAGCAGCAGCCCGATGAGCAATACTTTGGCCAAGCGGAACGGCTCGCCGAACAGTACCATTTCCGTAAGGACCGTACCCGCCGTACCAATTCCAGTAAAGACGGCATACACCGTACCCACAGGCAATCTTTTGGAAGCGGCAATGATCAGTCCAAAGCTAATCACGATGGCAATCCCCGTCAAAGTCCACTCCCAGGCATTCGAGGCATGTTTCAGCCCGCTTACCCAGACAATCTCAATAATTCCACCGATAAATACATATAACCAGTTGCGGTTCATGTTGTTGAATCTCCTTCCGGCACAACGCTTTGTGCCTCTTCGTTCAAATGATGAATGCCATGCCAAAATACAGGCCAGGATGCTTCCAACCGTCTCTTGTACCGACGTGAACTTCCATAGATAATCTCCACGGTAATGCCGTCGAGAAACGTCATGAAGGCAATGGCAGCCTGTTCCGCGGGAATGGCTGGAATATCTCCATTACGCATTGCCCGTTGTAGCAGACGAGTTAGCGCGCGTTCCATTCCGTCGATAAACGGATATACCAGATCCATCACTTCGCTATACAGGTAAAGTGGTGGGTAGAAACAATTGCGCAGCATCAAGCGAGCAGAGGCGTGGGCATTGTACTCTTGTTCAAACCAGACCAGCAAACCCTTCAGCCTGTGCTCCAATGGCATGTCTGCATGATCACGGAAATACTCCAGCGTGTGCCGCTGCACTTCTTGAAATGCAAAGGCCAGTGTGTGTAAAAATAAGTCATCCTTACAGCTAAAATGTGCATATATGGACGGTTTTTTAATCCCGACTTCATCAGCAATAGCTCTCAGAGAAGCCCCCTCATAGCCATCTCTCGCAAAATGGAACAGGGCTGCATCCCGAATGGATTGTGCAGTCATCAGATCACCTTCCTAACGGTCGTTAGGTAATTATATTTTCACACTTCACATCGCCTGTCAAGATGAAAATATCCGCCTGCACAGTAGAGTACAGGCGGATATAACAGGTATGAATGTGGTTTCTGATCAAAAGGTCGTAAGACCCAGAATCAGTTGCAGCTTATATAGGACACCTTTCAAAAACGTGGTCTTCTCCTGAAACTCATCCAGGTCTAACGTGAACTCGGCATCATTATTATTCCAAATCCGTTCAAAATAATTCGCGATATCAAGCGTGAACTTATTGTCTGGAGGTGCAGCAACCCATAGATCATTCTCCAGATTGTAGTCATTCATGTTTCGGGGTGTGAAGTTGGTTGAACCGCCAAGGACAATATGATCCCCGGTTGCTTTGGCAATATAAATCATCTTGGTATGATACTGCTCCTTGGTGGTGTTATACCAGCGGATCTGAATTTTACCGTCGGATTTATCATGCAATTCGGCGGCGACAGGACGGTTCGGAATGCCGATCTTTTCCTGACCAAAGGCATTTTCATTCGGATCAAGTACAAGTCGGATCTCGGTTCCTCGTTTTGAGGCTTCCAGCAGGGCTTCCAACACTTTCGGAGAGGCCACATAGAACATGCCCATCCATAAGGTGTCACCTTTGCCTGCTTGGTTGATCTCATGGAGTACAGCGTCATTCACTTTGCCTTCAGTTAAATAGCGAATGCGTAAGTCTCCCGTGTTTGAATCCGTGGAAGGGGCCGTGTATGTCGGAACCTGGCCTCCGCCTGAGATATCCAGTACAGCTTGCTCTGACTGAAGGATATCCCCAATGATTGGACCTGTTACTTCAAAGGCAATGTTCGAGTGGTAGGCACTCGCATCATGAATATTACCAGAAGAGACAATGGCCTTCTTCTCACTAACAACAACTTTGCGATGATTGGCCTTCACATTGAGCAGCTTGAGATAGGAACGTACTGTTACATCCGGACCGTCCGTGGCCATCAGGTTTTTGATCCATCCATCTCCGGATTGACCAAACCATTGGAAGAAGGTCCGCCAGACCGCAGAGTATACTGGAGTTGAATCACGCAGAGGGTCCACATCGGTAATGACCACGTGAATGCCTGCTTGTGTCATTTGTTCCAGCAACGGATTGGGTGCTGAGTTATAGTTGGTATTTACTTCATCTGTAATGAACCAAATGTCCATGTCCGGGTGCTGATTTTTTTTGGCGACCAGCGCTTCGGTGAATTCTGTACTTACAGGTGGGAAATTCTGTCCCTTATGCTGATAATTATTGAACAAGAACATATCGACCAGGACAAACTGTTCTGCTTCCTCGACAACCTGCATCATGCGCTGGAAGATCTGTTGTTCGTGCTGCATCTGTCCGTCAGAGGAAGGATAAGTGAGATCATGCAGGAACTCGACTTGATCCACACGGTACTCTGGACTTTCATAAGAAATGCCTGCTGGTAATGGTTTGTAGGTCTGATAGAGCATGACGGCGATGAGCCATAGTACCAATAGGACGAGACCTGTTCGTATGTATGGAAATTTGCCGCGTGAAGACTTGCGGTCTGATGTATGGCGGCGTAATGAGACCAACGGTGGACTCCCCTTTCTGTGCTTGCTGACTTCTATTACCACACGGATGTTAACGTTGACGCAGTATAGACCGGAAGGAGAGCAAATATATCCGTAAAATGCAGATTACAAAATTGGCAGGATGCAATCGACAGGTCTGTGACCGTTGTGTATAATGAGTGTATTATTTTTGTAGAATGTTGGGGTTTTCATATGCCTGACAAGGACGGGGAACCAATGAGATAACCTGTGTATTATGGACACATATAGGAAAGAAAGTGGGTAATAAAGTGTATTCCATCAAACAAGTCGCTGCCATGCTCGGTATCCCGACGGTAACGCTACGGGCTTGGGAGAATCGGTATAGTGCGGTCACCCCTGAGCGGACGGAATCGGGTTATCGAATGTACACCGAAGAGAATGTTGCGGATCTGCGCTGGTTGAAAGAGCAGGTAGAGCTGCATCAGACCAATATCTCGGAAGCGGTACGGATGTTGAAAGTAAACAAATTAAATCCGCCCGAGGCTGTGCCCACGCCGATCATGGCTCCGGTGCCTACGATGGAAGAAGCCTATGCACGCATGGCAGATCAGATCTATGACTCGCTCTACAACTTTCAGGGTGAACGTGCCAATGGTCTGATCGATTTTGGTTTTACCATGTATGGATACGACTCGATGTTCTATCATGTGCTGGTGCCCATTCTGGTTCGGGTTGGAGATGCATGGGAGCAAGGCAGGGCTTCGGTGGCGCAGGAGCACTTCATGACACAGCTGATATCACAGCGCTTTTATCAGTTTTTCCATCTGTTCCCGATCTATCCTCATCTGCCCAAAGTTCTGGCGTTGTGTCCGGAAGGGGAGCATCATCAGGTCGGGTTGCTGCTGTTCTCTCTCTTTATGCGCAAAAATGGAGCGGAAGTACTGTATCTCGGTGCCAACACGCCAGAGGAAGGCATCTTCCCGATTATCCGGGAGCAAAAGATCAAGTTGGTCTGCCTGTCGATCACAAGTCCAGGGCTTCTTGAAAAATGTGATCAGCTCGTCGAGCGGATTATGAACGAGTTCCCGCATATTCGCTTCGTACTTGGGGGCAAAGGCTATGAGCGTGCAGAGCATGCGCGTTATCCCCAATGGATCATGCCTGAGAACTCAGCAGATTGGCAGTCATGGATGGAGCGGGAATATCTTGCAGAGCGACCACCTGGTGCGCGGTTCGGACAGGCTAATAATTAAACATAATCTCATAATGATATGAATAGGTTAGTGTATAAAGGACATCCTTTGACGAAAGTGATCAAAGGGTGTTTTTTGTGTTTATAAATGGATTAGTAGAGTATTTTGACCGACGGGTCATTTTTTGGTTTACAAGCCCGTATAATATTTGTATTATATTTGTATAATGTTTTTGCTAGTTACCCGCTTAAAGTGTTCTTGAGCGGTTTAATAATAGGTTAGGGGCTAGAGAACTATAGGAATTCCCTACATAGAAAGGTGAGTGGCATGATACCGAATCAACAACGCAAACGTGCAGCTGTCATTGGCGCAGGTCCAGGTGGGCTTGCAGCAGCGATGCTATTGTCCGGTCAGGGATACGAAGTAGATGTGTATGAGAAACAGCCAGTCATCGGGGGACGTTCTGCCAGACTGGAGCTGGGCGAATATCGATTCGACCGGGGTGCAACGTTTTTGATGATGCCACAGCTGATCGAAGAGATGTTCGATGTGGTGGGACGCAAATTATCCGATTATGTGGATATGAAAGAGCTAACCCCGCTGTACGCACTGAACTTTGGTGACAAGGTGTTCAAGCCTTCTCGTAATCGAGAAGATACAGCTGCACAGATTAAGCAATTGTTTCCGGGCAATGAAGACAATTACCTTCGGTTCATGCAAGAAGAAGAAGTGAAATTTGGCAAAGTCATGCCTTTGCTCCGTCGTCCTTTTGGCAAGCTGACTGACTATTTGCGCAAGGACGCGGTAACAGCTCTGCCCAAGCTTGATGTCCACAATACGGTATATGGAATCTTGTCCCGCTATTTTACAGATGAGCGTCTACGCTGGGCCTTTACATTCCAATCCAAATATCTCGGCATGTCTGCCTGGGATTGTCCGGGCACCTTTACCATACTATCGTTCATTGAGCATCACTACGGATTGTTCCACCCCATCGGCGGTGTGAATCGGATCTTCCAAGCCATGGCTGATGTCGTGGAAGAACACGGAGGACGCATACATACTTCCACTCCAGTGAAACAGGTCATCGTTCGCAATGGTCGTGCAGAAGGTGTCTTGCTTGAGAGCGGTGAACGCATCGAAGCGGACCATGTTGTTGTGAACGCCGACTTCGCACATGCGGTGAACCATCTGTTCGAACCGGGTGTACTCAAGAAATATACTCCGGAGAAAATGAAACGCAAAAAGTACTCCTGCTCGACAGCAATGTTGTATCTGGGCGTGGATGGTGAAGTGGACCTGCCGCATCACTCAATCTATTTTCCCGAGGACTACCGGTTGAACGTCGACGAGATTACGAAGCACAAAATGCTGTCTGCCGATCCATCTCTATATATTCATAACCCTTCCAGACTCGATTCGACGCTGGCACCGGAAGGAAAATCTGCATTATATGTTCTTATGCCTACGCCTAACCTTACCGCAAACATCGATTGGGAGGCAGAACGTGAGAATGTGCAGGAGGCCATGATGAAACGTATGGAAGGCATTCCTGAGCTGGCCGACATTCGCAGCCGTATTGAAGAATGTATGTTGTTCACTCCACTCGATTGGGAGAATGAATTGGATGTGTATCGCGGAGCCACGTTCAATATGGCACATAACCTGGGTCAGATGATGTACTTGCGTCCCCATAACCAGTTTGAAGAGTTGAAAAGTGTATGGCTGGTGGGCGGAGGGACACATCCGGGCAGCGGGTTGCCAACGATCTTCGAATCGGCACGGATCAGTGTCAGATTGATCCAGGAAGAGGACGCGCGCACACGCTCTAAACCATCCTCTTATGTGAAGACGGTGGAAGCCGGGGGGCATTCATGAAGCGGGCCGCTATTGTAGGTGCAGGGATTGGCGGACTCACTTCGGCACTGTTGTTGAACCGTCAAGGGTGGGATGTCACCGTGTATGAACGGGGTTCCCGCGTTGGCGGACGCATTGGATATGAGCAGGACGGGGAGTACAGGATCGATCAGGGTCCGACCATTGTACTTCTGCCTGAGATGTTACTTGGTATCTTGGAGGAGGCAGGCGTAGATCGATCGAAGATTGAGCTACTTCGCTGTGATCCGCTATATAGAGTGCATTACCATAGTGGTCGTGTCATGACCAAGATGACGTCACGTGAGGAGCAGACGGCGGAGATTGAACGTTTGTTCCCGGGAGAGAGCCGGGGATTCACACGGTTCATGAAAGATATGGACACGTTGTTTCCGGCAGGACGGGCAGCTTTTCTGGAAAGGGCTTTTCCACGCAAAAGGGATTTCTTCACACCTTCTCTCATGTCACTCATGGGCAGATTGCGTGCCCACAAAAGTGTCAGGAAAGCAGTAGGCGATTATTTTGAGCATGAAGAATTGCTTGATGCGTACTCTCTGCAAAGTCTATACATCGGTGGATCACCGTTTGGGACGCCAGGTATCTATTCTCTTTTGCCTTACGCTGAGCATGAATATGGCATCTGGATGGTCAAAGGCGGATATGCAGCATTACCGGCTATTCTGGAACAGGAACTGATATCGCGTGGTGGACGTGTCGTGCTAAATTCGGAAGTTACAGGGCTCACCATTAAAAATGGTGTGTGTGAAGGTATAGAAACGGCAGCAGGCGCAGAAAATGTGGATGCAGTTATCTACAATGGCGATTTCCCCCATCTTTCGGGTTTGCTTGGTCAGTCCCCAGAGGTGGCGCGGAAAAGAAAGCCGTATCGTCCCTCTTCAGGATGTGTATTGCTCTACGTTGGCGTGGACAAAACCTGGGAAGATGCTACGACACACCAGTTCTTCCTGCCACCGAGTCTAGAAGGTAGTTTACAGGAAGTCTTCAATCAGCGACGCATTCCGGCAAAGTCCTCATTTTACGTATTTAATCCGGTCGCATTGGATGAAACTGCAGCGCCTCAAGGACAGAGTGTATTGTATTTCCTCATTCCCGTACCCGATGCCGAAGGTGTCGACTGGGATCAGGAGAGCGAAGCATTGGCAGAACGTGTACTGGAAGAAGCGGAACAACGGGGATTCCCGGGACTTCGTGCAGCGATCAAGTGGAAAAAGGTGCGTACACCCGCTGACGCAGAGCGAGACGGGCTCTATGGGGGCGGAAGCTTCGGCATTGCGCCAGTGTTGTTCCAGTCCGGTGTATACCGACCACAACCCAAACCATTTCCCAATATACAGGGATTATATGCCGCAGGAGCATCTGTACATCCTGGAGGCGGAGTGCCGATTGTGATGCAAAGTGCACGTATGGCCGTCAATCAACTCATGAAGGAGATGGGAACATGAATGAAGCGATTTTGAGCAGGTGTGAAGAGTTGATGCAAAAGGGTTCTTCCTCTTTTTATCAGGCCTTTAGAGGGCTGCCTAGTCCACGTCGGGAAGCGGTATATGTCATTTATGCCTTCTGCCGCATGATTGATGACAGTGTAGACGAGCCGGAGCATTCGCCCTATACGATTCACGAAATCCATGATTTGTTTGATCAGTTGGATGACGCGGAAGGACATTTTATCTGGCCAGCACTGAGATGGTTGTTCAGCAGTTTCCCTCATCTGGATAAGGGGCCATTCTTCCGTCAGATGGAAGGGCAACTCACGGATCTTAAAGTAACGCATTATACAACAATGCAGGAACTGGAGCATTATTGTTATCTGGTAGCCGGAACCGTAGGTGAGATGTTGTTGCCTGTATTGCGGGATGATAACGGCGCGGAAGTAGCCATGAACGGGATTGCTTTGGGTAAAGGAATGCAGATCGTCAATATTATTCGGGATGTTGGTGAAGATCGGGCCAGAGTGCGCCGATATGTTCCGCTGGAGATCATGGAGAAGCATGGTTATACCGAGCAGGACTTCGAAGACGGGATCGTGGACGAGCGCTTTATTGCCATTGTTCACGAATTAAAAGCGGCAGCATTGAACTGGTTCCGTATTGGCATGGATCGTCTGGATACGTACCCAACGGAAAGTGCGTTTTCCATCGAGCTGGCAGCAGCCTTTTACTCCACCATTCTACACGCGGTTGAACGCAACGACTATGACGTATATACCAAACGGGCCTATGTAAGCGATGAATTGAAACTGGAGATGTTGGGTGCGATTGTGAAACGTTATCCGATGCTGGCCTTCCAAGCTTCCCGAACGGCGGTATCCTGATGGTCCAGTGGCTTTACTGGGCATGGTATGTCATTGGAGCCGTCTTGATGCTGACGATCGGCGTGCCTGACGTATTATCCTTTTCGAATGGTTTATTTCTAATCTTCTATGCGCTGTATGTGCTGGATCTGATCTACCAAGGGCGTAATCGGACAGGTCTGTCCGACCAGTCAGTCATCTGGCTGAAACCCGGACTCTGGATAGCGTCTGTGATCATCTGGCTAGGAGGTATGGGCGTGGAGTGGGTAGGGGTTCATACCCATTGGCCTTTTGGTGAGTATGCCTACTCTGACTTCTTCGGGATTCATCTGTTCAGTGTGCCAGTTACGCTGGGTTTCGCATGGATCGCAGTGGTGGGTAACTCGGCGCTGTTAAGTGGTGGCGGTTCAACCTGGACTGGAAAACTGCTTCGAGCAGTGAAGACCGGGTTCTGGGCAATTGTCCTCGATCTGGTACTCGACCCTGTTGCACATGCGAGAGGATTCTGGGAATGGCAGGCTCTAGGTGGTTTCTACGGTGTTCCGTGGACCAATTACATAAGCTGGTTTATCATGGGTGCATTCCTGTCCCTCTTCCTTCCGGCCATGCCTAATGACCGTAGCTCATTGCTGCGTGCCAAATGGCTGTATCAGCTGTTTATTCTTCTGTTCGGCCTACTTGCTCTCAAGGAAGGGATTACAGGCAGCTTTATCATCGCCATTGCTGGTGTGCTTCTTGCCGAAGGGAGCTGGCTATATGATTCGCGCCGTAAAATCAAAACCGTTTAATCAGATTTTTTCCTTATACAATCACTATTATCTGCTGCGTCGGCGCTTCCGCTCCTTCACTCTATCGGGGTCACTGGACCCGCAGGTGGATATCCGGGACAACTCCCCGATTGATCCCACTCGCCCGGTGATCTACTTCATGAACCACAGCTCCTGGTGGGATGGTCTGCTGCTCTATCATGCGGCCAGGCAGACATCGCGAGGAGATCATTATGTGATGATGGAGGAGCAGCAGCTTCAGCAATATGCTTTTTTTCGTAAATTGGGTGCGTATTCGATCAATAAGGAGAGTGCGTCCGGTATTCGGACCTCTCTACAGTACACCAGTGAGCTGTTGAATTCGGGCAAAAGGGTCTGGATTTTTCCACAAGGAGAAATTCTGCATCAGGAGGCCAGACCGATTCAGTTCCGTCCAGGCATCGGATTGTTGCTTCGACGCTCCCCGAATGCCATCGCCGTACCGGTAACCTTGTGCCATGGGATGGTCCAGCATGATTTACCGGAAATATCGATGTGGGCGGGCTCTCCTGTGGTAGAAGACTGGAAGGCATGGAAGAGTGAAGAGATTGCCTCCAGACTCGGCAGTTTGTTGGAACAGCAGTTAGACGATCATAGATCAGAGCTTATACGGATGGGGCAGGGAAGTTTGCCAGATGCGCTTCCGCTGATTCGTCATGTACGTTCGACAAGTGAAAAATACGATGCGGCACGAAAGCGGGTGAACCGTTAGGATGAATGCATCTGAAATATTCTGGATTGTGCTTACATGCATACTGGGCATACAGTTGCTGTTCGCTCTATGGAACGTCTCATGTCTGCCCAAAGTGCGTTCATTTCGAGCAGACCAAATACAACCGCCCGATCTGTTGGTCTCGGTGCTGATTCCAGCCAGAAATGAAAGACTACATATCGAAGGATGTCTGGAAAGTGTGCTCGCGAGCGATACGTCGGGATTCCGGATGGAAGTATTGGTGCTGGATGATCGCTCCGAAGATGAGACAGCGGCCATGGTACAAGCGATTGCGGATCGCGATGCACGTGTGCGTCTGCTGCATGGCGTCGATCTTCCCGAAGGCTGGATGGGGAAATCCCATGCGTGTCACAGGCTGGTTCAGGAGGCCGAGGGAGAATGGTTTATGTTTGTGGATGCGGATGTGCGTCTGGAGCCAAGTGCCATTCGGCAGACTCTGGCAGCAGGGTGTGAGCAGAGCGGGGGGCTGGTAACCGGTTTTCCTTATCAAGTAACAAAGACGTGGATGGAGAAGCTTGTCGTGCCGATGATGGTCTTCACCATCATCAGTCATCTGCCCATTTTCATGATACGCAGATCATCCAGTCCGATGTTTGTGGCCGCTACGGGGGCTTTTTTGCTGATTCATCGCTCCAGTTACGAAGCATCCGGCGGTCATGCTACCATTCAGGCGCATCTGGTGGATGACATGAGTCTTGCCAAAGCAGTCAAGCGTGCGGGTCATCCGGTGATGCTGATAGACGTGCATGATGTAACAAATACCCGCATGTATCAGAACGGGGCAGAAGTATGGAACGGATATAAGAAAAATATGTACGAAGGTATGGGACGCAAAGACGTACTGCTGCTTGGCACGATGTTGATCTATACACTGATGTATATTGTGCCTCCGCTGGGCTTGATTATTGGACTCATGATGGGCAGTTCGATGTTCATTCTGTATGGATTGATAGGCACTTTAATAGGTATGGCTGTGAAAAGAGTAGCGGATCATGCTGGCGGACAACCGTGGTGGCTCGCCCTTCTGCAACCGGTCAGCATGGCCTGTGTCATTGCCATCGGACTTGCTTCCTGGCAGGCAGGCCGCTCCGGCAAGGGGTATGTATGGAAAGGTAGGCGGTACAGTTGAGAGGTAACGTCATTATTATCGGTGCAGGATTTGGAGGTCTGTCGTGTGCGATAAGACTGGCTTCACAAGGTGTGCAGGTGACCATTCTGGAACGGCAACAACACGTAGGTGGCAAGCTGCAACAGATTGAGCGGGACGGGTATCATTTTGACCGGGGACCGAGCACGATCACGATGCCATCCACCTTTCGTTCAGTGTTTGATCACGCGGGTGTAGCGATGGAAGACTACGTACAGCTATATGAGTTAGAACCGCGCACGCGTAATATATTCGCAGATGGCACAGTGGTAGATTTGTCAGGCAACCGTGGGTGGATGAAGGAGCAGATCGCTGCGTACAGTCCGGAGGATGCAGCTCGTTATGATGCGTTTATGGATGAGTCTGCTGCACTGTATGCGGAAGCCAATCGTCATTTTCTCGGTAAGTTGCTGCTGTCTCCTTCTGACAAATACAATCTTCAGATGCTGCGCAGCCTGCTCCGCGTGCGGCCAACGGTGAAGCTGGATAAGTTACTGCGTTCGTATTTCCAGCATCCGCACACGCTGGCTATGTTCGGGCGGTACGCAACCTATGTGGGATCATCTCCGTATCAGTCTCCTTCCATCTTTGCCATGATGGGTCATGTGGAAGCAGATGTGGGCATCTACGGGGTCAAAGGTGGAACCTATCAACTGATCGAAGGAATGACCCGGCTGGCACAGGAAAAAGGTGTGCAGATCATTACCGGCACTGAGGTCCGGCAGATTGTTGTTCGGAATGGCAAAGTGGCTGGCGTGGATACGGATCAAGGCTTCCGGGAAGCCGATCAGGTGGTTGCCAATGGCGATGTACTTAGCGTGAATCGACTGCTGCTCGCACCGGAACATCGGAAAGAGATGAGCGATGCCCGCATACAGAAGTATGAGCCATCCATTTCGGGATTTGTGACGCTGGCAGGTGTGCGAAGACAGTATGATGCACTACTGCACCATACGGTTTTCTTCCCGGAACGGTATGAACCGGAGTTCGACCATATTTTCCGTGAACGTAAAATGCCCGATGACCCCACGATCTACATCTGTTACTCCGGTTATTCGGAAGCAGGCATGGCTCCGGCGGGAGCAAGTAACCTGTTCATTCTGGTCAATGCCCCCTACTTGTCGGATTCATGGAATTGGGAGCAGCAGACGGAACGTTACGGAGCGTTTGTGCTGGAACAGTTGGCAGGACGGGGAATTACCGGGTTGAAACAATCCGATGTGCTGATCCGGTACACGCCGCGAGATATCGAACGGGATACTTTGGCGCATCAAGGGTCGATCTACGGCATCTCGTCCAACTCGGTGAAGCAGACCTTCATGCGACCAGGCAACCGAAGCAAAGATGTCCAAGGTCTCTGGTACGTCGGCGGAACCACGCATCCAGGCGGTGGAACCCCGATTGTGACGTTGTCCGGACAGCTTGTTGGTGAGCAGTTGGCATCAGAAATCTTGAGATAAGCTCGTTGTGCAGGATGATGGAGTGAAATGTGTTCTGTTGATCCATGTGCGTGTGCATCGTCTCTGCTAACCAGCTTTGAAGCTGCGACGGAAGATCCGTGTTTTTGAGTAGGCATGAATAGCGGTGCCCTGAGGATCAAGTGAGACATTTGGTAGCAGGGCATCCTTTCAATAGGTGGATTGGAACGTTATACTGGATAGAGTTAAGTGGTAATGCTAATAGAATTGATGTTTTTGTCTTTTGCAAAAGACTTATATACATAAAAGCTAGGAACAGGCAGGTTATCCTGTCGATCCGCACGATTCTCACATAGGAGGTCTCATCATGAATGAACAAGAGCGAGCCGGCGAACGGCTGCTTCCCGAAGTGGCTACGGGAGAACGGAAGCTGGAACACGTGCGCCTCTGTCTTGAGGAGAATGTGGCAGGACAAGGGGTAACCAGCGGCATGGAGCGGTATGCGTTTCGTCATCATCCACTGCCGGAACTGGATTTTGAAGAGGTGCATCTGGAGACTTCGTTTATTGGCAAAAAAGTGCGCACACCCTTGCTCATCAGTTCGATGACGGGTGGAAGCAAAACAACAGGCGCCATCAATGAGCGCCTCGCCCGAGTAGCAAACGCCAGAGGCTGGGCGCTCGGCGTAGGTTCGATCCGGGCTGCCGTGGAGCAGCCGGAACTTGCAAGTACCTTCGATGTGCGGCGCTGGGCACCGGACATCCCGGTCATTGCCAATCTGGGTGCGGTGCAGCTGAACTATGGCTTCACCACGGCTGATTTCCAGCGTGCCGTAGATATTGCCGGTGCGGACATGCTCGTGCTTCACTTGAACACGTTGCAGGAAGTCTTCCAGCCGGAAGGCAATACTAACTTCAGCGGATTATTTCAACGGATTGAGAACTTGTGTCGTGAGCTAGACGTACCTGTTGGCGTGAAAGAAGTAGGTTTTGGCATCGATGGCGTGACGGCGAAAGCCTTATATGAAGCGGGTGTCGCGTTTATCGATGTAGCCGGCGCTGGAGGTACAAGCTGGGTGCAGGTGGAGAAGTACCGCAACAATAACCCGGTACGCCGAGCGGCAGCGGAAGCTTTTGCCGACTGGGGCATTCCCACAGCGGAGTGTATTCAGGAAGTACGAGCGCTGAATCCTACTGGTGCTCTGATCGGCAGCGGCGGACTGCACACTGGCGTGGATGCGGCCAAAGCCCTCGCGCTCGGGGCAGATCTCGCTGGTTTCGGTCGATCTCTGCTCGAATCCGCAGTAGCTTCCGATGATGCGCTGAATGAGCGGTTGGAACAGGTCGAATTCGAGCTGCGTACCGTGATGTTTGGCATTGGCGCAGGGCGAATTGAGGATTTGCAGCAGACGTCACGTCTGGTGGAACGGCGTTAGGCCGAGGGTGAAAATGAAGGTGATATAAGCTTAATTGGGGCTCTTTAATTATATATTTTGAGTCTACTCATATTGCTTCCTATATAATCTGGAACAAAAATAATGTAGAGGATACTTCATTAAGAAGTGTCCTCTACACTATTTTTAATATTAAAATTGGCGGGCACTGATATTCATATCCATTTTATGCCCTGTTGAACTATAGATATATACTTTGACGTTTGTTGTTCCTATGACACCTATTCTTGTTGTTTTTTGAGTCCCTCTCTTGATTGGAATGTCAATTGGGGAGAGACTGCCCACGGTAATTTTGGCATAAACAGTATCCGTACTAGTATTGTTAATCCAAAGATTAGAAGTCTCTCCATTGTCAGGATCCAATGTGAAGGATTTTTCGTATGCATTGTAACTGCTGTAATTGAATGGTCTGATAAGCTGTATATCCATTGGAGTAACAATCGGATCCTCAGTGTTCTCCACAGTGATTGGAGAGGTGGTAAGAGCATCTTGCACTCTATCCTCTAATTCAATAGCACTAGCTGGATGTGCAGAAAGTAATATAGATAGAGCTAACCCTGCACCTAAATTTACGTTAAATATCAATCTGATTTCCTCCTTTATGCTAGTGGTATGTAAAAATGTTTCAGTAATTCACATAATGGTATTTCTAAATTATTACATACATTCTTCTTTCACGGTGACATTCTCATTGGTTACAGTAACGTACGAATTGCCGGACAAGTATTCCGTATAACCGCATACCACCTCGTTATATGTTTTTCCACGACTGTCCGTAAACGTAAGGTAAACAGACGATTCTCCTGAAACTTGCAGCTGTGGTAAGAATTTTAGATTCTCACCGCTGGGGATATTCTCCTCCAACAAATGTAGGGAGCCACTCTCATTGTTGTTAAACGAGTTGTCGCCGTTGGTCAGGCTAGCCTGAATATTGGTGAGGTCATAGTCAGACTTATTGTGAATCGTTATTCTTAAGTGGCGAAAGGGATCCATTGCATTCAGAAAGCTCATAAAAGCGACGATGGCGACTCCTAGTATGATAGCGGATAAGATAATCATTTTCTTTTTGGAGAATCGGCGACGTGTGTTCAATATGATCCACTCCTTTCCTTCATGAGGTATAAAGGATGGTAGGAGATCAAAAGTTTTGATTAAAATGGATAAATATGAAATTGAAATCCGAATCGTCAGAATAACTTCATGCGCTAAGCGGGAGAACAGGATACAATACGATATAGTAGTACATAAAAGAGTGAACAGTGATCTTACATAGAACACTCAAATGAGGAGGGAAACAGCATGGAACTTACTCCGATGAATCAGGAAGATTATGCGAGTTTTCGCATTCGCTCCATTAAGGATTTTGCAGAAGAAAAAGTAGAAGCAGGTACCTGGGCGGAGGAAGAGGCGCAGCAACTGGCCGAGGAGTCTTATGAACGTTATCTTCCAGAAGGTTTGAACACACCCGGAGCGTATCTTTACAACCTGGTGCATCCTGTGGACGGAAATGTAGGGTATATCTGGTTTAATATCACGGATAATCGTCGTGGAAAAGATGCCTTTTTGCTGGATATTGTGGTTGAAGAAGCACACCGTGGTAAGGGATACGGAACAGAGACGATGCAGGCGCTTGAACAGACGGCCTTGAGTCTTGGCGTGGATCGCATTGGTTTGCATGTCTTTGGACATAATGTGCGGGCGAGCAGCCTGTATCGCAAGATGGGATATGAGGTAACGGATCTGACGATGTACAAGGAAATCAAAGGGTAAACCTAATAGCGGATATTCTAGGCCTAACTTAAGATCTGCGCAAAACGAATTATCTGCATTAACCGGGGATTTCGGGAAGCGTATGGGACTCTGGTCGAATTGGCGAAGTTCCTTGATGCCTTGAGGTTTGTCATATATAATGTATAGGATTATCCATACCGAACAAGTAATCAATGAGGAGTTGTCATATACATGGCTTTGAAAGCTGGAATCGTGGGTTTGCCTAACGTTGGTAAATCTACATTGTTTAACGCAATTACACAAGCAGGTGCCGAATCGGCAAACTATCCGTTCTGTACGATTGACCCTAACGTAGGGATCGTTGAAGTACCCGATGAGCGTTTGGACAAACTGACAGAACTTGTTGTACCTAAGAAAACCGTACCAACGGCGTTTGAGTTTGTAGATATCGCAGGTTTGGTTCGCGGTGCGAGCAAAGGAGAAGGTCTGGGTAACAAGTTCCTTGCCCACATTCGTGAAGTAGATGCAATTGTACACGTGGTACGTTGCTTTGTAGATGAGAACATTACACACGTTGATGGTAAAATTGACCCAGTGAGCGACATCCAGACGATCAATCTGGAGCTGATCCTGGCCGATATCGAGAGTGTTGAGAAGAAAATCGATCGCTCCAAGAAAAACATGAAGGGCGGCAACAAGACTGCCTCTCAAGAAGTAGAAGTGTTGGAGAGAGTGAAGGCTGTTCTGTATGATGATAAGCCAGCACGCAGCATGGAACTTACGGATGACGAGCTTCTGATCATACGCGATCTGCACTTGCTTACCCTGAAGCCTGTTCTGTACGCAGCCAATGTAGCTGAGGACGAAATCGGCGACGTGGCGAACAATGCTTACGTACAAAAAGTAAGAGAATTCGCAGCTGCTGAAAACGCAGAAGTGGTGCCAATTAGCGCGAAGGTTGAAGAAGAAATTTCTGAGCTGGAAGGCGAAGATAAACAAATGTTCCTGGAAGAACTCGGTATCGAGGATTCCGGTCTGAACCTGTTGATCAAAGCGGCTTACAAATTGCTCGGTCTGTACACATACTTCACAGCAGGCGTACAGGAAGTTCGTGCATGGACGATCCGTAAAGGAACGAAAGCACCAGGCGCAGCGGGTGTTATCCACACCGACTTCGAACGCGGATTCATCCGTGCAGAGGTTGTTTCCTACGACGATCTGGTTGCAGCAGGTTCCATGAACGGTGCTAAAGAGCGCGGACAACTTCGTCTTGAAGGTAAAGAGTACGTTGTAAATGACGGCGACGTTATGCACTTCCGTTTCAACGTATAAGTTGTCATACCTTGATATGTAGATTCAATAACCAAAACCCTACGATCTTCTCGTGAAGATGGTAGGGTTTTTAGTATCGATATATGGGGTCACTTCAATCGTGATGTACTTATGTACTCTTCAGTTCATATGAGGTTTGCTTAGTTCCCAACAATAGTCTTGAAAGAATAGTGTTCTTTATTTATATCAAACGAATCCGCAAGCATTCTTTCGCCATTTCTAGCTTGATTAAGAAGATCGGGGTCTAACTCAGCTAACAGCAATTCAACGTTGTCTTGCGACGCATCAATTATATTATCACCTAAAGGGTTCCATACACCGCTATGTCCACACGTATCCCAAACTCCGGTTGTTCCAACGTGATTACACATCGCTGTAAATATCGTATTATCCAGAGCGCGCGCAGGAAACCATACTCGTGACTCTTTGTACCCCATTCCTTTACTAAAGAGAGAGCTACCCATATATAAATGACAGCCATTTTGTGCTAAAAGACGAGAATGTTCAGGGAAGCCTGCGTCATAACAGATGGCCAGCCCAATGTTCCAGCCCTTTAATTTGATGATGACCTGCTCATTATTGGTTGAAAACATTTCCTTCTCCGTTTGAAACAAATGAGACTTGTCATAAACGCCTACTTCGTTTCCATTGGAATCTATTATAATTGAAGAGATGAACACATCCTCGCCTCTTCTTACAGGGGTTCCGATGATTGACCAAATGCCGTACTTTTGACATGCTTGACGCAACTTTTCAATCCTCGCATCATTAATGGAAAGTGTATATTCAGTTAAATTGGATTCTACGATTTCTGGCACATATCCCGTCAGATATTTTTCTGGAAACATAATAATATCGGCATGCTCTATTCCAGCTTCTTCAATCATTTCATAAGCCCTATTAACGTTTTCTTCAATATTTCCGTCGATCGAAGAACACTGTGCTAAAGCAATCTTTAATTTTTCTGTTGGAAAAGCATCTGATGTTAAGTTCATATCATTCATTCCCTCCTAAAATAAAATATCAGAACCATGAATTATAGAATCCATTGTATATATTTTACAACATCAGAAAGAAACGTGAATGATCTATTTGTTACAATCATTTCCGGTAGGCTAATTCATGAGCAGGATGGTCACGAGTGAAGGGTGAGAAAGTTGCATTATAAAAATTAGTTCATCCGCCTGCGGAACAGTTACTATTCAGAACCATAAGAATATGCTATAATTAAGAGTCGTATACCACGTTGAATTTCGCGCTCGAACGGATGAGCTGAAGCGGGCTTCACACAGGGTACACGATTTCTTGATATCACTTTAAAAGTAAAGGATTTGATGACGTTGTAGCGATGTTATACGTCGATCATACATGAATGTGAATACATGCTGCGGTCAGGGGATTCGGTGAGAATCCTGTGCGTTGTGGAATATAGATTATAGATGTTATTAATAATGAAACCGAAAAATAATTATTGAAAACGATATTTGCATGGACAAAATAATGCGTGAGGTGACTATACATGTTGGATAAATTACAGGCGTTAGCCGACCGTTATGACAAGTTGAGTGAGTTGCTGTGTGACCCGGATGTAGCAAGTGACAACAAAAAGTTGCGGGAATATTCCAAAGAACAATCCGATCTGCAACCGACTTATGAAGCGTACAATGAGTACAAACAGGTAAGTGAGGATCTTGAAGCAGCCAAGGAAATGCAGGGCGAAAAACTGGACGATGAGATGCGCGAAATGGTCAAAATGGAAATTGACGAACTGAGCACTCGCCAGAAAGAACTGGACGAATTGATTCGTGTGCTCATGTTGCCGAAAGATCCGAATGACGACAAGAACGTTATTGTTGAGATTCGCGGAGCAGCTGGTGGAGATGAAGCAGCGTTGTTTGCAGCAGATCTGTACCGTATGTACACACGTTATGCAGATGCACAAGGCTGGCGTGTAGAGCTGATGGACGTGAACACGAATGATCTCGGTGGATTCAAAGAGGTTGTTTTCCTGATCAACGGACGCGGCGCATACAGCAAAATGAAATACGAAAGCGGCGCACACCGTGTACAGCGTATTCCAACAACCGAGTCTGGCGGACGTATTCATACGTCAACTTCAACGGTTGCAGTTATGCCTGAAGCTGAAGATTTTGATATCGAAATTCACGATAAAGACATCCGTGTTGATACCTTCTGTTCCAGTGGTGCCGGGGGACAATCGGTTAATACCACGAAATCCGCAGTACGGGTAACGCACGTTCCAACGGGAATTGTGGCGACATGTCAGGATGGAAAATCACAGAACTCCAACAAGGAAAAAGCGTTGCAGGTTCTGCGTACACGTATCTTCGATATGAAACGTATGGAAGAGGAAGCGAAGATCTCTGTTGAGCGGAAGAGCAAAGTGGGAACGGGCGACCGCAGTGAGCGGATTCGTACGTACAACTTCCCGCAAAGCCGTGTGACGGATCACCGTATCGGTCTGACGATGCACAAGCTGGATCAGATCATGAACGGGGAGATTGAAGATATCTTGTCTGCACTGACGATTGCTCAGCAGACCGAGTTGATGGATAGAGGAGAATAATCTGTGACCCGCGCGCAGTTTGTCATGACGCCGGAACAGAGCTGTCGGGAAGCCTTCGTGGAGGCTTCCTCTTTTTTGGAGAAGTGCGGCGTGTACGAGCCGCAAAACAATGCTCGGCTGCTGCTGGAACATGTACTCGGCGTCTATGGCGCCGCGTACTACATGATGCAGCCGGAATCTTTTCCCAGCGAGCATCGCAGCCGCTGGGAGGACGCCGTCACGCGCAAGGCTGCGGGTGAGCCGGCGCAATACATTATCGGCAGCCAGGAATTCTATGGGCTGCCGTTCGAGGTCACGCCGGCCGTGCTGATTCCGCGGCCGGAGACGGAGCTGTTGGTCGAGGCTGTGCTGCGCGAAGCCGACCGCGTGTTTCCTGACGGCGCTCCGCTCGCCGTCGATATTGGCACGGGCAGTGGTGCCATCGCGGTGACGATGGCTTCACTACGCCCGCGCTGGCAGGTAGGCGCCGGGGATCTCTCGGCGGCTGCCCTGCAAGTGGCCGCGCGGAACGCGGCCGCGAACGGCGTACTGATCGACTTCCGTGAAGGCGATCTGCTGGCCCCGTTCGCCGGGGCTCGGGTGGACATCCTGGTGTCCAACCCGCCATACATCCCGGCGGCGGATATCGCCGGGTTGCAGCAAGAGGTGCGCGATCATGAGCCGCGCATGGCACTGGATGGCGGTCCGGACGGGCTTGCACCGTACCGTATCATGCTGGAGCAACTGGCGCTGCTGCCTGCGCCGCCGCAGATCATTGGTTTTGAGCTGGGTCAGGGGCAGGCTCGCGACATCGCAGCTTTGCTTGAATCGGCGGGATATTGGCCGGAAATTATCATTGTACCGGACCTTGCCGGAATCGAGCGGCATGTCCTGGGTGTTCGTACTTCGGAACAGGTGACGAAAATGTAAGGTTCCGCGGGTTTTCTTTTTGCCGTGAAATCCTCTACAATGAGATATACCGAAGATTTCTGAATGCTTGGGGGAACATAATTACATGCTGCACAAATTTAAAAAGATAGACTATTCTATTGTCTTTATACTCGTTATTCTGATGGGTATCAGTATTTTGTCGATTTACAGTACAACGTTTGGTCGTCCAAAGCTGGAGGGACTCCCGAAAAGCGCAGTGATCTTTTATATTTTGGGGTTCGTAGTCTTTTTTGGGATGTCGATGATCAACTATAAATTCATAATCAAAAATTATTTATATATCTATGGCGTGGGTATGCTCCTGCTCATATTCGTTATGTTCTTTGGTAAGGAGTATTACGGGGCAAAAGGTTGGCTGTCCATCTTCGGGGTCAGTTTGCAGCCTGCTGAATTGTTCAAGTTATGCCTGATTGTGTTTTTATCGGCCTTTTTGGCCCGAAAGAAGAATCGCCCGCTCTATTTTGGGCGTGATGTTATTCCGATTTCTCTCTGTGTTCTGCCTCCGTTATTACTTGTATTGCTACAAAATGACTTGGGAAATGCGTTAAGCTATGTAGTCATTCTTGTGGGCCTACTATGGATTGGTAACATTAAATTTACGCATGCCCTCATTGGCTTTATGATCGCAGTGGCTGCTTTTATCGGTGGTACACAGGCGTATATTCATTACCATGATGAGATTGTTAAATTTCTGAATGACATTGGACGTTCGCACTGGGCGGATCGTTTTGACCCCTGGCTCGTACCAGAGCTGACCTCAAGAGATGTGCTCTGGCAGACGTATAATGCGAAGCTTGCGATTGGTTCTGGCGGTATCACGGGCAAAGGGTATATGGAAGGCACAACGATTCAGTCAAATCGGGTGCCGCTGGCCTATGCTGACTCCATCTTCGTACAGATTGGGGAGGAATTCGGCTTCATCGGTGCCTCGGTGTTGCTTCTCCTGTACTTTATCCTGATTCACAGGCTGGTGCTGATTGCACTGGAATGTAAGGATCGCGCGGGGCCTTATCTAATTGTAGGTATTATAGCGATGTTGCTTTACCAAATCTTTGTCAATATTGGTCCTTTCATTGGTCTGATGCCATTGACAGGGATTACCTTACCGTTCATAAGTTCGGGTGGTACCTCCATTATGATCAACATGATCAGTATGGGGATTGTGATGAGTATCAAGGTTCACACGGAAGAGAACGAGGATATTCTCGGCTCTGCGGAACAACCAAGTATTACCGATTTGGTGATGAAATTGCTAAGACGCAAGCCATCCCAGCAAGAGCAATAAATCTCTCGAATTAAACCGTGAAATAACACGTCAGGTATTTGCATATGAGTCCGTTAACTATAAAACCCTGGAACAGATCAACCTAATTTACATTGGGATGGATGTTGCAGGGTTTTTATAGTTTTAAGGTGTAATTCAAGCCCATTAAATAGTTCACTTTTAACCTGAAGCGATCCAGATTTCCATTTCATTATCCAATTATATACAATGGTAATATTGAGTTTAATTGGAAATGATAGAATGTTAGATTTCAGGGGGCTGGACGGAGTCATGTTGAGAATGCTGAAAAAGATGGACGGTGTGATTCTTTTTGTAATGCTGTTGCTCATGATTATAAGTATATTTGCGATTTACAGCGGGACGCAGACGGATGCCAACCTGGCGAATCATCATGTCAAAACGATTTATTTCTATGTAGCCGGGTTTATTGCGGTGTTTATGATCGGGCTTGTGAATTACAAGTTATACGTGAAATATGCTTTTTATTTTTATGGGTTGGGAATTATACTACTGATCCTGGCCAATGTCCTAGGCAGTTCGATCAATAATGCCAACGGTTGGCTGAAGCTGAGCGACAATTTCTCTTTTCAACCGGCAGAGCTGTTCAAGATGATTCTGATTCTGTTTCTCGCCCATTTGATCGTGAAGAGACAACGAGGTACGCTGGAGTTCTGGAAAGACATTGTGCCGATTGGCTGCTGGGCGTTTATTCCGTTTGCCCTGGTTATGGCTCAGAATGACTTGGGTAATGCGCTGGGATATGTGGTTATTCTGGCTGCAGTGTTATGGATCGGGAATATGAGACTGAAGCACGCATTGATTGCGCTGGCGATTGTGGGAGTGGCGTTCTTTGGCTTTGTTAAGGCTTACACCTTCTATCATGATGAAGTATTCACTTTTCTTGAAAAGATAAAACGTGAGCATTGGGCGGAACGGATTGACCCGTGGCTTGTACCGGAAAAGGCTACCTCCAAGGCTTCTTGGCATACGAAGAATGCAGGTTTAGCTATTGGTTCAGGGGGCATCATCGGCAAAGGGTATTTACAAGGAACATCCGTTCAAAGTGGACGAGTCCCCTATACGTATTCTGATTCCATTTTTGTCGTGATCGCAGAGGAGTTTGGGTTTGTCGGTGCATCCATACTGATTCTGTTGTACTTTATTCTGATCCACCGCATGGTGCTGATTGCTCTGAAATGCAGAGATCGCGCGGGACCTGTCATCATTGTAGGCATTATCGGGATGTTGTTGTATCAGGTGTTCGAGAACGTGGGCGCGTTCCTCGGACTGATGCCGCTCACAGGTATTACGTTGCCGTTCATCAGTTATGGGGGAACCTCTTTGCTTATTAATATGGCTTGCATTGGTGTAGTCATGAGCATTAAGTTGTACGGGCAAGAAGAGGAGGATGAACTTCTGATGGGGGAGCAGCAACCCCGGTTATCGGAACGTTTATGGAATATGCTCAAGAAAGAGAAAAGTGCGGTATAACTGTTGAATCGGTATAGGTGAAAAATTAAGCGATGAAGCGTATAACGTGATCGTACTTAAGAAATAAAGAGGTTGATTTGCCCTGTAACCAGGTGCAGATCAGCCTTTTTAGCATGACTGGTGAGGGAATGTAAATCATAGAATCGATTTAGTAGATTTATTGCAAATGCTAGGTTTACTTCCGATTCTCCGGGGCATACTGATAGACATGAGAGAGTTGCAGCCAACGTTGATCAGAGAGCCGAGGGGGAGAACGGAATGAACAGACGAATCGTAAAGCAAATTGGACTTATTATTGTATGTCTTATGATGATTATCATGATGTGGGAAGGTCAGAAAACGGATGCAGCTGTGGCGGCCGCAGCGATACCGGAACAATCGATTCGCTTGCGTATTCTAGCAAACTCGGATTCAACGGGAGATCAATTGGTGAAACGTGAGATTCGGGATGCTGTCGTTGCTCAGATGGGCGAGTGGGTAGCCGAGTTGGAGAATCCGCAAAGTCTGGATGAAGCGCGCCAGGTCATTCGTGAGCATTTGTCCGAGATTGAGAATAAAGTGGGGGAAGAGCTGACCAGTCGAGGTTTACATTATACATATCAGGTGGAGTTGGGTTCTGTTCCGTTCCCGACCAAACTATATGGTGGTACTGTCTATCCTGCTGGCGATTATGAAGCGGTCCGGATCACGCTGGGCGAAGGCAAAGGTCAGAACTGGTGGTGTGTGTTGTTCCCGCCGCTGTGCTTCATTGATGCAGGGACTGGGGATGCCCTGGCGAAACCTTCAACGGTATCGGCTGCAGCATCTGAATCTGGAGATGCAGAGGCAACCGTACAGGGAGATACACCGGAGGCGAGATTCTTTCTGTGGGATATGGCTGTGAAACTGTGGAGTTGGGTGACTAGTTTATTCGCATAACAACGAATTTATACTACAGGTAAGGGCGACTTCGATTCATGAAGCTGCCCTTTTGATATGAAATGGTGGTGAAGTTACATTGAGACCCATACGGGGAGTGAGTTGTGAAGGGCATCCGAGGCGGGACAGGTATGTTATAATTACTTATATTGAATATGGATATGAACTAACCTACTTGAAACTTAGGAATGATGATATATGAGCAGAGAAAACAAACCTGTGCAACACACCTCTGAGTTGAGGGATGGTAAAGAAGACCGTGAGACGAAAACTCCGGGAGAGCTGGTTACCGAGATGTGGGATGTACGCGTCTTGGTGAGCGCTGAGAATGATCATGGAATGGGTAATATTGAAAAGATGGATGTGAAAAAGGGGAGCGCCGATCAACAGGCGCTCGCCGACTTGCAGGCCGCTGCGACCTGCATTCGTCTCGGTCAGACGGTGGCCTTCCCGACCGAGACGGTTTATGGCTTGGGTGCTGATGCGCGTAGCACGGCAGCCGTGGAGGCTGTATTTGTCGCCAAAGGCCGACCTTCTGACAATCCACTGATCGTGCATATCGCGCACCGTGACCAGTTGGACGCTCTGGTCACGGAAGTGAACGAAACAGCCGAAGCGCTGATGGCGGCCTTCTGGCCGGGACCACTGACGCTCGTGTTGCCGGTTAGGCCAGGGGCGGTGTCCCCGCGTGTCACCGCCGGGCTGGACACGGTGGCCGTGCGCATGCCGGACCATCCAGTGGCCTTGCAGTTGATCGCGGCGGCGGCGTGCCCTGTGGCTGCGCCAAGCGCCAACCGCTCCGGGCGGCCAAGCCCGACACTCGCGTCTCATGTGCGCGAGGATCTGGATGGCCGCATCGGCGGCATCGTGGACGGCGGCCCCACCGGAGTGGGCGTCGAGTCCACGGTTGTGCAGGTCGGTGACGACGGTACCGTCACCATCCTGCGCCCTGGCGGCATTACGGCGGAACAGCTGTCCGCCGTTGCCGCCCGTGTCGCCACGGACCCCGCGCTACTCGCGGAGGGGGCCGATGGCGTGGGCAGCCCGGCGCCGCGCTCGCCGGGCATGAAGTACACGCACTACGCACCCGCAGGGGCGCTGTGCGTGGTGGAGGGGCCGCCCTCTGCGGTGGCGGCCTGGATCAGCGCCGCCCTCGCAGAGGCGGCGCAGCGCGGAGAGCGCACCGCGGTGCTGGCGTTCGCCGAGCACGCGGAGCAGTACCGCGCCGATGCCGTGTTCTCGCTGGGCGACGCCAGCGAGCTGGAAGAAGCAGCGCGTCGGCTATACGCCGCGCTGCGCAGCTGCGATGAGCAGGGCGCCACATATATTGTGGCTGAAGCCTGCTCACGCGAAGGGCTGGGAGCAGCCGTCATGAATCGGCTGCTCAAGGCGGCAGGTAACCAACTCATACAAGTTGGCAACCAGCAGCCCTCGTAACCTCTCCTGATCATACAGTCAGGAGAGCACTCAACTTTTTTTTTAACAACATCAAATACCTATAAAGCCTGCATCAAAATCCATAGATCCGTCGCCGTTTACCTTTCATCGGTCATGTTTGAGTCCTTGTCCGCATAACGTGTACAAGAACCTTTACGTGACTTGGGGGTATGGGGATGTGGGATGTGTCTGCCCATGTAGGGCAGTTGGTAACCATTTTGATCATGGCTGTTGCGCTTGGCCTCGATGCGTTCTCGCTCGGAATCGGAATTGGCATGAAGGGCATTCGGCTGAGGGATGTATTGCGGATCAGTACAGTAACAGCGCTGTTTCATATCATCATGCCGCTGATCGGCATGTACATGGGCAAATACGTCAGCTCGCTGCTAGGTGACATTACGACCTATGCGGCAGGTGGATTGCTTATCCTGCTTGGTGGTCATATGATTCTGAATGCATTCCGAGAAGGCGATACGAAGCTGGTGGACCACCGTTCCCTGCTCGGCGTCGTTTTGTTCTCCCTCAGTGTAAGTGTGGATTCGTTTTCCGTGGGTGTTTCACTAGGGATGTTTAGTAATGATCTGGTATTGACCGTACTTGCTTTCGGCCTGTGTGGCGGGGCGATGTCGGTTATGGGTCTGCTATTAGGTCGCCGGGTAAGCCGGAATCTTGGTGATTACGGTGAAGCCATTGGTGGCGCAATCTTGCTTGCGTTTGGACTTTTGTTTATATTTTAGAATAAAACTTGAGAAATCATATTATTCGCATCATATGTAAAATGGGGAGGCTAACACAATGAAACATATTTTATTCGTATGTACAGGAAATACGTGCCGCAGCCCCATGGCAGAGGGGCTTTTGCGAAAATTGGCATCGGAGCGCGGCATTCAGGTAGAGGTTCGCTCCGCAGGTGTGGCAGCAACGTCGGGTATGCCGATTTCGCGTCATGCTGAAGCGGTTTTGAGAGATCATAACGTTGAAGGTCCACCGCATTCCACACAACTTAGCTCCAACTTGGTGGGTTGGGCTGATCTGGTTCTTACCTTAACACGCAGTCATAAGCAGCATGTCATGCAGGTATTTCCCGACTCGGTCCACAAAACCTATACATTGAAAGAATATGTGGAGGATGATGAACAGGTATTGAATGATGTTCAGGAATTGGACAGCCTGTTTGCGACGCTGGAGATGAAACGTGCCCTTGGGCAAGAGATCCTGGCATCGGAGCGTGAGCGAGCCATCGAGATCAGACAACGAATTCCAAGTTTCGACATCTCTGATCCGTTTGGTGGCAGCCGTGATGATTACAATATCGCTGCGGCCGAGATTCGGACCGCATTGGACCGGCTTTTGGATAAGCTGGGATAATTCTGATCCTGCGGGGCAGGTTATAAAAACAGGACACATGATGTAAATTAACCGTTGATTTTAGCCGCGGGTTGTTTTATGATGAAGGGGAAAACAGGGATCCGGTGTAACTGGCGACGAAGTGGGCATAACCACGATGGAGCACCGGAACAAACGGCCGGTCGCCTGGGCAAAAGAGCAATTCTGCGTTACCCGCAGACTGCTCTTTTTTTCGTCTTTCATCTGATTATTCGCTATAATAGTACCTGAGATGCCGTGCAAGAATACGAAGGACAACCAAGAGAAAGCGGGCATGATTTAATCGGGAGGCGATGATAGGATGACTATTGAGTTAGATTCGGAACAACCCGGATTGCAGGAACAGACCGCATCCATTCTGCATGAACTGGCGCTTGCCGGACAGCTTGGGCCTGGACAGATCGTTGTGATCGGTACAAGCACAAGTGAAGTCGCAGGCCAGCGGATTGGTACGAGTGGTGCCATTGAGGTGGCGCAGCAGCTTCTTGCGGGTATACGCGAGGTGCAGGAGGAGTTCGGTTTTGACACAGTATTCCAATGTTGTGAGCATCTGAACCGTGCGCTGGTAATGGAACGTTCTGTGCTTACTCGTCTTGGATTGACTGAGGTTGGTGCAGTACCCGTGCCCAAGGCCGGAGGTTCAATGGCATCCGCAGCATATCGTTCGCTGACCGATCCATGCCTGGCCGAACATGTGCAGGCCCATGCGGGACTGGACATTGGGGAGACGATGATTGGAATGCATCTAAGGCATGTAGCCGTACCTTTTCGTACAGCGCTCCGTTATGTTGGAGATGCACGTGTGACCACAGCGTTGACTCGTCCGAAGTTGATTGGCGGCGAACGCGCGGTGTATCGTATGGAAGAACAACCAGATTCGACATTTTGTGACTAACATATAAAGCGAGACTAATTGGGTTACACTCCTGACTTTGATTGCATCACCATCTTCCGATCGCTGTTATCCCCAGATTTTTTTATTCCCTTCTAAAGGGGGAAATCCGGTGATAGCCTATGCTTCCGGAGTAGCTTTCTAAAGAAAGCTTTTAGGCGACCACTTCGTTTCTTCAGATTGGTGTTGCATTCGCCGTTTTCGTGTAAACATTAGTTTCACTTTATAATTTCACTTATAACTGGGAGGAATTTAATCATGGAACAATTGCGCAAGAATGACCCGGCAGTACTGGAAGCGATGAATCTTGAACTGAAACGTCAACAGAACAACATCGAACTGATTGCATCCGAGAACATCGTAAGTGAAGCAGTAATCGAAGCATTGGGATCTGTTCTGACCAACAAGTATGCTGAAGGATATCCAGGCAAACGTTACTATGGCGGTTGTGAGCATGTGGACATCGTTGAAGACATCGCGCGTGATCGTGCAAAAGAATTGTTCGGAGCAGAACACGTGAATGTTCAACCTCACTCCGGCGCACAAGCAAACATGGCAGTATATCTTGCAGCGCTGAAGCCTGGTGATACTGTACTCGGTATGAACCTTGCCCATGGTGGTCACCTCACACACGGTAGCCCGGTTAACGCATCCGGTTTGCTGTACAACTTCGTTGCATACGGCGTACAAGAAGACACATTCCTGATTGATTATGATGAAGTGCGCAAAGCGGCTTTCAAACACCGCCCTCGTCTGATCGTTGCAGGTGCAAGTGCCTATCCGCGTACCATTGACTTTGAAAAGCTGGCTTCCATCGCCAATGATGTAGGCGCTTTGTTCATGGTGGACATGGCTCACATCGCAGGACTGGTTGCTGCTGGATTGCATCCAAGCCCAGTTCCACATGCGCATTTCGTAACAACAACAACACACAAAACGCTGCGTGGACCTCGTGGTGGTATGATTCTGTGCCGTAAAGCATGGGCAGCAGCAATTGATAAAGCCGTATTCCCTGGTTCCCAAGGTGGACCTCTGATGCACGTGATCGCTTCCAAAGCGGTAGCATTCGGTGAAGCTTTGCAGCCATCTTTCAAAACGTATGCAGAGAATGTTGTGAAAAACGCACAGGTTCTGGCTGAAACACTGATCGCTGAAGGATTGAACATCGTATCCGGTGGTACAGATAACCACTTGATGCTGATCGACACACGCAGTGTGAACATCACAGGTAAGGAAGCTGAGCATGTACTCGATTCCATCGGCATTACCGTGAACAAAAATGCAATTCCATTCGACCCTACAAGCCCGTTTGTAACGAGCGGTATTCGAATTGGTACACCTGCTGCAACTTCCCGTGGCATGAACGAAGAAGCTATGGTTGCTATTGGTAAGATTATTGCCAAAACATTGAAAAATCCTAAAGATACGGCGAAGCTGGATGAAGCTCGTGCAGAAGTGACTGCACTGACAGACCAATTCCCGCTCTATACCGACCTTAAATACTAAAAAACTTTGCTCATGCTGTTTGTATTTGAGTGTTCTTAATGTACACACGCAGACGGAGCAAACCGAAAGAACCTGAAGAAGCGTAGCGCTCGCCTTTATCCCCAGATTTCAACAATTATAATTGGATCAAAGAAATCTGGGGATAACAGCGATCGGAAGGTCATTCGGTTTGCGGAGCACCATTAGTGTTTACACGTTTTTGAACATTCTCAATAACACAACAGCATGAGCAAAACAGGACCGGATGGATCATTTTCCGGTCCTGTTTTTTATAGGATTCGGTATTCTGTAATGATTGGGTGCCCTTTGATGGTGTAATTCGTTGTTGGTGATGATATAATATACAGGATTTATCGAGCCCATGAATGGTGGCTAGGTATATTTGGAAATGCTGAACATGAAGAACTTACCGGAGGGACAAATTAGATGGGAAAATTAGTAATATGTGATCACCCTTTGATTCAACACAAACTGACGTTTATACGCGACATGCGTACGAATACGAAAGATTTTCGTGAATTGGTGGATGAAGTAGCAACGTTGATGGCTTATGAGATTACAAGAGATGTGGAACTGGAAACGATTGATGTACAGACACCTGTAGCGGCAACACAAGGTAAAGTCATCTCTGGACGTATGCTCGGACTGGTGCCGATTCTGCGTGCAGGACTTGGAATGCTGGATGGCGTTGTGAAATTGTTGCCAGCGGCAAAAGTTGGACATGTTGGTCTGTTCCGTGACCCGGAAACACTGCAACCGGTAGAATACTACACCAAACTGCCTACAGACGTAACAGAGCGTCAATTGATTGTGATTGATCCGATGCTCGCGACTGGCGGTTCGGCCATTGCAGCCATTGACGTGCTCAAAAAACGTGGCTGTACTCAAATTAAGATGATGAACCTGGTGGCAGCACCGGAAGGCGTTAAAGCTGTACAGGATGCACATCCCGATGTGGATATCTATGTAGCAGCACTGGACGACCGTCTGGATGATCATGGTTACATCGTTCCAGGACTTGGAGATGCAGGAGACCGTCTATACGGCACTAAATAAGCATATTGCATGCTTGTAATCGGAACTTATAGAAAAGGGGCTTTGCTCGAATGTCCAAGAAAATTAAAGTCATGACGATTTTCGGGGTGCGTCCGGAAGCCATCAAGATGGCTCCGCTTATTTTGGAATTGCAAAAACATCCCGAGTCTATTGAATCTATTGTTTGCGTAACTGCGCAACATCGCCAGATGCTGGATCAGGTACTTGAAGTTTTCGACATTCATCCCGATTATGATCTGGATGTAATGAAAGACCGCCAGACATTGAATGAAATTACAATTCGTGTGCTTGGCGGTTTGGAGCCAGTGTTAGCCGAAGCTAAACCAGATATTGTACTGGTTCACGGGGATACATTGACTACCTTTGTAGCGAGCTATGCAGCATTCCTGCAACAGATTCAGGTAGGGCATGTGGAAGCGGGACTGCGGACGTGGAACAAGCTGTCTCCATATCCGGAAGAGATGAACCGTCAGTTGACGGGAGTACTGGCTGATCTACACTTTGCGCCTACGGATTGGTCTTCTTCCAATCTTGCCAAAGAAAATAAATCGGAGTCTAGTACGTACGTCACAGGCAACACGGTAACAGATGTGTTTCAATATACAGTACGGGAGGACTACAAGCACCCGGTACTTGATTGGGCCCAAGGCAAACGCCTTGTGCTGATGACAGCTCATCGCCGTGAATCTCAGGGCGAGCCTCACCGCAACATTTTCCAGGCCGTCAAACGGATTGCCGACGAATTTGAAGATATTGCCATCGTGTACCCGGTGCATCCAAGTCCTGCTGTGAAGGAGCCGGCTCACGCGATCTTGGGGAATCATCCCCGTATTCAATTAATTGATCCACTAGACGTGGTGGATTTGCATAACTTTTACCCGCATACTCACTTGATTTTGACCGATTCAGGCGGTTTGCAGGAAGAAGCGCCTTCGTTTGGTGTGCCTGTACTCGTATTGCGCGATACAACAGAGCGCCCGGAAGGTATTGAAGCTGGAACGCTGGAACTGGTTGGTACCGAAGAGGAACGTGTATATGAACGGACCAAAGCTCTGCTTACAGACGAAACACTGTATGCAAGCATGAGTCAGGCTGCTAATCCATACGGTGATGGACATGCTTCGGAAAGAATTGTCAATGCGATTTTGCATCATTTCGGTGTAAATAGTGACCGTCCGGAATCATTTCACAGAAAATTCAAAAAATAATACATTTTTTCTGACGGATTTATAAAGGGCATAGCATACAGTTAAACTGTACGGTTTACGCGGGTTTATGGGCTTTGAGGGTCTATATTCCCGTCGTTTTCCCCTTTAAAACGCTAAAATCATTCAATTGACAAAGGCTCTCATCATTCAGTAAAATTAACTGGGATTGCAAGGGTGGCGTGGAAAATGGCCGATTCGAACAAACCAAATTCATCCCGTAACCATGACGATAATGTATGGAAAGCGATGGGACTCGTGACAGCTTTTGGGATCGAGATTGCCATTCTCGCTGTTGCCGGATATTACGCTGGCTCCTGGTTGGACAAGACCATTGGAGGTAACGGAATATGGATCGCCGTAAGCGTTCTCTTTTTTCTTGCGGCAGGCGGTGTAAGCATCTACTTTATCGCGAAAAAATTCATGGGGGAAAGTGATGAGTGAACTAACCAGATACCGCAGATCGATGACTGTTTTCATCATGTACTTTCTTATGATTTGTTTTCTCGCAGCGGCCTTTATGCCACGTGTGGAGACAATTGCTTTGGGACTGGCCCTGGGTACAGGAATTAGCTGGATCAATGCATTTTACTTGGGCTACAAAGTAAGGAAAATGTCTGATGATGCGGCAGAAGGTAACTTGAAGCGTGTGAACCTGGGATTTTTGACAAGAGCGGCACTCGCTGTGCTCGGTATATTCATATCGATGCGCTTCCCGCAGTACTTCAATACATATGCGGTTGCAGGCGGTCTCGTCATTGCACAATTTTCCTTACTGATTATAGGGATTGTCCATTCCCGCAGAGCAGAATGATGTTAGGTGCTGCAGCTTTCAAGTCGAGAAAGGGGTGAGAAAAATATGCATGAAGCTCCAATTATTATGCTTGGCGGATTTCGACTGGATCTATCGGTTGTGTTGATGCTGGTAGTTACAGGTGCCCTTGTTTTTATTTTTGCTGTACTGGCCACACGAAGACTATCCGTTGAAAACCCCGGCAAGCTGCAAAATTTTATGGAGTGGGCAGTAGAATTCGTCCGCAATCTGATTTCCAGTACAATGGATATGAAGAAAGGTAAACATTTTATCTCTCTCGCTCTTTCCATGATCATGTTCATTTTTGTAGGAAACATGCTCGGACTTCCGTTCCAAGCGGTAACTGCAGTGGACAGCGCAGAACATGCGCAAGTGTTCGGTCAGCCGATTGTTACAGCGGTGGAGGCGTTTGAAGAAGCGCATGCCAAGGACCCGGAAGCACATCCACACGTTGAACTGGCATGGTGGAAATCACCGACAGCCGATTTGTCTGTAACGATGGGACTCGCTCTCGTAGCGTTCCTTGTATCGCATGGACTCGGATTGTTCCGCAACACCAGAGGATATCTCCAGCATTACCTGAAGCCATTCGCTTTGTTCTTGCCAATCAACCTGATTGAGACGGCATCCAAGCTGTTGACACACGGTATGCGTCTATTCGCGAATATCTTCGCAGGTGAGGTACTGATCGCAACGATCCTGAAACTGACCACATTTAAAGTGTTTGGTGCTATTGCAGCGATTCCGCTACTAATGGTGTGGCAAGGCTTTAGTATCTTTATCGGCGCGATCCAGGCATTTGTGTTTGTTATCTTGATGATGGTGTACATTTCACAGAGCATCGAGACGCACGACGAGCATTAAGTTTCAAGCCCTACGAAGATTTCTTCACCAGGCTGAACAATAAAAAATTCGATTTAACATTTTAAGGAGGATATACAAATGGGAGCAATGGCATTAATCGCAGCAGCAATTGTTGCAGGACTGGGCGCGTTTGGCGCAGGTATTGGTAACGGTATGGTAATCAGCAAAACGGTGGAAGGTATTGCCCGTCAACCGGAAGCAAAATCCACTCTTCAAACAACAATGTTTATCGGTGTAGGTTTGATCGAGGTATTGCCGATCATCGGTGTGGTACTCGCGTTCATGTTCTACGGTATGGCTTAATTTAATTTTAAAGGTTTGGCGGGGAAGGCCATAGCCATCCGCGCCTTCTTTTTAGGTAATGTCTGCTACGTGCAGATGAACGTTTCAAGGATACCTCCAGGAAGGAGTGAACAGATTGAGTTTCATATGGGAAAATACGCTTCTTGCGATTATTGCATTCGCAATTTTATATTGGCTGCTTAGCCGTTATGCTTTCGGTCCTTTGTTCTCCATTATGGAAAAACGTCGTGAACTCGTGTTGACGCAGATGAATGAGGCTGCACAGACTCGGGAACAGGCCATTGCCTATGTGGAGGAACAAAAACAAGCTCTTGAGCAAGCGCGCAAAGATGCTTACGACATCATTGAACAATCCAAACAAACGGGTGGCAAACAAGCTGAATCGATCTTGGCTGATGCGAAAGCAGAAGCTAATCGTCTGAAAGACGATGCAGTACGCGAGATCGAGAGCGAGAAGAACAAAGCAGTCGCAGCGCTTCGCAGCGAGCTGGGTACAGCTTCCGTTCAGATTGCATCCAAGTTGATCAAAAAAGAAGTTGAGAACGGTCCTGCACAAGAAGAACTTGTGAACCAATACCTCAATGAGGTAGGAGGCCGACAATGAGCCGCGATACGATTGTTGCCAAGCGTTATGCGAAAGCATTGTTCGAAGTTGCTCTTCAGCAACAGCAGGTGCTTGAGGTTGAACAGGAACTGGTTGCAGTAGTCAGTGCATTGACCGGAGATGCTGATATCGAGAAATTTATCGTATCCCCTAATATTTCTGATGAAGCCAAACAGAACGTGCTTCACTCAAGTCTTGATGGTAAGGTATCCGAGTCTGTTCTTCGTACAGTCTTGTTGTTGATTGAGCGCGGACGCGTTGAATTGCTGGGAGACTTGCTGAATGATTATCGGAAAATCCAAGGTGAGTCGCTCGGCATCGCTGATGCTCGTGTCTACTCGACTTATGCATTGAATGATGAAGAAAAAGAAGCGGTAGCCCGTGAATTCGGTGGCCGTGTGAATAAAAAGATTCGTATCGAGAACATTGTTGATCCGACTCTGCTGGGCGGATTGAAAGTCGCCATTGGCGATACGATCTATGACGGCAGCTTGGCTGGCAAGCTCGAACGTCTTGAGCAGTCTTTTAACAGACGAGTACAGTAGATTGGGGTGAGGACACTTGAGTATCAAACCAGAAGAAATCAGTACATTAATTAAGAGCCAAATCGAACAATACAAGACCGATATCGATGTAGTCGAAGTCGGAACGGTAATCGAGGTTGGTGATGGTATCGCTCGTGTTTACGGACTTGAGAACGTCATGTCCAACGAGTTGGTTGAATTCCCAAGCGGTGTTATGGGACTCGCCATGAACGTGGAAGAAAGCAATGTCGGTGTCGTTATCCTGGGACCTTACTACGATATTCGTGAAGGCGACCAAGTGAAACGTACTGGTCAAATCATGCAAGTGCCTGTAGGCGAAGCATTGATTGGACGCGTTGTGAACCCTCTCGGTATTCCAGTAGATGGCAAAGGGCCAATCGCTACAACGGAATTCCGTCCAGTTGAAGGTAAAGCACCAGGCGTAATGGATCGTAAATCGGTTCATGAGCCGATGCAAACAGGTATCAAAGCCATTGATGCAATGGTACCAATCGGTCGTGGACAACGTGAGTTGATCATCGGTGACCGTCAAACAGGTAAAACATCCATCGCAATTGATGCGATCCTGAACCAAAAAGGTAGCGGCATGAAGTGTATCTATGTGGCTATTGGTCAGAAACAGTCTACGGTTGCTCAAGTTGTGGAAACTCTTCGTCGTAAAGGCGCAATGGAGTACACAATTGTTGTAACTGCAGCAGCTTCCGATCCATCACCACTCTTGTACATCGCACCGTATTCTGGTTGTTCGATGGGTGAGTACTTCATGTACAAAGGCGAACACGTTCTGGTTATCTATGATGACTTGACCAAACAAGCCTCTGCATATCGTGAGCTTTCCTTGTTGCTTCGTCGTCCACCGGGCCGTGAGGCTTATCCGGGTGACGTCTTCTACCTGCACTCCCGTTTGCTGGAGCGTGCTGCGAAGCTGAATGATGAACTTGGTGGTGGTTCTTTAACCGCACTTCCGTTTATTGAAACACAAGCTTCCGACGTATCGGCATACATTCCAACGAACGTAATCTCCATCACGGACGGACAAATCTTCCTGGAAGCTGACTTGTTCAATGCTGGACAACGCCCGGCGATCAACGTAGGTATTTCCGTATCCCGTGTCGGTGGTTCTGCTCAGATCAAAGCGATGAAAAAGGTTGCAGGTTCCCTGCGTCTCGACCTCGCTCAATATCGTGAGCTTCAAGCGTTCTCCCAGTTCGGTTCCGATCTGGATAAAGCGACTCAGGCCCGCCTGAATCGTGGTGCACGCATGATGGAAATCCTGAAGCAAGGTGTTAACCAGCCTCTGCCTGTTGAACAACAGGTTGTCAGCTTGTACACTGCAGTTAAAGGATTCCTGGATGAAATTCCAACAGGTGATGTTACTCGTTTCGAGCGTGAGTTCCTCGCGTTCATGGAGAGCAGCCATCCGGAGATTCTTGCATCCATCCGTGATACTAAAGAATTGACTGCAGACAACGAAAATGCACTGAAAGGTGCAATTGAGAAGTTCAGAAAGAGCTTTGCTGTCTCTGTCTAAATAAATGATTGCAGGTGCGGAGTTGTCTAACCGATTCCGCATGTCTGCATGTAATACTTTGACTCTGTCAAAAAAGATGATGCTTACGATGTAGTTTTGACTCTGTCAAAACTAGTGGTGATGCTTACGAAGTAACTTTGACCCCGTCAAAGTTTTGAGGTGGTGAAATCATGGCAAAAGGCATGCGCGAAATTAAGCGGCAAATTAAAAGCGTACAAAGCACCAAGCAGATCACCAAAGCAATGGAGATGGTAGCTGCTGCAAAACTGCGTAAAGCGCAGGAAAAAGCGGAAGCAGCCCGTCCTTATTCGGAGAAACTGAAAGAAGTTGTAGCTAGTATTGCATCAAGCACGCAAGGCATACAGCATCCGATGCTGGAGAGCCGTCCGGTCAAAAAGACAGCTTACCTGATCATTACATCGGACCGTGGTCTTGCAGGTGGATACAATGCGAACGTTTTGCGTCAGGTTAATCAGACGCTCAAAGAGCGCCACAACTCCCAGGATGACTACGAATTGTTCGTCATTGGACGTAAAGGACGCGATTACTTCAGACGTCGTGAAATTGCGATGGCATCCACAACAACGGATCTGTCGGATTCGCCTTCATTTGCAGACATCAAATCCATCGCACACGAAGCTGTTCATGGGTTTGAACTGGCTGAATTTGATGAATTGTACATTTGTTATAACCGCTTTGTGAATGCGTTGACCCAGATTCCTACGGTAGAAAAACTTCTTCCGATGGAAACACCTGAGGTAACTGCTGCGGAAGGACCAACGGCAAGCTACGAATACGAGCCGTCTGCTGAAGCTGTACTGGAGGTTTTGCTTCCGCGTTACGCGGAAACGCTGATCTATGGTGCACTTCTGAACGGTAAGGCAAGTGAGCTCGGCGCGAAAATGACGGCAATGGGTAATGCAACCAAAAATGCATCCAAACTCATTAATGACTTGTCATTGACTTATAACCGTGCCCGTCAAGCGGCGATTACGCAGGAGATTACGGAAATTGTGGCAGGTGCCAACGCAGCACAAGGCTAACCGTTTTTTTATTAATGAAGGCTTGCAGAGCAAAGATAAACGAACGGTACATTATTTTTGCAAAAGTAGCAGGCTTGTAGGAGGGGAACGTTAAGATGAACAAAGGACGCGTTGTGAGCATCATGGGTCCGGTTGTTGACGTCGAGTTTGATCGCGGCGGTCTGCCGGAAATCCTCAATGCCATTACGATCACTACAGTAAGTGAGAGCGGCGTTAGTGTAAACCTTACACTCGAAGCTTCGAAACATCTGGGTGACAACCGAGTACGTTGTATTGCGATGTCCTCCACGGATGGACTTGTTCGTGGTATGGAAGCTTTAGATACAGGAGCGCCAATCTCTGTACCCGTCGGAGAAGCAACACTGGGTCGTGTATTTAACGTACTCGGCGAAGCAATTGATACTGGCGGTGCTGTAGCTGCTGAGCACAAGAACCCGATTCACCGTTCAGCACCTGCATTTGATGAACTGACTACCCAAGCAGAAATGCTGGAGACAGGAATCAAAGTTATCGACTTGCTCGCACCTTACGCTAAAGGTGGTAAAATCGGTCTCTTCGGTGGTGCCGGTGTAGGTAAGACGGTAACCATTCAGGAATTGATCAACAACATCGCACAAGAACACGGTGGTATCTCCGTATTCGCGGGTGTTGGTGAGCGTACACGTGAAGGTAATGACTTGTATCACGAGATGAGTGATTCCGGCGTTATCAACAAAACAGCGATGGTCTTCGGACAAATGAACGAGCCTCCAGGCGCACGTCTTCGTGTAGCCCTCACAGGTCTGACGATGGCGGAATACTTCCGTGATGAAGAAGGCCGTGACGTGTTGCTCTTTATCGATAACATCTTCCGTTTCACCCAAGCCGGTTCAGAAGTATCTGCCTTGCTTGGACGTATGCCTTCCGCGGTAGGTTACCAACCTACGCTGGCAACAGAAATGGGTCAATTGCAAGAGCGTATCACTTCAACGAAAAAAGGTTCTGTAACATCCATCCAGGCCATCTACGTGCCTGCGGATGACTACACTGACCCGGCTCCTGCAACGACGTTTGCTCACTTGGATGCAACGACGAACCTGGAGCGTAAAATTTCCGAGATGGGTATCTACCCTGCGGTAGATCCGCTGGCATCCAGCTCCCGGATCTTGTCCCCTGAAGTTGTAGGTGAAGAACACTACAGCGTAGCTCAAGGCGTTAAACGTATCTTGGCACGTTACAATGAATTGCAAGATATCATTGCAATCTTGGGTATGGACGAGTTGAGTGAAGAAGACAGAGCGCTTGTATACCGTGCTCGTAAAATCCAACGTTTCTTGTCCCAGCCTTTCCACGTTGCTGAAGCATTTAACGGTATTCCAGGTAAATACGTTCCGGTTAAAGAAACGGTGCGCAGCTTTAAAGAGATTCTCGAAGGTAAGTATGATGATCTTCCGGAAGCAGCTTTCCTCTTTGTTGGTACAATTGAAGAGGCAGTGGAGAAAGCCAAAACACTGGTTTAGTCTGAATCCAGGATTGTCCTTATGTGGGCTATCCTTCGGATAGTTTCAGGAGGGATGGAATTGAGCACCTTTTTGTTGGAAATTGTAACACCCGAGCGTCTGGTATATTCAGAACAAGTGGATAGCATCACCGCTCGCGGTATTGAAGGGGAACTGGGCATTTTGCCTGGTCATATTCCTATGGTTACACCTTTGCAGATTGCACCAATCTATATTCGTAACGGAAAAGAAAATAAACAAGTTGCTATCGGTGGCGGGTTTATCGAAGTACGTAAAGATAAGGTTGTTGTACTTGCGGAGAGTGCTGAATTCCCGGAAAACATTGATGTGGATCGTGCGCGTGCGGCGAAAGAGCGGGCAGAACGTCGGCTTGCAAGCCAAAGCAATCAGGACCACTTTGACCACCGTCGTGCAGAGATTGCTCTGCAAAAAGCGGTTAACCGGATTAATGTATTCGGCAAATAAACGATTCTTGGAAGCCCGGCGGCTTAGTCTGCCGGGCTTTTTTTGAGTTTGATTGATAGAATTGTTTTATTGAATATAGTAAAACAACCGGCTTCAAATTCCGCGACATTCCTTCATTAAACAGAAGTTTCTTGAGCAGATTATTCACCTATTTGTGAGGATTTGAATAGAATGTAGGACTAAAGTAGTGGGCGCATTTACCACTGAGAGAACCATTTTTTTCATGGGGAAATTCAAATTATTTCCGAGGAAATGACAGAATCGATATCGAAATAGCGCTCTTTTATGTCGTTTTAGTCACAAAATCCCGGCATTTTAAAATTAAAATATTTTAGAAGTGGAAATCAATGTAATTGACAATGTATGATGAAAGAGCCTATATTCCATAGAGTCAGCAGAAGCAGGAAGCTGCGTAGTAGATTCCATAGTCATGCACAGCCGCATTGTTGCTGCTCGGTGATTGGGCATCAGGAGATTCCTGCCTGGCAGGAGTAAATCTGACAGTACACTCAGCATGTTATGCTCAAGGCATTCCAGTATACTAACAAGTTATGGTTGCTGGGCATATGATATGCTGATCGCTGCAACAAATGTGGAGGTAATGAATATATGGATACTGATCTGACGAATCAGGTGAATCAGGCGCTAAGCACCAATGCCTTGGTCTCAATTATCGTCTCCCTGTTATGTATAGCGTTGTCTTGGTGGGCTTTGCAGAATCTCAAACTGGATTTGATCATCAGACAGCCACGGGGTGCTCAGGGAAGACTGTTACATTTGTTGCTCGCCATCATTTTGGGGCACGCCGTTGCTGGCTTTGTCATTGACTACTTGTCTTGGACCCAAATGTTGAAGAATTTGTTTTAATGTTGAGATGGTTGGTTAATCATCTGTTAGGATCTTCAAGGAGCTCATTGTCGAATAACATCGATTAATTGTGTTAACAATTAGAGTATGAGTTGTCGGTAAAGAAATTAAGAAAAAAATGTGACGTGAAATTGGATGAATTTGAGATGTTTTATGTAAAAATGCTTGTATCGTACAATTCAACAATGTTATGATGGAAGTTAGGGAATTCACAATTGTTCACTTATTTTGTAGTTATAAACGGGATATCCGGTTGATGCCGGCTAATAACCATCCCACTCTGTCTGTTCTGATGCTCTGCTGGCTTGTAAGACACTGATTTTACATGCTGAATAGCAAGAGGCACGGCACATGGTATCATTGATATGGATTATAAAAACCAATTCTTTTCTGAACAGACATCTGTGGCAACATGCCAAAATATGTCGAAATTCCACACACAGCAACAGTCCTTTCTAGCATAGTGGGGCTTACGTATTCCGGAATGAAGAAAAGGGAATAAAAGCGCGGAGGGAACCATGATGAGCAAATTTATCGTCCGCGGTGGCAAAAGGTTGACCGGAAGTGTCAAAGTTAGCGGCGCTAAAAATTCTGTTCTTCCGATCATCGCTGCCTCTCTCTTAGGGGAAGAAGGACAAAGCGTTATTATTGACGCGCCTCCTCTAGACGATGTGATGACGATTAACAAGGTGTTGGAATCGCTGGGAGCGGGAGTTACATACCGGGACGAAGTGATTACCGTAAATGCGGAGAAACTTACTTCCTGTGAAGCCCCGTATGAATGGGTAAGTAAAATGCGGGCGTCTTTCCTGGTCATGGGGCCTTTGTTGACGCGAATGGGTCATACAAGAATCTCACTTCCTGGTGGATGTGCCATCGGTACACGACCTATTGATCAGCATTTGAAAGGTTTTGAAGCCATGGGCGCAGAGATCAGCTTGGGCCAAGGTTATATCGAAGCTCGTAGCCAAGGTCGGTTGCGTGGCGCGAAAATTTATCTGGATGTGGCTTCCGTAGGTGCCACTCAAAATATTATGATGGCTGCAACATTGGCCGAAGGCGTAACTGTTCTGGAGAATGCGGCAAAAGAGCCTGAAATTGTGGATCTTGCTAACTTCCTGAATGGAATGGGTGCCATTGTACGTGGTGCTGGTACTGGAGTGATCCGCATCGAAGGTGTGGAGAAACTGACAGGAGTAACACACACCGTTATTCCGGATCGGGTAGAAGCTGGTACGTATATGGCTGCTGCTGCAATCTCTGGTGGTGACGTGTACATTGAAGGTGCAATCTCTGATCACCTGGGCTCCGTTATTGCGAAGCTTGAAGAGATGGGTGTAACGATCCAACCGGATGAGAATGGCGTGCGTGTAATCGCAGATCGTCCTCTTAAGGCTGTGGATGTAAAAACATTACCATACCCAGGATTCCCGACCGATATGCAATCCCAGATGATGGCACTCTTGCTCGCATCTGAAGGAACAAGTGTCGTGACAGAGACTGTTTTTGAAAACCGATTCATGCATGTGGATGAATTCCAATTGATGAATGCGGAGATCAAAGTTGAAGGACGTTCGTCCATCATCACAGGTAATGCCAAACTGAAGGGTGCCAAAGTAACGGCTACCGATTTGCGTGCGGGTGCAGCACTCATTATTGCAGGTCTTGTTGCTGAAGGTACAACGGAAGTGGGCGGTGTTCATCACATCGACCGTGGCTATGTACATCTTGCAGAGAAGCTTAATGGACTTGGCGCTGACATCTATCGGATCTCGGTTGATGAGCCTAAGCTGGAAGCAACCAAAGCACCTAGTGAAAAAGTGGAGAAAGAAGTACCGATGTTTAAGGTACAACCAACTTTGGCTTAACACTGGATTTCTTTAAAATGTTCTGTCGTATGAGTCACACGGTTGTGTGGATTATGAATACGATGGAGCACATATTGTAAAAGATGATAAAGCTAAGCCATCCGGCTTGGCTTTTTTTGTGTTTATTTTCAAAAAGATTAACGAGATATTTAATACCTGATTCTATTAATAGCTGGTCCTAACTTGTATAGCATAACATTGTATTCTGTACCGATTCTGAACCAAATGAAAGAGCGTACTTAATATAGGGTTCCGTTTTGAATTAAACACCGATATTCGGCGACAGATCAACGTTTCTAAGATGTACATGGCAAAAGAAAGATTGAAAGCTAACGGAACGAAAAGGGCCTTGTTTCTCTTAAATCAGGTTCTATCAGATCGCGCTAGCTCATACCCTAAACTATGGATTTTAACAACACGACCGGCACTTAACCGGCCATAGACAACGGAGGGTTATATTCGAATGAAAGAAGCTCGTGTTCAGGTAAAGGTACCCCTTGTCCCTCGCCCGGGTATGCAAGAGCCGGAGGAGAATACCGTTTCTGGAGTGGCACAAGACAAGCTAGCCTCAGCGAACCTGAGGAATATTTCATCACAGCCTGCAAAAATATCAAGTCCAAGACGGGTGTCGACAGATGAGCTAAACCGACAGGCAGTCGAGCACATCCATATACCTGTTATTGAGCTGGACCAATTCCGACGAGTGAAGCGTCGCCGAATGCGGACATTCGGACGAAAGCCCCGATGGGGGCGTAACACGACGAGATGGCAACCCGCTGCCGCTGTATCTGCTCTATTGGCGATGGCATTACTGATTCCGGTAATTCTGGTATGGCCGCGGGCGAGCGAATCACCAAAGCCGATCCCTGCGCCAACAGATGCCAGCAGTACAAGAACCCCAGCTCCTGCGCCAGCAGTTCCTGTTACCTATCCCGAACCCCAAGTACGCGTATACCTGTCTGCAACGGGCACAACGATGAATCTGCCACTGGAAGACTATGTTACCGGCGTAGTGGCTGCTGAGATGCCAGCGGAATTCAGACTGGAGGCGTTAAAAGCACAGGCCATTGCAGCTCGCACATTTATCGTACGAAGACTCGCTGCGAGTGATACAAGCGGTGTTCCATCGGGTGCGGCGGATGTGACGGATACGGTTAGCCATCAGGTGTTTATTCCGCCAGATCAGGTGAAAGCAGATTGGACTCGTCTAGGGAAAGCGCAGGAATGGGAGAAGCTGCAACAGGCTGTACGCGAAAGTCGAGATACGGTCATGACATATCAGGGCAAAGCGATTACCGCATCCTTTTTCTCCACAAGTAATGGGTATACCGAGAATGCGGAGGATGTATGGGGGAACGCTGTGCCGTATCTGCAAAGTGTAGACAGTCCATGGGACAAAAATCTTGCTCCAGGATTCAAACAGACCGTTACCATGAAGCGTAACGAGATTCTGCAGAAGCTGAACCTAGATGCCATTCCGGTGACCGCCCAGAAGAGTGGATCGTGGATGGAAGTATTGTCTACAACCAAAGGACATCGGATTAAGGAAATGCAGATCGCAGGTGAAACATTCAGCGGCCCCGAGGTCAGAAAGCTACTCGGATTAAGATCCAGCCAGTTCAGTTGGAAGACCGCAGGCGATGAGGTTCAGATTACAACGTATGGATACGGACATGGGGTTGGCATGAGCCAATGGGGAGCAAACGGCATGGCGCAGGAGGGTCACACCGCCACCCAGATTCTCAAACACTACTATACCGGCATCTCATTCGGACAGGCATCCAAGATGCTTGCATCGAAGTAGGAGAGTGGTACAGGGATGGATAGATGCAAATATTCGAATGGATACGAATGTGGAGTAAATGTATATGGGGGATGAGAGTCGTCAAAGTTTGTTTGGCACGGATCAGGCTTTCCATATAACCATTGGCGCGCTAACGAATCAGAGAGACCTTATCAGGCCATATCAGGACGAATGGACATTCTAACGAATCTCAGACGCGTTATATCACGACATATCACGGAATTGATCCAATAATAGCGCCTAAAAGAGATTTTAGCGTGTCTCCGGTTCGTTAGAATTCCTAAATCGTAATTTTCTCGCCAATAAGGTCGCCTGAGTTCGTTAGAAATATTTAATTTCTAATCGTTAGGGCTTCTCTACCAACACCCATTCCGGAGCTTTCGAGATTCGGCTAAATATAGGGAGAGTGCTAGCGTATGGAGAGCGCAGGGGACAGAAAAGGCCTGTAGAAACGTAGTGTCCGCCTTTATCACCGGATTTCTCCATTAGGAGAATTAATCAGGAAATCCGGGGATAACAGTCGGTCGAAAGGTTTTCTGGCCCCGAAGCGGCGCACGAACTAACACTCATCTCCACCTTATATAGCACTCTCTGAAACCTCCGTGAAAATAATTAGAGTCGCGCGTGTATAAAAGAGTTGCACCCGGTAACACTTGTTACTGAGGTGATTAACATGAATGAACAAAACAAAAAAACAAACCAAGAAGAAACTCCTAAAACAACTCAAGGAGTACCGGCTAGTCAGCCCTCTTCATGGAAAAGAGCAATGTCCAAACGCTGGGTCTTCCCGGCAGCCTACATCGCAGCAGCAGGCATTATACTAACCTTAGTGTGGGTCTATCAGGGCACAGGCGACAAAACGCTGAACTCGGACCCTGCTAGCGGGGTAGTAGAAACAGGCGCATCGGCGGGTACAGAAGGAACAGCAGCAGGCGGAGAACAGGAAAGTGTGGAAGTTGTTGCAAAGTCGGAGAATTTTGTATGGCCGGTAGCGGTACCGTCCGAAATTTCGGTAGTGAAACCTTTCTATGATAGCGAAGCTTCAACCGAGGAACATGAAGCGGCGATGGTGCAGTACAATGATACATTCATCCCGAACACGGGTGTGGATCTGGCACGTGGGGATAACAAAACGTTTGAAGTCAAAGCAGCGCTTGCCGGTAAAGTTACACGGGTTGAGCAGAATCCGCTCACAGGTCAAGTTGTGGAAATCACACACAGCGATAACCTGAAGACGGTATACCAAAGCCTGGCAGACGTCAAAGTGAAACAGGACGACGAAGTGAAACAGGGAGATGCGATTGCATCTGCTGGCGTCAATGAATTGGGTAAAACGCTCGGCAACCACCTTCACTTTGAAGTGTACGAAGACGGACAGCCGGTTAACCCACAAGGATATCTTCCGGAAAAATAAATGATTTTTACCGCAGCAACATGATGGGCAGAGGGTTAAACCTCTGCCCTTTTTGTGCTTTTCAGAAAATAATGGGACCTTCGAAGCTTGTCACACCTCTAAACCGCGAATATATAGGCATGCTCCTCATATAATGTACCAAACTATCCACACAGTAGGGAGGCGGGAGCGTGCACGATTACATCAAGGAACGGACCATCAAAATTGGTCGCTGCATTGTTGAGACGAGGAATACGGTCCGTACCATAGCCAAGGAATTCGGCGTGTCAAAGAGTACTGTGCATAAGGATCTGACGGAGCGTCTGCCGGAAATCAACCCTGATCTTGCTGACCAGGTGAAACACATTTTGGAGTACCACAAGTCGATCCGCCATTTGCGGGGCGGGGAAGCGACCAAAATCAAATACAAAAAAACGAGTGGCAAGAAACGTGAGGTGTTGGCTTCCGCCAAATCGTAAGCATCTTCACCAAGACGTAGGCCAAAAAGCTCACACATGCATTGAATCCCTCCCCTGAAGTATGATATGTTAAAAGCTGGTACAGGATCGAATTATGACATCTTATCAGCCCGATTTTTACATATATATGTTGCACTTTGTCGAACGAGCGGTGACGTGATAAGGGACTCTTTTTCACAGGATACGCTGACCAAATAATATCACTTTGGGGGCTCTTTTATGTTTAGCAAGGATATCGGTATTGATCTTGGCACGGCGAACGTGCTTATTCACGTGAAAGGAAGTGGGGTTGTCCTCGATGAACCTTCCGTCGTGACCATTGAAAGAGATACGAAGCGTGTCCTTGCTGTTGGGGAAGAAGCGCGTCGTATGGTGGGGCGTACTCCAGGTAACATTGTTGCCATTAGACCGCTGCGAGACGGCGTTATTGCGGACTTCGAAATTACGGAAGCGATGCTCAGACATTTCATTAATCGTGTGGGTGCAAGAAGCTGGTACAGCCACCCTCGAATTCTGATCTGTGCACCTACGAACATTACTTCTGTAGAGCAGAAGGCCATCCGTGAAGCGGCGGAGCGCAGCGGTGCCAAAGAAGTGTTTCTGGAAGAAGAGCCAAAAGCGGCAGCGATCGGTGCGGGAATGGATATTTTTCAGCCGAGCGGCAATATGGTCGTGGATATCGGCGGCGGCACGACTGACGTTGCAGTCCTTTCTATGGGCGACGTGGTCACCGCCTCTTCTATTAAAGTCGCAGGGGACAAGTTCGACGAAGCGATTATCAAGTTTATCAAAGCCAAGTACAAGCTCATGATCGGTGAACGGACCGCAGAAGATATCAAAATTGCGATTGGTTCCGTGACGCCAGGTGGACGTCAGTCCGAGATGGATATTCGCGGACGCGATATGGTATCCGGTTTGCCTGTTACCGTAACGGTATCGGGAAATGAAGTACAGGAAGCGCTCTGGGATTCCGTGCAATCCATCATCGTGGCAGCCAAATCGGTATTGGAACGTACACCGCCGGAATTGTCAGCGGACATTATCGACCGTGGTGTTGTTTTGACTGGTGGAGGCGCATTGCTGAACGGACTGGACGAGCTTTTGTCCAATGAATTGCATGTACCGGTGTGGGTTGCGGAAGATCCAATGCATTGTGTCGTGAAGGGGACAGGCATTATGCTTAATAATTTGGATCAGGTGGTTAAGAAAAAGTTCTAATCTGCCGATATAAAAAGCAAAGGTTCGCCATGCTCGGAAAGCAGAACGGACAAGCAGCCAGCCTGTAATGCAGGACAAGCGCTTGAGGAGAGGGGTTAATTCATGTTAAGAGGTCTGTACACCGCTACTGCGGGAATGATTACGCAACAACGCCGCCATGACACAGCAACACAGAATATTGTAAATGCGAACACGACGGGATACAAACAGGTGAACAGCGTAAGTCGTTCCTTCCCGGAAATGCTCATTACCTTGGTAGGCGGAGATGCGAATCTCCCGACAAAGCGGCTGGGCAAGCTGAACACAGGGGTGTTCGCGGAAGAGAGTTTGTCCATGAATTTGCAAGGGACCATTATGGAGACTGGACAGAAAAATGATTTTTCCATTTCATCCAATATGACTGTCAATGATCCGCAGACTGGACAACCTGTCCCGTTTGACGCTTCAGGCAAATTTGTACGGGCCGATGGTACGGTAACTTACCAGCCTCAGGCGTATTTTACAGTTCAGGATGCACAAGGTAACACCGGATATACACGTGATGGTCACTTCGAGATTACAGGAACCGGACAGTTGCTTAGTTCAACAGGTTCACAAGTTCTGGATAATAATGGACAACCTGTAGTGTTGACAGGTTCGGTAGAGCAATTTAAAGTGGATGAGCAAGGCCGTCTTGTGGATGCAGCAACGGGTGCACCGACAGGCGTTACTCTCGGTATTAGTGTCATTGACCAGCCGAATCAACTGGTTCGTCAAGGTGATGGCAATTTCAGTCTGAGTGATGAAAACGGGGCAACTGCCCGGATGCTGGCTGCTGGTGATAATGTGCAGATCCGTCAGGGATACCTGGAAGGCTCGAATGTCGATGCTTCACAGGCAACGGTTGATATGAACGCTGCATACCGTGCATATGAAGCGAACCAGAAGATCGTTCAATTCTACGATCGCAGTTTGGAAAAAGCCGTCAATGACGTCGGTCGTGTATAACGCTGACGTTTAAATATAACCGCGTAGCGGAGAGCCAAACGCCCTTTGCGTAGCAAAGCAGAGAGGCTCACGCGAAGCGCAAGAGCCTAGACGCAGCCGAGCTTATGCGAGGATTGCGCAGCAGTACCTGAGCGAAGCGACGGTCTCGACAGTCCTTTGCGAAGCAAAGCAGGAAAGAGACCACGCGGAGCGCAAGAGCCTAGACGCAGCCGAGTTTATGCGAGGATTGCGTAGCAGTACCTGAGCGAAGCGACGGTCTCGACAGCCCTTTGCGGAGCAAAGCAAGGAAGAGACCCCGCGGAGCTACACGCCGCATAAAGAGCGTGCCGTGCTATGATTCAGCCATGTGAAACTATGGCGGCAATCATAGTCGGGCAGTCGCGGCGCACACACACCATCCGTCACTTAGCAAGATCGTACCCCACTTACCTAATCCGCCTGTTTCGGGAGTCCAGAGGGCAGCGCCATCTGGGGCCCTCCCTACTAGGGAGGGTTTGGGAGGGTGGACAGGAACCAAGGGAGGGTAAACCACCGATGAATAATTCCATGATTAGTGCCAAAGTTTCCATGACCGCCATACAGCAGCGTCTGGATGTCATTTCCGATAATATTGCCAATGTGAATACGGCAGGCTATAAGAGTAAGCAAGCGGCTTTCGAGGATGTGCTGACACGGGTTCAACAACAACCAGACAAGTACAAGCTCGACGGACGCTCCACACCGATGGGCTATAACCTCGGTTTTGGTGCTCGTTTGGCAGATGTGACGAAGGATATGTCTCAGGGCACCTTAAATGAGACGGGCCTTCCGACCGATCTGGCCATTGAGGGGAATGCCATGTTTGCAGTTGAAGCGAATGGGGAGAAAATGTGGACACGTCAGGGTGCATTTCATTTTGTACCGGATACAAGACCGAAACCTACTCCCAATTCACCAGATATGATGGTGATGGTCAATGGCGAAGGTCACTTTGCTCTGGATCGTTTAGGAAACCGTATTACTGCACCGAATAATAGCAAAGTTGCTTTTGATGAAAATGGCAACCTGTTAATCCGACGCGGTAATGAGGCGAACGCAACCATTGGAGCACAGCTGCAAGTGGTAGACATTGAACGCCCTGAGGGGCTCGTACAGTATGCAGATAATCTGTTTGGGCTGGATGCGGGATTAACCGAGGATGATGTATTTGGCGCTGATGCAGCTACACGTCAAGCGACAGCCATGATCCGCCCAGGTTATCTGGAGCAATCCAATGTGGATTTGACACAGGAGATGGCTTTGCTTATGCAAGGACAGCGGACATATCAGCTGGCGGCACGGGCGCTAACTTCGAGTGACTCCATGATGGGTCTTGCCAACACTATAAGAGCGTAAAAGGTGAATGTGATGACAGAAACACAGCAGCAGAACAGTAAGCCAGAGAAGAAGGAAGTCAAGAAGAAGAAGAGTGGATGGCGCATCGCAAGATGGTTTCTGGTTCCGGTCCTGCTTGTTCTTGCCCTTGCTGGCGGAATGGTAGCTGGATATGTGGTACTGGGCAAACAGGATATCGGTTCCGTATTGCAATGGAGTACATGGGAACATGTATATAATCTGGTATTCGCTCCATAATGTAACGAGTTAAGCGAAAACTCCTGCGCAGGCAGGAGTTTTCTTTTTGACGTTGAAAACAGTATAATGATGGATGACGTTTGACGTCAAAAGAGGCCTCCCCTGCGAAAGACATTCGTCATCGCGAAGAGAGACCCCTTATCTTAACCTTCACTACTGCAGTCATGAAGGATATAACTAGTGTTAACCGAAAATATGCTTTCCATACAAAATTTAAAAATTAAAAACCCATTTATATGAGCTTCGACTTGATCATAATCAGGTTTTCCATGTCCGCACTAAAGCAGTGGAGGGAACGGAATCGTTCGAAAGAAGCGAAGCGCTCGCCTTTGTTTCCAAATGTTATCCATCTGAAAAATAGTTCAGAAACATTAGGAAACAACAGCGATCGAAAGAACGATCCGTAACCGTAACGATCACCTATGCGCACATGAAAAATTCATGATGAAGAACGCTCATATAAACATCCCGAGAGGAGATTACATTGTGCTCGATATCAAACAGATTCAAGAAATTATCCCGCATCGTCCGCCGTTCCTGTTGGTGGACAGAATTTTGGAGATGGAAGATGGCAAACGTGCTGTTGGTTTGAAAAATGTAACGATTAATGAACCATTCTTTATCGGTCATTTCCCTGAGTATCCGGTAATGCCGGGTGTTTTGATCACCGAAGCATTGGCACAGGTTGGTGCAGCGGCTATGTTGAACTTGGAAGCGAATAAAGGCAAGATCGGCTTTTTGGCGGGACTGGACAACTTCCGATTCCGTGGACAAGTTGTGCCCGGAGATACGTTGATTCTGGAAGTGGAGATTACACGTCTCAAGGGTTCGATTGGTAAAGGTAAAGCAACTGCCCGAGTGAACGACAAAGTGGTCGCTGAAGGCGAGATCATGTTTGCACTGTCTGACCCAAGCTGATTACATACGTGAGCATTGACATCATGCAGGAACGTACACGGACTGAATGATGCAAGATGCTGAAGTAACTCAGCACACCTGAATTTATATAGACGGAAGGGGTTTATCGGAATGGAACAGTTAAGTACAGCAGCAGCAGAAACGTTGCAGCAATGGTTGGAGGATGCTTCGATTGATGAAGCAACGAAACAGGAGCTTCGTGACTTGCAGGATCAGCCGAAAGAGCTGGAGGAACGTTTTTACAGAAACCTGGAGTTTGGTACAGGGGGATTGCGCGGGGTCATTGGTGCCGGAAGCAACCGGATGAACCGTTACACTGTGGGTCGGGCGACTCAAGGGTTTGCGCGTTATCTACTTGAGCAGCATGGTGACCAAGAAGGTAAACCTTCTGTCGTCATTGCTCATGATTCCCGTCATTTCTCACCTGAATTCACACTGGATGCTGCGCTTGTACTGGCTGGAAACGGCATTGTAGCCAAGCTGTTCCCATCCTTGCGTTCAACTCCGGAGTTGTCATTCGCGGTGCGTCATCAGAATGCAACTGGTGGGATTGTCGTTACAGCGAGCCATAACCCACCTGAATACAACGGATATAAAGTCTACAATCATGAGGGCGGTCAATTGGTACCGGATGAAGCGGAAAAAGTCATTCAATACATCCAGGAAGTGCCTTCTCTTGCTGACGTGAAGAAGCTAACGCAAGAAGAAGCAGAAGCTCAAGGCCTTCTGATCTGGTTGGGTGAAGAGCAAGACCAAGCGTTCGTGGATACCGTAGCAAGCCGCAGTCTGAGCCGCGAACTGATCCAATCCGGCACAGGCCGTGATTTCAAAATCGTATACACACCGCTTCACGGAACAGGTAACATCCCTGTACGTCGCGTGCTGGAGCAGATCGGATTCGAGCAAGTGCACATTGTAGCCGAACAAGAACAGCCGGATGCTGAATTCTCTACAGTGAAGTCCCCTAACCCGGAAGAACGCGAAGCGTTTACGCTTGCAATGAAGCTGGGAGAATCCGTTGGCGCTGACATTCTGATTGGAACAGATCCGGATGCAGACCGCATGGGTGCTGTTGTGAAAGACAACGATGGCAAATATTTCGTCTTGTCCGGTAACCAGTCGGGTGCCATTATGGTACATTACCTGTTAAGTCGCCTGCAAGAGACAGGTACACTGCCAAGCAATGGTGCGGTTGTCAAAACGATCGTAACAAGTGAGATGGGTGCTGTCATTGCTGAACATTACGGTGCAGAAGTGATGAACACATTGACAGGCTTCAAATATATTGGTGAGAAAATGAACCAGTTCGAAGCTACAGGCAGTCATACATTCTTGTTCGGATATGAAGAGAGTTATGGCTACCTTTCCGGCAACTATGCCCGTGACAAGGATGCTGTCCTTGCCTCGATGCTGATTGCTGAAGCTGCTGCGTATTATAAGAGTCAAGGTAAGACGCTCTATGATGTCTTGCAAGAGCTGTACAACCAATTCGGATACTTCCTGGAGAAGCTGGAGTCCCGTACGCTGAAAGGCAAAGACGGTGTGGCTCAGATTCAGGCCAAAATGACCGACTGGCGTTCCAATCCGCCACAAGAAGTAGCGGGAATTGCTGTACAAGATGTGCTGGACTATTCCCTTGGTCTGGACGGTCTTCCGAAGGAGAACGTACTGAAGTTCATTTTGGCAGACGGTTCATGGTTCTGCCTGCGCCCTTCAGGAACGGAACCGAAGATCAAAGTATACTTCGCTGTGCGTGGAGAGAACTTGGAAGATGCGGAAAGCCGGATCGAGCGTCTGGTGACTACAGTGATGTCGCGTGTAGACGCACAATAATACGAATGCAACAATGAGCAAGAACATGAGAAGGCCTCTCCGCACCGTAAGGTTGGTTGGCGGAGGGGTTTTTATTTGGAATATTACAGATGGATCTATATAAATTGAACTGAACATTTACACGAGAACGTAGAGGGCAGAAATAACCTGAAGAAGTGAAACGTTCGCCTTTATCACCAGATTTTCACCTTTATTAAAAGTGAATCAAAAAAATTGGGGGATAACAGCGATCGGAAGGTTGTTCTGTCATCGAAGTGGCAAGTGTAAATATTGCTTTAGTTCAATTTATATGGCATATAAGAGGGCTTGTTGACACAAGCTGTTTGTAACCTATTGTATAAATGTTAAATGAACGAATTACTTGAGCTGAACGTGCATTTGGTTCCAACACTTGAGGAGGTACATGTAGTGCGTCAAAAATGGCTTTATTGGAATAACGCTTCTCGGAAGTGGTTGTGGCTCGTCGTTATTATCGGTCTGGTTGCGTCCATCCCTGTCATCAGTGATCGGGTGCAGACAGAATCTTCTGCCAAAAAGGTGGAGCTTGTCTTCAACTATAGAGGTCTGCTGGATATTTCCGCCTATCAGGCACATCCGCAAGATTTCATGAATGAACAATTGACTCGTCTGAAAGACGCAGGCGTAACAACGATGGCTGTGTTCGAAAGTACATTGGACGAGCTGAGAAAGACACGCCGACTGATGGTGTACAACGGCCAGGATCTCGCAAACCTGACCAAAGATGTGATCCCTTCTAATGCAAATTACACGTACGTGTTATTTACATCGGAGGAAAACGCACAGACGTATACCCCTATTATTGAACAAACGTTCGCTGATCGGCAGATTCCGGTGCAACCATGGGAATATGAAGGTCGTAGCGGCTTAATATTGCAGACTCCTCCGGAGAATGCCAACATGCAGCCTTTGCAGCCCGATCCGGTTGCCGTGAAGATGCTGCGTGATAAAGGTTTCTACATTTTGCCGCGCATCTCGGACGGTGTGCCATATAGCCAGGAATCGATGGAGCGCTTGCTTACCTTCTTCGAGGAAAATGGCGTGAAGCGCATCTTGTTTGATGGTGATGCTGTGAAAGGGTACAATGATAATGCAGAGATGAAAAGTCTCGACCAGTTCGCACAATTGCTGAACAAACACAATATTGGTCTTGCAGCCATCGAGAACTTGAAGAAACCGCAGTCGGGATTCCAGACCCTTGCTTATAAAACGGACTACAATGTCGCGCGTCTGTACTCACTTAGTGATGGAGATGCCAATCTGGATGTAGATACGATTGCTGACCGTTTTGTTCTGGCAACCAAAGACCGAAACATTCGTATGCTCTATATGAATGCTTCCCCTAGTCGAAATACAGCCAAGGCCATGATTACAGATCCAATTGAGAATCTGATCAACAGCCTGGGTGAACCGGGTCATGCAGTAGAACGCATGGCGAAGCATGGATTTGAACTTGGACAAGCTGAAGCATTTACAGTTAAGGATTCGTCGATTCAGCGGTATGCCAAGTTGGTTGCTCTCGTTGGTGCAATTGCGATGATTGCACTTATGGTTTCTTATTTTATCCCACTACTGACCTTGATTGCATTTGCAGTTGCTTTGGTGGGCAGTGCCGGATTGTTCCTTTTGAAACCAACGCTGCTGGAGCAAGGAATTGCCTTGCTTGTGGCCATAGCCGCTCCGACCATAGCGATGGTGCTGGCTGTTCGTACAGTGAACTATCAGCAACAGCGTCAACCAGACGCATCTGCGGGTCGTCGTTTGAAGCAAACATTAGTTTTATATGTAAGAACATCAATTCTTTCGTTCCTGGCGGTACCTTTTGTCATCGCGTTGCTTAACAGCATTACGTACAGTCTGGTGATTAACCAGTTCCGCGGCGTGAGTCTGTTGCACTTTGCACCTATGGCCCTGGTAGCGATTTACATTGTGTTTTATCGTGGTTCAGGTTCGTTCTCGATCAAGAAAATTAAAGAAATGCTTCGTATGCCAATTAATGTTTTAATGGTTGTTTTGGCACTCGTTGCTGCCGTTGTTGGATACTATTATTTGAGCCGTACAGGCAACTCGGGTTCAGTAACACCATTCGAGATGTTCCTGCGTACCACGCTGGAAGATACGTTCGGTGTACGGCCGAGATTTAAAGAATTTATGCTGGGACACCCGCTGTTTATCGTTGGCGTGTTCGCCGCTTTAAAATATCGTAAAGTCATCTTTGTGCTCATTATTGCAGCGATTGGACAATTGTCCATGGTGGATACGTTCGCGCATATCCATACGCCGGCTGTATTGTCACTCATTCGTGGAGTGATGGGATTGGGACTTGGCTTAATCTTCGGTATCATTGCTGTGGGTGTGTGGCAAGTAGCGGAAGGATGTTGGAAAAAATGGTCACCACTTCTCAAAAGTTAGTCATCTCGGGGTATTACGGATTCCGCAACAGCGGAGACGAAGCGGTGCTAAAGTCGATTTTGACAGCGCTGGAAGAGGAAAGTCAGAGGTCTAACGTCACCATTGAACCGATTGTACTCTCGGGTGATCCCGAGTGGACAACCTCCATGTACGGTGTGCGCTCTGTGCATCGGATGAAACTGAAGGAAGTCCGTGAAGCTCTCAAGGAGAGTGACGGATTAATCAGTGGCGGAGGAAGTCTGTTGCAGGATGCAACTGGACTGAAATCCATTCCTTATTATCTGGGTGTCATCAAGCTGGCCCAGTGGTTGAAAAAACCAACGTTTATCTATGCACAGGGGATTGGTCCTGTGAACCGTAAAATTTTCAATCCGATGATCAAATCGGTCTTCAAGGCCTGCGCCTATGTATCCGTTCGGGATGAACAATCTGCAGACTACCTGCGTGGGCTCGGGCTACAGTGGAATCAGATCCATGTAGTACCCGACCCAGTAATGGGCTTACCATTACCTGAAAGTCATTCGAAAACTGGAGTAGGCGCTACTTTAGCAGATGCTGCTAACCAAGCTAACCGAGTGGAACCTTCATCTGGAGGACATACCAAGCTTCCCGTGATCGGCGTATCGGTGCGGTTCTGGGAGTCAGACCGTAAAGAGCTTACGGCTATTGCCGCCGGATTAAAAAAGCTATGCTCCAAAAAAGCCGTGCACTTGCGTTTTCTGCCGTTTCATTTGCCAGTTGATGAACAGGCATCACGATTCCTTATGGAAATGCTCGGTGATGTGACCAGCAAAGGCAGTGAGATTAGCATCACTCAAGATCTGACCGATCCTCAGCTTATGCTGGAGGAAGTCAGCAAGTGTGATCTTGTCATTGGTATGCGTCTGCACAGTCTGATCTATGCGGCATCGCAGTATGTGCCTCCGGTGGGCATCTCGTATGATCCCAAAATCGATCAATTCCTGCTTCGTCTGGATAGTGAGCCGGCAGGCAATACGGATACACTCGATGGTGACAAGCTCGCCAAGACGGTCGTTGGACTGTTGGATCAACGTTCACAGTGGTTGAAGGAACATGAAGAAGGCATCACTGAACTGAAGCAGGAAGCCAGAGTGCCTGCACAGCAGATTATTAACTATTTAGGCCGCAAAGGATGAGATAAAGATGAGTCAGACCGGATCAATACCTACCGTTTCGATCTACGGCATTCCTTTTTCCAAACTGACGATGAAAGAAACGGTGAAGGTTCTCCAGGAAGCTGTGCTGTCCAAGCAGACACCACATCAGGTCATTACAGCCAATCCCATTATGGTTATGGCCGCATTGGAAAATCCCGCAATTATGGAAGTCATGCAAGCTGCGGAATTGATTGTTCCTGATGGAACAGGTGTCGTATGGGCTGCTAATTATTGTGGAGATCCTGTAGCTGAGCGCGTGCCGGGATTTGAGCTTTTACATGAATTGCTGCGTGTTGGAGAAAACTATCGATGGGGCGTATATCTGCTTGGTTCCACCCCTGAGGTGATTCAAGAAACGGCAGTTCGGTTACAACAGCAATATCCGGCGATTCGAATTGTGGGTTATCGCGACGGTTATTTTGGTCCGGCTGAGGATGAACAGGTTGTTGCTTCCATACGGGAAGCAGCACCTGATCTGTTGTTTGTAGCACGTGGGGCAGACACCCAAGAACCGTGGATTCACCAGCACAAAGATGCACTACAAGTTCCCGTAACCATGGGCGTTGGCGGCAGCTTTGATGTGATTTCGGGCAAAACCAAACGTGCGCCTGTCCTGTTTCAAAAGTTAAGACTGGAATGGTTCTATCGCTTGTTGCGTGAACCAAGCAGGGCTGGCCGGATGCTTGCGCTTCCGAAATTCGCTGTTAAGGTGATGCGGGACAAAGAAAACGTGACGAAAATCCGTTAAAAACAGGTAATTACGAGATAAATGCTTGTTTTTGCTAGAAATTGAGGATGGCTTTTCGGGTGGGATCGGCGTATAATTCATTCCGGATTACATGTGTGCCACTCCATGAAAACAGAAGCGTTACACTTGGCACTACGATTGCAAGGCAACCTTTCGATCGCCGTTATCCCCAGACTTCTTTTTATCCTTTTTCAAAGGATGAAATCCGGTGATAAATGCGAACGTTACACTTCTCTAGGTTTTCCTTGCACTCTTCGTTATCGTGTAACAAGATTTTTCATCAAAAGTGACTAACAAATATTTTTATATATAAAAAGAGATCAGGGGATTTATAATTTCGTACAGGTATTATAATTGGGGGTCGAATGTTCAAATGGTAGCGATCTTTATCATTGGATTTATCGTGTCAATGGGACTGGCTCTTGCCCTGACACCGCTTGTCAAAAAGTTCGCAGTCCGCATTGGCGCGATGGATACGCCGAATGCACGTAAAGTACACACACGGATCATGCCACGTCTAGGTGGTCTGGGGATATTCCTGGCCTTTATTATTACAGTTGCTGCATTGCTTCCGTTTGTATCGGCATGGTTCACGACTCGGGATATGAGTTTTGTCAGCGCGTTTCTGATTGGTGGAACGATTATCGTACTGATCGGAGCACTTGATGATCGGTTTGAACTGTCGGCCAAAGTGAAGTTGCTCGGTCAGATCGTTGCTGCTTCTGTCGTTGTATTCGGATTTAATATCCGCGTAGATTTCGTTAACATTCCTTTTCAGGATTCCTACTCTTCACTCGAAGCTTGGGTATCCATTCCGTTGACGATCTTGTGGATCGTTGGTGTAACCAATGCGATTAACTTGATTGATGGTCTGGATGGTCTGGCTGCCGGTGTATCTGGTATTGCAATTGGTACCATTGCCGTGATGTCGTTCCTGATGGGGAACATGATGATCGCCTTGATGTGTCTTGTGCTGCTGGGTAGCATCATTGGATTCCTGTTCTTCAACTTCCACCCGGCGAAGATCTTCATGGGAGATACCGGGTCACTATTCCTTGGTTTCTCTCTGGCGATGCTGTCTATGCTCGGATTCAAACAAATTGCTATCGTGTCCTTCATTACCCCGCTGATCATTATCGGTGTGCCGCTCTCGGATACCTTCTTCGCGATTATCCGTCGTGCGGTACAACGGAAACCGATTTTCGCACCGGACAAAGGTCACCTGCATCACTGCTTGCGTGAACTTGGATTCAGTCACCGTCAGACGGTACTGATCATTTATGGAATTGCCGCGTTCTTCGGAGTCCTTGCAATTATCCAATCGTCCGCTGCCATGTTTGAAGCGAACTGGGTAACGTTCGTGGTCATCTGTATCATGATGTTCTTCCTCCAGGTGGGGGCAGAAGTCATCGGACTTGTCAGTAAAACGAGAAGACCGGTTATCAACTTCCTGATGCGCATGCGCGTCAAGCTGAATCCGGAGACTCGTTCGAAATCTTAAATAGATAAATGTAATGGTTACAGCTATTCTTGAATATTATTCCAGACCCAACCTTATCCCTTGTGGATAAGGTTTTTTGTTTATTTTGAGGTTTTTACTAAATAATTGGAACCTTTTGCCGATATATAAAGGTAACTGACTTAAAAAGAGGAGAGATGATACGTAATGCAACGTACGAAGAAGCCGTTAATCTGGCTGATGATGGTGGCACTGGTTGTATCTCTAATACCAGCTGGCCTTGCACCAGTCGCATCGGCGGCGGGACAGACAAGTTACTTTACTCCTGATAATGCTGGGAATGTCCAATTGAAAGATACAGTAGGCCTCAAACTGACTGGAACTGGCACAGATGTACTATCGCGTTCAACTGCTTTTGTGGTAACTGGTAGCGAACAGCCTGTAACTGGTACGTTCACGAATGTTACAGGTTCCACTTTGGGTGCCAACGTTCAACTTATGAATCTTAAAGATGGGACTTGGGTTCCAGATAGCACACGAGTAGCACCAGCAGTTGTAACAGTTGATCCGGATCGTCCGGATAACCGCTTTAAAGCAACACTAACATTGTTCGCAGGTATGAATAAAGTTACGTTCACAGGTTCACAAGGACCAAGTGAAAGATCAGAGAGTTTTTATATTTTGTATGATTCTGTTCCATATATTGAAAAATTGCAAGTTCTCGGAGGAGCGGACAACCTTGATCTGAATGAAGGATCCCAAGTGGTCGTCGATACAGGCGAAGTAACACTTAGTGGTGTTGCCAAAAACTCATCTAAAGTTACAGTCTCTCTAAATAATGGCGAGTCTTTGCCAACTGCTTTGCAACCGGATGGACAATTTTATTCTCCGATGATGCGACTGAAGGCTGGTTTAAACGATGTGAAGATAACAATTGAGAGTGGGGTGGACAAGAATGTCTACAATTACTCATTGTTATACTATGATGAAGCTAACCCATACTCTAAATTGGATCTGATAGAGGGTGTGGCCCCGGGTGCTTTGGCTCAAAGCATGTTATCTACTAGACCGACGTATGGGGGTAATCCTTCAGATGCTAATGTGAAGGTAGAAATGCTTCTCCCGGACGATGAGACAAATGCTGTACCACAAATTACAATCGACGGAGCAATTAACTCTACAATTATTCCAAGTGTTGTACCGATACCGAGCGTTGGAGTTAACACACCTTCTTACGCTTTGATTTCTTTCGATATTCCATCGATTACTTTTACCAGCTCCGGAACGCCTGCAGAATTGGATCGTTTGCAGAATCATTCACTTACTGTGAGATATGGTAAAAGCACAGCAACTACAAGTATGAATTTTCAGTATTTGGCTAATGAAACAGTTATTACAGACCTGAAGTATCTTAGAGATTATAAAGGAACAGGCACGATTCCTGATGGTGTACCTTTAACGGGTGCAAGTGTCAACGCTGCGGATTTTTACATTTTGGTTGAGACAAGCAGAAACCCCAATGGTGCAACATTATCAGCTGAGTATCTACCACGAGGAACAAGTGCGATAGATATAAAGTTAATTCAGCAAGTAACGCCAACCAAATATATTTATCAAATTAAAGGCTTCAAAAATGGAAACCAGACGGTCCAGTTTAAATTTGATGGATCGGCATCAAGTCGTAATGCAACAATTTCGTTTGCATCCAAAAATTATATTTTTGTGAGTAATTTATCGGATGGTCAAACATATGATATGAACTCAAAGGCAACAGATGAAATTACAGTTGAAGGTAAATATGTAGATTTTGCGACACTGGATAGCAATTTCTTCGTAGCTGAAATTTTTGCTAATGGAGTCAAAGTATATTCTACACATCCCCAGAATCCAGCTGGTACAACAGCACCACAAGAAACACTTACCCTGAGTAGCGATGGTAGCTTTAAGGCGGTTATTAAAGTAGACGGAGACAAGGGACCACTTTACTTCGGGGAGAACCGTATTGTACTTACAGGTACCGGTACTGGAGATAAGGGACAGTTAAACGAAGTTTCCAAAGAATTGCGCATTTACATCAATGACAATAATGTGTCTACTATTAAAAACTTACAGCCATCACCAAGTAGAGCTCGTTCAACATTTTTGGAACCCTTTAATCCTGACGATCAATGGGTGAAGAATTTATTCAACCTTTCCACCGATTTTACATTTACTGATAAGAAGTACACTACAAGTCTTAAAAATTTTGATTTGGCTATTCGTGGTGCAGGAGCTACCCGTATGAGTCTGAGTATGGGTACCCAAAATATATTTACACTGAACATACCAGAAGGGTCTGCTGGAAGCACAACATGGGAAGATCCAGAAATTTCTGCTGAATATGCTTTGAACAATGGCACAGTTATTGTTGATCGTGCGGGTAGACAACAGGATTTTGTAGTGCGGCTAAGAGATCTGAAGGCAGAAACTCCAGGCACATATATCTATACCCTTGACCTTTATAACAAAACTGGTGCTAAGACAAGTCAAAAGATTGAAGTGATAAGGGAATCTGCTGGTTATCGCATTATAGCTCCGCAACCCACTTCCGGTAGCCAGATTGTTGTTAACAAAAACTTTGTTCACTTTGATATCGAAGCTGAGGGAGCAACTTCAGTTGTCATAGACAAAGAGACGGCTAAAAAGCTTCAAGGAACAGAATCTGACCGTTTTGCTCTCGACTATGTTGGACTCAAAGCGGACAAAGTAAACAAAATTAAACTTACAATTGATCGTAGTGGTGTAAAAACTACTGATACAATCGAGGTATATTATACGAGTGCTGCAGGTGTGGATTCACAGTATATGGCACCTAAAGTAGCTAATAAATACTCTGCTTTCAACAAGCAATTAGAGCTGAACTTTCCAAAAGGGACAGTAATGGAGAGCACAGATAACAGTGGAATTGCTAAGTTTTACCCGAATAACAAGTTGCTGTTCGGTATTGCGGACCCGAATACAGGAATAGTGGAACGCCGCAATGACTATGGAAGTATTGTTGGTTTCAAAACAGAGGATGGAGATCCTAATCCATTAAGCGTCCCGGACGAATACTACAGAAGATTCTCAGCTATAACAGGTGATTCTGTAAACTTTAGTCCAATCTCAGAGATTTATTGGATTAGTGGTGGTTTGGGGGAATCTGGAACCAGGGGTACTGATAATTACAAGGAACCAACGAATGGGGTAGGTCCTTATACTTTGGATTCGTTATATGGTAATCCTTTAACGCCTACTGAACGCAAAATTAAACCTTCAGAGCGTGGTACATTGACATTGACATACGATTCAAATGTCGTAGATGACGCTGGTTCGACCATATCTGTCTTCTACTACTCCCCGAGTCGGGAATGGAAACGAATTGGTGGAGAAGTTGATTCTAAGAAACACACAATTACAGTCCCATTTGATAACTTTGGTTATTACAAAGTCATGAAACTAAGAAGAAGTTACAACGATATCACGAATCATGGATGGGCTAGAAATATTCTTAATGCATTGTATGCCAAAGGGTTTATGACACCATTACGATTCGAGCAATTCGGAACAGATGATCGAACATCCAGAGGAGAGTTTGCTACACTTCTGGTAAAAGGATTGAATCTGCCTATCACTTCGGATAGCAGAAGGACTTTTACGGATGTAGCTCCTGGAACGAGTTCGTTTACATGGGATTATGACAGTATTGAAACAGCTGCTAGAGCAGGAATCATTACTGGTTTAACGGATGGTGTATTTGGGCCAGATCGTCCTCTTACACGTGAACAGGCAGCAGTTATGATTGCGAGAGCGCTTGAACTTAAACTAGCTACAAATGATAGTAAACTTCAAAGTGCGTTGGCTAAGTCTTTCATTGACTCGGGAAGCATGGAAAACTACGCCGGACCTTCAGTACAAGCGGTGACTAAAGCTAAAATCATGGAAGGTTCACCAGTCACAGTTACAGGTCAAAGCAAGCCACAATTCGCATTTAATCCCAAAGGTAATCTGACACGTGCAGAAGCGGGTAAAATTGCAGTTGAATTGCTTAAGAAGAGCACAAAAGTATTCCCTAAAAACTTGAGCTAGTTTTGAGATAAATCGATGCATTTTTAGGAAGGACCTGTCCCTCATACTAAAAGGGGCGGGTTCTTTTTATGACTATGAAGCAACTGGTATAGAACTCTTTTATAATAGAAGCAATCTGTTTTTTACCAATAACTATTTTTGTAATTTGCTAGAGATTAAGATACAATAACGGTAAATACACAATGATCTAGAGGGTGAAGTTAGCTAATGAAACCGATTTATTCGAGAGCCCAATTGGGTTACATGAAGGCAAAGACACAGTTTGAGAAGCAGGCAGTCATTCTGGAGAAAAAGTTGGAAGATACACGTAAGACAGAGGAGATCTCTCAGGAAGTGATGGAAGGACTTGTGAAGTCCACTGGCTTCCATGATGCGTATAATAATCTGGTTCTGGCTGAGAATGAATTGATTGAATGGTCTCATACCACGATGAAGCACGAGAAGACATACCGGGAGAACAGAAAGCCAATTGACGATATGTATCTGAGATTGAATAGTGATCCGAATATGCGTGCTCAGATTATTGATTTGGCAATGAAGATTCGTTAAATTATAGCAAGTGTTCCAAGAAGAGGTGCCCAAGGGGCTCCTCTTCTTTTATTTTCAATATTGTAGAATTTGTCGCTTCATTGTGGAAAATAACGGGTATAAATAAACGTCCAAATCGTTTCTTACGCAAGATGTTCTTGGGAAAATCATGATAATAACTGTTGGATAAATGTTTTGAACCCATTAAAGACCCGCACTGAATCAATACATAATAAAGTTCAAAACTTTTTTTGAAGAATCCGCAACTTTTTGAAATCTGCTGCGTTTAAGATGTAGAGTCAAAAACATTGGGGAACTTACCAAGAATGACCTCGTGAAGAATCTTGTCTATTTATTAGAAAAAATTGCTTTACGGCACGAGAGACCCATTGTATAATACGTAAGGTAGGATTAGGAAACTACTCTATTTACGTATGATTCTATCATTTATTCTTGTTTACAAGTTTCTGTGATATGCTCACAGACATCATTTATATTAACTTGCTCATAACTCTGGAAAGGGGGTGCGACAATAGAATGAGGAATACGAGCGACCCTATTAAAGAAAATTCCAATGTTATGAACGCCCAAGGAGGAGACAAAAAGGTTATGAAGAAAATTTTATCCGTAGCATTGTCTACAGCAATGGCATTCTCAATGTTTGCATCTGTAGCATTCGGTGACACAGCAGTAACACCACAACAACAGTTTGATGCATTGAAAGCAAAAGGTATCTTCTCTGGTTATCCAGATGGTTCCGCTGGTTTGGAAAAAGAAATGACTCGTGCTGAGTTTGCAAAAGTCGTTACAAAATTGCTTGGTCTGAAAGAGATCACTGGAACTCTTACTTATACAGATAAAAACTACAAAGCGGACAGCTGGTTCGTTCCTTACGCTGAAGCAGTAACAGCTGCTGGTATCATGGAAGGCGTAAGCACAAACAGCAAAACTTTTGACAGCAATGGTAAAGTGACAATCGCTCAAATGGCGACAATCCTTACACGTGCTCTTGATCTGGAAATCCCTGCTGAAACTAACAACAGTGCTCCTGAATGGGCTAAAGGTTATGTTCAAGCAGCGATCAACGCTGGATTGTTGGATGCTGGTCTGAACTTCTCAGCTAACGCTTCACGCGAATTGCTTGTAGGTGCTTCTTTCACAATTGATGAAGCACAAAGCATCAAAGTTGAATCTTACGCAGTTACTGAAGCTGGTAAAGTGGTTGAGTTCAAAATCAGCGATGGCGAAACTGTAAAAGTTACTTTGGATAAAGCTCTTGAAGCTAACAAAGAAACTGAAGTGAAATTCACTTACAAAGATAAAACTTTCACTGAAAAAGTTACTTATGTTGTAACTGCAGCTCAAAAAGTTGTTAGTGCAACTGCTAACAACCTCAAACAAGTTGTTGTAACATTTGATGGTGATGTTGATGCTGATAGCGCTGAGCTTGAGTCTAACTACACAGTAGACGGATTCAAATTCAAATCTGCTACATTGTCTTCTGACAAGAAAACAGTAACTTTGCTGTTGCCAGCAGAGCAAACATTCACTTCTCAAAAAGCTTACAAGTTGAATGTAAGCAATGTTAAAAATTCTGACAAATCAAAAGTGTTCAAAGAGACAGTAACAGTGACTCCAGTTGACACTACTTTGCCAGAAGTTTCAGAAGTAAAAGGCCTCGGAACTAAAGCTTTCAAAGTTGTATTCTCTGAGCCTGTTAAAGCTTCTTCTGTAAACACAACTTCCAACTTCCGTATCGACGGTAAAGCAATTTCTGGGTATGTTAACTTCACTTATCCAAGTGTTGCAGTTATCACAACTGACCTCAGCGTTGGTAAACACACATTGACAGTAAATGGTGTTGAAGACTATGCAGGTTACAAACTTCTGCAAAAAGAAGTTGAGTTCGAAGTAGTTGAAGACACTACAGCTCCAGAAGTAGTTAGTGCTAAAGCTACAAACCTGAACAAAGTAGAAATCGAATTTAACGAATCTGTTAAATCCGTGAGCAAAGCTTACCACACGTCTTCTGGTAAAACAGGAACTGTTACTGTTGAAGATAACAAAGTAACTGTTGACTTCGAAAACGACAACAAGCTTAGCTTGGGTGAAAACACAATTACTTTGGAAGGCGTAACAGACTATAGCAACAACTCTGCTACACGTACTTCTAAAGTGACTCCAGTGATTGACACTACTCGTCCAGAAGTTGCTTCTGTAACTGCTGAAGTTTACAACAACAACCACGTATTCACTATTGAATTCAGCAAAGCTGTTGAAGCTGCTGATGTTGCTAAAACAGCAAACGCTAACTTCACTTTGAAAAATGAAAAAGGTGAACTGGTTACAACTAGAGGCTTCACAGCTGCTGGTCACCCAGTTAATGCTCCTAAATTCGTAGATGGTACTGGTAACAAACGTGTACAAATCACTACAATCGGTGAGTTGCCACAAGGTAAATATACTTTGGAAATCGCTGGTATCCGTGATATCGCTGCAATTGCAAACACAATGTTGCCGTACACTACTACTGTAGATGTAAGTGACGTTGCTAAACCAAAAGTTAACGATGCTTGGTTCGTTCAAGAAAACACTGGTAATGGATCCTTGAAAGATCTGGATATCTACGTTACATTCAGCAAAGAAATGGCTGTAAGTGGTAACGGTAGTGCGATTGATCCAAACAAATATAACTACCAAATCAACGCCAACGGTCCTTTGTTGCCGCTTCCTAATAACACTGAGGTAACTCAAGTAAATGCACAACAAGTGCGCATTTCCTTGCCTGCCAAAGAAAATGGATACTTGGCTGCTAATGATACTCTGAACTTGCGTATCGCCAATGTTGCAGATACTAAAGATAACTACATCGCTGGAAACGTAGTTTCTACGCCTGTTGTAGCTAAAGACTCCAGAAAAATTGGTGTTGAGTCTGCTAAAGCTGTATCTGACAAAAAAATTGAAGTTCAATTCAATGGATACTTGTCCTCTGTAAGTGCAAGTGACTTCGCTATTAGTGCGACTAGCGCAACTTACGGTTTGAAATTGAACAGCGTAGAGACTAAAGATGGTAACACTTTGGCTCACTTCGAAATCACTACAGGTGAATCTTTGGATGCAACAGCTTCCACAGCTAACTTTGTTACAATTCGTTCAGTTGAGAACATCCAATCTGTAAGTCCTAATGGTATCAAGGTTGGTACTGTTAACGAAGGCTTGACAGATGGTATCGCACCTAAATTGGCAGCAAACAGTAATTTCAACGTTGTTGAAGGTGCTGTTCAAGCCAATGGTAAGAAACAATACACAGCTACATTGACATTCAACGAAGCTTTGAATGTTGCTAACAACACTACTGGCTTCTTGGCTCGTCTTGGCGGATCTGAAGCTACCGTTACTGCAGTTGCTGCTGGTACTAACAGTAATCAAGTAGTAGTTACATTTGAAGCTGCTGGTACTACACAGTTGACTGGTTCTTATGTAGAACTGTACCTCAATTCTACAAATGCAACTAACAAATTTGTAACTGACAAATCCGGTAACGCTGCTGATGCTTCCAACGTTTCCGTACAAAGACAGTACTAATTTATAAGTTTTAAGAAAAGACCCTTAGAGAAATCTAAGGGTCTTTTTTTTGTTTTTTATTTGATAAATCACAACAACATCGTAACTTTCTCCCCTCCACGAACGTTTATACTATAATAGCAATAAGCAACTTATGGGAGGTTTGGAAGTGAATCAAAAGAAAATGTTTGTGAGCTTGCTCGCAAGTGCGATGTTGATCAGTTCAACAGCTGGCATCGCCATGGCAGCGAGCACAACCAATATAACGGCTGCCACCAGTTCAAATAGCAGTACATCGAAGAAAACGACAACAACAACGCAGAAGGTTGTACATACCCTGGGTAACCTGTCAGCTGTTAAAGTGACAGCACGAAGTTCCGTAAGATTAACAGATGTAAACATCTTGGCACAGGACGATGGCAATGTGGTTACGTATACATTGTCTTACAAGAATAATGACAGCACCCCAATGATGATGCTCGATTACTGGAGCAAGGTAAAGACAAAGGGTGGAACATCGTTCTCGCCTAAACTGATCGCAAAAGATCAGGAAAAGAAAACGGTCGCGCCTGGATCAACAGTTGAGTTGACCTATGTTATGAAAGTAGGTCGCGAGGTGAAACTTAGTGATCTGAACTTCCTCATCGTGAAATGGGATTTCAGTCAAGCTAACTATGAACGTACGTTGGGTAAGTTCAATGTGCCCTCATCCTATAGTATTACTACACCTGTAGGTAAGCCAAAGACGGTTCGTCTAAGCGACTCTGCAGTGAAGGTTAAAGTATCTGGAATTAAAGTGTTTCCAGGTGAAGATAAGAATCAATATGTGAAAATTGGCGTGAATTTAAACAATATCAGTTATAAATTGCTTGAAAATCCGAATATCAAATGGATTTTGCGTACGCCAAGTGGTACGAACTATCCGTTAACTCTGGATAAAGACAGTACGAATGTTAGCATCCAGGCTCAAGCTAATAAGGCCCTCAGTCTGATGGCATCTCTTCCTACGTCTGTGAAGCTGCAAAAGTCTGAGCTGTTGCTGGTAGAGGAACAGGGTGAAGAGAAGAGTGTTCTGCCTGTTGCTGCATTACAACTGCCCGAAGCGAGCAAAACGAATGTAGAAGTCGCGGCCCATCAGCCCAATATCATTTCTGTTGAAGGACAACGACTGTCCACATTGCTTGAATCTGCGAAAGTCCGAATTGATGATGGTGAGTTTAGTCTTAACCTTCAAATTAAACTCAAGAATGAAGGCAAGAAAGCGATTAAGGTGCCGACGTATACCTTTGAGGTACGGAATACAGACGGAACAGTCTACCCGATTGAAACCAAAGCATTGGAAACATTGAAGTTGAATCCGGGTGATATCAAGACGATTAAGCTCAGTGTAACTCTTCAGGGTGATGGTGATACGAGCAAAATCAAGCTGTATGTGATGAGTCCGGTAGAAAAAAGTGAAAGTACAGAATCCATAACGTCGTCTTCAACGAATGGCTTTGTATTCTCCTATCCTGTAGGTGTCTATGCCATTCCTGAATCGGTATCCAGCGGAGATGGATTGACGACTGAAACGGTCATTAAGAATAACAAAGGTACATTTGGTGTGTCTTTTGGATCGTTACAGCGATTGCCGTGGCTCGATAGTGATATTGTTGCCGCAAAAGTGACTATTCGTAATGCAGGTAACAAAACAGTTCAACTTCCTGAACTTGAAGCGATGTTTATGATTGATTCTGCTGAGATTGAGGGAGACAAGAAGCTAATCTACACACAAAGTGGCAAGCTACTTGGAGCGGGTATGACAACCGAGGCTTACTTGTTGACCAAGATTCCTTCTGAATTACGTATATCTCGTCTGGAACTTAGTCTGAACGAGAAAGTTAGTGAAGAAGAGACGAATGAGTGGATTACGTTAAATACGTCTGGATTAATTCCACCGCTATCTTATGTTGGAAGTGGCAAGACATACACATCGGGTACTGCTGATAAAGAGACCGAAATGGGTGTGCGGAGAACGATTCGTTATCCAGGAACGTCATCGGACATCGTGTATACCGAATTCGAAATGACGAACAAATCACTGCGTCAAAGTGGTCTCGGTAAACTGGTAGGTTACTTCAAAACATCGGATGGCCAGTATTACAGAGCAACTGCGAAGCAAGCAGAGCGTCTGCCTGGTCCAGGACAGAAGTCGATTGTTACGTTCTGGGCTAAGATTCCGAAGTCCGTTACTTTCTCAGACCTGCGTCTGATTGTGGGTGAAGGTATTGCAGACAGCAAGTTTGTAACCGGTGAAGGGGAAGCGACTGCTTATGTGAATGCTCTGGCATTCGAAGTACCGCCAACCTCCATTAGTGTTCAAGGTTCGTTAACTAATATTGATCTCTATCCTTATTCTTGGACTGCCAACAGTGTGAGAGCATATCTGGCAGGCAGCTCGTCTGTACAGATTGAGATGAATTACAGCTTATCCCGTAATGAAGAGATTGAGATGGGTGAGAACGAGCACAAGTTAATCCTCACACTGACGGATCAAGCAGGTAAATCATATGAGAAAGAATTGACCTTGGGAACTGACCTGAAAGTGGGAACCAATCAGACACTGAGTTGGAGTATTGAAGACAGCTTGTTCGAGAAGTTGCGTGGTGGTTCTTATCGCTTAAGCGTAGATGATCAGTTCCAGGGACAACGTATTCGTCTTGCAGAGCAGGGATATGGATATGACTTGACCAAGTATCCGAAGGAAGAGCCTGTCGATCTGAGATAAATGCAGAGATTCAAATAATAGTAATTTGTCCACAAAACCTCGATTCCGCCACAACGGAATCGAGGTTTTGCTTGTGGCATCCTTATTTTTTCTCTATAGTTAAAGTTAATAGATTACCAGAGGAGGAAAATGATTCACATGAAACCTTATATGAAAGTATCCCTCGCTGCGCTCGCGATTGGTGTTGGCGTGTGGGTTGGGTCGGTATACAGCAATACAGCCATCGGTGCAGGTACAAGTCAGCCAGGAACAGCAGACGATCCGGTTGTAACGAAGAGTTATGTTGACCAGCAGATTCAAAAAGCATTGAGTGGAGGCGTTAGCACGGGTTCTGGCAACTCATCAGGCAGCAATAACGGCTCGACCGGAACCGGAAACTCCGGTAGCACAGGTGGAGACACTTCACTTCCTCCACTGGTCTCAGGCGCTACTGATGCCGTTGAGATCGTAACGGTGAAGCCGGGGCAACAGCTGATCGGTATATCTGGCGCGGAGTTCATTGTACGTAGCGGCAAAGCTGTGATCGTCAGTGAAGGTACGAACGGTGTAGCTGATCTGACGGACGGGATTGACCTGACGAATGGACAGGCAGCGCCGACCAATCACCTGCTCTCTTTTCCAAGGGATGGACGGGGGATCACGGTATTGGAAGGAAATAAATATAGCCTAACTGTAATTGTTCGTGGTGGATATACTTTGAAATAGGATTTGTAGCTGTTAAAGGAATTATTCATTCAATATGCTTTTCATTTGCTCAGATTACCCAGTTCTAACAATCATTAATACGGCTAGCCAACCTTGTTCCTGTTCACTCTATAACTGTTGACAATTAACTTAACGGAGGTGCAGGAACCATGGCTAGAAGCAATCGCAAAGTGGTACCCGAAAGTCGTCAAATGCTGGATCAGATGAAGTATGAGATTGCTGCAGAGTTTGGTCTCAATGTAGGTTATGGTGGCAGAGGTTTGGCTGGTGTGGATACAGAATTTGGATCTGAACTGGGTGAAGTGAGTGATCATTCCTACGGGCAATATAAAGGGTGGGGACATCTGACTTCCCGTGAGAATGGATCGGTTGGTGGAGAGATCACCAAAAGGCTAATTCGCCAGGCAGAGCAGCACTTATAGAGCATTTTTCTTAGCCTAATCCGTTTGACACGTCTTGACAAATACGTTAAGATGGCATTTGAGGTATGCAACCTTTTCCACTAGGGAAAGGTTGATTTTCGTTTGAGGCAATTACCTGAAAAATCCTTATCTTCGTAACTGCGGACCTTGCGTCCTTATTCCATGTTGGAAAGCTTCGAGGGTACAGTGAACGATTCGCTGTCATGTTTTGTTCGGGCAATCGCCATACTACTAGTTATGGGAGGTTGAAACTTCATGTCTGTTAAAGGCCGGCATCTATTTACATCGGAGTCTGTAACCGAAGGACATCCGGATAAAATCTGCGATCAGATCTCAGACGCCGTATTGGACGCGTTTCTTGCAAACGACCCCAATGCTCGCGTAGCTTGCGAAGTTTCCGTAGCCACAGGCTTAGTGCTTGTCATCGGTGAAATCAGTTCAGCTTCTGAATACGTGGACATTCCATCCATCGTTCGTAATACAATTAAGGATATTGGCTATACACGTGCCAAGTTCGGTTTTGATTATAACACTTGTGCAGTTCTGACTTCTCTGAATGAGCAGTCCGCTGATATTGCCCAAGGCGTTAACGCAGCGCTTGAGAACCGTGACCCGGAGCAAGTCGCTCGTGAAACAGAAAACATTGGTGCAGGTGACCAAGGTCTGATGTTCGGTTTTGCAACGAACGAAACACCAGAACTCATGCCTTTGCCAATCGCTCTGTCCCACCGTATCGCACGCCGTCTGGCGGAAGTGCGTAAGAACGGTACATTGGAATATCTTCGTCCGGATGGTAAAACTCAAGTAACAATTGAATACGACGGTGACAAACCGGTACGTGTGGATACAATCGTTGTGTCTACTCAGCACGCTGAAGAGACTACACTTGCGCAGATCCAAAAAGATATCAAAGAACATGTAATCTTGCCTGTCGTTCCAGCCGAATTGTTGGATGAGCAGACTAAATATTTCATCAACCCAACAGGACGTTTCGTTATTGGCGGACCTCAGGGAGATGCAGGCCTCACTGGACGTAAAATCATCGTAGATACCTACGGCGGTTATGCACGTCACGGCGGTGGTGCGTTCTCTGGTAAAGATCCAACAAAAGTAGACCGCTCGGCAGCATATGCGGCTCGTTACGTTGCGAAAAACCTTGTAGCTGCAGGACTTGCAGACAAAGTGGAAATCCAGCTCGCTTATGCGATTGGTGTAGCCAACCCGGTATCGATCAACGTGGATACATACGGAACTGGCAAAGTCAGCGAAGAGAAATTGGTTGAGCTTGTGCGTAACAACTTCGATCTTCGTCCGGCTGGCATCATTCGTATGCTGGATCTGCGTCGCCCAATCTACAAACAGACAGCTGCTTACGGTCACTTCGGCCGTACAGATCTGGATGTACCTTGGGAGCAAGTGGACAAAGTAGATCTTTTGAAAACTCAAGCAGGTTTGTAAGGCCTGTCCAACACATGTAGAAGCCCATGATTCCTTTAAGGAATCATGGGCTTCTTTTTACATTAGTGTCAAGGAATATCACTGCATTACGAAAAAGGTAAAACAGATTTACATATTATTACTATTTGCTAATCAAATATTTCCTTTTTGCCGAAATACATAAAGAGGTCTATACATGGAATAAACAGTTGAATCTGCATGAGGAGGAACGAAAGGTGAGTATAAAAGGAATGATCCGCAAGGGGATCATCGGATTGTTAATTGTATTATTGACTACGCAAGGTTGGTATAGCGGTTTGGGGTGGAAAGAAAATACTGCATATGCAGATGACGATTTAACTGGCTTGGGGATTGAGTCATCTATTCCAGCATTAGGTGCTCGAAACGTTGATAGTACATTACCGTTTAATCTTGTATTCAAGAAGCCGGTAAGAAAAGTTGCAAGTACGTTAGAGCACATATCCATATACAGATTACCGGAGAACAAGCTGGTTGCAGAAGTTCCTGTGAATTCTGCAGTAAATGTTATAGCTGACTCTGCTGGTACTCCGGATGTAGGAAAAACGATCACTTTTCAGTTAAACGAAGCATTAAAAGGTGGGCACTATGCCATTCGAATCGGAGCGAAATCCTTTGAATATGGAGATAATGAACCTTTTGATGGCTTAAATGAAGAAGCTTGGTCATTCTATACCTTGGGACTAGGGGCTACGACTATAAATTCCTTATTCCCAATTAACGGTGCAGTTTCTGTTACTCGTGATTCAAATTTACAAGTAACTTTTAGCAATCCAATTGATGCTGGTGTGGGAGAAATCGTAATTTACGAAGGGGGCGTTGAGTTTGAGCAATATGACATGGCTCTACCACAGTCTCGTGTCGTGATTAGCGGCAATACGCTTACAATTGATCCCGTAAAAAGTTTTTCTAATAATGCTACATACTCAGTTGACATAGATCAGGGAGCCTTAAGGGACAAGACAGGTAATGATGTCGTTGGAACAGGAATTAACGGATGGCAGTTTACAGTTTTTCAATCAGATCCAACTTCTGTAGTTGTTTCTTCTCTATCACCATCAAACGGAGCGAGTGGAGTCGCGCTGACAGGAGAGCTAACAGTTACATTCAACAAAGAACTCGACACTCGCTATCCAGGATCAGTAACGCTGAGAAATGCGAGTGGAGCAGTAATTGCAACAACTACAGCAGTGAACAGCTCGAATAATCGACAGCTGCGAATCACTCCATTAAGCAGCTTGACGAGTAATACCAGCTATACCGTGGACATTGCTGGGGGCGTGTTACGAGACAAATTGGGCAATCTGTATACAGGGCTTAACGGAGCAACCTCGTGGACATTCCGTACACTAACGTTAGATCGAACTGCTCCCGTTCTCAAAACTTCCAAAATGTACAGTAATAACATCATTCGTCTGACCTATGACAAGTTGCTCTCAAGTCTGGATCCGCTGCCTTCCAGTTTCTCCGTTACTGTTAATGGGGAGTCACGTAGTGTATCTACATCTTATGTGTCCGGAGATAGTGTTTACGTTGTTCTAGATACAGGTGTAGCAGTAGGACAAGTGGTTCGCATTGGATACTCACCTGGATCGTCAACGCGCAAAATTCAGGATTTATCTCTGAATTCCGCAGCTGCTTTCGGAGCCAGAGACGTGGAGAACAGTCTGGAATCAATCATGTCCAAACCTAGAGAAGGCAGCGTCTATAATAGTACGATCAATCTCTATTATCCTGAGACCGTATATATTAACTCTAGTGAAGCATATAAACAATTCAGCGTGACTGCGGATGGAACGTCTGTGGGTGTAAGTAGCATGTCTACCAACAACAGTTCACTTGTTACTCTGAACCTTAGTCGTTCGATTACGAATGGTGAAGTCGTCCGCGTATCTTATCAGCCGGGTGAATGGGCTGTAAAGGATAGTCGCGGTCAAGCGCTTGCCGGATTTAGCGAATTTTACGTTCGTAATAGTATTGACACGAAGAACCCAGAGTTCCAAAGCGCTGAGGTCAGCGGCAGTAAACTGTGGATTCGCTACAACGAACCACTAAGTAGATCAAATAAACCTTTGAAAAGTCAGTATTCGGTATTGGTAGACGGGAAAGCTGTGTTTGTTAATGATTCGGAAATTGAAGATGATGTCGTGACACTGACATTGGCCTCGCCGGTTACAAGCACACAGACTGTGACGCTATCTTACGTTCCTGGAACGAGCCGTCTAACGGACCTAAACGGAAACCCCGCGGGATACTTGAATTTAACCCCCGTGACGTACACATATGGAAATGGAACGATCCTGTCAGGTGTGTTACAAGGAGACACGATACTTATTAACTTCCGTAATGCTTTAAAGGCAGAATCTGCATTAAGTCCAGCTCAGTTCAGTGTACAGATTGGAAATAATAACGTAGCTGTTAGCTCTGCATCGGCATCCGGCTCAGTTGTTACTTTAAAATTGCCAGCTGCTGCATCTGCAGGACAAACAGGAAACGTTAGTTATACACCAGGTGCAGTTTCGCTTAGGGATACTCTTAATACTGAAGTAGTGGCGTTTGGTCCACTGACATTGCAAGTAAAAGAGTTAAATACATCTACACCAACTACTCCATTGGAGGGGCGTCCTTCATGGATCAGTGAAGTAGGTGCAGCTGAGTCCGGTTTTGGACAATCAATGTATATTATGAATAGTGATACAGCTACTGTTGAGACTTTAACTTCACGGAACAATCGTTCAACACGGCAGTTTACCATCGATGAGACCAAGCTTGCCCAAGCATTTGAATATGCGTATTCAAGCGGGAAACTAAACCAACCCATCATGTTTGAAGTTCCAGAGAGTGAAGCAACAGCTTCGGTGGGAATCCCGTTTCACACGCTCTCTCGGATAGCTGCAACTTATCGGACGGGTTCATTTGGCATTAAATATAGTGATAGTGTCTGGCTCGTGCCCTTGTCGCAACTGGAAGTTGTGGCTATGGGACAAAGTGCAGGGATAACAACAGCCCCCGGTACTGCCATATTATATGTACAGTTAGAGGCTGTTCCTATATTCTCCTTAGGAACGTTAGAGTATATGCTAACAAGTTCGAACGCTCAGCGACTGGCTAACGTGACAGAAGTTCATATTGAGCTCTATAACGGAAATACTGGGCAAACTGTAGAGCAGAATATCAAAAGTCAGTTTTGGATGCAACTTCCTGGAAACACGTCAACAGTCTTATCCGGATTCACTGCTGTTGATCCGAACACACAGACGTTATCCTATGTACCAACAACTTTCAGAACTACGACATCTGGAATGGTTGCTAGAGGTAAATTAAACGGTAATCAGATCGTAGCCCCAGTGACTCATTTGGTAAGCTTCCCGAATGCAAAACCATGGGCACGAGATGCTATTACAGAGTTGGCCTCTAAGTGGATCATAAGTGCTGATAACCTTACTGCATTTAAGCCAGATGTGAAGATTACTAGAGCAGAGTTTGCTGAGTTGGTTGCCAAAGGATTAGGGCTGAAAGGCAATCGTGCAGCTGCACAACAATTCAGAGATTTGAATGCAAACAGTTCAACTTATGCATATATAGGCGCTGCAGTGGAGGCGAAAATTATTGAGGGTGTTGGCGATAATAAATTCCAACCTAATAGATTCATCACCCGGGAACAAATGGCCATTATGCTGATGAGAGCAATGAATTACGCTGGGCAATCAGCAACGCTTCAACTGTCAGTGAAGGAAACCTTATCTAAATTCACAGATGAGAAATCTATTAAATCCAAGGATATTGTTGCCAAAGCAGTACAGACAGAAATTATTAATGGTGTGTCGGATACAGAATTTAAGCCGCTGGCACATGCAACAAGAGCTCAGGCAGCAGTCATGCTAAAACGCATGCTCAATAGAATTGGTTATCTGTAAACGGTAATCTAAAGACATGATCATTGTTAGGTATTTAAGAAGCACATCAGCCGAATTACTCAGGCTGATGTGCTTCTTTTTATATAAACCTCATATGAATGAACGGAATATTACATCCGCGATATGAAAGTGTGCTATTTTCAAAATCTATGCATGCTAATATAGGGGACAAACGTAACTTTTTCCACAAAAAGCAGTCTATTAATAGAAGAGTATACTAGAGATCTCGCTATCTGCTGCCTACTTGGCAGTGTTCGTGATGTCTAAGATTGATATACAAGATGGGAGAGACGTTTCAGACATGCTGGGGAAACATGGGAAACAGCTGGAAGACGTTAAGGGCAGTAAGGTGAAGAAATGGGCGATTGTAACGCTGGCGGGTGTGATCTGGATTGCACCGGTGATGAGCACAGGCGGACAGATGTGGTCAGGTACTTCGTGGCAATCAGTAGCCGCAGCAGCATCTACGAATACAAGCAAGTTAAGTGAAGAAATTCTGACTTCGGGTGCGAAGCTCATGAAATACAGATATACAACAACACGTTCTGGTTCCAAGGTCAACGTACTGGCGGATGTAATCCAGGTGGATCTGCAGAACCCGTATGTAAAGCTGGATGTGATGACAGGCAAGGGCGGTAATCTGAATAGCAAACAGAGCACAGGTGCCATGGCTAAGGAAAATGGTGCAGTAGCCGCTGTGAATGGCGATTACTTCAATGTATCCGGGGAGCTCGCGCCCATTGGTGGACAGGTCTCCGATGGCGTACTGGTTTCCACACCTTCCGAACTGTCAGGTATGTATGCCCTCACGGTAACCAAGGATGGCAAGCCGATGATCGACGAGTATTCCTTTGATGGGACTGTAAAGGCGCAGGATGGTTCAACCTTCGTTTTGCGTGGGATAAATAAAGAGGATTATACGGTAGAGTCGGGTGCGGTGAAATATAGTCATGCCAACTCGATGTATATTTATACACCTGCCTGGACGTCTACTAAACGTCCGAATGACCCTTCCACAACGCCGACAGAGGTTCTCGTGCAGAACGGAGTCATTACCCAAATCTCGGATAAAAAAGCGTTAAACATGACGGTGCCGCAGGATGGGTACATTTTGCGTGCGCATGGAACAGCGGCGACATGGATCATGAGCCATCTATCCGTTGGGCAAACCTTGGATGCGGATTACAAGCTGAAAGCTAAAACAACCGGGCAATCGGTCGATCCAAGTAATCTGGAGATGATGATTGGCGGTCATACCATTTTGGTGAATGGTGGTAAGGCAGCTTCCTTTTCCCGTGATATCGCTGCGTCCGGCATTGGTGGTATTCGTGCAAGAACGGCAGTAGGATACTCCCAGGATGGTCGGTATGTCTACATCATTGCAGCGGAGAAAAACAGTAACAGCAGCGGAATGTCGCTGACGGAACTGCAATCCTTTATGACCAGTGTGGGTGTCTGGAAAGGCATGAACCTGGACGGAGGCGGCTCCACAACCATGGTAACACGTCCGTTAGGTGAGCAAACCGCTGGTCTGACGTTCAACACAGAGTATGGTACCGAGCAACGTCAGGTTGTAAACACGCTGGGTGTGTTCTCTACGGCTCCTGTAGGTAAACTGAAGGGCTTTGCCGTGAGTGGCAGCCAAACGTTGCTGGTGGGGCAAGAGGGCAAGTACACAGCCAAAGGATATGACACCTACTACAACCCAATCGCAACAGGCGATATCAGCATGTCCTGGAAGTCCAGCAACAACGGCATCGTAAGTGTCAGCAACGGCACGATCAAAGGTGTGAAGCCAGGTACAGCAACCTTGACCGCAACGAGCAATGGAGCTTCGTCCTCCATTAAAGTATCGGTATTGGGTGGAAGTGAACTGGCTTCCCTGACAGCAGGATCGGGTCTGGGTTCGCTCAAGGCGGGTACAACGATGTCCATTCCGGTAACGGCAACAACGAAGAGCGGACAAAGTGTTACGGTTCCGGCGGACTCGCTGTCATGGGAATTTATCGGGTTCAAGGGTAAAGTGACTGCTGACCAACTTACCGTATCTTCCGTTAATTCTGGTGCACAAGTGGGATATGCGATTGGTCGTTATGATGGTTACAGCACAGTCGTGGTCCTCTCGGCTTCTGCAAGCGAAACGATCTGGGAGAACTTTGAAAATGTGAATTACCCGATCAACTTCACAACGAACGCAGCGGGTGTAACTGGTTCAGCAACCGTTACTGCAGGAACAGGTGAGAAAGCCGGTTCCAATGTACTGCAACTCGGTTATGATATGACAGCTGGAACAGGCAAAATGTACGCTTATGCACAACTGAATGGTTCTACTGGCAGAGAGGTATCTGCTGCAGCTACATCGATGTCGATTGATGTTATGGGAGATAAGAGCCTGAACTGGCTGCGCGCTGAATTCACGGATGCCAATGGCAAAACGGTATATGCCGATCTCGCCAAAGCGATTGACTGGAACGGGTGGAAGAAGCTGAGCGTAGACCTGAACGGACTGAACATCGCCTATCCGGCGAAGCTGAAGCGGGTCTATGTGGTGAACGTGGAGGAAGGTCAGGATGAGCGTGCGAAGACAGGTACGGTTGCTTTTGACAACATCGCATTTACGATGCCTTCCAAGTCCAGTGAAGTTGGGTTGCCTACGGGTACAGCCTCGCTTGTGCTCGGACAGAAATCGATGACGGTGAATGGAACGAAAAAAGCCATTGATGCAGCACCAGTTCTGAAAAATGGTACGACGTATGTGCCAATCAAACATGTTTTGGATGCTTTTGGTGGTCAGGCGAGTTGGGATAGCAAAAATCAGCGGATCACGGTATTACGGGGTGGCAAGTTGATTGATCTGGTTGTAGGACAGAAAGAATTCATTCTGAATGGGAAAAGACAGAGCGCAACTGTTGCACCATACGTAACGGGTGGTAGGACTTTAGTCCCGCTTAGACTCGTTTCCGAGCAACTTGGACTGACTGTAAAATGGGAACAGAAAACGAAGACCGTTACCATCTCATCGTGATATGGTATGATATATACCGGAAACGATAGAAATGGAGTCGAACAAACGTGGATTTACAAGCCGATGCCATAGACCGCGTCATTAAAAACGCCATACAAGTCATGGAAAACAGCAAATATCAAATGTTCGAGATCATGGACGCGACTCGCGATGAGCTGAAAACACTCAACGAGGAGCTAAAGTCGGTGTTGAAGGAGACGGCGGAAACGATCGAGAAAGTAGATCAATTGGAGCTGAACTACCGCCGTTCCCGGATCCGGCTGACCGAGGTTAGCCGTGACTTTGTCCGTTATTCCGAGCATGATATCAAGCAGGCGTATGAGAAAGCAACACAGCTGCAGCTGGATCTGATGATTTATCGTGAGAAGGAAATGTATCTGAAGGCCCGTCGGGATGACCTACAGAAGCGTGCCAAAAATGTGGAAGCTTCTGTGGAGCGTGCCGAGACCATCGGTTCGCAGATGGGTGTTGTACTCGAATACCTGTCAGGTGAACTGGGTCAAGTGACCCGGATCATCGAATCTGCCAAAAATCGACAAATGATTGGTTTGAAAATAATTTTGGCCCAGGAAGAAGAGCGGAAACGTATTGCTCGTGAGATTCATGACGGGCCTGCGCAGATGCTCGCCAATCTAGTGCTTAGGACGGAAATTGTAGAAAGAATGCTCATTAAGCAGGATTTTAAGATGGTCCAGGCCGAAATAGTAGATTTGAAAGGCCAGGTTCGTTCCAGTCTTGAAGAAATGAGAAAAGTTATTTTCAATCTGCGTCCTATGGCACTGGATGATCTGGGACTGATTCCAACGCTTCGGAAGTACGTGCAGGATTTTGAGGTAAAAACGAAAATCCGGTCGCTTTTTGAAACAAGAGGTAAAGAACACCGTTTATCTTCTGCGATGGAGGCAGCGATCTACCGCCTCGTGCAGGAAGGTCTGTCGAATGCTGCAAAGCATGCTTATCCCACTTATGTTGTAGTGGAAATTACATACCAGGCTCAGCTCGTCAAGATTGTCGTTCAGGACAATGGGCTTGGGTTCAAACCGGAGCTTCTTGCGAAGAAAAGCAAGGATCATAGCCACTTCGGTCTGATTGGGATGAGAGAGCGGGTTGAACTGTTAGAAGGAAGAATAGAGATTGAATCCGGAGAAAATCAAGGAACCAAAATAGTGATTCATATCCCGACAAACGTGGATAAGGGAAAGGAGTAGCAGGATGATGGAAAACCGTGATACTGGTAAAGCGTCAATTAAAGTTCTATTGGCTGATGATCATCAGCTGTTCCGTGAGGGACTGAAACGCATTTTAAATATGGAGGACGACATTGAGGTCATCGGCGAATGCGGCGATGGTATTCAAGTGCTCGAATTCTGCAACCAGGATAAACCTGATATCGTGTTGATGGACATTAACATGCCGATCGAAAACGGGGTTGAGGCAACAGAGAAATTGCGTGAGCTGTTCCCTGATGTCAAAGTGATTATCCTGTCCATTCATGATGATGAAAGTTATGTATTTGAGACGCTTCGTAAAGGCGCTAACGGATACTTGCTGAAAGATATGGAGGCCGAGTCTCTGATCAATGCGATTCGTTCCGTGCATGAAGGACATGCGTTCATTCATCCGAAAGTAACCGGCAAACTGATCATGCAGCTGCGTCGAATGACGTATCTTAATGAAACAGGGGCAATGAGTGAAGGAGCTTCGAAGGAAGCCGGTGTTAAATTTGTCGCTGGCGACAATAACCCGCTCACACGTCGTGAGGCTGAAGTGCTTCGCTTGATGGCAGAAGGTAAGAGCAATAAGATGATTGGTGAATTCCTGTTCATCAGTGAAAAAACGGTAAAAAACCATGTCAGCAGTATTCTGCAGAAGATGGAAGTAGACGACCGTACACAAGCTGTTATCAATTCGATCAAATATGGTTGGGTTACGCTCTAATACCTTATTTCTTTATAAAGCAGTATTTATATCGTAAGTCAGTCCATTGGTTGGTTCAACCTTGATGAAGTATAGATTGGTGTTCACTCGCGCCCTTTCCAGAATGTTGGATTGGTCTGCGGGTTAATGGACTTTATCACTGCAAACGAGCAAAGTGTAAGGTTGTGCGGAACATATGTTCAAGCTTAGGCGTGAATGAATGACCTGGCCTGTCTTTCTTCGTCCGGTGTCGATCAGAATGGAATATGAGTGATGGGAAATGCAAGTGTAACCCTTCAGGAAGTACAGCATATACTTGTTGTATACAGGGATTTTCGCCATGGGTGAGCATGACCTTCCGAGGAGGTGCAGTTGCCATGGTTGCTCATCTGACTATGATTCTGCTCATATACTTCCTGGCGGCAATGGCCGTTCATGCCATGCACCAGCGCTATCTTTCTCGTCCGGAATCTGAAGGTTTCGAGCAGATTCTGCTCATCCCTTCCAATCAGGCAGGGCGGATTGAAGGCATTGTAAGAGAACTTTGCCGGGAATTATTATACCGTGGAAAGAGCTTCAGACTAACCGTTGTCGCTGATCGTACAGAAGCGGAAACGATTACGATTATTGAAAAGCTTATGCAAAGGCAAGGATTGGAGACATCCTATCTGCCTGCTGTCCCTGCTGATATTGAACGGGTAGCGCAGACCGATCACACGTTTCGCCTGATTGATTTGCGCGAGTCAGAGCATAAATCATCATGTGAACGGAAATAGGATTAGCATTTCGCAGATCTACAGTGAAAAGATTACAGCAGAAGCTGTAGTCTTTTTTTGTAATTGTAGCCAAGTCTGCTTTTAAATTAAAAATGGGTTTTTATGCAATCTATGGTTATTGTCTGGGTACGATGAGTTCTTGATCACAGAAATAAGATTTTCGAAGTCAGAACTCTTAATTTAAAAGTATAGACGAACCAGATTGGAAAAAGTTTCGCAATTTTAAAGAAAGATTCTGGTTATTAGCAGAATTGTATGATGCATGACGAACCTTGTGATGTAGAGATTCAATTGGTATAGTAATGAGTAGATTAATCATACGCAAGATTGAATATGGACATGAAGCACATGCTCCGGCGAACAGCCGGGTTGGCATGTGCTTTTTTTGCGTTCGGGAGAAAGTAGGTTGGAGGGAGGAGAGTAAATGAAAGTTGCCTTATATGTGTGCCGTGTAGGGGAAGGGTGGAGCATGGCCTTGTCTCTCGATATTCGAGTGGACGTAAATTGGTGGCTAGAGGGCGGAAGTGGTCGGCATGTGCTGCGCTGGTTGTTGTTAGATGCGGTGGTGTCGTTAAGTCAGGCATCTTGGTTGGTTGAGCATTTTGAGATGGAGCGGGACATGGATCACTGGGGTGAGCGCGAATGGCAGAGCTATCTTGCGCGGAAGCTGGATGTATATGAACTGGCTTCGGGGGAAGTTGAGGCGAGAAAAGGTATAGCAGGCAAAGCGGGGAGTAGCGCTGCGCATCGCATTCAGGTAGGCGGGATGCCCGAGCCGTATCCCGCCGGGCAGTGGGCTCAGCTGGAGCGGGACGCGGCCCTGCTGGCTGAGCGGATCAGCGGCCGCCAACTGCTGGCGGCCGAGGCGGAGGCGTTGCTGGCGGATACCGCCCAGCCGCCTAGGGAGTGGCGCGCGGCTGCACAGCTCGCGCGCTTGCACGGGCGGCTGAGTATCACAGCCGCCCTCGAAGGGCCCGCCACGCGCCGTCGGCACGCGTGGCTTGGACGCGCGCGGAGCGCGCCCCGCTGCCACCGTTGTGGCAGCGAAGCCAGGCAGCGCGTGCCCTGCGCTGCCTGCGGCCTGGCGGCGTGCGCCTACTGCGAGGCTTGCCTCGCGCTAGGGCGCAGCCGTGCCTGTGCGCTGCTGCTACGCAGTGCAGCGCAAGGGGACGTGCCACGACGCGGCGAAGCACCGCGTGGCACGGCCTTGGCCCCCACCGGCGGCGGGCTCGCCCGGTGGGGGCTTAGCGCAGCGCAGAGCGCGGCAGCAGCCGCGGCGCTTGCGTTTTTGGCCCGGCCACCCGCAGGGGATGGGCCGGGGCGGTTCTTGCTGTGGGCCGTGACCGGGGCCGGCAAGACCGAGATGATTTTCCCCTTGCTCCAACATACATTGGATCGTGGTGGACGAGCTTTGGTCGCTACGCCACGCAGGGACGTGGTGTTGGAACTGGCTCCGCGACTAGCCAAAGCTTTTCCGGACACTTCGCTCGCTACCCTTTACGGAGGCAGTGACGAACGCTGGAAAGACGCGCAGCTTACGCTCGCGACCACGCATCAATTGATGCGTTTTTATCAGGGATTTGATCTCGTCATTATCGATGAATTGGATGCTTTCCCCTATCATAACGATCCCATGCTCGCTCACGCGGCGGCATCCTCCTGTAAACCGGAGGGGAATTTTGTCTATCTGTCTGCTACACCGCCAGCTCGGCTCCAGAGGGAAGCAGCACAGGGGAAACTAACTCATGCCAAAGTCCCGGTACGTTTTCACCGTCATCCTTTGCCCGTACCAAGACTAATCAAGATGGTTACCGTTGCTGAATGTATTAAGAAACGAAATCTTCCTTCTGCCTTGAAGACTAACATCCAGATTTCATTGGAGCGTGACGCCCAGGTATTTGTGTTTGTGACACGTATTGCCCAAATTGAGGCGTTTGTGAACCTGATGCGTCGTACCTTTCCAGGGATCCATATCGAAGGAACTTCATCTCAGGACCCTGATCGAGCTAGCAAAGTTATAGCCTTTCGTGATCGCAACATTCGTTTGCTCGTAACGACAACGATTCTGGAGCGTGGCGTGACCATTCCGCGCAGCGATGTCTTTATATTGGATGCAGACAATGGTCTCTTTGATGAAGCTTCACTCGTTCAGATGGCGGGCAGAGCAGGGCGTTCCATGGATGACCCGGCGGGTAGAGTGGTTTTTGCATCATCTCGTCGGACACGTTCTCAGGTGAAGGCCGTTGCACAGATCCGGAAAATGAACACGATCGCTCGTCGCAAAGGCTACCTGCATCCACCATCCCAGACATAATTGTCATCTGCCAAGTTTGGTTCCACATTTCAAAATATATTCCCAAGACTGGAGATATGCCCCTTATGTTCAATTGGCTCAGCAACATAACCGATCATGCACAGCACCTGACCCGGCGTCTTCATCACCTGCTCGCCCCACCGGGAGCGACTTGTCTGACATGCGGCACTCGAGCGATTCTGTCTTCAATCTATCCGGGCATATGCCCGCGTTGTATGAAGCAGATTCCATGGATTCGTTCCATCCGCTGTTTGCGTTGTGGTAGGGGTGTCGGTTGTCCGGACTGTGCTCGTCTACACATGCAAAACCGATCTTTTATCTCCAATCGCAGCGCCGTACAATACAATGCTCTTATGAAAGAATGGATAGGCATGTACAAATTCCGAGGCCACGAAAGATACGCGCCGCTCCTAACCGCTTTGTTGATTCAAGCCTTTCAAGCGATGAGTGAGGAGCAGAATTCTGCTTTGGCAAAAGAACCCCCAGCCCCCGTGGCTCATCCCGCCACACTTGCTCAAAAATCGGTGGATGTCAGCTCACATCCACCCCACCCGCGCGCGTCAACCAACGCGCACGCCCATCCCAGAGCAGCAACTCAACGCCCTCTGTCGCCGCCTCTGCAAACGAAGCCCCAGTGGCGGCCTGACGTGGTCACCTATGTTCCCGTGAGCAGCGAGCGCCTGGCCGAGCGCGGCTTCAATCAGGCGGAGCGGCTGGCTGCTGGGCTCGCCACCGCCTTCCGCCTGCCCATCGTGGATCTGTTGCAGCGCCAGATCAACACGACCAAACAAAGCTTCAAATCACGCGGTGAGCGTATCGAAACGATGAAGAACGCTTTTTCCATCAACCGAGATGGTATGCAGTTAATTGAAGAGCTATACAGGGGATTTCATCTGCCAACACAAAAGGCCATGTCACATGCCAAACCCATACAGATCCTGCTAATCGATGATATATACACAACAGGTAGCACCTTGGACGCTTGTGGACGGGTTATTCTAAATGCTGGCTTCTCCATGGATCTTCCGGTCGAGATTTTCACACTGACACTGGCAAGATCGTAGTAGTTAAATCCAAATAATGAATGACGGTTCAGCATTCTTCAGACACTCTAGGCGGGGAATTTATACATTATGATTAATAGTAGACAGGAAAATATGTTCTTTTATTAATGATAGGTATATTTGTGCGGTTCTCCTTTCCATTTATACCGTTTGCAATATGGTTGTTTGAAGAAATTATGAATGAAAGCGTTATAAGAAAATTTTAACATGTAAAAAAGAGGAATTGCTTTTCTCGCGCAGAATAGATAGTTTTGCCGTTCAGCACAGGGAGTGGCACATCATATCTTTTAAAGGGGAGAACAAAAGTGGTCGCAGGAAAAAGAAAAAACGGATTTTACTTATGGACTGTCCGTCTACTAGTATTCATGCTGGTAATCGGACAGTTTGGCGTGTACGGGGGGAACCGGGCACATGCCGCAATAGGAAGCGGGATAGTCTCATCAAGTAATGATTACCAATATGTGTTGACTAACAACAACGGCCAACTACAAGTGAACCAAAAATCAGTTAAACTGAGTTGGGCGAGATCATACGAGATTTCAACATCAGGATATTCTTTTAGGAGAAGTCAATCGATCAATGGGGCAGTTGAGGATATAACCAAGATTTCATTTGGCTCCTACACATCTACTTATACCGGCAAAGTTACCAATGCCTTTATCATCGACTTTGGTGAGGTATGGGAGTATTACACGACTATGGAATACAGACAATCTGGAACCAATGTTGGGGTATGGAAATCTTCCACCGTTGATGAGTTTGGAATAACCACGCCAAGATATGTGCAAAGCTATGAGGCTACACAGTTAAGTCTTGTGATTAACGCAGATACAGGTGCGGTAGTAGATTTTGTATCTAACCTGAATCCGTATTACATACGGAAAGCAGAATCATTCAGTTTTGTAAAAGAGCCGGGGACAACACAGCCTATTACTACGGTTCCAGCTGTTCCAACTAATTTAGCGGCTGACGCCAGTGATGTAGCGATTAATCTCGATTGGTCTGCTGCTCCACAAGCTGTCCAATATGAGATTGAAGAGAATGGCGTAGTCCAAGGGCCTTTTTACGGAATCAATTATACAAGTTCTTCGCTTACACCAAATACTACATACACCTATAGAGTACGTGGAATTAACCGACTAGGAGCTAGTGAGTGGAGTGAGTCGGTTGCATTAACTACCTTGCTTGAGAAACCCGTTTTGGCCGTAACGGCAGAGGAAGGAAAGAATACGATTCAGTGGAATGGGGTTGAGTTTGCAGATCGCTACCAGTTGCAGGTTGATGGTGGTACACCTATTGAATTAGGAAACGTAACTTCTTATGTACATGAAGGGCTTGAAGCTAATTCAACGCATACCTATGTGCTAAAAGCCTTCTCTGCTAACAATGAGAGTGCGTGGAGTAAAATGGTGAGCCAGTTAACAGTACCTGACCGTGCGGACGGGTTGAAGGTTACTGATGCTACATTTAATAAACTAACCGTAGCTTGGACTGCTGTAAAGGGTGCTACCGGATATGATTTGGAGATTGATGGCACTAATGTTGCTGTAACCGGCACCACATATAGTAAAACTGGGCTTACAGCCAATACAGAGTATACCTTTAGAATTAGACCTAAAAATGCTGGTGGTGCAGGAAACTGGAGTGATATAACTACAGGTATTACCCAGATGAGTACACCCATTATTCAGTCCAACCCTTCACAAGAAGAAGTTGTTCTCATCTGGTCACCAGTTGAGGGTGCAACGTCATATGAAGTTGAGGCTGATGGTGTTGTCGTTGGGGATATAACAGATTCAATCTATACGCACACGGGGCTCAAACCTGGAACAGCACATAAGTATCGTGTACGTGCTATAAGTGATAATAACGTTAGCGCATGGTCGACAGTAAAATCACAAAATACATTACCTGATTCCGTTAATGGATTAGTGATTAGTGCATCAACCAATGCAGCTATTACTCTGAAGTGGACAGCAGTAACCGGAGCCACAGGTTATGACCTTGAGATCGATGGAACAGTTGTCCCCGTAACAGGAGTAACCTACACGAAGAGTGGTCTCGCAGCCAATACAGATCATACTTTCCGTATTCGCTCGAAAAATGCCGCTGGTGTAGGGGCTTGGAGCGAACTCATCAATGGAACGACACTCCTAAATACACCCGTACTAAAAGCAACATCGGAAGAAACTGCAGTCAACCTCACCTGGGCTGATGTAGCAGACGCAACAAAATATGAGATTGAGGCGGATGGAGCAGTAGTGGCAACAGTAGAAGAACCTAACTACAGCCATACATCATTGTTACCAGGAACGGCGCATAAGTATCGCATTCGTGCGTTGACGGAGACGAATACAAGTGCATGGACAGCAATCCTGACGCAGAGCACGATCCCTGCCTCCGTTACAGGATTAACCGTTAGCTCGGCTACGAACGTAGCCATTGCATTGAAATGGACAGCAGTGACGGGAGCTACGGGATATGATCTGGAAATCGATGGTACCGTTGTCCCAGTAACGGGAGTAGCTTATACGAAGAGCGGTCTTACAGCGAACACAGACCATACTTTCCGTATTCGTTCGAAAAATGCCGCCGGTGCAGGGGCATGGAGTGATCTGATCAGCGGAGTAACGCTATTGAACACACCTGTCTTGAAAGCAACATCGGAAGAAACTGCAGTCAACCTCACCTGGGCTGGTATAGCAGACGCAACAAAGTATGAGATTGAGGCGGATGGAGCAGTAGTGGCAACGGTAGAAGAGCCTAGTTATAGCCATGCAGCACTGCTGCCAGGAACAGCCCATAAGTATCGCATTCGTGCGTTGACGGAGACGAATACAAGTGCATGGACAGCAATCCTGACGCAGAGCACGATCCCTGCCTCTGTTACAGGATTAACCTTTAACTCGGCTACGAACGTAGCCATTGCTTTGAAATGGACAGCAGTTACTGGAGCAACCGGATATGACCTTGAGATCGATGGTACCGTTGTACCAGTAACGGGAGTAGCCTATACCAAGAGTGGTCTTGCAGCCAATACAGACCATACTTTCCGTATTCGTTCGAAGAATGCTGCCGGTGTAGGGGCTTGGAGCGAACTTATCAATGCAACGACACTTCTAAATACACCGGTATTGAAAGCAACGTCGGAAGAAACTGCAATCAACTTAACTTGGGCAGCTATTCCTGATGCAACGAAGTATGAGATTGAGGCGGATGGAGTAGTAGTGGCAACGGTAGAAGAGCCGAGCTATAGTCACATAGGACAGTTGCCAGGAACAGCGCATAAGTATCGTATTCGTGCGATGACAGATACCAATACGAGTGCATGGACAGCAATCCTGACGCAGAGCACGATCCCTGCCTCTGTTACAGGATTAACGGTTAACTCGGCTACTAACGTAGCCATTGCTTTGAAATGGACAGCAGTGACGGGAGCAACGGGATATGATCTGGAGATCGATGGTACGGTTGTCCCAGTAACGGGAGTAGCCTATACCAAGAGTGGTCTTGCAGCCAATACAGACCATACTTTCCGTATTCGTTCGAAGAATGCTGCCGGTGTAGGGGCTTGGAGCGAACTTATCAATGCAACGACACTTCTAAATACACCGGTATTGAAAGCAACGTCGGAAGAAACTGCAATCAACTTAACTTGGGCAGCTATTCCTGATGCAACGAAGTATGAGCTTGAGGCTGATGGAGTAGTAGTGGCAACGGTAGAAGAGCCAAGCTATAGTCACATAGGACAGTTACCAGGAACGGCGCATAAGTATCGCATTCGTGCGTTGACGGAGACGAATACAAGTGCATGGACAGCAATCCTGACGCAGAGCACGATCCCTGCCTCCGTTACAGGATTAACCGTTAGCTCGGCTACGAACGTAGCCATTGCATTGAAATGGACAGCAGTGACGGGAGCTACGGGATATGATCTGGAAATCGATGGTACCGTTGTCCCAGTAACGGGAGTAGCTTATACGAAGAGTGGTCTTGGAGCAAACACAGATCACACTTTCCGTATCCGCTCGAAAAATACCGCTGGTGTAGGGGCATGGAGTGACTTGATCAGTGGAACGACACTCCTAAATACACCCGTACTAAAAGCAACATCGGAAGAAACTGCAGTCAACCTCACATGGGCTGATATAGCAGACGCAACAAAGTATGAGATTGAGGCTGATGGAGCAATAGTAGCAACAGTAGAAGAACCTAGTTTTAGCCATGCAGCATTGCTGCCAGGAACGGCGCATAAGTATCGCATTCGTGCGTTGGCGGAGACGAATACAAGTGCATGGACAGCAGTGCTGACGCAAAGCACGATCCCTGCTACAGTTAACGGTTTCGTGCTAAATACCGCTACACCTGTTGCCATCTCAATGAAATGGAGCCCTGTTACAGGCGCTACCGCTTACGATTTGGAAATTGACGGTGTTGTGATTTCTGTGAGTGGATCTGCTTATACAAAAAGTGGTCTTCTAGCCAATACAGATCATACCTTCCGCATCCGTGCCAAAAATGCTGCTGGCATGGGTAGCTGGAGTGAGATCGTAACTGCTTCGACCCAGTTGAATGTACCCACAACGCTGAAAGGTGTACCTGAAGAAACGGCAGTTACGCTGACATGGAATGAAGTTGCTGGTGCAACAAAATATGAGATTGAGGCAGATGGTATAGTAGTTGCTACGGTGAGTGATCTCATGTATGTACACAATGGAGTGCTTGGTGGAACGATTCATAAATATCGTGTTCGTGCCCTGACCGACACCAATGTGAGTGCATGGACAGCAGTGTTGTCTCAAACTACGTTACCTGCGAGTGTCTCAGGCTTGAGTATTAACTCTGCAACCACAGCGGCGATCGCGCTAAGATGGAGTGCTGTAACTGGAGCTACCGGTTATGACCTAGAGATTGATGGTACGGTAGTAGCCGTGAGTGGAGTTGCTTATACGAAGAGCGGACTTGCACCAAATACGGAGCATACCTTCCGTATTCGTGCCAAAAATGCTTCCGGTGCGGGAGCTTGGAGTGAGATCTTAACGGGAACGACTCAATTAACTACAGCTGTGCTGAAAGGAACTTCGGACAGAACGAATGTTATTCTGACGTGGGACGCGGTTGTGGGAGCTTCATCTTACGAAATTGAAGCCGATGGACAAATCGTGGCAACGGTTAGTGATACAACTTTTATTCATTCAGATCTGTTACCGTCCAGTTTGCATAAATATCGTATCAGAGCATTCAATGACCAGAACACAAGCGTGTGGTCTGCTGTACTAAACATTAGAACATTGAATTAATGAATTAAAGTGGGGGAACGGGCTTGCGTATATATGCATCCTGCTCCCCTCTTTTGTTTTGTAAATAGACTATGGCTTCATCAGAGAAAATAAGGTAATGTATAGTTATTATCTATTCGGAAATGGAAGTTTGAGAGGGGCGTTTTAGCGATGAATCTAGGTAATTGTCCTCGCTGTGGTAAATTATATGCGTTGAATTTTCGAGATGTATGCTCGAACTGTATCAAGGAAATAGAGCAGGAATATCAGATCTGTGTAGATTATTTGCGCGAAAACAAGGGCACCAACATACAGGAACTATCCGATGCAACAGAAGTTTCAATTAAAAACATTACCAAGTTCATCCGTGAGGGACGAATTTCCATCGAGAACGCCCCGAATATGATGTATCCTTGTGAAGTATGCGGAACGTTGATTCGTGAAGGTCATATGTGTGACTCTTGCCGTAATCGTTTAACGAAAGACTTGGCAGGGGCAGCTCGTGAAGTAGGTCAGAAGGATAACAACAATGTAGGCGGACGAACCTACAATGCTGTCGACAAACTACGCGATTAATAGGAGCGAGGGCTCAAATACATGTTTTGCTATAACAAATGTTTTGAAACGTACCGATAAACTTATTAAAGATTATCGGTTTTTTTTATTATCCTAATTATTTTGATAACATAAAGATAAAGTAAGAAAAACGTATATCGTCGTAAAAACCTTATGTGGAAGGAAGTGCAAGTTAAATGAAAATCAATGAACCGAGTAGAATTGGCGCCATCAATTCATATCAAAGGAACGTTGAATCCAATCAGCAGGCTGATGCCAAGAAGAGCCGCCGTAAGGACGAAGTATCTATTTCTCCGGAGGCGATGAAGATGCTTGAGGAACAAAGTCGTACACAGGATGCAGGACGCGTACAACGAATACAGGAACTGAAAGAACAGGTGAGTTCCGGAACGTATCAGGTAGATAGTAGCAAGCTTGCTGATAAGTTGCTACCGTATTTTAAGTCTTTTGATAAGGAATAGGTGATCACGTAATGGCAGCACTGGACAGATTAATTGCAGTTTTGCAGCAAATGGAACAAAGTCACCGCGATATGCTGGCACTCAGCGAGGTCAAGAGACAGGTCATTGTCAAAAACGATGTGGATGAACTCATTGCCGTTCTGAACAAAGAATCCCGTTTCATGAAACAACAGGAGCCATTGGAGATCGAACGGCAGAGCGCAGTTCACGAACTGCTTCAAGAACGTGGAATTAAGTCCATGTTGAACCTGAATATTACCGAGATTTCCAAGCTGATTTTTGATCCGGCTGACAAACAGCGATTGCTCGAAGTCCAGAAGAAGCTAGCGGGAACACTACATGAATTAAAAGAAATTAATCAACTGAATCAAAAGCTGATCGAGCAATCGTTGATGTTTATTGATCTTTCAATGGACATTTTTGCTTCTCGGCCAGAACAGGATGCCACATATCAGCATCCTGCTGATAAGAACGGTAATCCAGGGCGAATCGGTCTGTTTGACACGCGTGCCTGATTAATTAGGGGGAAACCAGGTGACATCTACATTTCATTCAATCGAAACGGCTAAACGCAGTTTGTTCACACAGACGACAGCTCTTAGCACAACAGGCCATAACGTAGCCAATGCCAACACGGAAGGTTACTCACGTCAAAAGGTAAACATGCAGGCATCCATTCCAATGGAGCCGTTTGCATTTTTGCATAGTACAACACCAGGACAACTCGGTACAGGTGTAGAATTCAACTCCATTACACGTGTACGCGAGAAATTTCTGGATGACCAGTATCGCAATGAGAATACCAACTTCGGGAGTTGGTCCATTCAACGAGATACACTTGAGAAACTTGAAGCTATTGTAAACGAACCATCAAACACTGGTTTTCGAACCGTTATGGATAATTTCTACAAATCATGGTCAGACCTGAGTAAAAATCCTGAGGATGTTACAGCACGGCGGATCGTAAAAGAAACGACGTTGGCTCTGACCGATGCGATGAATCAGATTAGCCGCCAACTAGATGCACTCAGTCAGGATCTGGACAGTAACATCGCTGTGAAAAGCAATGAGATCCAGGGCTACCTTGGTAACATTGCGAACCTTAATAGTGCTATTGTAAAAGTCGAATCTCTAGGCGACAATGCCAATGATTTACGTGACCAACGTGATCTGATGACAGACAAGCTGTCCAAAATTATGAACGTTACCGTTACGGATTCTCCGCAAGGATACCAGGTTCAGATGAATGGACAGGCACTCGTCACTGGCGGGGCGGTACAAGTTGCGATAGATCCTGCTTTTCTGAATGCTGCGTATACAGCAGGCACGCTCACCAACGGCGAGGTCCACGGCATGATCAAGTCCAGAGACACTTTGGTAAGTGATTATCAGAAACAAATGGATGACTTAGCTAATACGCTTGCCAACGGTGATATTGAGATCACCCTTCCTGCGGGTTCTATCTTGCCAGATAATACTGTTCTGGATGGTGTTACATACACGGGTGCAGCACGGACGCTTGCAACTGATCTGAAAGTTACGGTAAAGGGTCTGAACGGTTTGCATCAACTCGGATACAGCATGGACGGTACTACGTCACCGGGCGTACCTTTCTTCACGGCATCTGGTGGTGGGACGGCAATCACAGCAGGAAATATTTCATTAAATGCGGCGATTCTAGCCGATCCAAATAAGATTGCAACCTCTTTGCGTACAACTACCGATTCTTCGGGGACAGAAACGGTAATCAAAGGGAATAATACGCTGGCGAATCTGCTTGCCAATCTTAAAGATACACCGATGAAGTCAGCTGATGGTTTACGTAATGCACCCATTGGTGCTCAGTTCAGTGCTATCGTTGGACAGTTGGGTGTTCAATCTCAGGAAGCGGCTCGTCAGACTTCCAATTCAGAGTTTCTCGTAGAACAGGTCGATACTCGGCGTCAATCTGTTAGCGGCGTATCTTTAGATGAGGAAATGGCTAATATGATTAAATTTCAGCATGCTTATAGTGCGTCCGCCCGGTTTATGACCACATTTGACCAATTGTTAGATAAATTGATCAATTCTACTGGTGTTGTAGGTAGATAGTAAAAAGGGGGAATAAAAGATCATGAGAATTACGAATAATATGCTCAGTTCACAGTTGATCATGAACCTCAATCGAAATGCTCAACAAATGAATAATACTCAGACGCAACTTGCTACAGGTCGGAAAATTAATAAACCATCAGATGACCCTGTAGGGATTACTTACTCCCTTCGATATCGTGCAGAATTATCGTCAAATGAGCAGTATCAGAAAAATGTAGATAGTACCATCTCCTGGCTAGATTTTAATGATACTGTTCTGGATCAGGCAGGAAGCGTTGTCCAACGGTTAAGAGAGTTGACGGTACAAGCTTCTACCGGAACAAACCCCCAGTCTGCTCTTGATAGCATTAATGAGGAAGTTAAGCAACTTAAGGAGCAACTTATAGATATTTCAAATAGTAAGCTCAACGGTAAGTATATTTTTAACGGGGAGACTTATGATATCAAACCATATGATTTCCCCAGAAATGCAGATGGGACACTTGACACAACAAATGCAGATGCGATTGTCACAGATAAAGGTAAAATCAACTTTATTGTTGGAGAAAGTGTTCAATTGCCCATTAATACTACCGGGAATGAAGTGTTTGGTGATTCAACAGAACCTGACAACCTTTTTGTTATTTTGAACACCATTATGCAGGCGCTGACGGATGGTGATCAGCAAGAGTTGTCCAATCAACTTGATAACATAGACAGTCGTACAGACAAAGTGTTAGCAATTCGTTCTGAAATCGGTGCGAAGACCAATCGTGTTGAGCTTATGATGGGACGTTTGGATGACCTTGGTGTAAATCTCAGTGAACTGCAAGCTAAAGTGGAAGATGCGGACTATGCTGAACTGGCAATAAAATCAAAGATTCAGGAAAACATATACAATGCTTCCTTATCAACAGGAGCTAAGATCATTTCTCCATCTTTGGTAGACTTCTTGAGATAAAGGGAGTGGTTACATTTGAGGACTCTTCCCATCGTTCAAATTAAAACAACACCTTCTGTGTTGCATATTGATGCTGATCTGGGTCAACAATCCATTCGCCAGCCTAAGGCTGAGCTTCAAATGAGCACGACACCTGCCAAATTCATAGTGGAGAGTCATCCGATCAAACTAGATGTGGATCAAAGTAAAGCATTTGCGGCGTATACTGGTGGTAGTATGTTTGAAATGAATTCTAGGATATACTCAGGATTTCAGCAGCAATTTTTGCGAAATATGGCTGAGCGAGTTGAGCAAGGAAATCAATTAGCTGCCATTCATAGGCCGGGTAACACGATAGCGAATATTGTCGGTACAAATTGGCAGGCGAAACCTTTTCCAGAGACTAGAGCACCAGCATCTTATGACAATGTTGATATAAGAATTGAGACTAGAGCACCAGACGTTCGTTTTGAGTCGGCTGTATCCAATTTAAACGTCATAGTGAACAGGCCGGAGATTGAATATCAACGAGGCAAGTTGGACATTTACGTTAAGCAGTATGCTTCTATACAGTTTACTCCACCTGCTATAGATATGGGACTATAAAGGTAATAGGTTATAATAGGCTATAGACGGTTATGTTCGACATCCGCTATAGCTTTTTTTTGTACAAAACTGCTGCCAAGGAGGCGTTTGATATTTTAATTAGAACTAGTATGTTAGGTGAAATCGATGTATCTCTAGAGGACGTATATCATTTTGAAAAGGGGTTGCCTGGATTTGAGCAGGAGAATGATTTTGCATTAATTCCATGGGAAGGAACTCCTTTTAGCTATCTTCAATCTATAAACGACTCAGAAATTTCATTTTTAATCGTTAGTCCGTTTGAGTTTAAGACAGACTATAGTTTTGAGTTGAGTAATGAGGACAAAGATGAGCTGAAACTTGAAGAAAAGGTAGGAGTATACGCCATTGTGACTATTCATTCGGAAACAGTAAAATCAACTATGAATTTGTTGGCACCGCTTGTGATGAATCCCGTTACTCTAAAAGGCAAACAAGTTGTGCTTCACCAATCCGGATATGAAACTAGACATCGGATCTGGTCAAATAACCTGCAATCGGTGAAAGGCGGGAATTAACTATGCTAGTACTGTCACGAAAAAGAGGAGAATCCATTATTATTCAGGATAACATTGAGGTGACTGTGCTTGCAGTGGATGGAGACACCGTGAGGATCGGAATCTCGGCGCCGAATCATGTGGATATCTTTCGTCAAGAATTGTACGTTTCCATTCAGGAAGCCAATCGTGAGTCTACAGCTCCGCCCGTATCTGACGTGGAAGCATTTATGCAGTTTGTTCGTGATACTAAAGAGAAAGATAAATAGAGAATAATCTATTCAGCTATAATAGTTTTTGTTTATCTGACGATATATAGTATAGACGTTGTTTCAGGAGGGCGGCCGACCTTAATGTAGCGACGTTTACCACAAGGATGTGGAACTAACTTATTTCAGGGAGGAAACACTCAATGATTATCAACCACAATATTGCTGCAATGAACACTCATCGTCAACTGAACACCAACACAACTAACACGAACAAAGCGATCGAAAAATTGTCTTCCGGACTGCGGATTAACCGCGCTGGTGACGATGCTGCAGGATTGGCGATTTCCGAAAAAATGCGCGGACAAATCCGCGGTTTGGATATGGCTTCCAAAAATGCACAAGACGGTATCTCTTTGATTCAAACAGCTGAAGGCGCATTGAACGAAACACACAGCATTCTGCAACGTGTACGTGAATTGTCTGTTCAATCGGCGAATGATACCAACACAGATGCAGACCGTGCAGAGCTTCAAAAAGAAGTTACACAACTGACAGCTGAAATTGATCGTATCTCGACAACAACTGAATTCAATACGAAGAAATTGTTGGATGGTGCTGGTGCAAGTGCTGTAGTATTCCATATCGGAGCTAACACAGGTCAAAGCATTACGTTGAACATTGGGAACATGGGATCCGGTTCCCTGGGTGTTGGGTCAGTTGCCATTGGTACTCAAACAGGTGCGAACGCTGCAATCGCTACTTTGGATACAGCAATCGCGTCGGTATCTGCTGAACGTTCCAAATTGGGTGCAAACCAAAACCGTTTGGAGCACACCATCAACAACTTGGGAACGACTTCTGAAAACCTGTCTGCTGCGGAATCCCGTGTTCGTGACGTAGACATGGCGAAAGAAATGATGAACCAAACGAAAAACAACATCCTTGCACAAGCTTCACAAGCGATGTTGGCGCAAGCTAACCAACAGCCACAAGCTGTACTGCAATTACTTCGTTAATCTTTATATTAGAAGAACCTTTGGGCTCCCAAAGGTTCTTCTGTTTTTCAGTCCAACTAACTTGGATCTCAGAAGAGAGATCACCAAAAAAATAAAAATAAAAACATTTTACTATAAAAAGTATTGTTGTTTCTGTCGATATATAAAGTAAGATGTTGCACTGATAGGTATTCCAGCCTTAACGTTGTAACGTTTACCACAAGGATGTGGAACTAACTTATTTCAGGGAGGAAACACTCAATGATTATCAACCACAATATTGCTGCGATGAACACTCATCGCCAACTGAACACCAACACAACAAACACAAACAAAGCGATCGAAAAATTGTCTTCCGGTCTGCGGATCAACCGCGCTGGTGACGATGCTGCAGGATTGGCGATTTCCGAAAAAATGCGCGGACAAATCCGCGGTTTGGATATGGCTTCCAAAAATGCACAAGACGGTATCTCTTTGATTCAAACAGCTGAGGGTGCATTGAACGAAACACACAGCATTTTGCAACGTGTGCGTGAATTGTCTGTTCAATCGGCGAATGATACCAACACAGATGCAGACCGTGTTGAACTTCAAAAAGAAGTAACAGAACTGACTGCTGAGATTAACCGTATTTCGACAACGACAGAATTTAACACTAAAAAGCTTTTGGATGGTGCTGGTGCAAGTGCTGTAGTATTCCATATCGGGGCTAACACAGGTCAAAGCATTACACTGAATATCGGTAACATGGGAGCCAGTTCCCTAGGTATTGCATCAGTAGCTATTGGTACTCAATCAGGTGCGAATGCTGCAATTGCTACCTTGGATACAGCAATCGCATCCGTATCTGCTGAACGTTCCAAATTGGGTGCAAACCAAAACCGTTTGGAGCACACCATCAACAACTTGGGAACGACTTCTGAGAACCTGTCTGCTGCGGAATCCCGTGTTCGTGACGTAGACATGGCGAAAGAAATGATGAACCAAACGAAAAACAACATTCTTGCACAAGCTTCTCAAGCGATGTTGGCGCAAGCCAATCAACAGCCACAAGCTGTACTGCAATTGCTTCGTTAATCTTTATATTAGAAGAACCTTTGGACTTCCGAAGGTTCTTTTTTTATTTCAATTAACTTGGATTTCAAAAGAAACAGCACCAGACGTTACAAATTATAAAAAAATAAAATAAAAATCATTTTACTATAAAAAGTATTGAGGTTCCTGTCGATATATAAAGTAAGATGTTGCACTGATAGGTATTTAGTCTTAACATTGTAACGTTTACCACAAGGATGTGGAACTAACTTATTTCAGGGAGGAAACACTCAATGATTATCAACCACAATATTGCTGCGATGAACACTCATCGCCAACTGAACACCAACACAACAAACACAAACAAAGCGATCGAAAAATTGTCTTCCGGTCTGCGGATCAACCGCGCTGGTGACGATGCTGCAGGATTGGCAATCTCAGAAAAAATGCGCGGACAAATCCGTGGTTTGGATATGGCTTCCAAAAATGCACAAGACGGTATCTCTTTGATTCAAACAGCTGAGGGCGCATTGAACGAAACACACAGCATTCTGCAACGTATGCGTGAATTGTCTGTTCAATCGGCGAATGATACAAACACTAACGCTGACCGTGTGGAACTTCAAAAAGAAGTAACAGAACTGACAGCAGAGATCGATCGTATCTCGACAACAACTGAGTTCAATACGAAGAAATTGTTGAATGGTGCTGGCGCAAGTGCTGTCGTATTCCATATCGGAGCTAACACAGGCCAAAGCATTACGTTGAATATTGGCAACATGGGAGCTGGTTCCCTAGGCGTTGCTGCTGGATCTGTAAGTATTGCTTCTCAAACAGGTGCGAACGCTGCAATCGCTACTTTGGATACAGCAATCGCGTCGGTATCTGCTGAACGTTCCAAATTGGGTGCAAACCAAAACCGTTTGGAGCACACCATCAACAACTTGGGAACGACTTCTGAAAACCTATCTGCTGCAGAATCCCGTGTTCGTGACGTAGACATGGCGAAAGAAATGATGAACCAAACGAAAAACAACATCCTTGCACAAGCTTCACAAGCGATGTTGGCGCAAGCTAACCAACAGCCACAAGCTGTACTGCAATTGCTTCGTTAAGTTTTGCACAAAGAGCCATCGAGGATTATCTCGATGGTTTTTTTTATTTAAGTATTATTCGAGGAATTATTTACTTGTTATTAATGCCACAATAATTCTAAATATTGTGGATACTTTTACCGATATACATAGGTATAGATCTGGATTCGTAAATGCGAAATGAGAGGGAATACATGTCGAAAACTATTGCGTTATGTATGATTGTTAAAAATGAAGAGCAATTTCTTAGAAGGTGTTTGGATAGTGTAAAAGATAAAGTTGATCAGATAGTCATTGTTGATACAGGTTCTACTGATAATACACTCTCAATCGCCAAAGAGTACACAACAGATATTGTTCAAATGGAGTGGACCAATGATTTCTCAGCGGCTCGTAATGAGTCCATACGTCATGCGAATACAGATTACACTCTTGTGCTGGATGCAGACGAATATCTGGAACAGACAACAAATTTGGCTGAGGTATTACAATCTGGAGCAGATTACTATTTCACAAAAATATTTAACTTTATGTCAGGCGATCGTGGAATGACTCATCTGGCTATTCGTATTTTTAAGAATAAAATAGGTCTGTGTTATCAGAATCGCCTCCATGAACATTTGAATACAAGGGAACAAGAAGATCAGTTAGTAGCAGGTTATTCCAATCTAATGATCATGCATACCGGTTACACTGACGAGATAATGGAAAGTAGAGGAAAGGCTCAGAGGAATCTGGCCCTTATGTTAGTTGAAGTGAAGGGGAATCCATCTGTCTATAATTTATTCAATATGGGTAGAACCTATATGTGGCTTGGTGAACATGAAAAGGCCATTCAATATCTGCAAAAGGCATACCCATTAAGTAAGAATCTCACGATTGCCCCAGAGTTGATTGCATCTTTATGCAGGAGCCTTGGCGAACTAAAGAGATATGATGAGGCACTTACGATTCTGGAACAAGCTGTGGATTTATATCCGCTCGAAGTTGATTTGTTTCATTTGCAAGCACTGTACTATATGGAAATTGGATATCACAGAGATGCTATGGCGTGTATGAACAGATGCTTGGAGATTGGTGACCAAGGTATTTCATTCACAGAAGGTAATGGCACGTACATCGCACATTTAAGGCTTGCAGAGTGGCATTCAACACGAAATGAATATAACAAGGCGTATGAACATATTACAGAAGCGATCAGGTTTAAAGCAGATTTTTTACCTGTGATTGGAAAGTATTTTGAAATTGTAGAAAAAGCAGGTCTTTCTCTGGAAGAGATGTTTACAAACGCCAATGATATATTTTCAATAACAAACAGTAAAATTTTGGGAAAAATACTGGAGGCACTTTATCAACTGAGACATCCACTCTTACAGAGATATCTAACCTTGTATGAGGTAACGGTTCAGGAGCATGTCATGGCTGTTGCTAGCCAATATGCCAAGGATTATAGCCAAGCCCGAGAGCAATGGCTAGGACTATCTGAGCAAGAAGAGCAAAATGGAGTAGATATACTGTTGTTAGCAATTCTTCTTAAAGACGAGGTATTATTCGAGAAGGCTGGCCCACTGTTTAATCTAAGTGATAAAGAAAAGAAATTTTTAACCATAGTTGTACGGGATGAATCGATCGATAAGTTAAGTTTAACAACGTATACGGAAAGTATTTTAGAGAGAGTGTTAGTACACCTGATACGTTTACAAGAGTTTGAAGTGATGGAAACTATACTTGGATATATATGGAATGGTCGCATTGAAATTAAGATTAAAGTGTGTGAGCATCTGGCGGATTATGGTTTCGGCGAAATTGCTATTGATTTATTAGTGGAGCTGTTCAAGCTGCATCCAAGAAACAAAAATATTATAAGATTATTAGGTGATGTTTGCTACAGGTCGAATTATCTGCAGGATGCACAGCTCTTTTATACTAAATTACTTGAATTGTCTGATAATTACAGTTCACATGAACGAATGTATAATGTATATCTTAAATCGAAAGATGAAAAGGGTAAGAATGCTTTATTAAATGTAATAAGCGAGAAGTTCAAACTATGTTTATGGTTGAGATAGATTTGAAAATGTAATAACAAAATGTAAGGGGATTTAGGTTTTTTGAGAGTGAAACCTAAACAGAGTTTAACAAATTAAGGGAGTCGAATATGAGTAATCTATCAGCTAAAACAAAACCACGCCTTGTAGCTCTGTGGCCTGAATGTGAAAATGTTCATCTGACAAAGGATCTTGGAATGATTCCGTTTATTTTGCACAAGTACCATGACTATAATTCATCAATAGCCTGTTACCAAATGGAGGAATTCCCTTATTTAAATAATGAAGTTAAAGGTTTGAACGTTGAACGTATTGAAAATACAGGCGATATTTTGCGAGATGGGGACGAGTACCTCATTCAAAATGCGAATAATATCGATATCTTATTCTTAATGGGTATCTACTCATTTACACTGAGCTGGATAAATATATTTAAAACTCTTAATCCAGATGGGAAAGTATATCTTAAGCTGGATGCAAACCTATATTGGATGAACAGTATTGATATGACGAATGACGTTTTGGGAACACTGGAAAAATGCGATTTAATTAGCGTAGAAAGTAGCAAATTACATCATTATCTTAGTCAAAAATGGCCATTGAAAATTGAATTAATACCGAATGGGTATTACAACTTTAATGCAAGTAATGATGTTGCTTTTGAAGAAAAAGAGAATGTAATTCTAACAGTAGGAAGAATTGGGACTTTTCAAAAAGCGAATGATGTTCTTTTGGAAGCTTTTAAGTTAGTGAATGAGGAAATACCTGATTGGAGAATTAAAATTGTAGGGAACATGGAAGAGACATTTATGGAGTACCTACAAAGTTATTTTTCAGAGAATCCTACTTTGATGAAAAAGGTAGAATTACCTGGCTCAATCAATAATAGATTTGAGCTTGAAAAGGAATACAGAAAAGCTAAAGTGTTCTGTTTAACCTCAAGATGGGAGGGATTCCCTCTTGTTTTTACAGAGGCGGCTAGAGCTGGATGTTATGTGATTTCAACTGACATTGATCCCGCTTATGACATTACTTGTGGTGGCAAACTGGGGAGCCTTTTTCCGATTGATGACGTAGAAAAGCTAGCAGAAACACTATTAGAAGTATGCAAAGATTCAGGACAAATTGAAAAAGTGTGCTATGAGATTCAAGAGGTCTCTAAAAGGAATTTTGATTGGGTTACTATTGGCAATAAGATTGATCGATTATTACATTTGAACTAAGTGGGGGAACTTTTGTGATTGAAATATCATTGCAAGAAAATACAGTGAAACTGACTAACACATATACCAATGAGGCTGAAGTTGTTTTAGATTTGGGGGTAAAACATAATAACTACACTACATTAAGCTCCCAAAGATTGTATCAGGAATATACCAGTATGATAAACAACTATGAGGTTATTAAGAAATATACTTACGGGGAAACAACACTGCTTGATATTGTGGCAATTACAAGTCTTGTTTTCAATGAATTAATGAATGGTAAACACACTAATATAAGAGCGTTAGAAGTGGGCAGCTGGTTTGGTTGCTCGAGCTATTTTTTTGCTAACAGTTTAAAGACGTTTTCAGAGAATAATATACTTTTTTGTATGGATACATGGAATGGTAGTCCAGATACGATGAGTCACAGCATAGCTAATTATGAAAATGCATTTGAACATTTTAAAAGTGTAATGCGATATGCAGGGGTCTACGAAAATATAAAACCAATAGTTTGTGACTCCACGATAGGGATGGATATTCTACAAGAAAACTTCTTCGATATTATTTTTGTAGACGCTAACCACACTTACGATTATGTATATCAGGATATTATTAAAGGAATTAAAAAAATTAAAGTAGGAGGACTCTTGATAGGTCATGATTGTGAATGCTATGCGGATGAGCTACCTCCCCATCTTTTACATGGAGACAATAAGCATTTGGATGGTATAGAGGGATACCATACAGGGGTTATCAAAGCGCTGGATGATATTTTTGGTCGAGATTATAGCCGCTTTAATGCTAGTCTAGTTTGGTACAAAAGAATAACTCAAGAAGATAAAGATATGATAGTTCAATTGGAAAAGAAATCGAGTATTTCTTATCAGAGAACGGACGAATTGGTTAAGGCTATAAAAGACTCTATACAATTTATATACAATAGTAGTTTGGATGAAAAAACGGAAACAACCCAAATTCTTCTTACTGATTTGGTTCAGGTGGCTCAAGAACTTGAGAATACGATGGCTGAAATTAGCGGGAAAATTAACAATAAGAGTATTAAGCTCAAAGCTAATTTGCTAAAAAGTGCTTTGATAGATTACCAGATTACGTATGAAAATGATTTCCCACAAGCTCTCATGGTGTTAGAATCAAGTGTTATTGAAAGTTTTAATGACTTTTGGAAATGTTATTCAGAACTTGATGGAAGCCGTGTTGAATAAAGTAGCCGGGAGGTGAAGTGGAAGAATGAAAGTCGTTATTTTAGCAGGTGGAAGAGGTACTCGGATAAGTGAAGAGTCTCATTTGAAGCCTAAACCCATGATTGAAATTGGAGATGCACCAATACTATGGCACATTATGAAAACTTATTCTTCCTTCGGATATCATGAATTTATTATATGTCTAGGATACAAGGGGTACATTATTAAAGAGTACTTTGCAAATTACTATCGCCATATGTCTGAAGCAATTACGTATGATTTCTCTTCAGGAATTGATGCCACAGTAAGTGTTCATCGGAATTCAGTTGAACCTTGGAAAGTTACATTGGTAGATACGGGATTAAATTCCATGACTGGCAGCAGAATTAAGAGAATTGAACCATATGTAGGAAATAATCCATTTATGCTAACATATGGAGATGGTTTAGCTGATATTAATATTGAGCAGTTGGTAAAAAATCATAAGGAAAGTGGGAAGCTAGCCACGATTACAGGCGTACAACCAGATGGCAGGTTTGGACGACTCGAACTTGATGGTAACTCGGTCACTGGCTTCACAGAGAAGGTTAAGGGAGATGGCGGTTGGATCAATGGTGGCTTTATGGTCTGCCAACCACAAGTTTTTAGTTATATCGAAGATTTTGAAAGCACAATTTTAGAGCAAGAACCGTTACAAAATTTAGCAAAAGATGAACAACTTAATGTCTATAAACATGAAGGATTTTGGCAGCCAATGGATACTCTCCGTGAAAAAATTATATTGGATGAGCTTTGGCATGGACATAAAGCACCTTGGAAGGTTTGGACAGATTAGAATATATACAGATAATGGAGGGTATATGTTTAAGACTTCGATGACTGAAGATGAGTTACAAAAGTATGTTATTCATCAATTAAATAATTTCTATCCAGACAACCGGTTATCGAATAAAGAATATATATTCAAATGGGCAATAAGCGAAGCACTTGAACGCACGCATTTTTGCTTTAAACATGTTTCGTTACCAGCGTATCACCGCGATGGGACAACGTATTTTTCTCATTTGCACTCCGATCAATATACCGTCTTTATATGGTTCTTATCTAATGCGATATGGAAAAGATTCAAAGATGCTGAAATAGCTGCTAAGTTGTTTAATCTAAACAAGGCACTAAACGGTTTTCTGTGTATGTATGATGCAGAGTTACCTGATATTTTTCTTGTTTTACATGGGAACGGAGTAGTGTTGGGCAAAGCTTTTTATAGTAACTTCTTCGTATGTTATCAGGGGTGTACTGTGGGGGCTATAGAGGGCCAATACCCTAAACTAGGTCGTGGTGTTGCTTTAGCTCCTAACTCAACAGTAATTGGTGAATGTAGTGTGGGGAATTTAGTCACTATAGGGAATCAAGCACTCCTCAGAAATACAGATCTGAGTGATGGTTCGTTGTACTACCGTCATATAGACACAGGTAAGCATATAAATCAATCAACAAACACTCCTTGGGCACAGACATTTTATAATGTACCTATTTCATGACATGGAGATGAATCGTGACAGTGAAAACAATTTTAATTAGTGGTGCAAATGGTTACATTGGTCTTCACATGGCCACGTTACTTGAAAGTTTGAACTACAGGGTACTTAAAGCTACCAGAGATTCGCACGGAGATCTCCTGATGGATTTTACTGATCCGGATAAGATAGCTGAAATGAAATACAGCGATATTGATGTGATGATACATCTGGTTTCACCTAGCGAGAACATGCACTCAGAATCAAATCATGAAGCTATAATTGACAATACTGCTAAGGTTCGTGCAGCACTAACTTTCTGTGAGAATAATAAAATATCTAGTTTCATATATGTATCAAGCTTTCATGTTTTCGGGGTATCCCCGGGTGAATTAACAGAAGATTCTCCTCCCATGCCAATTAATAATTATGGGCTTGCACATTATGAGGCTGAACAAACAGTAATTAGGTTTAACGGAACCAATGGAGTTAGAACTTGGATAGTTCGCCCGTCCAATGTTTTTGGTGTACCTAAGGATTTAGCAAAGTTCAAAAGGTGGAATCTCATACCTTTTGCATTTTGTGAAGAAGCAGTAAATAATCATAAAATTATACTACGTACTTCAGGGAAACAACTTCGTAACTTCGTAGGTGTTACTGATCTTTGTAGAAGAATAGCTTGGATTATTAGAGAGAAACCATCTTATGAAATTTTACATGCTTATGGTGAAGAAACGATGAGTGTTCTGAATTATGCGTATCTTGTTCAGAAAGTTTCGCAAGAAAGATTCAATATGCCCGTGCAAATTATTCATCCCGAAGTGGAAGAAAAGGTAGTTCATTTTCAATTTACAAGCTCAAATGATTGTCCAGAACTGTATCCTACGGAGAGCTTGGAAATATTCGTATATGAAATGCTGGGAGAGCTCCTTAAGCGCTCATCAGAAAGGAAATACTAGACATGATATGTTGTATATGTGGACAAGTCTGTCATTTTGAAGAGAAATATAACGGTGCTCCACACAGTGTGATGCTTGATTATGATACGGAACAAGTTCAGGTGCGCGATATTGACATTTATCACTGTCATTCATGTGGACACACTCAGATTCCGTCTCATATAAATGAAAGCTATTATGAAGAATATTCAATGGGCTCTTTTTGGGGTGCGAGTTTTAAAAGTGTTCGAGAGCAACAAGTTGAACGTTTATCTTTGCTCGCTCCATCAAATAATAAATTCCTTGATATTGGATGTGGTGTTGGACACTATCTTGAGTTGGCCCAGAAGTACTTCATAGAAATTCAGGGTGTGGAACCTTCTAGTTCTAGTGTTCTAATTGCTCGGGAAAAGGGCTTCAATGTGACTCATGATTTTTTTCATCAAGGATTAAGTTTTAAATCGGGATTTGATGTAATAACTTTAATAGAAGTTTTGGAACATCTTGAAGATCCGCTAGAGATGATAAAGCAAGCAGCGACACATCTAGAAGATAACGGTGTGCTGTTGGTTGAAGTTCCTAACGGACAAAGAATTTTCGAGAAAAAACTGTATAATAATCTTTGTACTGATCACATCCAATATTTTTCAGTAACCAGTCTATCAGCAATGGCCTGTCGTGCTGGATTGAGTGTTGTGTGTGTGCAGGAATCAGCAGATCCTAATTTACTGGAAATTTATATGAGAAAGGTGCCGAAATCTCTAGTGGATTTTAGCACGAAGCGGCAAAAGGATCTTAATAGAATCGTCTCTCAACTCTCTCCCAATTCTAGGGTTGCAGGTTGGGGCGCAGGAGCGGAAGCCACTTGTTTTTTGGCAATGTTAAGAAATGAAACCCAGATACAATGTCTCTTTGATAGTGACAACGCCAAGCATGGACATTATCTTTCTCGCATTCTCATTAAAAAACCTACATCTGAAGCGGTCTCTAAATTCAATACTATTATTATTTTTGCTAATGCACATATAAATCAAATACAAACTCAGCTTAAACAACTTGGATTTTCTGGGGAAATAATAACATTCAAATCATAAAATCACAATTTAAGTAATAGAAAGTTAGGTGGACATGCATGTTGATTCATCCTACGCCGTTGAATAAAGCGGCAGTTATTGAATTAGAACCTATTACGGACAGTCGCGGATATTTTGCCAGAAGTTTTTGTCAGGCGGAAATGAAAGCAAAAGGTATTAATTTCAATATGACTCAATCTAATGTAGCTTTTAACTTGAAATCCGGAACCCTAAGAGGCATGCATTTTCAAAAACCACCCTATAGCGAAGACAAAATCGTAACGTGCTTCAGTGGTGCGATATACGATGTTATTATAGATTTGAATTATAAAAGTTCTACATTTGGAAAATGGTATGGAGTGACACTGTCGGAAGAAAATCGCTTATCTTTATATGTTCCCAAAGGTTTCGCACATGGTTATAAGACCCTAACAGACAATACAAATATTCATTATATGGTAAGTGAGAGCTATACACCTTCACATGAATCTGGAGTTCGTTGGAATGATGAGGCGTTTGGCATAGAGTGGCCTGAGTCAGAACATACCATCATCTCACAAAAAGATGAATCATGGAATGCTTTTAATACGAAAACAGATGGTATTGAATTATAAAGGGAGACTAAAATGGATAATTTGACCGCAACAAAACTTCTTGAGTCTCTGCATGTTGGACGTGAAGGAATTATTTATTTGGAAAATTGTATTAAACAAGAAGAAATGAGCCTCTCAGACATGGGAATATTCGATGATTTCCTAAACTTAATACGTGTAGTGGAAAACTTAACAAACACATCAACTATACCTAACAGAGTGAAGGAAATTAATGCTAATATAATTTTTTATATTAATGAGCTTAAACAAAATATGATGTCTGATAAAGTAGATTCTTTTTTATATAATTTCAAATTTCATTTTACCTCTTTGTTTAGAGTTTTAGAGTATGAGGTAGCTTATTTGGTAGAAAACATAGTTACGAAGAGCGACTACCCGAATTTTTATCCTGAGATCGGGATCGTGGATCATGAAGATATTATTATGAATGGTAAAAACTCAAAGTGTAAAGTCAGTATAGTTTTACTAGCATATAATAATCTCAGTTATACCAAGGATTGCGTTGAGAGCATTTTAATGAATACTGGCGATATAGATTATGAATTAATTTTGGTAGATAATGGTTCTAATGATGGGACAAAAGAGTATTTTAATTCTATTAATGGGGCAAAAGTAATTCATCTAAAATACAACATACATCTTGTTAAAGGATTTAATATTGGATTAATGGCAGCAGAAGGTAAATATTGTGCTGCTGTATGTAATGATTTTATTTTCACACCGAATTGGATAGAAAACTTGATGATTTGTATCGAATCAGACCCGAAAATTGGTTTTGTCTCACCAGGCGCAACATTTATTTCAAATTTGCAGCAAATTTCAGTCCCGTTTGTCTCTAAAGAAGATTTTCAAGAGCGGGCTAAAGCTTATAATGTAAGTGATCCTGCTAAGTGGGAAGAGCGTGTAGTATTGTTACCCAATGTGTTGTGTTGTCCCACAGCTCTTTTAGATCGAATTGGATATTATGATACTCGTTATTACCGTGGTGAGTTTTTGGACGATGATATAAGCTTTAGAATCAGAAGAGCGGGATATAAGCTCGTATATTGTGGAGATACTGTAGCCCACCATTACGGTAGTTTGACTACAGCAGTTGACCACCAATCCAATTCCTTGGAAGAAGGAAGAGTAACTTTCCGGGAAAGATACGATTTGGATGCTTGGTTGGATGCGCGTATGAATGTAGCCTATCTCGATATTGATGAAAAATTATTTTCAGGAGTTAATTCAATTTTAGGTATTGATGTAAAATGTGGGGCTACTTTACTTCAATTAAAGAATCGTATTTGGTCAAGTTATGGGAATAAACCAATAATTTCTGTTTGTTCGACGGAGAGAAAGTATGATCTGGATGTTAGAAGTATTTCTGAGCAAGTCATTACACTTGACAATTTAATTCAACTCCATTCTGTTGAAAACGTCAATGTTGACTTAGTTTATATTGAAAAACCATTGGATCTGTATTCAGACGATTTGGACACTATTTTTAATAGTGTTGCTGACAAGATGAATACCAATGGCAAGTTGATTTTTATGGTTAACAACGGAATTAGTATTGAAATGCTATACGAAATGTTGAACTCTTCTCATTCTGTTCATAATCGTAAGCTTTACATCCCTGAAGTAATTTGCAATCAAGCAAGGATATATGGTTTTGAATCAACTTCAATATTTAACTATGCCCCACAACGAAGTGCTGATAGCGATCAGATGGTTGGTAATTTAGCAAGTTTTTTAGCTAATGGTGAGGAAAAAGAAACGGAATATCTGAAATCATTACTAAACCATACTTATGGATTATATCAAATGAACTTCGTTGGAATTTAAATTTATATGAAAGTCAAGAGGTTGATATGGTGAAAACAGGCATCGTGAATCGTAACTTTTGGTTAGGGAAAAATGTGTTTATAACTGGACATACTGGTTTCAAAGGTAGCTGGCTGACTCTGTGGCTTAATAATATGGGGGCAAAAGTTACGGGGTACTCTTTAGATGTTCCCTCAAGTCCTTCGTTATTTCAGCTAGGTAATATTGAAGAAGTTTTAGTTGAATCCACTACAGACGGTAATGTAACTGACTTATTGAAACTTACTCAATCTATAAATAAAGCTAATCCGGAGATCATTATTCACATGGCTGCGCAACCTCTAGTTAGAAAATCATATGAAAGCCCTGTTGAGACATACGCAACCAATGTAATGGGTACTGTTAATATAATGGAAGCAGCACGTAGTTGTTCATCGGTCCGCGTTATTCTAAATGTTACCACAGATAAATGTTATGAAAATAAGGAATGGGAATGGGGATACCGGGAAATTGATCCTTTGGGTGGGCATGATCCCTATTCAAGTAGTAAAGCTTGCTCAGAACTCATCACCTCGGCATATCGTCGTTCTTTTCTTCAATCCTCTGGGATAAATGTAGCTACTGCGAGAGCTGGCAATGTAATTGGAGGAGGAGATTGGGCTGAAGATCGACTCATCCCTGATTTTGTTAAATCACTGATTAACGGAGATAAGATTCAGATTCGTAATCCCGGTGCTATTCGTCCTTGGCAACATGTACTAGAACCTTTATCGGGTTATCTACTACTTTGTCAAAATTTATACTCTGAAGAATTCAATTATAATGAGGCCTGGAACTTTGGACCTCAGCATGATGATGCTAGATCTGTTGAGTGGATCATTAATCAGATGCTTAGCAAATGGCCTCACGATAATCTGGGATACCACATTATAAACCAAGATTCAAAACATGAAGCAAACATGCTCAAACTGGACTGCTCGAAGGCTTTGAAGCACCTTAACTGGTTCCCCAAGTGGTCTCTCGATAAAGCACTGGATTATACAGTTCAATGGTATGTTGATTACTTAGTGGGGAAAAGTGTTAAAGAGGTATGCGAGTTTCAAATTAGCCAATATGAAAAAGATAGTTTGACACAAAGTTAAACTCTAATATGGTTAGAGGTTTTAGGGAATAATTAGGAAAAATTCTGGTATATAATTTATGCATGCAATCCTATCGTTTTGGATTAGTGTGTTTGCTACACAATTTGGTAATTGCCAGGGTAACATAACTGAGATCATCCTCAATCTATCCAATGTATTCAGTAATTGATTGGAATCGTTCCTTAGATAACAGTTTGTTTTCACGCATCGCACTGGAGATCATCAACGTTCAATATGTAGTACATTCTATATGTTTATTTTAGAAACATTCATTGTACTAATAAATATCTATTCAATCTCAATCCTCGCTAACCGATAAATATAATAAATAATTCCATCGGGGGATGAACGATGAATATACAGTTTTCACTTTCCACCAATGCTGCCAATAGCACATCGGTTGCAAATGGCACTCAAGGTGAATCCCGTGGCATACAAGACAGCGCTCTGTTACAAGCTGTCCGAAGCGGGACAGAGTTATCCAAGCTTGAAAGGCAAGGTGTTAACATTCCATTTGGAGACGAGCAGCTTATTAAAGCAATAGACAGAGCTGTTAAAGCTCTGGCAGGCCCTACGACAACTCTGGAAATGAGTGTTCATGAGAAGAGTCGCCAGATTTTAGTCAAAGTGCTCAATAAGGAAACAGGTGAACTGATTCGTGAAATTCCTCCAGAGAAGACACTGGACTTGGTAGCCAAGATGATGGAAATAGCCGGGATTATAGTCGATGAAAAAGTATAAGGAGGTTAGATTAGATGAATATGCGTATTAATGGTTTTTCAGGAATGGATATCGACAGTATGGTTAAATCAATGATGACAGTGAAGCGAGTTCCATTAGACAAGTTGAATCAGCAAAAACAAATTCTCGAATGGACACGTGAGAGTTATCGAGAGATAAATAGCAAAATTGTTCAGTTAAGTGATAAATTGCAGAAAATGAGCTTTTCGGATGCTACAAATACTCAAAAATCAACAGTAAGTGGGAATACAACAGCAGTTAGGGCGGAAGCAACAGCTGAGGCAAGTTCAGTTCCTTTTTCAGTTACAGAGATTAAGTTGGCCAAACAAGCACAAATGCAAAATAGTTCTAGACTGGAAATAGCTAATCAACCCACTGCGAAGGTTACTCTCGATACAACATTAGCAGATTTAACAGGGACAAACGCTCCCTCATACGATCTGAATATCAATGATAATTCAATTACTTTTCTAAGTACAGATTCTTTATCTGTGGTTATTGCACGCATTAATTCAAGTATACCAACGGTAACGGCAAGTTTTGATGAAATTAGCGGGAAGCTTTCAATAACTTCAAAAGAACATGGGAAAGCTATCACAGATACGGGGACAGGTGGTGTTCAGCAATCTAGTTCACTGAATACTGCTCTAGGATTAACGTATACTCCTCCTCAAGCTGGTGAAGTATCAATATCGAATGGTACAGATTCTGTAAAATATACACTAACTGATAATAAGCTGAAAATTAATGGTATTAACTTGACATTTTTAGAAGAAACGACTGCAACTAATCCTACCAAAATTACAACGCAGTCTGACCCGACCAAGGCTGTAGAAACGATAAAATCTTTCGTGGACACGTATAATGAATTACTTGGATTGTTAAATGGAAAAATCTCAGAGCAAAAGTTTCGTGATTTTCAACCTTTGACAGCTGATCAAAAGAAAGATATGAAAGAAGACGACATTAAGAATTGGGAAGAAAAAGCTAAAAGTGGACTTTTGAAGAATGATTCTATTCTTAGTGCGGCTGTTAACTCAATGAGGACGGTAGTTACAGGGAACTTGAAAATGTTAAGTGAAGTAGGAATTACAACCGGACAGTATTATGAAAAGGGTAAGTTGCAGATTGATGAAAGTAAACTTAAGGATGCTCTTACGACTAACCCTGACAAAGTTCTAAATATTTTCCGCGGTTCAGTTTCAGACGCAAATAGTAAACCTCTATTTAGTGAGATGCGTGGTGAGCTTAATTCTACGCTAGACATGCTCGTGAAAAAAGTGGGTACATCGAAATTGGACTCAAATGCTAGTATGACACTGAAAACAGAGAGTATTATGGGTGAGCAATTGAAGCAGTACAACAAGAGAGCAACCGAGATGGAACGAAAAGTTTCAGATTGGGAAACACGCTATTATAAGCAGTTTGCGGCTATGGAGAAAGCAATGAGTCAATTCCAGTCGCAGTCTTCCAGTTTGGCAAGTTATTTTCAATAATTAATGAGGAGGAATAACTTAGTATGATTTCATCTCCTTACGAGAAATATAAGCAGTCTTCAGTACAAACTTCTACTCCAGGTCAATTGGTTATCATGTTGTATGATGGGGCGATTAGATTTACGAAAACGGGTCTGGAAGGCATTGAAGCAAGGGATTACTCCAAAGCGAATGTAAACCTTGGCAAAGCTCAAACAATTATCAGTGAGTTGATGTCTACCTTAAATCAATCCTATCCTGTGGCTAAAACTTTGTTCTCGCTCTATGAGTATATGAACTATTTATTAATTCAAGCAAATATAAAAAAAGAAACCAAGTATGGAGAAGAAGTATTGGGATACATGCAGGAACTGCGTGAAACATGGGTTGTCGCTAGTAAACAAGTGACGGGAACTATACCAAATGAGTAGTGAAATTCAGTCAGAGTTGGATATGCTTCTCCACCAACTATTAAATTTAACGCTGAATTTTATAGATGAATTGGAAACCAAGGTTTCTAAAGATATTGAAGATTTCATTAGTGAACGTCAAGATTTAGTACAACAATTACAGGGTATTATGGACGTTCAAAAGATGAATAGTTTGCAAAAAGAAGAACTGAAGGTTATTTTGACGTATGACCTCATGATACAGGAACGTATGTTATTGATTAAAAATGAAGCACAAGAATGGTTACTACAGCGAAACTTAGCAAAGACACAACGTAGTTTATATGAAAGCAAGTATGCATCTGAAAGTTATCTTATGGATAAACGAAAGTAGATGAAGTAAAGTTGAAGACCCGTACTCAGTACGGGTCTTCTTCATTCGCAAATTAAAAATTTGTTCTAGTATATATACTAATTTGTAGCCTAGAGTCTACTATTAATTTTCAGAGGCATTCAGTATGTGAATGGTAAACGGATGTATAATTGTTTCTTAGGAAGTATTATTCATACTACATAGTGAAATAATTGAATTTGAAACTTTGTAATTCACTCGTTATCTGAACAGTAGACTCTCATCGAATCATCTAACATTAATACATCAAAAATAGACTTACCAACGCTCCAATTACCTGATATATTCAAGTTATCCCACCTTTCAACACAATCCCCAATTAATCTACAAAAAATACCAAGAAAACATTTACTTTACCAATTGACAATGGATAACTTTGGATGGTATTATCTGAATTGTGGGCAGAGGTTAAGGCCGAAAGCTTCACTTCATTTGATGACGAAGGGAATGTTAGTGCATGCAAGGTAAAGTAAAATGGTTCAACGCAGAAAAAGGTTACGGTTTCATTGAGACTGAAGACGGCGGCGACGTATTCGTACATTTCTCCGCAATTCAATCCGAAGGATTCAAAACTTTGGAAGAAGGTCAATCCGTAGAATTCGACATCGTCGAAGGCGCGCGTGGACCGCAAGCAGCTAACGTAATCAAATTATAATCATCCGGACAATCCGACCTACATATATGGTTAGATGGTTACCAAATTGAATTATCGCTAGCATCAGACTCCGGTACTTTCCGGGGTCTTTTTTTGTTCTAATAGATTCGAGATTAGAGGATCATTCGAGGAAGATCATCTTAATGAATTTAAATGAGTTTAATAGATTCAAGAGATAGATTGAAGTTCATTTTACATAATAGATTAAGCAAGCTCAAAAACGGTTAATTACATCATCAAGCGCCTAATAAGACATTCCATGCAAATATACGATTATGGCTGAATATGATGAAATATCGCGAAATATGGCGTTATGCCTACGTTGGCAGATGTGGCTTGAACAGATGTCATTATTCGGTCACCGGGAGTTTTTACATGGCGCTTACATTCGTGTTATAATGAAGTGGCAAAGGAAAAAGGAGGAGTGCCCTATGAATTTAAGTATTCGAGGTCAACAAATCGAGGTTACTGATGCTTTGAAGGATTATGTCGACAAAAAGTTGAGTAGACTCGAGAAGTATTTCGATGCACCCCTTAACTCTGACGGTGCTGTTACATTGAGCACGACGAGAGGTTTGCATACGGTAGAGGTGACGATCCCTTTGAAAGGCATTGTGCTCCGCGCTGAGGATGAGAGCGACGATATGTACGCATCCATTGACTCCGTGGTGGACAAGCTGGAACGTCAGATCCGCAAACACAAAACAAAAATTAACCGTAAGTTCCGCCAGGAAGGCAGCCTGAAAACACTCTTCGTTGAAGATCCAACAGGTACTGTAGCTACAGCTGAACTGGATGCGGACACGGATGACGATGATCTGGAAGTTGTACGGACGAAACGCTTTATGCTGAAACCAATGGACGTGGAAGAGGCAATCCTCCAAATGAACATGGTTGGTCACAATTTCTTCGTATTCTCCAACATTGACAGTGAAGAAGTTAGCGTTGTTTACAAACGGAACGATGGTAAGTACGGATTGATCGAACAAGGTTAATCTTAACGTTAATAATAATGAACACAGGAACTACAGTTTCCTGGGTTAGACTTAACAAGAGCTTCCATCCCTTAGGGGATGGGGCTCTTTTGTGCGTAGAGGAGCCGGGAAATGACCTTTGGAAATAAAATGGTGAAACTATTCCCTATGCTGCTGCGTCTAATAGATAGTAAGAAGAATCACAAAATGTACAAGTTTACCACCAGATTCGCATGATTACGAAAATATTCGTACACATGCATTGGAGAACTGGATATTGAGATTTCCATCCAAATTTACCATCAAAATTCGTTGACAGGGCGAGCTATCCTGCAAAACGAAACATGACAATCGAAGGCTTCGGCTAACGACTATGATTTTTTGCACTTAAACTCGGTTTGATATGTCTCAGAAGTTCAAAGAAGTGTGCCGTGGCGTGTTGCGGCGGCCCTTACAAACTGTTACAATTTATGCAAAGAGAATCATTGTCCTGATGAGGAATTGTCAACGAATGATCGCTAATCATAATCAATGACAGGCACAGCACCATGAACATGATTCGCAAGGCTCGGGCTTCGGCTAGTTTTATAATAACCGGATCCGTTTGAACACCGAATCAGCTTCATGAGGAACCCTTGGCAAGCCTGGAGTTGATTCATCATATTACTTATTAGCATATGATTTGAATTTGATTTTTACACGGATGGCGAAGAGGGCAGAAATGACCTGTAGAAGCGAAGCGTTCGCCTGAAAGCTTTCTGAAAGAAAGCTACATCGGAAGCATACGCTTTATCCCCTGATTTCCCCTCTGAGAAGAGAGTTTAAAAGAAATCAGGGGATAACAGCGATCGAAAGGACATTCTGGCAACTGAGTTTATGAAGTGTAACCTTCATTAAGCTCAAATCATATTGTTTGTCACCCCCGGGCAAGTGGAGCAACATCCATCCGATGGTGTCGCATGGCGGCAACAGGGGGTCTATTCTGTTTTGCACGAAAGGGGTATACCATGCTAGGACTTGTCAAAAAGATCTTCGGCGACATGAACGAACGTGATGTTAAACGTCTGATGAAGACGGTCGATGTGATCAATAAACTGGAACCACAACTTCAGGCATTGTCTGATGAACAACTGAAAGGCAAAACGGACGAATACCGTGCTCGTATTGAAAAGGGAGAAACGACAGATGAACTTCTTCCAGAGGCATTTGCAACCGTACGTGAGGCTTCACGCCGTGTACTGGGCAAACGCCACTACGATGTGCAGATGCTGGGCGGTATCGCTTTGCATGAAGGCCGTATTTCCGAGATGAAAACGGGTGAAGGTAAAACGCTGGTAGGAACACTTCCGGTATATCTGAACGCGTTGATGTCCAAAGGTGTACACGTGGTCACGGTCAATGACTATTTGGCACAGCGGGATAGCCAGGAAATGGGACAAATCTACGAATTCATGGGCATGACGGTAGGGGTTAACCTGAGCGGTATGGACCATGCTTTGAAACAACATGCATATGCATGTGATATTACGTACGGAACGAACAACGAATTTGGTTTTGACTATCTGCGTGACAACATGGTGCTCTACAAAGAGCAAATGGTACAACGTCCATTGTTCTTCTGTATCATTGATGAAGTGGACTCCATCCTGGTCGATGAGGCGCGTACGCCGCTCATTATCTCTGGACAAGCTCAGAAGTCGACAGACATGTACTATGCAGCAGATCGTTTTGTGAAACGGCTGGTGCCAGAAGAAGACTTTACGGTAGACATCAAGGTGAAATCCGTAGCGTTGACTGAGGCGGGCGTGGCAAAAGCAGAGAAAGCATTTGGTATCGAGAACTTGTATGATCATGCCAACGTTACACTTAACCATCACATCGTACAGGGTTTGAAAGCCAACGTAATCATGCGTCGTGACGTAGATTATGTTGTCAGTGATGAAGAGGTTATGATCGTTGATGAATTCACAGGTCGTCTGATGTCTGGACGTCGTTACAGTGATGGATTGCACCAGGCGATTGAAGCCAAAGAAGGCATTGAAGTACAAAACGAGAGCATGACGCTGGCTACAATTACTTTCCAGAACTATTTCCGGATGTACCGTAAACTTGCGGGGATGACGGGTACAGCGAAAACCGAGGAAGAAGAGTTCAAAAAAATCTACGGTCTCGAAGTACTGCAAATTCCAACCAACCGTCCGAACAAACGCGATGACATGGCAGATGTCGTGTACAAGAGCATCGATGGCAAGTTCAAAGCGGTTGTAGAAGAGATCGTGGCACGCCACAGTAAGAATCAGCCGGTTCTGGTAGGTACAGTATCTATCGAGAACTCGGAACGCCTGTCTGACATGCTCAAACGCCGTGGTGTCAAACACCAGGTACTGAACGCCAAGTACCACGCAGAAGAAGCAGAGATCATTACAGGAGCTGGACAAGCGGGTGCAGTAACGATTGCAACCAACATGGCTGGACGGGGTACGGATATTATCTTGGGTGAAGGTGTAGCTGAAGTAGGTGGCCTTCATATCATCGGTACAGAGCGTCACGAATCACGCCGTATTGATAATCAGTTGCGTGGTCGTGCGGGACGTCAAGGTGACCCGGGTTCAACACAATTCTACCTGTCACTGGGTGATGAATTGATGAGACGTTTCGGTGCAGACAATGTATTGAACATGATGGAGCGCCTTGGTTTTGAAGAAGACCAACCGATCGAGAGCCGGATGATTACCCGTGCAGTAGAATCAGCGCAGAAGCGTGTTGAAGGTAATAACTTTGACGTGCGTAAAGTCGTTCTCCAATATGATGATGTCATGAACCAACAACGTGAAATTATATATAAACAGCGCCGTGAGGTGCTGGAGTCCGAAAATATTAAACAGATCGTTATGGATATGATCAAACCTTCCATTGAACGTATCGTTGAAGCTCATTGTGGTGACGATATTCCGGAAAACTGGGAGCTGCAGGAAGTTGCCGATTACATGAACAGCAAATTGCTGGATGACGGTTCGGTAACGAAAGATGATCTGTGGGGCAAGGAAGCAGAAGAGATTATCGAGTATCTGTTTGAGAAAGTTCAGAACAAGTACAATGCACGTGAAGAGCGAATTGGCGAAGAGATGGTTCGTGAGTTCGAGAAAGTGGTTGTGCTCCGTGCAGTAGACAGCAAGTGGATGGATCATATTGATGCAATGGATCAATTGCGTCAAGGTATCCACCTTCGCGCCTACGGCGGTACAGATCCACTGCGTGAGTACCAGTTCGAAGGCTTCGAGATGTTCCATCAGATGATCGCTTCGATTCAGGAAGAAGTTGCGACTTATGTAATGAGAGCGCAGATCGAGAGCAATCAGGAGCGTCAAGCGGTTGTTGAGGAAAGTCAGATCTCGACAAGCGGTGAGCCTGCTGAGAAACGTCCAGTGAAGGTTTCTGACCAAATCGGACGTAACGATCCATGCCCATGTGGTAGTGGCAAGAAGTTCAAACACTGCCACGGTCAAGAGTAGAGCGATGGTTTTTATATACACTATAGTGTAATAAGATGAACCTTGATTTTACACCATAACGGAGAGTGCAGAAGCAATCTGAAGAAGCGGAGCGTTCGCCTTTATCCCCGGATTTTTCCCTTGTAAGAGGGAATCAAGAAAATCTGGGGATAAGAGCGATTGGAAGATGCTGCTGTAATCGAAGTGACAAGGTGTAACATTTACTTGGTCAACTTAAATAGCATGACATGAATGGCTCCTCACAGCCGGGTATTCCATAGGATGAAGTAAGGATGCAAAACCGATTAATGGAGCATAGTTATAATTATATGACCATGATCGCGGGAAAGAGATATACTGATATATCAGTGATCTCAACACCAGGTTGGCGCATCTAATGCTTGGTCTGGAGGAATGCCCTGGATGCGGGGAGCTTATCTTAATGAAAAGAGGAATTGCACATGATCGATCCAAACGTGAAGCATGACCTGCGTGAAATAGGCAAGAAACTAACAAATCTTAGGGGGTCTCTTTGACTTAGATCTGAAGCAAGAGATGATTGGCAACTTTGAAGTGAAGATGTCTGCTCCAGATTTCTGGGACGATAGCGACAAGGCGCAATCCGTAATCGCTGAGCTAAATGCGGTGAAGGGATCTGTGGATCAATACACCAGACTTCAGCAGGACTATGATGATGCGGTGATGATGATCGAACTGGCGGACGAAGAAGGCGACGAAGACCTTGCTGCCGAGATTGGTAATAGTATTACAGCGATCGTGAACAAGGTCGCAGAGTTTGAACTTCAGCTTCTCCTGAATCAGCCTTACGACAAGATGAATGCGATTCTAGAGCTTCACCCGGGTGCGGGTGGTACCGAGTCCCAGGACTGGGGACAGATGCTTCTCCGGATGTACACTCGTTGGTCTGAGAAGCGTGGCTTCAAGGTTGAGGTATTGGATTATCTGCCAGGTGATGAGGCGGGGATCAAGAGTGTTACGTTGTCGATCAAGGGACATAACGCTTATGGTTATCTGAAAGCCGAGAAGGGTGTGCACCGACTGGTTCGGATCTCTCCTTTTGACTCATCGGGCCGTAGACATACGTCCTTCGTATCCTGTGATGTGGTACCGGAGATTGATGATACGATTGAACTGGACATCCGTACAGAGGATCTCAAGATTGATACGTACCGGGCGAGTGGCGCGGGTGGACAGCATATCAATACCACCGACTCTGCCGTACGGATTACTCACTTACCAACAGGTGTAGTTGTAACGTGTCAGAATGAACGTTCACAGATCAAGAACCGTGAGCGAGCGATGACGATGCTCCGTTCGAAATTGTATGAGCGTAAAATTGAAGAGCAAAAACAACAGCTGGATGAAATCCGAGGAGATCAGTCGGATATTTCATGGGGAAGCCAGATTCGTTCCTATGTGTTCCATCCCTATAGTATGGTAAAGGATCACCGTACAAGCGTAGAGACTGGAAATACAGGGGCGGTAATGGACGGCGACCTCGATGCATTCATCGATGGTTATTTGCGTAGCCAGATTAAAGTAGAAACCGATTAAACTAAGTTCCTGTATGGACCCATACGTGTAGGCGTATGCTGGTGTGTACAGGAGCTTTTTTTGAATAATTTTATAGGGTAGAAAAAATGAGCGAACAACTGATCAGTCACAACAAAGGAGAGCACGAGAACATGCAACAACGATCACAACTTCACAATAATCGCAAAAAGAGGATAACTAGCCTCATTCCACTCAATGGTCCATGGAGAAACGTCGTGGATACGATATCTATCATTTTAGGTTCGTTTTTAATTGCAGTGGCCTTTAATTTATTTTTATTACCGAATCAGATCGCTTCGGGTGGAGTGTCCGGGTTATCAATTCTGGGTAAGGAATGGCTTAATTGGGAGCCGGCATATACCCAATGGGCGATTAACATCCCCCTTCTGATCGCGGGTTTTCTGCTGATTGGTAAGCAGTATGGTATTCGTTCAGTCCTGGGCAGTATAGTCCTGCCGCTCTTAGTCTATCTCACAAAGGATTGGGCCATCCCAACAACGAATCCGTTACTTGGTTCACTGTATGGTGGAATTGGCGTTGGTCTCGGGATCGGAATTGTATACCGGGGTAGAGGATCAACAGGTGGCATGAGCATTCTCGCCAGGATCGTGCAGAAGTACAGTGGCCTGAGTTACTCCCTCTGTGTCGTAATTATGGATGCTACGGTTATTATTATGGCTGCATTTGTGTTGTCCTTGGAGCAATCCCTCTATGCGCTGATTGGGTTGTATGTTACCGGTAAAGTGATCGATGCCGTTGAGATGGGCCTAGGCTTTTCCAAGGTGGCGTATATTATCTCCAACCAAACAGAAGCGATTAGCAAAGTGATTCTGGATGATCTGGATCGCGGATTAACAAAGCTCGAGGCCAAAGGCGGTTACACTGACGATCAACGAACAGTACTGATGGTAGTGGTTGGGCAAAATGAGGTGCCAAGACTCAAAGCGTTGATCCGGTCTGTGGACCCGGGAGCTTTTGTCATTATCAGTAACGCGCACGAAGTGCTCGGTGAAGGTTTTAAGCGGGGAGAACATGTGTGAACGGTGTGAAAAATAGCGAATGAGCCATGTAGGCTTAATAAGATATGACTGTATCAAAAAAAAAGCAGGTACATCCTTCTCTAAGATGACGGAGAGGAAGTACCTGCTTTTCTATTATTAAAAGTTCAACTTAACATAACACATAACGGAGAGGACAGAAATATCCTGAAGAAGTGGAACGTTCGCCTAAGAGCTTTCTGAAAGAAAGCTACTTCGGAAGCCGATTCTGTCATCGGAGTGCCACCACTACAGAATTGGGGACAACAGACGGGAAATGGCTTCTTTGAAGCGAATGATCAGACTGCGTTTTTGGTATTCATCGAGCGTCATCTCCCGAGATACGTGCAAGTCGTGCTCAAAGGTTTGTACGAGTGCTGTCGCAATTGTTTCATCATACATAAAAGCATTAACCTCAAAGTTCAACCGGAAACTGCGGTAGTCAATATTGGCGGTTCCCACGGATGCAACCAAACTGTCAATGATAAGAGTCTTGGCGTGAATGAAGCCATTATCATATATAAATACTTTGGCGCCAACCTTCAGCAACTCACCGATATAAGATAACGTAGCCCAATATACGAAAGCATGGTCGGGCTTATTTGGAATCATAATACGAACATCAATGCCGGACAGACACGCGAGACGAATAGCTTCGAATACACTGGCATCCGGGATAAAATAAGGCGTTTGAATCAGAATCGATTGTTTGGCCCCGTTAATCATCTTGAGATAACTGTTCTTGATATGCTCGGTTTCTGCATCCGGTCCACTGGAGACAATCTGCATGGCAATCTTACCTGTGCCCTCAATATGAGGGAAATGCGCCGGAACGTAAGGTGTGTCGTGTTGTTTGGACGCTTCATTCCAATCCAGAAGGAAACGGGTCTGCAGCGCATGAACGGCATTTCCCTGAATACGCAGATGTGTGTCCCGCCAATAACCGAACTTCGAGTTTAAGCCGAGATACTCATCTCCAACATTGAACCCGCCCGTGTATCCAAGGTTACCATCGATGATGACAATCTTCCGGTGGTTCCGGTAGTTCATACGTAAGTTGATCAGACTGAATTTGGAGGGGAAAAAGACTTCAACCAAACCGCCTGCTTCGCGCAATTCTTTGAAAAAGCGTTTTGATACCCGCCGCGATCCGAGCGCGTCATACAGTAAACGGACTTTAATGCCTTCCCGCGCTTTGCGGATAAGTGCATCCCGGATTCTTTTACCCAGACGGTCGCCTCTATAAATGTAATATTGCACATGCACGTGATCCTTAGCCGCTTCGATGTCGTCCAAGAGTCGCTGGAACTTGTCTGTTCCGTCCGTAATGATCTCAACCGCATTGTCCTCTGTCAGCAGAGCGCCGTTCTGCTTCAGGTTCATATAAATCATGTCCTGACTACTCTCGGTTGCTTGGTTGCGGAAAGGGGTGCGGTTATCGTGCAACTGCGTGAGCTGGGCTTCAATACGTTCCTCCAGCCCGAGCTTCTTACGTTCTTTCCATTGGAAAAGCCGGTATCGGGTCAGGTTCTGACCGGTTAAAAGATAAAGTAAAAACCCGAAGACCGGAATAAAGTTCAAGACGAGCAGCCAAGCCCAGGAAGCGCTAGCATCCTTTCGTTCGAAGAAGACGACTGCTGCCGCAAAAATAATATTCAGGCCCAGGAGCACAATAAGTAAAATGGATTCGATATGCACTATAGTCCCCCACGTCTCATAATGACCATCATGAATCTATTCATATGTCCTTGATTAGCAGGTTAGTTATGAATGAGACCCTGATTGTAATGTTTCCTACTAATACGTATTTTAACAGAAGTATATCTATTCGTCCCGGATGAGAAAAAAAGATATGTTCGGATTGGGAGGAAATCGATGTGAAATTGATGATAGAGTGTTGTATTTATATAACCAGAGTCGTATAATAATACACAAATATGCATATAAGCGACGGAATTGTTGTGTTCAGGCCTCATTAGAGCCTAGGCGTAGCACAAGTAGCGCATACATCGAGATTGGGGGAGCGAGAGTGAATAACAAATTAAAAGTAGCAATCGTCGGTTCCACCGGCTACGGCGGGGTGGAGCTGATTCGTTTTTTCCAGAACCATCCGTTGGTTGAAATCACATCAGTGATCTCATCTTCGAGCAGTGGTGAGTCCATCGCAGATGGATTCCCGCATTTGACGGACGTGATTCGCAGGCCACTCGACGGTGTCGATCCGGCTGAAATTGCGAGTCGTGCGGATCTGGTATTCACAGCGACCCCGTCCGGCGTAAGTGCGAAGCTCGTACCAAGCCTGCTGGCAGCAGGGCTTAAGGTCATTGATCTGTCTGGCGATTTCAGACTCAAGGACGGAACGGTGTACGAAGAGTGGTACAAACATCCGGCTCCTCCGGCTGATTTGCTGGAACAAGCGGTATATGGCATGGCTGAGGTGTACGGTGAAGAAGTGAAGGGACAGAATTTTATATCCAACCCGGGCTGTTATCCAACGGCTACACTTCTCGGACTGATTCCGGCAGTAGAGGCAGGCTGGATTGATCCTTCGACCATCATTATTGATGCCAAATCAGGCGTATCCGGAGCAGGACGCGGAACAAGTCTGACAAACCATTATGCAGAGATGAATGAGAATTTCAAAGCCTATAAACTAAACAAACACCAACATATTCCCGAGATCGAACAAGTGCTTGGCAATATAACAGGAACGCCTGTTACGGTTACCTTTACAACACATCTGGTGCCAATGACACGTGGAATCATGAGTACGATGTATGCAAAACTGGTTGGGGAATACAGCGACCGGGAGATCGTGGATTTGTATCGCAAATATTATGAAAACAAACCTTTCGTACGTGTACGTGAACCGGGCATCTGGCCTTCTACCAAAGAAGTGTACGGATCCAACTATTGTGATATCGGATTTGCGGTGGATCCTCGCACAGGGCGTTTGACGATTATTTCGGTCATCGACAACCTGGTGAAGGGTGCTTCCGGGCAAGCGATTCAAAATATGAACCTGATGATGGGATGGGAGGAGAACCTCGGGCTGAACATGACACCGGTATATCCATAAGAGATGGAATTTAAGAGGAGCATTGGCACATTGTTTGTAAGAATGCATTCTCGGAGTCACTGAGGGAGAACGGATCAGGTTAAGCAGGCGATCATCAGCATATAGCTGAACGCATACGGGGGATATGATATGGGAACGAATGTGGAGCAACAGACTTTTACCGTGGTTGAGAACGGAACAATTGTAACCCCTGGGGGGTTCACGGCAGGTGGACTTCACTGCGGATTGAAAAAGACATCTCGTAATGACATCGGAGCGATCCGATGTGATGTACCGGCTACAGCTGCTGCTGTATACACGACGAACGTATTTCAAGCTGCACCACTTAAAGTAACGCGCGAAAGCTTGAGCAATGGACGCCTTCAGGCTGTTATCGTTAACAGTGGTAATGCCAATGCATGTACAGGGCAACAAGGGGAAGAAGATGCTTATGCGATGCGTTCGGCCGCTGCGCGTGAGTTGGGCGTGGCAGAAGAGGACGTGGCTGTGGCATCCACAGGTGTCATTGGGGAATTGCTCAAGATGGATGCTGTACATTCAGGGATTACTGGACTTCCAGTGCATATGGGCAAGGAGTCAAATGAGGCGGAACAATTTTCACAAGCAATTCTGACAACGGATTTGGTGAAAAAGGAAGCCTGCGTCTCCGTTATAGTTAACGGCAAGACAGTAACAATTGCAGGTGCCGCCAAAGGCTCGGGTATGATTCATCCGAATATGGCGACAATGCTCGCTTTCATGACCTCTGACGCGGTCATTGGTGCAGAAGCGTTGCAGCGCTTGCTACGCCAGGCAACCAATCATACTTTCAACATGATCACCGTCGATGGGGATACAAGTACAAACGACATGCTGGTAGCTATGTCCAGTGGATATGCAGGCAATGAAGAGCTGACCACAGAGCATCCGGATTGGGACGCTTTTGCAGCCGGCTTCACCTATGTATGCCAAGTACTGGCGAAAGCCATTGCTCGCGATGGTGAAGGAGCAACCAAACTGGTTGAGGTAGAAGTTACAGGTGCGGTAAGTGATGAATCCGCGCAAGCAATCGCCAAAACTGTCATTGGTTCCAGTTTGGTGAAATCCGCCATGTTCGGCGCTGACGCCAACTGGGGACGGATTATCGCAGCCGTAGGGCGTGCAGGACAGCCGGTAAACCCGGATACCGTGGATATCCGTTTGGGAGAGATCTCGGTACTCGCGCAGTCCCGCCCAGTCGTGTTTGACGAAGAAGCGGCATTGGCCTATTTGCAGACCGATACAGTTCGCATTGTGGTGGATCTGCACCACGGCGAAGGAACGGCTACAGCCTGGGGCTGTGACCTGACGTATGATTACGTCCGAATTAACGCCGCATACCGCACTTAATAAACCTTTGGATAAAGGTTTTGCGAAACAGCTGTCATCTTGTATTGTGAAGCTGTTTCGTGAGATGTTTCAAAAATTATCAATGAAATTTAAACTTGTTGTTTGGTGTTGGACATATAGCGATAGTAATGGAGAAGACGGAATTGATTCTGCAGAAGCGGAGCGGTCGCCTTTGTCTCCGGGTGTTCCCCAATATAGAGATAATTCAAGAAACCTGGAGACAACAGCGATCGAAAGAACAATCCGAATTCGGAATGGACTCCTACCAGCCTTTGTGACCTTATAAAGGTGTTATATTTTTTTGAATGTAATTTTTACTATGAAAGGAGCTTGCCCTCATGAATTCAACATTGCCAAATGAGAGTACCGCAACAGAAGCAGGTACCGAGAAACAAACGTTTGTCATGAAATGTGGAGGCAGCACGCTAGCAGCGTTGCCCGAGTCTTTCTTTGCGGATCTACGTGACTTACAGTCTCAGGGTACACAACCTGTAATCGTGCATGGTGGGGGCCCTGCGATCTCAGATAACCTGGCGAAGCTCGGTATCGAAACCGAATTCGTTAATGGTCTACGCAAGACGACTGAACCTGTACTGGACGTAGTGGAGATGGTGCTTGCGGGCAGTATTAATAAACAGATCGTACGTCTGATTCAACGTGTTGGCGGTCGGGCTCTAGGCTTGTCCGGCGTCGATGGAGGTCTGATCCAGGCTAAGCCTGTTACAAACCACGCAGAGATCGGTTGGGTAGGCGATGTTACTAGCGTGAACGCAGAGATTATCCAAGGCATCGTGAACATGGGTTACATGCCAGTTATCGCACCAGTTGGTGTAGATGCAACCGGACAGCGCTACAACATCAACGCAGATACAGCTGCGGGTGCAGTGGCGTCTCATCTCGGCGTAAGTCGGATGATTGTCGTGACCGATGTTCCTGGCATCATGAAGAATGTGGGCGGTGAGAAAAAAGTACTGCCTTCTGTATCTGTACAGGAGATTGAGGACATGATCCAAACCGGAGAAATCTACGGCGGCATGATTCCCAAAGTACGTGCAGCCATCGCTTGTATCCATGGTCAAGTACGTGAGGTCATCATCGTAGATGGCAGCGAACCTCAAATCCTGAGCCGTGTGCTCGGCGGAGAAATCATCGGAACAAAAATCATCCGTATGCAATAATTTTCTCGATACGCTAGGATCTTAATAGCCTTATATTATATATAAAAATATGTACACGATTTTTTTGTGAATCTGGGCATAACGCGATAACGGAAGAGTGCAGAGCCAATCTTAAGAAAAGACGCAAGAACGGAGAGGACAGAAATAACCTGAAGAAGCGAAGCGTGCGCCTTTATCCCCGGATTTCAACCTTTAGAAAATTTATCAAAGAAATCCGGGGATAACAGCGATCAGAAGGTTGTTCTGTCATCGAAGTGGAAGTATGCAAACGTTCGGAAGATGGACTGCAATCGAAGTGGTCTACTGTTATGTTTATTCACCTTAGGCGTGTACCAACCAATAGGAGTGATATGGTCATGGCAAAAGGCAACGAACAGCCAGGTTCTGGCACAGCGGTAGCGGGCGCAGCAGCAACAGGTGCAGTGGCACAGACGGAAAGCTCGCTTTTCCAAACGTATGCACGTTATCCAATCAGTCTGGTCAAAGGGAAAGGCAGCTGGTTATGGGACGATCAGGGTAATCGATATCTCGATTTCATGTGCGGACTCGCTGTAACTAGCTTGGGCCATGCACCGGAGAAAGTCGGAGCCAAGCTGAAAGCTCAGATTGATGAGCTGTGGCATGTGTCCAACCTGTTCCAGATTCCGGGCCAGGAGAAAGCAGCAGCATTGCTGACAGCCAATACATGCGCTGACGCAGTGTTCTTCTGTAACAGTGGTGCCGAAGCGAACGAAGCGGCAATCAAAGTAGCCCGTCGTTATCACCAGAAGGTGAAAGGCACAGATCGCTATGAAGTGATTACATTTGCCCAGTCCTTCCATGGACGGACGCTCGCTACGCTGACAGCAACCGGACAGGATAAGGTGAAAGAAGGATTTTTGCCATTGCCAGCCGGATTTGTAACCGTACCTTTACATGACATCCCTGCACTTGAAGCGGCAATCGGACCCAACACAGCAGCGATTATGCTGGAAATGGTTCAGGCCGAAGGTGGTGTATATCCAGTTGAACCGGAATTCGTCAAGCATGTACGAAAACTGTGTGACGAGCACGGGTTGCTGCTCATTGTCGATGAAGTACAAACGGGAATGGGACGTACAGGTAAACTGTTTGCACACGAACATTATGGTATTGAGCCGGATGTGTTCACTGTTGCCAAAGGTATTGGTAGTGGTTTCCCTGTAGGTGCGATGTTGGGTAAAGGCTTCCTGCGGGATGCGTTCACGCCAGGCAGTCATGCGACAACGTTTGGAGGAACACCACTTGCTTCATCCGTTGTAATCGCAACAATCGAAACGATGCTGGAAGATCGCTTGCCAGAGCGTGCAGCCGAGATGGGTGAATACCTGATGAGCTCCCTGCGGAATCGTTTGGCCGGCAATTCCTTTGTGAAGGAAGTTCGTGGCTTGGGATTGTTGGTCGGCATTGAATGTGCTGAGCCGGTAGGCGATATAGTGCTTGCTGGGCAAAAACGCGGTATCTTGTTCGTCTCTGCAGGACCGAATGTAATTCGTTTGCTTCCGAACCTGTATGTGAGCAAAGAAGAGATCGACGAGGCCGTATCGCTGGTAGCCACATTGATCGAAGAGCACGTAGCGGCGAAAGCCTAACATAAAAATAGAGAACCTTTCTGTCTCGGGGCCATTCCCGGCCTCGAAGCAGAACGAGATGATGAATCCCTGTAGCCGCGCGGTGAACTTGCAGAAGGCGGAAATGAACAAACTTGAGAAGCACCCAGACAAAGTGTTAACGTTGCTCTCTCTTCTGCCCATGCGGGTGCAGGGAACCGGAAATAAGGAGGACATTATAGATGACAGCACAACAGACGGAAAAGATTCAGAAGATTGATCTGAGAGGCCGGGATTTTATCGAATTCACGGACTACACAGCAGAGGAAATTCGTTATCTGCTCGATCTCGCGATTGAGATTAAAGGCAAGCAAAAAAGCGGTGTACCTTTTCAACCGTTGAAAGGTAAAACGATCGGCCTTATTTTTGAAAAATCATCCACACGTACGCGTGTATCCTTTGAAGTGGGCATGTTCCAATTGGGTGGACACGCGCTCTTCCTGAGCAAAAATGATATCCAGCTAGGTCGCGGGGAAACAACACATGATACAGCCAAAGTATTGTCCCGTTACCTGGACGGCATCATGATCCGTACCTTTGGACACCATAATGTAACTGAACTGGCAGAGCATGCGGATGTTCCAGTCATTAACGGCCTGAGCGATGCAGCGCATCCTTGCCAGGTACTGGCAGACTTCCAAACGGTGCTGGAGCACAAAGGCAAGCTGGCAGGTCTGAAAATGGCCTACATCGGAGATGGCAACAACATGGCCCACTCCTTGATGCTTGGTGCAGCGAAGATGGGTATGCATGTTGCTGTAGCAACGCCAGAAGGCTATGAGCCGGATAGTGCGGTTGTGGAGCAGGCACGCATCATTGCACAGGAGAGCGGTTCTGAAGTGACTGTAACTTACAGTGCACAAGAAGCAGCCAAAGATGCAGATATCGTGTACACGGATGTGTGGGCGAGCATGGGCTTTGAAGAAGAGCAGAAGATTCGGGAGCAGGCATTTGCCGCATATCAAGTGGACGAGGAACTGATGAAAGGCGCGAAGCCAGACTACATGTTCCTGCATTGTCTGCCAGCACACCGCGGCGAAGAAGTGAGTGCCGGTGTAATTGACGGACCGAACTCCCTGATCTTTGATCAGGCGGAGAATCGCTTGCATGCACAGAAAGCATTAATGGCTGCGTTAATGAGCGAATAGATGCTGTTTGCCTTTATGGGTTGATTTTAGGCGCAGATTTCGCGATGATAGATTCATCTATAATGTACTTTAAAAAGTTAGTTAAACAAGAAGCATACACAAAAACGGAGAGACAGAAAAAGCCTGAAGAAGCGAAGCGTGCGCCTTTATCCCCGGATTTTACCCTTTATTATAAAGGGATGAAAAAATCTGGGGATAACAGTGATCGGAAGGGTTTTCTGGCTCGTAGGATTCAGTGTATGAAGGCTCTTTTTAACTTAACTGATCTTGGGGAGGACCATTGAACATGGCTAAGGAAAAAATTGTACTCGCGTATTCAGGCGGGTTGGACACATCTGTAATTTTGAAATGGTTGAAAGAAACGTACGATGCTGAGATTATTGCATTCACAGCGGATATTGGACAAAAGGATGAATTGGATGGTTTGGAGGAAAAAGCACTGGCAACAGGCGCTTCCAAAGTATACATTGACGATCTGCGCGATGAATTTGCAAAAGATTTCATCTATCCGATGTTCCAGGCAGGAGCCCTCTATGAAGGACAATACCTGCTTGGCACAAGTATTGCTCGTCCACTGATCGCTAAACGTATGGTGGACATCGCTCGTGCAGAAGGCGCTACAGCCATCGCTCACGGCGCTACGGGTAAAGGAAATGACCAAGTTCGCTTTGAGCTGAACGCGGCTGCACTGACACCAGACATTAACGTAATTGCTCCTTGGCGTCTGGAAGAATTCCGTAACCAGTTCCCTGGACGTGCTGAGATGATCGCTTACGCTGAGAAACACGGTATTCCGGTAACCGCATCTGCGGCTAAACCATACTCCACAGACCGTAACTTGCTGCATATCAGCTATGAGAGCGGTGTGCTTGAAGATCCTTGGTTCGATCCAAGCGCGGACGAGAACAAAGACATGTTCTTGCTGAGCAGTGCACCTGAAGATGCACCGGATCAAGCAGAATATGTTGAACTGGAATTCGAACAAGGCGACTGTGTTGCATTGAACGGTGAGCGCCTGAGCCCGCTGCAAGTGATGGAGCAACTGAACGAGCTGGGTGGCAAACATGGGATTGGCCGTGTAGATATGGTTGAGAACCGTTTTGTTGGTATGAAGAGCCGTGGCGTATACGAAACACCAGGTGGAACAATCCTGTTCACAGCACATCGCAAAATGGAGTCCATCACGATGGACCGTGAAGTGATGAACCTGCGTGATAGCCTAATCACACGTTACAGCACACTCGTTTACAACGGCTTCTGGTTCGCACCGGAACGTCTGGCGCTGCAAGCGCTGGTAACTGAAAGCCAGAAGAACGTAACAGGTACGGTTCGTGTGAAACTGTACAAAGGCAACATCATCGGCGCAGGCGTGAAAAGCCCTGTCAGCCTCTACAATCCGGACATCGCTACGATGGAAGCTGATCCAACGCAAGCCTACGATCAAGGTGATGCAACAGGCTTTATCCGCCTGAATGCACTACGTTTGAAAGTAAACTCCGGTGTGGAGCAAAACAAAAACTAATTTCAACCTGCACAATAGAGCTACATCAATATACATGACAAGGCAGGCCGTTCTTGCACATCTGGCAGGAGCGGCTTTGTCCATGAGCGAAAGGGGAGTACTCACTGTGAGTAAGCTGTGGGGAGGACGTTTTACAAAACAAACCAATCATTTGGTTGAGGAATATACGGCATCGATCAATTTTGACAAAGCTTTGGCTGAGGAAGATATTCAGGGTAGTCTGGCCCATGTAACGATGCTGGGCAAATGTGGTATTCTTCCGGCGGAAGATGTGGAGACCATCAAAGAAGGTCTGATCACCGTTTTGCACAAAATCCGTGCAGGTGAAGTGGAATTCTCCGTATCGGACGAAGACATCCACATGAATATTGAGAAAAACCTGATCGAAACGATCGGCCCTGTAGGCGGAAAATTACATACAGGCCGTAGCCGGAATGACCAGGTTGCAACGGATATGCACTTGTACCTGCGCGAGCGTGTGGTTGGATTTGTAGGCATGCTGCATTCCTTGCAGGAAGCATTGATTGGACAAGCGAAGGATAACCTCGATACCATCGTACCGGGTTATACGCATCTTCAACGGGCACAGCCAATTTTGTTCGCCCATCACCTGATGGCATATGTATCCATGTTCCAACGGGATGCGGAGCGTCTGATGGACAGCTACAAACGCATTAACATCCTGCCATTGGGCGCAGGTGCGCTTGCGGGCACAACATTCCCGATTGACCGTCATTTTGTGGCGGAACAACTGGGCTTCGATGGCGTTTACGAGAACAGTCTGGACGCAGTAAGCGACCGTGACTTCATCGTTGAGTTCCTGGCGGCAGCTTCGCTGATCATGACTCACTTGTCCCGTCTGAGTGAAGAACTGGTATTGTGGAGCAGCACGGAGTTTGGTTTCGTTGAACTGGACGATGCGTTCTGCACAGGCAGCAGCATTATGCCTCAGAAGAAAAACCCAGACGTTCCTGAACTCGTTCGTGGTAAAACAGGACGTGTGTACGGCAACCTGATCGGTTTGCTGACGGTACTGAAATCTCTTCCACTGGCATACAACAAAGACATGCAGGAAGACAAAGAAGGCATGTTCGACACGGTAGCGACGCTGGAGGGTGCACTGCAACTGTTTGCTCCAATGATCGCAACAATGACAGTGAACAAAGATCGGATGCGTCAAGCAGTCAACCAGGATTTCTCCAATGCTACGGATATTGCCGACTTCCTCGTAGGCGAAGGTTTGCCTTTCCGTCAGGCGCATGAAGTGATTGGTAAAACAGTGCTGTACTGCATCCAGAACAGCAAGTATTTGCTGGATCTGACGATTGATGAATTCCGTCAGTTCTCCCCACTGTTCGATGACCGGATCTATGATGTGCTGCAACCGGAAGCGGTTGTGAACGCTCGTAATGTTTACGGTGGAACTGCTTCGGGTCAAGTTGCTGAAGCCATTGGACGCAGTGAGAAGGTATTGGAGATTACCGAGCAATGGATTACGAATCGCGGTTAATGTCACGGTTACGATAGGTGTCTTACAGATACGACAGTACAATAAAGAAGCAGGCCAGAGAACTTTGTTCTCAGCGGCCTGCTTTTTGTGTTTTACAGCGATGTGCTTAAAATATATTCAATTCAATCGCGAACGGAAGGAAGGTTGTTCTGTCATCGGAGTACCAGCCTTCTTTATCCTCAGTAGCTCCTAATGCTCCACTAGTCCCGTTTGGGCAAAGGCAACCATTTCAATACATCCTGGATCTTGGCATCCCAGTAGCCCCACTCATGTTCACCGGGTCCTTCCTCGTATGTCAATTCGAAGTTCGTTTGTTCACAGGCATGTCGGAAGGTTTGATTATCCTCATACAGGAAGTCTTCCGTTCCGCAACATTGATAGAGCAAAGGTCGAGGACTTTCGCTAGATTGATTTTCTTTTAACAGATGGATCAGATCGTTCTCTGTACCTGCCACCTCGGGTCCGAAAATCCGCTGTAACTCCGTCTGTTGCAATGCTGAGGATGCATTTCTATCCATATGTGCAGCCATGTCGAGTGCTCCGGACAAGCTCGCAGCTGCAGCGTATTGATCTGGTTTACGAAGGGCTAGCTTGAACGCACCATAACCACCCATGGATAAACCTGCAACGAAGTTATCCTCACGCTTTGGTGACAATGGGAAGAAAGAGCGAGCGAGTGCCGGCAGTTCTTCACTGATAAAGCTCCAATAACGTCCGCCTTCTACCATATCTGTATAGAAGCTACGATGTACCTGTGGCATAACAACGGCGATCCCGAGGTTAGCCACATAACGTTCGATCGATGTGCGGCGCAGCCAGATGGAATCATCGTCAGACAGACCGTGCAGCAGGTACAGGGTTGGGTGCAGTCCTTTGCCTGTCACATTCTCCATACCGATCTGATTGTGGGTTTGTTGCGGCAGAATGACATGCATGCTGGTGCTAAGCCCGAGCGTATCCGAGTAAAAATCACATTTAATAAGTGCCATGTGTATAAGAAACCCCTTTCATGCTTTTATATTTAACAGGTTATACGCAATGCTCATCGAATGCAATAACAAACGTTTTACAACGTAACAATGTTATGTTACACTAATTTCAATGTAAAGGGGGACCATATATGACGGATGATTTGATCTCCAAAAAAGAATTGCTGGACCTGACAGGAATCTCATACGGCCAGTTGTACCGCTGGAAGCGGAAAAATCTCATTCCGGAGGAATGGTTCATTCGGAAGTCGTCCTACACCGGACAAGAGACCTTTTTTCCAAAACAACAGATTTTACTGCGCATTGACAAGATTCTCAATATGAAAGACGGATTATCGCTGGATGAGCTGGCAGACGTGTTCTCGCCTACGTTGGGTGAAGTGGAGATGTCTGCGCAACAACTGTTAGAGCGAAACATTGTTTCACAAATATCACTGGATTTGTTGCAGGAAGCAGGCGGGGAACAACCGTTATATGCGTTGGAGCAGATTATGATGCTGTATGTTCTAGATAAGCTGTTAATGAGCGGAGATATTACTCGGCAAGAGGGTGCGTTGCTGATCGATGTGATGTCTGAACATTATTATCGTTTCACAGGCAAACCTAGCGAACTGGTGCTTACTCGTAAAATGGGTGTCCCGTCATTCATGCTGGTGACAGCAGGAACGGAGTTTTATTTTGACAATGGTGTGAAGGTAGTTCTTAGGCAGCCTATGGGAACATTTATGGAAGAATTAAAACTCAAATTGGGATAAGGAGAGGATTATCTATGGAAGAGCGGAATAAGCGGAATGATCTGAATGTGGCGGGCATAAGTCAAACGGCAGGCGGGGAGTTTCACCGTGTATCTATTGATGGCATGGCTAAGGTGAACGGTAATCTGGACTGCACCTCTATGGAAGTGAATGGAACATTGAAGATGCACGGCGCTTTGAGCTCTGAGAGTACAACAATTAACGGTATGTGCACGTTGAATGGCCCTTTGACCAGTTCTCGTGTTCGTGTGGATGGCATGACGACAATTAACGGAAATCTTAATAGCCCTGAGCTTGAAGTGAACGGGAAGTGTACCGTACGCGGAAGAGTGGACGGGGAACGAATTAATATTGGCGGTGTGATCGATATTGAAGGGGATGTGCAATGCGAGTCCCTGAATGTGCAAGGCAATATTAAGATCAGCGGATTTCTAAATGCAGGAACGGTGGAGATCAGGCTGCACACCTCTTCTTCGGCCAAAGAGATTGGCGGAGAGCGGATTGATATCCGTCGCAAGGAACAACAGAATGGCTTTTGGAAAAGTATTGGTCTCGGCGGTACCCCTTCATTTAAGACTTCCTTAATTGAGGGCGATGAGATTGTACTGGAAGATACCGAAGCTGATATTGTGCGGGGCAGCAACATTCATATTGGTCGCGGCTGTAACATCAGGCTGGTCGAGTATTCAGGTGAACTTGAGGTAGATCAGGATGCGAAGGTGGGCAGCAGTCAGCGAATTTAAAGTTTGGATATGGAGAGAAAGGGAGGGGATCGACATGAATAACAATCCTGGGCGTTCATTGGACAAAAAAATGGATATCAGCATCGTTGGTGATGGCAGTTCTTCGGGTGGCGTGTACGGCAAGATCAAGGTCGTAGGGGACGCATCCTTTAACGACAATCTATCTTGTGATCGTTTCAAATGTACGGGTACATCGGTCATATACGGATCGCTTGAATCCACAGAGATTAAAATTACCGGAACCCTTATTCTAACAGAGCGAGAGGCCAGCAACGAGGGTGAGGATGGAATCCAGACATCTGGCCTACATGCCAAAGCTGAGCTTATAAAAGTGGTAGGTGAGCTTCATCTGTCCGGGGATTGTCAGGCGGAAAATATCAAGCTGAACGGACGGTTGACGATAGCGGGGATGCTCAGCGCTGAACACATGACACTCAAAATCATGGGTCCATCCGAGGTCAAGGAAATGGGTGGTTCCATCATCTCGGTGAAGAGTGGCCGGTTGAATGACTTGTTTACGGGGAATAAATCTATCCTCAAAGCACAGATTATCGAAGGTGATGATATTGAATTAGAGAATACAGAGGCCGAGATTGTCCGTGGCGATAAAATAAAAATCGGTCCGGGTTGCCGGATTGGTGCAGTGGAATACCGTTCATCTCTGCAAATTCATCCGCAATCGAAAGTTTTGCTGCAAAGCAATCGGTCCTTGGACTGATTAACGCAGACTTCTTTTCGGATATACTAATGCAGTCATATGAATAGAGCGTGAATGGAGAGATTGAGTACAATGGTTGCACGTAAAAACAGTATTGGATTGGTGCTGGCAGGGTTACTGCTCAGCATACTAATGGCTTCGATGGATAATACCATCGTGGCAACAGCTATGGGGGACATTGTCGGGAAGCTGGGTGGGCTCGACAAGTTCGTCTGGGTTACCTCCGCGTACATGGTGGCTGAGATGGCAGGCATGCCGATCTTCGGTAAGCTATCCGATATGTATGGACGGAAGAAGTTTTTTGTATTTGGTATTATTGTGTTTATGCTTGGTTCAGCGCTGTGCGGAACGGCAACGTCTATTGTGGAATTGACGATGTACAGAGCGATTCAGGGTATTGGTGCGGGTGCACTGGTTCCGATTGCGTTTACGATCATGTTTGATGTCGTTGCACCGGAATCTCGTGGTAAATTGGGTGGGTTGTTTGGAGCGGTCTTCGGCCTGTCTAGTGTATTTGGGCCATTGCTCGGTGCTTACATTACCCAGTATGCGACATGGGAATGGGTATTTTATATCAACCTGCCACTCGGCTTGATTGCATTTGTGTTTATTGCGTTCTTTTATAAAGAATCCCATCAGCATCAATCGCAACAGATCGACTGGCTGGGTGCTGTAACACTGATCGGTGCTGTTGTGTGCCTGATCTTTGGTCTGGAACTGGGCGGCAAAACGTTTGCCTGGGGTTCCTGGCAGATTCTTGGCTTGTTTGCCGGATTCGTAGCATTAGCGCTGCTTTTCCTGTTTGCAGAAACAAAAGCCAAGGAACCAATCATCTCCTTCGGCATGTTCCGCAACCGCGTCTACTGGTCCAGTAACGTCATTGGTATGTTCAGTGGTGCGGCATTCATCACAGCATCCGTGTACATTCCGATCTTCATACAGGGGGTACTCGGTGGTAAAGCGACCAACTCCGGTCTCGTACTGCTGCCCATGATGCTCGGGTCCGTTGTGACGGCTTCCTTGGGCGGGGTGTTGATGACCAAAATCAAGTATCGCAATATTATGATTCCTACGTTGGCTTTACTTGTCATTGGACTCGGATTGCTGACTACGCTGGATGAGAATTCTTCCCTTTGGACGATACGTATCTACATGGTGATGGTTGGTTTGGGTGTCGGTGCTTCGTTCTCCGTACTTAGCAATGCAGCCATGAATGCGTTTGAACCACAAAGACGTGGTGCGGCGAGTTCCACGCTTAACTTTTTGCGATCCCTCGGTATGACGATGGGGATTACGATCTTTGGTATCGTACAGAGCCAGGTATTTACGCGTAAAATGAACGATGCTCTCGCTGGCTCGGCTGGGGAAGCAGCAGGTGGTGCTTCAGCGGGTGGCGTGCCTCAGGGAGTGGATCTGACCGATCCACATGCGTTGCTCTCACCAGAACTCAGACAGGCGATTCCGCCTCAGGTGCTGGACACCATCACACATGCCCTGTCTTCTTCCATCGTGCAGTTATTTGCCTGGGCTGTGATTCCGGCTGCACTCGCATTGGTCGCTTCCTTCTTCATGGGAAAAGAGAAAATGGTTGTAGGCGAAGAGCAAGGAGAATACACAGGCGGTCACTAAGCCGTTATGCAGTAAACTATAAGTTATGGAATATGGGCTAACCGTAGTCTATTAAAAACTTGAATAACTTATTTTAATAATGAAAAGACACACTTCTCACGTATCCTCAAAAGGGGGCGGAAAGTGTGTCTTTTTTTGTTTTCGTATGATCAGCTTACCCGTGAATAATTAAATTACGGATTGAACTCTGTGCTCTTTTTTATGCTGGTACAAGTGATCAGATGCTTCGAACCAAGGGCCTAAGGCTGTTTCGTATCGCTGATCCCGTCCTCGACAACAGAAGGTTCTTGTGGATCAGGCAGACTGCTATGACCTGAGCGTGCAATTAGACGATTCTGAGCTTTGTACGTATCTCGTGTAATCGTTTTGGATTCGACTACTTTACCGTCTACCCTCTTGGTTCGTACCGTCTCGACAATATATCCCGGCTGTCCGTCTTGCAGCACCTGCTGTGCACCATCAGGCAGTACTGTACTGGACACATATTTCACCGGAACACTTAATGTTTCGATGGTGCGAGATTCAAGGGCATAGCTGACATTCTCCGGGAATGTGCCAAAAAATTTCACCATCAATTGGTGGTTCTTCACCTCTGCATGAATGAGTAAGGATTTTCCTGTATTGTTTTTGAAACGAAAGTTGATAGCTCCCGAGGCAAAGGTGGCATCCAGTCCTTTCGGCAAATATTTGACCGGCAGGGAGTGGTTGCGACGCTCAATAATATCAAGACCCGTCAACAGCGCTGCGTTATACACTGTACTGGATACCTGGCAGATTCCCCCGCCAATTCCGGGGGTCAGTCTTCCATTGACAATGACCGGGGCCTCACGAAAACCATAATCCTTCTCCGCTTTCCGGACCACCCTCTCATAATCGAATGTGGCATCCGGTGGCAAAATCATGCCGTTAATCGCTTCCGCTGCTGCGCTGACATTATGTATCCGCCCTTCACTACTATTGCCGAGACCCGTGGAGAACTGGATGATCTTCCGGTCAATGCCTTCCTGGCGCAGGGAATCAAGGGTCACTTCAGGCTTCAGCGTATACAGTGGTACCTGGATCAGCAATGGGGCGGGTTTCTCATCCGGGTTCAGTACACTGAAATCTTGGTGCAGCTTGGTTTGAATGAGACTTGTGAGTGTATCCCAATCAACGCGGCGGACGCCTTTTTCCGGGATATACTGGACTTTGTCACTTGCGGTAATGCGTCGAACGGCGTTCGCAGGTGTACCGAAGGTTTCTTTTTCCCAGGCAGGGTTGAGATGTTCTTGGAGTGATCGTAAGTCGTAACTCATATCCAGAGAGAACTCTTTCGGAAAATGATAACGTGCATAAGCGCGTTCCCATACATCCCCTTCCTCAAGCTCTTTTATCGCGGACTTGAAGCCGTTAACGTTGTAGTTTACACCCACCTGAGCTGCGCTGTACGCCATCGTCTTGGGGTCAGGTTCAGTCAACTCAAGAGTGACAGGCCAGTCCTCGAGCTTTTTGATCTTCTCCTCCAGTTCATGCAGTACATCTTTATGGTTCTTCCCTTGCACTGGCATGCCGCCAACATGAATGTCTTTGGGCAGGGCAGGCTGATTCACGTACATATACAACAATCCATAGGACGCGGAGCCGATCAAGAGGATGGAGAATAGAACAATGACCGTCAAATGTATTTTTTTCATAACCGTACGCTCCTTTATACTTCAGTTGTTCCCGACTTTGTAACACTTTCTATATATATGATCCAATGCAGGAAAACTTTCGGGTACTCAATAGGTAACAAATTTGTTACAATAAACTTCATATGAATCCATGCTTCACCATTGAAACAGGAACGACGTGGATTTTTTCCTGATGAAATTCAGGTCTTTTTAAAGGAAATGCCGGGATTGTGTCGAAATGATAATGGCTAACTATGCGAGCAGGAAGTGATGATGTGATAGAAATGCAGGACGTGTGGAAGACCTACGCCAATGGGACCCACGCATTACAAGGGGTGTCGGTGAAGATCGACCGCAATGAATTTGTCTATATCGTCGGTCCGTCCGGCGCAGGCAAATCGACATTTATGAAATTGATGTACAGAGAAGAAGTTCCGACCAAAGGACAAATATCCATTAACGGATTTAATATTGGTAAGCTGAAGCCAAGAAAGATTCCTTATGTGCGTCGTAACATCGGCGTTGTGTTCCAGGATTTTCGTCTACTGCCACGGATGACCGCATTTGAGAATGTGGCATTTGCGATGGAAGTTATTGAAGCGCCGAAGCGTCATATCAAGAAACGAGTCATGGAAGTACTCGACTTGGTGGGACTGCGCAGCAAGGCGAACCGCGAGCCTTCACAGCTCTCGGGTGGAGAACAGCAACGTATTGCGATTGCACGGGCTATCGTCAATAACCCATCGGTTATTATCGCGGATGAGCCTACAGGTAACCTTGATCCGGAGACGTCATGGGGCATTATGCAACTGCTGGATGAGATTAATTTCCGGGGAACAACCATTGTTATGGCGACCCATAACAAAGATATCGTGAATACGATGCGTAAACGGGTAATCGCCATTGAACGTGGACAGATTGTACGGGATCAGATGAGAGGAGAATACGGTTATGAATTTTAGTACTCTCTTGCGCCATCTGCGGGAGGGATTCAAAAACGTATTCCGCAACGGCTGGATGTCTGTGGCCTCCATCATGTCCATCATTGTGTCGCTGTTGATTCTTGGCGTGTTCATGCTGTTGGTGCTCAATGTGAATTCCATGGCGAATCAAGTTGATAGCCAGGTGGAAATCAGCACGTTCCTTGAACTGAATGTGGACGAGAACCTGCGTAACACGCTGGAGCAAGAAATCAGCGCGATGCCTGAAGTAAGTGAGATTCGTTTTGTTTCCAAGGAAGAAGGACTCAAGGAGTTCCGTGAACGTCTTGGAGACAGTGCAGATAACGTGCTTAGCGGTTTCGATGTGGACAACAATCCACTGCCGGAGACCATTGAAGTTGAGGTCATTGAACCGGAAACCGTCACTTTTGTAGCGCAAAAAATCGAAGCCCTGAACGAAAAACACCCGGAGAAGCCGATCATGAAAGTGAATTACGGCAAGGAAACGGTGGAAGTATTGTTCAAATTTACGAAGCTTGTTCGTAATATCGGATTTATTTTTGTCGGGGGACTGGGTCTGATGTCCATGTTCCTGATCTCGAATACGATTCGCGTAACGATTCTGGCCCGTCGCCGGGAGATCGGCATTATGAAGCTGGTTGGCGCAACCAACACCTTTATTCGCTGGCCTTTCTTTATTGAGGGTGCACTCATTGGATTTATTGGCTCGGTCATTACGGTTGGGGTGCTGTTTGTTGGATACAGCCAGTTGATGAACACGATTGGTCAGGATGTATTCATGCAGATGCTTAACTTGATTCCGCTCGGCGAAATCTGGTTGTTGTTTGGAACACTATTGATCGGACTCGGTGTGCTGGTAGGTATTTTGGGAAGTACACTGTCCATTCGTAAATCACTCAACGTTTAATCTTGTTTTCATCGATCGAATTGCAGAATATGTCGAAAAGAATGGTAAAGCAGGTTCACTATTGGACGCTGTTTGACGATATGTAGGAAAGACGGAGTCTTTTAAGTTGGAAGAAAGCAAAGAACATGCTGTTCACCACCTGTGCAGGTTGCTTTCTTGTGAAATCATAGGATGGGGGATCATCATTTTGAAAAAAACCGCTTCGCTGCTGGCCCTAACGTTACTGGCCGGTATGACGCTTCAACCTTCTGACGGATATGCCAAGAGTAGCATCAGCGATATTGACCAGCAGATTCAGCAACTGGAGAACAAGGCAGCTACTGCCAAGCAGGAGCAGAAAAAAGCCGCTTCCAACAAAAAGGAAGCTCAGCATTACAAGAACAAAACCAATGCTTATCTGAAGGTTGTCATGGAACAGATCAATGTCGTTAGTGATGAACTCGCCAGTGTATCCTTGCAAATCGAGAACACGGAGGAAGATCTCCGTACAACCAAGAAAGACCTTCAAGCGGCAGAAGAACGTATTGTTGCAAGGGAGAAACTTTTGGAGTCACGCGTGCGTCTGATGTATACGGACGGTGCTGTATCCTATCTGGATGTATTGTTGTCCTCCACCAGCTTCACTGACTTTTTGACCCGTGCGGATTCACTCAAAACGATCGTGGATCAGGATCAGCATCTGCTGGATGAACACAAAGCGGACAAGCAACTGGTTGTGGACAAAAAGGCAGAACTGGATGTGCAATATGCAGAAGCCAAGAGCCTGTATTCACAGAAGAAACAGCGTAAGTCCCAATTGAATGAAAAAGAAGCGGAAAAGCAAGTGCTTCTAGCTTCATATGATGCTAAGATTGAAGAATCAGAAGAGCTGACACAAGAGCAGGAAGATGTATTGATGCAGATTGCCAGCAAACGTTCAGCACTTCTTCAAGAGAAAAATAAATTGCGTGAACAACAGGCAGCAGCCGCAGCCAAAGCAAAAGCCGCCGCAGCCGCTCGAGCGAAGGCAGCAGCTAAGGCTCCAACTAGAGTCAGCTCGGATAGCAGTAGTGAGCCTACCTATTCATCCGGTAATGGTATCTTCTCAAGACCGGTATCTGGAGGACGAATTTCTTCTCCATTCGGTCCCCGTACCCATCCAATTACGGGTGTAGTGGGTAAGATGCATGCTGGTGTCGATTTCGCTGTGCCTGTGGGAAGTTCTGTACACGCTGCCTCCGGCGGAATTGTAATCATGGCTGAATGGTATAGCGGTTATGGCTATACGGTTATTGTGGACCATGGTGGCGGACTATGGACGTTATATGGTCACTTGCGCGAAGGTGGATTTAAAGTCAGCAAGGGGGACACCGTGAGCAAAGGTGATACCATTGCTGAGTCAGGAAATACAGGGAACTCTACTGGACCTCACTTGCACTTTGAAGTACGAGATAATGGTACGGCAGTCAATCCAATGAACTATTTGTAATTTCCTCATCCACAGACCGAATGGAAAAAACATATTCCGTACAAGCTAGACATATACTAAGCTGGCATGTTCAGGGAATGGATTCTGGCAATCATGGAATCTGACACGCTTCAAAACTAAAGGCGGTGACAAACGGATGATGAAGAAAAGATCGGCGCTACTGCTTGTCATTGTGGGTCTGCTTGGCGGTAGTTTACTAACCCTGGTATTAATGACGTATCCGGGAATAGCAAGCCAGACCACAGCGGGCGAAGGTTTGCTGGCCAGTGTAACCGGCAATACGCAGCAGAAGAACGATTTGAAGAAGATTGAAACCGCGATGGATTTGATCTCAAGCAACTATTATAAAGATGTGGATCAGACCAAATTGATTGACGGTGCGATCAACGGCATGATGGAATCCCTTGGTGATCCGTACTCCAACTATATGGGGCAGGAAACGGCTGCTCAGTTTGAAGAGTCGATCGAAGGTTCATTTACCGGTATTGGCGCAGAGGTATCCTCACAGGATGGAAACGTGGTTGTAGTTTCCCCGATCAAAGGATCACCTGCCGAGAAAGCGGGTATTCGTGCGAAAGACATGATTATGTCGGTAAACGGAGAATCCCTGCAGGGATTGGAACTGAACAAGGCTGTTAACAAAATCAGAGGCCCTAAAGGAAGTGAAGCGAAGGTACAGGTTAAACGTGCCGGATCTTCCGAACTGATTGAATTTGTTATTGTACGGGATGACATTGATTTGGAGACCGTATATGCTCACATGGAGGACGGCGGAATTGGCGTTATTGCCATTACCCAATTCTCTCTGAATACGGGCGATCGCTTTAAAGAAGAATTGGCGAAACTTGAGAAGCAGAACATGAAAGGTCTGGTTATCGATGTTCGTAATGACCCAGGCGGTGTACTGCAAGTCGTGATTGATATTGCTGAACAGTTTGTTCCTAAAGGCAAGGTTATTGTTCAAGTCGAAGACAAGAACGGCAAAAAGGAACAAAGTAAATCCAATGGATCAGCGAAAGCTTATCCAATCACAGTCCTGATGAACAAAGGTAGCGCGAGTGCGTCGGAGATTTTGGCCGGAGCCTTGCAACAGTCAGCAGGTGCTAAGTTGATCGGTGAAAACTCCTTTGGTAAAGGAACCGTACAGACGAGTTATGACAAGCAAATGGGTGATGGCAGCTTGCTGAAGATCACTATTGCCAAATGGCTCACTCCGAACGGGGACTGGATTCATGAAAAAGGAATCAAACCGGATATTGCGGTAGACCAACCGGATTATTTCTCGGTGGCACCGATTAATAAAGAAAAGTTACCACTGAAATATGACAGCAATAGCACGGATGTGAAAAGTGCGCAGACGATGCTGAGAGGACTCGATTTCAAACCGGATCGTGTGGACGGATACTACGACCAGAAGACAGAAGAAGCGGTCAAGGCATTCCAGAAGCAAAAAGGCATTCAGGCTACAGGCCAGATTGACGAGAAAACCGCTGAATCACTGGAAGCGGCTCTGATTGAACGTATTGCCAATCCTCAATATGATGCGCAGCTGAAACGCGCGATCGAAAATGTCTCAAAGGATATTTCGTCCGCGGTGTCGAAGCCATAAAGAAGGCTGATTTTCAGCCTTCTTTTTTTCTGAACCGGCTGAAGGAGAGGGGTGACCGACCACAATGGAATGGGTATGGCCGTGGTTAACTACATTAGGGGAAGCTTTGTTACAGTTGTTTATTCAGCCGTTTTATTATATTGCGGTGATCCTGATTGCGCTGATCTATCATCGTCAGTTACTACAGGAGCGTAAATTGTTTCATGTCCGTTTGCAAAGCTCGATAACACAGACGATTCGTGCGGTGCTCGGAGGCATACTCATCGGTACCATTGTCTCAATCGTGTCCCTATTTCTCGGTGCACATTTTACGCTGGGAAGTCTCATATGCATATGGGCTGCAACGTTAGTTCTATCCTTGTTCCGTATCCGATATCTGTGCTTTGCCTACGCGGCAGGTTTGCTGGGTGTGGCGCAATTTGGTTTGAATCTGGCTTCAGGCTGGCAACCATCCGGTTGGATGGGCAGTATCACCGAGACGCTACGTACTCTGGATATGCCTGCACTGCTTGTTTTGGCGGCCCTCCTACATATGGGTGAAGCCCTGTTGGTACGTATGCAGGGAGTATCGATGGCATCACCGCTTCTCTTCGAGGGAAAACGTGGGAAACTGGTGGGTGGATATCAACTACAACAGTTCTGGGCCATTCCCCTACTGATTCTTGTTCCCGTCACAGGAGGTGGCGCGGAGCTGGCATGGAATCCACTTATGAATGCAGGACATAGTTATATGCTGGTTGCATTGCCCATCATGCTCGGATTTGGTGAGATCACGCAGAGTATGCTTCCGGGACAGAAGGTGCAGATTACATCCAAACGTTTGATGATCTATGGGACAACCTTGCTCGTGTTCAGTTTGCTTGCTGCATGGTGGTCTCCACTTATGGTGGTTGCTGCATTGATTGCATTTATTGGACATGAACTTCTGGTATGGTACAGCGCATTTGAAGAGCAAAATCGCAGTCCGGTATTTGTTCATCCGCAGCATGGGTTGAAGGTATTGGCTGTTATCCCGGAGAGTCCTGCTGCAGATTTGGGGATTGAAGCAGGAGAGACGTTGTACAAGGTGAATGGTAAGTTGGTTCATTCACCGGAAGAGTTGCATCGCGCTCTGCGGATGAACCCGGCTTTTTGCAAGCTTGAGGTGCGTAATCACCAGGGAGAAAGCAAGTTCATGCAACGAGCGATCTATGAAGGGGAGCATCATCAGCTTGGGATTATTATGGCACCAGATAATCATGAGGTATGGGCGATTCGTTTACGTCCACTGACTTTGTTCCATATTGTTAACCTCAAATTGTTTGCCCGCCTGAAAAAACCACATAGGGACGAAGCTCCACTGGCGTTACCGCCTGCCCCTGTGGTTAGTGACAAAGGGTCCATAGAGATGTAACTAAGCATATGGGATTGAATATGTTGCATAAATTAAAAAAAGGTATTTCCGAGCGCCGTCGCAGGCAGGGGAAATACCTTTTTTGTTATTTTTTTAACATAAAGATGGCGATTTGAGTCCGATCACGCAAGCTCAACTTGCCGAGAATATCCGTGACGTAGTTTTTGACCGTGCCCTCACTGAGGAACAGTTTGGCAGCAATTTCTTTATTGGATAGCCCCTCCGATATGGCCTCGGCAACCGCCAACTCCATACGTGTCAGTCCATAGGCTTCGATTGGATTCTGTGTCAGGGGAGTCGTAGCAGAACGAAGAAGTCCTGTTAGTTTGCGAGCAATATCCGGATGAATTAACATATCGCCGTTATGTACGGTCTTGATGCCTTGAATGATCCGCTCAGGCGGGACGTTTTTGAGCAAATAACCGCTTGCCCCATTCTGTAATGCCTGAATAATATACTCGTCATCGTCAAACGTAGTCAGCATGAGTACCTGGATTTCAGGAAAACGTACCTTGATAAGTTGTGTGCCTTCGACTCCGTCACATTCGGGCATCCGAATATCCATCAACACCACGTCCGCAGGTGTTCCTGCTTCAAGCAATTCCAGCGCTTCCTGTCCATTTGAGGCTGTACCTGTAACAATAATGCCAGAGTCAAGTCCTAGCAACACTTTAAGGCTCTCACGAATGAAGTAATCATCGTCCACGAGAATCAGTTGAATAAGTGGAGGGTGTGCTGCATCACTCTTTTGGTTCACATCATTCCAATCGGACATGAGAACATTCACTTCCTTTTTCAGAGTATATCAACTTTGTTCGTTATTGGAATGCGTGTAATCACCGTATACGGATAAGCTGATTGAATCTCAAGAGTCCCTCCTACCATTTGTGTGCGTAGACGCATGCCTTCCTGTCCTATGCCATTTCCCTTAGTCGAATGAGGATTGATATTGCCATCATTACTTACGCTCATACATACTTTCTGATCCCCGAATACCAACTCCACTGAGATTGAAGAGGCATTTCCATGCCGCAGTGCATTCGTTACGGCTTCTTTTACATTTTTGTACAAAACGATTTGTATGCTGGGATACAGCACATGGGATGGGCCATGAACTTCATAATGTGTCTTCACACCAGTATCTCTGCCCACTTCCTCAAGGAGGCGATCCAGTGCGTAGGCATTGGATACATAGGAATCCGGCTGCAGTTTGTGCAGTGTGCTGCGCATATCATCCATACTGGTGGCCAATTGATCACGAATCTGTCTCACCATTTCTGTTCCCTTTTCCTGATCTCGGGGGAGGGTCAGCAGGGCGGCTTCCGACATCATTTTGGTGCGAATCAGTCGATGGCCGATATCGTCATGAAGCTGTCTTGAAATACGGGTACGTTCCTCTGCCTGAGCCGCTCCTTCAAGTTGCTTTGTAAATAACAGCAGTTGCGCACGCGCTTCTTGTAGCTCGTAATGTTTGCTGCGAAGCTCGTCATAGACTTGTTCCAGTTGTCCGCGGCTGCTCGCCGTTCTTGATCCCTGCCAGGACAGAGCCGCTGTGATGAGCAGAAACAGGTTGCCAAGAACCATCGCGGTTGTCTTTGCGGAGAATAGAGCAGTGGCGTTTGTATACAGTGTAGTTAACCCTGGCTGCAATGTATGTGGGTCAGAATAATACCAATGCAATGCAATATTGCTTACCACAAGCTGACTTCCAAACATCAGCCACCGCCGACTTCCCTCCAGTCTGTACATATACACGTAAAGCACGGATAGAGAAAGGAATAACATGAATGGTCCATACGAAGCAATCAGCCAACAGCTCCAGAGTATTTCGGCCAGAAGCAACAGCCACTGCTGTGCACTTGAACGGGTGAAATCTTTCCACACGGAGAGCCCAAGCGCGATGATGATATACAGGGTGTAGACGGCTTCGTTTTCCAAGGGTAGCATCAACAGGTACAGCACTGCTGGAACGATAATTAATCCGTATTGCAGAAACCGCATCGGCATATGGTTGTGACATCCTTTATATAAAAGTGAAGTAGAAAATCTCTCAGTAATGCGCCCTTGATTATACCATAAGCAGCATTCGAATCAGGAGATGACTTAAGTCACCTTCGATTCATGACTTTTCGTACCTTCGCTACAGATTACGATCCGTTACAATAAAATTATGAAATCCAGCGGCGAAAGCCGAAACGGAAAAGGGGCGTAAAAGGGATGGGTATACTTGAAGTGGATCATGTTGTAAAACGATACGGCAGCAGGCTGTCAGTCGATCATTTGAACCTTAATGTTGGCAAAGGCGAAATTTTTGGATTGCTCGGTCCCAATGGAGCAGGGAAAAGTACCACCATCAGTATGATTGCAGGGCTCCTGAATATGGATCAGGGTGAAATCAGATTAGACGGGATATCGGTCAAGGAGCGACCGCTTGAAGTAAAGCGGAAGATCGGACTGGTTCCGCAGGATCTGGCTTTATACGAAACCATGTCTGCTGCGGAGAATGTGACTTTTTTTGCCCGACTGTATGGACTGCGTGGAAAATTGCTTAAGGAGAGGGTACAGGAATCCCTTGAATTTGTAGGGTTACAGGATAAAGCAAAGGATGCTCCCGCAACCTTCTCCGGCGGTATGAAACGCAGGTTAAACATCGCATGTGCGATTACACATCGCCCGGATCTGATTATTATGGATGAACCGACAGTTGGTATTGATCCACAATCTCGGAATCATATCCTTGAATCGGTACGCACACTCAATAAGATGGGTTCAACGATCATATATACAAGTCATTACATGGAGGAAGTTGCTGCGATTAGTCACCGGGTTGCAATTATGGATCAGGGACGAATCATTGCCTGTGGGACTGAAGCAGAGCTGAGAGAACGGGTAGCATCGGAGGAAAAAGTAGTGCTCTCCACTTCCGGTATCGGTCCCGACGTCGTGGAAGAACTGAAACTTCACCCTCGCGTGCGGATGGTAGACGTTTCAGAGAATACACTGACCATTACGCTGCCTTCGGCACAGCAGGATCTCCAGGATCTGCTCTTCATTTGCAGCAAACATGAAATATCCATTCAGTCGCTCAAGGTGGAAGAGCCGGATCTGGAAACATTGTTCCTCAATCTGACCGGGCGTACGCTTCGGGATTAGGGGGAGCGAGAGATGAATATATGGCATATTTGCATCTTTGAATTGAGACGTATTCTTAAGATTCGATCTGTAGTGTTGAACCTGTTCATTCTGCCGTTGTTATTGATTTTCATATTGGGCACGGCGCTTTCCAGTACGATGGGTACGGCGGATGATGTTATTCCGGATACTGTACGTGTGGGAATCATCCATTTGAATACCGATTCAGGCGTCGGATTAGGTACGCTTAATCAAGCGCTGGATACATTTATGAATTCCCCAGCGGTAGCGGAGATGGTTAAGGTACAGAACTTTACGACAGAAGAAGAGGCTGTCCATTCGCTGCGTACCGGCAAGTTGGACTTTGTCGTAATGATTCCTTTGGATTTTGAGCAGAACATGATGATGGGGAAAGAGGCCCGGTTACAGTGGATTCGAGGAAAGGACAACACACTTAATACGTTGGGTGAAACGTTGTTCACACGTTTTACGGATGAATTGAACCGACAGATGGCGATCACCAAAGTCCTCGGTCCGGAAGTGATTGCTGCCATGGCCGCTTATTCGGAGTCTGGTGCGGCCAATTCCACCTCCATTGCTGTCATTAATCCCGGTAAGACAGGTACGGCGTATAGTGCCTCCCAATACTATGCAGCATCTATGCTGGCAATGTTCATGTTGTACTCAGGCATGACAACCAGCACCAGCCTTTTTGGAGAGCGTGATAACAAAACGTTAATCCGCCTTCAGGCTGCACCTATAGGTAATGGAGTTATTTTCGCTGGCAAAATTGCAGGAAATAGTCTGCTCGCTTTCTTGCAAGCAACGACGATTATCCTTATGACATATTGGCTCTACGGTGTGGATTGGGGAACGCATCCTTGGTATATCGTGCTGACTTGTGTGTTCATCACATTGGCATCCATGACGCTTGGCGTGATCGTGGCATTGGTATGCAAAAGCACAGCTTCGGCTAGTGCATCCATACAAGGTATCATCGTTATCATGACATTCATCAGCGGTGGATTCATGCCCATTCCGATTGATTTTGTACAACGGATTAGCGGATTTACGGTTAACCACTGGGCGCTCCAGAGTTTTCTGAGAATGATGCTGGATGCACCTGTAGGAGAGATTGTGTACAGCATTCTAATGTTAGGTGTGGTATGCGCTATATTGCTGTTCATCTCTGGATTGATCTATAGAAAGGCAGGATACCGATATGAATAGTCTACACATCGCCTGGTTGATGATCAGACGCACACTTGGCCGTAAAATGGGCTTCATTACGTTTCTGCTTCTGCCTTGCCTGGTGGTTACGGGAGCGGTTGCCCTTTTTGGGAGTGAGCAGAGTACACGGACGGTCATTCCCTATGTCAACGAGGATACAGGGGTAGCGGGGACATGGATGATTAACGAGCTTGCTGGCAAAGAAGAGTATCTGCTTAAGCCAATGAACAATGAAGCAGAAGTGAAGGAAGCTATTGCTCAGCAAAAAGGAAGTTCTGGCATCATCATTCCGGCACGTTATACGGAGGAACTGTTTCAGGGTAAGGCCACCGAAATTAAACTGGTGGAAATGCGTATAAGTGAAGATTCCTATACACTACGAGCAGCAGTTGAAGATTTGACGAACGGATTGCAACAATCTGCTTCAGCTGTTACGTTGGCTGCGAGTCGTGTCTCAAGTGAGGATGACATAGTGGAGAAGATACAGAAGCCGTTTGAAATGTTATTACAGGAAACAGGAAAGCATCAGGTGGCTGGTGAAGTCACGGATCTGCAGATCTATCCCAAGCCAGGCCTGAGCAATGTGACTGGGTTTACAATCATGTTTATGATGGGCCTGCTGACCAGCGCAGTTGCTGTGATTATGGAAGATCGCAGGAAACGCACGATGGCCAGAGTATATACGGCGCCCGTTCGTGCATATGAGATTGCGCTTGGCAATTTCCTGGGCAGCTTTGTCATTGGTATGATTCAGATTGTTCTGGTTTTGGGAGTCAGCAGGTGGTTGCTGCATTATGATGCGGGTATCCCTTTTGGAATTCATTTCATGATCTTGGCGGCATTCATGCTGGTCTCCATGGGGATTGCGAGCACTGTTGCAGGATTAATCCGTAATCCCAAAAATGCCAACATGTTGAATTCACTTGTCATTATGCCAACCTGCATGATAGGCGGTTGTTTCTGGCCGATCTCGTTGATGCCTGACTATATGCAGAAGCTCGCCAACTTTGTTCCACAGAAGTGGACGATTCAGGCAGTGGAAACGATCTCCGCTGGCGGTACGTTATCGGATATTACAATGCCACTATTAATATTGTTCGGCATGGCTGCCATTTTGTTGACGGTTGGTTCTGCGATTCTGCGCCCCAGTCAGCCAGGTGTGGATGCATAACTTCATAACTTGAATATGAGATTTGGGATCTGACTTCACACGATATAGGTTACAAAAAAAGCACGTTCTGCCTGAATATAATTCAGCCAGAGCGTGCTCTTTATGTTTAGAATGAAGAATGTAATGATGCATTATGGAAATGTTGAAGATTAAGGTTGGAGTTGACGCAAGACAGTAATTTCCACACGACGGTTCTTTTGTCTGCCAGCCGCTGTAGTGTTGTCACCCGTTGGGCGAGTATCCGCATATCCGGCGTATTGGAAGCCGTCAGGGTTGAGCTTCTCTGTATCCAGAAAGAATCGTAATACAGATAGTGCGCGTTCTCCCGAAAGCTGCCAGTTATCGGTATAGGCGGAGTTTGCCCCCACAGGAACATTATCGGTGTGACCCTCAATACTGACAACGGTGTTCAGATCACGGAACAGGCTGGCAAGCTTACTGAGCGTTGGTGCTGCCCCATCCTTTAGAGCGGCCTGTCCCTGGTCAAAAAGGAAACGGTCACTTAGGGTAATGGAGAGGCCCTGTGGCTTGTCCGCAACAAAAATTTGATTTTCCAGTTTATTATCCTCGATATATTGGGTAATCACATTGAACAGATTTTGTAGTTCCTGTTCCTGTGATCTGAATTGCTCTTCACGCTCTGTGAGAGGCTTGTCGTCATCTTCTGGCGTAGCAGTCCCGGAATCGGAAGGCGTTCCTTCACCCTGAACCTCGGATGGTGGGGTCTCTGTAATCGTCTGTCCGGGTTTCTCACCGAGTCCTTCACCAAGCTCAAGTACAGAGTCGGACGCGTTGAATGTATTTTGTAAGGATTGAGTAACGACATCATATTTACCGGAATCCAGATTGCTCATGGCGTACATGATGACAAAAAATATTAAAAGCAGGGTGATGAGATCGGCATAAGTAATCATCCAGCGATCCCGATGATCGACATTTTCACGTTTTCCGCGCCGTTTACTGCGCCGACTCATCCAATCCCTCCTTTGCTAGGGGACGTATGTGCTGACGATGCGTGAGGGTGAAGGACTCCAGTCTTTTGCGTACAAGCTGGGGATTCTCACCGTTCTGAATGGCAAGTACACCTTCGAGAAGCATTTCCATGGTCTGCACTTCGTCTGCACCTCTGGATTTGATCTTGGAGGCAATGGGCAAAAAGATAAGATTGGCACTGGCGACCCCATACAGGGTTGCGGTAAAGGCAACAGCAATGGCAGGTCCGAGTCCTGTGGGATCGGTCAAACTGCCAAGGACCTGAATAAGTCCCATCACAGTTCCGATGATGCCCATGGTTGGGGCATAACCACCAGCGGATTCAAATATTTTGGCATATCCCTCATGTTTTTGTTCAATGGAGTCAATTTCCATCTCCAGGATCTGGCGAACCACATCCTGATCCGTACCATCGACAACCATCTGAATACCATCTTGCAAAAATGGATGCGGATGATCCATAACCTTGCGTTCCAATGCAAGTACACCTGAGCGGCGCGCGATTGAAGACATCTCGACCAGCTCTTCAACCCACAAGCCTGATTCATTATTGTTGCGTCCAAAAGCCATACGCAAGGCAGCTGGAATTGTACGAAGGCGATGCGCTGGGAAACTGGCAACCACAGCAGCAATCGTTCCACCGAATACAATTAAAGCAGCCGTTTTTTGCAGGAGACCGGACAATTGACCGCCTTCCCACAAAAAACCGCTAATGACTGCGGCAATTCCGGCAATAATACCGATAAGTGTCGCAATATCCATAAATTAACCCACTCCTATCTTCATTTCACGTTTGCATCACTAAAACGAACGAGGTATAATTAAACGGGAACAAATATTCCTATTACTATAAGTTTTCCCATATGAAAATTCGGGGAACTTCGACAATATATAGTGACTATTATTTTAGACGATAGGGTGAGATACGGCAATGAGCGATATTATAATGAGCGACAAAACGTTCGAGATCGAGTCAGAGTTTTCTCCCCAAGGTGATCAGCCTGCAGCCATTAAAGAACTGGTGAAGGGTGTTCAGGAGGGGAAAAGGTATCAGACACTGCTGGGTGCAACTGGTACCGGTAAGACATTTACGATTGCCCAGACCATTGCCCAGCTGCAACGTCCGACGCTGATTATTGCACACAACAAGACGTTGGCAGCGCAGCTTGCAAGTGAGTTCAAAGATTTTTTCCCTAATAACATGGTTGAGTATTTCGTCAGTTATTACGATTACTTTCAGCCAGAAGCATATATTCCATCTTCCGATACGTATATCGAGAAGGATTCAAGTATTAATGAAGAGATCGACAAACTGCGGCATGCAGCGACAAGTTCATTGTTTGAGCGCAGGGATGTCATTATTGTAGCGAGTGTGTCCTGTATTTATGGTTTGGGTTCACCTCACTCATATTCCAGCATGTTGCTGTCACTTCGGGTAGGTATGGAGAAACCGCGCAATCAGATTTTGTCCCGACTGGTAGAGATTCAGTATCAACGGAACGATATTAACTTTGTGCGGGGAACATTCCGTGTCCGTGGGGATGTAGTTGAGATTTTCCCTGCCTCTAAGGGCGAACATGCGATTCGGGTTGAATTGTTCGGTGATGAGATCGAGAAAATTACGGAGATTGACGTGTTAACAGGTGAACTGATTGGCGAACGTGAACATATTGCCATCTTCCCGGCGTCTCACTTTGTAACGCAAGAAGAGACGATGAAGGTTGCGCTGGTGAACATTGAGCGTGAACTGGAAGAGCGTCTTGAAGTGTTGCGTGAACAAGGGAAATTGCTGGAGGCTCAGCGACTGGAGCAGCGCACACGGTACGATATCGAGATGATGAAGGAAGTCGGATTCTGTTCAGGGATTGAGAACTATTCGGGTCCGCTGACTTTCCGAGAACGTGGCGATACGCCTTACACACTGATGGATTACTTCCCGGATGACATGTTGATCGTGGTCGATGAGTCCCATGTGACTCTGCCACAGATCCGTGCGATGTACAATGGTGACCAAGCGCGGAAGACGGTACTGGTCGATCATGGTTTCCGTCTGCCGTCAGCGCTGGATAATCGTCCACTCAAATTCGACGAGTTCGAAGGCAAGATGGATCAGATTATCTATGTATCTGCCACACCAGGTCCTTATGAGATTGAGCATACGGATACGATGGTGCAACAGATTATTCGTCCAACCGGACTACTTGATCCAATTATCGAACTGCGTCCAACGAAGGGACAGATTGATGACTTGATCGGTGAGATTAACGATCGGATTGCCAAAGACGAACGTGTGTTGATTACAACATTAACGAAGAAAATGTCCGAGGACCTGACGGATTATCTCAAGGAGATTGGAATCAAGGTACGCTACCTGCACTCCGAGATCAAAACGTTGGAACGGATGGCGATTTTACGTGATCTAAGGCTGGGCGTTTTCCATGTTCTAATCGGGATTAACTTGCTCCGGGAAGGTTTGGATCTGCCGGAAGTATCCCTGGTAGCGATATTGGATGCCGATAAAGAAGGATTCCTGCGTTCCGAACGCTCACTGATCCAAACGATTGGTCGTGCCGCGCGGAACAGCGAGGGGCGCGTTATTCTGTACGGTGACAAAGTGACCGATTCGATGGACAAGGCGATTAAGGAAACCGAACGTCGTCGTGCGATTCAGATCGAGTACAACGAGAAACATGGCATTACACCACAGACAATCCGCAAAAAAGTGCGTGATGTGATTGAAGCAACCAAAGTTGCTGAATCCAAGAAAGACTATCTCACAGGCGCTGCCGAGAAGATGTCGAAGAAAGATCGCCAGGCGCTTATCCAGCGTCTGGAGGTAGAGATGAAAGATGCAGCCAAAAACCTGCAGTTTGAGCGTGCTGCCGAGCTTCGCGATGCGTTGCTGGAACTTCGCGCTGAATAAGATATTGCTCATTCATATGCTCCATAAATGAGAGAACTGTAACAAGAGAACGGCCAATTGGCCGTTCTCTTGTTGAGTAAGGAAATCATCTATATCTACCGATAATAAGAGATGTTGAAATCTTGAAATCAGGTCTATACTGATAGAAAAGTTGAAATTGGTTAAAAGGTTTATAGGAAAGCATTTGGGAGTCGTGTCCCCCCTGAGGGTCGAGAGCGCCTCGGTGTCGACATTGGAGCCGAGCCAAAGGCAATGGCGACTTGTCGCGAACGTGGCGAAGCTGAGAGCACCCCGGTGTTGACCTCGGAGCCGAGCCGAAGGCAATGGCGACCTGGCACGATCAAGGCGAAGCCGAGAGCGCCCCGGTGTTGACCTTGGAGCCGAGCCGAAGGCAATGGCGACCCTGCCGCGAACGTGGCGAAGCCGAGAGCGTTCCGGTGTTGACCTTGGAGCCGAGCCGAAGGCAATGGCGACTTGTCGCGACCAAGGCGAAGCTGAGGGCGTCCCCTCGCAGTAGAGCGGCCGTATAAGGTTCCGGCAATTGGCCGGAACCTTATACGGAGCCGCGGGCACACGACCACCCTTCACATAGCAAGACCCGACCTCTCACCATTGCACCGCTTGTTTCGGGTGTCCAGAGGGCTGCGCCCTCTGGGGCCCTCCCTTGGAAGGGAGGGTTTGGGAGGGATCGAAAGGTAAGGTTTGGATTAACACACTGAGAGGATGAATACTATTGGCGAGCGATAACATTGTCATTAAAGGCGCACGAGCGCATAACCTGAAGAATATCGATATTACCATCCCGCGTGATCGCTTTGTTGTATTGACCGGTCTGAGTGGATCAGGCAAGTCCTCGCTGGCTTTTGACACGATCTATGCTGAAGGACAGCGACGTTATGTAGAATCATTGTCAGCCTATGCACGGCAGTTTCTGGGACAGATGGAGAAACCGGACGTTGATTCCATCGAAGGATTGTCCCCTGCCATTTCAATAGATCAGAAAACAACAAGCCGTAACCCACGTTCCACAGTAGGAACCGTGACCGAAATTTATGATTATCTGCGTCTGTTATTTGCACGTGTAGGTCATCCGCATTGTCCAGACCATGGTGTGGAGATCAGTTCCCAGACCGTAGAACAAATGGTTGACCGCATTATGCAATATCCAGAGCGTACCCGGTTGCAGATTTTGGCACCTATTATCTCGGGCCGTAAGGGCGAGCACAAAAGTGTATTTGCCGATGTGTCCAAGCAGGGCTTCGTCCGTGTACGGGTGAACGGGGAACTGCGTGACTTGTCAGAAGATATCCAATTGGAGAAAAACAAAAAGCATACGATTGAAGTCGTTGTTGACCGGATCGTCGTTAAGGATGATGTACAGGCGCGTCTGGCCGACTCTATTGAAACAGCACTTAATTTGTCCGGTGGACAACTACTTGTGGACATTATGGGCGAAGAAGAGCTGCGCTTCAGTTCCAACTTTGCCTGCCCGGTGTGCGGATTCAGTATTGAAGAGCTTGCACCACGGATGTTCTCATTTAACAGTCCTTTCGGGGCTTGCCCGGATTGTGATGGATTGGGTGTCAAAATGATCGTTGACCCTGACCTGCTCGTACCGGATCGCAGCAAGACGATTGAAGACGGTGCTTTCGATGCTTGGACTGGTGGAACATCGACCTATTATCCGCAGTTCCTCAAGTCAGTATGTGAGCACTTCAACATTCCGCAGAATGTGCCTGTCGAAGACCTGCCGGCTGAACAGATGAACAAGTTGTTACAGGGTACAGGTACGGAGAAAATCCGTTTCCGGTATGAAAATGATTTTGGACAACGCAAGGAAGCACTGGTTACCTTTGAAGGTATCGTAAATAATCTGGAGCGTCGTTACCGTGATACGGCATCTGAAGGTATCCGCGAATTCATTGAAGGTTACATGAGTGCTAAGCCTTGTGGTACGTGTAAAGGTCAGCGTCTGAAACGGGAAAGTCTCGCGGTTACGATTAATGATCATAACATGGCGTATGTGACTAGTTTGTCCATTGGTGAAGCTGGCCGATTCTTCGATACATTGGAATTGACGGAGAAAGAGCAGACGATTGCCAAGCTTATTTTGAAAGAGATTAACAGCCGTCTCGGCTTCCTGGTGAACGTAGGTCTGGATTACCTTACACTGAGTCGTGCTGCCGGAACATTGTCCGGTGGAGAAGCGCAGCGGATTAGACTTGCTACACAGATTGGTTCCAGCCTGATGGGTGTACTCTACATTCTCGATGAGCCAAGTATTGGTTTGCATCAACGGGATAATGACCGTCTGATTTCAACGCTTGCGCATATGCGGGATATTGGTAACACGTTGATTGTGGTTGAACATGATGAGGACACGATGATGGCTGCCGACTATATCATTGATATTGGCCCTGGTGCAGGTATCCACGGTGGTACCATTATGTCACAGGGTACACCAGAAGAGATCATGAATGATGAGAACTCCTTAACCGGTCAATATCTGAGTGGGCGCAAATTCATTCCTATTCGTACAGAACGTAGAAGTGTAGGAGACCGTTGGTTGGAAGTGCGCGGAGCTAAAGAAAATAACCTGAAGAATCTGAATGTGAAAATTCCAGTGGGTGTGTTTACTGCGGTAACAGGTGTGTCCGGTTCAGGTAAATCTACATTGATCAATGAGATCCTGTACAAAACGCTGGCACGTGATCTGAACCGTGCTCGGGTACGTCCGGGTCAGCATAAAGAGATTCGTGGACTGGAGCATATCGATAAAGTTATCGATATTGACCAGTCGCCAATCGGGCGGACACCTCGTTCCAACCCGGCTACGTACACAGGTGTCTTTGATGATATCCGTGATTTGTTTGCTCAGACGAACGAAGCCAAAGTACGTGGATATAAGAAAGGTCGGTTCAGCTTCAATATTAAAGGCGGACGTTGTGAAGCCTGCCGTGGAGACGGCATTATCAAGATCGAGATGCACTTCTTGCCGGACGTCTATGTCCCTTGTGAAGTCTGCAAAGGCAAACGATACAACCGGGAAACGCTTGAAGTGAAATACAAAAACAGAAACATTTCCGATGTGCTGGAAATGACGGTTGAAGATGCAACCCAATTCTTCGAGAACATCCCGAAGATCCATCGCAAAATGCAGACTCTGATGGATGTGGGCCTGGGTTATATCAATCTGGGACAACCTGCAACCACATTGTCTGGTGGTGAAGCCCAGCGGGTGAAACTTGCTTCCGAGCTGTATCGCCGCAGTACAGGGAAAACCATCTACATCCTCGATGAGCCGACAACCGGTTTGCATGTCGATGATATCGACCGTTTGCTTAACGTATTGCACCGTCTGGTTGATTCTGGGGAATCGGTACTAGTGATCGAGCATAACCTGGATGTGATCAAAACGGCAGACTATGTTGTCGATCTGGGACCAGAAGGCGGTAGCGGTGGAGGAACCATTGTTGCAACTGGAACACCTGAGGATATCATTAAAGTGGAAGCTTCCTATACGGGCAAGTACTTGAAGCCAGTTCTGGAGCGGGATACCGAGCGGAGTAAGGCGCTGCAATTGGTGGACTAACTCCTTGTAGTCAGAGATTATTGAACAATTAACGATAGTGAATAGGCCCTTCTTTTCGAGAAGTGTGAGACATTGGATTAGGATCTGATGTGTTCTGCTTCCGACAAGAAGGGTTTTATTTTGTGGGATATGTAGAGCCTCCCTCAGACTTATAATGTTTTCGTGAAAGTGTTTACATATGCATTGCGACGAGCATTGCAGGAATATTCGACCAAATTGGATTTTTTTCATTTTTATGGATGATAGGGCTTGCATTACAAGCAGGGTACAGATAACATAGAGGAAGATATTAGGGTATGCGTTAGCTGTTCAACTATGGTGAGGAGGTCTGTCTATCCATGCTGTTTGCAGAAGCTGCCACGGCGAGTACATCGAATTTTAATGCATTTGATATTTTTGTCATCTTATTTACGATCCTGATTTTCATTGGAGTCGTTCGCCTACTTCGGGCACCGAAGAAGAATCTGTTTGCGATCGGATTTGCAATAGTCAGCCTATTGGTATTTCTGATGACAGACTATGCGATGATAACCGGTTGGTTTGCTCAGTAGGAATGCTGCTGAAGTGAATGGAATTTAAGACAATAGAGTTACAGACGGACACTTTCCAGAGAGACATGGAGGGTGTTTTTTTCATTTAGTTTGAAGGATTGAAAAGGATTCTATCTTATCTACCAAAATCGGGACTTAAAACAATTGTATATCCAGATTCTGTATGATACATTGAGGGATACCGGAATTGCAGATGAGAGAAAGAGAGAATAGATTCAGCGATGAATCCGATGTCGAGTCGCGCAAGAAGGATGTATAGAGAGGGTCAGGTGAGAATATGAGCGTGTTGGGTAAAAAGGGGATAGCCATACTGATGGCTGCTGTACTCTCAATTAGTGTGGCGGCAACGGTTGGTGCGGCTGAATCCAAAAAGGCAATGCAAGCTAAAGTGGTAGATGGTCAAGTCTATGTGAACACGAAGGATCTGGTCAAAGCATTTGGTGGAAGTGGACAATATGATGCCAAATCCGGAACGTACACCTACAAGGGAAATGAAGCCATTCCCAAAGTGATTGAAAAAGTTTCTCCTTCGGTCGTAGGCATTATTGGGAAATCTACTGAAGTGCAGGACGGTGCAACATCAGACGACCGTTATAATCTTGCACATGGTACAGGGGTCATTATTCGTTCCAACGGATGGATCGTGACGAATGCTCACGTGGTTGATGGATTAGTGAATCCGGTGGTCGTAACGACGGATGGCAATACATACAAAATTACGAAAACATACAGTGATGCACTAAGTGATCTGGCGCTAATCAAAATCAATGCCAAATCACTTAAACCGGCGAGCTTCGCCAAAGCTTCACAAACCTCTGTTGGTGAGACGGTGATCGCCCTAGGTACGCCAATTTCCTTTTCTTTGCGCAACTCGGCAACGGTCGGGGTAATTAGCGGCTTGAATCGTGGTGTTGAGGCAACCTATCGGTTGATTCAGACTGACACGGCCATCAACCCAGGAAATAGCGGAGGACCGCTGGTCAACCTGAAGGGTGAAGTGGTCGGTATTAATTCCATGAAATTCTCTGCGGTCGGCGTAGAAAGCTTGGGATTTTCGATTCCGGTGGATACCGTTCAATATATCATCGATCAGTTTTTTAAATATGGCAAAATAAAACGTGCGAGTCTGGGTCTACAGCTGGAAGAAAGCTGGTCTGCTATTGTGGGATTGCCTACAGATGATCCATTAACGATTACGGGCGTACTGTCTCCTGAAGCGAAGAAGGCCAAAATCAAAGAGGGCGATGTCATCTATAGTGTGGCAGGCACACGTGTGTCCTCTGTCGTGGATATCAATGAGTTGCTCAAAAAGTATCTGCCTGGGCAAAAGGTAAAGCTCTTGATGCAAACGGATGGTGATATCGTCACCCGTACGTTAGTGCTTGCTGATCGTGCGGACATCCAGGACGAGGAAGATGAAGCGTTCCTTGCAGATGAAGAATAATATAGCCCGGCAATCAACCCGGATGGAGAGAGGACGAAAGAACGGAATGAAAAAGTCATGGATACGTGTGCTGAGCACAGGTGTATTAACCGGGATGCTGACCATTGGTGCGGCACTGCCTGTATGGGCATCTGATCTGACGACGAGTGAACTTCGTGTCAAAGCAGGTAGCACGAGCGCCTACATTAACGGCGATAAGCAGGCCATAGCCAAACCGTACAAGGTCAAGGGTGTAACGATGGTGCCTGTCGGTGTATTCAAGAAAGCATTTGGCAGCGAAATCCGGTTGGAGAAAAATGATGTCGTCAAAATCAAGGAAGGTCCGCACACGGTGACTCTAACGATTGGCAGTTCGATTGCTTGGGTGGATGGTGTGAAACATGAGATGGGTGCCGCTCCCAAGATGGTGAATGACGTACTCATGGTCCCACTTCGTGCGGTTGCTGCGGGTATCGGAGCGACGCTTGCTCCAAACAGTTCGGGAGAAATGGTGATTCGTCTGTTGCAAACCGATGATTCGGTGGACGATGAGGACGGCACCCCTCTGGACGAAGGCAAAACCAGAATCGGTAACAGCTTTTACGGGTGGTCCATTAATTATCCGGCAGATCTCATGGTCTTCCAGACTGGTGAGCAGGAGCGCATGATGACTTTCGGCGCTGCGGACAACAGTTATTATCTTGAAGTGTATGTCAGTGACCAGGATGTGGCGCTGGATTCGGATGATTTGTTGCAGCAACTCGTTCAGGAGGCCAAGCAATCGGGAGATACGGTGCTAGATCGTGAAGCGGTGTCGAAAGGCAAGACGCCTTATGCACGGATTATTGTGAAAGATGTAGACGGCATGTTGTGGGAGATGCGCCAGTATCTGAGTGAAGGCCGTCAATATGATGTGTACCTCGCGGATTACGAAGCCCTGAATTATAAAGATCTGGGCAAACGTGCGGCACTGCTCAATTCATTTCAGCCAACCTATGCAGAGTCAGATCGAACGATCAAGGATCTGTCCACCGTAGATAATGGCATGCGCTCCGCGTGGAACGATGACTATGGTATTGAATTGAAGATTCCTGCAGGTTGGTCAATGGACAACAATCAGATGATCTACGAGGCCAAGGATGGTGCATATCTGCAATGGCGTGTCACTTCGGCGAAGGCAGGTACAACGGTAAAAGATTGGAGCGGCCAACTGGATAAGTGGATGCGCGAGACATTTACACCAGAGAGTTACGAGCCGATTGGCTCATATACGATGGATATCTCGGGAGAGACTGCCGAGGTGAATGAATTCCGTTATAACTTTGGCGGGGGTTGGCAGACCGAGTTCGATGTTCTTTTGCAGAAGAATGGGTATCGATATTATGCAGAGTATACGTTCCCTGAGGAGCAGGTTGCGGACCGGGCATGGTTTGAACGGATTATGAAGAGTGTGGAGATTGATTTTGATACGATTGCCGATAATTTCGGTCAGCTGGATGAAGATCCTTATTTGACAGACAAAACGAAGACACTTACACGTACGTCCAAACGTTATCATTACAGTGTGGATATTCCGCGGTACTGGACGCCATACAGTGATCGATTCGAATATTCACCTGTGGTGTACACCTTCACCGGCGGAGAATTCTCCATTGCGGCGAGCGAAGACAAGTCGATCGAAATGACGGTAAGTCAACTGAGAGAAGCTTATGCGGAAGCGACCAAAACCCGTAAGAACTTCAAGTTGCTTGGCAGTGAGGAGCTGACGTTTGCGGGTGTGCCTGCATTTTCCTTTACGTATCATGAGTTGGACAAGGGAGTGCCATATGCGGGTCGCCAGATCGTGTTTGAAAAGGACGGAACAACCTATACGATCACAAGTGGTCTGAATGATGCCAACAAGACAGAAGTCCAGGCAGCCGCCTTGGAAAAAGCAGTGAACTCATTTACTTTTATTAAATAATTGTAGTGGAGCCGGAGGGTCAAGAGACCTTTCGGCTTATTTGTTTTCTGTATAAGATAAATTAAAATATTTACACTGGTACTGCAATCGGAGTGTCTAGTGTAAATCTTAATGAAAATGGTAAACGGTTTTTTCAGGAAAGCGTAGAAGAGTCGGTGCAGAAGTGGTACACTATACTAGTTCAGGAGTTATGACTGCTGATCTGATGAATATGGATGACTGTAAGCTTGGAGTTCAGGCAATACAGACATAATGTATAGATATAGCAATAAAGTGACAATGCAGGTGTACCGGATTAGGTACAGGTTTAGGCTTGGTGACTTCAGGCATTTAAGGATATAGGGATGAAATCCGGCGGATAGCTGGTTATGGGGAGGATCTACATGAAAACAGCAACAATACGAAGAGAAGACGTTGAACTTCTGGCACCCGCTGGTGACTGGGATTGTATGCGTTCAGCGGTAGCCAATGGCGCAGATGCAATTTTCTTCGGAGTCGAAAAGTTTAATGCACGAGCACGGGCGAACAATTTCCGCATGGACGAGCTGCCGGAGATTATGGCGTTTTTGCACAGTTATGGCGTAAAAGGTTTTTTGACCTTTAATATATTGATTTTTGAAAATGAATTGACGGATGCCAAAGAGCTGATTGATGCATGTGTCGATGCTGGCGTGGACGCTGTAATTGTTCAGGACTTGGGTCTGGTGAAGATGATCCGCGAAATTTCTCCGGATTTCCCGATTCATGGTTCAACACAGATGACGATTACGTCACCAGAAGCGGTTGAGTTTACGAAGCCGTTTGATATGGAACGTGTCGTTCTGGGACGAGAGAACAACCTGAAGCAGATCCAGAAGATCGGTGAGCAGGCGAAGCTTCCAATGGAAGTATTTGTTCATGGTGCGCTGTGTGTATCCTACTCGGGGCAGTGTCTGACTTCCGAAATGTGGGGAGGACGTTCTGCCAACCGTGGGGAGTGCGCACAAGCTTGTCGTCTTCCATACGACCTGATGGTGGATGGAGTGCACAAGCCGATGGGTGATGTAGCCTATCTGTTGTCTCCGAAGGACCTGGCAGCGATTGATCTGATGCCTGAACTGATCGAAGCAGGAGTAACTTCTTTCAAAATTGAAGGACGTCTCAAAACGCCTGAATACGTAGCAAACGTAGTAAGCAAATATCGTAAAGCGATTGACCGATATTTTGATGGAGATAACACACCGCCAAGCAAGGAAGAAGTTCGCGAATTGCAGCAGAGCTTCTCCCGTGGATTTACACATGGTTTCCTGAGCGGTACAAACAACAAAGAATTGGTGGATGGAACATTCCCGAAAAGCCGTGGTGTCTATCTTGGTCGTGTAGATCAAGTATTGCGTGATGGTGTGGTTCTGAAGCTGGATGCACCCGTGAAACGTGGAGACGGGATTGTATTCGACGCTGGAGACCCGACTCAGAAGGAAGAGGGCGGACGTGTATACGATGTGCGTCGCAAAGGCGTAAAACTCGAAGGCGAAGCCGAAGAGGGCTGGATCGTTGACGTTGTGCCAGGCCGCAGTGACGTGGATCTACGTCGTGTTAAAGTTGGCGACAAAGTGTGGAAAACGAATGACCCAGCGCTGGATAAACGTCTGCGTCAAAGCTTTGAGACTGAGAAGCCGTACCGCGTATTCCCAGTGAAAGTTAAGGTTATCGGCAGCCCAGGGCAGCCGCTTAGCACGTGGTGGACAGACGTACAGAAGGGCACGACCGTCCGTATTGATTCCGAGATGGAACTGGACATCGCACAGAAGCGTCCAATGACACATGAATTGCTCGAAGAGCAGTTCGGACGTCTGGGAGGCACGGTGTTCCAGCTGGAAGGAATGGATGTCAACCTGCACGGTGACGTTATCATCCCAATGCGCGAGTTGAATAACATTCGCCGTCAGGCGGTAGAACAACTCGCGGGCGAGCGTCCTAAACCGCCCGTCTACGTGAAACGAGCGGTAGATGTGTACGGCGATTCAGTTAAACCGGCATCGCCAGTCGCTCGCGGTCAAGCAGAACTGACCGCGCTCTGTCGCAGCCTGCCACAAGTGGAGGCAGCGATTGAAGCGGGAATCGGCATGATCTATGCGGACTTCGAGTTTATCAAGCAGTTCCCTGCAGCCGTGGAAGCTGTGCATGCCGCTGGTCGCAAGATCGCGCTGGCAACACCGCGTATTCACATGCCTGGGGAGAACGGATATCATAACAACATCCTGCGTCTGAAGCCGGATGCGGTATTGGTACGTAATACAGGTGCACTGTACTTCTACCTTCGCCACCGTATGGAAAACCCGGATGCGACGCACCCGGAACTGATCGGCGACTTCTCATTGAATATCGCCAATCACAAAGCAGTTGAATTGTTCCTGGAAGCAGGATGTGACTGGATTACGCCATCCTATGACCTGAACATTCAACAAATGGTTGATTTGCTGGGCCACTCCCGTACAAGTCAGACCGAAGTGGTTATCCATCAGCATCTGCCGATGTTCCACACCGAACACTGTGTATATTGTACGTTCATGAGTGAAGGAACGGACTTTACAAACTGTGGACGTCCTTGTGAGGAACAGCGTGCATCCCTGCAAGACCGGATCGGCATGTCTCACCCGGTACGTGTGGATGAAGGTTGCCGCAATACGGTATACAATGCCGTGGAACAGTCAGGTGCCGAGTATCTGACTAACTTTATGGATCTGGGTGTATCCCGTTACCGTGTGGAATTCCTCGAAGAGACACCGGAGCAGGTGCGCGAAGTAATTGATCTATACAACCGTGCATTGCGCGGTGAGATCAGTGGTACACAAGTGTGGAAAACACTAAAAGCAACGAACCAACTGGGCGTTACACGTGGTCAATTGGTGAAATAAACGGATTGTGTGTTACATCAACATTTACAAGCAAGCATGAAGCAACCCCAAACTCTGCTTTAAGGAGCTCTTGGGGTTTTTTCACATCATGACACAGGAGGCGAAGAAGCGTGGCGCCATTCACAATCATGGATATTAAATTGCTGTGCGGGGTCACGGCATTCAAGCGTGGAGAAGATTATAACCAATCTGGCAGGGTGACCAATCTGGTGGTCAGTGAAGATCAGCTCCATTACGAGGCACAGGTACGTGGATCGGAGCGTTATCAGGTGACGGTGGATGTAGATGGATCGGGTGAGATTGTGGCAGGCTGCAGCTGTCCGGGTGATGGCAGGCATTATGACTATTGCAAACATGTGGCCGCTGTCCTGTTGGCTATTCACGAATGGGGTGAGCAGCAGGAGCGTAATGCCACGATTGCTTCGGGGAAGACCTCTCCGCCTTCTACAGGCCAAGTACCTGGTTCCACCAGCTCAGGTTCCAAGTCCAGGGTAGGGACGCTGGTCGAAGAGAGCATGTGGGAGCGCCCTCAGTCTGCTTCACAACGAGAGCAACTGAATAATGCTCCAGAGCTTCCTCCGGCTCACTTTGCCCAGGCAGGTCGTCCAAGCTCAGCTTCGGGTTGGGGCCGATCAGCAGATAAACCTTCTTACCGTACGGCGGATCAGATTCTGTCTATGTTTGCCAAGGATCGGAGAACGCTGCACGGAAATGACCGTAAATACACCGCTCCTGTCAGCCGATCCTCCTTGCGGGAAGAGTTGCAGATTCAGTTTATACTCAAGCTGATACAAGTTCACAAGGGTGGCGGGAAACTCGCTCTTGAATTGAAAGTGGGTAACAAACGTCTGTATGTGGTGCAGAAAGTGAAGCAATTCCTGAACTGCATTGAGAAGGGCGAGCCGATGTCATTTACCAAGTTGTTCCACTATGATCCGCTGATGCATGTTTTCACACAGCAGGATCAGGCGATTCTCTCGATGCTTATTCGAATGAGACAGAGTGAGGAGGCGTATCGCCAATCTATTTCCGGTTATTTGGGAGCTTCGGATGGACGTGATATTTTAATTGCTCCGCTCGTATGGAAACCGCTGCTGGAATTACTACTCCAGGCTGACAGCCGGATGGAGGGCACGGGATTCGCCAATGGACCACTCACGCTCGGTGAGGGAGTACTGCCTTTATTTTACCGGATTGCCCAAGGAACAAATGAGGGATATCAGCTTGAAATTTCCGGATTGCGTGAGCTGATTCTTCTTCCTGCCTATGATGCTGCCGTAGTGGAAGGACAGTTGCATATGTTGGAGCCGATGCAGATGCGAAGTCTGGAGGATTTGAGTGGGGCACTCACTTCTTATGGGATCAAGGAAAGCATCGATATCTCGACCCAACAGGTAGATGAGTTTGTTCAGCATGTCGTGCCAGAACTGCGTACGCTCGGACATCTGTCCATTGATTCACAGGTGCGTGAACAGATTGCGGAACCGGAACTTTCACCGAAGCTCTACATCGACTTCTATCGTGAACGGATCACAGCGCGTCTGGAATTCGACTATGAGGTCATGGTTATTAATCCGCTGGCAGAGTACTTGATAGATGAAGAAGAGAAAAAAGTTATTTTGGTGCGTGACCGATACAAAGAGCGAAATCTGATTGAACGGCTCGATCGTTCTTTCCTGGAACGTGATGGTAGTGTCTGGGCGAGTGAACGGGAAGATGCCATCTATGATGTCATGTATCATCTCTTGCCTGAGCTTGAAAAACAGGTAGACATCTATATGCCAAACGCCGTGAAGGCCATGGTGCAATCCTATCCCACACCGCCGAAAGTACGAGCAGATTTGGGGAGAGGACTGGACTGGCTGGAGATTTCATTCGAGATGGAAGGTGTGGACGAGCAGGAGCTTCAGGAACTCATGCGTCGCATTGTGGAAAAAAAACCATATTTCCGTCTCAAGAACGGTGTTTTTCTCTCGCTTGAAAATGAAGGTGCAGACAGCTTCGCTCATATGGCCGATTCACTCGGACTTGGAGCAGGTGACATTAAGAGCAGCCATATTCGGCTGCCAGCTGTCCGGGCGTTACAATTGCCAGGCAGGGATGAGGTTTCCGGTCATGTGAAGTGGGGAGGCTCCCTGAAACGTTTCCTCGATGATCTGCGAGATCCCGAGAGGATGGATTTTGCATTGCCGGAAGCTCTCACTCCCATCCTGCGGGATTATCAGAACAGCGGATACCAGTGGCTGCGTACCCTCGCTTATTATCGTTTTGGCGGCATTCTCGCGGATGATATGGGTCTTGGCAAAACGTTGCAAAGCATCGCCTATATCACAGCGGTTCTTCAAGAGAAGCCTGAGTACAATATGGACCATACGGGCGGTGATAAATACCGGGAGAGCGGATCATTACGGGGTGGTGAAACGCTAGCGACTTCCGACATCGATCCCGAAACTGGACTCCCATTGGATAAGTTGGCTTCAGAGAATACAGAGGGTTTATGGTCCACAATGCAGCAGGATGAACTGACGATCCGAACGAGGGTCATTCATCCTCCTGTACTGGTCGTAGCGCCTGCCTCACTGACCTATAACTGGGCTAATGAGTTTACGAGGTTCGCTCCGCATCTGAAAGTGCTGATCGCAGCAGGCCAGAAAGAAGAGCGAGCCAATATGCTTTCAGGCATGGATGAGGCAGATGTGATTGTGACGTCGTATCCTCTGTTGCGACGGGATCTGGACACTTATCTAGGCCGAACATTCCATACGCTCATTCTGGATGAGGCTCAGGCAATCAAAAATGCTTCTTCCCAGACCGCGCAGGCGGTCAAACAGATTCAGGCCCCGCGCCGTTTTGCACTCACAGGTACGCCTGTGGAGAACTCGTTGGATGAATTATGGTCCATTTTTGAAGCTGTGTTCCCTGGGTTGTTTCCAAGTTACAGAAGATTCCGCGATCTTCCTCCGGAACGGATCTCGCGGATGGTGCGTCCGTTTATTCTGCGCCGCCTGAAGAAGGATGTGCTGGAAGAATTGCCGGATCGCATTGAAACGGTACAGCGGTCAGAGCTTACGGTTGAACAGAAGAAACTGTACGCCGCGTACCTCTCTGAGCTTCAGGATGAAGCATCTAAGGACATGGAGGATAACGGTTTCCAGAAGAACCGTATCAAAATTCTGGCAGGCATTACGCGTTTGCGTCAGTTGTGTTGTCATCCGGCGCTCTTTGTCGAAGGGTACCAAGGCGATTCCGGGAAAATGGAACAGTTGCTCGAAACGGTCGAGGATTGTTTGGCTGCAGGCAAACGTATTCTTATCTTCTCCCAATTTGCGAGCATGTTGAACCTGATTCGTCAGACGCTCGCAGCACAGGGAAGAAATCTGTTCTACTTGGATGGTCAGACCCCTGCACAGAGCCGTGTTGAGATGTGCCGCAGATTTAATGAGGGCGAAGCTGAACTGTTCCTGATTTCACTAAAGGCTGGGGGAACAGGGCTAAACTTAACGGGCGCAGATACCGTTATATTATATGATCTATGGTGGAATCCCGCGGTGGAAGAACAAGCCATTGGCCGTGCCCATCGTATGGGACAGAAACAAGTGGTGCAAGTCATCCGCCTGGTTACCGAGGGTACGATCGAGGAGAAGATTTTGGAGCTCCAGCAGCGGAAGAAGGACTTAATTGCCGAAGTGATCGAACCGGGAGACGGGGGATCGACGACCTTATCCGAACAGGATATCCGCGAATTGTTGATGGTATAATGGAGTCCAAGCATCCTAGAACTCAGAATCATTAAATATATTAAAATATGTATCTAGCAAAAGGAGTAGGTTCGTATGCAAATTCGTAAAGCAATTATTCCAGCCGCAGGGCTGGGTACCCGTTTTTTGCCTGCCACCAAGGCGATGCCGAAAGAAATGTTACCCATCGTGGACAAGCCGACGATCCAGTACATTATTGAAGAAGCCGTAGCTTCTGGCATTGAAGATATCATTATTGTGACGGGTAAAGGGAAACGGGCCATTGAAGATCACTTCGACTATTCTTTTGAGCTGGAGCAGAATTTGGCGGGCAAACAGAAATGGGACCTACTCAACGAAGTACGCAAGCCCTCTGAGATGGCAGACATTCATTATATCCGCCAAAAGGAACCAAAGGGACTTGGTCACGCCATCTGGTGCGCACGTAAGTTTATCGGCAACGAACCTTTTGCCGTCCTGTTAGGGGACGACATTGTGGAAGCGGACCATCCCTGCCTGAAGCAGATGATCGAGGTCTATGATGAACTGCAATCTCCAATCGTTGGTGTACAGCCTGTCGATTGGAATGAGGTATCCCGCTACGGGATTGTAGACGGAGAGTTGCTGACCCCTACCGATGAACGGGTTTTTCGTGCTCGCCGCTTAATTGAGAAACCAAAGACTGAGGATTCCCCGTCTAATCTTGCTATTATGGGACGATACATTCTTACACCGGATATCTTCGAGATACTAGGTCAACAATCTGCTGGCGTGGGGGGCGAAATCCAACTCACGGATGCCTTGTCCCGATTGAATGAGCGGCGGCAGATTCTCGCATATCATTTTGATGGTCTGCGTCATGATGTTGGTGAGAAGTTAGGTTTTATTGAGACATCGATTCATTATGCGTTGCAGCACCCGGATTTGCGGGAGGATTTGTTGGCGTACCTGAAGAAGATAGTGGCGTCGAACTAATATATTTCTAATGAATAAGATCAAAAAAAAAGGTTTGCCCTCTGAAGAGGGCAAACCTTTTTTTTGTATGGAGTTATAGAGGACAAGTATTGCATTTTATTAGAAATTCAGTTCTGCTATCTGTTTAATCTCGTCTGCTTCGTTAGGTTCGACAGCGATAAGCTTATCATATATAGCTTGATCTTGTTGTCCATCCTTCGTTAGAGCGGCAAGGTACCAACGAGCAACCTCACGGTTGGTAGCATCGGTCAGATCCTCTGCAATCCCATCCTTAAGGATAGAAGCAGCTCCAGCTGAATCATTTAACATATATTTTATTTTCCCTGCGTTCAGAATCATTGTTGGAGTGAGCTCGAATGGCTGCCCTTGGAGCTGTCCTTCAGGAAGAGTCTGTAGATGCTCTACTCCATCAATAACATGCTGATAGGCTCTCAGGCCTGAAGTGAAATAAGATTCCTTCTTAGCTGTATCGCCTTGTCCGAGCGCTTGATATCCAAGATCAAATGAGCGGCTAATTAGCTGTTCGTACCATTCCATATCCCAGATATAGTTGTTGGCATATTCTTTTTGAAGAGTATAGGCCAGTTCATTATCACCTTTAAGCTCATAGAGTTGAATCAACTGTTTAACCATACCTTTGTTGTAGGGTTCTGCCTTTAGTCCTTTTTGAAGAAGATCTACGCCAGCATTGTAGAACTGATCATCTTGTGTTTGTTGAAAACCTTGTTGGTATAGCGAAGAAAGCGTCAGCAGGGAATCAGAATGTGCACTGCGAATGGCTAGGTCCTTATCCAGTGGAGCTTTGATTTCCTCAAAAGATTGGCTGGCTTCTGCAACTTCCTTCGCTGCATACGCATAATGATTTGCTTGCAAAAAGCGCACGGATACAATCAACAGTACAATGATCGATACTCCGGCAATAGCGGCATAGATTCCTCGGGCAGCAGATGAGCTTACTTTGAAACGCTGAATTGGCCTTGGGTCAATCGCTGCCGCCATGCCCCCAAACCCGATAAACACCAGCATGCCAATGAAGACGTAACTCATATTGAAATCGAGAAGACTCAATACCAGAATAGTCATGGACAAAATGAAAAATAAAAAATGTGACTCTCTTTCGCCTTCTTCTCTTCGCAAGTAGCTGCGAACGAATTTATAGAAGATATACAGAATAAATGACATGAAAATGATAAATCCGATAATTCCGACTTCCACCAAGTACTGCATAAAGAAGTTATGCGCCTGCGCACTAACATATGGATTGTTCTGATACTTCTCGTACAGCGCGTTCCAAGCCCCACCACCTGCACCAATCAATGGGTAATCTGCAATGACTTTGGCGGCATCTTTGTAGAAGGTGATTCGTTCAAGAACACTGTGCTGTTGGAAGTTGATATTCTCAAGTCGTGTGCTAATGCTGTCCGGCAAAATGTTACGCACGCCCGTACCGAGCAAAAGCACGGCAACAACAACGGTTAGAACTACAGAGCCTAGTGGAATCCATAGACTTGACGCTTTTCTAGTCGACCAGGATTGGAGCTTGCCTTCAAGTCTAGGGGCTACAAAGCACTGGATGACCCAACACAACAAAGCAATAACAAGAGAGGCTCCAATGAGGATCGCCCAGCTCTTAGCTGCAAGAGAACCTGTGAATTGCTTTTGTAATTCAAGTCCTGCAGTATTAATTGGGTTTAAAACCAGCAGAGTACCAAACGCTGAAACCCCGCAATAGATAAACCATAAAATTTGTTTGGCTGGTTTAAGCAAGAGTAACAGGATAACAAATACGATAGGCAACATAACAAGTCCTGTACGCGAGAGCGTAAGTAGTAGCGACAGAATAATCGGTACAAGCATGAAGCCATGCAACAGTTGTGTTAGTGCTCTTTTGGAACGAATCATGCTGAAGATCGAAATAAATAGAAATGCCATTAGAAATGCTGCGTATGTATTGGGATACTGAAACACGGACGCAAGCCGGGCACCATTGGAATCATTCCAGATGGCCTGATTATACACCCCATTAACTACACCGGCAGAGAACCATCCAACTAGTTTACCTGTAAATTTGAAGGCTCCCAGCCAATTTAACAAACCAAAACTGACAATAACATATGCAATTCCTATTAAGGAAGATTGTATGATATGATTGATTTTGTTGTTTTGGAGCAGGTACATCGTCATTACAAAAATCATGGCATAGATACATTGGATGAGAAGCATGTTATTCGCCAAGTATTCTGATGCTGCATTAATGAGTGATAGTACATAGGTAAGAGGAAGTAATAATACCGTTACTTTCAACCAATCCTGTTGTGTTTCCAAATTAATTCTTTTGAAGTAAACGGCTACCCAAAGGATGAACAGGAGGGTTGTAATGATAACAGCCCAATAAATGGGTGCCTCAAATTGAAGCAATTGACCGTTAAATAGCGCAACTTGGAAAGCGGACCAGAGTAAAAATAAGATAAGTCCTATGGATAATGACCATAGGAGCATCGATGCCGAATTGGTTTTAGCCTTACTCGACGTTTTCATTTGTTTCCCGTATACTGGATTCGACAAGGTACGAGTCTCCTTTTCTTGTAGATACGACAATATTTTATCACAATCTCAATTCATAAGGCTATTATATCAGTTTTATTTAAATGGTAATGGAGTGAAAAAAGTTGGATTTATTATTAGACTTATTTAGAAATAGGAGAATGCTATTCTCACTTTCCTTTAATGATTTTAAAACAAAGTACACGGGATCTTTTTTCGGTGTATTATGGGCTATCGTTCAACCACTAGCAACAATTTTTGTCTTCTGGTTTGTTTTTCAGGTCGGATTGAGAACGACGCCTACGGATAACAATGTGCCGTTTAGTTTGTGGCTAATTTGCGGTCTTGTTCCGTGGTTCTTTTTTTCTGATGCCTTATCCAATGCAACCAATAGCTTTTATGACTATAACTATCTAGTGAAAAAGATCGTGTTTAAAGTAAGTATGTTGCCCTTGATTAAGGTTATCTCTTCCTTGTTTATTCATATTGTATTTCTCTTGTTTCTTTTAATAGTGTATCTGGCTTATGGCTATTCTATTAGTTGGATTTCCATTATTTCGATACTCTATTTTTCGTTTAGCACATTTTTACTTGTGACCAGTATCAGCTTTATCACCTCATCGGTAGTGCTTTTCTTTAAGGATCTTGGGCAAATTATTAGCATTGTTCTTCAATTTGGAATGTGGCTGACGCCAATCATGTGGTCCACTGAGCTGATTCCTGAGCACCTGCAGTGGATTTTTAAGATTAATCCGCTGTATTACATTGTCCAAGGCTATAGAAGCTCTCTCTTATACGATAAATGGAGTGCAGAGGTTCTAGCGATGACTCCATGGTTTTGGATCGGGGTGGTAGTTACCTTCATCTTAGGGTTACTGTGCTTTAAGAAATTGAAGCCCCACTTTGCTGATGTATTATAAGGGGAAAGAGGTCAGTTATGGATAATGTATCAATAACAGTGAATAATGTTAGCAAGCAGTATAAGCTTTATGAGAAGCCTATAGATCGGCTTAAAGAGTCACTTCATCCGCTTAATAAGAAATATCATAGAAGTTTTGATGCTTTAAAGAATGTAAACATAGAGTTGAGAAGGGGGGAGACCATCGGTATTATCGGTAAAAATGGTTCCGGGAAGTCAACCTTGCTCAAGATCATAACAGGTGTGCTATCTCCAACCTCTGGAGAAGTGATTGCACGTGGTAAAGTCTCTGCTCTGCTGGAATTAGGGACTGGCTTTAATCCAGAGTTTACAGGGATGCAGAACATTTACCTTAACGGCAGCATTATGGGGTACACTAAAGAGGAAATGGAAACGAGAGTTCCAAACATCCTGGAGTTCGCTGGAATTGGGGACTTTATTCATCAGCCAGTAAAATCCTATTCTAGCGGTATGTTTGCCCGATTGGCCTTTGCAGTTGCAATTAATGTAGAGCCGGAAATACTCATTATTGATGAAGCACTGAGTGTAGGGGATTTTGTATTTCAGAATAAATGTTATTTGAAAATACAAGAGCTACAGAAAAAAGGTATTACTATTTTGCTAGTCACACACAGCAATCAGCAAATTATTAAGTATTGTGACCGAGCCATCCTTTTAAATGAAGGGAATGTAATTGAAGACTCTTATGATGTTGAGCGTGTTGTATTCCACTACGAAGAGTTGATGAGAAATGTAAATCACAGTAGTAATGAGGATTCGGAGCAATCGTATCATGCCGAAGTGAATCCTGTTCAAGCTAATGAAGAAATGAACGAGCACCGGTTCGGAACACATACAGCATTTATTAATGATGTGTTTATTACCAGCAAAGAAGGAGTATGGGAGGACGATCTGATCCTGAAATCAGGCTCTCTTGTACGTTTGAAAATAGCAATTGTCGCCGAACGCATCTTTGAATCTGTTGTCATCGGAGTCTCATTCAAAGATGTTAATGGTGTTGTGTTGTGGGGCGATAACTCATTAGAGGCCGGTCAATCTATCTCTTTGAAAAAAGGTTGGAATTACTTCACTTTTGAATTCAACATGATTTTTTCCCCTGGGGAGTATCTATTGTATTTGGGGTTGGCTGATATCAGTACGGAGCCTAGAGTTGAGCTTGATCAAAGGTGGCCCGTCAAAAAAATCAATGTGATTAGTACTCGAAATATGGCTGAGGGCTATATATATGCTCCTGCTAAATTGTTCATTGATTAATTGTTCTATACTATCTAATTTCATAACAGTTTCGGAGGGATTTATTTGAAAATCGTAGCTTTTTTACCTGCAAAAGGGGAAAGTGAGCGGATCGAGTCTAAGAACTTGAAGTTGCTAAACGGAAAACCTCTTTTTTTATATACGCTTGAGAAACTAATGGATTGCGATTTCTTTGATGAAGTCTATCTGGATACTGATAGTGAAGAAATTATTGAGCTTGCCAGCGAGACAGGCTGTAAAATCATGCGTAGAGATTCTCGACTTGCAACGAATAAAACCGATGGACATCAGTTGTTCATGAATGAGGTTAATCATACTGAGGCGGACATCTACGTTCAGATACTATGCACAAGTCCATTTATTGATAAAGAGACTATTAAGCGTGGTATCGATATTTTGAAAAATGATAGCAGCTATGATTCGGTAGTGATGATCAAGAAAGATAAGCAATACACTTGGGATCAGAATGGCCCTTTATATAATAAGGATCATATTCCTAATAGTAAGGATCTGCCGGATACCATTATTGAAACAATGGGGCTATACATTGTTAGAAGAGAAGCTGCTCAACGTCATCAAAAAAGATATGGAGAAAAAGCATTCCTAATTGAGGCTTCACCTCTTGAGGCTGTGGATGTCAATTACCCAGATGAGTTTGAACTTGCAAACATTATAACGGCTGGTATTCATCAAAAAGAAGTCCAATATTTGCGTAATATCAAAAATCATTTGTCCAGTTCGTTACTGTCTGACATTCTGGATGATTTGTCCTTGAATGGTGTTATTAGCGATCTGAATCTTAACCTGGAAGGCAAAAAAATCATAGGCAGAGCAAAAACATTAAAACTTCGAACTCTTCAGCCGGGAGAAGATTACAAAGGTATCTATGACGCTTTGGATTCTTATAAGACAATTGTTGATAATGATATTATTGTTGTTGAAAACGAGTCCTCGGAGAATGCCTATTTTGGTGAATTGAACGCCAATCTTGCCATTCGCTCTGGAGCAGCCGGTGCAATCATAGGTGGAGTGACTCGAGATAGCAGGGAAGTTAAGGGATTGGATTTTCCGGTATTTGCAAAGGGATACAACTGTCAGGATGTTCGTAAAAGAGCCACAGTTGAAAGTATGAATAAGACTATACAAGTTAGCGGCATTTTAGTTCGAGCAGGGGATCTGATCTTCGGCGATAGTGATGGAGTTGTGGTTATCCCTAGAGCGCATGAAGCTGAAATTTTAAAACGGGCTGCAGATTCCGTTAAGAAGGAGAAAGATGTTCTTACTTCCATATTTGAGAAGACAGAAGCAATGGATATATATATAAAAGTAGGGGAATTTTAGTGAGGAACTGAGAGATGAAGATGGACTACATTGTAGAAGCTAAGCGTATTTTTCAGAAAGAAATTGATGGGTTGACGCATATGCAAGAACATCTGGGGCAGGAGTTCTCGGAGCTTGTGGAGCTGGTATTAAACTGTGAAGGCAGAGTGATTCTAACTGGCGTCGGAAAGTCAGGATTAATCTGCAGAAAAATCTCGGCTACAATGTCAAGTCTCGGCACTTCTGCTTACTATCTGCATCCCACAGAAGCTGTACATGGAGATTTGGGCTTTGTGCAATCCAAGGATTTGGTTATTGCTGTTAGCAATAGTGGTGAAACCGATGAGTTGCTGCAAATTATCCCATCTGTTCAGATGATTGGTGCAACCATTGTGGCAGTTACGGGTAAGGATAACACCACACTTGCTAAGTTCGCGCTCCTGAATATCGTACTTGCTTTTACAGAGGAAGCTTGCTATTACAATCTTGCTCCAACAACGAGTACTACAGGCACGTTAGTTTTTGGAGATGCATTGGCCCTTGTAGTATCTAGAGCTAATGGTTTTGATAAAGGGGATTTTGCTCTCTATCACCCTAGAGGGAATTTAGGTAAGAAGCTACTGCTAAAGACAAGTGATCTAATGTATAAGGATGCGAAACTTCCCAAGGTCCTGCTTAATACGGACTTTAGGGAGGTTGTTTTTGAAATGAACTCTAAAAGTATGAAAATGGTAAATGTAGTCGACTCATCTGGGAAACTGTTGGGTATTATTACCGATGGAGACGTTCGTCGTAGTCTGTATGAGCATGAGCTTATCTCGCAGATCAAGGTGAAAGATATTTATCAACCGAACCCAGTTACCATTTCGGAAGATGCTCTTGCCATAGATGCGATGAAAGCAATGATCAAAGATGAGTTTACTTATTCCTTCTTACCAGTTATTGATGAGCATGCTTATTTAAAAGGAGTAGTTACTTTTATTGATATTGCCAAGAGTGGAATTAGTGTCTGAGGGGGAAATGAAGATGAGTGATGTTAGACAAGTAATGATTAGCGAGAACGTTAGTATTGGGGGAACAGGGGCTCTTGCTTTTATTGGTGGTCCGTGCGTTATCGAAAGCGAGGAACTTGTCATGGAGACGGCTGAGAAAATCCATGTCATAACTGAAAAGCTTGGCTTGAGCTTTATTTTCAAATCCTCATTTGACAAGGCTAATCGTAGTTCGATTACTTCCTATCGTGGACTTGGAATGGAAGAGAGCATGAAGATTCTTGACAAGGTCAAAAAAACATTCAATGTACCGGTAATTACTGATGTGCATGAGACCTGGCAATGTGATATTGCTGCCGAGGTCGCGGATATTTTACAAATACCGGCTTTTCTATGCAGACAAACTGATTTATTGATAGCGGCAGCCAAGACAGGGAAAACGGTTAACGTTAAAAAAGGACAGTTCCTCTCCCCAGGCGAGATGAAGAACATTATTACGAAGCTAGAAGAAGTAGGACATGAGAAAATATTATTAACAGAGCGTGGAACTACTTTTGGATATAATAATCTAGTAGTGGACATGAGGGGATTGGTTGAGATGCGCAAGCTAGGCTATCCGATCGTTTTTGATGCCACGCATTCTGTTCAGCGTCCGGGTGGTATGGGGACAGTCACCGGCGGTGACCGTGAATTTGTACCATACCTGATGAATGCAGCAGCAGCAGTTGGAATTGATGCTATATTTGCGGAAACTCATCCAGATCCAGATAATGCTCTTTCAGATGGCCCTAATATGATTCCATTAGATCAACTTGAAGGTGTTCTGGAGCAGGCGCTGCGAATTCATGAAGTAGCAAAAAAAAAAGTTTGAGTGGAGTGTATAAGCCTTCATTAAAGGCCTCGGAAGATACATTGAAAGAGAAATTAACGCAATGCAAATGGTTGATTACCGACATAGATGGTGTTCTGACGGACGGAAAAATGAACTTGACGGAGAATGGCGACGAGTTTAAGCAGTTCCATGTGAGAGATGGTATTGCAGCAGCTTTGTTGAAAGAAAAAGGTTTCAAATTAGGCGTGCTGAGCGCGGGGTTTGCTAAGAATGCTATTAACAAGAGGTTCAACGCTCAAGGATTCGATTATATTAGTGTGGATGGAACATCCAAACTGGATAGGTTTCAGCAATTCTTGCTAGATAATCATACTTCATCTGATGAGGTCATTTATATCGGGGATGATATCAATGATGTTGAGGTCATGAAACGCTGTGGTTTAGCTATTTGCCCTAACGATGCTCACTTCTCGGTATTTGATCATTGCGATTGGAGACTGAAGACTAAAGGTGGGAATGGGTGTCTACGTGAAATTGCAGATTATATATACTTCTGATATCTGATATAGAACGCCAGGGAGGAGGAGCTAGAAGTGAATATACTTTTTTATGTGGAGCCACTAATTGAATTGGAGAAACCGTATTTTAAAAAAGGGTGGTTGACGGGGGTTTGTGATACAATCCTGACATCATTATCCAACCCTGCTCATAACATTACTCTTGTGTTAAATGAGGCTTTGTCGTTTGGTTTTGAGAATCGCGCTAATGTAGAAGCTATAACCTTATTCCAAAGAGAACTACTGAATCAGGGTGCTTATAACCAATTGGACCTATTAATCTCGTGGTATTGGGCTAGTTATGGTGAAGAGCAGCTGGAATATTATAAGGATCTTTTCTCCGAGAAGCTTTCTAAGCTGTCTAGTGCTCCTGATGTGATTCTGACTTTTAGTCCTGTTCCATTTTTAATGGCGTTATTTCCAGAGACTCTTATACTGCATATTGAATATAGCTTGTTCTCTAGAAAACCTTTCATTGAGACTTGGTATTTTGATCCTATTGGAATGAATGGAGGGGCTTACCTAAATAAGTACTGGAATAGTCTACAGGCGCAGTTTCAGGTTGAGGACATTGAATATGACAAAGTCAAAGAATTCAAAGCTAAAGTTCAGAATTTACTTACTATTAAAAGCCCGTTTAAGGAACAACTAGCCCCATATAAGGAAAAGTTCGATAAACTTATACTGTTACCATTACAGTTCAGCAGATATTATCTCTTTGACGGATTAACCCATTATAGAAGTCAGTTTGATTATCTGCTTGATGTGCTAGAGAAAGTGCCTGCACATACAGGTGTTATCGTGACGACACATCCTGAGTTCAGTATTTTATCCAAAGATATGATTGAATTTTTGCAAAAGAATTACTCTAATTTTATATATGATCAGACTTTTGAAGAGTACTATGCTTCCTCTCAGTATTTACTTGCTGAAGTGGACGCTGTGGTTACAGTATCTTCAAGTGTAGGCCTTCAGACTATTCTCTGGGATAAAGAACTTATAACACTGGGCAAGGACTTCCTGGATTTTATTGCACAGGGTAAGAATATAGAAAGATTAGACGACTTATCTAAACGGACAGATACTGATAAGCTACTATATTGGATTATGACGCATTATGCAGTACCGAAGTCTAGAATACAGGATTCTGAATGGTTTGAAAACTTTTTATCACGTTCTATTCATATGTATAGGCAAGGAGAGTCTCTTGGAAAATTCTATTACCCAATTGATGATGACAAGACTGGTATTGTGCAAGAATATATAGATACCTTGGATCAATCCATTCCAGAAAGAACTACTGCTCTCTCTTACGATACTCTTTTGAAAATTTCGCAAAATAATACAAATACCATGCCTTTTTTGGAGTGTTATCTCGACAAAGGAACGGGATTCACAGAGGAAGATTGTATACGTATTAAAATTCAGGGAAATGTCATGCATTTTGAAATTCCGATTGATAATAAAGGGATTTCAGCTATAAGGCTTGACCCAGTAAACAGTAAAGGGATTGCTACAATATCAAAGATTAGCATTGTAACTGAGGATGGATTGGATGAGCTAGATATATTGGAAGCAAATGCTGAGTACATTCGGGATCGGACCTTTTATTTTTTGAACAATGATCCCCAATTGTTGTTGGAGTGGAACTATGAAGATAAATATATTCAGAAATTAATGCTGGATATTGAATATCGAGCTATCGGAGCTATAGACCCCGAAGTGTTTTTAGACATCATTAAGGAATTTTCCCAACAGCTTAATGACATTAGTCAGCAGTATCAGCATTACCAACAACAGACACAAGAGGAAATAGATGCGTTAAATCATCAATTATCCGAACACCAAGAAGAGAACGGGCATCACGTACAGAAGATTAACGAGCTAATGAAACAAATTTCGGATTATCAAATTAAACTATACTCTTCAAATGAAGCCTATAGAAAATTGCGTGAGGATACAGAAATAGAAGGGTTACGAAAAGATTCAGAAATTCAAGCACTTCAAAACGAATTGCGTTTAACTACTTCTCGACTTGAAGAGTTATTCAACTCCTATTCTTGGAAAATAACAAAACCAATTAGGTTTGTCAAAAATAAAATTAGTCCCAAAAATAAATCGTAGGAGTCGGATATGAGAAAGCTAAGAAGCAATCTTAAGGTGTTACTAAGGAATTCCTATCATAAAATGCCTGTATCAGAGCAGACCAAAAAAAAGGCTAAAAATCTATTCTTTCGAACCTTTAAGGGTGTATTGAAGGATACTGGAACCTATAAAATTTGGGAGCAAAGCGTAGCTCAAGTACCTCAAACGGAGGTAGCTGCAGTACACAGCCATGCTCAGACAAATGATCCTATTGAAATTCAATATATTCAGGGACTGTTTAGAGCAGCTGACAGCAAATCTCCCCATTATGTCAAGTATAAAGAAGCATCTTTACCTCCACAGGACTTTGACGTGAGACTGATTGCCTTCTATTTACCACAGTTTCACCCTTTTTCTGAGAATGATGAGTGGTGGGGAAAAGGGTTTACAGAATGGACCAATGTAACCAAGGCTGTTCCGCAATTTGTTGGTCATTATCAACCGCATTTACCTGATGAGTTAGGCTTCTACGATTTGAGATTAGTTGATATTATGAAGCGTCAGGCTGAATTGGCCAAACAGTATGGAGTACATGGGTTTTGCTTTTATCATTATTGGTTTACAGGCCATAGACTGATGGAACGGCCCGTTGATCAACTTCTAGAGCATCCAGAGATTGATCTTCCGTTTTGTTTATGCTGGGCGAATGAAAATTGGTCCAGAAGATGGGACGGGCAGGAAAATGATATCTTAATAGAGCAGAAATACTCTTCTGAGGATGACCTTGCATTTATTAAGGACTTATCCAGATATATTAAAGATTCCAGATATATTAAGGTTAATGATAAAGCAGTAGTTCTAGTTTACAGACCTGCATTATTTCCTAACTTCAAAGAAACTGCCCAGATATGGAGAGAGTATTGCCGTGAAGCAGGTATTGGTGAAATTCATCTTTTAGGTGTATCTTGGGGAATCAAGCATCCGGATGAATTTGGATTGGACGGATTAGTTGAATTCCCACCACATTCAATCCATGAATATGGAAGCGAATTGATTAATCATGAATTTAATATCGTAAATCCTAATTTTAATGGTTTGATTTTTGATTATGAGAAGTATGTAAATGAAGAAAAGTATATATTCGAAACAGACTACAGAATGTACAAAGGTGTGTCTCCAAGCTGGGATAACACAGCTAGGAAACCTAATAATGGGACTATTTATCACAAATCCTCACCTGAGTTGTATAAGAAGTGGCTTAAAAATGCTATAAATCATACAAAATCAACTTTTGATGATGATAAAGTGGTTTTTATAAATGCATGGAATGAATGGGCAGAGGGAGCACACTTGGAGCCTGACCGGAAATATGGTTATGCCTTTTTGGAAGCTACAAGAGAATCGATAGTGGAAACGAATCAAGAGTTTGAGAGAAATATCGTTTTTGTATCCCATGATGCACACTTTAATGGAGCGCAACTCCTATCGTTGCACATTATTAAAGCTTTAAAGCAAAATTTTAACTACAATATTGAAATGATCTGTCAAGAAGGTGGAATTCTACTTACTGAGTTCAAAAAGTATGCTAACGTTCATGTACTGCATCCAACAGATAATAAACAGGAAACGGAAAAGTTAATTAAACGCTTGTCTCTGAAAAATTATAAAGTTGCTATTTCTAACACTGTGATATCTGGCGGTTTTGTGGAAGTATTCCACTATAATGGGATAAAGACAATATCGATGATTCATGAACTTCCAGGTGTTATAAAGCGGTATAAGGCAGAGAAAAGAGCAGAACAAATTGCGACTTTCTCAGAGAAGGTAATCTTTCCTTCCGACTATGTCAGTCAGAAATTTAGCGAGGAAGTCTATCGGCTAGACCAAGAAAAAACGATTATTTTGCCGCAGGGACTTTATAAGAACAACAAGTATAAGAACGACAATCGGACTGCTCGTGAGATGCTAAGAAGGACTTTGAATCTCCCAGATCAGGCTAGTGTAGTACTTGGAGTAGGCTATGCTGACTTAAGAAAAGGGATTGATCTGTTCTGCGAAGTTGCTACATCGGTTAATGATAGCAACTCCGATATCATATTCGTATGGGTAGGCAATTGTAATCCCGATGTAATGAGCTCAATCCCTGACCGACTTAAGGAAAACGTGGTTTTCGTCCCAGCTACACCTGAGGTGGATTTATATTACGCCGGAGCTGACCTGTATCTACTGACTTCAAGGGAGGATCCATTCCCTTCTGTAGTCATGGAAGCTATGAACGTTGGTGTACCTGTGATTGGATTTAAGGATGCTGGTGGATTTAGCGATATTGTTAATGAGAATACGGGGAAATTAGTTGATTTTCTAGACACATCTGGCATGACATCAGAGGTTATTGATCTGATTAACAATCGTGAACAGCTAGCTAAAAAGGGACAATTCGGTCGTGAGTTAGTGGAGAAACAGCACTATTTTATGGATTATGTCTATGAGCTTCTTCATTTGCTAGGGCATGAATTTAAGAAGGTCAGTGTAGTATTACCTAACTACAACTATGAGCGCTATCTGCCGGAACGTCTGGATACAATTGAGAAGCAGACCTATCCTCTGTATGAGCTGTTATTACTGGATGACTGCTCTAAGGACAAAAGTGCTCAACTGATAGAAGAATTTTCTTCAAACAGAGAAATCAGAGTAGTCAAACTACTAAACTCACAGAATTCTGGATCTGTATTCAAGCAATGGTCTAAAGGGATAGGCGAGGCATCTGGAGACTATATATGGATGGCTGAAGCGGATGACCTAGCATCACCTGAGTTTCTTGAAAAGGTTACAGTAGGCTTTCATAAAGATTCATCTGTAGTCATGGGATACACTCAATCCAAACAAATGGATAGTTATGGCCATATACTGGTCGATCATTATCTGGATTATACTCATGATTTGGATCCGTTGAAGTGGAAAAGTAGTTACTTGAATGATGGGAAGAAAGAAATCAGTGAAAGTCTGGTCATTAAAAATGCTATTCCAAATGTCTCGGGCACTGTGTTTAAGAAGTTTGATATTCAAGAGATACTGGGAGAACTGCTAGAATATAAGATTGCGGGTGACTGGCTCTTCTATACCTGGTTGTTGGAGAAGGGGAATATCTACTTTAATGAACAATCACTTAACTATCACAGAAGACATTTAAATAGTGTCACTATTAGTGAGAATAACCGATTGCATTACAATGAGGTTGTGAAGATGCAGGACTACATCATGGCTCGTTATGAGGTTACACCGACAATCCAGAACAAGGTGAATGAATATCGAGTGTTTCTTCAAGAATATTTAAAGCTAAATTAATTACCTGTAGAGTGAAGCTCTCCATATTGGATTGAGTTGCTCGTGGGATGCAAAGAGGTGTTATACTTGGGTTTAGCTAACATTGACAACAAGAGGCTCAATAGACTAGATGAAATTGAAGTATTGCGGGGGATTGCAGCATCTGCAATCGTTCTTTACCACATGTGGGCCTTAGGTGGCTTCCAAGGTGTAATACCTCTGGTCGACCAAATATCTAATTATCTTGGGATAGGAGTACCACTATTTTTTGCAATTAGTGCATTTTCGTTATTATATGGGTACTCTACCAAGATTTTTGATGAACAAAATTTAAAAAAATTTTATGTTAGACGATATTTCCGCCTTGCGCCACTATTCTATGTAATGTTAGTAGTTTATCTTATAGAGGCATTTTATGTATGGGGAGCAAAATATAGCTTATCTAATATTATCTTAAATATGACTTTTATGTTCCAACTGGTACCTTCACAGCATCAGAGTATTGTTTGGGCAGGATGGTCTTTAGGAATTGAGTGGGTCTTCTATCTATGTTTTCCTTTGGTAGTATTAACTACAAGGTCGAAAAAGTTACTCATTACAGTGTTTGTTGCCTTTTTGATGATTTCTGTAGGTTATTCCTCTTTAACTGCAGCGGTTGTTCAGGCAGATTCAAGTCTGGACTATATGAGTATAATGAAGCACTTTGTTTATTTTCTCTTGGGTGCTTTGGTTTTTATATGCCGACCTTATATAGAAATCATTAAAGCTAAATGCGCTTGGCTAAAAAATCTCGACATCATTATTCTTATTGCATCTGTTTCACTGTTTGTTATCTTGGAAAGATATATTCCTAAAGACATTGTAAGCTGCTTGCTATTTTTTACTCTAATGAGCTCTGCCTACATCGGGTTTTCTAAACTATTAAATAACCCTTTTACAAGACTATTAGGACGTACAAGCTACGGATTATATTTATTAAACCCTATTGCCATTGTGCTGCTTCAGCGTATGGGTTTGTATGAATTTATAGGCTCATTAATGCCTAATTCAGCCATTTGGTTCCTGGTAAGCAGTGTGATTTCATTTCTAGTCATTGTGGTTGGTTCTGTTCTGGCGTACTACCTCATTGAACAGCCTGGTATTCGTTTAGGGCAACGTTTGCTGGATTATAAGAAGAAAACGACAAGAGAAGGGTGAAGTGGATTATTTGAAAGGAATAATTTTAGCTGGTGGAAGTGGAACACGTCTATATCCTTTAACTAGATCAATTTCTAAGCAATTGATTCCGATCTATGACAAGCCAATGATATACTATCCTTTATCTATATTGATGCTGGCTGGTATTCGGGAAATACTTATTATATCTACACCAGAGGACACACCACGATTCCAACAATTATTGGGAGATGGATCAGAGCTAGGAATTCAATTAACCTATGAAATCCAAAGCTCACCTAATGGAATTGCTGAAGCATTCATTATAGGAGAGTCGTTTATTGGCGATGACAGTGTTGCTCTTATACTAGGGGATAACATCTTCTACGGACATGGTTTAACGAAATTGGTGAAGGAAGCCTCGGAGCGTTCTCATGGAGCAACTGTATTTGGCTATAATGTTAAAGATCCAGAACGATTCGGAGTTGTAGAATTCAATAAGGAAGGAAAAGCAATATCCATTGAGGAAAAGCCGGAAAAACCCAAGTCATCATATGCAGTAACTGGTCTATATTTCTACGACAATAGAGTTATTGAATTTGCTAAAAAGATCGAACCTTCTCCACGCGGTGAGCTGGAAATTACTGATATCAATAATGCCTATTTACAGGCCAATGAACTTAATGTGACCTTATTGGGTAGAGGATTTGCCTGGTTGGATACGGGAACACATGAATCTTTGCTTGAGGCCTCACAGTTTATTGAGACCATTGAGAGACGGCAGAATCAAAAAGTAGCTTGTCTTGAAGAGATTGCATTCAGAAATGGATACATATCAACGGGACAATTACGTAAGCTTGCTGAACCGCTCAAAAAGAATGCATACGGACAATATCTATTGGATATTGTAAACCGAGCTATAGAGGAATAAAGCGATCTAGGAAAGGTTGGAGAGAAGAGGAATCTGAAAGGATATTATTAAATAATGAATTACATCAAACTTATTAGGATATACCTTAGTACAATTGTATGCTTAACAGGGGTCATGCTGGCTTCACCAGTTGACTCCTCAGCGAATTATATAGGTGCACTGGACAGCCCAGATGCGGAATCAGGTGTGTTTACGGATGAAATGTCCGTTTCTGGCTGGGCTTTTGATACAACCGGTGCAGGAATTTCACAAGTGAATATCTACATAGATGGACAAAAGCAGCCTGACGTTCAATATGGCTTGAGTCGGCCAGATCTTTTAGTTGCTTTCCCTGATCATAAGTATGCAGGGACCAGTGGCTTCTCGGGAAGCTATTCAGTAAGCGACTTAACTATGGGTGAGCATACATTAGAAGTAAGAGTATTGAATTCTCTTGGAGAAGAGACTTCAGTTACTCAAGTACAGTTCTCTAACCAGTTGAACTTTCAAAGTGGAGTATTGCCGACTATTGTGAATAAAAACGGGAAAAAGAATCTTAATCTCTCTGGCTGGGTGTTCACAAGCAGGGATATCCATGAAGTTAAAGTATTTCTTGATGATAGCTTGATGGGGAATGCAAAATCGGGAATTCAACGTCGAGATGTTCAACAGGTTTTCCCTGATCAAAGCTATGCTGAATATAGTGGGTTTGATTACACGCTAAACATAGAAAATTTGGAGACTGGCTATCATACTCTAAAATTCATGTTTGTAACGGATCGAGGAGAAGAACTCTTATTCTATGAACATAATTTTGAGCAAAAGGCTAGTTTTTTTAAATATTATATAGGATCTATTTTAGGGCTATTTCTGATAGCTTGGATAGTTATATTTATTAAATTCAGACAAAGAATTAAGGATAATGGTAAAGTTCAGTTAGGGATTGTTCTTAGCTTAAATATTTGGTTTGTTGCTAGTGTAGTTATGAAATCCTGGATGTTCTCACAAGCTATTGGTCACCAAACTTATATAATCAATATCTTGAGTACGGCAGCTGTGTTAGGGTTGATTCTTTTAATCGCTTCCTGGATAACGAATCGGTACCTCCGTTACTCAATCATTATATTTATAAATGTTTTGATGTCTTTTGTTATTTTCACAGATATTGTATACTTGCGCTATTTCAATGATGTAACATCTATTGTTATGTTAGATTATATTCAACAAACGACCAGTTTGGGCGATAGCATAAGAGAATTGCTCAAGCTTGAAGACATTTTGTTTTTTATGGATCCTCTACTTGTAATAGGTGTGTTGTTCTTCATAAGTCACCCACCTACAAAGACAATTACAATAAATACAAAACTGTTCAAATGGGTATGTGGTATTCTTGCTATCCTAATCCTTACCACTCATTTGACTAAAATCATACATGATGATACAAATATTTACAAACAAACCTTCTCCAATCAAGAGGTCGCTAGTCGGCTTGGAATTTTTAATTATCACCTTTATGATCTATATCAGTATGCTAATCTTCTTAGGAATAAACCATCATTATCTACCTCTCAGAAATCAGAGATAAAGGATTGGTTTAAAGAACACAAAACGTACTATCCAGGGCAAACTTATTTTGGGACAGCCAAGGGGAAAAATGTAATCCTGCTACAGGAGGAATCTTTACAAGCTTTTGTAGTTGGACTAAAAGTTAATGGCCAAGAGATCACTCCGAACCTGAATAAGCTACTGCAAGAAGGTTATTACTTTGATAATTTTTATGATCAGACATATGGAGGCCGAACTTCAGACGGTGAATTAACGGCCTTAACATCACTTTATCCGCTTAGAGAAGGAACTATAAATTTCAGATATCCGCATACTCAAGTCGACACTTTACCGAAAATCATGTTGGAGAACGGGTACAGCACATTTTCAGCTCATGCTTATAAAGGCTCATTCTGGAATAGAAAAGCAGTCCATGAGAATTACGGCTTTGAAGTAACCAATTTCGAGGATAATTTTGAATTGAATGACTATGTGGGCTGGGGACTTTCAGATAAAGAGTTCTTCAGACAGTCAGTCCATAAAATAACGGAGATCCAATCGCCATTCTTCGCATTTCTGATATCGCTAAGCAATCATCATCCGTATGATGTGGTTCCAGAAAGCGAGAAAGTACTGGAGCTAGGAGAATTGGATGGGACCCTGCTGGGGAATTATTTACACTCTGTTCACTATGCTGACAGCGCAATTGGTATACTGGTTGAAGAACTAAAGGACGCACAGCTTTATGACAATACGATGATTGCTATATATGGTGATCATGACGCAGGAATTCCAGGGGAAGAAATTCTGGATTTGGTGGGGTCCCCAGTACAGATTAATAAACTTGCTGATAAGATACCACTTATTCTGCATGTACCTAATAGTGATGTGATTGGAAAAAGTGAATTGAATTCAGGTCATTTAGATATTACACCGACTCTTCTGCATTTACTAGGTATTGATCCAAAGGAGTATCTGTTTATGGGTTCCAATCTTTTCGGAGAAGAGCTTGAAGATCGTGTTGTTCCTGCGAGAGATGGAAGCTTTGTAACGGATGGTGTAGTATATAGTACGAATGTGTGTGCTAACCTAGCGGCTGGGCAAGCTACGGACTCGAATGTATGTGCACCTTATCTCGACGAGATCAGTAAACTGTTTGAGATTTCAGATACTTTAATCAGAACAGACATTAAAATTAAATTGGAATAATTGTAGTTAATCTGTGCAGTGTTTAATCGTTTGTGTAGGGATATAGACTAAGGAGGAATTCAAGTGAAGGTTACCGCTCTAAAACTTGAAGGTGCAAAAATTCTTGAGCCAAAGGTTCATGGAGATCATCGTGGTTTTTTCATGGAGAGCTACAATGATCAGATTATGAAGGATAACGGCGTAAATTATTCATTTATACAAGACAATCAATCTTTATCTGTGGAAACTGGTGTAATTAGAGGCTTGCATTACCAACTCAACCCCAAAGCTCAAACCAAGCTTATTCGTGTACTATCAGGTGCAATCTACGATGTCATTGTAGATGTGCGCAAAAGCTCTCCAACGTTCGGTCAATGGGTAGGGGTAATCTTAAGTGAGCATAATCAACGGCAGCTACTTGTTCCTAAGGGATTTGCGCATGGCTTCTGTACACTTGTCCCTAACACACAGGTATTATATAAGGTGGATGAATACTATTCCCCAGAGAACGATCGAGGAATTCTGTGGAATGATCCGTCACTTGGAATTGATTGGCCGACTTCAAACCCAATCCTTTCCGATAAGGATCAAAGACATCCATTATTGGCGGATGCTGAGCTGAATTTTGATTAGACATAGTGACTCTTTGTACACATTAAATCGATAAATAATCCGCTTATGTGTGCGCCTTATTCGCATACGAGACATACTATAAGTGTATATATCAAAGAGTTATTTTAGGAGGGCTTTATGAAACTTCTCGTCACCGGCGGCGCCGGCTTTATCGGCAGTAACTTTGTTATGTATATGCTCCAGCAGCATCCAGATTATAAGATTATCAATATAGATGCGCTTACCTACGCGGGAAATCTGGAGAATTTGAAATCCATCGAGCAAAATCCCAATCATACTTTCGTAAAGGCTGATATTACGGATGTCCATGCCATTGATCAACTGATGCAGCAAGGGATTGATGTAGTTGTCAACTTTGCCGCTGAATCACATGTAGACCGGAGTATTTTGGAACCTGAGGTATTTGTGAAGACCAATGTACTGGGAACTCAGGTGTTGCTAGATGCTGCTAAGAAGTATGGTATAACCAAATTTGTGCAGGTATCCACCGATGAAGTGTACGGCTCACTGGGAGAGACAGGACTCTTCACTGAAGAGACACCTTTGCAGCCAAACAGTCCTTACTCCGCATCGAAGGCCGGCGGGGACTTGCTCGTGCGTGCCTATCATGAGACCTTTGGCTTACCTGTGAACATCACACGCTGCTCCAACAATTATGGTCCTTATCAATTCCCGGAGAAACTGATCCCACTTATGATTTCACGTGCGTTGAATGATGAGGCTCTGCCAGTCTACGGTGACGGATTGAACATTCGGGATTGGCTATATGTAGAGGACCACTGCAGCGCAATTGATCTGGTTATCCATAAGGGGCGTAATGGTGAGGTATACAATATTGGTGGCAATAACGAGCGAACTAACGTGCACATTGTGAAAACCATTCTGGAGCAACTCGGTAAGCCAGAATCCCTTATCAAATACGTACAGGATCGGCTTGGACATGACCGCAGATACGGCATCGACCCGACAAAAACGATGTCCGAACTCGGCTGGAAGCCAAAGTATACATTTGAAACTGGTATCAAAGAAACTATTCAATGGTATCTGGATAACAAGGAATGGTGGACCCGTATTCAGTCCGGGGTGTATCAACAGTACTATGCCAAGCAATACGGATCTCGATTGGGAGACGATAAGTAATGAAGGTATTGGTTACGGGTTCAAACGGACAATTGGGACGTGATGTCGTTCTTCTTTTGGAGAATGAGGGACATTCTGTTCTTGCTTGTGATCGGGATCAAATGAATATTACCAATCAGGCACAGTGTAATGAAGTAGTCTCGTCATTTCATCCTGAAGTGGTCATTCATTGTGCAGCATATACGGCGGTAGATGCTGCAGAGACCGATATCGATGGTGCGTATAAGGTGAATGCTGTGGGAACGCGCAATGTTGCTGTAGCGGCAGAAAAAACTGGAGCCAAGCTTATCTATATTAGTACCGACTATGTATTTGATGGTAAATCGGTAGATCCTTATCAAGAATACGATGACACGAATCCGCAAAGCGAATACGGCAAATCCAAGCGTGCCGGAGAGTGGCTGGTACAATCTTTGTCCTCCAAATGGTTCGTTGTACGAACGTCTTGGGTTTACGGACTTCACGGAAATAATTTTGTCAAAACGATGTTGAAGCTGGGCCAGGAAAAACCAAAATTGCAGGTTGTCCATGATCAAAAAGGATCGCCTACGTATACTTTAGATTTGGCGGGATTCCTTATGGAACTCATGACTACAGAAATGTATGGAATATATCATGCCTCTAATAGTGGTACCTGTACATGGTATGAATTTACTCAGGCTATATTTGAGGAGGCTCAAACCACTGGAGGGGTATCCATTCAAGCAAAATTGGAACCTTGCACAACCGAACAGTTCCCCAGACCGGCTCCTAGGCCCGTCAATTCAGTTATGGACCACATGTCCATTCGGACAAATGGCTTGACGGATCTCCGCCCATGGCGGGACGGACTAAAAGATTTTATTTTTTCCTTGTCAGAAACTAAATAATTATAACGTCCTATTAGGTAACTCTCGCTCTGGTATTTCTGGGCGGGAGTTTTCGTATATAATGAAGAAAAGTTAATTTTTGAGGTGAAACGTGAACGAACCTAAAGTATGTGTCATGCTTTCTACATATAACGGAGCAAAGTATATTGATGAACAACTCGAAAGCCTTCTTGCACAGAGTCAGGTAGATCTCCACATTGATATCAGGGACGATGGTTCTTCCGATGAAACTGTCCAGAAGATTCGTGGGTATGCCAAGGCATATCCGGACCAGATTCGTATGATTGAAGGGGAAAATTTAGGTGTAATCGGGAGCTTTTTTGAATTAATGAGTCTAATGCAACCAATATACGACTTTTACGCATTCTGTGATCAGGATGATGTGTGGCTACCGCATAAACTGAGTAGAGCTGTAGAGAAATTGCAATCCAGACCATCGGGCGTGCCATTGATGTATTGTTCTTCTACACAGATGGTAGATCAGAATTTGAATCATCTGAACGTATGGCCGCATCTGCCTTCAAAGCCGCTCAGCATGTATAATGCTCTGGTAGAAAACTGTTGTGTTGGTTGTACCATGGTCTTGAACCCAGTCACATTCGAGCAGATCAGGGCGAATGCCCCGTCTGATCTAACCTACATCATTATGCATGATTGGTGGATATATCTTTTTGTTAGCACCTTTGGTGAAGTGATATTTGATGAAAAGCCAACTATTTTGTATCGGCAACATCAAGGGAATGCTCTTGGCGGGAGCAATGATAAATGGTTTATAAAATGGAAGAATAGGTGGGACCGTTTCGTGAATGGAAAGAATCATTCAATTTTGAGTAAACAAGCGAGATTGTTCTTGGAAATCTATAGGGATAAGTTATCTACTCAGCAGCAAAAGAACTTGCAACATTTTCTAAACCAACTGGATTGCAGTGCAGTTAAAAGAATTGGTTATGCGGTAAAAATGCCTTTTTACCGTCAGGCATTTTTAGATGACGTTGTTCTTAAGCTTATATACGTGTTGAGGAAAATATAAATCGAGATATTGCCTTGGATTCCACTCATCCGCCCATAATATGCTATACTTTCAATAGATAAACATAGAAATAACGTCAGGAGTTTTTAAAATGCTTCAATCAACAGATACTCCTTTACGGGAGGCATCGAAAATGAATAATACGTACCTCCTTGACGTCAGCATCATCATCGTCAACTTCAATACGCGCCAGCTAACATTGGACTGTCTGGCATCGATGTATGCATCCCAAACCTCTTACAAATACGAAGTTATTGTTATAGACAATGCGTCTCATGATGGTTCGGTGGAAGCGATTCGTGAGGTGTACCCGGACGTCCAACTTATAGCTAATCAAAACAACACAGGTTTCGCCGTAGCCAATAATCAAGGAATGGAATTAGCCAAAGGACGCTATATTCTCCTCCTCAATTCTGACACGGTTGTCCAGCCTGATACACTCCACACCATGATCTACTTCATGGATCGCCATCCTGAGATGGGAGCATCTGGCTGCAAAGTGATTCTTCCTGATGGCTCCTTGGATAAGGCTTGTAAGCGTGGATTTCCTACTCCGTCAGCGTCATTTTATTACGCATTCGGTATTTCTCGTCTTTTCCCTGATCGGCCGAAGTTTAATCAATATCAACTGGGACATTTAAGCCCGGATGATGAATATCCGGTAGACTGTCTTGTTGGTGCGTTCATGCTAGTGCGGCGTGAGACGATTGACCAGGTTGGCGGGTTGGATGAGACGTTCTTTATGTATGGAGAAGATATTGACTGGTGTTATCGCATCAAAGAAGCGGGATGGGGCATTTTTTATTATCCGCGTACATATATTGTGCACTACAAGGGCGGCAGTGCTCGTCGTAAACCTTTGAAAATAACGTATGAGTTTCATAGAGCGATGTGGGTGTTCCACCGTAAACACTACGCGAAGAAGTACAATCTACTCACGAATGCAGCTGTGTGGATGGGGATTTCACTCAAGTTTACGTTATCTTTATTACGCAGCAAGTTGTCTCCTCCTTCCCGTCAAGTGCGGACTGAAACCCGCCTGAGAGCGGAGAATGAAGCATCTTCCGAGGTGAACCCATGATTCGGCGTAATCAACGATTCCTAACCCAATTGTATATTGCGGCTGATTTTGGCGTGATTCAGCTTTCATTCTTGCTGGCCTGGTGGCTGAAATTTGAGAGTGACCTGTTAACGAACCAAAATCCACTACCTATAGAGAAATATATGATGTGGAGCTTGGTTTACGCAGTACTTGCCATTATCACAGGACTGATGTCCTCTCTTTATATAGCCAAGCGGAAAAAACGATTTGTAGACGAACTTTGGAAAATTCTCCAATCTCATGGCATAGCCTTCTTCATGCTGCTGAGTCTGATGTTCTTTTTCAAGGAAGTAAATATCTCTCGTGCATATCTCGCCATGTATATGATTGGCAATGTATCATTCACACTGTTCTATCGTTATATAGTGAAAGTACAACTGAAACGCTTGCGTAAAAAAGGATTTAACCGTCAGTTTGTGCTCATCCTTGGTGCTGGATCACTAGGTAAACGTTTCTATGATAACCTTAGAAATTATCCCGAACTTGGATACGAAGTAACTGGATTTATGGATGATTATCGTCACTGGGATGAGAGTGAACAGAAAAGATACAAACCTATTCTCGGCCGAATAGACGAACTGGAAGAGTTCTTGTCTACGCATCTTGTAGATGAAGTCATTCTGGCTTTACCTCTGGATGCTCACGATAAGTATTCGAATATCATCAATGTGTGTGAGAAGGCAGGAGTTCGAACTCTAATCATTCCTGATTTTTTTGATTACTTGCCAGCACGGCCGCATTTCGATAACTTTGCAGGTATGCCCATGATTAACGTTCGCGACATTCCGCTCGACATTGCTTTTAATCGTCTGATGAAGCGAACTTTTGATATTGTTTTCTCGCTAGTAGCCATTCTGTTAACTTCTCCGGTAATGCTCGTTGTCGCGGTAGGAGTACGGTTGACTTCTGCCGGGCCAGTCATCTTCAAACAAGAGCGAGTTGGACTTAACCGACGCAACTTCATGATGTTCAAATTCCGCTCAATGAAAGTCATTCCTGAGGCCACAATAGACACTGGATGGTCCACTAAGGATGATCCGCGTCGAACCGTTTTTGGCACATTTATAAGACGCACAAGCCTAGATGAGTTACCTCAATTTTTCAACGTCTTATTAGGTCATATGAGTGTAGTTGGCCCTAGGCCGGAACGTCCGTACTACGTGAATCAATTCCGAGACGAAATACCGAAATATATGATCAAACACCATGTCCGGCCAGGAATTACAGGATTGGCACAGAGCAAGGGATTACGAGGAGATACCTCGATTGAGGATCGAATTGAACAAGATATCTTTTACATTGAAAACTGGTCTTTATTATTTGATATTAAAATCATATGGGAAACCATTCGCAAAGGTCTTAAGAATGCTTATTAAGATTCATAATTCATGTGAACCCTGCACCCACCATTTAACAGCCGCCTCCGGACGGCTGTTTTGTTTTACACCTCCTCAATTCGGGTAGTTAGCTAACAAAAAGGTACTGAGGATGTGAATGTGATATGAAACGCATTGCCGCCGTGTTAATACTACTGATCGTTACCGTGGGCACACTCTTTTTCGCCTATGAAAGCGAGAGTGAGGAACAACGGGACGGATTTACCGCTTATAGATTAATCGCCCATGCGATGGGCAGCATTCGTGATCAACCATATACCAACGCCTATGAAGCGATGATCGCCAATTATGAGAAAGGCACACGTGTATTTGAGATCGACTTTATGTTGACCTCGGATCGCAAAGCCGTAGCGAGACATGAGTGGACCGCTAATATGAGTAAAATGTTGGGACAGGATCAAGAGCTTCCCGAGGAAAAACAGGCCGGGGCGCTGACACATGATGAGTTCATGAATACGCCTATTTTGGGTATGTACCAACCCATGGATGCCGATGGCATTATAGATGTACTGGCTCAGTACCCGGATATGTATATCGTAACCGACACCAAGGAACAGAAGGATGAGGATATTCAGCAAGTGTTAAGATCCCTCGTGGATGCAGCCAAAGAACATGATCCCTCCGTGCTGGATCGGGTGGTTGTACAGATCTATAACGAACCGATGCTTGAAACGGTGAAAGAAGTCTATCCATTCCCTTCCATTATCTATACGTTATATGCTACACAGGATACAGAAGATCAGGTTGTTGATTTTGTACAAAAGAATGATATTGATGCCGTGACTATGCCGGAATATAAAGTAAACCAGAATTTTGTAGCCAAGCTGAATAGTGCAGGCTCAGTCACCTATGTGCATACCATCAATGACACTGAACAGGTGGCTAACTATGAGAAATGGGGCGTGTACGGGGTGTACTCGGACGTGTTGACAGAGCAGGAGTTGGATGAAATGAACACACGCTTTGCCTGGAAACCGTAAAAATTCATGTTTTTCTGTTCCCCTTTTTATACGAACGTTGACACTCACTGTCTGCTGACTTAGACTTAGTTTACAAGCTTTCTAGGATGCAGAAGAACCTCTGGAGGAATGTTCGTTGATAGACATGATTAAGCAGTGGAGACATGTATTTAAGCTTGACCCGGACCGGGAGATTACGGACGAAGAACTCGATCTGGTCTGCATGTCGGGGACCGATGCAATTATCGTCGGCGGATCTTCCGGAATTACCTATGATAACACGGTAGACCTAATGTCCCGTGTGCGTCGTTATGAGTTGCCCTGTGTACTTGAAGTATCTGATCTGGAGGCTGTTGTTCCCGGCTTTGACGGATATCTGATCCCAATGGTCCTCAATGCAACGGACAGCAAATGGATGATTGGGCACCACCAGCAGGCCATAGAGCGTTACGGTTATCTTATCCCTTGGGATCTGCTGATTGCTGAGGGTTATATTGTGCTTAATGCAAACTCCACGGTAGCGCGGTTGACTGGTGCAGATACGGAACTGACGACAGGAGCTGCGGTGGCATATGCCCAGGCTGCGGAGCGTCTACTCAATCTGCCAATCGTATACATGGAGTATAGCGGAACGTTCGGAGATATGGATCTTGTTGGTGAGACATATAGACAACTGGATCGGGCACACCTCATCTACGGAGGCGGAATTGATGATCCGGAGAAAGCCGCGCAAGCTGCCCAGGTGGCAGATACCATCGTTGTAGGCAATATTGTGTACAGCGATTTGAATAAGGCTCTTGAGACGGTGTTGGCCGTGAAAGGACCCATTTAATCGGTTTAGTTTACCAATCCCCCATTATCCCCTTATGATCTGTTAAAATAGAACCTTGCCCTTACTAAATTAAGAACTTATATGAGTGTAATGTCGTTTACACGAGAACGAAGAGGAAAGAAGTGAGCTGGAGAAACGAAATGCTCGTTAAAAGCTTTCTGTAAGAAAGCTAAATCCTAAGCATATTTCTATTATCTGATTTTGTTCTTTTTTTACTAAGAAATTCGTATACAGGGACTATGTTTACACAGAAACGGAGAGTGCAGAAGCAATCTGAAAAAAGTGTTCTCTCTTGTATTTTTACTGCCCTTAAATTTAAAGCTAAACTAATTTTTACACGATAACGTAGAGGACAGAAATAAGCTGGAGAAACGAAGTGCTCGCATTTATTACCGGATTTTCACCTTCGAAAAAGTAAATTAAAAAATCTGGGAATAACGGCGATCGGAAGATTATTCTGTCATCGGAGTGGCAAGTGTAACCTATTAATTTTGTTATATAGACCAACCAACGAAAGGAGCATGCATGCATGCAACCTGTAAATATACATGATGCCGTTGCACGGCTTAACACCCCTCAACGGCAAGCCGTCGAGGCGACGGATGGCCCGCTGCTGATTATGGCCGGAGCGGGCTCCGGCAAGACCCGGGTGCTGACACACCGGATTGCCTACCTCATTGCAACACGGAAGGCACCCCCGTGGGGTATTTTAGCGATTACCTTTACGAACAAAGCCGCTCGTGAGATGCAAGACCGGGTATCCCAACTGGTTGGTGGCTCACAAGGCCGCGACATTTGGGTATCCACCTTCCACTCCATGTGCGTGCGTATTCTGCGCCGTGATATTGAACGTATCGGCTTTACTTCCAATTTCAGTATTTTGGACTCATCGGACCAATTATCTGTTATTCGCAGCTGTATGAAAGATCAGAATATCGATACGAAGAAATTCGAGCCCAAAGCAGTTCAATCGATGATGAGCACGGCCAAGAATGAACTGATCAGTCCGGAGCAATATGAGAAGCAGGCAGGAGACTATTTCGAGGGTATTGTAGCGAAGATATATAAGATGTATCAGAAACGGTTAAGAGCCAACAACTCACTTGATTTTGATGATCTGATTATGCAGACGATTCAACTGTTCAAGGAAGTACCGGAAGTCCTCGACTTTTACCAAAAGAAATTCCAGTACATTCACGTGGACGAGTATCAGGATACGAACCGTGCACAGTACATGCTGTGCCGCATGCTCGCTGACAGCCACCACCGCATCTGCGTTGTAGGGGATAGTGACCAGTCGATCTATCGCTGGCGTGGGGCGGATATCAGCAATATCCTGAACTTTGAGAAAGACTATCCTGAAGCAAACACGATTTTGCTGGAGCAGAACTATCGTTCTACTTCCAATATCCTGAATGCAGCGAATGAAGTGATCGGGCTGAATACAGGGCGTAAACCGAAGAAACTGTGGACGGATAAAGAGGGCGGTTCGAAGATCAAGGTGTACCGTGCGGATTCCGAGCATGATGAGGGGTATTTTGTTACCTCCGAGATTAGTAAAAATGTGAAGAACGGCAAATCCTATCAGAACCATGCCATTTTGTATCGTACTAACGCCCAGTCCCGGGTTATAGAGGAAATTCTGATCAAGTCTGATATTCCGTATCAGATTGTCGGCGGTATCAAGTTCTATGATCGTAAAGAGATCAAGGACATCCTGGCGTATCTGCGCCTGTTATCCAATCCCGACGATGATATCAGTCTCACCCGGATCATTAATGTACCGAAACGTAGCATTGGTGATACAACGGTAGCGAAGCTGGCTGCTGCGGCAGGAGAGCGTGGAATTTCTATTTTCCGTGTACTTCAGGTTGTAGACGATCTTGGTTTTGCTGGCCGTACGCGGAATGCGCTGGTGGAGTTCTATGACATGATCGCTGCGTTGCATCAGATGGTAGAGTATCTGTCTGTCACTGAACTGACCGAGAAGATTCTTGAGATGAGTCAATACCGTCTTGAGATGCAAAATGAAAACACACTCGAATCTCGTGCACGGCTGGAGAACATTGAAGAGTTCCTGTCGGTAACGATGGAATTTGAGAAAAATAATGAAGACAAAACGCTCGTGTCGTTCCTCACCGATCTGGCATTGATTGCTGACATCGACAGCATGAACGATGATGAAGAGGATCAGAGCGACGCGGTTACCCTGATGACCATGCACAGCGCCAAAGGTCTGGAGTTCCCGGTTGTCTTTATCGTGGGTATGGAGGAAGGGGTCTTCCCGCATAGCCGTGCCTTTATGGACAATGAAGAGCTGGAGGAAGAACGCCGACTTGCTTATGTGGGAATTACTCGTGCAGAAGAGCAACTCTTCCTGTCGTGTGCCCAGATGCGTACGTTGTTTGGACGTACCACAGCGAATCCGCCTTCCCGCTTTCTGGACGAAATTCCGGATGAGCTGAAGGAAGACACCTCCATGGCTCGTGATCGTTACCGCCGTGGCAGTAGCGGAGGCGGCTCATATGGTGGACGTGGACTAGGTTCTAGTGGAGGAAGTAACTTCGGTGGTGGCACCAAGCTCTTTGATCACCAAAGCAAGAGCGGTTCATCTGCTACCTCATCCACGCCAACTTCGCGTGTGACCACGAGTACCTCCCGTCCGACATACTCTACGCCATCATCTGCTTCCAAGCCGGTAGCTTCTAATGGTGAAGCAGGATTCAAGGCAGGAGACAAAGTGCAGCATGGCAAATGGGGGACAGGCACGATTGTTGCAGTCAAAGGGACAGGTAATGATACCGAACTGCAGATTGCTTTCCCGGCTCCGGTGGGTGTGAAACGTCTGCTTGCCGGCTTTGCCCCAATTACCAAAGTAGAATAAGAATGAAACCTCCTTTTGCACGATAACGGAGAGTACAGAAAGTTATTCTGTTATCGGAGTTCACGCGCAATAGGAGGGTTCGTTCTACATATATAGATCAAATTAACGGAGGGATGGCCCTGTATGGACCCGATGCACCGGATGGAGCAACTCGTTACCGAGCTGAATCAGCATAACTATCAGTACTACACGATGGATCAGCCACAGATCAGCGACAAGGAGTATGACCTTCTGTACGATGAACTGGTTACGCTGGAACAGGAAAGTGGCATCGTTCTGCCTGATTCTCCAACCCAGCGTGTGGGTGGCGAATTGCTCAAGGGGTTTACCCCTCATCGCCATTTATCCTCATTATGGAGTCTGGACAAAGCACAGAATATTGAGCAGCTGCGCAGCTGGAATACCCGTGTACTGAAACTGATTAATGACTATAACAGTAAAAATCCCGATACGCCTTTACCGGAACCGGGTTATGTCATTGAGTTGAAGTTTGATGGATTGACGCTGAACCTGACGTATACCAACGGCGAATTGGTGCAAGCCTCTACACGAGGGAACGGTACCGTAGGAGAAGGTATTTTGGCACAGGTGAGAACGATCAGATCCGTTCCGCTCAAAATTCCTTACACAAGTGGTACGATTGAAGTACAGGGTGAAGGCATTATGAATTTGTCTGTCCTGGACCGATATAATGAGACGGCTGCAGAGCCGCTCAAGAATGCGCGTAATGCAGCAGCGGGAGCGCTCCGCAACCTGAATCCGAAGGCGACGGCTGAGCGTCGGTTGAATGCATATTTTTATAATGTAGGTTATTCGGATGACATTCAGTTTGCCAATCATCAGCAGATGATGGACTTCTTGCGTGAGAACCGCTTCAAAGTGAATCCATCCATCACGTACTTCCAAGAGTTTGATGATGTGATGGAGCAACTGGCTGCGATTCAAGAGAACCGGGGGCAACTGGACTATCTGATCGATGGAGCTGTTATCAAAATTACAGACATGCGCACACGCGAGGTGCTAGGGTATACCGATAAGTTCCCTCGCTGGGCGGTAGCATATAAATTCGAAGCAGAAGAGACCACGACAGTTCTTAACGCTGTGGTATGGAATGTGGGACGTACTGGCAAAGTAACTCCGCTGGCACGGGTAGAACCCGTTGAACTTGCCGGGGTAACAGTACAGAACTGTACTCTGAACAATGTCGGCGATATTGAGCGCAAAAATCTGAAGTTCGCTTTGGGCACACGGGTCTTTATCCGTCGCTCCAATGACGTCATTCCTGAGATTCTGGGTAAAGTGACTGAGGAGAGTGATGGCGAGGAGATTGTCTTCCCTGAGCAATGCCCGTCATGTGGATTCCCGCTGGAGCAACGTGGAGCGCATCTATTCTGTAACAACAGACTGGCGTGTAAACCGCAAACGGTGGCACGTATTTCCCACTTTGCTTCCCGGGATGCCATGGATATTGAGACGTTCAGTGAGAAAACAGCGATTCAGCTATATGACGAATTGAACGTACGTGAGCCTGCTGACCTGTATACGTTACAGTTTGATGACCTGGTGAAGCTGGAGCGGTTTGGTGAAAAGAAAGCGAACAACCTTATCGCTGCGTTGGAGCTCAGTAAAGATCGTGACCTGGCTTCGTTCTTATACTCATTGGGTATTCCGAACACAGGTAAATCCACTACGCGCATGCTCGCGGATCATTATCGAGATCTGCACGCCATTATGAATGCAACCGTGGAAGAGCTGGTTGAACTACCCGACGTGGGTGGTATTGTAGCAGAGAGTATCGTAACTTTCTTTGCAGATCCGTTTACACAGGCTGCAATTGAGAAAATGCTCAATTTAGGCGTGAAAGCTCAGGCACCTGAGGCACCAGCCGTTGCTGTTGTGGAAGATTCCTTCTTCAGTGGCAAAACCGTCGTACTGACCGGAACCCTGCACCAACTGACGCGGGAAGAGGCGACGCAAAGACTGGAAGCGCTCGGAGCGAAGGTCACCGGCAGTGTGTCGAAAAAGACAGATCTGGTGATTGCCGGAGAGAAGGCAGGTAGTAAGTTAACCAAAGCCCATGATCTTGGTATTCCAACGATTGAGGATGAGGACGAACTTGTTCGTCTTTTGAATCCCTAGGGTTAAAGGATGAATTAACAAAAGAGTTCATATCAGAAAGCCCCCGAAGACACGAATATGTGATCGGGGGCTTTTGCTGTTTATTGAATTATTTGATACAACGAATGAACGCTCATCAATCTATATCTTATCATGATCCACTTAAATTGTTAGGGATGCGTTGAGATGCGCCTGTAAGCCATGCATCCTTATCATACCCTCGCTCTTCCCAGTAACCGATATGTTCGCTGTCGATGAGTTCAATGCGATTTAACCATTTTACTGATTTATAGGCATACATCTGAGGAATGACGAGCCGTACCGGACCACCAAGATCAGCAGGGATCGGTTTGCCATCATGCATGACAGCGACCATAATATCTTCCATTTGTGCTTGATCCATCGTAATGGCATCCGTATACACGCCGTCACCGGAATAAAACTTAACACTATGAGCTTCCGGTTTGACCCCGGCTTGTTTCAAAAGCTGAGCAAGAGAAATGCCTTCCCAGGTATTCTTATATACAGACCAGCCCGTTACACAGTGAAAATCACTAACCTGTACGGTACGCGCGAGCTTCACAAACTGTTCCCAGTTCCAAACCTGTGCCCGTTCAACCAGTCCGTCAATTCGGAAAGACCAGTTTGCATTGGAGAAGGAAGGTATAGGCGTAACCGTATATACACGGAAATGACCTTCAGCTCCGCCTCCAATGGGAGGTGATGAGGCAGACAACGGTTGTGGCAAAGGAACCATACGGTTAGGATCGTTCTCTAGCATGCTATCAATACTGTTATCGATCTTGAGATTTCGCCCTACCCAGGATATAAATGTAGGTCCAAGAGTCACGGCGAGGCCAACGCCGACAGCAGAACGGATGAAAGCTCGTCGTGTATACACCGGTTGAGGTCGCTCCTCTGATTTGAGGGGATCTCTCTCGGAACTGCGATCAAACTGGGAAGAAGATATAGCAGCCGGAGTTTCTTTTTCATCCGATATTGAATCAGATGGATCAGCTGTATCTTGAGTTTGTGTTGAAGTTGTAGTAGTTTTAACCGCACGACGTGCAGGGTCCTTTAACCATTTGGTCCGAGTGATGGAGTGATAGATAATATAAGGCAAGCCCACCCAAGTCAGCAGGTCATGGATCAGCAGTGCCGCATTCGACCATCGAGGTCCAGCTAGCTTGAACTGCCATAGAACAATACCCGAGAGTAGCCATCCGACAAGCAGCGCAAGAACAATGATGGTGTTCACTCTTTGCCAAGGTCTGTTACGAAGTTGCTTCCAGTGCTTTCCGGCTAAAATCAAGTAATATACAACAGGTGCCAGCATGGCTAGCCCAACGATGATATGCAGCCATTTTAACCAGACACGTCCAATTCCGAGTATCTCTCGCCAAAAACCGCCTACCAGCATAAGACCCGATATAGCAAGGATTACAACAATCCAGGCATTCCAGGCATGGATGGAAACCAACTTTTTGCCGTAACCTTTACGCCTGTTCTTCAACCATTGTTTCAAGTGTGATCACCCCATATAGGTTAGTAATGAGTTTATTTAGAACTTTGATATGTAATAGCCAGCTGTGAATGGAGTGCGTCATTTGTGTATAGGTGCATGTGAGATGGTTAAACGTTTGTTCATGACTTCTTATGAAAGTAGTACACTTGACTGCTTATCCTTATCCCTATATCTATATACCTTATTATAGAGTTTTTGGATCACTTTCTTCAAACCATGTAGTAGGGCAGGGATCGTTATCCCGATCGGGTGCCCTAGCTAGACCTCATCTAGATATTTCATTACTTATGGTTATGGAAGTGAGTAATATAGAAATGATGCATTTCTTTGACATGAAGTACACATTAAGGGTGTCTTAGATTTGTTCCAGATAATGTGTTCATGTGTCGAATATAGGTTGGAGGCATGGTGCCGCTGGTGAAAAAGTTAGATAGTCATAAGGTTAATTAAAAATGCTTGCTAAATAAATGACAACATGATATATTATTTCTTGTCGCCTCAAACGAATGATTGTAGAAATGATTTGAACGGTGACGAAAACAAAGTGTTGACAGTAAGTTAGTTAACATGATATGATAAGATTCCTGTCCGGTTGAAAAGTGTCAACATAAACGGACATACAAGTTCCTTGAAAACTGAACAAATGGATAGTAACTTTTGATTCACAATGAATCGTCAGATTCAAAATGAGCTTATCGCTCTTTTCAATACTTTATTGGAGAGTTTGATCCTGGC
>NZ_BCNV01000006.1 GCF_001570725.1 Paenibacillus amylolyticus
AGCTGACCAGTACTAATCGGTCGAGGGCTTATCCAAATATGCAAGTTCTGATTGCGTAAGTTTCGTTTCGAATCTAGTTTTCAGAGAACAACAACTCTGAAATGTAAGCACCGCGTTTGGTGGCGATGGCGGAGGGGTTCCACACGTACCCATCCCGAACACGACCGTTAAGCCCTCTAGCGCCGATGGTACTTGGACCGCAGGGTCCTGGGAGAGTAGGACGCCGCCAAGCGATTTCCCTTTGGGGTATTTTTTTTGCCCCCCTTGCCAAGGAATAAGGGATATATAAGGGCCCTTAGCTCAGTTGGTTAGAGCGCACCTCTGATAAGGGTGAGGCCGGTGGTTCGAGTCCACCAGGGCCCATAGCAAGACCACAACAATGAAATATACCAGTGTATGGGGCCATAGCTCAGCTGGGAGAGCGCCTGCCTTGCAAGCAGGAGGTCAGCGGTTCGATCCCGCTTGGCTCCACCATTCCCTGATAGCTCAGTTGGTAGAGCACTCGACTGTTAATCGAGTTGTCACAGGTTCGAGTCCTGTTCGGGGAGCCATATGGAGAGGTGTCCGAGCTGGCCGAAGGAGCACGATTGGAAATCGTGTAGGCGTCACAAGCGTCTCGAGGGTTCGAATCCCTCTCTCTCCGCCAGATAATTTTTTTAGCAAGGCCCGTTGGTCAAGGGGTTAAGACACCTCCCTTTCACGGAGGTAACAGGGGTTCGAATCCCCTACGGGTCATAATATGGAGGCTTAGCTCAGCTGGGAGAGCATCTGCCTTACAAGCAGAGGGTCGGGGGTTCGATCCCCTCAGCCTCCACCATATAACTTTTATAACGACGCGGGGTGGAGCAGCCCGGTAGCTCGTCGGGCTCATAACCCGAAGGCCGCAGGTTCAAATCCTGCCCCCGCAATTAACTTTCCTTGAGAAAGTATTATGGAACCGTGGTGTAGTTGGCCTAACATGCCTGCCTGTCACGCAGGAGATCGCGGGTTCGAATCCCGTCGGTTCCGCCATTTTTTAATTAAATATACACCGTGCCGGTGTAGCTCAACTGGTAGAGCAACTGACTTGTAATCAGTAGGTTGGGGGTTCAAGTCCTCTCGCCGGCACCATTTTTAGTAATTACATCTGAATTTGTGATAGAATGTATATTATAGATGAAGTTGCTAATACTAAGATACTCTTAGTGGATGAATGGCTTACTCTATGGCGATCGTGGCGAAGTGGTTAACGCACCGGTTTGTGGATCCGGCATTCGGGGGTTCAATTCCCCTCGGTCGCCCCATGATTTTTTAATGGGGATTAGCCAAGCGGTAAGGCAACGGACTTTGACTCCGTCATGCATAGGTTCAAATCCTATATCCCCAGCCATTTCATTATGAGTCATTAGCTCAGTTGGTAGAGCACCTGACTTTTAATCAGGGTGTCGAAGGTTCGAGCCCTTCATGACTCACCATTATATTTTGCGGTCGTGGCGGAATTGGCAGACGCGCACGGTTCAGGTCCGTGTGGGCTAACCCCCCGTGGAGGTTCGAGTCCTCTCGACCGCACCATATGTTTTGCGGAAGTGGCTCAGCGGTAGAGCATCGCCTTGCCAAGGCGAGGGTCGCGGGTTCGATTCCCGTCTTCCGCTCCAATATTTGCGCCCTTAGCTCAGCTGGATAGAGCGTTTGACTACGAATCAAAAGGCCGGGAGTTCGAATCTCTCAGGGCGCGCCATTATTTTCATAAGTATCGGGATGTAGCTCAGCTTGGTAGAGCACCTGGTTTGGGACCAGGGGGTCGCATGTTCAAATCGTGTCATCCCGATTTTTTTTATTTTGCGGGTGTAGTTCAATGGTAGAACTTTAGCCTTCCAAGCTAATAGCGTGGGTTCGATTCCCATCACCCGCTTCCTAGTAACATACAGAAAAGTCTTTGCTTATAGCAAGGGCTTTTTTTGTGCGTTAAAAAGAATAAGTGTATTCCTTTCAAAATAGGGTCAATTGTCATTTGATTAAGGATGGAATCTTTGTTTAAATAAACAGAACAATTCTTATCTGATTAACCGTATTTATAAAGGAGGACAAATAGTAATGAAAAGAGCTCTGGTCATTGGCGGAAATGGAACACTAGGTAAAGCTGTTGTTGCGAAGCTGAGAGATCATTCCATTGAGGTTATTACAGCGGGTAGACAATCTGGGGATGTTCAGGTGGATATGACGTCGACAGAGAGTATTACTTCTCTCTTTGAGACGGTGATTAACATTGATTACGTCATTGTTGCGGCAGGCCAGGCCCATTATGCGAAACTGGAAGAACTGACACCTGAGAACAATAGGATTAGTGTGCAGGGAAAACTGCTTGGACAGGTTAATATCGTGTTGATTGGTCAGCACTATATTAACGACAAGGGGAGTTTCACGCTAGTCAGTGGCATTATACAAGACCACCCTATTGAGAAGGGGGCATCAAGCGCTATGGTCAATGGGGCTATTGATTCGTTTGCCAGAGCGGCAGCGTTTGAGTTACCAAGAGGTATTCGTTTGAATTCAGTTAGTCCTAATCTGTTTGTAGAGTCGGCGGAAAAATATAAGGATTTCTTTATTGGATTTAATCCCGTACCTGTAGAGCGGGTTGCCAATACGTTCATCCAGAGTGCACTTGGGATTGAAACAGCCCAAAATTTTAAAATATATTAAAAGTCGGACAGTTATATATGATATTGATGATTACCTATCTCTAATTAATTGTAGGATGAGAAGGGTGTACATGAAGTGCTTTTAAATGTTAAGCATGTAGAATGATTTTTCTTGAAACAGGACTGAGTGAAGCCATTTGGAGTATAAAATATAAAGGAGATCCACCGAAAATCCGGTGAATCTCCTTTTGTTTGCTGTGGATGAAACAGACGGTATGTTTGCTATTATAGAGCAGGTAGTCCAAGAACTTCGAGCATTTCATTACGTTTGAGCGATTCGGCAATGGGGCCGTCAATGAGCCATTTCTTTGCATTGAGGACATAGACATGACCATTTTGAACAGCGGGTAGGCTTTTCCACACTTGGAGTTGTTGGATTTCGTTGAGTTCATCTTTTGTTTTTTGCAACGCTTCAGCTGACCCATCTGAGCTAATGGACACGATAAACAGATAGTCTGCTTTGATTTCAGGCAAAAGCTCAACCGAGATACTGGCATTCATCCGTTCCGGATTCTCTGCCTCTAGTTTGCTAACGAGAGCATCGGGAGTGAATCCAATTTCATAACCCGCTCCTACATAACTGGAAGCCGGGAATGGCGTGGATGGAATGGACGAGAAGAACAAACGCATATCTTTCTCTTCCAGGCGAAGGAATGCAGCTGTAGGTTTGGTCTGGTTGATATCGGCTGCGAGCTTCTGAGCTTCAGTTACTTGATCTTTATTTTTTTGTAAAAGCTGTTCAGCCCGCTCTTCAATATCCAGTGCAGTAGCTACCTGCACGATAGATTCCTGCCAATTACGGCGATCATAAGTGATCGTTGGGGCGATCTTCTCGAGTTGTTCGAGAATCTTGGCATCCAAACTGGCATTGGCAATAATGAGGTCCGGATTAGCGTTGACTACAGCTTCAAAATTGACACTTTCATTAATGGGTTCGACAGCCACGCCTTGAGCTTCAAGTTGCTCGTTCAGGTAGTCTTGTCGGCCAATAGGTGTAGCGAGTACCAGTGGTACCTCCAAGGAGAGGAGAATGTCCTCCATATTAATGGACACAATCCGTTCAGGATGTGCCGGGATTTCTTTGCTGCCACTGGCGCTCTCTACGGTCTTAGTAGCTGATTCAGCGGATGAGTCACCATCTGTCTCCGCAGCTGATTTCACGCCATCTGCAGATGGCTGCGAAGTGCTTGTAGGTGTCTGTCCACACGCAACAAGTAACATCGCGAGTATGAACAGTATCCCCGTTATTTTGACAAAATGCTGTTTGTACATCATAATCCCCCTGTATTTCTAATGATATTGATTCTCAGTACACTTTATATTGTAGCGTTCTCATGTTGGGGGAGACATAGCCTTCTGTGCTATCCAGTCATGGATTAATGTGCTGAGTGCCACCAAAAAGTTTGATGGTCTCATCAATAATTTGATCATGGGCATACGGTGAATAATCCAACCAAGGCATTTCATCTAGCAGATATACATGCTGTTTTTGCACGGGTTTCAAATGTTGCCATAGCTGAGTATGTTGGAGTTTATGCCAACGCTGCTGGGATTCCGAGTCTTGGTCCACAATCAGTAACATGCGATCTCCAACCATTTGAGGCAACTCCTGTTCATCCAATGCACGATAGACTTGCCCTGGAAGCAGATCGTGTGAAGGTGAAACACCGAGATCGTTATATAGAACAGCACCCCCATTACGTCGCCCGTAGATTAACAGATGACCCATCATGATATGAATGATGGAGACCGTATCCTTACCGATTAGATGACTAAGCTGCTCTTTGGCATGGGTTACTTTGTCATCATACTGCTCCAACCATTGCTGAGCTTCCTGTTGCTGTCCCACAATGGAGGCAACTTGTACGAAATGTTCCCGCCAGTTCAAACCTTTCCATGGGATAACGATGGTAGGTGCAATTCGTTGCAGTGTTCTTTTTAACGTCTGGGCTTCGTACTCATTACAGAGTATGAGGTCTGGGCTCGCTTGCATCAACAACTCAACATTGGTTTGCCAGATACGAGGATTCATGCGTTTGCTACGTCCCAGATGATAAGGAATATTCGAAAAAAACAGATTCCTGTGTTGATCCCGTCGGTTATCAATCAGTGCCGCATGGGGGATAATCTGCAATGCTAGCAGGTGGCCAGTCGTTCCGAAAGAAAGAGCAGCGATTTTATTGCGTTTCTGTCGTTGATAGGTAGAGGGAGACACACCAACATATTTTTTGAATTTGCGGCTAAAGTAAAACTCGTCCTGAAAACCAACCTTTGAGGCGATATGTTTGATGGTTTGGCCGGGGACGAGCAGCATCTCTTTGGCCCGGTCCATACGGATGCTATTCACGTATTCCATGGGACTGATGCCAGTACGGTTTTTGAATACCCGCGAATAGTGCCATACACTCATGCCTGCCACTCCGGCAAGAACTTCCCGAGAAAGATGCTCAGCATATCCAAGTTCAATAAGTTCAAGCGTTTGATCCAAAGCAGAGGTGTGCTCCGAATCCCCTAATGCACTCTCTTTGGGAGGAGCATACACATGGGTCAACAATTCATGCATCAAAGTCTGAATACGAAATGGACGATTTTCTTGAGGTACAGAGATGCATTCATGGAGCTGGGAGGCAATTCTGGTACATTCCTGAAAGAGTTCACGCGGTAATTCATCAGCGTAAGACGAACGAAGTAACCCTTTTTGGTATACCTCTATTACAGTAGATCCAGAAGTGGTTTTGTTCATATCTGAAATGGGCTTTAACAGATCAAAATATATCGCGAGTCCCTGTAAAGGATGAACTTCATCCGTTGTATATTCTATCGCTGTTCCTGGCAGGATTAGATAAATCTTGCCAAGTGTGGCATGATTTTGCCTATGCCCAATACGGATAGTGGCTTCACCGCCAGTACAGATGAGCAGAAGATGTGAGTCTGTTAATACGAATGGGGGAAGAAAAGACGCTTGATCTAGAACTTCGGATGTCTTGAATCTTGCATATAGGTCACGGGTATGGTCACCGTTAGATATCAGTGGAAAGACTTGCAAAGTCACCAGAATCCCTCCTTAACTTGCAATAGTAACATTACATATGATGTATTTGAGAATAATTATCAATTATCGCATATTGTCATACAAATAAGAAGTCCATATGATAATATGAAATGATATACAGAAGAGAAAGAGAAGGGGGTATATAGAATGTGGTTTTTACTTGGTTTTATTATCTTAGTTTCGATATTTGGTATTCGAACGACGAGTCGATCCAATAAATTAAAACAGCAGTTCGGATCAAGGTTACATGCAGTAGGGATTCATCAGTCAGGGCTTCCACAAGTTGCGGAAGGCAGGCGGGTGGATGTGCTGATAGGTAATGGAAACTTTTATATTCAAAGTGGTCAGCAAACGTTTGAACTCTCATTAAGAAAAATCGGGAGTGCAGGATATCCAAATAGAACAGGTAGCTCAAACTCGAGAAATTACCTCGTAATACACTATGAGATGAATGGTAGGGTACGTCCAATAGTATTAAGATTTATGAAGCCTGCGCACGCTAAAGCATTTCTATGGGAAATCGAGGGTCAGCTATTCACGCGAAACTCAAGTGATGGAATTATAAGACTTTAGAAATTTTGAGCATTGAACCGCGTAACTCTCCACTAAAAATTGAATTGATATAGGTTACCGAGCTGGAAAATAGCCAATACATAGTTCCCATCATCCAAACTGTTGAGCGAATAACCGGTAAAATCTCAACCGATGTTAATCGTAGAATTACTTAAATAACAGATCATTTAATTCACTACGCAAAAAAAGACAAGCTCCTCTCCTACGATGTCTGCAGGAAGAGGAACTTGTCTTTATAGTTAGAGCAGCGATTAATATCTTTCCAGAATCGTCTGTGTCTTCAAGCCATCGGCAGGAATCAGCCAGTTGTTGTTCTCCAGCAATTGCAGCAGTTGGGTACGCAGTCCGGATACGGCTACAGCATCATCGGTTTTGAAAGAAACCTCTACGATATTCTCAATACCTGTACCTGCTGCGTTGCGGATTGGCCATACTTCGAGTGTAAGTTCTTGACCATTCCATGTACCTTCATAACGTTGGAATGTGATCGGACCATATGCACGGGATTGCGTAAGTTGTTGTTTGCCCCAGTTGGAGGAAGTCCAGTTTTTCAATTTGCCCGGGAGCTTGTCCAGTAACATGTTCAAGGCTTCTTGCTCCGAAGGAAGTTGAACACCTGTTGCTTTGGTATCGACTTTTTTGGTGTTGGAGAAGCTCAAGGTTTGTTTGCCATATCCCCAATCAATCTCAGCCTCGTAATTATCATCCGATTTGTCGAATCCTTCTTGGTTAGCCAGAGTCAGCGCTGCGTTGATATCGCCATTGATCACAGGGTAGCGTTTTTTATAAGTCAATTCGTAGTTATTCTTGTCATCCTTTTTGCGAAAACGAACGTTCCATCCTTGTTGATCCAATCCGAGAGCATTGGTGTCAAAGTACTCTACGTTAATGTTTCTTGGCGTGGAACTCAGGCCGAGTGTCTGAATCACTTCACTGCGTGGTGTCCCATCTGTATTCAATACAAGTTCCGGCTTGGCCAGAAACTTTACTTCATAAGCAGGAACGGCATTGGCAGCAGCTGAAGCCTGGGGTGCTCCCACAAATGTCATTCCACTTCCCAATGTTACGATGCTCAGCATCAATGAGGCAGTTACCTTTTTCCACTTTTTCAAAACCAATCACTCTCCTAATCTGGATTAACGTACAGACTCACTTTATCGCCCGAATATATGAAAGCGATTAAAGGGAAGCGCACATTGCGTTAACCCTGCATAGATTTGATGAATGGCAAACGATAGTTTATAGCGGATCAGGGCGATCAGCCATGGAAAATGGGGAAGCCGTGACTCACCTCTCGCAGCACTTCTTTGAAGCGGTTTAACTGAACTGAAGGGTGGCGGTCCTTGTTATGTACCGTATAGATATGGCGCGGCGCTTGCTCTCCGGGAATGGGAAGAACTTGAATGAGCCCCTGCTGTTCCTCCCACTGTACCGCCATCCGAGACATGAATGAGACATGCCCCCCGAGTAACACGAGCTGTTTGATCGCTTCCAGGGAATCCATCTCCACCGTGCTCCGCAAACGAATGTCATGTTGCGCAAGCCATTGGTTGGTTAACCGACGCGTACTGGATTCATTGCCATGTAAGGCAAAAGGAATCTGTGCGATATGATCGGGCGTTAATGCATCCTTCTGGGCCAAACCATGATGCGGAGAGCAGATTAATACCAAGTCATCTTCACACAGCGTTTCAGCTTGCAGAGCAGGTCCGACAAATGGCTCGGAAGAGATCACACCCAGATCAATCTGATGCCGAATTAACATCTCGCGAATAACAGGTGATGGTTTGACGGATAAGACGATACGAATGCCCGGGAATTCCTGAGAAAAGGTGTTGAGCATGGCGGGCAACAGATATGTAGCTGGTACATAGCTTGCCCCAATGTGCAGGGTGCCCCGATAGAGGCTGTCATATTCCTTCACTACCCGCCTTGCCTCTTGGGTCAAAGCATTGATTTTAACGGAATAATGGAGCAGAGCCTGTCCGGCTTCGGTTAGAAAAGTCTTTCCACTGCGCGATTCAAATAATCGAACACCCATCTCTTCCTCTAATGACTTCATATGAAATGTAACGGTAGGTTGTTTGATCCCCAGTAACTCGGCCACGCTTGTCATGTGATGATGCTTATCGATCAGCTCAACAATTTGCAATTTGATCAGATTCAATGTTCCAACACTCCTTTCACTTCTACTATATAAATTGAACTAAAGGTTATTTACACAGACACTACGATGACAGAACAACCTTCCAATCGCTGTTATCCCCAGATTTTTTGATTCCCTTTCTCAAGGGAAAATCCGGTGATAAAGGCGAACGCTCCGCTTTTTCAGGTTTCTTCTGTCCTCGCCGTTATCGTGCAAATGATTAGTTCACCTACTATAGATTTAATCTATGAACATCAACAGAATTCATCTAAAAAGTTAATTCCAATTTTACATACAAGACATACAACTCGCGAAAGCGGACGTTAGACTGAGAACAGTGCAAGAGATCAAGTTACAGAAGACAGGCAGGGATGCTTATGAAATTAGAGATGACAGGAATTCAAAAATCATTTAATCAAACACCCGCACTGCTGCCGACAGATCTAACGCTTGAACATGGAAAGTTCACGACACTGCTCGGCCCATCGGGCTGTGGCAAAACAACACTGCTCCGTATGTTGGCCGGGCTGGAACAGCCGGACGCGGGGGAGATTCGTGCAGATGGTCAGTGTATCTACTCTGCGGCGAAGCGGATTGATATACCAACACACAAGCGTAATCTGGGCATGGTGTTTCAGGATTTTGCATTATGGCCGCATATGACCGTATACGAAAATGTAGCGTTTGGCCTAAAGGCCGGAAAACAGAAATCAGATCTGCGGCAAAAAGTGAACGAAGCACTTGGTATGGTTCGCCTGCAAGGCATGGAAGATCGATATCCTCATCAGCTGTCTGGTGGACAGCAGCAACGGGTTGCTTTTGCCAGAGCTGTTGCGGTCAGACCTGGTGTGATCCTGTTCGATGAGCCACTGAGTGCACTGGATGCTGTACTCCGGGAAGAGATGCGGATTGAGATGATGTCACTGGTTCGGGACATGGGATTGACTGCGCTGTACGTCACACATGATCAGATCGAGGCAATGTCGATGTCGGATGAGATTGTGGTGATGCAGAAGGGGCGGATCTTGCAAAAGGGCAGCCCGGAAACGATCTACTCGGCACCAAGTGATCCGTATGTCGCTTCGTTTATCGGAAAGTCCAACTGGCTCACGCCTAATCAATCGATGGTGCGTCCAGAGCATGCCACCTGGAACAAAACAGGTCATGATGATCTGTGTTATCCGGGGACGGTACTTAGTGTCAGCTATGTAGGTGAGCGTTATGAAGTACGAGTGCAGATGGAAGGGCTGGGCGTATGGACAGCCTATATGAACCAAAGAGTGCGCCTAGGGGAGCGGGTTCAGCTTTATGTTGCTCCCGAGCGGATATGCCGAATGGATGGTTATGACCACCCGAGTATGAAGCAAAACGAAGCGATCGCAGTGGCATATTAAATTGTTGAATGAGCACGCAGTTGGAAGCAGGAGTACACATTTTATTAGAAACCAGGGGAGATGGACGAATATGTTGGGTATGAAAACACGGAAAAAGAGTGCAATGCTGTTATTAACTGCGGTAATGAGTATCAGTTTGTTCGGATGTAGTACGGGCAACACAACTACAAGCAACGCGGCACAACCCGCGGGTGAAGGAAACACAGCAGCAGCTGCGGAAACAACGAAACCGGCTGGCGGCAAGCTTGTCTTGTACAGTGCTGGTCCACAGAAGCTGGCGGATAACATCGTGAGTGGATTTACGGACAAAACGGGGATTGAAGTCGAGATGTTCCAGGGAACGACAGGCAAAATTCTGGCTCGTATGGAAGCAGAGAAATCCAATCCGGTGGCAGACGTTGTAATCCTGGCCTCTTTACCATCAGCACAGGCTCTGAAAGCCGATGGACTGACTATGCCATACCCGGACGCAGCGAATGCAGACAAGCTGAACAAGGATTGGTCGGATGCAGAGGGCAACTACTTCAGCAGCAGCGCATCCGCACTGGGTATTGTATATAACACCAAACTGGTATCTACACCACCAACAAGTTGGGCAGAGCTTGCTACGCCTGCGTGGAAAGATGCAGTGAACATTCCCGACCCTACATTATCAGGTTCAGCACTCGACTTCATCACAGGATACCTGAGTGCGATTGGTGAAAAAGGATGGGATCTGCTGAGTGCCTATAAAGCCAATGGTGTAGCGATGGCGGGCGCCAATCAGGAAGCACTTGATCCGGTCATTACGGGTGCTAAAAGCATCGTAGCAGCAGGTGTGGATTACATGGCGTATTCCTCCAAAGCAAAAGGTGAACCCCTGGATATCGTATATCCTGAGGAAGGCACGGTAATCAGCCCAAGACCGGCAGCGATTCTGAAATCCAGTCCGAATGTAGAGAATGCCAAAGCATTCATTGACTACCTGTTGTCCGATGAAGCACAGAAGCTCGTTGCAGATGCTTATCTGATCCCAGGCCGCGAAGACATTGAAGCGACTAACCGTGCCAATGTGAAGGATATTCCACAACTTAAAGTGGACTGGAACTGGATGAGCGAGAATGGCGAAGAGACAGCGGCGCGTTTTTCGGAGACTTTTAAATAAGAAGAACAAGTATAGAAACAATTAGGCAAAAGGAATACCTGCTGTCTGTGGAAAGTCATGTGAGGTGAACGTAGTGAAACCTGTTGGAATGGACAACAACCGAATTTTTCGGAGAGTGGGCGTGATTCTGGCCCTCTTTCTGCTGACCATAAGCATTGGCGTGCCGCTCTTGCTGATCTTCTGGCAAAGTGTGTATCCAGACGGACAATGGGACTGGATGGCCCCAATTCGCACGATTACGGGTCATCATCTATCAGGTGTGCTGCTGAACTCCGTCTGGCTTGGCATCTGCGTTGTAGCGGTAACCACACTGCTGGCGCTGCCGCTGGCCTGGATGATGGCGAAGACCCGGATGGGCGAGCATCGCTGGGTCGATGTGATCCTGATGATTCCGTTCATGACCCCGCCGTATATCGGCTCGATGGGCTGGATTCTGTTTATGCAAAAAGGGGGATATCTGCAGCAATGGGTACCATCATCTGCAGGCTGGAGTGAGTTGTTCTTCAGCTTCTGGGGCATGGTGCTCATCATGAGCTTGCATCTGTTCCCATTCCTGTATCTACTGCTTCGGGATGCATTGATTCGCATCGGTGGCAATCTGGAAGAAGCGGGAGCCGTGCACGGTGCACGTGCGGGGTATCGTTTCAGACGCATTATTCTACCCCTGTTGTTGTCGTCTTACGGCATGGGCATCATGCTGGTCTTTGTCAAAACGATTGCGGAATTCGGAACACCGGCGACCTTTGGACGCAAGATTGGCTTTTATGTCATGACCTCCGAGATCCATAAGTACATCTCCAGTTGGCCGATTGACTTCGGTAAGGCGACTTCGCTGGCATCGGTGCTGCTGTCCGTCTGTCTGGTGATGTGGTATATGCAGTCTGCCATGAGTCGCAAGTTCACGTATCGTCTGGTTGGTGGCAAAGGGCAACGTTCGAAGCGATATTCTCTTCGTGGCGGAGCAGGATGGTTGTGTGGGGCGTATCTTGCGATTCTGTTGATCCTGTCGATAGGTATCCCGTATTTCTCCATCATAGCCGCTTCGACCATGAAGTTACGGGGATCAGGAATTGCTTTTGATAATCTGACCTTGGATCATTACAAGGAACTGTTATCTTGGGGATCGGTGAGCATGAAGGCCATCGGGAACAGTCTCGGGCTATCCCTTGCGGCTTCAACGGTCGCTGTTATTATCGGTACGGGGTTTGCACTCGCGATCGGCAGATCATCTTCATTCATGCAGCGTGTGATTGACTTATTCAGTCTGTTGCCTAATACGGTGCCGGGTATCGTGATGGTGGTGGGTCTGATTCTCTTCTGGAACTCACCTTGGATGCCAGTCACGTTGTATAACACCTACGGCATGGTTGTTCTCACGTACGTTGTTCTCTTCTTGCCTTACACGGTGCAGTATGTAAAATCGAGCTTTACCCAGATTGACGGAACATTGTTCCAGGCTGGGCAAGTATTTGGCGGGAAGCCGCTGTATATTCTGCGGCGAATTCTGATCCCGCTAATCCTACCCGGCATGCTGGCCGGCTGGATGATGACCTTTACGATTGCTACCCGTGAGTTGGTAGGTTCGTTGTTGATTCTTCCGCCGTCGATGCAGACGTCGGCCACGTATATTTTTGCCCAGTTTGAACAAGGTCAGGTATCACTGGGAATGGCGATGGCCGTTGTGACTGTAGGTATGACGGTGCTGATGCTGCTGGGAATCGAACTGCTGAATTCAAAGAGAAAGTGGAATGCATCATGATCAAACTGAACGTATGGGGCGGTGCAGGGGAACACGGACGTTCCGCCTATCTCCTGAGCGGGAGCAATGTTCGCCTATTGCTGGATTGTGGTGTGAAAAAAGAAGGCACGGGCCAGTATCCGCTGATTGAACCAGAGATTGTCCCGCAACTGGATGCGGTGTTTTTGTCCCACGCCCATGAGGATCATTCGGTCGCCATCCCTTTGCTGTATAAGATGGGCTACCAGGGTGAAGTGTGGACGACGAGAGAGACGAGGGCGCAGCTGCGTACGTATTTTGCCAACTGGCGTAGGTTTGTAGAGCGTATGGGCGAAGAACTTCCTTATGATGAAGCAGACGAGCAGGCTATTCGTTATCGGTATCTGGAGGATGAGGTCGTATCCCTAACTTGGTTCGAACCCATTCCTGAAGTAAAAGTGATGTGGGGCCGGAGTGGACATCTGGCTGGATCGGTGTGGTTTGGGGTTGAAATGGAAGGTAAGCGGATTTTTTATTCCGGGGACTACACTTCCGAGTCGATGCTTTTACAGGCGGATTGCCCAGCGGAGGCGTTCTCACAGGCAAACATGATTCGTGAAAATCTGTTATTTGATACTCCGAGCAGTGAACGGTGGGATGCGGAGGAACTAATCGCTATAAACAGTGGGCAAAAGGCTGGAGAATTGATAGCGTCACAGGATCGGATATCTGTTGCATCAGAGGCGTCGCCAAGAACACTTGTATCCACGGAGACACTCATGAAGCAGGAGAATTTCACATCTAACGGAGCAGATGGAGCAGGCAGAGCAAACCTAACAGACGTAGCAGAAGTATCTTCTGTCGGGCTGGTGGATCTGGCGATCGTTGATGCGGCCTATGGTACGGACCAAGATACACAGGCTGACAAACTGGAACAGCTCGAACGGGCCATTCGCCAGACAATTGCTCGATGCGGAAAGGTGCTCTTACCCATGCCTGTCGTAGGGCGTGGACAGGAGATCCTACTGTGGGCACAGCAACAATTCCCGACTGTTCCAATCGTAGTGGAGCAAGGGCTGGTGGACGGTATGAAGCAGCTTATGCATGTTCCATACTGGTTGAGGGAGCAGGGAGCGCATGTCACTGGAAGTCCGTTACAAGACGAAATAGATTTCTTTCTGACTGGACGAGGATGGGATCTGCCTACGACCACTCTAGAGCGGGAACAACTGTTGAATCAACATGCTGCTTCGCTATGGTTCATTCCGGACGGCATGATGCAGTCCTCGCTTGCCCGCTGGTATTATAGCCAATTATCAGACAGCGAGGAGAACCTAATTCTGCTCACCGGGCATGTTGCTCATGGTACATTTGCTGACAAGCTGCTACAGGTTCCTGACAACTATGGAGCATGTGAGGTGCGGAAAATACGCTATAAAGTGCATCAGGGCTGGAAGGATGTTGAGCGGATGATGCTTGGAATTCCAGCAAGGCATACGGTCCTTGTGCATGCTGAACGAGCAGAGACGGACAGATTAAAAGAAGGTTTACTCAAGAATAGCCCATCACCGGGAACAGTGATACATTCACTGTCTGCTGGTGACGAGCTATATGTGTGAATTGTGCATGAATCGAATTAATGCGTCAGATTGGAACGTCCCTGGGGACGTTCTTTTTCCATTGAATTGTTATAATTTAAGGTTCGCGATGAATGGGGTGCTCCAGTTCAGCATGACCCATCAAACTATCAACGGCTTCACCGTCCACCAGTATATCCAGGCTATTTACTTCATCAAATTGAAACATCGTTGTGGTTAAAGCTTCCAATGCGAGCAGTTCTCCACTGGTACCGAGGTTGGCTTCAGCGGGGATATGAACATCCAAAGTTACCGTACCCTCAGCATATTGGACAGAGAGCAATTCAACCTGTTCCCAAAGGGAAACAAGCTCTGAATCAGTGTTCGTTTGCAGAGCTGTAAATGTTTTTTTATATTTTTCGGAGTCATCCTTGTACTCAATTTCCTGCTCTGTTTTCTCAAGCTCCAGTACCTGAGAGTCTGCCAAGTAAACGTCGACGACTTGTGTATTCATTTTGTCCAGATCCACCTCCGGTTCGGATGGGTTTGGTGACTGCGCCTGTCCCCCCTGTACAGCAGGTTCATTCGATCCGGATTCACTCACTGGCTTCTGGGCACATCCGACTCCGATAAGGATCAAACATGATAATATAAGTGCACAACCTATCTTCTTATTCAAAGAATCACTTCCTTCATCTAATGTATTTAATGATTTATAGGCCCAAATACTCCTTGATTCCGTCGGCTATCGCTTGAGCCGCTTTCATCTGAACAACTTCAGATGACATCAGTTCTTCATCGAGCACATTACTCAGGAATCCCACTTCCAAAAGCACGGCAGGCATGGTCGTGTCTCGGATCACTTCCAAGTTGCCATTTTTCACACCACGGTCTCTGAGCCCCATGGCTTTCACTAAACGTTGATGAATAATAGTAGCTAATTCCTTGCTGTTACTGCGTTGATAATAGTATGTCTCCGTACCTGTCGCCTGAGGTGCAGACTTCACGCTATTGCCATGGATGGATACAAATACATCCGCATTTAATTGATTGGCGAGCTGAACACGCTCAGGGCGGGTTGGATAAGTATCACCCTCACGAGTCATCACCAATTCGATATTTGGCTCATTGAGCAACAGGGCTTGTACTTTGTGAGCCAATGCCAGATTGTAGTCCTTTTCGGGTTTTTTAGTAATACTGATCGTCCCTGGATCACTGCCACCGTGTCCTGGATCGATCACAACGACCTTGCGTCCTGAATCACCTATTGGAGTTACAGGAGTAGGTGCGACGTTGTCTCCTGCAACATTTAGGTCAATAATCATTTTATCGGCAATGACGTTCTGGCTATACTGGATATCCTTCACATGATTCAATTCTACAACAATTCGAACTTGCGCCGGATCTCGTTTGAACAGCGAGTATCTCACTTCCGTCACATTGGGATAACCGCTCACGTCCAGCTTGCCATTGAATCCCTGATCCAGCGGTTGGGACAGATCTCCAAAGGTGGCCCCGGGCAAGTCCACAACCAGACGATCAGGATACTTGAGGGTCGTTATTACCGGCTGAACGGCCCGATCGGTGGATAAAACGAGCTGATTATTGGTAAATTGGATATCGGTAACCTGAGCGTCAGATATGGAGTCCCCTTTTCCAGAAATGTTGCCTGGGTCGATAGCAGGTTCCTTACTAGTGTTCGTTAAGTATACGATCTTGTCTTGATTGTTCCATCTTACCTTAAGCCCCATTTGTTCACTGACAAATCGAATGGGCACCACCAGCGTTTTGTTCAAAATTTGCGGTGCTGTGTTTAAGGTGACTTGCTTGTCGGCAACCATGGCTTGCTTTTGATCCACGGTTAGCGAAATCGTCTGTTGATCTTGCTGGATTTTTACAGTGCGTGCTTGCTGGTTCCAATCGACTTTGAATTTCAAATTTTCGGCAACAACACGAATCGGGATCATCACGTTTTTATTGATAATCGTCACCTGTACATCACTTGGGAGGACTAATTCCTCTCCATCCATAACGATTTTCGACGTGCTTGCAGCGGCATTTCCCTGAGTAGGGAGCAAAACGAGTAAGAACAGGCTCAAAAACAGTAGTAAAATGGTTTTCTTCATTATGCACCTCGACTAGTATTAGATCTTTTTTTAATTCCAGAATATACCTACATAATATAAACGGTAAAATTGTAAAAATGTTTCTTTTTAACTAAATAAAAGAGACGATCCTGCTGAAGGATCGCCTCTTATTGCTTTTTATGAAAATAAAATTATTGCAATTGCAGTGCTTTAGCTGTTTTTGCCTCAACTTCATCCAAAAGTGAAGTCATGTCCATACCTGCATGATTGCCGAGCAGGATAATGGTGATATCATCGGACAGATTACGTGAAAAGGCTGTAGCAAACCCGCCACCACTACCGTTGTGGAAGACGGTACGGTTCGTGCCGTTCTCTTTCAGAATCCAGGCGTAGCCATAGTTTTTATCAGAGTAAGGTTCATACATTTGTTCAATCGTATCCTGGCTTAGAATCTGGTCCGTATACAAGGCACGATCCCATTTGAGCATATCGTCCACCGTGGAATAGATGGTTCCTGATCCGGATTGAGATACATAGTAAGGAGCAGTTACCCATGCGTTATTTTGTTGAACAAAACCACTAATGGTATGCACTTTACGGGAGGCCTCTCCCGAATTTTTCATGCCAAGTGGCTTCAGTATCGTCTGCTGCACGTAATCGGCATAACTCATGCCGGATACCTGTTCAACGACGTAAGCGAGCAGAACATACCCGCTGTTGCTGTACAGATAAGCACTCCCTGGTTCAAACTTCAGCGTTTTGTGGCGAATCTCCTCTACAGTCTCTTCCATAGAAGTTCCTTCACCCCGACCGAATGCGGATGGCAGACCTGAGGTCTGAGATAAGAGCATATGCAGCGTGATCTGATCTCCCTTCGGTATACCGGAGATGTACTTGGATATTGGATCTTGCACATCAACCTTTCCTTCTTCCGCCAGACTAAGAATGGAAGCGGCCGTGAAGGATTTGCTCAGCGATGCGATTCGAGTCTTCTGATCCGGACGATTCAGTGTCTGTTCGTCGGCAAGTCCGTAGCCTTGCTTTAGAAGTACTTCACCATCACGGGCAATCAGAGCCATGCCCGGATAGTTGATCTCGCGCAGATACGTATCTACGCTGGCAACTTCGCTCTTCAGCAGGCTGACTTGATCGGTTACCATATTCACACTCATCTGACCTGTAGCTGTACGTTGGACCTTGATATCGGCCTTAATTGCATTAGCCATTGCCCGAACAGGTACCATCAACGTACCGTTAACCGTACGTGAATTCACACCTGTCGCCAGATCAACCTGGTTTACCTTAATGAAATTGCTGCCAGCCTGATGGACCAGCTTGTCTCTGCCAACGGTAATGGTAGCCGTCTTGGTGCGATTATCCCATTTCAATGTGCCTTTAACCGATGTGACCACATCCCGCAGTGGAACAAACGTTGAACCTTTGATGATAAGTGGTGCGTTCTTCCAGGATTGTTGCTCACCATTCACTTCAATGTGAACTGCTTGCGTCGTCTGCGCTGCAGATGCCGTGGTACCAGCTTGTCCCAGAATCGGGCCTGCGCACAGGATGAGCGCTAACAGAATGCGGAACATGGATGAATATACAGTGGAAATGCGTTGCCTTTCATTTAACTTGCGTAAGATTTGAATCCTCTCCTTCCAATCGTTTCATGAATAGCCAGCTTATGAGCATTGTAAACGATCTCGCTAAGAGGGTCAAAACGAAAAGTAGGATAAGGTGAATCCATCCAACCTGACCGAAAAGATTAAATTTATTCTAATTTAGTATCTATACATAATATTTTTACAGGAATTGTCCGATAAAAGGATGGGTGAAGATTATGATGGGGGATAGTTAAAATGAAGAAAAGGATTCGAAATTGGTTTACTTTAACCGTAAAAAAACGCCTGATTGCTGCATTGCTCCTGTTCCTGGTAGTACCGAGCATTACCGTGGGATGGTTGTCTTATCAAAAAGCTGCTGACCAGGTTAAGCTGGAAATTATTCGTTCCGCACAGGCCAAAACAGAAATGCTTAGTCTGCAGATAAATCAAATGCTGGAAATGGAGAAGGATAACGCAGCACAGATGGCCGCGGGTATTACTTCAAACGATATTATTAATCAGTCCCCTGCGCTTCAAAGGCAAATGGACCGGATGTCCCAGAATCATAAGGAACTGGGTGTGCTTACCGCAGGTGCCGAAGATGGTAGCTGGATGAAATCCCCTGAATCCGAGGAACAGAATTATGATCCTCGAGAACGTTCATGGTATAAGATGGGTATGTCCCAGGATGAACCGGTAATCTCAGATACGTTCCAATCGGCTTCGACGGGCGAATGGGTTGTGACCGCAGCAGCCAAACTGGCTGATGGTAAAGGGGTATTCGGGGCCAATGTCAGTCTCAATCATCTGAAAGAATCTGTTGATCAGATACGTATTGGTAAAGAAGGAAAACTGTACATGCTGGATAACGGGGGTAAATTCCTGTTCCACTACAATATTGAATCCGGCACACAGTCGGATGAAAGCTATATTAATGAGATGTATACGCAAGAAAGTGGGACCGTGAAGTATACATATGATGGTCACGAAGTGGAAGCTGTGTATTTTACTAATCCGGTGACGGGTTGGAAGATTGTTGGTGAGATGGTTCCTTCGGAAGCAACGGAAGCCGTAATGCCTATTTTGATCCGTGCAATTACAATTGTGGCATCTGCATTGGTTATTGGGTTGATTCTGCTTATTTTCATTATCCGCAGCATTCACCGACCACTACTTCAATTAACGCAGGCAGCATCCAAAGTAAGCGCCGGGGATCTCACCGTTCGGGTTGGTTTGCAGCGCAAGGATGAGTTCGGACAGCTTGGAGAAAGCTTTGACACGATGACGACTTCACTGCGTAGTGTGCTTGGAGAGGTACATGATACGTCTAGCCAGTTGGCAGCATCTTCTGAAGAGTTGATGGCAAGTTCCGAGCAGACATCCAAAGCCACAGAACAGGTAGCTGAACTGATGCAGGATGCAGCTGCGGGAACGACTTTGCAGAACAACAGTCTTGCTGCTACTGGCCAACTCGTGGGTGAAATGTCCATTGGAGTGAAAGAAATCTCATCAAGTGCTGAAGATACTGCTCGTATCGCTCTTGATGCATCCACCAAGTCGGAAGCGGGTATGGTTACAGTAGAAGAAGCGGTTACCCATATTCAGCAGGTGAATGATGAGAGCAAAGCCATGTCTGTGGTCATTGAAGATTTGCGCGCGAAAAATGAAGAGATTCTTGTGATCGTGGCCGAGATTACGGCCATTGCCAAGCAGACGAACATTCTCGCTTTGAATGCATCTATTGAAGCTTCAAGAGCTGGTGAGCAAGGGCGTGGATTCGCGGTTGTAGCCAACGAAGTGAAGACACTGGCTCACAGTTCAGGCGCTTCAGCCGAGCGGATTAATGAACTTATGCATGAGATGCAGGAGAAAACCAATGCGGTGCAATCGACCTTTGCCCGTACAGGAGAAGGTATGGTCAAGAGTTCGCAGATGGTTACGGAAGCGGGCGAAGCCTTCCAGACTATTCGTACTGCTGTACAGTTGGTTGCTGCACAAGCTGGAGAAGTATCCGCTGCTTCCCGTCAAATTGATGGAGGCATGGGTCATATCAACAAGGCAGTAAATGATACGATGGTTCTGTCAGACAGGATTGCTTCTGGAACGGAAGATGGATCAGCGGCTGCTCAAGAGCAGTTGGCTACAATGGAAGAGGTAGCAGCATCCTCGGCGGCATTGTCACGTATGGCTGAAGATCTGCAAAGCATGATTGAACGATTTAAGTTGTAACAGGCATTGAAATGAGACAATGAGTCATGAAGAATACTTAAGGAAGGCGCTGAAATGCTCTTTCTGCAATGAGACTGCAGGGTTGCGACCCTGTGGTCTTTTTTCTATTGAACAAGGGGTATCCGGTATGTCTTCGAACAGAACATTCCTTTCAGTTATATTGACATAAACTAAACAAAATTATATTATGTCTATAAATAAACAAACAAAAATATAAATAATTTGATTGATATTCGGTTGAAATGAACATAACAATAATAAAAAGGAGCTTTTACATGAAATCATCGGAATCCTGGTTGCAAACCGCTTCGTTGGAAGAGGTCAAGCGTGGTTATATGGAGGAAGGTCCTGCCTATATATGTGTCTGCTGCGGATACAGGACGGAAGCGGGGATTATCTACCCTGAAGAAGGGGTGCTCTATGAGGCAGCTCGCTATATGCGTGTTCATATCGAGAAAGCTCATGGATCGGTATTTGAGTATTTGCTGGAGCTGGATAAAAGCGTAACCGGATTGTCTGATGTGCAACGGGGCTTGCTGGCCCAATTCTATGAAGGTAAGAAGGATGCTGAAGTACAGAAGGCCCTTGGCATCGGGAGTGCTTCCACAATCCGGAATCATCGGTTTGTATTGAAGGAGAAGGAACGGCAGGCCAAGATATTTCTGGCATTAATGGAGCTTCTCAAGAGTAAGGATATCCAAGCTCCGGCTGAGTGGGTATCACCTGTGACAAGGCATGGACATACGATCCATCGTGACTCATTTGATATTACAGAACAGGATCGGGAGAAGGTGCTGAACAAGTATTTTCCAGAGGGTACCAGTGGTCCATTGACGACGTTTCATATGCAGCAAAAGCATAAATATATCGTGCTCACTGAGATAGCCAAACGATTCGAGACAGAGCGCAAATATTCCGAGAAACGGGTCAACGAGCTGCTGAAGGAAGTTCATGATGATTACGTGGAAATACGGAGGTATCTCATCGACTATGGTTTGCTGGAACGTGAGCCAGACGGCAGTCAGTATTGGCTGGGAAGCCATGCAGATCAACAGAGCCACGGAGATGGAAAACAGGAACGCAAAGAAAAGGGGGAGCAGGAGAAGATGAATCGTCGCAAAGAATTGCAGGAACAGGCCAAAGAAGTTAAAACGGAAGCGGGTATCTACCAGATTCGGAATGAACGTAACGGTAAAGTCTATATCGACAGCACACTTAACCTGAAAACCATTAACGGACAACGGTTTATGCTACAGATGGGTAGCCATCTGAATCGAAGATTGCAGGCTGAATGGAATGAATATGGAGAGACTGCCTTTGTAATCGAGGTGCTGGAGACATTGAAGCAAGACGATAATCCCTATTACGATCCCAAAGATGCGTTGGCTAAATGTCTGAATCGCTGGTTTGAACAGTTAGAGCCTTATGGAGATCAAGGGTATCACGGAGATAAAAAGCAATCTGCTGAATAGGCGGGACATGTTCCTCACTAAAATGCTTGACCTTTTATAACCCAAAGCCCCTTTGCCAATATGATGGCAAGGGGGCTTTGGGTGTTACAGACTACTTATTATTATATAAGTTGAACTAATCTTTTACACGATAACAGCGATCGGAAGGTTGTTCTGTCATCGTAGTGTCAGTGTAAACAATCTTTGGTTCAACGATTACAGCTTGAATTGTTCCACCAGCTTCTGCAGCTTGTGAGCCAGATGTGCTAGCGAGTCAGCAGAGGATGATATCTCCTGCATGGAAGCAACCTGCTCCTCCGTAGCTGCAGAGATGTTCTCTGTTCCGTCCGCATTGGTTTCGGATATGGTGTGGATCTGGTCAATGGATTGTACCACTTCGGCTGTACTTGCAGACATCTGTTGTGAGGCTGCTGCAATGTTCTCAAGCTGATGATTGACGACACCCACAGCCTGGCTAATCTGGGCAAAAGCTTCATCTGCAAACTGAACGGCGCGAATGCCATTGCTTACATCCTGTTGCCCGATCTGTACATTGTGATTGGCCATTGAAATCTCCTGTTGAATCGCTCCAACCATCTCTACAATCTTCTGGCCGGAAAGGCTGGATTGCTCCGCGAGCTTGCGGACTTCGCTGGCAACAACGGAGAAGCCGCGTCCATGCTCACCTGCACGTGCTGCTTCAATTGAAGCATTGAGTGCAAGCAGATTGGTCTGTGCAGCGATGTCTGTAATGACAGATACCATCTCACCAATGGATGTGGAATGCTGTTCAAGTCGTCCAGCAGTATCTGCCATACCTTGTACAAAGCGACTGACGGAATCCATCTCGGATACGGCCGTCTGCATGGTGGCATTCCCTTTATCCGCGAGTTCACTTGCTTGCATGGCAGCTTCAGATACTTGCTGCGTACTGTGCGTTACCTGTCCCACACCTCCGGCCAGCTCATTCATCTGTTGTGCCGTATGCTTGAGGCTACTTGCTTGTTTCTCAAGTCCAGCTGCGGATTCTTCCGTGATCAAGGCAACTTGCTCTGTTGCTTTGGTTGTCTCCGATGAGTTGACTGCCAATTGTGTTGAAGAAGCAGTTAACTCGTCAGCCGTGTGTCGCACGTCCTGAATGACGGTTCGCAAGGATTCGCTCATTTTATTGAAGCTGGTACTCAGCTTGCCGAATTCATCCTGCCCCAATACAGCAACCTCGATGGTCAGATTACCACCACTAATTTCGTCAGATGCCTTCACCAAGCGGTTCAGCGGTTTGGTGATGGACTGCACAATCCAGAAAATGATGATGGAGCTTACAGCGATTGCAATAGCTACAACGACAAGTGTGGTATAGAGGATTGGACGAACAGACGCGGTCACTTCACCACTGTCAATCACACCGACCACGGTCCAGCCCGTCGTTTCATTGGTGGCGAAAAAGGCATGTTCCTGATTTCCATTTAGTGTATAAGTCAGGCTTCCGTTCTTCTGTGCAAAAATATCATTATAGGGTTCCATGGTTCCTTCGGTCCCTGGTTTTTCGGTAGGATGTACAATGATTTTGTTGGCATTATCAATGATATAGACATAACCCTTCTCGCCAATCTTGGTGGAATTAACCGTCTTGGAGAGGGCTTCAAGCGACAGGCTGACAGAAACGACACCATGGCCATCCGCTGAGGTCTGGGCTACCGAAGCAACAACATTGCCGGTATTGCTTGATATGTAGGGTGTAATTACGGTAGGGACATCTTTGTTCTGCGTAGCAGCCTGATACCACGGGCGTTCGCGCGGGTCGTACCCTTCTTTGTTCACTGCAGTTACAGGGGAGTTAATATACACACCCTGATCGGTACCGATGGAGGCGAGTTCTACGTCATCATGGGTTTCCTTATACGCATCGAGCAAGGTACGTATGGTATCTGTTTCGTCACCCTGGTTGGGTCCGACATTGCCTGCGTCCAGCTGACTTGCTAGGAAATCAACATTTTTGCGTGTCGCACCAATGATTTGGTCAATAGTCTGGTTAAGTACGGTAACACTGCTGATTGCGTTCTCATACATTTTCTCTTCAACCTTAGCATCGGCTGTTTGGAACGAGATAATGCCCAGACTTATTGTTGGAATGAGTAGTACGATGGCAAATGACAAAATCAGTTTTTCTCTCATCTGCAGCGTTCTTTTGGCCCCTTGTTTACGAATCTTCTTCATACACATTCCCCCTCTGTGTAACCCATCCCTATGTCTGGTGGACAAGTCAATCTGGTAAAAGATAGTTCATTCCATCCTTTCCAGATGTTTCTGGTGCTATCGTATGACAAAATTCGAGTTTATTCAACAAGATTTATGAGTTTTACGAAAATATTTTTCGGTTTTGTAGGTATTTAGGATTACATCTGTTCTATAAAAAGTAATCTGTCTCTCCCTTAGTGCACATCTTGTGGTATATTTCTGAATTAATGCGAAGTGAAAAATGAACCTGAATGCATATATATCGATATATATCGGTTTATGGAGACCAAAATTGGAGAGGGGTTGTACCGGAGTTGGACCAAAGTACATTACAGATATCTGGACAGGAGAACACAGAAGAGGTCCAGGATCAGGCTACATTCATGCAGGGGGTCAAAGATTGTATCCCAACGCTGCTTGGCTATTTGAGTATTGGCTTTGCTGCGGGTGTCATTGAAATGACAGCAGGTCTGAGTCTGGCGGAAACGGCCTTGCTCAGCCTGATTTTATATGCAGGATCGGCTCAGTTCATTGCAGCAGGCATGCTCGCATCGAATGGATCAGCAGTAGCCATCATGTTCACCATATTTTTCGTGAATCTACGTCATTTGCTGCTCAGTGCAGCTGTATCACCGTATTTTCGTCATCTGACCCCACTTAAAAATATGTGGATTGGTTCACTGCTTACGGATGAGTCTTTCGGTGTGGCGATGACGCGTGCCATTGGCAGGGAAAGGCTAAGTGAACGCTGGATGCACGGTCTGAATATTACCGCATACCTAAACTGGTTCGTGGCTAATATGGCGGGAGCGTACTTTGGACGCTGGATTACCAACCCGGAACGACTGGGTCTGGATTATGCCCTGCCAGCGATGTTTATTGGACTGGTCGTACTCCAGTTGGTGCATCGTAAAAACAAAAAAATACACATTAATGTGGCTATTATCGCCGTTGTCTGTGTAATCTTCGCCAGCATGGCTTCACTTGGCAGCATGAGTGTCATTGTGGCTGCGGTCATTGCGGCAACGATGGGAGTGTTCATGGAACGATGGAAGTAAGATGGGATGTATTTTGGATTATTATGGGCTCGGCACTGTTAACATTTATTCCGCGTGTACTGCCACTGATGCTGTTCAGCAAGATACAGATTCCAATGTGGTTGTTACGATGGCTGGAGTATGTACCTGTAGCGGTCATGGCAGCGCTGATTGGTCAGGAACTGTTCATGTCGGACAACCAGTTAGTGCCGATTACGCACAATGCAGCTTTGTGGGCATCCCTGCCTACGATTGCAGTCGCCATCTGGACACGCAGTCTGCTCGGAACCGTATTGGTCGGTATTGTGGCTATGATGATTTTGCGATATTGGATCGGATAGTTGAACTAAAGAATACTTACACTAAACACTACGATGACAGAAGGTTGCTCTGTCATCGTAGTGTCAGTGTAAATATATGTAGTTCAACTTATATAGTGATGAAAACGCTATTTTCTATTGTGGCCGAAAGGGATAAAATGGAGACTGAGGTGTTCAGTGTTTCCATTTTGCACAAGAGGAAGGAACGATTTCAATCATGAGTACAAGTCCATCCGTTATATTGTTTCAAGGAGACTCGATTACAGATGGGGGAAGATCACGCAATGATGATCCGAATCATTTTCTCGGCCACGGGTATGCGTATCTAATCTCCAGCAAACTGGGTATGGAACTGGCGGGTAAGCAAAAGACGTTCTATAACAGAGGCATCAGCGGGGATCGGGCATCCGATCTGTATGCACGCTGGAATGAGGATACGATTAGTCTGAAACCGGATCTGATTAGCATCCTCATTGGGGTTAATGATGCCTGGCGCACGATGAATGGTGAACCTAGCGGGATTACGGATCGTTTTGGACGAGCTTATCGCCATTTGCTCGAAGAAACACGGGAAGTGATGCCCGATACGGGACTGGTTTTGCTGGAGCCATTTATTCTGAAAACTGGAGCGACTGTGGAGAAATGGGAAGCCTGGGAAGAGTATATCGGTCAATATCAGAAACTGGCCCAAGGTCTTGCTGAAGAATTCGGAGCGGTGTGGGTGCCATTACAGCAGACGTTTAATGATGCTCTGAAGCAGGTGGATGCAGCCTACTGGTTGTGGGATGGCGTACATCCAACCGCAGCAGGTCATGAGCTGATTGCACGCCAATGGTTGTCTGTTGTGCAAAAATCTCCACTTGCGATTGTGTAACCAAAACGGAGGACCTGACGAAGGTTCTTCGTTTTTTTCATATAGGAAGGAGAAGGACTTCAGGTTGTGGAAAGGGTTCAATGGATAATTCTTCAAAAATGCTATCATATCCGGTAAAATGAAATCGATTACATTATTATGTTTGTATGACAATCCATTAACGAAGAGTGGTGAATCCAGTGGTAGATTCCATTCACGAAGTCGAAAATGAAAACATAAACAAGCGTGGAAACGAGAGCAAAGCAGTGAGTTCCCTAAGTGCCAACAGACTTCGAGAGAAGTTATCCCGGCCTGAATTGGCTACGCTATACACGGACTTGAAGTCATATGGTGAACGCGCTTTGATTGAACCCATGCCTTCCTTAACGTTCCGTCTATATCGCCAGTTCAGAGATACGGGTGAGCGGAAAGCCTATGAAGAGGCTTATTTCGATCGGAGGGGCCGGTTGGCTGCTGTGGCGATGCTCGCATTGGACACGATTAGGCCGGATGCACTGCAAGCGCTGGAAGAAATGTTGTGGGACGTGTGTGGTGAGTATACGTGGTGCTTACCCGCGCATCTGGGTACAGGTGAAATCAACCAGGTCCATGGGAACATCGATCTGTTCGCCGCAGAGACGGTACATATGCTGGCCGAGATTGTGTCCATTCACGCTGAGCGGCTGGACGGCCTTGTCATAGAGCGGATCAGGTCTGAAGCAGATAGGCGTATCTTCACCCCGCTTTACCGGGATCAACGGAAGTTCCACTGGAAGACAGCGGATCACAACTGGTCTGCTGTCTGTGGTGGGTGCTGTGGCATGGCCGCATTGTTGCTGCTCAAGGATGAGTCCACACTACAGGAATCGATCTCCCATACGATCAGTTGTATGAACGCATTCCTGAGCGGTTATGGCGAGGATGGCGGCTGTGCCGAAGGCATTGGATATTGGGTATATGGATTTGGTTATTTCACCTATTATGCCGAGATGCTTCGTGAATATAGTGAGGGCGAAATAAATCTGCTGACGGGTTCAAAAATAGCAGCCATCGCAGCCTTCCCGCTGCGAGTTCATCTGTCGGGCGGCACATATGTGAATTATTCGGACAGTGCTGAGCAGGAAGAGGTCCCTTCCGGATTGCTGTCCCTGCTCGCATCCCGGGTTGGGTTGCAGGTGGATCTGCCGCTTCATCTTCCACTGCTGACCGATGATCCCTGTCATCGTTGGGCCCATCTGTTGCGCAACGTAATGTGGAGCGATCCGGCAGTGTATGGTGATGAAGGTGGCTCTGCACCGGCTGAACGTGGATTTATTTTTCCAAACCTGGGCTGGATGATTGCAAAAAGCTCGCTCGATTCTCCGGATACAAAACGTCCGAACGGCGAACCCCTTCATGTGGCTATTTCCATTAAAGGCGGACATAACGATGAACCTCACAACCATAATGATCTGGGGCAGTTCATTATCCATTGCGGTGGTGAGAATATTCTGTGTGATCCAGGAGCAGGGTTGTATAGCCAAGCGTATTTTGCACCAGGCAGAGAGCAACTGTTCCACATCTCATCATCCGGGCATAGCGTTCCGCTCATAGAAGGCCAAGAGCAAAGCTCGGGTAGGCAAGCGCAAGCTCAAGTTTTAGCGGCAAAGTTGGTTGAGGGTGGCGGAGAACTGGATATTACATTGGATCTGACATCCGCATACTCTGGGGCTGCTTCACTAGCTCGTTATACGCGCCAATTTCATTGGAAGATGGCTTCTGACGGTAGCGGGAATGGAGCGGAATTGCGTCTCATTGACCGTTTTCAATGGAAGAGCAGGATGGTGTCTTCGGCAGAACGATTCTCTTCGGTGGATGATTCAGATACAGGATGTTCAAGCGTTGTAGAGCGATGGATGAGCAGAGTACAGCCTGAAGTGGTGAAGGGCGGTGACCTTCGCTGGCAAGGTACACATGGAACGGTCCATATGACGTATGATGCGAACCAGTGGCAAGTCCTTACGGAGGCAATAGACACAGTTGATCATGACAATGTTCCAGTCATATTCTATCGGACGTCACTATCATGGGCAGGTGTCATTAATGAGACGGATGTTCGGATAGAGAGTCCTAATCCGCTTGAAACGGTATGTGAGGTGCGCTTCATTATTGAACCGAAAATGGGAGAAACCGAGGTGAGCATGCGTGAGTAAATATACATCCGCGTCCACGTATCCATGGAAAGATGAACTCGAACGTTACCGTACATTGGCAGAACAAGCGGGTCCCGCTCCGGCAGAAGGCTGGAATAGGGATCGTAAGCTGGCACTTGTTGAGAGTATTGTTCGCGCTTACACACCTTATCAGGACAGCCAAGGCGCAATTATTGATCCATTCTCGGGTGTGGAGAGATATTATTCTACACCAGCCTATGCGATGGCTGCGGCGGTTCTGGTTGATGCGGGACGTACAGATCTTATTGATTCAGCAGCGGCAGCCCTGTCACAGAGCATTGATGCCGTGGTCAAAGGTAGCGCACCAGACAATCACCCCGACTTTTTTCCGGTGCTTATGTTGAGAGCTTATATGTTGTTGAAATCACATCTGCCTAAACAAGCGGAGATCTGGGCTGAAGCACTCAAGACCATCAGTCCTGAACAAGATTATGTATTTACGATGAGCAAGATGAACAATCCCAACCGCATGATCAACTGGAACGCCATTATGATCTCTGGTGAGTATCTGCGGTGGCGTGAAAAGCTGGCAAGTGAGGATACGACGTGGATGGATCGTTATCTGGAAGCCTATCATGTGCCCCGATTTACGGCCCTTGGGTTGTATCAGGATGGACCGCTGGACCGCCCCAATTGCCCATTTTCCTACGATATAGCCACCCGGTATCACCTTGGGGTGATGCTTGAAGCTGGTTACGAGGGAGCTACTGCCGATACGTTACGTGAGCAGTTGCGACATGGTGCGTTCAGCTCGCTACTGACGCTCTCACCGCTAGGTGAGATTCCACCACGTGGTCGCAGCTCCCAGCACCAGTGGAACGAAGCAGCCGCAGCTTATGTATGCTCCACACATGCAAAACTAGCTTTGCAGGCGGGAGATCAGGTGATGGCAGGGGCTTTTGCACGTGCGGCCAATCGGTGTTTTGCTGCTGTAGAGCGCTGGAAAATGGATGATGGGCGCCTGAAAATTGTACGCAATGAGTACGCGCCAGAAGATCGCCACGGGTACGAGATCTATACCAATCATACCTGTTACAACCTGTGGACGGCAGCAGCACTGGCTCATGCTTGTCTCAGTGATCCGGGAGACGATGTGAGCGAAGTATACCTTCCTTCCGAGGTGGGCAGCCGAGTTTTGCAGACGGATGGGTGGTTCGAAACCGTGATTGCTTCCATACCTGGTCAGCAGCTGGTATTACACACGGCGATGAATGATCCGTATACGATCCCTGGTTTGGTACGGATTCAGCAGATGGGGTTACCTGGTCTGATTGGTCCGTCCGCTGCCAGCCATGTGCAGGCTGGATTCACGGAATTTGCCGAAGGGGAGGTCCGTCCGCTCAGCTACTGTCCTGCCTGGAAGACACCAGATGGGGTATGGCACAGCCTCGCAGAGGGCATTCCATCCGGTGGGGCGTATGATCGTGACGTTGGATTAGACCCTGCTCAGGGAGGTGGTTCCATTGTGTACGAGAAGGTAGACTATGATTCGCAGAACCAAGTGGAGCAGCATTTGGCGGAAAGAGCGGCGGAAGATGTGGTAAACGCCTCTGAGAATTCTTTTGCCGTGACATGGGTTGGTCCATTATCCGGAATTGAAACATTGCGTACCCATTATGTGCAACAGGCGGATGTGCTGACCATAACGTATGAATTCGAAGGTAAGATCGCGGCTGCAGGGGCGCTCATTCCATTGATGTTCAGAGATGGTCGTGAACAGGCCGTGATTAATCATACGAATCATAGCGTACGAACGGCGTATCGGGGGGCCTATGTAGAATCTACAGCACTGGATCAGGGAGCCATTATCCATCTGGAGGAGCAGGCTGTGGCTTCCCGTAATGGGTTGCTGAAGGAAGCGCGAATTGAAGTGAGCGGAGCCCGTAGTCTGACATTTTCGATCCGATTGGGTGAGGTTAGTGATATTTAACTGATAGATATTGAGTTAGGGCATACGACGCTATAGATAAGTTGAGGATGAGCTGGAGCATCAAGCATAGATGTCCGGTATTGAATAGAGGAGGGATATGTTCATGAACACATCAACGTCGGTAAAATGGCTCGAGGAAGCGTGGCAACAGGGCGCTGCCAAAACGATTCGGAATGCGAAGCGGATCAAGGATACATTTCCACATATTGCTCCACAAGGTACGTATGATCGGAATGATCCGGAGTGGTGGACAGCAGGTTTCTGGCCTGGATTGTTATGGCTGGTCTATAGGGATGCTTCAGAAAGTGAAGCGGTCGCTCCGCTATATCGCATTGCTGAAAGTTGTGAGCGGCAACTGGAGGGTTGTCTGCGTGATCCCGAATCGGTGGATCACGATCTGGGGTTCATCTGGCTGCTTAGTGGCGTAGCCAACTACCGCCAGACGGGCAGCGCGGATGGACGGCGGCGTGGCATGCTTGCCGCCAACCTGCTCGCTGCCCGCTTCCACGTACGCGGTGAGTTCATCCGCGCCTGGAACTTCAGCTCGTCAGCAATGGATACGCGCGGCGTAGCCATCATTGACAGCATGATGAACCTGCCGCTGCTCTACTGGGCATCCGAGCAGAGCGGCGACCCTCGCTTCCGCTGGCTGGCGGAAGCGCATGCGGACACCGTCGCGCGCGAATTCATCCGCGCTGACGGGTCCATCTGCCACGTGGTGGAGTTCGATCCACACACGGGGCAGAAGCTGCGAGAGCATGGCGGACAGGGCCATGCTCCAGGTTCCGCCTGGGCGCGGGGCACCGCCTGGGCGTTGCACGGGTTTGCGCTGTCTTTCCGGTATACGGGCGAAGCCCGATATCTGGAGACAGCGGAGCGTGCGGCCGATTTCTTCCTCGCCATGCTTGGCGAAGAGATCGTGCCGGTGTGGGATTTTCGCGCACCTGCGGAGCATCAGGTGGCGTGGGACTCGTCCGCTGCGGCGATTGCCGCGAGCGGGTTGCTGGAGCTGGCGAAGCTGTCGCCACGCGGGGAAACCTATGCAGCCGCGGGAGAACGTATCGTCCGCGGCTTGCATGAGAACTATAGCTCCGGCGACTCAGCAGCGGAAGAAGGTCTGATCATGCAGGGAACGGTGCATTACCCGGAAGGGCGAGGGTTGAATGTGCCGATTATATACGGCGATTATTTCTACATGGAAGCGCTGGCGAAGCTGCGTGGACGTGAGGGGTTATTTTAGAAGAAAGAGATAAGAACTAGGCACAGGATGAACCGAAGGTGAGATCTGATCAGTAGGGTCGTGTTCGTGTTATTAGCCTGCGAGTTGTTGCATTAGATTCAAGCCATAAAATGAGTTATATATTCAGTAGTCAATAGCATCAGTAGCCAATCATCATCACCTGTCCGCGTGAGACTGTGTCCAATACTAGAAAGGATATCTCTTCTATTGGAGGCGGAGCACAACTAAGGGTAATCTTGAAGTAGACGAGTCAAGCCAAGCGGACAGGTAGATGATGTACATAAGTGAAGGAAGACGAAAGAAGAACCTAACATGGGAAGATCTCACTCATGCGGTTCCCGCTGGGGAACAGATTTGCAATTCTTATGTTCTATTGAAAGGATCAGGTCTTACTTCGAAGGCGTTCGTCTCAGGATAACAAAGTCGGCAGAAGACTGATCGGGATAGCGCTGCGGAATAATCTCATGAACTTTGAAATCAGGATAATCGAAGAGATAATCGAACAGATTACGGTCCTGGATCGTATCGATCCCCGGATTGCCGGTTTCTTTCAAACGCGTGTATAACACCACCCATGCTGTGGAAGAGTGCAGAACATCATAGAGGGTATTGCGAAAATCTGTTTCATCCGTAATGTGATATAACACATCCAAACAGACCGTCAGATCGGCTTGCAGGAAACCACGGTTAATCCACAGACCAGGTGTATATAGCATGAAGCTCTTGGACGAATCCTTGGCAAACTGGGAAGCACAGCGTTTTACCGAAGAGGCAGCCACATCAACGCCGAGGTAATCCTCATAGTTCATATATTGCAACTGGTTGCCATCCCCACATCCAAACTCAATGACTCGATGAATGCCTTCACGGTGGATCAGTCCGTTCACAACCTCGGCTTTGAATTCGGCCAATACCCCGTATGATCCCCTTCCGGAAGTCTCACCCGAACGATACGTTTGCTCCCAATATCCTTTGTAATCAAAAGGCTGACGCATATGTTTCCCCCGATCCTGTGAAATGAAGTTCAAGACAATCACTATACATAGGTTATGCGCAATATTCGTAGGTATGAATTAGTTAGGAAATGAAGAAAGAATGAATTAATTTCCACAGAATTCCCTGAAAATTTCCTGAAAGTCTAAACATCTGGAAAGGACTTGCCGACATTAAACATAAGGAAAAAAATGATGATAATCGGGGGGAAATGATGTTAAAGCCAAGATTGACCAAGTACATGGTGATGATGCTGGTGTTGATACTGAGTATATCCAACGTAGGCTTGGCCGCTGCGGCAGACAAAGAACTGTCCAAAATTGTGGTTTCCAAGAATGAAATGTCGCTCGAAGTTGGTGATTCCAGTTCCGTTACGGTGACAGGGGTATATTCTGATAATACGTCAGCAAACGTAACGATCAGTTCATCCTGGAGTACCAGTGATACTTCGATAGCAACTGTATATAATGGCGCAATTACAGCCAAAAAGGAAGGTACAGCGACGATTACCGCAGCTTACCAGGGTCAAAGTCAAACCGTTCAAGTGAAAGTGACGAAAAAGGTCAAAGCTCTTTCGAAAAACGTGCAAAGTCTGGATTTGCGCACGGGAGATACGAAAGAAATTATTTTGACAGCAACGTATAGTGACAATGAAACAAATAATGCAGCAGCAAGTACCGCAGAATGGTCTACCAGTGATGAGAAAGTTGCTACCGTTGTGAATGGTAAAGTAACTGGACAAAGCGCAGGTACAGCGGTTATCACAGCCAAAGTTGGCAGCCAAAGTGTGACGGTGGATGTTAACGTTGAAGTGGTTAAACGTGTAGATGTAGACAAACAACAGGTTAATCTGTTGTTGAACAAAAGTGAAAGTGTAAAAGTAACGGCTACTTATCCAGATGGTACAACCAAAGATGTAACGGATCTGGCGGAGTGGACATCCAGCAATGAGAAGGTTGCAGACGTTCTTAAAGGCGAAATTACAGGATACTCGGCAGGTTCTGCCAAGATTACAGCCAAATACGGTACAAAATCCGTATCCGTTGACGTGGATGTAGATCTGACCAGCAAACTGAGTGTGGTGAAACAAAATATTTTCTTCCGTTTGAGTGATACAACCAAAACGGCTAATGTCGTTGTAACCGCTTCTTATCCAAACAGCAGCGATGTGAATGTAACAGATCAGGCAACATGGACATCGAGCAACGAGAAGGTTGCAACGGTATTCAAGGGACAGATCACAGCGATTAGTGCAGGTTCAACAACAATCAAAGCAACCTATAGTGGCAAAACCGTAGAAGTTGCTGTGGATGTAGATACGGCAAGATATTTGGATATCAAAGATGTGACTGACAAGCTCGCCATGAGTGTTACAGGTGAGAACAAGTCCAAAAAATTGGTAGCCAATGCAGAGTATATTGATGCAAGCACAGAAATTGTAACTTCCAAAGCAACATGGACTTCAAGCAATGCAGATGTTGTATATGTATCGAACGGCGATCTGATCGCATACAAATCCGGTACGGCTACGATCACTGTAGCTTATGGCGGTAAAACGGTTAAATTTACAGTAAATGTAGACGTTCCGGACAAGTATGAAATGGATAAGAAAAAAGCATCAGTAGCTGTTGGTGGAACGACTTCTGCCAAAGTACTGGCGTTGTATGGTGAAACATCCAAAGATGTATCCGAAGATGCAACTTGGAGCAGCAGCAGCGACAAAATCGCTGAGGTAGATAGCAAAGGGGTTATCACAGGTGTTGCTACAGGTAAAGTAACCATCACAGCGAAGATTGAAGGTAAAACACTGACTCTGCCTGTCGAAGTAGGTATGGCTAGTGGACTGGAAGCAGATGTGAACTTCGTTGTTCTGTCCGCCAAAGAAACACAGACGATCCTTCTAACAGGTACGGATGAGGACGGCAATACGCTGGATGTTACATCCGAAGCAACTTGGAAATCCAGCAATGCACGTGTAGCTGACGTGAAAAAAGGCGTGATCACAGGTAACAGCAGTGGTAAAGCCAATATTACGGCAGAATACGGCTCCAAAAAAGTAACCATTCAGGTCGAAGTGGATGTCATCTCACGTATTGAAGCTTCCGAGCCGGCTCTGTCCCTGAAGTCAGGCGATACAGCTGATCTGATGGTAACTGCGATCTTGAGCGACGGTAGCGAGCGTGATGTTACGGACAAAGCTGAATGGAAAACGAACAGCTACAAAGTAGCTCAAGTGACCAAAGGTAAAGTCAAAGCTACAGGTTCTGGTAAAGCCAAAATTACTGCAAAATACGGTAGCAAGTCTGTCACGATCGCTGTAGATGTGGATACACTGAAATATTTGCAGACAGATAAAGTAACGTTGACCATGAAACCTGGTGAAAAGGTAACTGTAGCGGCTACGGCAACGTATGCCGATGGCAGTGAAGCCAATGTATCCAAACCGGCTCTCTGGAAATCTTCCCGTATTGCAACAGCATCGGTGAAAGATGGAATCATTCAGGCGAACGGCAAAGGTAAAGCAACGATTACAGTAACATTTGCAGGTGTGAAAACCAAAGTAACTGTAGTGGTTGAAGCGAAGTAAATTGATTTTAGTATTCCTTGCGGAATTTAAAAAGCAGAGATGACAGTATTTATACTGTCATCTCTGCTTTTTTTTTGTTGCTCGTGGATTACATTTTTAATTATTAATAGTAAGTTTTGAGATATTATTAAAATAAATCTGGATGTATGTTTAAGCATAGATACACTGAAAATTGATATTTACAACTAAAGTATATTATTACATATATTGAAATATATGTAATAATAAATGTGGATGTCATCCAATAAAACAATTATATGGAAAGGGATGATTTTTTGAATATTAAACGTATGCTTATGGTTATGTGTTGTACATTCTTAGTTACTTCCCTAATTACCCCTGCTATTTCAGCAAGAGAAGAATTTGATATAGTTGAAGCAAAACAAGAATTAGTTAATAGAGCCTCATTGAAGTCAAAGAATTTAGTGGAAATCAATGTTGATATTGATTACACGTTGGCGAAATTAACAGCAGAGGCTAAAGATGAAGAAGAAATTACGGAAGTGATGGAAAGTTTAGGTGTATATAAACTTGAGATTCCTAAGGAGTATAATGATGAGTTTTTAGGTGCATTAGCAATTGATAATAGTAATATTACCATGACTAAACCAAACATTTACTATGATAGTAACAGTAAGGAGTGGGTAGTCGTTGGCGGTGGTTATTGGAAAAATGATAATTGGATCGAACATAATCCATTGGTTTGGCCAGGGATAGGTAGGGTTGGAGAAACATATAATGTTGGTGGTGTGGAAGGCTTTGGAGTTGGTTACACTAGTATGGGCGGCACATACAAATCGAAAATTAATAGTGTATATGGGTATATCTCTGATGGTAATGGTAATGAAGTAACTACAAGCAATAGATCAGACGGAGACGGAAGTAAGGGATTCGGTTTCCAGATTCAAGATAAAATTAGAGTTAAGAAAACTTGGCTTGGCATAACTCCAACAACAGAATACTTTTCATATATTGGTAAACATTTTGCGGGATTAGCGAGATACTCATCGGATTTTTCAAGTTCAACTGGTGTAGCAACAACATACTATGTCCATACTTGGAATTCGACTTCCATTGACAGTGTTAAGTTTGGTGTATCTAGTAAAACTGCTGGGGTTGATGTATCTTATAAAAACGCTGGATCAAGTTTTCCTGCTTTTAGCAATGACGTTAGATTTTAAACGAATAAATGTTTATACTGTTATCTAGTCTATACTTATACAAACATTAGGAGAATGACATGATGGCCCTACCATTGGCTCTTATAATAATAATATTTGTATCCGCTGTAATTGTTCTTTTATTAAACACTCTATTGAGGAAAAAAAGTACATTGCAAATCGGTTTATTGGGAATTGAAATGGGGATTTTCGGTCTTTTTTTAACAAGCCAATTTCAACTCAACAGTTGGTAGGTATGGCAGGAATTATTTTATTAGTCGCGGGTTTTATTCTGGTGACTATTGCTGTGGCAAGAAAAAGTTAAACAATGCAGGATTAGGTAGAATAGGCATACCGTGAACGGTATGCCTATTTTTTATGTCTAATAATTAGATTGATATAAACTACATCGTGTGAGACAGTACCAGCGCACCATAGGCAAATGCGATCAAGATCAGAATGGCTGGGTGCAGCTTGGTCTTGGTCATGATCCAGAGCGAGATGCCTGCAATGATCAACGTCTGCCAGATACCGATGGAATCGGTGGATAGCTGACCGAATTCCCATGTGAGCAGAATCATGAGCACAGCGATAACAGGCTGCACGAGCAACGTCATACCTTTGACTTTCGGTGACGTGCGATGTTTGTTCAACAGACGAAGTAATAAAATTAGTGCGGTTGCCGAAGGTACAATTGTGGCAAAACTTGCGATAAATGCCCCAAACCAGCCTGCCACGTGGTACCCGACAAATGCAGCAATTTTGGTTGCAATCGGACCGGGAAGGGCGTTACCAATCGCCAGCACATCCCCGAATTGCTCTGTGGTCATCCATTGGTAATGGTTCACAATCTCTTCCTGCATTAGTGGAATGGACGCCGGGCCGCCCCCATATCCCAATATGTTTGCTACGAAAAATCCCCAAAATAATTCCCACCATGTCTGGAGCATCCTTAGGACACCCCCTTATCGGATTTGCCTTTGGATTTGAAGCGCTGGACCAGATCGAGATGGAAGACACCATATCCCAGGAAAACAGCGATCACAATCCCTGGATGGATATCCAGTAGCTGCAACAGTACAAAGGCAATCACACCGAAGAGGGCGGCAAAAGCTTTGCCGAGTCCCTTCCAGGCTTTCATGGCAAATTCGTAAGCCATCATGCCCAGCATGACAAAAATGACCGGCCGAACGGCGGCTACCATGCCCGCGACCACTTTCGACTCGCGCAGGGCGTACATGGAACCGAGCAGAGCAATAATGGCAATGCTTGTCGGCAAAATATGAGCGAGTACGGACACAATCGCGCCCAGTACACCTTTGGTTTTATAACCGAGATAGGCGGCCATCTTGGTCGCGATGGGACCCGGCAGGGCGTTGGCGATAGCCAAAATCTCGCCGAACTCCTCATCACTGACCCACTTGTAACGCGTAACGGCTTCGTAACGGATCAACGGGATCACCGAAGGGCCGCCGCCATATCCGAGAATTCCGGTTCGTACCATTCCGATGACGAGACCGTTGTAATCTTTCCAACCCATGCTGATTTCCTCCTAGAGTCTCATGCCCATCCGGCTTTTATAACGTTTTAACAACAGCTGTGATTCCACTTTGACGATACCTGGCATCTTGTAGAGCTTCTCCAGCAAGAACTGCTCCATCTCTTCCATATCCGCAAAAATACCGTGCATGTGCAGGGTACTCGGGCCTGTCATATGATAGAGGCTGGTGACGGCCGGTTCTTCGTCTAGTTTCTCTGCCACTTCATCCAGGAAGGGTGGTTCGACATCCACATTAAAAAAGGCAGAGACCTGAAGTCCAACCTTGCCAGGGTTGATCACAACGGTGAAGCGTTCAATGATTCCTTTTTCGGATAACGCATTGATGCGTGCTTGGACTGCTACACGTGACAACCCGATCTGTGTTCCCAGATCCGTATAGGATATCCGGCTGTTCTTGTGAAGCGCAGCGATGATTTTGCGATCCATCTCGTCGAGATTGTACATTTGCGGAATTTCTCCTCCCTTGGAGGAGCGTTTCTCTGACATGTTGACCATCCTTTTCTCTCGCTATATAAAATGAACAATGAAATTTTACTGAACATACAATGTGTATGTGGCATTCATAGTTTAATGACGAATCGTAACTCAAGTCAATCTATTTATCATGATTATTGAATTTAACCGATTTTGATCTTTCATTTTGTTATTTTGACCAATCGGAAATATAAAAAGGCCACTCGCGTAGTCCAATAGCGAGCAGCCGTTAAATAAGCTAGAGCGAAGCGCAAAGCACGATGCGAAGCATATTCGTTATGCTTGTGCTGTCTTGGGCAGTAAAAGGGTAACGGTGGTCCCTTCGCCAGGCTCGGAAGACACTCTTAACGTTCCTCCTGCACCACGGGCACGCTCTTCCATGCTGAACAATCCAACGCCATTGCCAGCGGTTGCTTCGCTGAATCCAGCCCCCTGGTCTTCAATAATAACCATCGTCATGTCCTCAGCATCTTCGACAGTAACACGTGCCTCGGAAACATCGGCATACTTTGCGACATTCGTTAAGGCTTCCTGAATAATCCGGTATATGGAAATCTCCCGATTCATCTCCAGTCGCTTGCGCAAATTACATTCCAGATCGACTTCGATTCCGTAGTGACGGGTGTAATTCTCAATATACGTCCGAATGGCCGGAACAACACCCAGATCATCCAGAACGGATGGTCTCAGCTCCCATGCCATACCGCGCACATCTTCCATGATGCCCGTGACCTGCTTCCGCAGTGCTTCAACACCCGGTTGAGGCTGGTCTGCCAGCAGTCGGTCCATCTGAATAACCAGAGAGAAGAGACTCTGCCCAATCCCGTCATGCAGTTCACGCGAGATCCGACGTCGTTCCTCTTCCTGAATGTTCATCACTTGGGACATCATCTTCTGTAATTCGGCTTCGACGGATTTCAGCTTGGTGACCTCACTACGTACAGCCAGGTATTGATATGGCTCACCGTCGTTATCGAGGAAAGGCACGATGGTGGTGTTGACCCAATAATAGCTGCCATCTCTGGCGCGATTGCGAATTTCCCCGTTCCAAACCTTACCTGAGGATATCGTGTCCCACAGGTTTTTCATAAAGGTTTTGCCATGGTATCCGGAATTAATGATTCGATGATCTTTACCGATCAGTTCCTCGCGCTCATACTGCGAGATTTCACAGAATTTATCATTCACATATTGGATTTTCCCTTTGCGGTCCGTGAGGGCAACGATAGAGGACTCATCCAGAGCAAATTTCAGATCACTTAGTTGATGAAGGGAACCTTTCAACCGGCTGCGAAATTCGTTATCCGTAATATGATTGTCGATTTCGTTCAGCAGGAGCCGTACGGGCTGGTCTGCGAGTCCACTTAGTCTGTTCTTGCGTGCACTACTCAAAGTTCAGCAACCCCTTTTTCATGGCGAACTTCACAAGTTCGGGTCTTGTACGCAGACCAAGTTTCTCCATCAGATTGCTTTTATGGGATTCGACCGTTTTGACACTGATGATCAGATGTTCGGCGATCTCCTTGTTGGCATAGCCTTTGGCAATCCAGGACAAAATCTCTTTCTCCCGCTCGGATAACGTGTCATACGGTCCGGCGTTTTCCTGTTTGGCTTTGTCCAGGTATTCACTCATCAGCCGCTTGGTTGCACTGGGGTACAGATAGGCGCTACCCTCTGCTACGGAACGAATCGCGGCAAGCAATTCTTCATGCGGCGCACTTTTGAGTATATATCCGGATGCTCCCGCGTGGATGGCGCGGAACAGATATTCTTCATCGTCATGCATGGTTAGTATCAAAATGGAGACATCCGGCATCAATTTCTTCAATTCAGCCGTAGCCGTCAGACCGTCTTTGCCCGGTGGCATGCTGAAATCCATCAAGACCACATCTGGTTTCAACTCTTGAGCCTTGGCAATGGCTTCATCGCCATCTGCGGCATCTCCAACGATATGTATATCATTCTTTCCTTCGAGTAAGGCGATCAGCCCGGAACGCACGACGACATGGTCGTCTACAACTAATAGTTGAATCACATGATTTCCCCCTGTCCGCTTCCTCAGTTCTATCTATATCATAACAAAAAAAGAAGCGATTCAGAGCTTAAATCTCCGAATAGCTTCTTTCTCTCAGCTTGTAGGATAGAAACATTGAACCTTAATGTTCTGTTTGGCCGAAACGTTCCTGAATCATATTGGCAATCTCCTGGACCTGTGCTTCCACGGCAAGAGGATCATAAGGCCAGAACCGTTCCCCATCCAGCTTAAACACTCGATTGTTCTTCACAGCGTCCAGGGATGACCAGACGGGTGATGTTTCATCCAGCGAACCTCCATTGGATAAATCGAGGAAAATATAATCACCTGCATAATCCGCCAGTTTCTCCTCGGATACAGTTACAGTATCTTTATCCTGATCAATCAGTTCCTTTTGCACAATGTCTGGTGCTTTCAGTCCAAGCTGTTGGTAGATGGCTTGTCCACCGCGGTTGACACCATCTCCGTTGATGTACCAATCCTTACCAAAGAGACTGAAGTTGGAAAAGGTTGTACCTTCCTTGACCAGCCCTTGAATGGAGTCCTTGGCTGACTTCACTTTTACTTCGAATTGGGACAACCAGTCTGCAGCTTCCTTTTGTTTGTTTAGGATTTCCCCAAAGGCAGTGATTTCCTCATGCACATTGTCGTATGTACCATAAGGGATGATGAGGGTTGGTGCGATTTTGCGATATTGCTCATTCAGCTTCTCATCCCCACCTACAGTGACGATCAGGTCGGGCTCAAGCGAAAGAATTTTTTCGACTGAACCGCCATCGATACGACCAATGTCTGCTACGCCTTCAATCAGATCAAGCACATAAGGGCTTTCCAGCTCATAATCCGGTGCGCCTACTGGCTTGACGCCAAGTGCGAGAAAATCAGCGAGGTAACCCTGCGTCACAATCCGCTGCGGGTTCTTGGGTATTTCAACGTCTCCATTAACGGTGGATATGATCTGCGTTTCTGCGGTGCTGTCTGCCGTTTGTTCTTCTGTAGTAACAGGTGAGGACGGTTTATTTTCTCTTGTATCATCCGCTTGGCTTGAGCAGCCAATAATTCCAATCACCAGTACCAGGAACATAAGCCCAGTCCACCATTTTGATTTAACCCCTGTCATTCTGCCTCTCCCCAATCAATAATGATTATCTTTCTCAATAAAACCTCCTTAGTATCGTAGCTTTTGGATACAAGTATCGTCCATCTCAAAATGTGACCTCTTGAGCATGGACAATGGTTACCTGTTCTTTTCACCATTCTCCCGAATCAGGATATCTACCATAAGCTGAAGCTGCTTTTCCAGAGCCAGCGCATCATTACACCAGAATTGTTCCAGCTTGAGCGGATATATCCGGCTATTTCCGTTATTCATAATCTTGTTCCAGTATGCTCGTTCCCTGAGTTTGACTTGTGCATCATGATACAGACCACCTTCATGTGAGGAAAGCACGAGAAACATATGGTTTGCCGCATAATCCGTCAATTGATCTTCCTGGATAAACTGATGATTGTGGGATTCCAGAACGTCACGCAGGATATTGGGGGCAGGTGTAAGATTGAGTCCGTAATATACGTTGTATGCCGCTCTGGCGGTTACATTCCAGATACAGATTGTGCCATCTTCCCAGAGTTCATATAACCCAACGGTTTCATCAGGCTGGATTGCAGCACCAAGTCGTTCAGCTTCACTGCTGACCAGTGCGGTGTAATGCTCTATCCAGTCTTCGGCAGCCTGCTCTCGACCTATAATTCGTCCGATGAGCTGAACGGTCTCCAGTCGATTTAACTGGTCCCAGGGCAGGACCATAACCGGAGCAATCTGTTCCAGTTGTTCGAGTTTATGGGGCAAATAGTATAGATAATCTGGCGCAATGATCAGATCAGGTGGTTCAGTTCGGAGGATTTCTTCCACACCATGTTCATCCAAATCCAGCACATCATGCAACTCGTCTTGGATCAGCGGTGACATCGCCCAGGGTAGGAATGAGGCGGCAATGGGTTGAACGCCTAAGGCTAACAGATCTCCTGTGTACTGTACGGTAGCAATTCGTCTAGCGCGGGGCTGTAGTCGGTATTCACTTGGGCTAATCCCAGTAAACTGCTTGAATTTTCGACTTAAGTATAAACCATCGGAGTACCCCACAAGCAGCGCAATTTCATTCAAGGTGGCCTTCGTGGACAACAGATATTGCTTCGTCTTGTCCATACGAACTCGGGTCAAGTGAGCCTGGAAGCTGCGTCCAACCTGTTTTTGAAAGAACCTGGAGAAGTAACTCGCATTAAACCCGGTTAATCTGGCGAGTTCTTCACGGGTGAGATGGCTGTCATAATGATGGTTAATATAGCGAAGTGCTTCACGAATTATACTGTCTACCATCTCTGTAGAAGGTTTAATTGCCAGCTTGAATAATTCAAGCAATTCACTCAGGAGATAATGGGATCTGGCTTCTTCGGTCTGGGCACTTCCTGTCCTCGTTTCGGAAAGCTCCTGGATGATTGCGAGCATTCGCAGAACTTGTGGACTTGCTCCGGTCTTCGAACCATGTGAGGGTAAGTTCACTGATGTAAGCTGATAAACACGCTTGTCAGGACTCTCTTCCGTTAATGCGTAATCCTGAAAACCGATATGATACAAGGTGAAGGAAGAAGGCGGGATATGTATAAGCTCCAGTGAGCACTGGGAATGTAGAAAAAGTAACTGCCCTTTATGTAAAACACCATGTTCATTACCATATCTATAGTTCACCGTCGCTGTGCAGGTAACCAACGAAGGCGTTTTTATGGAAATGGCACTGTTGTGCTGTGTGGATTCCCATGGAATAACACTGGCATTTGTCAGTACAAACATATCTGTGGCCTCCTTAGCTGTATATACTATCTATGAACATATGGATGTATGGACTCGATTATATCAATCTGTGTAAGTGACGTCGATGTATACAGATGAGTGAAGACAGGTGAACAGACTAAGGCTCGCTCCACTGTGAATAACTATAATAAAAAAAGTCTTGGTACTCCCCTAAGGAAATAACAAGACTTCTTCCATATTAAAGACAGATGTCGTTATCCAAACACCTTCGGCTGAAGATGTAGAGCGACTTGCTCCGTCTGCCGGACCATGTCCGGTGAGAAGGTACAAGGCAGTCTGCTGCCAACGAGCAGCACGGCACCAGGCACGCTTCCTTCCTGGAACACAGGTACCGCTATCGCACTTACCAGCCGCTCAGCAAGCATTAACGGGCAGCGACCGGGTGTATGCTCCTCGGTGGATTGTGCATCAGATCGAGCTGTGCGTCCAGTCCGAAGGGCTGTGCCTACCAGATCTTGTCCGGGACGCATTTCCATGCGTTTCACCCGTTCATTACTAGCCCCAGAGGTATACTTCCAGCGCAGCATCGTCCCGTTTAGACAGGCAAGTCCGCAGAAGTCGCTGGATGTGTTCAGGCGCAGGCCGTCGATCATCTCCTGAATGCCAGATGGCAGTTCATCATGCATGAGAGGACACTTCCTTTTTCGGATTATAACGTACGTAAAGTAGAATCAATATCATTAACCTTTGCTAGGATCATCTTAAAGTAAGGGTATTACGATGTTAGTTCTATTGTAGTCCCTTTCTCGTACATTGTAATTCAGGGAAAACCCCTATTTCCGTTCTATAATTTACTGAACATGGACATTGGAGGGTTTCTGAATCAGGTGCACCAAGGGATTGAAGAAATGCGAAGGATGAGGCATATCGGAGAAATGTGACTTTTCTCACAGCAAATTCAGGGAGTTTCTCGCCAAGGATCAGGTAATCCCCCGATAACCCTGAAGCTACTTTCGCGATATGATAGATACATAAGGAATCACCGAGGGGGACGAAGGTTATGGGTACAGTATTTGTAGAAAGAACAACCCAAAGAACAGAGCAGAAACAAACGGAGGCGGGCAAAATGACACGAGAAACAGGCGGAATCCTTTCGTTCGTTACACCTGAGCAATGGGACCTGATTGAAGCGAAAATGCAACCCAAACGGGTGAAGTCGGGGTATAGTCTCTTTCTCGAAGGCGATGAAGCCGGATATCTGTACTACATTCGTTCGGGACGAGTGAAAATGACCAAGTCGACGGAGGATGGCAAGGAAATTATTTTATCCATTCAGCAAAGCGGCGATCTCATCGGTGAATTCGGGGGCATCGGCGGATTGAATCATAGCTACAGTGCAGAGATGGCGGAAAAAGGGGAACTGGCCATTATCTCGCTTAGCGACCTGGAAAGTATACTCAGCAAACATGGCGACCTTGCCTTGAAATTCTTGCAATGGATGGCACTTTCGCAGCGAATCACTCAGTCGAGATTCCGTGATTTGCTGCTCTATGGTAAGGCGGGTGCACTCGCTTCGACTCTGATCCGTGCTAGCAACTCGTATGGCAAGACTACACCGGATGGCATCGTGCTAGACATGAAGCTGAACCATACCGAGCTTGCCGAGATGATCGGAGCGACCCGGGAGAGTGTAACGCGGATGCTGGGGGCATGGAAGGAACAAGGTACGCTGGATATGATGGACGGCAAACTGATGATTCGGGATCTGGCAGCCTTGCGCTGCATGTGCGGATGTCCGACATTCCCAAGCTGCCCGGCAGAGCTGTGCCGATTGTAAGTTAGCTTGTCCGGGTGTTCCGAGGCTTCACCTCCATTGGCGATTGGGGTCGTTACGGAGAGTAAGAAAAAGCTGGCATCCGTATCGGTGGTGTCAGCTTTTTGGTGTGCGCGGAGAATACGAAGAATTACATATGTAACGTTTGGTCTTCATTGGTTGCCCCATATTCACTGGCGAGAATCGAATAGAGCAACGAATCATGAAAGGAACCTTTGTAGAACCAGTGCTCCCGCAGCAGACCTTCACGCTGCATACCAATCTTCTTCATGACATTCTCCGAAGCCGTGTTATGCGGTCGACATTTGGCATAAATCCGGTGAATGCCAAGTTCGTTGAAACCGAAACCCAGTAAAGCACGGGCTGCTTCGGCGGCATAACCTTTCCCCTGGTAAGCAGGGTTGAGGACGTAACCGATCTCTGCATTGGTTTTCTCCATAACGTGAATACCCACTCCCCCAAGGAGAGTCCCGTCACTTTTTAAACATATCGCAAGTTCAAAGCCCTCTCGTGGTTGTGCCTGCTGTGTGTCCAACACAAACTGCACGTATGCCCGTGTATCTTCTTCCGTATTCGGTCCCCATGCTGTATGCTGTGTAACTTCCGTCATGGAGGTATAGGCATGAATTCTCTCCCAGTCGGTCTCCAGAATCTCCCGGATGATCAATCTATCCGTCTCCAATTGCATCGTTGTTCACTCCTTCGTGTTCTGATAACTTAATGTACATTGTACAACAAAAATAGCCCACAACAGATTCAACGAATGAATCGGTCATGAGCCATGATGTGATGTAGATCTATGATGTATGTGGAATGCTATTGTGGTTGTTTACATTGAACTGCGGGATACGTATACGCCAGCTTGCGAATAATTTCCTTTTGCCATTTCGTATCACCCAGATTGGTTGCCAGGTTCAGAAGATCCAAGTAATCGTCAAGCTGCAGGTCAGCCTTTTGCAGAGGTGTATTCATTCGATGTTCGTTCCCCTTTATCTATAAAATCGTAAAATCATATGCAGTAGACAGGTACATAGAGACAAGTTCAAGAATGATAATCATTATCACAGTTATATACTCATTATGCAATGAACGATGGCAAAATGCAATCCCAAGTCCGTAATGAATTCAACTTTTTTCTGAAAAAAGGCTCATCCACAGCACATAGGGGAGGTATACACCCAGATATGCAGCCGGATACAGGAACCAGCCATTCAGCAGGAAATGGTGAATCTCGGTGGTGAATGTGGTCATATGGGCATTGGTCGCATACACATCACCTGCGATGACCGTTGCCGCACTATAAAAGCAGAGCAGCGCAACAATATGGAACAGTCGGGTAACCATCCGAGAACGAAGTGCAACATAAGCCATAATTAGAGGAACAATCAACAAAGGTATTAAAAATATAAGCTTCGTCATAATCTATCATCTACTCCTTCGACATATGTAAGGTATGATCATCAGTATGGGCAAATAGACTCAACTTCTAAACTTTTTCATAAAATTTACAAAAATATAGAGGAATTCATCATATGAACAATTAAATTAAAGGAGGATAACCCATTATCAGGTAATTTGGAGGAGGAGAAAGGGAATATGAAGAAGGCGTTATGGCAGCACTGGATCGGGGCATTCCTGGTCTTTATCATGATGGCAACCGCATTGCTCGGGCCGGGTTCGCAAAGTCCGGTACAAGCTGCAGCACCACTTACGGTATCTCAGGCCATCGCTGCCCAGAGCGGTGGAGGAACGGCAACGGTTGAAGGGATCATTGTTGGACATGCTACCGGCTCGCTTACAGCCAAGTTTACATCTCCGTATGCCAATGATTTTAATGTTCTGATTGCAGATTCAGCATCAGAGCGAACCAACGCCAGATTATTGGATGTACAAGTTCCCGCATCTTTCCGTTCGCAATATGGACTGGCTTCCAATCCGAGTCTTGTAGGTAAAAAGATCATCGTAACCGGAACCTTAGGTGCCTACAACAGCTATGCAGGAGTCAAAAACCCAACGTCCATCGCGCTTTCCTCCGGAACAACCAATCCTGATCCAGAACCGAACCCAGGTACAACACTGCCGGATGGTACTGGCAAGAAAGTATTGTTCGATAATACCCATGCCCAGACAGCAGGTGCTGCCGACTGGATTATTGACGGAGCATTTTCGGATTTTGCCAATGGTCTGCGAAACGCAGGCTTTGCCGTGGATCAGCTGGAACGCAGTATCCCGTATACATTTGGTGAGCAAGCCATCACCTATAATAAATTGAAAGATTACCACGTCTTCGTCATCGGCGAAGCCAACGTGCCGTTCAAGGCGACTGAGCAGGCTGCGCTGGTGCAGTATGTACAGAACGGAGGAAGTATCTTCTTCATCTCCGATCACTATAATGCAGACCGCAACAAAAATCGCTGGGATTCTTCCGAAGTATTCAACGGTTATCGCCGTGGTGCCTTTCTGAATCCAGCCAAAGGCATGTCTTCGGCTGAAGCTGAATCACCTGCCATGCAGGGTGTGATTAGCTCCGATTGGCTGGCGACGAACTTTGGTGTTCGTTTCCGCTACAATGCTCTCGGCGATGTGAACGCATCGGATATCGTTGCACCTGCACAATCCTTCGGCATTACGGCTGGCGTTAATTCTGTAGCCATGCATGCCGGATCGACCATTGCAATTATGGACCCGAACAAGGCCAAAGGCTTGGTGTACGTACCAAGTGGTGTGTCCAAGTGGGGGAATGCCGTGGATCAGGGCGTATACAATGGTGGTGGACGAGCTGAAGGAGCTTATGCTGCCATCGCGAAGATTGGTGCGGGCAAAGCCGCATTTATCGGCGACTCTTCCCCTGTAGAAGACGCTACTCCGAAATATTTGCGTGAAGAGACTGGCGCTACCAAGAAGACTTATGATGGATTCAAAGAAGTGGATGATGCTACTTTCCTCGTGAATACCGTGAAATGGCTCGCAGTCAAAGAGAGCTATACTAGTCTTGCACAAGTGCCAGGACTGACATTGGATACGGCAACAAGCCTGCTTCCTATGGAAGCTCCGTCTGCATCGACCGAGCCACAACTTGAGCCATGGGCTGCACCCGCAGCAGGGTACAAGTGGTATGACCCGACTACATTTAAGGCAGGTTCATACGGGAAAGCTCAATAAGTGAAATAGGTAAACATCAAATCATCATGCGAATAGGGCCTGACCGTGAAGGTTTGCGGACAGGCTCTTTTTTGCTTGCTATACCCGTTACAATCAAGACCTTAATTAGCTCATACAGCCTTGCTGCCATTGCATAAATACCTGCTCCGAAGGGGAAGTTATGGGTACTAATGATGTGGTGCGAGGTACAACAGGTCCAACCCAAAAAAGGAGGCGACGAGGGATGAATCGGCAAGCAGACTGTGACAGTTCTTCGATGAGACAGAAGCTCAAGGCGGACCTCCATCGTGTGGCGGATCGAATGAACCTGACGTTATCCCGGTTTGACAATGACAGTGCCTGTCTGTTGGGACAATTTGCAGAGATTCGAGCGGAGATCAAGCAGATCGAGGTGCTCGCATCTTCGTTTTATCTGGATTGTTATCTGTCACCCTTTACCGAGAAATTTGCCGAATTAACATCGAGCGTACAACATCTATCGGACCGGAGATATGGTGCGCTGATTGTGATTGAACGCGAAATTCCGTTGGAGTCGATCATTCATTCAGGGGTGGCGGTGGATGCGAGAGTGACGCATGCGCTACTGGAATCGCTGTTCATTCCTGGTGCGCCTCTGCATGATGGGGCTGTGCTAATTCGTGGTAATCAGATCGTATCCGCGGGGAATGTGTTGCCATTGTCGCAGGCAGAAGTGCATGAACGAAAGATCGGCACCCGTCATCGGGCGGCATTGGGACTAAGTGAATTGACGGATGCGGTTGTGCTGGTTGTATCTGAGGAGACGGGGCAGGCCTCATTCGCTGTGGACGGTGATTTGCATCCAATTAATGTGGTCGAGATCCTTTCTTAAAATGTGAACCGATGCTTCTCTGACATTGCGATGTGATTTTGCACAAACTGGGTATTCATGGGTACAATAGAGGATGGTAATTAAATAGAGAACACTGCGATTGAATCGCAAAAATGGTTGGAGGAGACGGTTAGCACATGAGTTGGTTTGAAGCAATGGAGCATCACGATTATGAGGAACTGGTTCTGTGCCAGGATCGAAATTCAGGGTTAAAAGCAATTATCGCCATACACGACACAACACTCGGCCCTGCGCTGGGAGGCACACGGATGTGGACTTACGCTTCAGAAGAAGCAGCCATTGAAGATGCCCTGCGCCTTGCCCGTGGTATGACATATAAGAATGCGATATCCGGCCTCAATCTGGGCGGCGGCAAGACCGTTATCATCGGAGATCCGCGGCGTGACAAAAACGAAGCGATGTTTCGAGCTTTTGGCCGATATATTCAAGGATTGAATGGACGTTATATCACGGCTGAAGATGTGGGAACGACGGAAGAAGACATGAACTTGATCTATCAGGAAACTGATTATGTAACAGGCATCTCGGCAAGTTATGGTTCATCCGGGAATCCATCGCCTGCAACGGCTTGGGGTGTATATCGCGGGATCAAAGCAGCAGCCAAAGAAGCATTTGGAACAGATATGCTGGAAGGCAAAACGATAGCGGTCCAAGGTGTGGGCAATGTCGCGATGCATCTATGCAAATATCTGTATGAGGAAGGTGCACGTCTGATCGTTACGGATATCCATAAGGACTCGGTCAAGCAGGCTGTGGATCGCTTCGGCGCGACCGCTGTAGATCCCGCAGACATCACGGGTAAGGATTGTGATATCTATGCACCATGTGCGCTGGGTGGCACGATTAATGACGATACGCTTAAGACGCTCAAGGCAAAGGTAGTAGCGGGCTGTGCTAATAATCAGCTACTGGAGACCCGTCATGGAGATCAACTGTATGATATGGGCATCGTATACGCGCCTGACTACGTCATCAATGCTGGTGGTGTGATCAATATTGCAGATGAGCTGAATGGTTACAACGCGGATCGGGCGTGGAGCAAGATCGGAGAGATCTATACCAATCTGGAGAAAATATTCGAAAGCTCACGTACCGAAGGCATCGCAACTTATGTTGCCGCAGATCGTCTGGCTGAGCGACGGATCGAACAGATGAAGAATACGCGCAGTACATTCCTTCAGAATGGTCATCACGCTTTGAGTTCCCGGAGATTGCGTAAGTAAGCTTCATCCATATTCATCGTATAATCTGAAAACTGTCTGTTAGATAACGGCAACATCCATTCCAGAGATGGATCGTGTCGATCTGACAGGCAGTTTTTTTATGCTTTCAGAATATAAAAACAGAAAAACAGTGGCAATTTTTATCTAATACATCAATTCTAATATTGTTTTTTCCGATAAAGTAAATACATCGATCAGATGGAGATGGTTCAGGGAAGTGGGGAGAAATGGAAATGGGGAAAACGGGGGAAAAGCAAGGGATAGGGTATAGGATCAAAAATGTGTCGCTTAAAATTAAGCTACCAATTATGCTTAGCTTTCTGGTAATTGTGGTGCTGATCGGGACCACGGCCACGAGTTACATGATTTCATCTGATGTTGTGGTCAGGAAAAGCAAGGATGAGATTAACGTGTTGGCTGACCGCCTTGGGGAAGGGCTCTGGACAGCGATGCAACTTCAGCAACAATTGAGTCATGCCATATCCGTACATAGTACTTTCAAAGAACTCTTGGATTTGCGTAATACCAATGAAATGACAGATGAGACCTTCTTCACAGATGAGAATCCATACTTCAATAGAGCGAATACGATTCTTACCGACAGTATATCTGACACGATCGGCACCAAGCCGGACCTATTCGTGTTTGATAAGGAAGGAATCATGGTGGCGGGAACCATGCCGGAAGTGATTGGGCAGTCACGGGGAGATCGGGAATACTTCAAGGAGTCTATCCAAGGGAAATCCTTCATCAGTGATGCCGTCGTCTCAAAGACTAGCAAGAAGCTAATTATTGCATTCTCGGAGCCCATCATCGATGATGAGGGGAATATACTGGGTGTGTTCGCCATGTCGGTGGATAGCAACTTTTTCCTGGGGCAACTCGGAGACATTAAGATCAATGGTCAAGGCAAAGTTGAAGTGCTGAGCCGGAGCGGCATCATTATGTATGATTCAATAGACCCTTCCGTTGTGGGACAAACGCTGGAAGAGGATAAAGACGCGATGGGAATTATCGAAGCCAGAGCCACCGACAAAGTGAAAATCACTTCGATGGATCGAGACGGTACCTACTATCGTATTAATCAGATTCCGGGTGCAGATCTCTCTGTGGTGATTATTGACGATTATGATGATATAAGACGCCCGGTGGAGGATATGTTCAAACAGATGCTGGTCGTTACTGCAATCGGAATCATGCTGGCAATCTTTGTTGGGTTGCTCATATCTCGTAATATAACGAAACCAGTCATTCGCCTTACAGGTCTGTTCAAGCAACTTGCCGAAGGGAATCTGACCGTAAAAGCAGACGGCAAGTATAACAGCGAATTCAAGGATCTGGCTGAGAGTTTCAATGGCATGGTGGAGAAAAACAGGATCCTGATTACCGATATGAATAGTTCGATTCATGTCCTTCAGGCCAGCACGCAGGAGCTGGAGGAGACATCCAGACAGACGGCCAGATCCATTGATGAAACATCGGCGACGTCCATGGGGATCGCGAAGGCGATGGAGGCCCAATCGGAAGATACGGAGCAGATTGCAGGCAAATTCAACAGCTTCGGCGATAAAGTGGCTGCCATGAACAGCAGTGCACAGGATGTGAAGGCAAGAGCGGATGAGATCGAAAATGTATTTCACAACGGGAATGAAGTTGTCAATGAACTGATGCGTATCAATGAGGTGAACGAACGGGAAGTGGAGAAAATCTCTGAGATTACCGTCAAACTTCAAACCAGTTCGGGCAGTATTAGTCAGATCACGGAAGCCATCAGCCAGATCGCTAAGCAGACGAACCTGCTTGCATTGAATGCTTCAATTGAAGCATCACGGGCTGGAGAGCATGGCAGAGGATTTGCGGTAGTGGCCGAAGAGATCCGCAACCTGGCAGAGCAGAGTTCCCGCCAGTCCAAGGAAATCTCTAGCATTATCGAACAGAACCTGGCCGATGTCGCCGAGAACAACCAAAGTGTTGCGGAAATTCACACGATCTCGTCCAGGCAGGATGAGCTTGTCATTCAGACCCGTCAGGCGTTTGATGTGATTTTGGAGAAGGTGACGGTCATTAATCAACAGATCGCCACGATGGCAGGACAGATGCAAGAGATGTTGCAGAACAAGGACGACGTACTGGAGTCAGCACATAGCTTGTCGGCTTCAGGAGAGCAGGTATCTGCATCGGTTGAAGAGGTAACGGCAACCATGATGGAGCAGTCTTCGACGGTACAGCAGTTGGCGAACATGGTCGATACGATCGATCAATTGACGCAAAAGCTGGCCGAATCGGCCGCAAGATTCAAGGTGGAGTAAGCGCTAGTTGAATATGATATAGAGGGAAAAAATAACGCAAAAAAAACACTCTTCGGAGTGTTTTTTTTGTTTTGCAACCAGCACCCCTGTCCCCATCTAAGTAATGCGTAAGAAGGCAATGTTCCGTGTGATGGTGTTGTGGTATAGGTTGCACTCTTAAAACGTAATGCACTTCTGATTCAGCAGCTTCATGAATTGGTCCAGCGCACTGCTGACATAACGATCCTCACCGCGGACAAAGGTTGTCGTGGTATGTGTAAAACGATCTGCCAGATCGAATACGGAGAAATCATTCGGTTTCTTGTGAATAACGCTGCACGGCATAATGGTAAAAGCAATTCCAGACTCCACACAGCTAAGCAGGTTTTCCATCGTACTAACTTCAATGATATTACGGGCGGACAGCCCCTCTTCCTGCAAAAATTCTTCGGTCATTTCACGATACGGGCAGCCCTCGGGGAAAACAACCCACGATACTTGGCACAGGCTTTCGGGTGGTGCGTCTGTCTTTTTGGAGATGATATGAACGGTGTCCTGCATCTCGTATTCCACCTTCAAACCTTCTTTCACACAAGCCCCGCTAATAAAAGCACCATCAATCTCATAGTCCTGTATTTTCTTGCGCAGTACTTTGGGTGAAGTGGCGTTGACGAGTGAGATGGATACCTTCGGATAGGTTATTTGATACTCATTCAGAATCTCCATAAAGCGGCTGGATGCCGCCGTTTCCACAATGCCGATTTTCAGCGTGCCAGAAGGCTCCCCGGGATCGGTCATATCCTGCTTCAGATCGTGCAAAAGGTTGTGAATGCGCGTGGCGTACTCAACAAACTGTTCTCCTTTGGAGGTCAGCACAACGCCTTTGGGAAATCGGTTGAACAGCTGTATCTGATATTCCTGCTCCAGTTTTTTGATGCGTGTGGTGACATTGGATTGCGCGTAATTCAGTTCTTTGGCGGCCTGTGAGATTTTGCCTGAACGTGCCACCGCGAGAACAATATCGATATCGGAAAGTTCCATGCTATGTCCTCCTGAACGTGGATTAACTTCAATTGCTTCTGCAAATTCTGATGTTAGGTATCTCTATGAGAGATACATCTATATATTTCAATCATTTTACGATATATCAGAGCCGCCTTACAATATTCATAATGACGAAGAGAGTAGGGATATGACATGGATAACATGAATACACGTTCAACATTATTAAGCCCGGTGACGATTCATCAGTGGCAATTAAGGAACCGAATGGTGATGGCGCCGTTGACCCGAGGATTTGCTGATGATCAGGAGGGGACCGTGACGGATGAGATGGTGGCGTATTATGAGCAGCGTGCGCGAGATGGCGTGGGGCTGATCATTACCGAGGGCATTAACCCGAATCTGGCAGGCAAAGGAACTTACGGCATCCCTGGTTTATATACAGATGAACAGACGATTTCATGGAAAAGGGTGACGGATGCTGTTCACAGCCATGGCGGCACGATTATTGCTCAACTATGGCATGTGGGCAGGTTGTCCCACTCCGATCTAATCGGAACGACTCCATTGGCACCCACCAGCCTTGCGGCAGAGGGAAGAGTTCATAAGCTTCATAAGCTGTATCAGGTTCCTAAAGCGATGAGTGCACAGGATATAGCGGATACTATTGAGCATTTTCAGACGGCCGCCCGCAATGCGGTTCTGGCAGGGTTCGACGGGATCGAGCTGCATGCTGCGCATGGGTATCTGATCGACCAGTTTATCAATGAGAAGACCAACCACAGAACAGATGAATATGGAGGCGACACTGCGGGTAGATTGCGGTTCCTGCGAGATATTATTGTGGCTGTGAAAAAAGAGATCCGTGTGGATCGCATATCGGTACGATTCTCTGAGAAAAAGGATGATGATGCATCCTATGCATGGGCAGACAAAGCTGGAATGATCGATGCATATCTGAATTTGTTCCGCGAGACGGGAATTACGATCTTGCATCCCTCAACAGATCAATATACGAAAGCGTGGGAAGGGGAGCAGTCCTTTCACGAGCGGATTCGAAGTCTGTGGGACGGAATCATCATTGGTGTGGGGGATTTGGATGTTCAGACTGCGGAGCACGCTATTGGCAAGGGAAGTATAGATCTGGCTGCATTCGGCAGACCATTTATTGCAAATCCCGATCTGGTGCAGAAATTGCATGCCGGTAAGCAATTGGTCGAGTATGATGCGACTACGCATCTGAACGTGTTGGTGTAAAAAATAAAACCGAGTAAGAGAAGAAATCGAAAAAATTGAAAAAAAGAAAGAACACTACTGACATACTGTTGGCAAGAGCGGCCTTGTATGATTTAGATATACAAATACGAAGGAGGACATTACATTATGTCAGCAATTGGACCGGATTTCATTTCACTTCAGGTTAGCAATCTTGAAAGCTCTGCCGAATTTTATCAAAACTATCTCGGACTGGTACGCTCACAGGCGGGACCACCTCATGCTGTGGTCTTTGAAACAAAACCTATTGCATTTGCTCTGCGTGACCTATTGCCAGGAACAGAACTCGGTTCAGGTGCTCAGCCAGGACTTGGTGTCGCTCTGTGGCTGCATGCTCCTGATACGCAAGACATCCACGACAAGCTTGTTGCAGCAGGTGTAAAGATTACATCTGCCCCAATAGATGGGCCATTCGGGCGAACCTTTACATTTGCCGACCCAGATGGGTACCAAGTTACCCTTCACAGTAAAGCCTAATACGCAAATGTATCCATCTTAATCATAGTGATAACTTCCTGTCACAGGGAAGCCAAGTGGGTATTACAACAGTAAGGGCAGAGCTAATCTTGATGATTAGCTCTGCCCTTACTCCGTTATTCGAATGAACGATATATTCATTCTATTCATTGCTGACGATTACGGCTTTCTTTTCCGTAAAGTAATACACCAAAGCGAGCAGCGGCATGATTAGGCCAATCAGCGATGTGAGACTCCAACCTCCGTTAGCATAAGACCAGCTTCCAAGAGATGACCCAATAGCTCCGCCGACAAAAAAGATCGACATGAATATGCCATTCACGCGCCCTCTCGCTTCACTTCCTAACGAGTAGATAATGCGTTGACCTAGCACCAGATTTCCTGAGACAGCCATATCCAGTGTGATCGCCACGATCACAAGCAGAATCAATGCAAACGTGGAGTGGCTCTGGAACACATATGCAAGACCGAACGAAGCAGCAGCGATCACCATGGCAACACCCGTCAGAATACGCGTTAGCCCGCGATCAGCCAGTCTTCCGGCAATGGGAGCGGCAATAGCACCTCCGACACCAGCCAGAGCGAACCAGGCAATGCCTTGCTGTGACATGCCAAAATCGTTAGCCAGTCTCAGCGGAACCGTGGTCCAGAACAAGCTGAAAGCACCAAACAGACTGGCCTGATAGAACGCCCGGCGGCGCAGCAGAGGCATCGTTCTGAACAGTGTGCCCAAGGACACGATTAATTGACCGTATTTTAAGGTGGGTTCAGGCTGGCGAGCAGGAAGAGCACGTGACAGAAGTAGCATTAGAAGTGCTATAACAATGGCGGAGAATACAAAGACTGTCTGCCATCCGAAGAGACTGGTGATAAAGCTTGCGACAGGACGAGCCAGCATGATGCCCAGCAACAGACCACTCATTACATTGCCAACAACCCGTCCGCGTTGTTCCTCGGATGTAAGATATGTCGCATAGGGCACCAGAATCTGAGCGACAACAGAACCTATGCCAATGAATAGAGAGGCAGTCAGAAATACAACAGCCGTGGGCGATAAAGCCGCAGCAATCAGGGCAACGACCAGTACGCTGAGGAAAAGCACGACCAGGCGTCGATTCTCAGTAATGTCACTGAGCGGCACGATGAATAACAAACCAATGACATAGCCAATCTGTGTTAACGTCACAATCAATCCGGCAGCGGCAGAAGACAGACCCGTTGTAATACTAATCGGTCCGATAACGGTCTGAGCATAATACAGATTTGCCACAATCAATCCACAAGCTGAGGCCAGCAAAAAAATAATCCAGGTGGGCACAGGTGCCTGCTTCACTTGTTGTCTCATATCCATCGTAATCATCCTCCACAGTTATAAATTGATATTCCCTATAAACAGTTCATAATAAAATCGTTAATTACTAAACGATGTGTTCACTAATTACAAACATATAATAAACTAAACGTATAGTATTGTAAATAGACACTACATATTTCTGAAGAAAATTTAAATGAAAACGAAAAGGTAGCGGAGGATGGAATTGTGTGTACTTATCGCAGTTTAGTATAATGAACGTATCGTTTTTATGAATATTACTGATGATGCTATATATGATTTGCATCCAGGAGGGCTTAAAATGACTGCCAAAAGAGGACGTCCGCGTAACATGGAAACCCAGAATGCCATTCTTACAGCATCGTATGAGTTGTTGTTGGAGCACGGCTTCGGGACAGTTACGATTGAAAAAATTGCTGAACGTGCACAGGTGAGCAAAGCCACCATCTACAAGTGGTGGCCGAACAAAGGCGCCGTCATCATGGACGGATATATGTCTGCTGCAACGGCAAGATTGCCAGTACCAGATACAGGCTCGGTATTGGAAGATATACGCATACATGCGAGTAATCTGGTTCGTTTTTTGACCAGTCGGGAAGGAAAGGTGATTACGCAGATTATTGGAGAAGGGCAGTCGGATGAAGGGCTTGCCGAAGAGTACCGTACACGATACATCCAACCACGTCGGCGTGAAGCTCGGGGAATTCTGGAGAAGGGTGTAGAGCGCGGCGAATTGAAGAGTGGGATAGACATTGGATTGTACATTGATCTGATCTACGGGCCGGTGTTCTATCGCATGTTAGTGACGGGTGAAGCGATGGATGATGCGTTTGTAGATGTGTTGCTCCGTTCTTTGTTTGAAGGCATTCAGTCCAAGTAGGTATAGGGAGAGCGACGAAACAAGTGGGAGGAAGAGGGAAGAGGGCGATTCGTAGGAATCACCCTGGAAGGAACTCGTGTATATTGTACGGGGCAACTAAACCTGGAATATAGGTGAGATGGCTGTGGGCCATGAATCTGTAGCATTAGAGGAAAGGAAGGATGAGTGCTGGGTTAACACCGGGGGTTCATTCCATACCGAACTGGGCAGTTCTCGGCGTAATACAGGGGCCACTTCCTTGGCAAAACGCTCCACTTGCTCCAGCTGCTCGCTATGCGTCAGTCCATCTACGCTGATACTCAGCACCTGATGTCCGTAAGCGGCATGATAGTCCAGAATTTTCTCAATGACCTGCTCCGGACTACCGATCAACGCGGGCCCTCGTGCGATGTTGTCCTCCAGATCGGTGAAGGGAGACTGGTTATGCTGTGCGGCGGCGGTGGCATGGAACGCTTCATAATACGGCTTATATCGTCGGATGGCTTCTTCACCGGTATCGGCAAGGTAGAGACTGCCGGCACCGGAGCCAATCACTGCCTGCTGCGGATCATGACCATAATAATCGAGGCGCTCCCGATAGTGATCAATTAACGCTTTGTATTTGGCCTGAGGGTGAAAAGAGTTCGACGTGAAGAGCGGCTCGCCATATTTGGCAGCGAGTTCGGTCGAGACCGTGCTGGACGCGCTACCGTGCCAGATCGGGATGGATTGCTGAAGCGGCCTTGGCCACGTGGTCACTCCCTCAAGCGGAGGGCGATACGTTCCCTGCCAGGTTACATTTTCTTCAGACCACAGCCGTCTTAGCAGATGATAGCGTTCATCTAGTGAATCCCATTGTTGCTCTTCGCTTATGCCGAACAGCGGATAGTGCCGAGGGTCATTGCCTTTCCCGATGATCATCTCCAGCCGTCCGCCCGATAATTGATCCAGCGTGGCATAATCCTCGGCAACCCGGACCGGATCAAGTATACTAAGAACAGTGACGGTGGTTAGTAACCGGATGCGTGTGGTTGCTGCGGCTATTGCGGTTAATACGACAGGTGGCGAGGAAGATAGAAAAGGCGCGCCGTGTCGTTCACCGATTCCATAGGCATCGAATCCCAGTCGTTCAGCCAGCTTCGCTTGCTCTAATATATTGTGGAATTTCTGTTGAGTCGTCAGAGCTTCCCCGGTTACTGCATTAGGCAGATTCATCATGAGACTAAACAAGGCAAATTTCATCTGACCTTCTCCTTGAACTGAATTGATAATATCTGTGTCGTATAATCCTATTGAAATAGTAGGATATGTAAGTTGGATTAAATGTATCACGTTCTCACGGATTCTTCTAATGGATTTTTTCTATAAGCAGGGATATTCAGGCTTCCTTGCATATATGTGAAGGAAATTGCCACGATTTTTATTGACCGCTGTAAAATTTAGGATTAAAATTGTGCTTATCATATAAATTCAAAATTATGGATTTTCATTGTGGAGGTGGGATACATGGAACCTACAACTACGATACGCTCATATATTGAGGACTACATCAGGAAACAGGGATATACCCTGCAGTATTTTGCCGATATATCGGGAGTTAACGCTGGAACGCTTAGTGCGATTATTAAGGGAACTCGGCCCATCGCTATGGCTCAACTGGATTTGATTACCCAAGGCATGAAGCTGGAAGAGGGGTATTTCTACGAGGTCTATGGGGCTGAATGTTTCGTGGAATCGGCACCCCATTGGAGAAGACTGGAGCCGTTCCTGCAGCGCTGTGCTGAATTGGACAAGCTGGAATGTATTCAGAAGGTTATCCAGCAAGTGACGGATGATCGCTCGTATATCTCGGAGTTGTTCGAGATGGCGGAAGGCATGCTTGAGCGTGGACAGACGAAGGCTGCACGGATGTTGTACGAATGTGTGGCGGAATGTGAGAAATACCAGCACTCGGAACGTCTGGCTCTGTGTCAGTATCGCATCTTTACGCTATCTCTCGGTCAGGACCAGCATGAGAATCTTCGTGCGGCCGTACATTTCGAACCGTATATTAATCGGCTGGATGAGGAACGGCAACTGGATGCGATAAAAGACCTGGCGAATACATACTTGGCTCTAAGATACTGGGACAAGGTATTCACTTTGGCTGAAGATCTAGAGCAGAAGACTAAAATTTTGCAATCCTACACAAAGAAAAAAACGGATAAAAGTGATCGGATAACGGCATATCCTTTGTTTGTATATAGAGCATATTCAAATTTGCTGAAGTCTTCCGCATGTGAGAGACAAGGACGCTACGAAGAAGCTCTACAATATACAGAGCTCTACGCCAGTCTTACAAAAATTGCTGAACCGGATGAAGAAGATCAGATTTATATTGATAAATTCGAGGGTTGGACGGAAGCAAATAGCTATCTATATAAGTTAATGATGGGCGATCAAGGTGTTTTGCCGGCTTACGTGAATTATATAGAGCAAAATGAAATGGAATTGCTGCCAGCAATGATAAATATTTTGGAGGCGGCTAATAAATTTGATCATAATATTGATGATATCATTTACAAGTTCAGCGATCAGATTAATTCAGAAGTTACGCGATTAAAGGGATATACTGAACAGGTGGAATTAGATATGTACATCACGTTCTTACTTGAACGCACTATCTATCATCTCAACCGTTGTGAGTATCCAGAAGGTATGAGGCAGCTGATGAATTGTTTGGAAGAAGCCGTCAAAATAAAAAATCAAACAGACATTATCCATTGTGTAGCGTTATATGAGAGATATAGAAATATAGCAAATGCTGAAATTGAGCATCAGTATAAATTAATAATGATGGAGGTTCAGAGCTATTATGATAAAAAAGAAAATCCTGCATTTAATCTTGCTTAGCTTTATTGTTATTAACGTTAGTCAATTGGTTACTTTCGACGATGTGTCACCTATTCAAGCATTATTCCACGTGCATGGAGGCGGCGGTCTGTAGTTATTAAATCAGAAATTTGTTGGTTGCTATAAACTTACTTCCTGAAAGGGGAGTGAGTTTTTTGTTATGTGGAGATTGACCACTGTAAAACACAAGATTAGAATTACATTTATTATAATTTATTGAATAATTAATTCATTTTGGTTGATGGAGGTGGGAGAATTGAAACTTGCACCTACGATACGCACATATATTGAGAATCACATGAGGGAACATGGATTTAAATTGCAGCAATTCTCTGATATTACTGGTGTTAACGTTGGAACCTTGAGTGCTATTCTTAAAGGTAGCAGACCAATGGCAGTGAGTCAGCTAGATCAGATCACTGCAGGTATGGGATTGGAAAAGGGTTACTTCTATGAAATGTACAGTGTGGAGTTCTTTATTGAAGCGGCTCCGCATTGGAGACGTTTAAAGCCTTTCCTTCATTGTTGTGCTGAGTTTAATAAGTTAGCTTGCATTCAAAAGGTTGTCATTCAAGTTACGGATGATCGCTCCTACATTTCAGAATTATTTGAGATGGCCGAAGAATTTAATAAGAATGGGCTGAGTGAAGCTGCACTTATTTTATATGAATGTGTGGCAGAGGGAGAAAAATATCAGCATTCGGAGCGGTTGGCTTTATGTCAGTACCGTATTTTTTTGCTCCATAAAACCATTAAACAATTCGATAATCTAAGTGCAGCGATAAAATTTGAGCCATATATTGAGAAGCTCGATGAAGAGATACAATTGGATGCAATCAAGGACCTAGCAAATGTTTATAACACAATACATCATTGGGATAAAGTTGATAAATTGGCGGATGCACTGGAACGGAAAGTTGATTTTCAGCTCGAACTTCAATCTCGAAGACGGAAAAATATAAAGAGGGTTGCCTTTTATCCCATATTCACATATAAAGCGTACGCAAATTTATTAAAGGCGAGTGTATGTGAAGCACGAAAGGAATTTGAAAAGGCGCTGGAATACACAGATATTTATGCAAAAGTTGTTGAAGTTTCTAACCCGACTGAGGAAGAACAGATATTAATAGATCGTTTCAAAGGATGGGCAGAAGGAAATCGATATTTATATCGCTTAAGTAGTGGAAAGCATGAGGTTATTGAATATTATTTAGATTACCTTGAATCCAATCCTCACGAAATCTTAATAGCATTCGTAAATATTGTTCAGTCAGCTAATCAACATTTGCTTAATATTGATTTTGCATTGGATAGATTTGATTCGTATATTACAGATTTTAATACGGAGAGACATTTAGAAGGAACCTACAACCAGCAAATGTTAAATCATAGGTATATACGCTTTTATTATGAGTTAGCGAAGTACAGGCTCCACCAGCAAAAGTATATGATGGGTATTGAAGCTTTGCTGACAAGTTTGGAACTGGCTTCAAGTAGTAGAGATGACCTTATGTCTATTAAATTAATTGATCTTTATGGGAAATTTAGAAGCCAAGCAACTATTGAGCAGGAAGAACTGTACACTGGATTATTAACAAACCGAAGTATAGAAAACTATATATAAAATACTACTCTACAAAGAATATAAGCTCGTGCAATGCACTTAAACATGTTGCTTAAGGTGAGATTTAGATTTTTGCAAAGTATTCGATTATCCATTGTTTAGAGAATGTACCCTAGAATAGGTTGAAAAAGGGGTGCATGCTGTGAGTGAACTGATACAGATCAGAGACCAAATAGAACAAAGTAAACAATATCTTAGTCTCTTGGCAGAGCAACATGGCATGCAGGACTATAAAGTTCTTCAACAGTCTAGGGTTCTAGATGAACTGATTAATAGATATATTCGACTTGCTAAGAATAATTTAAAAAGAAAGTAGCTTGTTAAATTTTCCATAACGAAAAGAGGATTCTCCATTGCAGATTGATATACAAAAGCTTTATGACAAATATATAACGTTAAACATTCCTAATCCATTCACTTTAGAGCAGATCCATGATCGACTAACACAGAAATACTACGCTGAGAAGGTCGATTTAGAAGAGTTTTCTGACTTGCGTAACGACCCTTATGCCGGATTCGATCAGGCGGTTGCAGCTTATGTATTTAAGGATGAGAGGGGAACTAAGCAATTAATTAGCCTGAACAAGGATGAAGATATCCATGAGCCACTAGAATTTGCATGGATAATTGAATCTACTGTGCGAGGATTTTCTCTTGTATTAAATCTTGAAATCGACGTATTTTATGGGATGGAAGAGAGTGAGATGACTCTTGGTAATCAACGTTTTGAGGAATATCTGATCCTACTCTATTTAACAGGTTACATTGAGTTTGAAAATGATTACTTCATAAATCCTTTGCGTGCTCGTTATCGAGAGGGATACAGACTTCGTTATTTTGGCATGCAGAACGGTGATGATAACTATCTATATGAATAGATTACTTTCTGATAAAGTTATTAACTTTTTGGAGAGAAAGGTACCAAAAACACGTGGGGAAAAAATGATAATATATGCATTGCTCACTTTGGTGTCAATTGATTTGAGCTTTCTCGAATACGATATGTAGACATGCTATAAATGTCTATGCCCCACATCTTGTAGAGATGAGGAGAGTTCATGTCTCCATGCAAAATGCTTGATGTTGAAAGTATCTCGATGTAAATAAATATTTTATTCTGCAAAGGAATAAAATATGAATTTTTTGGCAATGTATCCTAAAATGTTATACAAAGAGGGGGTGCATGCTATGAGTGAACCGAGGCAGATCAAAGATAAAATCGAACGGAATAGGCAAGAGTTAAGTCGTTTGGCGGAGAATCATGGCATGCAAGACAACAAAGTCCTTCAACAATCGATGCTACTGGATGAACTGATTAATGAGTATAATCGTTTTAAATATAAGACCGGGTTTATGAATAGACAACCGATTGCATAATGCAGTCGGTTGTTTTTAGTTGGAGTATATGGGGTGGAGTAGAATGGGAGAGAGGCTCCGTTCGTTCCAAGCCTAAAGCCAATAGAGCTAATAAAGATAAACAAGACTCCAAAACCACGTAGAAGTGGAATTGGAGTCTTTGGACTGTCTCAATTCATTCGTGCCTCAAGTCGTCTTGCGACAATAGACAGTGCGTAGTTGATGACAAAATACAATACGGCTGCAAGCAGCAGGGCCGGGATGATGTAATCGAAACTTTGACCGCCAAGGATCTGCACGTTGTGCATCAGCTCCGGCAGGGAGATGATGATCGCCAGTGATGTATCCTTCAGAAGCGAGATGAACTGGCTGACCATCGGTGGGGACATGCGGCGTAGCGCCTGTGGCATGATAATGCCACCGAGAGTCTGCATGTAGCTCAGGCCCGAGGAGCGGGCAGCTTCCACCTGGCCACGCTCAACGGACTTCAGACCGCTACGGACGATCTCAGCGATCATCGCGCCTTCGAACAGACTCAGTCCAACGACCGTGGACCAGAAGACGGACATTTTGATCCCGAGCTGTGGAAGTACGATGTGGATGAAGAAAATGATGAGCAGCAGCGGTAGATTCCGGATCGTATCCACGATCACCGCCACGATCTGCGACAGAATGGGGATACGGGTAAACCGCAACGTACCCAGCACAGTGCCAAGCACGAAGCTGAATACAATAGATAGCCCTGCTACCTGCAGGGTAATCAGGAATCCTTGAAGCAGGAAACGAAGGTTGGGCCAGGCATAGGCCCCGCTAAAGTCCATATTTTATTAGCCTCCTTCTGTATGCAGGAATGGAATATCCGATATATCGCCCCAAAAATCAACACAACTACAAGTCGATCTGTTACATGGTGACCTGACCTGCTGGTTTGTTCTTCTTTGGTTTGCCCTTGGTGCTACGCGCCTCTGCATCGCTCTGTCCGAATCTTCGCTCCATATAATGCACCAGGAAGCTGAGTGGTAGTGTCAGCACCAGATAGAACAGCGCAACAATGGTGTACACACTTAGCGGCTGGAACGTATCCGAGTTAACGAGGTCGGCAAAATACATGAGATCCATGCCGGCGACGACAGCAAGAATGGATGAGTTTTTGACCAGATTGATAAACTGGTTGCCAATGGACGGCAACACAATCTTGATGGCCTGAGGCAGAATGATCAGGTTCATGGCCTGTACATAGGACAAGCCGGAGGATCTTGCTGCTTCCAGCTGTCCACGCGGCACAGTCTGAATGCCCGCTCGGATCGCTTCAGCAATGAAAGCGGCCGTGTAGATGGTTAGGCCCAGAGTACCGGAGACAAACCCATCCAGCGAAATGCCGAGTGCAGGCAGTCCAAGATAGAAGAAAAATACAACCAACAGCAGTGGGATGTTCCGGATAAATTCCACAAACCCCGTACCGATCCAGTTCAGCGGTTTTACAGGGGATATCCGAAAAATGGCCAGAATAGCGCCAAGGATAAAGCTGCCGATCAGAGCCATAATGCTCACTTGAATGGTGTTCAGGAAACCTTCCAGAAACCGATCCGAGTGTCGCATCAGTACGTTGAAATCTAATGTGCCCATATAGGCGAAGCCTCCGTTCTCCAGATGTAGAAACGGCGATTACGCCTGCTCATGCATCGCATCCAGCAGACGAAGTCGCCGCTTACTCATCATTAATCGGGGTTACTCGGGCTTCGCGCCCAGCCATTTCTCATGTAATGTGTCGTATTCCCCGCTGTCTTGCATGCTTTTGAGCAGTGTGTTGACCTCTTCGACGAAGGCGGTGTCGCCTTTGCGAATAGCCATACCATAAGGTTCACTTGTGAAATTGCCACCAACCAATTGGAAGCTGTTATCCGTCTGTTGCATACCGATAAGGATGATGTTATCTGTGGTCAGCGCTTCGCCTTTACCGGCTTTGAGAGCGGTGAATGCATCCTGATAGTTATCGAATTCAAGCACTTCAGCATCCGGGGCTTTCTCGCGAATGTTCTGAGCGGATGTGGAGCCTTTCACCGCGAGCACTTTCACACCGCTAAGGCTTTCCAGGCCAGTAATCGCACTATCATTTTTCACGAGCAGGGATTGGCCTGCTTCAAAGTAAACGTCACTGAAATCCACCTGTTCCTTACGCTCATCCGTAATCGTCATCGTGGCGATAATGATGTCGATGTCTCCATTTTGCAGCATGGGAATACGCGTCTTGGAAGTGACCTCTTTCAGCTCGACCTTCGTTTCATCTCCAAGAATCTGTTTGGCGAGTGCCTTGGCGATATCAATGTCGAACCCCTCAACGTTGCCACTTGCGGGATCTTTCAATCCGAATAGCTTCGTATCATATTTCACGCCAGCAATGAGTTTGCCGCGCTCTTTAATCTGCTCAATCGTGCCTTTCGTCTCGGCATCACCACCACCGCTCGCAGAAGGTGTATCTGTACCTGTACTACAACCTGACAATACAAGCGAGAGAATGAGGACAAGCATAAATGATGGCCATTTCAATAATTTCTTCATGAATAAAGACCCCTTTCAAAATGGAATAGTGGATTATTCTCAATGATGAATCAGACGGCTCAGGAATTGCTGTGCTCGTTCTTCTCTGGGGTTGTCAAAAAATTCAGCGGCGGTGGCCTCTTCTACAATTCGGCCTTCGTCCATGAAGATGACCCGGTCCGCAACTTCGCGGGCGAATCCCATCTCATGGGTCACGACGACCATGGTCATGCCATTATGGGCAAGGGAGCGCATAACATCGAGGACTTCCCCGATCATCTCGGGATCGAGTGCAGAGGTGGGTTCGTCAAAAAGCAAGATTTTGGGCTCCATCGCGAGTCCCCTGGCGATCGCTACCCGTTGTTGCTGTCCACCGGACAACTGAGAGGGATAACTGTCTGCCTTATCAGCAATACCCACCCGGGTCAAATACTTCATTGCTGTTGATGCTGCTTGTTCTTTGGGTTGTTTGCGCACCTTCATGGGTGCAAGGGTAATGTTATCGATGACTTTTTTGTGAGGATAGAGATTGAAGTGTTGAAATACCATGCCGATGTCACGGCGGAAGAGGTTAATATCCACCTTTTTCTGATGTAGAGGGATCCCACTGACGACAAGTTCACCTTCGGTAATGGTCTCTAGACGATTAATACAGCGGAGTAATGTGCTTTTGCCGGAGCCGGAAGGTCCGATAATGACGACGACCTCTCCTTCTTCAATGTGAAGATGGATATCTTTGAGGACATGAAAATGACCGAAATGCTTTTGGACACCCCTAAATTCAATCAAGAGTACACCCCATCCTTTCTGCAACGTTTGTGTGGAAAAGGAATAATAAGGAATTAATTGAAACTAGTTATTTAATCATACATAGTCATCCTGCTTATGGCAATTGGTTTGTGATAAAACATGACATAAGTAATGGTATCTCTAGGGCTATAGCCAGTAATTATGTTATATATCTGTCAAGTTATTAAATCTCTTGTGACGAATCCTGACAGAAAAATGAATCTAATATCCTAGTTATTTACCAACCTTTGGAATAGATGTATAGAGTATACTGAAAGTGATGTTCGATTTATGACTCTGATCAACAGAACAAATTCCATCAAGTTCTAACCGTACATGGCAAAAAAGCTCAACCCTGTGCATCATGCCATTGATATGATGGAGCGGAGAGCACCCGTCTGAACGTAAAAAAAGAAGGTCGTAACGAAATATTGATCCCATAACGATACATTACAAGTAGAGAGGATGATTCTGCACGATGAATACATATCACTCCCCATTATCGACAGGAGCAAGTGCCCAGTCCGATGTTCGAGCTTATGAAGTTAATTTGCCTGTCATTCCTGCTCAGGAATTTCAAATTACAGACTATGGAGCTGTTGGAAACGGTGTAACGGATAATACGGAGATGTTCAGACTTGCCATTGCGTCATGTGCCGAAGCAGGAGGTGGCAGAATCGTAATTCCTGCCGGGGTATGGCTCACAGGCCCGATTGTAATGCGTAGCCGTATCGAACTACATGTGGAAGCAGGGGCACTGGTGACGTTTAGCCGAGATTTTGATCGATACCCATTAATTGCGTCAAGCTTCGAAGGCTGGCAGGTCGTTCGTTGCCAATCTCCGATTGATGGGGATCAACTGGAGGATATTGCGATTACTGGTGAGGGGATATGGGATGGTGGCGGGGAAGCGTGGCGTCCGGTGAAACGCTCCAAAATGACCGCTTCACAATGGAACCGATTGGTTGACTCGGGTGGCGTTGTTGAGCAATCCAGTGGAGATGAAGAGATCTGGTGGCCATCCGCATCTGCACTTGAAGGTGGTGCCATTGCGTATCGTTTGCATCAGGAGCAAGTACGTGACGTGGCATCTTATGAAGAAGTCAGAGACTTTCTACGCCCTAACATGGTCAGCTTGCGCAGATGCAAACGGGTATTGCTGGACGGTCCAACGTTCCAGAACTCGCCTGCATGGAATCTACACCCATGGGCATCGGAGCATGTAACCATTCGTAACGTGAGTGTACGGAATCCATGGTTTTCACAGAATGGAGATGGGCTGGACATTGAATCTTGCCGTCATGTGGTGGTGGAGAAGAGTGTATTCGATGTCGGTGATGATGCGATCTGTCTGAAATCAGGCAAGGACGCCGAAGGTCGTGAACTGGGTCTCCCATCCGAGTACATCACCATTCGGGATTGCACGGTGTATCACGGTCATGGCGGGTTTGTGATTGGCAGTGAAATGTCCGGTGGTGTGCGGCATGTGCGGGTGTCGGACTGTACGTTTATCGGAACGGACATAGGACTTCGCTTCAAAAGCGCACGTGGGCGCGGCGGGGTGGTTGAGGATATTCAGATTGAGCGTATATATATGAAAGATATCATTATGGAAGCCATCTCGTTTTCCTTTTTCTATGCGAATCAGGAAGGGTCTGCTCGGGGCAGTGATCTGTCTCAGGAGATTAGCGAAGAGACGCCAGTGTTCCGGGATATTCGAATATCGGATGTGGTCTGTGCCGGTGCCGACACTGCATTGCTCGTGAGTGGGTTGCCGGAGTTGCCTTTGGATGGCGTTAGAATCGAGCGCTACAACGTGCAAGCCCGCAGTGGTGTTCAATGTGGTCATGCGAAACATCTGCATATCGCTGAATTACAGGCGCAGATCACGGAAGGTCCGCTGATTCATTTGCATCAGTGCAAAGGGGCAGAGTTAGAGAGCATTCAGGGCAAGGGGGCAGATGGGCGACTTCTGATGGTGACCGGACACGAGTCCGCAGGCATTGTATGTCGTGAAGGGGATGCCGACACAGGTGGGCGTCAGATCTCTGTTGGTCCTGAGGTACGAAGTGGTGTGATCATTCGCAGGTAAAAGGTGTGCAACAGGTAAACGGTATGTAATTAGGTTTATATAAGTTGGTCCAATTCAGCCGTAGTGGCGTAGCTATAGATCCAGTAATCAAGGCGCTTCTCGCTATAAGAGGTGAGTAATCTCTGGAGCAAGGCTACCCACTCGGCTTCTATATGATGTTATTTAATGATCTACCGGTGTTCCTTGCGATAGCGAAGCGGTGTTGTACCGGTGACCTGTTTGAATGTTTTGTTAAAATGAGCCGTATGCTCGAATCCTACCTTCTCTGCGATCATTTGTACCCGCTCTTGTGTAGACAGCAATCTTCGCTGTGCCTCCCGGACACGAACAACACGTAAATATTCGCTAAACCGAAACCCGGTAAATCGGCTGAACATCCGGCTTAGATAGGATGGGCTGATGTAAAAACGATTGGCTGCACCCTCCAGCGTAAGTGGTTCGGTATAGTTGTTATTTACATAAGTAACAATTTCACTGATTTTGTCCTGCATCGGATGCAAGGGACCTGGGCATGACTGCCGGATATTCTCTTCTACCCGATGAATACGGATCAAAAGTTGGGCAAGCAGGCTTCTGACCGCGATCTCATAGTGAGGACGGCGCTCTTTGCACTCTTGTAGCATCTGCCACAATATGCGCTCCATCTCGGGCTGTTCCGCTTCAGGCAGGCGAAGGAGTCTCGAACAATTAAAAGGCAACAGACCACATATGCCGAGTTCCATCCCCGTCGCAAAAGCAGGCGAAAAACCGATTAGAATCCGTTCAAAGCCGGGAATACTTCCTTTGGAGGTGGTATGTACATCGTGTGGATTAATCAGAATAAAATCACCCTTGCGGGCGGATAAAATCTGACCATTCATGGAGTAGACCCGTTCCCCTTCAAGCAGGTAATACAGTTCGTAGAATGGATGTGCATGAGGCTGTGGCATACCGTTCCCATCCTGTCTGCGCATATGTTCAATGGTAAATGAATGTTCCCCGATTCGATATTTGGGTCCAATCCGATCCTCTATGAGACTCATGGTACAGCACCCCTCTGCTTCACGGATTAACAACGATATCCATATCATAACGGAAAATCCATCTTTTTGTAAACGCTATCATTGGAAATGAAATATTTCTTTAATCATATCGTTAAATACCGGGAGAACGAATCTGGCATGGCCCATGTGCGCTGTCAAGGTGACAAAACTTGAATGATGTTTTAGAGTAGGGAGAGAGAGGCAAAACTCTGGTTAAGGAGTGTCTCGACTATGATTTGGAAGGAAGGAAACAGGTTATGACGACACATGAATTATCGCCATTGGTTGCTGCGCTCAATATGCAGCCTCACGTTGAAGGCGGTTGGTATAAGGAAGAATGGAAGGCATCCTATCAGATTCCACAATCCGTTCTGCCGGATACATACTCCGGCCCACGATTCTCGGCAAGTTCCACATATTTCTTGCTGCACGCACATGAGATCTCCGAGTGGCATACGGTTCTGTCCGATGAACTTTGGCTCTGGCACAGCGGCAGTCCGGTTGAACTGAAGCTGGGCGGCAACGGGGAGAACCCGGAGAACGAGGAAGTTCTTGTTCTGGGAATGGATATTGCTGCGGGGCAATCACCACAGGTGCTCGTTCCTGCCGGCGTATGGCAGACAGCACGCCCGCTGGGCGATGAGCCTGTACTGGTAACTTGCGTAGTAGCGCCAGGTTTCCACTTTGATGATTTCAAGCTGGTATCCAAAGGCGAATAGTAAGTATTTGAGATGAGAAATGAAAATCCCGATCCGAGATGCTCAGGGCATCCGAATCGGGATTTTTTTGGATTGAGCGTCACTTTTAGCAATAACTGATCACTTCGGATTCTCGTTACTCATCCAGCTGTCCATATAGAAGTCTCCGGTATAAGACGGCCGCTCTGAAATTTCCTTGAGCTTAAGCTCAGCTTCTTCGGCAGTATCATAGGCACCGATGACAGCAGTGAATTTACCAGTGGACGTTTTCAGATATGAGATATCTTCTTCAGGATATGACTCTGCCAGATGACCCATCCATTCTCCTGAAGGCATCTCTTCTGTACGAAGAGAAAATACCTCTCGAGGTGGCACAGGTTTACCGTCTGAAGTAAGTTTTACCTCCATCGATCCAGGATTCTCAAATTCGGTCACTGAATACTGTACACCTTCTTTTAACTCAACAACGAAACGGATGGCTGAGTCATCCAAAATAATATTACGATACACATCCTTCACCAAAGGTTGCGTTAGAAAATCTTTTTCGATCTGGGCAAAATCAATGAAACGGATACCTTGGAAGGTGAAAATAAGACGGTTAGGTGCTTCTTTGTGTTCTACTTTATAAGATGGCACATGAGCAACGGATTCACCTTCATCCATACCGAAATTAATTTTAAGTGTATTTTCGGTCGTCTCCGTACCAATGGTAACCCCATCTGTAACTTTGCCTCCATCACCAAACTGCAATACCTGAACAATAGATCCGACCACAGGTATTTTGGACATGGCGTTTGCTACGGAAGGGATGTTCACCACGAAGAGAAAAGCAACACATGCCGCTATGACTGAAGCATAGCGAATCATTTGAGATGAACTCTTGCGAGCAGTGGCTCTTTTCTGGGCATGATGAATAACATCCGTAAGTTGAGCAGGGATTTCAATGTTTTCGTAACGATCTTTTCCTGTCATACGTTCTCAACCTCTCCTTCAATCAAATAAAATTTTAATTTTTTGATAATACGATAGAACTTGGATTTAACTGTATTTTCCGGTATGGAGAGCACTTCAGCCATCTCTCGAAAAGGCAGATTCCCAAAGAATTTTAATATAATATAGGCTCTTTCCTCGGGGATAAGCCGATCCAGTGCGTCATATAGATCCATTTTTTCTTCCAGCGAGGCCCCTCGCTCTGGAGCCACATACTCCTGCGCATGATCTTCCATATAGGTCACTCGCTGGCTGCGTCGTATATGATCTATCGCTGTGTTAATCACAATTCGTGACATCCAGGAATCAAAATAAGTCATGGACTCCATCTTTCCATAAGCGATGAACCCTTTATAGACCGCTTCGGATACGATATCCAGCGCTTCTTGTTCATTTTTAACATAGCAGTATGCCAGTCGATATAATTTATTTTGAATCTCTGTTATTTTTTCGCTGAACTGTTCTTCTTTTGTCTTTCTATGGTTCAGTCTAATCACTCCTGATCCCCCCTGATAAACCTAAATCTTCAAGTCACCGCTCGTTCCAGGCCTGGATTCTATATAAGTGCTTGAGTTCGCTTGACACTCGTTAGACTGATGAGGAGACAAAATAGTTCTAAACTCTCAAAAAACTCTTTTTTCGGCCCTAAATAGGATAACAAGCCTCGCCTCCATTCTTAACAACGAATAGATTGCCTATAACATCACATCACAAAACACCCGCTCTTCTAAGATCGAAGGCGGGTGTAATCGAATTAAGATGTTTATATTAAAAGTTAAAGTTGTCTGGATCCGAACCAAAGCGTTTGTTCTCGTTCAGGCCGTTAATCTGCTCTACTTCCTCCGAAGTTAATTCAAAATCATAGAGATCGGCATTCGCGTGAATACGCTCAGGCGTAACAGATTTCGGTATCGTCACGATGCCGTTCTGCAGATCCCAGCGCAGAATGACTTGTGCGGGGGACTTGCTGTATTTGGCGGCGATGTCCTTCAGCAACGGATGATCCATCAGATGGCCTTGTCCAAGCGGAGACCATGCTTCGATCTGAATCTGATGTTTGTTGCAGTACTCCCGCAATTCGGTTTGAATCAGTAGTGGATGAAGCTCCACCTGATTAACCGAAGGTTTGATCGTGGCATCGATCATCAGGTCCTCCAGATGGTGAATCTGGAAATTGCTCACGCCGATCGCACGGATACGTCCTTCTTTGTGAAGTTTCTCCAGCGCTCGCCATGTATCTTTGTACTTGCCTTTAACGGGCCAGTGAATAAGATAGAGATCCAGGTACTCCAGTTCGAGTCGTTCCATACTTGCTTCGAAGGCAGCGAGTGTGGATTCATATCCCTGATCACTATTCCATACTTTAGTGGTAATGAACAGATCCTCACGGGCTACTCCGGATTCACGAATACCTTGAGCAACACCTGTTTCGTTGTTATACGCTTTGGCTGTGTCGATACTGCGGTACCCGGCTTGAATGGCCGTTTTGACAGCATGAACGACTTCGTCTCCGTCTTTAACTTTGAATACGCCAAAACCCAGCCATGGCATTTTGACTCCGTTGTAGAGCGTGGTTGTGTCCTGCACGTGTTTCATGGTCCGAAATTCCTCCTCTTATTGATCCATTGTTCCACTATGTAATTACCCTGCTGTTCCGCGGCCAATCGATATCGAAGAGCCGTCTTAATTGATTATACTAAAAACTTCCTTGTATTGGAAAATATCATGATTCATCTTGCAAAGTAAACGCCGTGATTATGCTTTTTCTTCAACCAGAGGTTTGGTTTTGACGCTTGTGGGTGATAAGATGAAGTATACGATATATGGAAGTCGAAATTTTGCTATTGGAGATTTTACATAAGAAACGAAGAAGTGCGGAATCGAGTACAGGCCGGGCCGTACGATTAACGATAAAGGAGCAAGAATACAATGGCTAAACCTAAACAAACCAAAAAAGCAGCAGCCTGGTCTCTCGTGGTGATGGGAGCAGGATTTGCTGCATCCCTGCCTTTCCAAGGCGTGCCCGTGGGCAAGTTGCTGGTAGGATCATTTGAAGCGGGACTCGTGGGTGGACTGGCGGACTGGTTCGCAGTTACGGCGCTATTCCGTCACCCGCTGGGTATCCCAATTCCGCATACGGCTTTATTGCCAAAAAATCGGAATAAAATGACCGAAGGTCTGGTCTCCGCAGTAGAGAATAACCTACTCAACAAAGACAGCATTACCGAGAAAATTGCAGATTTCAAAGCATCAGAGACGGTGCTCGATACATTGACGCGTGAGCTTCACAATGACGGGATCAAGACGATGATTGATACGCTCTGCAAACGAATTCTGGCGGGTCTGCCGTTAGAGCAGATTGCTCCCCTTGTAGCGCGTGAGATCAAGTCACAGGCGGGCGCCTTTGATCTGGGACCGATTCTGGAACGGGCTGCTCACCAGATGACAGAGCGGGGTTATGACGCCAAAGCGTTGGACTACGGACTGAAGCAAGCCGAAGAGTGGCTCGTTAAGCCCGAGACAATTATGTTTTTGGGTGAAAGCGGCATGAAAGCCATCAGCGGTATTCAGATGAACGGGTTGATGCAGTTTGCGATGAATGCATTCCTTGGTTACATGAACGAGGAGCGCCTGGGTGGCATTTTGCAAGGATATCTCTTCGATCGGGTAGAGGATATGAAACGTGAAGGTAGCGCGCTAAGGTACAAAGTGCTGGATCTGGTACGTACCCAGACCGTAAGGCTCGCGATAAGTGATAGTGTGCAAGATGGAATTAACAGCTGGAAGAACAATATGCTGGATGGCTGGAACGCCGAGGAAACCGTGCTGAACAAGCTCACCGAACTGAGAGATAAAGCGCTCGCCGCGATGGAAGATGGACAGTATGTAGATACGTATGCACTGCCTGCCATTGAGCGGGTATTGGTTGATCTGCGGGCAGATCACGAGTTGATGACGGGTATGAATGCCAAGATTGTAGATGGCGTTACTACACTGCTGGAGAAAAACCATTCCAAAATCGGTAAACTGGTGCGCGAAAATGTAGACAAAATGGATAATGCTACTTTGGTTTCGATGATTGAGGATAAGGTTGGACAGGATCTGCAATGGATTCGGATCAACGGAGCCGTTACGGGATTTGTTATCGGTATTGCGCTGACTGCGCTGCAGATGGCATTGGCATAATAGTTCAACATGGCATAAAGAGAGCCGCTCTATCGAAGAGCAGGCTCTTTTTGTCGTGAATCGGAAAAAGCACAATACTCTATAGAATTATGATGCAAAATTCAGGAAATCGGGTAATATACACGCGAACACGCGTATGAATCATTTAGGAAGAAAGATACATAAAAACGATGCTCTCAGCCGATGTGGCGATGTTGATTTTGTACTATGATTCAGGTAACACAAGGTAAAGGCATGAATGAGTGAATATTCCTGATTCTATGGGTGCACATATACATTGAAATCATAAGAAGAAGGTGATGGGTATGGGGCCAATACAAAAAAGGGTAGGTGTATTCTTTTTAATTGCGCTAGCTATCTTTATTTTGGGAGGTTGTCAGAACATGAAGGAAAGCGAGAAACAGGCACTTTTTGAGGAAGCAGAGACAAAAGCAGTAAACTATTTCAAAGACAAGTATGAGCTGAATGTTGTTATTACCAGCAAGGAGTTACTGCCCGAAATGGCACTTGATTCTATTGCGATGGAAGGGCACGTGGTCGAGCAAGAAGACCAAGAGTTTACCATTTCATATGATTATACCGATAAGAAAATCAAAAATTTTGGTATGAGTCCTGCGATCAAAGCAGCCATTATTGCGAAGGGCTATGATCCTTTTGCCAAGTAGATTGTACTGATTCTTTGGAGGTGAACATAACGTGAGTGATACACCACGAATTGATGATGAAACATACCGATTGATGTCGGAACTGGCTTACGAAAATGCTAAAGCAGGCACCGAATATGCGAATCTGCCAGGATGGCAAGTGCTTGAAGATACGCATGGTAACGGTTATTCCGGGTTTGATGCTGTAACTTTTTACAATCCGGAAACGGATCAGGCGGTCATTTCTTACCGGGGAACGGAGGGAAGTGCCGGATGGGATCGTAAAGGGCTTGATTTTCTGGCGGATGGTCAGATTGCGATCCCGGAACTGGGCAGAAAAATTGAACAGTCTACCGATTTCACACCGGATTGGTTATCAGGTGGCATTCAAAAGGTAAAAGACGTCACCGGACTGACCCATTTGGATAATGCAGTGGGTGAGCTTGATCGACAGATTGATAAAAAGTTGAATCCTTTTCCGAATCAAATGTATGAAGCAGAAGACTACGCAAAGGATATGCAGAACAAATACAAGAATTTGGACTTCTCCTTGACCGGTCATTCGCTAGGCGGCGGAAATGCCCAGTATGCAGCAGCGCATACGGGAATGACAGCAGTAACCTTCAGTGCGCCATCTGTCATATCCAGCTTGACTCCATCACTGAAACGTAAGGCAGAAGAGGGCGGATTCGATAGTCAGATCACAAATTTCGGTCACCCGGGTGACTTTGTTGCCAGTGGATTCTTTGGTGGCTATGATCGCCATGTTGGTTCCATGTATTACATCAACTCCAATTATGAAGACATGAACGACAGCATGAGCATGTTGGATAAGATCAATAACACCTTTGGTGGAAAGGAATACCACGACCTGAAGCAGTATCAGTTTGAGAATGGTTATATTTCCAATGATCTGTACGACCCTACCACGGGTGAAAAAATCAATAAAACGCCTCGTGAGCCTTCCAATATCATGACGGAGCTTGCAGATATTATGCGTAGTTTTGGAGTGCAGACCAGTAAGATGGTTGCAGGTGTGGGTGCCGTGGGAGGAGTTTCCGGTCTGATTCAGGTAACGCCGGAAGAACTGAAGAGTGTCGCATCCCGGTGGAAGCAAAATGCACAGCAATGTAATGCGGAGCTGAATCAGGTCCGAAGCCGAATGGCTCAATACCTGCATACGAGCCGCAGTCGCAGACTGGAGCCAATTGTCACCCAATTGGACGCGTCCATTCATGAGCTTGGCACATGGCATATGAAACACACCAGCCAGTTCCTGAACTTTATCGATGAGAAGGCGGATGCCTTCCGGCAGGCGGACGAAAGTCCGGTTCATTTTTAATTAGGATTCATAGGTTAGCGTTGATATCACGTACATAGGGGGAGGGAACACGAGTGGGTGGACAATTGCTGGTGGAATTGAATGATCTTCGGATTGCGGAAAAAGAACTGACACAGCTGCTTGCCCGTCTGCAAGCCGATGAACAGGAAGCGAGGGCGCTATACAGTCGCCTAAACGATTGGAAAGGGCAGTCTGCAGATCATACAAGGCAGCAGATTGAAGATTTTTTTGCGGGCCTGTCCAGACGTATTCAATCCATCGAACAGCAGAAGAAAAGCTTGCTGCAATACATTGAGATTATGATCCAGACGGATCAGCAACGCTAAAGAGTGGTAAGGCTGATGTCATATTGCGGATGGCAATCAGCGTTAAGATGAGTGTGACAGTGGAGAGGCATTGCTTGAGCGCATAAACCACGGATCGTAAAGAACATGAGTAGTCAATCAAGATCATGATAGCTAAAAAAGCCTATGGCACATCGGGTTTGAACCCGTTTGCCATAGGCTTTTTTGTTATCTGAACTTTTCTTAAGTGAGCGTAAATTGCTGCACGTTAGTTCTTAACGTTTTTTGCGACGTGTAGCCAACGCGATCCCCAAGAAGGACAAGATCAGGGCCAAAATGGATACGATCAATGTTGCTTGTTGAAGCTTCAGCGTACCCGGGTCTGTATCCGTGTTGTTCGGCTCACCTGTAACGGTGTCATTGAGTGCATCGCCGAGTGTGGTGTCATCGTTTGCTTTGCTATCATCGGTAGCTGCATTATCCCCAGCGGCTCCTTCTGTACCTGCACTATCATGTCCATCGTTGGCATGACCTCCACCTGCCGCAGCATTACCAGCAGCAGCTGGATCTTCGCTAATCGTTGTAATACTGTGCGGGTTGGCGTCACTTGGTTGGCCTGTCCATTCTACGATGCTGCCGTCGCTGTAGTATTGGAACGCATCCCAAGCCACTTCAGCTTCAGCCGTTGGGTTCTGTGCAACGAAGTTGAACTGCTGGAATTGTCCTGCCAGAATTCCTTCGTTATCGCCGTCAATTTCCCACGTAATCGATGTTACTTCATTGGAGTCGTTCTTCTCGGTGGTGATTTTCCAGCCTGCCAGTGGTTGATATTGCTTGAATGCAACACCTTCTGGAACTTTCATCGTGATTTTGGTCGTAGGCAGTTCTTTCTCGGATGGAATCTTAATCGTGTACGTCTGCCATGCGCTTGTCTGTGCAACGGATGGGCTAACGGTAACGTGAGCGCTCGCGAATCCGGCGAATAACATGAATGCTGCGGTACCTGTTGCGATAGTGGATGTTAGTTTGGAAATCCATGATGTTTTCTTCAAAATAAATAACCCCTCTCAGTTCTTATCATATATGATTCAATATAAATCGTTGTGTAACTATGGCTTGGCGGTGTCGATCTCGAATTCGGCATCTAGTGCATCCAACGTTTTGGTCAGAAGATGTACCTTGATATTCCAACGTCCAGGCATGGAGATGTAATCTTCAGCCTTGTACACACCGGTGTCATTTTTCGGAATGGTAATCTCATAGATCCCCATATCCATGTCCAGATGTGTGAGTGACAGGGTGATCTGTTCCAGATCATTGACGATACTGCCATCTGCACCTTTGACGTCCACTTCAAATTGGTTCTCTCCCGTTACATTGGGACTCACCTGAAGTGTGATCGCTGAGCCATCTTCTGTAGTCTTCGTCTCCTGATACGGTCCGACCGCTGCTGGTTGCCCTGGAGACAGGTGGGTCAACACGGCAGCGAGAGCGAGAATTACAGCGCCGGTGGCAAGTTCGGCTTTCAGGCTACCGGATAATCTGCTTCCCGTTGCTGCTCTTGCCAGTCTGGCATGACGCCATGCGAAGACAAGCATCACAATTAGCAGGACAATCTTGCCGATCAGGACAAGACCATAGGCTGTAGTGAACAAGGAGGTCAGCACGGGTGCAGGCAGAATAATGAGACTGCTGTATATTCCTGTAGCGACCAGAGCAGCTACGGCGCCAATCCCCCAGGCGGTAAACCTGCGAATGGCAACCCAGTATACTTCTCCTCGAACCTTCGATGGCAGCTTATCCGCCAGTGGAGGCAGACATATCGCCATGGCCGTCAATGCGCCAATCCAGAAAGCGGCACCGATCAGATGCACGAAATCCATGGTAATGGCGAGTCCGCGTTGATCGGCAGCAGCCGGGTGTCCTGTCATGGCATGTGTGAACAACCAGCCGAGCACGAGCACAAGTGAGCCATAGGAGGACCAGATGCGCACACGGATGGAGCGATCCCGATCATATCCAGATAGAATGGTGACTGCCAGCAGCATCACGACCAGCATCTGTACCATCCAGATCTGGCCAAAGGATGTCAGCTTGAGCGCACTTCCGATCAGTCCCCAACTCAGCTCACCCAGCGCCACGCCAGATTCGTATAACGTGTTCAGTGGCAGGCTGACGAGAGCGGCAAAAGAAGCGGCAGCATAGCTGATCCATAACAGTCTGTAGCTCCCCGGAACGTCCATAGGTTCTCTTGTCATGGAAGTCGGAGCGATCCGCAGCAACATGAACGCGAGTGTACCCAGAATGACAGAAAGTCCGAGATACTGAATCCAGTCGGTTAGGGATACGATCCATTTCAGCGGTCCACCTGTTGAACCGGAACCGGATGTAAGATCACTCAGCCCGGCAGGCGATCCAGAAGGTTCACCGATATGGAAAACATACACTCCCTGAATCGGATGCCCATCGGCAGATACAGCCTTCCAGTTGACGGCATATGTTCCGTTGCCAAGTCCGGTCTGCAGGCCAGTCTCCAGAATATGAGGGCGACCCGCATCAATCTGCACCTTTCCATCGTCTGCCTGAGTGCCGTCAGGTCCGGTAATTTTGATATCATAAAAGGCCGTCTGCAAGGATTCGTTGAACTCCAGCGTCAGCCGCTCCGGAGCAGTTACGAGTATCTCGTTCTCTCCAGGCGAAGCCTTAACAATATAAGCATGGGCAGATGCCCACTGTGGCATAACAAGGCAGCACACGAGCATCAGGCAGGTGACTAATGCCCAGTGCCGTTTGCCCCATTTCAGGGTAAAGCTTGTAAAAATCAAAAAAATCATCACCCTCAGGTTATAGATTTATAGTCACTCATGGCGTTTGGAACACAATCTAACCCATTATAACTTTGTCCAAAATGACTGCGTATGACTACATTGGGCTATAAAAAAACGATTTGGTCTGCATAATTGTGACAAAAGCATGAATGCTATGACATTCCGCACCTATGCATTCCATTTCGAAGCAGCGAGTTTATTTGCGAAGCTTGCGCCCTGCCAGCCCGCTCTCTAGTGCATAGCGGGTAAGTTGTACCCGATTTTCAAGCTGCAACTTCTGCAAAATGTTTTTTAAATGATTCTTCACCGTCTGGTCGGAAATGCCGAGCTGATCGGCGATCTCCCGATTGGTATATCCTGCGGATACCCATTGCAATATCTCAAGCTCCCGTGCCGTGAGCGGGTTATCTTGCACATCTTCACTACGTGGCGCGGGAAACTCCTGCAGAATCCGGTAGGCCAGTTCTTTGCTGAGTGGTGCATCGTCACTGACGATGGCGCGCAGGTACTCCAGCCAGGTGGAAGGCGTTAGATTTTTCAGCAAATAGCCTTGAGCACCTTGTTTCAGTGCTTCGAACAGAAAGGTCACATCATCCGATACCGTGACCATCACGATAATAACATAGGGGAATCGCAGTTTGATCTGACGGGTAGCTTCCAGCCCATCCATGTCAGGCATCTGCACGTCCATCAGGATCAGGTCAGGCATCCATTGTCCCGTTAACTCCAACGCTTCCTGTCCATTCGAAGCTGTACCAATCACTTCAAACAGACTATCCTCGGATAAAATGCTACAAATCGCTTCACGCGCATGCGCATGATCGTCAACAACCAATACACGTACATGTTCCATGTTAGGCATGCTCCTTTCCAATCGTCATTCGTGTATGCCCCGGTCTTGAATCAAGGGTAAAAGACCAACCCATCTCGGCAGCACGTTCTTTCGTAATTCGCAGTCCGTACCGATCCTTCAGATGAAGAGGATCTCCACTTAGTCCATTCCCATTATCCTGAATATAAATGAACCAGGCAATCGGGTTACCCTCCGCATGAATCTGTACGCGGGTAGCCTGCGCATGTTTGCGTACATTTAGTAAACCCTCCCGGATACAGGCCAGCAGTTCCACTTGCTCCTTGGCAGTGAACGTTACACCGCTTAGATCCCAGTGAATCTGTGCGCCAGGTACTGTCTCCTTGACGAGCACTTCAACCTGCGCATGCAGTGAGATAATCTCGGGTGCCGCCGTAGAGGAGGGAACATAACGCAGCTGGGCAATGGCTTGCCTCACATATGTATTGACTTCATGCACCGTTTTTTGAATCTCCTGGATCTCATTCTCATGTCCGCTTCCGGCCAGACTGCGGCCCGCTTTATCCGTTTTGACCGACAGCAGGAAAAGGGATTGGGATATGCCGTCGTGAAGCTCTCTGGCCAATTGATCGCGGGCTTCCAGTGCGACTTTGGCAGCCCGCTCTTGCTCCAGAGCAGCCCTGGCACCTTCAAGCATGCGGAACAATCTGCTGAGCAGAGTCACGCTCACGAGGTAAACGATGACAGGCGTTAACCAGTTTCCGGCATCCATCGAAAGGTACGGCATCAGGAACTGATGGCGAATATATTCCCAGATGCCTACTGTGAATGTGGGGATCAGCAGAATCATCCATTTGATTTGTTTATAGGACATGAATGCAGAACTCCTTTGATCTAGGATTAGCTGAATAACGTACTTTAATTATGCAGGGATGGGACCATTATAACGCAAGCTTGTCCAAGACCCTAGTCTATGTCTTTGGAGAAACCTGGGGAGGATCAGGGAGTATTTAGAAGGATATCTAAGAACGACAAGGGGTGAAATGTTGTCACGCTAGGTGAGGGTTGGTGTATCCAGCTGAGGAAGGCTGAGTCCGTTTTCCCTATCGGAGAAGGTCCTCTATACTTAATATAGAACGTGAATTCATTACAAAACATGTTAAGGAGTGACGCAACAACATGAGTCAAGAAGTATTGGAACGTCGCAGTGAATTGCTCAAAAAGAACATTCATCAGATGCTTGTTCAAGACAATCAGCACGGTATCAGTCGCCAAGACAACATGTTTTTGCAGCAGATGATTAAAGAGCTGCATCAGACCTCACATGAGATGAATACCAAATCTTAATGTAGAATCTGCACGAGAATGAAGTTGTCTGGTGTACGATTCATTCCATGAAAATGAAAATGGCGCTATCTCCGATCAGACCGGGGATAGCGCTTTGACTTTTTAAGGGGATATAGAAGAAGCTTCGTTCATCTTACAGCAACTGTTGCTGAGCGGTTCTTTTCTCAATATATCGAATGAACAACTCGGCAAGCTCCGGATCGAACTGTGATCCCGAACATGCGCGTAGCTCCCGAATAGCTTCCTCCACATTCTTCGTCTCCTGATACGGGCGTTCTGTCGTCATGGCATCAAAGGAGTCGATGACGGTCAACATCCGGCACAGCCGAGGAATCTCGTTACCCTTCAGACCATAAGGATAGCCTTTGCCATCATAGCGCTCGTGATGCAGCTCAATATACGGAATCAGATCGGCGAAGCGATCGTTCGTGATCACCATTTTTTTGCCCCAAGTGACATGCCCTTTGATTGTTTCCCATTCTTCAGCGGTGAGCTTGTCCTTCTTGTTGAGAATGGACCAGGGAATCTCCAGTTTGCCGATGTCATGAATTAATGCCCCCAGCACGAAACGCCGTTTCTCCGCATTGTCCAGCTTGAGCAATTCACTGATATCCAGTGCGTATTTATAAACCCGTTTGGAATGTTTGAACGTATCCATATCCTTGTATCTGAACAGATTGAGCTGCTGCTCGATGTCACGAACATCCTGTACCAGATCAATCTCGTGCTCCATACCATCATTGCTGCCGTGGCGATGCACGTTGTTCTTGCCTTGTTTCTTCGCGTAATACAGTGCTTTATCGGCTTGATCCACGAGCTGGGATTTGTTATACATATCCACCTGATAGGGTGCGACGCCGCCTGAGAAGGAGAGGCAACCGTGCGGAAACACTTCAACGCCTTCAAACGGTGTATCATTCAGTTGCTTCCGCAGCCTGTTCATGAACTTGTAGGATTCGTCCAGCTCCATGCCTGGCATGAGCAACGTGAACTCTTCCCCGCCATAACGAAAGGCGGTAACAGGTGTACCTTCCGTCTTTCGCATCAGAAAATCTCCCAGCAGGGCTAACAGGCTGTCACCTTGAAGGTGACCAAACCGGTCATTATACTTTTTGAAATCATCGATATCTAGTAGTCCCAGACAGAGCGGGGTTCCCTGCGTTCGAGCGTTAGTCAGTTCACTCTCTAACATGCTTTCGAAATAACTATGGTTGAACAAGCCTGTGCGTTGATCCGTGTTGGCCTTCTCCTCAATCGTCTGATACATCACGAACAACTGCCTGAATGCATGGGAGAGCAGAATGCTAAGACTCAGATACAACAACAGGCCAAGTACGCCATTGTGCACAACCAGTATGGTCAGGACCAGCGCCAGAATCAGCGTACACAGATAAACCAGCAGGGATTCGGTAACGAATGCCCGCTTCATCTGCTGTAACGCATCCTTCGTCGAGAAATGAAAGAACAAGCCGAGCGTGATCGTGTTAATAATGAAGTAGGCTGCGAGCGCTGCGAAATAAGGAAACAGGTTATATCCATTCAACGTTCCCGATTGGCCACCCGTCCACTCAAACACGGCAGATGCTCCCGTAATCATAAGACTGTAGATGCTGAAGTTGACAATGTGTTTCCACCAGGTGAGCTTGCGCTCTTTGATGAGCAGGATGATGGAGACAGGGAGCAGCACGGACAGACTGAACGCTCCGCCGAACATGAATATACAGGCAAGGTATACCGATGAGTCCATGGATTGCTGATTGCCTTTGGGTGGAATCTGGAACGTGAAATAATCCAGAATCAACGCCGCACCCAGCATGGTGTAGACCATAACCCAATCTGCCGTGGATAGATGAAGATAAGACCACTTGTTCATGTACAGAAAAACACCGATACCGGTGCAGCTAAGCAAAATAACATACAGACTGCTTCGATCTGCCTTATGGATAAGGTTACGAATAAAGTTCATAAAAAATCTCCTGCTTGGGTTTAGTCTACTCTTGATGTGTATATAATTGGTGCGCTGGTATAGAGGTATACTATATAGATGTATAACATATCAAGTTGACTACCAAAAATCCAGAAAGAAAAAACAGGCCGCGGGCAGCCTGTTTGTCTTGTTTGGCGGTATGGATACTAGCCGCCCAGCTTGTATCCCGAAGTTAATGCCACAACGACAGAAGCCACGATGATTGCGTTGATGACAATGCGGGAATATTTCACACCTTCAAATTTTTTCATGGAGGAGACCTCCCTTCCTTGGAGTCTGACTGATCTTCTTCAAGCCTGATGAGTTTTAGCCGGTTGTACAGCCTTTTTATCCCGACTCACCATCATGTACTGGATAAATAGGAATATGCCAACGTTCATGACCACATCACCGATGCTAATCACCTGAGTCCGTGGATAAGGGCTGGACAGTGGGATGATATCACCGAGAAAAGGCAGGTGTGTAGACGCATCCATCATGAAATGCTTCGATACGGCTCCGCCTTCCCGAAGCATGTCTACATAATACGGTCCCAACACAGAGGAAGCTTCCACAGAAACCGGCATGCGCCCACCGTTGACAGCCATCACGGCAAAATTAAGAAAGACCCCAATCCAGATGAGCATGAAACCGGTATGATGCCTGTTGAGCCACAGAAATGCGAGCCCTGTAATGTAGACGGCAGCAAAGAGGTAACCATTAATGGAAGCCACCCATTCGAATCGTTCCTGCAAATAAAAAATAAAGAACTGGATAAGTAGCAATACAGGGAAAATCCAACCACTTCTTAGCTTGAGTGCTGCAAACTGGTTAAGCCCATGCCGCAACCCGCCCCGAAAAAATCCAACGATCAAGCCGAGTAGAATACCGTCATATACCATGAGTAACTCCTGTTCGTGCGGAGATGTGCAATGTAATTGCGTGTTTGTGTACATATAGGATTCGACCTTATATTGGTAATTCCTGCATGAGAAGAATGATTTTTTAGAAGAAATTTGCAAAATGCTGAACAAAAAACCGTCTTTACGAATCCAGAGGTCGAAACCCTTGTGAAATTCGGTAAAGACGGCTACTTATGATGCCAAAATACAAGCTTTAATTCGGTTGGAGATGGAATTTATTTTATTCGGAACCACCGTTCAGGTAATTGAAGAAAGGCTGATCCACCCAGAAGTCATACGTCGTAATATCCGCATCAGGCGCCAGCTTCAGGAAGCCTTCACGAATAGCTTTGGCATTCTCTTTCAGAGAGAAGGACTGAGCATAGTAATTGCCAAGCGCAATCTTATTATTGGAAATGACCGGATAGTTTGCCAAAGCAGTTGGTGAATAATACAGCGGCTGCCACCAGGAGCTGAGAATCAGTGGAGATGTGCTATCGCTGTTCTTCTTGGCATATTTCAGAACAATATCGTTGAAGCGAACTTTGTCTGCCACATTGTTGAACTCGAATTGAATGTCATATTCCTTCGCAGAGGCAATATAGTTGCCGTTCTCGATCTGTGTCACTTTATAGTCAGGCGTTTCTTTCGGCTCGCCCCATTCCTTCAAATAAATGAAGGCAGATGTCTTCGGCTGGAATTGTACATCCGCATCAATACCTTCGCTACGCAGCAAACCAATCAATTGTACAGCGTGCTGGATATTATCGTGGCCGTAAGTAAGTGTCAGCTCATCGATAAAGTTGGAATCAAAGCGGCTATCTTTTAAGTTGTAACCTGTGACGAGATCATCTCGCAGGGCCTGATCCACAATTTTTCTCAGTTCAGGTGACTCGATCAGATCCGCTGTGCGATATGCAGCATACAGTTTGGAGTAGATGTCTGCATCACCGGAACGTCCAATCTCGTGTTTATATTTTCCTTGGCTGATCAGGACGCGTCCAAGCAAGGTATTAGCGAAATCTTTACTTGCTACACCACCTTTAAGTAGAGCAGGGTACAGGCTTTCGGGAATCAGACCCGTATCAATCGCTGCAGCGAGTTCCTGTGCGGCTTGTCCCTGAACACGGTTTGGGCTAATGCCAACCTTGGCAAGCGCTTTGGCTGTTTTCTCAGCAGGATATGTATAGGCGAGTTCCTTGAATCCAGCTGCTTTTACCGCGATGAAAACAGCTGCATAGGCGCTCAGTTGATCCTTGGCACGTACTTCTGTACCTGTAAGAACCCCATTATTGTATAAGGATACGGCAGCATCATAGGAAGAATCACCAGAGGCCAGATCCGTAAAGGCTGGAGCCTCAGCTGCACTGTCGCTTGCTTGAGCTGCTGTCGTGATGGCTGCAATGGCTTGAATGAAATCACCTTTGGTAATCTGTTGCGGCAATTGGATGCTGTATTTCGCTTGCAAGAATTGAGCAAAATCCGCTGCGCTTTCCGTATAAGCAACAGGAGCCTGGGCTACCGGTCCTTTGACACTTTGTGAGGTGGTTGGTTTAGCCGGAGTTGCAGATGCTGCAGAAGCAGAAGCGGGCAAGCTCAGGCTGCCGAGTGTTACCGGAGCGGCGAGCAGGGCCGCCAGTGTGATCTGGGTGATTTTTTTCAAATGAATAGCCTCCTTAGAATGGGTTGGAAAATAATCAGCTTTGGGTTATAATTCTGACAAATCCTATATGAATAGAATAATTGGATTGACTTTAGCACGGAGACGCGCTGTATGTCAACGAAAAAAAAGCTTGATATAGAGCGCTTTCCAGAGCTTGGAAGAATGCAAATCGTCAATTATATTCTAATTGAGTGTATACGCTCAAAGATTTATTGACAAGGATCGACAGTATCCGCTAGGATAAGAAAAAAGAATGTTGAAAAGGGGTATTTTCAAAATGAAAAGAGGTTTATCGTTCGTCTTATCGATCATCATGTTGGCTATTTTGTTGGCAGCTTGTGGAACTTCGGCTTCAAAAGACGAACAATCCGCCCAAGGCAGTGATTCGGAGAAATCTCTTCGGATGGCCCTCGTACTTCCCGAAAAAATAGGGGTTAACCCTTTCTTTGTACAGATGGATGAAGGCTTCAAAAAAGCAGGCGAAGAATTCAAAGTAGATACCAAGACGATTGAATCAACAGACCCGGCAGCATTTGAACAAAATCTGCGTGCTGCGGTTGCCGAAAATTATGATCTGATTATTACAGCCACTTTCCAGGCAGAAGATGCATTGAAGAAAGTCGCTGCAGAAAATCCGGACAAGTCCTTTGCGATTGTAGATACCACAGTTGATCTGCCTAACGTACGTAGCGTTGGTTTCCGTGAATATGAAGGGGCGTACCTGCTTGGTGCCGCTGCCGGATTGTCCACTAAAACAGATAAAGTCGGCATGATCGCAGCAATGGATGTTCCATTGATCAAGAAATATACGGAAGGTTTCAAAGCGGGATTGGAATCCGTGAATCCAGATGCAGAATTCTTGGTGAACTATGTAGGTGGATTTAATGACCCGGCCAAAGCAAAAGAATTGGCGCTGGTACAATTCGGCAAAGGCGCTGACTTCATCGCTGGCGCATCCGCTGTAGGTGATCTCGGCGTGTTCGAAGCAGCGAAAGAAAAAGGCTTCTATACTTCCGGTCAGGATACGGACCGCACAGTTGAAGACCCGGAACATATCGTATTGTCTCAATTGAAATCAACCGATACGGTTGCTTATGAGACCGTGAAAGATTTCGTAGAAGGCAACTTCAAAGCAGGCGCTGTTAACTACGGTTTGAAAGAAGACGGTGTAGGCCTGACTTACGTTACTCGTGATAGCGAATCTCCGCTGAATGCTTTTGTTGGACAAGAAGTGATCGACCAAGTTAAAGCAATCAACGATGATATCGTATCCGGCAAAATCGTAGTCAAAGATCCATTGCAACAATAGTTTTAAATGTTCTTTTCAATGAATGAGTGATGGAATTGATCAGCCGGCTGCCCGATCAGGCAGCCGGTTTTGCTGCTATTAAATGACCGAGACCGAGGGGAGCGAACGCGAGATATGCTGTTGGAGATGGAGCACATTACGAAGAAATACGGCGGCTTCACCGCTAACCGTGACATCCGTTTTAATTTGCGTGAGGGAGAGATTCATGCCCTTGTAGGTGAGAACGGGGCCGGTAAAACAACCCTGATGCGCATGCTGTACGGTATGGAACAGCCCACGTCAGGTACAATCAAAGTCCGTGGACGCGAGGTGAGCTTTGCCACGCCGTCCCAGGCGATGGCAAGTGGCATCGGCATGGTGCACCAGCATTTCATGCTGTTCCCTTCCTTTACGGTGGCGGAGAACATCGTGATCGGACGTGAACCGGCTAAGGCAGGTGCATTTGACCGCAAAAAAGCAGCGGCCCAGGTGAACGAGCTTGGCAGACAATATGGCATGCCGGTTGACCCGTGGAAGAAAGTGTCCGAGTGCCCACTTGGCATGCAGCAGCGTGTTGAAATTCTCAAAGTGCTGCATCAGGGCGCAGACATCATTATATTGGATGAACCTTCGGCGGTACTGACTCCGCTTGAAGTGAAGGAACTGCTGGCGAACATGAAATCTCTCGCTAAGCTGGGCAAAACCTTTGTACTGATTACACATAAGCTGCAAGAAGTCATGGATGTAGCCGACCGAATTACGGTGCTTCGGGATGGTCAGGTGACAGGTACCTTGGAAGCCAAGGATACACATGTGGAGGAATTATCTCGTCTGATGGTTGGTCGTGAACTTGTGCGTATGGACAAGCAGCCGTCGGTTCCAGCGGAGGCTGTGCTTCAGGTGGAAGGGGTCAATCTGTCCGGGGCTAAGGATCGTTCGGCGCTCAAGGATATCCACATGGAGGTTCGAAAAGGCGAGGTCGTTGGCATAGCAGGCATCTCGGGTAACGGCCAGTCAGAACTAATTCAGGTCATTGCAGGACTGCGTAAGGCAGACAATGGTCGTGTCTTGCTTTCAGGTCAGGATACTACGAACTGGCCTGTGCGACGCATTCGGGAGCATGGACTTGCTCATATCCCGGAAGATCGCTACATGTGGGGAGCGGCAAAGGACGCAAGCGTTCGTGAGAATGGACTGATGGGACACCATCATCGCCTGCAGTCACGTGGCATTATTAAAGCCAAAGCGGCAAGAACGATGGTAGAGGGCTGGATTAAACAGTTTAGCATCAAGACGGGTTCTGCGGAGACGAAGGCACAGTTTTTATCCGGAGGAAACTTGCAGAAGCTAATTGCTGCCCGTGAATTTGCACAGGATACGCCGTTTCTGATTGCAGCTGAACCGACTCGTGGTGTGGATATTGGAGCCATGGAGACGATCCATGCTGAATTGTTACGCAAACGCAGTGAGGGTGCGGGTATTCTACTCATTTCATCCGAGTTGTCCGAGATTTTGCAATTATCTGATCGGATTATTGTCATGTATGAAGGTGAGATTGCCGGAGAACTGCGAGCAGAGGAAGCGACAGAGGAACAGATCAGTTTGTTAATGGCAGGAGGGAAAGAGCGGATATGAATCGGGTAAAAGAAACACTTCGCGGACTCGTACAGCCGCTGCTTGCCGTATTCATCGGTCTGCTTGCAGGGGCTGTAGCGATTCTGATCGTTGGTGGTAATGTGGTAGATACGTATGCGGAGATGTGGAAAGGGGCCTTCGGCAACTTCTACTTCTTCACCAATACGTTGGCTCGTTCCACACCAATCATCTTGGCGGGGCTTGGCGTAGCATTGGCATTCCGTGCCGGATTTTTCAACATGGGAGCCGAAGGCCAGATGATTCTTGGCGGGCTCAGTGCCGCGCTCACGGCGCTCTATCTGCCAGGACCAGGCTGGTTCGTGTGTATTGCTGCGATTGTGGCTGGTATTGTTGCCGGGGGAATCTGGTCGCTGTTTGCAGGTTGGCTAGATGCTCGATTCGGCATGAACTTGTTGATCACTACTTTACTACTTAATTATATTGCCATTTACTTTGGCGGATACATGGTCTCCTATCCATTCAAGGATCGGACTGGATCTGCAGCAATGGCCCAGACACCGATGATTGATCAGAGTATCTGGTTGCCGAAGTTGTTCCAAGGCATGGGTCTGCATGCTGGCTTCATTATTGCCATTGTAGCGGCTATTCTGATCTACTGGTTCACACATAAAACGGTGACTGGTTACGAGATCCGCATGCTCGGCAGCAACCCGTCCTTTGCAACCTACGGTGGTGTTCGCCGCATTCGCATGATGATGTTGTCCATGGTCATTAGTGGTGGACTTGCTGGACTCGCGGGTGCGGGGGAAGTGCTCGGTACACAGTACCGTTTCCTTGATGGCTCATTGTCATCGGCGAGCTATGCATGGAGCGGCATTATGGCAACGCTACTTGCCCGCTCGCATCCACTCGGTACAGCTGTGGCAGCTATTTTGCTGGCTGCGTTACAGACAGGTGCCATGGGGATGGAACGGAATACGGATGTGCCGCTGGAAGTCGGCAGTGTCATCCAGGCTGTATTGACGTTATTTGTATCAGCTCAGATCGGTTATTCATTCCTGAAGCGGAGAAAGGAGAAAAAGTCCAATGCAACAACTGTTTGATGCAGCCATGTTTGGCTCAACCTTGCGGATTATGACTCCAATCCTGCTTGCAGCGCTCGGTGGGGCTTTATGTTCTCGTGTCGGTCTGTTTAACGTGGGTCTTGAAGGACTGGTTCTGATCGGTGCATTCTCCGCCATTGTCGGCAATTATCTGTTTGGCAATGTGCTGCTGGCTGTACTCTTTTCCATTATAATTGTGATGTTATTCTCGGCGCTCTTTGCCTTTATAAGCATTAATCTGAAGGCCAACGCCATCGTGGTCGGGATCTCGCTCAACTTCCTGGCTGCGGGGGTGACAACCTTTGCACTGCGTGCGATTTTTGATGTAAAAGGTGCATACTACGACAAAGACATGGTGGGACTTCCCAAGTGGGATATTCCGCTGATTAAGGACATTCCGTGGGTCGGCGATGTAATATCGGGACATAGTCCGCTGGTTTACCTCGGTATTGTGCTCGTTATTGGACTACAATTCTATCTGTTCAAAAGTGTATCTGGCTTCCGTCTGCGCTCGGTCGGTGAGAACCCGATTGCAGCACAGAGCATCGGGATCAAGGTACGTGGCATCCAGTATGGTGCCGTTCTGATGTGCGGCGTGTTGTGTGCTCTCGCTGGAGCACAGTTGTCGCTCGGTCAGGTAACGATGTTTACCGAAGGTATGACCGCTGGTCGTGGCTTTATCGCGCTGGTGGCAACGATGTTAGGACAAGCGAATCCGCTTGGCGTCATGGGCTCCAGTGTGCTGTTCGGCTTCATGGAAGCATTGAGTATACGTCTGCAAGGATTCTCCCTGCCAACCCATTTCACGTTGATGCTGCCGTATATTGTGACGCTGGTCGCGATGTTCTTTTTCAAAGACCGTACCTATGCACAGGATGCACTGAAAGCGGGCGGAAGCTCGCGTTAATTCCTGAATGCCTATGCTAGAGACAGTAAAAGAAGGAGGGATTCCACTTGCATAACAAGGCTGAACGTTTGAAAAAAAGTAAAAGCCCGGCATCCAAAACAGGCAACGATCACGGAGATCGGCTGCCGCCGGGACAGATGCTGACGGAGAAATTCCCGATTCTGCATGAAGGGGAAGTGCCGGAATATGACCTGTCCACGTGGGATCTGAAGGTATTCGGCGAAGTCGAAGAGGAAAAGGTCTTCTCCCTAGCTGAGTTGCAAGCGATGCCTCAGGTGAATACGGTGAGTGATATTCACTGTGTCACACGCTGGTCGAAATTCGATACGCCGTGGGAAGGGATTCGCTTTTCCGATTTTGTGAAGCTTCTGGGGGTTAAACCGGAAGCAAAATACGTCATGATCCATGCGGATCATGATTATGAGACGAATGTACCGCTCGAAGAGTTGATGCATGATGATGTATTGCTTGCATTCAAATATAACGGCGAGCCACTAACGCCCAAGCATGGTTTTCCGCTGCGTATGGTCGTGCCACAACTCTACTTCTGGAAGAGTGCGAAGTGGATACGTGGACTGGAGTTTATGACAGAAGACCGGAACGGATTCTGGGAAGTGAATGGTTTCCACCATTTTGCCGATCCGTTCAAGGAACAACGATTCTCGGGTGAAGACCTGCCAATTCCGGAAGACGAGTGGACGAAGAAGGAGTTTGATTGAGATGTTGATGCCTATTTTGCAGATTCATTCGGAAGACATGCCGGCATACGCCATCGTCTGTGGCGATCCGGCACGAGCGGAGAAGATTTCCCGCAAGCTGGAGCAGGCGAAAGAACTGGCGTTCAGTCGGGAGTATCGCACGTTTGTTGGTTTGTATGAAGGGGTACAGATGGCTGTAGTCAGCCATGGTGTAGGTTCACCGGGAGCAGCTGTCTGCTTCGAGGAATTGATTCGCGCGGGTGTAACGACTCTGATTCGTGTTGGTACAGCGGGATCGTATACAGCCGATTATCCGGCAGGTAGTGTGATTGTGAGTACAGCCGCTGTTCGATCAGACGGATTGACTCGCCAACTGGTGCCAGATGGTTTCCCTGCGGTAGCGGACATTGGGGTGACACAAGCGTTGATCGAAGCTGCTCGTGAGCAGGAGAGCGCAGATGCTGCAACATTTGCAGGCAAAGTGGGCGTTGGTATCACCGTAACGCTGGATGCGTTCTTTGCAGGCGTGGAAGAGATTCCACACCGCAAGTACAAGCAGGCTGGAGCGCTTGGGGCCGAGATGGAAATTGCGGCCCTCTACATCGTCAGCACCTTGCGTGGTGCTCGCGCCGGAGCGATTGTCGCGATCGATGGATTCGCAGACAGCGATCTGGCTGCCGAGTATGATCCGCATACGGATGCGGTTGGACAAGCGGTGGAGCACGAGATTAATGCAGCGCTACGTGCGCTAGCGGTGCTTGCTCGTCAGGATCAGGCATGATACGAAACTAGGAAATTAATCGTTAAAGTCCACCTGAGATGGACCATAAGGAAAGAGGGCATCCTGTAAGGTCATGAACATGACCAGTGGGATGCCTTTTTTGTGCTTTAAAGAGAGTGCATCCACTTAACGAACTCAGCACGTCTTATTCGGGCGGAAATCGCAAGTGCGAAATTCTAACGAATCTTAGGCACGCTAAAGCCTGGATAGGTCCCTTTTTTCCAACCAATTCGATGAATTACTGTGATATAACGTGTCTGAGATTCGTTACATTTTCATTTCGCCTATATTTGCCCTTATAAGGTGTGTACGATTCGTTAGCTCTGACGCCTGTCTCTCGTGGAGAATGATAATGCAGAAAATGGGCACGTTATATAAAGGAACATCAACATGAATACGAAAAAAAGGGAGGACTCTACGATGACACAGAACAATCAACCTCAGGACGAGGCGGAAATTCGCAACAAGCTGGATGAAGACGGGGATTCCTTGATGGAGAAAAAGAAAATTTTGAGCGGAGTGGACATTGAGCCACAGGCGGACGAATGGGCAGCGAAGCCATCACCTGTTGCTTTTAATGAAGGAAATGCTTCTTCGAAAAAATAAACAATGAGCATCACATGGGCTTGATGGAATGAAGATAAATTTAGCGAAGCAGGTACCTGATGGTATCTGCTTTTTCGTTGTATAATAATGTAAAATTCATGTGATGAAAGAGTGATGAGGATGAGTACTGGGACGATTAACATCAGAAAGGCAGAACTGAGGGACTACTCTGGCGTGTCATTGCTGATGGATGAGCTGCATCAGATGCATGTCGAGGCGCGCCCGGATATATACAGAGCGTTAGAGACCAGAATGGAGAAAAAGGAGTTTACCGAACTACTGGAAACGGACAAGCGTTACATGTATGTTGCCGAGTCTTTGGAAACGGGCTTGATTCTGGGTTACGGGAGTGCGCAGTTAAGTATTATTCAAGATAACTCATTGATGGTGGATCGCAAGATGCTGTACATCCATGAACTTGTAGTGGATACCAAGCATCGGGGTCAAGGAACAGGAAAGCTGTTAATTCAAGCTTTGATTGAACTTGGAAGAGAGCTTCAGGCAGACAGCGTAGAATTATCCGTGTCGACGTTTAACTCTGGTGCGCAGGCCTTCTATGAACAGATGGGTCTAGTCGTCCGCAGTAGCAGGATGGAGTATACCTTGTAAGGCGGGACCAGTAGAGTGAAAGGAACATTGGCATGGAGGGGAGGTGGATGAAAGGGATGAGAAGCATTAATGAAAAAGAACAACTGGGCCAGAATAGCATTCTGCAATCTACTGAGGATGTGGAATATCTTGTTCGCAGTGTGCAAAAACTGCTGGAAGAGCCTGACGCAGTAATACAATCTTGGGAAGCTGAACCCCTCAATCCGGGGCTACTTAATTTCACCACATCAGGTATTTATCGAATCCGTGGAACGGCTACCGTAGTTGGAGCATCACTGTCATGGTCACTTATTTTGAAATACATTAAACCGGACTCAGCAGAGAAGGAAGATGTTACATACCATAACTATTGGAAAAGAGAAGCAAAGGTATTCTCATCAGGGATACTCGAATATTTGCCGGGATGTATCATAGCTCCCCGTTGTTTCGCTGTACAGGATAGAGCGGATCACACCATTGGGTTGTGGATGGAAGATGTGTCTCATCATTCGAAATGTGATCATGTCTGGCCTCTGGACGATTGGGGATGGATTGCGGAACGTCTTGGTGAATTTCACGGAGCTTACCTCACGGGAACTTCTTCACTACCCCAACAAGAATGGATCTGTCCGTATTGGCTCAAATCCTGGGTTAGGGGGTGTCGTCAGTATGCCCCTTCAATCCAAGAGCCTAAATTGGAAAGTGGATTTGGTGATGATGATACTGGAGCTAGAGGAAGGCGTATTGGCGTAGGTGTTTCCGAGAGGCAAGCCATTGCAGGAAGTAAACAGGAGCAGGCCCATTCGATCTGGCAGTGGTTCAACCAATATAGCGAGCAGATGGACAAGGTTTTAAATACACTTGAACAATTGCCACGAGTTCTGTCACATCAGGATTTGGGTAAAGGCAATATATTTTTGCCATCAGAACGTCTGGACGATAGCGTACTTACTCTCATTGATTGGCAATTCATGAGTATTTCTGGTGTTGGTGAAGAACTAGGGAAGCTGTTTGGGGTCAACGCAAGTTTTGGGCATATTGCAGCAGAGGACATATCTGCAGTTAAAGAGGAAGTGTTCGATCGTTACGTAGACGGACTTCGGACAGCAGGGTGGATGGGCGATGAAAGACTTGCAAGGTATGGCTACTGTGTCGCAGTTGCAGCTCGAAGTATGTGGGAAGTTCCTGAGTGGTTAAAATGGGTGGAGCAGTCATGTACTGCTTCAGATAGTAATGAGGAGATTGATCAGAAAATAAGTACCCGTGCCCGGATCATAACTATTCAGAAAGAGATGTCATTCGAAGCAGCTGAGCTGGCTCATGTTTTATTTAATCAGGAATAAGTCAATCCATATTCAACAAAATATCAGAATGCTCTTGAATACCCCCATGGGGTATGTTACTCTTAGAAAAGAACGAAAGAAAAGGGGTGTTCATGATGGATCATCAGAGCCATCCCGAGGAACCTTTGCAATCCTCCGTGTCAGATTCAACTGAAGCTTTAGGTACAGATCAAGAAGCGGTATCCTGTCATGCCGAGGGAAGTGACGGGAAGCATGTGCGTAAGAGTCACCATTCGCAGGAGATGAAGAGTAACCTGGTTTCTCGCTTGAACCGTGTGGAAGGTCAGATTCGCGGGATCAAGGGATTGATCGAGAAGGATACGTACTGTGATGATGTGCTGACGCAGATTGCGGCGGCTCAGTCTGCTCTCAATTCGGTAGGTAAGCTTTTGCTTGAAGGCCATATGAAGAGCTGTATCGTTGAGCGCATTCAGGCTGGTGAACATGAGGTTGTGGATGAACTGCTGGTTACGATGCGGAAGTTAATGAAGTAAGCTGAATTTATTTACCAATTCAAATCTATCATTTTAATATACCCCAAGGAGGAATTTACAATGTCTAATGTTACGTTAAGCGTTACAGGAATGTCTTGCAATCACTGTGTGAAGTCGGTTGAAGAGGCTGTGAAGAATGCTGGGGCGAATGGTCAGGTTGATCTGGCGGCGGGAACCGTAGCTGTGGAATATGACGAGCAGAAAGTAAATGTAGATCAGATCAAGGCTGCGATTGAAGATCAGGGGTACGATGTAGTCTAACCGCATCACAGGCTTAAACCGAACATGCTCATGGGCGAAAAAGAGGTCAAAGGACTTTTCCCACGAGCCAGGTTTAAGCCTAATTTTCTGTCTAGTATATACCCCTTAGGGGTATGTTAATGCAACATACAATAAATTGAATCGATATGAAAGGAGCTGACATGATGAATAACTCAACGAATAAACCAACGGACAGATCATCCGAACCCACACCAATGCCACCTATGGCAGACGCGCCAGGACTAAAGACAACACTGCACATCACGGGGATGACCTGTGCTGCATGTTCCACGCGAGTGGAGAAGGGCTTGTCCCGCATGGAAGGGGTGCAGCAGGCCAATGTGAATCTGGCCATTGAACAGGCAACCGTTTCTTATGATCCGAAGACAACCAACGTGAATGCGTTGCGAGATAAAGTAGAGGCACTTGGTTACGGTACGGTGTCCGAATCGGTTGATCTGAACATCACGGGCATGACGTGTGCTGCTTGTTCTGCCCGGATCGAAAAAGGTCTTTCCCGACTGCCGGGGGTATCTCAGGCGAATGTGAATCTGGCGCTGGAAACAGGGCATATCGAATATGCGGCTGGCGCACTCAAACCTTCGGATATTACCGCCAAGATCAAGCAGATGGGCTACGGTGCTGAACTGCAATTGACGCAGGAAGAGACCAAATCGGTTCGTGAACGTGAGCTGCAACGCAAAAAGTGGAAATGGATGATATCTGCTTTGTTATCAATTCCATTATTGTGGGCAATGGTCGGGCATTTCTCGTTCACATCCGGAATCTATGTCCCCGTGCTGTTTATGAACCCTTGGTTCCAGCTGCTGCTGGCAACGCCGGTACAGTTCGTCATTGGGTGGCAGTTCTATGTGGGGGCGTACAAAGCACTACGTAACCGCAGTGCCAATATGGACGTTCTCGTCGCACTAGGTACAAGCGCAGCGTTTTTCTACAGTCTGTATCTGACGTTATCCAGCGGGTACTTACCTTCTGCAACGATGGATCATGGTGCAATGGGAACGAGCGCAGCCGCCATGCCTTCGGTAGAACTTTATTATGAGACAAGTGCAATTCTAATTACGTTAATTTTACTGGGAAAATGGTTCGAGGCTGTGGCGAAAGGTCGCTCTTCACAGGCGATCAAAAGCTTGATTGAACTGGCTCCTCGTGAAGCTCGTGTCATTCGTGATGGACAGGAAGTTATGGTTCCTGCCGCATATGTGGCGGTGGGTGATCTGATTTTGGTGAAGCCGGGGGACAGCATCGCGGTGGATGGTATCGTTGAAGAGGGGCAGTCTTCTGTGGATGAATCCATGTTAAGCGGAGAGAGCCTTCCCGTGGATAAAAAACCGGGAGATGCCGTTACAGGTGCTACGCTGAACAAAAACGGGGTATTACGACTGCGTGCGACCCGAGTGGGATCGGACACGGCTTTATCCCAAATCATCAAAGTAGTCGAGCAAGCACAGGGTTCCAAAGCACCGATTCAGCGGATCGCCGATGTCATATCAGGCATATTTGTACCAATTGTCGTTGGTATTGCGGCGCTGACATTCCTGATCTGGTATCTGTTTGCAAGTCCGGGTGACTTCGCCGGCTCCCTTGAAAAAGCGATTGCCGTGCTCGTTATTGCCTGTCCATGTGCATTGGGACTGGCAACGCCAACCTCCGTCATGGCTGGATCAGGACGTGCAGCTGAATATGGCATTCTGTTCAAAGGCGGTGAACATCTGGAGTCGGCACAACAGATTCAGACCGTGGTGCTCGACAAAACAGGTACAGTGACCCAGGGTAAACCGGTTCTTACCGATGTCGTTATGGCTCCAAATTGGACGGAATCGGATCTGCTTGAGCGTGTAGGAGCGGCTGAACAGAGTTCGGAGCATCCGCTGGCAGAGGCGATTGTTGCAGGTATCCGTGCCAAGGGTCTGGATCTGACCCCAACAGAGAAGTTCGAGAACATACCGGGATATGGTGTGCGAGCTTCATTAAAAGGGCAGGAAATTCTGGTCGGTACGCGGCGGTTACTTGCGGATGAACAGGTGAATGTCTCCGAGGAAACCGTTCAGCACATGAACCATCTGGAGGAGCAGGGACGTACAGCGATGCTGGTTGCAGTAGACGGTCAGTGGGCAGGGATCGTCGCTGTGGCTGACACCATCAAGGATACCTCTCGTGAAGCCATCGGTCGTCTTCAGGCGATGGGGATCGATGTTATCATGATTACGGGAGACAATGAGCGAACTGCTCGCGCTGTAGCAGAACAGGCAGGGATCGGTAAAGTTCTGGCTGAGGTTCTGCCGGAAGGCAAGGCTGCGGAAGTGAAGAAACTTCAGGAGAGTGGCCTGAAAGTCGCTATGGTAGGTGACGGGATTAATGATGCTCCGGCACTCGCCACAGCGGATATTGGGATGGCCATCGGAACAGGAACGGATGTAGCGATGGAAGCGGCAGATATTACGTTGATGCGTGGTGATCTGAACAGCATTGCAGATGCCATTGAGATGAGCCGGCGCACGATGGGTAACATCAAACAAAACCTGTTCTGGGCACTCGGATACAACGTTATTGGTATTCCCATTGCGGCAGTTGGCTTCTTGGCTCCATGGCTGGCAGGGGCTGCGATGGCGTTCAGCTCCGTGTCGGTTGTCCTGAATGCGCTGCGTCTGCAACGCATGAAGCTGAAGAGAAGTGAATAACTGACCTTTGTTTGGAGATATATTCAACGTCTCATTGTAATGAAGTGAGGAGAAATCAATGCGCGGTTCGCTGCGGCGGACCGTGTTTTTCTGTTGAGAAAATACGGTCTGAATCGCCAGAAAAGTAGGTCTGAAACGTTGGTATAAGTGTTCTTTTCTTTGGGAAAAGAATATCATAATGCCCATTTGTGAAAATGGATAAATTGTATTCATGAATAAAGCTTACGTTTTCTGAATTTTTCAAAAATCAGTTGACAATATGGTCATATTCACATAAAATTTAAACGATCGTTTGATTCAAACAATTGTTTAAATCAAATTAGAACTAATTGAGTAATGGAGGACACCTTTTATGTTGCAGGCATTACGTACATTGTTTAAAAAACCGCCAGTGATCGTGGGGATCGTAACAGCACTTATGTTCCAAGTGATCTTTAGCGTGATCTGGATGACCGCATATTCGGGAGTAAATGACCGTACGAAAGAACTAACGGTTGCGATTGTGAATGAGGATGGTGAAATGTCCAAAGGAATCGCAGATTCGCTCGCAGGAACACTGCCTTTCCACACCGTATCCAATCTGAGTGCGGCTGAAGCGTTGGATCAGCTGGATCATCACAAAGTACACATGGTGCTGGATATCCCGGCTGGATTCAACGAATTGCTTCAGACGGCTGGCTCAACCGCTGAGATTAAATACACCATTAATGAAGCGAACCCGGTTACGATTAAAAGCATGATGCAAGGTGTATCACAAAGTGTGACAAACACGATTAACAAACAAGCTACAGCACAAGGGGTACAGACGGTTTTGACCGCTTCAGGCGCACCTGCGGATCAGGCAGCTGAAGCTGCTACGAACCTGACTACCCGAGTGGAAGGAACGACAACGTCTATCAACCCGGTTAACGGGATGAATAATCAGATGGTGCCAATGATGATGGTACTGGCTTCGTATGTAGGAGCCATGATCATGGGGATGAATCTCCAGACAGCGATGGGCATGTTGTCCTCTACCTATTCCCGCTTGACTTTGTTTGGCGCAAGAGTAGTCATTAACGTGGGTTCCGCATTGGTTGTTTCCTTGCTGGGATCATCATTGATCGTGGCATTGGGCGGACAGATTGAACAAGGATTCGTCGCATTCTGGTTGTTCCAGGCGCTATTCCTGTGCACGTTCATGTTCTTCTCCCAGTTCTTCCTGATCTGCTTCGGACCAGCAGGAAGTCTGTTCAACATCATCTCACTGTCCTTGCAACTGGTATCCTCCGGTGCAATGGTACCGCGTGAATTGCTGAATAGCTTCTATAGCGGCATCGGGCAGTACCTGCCTGCAACATACGCCGTTCAGGGTATTCTGAGCGTTCAGTTGGGAGGCCCAGGAGTTCAGTCTGCTGCGGGCTCTATCGTGATTGTACTGTTGGTTGCCGTTGCTTTGTCACTGGTCGTGACGTTGTTGAAAAAACAACGCATGCCAGCTGGGGCACCAAGCCCTGCTCAAGCGGCGAACAACTAATACAGTCATATTATTGACTCATAGGATAGGACAAGCACCCCGATGATTTTCATCGGGGTGCTTGGTGTAATATAATAGACAGATAGATTACCTGACTACAGCCCTTGAGCTGGAGCAAATGAAATGAACGGACAAGAGGGAGCGGGACGGAATGACGGAACCGGAGTTGGATATCAAAACGAGGATACTGCTTGCAGCCAAGAAGCTTTTTGCACAGCAGGGGTATGACGGGACGAGTGTTCGTCAAATCTGTGATGAGGCGGGTGCGAATGTATCGCTGGTCTCATACCATTTTGGCGGAAAAGAAAAGGTGTTCGAGGCGTTATTCGAGCATTTTTTCCCTGGACATATGATGAACTCGCTGGCGGAAGAGTCCATGTCCTCGCCTGTGGAAGGTATCCGACGCATTATTGGTGAAGTTGTGAAGTTCACGATGACGGATCGGGAGATGAGCGATATTGTGCAGCTTGAAATTACACTGCGTACACATCGCACAGCTACCGTATTTCGTTTTCTGGACCCTGTCTGGACCCGTGTGAGGGAACTCCTGCAAGAAGGAAAAGACCAGGGATTGTTCCAGGTCGAGTCCGTGTCATATGCCATGCTTCAGGTTATGGGTGTGGCTTTGGCGCACAAACGGGCCAAGAATTCACGATTTGGCTTTGATTATCAAGATATGAATACAGACGAGCTCGCTGAGCAGACAATTGAGTTCGTACTTCGAGGATTGGGAGTGAACAGCCATGAATGAAACCATTGAGTTGATGATGAAACACCGCTCTGTACGAAAATTTAAGTCAGATCCGGTGAGTGATGAGCAGCTTGCAGCCATCGTAGCGGCTGGGCAGATGGCTTCCTCTTCAAGTAGTGTGCAAGCCTATACCGTGATTGCTGTGACGGACTTGGAGCAGAAAGCCAAGCTGGCTGAATTGGCAGGCAATCAGACCTACGTCAATGAATGTCCGGTGTTTCTCGTGTGGTGTGCTGATCTGTATCGACTGAGTGATGCTGCGAAACGTCATCTTCCTGAAAAGGAATCGTACGCCGATTCCACAGAGAATTTCATGGTAGCCACAATTGATGCTGCACTGGCTTCCCAGAATGCTGCTCTTGCAGCAGAGTCACTTGGCTTTGGAATTGTATATATTGGCGGGCTTCGTACCCGGATTGAGGAAGTAGCCGAGCTGTTGGGATTGCCGGAGGGCGTATATCCGGTGTATGGCATGTGTATTGGTGTTGCAGATCAGGAAACGGGAATTCGGCCACGTCTGCCACTGAATGCAGTGCTGCATCATAATCGCTATAATGCCGAGCAGAGCATCAAAGGTGTTGAGCAGTACGACGAGACAACGACGGCGTACATGAAAGAACGGACCAATGGTGAACGAACGACCCCATGGTCCGAACTGATGGCGAAGCGCCTGACTGAGCCAACACGGTTGCAAGTGAGACCGTTCCTGGAAGGCAAAGGATTCTTGAAGCGTTAAGTTGAACTGAAGGTAGTTACACTTGCCACTCCGATGACAGAACAACCTTCCGATCGCTGTTATCCCCAGATTTTTTGATCCAATTTTTGTGAAGGTGAAAATCTAGTGATAGCGTATGCTTCCGAAGTAGCTTTCTTTCAGAAAGCTTTTAGGCGAACACTCTGCTTCCTCAGGTTATTTCTGTCCTCTACGTTCCTGTGTAAAAATTTAGTTCAACTGATATATATAGTAAATTAGAAGTCAGTCGGTGGCGAAGCCGACTGGCTTCTTTGTGCTGTGCTTGCGCTACGAGATTGTACTTAAGTTAAGCCATAGAAACGCTTTGTGTTCTGATAAAAGAGACGGGCGGCCCGTTCGGTTCCCATGCCGGTGATCTCACTCCATGCTTGAATGACCTGTCTGGTCATGGCCGGGTGTGTCATTCGTCCCTGAAATGGTCCTTCGAAGGGCCAAGGTCCGTCGGTCTCGGCCATCACTTGTTCCGATGGATACTGCCGGGCGAGTTCACGGATCTCTTCTTCATACCGAATATCCGGCGTGAAGGAGATGAAATAGCCATTGTCCGCCATACGCCTTATGGTTTGGCGAGATCCTTTGAACCAGTGGAAATGAGCGCGTCGGAATTGATATTGCTCCAGCAGATCACAGACGATATCCGCATCATCGTATACCGCATGAAGGACAAGTGGTTTGTTGTGCTTTTTGGCGAGTTGGATGAAACGTTCGAGCAGTTCGATATACCCGCTCTGATCGAAGTGCTGTCCTGCCTGCTCGGCTTCCATACGGTTGTAATAGGGAAGCCCAACTTCTCCTATGGCTATGGCTTGTCCCATATGCTTCTCAATCCATTGGAAGAACAGGTCCATTTCTGGAACGGAGGGCAGTTCCTGTTCCGGATGGAAACCGAAGGCCGGATAGATGGTGCCTGGATGTTGTTTTGCAAGCTCCAGATTGGCCTGGGCAGAAGCAAGATTCATGGACACGGCGATGACTGCTTCGACTTGCTGAGACGGGAAAGATAGCAGCATCTCACGCTGTTCATCAGGCGTATACTGATCGAAGTGAATATGAGCATCAATTAAGGGCGCGAAAGCTTGAGCATGCACGAGGGAATTCCTCCTTGTGTTCATTTATATTTTAACTATGTTACGCAGAATTTCTTATGGCGGATCACCCATTAAAGGAAAATAATAACTTAAAAAACCCGCGCTATTATGATAGGCGGGCTTTCTGCTGTTCTTCTCTCATCCACTGTGCAATCTGCCGTTTACGCTCAAGGAATGAGGACTCCTCCGTAATTTCTTCTCGTCTTGGGCGATCAAAAGGAACATGTACTTCGTGCAGCACCGTTGCAGGTCGGTTGGATAACACATAGACCCGATCGGCAAGCAGCAATGCTTCTTCGATGTTGTGGGTGATGAACAGCACCGAGCGGCGGTTCTGTTCCCAGATATCGAGCAGCCAGCGCTGCATGTCGCTACGTGTCAGGGCATCCAGCGCGCTGAAAGGTTCGTCCAGCAGCATCAGTTCCTGCGGACTGAGCAGGGCACGCAAAAAGGCAGCACGCTGCTGCATTCCGCCCGACAGCATATGAGGATAGGCCTGCTCAAACCCAGCAAGACCCACGCTGCTTAACCACTTTCGAGCCTCTGCAAGTGCTTCGGCCCGAGGGGGAGCGCTGGAAGCTACTTCACCAGCAAGTAGTACGTTATCTTCAATGGTACGCCAAGGGAAAAGAGCAGGCTGTTGTGGCATGTAACTGATCTTGCCACGTTGGCCGGTCACATTGAGATCATTCATCAGCACTTGCCCTTCCTGGGGCTTCAGCAGACCGCCGATGATATGGAACAGGGTGCTTTTGCCGCAGCCAGAAGGCCCAACAATAGCGACAAACTCGCCTTGCTCCACAGTCAGGGACAGGCCGTTCAGAACCGATAATCTGCTCCGTCGTTCGCGGAATGAGGCATGAACATTAACAACGTCCAGTGCAGGTGGAACAAGAGCAGGAGTAGCATTGGCAGGTTGATCAGGGGTAGCCGAGTGAAACTTTTCACCATGCTTGGGCTCCATTACGCTTGCTCCTCCTCTAGGCAGGACTTGTCCGTCCTGTTGCCGATTCATATGATCATCACTTCCTAATATACAGATTACATCTTTACTATCGCTTCTGTGGCCGCCAGCGCACGAGCAGCTTCTCCAGCAGCGCAATGAGCAGGAAGAGCAGCAAGCTGAGCGCGACAATAATCATGATCGCCACGAATAGGCGGTCCGTACGATAAGCTGACTTTTGCAGCATCATATAATAACCAATACCCTTGTCTGCACCAATCCATTCGGCGATGATGGCACCCATCACGCTATAGGTAGCGGCGATTTTGACACCGGAGAACACGGATGGCAGCGCATGGGGAAGCTCCAGCTTCCAGAAGATCTGATGACGTTTCGCACCAGCCATGCGCATATAGTTCATCATCGCTGCATCTGTACGGGTCAAGCCGTCCATGGCCGCCACTGCAACGGGGAAGAAACAGACCAGGATGATCGTAATCAGCTTGGGCAGCAGCCCGAATCCGAACCAGATCAACAGGAGCGGCGCCAGCGCGATGGTCGGAATATTTTGACTAAGAATAAGTAAAGGATACAGGGCTGACTTGAGAAAAGGGACCAAATGCAGCACCATCGCAATCAGCAATCCGACCGCTGTGCCAGCCGCGAATCCGATCAGCGTTAACTGAATGGTTGCGGAGGCATGCATGCCAAGTCGCTCGGCCTGGGATGTCGCTTCGCGTGCGATATCGGACGGTGCTGGCAGCATCCATTTCTCAATATGGAACAGGGAGACGGCCCCCTGCCATATCGCTATAAAGAGAATAACCGCCACAATGGGCGGCCATACACTTTTGAAATAGGCAGGCATTAGCGATACTTCTCCGTCAGGGTATCCATGCTGAAGCCAGTAGGGCTATGGGCGATTTTGATCTGAGAGATGATGCTTGGGCTGCCAGCCTCTACGAGTACCTCGTGCATTTTACGGACAACCTCGAGCAGTTCTTCCAGTTCCCCCTCCATCGTGGTGTCGAGCGCGTTCACCTGATACTTCAGGCCAGATTGCTGAATAACTTCAATGGCACGATCTACGTAAGGATAAGAGTTCTCGCCATTTGGCGTTTTCGGAATAACCTGAATGCTAAGTAGTGTGCTTGCCATGAGAGATCACGGCTCCTTTCGTGATAAATTGCATGAATTGAACCAGATTTACACTTATAACTTCGATTGCAGTACCCTCTTCCGATCACTGTTATCCCCGGATTTCTTTAATGAATTCTAATGGAAGAAATCCGGGGATAAAGGTGAGCGCTTCGCTTCTTCAGATGGGTTCTGCACTCTTCGTTCTTGTGTGAAAAAGTTAAACTTAAGCAATTTTTATTGGGGTAAAAACTCGTTTGTATATGCTTTGCTCACATCGATCTGTTCATCCAGCAGTTGTTTGCTAAACATCCAGTCGGTGTAGTTCTGCCACACTTCCTGTTTTTGTTCACCCCAGCGTGGGGCGTCATCTGTGTACTTGGGACTGAGCCATTTCTGGCTTGCCAGTACCAATTCCTTGTCCAGATCCGGTACAGCTTTGATCAGAATGTTCGCTGCATCTTCGGGATGATCAATCGCGTATTGATATCCTTCGGAAGTGGCTTTCAGGAATGCTTTCACCAGCTCAGGATCGTTCTGTATCGTCTGCTCGTTCGTTACGAGGACAGGCGTGTAGTAATCCAGTGCATCTGAATAATCTTTCACATATAACATGTCGATCGGTTCTCCGCGCAGTTCGGCTTCAATACCCGTCCAAGCGTAGAAAATCCACGCGAAATCAATGTCCCGTTTGACTGCGGTGAAAAAGTCAGCGTCACCCATGTTAATGTTTTTCACTTTGGATACATCAGCTCCGTCGCCCTCCATAATGGATTGCATTACGGCTTCTTCAACCGGAGAGCCCCAACCGCCATAAGTTTTACCTTCAAAATCTTTGGGTGACTTGATATTCCGATCCGCCGGAGCAGCGAACCCGGATGTATTATGCTGAATAACTGCTGCAATGGAGACGAGTGGAACACCCTGTGTGCGGGCTTGAGTTACACTCTCCTGATAACTTACGCCAAAAGGCACTTCATTCGATGCAACCATCGTATCTGCTCCACCAGCACCTGGTTGAACAATCTCCACGTTCAAGCCTTCTGCCTTATAAAAACCTTGATCCACGGCCGCATACAGGCCGGTATGATTCGTATTCGGTGTCCAGTCGAGCACCACTTTAATATCTTTCAGAGCGGCAGTGTCACCTTCGTTGCTACTTTCCGTATTCGTGCTGCCGTTCTGTTCTGCCGGGGCAGCTTCTTTGCCGCCACATGCGGCCACCGTCACCAGTAGTACGCATAAGAGCAACAATCCCATTGTTTTACGCCAATTCATTTTTGATTCTCTCCTTCGGTATGTCCGGCCGATTGGCACGGGTACTCCTTGGCTTCATATCCAATCATCTTGCATAAATCGACAGATTTATACCAGTTGGATCTGGATGACTTATTTTTGTTTCGATAAATAAAACAAAAAAAGCGTCCCGTAATCCGGGACGCGTGCAGGCGTTAGAGAGGTGGCGTTCAGCCATAGGGCTGTGCCATTTCGATATACTCCGATTCCTACGCTGGCATGATCCAGATCAGGTCTAAGGGTTAGTATCTTGGTGGGATACACTCTCAGCCGGCCAATTCCGACTCCCCTGGGAAACTATGAAGTTACGGGCATTACTAGGTGTAATTATAGGCCAGCGGGTGGAACGTGTCCAGTCAGGAACTGGATAGAGTACGGTCCGAGTGGAGCATGCCATCCATCAAACGAATTACAGAGGTAATTATTGAACCGTCGTAACTGTCCACACTCCAGCTGAATTACTCAACGTTGGAAGAATTCGATCCATTCTTTCTCCGGACCATAGATGAAGAAATAACGGTAACCGTTAGGCAGTGTGATGATTTCTCCATCGATAAATTCGGCTTCGGTGGCTTGGATGCGTTTGTACTCAGAATCAAGATCATCCACGTGGATAGCAAAATGGTGCACCGTACCTTCGGAAGGCAGCTTGTCGCTGTACCCTTGAATTAACTCTATTTCCGTCTCATTGCTTCCATTGAAGCCGAGGAAGGCAAGCTGAATGACGCCGTTTGTATGTGTCACACGGTCTTTCAGTTCCAATCCAACAACCTCCGTATAGAAACGGAGTGTGGTACCCAGATCACGAACGGCAATGCCGACGTGGTCGATGCGCTTTTGAAAACTCATCGTAGTAATCCCCCTTATGATCCGTGAATGTATTTTTGACCAATATCTCCCTAGCATATTAAGGAGTATGATAGTTGTATAAAACCTAGCTGTCAAGTAGGGATTAGTGATATGTACACGTGTGAAATTGAGCTGGATAATCATCTATTTATTAAGTAGTTCACAAAATTTTCACTTATGTGGAGGGGTTCGTCATCTCTATAATTACGAAGGTAAACAGAGAGGATGAGAGAATTGCCAACAAGCAAGAAGGAACAAATTATTTTCGGATTAATGATGTGTACAGGGATGGTCGTGGTCATGATGTTCTTCAATCTATGGCACAGTGGGTTACTCGGTAAGATGTCCCCGCTTGAAATAATGCTTCAATTCATATTGTGTTTTGTCATCGCGTTTCTGGTGGAATCCTTCATTGTTGGCCCTGTGGCGAGAAAAATTGCATTCTCCTTGCCCTTCGACAAATCCAACAAGATTTTTGGTGTGCTCGCCATGTCATTTTTTATGGTGATTGGTATGGTTCTGATCATGTCCTTGTATGGGATGATTTCGGCTTATCTTGCGAATCAGTTAAGTGGGGGTTCCATATTCCATACGTACCTTCATACGATCGCTCGTAACTTCAGCCTGGCGCTCCCGTATCAATTGATTATTCTGGGACCACTCGTGCGATATGTATTCGGTAAATTCATCAAGGACAACGGGCCTGTATTGCCTGCCATCAACAAAAGTGTGTGATTCGGTTGGCCATAAGTATTTCCTGGGCAATCTTGTGCAAAAGAATAGATATTATTCTCACATTTAATGAAAGGTGATCAGAGAATAAAGATAGGACACTTTCCACCATGATTACAGCGCTAACGAATCGAAGACACCTTATTAGTCCAGTTTTTAGGGAATAAAAAATCTAACGAATCTCAGCTGCGTTATTATGTAAAAAACCTCCAACGAGACCTTGAATTTGAGATAATTATCTATAATAACGTCTCTAGGATTCGTTAGATTTCAAATATGCAGAAATGGAGGGGAATAGGGTGTGCTAGGTTCGTTACAACGGAACAACGCTACAAAAAAGATGTCTACCGTCAGGTCATGACAGTAGACATCTCGATTTTTATAATAGGTACTCTAATTCTGATTCTAATTCTTAGGACTGCATCAACACATAACTATTAAGATGCTGGATCGACCACATGTTTGTTCTGCCATTGATACGTGATCACACTAATGACAAGCAGGCCAACCGCAAAGATCGCAAGCATCCATGCAGACTGATTAACCGCCAGATGATCAAGACTCCACCCCGTCGTCAAAGGCAGAATGGCCCCGCCAACCCCGCCTGAGGCAATCAAAATGCTGGGTGTGGATTCTTCGGTTCCAGGCAGCAGTTTACTGGCGAAGACAAGGGCAATGGAGAAAATTCCTGACATCGCAAGTCCAAGCAGCAAGATGATGAGAAACGCAGACCAGATTTGGTTCGTAAATGGAAATACCATTAACAAAAGAACAGACGCGAGACAACTGTACAGGACATACACGCGGTATTGGAATTTCTCTGCGATATACCCGGCGAAGAGTCTTCCCACAGACATGGCAATCCAGAAACAGGTGACGCTAAGCGCTGCTCCGGCTTCCTTCATGTTCATTTTCTCAATCAGGATCGCTGGCATGAAGTTCGCAAGACTCATCTCCGTGCCAACGTAGAGGAAGAAGAACAGGACGAATAGTACTAGCAGAGTCAGGTTACGTCCGCGATAGGTTGGGCCGGATGAACTTGCAGGTGCGGTGTGCATCTCACCCGATGTTCCAGCAGAGTGCGTATGTACCGAAGCATGATTTGAACCTCGTCGATCTAGCATCTGGTCTAGCTCACCGAATGATCCTTTCGCCCAGAATATAAAGGTTAGTGCTGCACAGATCGCAACAACGAGAAAGGAAAGGCGCCAGTATCCGGCAGCAATCAGACCACTGGCAATGAGCGGCATGACCATCGCCCCGATTCCGAATAACACTTCCAGTCGACTCATGGCAACGGCCGTATTGTCTTTGACTGCAGCGATGATAATGGTGCCAATGACAGCTTCAACCATTCCGAATCCAAAGCCGGCAGCGGGTGCAATGACGAACATCCAGCCCCATGGTGGCAACAACATATAGGATAATTCTGCAATACAGAGCAACCCTGTGGCGATTAACAGACCTCCCCGTTTACCGAAACGTCTGTTCAGCCATGGGGATAACAATACACCACCTAGGAATCCGGCAAATTGAGCGAAGATCAGCGTTCCGCCTTGGCTATAATCTTTGCCGTAATGTTCAAGTGCAACGGGTAGAATGGAACCGAGTACAACGTGTGCCAGTCCAATCAGGAAATAGGACAGACATCCGATCCACAGTAATTTTTTCATAAAGAACTCCTTCTACTTATATACATATATTGAGAATCAGAATAAAGCGTAATCATGGAGACAAAGTCTATCATAACAGGACATGTCAAGTTGTGCCATGAATTCCTGATCGATACAGAAGGTTGCAATTTGGTCTGACGATCGTATATACTGAGACACAACAATTACAGATCGGACCATGCCGTTGAAGAGCATCCAACTCGGAGGCGTTTTCGCCAGGGGAGCGATATTTCCCCAAGTTAACCGGAACCGCCCGTTATCGCGGACCAAGAGGCTGGAAGCAGGATATCCTGATTCAGCAAGTTGGGTGGCACCGCGAGCAGAGCGCTCCTCGTCCCAAGGGATGAGGGCGCTCTTTGCATTTTTACAGCCAAAGGAGACGGTGACCATGTTAGAAATGAAGTGGATTCGGGCACATGAAGAAGAGGTTCAGGCCGCAGCAGACGGGAAAAAAATCAAGATTAACATTCGAACATTGCTGGAGCGGGATGAAGAACGCAGAGCACTTTTGCAGGAATCGGAAGAAGGACGCAGATTGCGCAATACGTTATCCGCGGACATTGGCAGACTCATGCAAGCCGGGAATCGGGAACAGGCCGAGGGTTTGCGGGCACAGGTGAAACAGCTCAATGAACAGTTGGAACACGTGGAAGCTAGGCTTGCCCCTGTGCAGGAGGAAGTAACCAAGTTGCAATGGCTGGTACCCAATATCGTATCCCCGGATACCCCGAAAGGCACGTCGGACGCGGATAATGTGGAGGTACGACGTGTGGGAGAGGTGCCGACATTCGAGTATAACACCAAAGATCACGTGGAACTGGGGGAATTGCACGATCTCATCGATATTCCGCGCGGGGTGAAGATTGGCGGGACGCGAAGCTATGTATTGAAAGGTGCTGGCTTGCTACTGCACCGTGCTGTACAGCAACTTGCGCTGGATCTGCTGCTGAAGCACGGGTTTACACCGATGGAAGTACCTCTGATGGTCAGGGAGGATGCGCTGGTGAACACCGGATTCTTCCCAACTGGTCGAGATCAGGTCTATGAACTTGAAGGGGAGAACAAGTGGCTCGTGGGAACTTCTGAAGTACCGCTGGTCTCGTATTATGCGGATGAGATTGTTGATGTTGCAGAGCCTGTGAAGCTGGCTGCGGTATCGACGTGTTTCCGCAGTGAGGTTGGCTCCGGCGGACGTGATGTACGTGGGTTGTACCGTGTGCACCAATTTGCCAAAGTCGAGCAGGTAATCCTCTGCGCCCCTGATGCGGAAGAATCCGAGCGCATGCTGCAAGAGATTACGGGACACGCGGAGGAATTGCTGCAATTACTGGAACTGCCGTATCGTGTTGTAGCTGTGTGTACTGGAGATATGTCGCAGAAAACGTACAAACAGTATGACATCGAGACATGGATGCCGAGCCGAGGTGCATATGGAGAAACCCATTCGTCGTCAAACCTGCATGATTTTCAGGCTCGCCGTTCGAACATTCGTTGCCTGGACGCCGAAGGCAAGTTGGCCTATTGTCACACCCTGAATAATACGGCGGTGGCATCGCCGCGTATCCTGATACCTTTGCTTGAGAATCATCAGCAGGAGGATGGAAGCATACGCATTCCGGTAGCCCTGCGGCCCTATATGGGCGGGGCCGAGAGCTTGATTTTGCCGGAACAGGATGAAATGAAGTAGAGAGGTTATGTGACTCTTTAGGAAGTAGAAAAGGGGATGTTCCACACGTCATGTTGCATGTGACGATGGACATCCCCTTTTAAACGGTAACACTATTTAACGAACCGATCTCCTACTATGTTGGGCTAAATTTAACTGGTCTGGTTAGTGCTTGGATCTAAGATATAGCTTACTGCCTTGATCACAAATTTCTTCTCTTATGTAAATAAATAAAATTATTTCTTACATGTTAATGCAACTTCCATTCACGCTCGTTAATGATTTCAATTTGTCCAGATTCAAGGGCTTTTTTGAAACGATTGCGGGCTGTTTTCATCAATAGAACCATCTCGTCTTCAGGACGAATCTTGGTGGATGTCGAAGTGACAATAGCTTTCATACGTTTACGGTTATTTTTAGGTGAAACCATATCAAGCAAATTCTTTTCGATCATACATATCCCACCCCCATCTTTTAGGTTTATTAAAACAGTATTACGCGACCTTCCCATATTATACAATGAAAATCATGAATTGTTCCAAGACTCTCACTTACGTTATTCAAGTTTATGCAATTCGTATCCGATATAATATAATAGAAGTAAAATATTGGATTATGGGAGTTGGGAATTAAAAATGAATAGAATCAAACTGGCGCTTCGAGGCACGCTTGCTCTAATTATGGCATTAATAATATTGGTCCCTTCGTTGGCCTTGGCGGCTACAGGTGATGTGACATCGATTGAAATAACCAATAGCAGTCCGCAGAAGATGAGTGTATCCGAAACAGCTGCGCTTCAGGTGATGGCAACGGTAGAAGGTTTTGATAACAAGCAGGATGTTACCGAAGGTGTGACATGGTCCACCAGTAATGCAGCGGTTGCGACGATGGTGAAAGGCAAAGTCAAGGCTGTGGCCGCGGGCGAAGCAACCATTTTTGCAGAGGTAGACGGGGCTAAAACCCAGTTGGTTGTGCAGGTGCAGGAGAAGATCAAAAGCATCAAAGCTTCACCGAACTCCTATAATTTTGTTAAAGGCAGTGAAAGCACCCTCCCGAAAGTAAGCATTACCCGTGCGAATGGTAAGGAAGAGGATGTGACGTCTGAGATTGTGTGGTCCGTATCCACTTCTTCGGCTGTGCTGGAAAACGGTAAAATCAAAGGCGTTACACCTGGCAGAGTATTGTTGCAAGGTAAATATGGAACAACGATCGTGAAAGTCCCCGTTGCTGTGACGGATGAGATTACCAAAGTCGAGGTTACCCCTGCCACAATGCAGCTGAACATCAAGAAGTCCAAGGCGTTGAAGGTAATCGGCACCTACGCGAATGGTAAAACCATTAACCTTTCAAAACAAGTGATATGGACCTCTTCCAATACAAATGTAGCAATCGTGAAAAATGGAGCAGTCAAGACACTGACAGAAGGACAAGCCACCTTGACAGGAACTTATCAAAATCAGACAATAAAGGCAGAGGTTACCGTTGTACCTTTACTCAAAAAGCTGATTACAGGCCAGAAAAATCTTGTCTTGTCCCCACAGGGAAGTACAACGCTGAGTGTGATGGCCCAGTATGATACAGGCAAAACAACTGTTGTGACCAACAGTGCGGTGTGGAGCAGCACGAAGCCGGGCGTAGCCACAGTAACGAATGGCAAGATCGTGGCTGTAGGCAAAGGTAAAACGTCCATCACGGCCAAATGGGGCAACAAAAAAGTGACGATTCCTGTTACGGTAAAATAAATATTTATATAATGAAGTGCTTTGCATCAATTTAAAGATAAAATCAATACATGACACGTTAAAATCATCAATATCATCAAGGTAACAGACAACCAAGGGGCGTAGACATACGCTCCTTTTTGGATATATAGAAATCTAACGAAATGAAGGAGGGAGCATGTTAATGACAGATTCAATGCAACCAGAGAACTGGCCTGCCTGGGCGACAGAGGCGGTAGAGATTGCTCCGGCGAACCCCAATTGGGGCGCGCAGGCTCAAGAAGAAATCCGGCAACTCAAACTTCTTCTACAGCAGTTTAACATCCATCAATTTGAACATATCGGAAGCACATCGATTCCCGGATTACCCGCCAAACCCATTATTGATCTGATGGCAGAGGTACAGTCATGGGATGACATGGATCTGATTGCCGATCAGCTGAATCCGTTGGGCTGGAACTACGTTCCGCCTGAACTGGATGGCAGGGAATATCGACGATTCTGGGTCAGGGTTAATGATGGCAAGAGAGCAGTACACCTTCATCTGATGTGCCCAGGAGAGGAACGTTGGGATCGTCAAATTCGGTTTCGGGATGTTCTGAGAAAACGGCCAGATCTGGTGGAAGCTTACGCCGTCCTGAAGACGAAACTTGCTGACGAGAATAAGGAAGACAGGGAATCGTATACCGCTGCCAAAACGCAATTTATTTTACAAGTGCTTGATGAAGGCGTGTGATGGATTGAAAAGCGTACTTATCAGAGTCAGGCTGATCTATTTCTTCGCAGTCATGATGACCATGGCGGCAGGACTCGCATCCAGACACTATGGTGATCGATTACCCAATTGGGTGTATGAACATTCCGGAGACGCATTGTGGGCGGGCATGATTTATTTTGGAGTACGCATGGTGTGGCCTCGTTCCAGCCTGGTATGGGCGATGTGTTTGAGCTGTATATTCAGCTGGATGATTGAGTTCTCACAGTTGATCCAGACGCCTTGGCTTATTGAGATACGCTCAACTGTATGGGGTGCTCTTATTCTGGGACATGGTTTTCTGGTGATCGATCTGATTCGATATACGGTCGGTATTCTGTGCATGGTTATAATAGATCGTTATTTCCTGAGAAATAAGATGGCTGGATCATGAACTCAAGTGAATCATGGAGGTGTGCTGAATGAATGTAGAAAAACTTTTTGCCGAATCGCCCGAATTCGAAACACAGCGGTTAAAGCTGAGGCGCCTTGCGATGGATGATCTCGATGAATATTATGCATTTGCCTCTGATCCGCGAGTGAGTCAGCAGAGCTTATGGAACTGCCATGAGACGATGGAGGATTCAATTCAATATATTCAGCGGGTACTGGATAATTATGAACGGAAAACGGTACATATCTGGGCTTTTATTTTAAAGGAAACAGGGACCTTGATCGGGAGGGGTGGCATCTTTCATATCAACGAACCCATGCAGAGTGCTGAACTGGGATACGCGATAGCCAGCAGTCAATGGGGTAAGGGTCTCGCTGCAGAAGCGATGCAACCCATCGTGGATTATTGCTTTCGGGAATTGGACTGCAATCGGTTGGAGGGGAAATGTAATGCAGGCAACATAGGCTCTGCACGCGTAATGGAGAAGCTGGGCATGTCGTACGAAGGTTTGCTACGCAAACAGTTGAAGATCAAAGGTGTATTTACAGATCAAAAAGTGTACTCCCGTATCCGGGATGATCTATAATACTTCCAATGACGCATAGGGTACATCGCAGAAATTGAAGGAGGCGGAACCATGATCTATAGTATTATTTCCCGTTCTTTGTGGGAGCAAGTGTCGAAGGGGACTGAGTATGCACCAGATAGCCTGGAGACAGACGGATTCATTCATTGTTCCACCAAGGAACAGATTCCATGGGTAGCCGGGCAATATTATGCAGGTCGTACAGATCTGGTATTGCTCAGTATTGATGAGAAAGCGTTAAAGCCGGAACTGGTGTATGAGGATCTCTACGAATTGAACGAACTATTTCCACATATCTATGGAGAGCTGAATCTGGATGCTGTTCGTAAAGTCATTCCATTTGAACCGAATGCAGACGGTACGTTCTCATTTCCTGAATAAAATAACATGTGACGTGTCTTTCTGAACGTAATCAGGCGACATCATACTTTTTCAAAAAGGCGGTTAGCGGATGGATATGAATCAGGTTTTTCTAGAGACAGCGGAGAAGCAATTTCTGTATTACAAGCAGCTCGGGGAAAAAGCTATGGCGCAACTAGATTCCGAGCAATTATTCCAATCCTGGAATGAAGACGCGAACAGCATTGCGGTTATCGTAAAACATCTATGGGGCAATATGCTGTCCCGTTGGACCGATGTACTGACAACAGATGGTGAGAAACCGTGGCGTGAACGGGACGCCGAGTTCGTGAATGATATTGCTTCCCGGGAAGAGTTACTCGTCAAATGGGAGGAAGGCTGGAATTGTCTACTTGAAGCCATTCGTTCGTTTACCCCGGAACAGTTGTCTCACATCATATACATTCGCAATGAAGGACACACCGTCATGGAGGCAATTATTCGGCAATTGGCGCATTATCCCTATCATGTAGGGCAGATTGTATTTGCTGCGAAAATGCTTAAAGAAACAGCTTGGGACAGTCTCTCGATTCCGAGAAACGGTTCAGATCAATATAATGGCGGCAAATTTGCCAAGCCAAAGGCACGAAAACATTTTACAGAAGACGAACTTCATATAGAAAAAGGTGAGGAACAACAATGACTCAAATTGCATTGATTCGCCATGGAAGCACAGCGTGGAATAAGGAAAAACGTTCGCAGGGACAGACGGATAACCCGCTGGATCAGGAGGGCAGGGAACAGGCAGTATTACTTGCCGCTAGACTCGCCGAGGAATCCTGGGATGCTATCTATGCAAGTGACTTGGAACGTGCAAGTGAGACAGCCCGCATCATTGGTGACCGCTTGGGCATTCAGGAGATTCATCTGGACTCTAGGCTTCGCGAGATGGGCGGAGGACAGGTCGAAGGAACGACGGAAGAGGAACGGTTAGCCAAGTGGGGAGCGGACTGGAGTACTCTGGATCTGGGACGGGAGCTTGCGGATGCAGGGACTGTTCGAGGCAGTGCGGTGCTTGAGGATATTGTACAGCAGCACCCCGATGGAAAAGTGATCGTTGTCAGTCACGGAGCCGTCCTGCGGAATACACTGCGAGGTCTGGTGCCTGAGCTTGATATCAGCGTGAAGCTGTCCAACACATCCATTACCCGGATCGCCAAGAAAGAGAATGTCTGGCAATGCGAATTGTACAATTGCAGCGTGCATTTGGATTCGTCCAGGGAGTCTCAATAGATGGATGCCCTGACGTTAGAACGCTAGCAAACTTAGTGGACAAAGGGGGAGGTGGCACATGAGCGAATTGTCGTATTCATGGACGGAGGAGATTCTATCTCCATTGGGTGAGACATCTGTTATCATCCATTGCGGGGATCATTTGTCTGACGCGGTGCAGCGCAGAGTGATGTCTGTATGTGCTTTGCTGGAAAAAAGCACTTTGCCAGCCATGATCGAATGGGTGCCTTCATATACGTCCGTTACAGTATTTTATGATCCGTTCATCTCCCCGTACACCGAGTTCTGCCGGATTCTGCTTCAGCAGTTGAATCAAATGAAGGAATCCGTGCAAGACAAGCCCAGAACAGTCACGATTCCCGTAAGTTACGGTGGAGAATGGGGCCCTGATCTGGACTATGTTGCGAATGAACATGGACTGACCGCAGAGGACGTTATTGCAATTCATACATCCGGGGACTATCTCGTGCACATGATTGGATTCGCACCAGGTTTTCCGTATCTCGGCGGGTTGTCCGAACGGATTGCTACGCCTAGACGGGCAACGCCAAGGCTACGGGTTGAGGCGGGTACAGTAGGTATTGGTGGCAAACAGACGGGAATCTATCCGGTGGACACACCCGGAGGATGGCAATGTATTGGACGAACGCCACTCCGGTTGTTTCGGCCGGAAGAGAACGTACCGAGTTTGCTGGCAGCAGGTGATCGGGTTCGATTTGAACAGATTACGATGCAGGACTATCTGGCGTTGCAGCGGAAGGAGGGCGAACGATGAGTATGGAAGTGATTCGCCCTGGTCTGTTATCTACCGTTCAGGATGAAGGCAGAACCGGTTATCGCCGGTATGGTATTCATCCTGGTGGGGTCATGGACACCTTTGCAGCGAGAGCAGCGAATATGCTTGTTGGTAACTCTCGTCATGCGGCAGTGCTGGAGATGACGATGACGGGGCCGGAGCTTCGATTTCAGGAGAGCCAGCTTATCTCACTATGTGGAGCTGATTTGACGGCAACCGTGGATCATCTGCATGTACCTTTGTGGCGTCCTGTGCTGGTACGGGCTGGAAGTGTACTGAAGTTTGGCCCATGTCGTCATGGCTTGCGCGGTTATCTGGCGTTTGCGGGTGGAATAGCTGTGCCTGAAGTGATGGGCAGTCGAAGTACAGACCTCAAGACAGGTCTTGGCGGTTTGGAAGGAAGAGCCCTGCGTGTGGCAGATCTGTTATCTACGGGTGAACCTTCTGACGAAGCGCAAGGTTGGATGCAGCGTATGGAAAAGCACGCAGAGAAGAGTGATCCGGGACGCCGAATATTGGCGCCTGCATGGTTCTTGTCTGAGCGTGAAAGACCTGAATATTACGGTCAACCTGTTATTCGTGTGATGGAGAGCAAGGATAGTTCGCTGTTCAGCGAGGCAAGTTTGGGGAAATTCTATGCGGAAAAGTACGTGATCTCTTCGCAATCGGATCGGATGGGCTATCGCTTACAGGGCTCCAGACTGGAGCTGGATCAGCCGCTGGATCGGTTGTCTGAAGCCGTTACCTATGGCACGTTGCAAGTGCCTCCGGATGGGCAGCCGATCATCTTGATGGCAGACCATCAGACGATTGGAGGTTATCCTGTCATTGCACAGGTAGCTCGGGTGGATATGCCAATCCTTGCTCAAGCTAGGCCAGGAACCCGAATTGCTTTTAAACAGATTACGCATGATCAGGCCCGTCAGTTGTACATGGAACAGGAACGCAACATACAGCTCATAGATAAACTGATTCGCAGAAGAATGGAAGAAATGGAGGGCGTTCAATGAATACCTCAAAAACCTTGGATATCAATTGTGATCTGGGCGAAAGTTATGGTATATATCGCACTTTATCGGACGAAGCCGTTCTGCCCTTCATTACGTCTGCCAATATAGCATGCGGATTTCATGCAGGGGACCCGGCTACGATGCGACTGACGGTGGAGGGCGCATTGGAGCATCAGGTGGCCATTGGAGCCCACCCTGGGTTGCCGGATCTGCAGGGGTTTGGCAGAAGACGTATGGACATTACCCCACGGGAAGCATATGACATGGTGGTGTATCAGATTGGTGCGCTGGAAGCCTTTGTCCGGGCAAGTGGGGGGCGAATGCATCACGTGAAACCGCACGGTGCTTTATACAATATGGCTGCAGAAGATACAAAGCTTGCTGAAGCCATCGTGGAGGCGATCTATCAAGTACAGCCTGATCTGTATTTGTATGGTTTGGCAGGAAGTGAGCTGATTCACGCTGCGGATCGCATCGGTATGCGCAGTGTGAGCGAGGTATTTGCGGATCGAACGTATGGGGCGGATGGGAAGCTAACCCCTCGCAGCCAAGCCGGAGCCGTTATTGAGGAGTCGGGACAAGCGATTGCGCAAGTGCTCCAGATGGTGAAAGACGGCGTGGTTGTATCCATGGATGGTACGCCAGTTCCCATTAAGGCTGAGACGGTCTGTATCCACGGTGACGGAGCGAATGCGTTGACATTTGCGCAAGAGATTCGTCGCGTATTGGAATCGGAAGGTATTAAGCTCTCTGCGCATACAACGGGATGATATGCCTGTTCAGCAGAACAACAGTGTTATCAAGTTGAACGGATTGAACATTGAAACTTCGGAATGACAAGGAGTGAATGAACAGAATGAAACCCATACGCAACTCAGCGAAGGCCGTCATTGTGCAGGATGCACGATTGCTGGTCATCCGATTGGAAGACCAATATGGCACCGCTTATGTGTTCCCAGGTGGAGGACAGGAGAAGGGTGAAGAACTCAAGGATGCGGTCGCACGCGAATGTCTGGAGGAGATTGGTCAGGCCGTGAACGTGGGAGAGCTGTTACATATCCGGGAGTATATCGGGAAAAATCATGAATTCGCCGAATGGGATGCAGATATCCACCAGGTTGAATTTTATTTTGCGTGCAGCCTGATCGATCCGGAGGCAACCGTTTTTGAAGGCTCCAATCCAGACGATCATCAGGTCGCCGTGGAATGGATTGCCCTTGAAGATCTGTCCCAGATTCGTTTATATCCAAAAACCATTGGCGAATTGCTGCTTAAATCAGACTCTTCCTCCATCTATCTTGGAGATTTGAATTAATTCAGCGATGAGTAAATTTCGCACTAATCCCTTGCACTAATCCCTTTATGTAAACATTTTTATGAAGAAATTTTCCAATTTTGTCACGTTAGCGTATCGGTTCATGGATTCACCATAGGTGAGGTGGGTACACTATAAGTACAGGCTTATTACAAAAGCATTTGCATTAAGCTGTCTATAGTAATACGAGAATAATGAGCTGTCATTAAACACAAAGAGATAGTAACAACTACACTTCTCTTGTACTTTTTATTATTCACCCTTAATTGGAAGAACGGTAGACGTAGTGGAGGGGATGGAATCGATTTTGAGGAAGCGAAGCGTTCGCCTTTATCACCGGATTTTCCCTTTGAGAAAAGGGAATCAAAAAAATCTGGGGATAACAGCGATCCGAAGAACGATCCGTACCCGCAACGGCCTACATAGTCCTTCCAACATTCCCCCAAACCGAAAGGAGCACTTCCCATGAACCAGACTGAATTGGAACAAAACATTGTAAAAGCATTGGAAAATAACCCTTTTTGCAGCTTCTCCACTGTGGAGGATGGTAAACCGAAATCCCGCTATATGGCGCTTTTCAACGATGGACTGAACATTCATCTGGCAACGAACCGCCGTACACACAAAGTAGAGGAACTGGAGAATAATCCGAATGTTAGCCTACTACTTGGTTATGAGGCTGGTGGCTCCAAGGAAGTGGTTGAGATCGAAGGAACTTGTGAAGTGACGAAGAACGAAGGTTTGCGAGAACAAGTGTGGAACGACGAACTGAAGGCCTGGTTCGATGGACCTAACGATCCGAACTATGTCATTCTGGACATCACACCGGCTCGTATTGAGTATACGGGCAAAGACCATGAACACCACGTGTGGGAACAATAAGTCCAATATGAAAATAACCTCTGCGAATTAGCATCCTTATGCGGAAAACCGTGCAGAGTTCAATTCAACCGTGAAAGCCATCTAGGCTTCACGGTTTTTGTTATGAATGAAGAACACTGAACTGGATATAGTTGTAAGGTTTATGTAATATACGTATTTTGAAACAAACAAGCACTAAATACCTACTAAAATGTTGAAAAAAATGTCGAAATCACGCATGATAATGTAAACTCGGCCTGGTATGTGCGGGTAATGTAAAAAATAATGCTTTTCAATGGCTGAACATTGCGTTATGATTTGGAATGTAAACGACAAGCACAGACATAAATAGATGTTCATGTGAGATAAACTTACCTGAAATTCCGATGCATGCCATCAGAGCGTCAGTACGCACAACCCATGAAATCTATCTTTTTTCTGCGCTCTTCGTTTGCCCAATAATGCATGATTCAATGTACATAACCGGGAGGGGTTATTTTGAAAACGAGTAAAAAAGTATTATCGAGCCTGACTGCCGCTTTGGTTGCATTAAACGTGCTTGCGGTATTTCCGGTACCTGTGTCGGCTGCGGATGCTGCCAAAGTGAAACTGCGGATCATGGAAACCACAGATATTCATACCAATCTGGTTAACTATGATTATTATTCCGACAAAGAGACAGACCAATATGGACTCGCCAAAACAGCAACACTGATTAAGAAAGCCCGTGACGAAGCGAAAAACAGCCTGCTGTTTGATAACGGGGATCTGATTCAGGGAAATCCGCTGGGAGACTACGCTGCCAAAATTGATCCACTGAAAAAGGGTGAGACTCACCCTGTATATAAAGCGATGAATCTGCTCGATTATGATGCAGGGAACATTGGTAACCATGAGTTCAACTATGGTCTGGATTTCCTGGACATGACGCTGGAGGGAGCAAACTTCCCTTACATTAATGCCAATGTCTATGTAGACGATGGTGATGATGATGAGACAAATGACAAAAATTATTTCACACCGTATGAGATTTTGGATAAGAAAGTGACGGACGAAACGGGTAAGGAACACACGATCAAAGTGGGTGTAATCGGATTCGTGCCACCACAAATCATGCAGTGGGACAGCGCTAACCTTGAAGGCAAAGTAATCGCCAAAGATATTATCGCTACTGCGAAAAAATTTATTCCTGAGATGAAAGCAAAAGGTGCCGACATTATTGTAGCTATTCCTCACTCCGGATTTGAGGAAATTCCTCAAACGGATCTGATGGAAAACTCCGTATTGTATCTGAGCCAAGTTGAAGGCATTAATGCCATTTTGTTTGGACATGCCCACAAAGTATTCCCAAGTGCTGATTTTGCCGGCAAAAAAGGGGTAGACCTGGAGAAGGGCACCATTAATGGCGTTCCTGCTGTAGAGCCAGGATTCTGGGGGGATCACCTGGGGATTATTGATCTGGATCTAGAACAAGTGGACGGCAAATGGAAAGTGGTGGATTCCAAAACGGAAGCACGCCCAATCTATGACACAGCCAACAAAAAACCATTGGTAGAAGCGGATCAGGACATCATTGATGCGGTTCACGAAGAGCATGAAGGCACATTGGAGTATGTTCGTGGTCCGGTGGGCGAAACGACTGCACCAATCAACAGCTTCTTCGCTCTGGTTCAGGATGATCCATCCATTCAAATCGTAACGAATGCACAGAAATGGTATGTTGAAAAACATATGCAAGGTACGGAATATGAGAAAATTCCTGTATTGTCCGCAGGTGCTCCATTCAAAGCCGGTGGACGTTCAGGGGCTTCGTATTACACGAATATTCCTACTGGCACCATTGCCATCAAAAACGTTGCTGACTTGTACGTGTATCCAAATACGGTGCATGCTGTAATGGTTAACGGCGCAGAACTGAAAGAATGGCTGGAATGGTCTGCAGGCCAATTCAACCAGATCGACCCGGCCAAAGGTGGACAACAACAACTGATCAACAATGACTTCCCGACGTACAACTTCGACGTTATTGATGGCGTAACGTATCAGATTGATGTAACCCAACCAGCCAAATACGATAGCAAAGCTACGATCGTTAATGCATCTGCAAGCCGGATCAAAGATCTGAGCTTTAACGGTAAACCGATTGACCCAGCACAAAAATTCATTGTAGCGACGAATAACTACCGTGCTTCTTCATCCAAACTGGCTAACCCGGACGGCAAACGAATCGTTCTGGCTGCACCAGATGAGAACCGTCAAGTGATCATCGACTACATCCGTGAGAATAAAACGATTAATCCAGCAGCGGACGGCAACTGGTCCCTGGCACCAATCAAACCATCTGCTGGTGTAACTGCAGCAGCGCTGAATGATCTTGAAGTGGTATTTGCTTCTTCCCCAGATGCGAAAGATCTGGTTGAAGCGAATCCGGCAATGTCATTCATTGGTACGAACAAAGAAGGTTTTGCAGAGTATGGCTTGAAACTGACAGGTGAAGCAACGACAACACCTGAAACAGGTGTGGAGCCAGCTCCGACGCCTAAACCAACTCCAACGCCGACACCTAAGCCACAACCTGAGAAGCCGGCAACCAACAACAAAGTTGTATATGTGGTGAAAAAAGGGGATAACCTGTACCGCATTGGTTTGAAATATGGTGTGGACTGGCGCAAGCTTGCGACAGCTAACAAAATCTCAAATGTGCATAACCTGAAAGTTGGACAGAAAATCGTGATTCCCGCTTCATAAGTTTAATAAGCGGTGAGGAGGAGACCGACAGTCATCAGACTGTCGGTCTTTTTTTCTGCAATTTTGAATATATTTGTTTCAATAACCGTCATATAGGAAGTCATCAAAACAGTAGAGATTAATTTCAAGACCCATGATATAATATTTACAAACTTTGGGTATATACAAGTGAACATTAATGGACATGGAATCATAAATTGGCAAGGGGGTCCTACATGAATTGCAGTGGCTGCAGTCCAATCTATCCTATAGAGGGTCAAGGTACCTTATACCTGCGTCCCATTTCCCCCGCTTTGCTGGAAGCGCTGCAAACGCCGGGAAGACATATCGAGACGTCGGATGATATGATGTGGATGCATTTTACGAATCTTGAGGCGGTTCAGAGCTTAATAGAAGAAATCGGCGAAATTGATCCCACTTTACGTGATTCCCTAACCGTTCAGATTACACCTTTATATGAACAGGCTAATGAAGAAGACTGGATCAGTCTATACATGCAGGAGTCCCGTTTCAAGCATGCGGAACTCGTTTCCATTATTTTGGAGCATCAATTCAGCAGTCATATGCAGCCCATCGTTGATGCATCGGAGCAGATAATCGGATATGAGTTTTTGCTTCGTCCTGCTGAGAATGGAAAACCCTTCAGTTCCTATGAATTATTTGAAGTTGCGCGCGAGACCGGATTACACTCTTTTCTGGATCGAACGGCGCGTATTATCGCCATTGAGACCAGCGCCCTTTTTCTGCCGCATGGTGTCAAACGCTTCGTGAATTTCCTGCCTTCCTCCATATATAATCCCGAATATTGTCTGACACATACGTTTGATGCGATTGAACGTCTTGCGCTTGATCCTAAAGATTTTGTGTTTGAAGTCGTGGAAACAGAGCAGATTCAGCATATGTCCATCTTGCAGCACATCTTTGAGGTGTATCGTTCACGCGGAATGTCGGTTGCGTTGGATGATGTGGGTGCCGGATATTCGACAATAGAGTTGATGAATCGGTTAGAACCGGATTTTGTCAAAATAGATCGAAGTCTTATTGATCGTTGTGATCAGGATTCGACCAAACAAGAGAAGATTCTTGATATTGTTGAGATGTCGAGTCGATTTGGGGGTCAAGTACTTGCCGAGGGGATCGAACGAATGGAGGAGTTTGAATTCTGTCGTTCCATCGGGATTGAGCTTGCCCAAGGTTACTTTTTTGGTAAACCCGCGGCACATCCTCTAGACGGTCCATGTTCCAACACTTGACCTAAATTCATGAAAAATTTAGTACCTCGTACTTTGTACAAGTCACTTCTGCTCAGAGGTGGCTTGTTTGGCGTACCTACACATTTTTCTCTCAAATAAATACCCTCATTCAGCCGATATATAAGATAAGCCTTGTAGATTGATCCATACATACAAAGAAAGAGGGCATTTTTAAATTAAGAGGGGGAGAAAGAAATGAGTGGAGATCCGAATAATAAACCAATGAAAGCAACAAAACCCGCTAAGCCAAAACAAAATAAAAATAAAAAGAAGAATAAAAAGAAAGGTTTTGTCTGGAATATAAGGAACAAATTATTAGTCTCCTTCCTGGCAGTTCTGCTTCTGCCAAGTCTGGCGGTCGGCTTGATCACACTTAACATGGCTGAAAACGGCGTACAAGGACAATTGGTGGATAGTGCCCTGCAAAGTGTGAGCACTGCCAATACCATTGTAGAAAGCCAAGTGAATTACAAGATTCATGACATTAATTATTTCGCGGATTCTCTTGATCCGAACCTGATTAAAGGGGAGAACGATAGTACTGAGCTTCAGGTGAAGCTGGAGCAATATCTGGGCTTGCATCCCGATGCCTTAAATATTTTTGTGGGAACGACAGAGGGGGTCATGGTTCGAGGTAAACCAACAGCGAGCAGCACGCGGGGAGATGCTTATGATCCACGGGAGCGGGAGTGGTACAAGCTTGCGATAGAGAAGCCGGGTACGACTGTGGTGTCACCTGTATCCATCAATACGGATGGCGTTGCCGTTGTGTTTATTTCCAAAACATTAAAGGATCAATCCGGTGTAATCGGTTTGTCTCTGGACCTGACAGACCTGCAAGAACAGGCATCCATTAAGGTGGGCAAAGAGGGCTACGTCATCATTATGGATGCGAACAAAAATTATGTCGTTTCTCCAGTAGTTGATGCAGGTACACAGGAAACGAGCGGTTTGCTGGATGAAATGTATGAGAGTCAAGAAGGTCAATTCGATTACGTATTCAACGATCAGCCGAAAATGATGATCTTTGCGACAAATGAAGCAACGGGCTGGAAAATTGCCGGCACGATGTTCAAGAGTGAAATAACCAATGCGAGCAAGGACATTCGCATGATTACATTTATAGTGATTCTTGCGGCCACGTTCCTTACGCTCATCTTTATTATCTGGTTTACACGCTCCATGCTGCGTCCGATCAAACGACTGCAGGAATCTGCGAGAGCTGTAAGTAAAGGTGACCTGACTGTGAAAATGGAAACAGGGCGTAAAGATGAAGTCGGTGATCTGGCGAAGTATTTCGAGCGTATGGTGGATAATCTGCGAATGATGATTCTGGGTGTACAGGAGACGACAGAGCAGGTATCCGCTTCTTCTCAAGAATTGTCTGCCAGTGCAGAACAAACCACCAAAGCAATTGAACATTCAACACTAGCCATTCAAGAACTGGCTGAAGGTGCAGAGCAACAAGTGAACAGTGTGAAAGACGGATCTGGACAGATGAGCCGAATGGCAGAAGATGTTCGAATGATGTCGGAGCGTGTGCAATCGATCACGGCAAATATGCGGAATACATCTGGTGCGGCTTCTTCGGGTAATGAGGCAGCAGGACAAGCGGTAGAGCAGATGAACAGCATCCAGGAAACGGTGGAGCAGCTGGGAACGGTAGTTCAGTCACTGAATGCCCGTTCGGTAGAGATTGGCAGCATGGTTGATGTCATTGCTTCCATCTCCAAACAAACGAACTTGCTCGCATTGAATGCTTCCATTGAAGCGGCAAGAGCGGGTGATGCGGGTCGTGGGTTTGCCGTCGTAGCGGGAGAAGTACGTAAACTGGCAGAGGAATCCGGTAGCTCGGCAGCGCAGATCGGTGAGGTGGTTCACAATATCCGTCAGGATATGGATGCCGCTCTAATCGCCATGAATGCCGCCCAGACTCGGGTGGGAGAAGGAATTCAGGCCGTGAATACGTCCGGACAATCGTTTGCCCAGATTCGGGAGGCGGTGGAAGATGCCGTTCATACATTGGATGACTTGTCCGAAACAACAAAGCAACTAGAGAATGGTGCATCCCACGTTGCCAAGGCGATGAGCGATATTTCGAATGTGACCCAGGAATCGGCTGCAAATACAGAATCCGTGTCTGCATCTTCGCAAGAGCAATTGGCGTCGGTAGAGGAGATTGCATCATCCTCGGCACATCTGAATAGCATGGCAGAACAATTACAAGGACTGCTCGGCATGTTCAAGATGGTGGAGGATACACCGAAGGATAAGGGTAACGATAAATCCTAACGTTGGGACAGCGAAACCTACTATATAGATATATAAGAAAATAAAGATAGACATTGCTCCTGCGGCCCTGTATAAATATATCGTCTGGTTCTTCCGTGCATCGTGCGGTGTAATCTTACAATATAATGATGGAATGAACGATAGAATATATCGAGACAGGGTACAGCAGGAGGCTCTATGGTATACGTAGCAATATTGATTTTTGCAGTAACAATCACCTTGGTGATTTGGCAACCTCGTGGATTGGGTATCGGCTGGACTGCCTCGGGTGGGGCATTGCTTGCCCTGCTGTGTGGAGTCGTCAGCTTGAACGACGCATCGGATGTGGCATCCATTGTGTGGAATGCAACGCTGGCTTTTGTCGGTATTATTATGATTTCTCTCATTCTCGACGAGACGGGTTTCTTCGAATGGGCTGCCCTTCACATGGCAAGGCTTGCTGGAGGAGATGGTCGCAGACTGTTCTTCTACTCCATTTTGCTGGGTGCCGCAGTATCTGCCCTCTTCGCGAATGACGGTGCGGCACTCATTCTGACGCCAATTGTACTGGCAATGGTACGTGCATTGAGGTTCGATGAGCGGATGGTGCTGGCTTTTGTAATGGCGAGTGGATTTATCGCGGATACCACATCGTTGCCGCTCGTCGTCAGCAATCTGGTTAACATTGTGTCTGCCGATTTCTTTGGTATTACATTTGTGGAATATGCGGTGCGCATGGTTGTACCGAATCTGTTCTCGATCGTAGCGAGTACGGGCATGCTGTTCTTGTTCTATCGCAAAAGCATACCCCGTCGCTACGACATCTCCGCGGCACGCGACCCGAAGGAAGCGATACGTGATCCCCGGATGTTTCGAATCGCCTGGTTCATGCTTGGGCTGTTATTGGTGGCCTACGCATCGAGTGAGTTTCTGCCGATTCCCGTGTCGGTTATCGTTGGCTCCGTTGCATTGCTGTTCGCTTTACTGGCACGTAAGAGCGAGGCTGTTGATCTGAAACGGGTAATTAAGGAAGCACCATGGTCGATTGTGGTATTCTCGGTGGGCATGTACATCGTTGTATATGGACTGCGTAATGCAGGGTTAACTGATCATCTGAGCCGCTGGCTGGATGCCATAGCAGAGCATGGTCTGCTGGCTGCTTCGCTCGGGATGGGCATCATAGCGGCCGTATTATCATCCGTCATGAATAACCTGCCAACCGTGTTGATTAACCTGCTAGCCATCCAGGGTGCACACACTGAAGGAATCATTCAAGAGGCATTGATCTATGCCAATGTCATCGGTTCTGATCTGGGTCCCAAAATGACCCCGATTGGATCACTTGCCACATTGCTGTGGCTGCACGTGTTGTCCCGCAAAGGTGTGAAGATTACATGGGGGTACTATTTCAAAGCAGGCATCATCCTGACGGTCCCTACATTGTTAATTACCCTAGCCGGATTGGCATTGTGGTTATGGATTCTGGGGTAGTAAAATTAGATTTTACATTAGGTATTAATAAGATAATCTGTTTTCATGTAAAAGCTGCTCTCACAGCTGGTGCTATGCACTGGCAGTGAGGCAGTTTTTTTATTTCCTGCTTTTGCATCTTCTATAGAAGAAATGAATTCTGTTTCTCTGTTAAGTACCTAAGCATTTACACAAGGTCAGCCTACAATAGGACTGGCCTTCTTTGCCTGCACCCCAAGCAGAGATTGAAATGTCTGGGAGCAAGAAGCGCTGACACAGCGCAGGGAAACCGCGATCGTAGTGGAGTAGACGGAATCGATTCTGAAGAAGCGAAGCGTTCGCCTGAAAGCTTTCTGTAAGAAAGCTGCACCGGAAGCATAAGCTGTCTCCCAATTTCAACAATTTAAATTGTTGATAAGAGAAATTTGGAGACAACAGCGATCAGAAGAACGATCCGTAACCGGAACGGCCACTGTGAGTGTTTAATTTATATTTATTTTATTAATGTGTAAAATCTTCACGGAAATCTGGACACAATACGGATTGAAGCAACGTCCGTTCCCGAAGCGACCTCTTCAGCGCTAGATTAAATCCCAGATATTTCAATATACAGCCGATATTTTTAACATTGCGTTTACAAAACACTGATTTTAAGATGACATACCGAAACTACAATAAGTAAAGAGTTGATGGTGAACAAACAAATTCACAAAACGCCATCACTACATTGGGGGAGGAAAACAAAACATGTTTAAAAAGTTGCCGTTTATTTTGATGACCTTAACGTTCGTACTGGTGCTCGCTGCATGCGGATCGAAAAATGACGCTGGTACAGAGGGTGCTGCAAGCAATGGATCAGGAGAAGCTGCTACTGAGCTTAGCGGTAACATTCTGGCAGTCGGATCGACAGCATTGCTACCTCTGGTAGAACAAGCTGGACAGAAATTTATGGCAGTTGATGAATATAAGAACGTAACGGTTCAAGTTCAAGGTGGCGGTAGTGGTACTGGTTTGACACAAGTATCCGACGGACAAGCTACAATCGGTAACTCTGATGTATTTGCAGAAGAGAAGCTGGAGGACGAAGCCAAAGTAAAAGAATTGGTTGACCATCAGGTAGCAGTAGTAGCTATGGCGCCAGTTAGCAACAAAGATACAGGTGTAGAAGATTTGACGAAGCAACAACTGGTTGACATCTTTTCCGGTAAAGTAACGAACTGGAAAGACGTTGGTGGTGCGGATCAAGCAATCGTTATTGTAAACCGTCCAAGTAGTTCCGGTACTCGTGCAACTTTCGAGAAGTATGCACTTGGTGCAAAAATGGATGATATCCAAGGTTCCATTCAAGAAGATTCTTCTGGTAACGTAAGAAAATTGGTAGCTGAAACGCCAGGTGCTATTGGTTACCTCGCCCTGTCTTACTTGGATGACAGCTTGCAAGTGTTGAAATACGAAGGTGTAGAAGCAACAGTTGAGAACGTAGAAGCAGGAACTTATCCAGTATGGGCTTACGAGCACATGTACACGAAAGGTACGCCAGATGCAGCAACACAAGCATTCCTGGACTACATCTTGAGTGACGAAATTCAACAAAATGACGTGACAGAACTTGGATACATTCCAATGTCAGGTATGAAAGTAAAACGCGATGCAGCAGGTAACGTGGTTGAGTAATCTTTGAACTTGCGCATACAGCGAAAGAGGCGGACTTAGGTCCCGCCTCTTTACGCGGTTTGCTCTAAAATAATCCCATATTTTGCATTAATTCTACTATAGAAGGATGGTTGTTATGGAACAGACCGAAGGGGGAACGGTAATGAATAACAAGTTGAAACCGCGCCGGCCCTTAAAAGAGAAACATTATTGGGAAGAGTGGACGGGACGGATCTATACGTCGATTTGTGTCGTTTTCCTGATCGTTGTCATGTTTTCCATTGTTTATTTTGTAGCGTCCAAGGGACTATCAACATTTTTCCAAAATGGAGTAAGCATAAGTGAATTCCTTGGTGGAAAAACGTGGAATCCAACGGGAGAACCTGCTTTCTATGGGGCATTGCCGTTCATTACAGGTTCCTTCATTACAACCTTGCTTGCAGCGCTTATTGCAAGTCCGCTTGGTCTGTGTGCAGCACTCTTCATGACAGAGATTGTACCGGGTAAGGGGAAAAAGATCTTGCAGCCTGCCATTGAGCTCTTGTCCGGTATTCCGTCTGTTGTGTACGGATTTATCGGTCTGAGTGTCATCGTACCTTTGTTACGCAGTATCTTTGGTGGAACAGGCGTCGGGATTGCAGCCGGATGTCTCGTTCTCGCTGTAATGATTCTTCCTACGGTGACAAGTATTATGGCAGATGCATTGTCCGCATTGCCCAAAGGATTGCGTGAATCCTCCTACGCACTCGGTGCCACTCGCTGGCAAACCATCTACCGTGTCATTATTCCAACGACTTTGCCAGCCTTGTTGACTGGTGTCGTATTGGGTATGGCCCGTGCTTTTGGTGAGGCACTTGCTGTGCAGATGGTTATCGGTAATGCACCGCATGTTCCAACATCCTTGCTTGAATCAGCTTCAACATTAACAAGTGTAATTACACTCAGCATGGGTAACACCACGATGGGTTCTGTTCATAACAATGCACTGTGGAGTATGGCGCTTGTCCTGTTGGTGATGACCTTTGTCTTCGTCATTCTGGTTCGCCTGCTTGAAAGGAGAAACCGGGTATGAAAATGAAGGCAAAGACGGTAGATAAAATTGCAACATCCGTTATCGTTGTATTGGCCCTGTTCATTGTTATTCTATTGCTCGGCCTGCTTGGCTTCATTATGTTTAGAGGTATTGGGCATATTAACTGGCACTTCCTGACGAGCGCTCCACAGTTACTCAAAGGTGGCGGCGGGATTGGTCCACAGCTCTTCAACTCCGTATTCTTGCTGGTCCTGACTTTAATTGTTACCATTCCACTGGGATGGGGCGGCGGAATTTACATGGCGGAATACGCCAAGCCAGGTAAGATTACCAGCTTCATTCGTCTGGTCGTTGAAGTATTGTCATCATTCCCATCCATCGTTATCGGTTTGTTTGGTCTCTTGCTACTAGTAAATCAATTTGGTCTTGGTTTCTCCCTGATCTCGGGTGCCTTGGCTCTGGCGATCTTTAACTTGCCACTGATGGTACGGACAACGGAGCAGGCCTTCCGCGCCGTTCCGAAGGAACAGAAGGAAGCAGGTCTGGCGCTTGGACTGTCCAAGTGGAAGATTATCACTTCCATTCTACTGCCTGTGGCATTGCCGAGTTTGATTACGGGTACGATCCTGGCATCGGGCCGGATCTTCGGTGAAGCAGCCGCGCTGATGTTCACCGCAGGTATGAGTAGTCCACCATTGGACTTCACAGATTGGAATCCGACGAGTCCAAGATCACCGCTTAATCCTTTCCGTCCGGCAGAGACACTTGCTGTCCATATCTGGAAAGTAAATAGTGAAGGCATTGGGCCAGATTCCAAAGAAGTGGCAGCAGGGGCATCCGCCGTGCTTGTCATTCTCGTGCTGGCGTTCAATCTAAGTGCACGCTGGATCGGTCGGGTTGTATTCCGCCGCATGACAGCTTCGAAATAAGGAGGAACCAACATGGCCATACCTTTTGGTACGGAACAGTTAAGCATATATTATGGACATTTTCAGGCGGTAAAGCAGATCAGCCTGACGTTTCCCGAAGCAAGCGTAACGGCGCTTATTGGGCCGTCTGGTTGTGGTAAATCCACGTTCCTCCGGTCGCTGAACCGGATGAACGACGAGATTGCCGGTTCCCGCACAGAGGGACATATCTGGATGGACGGTAACGATCTGAATGAGCCAGGAACCGATGTAATCAAGCTTCGTCAGAAGATTGGCATGGTATGGCAGAAGCCGAACCCTTTTCATAAGTCTATCTACAACAATATCGCGTTTGGCCCCCGCTACCGTGGTACGAAGAGTAAGAAGGCACTGGATGAAATTGTGGAAAAAAGCTTGCGCCGTGCTGCGCTCTGGGACGAAGTGAAAGACAGGCTGAACGAGTCAGCCTTGTCTCTCTCAGGTGGACAACAGCAGCGTCTATGTATCGCACGCGCCTTGTCTGTTGACCCGCAGATTCTGCTACTCGACGAGCCAGCATCTGCACTTGACCCGGTATCTACGGGTAAGGTTGAGGAATTGATTACCGAGCTTAAGAAAGATCTGCGGATCGTCATTGTTACCCATAACATGCAGCAGGCGGCACGCATCTCGGATTATACGGCTTATTTTTATCTGGGTAGCATGGTTGAGCACGGGGATACGGAGCATATTTTCACTAACCCCGACAATCGTCTGACGCAAGAATACATTATGGGTCGTTTCGGTTAATTGGATCATGGAGTGTCACATAGAGTAACATAAGAGAGATAGAGAAATAATAGAGACAAAAGAAAGCACAATGCCTGAACGTTTGTTCGGGGATTGTGCTTTTTTTAATTTCTTTTTGGAAGAATTTGCTGTATATCAAACAATCATGCTACGATAATCAGTATTGAGAGAGCGTTTACATATCTTCGAAGGGGGATGTTGATAATCACTACGGATCAGTTGTCTTACGACTACATGGCAGCCCAGATCATACAGAACTATAGCATGGAGAAACCTGTCGTTTCCTATATTCGTCACAATGAAAATCTGACGTATCATGTTGTGGATGAAGCCAGCGGGCAGAAGTATCTGCTACGGATACACAAAGCTGCCTATGCAAGTATGACAGGTATTCAGCATACGCTTCCTGCATTGGAGGCGGAGATGAACCTGCTTCATGAGTTAAATGCAACGACAACATTGCGCGTGCAGCATCCTGTACGGAATGTATTGGGAGACTGGGTCACGGTATGGACATGTGAAGCGGGTAAAGAAATCTGTTGTACAGTACTGGAGTGGATTGAGGGCAGGGACATCCAGCAGGGAGAACGCCTGACAACAGAGCAGATCTATGATCTGGGTGTCCAACTGCAGACGCTTCATCAATATGGACGTGTGCAAGATACGGCCGAAGCCACTGAGGGAACGGTTGATGGTAAAGGAGTAGTGGACGGCAACGATCATCAGCGGACAGGGAGAGAGATGAGCCAGCTAGATCGAACGAAGGTGCGCCCGGCATATGGCAACATCCATGAGAACCTAGTCATGCTAGGACAACTGGAGGAAGGCGTCCGACTTGGGATTTTTACAACGGAAGACTTCGATCTGCTTCGTGAGACGTTCGAGAACATTAATGAGCAGCTGGAAACGTACCCGCAGCATACGGAGACATGGGGCGTCATTCATGGAGATATTACGCGTAACAATCTGCTGATAACAGATCAGGGGATTTCCATGATTGATTTTTGTCTACATGGCTATGGTTACTATCTTTTCGATGCGGGAGGGGCTGCGCTGATGTTCAATCGGGAAGAACGTGACATATTCTTATCCGGTTATACGAAACAGACCGCACCACTGACGGATCGTGATATCCGATTAATGGAAGGGTTCATGTTGATCTTTACACTAGGTTATTATGCTTTTCAGATGGCAAACGTGTCGAGGCACGAATGGATGAAAGACCGCATGCCGAAGCTATGTAGCAAGTATTGCAGACCTTATGTACAGAACGAGAGTATCTTCTACGAACTGTGAATGATAATCCAGATGTGCAGACCCAGATGAGCTACTGAGCAGTGTGGTTCAAAGATGATGTTTGCCTGAGCACCCGAACGTTTTCATGGACAACATCATAAATAGTAGTAAGCACATCATTGTATGGATTACAGGAAAACGAAATGAGCTGTTGAAAGATCTTTTATCGTATTAATGTGATGAAAGCTGACAAAATATTCTGCTTTTCGTTGGCTCAATAGGAAATGAAGGAAATATACCCAAAGAAATCGTTAAGTTTGTTGACACTGATCTTCCGGTCGATTAATCTTAATGAAGAAGAAATTAACGACTTCCATTACTATTCTGTATAAGCTCAGAATGGTTCCATACAGCGGATGATAACGAGCGGGAGAGACCTGATTAGCTGAGCAAAATGGCTAGTGTTCAGGCACCGAAGGAGCAAGCTGCTGCGCACCCGGCGCAGTGGTTAATCTCTCAGGTAAATGTACCATCGTTGGACGCAACTCTGGAGAGTGCGCGAACTGCGCCACCCAAGGGGTATATGATCAGTCAGTCCGGTGATCTTGTCTGTAATCGCAGGCAATACACCTTGTCGTGAGACACTGCTGATTGTGAAACTCTCAGGTATCGAGGACAGAGAGAGGGCCTGAGGCCTTCTTCTGTCCTTTTTTGATGTCATCATTCAGTAAATAAGGAACAATATGGCTCAGATTCTGGATGGAAATGACGAATACAATTGGAGGGTTACAAGGTGCGATTTAAAGATGTTTTCTCAATTATTGGTCCGTCCATGACAGGTCCTTCAAGTTCACATACAGCTGGAGCAGCCCGGCTGGGAAGAATTGCTCGTCAGTGGCTGGGCTGCACGCCGGATCGTGCCCGGCTGACGCTGTACGGTTCATTTGCAGATACGTATCAGGGGCACGGCACGGATCTGGCATTGATCGGCGGTCTGCTGGACTATGTCACAGACGATCCGCGTATCCCGGATGCAGAGCAATACGCAGAGGAAGCGGGCATGGAGGTTGAATTTTATACAAGTGGCCTGCCTGCTCCTCACCCGAATACCGTCAAGATTGAATTGTGGCATGGAGAACGTGCCTGCTCCTTGATTGGTGCTTCTATTGGTGGCGGCAGTGTATCGGTGCATGCGATGAATGATTTTCGCGTTCAGATCAGTGGTGAGTTCCCAACACTCGTTCTGCGTCATGCGGATAAAGCGGGCGTGCTCGCCTCAGTGACGTCCACGATCAGTTCATCCGGGGTTAACATCGGCTATATGCAGGTAGATCGGAAAGCCCGGGATGGTGAAGCACTGACCGCGATGGAGATGGACGGTGTACCGAATCCTGATATGCTGAAACGTCTGCGTTCGCTCGACCATGTGCTGGACATTCGTGTCATTGATTTGAAGAGAGGAGTTGATTCGGATGAGGTTTAAACATTTGCACGAACTGAATACGATCTGTACAGCAGAATCCAAAACCATTGCTGAGCTAATGATCGAGGAACAGGTTCAGGAGACCAATACGCCAGAAGCGGATGTTGTGCAACAGATGTCTGAATATTATCAGGTGATGAAGGAAGCGGTACGCAAAGGATTAACGGAAGATACCACTTCACGCAGTGGATTAACAGGTGGAGACGGCAAAAAAATGGCCGAGTACATTCGCAAGGGTGAGACTTGCTCAGGAGATGCTTCCGCACTTGCCATGGCGTATGCCCTGTGTGTATCTGAAGTGAATGCCTCCATGGGGCGGATTGTGGCAACACCAACAGCCGGTTCCTGCGGCATTATCCCGGGTGTGTTTATCAGTTCACAAGAGCGGTTTGGCTGGACGGACGAACATTTGGTGAACGGGTTGTTCTGTGCGGGAGCGATTGGTTATGTTATTGCCAACAATTCATTTATCTCCGGTGCCGAGGGTGGCTGTCAGGCGGAAGTGGGTTCAGCTATCGGCATGGCTGCGGGTGCTATGGTTGAACTGCGTGGAGGTACACCGGAACAGGTTGTTCATGCCGTAGGCTTGGCGTTAAAAAATACACTGGGCCTGATCTGCGATCCGGTCGCAGGCCTTGTTGAAATCCCGTGCATCGTCCGTAATGGATTGGGTGCAGTTACGGCGCTGGCTGCGGCTGACATGGCCTTGGCCGGAGTGCGTAGTGCCATTCCGTCAGACGAAGTCATCGACGTCATGCTGGAAGTGGGTAGTGCGATGCCGAGCCGTCACCGGGAGACAGCCCAAGGCGGACTGGCCCAGACGCCAACCGGCCGCAAAATGATGCAGAAGCTGGCTAAACCGAAGGCAAAGCGTGCAGAGCCGGAGTTAGAGTCCTCTACTGAAAATGATGCAGAACCTAAGGCGTAATAGGATTGACAAAAAAAGCCGATACAAACCTTCCTGGTGAAGAGATGTATCGGCTTTTTTTGTCTTTTGCTTACACATAAAAACAAAAAAACATTGACGATCTATATATCGGGTTGATATATTAACTACTGTCATATATCGATATGATATATATAAGAGCGAAACAAACTAAAGGAGATGGATAGTTATGAAAGGTATTTTCCAGACGAGTCTGCTGTTTTTGAAAAATGGAGCTACCATTGTGGGTTTAATTACGGCCGTGCTGTTTCAGGTTTTTTTTAACATCATCTGGCTTAGTGGATACGATCAGGTTAATGAGAGAATGACTGAGCTAGCTGTCACTATTGTGAATGAAGACGGGGTAGCTGCTGAGCCGGTGGCCGAGTCTTTGGCAGTGGGCCTGAATTTCGAGATCAAACCATCTGAATCGATGCAAGAAGCGAGACAGATGTTAACGGACCGGGAAGTATACATGATCATTGAGATTCCATCCGGATTCATGCAACAGGCAGAAGACTTGTCGAAGCCGATGACAGTTAAGTATGTGATGAACGAATCGAACGTGGCTACCGTTAAAAGTGTGATGCAGAACGTAGCCGCACAAGTTACAGCGACATTGAATCGTGAAGTACAAGAGAATGGCATTCGCGGAGTGCTGAATCAGTCCGGTATGACTGCCGATCAGGCCGATGCGTTGGCGCTGGGGTTATCTTCACGCGTGGAGGCAGAGGTGGAGCGGCTGAATCCTGTTGATAATTTTGCTTTCTCCATGGTACCTATGTTGATTGTAACGGCTACGTTTACCGGAGCGATGTTGCTTGGTATGAACCTGCAAAAGGTTTCTGGAGAACTGAGTGGCAGGGCAGGGAAATGGGAGCGCTTCTGGGCGCGCAACATCGTTAATCTTGGTGCGGCAGTAATCGTTTCGCTCGTTGGATCTGGGATGATGCACGTTATGGGGGTATCGTCAGCAGAGGGTTGGTTAATGTTATGGCTGTTCCAGTTGCTGGTCACCATATCTTTTATACTCATGGCTCAGTTGAGCTTGTTGTTGCTTGGCAATGCTGGGGCTTGGTTAAACAGTGCGCTGTTGCCTCTGCTGATGTTGTCCTCGGGCTCGACGATTCCGCGCGATGTAATGTCTGAGTTCTACCAAGGGATCGGTCATTATCTGCCGGCGACCTACGCCGTAGAGGGGATGACGAACCTTGTACTTGGGGGAAACGGGATCGGCCGGGATGCATTGTTTCTTGGGGTAATCGGGGTTACAACGCTGACTCTGGGTGCTTTTAGCATCTGGATCAGACGTTCCAACCCGGCAATCTCTGAACCTCACAGGGAGAAACAGCCTGCTACTATACCTGCTGTTCTGGAAGCATCCGTGTCTTCATCCGATCATTGAATATGGGGTGCTGATTGTGATACGTTAAGAGGAATGGAAAGGAGCGGTGCACCGATGAACACGCAGCATGTCATCCTCGGAATACTGCACAATCAGCCATGTTCGGGATACGAGATCAAGCAGTATTTTGAACAATATTTTTCCTTTTTCTTTGATGCGAGCTTCGGCACCATATATCCTACACTCGCGAAGATGGAAAAGTCTGGGTTGCTCACGAAGGAATCGGTGAGGCAGGAAGGGAAGCCCGATAAGAACGTGTACTCTTTGACTCCTGAGGGATCAGCACAATTTCACGCCTACCTGATGAGTCCCCTGGAAGATGAGGTGTTCCGTTCTGATTTTCTGATGCGGTTGTATTTCGGAGAGTTAGCGGATGAGGCCACTGTAACGGGGTGGGTTTCGTCAGAGTTGAAACGCAAGGAATTGTTATATGACGAGCTTCAGCGTCAGATGAAGGAATTCGGCGAACGGATTTCGCCTGCACAACGTTTGTGCATGCAAGTGGGACTTGTGCAGTATGAGGCCACCATCGAATTGCTCAAGAAGCAACTGGCTCAGCCTGAGTAATCTATATAACAGGGATTGATATACGAAATAGGCGCTTTACAGATCAGGAACAGGTCTGTGAGCGCCTACTTGGTGTTATATTCCGATGAGTGGACTCCGGTTTTGCATAAGCTCAAGTATAACTTGATGTTTATGTGAGATGAGTACTCAGTACGGCATATCCATACGCAGGCAGTTCAATCGCGAGCACGCCATCTTCCTTGGCGGTACGATGGTTTCCGCCGAATAACTCAGTCCATTGCTCGTCACCAGCCTCCAGCTCGACAATAGCCGTCTCTTCTGAGCGATTGAACAGAACCAGAATGCGTTCCTTCTCATTTTGCCGCTCGAATACCAGTTGGCTACCATCGGAACGAGCCTGCAGGAAACGAATGGTGCCTTCTGCACGCAGAGCAGGATGAGCATGACGCAGAGAGATCAGCTTCTGATAAAAGTCGAACAGCTCCCGGTCTTGCTTCGCTTCATCCCATTCCATGCATTTACGGCAACCCGGATCATGCTCGCCGTCCATCCCAATCTCGTCTCCGTAATAGATGCACGGAGCGCCCATATAAGTGAACTGGAATAACGCAGCCAGCTTCATCTTGCGCTGGTCGCCTTCACACAGTGTGAGCAGCCGTGGTGTATCGTGGCTGTCCAGCAGGTTGAATGCTACTTCGCTGGCCTGAAGCGGATAGCGGGATAACTGCCGACCAATGGAGTTCGCAAACTGTTCGGCGTGCATTGTATTTTTCACAAAGAAAGCATTCACGGCATCGGTAAACGGATAGTTCATGGACGCATCGAACTGATCGCCTTGCAACCAAGAGGAGGACTCGTTCCATACTTCGCCCAGAATATAGGCTTCCGGATTAGCGGCCTTGACTACACGACGGAAATCACGCCAGAATGCCTCATCCACCTCATCTGCCACATCCAGTCGCCAGCCGTCCGCACCCACTTCCTTGATCCAGTACTCGGCAACCTCCAGCAGGTATGCCTTTACCTCGGAATTCTCCGTATTCAGCTTCGGCATGTGCGCTTCAAATCCGAAGGTCTCATACGTAGGAATGCCGTCCTTCACATCCAGCGGGAATTCTTTTACATGGAACCAGTCTTTGTATTTGGATTGTTCACCGTTATTCTGCACATCCACGAACGGCGCAAACGTCTTCCCGGAATGGTTGAACACGGCATCCAGCAGAACGCGAATTCCGCGCGCATGGCACAGCTCGACCAGTCGTTTCACGGTATCTGCGTCACCAAAGTGACGATCTACCCGCAGATAGTCCTCGGTATCGTATTTGTGATTGGTGGTTGCTTCGAAGATGGGTGTAAAGTAAATTGCATTTATGCCAAGATCACTGATGTAATCCAGATGGTCAATCACGCCCTGAAGGTCACCGCCGAAGAAATTGAACGGTGTCGGTTCGCCGCCCCACGGCTCAACCTTTTCTGGACTAATATCCGGGTTGCCATTGGCGAATCGTTCAGGGAAAATCTGATAGAACACCGCATCCTTAACCCATGCAGGAGGTGTGAACACAGCTCCGGGGTGGATATAGGGAAACTGGAACATACGACCCGGATCGTCCGGTTCTTCTTCCTGGAAGTCCGTCTCGGTCATCCAGATCTGTTCGTCCCCGTTTTGGAGTAGAAAAGAGTACTTCAGTCGGTGGTAGGGAGGTTTTACTTCGCCCTCGTAGTAATCGAACATGGAGTCAGAGGTAAACTTGGTTAAGGGAACCAGCGCTTTGGTTGCATCCCAAGCATATTTGTCACCGGTCAAGGCGTGTACCTCAGTCAGATCATTTTTTTTGGCACGCAGGCGCAGATGGATTGTATCTTGGTCATAGGCATAGGCCCAGTTCCGTTTCGGTTGATGATAGATGGCTTCCAGCAGCATAATGAAATTCCTCCCGTCAGGTGTAGAACTAATATGTACTTGGTAGACTTGATGGATATGACATTACCCAAGGTAATGGATAAGCTATAATTAGAATGCGTGGCAACGTGAGACTTCAACATTTCAATAAGACATGAATCCATAGGTTATAGGCAGCTTTTATCATTATTATGCTCAGATATATCATTAACCCAATGGGGGCAGAAAGGAAACGAATATTCGGATGAAAACCAAACTGTTATATATTGAAGACGATACGGAAATTGCGACTTGGGTCAGAGCCGATCTGGAGGAACGCGGTTATGAGGTGCAATGGCTCGGAAGTGGTGAAGGTGCCGCGGAGGCTGCTGTCGGTTGCTCCCTCATTATCCTGGATGTCATGTTGCCAGGATTGGATGGATTTACGGTGGGCCAGCGACTCAAAAAAGAATATCCCGCCGTACCCATTGTCATGCTCTCCGCCAGAACGTCCATTGACGACAAGCTGCATGGTCTCGATTTTGCTGATGACTATGTGACCAAACCATTTCATCCCGATGAACTGGCTGCCCGGATTGAGGTTCAACTGCGTAAGGCAGGAACAGCGGTCTCATCGGATGTAGCCCTGAAGCTGGATCATCTCTCCATCTATGAGAAGGACAATCGGATCGTCAATGAGGAGACGGGGGATGAGATTATTTTATCAGGAAAACAGTTTCACATCTTCACTTACCTGCTACGACATATGGGCATGATTCGAACGAAAGAGCAGATTTATGAAGCTGTCTGGAACGAGCCCTATCTGGATGGGGATAAGACTTTGATGGTACATATTCGACATCTGCGCGAAAAGCTGGAGCTTGATCCGGCCAATCCTGTTGTTATTCAGACGGTCCGCGGTGTGGGATATCGTGTGAAAAAGCCATGATCCGGCGGTTCAGAGAACGGAAAATCATGAAGAGAGAACAGAAGGGAGAACGAGGCATGGATCAAAAGCAATCTGGGCGACGCAAGCTTCGCTTTGGGCGGTCCTTGATGTCCAGATATATGATCCTGATTCTCGCGGCAGTATTATTCGTGCCCGTCGTTCTTCCGATCATATCCATCATTTATGTTGTGGTGGTGAATAACACGAATTCGAATCAAGCGGCACCATATGGTGACGTTACCCGAATCAGTAACTTGTGGTTGCGTGAAGCACAGAAACTGGATGGTGCTACAGATGGAGAGGTTAGCGCACGGTTGAAGCAGTTACATCGCAAGTATTCCAAAGCTTCCATGTATCGAGTGAATGCTCGTGGTGAGACGGTTTTTATTCTGGGTGGTGAAGATGTATCGCTGGTGAAATCCACGTCGGCGGATGGCAAATCAGACACGATATTGAAGTGGTCATTGGATTCAGGGAAAACAACAGAGACCCGAATTCCAGCTGAATGGAATGCGAACAATACCGTGCAATTCATGAAAGAAGCTACCTATCGTGATCCACTAACTGTAGTTGCCTATGTAGGCGGAGATGAACAGGACAGAGGACAGGGCTTCATGGTCATTGAAGTGCCGCGATCTCTTTTGCAAATGAAACAGAACAATTGGCCAATGGAACTCTTGTATCTTGGCATTGTCATGATCATCATATTCATGATTTTCATCATCATGTCGATTCTCTTCTTCGCACGTATTCGCAAACGATTGATTCGTCTGCAGACGGCGATGATGACCCCAGGCAATGAAGGTATTCCGCTTCCGGTAGATATCCGCCGGTCAGATGAGATCGGTCAGCTGGAGGAATCCTTCAATCAGATGGTGCATCAACTGTCCGACAGCCGCGAGCGTGAACGAGAGGAAGAACAATTGCGCAAACGTCTCATTGCGGGGCTTTCCCACGATCTGCGCACCCCGCTAACAGTAATTCGTGGACATATGCATGCTTTGCACAAGGAAGCGCTTAGTGAGCGAGGTGACCGTTCATTACATCGAATGGAAGCGAAAATGGAGGATCTCGGCGGGCTCATCGACAACATGTTATCCTACAATTTGCTCACGAGTGGGAAATATACCCTGAAGCTGGAGGAGAAAGATATGCTGCGGATCGTCAGGGAAACGGCGGCGGCCTGGTACCCGGTTTGGGAGAAAGAAGAGTTCGAGATTGATATCGACCTGCCGGAAAAGCCATTGATATGGCATATGGATGAACAGGGCATGCGTCGTATCCTCGATAATCTGTTCCAGAACGTGATCCGTCATGCCGCCAGCGGGAAATACATTGGCATCTCAACCCAGGAGATTCAGGGCGAGACCGCTATTGTTGTTCAGGATCGGGGTCCGGGAATGCAACCGAGTTCCGACACGAAGGGGACGGGTCTGGGGCTATCCATTGTAGACCTGTTGATTCGTGAGATGGGACTGCGGAAGCGGGTGGACAGTTCCAATACCGGTGTTCGGACATATATCTACAGTGGTACGGGAAACAGGGAAACAACAAACCGCTGAAATCCCTTTTTTTAAACTAAATTTAAACTGGAGACTACCTTGGCTTTAACCTTGGAAGGTTACGATAGTTCCGAGGTGATCATACAGTGAGTGAAAATATTATTCAAACGGCGAATTTATGGAAAACATACCGGGACCGTGCAGCGGTCCGTGAACTTGATCTGCATATTAAAAAGGGAGATATCTATGGCTTCCTCGGTCCCAATGGTGCCGGCAAAACAACAACGATTCGCATGCTTCTCGGCTTGATTAAACCAACCAAAGGCGTGATCCGGGTCTTCGACAAGGATATTCGCAAGGAGCGCATGGACATTTTGCGTCGTGTGGGCTCCCTGGTTGAATACCCGTCCTATTACGGACATCTGAACGCAGTAGAGAATCTGGAGACCTTGCGCCGCATTATCAATGTGCCGAAATCGAGAATTGCTGAAGTGCTGTCCATTGTAGATCTGACGAAGGATGCCAAACGTTCGGTGAAGGGATATTCCCTTGGAATGAAGCAGCGTCTGGGGATTGCCAGCGCTTTGCTTGGTGAGCCGGAGCTATTGATTCTGGACGAGCCGACAAATGGGCTTGATCCTGCCGGCATTCAGGAGATTCGGGAATTAATCAAACGCATGCCTCTGGAACATGGCATTACTGTTCTGGTGTCCAGCCACTTACTGAGTGAAGTCGAACAGATGGCAAGTCGCGTCGGTATTATCCGTGAAGGCAAGATGGTGCTTCAGGATACCATTGCGAGTCTGCATAGTCAGACGGGCAGCTCTATCCGGTTAACGGTATCGGAGCCGGAAGAGGCCATGAAGCTGGCCAGAGAACAGGGCCAATATGGTCAGCGGCAGGGTTCTGCGTTAACGTTCCCTTATATGGATAACCCTTCGGTGGCACTGCTTGTGCGCCGATTAATTGAGCAGGATCATGATGTGTATCGTGTAGAGGAACAGCGTCAGTCTCTGGAAGATCTGTTCATGCGGGTCATCGGCGAGGGGGCATCCATATGACCAGGCGTGCATTATCATCGGATTGGCTCAAGATTCGCGGGAAAGGCATCTGGTTTCTCGTCTTCCTGGCTCCGATTGGATTGATAGCCATGCAGGCGCTTAATTTCGGGCTACGGCTGGATTATCTGAAAGAACAGTACGCCGATAACCTGTGGGGTGGGCTATTGGGCAATGTGGTTATCTTTGTGCCTTTGTCTCTGATGCTGGGGGCAACCATTCTCAGCTCGATGATCGCTAATGTTGAGCATGAACAGGGATCGTGGAAGCAGCTGCTTGCGATGCCGATTCCTAGACCGGCTGTGTATCTGGCTAAGTTTCTGCTTGCTTGTCTGCTGCTGATGATCTCCTGCCTGCTGTTAACCGCTGGAATCGTGGGTCTGGGACTGATCCTCGGATTCCATGCCAGTGAGATCCCTTGGATGCAAGCGATTAAGCTGGGGCTGCTACCTTTGGCTGGTGCGCTTCCCGTGTTATCTCTGGAGTTATGGCTCACGATGGTAAACAAGAATCAGGCGCTTCCGGTCACCCTTGGTATTGTGCTAGCGATAACGGGCATGTTCGCACTCAGTATCTCACCGAACTTTCCACTCGCTTGGGCGCAGATGGCCTGGAATGGACCCAATCCATATCTGTATGCAGGCATGGGTGCAGGTCTGGGAATCTTGATTCTGTTGCTGGGTATGGTGCACTTTAGTCGGAAGGATGTGGCCTGACATGAGCTTCGCGACAACCTATTTCCGAATTCTATCTGCTGAACGGTTGAAAATGGGTAAATCGCCCATATGGCTGCTGATCCTGCTGAGTCCACTCATTGCGCTGCTCATCGGACTCTTGTCCACGCCTTCTGGGAATTGGCAGGTATTGATGGGCACCATGGTATTTCTGCATGGATTGCTCCTGTTGCCAATGCTGACCGGCGTGTTTACGTCCTTTATCTGCCGATTTGAACATGCAGGAGGAGGGTGGAAGCAGATGCTGGTTTTGCCGCTCACACGTTCAGGTGTATATGCAGGCAAACTGACGATTGTACTCATGCTTCTGGCGGGTACACAAGCATTGTTGCTGATGTCCATTCTGCTGGCAGGGTTGATTCATGGCATCACAGGGCCAGTCCCTTGGGGATTCTTGGTGAGCAAGCTCCTGCTTGGATTATTGGCCTGTGTACCACTGGCTGCCCTGCAGATATTCGTTTCATTGGTGTGGAGCAGCTTTGCCGCACCACTCGCACTGAATTTTGCACTGACCGTACCGAATATTCTCATCGTAAACTCAGCTACATTTGGGCCGTATTATCCCTGGGCACAACCGATGATTCTGATGACGCCAATGGATGGCGGAGGTTTCGGAGCCTATAATGTTCCGTTGATGACGATGCTGGCGGTCGTCGGAGGCAGTGCTGTCATTTTCATTGGGATAGGCATGATGTATTTTGCAAAAAAAGAAATTTGAATAATCTGTTATAAGCCTGGTTATCGTAAGATCAAGATCCTCTTTAAGCAAAACATGCAAAGCTCTGTTGTATGTAGGCTTGAGGAGGATTTTTTCTAATGTCTGACCCACCCATCGTGAATGGTTAACTCCCGAATGATTTTGGCCGGGGCTCCGGCTACAAGTGTATTCTCGGGTACATCTTTGGTCACCGTACTTCCTGCAGCCACGACTGCATTTCTGCCAATCGTCACTCCGGGCAAAATGAGTGCGCCTGTGCCAATCCAGGCATTATCCTGAATGATGATGCTTTTGGCGGTCTGGCTTCCGTCATCCAGCGAATCAATGCGGTGATAGGCACTGTCAAATATGCTTGTTCGAGGACCGATCATGACATTATTGCCGATCGTCACCTCTACGTTAGCCGCAATCCCCACACCGGCATTAATCATGACGTCATCTCCAATGGTTAATCGTGCTCCTTTGACCACGGTTAGCTGGGTTCCCCAAGGTTTGCCTATGATGTTAAGCCGTTTTCCCACCTGCAAGTCACCCAATTTATTCAGATAAACCTTACCCCTAATTCGTGGCAGCAAGCCCATTGAGGGCTGGATTTTACCAAAGATGGCCAAGCCTCTTAGTTTGCCATAAACAATTTTAACTCTGTTGGGCAGCATGATTCATCCGTCCTCTCCGTAGTCAAATAACGCTTTTTAACGATTATATCTTTTTTGATACAATTTGTATCGTTGAATTTCTGAATTATAATAAAGTAGAAATTTAAATTCCAACTATTACATCACACTTCATGTGAATTGAATCATAGATTGTAAGCAAAAGCACACGAGAATCTGGTAAAATAAAAAAAGCTGTTTCTAGGCAGGCTTACATGGTTATTCGAGGGTAGGCCCATTTCTACGGAAATAATTAATTCCTGCTGTTAGATGAAGATATTGGCTGAGAAAAGAGGGGTAAGCCTTGGATATTAATAAAATGGAAACCCTGAAGCGCATTATTTCTGAGGGAAGTTCTTACCAATCATTGTTTTTTAACCACCCGGATGCCATTTATGTGATGGACATCCATGGAAACTATATTGATGCTAATCCCTCGGTAGAGCGGATATCAGGGTATACACTGGATGACTTGATTCGTAAGAATCAGAGTGAGATCTGTCCTCCGGACAGTGAAAATTCACGCAAAGAATATATTAAAGAGGTACTGGCTGGACGTTCAGTCAGTAATTCCATTACTTTTTATCATAAAGACGGATCTTTGAAACACGCAGAGATAACGTATGTGCCCATCACGGAGGGTGAAGAAGTTGTTGGCATCTATGGTATTGCCAAGGATGTTACCGAGACGTTAGAAGTGGAGCGTGAGCTTCGGGAGACACAAGAGAAATATCAGGTGCTCGCTGACCATGCACAAGATCTGATTACGACCTGTGCAACGGATGGAACGTTGTTGTACGTCTCACCTTCCGTGTACAGCTTGCTGGGTTATAAGCCAGAGGAAGTTACAGGAAAGTCCTTCAAGGATTATTGTTATCCGGGAGATTATCCTGATCCTATGGAGCTTTCCGAGATTGGCAATGGCTGTAAGATGCGCGTGTTACACAAAAAAGGACATTATATCTGGATGGAGACATTGGCGAAGCCTGTGGCTGGAGTGCGGGGTAAGAATATTCAGATTGTAAGCATTAGCAGGGATATTACCCAGCACAAAGATGCGGATAGACGTCTTCGAGAAAGTCGTCAGCGTTACAGATCACTGTTCGAACATAATCCGGCAGCCGTGTATTCATTGAATATGCAAGGCCAATATAGTGCGGTGAACAGCAAGCTTGTACAAATGCTGAATGTTCCACGCAATAAGCTTATTGGTAAATCGTTTTTATCCAATCTGGATAAATGCGAAGTGCAATACGGCCAAACGAATTTTGAAATGGTGAAGCAGGGCGAACCGCAATATTATGAGACCCGAATTGTCAATTCAAGTGGTCGGAAGATCGAAGTATCCGTTACGAATGTGCCTATTATTGTGGATAAAGAAGTGGTAGGTGTCTATGGAATCGTATCCGATATTACCGAGCGTAAGGAATATACGGAACGGATTCAGGAGCTTAGCAAGCAACATGAGCTGATTCTTAACACGGTTACGGAAGGAATCTATGGTTTGGATGCAGATGGAATCACCATGTTTATGAATCCTGCAGCAGCTTCGATGTTCGGTTATGAACCGAAAGAATTCATCGGCAAAAACTCACATCCCATTATCCATCACACGCGTGCAGACGGGAGTCATTTCCCAAAAGAAGAGTGCCCAATCCACATGACCGTGCTGGATGGACAGAGACGCTCAATCAAGGAAGATGTGTTCTGGCGTAAAGATGGCAGCAGCTTTCTGGTGCAGTATCAGGTGACGCCGATTATTGAACAGGGACAGATTCAGGGCGCGGTGGTCGTGTTCAATGATGTGACTGGCGAACGTGAAATTGTACGTGCCAAAGAGACAGCTGAGCTCGCAGCTCAGGCCAAGTCAGAATTTCTGTCGATGGTCAGCCATGAGATCCGGACACCGATGAACGGGATCGTGGGTATGACCGAGTTGTTGATCGGTACCGATTTATCGGAGGAACAGCGAGAATACGCCGAGATTATTCAAGATAGCGGCGATGCTCTGCTGAACATCCTTAATGATATTTTGGACTTCAGTAAGCTGGAATCCGGTAAAATGGCGCTGGCTTATGAACCGTTCGCATTACGCAAGATGCTGGAACAGGTGGCCGAACTGTTTAAACCCCGTGCAGATGAGAAAAATCTGAAGATCAGATTTCGTCTCAATCCAAGTATCCCTGAGTTCATGGTAGGCGACTCCATACGTATCCGACAGATTCTGGTGAACCTGGTTGGCAATGCGCTTAAGTTCACAGACCGGGGAAGTATTGATGTCACCGTAGATATCATCAAGGGCAGAAAGCCCGAAGACAGCGTTCTTGATTTTGCGGTGCAGGATACGGGGATCGGCATCCCCGCTGACAAGCTGGATCAGTTATTCCAATCCTTCTCTCAGCTGCATCCGGTGATTAACCGGAAGTATGGTGGTACTGGCTTGGGCCTGGTCATCTCCAAGCGACTCGTAGAGATCATGGGAGGCAGTATTAGTGTCGAGAGTATAGAAGGAGAAGGTTCGACCTTCCGGTTTGCTGTCCCTGCGACGAGTGTAGAAGCTTCAGCGGAACAGACAGCAAGTCAGTTCCATCATGATCGCACACGTCAAAGTGACAAGGTCGCCATGCGTATTCTGGTGGCGGAAGATCATCCGGTAAACCGGAAGATTCTGCGAGAATATCTGGAGAAGCTCGGATACCAGGCAGATGTGTGTACCAATGGTGTAGAGGCGATTGATGCCATCTCTCAGAATGCTTATGATATTGTCCTGATGGATATTCATATGCCTGTGATGGATGGACTGAAGGCGACAGACCTTTTACACCGCCTGATTCCACAAGACCGCATACCGCCAATTATTGCTGTTACAGGCAATGCCAAACGTGAAGACAAGGAAGCTTGTTTGGAGATAGGTATGCGTGACTTCATTAGCAAACCGGTTATGCTGAGTGAGTTGAAGCGGGTGTTACAGCAATGGGGACCAAGGGACGAACCTCAGCTTGCACCGAATTGAACAATAGCTCGGCTGTGAAATAATAATAAATACAAACATGCCAATAATCCTCCTCAGATGGAGGATTATTGGCATGTTTGCGTTGACAGGCTTTTGAAATTGAGCTGATGCATAGAATTGGAGCTTATACGAATGGCTTATGCCAGTGTCAGACGATTGATGTTACCTGATAGAATTTCACAGGAGTTATTGAACTTCTGGCGTTCTGTTGCATCCAGATTCAATTCGATAATCTCCTGAATGCCATTTCCGCCGATAATTGCAGGAACACCGACGCAGACGTTATGTTGCTCATACTCTCCGTCCAGAATAGCTGATACGGCGATGATTTTGTGTTCGTCATTGAGGATGGAACGGGTGATGTGCGCGAGGGCGTTGCCGATCCCGAATTGGGTAGAGCCTTTGCGAGTGAAGATCTCCCAGCCGGCATCTTTCGTTTTGCGTGCGATATCGTCCAGATCCAGATGTTTGAAGCGCTCCTTGTGCTGATCCATAATATGCATAATCGGTTTACCGCCAATGGTCACATGCGACCAGGCCACGAACTGGGATTCTCCATGCTCTCCGAGAGCATAACCATGCACACTGCGTGGATCGATGGAGAAGACTTCAGATAGCAGCGTTTTGAGTCGTGAAGAGTCAATGGACGTGCCTGTACCGATGACGTGTTCGCGCGGGAGGCCGGATAATTTCCATACCATATAAGTTACTATGTCAACCGGATTGGCAGCGACGACAAAAATCCCGTTAAATCCACTGTTCATGATGGGAACCACGATGTCTTTGGCAATCGACTCCGCTTCCTCCAAAATATCCAGCCGTGTCTGTCCTGGCTTGGGATTCGCCCCGGCAGTTAAGATAATGACATCCATATTGCCGCAATCGGCATACGTCCCTGCATATACTTTGGTGCGATTATGTGTGAAGTCCATGCAATGGGAGAAATCCAGTGCCTGTGCTACAGCACGGTCATACGTCCGGTCCACCATCATAATTTCCCTGCATATCGATTGATTAATCATGGAATACGCACAACTCGAACCGACAAGACCCGCCCCGATCACCGCTACTTTACCTGATTTGCCTAACACTGCCGTTCAGCCCCCATTACATTGATATTTATCCGTCACTTACGCGTCCTATGTTAAGTATAGTCCTTTATTTTATGCTGAAATGCACTTCTACGTTACATAAGATAACACATGGAAAAGCTGTGCAGCAATGATATCCGCTATCGCGGGAGCGTATTGGAGTAACGGAGTTAACAAAATTGACATGAATAATTCACAATCCGTTGATTTGACGGCATTTGCACCTGTCGTATTCGACATGACAGCATTCATGCTCGTTGTCGGATCAAGGGTTATTTGTGCGAATCATATACCTGACAAAAGTTCTTAGGAATCCGCAGAAACAGAACAAAACCGCCAAAGGGATCTGCCGAGAAGCTGACGAATACATACGGACAAGCAAAAGATAAGCATACATGATCCATGAGACAGGTTGCCCCGATCCGATGACGGTTCCATAAAGGAACGCTGAAGCCATAATGTTTTTATTCAAGAATCAATTTCATAACTCACTAAAGGTATTATGAAATTGATTCCCAAAAGACTTCATTCCGGGAGGGAATTAATGATGATTGAAGAAGCAGGAGCAACGACGGAAACGGCCAAGAGCCTGGGCATAGGTGCCAGTACTCTTCGTAAATATGCGGCGGCACTGGAAGAGCAGGGATACCGGTTCGAACGTTCCGCCAACAAATCCAGACTATTCAAATCAGACGACATCGAGTGCATTGAACGCTTGATGACCGAACTTAGAGAGCATAATCTGCCATTAGCTGATGCTGTGGTGACTGTATTGGCTCCAGACGTACCTGTCGTAGAAGTAAATGTAGATGTACCCGCAGTGAGAATTGAAGGTCTCTCAGAGCCAGAATGTGCAGCAACATCGATGTCATCTATATACCCTGAAGAACCTGAAGTAACGGGTAATCTGAGATCTTATGAGGGTCTGGGACAGCTGGTAAGTGAGGTCACTTATGGTGCTGTGGAACAACAACAGGACGATCGGGTACAGCTGCTGCAACAGCGGGTCGACGAACTGGAATTGACTCTTCAGCATCTGGCCGATACACACATGGCTCTTCAAGAACAGATGGAAAAACAGCGTCTATGGATGAACGAGAAACTGGAAGAGGAGCGGGATCGTGAACTCGTGACCAATCTGCGCAGCTTTCAGGGAAGAAAACGTAAACCCAAAGGAGCATCCCTGCGTATGTTGTTCGGGCTGCTGCCCAAGAAGCATAAGGAAGCTTGAGCAACAGGCTTTTGCCCATCGTGATTTTACAGTATCGGCCTGATATAATAAGCTCCATACAACATGAAGACTGGTAACGGATTGCTCGGTATAGAATTAGACCGGGGAGATCTGGAAGCTGGCATGGGAGGATCTGTGGAGCTGCGACGAAGTTGGCAAAGATTGCTCGGACTATGGACTGACCGTCCTAGGCGTCAGGGGACGACCATTGCTGAGCGTTATACGATACAGGAATTGCTGGGCATGGGGAGCTATGGGCTGACATATCTGTGTACAGATGACCAGACTGGTCATGAAGTGGCGTTGAAGGAGTCCAAGCCCAGCAAGGGCAGACTCGCTGCGCACCTGTTGGAGCGGGAGGCGGACGTGATGGAACGTCTGCACCATGAGGCGATCCCTGACCTATTGGATGTGTTCACATCAGGGAGAAAAAGCTATATCGTTACCGAGTATATTCGTGGACAAACGCTTGAAGATTGCATATTTGAGCAAGGACTTCAATATTCGGAGCGGGAATGTCTGGAACTGGCAGGTCAACTGCTTGCCCCGGTGGCTCATGTGCATGAACAGGGGTATATTCATGGAGATGTACGGATTCCCAATGTTATTTTACGTGAAGGGATGTTGCATCTGATTGACTTTGGCCTGGCAAGACGCTTGGGGGAGCCGTTGTTGCCGGAGCTGAAGCGACGTATGCGAGAAGTACCAGAGCCTGAAGATGAACCGGCAACACCGGATCATGATCTGCAGGACATCGGTCACTTTCTTCTATTTATGCTGTATTCCGCCTATGAGCCAGAGAAGGGCCGAGAACCTGCCAGCTGGCAGGAGGAGCTGAAGCTTACGCCTGAATTGCACCAGATGCTGGAGCGACTCCTTGGACTCCGTCCAGGTTATGAGGGCGGGGCGCCAGAGTTACAGGCAGAGATTGAGAATGTGTTGCTGAAATTACAATGAAATAAGCTCTGTAAGCAGACCTATATTTGTTATCCGTGACCTCTTCGTATGATAGCTGTAGGGGTCTTTTTCCTTTTCGCTTTTATAGAAACAATAAAGAGGTGTTCTGCAGACCGTGTGTACGGCTGTCGAACACCCCTGGGTTACATATTCATTTATTGAAGCGTCTAATAGTCTGGCACGATCATGGCTCTTTAAAGGGACTAGTGAAAGCCGATTAGCTGGAGCTGTATTTTCTGCTTTTGTAATACCCGGAGCCACTGCGGCTATCCCGATATTTCACATCCGAAGAAGAATAGCGCTTGTAGGAACGCTTGCCTGAGGAACTGCTGTGACGTTTATATGAGCGCCTGTCCGAGGAGCTATAACGTTTGCGGTGAGATGAAGATTTCGAATCGATCAGTTTGCCAATAATCTTTTTGAACATGAGCTTTCACCCTTTCGAATTCAACTGTTTTTAACCATATACGTGGTCCGATATGAAGGGGTTTCGAGTTTTTCATGGAAAATTGTATTCATTGTACAGGAGCTTGGCGTATAATAGGATGTTGCTGTTTCCGCGGAATTTTTTATTTTGAGCGTTTAGCGTTACAATAGAGGACAGGATAAGATTTTAACGGACAAGGAGTAGTTGTTATGATTACGTTGAAGACCAAAGAACAGATTGAATATATGAAAAAAGCCGGAGAAATTCTCGCCGCGTGCCATAGAGAAATTGCAAAAATGATTCGACCGGGCATCACGACACAGGAGATCGATCAGTTTGCAGAGGCTTTTATGAAGAAGAATGGCGCTACGCCGGAACAAAAGGGATACAACGGCTACCAATATGCGACATGTGCGTCGGTTAATGATGTGATCTGTCACGGGTTTCCGGGGAAATATGCACTGAAAGACGGCGATATCGTTACAATCGACATGGTTGTTAATCTGAATGGCTGGCTGGCCGATTCGGCGTGGTCTTATGCCGTAGGTGAAGTGACTCCGGAAGCACAACATCTGCTGGACGTAACCAAAACCTCTCTGTACAAAGGCATTGAACTTGCTGTGGTTGGCAACCGGATCGGAGATATCTCCCATGCCATTCAAGTGTATGCAGAAGGTGAAGGTCTGTCAGTTGTACGTGAGTTTATTGGACACGGCATCGGTGAGAAGATGCATGAGGAACCACAAGTCCCTCACTATGGTCCACCACATCGGGGTCCACGTCTCAAGGAAGGCATGGTAATTACGATTGAACCGATGCTGAACATTGGTACGTACCGCAGCAAGCTGGATTCGGATGGATGGACTGCGCGTACGATGGATGGAAGTCTATCTGCCCAGTATGAACATACGATTGCGATTACAGCAGATGGTCCTGTGATTTTGACAGCACAATAATAGCTAAAAGCAGCTACAATGTGACGATATTTGCATATTTCAAGGCGGCCCACGTTTGTGATCCGCCTGTTTCGGTTTAAACTAATAAGAAGTGATAACACAGAGCCAGTGGTGAGTGATTTCAGCTGACAAGGGTTAACCTTGCGTCCACTTGGCAACAAGGAGGTAATTTTGGTGTCTGTAAATAAACAGATCGTACTTGCGTCTCGTCCCGAAGGTGCCCCATCCAGAGAGAATTTCAAATTTATTGATGCACCTCTTCCTGAACCGGAGGCTGGGCAAGTCCTGGTACGTACATTATATTTGTCGGTGGACCCGTACATGCGGGGCCGCATGAAAGATACAAAATCCTATGCTGCACCGTACGCATTGAATGAAGTGATCAAGGGTGGAGCCATTGGACAGGTTGTGGAATCTTCGGAACCGAATCTGCGCAAAGGAGATCTCGTATCCGGCATGTGGGGCTGGCAGCAATATGCCGCAGTGAATACGGGTGACCTTTCGCTGATTGATACGGAAGAGGCACCGATCACGGCTTACTTGGGTGCGCTAGGCCTGACGGGGCTGACGGCTTATTTTGGTATGGAGGACATCGGCAAACCCAAAGACGGCGAAACGGTAGTGGTATCGGGAGCAGCCGGTGCGGTAGGTATGATTGCAGGTCAGATTGGAAAAATCGTAGGAGCACGCGTGGTTGGCATTGCAGGCTCTGACGAGAAATGCGAGTATTTGAAAGAAAAACTGGGCTTCGACGTGGTGTTGAACTACAAGAAGGAGCAGGATATGTCAGCAGCCATTGAACGGGCTTGCCCGGATGGCGTAGACGTCTACTTCGACAACGTGGGCGGTGACATCTCGGATGCAGTGTTACGCCACATCAATCGGAATGCACGTATTCCGTTATGTGGTCAGATCTCGTCTTATAATTTGGAGAAACCGGATATCGGGATGCGCCCACAGACGCTGCTGTTAACGAATACAGCATTAATGAAAGGTTTCCTGCTGGGTGACTACACCAAATCCTTCAAAGAAGGCCGCGCGAAGTTGGCGAAATGGATCAAGGACGGTCATATCCAGTATGAAGAGAACATTGTGGACGGATTCGAACAGACGCCGGAAGCATTCATGGGTCTTTTCTCGGGAGATAATCTGGGCAAGCAGCTGGTTAAAGTTGCAGATCCTGAATAGATATCGAATGGTATACATGTACAATTAGGTTGAACACGAAAAGACACGTTCTGCCCACCGATGGTGCAGCAGAACGTGTCTTTTTATCTGTATATCTGTGCGTGGTTTGCATAGGGTGACTAGTGTTCGGCAACCAGCACTTCTTTGTAGTGTTTGTACATATATACACGCCAGCGTACAATCATGCCAAAAGCCAGCAGGAAGAACAATCCGCCCGTTTGCGGGATGCTTACATATCGCTGAATGACTTCATGCAGGATCAGACGTACGGCCAGCAATCCAAGTAAGATAAAAGCAAAGCTGCGAGAACGTGTGGCAAAAATTTCTTCGCCTATTCGTTCAAACCGTGTACTGCGAATGAGGGGATAGGAGAAGAGGAACCAGCCCACCAGAAACGCAATGAATGCCCAGAGTAGAGGAACATGTGTTGCCGGTACAACAAACATGAGAAATCCTGTGCTCATACCGAGCGGAGGAATAAGGATTTTGCGAATGGTCACCGGTCTGTGACTGGCTTTCATGCGGATGAAAATAGCAAGCAGGGCCATGACAAGCATGCCAACGGTTGCTCCGATTTGCAGGTAGTACGGACTGATTTGAGCCACGTAGAACTCCCTCTTTCTGGAATAATATGTTATCCGGAGATCCGGAACCCAGTACGAATTGCCGGAATTTTCAGTTCCTATTATATCACAAACGTAGAAAGCCGATAGAAAGCTTAGTGTATCATATACCCGATATGTATTCACAGGATGTATTTGAAAATTTTGTATTATTGTGCCCGTTGTAAGGCCGTTTATTCGATTAAGGGGAAATCATGCAATGATTGGACAAAAATGGATGTACATTAAGCTCATCGGTTCACATCGCACAGGTTGGCTTGCCAGTAATACAGATTGGTTAGTAGATGTGGTCAGCCTGATCTGTGCAAGTGTAATGCTTCTTTTGCTGGTTATCTACGGTTATATCTTATGGACGAAATATAGCAGCAGACGCAGGGAAAAGGTCAAGACAGCACTGGTGCAGGAATTACTTGCAGAAGGCTCGGTTTTACAGCGGTACCTTGACCAAGGAGAAATTGGCGTAGAATTATTGAATATGAGTGGAGATCAACAAGGCGTGTTGCAGCAGTTGTTATTGCAACGGCTCGCTCAAGGACCGGAAGAGCACGAGATCTTGCGGATTCGCCTGTTATCCTGGCAAGTCTTTGGCGGTTCGTACCGGTCCGTACTGAAGAATGGAAAGTGGAGCCAACGAGTGAACACGTTGTTATATATTGAACAGTTTCATATGGTGGAGCTTCTACCCAGATTAGAGGATATGTTACGGGTTAGCTCATGTACGTTACTTGAACGCTTCATCATTTTGCGCATATATGCCAGAACCGGTTATTTCAGAATTGTGAAGGAACTAATGCGTGAGAAATATGTATTATCCGATTCGCAGTATCTTCAGATTCTGCTGTTGCTTACCGAGTCATCCTGGACTCGTCTGAAGGAGCATTTCAAGGATGTACCTTATCAGGTCCAGTCTAATATCATCCATGCCATTCGTATTCGGGATGATCAGACGGATGGCACTGTTGCTTTACTGGAGAAGCTCATTCTCGGAGACGATGTGCAGCTACGTATTTGCTCTTATCAGGCACTGGCTCACGTGGGCAGAGGTCGTGAAGATTTGTTGAAGGGGCTACTGTTGATATGGAACGAACATGGTGAGGAAAGGCAGCGCTCTGAACGACTAACAGTGACCCAGCTTATGGGTACTGTTCACGCGGATGCTTTTATCCCTCGTCTGAAGGTGATGATGGGTGATCCTTCTTTTCAGATCAGGCAGGAAGCGGCGAACTCTCTTGCCCGGTATGAACAGGGACTTGAAGAACTTCGGGATACGGCTGTGAATCATCCGGATAAATATGCAAGGCAGATAGCGGAAGAAACGCTGGAAAGGATGCAGTATGGACGAGAGATGGATTGAGATGCTGCGGAGTTTTATTTTGGCGTGTTATGAGGGAATGTTTATGTATCTAGTGCTAGCCATTGTGATGTGCAGTGTACTGGTTGTCGCCGCTGCTCGGACATTGATCCGTGGGAGGGATCTGGACCCGCTGCAATATCATGAGATGTTAGATGAGGAACTGGCTCCGGCGGTCTCCCTGCTTGTTCCGGTGCGGAATAGCGAGGATACGATTGTAAAGCGAATTAGCTGTCTGCTGGATATTCAATATGCACGCTATGAAGTGATTATCATTAATGATGGGTCAGAGGATGGGACTATGCGGCGTCTAAAGGAAACCTATGATCTGATGCCCATTCAGAGTAAAGTTCATTATTCGAGACTCGGCCAGGAGACGGCTCAGATTAATGGGGTCTACCAATCCAGGCTGCATCATCGTCTCATTGTGATCGACAAGGCGTATGGAGGACGAATGGACTCCCTAAATGTAGGCCTGAAAATTTCGCAGTATCCCTACATCGCCTCCGTTGGACCTCACACAGTTCTGGAACGGGATGCATTGGTGAAGATCATGAAACCCGTTATGGATGCTCTCCCGGGAGAAGAGGTCGTTGCTTGCAGTGGACGAGTAGATCTCATGGCACCGGGAAATACGAATCATGCGGATTCAACCGACAACGGCGCAAGACGGACGGGCAGTACGTTGTTTGTAATGCAGACCATTGAATACGTGCGTGCTTTTCTGATTAGCGGCGTGGGACTCGTTCGGTACAATATTAATGTGCTTTTATTTACGGCTGAAGTATTCGGTGTATTCAAAAAGAACCGGGTGTTGGAAGTTGGGGGTTACAAGCGCGATGACCAGGTCGCTCACATGGAACTGGTGATGCGGTTACAGAAACATATGAAGCAGATCCGGGAGCGTGGCCGTATTATATATATTCCCGATCCAATCTGCAGGGTAGAAGTACCCGGTACATGGCGTCAGCTGTGCAGACAGCGTATCGGTTGGCACATGCAGCTTGCAAGCAGTCTGTGGACTCAGCGGAGCATGATTTTCAATCCGGCCTATGGCTGGATGGGGATGGTATCCATCCCGTATTTTATTTTGATCGAATTGTTGGGGCCTGTGTTGGAACTGGGAGCGATCCTGCTGTTCATTGCAGGCATAGGGCTGCAGTTGGTGGATATTAACCTATGTATCATTCTCGCTCTGTTGCTGACACTCTATGGTTCCTTGTTGTCCGCAAGTGTGGTGATGTTCGAAATATGGTGTTCACGCAAGGCATATACATCCCGAGAGGTGACACGTCTGCTGGTGTATGCATGTACGGAGACGTTCTGGTTCAGACCGCTGAATAACATATCCCGTATATATGGAATGTTGCAGGCTATGGGATTAAGGAAGGCAGAGGAAAAGGACAGCAGACATGGATTAGGGTAATCTACTGACCAATCCTGACAATACCTTGGAACAGAGCAAGGAGGAATACGCTTCATGAAAAAAAGTTACAGGCCAGCCACGATGTGGACGCTGGCTTGTTTTACAGTGGTATCGGTGGTGCTGGTTGTCCCCTGGATTATGTGGCAATCTCAGGCCCCGGTTCCGCTTAACATCATGATTATTGACAAGAGCAGACCTGATCAGTCTTACCAGGGGCACAAGGGATTGGTCTGGCTTCTGAATCAGCAGAAGATCGTACAGCAAACAGGGGAACACTATTCCTATGAAGAGGATTATTACGGCTATGATCTTCAGGACGGGCTTCCTCGGATGAAACGATTGTTGCCTGATGAGGTGACGGATACGGATCTGATCTATCTGACAGCGAATCGGAGTAGTCTGTCTGCACACAAGAATGAACGGAAGCAAGGCGGAATCTATGAAGGCTTAACAATATATGATGTGCAGAAGATTCGCGAGGCTGCTTATAAAGGCGTAACGATTGTCGCCGAATACAGCGCATTGGCGAATACAGCTTCCAAGATGACAAAGGAGCAGCTATATCCCATCTTGGGCGTGAACAGCAGTGGATGGCAGGGGAAATCGGTATCTAATCTGCAAAGTATAGAAGAAGTACCCCGTTGGATTCGGACGAACTATGAGCAGCAGGAGAAGAAGAAATGGCCTTATCACGGAGCTGGCATGCTGCTGGTTCATGTGGACGGACAGGTCATGGTACTTGAAAAAGGTCCGGATGTGAAGGCAGGCAATATACAGATTGCATTTACACCGGAAGGCAGTGATTGGAGCGGCATAACTCAGGATATACATTATAGCGGGTGGTTCGATATCATTGTGCCGCAAGAGAAGAACTCCATACTGGCCTGGTATAAGACGGATCTGACGGAGAAAGGCGAGCAGAAGCTGGTGGCTGCAGGAATTCCTGCGGCATTTGCTGCACTTGTCCGATATGACGACTATAATCGATCGTACTACATGGCAGGCTCCTTTGGAGAGATGAAGCACTATTCTTTCTGGCGCCGAATCCGGGGATGGGAAGTCGTCAGGTCCAAGTTTACGCCCGATCAGAAAGAGATTCCTGACATGTTCTACTGGAAGGTGTACGTGCCCGTGATGAAGCATATATTAGAGGAAGTGCAGGATGGCCGGCAGCAATGGCCGTAGGGTGGCTGTTAATTAAAAAACGTTCGGATGGAGAGTAGACAGCGAAAGGCGGTTCTACTGGAATGAGGAACGGGAGATGTACATATTAGAAGTGTGTAGATGGGATGTACCAGTACACGACAACATAAAAAGGACTGCAGCGGATCTGCAGTCCTTTTTCGTAATGCTATGAGGTCTTTACTAATTTTCATGAAGATGCCGGAGTCCGTGCAGGAATGCGGATACGGTTAGACGCAGACTTTCGTCTGGATCAAAGTTCATGCCGAAGCCACCTTGTGCCTCGATGGAGGCAAACCCATGGCACAGGCTGCGCAAACCACGAACGGCATGCAATGCTTCCGCTTCGGTTAGTGGGTAGGGCTGCAAGCTGTGCAGCAGCAACTCCAGCGTGGCTGTGCTGGCCGCGGCGAGTTGTGGCTCCTCGCGGTCCGGGGCATGAAATGAGGCTTCGTAGAGCCCAGGGTGCTCACGAACGAAGCCAATGTATGCCGCAGCGATGGCCTGAATGGCCTCATCGCCAGTGCGGTCAGCGATAGCCGCGGTTAATGCGCGGCTAAGCTGTTGTACGGACATCAGCGCCATTTCCTGGCGAAGCCCGGGCAGTCCGCTGATGTGGTTGTAGAGCGACGGCGAGCGCACATCCAGCCGCTGGGCCAACGCGGCAAGTGTCAGCGCCTGAAAGCCGTCGCTGTCAGCAAGCTGGGTGGCGGCGCTAAGCAGAGCGCCGCGATCCAGCCCTTGCCGGGGGCTCACAGCTGCCCCCCGGCAAGACCAAGCCGCTGCTGTGCATCAGCGGCTGCCGCGCGCATGGCGGCCGCGGGCTGGCGCAGCATCCGTCCGTGGCCTACAGCCAGCACGGACGGTTCCAGCTCCGCCAGGCGCTTCGCGCTGGCCAGAGCCGCTTCGCGGTTCCACGTCGCCAGCGCGGGGAACGGGAAGAGCGGGCGCACGCGGCCGGATACAGCGAGGCCGCCTTGCAGCTGATACGCGTCGCCAGCGATGAGCACGCGGCTGCGCGTATCCATGAAGGCCATATGCCCTGGCGTATGGCCTGGTGAGGCAATGGCGACCAGTGATCCAATCTGGTCACCGTCATCCAGAAAACGGTCCGGCTGGGTGCGGACCGCTTTGGGTTTGGGTACGCCGCCGCGTACCGGGGTCTGTGGCTCATCTGGAAGCAGTGAGGTATCTCCCGCCAATAACCGGGCATCACGTCTGGAGATGAAGAACTCCGCTTGGGGGAGTGCCTCTTTGAGAAGATCCAGTGCACCAATATGATCGCTATGCGCGTGAGTCAGAATGATTTTGGTAATGGGTTTGCCAAGGGACTGGGCAGTTGCCAGAATCCCTTTAAGACTGAACGGCATTCCGGCATCAATCAGGGTTAATCCATCTTCCTCTTCAACAAGATACACGTTCACAGGGAAGAGCTTCGGAAGGAATGTAACTTGAACGACATCAAACTCTCGGGTAATGCGCATCGATAAATCCTCCTTAAAACTAATGATATTAGTATAATAACTAATGGTCTTAGTTTTAGCAATACCTATGGTTCATTTTGTTCGAATAAAAAAAATTTTAAATAATGATGCACTTTACAAAAAAAGCGTTTTCAAAATGGAGATTACCGATTATAATAATCACGTAAGCCCTTTCATATGTCTATCTTATTGGAGCCCTTCGCTTAGCGAAAGGCTCACTTTTTTGTTCTTTTTGAATTGAAATGCAGATGGGATGTGGCTCCTGGCTTGATTGTATAAGGTGCTGTAAGTATTGGTATAACAGGAAAAATCACGTTTGGTCTCCAGCTTGGGCGAGAGTTGACAAACATAACTGTTATTCATATAATGACAGTTATACTTACCTTGGGTTGAAGTTCATCGGTGTTGTATGCCGGGAAGGGAGTAAGTTATGAACAGCGAATTTACCATAGCGGTGCATTGTCTTGTTTTTTTGTCGATGAGAGATGAGTGTATGGCCAATAGTGAAGATTTGTCCCAAAGTGTGGGTACGCACCCGGCCAGAGTCCGTAAGGTACTTAGTGTTCTACGCAAGCATGGTTACCTGACGACCAAGGAAGGTGCTCATGGTGGGTACTTGCTTAGCCGTCCTAGTGAAGAGATCAAGCTCGGAGAATTATACAGACTGGTAGCTGGTGGATCACTTGGTCCGAACTGGTGCTCAGGGGAGTCTGGTTCATCGTGCGTGGTATCTTCCAATATGCAGGATGTGATGGGGAACATTTATAACGGAGGCGAAGAGGCGCTCAGCGCTTATTTTGACCGTATATCCATTCAGGATGTGAAAGAGCGCATAGGTCATGGGGAAACATTAACTTTGTCGCTGAATGGATTGCCTGCAAAGGAGAAGTCCTGACGGAGTCCACAACGAATGGTCCTTCAAGACATGGCCTTGGTTAGTCAGGCATGATGGACAAGTTATGGCAAGGTCGTATGCTCCGGTGAAGATCCATTGATTTCTCAAGCGATTCCGGGCATAACGTGAACACAGATGGGGAGAGATCGTCTGCGCTGATGTTATTTTCGGAAGGCAAGTCCTTGGTAGAGATGACTTCAAGATTACCTTGCGAAAGTAAAAAGAAGAATACAAACAAAATAGATTCTGGGGAGTGGAACACATGTCAGGCATTGAAAAAAATGAAACACTTCGCGTTATTAGCGAACGCCATGCTGTCAAAAAGTACGAAAAAGGGTTTGAATTGCCTGAAGCTGATCTCAATGCGATTTTGACAGCAGCTGCTGAAGCACCATCTTCATGGAACCTGCAACACTGGAGATTCCTCGTAATTGAATCCGAAGCAGACAAAGCGAAATTGCTGCCAGTTGCTTATGGTCAAAGTCAAATCGCGGAAAGTTCAGTTACGATTGCTGTTCTTGGAGATTTGGAAGCAAACCGTAACACGGTTATCTACGATCAAGCTGTTGAAGCCGGCGCACTGACTGCTGAGGTTCGTGACGCATTGGTTGGACAGATTAACGGTGCTTACCAAAACGCACAAACGGCTCGCGATGAAGCGATCCGCAATGCATCCTTTGCTTCCCAAAATATTATGCTTGCTGCACGCTCCCTGGGTTACGATACATGTCCAATCGGTGGATATAATCCACAAAAACTGATCGAAACATTCAACATTCCTGCACGATTTGTGCCAACGTTGTTGATCACTGTAGGTAAAGCGGCACAGCCAGCTCGCCCATCAGGACGTTTGCCATTGTCTGAGGTTGTTGTTAAAGGTTCTTTCTAAGTTAAAAAGCTACATCTGATGATTGCATCAATGATATAAGTATAATTCAAACAGCCGCACTTCCCTGTTGAGGGAAAGTACGGCTGTTTGGCATATTGAGGTTGTATGGAAAAGTCCACTAACGGTGACTCCAATCGAGCGGATTCACCATTCAAGTGAGTTCTTAGCTTCCGCCATGAAATGATTACTTTTCAGGTGTTTCCGGGATTTGCGGTGCATGGAACGATTCCAGATACTCGATTGCGTTATACATCATAACGGCTGCTTCGGCACGAGTAATCGTTTGTTTGGGATTGAAGTTGCCGTCAGCATCCAGTTCATTGATTTTGAGAACGAGTGAACGTTGAATAGCACCTTGATACTCCGGAGTAAGTTCCTGTTCGTCGGCAATGTCCACAGGTTGGATTTTAATCATGGGCAGACCACCTTTGGCCTCGATGCCTTGCATCAGGAACAGCGTGTATTGTTCACGAGTGAGCCCTTTGGATGGATCGATATCCTGTGACATCTGAATTCCATTAAATTGGGCGCGGATAAATGCATCACTGTACCATACGCCATCTTTTACAGCAGAGAAGTAGTCACTTGGTACCGGCATTTTGATAAAACGAATCGTGTCCAGATTCAGATTCAGGCCGTCCGCAATCAGTTGAATGCCCTGAGCGGTATTTAACTCCAGTTCAGGTTTGAACAAGCTGTCGCTCACGCCTTTGATGAATCCATCTTTATGGAGAGATTCGATTTTGTCTGCTCCTGCGATACCTTGAATATCCGTGAATTGGGTCTGCGCAGCGTGGATTGGACCTGCACTTAGAGAGAGCGTGAGTAGAGCTCCCGCAGTTAATGTAGCAAGTATATTTTTTTTCATGATAGGTTCGCCTCACTTTTCCAGGGATGATCCCTTTATATAAAAGTTATTTGCCCCTATAGACGACCCTTCTGTTCAAAAGGTTGCTGCAATTTTCCAACTGAATTCATAATCATTTAGAAAGGGCTAAGTGAAGGCACTGCCTCTAACCTTTGGATTTATTTCGGTAATCCGTGGGAGAACGGCCCATCATTTTGCTGAACAGTCGGGAAAAGTAGTACGGGTCCTTGAATCCAAGCTCGGAACTGATCTGCTTGACGGTCCAATCGGTAAAATCCAGATAGCGGCAGGAATGCTGGATCTTGAGCCGCAGGAAATAATCGATGGGCGAATGCCCGGTAGCTTGTTTGAACAACTGAGAGTAATGGGGGACAGACAGCCGGGCGTGTGCTGCCAGTTCCTTAAGGGTGATTCCGTTCTCCAGGTGCTCCAGCATATATTGAACAGATTGTTCAGCCGCACGTTTACTGCTCATGACCCCGCCATCTGTTCCTGTCGTCTCCGGTCCATAAGCGAGCATACCCAGCATATAACCGATAATCTGGGAGGCATATGTCATCGTCTGCATGGAGTAACCCGTCTCTAGCGCGCCGTAACATTCATGAAAAAGCTCAAGCCATTTTTGAGCCTTGGCTGGTGGCATGGTAGTAATATGGTGGGCTAACAAGGGTTCTATGTAGGATAAAGCGTGTTGCCCGCGCAGATGAATCCAGAAGATGCTCCATGGGTCAGCTGCGTTGGCTCCGTACACATGAGGAACATGTGCAGGCAATATAATGAGGTTTCCCGGGCGGACATCATATGTCTTGCCGCCATCCATCGAATACCAGCCTGTGCCTTGGGCACAGTACATCAGAATGTGTGATTCACAACCATCGGGACGGTCACGGTAATGATGTTCTGCTTCGTGAAAGTAACCGATATCGGTAACATATAATCCGGACGTGACCGGATAAGCTGCGGTTTCTTGCAGCAGCGGGTCCGGAAGCACAATGAGTTTTTGCATACGAAATCCGTCAGATTTACGCTGTAGGGGTGGTCGGTTGTTAGGTCTCATACTTTGTATTATGGTGAGAGGGGATAATGGAGTCAATGACAGATATGAGAGCGCTCACCGGGGTTATACTCGATTTAGAAAGCCACGTTACAGGAAGTGAAGCAGTTGCCCGTGAATTGGGTAAGTACATACCAGTGGGAAGAATCAGACCAATGAATATATAGATAAGGGAGAGATTAGATATGGAAACAGTCACAACCCAGGAAACGCTTTTCTATACAGGTACGTATGCTTCAGCAGATGAACCAGGAATATTCCTATGTGCGTTGAATGCGGATACAGGAGAGATGCGAATCGTCAATCACATGGAGGGTGTAAGCAATCCTTCATATCTGGCGTTATGCCCGGATGGGAATTGTCTGTATGTGGCGAGTGAGACGGACGAGGGAGAGGTGTTGGTCTATCGCAGAGATGCGGCAACGAGTGAGCTGCACCTGATGGATCGAAAGCAGACCAGAGGGGCTTCTCCATGTTATGTGTCTGTCTCCAAGGATGGTCAGTGGGTGTTCTCTTCCAACTATAGCAGTGGCAGTGTCAATGTATTCCCGGTAGTCGATCAGGGGACGCTGGGTGAGATGAGTGCATGGGTGGAGCACACGGGAAGCGGAATCAACGAAGAACGCCAGGAAGGGCCGCATGCGCACTCCATTCAGCCAGATCCGTCCGGACAGTATGCTGTCGTATGTGACCTCGGTCTGGATCAGATTATTGTGTATCGCTTGGAAGAGGGACGTTTGGTTACCCATCGTGAGACGGATCAGCCACCTGGCGCAGGGCCAAGGCATCTTGTGTTCCATCCCAACTCGAAGTGGGCTTATGTAATCAATGAATTGGACAACACGGTTACGGCATTCCTGTACGATGAGCGTAGAGGGGAATTCACTGCGGTGCAGCACATTTCTACACTTCCAGAAGGGCATAAAGGAGAGGGGACGGCTGCGGACATCCGTGTATCTCCATGTGGTCGTTTCCTGTATGCATCCAATCGGGGAGATGACAGCATCGTGCTCTATCATATTGATCAGGAGAGCGGTGAGTTGGAAGCGGTAGAATGGACGTCCACCATTGGGCAGACACCGCGTAACTTCAATATTTTGCCTGGCGGGATTCTATTGGTGGCGAATCAGGACAGCAATAACCTCGTAAGTTTCCAGATCAGTGAAGAAGACGGACGCCTGACGCATAACGGGTTCAAGCTGGAACTGCCTCGTCCGGTATGTATTGCGCCTGTGGTATAAGTTGTATTACGGTGAAGTAAACATGGAATATTACATCTGAAAAGTGGTCTATAAGCTGTGAAATCATGGGGAAACACATGGTTTTACAGCTTTTTTTAGTCTTTTTATACAATTAACTTGAAAATAGTGGCAATTATCACATTTTTTTATTGACCATCGTTCGAACGTTCATTATGATCAGAATATATGGTGATGAAACCTAAAATCTGGATGTTGCACGAAGGGTGGTGCTTTCCTTGGAACCTGCAAATTCAATTCGGGAGCAATTAACCCAGTTTATCGATAAGAACAGCATGACGCTCTCCCGATTCTCGGAAGTATCTGGCATGAATACAGGAACAATTAGTCGTATTTTACATGGGAATCGTCCCATATCCGTGAGTCAGTTGATTGCGATCTCATCAGGAATGGGCGTGGCAGCAGATCATTTTTTTGCCGACTATGTGGAAGAATGTTTCGCTTATTCCGTATCCATGCGGCGGATCAGACCGTTTATTCTCCTGAGTGCGGAGCTGAATCGGCTGGACTGCATTGAGCAGATTCTTCATCGGCTACTGGACGACCTGGATTATGCGACAGAACTATTTGAGATGGCAGAACAGTTATTTGAACGAAATCAGCGGTCTGCCGCAGCGTTGTTATATAAGAGTGTGAGTGAAGTTGAGAAATATCAGCATTCTGAACGGCTTGCGATGTGCCAGTATCGGTTGTTTTTAATTGCACAAGGAGAGAACCTGGAGGAAAATCTAAGAACGGCTATCTTGTTTGAGCCCTATGTTGACCGGTTGGATGAGGGATATCAACTGGACGCGCTGAAACATTTGATTCATTCTTTCGGCTCAGTGCATAAGTGGAACAAGGTTAATGAACTTGCCAACAAAATGCTTCATTTAGCCCAAATACAGTATGAGGCACCTAGAAATCGTAAACGTAAGGATCAGGAGCTGAAACGCACAGAGCGACCACTATACTTTTATATATTGTACTCCTGGTTAATCCAATCCACTGTATATGAGGAGCATAGGGACTATGTCCGAGCACTCGACTTTGTGAAGTTATATGCTGACGGACAAAGATGGGTGAAAGAGGACGATGAAGAGTCCCGTCGTATATTGAAGCAGTTTGAAGAGTGGGCTGTAGCTAATACCTATCTCTATCGTTTAATGTCTGGAGAAGTGGATGTTATTCCGGATTATGTAGACTATATTGAGGGACGTAAAGATGAAATTTTCATCGCCCTGCGATATATAGTACAAGCTGCAAATAAATTTGACGTTAATATTGATCACATTTTGGATCGCTTCTCTGAACATATCCCCTTGCGTACGTACAAGACTGAATTTGGGGAGTACAATCATGCGATTATGGGCGAGAGTTACGCACAGTTTTTAAGTGATTTAGGAGTATATAATCTTAGCAAACATCGTCGTAATGCAATTAATCTAATTTTGGAAGGTTTGCATTTTTCAGTTAAAATAAATAGTGATCGGAATATCATCACGTGTATGACCCTGTTTGAGCAATACAGGGATCAGGCCGATTCAGTTGCAACACAAAAATTCAAATCTCTAACAAGTGAGGTGCATCGGATCAATGCAGAAAAAATGGTCGTTACTTCTATTTCTATGTAGTTCCATCATCATAAATCCTGAGATTATAGTGCTAATGGGACATGGATGGGGTGGAGGATAAACAGTTGAAATGAAAACTGTGCACCAAACAATCTTGTTTTAAATGCTGTACCTTAGAGTCGAGGGAGAAATCCTTCGGCTTTTTTATGTATAAACCATTTAATTACTAAATTAGACCTATAGATGGAATTATATGTTTAATTTAAAATGAATATAGTAAAGCGCTTACATAAAAGATGGCGCTACAAGGGCATCGGGCTTACCAATACAATTGGGGAGGCAATTGTTTATGGGAAATCGATCATCATTGTGGAAGCGCACATTACGTACAGCCGGAGTATCGCTTCTGAGTTCCGCGTTACTGGTCACTTCGCTTGGCTTGGGCGACACGCCGGTAACACATGCAGCGGGAGCAAGGCAGATGGAATATCTGGATCGCGGTGTGGTGGCTGTGAAGACCGGGACAGGTGTGTTTGTCAGTTGGCGGCTTCTGGGAACGGAAGGATCGAATGTATCGTTTAATGTCTATCGGGATGGAACCAAAGTGAACGCTACGCCCATAACGAACAGCACCAACCTTCAGGATGCGAGCGGGACAAGCAGTTCCAAATACACGGTTCGCGCTGTGGTCAGTGGAACGGAGCAGGCTGCTTCAGCGGCAGCGAGCGTATGGGGCAACAATTATCTATCTGTACCGCTCAGTGTGCCCGCAGGTGGGACAACGCCCGATGGAGTAGCCTACACCTACAGTGCCAATGATGCCAGTGCAGGTGACCTGGATGGTGATGGTGAGTATGAATTGATCGTGAAGTGGGACCCCTCCAACTCCAAGGATAACTCTCAGAGCGGTTATACGGGGGAAGTGTTTATCGATGCCTACAAATTAAACGGAACACGCCTCTGGCGAATTAGTCTGGGCAAAAATATCCGTGCGGGTGCTCACTACACCCAGTTCATGGTCTACGATCTCGACGGTGATGGCAAAGCCGAGGTTGCGATGAAAACAGCCGATGGCACCAAGGATGGTACTGGCGTGGTCATTGGGGATGCCAGCAAGGATTACCGCAATTCCAGCGGTTATGTGTTGTCTGGCCCCGAATTCCTGACGGTATTCAATGGGCAGACTGGCAAAGCGCTCTCCACGGTGAACTACGAACCGGCACGTGGCAATGTATCCGACTGGGGAGATAACTACGGCAACCGGGTGGACCGATTCCTTGCGGCCATTGCCTATTTGGATGGGGAACGCCCAAGTCTGGTCATGGCGCGTGGGTACTACACCCGGACAGTGCTCGTGGCTTATAACTGGCGAAATGGACAGCTGACCAAGCAATGGACGTTTGATTCCAATACCTCCGGTAACTCGGGTTATGCCGGGCAGGGCAATCATAATCTGAGCGTGGCGGACGTGGATGGGGATGGGAAAGACGAGATCGTTTATGGTGCCATGGCGGTGGATGATAACGGGCAAGGATTGTACACGACAGGACTTCATCATGGCGATGCCATGCATCTGAGTGACCTGGACCCGGACCGCCCTGGACTTGAGGTATTTCAGGTCCATGAGACACCGTCCAATGCCGGAGTTGAATTTCGTGATGCAGGTACGGGCCAGTTAATCTGGGGAGTCAAAACAACGAAGGATATTGGACGTGGCATGGCGGCAGACATCGATCCAAGATATAAAGGTGCCGAAGTATGGGCAGACGGCAGTCTGTATACGGCCAAAGGGCAGAAAATCGGGACAACCCTGCCGTCCTCCACGAATTTTGGGATCTGGTGGGATGGTGACCTGCTCCGTGAACTGCTGGACAGCAACCGAATCGACAAGTGGAACTATGCCAATAGCACAACAGTGAACCTGCTCACTGCATCCGGCGTTTCTTCCAATAACGGAACCAAGTCTACGCCGAATCTGCAGGCCGATCTGTTCGGGGACTGGAGAGAAGAAGTGGTATGGCGGACGAATGACAGTTCGGCGCTACGGATCTACACCACAACAGCAGTGACGGACAAACGCATCTATACGCTGATGCATGATCCGGTGTACCGTCTTGGCGTCGCTTGGCAAAATGTAGCCTACAATCAACCGCCACACACCGGTTTTTATCTAGGGGAAGGCATGAACACACCGCCGGTACCCAATATCCGGTATGCGGGTAGATGAGGAATGGACTAAGCGTAGCGGTCCAATTTCGTTCATGTTTACAATAGACAGCGAAGCATGGAATTCGCTGAAGGGAACAACGGACGATGATTCGTTGTTCCTCTTTTTTTTGCCAATAGCGCAGAAATCCGGTAAAAATCGGAAAAAACGTTTGACAGGTATATAGACTGCCTTTATTATACGTATATAACTTACTAAACAGGTAGGAATAATAAAAATGAATCTGTTTTCATTGTGAAAACGGTCATTTTACAGACAGATGCAACCATGCAACCTGAACAGAATAACGTTCTCACCGTATAGACGGAGGAACACCGCAGCGCATCATTTCCGTATGAAGCATACACAGCCCAGGGGCTGGCATGACTTTATGAGGGAGAAGTGCGCGGGGGTTCCTCCGTCTTCTTATTTTTTACGGGGCGTTCCATCCTGTTCAGCCGGCCTGAGGTAGTCATGCAGATCTATATCGGGGGAGTGTTATTCATGAAAAAGAGAATTCACAAGGGTATTTTGGTTGGTCTGGCACTGGTGTTAACAGGGGTACTGGCAGCATGCGGATCGGATAGCGGCGGGTCCAGTGCGGCAGGAACATCAGGGGGAGCAGAAGGCGGTACAGAAAAGGCCAAAGCTATCGAGCTGCTGAATGTTTCCTATGATCCAACGCGGGAACTCTATGAGCAATATAACAAAGCGTTTGCGGCGCATTGGTTGAAAGAGAAGGGCCAGGAAGTAACCATTAAGCAATCCCACGGGGGATCGGGCAAGCAGAGCCGTTCTGTTATTGACGGACTGGATGCGGATGTGGTGACACTGGCATTGGGATACGATATTGATGCGATTGAAGATAAAGGTTTGATTAACGAGGGTTGGCAGGATAAATACGAGCATAACAGCTCTCCGTATACCTCTACGATTGTATTCCTTGTACGTAAAGGTAATCCAAAAGGCATCAAGGACTGGGATGATCTGATCAAAGGGGATACCCAAGTCATCACACCGAATCCCAAAACGTCCGGCGGGGCGCGCTGGAACTATCTGGCGGCATGGGGTTATGCCCTTAAACATAATAACAATGATGAAGAGAAAGCGAAGGAATTCGTGGGTGAGCTGTTCAAGCATGCGCCTGTACTGGATTCGGGTGCTCGCGGATCTACAACAACGTTTGTTGAACGTGGCATCGGGGATGTGCTGCTTGCCTGGGAGAATGAAGCGTTCCTATCGGTAAAAGAGTTGGGTCCAGACAAATTCGATATTGTCGTGCCTTCGGTGAGTATCTTGGCTGAACCACCCGTTGCAATTGTGGACAAAAATGCAGACAAAAAAGGAAGCCGCGACGTAGCGGATGCCTATCTGAAATATTTGTACAGTGAAGAAGGACAGACGATTGCCGCTGAAAATTATTACCGCCCAACGCTGGACAGCGTGGAGGAAAAATTCAAGGATCAGTTCCCGGCGCTTGAACTATTCACGTTGAAAGATGTATTCGGCACATGGCGGGATACTCAGGCCAAACATTTTAATGACGGTGGTATCTTCGACCAGATCTATGTTCCAGGCAGCTAAGGTTGCTCAGTTCAATGAACACTCGATCAATCGCGCTGTGAGCGGCCAACCAGCCTTACCGGCTGAAGGCAGAGAGGATGAACGTACATGAGCAAGGTGATGGTGGCGCGGAGACGCACATTGCCGGGATTCGGATTAACGATGGGTTACAGTGTGTTCTACCTGAGCCTGGTTGTACTTATTCCATTGGCTGCGCTGTTGTTTAACTCAACAGGGCTGACGTGGGCAACCATGATTGAGGTTGCGACCAATCCCAGGGTGCTGGCTTCCTTCCAGGTCAGCTTCCTGACCGCAGGTGCAGCGGCCCTGATTGATCTCGTGCTGGGGTTACTCCTGGCATGGGTGCTTGTTCGGTATGAATTCCCTGGTAAAAGGCTGTTTGATGCGGTCATTGATCTGCCTTTTGCCTTGCCGACGGCGGTAGCAGGGGTCGCCCTTACGGCGATCTATGCCGGCAATGGTTGGATTGGACAGTTTGTAGAGCCCTTGGGCATTAAGCTCGCCTATTCACAGGCTGGGATTACGCTGGCGCTGATGTTTATTGGAATTCCGTTCGTGGTTCGTACGGTGCAACCGGTGTTGGAGGAGCTGGAGGCAGAGGTGGAAGAGGCGGCTGCCACACTAGGGGCAGGAAGATGGCGGATATTCCGTACGATTCTGCTGCCGGATCTGATTCCACCACTGCTGACGGGCTTTGCTCTGGCCTTTGCTCGGGGCATCGGTGAGTATGGCTCCGTTGTATTTATCTCAGGCAATATGCCGATGAAAACGGAGATTGCTCCCTTGCTGATCATGGCCAAGCTGGAGCAGTTCGATTATGCAGGAGCTACAGCTGTAGCGTTGCTTCTGCTACTGGTCTCTTTCATCCTGCTGCTAATCATTAATTCCCTGCAGCGTTGGAGCCGGAAGGCGGGCAGAGCATGACCATGAAGCATGATGCAATATGGATACGAACAGATGTCACTCACCCAAACCAAAGGAGGTGCAGCGTATGGCGGGTTCCGTTCCACTGAGCCCTGTTCCACCTGTGAAGACTGGCCGTGGAACTAACCGTGCAACAACGGAAGCTCCATGGGTCAAATGGTTGTTGATTGGACTGGCGAGCCTGGTACTCATATGGCTGCTTATTTTGCCACTGGTTATTGTGCTCATGGAGGCGTTGAAGCAGGGCTGGGGTGTGTACATCGCCGCTCTTACCGAGCCGGATGCCATGTCTGCACTGAAACTCACGTTATTGGTTGCGGCGATTACAGTGCCGCTGAATACGATATTTGGTGTGGCCGCTGCCTGGGTCATTACCAAGTTCCAGTTCAAGGGCAAGGGGCTCATGATCACCCTTATTGATCTTCCCTTTTCAATCTCGCCTGTGGTGGGCGGGTTGATCTTTGTATTGGTCTTTGGTTCCAATGGGTGGTTTGGGCCGTGGCTGTCCGAACATGATATCAAAATCATTTTTGCGCTGCCAGGCATTGTCATTGCAACGTTGTTTATTACCTTCCCTTTCGTAGCGAGAGAACTGATTCCGCTGATGGAGGACCAGGGAACCCGGGAAGAGGAAGCGGCAGTTACGCTGGGGGCCTCCGGGTGGCGAATCTTCTGGAGTGTAACTTTGCCCAATATCAAATGGGGACTGTTGTACGGTATTATTCTTTGTAATGCCCGTGCTATGGGTGAGTTCGGAGCGGTATCTGTGGTGTCCGGACATATCCGCGGGGAGACCAATACGCTGCCGCTGCATGTCGAAATTTTGTATAACGAATATCAATTCTCAGCTTCATTTGCCGTAGCTTCCCTGCTCCTGATTCTGGCTCTCGCCACGTTGCTTCTCAAGAGCTGGCTTGGACACAAAGTCGTTTCAGAAAAGTGATGATGAGAAGAAAAAAATACAGATTGACAGCTACTGGAAGCCCTGCTAATGTATAAACCAAGTATATAGGTTGGATAAGAATGATTTATAAATCCGTTGGATGATAGCGCACTTAGGAATATGGCGGGCAGTAGCCCGAGAAGAGGAGGCGGCTCTATGGCTAAGCCGTTAAAAGTGGATGAGGTATGGTTGGACCGAATTGCCGGACAGCTGAATGACATGGAGTTTGGTTCTTTGCACATCGTGGTGCACGAAGGTCAGATTGTGCAAATGGAGCGGACCGAACGCAAGCGTTTTGAGAACACGCCCTCAGGCAGCGCCTCCAAATCCGGAAGCACGGCACGAAGCAGTTCAGCCCGTTCACTACGTGGATCGAATGCGAGTGCGAAGGGATAGAGAGTGACTAGCGTGAGGGAAGCGGGGATGGGTGCATAGGAACACACACATATACTTTCCAGAAACTCATGGGAAATGTATGTTCCATATCGTCCCACCTATTGCGCGTGACTCGTCTCCTTATGCTCGTTATACCAATGATTCGCTTCAAGCAGCACCTGTTGCCCACCTGAATCCATAAATTCTTCCACAAAGGTATCAAAATACCCCACAGGCTGATCGCCAGTGATGATGGAGATATACGCTCTGTCTCTCATGCGAATCAGCTCAGATGAATATTGAATCAGGGCAGGGGTTGCAACCTCCAGGGAATTATAGATACCATTCTCCGTTAATCCTGCAGATGCAGCCCACTGTTCACGTTTATCCAAGGGTGTACCTGGAACCGTCATGCCGATGCTTGAGCCGATCATATTGGTGTAATTCTCCAATCGGTTATATGGAGGAAGTAAGTGGAATGATCTAGAAGCTTCGGCGCTCCAATCCCAATGCTTTCCTGGAAGGCCATACTCCATTTTGATCTGCTCCACCGGATTGGGGTTGGCACTTACATAATCGAGTATCTCCAAAATTTTCTCCAGTTTTCCTGGCTCTTTTGCAGCCTCAGCACCTATAGCAATAAAATTCATCAGCAGATTGTTCCCTTTGGAACCGCTTTGCCCATCCGGACCAATAACAGGAGAACCAAATACAACCTCTGCAGCTGCATTCTTCTGTAGTAGCTCATTAACATTGAACGAGGCTCCCACGGGGGTTTCTTTACCATTTCCATTGAGGACACTGTAATCTCCCTCTTGATTCCAATGATAGTAGTTGCCCATTGAGGTCATCCCAATTTTTCCGTTAATAAAAGTATGGGATAGATGTTTATAGCCGCCTTTGTTTTCACCTGTTATGAACTCAGGGTCGATAATCCCGTCCCGATACCATTTTTGCATATAAGTCAGGGCTTTTTTCATCTCAGGCTGCAAAGCGCCGATCACGAGATTGTTGTTGTTTTCATTAAAATACAGCTGCTCGGTGAAAACGGACTGTCCAAAAGCGCCAAACACCACATTTAGGCCCTCTCTGGATATGCCGTACGTATCCTGTTTACCATTCCCGTCCGGATCACCTTTGGCAAAGGCATACATGACCGTTTCAAATTCCTCTAATGTTTTCGGTACGTCCAGACCAAGCCGCTTAAGCCAGTCCTCTCGATATACGACAGGAGTTCGATAGATGTTGGTCTCATTGATGGCCGGTATTCCATATAAGCTGCCGTTTATTTTTCCATACTCCAGGTAACGTGAGTCATAATCGCGAATTCGCTGAACAATATTTGGTGCATATTGTTCAAGGATTTCTGGGGGAATTTCCGCTAGGACCCCTTGCATTTGATACTTAAGCAGATCATGCGGCTGCCTGATTCGGAACAGATCAGGTATTTTCCCTTGAGCAAGCTCCAGGTCCAGCAGTTCCTCGTACCGCTTGTTCTCAAGGTTCCACACCTCCAGATCGACATCAAACCGATCCTCAATATATGCAATCATCTCAGCGTCCTCAGGAACAGCAATATTTTGATGCATGGTCCAGGATATCGTATACTGCGGTGCTGTATCCTTCTCAGCGCTTGCTAAATGGCCCTGCTGCTGCACTTGTGCTGTTTCTCTGTTTAAAACGTTACACCCGCTCATCAATCCTATAAGAATAGATGTAGCAATCAATAGACATAGCTTTCTTGAAAGGTTGATGTTCATAGCAGCTCCTTTACTAATTTTAAATTCTATATAGCTTCAATTTAACATTTACACAAAAACGGAGAGGACAGAAAGAACCTGAAGAAGCGAAGCTACAAGTTTTCTGTAAGAAAACTACTTCGAAAGCATACGCTACGCCTAAAAGCTTTCTGAAAGAAAGCTGCATCGGAAGGTTGTTCTGTCATCGGAGTGTCCGTGTAAATATTCCTAATTGATCCTATATAGACCCCTGTTCTATTAGACTGCGCATGAAGTTTTTTGGCGTGCAGCCGTGAATTTCTTTGAACTTTTTAATGAAATAAGCAGGGGTACGGTAACCGACCGTATTTGCGACCTGCTCAACCGTAATTTCGCGTTGTGTCATTAGTTCCCGTGCGCGTTCCATTCTCTGATTCGTAACATATTCGGAATAGACAATCCCGGTTTCTTCCTTGAACAGTTTACTGAGATATTTAGGGCTGATGAATACTTGTTCTGAGACATGATCCAGCGTGAGATCGCCCGAAAGATGCTCATGAATATAGGCTTTGACAGCCGAGATGGTATCCACACTCCGTACCTCGCTGCGCTTCTCCATATGCATCACAAATTCGGTCACGAGATGAATCATCCACTCCGAATAGCGGTTGATATTGTAGAACAATGAAAATTGCTTGTACAAATTCATCGAGCTTGTCTCGGCGGGTTGCAGGCGCACCTGATTAATACATTCAGCGTAAGTAGATACCGTTTTTAATAATATGATCCGACTGTATTCGGCTGAATATAGGCCTTTCTTTATTGTCGAGACCAACTCCCGAATGGCCTGAACCGTACCTTGCACATCCCGAGCCTGCAATTTCTTCTCAAAGTTTACGAGGTATGAGTCCGCAATCTCCAAGCTGCTGGTTTCCCTGTTCAGAAGATCAAGATCCTGAATGGCGGACTGCTCTGGAAAGAAGTAGCTGTATCGAATCAAGGCATTCGCCTGATGATAGCTTGTGTGAATCTTCGTGAAGTGCTCTACCCATCCGCCTAAAGATAGTGCAAATTCCAGACCGAATCTGCTTCTCGCCTCAGCGTGAATAAAGTCTATAATGTGATCAGAGAGAGGTTCCTCGGGTTGATTGGTACAGATGATGACCGCGATTTTGTGATCCTGCATTTCCTCTGCGAGCAGTTGAGTTTCGTCTATATTTGCGATCTCAAGTTGCTGAATCATCGTGTACAACGTATGCTGCAACTGTCGTGGCTGCAGATCTTTCCACTTCTCATTGACCGGGTCAATGACGATGCAACGGAAGCGGGAGTAAGCCATCGAAATGTGAACGGAGTGCAGTTGCTCTGTAAGCTCCTCCGGTGTAAATCGGTTATTTAACATGTTCAGCATGATACTATGCTTAATCATCTTATGATTGGCTTGTAGTGTTTCCTCAAGACTGTCAACTTTGTTGGACAGACGGTTAATCGTTGTATCGATGAACCGATATTCGTCCTGCTTCAAGCTGGTTGGGTTATCCATCCGGCTCTTGATGTTATTCAGGATTCGCTTAAGAGGACTATAGTTGGCCCTGGTAAAGATGGATGACATCACGATCCCAACCGCAACAGCCAACAAGCCGAGAAGTACCGAAATTTCTTTCAAGCTATCCAATTTGTAATAGAAGCTTTCATTAGGTGTGGTTGTGTAAATCCGCCATGCATTTCCTTTAAATTGATCTTGGGTAACGACTTGCGAATCATGGTTAAATACAGGCGTGAAGCTCTCTTCTGATGAATGGAAAGAGAGTAGCGACTGCGTTAGATTCTCCTCCGTGGAGCTGCCTAACAACGTTTTGTCCGCGGCAGAAATGACGGTTCCATCCTGATCTATGATTAATGTATTCGCATAGTCAGCAGGGAGCATATTTTTAATGATCTGACTGATCGCTGATTCTTTGATATCAATCGCAATCATGGCTTTACTGTCTTGTCCAGAAGATTGAAACGGGTAACTGTGGACATAGGAAATTAGAGGACTCATGTTGCTCTGTTCCCGCGATTCGATATAAGCATCCTGAGGAACCATACGAGTCTGCATCCATAAGGAGCTTTCTTTGGTCTCTTTCATCGCAGTAATCCAATCCGTCGTATGATCCACACTCGAAGGCATGTCCTCATAGAGCATCAGGCCGTACACAGATGAGACGATGAAGTGGTTCTTCGCATCGTACACATGAATAGCTTCAATGAGATCGGAATAGTTTTGCACCATATTTTTGAGGGACTGTTCGATGTCCAGAATTTTGCTATGGTTTCCTTTTAAGCTATCTAAATCGATACTTGCAGCGTTACCCAGTGCCAGGGACAGATAGACCTGATTCACCTTCTGGATCACGGAACTCTCAATAGTATTGACAGTGCTTTTCAGCGACAGTTGATTATTGATACGGATCTCTTTGCTGTATTGATGGGAGAAGAAGGAGTATAAAATGGAGCCGAAAAGAAGCGCAATGACAAGAACGACAGCGAGGTAGGAAAGAACCATTTTGGATCTCACAGACTGAAATGGCTTACGCATTCTTTTTCCCCCTTCATTTCTCGTTTCTAAACAACTTCATCATTATATAGCAGGCCGAGGACTAGAAATCATGTTGACCGAAATTTAACAAACTTCCCCCTCTCATTTTACACACATTTAATAAAGCGTTTACATAAAAAGATATCATAATTAACGAAAGTAGTATGCACTCCATTTTTTCAGGGTGAAAAGTGTCAGAACGTACGATTTTGATATAAAGCGGAATTTGTTCTATAGATACCAAACGCCCCCTAATGCTACAGTAACGGCAGATCAGACATCTGGATAGAGACTTTCTTACTCATTTGCTGACGCAGAAGCAAAAAAAATTATTTCTATAATGGGAGCGTGTATTTGTAAGCCATGAGAAAACCACTTAAAAAGTCACTGGCACTACTTCTAATGTTGTCTATGGTAGGTCCGACGTTTGCAGAGAAGAGTTTTGCAGCCGATCAGAAGATTCAGTTCTCTGATATTAAGGGACACTGGGCGGAAGCAAATATTCAAGCATGGGGTGATGAAGGCTTAATTCGAGGTTATCTGGATCGTTCATTTAAGCCGAACACGTATATTACCAGAGCAGAATTTATGAATTTGGTAAACGGTGCATTTGGATATTCCGGACAAGCTAAAATTACCTTTAACGATGTGTCTGAGAGTGCATGGTATTACGAAGCAATTTCTATTGCAAATGCGAATGGATATATAGATGGATACACCGATGGCACAATGAAGCCGCAAGATCCGATCACCCGTCAAGAAGCAGCTAAAGTGATCGCTGGCATTTTGAATCTGGAGTTAAATGAAACAGCAGCGAATGTATTTAGCGATTCATCGTCTATTGCGGCGTGGAGCAAAGGGGCTGTAGGTGGAGCGGCAGCAGCTAAAATTATCGCCGGATATGCAGATGGAAGCTTCAAACCGCTTAATTCCATCACTCGTGCAGAAGCAGTGTCTGCGCTCGTTAAGGCTGTGGAAGCAGATGCTACTACAGCTGCCAAACCAGCTAAACCAAAAGGAACGGCGACCGTACTGAATGTTAACCCCCCGGCAGATGAAGCTCGGTTGTCCGCCGTGAAGCACGGAGCCAATGCTGGAGACGACACCTTGAAAAATATTGCGGAAACCAATCCGTTTATTGATATTTTGGACGGTTTTGATCAAGTATGGTCCTTGAACCAAGCGGATTGGAGAGATGGAACAGCAGCAACCAAACTTGGTGCTGACGGCAAGAATGCAAAGTATGGAGATGGACCGACTCCATATTATGACGGTTTTAAAAACGATCCAACCGTAGCTGTCGCTGATCAGAAGACATTTGCGAATGCAGAGATCCGAAATAAAGCGGCGTGGGAAGCTAACATCAAGTATGTAGAAGATGCCACGCAAAATCGCACGGCTGAAGAGACTTTGGCAGCTTATTATGATGACCAAAGAGATAAGATCTATAGTATGATGGAAGCTTTTGGGCCTTTGGCTAATACGTATGTAGATGTTATAAAGCCAAAGACAAGTGTTGAACGAAGTGTGGATGAGATGAATATTTTGTTGAAAGAAGAAACGGTGGAAGATGAAAGCCAAGGTATCGGAAGTGATTGGGCGGATACGGAGCTTGCAGATATGGTCGCTTTAGTTGATCTGGTGCGATTCAAAATCCCTGCCTCATCAAACCCTGCGAAATACTTCTACTCTACTCCTAGACCGTGGAGAATGAATTCAAACGGAGAAGTGAAAGAGGTCGTCGATAGCAAAGGATTACCGGTATGGGAAACAATAGGTGAAGGTGAAGGGACAGAAGTACCACTCCCTTCAGGTGGGAAGAAATCAACAGGAGAAAAACATTACCAGCAATATGAAACAAACGTTGTGCTTATCCCTGCATTAAGCTATGTCAAACGAATTGCTGAGGATGGAAGAGGAAAAGATGGTGGATTTCCAAGCGGTCATACAAGTGCATCGTACTTATCCGTACTTCCGTTTGCCTACGCTACGCCAGAACGTTTCTCAGAATTTTTAACAAGAGCAGCACAGATGGGTGAGAATCGAATTGTAACAGGGATGCACTCACCACTTGATGTAATAGGGGCAAGAATTCAAGCAACAGCAATGACTGCCTACGCATTTAATAAAGAAGAGAACCAAGACATGATGCAGAAAGCATATGAAAATGCAGGAGAAGTATTTGGAGCAGAAGCTAAGGAAAAAAATATGAGTTTGTATGAATATGCACACACCGTAACAGAAGACTATAATTTCAAGAGTGCATACGATGAAAACAAATGGGAAGATCACGACGCCAATAAAGCTTTCTATAGAGAAAAGATGACTTCCGGTCTGCCACAAACAGGAACGAAAGGTTTGGCCCCTGTTGTTCCACAAGGAGCAGAAGCTCTGTTGGAAACGCGTCAACCATACTTAACAGATGAGCAACGCAGACAAGTATTGTATACAACATCCATTGACTCTGGTTATCCTGTACTGGATGAATCCAAGGGCTGGGGTAGAATTGATCTGGTCACGGCAGCGGATGGATACGGTGCATTCTTGAACAATGTAACTGTGGATATGGACGCTTCCAAAGGGCGCTTTAATGCAGAAGATTGGTGGAGAAACGATATCACGGGTAGTGGAATGCTTACGAAAAAGGGAACAGGAACCCTTACATTGACAGGGAAAAATAGCTACACTGGCGGAACATTGCTGCAAGCAGGAACGCTGGTAGCTGAATCTGAAGCTGCTTTTGGTACAGGTGATCTGTATGTTGAAAATGGAACTGTTGTTGTGAATGTCGATGGAGCATTGAACTTGAATAGAAACTTCACCATGGATAATGGTACTTTGGAATTGGTAGTGGCTGACGGCAACAGTCAACTGAATGTCGGCAGAAAGCTCTATATTGATGGAGGAAGTCTCAAACTGGACTTGTCCAACTATAAGATCGAAGGTTCCAAAGATATTACGTTAATCACGGCAAATGGAATTACAGGTGAATTCGACAGTGTATCGGCAGATGGTTATGACGTGACTGTCACGTACGAAAACGGCCGTGTCATTGCACATGTTGTAGCGAAATAAGTGAAGTAATTGTCCATGATATAAAGTGAACTAAAGAATCTTACACATGCCACTTCGATGACAGAATAACCTTCCGATCACTGTTATCCCCAGATTTTTTTGATTCCCTTCTTCATAGGGGGAAATCTGGGGATAAAGGCGAACGCTTCGCTTCTTCACGTTATTTCTGCCCTCTCCGTTTCTTGTGTAATTATTAAGTTCGTTTTATATCGTTTAATTCTTCGCAAGAAAAGATTATAGAAAAGGGCTGAAACTACATTGTAGTTTCAGCCCTTTTCGCGTACAAACGTTGGATATAGTTAATGAAAGTCCGGCCATCTAAATTAAAAAAAGTGAGTAAGCGTAAGTTATTCGTCGGTGTTGGTACCAGATGTGCGACGTGTATTCCCTTCAATCTCCGTAGAGACTTTCTTCACTGGTTCCAGTTCCGTATGTCCTGCGTAGGGGCGGTCACTGCGAGAGCGTGTCCCGGTCAACCCGAAACCCGAAGTGAATATAATCAGTTGTAATCCCAGGGCATAAGGAGCAGCAACAGGTCCAATCAGATGGAATAAGGAGCATAGCGCGATCAGCAAGGAGAGCGTTTTGGTTACTGTACCTGGCGTATCCCGGCGTGGGCTTGCCCAGAGCAGATATCCATACATAATGGTGATCATCAGGGATACCGCGCGAATCCATGGCAAGATGCTGTCCCATGAGTCCACAGAAACGTCCAACATCCGCTGACGAAATACCAGATCTGTAACCAGAAATCCCGTGGCGGCCAGTGCGGCTGGTTCGGCTACGGGCCGAAGGATGGTCCAGACCGCTGTGCCCCAATGATCTGCATGAGTATCCCGGCTGAGTTCATCCGATAATACGGTGCATTCTCTTTCCAGTGCTCTATGCATCAGTCCGAGTCGGGCAGGATCATGTTCCTTAATACAGTCACGGATCTGGTCCTGTAGCTGAGGGGATAGGTAAGATGCAGCTTTGCAGGCTAACATAGCCGTTATCAGATCGTTATGTTCGTGTTCCGACTGTTCATATTTCCGAATTTCCTGGATGGTAAGTTGTCCCAAGAGGGCTGTACTTATGTATAATGTATCTCGTATCCTTCTCATTCGCCTTTCGTGGCTGCGGCGAACTTCAGTGGCAGACCATATGTATATCCCTAGAAGCAAAGCCATGACTCCAAGCAACACAGCCACAGCGCCTGGGCGCGATGTTAGATCTTCAATCCAACGTTGAAACACACTTGTTCCTCCTTTGCACCAACTTCACGTATCATGAAACACGCTTCACGTAAGCTTTCTCTCACTATTACACAGGAAGTAGATGAATTCAAGCAGAAAGGGGCACAATTCATGGATCAAGTGAATATTGAACACACACCACCCGCAGCAGTGGAGTATCTTTCCCTGCGGCAAATTGCCGGCCTTAGTGCAATGAGCAGGGAAGGGGCGGAGATTGGACTACCGAACAGTCTGTTTGCCGTATGTCTGCGTGAAGAAGATATGCTGATAGGTATGGGGCGAGTGATTGGAGATGGCGGTTGTTTCTTTCAGGTCGTCGATATTGCTGTACATCCGGATGTTCAGGGCATGGGTTATGGAAAACTGATCATGAGCGAGATTATGAATTATCTGCGTGAGGCTGTGCCTGCTCGCGGTTTGGTTAGTCTGTTGGCGGATGTTCCAGCTGATCGTCTGTATGCTCAATTTGGATTTGAATACACAAGCCCAAAATCCGAAGGCATGTGGTGGAGACAGGGAGAGTAGTGAACTAGTTAAATAACATATTCGGCGAACCTTTGGATATCCAAAGGTTTTTTGCTTTACAACCATATATTTACAAGTATAATGTAAATTAAAACCAATTTACGATTTACAAATTACGATATACGCATACACTCGTGAGAATGGAGGAAATGAATATGTACAATGACCAGAAAGCTCAGTTTAACCAGATGGTGGAACGATCTGTGGAGCAGGCGAACAAAAACCTTTCGGGAGCCAAGGGAGTCGTTTCCGTCCGATTAAGTCAGGAAGAGATTGATATCATTGATCAGCTTGTATTTCTTGAATTAGCCAAAAACCGTTCTGATGCGACTGCAATGTTGATTAGGGAAGGCATACGAACCCATCAGACCTTATTGGACGAGATACGCGAGTATACGGCTGAACTTGAACGGGTAAAAGCCAAGATACAACAGACCATTCGAGATTCAGGTTTGGTTACGCGTCTGCATCGTATTAGTGATGATGAATCTGTTATGTACGAGGGAGAGGCGCGTGAAAAAGATGAAAAATGAAATTCGCGGCGACAGTTATCGGGCGGTTTTGCGCCTTCCTTCTTTTGTTGTGCTTCTTGTTGGTAGATTGATTTCTGGCGCTGGGCAGATTTTATTTTCTATGGCGACGATGTGGTATATCCTCCAATTAACGGAGTCGGCACTTGCTGCCGCACTGATTCCGATGTTACCGTACTTGATCTATGCATTTTTGGGCATTCCTTTGGCTACGATCAGTGATCGCCTGCCGAAAAAGCAACTTTTGATCTGGACAGATATATTGCGTGCAGGCATAGCTTGCATATTGGCTCTTTTGTTCATGACAGGAGCCATGCTTCCGTGGCATATTTACGCAGCCAATCTGCTGATTGCAATCCTTGGTTTTTTGTTCAATCCGGCAACCCAGACAGTCATCCCCGCTATTTTGCCAGAACCTACAAAACAATTAGCTCCAGCCAATGCACTACTGAACTCTTCCTCCAAAACGATTGAATTGCTTGGATACGCCTTGGGGGGCATATTGATCGCGCTCATCTCCGTTCAGTCCATCCTTTTCATCTATGCCGTTACATTTCTGCTGTCCGCCATATCCATTTTCTTTATCCGCATCCCTGTAACCAAAGTAGTGAAACAAAAAGGAGTCTCCGGTTTTGTTAAAGATAGCATGCAGGGAATTACGTTCCTGTTTTCCCGTAAAATTTTGGCCTGCTGCATTATCTTTGGAGCCATTATCAATTTTGCGGGTGCGCCACTGCACATTTTCACGCCGATTTTTGCCAATATGGTGCTGCAAGCCGGACCACAAGGCTACGGCCTGCTTCAGTCAGCTTTTGCCGCTGGCAGTATTGCAGGCTCTCTGCTCAGTGGTAAATATGCCAAACGACTCTCACTCGCTCACTGGTTTTTGATCAGTTATCTTATCTCAGGTACAAGTTTGCTGCTCATGCCGATGTTTCCCAACCTGTATATTGCTATTGCGTGTTCATTTTTGTTGATGCTAGGACTTGCTCTTGTGAATGTTCCACTAGTTACCTCCATTCTATTATCCACCCCGGAAGAAAAAAGAGGACGTGTCATGAACAGTATGGGTGTCTTGATGAGTGGCATTAGTAATCCGCTGGGGTTGTTACTGGGTGGCTGGTTCATTGAAACGTACAATCCTTCATGGGTGTACATGGGGATTGGTACATTTGTTATTTGTATGGGCGTGGCAAGCCTATTTGTCAGACCTTTCCGTGAAGAACGGAGCAAGCGTACTCAACAACAAACGAGTGCGATATAGTGTGAAATTTGATGTCATATCATCCCTCTTTTTAGTCCGGTTAAACAAGGAATTTGACATGGTTAGGGGATATAAATGGATTGTATAAATAATTTATGTAAAATAATTCAATTAAAAAGAAGGAATATCAAAATTTATGTAGAATTTGGTTTATAAGAGGGGGAGACAAATGGGAGGTAATTTATCATGGAAAACAAGGAAATTTTATCTGTACAGGATTTGATGGCACTAGAGGTTGAAGAGGATAACAACATGTTTGAGGAAACAAGCTTGTGTACAGTGTGCAGCTGGACTAGCTCACAAACGATCGTTGTCGAAAGCTAGGAACTTCCTTACACGCTCTATTCACTGAATCATTTGAAAGATAAGTCTTTGATTTTCTCGCATTACTAAAATAATTGTACCTCCCCCTCTTACTTTATCTAAAAAGGAGTGATTCTCATTGAAATTCGCAAGCGTAATCCCCAGGAAGGACGCCTTTGAGAACGCTTTGGATCATATAATCCGGGAACTTCCCCAATCCATCCAATGGTCGAATGACGGCCATTGGATTTGTTTTAGACCGGAGGAATTAAGGCTTCCCGCGCAGGGGTGGAAAATCCATTTATCGGTTATCCCTGTGGAAGGAGCTGAATTGCTGCAACGCATTACACCTGTACTATCAGAAAATGAAGTGCAATGGAAAGTAGTGAGCAGCGGGCTGAAACTGATTGAAGCATCTAACGGTTCCATACCTCTCCCTCAGACTGGTAAGTGTGTCACCATCTACGCACGAGACGAAGAACAGTTCTTGAAGTTACTTGAACTAATGCATTCATGTACAGGTGATCTGGAAGGACCAGCTATTCCGACAGATCGGGCATACCTAGGTAGCCAGTGTGTATTTTATCGTTATGGTGCATTCACTGATCGTTTCTACTATGACCGTTACTCGGGTGCAAAAGTGTATGCCATCCAGAATCCAGAAGGTAAGCTGGAGGAGGATCAAAGAACACCGGGCAGGTATAAACCGGAGTGGGTGAGTGAACCTGAGGAATTACTGCGGATTCAGGCGATGGAGAAGAATCGGGCTGCTTCTCGTCATTCCGATTCCAATAACAATGAGTTTGGTATACGAAATATTCGTGTGAGACGTGTACTCAAGAAATCCGGCAAGGGAGGAGTATTTCTCATCTCTGGCACATCCTATGAACAGGCTGTCATGAAAGAAGCGGTCTACCGCATGCGTGTAGACGGTGGTGGACGGTCTGCTCATGACTATCTGGACAATGAGTATCGCGTGCTTGATCTGATGAAGGATACGGGGGTTACCCCAAGACCGCTTGATCTGTTTAGTACTGAAAATAACCGTTATCTGATCCTGGAGTATTTTGAAAGCATCAGCTTGCGTGAATATATCCATCGCAGACATGTAGCCGCAGATTACAACCGGGCGGATATGCATCGGATGGGTATACATATTCTCAATATGGTGCAGCAATGTCACGATAAAGGAATTGTGATTAATGATCTGACGCCCAACAATATTGTTGTGCTGACGGACGGAAGTGTACGCCTGATTGATCTTGAACTGGCTTATGTCAGAAGTGATGAGGGTCAGGCCGATCCATTGACCGGTCATACTCCGGGCTATGTGCCACGGGGACGTGAGCACAGCAGGCGATCCAGTTATGCGGATGATCTGTATGCACTGGGAGGCGTCTTCTATTACATGGCTACATCCATCGACCCCTATCTGAAATACAAGCAATTCCATCTGGAAGCTGCACAGGATTATCTGGATCATCAGAGTAATACACAGCTTCGTGGCTTGGGGAGTCTGGGCCTCGAGATCATGTCTGGCGGACATGTGGAGTTATCAGAAATTCGTGAAATACTGATTGCATTGCTGGAGCAGCAAGAGGTCAATTCAGGAGAAAGCATGGATGGACTAGAGAAAAATGAATGCAATATGGAGCCAGAAGAAGTACTCCGTCAGGCCGAGCGTAGGGTAAAGACACTGTATACTTCTCTTGATTTCAATAGCCCCTTGCAACTGTTCCCGGAAAACAGCATGAGCAAGATGTTTCATCCGGCGAATTTCAACTTTGGCTGGACAGGGATGATCTTTGGTTTTAATCAGCTTGGTCAGATTACACAAAACAGACAATACCATCAATATGCATGTGAAGTATTGAAATGGATTTTGACGAATCACCCTTACGTGCCAGATGAGACACCTGTAGCATTATACTTTGGATATGGCGCTGTTCCCTGGGCAATGGCAGAGACGGCTGAACGATTAAATGATCCATCGTTGCTTCGACGTGCAGAGGATCTGGCATTGGAAATCACCCGGGATGAGCCAGTACAGACCAATATTAGTCATGGAGCGGCGGGGTTGGGATTAATGCTGCTTGAGATATACCGTATTGGCGGCCGCCCTGAACTTCTGGCAAGAGCAGAGGAGCTGGGTGTTTATATTTTGGAACAAGAAGAGCAGACAGATGAATCATTGAGTTTGTGGAAAGTGAAAGATAAATCGGACAAAAAAGGCCATCATTCTCTTGGATTCTCTCATGGTATTGCAGGCATCGGATATTATTTGCTTGCCTTGGCGGAGCGTACAGGAAAGGAAGCCTACTATTCTGCTGTGAAGCGAATTGTAGATACACTCGATCGTACGAGTCATGGAGGACAGAATGGCGTGAGCCTGTGGCCTGCATCGCCGGAAAAACCGGATACACTCTGGGTGCACTGGTGTAATGGATCGGCAGGTATTGGGCGATTTTTGATGGCAGCGGCTGATATTTTACAAGATCCCCTCTGTACCAGACTTGGACTTCAAGCAGCGGATGCAGTGGCACAGGCAACGGTATTTGCTTCTTTTGGGCAGTGTCACGGAATTGCAGGCAATGGAGATTTTCTACTCTTGGCTAACCGCAAGTTCCCAGGCAGATATGAAACCAAACTAGCGGAGTATACACAGAGCTTGTATGTATTGCGAAGTGATCCACAGGAAGACATATGGATGTGGCCTCTGGAGGACATGGAGTCCTTCTCCCCGGATTATATGACCGGTTATATGGGAATCTATACATTCCTGCTACGCCGGTTTTATCCGTCTGTTGCATCCGAACCACTGGTTTATTCAGGTTTCGATTATAACAGGGAGGGGGAAGCGTATGATGCTAACATCCATATCTGATATCCTGCCGCAATGCCAGCAAGAATCGGGGAAGACGGGTGATCGCTATTATGCAGTTGAACCTGGAAACAACGAAACCCTATCTTCGTTCATGGTAATTGATCAGGGTGAAGGGCAGTATACATTGGATTTATGGAGTGAAGCACATTCTAATCATTATTGGGAAGATCGGATTTTATCCATTTTGGATAAAATCACATGGTCCTCTCTGTATGCCACTGTTCCTGCCTCATTTCCGTGGGAGAAGCTTGGATACCGGGCGGATATTCTTGCCCATCGGTATCGATTTTTCGGCAAGTTGAAGGACGTTCCCATGCCGGCTATGCCACATGAAGACGCGGTTTGGATGTCTGCGGAGGGGCAGGCGGATTCCCTTGCACACTTGCTCCAGGCCAGTGATCCTACCTGTCGAGGTTGGGAAGCTGCTCGTCAAGCTATCGGGGATATTTATCAGGGTGTATATGGCAAGCTGCTGAAAGGTTCCGGGCTTGTGGAACTGGAGGGAAGGAAGATTGGGGGCTGTCTGTTAAGCGATGAGTTTGGCAGTGTACTCCTTGCTCATATATTCACGATACCTTCAGCGAAACGTCAAGGTTGGGCCCGATGGCTAGCTGCATATGGTCTCCATCGGTGCAGTTCAGATCCGGATCAGTGGATTAAAGCTTCACTTGATGCAAACAACCGGGGCAGTTATCAATTGATGACGGCGCTGAATTTACAACAGGTGCCTGAACTTATACACGTATGCCGAATCACGAAAGAGAGTGAGCTTTCATGATGCCTGTCTCACTGGAAAGTACGGATTATCATGATCTGAGAAGTAAATGGTTTCGTGAGAGTCATGAACCTGGATTGTTTGTTGTTGAAGGGACATCAGATGCGGTGGAGCATGAAATTCACAAACTGAAAACGCATTGGCAGGATAAGGTTATACAAATTGCGGTTGGTGATCCGTATGCTACTCTCCCACTGATCTATCAACTAAATCCATTTCAGCCAATAGATGATCTTGTGGCATGTAAAAATGCGTTATTGAGATTCCAAAGATCAGGGTGGACGCCTGGTAATCGGAAATGGGTTCTGGTTGAAGTATCTTCCTACCTTCACCCTGCGGATCTGGGAGCCATCCACTATATCCTGTATCGACAGAAACTAAGGGGAGTAAGTGTAGTGCTTTTTTTTCATCGATATCCAACCATGGCGAATAATCCTGAGGATATACCCAAACTTCCGGTATCTATTGTCAGGGATACGCCCGATCAGACCCGACGTTTGTTGGAAGAACAGCTACAAATGGTAAGCAAGGATAATGGAAAGGAAGAAGAGGCAGCGTTGGCGCTCTACAATAGGCTGGCCTGGGTTTTGTTGTCCAAATCGGCTGATCCGGCCCGTTACAGGTCCTGTTTTCATTTTTTCGACCATAATTCTTTATTTCAACGGTTGTCGGCGACACAGCAGGCAGTACTCTGGTTTGAGTTGGGTCAGCTGTTGACCAAAAACGGGAAGCAGTATACCGAAGCACGACATTGTTATTCGAAAGCTCGGGAAATCATTGCCCATGAAGAACTAACTGAAACGTATCGTACTGGGAAATGGGCTGCGCTTGATAATGGTGAGGCATTAATTGAGATGCAGGAGGGCAATGTAGAACGCGCAATTATGCTGGAGCAACAGGCGGGCCAGCGTATACGCCAGCTTTCTGATGGACCCGATAAGCGAGTTTTTCAGATTCAGACGTTACTAAACATTGCGGGCTTGCAGCTCCGGGCGGATCTCTATGCAGAGGCAGGTAAGACGTTGCTGGCTGCGGAGAAGTTATGTGTTGATGCGTATGTAGATTGGCTGGGGCATGTACTGCAATTAAAAATGGTATTACATCAACAGCTGGGTGAGCAGGAGCAGGAATATGAACTATTGATTCAGTTGTTACGTATGAAGACAAACACTATCCATTCCAAACTGCTTGGCCGTGCGGTGGAAATCGCTGGTGCGCTGATTACTCAAGGGTTAGAGGAACGGGCATCCCGAGTGTACCGTCTATTGATGATGGGGCTGCCGGTTGCCAGTTTGCCACAGATCAGATTGATTCGTGAAACATTAGGCAGACTGGGGACCGTTACTCCCCTAGATGCATACACGCAGGACCAGTATATTGATAAACTGGAATCGCAATTGGAGGGATGGGAGCAGTTAAAGAGCTGGAATGAAAGGAGGAAATCCGGTTGGGTTATCCATTCCTGACACGAATGAGTGTGAATAAGGAACGAACGAGTATGCTCTTGGGCTATGATGACAATACATGCGAATGGTGCAGTCTTGATGATACAGGCCGGATTGATAGCCGTCAGAGCCTTTCTGAACATGGGACAGAGTCAGATCAGCACACGCATCATATTCAGTTTATGGGCAGGAACCGTGTTCTGGTGATCACACAGGACAATTCGGGGAAATGGCTTCATATATACGAGAATGAGAAGCAAGCAATTCTGGTTCAGAGCCTTTTTGTGAAGTTTCCATTTCCTGTGATGCAGGCCGCTTGGCAAGAAGGGCAATTCATTCTGCTATTTTCCATTAGACATCGTTCAGGAGCTGTCCGCATAGGTCTTTACGATCCCGAGAAGGATGAGGCGCGATGGGTTACTCCTGATTTGGACAACCCGCAATTTGTATTCTGGTCTGCATCAACACGAGAGGTTGGTGTAAACGTTGGTGGATTCGGAAGAGTGTACTCATATTCCAAAGATATCCTTCCATCATCCGAAATACCCTACACGGAGTATGCCTACCCTGTGATGGATAAGCAGGGGGATCTCATAGCCGTTTCTATTCCTGTGGAAGATGGCTTCCAGCCGGGATGGATCAGGCAGGGAGAGGATCGGGTGCATGAATGTTCAACGGATAGCCAACCCTTCTCTGAAATGATTAGAATGCAACTCGATCTACATCAACAGCTAGTCCTCTGCGAAGGGATAACCTGCGGCAGGTGGCAATATGTTCAATATACATTGGACAGAGAGAAGAGGTATGAGCTGTATGATTATCCGGGAATCTTGACACAGGCTGTGCTTAGCAGGGACAGACAGGGCTTGATCGGAAAATATGAATCTATCGTAAATCCTCCGGTGCCGGGGATATACCGGTTTTCGGAACAAACGGGTACGATTACCCGTTTCCCGGTTGAGCGAGATGAGAGGATTGGCAACCATCCTGACAAGGAACCCGATGTAATCTATGGAGGGGTTCGTTATGGACATGACAAGATTCCGTACATGGACATACACCCGGAGGGCGCAGAACAGGTGGTCATCTATCTTCATGGCGGGCCTCATAATTGCCTGTTTGACAGCTTTAGTCCGGTCATCAGCGGATTATATCAGGCAGGAGTGCGGGTCATCGGGTTGAACTATCCCGGTAGTTCAGGGTTCGGCATGGATTACAGGATGCGCATTCAGAACGATTGGGGCGGCGTGGATGCAGATGTCATCCAGTTCATGCGGGAGCAGATGTTATCTTCCTATTCACACGTATCTCTCTATGGGGTGAGCTATGGGGCTTATCTGGCATTGCTGGTAGCAGGTAAAAGTCCGGCGTTATGGAGTACTGTGGTTGCCTGTGCACCCTTTACGGATCTGGAAGGACTGTACGCAGGCGGAGGAACGAAGCTGAGGTCATTCTTGGAAACTGAAATCGGTGAGCTTTTGCATGATCAATCTGCCCTGCGGGATAGAAGCCCAACAGCTTATGTATCCGGGCTCAGTGAGGTGAATATTCAGCTCATTCACGGTCAGTTTGATCAACTGTGTCCCGTAGAACAGACGGAGAGGTTATATCTGGACATCACTAAAAACAAGCAGATGTCTGGAGCTGTAGGCAGGATTGAGCTTCATATTGTACAGGATATGGCGCATGAGGCTTATTCGGAGCGAATCTGGGCGCAGAAGGCTGTTGATTTTCTAAGCTACAGTAGAGTATCCACGTAAGATAAATACGTGATGTTGAAGCCGCAAATGCGGCTTTTTTGGCGATGTTTAAGGTCATGATATGGAAAGGAAAAGCGGTTGGGGAAGTGTTGTTCGTGGTCTGATGCGTGGCTTGAGAGGTTAAGCGAATGAACATTAGCGTTTACAAGATGTCACATCCGGTTTAAGATGGCGTGAGCCGTTTAAGGTATATAACAATAGGATTAAGTATTAAAATAACGGTAAGTTGATGAGAAGATATCTACAGAAAAGAGGGTATTTATATGAAAGTAGCCATTTTTGGAGCAACCGGAGCGATTGGCAAGACGATACTGTGGGAGCTGATGGATCGTGGGCATGAGGTGACAGCGGTAGTGCGTGACCCGTCGAAAGTCGAGATGGTGCATGAACGCTTGCGTGTGGAACAGGGAGATATGCTCAACCCAGATCAGGTGGCTGATTTTGCAGCGGGTCAGGAAGCGGTTGTGAGTGCATATGGACCGAAGTTCGGTGAAGAAGAAGAGATGTTGGAAGTGACACGATCGTTGATCGAGGGTGTGCGCCGGGCAAAAGCAGGACGTCTGGTGGTAGTTGGTGGAGCGGGAAGCCTGATGACCGATTCCGGTGAGATGCTAATGGACACGCCGGGATTCCCGGACGAAGTCAAACCACTGGCAAAAGCACATGCAGAAGCATATGACCTGATTGAAGCATCAGGTATTCATTGGACGTACATGAGCCCTGCTGCGACAATCACAACAGGACGTCGGACTGGCCAGTTCCGGGTTGGCATGACCCGTGTGATTACAGATGATATCGGGGAAAGCTCGATTTCCGTTGGCGATTTTGCAGCGGCTTTGGTGGATGAATTGGACGATCCGCAGTTTATCCAAGCACGGTTTACGGTAGGTTATTAAGCGTAGACAGGCTTGGGATGGATGAATCTGAAGGTCTCGTACACGGGATCGATAGAGCTTCCGATGATGTATCGAGTGCATCGTGGTAGCTCGATGAGGTGAATTCAAAGATAGTGATACACATATGGGATGCAGTGTTTAGGTGCGAAGTTGTTTTTTTAGGTATGAGATGAGCTTGTTACGGGGAGGGATGAACGTTGTTTATCGTAACCGCTGAACAGATGAGAGCTGTGGACGAGCATACCATCCATCGGCTCGGAATTCCGGCAGCTAATCTAATGGAGAATGCAGGCCGTGCCATAGCCGAGGAAGTCATCAAGCTGTGCAGGGAAGGGCAGGCAGAAGGCCGGCTTGAGGATTCAGTGCAGCTTGGTTATAGCACCAAGACCGATGCTAGGCGGGCATACACCGGGCCCGGTGATCGGCAAGGTTATGGTGGCGACATCATCGCCGATCCGGCGCTGGTGATGGAGCGCCCGGGAGATCAGCAGTGGTACATGCTGATCGGCAAGGGCAATAATGGCGGCGATGGGCTGGTGGCCGCGCGCCATTTGGTTGAAGCAGGGCTTGGCGTGACATTGGTCTACGCCGATGCCCCTGATGCACTGCGGGGCGAAGCCGCAGTGCAACGGGATGCCGCTGCGCAGCTTGGCATCCCTGCCGTTGTCCACGGGCGCGAAGCCGTGGACTTCAGCCGGTGCACAGGCATCGTGGATGCGCTGCTGGGCACCGGCTCGCGGGGGGCGCCGCGGGGAGCCTACGCGGCGCTGATCGAAGCGGCGAACGACAGCGGCAAGCCGGTCGTGTCCGCCGATGTGCCGAGCGGGCTGGACGCCGACACCGGAGAGGTGTACGAGCCCTGCATTCAAGCCCGGGTGACTGTATGCCTCGCGCTGCTTAAGCGCGGGCTGGTGCAGTACCCGGGCGCTTCTGCCGCGGGGCGCATTGTGGTGCGCGCCATCGGCATTCCCGCGCGGCTTGCGCCAGAGCATGGCCCCTCGGTCCGTCTGCTGACGGACGAGGTGCTGCGCGTTGCGCTGCGCGTGGACACAGGCCGTCTACGGGTACCGGACGGCCACAAAGGCACCTACGGCCACGTATTGCTGGCCGCAGGAAGTCTGCCGATGAGCGGCGCAGGCCTGCTCTCGGCCAAGGCCGCGCTGCGCGCAGGCTGCGGGCTCGCCACATGGGCGCTGCCCGCGGCACTGTTGCCGCATGTCATCGGCACCGTGCCCGAGCTCATGCTCGCTGCCGCCGCCGATGGCGACAGCGGCGAATGGAACGCGGCTTCCGCGGGCGTCGTGCTGCGCCTCGCGGAGAGCCGCGACGTGCTCGCGACCGGCCCCGGCCTCGGCCGCTTCAAGGGCGACACAGACTGGCTGCGCCGTCTGTGGCAACAAACCGATCGTCCGCTCGTCATCGACGCGGACGCCCTCAACATGCTGGCAGACGCTGGCCCACATGGGCCTCGCGACTGGGGCCAGCGAAGTGCGGCGACGATCCTGACGCCGCACCCTGGCGAGATGGGTCGACTGCTGGGCATGTCGACCCGGGAAGTGCAGCGTGACCGCATTGGACACGCTGCAAAATATGCCCGCGAGCAGGGCGTAACCCTTGTGCTCAAAGGAGCACGAACGGTCATCGCAACGCCATCCGGCGAGGCGTACATCAACACTACCGGGCACGCTGGCATGGCGACTGGCGGTGCCGGAGACGTATTGACCGGCATCATCGCCGGTCTGCTTGCCCAAGGTCTCAGCGCGGAGCAAGCCGCCGCGTTCGGCGTATATCTCCACGGACAGGCTGCCGAACGAGCAGCTCTGCTGCGCGGTGACCCATCGTCCCTGCTAGCCGGAGACATCATCGACGCACTGTGACGACGGGACAGATGTGGGACAACTCGCAGTTTTGGAATACTGCCTATGACGACTCGTTCCCAAATGCAAGTGATTCAACGAACCAGCACACCAAAAGTAGATGACTACTCATTGTTCATTTTTCAGCTCCTAGTGCTCAATGCTCATTACTCAATGTTCATTGCTCATTGCTCTAACGAACCTGAGGCACCTTATACCACGGTATTACATGGAGGAGCAAAAGCTAACGAATCTCATCTACGTTATTTCTGTGTATTTCAGAGAAAACACCTGAAAAACCGGACTAAATAAGGGAATAGAATGCCTGAGATTCGTTAGATTTTATATTCTGCAATTAATCGCCCAATAAGGTTTGCTCAGTTCGTTAAACACTTGGATCTGAAACGTTGATGTCTTGTTATCAACTTTCGTGTCTTGTTACCGACTTGCGTGTGTCTTCGGAACAATGGTTAGATGAAACAACGAGTAGTTACTGAAAAGGGGAGCCCTGTCATGATCATGACGGAGGCTCCCCTTTATTTGCTTGTATGTCCACGCTACCTGATCCTTGCTCACTTATAACCTGCCTTTAACCTGCTTGAAATTTGCAACTAATCTACCCCTAACCTACATCCGGCCTATGTCCGGTGCGAATGATCCCTGCATTCTGCTTACAGCCGGAAACGCAGCAGTTCCTGATGCATCTCGGCACTAATATCACGCAGTGACTTCACCTTGATACTCGCTTCGGCGAAGGAACGTTGTTGTTCCGATGTCGAGGCGGTAATCTCTTCACTGCTGGCAGCCGACTGCTCAGTGATGGCACTGATATTTTCAATAGCCTGTTGCACCTGCGTACTGAGTTCGTTCGAGTGCTGCATCTCCTCAGCAAGCTGACGGATGCCGGTACTAATGCGCTCCACACTTCCGCGAATGGCAGAGAAGGATTCCCGGGTCTGGCTGGTGGCTTGTTCCTGTTCCCCGAATAGCTGCATGCTCTGCGCTACCGAGTTCTTCACTTTGTCCATGGAGGCAGTGATCTCGCCCACAGCCGCGTAGATATGTTTGACCGATTGCGCAGATTGTTCTGCAAGCTTATTCACCTCGCCCGCAACAACAGCGAAGCCACGTCCGGCTTCTCCTGCACGAGCAGCCTCAATGGAGGCATTCAACGATAGCATGGTCGTCTGCTTGGCAATCTCCGATACGTATGCAGTCATCGTGGTGATTCGAACCGCGCTGTCTTCCAATTCCCGCACCGTTTGTTCTACCTCGGACATTGCCAGACGATTCACTTCGGCCAGACGGAGTTGTTCTGCGACGGCTTTATTGCCTTCTTCAACAGTAGTTAATACTTCACGACCATCGATCACGGATTGTGAAGTGGCCTCCAGATTACTGTTGAAGGTAGACTGCATTTTGTCCACGACCATCACCGTTTCACTCAGATCCTCAGCAATCTTTTGACTGCCAATTGATAGTTCTTCCGTGGTACGGGATACTTGCTGCACAATCGCTTGGGCCGTATCGTTGCCACGATCAATGTCTTGCGCCATCAGATCTACACGGTGACCTGCTGCACCAATGGATTGAATAATGCCACGGATATTATGAGTCATGATACCGAAGGAGCGGCTCAGGTCATCAAGTTCATCTTTGCCCCGAGCTTCTGGTAATTGTCCGGTAAGGTCACCATCCGCAATTTGTCCTGCTGCGTCTTTGAGCGTACGAATACGCTTGGCGATCTGACGTGAAGTATACATATTGAACAGCATCACCGCGACGAGCAATATGATGGCTCCACCGAGAGCGATTTGCCACGTTTGCTGGATATCACGTTCCAAATCAACGGTATATTGATCATATCGATCCCGAGTTATTTCATCCAACGAATAGATATCATTCTGTATACCCCGAACCCGAGTGCTATACCGTTTCGCTTCCGCCCCGTCCATCTCTGTCATGGCCGCGGTTGCTCCCTGACTCAGAGCAGTGAGTTTTATCTGGATGGACTGAATAAGCTGCAACTGCTGATCCGTTTCAAGTAATCCGTCCGTAAGCTCCTGAATCATCGTTTGACCTTCGTCCAGCAAGCGGAGCACTGTGTCCTGATTTCCTGCTGTCATGGAGAACGAATAGACATCCAGCGCCTGCTGGGTCTGAATCTGATTGGCATTTAGTTCACTTACCTTGAGCATGGCAGGTACCAGATTTTGATTTTTGGCATTCATGCCGAGCAATTCCGTGATGATAAAGGCTACCAGCGCAAGGCATAGAAGTAGCGAGATTAGAGCATTAAGTATCAGTTTTCCCTGTAGTTTCATGTGCGTACCTCCTCGAATCCGATGGGTTATTGATCAAGCGTAATTTTGATTTGACCGGAAGAGATCTGTGTTTTCAGATCTTCGAAGGTTTTCTGCTGTTCATCACTGAGCGTGATATTATGTAGTGCGGTCAGGCCCACGGCGTTCTCCGCCAACCCCTCCACGATTTCCTTTTGAGGGAAGGCATGATTGTTTTGAATAAACGAGTTAACGGCATTATAGATGGATACATCCACATTTTTCAGCATGGACGTAAGAATGGCTTTTTCCGCCAAAAAGAATTGATCGGTATCTACACCTATGGCGTATTTCCCTAATTTCTGAATCTCCGTCAGTGCACCCACGCCTGTGAGACCGGCAGCTACATAGATGACGTCAGCGCCCTTGTCCTGGATCATCTGTGCAGCGAGTTGTTCACCCAGATCGGCATTCCCGAAGTCCCCTGCGTAGACGACATCAACGGTTGCATCCGGCTTGACAGCAAGAACACCTTGCTCAAAACCCTGCTCGAAATTACGAAGGACCGGTATCTCCATTCCACCAAGGAAACCAACATGATCCTCCGTTGAAGCCATAGCGGCAATAACGCCTGCCAGATAACTTCCTTCTTCCGCCCGGAATGAAATGGAGGCAATGTTAGGCAGTTCGGACTGACTATCAATCATGAGGAACTGTTGATCAGGATATTTGGCTGCAACCTTCTCCATATCCGCTTGGACCGTATCGCTGAGGCCGATGATCAGATCGAATTTGGCTTCTGCAAACTCCTCAAAAGCAGCTTCAGCGGTTAAATTGCCGCCCGGTTCACGATAGTCAAAGACAATGCTTTTCTCGTCTCTGGCCTGAACCAGTCCATCAAAAGCAGCATCATTAAAAGAACGGTCTCCCAGACCCACTTCGGTAAGTACGATCCCGACTTTTGTTCTTGTGTCTGTTACCGTTGTTGTATTATTGGCTGAACAAGCCCCTAGGATCAGTACTGTCAGGATCATCATTAATGTGAGACCTAGACCTGCGCGTCTGTTCTTGTTTGTTTTCATGTGTGGTACCCTCATTTCTGTAGTCGCATTTTTCTGATTTGAATTGTTCTTCAGCTCTAGGGAAATACGCATATATGGATGACACGTGTGGTGAGGATTTCCCTTTATCTATATCGGACAGAAAGGTACGGTGTTTTATGGTATGTAGTGAAAATTTACGAAAATCTAAATATGTTTCATGATTTATACATTAGTTTTACATTTCTCTGGTTAAAAGGGTGCATGAATAACTACAGTATGTTGTTTACTGACGTTAAAAGTCGAAAAAAGACACAACAGCGATGACTTGAATCATCGCTGTTGTGTCTTAGAATAGCATCCTATGGATCATAGGACGAACATCCCTATAAAAATGACGCGAGTTTTACCAAGCTGCAATCGAGCCATCCGCTCGGGTTTCCGTACCCCCGCATAATACGCCATTGTTCGGGTTGCGCCAGATGATCTGACCGCGTCCAAACTGGGATGGATCGAGCGCCACTTGAATATCATGTCCCTTGCGGGTGAGTGCCTGTGCAATGTGCTGTGGGAAGCCAGGTTCCACGAGAATCGTTTTGCCCTTCGTCCACTGCCAGCGTGGAGAGTCCAGTGCGGCCTGGGGATTCAGGTGATAATCGATCGTATTCATGACCACCTGCACATGACCCTGCGGCTGCATGAAACCGCCCATGACACCGAATGGCCCAATCGCTTCGCTGCCGCGGGTGAGGAACCCCGGAATGATGGTGTGATAGGTTCGTTTACCCGGCTCCAAGGCGTTTGCATGATTCGGGTTCAGTGAGAAATTATGTCCGCGATTCTGCAATGCAATGCCTGTCCCCGGAACGACGAGTCCAGATCCGAAGCCCATGTAGTTACTCTGGATAAAGGAAACCATGTTGCCTTGACCGTCAGCCGTAGCCAGATAGACCGTTCCACTTGCTCGTGGATCGCCTGCCTCAGGTGCACGTGCGGTATCACCAATGAGTTTGCGCCGTTCTTCAGCGTATGCCTCGGACAGCAGTTCCTCCACCGTCACGCCCATTTTACGTTCTTCGGTAATATATTTCTCCCCATCGGCAAATGCCAGCTTCATGGCTTCCAGTTGCTGATGATACGCGAGAACGGATTCTTTCTCGTCAAACTCGTAACCTTTCAACAGATTAAGCGCCGCGAGAGCAATCAGCCCTTGTCCATTCGGTGGGATTTCCCATACATCGTATCCGCGATAGGAGACAGAGATGGGATCAACCCACTCGGGCTGGAATGCTGCCAGATCTTCGCGAGTCAGATAACCACCGTGTTCTGCCATAAAGGAATGAATGCGTTCCGCCAGTTCCCCTTCGTAAAAGTCTCGCGCTTCGCTCTCGCCAATCTGGCGCAAAGTCGCCGCATGATCCGGCGAGCGCCACATCTCTCCAGCTGCGGGAACACGCCCGCCGGGAGCAAATGTCTCAAACCACGCACGCCCTGCCTTCGCATCACCCTGGCGTGCATAGATCTCGGCTGCCCTTGCCCAGTGGCGGGCCAGCCCAGGCGCAAGCGGGTAACCTTCCTCCGCATAGCGGATGGCCGGTTCCAGCGCTTCCGCCAGCGTGAGCCGCCCGAAACGGCGGCTCAGCTCAGCCCAACCCGCCGGTGCGCCAGGCACCGTCACCGGAACAACCCCAAGCTTCGGCATCTCCGTATGGCCTGCCGCTTGAAGCGCCTCAATGGATATGCCCTGAGGCGCAGGGCCGCTGGCATTCAGGCCATGCAGTTTGCCCTCGGTCCAGACGAGGGCAAAAGCATCGCCGCCAATGCCATTGGACGTAGGCTCCAGCACGGTGAGTGCTACCGCAGTTGCAATGGCGGCATCAATGGCGTTGCCGCCTTTTTTCAAAACATCCAAACCGGCTTGTGCAGCCAGTGGCTGTGACGTGGCGACCATGCCTTGTTTCGCATACACAGGCACGCGATAAGACGGGTACGGTTGGTAGAGTGGATCGAAGTTCATCAGGTTGTTCAGCTCCTTGTCGCAAGATGTCAGGTTCCGGTATAACCGGATCATACTCCTAACCCTCTTCGCAACCGGACAACCGATATCCTGCCTCACCTGCCAAATCCAACCTGACATCAGTTGACGATATCACCCACATTCCACACTAGCCTATGTCGTTACCATATCGCCGCCATTCACATGAATGCATTCACCTGTGACGTAAGATGAATCGCGGGAGGCGAGATAGACGTAAGCTGCCGCCAGTTCGTAAGGCTGGCCAGCCCGACCCATAGGCGTCTCCGTTCCAAATACCTGCACATCTTCAGCGGAGAAACTGGCAGGAATGAGTGGTGTCCAGATGGGTCCGGGGGCAACGGAGTTCACACGGATTCCCTGTGCAGCAAGCGATTGGGCGAGTACACGAGTCAGCGATACGACGGCTCCTTTGGTAGAAGAGTAGTCGATCAGTTGGGTGTTGCCTTTATATGCCGTAATGGAAGCTGTATTGATGATGGAGGCACCTCTGCACAGATGGGGGAGAGCGGCCTGGATCAGAAAGAAATAGGCAAACACATTTGTCTGAAAGGTGTGATACAGCTGCTCTTCCGTAATATCAACAATGCTTGGCTGCACATACTGTACGCCATGGTTGTTAACCAGAATATCGATCTTCCCATAGGTTTCCATCGTTGTTCGAATGACAGCCTCACAGTTTTTCTTTAGGCGGAGATCAATCTCGATCAACAGACAGCGCTGTCCCAGTTCCTCAATCCGCTCGCGAGTCCTTTCGGCATCTGTTACTTCATATAGATAAGCAATGACGATATCCGCACCTTCCTTGGCAAAAGCGATGGCTGTCGCCCGGCCGATTCCACTGTCACCACCTGTGATAATCGCAACTTTGTCTTGGAGTTTGCAACTGCCGATATAAGCAGGATCTTCGCTAATGGGTTCAGGCACCATCAGGGTTTCCAGACCGGGTTGCTGGTCCTGATGCTGGGGTGGGAATGCCAGCTTTTGCTCTTTACACACCGTTTTCTCACCATAAAAAGGGTAGACAGGGTTCATGTGCTAAACATCCTCCTCGAACGTTCATTGATACGGATAAACTATGCATTCGCCCAGAAGAAGGTGCGAGGGGAGGCAGCAGAGCTGTTGTTTTTTGCACAAAATATACCATAATAAGGATAGGTCCTTAAATTGATGGAGGTGTCAGGAGCCACATGAATATTCAGGGAATTAATCATTTGTGCTTTTCCGTATCCAATCTGGAGCGGTCCATTACCTTTTTTGAACAGGCTCTCGGTGCTCAGATTCAGGTGAAGGGACGCAAACTGGCGTATTTTGAGCTTGCCGGTCTGTGGATCGCCCTGAATCAGGAGGATGTTATTCGCAACTATACGGAACGAACCTATACCCATATTGCATTTACCGTGACAGAAGAGGAGTTCGACGCATCTGTGCAGCAGCTGCGAGCAGCTGGGGCGGACATTCTTCCCGGAAGGCCCAGAGATCCGCGGGATGCGTTATCTGTTTATTTTACCGATCCGGATGGTCATCTGTTTGAACTGCATACAGGTACGATGAAGCAAAGGCTGGATTATTATCGCGATGACAAAGCTCATATGATCTTTTATCCGTGAGTTTGAGATAAAAATGGGGAGATTCGGAATTATAACTCACATATCTATTGTCTAAACATTGTCATTACCTATAATATGGACAAATGGTACCTTAATTTACCAATGTTAAATTCATTGGTTCAATTCCAAGGAGGTTTGTCATGATTCAGTTCCCTAAACCGGATGTCGAGCAATATTTTCAGACGTACCGAATTTCGCATTTTGCCGTATCGGCCGACGAGAAACGTTTGTTCATGGACAGCAATCTGAACGGTCAGCCAAATATTTGGGCGATGGATTTGCCCGGAGGGTACCCGTATCCTTTAACGTACTTGAATCAGAGCAGTCAATTTATTAAAGCAGACCCGCAAGGACGTCATCTTCTTACCGCGTTTGATCGGGATGGTGACGAGAACTATCATCTCTATGCACTTAAGCCAGAGGGTGGTGTTCCACTGCCTGTGGTTCCGGCAGAGCCGAATGATCGCTGTTATTTCTCTGAGTTGTCCGAGGATGGACAACGTCTCTATTATGTCACCAGCGCGGGTAATCCGAACTATCTGAATTCACGCCGCATCGATCTGGAGACAGGTGAAGATGAACTGTTATACAGTGGAGAAGAGGTTACGAGCAGCCTGGTTGCTGTAAGTCCTGACGAGAAGAGTTATGTCATTTTAAAAATGTATTCAAATACGTATCAGACAGCTCATCTGTATCGTAACAATGAAGAAATGGTGATTCTGCCAGCCTCAGAGCGGCAGAGTCAGGTATCCGATCTGATTTTCGCAGATGACAATCGCCTTCTGCTGATCACTAATGATGACTCATCATACTCATATGTGGCTGAGTACCGTATCGATTCCGGCGAGTTCCGTCCATTGTGTAAAATTGAAGGGGAAGATGTGGAGAACATCCGCTGGCATCAGGCTTCCGAGACCTTATATTTCTGGACACTTACAGGGCCGGAGAATCGTATGTACGTATTGGGTAAAAATTCCGATGAGCCTCGGCGCATAGAGATGCCGCTGGATACAATTGAGCAGGTGACTGTTACGAAGGCAGGTAATGTATATATTCTGGGGCGTGGAGCAATCCTGCCGCATAACATTTATCGCAAAGTGGCAGGTGCTGAATCCTGGGAGCCGCTGACTGCCAATCGGGTAACCGGACTGGACCCAAGTGATCTCGTGTACCCTGACGTCATTCGGTATAACTCCTACGACGGACTGGAGATTGAAGCGCTTTTGTTCAAAGCAAAGCCTGAGCAGGCCAATGGTTACACGGTATTTTGGCCGCATGGTGGGCCGCAGGCATCGGAAGCGAAGTTTTTCCGGCCAATGTTCCAGATGATGCTCGCTCAGGGCTATCATATCTTTGCACCGAACTTCCGTGGCAGTACCGGATATGGTGCGGAATTCGTCAAATTGGTTGAGCGAGATTGGGGCGAAGGCCCAAGACTGGACTGTGTTGCCGGAATTAACTGGCTGTTTGATCAGGGAATTACCTCGTCGGAGCGGTTGTTTGTGGTAGGTGGAAGTTACGGTGGATACATGACCCTGCTACTAGCAGGGCGCCATCCGGAGCTGTTCCGAGCCGCGGTCGATATTTTTGGGCCGAGCAACCTGTTCACATTCCTGGAATCCGTGCCGGAAGACTGGAAGCCGATGATGGATAACTGGCTGGGTGATCCGATCCGTGACCGCGAACGCCTAACGAAGGATTCACCGATTACGTATCTGGATCAGATGGTAAACCCGATGCTGGTCATTCAGGGAGCCAATGATCCAAGAGTCGTGAAGGCTGAATCCGATCAGATCGTGGCTGCGCTTCAGTCAAAGGGGCTGGATGTGGAATACATCGTTCTGGACGATGAGGGCCATGGTTTCTCCAGAAAGACAAACGAGATTCTCGTGTATCGCCGGATGTTGGAGTTTTTGCAGAAACATCAGGAGTCACCCGTCGCACAGGCTTAAGTTGAGCGGGGTTTCATCGTTGATCGAAATATATCGTGGTAGGACGAAAACCGCCAGAGATCATCATTGATCTTTGGCGGTTTTATGCATTCGCCCGGATGTTGGGCGACATATATGGAAGTATACATACGTAAGTTTGGAAGGCCGATATCCGTTGAGCACCCTGTCTAAATCTAATCATCCAGTAATGCAAGAATTGAATCAATGGACTGCTCTGCCCACTGTGCAAAAGGCAGGTCGGCTGCCCACGTCACTTGTCCTGTCGCTTTGGCTTCACCCCACCACAAGATACGTTGATAGAGCAGATGCACGCTGAGACGTGCACGGAAGTGCTGACATTTCTCCACATCTGCTGCACAGACCAGATCCCGGTAGCGGCGAAGGAACTGTGCGGCCAGTTCTGGCTTACCCTCACGGACATACCTGGTGGACATTTTGGTCAAGTCGGCTGTGCCGTCTCCGAAATAGGCAGTTGTGAAATCGAACAGACCACTAATTTGCCAGTCTGAAGAAGGATCATCCTTTTTTTGAACTAGCACATTCTCGACCTTGAAGTCTCCCATGACAAACCCGGGAACAGCTTTGGACCGAAATGCCGGTTCCGCATTCTTGAATTGCTCGTCCACCCACTGCACATCTTTATCCGTAATCACCGAGTACTGTTCAGCATCATGTAACCAGTGGCGGATAGTTCCGTACAACCAGTCCAGATAATCGCCTGCAAAGGAAACAATCTGCTTCGCTACAGGATCATATTCCCCAGCATCAGGCACCTTCCAGCGGTGCAGTTCAGCCAAAGTATGGGCAAACATACAGGCGATCTCTTCCTGATCTTGCTGTGACAGTGAGATCTGGAATGCTGGATCATACAGGTGATTCCCCGGCAGGCGCGGCATGATGGCATAACTCCAACCTAGAAGATTGATATCTTCATGTAATAAATAGGGGTCAGGGACGGGAATGGACGTATGCTTCGCCAGTTGTTCTACGAAGAACTTTTCTTCCTGTAATTGTCCTGAATATAACGGATTACCTTTCAGAATATACTCTCCACGGGAAGAGCGGATGAGCAGTGTTTGGCCCATAACGCCTTTATCCGTTCGTTGATAATCTTCAAGGGTTCCCAGATCATATTCATTCAGCGCATCTTGCAATGAAGCTGACGCCACTTCGCCGAGTTGATTGGAACCAAAATATATACGGGTTGTCATATGGCCGGACCCTCCTGGATTTTAGTTCTCATTCTGTTCGTCAGACAGGTCATACGTATCCTCATCGAGCAAGCCACGGATGAAAGCTTCAAAATTCGGCGCAAGATATGTAATCTCATAATCATTTTCCTGATCCACATGAACCACACAAGGCTCGCCTTCAGGACCACAGAAGCGATAATCCAGCATAACGACATCATGACCAGCGGACGGACAATCACAGATTACAATCCCCAGATCGGGGTATCCCCAATCTTCGATCATGAACCGACTTCCCAACTCACCGCCCAGCGCGTATATCTTATCGTGTCCGATTCCCATAATGCTTGAAATGGCAATGTGATCATCAGCCCAGGAAGTCGCTTCTTTGGTAGGAAATACAGTGCGCGCGGGGATGCCGCCGTTCTGGGTATTCATTAAATGAATATAGGAAGCGGGCAGCTTGTACCCCAGTTCCTTCTCAATAGATACAATCTCTTCTTCATCGAAAGGTTCCGATACATGATTTTCCTGCGCATAATCGCTGTGTACCCAGAACGTTCCGGGAGCGTAAGTCCCTGATGCCGCTCTTAGATGGTTCTGTGTGCCGCTCTGCTCCAATGCTGCGATATTCTCTTCATGGCGTTGTCGATCAAGCCGCATCTTCTCCGCTTGGGGGCGAATCTGGCGAAGGAATTCAAGCGTAGACTCATCATGAGGCAGAAGTTCGTCAGCTCTCTCAAAAGCCAGTAGTGCCTGTTCATAGCTCGCGATGTAACAGTATGCGTAACCCAAGCGGTATTGCCAGAGCGGGTCGTTTAACCCTTGCTCCTGTACTGACAACAAATGTTGAATAGCTTCGCGGTATCATGCGTCATTATTATAGGCTCTGGCGAGTTGACCAATCAGATCATAATCCTGCTCTGAGACGGGGATACGTTCAATACGTTCGATAATGAGTCTGAATTGGTCCTGCTCATGCCACAAGTTGATTTGTTCCAGCAGTTCTCTATCCATTAATAGGCCTCATTTCAGTCGGAGGGATGTGAATCTCTTCCAAACTATCTTACTAGGTTAAGGGACAAAAAAACACTCCCGCATGCAGATAGCCATGAAGGCATTCTATCCAAGGGAGTGCTTTAATGTGTGCTTATTTATATTGGTAATACTCGATCAGTAGAGTTTACAAATCGTCAAATCCGTTATCGTCGCCAACTTTACCATAGTTACGGGATTTGGCTTCGAAGAAGTCGGTTTTGGTTGCATTCAGTGCTTCATCGGAGAATGGTTTGATCCAAGGCATGCAGTTTACATCCACACCTTCATACGCTTTCTCCATACCCATCAGACGCAGACGTTTGTTGGCGATGTACTTGATGTAGTCTTCCAACTCGTTCAGGTCAATACCGCGTACGTTGCTGAGTGTGTAATGTGCCCAGTTGGTTTCAAGCTCAACAGCACGATGGATGGTTTTGTATACATAGTCCATGTTCTCAGGTGTGTTCAGTTCAGGGAAGTCTACCAGCAACTGTTTGTACACTTCGGCGAAGAAGTAGCAGTGTTGGTTTTCATCCCGCTGGATATACGAGATCATTTGGCTGGTTGCCATCATTTTCTGGTCACGGGCCAGATTGTAGAAGAAGGCAAACGTACTATAGAAGAAGATTCCTTCGAGTACCAGATCGGCTACCATCGCTTGGAAGAATGTCTGTGGAGACGGCTCGTCCCGGAAGTTTTGATAGATATCAGCGATGAAACGGTTGCGGTCAAGCAGTACCGGATCGTGTTTCCAGTATTCAAAAATTTCTTTTTGCTCCCGATCGGATACGATCGAAGACAGGACGTAGGAATACGATTGGTTATGAACGACTTCCTGTTGTCCGATAATGGCCGAGATCGCTTCGAGTGAAGAATCAGTAAAGTAACGTTTTACATCACCAACAAACATCGTCTGCATGGAATCAAGTACCGCAAGCAGGGAGATGTTGATTTTGAACGTACGTTGTTCTTCCTCGTCGAGTTGAGCAAACTGGGAAGCATCTTTGGACATTGGAATCTCGTCTGCGATCCAGTGGTTGAGCAGCAGTACTTTGTATAATTTGTACATATGAGGCATGCGAATGTCGTTCCAGTTCAGGATACCGGAGCATTCACCTTCAATAATACGGGTCGATTGGTTAGGGGCTTCGGTGTTGAAAATTTTCTGTACTTGCATTGTTCCGTTCACTCCTTGAAATTTCATAATGTTCTGCCGACAGAACTTTGGAAAATCATCTATATCAACATCTTGCGATGCTGTGATCGTGTTTTAGGCAAAAAAGAACCAGGGCAACGCCATTTTGCAATCAAAACAGGATGCCCTGGTGGTCACCTTGAATCTAGTAAATCTTCTCTATCGTGGATAAAACGTAACTTGCGATAAAATCAAGCTTCTTCAATCGTTAATGCCCGGCTACGAACATAATAAGTTGATTTCATGCCGGCTCTCCAGGCGTGCAGATGCAATTCCAGGAATTCTGTTGCTTTGATATCCGGTCGAACGTAGAAGTTGAAGCTTTGTCCCTGATCGACGTGACGCTGACGGGCAGCTGCCATATTAATGGAAGCATGTTGATCCACCATGAACGCCGTTTGGTAATAAGGGCTTGTTTTTTCGGACAGATCCGGAGCTGGATTGGCAATTTTGTACGTTGTTTTCTCTTCATAAGATAACAGCTCATAGAGCGGATCAATACTAGCCGTTGAACCGGCAATGATGGACGTGGAACCGTTAGGTGCAATGGCGAACAACCAAGCATTACGTACACCGTTTTGTTGTACTTCAGCTTGCAGTTCTTTCCACTGTTCGGTTGTCACGAACTCGCCTACACGCTCACCTGACGTGTACTCGCGTTGGTCAAAGTAGTGACCACTTTCCCAATCGGAACCTTTGAATTTCGGATAATGTCCTTTTTCTTTGGACAGTTCCATACTGGATTTCACGAGCAGGTAGTTAATTTTTTCATACAGATTATCGTTATATGTTACCGCTTCTTCAGACTCCCAATGAATGCCTTCGAGAGCAAGCAGGTGGTGAAGTCCAAACGTTCCCAGACCGACTGCGCGATATTGGCTGTTGGTATATTGGGCTTGCAACACTTCAATGTTGTTAATGTCGATAACGTTGTCCAGCATGCGCACCTGAATCGGAACGAGACGCTCCAATACATTATGAGGTATAGCACGTGCCAGATGGATGGAGTTCAGGTTGCAGACAACAAAGTCGCCAGGCACTTTGGAAATCACGATGCGAGTTTGTCCATCTTTGGTTACGAGTTCTTCCTTTTCAATCACAGTGGCAGACTGGTTCTGCATGATTTCGGTACACAGGTTGGAGGAGTATACCATACCGTGCGCACGGTTAGGATTCGAGCGGTTAACCGTATCCCGGTAGAACATGTATGGCGTACCTGTCTCCAGTTGGGATTTCAGTACACGCTTCATGATATCGATCGCCTGTACTGTAATCCGGGACAGCAGTGGGTGATTCACCGCTTCTTCGTATTTATCACGGAACGCACCTTCGCCAAAGGACTCATCGTAGAAATCTTCCAATCCGAGTGCACGACCATTTTCGTCTTTCCAGCCCATCACTTTCTTCGTTTCGTGCGGACAGAACAGGCTCCATTCGCCGCGAGTGGATACCCGCTCCATGAACAAGTCAGGCAGACAGATGCCGTGGAATACGTCATGCGCACGCATCCGCTCGTCGCCGTTGTTCAGCTTCAGATCGAGGAAGGCCAGGATGTCTTTGTGGAAAACGTCCAGGTAGACGGCAATGGCACCTTTACGTGTACCGAGCTGGTCTACGCTGACCGCTGTATTGTTCAGTTGGCGAATCCAAGGGATTACACCGGAACTTGTATTTTGGTGACCACGGATATCCGAACCACGAGCTCTGACTTTGCCGAGGTAAACGCCGATGCCGCCACCCATTTTGCTCAGACGTGCTACATCCGTGTTGGAATCGAAGATACCTTCGAGTGAGTCGTCCACCGTATCAATGAAGCAGCTGGAGAGTTGTCCGGCTACTTTTTTTCCTGCATTGGACATCGTAGGAGTAGCTGCGGTCATGTACATGTTGCTCATTGCCCAGTAAGCTTCCTTGACGAGATCCATACGTTTCTCGGCAGGCTCCTGATGCATTAGGAACATGGCGATAACCATATAACGTTCTTGCGGCAATTCCATTACTTTTCCATCAAAATCGTGAGCGAGGTAACGTTCTGCCAGTGTGAGCAAGCCGATGTAATCGAAGAGCAGATCGTTGCGATAGTCAATGCATTCAGCAAGTTCGTCGATCTGTTCTTTGGTGTAACATTCCAGCAATTCTTCGCGGTAGATACCTTTCTTCACGAGATCTACAAGGAGAGGATGGAATGCGCCGTAAGGCTCGTCCGCGTAAGATTTGTATCTGCGGTTGGTAGCCGCTTTTTTGTATAGGGAAGTGAGCAGGGAGCGTGCCGCTGCAAATTTCCAATTAGGCTCCTCTTTAGTTACGAGTTCCAGTGCGCTCATGATAAAAGCGTTACTGATTTCGTCTCCGGTAACTTCATCACGGCGGAGCTTGCTGTTTACCCCACGTACCAGACGTTCCTTGTCCAGCATTTCCAGTCCTTCCAGAGTACGGTCGGCATATACCGAGATGCGCATATCATCAAAGGCAAGCTGGCGGTTGTTCGGCTTGGTCACAACTTGTGGCATGAATATTCCTCGCTTTCGCATGTTTAAGAGATAAATTGGAGAAATTCTTTATATAAAGAATTGAGTGTCTTCTTACGGTGAGAAAAAGGTAAAGGTTGCGTTTGGCGGACTGAAACGGCGGTGACAGGTCATGTCTTAAATCGCTCAACTTGAGGAGCACAAAACAGCACAATGCAGAACATGCTCATATAAAAAGCATTCTCCCCGCCTCGCGGCTGAAAATGCCCATGGATGCTCTGGCTTCCTTACTGTCTTAGAGGTTCAGTATATCGACAGAAAAGGGTGCTTATGTAAGCTTTTGTCTATTGCAGATGTACCTGTAGTTTGAGGATACCGGATGCAGTCCAAACAGCCCCGTTAACCTCCGAGTCAACTCTGTTTCGAGAAAGCGATTTACACCTACAGGGACGTGCCTTTGGAGGTGATTTCATCCTGTTTTTCGCGAGAATGCAGAAGGTGACTAATAGAAGCGGAGAAATCTAGTGTTACTACATTTTGTAGCTGTCAACATACTGTAACCCAACATATTGTGTTTGTAAAGTGGGCCGATACAGTAAAACGTAATTCCGAGTATACCATTTAAGCCAGGAATCCGCAAAGGAAAAGGACTGGAAGATTTGAAGATTTATCAAAAAAAAATTTTGACCAATTTGAATGACGTCTTCACGTCAGTTTGAATTGTAACGTATTCAACTGGTAGAATAAAAACAGTCAAAAAGCGACTAAAAATAAGTGGCAGCGGTTGTTCACGGGGCCCAGAGGAGGCGGAGCAAAATGGCAATAGCAGAAGTGACTGTAATTCCAATTGGAACAGGTACAACGAGTCTGAGCGGTTATGTGGCAGACATGCAGAAGGTATTGGAACATCAACGGGGCATTACATATCAGTTAACTTCCATGAGCACCATTATTGAGGGGCCGCTTAACGAGGTCTTTACAGCAATTGCGGCTTTGCATGAAGCGCCGTTTTTGTCAGGAGCTCAGCGTGTATCCACATCCGTCAAGATCGACGACCGTCGGGATAAACCGGATGCCTCAAGCATACAGAAGTTACAATCGGTTCAGGACAAACTGACATCACTTCAGACAAGACCTAATTAACGAAGTACAACGCAGTGAAAAAAAATAGTCTCAAATCACTACTGCAAGTCCCGGTCCGGGGCTTGCAGTTTTTGCTCTTTATTGTGGTTTTCAAAGTTAGGCGATTCTTGCAAGGATTCTTTCAGAAATTCGCAGATTCTGCCGTGTCTTTCAACGAGAGACCACATATTTTATAGTATACTGTCAAGCTTTGTCGATGGTGGTATAAGAGGAAAGGAGCGATGAAAATGCCCTATAGTACAGGTCTCCTCTTTAACTCTCCAAACGGGGGTGATCGTGCCACACAATTAATTGTGACCTGTTTGAATGATTCGGTTAACATCCCATCCAACATTGAGCTTCAGGTCTTTCGCTGGGACACTTCACAGAACGCCAGAATTCCAATAGGTCATGATCTGTTCCAACTACCAGCTCAAGTGTCCAAAACTTTATTGTACACCCTGAATGCTGCTGATTATTTTGAGGTGCAGAGTGACTTTTTCAGCGCAACCAGCACGATTATTCAGGCTTATAGTTTGGACTCCGTAGGCAATATCACGCAGCGTGTGCTGCAATCGGAGATGATGTGGATAGACCGCTTTACCAATATTCCATAATTTCAATAGACGGAGGTGAATGCAGATGCCGGTTGTAAATATTACAGGAGCACTGGGTGGCAGTCAGTTCGAACCGTCCATTGCGGTTAATGTATTACTTCCCAATATTATGTGCGTTGTTGCGGTCGATACAAGTGCGGGACCGACACGGACCGGATTCTATCGTTCCATTGACGGGGGGCAGACCTGGACGACAGCAATCTTGCCACAGCCTGCCGGATACGAAGGTGCGGAAGCGCCTACGATTGATTATACCTTTCCGAGTACATTCATTGTGACGGTGCATGTGTTCAATGGGGAGAATGACGGAACGATTATCAGCTATACGTCACTTGACGATGGGGTGACCTGGACTCCGCCTGTATTTATAAACAGAGGTTACGGACTCGTTGTCCACAATGATGAACCGTTTATTGCCTGTGACCGCACACCAGGCAGTCCGTATCGAGGGAATGTTTATGTCGGCTATACCCCGCTGGCAACGGCAGCGTCTTCAATCTTTTTACAACGATCTGAGGATGTGGCGTCAACCTGGCAGATTCCGAGTCGGATTTCCAATCCAAGAGGTTTCCATGATCGGGCGACCATCGGGATTGGATTCACAGGGGAAGTCTACGCCGGTTATATCCTCACGGGTCCTGGGAGTGCGTATGCGTTACTTCGGACTTCCTATGACGGGGGTGCCACATTCCAGCCACCTATAAGTAATCAGTCCACACTAATTGCCTCTGTTGTACCTTCGCCACAGGTTCTGCCTGTACCGAATTATGCATTTCGAGTTCAAACCAACCTGAACCTGGCTGCAGATATCTCCAACAGTATCTATAGTGGTAGGGTCTACGCCGTTTGGAACGATGCCCGGAATGGTTACACGGATGTATTCATGTGCAGCTCACCAGACGGATTGCTCTGGAGTGAGCCGGTCAGTATTACAGGAGCACCCGTGGGAACACAGAATTTCTTTCCTTCCCTTACGGTATCTCCATTTACCGGTACAATAAGGGTTATTTATTATACCAACCAGTTAAATGGATTTTTGCTGGATGTATATGTGGCGGAGTCGTTTAACGGAGGGACAACCTTTACGAATCGGAGACTCACTACAACATCGTTCAACCCGAATGGGAACTCGCCAACACCGACCGTGCTCATTGGCGACTATATCACTGCTTACACCCAGGCACCTGACAATCTGGCTGCGGTATGGATGGCAACAACCCCGCCCACAGGGAAGCTGGATGTATATTTCGGGTCATAAAACAGAGATGTGTCTATAAATTAAAGGACAAAAGGACCAGCTTAATGTTCATTAAGCTGGTCCTTTTGTATATGCATGTAAAATATTAATCTGCAATTACCAGTGAAGCACCAATCAAAGTAGCATTGGTATAACCACCACCAACATTTTCAAAAGAGAAGTTGGTAATTGGTGCACCGATCACAGTAGCGTAATCGCCGTCAAGCAGATCTCCCGTCGTTGCAGGGTATAATGCTATAATATCGTTTCCGTTTTCATCCATGACATGAATGATAGAGAAAGTTGCTCCAAGAGAGCTATCTTCTTCAACGGAAATAACTTCCCCGCTAACTTGTACGAAAGTATTGTAATAGTTGGCCACATTTTTATTCAGATGACGGGTCGTTACATTGGAGTCAACGAGACCCCGTACCTTTTTGCTTAGTTCTGCCGTAATGGCCGGGAATACATCGCTATGTTTACCAAAGAAATCGTAAGAAGCCTGCTCCATAAAGGCTGTATCTTCTGTAATGTACGGAGTTAACTCATTAAAGAAATCGGCAGCTGATGACGTGGCCGATGAATTTCCAGTCGTTGCAGTTGGTGTTGTTTGCTCCAGAGGAGCGGTAATGCTCAGGGAATCAAGGATATCTTTGATCTCGTCCTGATTATAAGTATCCTTGGCGTAGGTTAACGTCATGCTATAGAGTTCTGTATTGGTTGGAATCAGATATTGGACAAGGACAACATCTGTACCCGATGTGTGTTTATACGAGCCTTCCAAGACACCAGCGCTATATTCTTTATAAGGCTTGTTTGTGTAGCTGGTTTTTTTATAATCGGAAATGCCGATAGTTGAACCGTTTTGTGTGTAATAATCAACTACATTATTGGCGTATTCTTCAGGGTTGATTGAACCTGATGGGCTAGCCTCAATCGTCAAGTTAACGTTATCTGCAAATGTTGCTGATGAAGATTGGTCCGAGAAAGCAGCTTTAATTGCCGGAACATTCATTTGACTTGTATCTACGCTTTTCCAGGATTCAGGATATGCAAAAGAAAATCCATCTCCACTATATGTAGTGTATTTCGCAGCTTTAGCTTCCGTTGAAACAGTTTCAGTTGCTTGGGTTGTTTCCGAAGTTTGGGTATCGGCTGTTGTGTTTGTTTCTGAATTGCCACAAGCGCTAAGCAATGCGGCTAGTGCCAGAATCGTAATAAGTTTCTTCATTATGTCTAATTTCTCCTAATGTGCTTCCCATCGGTTGGGATTTTTTCTAAGGTCATCATGTTGTCTGGGATAATCCAGTTTAGTTGCCCGTGATTGCTCGCTAATAAACTTAAAGAATTGCCTGGTTTCATCCTTGAGCTGATCCGGGGCATGAAGATATTTTCGGAAGAAGGCTCCATGTACAGGGTGTTGCAGATAAAAATGTTCATCGTGGTCTGGGGTGACATCGGGAAAAGGATTTGTGGTAAGTCCAATAAGGTAATCAGCGGTTGTTCCCAAAACAATCACCAGGCGACCTAAAGCATCTGGATCAGGTTTCCTGTGGTTGGTTTCATACCGGGACAATTGGACTACTGTAAGATTGGTTTGTAGTGAACATTCTTTCTGTGATAACCCCTTTATTTCCCGTAAGTGTTTAATGCGTTCGCCAAGAGTGGGCATAGACACTCCTTTCTACTTTATTAGTAAAATAATAACATTAATAAAGATTTCAGTATTCATAATTACCAAAAAGGTAATTTTTCTGTATTTAACAAATTGAAATCTCATAATATACCGTATTGGTAATCTCATTGGAAGATAGTACATTAATTTTACAAAGGTAACTGTGAGATTTATTTATGAGTTAAACACATTGGAATATCGCATTCAGACTTAAGAACTAACCCTGTGTATATGTGCAAGGGGCGATTAATCTGTGGAAAAAAGAGCCGCCCATTTTCGGCCTGAGCCCGGTCCCATGTGTGATTGGTGCATATAGTGAACTGTACCTCAAATCAAAGGAGGGGTTTACATGAGTGGAGTAGTAGGTGGATACGGCGGCGCATGGACATCGACTGGCGCGATCTTGGTTCTCTTTATCTTGTTGGTCATCATCTCTAAAGCATTCTTGATCTAATAAACCGTTTGGACCCTAATATATTCGTAAAGGAGGGTTCTGCATGAGCAAAGTAGTTGAAGGCGTAGGATACGGCGGCTGGACATCGACTGGAGCAATCCTGGTTCTGTTCATTCTTCTCGTAATCATCACTAAATCATTCTGGGTATAATATGGCGAGCTCTGCCGGGCAACCGGTGGGGTTTTTTTTCTAGAGGACAAGCATGGGAAGGGCACCCAACGGCTAAACGCCCATTTTGTCAAAATGAGGGCAATAGCCCGGTCCAGAGGTAGGCTAAATACATAGGTTAGGGGTGTAGGCAAATGTTAAGGAGGAATGAACAATGAGCGAAGTAAAACCAAACTCACCGAACGGACAGGGGCATGTATACGGACATATGGGAGGAAATGGACACATGTATGGATATCAATACACAGGTCACGAGATGCACGGATATGGCTGCGGCACAATGCCGATGGGCTACGGTTACGGACACCAGCCTAATCAGGCTCCAATGATGCATGGTTATCACCACGGTTGTGGAGTATCCTATGGTCATGGCGGCGGAAGCTGGGGCTCCATGGGTACGATCCTCGTGCTGTTCATCTTGCTGGTCATTATCTCCAAAACCATGTTTATCTAATTAGTTGTCAGTGCAACGCGGCTTTGCTGAATGTGGATCGTTACGATAGGGGCTCTAAATAAACTCCGAGTTTGAGTTCCATGTTGAGGCCATAACGTACCTATGATTCAGAGCGGGACAGCGCAGGATTTTATCCTGCGGTGTCCCTTTTTTATAAGAATTAAGTGAAGGAGCGTGGGGATGAAAATGGGAAAAGGGGAGGTCTGCTCGAATTAGCAAACTCCACAGACTCTATTCCATGAATATATGCAAAAATTGACGGCTTAACGAATCGTAGACATCTTATTATCTGAATTTGGGTATGTTTAGAGCCTATACTGATGAATTGACATCGATTAACGTGGCTGAGATTCGTTAGATTTTACATAGCACAGAAATTCTCAATATAAGGTGTGCAGGATTCGTTAGCGTCTGGTGAGCGCAAGGAGAGACTTTTCTCAGTGAAGGAACGGTGTCCAACAGTATGTAGATGATGCTGAAATGTATATGTAGACATGGATAAACACCCGGAACCCAATTCCGGGTGCTTGTGTATGTTTTCAATCTTCTCAAGAATAAGTGATATCCAAAACAACAAAAGCCCTACCTCTCTTTTGTCCTTGCGGCTCCGATGACCGCGCCAGTGTGAATGGGAACATCTTGTGAAACTCTGTACTACCGGGTTATTGTTATGCAGGTTCTTCAATCTTCATAGGTTGATTGTGCTTATTCGCTGCGGTCGCAGCATGAAGAAAATATTCCGGGGTTTAAAGAAGACAGAAATCATATGAGGTTGTTTGATACAACTCTTATACTATACCACAGGCTGTAATTTTTTGCAATAAAAAGGAAAGCTGCGAACAGAGCAACATGTTTTCAGACTGTTTTAAGTTAGAAGGTGAAAAGTTGGTTTGAAAAGATACAGAAAATTTTTCAAACTTTTTCTCCTTAGTGGTAATCCTCTTCAAAAGTTTCTGCGTAGGTTATAATAAGAGGGAAGAAACAGAAAGGGGCCCTCGCATGACTGAATCGATGGAGGACAGCAGGTTAATGCGGCAGATTGCGGAACGAGATGCTTCCGCACTGGAGCTTTTATATGACCGTTATGAGCGAGCGGTATACTCTTTTGCCTACCGGATTGTTGGTGATCCCATGACGGCAGAGGAGACCGTTCAGGAACTTTTCCTGCGGGTCTGGAATAATGCTGAACGATACGATGCCTCACAGGGGAAGCTGACCACATGGATGTTTGCGATTACGCGTAACATTGCAGTGGACATGCTGAGGCGGAAATCAAAAGGAGCAGCGGCTACTTCAGTTGAACACGAGACACTGGCGGCCTATGCCGATGAAGATACGAACACGGAAGAAGAAGTACAACGTAAATGGGAAGGCACCCGGATTAAAGAGGCGTTGTCCCAGTTGAACGGTGATCAGCAACAAGTTATCGAATCGATTTATTATGCGGGATTAACCCAGCAGGAAGTATCCAGCCGATTCGGGATTCCGCTGGGTACAGTAAAGAGCCGTGTCAGGCTTGCCATGCGGCAGCTCCAAAAGTTGCTGGCCGATGCTGAATTGCATCCGGACGCGGGAAGGGAGGGCATACATCCATGATAGAACGACATGAGGAGTGGTCTGATCTGGCACCGATGTATGTGCTGGGCGGACTGGAAGCAGAGGAAGTGGCGGCGTTTGAAGCGCATATGGCCAATTGCGAACCTTGTCGCCAGGAGGTGAGGGAATTGCAGGAAGTGACTGGCTTCCTGCCACTTGCGGCGGAACCTGTAGCACCGCCGCCTGGCATGCGAGCACGTGTGCTGGGCAACGTGCTCGGACATGTGCAGGAGAGCGCCGAGGCGAAGCCAGCGGCTGCTCCTGCACAGCCTGAAGCACCTGTGGTGCTTCAGGAGGACCTTGCGCCGCAGCACGAACGTGCGGCGCAGCCCGGGCCAGGCCTGCCGCCGGTAACGGCGGAGCCTGCGGCCCGGGTGAAAGAGGCTGCCCAGGCACAGCCATGGCAGCCACAAGCACGCGCGCGTGCGCGCAGCAGCAGCGCCTGGCGCATAGCCAGTGCCGCCCTTGCGGCAGCGGCACTGTTGCTGGGCGTGTACACGGCGCAGCTGCAGAGCCAGATCGACTCGCTGACGCAGCAGGCGGCGGGCTCGTCGGCTACGCAAGAGCAACTGGTGCAGGCACAGGCGCAGAATGCGCAGCTGCAGGAGCAGCTGGCATCAGCTCTGGAACCTGCACAGGGCATGCAGACGGGCGAGGCAGTGAAGCTTAATCCTGCAACGCAGGATATTGTAGCTCAGGGTCTCGCAACCATCGTGATTGACAGCAAGGGCACTCACCTGGTTGTGCAGGCTGAGAACTTGCCGAACCTGGAAGGCAACGAGGCATTTCAGGTCTGGTTGATCAAGGGGGATACCCCTCAGAATGCGGGGACTTTCCTTAGTCGTGACGGCACGGGAGCGGTATACTACACATTGGATTCGGCGAACGACTATGATACGGTTGCGATCACGCTTGAACCGGATGCCATGGGAGATGAGCCGCGCGGTACGATGATTTTGGCTGCCAAGATCAAAGGATAAATATAGGATATATCATAAAAGGCTGCTCCTTCGTGGAGCGGCCTTTTCTTGTTGTCCGGATTGCCACCAAGTTACCGTGGAAAGGGTCAAATATTTTGAAACGTTTCGATAGATGGAGTTTTGGTGTCTAATCAGCAGATTTTATTAATTTTTTTGGTTTGAATAACCGATAAACAAATAGGAGGCTATACCCTTAATCTCCCCGTGACATCAAGGGAGAACTGGTTGCACATAGAGAGCGAGGGGTTCAGTTGGAAGTATACCGTTCATTTATTTTTCGTCTGCTACGCAATTATCTGATCGGTTCACTGGCAGCTGTTTTTGTTGTCGGTACAATGGTTATGGTATCCACCTTGCAGATACCCAATATTCAATTTGTTCGACTCATCTTCATTGTGTTGATCTCACTCTTGTTCATGCTTGTTGCAGAATTAATTACACTGTGGGCGCAGCTTGGACCTATAAGGCAATTTTTTGCTTCCGAGCATCACGAGAAAGATGAACTGAACCGCATGTATGAGAGTGTTCATCGTTTCCCCGGACAGACCATATATCGGATTATGGGTCCGCACATGCTTGGTTTTTCAATTCCGGCAGCCGGATTAACAATATGGATGATATCCACGGGGTGGCTTGAGTTCCCTTATGGGTACGTTGTGGTGGCAGCTGCGTGTGCAATTTTGATCGCCGTCATGCATGCACTGATTGAGTATTATCTGACGGTGCGGGCAGTTAGACCCTTGCTGCTTGAGATTCGTCATCGAGGCAAAGTCCAGTATGGGATGGAACCTTCACTGGGAGGACGCATCCTGGTGTCGATTCAGCGTAAATTTCAGCTAAGTACGGCACTGATCGGATTATTTCCTTTATTTTTGTTTTTTCTGGCTACATATATTCGGCTTCAGTATATGGATAGTGAGTTTGCAAAAGAGTACATCCTGTGGGGCGTATTTATCGTCATTCTAGGCGCTGGGTTTGCACTGGTTGGTAGCTGGCTGTTGATTCGGGATGTTCGTGATCCGGTTGCTGAACTGACACATGAGATGAACCGAATTCAAGGGGGAGATCTTGGCAGAAGAGCCCCAGATCTGTATGCGGATGAATTTTCGGCGTTGATCTCCGGCTTCAATATGATGATTAATCGGCTTGAGATGAGACAGGAACGTAATCGGCAGCTGCTGCAAAGTTATTTTTCTACGTTGGCGGCTGCATTGGACGCCCGAGATAAATATACGGCAGGGCATTCGATGCGTGTAGCAGAGTATTCGCTGATGATCGGCAAGCTGAGCGGAATGGATGAAGAACAGGCGGATTTATTGTACAAATCAGCCCTGCTCCATGATATCGGGAAAATCGGCATACCTGATGAGGTGTTGCTGAAGGATGGAAAACTAAGCGATGAAGAATTCGCAATTATTCGGACACATCCCGTACAGGGGGAGAGCATTCTGCTCCAGATTGAACCCATTGATGCCATGGCTGACTTTTTGCCTGGTGTACGATCCCATCATGAAAGATACGATGGCAAAGGGTATCCGGACGGAATGGCAGGCGATGAGATTCCGCTATTTGGCCGCATCATTGCGGTTGCGGATGCCTTTGATGCCATGACGTCTGATCGACCATACCGGAATGGGATGAGTCACGAGAAAGCACTAACGATTTTGGAAGAAGGAAAAGGGACCCAATGGGACCCCTATTTTGCAGGTTTGTTTATTGATGAATGGAGACGACAACAGCATATTCAGAAACCGTCGAAGTGAGGGATCAGCTGATCCCCTCTGTCCACTTCGATTCTTTTCTGCGTCTCCGGTATTGAGAGAGGCCAGTTATGATGGTGAGAACACATTCGCCGAGTATGACTGCACCCAGGGCATCGTAGATCACATGCTGTTTGATCATTAGCGTGGATACGATAATGGTTGCTGCCCCGGCGGCCACCAGAATCTTGATGGGTTTGCGGATGCTTGGAACCGAGAGAACGGCACGCATAACGAGATAAGAGTGAAGAGAATGAATACTTGGAAAACAATTATAAGGGCGATCCTGGCTATAGAGCCATCCGAGAACAGATGCTCCCAGACCTGTCCCCGTTAGTTCCGGACGCGGTACCATGGTCTGAAAGTTGAAGTAGATCAGATAACAGATCCAGACACAGATATTCATGGATAACAAAACACGGTAATACGTCAGGCGATCCTTGGCACACAGGTAAGCCAGCACACCAAATACAAATGGGTACCAGCCCAAATATGGAATGGACATGGCAGGTACATAGGGGATGATCCGGTCAAGCGAGGAATCAAGCACTACGAACCCGCGTTCCGGACTATTTAAAATATCGTAGAACAGTCCCATGACGGCCAAAGACAGCATTAAACTTAGTGACAGCCAATAGGATTTACTTTTTAACAACTGCACAACACCTTACTCCTTTCATTCATGCTCTCTAGGAGCATGACCCCAGCAAATAACTATATAAGTTGCACTATACATTCATTTACACGAGAACGGAGAGGACAGAAATAACCTGAAGAAGCGGAGCTAAAAGCTTTCTGAAAGAAAGCTGAATCGGAAGCATACGCTTCGCCTTTATCCACGGATTTTCCCTTTCAGAAAAGGGAATCGAAAAAATTTGGGGATAACAGCGATCAGAAGGTTGTTCTGTCATCGGAGTGGCAAGTGTAATTATTCTTTAGTTCAATCTATATAGTAGTTTAAATTTAAACAACAATATATTCTACTACGTCCAGCGCACAAATTGAATCCTGATTTGTGTATTTTTGTGTATTTTTTTGACGAAGAAGGAATGCGTAAGCTTCAATGGGCATGATATGATAGAAACACATACGGACGAAGGTAATTTGGCCAGTAAAGTCGGGACAACAGGAGTGAGTGAATGCAATTTTCAAAAATGTTCGTATTGAATATGGGGATGCTTATAACGATTGCCTATCTTGCTAGTGTGTTCTATAAATATATCGTAATACGTATCTCTTCTCGAATGAAGCAAATCAGCTCCGTGCTTGTCCTTATTTTTGCAGGTTGGATCAGTACGGTTTTTGGCCTTCAACTTACCGATGAAGTGATCTTTGATCTTCGTTATGTCCCTTTAATTGTTGCCGTTTTAACGTATAGACAACCCTATAGCGTAATTATCGTAGGTGTCGGGATTGGACTGTCGAGGCTGACTTTTGGCATCACGGACGCTACTGTAGCAGCGGTAATTAATATGTCTCTTCTTGGACTGATATGTGCGGGTTTAAATATATGGATGAGACGCAGCAGCTTTAGACTAATCAGTAAAGGCGTATTAGTGATACTCATCGTCAACGTATTTAATAGCATAGGCATAGCTATTTTTGGGGTAATCCCGGCTACATATTTTTTCTCGCATATTATGCCGTATACGCTTCCTACAGGTATTGCGCTCAGTTTGATGTTTGCATTTATTTTACGTGATTTTCAGAATGAACAGAATCGCATTTTGCTTATCCAAAGTACAAATCGGCTCTTGTCTGTGCAAAAGGAAGAGTTACAAAAAGCCCAGATTGTACTGGAGGATCGAGCCAAACAATTGATGATTGCCTCCCAATACAAATCGGAATTCCTGGCGAATATGTCACATGAGCTGCGTACACCACTGAACAGTGTCATTAACTTCGCCCAGATGATCAGTGAGAACGCTGATACGATGGATCAGGAGGAGATCGTACGTTTTTCTACCATGATTGATCACTCTGGCCAGGAACTGCTCACGCTCATTAACGATATTCTGGATCTGTCCAAAGTGGAAGCGGGACGGCTGGATATTGTGCTGGAGGATATCAGTGTCGCACAACTTACAGAAGATGCCATGAGTCACTTTCAGCTGGTTGCCGAGAAAAAAGGCATTCAGTTGCAAATGGATAAAAAGCCAGGACTGCCCGAGACACTCTGGTCTGATCCTCAGCGGGTTCAACAGATTTTGCGGAATCTGATGTCGAACGCCATCAAGTTCACTCACCGTGGGAAGGTCACGCTGACCGTAAGCACCAAGCTGATTAAGAATGCAGGTATTCAGAATCGATGGCTCGTTTTCTCCGTTCAGGACACAGGCATTGGTATTTCTGAGGACAAGCATCATTCCATATTTGAAGCATTTCAGCAAGCAGATGGATCGATTAGCCGCAAGTTTGGCGGGACTGGACTCGGTCTTTCGATCAGTCGGGATCTGGCCAGATTACTGGGAGGATCGATTGAACTTGAGAGCGTTGAAGGCAAGGGCAGCACCTTCCATCTCTATCTTCCGTTGAACCGTGAAAAAATGAGTTGACAACCTTCGCGCCGTGAGTAGAATTTGGGGTGACAACTAGCATCGACCGGCGTTCGAGACCCGGTCTAAGGAGTGTATCCCCATACAGAAGACGGTCAACGTTAACCCTCCCCCGTTAGCAAGCAAACCACGGCGCAAGGGTTCGACACAACGCACGAATTTATCGATTGCAACATGGGAGGGTGTACCGGCAATTATTTTACAGACATTGCTGGGAGGCCCATTTTTAACCGGGTTTCTGCTGTACCTTGGGGCCGGGTCGAGACATATCGGCTTTGTGCTCGCGATTACCACGTTCGTGAACATTGCCCAGATCGGAGCAGCTTACTGGATGCAGCGTATTCGCAGCCGAAAACGCATGCTGCTGCTATTTGTGGGCACACATCGTATCTTATGGAGTGCGACGGGACTGATCCCGTTTATATTTCCCAAAGAGTGGTGGGTAAGCGTATATATTGGTGTGTATACGGTTGCTTTTATATCAAATACCATCGGCGGCATGATCTGGACTTCACTGATTGGCGATATCGTACCTGCCAAGGTGAGAGGGCGTTATTTTGGAATTCGAAATACGATTCTGAATGCACTTGGAAGCGTATGCTTATTCGCAGGCGGGATTGTTTTGGATCGTTATCCCGGAGAAATGGGCTTTTTGATCCTATTTATTCCGGTTTGGATCTGTGCAATCGCGAATACAGTCATCTATTTCTTCTATCCGGACGTGCCTTTTGAACGTTCTACCGAAAAGGTTTTCTGGCGGATGTTTATCAAGCCGTTCCAAGATCGTTCTTTTCTTAAAGCAACGCTGTTCCTGGCTGTCTGGTTATTGATTCAGACCTTGATTGTTCCGCTTTATTCCTATGTGATGTTGGATCTATTGAATATTAATTATCAGACCGTGTCCCTGATCACGGTAGTCCAGACGCTGGTTATGATGGCCGGTTTCTATGTCTGGGGCAATCTGAATGCCAGATTGAGCAACAAAACTCTTTTATTTTGGACATTGCCTGTCATTGCACTCTCCTGTCTGTCGTGGGGGTTAATGTCGTTCATGCCTGTATTGGTCGCGCTCTTTCTATCTCATATCTTCCTTGGGATCGGTGTAGGTGGATTCAATCAGCTGGCATTTAACTTTACGATCGGAGATACACCGAAAAGCGAAAGACCCATGTTTGTCGCCGTGTATTCGGCTCTGACGGGAGTGACCTCGTTTCTTGGGCCGCTGATGGGCGGCTGGCTGTATGAAAAGATGGAAACCTGGTCCGATGCACTGGCCTGGATCTCTGCCTACGGATTTCAGGTGGGGGTTGGTGTAGTGATGCTGGTTCTTACATTTACCCTTGGACGTCGTGTACTGTTAAAATAGATATTGAATATTTACACTGGCACTTCGATGACAGAACAACCTTGTAAATGTTTAGATTGATCATATGTATCTGGTATGACTTCAAAAAAAGGTAGCGAAGTGGAGGGATGTATTTGAATCGTCTCGAACGGAAAGCCATGGTGATTGGAGCCACTGGGCTTGTAGGCGAATTACTGGTTCATCATCTGCTGGAGCACTCGGCATACAGCCTGGTTCGTGTTCTGGTTAGACGTCCGCTTGAGCTGCAGCATCCCAAACTGGAACAGCATGTGGTGGACTGGGAACAGCTGGAGAGCCAAGGCCACTTATTCGATGGAATCGATGACCTGTACTGTTGTTTGGGTACAACGATCAAAAAAGCAGGCAGTCAGGAGAATTTCCGTCAGGTGGATTACCATTACCCGGTTCGTGCAGCTACGATTGCGAAGCAGCACGGAGTATTACAGATGCTTGTAATCTCCTCAATGGGAGCGAGCGCAGGTTCCCGTGTCTTTTACAGTCGGACCAAGGGGGAAATGGAGGATGCATTGTCCGATATCGGTTTTCAGTCATTGCATATCTTCCGCCCGTCCTTAATCCTGGGAGATCGAAACGAGAAGCGGTTCGGTGAACAGATGGCTGCTCATGCGATGAAGCTTCTGGATCGCTGGATGAAAGGCAGAGTGGACAAATACCGGGCGGTCCATGCTGCGACCATTGCACAGGCCATGACGAATATTGCGTTGGTGCAAACCAAGGGAAACCATGTGTATCCGAATGATGTCATTCATGTCCTTGGTGTAGACGGAGGTTAGGAAACCTTTAAACTAGCTGTTTGCTTCATGTGGCTAGGGAGGGGCGTTTCTCGCTTGAGGTAGATCGTGGTATAATAGGCAACAAAATGAGTTCGAACCCTGACTCCTTGTGGCAGCAGGATAACGAACATGAAGGAGAACTCGTCCATGAAAAAACCAATCTCTACCGATCAGGCGCCAGGCGCCATTGGTCCATACAGTCAAGCCGTTGATGCAGGCGATTTCATCTACACTTCCGGACAACTTGGTCTGAATCCTCAAACGGGAGAGTTCGGCGCAGATGTACAGGAGCAGACACGTCTGTCTTTGAGCAATGTGAAGGCTATCCTTGAAGCAGCAGGTACAAGTATGGATAAAATCGTGAAAACAACGGTGTTCCTGAAAGACATGAACGACTTCGTTCCTGTGAATGAAGTGTATAGCACGTTCTTCGAACAGCCTTATCCTGCACGCAGTGCAGTGGAAGTTGCTCGTTTGCCAAAAGATGCACTGGTGGAGATTGAAGTTATTGCCCTGAAATAGGACAACCTAGACTCGCGCCGGTATACATAAAAAGCCGATTTCAGGTCGAATGACCAGAATCGGCTTTTTGCATTTTTACGTTATATTTAAGCGCTATATAGAAGGGGAAAACTCAATCACGATCCTGATTACGGGCGAAGAACAGCCATACCGCGTAGATGGCCAGTACGATCGCAATGATGATTGCCGTATAATATACGGAAGTGACATCCTTTTGTTTAAGTGCAATGGCAATATACGCCCATGTGAATACAAGAGGGTACACACTGTCCCGATAACGGAAGCTAACGAGAACAGCTAGCACCATACCGACAATCAGCATGATGATCGTCCAGGTCGGTTCGCTGATACCAAAACCATCCCAGCCTATTTTATATAACAGCACCGCTGCATTTACAATGGTTGCCACGCTAATCCATCCGAGATAGATGCTGAAGGGCAGCTTTACAAGCCAGATCTCAGCCGTGGTCGGAACAGTAATGGTACGTGTTTTTACATACAGCACGATCAGAGACAATAGAAGCAGTACAATGATCAGTAAAGCAAGACCGGTCTGCAAGTTTTGAAAAGCAAAAATCCATGCTACATTGAAGGCACAGCTTGCCAGAAACCAATACCCGAGACGGGTAATCGAATCCCTTTTCCAGGAAGCGGGCAAGAACTGATAGATCACAAACCCTGCTAGCAGCAGGTAGATCAGACCCCATATAGAGAAGGCATAGCCTGAAGGTGTGAGTAGCACAGGGTACATATCCGATACTTCTTTGTTGGTCTTGCCTCCGATTGGCAGAGCGTTGGAAAGGTAGTTCACGATAATTACAGCGATAAAACCAATGGCGTTTAACCACTTGTACGGATTGTTACGTGACATTGAGTTTCCTCCTTGGTTTAACGAAATGAATGAACCACGGGTCAGTCTACAATGAATATACCCAGTTCTCGCACATTCTAATAACAACCGCAAAAAAATTCACAAGATGACCTTTCAAATTCTTGTGCTCTGCCGCTACGTTGGAATGGTACTCTGTCCCAATGTACGCGAAGCGAAGCAAGAATATGTCCACACGATATTATGCCCCAATTGTCCAACGGAGGAGGAGAAGAATGCTTTCGAGAGAAACGATGGAAAAACAGCAGACTTGGTTCTATGTAGTTGCACTGTTCGTAGGAGCAGCGGTAGGGCTGAGTAATCCGGCATGGGGGAATATTTTGGGCTACACCGTGTCTCCGATACTTGCCATTCTGTTATATAGCATGTTCGTACAGATTCCCTTTCTACAGTTAAAAGAATCCTGGTCCAACCTGCGATTTATGGGCGCGTTACTAGTGGCTAATTTTATCGTTGTACCTGTAGTCGTTTGGTTGCTTACACTTGTCTTTCCGCAATCACCCGACGTTCTGATTGGAGTCTATCTGGTGCTGTTAACGCCTTGTATAGATTACGTCATTGTGTTCACACAGCTCGGCAGGGGCAATGAGAAACTGATGCTCGCGGCAACACCTCTCCTGTTTGTGATACAAATGATCCTGTTGCCGTTTTATTTATGGCTATTAATGGGTACCGAGGTAGCGCAGATCATGCAGGTAGGTCCGTTTGTGGAGGCTTTTCTGTTCCTGATCGTTATTCCACTGTTGCTCGCTGTCGTTACACAAGTCTTCTCAAGAGGTAAAGTGAGCGGGGAGCGTGTCATGAAAGCCACGGCATGGCTCCCGGTTCCGATGATGGCACTCGCGCTGATCGTGGTTGTCGCCTCCCAGATTGGCAAAGTCTACAATGATATGATGATCATCGTGAACGTGATCCCGATCTACGTTGCTTTTATGATCATTATGCCTTGGATATCACGAATCATTGCTAAGCAGTTTCGATTAAATATAGGCGCAGGGCGTGCGTTAATTTTCAGTTCAGCCACACGGAACTCGCTGGTCGTTCTGCCGCTGGCATTGGCACTTCCACCAGAATGGGCAACCATAGCTGCGGCTGCTATCGTTACACAGACGATAGTGGAGCTTGCAGGGGAGCTAATCTACATTCGACTTGTACCTGCGATGATTTTGCGGGATCGGTGAGCAGACTAGGACGTATCTATGTTATGATTTAATATAATTAATAAAACCATTTTTGGTAAATAAAAGGGGGAGATGAGTATCCCTACTTATCGGAAGATCATGTTCTACATGGATATTATACTTGTACCGTTTATCGTTATCTTTTTTTCCATAGCAGCTCATACAACAGGAAATAAAATTTATTATCTCTACTTTGGTGTAGCTGTAGCCGCAATCTTTCGAAGCATATCCTATCTTAGAAAAGAAAGAGCCAACAAATCGTCATGATCTATAAAAGTAAAAATGTAAAAAAGACTCTTATTTTTTTATTAAAAGTGATAACAACTCGCTTAAGGCCGGTAAGAAGAATTTAGATATAATGTTAGACATGTTATATACAATTCTTTCACTACTCCATTTTATTCAGCAAAAAACCAACTACTTTCGAACTCCAATTGTACACCCATCGCATTCCTATTGTGCTTATATTTCAAGTTTTATTTAATTGTATGGTTTTGAAAATCAAAAACACCGTCCAGCTATTTGCTAGCATGAACGGTGTTTTAATGATTATTTATTCAAAACGAAATGTAATGGGATTATTCCCGGCAATTCCACCAAAATTGAGCTCTCTAACATTTCCTTCTTCATCCAGAGAATATTCATTGTTTTCTGCACCTTGTTCGTTTAACTTTAATTCGTAAATTCCCATATTCCAATAGTCGAATTCATCACTATCGGAGACAGGTTCTACAACTCTGGTATAATTTTTTTGTTTCGCCGCTTCAAACAATTTTGCAAGGTTCATTTTTAACCCTCCTGTTTTTCAGTCAACTGATTCTATCATACTATTAGTGTATTTTTCCAATTACGATACTGTAATACTGTTTAATATAATTACCCAAAATGTTCGTATGTTAGATTTGTAGGTTATGGTAAAATATTCTTTAGGAAGCAGGAGATTTTATCATATTGAAAATTTGAGGTGATTCTTTTTGTCTAAGTATAGTTTCACGTTGGATTCATTTAAGAATATTCAAGAGTTAATTCGCTTTATGGACCAGAAATCGTCAGCAATCCTTGTTATTTTTGGATTTATTTTAACCGCATTTGTGAATAACGCGAGCAAACTTCATTTTGTGAATCCCTTTCTAATCTCGCCTTGGAATGGGTTCTTATCATCATGTACGCTTCTGGTCGGAGTTTCAACCCTTGCGTTGTTACTGTATAAAATCCGAATTATTATTAATGAAATTTTAAAACCGCGTGTTGCCAAACACTATCTTCCAGAACACTACTCCTTATTTTATTATGGACACATCAAGCTTATGGAAAAGGAACGGTACTTGGAAGAAGTAGAAAATATGCCCGAGAATCAAGCTGAACAAGAGCTTGCTGCACAAGTATATGAAGTTTCGCAAATTTTATCTTCAAAAACTGAGTCGTTAAATAAAGTTATGAGTCGTATGTTCTATCTTATAGGGCTTCTCCTTACTTTTATTTTCTTATCCCAACTTGTATAAAAGGATGTGTAGTTATGGGTTTGAAAGAGGATATCGTAAATAAAGTTAAAGAAATTATGGATACAAATTTCGAAGTCACTGATATTTCCTATGTGCCCGATATCAATGACACCAAGCTCACCTTTGGAAACACTGGGCTTCGGTTTGAAGCGACCACATTGTTCATAGACATGCGAGGTTCTACAAAAATTTTAAATCAACATAACCGCAGAACGGTTGCCAAAATTCATATGGCTTATTTTCACACTGTCACTAAAATAGCAAAAAGCCTAGGTGGCGAAGTCCGTTCCTTTAACGGGGATAGCATGCTTGTTTTCTTTCAAGGAACAAGCAAGCTTACTTTAAGCAATGCAGTTAAAGCTGCGATGAAAATGAAATACATGATCTCACATTCAGAAAGTGGAATCAATAACTACCTTTCTAAATATTCTGCAATTGATTTTGGAATAGGTGTTGATGACGGAAAAATATTAGCCACTAAAATTGGAATTGCAGGTGAAAATAATAGAGACATCTTTTGGGTTGGTAATGCAGTAAACAAATCAACTCGGCTGGGAGATGAGGCAAAAGCTCCTAATCATATTAGTATTTCAAGTTACGTTTATAATAATTTAACGGATGAAGTAAAAATTCACACATACACAAATGATTGGGGTGTTAAACAAGCTGTAAATATGTGGACATCACATACTTTTCAATATAACGACAGGTGGGAGACTTACTACAGTACCAATTATTATTGGGGCGTATAAGTACTTGATTAATTAGAGTTTTCAAAAAATGAAAAATGGACATCTCCTCCATAGATCTTTTCTTTAAATTCAGATAATAATTCTTGTGATTGTATTTTCCACCAGCCATTTACTAACGCTTTATCTTCGGGAGATTCCATTTTTAAACCCTCATAAACATCCTCTGTAAATAATATGGGTGGAGTTGTAAATGAGTATGTTGAAATACCAGGATAATGTATAAATGAAGTGAAGTTTGGATTTTTATGATTAATTACAGTAGTAAATGTCTTGTCTAGATCATCTAGAAAATTGGTAATGTTTCTTTTATACCAAGCTGTTTCCTTTGAGTATTTATACTCATGACGCTCTTCAATTATTGTTTCCGTTTTGGATATGGTTGTTGTTTTATTCGCCGCATCCGTAAGTTTAGATGCAATATTTGCAGGCCTTCCAAGCCAAACGAGCGATTTATTAGAAATATTTTCAGATCCTCTCTTAATAATTCCATTTTTAGAAACTATCATTTTTCCGTAATCGATACCAATTCCACATTTAATGTCATTCTTGTTAAAGTGTTTGTTTAGTAAATACTCGCTAATTGAGTGCATGAGTATCGCGGTGTTCAATGCGTTGGTACAGCATTGATAAAAGTCAAATACGACCATCACGCGGTCACCGACAATCCCTCTGACCTTACCTCCATATTGCTCCGCTGCTTTAACCATGGATCGGATAAACGCAGAATAAAGCTTCGTGACTATTTCTTTGCGGTGAGTTAGGTTAAGTTCGGTCGAGCGACGAATATCGATGTATAGTACGCACGTCTCAATGAGTTTTACCTTTTGCTGCATTGTTTCCAGATTTGGATACGTAATTAGCAGATCGTCGACTGTAGGGACAAACATCGTGTTTGTAACAACAATTTCGTAGTCCGACGATAAGATGAGTTCGATCTCTTCATCCAATGATTTTTTTAGATCCATGATGCTCCCCATGGATATCACTCCTTAAAGATTATAGATTTTACCGATAACTCTTATACTCAACCATCACAGCAAAAGAAATATGCTATGTGGGAAAAAATGTATCATATTTTAGCGAATCTTTCTATTATTTAATTATGAACAGAGGATAAATTACATAAGCAAGACTTACTCAATTTTAGCTGAGCTTAATAACATACTTCCTTTTTGAGTTGAAGCTCCTACGTACCAGCCTCCAATAATGTTTTACGATATTCCGCTGGCGTGATGCCCTCCATTTTTTTGAACACTTTGCTGAAATACTTTTCGTCCTGAAACCCAACCATCTCCGAGATTTTAGCGACTCGCAGGGAAGGATTTTGCAGTAACAGCTTAGCGTTGTTGATCCGCAGTTTGCCCAGATATTCCGACCAGTTCAGACCAAATTGCTGTTTGAATTTGCGTGAGATATACTCCCGGCTCAAGTAGAAACGCGCGGCAATCTGCTGTAAGGACAGGTCCTCCTGATAATGGGCGTCCATATAACGTGCAATCTCACTCATGGGATCAGGATTGGCGGGGTGATGGGCAGTGAGCACCTTTCCGGCTGCAAGCAGCCGTTGTTCTAACAATGAACGAAGCAGCGGGAAAGATATCAGTCCTTCAGCGTCAAAAGGTAACTCGGCAAAGGGAATAGACTGCTCCTCCGTCACTTCCTCCTCTTTGGATGGCAAACCTGCCATATCATCAAGCCAGCGGCTCAGCATCCATTCGAGCTCATCGATCCATTGCTGGATCTGCTCGGCACTGACAACCTCAAGGGCAATAATCGGGTCAAGCCATTCGGCGACCGCAGCAGATACACTGGAAGCTCGGCAGCTCATCGCTGCCATACGCATGGGCTCTTCATGGGCGGCTAAACGACGGCTTTTATTCCCATTCGATGATTCAACAGAAGCATGGATTCGCTGCTTGGTCTGCAAAGCATTACGTCGCCACAACCTTGAACTTGCTTCCAGATAGGCTGCTGAGATTCCGCCAGGGTAAGACTCACAGGTGGAGATGCCAAAATGAAGCTGACGCTGAATCGTCTGCTCCAATCCCTGATTGACCTTGTCCAGAATATGTTCCAATGGAGTGGATGGACCCCAATGCAGCAGAACAATCTCGTCCGGTTGATCCAACTGGCGAAACATTACACCTTCATCAGGTGTGGATAACATCTCTGCACAGATATTGAGTACCGAGAACACAAGCAGATCTGGTTGACTGCGGTATTTTGCCAGACAATCTGCATCCAGATGGGACAGGCTGGTTACAGCGACATGACAGACAGGGATTCTAGAGGGGAGATTTAACTCATCCTGCAATCGCTGCATGTGTGATGGACTGCTGCCTCTTCCGACGGCAAGTTCGGTAAGCAGACGATCCTGATAGTGGGGGCGCATTCGATTAACCACAATGGATTGTCTGGTAGATTGTATCCGAATGGCGTCCTCCTCTGACCAAGCAGTAACGGCTTTTAATAGAGAGGCGTTCAGCTCATCCGCTTCCACAGGTTTCAGCAGGTAGTCCATACCACCATGCCTGATGGCATGCCTCACGAGTTCAAAATCATCATATCCGCTGATAACCAGCACCTTGCTGTGTGGGGCATGAGCCGATATCCATTCAAGCAATGCCATACCGTCTTTGCCCGGCATACGCATGTCACTGAGTATGATTTGAGGTTGATGTGCCGTTATGGCGGCGATGGCTTCATCCCCGTCTGCTGCTTCAAGTAACGTATTAATACCAAAGTCTTCCCAATGACCAAGCAACCTTATGGCATCGCGGACATGTTTTTCATCATCTACAAGCAGTGCCTTCATGTTGTTCACTCTCCCGCGTATAGTTTAACCTTGATCTTCACACCATTGGGTTCCCGATTGCTGATCTCAAGTCTGGCTGAGTGACCGGGATGTGAGTTCAATTGAAGTCTGCGCATCACATTTCGTAGTCCGATGGACTCGGACTCGTCGGATTCCTGCGTGACTAACCCGGTTGCTGTGTGATTTTGGTGCAGCCATCCCCGGATCTCCAGTAATTTAGCTTCAGGTATGGAGGGTCCGTTATTATTCAGTTCGATTTCAATCCAATGATCACCAATCCGGCGGCTGGATAGGGAGATGTGTCCTTTGCCTGGCTGAATATCTGCCCCATGTTTGAAATAGTTCTCAATTAAAGGCTGTAACGTCATTCTTGGCATTTCGACAGATAGGGTATCTTCGGCAAAATCTAAATCCACCTCAAGGCGGTCACCGAACCGCTCCTGTTGCAATTCCAGATATAATCGGGCATGCTCCGCCTCTTCGCGTAAAGTCACGCAGGTCTGATCCCGCATGCTGTAGCGCAGCATTTTGGACAGGGAAGAGAGTAGAGTGTACGCCCGCTGTCCTTGCTGTTGAAGGGCAAGTGTACCGATGGATTGCAGTGTGTTATACAGAAAATGCGGATGAATTTGCGCTTGTAACGCTTTGAGCTGATTGGTCTTATTGGCGATCTCCAGTCGATATTCCCGCAAAATCAGGTTATTGACCGTATCCATCATATCCCGGAAATGACGAGCGAGCACCCCGAATTCGTCACGGCTGGATAGATGGATATCCACATGCAGACGCCCGGCTTGAATCTGGTTCATATACCGCATGAGTTGCTTGAGCGGACCGGTGATTCGGATGGAGATGAACAAGGTTGCAACAATGACCAATACAAGTGCCGTAATGGCAATCAGTGCGTTATTCCACGTAAGTGTGGTGGCTCTGGCATATAACGTCTCATTCGGGATCTGTTTAACGATGGTCCAATCGGCATACGTGCTACCGAGCTGCTGGTATACATACATGGAACGATCCTGTTCAAAATGTCCTGCGACATTCTGTGCTGTACCAGCGCTAGATCGTGCAATATTCAGTTCGCTAGCCGTTTCATCTCGTAATGAATCCGTATGATTGACCTCAGAACGTCCCTGGTAAATGATCTGATTCTGTCCATCCACAACATAGATCTGTTCCTTAGCCGGATCATACAACCTGCCGGTTATCGCTGCAATGGTATTCATATTCAGATCAATAGCGAGCACACCCAGACGCTCGGTGGACGGAATATCCTTGATCACTCGATGCAAGGTAATGACCGTTCTGGCAGGGTCATCTGGGGAGGCAGCCTTGAATCCGTACGTGTGACTCATATGGGCCGATTCCACCCAGATATCTGAGCTACCACCGCCCATTTTTCCATGAAGTGAGTCGGAATAGGCCTGTTTGCGTTCTTCCCGCTTCGGAAAGGGGTTCGTAATTAAGGTGGATTGATCAGCAGCAAAAGAGTGCAAATAAAGCTGGAATACATCCGGCACAGCGGCGCGTATCGTCTGCAAAGTAGTGTACACTTCGGCCACGGCACGATAATCCCCAGGAATCTTCGCCAGGTTACGCAGAAAGTTCGGGTCATTATACACAGCGAGCGACGCTCTGGCCACGTTATCCACATAGTTATTGAGATTCGTAGATGCTTGGTAGATCAGGCGTTTGTTCTCTTCAACAGCCTGTTCCCGCAGGGCCGTCTTGGTCTGGATAAACGTCATGCTGATCGATGCGAGCAGCGGAAGGGTGGTAGCAATGAGCATAAAGGCAATCAATTTCGTGCGTATACTGTAATATTTCGACATCGGAACACCCCTTCTGGTTGCAGGTTAAGAGAGGACAATATTTTACCCCCAACTGTTCACGAGGGTCGGTGTCTCCCTCAGCGATATTGGGGTTTAATAGAAAAAGAGACCAATTTCATCCATCTATAGAAGGGGAGAACGATATGAAGCATCGCAAATCTTCACAGCTGTTACAGCAGCTCGTGTTCGTGGGTCCCTCCATCGTGTTTTTTATTCTCATCATCGTGGTCCCTTTCCTGCTTGGCATGGTTTATTCCTTTACGGATTGGAACGGGGTATCCGAGAACATTAATTGGGTAGGGTTTGATAACTTCGTGCATGTTTTTGCGAATGATCCCAAGTTCCAAACGGCATTTTGGTTTACGGTGCGCTTCACCGTGGTTGGTGTTGTACTGACCAATGTGATTGGATTTTTCCTGGCGTATTTCCTAACCAAACCGCTGAAGACGAGAAACATTCTGCGTACGATCTTTTTTATGCCTAACGTGATCGGTGGGTTGTTGCTCGGCTTTATCTGGCAGTTCATATTTGTGAAAGGGTTTTCAGCAGTAGGCGATGTAACAGGCTGGTCCTTCTTCAACCTTCCTTGGTTGGGAGACGAACCGACCGCCTTCTGGGGAATCGTGATTGTGTTTGTATGGCAGACCGCAGGATATCTGATGGTCATCTACATCTCATCCTTGACGAATGTATCCCCTGATCTGCTGGAAGCTGCCGAGATTGATGGCGCAAGTCGCTGGCAGGTACTGCGGAGCATCATTCTTCCGCTCATTATGCCGGGTGTAACGATCTGTCTGTTCCTGGCGATCTCCTGGTCGTTCAAAATGTTCGATCTCAATCTGTCGCTGACCAAAGGTGGACCATTCGGATCGACAGAGTCGGTTGCACTCAATATTTACAATGAAGCCTTTGTTAATAACAGATATGGCATCGGAACGGCCAAAGCGCTCGTGTTCTTCGTAATTGTTGCCATCATCACCATGATTCAGGTGCGTCTGACGAAGAGCAAGGAGGTAGAAGCCTAATGGAGACGACGAAAAATTACCGCCTAAGTACCATTCTAACCGAGATTGTTATGGTGCTCATTGGACTTTTATTCCTGGTTCCGTTCTACTTCCTGTTCGTGAATTCGGTCAAAACCTTCGGTGACCTGCTCACCAATTCGGCTGCATGGCCGGAAGTATTCCAATGGGGCAATTATGCAAACGCCTGGGAGAAAATTAACTTCCCGTCCGCGCTGATGAACTCGCTTATCGTTACCGTGGTCAGCAATCTGTTGCTTGTGCTGATCAGTTCCATGGCCGCGTATCGAATGGTGCGCAGCAATACCCGGTTCAACCGGATTTTGTTCGGCATGTTCATTGCCGCTATGGTGATTCCGTTCCAGTCTATCATGATTCCCCTCGTTACTGTAACCAGTAATCTCGGGCTAATCGATAGCCTTGGCGGACTCATCATCTGTTATCTCGGTTTCGGGGCACCGATGTCTGTCTTCCTGTTCCACGGATTCGTGAAATCCGTTCCACTGGAGATTGAGGAGGCGGCACGGGTGGATGGAAGCTCTGCCTACGGGGTGTTCTTCCGGATCGTATTTCCACTTATGAAACCGATGTATGTAACCGTCATCATTTTGAACACACTCTGGATCTGGAATGATTATCTGCTGCCATCCCTGATTCTGCAAAGCTCCAACCTGCGTACCATTCCAATTGCGACCTTTGCACTCTTCGGACAATATACGAAGCAATGGGATCTGGCCTTACCGGCACTTGTGCTGGGCATCATGCCGATCATTATTTTCTTCCTGCTGATGCAGAAGTATATCATTCAGGGGATTACCGCTGGATCAGTTAAAGGGTAAGAATTGCGAGTGCAGGTCGCTGCGGGATCAAGTTGCGCTTTCGGTCGCTGTTGCTCCTCGGTGGCCTGAATGTATTGGGGCAAGGAAGCCACCGAGGTTCAAAGGCGAACGCTCCGCTCCTCCATCGCATCCTGATCCCTTTGCTCCCACCTCGCATGGAGGTGTGCAAAGGGAGCCATGCCCGCATAGCTTGGGCATGACTCCTAGGGAAGAGAAAGCAGCGATAAAGAGAAAAGACCAAGAAAGACGCTTGTATGCCAGGAACCTCTTTTACAGAGTGATGCTATGCTCCCTGTTCAAAGCGCTAACGAACCCACCGCATCTTAGTAGGTGGATAATCAAGGAATCCAAATTGTAACGAATCTCAGCAACGTTATTCGGGTACAAAATGGCTTCAGAGCCTTGAAAATTGACCAAATCGACGAAATAGCGTCTCTGTGATTCGTTAGGCTGGAGATTTGCGCAAATAGGAGCGAATAACGTGCGCTCGGTTCGTTAGAATGAAAACACGCTTCAAGGGAAAGTTATTCTGTCATCGGAGTGCCAGTGTAAATATTCATCAATGAACTGTTATACTGAAACTACTATAGGGAGAGTGTATGTATGAAAAGAATGACGAAGTTGACGTTGCTTATGCTGATTGCTTTTTCGGTAATGCTCGCAGGTTGTGGCAACGGGGACAAAAGTGGTAGTCCGGTCAACACGGATACTCAAGGTGGTGGCGAAGCTGCTGCCGGGGACAAAACCATTAAAATCTTTCAATTCAAAGTCGAAATTGCGGAAGCGCTTAATCGTCTCAAGGCGGAATATGAATCCTCCCATCCAGGGGTCAAACTGGACATTCAAACCGTGGGTGGCGGCAGTGACTACGGTGCTGCATTGAAAGCCAAGTTTGCCGCAGGCGAACAACCGGACATTTTCAACGTAGGTGGTTATCGTGAATTGGATACATGGCTTGAATATCTGGAAGATCTGTCTGGAGAATCATGGGCCAAAGATGCGCTCGAAGTAGCCAAAGAGCCAATGACCAAAGACGGCAAGCTCTATGGACAGCCGCTCGCGCTGGAGGGTTATGGTTTCATTTATAACAAAGACCTTTTCCAAAAAGCGGGTATTACCGAAATTCCAACGACACTGGAACAATTGGACCAGGCTGCACAGAAACTTCAGGCCGCAGGCATTACGCCTTTCTCGAACGGATACCAGGAGTGGTGGGTATTGGGTAACCATAACGTAAACGTGGCATTTGCGAATCAGGCAGATCCGGTGAAATTTATTCAGGGACTCAACGAAAGCACGGAAAAAATTCCTGGCAATCAGGTGTTCACCGACTGGATTAACCTGCTCGACTTAACGTTGAAATACAGCAACAAAAACCCACTGACAACCGACTACAATACACAGGTAACCTTGTTTGCGAGTGGAGAAGCGGCGATGATGCAGCAAGGGAACTGGACTCAAGTTCAGATCGATGGAATCGATCCGAATCTGAATCTGGGTATCCTGCCAATGCCAATTAACAATGAACCGAATGACAAATTGTTTGTCGGCGTGCCGAACTACTGGGTTGTGAATAAGAATTCCCAAGTGAAACCGGAAGCGAAAGAGTTTCTGGAGTGGCTCGTAACTTCGGATATCGGGAAACAATATATGACGAAAGAATTCAAATTCATCCCGGCGTTCAGTTCCATCACGGCATCCGAAGAGGATCTGGGTGATCTCGCTACAGAGATTATGAAGTATAGCCAGGAAAACAAAACACTCAGCTGGAACTTCAACCGTTTCCCTGAAGGGGTTCCACAAGAGTATGGCAGCACGATCCAAGCTTACGTTGCAGGCAAATCGGATAAAGCCGGATTGCTCGATGCGTTGCAGCAGAACTGGGATAGTCTGAAAAAATAACAGATTCCCATTCATTTAATTAATGTGTGAATAACAAAAAGACATGTAAAAGGTGGCTCCAGATTAATCGGAGTCACCTTTTTTATTCGGAAAATTTCCAGTTAGAAAGTGCAAATATGAAAGAATGGATCGACTAATACAGAAAGTAGAGGTGTTTGTATAATGTCTACAACCTGTTGTTAGTACACAATATGGCAACAAATAGCCAAAATTTAAATATTTGTAATTTTTAGATTGACAGTCCCAACCGATATCCATATTATAGAAAAATATAGCAGAAAGTAAAGAAATTTGAATTGGAGGTGAAGTTCTTTATGAAGGATATCGTATTCCTGTGTGACAAGCGGATTAACACCAAAACCGGGTTTCTCGATGCCTTGTCCAAAATATCGGATACAACCAACATTTTGTTGGTGGAACAAGGATATGAACAATTTTCCTCATTACCAGAGGGGTTGTTTAGTGCTGTGTTCGAAGTGAACGATATTACTCGGATTGATCAAGTGGAAGAGGTTTTTGAGCGCATTTTGGATGAGTATGATGTGGAACGAGTGATTGCCCCCACTGAAAATGTAGTGGAAACAGGAGGATATCTCAGAACACGTTTTGGTATCCCTGGCATTCAGAAGAACCAGGCCGAGACGGTGCGAAACAAGTGGATCATGAAGGAGACATTGCGGCAGGCGGGAATCCATACGTCACAGACACGTATTGCGTCCAATGCAGTACAGATTAGAAAGATCGTTGCAGGTATTGGCTTTCCCATCATCATCAAACCGATTAGTGGCTGGGCGACGATCATGACGTACAAGCTTAGCAATCAAGAGGAGCTTGAGCAGTATATCAGCCATTCCTGGAATCGAGAATCAGTGCTCATTGAGGAATTTATCACCGGTAGGGAGTTCCATATAGACTCCGTCGTTTCAGAAGGTAAGCTTGTGTTTTCCTCTGTCTCTGAATATTTGTTCAATTGTCTCGAAATCGTCCAGAATGATCGCCCTTCCGGCACGATCTGTTATCCCACTAACACCAACTACGAATATGTGGAACGGATGCAGTCATTCAATGAAGAGATCATACGGACGCTTGGAATACGTAACAGTGTGTTCCATGCAGAGGTATTCCTTCTGCCGAATGGTGAGATCTGTTTTGGAGAGATTGGAGCACGTATTGGAGGCATTGTCATCATTCCGCCAATGGTGTTGAATTCCCACCAGGTTAACCTGTTTGATGCAGCCATTCAAACGGAACTGGGAATATATGAGGCCCCAACCCTTGTTAATTCAGGCAAATACACTGGTGCGATTAATTTCCCATCTGCTGTGGGCAAGATCGAAAGTATCTCATCAGCAGAAGATTTCAAATCGATGGAAGGACTTATTGATATCCGAATTAACTATACATCGGGTCAGTCCATTTCAGGTGGTCGCGATACGATGTCTAGATCCGGATTTGCCATTGTGGAAGGTCCAGATATTGAATTCGTTAGAAAACAACTTCTAGAACTACATGACAAGTTTGTCCTGGTTCACCAATAAACCATTCTAGGAGGGCTTTGGGTTGTTGCTAGATAACGCTGATGTGAAGAGATTGGATAGTCATGATTGGAGAAAGCAGGAATTTGAGCATTTTGAAAAGGACATGACCAGTGAGAGTCCACGGTTTCCCTGCATATTCGGCTCGATGGGACTCAACCGTAATGAGCTGCGGTTCTCTTTTTTTAATGATATAGAAGATGATTCCATAGAAGAGCTTGCAAAGGCATTGAGAGAATATGTGGAACAGGCAAGGAGCTTCGGAAACTACACCTCCATGGTCACATTCTTTAATATTGACAAGGATTTATCCATCCATGAATATCAGCATACATTTTGGTCCATCCTGACCCGGCTGCACACCATCGACTTGAAAGAATGGCCAGAATCCATACCGAATGAAGAGAATGATCCTTTATGGGAATTTTGTTTTCATGGGGAACCCATTTTTGTCGTTTGTAACACACCAGCACATGAGATCAGAAGGAGCAGACGTGCGAATACATACATGATTACCTTTCAGCCCCGATGGGTCTTTGATTCGATTGGCTTGGGAACACCAAAAGGAGATAAATCCAAGGATTTGGTGCGAAGCTTGCTTCGGCAATACGATGCAATTGATCCATTCCCGCATCTTGGGATCTACGGAAGTCCCAATAATCGGGAGTGGCTGCAATATTTTATTCCAGATACCAACGAAGTTTCTGCTACAGCGCAATGCCCATTTCATCATATGAGGAGGAATAGTATGAGTTCAGTTCAATATATCCAGGGGTCTGACGTCACACTTGAAGAAGCTGTAATGCAATTGCTGCCTGTAACCGGTTCAGTCGAGGTTCAAAGAGATACACCATTCAGGGAGCACAAATCCCATACCCATCCGACAGACGAAACTCTTTTAATCATAAGCGGAGATATTACTTTCTATACTGAAGAAGGGGAGTTGTATTGCACGCCTGGTGACCGCATTCTGCTTCCGGCTAATACGGTTCACTCCTCCAAGGCTGGGGAGAATGGGACGTTGTATATTATTGCTTTGGAGTTCGTGGAGCAGCCGAAAGAAGAGGTTCTGGCATGAGTCGGTCCTCCGTTGGTCTGCTCATGAGAAAAGGTTTTTCCCTGCACGGGGATCATATTGAAGCTCTGGGGAGAATTTTTGAGGAGGTCCATTTATGGACCTCTGTTCCTGGGTATGAACAAGATCCGCGCTTTCGGTCGGTTCAGCTTCTTCCCAAGTATGAGAATGTGGAAGAAATGATTGAGCAGGCGAAAGAAAAGGGAGTCCCGTTTTTTGTTACCTGGCAGGAGACGGATATTGTGCTGAATGCCAGATTAAATGAAGGATTGGGAAGACAGGATATCCCTGTTCGGGCAGCTGAGATTGCCAGAGATAAGTCCAGACAACGTCAGTTTTTGCAGCAGCAGAACACAGCTTGTCCGGTATTTCATGCTGTAAATACGATGGATGAGGCCGTATCGGCAGCAGCAAGTGTAGGTTATCCGGTTATTATCAAACCGACACTGGCGGCATCCAGCAGTCACGTAGCGCTCGTTCATTCTCTTACCGAATTGAAGCAGGCCTTTGATAGCATATCGCAACTTGCCGTTTCGCAATCCGGATTGTACTTCGATGATGAATGTCCTGCAATAGCGCTGATTGAAGAGTTCCTTCCGGGCGAGGAGATCACACTGGATGGAGTGGTCGTCCACGGAACGTTTTATCTGGGGGGAATACATAACAAACTCAGAATGCCAGGTCCTTATTTTGAAGAGGATGAATATACCCTGCCTTTCCAGGGAGAATCCAATGTGGAACAAGATCTTTGTGAGATGGCTCGGCAAATATGCACAGATCTGAAGCTTGAAAATGGACTGTTTAACGTTGAAGCCAGACAAAACGCAAACGGGGAGTACAAAGTGGTGGAATTCAGCTGTCGTATCAGTGGGGGGCATGTCTATCGCAATATCCGAGATGTGTACGGGACCGATCTGGTGACCGCCCATGCTTACGGTCTTCTGGGCGAGGATGCGCTTGCTGCCCATTTTGCGAAACGAACGGCTCCAAAGTGTGCAACCTGTATCAAATTTGTCTATCGTGACGGGAAAGTATTAAATAATGCCAGCGGTGAGGCAGCGAGCGATGTCAGGTACCGGGCTTATTATCCGGTAGCTGCCAAAGGAAGAGTGGTCCACTCTGCTCCAAAAGGATTCGACATCACAGGTCTGCTGTCTGTGCGTACCCAATATGAGGGTCCTGAGGACATTGAATCGGTTAAACAGGCTGCAAGGGTTCTTGAACAAAAGCTTGATTTGCAAGTTGCTGAGGTGAGACAGCTGCAATGATGCAGACTATTCTGTTCATCCTCTTCCTGTCTATTACCCTATGTGGAGATACCATTCTGAATATTACCCTGATCTGGTCTGTACTGGAACAGGGCGGGTCCATTACTCATCTGAGTATCATTATTACGATAATGAGTTTGGTGCCTATTTTACTGCAAAAGTATAGCTTTTTTCTTAAAACGGCCCTTAAAGAAAGACCATTACTAATTTTCAGCTTGGCTCGTATTCTGGGCATTGTGTTTCTGCTTGTGTTCTTGATTCAATTTTCAGGTAATACCAATGTGTATGGTTTATATCTGATAGGTGGCATCTTCTCCGTGATTCTGTTCTTGTCCAATCAGAGTCTGGAAATCTACATGTCCCAGATGGTATTGGATGGAAAAATCAAATCACACAAGGCCTCCCATGACTTGCAGACTGCAATTCAGATTGGTGCATTTGGAGGAAGTGCGTTAACCGGAATTCTACTTAACATAGGTGGATTGCCAATGATCTCGACGGTACTGATGGTGACGCTGGCTGTGGGCATGATGGCTCCATGGCTCATTCCGATTCTGTCCCGATCCGGTCAGGTGGATCAGAACGTACAGAAAGCTTCAACGGAGGCGCCGCAGATTGCGTACTCCGACGTCGTGCGGAAAAAAGTACTGAACATGACCATACTGGCGGTAGTTGTATTAACCGTGCAATTGGGAGCAATCAATTTTATCGTACCAATTTTGTTCCATGATATCTATAACTGGGATTCATCCCGTTATGGGGCCATGGGCGCAGCGATGGGTCTGGGTGCTTTCCTGGCAACGATGATTCGTAAGTGGGAACACCGAATTCCAATGTATCTATTTATACTGATTGGTGTGATCGATATCATTATTGGCACAGTACAGGTGTTTGCGGTGTCGTTGATCTGCGGATTCATGCTTGGGTTTGTATTTAACCGGACACGTATCATGCAAAGGTCTGTCATGTTTGATAACTTGCGCAGCCGCGAAGAGACCATGAAGTGGTCGGGCAGATCAACGTTCGCCACTCAATTTACAAGATCAGTTGTCCCACTGGTGCTGGCACTTCCGCTATCTCTGATGGGGCAGGAGAACACGGGCGTGCTGTTAGGAACACTGGGTGTTACGGTGACGGTTATCCTGTTTGTCGCCATCCGACTGGAGAATAGATTGCCGCTTCAAGGCACCGAATCGATCATTGCTGGGGATAGTAAACCTTCAGTTTAAAACAGGGATATAACCCGTAACGGTTGGGAATGAATTATACGAAGGGTCAGCCAGGTGCGTTCTGGTTGGCTTTTTTTGTTGTATCCACAGGAAGATATGTGGACAAGAAAGGAGAAGCTTGGGCCAGAGAGGATCTTTTGTTAACAGAAAAACTTGTTTTTATCTAACTAGTACTATATAGTTCTAAATATGACAAATCAAAAATCGAACACAGGCCCTGCCAAATCCAAGAGTACCAATCCCGTGAACCGGACCAAGGCAGTTGAAGTGGCTGCACAGTTATTTCTGCGTCAGGGGTACAGCTACGTCAGCATGGATGAGGTCGTGCGAGTGAGTGGAGTATCCAAGTCGAATATCTATTATCATTTTAAAAACAAGGAGGAATTGCTTCAGGCCGTGGTGCAATATTGGATTGCCCAGTATGAATCGGAGCTGTATCTGCTGCTCAGTCAGCGTGAGCGAGGTGTGGAGGAGCGTATTTACTCATTCATGGCTATGCTGTCGGCAGGCATTGAGGGCCGGAATTACGAAGGAAGCTGTCCGTTTGTCACGCTATATATGCAGACACCCGATAGTGCCCCCCAAGTGAAGGAAAGCATATCCAGATTCTTTCGTGAGCTTAGACCGATGGTGGAGAAGCTGTTTCAGCAAGGTTTGGATCGTGGTGAATTTCGCAAAGAAATCGAACCGGGACCGGCTGCGTTGTTATTTATTGCAGCCTTGGAAGGTTCGCTAATTCTCGCGGGAACTGCCCGTGATGTTGGGATTATAGAACAATCGGCACGTACGTTTTGTCAGATGCTTCGTTAATCGAAGCTCTTTTTTTGAATATAACTAGTACTAAATAGTACTAAAAGGAGCCATAATAGAATGAATGTACATACTAACCATGAAGCAACCACGACCATTTTTATGACAGGTAGCACAGGTTTTATCGGCAAAGAAACGGTCAAACAACTCACGCAGGGAGACGCACAATTGCTCTTGTTGGTTCGTTCGGAACAGCGAGCCAGAACTGTGCTGAAGGCTTATGGAGTGAAGGATTTCAACCGAATTACCTTTATTACAGGTGATTTGTCCATTTCGGGTATTGGCCTTACCGCAGCGGACCGGGAGCGTTCTCTTGAAGCGAATGTGATCATTCATGCGGGTGGAACGATGGACGTCACTTTGGAACGAAAAGTAGCCGAGCAGATATTTATGAACGGGGCCAGAGAAGTGGCTCAGCTTGCACAAGAAATTCACCGTACAAGTGGACTGCGGCACTTTATCCACGTTGTCGGTTTCATGAGCCCTTATGGAGAGCGGAATGAACAGGGGAATTATCTACAGGTTGAGCATGTGGATAACAATGAAAGTGCGTATGAAGAGATGAAGTTTCATGCTGATTTGCATATTCGGGAGCATGCAGAGCAGCATAACTACCCTTTATCCGTTGTGAACCCGAGTACAGTGGTTGGACCGCGTCCCACCGGTGAAACAGAGCAAACGGGTGGGATTGGGCTGCTTATCCAGGCCATCCAGAGAGGGCTTATGCCCGTAGTACCTGGAGGTTCATCCTATTGGTTACCCCTTGTGGAGAACGATATTGTTGCACAGACGCTTGTTTTTCTATCCAGGGAAGCTGCTCCAGTCGGAGGAACCTACCCACTGTTGGCGCGGAAGGAAGACAGTCCCAATATGAAGGTGTTGCTGCATCTTCTGGCACAGCAATTGGACGTATCCAAACCCATAGGGGCCGTACCACTATCATGGATTCAATGGGCTATGAAGTCAGGTGGTACACGTATCAGTGGTGTTCCAGCGGAGTCGGTGGCTTTTATTACCAACAGGTCATTCCCGGTTGAAGAGACGGAGGCTCTGTTCACACGTATGGGGCAATCCTGGCCGGACATCCGGGAACAGCTTCCGCTGGTTACAGCCGATCTGGATTATCGTCTTCGTTATACGCCGTTACCTGAGGGTTTTCCGACAGATTATATCCGGTCACGGAGTGGGGATATGGCTATGCTTGGTTGGGAGGGTGAAGGTGAGCCTTGGATCATTGTGCATGGCTTGCTTCAATCTGCCGATGAGATGTTACCGTTGGGACGACAGCTTAGGGAACGGACAGGGAATCCGGTATGGTTAATCGATCTAGCTGGATTCGGACGGTCCCCTGTGCATCAGGGAGATGAGGCATTTGAAGGTCAGGTGAATGCGCTACTTAAGGCGCTTGGTGAGTTCGAAGGTCCTGTGAAGCTGGTGGGTCATTCGATCGGTGCAGCTATTGCAGCTGCGGCAAAGATGCGTAGCGGGCGGACAGACATCCGGCTGGGTTTGCTTCAGCCAGTCGCTAACAATTCGAATCCGAATGTACTGAGATGGATTTCCCGTTTGCCGAGAGGTGTGATGCGCTCCATGCTGCGTGGCAGATCGGAAAAAAGTTGGAACCGGATGTTCAGTACATACAGCGATGGAGAAGACAACAGTGTTAGGGATCATACGATGGCCAAGAGAATACGCTCCAGCCTCCAATCTCCTCGAATTGCGGGAGCACATGCGGATTTGTTGCGGTGGATCCACTCCGGTCAGCGAAAAGGCGCCAGATCAACGTTGTGGGCGAAATTAGAGAGTCAGCACCACGTTCAGAATGCATTAGTCATATGGGGCAAGGCAGATCGAGAATATCATTATCCCCGGGATATGAACCCACAGATCAAACACATAGAAGTGCCCTATGGGCATTACTTTCCGACGTTTCAGTATAAGGAAACAGCTGCAATCCTCGCCGAATGGTCCGATACCGTGAGATGAGTTCAGATTCGGACATGCAGGAATCCCATGCCAATTGTCGAAAGGGTCAAGTCGGGTTGTGAAGAGATACACCATAGACAGGAGAGATACATGTATGAGTCAGCAACTTGTGGAAATCAGTAAAAATGTGCTAACCGAGTGTCTGGGGCTGCGTAGCGGAGAGAATCTGGTGGTTGTCGCAGACGATATGAAACGGGATTTGGCGGAATCCATCTATGAGGCAGGAAAAGCACTTGGAGCAGAGTCGGTCCTGCTAATTATGGAGGAACGCAGCAGATCTGGAGAAGAGCCGCCTGCGCCCATTGCAAAGGCCATGATTCAGGCGGACGTAGCCGTGTGTATAACGCGATATTCATTAACCCATACCCAGGCACGCAAACAAGCGGCTGCATCAGGGACCCGAGTGGCAACGATGCCTGGTATGACAGAGGATATGTTTATGAACGGAGCAATCACGGCTGAATACTCAAAAGTAAAGGCATTAACCGAGAAGGTAACGGATCTATTAACGGCAGGTCGTCATGTACGAATAGAAAAGCAGGGCCATAGTCTTTCCTTTTCCATAGAAGGTCGTAACGGTGTACCGAGCACAGGTATGTACTTGAATCCCGGTGAATCGGGCAATTTACCATCTGGAGAAGCTTATATTGCTCCGGTTGAGGGTAAAGGTGAGGGCCGTATTGTTGTAGATGGTTCCGTTGCTGGAATAGGTGCACTCCGTGAGCCTATGCTACTAACCGTCAAGGAAGGACGTCTGGTGTCAGCTGAAGGCCCGGATGGGGCTCAATTACTGGCAACACTTGGCGAGGGGGATGGTCGCTTTCTTGGTGAATTCGGGATTGGGACCAATAACAAGGCGCGAATCACGGGTGTAGTGCTGGAAGATGAGAAAGTGTATGGCACAATTCATGTAGCCTTTGGCAGCAATAATACATTCGGTGGAACGATTGCCGCCGGTGTGCATATCGATGCAGTTGTACAAAAGCCGGATGTGTACATCGATGATAAGTTGATTATGCGTCAAGGTGAATTGGTCGAATAAATGAATCACTGAATAACTTCATTGAAGGGAATTGGGCATGTCCACAACGTGTCCACAGTGATGGATAACTGGAGCGAAAATTCAGATTTTACGTCAGATTTACAAACAAATACACAACATGTCCACATTAAAATAATGAATATCCACATGAAATGCTAAACATATCCACAGCATGTGTGCAATATGTGCACAACTTATCCACAAATCAGGTATAACTCATGTTTTCATTCGAGAAAACAGTCCTTTTGGAGTAATAAAACGAGTTATCCACAGAAATCTTGATTTTTTGTTCCAAGTATTTGAAAACATAGAAACAGATCCATAAATATGGGGATAAAAAAGACCAAAGATCAGCTTCGTGCCGATTTTTGGTCTTTTCACATGTGAAATAATGAAATTGAATGTTAGGTTACTTACTCTCCGTGTTGAAACGACTAACTTCCAAGAGCAACTGATCTGCATGATCCGATAATGCCTTGGCGGCTTCTGCGATGTTACCAATAGATTCGGATTGCTCCGTTGTGGAGGATGCAGCTTCTTCCGTCGAAGCGGCACTTTGCTCGGCAACCGCTGCGAGGCCTGTAATGACGTCAGAGACCTGAGCTGCACCTGATTTGATGCTGTTCATGCCCGAAGTAATGGAATTGATCTGATGAATAATCTCTTCAATGGACCGACGGATATTCTCAAATGATACTGACGTCTCTGCCATAGATTCGGATTGGGCTGTACTATTCAATCTGAATTGCTCTAGCTCTGCTGCACTTTGCTGACCTGCAGTATTCAGATCATTCAGCAACTGATCGATACCCGCTACAGACTGTGAGGACTGTTCTGCCAGTTTCCGAACCTCACCAGCCACCACTGCGAATCCTCTGCCATGCTCTCCAGCACGGGCAGCTTCAATAGATGCATTCAAGGCCAGCAGATTGGTTTGGGCCGCAATATTCTGAATACTGCCCGTAATTTCGGAGATTGCTCCAATTTTGCTAAGGAGTAGTTCATTGGATGTTTCGACTCGAGTAGTGGATTGTTGCCCGACTTCAGAAAGATTCATCTGGCGGCTGATAGCACTTGTACCACTTTCCATGGCCTGAGTAACATCCAGTATCGTTTGAGAGGCTTGATGAGCCTCATCTGTAATCTGATCAATCACTTGATTAATGCCAGATACCATTTCTGCACCGGATTGGATGGATTCAGCCTGTTCGCCTGCACCCTTGGCAATCTCTTCAATGACTGTGGAGATCTGACCTGCAATTTCATTGCTGCCGGAAGCTTCCTTGTACATCGTTTGAGAAGAGGCTTGTACTTGCTGTGCAGAGTGATCCACCTGTTGAATCAACTGACGCAGAGAAGTGGACATGGCATTGAAAGAAGTACCTAATTGGGCAATTTCATCTTTACCTTTGACGTCAACCTGCACCGTAAGATCTCCTGCGGCCAATTGTTGCGCACTGTTCTTCATATTCAGCAGGGGTTTGATCGTTCTGAGTGCGAAGAAGTAGGCCAGAGCCGCCAGCACCAAGGTGAAAATAACGATAAACGCCAGATACAGCTGTTTTGTCTTGGTGAATTCCGCCAAGGCAGCAGCTTTGGAGATGGAGGTTGCTACAATCCAGTTGGTATTCGGAATTTTCTCGTAATAGATTAACTGCCGATCGTTATTATACGTATATTCGGACAATCCGCTAGGTTGATTAAGCATCGTACCCACAATATCGGTATAGTCACTCTGCTCGGCGAGAGGTGTGTTCAACAACTCTTGATTCGGATGTGATAGCACAACGCCCTTTTGGTCCAGTAAAAAGGTAAATCCGTTGTCTGTGTGGATTGAACTGATCTCATCCTTAATGGAATCAAGTGATATATTTTCCGATATGGCCCCTTGGAAATTCCCATTCTCGTCATGTAGCGGCACGCCGATGAAAATGGACTGTATACCGGCTTTGGTTACATAGGCATCACTGAACGTAAGTGCGTTCGAAGCTTTGATGGCTACGTACCATGGACGCTCGCGTGCATCGAAGGTGGCATCTGGTATGAAGCCTGCTCCGTCTAAATATGTACCGTCTTCGAGGCCGAAGTAAATGGTGGCGATATCCTCTTTGTTAGAGGCCAGTTGGAATGCTTGTAGATGCTCCATGCTGATCTCATTGAGGGGTACCGTATCATCAATGACTTTGCCCAGTGTTTCAATGACTTTGGCTTGAGTCAAAGCCCAGCCATTAACTTCTGTTACTGCTTTCTGAACTGTACTTTGCAGCTCATTGTCTACAGATTCCGTCGCTTGCTTCTCAATCACGTACAGCGCGATATAGCTGAGTGGCGCAGCGAGCAGAATGCAGATGGTGGTGACGATGACAATAACTTTAGTTTTGAGCGTCATGATTTTCCTCTTTTCTAATCCTGTATATACTATTTATATCGGCAGTTGATGTGGTAATTTTATATGGCTGTTGGTAGGGGGAGTGAGCGATTCAAGATCAGATTTCTTCACGGGCAGAAACAGTCACACAAGCGGCTCTTTCATCAGACGTAATCCAAGGAAATGGAATTTTGTTGAATCCAACAGGGCAAATGAGCAGAGCGGAGACAGCAACCGTAATGCAACGTTTGTTGAAGTTGGCAAAATTGATCTGAAGCCTAAACATTTGACTGAAAATAACCGATACACCAAAGTAACATCTAATGAGACGAAAGTAGTCTGATTATACGGAATGAGAGGGTATGGGGATAATTATGGATGAGGGCATGCAATATATTAATTTTTCGGTAGGAGACCAGATCTTTGCACTACGAATTGATGAAGTTCATGAGATCATCAGAATGGTGCAGGTGACAACGGTGCCATTTGGAAGTCCGGAGATCAGAGGTTTTGCTTCGTTGTATGGTAAGGTCGTTTCGGTTGTGAGTCTACGTGTATTGTTAGGCATGCCAGACCAGGAGGATACCACTTCTACACGTATTATTGTGGTGCCTTACAAAGGTGGATTTGTACCGCTGATCGTAGATATGGTCGATTCTGTCGTAAGTTACGATCGTTTCGAGGAACCTGCTGAGGAACATCGCCGTTTCATGCTTGGCGTTTTTGACAAAATCGGGTTCTGTGAAGATCATCGTGCTGGCATTTTGAACCTGGATGTATTGCTGGGCAGCTTGATCAGATCATAGTAATATAACGATCCGTAATTCTTTGAATATTCAGTATTATCCTTCGATTGACCCAAATGTTCCTCATCCGCTTTTCGGGAGAAGGGACATTTTTTTGTACCGCTAGTGCGTGTCTGAAAACTCCGAAGGATGCACTTCAGTGAGTTTTGAGACACGCCTTAATCATCGAAATAACCACTTTTTGTGGGTAAAGGTTTTTAAATCCGGTCATTTTCGTATATGATGGAGAGTAACAATGCGAAGGGATGACGGGAGACTTTAATGATGCAATCGCTGTATGGAGTATGGCTTGGTGACGTATTTTTTTGTTTTTCCGGTGAAACATCGGAACCACGTGTGGATGCATGGAGCCACGTGGTAAGAAGGTTGAATTTTGGCGACGGGGGTCGTCTGTTTCAGCCTGCCGCTCTGCGTCTTGCGGAGCTGCGCTGGCCGAATCCGCTGAGGAACACGGCTGAAGCCAAGAACACGAAGCGGCGTCAACTGCTGGGACGCACATTGGAAGGATTGGCAGTCTCGCCCAAGGATGCCTTCAGGCTACTGCTGCAATGGGATGACCGTTTGTTAAATGCAGCCGGAATTCAGGTTGGAGAAGAGATGCGTTACTGGATCAAAGCGGCGCAGTTCACACAGGAGCTGCTGTTGCGGGGAGCAATTGCTCCATCGGCTGAATTCGCAGCAAAGACCGGCGCACGGCGACGGACCGGGCAAGAAACATTGACGGGAGTATGGCGGCCACGCTTGGAACAGGAGGAGGACATCGAACGATTCCGTGATCTTGCTGAAGCGATGCCTCCCATCGGATTGGCTGCTCCCGGAGCCTATGCTTCATTGGAACCGGAAACGCGTGAAGAAGCAGGGGCGGCGGTATTATTTTCATTCATGAGTGGAATGATTCATGCTGTAGTGACAAGTGAGTTGGAGGGTATGGACAGTGAACTGTCCCGATACCGTACTCCTTATCGACGCGGATCTTCGCCAGTAGCCGAGCTCTGGTGGAATAGTCTGATCTCGATGTTCCGTCCTGTAACAGTGCAAGGGCCGACGGACGACATGACAGCGTTTATTCATACGTTGCAAGAAGCTGGTGGAACGACGATGCCGATCGTGGGAGCCGAAGAAATGGCGCCTGCCGAAGGCCAATTGAAGCTGGTACTCCGTTTGGAGCCGCCACTGGGCGAACATGAAACGATCTGGGGAATAAGCTTTTGGGTAGACAGTGAGCAGGAAACGAGCCTGAGGTTGCCTGTACGTACCATCTGGGCACATCCGGAGCGAGATCTGGACCGGGGGAAAGTATTATATACCTCGGCGGCAGAGCAGCTGTTGATGGCACTCGGGCATGCAGCAGAACTGGCACCTGAACTGGAGACGGCGCTGCTCACCGCTCGTCCCGAGGGAATTAAGCTGGAGCAGCAGGGTTTCTTTGAATTTCTCACGCATGCGGTTCCACGTTTGCAGAAGGCCGGGATAACCGTTCTCATGCCTTCAAGGTGGAGTCGTGCCGGGAAACGTCGGGCGGGACTACGTCTACAGATGTTGAATCGAGGAAACGAGCGGTTGCCTGGAGCCACATCGGCACTGGGCATGGAACAATTGGTTGCTTTCAAGGCGGAGCCTATGCTGGATGGCAAACCCGTCACGGCAGAGGAACTGGCAGCACTGGCTGAATCCACAGTTCCCTATGTTATGTTCCGCGGTGAATGGATTGAAGTGGACACGAAAGAGATTCGCCAAGTCCTGCGTTATATGAAAAAAGAAGAAGAACAATATATGCCTCTATCCGAATGGCTGCATCTCGCAGCGGATGAAGGGGAGGATTCCGCATGGAAGGGCCTTTCCGTCTTCGGTGCCGAATCGGATGGGCTGCTCGCTTTCCTGCTCGATGGACAGGTGCTTCGTAGCATTGAGCCTCGTCAGGTTCCGGCAGAATTGCACGGTGAATTGCGTCCTTATCAGGAAAGAGGTTACCAATGGTTATCAGCCATGCGCGAGCTGGGCTTCGGCGTATGTCTCGCAGACGATATGGGACTTGGGAAGACCATTCAGGTCATTACCTGCCTGTTGGAGCGCAAACACGAGGAGCGCCAGGCAGCCGAAGAGGAAGCCCGCGAGAATGAGATGCTGAACGGATCAGATGATGTATTCCCGGCGGATCAGCACACGAATGAACAGCCTGTTCATCTGCCTGCACTTATTGTGTGTCCTACCTCGCTGCTTGGAAACTGGCAGCGTGAGCTGAAGCGGTTTGCCCCAGATCTGTCACTGTACATTCATCATGGCGGACAACGGTTGCACGGGAACGATTTTCAGGCAGAAGCGCAGACGCATGACATTGTACTCACGACCTATCATCTGGCAGGTAGAGATGGACCGGATCTGGCTTCGTTGCACTGGTCCACTATTGTGCTGGATGAGGCTCAATATATTAAGAACTACCGTACCAAACAAGCGCAAAGCGTGATGCGTCTGTCTACACTTCATCGTATTGCGATGACAGGAACACCTGTGGAGAACCGCTTGAGCGAACTCTGGTCCATTTTCCAGTTCCTTAATCCGGGGTATCTGGGCACAGCTTCATCGTTCCGCCAGCGGTATACGGGACTCGGCCCATCTGAAGAAAATGCAGCATCCTTGCGTGAGCTTCATCGATTGGTATCTCCATTTATGCTCCGCAGGCTGAAAAGTGATCCGGATATTCGCAAGGATCTGCCAGAGAAGCTTGAACTGAAATCCTATTGTTCTCTGACGCCGGAGCAGACGGTGTTGTACCAGCGTGTGGTGGACGATCTGATGGGTGGTCTGGATGGCAGAAACGGCATTGCCCGCAAGGGAATTGTTCTGTCATCTCTGACCAAGCTCAAGCAGATCTGTGATCATCCGGTGCTGGCGGACAGTAATCGGAAAGACCACGGTAAGGCTGAGGCATCTGGTAAGATGGAACGTTTGCTTGAACTGCTGGACGCCATCCGTGATAACGGAGAATCTGCCCTGATCTTCACGCAGTATGTTGCTATGGGGGATCTGCTGGTGTCGAGGTTGAAACAGCGATATGAGGAAGAGCCGTATTTCCTGCATGGTGGTGTGTCGAAGGCGCAAAGAGACGATATGGTGGATACTTTCCAAAAAGGAGAGGGACCGTCCATGTTTGTTCTATCTCTTCGTGCCGGAGGTGTAGGTCTGAATCTGACCCGCGCGAGTCATGTCGTTCACTATGATCGGTGGTGGAATCCCGCGGTCGAGAATCAGGCGACGGACCGGGTATTCCGAATCGGGCAGAATCGCAATGTACAGGTGCATAAGCTGATCTGTCAGGGAACACTGGAGGAACGGATTGATGAGCTGATTGAAAGCAAGAAGGCACTGTCCGAGCAGGTCGTCGGTTCAGGTGAGAATTGGCTGACCGAGATGTCGGATGATGAGCTGCGCGGTCTAATCTCACTTCAGGGTGAGACGTGGCTGTGACCTTGAAAGATCAGGAGAATATAGATGTTGAGAAAGGGGGATTGTTGTGAGCGAAAAATGGAAGATCGAGCTGCATATGTCCCCCGGTGGATGGACAGCAGAAGTAAATACAGCAGCGGAAGCGGAACAGGAAGTTTCCGTTTCCGCTTCAGCAGCTGAGGGCAAGACCGGATCAGCCGCAGGCGTGTTCACGGTCACGGGAACGCCATCGCCACTGAGCGAAGCCCAGCGCGAGGCTGTGCTGGCTCAGCTGCGCAAGCGCCCGCTGACGCTGTACGCCCTGCTGCGCGGCGGCCCGGCGCCTGAGGATCTTGCGGGGCTGCTGCCGGCTGCGCAAGCGCCCGAGGGCTCGCCAGGCGCAGCAACGGCCAGCTCGGCCGTGGCGTGCACCTGCGGCCGCCCGAGCTGCGCGCATGCCGCGGCCGCTGAGCGCGCCGTAGCCGCGCACCTCGCGGCCGAGCCGCTGCTGCAGCTGGCGCACGCCGGCCTGCCGCGCGAAGCGCTGCTCGCCGGCGTGCTGGGGGCATGGGCGGAGGAACTCGCCCATGATCCCAGCGGCCCCGGCCGCGCAGCGGAAACGGCTGGCCGCCCGCAGGCGCGGGGCGGCGAAGGCGGCGCAGCTGTCGGCGAGTGGATCGCCGAGGCAGCCGCAGACGGCGCCATGCACCAGCCGGGGCCGGGCTTTGGCGCCGTTGAGGTGCGTCTCACGCAGCCGGGCAAGCCGCCGGCTCTGCCGGAGCTGACGGCGCTGCTGCCGGGCGTGCCGGCCACGGCAGGGCTGGACTTGATCCGCGAGCGTGTAGCCGCGCGGATGTGGCAGGCTGTCCAGAAGAAGACGGACAGCCCGGCAACCAAATGATGCACTCATCAGAGCGGGGGAGATCTCAGATCACCCCTGCTTGTTTTTATTGCATAATCACTTTTGGATATATGAAGGCATATTCCCATTTCACTTCTATTGTGTACAGCACTGGGATGTTGCTCTAAAAGTCCAAAAAACGATCATATAAGCTGTACAGCGCGTATATATTCATCCGGATCTCGTCTAAAGGAGGTCTTTACCGGTGGAGCTTCGCTCCCAATTAAGGTATACTGTCGCAGGGAACATTGCACGCAGACAACTAGACAGCAACATTTATATTATGGTGATAGGAGTTTTTACATGAAATCACATACAGGAAGACAGCGCCGCATGGTGGTTATGCTGTCCTCATTGATGATATGCGGAGCATTGCTTGCCGCGTGCCAGAATGGCACAGAGGAGAGCCAGGACCCGAGTGGAGCAGGTAACATACAACAAGAGTCGGACGGCACAACGGTTCATTTTACGGAGGATAAGGGAACGGACGGCGATAATGCTGGTGGCGATGATGCGTCAGCTTCAGGCAACGGCGGTGAAGGCACAGATAGTGAGTCGGGTAATGCTTCAGCGGGCGAAGAGCAGGGTTCTTCAGACGATGGTAACGGGGCAACAGCGGAAGATCCATTGATGGAGAAACGCAGCATCAGCGCACTGCAAACGACGATTGATGCACAATCCGTGGTGACCAATGCCGAGTCTATGACCGTTATTGTGAACAAGCAGCGCAGTCTGCCTGAAGGGTACGAGCCGGCCGATCTGGTGGAGCCGAATGTACCGTTCTCCTTCGACGAACCGCACGAGAAGCGGCATATGCGCAAGGAAGCTGCCGAGGCGCTGGAGAAGTTATTTGCGGGTGCAAAGGCGGATGGCATTGAGCTTCGTGCGGTGTCCGGCTATCGTTCGTATCAGCGTCAGGTATCCATTTACAACAACAATGTCAAAACCAAAGGTCAAGAATACACGGATCGTGTGAGCTCTGTACCAGGCAGAAGCGAACATCAGACGGGTCTTGCCATCGATGTATCGAGTCCGAGTGTAGGCAATGTGCTGGAAGAGGTATTTGGCACATCGAAGGAAGGCCAGTGGCTGGCTGAACACGCTGCTGAATATGGATACGTCATCCGTTATCTGAAAGGTGAAGAAGATACAACGGGTTACGTCTACGAGCCTTGGCATATCCGATACATCGGTACCGATTTGGCAAAGGATGTGGCGAAAAGTGGGTTAACCCTGGAAGAATACTTTGATGAGGCGAATATCAAGTTGTAATCTGAATGCTATCCCTGAATGAATTGTCCTTGACCTGAACAATGGGCAGTCATTCAGGGATTTTTTTTGCAAAAATGATGTTGCAAATAAGATGAAATTAAACTACATTCTATTGTCTGAGATGATGGTGGACTGATATAATTCATGTTTAATCCAATTCAATTTAGATAAATACAACCAAAGCGAGGGACGAAAGAATGAGTAGACAGCAGGTATTTACCGGCTCCCCATGGGAACCGTTGGTGGGATATTGCCGTGCCATCCGTGTAGGGAACCGAATCGAAGTGGCGGGTACAACCGCGATGCAAGATGGTGTAGTCGTTGGGGCAGGTGATCCATATGCACAGACGAGGTTCGTTTTGCAGACGATCGAGAATGCACTGAACGAATTGGGAGCTGACATGTCGCATGTCGTTAGAACCCGAATGTTTGTGACCGATATCTCCAGATGGGAGGAAGTTGGCAAGGCTCACGGTGAATTTTTTGGACAGATTCAGCCTGTAGCCACCATGGTTGAAGTTAGCGCACTCATTGATCCCTTGTTGATGGTTGAGATTGAAGTGGAAGCGATCGTTGAAGATGAAGTCCAGTCCGATTGATTCTGGCGAATATCCAGAAGATTTTCTAAGGAACACAGGACGTCTTATTTGGCCCTCAGGTCCTCTTTTTAAAATGTAAGGAACATCAGGCACGTTATTTCCCTAATTCCTCTGATAAAAATGCTGTAAAGAGCTATTTATTCTGATATAGCGTGTCTCAGATTCCTTAGATTTTTACAGGCGCTTTAAATGCTTGAATAAGATGCCGCAGATTCGTTAGCGTTAATACCCGCTTGCTCTTACATTCAGTATGCAACGTATTTCGTATGCAGCGAACATCGCACGTGTCTGCTCCGGACAAGTTTCAGATACGCTTCAGTTTGAAGCAAGTGTGTGAAGACACACTCTAAAAAACCAAAACCAAAACCAGAACCAAAACCAGAACCAAAACCAGAACCAAAACCAGAACCAAAACAAAAAACCAACAAACCCCAAAAAAACCTTATCCGTGCTTGTCAGAAGACAAGCAGATAAGGTCTTTTTTGGATTGACTTCGCCGTCTAGCCTCACGGCTGAGCTCTTGATGCGCCAAACTCAATGCACCGTGCGCCAAGAGATACAAGCGGATGCCTGGTCATTATGATGCTCCACACCATGACACCACGCTAAGAGATGCGCGCGGTTGTCTGCAACAACATATAACATGTGTCTCAGCCAGAAGCTCTTCTAACCGTGTTATTTCGCTTCCAGCTCTGCTGCTGGTGCTTCAACAACCACATTCCAAGCTGTTCCGATTGGAGGCAGGCTACGTGTCAGCATAGGGCTGTAGAAACCAATGACTTTAGTTCCTTTGGTCAGTTCTTCAGCTTTCACCGTTTCGCCTTCGTGGTTCACGAGCAGCGTGTCTTTAGCGATGTTCAGCACGACATGGTCAGGAGCCGTCTCAGTTAATCGTGTACCAGTGATCTCAATCTGTGAGATGCTGCCTTCAGCTGTTATTACATTTTCAATCGTACCAGCCGTCCCCAGAACCTCTTTCAATTGTGTTTCAGATTCTGTAGCTTCATCCAGTACAGTGACTTTATAGGTTGGCGTTTGTGGTGGCAGACTGCGTGTTGTGATCTGGGAATGCTCAGCCTCCACGTTCATACCAATGGTCAGATCGGTTAGTGCAATCTCTTTCCCGTCTGCCGAGATGAGTTTCGTATCTTCATTCAGATTGAGCACGATGCCGTCCATGCCTGCACCACCAATTTGGATGGACTTATATTTATCTTGGTTCGAGATTCTGGTAATTACACCACGTTCAGTAACCGTCTTCACGTCCTCTTCACTGGAGATCGTCACCTGATTTCCTGTTGTGTTCACTTGTCCTTGCAGTACCTTTTCGGCAAAAGAAGCAGGTACATACAAAGTGCCGCCTGTGATTTCAGGCGCTGTGCCCAGCGTGAGCAGCATTTTATTTACGGAATATTGATCCTTGCCTGTGATTACCTGTGTCCAGAGAACACCTCGTGTCAGCTCTGCAGTTTTATTTTCTTTATTCCATTTCAGTTCAATACCCAGTGCTTCGGTAAGATCACGCAGCGGGATCATGGCTACTTTGCCATCCTTGTTCCAATAACCATCGGAGATGGATGCACCATTCACGGATACGTTTACTGCATCAGTTGCCTTACTATCGGCTGAAACGGATGTTTGATGGACTGGTTGTGTGTTGTCCAGTGTTGCTGCATAAGCGGCTCCACCACCCAATGCCATGGATAGGGCCATTAGGGCACTTACTTTTTTCATGTTGTTGTTCATCAATATTCATCCCTTCTAATCTTTGTACTGTCGCGGTAAAATCTTCCTTAGGGCCGCGCCTCAAGTTAATAGACGGGACAAATCGTCTCAGTGTTGCAGTTGATATGCAATGAATGTAAACGGTATGTTAGTTTAGATTTGAAATATCGCTTGAATTGCAGGTTATCCGTAGCAGGATCAGGTTAATTTCAGGTAAGTGGCCAAACCTTTATCTTATTTTCACATTCAAGTACGAGGAGGAACGGATTAGATGAGTGATATGTTGGTAGCGCTCTATCGTTTGCCGGAGCAAGAGAGTGGACTGAGAACGTTGGAGGAATCCTCCATTGTGATTCGAAGAGCCATTGCCCCAGAGAAGCAGCTTGTACTGGATTGGGTGAGGTCACATTTTAGCCAGGCTTGGGTGGATGAATGCGAGGTCGCTTTTGCGCGTCAGCCCGTGTCCTGTTATATTGCGGTTGAGCATGGAAAAATGATTGGATTTGCCTGTTACGAAGCGACATGTCGCAATTTCTTCGGACCGACAGGTGTGAGCCAGGATGCACGGGGCAAAGGTGTAGGCACAGCCCTGTTACTGGCCTGTATGCATGCGATGAAGGCGGACGGTTACGGGTATGCGATTATCGGATCAGCGGGACCTGTAGACTTCTATGCCCGGACACTGGGTGCCGTGAAGATTGAAAATTCGACGCCGGGTATTTACGAAGGCATGCTGCGGGCAGACTAGACGATAATGATGTTCTGGAAGTTGTGGAAAAGGAAGGGAGGATGATGATGAGCACGAAACAAATGCTACACATCGGAATGATTGGTACAGGATCTATCTCGGATCTTCATATGAGATGTTATGCCAAAAATGAGGATGCCGTCATCTATGCGATCTGCGATCTGAACGAGGAGCGGGCTAAAGCTGCGGCACAGAAGTATGATGCCCAATCCGTCTATACCGATTATCGGGAGATGCTGGAGGACCCGCATGTGGATGCTGTCAGTATCTGTACTTGGAACAATACACACGCGGAATTCGCCATTGCTGCACTGGAGGCAGGCAAGCATGTGTTGCTGGAGAAACCGGTGGCAACCAATGTGGAAGATGCACTGCGGATTGAAGAAGCGGTGAAGAAGAGTGGACGTACCTTTATCGTTGGATTTGTGCGTCGGTATGACAACAATATGCAGATGATGCGCAGGTTCATTGATGCTGGAGAGTTCGGTGAACTGTATTATGCCAAAGCTTCCATTCTGCGGCGGCATGGCAATCCGGGTGGTTGGTTCGCTGACAAAAGCCGTTCCGGCGGCGGTCCTCTGATTGACCTGGGCGTACATATCATTGACCAATGCTGGTATCTGATGGGCAGGCCCAAGCCTGTTTCGGTCAGTGGTAATACGTATCGGAAGCTGGGCAATCGTGCCCATATCGAACATCTTTCTTTTTACAAAGCAGCCGACTACAGCGCAGCTGTGAATGACGTGGAAGATATGGCAAATGCGCTCATTCGGTTTGAAAACGGGGCTTCGCTGGCGGTGGATGTGAGCTTTACCCTTCATGCACGCGGAGATGAATCTTCCGTGAAGTTATACGGTGAGCGCGGTGGATTTGAATTGGAGCCGGAGACACTCATCGTCACGGAGAAAAATAACACCATTCTGAATATTGAACCCCAGACGGACAACACGGGTCTCCATATTCATAGTGCATTCCAGAACCAGATCGACCACTTTGTGGATTGTTGCCTGAACGGCACAGAGCCGATTAGCCCCATTGCGGATGGTGTGGCTTCCACGCGCATGTTGTGCGGAATCTACGAGTCCGCTGAGAAAGGGCAGGAGATTCGTCTGGATTAATTACGATATAAAATATTAAGTTTAAGTGTATTGTTTATGTTTAGGCATGCCAATCGGTGTATTCCGACTGAAGCATGTCTTTTTTTATTCCATATATGATAAAACTGTGAATTCACACTTCCATATTACATATAGTGACATTTGTCACCTGTATTTACATATAGATGGAATATAATAACATATGACAAACATATACTACTCATTCAAATTAATGGTAACGTTTACCTTTATGAAATTTGATTCCGTAAGAAAATCAAAGTATGAGGTGATACTGTGAGTTCTGTTTTAGATGATGGGTACCGATTACACAAGGACATTAGACAGTTTGAAATTGATGGAATACGCATGATTGGTAATATTGATAATGGATCAATTATTGGTTTGGATGCAAAAGGTGTGCATTTGATTGAACAGATCAACAGTGGAGTAGAACTTGTTCAGCTTGATAAAGAAGAACAACAGTTACTAGAATGTATGATAGAGAATCAATTTTTTGTAGAAGAAAAGAAAGGACTCAAAGCGGCTTATGTTCATCTTACAGATCGGTGCAATTTGCATTGCGTGGGCTGTTATTCCTTTGTGGAGGAACGTAATCTAAAGGATGCACTGCCTTTTGAAAAAATATGTCATGTATTATCTGAATTGAAAGCAAATGGTGCGGAACAAATCGTCTTTTCTGGAGGAGAGCCATTTATTCGCAAAGATATTGTGGAAATATGCAAGTTTGCAAAAGAGACTCTGGGCATTATGAATCTGCATGTCATTAGTAATGGAACGATGAACTATCGACGCTATGAAGAGGCATTTCAATATATAGATGCACTTAGTATTTCCATTGATGGATATAATGAAGAAACACGATTTATTCGTGATCAGGGTATTATGCCAAAGATTATTAGCAATGTGGCTTATTTAAGAGAAAAGGCTCCTGTAACTTTGATTGCAACCATTCATGCTCAAAACATTAATCACATTGACGAGTACTTAAACTTCGCCAAACAACTTGATGTCAAACTTTCCTTTAGTATTTTCACAGTGAATCCAGAAGACGAATATTTTCGTCCATACATATTTGATCATCACTCCCTAGTGCAGTTTTCCAAGAAAATATCGAATCTGGATCAAAGTGTTCCTATCTATGACATGCCAGCAGGGGAAATTGAACTGACTTGTCGAGGGAACTGTGAAGTTGGTAAAGAGATGGTAAGTATTGGGGCAGATGGAACGATATATCCTTGTCATATGCTGCACGACTCATCCTTAAGTTTGGGCAATATACTGGAACAAGAATTGGATGAAGTATTGGAGCATCCGGATAATCCCTTCCTGAAACTTAATGTTGACAACATTGAAGAATGCAAACATTGCAAATATAGATATTTATGTGGTGGTGGATGCAGAGGTAGAAGTTGGTTGTACAACAATACACTGAATAACAGAGATGCCTTTTGTCCGTTTATTAAAAATTTCTACAGGGATTCGATTCAAAGATTAAAAGAGTCTATTGGATACATTGAATCCTCAGTTTGAAATTTTTGATAATATATTACTTTTAAGGAAGGGAAGGTGATAATATGTTGTTTTCGACACGTAAGACGGTATCCAAACCTAACTGTGTTAGTGTAGGTGTATTTGTGTGTGTAAGTTATGGAAATAAATGGTGATAAATAAAAATGAATAATCATACTTATAAAAAGGAGATGTATCTCAATGTTGTTTTCGACGCGTAAAGCATTGTCCAAATCAAACTGTGTCAGTGTGGGTGTGTATGTCTGTGTTAGTTTTGGTAACAAGTGGTAGTGTGTTATAACTTATAATTTTGGGAGACTCAGATAAAAATTTGTGTTCTGAGTCTCTCCATTCTATCAAGAGGATATAGGGGTAGATTTATGATTCTCGAATTGAAAGATGTGACGAAGTTTTACGGTAAACATTTGGCCCTTCATAATTTTTCAGCTAGTATTCAATCCGGTGAAATTGTAGGTTTGATCGGAAAGAACGGTTCGGGTAAAACTACGCTTATGAATTGCATTGTGAACCATATACAAACCACTTCAGGTACAATTCTCGTCGATTCGCATGATGTCCAAGAACAACCATCTTTAATCTCTCGATTCGGGGTTCTGATTGAGAGTAGCTTTTTAGATTATATGAACGCATACGATAATTTGAAACTGCTTATGCTTGCTGACGGTGTCACAGATATGAACAAAGTAGAGTATCAATTAAACGAAGTACTCGAACTTGTAGGGTTGACCAAGAGAAAAAAAGAGTATGTAAAAAAATTCTCATTTGGTATGAAACAAAGGTTGGGTCTCGCACAGGCTCTGCTGAATGATAAGCCCTTCCTGATTTTAGACGAACCCTTGGTGGGACTAGACGTTATGGGTCGAGAATTGGTCAAAAATATCATAATTAAAAAGGCAAAACAGGAGAATAAGGCCGTTATTTTCTCTGATCACAACCTGAATGAAGTCAAGGATGTATGTGACCGAATTATCTACATTGAAGATGGAGAGAAAAAATACGATGGTGTGTTTGACGACGGACGCAAATATGAAATCATTTTGGAAGAGTCATCCTCAAATATTTCTGCTTTACTGGATAAGATACACGTAATTGAAAGTGTTAGGGTAGTAGCGAACAGAATTCAAGTTGCTGATGTGGAGATACTCAACCAAGTGATAGAAGAAATTGTAACACATCAAGTGAAATTACAAGATTTGAACGTCATTGAAGGTTCGCTCATTAGACTGTTTGAAGGAGATAACGAGCATGTTGAGCTTCAGAAACATATGCAACATTGAACTACGGAAATTGATGTATCGTAAGGATATGTGGATTATGCTTACGATGCTCGCAATCCCTGCTCTGTATAGCATCGGTATTTCTCTCAATTCCTCTGTTATTGTATTCACCGGAGAAGAGAAAGAATATGGCATGAGTTTCTTTGTGAATATGTTCAGCTTCGTGAATGCAGTATACATCTATTATTTTATTCTATCTTTAGTGTCTGTCCGATCGTTGGGAGGCGAAATTGAGAACAAGAGTATTTTGTTATATACACAACGGATCAATAACCGTCCCAAAATGTACTTTGCAAAAGTCAGTTCACTGATATTGGCCTTTTTTGTGATATGTCTAGCTTTTTTAATCGTGACTTTGGTGATGTATTATTTATTTGCTGTTCAACGTGAAGATTTGGTGACGAGACAATTATTAAAATCGGAAGAATTGACAGGCTTATTCCTGTTTTTTTTGTGCATTGTACTGGTTTATATTTTCACAATTACATTCAGTGTTATGTTAAGTGTTTATTTTAAAACCAATACTGCGGTCATTATTTTTAGCATTGTCCTTATTGCATTTATGTTTGTTTCAGAGTTTCCAACCATTCAATATCTGTCCATCACGTATTATATTTCTAGGTTTGGAGAGTTGGATCTAACCCAAACGTCTGAGGCTGTGAAATTGTTTTTAGCAAATGCAGCATTAGTCGCAGTGTACAGTACTATTTTCAGTGTACTAGGAATAAGGAAGTTTGAAAGAAGGGATCTCTGAATGGAGAGTTTTTAGTGTCAAAAGACAGAAAGAGAACATTATAGAAGTTATAGGACACTTTTTCATCCTGTTGATTTTGCCTACACTTATGGTCTCTATAAGTGGAATTGTCATGAGTTTTTTAGTACCAGGAAACAGTGAGTGGGTTTCATTATTTCTGATAATTGGAGTCAGTATGACCGTAGGATTTATTATATTCCCTTATGCGTATCTGAAGAAGTTATATCAGGTGAAACGAGAAGAATTGGGAGTTCGATCAGTCCAATACCTTGAAATCATTATAGGATGCATAACCTTAATTGTCCTCTATTCTTATTTGTTTAGTAAAGGGATTGATTTTCAGGTTTTGATTTTAAGCACAGTTCAGATGTGCATTGTTGCTGTTACAGAAGAATTCTGGGCACGTGGGGCAATGTGCTATATCATCAGAAAGCTATATAACAGGGCATGGTTCGTTGTCTTGTTAAGCAGTATATGTTTTGCGTTTGTTACACATATGAATGAGCCCTTTATGGATAATGTACTGTATCGTTTACCTGGTTCGATTGTGATGGGTGTAATCTATGTAAAGACAAACAACTTGCGCTACACGGTACTCTTTCATTTCACATATAATCTCATGAATATTTAGGGAGGGTGCATATGAAAACAAAACTACTATTTATCTTGTCGTGTGTTATTCATATCCTTTTGTTATATGTTCTGGTGACGTTTCAGCGTCAAGTCGATATCATTCAGATCTTTGCCTTGGTTTTTCTTCCCATTTTAGCCAGTGTAGGTATTGGGCTGATTGCACAGATGTTTTGGATTAAAGAGAAGCAAGGGCATGCCAGGAATGTGGGAATTGTGTTTAGTATTCCAAGCTTGATATATACTTCTGTTGCTTCATTAATCATAAGCAGAAATATTGAAAGTATTTTTAATGCTAGCCAGAAGTATCAATCGGACTACGTAAACATCTCGACTAGCAGTTCACCCTGGTTTGCATACATCATTATTATGGTAATCACACTGACACTGCATTACATAATTGCAGGAGCGGGGCTTAAAAGTAAAATGAAACTCAATTAGCTGAATGTTCTGTGCTGTTCTGGAAGAAACCGGAGGGCCAATCATGAAATATATTCAGAAGGATTTAAAGTTTATCGTGTTAATTAGTGCCAATTTTCTATTGTCGATTGTCTCTGTCTTATTTCCGCTGGCATTAATGAAGGTCACAGATTTCCTGATTGCGAATGAGATGAATTTATTCAGGTTCTATTTGTTTTTGGCACTTATAATTATCGTTATTCAAATGGCGATGACATATGTGACAGGAAGAATGAACAATACCTATGTCATGCATAGGACAATTGAGATTAGAAATCGTGTAATGAAAGCTTTATTAGAATCAGAGTACGGACAGTTCAAATCTCAAAAGAATGATGAATATGCATCCTTGCTATTAACCAATATTCCTGTTCTGGAAAATGACTATTTCAAAACTGTGATTCATTTGATCTCGAAGTCGTTGCTGCTGGTAGTATCCATATGTACTCTGATTGTGTTGAACCCGTTGTTAACCTTGAGTTTGATTATAGTTATTGCTGCACTTGGCATATTTCCTCTTCTATTCACTAAACGGATTCTCTTGTTAAAAGAGGAATTGATCAAAAAAACAGAAGAATACACTACATCTACAAGTGAAGCTTTATATGGATATGAAACAATCAAAATTTATAAGGTTGCGAATTATATACTGAACCGTCATTTCATTAAAATAAAAAACATGGAACGGAAGAGCAAACAGTTTGGAGATATACTTATTCTGGCAAATGTTACATTTGGAAGTTCGTCTATGGTATTATTGCTACTGATTTTTTTGATTGGTGGTTACTCCGTGAGTACTGGTGCTCTCACAGTGGGTTCTCTTATTGCATGTACTCAATTAATCATGTATGTTTTTGAACCTGCTATCAGTATCACTCAGGATCTTAATATTGTTCGTTCGACTAAGCCGATACGCCAACAGATCGATAAGATTATTGAACGTTCGGACGATGGTGGAGAGGATAATAAAGTTTTCATTGATCAATTTGAAAAGATACATCTGGAGAATATAAGTTATGTATATCCGGATGAAGAGAAGCCGGCAGTTCGTCAGGTTTCTATCACATTAGAAGCCGGGAAAAAATATGCAATTGTTGGTGGGAACGGAAGTGGGAAGTCCACGTTATTAAAGATGATTGCAGGATTAATTACGGATTACACAGGATCTATCCGACTAGACAACAGAGATATGAAACAAGTGAGCTATGAGAATTTGGCTTATATTGATCAGCAAACCTATTTGTTTAACACGACGATTCGAGAAAACATCCTTATGGGACAATCGGATGTTTCTTCCGACTTTGAGGAACTCCAATCGCTCATTGAAAGACTGCAACTTCGTGAATGTATCAACAAGCATCCTGATCAGCTGGATTTTGTGGTAGGGGATCATGGAGAGTATTTATCAGGTGGGGAACGACAAAAGGTCTGTATTGCTAGAGCATTGTATAAAAGGCCTGAAATATTATTATTAGATGAGCCAGACTCCGCATTAGACCCTGAGACCCGTGATCAGATCAAGGATATACTGGGGCAGATGAAAGATGTGCTTTGTTTGATGATCACTCATGAGTATGATGAAAGTTTAAAAGGATTTGATGAGATCATCGTCATGGAGCAGGGGGAAATCATCCGAACAGGAAGGTATGAAGAGGTTCTCATGAAACATGAAACAACTTATAAAGCTTTCGTATAATTTAAAAGATCAAAGACTTCCATTTCTCCTTAACCCGGCTTTGTTGCCCGAATCCATCGGAGAGGAAGTCTTTTTGGCATCCTGTCATTTATTCAGTGGTGAATTCTCATACCCAGGGTCATCGTAATCCGTATCCTGCAGTCTTGGAAGCACGTTCATGCTTTCAATTGCCTGCCGGGTGTCCGGCGTGCCATGGTCATACAGAAAGGTGTACAGCAAGGTCATGCCATCCGAAAATTGCTCTGTCGCCTCATCGTGGTCTGCTGATTTGTAGGGTACGGGAGCTCGTTGCAAAGTATAGGCATCGTCATCCTCCAGCACCTTCATCAGATCCTTCAATCGGCCCAACTGCCCGTCATCCACCAACACTTCAAAGGGTGTAGATTCGTTCTTTGTTCGTTCAATAAGATTATGAGTTACCGATACATACAGATGTTGTTTGCCCTCCTGCATAATCCAACCTCCATTCTGAAATGGAAAAAAGACGCTTCTACTGTTAATAAACAGCAAAAAGCGCCCTGAAACGAGCAACTATGCTCGTGTTATTTTATTTCCCAAATCTCCCCGTTACGGGAACTTGGCGGGTACCTGCCTCCATCGATCCTGAACATAGTGGACAGGCGGGAGGGCCCGATGATGCCTTCTTGGTTGCTTTTGAAGGCACAGCCGGCTTCTGTCTTAGCCACGCTTTGCAGGTAGACGAGCTGCATTTCCAGACCGCAACAGTCTCCGTACGCTCAGCATTACCTGAACCTGAAGTGTGCGACTGTAAACTGGAGGAAGTCCCAGCTGTCGGACTCACACCTGTGGTGCTGAATGCCTTATGATTGCGGATTTCACCACTCCCACGTCGTTCACCGAGGCGGTCCTCGTCACGTTCGTTGTGGACCTCGAAGTCACGGCGGTCACTATGGCTAATTGCACGACGCTGTGCTACATCCCGACCTTCGGAACGGGCACCCGAGCCCGAGCGGGCATACGATCCATTGCCTTTGCCATATGAAGCCTGACCGCTCGTCCGGCTCTCCTCACGAGGTTTGCGCTTGTCCGGTACTTCCATGCCGAAGGCTTCAAGCAGGAAGCGGGACACATCCGCTGGCTTTCCGTGATGGCTTGCCGGCGAAGTAACATACAAGTACTGCTTGGCCCGTGTGATGGCAACGTAGGCGAGCCTGCGTTCTTCCTCCAGCGCCATGTCCAGCTCGGCATCTGTCTGCTGCACAGCAAGCGCAGCTTTCTGATCCTCAGGAATATCCTGGCGCAGTGCTGTACTGTGAGGCACAATGCCTTCACTGGCTCCGATCCAGTATACACAAGGGAACTCCAAACCTTTGGCCCGGTGGATCGTCATCAGTTGTACTGCGTCACTATCCTGCGCACGGCGCAAAGATTCCATCTCCCGGTGTCTACGGGAGAGCTCATCCGCGAATTGGATGAACTCTTCCACCGTTTCGAATTTTTTGACGGCAGCTTCGAATTCATCGAGGGTTTCCAGCATCGTTTCCTTATAATGGGTGAAGATGCTGGGATCACCACTTTCCATATACTTGTCGTAGAACTGCCTGCGCATCTCCTGAATGGCGATGATGGGTTTTAGTTTGTGCAGTGATTTGATCAGCTTGATGCGTTCTTTGACCTGTTCCTGCTGGAACGGTTTCAGCTTGTCCCATTTCACCAGATGGATAAGCGGATATTTCTTCGCCTGTTGTTGTTCACAGCGCTGAATCCATTCCAGGCCAGCATCCCGTGATACATAGAGCGGTCCCAATGCACTGGGGAGAGCATCCATGGCACGTGGATCAAGGGACAGACGCAGATGATCCATCAGGGGTCTGATGAGAGACTGGTCATAGAACACCGGAGAAGCACCATGCTGTACAAAAGGTACATCTTTCAACACAAGCTGCTCAAATACAGCCCGGCTGCTGCTTGCTGTCCGGTGCAGAATCGCAATATCACGATAAGTGTGTTGCCCTTCTTCAACCTGTTGGCAGAGCTGGTTTACGACCCACGCCGCTTCTTCCTCCGCATTGGAAGGCGTAGCGAAGCGCGGCGCATCTCCACGGTTTCCGGCGGCGCGCAGACGTTTGTCACGTCTGCGTTTATTGCGGGCGACCAATTCACTCCCGAGTCCCAGAATGCGTGCATCACTGCGATAATTGATATCCAGCGTCACGATGCGTGCACCGGGGTATACTTTATCGAATTCCAAAATCGATTCCTGGCGTGCGCCATTAAAGGTATAGATCGTCTGGTCATCGTCTCCCACAACCATCAGGTTGCGGTGGGCGGAAGCCAGTTTTTGTACAATTTCATATTGCAGATGGTTGGTATCCTGGAACTCATCGACCATAATGTACTGGAAACGCTTTTGAAGCGGACCCAGAACAGCAGGATCACGAAGCAGCGCGGCTGCCCGTAGCAAAATATCATCAAAATCCATTTTGCCCCGATCCTGTTTCCAGGCTTCGTAACCTAGCAGGACACGCTTGGCGTCGCGTTCTTCCTGTGACTTTTCAGGCAGGTCGGTGGTTTCTGATCCTTGCATCTTCCACGCGGACAGCATGGCCAGCAGACTTTCAGGCTGGAAGGCTTCACTCATGCCATTTTGACGAAGAAGCATCTTCAGTACGGTGTGCTGAGCACGCGACTCGCCAAAGATCTCTTCCTGCACACCGTAATGACGCAGCAATGTCAGCGCAAAAGAGTGGAAGGTGCGAGCCTGTACGGCTCTCGCGGCTGCCGGGCGTATACCTGGCAATGCGGCGATTCGGTCTTTCATCTCGGTGGCGGCCTTGTTGGTGAACGTCACCAGCAGGATACTACCCGCATGTACGCCACTGACCTCTATGAGGTAGCCGGCTCTTGCAGCCAGCACAGTCGTTTTGCCACAGCCAGCTCCGGCGAGCGTCAGAATAGGTCCTCTGCCGTGACGGACTGCCGAAATTTGTGGTGCATTTAGCTTGATGCCCGCCTCTTCCAGAGAACGAAAATAAAAGGCATCCTGTTGATCATTGCCCACGAGTTGCCGACTGGTCTCCAGCGGAGCAGACGGGGACTGGGGCAGGGACGCCGCCGGGGTAACCCCGAGCGGACGGGGGTAGAACGTTGAGTTCGGACTTAACATGTTTCATCCACCTCTGTATGCATTCAGGGATAGGACTATCCCGGTTAAAAGTAAACCATTTGCCCTTTTCACAATCGCATTGTAAATTGGTATGATAGAGTTAGTCGCCTAAACAGGCGGTTAAGTATGGCCAAAGCTTCATTATACCCGAACATATGGTCTTGACGAAAGCCCCCGATTTCATCCAGTATCGGTATAAAACGGGCACCAGCACGAGATTACGCAACTTTTTGGCATGATATCGTATAAGTTATATGCCTGAGCATTTTGCATGAAGGATGTAATATGCTAATTTACTACTAAATAGAAATGATAATATTGGTTTTGACGGGACAGAGGAGGAATGGTCATGAAACTGCTTCAGCGCATCAAAGACGGAGCGAACAAAGCAACAGAGCGTGCCCAGCACGCCGTTGAAATTGGGAAATTGAACAACCAGATTGTGGGCTTGCAACAGGAACAGGAAGTCCATTTTACAGATATGGGTCGCATCTTCTATGAGGGTTATCGGGCACAGGATATGACGCGTGCGGAAAAAGAGATGGTGGATCTGTCGCAGCTTTGCGACGAATTGCAGGACGAGATTGATGGTCTGCGCAACAAGATTGCACAGCTTAAGAACGAACGGTTGTGCGAGTGTGGACATGTCGCTTCCCTGGATGCCAACTTCTGCCCTAAATGCGGACGCAAGTTGGGCGAGTTCAAGACACCAGCACCTACAGTAGGAGCTACAGGATTCGCAGGAGCCACCACAGCCGCGAGACAGGAGGCAGCTGTAGCTCAGACCCAAACTCCGGAGCCGGACTTCTACGATGCGCCACCTGAATTGGAACTGGAGGAAGATGAGCCGTATCACACGGTCATTCCGTCCATAGCCGATCTGGAGACCGAATCGGAATATAACAGTACCGAGTTTACCCAAGAAGAAAAGGAAGCGTTCGATGCGGAATGGGAACGTCGCAGAGATGAAGAGATGCAACGTGAACGTGAGCGTCAGCAGGAGCTGGACGAACGCATCCGCTACTGGAAAGAAAATAACCCGATCGTGAATACGGTGGACGTACAGACCGAAGTGTCACGCGAAATGGTGAATTGTCAGATTTGTGCAGCCGAGCTGCCCAAAGGGTCGAAGTGGTGTCCGCGCTGTGGTGCCGAACAGATCTGATCTGATGCAGTAGAAGCACTGCCGCATCAGTGTGAGGCAGTGTGGGTTGCTGACAGCATGGGGGGACGGGAATATGGACCAACTGCTGCATCATTTGCGTCATCTCGGGTTTACCGAGATGGAATCTAAAATTATGGTGGAACTCGCTCGTCAGGGATCAGCCTCAGGATATGAGGTTGCGAAGCGGCTGGGCGTGTCCCGTTCCAATGTATATGCGACCCTGCAACGGCTGGAACAGCGTGGGTTCTTGCGGTGTAGTCCGGGGGAGCCTGCGAAGTATAGTGTGCTGAAGCCTGAGGAGATGACACGCATGATCTCTGATCAGATGCGTACCTCTCTGGATTATGTCCAGAGCAGCATGCCCAAGAGCGAACCGGAGAAACCTGTCTTCTATAACATTGAAGGTGACAAAAATGTGTTTGAGAATCTGAGCCGTGAATTGGCCGAGGCTCAGCATGAGATCGTCGTAGACGTTTGGCGTGAGGAGGCAGAGCTGCTGCGTAATGACTTACAGCAGGCTGAGGCTCGCGGTGTGCGGCTGTTATGGTCGTGTGATGGCGGCGAAGGCATGCTCGATCAGCCTGTTCCTTTGCCGGGATTGCCTTTGTATGGCACAGGTAATGGTCGGAAATTTTCCTTGGTGGTGGATCGCCGCTGGTGCATGCTTGGCATGCGCGGTGAATCCTGTGCCACACAGGCAGTGGTGACGGAGCATCCGGTAATGACTGGACTGCTGCTGAATCATTTTGCTCAAGAGCTGGTGTTGTACGAACTGGAACAGGATATGGGTGAGGAACTGGAGTCCCGCTACGGGCACCGGTACGAAGATCTCTCTGCACGTTACTGGTCTTCTCCTTCAGGAGAGGAAGACAAGAACTAGGCAGATCGGCGACTTAACCACTTCTGATGAAGTGAACACTTCAGCACATAATATTTTTCTTTGATGAAATGAATATGTGTACATAAAGCAGGCGCTGCCTTGAGGCAGACGCCTGTTTGTGCTGATTTGAGATATGACAGTGATGTTCGTCACAGCATCTGTTTCCAGTCAAGTCGATAGTAAAGGTATGAAGTTATGCTATTTTTGAGAAAATGAAGCTATGAACATTCGATTGAACGGGATCGGGTTAATCAGGATTGTACATGATCAGTCTTTGGGCACGTGATACAGAGCTTCCAGCACGTCCATATAATAAGCTGTGCCGTGGGGTACGAAATCCGTTGCCCGAATCTCGCGAACGATACGTTCCGGTTCAGTCAACGGCTGAGTCTGAACTCCGGTAGCTTGAATGACGTCGATCTCACTACGGAACAAGGCGAGCAGATCATCCAGCGGCACTTCATACAGGCTATCTACCTCGCTGGGCTGTAGAACGTAGGCTTCGAGCGGTTGATTCAGACATAATCCATAGACCGCGCTGAATTCCCGATCTACAAATGGCACACCACGCACCTCGCCTTGGAGTTGCTGTGTAGCCGTGAGTAGATAGGTTAGTGCCTCAAATGGAGCATTCACACCCAATTCTTCCTCCAGCTCACGACTTGCGTCTTGCAGTTGCTCACCAGCGGTGAGATGACCTGCTGCTGTGATGTCATAACATCCGGGGAAGGTATCCTTAATATCACGCCGCCGCTGAAAAAGAACGAGTCGCTGCTCGCCTTCGTCACGCACGATCCAGCAGTGGAATGAACGGTGCCAATATCCTTTGGCATGGACCTCGCTGCGTAGTGAAGTGCCGATCCAATTTTGCTTATCGTCATAAATGTCGAAACGTTCTGGGGTCATGAAACGTATCTCCTTATATAGCAGTTTTTAAAGTTCAAAATTTCACAAAGTATGTTTTACACGAAAGGGGAACGATCGTATGGAATGCATTGTACACTTTCAGGTGATTTATCCGCAACCTCAGGAACGTAAAAGTCTTAGAGGACTTATATTTGTAGGGCAAGGTCAGGAACCGGCTAACAGTCAGTTAACCACTATGTTTAAGGATATGGGATTCAATGTACGTTTGGAAGATGAGGCCCAGTTGTTGTTCAAGCCGGTGGATGCTTCGGCTAACTTTGAATATATTCGCGTGACGGAGCTTGATACCGGGGAAGAAGTTTACAAGGAAGATAAGGATCTGAAGTCGATCCTGGAGCATTTGCTGCCACGTCGTTTCTAGTTCATGAGCGTGAGTGCAAATGAAATTCATGGGGGAGCACATATAATACATGTATGTTAGGCACAAAAAAGGCCCCACCTTTACGGTGGAACCCTTCAAACCTTTAAGCTACGCAACGAATTGTTAATGAAGCCCATATGGCTAGCTTTTCATACATAAACCTTAGCAAGTGAGCGGTTGAACCCCCGCATCAGGATTTATTTATTCGTAATTCAACACGGTGAGTCTTTGAACGCTCATTGTGGTTACGCCGGAGCGCCGCTTCCTTCTGCTTCAAGCTCTGAAGTACAGTGCGAGCAGCGAGTAGCTGCAGCCGGAATTTCAGATAGGCAATACTTGCAAGCCTTGGTCGTTTTTTTCGGCTCGGGCTTTTTGTGTTCTTTGCTTTTCAGATAGTTGATACCCTTCACGAGCATGAAGATACAGAACGCAACGATGAGAAAATCAATCATGACGTTGATGAACTGTCCGTAAGCAATCACCGTAGCGCCAGCTTCATTCGCTTGAGCAAGTGTGGTGATGTCCTGTCCGTTTGCTGTTTTGATATCCCCGTCCAGGTTGATGATTTTCTGGCTGAAGTCGATTCCGCCCATCAGTTTTCCAACTGGAGGCATAATGATATCATTCACAAGGGACGTGACGATTTTACCAAAAGCAGCCCCAATAATGACACCAACCGCCAGATCGATGACGTTGCCGCGGACGGCAAACTCTTTGAATTCTTTAAGTACGCCTTTCATGTCTGCATATCTCCTTTGATTATTTCATAATATAGGCCGCGTCTCCATGCATTCTCCGTTCAGATCCGCGCTTCCGTTCTCATATTGTACATAAAAAACACATTCCAATCACCCCTTGTTTGCAAATTAAGACAAGTTTCCGCAACTTCCATGAAAATACTTCTTTATTTCACGCCGCCGATTGGGTATACTTCTAACATTGTCAGTTATGTTTAACCATTTACATTCAGGTTCGCGATCATACATTGTAACGAATCATGGAGCCAAAAATTAAATATGCCGTTACTCGTATATGTGCAGGAATAGGCCTGCATGTCTCTACCCGATCACCGGAATGATCGGACTACGGGAAAGATGTTGCAATATTTTGTGTGATTGGAATGAGATCATCCCCAGACAGTTTGACTGAAGAGCAGGTTCAGATAGCTTGGATCTGTTTCTGATTAGACTGTTTGGAGTTTCTCGCGTCAGGAGTGATCTCCTGTCTTTCTGTTCTTCCATTACACTTGCAGCGTCCATACGGCTTGTCCATATACGTACAAGTCCGTCTTTCCCGTCTCCGGTTATTCCGCAGCGTGTGAAAAGGCGGGCTTTTTGTTTTTTTACTGTGATACTGGAGGGGCATGTTGGCATCTGTGCGGAGGGCATTCAGGGGGAAGAAATGCAATGCAATTGTTAAAAGACAAGGTAAGACAGGAAGGTATTGTCCTGTCCGAGCAAGTACTCAAAGTGGATTCATTCCTGAATCACCAGATGGACCCGGTTCTGATGAAAGAAGTGGGTAAGGAATTCATTCGCCGCTTTGAAGGAGAGAACATCACACGTGTATTGACGATTGAATCGTCAGGGATCGCACCGGGCATCATGACCGCGTTGGAACTGAACGTGCCGCTGATTTTTGCACGGAAGCAGAAGTCCCTTACCCTGACGGAAGACATTCTGGTGGAGAAAGTATACTCCTTCACGAAGCAAGAGACGAATGAAATTACTGTTGCCAAGAAGTTCATGAAGCCTGGCGATCGCGTGCTGATCATTGATGATTTTCTGGCGAATGGTGAAGCAGCATTTGGTCTGGCGCGCATAGTGGAGCAGGTTGGAGCAGAAGTGGTTGGTATCGGTATCGTGATTGAAAAAGCATTCCAGCCGGGAGGTCGCTTGCTGAAAGAAGCGGGATACCGTGTGGAATCGCTGGTTCGCATCGGGGCACTGTCGGATGGACAGGTTACCTTTGCGGACGAGGAGGGCACGAATTAATATGGCACGCGAACGTATTTTTCAGCGGCATCGGCATCCGATCAAAACCTTCTCACTTGGACTACAGCACGTTCTTGCGATGTATGCAGGAGCTGTCGTCGTTCCACTGATCGTCAGTAACGCATTGGGCTTTACACAGGAACAATTAACTTATCTGATCGCTATTGACTTGCTCGCCTGCGGTGTGGCTACACTCCTTCAGGTATGGGGAAATAAATACTTCGGCGTAGGATTGCCGGTCATGCTCGGTTGTGCGTTCCAAGCAGTTTCTCCGATGATCCTCATCGGTATGAACAGTGGGGTATCTGCCATCTACGGAGCAATTATTGCCTCAGGGCTGTTCGTGTTGATCTTCTCTGGTCTCTTCGGGAAGCTCATTCGGCTTTTCCCTCCTGTAGTAACGGGTTCCGTTGTGACTATTATTGGTCTGACTCTGATTCCAGTTGCTTTCCACGATCTAGGAGGCGGCCAAGGCCAACCGGACTTTGGTAGCGGAACGAATCTGTTGCTTGGATTCGGTGTACTGCTCTTTATCATCCTGATGACACGTTTCACAACTGGATTCATCCGTTCCATCTCGGTACTGATAGGACTGCTTGCAGGAACGATAGCAGCAGGATTCATGGGTAAAGTAAAATTTGCTCCAATTCTTGAGGCAAGTTGGTTCCATGTTGTTCAGCCGTTTTACTTCGGTAGACCGACGTTTGAGATTGTACCAATTCTGACGATGATCCTGGTGGCGATTGTCAGCGTGGCCGAGTCCACAGGTGTATTTATGGCTCTGGGCAAAATCCTGGACAAGGACCTGTCCTCCAAGGATCTGGCCCGTGGTTATCGTGCGGAAGGTTTGGCTATTGTATTAGGCGGTATTTTCAACTCGTTCCCATATACAACGTATTCGCAAAATGTAGGACTTGTACAGATGACACGTGTGAAGACGCGTGATGTCATTGTTGTAGCTGGTGGAATCCTGGTGGTCATCGGATTTGTACCGAAGATTGCGGCACTGGCACAGCTCGTTCCAACAGCAGTTCTTGGCGGAGCCATGGTGGCCTTGTTTGGCATGGTGGTATCATCCGGTATTCGAATCATCGGTAGTCAGGTCGATCTGAACCGTCATGAAAATTTGTTTGTCATTGCTTGTTCTGTAGGTATGGGCCTGGGTGTTACTGTTGTGCCTGAGTTGTTCGCTGGTGCACCGGACTGGGCTCAGATTATGCTCGGTAACGGCATCATTGCAGGTAGCTTCACGGCGATCTTCATGAACCTGCTGTTTAATGGTCTTGGCACCAAGGAAACGGCTGCCAAGATGGCTGAACAACAGGCAGATGCCATCCTTGGAGAGACGGGCAAATCGGCTTAATTAGCCAACGTAGGCTAGATTTATCATCCAGCATGATTGTTATGTTAACTCTTCTGAATAGATGCTTAACAGGATGAATATTCAAGCGGATTAATACATGATGATATAGAGCATGAATGGTTTACGACATACATCATTTATGTTATGAATATTTCAATTACATTAAAGTAAGAGGGCATTCCTCTAAATCATAATTAAAAGACGATCCAAACCCGGTTGAAGGGGAGGATCGTCTTTTCTTTTAATCAAGTCTCCTAAAGTTACAGATGTCGCATCTGTTTCTCTGCAAAATCGCCAACCCACGGTAGCTTCAACCATTTTCCCTGCAGGCTGGTGACGACCATGATGAGCCAGACCACCACACCGAGCAGGGATAACAGCGATGCCACCAGGGGTCCAAACAACGGAAGAAATGCCGACAAGACATGCCCGACCATAATGATGCCAAAGACCGTTACGGATTGCAGCGCATGGAATAACACGAACCGACTCCGCTTCTCTACAGCGAGAAAGACAATCCCGCCCACAAAGGTGAACAGATAACAGAGCATACCGGCAATATTTTCATCCAGACCGCTAGACGATTTCATGGGGGACATCCGGTCCAGCCTCCTTTGTCCTTTTTAACTAGGCTATGAAGGAGTTGGACAGAACTGAACCGGTGAATTTATTTGCTGATTAAACGAACGAAATCCTTATCCTCCCTCGATCTGTCTGCGAGGGTTTGTGATCTTGCCAATTTTATCGGTGTCGTTTTCTTTGGGCACCAAACGTTCATCGGTACGTCCTTCATGGTGATTATCATATGCATATTCCGTCAGTTTCCATTCCGACTTGCCGAGAACCGGATCAGCCGGGAAGTGTTGCCCCCGATGCAGATGTTCCTCACGTCCGGCTTCGTTGATGTAGACTCCATCTACTTCCACCTTTTCATGCGAAAGGGGCAGCATATCCTGTTCTTTGCGTTCCATGAAACGGCGCCTCCTTTGGATACCAGTAATTTAACTATATGGGTTGTCCGTGATAATATCCCCCGAATAGTTCAGTGTTATGCTGGATATATTAATTCCGTATAGAATGACGGCAATCATAACTTATGATTCGGAATTAAACTTTTTGGGCATGAAAACCGTTATATTTATTAGAGGAAATCGTCAAGTCGTAAGATACTTCCGAATATGCTACAATAAGATTATGATTCATTCCGAATCATATCGGGTATTTATAGTGTCAGGTACTTGCTTTCTAGCGAGGTTCCCGACCTAAAGCTTGCTTTAAGCCGCGCACACAACTTCATGGATGGCATTTAAGACTTATTCGGCATTCTCTAAACGGAGCATTCACTTTCAACGTTTTGGGAGGGAATTACAATGGCAACGAAAGGTCACAATGAGGTCAAAGAAAGTTTGAGGGAAATGACTCGGATTTTCCGTCCTAAGGATCCAAAAAAATTCGTGAAGGAGTACGTGAGAAAATACCGGATTACGGGTGGATATGAGGAAGAATTGACTTCTGTGGTTGAGCATGAGCTTGTCAAGATGGATTCTTCCGTGTCCTGAAACAACACACAACTCTGATTATACTGTTCCGATAATGAATAGAACCGTCTCTCGGGCGTTAAGCTCCGGCAGGCGGTTTTTTTTGCGTTCCTGCTGCATATATATGGGAGTACACCTATAGCGGGAAGGATGAATGCATGTGGACCCTATACTGAAAACCAAAGAAGAGATTGGCTACATGCGGGAAGCAGGACGAATTTTGTGGAGCTGTCACCAGCATATTGAGCAGTGGATGGTCCCTGGGATCACGACAGCAGAGATCAACGAGCGGGTGGAAGAGTTTCTCGCAGAACATGGGGCTACACCGGAGCAGAAAGGGTACAAAGGGTATCCTTACGCGACTTGTGCCTCCATCAATGAAGTGGTCTGCCACGGATTTCCGGGTGATGAGATTCTGGCGAGCGGAGATGTGGTGACCATCGATATGGTGGTAAACAAAGACGGCTGGCTTGCTGACTCGGCCTGGACATATGGAATTGATGAACCAAGCAGATCCGTTCGCAAGCTGATGAGACGTACAGAGAAGGCGCTTGAGCGGGCCATTGCACAGGCAGTTCCAGGCAACACGCTCGGAGATATTGGAAGTGCCATTGAACGAACGGCAAGACTCTATCGATACGGCATTGTGAAGCCGCTCATCGGTCATGGGATTGGTCAGTATATACATGAACCGCCGAATGTACTGCCTTATGGCAAACGCAGAACGGGCATGATGCTCACCGAGGGCATGGTTATTACCATTGAACCGATCTTTACAAAAGGCAGTTCAGGAGCCGTTGTATGGGATGAGGATGGATGGACGGTGAGGACGGTGGATGGCAGCTGGGGTGTTCAGTATGAGCATACGGTTGCCATAACCGGAGACGGCCCTCTAATTCTGACCAACGGTACGTAAGATGAAGTGCGCGAAGCAGATAAGCTGATCGAGCTACAATTCGAGAGTTGGGATTCAAAAAATCTCAGAATTCTTCAAATGCTCCATGCTGTTTGAGTTTGAATAAAGCAGTATGGAGCGGAATGTATGCCTTCCAGGTGAATATGGAAGATGTTATCCATAAAATCGGATCTTTCTTTTGCATAATCCCGCATGTTTTCAATGTGAGAAAAATCGCCAATAAATCAAGTTTCATCACCGAAATTTGGCAAAAATTTTCAAATGTAGAGAGTAATATTTTTAACTGAAATCGTTTACAAATCAAGTTACAGAGCGGTTTTTTACATAAAGTGAACAATTTGTGAACATGTGTCCAAAGATTGACAAAATCATACCCTCAACTTATATTTAATAAGTGATTGAAGCATATAGAATGAATTGGAAGAATGCGCAGACATGCCCTGAGCAGGAAATGACGGGAGTACTGGAAGCGTTATTTTTGTAAGCGTTCTGTATGACGAAGAGGATTATGCGTATCGTGCTGAAACGTACCTTTTGTTGCCTTTCTACCGAACGACAACGGTAATCTACGAAAACGTAAAAAAGTGGGGTAGATCAATGATGAAACAGTGGCAGGTTGCAAAGCGAATTCTCCCCTTGCTGGCGGTGTTCTCTTTGCTGCTATCCGCATGCGGGCGGGAAGACTTGTCGGTAATGAAACCTCAGGGTCCTGTGGCGCAAGGCCAATATGATCTGATGAAGCTGTCCATCGCGATTATGATCGTGGTGCTCATCATTGTATTCGCCATAGCGGCCTATGTCCTGATCCGGTTTCGCAGACGGGCCGGGCAGACTGAGATGCCCGAACAGGTTGAAGGGAATTTCAAGCTGGAAGTAATATGGACAGCCATTCCGTTATTGCTGGTTATTGTGCTGGCAGTACCGACGGTACAAACGATTTTTGCCCAAGGTGAAGATCTGTCCAATGACAAAAACGCACTTAAGGTCCAAGTCACCTCGCATCAGTACTGGTGGGAATTCACTTATCCTCAATATGACGTAACCACCGCTCAAGATCTCATCATCCCGACCGGAACCAAAATCGCATTCGAATTGAAGACCGCTGACGTGCTTCACTCCTTCTGGGTGCCGTCACTTGCGGGCAAAATGGACACAAACCCGGATGGAACGCTTAACAAGTTTAGTTTCTCCGCGCCAAATGAAGGCGTTTACCGCGGTAAATGTGCCGAGTTATGCGGCAGATCGCATGCTTTCATGGAATTTAAGGTAAAAGCGGTGAGTCAGGAATCCTTTGACAGATGGGTGAATCAAATGAAAGCACCCGCAGTCCTTCCTGAAGATGCTCAATTGGCCGAAAAATTCAAAACAAATTGCCTTTCTTGCCACGCTGTTGGCGACCAAGGTGGACCTGTTGCACCTGACCTGACGGGAATCGGCGGCAAAGAATCTGTCGCAGGCATTCTGCTGAATTATCGTGAGGGACAGGAAGAAGGAAACCCGGTACTGGATAACATGAAAGAATGGCTCCATGATCCACAATCCGTGAAGCCGGGCAATACCATGCCGAATCCCAAAGATCTTGGGTTGACGGATGAAGAAATCGACGGAATTGCCGAATATCTGGCCAACTACAAATTGGACTATGAATAGAACAGCAAGGACGAAGAAGGGGGTACACAACCTTGGCTCATGCGCATAGCGTCAAGAGGTACAGGGGCTTGATGGATTGGATCACCACCGTCGATCACAAAAAAATCGCCATTCTCTATTTGGTTGCAGGTGGATTTTTCTTTGGAATCGGCGGCATTGAAGCCATTTTGATTCGGATTCAACTCATGAAGCCGATGAATGATTTTGTATCGGCACAGGTCTTTAACGAATTGATTACCATGCACGGAACAACGATGATTTTCCTTGGTGTCATGCCACTTATATTTGCCATTATGAATGCTGTCGTGCCTTTGCAGATCGGGGCGCGGGATGTGGCTTTCCCGTTTCTTAACGCGCTGGGTTTCTGGACGTTCCTGTTTGGGGGATTGTTGCTGAACCTGAGCTGGGTTATGGGCGGGGCACCGGATGCGGGTTGGACCTCATATACGCCGCTTTCGGGCAGTGAATATAGTGGAACGCATGGTGTGGATTTCTACACCATCGGTCTCCAGATCGCAGGTCTGGGAACACTGATCGGGGGCATTAACTTTCTCGCAACGATTATTACCATGCGTGCTCCAGGCATGTCTTACATGCGGATGCCGATGTTTACATGGACGACATTTATTACATCTGCCATTATCCTTTTTGCTTTTCCTGCCATCACGGTAGGGCTTGTACTTTTAACGTTTGATCGTATTCTGGGAGCGAATTTCTTCGATGTCGCAGGTGGCGGTAATCCGGTACTCTGGCAGCACATCTTCTGGATCTTCGGGCACCCGGAAGTATACATTCTGATTTTGCCGGCATTTGGTATCATCTCGGAGGTTATTCCGACCTTCTCGCGTAAGCGGTTGTTTGGATACAGCTCCATGGTATTTGCCACCATCCTGATTGCCTTCCTGGGCTTCATGGTATGGGCGCATCACATGTTTACAACAGGTTTGGGTAATGTAGCCAACGCGCTTTTCTCCATCTCCACGATGTTGATTGCCGTACCAACCGGGATCAAAATCTTTAACTGGCTCTTTACGATGTGGGGTGGACAGATCCGCTTTACGGCGGCAAATCTGTTTGCGGTTGGATTCGTTCCAACCTTCGTTATGGGTGGTGTTACAGGCGTCATGCTGGCATCTGCTCCGGCGGATTTCCAGTTCCATGATACGTACTTTGTTGTGGCCCACTTTCACTACGTTATTGTAGGGGGACTGGTGCTCGGATTGTTCTCGGGACTGCATTACTGGTGGCCGAAGATGTTCGGACGTATTCTGAGCGAAACACTGGGTAAATGGACATTCTGGACATTTATGATCGGTTTCCAATTAACGTTCTTTGTACAGCATTTCCTCGGTCTGATGGGGATGCAGCGCCGGATCGTTACATACTTACCGAATCAGGACTTTGACCTGCTCAATCTGGTCAGCTCTGTCGGTGCGTTTCTGATGGGTGTTGGGGTTATCATGTTCCTCGTGAACATCGTGATCACAACAAGAAAACCGGCTGGTGCGCCGAACGATCCGTGGGAAGACGGACGTACACTGGAATGGTCCATTCCTTCCCCGCCACCGGAATATAACTTCAAGCAGACTCCACTGGTACGCGGAATCGATGCGTATTGGAAGGAAAAGATGGCAGGACATACAGAGATGACACCGGCAGAACCCGTAGGTTCGATTCATATGCCTTCAGCAACGCCGTTGCCGTTTGTAATGTCTGTAGGTATCTTTATCGCAGGACTCGGCTTGATGTTTAGCAAGGATGATTTCGGCAATGCGTTTATGAACGGATTATTCAACAATTATATTGTGGTTATTATTGGACTCGTAATCACATTTGGCGCAATGGCACTTCGTTCACTTTATGATGATCATGGCTGGCATATTGAACCGGAGGATCAGGATGAGAAGGGGGCTAGAACATGACAACCTCACATGCCGAACCGGTGAACGACAAATTGCCGCATGAACCGGAGAAAGCAACGCTGGAAGGACGTAACAAGCTTATCGCCTTCTGGTTGTTCCTTGGCGGCGAGACGGTACTGTTCGGTACACTCTTTGCTACCTTCCTGGCTCTTCGTGGTCAAACCAATGATGGACCTACGGCGAATGAATTGTTCCACCTGCCACTGGTGGCCGCTGCAACGTTTATACTCCTGGTCAGTAGTTTGACGAGTGTATTTGCGATTCAGGCCATGCATAAGGGCAAGCGAGATGCACTAGCGTTGTGGCTAGGCATCACGGTGTTACTGGGTATGGGATTTCTCGCACTGGAAATATACGAGTTCTATGAGTATGTGAAACATAAAGAGTTCGGTATGACCACGAGTGCATTCAGTTCAGCATTTTATACACTGGTCGGGTTCCACGGAGCCCACGTTGCTTTCGGTATTGTGTGGATCGGAATCATTATCGGGCAGCTGTTCAAAAAAGGATTGACGGTCGTAACTGCACCTAAAGTATACGTCTCCGCAATGTACTGGCACTTTATTGACGTGGTCTGGGTGTTCATCTTTACGGTCGTGTACCTGCTCGGAAAGGTGGGGTAACACATGTCGGCACAGGATAAGACAGATGAACAGCCTGTGAAACACCGTCACCGGACGGAAGGGCCACAGAAACACGTCGTGGTGTTTATCTTCTCCATTATTCTTACGCTGATTGCGTTTGCGGCTGCTTCTGCCGGAGGGGTCAACACAACCTTTACGATTATTATTTTGCTCGTTATGGCTATTCTTCAGGTATTCGTTCAATTGGGTTACTGGATGCACATGAAGGATAAAGGGCATCTGATGCCGATCCTGTTCATGGCCTTTGGATTTTTCGTAGCCTTTACGTGCATTATTATGGCACTGTATTGGGTCTGGTGGTAAAAGAGATGGCGGCGGCGCATTGCCGCCGTCTTTTCCCCTTTTTGGCGAAAGGATCTTCTCAAAGGAATACTGGCAACAATCAAATTAGGTCACGGGGAGGTTTCCCGTATGCTCGGGTTGCAATACTTTAGCTTCAACGACTTATGGAGTCCGCTTATATTGGCGTTATTTCTGATCATTGCTGCAGCCTATTTGGTGCTTGTCGGACCGTTAAGCGAGCAAATAAAGGATGCAGAGCCAGCGACTGCTGCACAGAAAATCATGTTTATTACGGGATTGTTCGTCCTGTATCTGGCTCAAGCAGGGCCCTTTAATTTGCTCGGTCACGTGATGTTTAGCTTCCACATGGTAAGCATGGCGTTCTCCTATCTGGTAGCCCCGCCGCTGATGATGAAAGGATTGCCGATCTGGGTATGGCGCAAAATCGTACGTTGGTTGCCTACACGCCAGCTATCGTTCCTGGCTCATCCGATCGTTGCGGCAGTACTCTTTAACGGACTGTTCTCGCTGTATCATCTGCCAATTGTACATGATTACGTGATGTTGAATTTTACCGTTCACCGGTTGTATTATATTGCCCTGTTTATCACCTCCATGCTGATGTGGTGGACATTGCTGAATCCATTGCCAGAAGGCAGACAAGCATCGGGGTTATCCAAGATCGGTTTTATTTTCTTGAATATGGTACTGCTTACGCCTGCGTGTGGCTTGATTATCTTTGCGTCCGAGCCATTGTATCAGACGTACAGCAACCCTGCAGTATGGGCTGAAGCGATGAGGTATTGTGTGTCTGGAGATTCTACAGCGTTACTTCGCTCATTTGGTGGTCCGGCCTTCTTCAACTTTTTGTCTTCCGCGAAGGAAGATCAGCAGGTTGGTGGCATTGTGATGAAGTTTATTCAGGAGGGGATCTTTGCCTCCATGCTGGCCTATGTATTTTTCCAATGGTATCGGAAAGAGAAACAGGAAGATGATGATGATTCGTATCCCGCAGGGGGTACAGGAGGGCCGCTTAATCCGGCTGCCAAATAATGAAGTCAATGTTCTAACAAGAGGGGGAACACACGATGGATATGTATTTTTTGCTACCCACGATCAGCACTTCGTTCATTGTGATTAGTGCAGTATTGGTGGGGATCGGATGGGCACTGATTATTCGAGGCAAACGTGAGGCACACCAGACCGCTATGGTAGCGGGAGCGATTGCGGCTCTGATCTTCTTTGTGATCTATATGTCCCGAACGGTGTTCGTGGGCAATACGGCTTGGGGCGGGGACCCGGATCTGGAGATCTTTTACCGGATATTTCTGATCTTTCATATTATCCTGGCTACCGTGGCTGCGGTATTCGGCATCTCCACACTGGTGCTGGGATTCAAAAAGAAGTTCGGAACGCATCGCCGCTGGGGCAAGTTCACGTCCATGATCTGGTTCGGCTCAGCACTGACAGGTGTTATCGTGTATGTCCTGTTGTATCTGTTATATCCTGGTGGTCATACACGTCCGGTATGGGAAGCTATCCTCGGCGTATAAAAGTAGAGGGATAACATCCGGCTACCCGGGCGTGCGTCACTATGTCCTTCTGAAAATATGAAAATGGACGAATCTAGCAGATGATTCGTCCACGCTTCCTCTCTCATCCATTCATAGAATGAGTTCGAGAGGGGGAAACAAAATGAAAAAAACAGTCAACGTCAGTCAAACGTATCCGCGTCTTACCGTGTATTCAGAAGAGAACTACAGAGGGAGAAGCCGCATCTATCGTGGCAACACAGGTCTTCGTAACCTGGACAATATTTTGGACGGGGTAGAGAGCCTGCGCTTTTTCTCAACAAGTTCCAATGCAACACTGGTTGTGTTTACGCGGCCTAACTTTCAGGGTGGATTCCGTGTCTTCCGAGGCAACACCAACTTGAGAGATTTGGATGATCTGATCCGTGGCAATGACGTGGAATCCCTGATCTCTACGAATGAGCGGCTGACTCTGGCCGAGATTCGTGCGATCCGTAGCAACCGCAGTCTGCCTAGCGGCTATAACCTCGTATAATCGCAAGGCCTCTTCTTCTAACAGGTGCTAGAGAACGGCAAAGGGCTGTACCCGAATTGTGTTTACACAATAATGGGTACAGCCTTCTTTTGTGATTAGGGAATAGGGTTTAATCCCCGCCACCTCCACTGTCTCCGCCACCACTATCCCCACTGCTGTCATTGCTGCTACCATTGTCGCTGTTGTGATGAGAATGTGTGCCTGATGAAGAATCCGAATCATGGTATTTTTGATCCGGTGTGTGTCTGGAATGTCGATCATAGGAGTCATCTCCTGTAATGACCGGATATCCCGAAGCAGAGTCCGTATAACCATTGTTACGACGGATGCGGTGTCTGCCTTTCTTAGCAGAATGACGATGAGGTTCATCCCGGAGGATCAACCAGATGACGACGATAAGGAAAAGGAGAACAAACCCGAGCTCGACCAGCCAATCCATAGCTGTAACCTTCCTTTCATTAATTCGTTACTATAATCATTTTAACGTAAATTCGAACTATGTCCCATCCCGTCTTCCTGATTCAGGAAAATTAGGGGTTGACGGGATGAGAAATCGGTCTGTATACTGTGTATATTGATATATACAGTAAACACAGTGAACACCATAAGCAAGATGAGTGGATGACAGGTGAAAGGCAGGCGTGCATATGAACGAATGGAAGCAGGCGTGGTGGTTGACCCGCAGCCAGATGCATAAGGATAAGCTCCAATGGCTATGGTCTGCATTATTCATGATATACACTGGCAGCATGAGCGGTGTGATGTTATTAGGACAACAACAGACAGATTTCATTAATCCTGTAGTGGATGCCTTCTTTTTGATCATGTTGCCATTTCAAGGGTTCATGTTCTGCAGGCGCTCCTTCCGTTACATACAGGAGGATTCCTATACGCAGATGCTGGCCTACTATCGCAGAATTCCCATCCCGGAACAAGCGGTGATGTGGTCCAGGTTACAGCAGTCTCTGATGGCGTTTGCTTACAATGGTATCTTTTTCTACGGATCGTTATATGTAGTTAACCTGCATGCCGAAGGATTCCGATGGGATCAATATCTGGCCTTTAGCCTTACCTGTACGGGTTATGGACTTGTGGTAACAGGATTGTATATTTACGGAGAGTTTCTAAACAGTGGCAAGAAATACTTGGTTCTTAGTATGCTTTTTATACCAATCGCGATTGGCCTATCCTTGCTGATTCGAATGTCAGACAGTTACGGATTGCGAATGGTAATGGATGCAAGTAAATCATGGGGGCTGCTCTCCCCGATCATGTGGATTGCTCTGATAGCTGGCGTAGCTGGATTATGGCTGTTTAGTCGCTTGACGTTGAAGAAGTTGGTTCTTCGGGATTTGAATTAAAATGAGAGTTGAGCTTATGTACGAATACAGGATGAAACCGGCACGGTCAGCTAACAGCCTGGAGTGTACCGGAGGGCGAGGTGCAAGATGTGAAAATACCCATTCAAATTAATGAAAATAGCGCTGAACCTTTATACCACCAAATTGAAAATCAGTTAAGATCATTAATTATTACGGGTCAGTTGGGGGAGGGAACACATTTGCCGTCCATTCGTGAGTTCGCCGGAGCGCTGAATTGCAGTGTCATTACGGTTAGACGGGTCTATCAGGATCTGGAGAATGAAGGCCTGCTTCGTACGAAGCAGGGGACAGGTACATTTGTGGCCCAGGTAGAAGCCGGCGACAGAGAAAATTATAGATTGAAGGCCGCACAGGAAGCGATGCAGGCAGCGGTGCAATCCGGGAAATCGGTAGGGTGCACGGAAGACGAGATGGAGAGCCTGTTCCGGGAAGTCCTGAAGACTATTTACGCGAAGTAAGGGAGTGATGCATACATGGAACCCATAGCAATCCAGTTGAACGGCGTATCCAAAATGCGAAAACGCAGAGTTATTGGCCCGATTGATCTTTCCATCCCGGAAGGGTATGTAGTCGCTATTCTCGGTCATAACGGTTCAGGTAAAAGTACACTTCTTAACATGCTGCAGCAAGTAGTGCTGCCAGATGCCGGACAGATTATATGGTTTGGGAAGGAACATGAGGGGCCGCTCCCCGTTGAACTGAGACAACAGATTGGTTTTGTGGCTGACAACGCTGGTTCGGAAGAGAACCGGATAACAGCACAGGAAGCAGCCCTTTTTCGCTCCTACTGGTACCCGCGTTGGGATATGAAGTTGTTCGACCAACTGATTCATGATATGGAAGTACCTGTTGATGTGAAGTTGAACAAGATGTCCAAGGGAGAACGGCGAAAGTTTGAGATTGCAGCTGCAATTGCAGCTCGCCCAAGATTATTACTTTTGGATGAGCCGTCATCAGGACTGGACCCCTTTGCCTGGAAAGTGATGGTTGAGCAGTTCCGTACCTTCATGGCTGGGGGAGACACCACGATTCTGATTGCCACACATATTGCGGACGAAGTCAAAAGGCTTGCGGATTACATCGTATTGATGCACCGTGGTCAGTCACTGGGGATGGCCGAAAAAGATATGGTGCTCGATCAATGGAAAGAAGTCTGGTATGAAGGAGATTTAAGGCCAGAGAGTATCCCAGGTGTTGTGGAATCTTCTTTGGAAGAGGGAGGTCTGGTTCGCGTCATTACAACTCGAGTCAGCGAAGCGCAGGAAAGGCTGGAGTTGTCCAGTAACCGAGTATTGAAAATCCGTAACCTGGAATTGGATGAAGTGCTGGCGTTCTGGATTGCCGGGTATGCACCCGTACAGTGGAAATAACCGAAGGGAGACGATAAATGATGAACCGATTGGAATTGAAGCAAGTCGTCAAGCAATATGCAGACAAAACAGCCGTTAATGGAGTCACGCTCAATGTAAAAGAGGGGGAGATTTACGGACTGCTCGGAGCCAATGGTGCAGGTAAAACGACAACAATGCGCATGGTGCTCGGACTGATTCATCCTGACGGAGGCAATATCCTGTACAACGGCAAGCCGTACAATACGGAGCTGCAACAGATTATGGGTTATCTTCCGGAAGAACGCGGATTGTACCCGAAGGTGAAAGTCAGCGAACAGATTAATTACCTGGCACGGCTTCGTGGCATGAATGGCAAGGATGCAGACCAGAGCCTCAAGTACTGGCTGAACCGGTTTGAGGTACCTGAGTATTACGATAAGAAGATTGAGGAGTTATCCAAAGGTAATCAGCAGAAAATGGGCTTTATCGCAGCCGTAGTGCATAGACCGCAGATTCTCATTCTGGATGAAGCGTTCAGTGGGCTGGATCCTGTGAACGTGGAATTACTCAAGTCCACCGTCAAGGAATTGCGTGACGAAGGCACGGCCATTCTGTTCTCAACACACCGTATGGAGCATGTTGAAGAGTTGTGTCGTCAGATCACCATTCTGCATCGTTCCAACACTGTAGTACAAGGAGAGATCAAGGAGATCAAGAGCCGGTATCCGCGTGAACAGGTGTTCCTGGGTACGACTGGAAATGTGGAAGGGCTCGAACAATTGTCTGGAGTGAAAAAAGTTGAGCGGAATGAGCGTGGGTACCTGATACATATTAGTCAGGTGGAAGCGGCTCAAGAGATTTTGAGAACAGCTATGACCCAGACGACAGTGGAACACTTTGAACTCAAGGAACCAACGCTTAACCAAATCTTTATTCGTGAGGTAGGTGAGTCGAATGAATAAAATGGGAACGATTACGGGTTTTACATTTAAAAACAAAGTTAAAACGAAATCATTCATGGTGACGACCATTGTACTTGCACTTTTAATTTCAATCGGACTCAATGTTCCGTATTTCATTACCTTATTCAACGGGGGTTCCATTGGCGGAGCTTCAAGCAGTAATCCTGTAAATATTGGTCTTCTGAGTACAGGGCAGCCTGAAGTTTCCGAGAAACTGGAGAGCTTCTCTGCGGCTCAAGGAGATCAGGCCTATCGATTCATCACCAGTGGCGACAAAGATGAGGCTGCTCTTGCGGCAGATGTGGAAGCAGGGCTTACCGATGGCTATCTGAAGTTTGAAGCCGTTGCCGGGCAAGAGTTCCCGCAGCCGATTCTCTATTCAGCAGAAGACGTATCACCTCAGATCATCGCATCTATTGAAGCTGCGTTGCAGAGTGTGAAGCTGGATGTGGTTGTGAAGGATGTGCTCACAGCGGAGCAGAAGGAACTGATTACAACACCTGTGAAGCTCACCGAGCAAAGCTTGAGTACAGATGAGAGCGGAGCAGGTACTGAGTCTGAAGGTGCAATGAGCCCGATTAACTATATTGTGGTGTACTTGCTGATTATCCTGCTGTTCACCTCGACTATGATGACAGGCAACATGATTGCCTCTGAGATCACAGCAGAGAAGAGTTCGCGTATTATGGAGATTCTGATTACGAGTGTATCACCGCTCAGTCAGATGTTTGGTAAAATCATCGGTATTTTCATGGTGGGGATGCTGCAAATTGGGATCTTCGGAGCAGTGGTTGCCGGGAATATCTTGCTGCCGCATAACCGTGCAGTATTAGGTGATTTCAATATGAGTCTGAGTGATGTGAATATTGCGGTTATTGTGTACGGACTCATATTTTACATTCTGGGCTACTTCCTGTATGCGGTGTTGTTCGCTGCTATCGGTTCAATGGTAAGCCGTACTGAAGAACTCGGTCAGGCTGTGCTGCCGATTACGATGTTGTCGCTCGTTTCCTTCTATATTGCGATCTTCAGTATTTCTACACCAAACATTCTCTTGTTGAAAATCGCAAGCTTCATTCCATTCACGTCGCCGACCGCGATTCTGGTACGAATCGGCGCAGGAGTTGCGCCAACTTGGGAGATTCTAACGTCCTTAGCAATTCTGATCGTATCCATTATCATCTTCGGATGGCTTGCAGCGAAAATTTATCGCACAGGTGTGCTGATGTACGGTAAACGCCCAACCTTTAAAGAGTTATTTAAGGCTATGAAAGCTTATAAGATCTAAGATAGATGGTGCTATGGTGTGTGTCTAACTAATGAGAGTAATGAAGGGAGAACGTGCTGCTCCGTTTTGGAGTGGCACCAATTCCCACTTTTATCCGTAGTATCTAAGGATGTCTATTCTATTAAAAATTTTGATAGGCAACAATATTCAATAAAGGAGATTACATAATATGAAAAATTGGAAACGCATGCTCTTATCACTTACCATCTCGGTAGGTTTGCTCGCGTCTGCAGTACCAGCTATGGCTGCTCCACAAGAAACATCCGTCAAGGTTAATGATCAAGCTGTGAAATATGCCACAGGAGCACCCATCTTAGATAAAGGCACAACACTTGTTCCATTGCGCACAACGTTGGATGCTATGGATGTAAAGTTGACCACTGCTAAAGATGATACGATCACAGCTGTGGTAGATGGCAAAACGATTACACTTAAAAGCAAGTTAACACGCATTGATGGTGTAACGTATGCGCCAATCCGCATTGTTGGTGATGCAGCAGGTTATGAAGTCCGCTGGGATGCTACAACGCGTACAGTACTATTGGTATCTAAAGGTGGAGCAACCGAAACTGCTCAAACTGGTGGACGTGGCTTCATGTGGGAAGTTGAAAGCAATGGGAATACGATCTATCTGGTAGGTTCAATGCATATTGCTGATGAAAGCTTCTACCCGCTTCGTCCGGAGTTTGAAGAGGCATTTGCTGAAGCTGATTATCTCGGGGTAGAGATTGACATTAGCAAAGCCGCTGATGAAGAGCAGCAGAAGTTGGTTCTGAGTCTGGGTTCGTATCAAGATGGAACAACACTGAAAGACCACATTTCTAGTGATACGTATACTAAGCTGGGTGATGTATTGAAGAAAAATGGTCTGGAGCCTAATGCATTGGACGCATTCAAACCTTGGGTTGTAGAGACCACACTTGCAAGCCTGAAGTCGGCAACTGCTGGATACGAGGCATCGGCAGGAGTGGATCTGTATTTCATCCAGAAGGCGATCGAGCGCAAACTCCCAGTAATTGAACTGGAGACTTATCAATCTCAACTTGGCATGTTTAACGACTTTTCCAAAGAGTTACAAGAGGAAACACTGAAAGCGACAATCGAAAACTTCGACGTGTTGGATAACAGTGTGAAAGAAATGGCTGAGATGTGGAAAACGGGTAATGACGAGCAACTGCTTGAACTGACTAACAGCTTCTCCACTAACGAAGAATACAACAAAGCAATGCTGGTTGATCGTAATATCGGTATGGCGGATAAAATCGATGGCTACCTGAAAAACGGCAAAGGTGAGGAGTATTTCATTGTTGTCGGCGCGGCACACTACCTGGGCGATCACGGCATCGTGAAACTGCTTGAGGATAAAGGATATAAAGTAGAACGTAAATAAATATAGATTACTATAGAAGGTAACCCTTTCGTCTCGAATAAGAGTTGAGAGGGTTACCTTCTTATATTATAGAAGAAAGACGGATTAAGTAGAGATGATTAAGCTAAAGGAAACTACAATGTAAACTAAGATTTCATCCTAGATTCATGGTCGTTAATACAGTTGAAATGTGGATTTTATATTTTAAATAATTAACTCTTTACAAGTGCTTGTTCTGCGTGGTATATTATTTATCCGGCCAAGAAAACACAAGATACACGGTGCGCAAGCGAATGAAATAAGCTTCGAAAGAAACTTAAAAAAAGAGCTTGCAAAGTTGGTTCGGACATGATAATATATAAGAGTTGCTGAAGAGAACAACATTCGGTAACGAAACAAGTTTGATCTTTGAAAACTGAACAACGAGTGAGTAAATATTCTGCTTGCAGAATGAACGCGAAAGTTGAGACGAACCTTGGCTTGAATCGACTGGAGCACAAATGAGATGTTTAATCTCGTCAGATTCAAAATGAGCTTATCGCTCTTTTCAATACTTTATTGGAGAGTTTGA
>NZ_BCNV01000007.1 GCF_001570725.1 Paenibacillus amylolyticus
CACCGCTGACCCTGATCTCGGATGCCGTCTCTGATCTAAGTATAATCTGTACGGCTCCAAGCAAAACGTTCAACATTCCTGGCCTCTGCACATCCAACATCATCATCCCTAACGCCAAGTTACGGGAATCGTTCGCGCAGGGTGTAAAAACGATGGGACTTGCCAGTATCAGTACGTTGGGAGCTGTTGCAACCGAAGCTGCTTACAACGGTGCCGAGGAATGGCTCGATGAGTGCCTTGCATATATCCGCGGGAATATGGAGTATGTACAGCAATATGTCGCGGAACATATGCCAAAGATTAAAATGGTTCTGCCCGAAGCAACCTATCTGTTATGGATGGATTTCCGGGAGCTGAATATCCCACATGCGCAACTATGCAACATGCTGCTTCATGAAGCAGGGCTTGCTTTCAATGACGGGAGCTTCTTTGGAGCAGAGGGTACAGGGTTCATGCGTATTAATGTAGCCTGTCCACGTTCTACGGTGGAAGAGGCCATGCGCAGATTGTCTGTGTTGTTAAGCAATGTGTCGGGCAAATAAACTGTTAGTTAGATCTATGTACGTTGCGAACATAACGTATACTGTTCGTTAAATGGTGAATATTTGTCAAAATAAAAAAAGGGTGCCCCGTAGTCAAGTCCATGACTCACATTCATGGTCAATGACTGAACAAGGGGCTCCCCTTTTGTATTTGATCATTTTGTTTATTCGAACATATTTAAAATTACAGTGACATCGATATCGGCATCGGTGTAATTCTGTCGCACAACCTGTTCAGCAAATCCCGATCATGGCTTATGATCAGTAATCCAAGATCACGCTGGCGAGCCACTTCCATCACGGTATGCCAGATCTGTGCCTGCGTGATCGCATCCAGCATCGTTGTCATCTCATCTGCGATCACGTAACGTGTCGCTGTCCCAAGTGCTCGCGCCACACAGAAACGCTGCAGTTCTCCACCGGATAATTCACTCGGTCTACGGTCCAACCAGGTCTGCTGAATACCCAAAGCTTCGAGCAACTGCTCATCCTGCACAGCCGCTTCTTGAAGTACACGACGCATTCGCCAGCGTGGATTCACGGCTTTCTCCGGGTGCTGGAACACCAGCTGAACCGGACATACTCCTGTATGAGGAAGTGGTTTCCCATCCAGAAGTACTTGTCCTGCCACGGGTTCGGCATATCCTGCAAGAATGCGCCCAAGGCTTGTTTTGCCACAGCCACTCGGTCCCCATAAGCCCACCACTTCTCCCCGTTGCACCTGCATATTCATCTGCTGGAACACCCACGATTTCGGATCGTAACGGTAACTCACGTCCCGTGCTTCAAGTGACATGGAAACACCTCACTTCTCCGCCCCGAACCTTACGAAGCTCTGGACGTTCGCGGGTACATACAGCGGTTGCTGCATTACATCGGGGAGCAAATGAACATCCTGTCGTGATCTCTTGACCTGCCAATGGCTGGGAGCCTGGGAGTGGCTGAAATCCATTCTGCGGCAACGCATTCCAGAGCGCTTTCGTATATGGATGACGCAGACGTTCTCCATTCCCTTTAAAATCATCCACCTGCGCCGTCTCTACATTGGTACCCGCATAAAATACAGCGATGCGATCAGCGGCCGTCAGGGCCGTCGTAACATCATGCGTAATCCACAGGATACCTACGCCTTGATTTGCAAGCTCGCGAAATTGCTTCATCGTCTCGGCCAACACTTCGGGATGGATGCCTGGTGTCGGCTCATCTGCAATGATCAGCTTGGGCTGACCTGAGGTCGCTGTCGCCATCAGCACTCGCCTTGCCATACCACCGGACAACTCGAACGGGTATTTTCCAACTGTTCCGCGAGGTAGATGATACCGCTCGGTCAGCTCCTGCTCCGTCTTTTTCATAAGAGATCGAGTTATGAACCCGCGCTTCCGTCTCGAATTTCGGGTTACCGGTTCAACTTGCCTTCCCACCTGCATCAGCGGGTCCAGATAACTGACGGATTGTGGAATCAACATCAGTTCATCACCACGCAGATGAAGCTGCCGCTCTAGGGTCAAAGGCTCACCACTATAGCTAATACGCCCTTCCAACCTGGCATTGGCAGGCAAAATGCCCATGATGGCCTGCGCCAACACACTTTTACCCGATCCGCTTGCGCCTACAACAGCCACGATCTCGCCCTCGTTTACGGAAAGATCCAGATTCTGAATAACATAAGTCTGTTCGTGCCCAAACCAGCCGCGAGCACGCCGAAATGACACCGACACTCCCTCAATATCAAGAAGAGCCATATTTACCTCACCTCCCTCGAACTACCTGTACCCGTCAACGTCTTCAGACTGTTGCCCAATACATCAAACGCACGAACAACCAGCAACAATGCCAGTCCCGGGAAAAAGGCGAGCCACCACATGCCAGCAGATAAATATCTCATCGATTCGGACAAAATAATTCCGATTGCTGGTTGCTGCGGGGACAACCCCAGCCCCAGAAACGTAATGGCTGCTTCATGCAGAATTGCATGGGGAAAGATTAGCAGTACGCCCACGAACAGTTGTGGAACAAGGTGTGGCAGCATATGCTGCACCGCAATCTGTAACCGTGATTGGCCTAACTTGTGTGAAATTTGAATGTATTCTGCGGATTTCAGTTGAATCATCTCCGCTCTTACAATCCGGGCCAGATTCGGCCAGTGAGTCAGCGCAATCGCTGCCGCCACTCCTGCCAAACCTCCACCGAATACAAATGCCAGCATGACCAGCAATACCAGGTGAGGCACACTGAGGAACAAGTCGATAATCCACGAGATCACTCGGTCAGCAGCCTTGCTAGAAGCGGCGCCCAGACCCAGTAACAGTGCGATCAGTCCACCGCCACATGCAGCAAGTAATCCAACTTGAATGCTGGTCGCCAATCCTTTTAACGTACGCATGAACATATCTCTTCCGAGCCAATCCGTGCCGAATGGATGCGCCCAGGTTGGAGCCAAATTCCGATCCATTAATGAAGTCAGCGTAGAACCAGCGGGAAGCAGTCTGCCCGTCAACCACACGATGACAATCCAGATCACGGCGAAACTGCCCCAGATCAAAGCCTTTTTTCGAGGATTACGGAAATGTTGGTTGTTATTGTTGGTACCCGCATAACCTTTTCTCGTTTGACGCGTTGCTCCTGTTTCTTTTCCAGTCTCAGCTTGTAGTAATACCTGATTAATGTTGTACCTTGCCTCTTGAGTTGCAGTGTTCACTTTCTGTACTTCCACTGATTCTCTCGTCTGCTCAGAGGAGCGTTCTACCGTCTGCTTCATGACATCAGCTCCTCCTTCATCCGCGGGTCAATCATACGATACAGAATGTCGGCCACCATATTACCTGTAAAAACAAAGATTGCACTGCACATCACAAGTCCGAGCAGCAGTGGAACATCACCGCGTAACCCCGCCTGGACCGTTGCCTGACCCAGCCCGGGGTATGAAAATACCTGTTCTGCAAGCACAGCCCCACCAAACAGTTCACTGAATGAAGCAAACTGTAGTGTTATGGCTGGTAAAACAACATGTCTGAACCCATGTCGACGGAACAGCTGAAATCCACGCTCACCCCGCGCTCTCGCGAACAGAATATAATCTGACTCCAGCACATCCGTAAGCTTCTGCCGGGTATGCAAAGCGATGGAAGCTACCCCAGTCAGGCTGAGAGTCAACGCTGGCAGAATCATATGAATAACCCGATCTCCCCATGTGACCTGATCAGCTGACATCCCTGCGGGTACCCCAAGCCCCACCGGAAGCCAGCCAAGCCACACACCAAATACCATCAACATCAACAGCGCAATCCAGAATACTGGCGTGGAAGCCAGTGTATAACAATACCAGCAGATCAGGCGATCCAGCTTCGAATCACGTCTCATGGCAGCAACTACCCCAAGAGCGAACCCGAAGATGCCGGATAATAGCCAGGCTACAGCCATAAGCGTGACAGAATTCATGAACCGTTCCTGAATAATATCTGCTACAGGTTGTCTGTAAATCATCGATGTTCCCAGATCTCCCTGAATCAGCGCTTGTCCCCAAGTGAGCAATCGTTCTGTAGGGGATTCATTCAATCCCCATCGTTCTTCGATAAGACTGCGCTGTTCGGCACTTACTCTAATCATGTCTCCACCAATATAGGCTTCGATCGGATCAACTGGAGAGAATTGCATTAATATAAAAGACAACACACTGACTCCGACCAATAAGGATACAAGTCGCAACATTTTAAAACCAACAAATCTGGCCCATCCATTCCTGCCTGTCATCCAATCTCTCCCCAATTCAGGTTAAAGCTACCGCTACGTTTCCTACTTTGTACTGTTATCCCAGGACCATTCCTCCAGATTGGTTGTCACCGGCCAGCCGTGACCATGGGGATGGATCTGCTGCTCGCCAATGTTCAGTCCATTCGTAACCAGGTACAGATGATCTATATTTACGAGCCATGCCCATGGTGCATCACCCTGATAACTGAAACCTGTTGTTCCATCCCATTCGGCTTTCTGCCAGAACGGCAATGCCTCTTCTTCACTTGTTGCCTGAAGGGCTTTGTCCATCCAAGAATCCACGACAGGATTACTGTACAGTCCCACATTGTAATATCCTTCTCCCTTGTGAGTGCTGCTATAGAGGTTATACGTCTCTAGTGGATCATGACTGCCCCAACCAAATAATACAGCGTTGGAGTAAGCCATTTTTTTCGTTTCTTCACGGCTTTTGCCTTCCACATTGATTTTAATTCCCGCCGGGGCAACCATATCCGCAGCAGCCAGTGCCAGAGATTGTCTTGTTAAATCCCCTGCAAAATAAAGCAGATTGAATTCGGCCTTGACGCCGTTTTTCTCGACGATACCGTCACCGTCCGCATCCGCCCAGCCACCAGCGGCCAGAATTCGCTTCGCTTCTTCGAGATTGGCATCCGTAAATACAGCTTCCGCATTGCTCCAAGGCAGATCATCACTGACGGAATAAGCCGGACGACCGTACCCCTCCAGTACGCCCTCAACCAAAGCCTTACGATCAATCACGACATTCACCGCTTGGCGAATCGCCAGATCGGATGTCACATCATTCCCTGCGGGAAGACCATCGCCCGACTTGGCACCAGCAGGTTGCATGGGGAACATGATGCCCCGGTTATCTACGGTTTTCACGGCCTCTAATGTCATGCCATTCACCTGTTGTTTGCTAAACGCTGCCGGGATAGCAGCGATATCCACTGTACCTGCCTGTGCAGCGGCATAGGCGGCATCTTCATCCAGATAGAGGAAGGTGAGTTTGTGGAATGCAGACTTATTACCATAATATTCTTCATTCGCTTCCACGATGACCTGTTGTCCTTTGTCCCACTGAACCAGCTTGTACGGTCCTGATCCCACCGGATGTTCTGCATAATCAGCACCATAGGCATGTTCAGGTACAATGCCAAGTGTCGTCAGCAGACTGATGAATGTGGACTGCGGCGACTTCAGTGTGAATACGACCGTTCGATTGTCGGATGCCTGTACATCAGCCATATTGGTCAAATCAATCACGGACCCACTCTTGGCAGCTGTTTCAAATGTAAATTTCACATCCTCAGCCGTTAGAGGCTCCCCATCCGAAAACTTCACATCGTCCCGAAGCGTAACTGTCCAGGTCAGACCATCTTCGCTAACAGAATATGTCGTTGCCAGATCGTTAACCAGTTGCAACTTGGCATCTCGCTTCAGCAAGGTACTCTGGAAAAGTGGTGACCCATATTGCCCCCATCCGGTTGTTGGATCAAACCCGCCTTCCGGCTCTGTGCCAACGGCCAGCACCAATTCATCTTTGGTTAAGGCTGTACCTGATTGTCCATTCTCTGCTGATGAAGCTGTTGGCGCTGTGCCCTGTGCACAACCAGATAAACCAATGGAACATACAAGCAGGATCCCTAATCCTGTTCTACCTTTTCGTTTTCCCCATCTCCATGAAAATCTGCCCATTCTCGTCGTTCCCCCTCTAATATGTGCTACTCTGATTCATTTCGTGTTACTTTTTACAGAAATTGTAGCACAAAACACAAACCGTATGTCAATTAAGTTGACTTCAAAATCCAAATATTTTCATATTACCGAACTTATAATTATAAAGTTATATAAACGAGCATCTAGACCGTTCTATAAAGTCAGGTATTATAACAAACGACAAAAAAACAGACGGTTGGCACTTAACCAATGGTCTGTTCTTTAGATTCGCTATATTTTCATAGAAATTACACTCGCAATTCGTCTTAATCCGCAGAGCGATGATGATGACTGTGACCATGCTGACCCGCACTGTGATCATGATCCAGGCTTTGATTCGGATTGTTATCCTGACCGCTGCTCTGAGCATGAGCCAGTTTGTTGAGTTCATCCACATAAGTCACGGAGAGCTCTGCATACAATACCCCTTTTTGCACCTGGATCTGTTGATGCAGATGACGCAATCGTCCCAGATTCCCCCGTACTGCAATTACCTCCAGGCATTGGTCATGGTTCAGATGCACGTGCATATTGGAGATGATGTCATGATGCGCCTCATGCTGCAGCTCCATCAAGCGGATCGGAAGATCACTAATATGGTGATCGTAGACCATTACAATGGTGCCAGCCACATCCTGCTCGGATTGCAGTGCAGAGGGTTGCAATAATGTTTTTCGAACAAGATCACGGAAAGCCTCAGATCGGTTTTTGTACCCCTGTTCCTCAATATACTGATCAAACTGTTCAATCAAAGGTGTCGGAAACGCCACCCCGAACCGGGTCAAATCTTCTTTATCTGCCATGCTTCTCCTCCTGCGCCCTCATTTGCTTCGAGTGTACCATAGACTTGTCTGCTCATCGACTATACTCTTGCAAAAAGCGTACTGCTGAATGCATCGCCTGTTGTCCAGCTTCAGTCTCCAGATCAAATTGATAATCATGCCCCAGCTTCTCGGATGAGTTCGAGAAGAACAAGGTTTCCGCATCAACATCAAGTCGCTTCAAGACTTGTGCAAGTTCAATCGATTGACTGGTCAATGGGTCATCATTGCCTGAGGTAATAAAGGCAGGTGGATATTCTGTTGTGGCCTGAAACACGGTAGACATTTCATCCAGACGCGGGTACTCTTCAAATGTTTTGACTCCGGTATATGACCAGAGAAATGTCCGTATGAGCGGAAATCCCGTTTCCGCTACCGTGCTCAGATTGTAAGGTCCACAGAATAAAAGGACCCCGCGTAACTCTTCCGGCTGGGTGGTTGGCGTTATATTCATCAGCTTGGCGAGGGATGGATTCGTCACCACGGCCGCAGTCTGACTTGCGATCTGGGCACCTGCCGAATTGCCTGCGAGAAATATTTTTTTCGGGTCACCCTGAAATTCACTGGCATGGTTCTTCACGTAAGTCAAAGCCTGATTCGTCTGAACCACGGGAGTGGGATATTTCGTATCCGGTGCGAGCGCATAATTCATACTGACCACAACGTAGCCCTGTTTGGCTAATTGTACGGCATAATTTGTGATGTCCGCTTTGTCTCCCAAGACCCATCCACCACCATGAACCCACAGTACGACAGGCAAAGGTTCTGATGTTACGGAAGGATAATAGATATCCAGTGTACTGTCATTACGACCATCGTCTGCATAGGGCACATCCGCAACACGTGTTACTCCTTCGGCGATAACAGCTTCGTTACTGTTCTTGTCTGCACTGGCAAGTTCAAAGCCTGATTTCAGTAAAAATATCGTGATTTTCGGTGTTAGTTGAGCACCGATTCCAACAAAACCTGTAATCAAGACTAGTACTAGAATGGGAATCCAGTACCTTTTACGTTTAAAACCTGTTCTCCCCGCCCGTTTCGTTTCCAACTTCGACTGCAACAGCTCCACCTCGTTCCCTCATCATTGAAGCGTCTTTACATCTAAAGTGGTGTACGTTGCGGAGTGAACCGGGTTTCCTCTTATTTGGGTCTCTTGGCGATTTCCTGTCTGACTTTCACGTATGTAGAGGATACTTTTTGCTCCAGTGTGTGGATATTTTGTTTTGAGCCTGCCCACTTCTCTGTTGCTGAAGCCAATGCGTTCAATGAGCTGAGTACACGTGACGTTTGACCTTGCTTTGTACTCTGTTTGAACTGTTGCAGGGCATTTGAATAGCGTTCTTTCGCCAGGCTCGCCTGTTTTTTCGTCGTTTGAATCTGTTTCTTCACCGGATCGGCCCCCGCCAGAATAGCGCGCAAACGTTTTACTTCCGTGGTCTTCCGTTTACGTGCTTCGGCAAGCTCCTTTTTCTTGATCCGAATGTCTTCTCTGGCAAGCTGTACAACGGGTCTTAATGTGTCGGCCTGCGTACGAATCGCTGCACTCCATTCCTTATTTTTGATCGCTTTGGCTGCATCCAGCTGTCTATTGACTGAACTATAGAGGGCGAATAGTGGTTCATAACGGGCTTGGGTTTGCTTTACCTTTTCAGCTAGAACTGCGATCTTAGCGTCGTCAGTTTGTCTTATTCCTACACGCAATCGTTCCAATTCCGTGGTATTGGTGGCATGAAGTGCCTTTATTTTTTGTTCCCAAGCTTGCTCTTGTGTCTTCCAGCTCCCCACTTTCTCGTACGCTCGTTGTAGGGTTAATTTGGTCTGTGCATCTGCCTTGTTCAGAACGGAATCCCAAGCTTTCTGCGCGGTTACGCCAAGATCTATACCCGCTGCCTCGGCTGTGGAAGCAAAATAAATTGTGCCTGCGCTGAACAGAATTACAAGCCCTATAAGTAGACGTGTTCCGAAAATAAGACGAGCGAACGATGGCAATTGACGACGCCGGACGTTACTTTGTTCCATCATGTGACTATGGCTAACTCCTATTGGAGAAGGAAATAGAATGTCACTCGTCTCCATTAAAGCTATATCTTCGATATGCTGTCGACCCTTCGTTCCTTCCATCAAGCCAGGATAATCTATGAAGTCAGTTTCGCTTGATCGTTCCAATAGGGAACAACATGCCATTACCTCCTGTTCATTCATCGTTTCCTTCCACGCTTCTGTATGCATCCGTCCCTACACCCTTTCTTCTAAAATATTTAGCAGAATCGCAACAAAATAAGCGAACGACAAAAAAAGCACCCGCAAGTCAGGCATTTGCCTGCTCTTACGGGTGCTTCCCTCATAAGCCGTTCCATATGAGATTCGATTGAACGAGTCGCTCGAACTTTTCCTTTTTCTAATATATTCCATTGACTGGATCTGGTCAAGTCGTGTTAGTTTGACTGGTCTAATATCAACCCTTCGATCAACGGGAGAACCCTTCCCGCTTATAGTTAACAACTGATACAGCTCAGCTTATTGATTGACCAAAATAGCTTTCATTTCCTCGGTCAGATCCTCTTCTTTCAGCATCATGTAGATGTTCTCGCCACGAGTTACATTCAACTTGATCTGGTAGATGGTATCTTTCTCTGTTTTATAACCAGACCGTTGACGTTTGAGCAAATCGCTAATGATTTCTTTGTTTTGGGTTGCGACCTGCTTCTTGATGCTTAGACTCCCATCGATATATTCTGGCTGCGGATTCGCCCACTGAAGAAAACCCGGACTGTTGATCTCCTGCTTCGCAAACTGTGCGGAGATAATCTCGTCTGCTTGGACAAGCAACTGATCGTATAATTTGTTCTCCTTCAGCCAAGCCAATACCCGATCATAGCTAGGTTTGATCTCAAAGTTCCACATCTCCCTCGGTTGAGATGGATCTTTCGAAGTAGAGTCCTGATTCATCTCCGCGTAAGCAAACGACTGCCACGGAGAGCGCTGTTCTTCATAGGTCTGGTCCAAAATGTCCTGTTTCAAGAGTTCCTTGAATTCACGGACTTGCTCCGGATTGCTAATATACACCTTTCGGTATGAACTAGTGGCAGAGCGAATGCCAAAACTTAATGCATCTTCTTCCAGCTTATACGTTTCAAAGGCGACTCTTTTGTAATCCTGAGACTGTTTCAGAGCCATTAATTCCTGATGGAATTCGGCTTCTGGAATATAGTATTTACGTTTCATCACCTTGCCGTTATCCAGCTTGTAGTTAATAAATACATACTCATCATTACGCATACCTGGATTGATTGGATCATTCAGTATAGGAAGATCGGAATCTACAATTTTTTGATGAAGAGCGATAACTGCCCCCATATATTCCGGATCATTGGAATAGAGGTGACCGTCATCCATCTTCTGATTGACACCGTTACTATAGATATAACGCTCCCCACCAAGCTTGATGCTGTTCACTTTGTTCAGTTCAGGCACTCGGGCAGCGTATCCATTCCAGTCGGCAATAGGGATGTACAATACCAAACCAGCGACGATACCATACAGAATCAGCTTGGGCAATAGCCTGCTGCTCCAGATCAGCCATGTTTTGCGAATAATCATCTCGGCAACGATATAACCTACAATTCCACCAAGAATATATCCGAAGATTCCCCATCCAGCTGATCCTCTTGGAGCAATAATCGTGAAGTAAGCTCCGCCAATCAGAACCAACGTAAACATTAAACCAAATCGGAATATAGGTTTCACAAGAGTAAACGTAACTGCTTGCGTAGCAGATTCAACCTGTCTTCTCGCATAGAGCACATAAGTCAGAGGAATAAACAGGATTGCGAATATCGAATAGATTATAAGTTCTCCATTAGTGATAGGAGCATAACTGATTGAAGCCATGCGAAGAACAAGTGACATTTCTTCCGCATTACGTCCTAATTCATCGTACGGATATCCAAGCAAATAATGCTGGAGATGAAGTGACATAATGAACCATACAACAACAGGTAACAAGAGGAGCGCGTACACGGTAAGCCCCTGCAACACAGATTGCCCGATGCACATGCCGACCGCCACAGTAAGCATGAACATAAATAGCGAGTAGATGCTCATGCTCAAGCCCCACATCCAGATCGTGCTGCCATCGAACAGAAAAGCAGGTTGATCCAGTACTGCCCATACCCAGCCGGTAATTGCAGTTGTAATCCAGATTGGAAGCAAAATCATGGCATATCCGGTCAACAAATTTACCGTTAATAGATGTTTACGACGTAACGGCAAACTATGGAACAGATCAGACGGTGCACCGGACTGAATATACCGAAACAGAAAGATGCCAGCCGCTACGGGCAATGTAATGGCGAACAGAATCTGCACCTCACCATTAGCTTGAAACAGACTTGTAATCTGCTGTGGCGCGTCCCTGTATTCGGTAGCGATATATAACGGTAACGAGAACAACAATGTGATCAGGTAGAGGATGCCTATCCATCCATGCTGTCTGAAATTTTGGATCAGGATGCCCCGGTTACAGAACAATCGGTTGAATATCATACCCTGCGTCCTCCATTTCATAGATAAAGATTTCTTCCAGTGTTAGTGGCAATACATCCAGCAGATACGGATCATGTACACGGAATTGATCGGTTACCTGTTGTCGGTTGCCTTTGACAATGTACAGGGATACGCTTCCCCGCTTCTCTTCATGTAAAATATCAACTTGCTCATCCATGGCTTTGGCATGGTCCGGGTGGCGAAAAGCGACCTGAATTTTATGCGTATCAGCCTTCAGATCATCAAGATCCTTCTCTACAATAATTCGGCCTTTGTGCATAATTGCCACATGGTCACACAGATCTTCGATCTCACGCAAATTGTGCGAGGAGATGACAATGGTTACTTGACGCTCAGCTGCTTCCTGGAACAGCAGGTTTTTAATCTGCTGGCGCATGACGGGGTCGAGGCCGTCAATCGGCTCATCCATCAGCAGCACTTCAGGCATACAACTAAGTCCCAGCCATACGGCTGCCTGACGGCGCATGCCTTTGGACATGCGATGCAGCTTGCGTTTTACATCCAGTTTGAACACGGTCGCCAGTTGCTTGAACCGTTCCTCATTCCAGCGCGGATAGACAGAACGATAAAATGTAGCCATTTGCGTAATTGAAGATTGCGGGAAAAAGTAGGGCGAATCGGCCATAAAAATCGTGCGGCCCTTGAGATCCATATTTTCATAAATTTCAGTATCCTCGATACGAACAGTCCCGCTGTCCTGACGGTAAATACCAGCCATCATTTTGAGCAGCGAAGTCTTGCCTGCCCCGTTGGAACCGAGCAAACCATAGATCGATCCCTTATGTATGTGCATCGTTACGCCATCCACTGCCTTTTCCTGTTCAAACGCTTTGACGACTTGATTCAGCTCAATCATGAGGCTCCTCCTTTTCTATACGGGCCATCGCTTCCTCAAACAAAAGCGTCATATCCGCCTTGGTCAAACCGGAAAAGGAAGCTTCTGCAATCAATTTCACCAGAGACTCTCTGATCTCATCTCTCATGGCTTCATTCGGATGTTCCACTGACGATGATACGAAGCTTCCTTTTCCCTGCAAAGAATAAATGTAACCTTCACGTTCAAGCTCACGATACGCTTTCTGAATCGTATTTGGATTTACGGTCAGCTGCGTGGATAACGCACGAACGGAAGGAAGCTGCTCGTCGGGCTTTAGAATACCGTATACGATCATTTCTTTGACTTTGTCCACTAGTTGCTCGTAGATCGCCTTACGGCTGCGTACATCTAATTCGAACATCCCGCACCTCCTTTCTGTACATGTGTGAAATAACCTATCGGTTTAAATGACTGTATCTAAAGTGTATTAACTGTACTACTATTATTAATACAGTTAAATCGAATTGTCAACCGTTGACTTTGACTTCTTGTTTTATTCGGAGTACGTTAAGAAAGAGATATCATATGGTCTAAATGACATATATAATTTTGGGAAGCAGGTTCATCTTGGCTTACGACGGGGCTCTATCAGGGTGGCGTTCACATAAAGTGAAGCAAAACGGCTATCTGAAGCGATGTGACTAGATGTGGCTACTCGAAGTGATACGGCTACCCAAAACTTTGCTTGACCGCTTTTGAGAGAATTACATGCAAAGGTTGTTCAGGTCTTTCCCCTTCCGTTATGATGGGAATGAAATATTGTTCAATGATCACTGTATCTTTATCTTTGTTACTTTTTGTGCGTGTTTAATCTGAATGATTGTTGGGTCTGTTATGCGTTCTATATGTTGTGTTGTGTTATAGATCTATTGTCTGCACAGTAGTGGCTGTTTAGCAGGTAGCTTATCAGAGTTAGCAAAACTGTGTATTTGCATAAATTCGGGTTTGCACAAATGAGCTACTATGCAGTGGTCGAGTGTACACTGGGCCCGTTATTCATTTGGCTTGTTGGTCTAAAAATCGAAGGTCTGTATATCATTCGCGTTGAATGGGTCGGGCAGACTCCGGCCTTTTCAATCGTTTATCTGTTCGTTTGGAGGGCCAACTCGTGCTGTCCGCACTGAGCATACATATTGCATATTTGTCTTTCAAAGGGTGGACACGGACATGAGAAAGTACTCCGGAATTGATATTCTACATATAGATTATTTTTAATTTTATATCTGAAAACATCTACATGTAGTGTTTTATATTCCTGGATGGATATAGTATCTTTTTAGAAAAAGTGTCCACTCTTTGAAAGACAAAATGAAGATAAATGTCCTTTTGTAGTGGACAAAACTATGTCCTAATTCCATTTATATAAGCTGAACTATATATACACGAAAATATAGAAGTAAGTAATAACCCTAAGAAGTGTAACTAGAAGCTTGCTGTAAGAAAGATACTATGGAGGCATAGGTTACGCTTCGAATACCTCACAAGGAGAATCCGAGATGAATGAACATAGACAGGATAAAGAGCAGAATAATGAACCCAACGCATCATTCGAAAATAATGGACACCACGGGGATTCAACTGGGGAAATAAACACTTCAGATATAAGTCCGGTCCAAGCAAATTCATCACAACGTGTGTTAATTGTAACCGCGGTTGATGCGGAGAAAGATGCGGTCCTCCGTGGTTTGGGAGACACGGGCGCGGAACGATTTGACGTCATCGCAGCGGGCGTTGGCCCAGCCTCGGCCGCAGCAGGAACAGCCGCTACATTGGCATATGCCGTAGCGGCTGCAAGCACTAGGGCGTTGGCGCAGGGTTCTACTGCGCCAAGCCCATCCGATGTGGCACAGGCATCTGCCACATCTTCAAGGCCGGGGCCCCTTGCCGGAGCCGGATATTCACCAGCCTACATGCTGGTGATCAGTGCCGGCATCGGCGGCGGGTTCCCCGGCCGGGCAGACGTCGGCTCCCTCGTGGTAGCCGACGCCATGGTTGCTGCCGATCTGGGCTCGCAGACGCCAGACGGCTTCCTTAGTGTGGACGAGCTCGGATTCGGCTCGTCCATTGTGGCGGCGGACGCGGAGCTTGCCGCTCGCTTGCGCCATGAGCTGCAGCGGGCCGGGCTCGCTGTCAGCGGAGGCACTGCGGTCACCGTGTCAACGGCGACCGGAACAGCAGAGACGGCCGCGGAGCTATTGCGCCGCGTGCCGGATGCCGCCGCCGAAGGCATGGAAGGCTTCGGCGTGGCAACAGCTGCTCAGCAGTTCGGCGTGCCAGCACTCGAACTGCGGGCCATATCCAACGCGGTCGGTCCACGCGACCGCGACGCTTGGCGCATCAAGGATGCCCTCGATGCGCTCCAGGCTGCAAGTTCCATTTTACGGGAGGTTATTACATCATGAAAATTGCATTTTCCCCTTGTCCAAATGATACATTTATCTTTCACGCGTGGGTGCATGGGTTGATCCCGGGCGCACCTGAGCTGGATGTCCGTTATGCTGATATTGATATTACCAATGGTCTGGCGGCAAATCCCGATGGACCCGATACACCTGAAGTGATGAAAATATCTTATGCAGCACTGCCATACGTGCTATCTGACTATGCTCTGCTTCCTGCTGGAGGTGCACTCGGCAGAGGATGCGGTCCGCTGGTTCTGACCGCAAATGGCACGACCGATCCTGGCTATCTGTCCGGACGACGAGTTGCTGTACCAAGCGAGCGCTCGACAGCATATCTGTTGTTCCGTCTGTGGGCAGCTCAAAATGTTCCTGGCGGCGTAGGCGAAATTGTCGTCATGCCATTCGACCAGATTATGCCTGCTGTTCGTGACGGTAAAATCGATGCCGGACTTGTCATCCATGAAGCACGCTTCACGTACCAGAACTACGATCTCAAACTGATGACGGATCTCGGTAACTGGTGGGAAAGCGATACGGGTCTTCCAATTCCGCTTGGAGCAATCATTGCACGTCGCAACATGGATGCTCACGCCCTCGCTGGATGGGCACGCGCCTCCGTTGAATATGCATGGGCGCACCCGGATGAGTCGAAAGCATACGTTATGGAACATGCCCAAGAAATGGACCCTGACGTAGCTGCACAGCATATCGGCCTTTACGTTAACGAGTTCAGCGCTAATCTGGGCGATGATGGTTACGGTGCAATCACTGCACTGCTTGGTCGTGCCATGAAAGAAGGACTCGTCCCCGAATTCGACCTTGATCTGTTGCGAATCTAACAAAGTTTTTATTTGAGATACATTTATTCGTTGTATATCTAACGAACCCAACACATCTTATTTAGCCGAATAACGTGATTTGAGAATTCTAACGAATCTCAGACACCTTATTCGGCTAAATCTCGTTCAAATTGCCGATAGACTCTCACACTCAAGCACAATAACGATTCTACGATTCGTTAGAAATTGGTGAGTGCGGATTTCCAGTGAATAGCGTGCGCTCGGTTCGTTAGAGTCCTGTACAGGGTACATTCGGGGAGACAAACTTTTTAGCTAGCCAGGATGATGGTCGTGTTCTAACGTCTTGTTTTTTAAGAGTTTGGTTACTTCTGGTTAGTAAAGGTTGTATTCAGAAGGCTCATAAATAGGATTCTGTTCTTTAACTCCCCCGTACCTATTCAGTTAAATCTCTACTTCCAGCAAGATCTGTAAAAGCCTTACTGAGTTTGCGGTTTGCGGTTTGCGGTTTTAGAGTCTGATTTTTAACTAGGCGAAATACTTGCATCAAGATACTTGCTGCAAACTAGTGACATCACTAACCATCTTGGACTACACTACACATGACACACGAAATAGAAAGAGCTGTCCCTAACGTCAAACTTATGACGATGGGACAACTCTTTTTTTGACGTTTTATTCAACTTCATACCTATACTCATATCTATCACTCTACTCAACCCAAAATTGAAGCAGAAAGAAACCCATGCAACTCCACGCTCTCCACGTCATCTTGAACCCTACTGTACTTCGTCATCCCAACCAACTACTCTTCCTTTCGCAACCGCGTAGTCTACGCATTCAACCCTCGCCTAAGATCTGCTGCAACCGCAGACAAACGAGACTTCAACCTTCCCCTACGATTCAGCTACAACCGTGCGGATCATAATCCGCAGCGCATCCAGCATCATGGGAATAGGCAGCGAAGGAACAGAAGGCTGCAACACCGCCATCTCTGTTGAGGCTGGAAAGTGTACAAATCCGGCACGGATCGGGAGCTGACCTACTCGAATGTGATCCAGCACCCGGTACATCGTGTTGTTGCATATATACGTGCCCGCTGTATTGGATACGGAAGCCGGAATACCTGCTGCCGACATGTCATTCACCATGGCACGTATGGGCAAGGTGGAGAACAAACCGTCCGGGCTGCCGTCTACAATCGGCTCGTCCACCGGACGTTGCCCCTGGTTATCCGCGTAGGAGCCAGGCGGAATGTCTTTGACATTCACGGCGATCCGCTCCGGTGTGATGGACGTTCTGCCCTTGGCCAGCCCACAGGCGATGACCACATCTGGCCGATAGGCTTCCATCTCTGCGATCAGCAGATCTGCACATTCATTGAAGTGCACGGGCAACAGAACTGTTTTTAGCTCAGCACCCTCCATCACCTCGTTCGCAAGAGCTTCCATTAACGCTCCCGTTGGATTCACCGCATCCCCGCCAAAAGGTTCAAACCCGGATATCAGAATCTTCACCATCACACGCCAACTCCTGTCTGTTTACTCCGATTTGTAACGCAATCCCCATTGGCCCCGAATCGTATCCATCAGCTTCATGATTTCCAGAGATTCGTCCAGTTTAATGGTATTGCTCTCCGTGCGGCCTTCCAAGATACAGCGTCCCGCTTCTTCTGCCTCAAAAGCATAACCAATGCATGTTCGATCATCCGTGAACTTCTCGGGCTCGTCTTGACCATTCACATGCAGATAAGCTTCTTTGCCCGCCAGGAATAAAGGCAGACGAATCTTGCCTTCCGTACCGTAGATAACCGCTTCATTACTGAGGTTCAGACGAATGGCAGCACTAAGTGATGCAGAACGCCCCTCGGAATAGGACAACAACACCGAAAACTGCTCGTCCACACCCGTCTCACCGATATTTGCCGTACTCCATACATGCTGGGGCTGTTCGCCAAAGATCATCGAAGCAAAGGAGATCGGGTACACCCCTGCATCCAGCAATGCGCCTCCACCCAGATCCGGATTAAGCAGCCTTCCTTCCGGCTCCCAGCCCACACGGAATCCAAAGTCTGCCTGGACCAAACGAACTTCACCAATCCGTCCTTCTGCAATCCATGCTCTGGCTTGTTCAATGGGTGGCAAGAAGCGTGTCCACATGCCCTCCATCAGGAAAAGCTTGCGCTCCCGTGCAGTCTCCACCAGCTGCTCCAACTGACGCGCATTCATGGTGAACGGCTTTTCACAGAGAACCGCCTTGCCTGCCTCCAGACAAGCCATCACATTCTCCTTATGTAAAGGATGAGGTGTTGCCACATAGATAATATCTACCTCAGGATCTTGCAGCATTTCATCATACGAGCCGTAAGCGCGTGCAAAACCATATTCAGCTGCAAACTTCTCCGCGCTTCCCGCTGTCCGCGAGCCTACCGCTGCTTTCTCCGCGTTCCCGGCATGTTCCAAATCCTTTGCAAACTGGGATGCTATCCATCCCGTGCCCATAATGCCCCAACGTACTTTATCCCGTCCCACTACTTCTGTCATATTATAGCCTCCCTACTGCAAATTGAGTTGAAAAGGTTCATGATTCAGATCAGGCCAACATGTTATCCCCTTTATTTTACCAAAAAGAAACGCTTACGTCAGAAAACGATTTCGAATATGTTCTCTCATCAGGCTTCACCAGCTTATTAGCGACTCGAACGTATCTGTACACATTTCAATTCTGCAGCAGATTTGCTAAGATAATCAGCAGACTAGGGCCAAGAGTTCTTGTCCCTTAGTATACTTGTAACTAACGACAATCTGGTTAAACTATCGATCACACCTGATAACGGGATTATATACCCTCTGCTAATTATAAATATTTGACTATACTGTACGTTCCAGATTCAATCATTACCTAAACTGTTCAAAAGAGAGGAGGTCGCATATCACCATGACTACCATCCCCGGTACCGCCCACAGCGGCATGAATCCACACATATTGCATCAGCAGACAAGTCCCAATTCAGAAAAGGAATCTACTACTCGGATGGAACTGGATGCATTCCTAAATGATATCCTGATCGAACTTCGTCAGGCAGAGCATGTTACAACACGTGGGAAATGGCGCTGGCAGGCAAACGATCTTGCGAATCATACCTTCATATATATGCACAAATATACTGGCACACTGATCATGAATGGGACCGAATCCAACGTGGTTCGCAAATCAGCTTGTCTGTGTATACCAGGCACTGCGATTGAACTGATTGGTGATGAAGACCAGGAGTTTGAATTGTACATCATTCACTTCGATCTGTTTCGGGCAACGGAGAAAACAGAAGCTAGACGAATCTACGAACGAGAACTCGGTTCACCTGTCACTGGCTGGATTCAAGGGCCCTTTTATGGCATACAACGGATTGCTGCACAACTTACACAAATGACCCACGAAGGTTCGCACACCGGCTTGAAAACACAAATCCTCCTGACGGACCTGCTCCAGATGCTCTGGCCTCAGGAAGACCAGACGGACGTTGTGGTGGGACAAGATGAACCTGAACAGTGGCTCCGGTCAACTCTGCAATATATGCGGGAAAACTACATGCACGAGATCAAACTGGAGAAGCTGGCAGAATTGGCAGGCATGCACCCATCCTATTACTCACAGCTGTTCAAGAGCCGCATGCAGAAAAATCCAATTGAATACATCACCCATCTGCGCATGAACCGAGCCAAAGAATTACTGCTCACTTCCGATCTCCGTATCCGTGATGTGGCTCGCGAAGTGGGATACCGTGACGAATTCTATTTCAGCCGACGTTTCCGGAACCATGCCGGTTATGCGCCAACTTCCTATGCGAAGCAGGTGCACCGGAACATCGTGTCACTCTCTTATCCATACACGGATCACCTGATGACACTTGGCATCACGCCATGTGCAGCTCAGATCCAGGGCCACCTGCCTCATATGCCCAAATCACTAACGCTGCCCTTTCACGCCTATGAACCATGGGAACAGGGGCGTCAGGCCTTCCTTGATGTGAATCCCGAATTGGTTCTGACCAAGGATAACGCAGCTGTGAAAGCGATGGAGCATATTGGCGATGTCGCCCCAATTATCACCATTCCCTGGAACCAGACAGACGTCTTCGGTCATCTGCAGAAGATTGCATCCATTGTGGATCGCACCCAGGCAGCGAAAGATTGGCTGGATCGACATGAACGTAAGGCAGAGCGTGCACGCAAAAAAATCAAGGAATTCGTCGGGGACATTACGGTTGCCGTCGGTACGTTGACCCCTAAAGGACCACGGATGTACAGTCACCGTAACTTCGGACATGTCTTTTACCGCAGCCTGCAATTGGCCGCTCCTCAGCGAATTCAGAATGAAGTGGCTGGCAAATCTCCCGGTGTTGGTTTCAACTGGCTACCCTTCACACCAGGAGAATGGGACGGGCTGGAGGCAGATGTGCTGGTACTGGCGATTAACTCCATGCATGAAAAGGCAACACTGTTGAAGGAGATGGCTTCGAATCCACTGTGGAACAGCCATCCTGCCGTAAAAAACGGAAGGGTTCATTTTATCGATTGGAACTCATGGGTCGTATATGCTCCATATTCCATTAACATCCAGCTGGATGAAGCGCTCTCTATGTTGACGAACAAACCTTCACTTTTGTAATCTAAAAAATGTCCATTCCCGAAATCTTAATTTATGCCATGTACGGGCCTGAATTAAGATTTTATAATGATCACTAATTGATAATGATAATCAATAACAATGAAATACGTTGTTGGTAACAAAGGAGTGACCCGTATTCAACATCCGGGACTGCCACATCGTCCGTCCAATTCACGAAAATCTGCAGTGACGGTTGGGCTGATGTTTTTGTCTGCCATAGCCGTACTGCTGCTAAGTATGTTTGTCGCAATCTCGTTAGGTGCCAAAGGACTCACACTGGGAACGGTATGGACTGCCATTTTCCAGTATAATCCGGCTCTGACGCCACACCAGATTATTCATGAGCTGCGGCTGCCTCGTGTCCTTGCTGCCGTTATGATCGGCTCTGCCTTTGCGGTTGCAGGAGCTTTAATGCAAGGTATTACGCGTAATCCGCTGGCAGACACGGGCATTCTGGGCATCAATGCAGGAGCTACTTTTGTCGTGGCACTGAGCTTTGCCTTTTGGCCCGGACTGCCTTACGGCTGGATCATGTTTCTATCATTCGTGGGGGCTGTTCTGGGCACACTGCTCATCTTCCTACTCGGAATGGTAGCGCCTGGTGGGCTGAGTTCCATCAGACTGACCGTTGCCGGGGCCGTGGTTGCCGCCATGTTAAGCTCACTCAGCACAGGCGTAGCCATTTATTTTGACTTGAGTCAGGATCTGGCCTTCTGGTATGCGGGTGGGTTTGGCGGGATTGAATGGCGGCATCTGAAGTTAATTCTTCCCGTGCTGCTCGTGACGCTGGTGTTGATCATGCCACTCGCCCGGCGTGTATCCCTTATGTCACTCGGTGAAGAAGTGGCGATTAATCTCGGGATCAACCTGCGTTGGACGAGGTTTCTCGCCCTGGCAGCAGTTGTTGTGCTGGCTGGCGTGTCGGTGTCGGCAGTGGGCTCGATCGGATTTGTGGGACTCGTCATCCCTCACATCTCCCGCAAACTAGTTGGTGTGGATTATCGACTCATCATACCAATGTCCTCCCTGCTGGGAGCGGTACTGCTAGTGCTCGCCGATCTGGGCTCACGTATCGTGAACCCTCCCGAGGAGCTCGCGGTGGGCATTATGGTCGCCTTTGTCGGTGTACCGTTCTTCCTCTATCTGGCCCGTAAAGAAAGGAGGGCCTTGTAGCGATGAATTTTAATGCACCTTCACGAGGTAAACGTTCGATAGTTGTCAGTATTACGCTGCTCTGCATCGCCATTGCCGTTATTGTGATCAGCCTGAACACGGGAACCATTCGTCTCTCCCCAATGGCTGTGTTGCAGACTTTGTTTGGTAATGGTAGTCCGGATGATCAGATTGTATTGTTCGATTACCGACTGCCTCGCATTCTGGTGACTGTACTGGCCGGAGCGGGGCTTGGTATTGCTGGAGCGGCGCTGCAAGGGATCACTCGCAATCCATTGGCGGACCCAGGCATTCTGGGATTGCATGCCGGGGCAGCGTTTGGACTAATGGTGTTTGTTAGTCTCTCCTTTACACTGGATAGCTCTGTGGCCTTGCTGATTCCGCTGTTTGCTTTTGCAGGCAGTGTGGCCGCCGCCCTGATCATCATGCTGTTATCTTATGATCGGCACAACGGCGTATCGCCCATTAAGCTGATTCTGGTTGGAATCGCGGTCGCGGCCGGGTTCCATGCGTTAACACTCTATCTGTCCCTGCGTCTGGATGAAGACACTTATTCCTTTGCCGCTCGCTGGCTGGCAGGAAGCGTCTGGGGCCGGGATTGGATTCATGTGCAAGCGTTGCTTCCTTGGGTGGTGCTATGTATCTCGTATATTTGGAGTCGATCCAAAACACTCGATGCCTTCAATCTTGGAGATGCTGCTGCAACCAGTATTGGAACACCTGTCCGATCACAGCGTGTTATTTTGCTGCTTTGTGCCGTGGCTTTGTCTGCCGTCAGTGTATCGATGGCTGGTGGGATCGGCTTTATCGGTCTGGCAGCGCCACATCTGGCACGCAGACTTGTCGGTCCGATGCATCGGCATCTGATTCCAGCTGCCGGGCTCATCGGTATGGTTATTCTGGTGAGTGCCGATACGATCGGGCGAACGATCTTTCAGCCTAACGCCATTCCCGCAGGCGTGGTGGTTGCTGCAATTGGTGCACCTTACTTTTTGTACCTTTTAGTACGAAGCAAGTGATCTTTTTTTTCAAAAACAATAAAGACATCCAAGAGATGTTCAAGGAGAATGTGACTACCCATGTTAAAGAAAAATCTTATGCTTGTCATGAGTATCTGTCTGGTGCTTGTACTCGCAGCCTGTGGAACGGCCAATAATTCATCATCTGCTTCTGGCGGTTCGTCCATAGATACTTCAACCGAAAATCAAGACAACAGCGCAAGTTCGGGCGAGCAACGCATCGCCTCCATGTCGATCCATCTGACCAATGATCTGTTGTCTCTCGGCATTACTCCGGTTGGTTCCGTTATCGGTGGCGAAGCCAAGGCCTTCCTGTCCCATGTTGCTGATCGTCTTCAAAATACAACGCCACTTGGTCCGGTTAAAGACCCGGATATGGAAGCTTTGCTTGCCCTGAAACCCGATGTAATCTATCTGGACGAAGAATTCTCCGGTGATGATATTGCCAAATTTGAAAAAATTGCTCCGGTGCATGTCTTCAATCTGGATGACGGTACATGGCGTGACCATCTGAAAGACATTGGCAAACTCGTGAATCGCGAGAAAGAAGCCGAGCAATACATTCAGGACTACGCGGCCGAAACGGAAGAAGTGAAATCTCTGATTCATGACACGATTGGAGATAATGGTACTGTGATGGCGATCCGTGTGACTGCCAAAGAGTTACGTGTGTTCAGCACACGCCGTCCCATGGGTCCCATTTTATATGAAGATCTCGGTCTGACTCCTGCCAAAGGCATTACAGACATCGATTCGACCAAACCTTATCAAGTGGTCTCCCGTGAAATCTTGCCGGACTATGATGCAGATGCGATCTTTGTGGTTGTGAATTCGGATGATGAAGCCCAAAGCATGTTCAAGGAGCTGCAAAACAATCCGATCTGGCAAGGCCTGAAAGCAGTCAAAGCCGGTCACGTCTACCCAATTGGTGCACAGCCTTGGCTGGATTATTCATCTATCGGTAATAAAATGGCCATGGATGAAGCCAAAGAAATGTTCTCCAAGAAGTAAGTTTCCGTACACTCAACACTAACTTGTGACAATACCAAAAAACCTCTCTTTAGAGACGGGATTAGAGAGTTATCATAATCTCTTCCGCTCAAAGCAGAGGTTTTTGTTTTCTATTATCTTTTTTTACTCTGTTTATACCCCAGTCAAGCGATCCTGAAATGCCTTTAATGTTCGCTGCCCAGCTGTCCGGTCGTATACAGCAAATACAATGCGTTCAAAGGAGTCCTTAAATGCCTCTCCCACTAACACATCATGAAAATACTTCGCCACCACTGCCGGTTCATTACGAAATACGCCGCAACCGTACGCGCCCAAAACAATTGTCCGATGACCATTCGTAGCAGCCACGTCCAGAATATAACGGATACGTTCCTTCATCACGGACTCAATCTGTAGATCATCCGCTTCTCCACACTCTTTCACCACACCCGCATTCACCGCCGGCGCAGTAATGAATGATGATACATAATATTTGTCCAGCAATCGGTCTTCGTCATCCCGGATCACCGGAACATCCGGTGAATAGATCATATAATTCGAATAGAGACCCGATCGCTGTTTGCGATTGTACTCGTACATTTCATCCATTTGAGCGATACACGGATATAGCCCCGTCGCTCGGGCCAGACTCTCTTCCTGTGCCTGACTTCCGCCAAGGAAACCACCGCCGGGATTTTTCGCCGATGCAAAGTTTAGACAGACCACATCTTCTCTTCCTTCAGCTACCGTCAAACGTGAAGCCGCTCCAAGTGTAGTCTCGCCAGTAACCTCAATGCGAACGGACACAGCCTCAGATTCTGCTTCAGTTAATGAAGCTACCGAATGAGTTTCTGCGCGAGCTTCTGTACGTAGCTTTTCTCTGAGCCCGGAAAGCTCTAAAGGACGGTATAATACCGAATTTCGGATGGCTTGCTGCACATCGGTGCCGATCTCAACCTTGCGATCATACCCATTTACGTATTGCCCTTCATCCAAAATAGCCAACGTCTGCTGTGCGATATTAGCCCGCTTGGAACGTGGATTGAAGCTAGTGGAGCCTGTTGATTTATTAAAATTATTCATCTGAATCACTTCCTATATCTTCTCTTAGACGGGTCAGAATCTCACCCAGCCAGTTGGTTCCCCGCCATGTTCTTCGATTGCGAATACGCGGGTCTTCCTCCGCCAGCCCTACACCCCAGATGCGATCATCTGGGCTTGCTTCCACAAGGGTCGTTCCACGAGTGGCACGCAGCGCGGTTAGCAGTTCTTCGTTTTGTGTAAATTTGGCCAAATTGCCCTCATAGACAATGCGCTGACATTCAGCTTCCCATACTGTCTGGTCGAAGCCTGCGACCTGTCTGCCCAGCTTTTTTTGTACCGAAGCAGAGCTTGCCTTCAGAATCTTGTCTGCGATGGTCTGATCGCCAAACAGCAGCGCTTTCTGATGCATCATGTATTGCTCCGCACTTGTGTAGTGAACCCCGTTCACGGTAAAATCCGCCGGGTGCCACTGTGAGAACGGAGATGCAGTCCGCCAGAAAAACGTAAACTTTTCCATCTATATCCCCTCTTTACTTGTTCCTCATGTATGCAGCGATCCCGCCCATGGCTTGAATCACTTCTCCTATTTCATTGATGCTTCCCCTTTTCAGGGTGTCTGCCTCTCTGGGTTCAATCTGTATAAACGTGATGGTCGATGACCGGCACTACTCGCATACTCTCCAGTCTCAATGACCCAATCGGCGATTTTACGCCGGAAAGCAGCAGCCAGCAATTTTTTGCCACTGATGATCTCATGTACTTTCTGAAGCGCAGTCAGCGTAAACGTCTCCGGCATCAGATTGAATGCAATATCCGTGTACTCGATCTTGGATCGCAGACGCTCAAGCGCATAATGAATGATTTTGGCATGATCAAAGGCAATCCCCTGAACCTCACCCAACGTCATACGATGACTTCGTACTTTTCCTTCCATCGTTTCTTTCGTCTCAACAATGGCCGACAACTCTTCGGTTCCATTGGTCAAAATCAACTGGAGCTTGCGTTCTGTCACACGTCCACGCTCATGGATATGGCGTTTCTCTTCCAGAAGCCGCTGCTCCACCCGAAACCAACTGGCCTCACTGGCATCATCGCCAGCCTGAAGCTGCAACTCGCTGCTATCGACCAGCGCCATGTAGGAACAGCTAATAACACGCGTACGTGGATCACGTTCCACATCTCCCCATGTATACAGTTGCTCCAGATAGATATCATCCAGCCCCGTCTCCGTCAGCAGTTCCCGCCGAGCAGCATCTTCCAATGATTCCTGCATGGAGACAAATCCGCCAGGTAACGCCCACTGTCCCAGATAAGGATGGCCGCCCCGCCGGATCAGCAGTAACTGGAGTTCGGGTTCCGCAAGCTTGCGATAGTTCTCCTGAGCCTCACTGCGAATCGTAAACACCAACATGTCCACGGTGACGGAAGGACGTTCGTAATCACCAGCATTATACGTTTCCAGAAACTGTTGTTCACTGATATGTACATGATCCTGATGCTCCCGGTAATCGGGGGCTTTTCCTCCAGATGGACCTTCGTTAGTCATCGTATACAAACCCCATTCTGTTATTAACAATTTGTTATTAACATTTAGATTATATCAATTTATCACATCATTTTATCTCAGGTCAATATTTCCAGTTCAAAATAAATGAAGTGTATTGGCTTGACGATATGTCAAATCAAACTTATGATTTAGTTAGTCGACTAACTAAAAGGATATGAACGGAGCGGATGATATGAACCCAGTCCAAAATGATCGGTTAATGGGACAGCTATCCGAACTCGTGAAGCTGAAACGCTACAAAGTTCATGAGAAACTTGTGAACCACCCCGAGTTGTATCCGGGACAGCCTCCTTTGTTGTTCCAGCTTGAACGGGAGGATGGCCAATCCCAGAAAAATCTGGCCGAACAACTTCGACGCAGTCCCGCAACCGTAACCGTCATGCTCAAGCGCATGGAAACGTCCGGTTATGTGAGACGTGAAGCGGACCCGAAGGATCTGCGCAGTCTGCGAGTATTCCTGACGGATCAGGGGCGCTCTGCACTACAAGAACTGAGAGAAGTAGTTCAGGAGTTGGAACGACAGGCCGAGAAAGATTTTACACCGGAAGAATCCCAGCTGATGTCTGCACTCGCACAGCGTATGCTCCAAAACCTGCGTGAATCTTGAAGTGATGCATACTCGCGACAGCGCTAACAACAACTGGATTGAAGCAGCTAAAGGTGTGATGGAATTGATTCACTTATGCTATGAAGATTGAGGTGATTTCCTATTGTGGACGTTAAAACGATTCTTGACCCCGTATAAGTCGGCGGCGATCCTCGCCCCGCTGCTCATGGTACTTGAGGTTGCCATGGACCTGCTCCAGCCCAAGCTGATGTCCAGCATCGTGGATGATGGTGTGCTTGCAGGCAACCTGTCCCATATCGTAACTACAGGTCTGATTATGCTACTTGTTGCGTTAATTGGCTGGGTCGGCGGCGCAGGCTGTACACTCTATTCAAGCAAGGCTGCCGTGGGATACGGCACGGATCTGCGCCAGGAACTGTTTGACCATATTCAAACCTTCTCCTTCCGTAATCTGGATACGTTTCAGGAAGGATCCCTGATTACTCGTCTGACGAGTGACATTACGCAGATGCAGACCTTTGTACAGATGCTGCTGCGGATGTTTATCCGTTCGCCGATGCTGATCATCGGTAGTATCATCATGGCGTTTACGATCAGTGTGAAGCTGGCACTCATTCTTATTGCGACTGTGCCGGTACTGTTTATTATTTTATTTATTCTGATAAAAGCTTCTTATCCGCTGTTCGCCAGTGTTCAGAGCAAGCTCGATCAGGTCAATGCCGTTCTTCAGGAAAATCTCGCTGGCATCCGAGTCGTCAAGGCATTTGCACGTGCGCGTCTGGAGAAAAAGCGCTTCAAGCAATCCAATGAAGATTACACGTCAACTGCTGTGAAAGCCTGGCGGATTGTCACACTGAATGCACCTGTGCTCAGCCTCATGCTGAATGCTACGATTGTAGCGGTGCTATGGTTCGGAGGTTTCCAGGTAGTGGGAGGCGATATTGCTGCCGGGGATCTGATCGCTTTTATCAACTATGTCACGGTTGTACTCTCGTCCCTCACGTCCATCGGCATGATGATGATGAGCTTCTCCCGAGCCAAGGTATCTGCTGAGCGAATCAACGAGGTGTTACATACAGAGCCGGATATTCAATCGGGATTCGATAACTCCGGGAATGCACATTCCCACCAGTCTAATCGTAATCAGCCCTCAACCCAACCGACTCCTATTCCCTCGCGCGTAGCGGGTCAAGTGGAGTTCAGGGACGTATCTTTCTGTTATGACGGAGACCATACACTTACCGGAATTAATCTGATGGCTCGCCCGGGTGAGAAAGTGGCCCTGATCGGTTCAACAGGCTCAGGCAAAACCTCGCTGGTGCAGCTGATTCCCCGTCTGTATGATGCTTCGCAGGGGGAAGTGCTCGTGAATGGAGTGAATGTTCGTCACTGGGATCTTCAGGACCTTCGCAGCCGAGTTTCCATTGTGCTGCAGGAATCCATTCTGTTCAGCGGCAGCATCCGGGATAACATTTGCTTCGGCCGGCCCGATGCAACAGATGCTGAATTGCGTGCTGCGGCACAAGCTGCAGCAGCGGATGATTTTATTATGAAACTGAAGGATGGCTATGACACGGAGCTGGGTCAGCGCGGGGTCAATCTGTCCGGTGGACAGAAACAGCGTATATCCATTGCACGCGCCCTACTCATGCGACCGGAAGTGTTAATTCTGGATGATAGCACCAGTGCTGTGGATTTGCGTACGGAAGCGAGCATTCAGAAGGCTTTGCAATCTTTGATGAAAGACAGCACGACATTTTTGATTGCACAGCGAATCTCCTCCGTGAAGGATGCAGACTGTATATATGTCATTGATGAAGGACAGATCGTTGCCAGGGGCACACATGATGACCTTATGGCTCATTCATCACACTACCAGGCGATCTATTATTCGCAGCAACGGAAGGAGGATGTTCAATTTGGCTAAACCTGCATCTTCCTCCATTCAACAAACCGTCGTGCCTCCTATCGGAAGACCTGGTCCAACGGGCAGAGGCCCTGTTCCCAAAGTCAGAGCCAAAAATGCTCGCCACGCCCTCATCCGGGTATGGTCATACATGGGTCGTCATCACAAAGGAGTTATTGCTGCATTAGTGCTGACTGCTCTCGGAACACTGCTCAATCTGGCAGGACCTTATCTTCTCGGCCGCGCCGTTAACGAACATATCGTTCCCAAAATAACAACGGGTTTGCTGAAGGAATGTCTTCTCTTGTTGAGTGTTTATGTCCTCGGCTCACTCCTGATGTGGGCTCAATCCTATGTCATGATTGGTGTGTCACAGTTGACCGTCAAGGATCTGCGGCATGCGTTGTTCTCCCGACTACAAGAGCTGCCTGTTAGCTTTTTTGATAAAAATCAAAGCGGGGATCTGATGAGCCGGGCCACCAATGATATCGATAACGTGTCCACCACGCTGAATCAAAGCGTAACCCAGTTGATGTCCAGTGCCATTCTGCTCGTCGGCTCCTTGTCGATCATGTTTGCACTCGATGTCCGGCTTACCCTGCTCAGTCTGATAACGGTACCGTTGATTACCATTGCCACTCGCCTGATCGCTTCGAGAACACGTAAACACTTCACCGCCCAGCAGAAATTACTTGGTGAGCTTAACGGGTATGCTCAGGAAACCATTGCTGGACAAAAAGTCGTAGCGGCCTATAACCGTCAGGATCAGGCACACCAGCATTTTGAAAACCTGAACGAGAAACTTCGCACATCCAGCACACAAGCCCAGACTGTTTCGGGTCTGGTTGGACCTACGATGAACGTGATGAACAACATCGGGTTTGCCATTTTGGCTTCTGTAGGTGGATGGATGGCTTATCATGATCTGACGTCCATCGGACTGATCGTCAGTTTTCTCGCTTACTCCCGCCAGATTGAGAGGCCGCTTAACGATCTGGCCAATCAGTACAATCTGATTCAGGCTGCAATCGCAGGTGCTGAACGGGTGTTCCACATCATGGATACGCCTGGCGAATACGTGGAGGAACAGAAGAAACAACTGGATCAGATTCAAGGCAAAGTGGTATTTGAAGACGTCTCCTTCGGGTACAGTGCGGAGCGAGACATTCTGAAGAAGGTCAGCTTTACCGCAAAACCGGGTGAGATGATTGCACTCGTTGGACCCACCGGTGCAGGTAAAACGACCATTATCAACCTGTTACCCCGTTTCTACGAGATTACAGGCGGACGGATTACCATCGATGGATATGACATCTCCGAACTGGAGAAGGATCAATTGCGGCGGCAACTCGGCATTGTGCTTCAGGATGCCTACCTGTTCTCAGGTACCATTCGCGACAATCTCGCCTACGGCAAGCCGGACGCAACGGATGAACAGATCAGGCAAGCGGCTGAACTTGCGAATGCACATTCGTTTATCCGCAAACTGTCCCAGGGCTACGATACCCCTATCATTTCTGGAGGAAGCAATCTGAGTCAGGGACAACGACAGCTGTTAACCATTGCCCGGGCAATTCTGGCTGATCCAGCCATTCTTATTCTGGATGAAGCAACGAGCAGTATTGATACGCGTACGGAGATGCAGATCCAGGAAGCGATGCGCACATTGATGAAGGACCGCACCAGCTTCGTCATCGCCCACAGGCTGAGCACGATTCGCGAAGCCGATCAGATTCTCGTCATAGATGATGGACAGATCGCTGAACGGGGAAATCATGATGAGTTGATGCAGCAACAAGGATTCTACTATCAGTTACATCAGGGACAACTAAAATAAGTCGAACTAATGATTAGTTCAACCAAATATAGTTTGATCTGAACCGATGTGGCTTCTGCCCATTAGGTTTAACCGAAATACTAAACGCCGCATGGGTTCTCAAGGACCCATGCGGCGTTATTTTGTTTAATGACTATGTTGTTGCTTTCCCTGATCCTGTTATACCAGTTACGCCTCCATTGGCAGATGAAGCGTGAAAGTGGAACCCACCCCCATCTCACTATGGACGGTAATTTTACCGTTGTGGTCCTGAACGATTTTCTGGCAGAGTGCAAGTCCGAGTCCCGTACCTTCTTCTTTGGTCGTATAAAATGGATTAAAGATCGTGGAAAGCGAATTTTCCGGAATGCCACTGCCCGTATCAGTAATGGAGACGAGTACTGCTTCCCCGTCCTGCAACAAATCCATATGAACCTCACCAGGGTCTTCCATCGCTTCAAAAGCGTTACGAATCAGATTGATCAATACCTGCACGATTTTATCCCGGTCCATGTTGACCACGATTGGCTCACTCGTCATCTCAAGCGTAATTCGATGCCCTCGGGATGCCGCATCTGACTCGGTCAAAGACATGACACGTTCAAGACAATGCCCCAACTGTTCCGGTTTCATGTGATTGGCATGTGGTTTGGAAAATTGTAAAAATTCAGCCGTCAGATCGGTTACCCTCGTCACCTCTCCCATAATCACTTCATACCACGGAGCGATATTGTACGCTTGTCCACGTGACAGCTGTAGGAATCCCCGTATCGCGGTGAGCGGGTTACGAATTTCGTGAGCCATACCAGCAGCCAGTTCCCCTACCGCTCTCAGTCTTTCGGAACGGAATACTTCTTCTTCATTTTTTAGCCATTTGCTGCGCTGTTGTTGAAGTAACCTGTCCTCGGCAACCGTCATAAAGTGCTGCAAGGTGTCCGACATTTCCGGGTATAGAGAGATGCTATAGCTAACCTGCAGGCCTTGAAGCTGAACGGAAAGTAATGACGCCATTCGTTCTTCCACGTCCTGTATCTCCGGCAAAACGACTGCAAAACGATCTCCAGCATATCGGGATATGCCATACGCATCGGTAAACTGATTAGTAATCATTTCGCCTGTACCCGTGATCACGGAGCACCAGGGATCTTCTGAATCTTTTTTAAATCCGCTAAAATTATTGACATTCAAAAGGACAAGCAGAAAAGAGCGACGCTCTTCCACCGTCTTATGCAGCACTTCCATATAACCTTCATAATTTAACAATCCGGTAAGCGGATCATGAAGGGTCAGAAACCGATTTTTTTCCCGAAGCCGACGCTTCTCAGCCTCACTGTTAATCATCGTGTGATACAAAAAAATGATTACAACCGAGGTTAATAGATCAAATAACGAAACCAGCAAAGCATATGTATCTACAGGCACATACGAAAGCCGAATCACCGTATATTGCAGCATGAGCAGCAGTGAGATTGGTAAAGTCTGTGCTACGCGTTGTTTATCCTGAATCACCGAAATGATGAGCATATAATACAGCATGTTGCACCAGTTCAGTTGACTGAAATAATGGAATAGTCCGAGAAAAATCCAATGAAACTTCCGCAGCACAGGATATCTTCGCTCCCCATAAATACTCGCTACAAATAAGGTCCCCGCTAACAACATGAATGCCGGATGAGGGGTAAGCCTTAGAACATAAGAGGACAGAATGACAAGCAGACAGCCTAGTGGGAATATCACCATTTTCATCGTGTAACTTAGCAAATAGCCTCGCCCCCCTTTGACATAAAAAATCACACCTAACAACTTATGTACATGTATTATATCGAGTATGATTAGCTGATGTTGTCGATTAGTGGAGGCTCGTCAAATTCGCATGAATGTATAAATTATGAAGGCAATAGGACATATGCATGAATTGTAATAGGCAAAAGTGAAACAATTATTCTACGCATCGATCATCATTGTGTTACAATACATTAATGGATTAATTTAGGATAAAATCTTAGTTATGGAGGAAACTACATGACAATACAACGAAAACCACTGGGCCTCGGAACGCTCTCTCTGCTCGTACTGTTGATGGGTCTCGCCTTTAACTTTCCATGGGGCAAAGAAAATTTTATGATCAGCCATTACCTGTTGAACTTAATAAACATGCCTATTTATAGCAACGGAGATCAAAGACTTCATATCCCCTTTGTAGTCGCAGCGATCTTCTGGATTCCCACCTTCTGGATCGCCAAAAAATATCGTGCACATTTTGGCACAAGTGTCTCTTATAACGTCGCCGGATTTATGTTGCTCTTATGTATTATTGGACCCGTTATCCCCGTTATCGATTGGATGGTCAATGGTTAAACAATTAAAGCCAGCTCTCTATATCCCGAGGGCTGGCTTCTTTGCTGCTTTTCCATATAAGATGAACAAATTATTTACACGATAACGTAGAGGACAGAAATAACCTGAAGAAGCGGAGCGTTCGCCTTTATCCCCGGATTTTCACTTCTCTAGAAGGGAATCCAAAAATCTGGGGATAACAGCGATCAGAAGGTTGTTCTGTCATCGGAATGACTGGTGTAACCTCTTGAGGCTCATCCTATTTCTTTGCCATATACTTACGGATATCAAAAGCCACCGCAGCAACAATGATTAATCCTTTGATAATCAATTGCCAGTATGGACTTACACCGATAAACGTCAGACCATAGTTAATGACCCCGAAGATCAGTACCCCCGCCATAACTCCAGGCACGGTTCCAATACCGCCCGCCGTTGATACACCACCTACCACACATGCAGCAATCGCATCCAGCTCATACATGTTACCGTAATTGTTCGTAGCTCCACCTGTCCGAGCCGCTTCAAGTACACCACCCAGACCATACAATGCACCCGCAATGGCATACAGGGCAACCAGGTTGCGCGCCACATGAATCCCGGATACATGCGCTGCCTGAATGTTGCCACCGATGGCGTACATGTTTTTGCCAAGCCGTGTTTTGTTAAAGATCACCCAGCAGATTAAAGCCACCGCAATAGCAATCAATACGATATACGGAATGGAATACCCACCGCCCAGATCAATGTAGCCAGAGCCAATGACGGTGAAGTCGGGTCTCAAGCCTCCGATCGGCTGCGATTGGTTGGGTTCCGTATCAAAATAAATGGAGTTCAGCCCGTACACAGCAACCATCGTACCCAGCGTTGCAATAAAAGGGGGCACATGCAATTTGGCGACAATGAGTCCATTCACCAATCCCACAAACAGACCTGCGGTAATCCCGACAAGGATCGGCAGACCCACCCACAACTGGGGCAGATCGGGGAAGAAGCGATTTGCATATTCATCAATTTGCAACATCGATGCCGATACGACAGCCGTCAGTCCAACCACCCGTCCAGCGGACAGATCGACCCCGCCCGTGACGAGGATAAAGGCTGCACCGAGCGCAATAATGGCCCGTGTGGAGGACTGCTGTAAGATGTCCCGCAGTGTGGAGAAGGCTAGAAAATTCGGATCGGCAATCGCAATCCCAATGATGAGCAGAATCAGTACGATAAAGATGGCGCGCTGTGTAACATATTGTTTCACTTGATTGATCATCTGTGTGTTCATCTGTTTCCCTCCTGACTAAGCCATCCGCTGCTGCGCGGCCAGCCTCATAATATCCTGCTCGGTTGCCTCGGCTCCGTCCACGATTCCGGTGAGACGCCCTTCGCTCATCACCATAATGCGATCCGACATGCCCAGCAGTTCTGGCATCTCTGAGCTAATCATAATAATGCTTTTGCCCTGACGAGCCAGTTCCGTAATAATAGTGTATATCTCGAACTTGGCCCCTACATCGATTCCACGTGTCGGTTCATCCAGCAGCAGAATTTCCGGGTCGGTCAGCAACCAGCGAGCCAGCAGAACTTTCTGTTGATTACCACCAGACAGGTTGCGAATCAGCGTGTTAACTGAAGGCGTTTTGGTTCTGAACTTCTGCGTCTGTTCCCGCGCCTCTTCCCGACCCTTTTTCTCGTCCAGCAAGCCCACGCGATTTCGGTAGCGCCCCAGACTGGCGATGATCGTATTCTCATACACCGACAACACGGGGAAAATCCCAGTGACCCTTCGTTCTTCCGTGAGCAACGCGATGTTATGACGCTTTGCTGCTGCAGGAGAGTTAATCTTCACCTTGCGCCCATGAATGGAAATGGTACCTGAAGCGAGTCCGCGCAGTCCGAACAAGGACTCAATTAGTTCTGTCCGCTGTGCTCCAACCAGGCCGCCAATGCCGAGCACTTCGCCTTTTCGCAGCTCGAAGGATACATCACGAAATGATTTGGACTGGTTCGATGTCAGACCCTCGGCTTTCAATATCACTTCACCGGGTACGTTTGTCCGTTCTGGGAAACGTTCATCCAGATCACGGCCCACCATGCGCGTAATAATCAGATCTGTCGTTAAATCAGCAGCATCCCATGTCCCAACAACGAAGCCATCACGCATGATCGTCACTTCATCCGAGATCGTCAGGATCTCCTCCATCTTGTGAGAAATGTAGATTATGGACACGCCGCGACTGCGCAGTTCATTAATAATGGCGAAGAGCTGATCCACTTCCTTCCCCGTCAGGGAGGAAGTCGGCTCATCCATGACGATGACTTTGGATTGAAAAGAGACCGCCTTGGCGATTTCCATCGATTGAATCTTGGAAACAGATAGTGTTCCAGCTTGAGCCTTCGGATCAATATCCAGGTTCAAGTCCTTGAATAGAGCCAGTGTATCGGTATACATGCGTTTCTCGTCCACCAGAATTCCCCTCATCGGAAAACGACCCAGCCAGATATTCTCCATCACTGGACGATGCGGTACCGGATTCAGCTCCTGATGAATCATGGATATCCCATGCTGAAGTGCCGCTTTGGAATTCGGAATATCCACATCCTTCCCTTCGATGCGTATGGTTCCTTCATCCGGGCGATACATGCCGAACAGACATTTCATCAACGTGGATTTTCCCGCTCCATTCTCTCCCATCAAGGCGTGAACCGTTCCCGGCTTCACCTTCAATGTGACCTGACTTAGTGCCTGCACACCCGGGAATGCTTTGGAAACTCCATTCATCTCCAGCAGGTAAGGTGACTGCATCTTGGTTCCTCCCTTCCATATGACCGGCAAAAAAGGGACGCTACCCGAATGACGGACGTCCCTGTCTCGTGCTGTTATTGGGCGTCGGCAATGTTGTCTTTCGTAATCTTTTTGTAGGCAATCCAGACGTACTTACCATCTGTAATGTCATATTGGGTATTTTCCTTTGTTGGTGTCTCACCTTTGGCAAGAACGGAAGCTAAGGCCACCGTAGCTGCACCCTGATTCTTGGCATCATTGAGCACCGTACCCAGCATCGTACCATCCTGTAGAGCCTGAATAGCCGGAGCTGTTGCATCCACACCTACCACCGGCATGGATTTGCCATCCTTGAAGTATCCGGCTGCTTTCAATGCCTCAATAGCTCCAAGCGCCATATCATCATTGTTCGCGAGCACGGCTTCAATCTTGTCGCCATGGGAAGCAAGGAACGCCTGCATTTTCTCCTGCCCCTTCACGCGGTCCCACATTGCCGTGTCTTCCGCCAGTGCTTCCACTTCGATACCGGCATCCTGGATCGCCTGAACCGAATATTTGGTCCGAAGCTCTGCATCCTGGTGACCCGGTTCCCCTTTCAACATGACGTATTGCAGTTTGCCATCCCCGTTTTTGTCCGCTTCCGGATGTGCTTTCCAGTAATCTACAATCAACTGTCCAGAAATCGTACCCGACTCCTCCGCTTTCGCTCCTACGTAGTACACTTTATCCCACTTGTTCATGTCTTCCGCTACCGGCTCACGGTTGAGGAATACCACCGGAATGTTCGCTGCCTTGGCCTTGTCAATGATGACACCCGCCGCCGTGCGGTCTACCGGATTCACAGCCATTGCATTATATTTCTTGGATACAAACAGGTCGACTTTCTCGTTCTGTGTCGGTTGTGCATTCTGGCTATCCACGATATCGAGGGTCGCAATGCCTTCCGCTGCTGCGGTCATCGCATTACGTACACCCGTCATGAACGTATCATCGAATTTGTAGATAGCGACACCAATCTTGGGCGTTTCCGTCCCAGCTGCTGTCTGGCCTCCTGTATCCGTTCCCGTGCTTCCACCTGCACTGTCTCCACCACTGCTACAACCCGCCGCCACAACCATACATGCCGTAATTAACAGTGTCATCCACGTTTTCTTCATTTCCTAATGACCTCCCCCAAGTTCATTCGGCTTTACCGATGTCTTTATTATGAAAGGGTTTACATTAAATTCGAATACAATATCTTCACCTGTTTTATCGAAATCTTCCTCAAGTTAAGAAAATGGATTAATTTCATCATTCAGCATTCGTTTCGGCACTCGTTCCAGCATTGGTTCATTGTACAAAAGGAAACAGCAGCTTCTGGTTATCCATCCAGAACATATTGTCGGTGCTAACCAGCTTCGTCTCAAGTAGGACCCTAGCCTGTACCTGTTGATTTTTCAGCCGCGCAACGGCTTGCTTCAACCCCAGATAACCTGCACTATATCCATTCTGGACGATGAGATGATCGAAGACCCCTTCTTGCAATTGCTCCAGTTGCTGTTGTTCACTGCCGAATCCAACAATCCTTACCTTGTCCGCAGATTTACGTCGATTCAGTTCATCGGCTGCTCCCAGTGAAGCCGGTTCCTGAAGAGTAATGAAGCCATCCACCTGCTGCTGATCCAGCAATTGCTTCGCAGTCTGCCAACATCCATCCCGGGTGTTACATATCGATTTGGGTTCCACTTGAATATTAGGATACTGGACCAAGGCTTCCATAACCCCCTGCTCTCTCTGAATCAAACCAGAATTAAGAGGGTCCGGACCCAACAAGGCAACACGCCCTTTCCCTTCCAACAGCTCCGCCATGGCCTGCCCTGCCTGCCGTCCAGCCTCCACATTATCCATGGAGATCACGCTGGTGATGCCTTTCACGGGAAATTCATCATTAAGCACAATGACCGGAACGATGGCTCCATCTGAATTCATTGCCTGCGCCTCCTGAACAATGTCGCTAAGCGCCTTCTCGCTCAAAGGATCGACTAATAGAGCTGATGCGCCCTGCTTCAGAGCCAATGCCGCGGCATCCACCTGAGCCTGCTCCCGCATACTGCGAGACAACGATCCATGGCCCGCATTGGCCTGCTTGACCTGTAACTGACTACCCACGGAGTCCGCAATGGCAGGCGTGTACATATTACCATCGGAAGGGTATGCCTCCACGTTCATCAGTTCCGCCCCGTTCTCTTTGGCAGCCGCTTCGGCACCAAGCCGGATGGCTTCCGCAAGCTCCCCTGTTCCAGCTGGCGTAATCAGCGCGATACGTGGCGGTACTGCCGTAGCATCGGGACTCGATAGACCACAGGCAGCGCATAGCAGCAGACAGCAGTTTGCTGTCAGAGTTAACAATCGACGTTTCCAAATTCCAGAGAAGCTCGCACCAACCTTTTTCAAAAACGCACCGATGTTCAATCCTTCAACGCGATCGGCATCATTCCTATTAACTTGGTTGTCCGTCATCAGGCTCGCCCTCCTTCTGCTGCGATTGAATGGGGATCCGCATCCAGACCGTGGTGCCTTCCTCCAGCTCACTTGCAAATTCAAGGCCGTATGCCTCCCCGTAATAAAGCCGAATTCGATCATGTACGTTGCGTACCGCTACGCCTGATCCTGCACCGCTTTTGACAACCGGACTGCCACTTAATAACCCTGCCATCTGTTCTTCCGTCATACCGACCCCATTATCTGTAATACGAAACACCAACTTGTTGTCCTCGCGATAGACATCGATTTCAATACATCCCTCGTCCATGTGGTACTCGATGCCATGAACAATGGCGTTCTCAATCAGGGGTTGTAGCACCAGCTTTAATGTAAGGCATTCCAGGAGCGTATCATCGGCCTTAATCGTAAAGTTGAATTTGCGCTTGAACCTCATCTGCTGAATCGTCAAATAATGCTGCGCATGCTCCAGCTCTTCCCTGATCGTGATAATCGTTTTACCTTGACTGAGACTGATGCGGAACAAGCGCGAAAGAGACGTGATCATCGTGATCACTTCCTCATTACGGCTCATGCCTACCATGCGAACCACGGAATTCAGCGTATTGTACAAAAAATGTGGATTAATCTGGGCCTGCAAGGCTTCCAGCTCCAGACGCCGCTTCTGTTCCTGTTCGTGGATGATCTCATCCATCAGGGTTCGGATTTTATTGACCATCAGGTTGAAGCGACGGGATAAACGTTCCACTTCCAGCGGCCCTTCAATAGGCAACTCCACGTTGAAATCCCCGCGCTCTACTGCCTTCATCTTCCGTTCCATTCGCCGGATGGGGCGAGTCAGACTGGAGGAAAGAAACAGGGATACGAGAATGACCAGCACCAGTACAACGACCAATACACGAATGAGATATCCGTTCACTTCCTGACGCGTTGTCATAATCTCATCCAGATAGGCAACACCGACGATTTTCCACCCGATATTGGCAACGGACTTCACGGTATTCAGCCTTTTCTGTCCATCTGCTTCATCTTCGTAACTGCCGGAAGCCACTAAAGCCTGTTCGATATTCTCGCTTTTAAGTCCCATATACATCAATTGTTGCTGCGGATGGTACACGATATTGCCCGCACTCTCATCGATGATATACACGTATCCTCGTTGCCCCAGACTTACCCGACGGCTCAGTTCATCCATCTGTTTGAAATTGATATCGACCAGCAGGATAACATGCCGATCCTGACCATTTTGCCGTATCGTTATGCCTTTGCTCATGGAAACGACCCATTTATATGGGCCTGTGTACATGTTCTGAATATGAGGTAACGAGAAACTCAGATGATCCGGCACACGAAGTGCAGACTGAAACCACCCTTGTTGTGTCACATGGGCACTCGGTTTTAATTCGGCTGTAGGTCGGTTCTTGAGCAATTTCCCCGTGGAATCAAGTAGAGTAATCGAGATGATATCTTCACGACTGCTGAGCAGTGTGTCAAGCTGTTTGTCCACCAGTTCCCCTTCCCATGTCCCGTCACGCAACATGTGTTCCTCAATGGCACGGTATAGATGCGACATACTGCGGACGTAATCCTCCAGGTTATAACTGACCTGATCCACAATCTGTCTCGTCGTCAGTTCCGCACTTCGCTCGGCAGCCTGCGTGAACTTGTCATGCAGAAGCATCGCCATGATGGTCAGCACCAAGACAATGAAAACGGAAAAGGACCACGTAATAATAAACCGGATACTGCTGACTCTGGACGAACGCAGACGAGAGCGCAATTGAAGTCCCAAGAACTTCACCCATCTGGACAAGAACTTCATCGGATTGAACCTTCATTTGCTGCCTGGGAAGCCTGTTTACGATATTCTTTGGGCGAGACGCCAATATGTTTTTTGAAACAAAAACTGAAATAATTCGGTTCGGCAAAGCCCACCTGCTCCGCAATCTGAAACGACTTCAGCTCAGTCGAGCGAAGCAGTTCACGCGCTGCCTCCATTCGGATCTGCATCAGGTACTGCAGGAAGGTAAGTTGCACCTCTTTTTTGAAAATGCCACAAAAATAACCGGAGCTGATGTGCAAATGCCCGCACACCTTCTGAATGGACAGATCCGGGTCGGCATAATGCTCTTTGGTGAAGACTAACGCCTGCTCAACAATATCTTTGTATACATGCTGGCGTCCGCTCGCAATGCGATGTTGCACGAGTAGACAGACCTCCTGTACCTTCTTCTGTGCCTCAGTGAGTCCCGGCAGTCGGAACAAATCCGCATACAACTGGAACCCTGCACCAAAGATGTCTTCCATCGCTTCTCCTGATGCCTGTGCTGCCTTCCATACTGTTGTTAATACTTCAATTAAATAGAGCTGAATATCACTTCGCCCGTGTTCCACGGTAATTTCCCGGAAAATGATCGCCAGTGCTTCCTCCAGCTCTGCTTGTGTACCTGCCTTCAGGCATCGTGTCAGCGTCTGTTGCTTCAATTCGTCGAACCGCAGCTTGCCCGCCGTCTGTCGCTCTACGTCCGCAATGTATATGATTGAATCCGTCCCGGGCACAAGCCGATAATCCAACGCCAGCAGGGCATCTTCATAGGCATGATTCACATCCGCGAGTGTATCCACAATCTGACCAGAGCCCACCGTAGCCGGGATACGTAAATAGTGGTTGATGCTGCGCATCACATTTTCCAATGCCTTCTGTTGCCGCTTCGCTCCATCTGTACCGCCCGTGCGATCCACATAGAGCAGGACAATCGTCTCCTGATGCATAAAGGCATGACCAGCCCCATGCTCCGCCCAAACTTCTGCCGCAATGTTAAGTGCAGCAAAGCGTTTCAGTTCAGCATCCTCAGATTGACGCAAGGAACCTCCGGGATTGAATATCTCAGACTGACCCGCTTCCTCAGATGTTGCTTGGTTATGTCGCTGTGGAGACTCGTTGAATACGCCCTCTGGCTTCTCTTTCTGTACATCTCCATCCATGTGCAGTGTCAATACAGACACCCCATAGCGTTCTCCTATCAGATCCAATCCGCATTGTTTGGCTTTACTATGAATATATGTCGAGGATTTCTGCCGATGGAGCAAGGTCGCCATCAGATCTGCCTGTAGTAAAGGCAAGCTGGTGTGATAGTGCTCACGCAGTTGCTGTACATCTTCACGCTCAGCGACTTCAGCCGCCATCTGGGCGCGCAGTCTTGTAAGCAATTCCGTGAGATGCCCTGCCGAGAACGGCTTCAGCAGATATTCATCCACACTAAGGGAGATCGCTTGCCGGGCATAATCAAATTCATCATATCCAGTCAAAATGACCACCTTCACAAGTGGATTGCGTCTCCTCAATCTTTGGGCGAGTTCCAGACCATTCATGAACGGCATGCTGATATCGGTCACCACAATATCCGGCTCTACCCGTTCCGCCATCTCCAATGCTTCCCGCCCATTCTCCGCCAAACCAACTATCCGCAGATCGAGCGCTTCCCAATCGACCTCTACAACCAATCCTTCGCGCACATCTTCTTCATCATCCACCAGCAGTACCCGGTACACGATCGGATTCCTCCCTTTTATGACAGGCCTTCTGCCCCAGCAATTAATAATATGTAGCACTGTGTAACATTTGGTTTCTATTGCTCACGGGATTATGCAAAAATACAAAGTGCTCCTGATGATACGTCTCGAGGTTGCCATCATAATATACAATATTATACGAGATATGTAATCGCTTTCTTCATTAGAGGTGAGGCAACCCTGACGGGCAGTCTCCTATATAACATGTTAAGGATAGTATATGAATGCTAAGGGTAGGTTAAAGTAATACAAACACGGAAAATTTCGAAGTACTTCTAAATAAGAGGAGTTATGATTCTAATTATAATTTCAATCCTTCATTCTAGTTTCAACGGTGATTTGTACTCAATGCTTTAACATAAATCATTGTCGTATCAGGATTGGTATGTCCCATCATTTCCGCCAAACGGTGCAGCGGCGTATGCTCTGCCATGGCGTAGCCAAAACGATGACGCAGGTCGTGTGAACTCAGTCCTTCCAGCCCTGCTGCAATCATTACCTTTTTAATTAAATGGCGCAGTGCTCTCTCTGTTAAACGATCATTTGTCTTCTCTGAAGGAAAAAGGTAAGAACTATCGGTAGTCAGACCGGCTAAATACTGATTCAATATGACAACACACTGCATATTCAAAGGAATCTTTCGCTGCCCGTTGCGCTTGTCGGCTCTTACTGTCAGGTGACCACTTCGTCTACCAAGCTCGATATCTTGAGGCGTGAGGTTGCATACCTCCATCGTCCGCAAGCCTGTGTGAAACATAAGGGTCAGGATGGTCTGATCACGAAGGGAGTTCCCATACTCCACTGCCGTGATGAACGATTGTTCTTCTTCGACTGTCATTCGGCGTGGGCTGACTTTGTCTTCCGGAATGAATTTCAATGCTTTGGAAGGATCCTGACTGAGCCTTGATTCCAAGACAGCCCATTTGAAAAAACGTTTCAACGTAATTAATCTCCGGTTAATGGTAGCCGGCTTCAATAGCATAACTTTGTGTGCATCTTCACGATAATTGACTAAGGTGGGTGTATCCACATCTTCAATTCGAAGTGCGAATTCTTCGCCGAGCATGGTGCTTTCCTTGTACCATTCGATAAAGTGCTTCAGATCACTTGCGTATTCCTTCACGGTTTTGGGATGCAAATCTCCCTCATTGGCAAGCATATGTACGAATTCCTCTATCGTCGGTTCCCGCTGCACCGAAATCCCTGATGACTGATTCATTAGAAAATACCTCCAAATCTTGACTTATATTAGCGGACATGGTATTATCATATTAATCGATACATTAGCGGACATCAAGTCTGTGGTTTAAATGCACCAGGTGAGTGTCAATTTTAATTTATACTCGTCATAATGATCGGCTAAAAACTTATTTTTTGGAGGAATCACATGCAAACAGGTACAGTTAAATGGTTCAACGCGGATAAAGGATTCGGCTTTATCGAAACTGAAGAAGGAACAGACGTATTCGTTCATTTCAGTGCAATTCAAGGTGAAGGTTACAAATCTTTGGACGAAGGTCAACGCGTTCAATTTGAAGTAACTCAAGGTAACCGTGGACCACAAGCTGAGAACGTTACTAAACTTTAATTATATGAAAGCTGCCTTATTAATAAGGCAGCTTTTTATTTACACATATGTCGCACAGTTAAAGAAAAGATTTCACATCCCAAGAATGAAAGCGAGGTTTTCCCCATGGATAAAGAACAATTGATCACAGAAGTAGCCAAGGCTGGCGGTTTCTCCAAGAAGAATGCTGAAAAAGCTGTAACCGTTGTACTGGACTCGATTCTCGAAGCTCTCAAAGAAGGTAAAGAAGTTCAACTGGTTGGATTCGGGAAATTTGAAGTACAAAAGCGTGAAGCAAGAACGGGAAGAAGTCGCAAAACAGGCAAAGAAATTCAACTACCTGCAGGTAAAGTTCCTGTATTCACAGCAGGCTTAAGCATGAAAGAAGCTTTAAATTAAACAACGCAACAACCCATTGAAAAGAGGTTTTTATTCAAACACACAATGATAATATGGATTTAAATGTCGTGTTTACTACCGTTGATGATATCATTAACTTTTATTCAGGTAAGCAGACCAACCCGGATCATACAGAAGATCACACTCATTCTAAGCCCCCATCATCAACAACGTCTGATTGTACACTACGACCACCCACCCGCTAAACTAACATTTCATCTTGGACAACAGAAGGCCCTGATCCGCTCAAAACGGTCCAGGGCCTGATTTGCTTGGAAGCCGGCTCCGTCAGGAACCCGCCATTTTCTTATCTTCTTTTTCACACCTATCTTACTTACTGTTCAGAAGTTCGCGCAGTGTCTGGGAATCATATGTAGAGACAAGACGTTCCAGATGAGTATCCAGCCACTCCTCATCCTGATTCCACCACTTCAATTCCAGCAGGAGCGCAATCGTTTCTTCATCAAAGCGCTTTTTGATAGTCTTGGCTGGATTACCACCAACAATCGTATACGGTTCAATGTCCTTCACAACGGTTGAATTGGAGGCAACAATCGCACCATCTCCGATCGTGACACCAGGCATGATCGTCACATGTTGTCCGAGCCAGACATCGTTCCCCAGTACCGTATCCCCCTTATATGGAAGCTGCTCCAGTGTAGGTGTCACGCGCTCCCATCCGCCACCGAAAATGTTGAACGGATAAGTCGTCATGCCCTCCATCCGATGATTTGCGCCATTCATAATGAATGTCACACCTTCCGCAATTGCACAGAAATTGCCGATCACCAGGCGATCACCAATAAAGTCATAATGATGCTGTATCCGGTCATAGAACTGCTCTGGGGGATTCGTGTTATCGCTATAATACGTATAATCACCGATGTCCACGTTGGAACGCGGCGGCAGGTTTTGAATGTAACATACCGTAGGGATATTCTCGTTCGGGAAAAGTTTTGTTTTATCAGGGGCCATACGAAGTCCCTCCTTTTCCCTATTGTAACAGATATTAAATCTTAAACGGACTAAGTGAAGTCTGCAGTTCTGTGGACACATCAGACAAAATAGCCGCAGATGCCTTGATCTGTTCTACCGACTTGAGCTGTTCATGCACAGAACCCGCTGCCTGTTGTGAATTGGTGCTAGCCGTCTGCGCATGGCGAGCGATCTCATGGACAGAAGCCACAATCTGCTCCACGCCTGCGGACATCTCTTCACTCGTCGCAGCCATGTCCTCAATCTCTGTAGCAATACGCAGGTTCGTATCCCGGATCAGGCTGAAGTTTTGTTCCGTTTCACGGGTCAAGCGTAGTCCTTCCTGCACTTCGTCCTTCACTCTCGACATGGCCGATAGCGATTGCTTCATATCTTGCTCCATGGCTTGAACCAGTTCTTCAATACGATCGGAAGAGTCTCCCGCTTGTTCAGCCAGCTTACGCACCTCAGTAGATACTACAGCAAATCCTCTGCCATGCTCGCCGGCTCTTGCCGCTTCAATGGATGCATTGAGGGCAAGCAGATTCGTCTGATTCGCGATCTCATGAATGGTGGTAACCATCTGGCTAATCTGGGCCGACTTCCCTTCCAGCATACGAATGACTTCATCCGTTGTGGTCACGGAGGTTTCGATCGTAGACATCTGCCGAACGGTCAATTGCACTGCTTCCCCTCCGGTTTCTGCCTGCCTCCGTGAATACAATGCAGATTCCGAGATACTGGATGCTTTGTCTGCCATACGTTGTACGCCTATCGCCACTTCTTCCATCGCCTGCAGATTTTCTTCCGTACTAATTGTCTGACTCTCGGCTCCCTGTGCCACTTGTTCAACAGAGGATGCAATCTGCGCCGATTCTTTGGACGTTTGATCCGCAATCTTCAGTAGCAGCCCAGTCGAATGCTCTGCTTTCTCCGCAGCCTGAAGTCCACCCTGAATGATAACCTGCAGATTACTTCTCATCTCATTGTATCCCGTGCCCAGCATGCCAATCTCGTCTTGGACGTCGTCCACAACCGGCTGTGTAAAATCGCCCGTCCCCGCACGTTTAATCGCCACGGATACCCGTTCAATTCTTACTCTCACCCTGCGAACGTACAACAGGATCAGGGTAATAGCGACCAACATCGCAAGCAGGAATACGATCAGGAACGTCTTGAGGAACGAGGAGATAATCACATCAATTAACGATTGAGACGCCCCTACATAGAAAATCCCGATAATCTCTCCGGACGCGTTCTTGATTGGTTCATAGGCCGTCTGATATTTCTGACCCACAACCACGGCTTCACCGAAGTATTTTTCCCCTTGCTGCAAAACGGTCTGGGCGACCTCTGCCGATACCTTCGTGCCGACAGCGCGTTCCCCGTCCACCATAACATTCGTAGCAACACGTTCGTCACCTCGGAAGATCGTCACCGTGTCCCCGGATGCTTCTCCAATCTCATCTACAAGTTCAAAGTTGCCTTCCAGCGCGGTATCTCCTTTGAATAATTGTCCGTCCTTAATGGCCCAATCTCCTGGATGCTTATATGTAATGATATGATTCGCCATCTCCAAATCACGCTTCGCCTTCTCTGTAGCAAATGTCGTAATCCCCTGTCTCATCTCCATGATTACACTTACCGCCACGGCTGAGGAGAAGACGATAAATATACTGATAACGATCAAACTAATTTTGGTACCGATGCTCATGCTTCGCATGTGTGTGAGCCACCCTTTTCCCTATGTAATTGTGGGGATATTCAAGCCAATTTCGATTCTGTTTCGAATATCACTATAGTCTTATCGGTAGGAGTGTTCACAATATTTATAATGTTTCAGTGACTTTTATCACAAAAATAGCCTGTTGAAATCTAATCTTTTACGCATTCTCCGTAATCATGTAAGAATGTTCTTCTGTCTGGAAATTTAAATAACCTAGAAAGATAAATTAGATATGTCATAATACACATATAAGTACGAACCAAAAAATATTACCTCTAAAATATGTTGCCAACCACATACTATAATGCTATATTTATGTTGCCGACAACATAAATGAGAAAGTTGAGGTACATTATGACAGCCAAAGATGATTTCAACCAACATAATAAACTCCATGAATTAAATAATGAGGAATTCAGCGCAGTAGAGAACTACCCCATCAGTTTTAGCATTTTTACTCTGGCACGCTCTCACAAGGGTCTAGCTGCGCAATTGATCCGGGATACCGGGCTTTTTCCCGGTCAAGAGATTATGCTGATGCAGTTATATGCACAAGACCACCAATCGCAAAACTCTCTGGGTCGCACACTTCGTCTGGACCATTCAACTGTAGCCAAGTCTGTTCGTCGCTTGGAAGATGCCGGTCTCGTTACTCGGAGTCGCTCCAAAGTAGATGGACGAGTCACCATTGTATCCCTGACAGAAGCCGGACGCGCACTGGAGGATCAAGTGAATAATGCATGGCGCCAAGTGGAGCAGATTACTACAGCTGGTCTATCCGATGAAGAGAAGAACTTGCTGTTATCTCTTTCACAGAAAATTGCTGCACAGATTGATTCATTTTCATCCTAAATCCCTTAACGAATGGAGCGAGTACACAATGCATACATCCAAAATGAAAGCTATTCAAATTCATCAATACGGGGGTCCAGAGACATTACAGTTCGAACAGGAAGTCCATATACCCGAGCCAGCTGCCGGAGAAGTTTTGGTACGCATTCAGTATGCCGGAGCCATTCCGCTGGACTGGAAGATTCGTAACGGCTGGTTGCAGGACGTATTTGTCAAAAGGCTACCTTATACACCCGGAACGGCCATGTCTGGCATCGTCGAATCCGTGGGAGAAGGTGTCGATTCCTTCCAGCCGGGAGATCGCGTTTTTGGTAATGTGAACGGAAGTTATGCCGAGTATGGTGTGGCTCCTGCTCAGGATTTGGTGCATCTGCCAGACGATCTGAGTTTTGAGGATGCTGCGACCATCAAAGGCGGAGCCGAAGCTGCATGGAAAGCATTGTTCACTGAGGGTGAGCTGGAAGCCGGACACACGGTGCTGATCCATGCTGCTGCGGGTGGTGTTGGACAATACGCAGTACAGCTAGCCAAATGGAAAGGTGCTCACGTTATTGCTACCGCATCTGGTGCTAATGTTGACTTTGTTGCTTCACTGGGTGCTGATCAAGTGATTGATTACAAGACAACCTTATTTGAAGAGCTGGTAAGCCATGTTGATCTCGTTGTTGAAGCTGTTGGTGGAGAGATCGAAGATCGCTCATGGGGTGTTCTAAAACGTGGGGGAAAACTGGTATCGTTGACTCAACTGCCTTCTGCCGAAAAAGCAGCGCAGTATGGCGTTACCGTCAAGTTTAATTCCAAATTTCCGACATCCGAGGATCTCTACACGATCGCTCAGCTTATGGCTGAGGGTTCCCTTCGTTCAGAGATTGATTCCATCTTTCCTCTAAGTGAAGCTAATCAAGCGCATGCCAAAAGTGAGTCCAGACATGGACGTGGCCGAATTTTGCTAGATGTTCGCTCCGTCTAACCTGAAAAACACAGCAAAAAGGGATTCGATCTGACCATCGAATCCCTTCTCTTTTTTTCCGAGCAAAAACGTTGCTCTTCGGAGATAGATCTTATTTGGATGTAAGGCTTACTTGTGCAGCGGTTTGATCCCAATCCACGGTCAATCCCAGTCCTTCTGAGATGAAGCGTACAGGCACGAGTGTACGACTGTTTTCAATAATCGCTGGTGCATCAATTTCGAGTGTCTCCCCATTTACGGTTGCGGTGCTGCTTCCGATCTTGAGCACAAGGGTTTGGTCATTCAGAACGGCTGTTACCGTCTTCGCCGTTTTGTCCCAAGTTACTTCTGCCCCCATTGCTTCGAGGATTGCATTCACAGGTACCATTACTCGGCCACTTTGCTGCAGCGGGTCCTGATCCGGGAATGTAATCGATTTACCATCGAGTGTCACCGTAATGGTTTTGTCCGTTGCTCCGGATGAAGTATTCGAACCAGTTTCTTCCGAAGTCTCAGGCAAAGGTGTCACTTCACGTCCAAGTTGCTCTTGCAGATTCGCTAGACGGTTCAGTGCAAATGTCGTCAGTGATCCGGCAGCCATAGAGCCCATGCCTCCGCCTCCACCGCCGCCAAAGTTACCGCCAGGGCGTGTCTGCGTATTGTCTGTACCCGTTGTTGCATTTGTTGCACCGTTTCCAGTTGTGGCACCCGGCTGAGTCGGAGGTGTTGTTCCATCTGGAGGTGTCATTCCTTCGAAGCCTTCAGGAGGCGTCATACCTTCCATGCCTTCGGGTGGGGTCATGCCTTCAAATCCTTCTGGGGGTGTTCCGCCCATACCACCTGCTGCGTCTGCGTTTGCAGAATAAGCGATGTTGGATTCGAACTGTTCTGTCGTATAAAATTTCGTTGGATCTGCTTCCACATAAGGACGAATTTCATCGGCAAGGCCAGTGATACGATCCTGAATGCCTTCCATATAATCCGTCAGTTCATTGACGTAGCTCAAATATTTTTCCTTATACTCCGGCACAGCAAGCAGGTTGTTAATCATCGGTACATTTTCCATGCTAATGCCCAATACAGGCTCGTCCACAGATACATTCGTTGCATTGGTGTTGGTCGTGGTTGATCCGGTCGTTGTGCCGCGTCCGCCTCCACCCGAGTACCCGTTGAAGGACATGTTGAAGTCCCAAGGAACAACCGTGAACTTGCCATCGGCATCACTGTAGAGCATGTAGTTGTGCCCTTTGTCGCCGTTATAGCTGTCATAGTTGCCGAAAACCATGTTCCCTGCAATATATTGAAGCGCCGAATCCACGTCCAGCACACTCTCGATATCGCCTTTTTCACCTTCTGGCATCTCGTTCAGCGTTTGGATGAAGGTTTTGAGTTTGGCTTTGTCCTTATCCGTACCCAAGTCTTTGGTGATTGTACTGTAGTCGCTTCCCTCTTCATATTGAAGATAACTCTTCTCATCGGTATCATAGAGGACGCCTTCTTCGTAATCCTCACCGTAGTTGCGCTCCAGATAGCTGTCATCCACCGCTTCAACACCAGTATAGAAACCAACAAGCTCGCCGTTAACGTACAAATTAACATAGTTCGTCATCGGTGCATCCATGCCGATGCTACGAAGTGCTTCGTAATGAAGTACCTCACGCATATACGATGGATCGGCGTAGTTGTTGTTCAGTACCATTTTGTCCAGTCCAAGCAGCGTTTGCGTTTTGTCGTATTTATCAAACTTCAGTCTGAAGCTGTAACGGTCCGAATCCTCCATCGAAGCTACAGCTTTCAATGTGAGATTCCCCTTGGTTGAGAAACCGACGTTGTCCAGCTTGTTGCCGTCCACTTCCACACTAACACTCTTATAATCCTTATCCAGCGGGCTTTCGAGCATGCTCTTCCAGTCTGCATCATCAATCGTTACATTCACATCAATGACGTTATCCGTCTGGAACAACGATTCATAGGCCTGCGTCACGCCGGCACTCGTAGTTGTCGCTGTACTCTCTGCGGCAAATGCCGCATTCGGACTTGCAATCAGGCCAAAAGATGTCGTTACCAACGTCACGGACAATGCCGTTACTGCGACTTTTCGTAATAAAATATTCAAATGATGAATCCTCCTTCTTGGGTTTCTGTTAAGCAACTGAGGCTTATGTAACCATGGTAGAGGACGAACCTTTAGTGAATCTTAAATGATAGTCATCGTCAATAAACACCCGAGAAGCGTTGTGCAAAAGAAGACTTCATCGACATACGTGGAGCCATGTAAAAACGCAATATAATCCTGCAGAACCGGTTCATAAGACCTATTTTATTTGAAATATCTAACATTAATTTGTCGAAATAACGATATAACTAAGGAGTGAACTTACCTGGAGTTCATATACGTGAATATTAAAAGACATGATGAAAAAGCTTTTCAGAAGCAATAGAGAATTTGATTAGACACAATATATAGGAAACGATTCTACAGCATTTGATCCACAATTACATAGCGTGTACAACGCCCAGGATAAGTCCTTGTCACAATCGTAGAAGGAGTGAACAACCTTGTTTAATAAGCTTCGCTGGAGTACCATGCCTTTCTTTGTTAAAAATCTGGTGATCTCTTTCGGTAGCATTACCTTAATTGGTATTATCCTGATTACCGTGGCTTACCAGCTGCAAAAGAACATTCTGGTTGAACAGCTGCACGACCAGGCCACCGTCATCACCCAGAAATGGTACGATGATCTGGACACGGCCAAAGTCGCTCAAGCCGCCAGTGAAAAAAGCTACACCGGTCCTGTACAGCAGGAAATGAAAGCTTATCTCGATTCCATCCATGAGTTCTATCCAAACATCGCACAGGCGTACATTTTCGGTTCAGAACTTGAGCAAGGAAATGGAACGTCCATCATCGCGATTCCAACGAACCTGTTGCAACCATTCGAGGAAGGTAATCTGCCCGCAGGTGCCATGTACCCGCTGCCCGAGAATAACGTTGTGGTGCTGGAACAGATGAAAGAAGACGGAGAACCTGCCTTCAGTGATTTCTACACCGATGAGTACGGAACTTGGACTACACTAATCTATCCGATTAATAACGCAGATGGCTCCATGTACGCTGCTCTATTCTTCGATGTCGATGCAAGTGCCGTTCCAAAAGGACTTAATGAATTGCTTACGTATGGATTGATGTTCCTTGTCGGTTTCCTGATCCTGTTCATGGTGCTGCAATTTATTTTGCTAAAAAGAACGTTGCTGCCAATTCGGAACCTGATGAAAGGTATTGAAGAAGTCAGTACAGGTAATCTGAATGTTACCATTCAAACAGGCCGGGATGATCTGGGTATCATTAACGAGAAGTTCAATGCCATGATCGAGCGATTTAACACGACGATGTTCAAGGTGCAAAGCACATCCACTCACCTCTCGAATTCGTCTAAACAACTATTGGAGATTTCAGCGAAAAACAACGATAATATTCAATCCATCAGTAATAATATTCGTGAAATATCCACTGGCTTGGTATCTCAGGACAAAGCCACCGTGGAGAACGCACGCGCCATGACAGAGATGTCAACGGTAGTGCAGACGATTGCGAGCAGTTCAGCCGATGTGGCTGACGAAGCGCTCAGTATGGAGCAACGTTCCAGTACAGGTAATGTGGTTATGCAGCAAGTTATTGAGCAGATGCGTCTGATCTCAGGTGCGGTGCAAAATACGTCAAACTCGATTCAGTCTTTGGAAAATAACTCGAACCAGATTAGCAACATTGTCAATCTGATCACGGAGATAGCCGGACAAACCAATTTGCTGGCGCTCAACGCATCGATTGAGGCGGCCCGCGCAGGTGAAGAAGGCAGAGGTTTTGCCGTTGTTGCAGGCGAGGTACGTAACCTGGCAGAGCAATCCCAGGAATCAGCGAAGCAAATCCGACAGTTGATTGAGGAAATTCAGCGGGATATCGTGCAGTCTTCCGAAGCCATGCATTTGGGCTCTCAGGAAGTAACGAAAGGCTTGGAAGTTACGCAAGAGACTGGCGTATTCTTCGAAAACATTTTGAATGCGACAAATAAGGTGGCGAACCAGATTCAGGATATCTCCAGCTCTACTGAAGAGATCTCTGCAAGCACTCAAGAAATGTCCGCTACCGCGGATGAATTATCCGCAAATGTCAGCAAGGCGGCGAACAGCACGAAACGCATCGAACAATCCGTTGCTGAACAAGAAGCCTCCATGGCTTCAATCGTCAGTGCCTCTGACGAACTGGCGGAAGTATCTGAGCAGTTGCAGGAGTTAATCTCGTTCTTCAAGGTAAAGGAAATCTAAGATAGCGTTGAAGAATCGTTAATACATTACATGTAATGCCAATAAAAAACCAAGGCTCATGAGTGATTACACTCGAGGCCTTGGTTTTTTTTATTGTTATCAGGTGTTTTGTTTTTTTAGAACAACGTTGACCTCACCATCGGAAAGTTGTTGAACCTGTTCTGACGTGAGGGTGATTTCAACTTTTTCCGAATACCAGCTATCTTCATAAAATATTAGAATATTCTCATCTTAAGAGAAAGCATATCTAAACAGCCCATAGTATAAAGGTCCAATCGCGATAACTAGTGTTATCAACATCCAAACTCTCCTCGTCATGATCGGTAATCCATCAAAAATCTCTTCCCCCTCGTTATCCTTTAAAAGCATTGCGAATAATACATCCCATAACAAAGCTGCCACGGTAATAAATTTCCACAAAGAAGGATTTAAAATAGCTGTTTCCGTAACATATCCTAGCAGCCCTATCCATGTCATGACAGATACGACAAAATCGATTTTGCTAAGTTTTGTCTTATACTTTCCTTTAATAAGATACGAGAGTGATGCTGTGCCCAGCAATCCAAGATAGATCGTCCATAAAACGTGTTCCATACATATTCCTCATTCTTGTTGAATTTTCAAATCCACTGCTCCTTCGCTACCCTTTTGCTATTATAGCGATTCACCTCTATTACTGATACATTCGACACCTTTCCATATAATAGAAACCCCTATTCCGTAATTTCTCTACTTACTTTTTTTTTTCATTTCTCGGCCCACACAATGACAATGATCACATCCATCTTCCCTGTTCAAGTGCTACAGTTATTAACGACCAACTGACCATAATAGTAATTTGGTCAACCTGAGGTTTACCTTACCATTATCCTTTCAACCTACAAGGAGGTGTATATGCGATGAAAACGATAGATCGAAGGCAACAGGTGATGGACTCTGCCGAGAAATCCTTTGCCCTGTTTGGCTACAAGGCCACAACGATGGAGCAGGTTGCTAGACTTGCCAATGTGGGCAAGGGAACGATCTATACTTTTTTCGAAAATAAAGAAGAACTGTTCAGCGAGATTCTGCGCTCAATCATTGCGGATATGAGACAGATTACAGAGCAGACGGTGAAGGAAGAGAACTCCTTTCTGGATAACGTGCATATGAGTATGGATTCTTTGCTGGAGTACCGGGAGGAACATGAGCTGTTGATCAAGCTCTTTCAGGAGGTCAACGAGTTCGGTACGCCGCAAGCCAAGGAAGGTTTGCAGAAAGTAGAGACAGCCATTCTCGAATATCTGGAGCGTCAGGTCAGCCGTGCCATGGAATTAGAGCAGATTCGCAGGGATGATCCCAAGTTGGTTTCTTTTGTCCTGCTGAAGCTGTATGTCACCTTAACCTCAGATTGGAACAAAGCGCATCCTACGCTGCACAAGGATCAGATCAAGGATTTTGTAGGCCTCTTTCTCAAGAATGGCTTATCCCCCACCTAGAGAGAGGCATGTACAAGATTCAAAACATAATAGAGATAGAACAAACGGATGAGCGTAAGGATAGGGAGAGAACATGATGAAATCATTCCACGTATTTGGGCAGGATCTGAAGTCCGCCTTCAAGAAACCAAAAGTATTTATTCCAATTCTCGTTGTACTGTTCATTCCGGTGCTGTATAGTGGCCTGTTCCTGAACGCATTCTGGGACCCCTATGGCAAAATGAATGAGTTACCTGTGGCTGTGGTCAACACGGATCAGGGCGCAATCTACAACGACAAATCACTGGAGGTCGGTCAGAATCTGGTTGATGAATTGAAAAAAAGCGATGATTTCGACTGGCAATTCGTGACTCGTGAACAAGCAGAAAAAGGTATGCAAGACAACACGTATTATATGACAATTGTGATTCCTGAGGACTTTTCCACCAAAGCAACAACCCTGATGGATGAGCACCCTGAGCCGGCAGATCTGATCTATGAACCCAATGAAGGATACAACTTCCTCGCAGGTCAGATTGGCGGGACGGCGGTCAAACAAATTCGCTCCAAAGTCGCTGCCAAAGTCACAGAATCGTATACCGAAACGCTATTAGATCAGGTAGAAAAAATCTCTGGCGGTTTGGCGGATGCCGGGGATGGCGCAGGTCAGATTCATGATGGTGCGCTTAAGCTGGATGAGGGTGCTGCTACATTAAAAGAGAACCTCTCTAAACTGGCCGCAGGAACCGATAAGCTCGAAACGGGCCTAGTTCCGTTAAAGGAAGGTACATCTACTCTGGCCCAAGGCATTGGTGATCTCCATACTGGCGCGAGTGCCCTGTCCAGTGGACTGTCCCAATTGGCAGCAGCAGGCACGAAGCTGAGTGATGGAGCAACCCAAGCCGAAACAGGCGGCAAACAGCTACAGGCGGGCCTTCAATCTGCTCAGGAAGGCGCAGCCAGGCTGGATGCAGGACTGGCGGCTTCCGAGGAAGGCAGTGCGAAGCTGACGGCTGGGCTGCAAAGTTCTGTTGAGGGCAGCGCTAAAGTTAGCGAGGGTGCCAAAGCAGTTGCACAAGGGCTCGCCCAATTAGCTGAAGCCAGCCCGGAACTGGCCGCAAGTCCTGCTGTGCAGCAACTCCTGGCAGCAAGTCAGGCTGTAGCCACTGGCAGCGAACAAGTGTATCAGGGTGGACAGCAATTAGTGGCAGGCAGCCAAAACCTGTATGCTGCACAACAACAACTGCACCAAGGCAGTAGCCAGTTGGTACAGGGTGAACAACAACTTGTGCAAGGAGCTACCCAGTTATCCGCCGGACAAGAAAAGCTTACGAGTGGTCTACAACAGTTCAATTCCAAATTATCCGAAGCAGCCGCTGGAGGAGCCAAACTGGCGGATGGTTCAGGTCAATTGACTGCTGGTGCAGGCAAGTTGGTTACGGGTGTAAGCCAGCTTACAGACGGAATCTCAACCCTTGCAGATGGCTCACATAAGCTCGATGACGGCGCCGGTCAATTAAAAGAAGGTACGCTTAAGCTAACAGATGGCTCTGGCGAACTTGCCACCAAACTGAATGAAGCGGCTGAGCAGACGGGTAGTGTGAAAAAGACCGATGAACTGGTAACCATGTATGCAGAGCCTGTTCAGGTCGATGAGCATAAATATAACGAGGTACCTAACTACGGTACAGGATTCTCACCATACTTCCTGTCCCTCGGGCTGTTTGTCGGGGCATTGATTGCGACATTGGTTGTGCCAACACGCGGCAGCACGGTTAGCGAGGCAAGTGGCTGGAATCGTTTTGTGAGTAAAACGCTGGCTTTCACGCTCATGAGTGCTGTACAGTCCCTGCTTGCTTCATGGCTAGTCTTGTACGGTTTGGGTCTTAATGTTCAGAGCATTCCATTGTTCCTCTTGTTCAGCTTTGTTACCAGTCTAAGCTTCATGTACATCATTCAGGCACTGGTGACTTGGCTGGAAAACCCGGGACGATTCCTCGCGATTCTGATGCTGATCTTCCAGCTTACGACCAGCGCGGGCACCTTCCCGCTCGAACTGATTCCAAACTGGTTGAAGGTGTTTAACCCATGGTTGCCTATGACCTATTCCGTAACGGGTTATAAAGCAGTCATCTCAAGTGGACAGTTCGGCGTGGCTTGGGATCAGATCGGCATTCTGTGTATCTTTGCTGTGATTGGTCTCGGAGGAACCTTAACGTATTTCCTGATGCATCGCACCACGGAGAACGAAAACGTCAGCAGTGAAGTCGTAATTCAATTGTAGAAAAGTAAAATAAAAAGCAAAGGCGTTCACCTATGCTCTACCCTCTTCTGGACAACAGAGGTGTTGGCTAAGGTACGCCTTTGCTTTTTTAGTTTGAGATACAATCTAAGTTTGCTAACTTTATATTCCTAGTATGTAGAGTAAGAATCAGCGCCAACAAAAATCATGGTTACAAATAGAAAGAGCACAATAAGGACTGTATAAATTGCTGTGCCTATGATTCCACATACCAGACCAGCAATGGCTAATCCTTTTCCTTGCTCCATACGAATTCTGATTTCTTTGAAAGCTAAAGATGCAAATATGATAGCGACGATTCCGATTAAGAATCCTAAGTAAGGAATGGTAAGGGACAAAATCCCCAAAACTAGTGATACAATCGACTTGCTATTGGTCTTGGCTGGTGCTACATAAGGCGGTGGTGACAATGTGTCGTTATAATAACGATCCACATCATTTTCGCGATGTTCCAAGGTAAATCCTCCCTGTTTATTAAGTATATTCATTATAATCGATTAATAGAAATAGAGAACTCCATATTTTGTTAATTATGAGTTTTTATAAGATTTATTTTATTACCATCATCCTGGATATATAGTTGAAATCGTAAGCTTACACATTGTACTTCAAGTATATGAAGTTTAGAACCTGTTTTCACTGTGATGATACAAATAAATAATACCTCTAACATACAGATATTATTATAGTAGTACTTTTTGGATTACATTGGGGGATTAACTCAGATGAAAATCGATAAAGTCATGAATATACTTATGATTATGATGCTTCTACTTATTGCTCTTTATCGAAATAATGTAGCTGTATTATCTTTTAGTATTGTTTTGTTTGGAATCATGAGTTACACCACTTATCGAATGCGAACACGTTGGAATGTAGTAACTTATATCGTGTTGACGCTGGTATTGATGATCTGGAATATATACCTGTGGGCATAAGCTATTATTAAAAAAAGAACGCACTCCCTTATTACTCATAGGATTGCGTTCTTTCTACGTTTCTTAGATTTGAAGTTTCTTCTATCCTTCCACTTCCACCCGCTGCAAAAACGTCCGGGTACGTGCGAGCTTTGGATTGCCAAAGATCTGTTCTGGCGGACCCGACTCTGCGATCTCCCCGTTATCCATGAAAAATACACGATCCGCAACGTCACGGGCAAAGCCCATCTCATGCGTAACAATCATCATGGTCATGTTTTCCTGCGCAAGCTGTTTGATGACACGCAGCACTTCTCCCGTCAGTTCGGGATCGAGTGCCGATGTAGGCTCATCGAACAGGAGAATGTCGGGTTGCATCATCAGTGCACGAGCAATGGCAACACGCTGTTTCTGTCCACCGGATAGATTGGCTGGATAGACATCAGCCTTGTCCGACAGTCCTACTTTGCCGAGTAATTCCAGACTGCGATGCCTGATGACGCTTGAACTTTCTTTTTTCAAAGTCTTCGGTGCGAGTTCCAGATTAGCCTGTACGGTCAGATGCGGGAACAGGTTGAAATGCTGGAACACCATACCCATACGATCCGTCATCTTGCGAATATCTGCGGCACCCGCGTAACGGCCATTATCGACCAACGTCTGATCCTGAATGCGAATCGTTCCGCCCGAAATATCCTCCAGATGAATCAGGCTGCGCAGCATCGTACTTTTCCCCGAACCCGAAGGCCCGATGACGGCAATTACTTCGCCTGGTTCCACGTTGAAGGATACCTGCTTCAGCACATCAAGGGTACCGAAAGATTTTCTCAACTCTTTTACTTCTATTATATGTGTCATATGCAGACAGTCCTTTGATTGATCAGATTTAATTTATTCAAATGAAAAGCGCTTCTCAAGTGCCTTGAACAGCACCGTGAGTACGAGTGTCATGAGCAGATACATCACCGCTGCCACGAAGAAAGGTAACAGCTGTATGTCGCGATTTACCGCCGCTTGGGCGTAATACAACAGCTCAGGTACAGCCACGGCATAGAGCAGTGCCGTATCCTTGATGAGCGTAATGGACTCATTGGCCGTTGCAGGCAATACTACACGGATCATCTGAGGAATAATGACTTTAGTCATCGTTTGCCACTTTGTTAACCCAAGTACCTTCGCTGCCTCATGTTGCCCTTTATCAATGGAAAGCAGTCCGCCCCTGAAGATTTCAGCGAAGTACGCCGCATAGTTTAGGATGAACGCAATCCCCGCTGCAACAAAACGATCAAACACCAGATACTCTCCAATCACCGGAAGCAACGGTAAACCGAAGCAGAAGAATAGAATTTGGAGCAGCAGTGGTGTTCCTCGCATCACATATACATACGTATGGGCAATCCACGCCAGCGGTTTAATTTGGCTTCTCATCGCCAGCGTAACTACAAATCCAAGCGGCACGGATAGCACGATCGCGAGCAAGAACATGAAAATGGTGGTCTGCGCACCCTCTAACATCGGTTTTAAAATGGTCGATAGATAATCCCAACTCATTGTTTTGTCTCCTCTAATCTGTTAACCCCGCATTCCTCTGGGGCATGAATCGCTCCAGCGTGGAATACGGGGTCCGTTTTGTTTCTAACTATATATCAGGTGTATAACCTGCCTATTTCAGAACCTTATCTTCACCCAACCATTGAGTGGAGATTTTAGCCGCTGTTCCGTCCGCATTCAACTCATCCAGCGCTTTTTGCAGCTGATTCAAAAGCTCTTCATTTCCTTTTTTGATACCAATGCCATATTGTTCCGGTGCAAGAGATTCATCCATCAGTTTGAATGTTCCCTCTTCTTTGGACATGTAGTATCTCGCTACCACTTCATCAATGATGACCGCATCCAGACGTTTTGTCTTCAGATCCGTCAGAGCAAGTACGTTATCCTTAAATTCAGAAGCTTTGACTTTATCCTTCAGCGGACTTGCTGCCAGTGCATCTGCCGCGGAGGACAGCGCCTGCAATCCCACATTTTTGCCGTCGAGTTCATCCAACTTCGTAATTGGTGAATCTGCCAAGGTAATAGCTACCTGACTGTTTTCCAGATACGGCTTCGTGAAGAGCACTTTCTCTTTGCGCTCATCCGTAATGGTGTACCCGTTCCAGATCATATCGATCCGGCCACTGTTCAGCTCTGATTCTTTGGAAGACCAGTCGATTGGCTGAAATGTGATTTCTTTACCCATTTTCTCCGCTGCAGCTCTTGCGTAATCAATATCAAAACCAACAATTTCATTCTGCTCGTCTCGGAAACCCATTGGAGCAAACTTGTCGTCAATGCCTACAACAATCGTATTATCGTCTTTGCTTGCGGAACTGGAACAACCAGCCACAATCAATACACATATACTAATGAATAATAGTAGAATCGCTTTTTTTCTCATCTCTCGAACCCCTCCATGTCTATAACCAAAACCCAAACGCTTTAGTTCGTTACCACGTTATCAGAGATTTATAATAACATAGCATGGGAGAAGAGTCGAGTCTCTTGCCTATTTCCTTCTATTTCGTGCAGCTTAATTGTCAACAATCTGTGAAAAAACCTCTTTCACTTGTGCCGATTCCACCAGCTTCTCGCGTACAGTCGAATTCCATAACTCCGGGTTCTGAAGCTTCTTTAATTCCGTACCTGTCCATTGTTGGGTGGATTCACGACGTAAGGTATAGCTGGTATTCTCTAACTGGTAGACGACCTGCTCCAGATTATCGATCATAACAAAGTTCGCAACCGCATTATATACGAGTATCCGCTCAAGTTCCTCTGCATCCATCTCACGCGTATCCAAGCTATAATTCACTTGAGCCGTGAAAGTCTCCGGGTACAGTTGGTAACCATTCAATCTTTCACGTAAAGGTAAAGCCTGATTCAGATGACTCAGGTTTGAATTATCACCCATGTAGGGACTGCGATATTTGGCTAAAGCGGCAAAATCATGTGTCAGCGGATTCTGCTGCTCTTCCTCGTACCGAGCCTGCTTCGCCTCGATCTTCGGATTAACGAAGCCTTCAACAATCACTAAGCCAATGCTGCCCAACACAACAAGTGTTATAATCCATATGTTTCTAATTCTCATAACACATCACTCACTTCATACTTGCTAACGATCCGATACGCCCGATGCACTACCAAAGGAATGATAACACTCAGTAATGGGATGGCAAAGGCAATGACGATCACAGCAAACTGGTAGGGTCCATCCACCTGAATGGGTCGATTAAACCAGATGTTGCTTCCGAATCGCAACGCTGCCTGCGTCCCCCATAGTACGAGTATTAATGCCGCCCACAACCACCATATTCTGCGATTCCACTGCACTAATGCAGGGATTCGAATAACCGTGGTTTTCACGGAAGTTGCAGAATCATTCGACTTGTTGATCAACAGATACAATACATACATGCCACCAACTATGAGACTCACGATCATAAGCAGGTTGTTTATGGCGGAGCCTTGCATCAGCACTCTCATTGGAATGGTAATGATCCAGGCTATGAGGCTATAAATTAGAGCAGACTGCAACAACGCTGTCCAGTAAGGAACACGTTGTACCCTTCGATGGTCACTCATCACTTCATCCATACCAGCGATATGCTGAATGGCGGTCTGGAACGCCTTCTCTTCACTCATACCCTGCGAGATATAATCGTCAATCCGCGCAGCGAGATTGCTGTGAATCTCTTCTTTTAATTCCCGATTGTCTAATGTATCTTGTGCGTGAGCGAACAAACGATTCACATGACGAGTGATGCGAGCTTCCAATCTCATAGGTCTTCATCTCCTTTTTCTCCAGTGACAATCATGCAATCAATCAGTGCCTTGGCTGCTTGCCAAGCATGAACCTGCTCTCTATAGGCTTTAAGGCCTTGCGTTGTAATTCGGTAATATTTGCGTCGTCCTCCCTGCGTCTCTTCCCCCCAGTAGGACTCCACATATCCACTCTTCTCCAGCCTCTTCAAACTGGAATAAAGCGTGGGTTCCTTCAATTCAAACTGCTCTCCACTCTTGCGATAGATTTCCTTAATAATGCTGTAGCCATAGTTATCAGAGGGTATAAGTACACTCAGAATGATAGGGTCAATATTGCCCCGAATCAGATCACTGTTAATCACTTGCACATCCATCTGCGAGTTTCACCGACTTTCTTCAATCCTGCGTATACTATAAGACATATTACTATGTCTGTAAAGGTAATATGCATCATGTAGTATATCCTTAACTAGCAAAGCAACCTTTATCCCCTTATCTTCGTCTGGAAGATATTAGGGAGGGTAATAGAATGAAATCGCTAACTAGAATGCAGACGTTCATCTCACTTATGTTTCTTACAACAGTTCTCCTGTTGTCCGGCTGTAACACTACTCCAATTAACAGTACCAACGAATCCTCCTCTGCCCCAGCAGATCACCAAAAAAAACTGGAACCAGACCCCACTTTGCCAAAGGAACTACCTACTCCGATTATCCAGACTGCAAGTGGTATTTCCGTTCCCGCTGTTCAAAGCAGCTATTGCTGGGGCAGTAAATGTGCTGATTATGTCGGTGGGATCACCATGTTGGAAGGAACAACGCCAACTCCGGTTCTTGCAGGAGAAAAATTGACCATTGAGATGGATATTCCAATTCCCCCCGACAACGTAATGATGTATGAATACGTCGGTGACCAGACTCGTGAGATTTCTTCACAGGATGGTACATTTCACCTTCCGCAAGAAACGGGAATTTATTATTACAGCGCATTTGTAAATTGGTCTTCAAAAGAAGATCAACAAGTCAGTCTTGGGAGTACCTCATTTGCTTTTAGTGTACAGATCACGGAAACGAACTGATTTACACATGTAAAACAGGCCAAACCCTCCATTCGGAGTAGCTGGCCTGTTTCTATGTTTCTATTTGCTTCTATCTTTTCTATATTCTTGTAAGCTACTACTCTCACTCAACACTATTGCTGCACTTTCTCGCGATCTTTCCCTTTATCGGATTCGCCCGCGTTTTTGTTGGCAGCATCGCGATCCTGCTGCATCTCTTCAACGGTTTTCACCTTGAGACGTGCAGCACCTTCATATTCCTTCGTCGGAATAAGATTTCCACCAGCAAGTCTTGCTTCTGCGGCAGCAATCGCAGCTCCGTACTGTGGCAACCACTGGGCCTGTGCAACTAGCATCTCGTCGACCATCTGCCAGATCTCTTTCGGATTACATACGGCACCCACAAGCGGGTCCATCATGAACGCCTGACGAAGTAACTTGTCGTCTCCGTTCACCGCTGCTTCAACGGCAAGACGTTGCACGGAAATGCTCACATTACATACCGCGGCTGGTCCAAGTGGCAGATCGCCTACATGCGGCATGGAGATGCCGTTGCGATCCACATACCCCGGCGCTTCAATAATCGCATCATCCGGCAGGTTGGAGATTACCCCATTATTAACGGTATTGAAATGTCCACGATAGACACGTCCCGTCTCCAGCCCTTCAATAATGTATGAACCGTGCTCCTCGCCCCGTTTTTCCGGAATGAATTGCATCGGTTCATCCTTCATCCAGTTTGGAAAATCAGTCTCGAACCAGTTGCGCCCCTCGGTACACACACGCAAATATCCACCCGTCTCTCCGTTGATCCAGTTGCCGAGGTCGATCCAGTCGTTGATCTCTTCCGGACGTTTGCGGTACCATGGCACATATTCACTCAGATGACCATTCGATTCCGTACTGTAGTACCCAAAGCGGCGCAGCATATCAATCCGCACTTTCTCGGTGCGGCTGTACTCCGGATGTTTCTCGAAGGCTTCGAGCAGATCACCTGTAAGGTCTTTGCCCTCATGAGAAGCCTGAATATACCATGTCTGATGGTTGATGCCGGCACAGATAATATCCACTTCACTCTTTTTCAAGCCAAAAGCTTCCGCAATCTGATGATGACCATGCTGTACGCCATGACACAATCCGATCGTCCGCACACCGCCGTACTTGTTGCAAGCCCATGTGAGCATCGCCATCGGATTGGAATAGTTCAAGAGCAGCACGTCCGGTGCGCTCTGTTCACGAATATCTTTACAGATATCCAGCATCTCGGCGATTCCGCGTTGTCCGTACATAATGCCGCCTGCACACAGCGTATCGCCGACACATTGATCTACCCCATATTTAAGTGGAATATCCACATCGGTTGCAAATGCTTCCAGTCCCCCGACACGAATCGTACATAGTACATACTTCGCATCTTTCAATGCTTCTTTACGATCCGTTGTCGGCTGAATCTGAATATTCAATCCATTCTCACGGATATCCCGCTGACACAGCTCAGTCACCATGTCCAGATTGTGCTGGCTAATATCGCAGAACGCAATTTCAATGTTGTTAAACTCCGGTACCGTGAGCAAATCCCTTAGCAATCCCCGTGTAAATCCGATACTTCCTGCCCCGATAAACGCCACTTTAAACGACATACCTATATCCTCCCCTAATCCTAATCTTTCGCTTCGGTTAATGACTCTCTTCATGAAATCATTGTACCAACGGCGAAAGGGGAAGCGTTATCAAAATCATGACCTGTTCACGATCTTGTTGTCAAAAATCCTAACTTTTACGAAACATATCCACTAATCCGTTGTATTCGAAAATAACAAGCAATTGGCCTATTCATCCGGTGGGTACTGACTGACATGTCGTTCCATAGAGGAACGAAATTCAACCGGCGTACGACCTGTATATTTCTTGAACAACATATGAAAATACTGACGACTGCCTACTCCAACATAGTCAGAGATTTCCGAAATCGGAATATTCGTCTGCTGAAGCAGCATCTTAGCCTTCTCCATTCGAAGCATGGTCAGGTAGTCGGTCGGTGTCCGCTGCGTGTGCTGACGAAAAATGCGATGTAAATAGCCCGGATGCAGATTGACGTCTGCCGCGATATCCTTCATCTGAATGTTGCGGTCCATATTGTGATGCATGAATTCAATCGTTCGTTTGACATACAGCTCCGCCTGATCTGATGCACTACGACTCATTTCTCCGCGCAGACGCGCAACACGAACCAGCAACTGGATGAACAATGTACGCACCAGCATGCCCTGTTCAGGGGACGTTAGATTCCGGGCTTCGCGGTGCTGCAACCTTTCCTCTGGCGGAATGATCTTCATCGGCATGTTCGATCTTCCTTGCTCCAGCAGACCCCGCTGATCGAGTTCCAGCACCAGACTTTTCATAATGTGATACACCTCTTCCGGGTCAGGCAGTACCAGATATGGCGATGCATTAGTGAGTAGAGTATGGACTTCCTCCTCTTCCAACGCGAGCTGACGGATCGATAGCTGTCCAGAAGGTGAGCCTGAGAATCCAAACTCCACATTGAGCATCCGGCAAGGCACGCTATCTTCCACCAGCAAACGGTGCGGGACACCTGCATCGAGCATAATGAACTGTCCTTTTTTCAAAACGGCCTGCTCCGAACTCCCATCCGGCATCTGCACATCCACCCGGCACATTCCCGAAATAATATACATGATCTCCGTCGAATCATGATGGTGATAGGACATACGATAGTTGTCCCATTGCTTGTAATAGTACGCGTAGAAACGCGGCCCGCAATCCTCTGTTCGCAATGCCTCCTGATACAGGCTTCCTGTCCAGCGCTTCGCGATGCTCATATCCATACCTCCATTCCGACAACGATCGATCCTCACTTTTCTCTATTGTAGCAATTCTATAGGTTGAATAAAAACTGGAGGTAAAAGAATGATGTAACGTGGATGGCTCTGGGAAAACGCCAAGCTTTATCCGCAGATCCTTATGTGAAAAAGCTCTGAAACTCCATGTGCGAGACACAATGGAATTCCAGAGCTTCTATGCTTCGATGCAAACACATAATACTAACGACACTGCTTTATGTTCAGACTGATCATGAACACATGTGATGTTGCTATTGCTACCTATTATTACTCTGGCCTGCTTACTTTCCGCCCTTACCTGGCGTGTAGAACTTAGGCAGCGTTACTTTCGACCAGTCAATATCCGATGCCATGTAGAAGGACGGATAGGAAGGCTGGTTATATCCACTGTTCTGTCCAGCAATGCCCACACGATACATCGCATCATGCATCAGCGTATACAACTTGCGGTCCGTTTTCTCGGTACTCAGATAGATGCGGATCGCGGAACTGTCCGTGGTTCTCACCAACATTTCTTCCCGCCAATCCCCGAAAATATCAGCTACGAGAGAAGGTGTACCTTTGGTGTGATTGTTGGTCAATGTGCCTGTTGCCGTCAGCAACGTGCCACGATTCCAGTCTTTGATTGTAGGCGTGACGTCGATGGCACCATCTACGATCTGTGTCGTCATATCGCCAGCCCAGCGGATATTCATATTCGTGCCCGGTGCCTGATCACTGATTTTTTCACCAGTCGCTGTCCACAAACCTACAGCCCATGTCTCCAGCCCACGGCGAGTCGGATCAACATCACCCACCATGCCGCGTCCGGTATCTTTCCCCGTGTATCCGCCATAGATCACTTCTCCAGTCTTCGCATCACGCAGGGAATAGCCGTACGGTGCCCACGGACCACCCTCATGTACCATGAAGATCTCCAGTCCCGGACGATCTGGGTCGATGTCTGCCACATGAAGAGCATCCCCATGACCCAGACGGGCAATGGTTCCCGGTGCAGCACTTTCGGCAGGCATCAGGTCTGTGGAGCTGTACAACACGCTGCCATCATGATCAATCGTAGCGGAGCCATAGATAATCTCCTGTTTGCCGTCACCATCCACATCCGCCACACTGAAATAGTGCGCTCCCTGAGTTGTGATGGAGCCATACTGCGGATCTGTACCATCCACACCGTGCGGTCCGTCATTGAATGGGTTCTTCATTGGTGTCCAGCCGCTGTCCAATTTCCATTCCTTTTTCAGCTTCTTGCCGTCCCAATTGTAGGCAACCATCGTCGAACGTGTATAGTATCCGCGTGCAAATATAGCAGACGGTTTCTTGCCATCCAAATAGGCCACACCTGCAAGGAAACGGTCCACCCGATTCCCCGGTTCAATCCGTGCCATGGCATAATCGCCCCACATCAGGCCATCGTCATGACGCTCGGGTTCATATGGAATGGTCTCCAGCTCTTTGCCTGATTTGCCTTCAAATACCGTAACATACTCCGGTCCATCCACGATAAAACCTTCGAACTTGCGCAGCTCATTTCGATTACTGCGTTCTACCGCATATACATCAATGAAGTAGTCGGCCAGACTTTCGGCATCCTGCTGAGATAATGGGTAATTATATTTTTTCTCGATTCCAAAAGCCTCTTCCAATGTCGCAGGCCAGTTCCCCTTCACAACCTCGTCGTGTTTATGCCAGTTTTTGAACATATCCACCACGTGATCATAGTAACCATCCGCACTTAAGCGATAATCATCTTCGTTCGAGTATCCTGCCTTGCGATCCTGCTTCGGAAGCGTGATGTACTTCTCGGATGTTACTTTTCCTTTTTTGTTATATTTGATAATCTTCGTGCCCGGAGCGGTCTTGAACATCATCTCGGCCTTGCCATCCCCGTCAAAATCATAAACGAGCAGCTGTGTATAATGAGCACCCGCACGGATATTGACCCCAAGATCGATCCGGTACAACAGCTGACCGTCCAAGGTGTACGCATCAATGTAGGTTTTACCAGTGTACCCTTTTTGCGATACGTCCTTGGCGTTGGAAGGGTCCCACTTCACGAAAAACTCATACTGGCCATCCCCGTCTACATCACCTACGCTCATGTCATTGGCGGAATACGTATAAGCTTCTCCAGCAGGCGTCACACCATCGGCGGGTTTTTGCAGTGGAATATCCACGTAGCCGTTCGCCCAAGGTTTGACGGATGCACTGCGTTTACTCTCCTTGCCCTTCTTGTTCACCGCTGCCACTTCATAACGGGAAGAAGATTTGCCCGCGGCATCTACATAGTTGGTGCTGTCCGTGACGGTAGCGATCTTTTTGCCATCACGATAGACGTTGAAGTCCGTACCTGTCAGCCCTTTGTCGCTATATCCTGTGGCCTCGTCACCAAGCAATCTCCAGCTGAGAAACACACCTTCGGATGTGGATGCAGCCACGAGACCCCGATCCAGATATTCCAGTTGAATCTCTTTCACGTGACTGCCCCCCTTATGTGATTGCAGGCTAGCCTCCGTCGCCCCACTACCGTTCGAAGCTTCTGCTCCGGTAATCCCCGCTGTTCCCCCAACAAGCAAAGCTACGCTGAGTGCCGAAGAGAGCACCTTGGCTGCAAGCGGCATACGTGCCTTCCTGCGTCCTGATTGCAGACCTGAAGCCGATCCTTTATGTACCGGCGCTGTTGTTTCTGAGTTCATCCACCTTCACGCTCCTTGAGACAGAATAGGTGACGCATATACACAACGATGATGATTGGACATTCGAATAAATTCGTAAAGACCCTCTTCAAGGGGCGAGACTCGTCCTTGATGATTGCGCTTACAATAATAAAAAAGAGAAATCAGCTTGCCCGACTACCAGAGTGCGGTCCCCCTTCCATTCTCTTTCCAATCCGAGCGAGGTGATCCCGCCCATCGGGTTCTATTATAGACATCCTGCCTGCCAGACCCTAGGCAAATATCCGACCAAAACGATCAATAATCAGTGTTTTTAGAGTCATTTGAGAAAAAGAGCTTGCAGCTGTGAGGGATATCCGTTCCGGTTACGAATCGTTCTTATGATCGGTGATTAAAGGCGAGATGATGCTTACGAAGTAGCTTCCTTGCAGAAAGCTTTCAACTTCGCTTCTTCAGAATCGATTTCGTCCCCTCCACTACGTTCCTCAGTTGATCAAGTACTTCATTTCAAAATGACTCTTGTAATGAATAGCAAAAAAACCGCAATCCTCTAACATACTGAGGATTGCGGTTAAGACAATTACGAGTAAATTTTAAGGCTCAATACCCCATACCAGGTTTCCACCTTGGTAGAGCGTTACCTTGTTCCAATCCTGATAGGATGTTTTGGTTGGATCAAAGGAGTAGTCGTTCGTCTCGTCAAAGTTGGACCAGTCTGTTTTGTACATGCGAAGCTGGATGTCTCCCGTCTGTCCACCAGCCTGAATGCTACCAGCGCCAGATGTGAAGCTCAGCTCCACATACGAGTCTGTGAAGGTACGCTGGATATTGGCTCCGCCAACTTGAGCGTAATCGATGGCAGAATCCATCGCAGCCGATCCTTCTTTGGAGAAGTAATACCGGATCTTCAAATCACTCAGATTCACAGCAGTACTGCCCAGATTTTTGATGTTGAAATACGGTTTGATCTGGCTATCCTGCGCATTGGTATCTCCAGCACGGTATTGCAGGACAAGATCACTGGTCGGTACAACGACACTTTGAGGTGTTGCGGAAGCTACAGCGGAATTGGCACTTTGTCCTGCTGTATTCACTGCACTTACCACATAATGATACGTTGTGCCGTTCGTCAGAGAAGTGTTCGTGTAAGATGTACCACTCACATTCGCCGCGATTGTTGTGAACGGGCCGGATGCAGTCAGCGCACGTTTCACATTATAGCTTGTCGCACCTGCTGAAGCAGTCCACGTCAGGCTCACCTGAGCATTGCCTGCTGTTGCTGTGAGAGCAGTCGGTGCAGCTGGCGCCGTCACACCTGCAACCGGTGTAGCTGTTGTTGTTGTAGAGTTAACACTTTCACCTACTGCATTCGTTGCCGTTACCACATAATAATAAGTTGTGCCATTGATCAGTCCTGTATTGCTGTAAGATGTTCCACTTACATTGGCAGCAATCGTTGTGAATGGACCGGATGCACTGAGTGCCCGCTTCACACTGTAACTCGTTGCTCCTGTGGAAGCAGTCCACGTCAAGGAGACCTGAGCGTTACCAGCAGAAGCCGTCAATAGCGCTGGTGCTGCCGGAGCTGTTGTTCCGCCCGGAGGATTGCCTCCACCGTTACTAGCAGGCAGGACAGGGAACGAGTTCTTCACCAGTGTCACGAATTGATCGTGGAACCAGTGACCGGATACCGGAGCATTCGCGAGTGCACCTGTTAATACGCCATCCCGAGTTATGAAGGTTGGATCACACATCCGGTCGAAACCTTTACCTTCGTTGTTCGGAATCTCGGAGCTGGAGCCATCGGATTCACCCGGAGGTTTCACCCATACATAAGCGTCCAGATGTGCGGGTCCCGGAGCAGCCTTAGGTGCTTCACCAATACCTGCCCCACTGTTGTTACACCAGTTGCCACGATGATCCCGTTTATCGACCCGTCCAGAATTCACATAGGAATTAATATTGCTTCCTGTCGCTGATGTTGGACGGTTCACCCCGCCCCATCCATTACGGCTGGTATCGATCAGGAAGCCCGTGCTGCTCGGCCATCCTGCTTGTACAAATCCGGAATAGAGTGCTGCAGTGAAGTCCGTCTCGTCAAAGTACGGGTTCCATTCATAATAATCGGAAGATCTGATCGGTTGTCCACCGATATTCAAATCCGGATTAGGCAGATTCGGTTCATGAGTAGGCGTGGTATTGGCAGTGTTGGTGATAAAACCATCTGCACTTTGCAGACCTGCCGCAGTATCATTTACTACGTCAGTGTACAGGGCAATCGCACCAGTACGGTTGTTGTCCCATCCGAGCCAACCCGAGTGACCGATATCCAGATAGTTGTACACATTAGGAATGGCATGCAGCTTGTCCAATGCATACTTGACCCCATCTTCATAGATGCCTGTTGAGCTGGCTTGCGCACAAGCTGGAGTACTCAGGTTGGTTACCAGGTTAGGCAGACTGTCCGGCTCAATAATCGCCACAATGCGAATATCCTGGTATTTCGGATCTGCGAAGATATCTGCGATCACATCAATGTAATCTGTTTTGTACGTCTGTAGTGCAGCCTGTGTTAGTGGAAGTTCTCCGTTGGATGCGAGTGCATGACAATCCCTACCAGGCAGGTTATAGATAACGAATGAAGCGGTTATGGGTGTACCCGGTTTCTTTTGCGCGAGAACGGCATCGAGATGTTGCTCTACGCTTTTGCGACCAGCGTTGTCCGGGCCGCCATAGATCGCAGCAATACGGTCAATCCATACGGCTGTTGGATACGATTTGACTGTCTCCATCTTCGCCTTCAGCGATGTATCGTTGGTCAGCGCAATGGACGTATCCACGAGAGCGGAGTAATCCTGGTTCAGATAAGCGGTTGCCCCTACAAATGGATTATCCACATGTGCTTCAGCCGCCTGAGTCAAGCCTGGAGACAATCCAGGGAAAATCCCCGCCGCGAGCAGCGTTGCTGCCATTATTTGCTTTACACCTTTGCGCAGGATCTTCTTACCTCTCGATTTGGTTTTCAATTTAGTCTTCATAGTTCCACCTTTCCTTTAGTTAGATTGGGTTGTACTCATGTCTGATCCTCTGTGTCATTAAGATGCTTAGCACGAAGAGAACGTTCGGATGAGTTGGTTGTATCACCTCCAAATGTAATGGTTGTGTAGCTGGAACTTTGAGTGAATAAATCGTGTGTGGGGTCGATCCATAAGAGTATGATGTGGTGGGTGTGGTTGAACGTGTGTTAGACATGAAGAATTGTGAAAATGGATTACGGGATATCTGACATCCCACTCGGAAAGCGCTTTCTTAAAGTGGTTTAAAAAAAGGCCTTCGCCTACCATCTACGATCATGATGTTCGGTGTTCACCTCCTTCTTATGTACTGATTATACGACATGTAAATATTACTGTAAATTGAATTATATAAATTTAATTATATTTTTTTCCATAATTCAGGCAGGAATCTGGACATTCCTTGCCCCAAAGCATACAAAAGGCTCATTCTGGCAATCTGCCACAATGAACCTCATGTTGATCATGGTCGAATCGACCGTTCGGCTAGGGCAGAACGACGACATCTCCCGGTTTTAAACCGCTAACCACTTCCGTCTTGTCCCCCGACTCCATTCCAGCCTGGATGGTCAGTGGCTCTGTCAGTCCGTTCCCTTTGTCTAACAGGACATAAGGTTCGGTCTGATCCCGCATAATCGCCAGGCTGGACACAACGGTCACCTTGTCCTTCCGTGTCGTCTCGATATCGCCTTCCAGACTCACGCCTCCATACATCCTGGCGTCCGGCTTCAAATCAATGACCACGTCAAACTGGGAAGCCTGCTTGAGATCCGTATCGGTACTCTTGCGGGCAAATTTGGACACCTTGCTCACCTTCCCGGTGAATTCCAGGTCTTTCTGCGCTGTCATTCGCACCTTAACCGGCATTCCCACCTTGAGCCTGAACATTTCTTCCTCACCAACAATTGTCATAAATTTCAGTTTGCTGATGTTTGTAATGGACCCGATCAGTTGTCCTTCTGTCACCGCACGTGTCTTGCTGTCCTCTTCATTCATCTGAAATATACCAGAAGCGGAAGCATACACAACAGCCTTGCTCATCACGGCCTGCTTTTTCTGTATTTCCTTTTCCTTGAGGAGCAGCGCTTTTTGATTCAACTCATTGGTTAGACGTTTGCCCTCCCGATCTGCAAATGCCTTCTTGCGCTCCTCTTCCGTCACGCCAAGCGTCTCACTCATATTCGCCTGATCCAGGCTAACCTGATTCATTTTATTTTCCAGCTGGGCTTTCTCCAGATCACTCTGCAACTGTTCTACTTCTGTTTGTAACGTGGAAGTATCAAGGGTAAACAGGATATCGCCTTTGCTCACCTGCTCACCACTTTTCACATGCCATTGCTTGATGTTGGAAGCATACGGAGCGAAGATATCAGTCTGATCGGTGTATACGGATTTCCCCTTCACCTGAATCGTTTGCGTCATCGTTTCCTGTGTCACATCAAAGGTAATCGGGGGTGGAATCTCTATAGGCGCCTCCGGTTTTGGCTTGTACTTTTCATACAACCAGTACCCCACACCTGCCAAAAGTACAACGGTGATGATAATTTTAATCCATTTCTTCATGTGCCCAATTTCCCTTTCGCTGATAAAATTACATTGATTTGATCACAGTTAATGCATTGGTCCGAGATGCGCTGATTGCCGGATATATACCCGATACAATGCCAACCAGAACAGCAAAAACGATGCCAAGTGGCAGAGCCGACTGCTGAATAACGACGGTCATCGGACCATTCATCTGATCTGCCATCTGACTCGCCAGCAGACTGTTTACCCCACCGAGGGCACCAAAGGCGATCCCCACACCAGCCACGCCGCCCATTAATCCAAGCATCGCTGCTTCCGTAATAAACATCTGGCGGATCTGCCACAGATTTGCGCCCAGCACCTTCATCACACCAATCTGTTTACGACGCTGATGCGTAGACATAATCATCGCTACAATAATGGATAATGAGGCCAGCAGCATGATAAAACCTCCGATTCCCAATGCCGCTTTTTGGTACATCGCCAATTGGCCTGCCATCGCTTCCTCCTGGAACAGATTACTCTGTGTGTTTAACGTCAGCTTTTTAATCTGTTCTTCCACCTGGGACACATAGCGTTTGTCCTCAACCTTGACCAGAGCCGAGTTAAGATGCTTGGCTGCACTGCTGTCGGTCTGCTGTAATCCAAGCTCATCCTGCAATGCACGAGCTGTATCGAGCGGCAGATATACTTTTTTATCGTTTTGAGCGCTTATATCATCCATGTTGGAAGGCTTCATCAGTTCTCCAGACACGCGTATAGAGCCACTCATTTTGGTTTTGCTCGCATTCGCATAATCTTCATATCGAAACTGAACAAGCTGCTGAACCAGCTGATCCTGCTTGGCAGACATTTCCGTAAACTGCTCCAAAAGCTCGTTGTTATATGGATCAGCATTCAACTGCTCAAATAACTTCTGAGTTACTTTGGGGTCCACGAGTCCAAATGCAGCCCCATAACTGGTCACCGCCATACGACCCTCCTCTGCCCCACGTCCCTCAGCATACTTGTATCCAAATCCGCTCAGGGTCTCCAGCTGGGTACCGATGACCTCAACATACGTACTGCGACCATCCGGAAGCACCATTTCGAGTGAATCCAGCTTTAACATGGGAGCCACCGCAACAACATGGGGAAGTCTTTGGATAATCTGAATTTTCTCCAACGTCAGCGCCCCACGTTCAAACTTCGATGTCTGACCACTCCCCTTGCCGTTGCCGGTACGAATGCCTTCATTAGGTGTAATCGTAATCTCATCCATCTTGTAATTGTCGTTCAATGTTTTCTCGCTATAGGTCTGTACGGACTGCCCCACACTAAGTGCAATGATCATGGCGGCAGAACCGATGGACAGCCCCATCATGCACAGCAATGTGACCATTTTTCTGCGAATGATCTGTCCCCAGGCCATACGTGCTACATCCCGTATTCTCACATTTCCTCTCCTTTTGCCTCAAACTTCCCTTATAGCCTCTTCGACCAGTATTCCATGTTGCAGTGTAAGCACGACTTGCATCTGCTCCGCGACCTCTGCTTCATGTGTCACAATGACAAAGGTCGTATTCATATCCCGGTTAAGCTGCTGCAAAATCGCAATGATCTCTTCCTCCGTCTCGGTATCCAAATTTCCCGTAGGCTCATCCGCAAAGATCACTGAAGGTTCGGTAATGAGCGAGCGTGCAATACTGACACGTTGTTGTTGACCACCCGACAACTGGGATGGGAACAAGTTTGCTTTTTCGCCCAGTCCAACCTGTTCCAGCAGCTTCAATGCTTTTGCTTTGCGTTTCGTAGGGCTTATGCCCATAAACACCAAAGGTAACTCTACATTTTCCCGGATTGTAAGGTTAGACAGCAGCTCATAGGATTGAAAAATAAACCCGATGTGACTGCGCCGAAACTCAGCCAGACGATTTTCACTGAACCGTACAATATCTTGTCCCGCAATGAGAATCTTGCCCTGATCCGGTTTCATCAGCCCCGCCATCAGATTCAGCAGTGTGGACTTGCCCGAACCCGAACTGCCCAGCAGAGCCACCATCTTGCCTTCTCCAATCGTCAGATTGATATCTTGAAGCACCGGCACAGTTCCCTGGCTATTACGGAACGAGTGGGATAATTGTTCAACTTGAAGCATTGCTGCATTTCTTCCTTTCTAATTGCTAAATATGTACAGATGTTGTTCAAAAAGATTCGTGTCGCACATTACCTTTTCATTATAGGATGGAGATGTATCCGGGCTGGCCGGAGTTGTATCCAACTTGTAAAATGTCATAACAAAAAGACCTTGTCCGCAGAGTAGCTATCGTCAGCTCTATCCAGACCAAGGTCTTATATTCGTATACCTTCCACAGCTTACCAGGCTCTGAAACTAAAGCGGTACATCTCACTTTTATCCATCGTGCTACCCACTGCAAATAGATCATCGTCATTCCATTTCAGATTGATGAAGTTATCAATATTGCGGTAAATCACCGTATCCGACGAAAGCTCGCTGTCATTCAGGTAGGCAATATGCAACTCATTCTTCTGATTCTGAATATCCATTGGATAAAAGTAAGCGATTCGAGATTCATCTTCATTCAGATCGAAGTTCCAGATGGAACCTTGTAATACCAGATCATACTGTTCCTGCGCTGCACGATACCGATACAGCCCCTGTACCTTATTCAGCGTTCCCTGGATGAGCATATCACCATTCTTCAGCAACTTGAATTGTTGAATGTCTTCCATTGCAACATACGCCTTCACTTCATGTCCGTCCTCAAGCGATACACGATAGATGGCATAGTTGTCTTTCAGCATCACCAGCATATAAAACTGCTTCTGATCTTCACTGACCTGCAACACATCCATCACGATAAACGTATCATTTGAACCTTTCCCTTGTCTTGGCCCTGTGAACATGCCCATCAGCTCATCATACGTGTAGATAACTTGATTCGTCCCCTTGCTCAGATCAACCTGTTTAAATGAAAGATCATCCTGACCGATGTAGGATTCGTTCCCTGTAAACACTCTGTAATACGAGTTGTCGTTCGGAAGCTTGCGACGTTCACCGCTCTCGATCACATACTCATATGTCGTCTTCTGCGCCTGCCCCGCCCGGTACTGGGAGTAGATAATTTTCTTATGATCCGGGCTGATCGCGACACCATATTCCGTATTACTCGCAATACTCTTCACTTCATTATCATCCAGATGCAGGAGAGATAGCTGAAGACCTGAATAGGAAGGTTCCGATTGATTCAATATAATCGTGTTCCGGTCTACCACTTCAAAATCAAAGATCGCGAAGTCATTCGGAATTTTGGTAGCTGACTCGATCTGAATCGTACTGCTCGGTGGTGGTGCCAGCCGGCTATTGAATTGCTCACTGGGCAAGATCACCGTTCTAGGCTTGAGATTTCCGATACTGAACAGACTGCCAATCCCGAATATTCCGCTGACAAATGCGACCAACAGCCCGGACAGCATCAATTTGTCACGGTTTTTACGCCAAAATCCGTCATGTCTCATGCGTTCATTTCCCCCGGAAGACTGATATTCACTTGTGTCCCTTGCCGCATGATGCTCTTCATCTCCACTGTTCCTCCATGACGCTCAACAATGTTCTTCACAATAGACAAACCCAGTCCGGCACTGCCCTTCTCGGCCCTGTTAATTCCTTTATCCTGGTAAAAGGGTTCAAATACATGCTGGAGCGCTTCAGCACCGATACCTTCTCCCTGATCACGAATTACAATAGCGATGGAATCACCTAACCGGAAGGATTGTACTTCGATGATGGAGTTCACATCACTGTACTTCACCGAATTATCCAGGACGTTGAGGAAGACCTCTTTCAGCTTGTCCCGATCTCCCTGTAGATACTGATTCTCCTCCAGCTCATAATGAATGCCTATATTGTACTTGCTAGCCTTTATCGACATATCTTCACAAGCTTCACGAATAATATCGGATACATCGATACGTTCGAATCGGTACGCCTGAATGACCGCAGACGAGACCGAGACCTCCAGGATATCCGCAACCATCGTGTTGAGACGCTGGCTTTCTTTGATAATATAATTCATGCCTTTGTCAAAAAAGTCCTGATCGGTAAATCCATTATCCCGCAAAATCTGGGCGTACCCCAGAATTGTCGTTAGCGGTGTCTTTAATTCATGTGTCACATTGTCAAAAAAGACTTTGCTTCGCGCCTGCACTTGCTTCACTTCGTCCCGCTCCCGCTCAATCACATCAATCTGCTCCCGTACCCGATCAATCATGACGGTGAAGCTTGAAGCCAATTCACCGATCTCATCCTTGGTGGTAATCTGAATGTCTGCATTCAGACTTCCCTGGGCCACTTCCGCAGAACGTTTCGTGAGTACACGGATGGGCTGTGTAATTTTCCGGGAAATAAAGATGGACGCGATAAATACAAATACGAAAATAACCGCTGCAAATAACTTGATCGTATTCTGGAACCGGAGATTGCTTCTGTACAAGTCCGTATAATCCTTTTCCAACTGTACAATACCAATCAATTGTTGATCCATCTGAAGCGGGAAGGACAGACTGGAGGTGACCCGACCTTTATCCACAACTGTGGTGTAAGCGATCCGGGACTTTATGGCTTCCTCCACATCAGGATGGTCAGCGCGCTTAGCAATGTTAACCTCGCTGCCAGCAGATCCGTAGGGCGAGGCATCGGGACGGTATACCGTAATCTTCCCGCCAACGGCTGAACCAATCTGCTCCGCGAGCTCGCGGTTTCCAGCTTCGAGCGAATCTTTGCTCATACGTTTGTTATGAATCAGGAAGTACTGATTCAGCGCGATGTCCAGGTTTCTTTTCGATTGCACCATATCCTCATGTACTTCCCGGTACATATTCTCCTGTGCCACCTTATTGGACAGAATCAGCAGAACGGAGAACCCGATAAAGACGATGACCGAGAATAGCACCACCAATTTGAACTGGATCGTCCACTTCATGTCTGTACCTGAATATTCAGCTTGTACCCCACACCGAATACCGTTTCAATCATCGAGATGCCTTGCACACCACTATCCAGCTTCTTGCGAATCCGTTGCACATGAATGTCCACCGTTCGCGTATCCCCTGCAAAATCAAATCCCCATACCTTGTCCAGCAGTTCAGAACGTGTATGCACCTTACGATGATGGGTCACGAGAAATAACAACAGATCATATTCCTTATTCGTGAGTCCGGCGCGTTCCCCGTCCTTCCACACTTCCCGTTCATCCTTGCGGATCTCAATATGCTTTCCGAGCCTTACCACCTCATAGGACTGATTCTCCAGTGTCTCACTGATGAGGTCAATTCGGCGAAAGATTGCCCGAATGCGCGCAACCACCTCACGGATATCAAAAGGCTTCGTGATATAGTCATCAGCACCCAGCTCCATGCCAAGTACCTTGTCCAGCATGTCCGACTTGGCGGTGATCATGATGACGGGTATCTTGGAATTCACAGATAATTGCCTGCACACATCAAAACCGCTCATGTCAGGCAGCATCAGATCCAGCAGGATCAGATCCGGCTTCGAATCCCGAAGCAGATCCAGACCTTCTTTACCCGTAGCTGCTTCCTTGATCTCAAATCCTTCTTTACGTAACGAATAGGACAAAATATCGCGAATGGACTCCTCGTCCTCAATAATTAAAATCTCTTTTTGTCTCATGATACCCTCGTAATCTCCCTGCTCTATGAATTTCATCTGCCTATATTTTGTATCTCAAGCCGTATGCTTGAATAGAGGGAAGCACGAAATGTTACAACTCCGATACAACTCTGAACCGTTTGGAAACAACCTCCCGATATACTTGGATCATAAGAGACTCATACCAGACCGGACCCAAGCCTGATCTGTATCCAAGGGGGATTCACATCATATGAACAACACACAACTTAATGATGCTTATATCAACTATAAATCAGAAATCACAAGGTATCTATCCCATATCGTCAAACAACCTCAAGATGCAGAGGATCTGGCTCAGGAGTGTTTCATTCGACTGATGAACGTTACCGTGGATATCCCTGAAGACCGGCTTCTCTATTACCTCAAACGGATTGCCCGAAATCTTGCCATGGACAGCTTCCGCAGGCAGACCCGTACACTTAAACGCGACAGTCGTCTGGAGGCACCTACCCATCACTTCGATACACCGCATCTGGAAATTAACGAAGGCGTCGACGATCTGGTCTCCCATATTAACAACACCGAGCATCGTAAAATATTAGAACTTCGCCTCATTCATGGATACTCCATTAAGGAAACGGCAGAGCTGGTGAATCGTAGTGAAGGTATGATTAAATCCTCTGTGTTCCATGCTGTGAATCGAATTCGAGCTAAAGTCATCTCATAGAGATGGCTTTTTCTTTACGAAAAATCATTAGTGACGGCGGATGGAAGTGTTAAGACAGGATCGAAATACCTATAGATATGTCAAAAGACCCAATTTTACAAATATCGAGTTAATTTTTACAAATTGTTATGACTATGTGAGATTTTCATGTGGTAGAATATGGACGAACTCATGAATCAACTAATATTTGGGAGGGATTTGGTTGGGTAAATTAACAGGTATGCGAGGAGTATTTTTAAAATCACTCTTGGCATTGTCCATGGCTTTGCCGCTTCAGATCGGATTATGGAACGGAGATGCATCGGTTCATGCGGAAGGGCCGACAGACCCCGCACCGTTCATCCAGGCGAAGGTTGTGAACCAAAACGCAGGTAAGAAAGTCTTGTTCGACAACTCACACGGTCAGACGGCTGGAGCTGCAGACTGGGTCATCGATGGAGGTTTCTCCGACTTCGGAAATGCACTCGCGAATGATGGTTATTATGTCAAAGAACTTCGCAAGACGACACCATTTACCTATGATGATCTGAAAGAGTATAACGTATTCGTTATTGCAGAGCCTCAAATTCCTTTCAAAACATCCGAACAGGCAGCACTGAAACAATATGTTGAAACGGGCGGCAGCATCTTCTTCGTTGGAGATCACTATAATGCCGACCGTAATAAAAACCGCTGGGATGGCTCAGAAGTTATCAACGGTTATCGTCGGGGAGCTTTTGAAGATCCAACCAAAGGTATGAGCACAGATGAGCGCAACTCGGAAGCCATGCAAAATGTAACCAGCACGGACTGGTTGTCTGATAACTTCGGCGTACGATTCCGCTATAACGCACTTGGCGATATCAACGCCAACATCGTCGTACCGGCAGATCAAGCCTTCGGCATCACAGAAGGCGTATCGGCTGTAGCGATGCACGCCGGTTCAACACTCGCAATCACTGATCCGGAAAAGGCAAAAGGCATTGTGTACCTGCCAAAAACCAACGCAAAATGGAATAACGCGGTGGACCAAGGCGTGTACAACGGCGGCGGGATCGAAGAAGGTCCTTACGTAGCCGTATCCAAGCTGGGCGCAGGTAAGGCTGCCTTCATCGGTGACTCCTCTCCAGTAGAAGATGCATCTCCAAAATACTTGCGTGAAGAGACAGGTACACGCAAAACGACTTATGACGGTTTCAAAGAAGCCGATGATGCTGTGTTGCTCGTGAACACTGTGAACTGGCTTGCTACACAAGAAAACTACACGGATCTGACTCAAGTCAACGGACTTGAACTGGATACAGCTACAGCGCTGTTGCCATTTGAAGAGCCAGCTGCTTCTACAGAGCCACAGGCTGAACCTTGGTCCGCACCTGCTGCCGGATACAAGTGGTACGATCGTTCCACGTTCAAGGCTGGTTCTTACGGTGGCCCTGCATCCAGTGCGAACGCTGCATACAGCTTCGTGAAACAGGATACTCTCCCAAATGCAGAAGACTTCCAGATTCGTGTAGTTGTGGAGAACATGGCTCCGAATACAACCGTATCCGGTTATAGTGCCGGAATTTATCTGACTGGCGGAACACAGGTCGCTATGATCCAGAATGAAAGTGGGACTTGGCCGACTTCGTACGGCTATAGCTCCACATTCAGTGTAACCTCGGACAGCCAAGGTCGCGGGATCAAAGATCTGAACGTCCGCATCAAACCGGGTACAACTGGTGCTGCGAGCTTGCGTCTGCGTCTGAACGGCAGCAACCTGATCACCAATGCCGTGACCGTAGGAAATGTGCCGGCAGAACAGCTTCCGGAAGAAGAAGGACCGATTCCAGCGGCTATCACTGTTGCTGAAGCACGCACCAAAGCTGTTGGTACTACCGTAACTATCGAAGGTGTCGTAACGACAGAACCAGGTGCATTCGGTGGACAAGCCTTCTATCTTCAAGATGAAACTGCTGGAATTTACGTATTCCAGCACACTAGCGGTTTCCATGCTGGTGATAAAGTGAAAGTAACAGCAGCAACAACCATCTATAACAGCGAGTTCGAGCTTACCGATATCATCGCGATTGAGAAAACAGGTACAGCTTCCGTCCCTGCTCCAATCGAAGTTACAGCAATTACAGATGCGAACCAAGGTCAACTGGTTCAACTGAAAGATGTAACGATTGAGAATATCATCAGTGCTACACCAGTTGGATCATTTGAATTCGACGCGGTAGCAGCAGATGGAACGAGCACACATATCCGTGTAGATACACGTACAGGTGTGACAGATACTTCCTTCCCTTATGTTGCTGGTGACAAAATCGATATCACAGGCGTTTCCGCTATTTTCAAAGACGTATACCAATTGAAACCTAGAGGCTTGAATGATTTTGTACCTGCAGAAAATCAAGGTGGAGGCGAAACACCTTCCACTCCAGCTGAAGGGGCACCGGGTAAACCGGTGCTTTCTTCTGATAATGGATATACAACTGGCCTGTTCGAAGGTTCGTATAACGTAAGCATGAACCTCTGGTGGGGCGAAAATGGTTCCACGTACAAACTGTATGAGAATGGCGTTCTGATCGATACACAGAAGTTGACTGCGGCTTCACCATCGGCTCAGTACTCCAAAACGGCTATTACAGGCAAAGCTAACGGAACATACACGTATGTAGCTGAGCTGACGAACGACAAAGGAACTACACGCAGTGACGAGCTGACCGTTCAAGTAACGAACGCTGCTCCAGGGAAAGCGAACTTGTCCCAAAACAACTGGGATGGTGACGGCAACTACAACGTATCCATGAACCTCTGGTGGGGTACGAACGCAACCGAATACCGTCTTTATGAGAATGATGTATTGATTGATACACAAGCATTGAAAGCTGCTACACCAGCTTCTCAAAGTGCTACAACGGAATTGTCCGGCCGCGCTAACGGAACGTATACGTACCGTGCTGAGCTAATCAACGCCGCAGGCGTAACCAGCACAGAGACGATTACGGTTCAAGTGACCAAAGCTTTGCCTTTGGCTAGCTAAGAAGATTGTGAAGAAGCCTAACATTTAACCAAAAAACCGAAACTCGCATAGCCTGATTCACGGGGCTGCGCGGTTTCGGTTTTTTTGGCTGAGCAACGTTGTACCACTTGCCAGAAAATAGACACGTATACCAGGGACTCCCCTAATTGTTTCAATTCCTAGGTGCTAACGAACCTGACAGACCTTATTCGGCAATTTTGGCCGAATTTTAAAATCTAACGAACCTCAGCGTCGCTATCTAACTGTATTTCAGTTGCCAAAGGGTTAATTCGGGCAAAACGCAACATATAACGTCACTACGATTCGTTAGAATTCCAGTGATACCTTCTTAGGCAAAATAGGGACTCTCAGGTTCGTTAGCCCAGCCCCTGCGAGTCCATAATGTATAAATACCTTAATGACGATATAGAACCCTGGTTTATTTCAAACGTTCCGGCTCATATCCATTTCTAACAAAAAGAATGCTGTTCCATACAGCAGAATAAGTGGCCACGGCGATGACACTAATGACAAAAATCAAGTTCATCTGTGTAAACGCATAACTGCTTCCCGTGAAAATAATCAGGAGTGCACTGAGTCCAATATTTTCTCTGTTATGTTTTTTAAACTTCTGAAAGATCATTCTGTACAGCAATATCAATACCATAAATACAATCCATATAAAATAAAATATTTCCATAGGTCACCCTCCTTTAAAGCTCACTTCTTTTATCGGTATCTACAAGAACTATTGATTAATATCCTTAATTCCCTTTATATAGAAACCTATTAATCTTACATGTATTTGGAAAATAATTCAATCACTCTTATATATATTCTTGGAATCCTCTTGTTCCTCGACGGTTAGCTGAGCAACAAGAACGCACCGTTGTTTATCTGCAGACACAAAAAAAGACTATCCCTGCCAATGTTCCGGCACCGAATAGCCCTCTCTTCTTACGCTATCATCTAATCTTAATTTATCATCTAATATTTTCGTAGCTCCACGCTAACCCTTACACCAGCTTCTTACGAATATAACCCGAGATCAAGTCGATAATCGTGATCATCACGATTATCCCCAGCAGGATTATACCTACTCGCGGCCAGTTCCGGGTGCTCAATGCAAAGATCAGTGGTGTACCAATCCCCCCTGCTCCGATTACCCCCAGTATGGTCGCGGAACGTACATTAATCTCGAAACGATACAACGTATAGTTCAGGAAGCCAGGCATAACCTGCGGCAGGATCGCAAACCACAATTGCTGCATGCGATTGGCTCCAGAGGCGAGCAGCGCCTCAGATGGGCCGTAGTCTATATTTTCCACTTCATCCGCGTACAATTTGCCTAACATGCCGATGGAGTGCAATCCAAGGGCAAGTACCCCTGCGAACGATCCGGGACCTACTGCTTTGATGAACATCAAAGCCATGATAATCTCAGGGAACGTACGGATGAAGCTAAGTACCATTTTACCTGCACCCGAGATGGAACGATGCCCACTCATATTACGAGCAGACCAGAATGCAAACGGGATACAGAGCACTGCCGAGATTACGGTACCCAGCACGGAGATCGCCAACGTGTCCAGTAGACCTCGCAGCAGGTCTTCTCCCTCAGGCAGATATACAAAATCCCAATCTGGTGAGAAAATCCCGGCTACAATGGCCTTCATAATCTGAGCGGCAGTTTCCTTGAAACCAGTAAACGGCACACCAGCAAGAGCCCAGGCATATACAAGGATCAGCAGTAACACAATAACCCAGCGTAGCGGGTTTTTCCGTGGTTTTGGCCGGATGCGGCTTGTTTCATTTTTCATCATAGCAATTTCTCCCGCAGCTTAGTACTTACATAATCAATGATCAGAACGATGACGAGGGTAAACAGAATGATTACACTGGTCTTGTCATACTCCAGGAACCCAAGTGTTGCCTCATAGTAAAGCCCAATCCCTCCGGCTCCCACCAATCCCAGAATGGCAGCAGCACGTATATTAATTTCGAAGGCATACAGCACATAAGATGTGAACTGGGCAGCCAGTTGCGGCACCACGCCATATACAATGAGCTGAATCCGGTTCATACCAACAGCTGTCATCGCTTCCAGCGGCCCCTGATCAATCGTTTCGAGCGTCTCATACGTCAGCTTCGCGATCAGACCTACGGAGAACACAGCCAGTGCCAAGATTCCGGGAATAGGTCCCAGACCAAACACAGCGACGAACAAAGCAGCAAGTAGCAAATCCGGTACGGTCCGAATCAGGTTGAGCAGAAAACGTGCCGGATAGTAGATCCAACGACTAGGCATCAGGTTACCAGCACAGATGATCGAGACCGGAATCGCAATAATGGCACCAATAGTTGTTCCAATAAGGGCCATCCGGATCGTCTCCAGCATGCCTTGAACGATATTATCAAAGTAACTCCACCGGGGTGGGAACATATCCTTTAACAATTTCCACATTTCAGGGAACCCCTGAATTAACTCTGTGAAGCCGGCATCGGTCTGTTTCGCACTTGCCCACAGAAGAAGCAGAATGATGATCAGGGTGAGTAGATGTTTCGTACGCCCAGGCGGCTTGGGACGATTCACAACCTGTGCAGGGCTGGAACCAGGTTCCTTGCCCATCCCGCCTGAATTCTGAAGTGGAACGTTGGACTGCCCCTTCATACCACAACTTCTCCCTGCTCGTGCACAGCCTGCTTGTCCAGCAATTCATCAGCCAGAATGGGTCTGCCATATATTTCAGCAAAGCGCTCATCCGTTGCCTCTTCCACCGGACCGTCGAAGACCACCTCACCTGCTCTCAGTCCAACAATGCGGGTCGCATACTCTCTCGCCAGATCAATAAAGTGAAGATTGACGATGGTGGTAATCCCAAGGTCTTGATTGATGCGTTTCAGGTCATCCATGACCTGCTTCGTTGTAAGCGGGTCGAGTGAAGCAACCGGTTCGTCGGCCAGAATAATTTTTGCTTCCTGTGCCAGTACACGGGCAATAGCCACACGCTGTTGTTGTCCACCAGATAACTGATCCGCACGGGAGTAAGCTTTCTCGGAGATATTCACCCGATCCAGCGCAGTGAATGCCAGCTCAATATCCTCTTTTGGAAAACGTCCGAGAATGGTACGCATGGTGGAATGGTATCCAACGCGTCCAGCGAGTACATTACGTAGTACACTGGACCGTTTCACCAGATTGAAGCTCTGGAAAATCATGCCGATATCGCGTCTGATCATGCGTAGTCGTTTGCCTTGTGCCTTCGTGATGGAGCTTCCATTAATCAGAATCTCACCTTCACTAATGTCGTGCAGACGGTTAATGGAGCGCAGGAGGGTTGATTTACCCGCACCGGACAGGCCGACTACAGCAATGAATTCACCCTGCTCAAATTTCAAATTAATATTATCCAGGCCCTTGGTGCCGTTAGCGTAAGTTTTAGTAACGTTATGAAGCTCAATCATGGCATTAATCCTTCTTTCATTCATAATGATCATGCATACATTAGTCCTTGCTATAATGGCACAAGCCAGCGCAGCGTAGATCACGCTGAACTGGCCTGTCCATTGCTACGATTAAGCTGTTCCCATCCAAGAGAGCTACTACAAAGTGAACAGATCCCGAATTACTTTTGGATCAATTACTCACCTTTCACTTTCTCGCCATACTGACGAACGATCTCGAACTTGCTATCATCGGACTCTACATAACCTTCATGCGTATAGATTTCTTTGATGATCTGGTGACCTTCAGTATCTTTACCGATATCGATGAAGGCTTGTTTGATCTTCGCAGTCCAATCTGCATTCATGTCTGTACGAACGGCAATGGTATCGTTAGGAATAGGCTCAGTGAACGCCAGTACACGTGTATCTTCAAATACAGTCGGATAGTCTTTAGCTACCGTGTTGCGGGCATCTTGGAAAATAGCTGCTGCATCAACGTCACCGTTCAATACAGCGATAACACCTTGGTCATGACCTTTCAACGTTACAGGTGATACATCTTTCAATGGGTCAATGCCTCTGTCGAGCAACAGACCTGCCGGCCATACATAACCTGCGGAAGACGTTACGTTTTGGTAAGCAACTTTTTTACCTTTAAGCTCTTCGATGGATTGAATCGGCGAATCTTTTTTCACAATGAACATGGATTTATAAGAATCCGCCAACTCTTCGGTTGGAGCACCTGTCTCATCATTTACACCAAAACGTTGTGCTTGCAAAATAACCTGTGCAGCGCCTTTTTCTTTAGCCAGTACATAAGCTGTCGGAGGCAAGAAACCTACGTCTACTTTGTTGGAAGCCATTGCTTCAATAATTGTGTTGTAGTCAGTGGATACGCTGACTTTTACCGGAATGCCCAGTTTGTCACCAAGCAACTTCTCGAGTGGTTTCGCTTTGGCTTCAAGTGTGTCTGCATTCTGGGAAGGAACGAATTGAACCGTCAGTTCAGTTGGTACATAACCTTCGACAGGTTTCTCTGTCTCTGCCGTAGACGTACCGGATGCATTCGAACTCGTATTATCTCCGTTAGCCGAACCAGTTGTACTACTAGACCCACAAGCACTCAGAAACATAACCAAAATCAACAATGGTAAAAATAAAGCAGACTTCTTCAAACGAACACCCTCCAAAGAGTTTCTATTTTTCAGTACTTGTCTACTATAATTGCCAAATATTAGCGCGATGTGAAACGAAATTTGGAGTTTTGTAAAGTTTCCTGTCAGGCTGTCAGCGCGACTTGTATCTGTTAGAATAGGCTCATTCTGGTTGAAGATATAAGAAGAACATCGGAGATAACGGCGTATACTTCGGTTCTTCAAGCTATTCAGTCTTCTCCGTTTTATGGTAATTCCATAGTTCTGAACTTATATATTAGAGGAGATTGTAAAATGACATCCATAAACCACACGGCAAGCTTCGACATCCTATTCACCAGTGATCTGCACGGGGCCATCCGTCCCATTCATTACAACACCAATGCATACCGCCCGGCTGGACTTGCCCTGCTCGCTTCCCTGATTCGTAAGGCACGGGAACGCTCACCTGAATTGATGCTGGTGGATAACGGGGATTTGCTGCAAGGATCACCCTTGGCCTCATATGCGGCTTCACAGATTTCCACAAACGAAGTGCATCCTTTCATTACAGTACTTAATGAACTCGGTTATGATGCAGCGGTGATGGGCAATCACGAATTCAACTATGGTCAGACCTTATTACGCGGAGCCGTTGAGGCTTCCAACTTCTCTTGGCTATCTGCCAATATTGTAAAAGATGAGCATCCGGACGTACCTGCTTACGGTCCTCCGTATCTAATTAAAACCTTGTCTTCTGGCGTCAAAGTAGCCCTATTGGGCGCAACCACGCATTACATACCGAACTGGGAGCACCCGAAGAATATTGAGGGTTTACAGTTCCTTGATGCCTTAGAGACCATCCGTACGTGGGTTAGCTATATACGCGAGCATGAACAACCAGATGTAATGGTTGTGAGTTATCATGGCGGATTTGAGAGTGATCTGGAGACAGGAGAGCCTACCGAACGGTTAACTGGAGAAAATCAAGGCTATGCCATCTGCCGGGACATCGAAGGCGTTGATGTGCTGCTTACCGGACATCAACATCGTCAGCTTACCGCTAATATTCATGGCGTAACCGTCATTCAGCCGGGATTCAGTGGCAATGGTGCCGGGCATGTATCCGTTCAGTTGGAACAATCATCGGGCGGGAAGTGGCAGATTACAGATAAACGGGCTCAGTTGTTACTTCTGGATGAACATAGTGAAGTTGAGCCAGATGCAAGCGTCATGCAACTGACAGAAGAGCTGGAAACTGAGGCACAAGCATGGCTTGATCAACCCATTGGCGAGGTGGCTGGGGATTTATCCATCACCAATGCTACAGCCCTGCGGCTCAAGGCACATCCGTTCATTGCTTTTGTACATCAAGTGCAGATGGAAGCGACCGGGGCAGAACTGTCCAATACGGCGATGCTGAGTGAAGAAGCTCGTGGTTTCGGGCGCCATATCACCGTTCGGGACGTGTTATCCAACTTCATCTATCCTAATACGCTGACGGTGCTGGAGCTGAGTGGTCGGGATATCCGGGAGGCGCTGGAACAAACAGCTCGTTACTTTGAAGTGAATGCTTCTGGTGAAGTAGCCGTGAATCCGGCCTATATGGAGCCCAAACCTCAGCATTATAATTATGATATGTGGGCTGGCCTAGAGTACGAACTGGATATCTCCCAACCTGTCGGTAGTCGAGTTGTGAAGTTGGAACGTGAAGGCAAACCCATGGATATGGATGGCACATACTCTGTGGTGATGAACAGCTACCGCGCTGCTGGCGGCGGGGATTATGCGATGTATCCAGGTAAAAAGGTACTGCACGAAGGTGCCACGGATATGGCCGCACTGGTGGAGGATTACATCCGCAGACACCAGCCGTTAACGGTGGAACAGGCGAACAATTGGAAAGTTATTGGAAGTTAAATAGGAAAGAGCAGGACCTGTGATCAGGATCTGCTCTTTTGTTTTAAACCTATAACTTCGTATAGAAACGCTTACTCATTCTTATTAAAGTATCCCGTCCCCTTATCCAACATAATGAAGAATTAACTGATATAACGCTATGGAAAATCCTAAGATACTCGCTTTCATTTTAGATGGATGATTTCTTTCGCTGCGAATCAAATAAAAGAAAATCACAATAAACCCTGCAGGGATCCATAGCTCAAAGATACCATCTTTTGTACTTTGAGAATAAATTGGAGTAATGAACGTACTAATCAAAAAGTAAAAGAAAACCGTAAAACGTCTTGTTTCTAACTGCTTGCTCCACCTTACTAGAATGAAAATAATAATAATTGCGATAATCGTAATGTGTACAGGGGGTAGAAGAATAGAAACATTCCCAAATTTGAATTCCATTCCGCATTGCCCTCCTCTCTTATAACGCATAACTTGCCTGACTACAGGCCTACGTGTATAAATTCATTCCCATGCTCCAAAACCGCTGGCAACCTTCCAAAAAACGGACCCATCCCATTATATCCATATTTTAACACATATTCAAAGTTTCATTTCCCATGTTTCTTCAATAAGCTATGCAAAAAGAGCAGAAGTGAGGGCATTACGCCCTCATCCCTGCTCTTTTTCATAACAATAAGCTTTCTAATACATGTCACTTATTATCCAAAATGACTGACTACTGTGCCTTCTTACGCAACTGACTGTAATACAGCTCGCTGTAGAAACCGCCATGTTCCAGCAGGGCATCATGCGAGCCTTGCTCCAACAGATGACCATCCTTCAGCACCAGAATCCGATCAGCCTGGCGAATCGTGTTGAGCCTGTGGGCAATGACAAAGCTGGTACGTCCCTGCATCAGACGTTGTAGCCCTTCCTGGATTTTGATCTCTGTGACGGTATCAATACTGCTGGTCGCCTCGTCCAGTACGAGTATGGATGGGTCGGCCAGAATTGCCCGGGCAATGGCGAGCAATTGCTTCTGTCCCTGACTAATGCCACTTCCGTCGGCTTGCAGCACTTTGTCATACCCATCCTTCATGCGCACGATGAAGGAATGGGCATTCGCCAGCCGTGAGGCTGCTTCCACCTCTTCATCCGTCGCGTCCAGACGGCCAAATCTTATATTTTCCCGGATCGTACCCTGAAACAGGAATGAATCTTGAAGTACAAACGCCATATGGGACCGCAGATTCTCACGCCGAATAGTCGTCATATCGCGCCCATCTACGGTTAACGTGCCACCCGTCGGATCATAGAAGCGGGATAATAACTGGATCAATGTCGTTTTCCCCGCTCCGGTCGGTCCTACAAGAGCAATCATCTCACCCGGTTTGGCTTCAAAGCTGATCTCATGCAAAATGTTACGTCCTTCATCGTATCCAAAGGATACCTTGTCAAAACGAACGGCTCCCTCCACCTTTTCCAGAGATATTGCCGCCCCTTCATCCTTCGCTTCCTCATCTTCGTCCAGCACCTCAAATACACGCTCAGCACCGGCAATCGCGGACAATAACGTATTCCACTGGTTCGCCAGATCATTCAGCGGACGAGTGAATTGGCGAGCATATTCCACAAAGATTATAATCACCCCGACCGTAACCGAACCCTGAATCGCCAGAATACCACCGATGCCCGCCACAATCGCAAAGCTCAGGTTATTCAATCCATTCATCAGTTTAGGGATAAAACCAGAGATCGTCTGTGCCCAGAATCCGGAAATCCGGATGCGGGTATTCCGTTCCTCAAACCCACGAATCACCCGCTCCTCTTGGGAGAATGCCTTAATGATCCGCTGCCCGGATAACGTCTCCTCGATATAACCGTTAAGTTCACCAAGATTGCGTTGCCGCTCCTTGAAGAGCGGTCCGGTTCTGCGCGTAATCCAACGCATGCCGATGGCCATTAAAGGCACGACGATAAAGGTAAGCAGGGTCAGTAGCGGGCTGAGCCACAGCATGACGCCAAATGTCCCGAGCAGTGTTAACACACTCGAAAAAATCTGGATGGCCGAGCTGTTCAGCGTACCGCTGACATTCTCGATATCATTGGTCACCCGACTCATAATCTCACCCTGCTGGCGTTTACCGAAGAATGGTATCGGCAATTTGTGCAGATGGGAGAATAGATCATACCGCATGCGGTACACCGTTTCCTGTGCAATTTCAATCATCCATATGTTCTGGAGCCAGGATGTGAGCGAGAATAAGACATAAACTGCCGTTAATCCAATCAGAAACCGAGTCCAGCTTGAGCCTGCCTCACCCGCGATGAAATCATCCACAGCCACCCCCACCATGTAGGGGCCAAGCAAAGCGAGTGCGGAGCTTGCAAACACCATCAGCAACACCATGGACAGCTTCACCTTACGTCTTGCCAGATAGGTCCAGATCCGACCTAATGTACCTGACCAGTTCTTCGCTCGTGCCTTGGGTTTGCGGCCACCACCTGACCGTAGCGTCTCAGGATCAATTGGCGGCGGTGGCTGACGGAAAGGCTCAATGAATGCTTTGAACATGCTGTGCGCCCTCCCCGTATTGTGATTCATGAATTCGACGATACAGCTCTGACGATTCCATCAGGTCTTCATGTTTTCCCTGTCCAATGAGTTGTCCATCATCGAGTAGCAGAATTAGGTCTGCCGAAGTGGTCGAACTGATCTTCTGGGTGATGATAAACGTGGTACACGACAATTCTTCCAGTGCATCCAGCAGTCTGCCTTCTGTAGCCACATCCAGTGCACTCGTGCTATCGTCCAAAATCAGAATTCTCGGCCTACGTACCAGTGCTCGTGCAATAGAAAGTCGCTGCTTCTGTCCACCTGAGAGATTAACTCCCCGTTGACCCAGCAATGTATCATAACCGTTTGGTAAATTCTCAATCGTTTCATGGATCTGGGCGCGCTTCGCCGCTTCCACGATCTCATCTAAGGTAGCATCTTCCCGACCCCAGGCAATATTCTCCCGCACGGAACCGGTAAACAGGATGACCTCTTGCGGCACATAACCAATCGCACCACGCAGCATGGACAGATCCAGCTCTGCTGCATCGGTACCATCAATCCGTACCTTTCCTTGATCCTCTGTGTATAAGCGTGGAATGAGCTGCACCAATGAAGACTTGCCTGAGCCTGTTGCTCCCATAATGGCAATGCGCTCCCCTGCTTTTGCAGTGAATGTGATGTTATCCAGTACTGTAATTTCACTATTCGGATAACTGAAGCCTACACTGCGGAATTCAACCGCTCCCTGTACCGTGCGCTGTTTCTTCGCTGAATATGAAGATTGCGGAAAATGTGAAGATTTCATAGATCCAGCAGATGGTGCAGACGCTGATAATGCCTTTGTCTGTTCAGTCTCCGACGTGTCCTCCGTATTGAATACTTCATTCAGCCGTTGCGCCGAAGCACTTGCTCTGGAGAAGGTTACCAGAATCCACGACAATGCAGACATGGCACCAATCGTGCGAAGCAGGTAGTTAATCACGGCGACCACTTCACCCACGGTCGCATTACCAGAGGCGATGTCTACTCGCCCAAACCACAGCACAGCGATGATACAACCGTTCATCATGAGCAGCATGAACGGCATCGTGGTCTCCGTCAGGCGTAGCGCGGAGATCGTGCCTTTCATCAGCTTGCCGCTGAATCCGGCAAAGCGTTCAATCTCATGGCCCATCCGTACGAAGACACGGATCAGCCGGATGCCTGTGAGATTCTCCTGGATGACTCCGTTGACGGCATCCAGTCTGCGCTGCACATTGCGGAACAGCAGCGCTGCCTTTTTGATCATCCACACCACAACGACGAGCAGTACAGGCACCATGACAACCAACAGCAGACCCAATCTTGGATTTACGATTACTGCCATAATCATGCTACCAATGACCACCAGCGGTACACGTGTCATGAAGCGCAGACTCATGAAGACCGTATCCTGAACCTGGGTCACATCCCCCGTTAATCTCGTAATCAGGGACGATGTCGCGAACCGGTTGAAGACCGCATAAGAGAACGTTTGCACTTTCTCATACAGCTTCTCCCGCAGATCGTATCCGAACCCCAAACTTGCATGGGATGCAAAGAACGAACTCGCAATTCCGGCAGCAAAAGCTACAACAGCACTGCCTACGAGCACACCGCCCCATAACCAAACGACAGATAAGTCTCCCTGCTGAATCCCGTTATCGATGATCTTGGAGATCAGATACGGCTGAGCCAGCTCCACTGCGAGCTCAATTAACATCATGACCAAGGCTGCAATCGCGGCAACTCGGTACTTCTTCAAGTAGAACAACAGCTTGATCATAAGCATTCCTCCGGCTCGGAGCACCCTAAACCGATAGCACGTTCCAGCTCAGAGCCTCCATTAGACATGTTGTTTTCTCCACTGCGTCCAATATGTAATGATTTCTATGTACACATATGGTTATTATAGCGTATTTTACAATCCCGCTTCTATTCTTATTACCCTACTTTTCCCAATACAATAAACTTCTCATCATTTTGGCCGTAAAAAAAGGAAGGTCTCCCTTCCCCGCGCTAGTTAAGTGCTTACAGCTGATGTAATCTCTCGGTCAAATATTCCCGCCGTTCCGCCACGTAGGTACGAATTCGCTCCGGTTCACCCGCAAATACATCCAGGGGCCATTTCATGTAAGGATCTTGGTCGACCTCTTCACGAATATCATGGTGTAATCGATGGACTATAGGCATAATTCGCTTCTCTGTAAAAGCATTCATCAGATGCTGCCGTAGCAGCTTCTTATATTGCTCACGAAAATGTCGGAAGGCCAGCATTTTGCCCGTAAGTTTATTGTACCCCTGGATACGAACAAGGCTGGCATCCACCTTCGCCCCGTAACAATTTCTTCCCCAGGTTCCTTCATAATCCCATGGCAGAATACCGTACTTTTTGGTTTTTGTTTTCTCGTACCACGTGTAATTCTGATCAAATCCATCAAAGTTGCCCGTAAGTACAGCCCCGCATAGCCAGCGTAAATAGTTATCCGTATCAATCCTCGACTGTAAAAAACGAAACAATTCCAGTCTGGACTTCGTGTTCAGTTGTTGAATAAAGATCCGCAGCCTTGTTTTATCCACATCCTTGCCGCGGATTAGACTGTATCCTGACAATAGGTTCGCGCTGGTGCTCGTTGATGATGAGTTCGAATTAATTGTAAACCCGGCATGATCATTGATCGCATAAAAGATACTGCGCACAGGAATTTTCCTTTGGCGAAAAAAAAAGGATTTCACCCCTTCGATCCGCAGGTATACACCCAACAGCTCCCCATTAAGGTAGAGCACGCAGTGCCGAGTCGCAGGGGCCGGTACACGGATAGACTCGAAGAAACGAAAAGACAGCGCATTGCGAAGCAGCGAGGGGTCATCATACTCCGCATTAAAATGATACGTTCGGCTGGACGTACGAATCTCAAATGACTTTTTGGGATAACCGCGTGTATGCCCTCCTCGATAACGAATCCGGATCGGGATCTGTTTGCCGTCCATCTGTATGGAACCTTTAACCAGTTGTTCAGACCATATATTAGATGTTAATTGTTGATACTCCTGCGCAGGCACAGCAATCCGGTAGACAGGTAAACCCATGTTCATCCGCCTTTCATGACCTGTAATATGGGTCCGTTAAGTACTACCTGCATCCTATGCAGGAGCACAGCAGATCGAACGGGCATATGCACAGGATCATGCAAGCAAATGCGAATGTAGTGTACTCGAATACGAAAAAGATAAAGAATCTATCAGCTATAAATATACAAAACTTTTTATAGATGATAGCCAATTTGATATACAAATGGTTTGTTGGCTAGTCCCTCCAACGCGCATGCCACATATGATTAAACTACAGACAAACTTGAATGCAGATTGAGAGATTACAACGCATCCGTCATTTTAGTTGATCTGAACTCATGTTCTGGAAGGGGTAAATACAATGTCTATGAATGGTCAGGGAATACGAGGTCTGCTCGGAAGAGAAGTCAAAGTCAATCGGGGTGCGGAAGCAGTTCAAGGCAAATTGATAGATGTTCGTGGTGATTATATGGCCGTTAGCTGTAAAAAAGGATGCGTATATGTAAATGGATTAAATGTCAAAAGCATCACCGACACAGGTCGCTCCAGTGGCAGCTCAACTCCAATGAACAATCCTATTCCTTCTAACTCCTTTCTGGAAGTCGTACAGGCACTGCGTTTCAGACGTGTACTGATTAATGAAGGTAGTCGGGATGAGGTGGAAGGAATCCTTGCTGAGGCTAACCAAAACCAGTTAATTATCACAACAGATCGCCAGGAAGTGGTTCGAATTCCAACATATCACGTCAAATCGATATGCATCGTTCGTGGCGGCAATAAATCTAGCGGAAACAAATCCTGCGGAAAACCATCTCACCCTAACAAATCGACTGGACAAAAGTGTTGCGAGAAGCATCCTCACAAATCGACTGGGCACAAATGCTGCGAGAAGCATCCTCACAAATCTACCGGGCAAAAATGTTGCGAGAAACATCCTCACAAATCTACCGGACACAAATGCTGCGAGAAACACCCTCACAAATCTACCGGACACAAATGTTGCGAGAAGCACCCTCACAAATCTACCGGACAAAAGTGCTGCGAGAAGCATCCTCACAAATCTACCGGACACAAATGCTGCGAGAAACACCCTCATAAATCTACTGGACAAAAGTGCTGTGAGAAGCACCCTCATAAATCTACGGGGTATATCTCGGGTCGGAGAAAATAAGCCATGCCTGCAATGAAAGTGATCTGCCAGTCTAAAGGGAGAATAATGATGGTGGCCCTAGGCTCCGCCAGAACTTCTCCCTCTGGGAGATCCCGGTAAAATAACATATGAAGATCGCCCTCCATATGACACATGCAAATCAGGAGTATCTGCCTAACTTCACAGAAATATAGTTATCTGTTTACATACCAAGCGAGATGTTCACTACCATCTTCTGCGTCCACGATCACCTCGATTGTGATCATTCAACTCACCAAGACGATCGTATGTCTCTTTATATATCCGAATCACGGCTTGAACTTTGATAAAATCAGCATCTTCCGGTCCAAGTCCCTCCATAAACATTCTCTGAATGATCTGTTGGAAAAACTGCACTCTGGCCTCAATCTGTTCTTGCTCAAGCTGCAATACTTCTTCGAAACTGTGGTTCCCTATGTAATCCATCAACTCATCATCATGACTGGAATAATCTGTGTTTCTTCGATCTGCTACCCATTCATCCGGCTCGTCGGACTGGAGATTAACACTCGTACGCAGCTGGGATAAGATGATTTTCTCTTTGGCTAACATGACATGAAAATCTTTGTTACGAAGCAGTTCAGACACAATCAGACTGCACATTTCACGATTTTGGATCAGTATGCCGTCAAATGGATGCAGTGTCCACTCCCCGTTTGCAAAATACAGGTTAAAGTTAAAGAACTCACTGCCATATTTGTATTGAATATTAATCTTGGTCTCATCAATAATCTCGAATGAAAAGTCCAGCATGTTCAGCAAACTCCTTCGCACAACCCCAGATTTTAACTTCATTCTATCAAACAAATGAAACAAAGAGACGCACTCAGCGTCCCTCGTAGAAAATAAAACCATGCAGTGATGTCCATGCCATATGCAGCGAGTCTCTACTCTATTACCTAATCCAGAAAAGATCCTAATGCACTGGAATCCGGTTTGTTTTTCTCCGGAATAGCAGCAGCCTTCGGCCCTTCCAGACCCAGTCGATCGCTCATTTTGGCGTTAAGTGTTGTCATCTTGTTGGTGTAGTCATTACAGCTCTCGATGATACGACGATTCGATTGCTCGGACAGATCCAGCGCAGACATCAGATCACCCATCGCTTGATTGACCGCTTCAAGAGACATGGCCGGTTTGGACAACAGCTCATTCGTTTTCTCCGTCGTTGTCTTCAACAATCTGGCGTTCTCCTTGAATTGATCTTCAATCGTCTTATTCGTAGCTTCCACAGCAGAAATGACCTTCTCCTGATCATTGAGTGCCATGGCAATCATGGCCGAAACGGTGATTAGATTCGCTGTTTTATCAATGGCATTATTAACCGAATCAATCAGCTTGTCATTGTTATCATTAATGATATCGGTAGCTGCGATCGCCTGATTGTACAGCATGATCATCTCTGTCATGGATTGGGTACGTGTTACTACTTTGCGCAACCCACGCTCCAGATGTGCTTTACGATTCTCGTTCTCAGGCTTGGCGATCTCAGTTTCAAACAAGGCTTTCAATTGATTACCGAAGGAAATTTTGGTCTGCAGATTGTAAATCTCCTGAATGGAAGAACGTTTCAACTGACGCATATTCACGATGCTTTCTTCCAGGTTGTCCTTGCCGTCCCGCAACCCGTTAATGATGGCATCAATGTTCGTGCGAACAGATTGATAACGGTACACGTAGTTTTTCAGTGGGCTTTTACGTAATAACTTTCCGACAAAACTCACATTTTTACTCTGTTGCAAACTTTCACATTCATCACGGAGCTTCAGGATCATGTTCGATACCTCGGCCCGGTTCCCCGACATCAGTTCATTGACTGGACGATCAAGCAGCTTGAGGGTCTGTCCTGCTCTCTCTTGTGTTTTCACGCCCAACTTGCCAATATCATCCATTAAGGTATCCAGGTGAGCCGGATCACTTTGAGACACTTTCTGGATAAGCTGCGTTGCTTCCTGGTTAATCCGTTGCTCATCTTCCTGCTTCAACTGAGCCCATTCCGTTGCCATGTCAATCCCTCCTATAATTCAGAGCTGTTATAACGTTGATGTATCAGTTCCGCTTTGTTCTGAAGCTCCATTAAGTCTTTATGTTCAATCGTTGATACAATATCCGATATCTTGGAATCCACGTCTCTAAGACCATTCAGCAGCATACGCCGATTATTGCGTTTGGCTTCTCCACTTAAACGTAGAAATGGATTAATAAAACCGTTCAGGTCTTTCAAAATCAGTCTGCGTACCGTGTGGTTGATATCCCCGTTATTTAGTTCTTGAAGGGAAGGGATCACACGCTGCAAACGGGCAAACAACGCCAGTGATTTCTCCACGATCTCATTATCCAGCTCGTTCTTCTGACCTTCGGAGATAATCATATCCTCCAGAACTTCCAAGTATTCAATCACCGGATCAAATACAGGATCTGGTTCGTTCCGGGGAGGCTTCGCTTGTTCTGTGCCCGCATGTTGTGCGGGAGTGGAACTCGAATGAGGCTGTGCCGGAGAAGCTTCTATAGCCCCTGTTGGCACTGCGCTCGGTGCTTGTCCCCCGTTCAAGCGGGATGGTTCATTTCCGATATCTGTTATGGGTACAGGGGCTGATGACGAACCCTCGACCTGTGTACGTGGCGTGGATCGTGAAGGAATCAGTCCCCCGACCACAGTTGCCAGTGCCGGAATCGCCCACGTGATCACATCCGGTAGAAAGGGACTCGAGATTGCCGCGAGACCGTAACCGACCAATGCGCCTATACCTATCTTCGTTTTCCGTAACATTACTTGTCCTCCTGCCTTAACAACACTTATCCGTATTGTAAAAAAACCATCCAGAAGGTGTCAATGTTGAGGAAAATTCTCAGCTAGACGTGGTGTACTCCGCTTACCTTCTGAACGTCGATTATAAATGGCTGTTCGATATGACTTCCCAGTATGCCAAACTTCGGATGAAGTGGTCCAATATCATGGCCAAGTGCAGACTTGACCGCCAGATAAGGGAAGTTCACGCCCGACAGACAAGACATATGCAATCCACCCGACATTCGCGGATTGATCTCAAGCAGCTTCGGTGTATCCTTGCGATATTTCATCTGTATATTAAAATTATAAGGAATCCGATATACTTCTGCTACATTGCGGGCAATCGCCAGCAATTCCTCGTTTTCTTCGAGTAAACGTAAACGTCCTCTTTCTTTTCTACGCGGGATCGCCGTTATGAGTTTCCCATTGCGGTCCGAAAGACAATCAATGCTGTATTCATATCCTTCCAGTACCTCCATCACCATGACGTTGGGAAAGGACGGAGCAGAAGAGAAAGCGCGCAGGGCATCTTCATACGAAATGGAGTTAAGCGCGTATCCGAACAACTCCTGCAACGGATCACGCTCATTGTTGATCACCCGGAATCCCATGCCGCCCTCACCATTACATGGTTTGAAGCATACATCATGTCCACGTGCACGCAGCGCCTCATAGGCTTGCTGGAATTGTGCAGCATTACTGACCGTGAAATAATCCGGAATCTCCATAATGCCCTTCTCACGCACCGATTCATAGAAGCGGTCTTTCTCCATCAATTGTTCCAGCAATTCCGTGTCCGAGCATACGATAACCCGTGTACCGATCTCTTCGAACAGGGAGATATGTCTGCTGATGTCCAGCATGTTCCAGCGTGGAATAAACACATCAATCTGATGACGACGGCAAAAGTCGAGGCAAAAATCAACATATTCCCGGCCCGTTACACGCGGTTCAACTTCTGCAACATCACAGCCCTGTAATGCCATGTGTCCCGGATCAGGATGAGTACCGTAGATCTCAAATTCCATGCCGTCCTCATTGTCCCGAATTGCATTCATATAATGATACGTTACAGAGAACCAACGGTTGAAGTAAATCTTCATTTTTTTCATTTATACGGTCTCCCTTATCACGGCATGGTCTATCTGGATCTGTTGATCGTTATGAATACGGTGGACGTAATCGAGAATCTCATCTGCTGCAAATGCACCGTATTGTTCCGTAAATTGATACGGTACTTGCTCAGGTACACGCTGTCTCTCCACATGCAACTCTCCGTGAGATGGAGCAATGGCATGCTGCGCAAAGTCCAGCAAACAACGATCCAGCAAAGAGTCACCTGAAGCAATCACAGGCACATCACCGATACGTTGCCTAATATGCTCCACTGCAGCTCGTTTGTTCACGGCCGAAGGCACCAGATAGAGCTTGCGACCCTGAATTGAACTCTCCCATCCCAGCGTCTCTAACACCCGAATCTTGTCCGCAATGCGTTCCATTGGAAGCTTGTCACGTTCAATCAGCAGCGCATAGAACAGCTCATCACACAATCGCTGGTTAATCACCCACTCCGGGCTCAGTACATCGTCGAATAAATCCAGGATCTCTTCGGGAGTAGCTGCCTGTTGACGAAGCAAAGAACGGATGTGCAGATTCCATTCATCGTCCACCTCACCGTCGACAATGATGTTGCCACCATTACTCGTCACCGCATATTTCGGGATACATTCGGTCTGAAAAATATGAATGCGCCGGTACTGCTCCACGGTACGTGTCGTCACAGGCATAAATACAATGTCTTGTGGCAAAGACTGCAACCGCTCCAGTGCATATGCTGACATAAACGCGGACAACTTGCCGTTAATCCACTCTGCGGGAACTAGTCCCGGTGTATCTTCGGGAATACGGAGCGCACGACGGGAGTACACCAGCGTCTGGTCCAGATCACTTGCGTAGATCATCATTCTCCTCCACCTCCCAGGGATTTAATAATGCCGCAACAGGAATAGGTTAGTCCCGGATATACCTCGACCGGCACATTTCTGTCTCTGGCGAGCATCATAATATGTTGTAAATCTGGATTGTCCAGTCGATCCACAAGAATTTTCCAAGGGACCCGGCGCAACAGTACTCGGGTTGTTTCTCCGATTCCAGGTTTGATCAGATTGATGTTCGCAATGCCAAAGGATTGCTGGATGGACTCGATATCCTGCCAGCCTTTCCAGGTGATTTCCGAAGTATCGGTAGCATTGTCATCCGAGCGAACCTCCACTTGGTTCATCACCTGCGGAAAATGCTGAGCGATGGTATCCACGTATTGGGTCGATACATCCGCAGACGACCATTCACGATACCATTTGGCTCCGTGGAAATCTGCCGGTCCAATCAGATCATCCCGAAGTACTGTACGGCTCACGAGTCCTGAGACGGTGGAATTCAGACAAGCACTAGGAATAAGATAATCTTCCCTCGTTCCAAAGGTACCTGAGCATTGCCCCGGATCAGCCAACACAGCAAGATCATCATCCAGGTTTACGCCATAAGTCTGTTCCATTTGGTCACAGGACTCTTTCAGCACTTTGCGAATAGCCCCTTTGCCTGTCCAACCGTCTACAAACTGAATAGCTGTTTCCAGCCCATGCTGCTGTAAAATATATAAAATTGCGTTCTCGTCCATACCCTTGCCACGAATAATTGAAATGCTATAATGCGGAATCGTCACCTTGTATTTCAATTCAATATAACGCTTGATCAGAATACCCACAGGCGTTCCAGCTCGCGCCAGAGATACCAGAACAAGATCCAGTCCTCTGCGCTCCACAATCTTCTCAGCCACAATGGCGGTATGACGTGCGATTCTTGCGGCGGATTGTTCCAGCGTCTGGTGAAACAGTTCGATGTATTCTGCTGTAGGCTGATATTCCACCGGCAGCATCTCCGAATAATGAACCCCGGATTGGATTGCCCGCTCCCGTTCACCCGTTCCCTTTTCCAGATCCACATGACTGATATCCTTCAATAGGAAAACAACGTCCGATGCAGCATAGCTGCCCATCGGTTCGGGAGACTGAATCTCACGTTGTCTGATTAGCTCCAGTGTAGTTAAGTTCATTGCTCGTTGTCCCCTGTCTTCTCTGGCAAGCCGCAATATACGATATGAATATGTGAGCATCCCAACTGCCCCAGTACCTTCAACATCGGTTCCATTCGTTCTTCGGACATCTGTCTCTCCAGCAGCACAAAAATCTCGTCATATTGTCCCGGGGCAATGTTATAGATAAAGTTACGAACGGAAGCATCTTCCGGTGAGGTATATCCGGCACCACTAATAACAGCATATCCTGGAGCTGGATGTGTATGGATCGGACTGCGGGTAGTGGATTGATACAACACGCCTTCTCCCATCTCGGCCGCAATACGCATTGGAATGTACATGAACTCCCCTGTTCCCATCACCAACGTCCGATCTCCTGTACGCTGCGATCGAAGTCGTTCTGCAATCCGGCTAATCTCCTCACGCAATACGCCATTATGTCGCGATTGCATACCAAATCTGCCCGTATGCTGAACGTAGCTCGCTGTGCTGCGTTTGCCTTCACCATCCTCCGAAGTGGCATGCAGCTGTCCAAAGTCATCGGCAACGGTAGTTGTCTTAAGCGTTACGACATGTTGGGACAACGGTTCGGCTTGCTGTGTTGGTTCCAACTTTGGAGTCCCCACCACTTCAATGCGGCCCTTCAACAGGCTCAACGGTGTAATGGTAATCCCCAACTCAGCTTCCAACTCGGCAAAACGAAGCTCGTCCGCTTCCGTACGCCAGTCTAGCAGTGAAGCAATCACATATTGCTTCCGAGGATAGCTAGCCTGAATATCCCGAATGATATTCAACGTCGTTTTACCCGTCGTAATCTCGTCGTCCACCAGAACAATCGGACCCTCTCCTGCAAAGGCTTCATGATCCAACGCATAACAACGATGAGCCATCGCGTGGGAGTGTTCTTCTTCAAATTGAATATCCGGATGCATCGCTGGAACATATTCGCGAGTGGTGTGAATGTAGGAAGCATGATCAGCAAACATCTCGTACATACTGTGGCCCAGCGCTGTAGCTGTCTCGGCAAAACCAACAAAACGAATCGTTTCCGGCAAACTCAAGCTTTCTTGCAACAGCATGTTGTACACTTGCCGGGCTTGCTTGGTATCAATTAACCCCTCGACCATTTCACGTTTCCACTTGGCTACTTGAGCGTTTGTCTCTTCCGTCTTTTCTGTCAGGTGCTCATACAGCAGAACAGCCAATGCCGCGCCGCTCAGAAGCGAGGTATACGGGTTAACCGGAATATGCTTGCCGAGCAGCTTACTTACAAACAGAAATGAACGTTTCTTATTGATTCGTGCAGCCATTGAGAAAAGTGATTCCAGTGGCAGTTCCAGCGGGTTATGTGTGACCTGAACGTGCAGACTAAATTGATCAAGAATTGGGAACGTAGTTATGTTGTTGTTCGTGCTTGGGCAAGAGCCCGACAAAATGCTGCTGTTCATGTAACACCCCATATATTTGTGATCGGATTAGAATTCGATTCGCCCAGCTCAAGTGTGGTTTAATCTCGTTCATTTTGTTATAGTAATTACTTTTGAACACACCCAGGCTACCGTCATTACGGGCTATGATGTCTTGGGCATCGGAATATTCCTCATGTGTAACAACGTACATCGCTTGTACGGGCTTAATATGAGAAGGATGAATGATCGTTTTGCCTACAATTCCATTTTCCTTGTCCATCATGACTTCACGCATCAATCCATCCATTGTGTTCGTAATATATTTCATTCTCAGATGCAGTCCTGATTTGCCGAGGGTTTCTTCGAATGGGGTCTGTCGCAATTGAGGTTTGAATACGCGCTCCCGCTGACTGAAATATTCCCAGACAGGACCCGAGATCACATATGGCTTGTCCATCCGCCCAAACAGATTGATAATATCCGAGATGCAGTCACGGATCGTGGCAATATCGTATATGGTCAATTCCGGGCTGCGGCGTAGTCCAAACAGGCTGGAGAAATCGGTCGCACCAATACGTACATTAAGCACATATTCATCATTCTCATCGAGGATGTTTCGAAGGTCCAGCAAGGTCTCCCAACGTGTCTCACGATAGATTATCGAAGCAGTCTCCAATATGGGCATACCATAGAGAACGGGATAATGCTCCGGTTTCAGTTGATTATACTTGCGGATCTGGTCGAAATAAGCCCTGCCATTCCCCACACAAAACTTGGGCAAAGCCAAGCCTGTCAGCATGGATACCAGTTCTCCCAACGTATCAATCAGACGTTCCAACTGTTGTGGTGAGCGTACACGAGCAAACAGAAGAGGCATTCGATCCTGACTGAGCATGCCTGTCTCCATATAAGTCATCAGTTGAGTCAGATGCTGTACAAGACACTGTTCAGCAAACTCCACTTGGTCGTCACCAACAGCGTCCTCCAGATCAATAATAATAGTCGTTAGACCTTCATGCTTACCATTCATAATGTCGTCCGCGATATGAGTGCGCGTCGCGGGCATATATAAAGCAGCCCCAACAGCATATGCCAGTAAATCTTTGGAAGTCCGGTGATTGAACGAGACGGGTGAAGAGAAAAATAAAGTATCTTCTTCTTCCAGACTCAAAAAATTGAAATATTTCAGGATTGTCTCCTCCTCGCACCTTTGGCAATAGCCAATCTGCATGAATTGATTCCAGCTGTCGGGGCATAAAAACCAATCCCTCCTTAATCTGGAGGGATTGATGGTCTATTATCGAGGATAACGTTGGTCAACAGTATCCTTACAATGGTGCTGACCGATACAGCATTTATATTGAATAATTACGAATGATTATTTTCTTCCTGCAACCCACTGCATTCCCCAGTCATGAGCCTCGTCCAACGCCTGATGCCCATTATAGAACTGCACGATTCGTTCAATGCTGAATGTCTCATTGTTCACATTGCGTAACATCGCAATGCCACACATGCCGAGCGGACTCCCGTATTCATTCATTCGTACAATGATATCGGGACCGTCCTTCTGCTGAATGGTCACCACACCGTCTACTTGAGACCAGTTGGCCACACCACCATAAATATAGGTAAATACCAGAATGCGCTCAATTTCCGAGATGCGGGCACCATTAATCCGTAGATTCTCTCCCGTCTTAACCGATCCTGTCCGGTCATCCCCATCCAGAGCAATGTAAGGGAAACGGTTCAGTGAGCCAAACGTTTGTCCCAAAGCCTGAATCACGTCCCGTGTACCATCCTTCATCTCGAACAGGCAACCCAAGTCCAGATCCACACTCTTGCTACGACCAAATAACCCTTTGCTACCCTGTTGATTCCAGTTCAGGTTAATCAGGATTTCACCAAGTCCCCCCGCATTTTTCTTGAGGTTAATGGTGTCCCCCTTCTTCTTCAATTCAATTTTGCTGAAATTAATCGAATTCACAGGAGAAGGCGTCGGCTCGGGTGCGGGTACCGGGGGCGGTGGTGGAGTCGGTGCAGCTGTCGGAGGAACGGTTGAAGTCGTTGGCGCAGGAGCTGATCCACCCTCCACATCCACACCAAAGTTGGCACATAGTGCATTCAAGCCGCCTGCAAAACCCGACCCTATTGCATTGAACTTCCATTCTCCGTTATGGCGATACAATTCACCGATGACAATCGCGGTCTCCACTGTAAAACCGCTTCCCAGATCGTATCTCATCACTTCCTGACCTGTAGCTGCATTGGCAAACCGTAGAAAACCATGCTGAACCTGTCCAAAATGATGGCGTCGTTCTTCACCGTCATGAATCGTCAGGCTGAAGGCGATTTTCTCAATTCGAGCAGGAATTTTGTCAAGATCAATGGCGAACTGTTTCTTCTCGCCACCAACCTGCCCGCCATCCTTATACGTGATGAACGAGGTAGAGGGCTGGTTATAAAAGATAAAATCCTCATCTCCAGCCACTTTATTGTCTGAACCCAGAAGGAATGCTGATGTGTCCAGCTCCACACCCGAGGCTGCCTCCCAACCAATGCCTACGGTTAGACGGGACAAGCCCGGATTGGTTTTGGTCAGGTCACTCTTCTGGCCTTTCACGACAGAAATCGCCATAGCAGATTCACCTTTCTATGCCAAGTTATTGTGCATCCAGTCCGTAATTTTTGCATAAAGCAGATAGTCCACCTGTAAAGCCGCTGCCTACCGCCTGGAATTTCCAGTCCGCACCTGCACGGTAAAACTCACAGAACACCACAGCTGTTTCGGTAGAGTAGTCTTCTCCGAGGTCGAACCGAAGCACTTCCCGATCACTTGCAGCATCCACAACACGAACGAAAGCGTTGGAGACTTGTCCAAAATTCTGCCCTCGTCCATCTCCATCATAGATGGTTACGGTAATACCGATCCGGTGAATGTGCGCAGGGATTTTACTGAAATCCACGACAACTTGCTCATCATCACCGTCACCCTCACCCGTACGATTATCACCGGTATGTGTCACTGAACCCGCACCGCCGCTTGGATTGTTGTAAAAAACAAAGTCATCCGTACCTTTGGCTTTTCCATCTTCGTACAACAAAAAAGCCGAAGCGTCCAGGTCAAAATCGACTCCACCACTATATTTGTTCGTATCCCAACCCAAACCAACCACCACACGGGTAAGGCCCGGATTCGTTTTAGTCAGGTCAATACGTTGTCCTTTGGCAAGACTGATTGTCATTTGTTTTTCCACCCTTCCAAAGATATGTGATTAAATGAAAAGGAGAACCGTCCAGGAGACGGTTCTTCCCATCCTGTAAGTCGTTCTGTACGTCCTATTGCAAACCGTAATCGCGTGTCAATCCAACCAATCCATCCTGGTAACCACTACCGATGGCACTGAACTTCCACTCGCCGTTATGACGATACAATTCACCAACAACTACACCTGTTTCGATGGAGAAGTCTTCTCCCAGGTCGAAACGAATCAGTTCTTCGCTGTTTGCTTCGTTGACGATTCGCACATAAGCACGGGAGACTTGTCCGAAGTTCTGGCTACGTTCTGTAGCTTCGTAGATTGTAATGGAGAAAGCAATTTTCTCTACATTTGCGGGTACGTTAGGCAGGTCGATATTGATCTGCTCATCATCACCATCGCCATCTCCTGTACGGTTGTCACCGGTGTGAACAACAGAACCATTTTCATTTTGTGGATTGTTGAAGAAGATGAAGTTTTTCTCGCCTTCTACTTTACCGTTTGCATTGGCACAAAATACCGATACATCCAGGTCAAAGTCTTTTCCGCCATCATACTTATTGGTATCCCAGCCCAAGCCTACTGTGATTTTTGTCAAACCTGGGTTCGTTTTAGTCAGATCGATTTTTTGACCTTTAGAGAGATTAATTGCCATCGTATGATCATCCTCGCTTATTAAAATGTATTGTAGTTATCGTGACATATGAATATCAGGATTATTGTCGATTTAGGTTAAAATTTTGTACTTATGAGTACCTGCGAGCGAGTTCGTTGATATGTACCGCATGGGAACCCTCTCCGATTGCCGAGAATTTCCATTCGCCTCCATGACGATACAATTCACCACAGATCAACGCTGTTGAACCTGTGTAGTTATCGGATAGATTGAACTTCACCAATTCACTGGAATTCTTACCATCCAGAATACGAATATAAGCCTTCTCAATCATGCCAAAATCTTGCTTGCGATTGACACAATCGTAGATATTAACAACGATTAATACTTTATGAACATCAGCAGGAATACGGGACAGATCCATTTTGATCTGTTCGTCGTCACCGTCTCCCTGTCCTGTTAAATTGTCACCTGAATGGATAACCGAACGACATGCACTTTGCTTGTTGTGGAAGCAAACCAGGTTGGAGTCCTTCACCAACTTGCCTTCCTCATTCAACATGATCGCCGATGCATCACAATCGATATCCGCTTGTTTCTTTCTTCCGAAGAACCCTTTGGCAGTTACCGGGTCCCAACCGAGACCAGCAATCACCTCAGTAAGTCCTGCATTGCCTTTGGTTAAATCAATTTTCTGTCCTTTGACCAAATTAATGCTTGCCACTGATTTTCACCTCCCTTCACATGTAAAATATCTAACCAAACTTAGAGATTGAATTCTCCCGGGTTCAGTCCAAGTACATTGCAGATCTCGGCAACCACTCTTTTCTCCTGATCGTCAAAGTTGCCGTCAGCTGAACCAATCGCACTGCATACGCCCACAATAACGCGGCCTACATCCGGCTTGGATTTGAATTTCCCAATGGCTTTCAGCGCTTCCTGCTTCCCGATCTCCGGAGAGAACTCAAAGTTCGCCACGTAGTGATTGAAGCGTGTAATCACTTCGCCCATGTCGAATACTTTCAATTCCTGACTCAGTTTAATATAACCGGCCATCTTGTTCTTCTCGGCTTCGTCAATGGAACCATCCGCGAAAGCAACCAGTGCACAGCCCGCAACTACGGCGTCCATAAAATCTTTATTTTTAAACTTTTTGACTTGCTCTTCAAGTCCTTGTTTTGTTGAATTTAACCAGCTTTTAAATGAACTCATACTCAACCTCCAATAGTTTCAAACATGGTGTTCTTTACTTTTTTCATGGTTTTCAGTAATTTTCATCCCTACATCATGATTGAATATAAGTTAAATTATTCCTTAACTATACTCTGAAATACGGCAATATTCTACATTAAAAAACAATTAATACCTTATGATACGCGTCGTTTTGAATATGGTTTCAAGCGGATTTCAAAAAATTGCTCGACACCTCTTTTCTTATTTCCACTCACACACACAACACATAGAACCCTGACCACCGATCGTCTCGGCAGTCAAGGTTCTATGAAATACCTCAGCATATATATATTTCGTTCAACTCATTCAAATTTTATTCAATACTACTATTCCTTTCCGTAAATCTCCTCTACACGCTCTTCCTCATTCGTTGACAACAGAACATTAAGCAATCCCATCGCATTATTGGCATCGATCCTCGTCGTCTTATACATCTCGGCAAATGCCGCTTCATCCTGCTCCGGGTCCATCGCAGCAAGTTTGCCCCACGACGTGCGTGCTTTGTCGTATAACGTACTCAACGTGATGTCACGCGGATGCTGTGCAACAGGTGCCATGGATTCAAATTTCGCTGTGACCCTGAAGAAATCCTTGGAATCCTGGAACGATGTGCTGCTATAATCCTTATTTTTCATCGCGTCTTCGGTAATCAGCAGACCTTCACGGGCGATAAAGAGTGTTTTCACCATGGCACGCTCCAGATTGGTTGCTTCTTCCCAAGTTATATAAGATTCGTCAGGTGCTTGCACGGTTGTGAAAAAAGGAAAGGCATCATCAATCAACCGCTGCGAATCGGAATGAATCGGCACCCCTGCATTCATGTCCACAACGGCATCACTATAGTTGGCAACATTAATATTTTTGGAACCTTCCTCACTAACCCGACGCACCGGATGATCATTCAGAGGGATACGGATATAACCAAGCTTATCCGCATACTGCTGCTTTAACTCGTCCAGTGTAGAGTCCTTTCCAATCTTGCCTTCGTCAGTTGAAGAAGACTCTTCTGTAGCTGAACCTGTCTGCTCACTACCGTTCGAACCGGTTGCTGCGGTTTCTGTTACAGCAGCATTAGAGCTACTGGTCTCTGACGAAACAACTTCTGTACCGGAAGCAGACTCTGGCGATGATGACGTCTCTTTAGCAGCACCACCACAAGCTGTCAAAATCGCTGCCAAACCGAACATGACTGTGAATGTCTTTATCGTGTAATTCCATTTCATATTCATCGTATGATCTTCCCCTTATCGGTTGTATATTCCTGAGAACCATTAACCTCTACTCCAAGCCTTGAACACTCACTCACAGAAATATCCTTTCGGATAACATGCACTAATCACAATTAGACATGTTCTACATTGTATCATAAGTCAAAAAAGGGGTGTATACGACGATATACCTGTGTCTAAAGCCTTTTACTATTCCTGTATTAACTACCACTGCAACACAAAAACACTGCCGCCCTTAAGGACAACAGTGTTCGTGAAGCGTAATTATTTGATACCTTTAGCCTTCTCCATATGCTCTGACCGAATCTGAGGATCGGTGGAATTGACCGATGATAACAGAGCGTAGATCGCCTGAATATCCTTCTCTTGAAATACGGTTTCGGGAACCTCTGTCTCAAGTCGTTCCGTCTTACGCTGAATGGTCTCTACCAATTCGTGATCGTAGATGATCAGTTCATCCGAATTCACATACCTCACAGCAGGATCAACACTGATGCGGCAACGGTTGGTGAAGGTCACCATGGAGACGAGACGTACTCTTTTGTAATCTCCGAGGTGCGCATGGATGGCTTCCACATGCGCACGATGCTGCATGAGCGGATTATACATTTTGACCCGGCTGCTGCTGACCGACCAATTGGCCTCTCTTCGTCCGCCGCGGATCTCACCTGTCGTCAGATTCCGGGTTTCGATCACAAAGATTGCCCGCGGACCGATCACGACATGATCAATCTGCGAATAACCGGAGCGTGACTTCGGATTGGTAACCAGTAAGTCGTTCAGCACTTTATATTCACTTGGAAGACCAATCAGCTGATCTGCTGTACTAGGCTCCTCCGGCTGACGTGTCCAATCCCCTTCCGCCTTTTTCTTGCGCTTACTGCGGACCATACGCGGAGGAATGGTTGTTGTCGATGGTAACGCTGAAGCGGAGGCTGTAATCTGGCTCGCAAGCTCTGGCTGTGTCTTGAACAGAGACAGGATTTTCTTGAACATGGGCAAGCTCCGTTCTATTGTAGTGTGGGTTACGGGTGACCATTACAGGAGGAATAACATCCTTTGACACATTCATTATGTAAACTTCTATTACTTATGTCGGATAAAGAGGGGGAAAAATAAAGGGAAAACGATCAAAATGTCTCCAATACGCAAAGTACATATGAATATTTAACCAATTCCGTGACTTTAGACGCATAAACAAGCCACAAAATTAAAAAAACAGCGCAACCTTTCCTGAATAGAAAAAGAATACGCTGCTGTTCTCTTGGTTGTTAAGCCTGAAGATAATAGGTGTAGAGCACCTGTGTACCCTTCTCTTCCAGACCATTATTCGCTATTTCCTGATAAAGGGATTCGGCCAGCGCCAGCCCAGGCGTTTTCATGCCCATCGCTTTTGCAGACTCCAGTGCAATTCCCATGTCTTTGATAAAATGTTTCACATAGAATCCAGGCTCATAGTCGCCTGCGATCATGCGCGGACCGAGATTGCTGAGCGACCAGCTTCCGGCTGCACCGGTAGCAATGCTCTTCAGCACGGTCTCCGCGTCCAGACCAGACGTCTTGGCATAAGCGAGTGCTTCGCATACGCCCATCATGCCAGAGGCAATGGCAATCTGGTTGCACATTTTGGTATGCTGCCCGGCTCCCGCCTTGCCTTGCAGCACTATGTTGCTCCCCATCTGCTCAAACAGTGGACGTACGGCTTCAAAGGCCTCCGAGCTACCTCCAACCATAATGGATAGCTTCGCGTTCTGTGCTCCGATATCGCCGCCCGACACAGGCGCGTCCAGTGCATGCAGTCCTTTGGCTTCCGCAGCTTCAAAGATTCGTGCAGCCAGTAACGGACTTGAGGTCGTCATATCAATCAGATATGAACCCGGTTTGGCATTGGCTACGAGACCATCCTCACCGAGATAAATCTCCTCTACATCTTTCGGATACCCCACCATTGTGATGATGACATCACACGCGGCAGCCAGTTTGCCTGGTGTGTCATGCCATACGGCACCTTCTTTCACCAACGCTTCCGCTTTGGCAGCAGTTCGCGTGTACACATGCAGCGGATATCCCGCTTGCTGGATGTGCCCAGCCATGCTTTTACCCATCACGCCTGTACCAATAAAGCCAACTTTCGTCTCTCCAGGTGCCTTCGTCGTATTTGTCACCGTAGGTTTCCTCCCTATTTCTCTATACTTCGCTCAGAAGTTTTCTTCGACATTGCTATATCTGTATGTTAAAGCTTTCTGGCTGGCTCGTCCATCTCGTTTGCCGCTTTCTGTGAAAAAATATGAAAAAGGAATCAACTTCCTGTATGCTGTACAACCTAACGGAAACTTCCTTCATTGGAAAGGAGGATTCGCATGAGTCGTGAAAAAGGTCAAATCACCATTTGGTTGTCCTTTTCCATCATTTTATTAAGTGCCGGACTGGTCTGCCATGTCTTGTCCATCCCAGCAATTCTCGAAGCTGCGGGCAGAGATGGATGGTTATCTGTTGTCGCAGCCGCTCCCTTGTTCATGTTGTTTCTATGTATGATGTACATCATTATTCGACGGGTACGTGGACAGCGATTAACAGATTGGATCACGCGAGAATTCGGAGCCATTCCTTCCTGGATCTTCCGGATCTCCGCTTCCATCTTGCTGTTCACGCTTGGCACGCATACGTTATATGAGACAACCAACTGGACAGTCTCCACGTATCTTCAATTCACACCTCCTTATGTTCTGGCCGGTGGCGGAGCGCTGGTTGCTGCCTGGGCGGCGGCCAAGGGCATACGATCCATCGCGATGACTTCCAGTCTGTTGCTGCCCTTTGTGATACTGCTTGGTTACTTTGTGATGTCCGCCAATATGAAATACAAAGACTACAGCCTATTGTTTCCGATTATGGAGAACGGCATGGGTCCCGTGTGGCGGGGCATGATTTATTCCCTTGCCGGGCTTATGGAAATCTGGATTCTCATGCTGTTCCAACATGAAGTCAAAGGCAAAATTCGTTGGTGGTATGTTCTGATCCTAGGTATTTTCATGCTCAGTATGGCAATCGGTCCCACGATCGGAGCCATTGTGGAATTCGGTCCTGAAGAAGCAGCGAAGCAACGGAACAGTCCCTATGAGCAATGGAAACTTGTGAATATCGGAAAGCTGCTGCAACACGTTGATTTTTTGTCCATCTATCAGTGGCTTAGTGGTTCCTTCGCAAGGGTTGCTATATCCATGTATCTCATTGTGGATCTGCTGAATTTCCGCCGACCGAAGAAACGATATATCGCCATTCTTACCATTACCGTCATTATGAGCTTCATGGCGATGCAATGGTGGCGCATTGATTACGTCGACTATTATGTGGACCATATTCAGTTCCCGGTCATGCTCGCTTATGTCTCCGTCGTTACGGTGATATTAACGATTGCTGCATTAATCCATAAAAAAGACAAGGAGGCTCCCGATCATGCCGATCTCAACCCAGCCCAAAAATAATCGTGAAGTTGAACCGTTCCGAATGAACGAGCATAACTTGAATACCTTTTTTGCCGGATCTGACGATGTTATCATCAATAGTCATATGATCGGAGAACCTCCGATGCAACTCATTATGACCTATTGCAGCGGTATGGTGGACAGTGAAGCGATCTACGATATTATTCTCCCGGAACTCAAACGAACATATGAAAATACACACTTTATCCGTACATCCGACATTGAAAAGTGCATCAGTCTGGATTGGACACGAATGAATCTGCAAGATCCGGCATTTGGAACTGAACTGATGTCTCTCCGTGTTTTTGAAGGCCAAATGTTGATCTGTATTCCTTCCCTGCAAACCATGTGGAGTATTGATATATCTAATATCCCTACTCGAACACCGGAGGAATCGACCACCGAAGTTTCGATCCGCGGGGCAAGAGACGGGTTCATTGAACCCCTTGCCGTCAATGTTGCCCTGATACGTACACGTCTGCGTACGAACCAGCTGGCCTGTAATATCGAACTGATCGGTACACGTTCTGCAACCAAGGTGGCATTGATGTATATCAAGAATATCGCCAATCCGGAGCTGATCGAAGACGTCCAGGATCGGTTGCGCAAGATTGAGACCGAACGCATCTTGACCGCCAATGAACTGGAAGAGTTGCTGTCGCCTTCGAAGATTACTTTATTTCCCGTTACCCATTATACGGGTAGGCCTGACTTTGCTGCGGAATGTCTCCTGAACGGACGTTTTATCCTCATTGTGGACGGCAATCCCAGCGCCATTATTGGGCCGGTCAATCTGTTTCTTTTGCTCAAATCACCGGAGGATGCCAGCTTTCCCTTCTTGCCTGTGAACGTAGGACGGATGCTGCGCTTTCTTGGTCTGATGATCACCGTGTTCCTGCCTGGCTTTTATATTGCGCTGACCTCATTTCATATGGACCAGATCCCCTTCCCTCTGGTTGCAACAATATCCGTTGGACGGATGGGGTTGCCGATGGAATCGGGAGTGGAGATGTTTCTCATTATGCTACTGATGGAGTTGTTCCGAGAGGCGGGGGTACGTTTGCCTAGTGCCATCGGCCAGACACTGACTGTCGTCGGAGGTCTGATTATCGGGGATTCCGCCATCCGGGCCGGTATGGTCTCCCCACTCATGATCGTTATTATCGCAGTCACGGTCGTAGCTGGAGCAACCATTGTGAATCAGGTCATGACCAGCTCTGTGCTGATTCTGCGCTTCCTTTGTTTTGTCCTGGGGGCTTCCCTCGGTATCTATGGGTTCATCCTGTCGTTGATTCTGTTCCTCATCTACCTGACGGATCTCAAATCATTTGGCATTCCGTATCTGACGCCGTTAACACCACTTCATTTCAAACAAGCGATAGCATCATTATTCAAACTGCCAAAAGGGCTGGGTAAACGCAGACCCGTCTATCTTGAGACCCAAGAACCGCGCAAGAAAGGAAATGGACGATGAGACGCTTGTTGCAGCGATGTTTGCTGGGTCTGTTAAGCCTATTGATGTGCGTGATGACGAGTGGATGCTGGAGTGCCTTTGAGATCCAACAGGTAGACTACGCCAAAGCATTTGGCATTGATTATAAGGACGGCATGTATCACCTGTATGTACAAACGCTGGATTTTGCCAGTGTCGCCAAAAGTGAAAGTTCAGCCAAAAGTGCCGATACGCCGCCTGTATGGGTCGGTCATGCAGATGGGAAGACATTAAGTCTGGCGCTAAACGAACTGTTCCGTACGGCTCAATTGCACATGGCCTGGGGGCATGTGACCGCCATCGTTATGGCAGAAGGAGTGCTCACCAGTAAACATATCAAAGAAGTGTTCGACATGCTGGGACGGTTTCCAGAATCCCGTTATACAACATGGGTATATGGAACACGAGAGCCTCTGGAAAAAATCCTGAGTGCAACGTCCATATACAATATGTCGCCACTGGATAGCATTCTTCATAACCCGCTCCCCACTTATATGGAAGAATCGTTGTACCCACCCGTGCTCAGCTTCCAGCTCATTGCAACGCATAATGATCCGGCTACCACGACGTATCTGCCGAGTATTGCATTGAACAATACTCAATGGTCTGAGAACCAAAAGAAACATGATCTATTTCTGGTCGAGGGGGCCTTTTTTGAAAGGACGGGGGTTAACTTTGAGTTCCTGCCACGCAGTCAGCTTCCCGGTTATCACTGGCTAATCAAGGACATGCGACGTGCTCCCCTACTTGTCCAGAAGGACGGAACGATCTATGGGGCACTCAGTGTAGGATTGCCGAAGATCAAAATTAAGCCTGTCATTCAAGGTGAAGAGGTCAAGTTCAACATTGACGCCCAATACCTAACCGCGTTGTACGAATATCTGGTGCCAACCTCTTATGAAGAAATGATTCAGATTAGTGAAGTGAAGTTGCGGGAGCAGATCATGCAGACCTATCGTCACGGCCTTGAGCGTGGTGTGGATATTTACGGACTTCAGGAGAAGCTGTATCGCAAAAATCCGAAACTCTGGCGTAAGTTATCCAACAATGGCAGCAAGATGATGCTTACCGAAGACTCGATCCAGGATCTGAAAATTCATCTCACTATCCCGTATACAGGGAAATATAAAAGGAAAGTGTAGCAAGAACGCAAAACACCCCTATGCCCGTATGAAGCGACGGATAAGGGGTGTTTGTGCATGTGGATGTCGTTCGTTTGCAGTTCGGATCATACGGATCTATGACTGCGAAGTTTCCATTCCATCAGCCAGCCTATCCATATGGAGAAAGACAGACCGAACAGCAGGATCGGAATATTGTAAAACAAGGTGTTCGTGTACTGATTCAGCCAGCCAAAACGGTACACTGCGGAATCCGGATCATTCGTATATCCGTTGAGTTGCATGCGTAAGTCATTGATGATGTGTAACTCCCAAGCGACAGACAACACACACAGTAGGAAAGCAACCAGGGGTATTGAGGCATGCATCTTCCCTCCCCAGCGCTGACGCTGATCGTACAACCACCATTTGGACAAAGTGGTCGTCCAGATACATAGAATGAGAAAGGTCAGAAGAGATGGAAATAACACTAAAAGCCCTAGATTACCGTTACCAGACACCCCTCTGCCGGGTTCATGCTGAAAGGTTAACCCCCGTACGGCACCAATCATGAGTACATTCCAGATGAGGAAGATGAAGTATGGCTTGTTGATCCTTTTTAGGCGATTCATATGTTACCTCCTAATCCTTGTTACGGCCACCTATTCTAAATTGACTTTCACTTCTTATAATAATTCATTACCCGCAACCGAGTAGTCAGGATTAAGGTCTGAGGAATAAGAACGAAAACAATGTACATAAGTACAATTAACCATAGATGTGCGGCAAAATTCTCCGCACCGAATGATGGTTTCGGGCGCTCGATAAGATACCACCAGCACGGAATGGCAATAAACCATGTCAGTCCCGTTGAGAGGAACATGTCTTTTACATCGCTCCATAGAAAGCAGAACAAAGCGACAAACAAAATTGGACCCGTCCATGAATCTAATATCGGTCTCCAACTTTGGAAGACAAAGATAATAGCAGGATACAGAAGATTGATGGTCCAGCGCCATATGTTATTAGAATAAAGATTCATAAATCTTCTCACCTCATCACATAACGTTGCTATTGTACGTGAAAATACAGAAAATAAGCATGATTTTGGATATAATTGCTCATACTACCTTCAGGAAATTATCGAAGGAGTGACAGTATGAGGTTAAAAAGGTTCATCGCCATTGGAGCTGTGTTAACTTGCTCAACTCTGTTATGGGGATGTGGTAATGGCACTGCGAATAATGCTTCTCAGCAGCAGAATGACACCGTTCGGTCGGAGAGCTGGAGCGACCCCAAACGACTGGAAGCTTCACACCTTGAGGCGCTTGAGCGTATGGAGAAAGACCATATTCACCGGATGGTCTCGCTTAGCGCAAGTACAGATGGAGACAAAGTGATGACCACACTTGAACGATCGAGCCAAAAGCTGGAGGAAATGCGACCACTCGCCGAAATGCTTCAGCATGAAGGCCATCCCGCATTATTACAGCAAATTCAGGAGATGTCCCGTGATATCCAAGGTTCCAAATCCGTCATTGCTGAGATGAAAAATCTGCCTCAGGACGGTAAAATTAAGATCCAGTCCGAGAATTCCGATTCCTTGCATCACATCAGCAGCTTCCGCGATTACCACCAGTATATTCAGGGACAAGTGCAATCTTTAGACGGTAAATCTACGCAAATGTCCCACTAACTCTAAAGATAGTTCAGAGAATCGTTAAAGTCGGGATGCTAAAATCCGATGGTTAACGGTTCTTTTTTATTAACTTCATATTGTTATCCCTCTACTACAGCTTCATTCCACCCACAACGATACCCAGATGAACATGCTAAATAACAAGACTGGGGCAAGTGCTCCTGTGGCTAGTATGATCCAAAGTGTCGCGGGCTTGATCTTATGGCAGTATGCATCGACTTTGCGCATCCGGTCTTTGCGCCACTTGGCAAACCTGAGCCGTCTGATCATCCGATTGAGAACGATTTGCCGCTGCTCGGCCTCTTCGAATTCATCGATCGCACGCCGCAATTCCTCGTATAATTGAGCCTCTTCCTGCCCAGCCACTGTAGGTGTAATCATCTGATCCTTCCTCCCATGAGCACATTATTGAGATACTGCCTCTCACCTATTCGAACCATCATTTTCGAACCATCATTAATACGCCTGTATTCCATGTCACTACCTTCCTCACTAAACCACTACTTAAATAACATATTACAGACCTTCAAGGTTTGAAGTTTTTTCAAAAAAATGGACAACCCAAAAAGCCCGGACATAGCCCGGACTTCGTAGAATCATGCTAGAACTATTTAACTGAGTGTTATTTAGCTCGCGTTAGGGATCAATGCATTCAAGCATACTGCACCTTGTGCACGCACATTAACGACAATAATCGGCGTGTCCAACATGTCGTGCATCCAGGACATATACTCTTCTACTTTTTCGTTCGGAAGGATCGTCAGAATAACCCCTGCGAATCCACCACCATGAATACGACAAGCGCCGTCACCCAGGTTTTGCAGATAATTCTCGGTCAGTGCCAACGCGATGCCAATCTCCTGTTCCTTCACAGCACCACTCTGATATACATTCTGCAGCCACTTCCATGACGAGTTACCGGACGCTGTAATCAGTTTCAAGAAATCAGCAAACCGTCCATCACGCAACGCCTGAACCTGACCATCGACACGATTGTTTTCCTCCAGGAAATGAAGCGCACGCAGTACGGCGCGATCCCCAGCTGCTTCACGAACCTTCTTGAGGTTAGCATAGATTGCGTCAGCTGTAATTTCTCGAACATACTCACTGCCCAGTGCCTGAGCAACCGCTCTCATCTCATAAGGTACAGCAGCGTAATCTTCCGTCAGATCAGCGTGGTTACCACCTGTATTTACAATGACCAATGAGTAGCCATTTTGTTGGAAATCCCACTGAACAGGCTCGATGACTGGCTGTGCAGGATTTTCAAAATCAATAGCAATGAGTCCCCCGTACGCACAAGCCATCTGATCCAACAGACCGGAAGGTTTGTTCCAATAGTGGTTCTCCGCATACTGACCGATTTTCGCCAAGGTTACAACATCCAGTGCACCGTCATTATAGAAGTGATTCAAAATCGTACAGATCAGCATCTCAAATGACGCCGAAGAACTCACCCCAGATGCCGAGAACACGTTACTGGAGAGATACGCCTGAAAGCCGCCAACCTTATATCCAAATTCTCCAAATCCCGCAGCCATACCGCGAATCAATGCTGTTGTGCCATCGTCTTCCGTATTTGGCGTGAGGTTCGTGAGATCGATTACATATTTCTTGTCATAGCCTTCTGAGTAAAACGTAATAACCGACTCCGCAGTTGGTGCGGCCACTGCAATCGTATCCAGCGTAATGCTTCCCGCCAGCACTTTACCATGGTTATGATCCGTGTGATTGCCGCCAATCTCACTTCGTCCTGCCGCGCTGAACAACTTGCTTCCCTCTTGCGCACCAAAGTACTCTTCGAACGTTGCGTTCAGCTTCGTGTAACGTGCAGTCTGTTCCTCTACTTGTGATTGTCCATACATTTGGGCAAGCAACGCTTGGCCCTCCGTGGATTGGATCAGATTCAATGGTTGTGTCGTCATTAATAATCCTCCTATGGATGTGCAGCTTTTATTTTTTGGCTGTTGGTGAATATGGTTGTCGCATCTGTTTCATGTCTTACTCCTCTCCCATTATCTCAGCTTCACAGCGGAAAAGGTAGGGTAGATTTGAAAGTTTGTAAGCGTTTTGTGAAGTTATTTGTTGTAAAAATAGGATTGAAAACCATTTTGCAATAACTTAAATTAGGTTTAAGTGAAAACACATTATTTTCCAGACTCAAAGTTACTATGCTTTACATCTTATTGGTGGAGGAAACGATGAAAATCAAATCGAATTATACCAAGTTATTTGGTGCATTTTCGCTTACATTCTTAGGTGATGGACTTACACTGGCTGCGGTTCCTTGGCTCATATCAACCCTTACAAGCGATACGCTGTATGCCTCCGTCACCATGACGGCACTTCGTTTACCCTGGCTTCTCTTCAGTCTACCTGTAGGTGTCCTCATCGACCGTTACTCACGCAAACATATGCTGATTGGCGCAGGCTTTACTCGAATGTTCCTTCTACTTGCTCTGACATTGTGCATCTGGGGAGGATGGGTGAGCATTCCGATTCTGGCTCTGTTCATGTTTGGTATCGGCCTGAGCCGAGTTGTATTCGACAGTACAGTGCAGACGGTCATCCCACAACTTGTAGATGAAAGTAAATTGGAAAAAGCGAATGGGCAGTTCACCGCCGGACAGTTAATCACAAGTGATGTTCTGGGCGTTGCTCTGGGAGGGTTCATTATAACCCTGCATATTGTTTTTCCTTTTGCCATAGACGCCGTAACGGCTGTTATTGCTCTGCTCTTTTTAATTAGTTTGAAGGGAAAATTCTATCCAGGGGATACGGAAATAACCAGGAAGGAAGTTCGCCCGATGAAGAATTGGAAACGCGAGATGTGGTCCGGTATTCAGTATGTCTATCATGATCGTTTTCTCCGCGGACTAGCCATTCTATCTGTTACCATTACGCTGATGTATTCGATCATTTTGGCTACTCAGATCTTTTTTGTACGCGATGTGCTTCAGTTGGATGCTTTTGCATTCGGTATTCTCATCTCCATTGCAACCATCGGCAGCATTGTAGGAAGTCAGGCTGTTGCTTATATGCGCAAGAAATGGAGTACAAAACAATTGATTATTTCCTCCATTTTGTGCATGGGAATCATCTACGGTGTGGTGGCTCTAACTACAAATGCGTATATGGTAGGCGGACTGTACTTCTGTGCTGCATTTTTCATTATTGTTTACAATGTTACCCGTTCCTCCATCCTGCAACGTTCCGTTCCTAATGAGATGCTCGGCAGGGTTGGAAGTGTGTTTCGCTTTTTGTCCTTTGGCATTAGTGCCATTGGTACACTTCTTGGCGGATTATTGGTGCGGGTTAGTGAGACGATATTTGATCGCTTATTCTCGCTGCAACTCCCTTATCTCTTGTTAAGCCTGATCTATATCCTTTCTGCTCTGATATTCGCAATGAAGATGAAGAATCATTCAGAGAGCCAGCAGCGTAACATCAACGCTTGACTGTAACGTTAGGTCATACTTGATAATGATCTCAAGCTTACATGAAGGAGAGATTAAGGATGAAGATTACCGCTTTACGTTCAGATCAAATCTATGAGGAGATCATCCAGGCTGCATCCAATGAGAAATTGGAGTTATACCGCGATCTTATGATGAGTCCATTCATGAACAAATGGAACATTCAAAAGATCCCGTTTCGATCTCAAGAGCCTCACGGCTTCGACGTGATCATGATGAATAACTTGTTGAATATCGCTCCCGCAGATATCACGACCGAGATTAACGAATCGTTAGCAGCGATCTCGTCGGAAGCATTTTGGCAACAGTGTCATGAAGCTGTTCGTAGGAGTCTATTGACCTTTACAGATCATGGGATTGAGCTATCGGTCTCCGAATATCTATACACGATTTTATTAGGCGACAAGAATAGCCCTTCACTCACCATGAACGAAGGCATCAGCGGAGATGGTGGAATACCGGGTTATATTATTGCGAACCTGATTCCCAATGGGTATACTCTACCTCGTATGCAATCCGTGTTAGCACATGAATGCAATCATAATGTGAGATATCAATATATCCAGTGGAATCCACAGATTACGCTTGGCGAGATGGTGGTTAGCGAGGGGTTGGCTGAGAGCTTTGCGACATCCCTGTATGGAGAAGAATTGCTAGGCCCCTGGGTAGCCAAAACGGATATGAAGATATTGAATAACGTTATTAAGTCGAAAATGAAAGACCAGCTGCATGTCACCGGTTTTGACCAGATTAATCCGTATCTATACGGCGATGAACTTGCCATCATGCAAAACTTCACGCCCGTAGGTATGCCCTATGCGGCTGGCTATGCCTGCGGTTATCACTTAATTCAATATTATCTGAACAAAACAGGTACACCGATTACCGAAGCTACCATTACTCCGGCAAGTGTTATCCTTGCGGAAACAAAGGACTTTTGGAATGAAGACACCCTATTTCACCGTTAAAGATATTATTCAGATTACCGGCATCACCAAACGCGCATTACATTATTACGATAAAACGGATCTCTTGAAACCAAGCAAAGTCGAGGACAACGGCTATCGGTATTACGATCAAGAGGCACTGGGGAATCTGCAGATGATTCTCTTGTTCAAAGAAATGAATTTCTCATTGAAAGACATTGCAGCCATGATGCAACTTTCGAAAGAAGAACAGAAAGATATCCTGAGAGAGCACCGGAGTACACTCGTTCAACGCAAACAAAAGCTCGAAACCATCATCGACCAGTTGGACGAGTATGTAGATGGAACGGATCTCTCTCATCTTCATCTGTTTGATGATTCTTCCATTCTGTCTATTCAAGAGCAATATGAATCCGAGGCGAAGTTGGTATATGGAGATACCGAGAAATATCAGGAATTCGAAGCTAATGTAAGCGTTCTGTCTGTGGAAGAACAAGAAAAAGCCTACCAGCAGTTCTCGGTCAACATGGAGCAGGTATTTCGGGAATTGGGAAAACATCAGAATCTGTCTCCTGCTTCTGTTGAGGTGCAAGCGTTAGTGGATGAATGGAAGAGTTGTCTGGAGCAGTTTATGGTCTGTGATGCTGAGATTTTGAGATGTATTGCGGAAGCCTATACGACGGATCGTCGGTATGCAGGTTATTTCGATCAGTTTGGTGATGAGGATTTTTTGAGGTTTTTGTATGAGGCGATTATGATTTTTGTGGAGGGTGGGGAGAGACCTTTGAAACCCACTTCCTAGAAACAGACTGGTTTCAAAGGTCTTGAGCTTTATAAAATATTCATTTACAGCCTCCCATTTATTAAATCGTCGACACTTGCGCGGATATCGAAACATTGCCATCATTCACCACCACATCATTGAAGAAAGGTACAAAGAATGGAACGGGCACATACGTTATGCCCTTCTGGTTCTGGACAGGCCTGATGCTGTCGATCTCCTTGAGCATATCATATGCAGGTTCAATCAACTATCTATGCGATCTAAACCAAAGACATCACAAACAGCGGTTCTCTACCGACCCTAGAAGGTCAAAGAACCGCTGCCTGCATAATTATTGCTGTTTAATCATTCATTTATACATGAATTTATACATGAATTTATACATGATTTTATTCTAATTATAGGTTTTGGAGATATACATTGTAGGCTCCTATAGTACATAGATCATCCCAACTTCTTCCGTCCCCTTCAGTTCGTAAATACACCCACGAGGATCCACCTGTACGATAATTATTAACCTTTGCATTGACAATCGTTTGTTTAGATACTAAGCCTACTTTACCCTGGGAACGAACCTCAAGGTTATAATCTTTAAACTGAGCAAACACATCCCCACTAATAAGCGATGTAATAGCATTTGCTACAACTGTAGAGCCGAGTGCCGTTATTATAGCCAAAACTACTGCAGTACCGGTTAAGATACTAGCCAGTGCTCCGACGATAATAGATACAGAAGTACCCACACTAAAATTTAACGTATAAGTATCGCCATATCTAGTTGTGAAGTCACCATACAAATATCCATACTGCCCAATACCAGAATTATATGCAGATCTTAAGAGATTTTGAGATTGAGCAGACTGAATGGATTGTTCATTTTCATTTATACTATTACTCTCAGTTGATTTAATGGTTACATGATCTTCAATTTTGTATTCCTCTACAACTACTCCATTTTTTAATTGCTTAATCGTTCCAGTTCTTTTATCAGTTATGGCTCTGTCTAGCTCAACTCCATTTTGTGTAGCGATTACAGTTACTGTATCTTTCTCCTCTGTTACGTCATAAATTATCGGAGACTCTCCGTTTTCTGGATTTAATTGAAATGTACTTACTTCTGATCCGTCACTTAATAAAGTTTGATTTTCTAAAGTGAAATTTTGTATATCATTCACTTCAGTACCAGAATCTTTTGCGCTACTTGTACCGACAAAAATCAAATTAAAAATAAGAACAAGGGGAAGTGCTGCTGTAATAAACTTTACTATTCTTTTCATGAGTCCTCCTACTTATAACTAGATAGTTTTGCGTAATTTCAAGTTACAAACCATAGACAAACTAACGGTCCAATTGTTAAACATGCTGTGATAAAGCAAATTTGCAGTCCTACGATACGTTCTTCAAGTTTTTGTTTGGAGAAAAACATCCATAAAGAAAGAAAACAAGCTGCTAACGGAAGAGATATAATTCCTGTGAACGTATCTGGCTGAATGATATTATTGATAATCGACTTACCAACAATAATCAATACGATTAATTCAAGAAAGGATAATAGAACAAATATAGTTGCAATTTTTTTCTTCATCATGAGGGCCTTCTTTCTAGATGTGATTGCTGACACGAATCTTTTGTAATTACACTCAACTCCTCAATTGGGATTTGTTTACTATTAAAGCCTAACACACAAAATTTAGTGTGTTAACACGATATTCAAAATTCATTATAATTAAGCCATATGTCTTAGGTATTATTTCATATTTCGACAAATTACTCACTTTTATTGCCTATGTACTCCAACCTACTGAACAAATATAATAAGCGTCATGAAATACCTACACAATCAATTTTAACTTCAGCTCGGATGTTTCTTTTTATGCCAGCTGTGTCCCATGCGTCCATATAGAAATTCCAACTATTTTTACCGAATCTGTTATCGTATTCTACATAACCAGTTAAAGCTAATGTTTTATTGTTACCTGTGAAAAATTTCTTTGAGACCGAAAAGACTGATACGTCCCCTTTATTTTGAATATATGTTATATTATTGTTTAAAGCTGAGTTTTCTTTTAAATATTGTGTATCTTCGTCAGAAAATGGTTCGTTCACTTCATACTTATCTAATATATTTTGTATTGACCTCTTAAAAATTATTATGAAAGGGGTTTCAACAATGCACATTGTGTGGAATAATATACTTATTCTCGTTGTTAGCCTTCTTATCTTAGCTGGACTAGTTTCTGGCACAATCTACTTTTTTACAAAAAATAGGTCTAAATAGTTCACCTCCTTATGACGATACCACTTCCGTATATTGTATATTATTAAATAAATTATAACAAAACCCTCTTTTAACATTAATAATATCTAATCTTTTTTAAGTTGATATATTTGTTGTTCGATCTCTCTGCAATTATTAGACAGTTCCCCTATTCGAATAATATAAGTGAACTACAAAAAGTTAATTTCAAGTAAGCAAAAAGCGTACCATTGGAATAGTGGTATGCTTTTTGCTTTTTCTTCTTGGTAAATTTTTATTTGCCAAGTAAAATTTCAGATTGACTGACTGTATAAGAGCTTCTTCTCTACTTCCCTGTCCCCCGCTCAAAATACGCATGCAAACGATACTGACAAATCTCCTTTGTCCAACGATACAGTAGCGCCTTTTCCTCCGTATCCTGCACTTTTACATTCAGCGAGAACATGCCATCCTCGAAACGGGTCATACTACCCTTCGCCCCGCTCCACATAGACATTGGCATGTCGATTATCAGTTTTTCAATCCGTGTGGCCGTCTTCTCATTCCATTCCCAGATCGCAAGTTTGCCTTTGTCCGAAAAGTCCTTCCGTTTCCGGTACTCCTTCTCCGTCAGGTACGTATGGAAAAACCTTGCCATCTCCCCCGGTGTGATCGGGTCCATCCAGTGCGCTTCGCCTCGCTCCAACATGTACAGCAGTACGATCATCTTGTAGCTTTTTTTTCATGACCGTCTTCTCCACATCACGCAGCCACGCCTCATGCCGGACGTACACCTCTCCCTCTGCCTGAGACAGCAGCTCCGCCCAATAGAGAAATCCAACATAGGAGCCAAATTCGTTCCGGTACACGATACTCTTCGAACGTCCCATCAGATGCAGCTCCAGATACGTCGGAATATGCCCCAGCTCTCGTTTCACATCCAGAAAATCCTGATGTAAATTCTCGCGGCGCGGTAACCGTTTGCGGCTCAGCTCCTGAAGCAGATTCACCACTCGGGTCTCCAGATGAATCCCACAGTTGTCTGGAACTTCCGGCACAGCCGAATCCCGGTCTTTCGTGGTTCCCTCCAACTCCCCGCGCACATCCAGCATGCTCAGCTTCACATCCGCATTCCGGTAGTTCCCGATCAGGTCGATGATGACACAATGTGATTTGCCTTCCGCCAGCCGTAGGCCGCGCCCTACCTGCTGGGTGAACACGGTGAGTGACTCCGTTGGACGCACAAAGAGAAGCGTGTCTACACGCGGTATATCCGTTCCTTCATTGAACAGATCCACCGTCAACACAACCTCCAGTTCACCCGCATCAAGCTGGCGAATGGCTTCCTCCCGCGACATCTCCGATGTTCGCGAATGCAGACTAAGCACCTTCACTCCCTGACTGCGAAAATACGCAGCCAAATAGTCCGCCTGCAGGATCGATGAGCAAAATCCAATCGTTCTCGTCTGCTTGTGCCGCAGCCAGGCTTCATAAATGGTCTCCACATGCTCCTCTTGCAACTGAACAGCCATGAGCTGTTCTTCATCATACTTCGTGCCGATCCAACGAATCTGCGAATAATCCGTATCGTCGAATAATCCGTAATATTGAAATGGCGCCAGCCAACCTCGCCGGATCGCTTCAATAAAATGCATCTGGTAAGCCACATTCCCATCACAGAGCGCATACACATCCTTGCCATCCAGTCGATCCGGAGTTGCCGTAATGCCCAACAGAAACCTTGGTTGAAAATGCTCAATCACCGACATATACGTCTTCGCCGCCGCATGATGGAATTCGTCCACCACGATCAGATCAAATGCATCCATCGCAAAACCATCCCGGTGCTTCTGCATACTCAGCGTAAAGATTGAAGCATACACACAATCTGCCGCCCCATCCTTATACTGCCCGTTATAGATGCCATGACTGCGCTCCGGCATGATCCGCTGAAAAGACTTCTTCGCCTGGAACAAAATCTCTTCCCGGTGGGCCACAAACAACACCCGCTTGAACCGCTGCGCGAAGAAGCCCGCCAGATATGTTTTACCAAGCCCGGTCGCCATGACGACCATCGCTTTCTCGTACTGTTCCTCCATCGTGCCATGGAGTGCTTCAAGCGCATCCAACTGCGCCAAACGCGGCTGGATCGGCACAAGCGAAAGTTCGGCGGCTTCTTCCTCTTTGTCCTCAGGTAGACCTGTGCCAAATTCCGCTTCTTCCATCTCCGTGATCCGCTGGATCATCTCCGGGTTCTTCTGGTGATACTTGCGGTACTCTTCCTCATACAGCTCAATTGAATCCGGGTTCACCGGTAAGGTTGTCTCGTGGTAGAAGCTCTGCATGAATTTATCCAAAGCCGACTGGAACGTATACGGCTCCGCTTCAGCATTCATCGCCAGATTCCATTCATATCCCGTCCTCAGCGCAGTGAACGAAAAGTTCGATGAACCGACGATCAGCAGTCCTTCTCCGTTGTCATGATCGAACAGATACGCTTTCGGGTGAAAAGAAGTGCCCATACTTCGCCACAGCCGCGCTTCAATTCGTGGATCGACCTCACACAATGCCCGCAAGCCCTCCGGCTGCGTGATATACAGATAATCTCCCGCGAGCATCCGCACCTCGGCCCCACGCTCTGCTGCCCGTTTCAAATGCGGAGCAAGCAGTTTCACACCAGACTGCATAATAAAGGACGTCATAATATAAATCCCGGATGCATGCTGCATCCGGGCAATCAGTTCGTCTGCCAAGTTATCTGTAATGAGTTTAACGTTAAGCTTCGTCGACATCGATCAGATACACCCGTTCCTGAAATCCACCGCGCGCCTCGGCTTTGTCTGCTCGAAGCTTATCCAGCTGCGCCACATTCGCTCCATGCACCTCCGCCAGCGCCCGGATGACCTCCAGCATGTCGGCTAGTTCTTCTAGCGCTTCCTGATCGCTTCCTGCACTCATGTATTCTTCAGACTCTTCTTGCAGCTTTGTTCTTAGTTCTTGCTTATATTCCTCCGGGTCCAGAATACGTGTACGGCATTCCTTGCCACTGGACGTGATAATATGTGGAATCTTGTCGCGTACCAATTTGTTGTATGTAGGCATGTGGTATAACATCCTTTCTGCTGTGAGAGCCTTCAAGTCTCGCGCCAGGATCTCCCTTTTTGCCATTATACCATTTGCTATGGGGAGGGATGGGTTGATTTAATAGAAAATAATCAACAAACACACCAATGGGCACAACGTCAACGATGCCGCTGTCAAACTGATCTGTCCCGCGACTCGTCCTCCGGTAAACTCTTGCCGTGAAAAGAACATCCATATTGAGAGGTACGTAGTACATAGTGGGAATGAAATTATCCCGCTAAACGTACTCGGTTCCATATACCCATGCATCATACTTTTGCCGATTAGGATTAAAGTAACCAATTCCAATATAGATAATATAAAAAACACGATAGCAATTACTCTTTTCAAAATGTACACCTACTTTCCAGATGCAAAGCAAAGAGCATCCTATGTAATCTCTGCATCATATCCTTTATTTGGATGATGTCATCTTGTAAGCGTAACACAGATAAATCAAACATTTAACCTAAATGATCAATTGCATCCAGCTTCTCGGTCCCAATGTTATACACATCCGGGTCCAGCGCCGAAATCTCTTGTCTGGTGATTGTGTTGATAAGCTGTTCATATATGCCTTGTTTCATGAATGTACCTCGTGTGGGTGTAGGATGTTTGTAGATAACGTATTGTAAATCTCTATATATCCCTATTTACTACCGCGATAGTATAGAATCCTTCCTTATTCAATTTTCTAGATAAATTCCGATAAATATAACAGATCGTATTTTAATTATACATAATTAGGAGTGTGAGTAGTTTGTGGTATGGTGTAGGTTGTTTGGGTATGATCATTTTTGGATCAATTAGTTTACTAGGTATTTCCAATGATAGTAAATTTGTTTTTTGGTTTGGAGTAGTGGGGTTCGCCATATTCAACTTCGGGGCTCTTATTCTTGGTGAAGTTAGGAAGAGGAGATTTGCTGAAGATATGGATGGAGTAATGGATATGACTCTTAATCGTACAAGTCAATTCGCTGCTAGTCAGGAGTTCCGTTCCGTAGATTTAGAGAGTATGATTGCAATTGACGAAATGAAGCAGCAAGTATGTTTTATGTATAACACACATGATAACCAAGGGGTTGAACTCTCTCGTACTCTCTCCAAGTTTAATTATGAAACGAAAATATTTCACTATGAAGATATACTCCAGTCCGAGATTATTATTGATGGAGTAACTCACACCAAAACCTCAAGATCTAGCCAAGTCGGTGGTGCCATGATTGGGAGCCTAGTTGGCGGAAACGTTGGTGCGATCATCGGTGGTCTCAGTGCACTTCAAACTTCTCAAACCCATGTTAGATCAATACAATTACAGGTTGTTGTTAATGATCCTCAAAGATCATTTTATAGGATTAACTTTGCTTTGTTCGAACAACCTGTCGCTAAGAATTCTTCTTCATTTATAATAGCAAACGACAAAGCTACTCATTGGCATAACCTTCTTAGTTACCTCATTAAAACAGTGGATCAAGAAGAACAAACTACACTTATTGAATCTAGAAAAGAAGAAGAAAAAATATTTGCTCACTCTTCTGTAGCAGATGAATTATTAAAACTATCGGATCTACTTGAAAAGAAGCTCATTAGTATAGAAGAATACAACCATTTAAAGAATAAACTATTAAATTAGATTAAAAATCAGTATGTGAATAAAAACATGGAGTACTTTCTATTGCCTCTGAATGGCAGAAGTACTCCACTTTTGGTGCAAAGCATATCTTGATCAAAAGTCACTCTTACTCTTCATTCGTACCTTGGATTCAAAGCATCTCTCCAAACTTCATCATCCACGAAATCAACCTTTTTTTCACTAAAATAAGCTCGAGTCTCTTGCTCCAGATCATTCAAGATTTGGGGCCAATCCTTCTCGTTAATTTCCTGGGATTCAAAGTCCCCAACAATATTCAGCCATCGATGATTTAACTGCTGATACTCCTCAATCCGGGCTCTAAGTTCATTTGTTACAGGATAACTGGTTATGTCCAGTCTCTCGAACGTCATTCGCATACGGTGAAGCGTAGGTGGCATTACATCATCTAGACCTAGATCGTTCGTGAATAAAGCTGCGGGTTTTACCAGCCAATTGGCTTCTTCACTGAAAGTTAGATTCGTCAAGTTATACTTATTTATAATCTGCGTCATATCTTTAAAGTTGTAATAGAGCTGGCTGGCTTGTTCTCCATCCTCAACCATCTCGTTTGTTATTTTGTCATTCTTAAGTATTTGGTCAAATAAAATATCATTATTTATAATCGCACTTTTCATCATGGCGAGCTGTTCTCCTAGAATTTTATAGTAAGAAGCACCTCTACGTTTGTATGGTAGAAGTGCGCCTTTATGCATTATTTATCTGTAATTCAGTTGTGAGGTTTCGTAAAAACCGAATACTCGATATTCTCAAGGAGTTCTCCGTAATGCGTTTGGAGTAACTCAAGGTATGTTCCGTTGAACGTATACTTTCCGTTTCTAAAGAAAAATATCTCTTCTCCAGAAGTGTGATAGAATACGCCATCTACTTTGAGTGACTCTAATATAGCGAAAGAAATTTCATACATTGTTTTATACCATAATTCATATTCCTGGTTATTCTCCAATTCATAAGAAATCGTTTGTTGATAAATAAAATCCTCTTCTTGAAACATCGTTTCATAAGATGCTGCTGGATGACCAGGCGGAAAATTATTATCATAAGCAGTTATTTTCAAACCACCGCTTAGATCAAACTCATGAATGAACAATGCATTCTGTTGTCGGTTCATATAATTCACTTCAAAATTCTTACTTTCAATTAATCTTTTCAACCATAACGCATCTTGTTTTCCATTCAACTTCAGTGCATATTCCATAGACTTGTGTCTCCTCTACTTTAAGGGAATACCGATATGATCTTACCGTCCTTTTTGATTGCGATAACTTCTTCTAAACCTTGGATTTCCCATTCTTTAAATTGCTTAAGCAACGCAGAATCATCTCCAGACCACTTTGTTAAATTAATCACCACATTCTTGGTCTGTTGTTTAATCACTACCTTTTCCTGGACCTCACTCCAAATACCTCTAATACCTTTATTTTCAGTTGGTGCATAACAGTCAAATATACGCCCTTCAATTCTAAAATCGGGATCTCTTTTTGAATCAATTCCATCACTATCTAGAACTTTAGGGTTCTGTTCAATCCGATATCCACTTCTCGCCAATTGATCAGCAGCATCATTTTCTAATTCTAAAGACTGTTTAGTCGCCTTATCCGCATTATTCGGAATTTTTGTTCTCGCTCCACTTGGTAAGGCTTCTGGATTAGGCGTTCCACTAGGTTTTATTAGATCTCTGGGACTGCCAATTCCCTTTCCAGGCTCCTTTTTATCTCCCACAGATCCACCCGACCCAATGTCGTCCTTCGAACGAAAAGCTTTGCCAAACAAAACATACGCCAGGGCCTGTCCTGTCATCGCTCCACCGTAATACCCTGCACCACTCTCATCGATCTGTTTCTTCTGCTCTTCTACAAATTGCTCTATATCAGACCTCGCTGTTCCAGTACCCCAAGCAGTATCCCATGCAAACTGAATACCTCGCCCAACGTCCACAACTTTGCCCACGGTCATTGCATATGCCACACTACTTAATGTACTGAACGGGTTAGAGAAGAAAGCTTCTGCCGTCTGGCCCATTCCCGTTATTGTTTCTCCAATGGATTTATCAAGCAGCCCTACAGCGAAATTTCGCTTTAGTTCTTCTGGAATGTACAGCGCGACCTCACCTGAGCCGTCCGTTGTTCTGAAGTTCCTCGCGATAAACGTAAACTCATTCTGGATTTTGTCCAACAGCCCGAGTGTAGTCGGGAACACTTCTTTCACCTGCATAAAATCCCAGAAGAAACGCTCTCCTGTCACACCAGACCAATCGGATTGCAACAAATAAATCGATTTCTCCAGTTCTCTAACTATTCGATCGAGTTCCAACTTCTTCTGCTGAACCAATCGAGCTTTTTCGTCCAACACATCGGGATGTACCTGAATACGTTGCATACCATCTTCACCGCCAACCTGACCATAGTAGTTATACCTAAATTTTAACAAGTGAAGAGTTTGATTGGAATCAAACGGAGGATTCATTTTCTCGTTAAAGATTCAGTAGTCAGGGAACATTCATTAGCCAAATATTTTGCATATTCGTGCATGTTTTTCGTCTACCTTCTTCTCATACGTTGTCGATCTAACTGAGCTCTAAGGTATAATAAATGACATACTTTTATATACACCCTCATTCTACAGGAACAATTGATCCAATTCGAAGGAGGCTTATCCATGCAAATAGAACGACTTGATCATCTCGTGTTAACCGTAGAGAATCTGGAAGCAACCCTTTCATTTTATACCAACATATTAGGTATGAAGGTAGTCGAATTCGGCCAAGGCCGAAAAGCATTACAGTTTAGACAGCAGAAAATCAATTTGCATGAACGCGGAAAAGAGTTTGAACCGAAAGCTCATACCCCTACGCCGGGTTCGGCAGATCTTTGTTTTCTGGTCAGCACACCTCTAGAAGAAGTGATTCTCCATCTCTCACAACATCATACGAAAATCGAAGAAGGTCCAGTGGAACGTACCGGTGCGCTGGGTCCCATTCGTTCGGTGTATATACGTGATCCTGACGGAAACCTGATTGAGCTGTCCAATGCTTTGTACAGTTAATCCCATGATTTTTCACCTTTATATGGTCGCAAAAAAACCTGCAAAGTCTCGGCTTCGCAGGTTTTTGTGTCTTCATAAACTACCAGATGATTAATTAATACATCGAATCTGTAGCTACTCCACTAACACCTTGAGGATGAAAAGGACCCGTGCATCCCTCTCGCCATTAGTGAAGCTTCATTATTTCTCGAATCGGAACCAGCCGAAGTCAAACTGACTGCCTGGCAGGAAGATAAAGCTTACTTTCTGCTCACCTTTCACCTGCTCAAGCTCAAACACCCGCTCCTCATATCCACCCGACTGTGTGAACTCAACCAACTGGTTGCTCTGTCCGTCCTCACCTGCGAAGCGAATATGAATCGTATTCTTATCAATCGGTGAATGGCCATAGATCACGAGCTTCGACGTGCCTTCTGCCGTAAAGTCCATATTTTCAAATTCCAGTGATACATTGTTCCCGATACCTTCTACTCGATCATCTTCAATTTTAAACGTATCTCCATAGAGATGGTCACAGGATGCAGCGGCATTCTGTTCAAAGGCCCGACTCTGGCGCTCAAAGGAGAATCCTTTAATATGAATCTTCTGCTTCAGCACAAAACAGATCGATGTAATCCCGCTAAGGCGTTTGGACAGATGATATGTCTCTTCCTGGTACACATTCCAGATAGACTCTTTGTCATATACCACATCCGCGATCATCGTACTTCCCTCTTCATCCGGCATACCTTCCCAGATCTGAATGAAGTAATCCTCAGTGGATAACGTAAAGATCGGAATGGTAATCGTATCGGAGCCGTATGGTCCGAAGTCAATATTACGGAAGCCTACATGTGTCTCTCCATCGCGACTTGTCGCTACCCCACGTTCGTTGCCGTTACCAACTTCACCTTTGGTGTAATCGTACAGTCCGCCCGTGATGAAGCCGTATGGATCTTTGTAGGCTGTACCGAGACCATCCGCCTTGAACTCCAGCTGGGAGATGAGTTTCGTTTTATCCGTACCGTTGGTGCTGGTCGCGCGAACCCGGAACTCCCCGTCACCTATAGCCGATACCTTCACCGCATGCTGATGCTCGCCGTTGTCTCCCGTTTCCGCTTGAACAGCTTCCACTTTGGCAATGTTGGACTCGATCCCCGCATCATTCACAACAGCCCACTCGATGTCGCGATAGGAAGTGTTCTCCGGATACAGTTTGGCGGTTACAGTCAGCTCCGGGTTGGACGGATCGAGCAACTGTCCTGCACTACTGATGATCTCGATTTTCCGCAAAGGAATCTCCTGAGCATTTCCCGTCAGCACCGGACGTTCTTCATTGTTCATGAAGACAGGTTGCACTTGTTTCTCACCATCAAGTTCTGCATCCACAATATGCGATTTGAACTCAGCTACAGCCCCTTCCAACCCTTCGGAAGAAACTTCAATCCGGACCGTTCCAGGTTCATTTGTCGCTCCTATGATCGCCATCAGTTTGCCGCTGAACAGTCTTCTGCTCAACCCTTTGTATGGATCATAGTCCGTGCTATCCCCGTTATCCAGACCCAGCAGTCGTCCTGCACCACTCACCTGAACTTGCACGCGATTATTCGCATTGTGAACCGGATTACCCGCTTCATCTTCCACATCAATTTCTACAAAAATCAGGTCTGTACCATTCGCTTGCAACTGCTCCCGATCCGCTTGCAGACGAATCTTCTTCGCATCCGTATAGGATCTTTGCACATCGGTTGCTATGATCTGACCGTTCTCATCATAAGCGATCGCTTTCAGCTCGCCCTCTTCGTACGGCACTTTCCACCAGCCTGACAGCTGTGTTCCATTGGCATGATCGATATCGTACGTGCCAATGGTCTTACCGTTGAGTTGCAGCTCAATCTTCGGCGCGTTGCTGCACACGCGTACATCAATGATCTGACCCGGGCTGAAATCCCAATACGGGAACAGGTGAACCATCGGGCTTTTCTTATAATCCGTCCAAGCCGCTTGGTAAATGAAATAAGAGTCTTTCGGGAACGTTGCTGTATCCAGCTGTCCAAAATACGAATTCTTCGTATGATACGGTGTCGGCTCTCCAATATAATCGAATCCAGTCCACAGGAATTGACCCAATGAGTAAGGACGATCCCGCTCTGCCAAAATGCAGTATTCTGCCGACTTCGCGCCCCAGCTCGTCGTACTGTTACCCAAAGCCGAACACTGCTCGTCATCATCTGCTAGAATCGGCTGTTCGAGCGGGAAGTGATAGATGCCACGACTCTGTACTACGGAAGACGTCTCACTACCATAGATGATCCAGTCCGGATGCTCTTCATGATGTTTGTCGTAATATTTTTCCGCATAGTTGTAACCTGCCAGCTTCACGATATCCGCGCATTTTTGTGCATTTTCCCATGGCATATAGTTGGAACCAATCGTCACGCCTGCATTGCCTTTTGGATCAAATTCCAGCACATAATCCATCAGCATCCGAGTAACTTCCTGTCCACGCTCATCCGCATGGGTATCGTAAATTTCGTTCCCGATACTCCACATGATCAGGCTGGCATGGTTACGGTCGCGCTTCACCCAACTCTTCACATCCGTATGCACCCACTCCGGGAAAAATCTCGCATAGTCGTATGGCGTTTTGGCACGTTCCCACATATCAAAGGCTTCAGACACCACCAGCATACCCATCTCATCAGCAAGTTCCATGAACTCTTTGGCAGGCATATCATGCGCAGTCCGGATGGCGTTAACGCCCATTTCTTTGAGCAAAACAAATCTTCTACGCAATGCCGTCAGGTTAAACGCAGCTCCCAGTGCCCCGAGATCGTGGTGTTCGCACACACCATTCATCTTCGTGTGGACTCCATTCAGATAGAAACCTTCACTAGGATCCAGCTTAACGTCCTTAAATCCAATACGTTGGGTTACGGTTTCAATGATCTCCTCACTTTGATCATCCGAGATCAGTCTCAGTTCGGTGACCAGTTCATACAGATGCGGTGCATCCGGGCTCCACAAGTCGGGATTCTCCACACTGATCTGTTGGCTATCTGTCGATACAGCCGCATTCTCACCCACCGAAGCCGAAACATTCGCTTGGCTGGATGCCACCATCTGACCGTCATACAGAATCGTATGCACCAACTCTGCTTGCTGATTCTGTTCCAGGTTCAATTCCGTATCCACTTCTACCTGCCAGCCATCCGGCTGTTGCTTGATGGATACATACGTTCCATCCGTGACGATATGGTTACGATCTCTCGTCTTCAGCCACACATGGCGATAGATTCCGGCACCGGAATACCATCTGCTGTTCGGGCTCTGATGCACCACTTTGACCACAATCTCATTGACGCCTTCCACCAGTGCATTCGTGATCTCATGTTCAAAAGCAGAATAGCCATACTTCCACTCTCCAACCAGCTGCCCGTTCACATACACCGAAGAATCCATGTATACGCCATCAAAACAAAGCAAAAGCTGCTGCTCATCCTTCGTGTAATGGAACGTCTTGCGGTACCATCCAATGCTGTCTTCATACAGTTCAAGCGTATTATATATCAGCCAATCATGGGGAAGCTCTACAGGTTCAAATACCAGACCCGCAGGTTCCGTAACATCCAGCTTGCTTTTCGCAAATTGCCATCCATCATTAAAAAGCCTCTTCTGATTCATGGTAGATTCTCACTTTCTTCAAGTAAATTATGATTACGGTTTCAACAGTAGCTATCGCTTTTTCCGAAAACCTTTTCGGTAATACACAAGTATGACTATAACACATAACCCGATTATACCATCAGTCTCTTTCCTGTACCTTCATTTCATAAGATTTTTTAGCCAGAATGATGAACGTTTTATCCCTCCAGGCATTTCAACTCTCAATGATAACAAGCCAAAAAGGCAACCCATCCAACGGGTCACCTTCTATATCTATCCTATAGCACGCCACTTCTTCTCTATACACTCCTACACCAACACTACTCAACCTCTATCTCTTGTAAAAAGGGTTCCACCCTTTGCCTTTGCCCGATGGCATCGCGCCAGGCACCCCATCCGCTTCAAGCAGCGGACGGACAACTAACTTCACGGGCCACTCCTCGCTCTCGAATACCGCATGAGCGATCGCGGCCCGGTCAGAATCGGGAAGCTGCACTTGTTGCAGCGCTTCCTTCCAAGCCTGCTCCGTGATCTCCCATAACTTCGTTTCCGGGATGTGATACACCTCGCTCAAAGACTCCATGATCGCAGCCAGATTCACCTGCGTCCCCAAAGACTGCACATAGAAGATCAACTTCTGGACCGTCTCGTTATACAGGCTGTTTGAGTAGCCTGGGCGAATATGATAAGCAGGGTCTGCGATCCCATGCTTGTCCAGATAAGGCTGATGCAGACGTACGGAATCATGATCGCGGAACAAAAGACCTTTTACCTCATTATCCTTTAACACCAGACAACAGTTCTGACCATGAATCTCAGGTACAACGCCCACCTTGAACAGACGCATCACGATATCATAAAACGTTATAGCTATGCTGGTATAGAACTCGAGAACATCCGTGTTGCTCAGGTTTTCCCCCAGAATTTCCGTTAATAGATGATGCCCTTCCAGATTCACACCCAGTGCGGCCATTGGGATTACTTTGTAATCTTCACCCAATAACTCAGAGGGATACACACGAATCTGTGCAGCCAGATGCCGGGGATGATCATCGAACAGTCCCATGGATTCTGGCATAAAGCCCCACCAGTTCTGCTCTTCACACATATACACCTTGTCCTTCAACGTCTCGTCACAAGCAACGGCCTGTCGTAGCATCCGTTCTCCAACAAGACCATTCAGCAGCTTGACCACCGGAAGATAGCGAGCAGCCCCCAGTGACAGCACACTAACCGGTAGCTTGAGCATCAGATTAGATTCTGTTGATGGAGCCATCGAGCGCAGAGAGGATGTTGCCTGTACGTCGCCCACTTCTACATCCAATACGACTATGCTGCCTTCTTCGATCTCCCCAGTGAAACGAGGCAGAATCACATGCTGCAATTGCCACGGATGTACAGGCATCGGCAGATATTCTTCCAACGTGATTCCTTTACGGGCAAACTCGGCTTCCACCACTCCGCGCTGAGCATCGTCTAACACGTCCAAAATGGAGAGCCCCTCTTCACAACCTTGTTGCACGGCATCCAGCCGTATAGCCACCCAGCGCAGCGAAATCGCCTTCCCGAATTCCGCTGCATAGCGTGTTACATCTTCTGCATTGAATCCCACCTTGGCTTTGGACGATGGGTGAAATGGACGATCCCGCAATGCCGCAACGCGCTCACCCTTGATAAACCACTCATAAGCAGACGCCGGTACGTTGGCGGACAGATACTGGACTTGTTCCCAGCCCAGAGCAAACTGCTCCACAGCAATGTCCAGACTAGCAAGAAACTCTGCCACTCCGGGCTGCACATAAGCCTCATCCGACAAAGCCTTCTGTAACACGGCACGTCCAACCTCTACCGGAGAATCAAGGAGAACCCAGCTTCCATCTGCTTTCTCCTCATAGATCGGTGAACCCTGAACCCATTGAGTCCCTTGTCTTACTCCTGTCTCAACCAGACACAGTACACCTTGAGTGTGCAATCTATAGCGAGAAGCTACATTCTGATTCTCTTCACCGTCATATTCCTTATACAATCGACGGAAAGGTGCTGATGCCGCGGCAAAATTAATGAACGAATAACCTTCCAGTGGAAGCAATTGCTCCGACAAGAATGAATTCATCAGATCCGCCATAATCCGGCGTTCAGCGGCTTGCAGACTGGAACGCTTCATCAGTGTTGACATGATCATTGTCCTCCGTTAGATAATGGAATGCCGGGTGCGGATGCCCCAGAAAATCATGATGCGAGATGGTCCAACAATAAGCTCCAGACTTTTCAAATACAACAATGTCTCCTACCCGTAGCAGCGCTACCTCCGCATCAGAATGCATGCGATCCTTGGGTGTGCATAGCTCACCTACAATATGAACACGACGATCTCTTACCTCTGGACGGACAAACGAGTGCTTCCAACGATCGGTCGCCATAATCTGAAACGGATGGTTATGTCCCCATGAAGCAGGCAGACGATTATGGTGCGTACCTCCCCTTAACACGGCAAAATACTGATCATGAGAGGTTTTGATATCCGTAACCTCTGCGGCATAATACCCGTGGTCTGCTACCAGCAGTCGACCCGATTCAAAATACAGCTGACCTCCGCGTGAAGCAAGGCGCTGTCTGGCTTCACTTTGCTCCAGCAGGGAAGTGAACAAGGGCCAGTCGAATCCGGGGCTTCCATCATACGTAACACCGAACCCTCCTCCTGCATTCACCACTTCCACAGGAAGATCATACTGCTGCTGCCACTGCTCCACCTTTTGCAAATACAGCTCGATCATCTCAGCATGCAGCCTGGCGTCCATATTGTTAGATAAGGAGTGAAAGTGGAACCCGCTTAACCGAACCACATCCGCGCCTTCCACACGAATGAGTTCTACGGCTTCTTCCACTGCCTCTTCATCGATGCCAAAAGGACTCGGCCCACCGCCCATAACAATCTTCGTCCGAGGTAATGTACTGCTTCGCAGGTTTATTCGGAGCAGAATGCGAACCTCCTGCGCTTGCATCCGTTCCTCGCGGTACGCTTGCATATATCCCTGCTCCGATTTCCGGTTCCATTCTTGCTTTTGCTTGCTCCCCTCTACCTGAACATGCTCATGCTCCATCTCACGCTCTTTCGCAATCGCAATGATGCGCCGCAGCTCCAGTAGACTCTCCACATGGATGTAGCTCACGCCATTCTCAATGGCTAGCCGCAGTTCGCTCTCTTTCTTACCCGGACCTCCGAACAAAATTGGAACCTCTTGGCTTACAGCTCTAACCTTGAGCAGTTCTCCAATCGAAGCCACTTCAAAGCCCTTCACCAATGGAAGCAACGCCTCAATGATTCGCGGATCTGGATTCGCCTTAATGGCGTAGAATAATTCTGTGTTTCCGGGCATGCTGCCCAGCATCTGACCTACCTGTTCCTGAATGCCGGCCAGATCGTAAACATACGCACATACCGGGTCTTCCAATCCGCGTTGTAGTTCATTAATCGCCTGCCATACACTAGGTTTCATATCTGCCCACCCGCATTCCTGTAGTCATTCCGTTTTTGGGCATACGCCCGAAACGCCGTATTCCGATCATCACCCAGCACGTATATATGTACTCCCCGCTCACCCCAGAGCGATATGTCTTCCACGCCTCTCGTGACCGTAGCATAAGGTACTTCGCACTTCTGCGCGGTAGCATGCAATTCATCCAGTGCACGTCTCACTTCCGGATGCTCTGTCTGCCATGGTACGCCGAGGGATTGCGACAGATCCGCCGCGCCTTCCAATACAAAGCTCACCTGAGGGTGAGACAGAATCTGTGCACTTTGCCGCACGCCCTCCGCACTTTCGATCATGGGTACAACCATCACCTGTTGGTTCGCTTCCCCAATGTATCCCGTGAGCGGATATTTACCGAATACGCCGGGACGACCACTATTCAAGCTGCGCATACCAACCGGATGATAGTAGGCGTGACGAACCGCTTCCTCCACCTGCTCCAGTCGTTCCACATGCGGAATAACGATCCCTTGTGCGCCGCAGTCCAGCACTTTAAGAATCTCCACTCGCTCTACTTTCGAGATACGTACCAGCGGGGTAAGGCCTACCAGTTCTGCTGCCCGGATCAACTCTTCCACCGTTTCCATCGATGTTGCGGCATGTTCCAGATCAATAATGACAAAATCATATTCCGCATGGCCGATCATCTCGATGATGACCGGGTGTGGTATGGATACAAAAAGGCCATAGACTGGCTGTTTGCGTGCAATCTTTTCCTTCAGCGTGTTAATCCTCATTCGACGATTCCCTTTAATTCGTGTGTTCTCTTTGATTCAAGTGCATCCTTTGATACCTTGAGTGGATTGCTCGCCTTACGGAAATATAACTCTCCATCCCCATACAGACGACGCTTGGTCATCTCTTCGATCAGTGCATCTTCGGCAAAAAGGTCAAATGCAACAAACCGCTCTGCGTATTCCGGGTGCTGCTTCTGATAATCCACAATTACACCTGCGCACAGCTGCCAGAACGCTTCCTCTGACAACCCAAACTTCTCAAGCGCTAACGCAATATCCGTCATGCAGATAAAAAAGAACGCATCATACGTATAGTCACGGACTTCCGACACATCTCCGGCATAGATGAAGGAATACCGATTGAACTTGCGATGGGTTTCCGGCTCGGGGTTCAGCCTCGGTGCCCGTTCCGGGTGTAACAGTTGATCTGGTACATAGCGAACGCCATCATGCAGATCCTTGATAATGATTCGTTTTGGCAGATCGTTTTCCAGTACCAAAATGATATTCTGAGCATGAGATTCCAGCGCAATCCCGTGTGCATAGAGTAAATGTATAATCGGCAGGGTAACCGTGCGAACAAGGGCCTCGCTCCACTTTTCCACACCATGTCGTTCTACAGCATCCTGGATAAACGGTACACCGTCCCGCTGCACCAACATCAGCGCATTCAGCGGCCACGCCGTCTCACCTTGCTTCAGGTGAACCGATACATTCTCCCGCCAGATCGCACCAAGTGTGCCGTAGGCCCGTCCATATTGAGTTACAGGCAACTCTTCATAACGGAACGACAGCCCCATGATTTCTTTCAAAATGCCAAACTGCACCTGCTGCAACAGCTCATCTTCACGAACAAGTTCATCCAGCCAATCGCTGATCAGTGGCGCGTTCTGGGTCGTATGCTGTGCCAGAATACGCGTGCTCGACGTGTTGGTGATGCTGAGGGCAAGCTTGATGTAAGGAGATTCCGGGTTCACTCTGTTAGACAGCGAACGGATCGATTGCTGTGCACGATAGGGCGAAGACGATGGACCAAGATACACAATGTCCCCATCCATAAGTTGACGGGCATATACCGTCTCCAACTGGTGCTCCCACTGCCATGGATGAACAGGAATGAACACATATGAATCATCAGTGACAGCACCTTCTTTCCCATCGCACTCCAGCATCTGATGGAATCGCTGTACGTCCTCTACGGTCAGATGCTGCCCCACCAATTCTTCAGAGGTATACCCTGTGGATACAGCGGTCTGAGCCAATTCTTTTTTCACAGCAACCCAGACTAATGTAACCTCCGTGTTAAACTCTGGGCCATAGGCGAGATTGTCTTTCAAAGAAAATCCCAACCTCGACTTATAGCTCGGGTGGTACAGATGCCCGTCGGTCATGTGACTTTCGAGCGCATCATAATGCCGATCCTCACTCGGAATGTTTAAGGGCAATATAGCTTGGCACTGGCTGTCCTTTGCCATCGTTTCGAGCAGTTCCTGGATAAAAGCCGTCACGTTTGCACCCTTCAAAGCGTTCAGCACGATTTCCTCCAGAAACAGATCCAAATCGGTGCAGTTGACGCCTTCCCTTTGAATCGTCCCCTTCTTCACCTTCACCCGGCCAAATGAAAACTTCCGCTCGGCTTCACACGTGTACGCCACAGAATCGCCGGAAGATGTAAGCCCCTCCGTTCGCCATTCGCTCCCACTTACATGACTGTCCAGAATGCCTTCGAACCACATCGCCTCCAGCGTCTGCCGCATGATCCGTTCCTGTACACCCACGTATACTGCTTCTGTCCTGCCGCCTGCTTCAGCCCTATATCCCACGACTCCCACGCACTTCACTCCCTATTCGTTTCATTACATTACTCACCGGCACGTAAGCCGGGGTCTGGCTGATCCCTCTTAGACAACTCACCAAATTTTGTTTGGCCAGGAATGCATCCGTCGTCAGCAGATGTCGCACATATTCATTGCCCGTTCGTTCCAATTCATCTACAAGTACCCCACGTACCTGCTTCCAGAAATGCTCCTCTGGGACGTTCACATCTCGCGCCATGGCATGAATCAGAGACCCCAGATGATTGACGATAAAATAGTACGATGTCCGCGCCCAGGCTTTCTCTCGCGAGTAAAATAATAAATCGGACACTGCACGTTCCTGCTCACTTATAAGTTCCTCATCCACACTGACCCCTTCCAGATCGCGGACGATAAAATCCACAGGTAGCCCATCCTCCAAGGTCACAAGGGTATTCTGCAAATGAGCTTCAAAATGAATGCCTTTCTCACCCGCCGCCCGCACAATCGGCAGCAGCGAACATGCCAGATAACGATCCAGCCAGCGCTCAGCTATGTCAAGGTCTCCGCCCAGCAACGTCATCAGTCGCGACCGCATCCCAGGAAGGGGTGCCTCAACCAGACTGGATAAGACATACGTATTCGCAGGGTCGAACTCAATGGGCCGATAAGCTATCGTAAACAGACTGGTTAACTCTTCATCATCAAAGGCACATGTCGCTACACCTGTCTCATACGCAATATGGGTGTTCGGTTCAGCATCGAAACAGTTATGCTGCCTGACGTATCTGGAGGCATCCAATGTTCTGCGCATCTGTTCAGCACTGTTGGTACGAATCATGTTGGTGATCTGCATGTTCAGTGACAGCTTGATATTGCAGTTCCATGCCGGAATATAAACTGTCCGGACCGAAGAAGTCGGATAGACGATGGGCCCCGCACTGCCAAGCAGAATTAATTTTTCATCTCGAATATAGTGCTGAACTTCGGACAGCTGTGATATGTACGCGTATTGCCATGGATGGATAGGCAGAAGCCCATACATACCACTCTTTTCTTTTAAAATCGGCTCCACATGGCTCCGCAGGAGATTATGCAAATCCATTACCGCCTCGTCATCCACCCATTCCTGCACATAGACATCCTGCCTCACGGCGATATAACAGAGTTGAAACGATGTCCGTAGCTCCGGACTGTACTTCTGCACATCCTGCTCGCTGAAGCCTTTGGAGTTCTTCGGAAACGGATGGAACGGATGACCATACAACAGTGACTGTTCAGATGTACAATAGTCGTGGATGTCCAGACCGGCTGCTTGTTCGATGTACAACGTGAGGTTAACCACACTGTTATCTACCTTTTGTGCAAAATCTCTGGCATACGCCAGCTCTACGCGATTCGTATTCTCACCCAATGGATGTACAATATCCACCTCGAGTGAGCTCTTCCTTTTCATCTCACTCTTCAGCATTCCATGTAGATCCGAACTCGCTCCCTGTGCCCGATCTCCACCTAGCTCACATGTGATCCAGCGAACCAGGTCGCGATAATGCACCGCTTCCCCGCCAGATTGCATACTGAGGTATTCATGCTCCCCCATGGCAGAGTAATAGGCCAGTTGTCCCGTCACCGTCACCCCGCTGGCTTGAAAAGCAACAGCGTACGTCAGCGTATTCGGATGGATCCGAATATCGCTTTCCTTCTCTAACGCAAGCTCACGGATGTAACAGTTCAGCAACAGCTTGCACGAATGTTCATGGGCCTGCTGCTCAGCCTCAGACCGGAGCTTGTTTTCCATCTCGAACAATGATGCCAACCTTCTTTCGGGTTATAAGTAAGACCAGGGGAAGTGTAAGCAGTATGGCGCAGCCTAGTCCGATACAGATCTCTTTGAGCGCTCCCCATTTGGCCATCTCCATGGACGTTCCTGCCCCGGCAAGCCATTGCCAACGCATGTCGTAATACAGGGTCATGCCCATCACCGCAAACGAAGAAACCAGACGCTCAATCGTGGTTGATAACACCGACCCTTCGTGCATGTCTTCGTCCGGTAAGGCTTGCAGACCAATCGCAGAGATGCTCATACCTGACAGGCCAACGCCTATTCCCCGGCACGCCATGAGCATCCCGATGATCCAGATCGATGCTCCCATGGGCAGAACTGCAAACGACAAGATCGATATCGATACCAGCAGCGTGCCCCATGCGATAAAATGCCTGGACCGACCGCGATCCAGCAAACTGCCGCCAATCCACATGAACAGACTTGTACAGATCGACAAGGGAATGAACAGCGCACCGGACAAGGCTGGCGACAGGTGGAAGACATCCTGGAACAACAACGGCAAGGCAAAGATCACGCCAAACATGACACAATCCTGAATGGTCGAGATCAGCACGGTCAGTGGAAAGACGGCATTACGCCGCAGCAACTGGTACCGGATCAGCGGTTCCTTGCGACCGTTCTCTGTCTGGACAAAACGAATGAGTAACACTACACCCAGCGCAATCAGCAGCCAAGGTACCCATACTGCTACGACAGGACTTGCGTACAACTGCACCCCCAGACTAAGGGCACCTACCGCACAGATTAGCAGCATGACACTGAATGGATGCCATTTTTTCCTGCGGGCAGGGATATAAGTTTGAATGACTCGGCCGCACCCGATAAAAGAAAACACAGCAAGCGGCACATTGAGCCAGAACAGCATTTCAAGCCTTCCGTACTGAATGATAAAACCACCCAGCGTTGGACCAGCAGCCGGAGCCAGCATAAGCAGCAAGCCCCACGCTCCGGTAATTCGCCCCCTTACCTCCGGTCCATATACATCAAACAGCAGCACAAGCGATAACGGAATCATCAGCCCGGCGGCAACCCCATGCATGAAACGGACCAGCAAGAGCACTTCGATGGAGTGATAAAACAACGCACCTGCCACCGAGAACAGTCCATAGATACTGATGCCCAACATATACGTCTGTTTACGGCCCAGTCGGTCCACGATCAGGGAAGCCAACGGCATCGTTAACGTCATGGCGAGCATATACAATGCGATGATCCATCCGCCTGCTGTCGTAGAGATCTGATAGTATTGCACAAAATAAGGCAGCAGCAGGTTAAATGCACTGTTGGTCAGCACCAGCGAAAAAGCACCGATCAGAATCGCGAGTAATACTGCATGTCTCTTCATCAGGGACAGCTTCAGCATGCGGCCGTTGCTAAGGTAATCGCTTCAGTTACCGATTTCTCAAAGATCGCGAGGATCGCGTTCGATTCCTGCTCTGTAATATTCAGCGGCGGCAGAAAACGAACAACAGCGGAATGACGCCCGCCCAGTTCCACAATCAAGCCATTCTTGAAGCATTCACGCTGAATTGACTCAGCCAGCGCACCATTGGGGAGATAATGTCCCAGACGATCCTTACGTCCTGTTGGATCAACCACTTCAACGCCAATCATCAGCCCTCTGCCCCGCACGTCACCAATCTCTGCATACCGTTCTTTCAATGCATTCAGTTGATTCATGAACTGCTCACTGCGTAGCTGCACGTTTTGTAGAATATCCTGTTCCCGGATATAGCGAAGTGTGGCAAGCCCCGCAGCCATAGCTAGCTGATTGCCACGGAACGTACCTGTGTGTGCACCAGGCTGCCATTGGTCCAGCTCTTCTTTGTAGATGACAACAGACATCGGCAGACTACCGCCAACCGCTTTGGAGCAGATGATTACATCGGGTATGATTCCGGCATGTTCAAATGAAAACATTCGCCCTGTCCGTCCGATGCCTGTCTGCACTTCGTCAATAATGAGCGGAATATTTCGCTCTGCTGTGATACGGCGTAACTCCTTGAGCCATTCGATATCCGCTGGAATCGCTCCGCCCTCTCCCTGTACCGTCTCCACAATGACCCCGCAGGGTGCCGCAATACCGCTCTCGCAATCATCGAGCAAATTCTCGATATACTGTGCGCTTAATTGGGCCGTCATGCCTTCACCAACACCAAATGGGCAACGGTATTCATAAGGAAACGGCAGGAAATGCACATCCGGCAGCAGGCTTTGCAGATGCTGTTTCTTGCTCAGATTGCCACTCATCGACATCGTCGCTTGGGTTGAACCGTGATAACCACCTTGAAAGGCAAGAATGGACTTGCCACCTGTGGCATGTTTGACCAGCTTAATGGCTGCTTCTACGGCATCCGCTCCGGTTGGACCACAGAACTGAATCTTGGCTTTATCTCGCATTTCTTCCGGAAGGATGGAGAATAGTTCTTGCATATATGAAAGCTTCAGCGGCGTTGCCAAATCCAGTGTATGTAGCGGAATCTGCTGATCCAGAACATCGCGAATGGCGTTGACCACCGTGTCATGGTTATGTCCCAGCGCCAATGTTCCTGCACCAGCCAGGCAGTCGTAGAATACGCGGCCTTCCGTATCGGTAATCTTCACCCCATGGGCCTTGCTAATGACAAGCGGGAAATGTCTGGGGTACGATCTTGCATTGGATTCCTTCTCATTTTGCATCTTCAGATATTCCGTCTGCACCTCTACTGACATAGCCCTATAACGCTCCTTATAATCGATTCAGGCTGAACCTGCTGCCTGTGATTCTTGTTTTATATCTTTTATACGTTGTTATACGTCTTATACTCGAGTAGCTCCTGACAAAGGTATTCCAGGTATAACCGAACTACATCACGAGTTGCTCCACCATGGGGAAAGACGTGGTGTGTCATATCTGGCAAAGCGTTCACTTCCAGGATGCCTCCCTGATCTCTGGAGATCGGCGTGCGGATATCACGACAACGAACATCGACTCCAGCGACATCAATCTGAAGAGTTTTGGCTGCTTGAATGATCATTCGGGCATTCTCGGGATGAATGATTTCGGTACAATCCTTGTAGAATTCACTGATTTTTCCGGCGGCTGAGTTACGGAGATCGTATAGCTCGATTTCTTTTCCGGCGTCAGGTACTTCATCCAGTGTTGTCCCTTGTGCTCGTAATACCTCCAGCAGACGTTCAGCTTCTGCATCAACCTGGGGAAAAGCTTCATACTCCCCAATGTGCGTCATCTCGATTCGCTCCTGATTCAACTGCTTGATTAACGCCCGCACAGTTGAAGTCCCGTTTCCCTCAACATAGACAGGTCGATACTCATTCACAGCCGCCACTTCACCGTTAATAATCAGCACTCTGTAATCAATTCCAGTTACATATTGCTGTAGCATAATGCTGCTGCCATGAACACCCGCAAGACCAATGGCTGCCTGCAGTTCATCTTCGGTACGCACATCCAACGTCACGCCCATACTACTGCTCGCATCCAGCGGTTTCACCACAATGGAGCCATGTCTTTTCAGAAAATCTGCTGCTTCGCTTCCCATCTCCGGGATCACGATAAATGACGGTACAGGCATGCCCTGTTCATGCAGCAACCTATTACAGGCCTGCTTGTTCTTCGCGAGCAAACCAGCAATTAACGGCAGACGATGAGATCTGGTTTTGTTAATGATGATCTGCTTGTCTCCTACAGACAGCTTCAGAAAATCTTCGCATCCCTCAAGAAGTGGATCACAGGCGATGCCCATTTCTCTCGCTTTGCTTATAATGAGTCGGTTTTGCAGATTATGAATCCCTTTCGGAAACACTGAAAATCCTCCTCGATCGAATGAAGGTACTCGCTCATACGTTCATCATTTTTTTGTAATTTAATATTGATAATGATTATCAATATCATACAAGATCTATTTTATGGCAATTCGAGCTATATTGTCAATAATAAACTTTTAAGGAAAAATAAGATGTAATTTGGTAGGGGTTTGAGTCGATGTAGGTATGCTTTTATCGAATAATAGGCACAACAAACTGGGCAAGCCTTGGATACGGTTTTACCAATGGCTTGCCTAATTTGTTATCTGCATGCTCATGCAATGTAGTTCGTGTGGATGGTTGAATCATTATTGAAGTAATCAAAAGCGGACTTTTTGATCCTCAAGCCAGTTGTGTATAACGCTGTTCCCCATTCAGCTTCCTCCCTCTTCCATGTGGGATGCAAGTTGGTGTGCCGAACAGCGGATCGACCGCAATCTCACACTCCATCTGGAAAACCTTACGGACCATCTCCTGTGTAACGATATCCTCCGGTTTACCTTCCGCGTAGATGGACTTGTTGTGAACAGCCACAATGTGATGTGCATACCGACATGCCAGATTCAGATCATGAAGCACCATGACAATGGTACGCCCTTCCCGTTCGTTCAACTCGAACAACAGATCAAGGATATCAATCTGATGTGTCATATCCAGATAGGTTGTAGGTTCATCCAGCAGCAGCGTTTCGGTTCCCTGCGCGAGGGTCATCGCAATCCAGGCACGCTGACGCTGTCCACCGGACAATGCATCCACAGGCCGATCGGCGAGTTCCGTCAGATGTGTAGACTCCAGTGCCAGCTTGACCATACGCTCATCCTCTCGGGACCATTGCTTCAGCCACGTTTGATGTGGATAACGCCCTTGCTTGACCAGCTGATTCACTGTCAATCCTTCTGGAGCGGTCGGACCCTGCGGCAGGATGGACATGCGTCTTGAAATCTCCTTGGTCGGCAGCTTGGCAATCTCTTCGCCATCCAGCAGCACGGAACCTGAACTGGATTTCAGCAAACGAGCCATCGTGCGCAGCAGCGTGGATTTGCCACAGCCGTTGCTACCAATCAGGACGGTGATCTGTCCCTTGGGAATGGTCAAATTTAAATTTTCAATAATGGGGTCTGCTCCATAGGAGATAGTAAGCTCCTTGGCTTCCAGAATACTCACGGCTCTCTCCTCCTCAAAACTGATTTCGATTTTTGAACAACAGATACAGGAAAAATGGTGCGCCTACGCCTGCGGTGAATACCCCTGCGGGAACATCAAGCGGTAGAAAGGCTGTGCGAGCAAGTAAATCTGCGACGAATACGAGCAAAGCCCCGACCAGTCCGGACACAATTAGCATACTACCGAACATCCGTCCAACCAGTTTTCGAGCAATATGTGGAGCGATCAGGCCTACAAAACCAATGGTTCCGGCAACCGCAACGGCGATTCCCGCCAGTAGTACACTGCATAACAACAACGCTGAACGATGCCATTGAACAGTCACCCCCAGCCCTGTGGCCAGATCATCTCCGAACTCCTGTGCATTCAGACTGCGGGCGAACCAGATCGCCAAAGGAACAACAATAATGATAACCGGGAGAATGGTTCGGACATCGGTCCATGATGCTCCGTATATACTTCCTGTCAGCCAGATATAGGCTTGACCTGCCGTGTAGAACGGACTCAGGATTAGCATAAAGGTCGTTCCGGCTCCGGTAATGGCCGATACTCCGATCCCGATCAGCACCAGGCGGATCGGACTGACTCCTTTTTTCCAGGCAAGTACGTAGATGATCAATGCCGTCACAAGCGCACCAACGATGGCAAACAGTGGTAACAGCTTGATACTTACCGCTCCGCCCAGCAATGTAACAAAACCTACAGCCGCAACAGCTGCTCCGCCAGTGATACCAATGACATCCGGTGAGGCCAGCGGGTTACGGATAATGCCTTGCAGGAGCGCACCTGACATCCCGAGAGCTGCACCTACGAGCAAAGATAGTAATACTCGTGGCAGTCTCAAGGTCAGCACGACGAAATCATGCTCGCCTGCATTCACACCGAATATCGTTCTGAGCACATCCAGCGGAGATATAAAGTCACTGCCCACACTGGTCCCGACAACCCCTGCCACGAGGAACAAGAGGATACATATGCCGATAACAGCCAGTGATTTTCGTTCCAATTGCACCGAGATGGTGTCTTTTTTGTTGCGGAAAGTCAACATCTTCCTCATATCTTCGTCACCCCCTTGCGGGCAATGTACACGAAGAAAGGTCCGCCAATTAGTGCAGTCATGACACCAAGTGGAACTTCCTGCGGCATGATTACCAGTCTTGCAACCACATCCGCAGACAGCAGCAGAATCGCTCCCCCTACAATAGAGTAGGGAACAAGCCAGCGGTAATCGTTGCCTACCAGTGCACGCATGATATGCGGGACAATCAGACCTACGAGACCGATCGAACCAGCTACGGCAACGGAACCACCCGCGAGCAATACGGTAACAATACCCATGAGTACCTTGACCAGAAGTATATTCTGTCCCATGCCTTTGGCGATATCGTCACCCGTCAGCAGCAGATTGATGGCTCTGCCCATGAACAGAGAAACAATAGCTGCACCTGTCATGTACGGCAACACAGGATATAACATATCCAACGTCCGACCACTTACTGAACCGGCAAGCCAGAACAATACATCCTGCAATCCGGTTCCATCCAGCACCAGAATAGCCTGTGTGAACGAGGCAAACAATGCTGAGATTGCCGTGCCCGCCAGTACTATTTTGATCGGTGTCAGGCCATCACGACCGAGAGAACCCAGCGCATATACAATCGCCGCGGCAACCGCAGCTCCGGCAAAGCCAAACCACATCATGGTGGTGAGTGAGGATACGGATAATACAACGATGGCAATGACAATAAAAAAGATCGCACCTGCGTTGATCCCGAACACACTCGGTGATGCAAGCGGATTACGTGTTAATGCCTGCATTAGTCCACCCGCCACGGCCAAACTTGCACCAACGACAGCGGCAATAATGGTACGTGGCAGCCGCTCCGTCAAGAGCACCACATGTTCCACCGAGCTCTCGTCATAGAATTGCAGCGCATCCCATGCCATCTGAAACGTGATATGCGTACGTCCCAGAATCATGCTGGCTAGACAAGCAAGTAGAAGCAATATGAATAAACCAGCCAGTCCACAGACTTTGGCACTTGCCTTCGTAAAAAGGGGAAACATATTCTCACTCTTTCATCTGTAAAATGACAAAAGACCTGCCTGCCCATACACTTCGTTAACGAATGTCCTGGTGCATGGCAGGTCCTGCTCCTGTTAATTAGTTCAGGTTGAACTGCTTATATAGATCGTCCAGCATCATGTTGGCCGATGTGTATCCACCTGCCATGTTCCAGGCCACTTCATCGACCTGAATCAGTTGGTTGTTCTTGACTGCATCAAGATTCTTCCAAAGAGGACTGCTGGTCCAATCATCATAATTTTTCTGAATCGCATCCGTTTCGGTGCCCGAATTGAAGTTAAAGATCATGTCCGCATTCATATCGGGAATGTTCTCTTTGGAAGTCAATTCAACACCCCATGTGTCTGCATCATGTCCAGCAGGTCTGGTGAACCCAAGTTCATTCAGAATTTTGCCTGCGTATCCCATGTAGAAAATACGAACCTGATCGGCTCTAAAGTTCGTAATGGTTGCTTCAATCGGCAGACGGTCACCCATTTTCGCCTTGAAATCAGCTACACGAGCATCCCAATCGGACAATAGCTTGTCTGATTGCTCAACCATATTCATCGCTTCACCAGTCGTCTTCACGGTTTCTTTCCAGTCAAACAACGTTTCCGTCACTACCGTTGGTGCGATCTGGGACAATTGCTCATAGATCTCTTCATGTCTGATCTTGGTAGCAATGATCAAGTCCGGTTTCAACTTGTTGATCTCTTCCAGATTGGGCTGGGATTCCTGACCCACTTGTGTTACTCCGTCCAGATCTGCTCTCAGATATTCGTAGACTGGCTGCTGAACCCAGGATTCGACAACACCTGTCGGCTTCACTCCGAGCGCTACAACAACATCATTGGCACCCTGGAACAGGGTCACGATTTTTTGCGGGGTTCCCTTAATTGTGGTTTCGCCCATAGCATGTTTGACCACTCTTGCTTGATCATCTGTTGCACTACCTGATGTACCGCTTTCATTACTACTCTCATTACTACTTGCCGCCGAGCTGGATGTATTCGTTGTCTCAGCACTTCCACCTGAAGCACAACCAGCAAGCAGTGAAATCATCAGAATAAGTGCTGCATAAATATATAACTTTTTCTTTACTTGGAACATGTAACCCGACTCCCCTTTTCTCTGTAAATGATATTGAATCTCATTATCAATTGTATTGTAATGGAGATGAATTCATTATACAAGCATTTTATTTGGAAAAAGTTCTCACGTCATGTCGAACTTTGTCAGGCCCCACAAACAGCTTTAAACAAGGTAATTTCGACTACGTACATATAATATAAGTCAATATAATCCTCATTACGTAAATACATATATGTAATTTTTTTGTTACTCTCTTTTGACTACAGAAAAACACCTCACCGTGAATCCCTCTACGGCAAGGCGTTTTCAATTTTGCATATTTAATCATAATCACTCATAAAAAAACTAACAATCCGTTTAATTATAGCTGGTTGTCAGCCACTGAACGGGTGTCCATACAAGCTGCCCCGCACCGGCACCACCGCTAGCATTTAGTTTCGTCTGCAAGTCAGCCGGGTCAACTGCTTCGTAATTATATGGCAAGGATGCAAATCCGTTCCAAGCGAATGATTTCTCAGCTGCCGGGCCTGGTGCCAGTGGGCTTTTGGCATCCTCACTTCCCCCTCGATAACTTGCTCCATTCCATACGTATATCGTATCGATTGCCTTGATTTTTCCCGTGTAATTACTCTTGGACGCACTCACCTGATTGTTTCTCAGCGGGTCCTGTACGCCAATAATGACGGATTTCTCCAACAATACAGCGCCATCCTCTGTAGAGATTGCTCCATTACTGGTGATTCCAAAATGATATCCTTTAGCTGAGATCGCTTTGGACATACTCGATGTAATCTTCTTTTTGATCTCCCAAGTATCGGCATTATCCATAACAATATTGTACACATGTACATTACCTCCACGTACACGCGGCATGCGATCCTGAATATCTTTATAATAATTGTGATGCAGGGTCACTTCCAGGTCAGCATTATCACTGGCGAACTCTGTCGCCCCAATCAGATGTCCTTTCTTCTGACTGGATGCAATGGCAATAATCTGTTCCTTACTCATACCAACCGCACTGCTTCGCAGGTAAGCATACATTGGATGAGCCGACATATTCGCTTCGAGGGCATCCACCTGCTGAGTCACCCAGCTGTTCGGACCTTGATCATCTCCTACAAAAGAAGACCATGAAATCGTCACGCCACGACTACCTTTTTTCACATCGACAAGGCCATCATAGGCTTTGTGGAAAGTTGCATGGTCAATCCAGACGTTGCTGCTATTCTCTAAGGTAATGTAATCCCAATCGTTCTTGTCATAATTGCCCTTGGTAGCTTCGTCCCACTCCCATAGTTCATCAAATGCCAGGTTACGAATAATGATATTGTTGCTCCGCTTGAATGTAAACGCGGCATGTTTGATCGTTGCTCCGTTAGCCGAAAAAATCGTCAGACCATCAAAGTTATCAATGCTCACTCTGCTGACACCCGTCTTCATCAGTACAGGATGTGTCAGGGCGTTATTATGGGCGCTAAAAGGAGCCGTCTTGGCTGAAGCGGGAATTTCATTCCAACCCAAGTCCAGATCATTCATGATCTCAACCACTTTGATTTTGGAACCTTTCTTCAATGCTACAGCCAGATCACTGGCGTTATATACCCGCATATAACGTGAATCGGTATCCTCGATGATACCTCCACCGGTCGTATTTGCTGCGGCAAATCCAGTCACATTGTATGCAGCCATTTCCGGTGTCTGATCCGGAACTTCTGGCTCTGGTGTAGAATCGGTAGGTGGTGTTTCTGTGGACGGATCAGTCGGTGGTACTTCGGTTGAAGGATCCGTTGGTGGAGTCTCCGGCGTTGGATCGGTTGGCGTTTCTGTTACCGGATCTCCGATATTCGAAATGGTTACATTATCGTACATGACAATGGACTTCAACGTTACCAGACCTGCACTTCCTTTGGTCATATCGGTATCTGTAGCAGACAGTTCCAACACACCATTCACGTACATGTTAATGGATGGGCCGCTCATTTCAAGTTTGACGTTATACCATGTATCCACTGCCAGCTTATAATCCAATTTCGTGGCAAGTGTTGTGGTTGATCCATTAACTTTTTTGCGAATTTCAAGTTTTCCGCCACCACTGTTATACAACGAAGCTGCATAGTAGTTGTTCGCATCCGTATATCTGCCCGCTACGTAAGTTCGAGTCGATCCATTAAAATCAACAACTTTCACATCCGCTGCAACGGCGTAATCACTCCATTCCACGTCCCCTGCCGAACTTCTGCCCTCGCTCTTGCCCGATTGGTAATACACTGCGTTCCCCTGATCTTGAACGACAGACCAACTACCACCGGTAGACGTCCACTGCGTATCCCCATTCTCAAAAGTATCCTGGGACCATTCACTCGCCTGAGCGGGATGAATCAGCCCAAGCGAGAGCACAAGACTTATGCTTAGCGCCAGGACCATCATTTTGGTAAAACGTTTGTTTCTACTCATGAACTATTCCTCCAATATGTATGAATCAACTCCAATGCTATTTATCGGGCATACCGCTACAAACGGAAATAGGTTTAAAGTATTAATTAATAAACCCAAAGTACAGCATACTTTTGCATATATATCCTTTCTGAAAACATTCTGAAAGAACCAACTTCATTCAAATACCCGAACAAATGTACACGTTTAAACATAGCCATATCTCTTTGTACCTAGTTACAATAACCGCTTCCACTACAGCTCTATACGACGCTGCACCAATATGCACCAGCATGAAACGATATGAAAAATCCATATTACTGTAAAATGATACCTGTAATTTCTTGTCGTACTATGTTAGATTATCCAATGGAATAATATCACATCTATAGATAGGGGAAATTGTAACGTGAAAAAATCTTGGGTTCTATCCATTATTATGAGCTTTGTTTTGCTTGGTGGGGTATTCGCACCTGCAGGGTCCTATGCCGCTGCTGCGGATGACTCAACTACTACATATTCGGAAGACGAATACTATGAAGAAATTGACACGTCAGAACAAGAACCGATCCCTACAGTCGAAGAAGAAGATTTCCTGGGCTACCTTGATCAGTTGGATATGGCATCGGTATATGAGGAGAAAGCCTTCAATGCTTTGGGAGGTGGATTTTACATTACATCGTCCAATCGCAAGTCCGTTTTCTTGAAACTGACCAACACAGCGATTCCTAACTACACCAAATATGTTTCCAAGCTGAAGCTGATTAAACCGCAAAATGCAGAATTGCAAAAAATCCACGCCAACCTGATCAAAGGTAGCTACACACAGCTGGAAGGATTCCAACTCGCTAAAAAAGCGGTCTCCAAAACAACGGTAAACAGTGCTGTCCTGAAACAAGCCAATGCCAAAATTGCTGCCGGCAAGAAAAATATCGAGAAGTATCAAAAAGAATTTGCTGCATACGCCAATAAACTTGGATTTGATTTTTAAAAAATAGTAATTGCAGAAATGCGTCTTACATTTCGAATAAAATAATTTTGAAATTTAAGGAAAAAAAGTGTTTTCTTTTGCTAAGTTAGTTCGTATAATAGCACTATAATCAAAAGGCTATGCTGCCGAAAGGTACAACCTCGTGAACAATTGAGGTTGTGCCTTTTTTGCGTTTATATGGCCGCATTGATATGAATTTCATCATCTGACGAGGAGTGATTCACATGATTCTTGAAGCCATTTACCATCGCCCCAAACTCAATTGGTCCTATGCTTATGATCGCTCGACCATGCACCTGCGACTTCGGTCCAAACGCGGGGATCTGGATGCGGTGATTGCGATTACCGGGGACAAATATGCCTGGGATCGGACGATCACGCACATCCCCATGCACATCTTTGCCCGAGATGAAATGTTCGATTATTGGGAAGCCGAGACTTCACCTCCCTATCGCAGATTACGGTATGGGTTCCAATTGATTCAGGGAGAGGAATCGGTCTGGATGACAGAGCGTGGATTCGAGCAGGCGTTGCCTGATCATCCACTTGAATTCTTTGATTTTCCATTTATGAACCCAGTCGACATATTTGAACCGCCTGCCTGGGTTAAGGACGCTGTGTTTTATCAGATTTTCCCTGAACGTTATGCCAATGGTGATCCCTCCATCAGTCCCAAAAATGCGGAACCCTGGGGAGGAGAACCTACACCAGTGAACTTCTTTGGTGGAGATCTGCAAGGTGTGCTTGATCATCTGGATCATATCAGCCAGCTCGGTATCAATGCCATCTACTTCTGTCCGCTGTTCGAGGCCACGACGAATCATAAATACAATACAGGTGATTACATGAAAGTTGATCCTCACTTTGGAACCAATGAACAGTTCAAAGCCTTTGTGGACGCCTGTCATCAGCGAGGTATACGCGTTGTTCTGGATGCGGTATTTAATCATTCCGGGAGAGAGTTCCCTCCTTTTGTGGATGTGATGAAGAATGGAGCTGCCTCCCCCTACGCAGATTGGTTCTACATTAAAGATTGGCCGCCGCGTGTGGAGGATGGTATACCGACTTATGACACCTTTGCCTTTGAGCCGCTCATGCCGAAGCTGAATACGGAACACCCTGAAGTGAAAGCATACCTGCTGGAGGTAGGACGTTTCTGGATTGAGGAGATGGACATTGACGGCTGGAGGCTAGATGTGGCGAATGAGGTGGATCATCAATTCTGGCGCGAATTCCGTCAGACGGTAAAGGCCATCAAGCCTGACGCCTATTTGCTTGGTGAGATCTGGCATGATTCGCTCATGTGGCTTCAGGGAGACCAGTTCGATGCCGTGATGAATTATCCATTTACTAATTCGGTATTGGACTACACGGTGCACGGAAAGCTGGATGGACTTGGCTTCGCGAATGAGATCGGCAAACTGCTCGCAGCCTATTCACAGCCTGTAACGGAAGCAGCCTTCAATCTGCTTGGAAGTCATGATACACCCAGACTGCTGTCCTTGTGTGATGGAGATGAACGCAAAATGAAGCTTGCCGTTACGTTGCTGCTTACGTATCCAGGTGTACCATGTATCTATTATGGAGACGAAGTGGGACTTGATGGGGGATATGATCCGGGTTGCCGCAAGTGTATGGAGTGGGATGAGACCAAACAGAACCGTGAGCTTCTGGAATTCTTCACCCGTACGATTGCCCTTCGCAAACAGCACCCTGCCCTACGCAGCACGGAACTGAAGATTGTATATGCAAAAGCCGGAGACCCTTGTCTTGCCATCGAACGATTGGATTCGAATTCAGGTGAACGTATGCTTCTTGTGCTGAATGCGGGTGATGAGCCGTGTACACTGGAACTCCCCTTGGCAGATCGTAACGTCTGGCGAAATCTATTCACAGCAAACACCGTGGAAGCTCGGCAAAATAAACTAACCCTCGATCTGGAAGCATACGGATTCTCCCTGATGCAACTTGAGGTGAAACAACCAGCTGAGGCCTGAGATAAATACAGCTAACAAGGAAAAAACTTCAAAGAGGCTGTCCTCCAGGTCATACGCCTGGGGAACAGCCTCTTCTGTATCTTATATGTCTGATACATCTTATGAATCTTATACGTTATATTCTAACGAACCCAGAACACGTTATTTGCTTCATTATACGTGGGCTAAATACCTAACGAATCAGAGCAACCATATTTCGTCCAATAAGTCGATTTTCGCAAGCAGAAGCCGTATTTTGATGCAATAACGTTACTGAGATTCGTTAGGTTTTACTTTTCTTGATTATCCCCTTAATACGACGTTTGAGGTTCGTTAGCGATAGCGATTCGAGCGAGGTGAAGCTATTTGAGGTAGCTCCTTTTCTGTTCCGTTCACGTTTCCAGATAAGGTTAACGTTCTCTAATCTCCGCCTGATATTCATTGGTTGCCGCGACCTCTTCCCCAACCGAGGCCAACGGCAGCGAAGTCATCGGTTTTCGTATTTTCTTCATTCTCGAACTTACGAGCAGCTCTTGCGTAATCACGATTTTCTGCGGAATTTTGTATGAAGGCAGCTTGTCCAGACAATATTCCCAGATGGATCGTCTCAGATCTGTAAGAGTACATTCTGTAGCCAGTCGTACGGTCACCTTCACCCTCTGACCGGTGATGCCGCTCTGGTCTCCCGAAACTACGGCCGCTTCAATACATTCCATCTGCTCCAAAACACCCTCAACCTCGGCAGGATACACTTTCCGTCCCCCTACGTTAATGATCTCGGAACGACGTCCCAGAATACGAATGTACCCTTGCTCCAGCACGGCTTCGTCTCCTGTTCGCAGCCATCCATCCTCTGTAAAGGGGGATGGGGCATTTAGATATCCGATCATCGCGGTTTCCGTATGAATCTGCAATTCTCCTTCCACCACCCGATACTTGACCTCTTCATCTTGAATGGAAAACAGCACCGAGCCTGGCTCTTTGGAGCGGGTTGGCAGAATACCAAGTTCAGACATGCCATAGGCTTGTATCGTTCTGATCTGTGGAAATCTCCGGTTCCAGGCTGCCAGTATGGATTCAGGCATCACTTCCGATCCATACGACACCACTTCGAGACTGGATAGATCATATCCCTCATCATTTCTGCCCAACATCAACAGATTCATGAACGTCGGTGAGGCCGGCAGGGCCTGAACATGGAATTTCTCAATCGTCCGGCACACTTCTTCAGGAGATCGATCCGCAATGATACATAGACATCCCCCACTGGACAGGGATTGCAGCATCGTATTCACACCGCCGATATGATCAAACATCATGAATGGAATCGTTCGCAAGGGCCGAACCTGCCGCCGAAAACGATGTAACAGCCGATCTGCACAATGCACAGTCGCTTTACTCACTCCGGTTGATCCGGATGAAAAGAGGACCAGGCCCCCTACGCCCTCCTGTGCCAGCGAGGATAACAACACGGGAACCTCTCCAGAGGATTCACACGTATGCCGAATACACAACTTGCCTTCTTCAATGCCCAAACGCCATTTCACCTGTGCCAGTTGGATATATTCCTCTCGTTTGGCTTCAACCAGGTACCTATCCATGGGAAGCACGATGCACCCTTGTCCGAGCAAAGCAACCAATGCTGCCGCGGCATAGGGGGAGTAGTCTTCCTCCAGCGTTACAAGTTGCCCCGTCAGCCCTTCTGCTGTAATCCACTCACCCATGATGCCAACCTGTTCCAGCAGCCACCGATAGCTGTACTCCTGATCCTTCCAGATCAGTGCAGGTTGCTGTCCCTGTTCCGCGAATCGTTCAAGCAAGAATTGGATTACCACTGTGCATCCTCCTCACGGGCAGGCGCCCATTGCTGTGCGAGATAATCAACAAGTGAACCTACAGTCTGATAAGGACTTTCCGGCAAAGAAGCAGCAGCCATCTCCGCCAGAGCGGCGCTCATTCCTGTTCCCCATCGATCTTCGATTCCCTGCTCTACCACTGCAAGCAATGACACCAGTTCCAGCGAATCCAGTTGGCCACTTCGTCCGTACAGTGGAGCGTTACCACCCTCACCAAGTGGAATCGATGTATTGTGGTAAGCGTTTAGCTCTCGGCAACTATCCAATACGATACGGAGCAAGGCCTCCCTGTGTTCTTCTCCAATCATCGGCATGGTCTGACGTTGAAAGCAATCTGCCTGAGGTATGGACTGTCGAAGTGACTCATACCATTGCCATTCATCCGTGACCAACATTTTAATGACACCTGTTAGCTGTACTTTCCACTGCTCACGGTGCTTCATCCGGCTGACCTGCAGCATATTGTATGCCTTCTCCCACCGAGCAATGATATTACTGAATTCTCTTGCATATTGATCAAGTGGAGAACCCAGCCATAACGCAGACTCCTGAAGAAGATCTCGAAGAAAATACCGGCTCCATCGCATATCAAACAGCAGACCGGATATTAACATTTCATTGGCCTGATCACCTTCATTCGCCGCATGCAACGCATCTAGGAGCTGCAAAGACACCGCATGTCCAAAATAATAATTCCGCTCTCCTTGTATAATCGTCCGGCCTGTTAGAAACTCTTCAATCTGTGTTGTTAACGCCTGGGTCAACATATCTCGATAACCCGCAGAGTCAAGCTTCACAGTCGCCCGGATGTCCATGGTGCCAAACGTTCGGAGTTCTTCTTTGCGCTTCGCCTGAGCAAGCTCGGGTATGCTTTGGTTCCCTTTCCAGAAATCATGAAAGGCTCTTTGGGCAACCTTCCCTTTATACTTGGAGGGCACGGGATCATAGACGTGAACATGCTCCTCTTCCAAACCATACACGGCAATCCAATGGTCTACCAGATGCAGTCGGGAGCCTTGCTTCACGTGTTTGCGGATGTACTCAGGATTCTGATAATCCTCACAGTAAGGCAGATGATAACTGGTTCCTGTAGCCAGAAAAAGCCCACCTTCGCCGATATGCTGCCGGATCTCCGTCTTGCCTTCCTCGAAGCTGTCCAGCTGCCGCTGACCATACATCTCCCAGATCGGCTCTATATAATCCAGTTTGTGAAAATAAGGCTTCACCAGTACGTTATCCCCGCACGAAGGAAGGCTGTACAACCGACTTGCCGCCAGCAGTGCAAGACTTGTGATAGATCCTTGTCGATGGAGCACTTCATGAATCAGAGGGAAATTGCAGGGATAATAATAGGGAATGTCCAACACTGGAGCAAATGAAGGAATGATCATTTTGGGCCTCCTGTTCCCGTTTTGGCTGACGTACTACCCCAGGAATGGATTAGGTAATGCACAGACATATCCTCTGTCGCTCGAAATACCCGATTGGCAATAGGTTTGCCATCCACATCGGTCTCGAAACGACGGAAACCGCGAGTAAATCGGAAGGAGAACCCACTATCACGTGGGACTCGGTAACAACCTTCATATCGACCTTTACCGGAACGGGCAAGCTTCATGCCCATCCCGCCATATATCGTTTCCTCCGTCTCTTCCTTTGAGGTTACCTCTGCATGAATGCAGACCTCCACATGAGTGGACAATTCAGGAACAACCGTATAGATGCGTGTAGTAGACAGTTCCCCCATCGTCAGCGTGATCGATGCACTTCCAATACCGACAGGCACCAGCTCTCCACTCGGACGAACCTGAATGACATCCGGGTCACTTGAAGTATAATTTCCGTGCAGCAGACTCTGAACCAATCCTCTCTCGTAGTGCACTCTTGCATTGATGCACACGGTCATTCCCCCCTGTAGTCCGATGACATCCCTTCCAAGCAGTTCGAGCGAGGAGGGCTTACCCACGTGGCCGAACATGTACAGTAACGGGAGGTGCACGCGTGCTCCCCAGTCACCTTCCTGATGACAGGCACCCGGCTGTTCCAGAAATGCCAATTCCTCACCCGATCCTACTCCGCGTTCAAGTAATTGATGAGCTACCCTTCTGACCTGGGAAGGCAGAAACAGACCTTCCGTATCTCCAATATCCATCCACATTCGAACGTCGGGTACCTCTTCTGGCAAGCGATACATGTTTTCTTCCAACAGTCCACTTTCCGATGTGTCGTCCAGTTGCACATCCACATAGAATGGCGACATCATGATCAGTTTTCCGAAAACATCCGGATTTCTCATCCCCATGTGCAATGTACAAAGTGCCGCGGCAGATGAACCCAACAACCCGGTATTCGACTTGTCCGGCAGTGTACGGTAACGATGATCAATGAGCGGCTTGAGTTCATGAATGATGAAATGCTCATAGTCGATGCCTGAGCACCCCACACTCACGGCCTCTCTCTTCGGAGCAATGAAGTGGTAGAATTCGTTGTGCGTTACTGGACGGACATGTGCAATACCAACAATAATCAGGGATTCGATCTGCCCGGAGGCAATTAGTCCGTCCGCTGCCTGATCCATATGCCATGTTTCATTGCCTGGCCCAGATGGACCAAAAGCCCGTTGTCCTGCATGAACGTACAGCACAGGATAATGCCGATCTGCCTGCTCATGGTAACCGGGCGGAAGATACACATGAATATTGCGGATATTGCCGAGCCGCGACGCATGAACACCTTCCAAACATTCGATAACAGAATGGCTACTCAACTGATCATCAACCGCCTTTCTTCTCCCGATTCGACTGCATAATACAAACAAATAACCCCGCCTCAGAAGAGACGGGGTTGTCTCAGAACACGCGTAAGTGTCCCGGGATACATAGCCCTTATATTGTGAATCTGCGAATAGTTTAAATCCCCGGACGTGCTTTTGTAAACATAAAAATAGAAAATAAATGCTCCCAAAAAAGTTATTGACATAAGATCCAATATTTCTTACGATAACGTTGTGATCATAACTCGAGGGCCATGCTTTTAAACCAGAGCGGTTTAGGACAACCCCGGTAACTCCCGAAGGAGATGCCGGGGTTGTTGGCGTGTCAAAAGGAGGGAAGTCTTCAATCCACTGCGTAACACTCCGCTGTATTGAAAGCGCTATTATTCAAGAACCAGGTTGGTTGTTTATCTAAACTACTACATTCACGAGAAGGGTGGATTACTATGTTTCAAATGGCCAAACGCGTACTCCTCAGCACAACACTGACACTCAGTTTACTTGCAGGGGGCGCACTTCCCTATCTGCCTGCTTCCGCGATCTATGCCGATGCGGATACCGCAGTTACCAACAAGCAGAACTTTAGTACAGACGTCATCTATCAGATCTTTACGGACCGCTTCCTGGACGGCAATCCTTCCAACAATCCCACCGGAGCTGCCTACGATGCAACATGTAGCAACCTGAAGTTGTATTGCGGCGGCGACTGGCAGGGTCTGATCAACAAAATCAACGATAACTATTTCAGTGATCTGGGCGTTACAGCACTTTGGATCTCCCAGCCGGTCGAAAACATCTTTGCCACCATCAACTACGGCGGCGTGATCAACACAGCTTATCATGGTTACTGGGCACGTGATTTTAAGAAGACCAATCCGTATTTCGGAACGATGGCTGACTTTCAAAATCTGATTACAACCGCTCATGCCAAAGGCATCAAGATCGTCATTGACTTTGCACCGAACCATACGTCTCCTGCCATGGAAACCGATACGTCCTTTGCTGAGAATGGCAAGTTGTACGATAACGGTAATCTTGTTGGCGGATACACGAATGATACAAATGGATATTTCCATCACAACGGCGGCTCCGATTTTTCCTCCCTGGAGAATGGTATCTACAAAAACCTCTATGACCTCGCTGACCTGAACCACAATAACAGCACCATTGATCAATATTTCAAAGACGCGATCAAGCTATGGCTCGACATGGGCGTGGATGGCATTCGCGTTGATGCGGTGAAACATATGCCTCTCGGCTGGCAAAAGAGTTGGATGTCCTCCATCTATGCACATAAACCTGTATTCACCTTCGGTGAATGGTTCCTAGGATCTGCTGCATCCGATGCGGATAACACGGAATTTGCTAATGAATCCGGGATGAGCCTGCTTGATTTCCGCTTTAACTCTGCCGTACGTAACGTCTTCCGGGATAACACATCCAACATGTATGCCCTCGATTCGATGATCACAGGTACAGCAGCAGATTACAATCAGGTGAATGATCAAGTTACGTTCATCGACAACCATGATATGGATCGGTTCAAAACAAGTGCCGTGAACAATCGTCGTCTGGAACAGGCGCTTGCCTTCACGCTGACTTCACGCGGCGTACCTGCCATCTATTATGGTACCGAGCAATATCTGACTGGAAACGGAGACCCTGATAATCGGGCCAAAATGCCTTCTTTCTCCAAAACAACGACTGCTTTTAACGTGATCAGTAAGCTGGCCCCTCTGCGCAAATCCAATCCGGCAATTGCCTATGGCTCCACGCAGCAGCGCTGGATCAATAATGATGTGTATATCTATGAACGCAAATTTGGCAAAAGTGTAGCCGTTGTTGCGGTGAACCGTAATCTCTCCACACCAGCGAGCATTGCGAATCTAAGCACTTCACTGCCAACAGGCAACTACACCGATGTACTGGGCGGCACACTGAACGGTAATAACATCACTTCCACCAATGGTACCGTCTCTTCATTCACCCTGGCAGCCGGAGCAACCGCGGTCTGGCAGTATACAACGAGCGAAACAACACCAACGATCGGACATGTAGGTCCTGTCATGGGCAAACCGGGGAATGTCGTTACGATTAGCGGACGTGGATTCGGTGCCACCAAAGGCACCGTATACTTCGGTACAACAGCCGTTACCGGTGCTGCGATCACATCCTGGGAAGATACGCAGATCAAAGTTACCATTCCAGCTGTTGCCGCAGGCAATTATGCTGTGAAAGTAGCTGCGAACGGCGTTAACAGCAATGCTTATAACAACTTTACCATCCTTACGGGTGATCAGGTCACTGTACGATTTGTCATTAATAATGCGTCCACCACACTGGGTCAGAACATCTATCTGACAGGTAACGTGGCAGAACTGGGCAACTGGAGTACGGGCACAACAGCTATTGGCCCTGCTTTCAATCAAGTTATCCACGCCTACCCAACTTGGTACTATGATGTGAGCGTGCCCGCTGGAAAACAACTGGAGTTCAAATTCTTCAAGAAAAATGGTGCAACCATTACGTGGGAAGGTGGTTCGAACCACACGTTCACCACACCAAACAGCGGTACTGCGACTGTAAATGTAAACTGGCAATAGAATATTCAGTTCACAAGCTAACCCGGAGTAACGCTAACGCAGCGTATGCTCCGGGTTTTGCTGTACCTAGCCAGATTGCTTCTATCCTGTCTCAGTTGGAGGTGTACAAGTCGGTTCACTTCATATTACTTGATCGACCTTAGAAAGTTATTGATAGGTTCGGATGGACTTCAATGTTGTGGCTGCCAGAATACCTGTGGCGAGGAGCAAGATGCCCACACCTTGCAGCACAGAAGCTGCCCCCCATTGATCTGCCAATACGGAGACAACCGTCAATCCCAGAATGGGCGCTGTACTGGTGATTGTTCCAACGACACCATAGACCCTTCCTTGCAGCTCGTCTGGAACGGCTGTCCTCAGCATAATCTGGGTGAGCATCGTACAGCAGGCGAACATCGCACCTCCGCCTACGATTAAAGGCAATGCCATGATCGGTGAGGATACATTCGCCAAAAATATATATATCGGCCCCAATACAATCAGACCGATAAATACCCATCTCCCTCTTCGCTTCAATCGTTTCCCCGAAGCAATTAGCAGCGCAGAGCCAATCATATATCCGAGTGGAATACAGGTCTCAATTAATCCAAACTGTACCGGATTCGCCTCCCATACCTTGACCGCCATCACTTGAACCAGCATCATGGCTGACATGAAAAATAAAATCAGCACCGGATTGAGCAATACAATGGATCGGATCAAAGGATTTCGATAGATGTAGCCAAAAGAACTGCGCCACTCCTGAGCAAACGTGGTCTGCTGACTATCGGATCGCTGTACCTCTGGAAAACGGCCCGCCATCAGCACACAGACTGCGGACAACAGGAAGGTTGCCCCTGTAATTAATATGGCAACGAATCCGCCAAAAGCAGCAACAGCCACTCCCGCCGCCGCTAGTCCGCTGATTCGGGCAAGGTTATCCACCATATGAATGGTTCCGGTCGCTTGTTGAATATGCTCTCTGCCAACCATACTTGCTACAGAGGCGTGGAATGCAGGTGCCTGAAACAGACTTGAAAACATGGAGAGCGAGAGTAATAAGAGTACCACCGGGAACGGCGCATGCCAGCCGAATAAGCTAACCGCAATCAGTACCGCCATTACACCGCGAAATACATCCGAGGCCAGCATCAGCTTCCTACGATCCAATCGGTCTGCAACCGTACCCGCCACCGATCCAAACAAAAAGCTGACGGCCATATTGCAGATCTGTACGGCTGCCATGCTCTTCGCACTCCCCGTGGTCTGTAACACCCACAGACTGATCGCAATCCCATTGAAGCAATCTCCAAAGACCGAGATCCCGTAGCCGTACAAAATCCTTCGAAAGGTAACATTACGCCAAAGTGTTCGCGGAGCTTTGGTATTTTGCAATGCAGCTTGTCCATCTTGGTATCCCATAATCTCGGGCTCACTGGACGGGTTCATGCCCATACATCACGTTCCTCCCTAATCATGATTCGAGCCCATGCAGAACCAGGCACTTCCGCAGCTCTGTCAGTCGACAAAGACATGACATTGCGGAAGTGCCTGGTTGGGTTGTGCCGCAAGTATCACGGCTGACTATGCTGTTATGGCACGGTATTACCCTTTCGAAGCTCCTGCCGTCAGCCCTTGAACAAGGAATCGCTGTAGGAAAACGAACAGCAGAGTAATTGGAATGGCGATCAGAACTGCACCCGCAGCGAACATCGTAAAGTTACTGTCCTGATAACGGTTGACCAGATCCCACATGCCTACTGCAAGCGTCCAGTTCTCCTTCGTCCGCAGCACCAGCCGGGCGAAGATAAAGTCCATCCACGCACCAGTAAAACTGGTTAGTGCCACATAAGTCAGCATCGGCTTGGATAAGGGCAGGATGATGCTGGTGAATACCCGCAGGTGACTCGCACCATCCATGCGCGCCGCTTCGTCCAGACTGCGCGGGATGGTGTCAAAGAAACCTTTGACGATAAATCCGCCCAGTACCGCCCCTGAAGAATAGACCAGGATGAGCGCAGCGTGGGTGTCGAGCAATTTAATTTGCAGCAAAATGATATAGATCGCAATCATGCTCATAAAGCTCGGGAACATGCCAAGGATCAGCATAGTGGAGAGAATGGTTTTACGTCCACGGAACCGAAAGCGGGACAGTGCATACATCCCGAGCGTCACCATCAACGTGGAGAAGATCATCGTGAAAAAGGCAATTTTCAGCGTATTCATATACCATCTGCCGTACATAAAGGACGGGTTATTAAACAGCTCACCGTAATGGGTCAGCGTAAATGCTTCGGGCCACAACCGTTCACTGAACAATGCCGCGCCGGGTCTCAAGGAAGAGAGAAAGATCCAGAGTACCGGGTAGATGGAGACAACGGCGATGATCAGCAACAGCACATAACTCAGGGCCAGACGCAGTGGATTATTACGTGTCTTCATTGAATCATGTCCTCCTCCTTGAATGATTTGGAGCGGCGGAAGTTCCAGATGGAGAATGAAGCAATAATGAGGAAAATGATAATGCCTACCGCTGAAGCCATGTTGAACTTGTTATTGTCGAGCGTGAGCTTGTAGAGCCAGGTCACCAGCAGGTCCGTGGCCCCTGCGTATTGGTAGTCTCCCCGTAGCGGATTTCCGTTGGTCAGCAGGAAGATGACATTGAAGTTGTTGAAGTTTCCGGCGAACTGCATGATGAGTACCGGAGTTGTGGCAAAAAGAATGAACGGCATCGTAATGATCCTGAACTTCTGAAACGCAGATGCTCCGTCCACTTCGGCAGCCTCATAGAGGTCACGAGGGATGGCTGTCAATACACCCAGAATCAGCACCATACTGACCGGAATACCGATCCACATGTTGACAACAATGACGGTGACCTTAGCCCAGAACGGATCTGTCAGCCAGGGTAATCCCTCCAGTCCAAACGCTCTCATGTACGTATTGATCGGACCAAACTGACCATTGAACAGATTACGCATGAGCAGCAGGGAGATGATTTGCGGGATGGCATAAGGCAGAATGAAAATGGTCCGCCACAGCTTCTTGAAGCGGATGCCCCGCTGTTCAATCAACAGTGCTACAAGTACGCCGCCAAAATAGGTGGTGACTGTAGCCAGGATGGCCCAGATGACCGTCCAAGTGAGCACGCCATAGAATGTCTGACTCCAGGATTTCAACTGGATCAGATCACTGAACGTCTTGAAGCCCACCCAATCCACAAGTTTGGCTGGCGGAATATGATCCGGAGCCGAATAGTTGGTAAATGCAATCGTGATCGTAAACAGGATGGGCATAACGGTGAAGAAAAGTATGCCCAGTGCCGGGATGGACAGGAACAGATACGGAAAGTTTTTGTCCATCATGTTTCGGAGCGATGCCGCTGCGCCCAAGGTCTGCTTGCCTTCCTCCCTCGCAAGTCCCGTGACGTACGCATCCCGGATATTCAGGATATAGATCAGAATAAACACAAAAAACACCAGCAGTACAATAATGCCATCCAACAGCAAAAAGATGGAATGGTCTCCCCTTTGAAGTACGGTGGACCCATTCACTTTGACAAAACGCTGTGTATTCTCCCCCAGTGTCCATATGCCCCATACAGCCTGTGACAGGCGAGGAAGCAGGTACGCAAGCCCTGCTCCCTCCAGTAACAGTAGACAAATTCCCTTAATCCATTGTCGATTGTAAAGCTGTCCAAGACCTTGCAGTATGATGGAACATATGACCGCTGTCATCCGGTGCTGTCTTTCCCTGTTCGGTCCAACAGGCACCGGGACATGCTGCTGTTGCATTCGCTCTCTCCTCCCCGCCTATTGCTAACCTGTATGATTTGAACAATATTGTACTTACACTGACCACTCCGATGACAGAACAAGCTTCCGATCACTGTTATCCCCAGATTTTTTTCGATCCCTTTTCCAAAAGGGAAAATCCGGTGATAAAGGCGAGCTTATGCTTCCGAAGTAGCTTTCTTTCAGAAAGCTTTTAGTTTCACTTCTTCAGCTTTCTTCTGTCCTCTCCGTTTTTGTGTAAATTTGAAGTTCAATTCATGCAGGCTTATGCATATCTTCGCATTCGTCGTTCGTTCCTATTGGACGGTAGCAAGGCTTTCCTGGATCTGTTTCACAGCATTGTCCAGCGATGCCTTCACGTCCTTATCGGTATCCCAGATATCCGTAATGGCCGATGTGATTGGTCCCCATACGCTGTCCATGGCAGGAAGCGAAGGCATTGGTGTTGAGTTATTGAACTGTTCCAGGAATGCCTTATTGATTGAGTCCTCTTGCAACTTCGGATCAGCAGCTACGTTTTTGTTCGCAGGAAGTGTACCGTTCAGGTCAAAGTTCTCCATCTGAGCTTCTTCATTGGAAAGGAACGCTGCCAAGAGCTTCGACGCATTCGGGTATTGTGTAAATGCATTTACATAATAGGCTTTAACACCTGAGAAGGAGGTCATCGGTTTGCCATCGATTGCCGGAAGCGGAGCAACGCCAAAATCAATACCTGCATTGCGATAATCGGCAATGGTCCACGGACCATTAATGTCCATAGCGAGTTTTCCGCTGGAGAATAATCCTTTTTTGATATCATAGTTCACGTCACCCATCTTGAGCGGCAGCACTTCCGACTTCAGTGTCTGTAAGAACTGTCCACCCTTCTGGGCTCCTTCGTTATTCAGACCGAGATCGGCGCTATCCATCCCGTTGTCTCCAAAAATATAACCCCCCTGTGAAGCCAGGAAAGCATAGTTATAGTAAAATTGCTGCAATTCCCACATCAGCGCATACTGATTGGATTTCACGTTATTAAACGTCTTGGCGAAACTAATAATCTCATCAAAGTTTTTCGGAGCTTCTGGATACAATGCTTTGTTGTAAAAAAGAGCATAGGTCTCCACGCTGTACGGATAGCCGTACAGGATATCCTTGAACGTCACCGCCTTCAGTGCGTTGTCGCTGGTGTTCTCTGAGGTCTCTGCTTCGAATATGTCATTGGGCAGAATAAGTCCCGCCTCTGAAGCGCTACCAATTTTATCATGTGGGAAAACAACGACATCTGCCGCCAGACCCGCTGGGCCATCCGTTGTCAGCTTGGTTACCTGATCGGTTGGAGGCAATTCCTCCATTTTGACCGTTACCCCATACTTCTCTTCGAATTTTTTGGCTCTTTGCTCAATAAAGCTGCTTTGATTTTTGTCCTCCCAGATGACCAGGGTTGCACCTTCTTCCGGCTGCAGGTTCTCAGCTGTCAGCTCTACAACCTCCTCTGGATTCTCACCAGCCGTAGTTGGAGATGTACTTCCGCCTCCCGTAGAGCACGCAGCCAGCGTAAAAGCCATCATGACGGACAATGTTGCCCCTTGCCATTTTCTCATGTAAAATGTCCCCTTCCCTCTGCTTGGTCCAACGAAGTTCGCGCTTTTCACCCTTTTGTCTGCGTAAGTTGTCAGGTTTTGCATCCCATGTTCACTTTTGTACAAACGTTTGCTCAAATGGAAGACAAGATGACCTCTCCGTTCAATATGTAGGGGGAAACAAGTCAAGAAGTATGTAAATCCGTTGATGTAAGCGCTACAATAACAATCACATCATACAATACTGAACTTTCTTTGCACAAACGTTTGCACAAGCCATATTTGCTCAATTTTACCCATTTTAACAATTCTACCTACAGTAAATTCCTGTTTCCTTGTTCTGACTCTTTCTTCCTTTATTTTACTTCATACGAATCACATATCCGGCAGTTAGCAATTGATTTCTCGTATCCTTTGGATTACCATAGGAGAATATTTATACGATTGTTCAGAAGGGATTTTTTACATGATTACGATCAAGGATATTGCCAAATTGGCGGGTGTTTCCCCTTCGACAGTGTCACGGGTGATTTCCAACCATCCCAGAATCAGCACCAAGACATCTCTCAAAGTGAAGCAAATCATGAAAGAATTGAATTACCATCCCAACATCATCGCGAAGAGCCTGGTTTCCAAAACAACACATACCCTTGGCATTATGCTTCCGCGTCCTGCAGAAGAGTTGTTTCAAAATTACTTTTTCGGGGAACTGCTGCGAGGTATTATTACACATGCCACCCGTATGAATTATGAATTGCTGCTAACAACCGAAACATCATCAGACAATGAATTGCATGCGATATCACGCCTTGTTCATGGCCGTAGAGTGGATGGCATTCTGCTGCTTGGGTCCAAACGAGACGATCCCATCATTTCATTTTTGGAAGCGGAAAAGTTTCCTTTTGTGTTAATCGGTCGCAGCGAAGCTCATCCAAATGCTCCCATGGTGGATAACGATAATGTGCAGACCGCTTATGATGCAACGCATCATTTGATCGCCCAAGGACATACTCGAATCGGATTTGTCAGCGGACCGCCGGACATTACATTATCGCATGATCGCATGCTAGGATACCAAAAAGCGCTTGCCCAAGCTGGGCTGGATGCGAATAGTGACTGGATTGTGGAAGGTGAATTTCTACAGGAAAGTGGATTTAGAGCGATGTCGCTATTCATGTCTTTACCGGACAGACCCACCGCAATCGTTGTCATTGATGACAATGTGGCCTTTGGGGTATTGAGAGCTCTTGCCGAGCTTCATTATCTGGTGCCTGAAGATATTAGCGTGGTCAGTTTTAACAATATTGCATTATCGGAACTGGCTTCTCCACCACTAAGCTCTATAGATATCGGAACCTATCAGCTTGGCTATACAGCCGTTCAGGTATTGTTAAAAACTCTAAGCGGGGAAGCACAGCCTCAGAATCCGGTCATTATCCCCCATCGTCTGATCGTGCGTGAATCCTCACTCTTCTCCAAGCCAAAGCCACCCGCAAGTTAATCCAATTTAAGAATCCTTGTAGTGATGCAAACGTTTGTCCTACACAGAATATGATGCTGTTATCCACCGTACGTAGGTGCATAGGTGCAAAAAAAAGAAGCCGCATATACTTATGCGGCTTCCTTAATTCACACACTATTTCCGTACTGCTTGAATGGATTAATACGAGCTCCAGCCAGCATCTGCTGTAACGACAGTTCCGTTCACGAAGCTGGACTCGTCAGATCCAAGGAACAAAGCCACTTTGGCGATCTCTTCACTCGTCCCGATGCGTGGGTTGATTGCCATCCCAAGCTGTTGCCGCCCTGCACCGAAATGGCTAATCCCTGCCATGGATGTGCTAATGTTGGTTGCCACAGCTCCTGGAGCGATCGCATTACAGCGAATGCCTTGCTCAGCATACATGTACCCTGTATTTTTAGTGAAGCCTACGACCGCATGTTTGGAAGCTGTATAGGCTGCGCCTGCACGTCCGCCATGCAATCCACCCGCTGAAGCAATGTTTACAATGACGCCTTTTTGTTTTTCCAGAAAGATTGGTAATACCTTACGCGTTGTCCGCATCACACTGGTTGTGTTCACAGCGAACAATCTCTCCCACTTCTCATCCGTTATATCCGCTGCAGGCTCCATGCCATCCATAATGCCCGCATTGTTAATCAGAATATCTACTGTACCGTATGTGCTGACCGTCGTATCGATCAGGTTTTGCACATCTTCTTCTTTGGCTACATTGGCCAGAACGACAATTGCTTCTCCGCCCTGTGCCTTAATATCATTAACTACCGCTTGTGCGGATTCTTCGTTAATATCTGAAACGACGACTTTCGCACCTTCTTGGGCGTACAACGTCGCAATTGCTTTCCCCATACCTGAACCAGCACCTGTAACAACTGCAACTTTATCTTGAAGTTTCATTCCATGTATCCTCCTTTGTGTATTCGTTTACAATAAGTTAACAAACAAATGTTCATTAACTCCTATCCTTAGTATAATAAGTCATAGCGTTTCACTTCAATCAGTAAAAGCTTGTCCAGTTGTACGTTAAACAACACTAATAAGCCCGAATGTACTTTAATTAATAAAGTGAACTATATAAATTGAACTAAACATTTACGCTTTAGTTCAACTTATATAGCGAGGAGGAAAATAGATGTCTGAAACTCTGAATTCGATGGACCGAAGAATCAAGAAATCAAAAGCTGCACTGAAAGATGCTCTCATCCATTTGATGCAAAAACATCCCTTTAAAGAAATTTCCATTACGGATATTGTTCAGCGAGCTGACCTAAACCGAGGTACGTTCTACAGACATTATCAGTACAAAGAAGACCTATTCAATGAAATCATCAATGATGTGATTCAGGATCTGGTGACTTCTTTTCGCAAACCTTATCAAGATAAAGAAGAGTTCGAGGTCAATCTGATGCCCTCTTCGGCAATCACCATATTTGAGCATGTGCATCAGCACGCACAATTTTATACGCTTGTTGTGAAATCCGAGGCTTCATCCAGCTTCCAGCGCATGATCTGTGATGTCCTTCGGGATCTCGCCTTACAGGATCTGAACCATATCTTCCCTCCGCACATCAACCATGAAATATTGGCAAGCTACCAATCTCATGCAATATTCGGCATGATTATGGAGTGGATTCGTCAGGAATTCAAGCACAGCCCCGCCTACATGGCCGAGGAATTATTTAAGATCATTCATTACAAGCCTGACAATGTCGTGTTGAGAGACTGAAATTTTGAATCGCCTTACTTCCCTATAGTAGGGTGATTGAGAGTAATTTTAAGTAATCTTTACCATCAAAATAATGTAAATACATTCCTGTAATTTCTGGTATTTATATGTTAGGTTATCCATGGAATACAAATCAAAGGAGGATGACAATACATTTGAAGAAGTCGTGGATTATATCATTGATTACCAGTTTTGTTTTGCTTGGCGGGGTGCTTCTCTCTCCAGCCACTTCTGCCAATGCAGCCAAAGTAGCAACCTCTACATATTCAGATTCAGATCAGAGTTATGCAGAATTTAAAGAGTATACTAATCAGTTATTTTCTCTTGAAACTTATGAGGCCAAAGCCTTCACAGCTTTGGAAAGCATCGACACCCAGGTAACTTCAACCAACCGCAAGTCCATGTACCTTAAACTTACGAATACGGTGATCCCCAATTATACTAAATTGGTATCCAAGGCAAAACAAATCAAGCCTACCAACCCGCAACTCAAGAAAATCCACGCCACATTTATCAAGGCAAGCTACACTCAGCTTGAAGGGTACTTGTTGTACCAAAAGGCAGTATCCAAGAACAAAGTGAATTACACGTTACTGAAACAGGGGAATGCCAAAGTAAATACCGCTGCTGTTCTAATGGATCAATGCGAACAACAGTTATTCGGCTATGCAAGAAGTTTGGGGTATGACAGTTAGTACCTATCTTCATCGAAGCCCAAAAAGCGACCATTTCCCATGCTTAATGAGGAATGGTCGCTTTTTCTAATTATAAAAAAGATTTGAACCTAGCACTTTAAAATTTCATCTCAATCTTCTGAATTACAACCCCAGCTTCTGCCCTTTCTCCAACCGCTGAATCTGCTGCTCTCCGGTATCGGCAAGTTCACGGAACTGCGAGATAGTCTCCCTCATTCTCGGCAAAGCCTCCTGCTTATAAAGACTGATTGAATCGAGCGCAGACAACACATCGGTGAACGCCTGTTTCATCGTATCCACGGAGATGCTGGCTTCATACGCCTGCTTCTGGATGGCAATCCCCTGATCCTTAAGCATCTTGGATGTTCCGGCAATCAGATCGTTGGTTGTCTGGTTCAGCAACTCGATCTTCTGTAATACAATCTTCTGATTATACAAAGCACTTGCTACCGTAACGGCAATTTTTAATGCCGAGATCGTTACATTCTTCGCCCGGTCTACGCCTCGAATCAATTCCTTATTATTGCGGATGACTACTTCAATTGCCATGATGCCTTGCTGATTCACAACCAGCATTTGTTGCAGATCCATGACCCGCTGACGGAGCGGGAACAGCACTTCTTCCGTAATAAAACGTACTTTCTCAGGGTCCTCATTGCGGACCTTAGCCGCTTCAATCTGCCCGTCGATGGACTCATCCATGAGCACGCCAAGCTGGATTTCCTTTTGTAATCGTTTGGTGAGTTCCCGCAAGTTCTGCTGTTCAATCTCCAGCGTTGTATTATCGTTACGCAGGGTGGATCTGCCTTTATCCAAAGAGGTTACGATGTCAGCGATGACTGCGTCAGCCTTCTGGTATTTCAGGAAATAGGCACGAAGCGGATTGAACAATTTCCCGAGGAAACCGGTCTTGGCAAAGTCGACCACGCTCGGGTCGAGATCTTTCAATTGCATATGCAGTTCAGTCAAGCCTTTGGCGACCTGACCGCCCTCGTCTCCCGTCTTGGACAGATGTCCAACGGAGACTTGAAGCAAGGCGTTTTTCTCAGAAGAGGATCTCATCGTGTTCATGCCAAAGCCGTCAATGGATTGCAAAATTTCTTTGCGCTTCTCCAAGGATTCGAGATTCAGTGTCATGATCATCTCTACGTTGGCATTCGCCACTTGTTGAAGCTCCGCGACCTCGGCGGGCACAGGTTTTACCTCTTCTTCGATCACCTTCTGAATTTCCTTCTGGCTCGGTATTTCCATTGAAAATGACATCTACAGTTCCCCCTTTAGATTACATCTGTACGTTAAACAGGTTACCGATTTTGTACACGACATCGTCGGTATCGGCATTGATGCTTGCAGCCTCGTTAATGCTGGAGATGCTCTCCAAAGCCTTGATGTCCGCGTTGTACCCAATCGTATAGATTGGTACTTTATATGTCTCGACCAAATCCCGGATATCCTTCAGGGTATGACCTTCGTTGGTCTCGCCATCACTCAGGACAAAGATCAGCGGCTTCACGTTCGGATCAGCAGCCATATAATCTTCCAGCATCTTCATCGCCACCACGATCCCGTCAAAGGTCGCCGTACCGCCGCCAGCTTGCAGACTATCCACTGTACCGACAAACATGGACTGCTGGTTCGTATCATACTTGGCAATCGGCAGATTCACGGTTACGCCGCTAGAGTAAGAAACAAGGCCAATACTATTCTCTGTGCCCAGATACTTCTGACCTTTGCGCAAGGACTCCTTCAGTCGGTTAAGTGGTTCGCCGTCCATGCTTCCGGATACATCGGTCACGAACACGGCGGCGATGGGTTTACTGCCGTTCTTCTTCTCTTTCCATACTTTCTGTGCAGACAGCAACGTGCCGCCATCCACGGTAGCCAGTTCGGATTTGTAATCCTGCAAACCGTTGAAGCCAAACTCTTCTGCCGATTGTTGGTACTTCGCTTGAGTTACGAAATCCGCGAATTTCTGGATGATCTCCTGTTTGTTCTGCGGCAGTTGACCGAGTGCATACAGCGGGCTGTCATGCCTCACGCCAAATGGTGTAAAGACGTAACCACTCTTCAGATCGGCGGTATTCACATATGTCTGATATTCGAGTACAAAGGCATCCAGTCTGCCAGACTTAGCAGCTTCCCGCATCTGAATCGTTGTTGAAGCGGTAAACGGCACATTCGTCTGGAATTTCTCAAATCCCTCAATAGCCTTCTCCCCAAGTGGGTTGGCGCTGTCATACGTGTTTAGTGCCGTCACCAGAAAATTTAGTCCTGTGGAGCTGGCAAACGGATCGGTGTATCCCATCGCGAGTTCATTGTTCGCAATCGCTTCGGTTACGGTTTTCACATTAACGGAGCCGTACGTATCAACCAGTGCATCGTATTTCGCTTTGGAGATGACAATACCCGGGACATTCCCAACCAATCGCTCGGATACCATCTCTGTCTTCACTCCACTGGCCTCAACCATCTCGCCCCACAGTTCATTGGAAGGTGTGAATGCATCCGGCATATACTTACCAGACTTGATATAATCGGTGGCCGTTCCGGAGGCAATGTTACGGATTTTGACCGATACTTGTTTCCCACCAACGGTGATATTCGCTTTGTTGAACTCCTCGCCCACTTCGGTTAACCAGCCGTCTACCCCGCTGCCTGACTTCTCTGTGGAAGAGAAGATTTCGACGAAATCATTTGTTGTATTCTCTACGGCAATCGCAAATTTCGAGATATCCGGCAGTGATTCTGCCACGTCAACGGGATCGAGATCAATCTGTCCTTTGACCGGTTCCGCCGTCGCTGGCGCAATGTCCGCGTATAGTTTCCCCAGTTCCTTACCTGCATTCTCTGTGCTCACCTGTGTGGTCGTCTTGCCAAAGTTCGATGTTAGTGTAATCCCTGCATAGACCAGACCGAATACCAGTACCAACATTACAATCGATATAAAAAAAAACTTACCCTTCTTGGCCATACGAGCAACCCCTCACTGTCTGTATAATTTGGTGTGCTTGATTAACTGATCAATCTCCTGCATACAAGGCATCTGTTCAATATCTCCGGCTTCAAAGCTGTCGAGGCGTGAAATCTCGAGTAACAACTGATCGAGCTTGAGCAGAATTTCCTCATTGGTGTGGAGTGCATTTTTCACATAAGACAGATAATCGTTGTATACCTTGGTTTTTTCCTGAAAAAGTTTCTGGGGAATGCTTTCGGATTTGGATTTCATCATGTTGGCATAGTCGGCTTCATCGAATACATTCAACCGGTTCAGCACACTGCGGATGTTCAGGTATAACAGCTTCTCCACTTCCAATGTGACCGAAGCGAATTTCTTGTAGCTCAGTTCCCCGGGATCAAATCGTTGATGAAGCACATTCAGGAGTGTTTCTTTCTTCTTTTTCATCCGACTAAGTTGGGACAGCCCCAGCGTAATATCTTCTTCGAGCACTTTGATGCGTCTATAAAAAGATAAGGCTTCCACATAATCTTCATGTGTTTCAATATGCTTCACGGGCAGGACTACCGGTTGCCTGAACAGCAAGGTGTAACTGCCATATAAGAGTGCCATTGCACTGCCGAACAACAGGGTAACGGATAGCGCAGTTGTGAATGCCCCTCCCCCGAAATTCAGTCCAATAAAGCCGGGTGAGAATGCGAGAACATTCACAGCCATAATACCGAGGATTAATCCCAGCAATTTTATGTACTTAGTCATGTTCAATCATCTGACCTCCTTTCATGTTATATATTGGTGCTTCATGTCGTAATTTTCCTAATCAACTTATTCTTATTGTACATGATGTTAACGCTCTCAGGTGGATAACATTGGATATTCGGATACTCATAATATACGTGGTTTGGGCTTATCCCATTTCATATTTTCAGGGACAACGTGGAACTTGGCAGGAAATTTTGTGGTCAAACCGCAGAAGTTTGTCTTCTAGAACAGTAGATGGTGGAAAAAGAAATGTTATCAGGTAATACGTGGAAAATAGCTATGCGTGTCATTTTTTATATAAGACTTGTCTGAAAAAGAGCCATGCAAAAAGGACGAAACGGAGATCATCCGGTTTCGCCCTTTTTACGTTGGTTCATCATTTTTGATGTTCTTATAAAAAATCTTGATACCGTTTTCTATAGCTAACGAACTGAGGTGGCGCTATTTGGTATATTTCAGCTCTTCTGAAAATGTAACGAACCTGAGACACGTTATGTTCGCGAATTTGGTGTAGAAACGTTGTTTAGCGCCCATTTTGAATGAAATAGCGTCGCTGAGATTCGTTACATTTTCCACCTCATCAATATTGCCCATATAAGACGTGTGCGGTTCGTTAGAAATTAGAAAGTCGATTTCTTATCGAACCCTCTCCTCCAGTGGACAGGCCACCGCCTTTTCATATGATGCCCCTTATTACGAAAAGATGGATTCCGGTTTGCTTCGCGTGGTACGCACCTCTACAACTTTCCCGGCACATCCATTGTCGCCCTTCGCCTGGAACATTACCGTAATGCTGTCTTTACCTGATGTTACGGCCTCAGGAATATCGTAGGTCACATAGAATACTTCGCCAATTTTGTTCATATGAATTCGCTGCTCTCCGATGACGGTTCCATCCACGGTAATGCTGAATTGTCTGTCGTATAACATACCTTCCCGTTCAAACGGCGAATGATCTCCACCCCAATAGGCCACGCAAAGGTAATTGGCCGCGGTACGATCCACTGCCAGCTGGTAACTGAAATAAGCTCCACGGACGCCAAAAGCCTCTCGCCACATATGCAGCTTGTTACGGCCATCCGTGGTAGAACCATTATGATGCTCCCCACGGCAATTGCTATCCAGTTGATGTCCGATCTCATCCTGCTGACCATCCGCTTGAACCCTGTCGATCGTGATATCATTCAACCCTTTCTCCAACGCATCACCTTCGTCGTTAAACGGCCAATACACCGTATAGAACTCATGATGCACATCATAGAACGGAATCAGCTTCACGGCTTCGCCCGTGGAAGTGACATCCTTGCTAAGTTCAAAGGTTAACGTGTCTGCATCCACGGCTTTGATCCACTCTCGTACATCCTCTTGCTCCGTCCAAATCACAGGTACAGGTGCCGTCTTGGGATTCAGCGCTGTTTCGTCCACAATCGTATCCTCGGGTAGCCCCTCGCTTCCCAGTGCACCGGCGAGTACAATCGGTCCATACAGGAAGGCTACTTTGTGGGCATCATCACGCGAGGTGTACTGGCGAAGCGACATCGGCAGTGCGATTGTGATGACATCGCCCGCGGTCCATGTGCGGTCGATGGAAAGATAGCCGGGTTCCATCCGTGTATACGGATGTACCGTACCCCCGTTAACTGTTGCCGTCATTGGCTCTTGCAGCCATGAGGGTACGCGTAGTCTTAGATGGGCCGAGGCGCTGCCGCCGGTGATCGTCAGGGTCACCTTTTCCGAATAAGGAAAGTCGGTTTCGAGCTTCAGGGATATTCCCTGAGATGTCCAATCCAGCTGGGAAGCGATATACAGGTTGACGTACAGGTCCTGTTCATCCTCGAAATAGATGGCCTCAGCATATTTACCCGGGTTCTCCATGCCTGATCCTGTGCAGCACCACCAGGCGGTGTCGTGAGTACCATAGATTTTGTAGTGGCCTTGCAGAGTTGACGCAAAATACGTCTTGTTCCCCGTATCCGGGTCCTGCGTGCCGAGGATGTGATTATAGATGGCGTTTTCATAATAGTCCATATAGGCGCTATCGGGATTCCAGGCAAAGAGTTGTTTTGTCAGATGCATCATGTTGTGGGTACAGCAGCTCTCTCCTGTCTTGATCCCGAGACTCTCCATGCCCTTCGCTTCGTAATGCTCCGATATGCTCGTCGCACCAAATACATAGGAACGATGATGAATGGTCGTATCCCAGAAAAATTCTGCTGCTGTCCGGTAACTCTCGCGGGAGTGATCCTGGTTGTAAATCTCGGCTGCACCGATCACTTTGGGAATCTGGGTATTGGCGTGTCTGCCTTGAAGCTCATCCTGCTTATGTTCCAAGGGTCTAAGGATCAACTGATGGGTAAACTTATTAGCGATTTCAAGGTATAAGGCTTTGCCCGTAATCCCATACAAAAGTGCAAATACTTCATTCATACCCCCGTGTTCACTTTGAAGCATCGTCTGCATCTGTTCTTCTGTCATCGGGAGCAAGCCTTCTACCGCCCAGTCTGCAAATCGAGTAACCACCTCAAGTGCCTGTCCGTTGCCAGTCAGCTTATAGGCGTCAATCAAACCGCGATAGATTTTGTGCACACTGTACCAGGGAACCCAGTATTCACCGATGTTGAATCCACCAATATGTTCGGCGCGGAATGCGATGTGGAACGCTTCTTCAGACAAACCGCCGATATACCCGCTCCCCGTCGTCTGTTGGATTCTCGCCAGTTCGGTGACAGCATAATCCAACGTTTCTTTTAACGTAATATTCCCGGTTGCTTGATACGTCACAGCCAGAGCAGACAAGTAATGTCCGAGGGAATGCCCGCTAATAGTGCGTGCCTCCCAACCCGCGTATCGTTCTTTTCGGGCAGGTAAACCATGGGCTCCAAAGCATGGAGCCAGGAATCGATCGATATCCAGCGATAACAGATAACGCTCCCCCACCTCTTGTGATGTTTGGAACAAACCATTTAGCAGATCTACATGCTCCGGTCCCAGAAATCCTTTTTTCGTATCAATCATTACACTCACTCCTTCTCGGGATGTAATATATAAGTTGAACTAAAGATTATTTACACTGACACTACGATGACAGAATAACCTTCCAATCGGTGTTATCCCCAGATTTTTTGATTCCCTTTTCCGAAGGGGAAATCCAGGGATAAAGGCGAACGCTTCGCTTTTTCAGGTTTTTTCTGTCCTCTCCGTCATCATGTAAATGATTAGTTCAACTTATATAGATATCGATTCATTCTTGAGGGGTAAAATCCGTGTTCTGTTCCATATGACTAATACTCAGCAATCTACTGTAGAGCTTGAATAACCTCATATTATCAAATAAAATACAATTACATCAGACTCATAATCCAAGAAAAGGTGGATAAATCCGTCCTATGCAAAAGCCACTGGAACATTACCTGTGCGGCAAGTTCATATCCGAAGGCAACTGGAGCCACATGAGACGTAGCATGCCTGTTCATGAGATCATTTTGATGCTGGAAGGTGAGATGTACATCGCGGAAGAAGAGGAACAATATGTAGTTCGTGCCAACGATCTGTTGTTTCTGCGCGCTGGTCAGACCCACTATGGCTACCAGATCAGCGACTCCCCCGTCAGCTTCTACTGGGTTCACTATGATGCGGTGCAGGCAGAATTCAATCGCTTTAGGACACATGCCACCATTCAGGTGCCTTCCATGGCCAATCAGTTATTCAAGCAGTTGCTGCACGTGTCATCCTTCTCACCAGAGGAAGCCGACGCTGCTTTGTTGCTGTTGTTCAAGGAGCTGGAGCGCAATATAGAGACGGATTATCGCCCGCATAATGCGATTGTGGACCATATCTGCAAGTGGGTGGATATTCATCTGCACACGAACATCACGGTGAGTCAGATTGCAGAAAATTTTAATTTTAACAAAGACTATATCTCCAAAATGGTGAAACGTGAGAAAGGTACCGGACTCAAAACCTATATCCTCACAGAACGTATTCGCCGGGCGAAACAATTGCTGCTCAACACCAATGCCAGTGTAAAAGAAATTGCCGGACAGTGCGGCTTCACCGACTACAAGCTGTTCCTGCGCATGTTCAAGCAATACGAAGGCAATACGCCAACCGAATATCGCAATCATCTGTATTCCACACAGCTCAATCGCTAATGTGCTTTGATCTATAGAAATGACTGAGTTAACTATAGAAAATTTGAATGAATCGAATTGAATTCGTTATGGTAAAATGCAAGAAAACTCTATTTCATACTTAACCCATAAGAGAAGAGGAAATAAAAGATGACAACGGCTGCCGTTACGATTCATCCTGCCACAGAAACAGACCATCCAGAGATCGTAGATATCCTTGTTGCAAGTTACGCCGAGTATCGGGAGACATTTGAACAAAATGAACGTTGGGAGGCTTACCTAAAAGACATTAGAGAGTCTGTGGTTAATCCGTACCTGACACAATTATGGATCGCCAAGATTGATGATCAGATTGTCGGTACAGTCCAATTATTCGAAACAGCGCACAAGGCATATCCAAACTTTGAATTGCCGATCGATTATCCGTTTATTCGCTTGTTGGGTGTCGATCCAAAATGGAGAGGTCATGGAATCGCCAGAGAATTGCTCCAGCAATGCGTAGATTCTGCCAAAGAGATGGGCAAAAATACGGTGTATTTATATACGGGTGGTCAGATGGTCAACGCCATCCGTTTATATGAGCGTTTTGGATTTACAGAGGATAAGGAGTTCAGCTCCGAGAGTAGCGGTGGCAAGGCGATCTGCTACCGTTATGATTCCTAGTGGAGAGTAACAGCAACCCGTGAGCCGAGAGCGGAGAATGAAACGTAAAAGACCGTTCATGATGACGAACGGTCTTTTTTGCGTTTATAAATGTCAATTATATAAGTTGCACTAATCATTTACACGATAACGGAGAGGACAGAAAAAACCTGAAAAAGCGAAGCGTTCGCCTTTATCCCCGGATTTCCCCTTGAGAAAAGGAAATTAAAAAAATCTGGGGATAACAGCGATTGGAAGGTTATCCTGTCATCGTAGTGTCAGTGTAAACAATCTTTAGTTCAACTTATATAGCATTTGAAATGATACATTGCTATTGATTTTTTTACCCGCCAATCTCCACCAAAATCTTCGCATGGCTCTTGTCGCTCATCAACAGTTCAAGTCCTTCCTGCACGATATCGTCCAGTTTGATTTTCTTGGTGATGACCTGCTTCACATCGAGCGATCCTTCCGCAATCAATGAGATTACTTCAGGGAAAATGTGACGATATGCCAGCGTTGCTGTCAGATTCGCTTCTTTGACCAAAAGATCGAAGAAGTTCACTTGAAGCGGATTTGGGATCGCTGCGATGACAACGACTTCTCCACCTTTTTTGACAACCGCAATAGCGCTGTCCATCGTTGGCTGCACACCTGCTGCTTCATAGGCCACATCGATGCCACCCGATTGCTGCAAAATCACTTCGGTTGCATTGACTTTGGCACTGTTCACTGGAATGGCTCCCAGCTTGGCTGCCAGGTCCAGACGTTCCTCAAATACATCGACAGCATAGATTTCGGAGGCTCCTGCTGCTTTGGCAGACAGGATGGTCAATAATCCAATTGGACCAGCTCCGTATACAGCTACCTTGTTCCCCACTTTCAGCTTGCTGTGACGAACCGCGTGGAAGGCTACTGCTGTAGGCTCTACGAGCGCACCTTCTTCGAAAGATACGTTATCCGGTATGGGATGAACCATGTATGCTTCAACAACAACATACTCTGCAAAGCCACCATCACCATTCAGTCCAACGAATCCAAATTGAGTACATTGGTTGTAACGACCCTGGATACAGTACTCACATTTTCCACAATGGTACAACGGCTCTACCACAACACGGTCACCGACACTGATACCGCTTACATTACTCCCCAATTCACTGACGGTTCCTGCAAATTCATGACCCAATGTCAACGGTGCTTTCTGTCCTGAGAGCGGATGATTCTCGCCTTCTTGAATCCCTACACCATGATGATAGGCATGTAAGTCACTGCCGCAGATCCCCGCATATTCCACTTTGATTTTGACCTGACCTGCTTGAGCAACCGGAATTTCCCGTTCTTCTACACGAACGTCTTTATGGCCGTACCATACTGCTGCTTTCATGAAGCTCATCCCCTTTATATGATTGTCTATATAAGTTGAACTAGATATGTTACACCTGATCACGCTGATTGCAGTACCATCTTTCGATCACTCTTATCCCCAGATTTTCTTCATTCCCTTGATGCAAGTGAAAAATCTAGTGATAAAGGCGCACCCTCTGCTTCTTCAGATTGGTTCTGCACTCTGCGTTTCTGGTGTAAAAGTTAAAGTTCTACTTATATCTTAAAGAACTATAAGGCTTGTCTATATATTATATCGCTGTTCATGTATTATTCATATTTATAGATACTAATGTTAACATTAGTTATATTAATGTTAAACGGAGATGAAATCATGAATCTGGAACAGCTCGAATATGTCGTTGAAATTGCGAAGACGCAATCGTTCTCCGCAGCCTCGGAGCATCTGCATGTCACACAATCGGCGATTAGCCAATCGGTTCATCGTCTGGAGAAAGAACTTGGATTGATCCTGTTCGAACGCTCGCGGCAGGGAACTCATCCCACGCCCGAAGGCAAACAATTCATTGCCAAGGCACTGGACATTTTACAGCGGATTGATGAATTGAAATCCCTGAACGCAGAAGCCTCCTCTCTTACGGGAGAGCTTCATGTGGCTACTTTTCCAAGTGTCATGCCTTATCTTGTCCAGTCTGCTGCGGATATGAAGCATGAGCACCCCCATCTTAACATCTCCATTGAAGAGAAAGGCTCCATGGAAATTATCGAGGATATCCGCAACAACAAAACCCATCTGGGCTTTATCGCGATCTATGCCAAACAATTGCGGGAATTTGATGGACTTCACTTCAGTCCCATGTACTCGGGCAAGCTGGTCGTCGGTACGCATCACCTGTCTGAACTTGCCAAGCACAGCCGTGTTACACCGAATCAATTAAAAGAACACAAGCTGGCACTCTATCGAGACGGTTTCATCGAAGACTTCATCCAGGAATTCACCTATGATCACGGACCTCTGTCCATTCTGTTCAAAACAAATAATTCAGAAGCGATCAATATGGTATTAAGAAACGATATCGCCGCCACGATTGGTCATGACTTTTCCTTTCACCAAAATCAATTATGGAAAGAAGGTCTGGTGAAGATGGTTGAGATCGCTGGGATTGATCAACCGAAAATGCAGATTGGCTTCGTACAGACGGAGTCCAAGGAGTGCGCCGTAGCCGCAGAACGATTCGCCCGACGCTTCAGACAAGCGATTGAGCTGGATCATTTAATGGTATAAATGTGCGCATTTTGCATAAATCACCTGAGCGTCTTTCAATCAACCGTGAGCGGTATGATTCGAATTATGCAAAATGCTGACGCAAAAAAAGTGCTCCACGCTTTAATGGAAGTTTGGGATGAACACCAACTCCTCTAAGAGCGGAACACTTTTTTTGCTTTGTATGGTTACACAACAAACCAGACTCTTTTCTAACTACCGCTTGCTTTACTATTACTACATTTTACTCAAGTTATACTTTCACTTTTCGCACGGCTTCGCTCATCTCGTTGGTCTGCTGCTCCAGCATCGTGGATGTCTGCGCCACCCTGTTGAACATGGCCGACTGTTCACGCATCAAGCGATAGATCTCATCCGAATGATCCGACACCCCGGCTGAGATCTGGGAGATCGTATTGACCGAGGCTGCGGCCTCTTCCGATCCTGCCGAGATTTCCTCTGCCGCCGCGGAGACTTCCTGAATGCGACGGGTCACCAGTTGGAACGCATCAACCACATGGGCGAATGCTTGCTCCGCTTCTGCGGTAATCGTAACACCTTGCCCAATCTCCGTTGCGGTAACGCCCATCCGTGAGCCGATCTGCTGTGATTCTTGTTGAATGCGAAGCAGCAGGTTCGAGATCAGTTCCATGGATGTGCTTGAAGCCTCCGCAAGCTTCCGAACTTCGTCCGCCACAACAGCAAAACCTTTGCCGTGTTCTCCTGCATGTGCTGCCTCAATGGATGCATTAAGCGCAAGCAGCTTCGTCTGACTCGCAAAATCACGAACCGTGTGTAGCGCACCACCTATTTCCTCGGAGTAGTTGTTCAGCACCTGAACCATCGCTACAACTTCACCTGAGACATTCGAGATGCTCTCCATCTGTGTTTTCATCTGTGACATGCTCTGTTTACCCGACTCCGCCGTAGCAAGCGCACTTGTTGCCGCATCCGATACAACCATCGAGGATTCGGATATATCCGTTATGCCTTTTGCGATCTCTTCCATCGCATGCGCACTATCGCTCGCACCCTGCTTCTGCGTATGTGCACCCTGTCTAATCTGTTCGACAGACTGATCAACCGTGTTGCTCATCTCAAGCATCTCTTCGGTACTACGATTAAATTCCTTGGTTGATTCCGATAAAATATCTGTGGTTACGGCTACCCCTTCAACCATGTTACTTACAATTTTATTCAAGTTTCCGGACATATGTATCATCGCTTGGTATGTCGTTCCAATCTCATCTTCGCTCCGCAAACGATACGACGTCAAAATTTGATTCGCTTCTGCAAGCTCACCCTGTGCCATTTTTTCCACACTCGCCTTCAGCGGTTGAAGTGGTCGCAATCCCCTTACAATAAACCACATGACAACAGCAATGCCTATAAGTGTAATTAGTAACAATAAAGCATAGAAGGGAATACTTGATTTCATAATATCTGACTCAATGCTTCCGATCACCGATACCGCCGTATCAATACCAATCACACCTGTTACAGCCCCATTACTATCCAGCATGGGAGCGTAAGAGGAAATATAGTCACCGTACTCTTCATTGTTAATAATCGAAGAACTGGCTGTCTGCCCCTGCAACAGCTTCTGAACAGCATCTTGCGGCACATCCGTTACTTCATTAATCGGTGAGGCTTTATCTGCATCCTTCATGCCATCAACCATAATAAGTGGCGTACCTTTGTCATCTATTTTGACGAAATACACATACATTGCACCAATACTTACACGAAAGTCATCCAGTTCATCACGAATCTTCAAGAATTCGTCATTCTCCTTGGGGTCCTTGGCAAACTCGGCATAAGATGCTGTATCCAGCTGATTCACATAACTCTGAGCAATCTGGATATTGTAACTCGAAATGGCCTCCTGCGCAGCTAGCTTCATATTAGCCACCTGTAACAGCATGCTTCCAACGGCTATTATCGTAATGACCAGTGTAACTACTGCAACAATGCGTACAACCAAACGTTTTCTAAAAAAACCGATCATCCGCTCCTCTTCCTCTCCCGTGAACCCAAGCCTTTTTGACTAGGCGCTACCCAAAAAACACATGCTTGAAGCACTAAGTATGGGAAAATAGTAAACGAATATGTCGATTTAGGCAAGAAAATATTGGGTTTACATAAAAACGCTATCATGGCTGTGGTAGCTTTGATCATTGGAGCTGCATTTAGGCTTCATTTCTTAGGATTTGTTTACGTTCCTTGCAGCAAAAAATGATAGAAAAAAACACCCCGACGCGAGCGCCGAGATGTTGTGGTGTTTTACATGTTAATGTCACAAATATTAAACTGTTCGTCCATTTGTCTTCCTGAATCGAATCAGGGACCAGATAATGAGCAACGCAAGCACGGCAAGACAGATGCTAATACTGAACCGATTACCTTCATCAAACACAAACATCACCGCAATCACACTCAGACATAGTACAACGACTCCGGTTATGTAGGGGAATCCCCAGACTTTGAAGGTCGGTTGAACCGGATATCTTTTCCGCAGTTTCAACTGCGATGAGGCAATACAGATCCACACGAGAATTACCACAAATCCCGGAACTGCGAGCAATACCCGGAACAGTTGATCCTGCGCGAACAGGCCAAGCAAGGAACCTCCAAGCAAGACGACCGAGCACACCAGAAGTGTGTTAACAGGGCTGCCGTTGCGATTCGTCTGTGACAATGCCTTTGGAGCTTCCCCGCCTACTGCCATGGAGTGCATCATCCGGGATGCACCGTAGATCCCTGAATTCGCAGCAGACAGAACCGCCGTCACCAAAATAAAGTTCATAATGTGTGCCGCTCCCGGCAGTCCCGTAGAGGCGAGCACCTGCACAAACGGACTGCTCTCCGGCCCGATCTCATTCCAAGGGATGAGTCCACAGATGATGAGAATCGGCAAGGTGAAGAACAGAATAATTCTGAGCATGAAATTGCCTACGATTTTGGGCATAACCTTTTCTGCATTTTCCGTCTCGGTCAGGGTCAGACCAATCAGCTCCGATCCCCCATAGGAGAACATGACCACAAGCAGTGCCGAGAAGATCGAAGACCATCCGTTCGGGAAGAACCCGCCTGCTTGCGTGTAATTTTGCAGATAAGGGGTGTTATCACTTGGAATAATGCCAAAGATCAATCCTGCGCCCAGGAAGATAAAAATAATGATCATGGCAATTTTGATCCCGGCTAGCCAAAACTCAAATTCCCCGAACACACCCACACTGAGCAGATTAACCAGTATAATGAACGCCGCACAAGCCAGACTCAGCATCCACAGCGGTACTTCACTGAACCAATACTGCAAAAAGCTCCCGGCGGCAATCACCTCAATGACACACACCGATAACCATAGAAAGCAGTACATCCATCCCATAACAAAGGAAACTCGGCTACCGAATGCTTCCTGCACGAAGTCTTTCATATTTTTGTTCTTGTACACCGTAGCCATCTCCGCCATCGCGGCCATAACGACCAGCAGCAATAATCCGGCAAAAATGTACGTAACGATCACGCCCGGACCAGCGAGTCCAATCGTCTCTGCACTGCCTTTGAAAATTCCGGTTCCTATGACACCACCCATAGCCATAAAACTGATGTGTCTTGGTTTAAGCTTCTTCTGTAGTGTTCCTTCTGTCTGAGCCAATTCAAGTCCTCCTGATGTAAAAAACGTCTGTAATGCTGTCTTGTTTCATAGACATAATGTCCAGTATACCCTATTGTCCATCAATCAGCCCAGAAGTTCCTTATGGCCAATTCATCCCAAACGAATAGGGACACAACCTATGTTTTATACCCCACAATGGCACGAAGCAATCTGCGTATAATCCAGCTGATCAAACTGTACACTGCCCCATAGATGAACCAAGCGCCTATGTTACTACCCATTGTTGAAAGATCACTCGCGATATACAACAAAGGCAGCATAAAAGAAATAATCAGCGCAACCCAGAGTCTAAACCATTTGGCAAAATAACTGCATACTCCAAGCACCACAGCAATGATGGGACATAATATCAAGACGGCAAACAGCGGATTCATATGATCAAACCACCAATATATCATGCACGACTCCTCCATCCTTTTCATAGCATGGTCCATGTTGCGTCATTGAGTTTATTCTACTCTTTTTCCAGATTTCAATATGTATGATATGTTGCAAAATTAAAAAACCAGCATCCTGTAAAAAAAACAGAATACTGGTTTCTTATATGGATGAATTTAAATTGTTTTTGTCATAAATGCGCTATTCGGATCCAATATATAATCCGCGAAGGGTTCGCAGTATTCGAATCCGAAATCTTCATACAACTTCCGTGCCGGAATAAATGAGTCCATTGAGCCCGTCTCCAGACTGATTCGCTTATAACCACGTTCTACAGCAACGTCCATAATATGGGCCAAAATTTTTCTCGCTACGCCTTTTCTCAGATGAGCCGAAGCGGTACGCATCGACTTCAATTCTGCATGTTCCGAATTAAGTTCTTTGATAGCCCCACAACCGAGCAAGTCGTCCCCATCCCACGCACACCAGAATGTAATTTCAGGCTTCTTGAGTCCATCCAGATTCAACGCATGAATACTCTCTGGAGGTGAATCCGCTGCCATGCCTTGCAAGTGCTCTGCAATTAATGCCTTAACTTGTATTCCATTCAAATCATCCACTTTGATCTCCAAAACGTATCACTCCTGCCGACATTTTTATTGGTTCTGTCATTGAATGTATATCGATTATTTCATATTACTACCATGTTAGGTTTCATGACAAGAGATTGCTTCTATCCACTAAAATACGCTATTGTGATTCACCTATAATTTCCAGTATGATGAGGCTATCAGATGCCAAAGGGGCGAGGTCTATTGCGAAATATACATAGAGTTACATGTGAAACTACGGTGAAGCAAGCTTAACTTAATTTAAAGGAGACCCCTATGACACTCACTACGGATAACCTGTTTTATAGCAAACGATTAAAGATGACGCCACCACGCTCTGAAGACGTGCAGACCATGCTGCAATGGAACGAAGACCCGGAGTACCTTCGGAATGTGGATACTGATCTGGCCATTCCCTATTCAGAGAAACAGTTGGAAGATGAGGGCGAAACGAAGAACAAGGAAGTCTACTTTAGACTGCGCACGCATGAAGAGGATACGCTGATTGGTTTTGTCGTCATTCACAGTATTGAATGGAATAACCGCTGCGGACAGCTTGCCATTGGCATCGGACTTGCCGAACATCGCAACAAGGGATATGGAACGGAAGCGTTGAATCTTATTTTACGATATGCATTCCATGAAATGAATCTGGACCGGGTTGGCCTCGATGTCATCGCCTACAATGCCAAAGCAATCCGTTCCTATGAGAAGGTTGGTTTTCAGTTGGAAGGTCGGGCACGCTCAGCTGTATATCGTGATGGTAAGCGTTACGACCGCTTGATGATGGGAATCCTAAGACCAGAATGGGAAACACACAATCAGATCCATACGGAGGGTGAACAAGCATGACCAAGAATGCAGAAGTCACTGCGTTTATTGAACAGATTCAGATCCCATGGCAAGTAGAAATCGCTGGACAACTGCGTCAGTTGGTGCACGATACCATCCCTGACGTGCAGGAACGCGTGCAATACAAGAAACCTCATTTTTTGAAAAACGGAAAGTACGCTGCGGTCATCTCGCCATCCAAACAGGCCGTGTCTTTCACCATCTTCCATGCAACCGAACTTGATCTACCCGATGGAATATTCGAAGGCCCGGAAGAACGTAAAACGATCAAACTCAAGGAAAAAGATACGCCGGACTATGAATGGTTGGCTGGTTTGTTAAAGCAGGCATCTGCGGACTTGTAGACAGATGTAGTGAAGAGGCTAGGCGCATACGAAGCTGTAGTAACTTAGGTCGTAATGTGTGGAACGTGTGGTGTGGGTGGTAATGTGCGGGTGATGTGTATGGGGTGAATTTAGGTTTGGGCGCAGTGCTAACGAATCGGACACACCTTATTTCGCATTAAAACAAACATATGAAATTCTAACGAATCTCAGCAATCTTATTACCGTCAGAACCTCCGATTTTCTTCGCGAAAAACCTGCCCATGGGAGAAATAAAGTGCATACGATTCGGTAGAATTCTATACTGCTGCAAAATCGCCCAATAAGACGTGCTAGGTTCGTTAGACTGTGTGAGTACGACAAGCTGCCTCTGCACGTAGATAAAAAAACCAATCCTTAGTGACTGAATAACATAACCCGCTAACTGTAGAAAGAATAGCCGCCATCCATTCTGCGCAGCAGGCTAGCAAAGGGGCATCCCATGAAGTTCAAGAACTTCCGGATGCCCCTTTGTTTTTGTATTTCTACTACTGTCATTCCAACCTGAAGCCCTGAAATATCGTATTAAGATGCTAGCTTATAATAGCTTCCACCATCAAGATTGCTGGTAGGATACGGCGGTCAGCTGACACGGCTCACATAGGAACATGTAATACATGCCCTCACCATGTTTCTCAACCTCGCCCCAATCCAGTTGTGCGACGGCCTTCATTCTCGTGGAACAGCTCGGACATGTTGGATACTCCGCATCCTGAACCCATCCCGGATGTCCGCCGACCTGAGATAGCGATGGCTCCATCGCCCATTCACTGGCATGGAACGCATGACGTGATGAAGTCGCAATCTGAAACTGACGCCCCGCAGCCTGTGCAAGTTTACCATAGTCGTCTAGGTCAATCTCGTCCATTCCCACAGGCATAACATTATGTGAACTCCATAACGGTTCCCCTGCTGCGTCCATTTCCATGTAAACCACACCATAACTGCTGCATATCACGCAAGTCTGTATCTGAAGTTGCTGAGCATGCCAAGAAACGTCATGCAATGCTGGATGCTTAACATCCAGACTAATTAAGGTGGTTAACGCACCACCACACCATGGACAGCAATTGGCACTAGGGGTCAGCAACGAGAATGAATCACCGAATGATTCCACGCTAGTTCCTTCATTCTCTTTTACTTTATAGAGTGAATAACTTGGGGTGATGAATAATTCCCTGCGCTGCCCGTCTTTCGTGAGCTCCCAACCAGCTTCAGTGGTGTAATGCTCTGGTGCAACGTACAACTCACTCGCCCAAGATGGCGGAGACTGTCTCCACTGCCGGAACTGCTGCACAACAACATCATCACTGATATGAGCCAGCATGAGCAAAATATGGTTACGCTTCTCATCATCGGTATTCACCTGCTGCAAGAGATGATCACGTGCCTCACCCGAGGCACTTTTATACAAAATGGAAGGATAATAGATCTCCTGTTCCAGCAGCTCAGGAATTTCGGCAGTCAACGATATATCATGGTAGCAGACCAGATATACCAGAATGTCTTTGCCTGTATCTTCATCACCTGTACGAATCCGTTGCATCGCATAGTCCTTCATCTGATCTTGTTGCTCTACAGACAAGGACAGATATACTTGTTCCTTAGATTGTTCATATGGCACATAACGAATTAGCGGATCGCGAACCTGAGGTTCGTGCATGATTTTCAAAGTTTCCACCGGGTCTATGATCCCCGCATACAAGTTCACGTCACGTCGATTCGCTTCAATGTATCTCTGGCGCTCCTCACGCTCCATCTCCTGCTTGCAAGGCATACAATAACCACCCGTTTTCGCCGCTGTTGCTGGCAGAATGGTATTTGTACACCCTTCTCGTATACACTGAATTCGTTCTGTCATATTCCAACCTCCTTCAACTATTGGCAATGGAAAACACGCCACAATGTGACGTGCTTGTCCCTTACTCATATTTCAATACTGCCTGTCCGTAAAAGAAAATGCGAATCAGTGATGTCCCAACTGGTCCTTGGTGAACTCATAAAAGGCGAGCGCATCTTCGCTGCTGGCAAAGCCTGCCTGAGCCATCTTTTCACTACCTCCACCTTTGCCTTGGTAAGCTCCAAGATTGCCTTTGAAGAAAGGTCCACACGCCCATTCAGGCGGCTGTCCGTTCTGTGCGAGAACGACTTTGGCCTCCGAGATGCTGGCGAACAGTACAAGTCCCTCATGGTCTGCCGTCAGCTTGGTTGCCAGGCTCTGCATATCCTTTAGCGATTTGTCTTCAAAGACTTGAGCAATCACCAGCCCTTGCCGAGCAGCCAGAAGTTCCTCCGCATAATAGGCATCATTGGTTGTTTTCACTGCATTCAGCTCGGTTTGCAGCTGTTTTTGCTCCAGCTCCATTTTCTCAATGCGCTCCAACAATTCGTCCTTGCTGGTCTTTAATTTAACCATGATGCTATTGAGCACGTTTTGTGTGGATGTAAATTCATTCAGCGCTCTTGTTCCACATTTGAAATAAATGCGGGTGCCGCCCTTCACTTTTTCGGTTTTCAGCAGTTTGATGATCCCGATCTCACCTGTCGCCGACACATGCGTTCCGCCGCAGGCGTTATACTCCACACCCTCGATCTCGACAATGCGAATATCTTCCGTTACCGTAGGCTGCTTCACCAGTGGCAATTGTGCCGCCTCTTCTGTTGTAACCCAGGAAGTGTTGATGCGAGCATTACGATAGATCTGACGATTCACCTCTTGTTCAATGGCAGTCCATTGATCCGCTCCCAGTTCAGCCGCAGCCACATCAATCGTGTCATACTCCGTACCGAGATGGAAACTAAGCGTCATCGCTTCAGTCAGCTTCAGCGTGATTGCCGATAACAAATGCTGACCCGTATGCTGCTGCATATGATCGAATCTGCGCTCCCAGTCAATCTCACAATGTACTTCTGTCTGTTCAGGGGCGCGTTCCAGCTTATGCCACACTTCTCCATCTTCGATGTTCACATCCAGAACAGCAATACCGCCAATTTGTCCTAGATCACAAGGTTGTCCACCCCCATGCGGGTAAAAAGCAGTCTCCGCCAGCGTGACATGTATGCCATCTTCCTTGTCCACTCTGCCTGTAATCGTTGTATGCCACTCTCTAGTATAAGCAGAGTCATAATAGATTTTTTGCGTCATTGAATCATCCCGATCCCTTCTCGTTCAAATGGGTTTTCATAATCTCCAGATTACACTATCTGGAACCCTCAAGCCAATTTATGGCATGCAAAATCGCTTTCCATATCCAAAATAACACTCTGTGAGTGAAAATACCTTTTGAACAAGAAAGAAAATTTTGCAGGAAGATGCTCGGTATTGAATAAAAAAAAGCAGAGTGAATAATCACTCTACTTTCTGAAGACCATTTTAACAAACCACTTTTCATTAAATCTTGTGGTTAATAGATCGCTATCGGTCCATACGGACCATCGATAATTTCAATTTTCGTTTCAAAAATATCTGTTAAAATTTCAGGGTCCATCACTTCTTCTACGGTTCCAAAAGCAGCGATTTGGCCATCTTTCATGGCACATATTCGATCCGAATATTTGGCGGCAAAATTGATATCATGCATAACCGTCAGAATGGTTCTCCCGAATTCATTAGCGGCATATCTCAAATGCTCCATCATCCGAACAGAACGGGCAACATCCAGGTTGTTCAGAGGCTCGTCCAAAAGTACATATTCCGTCTCCTGACACAAAACCATGGCGACATAAGCTCTTTGCCTTTGACCACCAGAAAGCTCATCTAAATATCTATTTTCCAGATCAGTTAAGTCTAGAAAATCAATATATTTAGAAATAATAGCTTCATCCTCATCCGTTAATCTTCCCTTAGAATAAGGAAACCGTCCGAATCCGGCAAGTTGTCTAACGGTAAGCCTTGTGACAAAATGATTTTCTTGTCGTAAAACCGTTACAATCTTGGCCAAGTCTTTTGACTTGGTCGTGGAAACATCCATATTGGCAACCGTAATTTGACCTTCGTCCAAATCCAAAAGTCTTCCGATCATCAGAAGTGTCGTCGACTTCCCCGCACCGTTGGGTCCAATCAATGAAGTAAGGCCTGCTTTGGGTATATGAATATTCAAAGGGCCAATCTCTACCTCGGCTGCATAGGACTTTTTGACATTATTGATCTGTATCATAAAGAACCCTTCCTTAAAATCACAATTAAAAATGTTAGTCCGCCAACCAATTCTATAATAATAGATACAACACCTTGGGCATTGAAAACATGATTCATAATAAAGTATGCACCGGTTAAGATCACAAACCCTATCGCAAGAGCCATTGGGAAAACATATCTGTGATCATAGGTTTGGGCGGCCTGATAACTCAAAATCGCTACTAAAAATCCATAGAATGTTAGTGGTCCCACCAAAGCCGTCGAAATGGCCATCAATATGGAAACCAGGACCAGCGTATAAATCACACTACTTTGATGTTTAGTTCCCAAGGAAGTCGAGACATCCTTACCCAGCGACAATACATTTAACCTCTTGGCATTAGCAAGCAGCAGGATCGCTGCAATGATGACGATAGGAATCGCAATCGGGAAATAGGCAGAATCGGCATTATTCACGGAAGCAAACATTCTTGCCTGTAAAATATCAAACTCGGACGGTGCAAGAAGTCTTCTCATAAATGAAGATACGGATCTCAGGCCGGTCCCAATGATAATTCCGACCAGAAGCAGAAGTTGTAAATTGCCGTATTTTCCGGAAAGCAGCCATCCATAAAGAATCAAACACATGATGACCATGGCAGCAACTTGATATAAAAAGGAATCAACACCGCTAAAATTCACAAATACCGTAGCACCAAGGAAAAATATAGTACTCGTATGAATGGTTGAATAGATAGCATCAAAACCTAAAAGGGACGGAGTGATAATTCTGTTATTCGTAATCGATTGAAAAGCAACCGTGGATAAACTTTGGCAGATTGCAGCGATCAGCATTGAAACCAGAGCAACTACCCTTCTTGTAACAACTGGTATAAAAGAAGGTGAGGACACCGGCACGGGATTGTTATAAACCAGTAGTCCAACCGATGCAAAAACGCCCAGAACAATCAATGTGATCAGCAAAATCCAATAACGCTTTTCTTCTTTCTTGGTACGGAAGGCTCTAGCTGATCTTTTTTTAGGACGACGGCTAGAATCGATTTCGATATTTAGTGGATTTCTACTTGCTAAGTCGCTCATCTTACCCTCCTTGTTGACCGCCTTTGTCTTAACAAAATGACAATAAATACGACGGCTCCCACTGTTCCAAGGATCATGGAGACAGGTATTTCAAAAGGCATGATGATGACACGAGACAGGATATCACAAACAATGATACTGCCCATCCCTAATAAGCACACCCATGGCAAATTGCTCCTGAGATCGTCACCCCTAAACATGGAAACGATATTGGGGACAATTAACCCTAGAAAAGGCAAGTTCCCAATGACAGCTGCAACGATTCCAACGGCCAGTGAAATAAGCGCAGTACCCAAAAGAATGATCCTGTCATAATTTACGCCAAGACTAGTAGCGACATCTTCTCCAAGACCAGCTAAAGTCAACCGATCAGCAAAAACAAAAATAAGAATAGTCACCAACACAATGAGCCATAAATATTCGTACCTGCCAATTTGCACAGATGAAAAGGAGCCTGCAAACCAGCTTTCGATATTTTGAGTCATTTGGAATACAAGTCCAACGAAAGTTGAAAATGCAGAAATGACTGCTCCAAGCATCATCCCGATAATCGGGACAACCAAAGACGAACGGAGTTTAACTTTCTTTAGAAACATAAAAAAAATCATCGTTCCTATAAAAGAAAAAATGATTGCACCAGTCATTCTCAACGTTAAGCTCGGAGCAGGAAAGACCAGATAAATAAACATGATCCCCAGACCCGACCATTCCATTGTTCCTGTTGTGGTAGGTTCCACCAAGCGATTCTGTGTAATAAGCTGCATGACCAGTCCAGCCATTGCCATGGCGGCACCGGTAAGCATTAATGCAACAGTTCTTGGGACACGAGTAATGAAGAACATCTCCATTCCATCGGCTTGTCTTCGTATGTCATAGACTCCAATAAGCAGTGATGTAATGCCTAAAATAATAGTGGCTATAATCGCAATGATAAAAGGTATGGTCCATAGCTTTTTCGGATTATGACGCTGGGGTTGAGAATTCTCAACCCCAGCTAATTTTGGTATTAAATTCTTCTGCACTGCAGCATACTCCTTTTTACTGTTTAGCTAGAGCTTTCGTAAGATTGTTAATCAACTCCAAGAAAGTTTCAATCGATTCATTGGTGTATGTGTCGTTTGGAGCATAAACGATTTGTTTTTGAGTAATAGCTTTTGTGTTTTTCAGAGCAGGTGAGTTATCAATAACGTCCTGAGCCGGAACGGCACCTTCTTCAGCAGATACAGCTGCATCCCGATCCAGTACGAAAATCCAATCCGGATTGCTTTGGGCGATCGCTTCAACAGAAATATCATCCCCTTGATGATCAGAAGAAGATTTGTCCACTTCTAGTGCTGGAACCCAGCCGAAAATGTCATACAATGGTCCCCACACACGTCCAGTAAGAGGAGCCGAGAAACCAATGTTTCCACCAGAAACGACAACACTCATAATTTTATCTTCACCATTATAAGCGGCCTTAGCTTCCTCAATAGCTTTATCAAAATCAGCAATCAGTTGGCTAGCTTCTTCTTGCTTCTCGAAAATTTTCCCTAAATTGGTTGTTGCATCTTTAAGTCCATTCACAAAGTTATCTCCAGGTGATGCTGTTTCTTCAAGCTCAATGTTAAGGTCAATCACTGCTGCATTAGGCACTAATTTTTTGATATCTTCATAGAATCCAGCAAACCGTTGACCAACAATGACAAGGTCAGGCTGTATCGAAGCCAATAGTTCAAGATTTGGTTCACGATGATTTCCAATATTTTGTACCGATTCATCCGCCACATACGGTGAATCCGCAGGCATTACATCCTTCGGCGCTGCTGCTAATTTGACGCCCCAAGTGGACAGAGTCTCAAATGTTCTGTTATCCAGAGCAACGATCTTCGTTGGATTTACTGGCACAGTTACCGTTCCATGAGCATCCGTAATTTCAACAGTTGTGGGTGTAGCTGTAGTAGCAGCATCGGAAGTTGTAGCCTCTGTATTCGCAGTATCCGTCGTAGCAGGTTCATTACTTGAACAAGCTGCCAACACCAAAGTTAAAGCTGCAACCATGATCAACATTAATTTTGAAGAAATAGACTTTCTCATTTAATTTATATCCCCCTAGATTTAGAAAATTTGGATTCCCACGCACCGTACTGCGTTGGATAAACTCAGTATCATATACCTCCTCAGACGTAAATTTAGAAAATAATCTTAACCCCTTTTCACTGTAGTGCTGAGTAATAAAAAGATAAATGATAGTGATTATCAATATCAATAGGTTATATTATAACAAGTTAGAAGGCATTTTCAACAACCTATTTATTTAAATTCATGGCGAAATTATGAACCAAATATTCTATTCTATGTATTTATATGCATAAAAATCGACATTTTATAATGATGTACATTGAACAATATGCATCCATCTGAACTCCATTTTATTGAGTGACAGCTTGATATTACCAAATGTATATTGTAAATTAAAAAATACACTTTTATTGTATACAGTAAAAATGAATCATAGATGTGGAAGGAAATGTTCAATGGATATTTATGTTAAGTATTTTTTAATCGGTCTTGCCATAGCCATGCCTGTTGGAGCAATTACAGTAGAAATGACAAAGCAAGGATTGAAAAATGGGTTTATTCACGGATGGGCCGTAGGTATTGGTGGCATGACGATTGATATTTTACTTATACTTGCTCTGTACTTCGGCTTTGCTTCCGTACTGGCCTTGCCGTATGTTCAAACACCTCTCTGGATCGTAGGTGCAGGGTTCCTCGCATATCTGGGTTACGATTCAATTAAAAATGCCGATAAAGATATCACCCCGGCAGATGAAAAGACACAGAAGTCATTTTTTAGTACATATCGAAACGGATTGCTTGTTGCAGTATCACCTGGTAACTTAGTATTTTGGGTTTCCGTATTTGGTGCGGTTCTTTCCCAATCCTATAGTTCTTCCCATTCAGGAGGCTTTGCCATTGCAGCATTTGGAGTGATGAGTGGGATTTTAATTCATGATTTAGGTCTACTATCTATTGTTTCAATAACAAGAAAAGTAATGAGTCGCCAAATGATACGCTGGGTTTCGGTCATCGCTGGAATCATGTTGCTTGGGTTCTCTCTATATTTTGTGTACGAATTCGTAGTCGGCCTCATTCAATTCTTTTGATCGAAAAAGTCAGTATCGTGCCGTCATTTTATATCATGCGGAGGAACAACGTGTTATTGCAGAGAAATCAAAGACAGATTTAGATCATTTTGGACGCTTCCTTGAGCCGGTTGTGACAGCTATCGAAGCACGAAGTGATCAAAAAATTCTGGAGTTAAACGATATTCAAAAAAAATAGGACAATCCTAATTGCTTTAGGAGTGTCCTATTTCTTTTATTCATTTTTTCAATAATTCATCTATATAAATTGAACTAAAGAATATTTACACTTGCCACTCCGATGACAGAACAACCTTCTGATCGCTGTTATCCCCAGATTTTTATATTAGGCTTTACAAAGGGGAAATCTGGTGATAAAGGCGAAGTGTATGCTTCCGAAGTAGCTTTCTTGCAGAAAGCTTTTAGCTCCGCTTCTTCAGGTTGTTTCTGTCCTCTACGTTCTCGTGTAAATGTTTAGTTCAATTCATCTAGAACGATAAGATTCCTTATTTCATTGACTCAGACAACTCTGTGAAAATAACACCCAGCGCATACGCGCCAGCATCAGGGTAGCCCAGACTACGATCGCCGACAGTACCTGCTCGGCCCATACGTGCCACGATATCTTCCGTTTTCTTCGCGCCTTCAACGGCAGCTGCCGCACCTTTAGCAAATGCGGTTTTGAAGTCATCGCCAGACTCCGCACTTTGTGTCCAGGAATCAGCACACGGAACGAGTGCATCGATCAAGGTTTTGTCGCCTACAACAGCACCACGTCCGAAGGAGCGTTCTCCTGTGGACTGAATCCCTTGCACGGCTGCATGCATCATCTCAGCAAATTCAGCAACATTTAATTGCTGTTTGTCCCCTACTGCTTTGCCAGCCGCACGGAATGCCGAACCCCAGATTGGACCGGATGCTCCGCCACAATATTCCATGATAACAAGGGAACATGCGTCGAGGAATGAACCGATATCTTTTTTATCTTCGTTAATGATGTGATTCCATTCCCGTTTCAACTGGCGGAATCCTTTAGCTACACTCATACCGAAATCGCCATCACCGGCATGGGAATCCAGTTCACAGAATGGTACCTCGTTCTTGATGATGATCTCACCCATCTTATCGATCAGGTAGACGACATTGTCCAGTGAAAATTGATTGCCTTCGATTACCGCAGCTGATGCATCCGTCTCCACTTCATAAGATACGGGAGCGTCTTCACTCACAACAGCTTCCAGCGCTTCGGAATAAGCCACTTGTGCTACCGGAGGGCCAGATACTTTAAATGCAGGGGTATCACTTTCCTTGAACAACAATGACTTCAGTTCATCATCCAGTTTCAGGATCGTAACCGATGCACCCGCCATATCAATACTTGTCATGTAGTTGCCTACAAACGTAGTAGCGACCTTCAGACCTGCATGTCCTGCAAGCTCACGTTGAACGGAATTGTTGAGCAAATACAGCTCTTGCAAAGGTGTTGCTCCAAAACCATTCACAAGTACTGCAATCTCCGCAGAAGCGTCTGTATCCAGCTTCATATCGGCAAGCAGCGCTTCAACCATACGCCCTGCCAATTCATCAGCCGAAACAATTTTCTCCCGGCGAATCCCTGGCTCACCATGAATCCCTACGCCGAATTCCATCTCATCTTCAGCAATTTCGAATGTAGGCGTACCTTTGGCTGGTACGGTACAGGATGTGAAGCCAAAACCAATACTGCGAACGTTCTGAGTTGCTTTCTCGGCAACGGATTTCACATCTGCCAGACTGCGACCTTCTTCCGCTGCTGCTCCAGCAATCTTGTGAACCAGTACAGTGCCGGCAACGCCGCGACGTCCTACCGTATACAAGCTGTCTTGCACAGCGATGTCATCCTCAACGCGTACATATTGTACGTCGATGCCATCCTCTTCTGCCAGATGCGCTGCATTCTTGAAGTTCATCATGTCACCGCTGTAGTTCTTGATGATCAAAAGTGTACCCTTGTTGCTGGCTGTTGCCTTGATTGCTTGGTACACCTGGATTTGGGAAGGAGATGCGAACACATCTCCACATACCGCTGCATCCAGCATACCTTTCCCCACATAACCTGCGTGAGCTGGTTCATGTCCACTGCCACCGCCACTGATCAGGCTGACTTTATCGGCCTGAATCTCTCTGCGTTTAATGACTTTATATTTTTTCAGGAACTCAAGCTCCGGGTGCGCAAGCGCAATTCCGTTACACATTTCCATAACAACATTTTCTGCTTGGTTAATAATTTTCTTCATTATTTTGCCTCCCGGCAAGCTGCTTTGTACTCACGACCCATGCGGTCAGCGGCTGCAATGGCAGCAGCCACTTCAGGAACGGTGATCGGGAACGGCATCGCGTGAATGGATTCTTCCGGAATACAAGCGATCTCTGCAACTTTCAACAGCTCTTCCTGACTAATCGTGTCTACACCGATGTCCGCCAAGCTGATCGGCAGTCCCACTTCTAGACAGAAGTCCATAACTTCATGCAGCTCTTCGGTTGGTGCATTTTCGAGCACGAGTTGTGCAATTGTGCCGAAGGATACTTTTTCACCGTGGAAGAAGTGATGTGTGCCTTCCAGAACAGTCAAACCGTTGTGGATTGCATGTGCTGCGGCCAGACCGCCACTTTCAAATCCAAGACCAGACAACAGAATGTTGGTCTCAACGATATTTTCCAGCGCTTGAGTCACGACGTTGCTGTCACTGGCTACTTTTGCTTTCGCACCGTCAGTCAGCAGCATTTCATAACACAGTTTTGCCAGTGCAAGTGCCGCATTCGTACCAACTGCAGAAGGTGTATATCCTTCGCGGGAACCCATTGGCAGACTTGCGTTTACACGGGAATAGGATTTCGCTGTTGCTCTTGCTTCGAAGTATGTAGAGAGCGCATCTCCCATACCGGATACGAGGAAACGTGTTGGTGCGTTGGCGATTACCGTTGTATCAACGAGAACCACACTTGGGCTTTGTTTGAAGTAAGCATAGTCATCGAAAGAACCATCCGGTGTGTACAATACAGCCGAGTGACTTGTCGGTGCGTCTGTTGCCGCAATCGTTGGGCAGATGATCAGTGCTTCGCCTTCGGCCACACATTTAGCAGCATCAATGGCTTTACCGCCACCAAGACCGATGGTAGAGTCACATCCTTTTTCCTTCGCGATCGCTTGCAGGCGAGCAACTTCCTCACGGGAACACTCCCCTTTAAAACCGCTTTCAACAAACGTAATATTGAATTTCTCTGCTGTTGCATCCAGCTTCGCTTTTACACGCTGTACATCATCCGGATGTGCAATCAGCAAGGCCGATTCTCCGAAGGATTTAACAAAGTACCCCAGGTTCAACAACTCGTCTTCGCCTTGTACATATTTGGTTGGGCTGATAAATGCTTTTCTCATATGAATATATGCCTCCTAAGGATATGAAATAGTGTAGTGATTAGATCAAATTTTAATTTCTTACAATTGACCTTAATATAACGCATGAGCAGCAGGTTTACAGTGGACTTTGATAACAAATTATTATAATTTTCAATCGTAATTTTTTGCTTTTTAGCGCAATCATGGTATGTTATTGTCATGAGATGGTTGAATTTTGACCTCCCATTATACATTACCCGTCATCATTAGATCTTAATATGTACAACTTGCTAACTTTTAACGGCCTAAATCATGAATCAGGTTAGCTATGGAGGTTTCATCCAATGATTAAAGAATATTTGCATATCAATAAAATTCTCGACCTTAATAAATGGAAGCGTCTACAAGATTCTCTCGCCACAGTTACCAAACTTGCGATCCTCACCGTTGATTATAAAGGCATTCCCATAACCAGTCACAGCAGCTGTCAGGCCTTCTGCCAGAATGTACGCAAAGACCCCGAACTTCTCCCCTACTGCCAAAAATGTGATTCGCGCGGCGGTCTGGAAGCGGTTCGGTTGAATGAGCCCTATGTCTATCTATGCCATTTCAACATTATTGATATCGCGATTCCGATCACGATCGATGGCAAATATATCGGCGCCGTCATGGCAGGACAAGTGAAACTCGCCGACCCGGAAAAGGGTAGTGATCTGGAGCAGATTGTCACATCCAAGAACGTGCCCATGCATGCAGCCAAGCTGGAGGAATTAAAGGACGATTACGCCCAGCTACCTGTGATGACCTACGAAGAAATTGTGAAAATCTCCAACATGTTATCCCTGCTCTGCAACTATATTGTGGAGGAAGCACTCAACAAAAATCTGTTAGTGGAAATGTTCGAGAAAGCGTCAGGCAATCAGGAGTCACTGAACCTCTCCACTATTCTGCCGGGTTACTCCATTCGTAATATCGAGTCGATCAAAAAAGAGATGACCAATGCGATTGCGGATGCCTATCTCAAAAACAGCCCAATTGATGCGGAAAGCTCCAGCCCGGTGCTTCAGCCTGCATTTGAATACATTCACAGTCACAAGAGTGAGCAGGTTTCACTCAAACAAATGGCCGATCTATGCCACCTGAGTCCGAGTTATTTCAGCAGACTGTTTGCGAAGGAAACCGGTGAGAACTTTACAACCTATCTTGCAAAACTCAAAATTAAGTGGGCCAAGCAATTGCTGGAGGTGACCGACATGCCTGTCTCACAGATCAGTGATGAGCTGGGATTCAATGAATCGGGATATTTTATTAAAATATTCAAAAAGTTCGAGGAGATTACACCCGCTCTCTATCGCAAATACATTCAAGAGAAAATGTAAATTCACTGATATCTTTTTCGTATCAAAGATGGGATTAAAAGATATTTCACCTATTAATCTGCCATTGCTACAATGGAGTCCAGATGACTTAGGGAGGCGGCAAGAATGGAATATCGCAAATTAGGAAACAGTGGATTAACCGTCAGTGAGATTTCACTCGGCAACTGGATTACGCATGGAGCGCAAGTCGAGGATGGAATAGCAGAAGCTTGTGTGCGAGCCGCATTGGATGCAGGTATTACCACATTCGATACCGCAGACGTGTATTCCAATACGAAGGCTGAATCCGTGTTAGGACAGGCTCTTAAGGATGTACGAAGAGAAAGTATTGAACTGTGCACCAAAGTTTGTCACCCCACCGGCTCTGGTCATAATGACCGCGGACTTTCCCGGAAACACATTATGGAAGCCTGTCATGGTTCATTGCGGCGCTTACAGACAGATTATATCGATGTCTACTACGCTCACCGTTATGATTACAATACTCCGCTGGAAGAGACGTTTCTTGCGTTTGCCGATCTGGTGCGTCAGGGCAAAGTCCACTACATTGGCGTAAGCGAATGGACCGCGGATCAGATCGCAAGAGGAGCCGCTTTGGCGCGGGAACTTCATGTACCCTTCATTGCAAGCCAGCCTCAATATTCGATGTTATGGCGTGTGATCGAGCAAGAAGTCGTACCCGCAAGCGATCAAGCAGGACTGGGACAGATCACATGGTCTCCTCTTGCTCAGGGCATACTATCAGGCAAGTATGCACCTAACGAAGCATTGCCCACCGGATCACGTGCAGCTGGAGAGGCAGGAGCACCCTTTTTCAATAAACTGGCTGGTCAGTGGTTACGCGAAGATGTTCTTACCGCTGTGCAAGAGCTTGTTCCATTGGCGAAAGAGATTGGTCTAACTCTCCCGCAACTCGCCGTTGCGTGGGTTCTCCAGCCTTCGTATGTCAGTTCCGTTATTATCGGTGCATCCAGACCAGAGCAGGTATTGGAAAATGTAAAAGCCTCCGGTGTGAAACTGGACCCTGCGATCATGACTCGTATTGATGAAATATTGAATCCTTGGATTGAGCGTGATCCAACCAAGACGGGTTAAACACATTCATTAACAAAATTCATAAAACGGGATACCACTTCCTGATTCATGTCCGTCCGCCATGCCGTATACAACGGTACGGAGGGCGGATTTTCTTGTAATGGAAGGAACACCACGCCCTTCCGTTGGAACACATCCACCGATGATGGAACAATGGAAATCCCCATGCCCGCTGCAACGAGATTCACAATCGTATACATCTGGATCGCTTCCTGCGTAATTCGAGGGTCTACGCCATGTGCTCTACAGTAGTCCAGAACCAGTCGATGAAATGGAGAACCCAGATGTCGTGGGAATAAAATAAAATCTTCATCCGCCAGTTCTCGAATCGAAACTTGAGTCTGAGAAGCCATCGGGTGATGATCTGGCAACACAGCAATCAACGTTTCCATCTGACAGGGACGGAACGAGACATGACGAGTATCTTCCTGATATCGCAAAAATCCAATATGGATCTGTCCGTCTTCCAGTGCCTGCAATTGCTGGGACGAAGTCATCTCACGTAATGTCAATTCAATCTGCGGGTACGCAGCGCGAAATTTCCTGATTACATCGACCATGATGCTCCCTGAAGCCGAATCCACAAAGGCTACGGTTATATGCCCGATGATACCCTGATCTGCCTTTTGCGTAAGCTGAATAGATCGATCAAGTTGGGCCAGAATGAGTCTGGCCTGTTCCAGAAATACGGCACCTGCTGGCGTCAGACGAACCATTTTTCTCGTGCGCTCCAAAAGTTTTACACCAAGCTCTTCCTCTAAATTCTGAATCTGCTGGCTCAACGGTGGTTGCGTCATATTTAATTTTTCCGCTGCACGGTGGAAATGAAGCTCCTCCGCCACGGTGATAAAGTATCTTAACTTACGAATATCCATACGTCTGTTGCGCTTCCTTCCGTCTACCCTGTTAATTCATCTGTTCCTGAACCCAGATTGCCGACTCAGCCAGCATTATCATTAGTTCATTAAAGTCCACAGCAATCTCCCGAAGAGGCACTTCTCCTGCATCGTGGATCAACATCAGTACCTTGCCTGAGACCTGATCCAGTATAGCCATACTTCCTTCACCGAATCCACCAATGGGGAAAGGCTGGAGGTCAGCTGGCAACTCATATTCTTTCTCATATTCACGATAGGCTTCCAGAAACTCGGGATAGGCCCAGTACAGTTCTTTCACCGAATACAAGGCAGGATCGCCGAAGTTGCATGCACCGAATTCGAGCAAAAGCGCGCGATACGCTGCGGGCAATCTCACGTTATGCTTTTGCTCAAAAACCTCAATGCTCTGTTGCGTCTCAGGAGTACACCCTTCTCCCATTGTCGTATCATAAGCTTTCACCAAAAGATCACGAATCGCTTCTAATTCTATCGATGCCACTTGAATTCCCCCTTTAATACGTGTTCAACAATATCTTAAAATGTACCTTTCGTCACTTGTCTATCTATTCCTGCAAAAAACGGCTGAATCAGGACTTTCGCCACTGATCAGCCGCTGTGTAGTCAGATCCATTCTTACTAACAACTTATACCTTACAACGCAATACCCGTTACCTTCCATTCCAGAATGCCTGTGGAAGCAGCATCATTGGATACCATCTGAAGACGCATTTTCGTAGTGCTCACCGGATCAAAAGTCGTGGTATTGTAAGTATCTGCACGAGTTCCACGGCCTTTGGCGTTCTTCACATCACGCCATGTTTTTCCGTCCCAGTATTGAATTTTGTACGAGCGAGGTACGTCAATACCGCCGTTGTCCTTGAACCAGTAAACATCCGTTTGTGATACCGTATACGTGCGATCCAAATCATACTGTACCCAATGTGTACCGATCTCTGGCCAGTTCCCATACACCGCCTGTGTACGATCGTTGGAATGTGCAGGGTCCTGTCCATCATTCAGCGCAGCAATCGTTTCCCATGGAGAAACATACGATGTCGTCACTTTGGCATTCGCGGCTACATTAACAGGTTGATTGGTAGATGGCGCAAGCGGGAAACGTGCGGTATCCTTCTTCAACTGGCTCCATGTATAGCGCAGCAACCAGGCATCCCAATTTGTAATGGTAGACGAATTGCCTGCCCACATAATCGTTGGCATGGGGAAGCCACCCGGCGGACGATCCGGTACTTCATAGAAATCTGGCATGCCGAAGCCATGACCAATTTCATGTTCGGTAATTTCGATTTCCGTGTTGTTTACGGTTCTCAAAATGTAATCATCGGAAACCCGCTGCCCCCAGTCTCCGCCAGCACCGCCGCCGAAGTTGGACGTTCCCCACAGGTACATGTCAAACCGCTTGTCCAAACCGCCAGGGTAGGCATAGTTCGGATTCGTAAAATGCTCAAATCGCGACAACGCGTTAGGCGCATAAGGCAAGGCTGCCGGGATTTTCGGATCAGACTTGCTCAGCTCATCCACAGTTGTGGTTGTATATATGATTTCATCCGATTGCTTGTCCAGAATCTGTGCCGGATTCGCTACTGCCCAACCGACTACTTTAACCGCAATATCCCCATAAGGCCAACCATCATAACCCTTCAGATGTTTCGTCCAGTTATTCATTTGCCGGCCCAGCATCTTCTCGATATCCTTACGCTGTTGCAGGGTCACATTCTTGGTCGATTGCCAGCGTACAACATAGTTAATGGTTCCTTGACCTGCAAAAATCTGATCGTAGATCAGATTCTTCCGATTGACCGATCCTTCCTTGATCATACGATTGGTGTACACCCACTCAATGGATGATCTCAATTCCGAAGGCATATCGGATAATACAGCAGTGATCGATACACCTGACTCGGCGGCTTCAGCTGCGTACGCCTCTCCTGACCATGCGGAACTTCCCCCCAGCAGTGTTGCAGATAATGCGAGTGACATCACAGCTAATGTGCATTTTTGACGTGAAAACATAATCTTCATCCTTTCTTCCCCGAATGTTATGAACAGCTCTCGTTTCGCTCCCCATTCCTCGTTTGGAATATATTACCTTTAATATTTTACATGATAAAGAAAATGTTGGAATACATCGGTATACCTGTTTTTGCTACAGGTTCATGCACTTGTTCAAGTTAATCCTGTGATAAAAATCGGACTTTGGACTAATGACATATGCTCGTTCATGAAAGTGGTTTGCATAGGAAGCTGTAAATAAGTGCACAAAAATACCCTGTCCAGCATGTGGACAAGGTAGATTAACAACATTTAGTTGATTTCGCACATAAATTTTTCTCGGAATTCTTATCTCACCTGTTTACGCAGCTCTTGGTCCAACCATTCCAGTGCTGCACGCAGCTTATCCTGGGGAATTTGCTCATAACGATCTCCACCAGAATATTCGAAAGCACAGCTATTCGCACTCGTCTTGTTCAAATACGAAGTTATTGCAATGTCATGCTGCTTAGCCATTTGTACAAGAATCGGTTCGACTTCGTCCGCAGCCAGCGCAAAGTGAACATGGAACATATTCGATACAGGGACCTCGGGCAATGTATGTATCCCGTGACACGCATTCAGTAGAGAGGCGAGTTCTTGAGCCTGCTCGTAATAAAGCTCCATTTTGCCAATCCGTTCATTGAAATAATACTGGGAACTCAGAATATACGGATAGAGGCCGATCAGATCACCGCCGTGCCGCCGTTTCCATACTTTTGACTCCTGCATCACATCCGTGTCTCCGGCCAATATGGCCCCCGCAATACCCCCGATTCCTTTGTAAAAGGACACATACACCGAATCAAACAGACTGCAAATCTCCGCAGGTGTCTTCTGATAATAGGGAGTAATCTCAAACAGGCGCGCCCCGTCCAGATGTAGCTTAATCCCGCGTTCGCGGCAATAGGCCGAGATCGCTTCCAGTTCTTCATACGCTGGCAATTGGCCGCCAATCTCGCGTTGCGGCAGTTCCAACAGCAGGCAGGCAATGTCCTGATCGAGCGCTTGTACATCTTCCAGTCGAATCAATCGGTCCTTGTCCGCAAGTAAAATCGATTCAATCTGGTGTAACTCTTTCAGACCGTCTTCCTCATGAATTTCCAGATGACATAGAGGGTGATAAGCTACTCGCTTCACACCTTTGCGGTCACACCAGATCCGTAATGCTATCTGCTGCGCCATCGTTCCACTTGGGAAAAACACGGCCGATTCCTTGCCGAGAACATCAGCCATCTGCTGCTGAAATTCTTCAATGAGGGGGCCGTTGCCGTAGTGGTCACTGAACAGTTCCCCATCGATCTGCTCCAGTACATCCTGAAGCACCTTCACTTTGCGAATGCCATGACCGCCAACAATAAAGTCTGCCTGACTAAATGCTTCCGCGAGCGTTAACGTAGTATCCTCCAAGATCACTCACTCCTTTATAGTTCTGGTTCTGTAATGATCTGTACCAGAGCGCTCAGCGCACTAGATATATGTTCACCACGGGAATACACAAATCCTACTTCCAACCGGCAATAAGGATCGGGCAAAGACATCACTGCAATCTCGCCTCTTAATTCTACTTTGGTAACCGAAGATCGTGGCAGCAATGATACACCGAGCCCGGCAGATACACCATTTAGAATCGTGTCCAGTGTTCCATATTCCATGACGCTCAGTGAGTGGATACCTTGATCTCTCAAAAAAGATTCCGCCTGAGCCCGATGTGTGCATCCGATCTCAAAAAACAACATCGGCCTGGACAATAGAGCATGCAACTCATGTGTTCCAGGTTCGGCGACCAGCACCATTTCTTCGTCATACATCTTCATATAGTTCAGCTCAGGATGATCGATTGGGCCATATATTAATGCGCCATGCAATTCATGTTGAATCACCTTCTGGTTCAGTTCATGCGTCCCACCCGTGACAAGCGAATGCTGTACCTCAGGGTAGCATGAAGTATATTCAGCCAAGAGTGGCGTCAGAAAAGTGGAAGCTGCTGTCTCAATGGCGCCCAAACGAAGTAAGCCTGCTGGTGGGTTCCCCACTTGCGTGGCCTGCTCTGCTTCATATAATAATTGCAAAATTCGATCTGCATACACCAGCAGGTTCTCGCCCGCCGGTGTGAGCGACATCCCCCGATTGGAACGATGAAATAGCGGTACCTGTAACTGTGTCTCCAACTGTTTGATCCGTGTGGTCACATTGGATTGTACATAATTAAGTGCGAGCGCAGCTTTACTGATACTACCTTCACGGGCAACCGCCTGAAATATTTTCAAATCACCTGCATCCATACCTTGATCACCTGCTCGTCGTTATATCGGCATTCTGCATCATGCGATTCATGCAAAATACTTATCTATTATTTTCAATGATACTGACAATCATTTTTGTTCATTTTACGTGAATCTGCCCCGTCTGTACAATGAGGCTCAGTAGTGAAGTCTGGCTACATAGACAGGAGGAATATTGAGTATGAAAGCTATCGTTCATTCAGGCCAGAGCGGCCTTGCAGGTCTTCAATATACAGAGTCAACATCTCGGGCACCAGAAGCCGGGGAAGTGGTAATCCAACTAAAATCCGCAGGAATCAACCATCGGGATCTATTCATCATGGCAGCACGCGGAACCCAGGACCCCCCGCTCATTCCCGGTTCGGATGGGGCTGGTATTATCGTTGGGATCGGCGAAGATGTAAGAGGATTCTCAATAGGAGATGAAGTCATTATCCATCCTACACTCGGTTGGGAACATACATCTGAAGTGCCCATTGTACCCGATATTGTGGGTGGTCCTACGGATGGAACACTGGCGCAATATATAACATTGCCTGCTGAAAATGCCCTGCCCAAGCCAGCCCACCTATCCTGGGAGGAAGCAGGCGTATTGTCCCTTTCCGCGCTGACGGCCTATCGCACCTTATTCACTCGCGGCGTATTGAAGCAAGGTGAACATGTCCTCATTCCCGGCATTGGCGGTGGTGTAGCGACATATGCTCTGCTCATGGCCGTAGCCGCTGGTGCTAAGGTGACCGTCACCTCCAGAAGTGAAGCCAAAAGAAATGAGGCGCTTCGCTTGCGTGCTTCCCATGCATTGGACAGTCATGGCGATTGGCGTTTGCAAAACGATCTGGAACCTGTGGACATGATCTTGGATAGCATCGGACAAGCCATGTTCCCGAAATATTTTGATATAATCAGACCAGGTGGGCGTATTGTGATGTATGGTGCCAGCTCGGGGGATGATCTGACCGTACCGATCCGCTCTATCTTCTTCCCGCAGGTTAGCCTGATCGGCACCTCTATGGGCAGCCGTGAGGAGTTTGTCCAGATGCTTCAATGGGTGGAGCAACATGACATACATCCTGTAATCGATGGTGTATATCCGCTACAGGATACAGCGAAAGCATTCGAGCGTATGGAAAAAGGCGAGCAGTTTGGCAATCTGGCTATACGAATTGAATGATGACAGATTGTAGTCCATTTTGAAATAGAACGAATTGAATTGAGTTGAATTGTATCATGCCAATACAAGACTAGGGTGAATCTTCAAACACAGGCAAGCTATACGATGATGGATGTCAGCATCCAATAAATCTTGAAGTTCAAGCTGATTGATCCTGGTTGATGGGTCTGCGACTTTCTAAGGAACACAGGACGTCTTATTTGGCCTTAAAGTACTCTTTCTAAATTGTAAGGAACTTCAGACACGTTATTTCCCAAAATTCACTAGCAAAACCGCTGCAAACGGTTATTTATTCGGATATAGCGTGTCTCAGGTTCCTTAGATTTCCGCGGGCGCTTCAAATCCTTGAATAAGATGTCTCAGATTCGTTAGCGCTCGCTCTAGTTTGTTCACGCTATTAACCATTCAGGAGGTGTGCATACATATGGACAATCGATTGTATTTGGTAGAATTAGTCCGCAAACTGATGGACGCCGAAGGAACAGAAAGCGAGTTGGATGACATGTTAACGGAGCTACAGCAGCAGGCGCCTCATGCAGAGATCAGTAATCTAATTTTCTGGGATGATCGAGACCTGACGCCTGAACAGATTGTGGAAATAGCGCTGGCTGCCCGTCCGATCATTCTTCCGCCCCAGTCCTAATTTCAGTCAGGAGGTAAGCACTCGGATGTCGGTTACAAATCAAAATAGTAATGAACAGCCTGATTTCACTGAATCTAAAGAAGACACTACGCAGCCTGTTTACCTTACCCAAGGTGAAATCAATGCACTGCAGAAAGCCATTATGTTTCTCAAGTTTGAATGCGAAGAGACTGAATCCCTGCTCTATTCGGGTAGTCCGCTACTGAACAGCGTACTGGAGAAGGTACGGGATGTCAGCGCATTTGGTGAGTACGCCAAAGAACTTCACTCTCGTGCAAACGAACAGGCAGAGCTTTTCATGCGCGCCAAGCTGGAACGTTCTTATGAAGCAGAATTGGCACCGCATGAACGGACTGAGGAACAAAAGATCGAGATTCTCAGGTCCTGCATGTATCCATATCCGGTTAAATAAAGAATCCTCCATGCTCATGTTTAGAGCATGGAGGATTCTTTATTTCATTATTTTGAAACGCACTACTTAGCGAACTTCATTTCTTGGTTTTTACCCAAAATCTACGGTGTATGTTTGTCCACGTACTGTAGAGTTCCTTTAGGGAACTCATTCCATTCACCGGTTAATGAGAACTGTTGTGAACCCGTATATATCCCGCGTTTTCGGATAAACGTCCCGCCAGCAGGCATAAATTGATCATGTGAAGTTGGATCACCTAGGACATCTACAATTCGTCCATCCTTTTTGAGGACCAAAGCAACGACATTATACTCATTCGGGTTATACAATTCCAACTCATCATTGTAGTACCAAGCTGGCGTTATATCGAAAAAGTCGTAAAAAGTATAATTGATGTTTAAATAAGGTAATCCTGAAGTAACATCTAATATGTTTTTGGTTGTAACTTTCATTGTGGATGTCTTTTTCATCCACTGATGAACTTCCAATTGATATCCGGTTGCTTTATGCGACGGATCTCCATCACCTGTGTAATAAAGTTGGACAACACTCCGTCCATCTCCCGCATCTGCATACTGAGAGAAGAACAACTCTGACGTGCCCTGATTTTTCGAGTTCACCTGAACGACCACGGCCCTACCGTCATTCCCTATGATCCAGAATAATAATGGAGATACACTCAAAGGGATCTGGGAAGAATTAATCGTATTCGGTCCTGTAAACGTCGAATCTGGCGTACCGCTATATACTTTAAAACTCGTCTGTCCAGGAAACCAATTGGACGCTGTAAGAGTCAGAGGATCTATTACACCGGACTTCGTGTTGATCTGCATGACCCCACCGTTAACCAGAGAAGCAGTGCGAACGTTGAAGGTGTAATCTACCTGTCCACCTTTTCCATCCTTTGCTGTTATGGTTAGAGGAGCAATTACATTTCCAGTCCCCGGTTTTAGTATGATCTGGTTACCATTAATGCTTGCATTCACCGCTTCATTTGAGCTATTGCTTATCGTGAATTGCAACGCATCTCCATCGGGGTCACTGAATAGTTGACTCAGGTCAAACGTGCGCTCATTCGTTACATTTGGTGTCAAAACTTGTTCGTAAATACTACTTACTACCTCAGGGGCCAAGTTAGGGCCAGCAGGCTCGCCTTGTATCGTCACGCCAAAGGACGCTTGTTCGCTACGCCCTTTCTGATCATATACCGTTAACGTCACTGTCGTATTTCCTTCAGCAACTGGAGCAACAGCTATCTGTGAACCATTGGCAGAGACTGTCGCAATATGGGTATCTGCGGAGGAAGCATCCACCGTTAACGTGGCTGTATCAAAATTCATCAGGTACGATGTCAAGTCAAGATTCAGAGCAGACCAAGGCCATGTTACCGTTTGATCCGGAATTGAACTGATATTTCCAGATTCAAGAACTTCAATATCAATATAGGCTGTCGCTTCTTTTCCATACATATCTTTTGCTTTGATATTAGCTTGAAATTTACCAACCTGTCTTGGATGAATAATCAGCTTGTTTTCTTGAATATCCACCGCTGCGATCAGAAGATTATTGAAATCAAGTGGTGTATGGAACTCTAATGTATCTCCATCGGGATCATTAAAATATTCCGAGAGATTAATGACCGCATCTTCCTTGCCTACAAACAACGTTTGAGCAGGTAGATTCTGAGTAAGCACCGGAGAAGCATTAGGCTTAGGATTAACCCTTATCTGAAATGCGGTTGAAATGGAACCACCTTTTCCATCCTCTACTGAATAATAAATGATGTATTCTCCAAATTCTAGAGCAGTAAAGCTCAGTACACCCGCTTCCTCCTCAACAATTAAATCAGGATTAGAGGAGTATGCACTGAATGTGAGTGGGTCACCGTCCGGATCTGTATAATAATCATTTAAGTCCACCGAGGGGATAGGATCTGTCAGGAAACCCAAGTATGCTTCAACCCAACCTGGTGAGTTTCCTACCGGATTATGATTTGGCACTAGTAGAATATCGATGTCAAAGAAATCCTCAGTAATTCCTCCGTTGCCGTCATTCACTGTGTAAGATATCGTGTACGTCCCATTTTGAAGTGATGTTAACTTCAATTCACCCGCATTCTCCTCTACTGTTACCCCGTCTGGATTGGATGAAGTCGCTGTATACGTCAAAGGATCGCCATCTGGATCAGTATATACCTCGTTCAATTTCACTACAGGGATCTCATCCCCCAGGTATACCTCTATTTTCGCTGGAGCTTCGCCGACAGGCGCACGATTGAGTGGTGGCAGAACAACAACTTTCATGTCGAGTTCAGTAATTCCCGTACTGCCATCATCTGCAATTTGCCCATCATCCACCTTAATTTTAAGAACAACTTCCCCCGCCTTTTTAGGCGTTAACCTTAATACAGATTCAGCATAGTTCGATTTCATGATTTCTGTGCCCACGATTTCCGGAGCACTGTTCGTTACACTGTATAGCAATTCCGATTCATATTTCTCATCATCCATAACATAGACCATGAGATCCACATCCTTGCTACCTGACTCAGCTATCAATTCCTGATCAGGAATTGGCGATGCAATAGGAGGTCTATTCACGTAGACTTCGAATGTGGATCTCAGCCTTTTACCACGACCATCATTGGAAGTCACCGTTATGGTAGCCGTGCCATCCCCCAAGGGAACAATATCTAATTGCGATCCATTAAGGATAACCTTTGCAACGGCAGATTTGGATGAACTGACCGTATAAGTTACCAAGTCACCATCCGGATCAGTCACATAGTTGTTTAGGTTTAACGTTGCTCCCTGTCCATTCTGTGTATACTTGCGACTTTCAAATGGTTTCAGTAGTTCAGGAGCACGATTAGCAACAACAGGAGATGTTTCGCCTCCACTCCCCCCACTCGCTCCCCCTGACGAAGGAGATACCGTATTGGAAGATGCTGTTCCTGTATTTCCACTCACAACTGAAGACGAGACTCCGGCAGCCAAGGAAATATCTGAGACTTTCATATTCCCCGCCACATTAATCTGCGTGGAAGGGTTATTCACTTGAAGCTGCTGAATGGTGCCTGCTGCATTAATGTTGACAGCGCCTGTCCCATCCACATGGAGTTGCTGTAAAGTGACGTTGCCGTTAAGTTGCAGAGACTTGGATGTATTCACATGGACCGTCTCAACGGCTCCTTGTAGCTCCACTTTGCTTGCACCTTCGAGAATATTTAATAACGGGAGATTAGCAGTTTTCTCGATATCAATCATACTGTCTGATCTAACGTTAACTTCTTGAGTACGGGTATTCCCTGTTAGTGCAACATGTACATCGCTTTTATCTACACCCACAGTATTGAGACTGGAATTTTCAAATACAACCGTATTACTATCGCCACCATAAACGAAGACAGACTGTGCCACATTGATATTTTTGGCATAAAAATCATGTTTCACTTCGGGGGCAATCGTCAGCTTGCCCTTGACTGTAAGTCCTTCCACTGAAACAAAATCTGCTTTCGTGGTTAGATCCCCATGAATTACAGCGTCTCCGCCATCCAATAGCAGATTGCCGCTAAATTCAGCTTTTCCTGGGGCCGCCTCTTGACCACCCGTTCTAATTTCCAACCCGTTAATTTCGGTGAGCGTATGATTTCGACTCTTAAAATGTATTCCAGCCTGAGCCAGTACAGCCTTATTCCGATTATTAAGAAGGCCTGCCACTTGTTCAGAGATCTGATAGACAACACCGTTGATCTGAATCTGCTTTCCTTCAATGGACTGAATGACAGACAAGCGGGTTTCCGGGAACATGGCCGACAGCAGCATGCCTATGGCTTCGCCCCGAACAAGCCCTTGTTTAACTTTATTCTCTCCCTGATATTCGCTTAGAAGTTCAGCCTCCTCAGCAGTTCGAATATATGGAGCAGCCCACGTACTCGCTCCTTTCCATTCTGAAGGAAGGGGATCCCCCTGAACTTCTTGTTTAGCCAAAGCCGTGACTCTTACCAGAACTGTTACCAGTTCCTGTCCAGTGATCTGGGCCTGTGGACGGAAACGCCCTGTTGCATCTCCTTGCAAAATTCCCGCCTTCTTGACCGCCTGAATGGAAGGCGCTGACCAGCTAGTAGATTTCACATCCGTAAAAGATGTTGAGACTGACTTGTCCAGTGTGAGACCCAGAGCTTGAGCAAGAACAACTGCCAGTTCCTGACGGGTGATTGGATCAGCTGCACGAACGTTTCCATCTGGATCTCCCTTGATGAATCCCATGGATACGGCCCTATTCATAACATCGTTTAACTTACTATTGTTATGATGAGCTGAGGATATGCCAGACACAGACATAGCCTGTGCCTCTGACTTATCATGTTCTGCAGATACGGGTACAGTGTTGGAAAGAAGCAACGCAATCAAAGCGAGCTGCACAGTCTTTCTTATTTTTGGCACAGAGGTTCTCCTTCATGATCTGGTATATTTCAAAAATTAAGGAATGGAAGGTGAGGATGTGTAGTTGCCCAGACCGTTGTAATAGTTCTCTCCTTGTTGGATCCACCGTGCCCCGTCATAATCTGCATCACCATGAACATTACCTGACGTTCTTGTTAAAGATTGCGCAGGCTTCAAGATGGCTGTATCCATAGGTTCTCCATCGCTAATCTGATAGAGTATCAAAGTGATGTCTTGGGGTTGATCAATATCAAAATTAAAGGACATATAATAAATCTCGTCCTCATTAATCGGGAAATCTGTAGAGTCATCGGCAATGACCATCGTTTTATAAGGTGCAATGATAGTTCCAGAAGCAAACGTAATCGGATCATCTATATCACTACGTTTAATTTCAAACTGACTGAGTTCAATTGGTTTGGACGTTGGATTATACAGTTCGATCGCTTGAGTAGTGTCTTCTCCCCAGACTACCTCGGAAATAAACAGGCCCTTTCCTGCATCCGGGTCTTCCACCTTAACCGTAAATGTCGTCTCAACATCTTTACCAGCAGGATCAGTAGCCTTAACGGTAACGGTTGCGGAACCAATAACGTTCTTGAGATCTAAAGTCAATATATTTCCTTGGACACTCACTTCTACCACAGCTGGATCAGAAGATTCTGCTGTATACGTTAGAATGTCGCCATCCATATCTGTGAACACATTAGTCAAATCAACCGCCTTACTCACGGTACCCAGTTCAACTCCAACAGTTGGCAGTGTTTTTACCACTTCAGGAGCATGGTTGATTGGTGGTTGTGGAATGATGATTGGCGGAAATGGCGGTAAAGGTGGAAATGGTGGTGGAATTAAAACCGGTTTGACCACATAAATGAATGAAGCCGATACACTTCCTCCTTTTCCATCTGCAGCTTTCACCGTAACCGTTGTTTGGCCTATAGCAGTGGACATAATTTTCAATTTTGACCCCTGAATATCCGCTGTAGCGATGTTAGAATCGATCTCCGTAATCTCATAGCTCAGCTCATCCTCATCCGCATCAGTAAATACAGCACCGAGATCAATCTCTTGCATGCCGTCTCCGAGATATACCATCATGTCAGAAATGCTAGTCTGAACAACAGGCGGTTGATTCTCGGGAGACGGAGGTACAATAACCGGCGGCTCAGGTTCTGGAGTTGGTGTCGGCGTAGGAGCTGGTGTTGAAGATCCTGAGCCAGAATTGGAGTTGCTTGTCCCTGTATTGCTGGATGGTGTGGTCAGTGGCGGTGCACTGCGAATGATCTGTGAGGTTACGCCGCCCTTTGGAAGAATAACTGTATTCGTTTTCACACTTGCCGGTAATTGAATAATGGATTTCACGTTTTTCAACACAACTTCCTTCCACGTCCCACTTCCAAGAACAGTGACCTTGTCAGTCGTATCTACAGTTACCGCATCGATATCACCATCAATCGTTATAGCACTTACGCCTGGTCTTAATACAACCTTCGATAAAGTATCAGCTTTCAGAGCAACGTGATTTGAAGAGACTGAAACTACACCTTGATAGGAGGTACCGACCAAATTCAATGTCACGTAATTTTGAAGTGTGCCTGCTTGGGTAATCTGGATTTCTGATAAGGCAGACAGGTTACGTGTACGTGCATCATAAGTAATTACTGCGCTTTGCAATGCTTCTTTGTTCTCGTCATTCAAAATTCTTTGCAATTCCTGACTGATCACAAAAGGACGTCCATCCATATAGGCAACATCTCCGTCCAATGCAGTCAAAGAAGCTGTTCGTTCACCCGTCTGGAAAACATCTACGAGAACCTTCGCTATATCTTGTCGTTGTACGAGAGCTCTGGATTCAAATTTCCCCTCATTTGAATTCAATAGCCCCAATTTCAACGCAGTATGTACTTGTTCTTTAGCCCAGCCACTCACCGTGGATTCATCTGCAAGCGTCTGTTGTTGTCCTCCTTTTGCTCTTTGTGTTCCTGTCACTCTTACCAAAATGGAAGCAAGCTCTTCCCGACGAATCGGATCGTTAGCACGGAAATTGCCTGTTGCATCTCCAGTCATCCATCCCTCTTGACGAATTGCTTCAATATAAGGAGTCGCCCAATCTGAATGTTTAAGTCCAGTGTTGGAAGTCTTATCAAGCTCTAATTGTGATGCTTTAGCGAGTAACACGGCCATTTCTCTTCGAGTCAAAGGCTGGTCTGGGTGAAATGATCCATCTGGATAACCCGAAATTAATCCTTTCTCTACTGCTTCCTTTACGGCCTGAAGAGAGGTCGAGCGGATATCGGTCTGATCTGTAAATACCGACGATATGGAGTCTGTTGATTCTCCAGTTTGCTCTGCTGCGTTGACAATCTGAGTTCCCCACAACATGCCTACTACAAGTGAAGTCAGCAACACTTTCTTCCAATCCTGATTCATATTTGTTCCTCCCAATAAAACTCGTTTTCGGCACATAGCTTATCAAGATTCTCTGAACAATTTCTGAACAAAATAACTAGAAAAAATTCCAGATCAAAGGAGCTTATACAGAATGAATCCACACTGATTTCGCTTAACATGGGTATACATTGTTCTATATAAATTTTTGGTTTTCAACAAGAGAAAAATGTGCAAATAAATATTCAAAAATCACAAAAAATATAAACCCATATTATATGTGTTCATCCAAAATAACTTAAACTGATTAAATATATTCTTTTTCTGAAAAAGCGTGTTACTATCTCAAAAATCGTTATAATAAAAGGAACTTGGTGAGATTTGTAAGTTAATGCAATCATTCAACTCAGCTATTGGAGGATAATTATGGAAACGGAAGCTCTACGCAATGTGGAACAACTCGCTCTGAAGAAACACAAGATTTACAAACAAAGCTTAATCAGGTACCTTGCACGCTCCATGCTGGCCAGTATGTTTATCGGATTCGGCGTCATCGTGGCGTTTAAGACAGGTAACTTCTTTTATATGGAGCAGTCCCCATTCACCTATCCTATGGCAGCAATTACGTTTGGCGCGGCTATCATCCTGATCGCCTATGGCGGGGGTGACCTGTTCACGGGCAATACGTTTTATTACACGTATGCGGCGCTGCGCAAGAAGCTGCGTTGGTTCGAAGTGGTCAAGCTGTGGATTGCAAGTTATAGCGGTAACCTGATGGGTGCAGCCGTGTTTGCCCTGTTAATCTACCTGACGGGATTGTTCGACTCGTCTCAGGTGAATGGATTTCTGTTAAGTGTGGTGGAGCACAAGATGGAAGTTCCAACCATGCAGCTCTTTTTCCGGGGAATTCTGTGTAACTGGCTTGTGTGCATGGCGTTTTTTGTGCCGATGTTCATGAAGGAGAATGGAGCCAAAATGTTCGCCATGATGCTCTTTGTGTTCTGCTTCTTCATCTCGGGATATGAGCACAGCATCGCCAATATGTGTACGTTCGCGATTGCGCTTGTGCTGAACCATCCGGGGACAATCTCATTCGAAGGTGTGATTCACAACCTGGTTCCCGTGACCTTGGGTAATCTGGTGGGCGGTGTGCTGCTGATGGGCTTTATGTATTATGCGGTGAACAAACCGTTTCTGGATGAAGAGACGCATTAAGCTTTGGCAAAAAAAGTTCCCCTTTCAGCCTGTCCCCCGTCAATTTCACATTAACTAATATCATATCTCACTTCTATAAATAGATACAAAGAGCCTATCCGATAAAAGATAGGCTCTTTGTGTTACATAATAAAGGCATACCCTACATCACCTGACACATCTACAGTACAAGGGAGATCTTCGGCTTCTGCAACCCTTGGTTTGATGATGGAAAGCAGGTCGTTTAGTTGTTCTCCACGTACCTGTACTGACCCGCGGATGTCTGTGTCTGTCTGAACTCTAACAGTCACTGAGCAGTCTATATCACGGTAGCCTAATGCCCTAACGGAGACGGAACTTTTGATCTCGTGTTCTCCGCCGTACCTGACCCCAACGGAAGAAGGGATATCCGAATCCAGCCATGCACGAACGGTTACGCTGGATGGCAAGTTAGACGCGATTTCAACTTCTACGTTGGATGGGATATCCGATGCAGTCAAAATACATGGAATTACCGACCCATCTAAGTCATAGAATTGGTCATTTCGGATTGCCACGGATGAGGGAAGGTCACTGTCTTTCGGAACCTTTGAGATAACACTACCATTCAAATCCGTTTTGTCTGGTACACGAGGGCAAACGAATGAAAGCATGTCAGACACATCGGACTGCCTAACAATGACTAACGAGTTAATGATCTCTGAAATTACGAAGACGCTTGAAGACAACCAGTCATCGCCCATAATTCGTGGGGTAACACTACCATCCAAGTCAGTGTACGACCTTACGTAGACCGATCCTTCACGCTCAGGGACGCTTACAATGACTGAGCCATACAATTCATCGTAATCTTCCGAACGGATCGTTAAATTGGTACTCAGGTCGCTGTATGGCCTTACGTAAACACTACCTTCTCGATTAGGGGCATTGACGATGACTGACCCGTATGAGTCATCCTCCATCTTCCCTTTGACGACTACAGTAGAGTCCATATCCTCACGAGGCTTAACGTATACTTCACCATCAATATAACGTCTATTTACAATGACGGATGAAACGAGATCATCTCCGTCTCCTAAACGAACGGATACGGAAGCATCAATCTCCTTCTCCCCCACCTCCATGACGAATACTGACGACGGAAGGTAGTCCCTTTTGACGCCCACCGATGAAGGTATCTCATACCTAACTGGAGTCTTCGGATCTCTAACGGTTACGCTACCGTCGAGACAGTATTCCCCTACATATCCTGCAACGACTACAGAGGACACGAGGTCATAGTCACTTAATCCAACAACGTATACACTGCTTCGCAGATCACTCCGGTTGTAACTGTACACCGTTGGATCGAAGTATGTAATTTCCAGTACTGGTGTTAGGTCGCTCTCACGGGTTCCATACTGCTTGAAACGTCCAGCCATTGCTTCGCTAAGTGCTCGTAATGAGAAACCATTATGCTGACGCTTGCCTTCATACCATTCGGTCACATAGGACAGGAGGTCAACATCCGTCTGGCCTGCATATGTTCCTCCGTCATAAGTCTTAATGAGATCCCCTACTGCTGGTTGGTTATCCCATGTCAGTCCGTACTCGTTCCACTTTTCCCCTCTAGCCACGTCATATATGGCTATCGGAATGGCAGGTAGCGAGTTGAGAAGGTGCAGTTTCAACGTCACACTCTTGATCTTCTTATCCTTCGGAATCGAACTAATGTCGTACCTCATGAACGTACGATATAGCTGGCCGTTAGATTTCGCGCCCACGAACGTATCGTGATCGTATCCATAGTTCAGCTTTGGCATGTCCTGCCTTGCGTATGTGTCCTCAATCGGTGACAACCTTACCGTAATTGCAGGGGGTTCCACAATTTCCACGAGACCTGACATCTTGCTGTGTGGTCTAACCTTCACAGAGGATAACAAGTCATTGTAGAGTCGAGGTTGTACTATTGAAGGCATGTCGTTATCTGTATTCCCGATAACGAGTACCTGTCCAGTCATTTTATTATGAGTTCGGACTAATACGCTGGAGAGCAACTCATTGTATATTCGTGGGAATACGCTTGAAGCAAGATCATCATTTTTACGTACATTAAGGATGACCTTACCCTTCATTCTATTCCTTGCCATAGATACCACGACCATTCCATTGTATTGGAATCAAAATTATCATGCCGGATCACCCTTAACTAAGATGTCGAACTCACCGTATCCAGTTCGTGCTGTATGAGCCGTTACGATTCGAGCAAAGAACGGAACAGCTTCATCGTAGTTCAGCATCTCAGTGTAGAAGAGTGAATCCTGTGGAGTGAAGGGATCTTCTATCTTGCTTATCTCCAGATTCACCCCCTCTGGCAGAGTTTTATTGTTCGGTGTCAGAAGTACATTCGTTAGTGCATTAGATGTCTTGTTAGTAAGCAGTATAGGGTATGTCTGCGAAACCTGACCAACAATGAGGACACCTACCTCCAAGTACCTAAGCACATTACCAAAGTCATCGGAGTAGTACTCTCCATTGACATCCGAAAATATGAGTCCCGCATACTTGCCCACAAATGTAAACGATTTGACACTTTGATCACCGTAGGAGTCGATGGCTGTTACCTCTACAACATTATCCGCGTCAATGTTTACCTGAGTGCTCAGGTACTGCTTCTCCCATACGATTGGAGTCTCCCCCATGTCTGCAAACGGAGGGACATACTCGAACCTGATCGCATCAGCGATAACGTAGCCATTAGCGCCATCTGAACGAATCTTTACGCTTCCCACAGTTCCTACGTCAAATATGTAAGTGCCTATTAGGTTCCACAGCCCCCCGTTTACCTGCTGGTTGACGACCAATGTCTCCTTACCGCCCACAAAACTAATGTCAATAGGAGTATTCGTAGCACGGTTATAGTGACTAGGCCACATCATGTACACTTTGTACTGGCCGAACACTGGAATCTCAGGAACATATGTCGCACTAGCTCCGGTGTCTTTGGCAGCGTAATGGAAGGATGCGCCACTGAAAGGTGATTGACCCACCGCCCCCTCTGAGGTTTTAGTCCAAGAATTTACTAAAGAAAAACCTTCTGCACTATCGTTATCTATGATAATGTCCTGCGGAACAGCCCCCATATACGGGTACTCCTGTACTCCATTCACTAACACTCGGTACTTTACCTTATCACGGTCATTAATGATGACTCTGACATTGAGACCTTGTTCATGGATCTCAATAGCAGGAAGATCGTTGATTACATTGATCGGGGAGAACAAGTAACCTGATCGCCCATCCGCCGACTCTGCGAATACCTCTACGAAGTTTCCATTGCCAAGCTGGTACTTCTCAGAATCGTAGAAGATGGTCTCATTTAAAGTTGAAGGATTACGGTATGCCGACCAGTCTACATCGACACTGTTAAGAAGGACCTTGTGCCGAATTGGGGAGTTATCTGGAATATCTCCGGTGATCGTGATGTCCTCCCCGCTAATAGTCGTAGGAGAGATGGTCAAGCCGTCAATGTAAAGACTGCTCCCTGTGATTCCTGCAACATCACGTAGCCGAACAACATAACTCTTCCCAGATCCACCTGCACCAGAGTAATAATTTTTCCCTGGGTATCCGATGTTCGACGCTCTGACTCCACCAGTGACTTCCATTGACGGGGTGTCTCCGCTCTCCTTGATAACAACTATAGTCCCGCCGGCACCTCCAGCACCTGCCCCTGATTCACTCAATGCTGTGATACCGTTCTCTCCGTTGGCGACGAGTTTACCATCGGCTCCCACATTCAGTTGCTTAGTAAGGATAACAATGACACCACCACCGTTCCCCCCTTTACCGGAACTGGTACGACCATTGTCAGATCCACCTGCACCGCCCCCTCCACCAAAAGGAGCACGGTAAGCGCTCAGGCTTGGGTAAGCTGTACCACCTGCACCACCAGTGGTTCCCGCACCACCAGCGGTAGCATTCGCGCCACCACCTCCAGGTGTACCTACGATGTATCCGTCATTGAAGTTGTTCCTACCTCCACCGCCACCATTACCTTGCTGTGCTGTGCTTCGGGAGTTCCATCCTCCTGCGTAATACTCGCCACGCATACCGACCTGAGATAAAGCAGTAGCTGCCGCTCCCCCCCGATAACCTTTTCCCGTTACGTTGATAACGCCGTCAAGGTTGAGTTCTTCGCAAATAATGGGGATAATTCCTCCGGCAGACCCGCCGACAAGATTATTACTTGTTACAATACTACCCTGGGTGATATTAACCTGCTTGTCGCTAATACATGCATGAATGGATACGGAGGTGGCATTCAAAATGTGCCCATTCTGCACAGAGACTGGAGCACGAATCAATGTCAACTTCGTGTCATCCTCTACGGCTGTGATGTATACGAAATCGTAAAGACCTGCTTCCGTAGCTGCTCCATAGCGGACATGTACTAATGCCCAAGTGTTTGGCTGGATAGCTACTTCACCTGTCGCAGCAACGAGAGTAATTGTATTCCCCTCAATAGCCGATACCCACCGTTTCCAGTAGTTATCGTCGTACACAAAATTTCCAGAGATGTCCATTACGCTGCCACCTTCCATTAATAGTAAATTGCTATTTCAAATTCCCCAACGCCCGTGTCTCCTCCTGTCCCTGCGACCATCCTGACGTAGAACGTTGCAACGTCTTCGTGAGACAAGGCTTCTGAGTAAGAGATATATGCGGAAGGTGTAAAAGGTTCATTGCTTAGTGAGAACTCAATTGCTACATCAGCGGGTAGTTCGTCCATATTCGACGAGAGAGCGAATCCCCCTAGTGTGGTTCCTGTCCGGTTAATAACATTTATTGCATGTACTGGCGACGTCTCTCCGAAAGCCAGCCATCCGATGTTAAGGTAGCTAAGTACATTGCCCAGGTCATCCGAATAGAAGACTCCATTTTCATCCGAGAACATAACTCCTGAGTAGGAGCCTGTAAATGGCAGAGAAGTACTTGTCTTTGCCCCATAAGAATCCATAGCAAGGACCTCAACCGTATTTTCAGCACCAACTACAACCTCGTTACTGTACAGCGTTCTGCCGTATACTAGTGGGGATTCAGTAAGTTCGGTGTACCCTCCATGCTCTGGATAGATACTAACCCCATTTAGAATCACTTGGATTCTAACTCTATCCATCTCAGGATCTTCCACAACAACATCCAGTCGCATCCCTATCATTGAAGCCGTAATACTTGGCTCCACGCTTTCTAGAGCGACAGTGTACACGTACACTGACACTCTGCCGTTGCTGTTTCTTACAAACAATCTGACCGTATTCGTCCCATAACGGAGTAAGCTATTCGCTATGTCATACCTAACATGCAGATCTCTTGGGGCTAAGTCCGTGAATCCACTTTGAGGAAATACTTGGTCATCGTTTACGGTGATTCGGTACTGTATATCCAGTCCCATAGTGTCATTGATGATTCCTGAAAGAAGTACGTCATTAGTGTGTGTAGATGTTACGTCCAGACCACCATCAAATCTTGTTGTATTCTCCATAAGAGAGAAGGTAATGGTCCCTGCTCCACCTGTACTACCGGCAGTAGCTGCTGCTCCTCCGTTAGCATTCGTGGTTCCCCTGTTAACCAGGGTTGTGTAGAAGACGTTGATCGATCCACCTCCAGACGAACCTCCGCCCCCGTTACCGCCAGCCCCTCCGACTGATCCTACAGAAACAACGGTGCCTGTATTATCAAAAGTAGTTGCATAGATGATTAAGAGACCGCCCGTCCCTGCTCCACCTGCAAAACCGCCGAGAGCTGTGCCTCCTCCGTTACCTGCTCCGCCACCAACAGGACGAGAAGTTCCGTAGGTTGATGCTGCGTTACCACCAGCACCACCTATGTCTGAACCCGCTCCTGCCCAAGCGTTGCCACTGTAACACCATGCTCCACCGCCACCTGCTCCACCGGAATAGGATGTTCCAGTACCGCCCCTGCCTGTTATGAAAGTACCTGTATGTGGGTTTGACATTCCTCCACCACCAGATCCCCCACCGCCAGTTCTTCTTGACGTGCCCACTGCACCTGTCCGGCCAGTGTTGGTAACCGATTGTGCCCCACCTGTAACGCTCGTACCGCCGACAGCCCCCACAGCCGGAACGTACTCAAATGACCCATCATTGTTCTGATAAAGATAGACGTTCTGTCCGGTTGATATCGCTCCCTTGGCCGACATACTTATCGTCCCTTTGTTAGTGAGCTTGCCTCCTACGTAAATGGTCATGCCCTTCTTTCTAACCCTTGGTATGAGGGTAGCGCCAGCATTGACAGTTAGGTTTTTGTGAAACTTTAGCACGAGCATTTTAGAGTCTGGGGTCTCATCTCCAAATGAGTCAATCAGTTGCATAGCACCTATGGTCAGAAAACTGGTATCACCGTTGTTGGCTGTCACATTGAGTCGATACATTTTATACAGCCCGATATTTTCAACAGGTACAGCGAAGCCCTTCCAAGTATTATCCACCCAACCTGTAACATTTTCACGGGTGTCTATCACAGTCCATTTCTCCCCATCGTCAGATGCTTCAAATGTCCAGTTTTTAGGGCTACCTTGGGGTCTTCCTGTCTGTCCACACAGATAGTAGAGAGATACACGTCTAGCTGCAATCATGGTCATTTGAAGCCAGCCCGTAGTATTAAACTGTGCGGTAGCCCAACAGAGCGTCCCATTAACACCGCCAACGAATGCCCTCCATGCCAGGTATCCAGGGGATACGTTATATTCTGAACTTGCAGATGCCTTGAAATTTACGTTGGCAGTGTTGCTGCTTAGCACAGGTACGATGTTTTCGACCGCCTGAGTATCTACTTCAAAGTCATCCAAATAGTTGCACATCTCGATGTCTATATTCACGCCATTGACTTCAAGTATATGAGTACCATTTGGGATGTCTTCCCCCATCAAGTAGTCGTGGAGTGTAGACTTACCTGAGTAAATAGCCATTCGTTACCACCTCACATACCACATGACTTGCCCCCCCATACCTTTTCTCAGGGGAGCTTTGAACTCAGCGACCTGCGTTCCGTTACGCTTAATCACCAACTTACCGTCAAGATCCGTGTCGGCTACAATTCTTACCATCAAATTAATCGGTGCATTATTACACGGGACGCTTATAATGGCCTTGAAGTTGAAATTGATCCCATCAATTTTAAGGCTCTTTTTGTATCCAGTGTTGAAAGCAGTAACCCTGCTTGGAAAATTCGTATTATCTCGCTGATTAAAATTCGCCCACGCTTCCGCATCCTTGTACGTAATGACATCGTTATAAAGCTGGCTTTGACCTGTCAGGTAGTATTCTTTATCGCCTGCCTTGTAGACAATCTCGTAAATCTGACCTCTCAGATGGAAGAAACCGCCGAGCACTTCGTGATAAAGTCTCATGCCGTTTCCGATAAGCCCGAAGCGAATGAGCGACTCCTTTCTAATCGTGTTGAAATCTCCTCGTTTTTTCGTTTGATAGTGGTATTCAGAAAGGTGATTACCATCGGAATACTCACCCATCCAGATATAGTCTTGATCCACAAAAGAGTATGGATTAATTTTTGTCAGCATAGGGTAACCTCCATTGCATTGGATGTTTTCTTACACATACTGGTAAGTTATGCGAGTACGAAAATTAATTAGACCAGCCGAAGCATTACCTGGAATTCGGCATAGGAGTTGCACTTTGACGTAGTTACCTTTGGCGTTGATTAGATCTCCGTCATTCTTGACTCCGAGCAAGCTGACTTCACCGCTCGTTGTTGTGTGTGAACCGACATTCGGTGTAAACGTACCGTCTACATTTGTCGTGCTACCGGTGGTCTTTATCGGCCGAGAAACTGCAACGTTTTCGATGGAGTCCCACCCAATTTTGTTAAATCCAGTGTCAATCTCGTCAACTCTAACTTCGATCCACTGACCTTCTACCAATTCTCCGGTGTTTCCGCCATTCGAGTCTTTCGTCATGATTACCGCATTCTGCATGTCCGGTACATCTTCAAGACCCTTACGGTTGTTAAAGATCAAGAAAGTGTCAATCTCAGATGCTTGGGAAGCATCTACAACGCCAATATCCCAACGGTTAAGCTGATCTTCATCACCGTTGGTCGGCTTGTACCACGATGCCAATGGCACTGGCACTTTAACGTCAGCCATTACAATCACTCCTTATATTTGTTTTGATGACCACTTCGACTTTCAACCAGTGCACTTCAAATCCAATTGAGATAACATTCACTCGGAAGTAGTCACAATGATTACAGGTGCTATGGATGTCCTTCTCAACGTGATCACCTTTCTGAACATAGAAACACCTACTAAACTACCTCTCAATATAAGGAGTTACGGAGTGTTTTTAACACTAGCAGAGGACAGAAACGGAAAATAATTTGTCGTACCTGCTTTCGGGCGAACTTAACTCTGGTATTTCTCGCATTTTCAGGAATGTAGATCTGTCCTCCACCAGGCAGTCCTACCTTATTAAGCTGATCCACGCTGTTCAGTTCATCAAGTCTGTCGCTGACCTGTCCGCATCATATCACCGCTGTAGAACATGCCCTCAGCAAGAAAAATCTTTGTCTGCTGCAAGTCCTCAGCTACTTGATACATAGACTTGTCCAGTGTACTGAACCACTTGGGAACCATCTCGTTTCAAGGGGGGATCCTTAACCTGGTGCCAGTGACTTTGGGTAATCTGGTGGGCGGTGTGCTGCTGATGGGCTTTATGTATTATGCGGTGAACAAACCGTTTCTGGATGAAGAGACGCATTAAGCTTTGGCAAAAAAAGACTTCCTGTCTGCCCGGTCCGTTGACCGTGGCTACTCGGTAAGGAAAACCCAAAACACCCCGGCAACCTTCCCATCTCAGGGAGAAGGTTGCCGGGGTGTTTCTCTATGGGCAGGCTCACGGATAAGCCGCCTGCCCTCCATACTTTTAGCCATGTGTCATCCAACCACATGGCTCCATGCTGTGGGTCGACAAGCAGGCAGCAATCCGGTATCCCTGCGTTGCCCGCTTGCCGACCCCATCCGTGGCTTAATAGTAATCCCGCCACGGAGTATATTCAATATCATTGTCGCCGCGCGTGACCACGATCATATTTTCCATTTTGCCCGTATCCTTATTGGTCCGGTAGATCATCGTACGTGTCTCGCCTTCTTCCGGCACAGAGAACAGGAACTTGTCCGCAACGAAGGAAGAACCGAGTCCAGTGGCGTGTTCCGTAAAGGCAGAGCCCGTCTTGCTTGTGAGCAGCAGACCAATGCCGTAGGCTGTAGCCGTTTGTGCTGCTTTGCCAAAGAGATGCTCTCCTTGACTGGTCGTGTGCGTTTGCTCCGAATACTTATACTTTTCCGTATCCTTGCTATAGTCCACCACATTGCCCTGTTTATCCAGACTGATGGTGGTCGTTTCGCCCTTGTCGCTTTTCACCTGATACGTACCCACGATGGAATCCTCGGTAATTTTCACCGTCTTGCCCGTATTGGGGTCAGTCTGATAGATTACATCTTCATACTGAAGCCGAATGATGTTCATGCTGGCCTGAATCTGCTGCGCCAGTTCTTCATCACCCACCTCTTTGGCTTTCTTCAGCATTTCCTCATAGTTTTGGTACTTCTCGGCATCCTTCTCATCCCATTCATCCATGTTCTTTGGTGGGCCTGGCGTTTTGTCGAGACTATCGCCTTTATTTTTGCCAATGGTTGATAGCGCCTGCGCTGCGGTCAGCGCCGTCATGATTGCCTGGCTAACCGCCTCTTCATCTGTCGTGCGGAAGCGTTCGGCAATTTTCTTAAGTTCCGACTGAATGGACAGAACCAGTTCCAGAACAGATTTCATCGTGCCTTGAGCTGTTGAATAATCGTTATAAAAACGCTCCCGCTCCATGCCATCCCAGTTGCTGCGCATGACACTCATCTTGCTATCCAGCGTGGACATGAAGCCCGATAATTGCTGATGTGCCTGAGCAAACTGCCCACTGACCGTCTCCAGTTGTTCCGGTGTCACCTTGATCTGTGTCATCCTGCACACTCCTCATCCTGGTCATTTATATCCCGAGGTTAACCGATGATGCTGTCTCTCGAACAGCACTCCCAGATCTCGACCAACTTGTCATGATCCTGTTCCCGATATGCAACGACTAACCTGTCCAACATATTTTCCTTTTCTACTAAAAGTAAAAAGTTATGTAAAAGCCCGATCCTGAGATCGGACTTATTTAATACATCAAATTTGAAATAACTCTACGTTTATTTTATCATGTCCATCATTCAATCTGTACCCATAATTTCCAAGCTTGAGTCAACGTTCTACTCCCGTTTTTGGATTCCAACGGAAGGTTGCTGCCGATTGGGAAGGCAGTACATATTGAAATGAATCTCCGTCCATAACTACATCAAAGGAAACTTCTACCTCACCCGTGTTAGCTGCAACCAGCACGATCGTTCCATCCGGATTGCGGAAAGCTACGTTCTCGATCTTGCCTTGTTCTTGTAAGGAATCGATCCTTACGGCTCCCGGACGTACATAACGACTGATGTGGCCTAGCGCATAATATTCGACATTTCTAGTGATTTCATCACGCTCCGGGTCAATCGTCACAACCCCACGGCAGTTCTCACGGCCACCGTTCGTGGGACCACCTTGCGGATTGAGTGCAATGTTCCAGAGCAGCACATTCTTCGCCGAGTTGCGCGGCGCACCAATGATGAGATTGGACATCTGCCAACTCAGATTCTCGCCAAAATCAGGACTCCACTCCCCACCACTGCATTCGGTAAAATAAATATGTTTGTCCGGGAAGCGATCATGTACTTCCGACATGGCAGATGGATCACCTGCATAACAATGGAAAGCAGATCCATCGATGTAGGCAGCAGCCTGCTCATCACCGAGCACCTTGCTGGTATATTCGACCGCCTGATCCCAGTTATGATCATAAGCGATGATTCGCGTATCAAGTCCCGCATCTTGTAGCGCCGGGCCGAGATAATCCCGAATGAACCTGGCTTGTTCTTCGGCGCCCATACTCATACTCGGATATTTATCCGAGGTGAACTCCGGTTCATTTTGCAACGTAATCCCGTAGATGGGAATGCCCTTTGCCTGATAAGCTTCGATATATTTCACAAAATATCTCGCGTACGCTTCATACACCTGGGGATCGTTATAATCCAGATACCAGCCGTTAGCGGTCCTCTCCCCATACTTCATCCAGGCCGGGGCCGTCCATGGTGTGCCAAGTACTTTAAGTTCCGTTTCAAGACCAGCTACACGCTCCAGCATATTCACAACTTCCTGATCCTTATCGATTGAAAAGTGTTGCATGTCATAATCGGTTCCGGATTCGATATCATCATAGGTATAACTTGAAGCCGCTCCTGATTCATCAACAGAATAGTCGGAAGCGCCAATTGTATGACGCACCATATCCATGTTCAGCCCTTCCGTCGTAAACAGTTCCTTCAGCAGCTGCTCTTGCTGCTCCACTGGAAGCTGATTAATCAGATGTGCTGACGAACCCGTCATCGCTGCGCCAAATCCATCCATGGTCTGATAAGTCTTGTTCGGATCAATCTGTATCGTAAACTCTGACGGGGAAGTATCAGACTCCTGCGTTGTAGATTCTGAAGTGCTTGTGTCTGCATTATGATGATTTGTAATTGGAATGGGTTTCTGTGGTGTAAGCAGATTTTGCTGATCTCCCGTGGTTAACCAGACTTCAGCCGCTCTCTGTTTATCCGCAACTGGTGGCGGAGCGGGTTGTTCACTGTTGAAGATAAGCCAGATTCCTGCACCGACACAACAAACAGCGATTAGCAGGATGATCCATCGCTTGGGATGCTCTCGCCAGCTTATGCTCATCACGCTTCACTCTCCTTCCATTGTGGAAAAAGCCGCGGCCATTCGGCCACGACTCAATTTCCTATATATATGAAGTAGAACAAATTGCATTTGACGCAAATAATTTCACCGGGAGACTAACTTTTCAATCTCCCTTATTCCACTTTTATTTACCGGACTTACTTCCGATATTCACACTGCCTGTCAGACGGATATCATCCGATGCACTGCCAACATACACTTGAACTTCACTCTTCGGCATTACCCATTCATGGGATGCTTCATCCCAGTAGGACAATGCACTACGATCCAGTTGAATGTTAACCCGTTGTTGCTTGCCTGCCTTCAGATCGACCTTCGCCCAGCCAGCAAGTTGTTTCTCTGGTGTCTCCACTTTGGTTGGCAGATTGCCGACATAGACCTGTACGACTTCTGCACCGGCAACCTTACCGGTATTGCGCAGGTTCAGGGATACTTCTACGGTTTCTTTGTCCCCTTTGCCTGTGTTTTTCACATGCAGATTACGATAATTAAAATTGGTATACGACAGTCCGTGTCCAAAGGCGAACGCCGGTGTCATGCCTTCTTTGTCATATCCTTTGTACCCTACAAAGATACCCTCGGAGTAGTTACCCACCCCATTCACACCTGGAAATTGTTCCGCAGTGGATACAGGGGTTTGGGAATCATCTGATGGGAACGTCACTGGCAACTTACCAGATGGATTCACATCACCGAACAGCACACGTGCCACAGCATTACCTTGTTCCTGACCTGCGTACCAAGCCTGAACGATAGATGGCACTTCTTTTTGCCAGGAGTCCATCTCGACAGCGCGACCACTCATTTGCACCACGATCGTTTTCGGATTGGCTGCCGCTACTTTGCGGATCAGCTGTTCCTGATTATTCGGCAGTTCCAGATCGGAACGGTCTACATAACCCTCACTGTCATACGTACGTGTTACCACGACGGCAACATCTGATTTTTTCGCCAGATCAACTGCTTTTTGCATTTTGATATCAACAGCGTCTTCTGGAGCTTCCCAGCCAAAACGAACCTGTGCACCCATATCATGATTAGTCTGTACCGGGAAATCCGTACGATACTCAATTCGAATATTGTGGGACTCGCCTTCTTTGAATGTGATTTCTTTCTTTGTTGTACTCAATGTTTCACCTTGATTGTCTACGAGTAACTCATCATCCACATACAGTTTCGCAGAACCGAGACTCGTCAGGGACAGTTTATATTCACCCGTTTGAGGCACCGTAATTGCCCCTGTCCAACGAGCGGACATTTTGGCATTGAACTTCGTTGGTGTCACTGGAAGCTTGGAAGATTGTGCATTAAAACCTTCATAGTTGTAGAATCCAAGGTTCATGTTGACCTGATGATCTGTACGTACCAGAGAAGGGTTACCCTCCATGTCTGTATTCGTCCAGTATTCCGCACGCAGACCGTATTCCGCACGATCTGTACCATAGTCTCTTTCACTTTCCTGAGCATCCCCAGGCGATAAAAGAGTGGAAGGTACGGCCGACGGTCCATTAAATGCATCTCCTGCGGAGATTGGATCGGTTCCGGCTGCATATTTAACATCCACACCGTTTCCGGCACGGTTACGAATGCCTTGCAGTGGACTTACGGTATACGTCGGGTTAACCAGACTGCTACCTCCACCAGCAGCAGATGCGTTATCTGCATCCGGTCCGATGACAGCGATGGATTTCACATTTTTCTTGGAAAGTGGCAGCGTATTATCGTTGTTTTGTAAAAGAACCATGCTCTCTTCTGCAATTTCACGTGCCTGTTTGCCGTCTTTCTTGGCATTGATTTGTGTATTCGTTACAGGGTTATCGAACAACCCTTTATCAAACATTTGAAGTAAGATACGTCTAACCTTCTCATCAATGGTTTGCTCGCTGACTTCGCCATTGTTCACGGCCTCCAGCAACTTGTCTCCCCATTTGCCGTAAGGCTCCCCAGGCGTCTCCAGATCCAGACCCGCATTGGCGGACTTGGCTGTGCTGAAGTTTGCACCATAGTCACTCATGACGAACCCTTCGAAGCCGAACTGATCCCTAAGGACATCCGTCAGCATCTCCTTGTTCTCACAAGCATATGTACCGTTCACCTGGTTAAATGAACACATGGCCGAACCGAGATCCGCTTTTTCCACCATCGCCTGGAACGGACGTGCATAGACTTCCTGAATGGCACGTTCGCTGGCTGTTGCATTGGTCGTGAAACGTTCCGTCTCCTGGTTGTTCAGGATATAGTGCTTCGCAGTAGCGATAACCGGATTACTTTGAATCCCGTTCACATACGCTGCACCCATGCCGGAAGCCAGTAGCGGATCTTCCCCGAGTGATTCGAAGTTCCGGGAACCCCATGGTGTACGTGCAATGTCCAGCCCAGGACCAAGCACTACATTATGTGTTGTATCATGTGCTTCCTGACCGATCAGATCGCCATATTTCTTGGCAAGATCGGTATCCCAGGAAGCCGCAAGGGCAATCGGTGCAGGCAGCGCCGTGGACTTTTTGTCCTGCACATCCGGGTTGGCTACACGTACCCCTGCGGGTCCATCTGCCATCTGTAATGCCGGAATGCCGAGGCGCTCCAATCCATCATTATAGAAACCATAATAGTTATTGACTTTACCGGTTACGAATCCAACTTTCTCCTCCAGCGTCATCTCCTTGAGCAGCAGCTCGGTGCGTTCCTCCGCAGACAAGGATTTGTTCATCCAAGGACGATTAGCCCCAGATTCCGCCTCCGCGGCGAAAGCGTGTAGCGGCATAGCCGCAACCGCCACGATGATTAATAGCATAAACCATCGTTTGAGGAAAATCAGATTGAGTCTTCTGTTCATGTTGTAAGCTCTCCTTCTCTCTTGATCATTTTTCTTGTGCACATATTGAATACATGTATACAAGGGAATGCAAACTGGCTTGATCCCAGTCTTTCAAGCATTCAGGTCGTCCTGCACATGGCTTCTGAAACTGCAGCCTGCAAGCAAGTCAGCAGATTTCGCTTCCTAACGTTAACCGACCTGATTGCGAATTACATCCCCTTAAATTTGGTAAAAGACCGTTTGGAGCGAGCCTAGTTCTTTGGAATCACCACATTCATAATTCAGATAACATAACAAGAAAACGAATTATTTACATTTCCGTAACTATTTTCGAACAAATTCTTTACTTTTAAAAACAGTCGGTTCGACCCACTCTCGTTCAACCAATTAATGCAATTAATTATCAGATTAAGGAATATGCCAACACACTCTGGGTCCTAAGTCTATTTGAAACCGGAACCAATCCTCCCCATTGAAATATCCGAAAATATAAAAGCAACTGAAGTCCCTTTTAACAGGTTCTTCCGCTGCCTTTATGTTGGAATTCCTCCAGAGTAACAAATAAAAAACCGCCCCACGGGGCGGTTCAATTCTAGTTCGTTCACTTCTAGTTTTGTAATTGTGCAAGAATTTGCGGGTCCTTAATCTTCTTATCTTCGGCGAGCAACATCACCTTGGACAGAATCTCAGCCGTTCTCGGATCTTCATCCAGGAATGGCAGGAAGATTCGGCCCCGATGCTGACTGTGCACCGGTACAATATGAAGCGCACCTGTGGCCTGTTTGAACACATTACCACTACCCAGATGAACAGCATACTCACCCAATTCACCATCAATCCGTGCGTAGTTCCCGTCCAGACGCACATTGTCGATCTTCAGCAGACGCAACGACTCGTTCACAATGACGTGGCGCATCTCAATTGTTGTCAGGCTGGCTTCCGGATCTACGCCTCCCACATGTGCAACGCTGACCACCAGATCGATATCACGCATGACTTCCGAGAAGAACGTCAGCGGCACATCTTGCAACGCTACAGGCTTGTAGGTCTTGCGATCGTAGAATTGCACCGTCTCCAGCGTAGGTGCCTCGGTATCTGCCGGTGAGAACCAATCCGCCATCGCATAAAGATTCGCGATTAGATTGTGCTCGTAGCTTACCTTCTGCAGACCTTCTTCATAACTGACCGTCCATTGACGTCCTTTAAGCAGAGCTACTGCTTTTTTCGGTTGAATCTGATACCCGGCATATCGGCGGGACACCGTACCATTAGCCAATTCGTCCTCGTTAGGAAGATACAGCTCACGGAATACCTGCTTGAAGGGCTGACGCTCCTGACGGGTGAACAGATCCCGCTGGAATTCACTCCAGCTTCCGCTCTGATACAGATGAAGCGGATGAGCAATCAGCAGTTGATCCTGCTCAGTTAATGCCTGGATCGTGCCCTCTGGTTCTGGAGCAAGCAAACCGCTAGACGATACATCGAATCGTCCCGTCTTGTCACCTGACTGGAATACAAGTGTTCTTACCAGCGGATGGATGACTGGATTTTGCATCAGACTGGCAATTTCCTGACGTGTAAAGGATGTCCCAGCAGTCATCGAACGTTCCAGCTCCTGCCGTGCCCGGCGATACTGATCCACGAGATCCGATTTCAGCTCTTTCAGTTCAGCGATATATCCATCTTTTTTGAACCGGGCAGGTACAGATTTGAGTGTCTTGCCTTTGCTAACGATAACCATCTCGGGTTGGCCTTCCTCATCAATGACCAATTGAGCTGTGGTGTCAGCATCCAATGCATGAGGTTCAAAGAAGGATTTCATCTCATCCAGCTTACGTGCTTCCATGTCCCACATCAGCCGCGTAACATCAGCATAACCTGCATTACGAGCGAGATTGCCCAGTGCAATCTGTGATGCCACACCTTCACTCGCACGGCGCTGTGCACCGAATTGTTTGCTCTGCATCAGAAACTTCTGAATGAAGTCGTATCGCTCACGCAGATCCTGTTCCCGATTTACGGCGAATGGAATCAGGCTGTAGGTTAACAAATGATCTTTGTTTCGCTTGTCTGACACGGACTCACGCATGTCGTCCAGTCGAAGCTTGCCCAGTGCAGCATCTGCGAACAATTGGGATCTGCGGTGGTTAGCTCCCCCGGAAATGTACTTGGCGCAATCGTATAACAGATTGAACCGTTCCTCACCGACAGCAGCATAGGCTTCTTCAAACCAAGCGATATCAAATGCACCTTCATTAAAGTCCTGTGGTGAGATTGGAGAATAGTGGGCCACGATGGTTTCTTTCTCCGCAGTAAAGCGTTCATTGATATGGGCATGGAAGTACCAGGCTGCACTGCGAAGACCTTCCCATCCCAGATGTTTCGCAACAATCTCCATCCACTGCGGGGCGTACATAGCTGCTTCCAGCAATTTTTTCTCATTCACCGGATACTTCTGGAGCAATTCTCCAAGACGCTTCTCATCTTCTCCATCCCGTGGATGACAATTCTGAATTAGATAGCTAAACGTCTCTTTACGTGTTGTGTTGTCTCCATAGCTGTAGATATATCCACGGACAAATGTATCCTGATCCATCGCCGAGACCAGATGTACCCAGTGTTCCATGCCTTCAATTCGTTCCAGTTTCATGGCAAGTGTACTTACTTCTGTAGAGAGTTCTCCCCGGGTCAGCTCGATTTCCAGAATCCGATTAACGACTGTGTCCCGTAAATGAATCAGCTTGGGATCACTTGCGATCATTTCTGTACGAGTGGATGTTAAGTCCCGAATAAACATCAGACGATTCCCACCGACCAGAACCTGTCGGTATATCTCCTGTTCATCAATCAAGTTCAACTGGTACGCACGCAGAAAATCTTCAAGTGACAGTAAAGACAACGGATGACTACTCTCTACAAGACTGGTGAACTGGTAAGCTGTCTGGAAGAAACGTTTGAAGCTGTTATCGTCATGGATTTTGCCACGAACTACATAATTCCAAGGTCCAGTCAGAATATGAAGCATGCCTGACTCTTTTTCGAATCGATCAGCAGGCATACTCGCGATGATGGAGGCCCAGGTTTTCTCAGCTATTTCAAACGTGTCGATCGGATCGCTATCCAGAAATGCCGCCGATATCAGTGCCACTACCTGATCCTTATACGTTAACGAATCCAGCATCTGCTGTAGCTTTTCGATGTCATCCAGAGGATAGATCTGGTCGGCAAACGACTTGCGCCAGCCTTCCAATAACGGAATCTTTTGCAGTTCTTCATAGTCATACTGATCATGGAAGTAACTGTAATGGTCACTCAATTTGCCATTGAAATCCCGGAGCTGTATCCCCATATACAACTGCATCAGTTCCACGCTGCTAAACCCGGCATGTTGAATAAAGTTTTCCCATACGTCATGTAGCGGGAACTGTTCCATCTGCTTCATTTCATTCCGTTCTCCATACGGAACCTTGGAGCGAAGACTCGCTCCGACTAACAACGTGTCTTTGTAGCCAGCATAGTACTCCACTTCATACTCATGATCCCTGTGTTCATGCACTAATTCATTGAGCCCCTGCAGGAATGGTCTGGTCTTATCCAGAGAGAGTGTAAAGATATCCTTCGGACTGTGGCCTTTAAGGTCACGCTTCTCATCCAGCAATGGCTCACGTCGCTTCGGATCGAATAAACCAAACCCATTAGCGGCCGTATAGCGACTCCCCTGATCCGTCAGCTTGTCGAGCAACTTCTGTTCCTTCGCGGTTGGCGTCTCAATCAGCTGTGCCAATGGCTGCAATTGCTCCTGCTGATCTGCCCGATCCGGATCTGCCGCAATCTCGGTCAACAATTCGAGCGCGCCTAGACGCTGCAACTCACTCTTGGCCTGCAAAAGTCGCTTCAGTGAAACCGTCAATTGGTCCACGGGTTGAAGTAACAATACATGGATGACCTTCTGACGAAGTGAGCCTGTCTTGAGCTTCATCAGCGCCTCCATCTGTTTCATCTCTTCAACCGTCAACGTGAGCTGCTTCGCCTTGGAGAGCGCACTTTCCCGATTACTGATGCTTTTATCAGACAAACTCTCAAACACAAACTGTCTTTGCACCTCATTATCGGGATGCTGAACAAACTGGGACAACAGTTCCCCGCGCAGTTCTGGGCTCAAACGCTCCTTAATTCCGATCACTTCCCCAATCCATTCCGGGTCCATATCATAAGCGGCCAGATATAACATTTTCTTCACTACATCATCCGTATCAATCCGGTAGTGAACATACTCAAGTACACCCGATGGTCCACCTGATCCGCCTTTTGGAATGACAGCCAGCATCTGTTTGAATTGATCAAAGTCCTGACGTCTCAATGCCTTATCTTCAAGCGCAGGTAATGGCCACACGTAGACACTACGCTGATTCTCTCCATTCTCGAAACTCCAATTGTACATATACATGGCATCATAATTGGTCACAATCCAGTGCATCAACTCAGCATCTTGCGCCTCCAGATAACGACGTGCAATGTGCAAACGAAGCTCTCTGTTCTGGCTGTTAGCCAGTACGTATTGGGCAACAATCTTCTGATATAATTGGCCTTGATCCATAATCTCGATGATCTTGCTCGTCAGTTCATTCTCTTCAATGACCGCTGTCGCCCACAGGCTGATAAAGAGCTTGTTGGCGTTCGCTTCCTGCTGCCAGGATTCACGCACTTCTGGTTGCACAAGCGCCTCATACGCCTGTTCAATCAGCTGTGCAGCAACACGCTGATTGGCTGCTTCTATGCCAATTCCCGTCCATACGGCGAGCGCTCTTACCACGGAACTGAAACGAATCAGGTTGTTGTCGATAATGATTTTTAATATGTAAATATAGGCTTCCAGTGTCCCTTCATCCATCCGCTCCACAATGCTTTGGCGCAGCCCTTCCTGCAACCTTGCTGCAACGAGCAGCTCACCCACCATCTGATAGGCATCCACCTGATCGCTCATGAATATACCTTTGATCATTTCATGGGTTAACAGCGCCGTCTGATTGTCGCCATAGATAATATCGTGCAGTGCCTGCTTCATATCTCCGCCCTGATGATCCAGTTCATATGCGATACAATCCGCCAGAACCCAACGGATCTCATGCAGATAATCCAGCTTGTACTCACGCAATGACACATATTCACTCAGGGAGAAATTCTTCATTTCCATTCGGAACAATCCCATCAGTTTACGGATGACCTGTTCTACATGTTGCTCCGGATCGGATGTGCGGAAAGGCCGACGTTCATAGTGGTTACTATATGGAAAACGAGTCGCACGCTCAGCGATATAACGGAATCGTGCAACCAATGACTCGCTCGCCAGATGCTGGAGCACATCCAATAGTGGCTGGAATAATGGTTGCTGCGTTTCTGCAGCCAGCCTTCCAAGCAACTTTTCTGTATTCAAAAACATCTTTTCGTCTCCACGCAAATACGTAGACCCGGCGATCTCCACAACATAGTTTGCCAGCTCAAGCTGTACCCCTGTTAACGACTTGGCTCTATCCTGCAATTCATCCATATACACCTGTACTTGTTCTTCCTGATTCATCCTGTTCTCCTCCTTCATCGTTCTCTACCACAGACGTCCGGCAAGCATTGTAAAACGAACAAACACTACGTTGTCGCCATCCTGTATAACCACGGAATTGTCCAGTTCCTGCAATTCTTCATCGTTGAGAAACACTTTGTACAACCCATCCTCATAGGCAGTTATAGCTGTCTCCATCGCACTATTCAGATCAGGAGCGCCCTCATTGTATACTGCGCCAAACCCGACTTTCCCCGTCGCTCCCTGCGTCTCAATCTCATCCGGCATGAGGTAGGCGAGTAATTCTGCCTGTTGCTTCTTGTCCTGAAGAGCTTTCACTTGCAGAGCCACCATGTTCTCAATGAGCTGCCTCAGCGTATGGGTTGTTTCCGGAAGTTCGGCAGCTTGTTTGGCAAGTGCCGGCTTGCGCTTACCTAGACTTTTTACCGTTATCCATATGTTCACCGTGTTCCCTCCCTATGTCCTGCCCTAATTGAAGAAGCTTCCATAAGCCCCGATATCTATACCACGATGCGTAATAACCTAAACTCGAAACTGTTGTCGGCCTGAAAATATAATCAAAAATACGTACATATGTACCCCTAATAAACATCATAACTAAAATTCAATCCATATTCATGAGCCAATCCTCATGTTTACGTGGAACCACGGAACTATGGCCTACTTGCGTACATATACGCAAAAAAAGCTGCACAGTCTCATATAAATATGGGACTGCGCAGCCGCTAAGCTACGCTTAGAGCAGATTATGACACCTGTTACCTGTAATCTGTAAGAATCATCTCGCCAATCGCAACGGTCGAATGGTTACGGCTGCTGTCTTGAACCCAGGCATTCGGCAGAACGGGTCCAGCTCCGGTCGGGTTGCCCGATTCACATTCTGAACGCCACCCCAATGCATCGGTACGAACAAGGTATCCTCCCGAATGGAATCCTTGATTCGCGAACGAACCGTGAAGCTCCCGTACACCGATTGAATCTCGACCCACTCTCCATCGTAAATACGATGACGAGCAGCGGTAGCCGGATGAAGTTCAACGAAGTTCTCCAATTCACGGGCTGCCAGCGCCGGACTACGATGTGTCTGCACCCCTGTCAGATAATGAGGGAGCACACGCCCATTGGTGAGAATTAAGGGGAATTCCGGTGATATATCATTCCAGCCCGGACTTGATTCGAATGTGAATGCGGCTTTGCCGTCCGGGTGAGCGAATCGTTCACCGAACAGTAGTCCTTCTCCCTGATCCTCGAGGGCAGAACACGGCCAATATACCCCTTTCTCGTTACGCAAACGCTCGTAGGTAATGCCATAGTAATCAGCGACTCCACCACGACTCGCCACCCGAAGCTCATTAAAGATATCCTCAGCACTGTCATATTCAAAATAAGAATCCTTGCCCAGTTGCGCAGCAATCCGGCATAATATATCCCAATCATCAAGCGTTTCTCCTGGCGCAGGTCGCCCCTGTTCACGCAGCAGAACACGCCCCTCCAGATTGGTCAGTGTACCTTCATTCTCCATATAAGACGTAACCGGGAGAACCAGATCAGCCATTCGCGCTGTCTCGGATAGAAACATGTCTGCCACGATCAGAAAGTCCAGCTTGCGCAGACCTTCTTCCACCAAACGCACATTGGGATTGGATACAACCGGGTTGGAGCCCATCACAAGCAATCCCCGAATCTCCTGATCATGAACCTTCTCCATCATCTCATAGGCCGAAACCCCTTTACCCGGTAAACTTGCAGGGTCCACGCCCCAGACGGATGCCACATAGGCACGATCAGCTTCATTTTCAATGGAGCGATAGCCCGGCAGCTGGTCAGCCTTTTGCCCATGCTCCCGTCCGCCTTGCCCATTACCTTGACCTGTGATGGCACCATATCCGCAGCCTTCTCTGCCAATTTTGCCAGTCGCCAGCACGAGGTTCAGAAAGTGTCTGACGGCCATATGCCCATCTGTCTGCTGCTCCACACCACGCGCTGTCATGATCATACCGGTCTTTGCCTCACCATAAGCCATCGCCGCCTGACGAATCAGGGCCAGATCCACCCCACATGCTTGTGCCGCCTGTTCAAGCTGCAGATCAGCCAACCCTTGCATTAATTGTTCGTATCCATGCGTTCGTTCGCCTATAAAATGAGGGTCTGCCAATCCGGCATCCATAATCACCTTCAACAGGGTATCCGCTAGCAATGCATCCATGCCCGGCTTCACCTGCAAGTGGAGATCGGCAATGGCTGCAGTTGCCGTCTTGCGGGGATCAATAACGATAATGAATGTCCCGTTCTCCTTGGCCTGATTGAAGTAGGGCAACAGGGTAGGTTGGCATTCCGCAATATTGGTTCCTGCGAGTACAATGCAACCCGCCTTGGGAATATCGGACAGACGGAACGTCAAGCCACGGTCCATCCCGAACACTTTACTGCCAGCTGAAGCTGCAGCTGACATGCAAAACCGTCCATTATAGTCGATATACTTCGTACCCAATGCAACCCTGGCAAATTTTCCGAGCAGGTATGCTGTCTCATTGGTCAAAGATCCGCCTCCGTATACTCCGACCGTATCTGCTCCGTATGAGTCTTTCAATTGCCGAAACCGCTCTGCAATGGTCTGAATGGCTTCGTCCCAGGAACAGGGTTCAAGCTCGCCATTGCGACGAATTAACGGATGCATTAATCGTTGCCCACTGAGTGCATGCTGATGAGCATTCATGCCCTTCACACACAGCCTGCCCTGAGAGGCTTCATTCGGAACGCCCTGAACCGTATACTCACCACGTCGCTGGCCTGCAACAGGTGCAGCCAGTTCTTCAACAGTCATCTTGCATTGCACACTGCAATACGGACACTGGGTTTCCTTTACATAGAGCCTGGAGGCTGTTGGTTCTGAACTCACGGATAATCCCATCTTCCATCCCCGCCTTTCATCTATATATCAGTATGAAGTGTAGCTGCAAGTTCCTTCTGCAACTGGTCATCCAGCAGCGTTTCCCGAATCGACATGAATCCCAATCGCTCCGTCCATGCCCATAATGGCTCATCATACCAGGCGGTTTGGCGATACCATTGAAGGCAGGCTGATGCGAGTTCGGCCGCTTGCACCTCTGTTTCAGCCACCCCGAGCAAGCCACCTTGCTTGACCGGATGCTCTGCATGACCGCCTGCGTAGATCTCCCATCCAGCTGGTGATGCCAGCAAGCCAATATCTTGCACAAGTGCGCTCACCAATGATCCCGGCCCTGGTGCGACGCCTATATTCACGGGCGACGGCATCGCTGCACCAATCCAACTCATACGAAGCTGTGCTGCCAAGCCACCCGCATCCCTCGCATAGGAAGACAACGGGATCTGATCATCCCAGCGCACCTGAATCTCTTGGATACTCTCGATTTCTTGATCATGTATCGTTCGAGTGGACACCTGTAAGTAATAGTGAATCACTGGACGACATACCGCGCAGCCAAGCTCCGAACCCCAACCCAGCTTCTGCAAGATCAAAGGTAGGTCTGTCGCCGGAACAACGATGTCAGCCAGCATTTCCTTCAGTTCTGCATGCCCAAGCTCCGTACAACTGCATACAGGCATTGGAGCAGGTTTATCCAATGTGGCTACTGCTCCAGTACCCCCGTTATTTTTCAGGTTATGCGTATGTTTCAACAGAGCAGCCACCATCGGGCGACAGCCACCGCATGAACCTGACGCCTTGGTCTGCTCCTTCACCTGATCTGCCGTTTCCAGGCCCTGTTCCTGAATGGCCTTCATTATCGCAGCCTTGGTCACATTATTGCAGGCACATACGGTCTCCTGAGCCGGTAATGCCGCAGCAGCCATCTCAGCCGGGTCCGGGGCCCCTTCACGCGGAGCCAATTCCACCACATCCGCACCTCGTTGCACCAGTCCAAGCAATGCCGTCCCTTCGGCTGTATCTCCAAATAAAATGGCTCCACGCACTTTGCCAGCCTGCATCAGCACCTTTTTGTACGTGCCTCGAATACCATCCAGATGTTGAATTGCGGTCTGCATGCCTTCCCCACTGATATCGCCCGCCGAGAAAACATCAACCCCTGATACCTTCAGCTGTGAGTAAGGAATAGATCCTTTGTATTCAGGCGTTTCCTGTCCACAGAGCGTACGTGCGAGTACCTTCCCCTGCTCATACAAGGGAGCCACCAGACCATAACTGATTCCCCGATGTTCGGCACATTCCCCAACTGCGTATATATCCGGTACACTGGTGCGCATATAGTCATCTACCATGATTGCCCGATTGGTTGCGATTCCGCTTCGTCTGGCCAGATCCACATTTGGCCGAATCCCTACCGCGACAATGACAACCTGAGCTTCAAGCTTGGAACCATCTGTGAACAGCAGCCCCTGGGCCTGCGATCGTCCGGTAATTTTCTGCGTATTTTTGGCCAAAAGAAAGGACATGCCCTGGTCTTCAAGCTCCTCCTGGAGCATCACGGCGGCCTTCTGATCGAGCTGTCGATTCATAATGTAAGGTGCGTTATGGACCACCACGGCTTCCATCCCCAGATGCAGCAACCCGCGTGCAGCCTCCAGTCCAAGCAATCCACCACCAATGACTGCAGCCTTTCGATATACTTTGGAATAGTCAGACATACGCGTACAATCATCAATGGTCCGGAAGGACATGACCCGCTCTTTATCCATTCCAGGAATAGGTGGGATAAACGGTGAAGACCCTGTTGCCAGAATCAGGACATCATACGTTTCCTTTATGCCGGATGCAGTCTCTATATATTTTCCGCGGGTATCAATTCGGTGTACCGTTTCACCTGTGCATAACCGAATATGATGCTCGGCATACCAGGTCCAATCATTGATAATGATATCCTGTAACGAATGCTCACCCTGCAATACCTTCGATAACATGATCCGATTGTAGTTGGGGCGGGGTTCATTGCCGTAAATTACAATCTCATACGTATCAGGCGCCAGTGCAATAATCTCTTCAACACACTTCACTCCAGCCATGCCATTCCCGATAATCACCAGTTTGCTTCTGCTCATGGGCTGCCCCCTATCTCTCTCTCACCTGAAAATAAACAGAAAAATCCCTTCTCCATGATTCGGAAAAGGGCACCGTTGCCTCCGGAATCCACACGCCATTGTGTGGATTCATATTAGATTCAGATTAAGGGAATCTCAATCATATGTCAACTAAATTAACATCATAAATGTGAAATACGATTTAAAAATGAAATATTTAAAATTGCGTGTAATTTTTGTTGACATCTCTATTTTCTCTTGATTATAATTTGAATCAAAATCACAGTGCTGTGATCAACTCAGATGCGGGAACACAATGACGTGTACCGCCTGTCGGCAACGGGGCCGCAAATCGTTCTTATCTGGACGAATTGCGGCCTTTTTCTGCCTCAACAAGCACATAGACAAATCACGAAGATCTCAATTGGATGAGGAGCGATGTTGGATGATGGAGAGCAAAAGTTTTTGGAAAAGCGGGCATAAGCCCACCCTCTTCGGGGCGTTTATGTATTTTGACATCAGTTTTATGATATGGGGGATGCTTGGTCCACTCGCAGTTGTTATTGCATTGGATTATCCGATGACTCCGCTGGAAAAGGCCAATCTGGTCGCATTGCCTATTCTCGGCGGCTCCATCCTGCGCCTTGTGCTTGGCTTCATGTCTGATTATATTGGTCCGAAACTGACCGCACAGATTGGGATGCTCGTTACCTTAGTTCCTTTGTTACTCGGCTGGCTATGGGTCGACTCTTTAAGCCAACTGTACGTGGTGGCACTCTTGCTCGGTGTCGCAGGCGCCTCCTTTGCTGCTGCGCTACCTCTAGCAGGCCAATGGTATGGCAAAGAGCATCAGGGTCTGGCCATGGGTATTGCCGGGGCGGGTAACAGCGGAACCGTACTTGCGACGTTGTTTGCCAATCGCTTGGCTACGCATTTTGGCAGCTGGGAAGTTGTGTTCGGACTTGCTATTATACCGATCGCTGTCGTATTTATTCTCTTTTCTATCTTTGCCAAAAATAGCCCTAACCGGCCTGAACCCAAGAAATTGTCTCAATACGGAAGTCTGCTTAAACAAAAAGATGCCTGGGTATTCTGTGCCTTCTATTGTGTAACCTTTGGCGGTTTCGTTGGATTATGTAACTATCTCACCATCTTCTTCAACACCCAATACGGACTCTCTCCTGTTCGTGCCGCAGACATTACCACCTTCTGTGTGATCGCAGGCAGTTTCTTCCGGCCTGTTGGGGGGTACTTGGCGGACAAAATTGGCGGAACCCGCATGCTAACTTTCCTGTACACAGGAGCTTGTATCATGTTGATCGGTGTATCCTTCATGCCACCACTTCCTGTTGTAGTAGTCATGTTGTTCCTCGGCATGATGTGTCTGGGAGCAGGAAATGGCTCCGTGTTCCAACTGGTTCCCCAACGCTTCGGTAACGAGATTGGTCTAATGACAGGTATTGTAGGTGCCGCTGGCGGATTGGGCGGATATGCATTGCCGCTGATTCTCGGTCAACTGTATAGCAGTTATCAATCCTATACACCAGGCTTTGTCATTCTTAGCCTGATTGCAGCAGCTTCCCTAATCCTTGTTCTCTTCATGCAATCCCGCTGGCGTGTAAGCTGGCTGAGCCGAAGCAACAAAGGCATGGCTGAATCGACATCCCTCTCGTCCTGAGGCGTACAACCACTCGGCCGTTAACCAATGGTACGGTGTATGTGGATGATCCTGGATTAACCCAAGAACAGCGCAGCCCGATGGGGCTACGCTGTTCTTTCTGTTTAAGGTTGCTTTTTTGCTTAAGATGAATATTTTTGAAGAACAATAACGGCATTATGACCGCCAAAACCAAAGGAATTAGACATCCCAATCCGCAACTCTGCTTTTCTTGCCTCGTTCGGTACATAATCCAGATCACATTCGGGATCTCTCTGCTCTTGATTGATAGTTGGAGGAATGATGCCATGCCGCAAACTTTGAATAAGTGAGATCGCCTCTGCACCACCTGCTGCACCAAGCATATGTCCCGTCATCGATTTATTTGCCGTAACCGGAATGTCATAGGCGGCTGTTCCGAAAAGCTGTTTAATGGCTCTCGTCTCGGACAGATCACCCGCCTCCGTACTGGTAGCATGAGCGTTAATCACATCAATGTCTTCAGGTCCAATCTGAGCCTCTTTCAGTGATGCTTTCATCGCCAGATATGCACCCCGCCCTTCCGGATGGGTAGCTACCATATGATACGCATCTGAACTGGCACCATATCCAATCACTTCGGCAAGAATATTCGCACCTCTTGCCAGAGCATGAGACAGTGATTCCACGACCAGAATTCCAGCGCCCTCCGCCATGACAAAACCGTCTCTGCCCGCATCAAATGGACGGCTGGCCGCTTGGAACGCTTCATTTCGTGTAGACAACGCTGTCGCATTACCGAAGCTTGCCAGGGACACTTCGGTTACAGCCGCTTCTGTTCCACCAGCAATAATAACATCGGCTCCGCCATGACGAATTAACCGGAAAGCCTCTCCAATGGCTGTATTGCCAATGGAACAAGCCGTTACTGGCGACAATGTCGGCCCCCAGCAACCAAACCTCATACTGACCATAGCCGCAGCCATATTGGATATCATCATCGGTACCAGTGTTGGGCTAACCCGCGCAGGTCCCCGATCTGACAGAACCTTGCCTTGTTCCATTAATGTCTGGATGCCACCTATGCCTGAACCAATATATACACCTACCCGTTCACGGTCCAGTTCATCCATCACGAGACCAGATTGCGATACAGCCTGACCCGCAGCAGCAACAGCGAATTGAACGAATCGGTCCATGCGCCTTGCTTCCTTGCGTCCAAATCGCTCTTCACCATCAAAATCACGGACCACTCCAGCGATTCTGGTTTTGTACGAAGCTGTATCAAAATGCTCTATGGGCGATATCCCTGATCTGCCCTCAATTAATCCATTCCAGAATGTATCTACATCATTTCCCAAAGGAGAGATGACTCCCATTCCTGTAATCACGACTCGTTCCATATCCATCCTCCTTCAGCGCTGTTATCTACCTTATTCTTATGCTCTGCCACTAATAGTGCACTTTTGAATATCCTATTACAAGTTGTCAATTATAATAGTATAATGACTACCATGATAATGAGGATCGAAGGTGATGGATTGAACTACGATGTCAGGCTACAGGCCCTGTCCACTTTTCTGAAAACACAGCGTTCCAAAATTTCACCCGAATCGGTTGGTTTACCTACTGGAAGTCGGCGCAGAACGCCTGGGCTGAGGAGAGAAGAAGTCTCCCAACTGGCAGGCGTAAGTACAACGTGGTATACCTGGCTGGAGCAAGGTCGGGATATTCAGGTATCCCATTCCGTGTTGGATAACATTGCTTCAGCACTAAAGCTTACTGCAGATGAACGAAAATATCTGTTTTCGCTCGCGATGGAACATCACTCGGAGCTACCCACGCTGGAAGAAGAACCTGTTCAACTGCACCCTTCCCTGCAGAAAATCTTGCAAGAACTTCACCACTGCCCTACCGTGATCTCGGATAGACGCTGTTACATTGTCGGCTGGAATGATGCAGCCCGGCATGTTTTTATGGATTTTGAACAGATTCCCCTCGAACAGCGGAATATGATCAGTCTGTTATTTGATCGAAAGGAGTTTCGCAGGCTCGCGGTGAACTGGGAGGATTTTGTTAGCGGATTTCTGGCGATTTTTCGTGCTTATTATGGTCAGTATGTCGATGATGAATGGTATAATTTATTTCTGGATGACATGATGAACAGACATCCCGATTTTCATACCCTCTGGAAACAGAGCAGTGTCAGCAGTGCCCCGGATGTATTAATCGAGTTCAGACATTCCAAAGCAGGCAAAATGTTGTTTGATCTGACCTCGTTGCAGGTTCAAGGCAGCTCCGATCTGCGATGCAGTGTATACACGCCGGCACCAGAGACCGCTACCGAGCGCAAACTGATGCGCCTGATTGAGCGTGAAGCTAACTGATATCTTGGCAAGTATAGAATCGGAGTCTCTCCCTTCTTGGCGAGTCATGTTGGAATCTTGACCTCCCCCTGTTGCGTGATTTAATTATCAGGGTATACATTATCAGGTATATTAAGCTAACCCATGGATCTTAGTTCTTCTACACGAAGTGGATTCAGAAAGGAATATCATGACCAAAGTGCTTATCATAGAGGACGACAACATGTTAGGTGATACGTTATCCCTGTATTTGCAAGGTGAAGGGTATGATGTTATCCGTGTCGATAACGCAAGAGATGGTCTTCTACAGCTTCAAGCGCGGCCTGATATCCTGCTTCTTGACTTGATGCTCCCTGATTCGGGAGATAAAAATCCTTGCTCTCTTATGCGCCAACATACGGCAATCCCCATCATCGTCATCTCTTCGTTAACCGAGGTTGCGGAGCGGATTCGATCATTAACAGACGGGGCTGATGACTATGTATGCAAACCTTTCAGCATGCAGGAACTGAAGGCTCGTATTGAGGCTGTATTACGTCGCTACTCCATATTGAACAACTCTGTTGTCACTGAACAGGAAAGCGGAATATCTCTCGACCTGGCCCGCAGAACCGTACTGTTGAATAACCAGCGAGTGGAAATGACGTTTTCCGAATTTGAAATCATGAAGCTATTTGTCCTCAATCCCGGCAAGGTCTACAGTCGGTATGCCCTGATTGAAGCTATTCGTGGTATTGATGCCTATATTAATGATCGCACCATAGATGTGCACATTACCAAGCTTCGCAAAAAAATTGAGGACAACCCGAAAAACCCCCAATATATTCAAACCATCTGGGGGGTCGGATATAAGTTCACACCTTAGAAACAACACAGCTTCATTCAGCTCGGTTACCATGGCAGAGACTCGGTAATTCTATCAATCTCCTGTTGCACCTTCTCCAATATCGAATTCAGTTCCTCTTCTTCGAATAACGGACGGGACAAGAGCGATTCCAGTTGAAGAACCGGACGTAACAGGTCCACTGCATGCAGATTGGCAGCTACGCCTCGGAGTGAATGAACGCTGCGGATCACAGCAGCAATCTGCTGCTGCTGAAGCTTAATCGTCAGTTTTTTCTGAAACGAGCCATACTCCATTCTGAATTTCGTGAGCGCATATTGCAGAATATGCGGCTTGCCGTCCATCTGCCTAATCGCCTTATCTGCATCAATTCCGCTGATCTCTCGCATGCCTTTCACATCAATCCATGTTTCTAATGTATCTGTCATCTGTTGTTCATGAATCGGTTTGGTCAGGATGGCATTCATACCAACCTCAAAGCAAGTCTCATGATCTATTTGCAGACTATTCGCAGTTAGCGCGATAATGGGCGTACGATCATATTGCCTCATCTTGCGAATGTGTCGCGTTGCATCAATTCCATTCATTTCGGGCATGTACATATCCATTAGAATCAATTCCCATGTTTGTTCACCCAATTTCTTCAAAACCTCTGTGCCACTGTCTGCCAGCGTCACCTCGAATCCCATATGTTCCAGCATCGCTCGAATAACCAGTTGATTGATTTCTTGGTCCTCAGCGATCAGAATGTGGCCTTTGGATTTAAGCAAATAGGGTTCATCGCCTTCTACCCTCCGATGGTTCTCCAGTGGCCCTTCACCTTGAAGTGCAAGTAAAACTTCGAACAACCCCAGACGTGTAATCGGTTTGATCATCATGATATCCGGGCGGAAGGATCTCTCCTCACTCCATAGGGCATTTTCACTAAAAGCATGGGTATAACCCACCATTTGAAATTGGGTTCGATTCAATCGCTTCATGAAATTGTCCCATGACGACCCGTTAACGGTGTCCTTTGCATCCATATCCATCATTATTAACAGGGAACTTGCCCCATCTGCATAAGGTACACACCAATCGCTCTCCATCATATGGTTCAAGGAAGGATACAACGTTGGCTTCATCCCGAATGAGTAGAGCATCTGCTTCAGACTTTCGCCCATCCGTTCATCCTCTTCAATGATAACCACATCATTCACACAATATAGCAAAGGGAATGTTTGCAGAAATGAACTCTCTTCTTCCGTATCTGCAAGTTCAAATATCAAATCGAATGAAAACAGACTGTACTCTCCCGGCACACTATCCACACGCAAGTTTCCTCCCAAGGAGGTCACCAGAAGATAACAGATCACCAGCCCAAGTCCAGAACCACCATATGTTCGATACGTCGAAGGTTCCGCTTGAGTAAACGGGACAAAAAGTCGTTCCAGTTGTTCAGGTGAGATTCCAATCCCCGTATCCTCTACCTCAAAACGGACCTGAACTTGCTCCGCTTCCAATGAAAGCACCTCTGCCCGCAATGTGACATATCCATGCTCCGTGAATTTAATCGCATTACTCAGCAGATTCAATAACACCTGTTCAAGTCGGAACGGATCACCAATCACCGTTAACGGCAGATCGGAATCGGTCGTAAAGATCACTTCGATGTCTTTGTGCCCGATGGCCACACCGATCTGATCTGCCACACGCTTGAATACATCCTCTGGTGAAAAAGAAACCTTCTCCAAAGTCAGCTTGCCTGCCTCAATTTTTGAAAAATCAAGAATATCATTCACGAGGGTAAGCAGGGTTTGGGAGGACGCGTTGATTTTACTCAAATAATCCAATTGCTGTGGGGATAGATCTGTCCGTTGAAGCAACAACGAAAAGCTGATAATACCGCTCAGTGGGGTACGAATCTCGTGACTCATGAAGGCAAGAAACTCACTTTTCGCCTGATTCGCTTTGTCGGCCTTAACACGTTTATACTGTTCCGAAATATCATGAATAACCGCCTTAATTTTCTCACTTGAGTTAAGCGCTTTATCCGGGTATAGGTGAATCCGCACATGCTGCTCATGACCTTCTCCAATAATCAAACTCAATTCCGTCTCCTGGACTATATTGTGGTGTAAGGCTTTTTGGAAAATCAACAACCAGTGCTCCCACTGCTCAATGAACAACATTTCTTCAAGCTGACGTCCAATCACTTGCTGCCTGTCGAGACCGAGAACATCCAGAAATTTCTGATTAACCGAGACAATGCATCTATTGCTATCCAAACCGACAAACCAGTCTGCCGACACTTGCTCAAGTGTTCGATATCGTTCTTCACTTTCTTGAATTCTACGTTTAACTGCCCTGTGTTCCGTAATGTCGAGTCCATACCCCACCACATACTTCACCACACCATCTTCACGCAGCGGGCGAATTTTCACCAGAGAATAATACCCTTCATGCTCAATCTCGTAAAAAAAAGATTCACCATTCCACGCCCGGTTAAACTGCTTTCGTAGAAACTCAACCTTCTCTTTAGGTAAAATGTTCAGGGTGCCCAACTTGTAATCATGCTTCAGACTGCTCATATCCAAGCCCAACTGGGAGAGCATCTCTCCTTCAAGCAGAAGATATTCGAATTTTCCGTTCTGTTTATGGATTTTAAACGTAAACCCGGGCTGCATACGAAGCATCTCCAGCATTTCCCGATCCCTTTGAATGACCAATCGCCTATATCGATGATTTTGGTTCAGATAATACAGGAATAGTACAATCGCCAAAAAGCAGATACATTGAAAAAGGAGAATCTTCCCCATCACTAGTAGAGAAGGAGAATATGTCTTTAGTACAATCAACTCATACACAGTAATCAGCAGTAACGATCCGAACAACCACTTCTGCATAAATCCCCTGACGTACTTGAAGATCAGGCATATGGCTATAACAAAGAACAACTCTAACAACGCATACTGCCAGTTCTCCAACAAGGGATTACGCCCCATATTAATTCGAAAAATCCACATGAATGCAAAAGTAATGAATGCGGAGGCACTTCCACCAAAATAAGCGGCGAGCAGATACACACTGGCCCGGAAATTCAACATGGTACCATCACTTAGTACAATGGAGAAATAATATAACGCTGTGCCCAACATGCTCAGTGCAATGCCAATAATCATTCGAGTCGTAATGGAAGATGTGCGCGTTGCATTTGTTTGGTTCAGATAGTGATGAATCAGGAAAACAAAGATCAAAATCAGCGTGAAATTTAATACAAGATCGCGTAGCAAATGGTCACCGTCCACAATACGAATTCAGGAATTCTTGCATTCAATGAATGTTGCCAGATTCACGGTCGCAGTTCCCCAGTATACAGATCATAGTATGCCAGGCTCCCTTATTCAATTGACGATATTGACCTTTTTTTGAAAATAACAGACCCTTTCAGCTAACATACACTTATCGCAAAACAACAATTTTTTTTAGGAAATTTCATCATTAAATATGCTGATATAAAAGAGAGAATCATCCAAATGTACCGATGTAATCGTGACTTGGGCATCCCACACTTCCTGATTAGCCTTCATCAGTTTAGCTACGCCAGACCAGGTCTGGTTGCCTCTCCAGTGGGTATCCATTAACAATCGAGCAGGCTGACCTACCGTATGTTCCCGTGAGAACCCCGTTTTGGTGACATAGACGGAATTCACATCAAGGATCACACCATCCTCATCTGTAATCATAACCGCATCCGTTAGCAGTAAGAAGGCTCTGAGTTCTAGTTGCATGGTTATCCACTCCCTCTGATGAAACATGATGTGATGCCATCCCTGTGTGATACTCTCTGATACTGCTGCTACATGCCCGTTTAATATTTAAATTGTCTAATGAGGCGTTGCAGCTCTTCAGCCATGGAAGAAAGGCCCCGAGCCGAGGCAGAAATCTGCTCCATTGCTGCCAGTTGCTCCTCTGAGGAAGCAGCCACTTCTTCGGATGCCTCGGCGTTGCCTGAAGCAATGCCTGCCAACTCATTGGACACAGCTGATACTTCCTGAACCCCTGCTGTGATCTCTTGAGAAGTAGCTGCAATCTCTTCAATCTGAGGTGTCGTTTCCCGCATACTATCCAGAATGCGTTCAAACTTCCGAATCGCCTCTGTAGAGATTTCCATGCCCTCTCCAACCTCTGTGGTCACTTTCTCCATCATGCGAACGGAAGCGGCCATGTCTTCCTGTACTGCCGTAGTCAGCACGGTAATTTCATTGACGGACTGCCCAGATTGCTCTGCTAGGTTCCGGACCTCTGCTGCCACAACAGCGAATCCATTCCCATGCGTACCTGCACGAGCAGCTTCGATGGAGGCATTCAGCGCGAGCAGGTTGGTCTGTTTGGCTATACTTCCGATTAACTCCGTGATCGCTGAAATTTGGTGTGATCGTTCATATAAAGCCTGAATGATCTGATTCGTCTGTGCTACCGTTTCTTGAATCGAGTGCATCTGACCCACCGTCTGCTTGACGGTGTTGCCGCCTTCTTCCGCTTGTACGGTTGTATGTTTCGCCAAATCAGCAACTTGTATGGAACGTTCGGCAATTCGTGTAATTCCGATCGTAATTTCATTCATGGCCTGATGGTTAAGGTCAATACCTTGGGTCTGCTTCTCCGCACCACTCGCAATTTCCTGAATGGCTCGCGCTACCTGTTCACTGGCTGCACTGGTTGATTCCGCACTCTGAGTCATTTCATCCGATGAGATGACCACCTGACTGGCGCTGTTCTCCACATTCTGTATCAACACACGCAGATTATGCTGCATTTTGCCAAACGCATCACTCAGTTCACCAATTTCATCATGGCTTGTGGAAGTAATCGTTTGGGTTAGATCCCCTTCGCTCACCTGAATCGCCTGGTCCTTTAACTGACGGATCGGTTTAATGATAGATCGCATCACCAGCCAGATAATCAAAATACCCACGACGAGGCAAGACACAATGACGATGATCATTCGATTCAGGATAGGCGCAGCCGCATCCTCAACTTCAGAAGAGAACATGGTGCCAGCGACCTTCCATCCCGTGGATGCATTCGTAGCATAATACATGACTTTATCAGCCTGATCAAAGGTATAGTTGAAATTTCCAGATTCATTCGTATACACCTGTGTCCAAAAATCTTCTGTTGCATCTGTACCGGGTTGTACCGTCGGATGATAGATATACTTTTCGCTGGCATCCAGCAGAATTAGATAACCCTGTTCTCCTACTTTAATGCCGCTCACCAAGGTACTGATATTGGACAGATCGAGATCCAGTTGGACCACGCCCGATTGATCATTCAGTGCCTTGGCAATCGTGATGGTGATCTCATTCGTCTCGGCAGAAATATAAGGATCTGTAACAATCACCTGTTCCGGACTTCCCATCGCTTCCGTATACCACGGTCTTACTCGCGGATCGTAATCTTGGGGCATCTCCGCATCGGAGGACATCAGATACACACCCTCTTCCGTTCCCACACCTATGGTGATGATATCGGTGTTCTGCGCAGCGTACCCCTTCAATTCATTCACGACCTGAACCTCAGCATCTTCTTGACGCAATTCCTCTGCAAGTGTACTCGCATAGTATTCAATGTGATTGCGCTTGGCATTGATCGACAAATCAATGGTCGCACTGGCAAGGTTCACGTTTTCCATCGCACTATGTAGGATTTGTTTCTCTACTTCATCTTTCGCACTGCTATACGATAAAACGCCAATACTTAACGAAGGAATGGCTAAAAAAGCAATAAAGGACACTACCAGCTTCGTTTTAAAGTTCTTATGCATCTTGTTGAACCAGGTCGATTTGCTATTTTTTCGGGACAAATTTCTCTACCTCTTCCAGATTAATTTTTAGTTCTGCTTGATCTAGCTCTCATAGAGTGAAGACCAACTAACATTACTCAAGATATTAAAACTAGGTCCTACCTCTCGCAAAAGACATTTTTCGCACCAAATAAATTACTTAAATCTCTTAATTTATAATCCTAAAGAACTACTTTCAAACAAATTATACGAAAAAACTATTAAATAAAGTAAGCCAGCGGTATGACCAAATTGTTAAGTTTCTAAACACTTGTTAATAGCCTAACAGATTCCATAAAAAAAAAGATCCAAGCGTTATCGCTCAGATCTTAAAGGCTATTCACATTAAGCTACATATTCTCTATTCAAATGCCGGGATAGCGATATCTGCATACTTCTCTTCGAAGAAGGCTTTGACCTCTGGACCTGCCATGCGCTTAGCCAGCTTCTGAATGGCTTCGGAGTCTTTGTTATCCTCACGAGCAACCATAGTGATAGCAAAGTGGGAATCATCCTTCTCGGTTAACAGTGCATCCTTTTTCGGTGTGAGACCGAGCGGGCTGGCATATGCCGGAGTCATGGCTACCAGATCAGCATCATCCATCATACGAGCCAGCATCAACAAGTCCACTTCCTCGAACTTGAATTTCTTCGTATTCTCGGTGATGTCTGCCTGCGTGGCGTTAAAACCTACGCCCTCTTTCAGCTTAATCAGTCCGTTTTGCTCCAGCATTACAAGAGAGCGACCAATGTTGGACGGATCGTTTGCAATCGCGATCGTTGCACCTTCTGGTAATTCCTCAATGGATTTATACTTTTTGGAGTAACCTCCATAGATTGCGTTATAGATAGGTTGTACTGCCACCAGATTGGCATTGTTCGCTTCGTTATATTGGGTCATGTAAGGTACATGCTGGAAGAAGTTTGCATCCACTTCCTTGTTCGCAAGTGCCGTATTCGGCTGAACGTTATCGGACAGCACGACAACTTCCAAGTTGACGCCATCTTCCTTCAATAACGGTTTTACAATATCCAGTACATCTGTCATCGGTGGAATCAACGTGGCTACTTTCAGCGTAACTTCTTGTGCTGCCTGAGTATCTTCATTTGTTCCTTCTGCCGCAGGTGTTTCTTCTTTTTGTCCGCAAGCAGCTACAACCAGCATCACTGCGAGCAACATAAGCATCATTTTTGCTTTCATTTCGTGTCTACCCCTCATCGTATAATCTGTATTGGTTATTCGTGAAAATGCACGGTCCAACCGTTCAGGATCTGCGATCCAGCCAGTGGGACAGTCTGCTACCTGTGAATTGGATCATCTGTACCAGGATAATCATAATGATGATCGTAAATACCATAATCTCCGTTTCGAAGCGCTGATAACCGTAGCGAATAGCAAAATCGCCAACCCCGCCACCTCCTACAATGCCCATCACCGTTGAGTAGGAGATGAAGCTAATCGTAGCTGTTGTGATTCCCAGTACAAGGCCAGATCGTGCCTCCACGTAAAGGAATTTCACCACCAGCTGCATCGTCGATGCCCCCATGGAAGCAGCAGCTTCAACCACTCCCCGCGGTACATCGAGCAACGCCTGTTCCACCAGTCTCGCGTAAAGGGCAATCGCAATGACCGAGAGTGGCACGGTTGCCGCCAGTGTACCGATGGACGTTCCCACGACGATCCGTGTGAATGGAATCATGAATACAACCAGCAGTAAGAACGGAAACGAACGAATGATGTTGACGACACTGCCGAGTACGAAGGATAACGTTTGATTCTGATATCGCTGTCCTTTCCGGAATAAGTACAGGAGTGTACCCAGAGGTAACCCAATCAGAACAGCTGCCGCAATGGAGATACCCACCATGACAAAAGTCTCTCCGATCGCCTGCCATATCTCATGCTGATACTTGAGCACAGATTCAGGTAACGTCATGACTTGTCCTCCTGTTCTGTCTGACGGAACAGAGACGAACCTGTCATCCCGTATTCGTCACCCGAAAGCAAGGAGGTCAGCAGATCAGGCTGTGGAGCAGGGATACTGCTCACTTCCGCTTTAGACAACGTTCGAACGAGTCGCCCATCCTTCATGACCGATATCCTGTGACATAGTCTACGAGCCACTTCCATCTCATGCGTCACTACGACAATGGTCACGCCCAGTGTTTCATTGATATGACGTAGCACATCCAGGATACCGTTCGTAGTCTGTGGATCAAGCGAAGAGGTCGGTTCGTCACAGAGCAGCACATCCGGACGACTGGCAAGTGCTCGTGCAATCGCCACACGTTGCTTCTGTCCTCCGCTAAGCTGAGCAGGATATTGATCTGCCTTGTCTTCCAGTCCAACAAACCGCAGTACCTCAAGTCCACGTTCAACTCTCTGCGTACGAGATATACCCGCAAGCTCCAATGGCATGCAGACATTGCCACTCACCGTTCGGTTACTGACAAGATTGAAGTGTTGAAAGATCATGCCAATGGATCTTCGTGCCTGACGCAGACTCTGTTCATTCATCTGAGTCAGGTTCTGCCCATTCACAACAACCTCACCATCATCCGGCTTTTCCAATCCGTTGAGCATCCGTAGAAGTGTGGATTTGCCTGCTCCACTCGATCCGATAATGCCATGTATTTCTCCTTGTCCCACTTCGAGGGACACCGAGCTTAATGCTTCGAATCCCTGATCTGCACGGGAACCGCGCTCGTTATAACGTTTGCTTACACCATATAATGAGATCATGGAGAGTCCTCCCGTGAATGATCATGCATGGTTCTTAAGAACACATGAAGAAAGCCCGCACAGCCGATAACCGGAGCGCGAGCAAGCCTGTTCATTTATAATAAATCAACATCCCTTACGAGACAAGCTTTTAAGGTGAGATTGCCTCCTGAAGGCGGCTGGCTTCATATACACGAAAACGTCCGTTGGACGAACCCACATATACTTCATTTCCAATTCGGTTAATCGTTCCATTCTTCGCATCCCGGTCCCGGTGCTCCGGGCTTCCCATCACAACGTCATGTACACGACCTAGCAATGCTCCATTCCTTTTGTTCAATACGAGCAAATTCTCGTCCATGGGCAACAGCAACTGATCATCAATGATCAGATAACTTCCCTGATTCGTTGGATACCTTAGCGTTGCAATCGAATCTTTGGCACTCCAACGCGTCTCCCCCGTTTTATAATCCAAAGCCGCTGGATAGCCGTTCTTAATCACATACAACTGATCCTCTTCCACCAGGCCACGTTCAACCTTGCCCTTGAGCGTCCAGCGTGCTTTGCCTGTCTTGGCATCGTACAGGGTGGTTGTAAAATCTTCATATTTTCCGTAATGATCGCCGTTTTTGTTCTCCCGGATCAACAGCATGCCATCATTCAGCACCTCAAATCGCTGTCCTGCCCGAGCAAGAAATTTTGCAAGTTTCTTGCCCGTGTTCAGATCAAGCAGTAGCCATTGATTATCCAGCGATATCCATCTTTCGGCATTCGTGGTTGCAAAGGGATTCATACGTTCGATCCCATCAAAATATGGATCATTCCCAAGTTGTTCTATGGTGGATCGTTTGGCCTTCAAGCTCCATACGGTTCGGCCCGATTGCGGATCGGCTGCAACCAGTTTATTCTTTTCCCAGTACAACACATAAGGGTCATCTGCACTCTTGTTCAATAGTTCATAACCTGTAGTCAGTTTGCGCGTCCACAATGTTTTTCCGTTCGCACTGTCCAGAACCGTCAACCTGCTATTGCTTGAGCCTTCATTTATCGGACTATTCACAACCACGACGTTTTTTGCCGCAGTAATGCCATTCAGACTGAAATTTTGCTTAGGAGTGTACGTCCATGTGACCTTTCCGTTCTTCAAGTTCAGATGACGGATACGCTCCACGTATTTTTTCTTGTCAGGGTCATAATCGCTGTAGATTGTAACGTATTGGCGTCCTGTCTCCAACTCTGCCTGCAATCTTCCAAAACCCCCATTAATCCTCCATAATTTCTGGCCCGAATGTCGGTCAAGAGCATATATGGAGCCTTCGTAGTAATCCCCGCTAAATCCACCGTCATCCCCTTTCATCAGGAGCACGTCATCCGTGGCTGCTTGTAAAAAAGTGTAGTTAATATCCCCCTGGTTCGTCCAAAGCGGTTTCCAGGGGATTGTCGTCGGCAGTGTTGTGCCATAGATTTTTGTTGTGAACCCATATTCATCCGCCCGACTGATGTTCCAATCGGAAACAACAGCATTTCGATTATCCTGTGGTAGGTTCCAGCGTGTCCTGACCACCTTGCCATTCTTGTTAAATGTGACCAGATATTGCCCATCTTCCCGCTCATATCTCCAGGTCTGCCCAATACTCATTGAATAACCCGTGTAATTTAGATTGCTTGAACTCTCTTTCCAATCCGGCTCGCCTAACCACTCAGCCACTTGTTTGGAGGTAGTTGCCTTGTTCAGCTTAATATCTGTCAGATGGCGTATAACCGAAGTCTCCAGCGATGCCTCCTGATTGAACCAGCCATCAGCCACATTCATTCGTTGATCTATATCCTTTTCCTTGATCCAGAGCAGTACAGGGCGATAAGTGGACGATTCCTTATTCCAGATTCGAGGGGCAATGGAGACGCCATACCAGCCATCCCACGCGGCAACAATAACAGCTTTATCTGTTAGCCTTTTCTCAAAAGACCAGGTTGAAGCACTACCCGGGGCCAAATACAGCTTACTGCCCGATTGAAGCGTGAAGCTTTGGGGAGCCGTTTTCGTCATGCTTCTGCTCCCTTTCAGCGCATACCAACTTGGCAGCCAAAAGTCTCCTTGCTCGGATGACTTGACCTGTATCCACTCACCACGAACCGATGCCAGGGTATACTTTTCACTTTTCGTCGTATAGTATTCAATCCCCATCTGGTCAGCAGCCACACTGCCTTCCCTCCTGTTTTTGAACAGAGGGATGTCGGTCATGAGCGTAACAGGTTCACCTTGTTTGTAGACCAACTGTGTTGATGAGGCTTGGGGACTTGCCCCCAAGGCTTGTGGCGTTGTAGCCGAAGCTTGTCCTCCAAGCACGACCATTTTGAAATCCAGGAGCATCCATCCCGTCAACAGCACAGCAGATAATCCAGTCATGGTAATCCATTTGTACCCTGTTCTCTGCCAGTCAGGCCCCGTCTTCACTCTCATTCATCCCCATCCATTAGAAGTTTTTTCCATATAGACGCCTGTGATCAGGAAATAGTTACCGTTTACCTTAATATATTTTTCTTCATCTTCCCTTATTACCTTACATCCACCATCGTAGCATGATAAGGAAAAGTGACCCCCATGTAATAAGCAGCGGTTAAGGTGAGCATATAATAAAATACAAACCACAGATCAGCTCGCGAATAGCCAATCTGAATGTAATACGTCCGGCTGGCCCCATCCGTGAATCCCTTCGCTTCCATCGCTACGGCCATTCGCTGTGCACGGCGAATGCTCTGTGCCAGCAGCGGAATAGCGTAACGCTTCAGCGTACCATACACGTTCCAGCGAGAGCCGCGTTGCCTTGTTCCACGAATGCGAATCGCGTAACGGAGCGTCTGGAATTCATCCAGCAAAATCGGGATCATGCGCATCGCCGCCAGAAAGCTATAGGCATATTTGGCGGGAAGCTTCCACTGCTGCATCAGGGAATAAAACAGTCTTACTGGCTTCGTTGTCAGTCCGAACAGCAAGCCCGCCGCTGCCATGCTCAGCGAGCGAAATCCCAAATGTAGTCCGCGATAGAAGCTCTCTTCTGTAATATGAATCAGTCCCCACTTATACCACGTGGTCTCGCCCTTACCAAACATCATCATACCTGTAGACGTAGAGATAAATACCAGAATGAATGGTGATGCGTACAGCATCAATCTGTACCACGGGTGGCCTGTCCAGCACAGTAACAGCATCATAGCTACCGCGACGTTGGCCATTACATTCAGATTGTGAATAAGGATAACGAAGACAAACATCAATGTCAGAATAATCATCTTCAAGCCGGGATTGACGGCATGAAGCCAGGTTTCACGGTGAGGAAACGACAGTTGCATCAGATAACCTCCCGTCATCCACCGTCCAGATTCGGGTGCAATATCTTTTTACAATCTCACGGTCATGGGTAACCATAACGATGGCTGTTCCTTCACGCCGCAATTGCTCCAGTTGTGCCAACATGGCGAACGTATTACGGGCATCCTGTCCAAATGTAGGTTCATCCAACAGCAAAATACGCTGCTCTCTCACCAGTGCGGAGGCAACACTCAAGCGTCGTTTCTGCCCCATCGATAATTGGTAAGGATGACGCTCGGACAGATCGATTAGCCCAAATTGCTTCAGCATATGCTCAGTCCTGTCATGTCTTTCTTTCGTAGTAAGCGTGCCCCCAAGCAAGGAGAATTCCACTTCTTCCGCGACGGTGTTGGTCACAAATTGAAATTCCGGATTCTGAAATACAAACGCAATTCGATCTGCGAGTTGCTCCGTTTTACCAGAGGGATGACCATCCACCTCATAGTGACCTGTCGTCTTCAAAATATTCATCAGGGATAATAACAATGAACTCTTGCCTGCACCATTGGCTCCCACAACACCGATCCAGTCTCCATGCCATACCTTGACCTGTTCCACCTGAATGGAGGATGTTTTCCCACGCCATCCGGTAAACTGCTGTAAATCCAGTGCAGGCTGATAGAGGGACGCTACAGGCGATAAAGATGATACGTGAGATACGGGGAATGTCCCTATTGTTTTGGATAAACCAGACGATTGCTGTGCTTCCAAGCTCGGAAAGCCCTGATCCACACACATTTGCAGCTCTCCAGAGATACTTTCCTGTTCTTCCTTGGTTGCTTGCTCTCGCTCCTCCCACACGCCCGGATACCAGATTCCATAAGTCTTTAGCTTGTCACGTTCATGCGTGAATACCTGCTGTGCTGGCCCATCTGCCACGATCTTTCCTTCAGGTGATAACACAACGATGCGGTCGACCATATCGACAATCTCATTGATTTTATGTTCAACGATAATTAACGTCTTGTCACTGGCGATCCGTTTGACGGTATCCCACACCTGGGAAGTCCCCTCATCATCCAGCAGTGCAGTGGGTTCATCCAGAAACAACACCTCCGGGTCCATGGCAAGCATCGAAGAGATCGCAAGACGCTGCTTCATCCCCTGAGACATCGATTGGATTAATGTCCGATTTTGTTCAAAGGATAACCCCACCTGATCCAGATAATATTCAATCAGACCCGCCATCTCTTCACGCGGAATATTTCGATTTTCCAGCACAAATGCGATCTCCTCATCCGTATAGGACATACAGAACTGGGTATCCGGTTCTTGAAAGACCACTCCCGCCTTCGTCGGAATCTGGATATCATCACATTTCATCGGGATCTCAACCGAACGTGGTATCAGACCGCTCAATATTTGCAATAACGTCGATTTCCCGGAGCCGCTAGGTCCAAGCAACAACACTTTCTCCCCTTGACGCACAGAGAGAGACAAGCCTTGAAATACCAAGGCCTTCTCTCCCGGGAACTTGCATCTTAGATTCGTCACACTTACCGCTTGCGAATTCCCTTCCCCGTTCATCTAATCCAGAGCCTCATAATCTTGTTTGGATACCGGTCTGAGCGAACGCGTTACACCTGTCAGTTCCAATGCTTTGGCGAGATAATAAGCGAACACTCCGGCAATCAGAATACTTCCAATGAAGCGGAACCCGATAAATAACGTATAGTTCCACGCCGAGAGTGAATCAATATACCCGTACTGGTAATCCAGCAAGAGCGAAGCCGCCGCTGCACCTATGGCTGCAAGACAAGTGACAAACAGATTGGTTTTTCGATACAGAAATGCGGCGAAGAATATTTCGGCTCCCAGGCCTTGCAAGAGACCATACACCAGTGTGGACATGCCCCATTCACTGCCTAGAAAAGCACTCACCGTTGAAGCCGCTACCTCAGCAAGAATCGCCACACCTGGTTTACGAATGATGACAAAAGCAAACGTGCCTGCCATAAACCACATGCCGTAGATCATCTGCTCCGCATGAACGCCGAATGGTTTCATCAGGTCATACGTAGGTCCCCATATCTTGTAAATCACTCCGAATACCACTGCGATCACGATGGTTACCAGAATATCCGTTAGTTTCAATCGTTTGTTGCCTGCTGTTGCTGCCATGTTCTCTACTTCCTTCCTCTGCTCCCTGTGGGGGTTATAAAAGTGTGTGTTCAAAAAGACTGGTTTTCAGTACCAAGAAGATGGGATGAAGCTAGAAATGGAGTAGCGGAGCGTAGGGAAAACTACGTGAGCAACGGACATTTCGGCTGAATTCCATATTCGATGCTGATGATGCCGTCAGGCATCCTTCGTAATCAAAAGCAGACTTTTTGAACAACCTCTAAAAATAAACAAAAAAAGCCTCCCCGGTTCCGGGCAGGCCTTACGCACAGAATACAATCCTCACAACGATGTATGGGATGGATGTCGAAAAGACGGAATATCAATCACTCCCTCTCCGTTGCAGCAGACCAACCACCGCAGCTAAAAGAAGTCATGTTGTTTTCCCCATTAATTTGCACATTTCACCCTTACACATTGTAAATCCATGTTCTCTACGCTGGCATTACCCAGATCAGATGTACGGTCAGCGGCACAAGGCCACTCTCTCAGCCCAACTTCATTGAGCTCCCGGTTCACTTATTTCATTGCTTCTAATGTACATCAGATGGGTAATTGTGGCAATCCTTTAATATTGCGTGTTTCCAGACTGGCTCGTTTTTCCTGAAGCAAAGCCTTTGAACAGCGTTGGCACTTTGGAATAACGTGTATTTGTGATTTTACCTACAGTAGAGCTGCTATCTGTCCGCAGGATGGAATCCTTTACATTGGAAATGTCAGAGTTGGACACATTCATTGTGACCGCATAGGATGTTCCGCCATTTTGACGCACCAGCTTGCCAATATCATTCGCTTTGAAATTTTTAATATTGATCGTACCGGACGCATTCATCTGGAACACTTTGTCATAGGCCTTGTACGCCGCACCACCCGTGATATTTACAGTGCCTGCGGATTTCAGCGTGAGCGCATCCTCACCGACATCCTTCCAGGTTACATTCTCAATATTACAATTGCCATAACAGTGCACGCCATCGGCTGCCGGTGCTTCAATCACAACATTTTTTAACGTAGCTCCTGCTTCTAATCGGAAAATAGGCTTCTGGTTCTCGGCCTGGCTGCCATCTCCTAATGTTTTGGGATCTGCGGCAACACTTTTGCCTTTACCATCATACGTCGTTCCTTTTGGAACAATAATCGTTGTCTTTACAATCTCGGGAGCTGCCGACACCGGAATTGCACCAAATGCAGAAGCAAGCAGACCAACCGACAACAATACCGTCAACATCTTTTTCATAAATAAACATCCTCCCTTATTTGGATTGAATGGGTTCAAGCAGAGACTTGTCTTCCTATAAACTAAGAGAAAAATCTCTGTCTTCGGAACCTACCCTGATCCTATCAAATAAAGGAATGTTACGAGAATAATCATTAGGTCACGTAATCATTTTCCAGCATAGGACATGATGTTTCAGTATACTTTGGGGTATCATGTCTACTTGTTATGTACCGATATCAACTTCGGATATGCTCTATTTACAGCCACCAAAAGATTTAGACACGTAAAAAAAGAAACCCTTAGTCTTTTTTAAAGACAGGGTTTCTTCGTGATACATTTAAAACTAATCTAAATACTCTATTTATTCTAGAGTTTCCAATTCATTTTCGTTAATTTCATCCGATGGTTGAAGTGAAGTGAGTGGGTCAACATTGGTAAATTCATTTACTGCTTCATAAGTAACCACACCTTCTTCAGAAACGATCATTCTAAGAACGACCCAGTATCTTTCATTACCACTGGCATCTGCTACAGTATACGTTGCACTTGGAGTGGCTACAGCACCATGGAACACGTCAATTTTGGCACCAGATTTCTTGATTGTGCTTGATCCAGAGAAATGATGAACATAGAATGTATACGTTCCAGGAAGTAAGTGACGAATGGTTGTCGTTTCAGGTCCGTATGAAGTTACATCATCCAAATCCAAATCAACCATAAGTTCGCCATTATTATAATATTGTTTATCAGAGTAGAACGTATGGAACATTTTCTCATCACCTGCAGGACCTACGAGGTGTGAATCCAGATCCACTGGATCTTTACCCCAAGTTAACACGAAGCGGGTTTCATCTTGTGTAGGTATTTCTATAGCAGTTTGATTCTCACGTTTATTCTCCACATTCACTGCCGAGACACCAATGAGATAAGTTGTAATATATTTTGTATCTCCACCTCCAAGTTCACCTGTGTAGATTCCTGGGGGAAGATTGATATAGTAGTTTCCTTGAGTATTCGTTTTGACAGTACCAACAATTTCACCTGTTTTGTTGTCCAGGCCTCTTCTAAAAGAAATACTTAAATTGGCAACCGGTGCTCCAGCTACATCCTTGATGTGACCACCGAATCCAGTAAGTTTGATTGCACCACTTTGGCTTCCTGCAAAATGTGTTTTATTAACATCTGACTCCACAGTGATGTACAATGTGGCTCCATAGCTATCAATAGCATCAAAAGTAAATTCGCCATTGCCGTACTGCAAGTTATTCAATTGTTGTTCCGCCCCATCAAAATAGGCACGAACTACGAAATCATTTGCAGTCAGTTCAGAAGCTTCCAAACCCTCAGAAAAATTCAACTTTACGCTTCCATTTGTAACTTGAATCCCTTGGAGTGTCGGATAGACTGTTCCTTCGTTATAGACTGTAACGGTTACTGGAACATTGATTTCGAAATTTCCATATTTGGCTTTTACCACTGTCGTACCGTTGCCTTTAGCTTGAATCTTGCCTGAGTCAACAATGGCAATAGTGCTATCCTCGACATTCCATTCTGCAATGGAAGTGATATCTTTGATCGCTGAGGTAGTCATACCCGTGAATACGATCTGACGGGTCGAATCAATTGCTGAAAACTCTGTTTCTTGAGGTGAATAAACTATACTAGTCACTGTAGGGTCTACCTCAATAGCTGGTGGTTGATTAAGTTGACTAAAATCAATACCTTCTACATTGACCAGTGCTGAAGATAATGTTCCCGTTCCAGAAAATTGTACGATTGCATTTAATATAGCCCGGTTCACTACAGCACCATGGTTAATTTTAAACACTGTGTTCAATGCTTCTTGGAACACTTCGAGATTTCCAATGGTGGAATTATCTCCGAACTCCACTGAAACTTGCTCTGCATGAACCATTACAGAGTCGAAGCTTCCACTGAGCACTACCGAAGAATTATGGGGAATCGACTCTGCTATCTCAATCGGTCCGACATCACCCGTGGAGACATTCTGTACGATTGCACCAGATCTAATCTCAATCTGCTGAACATCACTTCCACCTTCAAGGACCAAACGAATACTGCCATCCGCTTTATCAACAATCACTGTTGCAAAAACCGAGTCCACTGCATGAATACTATTTGGTCCTCCGCCTTGAATCTCAGTAGTTCCCGTGACACTAACATTATCAAGAGTCACGTCACCGTTTCCTACGGACTCAAGTATCTTCAGCTTACCATTTACTTTGGTGTTTTTTAGAACGACACCTTGAGAACTAATCGTTACATTTCCAGTTACATTACCAAGAGTATATGTACCTGGAGCAGAGAGATTATTACTAGGGGCTTGTTCCCCGCCTCCACTATTTCCACCATTGTTACTTCCGTTCCCTTTATCTCCGGAGCTGCTACCGCTATTTCCCTTACTGTTACCTTCAGAAGGTTTTGTTGTTTCAGGCGTTACTTCATTAGAATCTTCAGTATCAATCTCTGTCTTGGTAGGAACCATGTAACTATCATATGTAGACTTATTTATCACAAATTCATATGCAAGTCTCGCTAGCGCCTGTCGATCTGCTATGCCTGATGGATTAAATTTGACTGTTCCATCTTTTTGAACTAAACCTTTAATAAAACCAGATTGATAGGCAAGTGACACAGAATCTTTCGCCCAGTTAGATACTTGACCTAAATCTGAGAGTTGAGGCTTGGATGTTTGACTCGTTACATTTTGATGCTCCCAACCAAAGGCTCTAACAAAAAATACAGCCAACTCTTCTCTTGTCACATTTTTATTAGGTGAGAAGCTATCTTTAGAGGTACCTTGAGCAATTCCAGATTTGACAAGTGCACCTACATATCCGGCATACCATTGATCTTCCTTTACATCTCTGAATTGACTTGCTTCGACATGATCAGGCTTTAAATTAAGCGCACCGACCATAATTTTTGCTAATTGAGCCCGTGTTACCGAATCGGAAGGTTTAAATGTCCCATCAGTAAATCCCGTGAGTATTCCTTGTTCTACTAATTTGGTTATTTCCGTTTTGGCATACGAATTATCAATATCAGTAAAAGAAGTTTTAGATGTAGCCACTTCTGCCGATACAGATAAATTGATAGATAACATAGACACAATCAGCGACGTAGAAAGCATTAACGATAGTTTGTGATTAAACTTTTTCCATTTTGAATTCAAAACTAAAACACACTCCTCAGTAGGCTTCTGGTAGGTAAATCCACTAATATATGAATCTTTAGAACTAATACACCTCCTAATCAATAGGATAATAATACCATGCTAATTCATAAAAACAAGATTAATAGACTATGATTTTACAAAAAAGTTGTTATCCTAAATTGATTTCAAATCTTATTATCTAAATAATTTCGCAATAAAAACAAAACGAACCTACCGAAACAAATATTTTCGGTAGGTTCGTTTTTAACTAAATTTATATATTCTATGCTCCGAATCGCTGACGATACCCGCATTTCCTGCACAACTCTTCCACAGCTTCCCGCTTGGAAAAACCATACACCAGATTGTTCGCTCTCTCACCCTCAATAATCTCCGAGAATGACTTCTCGTGTACGTTACCAAGGTTAATGACACCCTCGCCATCGAGACAGCATGGAACCACCGTTCCATCAACAAGTACAGCTGCCTGACCGCGAAGCGCATGGCAAAAGCCTTTGCCATCATCTTCAGGTGCATCCAGACTTGGCCACTGGAACTCATGGTCCTGATTCAGGTATACATTCGGGGCAATTTTGACCCCGCTGCCCGGAACTACTTTTTCCTCAATGCGGAAGTCCAGATTGAACTCACGTTCCAGTACTTCAAGGGTCTCCCGATTTCGGTTCATCTGAGCATTCGTGAAGTTATCCTGCGTCAGATTCCACAGCCGGAATGAAATGATGACATTGTGCTTAATAGCCTCATGTACAAAAGACAGAATATTGCTCAGGTACCCGTCACGGTCGGTTGAACCCTCATGCCCATCGAAGCTGTGCAGAGAGAAGTTCATCTGGCGCAGCGCCGGTTTGCCGAGCAATTTGTGCTGAGTCTTGGGCAGCAGTGTACCATTCGTGGTAATGTTCACCTTGAGTCCCTTCGCATGTGCGGAATCGAGCAGCAGATCTATTTTGGGATGCAACAAGGGTTCACCTTTGACATGTAGATAAATATGGTTGGTATGTGGTTTAACTTGATCCAGTATATTGTTGAAGACTTCAGGGTCGATGAATCCTTTGGCACGCTGTGTCTGCGGGCAGAAGCTGCACGCCAAATTGCAGATACTCGTGATCTCAATATATACTTTTTTGAACGTTTTCAACTCGGGTCCCCATTCTGCTTCGGAGGGAGAACAATCCCACCTGCATTTGTGATCCGGCCAATATGCGCCACCACTATTATATCGGGTTAGGGAGCTCAGGTAAATTGTTGAACTGTTTACGGGTTTAAAGATTTATGCCATTATCCTTTGACCCCGCCAACCGTGAGTCCTGAGATAAAAAAGCGCTGGAAGAACAGGAACAGAATCAGAATCGGCACAATGGCAAGCACGGCTCCAGCGATTAGTTCTTCGTAATGATTGCCCAGTGGCGATACGAAAGAAGCGAGTCCGATCGGCAAAGTGAATTGTTCGGTTGTCCGAAGCACCACGAGTGGCCAGAGAAAGTTATTCCAACTGTTCATGGCCTGCAGAATGGCTATCGCCCCAAATGCCGGAGCCATCAAGGGCACCATAATGCGGAAGAAGATGCCAAACTCCTTACAACCATCAATCCGTCCTGCATCCATAAAGTCCTTCGGCAAACCTTGGGCAAACTGCCTAAAGAAGAAGATGGGCAAAGGTGCCACGATAAAAGGCAGAATAACGCCCCACACCGTATTGATTAGCTTCAGCTTAATCGTCAGTTCGTATAAGGGAAGAAGGATAATTTCCATCGGAATCATCATGACAACCAGCACCAGGGTGAAGATCAGATTCTGACCCCTGAACCGATAGACCCCCAGCCCATATCCGACCATGGAGGAGAACAGCAGACTTAATACCGTGAATAATGCCGTGATGACAAGACTGTTTTTGTACCATATAAAATAGTTCCCTGCTGCTCCCGTTCCGTTGAAGATCGATTTGTAATTCTCGAAGCTCATTAACGCCCAATCCCATCTAACATTGAGTCCATATCGAAACAGTTCCGTTGCCGGTTTCAGCGAAGCGAGGATTAGCGCATATAATGGAAATAACATCAAGATACCCAAGATCACGAACAACACCAGTAACAGCAGTGAAGGCACATTCAGTTTGACTCCCCATCTGTGCATCAAGTCCTAATCCTCCTTCCTGAACATGCCGAGTACGGTCAGCTGAAGCATGCTGATCACGAGTGTAATCACCAACAGCGTAATGCCAATTGCTGCACCGAATCCCAGATTGAAATACTGGAAACCTTGTTGGTAGATGTACCCCACCATCGTTAACCCGATATTTTGTGGAGACGGTTTGCCTGCCCAGAGCATATAACTCTCCGTGAACATGGCATATCCGCCATACAAAGTAATCGTCACCACATAGATCGTGATCGGTTTGAGCATCGGCACGGTAATCTTGGTGAATTTGTTCAGCACACCCGCTCCATCCATATCTGCCGCTTCATACAGATCCTTGGGGATGCTCTGCAATGCCGATAGAAAATACAGCATGTTAATCCCGATCCAGCGCCAACCTGCCAGGACAACCAGTGCGACCATCGCAAGGGACGAACTATACAACCATTGCTGACTCGGAATACCCAGCAGGTTCAGGATGGAATTCATCAACGCACCATCCAACTCGCCGAAGATAAGCCGGAACACAAACCCCGCTACAACAACGGAGGTTAGTGCCGGAATAAACAAAGCAGAGCGGAACACATTACGAGCCATCATGCGACTTGAATTGAGCAATACAGCAAGCACGAGTGGGATAGGAACCAGCAAGAGCAGCGTCCAGAACGTGTAACGTGTGCTATTCCACAGTGCTGCCCGAAAATCGGCATTCCACAGCTTGCCGTAATGCTCAAGCCCCACAAACTGTACGTCTCCGGGGAGCACCTGCTGGAAACTCATAACCCCGGCTCGAAATAACGGGTAGGCAAAGAAGATGAGAAAAGACAAAATGAACGGTAATACAAACCAATACGGTGCCCATGTTCTGGCACTCATCCGTACTCTCCGCCGTCTGGTGGCGCGTACAGAAACCATTGTTTCCTTTTGCAGCTGCACTTTGGATCAACCTCCAACCTGGAATGAACCGTATAATCTGTATGAAAGAAAGATAATTGATGTTTAAGCCTTTCCTATCTCAACGGGTTAATTCAGCCTGCAAATCATTTAATACCTGTTCAGGATCTTTCAGATTAATGAAGATATCTGGCATGGCTTTGTTACGGACCGCATCGAACACTTCAGGTGACTTCTCCCGAATGTTTACCGGAGCAATCTCGTCTTTCACACTCAGCAGTGTATCGAAGATATCGTCCCCGAAATAATCCGTGTATTTGTTCGATTCCTTCATCGCTGAATCGGTCCATACGTCGGTACGAATCGGGTCAAAACCAAGCTGTTTCCAGATCTGAAGATTACCTTCCTTGGACAGTTTCGCATAAGCAAGGAACTGCTCGGCAAGTTCCACAGCACCGGACTGATTCGTAATGGACGTTGCCGTTCCACCCATACCTGCTGAACGGTTGCCGCCCTCTTCCCATGCCGGCATTGGACGAATGATCATTTTCCCTTTCAGATCCGGAATATGGTCCGTGAACCGATTCATGAACCAGAATGGCATAAATACCGCCGCCGAACTGCCTTGGTCCATATAACCGAAGTATTCTTCCGTATCATGACCCGCCCCAGGAGCGACAGCTGCTACCCCTTCCTTGACCATCTGCTGGAAAAATTTCATCGTCTGCACATTCACAGGCGCGTTCACCGTCACATTACCGTCTGCATCCACCTGATCCGATTTCTGTTGACTGATGGCTGGCCACCAGGACCAGTTGCCGTTACCTTCAAATGTAATCATCGGTTTGCCTGTCTTCGCTAGCACCTGCTTCCCTGCCTGCTCAAAATCACTCCAGGTCTTGATGTCATCCGCATTCACACCGGCCTGATCCAAAATCTCCTGGTTGTAATACATGACAGTTGCACCAACATGATAATCAATACCGTAATACTTGCCTTCCTTGCTGTAGATCTCAACACGGGATTGTACAATGTTATTCAGCTCTGGCTTGATCATGTCTGTCAGATCCACCAGTTGCGGAACGCCTTTCATGAAGTTGGGGAATTTGCTCTGCTCGATATCTACTAGATCCGGTGCACCTACACCCGACTGTAATGCAAGCAGCAGCTTGGTATGCATATCGTCGTATGGAATCGTGGTCGCTTCCAATTCAATCTGTTGATCTGGATGCTCCTGATTCCACTGCTCTGCCATACTCTCATAGAACTTCTGATGCGCATCTACAAAAGTCCAGAAAATGAGTTTGGTGGCTCCCCCTTGTACGGTTCCTCCGTTTCCTCCAGATGACCCGTTGGATGCTTCCTTTGTCGTACTGCATCCACTCAAGACCGTCATCACCGCAAGAATACATACCCCTAACCAAACCAGCATTTTCTTCATGTAAAATCCCCTTCCCAAGGTTGTGATATGAATCGAATGAAAGATAAAACCAATTTCGTAAGCGCTTTATTTTCTATGTTACTTGCTGTATCATGAAAAATAAATGCTCGATGCCAACATGAATTTTAAATATTCCAACCTGTTCGGAGGTGCCGGATTGGACTCACCCATACTTCACTTCATCACCCCGCCCATTCCCTATTTTATCGATTGTGGACGTGCGTATTACGAAGCTGGTGAATATCATATCAGCCGCAGTGACATCGGTGTATTTGATCTCATTGTCGTTACCCGTGGTGCTCTAGCCGTCAACGAGAATGGAACGGAATGGCGACTTCAGGAAGGAGACGCCTTGATTCTGATGCCGGATGGCCACCATTACGGCAGTGCTGCATGTGAAACGGAGACAGAACTGCTCTGGATTCATTTTCAAACCTATGGTAGCTGGAAAGAATCCTCCGATATGGATGAGTGTCTGGCGAATCAGGCCCAGCTCATTGAAACACACAAGAAAAGCGCATATCTGAATCACTGCGATGTATGCTCCATCTTCATTCCGAAACATATGCGAATTTCATCCAAGGAAATGGAGATGCTGGAACACTTTTCACAGCTTGATCAGGAGCCACAATCCATGCGAAACTGGAAACGACAGGCGAGCTTTCAGCATTTCATGCAGCATCTGGATCGTGGACTATCCTCCCTGTCCGATGTAGCGGCCATTCGCATCGCTGAGAAGATTGAATTATATATCCGCCATAACTACTCACTTCCGATCTCCAATCCTTTGCTGCAAAAGGAACTGAACTATCACCCAAACTATCTGGCCCGAAGTATGTTGAAGGTCTACGGCATGACACCGATGGAGTATCTGCTACACTACAGACTAGAACAGGCCAAAAAGCTGCTGCTGCAAACCGCCTGGTCCGTCGCTCGCATTGCAGAGGAGATCGGCTTCAATCATGTATCCTATTTTTCTTCCTGCTTCTCCAAAAAAGAAGGCATCTCACCCTCCAACTTCCGTAACAAATTTACCGGTACCGAATACAAACCCAAGTCGCTATAAGCCTGTCCAAATTGTATAGCAAAAAGCGCCCGGTAGGTCGAGACTACGTTGCTCTGCAACGCATATCTTCGGACAAACCGGACGCTTCTTCATGTGTAATCCGCAATAATGCATGATATTATCAGATGTTGAATATGGGATGCTACCTAGTACCTGTTACGTTACGGTTAACGGCTACATCCATCTAAATTCCACCCTCCACTGGCTCCTCTCTCGTTGCAGCAATGATCGTCACGTTCGCTTGCGCCTTCAGTTCCGTACCCTCCACGGCTCCTTCAACCATGAACGTGCCCACCGCTGCTACTTGCTCAGCCGTTATCTCATTCCAGACCACTGCAACGTCATTTGTTGTACCATCGCTGTACGTCACAGTTACAACGGCAGGTAACGTTGGTATTTCAGCCACCACAGCCGTCACATCCACACTTTCCACTTCACTAACGCCCAGCTGAGGTGTGTTCTCTTCACTCAGATCCGGCAGGATAACAGCTTCATTCTCCCCATTTAAGGCCAGCGAAGTGCTAGATGCAAGGGTTGCCACTTCAGCTGCACTCAGCGCACGGCTATAGATGCGGAAGTCATCGATGAGTCCGTTAAAATACGGATCAGGGTATTGTGATTTGCCAATATAGTTATTCTTGGTCTGACCCAGACTGGACGGTTTCAACGTCATATTATTATTCCGCCCGACTTCTACACCATCCACGTAGATGATTCCCGTGTTGCCTGTCAGTGTAACGGTCACATGTTTCCACACGCCCACTGGGAGACCGGGCACATTAATCGTTTGCTCCTGGCCTGCGGCATTACCTCCAGTGGTGATGGCAAATCTCATATTACTCCCCACCTTCGGTGTCAGGAACACATAGGTTCCCGTCCCTGAACCAAAATCGAAAATGCGGGTAAAATCACTGAGAGCATTCGCCTTCACCCAGGTTGCGATCGTAATAGAATCCGCCCTGCTGACAATGCCCTCAGGCAATTGCACATAACCATCCGTACCGGATAGACTAATTGCCCGGTTCTTTTTGCCTGTTACCCAGGAAGTTGTACCTTTGGCAGTCGCATGGTTGCCACTACCCGAAGAATCCGCAGCAGCCGTGCCTGTGTTCTCATCAAAATTGTACTGTGCCATCTTCTCTGGAAGTGGCGGTGCGGCATTCACGGTCACTTGCACGGTGTCATTTGCCGATAATATCGAATCATTAGCCGTTAAACGGAATGTATACACACCAGCAGCCGAAACCGTTGCCTGCGTATACGCTGAATTTGGCGATGCAAAAGAGACCTGTGCTCCTGCCGGTCCATTCACCAAACTCCATGCCAACGTTAACTGACCACTCGGAAGTCCATCATCAGTAACCGTCCCCTGAAGACGGATCTTGTCAGGCAACGTGATGGAAGAATCCGTTCCTGCATCAACCGTTGGAGCCGCGTTGGCATCCGGCGTCGTAGGCGTAAGCTCCACGCTGTAAGACGCTGCTGTACCTGCATCTACCTTCAACGTGTTCACCGGTTGATAGGCATTGAATTTGCCTTTCACCTGACCGTCCACCTTGATCAGATATGTGCCTGTTTTCAGACCCTGGAACGTAATGGATGTCTGGTGTGGCTGGCCTGGTGTCAGATTCTTCATATCCAGCCAGACATAATCCTTCGCTACAGCCAGTTTGGCCCCAGTATACTGGTCTTTGTTCAGTTCAATGTACAGCTTTTCAGTAATCAGATTAAGTCGCTTGAACAATCCATCCAGTGGCGTAATGTTATATTCTCCATTCGTCGGTGTGACATCTGCACCGTACCCTGTCAGTCCAAAGATCGGGTCCACTGCAATATCTGCACTCAATGTCTGCAATGCACCGAACAGGCCCAGGTCTGCTTCACCTGTCATCCCGCGCCAGCCATTCAATAACGGTACATTGGCTCCACCGCCAGTTCCATTCGTACCATAGTTACCTTTCTCGGCCTGATACGTCCAGGAAGCTGCACCAAAATTGTCTGGGTCAGCACTAATCTGTCCCGAGTTAATGGCCCCTACATTAGCAATCTTCGCGGCATAGGACAAGCGCTGTTGTTCTTCCCGTTTGGTGCCTTCATGGAACCGAATCCAGTCATCCATGGCGTATCCGGCCAGTGAGGTTGTGTACTGGAAATTAAACCAATTCTCCCCGGTAATCGTCACCGGGTCCGTGTAGTAATACCACACCGGCATGTGTCCGCGGGAAGCACGAGTTTTGAGGTTGATTTTGCCCATAATCTCCAATGCTCTACTCTGCTCTGTTACTTGATCCGAATGCAGCTTCGCCAGCGTGTATACGGCTTCTTCTCCTGTGTTGTCATAGCTATACTCCGAACCATAAGGATACGTCGTATTCTTGAAATTCCCGTATTTCGTTCTCATTTTCGTGATAATTTCGTTGGCCTCCGTGTCATATCCTTCTTTTTTCAAAGCCTGAATGATATCCGGAGTCGTCAATTCTCCCATCAGCCCGGTGTTCCAGTTGTAGGCGACAGGCCCTTCGTAGAGGGCTTTGAAAATGTTATAAGCGCGCAGCAGATAAGTTTCCTTGTCATGCTTGTAAGTAACAAGGTCAGGGTATAAATCCGCAATTTTATACATGCTGAAGTATGTGTTATACACATGTGGATAAGCATATCCACGGTAGGTAGGTGTTGTATTCGGCTCGGGCATCAGAAAATCGTGAATCAGATAATCTTCATGATGTCCATTCATCAGATTGGTCCAGATCGCTGTTTCCAGATAATCATCCACGGCCCGAATTTCCCGGGCAACGGGTGTTAGCGTATTCTTTTCTGCCAAAAACTGTCCATGCGTCAGTCCCCAGTCATCTCCCCAACCCCAGTAGCCGTTGAACACATTGCGCTTGGACTTGGTATTCATCATCCAGTCATCAAACACTTTGTCCCGGATATCTCCCGGCAGGTTCCACTGGGTTTTATCCACCATAAAGGTCGAATGATCCTGCAACGCTTTGTCGACGGGATCAATGGCGTAGAATTGCAGTACCGTTTTTTTGCCACCATCATATTCCACAGTCACGTTATTGGGTCCCAGCTGGCTGAACTGCAATTCATAGATTTTATGATCGCCAGGCTTGCTTTCCTTTAACGGTACAACCGTCCCATTGGCATATTGCACTTTGGTAATGGTCTTGGACGTACGCAGATCCACCTTTGCTTTCTGGTTGGTCGGCACGATCATGCCTGGAACTACGGTGACATCAATAAGTCCCGCGTTATAAAGTGTATTCTTCGCTGCATGTTCGTCCGCAACAGCCAGGAACTTGAATCCGTACGTCTTCGACTGGCCTGCTTCCAGAACCAGGCTCGTATTTGGCAGATATCCCCGGTTGGTGGATTTGATCACGTTGGAATGAATATAGAAGACGTTCAGCCCTTCAATCCATTTGCCTTCATTTGCCGGATTCCAGGCCCACTTGCTACCCGGATGTTCCTCATTACGCCACCGATCCTGGTACTCGAATCCTGCCCCCGTCGTTGCATCCGGAATCAGCATCAGATAAGAACCAATGCCGCTTGGACGGCTGGCCGTAATATAGGAGCTGTTATTACCAACAAACGAGTGCGTAACAACCCGTGTCTCATAGATTGCATCGCCGTAGGTCCACTGTTCATTGAATGGCAAGGGCAGACCGAAATCACCAATCTCCAGCTTCTGGCCGCTCGTATTCTGCACTTCAATCTTCCACAGAATGGATCCATCCGTCTGGGTGGTATAGGTCTCGATCACTTTGAAATTGCGAATCCCCTGGGCATTCGATGCATTGGCATACGTCACCGTCACCTGATTACCGGAGTTCGTGATCGTCCGACCATCTGCCGACAGATTGGTCCAGGCTTTGGTCCACGCCCCACCATTCAATCGATACGTGAACATCAGTTCACCAAGCCACTGGTGGTCTGCTGTATTTTGTTCTGGTGCAACGGTTGCATTCATAACGTATTCCGTCGGAAAAGCATCGCCCTTGATCTTAATGGAAGAGATTTCACCATGACTTCCCGTCTGGAGAATGAGCTTGTCAGTGGACAACTCGTGGGCATACGTTTGATCCGTAGCAAATACAAGCGCAGCCGCCAGGGATAACACTGCGGTCAACATCATTTTAAACCTCATGAACTTGGCCTCCTCATATGGACTCATCGTTAACGTTAATAGGCTGTTACACGACTTATAGCCGTTCTTCATTTTGCCCTTTTAACTTCAGCCGCGCGAATCACCTCCTCTCCATCTTGTTGCTGTCCCTCCCCCACCACTGTTCACCTCAAAATCCGCTAATGCGGGTAACTGAATACGATATAATCCTGCACCGTTATCCGTTTCTTCAAGGCAATACATGAAAGGTCCGCGCTGAATGGCAACTTTACCAAACGTATCTCTGATGTGATCATGTCCAAGCAGGTATGACGCTGCTTCGATCCACTTGGCTACATCACTGTCCTGAAATACCATGCCATAGTGCTCTCCCTCTTCTTGACCCGCAGCAATGCGAAAATTACGGATGGCCCGGCTGGGTTCAGCCCCCTCGATGCGATCATTCAGCGCCTCCCATTATTTTATTTCTCATTGGAACCTCTCCTTGTTCTATTCAACATCCTCATTTTACAAATCATTACAGGTCGATGAAATCATCATTTCCAACTGAAATTTGTATGATTACAACCTCACTCCCAGGATGTGACTCCACACTCATCTCAATAAATCCATCATGCTGCCTCTTTACAGTTCATGTTCAAGTGATATATGCTGAACACACAACTGCATATCTTGAACTTTTGCACTAGGGGAGCCCTGCGGCTGAGACGAATAGAACTATTCGGACCCTTTGAACCTGATCTGGATCATACCAGCGGAGGGAAGTGGAGCGGCCTTTTAGTAAGCGGAATTTTTCATGTATGTGAAGATAAATTGCGGATTCAACTTATAGACCCACTCATTTCTCCGGAAATGGGTGGGTCTTTTTTGTTTCTTTTGCAGAGTACAGCATGCCGTTGTTATTGCAGCAGTCTGGCATCAAGGGGGTGAGAATCAGATGACCAACCATGTAACCATTAAGAACGTTAGCTTCGCTTTTCCCGAAAAAAAGGATTCCCCCGTGCTCGCCAATGTGTCGCTTCAGGTTCAACAAGGAGAATTTGTCTCGCTCATCGGCTCCAGCGGATCAGGTAAAAGCACACTCTTCAAGCTGCTCGCAGGCTTGTATGAGCCAACCGTCGGCACCATCGATATTGCTGATGTACCGCAAGGACAACGGCTCGGACGAGTCGCCTATATGCCGCAGAAAGATCTGCTGTTATCCTGGCGTACCGTCATGGAGAACTGCATGCTGCCTGCCGAGCTTGCACCAGGCCGTCAGGACAAGGACAAACTACGAGCCGATATCATCGCAGGATTGGCAAAGTTCGGCTTGTCCGGTTATGAGCAGGCCTATCCGGATGAGTTATCCGGCGGCATGCGGCAGCGGGTGGCACTGCTGCGTACCTTGCTTACAGGCGGGCAGCTCATGTTGCTGGATGAACCCTTCGGTGCACTCGACGCTTTAACCAAACGAGAAATGCATCGCTGGTTGTTGGAGCTGTGGGAGGACTTTGGACAAACCGTGCTGTTCATTACACATGACATTGAAGAAGCCCTGCTGTTAAGTGATCGTATCATTCTATTAACTCCAGAGGGGCAAGGTCAGCAGTTGAGGGAAACGATGGTTCCTTTGCCACGCCCAAGGTATTCGGACATGATCTACGAACCGGCTCTTGTGCAGATGAGACGACAACTGGAGGAACAATTGCATGCAAAACGATAGAGGTAAGGTTAGTGTCCGGACGTGGTGCTCGAAGTGGATGTCGAAGTGGTTTTCCCAATATGGTTTGTTTATTCTGCTCATGCTCTCTTTACTGGCGATCTGGGAATTAATTGTGCGTATGGGATGGGTGCCCTCCTTCATCATTCCTGCACCAACGGCCATCGTAAGCTCACTAATTGAGCATCGTCGTCTGCTGCTGACCATACATCTGCCTGCTACCTTTATGGAGGTTCTTGTTGGTTTTGGCTTGTCCATAATGACCGGTATTATGCTAGCGACAGGCATGCATATGAACCGATCGATTGAAAAGGCCTTGTATCCCTTCATTGTGATCAGTCAGACGATCCCGCTGATTGCTCTGTCCCCGGTATTTATCCTGTGGTTTGGTTATACCCTGTGGAGCAAAGTCGCCGTGGTGTTCCTGATCGCGTTCTTCCCCATTGTGGTCAGTACCTACGACGGACTCCGCCAAGGCGATCCGGAGCAGCGTGAACTGCTACTCACCATGGGCGCCAGCAAGTGGGATATTTTTCGCAAACTCCAGGTTCCACTGGCACTTCCTTCTTTTTTCTCCGGGCTAAAGATGTCTGTGGTGTACTGCGTGGTTGGTGCAACGATCGGCGAATGGCTTGGTGGCAGCAAAGGGCTCGGATACTTCAGCCGCCGCATGTCCAGCAACATGAACACGGATGCGATGTTTGCCGCTATTGTACTGTTATCCCTGCTGGGAATCGTTTTGTTTGTACTGATTGCCTGGCTGGAGAAACGGTTTAGCATACTGCGTCATGGTCATGGGGACAAAAGAAAAGTTGGATAATACTTAGACAGAAATTAGATGTAAATACAGGAGTTACGATCTTCAAAACAAAACATACCTTATGCACCATTTCAGCAGCAAACTTCAATCAGTACATTGTCACATTGTCCGTTAACATGCTGCTGTTCATTTTTACAAAACCAATCGATGAAATGAGGACCTTCATTTATGAATAACAAAGGTATCTACTCCCTGCTTCCCATCATGCTCATTAGCCTTTTCCTGATCGTTAGCGGATGCAGCACCACGAATACTAGCCAAAATACGCCAACAACAGATTCTGCAACCAACGAACAACAATCTGACAAGTCTGCAACCGAACCAGCATCAGACGCCAAAGATAAACTGTCTATCATGCTCGACTGGTACCCGAATGCAGTACACTCCTTCATCTATGTTGCTCAGGAAAAAGGATACTTTGCAGACCAAGGTCTGGATGTCGAAATTCAGATGCCTGCGGATACCAATGATTCACTCAAACTTGTTGCTGCCGGCAAAATTGATCTGGCTCTAAGCTACCAGCCCCAAATTTTGCTCGCTCGTGGTGAGAACATTCCTGTACGTTCCATTGCTGCTGTTGTTCGCCACCCTCTAGTGCATCTGTTGACCGAAGCGAATGGCAACGTAAATTCACCCAAAGATCTTGAAGGAACAACTGTCGGTTATTCTTCGATTCCGCTGTATGAGGCGATGGTACGCACGATGATCAGCAATAATGGCGGCAATCCCGACAACGTAAATCTGGTCGACGTTGGGTTCGATCTGATTCCTTCGCTGGCTTCCGGACAAGCGGATGCGATTATGGGTGGTTTTATTAACCATGAACAATTGATTTTGGAGAAAGAAGGACATGCCATGAAATCAATTAACCCCGTTGATTATGGTGTGCCCGATTATTATGAATTGGTCCTGACCGCAAGTGAAGCTGGCATTGAAGCAAAAAAAGATCAGCTTACCCGTTTCGTCAAAGCGATCCAGGAAGGACAGAAATATGTAACGGAGCATTCAGAAGAAGCCTTGAATATTCTGCTCGCTCATGAGAATGAAACGTCTCCGCTTGACCCGGAGATCGAAACCAAAAGCCTGGCGATGCTACTGCCACTCATGAATGAAGAAGGTCAACCGTTTGGTCGGCAGGAAATGGCGTCGTGGGAGAATGTACGTGCATGGCTCGTAGCAACTGAATTGATTCCTGCATCGGTGAAAGCCGAGGATGCTTTTATTAATCTGCAAGGAGAGTAAGTAAAGGAGATCAACTTGAATAAAGGAAAAGTGACTGAACACAAACAGATTGAAAGAAATGGGATTAGCCTGAAGCAAGCATAGGAGGATCAGAATTTATAACAATCCTAAGTGGCTTGATGTGCATTTGGGAAGATTGATATGCGTTTGGATGGCTTGTTGATATGTATTTGGTAATGTACATTAGCGCTTATCTTCAAGCCTACTGGGAGCTGAAACGCTCCTTAACTTGATCGAAACAGAGCATCTACGACCGCTAACGAATCTGAGGCGTCCTATTCAGGGATTTGGAGCGGTTGCAGAAATCTAAAGAACCTGAAACATGTTGTATCAGAATAAATAGCTGTTTGCAGCGTTTTGGTCAGGAGATTCTGAGAATAACGTGTCTGATGTTCCTTACATTTCAAAAGGAGGACCTGACATTAGACTCTGCGCCCCTACTCAACAAGGAGACTCATATCCTATTATTCTGCTGAGTGACTCCAGATATCGGCCTTCCGCCGATGGGTTACTTCAAAACAAGGAGGAAATTATATGTCTTATTTGGAACGTGTTCGTACGCAAAATCCGCTGGTACACAACATCACCAACCTTGTCGTGGCTCCCTTCACAGCCAATGGCCTGCTTGCACTAGGTGCGTCCCCTTTTATGGCCTATGCTCATGAAGAGGTCGCTGATGTCGCCAAGATGTCAGGAGCTGTGGTACTCAACATTGGTACACTCGATGACAAAGTCGTTCAGGCGATTCGTCTAGCAGGTCAATCGGCTAATACACATCATGTACCTGTGGTGCTTGATCCCGTCGGCGCAGGGGCAACCACCTATCGCACGGAAACCGTGCAGATGCTCGTTCGTGAGCTTCGCCTCACGGTGCTGCGCGGCAATGTGGCGGAAGTCGCCAATGTCATCGGTGAGAGCTGGAGTATCAAAGGTGTAGACGCAGGATCAGGTGAAGGTGACCGGATTGGAATTGCTGAGCGGGCAGCACAACAACTTGGCTGTGTCGTGGTCATTACCGGAAAAGAAGATATCATTACTGATGGACAATCCACATTCCTCACAAGTAATGGACATACCCTACTCACTCAGGTCACGGGTGCAGGTTGTCTGCTCAGTTCGGTGATTGGCGCTTTTACAGCCATAGCGGAATCAGAAGCCGATCTTCTAGGCAGTGTTGTTGAAGCGCTCGCGTTTTATGGTGTAGCAGCTGAACTGGCGGCAGAGCGAACGGCTCATCAGGGACCGGGTAGCTTCCAGATTGAGTTGTTGAATCAACTAACACAAGTGACACCCGACCTCTTGGCGGAGCACGCACAGATCCGTCAGATCCGTGGAGGTGCAGTATGAGCATTGCTCAAGCGCTAACCATTGCAGGCTCCGATAACGGGGGCGGCGCAGGAATTCAGGCCGATCTGAAAACATTCCAAGAGCTTGGTGTATACGGCATGACCGTTATCACCGCTATTGCTGCCCAAAATACAACAGGTGTGCAGGGCGTTTTTCCCATCCCTTACGATGGCATTGCCCAGCAATTGGACTCGACCGGGGAGGACTTTCAACCAACCGCAACGAAGACCGGCATGTTATATAGTGCCGAGATTATTAGGCTAGTTGCTGAGAAATGGCAACAATATCGTTGGTCTAATCTGGTCATCGACCCCGTGATGGTCGCCAAAGGCGGCGCCCCCCTGCTCCAGCATGAAGCGGTACAGGCGCTGGTTACGGAGCTGTTGCCCCATGCCCTGATCACAACACCTAATATTCCTGAAGCGGAACTGCTTACCGGGATGGCCATTACGAATCTGAGTCAGCGAGAAGAAGCCGCAAGACGGATTGTACAGATGGGCTCGACGTATGCTTTGGTCAAAGGTGGTCATGATGAAGGAAGTGGCATGATCGTGGATGTGCTCTACGATGGGCAGTCTTTTCATTATCTGGAGAATGTTCGTGTAGTAACACGTCATACGCACGGAACAGGATGCACATACTCTGCTGCGATCACCGCAGAGTTAGCCAAAGGTTCACCTGTTCTGGCTGCCGTTACGACCGCGCGAGCATTCATTCAGGCAGCCATCGAAGATGAGCTGGGGATTGGGGCCGGACATGGGCCAACGAATCATTTTGCGTATCAGCGCAGACAGCGGGGTGAGCAGTGATGCGCCCTTGGGATACAGAAGCGGTACGACGCGCGATGCAGGTGTATTTGGTGATGGGCAGCGTCAATACGGCGCAGGACCCTGTGGAAGTGCTGCGCCAGGCCATTGCTGGTGGCATCACGCTGTTCCAGTTCCGTGAAAAGGGAACTGGTGCCCTGGCTCACGAAGCTCGCATCACGCTTGCGATGCGGCTTCGCGAGGTGTGCAGCCAGCACGGGGTCCCGTTCATCGTGAACGATGATGTAGAGCTGGCTGTAGCGGTGGAGGCCGACGGCATGCATGTCGGCCAGGAAGATGCGGACGCGGCGCTTGTACGCGCCCGCATTGGAGATGGGCGGATGCTTGGCGTATCCGCCCACTCTGTGGATGAGGCGCGCCGTGCCGTGCAGGCGGGCGCCGACTATCTTGGCGTCGGGCCCATGTACCCGACGCGCTCCAAAGCGGATGCCCACGCTGTGCTGGGCCCCGCAGGGGTGGCGGAACTGCGCGCCGCAGGCATCGCAGTTCCGGTTGTGGGTATCGGCGGCATTACGCCCGATACCACGGCCGCCGTGATGGCGGCTGGAGCCGACGGCGTAGCCGTCATCTCCGCCATCGCGGGCGCGGCCGATGTGCGCGCAGCGGCTGCGCAGTTCGCTGCGGCAGTGCGCGGGATGCAGGCGTAGCCATGCTTCCCTGCACTGCCAGCTTCGTGGGCTGCACCGTATACATGGTGCAGCTCACCACAGCTAGCGCTCCTCTCCATAACAGAGGAGCCTCACAACACCCCCGCGGCGCGGTAGCAGCCCTATGTCTTCGACATAGAAGCACAGCCGCTCCCCTGCAGTGACTGTATATCATAATGATCCAGTCACATCTCTCACCAATCTATAATCAAGATGCAGCTTACATGCTCGCATCTTGTTTTTCATTTTCAACTGTTGACTCTCACGTAACGTGACACTGTACAATCGATGTTGTAAGGAGGTTTCTCACATGGCCATGAAGGTAAAAGAAGTTGCTGAACTCGCCTCGATCAGTGTGCGCACACTGCATCACTATGATGAGATCGGGCTATTAACCCCGGACGAAGTGACTTCAGCCGGGTATCGATTATATTCAGATGCCAACCTGGAACGGTTGCAGCAGATATTATTTTTCAAGGAACTCGACTTCTCTCTGAAGGAGATCAAAAACATTATAACCAACCCCTCCTTCAATCCAGAAGAAGCGCTAAACATGCATCGACTTATTCTATTGGAGAAGCGACAACGCTTGGACCAAATGATTGCGACCATCGATAGAACGGTTTTACACGTGAGAGGAGAAATTAAAATGACAGCCAAAGAACAATTCGAAGGATTTGATTTTAGCCAGAATCCATATGAACAGGAAGCACGAGAGCGCTGGGGAGACCAAGCCGTGGATCAGGCAAATCAGAAGCTGCACAGTAAATCAACCATGGAACAAAAGGCTCTATCCGATCAAATGAACGAAATTTACAAGCGTCTGGCCGCACTTCGTCACACAGAGCCAGCATCTGCCGAGGCACAGGCCGGTATTCAAGAATGGTACACCTTGCTGAACCGGATGGGGAACTATTCTCCTGAGGCCTTCAGAGGACTCGGTCAGATGTACGTGGACGATGAACGATTCACACGCAATATTGATCAGTTTGGTTATGGTTTGGCAGTATTTATGAGAGATGCTATGGCTGTATTTGCTGATCAAAACAAATAATATAGCCCCGTCTTCAACCACATACCGTATTATTCAACGCTCATTGCCGTCAGATGAGCACCGTAAAGAATAGTCTGAACTTAGACCTCTGTCCGTAGTGGTAAAAGTAATCTCTCGTTATCAGCTTTATTCGCTGTAAATGACATCAGGACATTTAAACCATACTCCTGTGGTGACCGTCCTTCTTGTAATTAACCTTATGAAGATGCTGAATATATACTAGGGTTACATTGTAAATAAATTGGATCGATCCGAGTCACTACGCCATTATAAGCGGATATCCCGCCTACTGCCCAGTATACACACAAAAAGGACGTCCGCCCTCTCAGGCGTCACGTCCCTTTTGTGTATGGAAGTAACTCAGCCGCAATGTGAACAAGCCTAACTGCTGCTCACTCTGAGTACTTTATAAATATCTTTTAAAGTAGATGCTCTTTACTACGTTTTTCTTCTGCTACCAGTCCTTCGATATAACCTTTTCACAAGTGCTTAGGATGATGAGCATTAAGTTTCTTCTATCAAACGTTCTTCATTTTGCTGCCAAGCGTCCACCGTCTATCCGATTAAGCTCTTGGTGCGTGATCCGATGAAGATGCATCTGTAGCTAGACTGGTTCTTGCCATCCGGCCTGGAATCTGCCATGCAGACACAATCGCAAGCACGATGAATAACAAATCAATCGGTTGACTGAAATAGTCCTGGAAGGTTTCCACAAAAGCACTGATCATCTCGCTATCAAACACAAGTTCCATCACGCTTACATCACCAAACAGTTCGGAAGTAAAGTATACCACCGTCAGATATTTCCCCAGCAAAATGCCGACGAGCGCAAACAGTACGGCAATGACTTTATGTACCGTCGCAATTCGTTTGTTCGAGAACAACACAACAGCGTAGCCTGTGAGTGCTCCAATCAAAATTGCAATTAATCCTACCTCATACTCGGTCATTGCAGCAATAGCTGCCCATACGATGCCTCCCAGAATGGCTGCAATTAAGCCACCAATGATCGGCATACCGATTTTAATTCCTTGTTTCTCTTCCACGTTGTCTTTCCCTCCTGAGTCATGCATATGCTTCTTTTCCAGAATTCACCTTTCCTATGAAACCACAAAAAGACCTAATATTCAACAATTTTCTACTTTTCGTGATGAGTATTCATTATGATAGAATAGATATATTAGGTACCTATCCCATATTCGCTCAGATAAACGATTATACATTTGTCCATAAGCATCTCTTACTCATCTTGGTACATAAAAAAACATCCCTTCCAGCAGCCTAATAGCCGTGAAAGGGATGTTTGCCGTTGCTTGCATCTTTTATTTATATTTGAGCTTCTTTGGAAGGCTGAATAACAGCTGCAATCTGTGCCAAAATAGCATCCACCGATGCCGGATCATGCACATCATACTCATCAATGTTCAGACGCAACACTGGGCAGGCCGTAAACTGATCAATCCATACCGAATAGCGCTCGTGCATGTGCTCCCAGTACGAACGATCCGTTTGAATTTCCATCTCGCGTCCGCGTTCCGTAATGCGGCTCAAAATCGACGGCAGACTGCCTTCCAGATAGATCAGTACATCCGGATGTGGGAAATACGGTGTCATCACCATTGCTTCAAACAAACTACTGTATGTCTCGAAATCTGTAGCAGACATGGTTCCTTGATCCGCATGCATCTGTGCAAAAATGCCCGTATCTTCATAGATGGAACGATCTTGTACGAATCCGCCACCCAGTTCAAAAATCTTCTTTTGTTCCTTGAAGCGCTCTGCCAGGAAATAAATCTGCAGATGGAAGCTCCAACGCTCGAAATCATGATAGAACTTCTCCAAATAAGGATTGTGATCCACTTGCTCCAGAGAGGTCTTGAAATTCAAACGCTGCGCAAGTGCAGCCGTTAACGTGGATTTGCCTACCCCAACCGTACCTGCTACCGTAATTAATGCATTCGCTGGAATGCCATAGTTATTCATATGATATACTCCTTTACCTGATTAACAATCTGCCTGAAGTGCTCAGGATGTTCTACAAAATCGAGTTGCTCCGCATTGACCTTAATGATTACTGGTGGATTCGAGCTATTCGCCAGATAGTCCATGCCTGTTTTGTAATCAACGATTAGTTGTTCCATATATGCCGGGTCCATGTCCTGCTCAAATGAGCGCCCTCGCTTATTAATGCGGTACATCAACGTATCGAGTTCAGCTTCAATATAGAGCACCAGATTGGGTTTCGGCAGATCATCTGTTAACAGATGATAGATTTGACGATATTTGTCCCGCTTCGTTCCCTTTAAGGTACGATCGGCAAAAATCATATTTTTATAGATATGATAGTCTGAAATGACTGGGGTATTCTGCTCCACATAATGTGCGCCCGTGTCTTCCAGTTGTTTAAACCGATTACACAGAAAAAACATTTCCAATTGGAAACTCCACTCGTCGATATCCTGATAAAAGGAAGCCAGAAATGGGTTCTCTTCTACGATTTCTTTAACCAACGGAAGGTTCAATTCATGGGAAAGCATCGTTGCTAACGTTGTTTTCCCCGCTCCGATCGGACCTTCCACGGCAATAAACGGGGCTGATTTCATCGTGTTCACTGTTCCTCCTCGTACTTATGCGTGTTTCCGTTTTCTATATAGACCTCACCTATTGTATCACAGCTTCAAGGATGGGAACGCCAGTATTTTATGTATAAAACAAGTCAAATCAGAACGAATGACATATATAAAATAAAAAAGACACACTCGATATCATCAAGTGTGCCTTTATATTGCTTGGCGGCGTCCTACTCTCCCAGGACCCTGCGGTCCAAGTACCATCGGCGCTAGAGGGCTTAACGGTCGTGTTCGGGATGGGTACGTGTGGAACCCCTCCGCCATCGCCACCAAACGCGGTGCTTACATTTCAGAGATCGTTCTCTGAAAACTAGATTCGAAACGAAAC
>NZ_BCNV01000008.1 GCF_001570725.1 Paenibacillus amylolyticus
GGGCAGGTTGCCTACGTGTTACTCACCCGTCCGCCGCTAACTATCAGAGAAGCAAGCTTCTCTTCAAGTCCGCTCGACTTGCATGTATTAGGCATGCCGCCAGCGTTCGTCCTGAGCCAGGATCAAACTCTCCAATAAAGTATTGAAAAGAGCGATAAGCTCATTTTGAATCTGACGAGATTAAAAATCTCATTTGTGCTCCAGCCGATTCAAGCCAAGGCTTATTTCTAACTTTCGCGTTCATTCTGCAAGCAGAATGTTTACTCACTCGTTGTTCAGTTTTCAAAGATCAAACTTGTTTTGTTACCGAATGTCGTTCTCTTCAGCAACTCTTATATATTACCATGTCCAAACCAACTTTGCAAGCTCTTTTTTTAAGTTTCTTTCGAAGCTTATTTCATTCGCTTGCCGCACCGTGTAAACCGTGTTTTCTTGGCCGGAATTAGAATATACCATGTACAGATAAGGAACGCAAGTCTTTATTCGAAAAAGATTAATTCTTATAAACTTAGTATCCTATTATTCCTTTTAACAAGTATCTCCTTATAGCCGTCCAAAATCATACATCTGCGCACTTCCTTTGATGAATCGGAGTAATTAACTTACATGCGCAAAAGGTTCCCCGTATACTCCCTATCCAATTATAAAGAAACTCATGTTGTTTAGAGTACAGACTCATCAGGTTATAGAAACTTATTAACCGATGATTTCATTGGATAAACAACCAACACATCATAGATCATTATATTCATTCCTTCTATATAGAAGGAAAACATTTTTGGAATTCTTTTATCCCAAGAAAAGAATACAAAAAAAAAGCGAAAGCTCAGGGTATAATCCCGTTGCTTCCGCTTCTTTCATTTATAAGATAATAAACGTATCTCAGATAACTCTTCGTTACACCTAACGGACTCTTACTCTCCGCCAATAAATACGTATCGACAGATTACGATGATCGCTAAGATCCACATGAGCCAGTGAATTTTCACTTTGCGCTCTGTCACCAAGTTACTGAACACCGCCAGAATCACATAAGATACGATACCAGCAGAGATTCCGTTCGCAATTCCGCCTGTGAAAGGCATCAATACAATGGTAAGGAACGCTGGGAAAGCTTGCAGGAAATCATCCCACTCGATGCTGCGCACTTGACTCATCATAAGCACACCCACAATGATCAATGCCGGAGCCGTTGCAGCGGATGGAACAACTAGCGCAAGTGGCGCGATAAACAGGGCCAAAATGAATAGCAAACCTGTCGTAACGGAAGTCAGTCCTGTACGTCCACCTGCCTCAACGCCTGAAGCACTTTCAACATATGCCGTAATGGTACTTGTACCCAGTGCAGCACCTGCGCTGACACCAACTGCATCGACGAGCATCGCTTTACCGATGGTTTTCTCGCCTTTTTTCTTATCCTTCATAATGCCCATACGTGTTGCAGTACCTACCATCGTACCGAACGTGTCGAACAATTCAACGAAGGTAAAGATGAAGATAATCTCAAACAATCCGAGACTGATAGCACCTTTCAAATCCAGCTGTCCAACCGCCAGATCACTGAAGTTAGGCAACCAGCTTGCGCCTGAAAGACCACTCAGATTCGTAACGCCCATCGGAATACCAATCAGCGTTGTTGCTACGATCCCGATCAATAGAGCGCCTTTGATACGCATAACCATCAATATAGCAATAAGGAGCAAACCAATCAGTGCAAGCAATGCATCATGATGCGTTATAAAGTTCCCTAATGATAGATTAAAACTGCTACCTGGAATCGGCTGACTCAGATCTGCGTCTGGTGCAACATTAACTGTTACAGCCACGAGATTAGCAAGTTTGAAACCGATAATGGTAATAAAGAGACCGATACCTACCGTAATGGCCATTTTGATCGACTGTGGAACTGCTACAAGCAACATTTGCCGAATCTTCGTCACGGTTAAAATAATGAACACGATACCGGAAAGGAATACCGCTCCGAGAGCAGCTTGCCAAGTAATCGCTCCATTCGAACTTAGAACGACAGTCATGAAGTACGCATTCAGCCCCATACCTGGTGCAAGTGCGATCGGAATATTCACGAACAATCCCATAATAATAGTCATTAATCCGGCGCCGACGGCTGTTGCAAAGAATACTGCATTATCCGACATCCCCGCCCCGGCTTGACCCAAGAACAACGTATTCACAAAAAGAATGTACGCCATTGTCATAAAGGTAGTGAGACCCGCAACAATCTCCGTTCTAACGTTTGTTCCGTTTTCTTTTAATTTAAAGAAACGATCCATAATTCACTAACTCCCCCTTAGAGATGTTGAAGCCATATTGAAAAACGACAAATGACCCTGATGAAGATTCTTCACCCAGGGTTCAGCTGACAAGGAGCGGCACGATGCCTTTACTAAGAACAAAAAAAATTCTAATGTGCGGTGATGTCCCCGCAATCATGTAGAATTCATGTGCTTAGCCTTCTCCTCTTCGTAGCCAGATCATTAGGGTGATCTCGTAGAGACTCCCGAGCCAATTCTCGGGATTATACGAATTAGTATGCGCTATTTGTTTGTTTCCCATCACTATTTTAGGAGGGCAGTATGTTTTTGTCAATGAGAAAAACGAATATTAATCTCACCCTTATATAATATCGTTCGTATTATTTAACAGATTGAACCAGTTCAGCGGTTTACAACCCAATTGAATACGCTTTTTTCGACGAGATCTCAAGGGAATATGTTCATTCTGTCAGACTGCAATCAGCAAATTAATATAAAAAACTACCCTGATCAAAGGGCAAGAAGACCTCTGATCAGGGTAGTTTTTGTTTCTGATGCGATTAAGCTATCAGGTGAGTCATGATTTTGGAATAACGATGTCTGGTATTCCGAAATCATATAATGATTAGGTATATGGAGCAAATTGCGACATGTTCCGGAGCTACTTTTTGCCGGATCAGTCCTATGTTAATTACATCTCTGTCTGCGGAGCATTCTGTATCTCTTGCCGTTCCTGATTCGTGTTCGTTGTTACGTCAGAGGATAACTCTTGGTTTCTGGTCTGATCGGAAGAAGCATCCGCTGCCTCTAAGTTCACAAATGGAAAGTCCCCCGAACCGGAAGCCAGGTCTTGCACACCTGAGCCGCATCCTGCCAGCATCACCATCAGAAACGCACTTCCTATGCCCATCTTCCATTTGCTCATATAGTCGGTTTTACGCATACATTCAATTCTCCCTTCAGTAGCCATATAGCCTTTAGTATGTACTTATTGTACAGGCTGGACCTGAAAGGATCATGAAGTGAACTTTAAAATGAGATGAATTTCGAGACTCCAATCAAGTATCAGGTAGAGGCTAATTATTTTGATCTAATGAAAAGTTACTGACTACCTCTACAAACTTAACTATCATTATAAAATTACCGATATAAAACAAGAAAATTACGTATTATGGAGGTTATGAGATGTATTTTGGAAAAAAATTAGTTATGGGAGTGTTGTCTTTTCTATTGATAGCGGGATGTCTTTCTGGCGCTGTCGTAGCAAAGGATTCGAAAGCCAAGGGGTTTTCTATTGATGTAACAAGCAATTCAACCCTAATACCTGGTCAGGGTATTTCGGTGAACGTTGGAATTCTCAACCCTGGCGCCCCTCATGAAAAGGGAGACGTCCAATCAGCGACTATCGTTTTGAGCTATGATGAGAATATTTTTACAACGGATGAAGCTGAAGTACTACGGTTTGACGAAACACTAGGAAAATACATATGGAGAGACGATGCCTTTATCATTCCTACCGACTATTTTGAATCCAAGGATTACACGATCCAAAATCCAGAACCCGCAGATCTTGACCCTAATGACGGTAAACAAGAAATTATTATTTCGATTTCAGCCAAAAATGGTAAATCGATTAGTTCTTCCTCCGGCGAAGCATTTATATCTTTTTATCTAAAAACTAAAGAGGACAGTTTGAATAAACAAACGTCTATTGAAGTTTTACCTGCTATGACTCTCTTGGTAAATCATACTGGAGAAACGATTCAGAGTTATAACACAACACCAGCAAATATCTTCGTTTCTATTCCAAAGAACATTTTCGTTGTTGCAGGGACAATGCGACCTGACTTTCTACCATTCATTTTCAGTTTAAATGATGGCAACGAACTGAATGCACTTGCATACTTTGAAAATGGAGATGCTGTCTATGTAACGGATATGGTCACATGGCATTCAACAAACACAGAAGTATTACAGCCCCATGGAAACGGCAACATTCAAGCTGTAGGCTTAGGAACCGCCTCAGTAAAGGTCACATTCGGTTCTATAACTGGTGAGAAGAAGATTAAAGTTGTAACACCTGCTACTGCCGCCATATTGAATGCAGAGCCTGAGCCATATGCTACCGTAATTAGATCAGATTCCAAGCCAATAGAAGTTCAAATTATTATAAATGGCAAAATAATTGCAGATTCAGGTCGCATCGTTAGTGGGTCAGTATACATTCCTTTACGTGCTATCAGCGAATCCTTCGGTGTTGTCGTAGGCTATGATTCCTCCAAGAAGTTACCAGTGCTCTATGGCAGTCCCCTGACACAGTCCAGAAATATCTCGGGAACTTCATATGTTAAAGCAAAGGATCTCCCGTCTCTTCTTGGCGCAAACATTAAATGGAGCAATGCAACTAAGAAATTGTATATAGAGTATCCTTCCAAACCTTAATACTCAACATAATAGCTTGAGCACAAAAAATACTCTTCTCTATTTGCTGAAATTCACAGATAGAGAAGAGTATTTTAATTATGCATTTAAATTTATATTACCTTCTACTCCCACTCGATCGTTGCAGGTGGTTTGGAAGTTACGTCATAGACGATACGGTTTACGTTATCAACTTCGTTAACAATCCGTACGGAGATTTTCTCCAGCACATCCCAAGGGATACGTGCCCAGTCTGCAGTCATACCGTCGATGGATGTTACGGCACGGATACCTACAGTGTAGGAATACGTACGCGCATCACCCATAACGCCGACACTCTTCATGTTCGGCAGGGCTGTGAAGTATTGCCAGATTTCGCGGTCGAGACCGGCTTTGGCAATTTCTTCACGCAGGATGTAGTCGGAATCACGAACGATGGTAAGTTTCTCTTCAGTAACCTCGCCAAGAACACGGATCGCAAGACCCGGACCAGGGAACGGCTGACGGTGAACAATTTCGTCCGGCAGGCCACACTCGGTACCGACTTTACGTACTTCATCCTTGAACAGCGTGCTCAGTGGCTCGATCAGTTTAAAGTTCATGTCTTCAGGCAGACCGCCCACGTTGTGGTGGGATTTGATCGTCTGTGCAGTCGCTGTACCACTTTCCACGATGTCCGTATACAGTGTACCTTGTGCCAAGAATGCAAAATCATCGAACTGCTTGGACTCTTCGTCAAATACGTAAATAAACTCGTTACCGATGATTTTACGTTTTTGTTCTGGATCATCCACCCCAGCCAGTTTGGACATAAAGCGCTCTTGTGCATCAATTTTGACAACTTTCATGTCAAATTTGCCGACAAACGTCTCCATTACACTTTCTGCTTCGCCTTTACGCAACAGACCGTGGTCGATAAACATACACGTCAGTTGATCACCAATGGCTTTGTGAAGCAATGCAGCTACAACGGAAGAATCTACACCGCCGCTAAGCGCACACAGAACTTTGCTGTCGCCCACTTTTTCACGAATGTCTTTGATCGTGTCATCGATGAATGTCTCCATCGTCCAGTTGCCTTCGCAACCACAGATTTCGAACAGGAAGTTACGAATCATGTCGTTACCGCGAACAGAGTGACGTACCTCCGGATGGAACTGAACAGCATACAATTTACGCTCATCGTCGCTCATGGCAGCGATTGGCGCACTTTCCGTGCCTGCATCCAGTTTGAAACCTGGAGGAAGTGTAACCACGTGGTCACCGTGACTCATCCATACGGTATGTTCGCCTTCAATGCCTTTTGCCAGTGTAGACCCAGCAGCAAACTCAAGGTCTGCTTTACCGTACTCTCGCTTCTCGGAACGTTCTACTTTACCTTCAAGCTGTTGAGCCATAAGCTGCATTCCGTAGCAAATACCGAAGATCGGCAAGCCCAGATCATAAACACCTGGGTCCACGTGTGGAGCGTTCTCAGCGTATACGCTGGACGGACCACCCGAGAATACGATTCCTTTTGGTGCCATTTCTGCGATCTTTTCCGCCGGTGTATTATACGGCAAAAGCTCGCTGTATACGCCAAGATCCCGGATTCTTCTGGCGATTAACTGGTTGTATTGGCCCCCAAAGTCAAGGACAACCACAATCTCATTCTGCTTATTCATAACCGTGCCTCCCTCAATTCAATGAAACTAATTATACGCAACGACAAAACATACCGTCAAGGAAAGGCGAAACTCCTTTTTTCGACATCTCAAAACAAGGGTTACCGAATGTCTCAGAATATGAAATTTCGAATAGAAAGCTTGACAGCAAGATGCTGGTTCAAGTGTATGATCGTGGAAAGACGCCTCGTTCTCAGCATAGTGAGAAAGGCGTCTTATGTATGGCATGCAACGATCAACAAACACTGCACAGTAAACCATAGAATAGATATGCCAGTGGTGAGCATCATCCGTCAACAACCTGCCAAACTGTATGGGAAAGCGATAGCGAGAGATAACTCCACGGCAGGTTGTGTGGCGCCCTTGTTGTAACATCCTTGTGTTACAACGTCTGCAAGCGCTGGGCCAGACGAAGTGCCCGACGCAGGAAGTCCAGACTGTCCGCGCGCAGCGGACGGTCTGGCCCGTACAGCAGCCGTTCCCAGTCGGCTGCAAACCGCGCGATGTCCGCGCCGTCCACGCCTGCGGCCAAAGCCGGTGACGCTGCATATTCACGCAGCGTCATGCCCGGCGGCCGCGGGCCGTACCGGCGCGCGAGCGCGGCCCAGACCGGAGCGGCGGCACCCAGCAGCCGCTCGCGGTCTGGGAAGCTGCTGCGTGGCCACGCCAGCAGCAGCCTGATCCGCAGCGCGGGGCGTAGCCGCCGCATGCGGACTGTGGCAGCGGCGCCCAGCAGGGCCGCTGCCACAAGGGCTGCCGCGAGCCATGGCTCCGCGGCAAGGGCCCGTGCGCGGGCGATCAGCCATGCGCCCGCGTAAGCCACTCCGCCGTTAGTCATCGGCGGAGTCACTTCACCTGCCTGCTGCCCGGCGAGCGCTGCAGCATCTTCGCCCACGCCTTGCGCCATGGTGAAGCCTGGCGTGGCCTCGAACGGCATCCAGCCTGCACCCGGAAAATACACTTCTACCCAGGAATGTGCATCTCCTTGGGAAATGATGTACTGACCGGGTATTTCCGGGTCAGCTACGCCCGAGCCAAAGCCTTTCACCCAACGTGCGGGAATTCCCTCTGCACGCAGCAGCACAATCATGGCTGTCGAGAAATGATTACAATACCCCTGCCGTGTGACGAATAGAAAATCGTCCACAAAATCTGTTCCTCGCGGTGGCATACGGGTATCTAACGTGTATTCCGCATGAGCAGCCAGATAAGTTTTCACGGCTTGCACAGCGTCATAACGCGTATCACTTCCTTGCATGATTTCCTTGGCGAGACTCTTCACTCGACCCGGGAGTGTCGCGGGTAATTGCAGATATGTTCTCCGAATAGAGGCCGGATCTTTCCCTTTATCCGTCTCCCCAAGCTGACGTAACTGTTCAGGCGATGCCACTGGAACCATGATGTCCGCTGTATAATGTTTAACCGTCTTATCATTCCCGGAGCCTGCGAGCCACAACGTTGCGGAATCTCGATTAGACAGCAAAGAGAGCAAGTTCTCCTGATTATCCTTATTCTTATCCTGGAACGATACGTTAACCGGTATGCCCCCGGTAAAAAGTGGATTCGGTCCCTTCCACTCTCGCTGCATCGTAACGGTTTGACGAATGCGACTCCAATAGGTTGGATTCTCCCATCCATCTGTTCGCAGCAATCCGGCCGGACTCGCCATTTCGAAGCTTTGACCAGGATCACTCCAAGTACTACCGTTATAATATGAACGGGTCTCTCCCCGCCAATACGTCACTTCCGGACTTTTCGCCGTAAAAAAGATGGAATTGCCCTGCACCAAAGGTGCTCCCATTGGCGCATCCGCTGTGCTATATCCAGTGACCGCTGTTGCAGCAGGGATACTATTGTTCTGTGTATAACCTGCCCAGCGAGCTAAGCGTTCACCCATCTGTTCCAGGGATATACGTTCCGGTTGAGGTATGGAAGCGAACTGACCAGGTAATGCAGAGCAAAGTACCATACCTGCAGAAGCCACAATGGTTACAACACTCCAACGACCATAGGGACTGCCGCGATAACTCGGGGTAGTTACTCCTCCGTTAAGACGAAGTAGCTGAAGCAGCGCCTGAATAAGAATAATCCATAGGACAGACCTTATCACTGAAGCATATACATCCAGCCCAGCAAAGGATTCAAGCAGAAGCAAATAGAGCACCGTTGCACTGCCAAACAGCATAACGCTACGACGGTGCAATACAAGGGATTGTACCGAAGCCATGAGCATGCTCCAGCCGCACATCATGAACAAACCTCTCGTTTCTGTACTAATCGAATGAAATCGCCAGTTATTCATAAACGTGTCCATATCCGCTGAAAGTATTCCCGGGTATGCAACTGCCCAACGGGCAGGATCACTTCCTCCGTACATCAGACATAGCGCAGCGAGTGCAATGACCAATCGGATCAGTACTCCCGTGACCCAGCCTGTACGAATTAACCCCGCGAGCAGCAAAGCTCCCGTTAATCCCGCCATCACGGACAAGAACCGTTCACTGCCCTGCTGATTCGATGACGTCACAGGATATATCCATTCCAGAGACAGTATGAGTAAAATGGCTGAAATAAAAAATTTGTACAGGACAGGTACTGCAACATGACCTTCATCCTTTACATCGGTAACCATTGTCTGGTTCACAGCTTGATATATAGAATGAGCCGATCCCATATTGGCTTCTACGGACTCCCTGTCTACCGCAGTAGAATTCGGTCGATCGTTTCCATTATGCTCCCACATCCGTTACCTCCGCCTTTCCCATTGAAGATAACGCGCTCTCTGTGACCGAATGGATCGGCACCCCGCTGTGACGAAGCTGCTCCAAACTCAAACTGTCATATCCCAATCCATTCATCGACCTATCGGTTGGTCCTAACTGGGTCGATTCAGTCAGCTGCACCTCTACGCGGTAACCCAACCCAATTGCAGACAAGATCCATTCTGCTAGAACCTGATCCAGCTTACCTGTGAGAACCACAATTCGCGACCCGCTCGCCAGCCCATCCAGCATCTCCGTTCCGAGCGAAATCGAGACAGATTCTGCCTTGGATATTCGTGCCCCCGCAAGCTTGTCCAGTCCATGATTCTCATCATTCGTATGGAATGGTCCCTGTTGCCTGTAATCTTGTGGGTCATAGCTCTTATTGCCACCTTCCATCCACAGATGATAAGGAATGTCATCCCGTTCAGCGGTATGAACCCAGCGGGCAGCTGCACGAACCACACGTTCAAAAGCAGGTGAATCCATGATCCCCGCCTGTTTCACGTCATAACCCGACGCGGCTTCATATACAAGGATGCCCAGCGAAGCTAAATCTGTGGTTTCGGGCAAAAATGTCTGAAGTCGACCCGTTTTGGCTGTACTTTTCCAATGAACACGTCCCAGCGGATCCCCCTGCTGATATTCACGGAATTCAGGACTACGGTTTCCCTGACTGTTTCTTCGTTCAGACAGCGTCCCTTCGAGCATCGCTGCGAATTCTACCGAATCCCCCTTCCCCCAAGCCGTTGCTTGAGGAACAACAATCAAGGGCGTGTCGCCTGTGGTCTCTGCCGAGAGCGTATTCCAGCCAAAGATATCTCCCCAGTACAATCTTCCCGTATCCCATCTATAGACTCCTCTGCGTAAACCAGAACATTCATATTGATAGGTAAATTGACGCCGTGTTCCCGGAAAAATCAATTTGCGATGAACACCTGCAGGTGTGTTCTCACACAGAACGATCCATAACAATGGAATACGGCATTCGAATTCCAGCTCGACCAGAACCCGCACCTGCTCGCCTGCCTCAATCCGGTTCGTGTGCATTTTCCGATGGATGTGAATACGCCGTGGTCTGAACCAATGGAGAAGCAGACCTCCTGTGAACATCAAGAAAGCCATAACGGATAGAAACAACGCCGCTTTCCCTCCATGCCACTGATACAAGGAAGCAAAAGCCACCACCAAGACAGCACTCACAATCCGTTGTCCCAGCGCAGTCATTGCCTGCGTCCCCTTCCCTGTGATGCCATTTGTACAGGTACCGGGACCGATGACAACGCTTCTTCAATGACTTGTACTTGCCCCCAAATCTCCGCTCTGTTCTGGGCCTTTAATTGAATACGATGGGAAAGAACAGGCACAGCCACCTCTTTCACATCATCCGGAATGACATAGCTGCGTCCTTGAAGATAGGCAAATGATTGCGCAGCAGCCATCCAGGCCAATGTTCCACGCGGGCTGATGCCCAGTCTTACCGCCGGAAGGCTGCGAGAGGCCACAGCAACTGCCACCAGATACTGTTTAACAACCGGATCAACATGTACTTGTTTGACTTCACGCTGCATGGCTACGACCTCTTCAGCAAGCAGGACAGGGCGAAGCTCATCAAGCTCTTCTCTACCTTGCATGCGGGTTAACAATTCCAGTTCCTGCTCTGGATCGGGATACCCCAGTCCAATCCTCATAATAAATCGATCCAGCTGCGCTTCAGGCAGACGGTACGTACCCTCGAACTGTAACGGATTCTGTGTAGCCAGCAGAAAGAATGGGCGTGGCAAGGCATAGGTTGTGCCATCAACCGTAATACGTCGTTCCTCCATTGCCTCCAGCAGGGCAGACTGAGTGCGGGGTGAAGCCCGATTTATTTCATCAGCCAGTACGATGTTGGACATGACGGGTCCGGGCCGAAACTTGAATTCAGCTGTATGCGGGTGGTAGATTGAAGTGCCCGTAACATCTGCCGGCATCACATCGGACGTGAACTGAATCCGGCCCATGGAGCAATCCAGCGCAGAAGCAACAGCACGAACCAGCATCGTTTTCCCCGTACCCGGTACATCTTCGAGAAGTACATGGCCTCCACTGAGCATTGCAGTGAGAACATAACGAATCTCTTGTTTTTTGCCAATAATCACACTTTCAACACGCTTCATGACTCTGTTTAGCAATTCAACCGCATGTTCATGTTCCATTCGAATATAAGACATTTCTCCTATTCTCCTTCCGTCCATCAGCATTTCTGAGCCATAGTAATCTATGATTCAGTGTTGCCCGGAAGTAGAGAGAATAGTCCTGCAAGAATGACTTTCTTCAGATCATTTTATACTTATATATGAGGTTCATTGCTGAAATGGATATGGAAGAGCCTGCCTTCACCGACCACTCTGCTTCATTACTCGTTAAGGAATTCACCCTTAATCCCATCTGCTCCAGCAACTCACGTAACGGGACCCAAATGGTCCCCCCCTGACTCTGTACTGCTCCTGTTTCAATTGCCCCCGTCGTTGTCAGTGTTCCACTTACACTGTCTGCATGCATCGTTCTTTCCTTCCATACAGCTGTGGCTGTCCTTGTTTCAGGGTCCCAGCGAATGCTGCCCCCGAATTTTTTCATAAACGTACGCAAAGGCACCATGATTCGCTGACCTTCCATACGGAACTCACCCGGTTGCAAGGTAGCCGCGGCCAATCCCACCTCTACCTTCAGCTTCTTGCTTGCGAGCCACAACGTCGCATTCGCTTCTACATGCTCTGCAATCCAGGACTTTCCTGGTGCCTTGCGCGCCTTATACTTACCATCTGGATGTACACGGAATTGAATCGGTTGATCCGTACTCTTCATGGTGTCAAAACGATATCCGTGATCACGATAATATTTGATAATACCCGGAAGTGCTTTGACCGTTTCAGCATGTGCGCCTCCGTCATGCATCAGAACTATGACCGAACGTGCTCCCGCAGGTACTTTGGTCGAATTGCTGAGGATCTCTTTGGCTGGAACACCTTTACGCTTGGAGTCCCCACTGTCGACGTTCCAGTCCATAACCGTGTAGCCACCCAATTGCAGCAAATCAAAATAACTTTGATCAAAATGCCCGTATGTACCGCCTGGTGCTCGCACCAGATTCGGACGGAAACCGGTTATACGCTCCAGCACTTCCTCTGTCTGCTTGATCTGTTTCCAGAACACTTTAAAATCACTGTATAGCTGTTCGTATTGATGATTGAACGTATGATTGCCCAGTGCATGTCCATCCTCCACAAGTGCCCGGATTAACTCGGGATAACGCTCTGCCTGCTCACCCAATACGAAAAATGTAGCTGGAACCTGCTCCTTGCGTAAAATATCCAATACTTCACGGGTATGGTTACCCGGTCCATCGTCAAAACTCAGATAGACTACCTTATCTTGATTATTCTTTTCTGCCGAGACAAGCTCATCTGAGCCCGAAGCAGAAGAGGCATCAGCCGTGCCTGCATATACAGCAAATGCACATAACAATATAGCAATTCGCACTAGAATGACAGACCATTGTCCAGATAAAAACATATGTATGGATGTTGCGGAGTTTTCCCCTTTTTCCTTGATGCTAAATTCCGGTCTCTGTACCATTTACGAATCGACCTCCACCGTCTCTAGTAATTTGCTGATAGACTTCAGCAGTTTTGTTAGAATTATATGGAGGCTTCATTGAAAAAAGACGCGATTTTGTTTAATAATTTTTCACAATTTGGTATGGAGCGTGATTGATTCTTCGCCTCGGATTAGGTAGCATAATGGACAGGCAGAATGTGCATAAAACACCTTGGAGAGGAATCATGCTCCCACCCCGTCTTCAGGAGAGTGAAATCTATTGGAATTGCTTGAAAAGATCCAACATCTGTTTGGGTCCTACGGATACAGCGTCTTGTTTTTTGGCTTGTTGCTTGAATTCATCGCACTCCCCTTTCCGGGTGAAACAACGATGGCTTACGCAGGGTTCCTCTCCTATAAAGGACATCTCGATTTCGGAATCCTCACCATACTGGCTTTTCTGGGAACGACGATTGGCATGACCATCACATATTTTATTGGAGCCAAAGCAGGTTTGCCCTTCATAACACGTTACGGAAAATGGTTTTTACTGAAGCAGGACAAGCTCGATAAAACACAAAAGTGGTTTGCCAAGTATGGTAATGCCTTGATCTTCATCGGTTATTTCATTCCGGGAGTACGACATTTCACCGGGTATTTCGCAGGCATAGCTGCTGTTCCTTTTCGCAAATTCGCTCTCTACGCCTACTCAGGCGCGTTGTTCTGGGTTGTTTTATTTCTAGGCATTGGTAAAATATTCGGGCCCCAGTGGAATGCCGTATTCCATCTGGCTCATCAATATGCAGCATATATCGTGGGAGGAATCGGCCTATTGCTCATCGTAGCCGTGCTTTACCGTTACCGCAAAGCATGGACAACAAGATCCGTATCAAAGCCTGCCCCTGTTCGACAAAGACAAAAGTGAATTCAAACGAACGTCTATCTATAAGTAAGGAGCCGCGTATCATCGCGGCTCCTTTTTTGCGTTTATCCTAACGGTGTAAGAACTAACCATTCTTTTATGTTTTTGTGATAATCCGAATTCATCCAGGTCATACTAACTTGAAAATATAGGGTGTATAGGGAGGTGAAGGGATGGGCGAATCGAAACTGGACCGTCAGGATCAGAAACAAATCTCTCCGGATCTGCACGAAAATATGGAATATTGCAAACAAGTGATGGGGAACAGCAACGACTTGATGATGCGCCCTCTCCAGTGTCTACATAAATGGCCTGCCGTCATGTTATACATCGATGGATTGGTGGACGTGCAGATTCTGAATCACTCCATCATGGAATCATTATTGCAAAAGCGTGATCTCCCTGAATTCTCTGCAGACGATGAACATCTCAGTTACCTCCAGAATGATATTTTGATCGCCAGTGATGTATTGCTGGTCGATGATATGCATGAAGTAATGAATGCACTTCTTTCGGGTTCGGCCATCTTACTGCTTGAAGGATCTGTACGAGGATTGAAGATTGGGGCAGCAGGCTGGGAAGATCGATCCGTCGGAGAACCTGTCTCTCAAACTGTCGTTCGGGGACCTATGGAGGGCTTCAACGAAAACCTGCGTACCAACACATCATTGATCCGCAAACGAATCCGTAATCCTCATCTTTGGATCGAAGAAAGAGAAATAGGTCGGGTTACCAAAACCCGAGTTGCTGTACTATATCTGGAACATATTGTGGATCAGGAGATTGTAAAAGAACTACGTCGAAGGCTCGATGAGATCGATATCGACAGTATCCTTGAGAGTGGATATATCGAGGAACTGGTACAGGACAAGACGGGAACGATCTTTCCCACGGTCTACAATAGTGAAAGACCTGATACCGTGTCTGCCGCTTTGCTTGAAGGGCGTGTTGCAATCATTGTGGACGGGACACCTTTTGTATTGCTTGTTCCCGCTTTGTTTGTTCATTTCTTTCAGTCTCCAGAAGACTACTATCAACGAGCCGATATCAGTACGCTGATTCGAATGATCCGATATCTAGCCTTTTTTATCGCCCTGCTTGCCCCATCCTTTTATATTGCCATTACCACTTTCCATCAGGAAATGCTGCCTACCAACCTGCTCATCAGTCTGGCAGCCCAGCGTGAAGGTGTTCCTTTTCCCGCCTTCATTGAAGCCATACTTATGGAGCTAACATATGAAATATTGCGGGAAGCAGGCATTCGGATTCCCAAGACAGTGGGTCAAGCCGTATCTATTGTCGGAACGCTTGTTATTGGTCAAGCCGCGGTAGATGCGGGGGTTGTATCCGCTGCAATGGTCATCATCGTATCCATCACTGCGATATCCAGTTATGTCATTCCAGAAAATGGACTTTCTATCTCGGTACGCATTTTGCGGTTCGTATTAATGATCCTGGCCGCTGCCTTTGGATTCTATGGCATCCTGATTGTGCTGTTAATTACCGTGACCCACCTATGCAGCTTGCGTTCATTTGGGGTGTCCTACATGTCTCCTTTTGCACCTTTTATTCAGAAAGATCTCAAAGACACAATCTTTCGTGTACCCTGGTCCCATATGAAAACTCGCCCGCTCTCTACTAACACAACGAATGAAGTCAGACAGTCCACAAAAAAAACGAAGCGGTAATTCGGTAAGGAGTGCACATCCATGAACAGATGCTTACGCTTAATTTTATCCTGTGCCATTCTGCTTCCTCTCCTTACCGGATGCTGGGATCGCCAGGAGTTGAATGAACTTGGTATTATGTTGGGCCTTGGCGTGGACAAAGATGGCGATATGATCAAAGTAAGTGCTCAGGTCGTTGTTCCGAATGAGGTATCTTCCAAGGCGGGCGGAGGGAAAGGGACGCCAGTTACCCAGTATCAAGCATCTGCTACCACTTTGTTTGAAGCGATTCAGAAATTAACGGAGACCAGTCCACGCCGTATATTCATGGCGCATATCCGCGTGCTGGTATTTGGTGAAGAGTATGCCCGCAAGGAAGGCATTTACGATGTTATGGAAGCGTTGATGCGCGAACCTACGGTTCGACCTGATTATTACGTTATGGTGGCAAAGAATACAACGGCCTCCCAAGTACTTGATGTGCTTACACCTTTAGAGAATATTCCTGCGGAGAAGTTGTTTAATTCCCTAGATGTATCCTCCAAGACCTGGTCCCCCACCACTACAGTAACTGGGGATGAATTAATCGAATTCATGTTATCTCCTGGTATTCAGCCTGTTATTACGGGAATAGAGATTCTCGGTAACCAAGAACAAAGTGGTCATAAAGAGAATATAGCCACCATCCGATCACCTGCCCGCCTTAATTCAACGGGGCTGAGTGTATTTAGGAAAGACAAGCTGATTGGCTGGTTAACGGAGGATGAATCTAAAGGCTACAATTACATTCGTGACAATGTGCAATCTACCGTAAGCCACTTGCCTTGTCGCAAGAAGGGCAACGTGACGTTTAAGGCACTCCGCACAACTACGAAGAGAAAAGCCCAAATCGTAAACGGCAAACCTGTAATCAACATTGATATCAAGAATGTCTCTTCCATCGGTGCAGTCGAATGTGACATCAAGATTGGTTCCATGAAAGTTCTCAAAGAGCTTGAAACAGATAGTGAAGAGCGGTTAATTGAACTGATGCAGAAATCCATCAATTCAGTAAGACGCAAGTTCCATGTCGATATATTCGGTTTCGGACAGGAAGTGTACCATGCTGATCCCAAGCTTTTTAAGACGATGGAAAATGACTGGGACAAATATTTTGAAGAACTGGATATCAAGTACAAAGCCAATGTGCAGATTAAACGTGTAGGTACACTGGACGATTCATTTAAAGAACAATTGAAGGAGTGAGAGAAGTTGTGTTGCTAACACTCGCGGTTATCGTCGTAGCAGTCATTATTGGCTGGGTTGATCTGCCTGGCCTCATTCGGCGAAAGGAATGGAGAGAAACTGCCGTATACAGTGTAATGCTTCTTACGGCTACAGTCTTCGGTGTCATAGCGTCTAATTTGTGGGAATTCCCCAGCCCCCTTTATATCATTATGTGGATCTATGACCCCGTGAACCATTTATTAGCACGTTTGACTGGAACTTAGGAGAGGAGGGTGGTACATCATGCTTGAAAAGGGACGGATCGGAACAAGACAATTGTCCACCCTAACATTTATGTTAGTGATTGGAGATATGATGCTGATCTACCCCTCCGTCATCACGTCCTATGCCAAGCAAGATGCCTGGATATGTGCTCTTATTGGTGTTCCACTCGGGATGGCTCTCATGGCCCTGATTATGAAATTGGCCAATATGCATCCCGGGAAAAACCTGGTGCAGATTGCCCGAAGTACGTTGGGTTTTTGGCCTGGTACCCTTTTTTCATGCTTCTACCTGTTCTTCTTCTTGATTGGTACATCGACACATACCCGAGAGGTTGGAGACTTCATGACCTCCCAGATTTTTCAATATACTCCTATTCGAGTCATCATTCTCATGTTTGTTATTGCCATCGGATGGGGGGTATATCATGGCTTGGAGACCATCGCGAGAACAAGTGAATTGCTCATGCCCATCGCTATATTGTTCATCGTGGTACTCGCTTTCTGTCTTCTTCCACAGGTGGACACTAGTAATCTGAAGCCCGTAACGGATACGGGCGTTGTGTCGATAGCTCAGGGAATTCTGGTGAGTATCATCTATCCTGTTGGCGAAACTGTTCCCATTTTGATGATCCTGCCCTACGTTGCAAGAAGCCGCCATCGTATGCGTGACATCATCATTTCAGCAGGGCTGGGCAACCTGATCCTTGCTGTTCTGGTTACGATATCCATGCTCGTACTCGGACCTTTTCTTACCCAACACAATATCTACGCTTCCTTTATTTTGTCTCAGAAGATTAGCATCGGCGGATTCTTCGAACGGATCGAGGTGATCATGGCTTGCTCGTGGCTCATCTCCACCTACTTCAAAGCGATGATCTACTTATATGCATTTATTGTTGGATGCGCAGAACTCTTCAAGCTAAAACAGTTCAAGATGCTCATTCTGCCATCGTCCATGCTCGTATATGGAATGGCCAATCTCGTCGCGCCTAGCCTGACGTTTATCATTATCACCATCGTTCCGTATTGGGTAGATTGGGATACTACGCTAGGTATCATTCTTCCGGGTATGTTGGTTCTAATTCAATTAGTAAAGTCCCGCAGAAAATCCAATCCACAGCCCCAGCCAACAACTGAGGGATAATTCTGGAGGGGGCTTAAAACAGTAATTACCGGAAGGAGTATAGAACATGTTGATGAAAGAAAAACTCACGATTCGGCAGTTCACCCTGCTCACTTTCCTGGTTATGATTGGAGATATGGTTCTCATCTACCCTTCACTCGTTACCGCAGTTGGCAAGCAGGACGCATGGTTTTGTTCTCTAGTTAGTCTACCGATCGGTGTTGGTATCATGTGGGTTTTGTATACACTCCATCGAACACATCCTCAGTTGAGTCTTTTTGAAATCAGTAAAAAAGTACTCGGGACTTGGGCTGGTTCCGTGCTCTCAGTTGCTTACCTATTTTATTTTGCCATAGGTGCAGCCATATGTGTCCGTGAGGTCGGTGACTTCTTGACTACCCAAATTTATCTCAAGACCCCCATTCGGGTCATTATTCTGATGATCATTTGCTCCCTTGCCTGGGGGCTTATCCATGGTTTTCGAACTATCGGGTTGAGCTCCGAACTGTTGACCCCTGTCGTTTTGGTGTTTATTATCTCTCTCTATTTGGGGCTCCTGCCTCAAGCTGAAAGCGCCAATCTGCAGCCGTATTTCAGCACACCCTGGATACATCTTGTGGAGTCCATCTTCCGCGCAGCTTTTACTTCCTTTGGCGAGCTTATCGTTCTTTCCGTGTTTCTCCCGTATGTGAACTCCGGGCCTCATTTCAAACGGGACTTCTTGCTGGCAACCCTCTTTGGAGGATTACTTCTAAGCTTGCTGCTGCTCATCTCGCTCATGGTGATGGGACCTATACTGACGCAACATAGCATTTATATCTCATACGCCCTTTCGCAGAAAATTAATATAGGTAACTTCTTCGAACGAATCGAAGCGTTCATGGCTATCTCCTGGTTAATATCTACTTATTTCAAAAGTTTGCTGTATCTATTTGCTTTTGTTCTGGGAACAGCACAATTATTTCGTTTGAAGACATATAAGCCTCTTATTCTGCCTTCGTCTCTGTTATTATTCGCCCTCGGTGTCCTTATTGCTCCGAATGTTATTTTCTATACCACTACCATCATGCCTGCTTGGGTAGACTGGGATATCACTGTCAGCTTTATTATCCCGCTGTTCCTCCTGCTGGTTCATCGCATTCGCTCCCGCAAAAGGAAGCAAAGCAACTCCCTCTGATTGTATATTTTTTTGAATATCAGATAAAATGCTGAAAAATCCGAATACAAAAAAGGCTGCGTTCACGGCAACTTCCGCGAGCACAGCCTTTTTTTATCGTTGGTGAATATGCTGTCGGGGCAGCCTATATGGCCTTTATAGCCTCAAGTGCAGCCTCGATATGTCCTTTGACCCGAACTTTGTACCAATCCTTGATCAACGTTCCCTCTTCATCAATCAGAAAAGTGGAGCGAACCATCCCCATGTACTCCTTGCCATACATTTTCTTCAGCTGCCATACACCGTATTGCTCGGCTACAACGTGCTCTTCATCCGACAACAAGGTGAACGGCAGTCCATACTTGGCGATAAACTTGTCATGTTGTTTCATCGGATCGGTACTGATTCCGAGAATGACTGTGTTCAGCCCTTCAAATTCAGCATGTCGATCCCGAAAATCACAAGCCTGCTGCGTACAGGACGAAGTCATATCCTTGGGGTAAAAATAAAGCAGCACCCGCTGTCCGCGGTAATCCGAAAGCTTCACCCGTTCTCCGGTACTGGACGGAAGCTCAAAATCCGGTGCCAATTCGCCTATATTTAACGTCATGTCAGTTCCTCCCTAATCTCCCCATGAATTGCTATAGGGCGTTATTATGAACCTGCTCCGCGATACCGCTTCACGCCATAATTCCACAGCAGCAAGCCCATCGAGCCAAACACCAGTCCCATTACAGGTGTAAGCAGCGCCATCCGATGCATCTCGGACCTTTCCAAGAATAAGGCTGCGGGATAGATCCCCACGAAGGCAAACGGAATGATCCAGGTTAACAGCACCTGAATGGCACGGTTATAGATCGTTACCGGGTAGCGTCCGTATCCTTGAATGTTATACATCAACGGCAGAATACCTGTTGGCGCGTCCGAATAAAAGGAAAACGAAGTCAGTGTCGTATAGATGCCGGCATAGATCATTACTGAACTGAGTGCCAAAATAATCAAGGCCGGAATATGCCACCACTCCAGCATAAGTCCCATCTCTGCTCCGCTGAAGATCATGATGATCAAGCCGATAAACGAGCCTACGAGTGCAGGCGGGTCTACATTTTCAAGCAAGATCTGGAACAGATTATGTGCAGGGCGGGTCAGGATCCGATCCATCTCACCTTTGACGATATAGCGCTCACTGAATCCCCACAGATTGATAAAACAACTGAAGATGCCATAGGGCACCATAAAATATCCATAAACAAAGAGCACTTCACTCTCACTCCAGCCGCCCAGGTTATCCGTATGACGGAAAACCACAAAGATAAATATCAGGTTGGTTGCCTGGAACAGCAGATCCGATAGGATCTCCACCCAGAAATCGGCACGGTACGTGAGTCGTGTTTTCATGTAATTCTTCAAATATTCCCAGATCAGACCCATATAGTACATATCTGTTATCCCCCTTGCACGAACAGACGCTTGCGCGCCTTACGCCAGATCAATACCATCGGAAGCAGCAGCACGGCAAACCAGAACACCTGAATACCGAGTACATTCCAGATGGCGGTACCTTCCACTCTTCCAGTGAAAACGGAACCGGGCAGATACGTAATAGCCTGAAAAGGCAATACCTTCATCACCGCAGACATCCAGCCTGGATACAGGCTGATCGGGATGATTAGACCAGAGAACAGATCGACCACGACGCGTTTCATACGCATCATGCCTTCATTGTTTTCCACAAAGAATGCCGCCAGGCCCGTTATCACATTAATCTGGGAATTAATGAGGAAACTGAAGAACAGCATGACGAGAAAACCAATCCAAGCGGACGGTGCCGTAGGCAGTTCAACCGGGAACAGCAGAATGGCGATGAGCATCCCCGGAATCATGAGGAGCAGAAAGCGGAAGATACCTTCGCCAAGACCCTGCATCATTTTGACCATAACGTAATTAATCGGCCTGATGAATTGAATCGCGATGGAGCCATCCCGTATGTCTGCGGCAATCTCTCGATCCAGGTTGTTAAAGTAAAAAGCACGTGCCATCCAGGATACGGCGATATACGTGGTCATCTGCGCTGCCGTGAAGCCGCCAAGTTCACCACTGCTACCGTAAATGGCCTGCCAGGTAAAGTAATACACGCCGATATTCAGCGTATATATCAAAATGCCGGAGTAATAATTCACCCGGTATGCCAGCATCGTTAGAAAACGGATGCGCATAAAATCAATAAATGCACTATTCATCTCAGGATACACCCACCGCTTCTTTCCCTGCTCCCACAATCTCGGGACGCTCGGCGGAACCGGATTGGTATATACTGCGCACAATCTCATCCGTGTTGATCTCGATAATCTGAATATCGGTAATATCGGCTTGTCCAACGACACGTCCGAGTACATCCGAAACGTTCAGTTCCAGCGGAATCCATACGGATGCGGACAATTCATTCTCAACCGTCCAACGTACAGGCAACGCCGCAGTCCATTCCTGCATCTGACTGATGTTGTGAGCTGAACCGAACTTGAAGCGGATCTCCCGTTCTTTGCCCCATTGGGACTTCAGATGATCCAGACCCCCATCATAGATGATGTTGCCTGCATCAAGCATGATAACCCGGGAGCACAAGGCCTCAATGTCCTGCAAATCATGGGTTGTGAGCAAAATAGTCGTTCCATGCTCCTTGTTCATGTCTTTCAGGAAATCCCGAATCTCCGACTTCACGACAATATCCAAGCCAATGGTTGGCTCGTCCAGGAAAACAATACTCGGGTTATGCAACAAGGCTGCCACCAACTCACAGCGCATGCGCTGACCAAGACTGAGCTTACGTACCGGACGGCTTAACAGGTCCTGAAGCTGTAGACGCTCAACCAGTTCATCCAACCTTTTGCGGAAATCAGCCTCTCCTACACGATATACTTTGCGCAATAAATGGAAGGATTCAATAACGCCAATATCCCACCACAATTGACTGCGCTGACCAAAAACAACACCAATATTCTGTACAAACTTCTCCCGTTCCTGATACGGAACATATCCACCAACCGATATTTGCCCTGAAGTAGGCACCAAAATGCCGGTCAACATCTTGATTGTTGTTGATTTACCGGCACCGTTCTCCCCAATATATCCGCATATTTCGCCCTGCGGAATCTGAAATGAAATATCATTTACAGCCAATACCTCCTGGTATTGACGTGCAAACAGGTCTTGGAATGCGCCCTTCAGCCCACCTCGGCTTTTCTGGACGCTAAACGACTTGCGCAAATCTTTGACATCAATCGCCAGCATGATTATACCTCACTTGGATTTTGTTGAAATTGCTTGTAGCCCAAAAAGAAATTATAATGGTATCAGTCAAAATTCAGCAATACCCGAACTCGTTTTTTATTTCATCTCAAATACAAAGGAGAGCTAGCATGACCAGAAAGACGAAGAGAACCATCTGGATTTCTCTTGCCGCCTTCGTGTTATTAGTCGGAGGAGCAGCGGCATACTATTTCGGTTCTATTCTCAATCAGTTGGATGGTTTGGCAAAGGACGGTGACGATTCACCCTTCGCAGGTATCGAAAATGTGGAGAAAGTAAATACGCCTGACCCACCAAAATGGGAAGGCACGGAGACGGTAAACATTCTCGTTATGGGTGTCGATGCACGTGGATTGAAAAAAGGTGAAGTTCCCCGCTCCGACAGCATGATGGTCGTATCGCTTGACCCTCTTACCAAAAAAATTAATCTGTTCTCCATTCTGCGCGACACTTACGTCGATATTGACGGGTATGGCAAGGAGCGGATCAACACAGCCATCACCCATGGCCCTAACGCAGCGATGCAAGCTGCCGGTGACCTGCTTGGCATTCCTGTACAGTATTATGTGTATACGGATTTCCAAGGATTCATCAAATTGGTGGATGCCGTTGGCGGTGTTGATTTTGATGTGGAGAAGGACATGCACTATACAAGTAAAGCAGACAATAACGAATACGATATTGATCTCAAAAAAGGGTATCAGCATCTGGATGGTGAAACGGCTCTCATGTACGTTCGTTTCCGTCATGATGCGATGTCGGATTTCGCTCGTTCCGAGCGTCAGCGCGAATTGCTGAAAGCTGTAACGGCGAAAATGCAATCTACGACAACCATTGCCAAGCTGCCAGCCATTCTGGAACAGGTTAATCCGTATGTAGATACGAATCTGACGCTTTCCGATATGTGGAAGCTCGGTGGACTTGGATACCAGAGCAGCATGAATGGCAGTGAGCAGATTCCGCCAATGAACCTGTTGAAAGAAGAACGTACAGCAGGCGGAGCACAAGTATTGACGGTTACGAATGAAGAGAAACTGAAGCAGCATATTCAGGATATTATCCATCCACCTGCTACAACGGATGATAGTACGACCAGCACCGAAGATAAAACAGCCAGTGGTGACGATCAAAAGTCAGAGCAACCGGCTCAGTAATGTACACATGCAGAGGGCAGCCATTACGCTGCCCTCTCGTTGTGCCCGGCTATATCTTTATGAGAAAATCATCATATCTTTCCGTAGCTTGTATCTTTATTATATTTTGAATGACGAAAGGAAGTTATCTTATGAAACCATCACGTTCCCGTTCCGAACTCCTATACGCAGAAGCACTTGAACATATTGTTGGGGGTGTTAACAGCCCTTCACGCTCGTTTAAAGCCGTTGGTGGTGGTGCACCTGTATTTATGAAAAAAGCCCAAGGGGCCCACTTCTGGGATGTCGATGACAACCGTTATATTGATTATTTGGCCGCTTATGGTCCGATTGTTACAGGACATGCCCACCCGCATATTACACAGGCCATTACGGAAGCAGCAGCAAATGGCGTGCTGTATGGTACCCCGACTGAACTTGAGATCAAGCTCGCCAAAATGCTGAAGGAAGCTATTCCTTCCATGGATAAAGTTCGTTTTGTAAACTCCGGTACGGAAGCAGTTATGACCACGATTCGGGTCGCTCGTGCTTACACCAAACGCAACAAGATCGTAAAATTCGCCGGATGTTACCACGGTCACTCCGATCTGGTGCTTGTAGCTGCCGGTTCAGGACCATCCACACTCGGAATTCCTGACAGTGCGGGAGTTCCAGCCAGTATTGCACAAGAAGTCATTACTGTGCCTTACAATGACCTGGAAGCCCTGAAAGATGCTTTGGAGCGCTGGGGTGATGATGTTGCCGCGGTCATGGTTGAGCCGATCGTTGGTAACTTCGGTATGGTTATGCCGGAGCCTGGCTTCCTGGAAGGTCTCTGTGCCATGACACGTGCTAACGGCTCACTGGTTATCTATGACGAGGTCATTACGGCTTTCCGTTTCCATTACGGTTCTACACAGACATATGCCGGACTCGATAACCATGCGGAGATTGAACCCGATCTGACGGCTCTTGGTAAAATTATTGGTGGCGGCCTCCCAATCGGTGCTTACGGCGGACGCAAACACGTTATGGAGCAAGTTGCTCCGCTTGGGCCGGCTTATCAAGCGGGAACGATGGCTGGTAACCCTGCTTCCATCTCAGCTGGTATCGCATGTCTGGAGGTCCTGCAAGGCGCGGGTGTATACGAAGAGATGGAACGCCTTGCTATCGACCTGACGGCAGGTCTGCAAGCTTCTGCTGACCGGCATGGCATTGCTCTAACGATCAACCGGATTCGTGGTGCATTCTCCACCCACTTCTGTGACCACCCCGTTACGAACTATGATCATGCTCAAGATACGGATGGAGAGCTGTTTGCTTCCTTCTTCCGTCACATGCTGAACCGTGGCATTAACCTCGCTCCGTCCAAATATGAAGCATGGTTCCTGACCACTGCTCATACAGACGAGGATGTTCAAGCTACATTGGAAGCCGCGGAAGCTTCCTTCAAGGCGATGGCTCAGGAATAAATCGGATTATTTCCATTCACATGTAGCCTATAGGCATTATGGTTAATGGATAACAACTCATGGAAAAGGCGTCCTACAAGTGATCAACTTGTGTGGACGCCTTCTGTTATTTACGGACGTTACTTACGGACAACATTTCGATTCTTCATGTTATTTCTGCCTGATCTGCAGTTTCAAAATCTCCTCCCGGATCACCTGCATCCCTTCCTCTATTCGCTGTTTGGGCACATTGGAAATGTTCAAGCGCAGCATTTGATCCTGCTGAGCTTGATATGTTTCTACTGGATAATATCGTTCTGTCGTATCAACGATGACTCCGCGCTTTTGAAGCCGGGAAACCAGAACACGAAGCGGCACATCACCTGCCAAAGGCAATACGGTATGCTCCCCTCCTGTACGAGGGGCGTCCTTAAACGGAGCAAAGTCTGGATACGTATCCAGTTGCTCATGCACCGTGTGCATCCGGGCAGCATAGCGGTTACGAATCACTTTTCTGTGATGAGCAAACATTCCACTGTGCACATAGATCTCCAAAGCAGCTTGAGACAGAACGGACGTGTCGATATCGAGCATTTTTTTGTAAGCACCAAACGATTCAATTAGAGGCGAAGGTAGAACAGCTACACCAATACGCAGACCTGGAAACAAAATTTTGGAGTAACTCTTCAGGTAGATGACCCGACCTTCCGTATCATAGGACCAGAGCGGGTCCTGTTTCGTATTGTCCTCCAAATCGGCCAGATAATCGTCCTCAACAAGATAGACATCGTACCGCTGTGCTAACCGGATCAGTTTCTTTTTCTCAGCAACCGTTAACGATGTGCCAATTGGATTGTGAAACCGCGGCATGACATAGAAAAACTTAATATCTCCCTCAGCAAACTGACCTTCAAGTGATGCCCAGTCTAATCCATCCAGGGCACGTCTCACACCGGCAATCGGCACATTCAATCCACTGAGTAGCGAGGGCATATTGTGATACGTCGGTAGCTCCAACAATACTTTTCTCTTTCCATTGGGAAAAGGCATCAATGCAAGTACAGCCAGCGCCTGCTGCACACCTGATGTGATAAAGAACTGCTCTGTTCTCGCAAACACCTGATAATCCGCAAACTGCTTCTGCAACAGCAGAATAAGCGATGGTAATCCCTGATCTGTACCGTACATGAATAGCTCTGCCTGCTTCTTTTCCATCGCCTGATCCACACAATGACGAAAGTCTGCATAAGGGAACACCCGCGGATCAGGAGCAGCCGAAGCGAAGTCCAGCGCTCCCTGCCAGTCCATATCCTGAGCACCTGTCCCGTTCTGTACAGCATAGTAGCCAGATTGAGGTATGGCGTACACCAAGTGCCGTTGCTCCAGCCACTCATATGCTCGAATCGCTGTACTTACACTGCATTGATATTGTTCTGCTACAACTCGAACTGCTGGCAGTCGAATGCCTTTATCTGCCCACTGGCGACGATCCTGCTGCTGCATCTGTTCCTGAATCCATTGCTTTAATGCTTCGGCAATCACTTCGTATTTTCTCATTGTACCCATCCCTCTCCAACAACTGTACCGATACAGTTCAACCTTTTATCTATTGTAGCACGATGCACCCGGCAGTATATTGAATAAGGCCAGCACATGCCTCGAACCTGACATATTTCAGGATAATAAAAGTTATAACGCTATGACTACTGCATTGGAGGAGCATTCATGAACACAACACACACTCGGGGATACGCTTATATCGCAGCTATTCTATACGCGGCTATTATAGGTCTATCTTTTCTATTTGTTAAAATGACCGTTACTGTTGCACATCCGATTGATGTGCTTGCCCACCGATTCGCCCTGTCGCTGATCGTTGTCAGCATTCCTGTCATTTTTGGCTGGATCAAAATTCGACTTAGCCTTCGTGATCTGTGGCGAATTATTCCGCTGGGGCTACTATCTCCCGTCTTATTTTTTGCCTTTCAAGCCTTTGGGCTCGTATCTTCCAACTCATCGGAAGCCGGTATTATTCAGGCTATGGCCCCTGTATTCACACTCGTTCTCGCTTCAGTTTTCCTGAAGGAACGCACATCCACGATGCAGAAGCTGTTCCTGCTTCTGTCTGTCGCTGGAGTAGTTTTTATTTTCATGATGCAAGGAAATGGCATGTCTGTGGGTAACCTGAAAGGGATTGCATTATTGCTGCTATCCACAGTCTGTTTTGCAGGTTATGGTGTGCTTGCAAGACCATTAACCCAGAAGTACAAACCAATGGAACTAACATGGGTCACATTAATGGTTGGCTGTATTGTATTTAACGCCGCTTCCCTGATCCGACATGCGTCCAGCGGTTCCATGATGGACTACATCAAACCACTTGGAGATGCATCCTATCTGGGTGCACTCGCTTATCTGGCGATACTATCCACCATGATCTCCACCCTGCTCGCGAGCTATGCCCTGACTCATCTGGAGGCTTCCCAAATGAGTGTATTCAGCAATCTGTCCACGCTCATCTCCATCGTAGGGGGCGCATGGATACTGCATGAACCAGTGGGTAGCTACCACTATATTGGTGCATTGTTGATTATCGCTGGTGTGCTTGGCACCAATATGAGCGGTCGCAAACATAGGCTGGTCAGTGGGATCAAAGCGTGATATGGATTAGGTGAAAGAAATTCTTATTGAGGGTACCCGTGAGGCCAGGAAAGCGGCCCGGGAAACGATGTTAGAGGTAAGAGAAGCCATGGGTATACGTTATTTTGACTGACAGTATGAAGCGCTCCAATCACGTTAACACTGCTGAGGACAGTCTATTGGGAAAAGGGGACCCCTCAGCATGAAGCGAACACAGCCTTCTTTCTTACAAGCCATGATGTTGATCATGTTGTCCGTTGGCTTGATCAGCCATGTTCTGATTATTCCTGCCCTTTTGGCTGCGGCCAAAAGGGATTCTTGGATTTCCGTCCTGCTATCGGCCGGACCATTTCTCGTATTTGCCCTAATGCTCGCTTATGTCTCTCGTTTTCTCCAGCATCAAACCCTGCATGAATGGCTAACATCCCGTCTCGGCAAACCCATTGGCCTGTTCTTTCGAGTTGGGAACAGTCTGTTTTTTCTATGCGTCATCTATTTCACCCTGCACGATACGACCACTTGGGCCAAAACGAACTACCTGACAGAGACGCCAATATTGGTCACCAGCATTGCCTTGATGTCGCTCTGTGCCTACGCTGCGTATAAAGGTATTCGCTCGCTGGCATTTACGGCAGGATTGATCCTTCCACTGGTGGTACTGCTGGGCTTCTATGTGGCTATCGTGAATACCCAATACAAGGATTACAGTCGTCTGTTGCCCGTGCTTGAACATGGTTGGCACCCTGTTTTTAAAGGCATGGTTTACAGTCTTTCAGGCATGTTTGAACTGCTGTTCATCTGGTATATCCAGCCTCATCTCACCAAACGAATACGCGTATGGCAGTATCTGATGCTCGCAATCATTATTGTGGGACTGACTGTAGGCCCACTCATTGGGGCGATTGTGGAATTCGATCCTTTTGAGGCTGCCAAAATGCGATATCCCGCCTTTGAAGAATGGCGTATTGCCTCCTTGGGCAAATACATTGCCCAAACCGACTTCTTTTCCATCTACCAGTGGCTCGCAGGGTCGTTCACCCGAATTAGTCTGGCCATGTATATTGTAATAGAAATATGGAATATTAAGAATTCTACCAGAAGGCTCATCAGTTGTATCTCGTTAGGTGTCTTCTTTATTCTAACCATGTTGTTCCCTATGGATGATATGACCTTTGAAAAGCTTCTGGTCGAATACATATTCCCGTTCAATCTCGTGTATCTGAGCGGACTTGCGATTATCGCAACGACAGTTGCCTTTATCCATTCACGCCATCAGAGGAGGAAACATCATGGAGCATCAAGCGATTGACACCACGTCCCATGAAACACTGCTTGCCTCTTTGAAAGAGCAGTTCAATCCATGTGCAGATGTAGTAATTCAGACTTTTCCTGTTAAAGACGAATCCGATCAGCCTGTGATTCTGCTGTATTGCGACGGTCTCGTCGACGGTAAACAAATTAACCAATTTATTATTCCCCGTCTGGAACAGCATTCCCTGATCATTGAGGAATCCCATCCGAAAGAACTGGGATTAACATTAAATCCACTGGATGACCTCACAGATACTAATAAGCTTAATATGTTGATATTTAGCGGACAACTACTGATCATTTTCGGCAATGGCGTTCAGTCCTGCAGTCTGGATATTGCTGATATCCCTGGACGCAGTCCAGAAGAATCAGCCATTGAGACATCAGTTAAAGGGCCGCGCGATGGATTTACCGAAGAACTCACCACGAACATTGCCCTTATTCGCAAACGAATGAAAAGCTCTTCGATGTGTTATGAGAAATACGTCAAAGGCAGTCGTACCCAGACAGCCATTGGCCTTTTATATGTAAAAGATATAATCAATCCAGACATTCTGAAAGAAGCACGACATAATCTGGATCAGATTGAGATTGATGGCATTCTGGGTACCTCGATCATGGAAAGGGCTGTAATGGGAGGCGTTCGGAGTATCTTTCCGCTTACAGATAATACCGAGCGTCCTGATTTTGTTGTTGATTCCTTGTTAAATGGACGTTTTGCCGTTCTCATTGATGGTTCTCCTGTAGCGGTCATCGCCCCAACTACACTTTTCAATCAGTTGAAATCTCCGGAAGACGAAAGTACACCCTTTTTCATCGTTACCTTTGAACGAATCTTGCGCATATCCGGACTGCTGATTGCCTGTTTCTTCCCAGCCTTCTATATCGGCTTGACCAGTTTCAATGTGGAACAGATCCCGCTGCCTCTTTTGGCTACGATTGCTGGTACTCGGATGGGCCTGCCCATGCCAGTGACGCTGGAAGCATTTCTGATGATTTTTATGTTCGAGCTATTTAACGAAGCCGGTCGCAGGTTGCCCCGTGCATTAGGCCAGACCGTGAGTGTGGTAGGCGGACTTATCATTGGGGATGCGGCTATTCGTGCAGGGATTACATCTCCCACCATCATAGTCACGGTAGCGATCTCATCCATCTCCAGTTATATTCTCGTGAACACCGTGCTGAGCGGGGCTACTGCCCATATCAGGATCTGGATGCTTCTCATCTCATCCGTCCTTGGATTATTCGGATTTATGATTGGACTATTCGCCCTGTTGGTGCACCTTGTATCCTTGGAGTGTTATGGCGTATCCTATCTGGCTCCCGTATCTCCCTACATTCCCGGAGATTTCACTCAGGCCGTATCCATGCCGCCTTCCATGAAAAGAACCAAACGTCCAGCAGCACTTCATACCCAAGATTCCACTCGTCGGAGAAAAGGGCCATGATCAGATGTACGTCCATGATTAGCCTACTTGTGGGGTGCTTGATCCTGCTAACGGGGTGCTGGGATTCCAAAGAGGTGCAAAGTATTAACTTCATCACGGCCATTGGAATAGATTACGTGGACAACCAGTACATTGCTTATGCCCAACTGATTGACTTCTCCAGTATTGCAAAACAGGAAACGCCAACTTCCCGGGAGACAAGGGATATCTGGACTGGACGTGGCGAAGGGACAACTCTGAGCATGGCTATTAACGACTTGTATGAAACGTCACAGCAGCAAACGCTCTGGACTCATGTTAAAGCTATTGTTTTATCCAAAAAAGCGCTAGATGGTCGACTGGAGGATATCTTTAATACACTTCTTCATTCAGGTCAACTAAGATATACACCCTGGATCTACGCTACAGAGCATAACATTCCGGATATACTCTCTCCCTCTGCATTGTTGAACCAATCCGCTCAAACCATTGAGTTATTTGAGCCCATGAGGCTATACAAACAGCATTCCGGTTACGAACCTATCCGGCTTCACCAGCTTCTCGATGGACTACGGGAGCCGGCTTCCGTCGTTCTTTTACCCTCGGTTTCAACGAGGAATGAGACCTGGTTCAACGGCGATAAAACTCCCCCCCTTGTTAGAATGGATGGGTTTTATGTCATTTCCAAAGGCACAAGTCAGGGTAGAGTTGCAGGAGCAGACGCAGATGGTACACGATACGTAAATTATAAGAGCGTACATCAGTACCCACTATACGTATATGGGAATGGTGGGAAAACTCCTGACTTAACCCTGATGCTTCGTCATCCCAAGACGAGAATCACGGCGAGAAAACAAGGAAATGGCGTCACATTCGATCTGGTTACCTCGGTCAAAAGCTCCATCACCGAAGATCACGGGGCTCCTCGGTCTCCACATGCCATGGAACAGGAAGCGGAGAAACAAATCGAATCCCAAATCCGAGATACGTTCGAAAAAACCAAGTCACGCAAGATCGATTCATACGGTCTGGCGGAACACCTCTATCGCCACAATCTTCCATTATGGCAACAAGAGGTCTCCCAACGTGCTGACCCACTGGAGCGTTTCAAGCTCGGTAAAGTAGAGGTTCATGTGGATATCCTTAATGCAAGCACGTATAAATACAGTAAGTGATTGTAATGAAAGAAGACCCGTACACCTGCAATAAATGCAAGGTTACGGGTCTTCTTTTTTGTCTTAAATTTTTATACCAAGTGGCCATGTTATTCCAATGGATACGCCATGACACTCATCAATGCCAATTCAGGCTGGGTCGTATCCAAGCGACTGTACTGGATGATGACGGGGATGTTGCTCGAAACAGTGATCGCATAAGGTACGCCTGCCGGAATAGACTGCTCACCGGAGCGAAGCGATGCAGTACGAATATGCTTTGTTCTTCTCGCTGGCACTTCAGCTATAATATCTTCAAGTGGATCTCTGTCTTCATAATAGATCGTGATGTGCAACTCCGCATCTGTTGCACCTGTGTTTAATACGCAGATGCTCTCATGACTCTCCAGTGTGCCGCTACTCTCCGGCGGGATATAGCCATCCGGAATCACCCAATAGGTGTGACCTGCAGCTGTTGGAGCCGTCTTATGGGCTGAAGTATCTTGTTTGGTCGGGTCCAATGTCATTTGAGTATATCCTCCAATAATTAAATTAAAAACGTGGGGGCGCCTCGCGGGGCAGTCGCTTCGGCGGGCGGATCGGGCTGCGGGCCACTGTTGGCTCGGGATTTCTATTCATTCCCCTCAGTAGGGGAAATCCCGCTCCAAAGGCGGACGCTTCGCTCCCTCTACCCGATTCCGCCCTCCTCCGCTGCAACGCTCGCCGGAATGATTTAAAACATTATTGCCGCCGCTACTCGCTGGGCAACTTTGCTAGCTCGTTACTTCGTTTAACTCGCTTAATAATTAAAGACATGAACCTACCGCAGATACATCTGCAACGGTTGCAATTGCAACTCGCGGATGGCTTCTGCCACCTGCTGTGCAAGGCGGGAGGCGCCGCGCTCCTGAAAGTGTGTGTTATCCTCCACGCCTGACGGGAAGTTCACATATTCGCCTGGCAGCACCCACATAAAGTCGTCCTTCGTCCCTTCCACTCCTGCCTGCTCGAACAGAAGACGGCTGCGCTCCGCCAGGTCGATCAGCGGAACATCTTCCTCTTCCGCCAGCTCACGCACGGCGATAATGTAATCGCCGTGTGTATCGGTCAATGTACCGTCGTCCGCGAAATAGCGCCGATGCACTGGGGTCACGAGCACTGGACGAGCCTTGGCTTCGCGGGCAGCGTCGATATACTTTTTCAAATATTCCTTATATGTTGTGAATGGGTCGGTCCCACGTTCAGGGTCCGGCTTCTCATCGTTATGTCCAAATTGAATAAACAAAAAATCTTCGGGCTTGATCCGCTCCATAATAGCACTGAGTCTGCCTTCATTGATAAAACTGCGGGAACTTCGGCCTGACTGAGCATGATTATCCACTGCCACATCATGTTTGAACTGTGCAGGCAACAGCTGGCCCCACCCGCAATAAGGATATCCACTCTCCGGCTGATCTGTTACGGTTGAATCGCCGGCAAGGAATACAGTCATGGTCTGATTCGCAAGGGTAATCTCTAACGCATTGATTCTTGGCGCAGGACCGGAGAATGACAGACGAAGTCTGCCGCCGCGAACAACCACCGAGAATCGAACCTCTGCACATTGCCCAGGAAGTGTACGAATGGTTGGCAGTACAAGCCTGCCCTCACCTGCTTTCACGCGGGTCACTGTCTCAGCCAATTCATCACCTGCAACAAGTAAAACTTGATAGGTTCCATCGGGAACATCCACGATGAAGGATGCTTTGAGCGGAATACAGAAGCTCGAACGCAATCGGGCAGACATGGTTGTCTGCCCCGGATTGTTATGATGTTGTCTCGTGGAATTCGGCTCATCGTCATCTCGGATGCGTTGTTTCTCATACACCAGAGAACCTGCTTCGAATCCATATCCTCCACGTTCCCCATATGCGGTGGTTGCATTTACTTTCAGATAATCCCCTGCCTCATCTGCTCTTCCCGAGTCCGGTCCAAAGTTAAACTTCCAGCTGGTCACGGACACTGCCTGGCCCTCTGCCGCTGCCTCCATGGCAACGGCCTGACTCTGACTACCCTGGGCTTTATTCAAAAGCGATAACCTCCTTGGTTAACTTTCGTAAACGTTCATTCGGGCGAAGATACGAAGATACATTGAATCTTGCTTATCCTTTCAATCCGCTAGTGCTCATCCCTTGAACAATTTGTTTCTGGAAGATGAAGAACACCGCTACAACCGGAACCAGACTGACGATGGACATGGCGAACATCGCGCCCCAGTTGGAGGCAGACTCACTATCCAGGAACATTTTCAGCGCCATGGATACGGTATATTTTTCAGGCGAGTTCAGGTACAATACCGGACCGAGCAGATCCTCCCATCTCCAGTAGAAGGAGAAGATGGCTGCAGTCGCCAGAGAAGATTTGATCAGCGGCATAATAATCTGAATATACAATCTGAACTTGTTACATCCGTCGATGGTTGCAGCCTCATCCAGCTCCTTCGGAATCGTTCGAATGAACTGTACCATCAGGAAGATGAAGAATGGCATTCCGAAGAATGTAGGGACAACGATTGGCAGAATGGTATTTAGCCAGCCTAGCTTCGTAAAGATAATGTATTGAGGAACCAATACCACGTCATGTGGCAACATCAGTGTTAACATCATTAAGGAGAACCAGAATGTACGTCCCTTGAAATTAAGTCTGGCAAATCCGAAAGCGATTAGCGATGACGATATCACAGCACCGATGGTGGAAATAACTACGATAACAAGTGAATTGGTGATGTAATCCATGAACGGTCTTCCAGCGGTTCCTTTCCAACCATCCACATAGTTACTCCATATCCACTCCGTAGGGAACAGGGTATCCGCAGTGACGAATATCGTGCGGCTTTCCTTGAATGAACTGAAGAGCATCCAAAGTACGGGATACAACATCAGGAGGGCAAGCGCTGCAACGAACAGGTGATAAATGGGCCATTTTACATTTCTCCAAACCATCGTTACTTCCCTCCTTCAGATTCGTAGAACACCCAGTACTTGGATGTCAGGAATACGGCTACCGTGAGTATACCGATCATGATCAGCATGATCCAAGCCATGGCCGAAGCATAACCCATGTTGTTAAACATAAATGCCTGACGGAACAGATATAGAGAGTACAGCATGGTACCATCCATTGGGCCGCCTTCTCCTTTGGAGATAATGTAGGCTGGTACGAATGTCATGAATGCACCAATCGTTTGCATAATCATATTGAATAGAACGATTGGGCTAAGTAGCGGTAAGGTAATGCTGAAAAATTTCCGAATAGGATTCGCACCATCTACACCTGCTGCCTCGTACATCTCAGTGGGGATATTTTTGAGACCAGCCAGGAAGATCAGCATGGACGAACCGAACTGCCACACAGACAGTGAGATAAGCATAACCAGGGACGCATTCGGGTCACCAAACCAGCTGATAGGCCCGATCCCAATTGCTGTTAAAGCGCTGTTGATAACACCCTCATTACTAAAGAGGTTACGCCACATAATGGATACGGCTACACTACCACCGATAATGGATGGCAGGTAATACAGTGTCCGGTACGTTCCAATCATACGAGAGCCAGTGTTCAGGACCATCGCTACGAAGAGGGCAAAGATCAATCTTAACGGTACCCCAATGAATACATACAGAAACGTCACTCTGACCGAATTCCAGTATTTCGGGTCATCAAAAAACATTTTGGTGTAGTTATCGAGCCCAATCCACCGCGGAGAAGTGAACAAGTTATAACTCGTGAACGACATATATAAGGAAACAAACATGGGGATGAGCGTGAAACCCAGGAATCCAATAATAAACGGGCTGATGAACGCATATCCGGTTAAGTTTCTACGTAGCGATGAATACTGCCTCAATGGAACGAACCTCCTTCATGGATCAGCTTGCTGCCTCAATCTTTGCTTCGGGTTATCTGGACGGGGAAAGGCCCTCGCATTCGCGAGTAGCCCCTTTCCCGACCATCCCAGTGGTGGGACGAGCAAGCTATCATTCAACTGTTATTTATTGTTCGCAAGTACAGATTCAGCGTTCTTGCGGAATGTTTCTGCTGCCTGTTCGGGTGTAATTTTGCCGAAGTTCAACTCTTCAACCACATCTGCCAGAGAAGAGATTACTTCAGGTGAACCAACCGGTGGCGGAGGGCTCATTGGTGAAGCTTTAGGCTCCATGGCTGCCACGAATTCAAAGACCTGTTTCGTTGCATCACTCAGCTCAGGTGCGATGGCTTCTTTGATTGCTCCCGAGATTGGCACACCGCGCTCACCTTTGATCAGTTTGTTGGCTTCCACGTCATTCACCCAGAAATCGATGAATTTAGCCGCTTCTTCCTTCACTTTGGAGTTGGACGTTACACCCCAGTACATACTTGGTTGCATATAAAGTCCTTTTTCCATATCCGGTCCTGGCATTGGCGCGATATCGAGTGGACGGTTCGCTACCTGTTGCAAGGCTACGAACTGGTTGGACCATTGCCATACGCCAATTCCTTTTTCCTTCACCAGATCCGATTCCTCAATAATGCCTTTGGTTTGGTTAGCTACGTCCGGCGTAGGTGCTGCGCCCTGCTCGATCATGCGGCGCATAAGTCCGAAGAACTCCACAAACAATTTGTCATCATCATAGCCAAGCCCTGTTCCTTCTGCATTGTATAGCGACAATCCTTTGGTACGCAGGAAGTAGTGGAAGAAAATATCCGGAGCTACTCCTCCATCCAAATACAGGCCTTTATCTGCGGTTTGTTTACCCAATGCCTCGTACGACTCCCAAGTCATATTCTCAGGGATTGCATCCACGCCTGCTGTTTTAAGCAACGCAGGATCATACTGGAAGCCCAGAACGTTAACACCGGCAGGTACACCGTATTGTTTACCGTTAATTACACCTGTGCTGATAACATTCTCAGACACATCGTCCACTTTGATCTGGTTGCCCAGATAAGGCGCTAGGTCCTCAAGCTGACCATTCTGTGCATATTGGCTGATGTAGGAAATATCCATCTGAACGATATCAGGCAACTGATTTGCCGCTGCTTGTGGTGCGAGCTTTTTCCAGTAGTCATCAAATGAAGCATATTCCACGTCGATTTTGACATTCGGGTTTTTCGATTTGTACAGGTCGATGACCTTCTGTGTATATTCATGTCGTGCATCGGAGCCCCACCAAGCGATCCGCAAGGTAACCGATCCATCCGAAGAACCCTGTTCGCTTCCCCCACCTGAACTACACGCCGCTGTAAAAACGAGCAATGCAGCCATCATCAGGAATATTGCCTTTTTCACCATGCCAATCTCCCCTTTTATGTTGATATGGTTGTGTGAACGAGTTATCCTCTCATTTCTGATAACGCTTTCACAAACTTGTTAATGTCATTTTCGCAAATGTACGACCATAGTTGAATACACAAAACCGTCTTGTTGGTTCAAAAAACAGAGGAGGACAACAGTCCCCCTCTCGGCGCTGTTCGTCCTCCCCAGACATGAATCACATGATTGGTAGTCCATTGTTATATGCCGATCCTACGGAATTCCGTAGGAGTCATACCGGTCCACTTTTTGAACACCTGACTGAAATATTGCGAATTCCCGCCGAACCCGAACAATTCAGCAAGCTCGAATACTTTCACATCCCCGCCTCTACGAATATGGTCACATGCACGTTCAATGCGCAGGCGATTCACGTAGTTGGAGAAATTCTCGCCTGTGACTTTTTTGAAAATCTTGCCCAGGTAATCCGGATTCATATAGAGCATCTGATGGGCGACTCCATTGAGCGAGAGATCTGCCTCTCCAAAATGACGATCTACGATATCCATCATCTTCTCCACAGCTGAAGACTGGCGGCTGATATGGTTTTTGTAATAACCGGAAGTTAATCGGGAGGCACTGCTTGCAACAAAAGACTTCAAACCAGATAACGTATCGATATGAGGTAGTTCTGCCATGCGCTGGGTAAATTCTGTTGCCTCCTCCGGCGGACAGACATGAACCATCGCCGAGTAAAGCTGCACTACATAAGAGCGAGTCACCTCAATTTCCAGTTGCTGACGCGATAATAGATCAAACAGACGATCTACCTCTGCCGCTGTTTCCTCGGTATTGCCAGATTTAATCAATTGACACAGTTGCTCCGCATCCTGCTCTACATGCACCCCGTCGTATTCTCCGGCCAGTACCAGATCATTCTTCGTGATCAGCTTGCCTTCACCGATAAAGAAGCGATGGTTCAGATACTGCAATGCCTCACGAAACAACCGCCGGGACTGGATCATTCGATCTGCTTCACTCAGCGCAGCGGTCACTTCCAATTTATATAGTCGGGTAAACGCAGCCCGAACTTCTTCAATGCTCTCCTTCAGTCCAGCCGGATCAGCAGAATCCGCGAGCAGAATCAAGAGTTTGCCTTCGATGGTTGTGCTTAACAGTACATGTGGGAGCAGGTCACTGGCAATGTTTTTGATCGCAAATAAGTGACTGTAATCATGTTCATCCACAATTCGGAACAGCAGCAACCGAACCGCGTTCTCTTCAAGCTCCAGATCGAATAGCTCCTGATAATACTCCAAATCAACTGGCCCATAGGTGCGGTTGGTCATGAACTCCAGCAAAAATTGCTCCTTCACATGCGGAAGCACCCGTTGCAGCCGCTGTTTCATCTCACCGGCAACATGCTCCTTCACCTGGGCATCCTGATGTTCCTGCAACAGTTCAGTCAGCGCATCATGGATCTGATTCTCGTTACAGGGCTTGAGCAAATAATGCTTCACACCATATTGCATCGCTCTGCGGGCATATTCGAACTCCTTATAGCCAGATAACATAATGAAACGTACTCCCGGATATGCTTCGGATGCCTTCTCTATGAGTCCGAGACCATCCAGACCCGGCATGGAAATATCCGTAATGATAATATCGGGTCTCGACTGTCCGATTTTGTCCAATGCTTCGATCCCATTCCTCGCCGTTCCCACCAATTCCGTACCTGCCGCGGCCCAATCGACCACTTGGGAAATCCCCTCCAGAATGACACGTTCATCATCTACGAGCATCACTTTGTACATCGTCATCGTCCTCTCTAATCCAAGGTATGCTGATCGATACTACAGTTCCTGATCCGGGCTTGCTGCTCATCACCATTCCACCTTCATCACCGAAGGTCAGTCTGATTCGTTCCTGGATGTTAGATAACCCAATGCCCTGTCCTCTTGTCTGAATACGTCCTTCGTGTAGTTGTTCCAGGAATTCCGGTGTCATCCCCGGACCATCGTCCTCGACTTCAATGATCACCTTATCTCCCTCTGCTCTCGCCCGGATCCGAATCCGGCAAGGGTCAATGCTTGGCTCGAGTGCATAGTGAATGGCGTTCTCCACCAACGGCTGTAATGTTAGCTTCGGAATTCGGGCCGTCCCTACCTCTGGGGCAATCTCCATATCAAAATCCAGTCTTTCCTCAAAACGAGTGCGCTGAATCGTCACGTAACTGCGGACAATATCCAGCTCTCTTTCCAGCGTGATCCACTTCTCGGACATGTTCACAGAACTACGCAGTAGAAAACCGAGTGCCTCAACCATTTCCGAGATCTGACGTTGTTTCTGTACTTTGGCCAGCCAGTTGATGGATTCAAGCGTGTTGTATAGAAAATGTGGATTAATCTGCGCCTGAAGCGCTTTCAACTCAGTCTCACGAATCACCAGTTGCTTCGCATAATTCTCATCAATCAATTCACGTATTCGTTGAAGCATCATCTTAAATGTACGATGCAGCAGTCCGACCTCATTCTGTGGAGATATCGGAACATTGCCGAGGGCTGCCTCCTCCAGTTTATCCAGATCGCCTTTTTCGATATTACGCATTTTCTTGATCAACTGGGCAATCGGGTGTGTAATACTGCGAGAGAATCTTGCTCCAATGATAAGCGCTGCGAGAAAAATCATGATAAAGATAACCGTGACCAACTGTTTGACAAACTGGATCTGTTTAAACATCTGGTCAAACGGGGTTGTGTACAAATAGGTCCAATCCGTATAGGAAGAATGGGCACGGGCAACAAAGTGTCTTCCCTGCTCCAACATGGCAATTCCGTAGGGCTGAGTGCGCTTTAATTCAGACTCAAGCTCGGCTTCACTTACCGACGATTCTGTTGGATAGATCACTTCTTTTCCATCCGTAATGAGTAGTTGAGAGTCCTCAGCCGGTTCTTGCATCTGATCCTGTACAATTCGGTCCAGACGCACGCGGATGATCAATGTACCGAGGTCTTCCAATGTGAATGCTCCACCAACAAAGGATTTCACCTGTCGGACGGACAAAAGTCGGGACTGTTTATCCCCGCTGGTGTGCCAGGCATTGGAGCCGGAATATTGCTGTCCCAGTGCAACCAGTTCCTTTTGCTTTGACTCCGAAATTCCCTCCCGATTGCCTGCGGCCATAACATTATTATCATTATCGATAAATAGCATGGAATAGACGTATTTTTCGGAACCCGCGTAAGCGACTAATCTGTTGGTAATCTTTTTGCGCAATCCATTTTTCTCGTAACCCGTTTCGACCTTTTTCAGTTGAAGCAAATATTGCTGGAGCGGCTCGTCCGACATCACCTTGAAGGAGAGATTGGAAATCTCACGCAGTTGATTCTCAATGCCTACCGAAGACATATTGAGGACTTGCGAGGATTTCTCATAGATCTGCCGATCATAGATACTGAACACATATCGGAGTACGGACGCATAAAACGTAAAGCTGATTAACATCAAAAGTCCGATGAGAAGAATCGTTTTGTGATGAATTGGCAGTGTTGTGAAAGCGTTCTTAATTTTACTCATCCTAAGCGCTCCTTTGGCTTGCGAAGGGTGCTGTCGTGCTATGGGTTAGTTATTTTATTGTCAGTTATTTTCATATTTACACATCCATGGTCATCTGACAAGATATATTTATGCAACATTTTAGGTCACTAGAGAAGGTATACACCTATGTAAGGAACTCTCATAGAACGTAAAACAGCCAGAACGCCTTGAACGGATCAAGGAATTCTGGCTATTAAATAACATGCTATGTTAGAACACGAAATGCATATTACGGATTAACAAACACGGTTTTCAGCTTCGCTACATATTGCACGTCAAAGCCAAGGCCTTCAGCTACCATAGCAAGGGGTACATATGTTTTGGACTCTTTGCCTACCTTGTTCAGGAATGCAGGTGTATCCACGGTAACGGATGCTCCGTTGACCTGCACAGCATTGGCACCAATTTTCACGGCAACCTTCCGGTCTCCGTATGTAATAGTTGCGGTTGAGGTTTTGTTATCCCAAACCGTAGTAGCACCGACAGCGTTCACGATGTCTTGGATTGCCACAAAGTTTTTGCCGTTACGGATAATCGGTTTGTACGGTGTATTCAATGTTTTGCCACTCACAATAATGTTCATCGGCTCACCTGTCGCAGGTGCAGTCAGCTTGGTGTAGTCGCCCCAGATCGTTTTGGCAAATACTTCGGCAATGGCTGCATATCCGAATTTATTCGGGTGGAAATCACGATTTTTGATCATATGTGTCATGGTGCCTTCGCCGCCAACAAATTCTTTAGCCACGTGTGCCACTTTGACATCGGTACCCTGAGCAGTGAATTGCGCTGCGATACCATCAATGGTTTGTGTGAAGCCTTGGGATGCCTCCATGAGTTTAGCGTACAATGCCTTGCCTGCTACTTCTGGCATCGGTTGATACTGATCAGCAATGACAATTTTAGCTGTCGGGTTAATCTCATGGATATCATTAATCGTTGCACTAACATTGGCTGTATATGTGGCGAGCAATTCTTTTACTTTCTCTTGTAGTTCCTGATCACTCAGTTTGTCTGCTGTACCGAGCAACTCCGATACATCATTTCCCCCGATGGTAATTGCAATCAAGTTCGCCTGTACTATACTCTCGCGAATAGCAGCCGTATTGGCCCCAATCTGTCCCGCTCTTGGATCGGGAAGACTTGGTTGAATGGCTTCAGAAGTCAGCGTTTTGCCATCCTTAATTGCAGTAGTGAAATTTTTCAGGCCACTGGTTTTTAATCCTGCAATCCCGTAGTTGTCCACCTGTGTACGTCCATGCAGTAACCCCTGCTCTTGCAAACGTTCTACATAACCATAAGGCAGCTCTTTGGTGTTGGGCTCATAACCTACGGTTATGGAGTCTCCCAAGGTAACAATGCGGAACTCCTTCGTTACAGCTACTGCATCTTTCTTGGCAGTCAGTGATGCCTCGTTTGTACCCGCCGGCAATACGCCTGTTTTGGCGTCTGCAGCATGTGCAGGCAGTGCAGACGATGTGAAGAGCAGCATCCCTGCCAGCATACTGGCTGTTAAACCTGCAGCTGTATTTTCCCATATACGTTTACGCTTCATTCGGGGTAACACTCCTTTTCGTGAATCTATAATAATTTACACTAATATACGTGTTCAAAAAGGTCGGTTTTCAGTACCGAGAAGATGGGATGAAGCTAGAAATGGAGTAGCGGAGCGTAGGAAAACTACGTGAGCAACGGACATTTCGGCTGAATTCCATATTCGATGCTGATGATGCCGTTAGGCATCCTTCGTAATCAAAAGCGGACTTTTTGAACAACCTCACTAATATATAGTACATTGGTCATTCCAATGACATCAGTTCGTGTTACTCTATTCTATCATTTTAAAGTAGTCGTTGTCCTCTCTGCTGAGAACACACATGAAATAACAGACTCCCTGATGGGGAGCCTGTTATTGACTAAGTTCAGATATGACGTTCAGTGATTAATTAAGATTGCGGCTTATTCGAGTCTTCCGAATTCGAATGATCCGTGTCGCTCGCCGGTTTGTTTCCGGTAGCTCGCTCCAGATAGCGATCATAACGATCGTCCAATTCGCGTGCCATCTTCCGGTACTTTAACGTTTCCTCGACGATTGGATCACGTTCCGTCTGAATCCGCACTTCATATTTGGGAGGAATCAGCTGGCGTTCCCGCTGATCGGTGTCGCCGGACTCTTCCATGTCCCCTTCAGTCAGCATATCACTGAGCCGTCGTTCCAGTTCTTTGGATTCATCCATTGTTTTCGCTCCTTATAATCAATTTCACTCTAACCCAGTAGCTTTCGCTTCCTTCAGCACATCCGTCAGTGCATCATGGATTTTGCCATTGCTGGCAACGACATGGTTCACAGAAAGTTGATAAGGCGTTCCGATAGTATCGGTTACCTTACCGCCAGATTCTTCAACCAGCAGCGCACCTGCAGCAATATCCCACGGTTTCAATCCAACCTCAGTGTAGGCGCTGAGACGTCCTGCGGCAACATACGCCAGATGCAGGGCCGCAGATCCGCCCGCACGCAAGTTGCGAACCTGCGGAGCAAGAGCCTGTACAGCCGCCATATTCAGTGGCAACGCAAAGGTTGTATCTGCCGGGAAGCCAACAGCAATCAGGCTTTGAGCCAGTTCCTTTTCACCAGATACAAGCATCCGGTTTCCGTGGACATAAGCTCCTTTCCCTTTTTCCGCAACAAACAGTTCATCACGGGAAGGATCGTAGATCACGCCAACAATGACTTCACCATTGTGAGCCAAGGCGATGGACACCGAATAAAACGGGAATCCATGTACAAAGTTCGTCGTCCCATCCACAGGATCAACAATCCAGAGGAACTCTTCTTCCTCTGCTTCTTTCAGTGCTTTTGCCGAAGCTTCCGGTCCCGGTTCGACGCCTTCTTCTCCCAGAATGGCATGGTGGGGAAAATGCGTGAGAATCAGGCGGCGGATCATCTGCTCCGCTCCTTTATCCACTTCGGTCACCAGATCCTGGGGTGAATATTTCGTTCCAGGTTCGGTTACCGTCCCAAGACGGCTTTTGATCCATTCGCCAGCTTTGGAAGCTGCATTAATGGCAACGGCAGTATAGCTTTTGCTTGTCACGACATAAGGTATCTTTTCCTTCTCATTCAAAGCGTTCACTCTACTTTCTATATCAATCTACGAAAAGTTGAAATACTTGTTAAAAGTATACGCCCCACAGGTCGTAAAGTTTCTCGTTGCCCAGGCCCCTTTTGGCACTACGGATGAATGATGACGGTAGACTCGTCCACCCACTCCACACCCTCTTCGTGATAGAATGCTAGCTTCTGCATCAGTTGCACAAGTGCCTCATCTTTGCGTTTGGCTTCAATCATCACGTCAAGCCTCGGGGTATCTGCCGCGATGTGACGCAAGAAGTCGAGCAAAGGCTCTACCTCCACGCCATCGGCATGACCTCGCAGATCCTTTTCACTCTTCGGACTGGAGACATGGATTTTGGGTGGCAATGGCTGATCAGCCAGTGAATCGGCCTGGGCAAGCGGTGAGTGCCAGGTTTTCAGGATATCAGGCCACAGATCCCATGGCCGTTCTCCTTCGTTGTTCACCCACTGGTGATGAATATCCAGTACCATGGGCAATCCCAAGCGCTGGCACACAGCAAGTGTCTCGGGCGCGTTGAACGTTTTGTCATCATTTTCGAGTGTCAGTCGCTCCTGGATGTCCCGATCCAGCTTCAAAAAGTGTTCTTCAAAACGAAGCGCCGCCGAAGGCTTGTCCCCGTATGCACCACCAATATGTATATTGTTCTTGGCAGTCGCATTCAGACCCATAGCATCCAGCATCCGAACATGATGACGAAGGTCGCGAATTGAGTTGTGCAAAACTTGCTCACGGGGTGTACTAAGTACGGTAAAATGATCCGGATGAAAGGACACACGCATATGATTTGCCTTCACAAAATCACCAATGGCCGCAAAGTCCTGCTTCAGTGCCGGGAACGGGTCCCAGTCATTCAAGTCTTCGTGTGTCGCCAGTGGAATCAATTTGGATGAAAAGCGATATACATGAATATGACTCCCCTTGTTGTGCCGGAGCAATCGTAGTGTATTATGCAGGTTCTCGGCTGCAATCCGTTCGAGCTTGCGGATGGCTGCTTCCCTGTCATCGATTTTGTTGAAACTGGACATGGTCATGGTCCGGGAAGGTGAGGCATTCTCAACAAGCACGGACATTGCCACATAACCAAAACGTACGAGCATGAATTTCTTCCTCTCTGTTAGGGCGGAAAACCCACACGGCATATTTAGCCGTCAGGATGTACCGTCACTGTATATAACCAAGTTTTACCCTAAAAGAGTGACCATAATCGTATTTTCGCAAATCAGCTCTTCCGCCCCACACTCACAATCACAACAACTATTCCTGTGCCTGCTCTCCAAAGAACATCTCGTCCGCAAGTGCGGTCTGGATGCGTGATTCTTCCTCGGTCAGTTTGCGGATCAATTGCATCTCTACCTCGGTTACTTCTTGGCCCTGGAAGTTGATCTCTGCAATGGAAACCACGATCTTCACGATGGCTACAGCCACGTTATCTGGTGTATAAGCAATGACTTTCTGGCCGGTAGGAAATACCCGGAAGCCCTGTTTAACCATTTTGCCGCGACCGTATTCAAGCAGTTCGAACAGCTCCTGCTCACTCTTGAATTTGCATACGGAATTGAATTCAGTCTGAAATCCCATGCATACCCCTCCTGATCTTGTCGTCTTCGTCTACGCCTGTACACCGTTCTCGTAATTCAGTGCCTGCTTGCGGTTGTAACGCTCCAGTGCCAGTTCAATCATGCGATCCAGCAGCTCAGCATAAGATACACCTGTCTCGCGCCACAGCAGTGGATACATGCTGTACGGTGTGAACCCAGGCATGGTGTTGACTTCATTAATAAGTAATGCGCCGTCCGTTTTCCGAATGAAGAAGTCTGCACGGGAAATGCCGTTACCTTCAATCGCACGGAAAGCCTGCAATGCGGCTTCGCGAATGCGATCTGCTGCCTCAGGGTCCAGTGGTGCCGGAATCAGCATCTGAGATTGACCATCAATATACTTGGCTGCATAGTCATAATATTCACCGGAGGATACAATCTCCCCAGGAACGGAAGCCATAGGCTCGTCATTGCCGAGGACGCTAACCTCAACCTCGCGTGCTTCAACGAACTCCTCAATGACGACCTTCGTATCGTACCGAAGTGCGAACTCGACAGCTGTTTTCAACTCATCGCGGTTACGCGCTTTGGAGATGCCTACGCTGGAGCCCAGATTTGCCGGTTTGATAAAACAAGGATACCCCAGCTGATCTTCGACCTGTACGATCATTTCGTGCTCGGTCTGTTTCCATTGTGTCGCATTAAAATACGTAAAGGCACATTGGTCAATGCCAGCCTGTGCAAACAGCTTCTTCATGACCACTTTATCCATGCCACCAGCTGAAGCGAGTACACCTGCACCTACATATGGCATATCCGCCATCTCGAACATGCCCTGAATGGTACCATCTTCACCAAATGTACCATGCAGCAGAGGGAACATAACGTCCAGCGCTTCCGCTCCGCCATACAAACGGCCAAACAGTGCGTTTAGCGCATCCTGAGTTCCACCTGCCGATTGCTCCAGCTTCAAATCTTCAATCTGCGCGAACGGCGCATGCATGACAGGTCCTTTTTTCCACGTCCCCTGCTTGGAGATATAAAAAGGAACCAGTTCATACTTCTCATAATCAAATGCGTTCGTTACAGCAAACGCCGTCTGCAGCGACACCTCGTGCTCGCCCGATTTTCCGCCGTACACGACGCCTACTTTTAATTTATCCATACTCATGCGTAACCTCCGATTATCTGTGCCTGATGCTGTCATCCTTGCATGCTCAGCACCCTTGTTATTCTGCTTGCGTTACATGGTCTTATTTTACACGGAACTGGATGTCTGCGTCACCGCATCCCGAAAATCTTTCGTCATTAAAACTCGTCTGCAATATGAAAAAGCCGGTATACCGTCCGCTCCGTCCAAGCGTAAGAATCCCGGTAATCCCAATATCGGTGACGGCTGCTAACCGTATGTGCGTTAACCAGCGGCATACCACCCGCATCAAATGCGGTTACAACGGTGCTATGCTGAAATCGCCCATCTCCATCCCAATCATAGAGAATAACATCTCCCAGCATCAGCTGCTCAGGACGATCCACAACTGTTGCAGTCAGACCCCAGCTGCTGCCTGATAAATAACGCTCCAGACTATTGGAGACCGCCCAGCTGTAACTCCACATTTCGGAGCCATTTACATACCCTTTATACCACCAACCAGCTTCTCTTCTACCAGTATAGTGGATGGGTGCGCCCCCTGCAAAGAGACATTGGGACACGTAATTGGTGCAATCCACATCAAATTCCTCAAATGCCGGATTCCCCGCATTCCACCATCGATCCGCATAGGCAACCGCCAGATCCCTGCGATATGCCTGCTGACGTGAGCTTCTGCCTTGACCCAAAACTTCCCGATTCAGCAGCGGCCGGTTCATCGCCTGTACAAAATCGGCCTGTTGAAACGGACGTCCTTCCCCAGCGGGGCGACGCTCCGGCACTTCCCGCTCGACCCGTCCAATGATCCATCCACCACTCTGCCGCAGAAAGGTTAACCGCTCCCGCTCAATCCGGTCCTCCCGGTGTGTGATCCCACTCTTCTCGTAGAACAGTCTGCTGTACAATTGTACATCCACCACCGCTTCTTCCTGTCCATCCATTAGCGTGCGCACAAGCTTGGCGCTGGTCTCACTGCGAAGAGGCACGGCGCGCCGCTTACGGTACCATTCGTCCAGCCTTGCCATACGCTCTCCCCGTTCCACCACGAAGTCAGGATCAGTAACGATCCGTTCGCTGGTCTGTGGACGGTAGTCGATCTCACAGCGATTGTACTGGTTCACGTAAGTATATAAGGCACTCTTCCATTCCCGTTCCAAGCCTATGTCCCCCTTTGGCATGAGTTCTGTCTGGAATATTTCATTGCATATATAAACTCCTACTATTCATATGAGAGGGTCTTCAGATGTATGTACATAGCTCGGGATGAAGACTCAAAATTCGGCAAATACAGGTACATGATATTTCTTATTCCTTCTTGATTCACGAAAACGCCTTCATTGGTTCAAAAGCTTGATTGAACAGGTAAAAAGCCCTTTACGTACGGAGGTGAAAACGGTATACTTAAAACTAAAGTTATGATTATGAAATTACGTTTCACCTGATGAAACTAACGAACGAGAACACGGAACGATGAAGGCCTGTTCTTCACCTAAATGAACGTTTTCTTCATCTCACCGACACATCCCAAGGAGGTACATGTATGTCAGCAAAGAATCATTTCTCCGCCGCTCGCAGTCTTGAGGTTGGAGGCAAGTCTTACCGCTACTACAGTCTCGATGCTCTTCAGGAAGGCGGCCACGGCGATCTTTCCAGGCTCCCTTTCTCCATTAAAGTGTTGCTTGAAGCAGCAATTCGTCAATTCGACGGACGTGCCATTACCGAAGAACACGTAAAACAACTGACCGGCTGGGCAGATGGCCGTGACAATAACAAGGAAATTCCATTCATCCCTGCACGTATCGTTCTGCAGGATTTCACCGGGGTACCGGTTGTCGTTGACCTCGCTGCAATGCGTGATACCGTGAAAAAAGCAGGCGGCGACCCGAAACAGATCAACCCGCTCGTACCCGTCGATCTCGTTATCGACCACTCCGTTATGGTTGATGCTTTCGGTACCAACGATGCACTTGATTACAATATCCAAGTCGAGTTCGAGCGTAATGAAGAGCGGTATCGCTTCTTGCGTTGGGCACAAACGGCATTCAACAACTTCCGTGCAGTTCCACCATCCACAGGTATCGTTCACCAGGTTAACCTGGAGTATCTGGCTTCCGTGGCAGCAACGAAAACGGTGGACGGCGAGACCGTTGTATTCCCGGATTCCCTCGTAGGTACAGACTCCCACACCACCATGATCAACGGACTTGGCGTTGTTGGTTGGGGTGTTGGTGGAATCGAGGCCGAAGCAGGCATGCTGGGTCAACCGCTTTATTTTGTAACACCGGACGTTATCGGTTTCAAACTGACAGGCAGCCTGAGCGAAGGCGCAACAGCAACGGATCTGGCACTCACCGTTACCCAATTGCTTCGTAAAAAAGGCGTTGTTGGTAAATTCGTTGAGTTCTACGGACCAGGTCTTGCCAACATCGGTCTGGCTGACCGTGCGACAGTTGCCAACATGGCACCAGAGTACGGAGCTACCATCGGCTTCTTCCCTGTCGATAGTGAAACGTTGAACTATCTGCGCAGCACTGGTCGTCCTGACGAGCAGGTTGAATTGGTTGAAGCTTACTACAAAGCTCAAGGCATGTTCCGTACTTCCAGCACCGTTGATCCTGAATTCACAGATGTGATTGAACTGGATCTCGGCTCTGTTGTACCAAGTCTTGCAGGACCAAAACGTCCACAGGATCGCATCGAGCTGACACAAATGAAAGAAAGCTTCAACAGCATCATCCGTACACCTGTAGATAAAGGCGGCTACGGTCTGAGCGATGAGAAAATCGAACAAACCGTACCTGTGAAGCACCCGAACGGTTCCTCTAGTGAACTGAAAGCAGGCGCTGTTGTGATCGCGGCGATCACAAGTTGTACGAATACTTCGAATCCGAGTGTTATGGTCGGAGCGGGACTGCTGGCGAAAAAAGCAGTTGAACGCGGCTTGACCAAACCAGGATATGTGAAAAGCAGTCTGACACCAGGTTCCCTTGTTGTTACCGAGTATCTGGAAAAAGCAGGCCTGATCACGTATCTCGACAAACTCGGATTCAACGTTGCCGGCTACGGTTGTGCAACATGCATCGGTAACTCCGGTCCACTGCCGGACGAAGTGAGCGAAGCTATTGCTGAGAACGATATGACCGTAGCGGCTGTATTGTCCGGTAACCGTAACTTCGAAGGCCGTGTGCATGCACAAGTTAAAGCCAACTACCTGGCATCTCCACCACTCGTTGTGGCATATGCACTTGCAGGTACAGTGAATATTGACTTTGAAACCGATCCAATTGGTTATGATACGAACAATGAGCCTGTATTCCTGAAAGACCTCTGGCCTAGCTCCGAGGAAATCAAGGATACCATCGCTAGTTCCCTGAACGCTCAGATGTTCCGCAACAAGTACGAGAACGTATTTACAGCTAATGAGCGTTGGAATGCAATCTCTGTACCGGAAGGCGAATTGTACGAGTGGGATCCGAACTCCACGTACATTCAGAACCCTCCGTTCTTCCAAGAGCTTGGCGACAAATTGAACGATATCGCAGATATCCGTTCTGCACGCGTGATGGCATTGCTTGCGGATTCCGTAACAACGGACCATATCTCGCCAGCAGGTAATATTGCCGTATCCAGCCCGGCTGGACTGTACTTGAAAGAGCATGGCGTAGAGCGCAAAGACTTTAACTCCTACGGTTCACGCCGTGGTAACCATGAAGTAATGATGCGTGGTACGTTCGCCAACATTCGTATTCGTAACCAGGTGGCTCCGGGCACCGAGGGCGGTATTACGAAGTACCTGCCAACGGACGAAGAAATGTCCATCTACGATGCTTCCATGAAGTATCAGGATGAAGGACAGAACCTGATCGTTATCGCAGGTAAAGAGTATGGTACAGGAAGCTCCCGTGACTGGGCGGCAAAAGGAACATTCCTGCTCGGCGTCAAAGCCGTTATCGCAGAAAGCTTCGAGCGGATTCACCGCAGTAACCTGGTCGGCATGGGCGTAATGCCATTGCAATTCCAGGAAGGTCACGGCTGGTCCAGCCTTGGTCTGAACGGACGTGAAACTTATGACATTACTGGCCTCAGCAATGATGTGAAGCCAGGACAAGAGTTGAAAGTAACCGTAACTCGTGAGGACGGTACACAGTTCGACTTCCCTGTCATTGCTCGTCTGGACAGCATGGTTGACGTGGATTACTACCATAATGGCGGTATCCTGCAGACCGTATTGCGTCAAATGATGAAAAAAGCTTAATGACATGAATCATTAATGTGATGAAGTCATACAGAAAAGCTCCCCGCCACGTGCACTCAGCACGTAATGGGGAGCTTTTTTGGCTTTACTTTATACAATCAGGATATTAAAATTCAACCTCCTTCTAATGTCCAATGTGATGTGAGGCTTGATCTAACAGTTGAATCGTACCCATAATCAGAAACAGACATGACATGATAATGAGCGAGCCGCCAACCCATCGCGACATGATTACTCGCTCCGTAATCTGTTTCTCCGAAGCATCCGTTATACTGTGTGGATACACGAGAAACATTAACCCTGCGCTAATGAACAGTACAGCCATGATAATCAACGTAATCCCTCCTTACACATGACTTTCCTTAGAATTTAACTTCTTCGTCGTCACGCGGGATTCTCCTCCCACCAACACCTTTTTCAGGCCGATGACCATGGTGAAAATGATATATCCAATCAAGCCGCCGAGGGTATTGAGCATCAGATCATCCACATCGAATATGCCCATGCCCGTCACTAACTGTGTCACTTCATAGCCCAGACTGAGCAGCAGAGACAGCAAGAGTACCTTTACGCCAGAGAATAACTTGTTGCCCGTTAACACAGGAATGAAGAGGCCCAGTGGGATAAAAGCCAGTATATTGCCTACCAGATGGATTGCGGTACCTGGACGATGTAAAGACAGGCTGTTCCAGTCTCGTGATATTTCCTGAAATGGAGTCAGGTTGACGGTTCGCGTATGGACCAGATCCGGTTGTTGCAAGAACGCCATCAGTCGATCCTTCACAATGCCAAAATCGACTGGACTTCCTTTGAACAGGATCAGCTTCGTCAACAGATATAAATAGATAATGAAAACGGCAATCCAAAGGATGTAATGTTTGCTTTTCTTCTGGTTGTTATGCTTCATGTTGTTCTGCCTCCCTTGCGTTGCCCTGTTATTTCTTTACGGTGACAATGACGCCATCCATGTTATCACCCGATATTTCAGTGTGGCCTTGCTCAGGTATGTAAACGGTCGTATCTTGGGTGGCCCTATAATAGCGGATATGGTATTCTTCACCCTCTACTTCCACAGTAATGTTCTCTTTCTCTTTTAGCAAATCCAGATACTGTTCCAGCACCAGATTATTCTTATACATGACAGCACTGTGCGGCAGCCCTACATATCGAAAATGCCATGGTTCATACTGTATACCCGTGATACGCACTTTATCCTTCGGGTAACGCAAAATAAATCCGTATTTCCATGCATTCTTCTCCAGCCATGCACCCTCTGGCGCTTCATTCATGGCAGCCAAGCTGGAACCGATATCCAGGGATAACCCGAGATTGTGCTCACTGTGTCCCGCAGGAAGTGCATAGTCTGAACCCTTTTCCCGATATAACTCATCCTGCTTTTCAAAGTCCCTGTACCCGCTGCTGACGAGAAAATATCGGACTCCCTCTTCGCCTGCTGCTTCAACCATCCTCTGAAACTCATGCGCCACCTGTCGTGATAACATGATTTTCTGATCCAGTATCCCATATCCACGAAGCAGATCATCCTCATGTGCCACATATACAATATCGGATTTAACCCCTTCCGGGTGAACGGGGTACTGCTTATCAACCAGTAACAAGTTTCCCTTATGTACCTGATCCTGAATATTTCCCGTGACGGATACCGTATAACCTGCAGGATTTTCACGTGTATTCTGAATTTCGATGGGCAGCTCATTTTTCTGCTGAATCCATCCCGGTGATTGCGTAACGATATATCCGATCAAAATAATACATATCAAAAAGCCCCACTTCTTCATGCTTGTTCCTCCTTTTACCTCATACATCAAGGATAGACAACACAAGTTAAAGAAAAAGCAGGGCAATTTTAAAGTTTTTCTTAAATTTGACGTCGAATCTTATTGGAATACGGGCAAACGAACTTCGAATAACGTCCGTACCACATCGCTCTGGGCCGAAATCGTACCGTCATGCTGCTCAACTATATTGCGAGCGATAAACAGGCCGAGGCCTGTCCCACCCTCCTGAGGGGTCCTGGCACGATCTCCGGTGTAATACATATCGAAGATGTGCGGTAATTCCTCCGGACGAATATGTCCCCCATAGTTAATCACCTGAATGATGATCTGTTCTGCATCCCGATATCCGTTAATATCCACGTACATGCCATCCTTGCCGTGTCGTGCAGCGTTAATTAGCAGATTCTCGAACACACGTGCCAGCAACTCGCCATCACCAGAGACCGTAAGGTCCGTGTCTATTTTTAATCGGGCGACTAATTGGTTCTTTTCAAATACAGGATAGAGTTCTTCGTTCATTTGCTTCAGCAGCTCACTAAGATCCAGCTGTGTCTTGTTTATAGGCAACATGCCATAATTCATGCGAGTAATTTCAAACAAATCATCAATCAGTTTCTCCAGACGCTGTGACTTCGTAAATGCAATCGACGTAAAGTGCTTGACCTGCTCCTCCGTCAGCTGATCATCCTTCATAAGCAGATCCAAATATCCAAGCACAGAGGTCAGCGGAGTTCGCAGGTCATGCGCCAGATTGACAACTAGCTGGTCTTTACTATTTTCAGCAAAATCCCCTCGTTCCACCGCTTCCCTCAGCTTCTCACTTGCCAGATTCACATCCTCCGCAATCGTACCTAACTCGTCCTTCGAGGAGATCTGCACACGATGCTGAAAGTCTCCATTCGCTAAATGGTTAATTCCTGCGGAAATCTCTTTGAAATACGTGACATAAGGTCTCGTAAACAAGTAGAAAAATAAAATCGCAAGCGGGATAAAGAGCAGCATAAAGACATATATGTCACCAATACTTCTCATGATATTACGATATTCCGCCAACGGATCTTCTCTCCTGACCCCTGCATAATACATCTGCAACAGCCTGTACACGATAAATGTTACGACGCCAGAAGACAACATGCTCAGACCGAGCAGCATAATCATGGTTGTCCGAAAACTTCTTCGTTTAGTCATTAAACGTGTACCCCACACCCCAGATGGTTTTGATAAACTTGTTCTTGTTCACATCTTCTCCCAGCTTTTTGCGCAAGGTGCGAATATGGACCATCACCGTGTTCCCACTCTCGTAATAGGCTTCTCCCCACACCTGTTCAAAAATGCTTTCCGCACTGAACACCTGCTTGGGGTGACTCGCGAGTAGATACAGAATGTCGAACTCCTTCGGTGTTAGTTCCACTGGTTTGCCGTAGAGTGTAACGCGATGTTGATCCGGCGTGATGATGAGCCCGCCCTTCTCCAGAATGGAGCGCTGAACAGGCGCAGACTGGCTGAATTGCAGAGAACGACGTAACTGAGAGTTGACCCGGGCAACAAGCTCCATCGGATTGAACGGTTTGGTCATATAATCGTCCGCGCCCATCACGAGTCCCGTAATTTTGTCCATATCTGACGTTTTGGCACTCAGGAAAATGATTGGCAAATGATGCTGTTCCCGAATTTTACGGGTCACCTCATACCCGTCCATGCCAGGCATCATAATGTCCAGAATCGCCAAATCTATCGCTTGGGTCTGAACAGCTTGTACCGCCGCCTTCCCGTCAAAGGCCTTAACGATGTGATATCCTTCTTTTTGTAAATGTAAAGCAACCAGATCAGCGATCTCAACTTCATCGTCTGCGATCAGAATCGTAATTCGCTTCATTGCTTATTCCACTCCTATGTGTGATGCTGGGCATTATAACATATTTGAATCCAACAGATAAACCAATGAAAGGAATCCATAGATATGAAACTGGAACGTTTATTAGCCATTGTAGTTCTGCTGATCAATCGTGGACGAGTACAAGCCAAAGACTTGGCAGATACGTTCGAAGTATCGATTCGGACCATCTATCGAGACATCGACACATTGGGCCAAGCTGGCATTCCGGTGGTGACGTATCAGGGGGCAAGCGGAGGTATTGGTCTGGCAGAGGGCTACCGTCTGGATCGAAACGTGTTAACAGACAAGGACCTCGCTTCCATCGTCACAGCGCTGCGCAGTGTATCCACCTCTCATGCCAATGCGGCACGTGAGCTTCTGGTGGAAAAACTCAGCAGTATCGTGCCTGAAGCCAAAAATGACGATTTTCAGGCCAACACCAATCGTTTCATCGTTGATTATTCGACTTGGACGCATCCCGAAGCCCTGCAAATCAAGCTTCAGCTTATCGAGCAGGGCATGGATCAATTACGGCCTGTCACCTTTACCTACTGCAGTGCGGAAGGGACACAGACTCACCGAACTGCCGACCCTCATACCATCGTGCTCAAGAAGCATTCCTGGTACCTATATGCCTTTTGCCACGAGCGGAATCAATTTCGCATGTTCAAACTCGTACGCATGCAAAATGTCACACTTGCTGATGAGCCCTTCGAACGTAAAGTAATCAACCCACAGGACAGACCCTGGCAGCAGGAATGGACCCGCCCGGGCAATCAGGCTGGGTTAACCTTGAAATTCCATGCTCGCGTCCGTCATATTGCGGAAGAATGGTTTGGGATCGAGAACGTCATCCCTGATGGGACTGGATATTATATCAGCCAGGTTGCTTTTCCCGAGGATGCTTGGTTATATGGGTTCATTCTGGGCTTCGGCGCAGATGTTGAGGTATTGGAACCTCAGCATATTCGGGACGAGATCTGCCGTATCGCCGGGCAAATTGTACAAAATTATATACCTCCGACTCAAACCTGACAGACAGCTGTCCAGTTCCTCCCCGTATACTTCAGATATATTCAATTTGTACATATACAAGGAGGAACCAATCATGAACGTCACTGTATGTCAAAGCTGCGGCATGCCGCTCACAACCCCTGCCCAATTCGGAACGGAAGCAGATGGAAGCACAACCCGTGAGTACTGTATCTATTGTTACAAAGAGGGCCAGTTCGAGCAGCCCGGTATTTCACTCGAAGGGATGACAGAGATGTGCACTGCCATTCTGAAGGACGAGGGCATGGATGAAGAATCGGCTCGTTCGATGCTGCGTAACCAGCTTCCTTTTTTGAAACGTTGGCGGACGAATACAACGGATCAGCATGCAGAATCTCTGGTTGAAAACTCTACCACTTCTGCTATACCGGGTCAGGTTACAATCCATCCCTTGTTATCTGCCCAGCCCATTCGTTATGTCACGCTCCCAGGCAAACGTCTTGCTGGCCTATCCGCCCGCACAACCAATGCCATTGAGATCAGTGGCACAGGCTGTATTCAGGGACTCTGGAACAATTATTTTGCCTCAGAGCACCTCCCTGCACCTGAAGCTACTCGCTATGGCTGTTACGCGGATTACACGGATGGCATTACCGGAGAGTACACCATACTAGTGGGGCATGAGGTCAGCTCCGATGAAACATTACCTGAAGGATTCAATGATATTCTGCTCCCTCCTGCGACTTACGCCGTATTCACTTCCAGAAAAGGACCGATGGCAGAGGTTGTTGGCGAAGCATGGGGAGCCGTGTGGGCATGGGATAAACAAAGCGATCGTACGTTCACAGGAGATTTCGAGTTGTATGATGAACGCAGTCTGAATCCTGAAAGTGTACAAGTCGATATATACATTGCCGTTCGCCAAAGTAGATAAAGACAATACTATGCATCTCAAACAGGGTAAAAGCATCCTCACATCCTTCTTCATATCACACAAGCTGCCGGGTTCGCTCGGCGGTTTTTTTTGATGTTTAACCCATGATACAACCGCCTATAGTACCAAGTTAGTTAGCACGTAACCTACCTATTCAACCAGACAATATGCCTCATATGCGGGTACCATTGACTTCCTTAAAATTGGGACTATTCACATAACAACCAATTCGATCCTCCCATATCAAGCCTCTCAAATCAGGTCCTTTCCTCCTGAATTTCCCTAAAAACGTTTACATCTCCTTAAAACCGGGTAAAATCACTACAATCCAATTGGAATTACATTCTAAAGTCATCTATTTCGTCTAACAAGTCATATGTACCTATATGCGCACCTGGCAACATCACCAGTCGAAATACATAATTCAAAAAATGCATCAAAGGAGGAACCAAGATGATCCGCATGCCTATTCAGCAAATGATCCCGTACCACCACCAATATCCGCGCAACACGGCGACCACTGCTCCTAAAAAGGAGAATGAGAACACTCAAGGTCTATCCTTTCATGAAATTTTACAGCAAAAAATGGCGAAGAAGAATGCTTCTCCTTCCCTTCGATAAAATGGACACCTGACCGTATTCGAGTCCGGTTATCAACCGTCTTTCCGCAGCTTGGCGGAATGGCGGTTATTGGCGTTGAGCAATAAACGACTGTACAGCTCTCAGTCATGTTTCTATAATGGTTTAAATATCTACGAGATCCATGACATATACGAACTGTAAAAGGGGACTTATCACATGATCACCATTGGTTGTTTTCACGCTCATTATTCCAACATCGCATTGATTGAAGAGACGCTTGCTCATTATGATATAGAATTGGTCCATTACGTCGATCCAGGTCTGGACCGTCTTAAACATGACACTGACTTTTCCGATGCCGTTATTCATGAGAAGGTAGCCCAGACGCTCCAATGGATCGCTGAGTGTCATGCCGATGCCATTCTGGTCACTTGCACCCTATTTGCGACAGTATTGGAGCAGGAAGCCAAACAGGTCCCCGTGCCGGTGATTGGCATAGATGATCCGCTATTGAAGGAAATGCAGAAAGTACCGGGAGAGTTCACCATCGTGTTCACCAACCCGGCAACCGTTGAAGGAACGATGGCACGGGTGAATCAGGCGTTACAGCAACAGCATGAGGATGAGAGTGGGCAATTACACGTTGCCAAGGTATCTCAGACGGAAGCGGTGTGCATCCCTGGGACATTTGAGTTGATTATGCGTGGAGATCAGAAAGAGTACCTCGAAGCGGTACGTGAAGGCTTACAACAGATTGCTGAACAGTATCCCGGTAAAAGGCTAGTCGCAGCCCAGCTTTCTATGGCTCCCGCTGCTGCACAGGTCACAATAGATCGCGGTATTCCAATCCATAGCCCGCTGGCATTGCTTGCGGCGTATTTGGAGAAGATTTTGGGATTGGCTCGACAGTAGATGCATCAAACAATTAATTGATACAAATTGGATGTGCTCCTGTGATCTAGTTAAGAGTTAGTAGAGTAAATATAAGTATGTTTAATTTATTATTTACATAAATACATATTAATCCTAATTTTTAAAATAATAATTAAATATACATAATTTAGGTGTACAAACCTAGGGTTATATGATAAATTTAGATTGTTATAATTTAACAAATTACTCAGAGGGTGAGGTTTTACATTGAAATTATTGCGTTTATCGAAGTTACTGTTGGTTTGCTGTCTATGCCTATTACTTATTCCTACCAGTGCTTTCGCTTCTGCAGAGAATAAAACTGTGAAATTGGATATAACTTTATTAAAGCAGGGTATTCCTTATGAAGTAATAGAATCCTGGAGCCCTGAGTTTAAGAAAAGTCTTTCGAAAGAAGATGGATCAATTGAAGTAGTGACTCATGAAAAAGCCTCAGCACCTGAATTCAACGGAGAGGTTGGACCACTCGGAAATATCAAGGATGATCAATTTGACTATTATATAACCATAGTTCGAACTGATAATGTTAATAATCGTGAGCGGTTTATGGTTGCATTAACAGGAAAGTGGAAATCAATGCCTTTTTGGCGCTTATCTGATGCTTATGGCGCTTCTTTTGATAAAGAAATTTGGAGAACAGTTCCAGGTTCTGGGTATTATGAAGATAAAGTCAAGTATAGCGGAAACTCTACGTTTACAACTTTAGGAAGTGGACGTAATTTCTCATATACTGGTGAGAATGGTGTTGGATTCAATGCTGATCTCAAAGGGGGCATTATTATAACAGAACAGGTTGCCTCTGCCGTCTTTACAATAGAACATAAAAAGCAAGGAAATCAAAGTGGTCTATCTCAAATACAATCCAATTACTACCACATTAAAGGTACGGGCAGTGTAGGATTGAGTTTTGGAGCTCTAGAGGTTAGCTTCTCAGGCTCTGCTGATAATGATTCCAGAGGTACACTTAAAAATTTTAATTATTAATGAAGTCTTTGTTAAATATGTTTATGTAATATAAGGTAGAATAAATAAAGTTAAATTCAAAAAAGAGAACGATATAAAAATCGTTCTCTTTTACACATTTCACTCAACAAGAGAGGTGAATAAATTAATGCGATTTTTATATATTCTTATCTTGTTCCTAGTCGGTATGGGTTCTTCCGCACTTCTACATGCTAGTAATCTTAAACTTTCTGATGGCGTGCTGTTTGTCATCGCAGGCATCCTATTTCAGATTTGGCGTAAGTTGGATTGAATCCAAAAGTTACGGTGAAGCGGGTTTGGCCTTGTCCAAACATTAATCAATATTTATAATTTAAAGCTTCAAAAAACCTTCATCACCTGGCTCCCTTAGGAACGTGTTCGATACTCCTCTGCCTTTTCCTGCATGCCCGCTGCTACAGCCTCATGATCAGACAATCCTTTGTCCGCTGCAAAGGCACGAATGTCCTGCGTAATGCGCATGCTACAAAACTTCGGTCCGCACATGGAGCAGAAATGAGCTTCTTTGGCCCCTTCTGCCGGCAGCGTCTCATCATGGTAGGATAATGCCCGTTCCGGGTCCAGAGACAGATTGAATTGGTCCCTCCAGCGGAACTCGAAGCGCGCCTTGGACAATGCATCATCTCGGCGTTGAGCACGTGGATGGCCTTTCGCCAGATCGGCGGCATGAGCAGCGATCTTGTAGGCGATAACCCCTTCGCGCACATCATCCTTGTTGGGTAGGCCCAGATGTTCTTTAGGCGTAACATAACAGAGCATGGACGTGCCGAACCAGCCAATCATGGCCGCGCCAATGGCGGATGTGATGTGGTCGTAACCCGGGGCAATATCGGTCGTCAGCGGCCCAAGTGTGTAGAACGGTGCTTCTTTGCAGATCTCCATCTGCAAGTCCACATTCTCCTTGATCTTATGCATCGGCACATGCCCCGGACCTTCGATCATCACCTGCACATCATGCTTCCACGCGATCTGCGTCAGCTCCCCGAGCGTAGCCAGTTCCGCCATCTGCGCTTCATCGTTGGCATCGTAGATACTGCCTGGACGAAGTCCATCTCCCAGTGAGAACGCCACATCATATCTTTTCATAATCTCGCAGATTTCTTCAAAATGGGTGTACAAAAAATTCTCCTGATGATGCGCAAGGCACCATGCTGCCATAATGGACCCGCCTCGAGACACAATGCCTGTCATCCGCTTGGCGGTCATGGGGATATAACGCAGCAGTACACCTGCATGAATCGTAAAATAGTCCACGCCCTGCTCTGCCTGCTCAATGAGCGTGTCACGGTACAACTCCCAGGTCAGCGCTTCCGCTTCGCCATTCACCTTCTCCAGCGCCTGATAGAGCGGCACCGTGCCAATCGGCACTGGTGAATTGCGGATGATCCATTCCCGGGTCGTATGAATGTCTTTGCCTGTGGACAGATCCATCACGGTATCCGATCCCCAACGTACCGCCCAAGTCATCTTCTCCACCTCTTCCTCGATGGAAGAGGATACGGCAGAATTACCAATGTTGGCATTGATCTTCACGTGAAAATGACGACCGATCAACATCGGCTCACTCTCCGGGTGATTGATGTTGGATGGCAGAATGGCCCGTCCACTCGCCAGCTCCTGCCGTACAAATTCCGGTTCCACGCCCTCACGAATGGCGGCGAATTCCATCTCTGCCGTAACGACTCCCTGCCTCGCATAGTGCATCTGAGTCACACAGCGTCCTGGCTGTGCCCGTAGCGGTTTTCCGCGCAATCCAGGGTACTCTTCGGCTCCAGCTCTCTTTCCTCCGGGCTTCAGTCCGTTATCCTCCGGTTTAACCGTGCGTCCCTGATAAGCTTCTACATCGCCACGCTCTGTGATCCAACGGGTGCGCAGGGCTGGCAGACCTGTGCGGATATCCGCGTGAAATGCGGGATCAGTCATGGGGCCGCTCGTATCGTAGACACGCAGCGGTTCGTTATGCTCCACCCCTTGGGGAGTATTCGTGTCATGAAGGGCTATCTCACGCTCCGGAACAGCAATGTCCGGCCGTGAGCCCTGAATGTAGACTTTGCGGCTACCCGGAAAGGGCTGAACCCGTCCGGCCGTCCCTGTTTCCTTTTCCACCTGCTGATCGTTATGTTCCTGTTCCATCGCTTGATGTTCCGTTTGATTTCCTGTACTCATGTTCCCTTGTCTCCTCCTTAGTGTTCATTCGCTTGGTTTGGTTGGTATCATCATTAGCTTGGTTACGTACCTGTCCCAAATCATGCGCAATGCAGAGAAGAAAGAGCGATCCTACGCCAGACCAGAGGAGACATCATTCATGTACAGTTAACAACAGAACGGAGGTTACCACAGATCATGGATCTATGGTGACCTCTCTCTTCAGCCTGATCTACTTTCGCAGGTTACTGAAAAAGAAGTCCGCGGGGTGCACACGATATCGCCCGTTCACTGTATATAAAAAAGCCGGTCCCCGAAGGAACCGACTTTTAATGTCCATCACCAATAATGCACCTTCATGCAGCTCCTCAACGGAGACTACAAGGGTCACATCATGTGGTGTTTGTGGTCATATCGCCGATTACTTCCCTACGCTGGAATGATCCAGATCAGGTGCAAAGGGTCCGGAATCTCATGCGATTCCGTCTCAGTCCGGACAATTCGGACTCCCCCAGTAACGTTAACAAGTTACGGCATACACACGCCGCAATTCATATTCAATGAAGCTGGCCCCGATGGGCCGTCCATAACAGATTAGCGCAACCGGAACATAAAAACAACCTTTATATTCCAAAAGATCAAACTCCATTGGAGACGAACCTTACATCAACATCAGGATAACATGAGCCCCATCTGCGTAGCCGATTCCTTTAATACAGGTGCATATTCATGCAAAGTCTCCTGTGAAAGTCGACTGACAGGTCCCGATACCGAGAGGGCAGCAGCAATATTGCCTCTGCGATCCATAATCGGTACCGATACCGCGGCAGCCCCCGGCTCACGTTCCTCATAACTTGTGGCATATCCGTTATCCCGGATGTCTCCCATCTGCGCCAAATACACCGCCGGATCAATAAACACCGGCCATTCCGGTCCATTCATCAGTTCTTCACGATCCTCGTCCGTGGCAAAAGCCATCAGGACTTTGCTGGAAGCCCCCACAGACAACGGGAGTCTAACGCCAACAGGAGCGACACGGCGGATCGCCTGATCACTTTGCACCGCCTGAATCCGAATCCGTTCACTGCCATCACGCAGATACAGACTTACCGTCTCCCCCAATCGATCTCTCAGTCGCTCCATCGCAGGCAGCAATAGAATAGCCGGATCATCACTGCGGGACATATGAGCTGACAGCTCCCAGATTCGGATGCCAAGTCGGTACTTCTCCGTTGCCGCATCCCGGATGACAAACCCTCGATCCTCCAGCGTAGCCATCAGGCGATGCACTGTACTTTTGTGCAAACCAATCTGGCTGGCAATTTCGGTGAGTCCCAGATCACTGCGTGTGGTAAAACATAATAATATATCCAGCGCCCGTTCCACAGCCCGGACGGTTAACTTACGATCTTCCATGGCATAATGCCCTCCTCATGTTTCATCACATGAAACTTGGTTACATAAATTATATGAGAAACGGTCTCATCTGTAAACTAAAAAGAGCCAAATTTAGATCAGGCCAAAGTGTAAAATTTTCCTTTTTATAAGACTTAATCCCCTGTAATTTGCACACTAAGGTAATGTTACCCATATATCTTAAGAACTATATAACAATTGCGTAACAAATGCCCTCAATCAATTGACTTTGACTATATTGGAACATACGATAAAGATATATTACATTAAGATATCGCTCTGAAGCAGGCTCTGAAATAGACGCAATTCTCTTTTCATGTCGTTGTTATCTTCAACTGAACTTCAAAGGAGGGGCATTCATGTATCCAACATCCCAGAGCGAAGCCCCGCTGCAAACAAAAGTGTCCGATCTGCCCTCTTCGCTATCACCGAGGCTGATTCGGTTCAAACATATTATCGTAGCGTTGCTGCTCTCCGTTGTATTTTTTCTACTGTTTTGTTTTATTGCACTGCATGGTTATATCGCATGGGTATTATCCAATCCAACGGTAGCGCCAGTCTTCTCCAATCCGATGCAAGCCAAGAACATGAAGTACGAAGATATCACGTTCCCGGCAGCAGATGGCAGCCGCACGATGCAGGGATGGTATATCCCGGCTGACAATGCCGCGAGCAAAACGATTATCTTCAGTCACGGCTACGGTGCCAACCGGGAGGAAACATGGGTACCTATGTATGATCTCGCACACTATGCCCATCAACTCGGATTCAACGTGGTGATGTTCGATTATGGCTTCGCCTCCCAGGTCAACAAAGCTGTAGCTACAGGTGGCAAAGCCGAGTCACAGCAATTGCTGGGCGCGATCCAGTTTGCCAAGCAGCGCGGTGCACAGGAACTGGTTGTCTGGGGCTTCTCCATGGGTGCCGGTACGGCGCTACAAACCGGACTGATTACGCAGGAAGTGGATGCGATGATTCTGGACAGTGCGTTCCTGCTGGAGCCAGATACGCTGTATCACAACATTCACAACCAGATCGATCTCCCGCGTCAGCCTACACTGGAGATCATGAAGCTGTTGTTCCCTGTTCTGAATGGTACCGGATTGCAACAGATCCCTTATCAGGAAGTGAAAAAAGAGGACTATCCGTTCCCAATTTTCTTCATTCATGGTACGGAAGACGAGAAGGCGCCTTACCCGATTGCAGAGCAACTCGCCGCCAACCAGACTAATCCGTACTCGGATGTATGGATTGTCCAGGACGCGCATCATGAACTTATTTTCCGGGAGCATCCGAAAGAATACCTGCGCCGTGTCTCAACTTTCCTGAGTCATGTAACGAAGACAAGCAGTGACGATGTGCAAAACACCAATAGTGGACAATAACCAAATTTCATTCCTCGATCTTTTCGTTCATTCCAGAGCCCTCAGGGGCTCTTTTTTTTTGCACTCATAGGACAACAGGCTCGCGGAATATACTCTTCTGACGCATGAACAGACGGTCTGAACGCATAGATCATTGGTCGGATTAGGTTACCTGTATGAACTATTTTGCATTTTTGAATTTCATCTGGAGGAGGTCTCGCGTATATGAACTGGTATGAATATGGTCACCTGCTGCCTCTGCGGATATTGGAAGAAATTCGTTTCTGGAAGGAGCAGGAGAAGGAACATACGCTCGTTATTCGTGCACTGGTTCCTGATCTGGAGCCCGCATACGTCAAGGTATTGGAGGAATGGGAGGCTATCTTTGCAAACAGCGAGCGAGTAGCGAATCAGATTTTAAAACAACTATTACCCGCAACCCATCCACCTGCTCCGTACATCATTCGTTGTATCGATCAACTTGTGGCGGCAGCTCGTCAGCAATCGAGGGAGTTCATCAAACAACTGTATGTTCTTCTGGAGCAAAGTGCTGCTGTGCAAGCTGTTCCGCTTGCCAAAGTACTCATTCTGCATTTTATTCGCGAATCGGAGTACTTTCTGGGTGTATTGGATACACTCGGTCAACCTGGCATCTTGCGAGAAACGGATTCGGAACCGTCACTTTATCTAGAAAACGCCTTGCATACGTCAGGGTCTGGAAGTGTCCATCGCCAAGCCTCAGAAGCTCCAACTTCCCCAGAGGGAAATGAAAATGCACCTGTTGCTTCAGCACAGATCCAATCCGCAGCACTTCAGCCTTCCCCCAGCGGAAGTGCTGCGAGCCAGCCTGTCTCTACCTCACCTCAGGTCAAAGAAAAGCCAGTGCCCATTGGTGGGCACACACTCCCGCCCCTCCCCTATGCGTACAATGCGCTGGAGCCGCATATTGATGAGCTGACGATGCGTATCCATCATGACAAACACCATCAATCCTACGTGGACGGATTAAATGTAGCGGAGAAGAAGCTGGCGGAATCACGAAAAAAGAATAACTTTGAACTCATCAAGCACTGGGAACGTGAACTCGCCTTTAACGGGGCAGGCCACTACCTGCACACGATCTTCTGGACGATTATGAACCCTGCTGGCGGCGGCAAACCTTCCGGCATGCTCGCAGAGCAGATTAAGCGGGATTTCGGCAGTTATGAAGCGTTTAAGAATCAATTCACGGAAGCCGCAAACAAAGTGGAAGGCAGTGGCTGGGCGATGCTGGTCTGGAGCCCGAGAGCACACCGTTTGGAGATTTTGCAGGCGGAAAAACACCAGAACCTGTCCCAGTCCGACATCGTTCCTCTCCTGCCACTGGATGTGTGGGAACACGCCTACTATCTGAAGCATCAGAACGAACGCAAAAAGTATATTGAAGACTGGTGGAATGTGGTCTACTGGCCGGCTGTAGCCGAGCGGTACGAAACTGCACGCAAGCTATTGTGGCCGCCTTATTAAGCTTTGGATTAGATGGATAGAAAAAAGAGATATCTCCAGCTGAATGACTGAAAGATATCTCTTTTGGGTTGATACTAGTATATCAGTATTACTGACTAATCGATGCCGCTTCAATTGCTTTATAAGCCCAATGTGTATTAGGCACATCCGACCACTGTCTTACTGCATTCGTTGCAGGATCAAGACCGATCAGTTTGTTGAGCATCGTGACGGCTTCAGCGCGAGTTACAGGCTGACTTGGACGGAAGGTACCATCCTCATACCCTGTAACTACTCCTGCCGCGTTCAATCGAGCTATCGCTTGCTGAGCCCAATGATCGTTCACATCATTAAATGTATTCGCTTCATCAGCTGTCTGTTCAGTGTTCAACAAGTGCTGTAACACGCTGGCTAATTCGGCACGAGTCATTGCTTGATCTGGCTTAAAGCTGCCATCTGTGTAGCCTTTAACGTAACCGGATTGGGCAGCAGCCGCAATGGCCAATTCTGCCCAGTGAGTAGGTTTCACATCTTTAAACGTGTGATTCCCTTCCGTTGTTGACGTGCCCAGAACACGAGTAATCAGCGTAGCCATCTCCGCACGAGTTACGGAGCGTTCGGGTCTGAAACTGCCATCAGCATACCCTTGAATATAAGGCTGTGCTTTCAAGGTGTTGTCTGTCCAGTCTTTCACTTTCACAATGGAGAACGTACTGAAATGGTCTACTTCAATCTCGACTCCTTGTTCATTATCACTATTCAGTGTGACCAGTTTGCCGTGTACAAGCTCCTTGGTCCCGTCACTGTGCTCAATATACACACCCAGCTCTTCAGAATTCACACCTGCAAGCTGGTTAGCTATAACCGGCAATACGAGCGTTACAGGACGACTCTGCAAATTGGTTTCGATAGTCATTGGACGGCCGAGAATCTGGATATCCTTTGTACCTGCGAATTGTATAATTGACTCATTAGATTGTGCTCTCGTTTGAATATCTGCACGTTCAGTCTCTTTTTTGACGGGTACGAGGCGGAAGTAGATATCGTCTGTACGATCTTTTAAAGAGCTGGCTGGAATCGTGATACGAACGTTAGGGTTAGAAATAACCAAGTTCACACCTTGCTCAGCCAACAGCGCAGACGATCCTGAAGAGAGATCCAGGTCCCATTGCGTTACTTCGTCCTTCACATCCGGAATAAGAATAACTGCTGTACTGGAACCCGTCTGCTTCAACTGATCAATGATTGACTGTGCTTTACTTTGGCTGAGCTGAAGTTCGTCTTTTACTGTACCATCCGTTCCCCGAGTACGACTGATTTCCAATGATGCAACGGTAGCAGCTTGATCTCCATTCTCTACGTTCACCTTAATAACTTCCTTTTGCGGTGCCGGAGTTACTGAAGGTGCTGATGTTGATGGAGAAGGCGTTGGTGTCGGATTCGGTGATGGTCCTGGTGTAGGTGTTCCGCCACCTTCATTTCCTGATCCTTTAGGTGTTACAGGACCGGACACCTTATAGTCGGATAGCCCATTCTCATTCGATGATCTTATTGCAAATACATAAGGAAGGCCATTCGTTAAATCATCAACGGTATACGATGCGGCTTCAATACCACTTTTCACCTTGATCCAATCATGCTTATCTTGGGGTGCTTGGGTTCCTTGATATTTATAGAGTACAAATTGATTTACATTGATTACTCCAGCCCAATAAACAGTAGCTTTTCCATCTCCAGCTTGTGCAACAATAGTTTCAGGTGCATCAGGTAGCACTGGCGTCCCAGCTGCTTGTGGTGTAACCACATTGGAAGGGATGAATTCCGATACACTACCATCCTCGATATAATATGCTTTGACAGCAAAGACATAAGATATACCGTTCGTCAGCCCTGTAACAAGCTGCTCATTAGTCGTGAAGTTAGTAATATCAATCCATGCATCGGGGTCTTCTGGCGCTGTCGTTCCCTCATACATATACACGGAAAATGTTACATTCGGATCAGAAGACCATGTGACTTTGGCCTGTCCATCGCCCGCCGTAGCCGTAACATTACTCGGTGAAACTGGTGAAGCTAAGAGTGTTTGAAAAATCATCTGTCCCGGTTGAGGCATCAATTGACCATTCGTATCCTCGGCTACAACATATACATTATAATTTGTACCCGGAGTCAAGTTTTTCACGATAAATGATTTTTCTTCCCCCAGAGCAATATCAACAAAAGCTTGTTTATTGATTGCTTGTGATCTCGCCATTTCGCTTGTCAATTGCGGAACGGTCCAATCGAACGGTTGATCGGCAAAATAGACTCTTCCTGGCTGATTAAGCTTCACCGTAATTTTTGATGTTGTCGGTGTACGGGCGCCCTGCTTGGGATACCCGGGCTCAAACGTAATGTCTGTAGTGGACACAGGTGGTTCACTCGCAATATACGGACGTAACACTGGATATCCATTATTAACTCCAAGTTGGAAATCCCAAATGTTAGTGAAGTCCCACGTGGCATAATTCCATTCCGAATGCATAGATTGCGTTGTTTGACCTGAAGCATACTGACTCTGATTATCAGCAAAATTTGGAACCATATCCATATCCCAATAATTATTTTGAAAGATAATAGAACTATCGGACACAGGTGAACCGATAAATGACCCTGCTGTTGTTGGATCTGCAGCTCCAGCATAAATTGATCCGGAGTAATAGTTGTTTTTTATAAATAGAGTAGCGGGTACATCTTCTTCTGTTTCTACATTTAAGTTACCAATAAAACCGCCAATGAATGCCGCACCATAGGAATTGTCATCCCACTGTCCTTCACCGTTTGTAAATACAGAACCTGTAGCGTAATTGTTATCAATAGAATGATCTAAACTATATTCCATTTCTCCAATAAATCCACCAATACTGAGGTTTCCCTCTACATTACCTGTTGCTGAATTACGCGAAGTCACGCTATCGTTTAATTGCCCAATAAATCCACCGATGGATTCGGAACTGTCTTTGGCTAATACATTTCCTGTAGCGGTATTTCCGATTAACACATCTTCTGTACTTCTGCCAATAAATCCTCCATAATCTTGTCCTTCATCATTCAAAGCAGCAACCGTTACATTAGCTTTGTTGTTCGTGTACTGCGTTTCCTCTGAACGACCTACTAATCCACCGACTCTGGAATCACCTTGAACTTGACCGCTTACGTATACATGTTCAATCTGGGAGGCTTCAGAACGCCCCGCCAAAGCACCTACATATCGTTGAGCAGTAAAAGATACCCCGTTCAAATTCAGGTTTTTAATGACTGCCCCATCCAATCGGGCGAACAATCCCATGTATTCCAAACCTTCATCCGAAGCATTTAGCCCATCAATGCTATGACCTGCTCCATCCAAAACACCTGTAAAATAGTTCACCTCATCACCAATAGGTACCCAGCCTAATGTTGCTGAATTACTTATAAAATCTACCATGTCTATCGCACTTATATCTTTTGTTAGCTTGTAATTTCCATTCAGGTTTTCCCCTATGCAACTCAACTCATGGGCATTCCCAATCAGGTACCACGTAACTCCGTTGGAGTCCGGTGCCGTCTCTTCTAAACAACTCCCGGCCTGGGCGCTTCCCTGTCCCATTATGCCGGGCACTGTACCCGATACGAGTACAACAGCCAGTAAGAACATGATGGTCTGTCTCAGAATGCTACGCCTTTTTTGAATCCTCTTCCCCATTATAATCTGTCCCTTCTCTTTCTGTTTATGAAGAGGATTATAACTGTTAGCTCTGAACCGATTCTGAACATTACTCGACATTTACCATGTAAAAAGGCTATTTTTCGCATCCCCTCACAAAATTTGTATACAAAAAAGCAAGCCTCCTTTAAAAAGAGACTTGCTTGTATTTTGAGAGACTTCCTATCCTATTTCTAAATGCTCACTTAAGAAGCACAGCCCTCGCACGCAACATAGTTGTCGCCAACCTGTTTGCTAATGGAGATCAGATCGCCAAGCTTGATATCAGACTCATCTGTAAACTCCAGATCAGCTATACGTGCAACGATCAGTGCAGCAGCCTCTTCCTTGCTTGTTGCCATTTGGCTGAACTCGGATTTTTCGCCTGTTGATACAACCTCATATAAATACGTATATCTCAATGTGTCCATCCTAACACTCTCCTTCCGAAATCACATCATATCATCTCTATTAACCAATTCCAAGCCCTAGTAAAAAATGCTAATCGTAGCGCAGCTTCATCTGCTCAGCTGTCAGGCGTACTTCTTCAGATCCAACACTAAGCACCCTGCTGGTCTCCGCCTGCGGATAGCGATCGCGCAGTGTTCGAACCAAAGCCGCAGTATATGCCGCAGCAGAAGGTACACCTGCCAACTCTTTCAGACTTGCCATCGTGCCAGGCTGAACATCGGGATATCCTTCACTCGCCCCACCTGCCGCATGCTGATAAAATCGACGCACATCTGCTGCCAATTGATCTCCCAGACCTTCCACGATGATAAAAGCAGTAATAATATACGCCTTGGCCTGCCTGCGCTGGGCAATACCACAGAATTTCAATCCACCTACACTGACATCATAATCTCCCGGGCAAAAAGCACCCTGAACCTCGCCTGTCTGCGCCTGATTCGACCACGGTGTTAGCGACTTGGCAATAATCGAAGCCATCTCCCGGAAATCATCATGAATATTGATGGCATGTCCTGGATTAGGCAGGATCATTGACACATTGACCACCCCTGGATTCAGGGGTACGGCCGCTCCACCAGAAGGACGAACACAGACCGCTGTACCTTGGCTTCTGATCTGTTCCATCGCTTCTACAGCCTGTGGCAACCTGCGGTCGCGCAGACCCGCCACAAAGGCATCTGGGTGTCTCCATATATGTGCAACAGGCAGATGCCCTGCTCCAACCCGCCGGCACATGACTTCCTCCCATGCGAAAGCTTCAAGCACACTGCTGCCTTGTCGCATGAGCGGTGTCTCCCAGATTTGCAGACGCAATGTAGCATGTTGATCTGCTTGTGGTCCCTTTTCCGGCTGAACCGGTTGATCTGATTGGGAAGGTACACTCATCGTTCCATTACCTCCGGCTTAACGAATTCGTATGTATTCAGTATATATAGGAATGACAACGCCATATATAAATAAGCCGGTTCCCCAGGGAACACGGCTTATTTATATCACATCCAATGGCTCAGTAACTGCTGCTTCCAAAACCAAAGGGACCTGCTCATCTGGCTTGTCCAACGAGTAGACATACCTGATTTTAATCTTTCACCAAAGACAAGAACTCGGCACGTTGTGCCGGATTCTCACGGAAAGAACCACGTACAGCAGACGTTACCGTCTTGCTTCCCGGTTTTTTCACGCCGCGGGAACACATGCACAAGTGCTCGCCTTCCACGACGACCATAACTCCGTGAGGCTCAACGGCCTCTGTCAGAATGTCAGCGATCTGTGAAGTAATACGTTCCTGAACCTGCAGGCGACGTGTTACCGCTTCGACCAGACGAGCCATTTTGCTCAGACCGACGATCTTGCCACTTGGAACATACCCAATGTGCACCTTGCCGAAGAACGGCGCCATATGGTGCTCACATTGACTGTAGTAGACAATATCCTTAACGATAACCAGCTCTTCATGATTCTCGTCAAACGTGACACCGAGCACATCGCGCGGGTCTACTTCATATCCGCCAAAAATTTCTTCATACATTCGGGTCACACGTGCAGGCGTTTCAAGCAGCCCTTCACGTGTACTATCTTCTCCGATCAACTTCAGGATCTGCTCTACATGATACTCGATCTTCTCCCGATTGTCGGATACTTTTGAATTCATATAATCTTTAACGCCAGCCACTGCCGAACGCCTCCTTTCGAACCACAATAAGGTAAGCAGTAATTCACTTCACTGCTATTATTTTCGGCGGCCCGAACTTTTACGCGCAGGATGTTGTTGCGGCTGAGGCATTTTCGCTCCTGGCTGCTGGTTCTTCATCATCTGCTGGGCACGCTGCATTTGCTTGCCATTCAGGTTGTAGCCCATTTGCTTCGCCATTTTCTGAAGCATGTCCGGATTGCTTTGCATTTTCTCAAGTTGTTTACGCAAGTAGAACACCCCGATGAAAAATCCCCCGACCAGACCAACAACCAATGTAATAATCGGTATTACAATATCCATCTCTTAGACACCTCTGTATGCATTCTAAAAAGCCTGATAATCCGTGTCACTCCATGATGTTCAACGCACACGTTGCAAACCTGACACAGACCGGATTTCCTGAAAGTATCATAGCATTTCCGCACGCCTTGAGCAAACGGATTTTCCAGTTTAGCCGCCTGCAAGCTAACTCATGACGGCTTCAATGAAAACGGTTGTATGCTGAGCCAGATCAATTTCAACCACATCCAGAGAATAACGCGTACTGCCCCGCGCCACTCGGATTACAGGTCGGCCTGGCAATCCCCGATGCTGACGCACGATGACTCCAGTCTCTTTGGTAGACAGTCGTACCGCTGTGCCATTGGGATACACGGATACACTCTTGTTAAACTCAATCAGAATGTCCCGATCCAGCTTGGTACCAGACAATGCCATCATCTCTTCACAAGCTTCATGTGGCAGCAGGCTGTCTCTCGATAACCCATTAATGAGATTATCATAGATGTTAGCCGCACTAACGATTCTTGCAAACAGATGGATATCGTTTCCCTTGATACCCCTAGGCATGCCTGTACCGTCCACGTGCTCATGATGTTGCAGCGCTGTATGAGCAACCAACAGACTGAACTCCCGTTTGTTCTTAATCACTTCGAATCCACGCCACGTGTGATGCAGCGAAGAATTGGTGGCAGAACTACTGCCGGGAGGTTCCCCCACTTTGCCAATATCATGTAACAGTGCTCCCACAGCAAGATCCTTCAGTTGATTGTAGTTGAGTCCCATATTCATTCCAATGACCGAAGACAGCAAACACACATTCATCGCATGAACGTACTGCGCATTGTCTTTCGTACGAATATCGGTGAGCTGCACCAGCAGTTCACGCCCGTTCAGTACATCGTTCAACAACTTATCTATACTGAGGGCGACCTTTCTGGGACTCCAATCCTTCCCGGAACGCACCGCTTCGAGTGTAACACTCATTTCGTTAATTATTGCCCGTTTCGTGGTTTCATCCAGAATGTCTTCTGTATCCACATCTTTGTACGCTTCATCCTGGATGTATAGCATGGTCACGCCAATACGTTTCAGCGTATTGACCATATATACGGTGAGCTGGACTCCGGCAGATAACAGTACCGTACCGTTACTGGAATATACCGTCTTGCCCAGAAGCTCCCCCGCTTCCACGCTCTCCACGTTTACATACTTCATGAACGTCCCCCGCTCTTACGATTGCTGCTCCAATGCGAGCAATTGCTCCTTGGTTTGCAGACCGCCTACATAACCCACCAGGGTACCGTCTTTACCGCTAATGCGGTGACAGGGAATAATAATCGGAATCGGATTCTTGCTAATGGCGTCCAGAACTGCACGAACAGCCTTGGGCCTGCCGATGATTTCCGCAACCTGTTGGTGTGATGAGGCCTCTCCATAAGATATATCGGACAGAACTTGCCATACTTGTAGCTGGAATGGTGTTCCAAGCCGATCAAGCTGCAAGTCGAACGTTTTTCTCTCCCCTGCAAAATACTGCTGTAACTGCTTTGCAGCTTCGCTGAGCTTCTCTTCATTCTTCTCATATCGATACTCGCCGATCCAGGTACGGGCCCATTGTTGCAGGTGGGCTTCGCGTACGTGAAAGGCGCCAAAATCAATGTGACACAGCCCTTCATCGGTAGCGCATAACGTGAGTGTACCAATCGGTGTCAGTACCTCATCGTAGTACACAGGCTTGCCATGAAGCCCCGTAACTGCTGAAGGTTTCCACGCTGCGGCTTCCGGTTTGACAGATTGTCCAGACTGCTCATTCCCCGGTTCGTTCGCTGCTTCCATTTTCAAATCCTGCTGTAACGCCTGTAAAGAATTATGCTCATTGTTCTTCTGTTCCTCTGGCTGCTTCTCATTCACTTGCCCAGCCTGTGGCTGTTTGGGTAAGGTCTCGGACGAACTCAGTCGCTCCTCGGCCTTCTGCAGCATGCTTAGTACGTTCCCATCTTGTTCGTTAGCGGCAGCTTCCCCAATTGCTCTCATGGCGTCTTCTCCTCCAATTCTGCTTAACGCCCAGGCTGCGGTTCCCCGCAGCTCGGGGCGCGGATCACGTTTTAGTACTTCTGTAAGTTTGGGTACAGCACTTTTGTCTTTGAAATTGCCCAGGGCAATAACGGCGTTGCGTTGAATCGGCTTCTTGCCACGCCAGGCGGCGGAACTTTGACCGAAACGTTCCTTGAATTCCCGGTTACCGATGTCCAGAAGTGGTAGCAGCAGCGGCTTCACAATCTCCGGATCAGGATGAAACTCGGGATGGTGATCCCAGTTCTTGCCCCGGTTCTTCGGACAAACAATCTGACACGTATCACAACCGTATAGACGGTTGCCAATTTTCAGCATAAATTCTTCATCCACGAACCCTTTGGTCTGGGTTACAAACGAAATACACCGCTGTGAATTCAACTGTCCAGGCCCCACTAATGCTCCTGTTGGACAGGCATCGATACATTTCGTACATTCACCGCAGTCCTCGGTCACAGGGGTGTCCGGCTGAAACGGAATATTCGTCACCAGTTCTCCGAGGAAAATCCATGATCCGAATTTGGGTGAGATAATCGCACAGTTTTTGGCGCTAAAACCAATCCCCGCACGCTGGGATACCGCACGATCCACCAACGCACCTGTGTCTACCATGCTTTCGATCATCGCTTCAGGTACGCGTTCCTTTATGAAATTAACCAACTTGTCCATCGCTGTACGCAGAACCTGATGATAATCCTGACCCCACGCGGAGCGGGCAAAAATCCCCCGGTAGGCTCCCGGCTCCGACTTCGGCGGATTCACCATCTTCGATGGATAGGCCACAGCTATCGCTATGAGTGAAGCAGGCTCACCATCCTTCAACTCGGGACGAACCCTTTTCTCAAGATCAGGCTCTTCGAATCCGGACTCGTACCCTTTAGCCCGATGCTGTTCCAGTATGGATTTTAGCGTTACGAAGGGCTCTGCCGAAGCAAATCCGATATCATCAATGCCCAGTCCGGGGCCAGCTGCCTTGATCTCCTGCTTTAACTTTTCCCATACGGAGGCTGCATGTGCTGCCCCGGTCTGTACGCTCGTCATTTCTCTTTCCTCTCTTCTTCCGACACTTATTCCGTAAATAGTGAACGCCCGCCTCACGTAAGAGGACAGGCGTTAATTTCTATATATGCCTTGCATAATTGAATTCAAACGGAACGAGTCTATATGTTTTAACGCAAAATGCGCTCTGAAGTTGTTGTGCTGTAATCATTTTACAATTTCTTTAATTCAGAGAATGGCCAGAAAATAAATTCAGCCTTGCCTACAATTTCATCAGATGTAATACTGCCAAATACTCGGCTATCCTTACTTTTGCCTTCATGACGATTATCCCCCATCACGAAGAAATGATCCGGCTCCAGTGTAATTGGGCCAAAATCCGGGTCTTGCACTTCAATATCAGTATACGTTTCCGCTTGCTGCTCGCCGTTCACATATAGATGATGATCCCTAACTTCAATTGTATCTCCCGGAAGCCCAACGATCCGTTTCACCAGAAAATCCTTCTTCTCTACACCTTCACTTGGATCACGAAGTACGATCACATCCGATCGGGAAGGAGTACCCAGATGGTATACAATTTTGTTAACGAAAAGGCGATCTCGCTCAACCAGTGTCGGTTGCATAGACTGTCCCTTAACCATCGACAGGTTGAACACAAACAGGTTCAGGAGCATCATGATCACAAAAGCAACAACTATCGTTTTGACCCAATCCCATAGCTCGGCTACCCAGGATTTCCCCGGTTGATCAGGCTTTGGCGGTTCATTACGTTCCTCGGAAGTCACATGTTCCATTGAAAGATTATTGGAATTCAAAGGGACACCTCGTTTATCGATTAGTTGAATTAAACGTGTAGAATGGATGTTCATACTCCCTTTCAGTCTACTTCATTTGGGAGAGTGAAACAATTGGTTATGAGCACCAATACCTTGAATATCGTGAATATAGCCGGGTTAGCCGCAGTAATCTAATCCAATTCGGAGACACCGAATATTACGTGAAGAACGCTCATATAAATAGAAAGGCACATCCCTCACGTTCTTACACGTTAAGAGATATGCCTAATATGAAATGAAAATCTTTTTTTATTTCTTTTTAAACATGCAAACTAAGCTTTGGACAAAATACTAAGAGTCTGGAAAGCGCTCATAATCTGATTGGCACCGTAACCCATTGCTTCATATAGAGGCATGGCTACTTTGTTGTGCTCATCACCCGCCACCCATACTTGGCTGACTTTACGCTGCTGGAACCGTTGTTCCATGGCTTCGACAAGTGTTTTGCCGACTCCGCGGCGACGATAGTCTGGATGGACCGCAATACGATAGATGCAACCCTGATTGTGATCAATCGTACCGATCAAAGCGCCGACGAGGTCTCCCTCTTCTTCCGCAACCATGATCAGGTCAGAATCCCATGACAATTGACGGGCAAACGGGCCCATCGTGTTCTCATAACACTCTTCCGATAGTGCAACCTGGAGAAGCTCCGTCATCTGGCTTGCATCACTCAACTGAAAGGAACGAACGTGCATGTCTTAAATCTCCCTTTTCGTTAGCTTAGATGAGGTTTTTTACAAAAAGGAATTCCCTTTTACCAAAAACCCAATGTTCATATAATGACAAAAAACGAGAAAATACCGCTTCTCCGTCAATTAAACCATACTTTACTCCATAAAACACGCATTTTCTTTTGAAAGCGCTTAATTGTAACCGTTTACATCACAGAACGTCATATTTTTGCTTTTATTTCTATTAATTTCACATAAAAATATTCATAAAGGGTAAAATATGTTTGTTATCTCTGGCCCTTCATTAGATCAACGCCCCGGGGGACTTAATAAACAAAAATGTTGCTTAATTAGCCCGAATGCGGTTTAATATTAGTGGCAAGGGTATTATTACATATGTACCTGTTCAAAAAACTTAAAATCTCAGGAGGTATTTCATTATGACTTTTCAATTACCAGCACTTCCTTACGCTAACGACGCACTGGAACCACATATCGATGCAAAAACGATGGAAATCCACCACGATCGCCATCACAATACTTATGTAACCAACTTGAACGCAGCTCTGGAAAGCGCTCCTGAACTGCAAGAAAAAAGCTTGGAAGATCTGATTGCTAACCTTGACAGCGTACCTGAAGGCATCCGCACAGCGGTTCGCAACAATGGTGGTGGACATGCTAACCACAGCTTGTTCTGGGAAATCATCGGACCTAACGGCGGCGGCGCTCCTACAGGCGATATCGCAGCAGCTATCGATAGCGAACTGGGTGGCTTTGACAAATTCAAAGAAGATTTCGCTAAAGCAGCTACAACTCGTTTCGGTTCTGGCTGGGCTTGGCTCGTAGTTGGTAAAGATGGCAAGTTGTCCATCACTAGCACACCTAACCAAGACAGCCCTCTCTTCGAAGGTCTGACTCCGGTTCTGGGTCTGGATGTATGGGAGCACGCTTACTACCTGAACTACCAAAACAAACGTCCTGACTACATCGCCGCTTTCTGGAATGTAATCAACTGGGATGAAGTGAACAAACGTTACGCTTCTGCAAAATAAGATTATTAACATGCAACAGTTAACATAAAAAGAGAGCCTGATTCGGTCATATGACCGTGATCAGGCTCTCTTTTTGCTATAGTTATCGTTAATGGGTGTTTTGTTTCTGACGAACTCAGGGAACGCTATTGCTCCATATTTCATCGTATCGCGAACCTAACGAATCTCATAGTAGCTATTTCCCAAAATACGGGCTTTGATGCGCACTTTTGGGTTGATTTGGCTATGATAACGTCACTCAGGTTCGTTAGCTCCCCCATTTAATCATTCACTTGATCGTACGCTCCGGCAAAATAACTGCTGATCAGCTTAAGGAAGATATTCGGGAATGCCATTTTATCCATATCTTCCGGACCGATCCAGCGGTAGGTCAAGCCATCGCCTTTACCTGTCAGTGTCGTAGTACTCAGTGCTAGGTCACTAACGTCAGATGATGACATCAACATCTCTCCATCGTTAAGTGATGTTGCGATGTTCTGCGCATTAGCCGTGCCTGGCTCCGATGAATGCATTGTGTCTGACTCAGGTGACCCAGATGACTCAGCTGATGCTGAGGCTGTGTCCTCCCTTGTTGCCGCCTGTGCATCGTAGGCGGCTCTGGCTTCCGCTGCGATCAGCGGAAGCTCACTGCTCTGGTCCTGCTCGGTACACTTGTACACCTGCAGGCTCCAGACAATGTGGCTGAACACATGCTCCGCATGGGTAGCCAGCCCTTCCGGGCGGGCAGCGAAGCCTTCCGCCCACAGACTGCCGGCCAGCAATGCCATGGCCGGCTCATCCGCCAGCGGCGCCGCCTTCTTGCTCGCTGCGGCGGGCGCCGCGAGCACATGCGGCAGCTCCCACATGCGGGCCAATAGGCCCGTGTCTGGGCGCTGGCGCACAAGCACTTGGCCGCGATGAGCACCGCGGCCCTCCACAATCGCGACCAGCCGCTGCTCAGGGCGCGGCGGCTTCGCCTTGGTCTTGACCGGCAGCGTAAGCTCTCTTCCGGCGATGCGGCCGGAACATTGCTCCATGACCGGACAAGTCAGGCAATGCGGCGCTTTGGGCGTGCATACCAACGCACCAAGCTCCATCAGCGCCTGATTGAAATCACGCGCCCGCCCTTCCGGAATGAGCTCTCCTGCGAGCTCTTCCATCAACACCCGGGTGCTGCCCTTCATAATGTCCTCATCGATGAGGAAGTATCGGGACAGTACCCGCATGACATTGCCATCTACCGCAGGCTGCGGCTGGTTGAAGGCAATGCTGAGAATGGCCCCGGCAGTATACGGGCCCACCCCTTTTAACGCGAAGACGGCCTGCTTGTCCTGCGGCATCTCGCCTCCATGCAGCTCCATGACTTGTCTCGCAGCCGCCTGAAGATTACGGGCACGGGAGTAATAACCGAGTCCCTCCCAATTTTTCAAGACGTCCTCTTCGGGTGCTTCCGCCAACGCCTGCACGGTCGGGAAATTCCCGATAAAACGATTGAAATACGGAATTACCGTATCGACCCGAGTCTGCTGAAGCATAATCTCCGATACCCATGTGAAATACGGATTGTTGTGGCGACGCCACGGCAAATCCCGTCGGTTGATCATATACCAGTCCAGCAAATTGACGCTGAAATGTCGTTTCTGTTCCATTAAACCCATATTTCCGTCCTCTCCTATTGCCAAGCTAATTACTTTTCCAACTGCTCTACGATCGCAAAGGCCGCCGCCAGTTCCGTCTGATGCGTAATGCTCAAATGAATGTCATATTGTTTGTCGTATGGCAACTGCAGTCGTTCCCAAGCCTGGCTGGACAGCGATGCCACCGGACGTCCTGTCTCATCAGGCAGCACTTCAATGTCAGTGAAGCCCATGATGCCACCAATCCCGCAGCCAAATGCCTTGGACACCGCTTCTTTCGCTGCAAATCGACCGGATACAAACTCCGTCATCCGCTTTCCCCGCTCTGCCGCGATCTCCCGCTCTGCTGGCGTTAAAATTCGTTTTATAAAAGCTTCCGCATGGCGACCAGACAGCAGCTTGCGCATACGTCCAATCTCCAGCACATCATTGCCAATGCCATATATCATCAACGCTTCACCCGCTTAATCTTTTATACTGTAAAAGATCTCCATTCAATCACATGATCCGTAACTCTCCGAACACGTATTCTATTGTAGCAGGAGGGGCGCCCAGAAGCGAGTACCTATCCGCATTCCCATTTATGCTAAAATATGAATCAGGAATCGTTTGAAACTCTTAGGAGGTCTGAATAATGCCCATCACTTTTGAATTGCCCACTGACGTAGATGCTATCATTCGCGGGGACTTCTTCCCTGCACAACAACCCGCTCAAGGGGTCATCATTCTGGCTCACGGATACAAAGGCTTCAAAGACTGGGGCATGTTCCCCTATGCAGCTTCACAGCTAAGCAAGACACATCATGTGCTGACCTTCAATTTCTCTCACAACGGTATCGGCGAATATCTGGAGCAATTCTCTGAACTTGAAAAGTTCGCAGTGAATACGTACAGCCGGGAGCTTGCTGATCTGGCCCTAGTGCTTGAGTATGTAGCTTCACAACCTGAACTCGCTGGACTTCCTGTATACCTGATTGGACATAGCCGCGGTGCGGGTGTAAGTATCGTTTATGCACTGGATCATCCCGAGCAGGTGGCAGGTGTAATCTCCTGGAATGGGGTAACCAATCTGGATCTCTTCTCAGCGGAGCAAAAAGAAGAAATGCGCACGCATGGCCGCAGCCATGTCGTTAACGGACGTACAGGCCAGCAGATGCCACTGGACGTCTCTATTCTGGAGGACCTGGACAAGCATCACGAACGTTACGCGATCATTGACCGTTTGGCTTCTTCAACGTTGCACGTCGCACTCATTCAGGGAACAGAAGATCCCCAGCGTCTGCGGGACGGTTCTGCCGCATTAGTTCAAGCCCGCCCTGATATTCCATGGCACCAGATACCTGAAGGGAACCACACCTTTAATACGGTACATCCTTTTAAGGAAACCACTCCGCAACTGGAGCAAGCCATCACCCAAACCCTGCAACAGATCAAGACATGGAGTAACTAACTCATCTTTAATATAGTAGTCATCTGGATTTTGTTTTTCATCAATCCACACTAAAAAGAGTCACTGCCTGAGCAGTGACTCTTTTTCGTATTCCCAATATAACGTGCGTGCGCATCCACCCGTATTAGATACCAGGAATGGCATTACGTTTGTGATGTGTGCGCGTATAGAACGCTTCGAGGCGCTCTTGTGCAGCCGGATCGATCTGCTTGCCTTCAAGATAGTCGCTGTTGGCTTCATACGAAATTCCCAGCTCATCTTCGTCCGTCTGACCTTCCCATAATCCTGCAGATGGTGCCTTATCCAAAATAGCTTGTGGCACGTTCAGATATGCTGCCAGCTGGCGTACCTGACGTTTGTTCAAGGTGCTCAGTGGCGTGATATCTACAGCGCCATCGCCCCATTTGGTATAGAAACCCGTGATAGCTTCGGACGCGTGATCCGTACCTACAACGAGCAGGTTTTCTTCAAACGAAAGCGCATATTGCATAACCATACGAGTTCTCGCCTTAACATTCCCTTTGCCTTGGTGAGTCATATGGCGTGGACTGCCCAAGGATTTGAAGCCTTGTTCCACTTCGAGTGCAATCTCGTTAACGGCATCTTCGATATTGGTTTCCACGACATGCTTCAAATCGTATGCTTTCGCTACAGCGTAGCTGTGGTCGATATCGGCTTGTTCACCGTAAGGTTGGAATACACCGAGAGTTTTGTACTCTTGATTGTTTTCTTGTGTAAGCTCGTCCGTCGCTTTTTTGCAAAGCGCCGTAGCTACTGCACTATCAATACCGCCGCTGATCGCAATCAGCAAGCCTTTGGCACCTGCATTTTTCACATACGTCTTCAGAAAATCAACACGCTTGCGAACTTCCTCTTCTTCGTTAATGCTTGGTTTAACCTTCAATTCAGCGATGATCTGTTGTTGCAAACTCATCGTTCACACACCCCGTTTCTAAATTAATGAAATTTGATGTCCATCTTGAAAGGTCCGAATGGTTCAATAACCTTATCTATCCAAAATGAAACGCCCCGGCATCGGTTATCCGAAGGGCGGGGCGTTCTATGGAGCGAATTAACGGCAGTAACGTTCAAATGCACTAGTGAGATCAGCCGCAATTTCCTCTGCAGAACGGTCTTCCACTTGATGACGCTCAATAAAGTGAACGAGTTCTCCGTCTTTCATCAAGGCGATGGACGGTGAAGATGGAGGATACGGTGCAAAGAATTCACGTGCTTTTGCAGTTGCTTCCTTATCCTGACCAGCAAATACAGTGTACAGGTGATCCGGTGTAATATCGTTCTGAAGGGCTTGAGATACACCTGGGCGACATTGACCTGCGGCACATCCGCAGACTGAGTTAATGACGATCAGCGCTGTTCCTTTTGCATCCGGCAGACTTGCTTCCACTTCTTCAGGAGTACGCAACTCCTGAATGCCAAGACGAGTTAGCTCATCCCGCATAGGTTGAACCATATCTTTCATGTATTGATCAAATGACATTGACATTCGGTTTCACTCCTTATAAATGGTTGTTCTATAATCTCGTTAGAATTAGAGGCGAATAGCTATCCAAAACAACGTTACATTCATATCGAAAATTATGGATGTAATGATGTGCTATTCCTATTATACATCCATAAGCAATGAAAGCAAGATTCAGAAACCGCCTGCGGAAAGGCTTCTTCCATATTATTATGTCTCATTGTCTGGCAAAATATGCTGAATGCCTATTGTTCAAATGCCACTTTGAAGGTGGTCCCCTGACCTTCCTCCGATTCCACGGTAATGGTTCCATTATGTCGTTCCACAATACTCAGGCACATGGACAATCCGAGCCCGGTTCCCTTGGCTTTGGTCGTATAGAAAGGTTCAAACAGCTTCTCCTTCTTCACCCTCGGTATACCCGGTCCTGTGTCCCGTACACACAGCTCCACCCTGTCGTCTACCATCCGCGTCTCCAGCGTAAGCACGCCTTTCTCATTCATGGCTTCCATCCCGTTACGGGCCAGGTTCAATACCACCTGTTTGATTTCCTTTGAATTGAGATTCAGCTTCGGCACATCATGTGCGAGCAGGAGTTCAATGCTCTGACCACGCAGATTCGCATCCGCCCATAACAATGGACTGAGTTCATGAATGATATCATGCAGCTGGGATTCTTCTTTCTCCGCAATGCGATTCTGAGCCAGAGACAAGAAATCATTAATGATACTATTCGCCCGGTCCAGCTCTTCCAGGACGATCCGGTAATAGTGATCCAGGGATTCCGGACTTTTTTCCTGCATGAGTTGAAGAAAGCCACGCACAACAGCCATTGGATTGCGCACTTCATGCGTAATGCTCGCAGCCATCTGGCCCACCAGACTGAGACGGTCCACATTATCCAGCTCACTTCGTAGCATCTCTAGCTCCGTGATATCCTGAATAATTAGCATAGCCCCTGTAACTTCTCTGGCAGGCTCTGTTGAAAAGGCATAGATTGGCACGGTTCGGGACTGAAATACGTGAGCACCGTAACGAACGGTCAATCCACTAATCTCACCGTGAATGACGGCTCTGCGAATGCTTTTATCCATCTTGTCCGCCTGACCTTGTTCAACAAATTGACTGGCAGGCTGTCCAATGAGATCAGGCGTGGAGGTACAAGGTAACTGCTCTCTCGCTGTTTGCTCCATCATCTCATTGACGAACATGACCGTGCCTTCTTTATCTACAGTGGCAATGGAGAGGGGAATTGCATTCAGAATCTGATGAAGTTTCTCCGTTTCGGTTATGTATCGGTGGTGAACTTCGGAGAGATGCTGCTCCAGCCCACGATAATGTTTCATCCGTTCCAGCCATAGCAGACTCAGACTGCCCGCAACAATGCCACCAGCAGTATATCCAAGTGCTGTAAGTATCATGTAGGTTGCAGAGTATGTGGAGTCATTCTGGTGGGATGTGATCCACAACAGGCTCGTTACAATTAGTTCCATTGCAATCAGGGAGATCAGGATCGCCATTTTGCGCGAAGACGTATTATGCTTGAATCGTTTGGCAGACAACCATACAATAGGATAGAGAAGAATGCCCGTATGAAGGAGAAATCCGTACAGATCATAGGGATGCGCAAAAAGAAAATAGAAGAGAATATGTAGAATGGACAGCGTTAAGCCTATAGCGGACTTACAATACAAAATAACAAGTATCACAGGTACGATGCTTAATGATATGGGTACGGCCACTGGACTCGCAAAAAGCGCAAACAGCAAACACAGCAGCATGCTCGCGACACTTGTCACAGCTAAACTGGGTTGTACTGTTCCGGCATGTTCCATTTTGGCAATAGCCCGCCTGGAGAGCCCCAGATGGAATAAGGGAATCAGGAATACCGCCGACCCTGCCAGCAGTACTTGTAAAAGAATGTCCTTTAACGCAACCACAATGCCATCTCCTCCTCTGCCTGCACATTCCCTCATGTATTTCTGATTAAAACATAGGCGACAGTATATTACAATATATCCCTTAAGACTGCATAATAGAACTTCTCCTAACTCCATTATATTTCAGAAAAAGGCAGGAGTAGACACGTTTTACGTAAAACAGACAAAATCAATGAAAAAAGAGGGTAATAACGTATGTATGATGTCATTGTAATTGGTGGTGGATCTGCGGGCCTGATGGCTTGCGTTGCAGCTGCCGAGCATGGAGCCTCTGTGCTTCTGCTGGATAAAGGAGATCAACTGGGTCGTAAACTCGGCATCTCTGGCGGAGGTCGGTGCAATGTAACCAATGCCAAGGAAACAGATGAACTCATCCGGCATATTCCGGGTAATGGCCGCTTTTTATATAGTTCGTTTCAGAATCTGGACAACCAGGGGATCATGCGTTTTTTTGAGAATCTCGGAATTGCCCTGAAAGAAGAAGATAACGGCAGAATGTTCCCCGTAACCGATAAAGCGAAAACAGTCGTGGATGCATTGGTAGGCAAAATCGTCTCCCTCGGCGTTGAGATTCGCACCAAAGAACCGGTTAAGGAACTCATTCAGAACGGTCAGCAGGTACAGGGTGTTAAATTGCTCTCAGGTAAAACCATCCTTGGACGCTCTGTCATTATCGCTACTGGCGGCAAATCCGTGCCTCAAACTGGATCAACCGGAGATGGTTATCCTTGGGCCGAAGCTGCCGGTCATACGATTACAGAGTTATATCCAACTGAAGTGCCTATTGTGTCTGGGGAGAGTTGGATTCAGTCCAAGGAACTGCAAGGTTTATCTTTGAGAGATATCGGTCTATCTGTTATAGATGCCAAAGGAAAACCCGTCATCTCCCATCGCGGGGATATGATTTTCACGCATTTTGGTGTGTCGGGACCGGTCGCACTGCGTTGCAGCCAATTTATCCGCAAGGTTCAGATGAAGTCTGGAAACCCACAGGTTATTATGAGCATTGATCTGTTCCCGGAGCTGTCCCTAGGTGCATTGGAAACACAAGTCCAACAGGTATTGGAACAAGAATCACGCAAGGCTGTCAAAAACATACTGAAAACATGGGTTCCGGAACGCATGATTCCATTAATGATGAAACGTGCGGAGATCAGCGATGACCTCACGTTCCACCATTTCCCCAAAGGCATGTTAAGCAATTTGTGCGGGCTAATGAAGGCTTTTACCTTCCGTGCAGACGGAACAAGATCGCTTAAAGAAGCCTTCGTTACTGGGGGAGGAATCCACTTAAAGGAGATATACCCAAAAACAATGGAATCCAAGCTGCTGCCTGGACTATTCTTTTGCGGTGAAGTTTTGGATATTCACGGCTACACTGGGGGGTATAATATCACCGCTGCTTTCTCCACAGGATATACGGCTGGTATGCATGCGGCTGAATATAAACACGCCACATCATAATAGGTATTACACACTTCATACCCATGCTGAATTGCTTCAGATGTCAAAAACCCCGATGTCCACTATCCGTGGAGTATCGGGGTTTTCAGCATTGTTCCATTTTAGAAAGGTGGATCGAACCACTCTTCGCCTGTGATTTTTGCCTTCTAGGCTTTGACACTGCCCGAGAATCCATCAGCCGAATCATCGTATGCCGGGTCCTCGCTATAGTTATGTGCACCTTGCTCAGCCTGGCTCCCCTGGTTTCCGCTCGTATAACCATCGTTCCAATCCTCATTCACGAGATGAGCCGGAATCGATATATTCTGAAACTGATCCAGTTCTTCCGTTTGCGAGGCAAATACGGCACTTCCTCCATGAGATTGTACAATCTCCACGGCAGACTGAGGATCCTGGCGATCTGTGGGAATGTACAATTCCAGCGGGCCGGACTGATACGGCTTATATCCCAATTCCTCCAAGGTTGCCCTGGCGGCATTCAACGCCGAACCGTCTGCGAAATGCACCTGTAGTTCGCTATTATCCATCATCGTCTCTTCCTCCTTGCTACAGCTAATCTCTCATCATCCGTTGATGAGATTCTTCTTCTATAGCATGGGCAGATATAGCGCACGATATGCTTTGACTTAGAAAGGAATTCCTTCAGGGCGTGTCTGAAAACTCCGAAGGAAGCAGATTTTGCCGAATTTTCGTTCCAAGCAAGGAAGTTTTCCGCAGGCGTGCCGGGGCACGTCAAGGGAAAGTGACACAGCATGGGGCGAAAAGGCGGTAAAAGATGAACTTCAGCGAGTTTTTGAGACACGTCCTAGGCCCGGGTCTGCCGAACCCATCCGGCAATTGATAACACACAGAGTCCAAAGGCCACCGCACCTGCGGCTGTCAGAATACCGACGATCCACCCGAGCCAGGCCAGTCCCAGCGTGAATCCCATAAGAATACCAATCGGGACGAACAACATCCGAACCATCATCGAACCTGCACGATGCAGCGCCTCCGAGTCATACGTTATGAGCTGAACATAGTCGGACGTGGCAAAAACATCCCAGGAACGATAAAACATTACCGTCAACATGATGATTAATAACGCACACACGATGACATTGACCGGAAAAGGTGGCAAGGCAACTGCTGCGATGGATAGTCCGCCAAGCTGCAAATACAATTTCATCGTAGCTGAGTTTCGGAAAAATGCCTTGAACGCAATCTCCGCTGTCCGGTTCGCGATGGAACGATTGCGCAGCAGTTTACGCGGTTTGCGGAAGATGATGGACCTTGTTCGTGGGGCTTTCGGCTTGCTCACCGCCCGGCTTAACATTAGTGCTGTAAGCTGCAGCCTGCTCCGCAGATCCTCCCGTACATCCCCTTCAAACGTTCCCTTCATCAAGAGCCTCATCTGTCCGACTGTAATCAGAAGAAGCATGATCACCCCGATACCAAAACTGATTTTCCACGTCTGCCCATGCATCCATGATGTCGCATGAATGGTCATATAACCTATGCCGATGACGAGAGGGATCATCTGAATCCAGCGTCGCCATCCTATAAGTCGAACCTTCGTCATATGTAGTGTTATTGCCTGGAATGAAGCTACTGCACCGAACCAGACAGCCATAAGTGCAATCTGGAGATTCGACATCTCATAGACACGGGACCACAGGGGTGCGGTCAGCGCTGTAATCAGGATCATTTTGCCCAGATGTTGCAGACAGGACAGGTAGAGCCCTTGCCTCATTAACGTGCGCATCCACAACGGCCTTGATTTCAGAAACAATACATCCGCTTCCTCCACAAATATCAACACACCCCCGGTAAGCATAACCACGTCAATCAACCCGGTCAGTACAGGAAGCGGTAATCCTGTCGCCCATGCAGGCAGCGGTTTGGTCCACAGACTCGTGTACCATCCAATCAGATAGAGCAGACCCGGAACAAGCAGGTATACCCACACCGTCCAATCCACGACGAGTCTAAGATTTTTCATTTGTTCCCTGAAATGCTCTTTACGTCTTCGTCTGTACAAACGAAGTGGTGTATAACGCTGGGAAGTTTCCATTCTCTCTCACCCTCTCTCTATCTAAGACGTCAGTACATCGAAACAGTCAAACAAAGAGGCTTCCGGCAATCCTGCCACTTCACGGATTTCATCCAGTGTTCCCTCGGCAGCCGATCTGCCGGAAGCAATCAGAATAAACCGATCGCAGATTCGTTCAGCGGTATCCAGTACATGCGTAGACATGAGCACACCCGCGCCGCGGCGACGTTCATCATCCAGCAATTTTAGAAAATCCTTGGTTGCACGAGGGTCCAGTCCGATGAACGGCTCGTCCACAATATAGATATCCGGTGAAGACAGAAATCCGATCATCAGCATCATTTTCTGCCGCATGCCCTTCGAGAAGCTGGCTGGAAGATCATTTCGAACGTGGTCCATGCCGAAACGAACCAACAGTTCCTCCGCTCTGGCAACAAAAGCTTCTTCCTCCATTTCATATGCCGCTGCCGCCAGGTCCAGATGTTCCCAGAAGGTCATATATTCGTAAAAAACCGGTTGCTCCGGGATATAGGCATAGCGACCCTCTCCCCCAATCGTCACTTCATAGTTCGCATGTTCCAGCAGACCCAGCAGTGTTTTGATCGTGGTACTTTTGCCCGCACCATTCGGTCCGATAATACCTACCAGCTCTCCCCGCGCCACATTCATTCGAATATTGCGTATGGTCGATTGTCCCGGCTCGTATCCTGCCTCGGTAATATGTACGTCCAATATGGACTCCTGTATTTCCGTGCTTTTATATTCCGTTCCCATATCATTCACTCCCTGTTCTAATCAGGCGTTTATTTCATTCTTTAGTTTTATTGTAATCGAGTTACGGGCTGTTTGTTTGATCATTTTGAGCATTTCTATATAGATGGCAAATAAACAAAGCAATAAATCATAGTAATGTATGATTTATTGCTTTGTTTATTATTCTTCGTTTTCAGTAACACAGTATGTTCGAATAATCGAGACTAGTTCTTCAAATGTGTACTTGTGGTTCACCATATCAACAGTAAAGTCCTCAGCAAAAGTTTGATCCATTTTAAGATACACATTGTTATAACGCAGAAAGATCACTAATGCGGTAAAAGCCGTTCTTTTATTAGCATTATGAAAAGGATGGTTTTGGCCCAAAGATTGAAAGATCGCAGCAGATTTTTCATATATAGATGGGTAGGCTTCGTTACCAAAAACTGATGATTGTGCTCTTACAACCGCAGATTCAAGCAGACCAGAATCTTTAACTCCAATCTGCTCTCCAGGACTGTAACGCTTAATCATAGCGACGTTGATCGCAATAACCTCTTGAATACTCAAATACCGGGTCATGCTCATCTATCCTTAAGACCTTTCAGGGTTTGATCATATTCACCCATCACATCAGCCAATGTATCCATAAAATCACTACTGATTCCGTTAGGCAAATTAACTTTTGCAGACTTTTTAATAATAATCTCCCCGGTGGACTGATTTACCTCGATTTGAACCATATCGCCTTGCTCAAGACCAACCTGTTTGAAGGCATCCGTCATTGTTAATCCAAGACTATTACCGAATTTCGTTACTTTTCGTTCCATCTCACTCACCCTATTCATTCATTTCTCCCCCTTAGTTATACTATTCAACTGTTATAACAATTATACTAATTTTTTTATCCAATTGCATATTATTTCGAATTGTGAAATGCAAAAAAAGAAGCAGGGGTTCCGGAGCCCCTGCTTCTTCATATTACAATGAAAAGCTCATATTACCGATTTGTCTCCACCACAGATGTAGTTTCACTCTCTGCATCTGCGTCTACGTTCAGACCCAGATCCAGTGCTCCGCGGCTTTCGTTTGCGTAGCTGTTGCTCACGTTACGCTCACGGTCGTTCACGCTATTGCTGCGTTCGGATTGAGCCATCGTTGCACTCTCTCCCTCCGCTTTCGCGTTCAGACCCAGATCCAGCACTCCACGACTTTCAGTTGCGTAGCTGTTGCTCACGTTACGCTCACGGTCGTTCACGCTATTGCTGCGTTCGGATTGAGCCATCGTTGCACTCTCTCCCTCCGCTTTCGCGTTCAGACCCAGATCCAGCGCTCCGCGGCTTTCGTTTGCGTAGCTGTTGCTCACGTTACGCTCACGGTCGTTAACGCTGTTGCTACGTTCGGATTGAGCCATCGTTGCACTCTCTCCTTCGGCTTTCGCGTTCAGACCCAGATCCAGTGCGCCGCGGCTTTCGCTCGCATAGCTACTGTTTACGTTACGCTCGCTGTCTTTCACGCTGTTGTTGCGTTCAGATTGAGTCCATGTCGCACTCTCTCCTTCTGCTTTTGCGTTCAGACCCAGATCCAGTGCTCCACGACTTTCGCTTGCATAGCTGCTGTTTACGTTACGCTCACGGTCATTCACGCTGTTGTTGCGTTCGGATTGAGCCATCGTTGCACCCTTTCCTTCCGCTTTCACGTTCAGACCGAGACCCAGTGCTCCACGGCTTTCACTCGCATAGCTGCTGTTTACGTCACGCTCGCTGTCTTTCACGTTGTTGTTGCGTTCAGATTGAGCCATCGTTGCACTCTCTCCCTCCGCTTTCGCGTTCAGACCCAGATCCAGCGCTCCACGACTTTCGCTCGCAGTGCTGCTGTTTACGTTACGCTCACGGTCATTCACGCTATTGTTGCGTTCAGATTGAGTCCATGTCGCACTCTCACCCTCGGCATTCACGTTCAGACCGAGACCCAGTGCTCCACGGCTTTCGCTCGCATAGCTGCTGTTCACGTTCCGATGGTCGCCGCCTCGTGAATAATCGCTCATCGTTGTACCTTCTCCCGACACATTGGCGTTCAAGCCAAGGCCCAGCTTGCCAGAACTGCTACGCTCAGCAGTGTGATCGGAAGAACGATCATTGTATCGGTTCGTGCTCTCTGAGGATAAGCCGGCATTGAGTCCAAGATCCAAATTCAATGCTCCACTTGCACTGGATGAACCTCCGTAGCTACCATTGTGCCCGTAACCTGTGTCACGGTGTCCTGACAGAAGAGATCCCAACTCCAGACGCAAACCTGCATTCAGATCCAGATTGCCACTGCTGTTATTGCTATAGCTATCTGCGTAAGTTGCCTGCGAAGCTCCCAGCAATCCAGCCACCAACGTACCCGACAATACCGACAATTTTACCCAACGATTCACTTTTTTCATGATGATATACACTCCTTCTCAATTTTGGTTGAATTAACGCCATTGTTGCCTAAGAGAAAGAGGTATATTGCGGCGGCCGCCCCGGCGGTGCCTGTGACCATTGACTGAACCCATCGAGCCGTTCCATTCGGAAAGCAAAATCGTAATCTGGCGTAACCAGCCCCGTTGTTGCTCCTGGAAGTGCAGCGGCTGGAGCCGTTGCTCCACCTCCAGTTACACCGGACGAACCGGAGCTTGTCCCTGCGGAAGCATTAGCTGCTCCGGGAGAAGTTGCTGCAACAGACCAACTATTGGGTCGTTCTGTGCGAGGCTGCAATGGAGATGCTGCATCAGTATCATCTTGTTTCAGAATGGCTTCCTGGTTACTATGCACTTGTTCAGTGACAGATGGTTCAGCAGATGGCTGATCTACGAGGAATAACTCGTTATCTGGCAATCCTGCATTGACATCGGAATCCTGCGTCAGATCGGTTCCTTCCACAGGCAATGCCTGCGGAACAACAGGTTGTTCTGGACGTAATACTGGTTCCGAGGTGATCTCAATCACTTTCCCTGTAACCTGTACTGCGTCCAGTCCTTCCTCGTTGTTCTGAGATGAAGAAGGATCTGTGAGCGCACTCGTATTGGAAGTTTCACCATTCGGTGTTTTGACGACTACAGGCCGTTCCGGCTTCACACTTGGAATCTCCACCTTTTCCTGATCAGGATTGAGTTCAGCGGATACGTCTACAACTGGAGCTTCTGCTTTCACAGAAGGCAACTGTACATTTCCCTTAGTCAGATCCACACGGGATGAGGAGATATTGACCGAAGTAACTTCAGGTACATCCACCTTCACGGAAGGCAATTCAACCTTACCCTGCCGAAGGTCTGTTTTCACAGCAGACGTCTCTGCCTTGATCACCTCGGGTACCTCTGCGGTAAGCCCGGGCAAGGAAGCTGTACCTTCGTTCAGGTTTACCTGACTGCTTGATACATCGGCTTTGATCACCAGTGTATCCGCCTTTACAGACGGCAGTTCGACGGTTCCCTTCTTCGCATCAATCCCAATCTCTGATGTTCCGGCCGATCCAAGCGGTGTATCTACGTTCAGCTCGGATACACTCAGCTTACCTGTGGATTCATTCGCTTTGATCGACGGAACTTCAACATCCAGTAGTGGTGTGGATACCGATACCGATGGAGTCAGATTCAACCCGCCATCCGAATCGCGTGAAAACAGATTTAGCGACAATCCGCTGGACGGTTTTTCAGAAGATACCTGAGCATCATCCGCATATACATGCGACGATCCAAACCCCAGCATCAAAGTCCCTGCAAGTATTGCCAGTGGTATGCTTCCAAGACGTACAATCGATTTTGGTAACTTTACGTTCAAGTTGCTTCACCCCCTTTCCGCTAATGCATTGGTGGGACAAGGCATATGAGTTTTCCCCTATGAATAATTAGAATACAGGGATTTCTGCCTGTTCCTCATTAAACGTGAAGGCGTTTACTCAAACGCTTTTTCATCAAAAACTTAAAATTTGAAGTAAATTCAAACCTTCATTTCAACTGTTCTAACCTGAGCGGGTCCGGCATGTTTTCAGTCGCCCGCAGTCATGCTCTTTGGCGCAATGGAGTCATTCATATCGACTTTTTTCCCGTTACGTTTCATCAAATAAATCAACCCAAGCAAGGTCAGCAAAATGCCTGAACAGACAAAAGCCGGTACGACACCGAACGAGGTGACCATGAATCCACCGACTACCGGACCCATAATATTACTGGCTGTCATCACGCTGCCTACCGTTCCAAACACCCTGCCTGTCATCGCCTCAGGTGTCTGTTCCTGCAACAGGATCTGGAAGGGTACCACTGCAAACCCGATTCCGATTCCCGCCAGGGCAAACAAGGTTATAAGCAGCAGGTGCGCACTAAGTCCAGCAGATGGCCAGGCCACGACAATGATTCCGGCTGTACCAATGACCAGACCCGTGAGCGAGGTTCCCAGACCCATTTTCAAAACATGCCCTGCTTGCCTCCACTTCCGCACACTCATCGCTGCAATTAATGTTCCTACACCACTGGCCGCCACGCACCATCCCAGCAGATCACTTGAAATTCCGGGAAGCTGTCTAAATAACACCACAGTCTGTGAATCGGCAAATTGCAAAAATAGTATGGCTGAAGCAAGCAAGATCAGAGACGTTCCTACGTGGGGAAGAGTAGCGAGCATGCGGATGCCCTCCAATGTTTCTTTCCAAAAAGAGTTTTTTCGGCGGTTGTTAACATCCCCAGCTGTCTCTTCCTCTAATTCTGTTACGTTATGAATGGCGGTTTGGATCACCCGAGTTCCAGGAATCCACAATAAAATGATGCCGGAGATTAGAAAAGACGCTGAATCGAGAACAAAACACCAGGTGATGCCAAAAGCAGCTACCAGCAGTCCACCAAGCGCTGGACCAATAATTTTGGACATCTGTTCGATCACTGAGCTGATGGACACCGCTTGCGCAAGCTGTTCATGCGGTACAATTTCCTTTAGCTTTCCGTTTTTGGCAGGAGAAAAGATGACATCAAATAGCGATTTGAGGACAAGCAGTATGTAGACGTGCCAGATCTGGTCGGCAAAAATCAACGCACCCACGATGACGATTCGCGCGCCATCAGCAGCAATCATCAACCATTTGCGATTCATCCGATCCGCGAGCGCTCCAGCAAACGGCCCCGTCACCAACATGGGTAATGCTGCGGACAACATGACAAACGTAATCTCCCACGGCGTTGCATTCCAGCGGATACCTACGAGTGTCAGGATCGCCAGCAGATGCAGCCAGTCCCCCAGATTGGAGATGGCCTGTGCCACCATCAATGTTACAAAAGATCGGTTATTCTTCAGCGGTCGTTGTGCTTCAAATGTTAACTCACTTGTCATCCTGCTTCTCCTCCAGTACCTTCCGTATTCATAATATGAACTCATTATAAGAGAGCATGGCTTGACTCAACCTCCGGCCAGAGGCGGAGAAGAAGCGACATCTGAAGGATGATTTTCCTGCAAGATGAATGATCAAATTTTAAATGCTAAAAATGCAGATCTTGTGACATATCGCATGTTTTTCGTGGAAACAGAGGTTTACAATAAGAGCATGGCGACAACCTGAATCGTCAAACATAACTAACCAACTCCTATAAGTTGAAATATCTTTTACATTAACAGCATAAGGAAGAGGACCACTCTTCATCATTTCAACTTATAAAACTAATCTGAAAAGGCGGGATCAGCATGCTGGAATTACAAGAAATTGGAGCCGAACGTTCACTTCATCTGTACCGCACCTTGGCCCAGACATTCAAGAGCGTGAATGAACACGCTGTATCCGGAAGCAAAGTGCATGGCTTCAACCCCACCGCATACGGGGTGCTCGAAGTGTTATATATGAAAGGAGCTCAGCCGATTCAACAGGTTGGTGCACAGCTTCTGCTGCAAAGTGGAAATGTGACCTATGTGATTGATAAGCTGGAGCAAAAAGGACTGTTACTCCGTAAGCATTGTCCGCAAGACAGACGTATCATTTTTGTGGAATTGACCGAAGAAGGCCAACGCACCATGGATGACATCTATCCAGGCTATGCGGTGAAGATCGACCGTGCTGTCAGTGGACTGAGCGAGGAAGATAAGGAACTGCTGTCCGAACTTTTGGGAAGGCTTGCACATTCTGCAGATCGTTTATCAGCAAGCAGTTAGAACATTCATGGCGCAAGTGCCAACAAAAATAACCGGATTTGCCTGACATCGGCGAATCCGGTTTTTCGTATATATCTTCTTTTTACTTTGAGCCTTGTGGTTGCGGTGGAGCATCTGCATCTTCGGGTACAATTAAACGTTTGCGTAGAGCCAGCGTCGTTACCCACGAGACCAATGCAATGACAAACATAATGACAAACAGGGAATGCAAACTTCCTTCCAGCACGTTACGCAGCAGCGCCCATTTGTCATCCGACAGAGCAGCATCCGTATGTGGTGCGAGCAGTTCATTCAGATCATTTTCCGAAATTCCGGCCTCCGCTAGATTCTGTTCATTCGATAACGTGGAGATCCGATAGTTCAACCAGGTACCAAAAGCCGCTGCACCAATCGTCTGTCCCAACGTACGCATGAACGTATGCAGTGCCGTAGAGGAGCCACGCTCCTTATACCCTACGGAGGACTGCGCAATAATGGTGAAGATCGTAAATGCAAATCCGAAGCCGAGACCATAAATAAAGGTCAATATGAAGAGCACGGCCTGCGGGGATGTCCCGCCCACCAGAAAGAGTCCACCCGATCCAATCGCAATGCCGGTTAATCCAATCAATGCGGTCATACGTGATCCAATTTTCATCAACAGGCGGCCTGCCAACACACTACCAATGAGCCAGCCCACCGACATCGGCGCGAGCAGCAGCCCGGATTCCGTCGCATTACCTCCCCGAACCCCCTGCACCCAGAGCGGCAAATAACTGGTTAGACCGATCATCAGAGTGCTGGTTAGCAATCCCGCGATATTCGCCACACGGATGTCCCGAATTCGGAACAGATGTAGAGGAACCATTGGGGCCTGAGCTCTTTTTTCCACCACGAAAAATAAAATGATAAACAGAGCGGCAATCACACTCAGTCCTACAATCAACGGAGAACTCCAGGCATAATACTGTCCACCCGCCGACAGGACGAAGAGCAATGCCGTAATGCCTACCGTGAAAGTCAACGCACCGACATAGTCAATTTTGGCTGTACGCGGAGAGATATCTTCCTTCAGATAACGAAATACAAACCACATCGCGAGCAGACCAAATGGCACATTAAAACCAAAGATCCACTGCCAGCCCAGATTATCTACAAAATAACCACCAAGCAACGGACCCGCCAGAGAGGAAATACCCCACACGGAGCTGATCCAGCCCTGAATTTTGCCACGTTCTTCAATGGCGTAGATGTCTCCGATAATCGTAAAAGTAACAGGAACTACCGCACCCGCACCGATCCCTTGAATGGCACGAAAAATAATCAATTGCTCCATGTTCTGCGACAGACAGCACAGGAGTGAACCCAATAAAAATAAGGCACAGCCAATCAGGAATACAGGCTTTCGTCCATACAAGTCACTGATTTTGCCGAAAATGGGCGTACTCACAGCCATCGTCAGCAGATATGCGGTGAAAATCCAGCTAAGCAGCTGTACACTCCCCAGTTCACTGACAATGGTTGGTCCCGCTGGGCCAATCACGGTGCCTTCTATCGCTGACAGAAATGTCGCGAGCAACAGCCCCGTCAAGATGAAACTGCGCTTCAAACCTCCGATTGCATTCACACAAACCCTTCTCTCTTCGTTTCTCTAGATAATTGGTGCTTCTCCAGCTTTGTTCTGTTTCTTCGTTGAAGTGTAACTATAAAAACAATTATATATTGTCTCTTTTATTTACCTTTCTTACGAAGGAACTCATCATACAACATGGAATACATCACCATATCCTTGTATCCGGTGGACGTATGCTGCACCTGTCGCAGCAACCCTTCTCGTGTGAAGCCGCGGTTCGTCAGGAACTCGCCGGAAGCCAGATTACGCGGATCAACCAGCGCTTCAATCCGATTAAGTCCCATGGTCTCATATCCGAAGGGTAGCAATGCCGAGAAAGCCTCCGTCATATAACCGTGGCGCCAGTAATCACGTCCAAGCTCATATCCGATCTCACCCCGGAATGCGCCTTCAAGCTGCCATGTGTTAAATCCACAGCTGCCGATGAGTTTGCCTGTTTCTTTGAGCTCGATCCCCCACCGTATCGCATCCTCTTCCCCTGCCATTTGGTTGAGCAGTGCAATCATGTCCGCCGCTTCGCTTGTCCCAATCATGGGTGCAAGATTCATATAACGGGTTACCTCGCGATCCGACCAGCATGCGAACATCTGAGCCGCATCCCGGCGACGCATTTTACGCAGACGAAGCCGCGCAGTCTCCATTTCGGGAATTCTCCCTTTGCATTTATACATATAAGACACTCCGATCCGATCCATCTCTGCAGACCATAAGATTCACTAGTCATCTAATCATAACCTGCGCCGAATGGCAACTATTCAGTCATGGACACACGTCAAAAAACCGGGCCAATATCGCTCCCGGTCTTGTTGTACGTATGGATCAATTCGAGTTTGAGTAAATTATGGAATCATGGCTTGTCCAAATGAATTTTTAAGCTTTGGACGTTTTCTTGCCCTTCCCCAGTAATTCATCGCTAACCCGGCCAAACACAGCCGTGATTTCCTTGAATTCTTCAATGCCAGTCCCGGTTAGGCTCCATTGGTCCCCGTGGGCGGTCAGGAAGTTTTCCTGAGTCAGGTGTTCAAGCTCCTGCTTGATCTCCCGCTCTCCAACGCGATAGCCCCGTTCTTCCAATAAGGGCAGCGCCTCGCTAACGTTCAAATCCTGATTTTGCGCGAAATATAGTAGATGTATCCGTACAAAAAGATTCTGTACCTCTGCATGCATAAGCCAAGCTCCTTCCCGGGTTATAGCCCTCCGTGGTTGCTAAGTAATTACCCCACGCAAGAAGCTGAGAAACAGGAGGATTCTTCAGGTATTCCCTTCCCTTTCCGAAATCCTCCGCTTGACTAACCGCATCCTCTGCACTATCTTGAAAATAAGTACCATTTTGCTCGGGAGGGTGATTTACCATGTTTCAAGCTGTTTCCTATGAAGGAACACGAAGTGAGCAGCACACCGCCGTCCTGGGACAGTTAAGTGCTCTGATCCGCGATGAACCTAGTGCGATTGCCAATCTGGCGAACGCTGCTGCGCTGCTCAATGTATTTATGACCGACACCAATTGGGTCGGCTTCTATCTGTATGATGGAAAAGAACTGGTCCTCGGGCCATTCCAAGGACTGCCTGCCTGTATCCGAATTCCATTGGGACGTGGCGTATGCGGTACATCTGCTGCGGAAAAACGTACCATGGTCGTTGACGACGTTCATGCTTTCCCAGGCCACATTGCCTGTGATGCAGCATCGAACAGTGAGATCGTCGTACCGATTATCAAAAACGGCGAACTTTACGGGGTGCTGGATATCGACAGCCCGATCAAAAACCGGTTTGACGACGAAGACCGCGTCTTCCTGGAGAAAGCCGTAAGCCTGCTCACAGAGCAGTTGTAAGCAAAGAACCCGTAATAACAAAGAGCGCAGTCCTCTCAGAGGACTGCGCTCTTTGTTATCCATTATCGTTTCACACCCATGTTCTTGCTCGCCCATGTTACTTTATGCATCTAGGATAAATCCTGTTCCGCTTTAATCATCATCCCGTCGCGCAGGAATTCAGCCAGCCTCGGGTGATAACCATCGTACATTTTGCGGAAATCTCGATGCTCGACGTACAGATTGGCCAGATCCCGATAGATCTCAGCGGTGGGTGTATAATAACCCTTGATCCATTCAAGATGCCTGCCAATAATCCGTTGTACTTTCGCACTCCCCGGTTCCAATCCATCCTCAATGGCCTGTTGCAAGTCGAGATGAACCAGATCAATTTTTGCCTGGGAATCGAGATAATCTTCCTTTGACTTCAGTTCCTGGTTTTCAGACAATGCGGACGAATGGGAAGATTGGATGTCGGACCTCTGAACGTCCTCCGTCGGCACTTGATTCATATCATTATTGACCACATGGTTAGAACTCCCTTCATTCAGCAGCTGGTGACGTCCCTTATTTACAAAACCGATATATAACTCATGTTCATCCAGTTCCTGTTCACCTTGCAAATGAGAAATCGTTTTGTCCAGTGTCTGAATCAATCCATGCAGACGGAGTGCCTTCTCCAGAATCTCAATGCGATGCTGCTGCATGATGCGAATGACGTCCTGAGGATTATCGCGGAGCATCGATCCAATCTCATTCTCCTCCATGCCTACTTCCTTACAGAAGAGAATTTGCTGGAGTCTCAACAGTTCTTGCTTTTCATAATAGGTATCCTCATCCAAACCACCAAAGGCCGGATTCAGGAGACCTGTCTCCGCATACTGGCTCAGCTCGTTCAGACTCACGCCTGACATTCCGGATACGTCAACCATGGAATATGCCATTTGAATACACCTCCTGCCTGTCCTGCAACTACAGAGTTCAGGCTTAATTCATACTGCATTTTATTTGAATAATGAGAGAATATAAGACTTTCGGCAATGCTGTACCGCTTCATTCCGCTCGTGCTCTGGATGGGTACATCATGCTTCGGTGATATGAGCGGCGTATGGTCAGTTATGTTGCGGTATGTTAACTATGTTATACCCGTCTCATCAGATGTGAACCCGCAGTCAGTGAAGAATCACTATGTATTTTTGAAACTATTTTCCACGATTTTTTTATAAAAAAATCCTGCGCCATTATCGTGGCACAGGATCATATCATTATGTTTTCATTGGCATACGGTATATTGAGTAAAAGAATGGAAGAGAATCAACCTTTGTTAAACATGACAAACTTCAATTCCGTCATTTCCTCTACAGCATATTTAACACCTTCACGTCCAATACCGCTCTGTTTCACACCACCATAAGGCATGTGATCGACGCGGAACGTTGGAATGTCATTAATCATAACTCCGCCTGCCTCGATCTGATCGACGGCATGGAGAGCCGTATGAATGTCGTTCGTGAATACACCAGCCTGAAGTCCATAGATGGAATCGTTGACATGTTCAATGCCCTCTTCAACCGAATCCACGGTATTAATCACCACGATGGGAGCAAACACTTCCTGACAGGATACCTTGGCATCACGGGGAACGTTAACCAGCACGGTTGGACGCAGAACGCCTCCTTCAGCTTGACCGCCTGCTGCTACTTCAGCCCCGGCCTGTTTGGCTTCTTCAATCCAATCGAGCGTGCGCTCCACATCTTTAGACGTAATCAGCGCAGAGACTACCGTATCCGGCTCGAGAGGGTCTCCGACCACCACTTGTTTCGCCGCTTCAGCAAAACGCCGGATGAATTCTTCCGAGATGTCACGATGTACGTAAATCCGCTGTAGAGAGATACATACCTGTCCCTGATACGTGAAAGCTCCCGTCACACATCGAGGAATCACTTTGTCCAGATCTGCGTCCTTATCCACGATCACCGCTGCATTCGACCCAAGCTCCAGTGTCACGCGTTTCAGTCCTGCTTTGCTACGAATGCTCGTCCCTACCGCTGGACTGCCTGTAAACGTAATGTGAGCAACATGGGGGTGCTCGACAAGCACATCACCAATCGTTTTACCATCACCGCTCACCACGTTCAGTGCACCATCCGGCAATCCGGCTTCCTGAAGCAGATTAGCAATGTAATAGGAAGACAGCGGCGTCTGCTCCGCAGGTTTGAGAACAATCGTATTGCCCGCTGCCAGCGCTGGACCTACCTTGTGAGCTACCAGGTTCATGGGGAAATTAAACGGCGTGATTGCGCCAATGACGCCTAGAGGTTGCCGCATCGTATAGCCGATGCGCCCTTCTCCACCTTTGGCTGCATCCATCGGAACCGTCTCTCCGGTCAGTCGCTTGGCTTCTTCGGCGGCAAAACGATACGTCTCCACCGTACGATCAACCTCGGCCAGTGCTGCGGTAATCGGCTTCGCTGCCTCAAGCGCAATGATTCGCGCTGCTTCTTCTTTGCGTTCTTCAAGCATGGAGGACAACTTGTACAGAATATCTGCACGCTGATGTGCAGGCATCTGGCGCATTGCCTTCCCAGCTTGAACCGCAGCTGCAACAGCAGCCTCCGCTTCCTCTGCTGAAGCCGAAGAGACTTCTGCCAGCGTTTCCCCGGAGTATGGTGCTTGAAGTGTTTTATAATCTACGGATTCGGTGGGTTTGCCACCGATAAACAGATGTTGTTTTTTCATATGCTGCATCCTCCATCCTTTTAGAACCTATTGAACTAAAGAAAAGAATATTACACTGCCCCTTCGATGACAGAACAACCATACAATCGCTGTCTCATGTAAAAGTTCAGCTCAATTTATATAATCTATTTATACACTATTTCCATGCCATCAACCCACTACAGTGTTCGGCAATCATAGCTTGTAACGTGCCTGATGAGCCATTGTAGCGATCATGAGCTATTGCATTATAAAGGATTTCATAACCTATTTAACCGTCAGGACGGGGCATTCTGCATGTTTTAACACGCCATGACTGACACTGCCCACGATCATCTCTGCCAGCATGCCTTTCCCACCTGTACCCATCACAATCATTCCACAATCTCGTTCACGCGCCACACGGCAGATCTCATTAACAGGATCACCCGCAATCAGCAGCGTTTCATACGCAACATTCCGTCCGGACAACTGTCTGGTCACTGGTTCTATAATATGTTGCCCTTCTTCGGCAATCCGAGCTTCCAGATCAACACCCAATGCAGGTTCATTCATAGAAATGGCAGGATTAACATGTACGATCAACAGATTTGCGGAATGTTTCATATTCTCAGCCAGAATCAGGGCTTGCTCCAAAGCCTTATGCGCATGATCCGAACCATCAACAGCAACTAATATACGTTTCAGCATTGCAATTCCTCCTGTGAATTAGTGAGATGTAATGGCGGAATCGATATCCCGCAGATGATGACGGCGTACCAGCAGTACCACGACACCAATCAGAACCATTAATGCGCCAAAATAAAACGGCGTTTCCGGCAGGAACCACTCGGATAATTTACCCGCAAGCCATGGAGCAAGCGCACCACCCAGGAAGCGAACAAAGCTGTATGCAGCGGAAGCAACAGAACGCTCCACAGGTGCAGCTTCCATAACAGCCGTTGTAATCAACGTGTTGTTAATCCCAAGGAAGATCCCTGCCACAATAACTGCAACAATAACGGTAGTTGGTGAACCCATCACAGTACCTACTGCCATAACAACCAGATCAATCGCAAACAGCGTAAGCATGACACTCATGGACGGCACCGATCCGAATCGGCGTTGTAATCTTGGAGCCACAAATACCGACGTAATCGCAAGCATCAGTCCCCAGCCAAAGAATACATAACCCAAGCCGTGCTCATCCAGATTCATGACATAGGGTGAATAAGCCATCAAGGTAAAGAAACCAAAGTTATACAGGAAGGCGGTAATCGCCAATGTTTTCAATGAAGGATAACTCAATGCTTTGAACGGATCGGACAAAGAACTGCGTGTTTTCGGTTTTGCCATCTTGGGCAACATAAATGTAATACTGATAAAGGCAATCGCCATCAGGACAGCCACCCCATAGAACGGGCCACGCCAAGAGATGGAACCCAGCTCACCGCCAAGCAGCGGACCAACCGCAATCCCGAGACCAAGTGCTGCTTCGTACAAAATAATCGCTTTGGCTGTCCCCGATGTGGACAGTCCCACAATGGCAGATAACGCCGTTGCGATGAACAAGGCATTCCCAAGTCCCCAACCGCCACGGTAACCGACCAGTGCACCTACCGTGTCTGAGGTACCGCCGAGGAACGAGAAAATAATAATCAGCAATATACCGCTGAGCAGCGTCCACTTCACACCAATCCGGCTGGATACCACACCTGTAATCAGCATCGCTACCCCGGTTACAGCGTTATAACTGGTAAATAGCAGTGACACCTGGCTTTTCGAAGCATGCAGCTGATCTGCAATTGCGGGCAGAATCGGGTCAACCAGACCCAGACCCATAAAAGATATGATACATGCAAAGGCGACCGCCCATACCGCTCGTGGCTGGGATAGCAGACCTCCACGTGATGACGGCAATTCGTCTGGTAATGATGGCTCTCTTTTCATACGTAATTCCTCCTGTGAATAATTTATGTGGTTAATCTTTATATTTGAAAATGTCCGTGAAAACGATGAAAACATTGCGTCTATTTTCATGAATAGAGGTAACAAAACGGCACAAATGACACCGGAACATCCGGTGCTTGTACAGGATCGCCACAGGTACTATGGTACTCACTCCATGTAGCGATTATGTGTATACAGTTTTGTTTATTAAACATTAGATGCTAACTCAGTTAGCCGTCTTCATCACCCTGCGGATCATGTGCCTGTAATTTTTGAATACCGCTCCGAACACGTTCACGCAGCTCTTCCAGTTCAGTCTGTACGGCATGTATGCTCTGAAGTTTCTGCTCAATCAGTTGCAGCTGACCATCCAGCGTTGTTTCCATCGTGGTGAGCTTCTCGATCCGTTCTCTCACTTCAGTTGTCTGCTGGTAGTCAAAACGTTGTTCGTTCAAGGCATCTGCCGTTGCCACATAGGTATGTAACTCCTGAAGGGAGAATCCAAGTACCTCTTTGGCGCGAACCACCTTTTTCAGATAATCAATATCATCCCGAGTGTACAACCGCGTCCCGCCATCTGTCCGCTGAGGTGAAGGCATGACACCAATCTCTTCATAATACCGAATGGTTCGCTTGGTCAAACCACATTCCTTGGCTACGTCGTCGATTTTATATAAACTCATTTCCCTCACCTCTTTCATATGTCTATAATGTTATGTACATAATTATATATAATATTAACGTTAACGTCAACGTCAACGTTAGATTTTATATATGAAATCTTGGCGAGATAAACATCGCCTTTCGTTCCCTATCTCCAACACAAAAAGACCCGCTTCACGCGCGAGTCCTCTTCTCTAACCCTATTCACTAATCTTACCTTAAGCGTTCTGCTCATTCTGTTGCTGTTGTGCACGCTGCATTTGCTTCAGACGGCCTTCCACTCTGGTAAACAGTCTAAACGTATAGAATCCTGTAGCAACCAGACTTAGAACCAACGCTCGTACATCTGTAAGCCAGAAACCGATAATGCCGAATATCGTAATAATCACACCGAACTGCATCATCAGATTGGCACTATATTTTTGCGCTTCGTCCCATAGCTCGGGATTACTCATTGCACGCGGGGTCCGGTAACCATATATTCCGTTAATCATTTTCGGTGGTTTTTTGAACACCATTAACCCCAGAATGAAATAGCACACTCCAATAATGATCCCAACTACTGCTCCTGTCAAAACGTTCTCCCCTTCACTATTGTCTTCCATGGACCTGCTTACACTGACACTCCGATGACAGAATAACCTTCCGATCACTGTTACCCCCAGATTTTTTTGATTCCCTATTGAAAGGGGAAAATCCGGGGATAAAGGTGAACGCTCGCTTCTTCATGTTATTTCTGTCCTCTCCGCTTTCGTGTAAATGTCTAGTAAGACTTATCTACATAAAAATATAAAAACGGCTCTACGTATATACGAAGAGCCGCCTGAATCGTTTCGTAAACTTAGATATTCTTCACACGAAGTACACGCATGGCGTTCAGGACAGCCAGCACCGTGACACCCACATCGGAGAATACCGCTTCCCACATGGTGGCAATACCGAACACACCCAGTAGCAGGAAAATCGCCTTAACACCTAGGGCAAACGCGATATTTTGCCACACGATCATTCGTGTACGCTTTGCAATGCGGATTGCGCTCGCCAGTTTCGACGGTTCATCGGTCATGATGACCACATCAGCCGCTTCAATGGCGGCATCTGAACCGAGTCCACCCATCGCTACGCCAACATCGGCGCGTGCCAGTACTGGTGTATCGTTGATACCATCACCGACAAACACCATTTTTTCCTTCGGAGACTTGGCAGCTTCCAGTTGCTCCAGACGTTCGACTTTGTCCTGTGGCAGCAATTCAGCATAGACCTCATCCACACCCAGCTCGCGTCCTACCGCTTCACCCACGGCTTTCGCATCGCCTGTCAGCATGACCGTTTTGCGGATTCCGAGCTTCTTCAGCGCCTGAATGGCAGCAGCTGCATCGTCCTTCACTTCATCGGCAATGATCAGATGACCAACATACGTGCCTGCTTCAGCAACGTGGACTATCGTTCCTGCCGTCTCTGGTGTGCTATACGATATACCCGCCTGCTCCATTAATTTAGCATTGCCTACCAGCACTTCCTGACCATCGACGCTCACTTTGATCCCGTGTCCGGCAACTTCATCATAGCCTTCCACACCTTGCGTAGGAATATCTTTGGCCCAAGCTGCACGAATGGATTCGGCAATCGGATGATTGGAATTCGCTTCGGCAGTGGCTGCCAGCTTCATCAATTCTTCTTCCGTGCGTCCGCCTACGGGACGAATGGCTGTTACTTTGAATACACCTTTGGTTAGTGTACCCGTTTTATCAAAAACAACGACTTTCACATCATTCAACGCTTCAAGGTAGTTACTGCCTTTGACGAGAATACCGTTACGTGAAGCCGCTCCGATGCCACCGAAGAATCCAAGTGGAATAGAAACGACCAGCGCACAAGGACATGAGATAACCAGGAAGACCAATGCACGATAAATCCAATCAGCAAATGTTGCACCACTAAGTATCAACGGCGGAACAAATGCAATCAAGGCTGCAAGGATAACAACAACCGGTGTGTAATAACGAGCGAATTTACTAATGAAATGTTCTGTTTTCGCTTTTCGGCTGCTCGCGTTCTGCACCAGTTCCAAAATCTTGGATACCGTTGATTCACCAAACGTTTTGGTTACTTCAATCGTCAACATGCCGTTCTTGTTCACAAATCCACTCAGTACATCACTTCCGGGCTCCAGCTCACGAGGTACCGATTCACCTGTCAGAGCAGAAGTGTCCACCATGGAACGCCCCATTCTTACGATACCGTCCAGCGGTACTCGCTCGCCTGCTTTAACCACTATTCGATCACCAATCTGTACTTCTTCCGGAGATACACGACGCGTCTCGCCACCCGAACCCGTCAGGATATTCGCGTAATCCGGGCGAATATCCATGAGCGCCTGAATCGATTTGCGTGACCGATTAACCGCCATGCCCTGAAACAGCTCCCCGAGCTGATAGAAGAGCATGACCGCTACCCCTTCCGGATACTCTCCAATGGCAAAAGCACCCAAGGTAGCGACCGACATCAGGAAGTATTCATCGAACACCTGACCGCGGATAATGTTTTTGGACGCCTGGAGCACGATATCTCCCCCGGCAATCAGATACGCGAGGGCATATAGAGTAAACTGAGCCCAGCCGTCCAGCGGCGACCAGATCGCGGCTGCGAGCAACACAGAACCAGCAGCAAGACGAGCGAGCAATACTTTCGTCTGTCCTGCACCATGTTCATGCGAATGACCTGCATGTGCATCATGATCATGGGTATGGCTGTGATCATGCCCAGCATGACTTCCGTGGTCGTGTGTATGATCATGTGCGTGACCATGTTGATGTTGGTCATGATTATGTGAGTGTTTGCCATGTGAATGGGAATGTCCATGATTATGTCCGGCATGATCATGACTGTGGTTATGCGCACCAGCTGCACTCCCTGTATGGGTGTGCACATGTCCGTTCACGGGTTTTCCTTTTTCTGAGATGCGAATATGCGGCTCCAGCCGAAGCACTTTGCGTTTCGTTTCTTCCACTACCTGCTCATCCATGTCGGAAGTGGTGTGTAGTGATAATGTTTTGGTAACAAAATTGACAGAGCATTCGTTAATGCCCTTAATTTTTTTGACGCCATTTTCAATCTTCAATGCGCAGTTCGCACAATCCAGTCCATCAAGCAGCAGTTCCCTTTTCACCTGTTCCTGTCCGGTTCCCATGTGAATTCTCCCCTTTGCAGTACGAAAACGATGTTATCATTGAATTACTTTCAATATATGAGCAATCATTCATATGTTTGGTTACCCCTATTATATGCACGCCTAAACATGAGTGTCAACAATCGTTGTTGATTTTTCATACAGATTATGCTAATAGTAATCATTTCGCTTTAGACGTTTTTTGGATATAATAGAGCTATAGTTGTTAACATAGGCGGTGATAGGAAATGGAACAACCGGTTAAAGCACCAAGCGAATGTGATGCGGCCTGCTCAGGTACTGAAGCCGACGTGCAGACGATTCGCACTTCACTCATAGATCGGGAGACCTCTTCCGAGATGGCGGATTGGTTCAAGGCATTCAGTGACCCCACACGTCTACGTATTATTGATGCGCTGTTACAGAAGGAATTATGTGTTCATGACCTGACGGTTCTGCTGGATATGGGTCAGTCGGCCATTTCACACCAGCTGCGTTCACTCCGCAACATGCGGATCGTCAAGCGGCGCAAGGAAGGCAAGACCGTGTACTACTCTCTGGATGATGCTCATATTGAGCAGATTTTCCTGCAAACGCTCCAGCATATTAAACACAGCTAGGCAGCAGCCAAGCATGTTCATGAAGAAGAACCCCGCCTCTCGGCTATACGCCGATGGGCGGGGGTTCTTCTTGGTAAGGGTACCGTTTTATACAGGATACATATAAAGTAACTACTCCTTCTGATTACCTATCCTTAGGAGCTTGTCACTCCGTTACAAAAGATTGTTCTTGTTCGGATCATACAGGCCGGATCTGTCCTTGAACCAGTTGAAGATATGCGATACACATACTTTCAGCACCGCGTATCCTGGAACAGCAAGCAGAATGCCCACAACTCCAAACAGATTACCCGAAGTCAGAATGACAAAGATAATCGTGATCGGATGAATCTTCAGCGTTTTACCCATGATCTGTGGCGAGATGAATTTACCTTCGATTAACTGCACGATTGTCCATACAGCAACCATTTTCAGTAGCATCACCGGTGAAGTAACGAGAGCCACGATCAACGCAGGGGTAATCGCAATTGCAGGTCCAAGATACGGAACAACACTCGTGAACGATGCAATGATTGCAAGAATCAGCGCGTAATCCAGACCAATGATCATATAACCGATGTAGAGCAGAATACCGATGCAGAAGCTGACGATAATCTGTCCACGAATGAATGAACTGATCTGGTGATTGATGTCTTCCAGCACATGCATTGCACCCGTACGGCTCTTAATCGGCAAGAAAGACAGGATTTTCGACGGCAGCTTCTTGCCGTCTTTCAGCAGATAGAACAGAATAAATGGAACTGTCACAATCGAGAGTACGATTTCAGTGAAAGCTCCAAGGAACCCACCCAATGTGCTCCAGGTTGAATCAAGAATTTCCGCGGCCTTCTGGGAAGCTGTTCTCCACAGGTCCTGCCAGTTCATGTTGAGTGTTTCCTGGACCTGACCGAACAGCTGACTACCCGTCAATTCCTCAAATTGCTGTCTTACGGTCTCACTGTACGTTGGGAAATTCGCGATAAGCCCCATAATCTGATTGCGAAGCACTGGAATGACTGCCAGCACGACGACGGTCAGAATGCCTCCTATTGCAAGATACAGAATCAGAATGGACCAGCCTCGCTTGATTTTCCACCTTTCCATCACATCCACAATCGGATTCAACAGGTAGTAGAGTATGCCTGACAGAATAATAGGTAGCACAATCGTCTTGATAAGTACTGCGAGCGGATGAAGAACAAAGGATACTTTGGTCAGAACCATCACGTTCAGTCCCACCAACAGCAAAATTAGCAGAAATAGGACAAACTTGTTGTTAAGAAAAAATCGCTTGAACCGCTCAGGCCAAACGCGGGGTTGCTCAGGTTGCTCCATAGGCGTGTCTTCCTCTCTCATGTAACCTTAATCACAATTAAACTATAAATCTAGATAAATGCCCCTTGCCTGTAAAAAATAAAGTACCTTGTACAAGCCAACATATGTATAACACTCTGGATTTATACGTATGGTGCTGTTTAACCGTTTCAAATTAAACCGGTAAAGTCATTTTACCCCAAAATGAGTCTTCTGCCCCACACCAACCATTTGCAAATTCTCCCTATTCAAAAACGGCTCGCCTCACTGGGAGACGAACCGTTAATTTGTAGCTATAGCTTACCATCAAGCCAGCTTTTACGCTGAAAATGAAGATTAAGCTTTTCCCGCCAATTGTGCGATTAACTCATAGGAATGCAGACGTGCCTTATGATCATAGATCATCGACGTAATAATCAGTTCATCTGCCTGTGTCTGCCGAATGAAGGATTCCAGCTGTCCACGTACCGTTTCTGGTGAACCGTTAACAGCTGCTTTCAGCGTCTGCTCAACGCCCGCCTTCTCGCGGTCCGTCCATTTGCCTTCCATCTCTGCCGGAGGCTGTACCAATCCCGTTGTGCCACGAATAATGTTCAGGAACTGCTGTTGCATCGTTGTACCCAGCCATGCTGCTTCTTCATCTGTATCCGCAACAACAGCGTTAACACCCACAATCACATGCGGCTCCTTCAAGCTATCAGATGGTTGGAAGTTGTTTCGATACGTTTCCAGTGCAATTCGGGTGTAATCGGGCGAGAAGTGGCTAGCAAAAGCAAACGGCAATCCCAGCTGACCTGCCAGACGTGCACTGAAATCACTGGACCCCAGCAGGTAGATTGGAATATTCAGTCCTTCACCCGGTACAGCTCGAACAGGCGCGTGATAAGATGTCGCCGAAGCATCAAAGTATGCTCTGAGCTCTGCCAACAGTTCCGGGAAATCTTCCCCGCTGTTCAGATCTTTGCGTAGCGCGAGCGATGTACGGCGGTCACTGCCGGGTGCACGACCCAGTCCCAGATCGATTCTGCTTGGATACAGGGACTCTAATGTACCGAACTGCTCAGCGATGACAAGCGGTGCATGGTTAGGCAACATGATGCCGCCTGAACCTAGGCGAATCGTCTTGGTTCCACCAGCCAGATATCCAATAACGACCGAAGTTGCGGAAGAGGCAATACCCGGCATATTGTGATGTTCAGCTACCCAGTAACGGTGATATCCCCACCGCTCTGCATGTTGGGCCAGATCCAAACTGTTGCGCAACGCATCAGCGGGTGTTGCACCCACAACGACGGGAGCCAGATCCAGGATGGAAAGCTTAACGTCATGAATATGTTCTTTATGGGATGGAGCCATATTTTCTGTAGTCATTATTGTTTAATCTCCTTGATGATTATATTTTTGTATATCCAGATATATAGATTTATTATACCGTAATTGGACACGATGTGATACTGAACTAGCCGTTTACATCCGGACGGAATCCTTGCCTGCATGTGCATCCTAGCTTCCGTTCCGGCATCCGGCTTATAACTCGTTCTGCACGTACTCAGCAAACTGACGGATTGTCTCTTCATTGCGCCGATAATAAGTCCATTGTCCTCTTCGCTCGGAGAGCAGCAACCCTGCTTTGAGCATGGTCAGCAGATAACTGGATATGACCGACTGAGCCAGCCCAGCCTTCATTTGAATCGTGCCGACACAGATTCCGTTCTTGCCACCATCCGGATGCTGAGATAGTTCAAGAGGTGGAAAGTGTTGCTCCGGGTTTTTGAGCCACAACAGGATTTGTCTACGTGTCTCGTTAGATAACGCTTTGAATATAAGTATAGGTTCCATGGGTACGATTATACCCCCTTTCATCCATTTTGCAAACACATGAACAAACAAACCGACTCGTGATCGAGTCGGTCTGGTATCATATGGAATCCTATAGAGATTCCACAACTATATTAGAATTTGGTCGTTACCGTCTGCTTAACCTGATCCAACATCGCTTGATATGCTGGTGCATCTAGGTAACCAATACTACCGAAGAGCAGATGATCTACGGCTTCAATGCCTACAAAGTTGAAGATACCTACGTCTGAGGTTACTTTCAACCCAGCAGTCATACCAATCTGATCGTAGATTTCACTTGGTGTACCATGTGTGTTGATGATGAGTCCTTTTTTGCCTGTCAGCAATTTCTCGATTCCCGCTTCACCCGCCGCATAAGCAAAACCATAAGCGAATACACGGTCAACATATCCTTTCAAAATGGCGGGAAGACCTGTCCACCAGATCGGATAGATGAATGTGATGGCTTCTGCATCCGTAACAAACTGTTGCTCTGTTGCAATATCCTGTGGTGTCTCTCCTGCACGCATGGAAGCTGTATCGGCTTCAGTCAGTACGGGTTGGAATCCAAGCTTGTACAAATCACGAACAACTACTTCGTGGCCTTGAGCTTCAAGAGCTTCTACAGCAGTATTGAGGATTGCGTTATTGAAGCTGTCTGTGTGTGGGTGAGCATATACGATAAGATGTTTCATAGTGTTAATCCCTCCAGGTTTGGTTTGAGTTAGATTGTGAAAATTGGTTTAAACTAATACGGTCCATATCCATAGATATCTATGGATGTGGACAAAAAAATATTTGGGCTCCTCTGCCTCCAGCGCATTCAAATCAGGAAGGGTTGCAGGCAGAAGAGTTCATTCACTATAATGTTCGGACAATGGTGGACAACAAGCTCTCCAATTGCTCCGACTGTTCATCGGACAGACCACTATAGATGAGGTCATTAATCTGTTCTGACACCTGATCGAATATCGGTTCGAGTTGCTTCCCCTGTTCGGTAAGGCGAATCATCGTCACTCGGCTATCTTCGGCACTCTTGCTGCGTTCAACATATCCAAGCTTCTCCAGCTTGTTGACCAGTACAGTTACTGTTGGTTGCGTACGTTGAACACGTTCTGCCAGCATCTTGATCGACAGTGTCTCTTCCCGGTACAAGAACATTAATACATCCCCATGTGAAGGTACAATGCCTGTCACTTCATGCTGTTCCAATTCGTGAACAATACGTTTGTTGACATGATCTCTGATTCTTGCAATTAATGCAATTGCGTTGTATTTTGGCATGACCTCATTATACATAGATATCTATGTATTTTCAAGTGCTTATTTTTTAATAAGAAAAACAGCCCTTTCCACCTGTAAAGCATGAGGAAAATATCGGGCTGTTTCGATCCTGCTTTAATGCTGTTCTATAATGTTAGATCTTAGATCATCATTTTTGGATTCATGTTGAATTCTTGTTGAATTCAGTTAATCCACTGAGTAATTCTTTCAATAGATTGTCGGGATTTCTCACGCGTGGGCTCCTCAGCACGATAACCGAAGGCTGCCATCACCGAGACGTCCCATGCGCCATTCTCCAGCAAGCCCTCTTCTTCCAACAGCCCATGGACATTCTCACGGCTGAAACCTTCAATCGGGCAGGAATCAATCTCGATCTGAGCTGCCGCCGTCATCATGTTACCGAGTGCAATGTACGTTTGTTTGGAAGCCCAGTCGAATAATGATCGTGGATTGTCCAGAATTCTCTGGTTATTTTGAAACTTTCCATAAGCCTCACTTGTTAACTTAAATACATCATCCGGCATTCCCTTTGTTTCCTTCAGCATGTACTCCGCATAGGGAGAATTATAACTAGCATCTGACCGGGCCAAAATAACAACAAAATGGCTTGCTGTCGCCAATTGCTTTTGAGCGCCGGAAGAGACTTCGGACAGACGTTTACGCAGGTCCGGATTTTGTACAATCAGAAACTTCCACGGTTCAAGACCAATGGAACTTGGAGATAATCTGCCTGTTTCCAATATAAATTGGAAATCCTCATCTGAGATTTTGCGAGTATCATCAAATACCTTTGTTGCATGCCGGAAATGATATGCCTTCAAAATGTCTTCCTTTTTCTTTGCCTGTGTTGTATCTTCCATGAAACTCCACGTCCTTTTTATATTTTTTATGTTGAAGCATCAGTCTCCAGTTTTGATTTGCTTAAGTATTAGTTTAGAATCTATATCCAAAAATGAAAAGTACGCACAATATTGTTTCTTAGTTTATAAAAGTAAGTATTGTATTCTGACAACATAAATAGCCACATTAGGAATCCCCTTCTGTGAATATCCACGAATGATATTAACACCAATCACTTGCAACGAGTATCCTATTATTCAGTTAACTTTTCTTGGTCCGTTATGAATTTTGATGACGTTATAAGGTCGCCTCGCCAGATGTAGAGGGCTAAGACGGGGTCTTCCCTCGATTCAGTTGTATGGATGACCCCACTTGGATGCAGAATAACAGACCCAGGTTCTCTTGGTAAAGGCTCTTCGCTACCTTTGGTCCATATTCCTGTACCACCAAGGGGGATGTATAATTCATTTGCAGGATGCACATGTGGTGGATAATACGTTTTTGGAGCTAATAAGGTAAGGCCCATAAGCAAGTGATCAGCCGTTCCCAGATCCTCCGGTCCGATAAATTGCGTAAAAGTTACTTGTGATTCTAGGTTAGGATACAGCGGATGTGGTGGATAACCAAAGGTCCAGTCAAGGAAAGGTGCCAAAGGTCTGATCGCTGCAATCAGGCTTGATTCGGCGCCTGTGTGACCAAGCTTTATAGCAGCATCCAGATATTTGGTGACAGTGGATTCTGATGGGCGAGGAAGTTTTCCAGAACTCGGCACCTCAGGCCACACCTGTAAAATCCTGCTTATCTCGTCGAGTACGTCGGAATCACTAGTGTCACAACATTCGAGACGTCTGTATAATTGGTTTAAGAATGCGTCGACAAGCCTGTTCAATTCTTCCATGGTAATATTCAACCTCCAAACACAACAACTCTAATTTTTTTCTGTCTGTTCCCCATGAATTCGGCAATAAAATAATCGTGAAGATATACTAATCACGCCTATAATTGTTCCATGAATTCTTCTTCCGAAATAACGGTGTATCCTTCTTGCCGAAGCAGTGCGGAGGTAACACCTTCACCTTGTACCTTGTGATTGGTAAAGTTTCCATCATAAATGGTTTTCGTACCACAGGACGGACTGAACTCTTTCAACACAACACAAGACACATTCAATTTTTTAGCCCATTCCAATGTCTGATAGGCTCCCTTGATATACAGCTCTGTGACGTCCTTGCCACTTTTCTCGATCACTTTCGCAGTACCTGCCAATACGTCTTTGCCCGTACCACCGATGATCTCAGCTGGTTCACGGGGTGTGGAGAATCCACCGAGCAACTCCGGACACACCATATTCGCCTGCTCCTGCTCCACAAGTTCCTGAATCTTCTCATCCAGGCTCGCTGTTCCATTGTAACGGCAGGCTACCCCCGCCAGACATGAACTCACCAAATATTTCATCGTTATCTCCTTATGCCCATTCCATCTATGAAGTAAATTGTAACATATAAGATCAAGCCCTATAGCTCACCTCTGGTAATCATCGTAATTTTTACATCTTCATTGTAACGAACCTGTATAACATCCTTCGTCGACTCTAGTTCAAATGTGGCCATTCCCGGATTGTCAACTTCCCTATGAAGACTGTATTCTTGGAGGTTAATGTTAAATACTTCTTTAATCATCGGCCCTACCTTGTCCCTAAGGAGGGATTCCTTCACATCATAAATCTTCTGATGGTAAGCCTCTACTTCATCCCAATTGCTAAAATCATTTCGATAAGAATTCTCCCCAATAATAGAGTAAACCTTATTATCTTCTGCTACTGTCATTTGAACTAAGTAATGATCATTGAAACTAAGATTAATTATATCTCTCCCAATTTCATCATCTTTGCTACGACTTACGCCCCTAAGTTTTAGAGATGTTTCACCGAATACTGCCTTAACAGCATCCTCGGCATCTGCCAATACTGAATGAGATACCTGATCAGGACTAAGATCACCTGAAATGGATACGGCTTGCTCCTGCTGCCATGCAATCTCTCCATAATTATTCTCATTCACTAATGTTAATGTCGTATGCGATATCGGCTCCAATTCCCCCTGCTTCATGCTTACATAACGTTGAACTGATACAGGTTTAAGTGTTGGAGTGCTGCCTATACTTTGCAAAAGCGATGGGACTTGGCGCAGATAACGGTGCTCCAGCTCGCTCGCCAGCATCTCACCTCTCATCTGTACTTCACGCAGATTGCCTGTTGCCGCATCAAGCCATATCTGCGCATACTCCTTCTCACTTTCTTTTCCAGCCTCTACATATATTCTGCCGGACACAGGCAAGTCTTCCACTTTCGTAATCTTCAGCTGTTTACCCAGATCGTCTCGCATAGTGACTGCAACATTCCTTTTCATCTTATCCGTTAGCAGATTCGTGCTTAGATCATCAGATAACTGTAACACTGCCGTCGGATAGACCTGCTCGATCACGGGCTTCACCAGCTGTCCATCATCCCAGATCCATAGAAGTAATCCAGCAGCAATAACCAACGTACCCGTACCAGCAACAAGAGGCCGTCTTTTAGAGCGACGCTTGTGTGACGCGTTGTTCACTTGCGGTCTAAACGGCCTGGATGGCCCAGAACTGCCTTCTGACCAATCTCCCTTGCTTCCCACTTCCGACTTCTTCATCCACTCCACCTGTTGAAGCACCTTTCGCTTGTGATCCTCTGTAAAAGGAGACGACGCAAACGGCCCCTTCCGGATTTCCTTTTCCCACTGCTTATCCTCGTGTGTCATTCGCTTCGCTCCTCCCATTGTTTCCGTACCTTATCCTTACCTCTCGATAGTCTGGATTTTACTGTGCCTAAGCTGATTTTCAACATCTCTGCAATCTCACTCGTCGTGAGCTCATACCTCAGATTCAGCAAAAGAATCTCCCGGAATTTCTTCGGCAACGCCAGAACAATATCCCAGATTTCATGGACATGCTCCTTGCGCATCACTTCCATCTCAGCCGAAGGATGTGCAGACTGAGATGGAACCATTACGCTCCGGCCCGAAAGCTCACGCTCTGTCTCAATGGGTAGTATCTCTCCCCATAAGCTGCTACGAAAGAATCTGGATTTTCGATATGTAAAAGTGGTGTTTCTAGTAATCGTCAGTAGCCACGTCTTCAGTGAGCACTCTCCCCGATACTGGGCAATCCCCGAGTACGCTCGGATGAACAAGTCATCTGCCTGTTCGGCACTTTTGGTCAGAAAATAAGCGTAATTCCACACGTCATTTCCGTAGTCATCCATCATGCTGCTAAGTGTGTAATTGTCGATCGTCTGAGCCTGTGCCAGAAATTGATAATCCAACTGTTGTTCACCTCACTTAATATGACTGAGTTTAATGTGGTTTAGTTCCCTATTTTGGACATTATTTCTTATTATTGTAGCAAAATAAAAAAAATAGCATGTTCAACATCGCTGAACACACTGATTTCTTCAAGCATTTACGTAGCTAGTAATCTCAATCAGAAAGCTTTTAGGCGAACGCTCCACTTCAACAGTTTCTTTCTGCCCTCTGGTCTAACGTATCATTTTCATCGTTATACTTTAACCGCAGCAATCATCAGAAACATCGGTCTCCGGTTCTCGTGTCTCATGCCTGGAACCTGTTCGATCATCTCCAGCGATGGTTTGGATTCAGCCACCTTTTGAATAGCAAACCCCGCCTTAATCAGTTCATTGAGATGTGTTGCCAGTGTGCGATGATATTTAACCACATCCTGATTCAGAAATTTCGCCACACGCTTCCCTTCATCTTGGTAATTATCCACGGGCCAGTGCAGGATTTCACCTTCAGGTCCGTAATGCCAATCCTGCGCAGCGCAAGCGGTGAAGATGGGATGTTCGGAAGATAGTACAAATGTGCCCCCTTCTACGAGACAATCATTGATCTTAGCGTACACCGTGTCTAACCGTTCAATATAATGCAAAGCAAGTGAACTAATCACAACGTCGAATTGTCCTGGTGCAAAATCAATATCTTCAATTGCCAGCTGCTTGTACTGGATCTGTGGATCGTCCGTCATTTCACGAGCACGCTGAAGCATATTTTCAGACAGATCTACACCGATCACTGAACTCGCTTGTTGCTCTCGCGCATACCGGCAGTGCCAACCAAAACCACATCCCAAATCCAACACACGCTTGTCCTTCAAATCAGGCAGTAAGGTCTGCAATTCATGCCACTCTCCCGCTGCATCCAACCCTTGAACAGAACGAGCCATCTTACTATAGTTTTGGAAAAACTCAGACTCATCGTATTTATTTTGTTTCATCAAGAGATTCCTCCCGTCATATAAATATCCACCTACTCTACCACATAAACGATATTTAAACGTAAAAGTTGCCAAGCGAAATCAAGCCGTGTTATCATACAGAACGAACGTTCAGTATTAATAAATACAGAATGAACATTCAGTTTACTAACGGAGGTCATTATGAATACGAATTGGACGCATCCATTGGAAGGGCAAACTGTAGGTAAAGCTTTTATGAGCTACCTCGTGCCTTCCGTATTGGGGATGCTGGTAGTTGCTTTTAATTTTATTATCGACGGCATTATGGTTGGACACAAACTGGGTTCTACCGCGATGGCCGGGATCGGCATTGCCTCACCTGTCTACACGCTTTTTGTTGCCATGTCGCTTTGGATTGGTATGGGCGGGGCAACCCTGTACTCCAACGCGATGGGTAGAAAAGATATCACATCAGCCAAACAAATTTTCACCAAATCCATTATGCTGATTATGCTAGTCACGATAGCCATTGGATATACTGCATTTACGTTCAAAGACAAGCTGGTATTCTCCCTCGGTGCTAATGCCGAGACCTTCCCGTTTGCTTCGGACTATATGAATATCATGTTGTTGTTCGGGTTTGTCTTCACCATTGAGAATGCGCTCTCTGTTTTTGTACGGAATGATGGGAATCCCAACACATCCATGTATGCTCAGATTACATTTGCTGTAGCCAATATCATCATCAATTATATAACACTTTATGTACTCGAATGGGGTGTACGCGGTGTTGCCCTAGGTACAATCGTGTCGGCATCTCTGGCGCTGCTTGTCCTGTTCACTCACTTTTTCAAAAAAACAAATAATCTCACGTTCACCCGATTCAAATGGAACAACAAACTGCTGGCTTCCTTGCTGCTCATTGGTTTCCCCAGCTTTCTGGCTGAACTCGGCATGTCGGTCTTCTCTGTCTCTCACAATATCTCCATGGACCGCATTGCGGGCACGGATGGCGTAGCATCCTTTACCGTGTTGAACTATATTCATGGTGTAGTACTGTTAGCATTCCTGGGTCTGGCATCTGCTGCTCAACCTCTGATCAGCTATTATCACGGTGCGAAACAGATGAACCGGGTACAACAAACGATACGTTTAGCCACCAAAACGGCTTTGGCATGTGGTCTACTGTTACTGCTTGTTGTTCAAATTGGTGCACCCTATTTCGTGCAAATCTTTGGAAACTTCAGTACCGGCGTAACAGATAATGCCGTCTACGGATTACGGATATTTACATTTGCCTATGTATTTATGGGTGTTAACTTTGTCATGAGCACCTATTTCCAATCTGTAGGTAATGCCAAAATGGCCATTTGGATTACAGCTGCGCGTGAAATGATCATCATGATTGCGTTGATTGCAATCCTCCCTTCATTCTTTGGTGTCACGGGTGTATGGCTTGCCGTACCACTGTCCGAAATGCTGGTTCTCGCAACCATAGCCGTATACTATAGAAAACGATCCCTTACGGATCGAATAAACGCGTTGCAGTCTGAATAACGCTCACAGATACCAACGGCAACAGATAGCAAATAAATGGAACGTAGATGGAATGTAGGTAGCCCTCAGCCCTCATAATTAATCTAACAAACAAATAAAACAAAGCCCTGCACGATCAATATAGATCGGTCAGGGCTTTGTTTTATCCTAAATTAGATGTAATTAGATGCGTATATCAAAACGACCATTGCTGTCTATTGTTGCGTTCGCAATTTCCTTAGGGGTAGCTACGCCCATTCCATTGGATGTTGGTTGGGCAGGTGGCGCCTCCTTCGTAGCAGTTGTACCGGTTCCTTGAGAGCTTTGCTGTGCAATCTGTGCCTCAATCTGCTTGATCTGCTGTTCAAGCTGTTTGGTCTTAGTCTCCTTGGTCTTCTCATCGTCCTTGCTGGATTGCACTTTCTCCAATTGAGCCTCAAGCTTCGTCTTTTGTTTCTCCAAGCTACTTGAATTGTCCGTACTCGAAGATGTCGATATGTAAGATGTAGTGGCACTGGCTGCAGAAGATATATTCATTATGGTTCTCCTCCTCTTTACTTGGCTCCACTATACCCTAATCCAATGAGTTGTACGTTAAATTCAACTGAAAGGTTGCTGAACGAGCTAAGAATCAGAAGTTTATCGTATTGAAGTATGTATATCAGCATTACTCCATAGTCCAATTTTAATTCTAAGAGTCTTCAGATTAATGAAATATTGATGCTGTCTTATCTATATAGTTAGTTTAATTATCCGCAAAAAAAGACACACTCGATATCATCAAGTGTGTCTTCCTATTGCTTGGCGGCGTCCTACTCTCCCAGGACCCTGCGGTCCAAGTACCATCGGCGCTAGAGGGCTTAACGGTCGTGTTCGGGATGGGTACGTGTGGAACCCCTCCGCCATCGCCACCAAACGCGGTGCTTACATTTCAGAGATCGTTCTCTGAAAACTAGATTCGAAACGAAACACGCGAATGATAACTTGCATATTTGGATAAGCCCTCGACCGATTAGTACTGGTCAGCTCCATGCATTGCTGCA
>NZ_BCNV01000009.1 GCF_001570725.1 Paenibacillus amylolyticus
ATTGAAAAGAGCGATAAGCTCATTTTGAATCTGACGAGATTAAAAATCTCATTTGTGCTCCAGCCGATTCAAGCCAAGGCTTGTTTCTAACTTTCGCGTTCATTCTGCAAGCAGAATGTTTACTCACTCGTTGTTCAGTTTTCAAAGATCAAACTTGTTTCGTTACCGAATGTCGTTCTCCTCAGCAACTTTTATATCATAACACTTCCGAACCAACTTTGCAAGCTCTTTTTTTAAGTTTCTTTCGAAGCTTATTTATTTTGCTTGCGGCACTATGTTTTTCGTGTTTTTTTGGCCGGAAATAGAATATACCATATGCACAGCATAATTACTACTTGTAAAATATTCCATCAATGAATTTCTCGTTTACTTGATATAATCTCTTTTCAAACTATTCTTTTCGATGGCAATATCCTCTTACTATACCCTACATACACTCGCCAGTCTATTCTGCCTCTATATAGATTACGAACAGAACCGATCAACATCATTACCTTCTATATAATAAGAAACACAATATCAAATAGAACAATGCTATCTATTATATAGATGTCGAATATAGTAATGAACTCACTCTTCTGTGAGCTTGATAAGTTATGGTCCTCACTTCTTTACTTGTTACGCTTTGAACCTGCCCATCACTATCGTGTCGTAATACTGTCCATCCGCATGTCTACGATCCCTTTTCAAAACGCCTTCAATCCCGAAGCCACTCTTTTGATATAACTTGATTGCCTTTTCGTTTGATGCCAGTACATTCAACATCATCTTCTCTACACCAGTCTGGTCTGCCCATTCCATCGACTGCTCCAACAAGTTCATGCCAATCCCACGTCCCCAGAACTCTCTGGCTACACACACGCCGAACTCAACCTTATGGCAAAAGCGCTTCAACTCTGTACCTTCACATCGGGAGTATCCCACAATCTCGCCCGCTACTACAGCAACGAGGAATAGATTCCGCAACTTCTCGGTGTCCACATGGATGATACGCCTGAAACTGGCTGGGTCGATATACGCCTCGCCCTCATCACGATCCATGTTCTCGGTTTCTCCGTCCAGTTGTACACGAAGTGAAGACAGAGCCTCAGCATCCTTTTCCTCTGCCGATCTAATCGAGTAAGATACTCCTTTAACGTAATATTCCTGTTGTTCGATAATCATAAGAACCATTCCACCTATTCCACTTTAATTAAATATTCCATACTCTCTACCGCTCTACCCCACCTCAGACGGACTCTTGCCCGTAAGCATCTTGAACACCTGGCTGAAATACGTGGCATTACGGAATCCCGTCATCTCACTTACCTCATATACCATGTAATGTCCTGACTGCAACAGTTCCAACGCTCTTTGGATTCGGTACCCGTTCAAATAACTCACGAAATTCTCCCCCGTCACCCTTTTGAACAGTTGACTCAGATACTTCGGATGCACGAATAGCCCCTTGGCAATCGCTTCAAAACTGATCTCTTCGGCGTAATGCAGCTCCACATACTGTTTCACCTGCTCTATCAGTTTATTGCTTTTCTTCTCGCCCATCTCTTTGCGTATCTGTTCCAGCCAGTTGCAGATAATACGATCCATCCAGCTTACCAGATCATGCAAGGCATATTTCGATTGAATTTCACGCAGAAAATCACTCATCGCCAGCGGCGGGGGTAACATAGGGTGAAGTCGGTTCCAGCTATGAATCAACGTGTCAAACAAACTGACAACCACCACCTGTACACCCTGTATTCCAACACAGTTGCCCTCTTTCAGCAAAAGGCGAATATGATGCCATACCTCTTCAGCCAGATCAGGTCTGATATCCGTCCAAGCCTCACTCCATTGACGAAGTAATAATGAATAATCGGTCACACTTGCTTCTGTATTCTCTGACGCTTCATAGTGGTAGATACGACTTCCACCTTGGAACTCTGCTGTCTCCACCGCTTCCCTGCTCTCCAGATAAGAATCTATCACCTCACATGGGTGACTTTTGGATCTTCCTATTCCAGCACTTACTTCGATTTTCAAATAAGTAAAGATCTGATCCATCATCCTTTCCACGAGTGGCAGGATATCCTCCAGCTGATCCTTATCCTCTGTATCTCCTAATAGAAGCAACACAAAGACCTGATCCGAATAATCAACAATCTCTACCAGATCATTCATGCGCGCCGCATGCTCCTTCACCGTCTCTTGGATAATATCAGCCGCCCCATAGCGGAGAAGCTGCCAATCCCGTTCTTTCATCCGTGTCAAAAATACGGGGCGATTCAGCTGCAGACTAATGGCGCGTGCTTGTGAGGACATATGAATGCCTATATAGTCCATGCGTTCTTTAAGGAGCTCCTCCGGCCGATATCGCGTAGTCAGCAGTTCGTGTAGAAATTGTTTGCGCAAATACGGAAGTACCCGTCCGACCTCCTGCTTGTACGTCCGCTCTAGCCGCTCATGCCGCTCTCGCACATCTTGTTCCAGTAACACCTCCCGCAGCACAGACTCAATCTCCTCCACCTCCGCAGGCTTCAGCAAAAAGTGATTCACACCCCAGCGCATGGCTGCTCGGGCGTTCTCGAATTCGTCATATCCACTAAGGATGATGATCGGCAGATGGGGATGATCACGCCGCAACGTCTGGGTAATCTCAAGCCCGGTCATCCCTGGGAGATAAACGTCAGTCATAACAAGATCGGGATGCATGCGGTGAAAAAGATCAAGCGCATCCAGGCCATTCGAAGCAGTGCCTACAATGCTGAGGCCCAGGGAAGGCCAGTCAATATGTTCCGTTAGTGCCTTTACAATATGCGGATCGTCATCTACAAGCATGATGGTCTTCATCCTTTTTCACCGTCCAGCCACAGATTTAATTGCTCATCGGTCTCAATACGAGGGAGTGTAATCGTCACTTCCACGCCACCCGACTCTCCATCCCTCAGTTGAACGCCATATCGCTTCCCGCAATAGAGCTGAATTCGCTGATGAACATTCCGTACACCGATGCCACACGTCGCTTCGAGTTTCCAACCCTCTGGCAAGCCTTGCCCATTATCCGTGATACGAATGACGATATCTGGTTGAGAGCTTTCCGCCTCATGCATATGCACCTGAATTCGAAGTATGCCTTCTTCCGGATGTCCGTGCATAACGGCATTTTCAATAAAGGGCTGTAAGATAATCTTGGGAATATAACAGCCACGAATACGCGGATCGATCTGCTCCAGATATTGAATAGAGAAAGGTAGACGCTCTGACTGAATGCTGACGTAACAACGCGCATGCTCCAACTCATCCCGTACCCGAATAAATAATCTCCCCCCACTCAGTCCGATCCGTAACAGCTTACTGAGCTGTACAATCATACGACTGATATCCTTGGCTTCGTAATCGAGCGCGCGCCAGTGGATCATGTCGAGGGTGTTGTATAGAAAATGGGGTTTGATCTGAGCCTCAAGCAAGCCCGTCTGGGCTTCCCGCTTAGCACGGCTCTCATCCTTCACCTGTTCCATCAGCGTCGTGAGCTGTGAAGCCATGTGATTGAATCCATACGCCAAATGGGCATATTCCTCTGTGAATGACAGTTGTACCCGAGTATCAAAATCCCCTTTCTCCAATTGTCTCATTCGCTTGATCAGTTGGCGTAGCGGACGAATAATCCGCCGCACGAACAGAAATGCGAGTAATGCCGAGCATAACAACCCCAGTACTGCAATGCCAAGAATCTGCCACCCTGCGTGTCTGACCGGGGATAACAGCATATGAACCGGAATAGTCTGCACCAGACGCCACTGAAGCATCGCTGGTCTGGAGTACAGCACAAGCTGAGCGCCACCGGGTTTACCGGAAACCACTTCGAATCCGTCTTCTCCACGCTGGACGTGTTGCTGAATCCATACACTATCTATAATAGAAGAAGAATCTCCATCTCCCCCACTTGTAGCGGGGTCATCAGACCACTTAGGTCCCTCAACGGAATCAGTTTCACCCATTTGCATGACGACATTGCCAGCCGTATCCACCAGCAGCACCTTGCCTTCCAATACCATGGGCATATCCGAAAACCTGCGTACGATGTCTGCGCGGCTCAGCCGAATAAGCACGTAGGCTACCGTCTCACCTCGGCTGTCAAAGATTCGCTGGGCATAACCAATTAGGGATTGACCCGATTCATTCTCGCGTAAAGGTACCCATGCCGCATCTGCCTGCTCCAGTGCATCAAACCAGGAATCGCCGGATATCGTATCTACCGGGAAGATGCGATCAGGCATGGTAACAGCTACACCGTTAAATGCATCCGTGTACAACTCTATAGAAGTAATGCCTTCACTGACGACCAGAGTATGATCCAATATGCGGGATACTTCCCGCCGTTGATGAATCTGCGAAAGTCTTCCGGTCTCCATTGTCTCAAGCAGACTGGACAGCTCCCGATTGCTCGCCAAAGCATAAGCTGTTCCGGTTACCCCTGTGATGAAATCAAATCCCCGGCGTGTGCTCTCGTTCAGAAGAGCCAGGCGTGCTTTGCTAATCTCGGCAAAGGTGACCGCTGAGAAGGACTGATATGCCAGCCAGACGATCACCGAGACGAGCAACAGGTTAAACGCAATAAAGCAAGTCACCATCAATGTGGAGAGCTTGCTTTGTTGCAGCTTTTGATTAATATATGAAGACCATCTTCCTTTCCGCATGCGAAAATCAACTCGTTTCGTCTTGGAATTACCCTTTGAGTCCAGAGGTTGCGATTCCTTCCACGAAGTACTTTTGACACACGATAAATACAATAAAACATGGCACTAGCGACAACACCGACATCGCAAACATCGGACCCCAATCGGATTGAGAGCTGGAATCAAGGAACAGGCGTAGACCTAACGGCACTGTATATTTGCTCACGTCACTCAGGTAGATCAACTGACTGAAGAAGTCGTCCCATGTCCACAAGAACGTAAAGATCATCGTAGTGACTAATGCTGGAAAAGCCAGTGGAATGATGATTTTGGTGTATATTTTCACAGGACCGCATCCATCAATAGTGGCCGCTTCATCCAGTTCTTTGGGCAACCCTCGGAAGAACTGTACCATGAGAAAAATGAAGAATGCGTCAGTAGCCAGCCATTTCGGCACCACCAGCGGCAGATACGTATTCACCCACTCCAAGTGGTTGAAAAGAATATACTGCGGGATCAGCGTCACATGATGTGGCAGCATGATCGTCATGAGCATCAGACCGAAGCAGATGGCTTTGAAACGAAAATTCAGTCGGGCGAAGGCATAAGCCGCCATAGAGCAGGAGATCACATTGCCCAGTACGGCGCCAAGCGACAGGATGACAGAATTGCTAAGGAACCGGGAGAACGGATTACCCTGAATTCCCGACCAACCATTCATATAATTTTGCCAATTCCATTCCTGCGGCCAGAACCAGGTCTCTGTAAAGATCATATGTCCCGGTTTGAACGAGCTGCCGAGCATCCAGAGAATTGGATAGAGCATGACAAAGGCGATGCCTGAGATCAGCACATGTTTGCCGACGACCCATGCTGCGGAGTTCCGTTGTCCAATCATGATTTTCCACCATCCTCATAGTGCACCCACAGCTTGCTGCTGCGGAATACGAGCAATGTAAATACGCCAATCAGGATCACCAGCACCCAGGCCATCGCGGAAGCATAGCCCATCTGAAAGAAGGAGAATCCTTTTTTGTACAGATACAGAGAGTACATTAAGGTTGAGTTCACTGGCCCGCCGCTACCGTTACTGATGACGAAAGCCTGTGTGAATGATTGAAAAGACGTAATCAGTTGCATGACGAGATTAAAGAAGATAACGGGTGACAGAATCGGCAACGTTATATAGAAGAATCTCCGCAGAGGACCTGCACCATCTACCGCTGAGGCTTCATCATACTCGGGTGGAATCTGCTTCAGGCCTGCGAGGAAAATAATCATCGATGATCCAAACTGCCACACGGATAACAGCACGATGGAGTACAGGGCATACTTCGGATTCGCTACCCAATCGGGAGCTTTAATACCTACCATGGCAAGCACACTATTGAGCAGCCCGTCCCCACCCAGCATTTTACGCCACAACATTGCAATCGCCACGCTACCTCCAAGCAATGTCGGGATGTAATACACTGTCCGGTAAATACCGAGCCCTCGAATCCCCTTGTTGAGCAACATCGCTACAAGTAGCGCGAAGATCAGTTTGACCGGTACGGATACAGCGACATATGTGAACGTTACCTGGAGTGATTTGGTGAACAGTTTATCGGATGTAAACATGGTGGTGTAGTTATCCAGACCGACCCAGGAAGGGGCGGCCAGGATACTGTAATCGGTGAACGAGATGTATAACGATACCAACATTGGACCTAAGGTGAGAAATAACAATCCGACAAGCCATGGGGCGAGAAACAAAAGAGCGGCTCCATTATGCGCATATCTCCGTTTGACCCGCCGGGTAGCTACACGCTCGATTCGGGCTTGACTGACCTGAGATGTCGTCATTTTCGCAACCTCCCCGCAGGATTAGAAGTCTGAAATGGTTTCAATGGTTTATTGACTCGATGCAAGCGTAGCCTTGGCTCCTTCAATAAACTGGGCAATGACATCTGGCGTACTGCCTTGACCGAAGGCAATCTGCTCGCTTGCACTCTTAAAACTCGTGTCCACTTCAGCAAATCCTTGCGGGTATGGTGGATCAATCTCACTGGAATGCTTCGATACGGTGTCGATAAATTGGAAAATGGTTTGCTCCGCTTCCGGCAGCGTTGGCTGCATCTGCTCACGAATGCTTGAATTAACTGGCACCCCACGTTCGGAACCAAGAATAGCGGTTGCTTCTGGGTCATTGACCATGAAATCAATGAACATGGCAACTTCCTTCGGATGTTTGGTTTTACCATAACCAGAGAGGAACTGGCCTGGCTTCAGGTATTCGCCAATTTGCTGCTCGTTAACACCATGCGGAAGCACTTGGATGCCAAGCTTATGATCCTGGTTTTTGTTCACCTGCTGGAAAGTCAGCAATTGATTAGACCATGCAAAATCCATGGCAGCTGTACCCAGTGAGATTGGGCGTGTCTCCAGCGCATTCGTTGTGGATGCCGTGATCTCCGCTGTGGTCACTCCACCATTCTCTCGGAGTGCACCCCACATATCGAACCATTGTTGAAGCTCCTCGCTGGTAGCAGTCATCGTGCCTCCGTCGAACAATCCTTTCCCGGATTGCCGGATAAACACCTCGAACATGTTGGTTGTACCGGAAATGTCTGCAGATCCATAGAATCCCTCACCTTTGGCTGCGGCGATCTTCGTCGCAATATCCCCAAAATCCTTCCATGTCCAGCTTTCTTGCGGTTCTTCGATACCTAATTCCTGAAATACGGTGGCATCATAGATGACACCTGGTGCGTTAACTCCGAGGGTAATCGCATATAATTTATCGTCAATCGAACCGGCTGTAATCATACTTTGATCATGATCCTCTGTCCGCAGGTCTTTACTCTCTGCAAACGGGGTCAGGTCAAGCAAGGCACCACGCCGGGCAAAGTCAGTCAGAAAGGCGTAATCCATCTGGATGATATCCGGTGCATTTGAACCAGCTACCTGTGTAGTCAACTTGTCAAAATAACCGTCCCAACCGGAGTATTCAGGCTTAATGGTGATTCCCGGATGTTTCTCTTCAAACAATTGGATGACTTTGGTCGTCAGATCATGTCTAGTCTGTGATCCCCACCAGGTCATGCGTAGTTCAATCTTACCTGAAGAGTCTCCTCCACCTTCACTTGCTTCACCAGAAGAAGCGGGTGTATCGGCGGCCCCTCCAGAACAGGCTGTAGCGAACAATAACAGGGACAGGCAGAACAGGGTTACCCACTTTTTCGTGATCATCATAAATGAATTTCCTCCCCTTCTTGCATTTATGGAATCGCTTACAAAACCTATTGTATCGGTCCATTGCTGCACATGACATAAACAAAAGTAAGCTTTCCTGTCAAAAAAGTAAGGAGTTATCGGAATCAAAAACCACCGGGAATGACATTCCCGGCGGTGATGTTCCCGTATCAGATATGATTACGGGGATAGAAATGTAGTACGTGGAGCAGAAGTTAACCGGTTGGTATGGTTAAGTCTGTTAGGACAGTGAGCCGGCAGGTGATGACACCCTGTGCTCAGCCAGATGTTCCTTCATTTTGGCTACCTCAGTTCCTGCCAGCATCATAATGCCAATTCCATGATTGTCATTGGTGACAGTACGCAAGTCCTGATCGTAATACTCTGCCGTAAACGCATATCTCGATCCGCTACACACGCCATGCACATTCCCTTGACGATCAATCGCTTTGCAGATGAGTCCCTTCCATGCCCGCTGGGCAGCTGTGACGTAAACTTCAGGGTCTTTGAACCAGCCAAAGCGTACACCTCTCGCAAAACCATAGGCAAACATCGCCGTGCAGGAGGCTTCTTCATACGTCTGCGGATCATTCAACACCTGATGCCACAACCCACTTTCCTCTTGAAGTGCCGCGTAACCTTCACACAGCTCGTTGAAGAACTCAATTAAAGCTGGGCGCTCGGGATGCTCTACTGGCAAAGCTTCCAATACTTCTGTCAAAGAAAACAGTGTCCAGCCGTTCCCACGCCCCCATGGAATTTGCGTTGCCTGTCCGTATTTGAAATCATACACATGGGACATGATCTTGAACTCAGGCATAAACAGATACTTCCGATACAGGGAAAATTGTCTGGCGGCTTCATCCAGTGCGGATGAGTTTCCGGTCACCCGGGCATAACGAACGAGAAACGGCGTGCTCATATAGAGGTCATCTGCCCACATGGTATTCTCGGCATACTCCCCTACACATGTGCGATAAAATGCACCATCCTCCTGCCGCTCCAGGCGAGAAAGCATGAAATCCGCAATCCGTTCAGCAATCGGAAGAAACGTCGGTTCATGACATTCTGAATACGCTTCCAGCATGGCTGAACCAAAAGAACCGCAGTTATCCAGCATTTTCAGCATGACCAATTGTTGATTGACTGCCGGGAAACCATACTGCTCCCGATCCCATAGGGAGTAATCATACATCTGGGTACAAGCCTGCACATGTTCAGCCGCATAACGTGTAATGTCTGATCTCTGCAAATAACGTCCTGTCCGTAGCAGACCATATACAGTGACACCCAATGGATAATCCCAGCGACCATAATTGGTCACACTGCCCACGGTCCATTTGTTGCTTAACATGGCATTTTCATAATAAGGTCTGATCCAAGTATCTGGTCGATCTAAGCGCCAATACGTCTGGTCTAGACCCGTTTGGTACACTCGGTCCGTTCGAGTCAGATCCGCCAAGTCCGGTTCAACCTCCGATTCAAAAGGTCCAACATATAACCAAGACTCTCCATTAGCACCGTGCACACGCTGAGGAAGTTCCAGTGAAAGCAGCTTACCCGAAACGGATGCCTTCAAATTAAAATGCCACGGTCCCGCCGCCGTATCAATGCATTCACTTCGGACAAGCAGGTCACTTCGTCCAAAAGTGGCTGGTACATCCACCTCGAACGGACCCGCTTCCTTCACTTGCGCCACAGGTTTTCCGCTAATCCATATACTCAGAGAACCGGAGGATTGACCTGACAATCGCACCGCATTCCCGGTTGAATCGGTATTGTTCAGATGGGTCCAAGCATAAGCATGCTTACCAGAAAGATTTCCGAATATTCGCTCGAAAGCTGGCTTGGTTTTATCTTCATCAGACCAGCCTGTCTCAGGTAGCCAGTTCAAGCTGTAGTCTGATTCTTTTCCAAGCAGGTCTGGTTGCTTACTTGTGGCTGGGTTCGGTTGGGAGAACACCCATCCCGCTTGCCCCTGTCTCTCCTGGAATGGAGCAAATACATTCAAAATACGCACTTTTCCTTCATCTGACCCAAACTGGCAGCCGAAGCCGGCAGGCGTATTTTTCATTTCCAGCCATATGGTGTTCCAGCCGGGCTTGATGTCGATGCTGAGCTTCACCGTTGCATCAGGACTAATCTCATCCATTACCGTAGAGCGGTAGATCAACTGCTCATTGAAATAGAAGCGAACAGGTCCATAACAGCGGATCAGCACATCCAGATTTCGGTCCTCATCCCCCCAGACCAGTGCAGCTGCATAGGACATATGGTCTTTGGGTGTATTAGGAAAGCGTTTACCTAAATTCAGATCATAAAGCCCTTTTTCATTTTGCAAAATACCAGACTTTTGGAATACCCGATATACAAAATCAGCCTGCGCATTGGCCCCGATATACCTCTCGGCCAGCACCTTCAGCACCTGATCCTGATCTTCTCCAAATCGGTAATACATGCTCTGCGGTTCACTGAAATAGGTCGTCATCGACGGCACACATCCTTCTCACGTTGAAATAAAATCTTATATCAATGCATTCATACCATCCACACTGGAGTAAAAAACGGATACATAACACTTAAGTATAGCGCTTAACCCAGGTGAATAATCCCCTTACTGGGAAATAGATATGTCCCTTGGTTATCTTCAGAACAGCCGAATAATAATCCCAGTATAACTGACATGCTCTGTGGTGGCTATAGAATTTTGTTTACGCTTACAAAAAATCAGAAGATTTGGTTTTTCCTTCGCCAATTACACCTTCAATGGGACATTAATTCAAAAAAACGGAAAATGTTACCGATATAGAAACTATATATGTTGAACTAATCATTTGCACAGAAACGTAGAGGACAGAAAAAACTGAAAAAGCGAAGCGTTCGCCTTTATCACCGGATTTTTCCCTTGAGAAAAGGGAATCAAAAAAATCTGGGGATAACAGCGATTGGAAGGTTATTCTGTCATCGGAGTGTACGTGTGAATATATCTTTAGTTCAACTTATATAGATTGAAAAATTCCACTTTTTGTATCGGGAAGGAAAGATGCACATTGAATACTCTTGAATCTCTGGTAAATGCTATGCCTTTTGTTAGCCAAATGTTCCGCGACGACATATCCATATCCATTAATGATCATGAGAAAGTATTGTATTTTTCCGAAGCAAAAAGTCTGGAGATTGGCGTGAAGGTTGGGGATGAGCTGCATGATGATTATAAAAACTTCAAAATGCTCACCAACAAGGATTCCCGTACCGTGGCACGTATGCCTGGTGATCTGCAAGGCAGACCCTTCGACGCCATCCTTATTCCCATTAAGGAAAACGATCAGGTCGTAGGTATATTGGGCGTGAACTACGCACTGGATAGCCATATGACCCTCGAAAATCTGATTCGTGAAAATGAAACAACCATTAATGCTCTGGTTGGTGGCATTCAGCAGATTGCAGCACATTCTGAAGAACTCTCAGCGACCTCGGAAGAGATTCTGCGCAACTCCAAAAAAGCTTCAGAGAACTCGGTCAGTGTATCTAAAGTAACAAACGTCATTCGTGAAGTATCTGAACAAACTAATCTGCTGGGACTCAACGCCATGATAGAGGCGGCTCGTGTGGGCGATCAGGGAGCCGGATTCGGTGTGGTTGCCAGTGAGGTACGCAAACTGTCGGATCATACCAAACAAGCAGCAGCTGATATTGAATCATCTCTCGGCAGTGTACAGGATTCCATGAAACATATGGAGCAAGAGATCGGTCAGATTACAACCGCAACGGTAGATCAAGCCAAGCTCGTTACCGAGTTCATGGAAAGTATCGAACAGCTTAGCGAGACAAGTGCGAATCTGAAAAAGTTTGTACATCAGATGCTGGCACTCGAATAGTAGTCCAGTTCCGTAGCAACAAGAAGAACAAACCATATCACATGTACATAGGAAATATTTTTGAATGCAAAAAAGCCTCCGGCTACACTTCCCTTAACAGGAAGTTAGCGGAGGCTTTGTTTCGTATTTGAGGTGATATCCCTTTTATAGTCGTACGGCTGTTATATCTCTACAGCGACGCCAAAATGGTCGGACACGACCGGCCCGTTTTTACCGTTCAAGACCACGGTGGAAGACTTGGCCTGGATTGGACGATTGGAGAAAATATAATCGATCCGCAGATTTCGTTTGTTGTCTGCCCAACCGGCAATGGCCTTCACCACGGTTGCTCCGTCATCCTTTTGCAATGCTGTGGTGTACAGGTCGTTCCAGCCTTTGCTCATCATGTAATCATAGCCTTCATCACGCACTTCCGCGACATTATTGAAATCACCCATTATATATAACGGCTGGTCCATGTAGGGGGCAAGCTTGCTCTCCGTCATTTCCCACTGTCCCTTGAACGGTTCCTGCGCATCATCCCACCAGTTGTAGTGCCCATTTACAAACCAGGTTGCTTCACCTTCAACGACCGTCTGGATTCCCACAATCTTGCGTGTACGGTAATTGTTATAATCCCGCATGTGCGACACGTATTCTCCAAAAGCCTGGGTAATCGGCGTCCGGCTAAGGATCGCCAGTCCTTCGTCGTATTTTTGGAACCCGACATGCGCGGGAATCCACGTCCAGTAATATTGCTCGGTCAGCTGCTGAAGCAGGACGTAGGCATAGTTGTCTTTTTTAATCACAGCATCGGATTCAGTGGCATAATACATCTTCAGTTCTTCTTCAGAAAGCGCTGCTTCCTGCATGGACTGGTTAACCTCTTGCATGGAAATTACTTCAAATTGATATGTATTAATAAAATCAGCCAGCTGACTGATCTTGTTCAGTTGATCCTCTTCCGCCCAAGCGTGTGTGTTTAACGTAAGTATTTTCATATGCTCTCTCCTGTTGTTTGTAATATGGCCGTTTCCCCGGCCTGCATCGTTCCTGAAAGGAATACATACCATAAGCATACACAATATGATGCAATCATGCATTCCGTCTGCTATCAGAACCGACGTGTTCATCCTGGTACCTGTGGTCTGAAATAACTTTAAATTCTTCATAACCCATGCACGGATTGGCTCATAACTGATATGATGGATACATTAAATTCACAACATGACGTCATAGACGTGGTGATTACTGAACCTATGTTTACCCCAGGAGATGGAATGATGAACATACCGAATAACATGAGACTGGATGATGCGCAGTGGCAACAGTTGATCAGGCAGGTTGCGGAGCATTTTAATAACCTGACGATCATGCGCGGATTCCAATATTATAAACAGAAACGTGTCGGACCATTAACCTATTCCGAACAACAAGGGATCTCGGCCGTTGTACAAGGATCGGAAGAGTATGAGGTCACCCTCAGTATGCAATCTCTGTCTACCAGTCATTGTACCTGTCCGGTGAGTTCCCTATGCAAACATATGACTGCTGTATTGATGAGTTATGCCGAGCAACTGGAGCGACCTGTGCATGCGATTGTGAATGCGCACTCCAGTACTGCGCTCAAACAAACGACCAAACCCGTCGGGGCCATGTCCGCAGGGCTATCCAGCTACGCAGATACCGATGAACAGCACGATATGGATTTTCCGGACAACCAGTACAGCCAGATCAAGGAGCGTGCAACAGAACTGGCCGATCTGGAAATCTCGGAATGGCATGAGCTATTTCATTCATCTCTGAGACGGTTAGGTACCGGCACAGCAAACACATCCTACGTGCAGGAAGCAACGGACGAGCTATATGCCATTAAGCCAAGGCTGTCTGCTGCGATGGACCAACTTTTTGAACTACATGTGCAGCTATACCTCATCCGATTCTGCGTGCCTCCGGCCCGTAACTCAATTACGCATACCCCCGTGTACTTGAGCTACCCTGCCCAGCTGGCGGTGGATGCACTTCTGAAAGACATTGAACGGATCTTTAACCATCAGCTAGACCTGTCGGGTCTAAAGGGGAAAAAGCTGGAGCAATATTGGAACAGACTGGCCGAAACCTCGGCCTATTTACGTACACATATGATGTCTGAGACGGCAAGCATGATGTTCTTCACGCCAATCTATCGACAACTGTGGTTGAACTGGATTGTGCCTGAGCTTCATGGGGCGCCGGACATGCTATCATCGGAACAGGCTATCTTAAATGATATAGAGCGCGGTATAATCGCCGCTTCGACACCTTCCCAGTCAGGTGAAAGTGTCTTGGGTGGTGCTCAAAGTAACGGAAGTCGTAGTGAGAGACCGAGTAAAACCGTGACACTGCCCCTGCCGCTGGTACTCGCGCAGAGCTGGATGCACTTCCATCTGGGGCAAGATGATCAGGCGTGGCAACGACTCGTCCATGGAAGCTCAGCCTATGGCATCCCGCCAGAACATCTGTTGCATTTTCTCCATGTGCTCGCTGATTCAGCTGAATGGAAGCGGCTCGGAGATTGGTTGGTACAACTCGGTCCTCTACTGGCGAATCGGCGTAACACACCTTTGAATGATTACATGCATCTGTGGGATACGGCCATTCAACATCTGCCAGATTCAGAGAACCGCATGTGGGACACGCTTGTCAGCATGCTTCCCCACTCCCGCCCTGCTTATGAAGATGCCATGCATTCTCGTGGTCAGTGGCGCAGGTGGATTGATTTTCAGCTGAGCACAGGGACGGAGCCTCTCGAATTTCGCGTAGCCGTGCTGCAACCGATTGAAAAAGATGCACCTGAACTGCTGCTTCCCTTCTATCACCAGGCGGTGGAGCGTTATATCGGACACAAGAACAGGGACGGATACAAAGCAGCGGTGAAGCTGCTGAAACGCCTCTCCAAAATCTATAAAAAGTTGAAGCAAGAAGCGCACTGGGAGCAGTTCATCACCACACTCGCCGTTCGTAACAGTCGGCTGCGTGCCCTGCAGGAAGAGCTTCGGAAAGGTAAACTGATCTCATGAGCTTAATTCATCCTTACACTGAAACGATTGAGGTTCACGTCGCTTTAACCGGATACGGCGATGCATTGTTTTACGGAGCACTCAACACACACCACTTTGTATCAGGACAGTCGCTTAAGCAGCGATTATTCGCTTGGCATTCACCTTCCTTCTACGGTACCGAACTGGAAGTTCGGCAGATTGAGGAGATTGAGCTGGTTGTTCTGCCTGCGGAAGAAGTGATTCCCTTCTTTGCCGAGATGCATACTCTGCTTCATATTGAATGGAAATGGGACGAACAGGCTGAACATCTGATTCGACTGGCTCCGGCACTCGAAGCATCTATCGAGAAACGCAAATACGTACCCAGCTTTGAGGCCTACCGCGCAGGACAACTTCAATGGACCTGGGACCCGGACAGTTTGAAAAAGCAGGATCGGGCATCGCTTACCAAAGCGATTCAGCAGACGGACGAGAGCTATGCCGAGGGACTCGGGGCGGCCTACTCCGCCTTCGTATTCCAGCGCTGGTACAGTTCGGAGGAAGCTGCGACCGATCTGCGGCGTGAATTCCCGCAATTGTTCCCAGAGCGCGGCACTCTACCCAAGACAGCTGGAATGGACGCTCAGTCCTGGCTCGTATCCATTGGCTGGAAAGCGGATGCCGCACCATTCAGACCCATGCTGCAATTGCAGGAGCCAGACGAGGATGAGCCATCTTGGCGGCTGCGACTAGTGTTGCAGAACAAGCTGGATGCCGCTGTATTGGTGCCCGTCATGCTCGATTCACGGGGCCGGCTTGAAGGGGAATGGCCAGAGGTGTGGGCACCGTTCATTCTGGATCGCTCCGCCGGATGGCTGGATCAGCTTCGTGCACATCTGCCGCGTCTTGGAGGCTCCATTAGCGGCAGACGGGATGTTCTCAGTGACCCTTTGGGAGATCAGGAAGCCTGGCAGTTCCTGACGCAGGATAGCGGGCGGTTGCTCGCAGCGGGCTGGCAAGTTCTGCTGCCTGGTTGGTGGGAAGCAGCCCGTAAGAAGAAGCCAAAGCTGCGTGCTAAGGTGCAGCCGGAGGAAGGCAGTGAGCGGGGCCAGTCGTTCTTTGGACTGGACTCAATTATTCATTTTGACTGGCGAATTGCGATTGGTGACACAGATCTCAGCGAAGATGAATTCGCCGACCTTGTTGCCCGTAATGAACGATTGGTTCGCTTCCGCGGAGAATGGGTTCCTCTCGACCCTGACCTGTTGGAGCAGATACGTCGCGCCATGGGCGGTGTAGATCGGGAACAGGGACTCTCATTCCAAGATATTCTGCATCTGCATCTGCTGCATAATGAGCAACGGGAATATCGCAACCAGAAATGGAAGGAAGGACAACAGACCGAGGAAGAAGAGCAACCACAAGCTAATGAAAACATTCGGCTGGAAGTTGAACTTAACGAACATCTGAATCGGGTTATTGCACAACTCGGGGGCGGACAAGGCGGTGCGCCTTCTCTGCCCATCCCGACAGGGCTTCATGCCGAGCTGCGATCGTATCAGAAGGAAGGTTTTGCATGGCTTGGTTTCCTGCGCAGATTCGGGCTTGGGGCATGTCTTGCCGATGATATGGGTCTCGGGAAAACCATTCAGTTCATCACGTATCTGTTGCACATCAAAGAACATGAACCACGTAAGCCGGGACAAGCTCCGGCACTTCTGATCTGTCCGACTTCTGTACTGGGTAACTGGCAAAAGGAGATTAGCCGCTTCGCGCCTTCTATTAATGTCAGTCTGCATTACGGGGCACGCCGATTAAGTGGAGAAGAATTCCGGGAGCAGACCGAGCAGGTGGACATCATTATTACGTCCTTTGCTACGGCTACACTAGATCAGGAAATGTTGCAGACGTATACGTGGTCATGCATCTGTCTCGATGAAGCGCAGAATATTAAGAATGCTCAGACCAAGCAGTCCCTGGCTGTTCGCAGTTTCCCGGCGAAACACCGCATTGCCATGACAGGCACACCAATCGAGAATCGGTTGTCTGAGCTGTGGTCGATCTATGATTTTACCAATCCAGGATATTTGGGCAGTGCCCGGGCATTCCAGACTCGCTTTATCAGTGCCATAGAGAAGGATAAGGATGAGCAACGAATGCAGGATTTGCAGCAATTAGTGAAACCGTTCATGCTGCGCCGCAAGAAAAAAGATCCGAATATCCAGCTTGATCTGCCGGACAAAAACGAGATGAAGACTTACATTCATCTTACGGGCGAGCAAAGTGCATTGTATGACCAGTCCGTGCAGGCCCTGATGGATAAAATGAAAGAACTGGAAGGCATTAAGCGTAAAGGCGCAATTCTATCGGCGTTAACCCAGCTCAAGCAGCTGTGTGATCACCCTCTGCTGCTAACGAAAGAGGCCTTGCCGGAGGAACTGCCTGAAGACGGCACGTTGACATCTGCTTATGACGTGTACAGCCCGCAGGATATGGCGATGCTAATCAGCCGCTCCGCGAAGCTGGAACGACTGATGGAGCTTGTCCGTGAATTGCGGGACGAGGGCGAGCGATGCCTGATTTTCACCCAATACATCGGGATGGGTCAGATGCTGCAACAGGTACTGCGTCAGGAGTTGCAGGAACCTGTGCTGTATCTGCACGGAGGTACGTCCAAGACGGGACGGGATCGCATGATTGAGGAATTCCAATCCCGTACATTGCCTGAGGATAAGCAGCCTTCCGTCTTCATTCTGTCTATCAAGGCTGGCGGTGTGGGATTGAATCTGACCGCAGCCAATCATGTATTCCATTTTGACCGCTGGTGGAACCCGGCTGTTGAGAATCAAGCTACCGACCGGGCTTACCGGATGGGTCAGACCAAGGATGTTCAGGTGCATAAGTTCATCTCTCTTGGCACATTGGAGGAGCGGATCGACGAGATGTTGGAGAGCAAACAGCAGCTCAGCGATAACATCATCACAAGCTCCGAGAACTGGATTACCGAATTGTCGACGGATGAGTTGCAGGATCTGTTCACTCGGCGTCGTGACTGGTCGGGCTAACTTGGTAGAAGATTTACAGTACAAGCCAAACCCGGATTCAGAGAAATCAAATAAATGAGAAATACAAAAAGAGCGAAGTTTCGGAATCTGAATTCCGGCTTCGCTCTTTTTTGTTGCTACAGTCAATCATCCGTTCTTAACGCATGTTACCGATGATGGATGATCTTGAATCCTGCATTTTTTTGACAAAGTTCGTCATGATATCAAACGCTTCATTGCGCTTGTTGGACATAGATTGCAGACGAAGCATGTCCATCTGTTGGGAATTGCTCGCAGCATCAATTTGGCCTTTCAGCTTTTGAACAGCTGCTTCATCACCGTTTTGCTGGGCGATCTGCAATTGAGAGTTCAAATCCGCAATCTGTTGATTACGTTTCTGTACCTCCTGAATTTGCATTTGCAGTTGAGCATCCAATAATTTGGTACGTTCTTGTTGGACCATCATCAAAGCGATTTCGATATCCATACTGCTAAAGTTGATAGGTGTTACGCCAGAGATGTTGGAGACGGAAACTGTGCTCGCTGAAGCTGAAGAGACGATAGATACTGCAGCGACAGCAGCAACTACGGATGAAGCGAAAAATTTACCTGAACGTTTCATGACTGTTCCTCCGAGTCCATATGTAATATGTACCAGTTTTTTGTTGGTATCTTCCGCCATTCTAAATCAAAAGAACTAGTTGTTCAATCAAATTAACTTCAAATTTGAAATAATTTTGATATCCCTTACACACGCCTACCTCGGCTTACAAATTGAGTAAATTAAACTGGGCATAATACATAAAAGTACGTCTTTAGGGATATGCCTGCCATAGCATTGTTCTTTCTCCTTCCCATGAAAAGTTAAATTGGAGGTCAACAATTCGTTCATGATTTTACTTTAGAAAATGGTTATGTTATATTCAATAATAGATTTTACACAATTTAATTTTGTGATATTAAATATAAATGAAGGTTATATACTTTACGGGAGGTTTTTTATATGAAAAAAATATTGGTTGTTCTAACAAATGTGGATAAATACGCAACGAAGGACGAGCCTACCGGCTTGTGGCTGAGCGAAGCAACGCACTTTATTGAAGAGTTTGATCAAAACGAAAATGTTCAGATCGATCTGGTTAGCCCTAAAGGTGGGAACGTACCTCTTGATCCGAAAAGTCTCGGCGATTCTCTGGATGAGAGCACCAAAGCCTATTTCGAGAACGAAACGTTCATGAACCAATTGAAAAATACGCTGAAACCTAGTGAAGTAAACGCGAGTGACTACGATGCAATCTACTTCACTGGCGGTCACGGTACGATGTGGGATTTCCCGGACAATGCTGAACTTCAAGAGCTTTCTCGTGATATCTATGAAAAAGGTGGGGTTGTATCCGGTGTGTGCCACGGGGTTACAGCTCTGTTGAATGTGAAGCTGTCCAACGGCCTGCTTTTGATCAATGACAAAACCGTTTCCGGCTTCACGAATGAAGAAGAAACATTGGCTCAACAAACCGAGTATGTTCCTTTCCTGTTGGAAGATGCGTTGAGAGAACGCGCTGCACAATACGATAAAGCTGCTGCCTTCAGCTCTTATGTCACAACAGATGGCCGCGTGGTCACAGGACAGAATCCGCAATCCAGCAAAGCGGTAGCTGAAAGTGTTAAACAATTGCTGGGTCTGTAAAATAAACCGATCGATCCCTCTCCTCCCCCGGAGACATATAGATGAACATATTAAAACAGCATGTGATCCGTCATGACCTGACAGAACACATGCTGTTTTTTTATTGATTTGCCCGTATAACAGCTTCCCTCGCTGTTCCTCCAGCCAAACGCTTCACGATATAAGGCACTGTCACCGACGTCAGGATCACGGCAAACGCAATCTGAGCGATAGCTGTGTCCACATATGGCGCATACGCCGGATTAAACCCGGCAGCCATCGAAGGCACCACCATGGACAATCCAGCAACCGAACATGTCGCAGCTGCTGCGTAACCGGGCCGCCTTAGTATCGCGCGATCGATTCCAATGAGCGGTAGCATGCAGATCAGTAAAAATAACACTGTGACCAGCAAGCCGGACAAACTGGACTGAAATGCAATACGCAGATCAATATTGGACCCGAAGCTTGTGCCCAGGAAAGGCAGCAGAATCAGTGTTCCCGGAGCGAACATCTTCTGTATATTGCCATCCAGGTTACCAAGCAGTATACCGATGAAGAAAGGCACTAGCGTAGCAAGTACACTGAGATAATCGATACCAACGCCACTTGCCGAATTCAATATCATAACCGGAATAACCGGTACGGCAATCAGATTCAGAATGCCAAACGCAGCACGGTCCACATCATCTCCATATGTGTTCATCAAGGCCAGATATAATCCCGGATTACAGCTGGTCAGAACGGCAATGAAGGCTACCGCAGAAACTCCCCCGACCCCACTTATGCCAAAAAAGTGTACAAACGCCCAGCCGAACAGGCAGCTGATGAGGATACGGGAGATACAGAGCACCCCTGCTCTCTTCAAAGTCACCAGAAGCTGTGACAAGTTAAGCTGTGTTCCTGATATCAGTAAAATCATGCCGATCAGCACCATGGTACCTTTGGATGTGAATAGCGCTGTCGTTGGATCTCCGATCTGAAAGAACGACGGGAAAATCGTGTTGATCACCGCGGCGGCTAGCATAGGAGCAATCAGCAAGCCGCCGGGGATTTTTTTGATACGACCCAGAATATTCATGCTCTGTTACAGTTCTGCTCCGTTGGTACGGATCACATTCTGATACCAGAAGAACGAATCCTTACGATATCTTTTCAGCGTACCATTGCCATAATCGTCCTGATCCACGTAGATAAATCCATAACGTTTGCTCATCTCGGAAGTACCTGAACTGATCATGTCGATCGGCCCCCACATCGTGTATCCCAACACTTCGACTCCATCTGCAATGGCGAGTCCCATCTGTTCAATATGTTTGCTCAGGAAATCAATCCGGTATGGATCGTTGATCGTTCCATCTTCATTCAGTTTATCGTAGAAACCTGAGCTATTCTCCAGAATGAAGACCGGTTTTTGATAACGATCATAGACGAGATTAAGAGTATACCGCAGGCCAATCGGATCAATCTGCCAACCCCACTCGTTAGCGGGTAGATGCGGGTTTTTGTATACACTGTGTACATTACCTGCCGTCAGTTCGAGCTGCTCTGTATCACTGCTGGAAATCATCGAATTGTAATACGACATCCCCACGAAATCAGCCGTATGTGCACCAATGCTATCCAGATCGCCATCTTCGATGTTCAACTGGATCTCCTTGTTTTTGAAATACGTTTTACTATAGTAAGGGTACTCGCCTTTATTGAGCACATCGAGATAGAACTGATTTTTCATCTGATCATCCTGCTGCATCTGAAGTGCATCCTCTGGCTTGCAAGTGTAAGGATACGTTGTAAAATAAGCCACCATACTTCCGATCTGGTTATTCGGATCAATCTCATGAGCCATCTTGGTTGCTCTGGACGCAGCTACAAATTGATGATGCAGCCCTTGGAACAGCATTTCCTCATAATTGGCAGCATCATAATCAATGATCCCCAGCGTCTTGGCCGATGCTTTCACGCTCATGTTGATCTCGTTGAACGTCACCCAGTATTTCACTTTGCCCTTGTAGCGATTAAACAGCACATCACAATAGTTCACATACAGATCGACTAATTTGCGGTTATACCATCCTCCGAATTTGTCCATCAATACGATTGGCGTATCAAAGTGGCTGATGGTGATTAAGGGCTCCATACCCTGTTTTAGACATTCATCAATAACCTGATCATAGAACTCTAGTGCCTTTTCGTTCGGAGCGGAATCGTCGCCACCTGGAAATACTCTCGCCCATGAAATGGAATAACGAAATACTTTGAATCCCATCTCGGCAAACAAGGCGATATCCTCACGGAAGTTATGATAAAAATCGATCCCCCGGCGCTTCGGATATTTCACGGTATCCGGGTCATTCCTGGCCTCTTCAATCATCTCCCAATTCACTCTGATCTGCTTGGTCACTTTGCGGTCGTTCTTCTCGTTAAACTTCATCACTTCTGGAATGGTCAGACTCTTGCCGTCGACATTATAAGCACCTTCCGCCTGACAGGCAGATAGTGCACCGCCCCATAAAAAATCTTTTGGAAAATTGGAATTCGTCATTTTAGTTTCCTCCTGTTATTAAGGTCTTCTTAAGACCATCTAGCTTGTAATTCGTAGCTTAACCAATGAAAAGATGAGCATTTCTTACGGAATCAGCTTAATTAAAGCTTCGCTCTCCCGGATTGGGCCGCTGGTCGCTGTGGTCAGTACGTCTCCATACTGTTGCATGTTGGTTACCACAATCGATGTAATGGTGTTATAACCTGCTGACGTAATGCCTTCTGGATCAAACTCCACTAATAAATCCCCAGCCTGGATTGTCTGTCCCTGTTCGATATGGGCGTTAAAATATTTCCCTTTCAGGCTGACCGTATCCACCCCGATATGAATCAGGATCTCAACACCATTCGCTGCCTTCAAACCGATGGCGTGTTTGGTGCGATAAAGCGCCTCGACTACTCCGTCAAATGGAGCGTATACCTTGCCATCTGTCGGAACGATTGCAATGCCTTTACCCATTAACTCTTGGGCAAATGCCTGATCTTCTACCTCAGAGATGGGTTTAATCTCCCCTGTCATTGGACTAACGATAAGCATGTCAGAAGACGTGGATGTCTGTGATGATACGGACGCTGTAGTTACCTCTGTGGCAACGATTGTCTGATTGCTATTTACTTTATTCGTAGCTTGCTGCTTCGATTTATTTCCATCTGTATCTTCCTTGATGCCAGCCAACAGCGTGAACACAAACCCGAGTACAACTGCGGCAACACAACCAATAACGACATACATGTAACGATCAGAGGTATACGTGCCAATTGCCAATACACCTGGAAGTGAAATTGCATTCGCTGTTGTATGCACCAAGCTGTAGAATCCACCGACTAATCCACCTGCCAGGCAACCTGCGAAAAAGGGACGTTTGTATTTCAGCGTTACACCATAGATCGCCGGCTCGGTAATCCCGAACAAAGCAGTGAATCCACTTGAAGCAGCGGCTGATTTCATCGTTTTACTCTTCGTTAGGACAAACACACCGAAGGCTGCTCCAGCCTGAGCCAAATTCGCTGCCAGTGCTGTTGGTAACAGCACGGTTGCACCCAGTGTAGCCACTTGTTGAACCTGAATCGGCATGATGGCATAGTGCATACCGAACATGACCATAATCGGTTTGAAAAATCCAAGAATCGCACCAGCAAGAACACCTGCAGTGGAGAACAATGAGTTGATGCCATTGGTCAACCAGTCACCGATATATGATCCTACTGGGCCAAGCACGATTAATTCCAGTGGAATCATAATGAACAAAACAATCATTGGGGTAAGCAGGACCTGTAGAAACTTGGGAATCATTCGATTGACGATTGGATACACATAACTCATAATCCACACCGCCAGAATGATTGGTATGACGGAAGAGGAATATTTCATCAACAGAATTGGCATGCCGAGAAAATCAATACTGTTTACACCCGTCTCAGCAATCAGAGCCGCAGCGTTCAAAATGGTTGGATGCATTAATCCCGCAGCAAGAGCTACCGCCAAATAGGGATTGGTTTTGAAACGGTTTGCTGCACTAACAGCCAGGAAGAACGGCATGAAGTAGAAAATACAGTCCCCGATCATGTTAATGATCGTCAGGAAACCGGAGCCTTCCAGGTATCCCATTGCAGTTATTACGGTAGCCAAACACTTGATCATCCCGCAACCAACGAGTGCTGGCAGCACAGGTGTGAATATACCTGCGATGGTTTCAAGCACGACATTGACGGGGTTGCGTCTCTTTTTCGGTCCACTGTCTGTAGACTCCGAAAGCTCGCCAATCTGGTCAGAGGTTAGATTCCTCACTTCACTGTAGACTGCATCTACCTTTGAGCCGATAACAACCTGAACCTGTCCACCGGAATTTTGTGCCTTAAGCACGCCTTCGAGCTGATCCAGCGCTTTGAGATCTGCTTTGTTATCATCCTTCAATACGAATCTCAAACGGGTTGCACAGTGTGTCAGACCCGATATATTTTGCTCGCCGCCAACAAGATCAAGTACGTTTTTAGCCAAGTCTTTGTTGTTCATGACCCTTCTCCTCTACATCTACTGAAATAGTTATATAAAAAATGACCAAGCCGGGGAATCGTCATTCCCTACGCTTGGTCATGCCTGATCGAATCAGTAACAGTCCAATATGGATTATTCGGTTAGTTGGAGATTAATCGTTGGATATGCAGAATCAGATATAATTTTTCATCATCCGAACAGGTCCAGCCGTAATTGTTTTTAAGAAAATCAGCAATCTTCTCCACACAAGCAAGTTCCTTCGGAAACTTCTCCTTCACCATCAGAAACAGCGATTCATTCTCGTCTTTGAGCGACTTACCGCTCATTTGCCGCATAATGAAATATCTGATATGTGTCGCAAATCGCATAAAGTGAATGGAGTCTTCCTGAAAATCAATTTTGAGAGCATATTTGATCACAGATAGAATTTCACCTGTAACTGTGGTTACCTTGGTCGTATCCGTCATCTCTCCCGAGCCAACCTGTGCATTGACAAAGTGAAGAGCAATCAGCGTCGTTTCGGCTGTCGGCAAAGCCAGATTCGTTTGCTCCTGTATCAGCTTCAACGCAGCCTCCCCCACCCGGGTCTCGTCCGGATAGAGTGTCCGCACTTCCCATTCCAGCGGATTTTTGATACTGATGCCTTCTCTGGTTCGGGTTAATGCAAAACTGATATGGTCGGACAGGGTGAGAAGCAGGTTTGGGTTAAATTGTTTATTCAGAATCTGACTGCCTAGCTTAATCACTTCCTCAGCGAGATATATATCCTCAATCGGAATACTGTTCAGCAGGTCATACATACGGATATTTTTCGGTGCTACAAAAATTTTCTCCACCAAGTCCGTCTCTGTCAGCTCATAAGGCGTTTTCAGAAATCCTACCCCTTTACCTACGACAAATACTTCTTCATTGTTATCATTAATGGCAATCGCCACGTTGTTATTTACTTTCTTAATAACCTTCAATGTCCTCACCCCCCGATGAAAATAAAAAAAGACCGAAAGCGATTACAGTTAAATAATCGAATTCGGTCATGCCTGGTTCGCCCAGTAACAGTCCGTGTTATGAATATATGTATTATTATAGGCCTGTTCACAAGAATGTCAATCCTCCTTTATCAGGGAATACATGCCTCTGCAAAGCAGATGAAAAAAGTAATGCGCTATGGTACAATGAAGGAATTGTGTATTCACAGACAGACAAGTGGGTAAAGGTGCTGAATCGATTGCGGATCAGTGTCCTTTATCCATGATTATGCTGCCATTCTAGGGAGGCTTATGGAACAACCATGCTCATTATTGGTATCGCCGGAGGAACCGGCTCCGGTAAAACGACGGTAGCTCGCTCCGTCATAGACCGTCTGGGATCAGGTAAGGTCACGTTTATATCCCAAGACAATTATTACAAAGACCAGTCGCAGCTCACACCTGAGCAACGTCGACTCACCAATTACGATCACCCGTTTGCATTCGATAATGATCTGTTGATTGAGCATCTCACCCTGTTGAAAAAAGGCCAAGCGGCGTATGCTCCCGTATATGACTTCACCATAGATAACCGTGCTGCCAATGAGACGGTTGAGCTGGCACCGAACCATATTGTCATTGTAGAAGGATTGCATGTGCTGATCGACGAACATCTGCGCAGTCTGATGGACATCAAAGTATTTGTTGATACTGATTCCGATGTGCGGATTTTGCGGAGAGTACTGCGGGATATTGAAGAACGCGGACGCACAATCCAATCCGTGTACAAACAATATCTCGAAACGGTAAAACCAATGCACGATGCTTTTATTGAGCCATCCAAAAAGTATGCCGATATCATTATTCCAGAAGGCGGACATAATGAAGTAGGCATTCAAATGTTATCCATCCTCACTGAGAAATACCTCACCGGAGAGAATTGGAATGGGGCTTAACTAGCTGCAAAGCACCTCAACAGAAATCCAGGTTACGATACAGCGTAATCTGGATTTTTTGTCGATTTTTCATTTATAATAGTCCCTAATAGTTGAAAGGAGATCTACCCCTATGGCTACTTTTGAAGAGTTCATGCAACATGACATCCGGGTTGGTACAGTGGTGGAAGCCGAACCCTTTCCAAAAGCTCGCATTCCCGCTATTAAAATGACGATCGACTTCGGACCACTTGGCCTGAAACGTTCCAGTGCTCAGATTACCCAACGCTACACGCCTGACATGATCATTGGCAAACAGGTCGTTGCTGTAGTTAATTTCCCACCCCGCCGTATTGCCGGTTTTGTCTCTGAAGTACTCGTGCTGGGCGGCGTGCCTGGTGAAGGCGATGTTGTCTTGCTCACACCGGATAGTCCATTGCCAAATGGAACACCGATAGCCTGAGTTTATTTTGAGTTCGAAGAATATGGGCTTTTCAAATGTTTGGAAATCGAGTATTCTTGATGTATTGATTATTAAATTGACTATGATGGAACTACATATGTGGGAGACCTTAAAGCATAAGGCTATGAATCTGCGGATTCGTGGCCTTTTTTTGTGTTTTTTGGAGGAAATATAGGTCTAGAGAAGTAGTAAGAGTTCTATGCAGAGGAGGAATTTTGTTGATAAATCATACCAATAGCCTAGTTTTACATGGTAGAATATTGATTATTATTACAAATTTAGTATCTAGCAACCTGAATAGTACATATCAAGGAGAAAAATTCACAATTGAGAGGAGTAAGATTCATGAGAAAAATGATGATTTCTGGCGTAACGGTATTGGCTTTATTAACAGGGGGTATCGTAGGTTTTGGAGGCCTTGGGAGTTCTGTAGAAGCCGCACAAGCCACAACTAAATTCAAGGACGTTCCAGCTACACACTGGGCATCCTCAGCAATTAATTCGGCCGTGGAACAGGGGTATTTCAAAGGGTATGCCGACGGAACATTTAAACCAAGCTCACCGGTCACCAAAGCGGAAATGGCAAGTATCCTGGGACGTCTATCCGACCAGCCTAATGCATCAACACAAGAACAAAACAATTTCACGGACATACCCGAGTGGGCAAAGAGCGGTGTCTCTATTGCTATAGCAAAAGGTTTTATCAGCCCTTCTAATTACAAGGGGAAATTGGATGCACAAGGTGCTCTTCAACGAGGCGAAATGGCTACGTGGTTGACGCAAGGATTAACCGTAGTTGATCCTGAGTACAAACAAGCACTCTCAGATGTGACCAACACCGTTGTGCCTGCAAAGGAATATTTCACAGGTAAACTCGCAAGCGCTCAAAAAAATGCGGTAGCCGTTGCCCTAGGAACGGGATTAATGAGTGTAGCAAACGATAAAACATTTGGTGTGGATCGTACCACAACTCGGGCAGAAGTTGCTGTGTTAATTGCCCGTTATGCAGCAGTTGCCAAGACTAAGCCTGCCGATTTTCAAGGTTTAAATGAGCTGCGAGCAGTGGGTTTGACGGGGACGAATTTGAGTATTATTGCGCCTAAGTATCAGAAGACTCCAAAAAATAAATTCTTTGATTCGTATGATTACAGTAAAGTAACTGATCAATTCTCTCAAGTTAGAAATAAAGAATTAGTTACAGTTACTAGTTATGCAGATGTTAAATTAAAAAATTGGATTATCATAAATCCGTATATTACAGGATCGAAACGTAGTATCTATTATCCAGTTTTTGTTGATGAGAAAGACACCTTATTGCGTGGATCGTATTATTCTTTTGCTGAATTTGATTTAAATATTAAAAATTCCATGACTCAACTTCAGGCTGGAAGCCTTTTACAATCTCCGAGTATCAATGCCTTAAAATCACCAAATTCTGAATCTTTCTCTAAATACTCAGTACCACATATTAATGATTTCCTTGGTAGTAAAGGGTTATTTCAGGTTAAGAATCCTACTTACTGGTCGATGGGATTGTTACACTTCGATACAGAATTAACCACTCAAGTGAAACTTATTACCAAAGAGGGAATCGACTTCAATGTCACATCAAATTAATTTCAAAAGGGTGATTCGTATTGCGTTTCGATTCCGTACTTAAAAAATCATTCATTTCTTTACTCATAATAAGTATACTATCACCTATTCCTTCTATTCTTGCTGGAGGTGGCCCGGGGGTAAAACCCCCTTTGGAGGCTCCACGCTGGGAGCCTTCCACCCCAGCAAAATCTCAAAAGAAAGTTAGTCCTGTCGAAGGTAAAGGTACAAGTAATATCGGCATTTACATATATCAACTAGACAATATGAAGTGGCAAGTAGACGGAGAATGTAATGGGCAAGAATTATCAAATAATTCTACGACAAATAAACCCAATTCATCCTTGGTGTGTATCAATCTTCCTTTAGACAAACCAGTCTACAAGCCAACTGTATATGCAGATAAGCTTGGTGAACCACATCACAACTCTGAATTCACTTCTACTTCATTAAAACCAATGTATATGGACAATAAAGATTACTATACTTCGGGTGAGCCTATTTTGGTGAGCGTAGATAGTTTCACAGGTGATGCAGTAAAATTTACGATGCAAATCGGAGGTGTTATTGAACCAACAGCCCACAGACCCTATAATCCACCTAAATACTCTGCCGACTACATATTTAATACGGATATATATTGGCGGGCTGTTGCCGAAATAACCAAAGAGATCAACCTCACCGTTGGCGGGCAACTTAGCTTGAACCAATCCAAACAATTGAATGCAACTGTCAAAACCAAAAATGGAGATGGAAACTTTGGTGCGGAGACCAATGTAAACACTGGCAGCGGTGGTACAACTACGTGGGAATCTTCCAATCCTGGTGTTGCTAGCGTTAGTAACTCCGGGTTAGTTCAAGCTGTCAGTAGGGGAACTACAACCATCACCGTACTGTGGAAGAAAGATGGATTTCAGTTAACCACCACAACAAACATTGGTGTTGAAGAGAACCCAGGTACTGGCGAGGGCGACGGTAACGGGGGCGGTGGTGGAGGTTGCACGCCAACGATTGGACCACCTTCTGCTGGAACCATCATGAGCATGAATGACCTTGATCCAAATTCCAACGGTGTTATTAAGTCAGATAACAGAGATAATGAGACATTCAATGTATTAAAAGGAATCCCTACTTCCGAGTCACTCTACACGAATGCCTTTGCTGACAATTATCTGTTTAAACAAGCTTGGGCGAAAATGAGCGGTAAAGTTACATACAACTGTAATGTCACAATCTCGTACGACAGAGAGTGGACAGTACCTGGACCAGAGGAATGTGATGATGATGGTTGTACACCAGGGCCACCTGTACCCGCGAACGACACGGTACCCAAGCCATACAACTTCCAGATCACAAGAGACTACTCCTACTGGAAAATTAACAATCTAGAAGTATACAAGATCGCTAAAGCAACCATGAATAATTACGCTTTGCCTGGTGAGAGCGTTACGATGAATCCAACAGGATACACACCACCAACACTGGAGTCTAGAAATGATGAATCTGTAGAAAGCCATGTTCGACCAGGGCAAACCACTTCAATCTCATATACTCCACCCAAATTAACAGGTGGTTTGAACCAACCTCCCAGTGTGCCAGATGATACATCACGGTTAAAAGGTATGGCTGAATCCAACACACCTCAAAGTAAAGTGAATAATGATCTAGTGAAATTCAACAACACAACCATTATGAATGATGTAGAAGCAACCAAAGATGGCCCAACACCATCCAACATTCCTAATCCAACGACAATTGGGCACGATGTACTGTACAAACCCGGCAATATGATCAGCAATTCTCTGCTGAATAAAGCAGACACCACAAGCTCTGGTGAGATTTATTATGATTTGCTACCGGGTAACGTGAACGGCGGCGCCAACAAAATATTGCCGATTAACGGCATCAACACTGTCACGGTACACACCCCTGTCGTCAACTACGCTTGGGTATCGGATGATCAGCCGCATAATCAGAAAACCGTACCGGACCCAACCAGCGCTGCACTCATTCTGGAGCGTCCGTTCATTGTGCGAATTCCCACATCAGGACAGCACTTGGACGCAGCGAGTTATCCCGGTTATGGAAATCGGGACTATGCCAAATATTTTCGGATCAAACAGGTACAATTCCCGTTTGATGTCTATAACGCTGACCGGAGTCAGTTTATCCCTGCCAAGACATGGGTCGATATTCCGGTCAATCAACTGGACACCACATTCTATCTCCCTGTATGGGTAGACGAAGGCAAGTATCACATTGTATTCCGCAACATTGCAGAGAATGCACCGGCAAACTTTACCGAGCAACAGGATGCCAATACCCATTTGGCACATCATGTTGCAGCGGACACCGTACCCGTAGATGTCATCGGAAGGTTATATGATTTTCACGTCACTGATATCTCCGATTACAACTGGGAAAATGTATTTCGCAAGCGATTGGGCAGTCCCGAACCAACAGGCTATAGCTACTGGACTGGGATGAATAGCATTGATGGTGATCCACGAGGTAATCTGGCTCCATTTGTATTGCCCATCCGACCAGGGAGCCATCCGGTGCAGGGATTCGCTAACGCGACTGTGAAGACAGGGTACCATTTCAAGTTCGATCTCAAGACCAAGGGTAATATGTTTGGCAAACAGGATGGTATTCGAATTACACCCACTTTTGCTTTTGTGAGTAAAGACGGGTCCTCCCGGCAAGAAGTGGATCTGTACTACCATCGCGGTCAGGAACGCCTAATCCGTATCGGATCGACACAGGATCTGGAGAAACGCTTTGTTGTCCTGAACTCAAGGCTTCGAAATGTACCCGGCACAGAGTTAGGTGATACAGCGCGTTATCAATATACTTATGAACTGTCAGCGGAAGAACGTAACCAACGTACGTTGGCAGAATATATGGTCCGCCTGGTCGATCAGACTTCTCATCAAAAAACGTGGGTAGGTCGCTATGACTGGATGATCCTGTCTGCCCCGATTCGGACACTCATTGGGCCCAAAACGGACATTCCTTCCGGAGTCAACGTGGACCGATCCAATGCAGCAATCCAACGCTGGTACGGGGAGTACAGCTTACCAGCCGATGTATATGCCGTACCAAAAGGTACGGATCTTGAACCCCTCGCCCGACAAAATCAGCTGGATGAGAAATCAAATATTTTTCTAAAGAATGGTTATATCGTGGTTAACTTCAACATGGAGAGCCTACGAAATGGAAATACAGAGGCACCCCATCTGCAATACATTCATGCACCATTGATGAATCAATGGCAGATGGAAGGTTTCAACAAAACGCCGACAGACAGCCAAGGCAGAACCTGGCCGCTGAAGGATGGCGATATTGTCTTTTACCATGCTGATCAGTCCAGCCGGAACGATTTCCAATCCCAAGTACCACACTAGTACCGGATCACCCAAGTCAATACAACTGACTAGGCAGATGTAAACAACTACATGTGGACAGAAGAGTCTTATGCGGTGTACCTCTCCAAAATAAGACTGACTGTATTTATAGCGATAATAACCCGATAATAACCCAATAAAGCACTCAATAATTGTGTGATGAAATAGCTACGAAGTGTCAGATAAAATACTATGCAGCCGGTGTACTGATTGATATAGGTGTATTAAACGACATACGATGAAGCATTCACAAGCTATTGCTGTATTTCTGTATCACTTCCCAACTATACACAACATGCCTGTTATACAACAAAAAGGTTCCCCTGAAAGTCATCTATAGACTTCCGGGGAACCTATTTTTTTGTAATTCTCTTTTTATAACCTGACTTAAACTTCTACCGAACCGCACATCGAATTATCCTGACAGACTTTCCTGAAGAACCCCCACCTTCTCTTGTTCCTGCTCTTGTTCCGCTTCCTGCTTCTGCGCCTGCACCCTATGCTTCATTTCCCTCACGGACAACACCGAAGCCATTAGGCTACGGGTGTAAGGATGATTCGCTAAGCTGGTCAGCTGCGAACTCTCTACAACCTCAACGACTTCACCCTGGTACATCACGGCAATTCGGTCACTAACCTGTTGCACCACCGCCAGATCATGCGATATGAAAATAGATGAGATACCTGTATCCTTTCTCAGCTCCACCAAGAGATCCAGGATCTGCTGCTGAATGGAAACATCCAGTGCGGAGGTGGCTTCATCGAACAGGATGATGTCTGGCTGTACTCCAATCGCACGAGCAATGACTGCTCTCTGCCGCTCTCCCCCGCTCAGTTCATGCGGATATTTATCCGCTGTAGCGGCAGACAATCCTACCCTTCCCAACAGCCTGAGCACTTCCTGCTCCGCTTGCTGGCCTTTCATTATTTTATAATTAATGAGCGGCTCCCGGATAAAAGCTCCAATCTTCATTCGCGGATTAAAGATAGCCGAAGGCTCCTGGAATACCATTTGAATCTGTTTTCGTTGCTGCCGTAGCGCCTTTCCGTTCAGTCGGGTAATATCCTGCTGACGATATCGAATCTGTCCTGAAGTTACTCGCTCCAAATGGGTTACACATCTAGCCAGTGTGCTCTTCCCGCTACCACTCTCCCCGACAATCCCCAGACATTCTCCCGGATACAGCTCCAAATGAACAGCTTTCAGTGCATCAACTGTCCTGTGCCCCTTTAACTCGTAGGTTTTGCACAGGTTTCTCAGTTCCAGAATCGGTAACTCCTCATGAGCCATGAACATTTCCCTCCAATTCAGGTACAGCACTCAGCAACTTGCGAGTATACTCATGCCGAGGATCGGATATGATGCGGAAAGTATCTTCCATTTCAACCAATGTACCACCCCACATGACACCAATTCGGTCCGCCATATGAGCTGCAACGGCAATGTTATGCGTGACGATGATCATGCCTGTCCCTTGACGGGAACGAAGCACACTCAATCGATTCATCACTTCATTTTGTGTCGTCACATCCAATGCACTCGTCGGCTCATCTGCAAGTAAGAGTTCAGGTTCCATCGTAACCGCCATAGCAATTGCCGTGCGTTGTTTCATGCCCCCACTAAGCTGCGAGGGATATGCACGCATGATTCGTTCGGGATCATGCAATCCCATGTCCGAGAGCATATTCACGGCCATGGTTTGAGCTGCTTTTCTGGACACGGTGAAATGAGTACGAATTGCTTCGATATACTGACTGCCGATGCTGCGAATCGGATTAAGGTACGAACCACTGTCCTGAAACACCATGGCGATCCGCTTCCCGCGCACTCCAGCCCAATCCAATCGCGAGTCACGTAGAAGCATTTTTTCCTGAAAAGAGATCTCTCCCCCGGTAAACCGACCACCTTCTGGTAACAGGCCAAGCAAGGCCCGAATCAGGGTCGACTTTCCACTGCCACTTTCACCTACAATTCCGATAATCTCCCCCTTATTCATGGAGAAGGACAATTCCTGTAGAGCCAGAGAATCACCCTTGTAGGTTACGGAAAGGTTATTGACACTAAGCAGCGGCTTCATTACTGCCCAACCTTAATATTACGATCCAACAGATAAAAGTCGATGGGATACATCGTCGCACCTTGCACGGTACTTTTACTCACAATATTAATCGGGGTATAGGTCAAAAACATATAGGCTGCATCATCCAAAATCATCTGCTGGGCCTCTGCTGCGAGGGCATACCTTTTCTCCACATCAAACTCGGAGTGAAGGCGAGTAATTACTTCATCGAGCTTCGGATTGCTATATCCGCCCACATTCCATTCCGCACCCGTCATAAAGTAGAAATCCAAAATATATTGCGGGTCACCCGTGATGCCTGTATTGATACTTGTTAAAGCAAGATCGTAATTTCCGCTCTTCTGATGATCGGTTAGATCCTCATAAGAGGTCATCTCCAATTCAACACCGATCTCCTTAAGCTGGGACTGCATCGCGGCAGCCACGATTGAATCGGACTCGTAAGCGGAGTTAAGAATCAGTTGTAGCGTCAGCTTCTTGCCATCTTTTTCACGAATGCCATCGCCATCTGCATCCTTGAATCCAGCCCCATCCAGTAGCTGTTTGGCTTTCTCAGGTTCGTAATCATATCCTGTGATCTTGTCATAGCCAAAAGGCAGAGCTGAGGTGAATGGTCCTTTGGCTGCCTGACCGCCCACCAGCGTATTTGCGTACATCTCCCGGTCAATACCATAAGAGATCGCCCTGCGAACCTCCGGGTCACTCAGCAGTGGATTGGTCGTGTTGAACCATACGAACTGGGTGCGCAGGCTTGGAATTTCATCAATGGTATATTGACTCTTGTCCTGGAATAATGCCAGACTGCTGCGTCCCACGTTACTTGCTACATCAATCTCACCAGATTGCAGAGCAAGAGCACGTGTGCTGTCATCCTTGATGTATTTCAACGTCAATGTGTCGACATCTGCCGCGCCGCCCCAATACCCGTCATACTTTTTCACCTGGATCTCCTGATCCGGCGTATAACCCGTCACCATAAATGGCCCGGTAGCAATCGGCTCGCTCTTGAACTTGGATGTATCTGCGCTAGTATCCACGATGATAAACAGCGGCTCGGCAATATTGCCAAGCAAGGATGCGTAAGGCTCTGTCGTCTTGATCGTCAGATCTTGTCCTTCAGCAGTCATCGACGCAACTGGCACTGTTGCTTGTCCTCTTTCATTTAACTCAATGGAGCGTTCGATCGATTTTTTCACCGCATCGGCGGTTACTTTATTTCCGTTATGGAAGGTTACACCCTCTCGAATATGAAAATGCCATGTCGTATCATCCACACGTTCCCAGGTATCTGCAATTTTAGGAACCAGCTTCATATTCTCGTCAAACTGAATCAGTGTCTCACCAATCGCTGCACGCGTAAGTGTCCAGCCGTTCCATTCTTCTGCCGGGTCCAGGTTGCTTCCCAGCCAGAACAGGGCCACATTCAGATGCGTTGGTGCACTTGTCGTACCATTGTCCGTAGCCGCCGACTTCTCCGTTGCATCCGACGAGGTCGATGGATTATTGGTAGTACCACAAGCTGCAAGCAAGAACACAACGAACATGGATACGATGGTGAGCAGGATTGATTTTTGTAAATTCCTCTTCATTCTGGTTCCTCCAGTTAAGCTGTATTTTTCTTGGGATCAAGTACATCTCGCAAGCTGTCTCCCAGTAAATTAAAAATAATAACGGTGCTAAATATCGCCAGACCCGGATAAATCAACAACCACGGCGCAGTCTGCAGATATCTTCTGCCTTCATTTAACATGGCCCCCCACTCGGGATTCGGTGGCTGCGCGCCAAGCCCGAGAAACGACAACCCCGAGATGGACAGCATCATCCCCCCCACATCCATCATCGCCATGACGATGAGTGGAGACATCATATTAGGCAGGATCGTCCTGCCGATGATCTGGATCTTACGTGCTCCGCTGAAAGCAGCGGCAGCGACATATTCCTTTTGCTGAAGGGAAATCACCAGGCTTCTGGCCATCCGTGCATATTTCGCCCACCAGACAACCGACAGTGCCAGCACCGTATTGAACAATCCCGGTCCAAGCATGCCTACCACAGCGATCGCAAAAATAAGGCCGGGAAACGCCATTAATGTATCAGACAGCCGCATAAGCACCGTATCCGTCAGACCCCGCGCAAATCCGGCGATGACCCCAATTGCTACACCTAGTACGAACACAATACCAATCATCATAAAGGTTAGCAGCAACGAGGTTCGTGCCCCGTACAGAAGACGTGACAATACACAGCGGCCAAGCTGATCGGTTCCAAGGGGATATTCGGCGTCGGATGGCTGCAACACTTTGGCAAAGTTCGTTGCTAGTGGATCGTGTGGTGCAAGTAGCGGTGCAACCATGGCGAGAATTATCCAGAAGACGGTTAGAGACAGCAGGAATGTGAACCAACGATTTTGCAGTAATACAAGTCTGAAGGCTCTCATCTATACATCCACATCCAGTCGGATTCGAGGATCACGAAGATGTGTCCATACGTCAACCAGCAGATTCAGCGTGACATATATGATCGCCATCCAGATGACATACCCCTGAATCAGAGGATAATCCCTTGTAAAAATGGCATCCACCGCCATCTGGCCAACACCCGGCCACACAAATAAACTTTCCACAATGGCTGCACCACCTAACAAGGCACCTGTCGTCATGCCCATAAGGGTAACGATCGGCAGCAGAGCATTAGGGAGAATATGACGTAAAATAATGATCGACTCCTTCACACCTCTGGATCTTGCTCCGATCACATAGTTCTGGCTTGTCTCCTCAAGCAGGACCGTACGAATCTGTCTGCTGTACTGGGCAACAAGTGGAATCGCAAGTGTACATGCGGGCAGAATCAGACTGTTCCAGCCGGCATTGCCCATCACTGGCAGCAGCTTTAGCTGTACACCGAAGACCAACATGAGCAACATACCCAACCAGAAGCTGGGCATCGATAATCCGGCAAAGGAGAACAAACGAATGACATAATCAAGCCATTTGTTGCGATAGACAGCCGACAGCATTCCCAGTGGAAAGGAGACCAGAATAACCAGAAGCATGGCGCTTCCTGTCAGCCAAAGCGTTGCCGGGAGCCGTGCCATGAGCACATCCAGTACTGGACGATTGTATTTATATGACGTACCGAAGTCTCCGGTCACCACCTGTCCCAGCCATGTCCCATATCGATAGAGAAAGGGTTGGTCCAATCCAAGCTCTGACCTCACCTGCCTGACCAGCTCATCCGATGGCGTTACACCTGTAGACATGAGCATAAGTCTGGCTGGATCTCCAGGAGACAGGTAGGTTAGCAGGAATGTCAGGAACGTGATGCCGAACAATACGGCTACCAGTTGTACTAATCGTTTAACGATATATCTGCTCAAGTGCTCAAACGCCCTTCCCCAAAACTTTATGTATGTGCCATGATGTTCTCCTACATATCAAAAAAAGCGTCCCTCTCCGTGTTACTGGATGAGGACGCCTTAAATAAACAGATTTTTAGAAAAAATCATGCTCTCTAAACACCTTCCTATCTCCCGTAGGGTACTACTGTGTTTGTTAAACCTGGCAGGTCTCCTGGCTCCAGAATCATCGTCACTTGCAGCTCCTTCCCGGTCTAAACCAGTGGATTTATCGCTACCTGACTCCTCTGTTACAGTGGCGGGACCGCGCCGGTATCACACCGGACTTCCCTATTAAGCTTCCACCCTGACGGGCAAAGCACCAAGTTCCACATATTCAATTACACTTCTGTATCAGTATAGCGGGACAACGATTAATGATCAAAACTTTTCTTTTAAATTTGAAACACTAGATGCGGCTAATCTCGATTTCTCGAACCCTTTGGAGATACACCGGTCACTCGCTTAAACATCTTCGAAAACAATAATGGGTCCGTATAGCCAACTGAATGTGCCACTTCACTGACCGACAGCCCTGGATTCTGTAGAAGTTCAGCAGCTCGATTCATGCGGTACTCCAGGAAAAAGGACTGTAGCGACATGCCATAGCGCTCCTTAAACAACCCCGATAGATACGTGCGATCCAGCCCCACAGCTTGTGCAATATCCAGAATGGAGGTTCGCTGGCTGTACCTGTTCTCCATAAACTGAACTGCCTGTCGGATGTACGTCTCTTTGCTCGAAAGGAGCTGTCCTATTTCCTCCTCCACAGGAGAAGAAGAGATTAATTCTGCCATCAAGCGGTACAAGAGACTCTGGTTCATCACATCACCTCCCGGACGTGTAGAAGCCTGAACCATCTCCGTATACAAGTGTTCCATCGTATTCATATCATGGGCATCATACACTGGTCGCTCTGGACTTAACTGGGCACGTTGCATGAATGCTTTGGCTTGTACGCCCTTGAATCCAAACCATGAATACGTCCAGGGCTCCTGCGGATCTGCCTCATAATGAATAAGTGTATCTGGAAGAATCACAAAGCCCTGTCCCCGATTCAGCTTGTACTCCCGATCCCCCATGTACACAGTGCCTCGTCCTTCATGAATGTAATGCACAACATAGGAATCACGTACACCCGGTCCCCAATAATGTGCAGGATCACATGCCTCCCACCCAAAAAACAACAAAACTAGCTCCATCTGTGTCCAGCCCGTGGGAACCACATTCATCTCAATTGGACTCACGCTATGCCCTCCCTCCTTACTTCCTTTTGCAGATCAACATTTATATACCTAATTAAATTATAACAGCTAAAGTCAATAAATATTAGTTGAAAACGGAAACAAAAATGGGATTATGCCATGTTTGAGAGGGGTTGAGCCATAGTTATATAAGCCGGATCGGCCTATAGTTGGGGTACAACATTTTTCAGGGAGGCTGAACTTAAGATGAACAAAATTACGTTTCTCGGTGCGGGAAGCACCGTCTTTGTTAAAAATGTATTGGGTGATGTCATGATGACCGAAGCACTGCAGGATTTTGAGCTGGCATTGTTTGATATCGATGCTGAACGTTTGAGCGACTCAGAGCGATTGCTGACCAGTCTGGCCCGTTCGATTGGAAGTCGTTGTGTCATTAACGTATATCATGATCGCAAAGAAGCGCTGCGTGGAGCCAAATATGTCATCAACGCCATTCAGGTCGGTGGATATGATCCATGTACCATTACGGACTTCGAGATTCCGAAAAAATACGGACTACGTCAAACGATTGCAGATACACTCGGCATCGGTGGAATTTTCCGTAATCTGCGTACGATTCCGGTCATGCTGGATTTTGCCCGGGATATGCAGGAAGTATGTCCGGATGCCTGGTTCCTGAACTATACCAACCCGATGGCTGTGCTTACCAACGTCATGAACGTGCATGGTGGGATCAAAACCGTAGGATTGTGTCATAGTGTACAGGTATGTGTGCCGCATATGTTCGATGCACTGGGGATCGATCAGACAGGCGTCGTAGCCAAAATTGCAGGCATCAACCACATGGCGTGGCTGCTCGAAGTTACAAAAGACGGGCAGGATCTGTACCCCGAGATTAAACGTTTGGCGAAAGAAAAACAGAAGGAACAGCATGACGACATGGTTCGTTTTGAGCTGATGCAGCGTTTTGGCTATTATGTAACGGAATCCTCCGAGCACAATGCCGAGTACCACCCTTACTTCATCAAGCGGAATTACCCTGAACTGATTGAACACTTCAACATTCCACTGGATGAGTATCCACGCCGCTGTGTAAACCAGATTGAAGGCTGGAAAGAAATGCGTACCAAGCTGTTTGCCAGCGAAAATATTGAACATACCCGCAGCCGTGAATACGCATCGCATATTATCGAAGCGATGGAGACAAATAACCCGTACAAGATTGGCGGCAACGTCATGAACAACGGACTGATTACGAACCTGCCGCGTGAAGCATGTGTCGAGGTCCCTTGTTTGGTGGATGGATCAGGAATCAGCCCTACGTATATTGGGAATCTGCCTCCACAACTCGCGGCATTGAACCGGACAAACATCAACACGCAACTGCTGACGATTGAAGCAGCAATCACTGGCAAAAAAGAACATATCTATCATGCTGCCATGCTTGATCCACACACGGCTGCCGAACTGTCTATTGATGACATCGTAGCGATGTGTGATGAGTTGATTGAGGCTCACGGTGACTGGTTGCCAAAATACACGTCATAATATAAAAGCACCGTTTCCTTTGCTGTTAAAGGGGACGGTGTTTTGTTCGTTCCATAGCGCTCACCCGCTAAAGCGTGCATCGCATTCATTTGATAAGAAACGCCCCGCTCCCTTGAACCTTATTCGGCAGAAAGCAAGAAGCGATAACCAATGCCAGGCTCCGTCTGAATATATCGGGGATTTGTCGGATCTTCATTTAATTTTTTACGCAGATGTCCCACATATACCCGAAGATAATGGCTATCAGACTCATGATGATGCCCTCCCCATACCTGCTGCAAAAGCTGACGCTGGGTGATGATCTTCCCCGCATTCGAGGCGAGCACCTTCAGCATCTCATATTCGGTTGGGGTTAATTTGACCAAAGCCCCCTCCAGTTCGACCTGCCTTTGGGCCAGATCAATCGTGAGTGATCCAAAGCGCAGTATTGGCTCATCCGTTGTTTTGGCTACATGACGCAGCGCCACCCGAATACGGGCAACCAACTCACCCATTCCGAATGGTTTGGTCACATAATCATCTGCACCAGTATCCAACGCGGCAATTTTGTCTCCCTCCTGATCCTTCGCTGTCAGCACAATAATTGGCACTTGTGACCATTCGCGAATCCGGCGAAGGACCTCCATGCCAGACATGCCCGGTAGACCAAGATCAAGGATGATCAGATCCGGATGTACAATACTGGCCTGAATAACGCCCTCTTCGCCATCCCCACACTCGTGGAGTTCGAATTGGTGTGCCTGAAGGGTGACCTTGAGCAATTTGCGAATCTGCGGCTCATCATCGATCACCAGTATGCGAGCCCCTAGTGGTGCGTTCATGTTATTCTTCAACCTCTCCTTGTTCTGAATAGGGAAACTGTGATCCGTGAGCCTCCATGGGGATATCTATGCGCATTCTCGTCCCCCCGCCCGGATTCGGCTCTGCCACAATGGTACCTCCGTGGACTTCAACAATGCCTTTGCAGATCGCCAGACCAAGCCCCGTTCCTGTGACATGCTGAGTCGACTCTGAGCGATAGAACTTATCAAATATACGCAATCTTTCCGCTTCCGTTATACCGATGCCTTGATCAGCTACCCAGATCGTCAATTGATCTGTACTCTTATCGCTTGCCACAGTGATGACAATCGGGCTCTCATCAGGCGAATATTTGATGGCGTTGCTGACGATATTGACCAGCACCTGCTCCAGCAATACTTCATCTCCGTAGATAAAGGCAGGGTCATCAGGCAGGTCAACTTGAATGTTGAGATGCGGACTGAATCCCCGAACTTGTGTCAGTACAACGCTAATGATGTCTCCCACGTCACACCATTTCCTGTTCAGTTGCAACATGCCGCTCTCCAGCCGAACCATACCCAGCAGATTCGTGACGAGACGATTCATGCGCAAAGCTCCATCCCGAATGTTGCCTGTTAATTCTCTCCGATCCTCGGGTGTAAAAAGAGTATCATTCTCCAACAATCCCGTAGCCGAACCGATAATGGCGGTTAGGGGCGTACGCAATTCATGAGAGACAGAGTCCAGCAACACTGTGCGTATGCGCTCTGATTCAGCAGTGATCTGCGCCAACCGGGCCTCTTCCGCCAACTTCACTCGGGCAATGGCACCTGCGGCCAGCCCACCGCATGCCTCCAACAGCCGAAGCTGTTCTTGCTGCTCATGAATCTCGCCAGCGTCCATGCTCACGGCAAGTACGCCATGAATCTGCTCCTCTGTGCGTAGCGGTACGTAAAGTCCGGGAGATTCCCGTAAAGCGGATGATCCCTTACCTGCGATCTGTCCGTGATGATACACCCATTTGGCAATGGCAATTTCCGACTCCCCATCTCCCCAGCCATCCTTTTCCCCTTCTGATGCGGGTGTGGATGCGGAAGAGCTTGTAACCAGCAAATCCCCCTGTCCATCCGGAAGATACACAGCTGCTGGCTTACCCAGGGTAAGCGATACTTGGGTTGCAATGTTAACCAGCAACGTATTCAGATCCGTAATGGCTGTCATCTGACGACTCAATGCGTACAGGGAGTTAGTCGTGGCCTCACGTGCTTTTACCATCTCCAGTTGTTGTCGCAATCGACCTGCAAGACTCGCTGTCAGGATCGCCACCGCAAGATACACGACAAAGGAAATGAGATACCTCAAGTCTTCTACCGTAAAGCTCAAATACGGCGGTACAAAAAAGAAGTCAAACATAATGACGCTAAAACTGGCGGCATATACAGCTGGCCCCATTCCCCAATACACGGCACTCACCAGTACGGGAAACAGGTATACAAGCGCTACGTTAACCAGATCACCGCTCATGCCGATGGCATGAAGCAGTAAAGTGAGCAGCGTTACCCCGAGGGTCACCCATACATATGCCGGAACCCGTTTCCCATGGGATGCCCGCGATTCTTTTTTTATTCGTTCAGACAAAATCATTCACATCCCGCTCAGTTCATAATCATAATCTGCAACGATCAATACATCCAGATGCCGAGACAATCGTACAAGTCGGTTGACCACTGAGCCCGAGCCGCGGTAACCATTCAGCCACCACACCCGTCTTGCCTGCCCGACCACCAGCTGGGTTGCTCGCGCCTCCGATGCTTTTCTTGCCAATATCCCAGGTACATCTCGCAGCTTTGGACTGTGGTGGATGTGAAATTGACCGCCAAGCCGAATCGTCAGCTGTTCCAAGGCTTCCAGATGGCACTTCACTTCGTCACTCATGGACTCACCGATGTGGATATGGTGTACATGCCAGATGGCTTTTAGACGATAAGCCATACGGAATCCACGCCGGATCAGCCGCTCGGCATGACGATCACTGCTTACACATACGAAGACGGCTTCCTGTCTGCGCCAAGGTCCTCGAAGTGCAATTTTGGCGTGCTGTGCTTCAAGCCGTTCATCGACATCGTCCGCCAGTTCGCGCAGGGCAAGTTCACGCAAGGCAATCAGATTGCCAATTTTGAAGAAATTCGCAAGGGCTTGCTCGACCTTGGCAGTTGCATAGATTTTACCCTCCCTCATGCGCTGCCGCAAGGCCTGGGGTGCCACATCAATCAGCTGCACCTCATCCGCCATCTGAATGATCCGATCGGGCACGGTCTCGCGGACACGAACACCGGTAATATGTTCAACGGCATCATTCAAACTTTCGAGATGCTGTACATTCATTGTCGTAATCACCGAGATGCCTGCATTCAGCAGGAGCAGGACATCTTCATAACGCTTTTGCCAGACACTTCCGGGCACATTCGTATGCGCCAGTTCATCCACAAGCACCACTTCCGGACAAAGATGCAGAATGGCCTCCGTGTCCATTTCTTCCAGACGAGCCTCCTGATAAACTCGCTGTGCGCGAGGGATCACAGATAGGTGACCCATCTGCTCCACGGTTTCCGCCCGCCCATGGGTCTCCAGCAAGCCGATCTGTACATCGATGCCCTTACGGAGCAAATCATTGCCTTCACGCAGCATCATGTAGGTTTTGCCCACACCGGGTGCGGCTCCGATATATATTTTGAATGTGCCACGCTGAATCTGACCAATCTGTTCCTTCATTTCCTGTTCGCTTAGTCTGCGGTATGTCAGCGACTCCACATCGTTAACCTTAGCCGGAACCACACGTTCACCCTCCCGAGCCGCTCGATCAGCAACCAGAAACAGGTCCACACCACGTAATCTGCGTAACAGTGAGTTAACAACGGACCCTTGCCACAATTCCTGCCAGCGCGTACGCCGGGAGTGTCCCATCACAATCCGGGTAATCTGGTGCTCCATGGCGTAACGTGCCAGCGTAGACGGGATGTTGCGAGGGTGTAATATAGACAGCTCCTCCATATGGCCGCCAAACTTCTCTACCAACTTGATCATATTCCGTCGAAATACGGTTGCCTCCTTGGTTAATGGCTGCTTCATATTCCGAAAAACCACGGCGCACAAATCCCCATTCAGCCGTTTGGCAATCTGTTGTCCGCGCCGGATATAGATCGAGCCGTTCCAATGATATTGCGTGGACACCAGAATCCGTTCCATGATGCCTGTTGTGACGGTAATTCCCATCTCTTCCCGATGCTCACGCAGGGATTCATTCACCCCTTCTGCCACCAATCTCAGTGCCAGTTCGCGCAGAATACCCAGATTGCCTTGACGAAATACAGCTTCTCCCTCATGCCCCTGCAAATGACCTTCTGCAAGACGGCTCAGTATCGTTTCCGGCGTGACGTCTATCAGCTTCACTTCATCCGCAAGCTCCAATGTATCCGCAGGTACCGTATGTTCTGCTGCGATACCCGTAAGTTGTCGTGCCAGCTCGGTATACCCTTCAAGCTCATACACATTCACCGTCGTCATGACACTGATGTTGTTTCGGAGCAAAAACTGAATGTCCTCCAGCCGGGTAGCATACCGAGCGCCTTCTCTGTTGCGATGAGCCAAACCATCCACCAGCACAACCTCCGGATTACGCACCAATAGTGCATCCAGGTTCAGATCCTTCATTTCTACATCATCACTCTGGCGTAACCAGTGAATGCTTGGAATCCGTTCAAGTGCGCCAAGCTGTTCCACCGTTTCCGGTCTGCGCATTGTGGAGACGGCGCAGATGACCACATCAATGCCCTGCTCGCGCAACGTATTCCCTTCTCGTAACATGTGATACGTTTTACCCGATCCGCTGACTGGGCCGATGTAGATTTTGAGCGTACCCTGCTGCAGCTTCGTAATCATCTTCAGCATCTCTTCCGGTGACTTGCGCTTGAAGCTGTCTTCCATCCGTCCTCTCCCCCTTTCTTGTTAATGTGAAGATAAAAATGGAGAAAGCCCCTCCCGATATATCGTGAGCAGGCTAATATGTTCGTTAGTTCATTTCTGCTGTCAGCGCCAGATTCAGAGCCGTTACATTCACACGTGGTTCCCCGAATATACCCATCTGACGACCTTCCGTATGCTCATTTACAAGTTGCACAAGCTGCTGTTCACTAAGCCCCGTAGCTTTGCTAATGCGTGGAATCTGTGCCTCAGCGGCTTCGGGAGAGAGATCCGGATCAAGTCCAGAGCCTGAACCCGTCACGAGATCAGCAGGGATCTGCTTCAATCCCGGATTTTCCTGCTGGAGCTGAGCCATCTTTTCCTTCATCTCGCCGATATATTCCTCCGAAGCTACCGCGCGATTCGAACCTGCTGAAGCCGTTGGGTCATAACCGGCATTGGATGCCCGGGGTTGGAACAGCCCCGGCGATTGGAAATCCTGCGCCAGCAGGGACGAGCCGATGATTTTCTCATCTTGCGCAATTAGACTACCGTTCGCCTGCGCAGGAAAGAGAAGTTGGGCTGCACCAGTTGTTACAAGCGGGTAGATTAAGCCGCATATCAACATAAGCACAACAGATAACCGTACGGCGGGCAAGAACATGTTCATACAGATCACTTCCTGAATTCATTAGGATAAAAGGACAAGTTTGATAACATTGTTATCTCGTTAAAGAATTCCCGACAGAACCATGTCAATCAGCTTAATGCCGATAAAAGGTACACTCACACCACCTACGCCATAGATGAACACATTGCGGCCAAGCAGCCTTTCGGCTGACATCGCCCGATACTTAACCCCTTTCATCGCAATGGGAATAAGCAGCGGAATAATAATGGCGTTGAAGATCAGCGCCGACAGGATTGCGGACTGCGGCGAAGCCAGATTCATAATATTAAGTGCCTGAAGCTGCGGCATGGCGAGAATGAACATCGCTGGAATGATGGCAAAATATTTCGCGATATCATTGGATATCGAAAAGGTTGTCAGTGCGCCGCGTGTAATCAGCAGCTGCTTGCCAATGGAGACCACCGACAATAACTTGGTCGGGTCAGAGTCCAAATCAATCATGTTGGCCGCTTCCTTGGCCGCCATGGTGCCCGAATTCATCGCCAGGCCCACATCGGCCTGCGCCAGAGCAGGAGCATCGTTGGTACCGTCGCCCGTCATGGCGACGAGTTTGCCCTCCTGCTGCTCTTTTTTGATCGCAGCAATCTTGTCCTCGGGCTTTGCTTCGGCAATAAAATCATCCACACCCGCTTCCAGCGCTATGGTCGCTGCGGTCAGCGGATTGTCGCCTGTACACATTATGGTCTTGATGCCCATGGCGCGCATCTCGGCAAACTTCTCTTTCAGCCCTGGCTTCACAGTGTCTTTCAGATAAATCACACCGTAGATTCGCTCATCGATAGCTACAGCAAGCGGCGTACCCCCAGCCTTTGCAATTCGATTTGCAATCTCATCCAGATCACCCGGTATACGGCCTCCTGCGGAAGCAATATATCTTTTGATCGCATCCACCGCACCTTTGCGGATCTTCATTCCGTTGCTCAGATTGAGACCGGACATCCGTGTCTCTGCCGTGAATTCCACATTTTCCGCATTTGCATACTCCGTCTCAGCCCAGCTCTGGCCTTGTTTGCCTGCCAGTTCCACCACAGAACGCCCTTCCGGGGTCTCATCTCGCACAGAAGCCTGTAAAGCAGCTTGCGTCATCTCTGACGAAGTAATGCCCTGAACGGGAATAAACTCTGATGCCATGCGGTTTCCGTATGTGATCGTTCCTGTTTTGTCTAGAATCAACGTATCGATATCCCCAGCTGCTTCCACCGCTTTACCTGACATGGCAAGCACATTGAACTGTGTAACACGGTCCATCCCGGCAATACCAATGGCGGATAACAATCCACCAATTGTGGTTGGGATCAAGCAGACGAGCAGTGCAATCAATGTCGCCAGATCCAGTCTAATACCCAGGTAATTTGCCATCGGAACCATCGTCAGAATGACGATTAAGAAGATCAGGGTTAATACGGCGAGCAGGGTGGTCAGCGCGATTTCATTAGGTGTTTTCTGGCGCTGTGCACCCTCAACCAGAGAGATCATCCGGTCAAGGAATGACTCACCCGGATCGGTCTGAACACGCATGACGATGTAATCGGACACGACGCGGGTACCTCCGGTAACCGAGGAGAAATCACCTCCTGCTTCCTTGATGACTGGGGCGGATTCTCCTGTAATGGCCGATTCATCAATGGAGGCCAGGCCTTCCACAATCTCACCGTCCGTCGGGATCAGTTCACCAACTTCCACACGGACCGTATCGCCTTTTTTCAACTGGGTCGAAGACACTTGCCGGATGCTTCCATCCTTCTGTACCAGATTGGCCATGGTGTCCGACTTCGTCTTGCGTAACGTATCCGCCTGCGCCTTGCCTCTACCTTCTGCAAGTGCCTCCGCGAAGTTAGCGAACAGCAGCGTGAACAGCAAAATGAAAAACACAGCGATGTTGTACCCGCGCCCAGCCTCCGATGCGGTGAAGAGATCGGGATTAATGCATAATAAGAGCGTAATGAATGTACCAACCTCGACAATAAACATGACCGGATTTTTGATCATGACCACCGGATTTAGCTTTTTGAACGCATCCATTGAAGCCTGAAGTATCATCTCCTTGCTTAACGACCGTTTTGATCCGGGATCACGTTGAATATTACCGCGGTTGTTATCCGGCTCATTGCCCTTCGTTCTAAATACTTCTGTATCCATGTGTTGCATCGTCTGCTCCTTCTTTCGTTCGACTGCATTCATCGTGCACTGCCACCTCCATACGTTACGTCCTTACACCAATTCCTCTGTAGTACCCCTGTCATTTCCCTCATTGAATCATGGCCAAGTGTTCTGCGATCGGTCCAAGGGCAAGCGACGGGAAGAATGTGAGTGCGCCGACAACAACGATCATCATGACCAGAATGCCAGCAAAGAGAGGTGTGTGTGTCCGCAATGTTCCCGTGGTTACTGGTACAACCCGTTTTGTAGCGAGTGAACCCGCAATAGCCAGCATGGCGATCATCGAAACGTACCTTCCCAGCAGCATAACGATCCCAATCGCGATGTTGTAAAAGTCTGTATTGGCATTCAGGCCGGCAAAGGCCGATCCATTATTGGCTGCACCCGAGGCAAAAGCATAGAGAACTTCGGTCAGGCCATGCATGCCCCCGTTTGAGATGGACGCAATGGCTTCGGGCCGCATAAGCGCGAGTGCCGTTGGCGCCAGAATAATCAAAGGATGAATGAGCAAGGCGATGGATGCGAGCTTCACTTCTTTGCCCTCGATTTTTTTGCCCAGGAACTCAGGTGTGCGTCCCACCATCAATCCACAGATAAACACAGCCAGAATCACATACAACAGTCCGTTGATCAGTCCTACCCCTTTACCACCAAACACGTTATTGAGCATCATCTGAGCCAGTGATACCATGCCTCCAAGTGGAGTGAGCGACTCATGCATATTGTTGACCGAACCTGTAGTAGCCGCTGTCGTTACTGCCGTGAATAAAGCCGATTCGGGTATGCCAAACCTGACCTCTTTCCCCTCCATATTGCCCTGCAGACCTGCTGCATCCAACGCGGGTACACCGCGATATTCGGAGACAAATACGGTGGTCAACATCACAAGGAAAAGAAAACTCATCGCTGCGAACAATGCCCAACCCTGCTTCCGGTTATTGACCATCAAGCCGAAGGCGTATACCAGTGCAGTGGGCAACAGCATCATACAGACGATATGCACCAGATTGCTCAGGGCCGTCGGATTCTCGAATGGGTGTGCAGCATTGGTTCCAAACCAGCCACCACCGTTGGTGCCAATGTGTTTGATTGACTCCAGTGAAGCGACCAGTCCACGTGTAATGGTCTGCTGTCCACCTTCCAACGTGGTAGCGTTCACCGCTCCCGCAAGTGTCTGAGGCACACCCTGGAACACGAGGAATAAGGCTACGATGAAGCTCAGCGGCAAAAAAATCCTCGTAATCGACCGTACAAGGTCGACGTAAAAGTTCCCCAGTTCATCCCGGCGGCCTACCAGCCCGCGAATGAACGCAATAGCCACCGCGAATCCCGTCGCTGCCGACGTAAACATCGGAAACGTCACGGCCAGCATCTGTGACAGATACGACAAGGCGTTCTCGCCCGTATACGACTGCCAGTTCGTGTTGGTCATGAACGATACGGCCGTATTAAATGCCTGCGCCGCTGGCATATTGCCGATTCCATCCGGATTGAGCGGTAAATATTTTTGAAGTCGCAGCACCAGAAACATCAATACCAACATTACAAAGTTGGAGAGGAGAACGGCCGTGAGATACTTTTTCCACCCCATGGACTCATTCTCGCGTATGCCCATCACTCGATAGAGCAGTCGCTCCGGTCCTCCAAAAATCCGATCCAGCCCCGTCCGCTGTCCATCGAACACGTTCACTATATATTTTCCCACCGGTTTCACCAGCAGCAGAATAATCAGTAGCGTCACCGCTACTTGCACTACACCGATACCCATATCCGCATTTCCTCCCTATTCGATGTTCCCTTGTTCCGCATTACGCACATCGTCAGCATCAGAATTTCTCCGGCTTCACCAGCACATAACCGAGATAAATCACCAGTGCGAGTACAATCATGCCGATGACAATCATCTGGCTCCCCCTCTCTACCCTCAAGCCTTTTCGCAAAATTTCACAAATCCCCAAAACACCGCAAACAACAGCACAACCAATCCAATCATCGTGGCATCATTCACCATGCGCCCTTCCTCCCTCTCTCTACCGTTCTCTGCACCTGCTACATGTAAAATCGTAATACGAAACGCTGTAAAAAAGGGGTAAAGAAATGCTTCTATGGGTGTAAAAAAAGCGTAAAAAAAGACCCGCTCTCCTCAGCTAGGGGCTGAAAAGAACGGGTCTATGAAATTGTATTATTCATCCAAATGGATTCTGTGCCCACTGCAATAATCTCTTTTTCGTGATCTTGCCATGGGAGGTATGATTCACGACTTTTCCCTGATCGAGAAGAAGTACCTGCGGTGACTCATGGCGAACCTCTGTCTCTTCCGCAATGTGGCGGGATAACGAACGATCTTCAATCACTTTGACGATGCGGTAATCCATAGGTTGTTTGGGATCTGATGCATGGGTGCCCACAAACGCCATAAACTCTCTGTACGCTCTCGCACTGATTGGACAAGTCGTGCTGTGTTTCAGAATAAGTACCGGATGATCCTGCGAGCGATGAAGCGCGTCTTCCCAGTCACCAAGTTTGTGCAATTCATGGACATGTTCACTGAGCATATGTTCCGAGTCTGACCCCGTACGTTTGCTAACCACCGAACCGATTACAATGCCAAGCGCCAAGCCAAAAGCAATCCCGAGTCCAAGCTGCTGTGTAGCCGTACCAATACTGACTCCCATGGCAACACCTATAGCCAGCCATACGGCTTGATGATTCACCTTTTTATCCATATAGATCTTCCCTTCCTGAAATATGTATATCAAGGCTATATCTTCTCACCCTATTATTCTGATCAAATTATAGCATAGGCGTCTGTGAGCAGGCTTTGATAATCTTCATCCCCGGGTACAGATTTCAGTGATTGGATTTATGCAAAATGCTCATTTGTGATACACTGGTTGTAATTTGGAAACGATGAACATGAAGAATGGATTGGAAGGGCGGAAATTCCATATGACATACGCATTTATGATTGAACCGCAGGATTTTATAGCGCTGGATAACGAAGATGAACTGATTGAGAAATGTCAGGAGTGGGGCCTGCTTTCCGGTAAAGCGACCAAACTCAAAACGTTCTATTATAAAGGAAACGGATTGAACATGCCCTGCACCATCATTGGATATGTTGATCACATGGCAGCCGTTATTCAACTGGATAATGGACAAAAGCATTGTATTCACCCTTCGTATCTGAAGGAAATGCAAGCGTCCAGTTACAGCGCCAGAAGCATAAGTAATGCCGGGTCAGATCGAAGCACAGAATCGACAACTTCGGATACCGTCGTACCAGTTACCCCTGCTGATGTTACGTCAACTCCCGATGCACTAGTTAACCCGGATGAAATTCCGCCGGATCTGGATGATTCGGACGACACGGACACAGATGAATTCTCCTCGGGGATGAAGGGTGATCCGGATGGGCTAGTAGAAGAGTATGTTGGACCTCAAACCGGGGCAGCCAGTGAAGCCAAACCTAAAGCCAAAACAGCGAGCAAAGCCAAAACCGTCAAGATTGATCTGCCAGAAGGCAAAGTGAAGATGAGTGCCGTGGTCAAAGAATTCACCACCGTACCGAATCATTTCTCTGACAATGATGATGAAGTCATCATCTACGAAGCAGTTACCATAACGGAGCCAGACGTCATCGATGTTGGGGAAGCCTGGTCCAGCCACAGTGCTACGGTTAAGAAACAGGAACTCGAAGTGGGAGACGTTATCACGTTTGAAGCGAAAATCATCAAGAAGAAGCTGACACGTAACCCGGTTCCTTATAAAATCAACAACCCTTCCAAGATTCAGAAGGAAGGCTAATCAAGTGAGATTAATCACGAATCATTACAAAAATTAGCACAAAAAAACCTCCACAACTGCTCAAGGCAGATCGCGGAGGTTTTTGCCATTTGAAGGCTATATTAGCGAAAAGTACGCTCTTAAGCTTGTCCCGGCGTAGCACTAATCTGAAACTGTACACCAAATTTATCGACAACCGAGCCGTAGGCTGGACTCCAGAATGTCTCTTGTATCGGCATTTTCACTTCGCCGCCGTCTTGCAGTTGGTTGAAAATTGCTTTGGCTTCATCCGCCGTATTCGTGTTCACCGTAACCGTAACATGATTACCTACAGTGTACGGCATGCCTGGAAATGTGTCAGACAACATTAATACCGAGCTGCCAATCTGCAATGAAGCATGCATAATACGGTCTTTCGCTTCGGGCGGGATGGGGTGATTCGGGTCAGATGGACCGTCGCCAAACGTTTGAAGCGCGAGCACTTCCGCTCCAAATGCCTTTTGATAAAAATCTACCGCTTCACGTCCATTACCGTCTGTTACCAGATACACATTCAAGCTGATCGACATGCGTTCTTCATCTCCTTGGGCTCTTGTAATTATACGATTCACGCCACTTGCGACAAGAGTATATATGAACAGGTAGTCCTTTGACAAGCGTATATCTCGGCACTCATCTCTGCGGACCTTTACATAATTAGGGTTACCAACATATTCTGAATCCATCCCTCTCTCCACTACTGCTTGCGCTTGAGCATATAGTAGAGAACCGTGATCAGAACACCCGGAACCAGTGCTGCAAAACTGGTATAGATCAGACACCATTTCAACAAGGTAAATATCGGAGTGAGCTCAGCAAGCACAGGCGTACGTTCAGGATAGCGATACATAATCAGGGATGCACCTATATTTTCGAGCATATCCATAGCCCAACCTAAGACCGGAACCAGATTCACCCAGCGCCAGCGACTCTTAACCGGAAGCACACGATAGAGTACGGATAACAGAACAACTAATAGAGATAGATAGGCCAAGGGCCATATGAGGTCAAATGTGAATCGTGCCTGGATATAGGCGCTCCGCCCTGCTTCACCATACTGTTCAGCCATCTGATAAAGATCATTCGCCGTGTACAAAAAAGAGGAGTCTGGGGACTGCCCGCCACCTGTGGCCTCCTCCGACTTTGCCGCCTGCCAGGGCAGAATAAATGCAATGAAACAGGCAAATATAACAACTGCAGCTACAACCCATTTCCAATTGACCCGCTGATAGAACCAATTTGACACTTTATTGAGCATGTTCTGTCCCCTTTCCGATAAAAAAAAGACCACTCTCCCGAATCCTGTCGGTAAAATGGTTGTGTTCAATCCTATGAAGTTATCGAGCTTGAACGATGTTATCTATTTCACTTTTCAATAAGAGGTATCGGTGAACACTTCTCATGATCGGGACCTTCGTTAGTTTGTTCTTGTCCACGTACAGTTTCATCTGGTCTTTGGTCAAGCCGAGCAAACTTCCAGCTTCCGATACCGTCAATACTACCTCGGGGTTCGTAGCATTAAACGTCTTCTTTACTTTCTGATTCCAGTCCTCGAATACCTGCATAGATCAGCGACCTCTCCTATCCATAGCCAGTTATTATCAGGCTGAATATATCCATTATACCACACTTGTGATGCTCGTAACTTAATCCTTGCGCAGAACCATATTCTGATAGGCTTATTCGCGTGCTGTAGCATAACAAAAAGAGCCACTTTTGAACGTGGCCCTTGATTATATCTCTATAATGTTCTTACGCCTCTTCCCAGAAGCGACGCAGGTTGTCCATGGCAATTTTGGATGCGGATTTGCATTCCTCCATGCCTTCGAACTCCACCGTAATGTGGCCATCATAGCCGGAGTCTTTGATCAACTTTACAATTTTGCGGATCGGAATATCCCCTTGCCCAACGATGGCACCACGCAGGAAGTTGCCGTAGGCTGTGGTGAACCATTCACCTTCACCCGGATGCTCATCATAAGGACGGAAGTAGAAGTCTTTGAAGTGGACCAGAGAAGCGTACGGCAGATTTTTCATGACGCCGATGATCGGGTTCTCATCCACGCACATGAAGTTGCCTATATCGAGTGTTGTTTTGAAGTTCGGACGATCTATAGCATGCAGCACACGTTGCACCCGATCACTCGCCTGCACACTGAAGCCGTGATTCTCAATGGTCGTGGTAATACCAAACTGCGCAGCATAGTCCGCAATGATCTGGCTTCCCCGCACCATCAGCGGCAGATGTTCCTCGAACCAGGCAATGGTCATCTTCTCCTTCGGCAGGGTAAACGCCGTGACGTCATGACGCAGATGTTTTACTCCCATCCGGTGTACGACATCCACATGCCTTTTGACCCGAGCCATCTCTTCTGCAAACGCCTCTTCCGTCTCCTGCACGAAATTCGCTGGCATCGAGTAATTGGACAGTTCAATACCCGCAGACGCTGCCCGTTCTCGAATTGCATCCGCCAGATCGTGATTATCCTCCACGGTATAACCGTAAGGCACCATCTCCATATGCTCGCCGCCGTTCGCCGCAATCCAGTCGATCACATCCAGCACCGTCATCTCACCCGAATTCAAATCGTTCAACAAACTATACGTGCTCAGGCCCACTTTCATCTGCTCAGCTCCCTATCGATATTGTTGGATAAATTGAACGGCCTTGCGAATGTCCTGCTCCGGCTGATGCCCAACCTCGCGTTCAATTGTCAGATAACCGGTGTAACCAATCTCCTGAAGCGCTGCAAAGTATCCGTCAAAATCAACGCCCCCCTCGCCCAGAGGAACCTCGCGGAAGAATGTTCCGGAAGAGACCATCTCGGCAATCTTTTCGTGATTCATAGGGGCATAACCGACCGCTCCATATACGTCTCGTGGGTCAACTTCCTTCAGCCGCACACCATCCTTCACATGGGTATGTACGATGTAATCCTTGAGCAGATGAACGCCCCGCGCCGGATCATCTCCAGTCACCATCACCATATTCGCCGGGTCAAAATTCACTGATACTCCGTTGGTCGACAGCGTATCCAGGAATCCTTTTAAGTCAGCAGCCGTTTCCGGTCCTGTCTCAATGGCAAAGTACGCACCAACACTCTTGGCGTATTGGCCCAGCTCCTCACAAGCAGCGTGCAGCGTAGCATAGACCTCCGATGAAGGGTCATGTGGAACAATGCCGATATGTGTTGTGACGATGTTAGTGCCCAGATCGAGGGCCAGATCCACGATCCGCTTAGACTTCTCCACTTTCCACGGATTATCTTCCTTGACCTGAAACCCATGTCCGCCCAAATCGCCAACCAATGCTGAAATTTCGAGACCTAGAGAATCGATGTAACTCTTTAGCTCCTTGCGCGCCGCAGGCGACAAATTTTCAGGGTCCATCTCTCCCTTGACGGCATAGATCTGCACACCTTCTGCACCTACGTCTTTGGCTTTGTTCAACCCTTCCCGTACACCTACGCCAAAGCTATCCACGATGACACCGATCTTATTCGTTAATTTCATGTCATACCTCCTGAAGATTACGTATTTGGATTCACTGGAACAAGTTTCACCGACTTAATCTCATACGGTTTGAAGGTCAGTTCGAATGCTCCGTTCGGACAAGCCAACGGATGGATCTCATCCTCCAGCAGATTAATGATGGACGCTTTGATTTCCTTTTCAGCCCACTGAACCTGCACCGTTTCCCGACCTCCGGATGATTCGTAGAAACGCAGCACCGTTCCAGAGCCGTCTTCCGCAGCCTTAATGGCATCCAGAATGACATGCTCACTGTGGAACTGAACCCAAGCATGTTCAGCTGGCAAGTGACCGGAAGACTGACTCGCTGCCACAACTTCCACCGGATGATTCAGCTCCATCGCCCGACGAACGACGGCAGCTTGTCGCCAATCGCCCTGGTGGGGCAGGATCGAATACGTGAATTCATGATCGCCCTGATCGGCATGTTCATCCGGCCATTTCGGGGCACGAAGCAGGGACAAGCGGATCGTTCGATCCTTGATGTCATACCCGTACTTGCAATCATTCAGCAAACTCACACCGCTGTTGCCCTCCGAGATATCCGCCCAACGATGCCCGCAGACCTCGAACTGCGCCTGCTCCCAACTGGTGTTGTTATGAGTTGGACGCTCCAACGCTCCAAACGGAATTTCATAGGCTGCTTTGGCTGCCACCAGATCCACCGGAAATGCCACCTTGAGCAGCTTATGGCTCTCAGTCCAGTTCACTTTCGTATGGAAATCAACACGCCGCTGGTGACGATGTAAAATGATATCCTGACTGATCTCCGATTGATTCAGCTTCCAGACAAAACGTAGTACATCTCGCGTAGTCCCGCGTTGTACAACCTCTCTGGAGATCAACTGCACCGCACCAGCTCGCTGGGATTCAAACCGTGGATCGATATCCCATGCATCCCAGTACGTCGGTTTGTCGTGGAAAAACTGCCACTCATTCGCCCGATCACCGGGCTTCAGCCAGTCGCGTCCTACCGATTTGTCATACCATCGGGTGATCTCTCCCAATTCATTGAACTCAAGCGTGTAGAATTCAGTTTCCCATGTGGAAGGGAAAGATTCTTCTCCCCTTACTGGAAGGATAACATCCGATGCCTCGCGCAGCCATATGGTTGTATACCCAAAAGCAGGAATCGATGGAACATGCACGAGCAGCGTATACTTGTCTTCCTTTTGTTCAAGATCACAGGCCAGACGCTTTCCTTGACGATCAAATGCAGCAAGCCCTGCGAGATGGGCATCGCCTGTAATGGTGACATTTTCTCCCCGTTCCCAGCCGAGGCTGTTGAATATAATGTAGGGAAGACCATCGACTTCATCTGTTGCAATGTTCTCCGCAAGGGTATCCAACGTTTCCCGCAGTGCGGATGTACCTAATGCAAATACCTTCGTGTACTCCTCGGTGGACGTTACGTATACTTCAGGAATCGACGTTCCCGGAATAATGTCATGGAATTGGTTGAGCATAATCAGCTTCCAGCCCTCATCCAGATCATTCTTCGTGTGTGCAGCCCAAGCTCCGGCAAATTGCCCCCAGATCTCCGCTTCCCGATACAGTACCTCTGCCTTTCGATTGCTACGTTTGTTCCTCGCATGAGTCGTGTAGGTTCCGCGATGCAGCTCCAGGTACAAGTCCCCGTGCCATTTCGGCAACGTCGGATGATTTAATGATATGTCTTCAAAAAAAGCACCAGCCGTGCTGAATTTGCTGATCGGCTGTCCGACCATCAAATGGGATCGCTCCGCAAACTCCACCATCTCATTCGTCACGCCGCCACCACCATCGCCATGTCCATAAAGCAACATCTGCTCAGGATGCACATCCTTCTGTTTATACGATTGCCAGTGTTCATCCACATCTTTGGGACGCGTATGTTCATTCACGCCATGATTCAGATACGCCAGCACGGAAGTTCCGTCAATGCCTACCCAGTCGAAGAGGTCATACGGAAACGCATTGGTATCATTCCAATTCAGCTTGGTGGTCATAAAATAAGGAATATCCGCGAGCTTCAGCATCTGCGGCAAGGAAGCACAGTAGCCAAAGGTATCCGGCAGCCACTCGATGTTGGAGCGCTTGCCAAATTCCGCCTGATAAAAGTTCTGTCCATACAGAATCTGCCGAACTAACGACTCGCCACTCGGAATATTCAGATCCGGCTCGACCCACATGCCTCCAACCAACTCCCAGCGGCCTTCGGCAATGCGGGCTTTAACTCGCTCGTACAGCTCCGGGTAATGATCCTTCACGAAGGCATACAACTGCGGCTGGCTCTGGGAATACACAAAATCCGGGTACGTGTCCATCAACGTACACATGGTCGAGAACGTGCGACTGGACTTGCGAACCGTCTCACGTACAGGCCACAGCCAGGCAATATCAATATGGGATTGTCCAACCAGATGCATGAAGCCACTTCGATACTCCTCCGGGTCTTCCTGCTGTACCGACTGTACTAATCCATGTTCAAAGTTCTGTATCCAGGCTGCATCACTCCAGCGGTTCGGGTCATTGTACATGTCATCCATCACCTGATGAATGGCTTGAACAAGTGCCATCCGCTTAGGTTCCTTCTCGTTATATGCCCGGAGCGACTCGGCGAGTACCGTCACACTGTACATTAGGCTCTGCAGTGGCTGATTAACATGAACCAGTGCTGCCCGAATGCCCTGAATAGGCGGCTGGATAACGGCTTGTCGGTTGAGTGGATCATGCGGCTCTGGAATCGGATCGTAGAGTTCAATCTCCAACTGCGGCGTATTGCCAACACCACTCCTTGGAAGGGGTACGAACCCGTGGTTCCGGTCTAGTCCGTGATAAGGTATGCCATTCACCCTCAGCAGCCCTTCTCCTCCTGCCTCGAAGATCAGCCCAACAGCTTGATCTTGCCATTCCGCCGGAATCTCCACACGATTACTCAGAAAATATGTCGTGCCGTGTACGCTGTTCAGCGGATTCAAGCTTTGCATGGCCTTGTCTGCCTGCTCATCTTCATTTTCATATCCCTGCTCGTACTCGTATTCCCCTGGCAGAATGTATCTGGCCCGCTGCATCTCCCACGCCGGAAGCTCGATCGTATCCAGCCATTGCCGCTGCTTCAGATCCTCGATGAATCGCTGAATTCGAATCATACCTCCACCCCCACCTTCTGGATCTGCAGACTGCAAGCAGTCCATTCTATAGAACTACGGCCAACCATGAGCCTGAATTCACCCGGTTCTACGACAGACTGGAGACGAGAGTCGATCAGTGCGAGATGTTCTTTTTGCACAGGGAATATAACGGTCTGGGTCTGTCCTGGCTCCAGATGAATTTTACGAAAACCCTTAAGTGACATTTCAGCACGCGTAACCGAAGCCGACACATCCGTGATGTATAACTGCACAACCTCGCTTCCCAATACGGCTCCCGTATTCGTGACTTCAACCATCACCTGTGCTTCATCATCCGGCCCAATTACGTCTGGTATTACTCTTACATTCTCGTATTTGAATTTGGTATAGCTCAGCCCATATCCGAACGGATACTGCGGCGCAAGATCCATCTCCAGATACCGCTTGCCACGAGTGCGTTTGGCATGGTAATAGACCGGAAGTTGCCCAACATGCTTGGGAATGGAGACGGTAAGGCGGCCCGATGGATTCACATCGCCGAACAAAATATCCGCGATGGCGTTACCACCTTCCTGCCCAGGGTACCACGCTTCCAAAATGGCATGGACATGCTCATCAATCCAAGGTTCAGCAATGGGACGGCCGTTGATATAGACCACGATAACGGGTTTTCCCAGCTTATGTACCTCCTGCACCAGCTCCAATTGAACGCCCATGAGATTCAGGGACGCTCGGTCAATACCCTCACCACACTCCATGTCGTTCCATGGATCATCCGTTACCACAGAAGCACCTGTCCGCAAGTCTATCGTGCCTTCACCAAAATCACGGGCGCTCGAACCACCCATCACCATCACGATGACATCGGCCTGTTCCGCACAGGCGAGCGCTTGTGCAAAGCCCTCTTTGGAATCGCCTTTAATCCGGCAACCGGGTGCATACAGCACCTGACCCGAATCCGCGCCAAGTTTGCGCGTAATGCCATCCAGTACGGTGACGATGTGTTCTCTCAGCTGTGGCGAGGTATAGTCCCCAAGCTGGTTATAGATATGGTTCGCGTTTGGACCAATGACAGCCAGCTTTGTACCTGTTTTGCCGAGTGGGAGGGTAGCCCCTTCATTTTTCAGTAAAACAATTCCCTCTTGCGCTACTTCCCTCGCCAGCTGAGTATGGTCTTCACATCCGATAACCTGCTCTGCAAAGTCTGGATCAACGAAAGGCTTTTCAAATAACCCGAGTCTGAATTTCATCTCCAACACCCGCCACACAGCCAAGTCCAGATCCTTCTCTTCAATCAATCCCTGCTCCAGCGCCTGACCGAGATGTTTGCGGTACATGTACCCGGACATCTCCATGTCTACCCCTGCCTGAAGGGACTGGGCTACGGCCTGCTCCCCGTTCTCGGCGGTGTTATGTCCGTGGACCAGCATCTGAATGGCGCCAAAATCAGTAATGACGAATCCATCAAACCCCCACTGCTCACGCAGAAGGTCATTCAGCAGATACGTACTGGAGGTACAAGGTACGCCATCTATCTCGTTATAAGCGGTCATCACGGAACATGCCCCCGCTTCCACTGCCTTTTTGAACGGCAACAGATCTATTTCATGCAATTCACGTAAGCCCATATGAACTGGAGCAGCATTGCGCCCCCCCTCTGAACTACCATAAGCTGCAAAATGCTTAAGTGTCGCCACAATTGTCTGATTGGAATCAAGGCGGTCACCCTGTAGTCCCTGCATGGCTTCTACTGCAAACTCACCGATTAAATATGGATCTTCGGCAAAACATTCCTCTGTCCGTCCCCATCTCGGGTCACGTACGACATCAAGCACCGGGGAATACGTTGCCGATCCCCCTTGACTCCGAGTCTCCACAGCGATGGCTTCACACATCTTGCGGTATAACTCCAAATTCCACGTACTGCCCACAGTTAAAGGTACCGGAAATACTGTCGCCCCAATCGCCATATGCCCGTGGGAACACTCTTCTCCGAACAAAATGGGAATGCCCAGCCGGGAATGCTCCATGGCATACTGCTGAATGACATTTGTAGCAACAGCTCCTTGTCGTGGGGTCAGCCCCGTTTCCAGCGTCACTTCAGTCCATGGATCGGCCCGAAGCACACCGTACAGAGAACCGACACCGCCCTGTTCCATGTCCGCTTTGAACTCTTCCGTCACCCGTACTGTACCATCAGCTAATTTGTCATACGTCTTCCACCCCATCGGCTGGATGAGTTGTCCGATCTTTTCGGCTGTTGTCATCCGTCCGATTAGATCCTGAACCCGTTCCTGAATGGGAAGCGAAGCATCTTTATAGTTCATATGCACATTCTCCTTATGCGTTCGGAATTAGTTAGGCGCGTGCACTTACATCACATGGCTTTGCGGTAGTCACTTGGTGCCACACCCACCACATTCTTGAAAGCCCGATTGAAGGAATTATAGTTCGTGTATCCCACTTCCTCACTGATCTCCTGAATAGCCTTATCGGTCTCCTGCATGAGCAGCTTGGCTTTTTCGATGCGATGACTAATGAGCAGATCCACAAACTTCTCCCCAATCTCATCCTTGAAAAGCTTGCTCAGATACTTCGGATTAATATCGAATAGATCACTAAGGTAGTTCAGCGACAGATCAGGATTGTTGTAATGCTCTTCGATATATTTGCGAATCTCCAGAATATGTGATCTGTGTTTTCGAGAACATTGCAGCGTCTGCATCTGCAGCGCCAGTTCCCTGAACCCTTCCCAGCACAGCTCACGTAGGTCATTTAACGTCTCCCAGCCCTCAAGCCTTGGCAGAAGTGGGGTGAATATAGCAGCCCACGACTCCTGGTACTCTCGTGGAAGTTCGGCGAATTCCCGATTGTAATGTTGAAATAACAATTGGATCGTATTCATAATCTCCTGACGGGACAGGACGGACTCGCTAATCTGCTCAAATAGCCTTTCAAAATGCTTTTCCCAGACATCGTCCGATAAACGCATCGCCTGCACCAGCAGTGAGATGGTCTTCAGGAACTCATACACATCATTGGTCGAATTCGGTACATCGCTACATGGAATGATGCGATTCATCCCCAGTACAGCCTTGTACTCCAGCGCGTGCACAGCTTCTTTCAATGAAGCTCTCAGTCCCCGAATATCGACAGCGACCCGACCAACACCGATGGTCACGGTGAAGTTCAGATACTGATCGATTCTGTCCAGATAACCAGCGAGCAATCGATGCTCGGTCTCCTCAGCCTGTTCCATTCCCGGAATCCAGAGGATAGCGTACAGACGCTGATCGGAGATCCATTCAGCCCATACTTCCGTTCCTTCATGACGCGCACTCTCCTGCAGAATACTGGATAACACGAATTTCAGGAGGGATTGGTCCTGATCATGATACTCCGTTACAAATGCATCATACCGATCCATCTCGACTACCATGACGGCCCAACGATGCTCCAGCTCAGGCAGTTTGAACTTCCTCATCTCTGCTGTCAGCTCCGTGCTCGTAAAGTCTCTTGTGCCCTCCAGCAACTCCTGAAAGAACATTTTTTTCTGCAAAATCAGATTCTCTTCATGCTCCTCCCGATATTGTCTCGTCTGATCAATCATGCGTTCCAGCGTTGTATGAATGAATCGGAACTCATTCTCTTTGCCATAGTTCAGCCCCGATTGCTTCTGTGAAGAGACGGTCTGAATTAACGTGACAATCTGCTGAATCGGCTTGTAGTTTCTGCGGGTCACATAGATCACCCATACCACGCCAATTAACACAACCACTACAGCAAAGGCAAACCAGATATTATAAAATTGCAGAGCCAATTTGACGATTTTGCCATTGTTGAGACCTGTCTGCACCTTCCAACCACTGTAACTCGACGTAAATTCCGAGAAGACTTCTCCCGAAGTGGTTTTAGTAGAAGCTGTAACCCCTTCTGGCATGCTGCTATCCCACAGATTGCCGCCTGATCGGTTGAAGATGTTCACGAACGTAAATTCTGGATCATACATCTGCATGATGGATTTTCTCAAGGTACTCAGATCCACGTTCGTGACCACAAGTCCTTTGCCGTTCCCTACACTTCGCACAATCGTAATCACCTGCTCCGTCGCTTGCGAAGGAAAAGCCCTGAACGCTCGTGCTCCTGCCCATTTCTGTTCATCCCTTGACCGGCTATCTGCAATGAAGTCTGCATCCGGGAACTCTTCAATCGGAACAGCCTTCCCGTTACTGAAGACCGTGCCATCTCCATATCGAACGAGATATATCGAATCGATCAGCGGATACTCTATTTTCAATTCATCAACTACCTGGACCGCCTGAATGCCTGCATACACATCTTCGCTGCCAGATACCGAGAAATAATTCTTCAAGTTAGGGTTGGTCAAAATTTCACGCAGTACCTTGAAGTCGATAGAACGCAGGGAGTTGTCCAGATATTGCGTAACCTGTGAGGCAAGGAATTCATTCGCCTTGAGCGCTTCTCTACGATTCTGTTCATTGAATACCTGAAAGAAAATAAAGAATAAAATGGTCGTCACAATAAAGAAAACAGGCAGATACGATAACAGCAAACGCCTAAACCAATTGTTATTCATCTCCGAGATCCCCCCACCGTTACTGTTCATGCTGAATGACGACAAATAGTTGTGCTGATCGCTAATTTCCCATAAATGTTCAGTACATTATATCGGATGACGTGGGGTTGTCATAGGAGAAGACCGTCCCGGTCACGGGTGACAGACGGGACAGCCTCTATATGGAATCCTTCAATTATTGATTCTTCTCAATGGCACGCTGGTAGATCTCAAGGTAATTACTCAACCCCAGACCATCAAAGCCTTTAACATACGAATCCCATTCCTTATCAATGCTCTTGCTACCAATAATGAACTGCGCCATATTCGTCTGCACATAATCCTTGATGGCCGTAGTCAGTTGTGCAGCTGATTCCGTATCCTCTGGACGAATAAATACGTTCGCAGGGTATACTTCTTTGGGTGCATAAGGTTCATACACATTGGTCGCTTGAGCCAAACGTGTACCATAACCCTCTGCTTCTAATGGATTCTGTCCTTCGGCAAACAGATTACGGAACGTGTTGGACAAGTCATGCGCTCCAATCTGTGACCAGCTCTCGTTCACAACAACGTTAGGATCACGCTCAGGCAGGTTGTAGTAGCTGTATTTGGCCGGCTCGCCATTGATGTTTTTCTCATCGGCATCTGCCTTCTTCCAGCCCTTGCCTTCGGTTGGACCATATTCCGCGTACAGCGCACCTTCTTCACTGAACATGTAATCTACGATTTTGATGGCGGCAATCTGCTGTGCTTCTGTCGCTTTGTTGGTAATGGCAAACTCAAACTCACCTACGCTCTGCGTGGCGCCTGTCGTCTGCACTCCATCCGGCCCTTTCAATGGAGGAACGATCTCCCAGTGCTGGTGACGGGTGATGTCTTTGTCATAGGTATTCACGAGATAACTGACCAGCGCCGTCGTAATGGAGCCGACCACTTCATCGCCTTCCTTGTTCCCTAGCTGTCCAATCGCCTGATCGTTTTGCGTGAAGGAAGCCGGATCAATCAGGCCATCTGCATACAGCTTGTTCATGTATTCCAGCCCTTTCTTCCAGCCTTCTTGATTGGCGGCAAAACTCACCTTGCCATCGTTCACGATCAGGTATTTGTCGTTATCATTGTATATAAAGCTATTCATCAGGTAGGCATCAATATTGCCATTCCATACATACTTGTTCGGTGCGCCCGTGAGTGGAATCTCGTCCGCTTTCCCGTTACCATTTGGATCTTGTGTCTTAAACGCCTTCAGAACGGTGTACAGTTCGTCTGTTGTGGTTGGCATTTTCAGACCCAAATTATCGAGCCACTCCGTGTTGATCCAGTATTTTTGTGCATACGTACAGTGGTAACATTCATTGAAGATCGGTAGCGCATAGATGTTGCCATCCGGTGCCGTGATGGCTTCTTTGAAGTATGGCTTCTCTTCCATAATCTTGGTCAGGTTCGGACCATACTCCTGAATCAGATCTTGTAGCGGAAGGAACACGCCCTGTTTTCCATAGGTTTGAAGGTCTGAGGTGGTGAACTTGCCGTGAAGAAACACTTCCGGATAGTCACCACTGGCCAGCAGCAATTGTCTGCGATCCTGTAAGGCGTCCGTTGGGGCCAGATCCCATTTCAGGGTAACGTCGAACTTGTCTTCGATAAACTGGGTAAATTCGTTCTCTTCCATAGACGCTTTGCCTTGCGGAGCAAAGAAGGTCATGGTTACAGGACCGCCGCTCTCCCCGCTACCGTCGCTACTTCCACCCGATTCCTCGGATGAACTGCATGCGGACAACAAAGCCATCGAAGCAAAGACCAGAAACAACACCGAAATCCAAGATTTTCTCAATCTGACTCCTCCTTTTTGTTTATAACGGCAAATTATTGACTTGTACTGCACGTGTATAAAATCGACCCCGGAAGCCGGCGTGTTCCTTCCACCCCCTCTCAAGAGGCAACCGGGCTTAATTCACAAGGATTAACCTTTGAGGGAACCCACCATGACCCCTTTGACAAAATGCTTCTGTACAAATGGATACATGATTAGAATTGGAATACTCGCAACAACGATCAGGGCATATTTCAACACCTGCTCGAACCCTTGGTCCCGCATCTGTTGGCTGGTATTGGCGAGCATCGCCGGATCAGCCGCGTTCAGGATGAGCAGATTACGAAGCACGTATTGCAGAGGGAACAACTTCTCGGAGCGCAGGTAGATCAGTGCATCAAAGTACGCATTCCAGTGACCTACGGCATACATGAGTGTCATGACCGCCAGAATGGGCTTCGATAAGGGAAGAACCACGCTGATCAGATACCGGATATCCCGGCAACCGTCCATTTCCGCGGCCTCGCCAAGCTCTTCCGGGATGGAAGATTGGAAGAACGTTCTTGCCACGATGACCTGGAACACCGCGAGCGCCCCGGGCAGCCACATCGCCCAACGTGTATCCAGCAGGTGCAAGTCCTTCATCAGAAGGTAGGTGGGAATCAGACCACCATCAAAGAACATCGTGATCATCATGAAGATGATGATAGCCCCTCGTCCATAGAACGATTTTCGTGACAAGGGATACGCCAGCATGACGGTCAGCACCACGTTAATGAACGTACCCACCACGGTGTAGATGATCGTGTTATAAAAACCGAGCATAAGCTGTTGGCTTTTGAAAATGGAGATGTACGCCTTGATGTTAAAGTCTACCGGGAACAGCCACACCTGACCGGATGTCACGGCTCGTGAAGAGCTGAACGAAGAACTGATGATATACAAGAGCGGGTAAAACACCGTTAGCAGTATGGCGAACAGAAAGATGTAGTTAAGTGTCATGAAAATGCGGTCACCGAGCGGGTCCTTGATCCGGTTACGATTAATCAGGTTGAACATGGATAAGCTCCTCCTTTACCACAAGCTGTTCTGGGATACTTTGCGCGATATGCCGTTGACGATAACCAGCAGGATCAGGTTGATAATGGAGTTGAAGAATCCTACTGCCGAGGAGAAGCTGAAATTCGCTCCGATCAGACCCACCTTGTACACATACGTGGAGATGACCTCCGAAGCGCTTGTGTTGAGTGGATTCTGCATCAAGTATATTTTCTCGAAGCCCACGCCCATAATGCTGCCCAGACTCAGAATTAGCATGATGACGGTGACTGGAACGAGCGACGGCAGGTCGATATGCCATATTTTCCGAAGTCTTGATGCGCCGTCCATCTTTGCTGCTTCATAGAGAGATGGATCAACACCAGCAAGAGCTGCGATATATATAATGGATGAATACCCCATGCCCTGCCATACACCTGACCAAACGTAGATCGATTTGAAGTATTCTGGAATGCCCATGAAGTTCGTCATCGGGAAGCCGAGCAGTGTGAACAGCTTGTCTACTACGCCGACATGCGGGGAGAGCATCAGAATGATAATGGATACCATGACAACGGTGGAGATAAAATGCGGAGCGTAGGTGACCATCTGCACGGTCTTTTTGAAGTAACCCGTTCGAATCTCATTCAACGCCAGCGCCAGTAGGATTGGAATGGGGAAACCCGCAATTAAGGAATAAAAGCTGATGCCTATTGTGTTTTTGATTAACAGCCAGAAGTTTGGAGATTGGAAGAAGGCTTCAAAATGTTTGAATCCGGCCCAAGGGCTTCCCCAGATTCCTTTGACTACGCTGAAGTCCTTGAAGGCGATCTGGACACCCACCATAGGAATGTACTTGAAGATCAACAGATACAACACCGGGGGCAGCACGAGCAGGTAGAGCTCCCAGTGTTTCTTGAGGCTTTTGATGAATGGATGCTGCCGCTTGGGCTCCACATGTTTCCTCTGCTGGAGTTCCATCTTGGCGGGTATGCTTTCCGTAGCTCGACTCATTTGCGTCACTCCTTCTACACCTCAAGTGTAATAATACATTACATTTACATCCCTTAAACATCCTTTTTTTGTTCCTAGTTCCTTCTCCCACAAAAATGATGTAAACATTCATATCAGGTAGCGCTTTCTTGATTTGATAGTACATCGCCTGATAAACTTTTATCAATTTGCAATTTTCTCCGACTTCTCTTTATTCCACAAACCCTTGTGTGACAAGCGATTGCGAGCCGTTTCTATTGGAATTCGTATTCCTTATGTATGAATAAAAAAATCCCGGAGGCTGCGATATCTCCCCCGGAATTGACATGGCGTTCTATGTGGTTCTATGCGCTTGTGACCAATCTGAACGTATGTGTGATGGGTGCTGCACTGGTCGCGGCGGATTGTGGCAGTTCCACGAGAAGCCCGTCTTCCGTCTGCTGATACGAAAGTACGTCATTAGTGCCGACGAGTTCGATCCGCTCTACCTTTTCCAGATAAGGAATGATTAACTGTGGTTGTACAGTCTCATTCTCGTTTCGGTATATACGGAAAGCATATACGGTGTTGATCTCTTCCTTCTGGGTGAAAGCCCAATCCTTCGTAAAATATGGCCCGCAGATCCGGGTTCCATAGACGCCTTCTCCATGAGTTCCCAACCATTCACCGAGGCCCTTGATGCCTCGAATTGCCCCTTTTGGCAGACGCCCATCGGGTTGCGGGCCTACATTCAGTGCCAGGTTACCACCCTTGGACACGACTTCAAGTAGAATATGTGCCAGCTGTCTTCCCGTTTTATACTGATCATCGAATCCGAAAGCAAAGGAGTTCCCCACAGTAATACAGCTTTCCCATGGAATGTTCATCGGATGTTCCGGTATGGTCTGCTCGGGGGTAACGATATTCTCATACGGCCCACCCACGGTGCGATCTGCTGACAAAAGCCAAGGTTGTGTGGTCTGACGCGCCCGTTCCACGACTTCTCCAAGCCTGATATCCTGACCATGGCGACCTTCGCGCACCCAGCCGGCATCCAGCCACAGACATTCGATCCGCCCATAATTCGTCAGCAGCTCCATGATCTGCTCATGCGTGAACTCCACGAATTTCTCCCACAGCCACGGATACTTATGGGGATCATACGAAGGCCCGCGCCACATATGACGTCCACGCTCCATGCCCGGTGCCCAGTAATACGGGGTATGCCAGTCCGCTTTGGAGAAATATGCTGAGATGCCGAGTCCTTTGGCCCGGAATGCATCAAATAATGCTCGACAGATGTCCGCATACTTATGGGTATGAAAAGGCGTGTCCTTGCCCGTAATCCGGTAATCTGTCGTCTTGGTATCCCACATGCAGAAACCGTCATGGTGCTTGGTGGTAAACAGGAAATATTTGAACCCGTTATCTGCCGCCATCTGAGCCCACTCCTCAGGCTGGAAGCGAATCGGATTGAAGGTTTTGTTTAGATCGAAATACTCCCGCTTGAAGTCTTCCATGTCGTCCGTCCAGTCGATGTCATCGCGCGACCAATCACCATCCTCGTCGCTCAGTGCCCAGGATTCCACGAGACCAAGCTGGGAATAAGGACCCCAGTGCATCATCAGCCCCAACTTCTGGTCCTTGAACCACTCCAGCCGCTCATTCAGCAGCGGTTCCTCCGGCTTGATCCACTCATCCTCTCTGCTAAAATTGTGCACCCCGGCTTCGACGATCTGCTCTTCCTGCTCCAGTACGGTTTCTTTGGTTTCGCTCATCCTGTTTCATCTCCTCTAGATTTCAATGTCAAACGCTGAACACATAGGTTTACACTCGGCCACTGCGCGGTCAGAATAATCTTCCGATCGCTGTTACCCCCGGATTTTTTGATTATTTCCCTAGAGGGGAAATCCGGGGATAAAGGCGAGCGCTTCGCTTCTTCAGATTTCTTCTGCCCTCTCCGTTATCGTGTAAACGTTTAATTCAACTAAGAAGGACATCGTAAATCTAAGGGGCGTAGTAACTTTGTTATTTCGATTGCGGTGCGATCTTCAATCACTATGAATCACACATTCTCCTCTTGCCTCTAGGGGAATGTAAACTGGCTGATCTTGGCGAAGGGGTAGATGATTTTCTAAGGAACTCAGGACACCTTATTTAGCCTTTTGGTCCATTTTTTAAATTGTAAGGAGCATCAGACACGTTATTTCCCGAAATTAGCTTATAAAACGCTGTAAACTGCTGTTTATTCTCATATAGCGTGTCTCAGATTCGTTAGCGCTCGCTCCATGCTCTGCTTCAACCACGAGCGGAGAGGACGAATCCATACTCGCCCGGAGCGGGGCTTTTCATTGAAAAGGAACGAAATGCTCATAAATCTCAATGCCACGGGAGTCGTAAAGTATCAACGTAGAGCATCCGCTTAGTGCAATGCTTTTTACAGCGTAATTTCGCGGCCTTGGCGGGCTGATTCGTAGATGGCGCAGAGCATTTTCATCACCTCGACGCCGTCTTCGACGGGGCTAAGTGTTTCTTTACGGCCCTGCGTGCTATCTATAAAATGGTTGATTTCATTGCGGAACGAGCCCATAAAGTCGAATGATTTGAAATCTACCTGTGGAGTCATGTTCAAAATCGTGTTGAATTTCTCGCCAATGATCGAAATTTCCGGCTCCAACTCGGCACCGCCCTTGTCGCCATATAGCTTGACCGAAGTCTCATCTACTTTGGCATGAAGTGTGAAACTGACATCCACAAATAGGCTTGCACCGTTCTCGAAACGAATCAGGGCATTCGCCATGTCCTCAACGGTGTTCTGTTCCGCATCATAATCTGCTGCTTTGTAGAATGATAGATTGTTAATGTTCGAGCGGTTCCCCAATCGGTTAGATACGTTAGCGGAGACGGATTTCACCTTCGGTCTGCCCATCAGATACCAGCAGATGTCGATCACATGCACCCCGATATCGATTAGTGGACCGCCGCCGGAGCGGATGATATCTGAAAACCAGCCACCTGGATTACCCAGACGACGCAGACTTGAGGCTTTGGCATAATAGATCTCGCCCAGTTCACCTTCGTCAATAAACTTCTTCAGAATCTGTGCATTGTCGCTATAGCGGCGAACAAAACCGACTTGCAGCAGCTTTCCGCTACGATGAACAGCCTTCTCTACTTCGAGTGCATCCTCAACCGTTTGGCAGAGCGGTTTCTCACATAACACGTTTTTGCCCGCGTCCAGAGCAGCAATGCTAATCTCCGCATGGGAGTCGTTCCATGTACAGATGCTGACGGAATGAATCTCGGGCAGTGCGAGTAATTCTTTGTAATCGGTAAACACATGGGGTGCATCATATTGCTTCGCCACTTCTGTGGCACGTGCTTCATTCAGGTCGCAGATAGCGTATATTTCAACGTCCGGGTTACTGGCATAGGCTTGCAAATGACAATCGGATATGGATCCGGCACCGATAACGGCGACTTTCAATTTGGACATAGTGCTGATTCCTCCATAAATAAAATAATTGACGTCCAGCGGGTAGACGTTCCGGTTGCGAATCGTTCTTCCGATCGCTCTTATCCCCAGATTTCTTTAATCCCTTTATTGCAAAGGGGAAATCCGGTGATAAAGGCGAGTTAATGCTTACGAAGTAGCTTTCTTACAGAAAGCTTTTAACTTCGTTTCTTCAGAACCGATTTCGCCCCCTCCACTACTTTTCCTGACTGAATTAACTTTCCGTTTGAGCCATACGTAACTATTCATATTTCATTTAAAACAAGTACTCAGCCCTATGCCTCTTCCCACAGGCGGCGGACGTTATCCATCGCAATGCGTGAGGCGGTTTTACAATCCTCCATGCCTTCAAATTCAACCGAGATATATCCGTCATACCCGGATTGTTTCAACACACGGAATACCTCCGGCATGTCGATATCGCCATGGCCCACAATGGCACCGCGCAGGTAATTGCCATGCGAGGTTTGGAACCAGCCTTCACCGGGGTTCCGGTAGGAAGGTCTCCAGTAGAAGTCTTTAGCGTGCACGATCGACGCGTACGGAATGTTATTTTTTACCGCACTCACCGGATCTTCATCCACACAGAGGAAATTTCCGACATCCAGCGTAGTCTTGAAGTTGCTCCGCGCCGTCTCGTGTAACAAACGCTGAATTCGCTCGCTCGACTGCACGTAGTATCCATGGTTCTCCACGCTTGTTGTGATTCCAAAATCCGCTGCATAATCGGATATCCGCTGACAAGCCTTCACCAGTACCGGCAGGTCGATCTCGAACTGTGCTACGGTTCCCTCTGGTGCAGGGCGGAATGCCACGTCATGACGCATCAGCTTCACGCCGAGCGCTGCAGCCACATCCACATGTCGCATCACATTCTGGATCTCTTGCTCCAACGCTTCGGCGTCCTCCTGCACAGCAAAGTTAGCACCGATGGCATAATTGGAAATATCGATTCCAACCTCTTTTGCCACAGCTTTAATCTCATCAATCAACTCCGGGTTATCGATCAGACTGAATCCCATCGGCACAATCTCCACATGTTCCCCACCCTGATCGGCGATCCAACGAATGGCATCCGGCACGGTTAATTCTTTACGATCCAATGCTTGTTGCAGACTGTAGGTGCTGAGTCCAACTTTCATTTTTCCTCATCCTCTCATGTAGTCAATGTCCATACCCAACGTATACCTTTTTCAGGCGGACACGACAATTCTCAATAATCGTTTGGCTCACCTATTTTCCTTTTCCTAGCCCAAATCCGGTGTATCCACCAACTTTACGGCCAGATCAGCCGTCTGATGAAGCTCGAATATCATAATTTCATTCTCACCCTCGCGAAGAAGTGGAGCAGGTACATATAACGTTTTTTGCGGTCCTTTATTCCAGTATCGACCCAGATTGAATCCGTTTACAAATACAACTCCCTTGGTCCAGTTATCCAATCGCAGAAAAGTATCTCTTACATCCGTGATATTAAACTCTCCTCGATAAAATGCTAGTCCCTGTACTTCATTAATTGTTTCGTTAATTGCTTCGCTAATCACATCACTGAATTGTAAACCCGACAGATCGGTTAATGGCAGACAATGAATCGTCCAATCATATAAAAATTGAAAGCCATGTCGCACACCCTCCGTAATGCCCTTCGGATCTCTAAGGTATGGACCATAGTTGATTCGCCCCATATTTTCAACAAGGATCAATAGTTCTGCGCCCTCTTGCGGCACTTCAAAGGATACAGACAATGCTGTATTTCCGCGTTCCAGAACGCCCTGAAATTGCCCATCCACAAACACGAGCGCACGGTCACACACCTCCTGAACCACCAGTTCCTGTCGCTCCCTGGGACCGGATATCCGGGTTTGATAACAAATAAAGCCATAATCCTGACCCAGCTTCTCCATCGGTTCCGGATTCATACGTTGCACCGGGACTGATATCCGGTCCAATTGCGCCAGTAAGGACGCCTGCTGGCTCAACTCCACTCGCCCATAGCCGGTAGTCCCCTTCGATTTTGGCAGCACAAGCTCACCCAGACCGTTGTCGCTATACTGAGCAATGAGGTCACGCACCGCATGGAACTTCGCTGTCGGCTCACCGGATTCACTGAGCAGTGAATCATAGTCGTAACTTGTAATGGTGGGTTCGTATTGATCCTTCTGCTGACAGTTCGCCCCGTTGTAAAATCCAAAGTTCGTTCCACCGTGGAACATATAAAAGTTAACCGAAGCTCCTGCTCGAAGCATCTCCTCAAACACACCAGCCACATCTGCGGCTTCTCGGGTATGATGCGACTCTCCCCAGTGGTCGAACCAGCCATTCCAGTACTCCATGCACATCAAAGGTTCTTCTGCCTGATATTCACGCAGCTTGGCGAACGCTCCCTCCGTTCCTGATCCAAAATTGACCGTAGCCAGATGCCCCGCCACTGATCCCGCTTGCAGCATGTGGTCTGTCGGCCCGTCCGAGGTAAATAACAACACATCCATACCGCGCCCCACCATGCCATCACGTAAATATTGCAGGTAACTCGCGTCATTACCAAAGCTGCCGTACTCATTCTCAATCTGCATCGCGATAATCGGTCCACCATTGGTACTAAGAAGAGGTTTCAATTTGGGCAAAAGCACATCATAGTAACGATCCACATTCGCCAGAAATTTTGCATCATTACACCGCAGACGGATGTCATCATCAGCAAGTAGCCAGGCAGGTAATCCGCCAAACTCCCACTCGGCACATATATAAGGACTTGGGCGAACAATCACATGCAGACCTAAATCTCCCGCAGTGCGAATAAATCGTTCCAGATCAGCCAAACCTTCAAAACAATACTGCCCCGGCTGCGGCTCATGAACATTCCACGGCACATACGTCTCCACCGTATTGAAACCACAGGCTTTCAACTTGAGTAGCCGATCCTCCCAATAGTCGGGGACCACTCTGAAATAATGGATGGCACCCGACAAAATTCGAATGATCTCGCCATCATACATAAATTGTGAACCTTTATACGTTAGCACGGTCATTATCCCCCCCCTCCCTGCTCGCTCAGATATATGCCCAACCCAGACAACGTAGGGTACCATCTGGATTCATGAATGGTTAATCGCATCCTTCTAGATGTGACCTGTGGGAAACAGCAAATTCGCTTATACCCCACCACCGTCCCCTTGTAAAACTCATCCCAACCACCGTCTACCCTCTGCGACTCCAGTGTAAAACGCTCAATCCGTTGGCCTGTCTGGATATGTTCCATCAGCATCACCCGGTCAAATGATCGTTCCTCCTGCAAATCCAGCTCGATCCAAGCCTGCTCCGTTCCTTCGTGAGGACACCAATACGTTTCCCGGCGTTCCGTCAGCACCTCCGATACGGCATGTTGTTCATCCATCGTCTCCGATGCTTTTACCAGCGCCTGCAAGGCGAAATTTTCCTGGAAAATAGTGCGCAGCGAATCTCCCAATTCCTGTAGTCGCTCCACATCCCGCTCGTGAATGAGACCACGCGTATCCGGTGGCAGATTGAGTAAAAAGGTGGCATTGCCCCCCACTGCGCCGTAATAGACGGCGAGCAGTTCTTCCAATGTTTTGACCTGATCATCTTCACTGGCATGATAGAACCATCCTGGGCGAATCGAGGTATTCACCTCGGCAGGGTACCAGATCAGTTGGTCACCTTGGGAACGAATGACCTCTCGGCTTCCCAAATCACTGTCCTGCGTATTGATCCTTGTGGCAAACTCACCATCATCCACCTGTTGCGATTGCTCCTGAATCTTCTCATTATCCTGCATATGCGCTGGCACAACGCTCCATTCCGAATCACGCGTATGTCCCGCTTCATTGCCACACCAACGTACATCCGGGCCACATACCGAGATGACAGCTTCGGGCTGAAGTTCACGAATAAGCGCATAATAGGTGTCCCAGTCATAGACCTGCCTTTTGCCATTCGGACCCTCACCACATGCACCATCGAACCATACACAGAAGATGTCGCCATAATTCGTGAGTAGCTCGCGCAACTGATGGAGGAAAAACTCGTTATACCTCTCGGAATCTCCATAAGTGGCTTCATGCCGATCCCAAGGAGACAGGTACACGCCAAACTTCAATCCACCCTCACGGCAGGCATCGGCGACTTCCCGAACCAAATCCCCCGTACCGTTCCTCCACGGACTAGCCGCGACCGTATGCGCTGTAAACTGACTTGGCCACAAACAAAATCCATCATGATGCTTACATGTCAAAATCAGCCCCTTCATCCCCGCAGCCTTGCACGCCTGCACCCATTGCGCTGCGCTCAGTTCAGAAGGATTGAAGATCGACGGGTCTTCCTCCCCAGTGCCCCATTCCTGATCCGTAAATGTATTTACCGTAAAATGAATAAACGCGTAGAACTCCATCTCCTGCCATCTCAGTTGGCGTTCGGATGGGCTGACCTGTGCTGCGGACTTAATCCATTCGGCTGGTTGCAGTTCATAATTCATGGCGTATCACTCCTTTTATTTAGCGCATCCCTATATCATTGGACCACACTTGCTTGGACCGCTACTCAGTACACTACTGTCCATGAATGGCTGTGATGCAAGCAATAACTGCTGCTTGGCTTCTTCAACCAAATGTGGATCAATGGGATAATTAAAGCTGCCTTTGTACCTCACGCCTGATCCCATATGTATCTCTGTGATACCCGTCTGACTCACTAGCGTTTGAATTCCCTCTATGGTGACCCCCGACCCTGCCATGACAGCGATGTTCAAGGTTTGCCCCAGGTCCTGGAGCTGTTTCAGTTCCAGTATGGCTTCAGGCGCTGTCTGTTTCCCTCCCGATGTAAGCACACGCTCCACGTTTCCCAATGTGTTAATGGCCTTGAGCGCCTCAGTCAGGCTTGTGCTCACATCAATTGCCCGATGAAACGTAACGCCCAAACCCTGTGCTTCGGCCATACATGATTGCAAGGATATGAGGTCGACTTCACCAGCTCCTGTAAGAGCGCCGATCACGATGCCAGCGGCTCCAAGTTCCCTCGCCACGCGTACATCCCTGGTCATAGCGTGGATGTCATCTGCGCTATAGCGGAACGAGCGGCTATGCGGACGGATCATGACATACACTGGGATGGAGACTTGAGACAGCACATGCTCCATGACGCCATAACTGGGAGTAAGTCCTCCTTCAGACATCGCAGACACCAGCTCAATCCGATCAGCCCCTCCCTCCTCAGCTGCCTTGGCATCTTCCACATTCACAGCAATGACTTCCAATACAGGCTGTCTTTCCATAAGGTAGCTCCCTTCACTTCATCGTAGATTATTCCAGAACCGTTAACCCGCATCGATAGACATCACTCCAACTGCACACAGCCTGATCCATGACATAAAGGACCGACTGAACACTTCATCAGCGCTCCTGCGGTCCTTCTTCATCATTATTGACGACGGTCAGCTTCCAGATCGCAATCTGTAAAGGTTGACCTTCCTGAACGATATATGGTTTGTAGGCAATGATCTTCATGATTGGATTCTCCTTTGAGGACCGGAATGGGGGAGGCTGGCAAATAGAGAGTGCAACGGACATCATGTACTTTGCCTGATGAATTTTGTTATTTTTGTTATTATTAACGTTATTATTTATTAGCAATAGTCTAAAACGTTAGGATCAGAACGTCAATACAAAAAAAGACACCCAGAGGGTGTCTTCATGTCTTGGATAACCTTTCGGTTATCCGAGCTTTTTCTATTTTTTACGCCGAGCCTTCGTCATTCGATTAAACATAATCAGTGCAGCAATGATCATGGCTATCATGGCAATATTACTTGCCACTTCTTGTGATAAGCCAAAAAGAACTCCCAGGTTAGTCACCAGGCCTCTTACAATCAGCGCCACCACAACCAGCAGGATTGGACTCAAAAAATTATAATTTCTCATTCCTCGCAACACTCCTGACCCCATTGTTCAGAACTACGAATCCCATAACACTATCATAACAGTAGCTATTCCGTGTTACAACAAAGGACACCCGCGAACAGTGTCCTTTGTGATATACCAACGTATTCTGCTTTTGATGACAGAACAACCTTTCGATTGCTGTTATCAACTGATATATCCGATTATCTTCTACACCTGCTTGAATTCGATCCAATCAATCTGGAGGCCTGGTTTCGTGAAGTCCAGTTTCAATTCATACAGTCCTGCTTCAAGATCTACTTTGACAAGCTTCTGTCTGATCCATTTGCCTTCCGTACCATTCGTTTGGATGGTGGTCACCAACTGGTCATTCAGGAGCAGGTTACATGCACTTTGAGCAAGTTCCGGCTCTGGGGACATGATCTGTACGATAATCCGGTAATGGCCTGCCTCGTCCACTTTCATGTAGACGGGTTCAGCTACTTCAGGTTTCACCTGTGCGTTCTCAACCAGCGCCTGAGCTTGCGCAGCAGATAGAGATGCATTCGCTTGGAACGAAGCGACGTTCTCCACGATCTCGTGTTTTCTGCCGGACACCGGTGCATTCATGATGAATTTGCAGATGTTAATCGCAGAGCGTTGCAGTTCTCCGCGCGTAAGTGTTCCATTTTCCAAAGATTCAATCGTGTTATCATCCCAGCCGTTGATCTCTGCGCCGTAGTTCGGTACAACCATGTAGAGATCATTCTGCGCACGGATCATCCAGTTGGTGTATTTGCGATCAGCCTCGCCACCTTCGGTCACATCGTTCATAATCGCCCACCAGTCGGTCATTACAATACCGTCGAAATTCCATTCGCCACGCAAAATCGTGGTGTTCAGGTCGTAGTTGGATGCCGCCCAGTGTCCGTTAACCGGGTTGTAGGAGGTCATGATGGAGTTCGCTCCGCCTTCTTTTACAGCGATTTCGAATCCTTTCAGGTAAATTTCACGCAGGGCACGCTCAGAGACAACAGCATCTACTTTGCTACGGTGTTTCTCCTGGTTGTTGCAGGCAAAGTGTTTCAGTGTGGCATTGGAACCACCCTTCATAATGCCTTTCGTACATGCTGCCGCAAATACACCCGAGATCAGTGGATCTTCGGAGAAGTACTCAAAGTTCCGGCCATTGAGCGGGCTCCGGCGGATATTCAGTCCAGGTCCGAGCAGAGTATCCACCTGATTTCTCAGCAACTCCTGTCCTTCCATCACATACAACTCTTCAACAAGATCCTTGTTCCATGTCGCCGCAAGCAACGTACCAATGGATACCTGTGTTGCCTTCTCGCCACTATCCATACGAATACCGGACGGGCCATCTGCCGTACATGCTACCGGAATACCGTAGTTGAATAGGCTGTCGCTGACACCACCAAATGCAGATGCCGTTCCCGAAGTAACGAGCGGACTGCTCATGCCTTCACCACGGATAATTGACGCTAGATCCTGATCGCTCAGTTGTGCGATGAAGGCTTCCAGACTCACTTTGCCAGCCTTAACATCACTCAGCTTGTAGCCCTGGTTACCCGTCTGCTCCAGCGTTTGCGGGAGATTCTGCTCAATCCGGTTCGCCATGGAAACTTTACGCTTCGGCACTTCAGCATAGGTCAGTTCATATGATCCATCTTCCTTGCGCAGACCTGGTTTCATCCGTGTAAAATCTTCAGTTGGTGCCATCGCTTCTTGCAATTGCTCTACCAATTGAAGAGATTCAATAACATAGCCATCCTGGCCATCGATGCTGATGAGCTCCACTTGTTTCACACTGGTTCCTACATGCAGTCGGTATGTGCCTTCTTCCAGAACGTATGCGGAAGCATGACCTGTAACACCCGCATCATCGTACGATGCCATGTCATGGATCGGGAAGCTGATCGTCAGAAGTTCTGACTGGCCCGGCTGCAACAATCCTGTTTTGCCGAAAGCCACCAGAGCCTTCACCGGTTGTCCCAGTTTGCCTTGTGGTGCTTCATAATAGACCTGCACAACCTCTTTACCCGCATATGTTGTACCGGAGTTGGTCACATTGACACGAACTTCAATATAGGTTTCGCCGTCTTTGGACACGGATTTCGCTTCTTCATGCTGGGTCAGAAACGTCGTATAAGACAGGCCGTAACCGAATTCAAACTGAACGCGCTCAGGTCGAAACGTTTCGAAATAACGATAACCTACATAGATATCTTCCTGATACAGGTTCTTGAACTCATTGCCGTAGTTGCTTGTCGAAGGATAATCTTCGATGGAATATGCAATCGTATCTGTCAGTTTACCGCTTGGTGTAACGTCGCCCGCCAGCACATCAGCAATCGCGTTACCACCCTCCATACCGCCATGCCAGGAGTAAATTACACCTTGGATCGGATGTAGATACGTTTCGTTTAACCAGCTCATATCGATGATATTCGAGACATTCAGCACAACGATCGTGTGTTCAAACTGCGAAGTAACTTGCTTCAACATCGCTTTCTCATCTTCTGTCAGTTGGTAACTTCCTGGCGCATCCGCATTATCCTGGTCTTCTCCAGCTGTACGTCCAATTACAATAATGGCTTTGCTAGACTTGCTTCTGGCTTGTGCAACCAGTTCATCCGTCAAAGGCATCTCCTTTTGATTCCATGGCTCGGCAGCCCATACTTTTCCGCCATCATCAAATGGATTTTCCTCAATCCACTTCTCATAGACAGCTGCCAGCTCTTCATTCACCGTAATATTCTTTTTACTGCGAAGACCATCCAGCAGATTTGTTGTGTAGGCCACATGAACACTACCGCCTGAACCCGTACCGCTGCGATAATAATTGACTTGAATCCGTCCAAAAACTGAAACGTTTTCGTTTTCGCGAAGCGGAAGCACTTGGCCTTCATTTCTGAGTAGAACGGCTCCTTCTGCGGCAACCGTACGACTAAACTCTGCAAACCCTTCCAATGGAACTCCGATTTGATGTGTGCTCAATGATTTCCCTCCTGATTGTCATCCCCATACCTACGAATCGCTTTATATAAAATGAACTCACAAAACATACACTAGGCCACTACTATGACAGAACAACCCTTCGATCACTCTTATCCCCCGATTTCTTGATTCCCTTTTCCTAAGGGAGAAATCCGTTGATAAAGGCGAACGCTTATGCTTCTTCAGGTTATTTCTGTCCTCTCCGTTTTCATGTTTGTTTCTTACACTCATTTTATATAAAAGATATTCTATGATCTGGTAGATTCACTTGTACATAGTCTCATATTAACAGATTCTATCGGAGAAATTAAATTAGATTTGTGCTTTGTTGATATTATTAAGACTTGTTCATAATTAGTGGCATAACAAAAAGCCACGGACGTCTGTTGTCCGTGACTTTTCTTCATTTTAGATTACTCATATCAAGTCGTAAGTTTCGCATACACCAGGAAGAATAACATGTCTTCGCCCATGATGACATAGCCTGGAACTCGATAGACCAGATCTACAAGGACAAATGCCACCAGCAGCCCTACCATCACCGCCAGATGACGTGGCCGGAGTCGTAGATGTGCGTGTCTGTAACGGTGGAACACAAGGGATGTCGACAAGAAATACAGTAGCGCTGATCCAAATACAAACCCTATCATGAACACATAGTTTAACTGATTCTGATATAACAGCTGAATCGATGCAGCGATCATGCTCATAGAGATGTAGATGAACAGATGGCCGTATATGATCGCTTGCCCGGCAGTCTGAATCTCTTTGCTGACCTTTTTCTCCACGTTGTCGAAGTACTGCCACCACATCGCAATGACAAAGATGGACGTAAAGGCGGCAAACAAGATGGATTTCATGTCCCAATGATCGGCTTGCAGCACAGCGATAATGCTCACCACCGATTCACCCAGCAGGATAAGTGTAAAGAGTGCAAAACGTTCCAACAAGTGATGGGTCTGAACCGGTACCTTCACCAGGTTTTTGCGTCCGATCAGCGGAAGTACGATATCCACAGCAATACCCGCATACAAAATCACGTATCGTAACCAGGAATCGAAGAACAATGAACCTGATGAGATCAATATGCCAATAAGGAAACAGATACCCAAGTAACGAGCCGCTTGCTGCTGATGCTCGCTTTTTGACTTGTGAGCCGTCAGATACTGAATGGTCGTAAACGCCCGTGAACCGATATACCCGATGAAGAAGGAAAGATAGTATTGGTCAAAATGGGTAGAGAGGCTCGCCGTCATGACCATAACGGACAGGAGCTGAAGGATGAGGAATATTCGATGGATCAGGATATCCTGACCATAGCGATTAATAAACAAGGTCTGACCGACCCATGCCCACCAAACAGGGATAAAGATAAGCACAAACTTCATTAAATATTCAAACGTTATTACTCCGTGTTCGGCATGTAACAAGACATGACCCGCTTTGGAGACCGCTGCTACAAAGAGCAGATCGTAGAACAGTTCCAGCCAGGTAACCTTTTTCTCCATCATCCTTCAATGCTCCTTTGGTTATTCTCATAATCTAACGTCAGCTATATAAGTTGAACTAAAGATGATTCACACATACACTCCGATGACAGAATAACCCTCCAATCGCTGTTATCCCCAGATTTTTTGATTCCCTTTTCCTAAGGGAAAATCCGGGGATAAAGGCGAGCGCTTCGCTTTTTCAGGTTTTTTCTGTCCTCTCCGTTATTGTGTAAATAGATAGTTCAACCTATATAGTAATAGAACTCTTATTAATTCGCAGCTGTAGCAGGTACGAGCGTTCTTACCACAATTGGTTGCAGATTGTCCTCAATTTGAGGGCGGTATTTCTCAAACCACTCTGGCAGCATCAATTTTTGTCCAAGCGAATCAGCAGGTTCATCTTTGGCAAAGCCCGGAGGATCGGTAGCAATCTCGAACAGAATGCCGCCAGCTTCTCTGAAGTAGATTGCGTTAAAGTACTGACGATCCCGAACAGGAGTCGGTTGATACCCATAATCACGTACAGCTTCGCTCCACTGTGCATGCTCTTCATCGTCTTTTGCGCGCCAAGCAATATGGTGCACGGTTCCTGCGCCGCCCATACCCAGAGGTATGCGGGTCACTGGAACATCTACGACATTACCGATATCCCCACTGGACCGGAAGCGGGCATACTCCTCATTTTCACCCACTCTGACAAATCCCAGGATTTTCTCAAGTGCATCCATCGTTCTTTGCGGATTAACACTGAACAGGACAGCACCGCCGAAGCCTTTGATCGCTCTATCTGTTGGAATCCCTTCGTGTGCCCAAGTGCTGGTTGCTCCTTCTTCACGTTCAACTAGTTCAAGCCGCAGGCCTTCGCTATCTTCGAATTGAAGCAGGTCTTCATTGAAGCGACTTGTTTTGGTTACCTCAATGTTATACTGTTCCAGCCGGTTCTGCCAGAAGCCAATCGACCCAGGAGGAATGACATAGGAAGTGATGCCGACCTGACCTCCGCCAATTTTGCCCCGTGGTGATCCAGCCGATGGGAAGAAGGTGATGATGGTACCCGGGCTTCCGTGTTCGTCTCCAAAGTACAGATGATATACATCAGGTGCATCGAAGTTAATTGTTTTTTCACGAGACGAAGTCCCAGAACTCCGGCATAAAAATCAACGTTGGCCTGTGGATCTCCTGCGAAAGCTGTAATATGGTGAATACCTGCTGTTTGAATAGTCATGATTAATTCCTCCTTGGTTTGGTAAGCATGTTTTATATTGAGTAGGTGTTAGAGATATTTGAGTTAGTTAGTTGATTTATAGTAATTTGTATTATCTTTAAATTAAGATATATGATCTAGCGAATAATATGCTAGTCGTTATTTTGATTGGCCTGCTCTTGTTTCAATTTATCAGGAGTCACGTCATCGCCGTTTGGATCATAGATGGTTGCATTCAGCAGAATGTCGTTGACCGAACCGCGAAAAGTTTGCAGATATTCCTTGCGAAGACGAGCCTGTTCATCTTTCTCCATCTCCGTCAATCCGCCCTCTTTGGCTTTTCTTGAAAGTTCATTTATTCTGGTCAATGTTGGGATCATCATCTTGATCTCTCCTCATGTAATGGATTAAAGATATTTGTTCTTGGCTGTTATTTATATTTAAATTAAATATCTTAAGTTAAAGATAAATGATTTGTGAGCGGTTGTCAACTCTTTTATAAAAATTAAATTACTGCCCCCGTTCCTCTGCTCTACTCCATGTTGCTTTAACTATGAATCCAGACAAAAAAGGGCTAGCTCCGCATTAGTTTCACTTACTACGAACCTAGCCCTACATGTATTTATTTGATTAACCCAGCTTTTGACCACAATTTGGACAGAAGTTGGCTCCTTCATTTTTGGCTCCACAGTTCGGGCAGAAGTTTGGCTTCTTGTTGCCTTCTGTAGATGAAGAGTTACCTGAATCACCGTTGCTATTTCCCGCTGGCTTCTGGTCGTTATTCTGATTCTGAGACGAACCCGCATTGTTGTTCTGATTCTGGCCTTGATTCTGGTTCATGTTTTTCATCATTTCATTGGCCATGTTCATACCCATCATCATGCCCGCCATATCCGAAGCTGCGCCGCCGCCCTGTACTTTACCGGATGAGATACCATCTGTCATGCTAACCTGCTGATACTTTTGCAGATTACCGATCATCTCATGCGAAGCGGTCTTTGTAATCATATCCTGAATCTCTTTTGGATAGTTGAAGCTCATCACTTGGAAACCGGTAATCCCAATACCGATATCCATCATCTGCATATCCAGATCTTCCTGAATACCTTTGGCAATATCCGAAGCATTGGCTTGCAGGTTGAACATATCCTTCCCTTCGCGGCTAATCCACTTCATTAGAAGCTGATCCAGCACAGAAGTGATTCGGATTTTGACATCCTCCACCAGATAACTCTGCTTAATGCCTGCAATCTTATCGATCAGGGTGACATAGTCACTTACTTTGAAATTAAATGTGCCGTTGGCCCGAATCGGCATCCCGCCCGGGAGTTGTGGTGTTGGAATCAATACCGGACTTTGCGTACCCCAGCGCACGGTGAACTCTTTCGTATTTACAAATAGTACTTCGACCCGCATGCCGCTGTTGAATCCGAATTTGAACCCTTTTAAGGTAGAAAGGAACGGAATGATCTCGGAATCAATATTAAATGATCCTTCGTCCTCGAAAATGCCTTCCACTTTACCGTTATTCAGGAAAATGGCGTCCTGACCGGAGCGGATAATGAGTTTACTCCCCTTCTTGATCTCCCGGTTGCTCCACTTCCAAAATATCATGTCATCTCTGAACTCTTCCCATTCCACCACATTCGAAAATTGATTTCTGAAAAATCCCATATTCGTTCCCATCCCTTCTATTTAACATACTTCGCAGACTCGTTTACTAAAATGAACCTCTACTTCCACTGTGTGAATGACCGCCTCGGGAGGTACCTCCACCGCCGCCTCCGCCACCGTTGTTATTGTTCTTCTCGATTTTGCGCTTGGTTACGGTTGTACGGATGTAACGATCCTGACGATCAATGACACTGGAATTGCTTGAATCCTCATAAGTCGCTCGATTGACCGTGACACGTCCCCCGGAACGATAGGTCATCATACCAACAACAATACCGCCAAGAACCACCGATACTCCCAACTGAAACCAGCCGTTGAACAAAATATTGTTCGGATTCACACCGGGTTCATACCCCATATATTTGTAAGAGAGTTCAATATATTTCTCAAATGCGAGTTTATAATCTCCATTGGACAATTCAGAGGTAATTCGGGTACGGATCGCATCAAGCCGCTGATCGCTCAGATATTCTTTTGCCTTATAAAATCCAGCCAGATACACTTCGCGATTATTCATATCCATCGTCAATATGACAGCATTGCCAAATTTCTTATCGTACCCTAACCCTTGCTCATCATAAAAATCCTCCGTTAAGAGCATGACATCCTGATTCTCAACATTATTCGTTGTATAGATAACAAAGTCTGTCTGCCGTTCCGCGCCATACTGATTCGCAAGTAGATTCAATTCACTTTTCTCCTGCTCACTCAGCAGGTTGGCCTCATCATAGATGAGATTTTTGCTCTCCGCTGCGGATGCCGATGACATAGGAATCGACGGTGCGACAAGGGTTATCATAAGTAAAATGAGCGTAGCCATCACGGCCAGAGGGGTTCTTTTCCTCATAAGAATCCACCTCCCATCATCCAGGAAACCAGCTTCAGTGACAGCAATGAGACCGCAGAGACTCCTGCGAACCATCCGGCCACTTTGGCTTTGCTGATCGGCGGTTTACCGACCACTTTACCTGTCTGACCATTCATGGCAAAGGTATACTGTGCACGATTATAGTCGTAGTTGACCATCCACACCGGCAGCAGCACATAGTCCGCATGTTTGAGCTTGGTATCAATCTGTTTGTCCGTGTAGCTCACGCTGCTATATCCGGATACGGTGGAGGCAATATAAGAATCAATGTACGATCTCGTTTTATCCTTGGCCCGTGGAAAAAGTTCTTCGTCCGTATAACTGTATTTTTCCGCAATGTACCCCGCCAGATACGGGGTCTTGAACAATTTCAGCTGATTGTATGGAAAAGGCTCCAGCTTATCCATCAGCTCATCCTTCATTTTCTCCGATGCATCAATGGGCAGATTCACGTAATTCAGCCGAATTCTGCGGTATATATCGAAATGCTGTGTTTCCGTGTAATGGTAGTCGCCCTGGGTGTAGAATCTGACCTTGGTGCCACGACCATGCACTTCGATTTTGTTATGTAACTCGTACAACCAGAACGGTACGTACATGCCGGTAATGCTCTGAATCCGATCGGCGGACATGAAGCCACTTGGCGTTAAGAGGCCGTTTTTACACCACTTTTTAAATGCCTGCTTGGCTTGATCCTTGTTAATGGAAAAGGGAATTACCATCGCGGGGGCCAGATTGCCCGTCAGCCGATCACTCAGTACAACCGCTGCTCCGCAGAAGCTGCATGTCGTCGCACTGGTCTCCGGCTCCGTCACGATGTCAGCTCCGCAGCTATTACAGTGGTATTCCTTGACCTCATTTTCGGTGAAAACTTGTCTCTTCAACGGATCGGGGATCTGCTCTATGTTGTCCTGGCGGCCGCAGCTGGGACAGGATAATGCACCTGACACACTGTCAAAGATCATGCCACTCCCGCAGTTGGGACATTTATATTCAATAACCGGCATCTGCTCACCTCAATGTTAACGAAATATGATTCTAATTGACACTGTATAGCTTCGCTGGCAGAACAAGCTTCCGATGCAGCTTTCTTTCAGAAAGCTTTTAGCTCGGCTTCTTCAGCTTATTTCTGCCCTCTACGTTGTAGTCTATATGTTAAATTCCGTTCTTCAGCTTCTCTTGGATCGCTGCGAGTTCTTCCTCCGCACTTGGCAACGCACTCTCATTATTACCCGCATCTGCGTTCATGTCCCTCTCCAACTGGGCAATTAATTCGTCCAAATCATCTTCCTGTGCCCCAGCACGAAGTTCTGCCAAAGCCTCTGCTTCGTTCAGCGCCTGATTCGCCTTGTCTTCCATGGCCTTCAATGCAGCATCAGCTCTGCCCGTAGATGCATTCCGTTCATTGGCCTGTTGTTGCGTCTTCGCATCTGCCATGCGACCTTTCAGTTCTGCATGCCGGGCCTCCAATTGCCCTAGATCGGCAACGAGCTTATCATTCATATGCTTCATCATCTTGGCTTTGGCGGAAGCCCGTTCATAGGCAGCCTGCAATTCGTTCCTTTTGTCAGCCAGCTTCACTTTCTTCTCCAGAAAACCACGTGCCTTGTCTTCGTCTCCCGACTCCGCTGATTTCTCAGCGTACCGCTGCAATTTCTTAACCTCGGCGTTGCACTCATCCAAAGCTCTCTTCGCCCGGCTCTCATCTGACAGCACCGCTGCCGTCTCCGCTTTTACCTGACCCAAATCACTGCTCAGGCTCCGCATATACTCATTCACACTCTTCTCCGGGTCTTCCGCCCGCGACAGCATGTGGTTCACATTGGCCTTCATCACGTCTCTAAACCTCGATAAGATTCCCATAACTTGTTCCTCCTCCGAAAAGTTCATATGTATACTATAATACATGAATACGGCGACATACGTTTCACATTTCACGATGGCAAGTGGAGTTAATACGATCCAAATCCATACTATAACAACGCAATATAAGAAAAGACGAGCACTTATAGTGTCGCCTGATGACCTTATATAAACACACAAATCCCTTCCTAACTACGGCTCGACCGGAAGGCTCTCCACCGCTGTGAAAAACACATCCAACAGCTCAACGTTATACGTCGTGCGGACGTATTCTTCGATCTGGGCTAACTCCTCTTCCCTTTGATACTCCAAGCATGGACGGCCCTCGCTCCACAGCACCCTGCACGAGAACTTTCCGACAACATCCTTAATGATGTGATCCGGTTCAGCCACTTTATGAATATCTCCCATATGAAATCCCCTCATTTCTCTATACTTATCGTGTGCGATTATCCATTAATTTTGAAATAGTTAAGGATTCGATTCAGTGCACTTCATCACATTCAACTCGAAGCGTTATGGTGACATACCACTTAGGCATTTTGTAGACGTGACCGCGTTGGTTCTCCCATAGGTGCCATTCCTCCGCAAGTTGGCTATAATAAGGGGATCAATGATTTCTATAAAAGGCAGGAAAATTATGCGTACACGAGTTCACTTTATTGCTCCCTACGAATCGATGATTCCTATTATACAAGAGTGCATTCCTCGCTTTCCCCAGTTAACCATTCAGACGGACGTGGGCGACTTGGCAAACGGTGTGGAATTAGCTACTCAAGCTGAGAAAAATGGTGCAGAGATTATCATCAGCCGCGGTGGAACCGCCCAACTGATTAAGAAAGCAGTGACCATTCCCGTCATCGATGTGCAGCTATCAGGCTATGATATGATTCGTTCGCTTACACTGGCAAGCCAATTTAACGGCCAAACAGCCATCGTTGGCTTCTCCAACATCACCTCTGGTGCACAATCGATTATTGATCTGATGGATCTGCCCCTCAAGGTCTATACCATACATAGCTCGGAAGATGTGGCACGATTGCTCTTGGAGTTGAAGGCTTCCGGGTACCGCCAGATTGTCGGGGATGTGATCACCGTCAACACCGCGAAGACCTATGGTCTGGAGGGATTGTTAATCCAATCTGGCCAAGAATCTATCCTTAGAGCCATGGAGGATGCGCAGTTGGTCTACCGTTATTTGAGCAAAAATCATACGATATCGATCATACTGAATGACCTGGTTACACAGGAACATCCCAATTTACTTATTTTAAATGAACGGAATGAAGTCGTATTCGAGAACCTGACCGATTTTGAGAAAAATCCGCTGACCGATAATCATATGTATCTAACCAACACCAGCCTGGATTTCCATCAATCCCACATCCAAAATGTGTTTATGGTGAACGATTACCAGCTCACGGTTAACGCCTATGAAACGAATTTGGACAACAAGAGCTACAAGGTATATATGCTGGAAAAAGGACAACCCTATGCCTTTGCACAATTCGGCATAACAACGTTCACGGACGCATCGATGGAGCCCATTGTTGCTGAATCCCCTGCCATGCAGGCGGTATTGAATAACATTCGGGCACTATACGAGCATCATGAACCGATCTATCTGCTGGGTGAAGCGGATTCCGGTAAATCTTTTCTGGTCAAACACATTCATCAGATGTACTCCGGTGGTGGGCTGCTATTACAGATCGATCTCACGCAAGTTCCGCCCGGTCATTTGCACAAGATACCACTAGCCAAGGTTCGGAATGTAGAGATTAACCGTATGGAAGCACGTATGGAAGATGAGGAGTTGCTTTCTTTTATCCAGAGCTGCCTTCAAAGCCAGATTGGCGTATTTATACTCGGGGAACAGACATTGAACCCACAGTGGTCTCTCGACCTGAAGCTTAATACGATCATAATGCCAAATCTTGCGGATAGACCAGAGGATCTAGCTCCACTGATGCAGCATTTCCTTACGGGTTATTACCAGAAATACGGAACTACTGCGGTGAGAATAAAAGAAGATGCACTACAGCTGATCCGGGATCAGATCACACATATGAACGTCAACCAGTTGAAGCATCTGATCAAGCAGGCTGCACTCAATGAACAGGAGTATGTAATTACAACGGCTACCTTGTCTCGCTTGCTGGATCAGCAACCTGTTTCAAGCCAAATGAAGTTAAGTGGAACTCTGAAGGACATCGAAAAGGAAGTTATTCAGTTCGTGCTCCAGGAGGAAAATAATAATCAATCGAAGGCCGCAGAGCGTCTGGGGATTAACCGGGCCACATTATGGCGTAAACTTAAAGATTAACTTTAAGTTTACGTCTTTTTTCTCGCCTTTATGTGTTGCATTTTTAAACAGTTACATATGTATTTTAAATTTACAATAATTTATTGTTGCTATATTAAACGATATGGGATAACATAATCCCTGCAAGCGCTTCATAAAAACGATTACTTCATAAGGAGCTACTACTATGAACATTAAAGCAACTTTAGATCGCATCCCTGGCGGTATGATGGTCGTTCCTCTGTTACTCGGTGCAACCATTAATACATTCTTCCCAAATGCCTTGCGCATTGGCGGATTCACGGAAGCTCTCTTCGTGAACAGTTCCAGTACATTGATTGCACTGTTCCTGTTAATTGCCGGTACACAGATTACGTTCAAAACAGCTGGTTCGTCCGTCGGCAAGGGTGTTACCTTGCTTGTCGTCAAGTGGGCGATCGGTGCAGCACTTGGTCTCGTTGCCATTTTGTTTGCAGACTCAAGCGGGTTATTCCTGGGTCTGGCCCCACTTGCCATTATCGCTGCGATGACCAACTCTAACGGTGGTCTTTACATCGCACTCGCTGGTCAATACGGTAAAGAAGATGATAAAGCAGCCTATCCATTCCTCGCGCTCAGCGATGGTCCATTCCTGACCATGGTAGCGCTCTCCATCTTCGGTGCAATGGGTTTCGCCAACGGCATGTTCTCTCCCATGGCATTCGTTGCTGTATTGCTTCCGCTCATCGTTGGTGTCATTATTGGTAATCTGGACCGCAATCTGGCGGAGTGGCTGCACAAAGGCAGCGACAAACTTGTTCCATTCTTCGCCTTCTCACTGGGTATGGGAATCAACTTCTCCTCGATTATCCAAGGTGGACTTGGCGGAATCATGCTTGGTGTTCTGACCGTACTTCTCACAGGCGGAATTGGATACCTGTTGTTCAAAGCCATTGGCTGGAACCCCATCGTTGGTGCTTCCGAAGGTTCAACCGCTGGTAATGCGGTAGGTACACCTGCTGCCATCGTGGCTGCTAATGCTTCATTTGGACCGATTGCCGAGATTGCTACGGTGCAGATTGCGGCGAGCGTTGTTACTACAGCCATCCTGTTGCCGATCTTCATCGGGTTCCTCTCCAAACGACTGGAGAAATCAGGTGGAGTCGAGAAATACAATCAACGACCAACCACATAAAGGGGTATCACCTGATTTAATGTGCTTAATCTGTGCTTAATGGATGATCTGAACGGACTTTTTATTAAATTGTGCTTACAAGGAGGGATGACTGCATGAAATTAGCCATTATTGCAGATGATTTGACCGGTGCCAATGACAGCGGGGTGCAGCTTGCCCGTCATGGCTTGAAAACCAGTGTTCTTTTTAATATGGATGAGGAGCCACTTACGCGTTACGATGCCGTCGTCTTTGATACAGATAGTCGTTCCATATCCTCACAGGAAGCGTATAACCGTGTATATCAGGCTGCTGAATTGCTGAAGAACAATGGGTTTGAGACGATTTTCAAAAAGATGGATTCGACCATGCGTGGAAATATCGGCATTGAGATTGATGCCCTGTATGATGTCGTCAAACCTGAATTCATGATGATCGCTCCGGGTTATCCGAAAAATAACCGTACCATCCATGAGGGGATTCATTATCTGAACGGCGTTCCACTCGCGGAAACCGAGATTGCGAATGATCCGAAGACACCTGTGACCCTCTCCTACCTTCCGGACCTACTGAAACAGCAGACGAATTATGAGGTGGGCGAAATTACGGTTGCTGATCTGGACGTTGGCCAAGGTCACATTCAATCGAAACTAGAACATTTTAAGCAAAATAACATTCCATATGTACTCGTAGATTCTACAGAAGAACGGCATCTGGAGATGATCTTGCAAATGACTCGCGAGCTGGATTATACCTTTGCCTGGGCAGGGTCTGCTGGCATTGCCAACTACCTCCCTGCTCACTTCGAGCTTGAATCCAAGTCCACCGAACTCACGATACCCGAGAATCCCGGTCCGATCCTGACGGTTGTGGGTAGCGTAAATAAAAACTCCCGCGAACAATTGTATCGCTTGCTGCGCCAATCTAAGATTGCATCCGTTTCATTCCACTCCTTCAAAGCAGTATCAGCAACCGCAGATCGCGCGGAAGAGATGGAACGTGTCTATAACGAGGTCCGAGACAAAGCACTGGAAGGACAAGATGTCGTCCTCTACTCCACCGCAGAACAAGTGGATATCGAACTGGCACGGGCAACGGGCGAAATTCGCGGTCTCAATCACACGGAAGTCAGCAACGAAATCGTACTTGCGATGGGTGAGATCTGTGCCAGATTGTTGGAAGAGGGACTTTTCAAAGGGGTGTCCATGACCGGTGGCGATACGGCAAAACAGATCTGTCTGAAATGGAATATTAGCGGCTTCGAGCTGCTGGATGAGCTTGAAATCGGCGTGCCGATCTCCAAGTTCATCGGGATTGATGATCTGCATGTGGTTACCAAAGCAGGCGGATTCGGCAAACCCGATGTCTTTATCCATGCGATTCAAAAATTAAAAGGGGGTATTCTTGTATGAAACCTACAATTGGAATTACAATGGGCGACGCAGCAGGTATTGGACCGGAGATTATTATGAAAGCACTGGGTCATCAAGAGATGTACGATCAGTGCAATCCACTCGTTATCGGTGATGCGAAGATTCTGGAACGTGTGTTGCCAGTCATCGGCTCAAGTCTGAACGTTAACGCGATTCAAGAGCCTTCCGAAGCCAAGTATGAATTTGGTACCGTGGATGTGATTGATCTGAATCTCGTTCCTGCGGATCTCGAATACGGTAAAGTATCTGCCGTGGCTGGGGATGCAGCTTTCCAGTTTCTCGCCAAAGCCATTGATCTTGCCAAAAAGCAGCAGATTCATTCTATCTGCACGGCGCCTTTGAACAAAGAAGCTTTGCATCAAGGGGGGCACCTGTACCCGGGACACACCGAGATTCTGGCGGACCTGACGGATACGCAGGACTTCTCAATGATGCTGACAACGCCTAATCTGCGCGTTATTCACCTGACAACACACATGGGTCTGATCGATGCTATTGCAAGTATTAATCCGGAAAGAACCTACACCGTCGTGAAGCTAGCTCATGATACGCTGAAAAAAGCAGGCTTTGAGAATCCGCGCGTAGCCGTATGCGGAATCAATCCTCATGCCGGGGAGAACGGTTTGTTCGGTAATGGAGAAGAAGAAGAGAAGCTGCAACCCGGCATCGAACGTGCGCAGCAGGAAGGCATTAACGTCGTTGGTCCACTCCCCGCGGACACACTCTTCTTCCGCGCTGGCCGCGGTGACTTTGATATCGTTGTAGCCTGCTACCACGACCAAGGCCACGCACCGATCAAGGTGATGGGCATTGAGGAAGGTGTGAACATCACTGTTGGCCTGAAAGGCGGTATCATCCGTACGTCTGTCGACCACGGTACAGCCTTCGATATCGCTGGCAAAAACATCGCCGATGATAAAAGTATGCTTGCTGCCATCCGCTCAGCTATTGAGCTGGCGCCAAAGGATCAAGTATAACAGTAGCCATCATACGGGCACATGAGTGAGAGAGTGAGTCTGGTCAGGAGGACCATCTCCAGGTAGACGTGTCTTTATATAGAAGGAAATAGGCATTCCCTTTGTAACTTAGAGGGTTTGCCTTTTTGTATGTCCTCTATTCATCCTTGTCTATCCCCTTCATGCAGCACATCTTTACTTTACGGATATCTCCAGATCATCTATGTCTTCAGTCAGCGATCAGGTCTACCCGAGGATATCATTTCACGCTCGCTCTGCGATTGTCTGCTTCGGCGATATGTACTCGGTGACATGCCATTCAGTTTATTGAAGATGCGATTGAATTGCGAAAAGCTGGCGAAGCCGCACTGTGCCGCAATATCGGTAATTTTTTTGTTAGAGTTCAGGAGCATTTGTTGGGCGTTGCGAATTCGGGTCATCTGAATATACTCGGTGAACGTAAAGCCTGTGACTCTGTTGAACTGACGGGATAGATGATGGGCACTCACGAAAAACCGTTTGGAGATCTCTTCAAGTGACAGCTCATTCTGATAATGGCTGTGAATATACGATGCAATGGTATACATCCGCTGCGACATAGACGAACCTGTCTCTTCACGAACGTAGCTATTCTCCGCTGAGTATCGATGGATTGTACAGAGAAACTCAACGAATTTGCTATGAATTGCAACCGAATGAAGTACGGAGGGATTCTGCGATAAGTAAAAGATTTCGTTTAAAGGGGCCATTACCGCCTGGCGCAGTTCTTCTGTAAATCGGAATATCGGAATTGGTTCATCAAAAATCGAAAACAGTTCTGTGTAACCGCTATCAAGACCGGGTATATTACGTGGCATGGCAAAGGTAATTATCAATCGTTTGGGTGGCATTCCCTTAGGATATTGCGTTTTATGTAGTAAGGAGGGTCTCAGCAGAACGATATCATACGGCTGAATCTCGTACAAACTGCCTTCAATAATGTGCGCAGCCGTGCGATCCAGAAGAATACAGATTTCATAGAAATCGTGGAAATGCTGAAACTCCATATTCAGTTCATGAGAGCGTTCATCATAATCCAGATGATAAAAAAGTGAATCTCCAGGCTCGTTCACATGGATCGCATATCCCTGCTCGTATGCCAAAATTGATGGTGTCATGGACATGCCCCCTATCCCGATTCTAATGAGTTTATTTTAGCATGAAATGCAATAAAAAGACGTTATTTTCAGCATACAATACATAGTTTCGCCCATTTCTCTTTTGGTATGATAAAGTTAATATGTTAGCGCTTGCAGTATTCTCGCTCCAACAACGACTACAGCCTGTACTTACTACAAACCAAGGTGGGAAACCAACATGAAAATGAATTCCTTGTATACTCGGATCCATACCATTGTGAAACACTTGGAACGTGCACGACTGACCTCAAAGACATATATACCGGAGCTTTATCATAAAGAAAGTGGTTACCACTCCTGGGAACTGGTTCATGAGGACCCTTCCTCTTGGAACGTGTTTCGTAAGGGTGATGGTTGGGGTGGTAAAGATGTACACAGCTGCTTCAAAACACGGATTCGCATCCCTGATCATATGGAAGGAAAAAAAGTCGTTTGTACCATCGTCACCGGTGCTGATGATATCTGGAACTATGATAATCCGCAATTCTTAGCATTCCTCAATGGGGAACTGATCTGCGGCCTGGACGTGAACCATACGGAAATTGACCTAACACCTGCTGCGGTGAAAGGTGAAGAATTCGAACTGGCGCTATATGCGTACTGTAGTACTTCGGCAGCGGATGTCTTCCTCAATGTATATGTGGCTGAGCATCATCAGCCTGTTACAGATTTATATTACGATCTTAAGGCTGCAATCGATGCCGCGGATTTACTGCGTGAGGATGACCTGGAGCGGCTGAAGCTGATTGAACATCTGAATCAGGCGGTAAATCTATTGGATTTGCGTCAGGAAAACAGTACTGCTTTTCATGCATCGGTGCTGGAAGCCCGTCTTTATATGCAAAATCATATCTACGGCGAAACTCGGCCTGCGGGCGACAACATTCCCACCGTTCACTGCATCGGTCATACCCATATTGATGTGGCTTGGCTATGGACTCTGGACCAAACTCGGGAGAAGGTCATTCGCAGCTTCGCGAGTGTACTCTACTTGATGGACAAGTTCCCGGAGTATACTTTCATGTCCTCGCAACCGCAGTTATATGCGTACCTGAAAGCAGACTACCCGTCTCTCTATGAGAAAATCAAGGAAAAGGTAGCCGAAGGCCGCTGGGAAGCGGAAGGTTCGATGTGGCTGGAAGCCGACTGCAACCTGATTTCGGGTGAATCCATGATCCGTCAGATTATCTACGGAAAACGTTTCTTCAAGGAAGAGTTTGGCGTGGAGAACCGTGTTCTCTGGCTGCCGGATGTATTTGGTTATAGTGCAGCGATGCCGCAGATTATGCGCAAGAGCGGGATAGATTATTTTATGACAACGAAAATCGCCTGGAACGATACGAACCAAATCCCGAACGACACGATGTACTGGAGAGGCATTGACGGATCTGAGGTTTTAACGCATTTTATCACAGCGACAGACTATGACAAGCATCCCGATTTCAGGCAACGGCGGTTCGAAACGACCTACAATGGACGATTCAATGCATCCCAAGTGAAAGGCACATGGCAGCGATACCAGAACAAAAACATCAATGCAGATGTGTTACAGTGCTACGGCTTCGGCGACGGAGGCGGCGGTCCAACGGAGGAGATGCTGGAGCACGGCAGACGGCTTGAAAAAGGATTACCAGGCGTACCGGACGTGAAACGTACTTTTGTACGCGAGTTCTTCGAGAAGCTGGAACAGAATCTGGCGGATGTTCCTTCCGTTCCGCGCTGGTCGGGTGAGCTATATCTGGAGTATCACCGTGGGACTTACACGTCCATGGCTCGCAATAAACGGTATAACCGGCATAGTGAATTTGCGCTGGCCGATGCTGAGTTGTATGCCATGATTCATCGCGAGGCGGATGCACAGGCGACCTATCCAACTGATGCACTGGAGCACGCATGGAAGCTGACGATGCTGAATCAGTTCCATGATATTCTTCCCGGCAGCTCCATTGAGCAGGTCTATGTGGATTCTAAAGAGCAATATGAAGAAGTTCTGCGTGTCACGGATGAGCTAAAAGACAGCGCGCTGAACGGCATTGCGAGCAGCATTACGTCTGACGGCGAAGCCATTGTTGTATTCAACACGACCGGCTTCGAGCGGACGGATGTGGTTGAACTGCCTTCTTTTGCGAAAAAAGTGACCGTCTACGATGGAGATCGCCCTGTAGCGAGCCAGCGTACACCGGATGGTGGATTGGTATTCCTGGCTGAAAATGTACCGGCATCGGGATATAAAACCTTCCGGATCGTGTCGGATGTAGCCGCCGAACTGGGTACTGGCGTGTCGCTTGCACAGTGGGAATCGGAACAACGCCACATTCAGACGCCTTGGTATGATATTCACCTGAATGAATCTGCCGAGTTCGTATCGGTCTGGGACAAATTAGAGGGCCGTGAGCTACTCCAGCCTGGGAAGCGTGGTAACGTGCTGCAAGTATTCGAGGATCGACCTGCGGAATACGAGGCATGGAACATTGACGATTATTATGAACAGCATATGTGGGAGATTAATGACCTGCAATCGCTGGAGTGGGTTGAAAGCGGGCCGGTGCGTTCCGTGCTTCAAGTGAAGCGACAGTTCCTGGACTCGGTCATTGAGCAGACAATCATCTTCTATGCGCATACACGCCGGATTGATTTCCGTACATTCGTAGACTGGAAGCAAGAGCACCTGTTGTTGAAAGCCGCCTTCCCGCTGGATATCTGGAGTGAGAAAGCGGTCTACGAAATCCAGTACGGCAACGTTGAGCGTGCTACCCACCGTAATACGAGCTGGGATCAAGCCCGGTTTGAAGTATGTGGACAGAAATGGGCCGATCTGGCGGAGAACGGGTACGGCGCTGCTCTGCTGAACGACTGCAAATACGGATATGATATTCATAACTCGGTGATGCGACTGTCTCTGATCAAGAGTGCAACGTACCCGAATGAAAATGCCGACAAAGAGCAACATGTGTTCACATACGCGCTCTATCCCCATCAGGGCGACTTCCGTGAAGGACGTGTCATCCAAGCCGCTTATGATCTCAACCGTCCGCTGGTTGCCCGTGAGATTGCATCGCAAACCGGCACGCTACCTGGGGTGTGGTCACTCGCATCGGTCGATCAAGAGAATGTCGTGTTAGAGGTTATCAAAAAAGCCGAGAACAACGATGATATGATCATCCGAGTCTACGAAGCGCATGGCCGCCGCACTCGGGCTTCTCTTCAACTGACTGAAGGAGCAAGTGCTAAAGCATATGCGTGTGATCTGTTGGAAAATAACGAAGCGGAATGCGCCGTGGAAAATGGTCGAATTTCTTTTGATATCAAACCGTATGAGATTCTAACCTTCCGGATTGCGAGCGCGTAGCGGGTACATTTATCGGTAAGTTATGTAGCCAACCGTTCATATTATGGGTGCTTCCTGTCATTCATGACAGGGGCACTCTTTTTCTTTGTTACTATATAAGTTCAACTAAAAATTATTCACACTGATACTACGATGACAGAACATCCTTCCAATCGCTGTTACCCCCAGATTTTTTGATTATTTCAAGGGGGAATCTGGGGATAAAGGCGCACGCTTCGCTTTTTCAGGATTTTTCTGTCCTCTCCGTTACCGTGTAAATCATTAATTAAACTAATATCCTCTTTCCCTAGAAATACAAAACACCCCCGGAATAACATCGGTAGAGCCAGCAGGCTGTACCATGTTTATTCACAGGGGTTTCTGATCACTGATGATAGATTATACAGCAACCAATTTAGCCAGTGGTTACGTTGTCCTCAAAATTCTTCATACTCACTCGGGTCCTGATCCCACAATCGTCCATCTGAACGGCTAAACGAAGAGATCATCTCCATCTCCTGCGCATTCAGCTCAAAGTCGAAAATATCGATATTCTCTTGCTGATGCTGAAGCGAGCTGGCTTTCGGAATTGGAATGGAGCCCAGCTGGATATGCCAGCGCAAGATGATTTGAGTAGGCGTTTTGCCATGAGCTTCCGCGATGCGGAGAATTTTTTCGTCTTTGACAATATCCTGAACAGCATCATTACCACGTCCGATCGGACTCCAGGACTCGTTCACAATGCCATGTTTCTTATCCTGTTCCCGCTGATCGGCTTGGTCAAAGAAGGGATGCAGCTCAATTTGATTCAGACTCGGTGCTACCCCCGTCTCCTTAATCAGGCGTTCATTGTGCTCGGGCAGGAAATTACTCACTCCGATGGAACGGATATATCCGCGTTTTTTCGCTTCAATTAGAGCCTGCCATGCCTCCACATACACATCCTTTTTGGGATTGGGCCAGTGGATCAGGTAGAGGTCGTAATAATCCAGGTCGGCTCTGTACAGGGATTCCTGAATCGCCACGAGTGCTTTATCATGAGCATGATAGCGCCCCGGCAGCTTCGACGAAATCAGCAGCTCTTCTCTGGCAACGGAGCTCTGCTTGATTGCTTTGCCCACTGTTGCCTCATTCTCATAGTTATATGCCGTATCAATTAATCGATAACCCGCATCCATCGCGGATGCGATCGATTTAACGCCTTCTTCACCTTTTAAACTATAGGTACCAAATCCAATTGCGGGTACTTTCAAGCCATCGTTCAATGTATATTCCGGAATATGATGCTTCATGTGAGAGCTCTCCTTTGCCAAAAGGTTGGATTTTCGTTCCGAGATTAGACTGTTAGAAATTGATCATCCTCTCGTTATTCTACCCCTCCCAGTGGGCTTGAATCAATTTGGCATAAGAGAGACCACAAGGTATTGGACGTTCTATTCGTTGTTTCCGACCAGTATATCAACAATGATGTCCAGCTGTTGCTCTACCGAAATGGGGTCACTGAGCAGAAACTCGTCAAAATCAATATTGTAGACCTTATTCGCTTTCCCTGCTGGCGACTGCTCAATCAGTTTCTGTACATCCTTGAGTTTATCCTCCGCCCCGTCATTGACAGCAAGGAATAACCGGTCACCAATAAAGTCAGGAATCACCTCAGAAGAAATTTCCCACGTCTCACCTTTGATCACGTCTGTCTCTACCTTGGCGGTTGGCTTCAACCCGAGATACTTGTAGATGATATTGCCTCCCATATTGGTATCCCCGTAAACAAAAAGTGCATCTGGACGCACGTTTAATATGGAGAACGTCTCATCGGAACCTACATAAGGGCTAATTTTCTCTTTGTACTCCGCGATTTTAGCCGTGAATTGCTCGTTCCATAGCCGTGCTTCCTCTTGTTTCCCAAGAATATCACCAAACATCTCCACATCTTTAATCGGGTCGTTGTACTGCTCGACAACAATGGTTGGAGCGATCTGACTCAGTGCATCATACCCGCCTTCCACAGCCTCCGCAAATGCTGCCGTTGTAACAATCAGATCTGGCTCCAATGACAGAATTTTCTCCGCATCTGGTGGAACACCCACATCTGAAATACCGGAAGTATCACTAATAAGTGGATTATCTAAAATAAATGTCGTTGTGCCAACTGGCTTCACCCCAAGCGCCATCAACTCACCCAAGTGATAGAAGCTGACAATTCGCTGTGGATTCACAGGAATTTCGGTTTCGCCTTTCAGATGTTTATACATCCGCGTTTCCACAGCTGCGCTGTCTGTAGCTACAGTAGTTGTCGTATCTGATGAAGCTGGCTGGGAAGCCGCTGCTCCTGGAGTACTGCTTGTCTGGCATGCACTTAGAAGCAAGGATGTACATAATAACATCATCGCCCCAAAGGCCGGTCGTGAAAATCTAAACATGGATGTGTCCCCTTCCCTAATCCGTTGATAATAAGTCTCATTCTCATTATGAGAACCGGAGTTAGGGGTTACAATAGACGATTCTAACCCGCGTAATGGATTATACTGAACCTGAATCTGTTGCCGATGTTCCGCACGAAACTGAAGTGGCGATAATCCGGTATGCTTTTTGAATAAGCGACTGAAATAATACACATCTGCATAACCTACGTTGCTCGCAATTTCCTGGATACGGGCCTCGGACTTTAGAAGGTACTGCTTTGATCTGTGAACGCGCACATGAATGAGATATTCAATGGGTCCTAGTCCAATCTGGTTTTTGAACAAACGGGATAAATAGCTGGCGCTGCAATGGTATCTCTTGGCTAGTTCCTCGGCTGTAATAGGCTCGCTATAGTGATCGTGAATATAGTGGATTGCCTCAGTGACGATGTTGGGTCTGCTGCTTTCCTTTTTGGCCGATGTCTGGATCTGTTGCCGCATGATTTCGTACACCAATGGAAGAAAGACCGATTGCGCCTGTAGCTTGTCTATAGGATTGGGCTCTTGCCAAAGACGATTCATGGCTTCACACTTTTCCTGAACCGGGAGTACCGCATATGGAGCAAACCCATACGTCACCTGAAAGCTCTCCCGATCTTCCAGTGATTCACACTCCGCTGTATATAGAATTAGATAGCAGGCAAAGTCCTGACTCAGCGGCACAATACTCAGCTCAGCATCTGCTCCCCCATGTAATATGTAAGATGAACGGGTCTGGTAGACATTACCCGATATGCTCACCCTAGCCTCTCCATGAGTAGTGATTAAGAAAAAGTTGGTATGCGCCACATAGTGATCAGGAACCGTTCCATGCTCCGCACGATAATGCCGAATATCCAGCAATCTAACGGCAGTTCGGCTCCACCGTTCGATATGAGCTTCCCAATCCATACGCGTTCCCCCTACTTCTTCGTTCTTAAAATATGCCTATTATATCACAGACAAAAAGCCATCAACCCAGATGGGTTAACGGCTTATGCATTGAAAAAAAACCTAATACTCTCGCGCAAATTGCTTATCCTCTTTCAGCTGCACAATATCATGCCCAGTTGGATTCTGGAATGCACGAAGTCCAAAGGTTTGTGCAACCGCAAAAATATGGTCAAAGATATCCGCTTGCACATTCTCATACACACCCCAGTTAATATCGTTGCTGAATGCATAGATTTCCAGAGGCAGCCCGCGATCTTCCGGTGCTAATTGTCTCACAATCATCGTCATATCTTTGTTGATCTTCGGATGATTTCTCAAATACTGATGAATATATTCCCTGAACACACCCACATTGGTGAGCTGTCTTCCGTTCACATTGCTTTCCGTATTCACCTGGTGCTCCATGTTATATGCTTGAATTTCCTTCAATTTTGCGGAAACATAATCGCTCAAGTAGTGAATTTTCTCAAATTCCGCGACCATCTCTTCTGTACAAAAACGAATACTGCTGATATCGATATAGACACTTCGCTTAATCCGTCTGCCACCCGAGACCTGCATGCCTCTCCAGTTACGGAATGAGTCCGAAATGAGGGCGTAGCTTGGAATCATCGTAATCGTTTTATCAAAATTCATCACTTTCACTGTGTTCAATGTAATGTCGATGACATCACCGTCTGCATTATATTTGGGCATTTCAATCCAGTCACCGACCCGCACCATGTCATTCGAAGATAGTTGAACGCCGGCTACCAGACCCAATATGGAATCCTTGAAAACCAGCATCAGTACAGCCGATAACGCACCAAGTCCACTCAGGATAATAAGCGGATTTTGTCCAATCAGGCTGGAGATGACGATAATTCCACCAATGATGAACAAGACGATCTTGGCTACTTGAATGTAACTCTTGATTGGCCGAATCTTTGACACTTCATAGGAACGATAGATATCATCGAAGACATTCAGCAGTGCGTTGAGCACCGTAATCATGATAACGATCATGTATGTCATCGCAGCCTTTTCAATCAAGGCCTGGTAGGACGGAAAAATATAAGCCGAATAATAGATGATAATCGCCGGCACGAGATGCGACAACTTATGGAATAATTTTTTCTCCACAATGATGTTTCCCCACTTGTACCGATTGTTGTTAACGATATGGTTGATCGTCTTCAGCACAATCTTTTTGGCTATGAAATTCGCAACCACCGAGATCACCGCTATAAAAATAACCATAATTATATTCGAAAGATATCCAATGGATGGCTCACTCATGCCCATTCCCTCTAGTTGATTTCTGATAAAGTCCATTGTTTCCTCCTAACGCAGTCTAGTTTAGCCTATTATTATAAAGTAGATTAAGGTGGTAAGCAAAGTTTGTGCTTCCGCTCCGTTCTTCATTTGCATTATATATATTAAAAAAAGACCCTTTCATTCAAAGAATGATGGGCCCACTTGATTATGTCGTCTTTTCATCATGCTCACGAGAAATGTCCAGCAACTCACTTACTGTCACCAAACGGTACCCATCCGCGACCAGCTCATCCACCAACACACGAACCGCCTCCACCGTCTGGGAACGATCCCCGTATCCGTCATGGAATATGAGCACGCTGCCGGGTTTCACCGCAGACCGGGTATGCTCCAGAATGTGCTCAACGCCGGGATTATCCCAATCTCTCGCATCACCGTTGACCGCACTAATCGTGCGATATCCGCTCTCCGCCGCCAGAGACAGTATATCATCATTTACTCCAAAATAGGGCGGTCGGAAGCTGCGGGCAGTTTGCCCCGTGACTTCTTGGACAAGATTTTCTGCGCGTTGCAGCTCCTCCCTGGCTTCCTCCAGCGTCAACTTGGTCAGGTTCGGATGCGTGTACGTATGGTTGGCGATCTCATGCCCTTCCCGGTGCACCTCTGCCGCAATCTCCGGGTGAGCCTCCATCTCTTGGCCAATCATGAAAAACGTCGCCCGCCCACCGACAGCGCGGAAAATCTCAAGCATTTGAGGTGTATACACCGGATGCGGCCCATCATCAAACGTGAACGCCACAACGTTTTCCCGAACAGACTCCTGCTCTACCATCGCGATATTGACCATAAGTAATGACCCCTCTCTGCAACTGACTGGCTACATCCCCCTTATTATTCCATGTCTATACGCCGCGGTCTAGTCAAGAGATCACAACTTCACCTGCTCTCTACTCTAACCTTTGATCGCACCTGCGATCATGCTCTTCTGTCTGGAGGCATACTTATTAAAATTTGCAATGAGTCACATAAACAAGCCACTCAGTCACTACTGTTTTTTCGAGTATTCCTCAAACTAACTCCCCCTGTATCTCTTACTATTCAAAACGGCACCTGTCCAAAAGTTTAGTAGATGTAGAATTTCAGAACGAGAACATTCTAAATGCAGTAGCTAGTGGTTTAATAAACCTATCATTCTTGAAATTCAGGGGCATTAGAGCAGCAAAAGGTTGAACTGGAAACGAAGTTGTTAGAAGCCCATTAGGTAAAAGAAAAAGCAGTCATTACAGAAGAATATCTGCAACAACTGCTTTCTGACTTAAGGACCACATCTCCAGACGTAATATTCTTGAAATCAAGAAGTTGATTGGTAATTACGAAGAAAAGGTACTCCTATACAAGGAAAATATGGAGTCACGTCATCTTTAAGCTACAAGTTGTGGATTTGAGGCGAGGGAAGTCGAACCCCTTTCCGAAGATAACGACACATAAGCTTCTACGGGTGTAGTCACCATTTTGATGTCACCCAAGTATCAGTAACCCACAAGAACAGGATTAGCCCAAGCAGGTATGGACTCAACACAATAGATCAATTTACTCTGTATGATTTCTGCAACAATTAAAGGCTCGTATGTATTATCAATGATGATAACCTGATCTGCGATGGCTAGAGCCGGTTTAAGGTTCTTCAATGACTGGCCATATCGATAACGAATGTCTTCTTCTGCAATCCAATGTCCACCTTGTTCAACACGAGAGGCTACACGATCTATATGCATTTGAACATCCTCAAGACCGATATAATAAACGACAATTTCATAATTGTTTTCTTTTGCTATTTCCATATGTTTTAAAACAAATGATCCGGACAATGTCGTTTCAATAGCGAAGTTTACACCACTTTTAATGAGTGATCGGATTCTTTTTACAGCTTCCCTGCCAGCAGACAGGTCAGCACTGCGTGGATTCTCTGGCTTCAACTCTCTTGCAATTTGATCTGGATCAACAAGTTCACCAAGCCACTCTCTCATTTGCATGCTGAGTGTACTTTTCCCTGCTCCATTTGTACCCGCAAACACAGTCATGACTGGTCTGATTTCACTCATGATATTTAAACTCCTGCCGTTTTCCAGTAGCATCAAATGTAATTTCGAATTTATTACCGGCAGCATCCTCACGAACGCGTTTGTTGTTCTTTATATAATAAATAGAGGCACCTGATTCTTTAGCTTGTTTCCGTGCATGTTGATTTGCTTTTTTTAAAATTTCTTGGAGCTGTTCTCGATTTTCAACCATCTTGGGTCCCCCAATCTAAATTTTTGTTTATTATATCATAAACAGAAAAACCACCAACCAGAACACTGGTTAGTGGTGGATAGAAGCTGTAGCAAACTATTGCGGTATAACTTCCTCCCACTGACCATTGGTGGTTTCTTTGTAGATATGAAGGTTTCCATCATATTTTCCCTCAATAAAGTTAGAACCCGCTTCTTTCAAGTACGGATCCAAAATAACTACTCCTTCACTCAGTTAAAATTCTCACTGCGTGGATCAGCTGTCGTTGTATCACCCCGTTGCGATTTACCGTTGATACTTACACTTGCCTGTCTCACTATCCAGGTCAACAGATTTCCAGTAGAAATACCCCTTTCAGTTCTGAATCTAAAAGGGGTGGGACTAACCATCATCTAATACTCTAATATGGAAGACTTTATGCCATGAAGCTTAAAATATCGTCTTCTTGTTTCGTATCAACAGCGATTTTATTACGCTGCATTTTTTTGCAAGATGTACATTCATGTACAATTTGATATCCTTTTTTACTAGAATATTCGAGTTGAATGGGCTTCATTAATCCTTTACAACTACTTAAACGATCGCCTGGTCTATTGTCTAGGTGCTTAGAAAATAAGCAAATTGGACAATGATTTCTAAAGCTTCCGTTTGTTAATGGTTCAACATATGCATGACAGTTTTCACAACGGAAACTTGTATTTTCAGTTTTTCTACTCAACGTATCTTCCTCCAAGATGAATTATTTCATCTGAAGAAAGGGTTCCGTTTAGTTTTCCTATCACAAGATAGTTTCAGGCTTTTAAAGGGAAGTGACACATTCACCGTCTTGTTTTGCAAAACGATTACTTCTAGTTCCTACTTCACAAAAGCATCTTTCATCTTTTGATCCGGACCACGATTGATTTTCAAGTTTTGTATCAACCACTGTAAGACGGACTTACTCCACCTTCCACTAGTAAGTGTTCACCTCTAATCACTGACAAAGGCATTCGTCCCCTAAAAGAACACGTTGGCTTTTATCCAGTAAGTGCATATAATTAGACTCCATTTCTTTGAGATAATAGTTAGTCCCATATATAATTATAACAAAATATATTCTTAGTGAATATTTAAACAGACTATAAGCCATCACATCAACCGCACCATTCTTGTCCAAATCCACGACCGTTTCAACATTAATTAGCCTACTTTATCTCCTACAATCACAGCGGTATCCTTAACAGGATACTATGAAACTTCAAAAATCGTTTTTTTCTGCTAGCTAGGTGATACGCTATCTCCTCTATGCCTGAGGTCAACAGAAGAAAATAATAAGCTGAACTAAGTAAAAGCCAGTTGCGGGGGCAACCTAAGGTGACATCAAAACTGCTAATTACAGAGGGTACCGCCATGTACATCATCAGAGATATATCGTAATTGACGTCAGAGAACCCCGAAGCCCTAGAGCCAAAGCGCTTTACCCTACCACCACATATCCAAACATGCAAAAACAGCCACCGAATGGTGGCTGTCACTGATACTACTAATGGAGGCGAGGGGAGTCGAACCCCTGTCCGAAGATAACGACACATAAGCTTCTACGGGTGTAGTCACAGTTTTGATGTCACCCGAGTATCGCCCCGTAACCGGCTATACGTTGGGTCAGCCTGATTGTCTTCTTCAGCACACCCCAGGCGGAGATGTGACAGCGTATCCCACTACTTGTTAGCCCCTAATCCTGTCACATGGGCGATGCAGGTTAGAAGCACGCACACAGTTTCTTAGGCTGCGAAAGCGTAGTTTGTTTGTTGTTTGCCGTTTAATAGGCTTTAGCGTTGATGAAGCGGACGCGTCCCCACTACCCGCTACCCATGCTCGAACTATCCCCGTCGAATCCATAAACGCCCCCTCAATGAAGAAGGGCTCCAGGATTAATCCGTGAATACGGAGCAAAGGTGCTGCACATCTTTTTCCTCCAAGGTAAAAAGATGCTTCTTTCAAACTCGGCATTCCTGTCTGCTACATGAATAATCATAACACAGGACACATCACCGAAATAGTACAGATTGCTGGAAGACATTCCAGCAGGCTGAGCATGTGTGCAAGGTTATCCAGTACAACAGGCTCAATCGTCTACATATTATACCGCGTCACCAATCGGAAGTAAAGTTTACCCAGATCCGATCACGAACAACTGTACCTAAGTATCTTACCCACTACCCTGACAAACTACGCAACAGCTGATAATTTAGATTCCTCACCGCACTTAGCTTCATGCTCCTAGCAATTTACTTAGTAACACATCAATAAAAAACCAGTTCAAATTCACACTTCAGCAACACACATCAAATTACCTTCCCAAATACAAATAAAAAAGCCTCAGGCTTGCCCGTTACAGGACAAACCTTGAGACTCCTTAACTCGTACATCAATCTTCCTAGCTCCATACGAGAACTATCTTACACCTAAGATGCAGCTTTCCACGCCCAACAATCCACTTAACGCGCAACCTTCTGCTTCTCGCGCATTGCCCGTTGAATATCACGTTGTGCATCCCGCTTGGCTGCAGTCTCCCGTTTATCGAACTGTTTCTTACCTTTACCCAGTCCGAGCAAAAGCTTCGCGTAACCGTTGCGGATATAGATCTTCAAAGGCACAATGCTGTATCCGTCCTGTTTCGACAGCCCGAGCAGCTTGTGAATTTGCACTTTATGCATCAGCAACTTGCGCGTACGTGTTGGATCGAGCGGATTATTTCGGTTTCCTTGTTCAAAAGGACTAATATGCATATTATGAATATGAATCTCACCGTTACGAATCGTGGCAAATGCATCACCAATATTCGCACGGCCGTTACGAAGAGATTTGATCTCCGTTCCGGTAAGCACCATGCCCGCTTCATACGTATCTTCAATGAAGTAGTCATGGGAAGCCTTTTTATTCTGTGCGAGCACTTTACTCTGTCCATCATTCTTGCCCATGTCCTCACTCCTTCTCCGTAAAATAAGCCGGTACCATGCTCTATAGCAGCGCACCCGATGTTGCACCAAGGTACCACGTGCCAGACCCTAATTGTAGCAAGTACGGCTGTTAAAATCAAGAAAGAGGCGACCTCTGCCGCCCCTCCTCATTACACCACTTTCAGACTGTGCGAAACAACACACCGGCTGAAGTGACTATTTTCTCCAACGCTTAACCTGGAGGAACGAATTATAATCCATCTCTTCAAGTTACGTTAGCTTTATTTTTTCTTTTTCCGTACAAAAGCTGCCGTGCCGTTACCAGCTGCACCTTTGCTCTTCTTCCGCTTGCGTCGTGGTGCTCCGCCTTCCTGAGCGCCACCAGGAGTTGCATTCTCTCCAATAAATACGCCGCTCGGCGAAGTGTTTTTGCGTCCACTTCCGCCTTTGCCACCTTTACCGCCACCCTTGCCGGACTTAAAGCTTCCTTCACCGCGACCGCTGCCGCTGTTCAGGCCACTTCCTTGTCCACCGGTTGAACCACTATCCGATCCACCCGATGTAGAGCTATAACCGCCTTTACCTGAGCCAAAACCAAAGCTTACCGCGCCTTTGCCCCGGCCAGTCGATCCGCCAGCTTCACCAGTACGACGCTCACCTTTTGGTTTACCGCCGCCTTTACCTGCGTAGCCACCGGATGAGCCTGCGCCCGCTCCTGCACTCGCAGCTCCGCTACGACCGCCACGGCCACCTTTGCTGCTCTCTTCCGGTGATCTGCTGCTACCACGGTTGCCTCCAGCACCAGCTGAGCCGCCTTTGCCGCCACGCGAACCGCTAAAACCACCTGGTCCACCCTTGGCACCGCCGCGTCCGCCACCACTTGCTGGGCGTCCACCTTTACCGCCACGTCCGCCACCGAAGCCGCCGCCAGGACGTTCACCGCGAGGTTTCATATCCACCATTTCAAAATCAATCGTATACTCTTCCATGCTTACACGTGCCACACGGATCTTCACTTCATCACCGATGCGGAAGACTTTCGAGGTACGTTCACCAATCAGAGCCATATGCTGATCGTCAAAATGGTAATAGTCGTCCGTGAGCGCGCTCAGGCGAATCAGGCCTTCAACCGTGTTCTCTAGTTCAATGAACATACCGAAGCTGGTTACACTGCTGATCATGCCTTCGAACTCTTCGCCTACTTTATCGAGCATATACTCAGCTTTCTTCATCTTCTCTGTATCCCGTTCAGCTTCTACGGCTACACGCTCACGTTCCGAAGACTGCTGCGCAATATCGGACATCCGTGCTGCCAAATACTCCTGACGGTTCTCTGGCAAAGCACCATTATTCTCAATCACTTCACGAATCACCCGGTGAATGACGAGATCGGGATAACGACGAATTGGAGACGTAAAATGACTATAAAATTCTGCTGCCAGACCAAAGTGACCCGACATTTCGGAATCATACTTCGCCTGTTTCATGGAACGCAACATCATCGTACTGATCACGGTTTGTTCTTTCGTTTCTTTGATATCCTCAAGCAACGATTGAAGTGCACGTGGATGAATCGCGTTGCCACGTCCTTTGACCTGGTGTCCGAAATTCGCCGCAAAGGCGAGGAAATTTTGCAGTTTTTCCTGATCCGGGTCTTCGTGCACACGATAGATAAACGGAACCTTCAACCAATGGAAATGCTCTGCCACTGTTTCGTTCGCTGCCAACATGAACTCCTCAATGATTTGCTCTGCAATCGAACGCTCCCGTTTCACGATATCTACCGGTTTGCATTCTGCATCCACAATGATTTTGGATTCTTCAAAATCAAAGTCAACCGCACCACGGCGCATACGCATAGCACGCAGCTTCAAAGCAATCTCTTTCATCAGATGGAAATCGTCCACCAGATCCTTATAACGCTCGAGCAATTCGGGCTCTTCACCTTCAAGGATTTTGCGAACGTTGGAATACGTCATCCGCTCTTTGGTTTTGATTACACTCGTGAAAATGTCATGCTTCACAACCTTCATCTGGTCGTTAAACTCCATCTCACAAGACAAAGTCAAACGGTCTACCTGCGGGTTCAAACTACAGATCCCGTTGGATAGACGTTGTGGCAACATCGGAATAACCCGGTCTACCAAATACACACTGCATCCGCGGTTATAAGCTTCCTGATCCAGCTTGGAATTCTCCTGCACATAATAGCCAACGTCGGCAATATGAACACCAAGACGATAGTTCCCGTTAGGCAGCTTCTCTACGTTAACAGCGTCATCCAGATCCTTGGCATCTTCACCATCAATCGTAACAATGTTAAGTCCACGCAGATCACGGCGCCCCTGTTGTACAATCTCTTCATCCGTGATGGAGTCTGGTGCTTTCTCCGCCTCTTCTACCACTTCATCCGGGAAAGCTTCAGGCAGCTGGTGCTTGCGGATGACGGACAAAATATCAATACCCGGCTCATCCTTATGACCGAGAATCTCGATTACTTCACCCTCAGCTGCAGCACGGCCCTCTGGGTAGCTAACGATCTTTGCTACGACCTTCTGTCCATCAACAGCCCCTGCAAAGTTAGTACGTGGGATGAAAATATCGCGATTAATTCGTTTGTCATCCGGAATGACGAAGCCGTACACCTCATGGCTCTGGAACACACCAACCACTTGTGTCACAGCACGAGTAACTATACGAACGATCTCACCCTCCAGGCGGCCGCCAGAAGGTCCTTGAGACGTAACTTTAACCAATACCGTATCACCATTCATCGCACTCTTCATATCATTGGCGTGAATGTACACATCCGGGTGCTCCCGATCCTCAGGGATAAGAAAAGCAAACCCTTTGGCGTGAGCTTGTAAACGTCCGCGTACCAAATCCATGCGCTCTGGCATGCCATAGCGATTGTTACGTGTCAGCAAAACTTTACCGGATTCCTCCAGCGTATTAAGCATAATCAAAAAGGCTTTGAAATCAGCTGCATCTTCGATCCCGAAGTGCTGTTCCAACTCCTGATAAGTCATTGGTTTATAAGCGGTTTCCCGCATGAAGTCGAGCAATTGTTGTTCTGTTATCATTAATATATTCACCTCGGGAAACATAAAAGTGTAATCGGGTCTCATCTCTTTATGTATCGGAATTCTTACCATTTTCATGCAATACAATATCACTACTGTGAAGAGTGTAGTAGTACAACCATACTATCTCATACCCTAGTATACACGAATTCAATCCGGCCCATCCGTACCTCGCAAAAAAACCACAGTTGCCGGGCGCTCCTCTAAAATCACGCTTTCACGTATCTCTACAGACATTTTATGCAATACACGTGCTGTACGCATCTGTAAAACGACCACATCCGAAAATTTTCTGTACACATGACATTCATTATAAGGAGTAAGTTCGCATAACGAATAAGCGAGGACATACCATACATGATAGGGGTGTGTTGCACACTAAGGAAGGAAAACCGAACAGAAGTGAGAAGAAGACCGAAATCATGGAGTCTATAGATCGTTGGAAAAGTTTGGACGCGTAAAAATTTATTAAAAAACCTTCGTTTCTCCACGAAACGAAGGTTCATCAATTAAGCCATGAGCTTAAGCTATTCATTGCTCAGCAGTTCCAAGTCTTACTTGGAAACAACCGTAACAATAATAGACAAAATCATAAATCCTGCACCCAGTACCACCGTTGCACGTTGCAGGAAGAGATCCAATCCGCGCGCTTTCGTTTTACCGAAAAGATGTTCCGCACCACCGGAGATGGCACCCGCCAAACCAGCGCTTTTCCCGTGCTGCAGCAATACTACAGTGATTAGACCGATCGAGAAGACAACGAGCAGCAATTTCAAAGCAATATCCATTCTTTCCACCTCCTACCCATGTGGGCATAACATCTCACCATAAAAACAGTTACTTTAATTGTAACATAGCTATTGTTGTGATACAAGTAGTGCAGTTCATACAATGCCCTAAATTTCACCATCTACGTAATCTGCACGATATACCACTATTCTGTTTCAATAAAAAAAGACAAGCCGGTTACCCGGCTTGCCCGTAAAAGCTGGATATCCAGCTTATTTTTTAAGGTTGTAGAATCCTTTAAGACCATTGTATTGAGCCAATTCACCCAGTTGATCTTCAATGCGAAGCAATTGGTTGTATTTCGCAATACGGTCCGTACGGGAAGGAGCACCCGTTTTGATTTGACCAGCGTTAGTTGCAACAGCGATGTCAGCGATTGTGCTGTCTTCGGACTCACCGGAACGGTGGGAGATTACAGCAGTGTATCCTGCACGTTTAGCCATTTCGATTGCATCGAATGTTTCAGTCAATGTACCGATTTGGTTAACTTTGATCAGGATGGAGTTACCGATACCTTCGTCGATACCTCTACCCAGACGCTCAGTGTTCGTTACGAACAAGTCATCACCAACGAGTTGTACTTTATCTCCCAATTTCTCAGTGAGCAATTTCCAACCATCCCAGTCATCTTCAGACATACCGTCTTCGATTGTGATGATTGGGTATTTCTCAACCCATGAAGCCAGAAGGTCAACATACTCAGCGGAAGTGTAAGATTTACCTTCGCCAGCAAGTGTGTACTTACCATCTTTGTAGAACTCAGTGGAAGCAACGTCCATACCCAGGAATACGTCAACGCCTGGTTTGTAACCTGCTTTTTCAATAGCTTCGATGATTGTAGTGATTGCTTCTTCGTTCGAACCAAGGTTCGGTGCGAAACCACCTTCGTCACCTACAGCTGTGTTCAAGCCTTTGGAGCTCAATACGGATTTCAGGTTGTGGAAGATTTCCGCACCTACGCGAAGAGCTTCTTTGAAGCTTGGTGCTCCAACTGGAAGAACCATGAACTCTTGAACGTCGATGTTGTTGTCAGCATGCTCACCACCGTTGATGATGTTCATCATTGGTACTGGCAGTGCTTTAGCGTTGAATCCGCCCAAGTAAACGTACAATGGCAGGTCCAGAGCGTCAGCAGCTGCGCGAGCTACTGCCATGGATACAGCCAGGATTGCGTTAGCACCCAGTTTACCTTTGTTTGGCGTACCATCCAAAGTAATCATCAATTTGTCGATACCCAGTTGATCCAATGCATCCATACCGATAACTTCTGGAGCGATTGTTTCGTTTACGTTTTTAACAGCTTGCAGAACGCCTTTACCGAGGTAACGGGATTTGTCGCCATCGCGAAGCTCAACTGCTTCGTGGGCACCAGTGGATGCACCGGATGGAACGATTGCGCGGCCGATTGCGCCGGACTCCAGGTATACTTCAACTTCTACTGTAGGGTTACCGCGGGAGTCGAGGACTTCGCGAGCGTACACGTCAGAAATAATAGTCATTTGTGATAATCTCCTTTAAATTTAAATTTATTAAAAATTAGGACCACTTGTGGTTTCCCTTTTCCACTACGTTAGCAGAATCGTCTTCCGATCTCTGTTATCCCCTGATTTCTTTGAACTTATCGTCATAAGTTGAAATCATGTGATAAAAGCGAACGCTCCGCTTCTTCAGACTATTTCTGCTGCCTTCGTTCTGGGTAAACTCCAAACTTCCCAATTTCATATATGTTGTTGCGTAACTTATTTACGGGTAGCGATAACAGATGTACCTGTCATTTCTTCCGGTTTAGGCAATTGCATCAGGTCAAGGATCGTTGGCGCGATATCCGCCAGGATTCCACCTTCACGCAGGGTTACATTTGCATCGGTAACGATGAATGGAACCGGGTTCGTTGTATGAGCTGTGAACGGACGTCCTTGCTCATCGAACACCATATCCGCGTTACCATGATCCGCAGTGATCAGTACAACGCCGCCTTTGGCAAGTACTGCATCCACAACACGGCCCATGCACTCATCTGTTACTTCTACCGCTTTGATGGTAGGCTCCAGCATGCCGGAGTGTCCAACCATGTCAGGGTTAGCAAAGTTCAGAATGATGGCGTCATGTTTGTCTGCTTCGATCTCACGAACACATGCGTCAGCCACTTCATACGCGCTCATCTCCGGTTGCAGGTCATACGTTGCAACTTTTGGTGAGTTGATCAGTACGCGAGTTTCACCCGGAAGCTCCACATCACGACCGCCGCTGAAGAAGAAGGTAACGTGCGGGTATTTCTCAGTTTCTGCAATACGCAGTTGTTTTTTATTGTTCTGTACCAGAACTTCACCCAGCGTGTTGTCGAGGTTCTTCGGCGAATAAGCCACATAACCTTCAACCGTCTCACTGAACAAAGTCAAGCAAACAAAGTGCAAGCCCACAGGGAACTTCGGACCACGATCGAAACCGCGGAAATCCTGGTTCGTGAATACTTGCGACAACTGGATCGCACGGTCAGGGCGGAAGTTAAGGAAGATAACGGAATCGCCGCTCTCTACCAAACCTACCGGCTCACCATCCGCTTTGACGATAACCGTTGGTTCAACGAATTCATCAAATACGGACTTCTCATACGATTCTTCAACCGCTTTGAGTGGATCGGTGTATTTTGGTCCATCTCCATAAACGATGGCGCGGTATGATTTCTCAACCCGTTCCCAACGTTTGTCACGGTCCATCGCGTAATAGCGACCTTGAACCGTTGCGATTTTACCTACTCCGACTTCTTCAATCTTAGCGATCAGCTTCTGCATGAAGTCTTTACCACTGTCTGGCATAACATCACGGCCATCCATGAAGGCATGAATATATACATCGTTCATTTCTTCTTTTTTGGCCAGATCAAGCATAGCAAACAGGTGGTCGATGTGACTATGTACGCCGCCATCGGACAACAAGCCGTAGAGATGAAGCTTTTTGCCGCTTTGTTTCGCTTCGCGAACAGCTTTGACAAGTGTTTCATTGTCGTAGAACTCGCCGTCACGAATGGATTTGGAGATACGGGTCAAATCCTGGTATACGATCCGGCCGGCACCAATGTTCAGGTGACCTACCTCGGAATTTCCCATTTGCCCTTCTGGCAAACCTACAGCTTCACCGCAAGCAGTGAGCGTTGTATGTGGGAATTGGCTCATGAAACGGTCGTAGTTCGGTTTCTTGGCTTGCGCTACCGCATTGCCTTCCACCGTGTTACGCAAACCAAAGCCATCCATGATGATCAGTGCTACAGGTTTTGGAGCTGTCATCTTACTTCGCCCCCTCAACAAGCGCGATGAACGAAGCCGGCTGCAAGCTGGCACCGCCAACAAGTGCGCCGTCGATGTCGCTTTGTCCGAGGTATTCTGTTACGTTCTCCGGTTTAACACTGCCGCCGTATTGAATACGAACTGCATTCGCAACCGTCTCGTTGTACAGATCCTTCACCAGCGTACGGATGTAAGCAATAACTTCATTCGCATCTTGGGAAGTGGAGGATTTGCCTGTACCAATCGCCCAGATTGGCTCATAAGCGATAACAACTTGTGCCGCTTGCTCTGCAGACAGACCTGCAAAAGCAGCTACTGTTTGCACTTTGCATACGTCTTTTGTTTGGTTCGCTTCACGCTCTTCAAGCGTCTCACCCAGGCAGAAGATTGGAGTCAATCCGTGACGGAATGCTGCATGCAACTTTTTATTAACAGTCTCATCGGTTTCCGCAAAATATTGACGGCGCTCCGAGTGACCAATAATGACATAATCCACACCCAGGTCTTTCAGCATTACACCGCTGATTTCGCCTGTGAATGCACCGTTATCTTCAAAATGAAGATTTTGTGCACCAATTTTGATGTTTGTGCCTTTAACGGCTTCTACCAGGGATGGCAGATTTGTAAACGGTGCGCAGATTACAGTCTCCACGCCTTCAACTTCCGCTTTTCCTTTAACTTCCTGAATGAAGTCATTGGATTCGGAAACCGTTTTGAACATTTTCCAGTTACCTGCGATAATCGGTGTTCTCATGGGTTTCAACTCCTTCATGCTATAGACTACTAAAACTTACTTGTCGTTCAATGCCACTACGCCTGGAAGTACTTTACCTTCCATGAACTCGAGCGATGCACCGCCACCTGTAGAGATGTGGTTCATCTTGTCAGCCAATTTGAACTTCTCAGCTGCTGCTGCGGAGTCACCGCCACCAATTACAGTGTAAGCTTCTGTCTCAGCGCAAGCTTCCGCTACTGCACGAGTACCGTGGGAGAATGGCTCGATTTCAAATACGCCCATTGGTCCGTTCCACACAACCAATTTGGAGTTTTTGATAACGTCAGCATAGATCTCACGTGTTTTAGGACCGATGTCGATGCCTTCCCAATCTGCTGGGATGCCGTCGATGTCAACGATTTGTGTGTTTGCTTTCGCACTGAAATCGTCAGACACTACGATATCTACCGGCAGGTAGAAGTTTTTGCCCAGTTTTTTCGCTTTTTCGATGAAACCGAGAGCAACATCAAGTTTGGAATCATCCAACAAGGATTGTCCAATTTCATGTCCTTGTGCTTTCAAGAACGTGTAAGTCAGACCGCCACCGATGATCACGTTGTCTGCAATGTTCAGCAGGTTGTCGATTACATCGATTTTGTCCTTAACTTTGGATCCACCAATGATGGCTGTGAAAGGACGCTCAGGGTTGGAAATTGCTTTACCCAACACTTCAAGTTCTTTCTCCATCAACAAACCGGACACTGCTGGAAGCAAGTGAGCGATTCCTTCAGTCGAAGCGTGTGCTCTGTGTGCCGCGCCAAACGCATCGTTAACGAAAACGTCAGCCAGTTCAGCAAATTGTTTTGCGAGTTCTGCATCGTTTTTCTCTTCGCCTGCGTGGAAACGAACGTTTTCAAGCAACAATACGTCGCCGTTGTTCAGTTCAGCGATTTGAGCTTTAACAGCGTCACCAACAGAATCGTCAGCTTTAACAACTGTTTTACCAAGCAATTCTGACAACCGCTCAGCTGCTGGAGTCAAACGCAAGGATTCAACCACTTCGCCGTTAGGACGACCCATGTGGCTTGCCAAAATGACTTTAGCGCCTTTTTCAATCAAGAAGTTGATTGTAGGAAGCGTTGCACGAATACGTTTGTCATCTGTAATTTTACCATCTTCGAGCGGCACATTGAAATCTACACGGACAAAAGCCCGTTTTCCTGTCAATTCGATATCGCGTACACTTTTTTTGTTCATCTGTATTTCCTCCGCACCCATGTATTTGGTGGACCCATCAAGGGCTGAAACCCCTTGTCAATCCTGGTGTTTTTGAGAAATTTGCAAAATATTGATATATAAAGAGCGGAAACAATATAGCATCTGTTTCCGCTCTATGTTATTGCAGATATTACTTAATCATTTTTGCAAAGTGCTCCAAAGTGCGAACCAATTGTGCAGTGTAGGACATTTCATTGTCATACCAAGCTACAGTTTTAACCAATTGTTGGTCGCCAACAGTCAGAACTTTAGTTTGAGTTGCATCAAACAGGGAACCGAAAGTGATACCTTGGATGTCGGAAGATACGATTTCGTCTTCAGTGTATCCGAAAGTTTGTGGATCGGAAGCTTCTTTCATTACTGCGTTAACTTCTTCAGCAGTAACTTTTTTACCCAGAACTGTTACGAGTTCAGTCAGGGAACCAGTAGCTACTGGTACACGTTGAGCTGCACCATCCAATTTACCTTGCAGTTCTGGAATTACCAGACCGATTGCTTTAGCAGCACCAGTTGTGTTAGGGATGATGTTTTCAGCTGCTGCGCGAGCACGACGGAAGTCACCTTTAGGGTGTGGAGCATCCAACGTGTTTTGGTCGCCAGTGTAAGCATGAATTGTAGTCATCAAACCTTGAACGATTCCGAATTTGTCTTGCAGTGTTTTTGCCATAGGTGCCAGGCAGTTTGTTGTGCAAGATGCGCCGGAGATTACAGTTTCAGTACCGTCGAGGATTTCATGGTTTACGTTGTAAACGATGGTTTTCATGTCGCCAGTAGCTGGTGCGGAGATAACAACTTTCTTAGCTCCACCTTTCAAGTGTTTCTCAGCTGCTTCTTTAGTTGTGAAGAAACCAGTACATTCCAGAACGATATCTACGCCCAGGTCGCCCCAAGGAAGTTCTTCTGGGTTACGGTTAGCCAATACTTTAACTTCTTTGCCGTTCACTTTGAAGAAGCCATCGTGTACTTCAACATCGCCATCGAAGCGACCTTGAGTTGTATCATATTTGAGCAAATGAGCCAGCATTTTAGCGTCAGTCAAGTCGTTGATTGCTACTACCTCGATGCCTGCTACATTTTGAATACGGCGGAATGCCAAGCGTCCAATACGTCCAAAACCGTTAATACCTACTTTAATCATGAGTAAGTTCCTCCCAAGTTTTGATTAATTTTTTTATGAAACTTATATATTCAAGACAGACGGTGAAGTCCGTCAAGACAACAATGGTTGTAATGAAAAGTAAACTCTTATTCCATTTCGGCTACGATGACTTCGGCAGCAGCCTCATCAATAATCAGAATATCTTCCTGACCAAATCGTAACACGGAGTGTATGGCAGCAGCTTTGCTTTTGCCACCTGCAATTCCGATCACGACATCGGTTCGTTCAATATCCTGAAGTCGCATTCCCAGTGTAAGCATGGTATGAACCACCTCACCCTGATCATTAAAGTAATAACCGAAAGACTCAGATACGGCCCCTTGCTCTTGGAGTTCATCTATAATCTCCGTCGCAAGTTTACGTCTTGTCGCCATCTCCACGGCATCACCAATTCCATGAATAACAATCCGCGATTTCCGAATCAGCTCCAGAATTTCCTGAACACTGGGGTCTTGGATTAATGATTCATAGGCATGATCACTAAGCAAATCCGGTACATGCAGGAGTTTGTATTGCGCTCCTACCCGTTTTGCCATTGTGGATGCGATCGTATTCGCCTGAATTTCAAGACTTTCTCCAAGCCCACCGCGTGCTGGTACGAACCAGACACCTTTGAGCGATGTTGGCGGAGTCAGCTGCTCTGCGACTTCGGCCGTTGTTGATCCGCCAGTTACGGCGACAACGTCGTTGTCACTCATGATATTGCCGAGAGCCTTCGCTCCGGCTCTGCCCAGTTCCCTTTTGGCAAATGGAGAAACATCCGAATCGCCAGGAACCACAACTACCTTTTGCAGACCGTAGGCTTGCTTGATGCGCTCTTCCAGCTCGGATAATCCGAACAACTCTTTGGCAACGGGCTCTAACTGCTGCAGCAAATCATACCCTGCCTCGCTGATCTTCATTCCTGCACTGTCAATTTCGATAAGTCCCTGAGCCTTTAACAGATCGGTCTCAGCCCTCAGAACCCGCTCGGTCATCTGCATGGAATTAGCTAACGTTCTCCGTCCGATCACATCCGATAACATGATCTGTTGCAGAATCGTATACCTCTTTTTCAAGATATCCATGAGATCAGGCAGAAGCTGCTTTTGTACTTCTAAAATCGTTCGCATGCTTTCCACTCCCGCAAGTTCTCGTTCCAAGCTCTCTTTCGTGGCCCTAAAACGTCCCGGGTTAACTTTTTAAGTCCCACGTCTATTCTACCTAAAACTGACGTGACATGCAAGTGTTTCAACGTCTTATTTCGACACGCTTCCAGCGTTTGTACGCGCCTATTTTCACAATCCTAGACTTCCATGATCAAGGACTAGCTTACGCATACCATATATAGAAGAAACAAATTATTTTCGTCTACATATCGCTCAGAAACACATTTCACACGGCATGTCCAAAACCTCTAATAGCATTTACTTAAATGCACTCTTTATCCACTCTTCTTCATCATGATCATTTTTAGGTTAATCCAAACCAATACCACAACGAACTGCTTGCAATTAAATATTTCATGAGCTATAATCATTATTGCTGTCACATAATGTGCGCCCGTGGTCCAATGGATATGACGTAGGCCTCCGAAGCCTGAGATCCAAGTTCGATTCTTGGCGGGCGCGCCATTTTATCTAACAGCTCATAACCCATTTAACCAATGAAACCGGAAAGGTTTCTTTTTTTTGCAAGTTAGTTTGACTTTCTTTGACTTTTTGTTTGGAATTGTTTATTATGTGGGTAATACGGTAACAGTTTAAGTATAAACACCAATAACATTTACATTCCGAGGAGGTTTTTCACGTGAGTTTTATTCCAATGGTCGTTGAACAGAGCAACCGGGGTGAGCGCGCCTACGACATCTACTCCAGATTGCTGAAGGATCGTATTATTTTCCTTGGTAGCGATGTTAATGACGTAGTGGCTAATGCCATTATGGCACAGATGTTGTTCCTGGCTGCGGAAGATCCGGAGAAAGACATTCACTTATACATCAACAGCCCAGGCGGATCGATTACAGCCGGTATGGCGATTTACGATACAATGCAATTCATCAAACCGGATGTATCTACCATCTGTGTAGGTATGGCCGCTTCCATGGGTGCATTCTTGCTGAATGCCGGTGCGAAAGGGAAACGTTTTGCGTTGCCTAACAGTGAAATCATGATTCACCAACCACTTGGTGGTGCTCAAGGTCAAGCTTCGGACATCGAAATTCGTGCTCGCCGCATCCTGAAAATGCGTGATACCTTGAACCGCATTATCTCTGAGCGTTCAGGTCAACCGCTGGAGCGGATCGAGAAAGACACAGATCGTGACTATTTCATGAGTGCTGCTGAAGCTGCCGATTACGGTATCATTGATAAAGTTATCGAAAACGTAGGTTCCCAAGGCATCTAAGTGTTACGTAGACCACGGTCTACGCGTTAACATAATCAACACCTAACGTAATCAGCAACATATAATTATGTTGTCTATACGAGAAGAAGCCCTCATCATGATCACATGATGGGGGCTTCTTTTTTTCATTTTATAAGAAAGATAACTTAAGAGTGCACGATGATAATTATTTACTTGGTTCCCGTTACATTGCTAAAAGGTTCTGTGCCTTTAGGAAGAAGCTCTTTATACGTAAAAGGCATTTCAGGGAATCCCTCTGCGTACGCTGTATACTCATACAACTGGAAGAACACGACCACACCTGTTGGTGTCACATAGAAATCCTGATCTTTATTTAACCCTTTGTACCCATCAAGGTATCCACCGCGGGCTTTCAGCTGTTCACCGACTTTTTTACCCACCGTCTCACGCATGGTTTTGTTGTTTTGCAGCACATCATCTAACGTAAGCTCCTTGCCTGTGTCCAGCGCAAAGGTGTGGCCCGTACGGGTTGTCATGCCATGAGCGCCAGCATAATCCTCGTAACGTTGTGTAATGAGTCCCAGCACGCCTCTTTCATTGTAGGTCACCACATAAGAGCTCTCAAATGCATATGGGCGGTTGGCGGTTGCGCCTCCGAACTCAGATGTCTGTTTCTTGAAGTCAGCTACATATGCATCCACTTCATCTTTCAGCACTTTATTGATCGCCGCTTCAGCTTCCTTGCTGGCAAGTCCACTCACCTGCGGATATTGAACATCAACTTCAGCATTTTTCACAGTGACATTAACTGTTGCCGCTTTAACGTTCACACTATTTTGTTTCACCTTACTGAGCGTCAATGTTTTGGTTTTGCCATCCCAGTTCCCCTGCACACCCAGATAATCTCTCATCGCCGAGAATGGGATATATAGTCTGCCATTGATCAGCTTGGCGTCCACTTGAGGATAATAGTTGTTAATTCGAACACTCGGCTGGCCGTCCAAAAGGCTGATGGTCATCGTGTTATTGGCTGCTGTCAGAGCATACTCTTTGGTTTTCGCATCATATTTCAAGGCTCCACCTGCCACATCTTTGACTGCCGTAAGAGATACCCAGGTTGAGCCTCCTTGTAGGAGTCCTTTTTGAGTCAGTGTTTTCCCACCCGATTTCAGGGTCACCTCAGCCAAGGTTTTCACTTTGGAGGATACAGAAGCCGCTTGTACCGAACTATCTTGCCACACTGCACCGCTCCCCACAATAATTCCTGCTGCCAGCAACGCACTAGTCCATTTTTTCCATGATGTCATATATAAAACTCCTCTCTGAATTTACAATTAGGGATCATTGCGTATGTAATCCTGAACTGATCGCATATCTCATACGCTCACCTCTTTATTATAATTAACCCAATTTCAGAAAGGTTTACAGCTCGAGTTACAATGTTGATGAATATCAGAGGGAAAATATAACGGGATATGACCTTTTTGTCACGAACAACTATACAAAAAAGATACCAAAAAACAGCATTTCATTTATCTTCAAAAGGGTATCATCCATTCTAACTTCATCAAAGTTTGATTTTACAACAAAAAAAGACCCTGTCCTGAGGACAAAGTCTTTGTCATTATTTCGTTATACCCCTTCAAATGACACTTGAAAGGTTACTTTAACTTACAATTCTTAGTTCACTCTTGTTTATTTCATTTCATACGTGATATTCAGAATTGTGCTTACTTTAACCTGGCCTGTTTCAATCTCAGTGCCACCTGCTGTATCTAGTGCTTTGGACATCAAAGCCTCACTTGCATAGAATACAGGCACATTGGCATCGCCTTGGCTCACGGAGAGAACAGCACCCAGTTGACGTTTAACCGCTTTTGCAATGGCGCCAGCTTTCACATCTGCATTGGCAACAGCCTTCTCAATCACTTGGGACTCATAACTTTCCGGATTTTCTACAGTAAAGCGCACGTTCTCAATGTTGTTGGCACCTGCTTGTGAAGCAGCATCGAGCAGCTCACCGATTTTGTCCATTTCACGATATGTGACCGTCAGCGTATGATGCGCTGTGTATCCTTTAATTTGTTGTCCGTCTTTTTCGCTATAAGTATAGTTCGGTTGTACAGAGAACTGACTGGTTTGAATGTCATCTGCACTGATCTTCCACGTATTCTTCAGCAAGTTGGATACCTTTTGAACTTTGGCAGCATTTGCTTTTTGGGCAGATGCTGCTGTCTCTGCAGTACTGTTCACGCCAATGGATAGGTAAGCAATATCCGGCTTCACCTGAATCTCACCTTTACCCACGACATTAATCACATTCTGTTGTACGCCCTGAACCTCTGCAGCGTAAGCATAGTTACCTGGTGCAACCCATGCTGTTCCTCCAACAAGCAACGTACTTGCCACCAGCACCGCACCAAACGGTTTCATCCATTGTTTACCCATCACGATAGCCCCCTTATGTGTTAACATCTCAAACTTTAAAGTATTTGATACCTTAACAGACGGGACAAATTCCATAATGTTGCACTTGACGATAGCGAAAACAATAAAAACGCAAAAAAGCCCCTTTCGGGACTTCTTCATTGAAAGAATCATATCTTATTGGTTTTCAAGCTCTTCCTTGCTTACCAGACTAACTAAAGCGTTTACAGCCTGTTCGGCATCCGCGCCTTCTGCACTAATCTGGATTTCCGTACCTGTGCTGATCGCAAGGCTCATGATCCCCATGATACTTTTTGCATTAACTTTTTTGTCGTCCTTCTCGACGAACACTTCAGATGAGTACTTATTCGCCTCTTGAACGAACAGTGCCGCAGGTCTGGCATGGAGACCCGTTTTCAAACGGACAACTACCGGGTGCTTTGTCATGGAAACTTACCCCCTATTATGAAATCTGGACATTAAATACACAATTATATTTATACAACATTATAACATTAACCTGTGCCGGACACTAGAAGAAAAAACTCAGGGTGCTATGGAGGGCATTATGATGCCCCATTTCATTACCATTGCACATGGCACCAAGCTGCCTGAGTGACTCTTCTGGCTCCTTTACATCAGGCTTTCTTGCTCCGTTTTTGTTCAACAGAAACAGCCGACCTTGTCACTTTACCCTACTCCGTCTTAACCATAACGTTCTGTACGTACTTTCTCAGCCAGCTCATCGATCTTGCGAAGCCGATGGTTCACTCCCGACTTGCTGACTGTCCCTTTAAGGAGTTCGCCCACTTCCTTCAAGTTGATATCCGGATGAGCGAGTCGAACCTCCGCCACTTCGCGAAGCTTCTCAGGCAGTGATTCCAGACCAACTTCCTTTTGCAACAACCGGATATTATCGATTTGCCTTACCGCCGCTCCGATGGTTTTATTCAGGTTGGCCGTCTCACAATTGACAATCCGGTTAACGGAGTTACGCATGTCACGCATAATCCGTACATCTTCAAACTTGAACAAGGCCTGATGAGCACCAATGATGCTAAGCAGCTCAATGATTTTCTCGCCTTCCTTGATATATAGGATGAATCCTTTTTTCCGTTCTATACACCGGGCATTCAGATGAAATTCATTCGCCAGATCGACCAGTGCCTGACAGTGCTCCTCATACATGGACGCAATCTCCAGATGGTAGGAAGAACCTTCCGGATTATTAACCGATCCACCTGCCAGAAATGCACCGCGAAGATAGGCCCGTTTACAACAATTCTGTTGAAACAGCTCCGCATGAATCCCTGGTGTGAACAGAAAACCTTCCGATACAATATGAAGACTATTGAGAATCTCCTGCACCATGGTTGGAATACGAACAATATATACATTGTTCTTTTTCAGCCGCATTTTTTTGCGTACCAGTAATTCCGTATGCACTTGAAAATGCTTTTTAAGCAGAGAGTATGCCCGTCTTGCGATGGCGGCATTCTCCGTCGAAATATCCAAGATCACTTTTTTATTCGATAACTGCACCGCACCAAGCATACGGATGAGGGCTGAAAGTTCCGCCTTTTCGCAGCACGGTTCGCTCTCGATCATGGTTAATTCTTTTTTGGTCTGTGCTGCAAACGACATGGGACTTCACCTCTTCCGTAACATCCAATTTTGTACCAGTTGGTAGATGTGATGACTTAACTTGTCGGCATCATGACGCAGATAGGTTTTGAACAGAACAAGGGTATCTGCAACCACCTGATAGCCGGCACTTTCGAGTACATTCATATCCAATACAACCGGTTTTGCTCCTTTTTCCGCATACTTATTCTGCACTTGCAGCGGAATATCACCATTATTTACGATAACATAGTCAAAGAGCTGATGACCTATATGCTCGTGTACCGCCTTAAGGTGGTCACTTACTGTATAGTTATCTGTTTCTCCCGGCTGTGTCATCACATTACAGATAAACATCTTCACCGCATCAGCTTCTACAACAGCCTCTGCCAGCTTTGGTACGAGCAGATTGGGAAGGATGCTTGTATAGAGACTGCCTGGTCCGATCAGAATGGCGTCAGCTTGACGAATAGCCTCTACCGCTTCTGGCAACGGCTCCACGTGATCCGGTTCAAGGAAAACGCGTTTAATGCGTCCACCTGCCTCCGGAATCTTGGACTCACCTGTAATAATTGTCCCATCTTCCATCTCGGCATGCAACACCACGGCCTGACCGGCGGCTGGTAATACCTCACCTCGAACGGCAAACACGCGGCTAAGTTCCCGCACCGCGGTCACGAAGTCGCCCGAAATATCCGTCATTGCAGCCAAAATTAAATTCCCCAAGCTGTGGCCTGCAAGCCCCGCGCCTGTATTGAAACGGTACTTCAACATATCTGAAAGCAATGGTTCTACATCAGCCAGTGCCGTAAGCACGTTGCGAATGTCGCCTGGAGGCGGCATTTGTAGCTCATTGCGCAGGATGCCTGAACTTCCACCGTCATCTGCAACTGTGACGATGGCCGTGATATCCAGCGGTTTTTCTTTTAAACCGCGCAACATCACGGATAATCCGGTTCCGCCGCCCATTACAACTATTCTCGGACGTTCTCTTCGTGGTCCGGCCTCTTTCATCCCTTCACCCTCTTTAATGACGGTCCCGGTCAGCGTCGCGATGGCTCACGGTGACAGCTTCAGTCTCGCTGCTTCCCAACATCTTGCCCAAATATTCCGATATTGCTACCGAACGATGCTTGCCTCCGGTACAGCCGATTCCAATAATAACCTGGCTTTTGCCTTCCTTCCGGTATTGCGGAATCAGGAAATGCAGCATATCCAGCAGCTTTGTCAGAAACGCCTGTGTCTCTGGCCATTTCATAACATATTCATACACATCACTATTCTGTCCCGTATTCGGACGCAAATGATCAATATAATGCGGATTCGGTAAAAAACGTACATCAAATACCAGATCGGCATCGATCGGAATGCCATACTTGAATCCAAACGACGTAATATTCACCGACAGCATTTGGCTTTCCAGATGAGAAAAGCGGGATATAATGCGTTCTTTCAGTTGAGCAGGCTTCATTGTACTTGTATTCAGTACCTGTGTAGCGGAGTTTTTGAGTTCCTCCAGCATCTTGCGCTCCAACCGGATGCCGTCCAACGGCATACCTTCAGGAGCCAGCGGATGTCTGCGCCTGCTTTCTTTGTAACGCTGAACAAGTACAGAATCTGTAGCATCCAGGAATAAAATTTCGCAATGAATGGTAAAATGATCTTTAATATAGTTCAAAGACTCGGACAGAGCCGTAAAGAATTCACGCCCGCGCAGATCGATAACCAATGCAACCTTACCGATCTTGCCGTTTGACTGTTCAATCAGTTCCGCAAATTTTGGAATCAATACCGGTGGCAGATTATCCACACAGAAAAAACCCAGGTCCTCCAGGCTCTGTACTGCAATGGTTTTACCTGCTCCGGACATGCCCGTAATGATAATGAGCGTGGCGCCTGTGCCTGGTGAGCCTTCACCTTCAAGCATAAATGTCCCCTCCTTATCATATTGCTGTCTTCATATATTGTTACGAGGTTACTAGGAACGCAAGAGAAGACCTGCTGCACCTACAATACCTGCATTATTACCAAGTGTAGCTTCCAAAATCTGAACCCCTTCTTGCAGCGGTTCCGGTGTCAACTTAGCAAATACGGTACGTATTTCATCGAACAGGAAATTGCCCGCTTTGGATACGCCACCACCAATGATGAACATCTCCGGGTTAATGACAGCTGCTACAGTAGCCATGGACTTGCCCAAGTAGAAGGCCGCACGGTTTACAATACGCTGTGCCACTTCATCGCCTGCTTTGGCAGCATCAAATACTTCTTTGGCTGCAATCTTGTCGACGAGTGCCAGTGACGTATGATCACCGCGTTCTACAGCATCCTTCGCCATACGGATAATACCCGTTGCAGACGATACTGTTTCTACACATCCCATTTTACCACAGCCGCACTTAATGGCCTCCAGATCAGGTACAACACTGATATGACCCAGCTCACCAGCCATACCGGAGAATCCTTGATAGATGTTACCATTCAAGATCAAGCCTCCGCCAACGCCCGTACCGAGTGTATAACATACGCAATTATCTACGCCTTTGCCCGCACCTGCCCATACTTCACCCAGTGCAGCTACATTCGCATCGTTATCTATTTTGATTGGCTTGCCCAGACGTTCTTCCAGAATCGAACGAATGGCTACATTCCGAAATCCGATGTTAGGGGCATGAACGATAATTCCCTCACGTACATTCGTGAAACCGGCCACTCCAGCACCTACACCCTCAAGCTGTTCCCAACTGTAAGGTGATTCGGCTACGATATGTCGGACATACTTCTCGATGTTGGCGATGACCGTGTCTACGCCCTTATCCACTTCAGTCGGTCCTTCATACGTATGCATTAGCTGACCTTGTTCATCGCATATACCGACCTTGATTGCTGTTCCGCCGAGATCGACCCCAACGTAGATTTTCTCAGACATGCTGCAAGCCACCTTTATCTATCTAAAATAGTTTAAGTCCTACGTACCAACTATAATTGAAGGATACGCCTGGGTCAAGACGATAAGACCTCAAGTCCTTCCTGCTCTGATAGGGTTGTGAACCACATCACACACCATTTTTGAATACGTATACATCCTCATTACCTTCATTAATAAACGCACGCTTCATTCCTTCCTCTATAACAGAGGAAGCCTCCACTCATGATATTGCATCACCACTCGTTCCATTCATAAAAGATGACAACTGTCACCTGAATGTTATGACAATGCTTACTAAATCACCCACGACTTTTTAAGTAAGATGAAATTATCTTATTGAACAGACGAGGGACGTGAATAACGATGAATATGGATTCAACGGTTATCCATTTGAACAATGTAAGCAAGCAGTTTGGAAACAAACACGCCGTTCGGCATATCTCACTAAATATCACCAGCGGCTCGATTGTGGCCATACTCGGACCTAACGGTGCTGGCAAAACAACCACCATGAAAATGATGCTCGGCCTGTCCAGCCCTTCCTCTGGTGAAGTGACTGTCCTGGGAGTGGCACCGGATCATAAACAGGTTCGTCAACGCATGGGTGTCATGTTACAGGATGTCAGTGTCATGGACGGACTTACCGTCCGAGAGATTATTCGCATGGTTCACAGCTACTACCCTACCCCGCTGGATACAGACGTGATTGAAGGCTTAACCGGTCTTGCGCCAGCTGCCTTGAATCGAAGAGCAGAAAAGCTGTCCGGCGGACAGAAGCGCAGCCTGAATTTTGCACTGGCCATGGCCGGTGACCCTGACGTTCTCTTCTTCGATGAACCTACTGTCGGAATGGATTCCGAGACCCGCAGGCATTTCTGGATACAGATCCGTGCGCTTGCGCAGCAAGGCAAAACTGTGGTCTTCACCACCCACTACCTTCACGAAGCAGATGAAGCTGCCGATCGAATTATCCTGTTCAATGAAGGCTCCATCGTTGCAGACGGAACTCCCGACAGCATCAAAGGCGGAATCACGAAGCGAACACTATCCTTTTCATTCTCCTCAGATTTAGACATTCGCACTCAAGTTGAAAGGTTGTCCGGGGTAGACAAGATTGAGTATCGTAAAAATCGATGCATTCTTCATACCCAAGATACAGATGCACTCATTCGCCACATCATTACCATTCAGCTTCCCGTTCAGGAGATCCGCATTGAAGCCGGACAGCTCGACGATGCTTACGCAACATTGCTCGAAACCATAAAGGAGGATCATTAAGATGTCCATGCTGCTGGCCCAATCCCGAGTAGAGATGCTTCGCATGTCACGTAATGTCTATTTTGTATTCTGGTCTTTACTGATGCCTGTACTATTCTATATCCTGTATACCCGCATATTTACCACAGATGCTGTGGATGCTCAGCAATGGAATGCACACTATCTGATGTCCATGACCTGCTTCAGCGTGATGGGCTCATCTATCATGACTCTTGGTATTCGTCTTGTTCAGGAGAGGGTGCACGGCTGGATTACCTATCTTCGAGTTACACCGCTACCAAACTCCATTTATTTTGGTGGTAAAATGATTGGTCAGACCTTCATCCACCTGTGCTCGATTATCATTATTTTTATATCCGGTTATCTGATTAACGGTGTTTCCCTCACGGCATCACAGTGGATTGGTTCTGCGCTCTGGATTCTGGCTGGCTCTTTGCCTTTTCTTGCGCTCGGTACATGCATTGGCACGTTCCGCAGGGTAGACACTGCCAGCGGATTGAGCAACGCTCTGTATCTCTCCCTCGCCTTGCTTGGAGGTATGTGGATGCCGCTTGATGTCATGCCAGACTGGCTGAGGCAGATCGGCAGCTGGTTGCCTTCACACAGCTTCGGCAACGGAGCATGGGTCATCATAGCTGGAGATATGCCTCATATGCGAGATATCCTTATTTTAGCAGCATATCTGGTGGGATTTATGTTACTATCCACATATATCCGCAGCAAACAGAAGGAGGCGTAATTTCGACGCATGCTTCAAGGTTTTGAACTTTTCCCTAAACGATACGGTGTCTATCCATATATCTGGATGATCTATTTAGCCATGCCTTTATACTATCTGTGGAATGAGCGAGGGCTTCAGCAGTACATCGGAATCACAGCTTTTATCGTTTTCGTCCTTACCTATCGACAACTCTACATGAACGCAGGCACATATCTTTTTTCCTATTGGCTCTGTATGCAAATGGGTTGTGTTCTCATTCTTAGCCTGATCATTGATCCTAACATGTTTTTTCTTGGATTTTTCACAGCGAATTTCATTGGATGGTATTCGGAAAAGCGTACCTTTCGCTTTTTTTTGCTTATCTTCGCTGTCATACAGACCATTCCGATGGTCATTACCATAGCCCTCGATCAACTTCGTACCGAGCAGCTACTGTTCTTTATTCCGTTTTATCTGATCATGCTGATATCTCCCTATGGCATCAAAACCATGCTAGATCGTCAGCAGTTGGAAGCCAAGCTCGATGAAGCGCACCAGCATATTAAAGAGCTGATCAAACGAGAAGAACGCATGCGTATTGCCCGGGATCTGCACGATACGATGGGGCACACGCTCTCTTTGATTACATTGAAGAGTGAACTTGTTACCAAACTTATCGCCAAAAATCCCGAACGTGCCATTCAAGAAGCACGCGAAATTGAGCGCACCTCCCGTGCTGCCTTACGAGAAGTACGTCAACTTGTCTCCGATATGCGGGCAATCAGCATTGTGGAGGCATTGGCTGATGCCAAAGAAACCTTGAAAAGTGCCAACATTGAACTGCGACTGATCGGAAAACAAGGATCTTATGCTGATGTGCCTGATTTGACTCAGAACATGGCAAGTCTCTGCATTCTTGAGTCCGTAACGAACATCGTAAAGCACAGCAAAGCCACTATAGGGATTATTCAAATTGAACGAATACCTGATGGAATCAGGATTATGGTCCAAGATAATGGCATTGGCATCAGTTCAGATAAACATCATGGAAACGGGCTGAAGGGAATGTCCGAGCGCCTGGATTTGATCGATGGGTCATTTCAGATTTCCTCCGGTTCTAAAGGAACCCGAGTCGTCGTTTTCTTTCCCTTAATCGCCAGCGAGCCACAAGGAGGGATATCATTATGATTCGTATATTAATTGCCGAAGATCAGCGTATGCTGCGTGGTGCTCTAGCCTCCCTGCTTGATCTTGAAGATGATTTTGAAGTCATTGGAGAAGCGGGTAATGGAGAGGAAGCTCTGAAGCAGATTGCTACTCTCCAGCCAGATCTTTGCCTGATGGACATTGAAATGCCTGTGATGAGTGGACTTGATGTGGCTGAACGCATTCAGCAGCTTGGTCTGAGTTGTCGGATCATCATCCTCACAACGTTTGCTCGACCTGGATTCCTGGAACGGGCTATACAAGCCGGAGTTCAGGGCTATCTGCTCAAGGATGAGCCCAGTGACCGTTTAGCCGAGGCCATTCGACGTGTAATGAACGGTGGGCGGGAAGTCTCACCTGAGCTTGTTTTTGGCGCCGCCAAAGCCGTCAACCCGCTAACAGAACGGGAGAAGGAAGTGCTCAAGCTGGCTGCCACCGGGATGAATGCCAATCATATTGCTACTTCTCTACATCTCTCCTACGGGACTGTACGTAACTATTTATCAGAGGCCTTTGCCAAGCTAGATGCCAAGAACCGGATGGAAGCCGTCTCCATTGCCGAGGAGAAAGGCTGGCTGTCATAGGACTTTTATTCGCGATACAAGACATATGGTCCAGATAGAACTTCATTCACGATCCATTACACCTTCTGGTGTATGGCATAGAAAAAACGCCTTCCAGCGAACTGGAGGCGTTTTAATCTTTTTATACACATCGTTACTACACAGCATTCAGCCGTTCTTCAGCTATACGTTATAACTTCGTTTCCACACGTACCGGCTCTTCTGTCTTCTCCATCTTGTTTACATCCAGAATATCGAGCAGGAAGACAAAGATTGGAATACCAATGATCAGTCCCCAGATCCCCAGGAAGTGCTGCGATAGAATCAGCACGATAAAGGTGTAGAACATCGGTAATTTGGTCTTGTGTGCCATCAGCTTTGGATTCAGGAAGTACGTCTCCAACGCATGAATGATAATAATCATGATGATCACGATAATACTCAGTTTCAGTCCACCCATCTGATATCCAATCAGACAGAGCGGCACCAGAGAGATGATCACCCCTGCCACGGGTACCAAACTTAGCATAAATACGAGAATGGTCAGCGCGAACAAGTACGGATAGCCTAGAATCCAGAGCCCCAGCATTGTCAGCACCGTATTGAATACGGCAATCAGCAATTGAGCCTCAATAACTTTACCAAAAGAAGATACGAACTTGTCCCCAAGGTAAGCTACTTCAGTATAAAACCAGCCGATTTTGCTTGTTTTGAACTTGGATGTGAATTTGGATATCTCCTGCTTCTGCAACAAGAAGAACAGACTCAGAATGATAACAAGCAGAATAAACTCCAACCATTTGCTCAAAGCGAAAATATATTTCAATGCATCATTGGTGTAGTTTTTGATATCGAAGGATTGAAGGTAACCCGCAATCTTGGATGCAAAATTATCACCATCTGCACTGTCCAGAAATTTCATAATCTCGTTCGTCAACTGAACGACCTGATCAACAATCCGTGGTGAATATCTGGAGATACCCAGTACAATCACTGCGATAACGATCATATAGAGCAGGATGACCACGACTTTATAATTGATTTTAAATAACCGATTCAAACCACCTGTAATGAAATGCTGCAACCTGTTCATGACATATGTCACCAGGAACAACAGCAGAATCATGTGCAGCATACTCCCCATACTGAACAAAATTAAACAGAACAAGAGCAGAATCAAAAACCGCCTCACTGTTGCATTCTGTAACCAATCCTTTATCATTTCCCCCAAAATCTTCACCTCACAGCTAATATGCCCCATATGTATACGAACTCATGCCCACTGTAGTTTCAAAAAAAGAGAAGCCTTCCGGCTTCTCTCATTTCATGAGACTTCCCGTTGTCTCTTATTCCTAACATATGCCTAACCTCACGCATGTCATGCTTACTTATCCAGCGTTTCGCTCCAGTCATGCACAATGCTTCCTTCAAGGAACTTCTCACAATCCATCGCGGCCATACAACCTGATCCGGCTGCCGTAATGGCTTGACGATATTTTGTATCCTGAACATCACCACAGGCAAATACACCCGGAATATTGGTCTCCGTTGTTCCCGGTTTAACCACAACATAGCCATGTTCGTCCAGTGCGATCGCATTACCCAGGAATCCGGTATTCGGTGTGTGACCAATGGCAACGAATACGCCATCTGCCTCAAGCAACTCTTCCTGCCCCGTCTCGTTGTTACGCACCTTCAGCCCTTTGACACCCAGCGCTTCAGGCACGACCTCAAGAGGAGTACGGTTCAGTGCCCACTTCACCTTCTCATTGCTGCGAGCCCGATCCTGCATAATCTTGGATGCACGCAACTCATCCCGGCGGTGAACCAATGTGACGTCCGTTGCAAAACGAGTCAAGAAGCTCGCTTCCTCCATGGCGGAGTCACCACCGCCAACGACCACGATTTTTTTGCCGCGAAAGAAGAAGCCGTCACATGTTGCACATGTACTTACACCACGTCCCACATTTTCCTGCTCGCCCGGAATACCGAGATAACGAGCGGAAGCACCTGTGGAGATAATGATCGATTCAGCTTCCAGTTCACCTATTCCTCCAACTTTGATCTTGAAGGGCGGTTTGCTGAAATCAACCTCTTCTACCCAACCATTTTTGAATTCCGCTCCAAAACGTTCCGCTTGCTTACGCATGTTGTCCATCAGTTCCGGACCCATGATACCTTGCGGGAAACCAGGGAAATTCTCAACTTCCGTTGTCGTCGTCAATTGACCACCCGGTTGAAGACCTTCGATAACTAGTGGGTTCAGATTAGCACGAGCTAGATATATCGCTGCTGTCAGACCCGCAGGTCCCGTTCCGATCACAATCGTTCTGTATTTAGACATATAGATACAGCCTCCTTAATAAGGTGAGAGTGTGTTGTACTAGCGATGAACTTGCCAAGATGATATCCTACAGGCGTTTACGAGGCCCATTCGTTAAGTTTACCCGTTTTCCCGGTTGTTGTATCCTTCACCTGATGATGTCTTTCTGAAAACGAGTTGAAGCGAACTTTCTTTCTATACAAGTGGTGGTTTGCTGCTACAAACCCGATGGATCTGTTTAGCATACTTGCTAACCGTTGATGCCGATATGCCATACCGCTCAGCGATGCTTTGATAGGTAACAGGTCGACTGTGGTTCTTGGCAGCCAAATATTCCAGTCCGGCAGCCCAGCCCTCAATCTGCTTCGTACTCGGAACCTCGGGATGTACCCGGGATACATAGTCCGTCCAGAGTCGTTCCATCTCTTGCTGCAACTCAGCCTTCGCTTCAGACATCTGTAGCGCTCGATCGACAACAGCCTGCCAATGGGAAGTTGAGTGAGTCTGCGATTGCTCTGATATGGACTGAGCCTTCCCGATGGACTTCAAAGCTACAGGAGAAAAGGGACGAACTACCTGAGTATTCTGCTCATCATGTTCAGCCGATTTCAATCCATCCAGCACAGCTTGTGCTGCCTCAAGCAGATCCTGTTCTTCTCCCGGTTCTTCAATAAAGGATTGCAGCGCCTGCTGCACCTCATAATCACCGATCATCCCGAGTGCATGAATAACCTGCAGCTTGGTTGCCCGATCACCGTGTCGCAATGCCCAGAAGAACGATGAACGAATCAGTGGATCATTCTTCATTTCTTCAGGTATGCCGTTACCATAGTTCTCCCACTGTCTGAACTGCTCGTCAAACGGCAGATGATAGTGATAACTCAGCTTCTCCGGCTCTTGCTCGCCTTGACGTACGGCCTCAAGACCGGACAGATAGTACCGAGATACTTCGGAACCCGGGTCAAGCTTGGACACATGATGCCATAGACGCTCAGCAGCGTCATAACGCTCTGTATTATAAGCCGCCACTGCTGCATAGTGAGCAAGTGCCGGATCGGCAGCTGTCTCTTCGTCCTTGAGCAAACGACGGAAATGAACATAAGCAGTATCGTGTTGGCCCAGAATTCCCATCGTTGTAGCCAGTTTGTAGACTTGTTCGTGCTGGAATGGCACGATGACACGCAATTTTTTGATCAAAAGCAGCACTTGGTCAGCCCGGTTCTCATTTTGATGGAAAATGGCCAGATTACAGAGTGCATGCAGATTACCGGGCTCTTGTTCAAGCACTTCGGCAATGGTCTCTTTGGCTTTGGGAAACAGCCCCATATAATAGTAAGCGAGTGCCAGATTGTTACGGGCAGCCAAGTAGTCAGGATAATCCGATGACATGCCTTCGAGCAGCTCAGCAGCCTGTGCGAATTTCCCCTCTTCCAATAGTTCCCGTGCCTGATCGTGCTCCACTACACCTTTGCGTGATTTAATTCGATTCAGTTTGGCCGGACGATCCAGCTCATAGTATAGAAGCTCCATCATCTCTTCAGCTTCCGTCATGAACTGACCCTGGGTGTCCTCCTCCAAGTAGGTAACAAGTGCTTTCTCGGCTTCCTCAAACCGATCCATATTTGCATAATTGTTCGCCATGTAAAAATAACATTCCGTCATCGACGGATCTACCACTTCCAGCACGTTAGCCAGAATGGCATTGGACGCTTCGTAATCGCCCTTCTCCGATAATATACCCGCCATATTACAATGATTCACCGGATTTTCCGGTTCGTATTCAACAGCTTTGCGAAAATATTTTAATGCCTTGTCGACATGATTACGGTCCAGCGAGCGGACAGCTCTTTCAAAGAAGAAAGAAGCATCCAAGTGAATCGGTATAATATTGGCAAGGTGTCCCTCAGCCCGCACTAGCTTGCCCTTCATCTTCCAAGGCACCTCCTCTTTGCATTTCATTCATACTCTTCAGTATACCACATCTTAAGGCCCACTTCTCAATATGTAGTTTCATGTCGTTTATGAAAAAAATGCAAATAAAGATGACTTTCCATCTTTATCGGTTAGGGCCATTCAACTGGCTTCTTTCGGTTATGGTAAGATAAATGTAGCTCATGATCTAATTCTGCTTGTGAATGGTTTTCATAAATGCTTTGCATACGAATCAGCCACGTTCGACTTTTTAATTATTTAGCTAAGGTGTCATTTCATATTACAAGGCAGCATCATTCTTATTTTTAAGGAGATGATCTATTGCTTATCTCGAAAATAAAAGCACTTGTATTCATTTTAATATGCTTGTTTGCCTTGGCCGGATGTTCAGAAGATATAAAGAATGAAGAAAATATTCTCACACTAGATGATGTAGTAACATCTCTTGAATCTCAAAAACTGAATTTAGTATCCTTTGGCATAACCGGGTATCCAATGAAATTAAATGATGTTATACCTGAGGTGTACTCCATTGAGGTGCAAGCTGCAGAAGAACCGGATAACACTGAATTTATACATTTTTATATTTTCAACTCTGAAAAGGATCGCATGAAAGGGACTACAGAATTCAATAAGAATATGGAAGGTGCCCATTTTACAACATTCCCTTTTCTATATGAGAAAGAAAATGCTCTCATCGTTTACTGGAGTAATACCAAAGAGAATCCTCTATTAACTAAACCAATTGAAGCTGCGTTAGAGCAACTGAAATAATAGGTCACAACTATAAGACGTATCCTGCAATACCCGAATTACTGCCGTTGCATTGATTGGGTGCATCAGTGGGAATATGCTGAACTTCGCCGTAATCAGCCGTAAACAAGAAGACCGAGCCCCAAAGGCTCGGTCTTCTACAGTTATGACTTAAAGCTTCAACGCCATTGAAGGCGAAAGTGAAATATGAATGGTTTTATCAAATGGCGTCATGAAATTGACCACCACAACCTTGCACTTGTCTGGCAGTTTCGCCTCCCGCACCGATGCTGCCAGATGCCCCAGCTCACCCCCTATGATCTCCAGCCAGTCTTCTCCGCAGGTATAACGTAACGTACCGCCTTTCCACAAGTAGTGGCCCTCACTCGTTTCAATCGCGTCCTCGCAGGTCAGCTCCCCTTCGCTTCCGAATACAAAGGATAGCTGCATCATAATGTCTTCCGGCTCCTGCCCTGAGAGATGCATGGTCCATCCATTTTCCGTTGGTTGCACTTCTGCCCCTACACGGAATGTCTGCTCATGAGTGAGCTGACGGCTCTGATGAGGTAGCAAGTACCATGGACTGATGGCTGATGCAGCCGATTCTGGCAACAGGTTCGCAGGGACTGGACCGTAATAACCTTTTTTCTGCTCGCCAGTCAGTTGATATCCTTCGGACAACCTCGTCATTTGCTGCATAGGTACATATCCTGGATTAAAGTATGAAGCCAGTTGCACGGCCAGCAAGCGCACCTTACCATGACGAAGAGCGAAGAAGGAAGGAACTTCTGTCATCACTGTCACGCTAGTAGCACCATCCCGAATTCGGGCTACGGGAGCACCAAAATCCGTATGCATACGACTATGCGAGATACGTCCATGATGCCCTACTGCTTCCATTTGCTCCAGATATTCGTCGCGTACAAAGTGTTCATTCAGCATGACCTCATACTGTTCTGGTAATGCATCACGTGCCTCATTCGCTTGCTGAAGCTCAGGCTCAAGCATCAACCGAATGAGCGTATTCACTGAGCATACTCCCGGATCTGTTAATGTATCTCCGGCCCAGGCTGCCATGCCGGCAAAGAGTGGGTCAGCGTCCAGCCGGGCCAAAATGGCATAAGGTAAATAATAAGGTGACAGATCATGAACACTGCCCAGATCCTGTCGACCTGAATAATCCGTAACAATTTCACCCGTTGGATGCACAAGGTACACCATCATGCGGAGATTGAGCCTCACCGGTTCCAGCAGTTCAGGACGATTGAGCAGGCGTGCGGCATGAATTAACATGATATCGCTAACTGCACTGTATATCCCATTGCTTCGTTCTGTCCACTCCCCATCGGGAGTAATATCCATCCCTTCATCCATCCACTGCTCTGCGCGCTGCACAGCTTCCTCCAGATCAAATATTTCATGCAAGAAACCGAGCGCCGCGCATAGCACCCAGCGATGATTAGGTGTATGACATCCTCCCGTAAGCATGGTTGGGATTGTACGTTCCAGAAACAGCCTCATATTGTTCAGTACAGGTTGCAGTGGCTCCCATTCCTGCTGCTGCAGAAGCTGATACAACTGTGAATACCCTACAACGACAAATGCGGTATCGGGAGGGGAATGGTAATTGGTCCAGCCAGGCGATATTGAACCATCTTCATGCTGGAAGCGAAGTACGTATTCAGTAGCTAACAGCAGACGATTTAACAACGCCTCATCCCGGTAATAGATGGAATCCGGATTGGAGATCGCAGCTCCCCAGTAACACATATCCGTGGGCGTTCCAGTCGTGTGGTTAACCCAGGCAACACCTGTGAAGGGATCAATTGTACCTCCATAGTAACGGCTTTCCGGGTCAAGCATCTGCCGCGATATGCCTCTTTCTACCGCTCTGTCATTACTGTCCACCAGTTGTTTGTACATATGCAGTTCCCTCCATACCAATGCATTCTCCCGAGGTGCGGAGTAAGTTGCTTCAGCCCCTTAATTCAGACCGGAAGCTTACTCATACCGCCCGTAGGTGAGTTCATTTTTCTCGTCAGTATATACCATCTACCGACAAAAGTCGCTAGAAAATCCGTTCTTAATTCACTACATATTTATGGGTCTTCATCACCGAGGAAACAATCGTTAACACACGTTGTTAACAAGCACACTGTTCCCCATATCACCGTCCCTACTCTGCCACTTCAAGCTTCTTCATAAGCAAGTCATGACTCTCGTGGATCTCTTCTGGCTTACAGACAGATTTCAATTCGTATACCTTCACCTGTGCCCGGCGAATCATCGGCAGATAAGCATCATAAAAGTTCATGTCCTTACTGTGTACATAAGGGCACCAGTGATCAGAAAGACCAAGTGTCTCATGGATATGAACACCTACGATATCATCCATCAGCCCCTGCATTTCTCCCACACTATCATATAGGCCCAGCCGGTCCATCATGATGGCATGACCCGTATCGTACCAGATACCAACCGGTGCTCCTTTGAGAGCTGTGATGATGGTCTTGGCCTCGGCAAGGGTAGGAATCTGTTGCGGTCTGGATCTCGTCTCGATTCCAAAACGAACATCCAGACCTTTAGCTGCCGCTCGATTACACACCTCATCCAGACTGGCGATAATTTTCTCGACATAACCAGAACTGAGTGCCTCTCGCCGCTCCATCAGTTCCGCCCATTTGCTGCGATACTTCGGTGAATCCGGACCTTCCTCGTTGTAGAGCTTGCCAAGATCTTTGCTGATATCCTGAGGAAAAGGTACTTCTCCGGGATGCACAACAACAGCTTCTCCACCATAACGCTGGGCATATTCAGCCGACTCTACCAGCAACTCGATCGCCCGCTTACGTTTCACTTCATCTTCGAAGCCGAGCAAGATGGAATCCGTACCATAATCGGGATCAGGATCATGTGGAAACGTGTTATGAACACTGGAGACGCCGATGTCTCCGCGTTCAATCATGGGCTCAATGGTCTTGAGCATTTCCTTCGTCACATTATAATTGAGCTCCACTCGGCGAAAGCCGAGATCCGTAATCTCCCGTGTCATGTCTTCCCCAACGGTATGTTTCCTGATATTCCAGCACGTCGAAAATGAATATATACCTTTATCGTTTTGCTGCATCTGATTTCCTTCTCCTCCCCAACAGCTAGAGCTTGCCCAGTAGTTTTATATCAACCTTTTACCGCGCCAAGCATGGCACCGCTGACAAAATACTTTTGCAGCCACGGATAGACAAGCAGAATGGGTACCGTTGCGAATACAACTGTAGCTGCCTTGAGACTTTCCGGAGTCAGTGGTGTACGGTTAGCACCTTCCATCAATGTAAGTTCGCTTACCATGTTGTTTTGAACCATTTGGAAGAGCTTCAGTTGTAGTGGATACAACTTGGGATCATTAATATACAACAGTGAATCCTGGAATCCATTCCAGCGACCAACTGCATAGAATAGCGCTAATGTCGCAAGTACAGGCATGGATAATGGCAATATGATTTTGAATAGCGTGTGAACATGTGAGCTGCCGTCAATTTCTGCTGATTCTTCCAGACTTTCAGGAATGCCTCTGAAAAATGAGATCAGGATAATCAGGTTAAATGGACTCACCAGTCCCGGTAAGATCAGTGCCCAGACTGAGTTAAGCATATTGAGATCACGAATGAGCAAATACTCGGGAATCATCCCGCCACTGAAGAACATCGTAATGATGATGACATACATGAAGAGCTTGCGCCCTTTCAATTTTTTCTTGGTTAGGGGGTATGCAGCAGCAAGTGTGAATAACATGCACAACACTGTGGTTGCCACTGTCAGAACAGTCGTAAAGCCAAGTGAATATAGCATGGATTGATCAGAGAATACTTGGATATACGCATCCCAGTTGAATTCTTTAGGAAAAATGGTCACTTCTCCCGAAGTAATAGCCCGGTTAGAACTTAGTGATATCGCAATGGTGTGCAGAAATGGAGCCAGACAGAATATAACAAACAAACTGATAAAGGAGATATTAACGATATCAAAAATCCGATTTGAGGTGCGTTCACTCATATGCGCACAGCTCCTTTGCTGATGGTCTATACATACAAGCCGATTGGCGTATCTTTCATGCTTTGATAACTTATAAAATGCCTTCGCCGGTTGCCTTTTTTGAAATATAGTTAGAGCCAAGTACAAAGATTAGCCCTACAACAGCCTGGAATAGTCCTACGACAGTTGCCAGCGTGTATTGTCCTGATTCAAGACCGACCCTGTATACAAAAGTACTAAGTACATCTGAATATTCACGTACGGCTGTGTTACCGATAATATAAGGTCGATCAAAACCGATGCTGACCATATGTCCGAGATTAAGAATGAGCAAGGTCACAATGGTTGGCTTAATACTTGGCAACGTAATATGCCAGATTCTCTTCAGTCTTGAAGCTCCGTCAATCTCGGCAGCCTCAAACAGTTCCTTATTGACGCCGGTTAATGCGGCCAGATATAGAATGGTTCCCCATCCTGCACTTTGCCAGACACCTGTGAACAGGTACGTCACAAGCCATGGGTTTTTCTCTGTCAAAAATGGGATTGAATTTAAGCCCATACTCTCCAACACACCGTTAACCATACCGGATTGATTACCGAACAATTGGTATACAATTCCCCCGATGATAACCCAGGAGATAAAGTGAGGAATGTACAGAATCGTTTGCGATATTTTTTTAAACCATTTGAATCGAACTTCATAGAGCATGATGGCCAATATAATTGGAGCAGGGAACGAAACAAGCAGATCGAGGAAATTTAGCATGAAGGTATTTCGTAATGTGGTGTAGAAGTCCCGCATTCCAAATACTTCACGGAAAGCATCGAAACCGATCCACTCACTCCCGTTGATGCCCTGAAACAAGTTGAAATCCTTAAAAGCGATCTGAACCCCGTACATTGGGCCGTAACGAAAGATCAAGAAGTAGATCAGAGGCAGTGAGATGAGCGCATATAATTGCCAATACCTTTTCAAGTATGTGATGGTCAAGTCGGTTTCCTCCTATCAACAGAGAAACGGCTGTGCCGCCCATACTGGCGGCACGCGTTCCTTCCAAAGTTATGCGGTAAATTACATATTGATTTAGTAATCACAAGATAAATCTGTTTAATTGATAACGCTTACTGAAGTGCTGCTTCAAGCTCTTTCTTCAGCTCTGTGCCACCCAGTGACATGAAATCATTTATTTCTTTTTCATATACCGCTTCGAAGTCTGCCGGTTTAGCCATCGCAGTTTTCACAATAAGCACTTTCAACTTATCATTTAGCGCCGTACCATATTTAGATTCTGCTTCAATTGGTTTGCTGAAGATAACCGGGCCGATCGTATCCGTATTAGCGATATCAATAGACTGTCTCATCAGCTCATGGTTACGTTCTGGGAAGCCAGCAATCCATGCGGCTTCATTGGCTGCCTGATCTCCAACTACTTTACCGTTGGCAATAATGGCCATGTCACCACCGTTGTAGAGACGATCTTTGACATCCTGTGGTGCATCATCTTTAACAACTGGAACGCCATCAACCATATCGTAATTTTCACCTTCGACACCGGTGTTCATCTCCAGCAAGTTCGTTCCAGAAGCCATCCAGTCTAGGTATTTCACTGCTTCAACGGAACGTTTGCTGCTTTTTGGAATCATGATGTACATACCGTTGCTACCATAACGTGATTTGATGTGTTTGTTGTCCACATTCGAATTGGTGTAAGCGTCAACTGCTACAACTTTGCTATCCGGTACATTTTTGGACAAATTATCAAGCATACCATCTGCATACAGAATCTGACCTACGTCCTCAGACATGTAGCCAATATTACCGTTCTGGAAGTCTTTGACCAATTGCGTTTTTTCTTCATCAAGACTGAAGTCTTTGCTGATCAGACCTTCATTGTAAAGCTTGTTAAGGAACTGCATCGCATCTTTGAAGCCATCATGCAATGGTAGCTCGTAACGCTGACTGTACGTAAGCCCATCTTGTACAGGTTTAATGAAGGAGTAAATCAATGTTTCGTACTGCGCTGGGGCAAGTGCCATACCCATTGGGATGTTTTTGCTGCCCAGATTGCCCGGATCTTTCTCTTTGAATGCTTTCAACGTTTCGTACAGCTCATCCGTTGTTGTTGGAGCTTCCATGCCGACTTTATCGAGCCAATCCTGGCGGATATAGGAGTTGTAACGAGCCGTAATGGCACGTTTACCCGGAATAGCGAATTGCTGACCTTCAAGCTGACCGAATTTCAACAGGTCATCGCCGAGATATTCTTTTAAGTTAGGTGCATGTTCATTAAGAAGTTCACCTACGTCAGTTAGACCACCTTGCTGAGCATAACGGTAGAACACACTGGAGTCGTATACAAACACAATATCTGGAACGTCACTGGGGCTGGCCATTAACACGTTGAGCTTGGTTGTTTCTTCTGACCGTTGAACAGGTACGAATTGCACATCAATGTTATTCGGATCGCCGAATTTCTCTTGAACAAATTTAGTTAAGTAGTTGTTCGTGATCGTATGTGGAGAAGGACTGTTACCACGATCGAAAACCTCCACTTTCAAAGTAACACGCTCACCATTAGTTGTTGCCCCGCCTTCTGCTGATTCTTTTTCTGATGCAGACGAGCACCCCGCAAGTAAGGACACTCCCATTACTATTGTAAGTGCCAGACCCATCCATTTCTTCTTACTCCCTTTGGTTGCTTTTCCAATCATTTTGTCATCCCCTTTTACTTTGCGTGAATGTTTAAGGCTTGCTCCGAGTATTCCACATCTTTCTGACCTCTAGCAATAAACCAATTTCGGAAGCGCTTACAAGCGGATTATGGTTTATATGTTAAGCACATTTTCGCAGACTGATTATTTTCCCAAAGCTGCGCTGCTCTAGGCTGTGATGGCTCTCAACACCTCACGACTCGGAACTGCCTGTCCCCAATCGGATAAACCATTTTCACACACCGCCTATATTCGTAAACGGGGAAAAATAGGAATATTAGCTTGCTATCCTGCGAAAACCGTTGCATCGATCTCGGACAGCAGAGAACTGTTCAACGAAAACAGGGCGAACCTCTGCAAGCCTGCTCTCCTGGTGGAAAGTGACTGCATGAAATTCACCCTGTGCTATCCTGATGTACAGATCTCAGAATATGATCACTTTTGCGTTACTCTTCGGGTTCTCGATGTTCACGTTTCAAACGACGATAATCTCCTGGTGTAATGCCCGTTACCCGCTTAAATACACGTCCCAACGTAATTCCATTTGCATACCCGACCTTCAAGGCAATATCCTGCAAAGAGTAATCGGTATTGAGCAGAAGCTGCTCCGTCTCCTTCATGCGCAGCTCTGTAACAAAATCAACAAACTTCATGTTGAATTCTGTCTTGAACAAATAACTCGCATGTTTGCCCGTAATCTGGAATCGGTCGCTCAGATGTTTCAATGAAAGATCTGGATTCGCAAACTGTTCTTCGATATAATTTTTCATTTCGTTAACCATGGCTTTGTAACTCTTGGTTTCCGTGACCGCTACATACGTTCTGAACAGGTCCGTCAGACCATCGAACAAAAGACTCTTCACATCCGTAAGCGTCTCTGCCTCTTCCACAGTGCTTAACCATCTGTTGATGTTTTCTTCGGATAGCTCTTCCTGAAGCCCTTCCGACATCATGGCCACCTCTCGGCTGAGCATCTGTAACATGGCTTGAATCAGAGAACGAATCTCGTCATCCGGCAGTTTGTTCTTTTCAAATGCTGTAAAGATCTCCTCCAACTGTTCCCGCCACTGTCCACTCGACATCCGGAACCGCTTAACAAAGTCCGCAATCATCTGCAGATAAGTATAGGTATCCAGTAAAGGATGCTGTGGTTCGCCGCAGTCGGCTTGGCCCACATCTCCATTCATCAACAGTTTGCGTTGCATTACCGCTTCTGCAGCCGCATAGGAGTCTCGTATTGCACCAACTCCCTGAGCAATAGGTCCAATACCGAAGCTTAAGGAAATACGTAGATTTTGTTCTACCCAAGATTTGCATTCCTCAGCTACAATACGAATCTGCCCAGACATGTCCAAGTTGTTATCACTCTGTTCTTTGAACACAAAAAGGATTGCAATTCGATCTACACTAATCCATTCCGTCCAGCATTGTACTCCCGTATTACGTGACAGCTCTTGCAAAACGTTCATCAAGGCAAACTTCAGCGTATTTTGTTCACCTCTTGTGTACCTCTCCAGAAAACCCTTCTCATAACGGTTAATCTCTCCAACTACAACGACAAAGCGCGACGAGTCATACACATCATTCAGTGGAGAAAGCTCTTTTAATTGCTCTGCTGCGTTTTCCGTGTGTTCACCATGCAACAGGGCATTGAACAACTTGCTGCGCTGCATGAGTACATTTTCCCTGCTTTTCTTATCATAATCCATCATATGATTAATCAGATTTTCAAGCACACCGTCAATCATCTTCATCTCATCCGTGCGAGCACCCGAGTGTTCAAACGCCCGAATCTGATGAGACTCAATCCGGTTCATGATGATCTGAATGGGTTTATAGTTACGGCGAGTAATGTACACGATATACACAATCGCACAGATGACAGTCACAATAGCAATGATTACCCATACATAAGACACGACAGATACCCAGCCAAATAAGTTACCTGCCTTAATTCCACTGGATATTGTCCAGCCCAGTCTCTCTAGCGGTAGCGTATTCAGTTCCTGACCGTCTATCGAGCCTTCTTGGTCCGAGTGTGCATTGTACACAACCTTACCTTCCCGATCCGTAATCGTCAGGAATGAGAGCTGACCATTAACCATACTGTCTACACTCTGCTCAATGCTGCTCATCTTGATATTAATGACCAGTGTGCCCTGAGAGCCAAAAGGCAAAGGCATATCCTTGTTCACCGTTAATACGCGAATAGGGGTACGTTGAACAGAGTCCGCATCGAATTCCCGGACCGGCTGCCAGCCTGAACCGATAGACCCGGCTTCCATTTGATCAATCCATGCCTTATCCGAGAAACTTTCCACTTCTCTGGAACCACTTACGGTCAGTACATGTTTATTTCGCTTGTCATACAGATAGATGGATTGAATCCATGAGGATGAATTGGTTAGCTCACGTAAACTTTGCGCAATCGCATATACCGTGTCTGAGCTGGTCTGGTTTGTGTTATTAAAATAGAGCTTGTAGGCCTGCTGACTCTGTGCCGTTTCAAGGATAGATAGTTCAATATCTCTGATTGTACGATCCACCGTGTCTAACATATAACTGGAGGAGATCCGGTCTGCTTTTTTCGTTTCCTCCTTTGAGATGTCATTAATGAAGACAAACGCGATGAAAATGAGTATGGTCACCGTAAGAAAAAAAATCGGGAAATACGAGAACAGTAACCGGTAGTACCAATTACGAGACAATAGACCCCACTCCTCACTCCACGATGCCAATGTTCTCAGCCGTGGTTCTACTGTTCAGCATCCTCACCTCAGGGCTGAATACCATATGATAACGCTATCATAATTGATTTTATGTTATTATAGCACAAGCCTCCGAGCAGCAAAGCAAGAATTGAATTCGCAGAGTCAAAAGCAAAAAACCGTGCTGAGCAGACAACAACTCAGACACGGATCAGTTAATCTGGCAGTACACCGATAAATCCTCGATGCTCTAAATTCCAGAATCCTTAAACAATGTGGCCATGGAGCCACCATCCACAATAATACGTACGGCGCGGGCCAGCATGGGTGCAACAGGTAACACTTTGAAGCATTCAGGGTGATCATCTGGCAGGGCGATCGAGTCTGTAACCACCACCTCTTCAATAGACGGGTGATTCAATTTACTCACTGCCCCATCCGAGAACAATCCGTGTGTTGCACATACATATACATTTTTGGACCCACGTTCCTTCAACCCTTCCACGACATTCAGAATCGTTGTTCCGGTGTCGATCAGATCCTCAATAATAATGGGTGTCCGCCCTTCGACATCACCAATGACATGGGTGATCACCGATTCATTATGGCTTGGACGTTTCTTGATCATAATGGCAAATGGGGAATCCAGACGATTCGCCAGCTTCTCTGCCATCGATGCTCGTCCCGCATCCGGGGAGACCACAACAGGATTCTCGATTCCTTTGCTTAACAAATAGTCACTAATCAGATCCAGCGATGTCATATGGTCAACCGGAATGTTAAAGAATCCCTGTATGGCCGCTGCATGCAGATCGATCGTTACTACCCGATTGGCGCCAGCTGTCGTTAATACATCTGCTACCATCTTGGCCGAGATCGGCTCCCGAGGAGCAGATTTACGCTCTTGACGAGCATAACCGTAATACGGAACAATGATGTTCACAGTGCGCGCTGAAGCCCTCTTTGCGGCATCAATCATCACAAGCAGCTCGACAAACAGCTCATTGATCGGATGAGACAACGACTGTACCAGAAACACATCACAATTACGGATCGTTTCTTCATAATGAACGTAAATTTCTCCGCTCTTGAACCGGGACAGCTTGATCTTGCCCAGTTGTACTCCCAGCTTGTCACATACCTGTTCTGCCAGCTTAGGGTTCGATGAACCGGAAAAAATACGTAACGAATGCTGCATAATGCCCTCCCGAGGGTTGAAATCCCTATATAATCCCTTATCTAAAAGGTTATTTCCTACCCTCATTATACTCCACTGGCTTATACATTTAAAGGAATGAAAGAACGATGACGGCCTTCAAAAACAGCGACCTCCGTACAGCCCAACTCACGTAAAAGAGCTTCAGCTTCGGGCAAATAATCGCCCAGCTTCATTGGGTCATGTGCATCAGAGCCCATAGTTAATGGAATACCCAAGCGAATAGCTTCTGTCAGCATTCTGCGACTAGGGAACATCTCGGCACAAGGCTTCGATAATCCGGAAGCATTCAGCTCCATGGCGCAGCCGCTTTTGGCTATAGCCTGCAGCGCTGCGTTCTCCAATGTGATACGTTCTTCTGTCTGCTCCGCTGAAGGAACAAAGCCAAACCGTTTAATGACATCCGTATGGCCCATAATATCGTACATGCCCGTCGCAGCAGCCTTGCCTACAGCATCATAATACTGACGATATACTTCAAGGACGTCTTTGCCCTCCCAGTGATGGGTCTGGCGGAAGTCCGTAATGTCCCATTCCCCAAGGAAATGAACGGAGCCAATCACATAGTCCCATGGATAACGCTCGATGATTGCACGGATCTCTGTTTCCCAGCCTTCAATATAGTCACCTTCCAGACCAACACGTACGTCAATCTGTCCACGGTAACGTTCTTTCAGGGAGAAACATTCCTCTACGTAACGCGGCAGTTCATCCATAGGCATCGCCATTTCCGGATAATATTGAGCCGGATCGACATGCAACAATGGCATGTGATCGGATAATCCAATCTGGGATAGTCCGATCTCCACACCACGTTGCACGTATTCCTCCAGTTTACCGACTGCATGTCCACACCGCTCATGGTGTGTGTGATAGTCTATACGCACGTAACTCGCCTCCTAATCGCGGCGAGGCCGTTCATGACGGCGGCTCAGCTCTGACATAATATCGTCCAGCGGCAGCTTGCGCTCCTGTAACAGGACGAGCAGGTGATACATCAGGTCACTGACTTCCAGACGAAGCTCGTCATTATCTTTATTTTTGGCGGCGATAATCGTCTCGGACGCTTCTTCACCGATTTTTTTCAGTATTTTATCTACACCTTTATCGAACAGATACGTTGTATATGCACCCTCAGGGCGCTCACGTTCACGTTCTGCAATAACGGATTCTAGTTCAGCCAATACCTCGAAGCGGCTATCGGAACTGGAACTTGCAGAAGCAGATGCCGCACCCGCTTCATCCGAAGCCTCGTTTGCTGATTTCTCTGGCAAGCCAATGATTTCATTATGGAAACAAGTCACCGCACCTGTATGGCAAGCAGGACCATTGGGTTTGACCTCAACCAACAAGGTATCGCCGTCACAATCATATTTCAGGGAAGTAATCGTCTGCACGTTACCAGAGGTTGCACCTTTATGCCACAACTCCTGACGAGAGCGCGACCAGAACCAGGTCTCACCGGATTCCAGCGACAACTTCAGGGATTCACGATTCATATAAGCCATCATTAAAACTTCACGAGTATCCACATCCTGCACAATGGCAGGAACCAAATCATCACTCCAACGAATGTGTTCCACAACCTGTTCCAAGGATAACTGTTCCTTGATTTCATCGCTCACTTTAGTCACGGATCTCCACCCCTTGTTCTCTCAAATGTTGTTTAAGCGCCGGTACGGCGATTTCTTTGTAATGGAAAATCGTTGCGGCCAGACCTGCGTCCGCTTTTCCTGTGGTAAATACATCATAAAAATGAGATTCCTTGCCCGCACCGCCCGATGCGATGACTGGAATACGCACAGATTCGGATACGGCTGCCGTCAGCTTCAGATCGAAACCGTCTTTCGTTCCGTCCGCGTCCATACTTGTCAGCAGAATTTCTCCCGCGCCCAAGCTCTCTGCCTGTTTAACCCATTCCAGCGCCTTGATCCCAGAGGCTTTCCGTCCACCATGCGTGTAGACCTCCCACTCGCCCCAAGCTTCATTATACTTGGCGTCGATCGCTACGACGATACATTGGGAGCCAAAGCGACGTGCACCATCTGCAATCAACTGCGGGTTAAGTACAGCAGCTGTATTCACTGCAATTTTGTCTGCACCTGCACGGAGAATCCGCTTCATGTCCTCCACCTTGGAGATGCCACCACCTACCGTAAATGGAATCGCAATCTCGCCGGCTGTCTGCCGTACCACTTCTTCCATCGTTTCGCGGCCTTCTACCGAAGCGGAGATATCGAGAAATACCAATTCGTCCGCGCCCTCGCGGTCATATAGCGCCGCCAGCTCTACCGGATCACCCGCATCGCGGAGATTAACGAAGTTGACGCCTTTGACGACCCGGCCGTCCTTCACGTCCAGACAGGGAATGATTCTTTTTGCCAGCATGCTACCTCTTCCTCTCTAACCGGATATCCTTTACTTATTTACCGCACGTACTGCTTCAGACAGATCGATACTACCAGTATACAGCGCTTTGCCCACGATCGCTCCACCAACACCATCATCCGCATGACGACTCAGACGAAGCAGATCATCCATCACACTCACACCACCGGAAGCAATAACCGTCCGTCCACTTGCCTTGGCTAGCGACACAATCGCTTCCACATTAGGACCTTGCATCATGCCATCACGGGATATATCCGTAAAGATAAACGTTTCTGCTCCATATGCCGCCAGTTCCTTAGCAAGCACCTCTGCCTGTACTTCCGATGTTTCAAGCCAACCGCGAGTTGCCACGTAACCGTTACGCGCATCGATACCAATTGCAACCTTATCCCCGTAACGTCCCAATACTTCCTCTGTAAAAGCACGATCCTCAATCGCTGCTGTCCCGATGATCAGCCGGCTAACACCCAGACCCAGCAAACGCTCTACATCCGCTACCGTACGAAGTCCGCCACCAACCTGAACGGGTACGTTCACAGCCGAGGCAATCCGTCCGATCAGCTCATCGTTAACGGGACGTCCTGCTTTGGCCCCATCCAGATCCACCAGATGGACGTATGTACCGCCTTGCTTCTCCCAGGATAAAGCCACTTGAACCGGGTCATCGTTATAAACGGTCTCCTGATTATAATCTCCCTGCACCAGTCTTACACATTTGCCGTCCCGGATATCAATCGCCGGATATAGGATAAAAGATGACATAAAAGGCCTCCTGAATATGGATTAGATTTGTACGCTTAATTACATACTGACGATATGAATTCTATCGGTACGCTGGATTCTGTGCCCGCGTGTTTAACTTCAGGTATTTCTATAGGTTAGAAGAGTCGCGCAATCTCCATACCAGGCATGCAATGTTAACACACCTTAGCAGTGAGTCATCCGTCTCTGATCATATAAAATTGAAATTCAGCTAAAAACTTTTTCTTTAGGCTTCCGTAGACGATACATCCGTTCTCTTGCACCAGTCCTGTCATCCACAGAACGTATTCCAGAGGTATTTACCTTTGGACAGGCGCGCCTGTCAGAGCTAGAAAGTTGCCGAGCAGCTTCATCCCAAGTTCGCCACTTTTCTCCGGGTGGAACTGCATACCGAAGTTCGATCCTCTGCCTACAATGGCTGTAACCGGATGTCCGTAATCCGTCACTGCCAGCAGATCGTCTCTGTTTTCGGTAAGTGCATGATAGGAATGGACAAAGTAGACGTGACCTGCCTCAAGCCCAGTAAATAGTGGGTTTTCGGCGTGCAGGAATTCCAAACGGTTCCATCCCATATGAGGAACCTTCAGCTCTCCAGGTGCGAATCGCACCACTTTACCTGGAAAAATATCCAATCCCTCATGCTCGCCATGCTCTTCACTTGAGCTGAACAACAACTGCATGCCCAGACAGATACCGAGCAGTGGTTTGGATCCGGCAGCGGCTTCCTTCACCACCGTATCCAGTCCACTCTCCCGCAGGTGAACCATGGCATCACCAAAAGCACCTACGCCTGGCAAAATGACACCATCTGCGCCAAGAATCTCTTCCCGGTCACCCGTGACCAGCGCTTCGTAGCCAAGACGTTCGACCGCTTTGCCGACGCTGTGCAGGTTACCCATACCGTAATCGACAATTGCAATCGCCATCGTCTACAGCACTCCCTTCGTGGAAGGCACACCCGTTACACGTGGATCAATCATCGTTGCTTCATCCAGCGCACGTCCCAATGCCTTAAAGATCGCTTCAATCATGTGGTGCGTGTTCTGTCCATAGTGCACAATGACGTGTAGAGTAATCCGAGCTTCCAATGCCAATTTCCACAGGAATTCATGGACCAGCTCCGTGGAGAAACTACCTACCTGTTGGGAAGGGTATTCTGCACGATATTCAAAGTGAGGTCGGTTACTCACATCGATAATAACCTGGGCGAGCGCCTCGTCCATCGGTACAAACACACTGGCGTAGCGCTTGATGCCACGTTTGTCACCCAATGCTTCTCGCAACGTCTGTCCGAGACAGATCCCAATGTCTTCAACCGTGTGATGATCGTCGATGTCAATATCTCCGCGAGCCTGAACGTTCAGGTCGAATTGTCCGTGCTTCGTGAACAGATCCAGCATATGGTTCAGGAACGGTACATCCGTTTCAATCGTGGATTGTCCTGTTCCATCTACGGCAAAAGCCAATTGGATATTGGTCTCGTTTGTTTTGCGATCAACCTCTGCTTGGCGCACTGCGCCTTTGTTTTCAAGTTCCACACCATTATTTTGCTTATCCATTGTCTGATTCCGCCTTTCCTTCCTGTTCTAACCGTACAGCGATTGCACGGGCATGCCCTTCAAGACCCTCATGACGGGCCAACTCTATAATAGCCGCTCCGTTCTGCAGCAGCGCTTCTTTACTATAATAGATCAGACTCGATTTTTTGATAAAATCATCCACATCCACCGGTGAACTAAACCGTGCAGTTCCATTGGTCGGAATAATGTGATTGGGTCCGGCAAAATAGTCTCCTACCGGCTCCGAACTGTACGGGCCGAGGAAGATCGCACCGGCATTCTCGATCCGGCCAGCGTAAGCCATCGGCTCCTGCACCATGATCTCCAGATGCTCCGGTGCAAGCCGGTTCACCACATCGATTCCCTCATCGATGGAATCGACCACAATAATCGCGCCATACTGCTCTATCGAAGCAGCAGCGATATCGCGCCGCGGCAGCACTTCAAGCTGGCGCTGCACTTCGCCCTGCACGGCTTCCGCCAGCGTGGCCGAATTTGTGACGAGAATGGCCGATGCCATCTCGTCATGTTCCGCCTGCGACAACAGGTCGGCGGCGACATACACGGGATTCGCCGTATCATCGGCGAGCACCACAATCTCACTCGGCCCGGCGATACTATCGATATCGACCGCACCGTACACCTCGCGCTTCGCGAGCGCCACGTAAATATTGCCCGGTCCACAGATCTTGTCGACCGGGGCAATACTCTCCGTGCCGTAAGCGAGGGCGGCGATGGCTTGAGCGCCGCCAACCCGGTACATCTCGCTCACGCCTGCTTCCGCAGCAGCAACGAGAATGTACGGGTTAATACCTTCGCCACCGTTCGTAGACGGCGGCGTCACAAGAACAATCTCCGGCACGCCTGCCACCTGTGCCGGAATTACATTCATCAGCACAGACGATGGATACGCTGCTTTGCCGCCAGGTACATAGACACCGACCCGCTTCAGCGGTCGGATGACCTGGCCTAGCAGGCTGCCGTCCGGCTGCCAATCCATCCACGAGTTGCGTTTCTGCTTCTCGTGAAACGCACGAATGTTGGCGGCGGCTTGCCGAATCGCCGTCACAAAGGATGGCTCCACGGCTGCATAAGCCGCCTGCAGCTCTTCCTGCGGCACGCGCAAATTCGCGGCCGTCAGCTTCGTACGGTCCAGCTGCTCCGTGTAACGAAGCAGGGCCGCATCCCCTTCACGGCGAATGTCGCTGACAATACGCCGTACCGTTTCATTTTGCTCTGGCGTGCCATACTCTACTTCCCGCTTCAGATCAAACTCCCGTGCAGGTACTATTTTCATACGTACAACCTCCTTATCCCCTGTAATGTCTGCCTACTCATGGCCGATTCGCTTCTTTATTTTGTCTCTTACTCTTACTTTTGCTTCTGCTTTGTATGTTTCTCATCTATGTTTCCAAAACATTAATTTATCCCCGAAGACTTCCCGCCGAAATCTCATTCGATGCCGGAATGACCTGCTGAAGCGCATCACACAAAGCCTGGATTCGTGCATTTTTCATCCGATAACTTACCCGATTGGCGATAAGACGGCTCGTGATATCCAGAATGCCTGTCATCTCCACGAGTCCGTTCTCGCGCAGCGTCTGACCTGTCTCCACCAGATCGACGATTCGATCTGCCAGACCAATCAGGGGTGCGAGCTCAATGGAACCATTCAGCTTGATAACCTCGACCTGCTGCCCCTGCTCCCGGAAATACTGCGAAGCAATCCTAGGATACTTCGTTGCGACACGTTGCTGGATGCCGGGCTTCCAGTCCGGGAGTCCGATTACAGACATACGGCACTGGGCGATTCCCAGATTCAACAGTTCATACACGTCCCGATTTTCCTCCAGCAGCACGTCTTTACCGACAATTCCGATATCAGCAACACCGTACTCTACATACGTTGGAACATCCACGGGCTTCGCCATAATGAATTCCATTCCGGCTTCCGGTACTTCGATGACCAGTCTACGTGTATCGTCCACGTCTTCTGGAATATCCAGCCCCGCTTCACGGAACAATTTGGAGGCTTTTTTATAGATTCGGCCCTTCGGCATGGCCACCTTCAGAATATCCGACATCTCAGCGTCCTCCTTCTTCAGATCCGTAAGTAATAACCTGCTCAGCCTGAGCGGTTCTTGCTTCAACCGATACGACACTTGCCCCAGCCCCGTCTTCAGGAAGAAGGAGTGTCACTACATTTTGTCCCATACTGCGTAATCTTGCCGCTTCTGTTAGTGCCTCGGCCCGACGTTTCGGACTATATTGGATAAGTATTGGCTTTTTCTCTTCAATGATAATGCCATGCACGCCATCAATAATCCGGTTGGTTTTCAGTGCAAATCCTGTAGCTGGCAACGAGCGCCCAAACTGTTGTAAGAGATTATCATACCGTCCGCCGCTACATACCGGGGAGCCCAGTTCTGCTGCATACCCTTCAAACGTCATACCCGTATAATAGGAGAAATCACCGATCATCGTTAGATCAATCAGCACATGCTCGGATACACCGTATGCTTCCAGCACTTCGAATACTGCACACAGATGTGCAATCGACTGGGCTGCTTCAGCACTTGAACTTAGCTCTACCGCATGTGTGCATACTTCCTTACCACCGCGCAGACGAAGGATCGCTTCAAGCTGTTCTTTCAGCTTTGGCTCCAGATTCAATGCTTCAATCGACTGGCGATAGCCGACATAATCACGTCCGAGTAACCCTTCCTTCAATTGCTCTTGCTCAGCGGTCTGGCCTGGAATCACTTCCTCCAGTAACCCGTTCAGGAATCCCATGTGGCCCATGGCTATTTTAAAAGAAGACACGCCCGCTGCCTGCAAAGAGGCAATCGCAAGCGCAACAACTTCTGCATCCGCTTCAGGTGAATCGTCTCCAACCAGCTCCACGCCCGTCTGGAAGAATTCAGCCTCACGTCCAGCTTCCTCTTCAATGGAACGAAATACGTTCGCATGATAGGACAGACGCAGCGGTAACTGCTCATCTTTGAGCATGGATGAAACGACACGTGCAATTGGAGCTGTTAGATCCGATCTCAGTACCAGCGTGGTTCCACGGCTGTTCAATAATTTAAACAATTTGCGATCTGATGTGGAGCTCGCTACACCTACCGTGTCGTAGTATTCAATCGTTGGTGTGATGATCTGACGGTAACCCCAGCGTTCCATACATTCCAGTACATTCCGCTCAATCGTCCGTAGCTTGGATACTACATGTGGTGTGTAGTCGCGAAATCCGGTCGGTTTTTCAAAGCCTTTTGGTTTGGACATTGGTATTATTCACCCCGAGTCAGTAATTTAAGAGTTTTGCTCGTTCTATTTCAACAGGATTTATGTAGTGTAAATCCCCATTCTATCTTGTAACCCTGAATCACCGTAATGCTTCAAAAGCCTTCAACTATTGGTTTAGTTCAACCTTTATCACGTTATATTCTCTCAAGATACTTTCACATGGTAAAGTGCTAACAAACTAAAGGATATGGGATATGATAACATGAAATCCGCACTACCGTCAACAATACCGAAGCTTGATCACCCCTGGATGGACATATTGTTTTATACACATGCCGTTGTCCTCACCAATCGGTATTTATATACGAAAAAAGCTGCCATCAGCAGCTTTTTACTTCGAATCATCTTCATCGATTCATCTTCATTCATTACTTTATTGATTTAATGCACACTACCCTGAGAAGAATTATCCGTGTTAAAGACCGTCTCTTCCGTAGAAGCTGCCGAACGGGATAAATCACGTAATGGATTGCCTCCAACAAAAGCTCCTGGGGCAACATCCTTATGTACGACAGCTCCAGCAGCCACAACGGCTCCATCTCCTATCGTTACCCCGGGAAGAATCGTTGTGTTGGCACCAATCAGTACATTTTCCCCGATAATCACCTCACCGAGCCTGTACTCCTTAATGAGATACTCATGAGCGAGAATCGTTGTGTTGTAACCGATGACCGAGTTTTCACCGACCGTTATTTTTTCCGGAAAGAATACATCCACCATCACCATCAGGCCAAAGGCTGTATGTTTTCCCACCTTCATACCGAGCATCCGGCGGTAAATCCAGTTCTTCACCGATAGAATCGGACAGTAGCGTGACAATTGGATCCAGATAAAATTACGAACGCCCTTCCACGGACTCACTGTCTTGTAGATATGCCAAAGTGCATTCTGGTCCTCTACCGGATAGCGGGTTACTTTTCTCATGAACGTCCCGTTTCAATGCGGATGAGTTTCAACAAGTCTCTCATGTCGTGCAACATGTGATCCGGGCCATATCCGTTCAGGATCGTCTCCCCTTTAAGAGACCATGCAACCCCTGCCGAGAGAGCACCCGCATTTTGTGCCGATTGGATATCCACCGGACTGTCACCCACCATTAAGGTTTTGGCAGGATCTGCCCCCAGTTCCGTAATGGCTTTCAGAACAGGTTCAGCGTGCGGCTTCGGATTCGTTACGTCGGTCACTGTTACAATCGTCTTCATATATTTCAGTAGATCAAAACGTTCTAACACCTTTAATGTAGATGGACGAATTTTGGTCGTGACTACACCCATCACAATGCCGGCCTGATGTAGCGCCTCTACTACCTCAATAACATGTGGAAAAGGTCTAACCATCGCTTCATGATGGATATCATTATAGGCACGGTAACCCTTCACGTACTCGGAGACTTCCTCCTGGCCAGAGAAAGTCCGCATTTGCTGCTCCAGTGTGCCACCCATATGCGGAATAATCTGTTCCCGTGTCCATGGAGCTGAATGTTCCCATCCCCCCATGACGTGCTGGAATGAGCTGATAATCAGCTCATTGGTATCAATAATCGTTCCATCCAGATCGAACAATACCGTGTCAATCATGTTGCATTACTCCTTTTTATCTTCAACTTGCTTGGATTCATCTTTGGCTGGAGGTGTCACCTTATTCTCTTTGCCAGTAGCCGTTCCCGTATGCTCCATATCATCTGCAGGAACTTTGGACGATACAATCGGATCACTGTAACGAACATCCGCTTTGCCTGTCACTCTTCTCACCACAATGAATACAACAGCTACAATAATGATGCCAATAGCAAGCAGTTGCGAGATTCGTACGTTACCGTAAGCAGGATCAAGATATCCTTGTTCAAAGCCCATTGCAGTCATTGGAGACCACAGCCCGTTCACTAATGAAGCAACCCACTGCGGAGCCTGGAAGCCCAGACTATCCGTACGCAAAGCTTCAATGAAGAAGCGACCGATAGAGTACCAGATGAAATAAGACATGAACAGTTCACCTGAACGCAGAAACTTCTGACGACGCAGAACCAACAGCAGGACCAGACCAACGAGACTCCACATCGATTCATACAAAAATGCAGGATGGTGGAATACGCCTTCTACGTTCATTTGATTTACAATAAAGTCCGGCAGATGAAGCTTGTCTCTCAAAAATGATTCTTCCACAGGACCGCCGTAGGCTTCCTGATTCACAAAGTTACCCCAGCGTCCGATTAACTGTCCAACGAGTAGCCCAGGCGCACAGATATCGGCCATACGCCAGAAGTTATATCCTTTACGACGGAAGAAAATAACTGCACAGATGATAGCACCAATAAGTGCACCGTAGATGGCGATACCGCCATTCCATATTTTAAAGACATCCCAGAAATTATCCTTATAATCTTCCCACTTAAATGCTACGTAGTAGATACGGGCACCAATGATGGCAGAAGGCACGCCCAGCAGAACCATGTCCATGAACACTTCCTGTGGAATATTGTAGCGTTTGCCCTCCCGGATCACGAGCAGTAATCCTATCAGTGCCGCAGCACCAAGAATAAGCCCGTACCAGTGAACCTTTAACGCTCCAATAGAGAACGCAATTGGGTTCAACAGTAATAATGTATCCATTCATTCACACTCCTATAAATTCAATCAATCGCATGCATGACGAATGGTTGGCATACCCTGCGCCTTATGAGAAGCAGTTCATGTCAACCATTTGTCTTGACTTCCTTGTATAAAATATTTCTTAATCCATGTCTTCCATATCTTCCGAGATGGTTGCTGTCAGCTTGTTCGTGAATTGCAGTGCAGCATTCAGACCCATCTGTTTCAGGCGATAGTTCATGCCAGCCACTTCAATAATAACGGCCAAGTTCCGTCCCGGACGAACAGGAATCGTAACGAGAGGCACATCGGTATCAATGATGCGTGTAGTCTCTTCATCCAGACCCAGACGATCATATTGTTTATCCTGCTGCCATGCTTCCAGACGTACAACCAAGGTAATCCGTTTGTTATTCCGAACCGCACCGGCTCCGAACAATGTCATGACGTTGATGATACCTACACCTCGAATTTCGAGCAAGTGGCGGATCAATTCAGGTGCAGTACCGTGGAGCTGAAAATCTGACGTTTGACGGATCTCCACCGCATCATCGGCAATTAGTCGGTGTCCACGTTTAACCAGTTCAAGTGCTGTTTCACTCTTACCAATACCGCTACTACCCGTGATCAGCATACCTACGCCATAAACATCACAAAGTACACCGTGAATGGTTGCTGTAGGTGCCAGTTTCTTCTCCAGGAAACCGGTAATCCGGCTGGATAGAATCGTTGTCGCCATGTTGCTGCGAAGTACAGCCAGATTCTGCTCTTCACTGATATCAATCAGCTCTTGCGGAACCTCCAGTCCACGCGTGACAACGATACAAGGCGTCTCTTCCGTACAAAGACGTTGCATACGATCGCGCCGCTCTTGCTCGGGCAACATTGCAAAGAAGGCTAATTCCGTTCTTCCAAGTAGCTGTACCCGTTCTTGTGGATGGTATTCAAAATAACCGGCCATTTCCAGACCAGGACGGTTCAGATCATCTACCGTAATGACTCTTTTCAGTCCGTGAGATCCAGAAACAACCTCTAACTGAAACTGCTGCACCAATTCGGATACTTTCACTTTTTTCGCCATTTGTCTCTTCCTTTCAGCATTCGCTGTGCCTCTATGTACATCAGATCGTGTATCAGTTCTTTCCATTATTAGCGCATTCACAACATGGGGTACAGATGCATACCCTTCCAACAGTCCATTCTCTTAATCATAAGAAGACAGACCTTCAAATAATCTTAAATGAATTCCGGGCTGAATGCAATCTCGGCCTCCCACAACCATTAGTAAAAAAAGTTCTCTGATTGAAGCACTATCGAAGATGCTATATTCGTGGTTTAACGGTTGCTTTTCTTAAGTTATCGAATTCTTTAGCCCGCTGAAAACTTATAAATTATAATCTTAAAAAAAGCCCCTTCCAGCAATAACGGAAGGGGCTCTCATTACAATGTATAATTGCGTTAACTGTCAGGTTCCATCGTCACCGAGGAATCTCAGTAGTATTAGTCTTGAAGAAGTACGTTCACTTCAGTCTCTTTGTCAAAGATATGAACCTTGTTCATGTCGATGGCCATTTTAACTGTGGAACCATCACGAGTGTTAGAACGTCCGTCTACACGTGCGATCGTTGTATCGTTACCAACACCGCTCAAGTAGAGGAGCATTTCGTGACCCAGGTTCTCTGTAACATCTACGTGTGTAGAGAATACAGAGTTCGGGGATGCTTCCAGGAATACTGGCTCTTCGTGAATGTCTTCTGGACGAACACCCAGAATGACTTCTTTGCCAATGTATCCTCTAGATTTCAACACTTGTGCTTTACCTTGCGGGATTTCAACGTCCACGCCTGGAGCTACGAAGTGCAAGTTAGCACCTTGCTCAGCCAGTTTACCCGAGATAAAGTTCATTGTCGGGGAACCGATGAAACCAGCTACGAACAGGTTAGCCGGCAGGTTATACAACTCTTCCGGAGAAGCTGCTTGTTGGATGATACCATCCTTCATAACAACGATCCGATCACCCATCGTCATAGCTTCGATCTGGTCATGCGTTACGTAGATAACAGTTGTTTCCAAACGCTTCGCAAGTTTAGTGATCTCCGCACGCATTTGACCACGCAGTTTGGCATCCAAGTTGGAGAGAGGCTCATCCATCAAGAACACTTGTGGATCACGGACAATCGCACGTCCCAAAGCGACACGCTGACGTTGACCACCGGACAATGCCTTAGGTTTACGCTCAAGCAAATGCTCGATATCCAGGATTTTAGCTGCTTCACGTACACGTTTGTCGATCTCATCTTTTTTAACCTTACGCAATTTCAAACCAAACGCCATGTTTTGATATACGCTCATATGCGGATACAAGGCATAGGATTGGAATACCATTGCGATATCGCGGTCTTTAGGTGCAACATCATTAACGACACGGTCACCGATATAGAGTTTACCTTCAGAAATTTCCTCAAGGCCTGCGATCATACGCAGTGTTGTTGATTTACCACAACCGGACGGGCCTACCAATACCAGAAATTCTTTATCTTTAATGTCCAGGTTAATGTCAACTACAGTTGCTTTATCAGAACCCGGGTATTTTTTGAAAATATGCTCTAAACGTACTCCAGCCATGATTGTTGCCTCCTCAGAGATCATTTTGTAATCGAATACAATTTGTATTTTTATATTACCCTATCTGTATGAGGTTTGACTATTCGCAAACTGCACAAAAATATCAATGCTTTTTCGTCACTTTGTACATAAGCAGTAAAAACTGCACTAGAACAGCACTTTCGAAGTGCCTTACATCGTAACCAATCTCTTGTTTGATCTTGTCCAGACGGTACACCAGCGTATTTCGATGAATGAAAAGTCGTTTGGCTGTCTCACTAACATTACAGTCCAGGCTAAAAAAGGTCTCCAGCGTAGCAAGCGTCTCACTATCATTGAAGATTAACGTGTCCTTGCCTGTTTCCTGTATAAAGCGTATACGTTGTTCATCTGGAATGCTCGCTACCAAACGTTCCAGATGCAGATCCCATGGGAGATGAATGTGCTGCGTAACATGGAATGCTCTGCCCAACTGAACACTTTCTTTAAGAAGAGCAGTGACTGATACTAGTTGTTGTGCAGGAATGCATGGCAGGGATGCAGAGAGATGGAATACACCTGCCCATTCACTCGCGACCAATTCATGTAATCCCAGACAGAAAGCGTTTAGTGAATCTTTTTTGGCTTCCGTAGTATCTTCCTCGGCTTCTTCTGTAACAATCTCTTTATCACCCATAAAAATCCACTCTTGCTCCCCTAAAGGAATCAATACAATCTCCTCGCCAAAGTAACTCTCAAGCAACTTGTTCAGTTCCTTGGATCGTAAACGATGTGCATCAGGTGTATCCCCTTGTAGCAAGAACAGAATCTTCTCAGCATTCAATCCTGCAGCCACCACAAAGCGATCAGGAACACTTTCAGATTCCTGCTTGGTTGGTTGTTTGATCTGCTCTGTAAGCCAGAGACCCAGTTCAGTCAGATACTGCTCTCTATCATTCTCATATACAATAGGCTGTATATCATCAGATCGTCCCGTGTTAGTACGGATCAAAAGCTCAATAAACCGCCGTGTTTCCACAGTAATAGATCTGGCTACGCATCCCCAACACACGACAGTCTCTTCTTTCTCATTCATCCGAACCTTAAAAAAGATACGCTCTCCCGTATTCAAACTGATCACATCGGATAATGTACTTTGGGATATAGAGTGATCAGGTAACCCCTGAATCTCACCTTCATCACCAAAGATCTCTGAATTCCCATGAAGACCAACCAGATTTACTACGGATTGCGTCCATTCTTGTATTGTGATTTCATATTCGTCCAAAGTTGTGCCTATAATGACTTCAATTTGCTGTTTTAGATCAGGTATGAGCTTCATATAATGAACGTCACCACTCTGCATGTTTTCTATTAGTTTATCATATCTTGCCCAGCATTAATAAATATCCATATTTCGTTAAAATTACACAACAAAAAAGAGCGACTAATCAAATTAATGATTAATCACTCTTTTCTTAAAGATGAGTCATGAAGGGCTCGAACCTTCGACACCCTGATTAAAAGTCAGGTGCTCTACCAACTGAGCTAATGACTCATAAAACTGGTGGAGGATGATGGATTCGAACCACCGAACCCGTACGGGAGCAGATTTACAGTCTGATGCGTTTGGCCACTTCGCTAATCCTCCAAGGATTAAAGGTGGCTCGGGACGGAATCGAACCGCCGACACGAGGATTTTCAGTCCTCTGCTCTACCGACTGAGCTACCGAGCCATATTTAATTTTTAGGATTAATGGCGGAACCGACGGGATTCGAACCCGCGATCTCCTGCGTGACAGGCAGGCATGTTAGGCCAACTACACCACGGTTCCAGGCATTAATGGTGCCGGCGAGAGGACTTGAACCCCCAACCTACTGATTACAAGTCAGTTGCTCTACCAGTTGAGCTACACCGGCGTATATGGTGGAGGCTGAGGGGATCGAACCCCCGACCCTCTGCTTGTAAGGCAGATGCTCTCCCAGCTGAGCTAAGCCTCCTGGGTAATATGGTAGCGGCGGAGGGGATCGAACCCCCGACCTTACGGGTATGAACCGTACGCTCTAGCCAGCTGAGCTACACCGCCATATTAATTGTGTCTTGATTGCTTGTCCATCTTTAGGTAAAGATGGCGGAGAGAGAGGGATTCGAACCCTCGCACCGCTTACGCAGTCTAACCCCTTAGCAGAGGGTCCCCTTATAGCCACTTGGGTATCTCTCCAAATAACAATCTTCAACATCATTCAAGGATTGCTCCCTGAAAACTAGATTCGAAACGAAACACGCGAATGATCACTTGCATATTTGGATAAGCCCTCGACCGATTAGTACTGGTCAGCTCCATGCATTGCTGCACT
>NZ_BCNV01000010.1 GCF_001570725.1 Paenibacillus amylolyticus
AATTAGAAATGACTAATAATTTTATTTCTAGGTATTCATAAGTGAATGTATAAAAATACTGACAGCTGAGTAAATTTACTTAATACTTTTTTCATGACTAACCGATATTGATATAGAACTATGATAAACTCATTTCCTAGTTATTTTTTAGTATTTAGGTTCTCTAATCTTTCCAACTTAATATATAATATTATTTTAACACTATATAATTATTATTTAATTCATCAATAAAATTAACGTCTTTTTCTTCTTTTTCGCTTAAAGCAGTAATATCTAGAGGTAAGTTCACTAAATTTGATAGCTTTTTCTTAAATTTATACAAATCTTTTCTAAAATCACTTGAATAATACTTATAAATTATTACTATATCGATATCATTTGAGTTTTTTTTATCCGTTAAATAAGAACCAAAAACATATATCCTATTAAAAGTTTTATAAAATTCCATTTCTTTTTTAAATTTATTATTATTTAATTTTATGAACATAAGAAAAATACTCGTTTTTAGTTAGTAATTTTATTTCCATAGTAGAAGCAAGCTCTCTAGCCTCTTTAGATATACTTTTATCATCATTCCAACCATGTAAATTAACAACAATTGTGCCTTGTGAAAAAGCTTTCCTATATAAGTATTCTTGTGTCAAACAATATTCGTATACAAACACTATATTATAAGAATTGATAATTATTTCTCTTAAACTAGGTAACGCTTTGAAATGAAATGTAATTTTATTGTTATTTAGATATTTCAAAGCAAAATTCAAATCGTCCATTCTAACTTTAGTTTTTCTAAAACACTTATGAGAATGACATAATTGTTTTAATCGAGGTAAATTATCTAAATATATTTTTTCATTTTCTCCTAATTTATTTAATTGTATATATGGTCTTTCTTTTGCCAAATTTACATGATCAAATTTATTATTTCTTAAATATACACTTATTAAACTTTCTATAGATGCAACTGATTGCAAAAATGATTCGTGAAAATCTTGTTCGATACCAAATATTGAATTTAATTTTTTTGG
>NZ_BCNV01000011.1 GCF_001570725.1 Paenibacillus amylolyticus
AGGGCAGGTTGCCTACGTGTTACTCACCCGTCCGCCGCTAACCATCAGAGAAGCAAGCTTCTCTTCAAGTCCGCTCGACTTGCATGTATTAGGCATGCCGCCAGCGTTCGTCCTGAGCCAGGATCAAACTCTCCAATAAAGTATTGAAAAGAGCGATAAGCTCATTTTGAATCTGACGAGATTAAAAATCTCATTTGTGCTTCGAAATCATACAGTCCGAAGACTTGTACTCATTTCTCAGCGTCGATCTTGCAAGCAAGATCGTTACTCACTCGTTGTTCAGTTTTCAAAGATCAAACTTGTTTGTCATTTCTTGTGTTTCCCGTGTCAGCCGTGTGTTTCAGCGGCGACTTAAATAATATATCATACGGCTGAATCTAATGCAACAGTTTTTTTCATTTCTTTTCTTTCGTAGTTTTGCACACCAGCTAAAGCTATCGTATGGGTACCCTAACTTGTCTATCATAAATAATGTGCTCACAGGGTACAAATATATTAACACAATTATGAAAGGGTTTACAATACTTTAGCAATAAAATGCCTTTATCAATCCTAAACAGCCATATCTCCGTTATGCTTACGTGAGTCAATCTATACTCAAACAAACGGGAAGCCAGCTCTCTATTACAGAGCTGGCTTCCCGCTGATATAACAATTCCCCTGCTTCTTTACCAATCGCAATCCTCTAATTTAGTTTTGTATCCATGGATTACGACGCTTTTTATTGGATTTCCGTTGGTTGGAAGTTGCTACACCTTCCCTGGATGTTTTCCCGGACACGGATACCTTGGATTTATTCTTCAAAGGAGCCTTGGTTGTTCTACGTTTCGCAGCGGTCGGCTTATTCCCGGCTTGCTTGGACTTCGCCTCTGAATCCGCTCCAGCCTCTTCAAGCCCTACCTGACTTAAGTTAGCGTCGTCACGCCCCCCTTTTTTACCACCCTTACCTTGGCCTTGTGGAGGGTACAATTCACCGAAAGCACCAAGCGGGGACGGTGGGACCATGTTCTGGGTAGGGTACGGGTTCTGATAAGCATACTCGATAGGCTGGTTTGGCATCGTTGATGTGGACATTTCAGGCGGCATACCGTACGAAGGACCGTACATATTCCAAGCTGGATCCTGATAACCATGTGAAGGATAAGTATACTGAGGCACATGTGTATGTGAACCACATCCGCATGGAGGGTAAGGAAGCATCGAATATGGGGATATAAAAGGTGGCTGATGATTCATATGACTAGGTGCGACATACGATGGAAATGGACTATTCACATGGCCAGCTGGCGATATTGGAAATGAATTGTTTTGCATTTCTGGGGATAAATTTGGCATAACATTGTTGTGATTATGGCTCTGCTCCGCCCCAGTCCATGGACTGTTCGGCAGATCACTGCCACTATAAGGACTAACTTCCGGAATCCCCGGGAACGGTGCATTGTTGCTCGCTCCTGCCGTGTACATGTCTTGCTGAACACCATACACCTCTTGTACAGGGACAGGGATTTGAACATAAGGATGCTCCGCTGGCGCATGATGCAACTTATTACCACAACCGCAAGGTTTTTTCGTTGCTGGTGCAACCTCAGCTGGAGACTTTGTATTTGGCATTACAGGCAAGGGCATAATTTCAGGCGAAAGATTGGGCATTGTGTATTTCTTGGATTCTGCTACCGGTTTTACGTTAACTTCAGGTTTAACCTCTTCTTTTTTGTGCGTTTCCTTTTCAGGCTTCACTTCAGGAAGTACAGGCAACTGTGGCAGTGCCTCCAGTTCAGGCTTCACATTTGGCTTTTCCGGATTGGCTGGTGGTGGTACAGGAACTGGGACCGGAACTGGAACCTCTGCTACCGGAGCAGGAGGAACTGGTGCAACTGGCGCCGGTGGTTCCGGTTCTTTGACTCCTGTGTATTCCTTACCTTCTGGCGAAAGCTTTTCATGCGCAGCAATGTTGCTGGCACCCGTATTAGACGTGGTGTTTCCTTGTGCATGCATCGAGGGAATGTAGACCGTTTCCCCCACCAGCAGAGCGTTCGGATTTTTCAACTGCGGATTGGCATTGATCATATCTTTTAAAGGAACTCCCCAGGCTTGTGACAACTTCCATAACGAATCTCCTTGCTGAACCTTGTGACTGTGCAGCACGCCTTCCGGTTTCGGTGTTACTGGCTCTGCAGGGATTTTGACCTTCATGCCAATATCCAACTTGTCGGGATTTGTGATTTGCGGATTAGCCGCGATTAATTTGTCCAGCGCTACATTGTATTTTTGGGACAGCAGATATAATGTGTCGCCTTTTTTCACCATGTGTATTTTCACAGGGAACTAACCTCCTAGACGTCATACTTGGGCAGTACATTCGCCCATACCGTTACTACATCCTATGCAGAAACCGGGCTAATGACATCAACTAAACAAAAAAAATCCTCCTGCCTCTAAAATCCCCATACGCCAGGTATGCTGAATTTTATCGGACAAGAAGGATTCCTGTTCCCTATGCTATTCGCTCAATCTTAAGATTCCCACACTTTATAGCCATCTTTGTCAACAATCTGACGGAATGCTTCAAGCAGTCTCAGCGTTACCGGACCTGCTACACCCGTACCAATTGTTCTTCCATCGACTTCATATGCAGCGATAACTTCTGCAGCTGTCCCGGTGAAAAAGACTTCGTCTGCGATATACACATCATGCAGAGTGAATGGCACTTCTTTTAATTCAAGCTCCAGTTCGCCACATAGATCGATAATCGCTTGACGTGTAATCCCTTCAAGTGCTCCGAGATAACAAGGGGGCGTGTACACTACACCATTTTTGATGATGAAGATGTTATCACTTGAACCCTCAGTTACGTAACCTTGGGAGTTCAGCATAATCGCTTCACCAGCACCTGAATAGTTAGACTGAATTTTAACCAGGATGTTATTCAGGTAGTTCAACGATTTAATTTTCGGATTCAATGCGTCCGGAATGTTTCGGCGTTGGGATACAGACACTGCTTTCAATCCAGTAAGATATGCTTCCTCCGGATAGATCGCCAATTGCTCCACAATGATGATTACAGATGCCTTAGGGCAACGTAGCGGGTCCAACCCCAGATTACCAGGGCCACGCGATACAATAAGACGAATATAACCATTACGCATATCATTACGGCGTACCGTTTCAGCCATGACTTCCAGCATCTCATCAATGGACAGCGGGATGTTCAAACTGATGGATTTCGCTGAATCATACAAACGATCCAAGTGGGCCTTACATCTGAAAATGTTTCCGTTATAGATCCGAATACCCTCGAAAATCCCGTCTCCATACAAAAATCCATGGTCATATACCGAAACGGTTGCGTTCTCCTTGGTCACATACTGACCATCCAAATAGATCCATTGTTCTGCCACCGATGACTGCACCTCCATAAAATATCCATTCCTTAAACTCCGAAACGTTATTAACCCGTCCATTGTACACCAAATGACAAGCGATTACTCGCTCATTCTACCCCGACTTATGACAACCTTCTAACATTCACAACCACCATCAGGTCGATTACCTCGAAGGATATGTATAACAAGGATAGCTACCCAAAACGCGCACCTGACAATTCAATGCTTCAATCTCGGCCATGGCTGCGGTCAGTAAAACCGAATCGACCGTTTCCACAACATCAATGTAAAAATAGTAACTGCCCAATCGTTTCTTCGTTGGACGTGATTCAAGACGGGTCAGGTTCAGCTTCCGCCAGGCAAAAGCCGACAATACCTGATGCAACGCACCCGGTGCATCTTCTGGCAACGTCACCAGCAAGCTGGTTTTCACATGATCCGGTTTACGCGGAATGTTCACAGGTTCATGACCGATGAGCACAAAACGCGTATAGTTGTTGTCATGATCTGTAACTCGTTCAGCCATAATGTCCAGGCCATGCTTCTGAGCAGCAAGCTTTGTACCGATCGCCACCCAGCCCTTACCTGGATTTTTTTTCACAATTTCTACAGCTTCGGCTGTACTGTTCACGCCTTCAAGGTCTGCCCCAGGCGAATGCAGGCGAATAAAATTCTGACACTGTGGAATAGCCACAGGATGGGACATGATCTTGGTAATTCTACCGAAATCATACTCGCCGCTCTCCGTCTTAAATTCCGAGCCATGTCCAATAACATTCTGGATGGATGGGTACACCCATTCCGCTTGCATCGGAATGTCCACCTCGTTCACAAGCCAGTCCATATGGAGGCTAACAGAACCTTCAATTGTATTTTCAATTGGGATAACACTGTATTGTGCATTCCCGCTATCCGTTGCTCGAAAAACATCCGAAATCAGCTTGGAGTGAAGCAAATCTAACGGTTCACCGTTAAAAAGGAAATCAATCGCTTCATGAGAAACCGAGCCTTCAGGTAATACTGCAATTCGTTTCATGCATTAACTTCCCCTTTGATTCTGTCCAAAAATGGACGTTCGTCTTGATCAGGCAGCACGGTTACACCGTCCAAATCCGGATCGAGCCACAGTGCAGAAGCAGATATGCCCTCCCGCTCCATGGTGTCCAGCAAATATTGTTCCAATTCCGCTTTTCGTGTGTCATGACGATCTACCAAAGTCAACACAGTTGGCCCAGCTCCGCTCAGTGCAGCTCCCAAAGCTCCATGATCGACAGCGTGCTCCAATATTTCAGACATACCTGGTACCAATGATGCCCGGTATGGTTGGTGAATTCGATCTGACATCGCCTTCTGTATCATATCCAGTCGTCCACTTGCCAAAGCTGCAACGAGCAGCGAGGATCTGCTAATGTTATGCACGACATCAGACATGCCAAATTGCTCTGGAATCACATTCCTTGCTTTTGAAGTAGACAGCTGAAATTCAGGTACAATAACCAAAGCTTGCAGATCTTGATGTGGCTCAATGCGAATATGATCCACCCGCTCACCATCCCATGCAGCTGTAATAATACCGCCATATAGAGATGCACCCACATTATCAGGATGTTTCTCAAGGGATGTGGCCATATCCAAGAGCTTGGCATCGGATAATGGAGCGCCAATCAATACATTCGCTGCCGCCAGTGCACCAACGATGGCCGATGCACTGCTCCCGAGTCCCCGCGTAAGCGGAATATCGGAATACATAGAAATCTCCAATTCAGGTACGGATACCCCAGCTTCATTGAATACCATCTGTGCAACTTCGTAAATCAAATTCGATTTATCTGTTGGCAGGCCTGTCAAATGATTGCCGTGAAGATGAAATGTCGTCTGCTCGGCAGGTTTCATTTCCAACCAGGCATACAAAGACAATGCCAAGCCCAGGGTATCAAACCCCGGACCGAGATTGGCTGTGCTTGCAGGTATTTTTACGGTTACCTTTTCACGCAAACTCATACAGATTGCTGCTCCAGTTGTGCAATGGCTGCCATTACTGCTTCTTCCGTATCTTCAACAACAAGTGGCTCAGTCGCTACCGTTTTGATCGCAATATTAGGATCTTTCAGGCCATTACCTGTCAGCACACAAACGACAGTCTCTCCGCCTTTAAAGTACCCTTCACTCTTCAGTTTGTATACACCGGCAAGGGAAGCGGCAGAAGCAGGTTCTGCAAAAATCCCTTCACGAGAAGCAAGTGTACGATACGCTGTCAGGATTTGTTCATCCGTTACATAGTTAATCTGTCCGCCAGATTCCTCAGCTGCAGCTACTGCTGTTTTCCAGCTTGCCGGATTACCAATTCGAATCGCTGTTGCCACCGTTTCAGGTTCAAGGATCGGCTCACCTTTGACAATAGCCATCGCACCTTCAGCTTCGAAACCAACCATGCGTGGCAACGTGTTGGATTTGCCTGCCTCTTTATATTCCTTGAAACCTTTCCAATAAGCCGAGATATTACCCGCATTACCGACTGGAATAGCCAGAACGTCCGGTGCTTCGCCAAGTTGTTCAATAACTTCAAACGCCGCTGTCTTCTGTCCTTCAATCCGGAACGGATTCACGGAGTTTACAAGTGTGATCGGATGCTTGGCTGTAATCTCACGCACAATCTCCAGTGCACGGTCAAAGTTACCATTGATTGCGATCACTTTAGCTCCATAGATCATGGCTTGGGCCAGTTTACCCAGTGCAATGTTGTTATTCGGGATCAGCACGATACAATTGAGACCTCCACGTGCGGCATAAGCCGCTGCCGCTGCTGATGTGTTACCTGTAGATGCACACATGATCGTACGGCTGCCCTCTTCCATGGCTTTAGCAACAGCCATAACCATTCCGCGGTCTTTGAAAGAACCCGTAGGGTTCAAGCCTTCATACTTGAAGTAAACATTTAAGCCGAGTTCCTCAGACAGATTCTCTGCATGAATCAAAGGTGTGTTTCCTTCCTGAAGCGTAAGCAGGGGTGTATTTTCGTTAACTGGAAGGTGCTCTCTGTATGTTTGCAAAAGTCCTTGATATCTCATTGTGGGTAAACTCCTTTATGTTTTAATAATCTGAAATGATGACCTGTTGTACCGGATATGATTAACTTGTACGTTATAACTGAACTAATTGAGATGCCGTACGGGATACGAACAACTATCCTTCCACCCGATACACACTCTTAATGCGGCGAATGACACTGAGTGATTCAAAGTGTTTCAACACTTTATCCATGCTTGCCTTACTTGCATTATGTGTAACGATAATGATCTCGGCATCCGGGTTGTGCTCATTCGGCTGTTGAACAACCGAGGCCAGACTGACATCATATTCTGCGAAAATTTGTGTGATTTGTGCCAATACACCGGCTTTGTCGTCAACGTGTAGTAAAATAAAGTTTTTCGACACGATCTGCTCGTCGCTTTGCAGTCGCTTCGTCTTATAAGGCACAATCGCTTTTAGACCGTTTACGCCAAGTTTAAGGTTTTTGGTAACCGCCACAATGTCAGCTACAACAGAAGTTGCCGTTGGGAGTTCTCCCGCACCTGCACCGTAGAACATCGTCTCCCCTACAGCTTCGCCGTGTACATATACTGCGTTGAAGACACCGTTGACTGAAGCAATCGGGTGATTCTGTCTAACCATAGTCGGCTGAACGCTAATCGTGATCTCATCGTCAATACGGTCCGCAATACCAAGCAATTTCATCTCATATCCAAGTCTTCTGGCATACGTAATGTCTTCACGGGTTACGGAGGATATGCCTCTGACAGTTACATCCTTCAACTCCACATTGGTGCGGAAACCGAGTGTACTCAAGATCGCCATTTTGCGAGCTGCGTCAAGTCCTTCTACATCGGAGGTTGGATCCGATTCAGCGTATCCCAAAGCCTGCGCCTCGGCCAGCACCTCTTCATAGGATGCACCTTCCTGACTCATTTTCGTCAAAATAAAGTTCGTTGTTCCGTTCACAATACCCATAATGCGGGTAATTCGATCGGAAGAGAAACCTTCAATCAACGTACGAATGATTGGAATACCACCCGCAACACTCGCCTCATAGAAGACATCACATTGTTTTTCCTGTGCCTTCGCCAAAATCTCCGTACCGTGCAGGGCCATAAGATCCTTGTTCGCAGTTACGATATGCTTCCCCCGTTCCAACGCTTCAAGAATATACTCCTTCGTCTGATCAATACCGCCCATGACTTCAACGATGACATCAATATCCGGATGACGAATGACTTCCCAAGGATCTTCCGTAAGTTTGGCACGATCTACAGCAATGACACGGTCTTTCTCTGTATTTTTCACTGCGATCTTCTCGATGACAATCGGCGATCCAACCTGACTGCTCAGATCCTCCTGATTTCCTTCCACAATGCGAACGACTCCCGTTCCGACAGTTCCTAGACCCAACAATCCGACTTTTACCGGTTTCACTAACGATCTACCCCCTAATGTCTATTCTTGTCCGTCAGTCCTGTATGTTAAAGCCTAATTAACCTTGGCCTACAATACGCGTGCGCCTTACTCCAGGCATATCTTGCATTCGATCCAGCATTTCACCAATTTCGCCATGAAGATGTGTTGTTTCCACCGAAATGACCACATTGGCCCTTCCCTGAAGCGGGATACTCTGATTAATGGTAAGTACATTGGCCCCATAACCAGCTACATGTCCAAGCACACGAGACAAGATACCCGACTGATGCTCCAGATCAATGGAGATGGTTACAATTCTCTCGCGCTCAAGCTGGTTGATCAGATGAATTCCATCCTTGTACTTATAAAAGGCACTCCGGCTTAATCCGACCTGCTCAACCGCCTCATGCACTGTTTTAACATCACCGGAAGCCAGTAGCTCTTTTACCTGCATGGTCTTCACTACAGCCTCTGGTAAAATATCTTCCCGTACTAAGTAATAGCGTTCGTTCACAGAACGTCCTCTCCTCAAAGACTCATGTATTCATATAGTGGACATTATATAGGATCTATGCCAAAAGGGCAATACATGACACGCCTATTTTTTGAAATACGTTCCTCACAGTATACAAGTTTATCCCTCTCCCATGTCAGAAAAAACAAAAAAACGCAGAGCCGTGGGTCAACTTCCCACTTCTCTGCGTCCATATATTAATCTGTCTCTCCATGGAAGACGGCTACTTAGTAGTAACTGCTGCCTTCCACGAATTCGAATTCAAAGTCTCCGATGCGCACGATGGTGCCTTCTACAGCTCCGCGCTTACGCAACTCAGCATCCACACCCATATAACGCAGTGTACGTGCGAGTTTCAGTATAGCCTCATGCGAGTTCAGTTGCATCCGTTTCATCATGCGGTCAATCTTGGCACTTTCGACAACGAACATTTCATTCTCACGCACAATTTTGAAACCATCGTCTTCTTTTTTGTCCAGACTATATACTTTACGTTCAGATACATCTGCTACCTCTTCAACCACTCGCTCGTCTGGAGCCTGATCCAGCAGATCAGCTGCACGATACAGAAGTTCTTGAATCCCTTTCCGGGTCAAGGATGAAATTGGCATCACTTCAATATCAGGTTGAACTTCACGAACTTGCTGTAAGAATTGCTCCAGGTTCGCTTCAGAGTCTGGCATATCCATTTTGTTAGCTGCGACAACTTGCGTTCTCTCGGCGAGAAGCGGATTGTACAGCTTCAATTCGTCATTGATTTTCTGCCAGTCTTCAAAAGGATCACGTCCTTCTGAACCCGACATGTCCACCACATGAATAATAATACGGGTACGCTCGACATGACGTAAAAACTCATGTCCCAGTCCGATTCCTTCATGTGCGCCTTCAATCAGACCAGGCAAATCGGCCATAACGAAGCTACGACCTTCACCTACACCAACCACACCCAGATTCGGTGTAATAGTTGTGAAATGGTATGCACCAATCTTTGGCTTGGCTGACGAAACGACAGAAAGCAATGTGGATTTCCCGACACTTGGGAAACCAACCAAACCTACATCCGCCATAACTTTTAATTCGAGCACGATGTAACGCTCTTGTCCTTCTTCACCGTTCTCAGCAAGTTCAGGCGCAGGATTGTTCGGTGTGGCAAATCGGATGTTCCCCCGTCCGCCCCGACCACCACGAGCAATAACAACCTGTTGACCGTGACGTGTCATATCCGCCAGTACTTCTCCACTGTCTTCATCCAAGATGATAGTTCCTGGTGGAATGCGCACAATCATGTTCTCCGCGTTTGCACCATGCTGACTTTTATTACGTCCCTTCTCACCACGTGGGGCCTTGAAGTGACGCTGGTAACGGAAATCCATCAACGTCCGCAGACCTTCATCCACACGGAAAATGATGTCAGCTCCTCTGCCTCCATCGCCCCCGGCAGGTCCGCCGTTTGGTACATACTTCTCACGACGGAACGAAATAATTCCGTCCCCTCCGTCTCCGGCTTTCACATAAATCTTCGCTTTATCTACAAACATTGGTTAACCCCTTCTTCCTATATTCCACACGGCATTCTGAATTGTATAAACGTATCCTCAGACGGAAGCTGCTCCGTTCTGACTTTTTTTCCTTTGAGTACGGCAGTAAGCTGCCGCAGTGTTTCCGGATCGGGTGTTTGATCCCCATCCAGTCGGACAACTACATCTCCATGATCCTGTCCGAAGTTCAAGGTCAGTTTGCGAACCTCTCCCCAAGAAGACCGGCCGCCGCCATATTGATAGGCCCTAATTGCATCCGCAATCGCCCCGGTAAGTGACTCGCCATCCTCGGGAGAGACCAGAGCACTAAGCTGCAACTCATCTTCTATTTCCACATGCAATTCCAGCGCGATTCCACTGGCGCGAAATGACTGAAGATAAAATACGAGGGAAGGAATACCCAATCTGGAGATTCGGCTTTCTTCTGTAACCCGCTCTTTTATTCTTTCCACACATTGCAAGGATTTATCAAGTTTGCCCAGCCGAAGATATCCATATAACACCTGAAGGTCGTTCATCCAGTCGTGTCGATGATGATTTAATGAAGCAATTGCTGTCTTTTCCATGGATTGTATGATGGCTCTGCGTTCCGCCTCCGCCTGTTTCTTCATCGCATTCACAGAAATGAGCAATACTGCGACGGACCACAATGCGCACACGACGCTTGAGATCATCGCCGGATACAACATAACGAAAACCAAAGGAATCAGAAGTGAACATGCCGCAATCCACGGCACTCTTTTCCAAGATTTCATGGCTTCTCCCCGTTCTACAAAACTCGGTTGGTCTACACCCACCGTAACCAAGTATAACATGTCTTTTCTGCCAGTTCATTATCGAATAACCGTTGAATACAAAAAACCTCCGGCAAAAATGCCGAAGGCTCCTTAGGCGGAATGCCGATATTACGCTTCTACTGCAGCTGCTACAGGAGCAACGTTAACAGGATAGATGCTTACTTTTTTACGATCGCGACCCCAACGTTCGAATTTTACAACGCCGTCGATTTTCGCGAACAAAGTGTCATCTTTACCGATACCAACATTAGTTCCTGGGTGAATTTTCGTTCCGCGTTGGCGAACGAGAATGCTACCACCAGTTACAGTTTGACCATCAGCACGTTTAACACCCAGACGTTGAGCATTACTGTCACGTCCGTTCTTCGTGGAACCTACACCTTTTTTCGATGCGAATAACTGAAGATTTAATTTCAACATGATTGGTTGTCCTCCTTCTTTACTTATTTGAATTGCTGTATTTTAATATACTTCCCGTATGACTCTGCAATATTAGAGAGCATAACCACCATGGATTCGAGTAACAATTGTACCTGGGACCAGGTTTCCCCTCTCTCCAACAAAGGTAAAGAACCACTTAAAAAGCCATTCTTCATCTTGGCATCCATTTCGACACCGGTCAATGTTTCAATCGAGTTCACCGTACCCACTGTAACAGCGGATACCCCGGCACATACGATGTCTTCTCCCCGCTTGGCAAAATTAGCATGCCCTTCGATGGAAAAACGTTCGATGTTCCCGTCCTCATCACGAAAGATTTGAACGATAATCACTTATCGCACCTTCTTTACGCTTTGATTTTTTCGATAGTTACTTTAGTGTACGGTTGACGGTGACCTTGCTTCACATGGTAGTTCTTTTTAGGTTTGTATTTGTATACGATAACCTTTTGTCCTTTGCCATGTTTCTCCACTTTAGCCGTTACAGTAGCTCCGGAAATCAATGGTGTACCTGCTGTCAAACCTTGTTCGTTAGATACAGCCAGGACACGGTCGAACGTTACGCTTTCGCCATCGTTCGCAGTCAATTTCTCGATGAACAGAACATCGCCCTCTTGGACTTTGTACTGTTTGCCGCCTGTTTCAATAATTGCGTACATTTGCCTTGCACCTCCTCATGTCTCAGACTCGCCCGTTCTCAGGTGACAGTGTCCTTGCGGAACTGTTCTTATACCCGGCCAGTGCGGTTACAGCATGTGCAAGACCATTAGGCTAAACACATACTTGAAGATTATATCACGCAATATATCAAAAATCAATGCAAAGGTGAAATATATCTTTTTCCCGTACCATGACAGGAAGAACACGGCTCCACATAGGGTAACGTGCTCTCTTCCCGCACTTTTTTGCGTGTCAGTTCTAGCAAGCCCAGCTTGGTCCAGCCCATCACGAACGCTTTGGTCCGATCCTTCTTGAGCTCACCCTCCAAGGTCGCCGCCACTTCATGCCGATTCGAAGCTTCCTCCATATCAATGAAGTCGACAATAATCATGCCACCGATATCTCGCAGGCGCATCAGACGGGCAATCTCCACTGCTGCCTGCATGTTCGTCTCTGTCACGGTCTCTTCCAGACTGTCACCGCCAGCTCCCGTATATTTGCCTGTGTTCACATCCACTACAGTCAGAGCTTCGGTATGATCAATGACGATATATCCGCCTCCAGGCAACCACACTTTCCGGGCAAAATCCTTGTTCAACTGCTCCTGCACACCATAAGCAGCAAAGATGGACTCTGTTCCCCGATACACCTGTACTTTGGGTTGATGACCGGGACTTATCTCTTCCAGCAACGCTTTTACCTCGCGGGCTTGTCCTTCACTATCAGTGATGACTTCGTCACTGCCTGGCGTATACACATCTCTGATGATTCGCTGTACCATGCTATGATCCCGATGCAATAGGCTCGGGGAAGGCAAACTGTCCGCTTTTTCGCGAATCAGGTACCACTGCGCACGTAATGTTTCCAAGTCTGCCTGAATGGCTTCATGCTGTTCTTCTGCAGATACGGTTCGGATAATAAGCCCCTCTTCATCCCGTCTCAGTTGCTCTCCAAGTGCCTTTAGGCGGGAACGATCCCCCTCACGGCCAATTTTCTTGGATACCGCCACATAGTCAGCAATAGGCATGTAGACAAGCCAGCGGCCCGGAAGTGAATAATGAGTCGTCACCCGGGCTCCCTTGCCTCCTACCGGTTCCTTCAGAACCTGAACAATGACTTCCTGACCCGGACGAAGCAACTCCGAGATGGAAGGCTTCACCTTGGGCTGCTTCTCCAGATGGGGATGCAACACATCGTCCACATATAGAAACGCATTCTTTTTCTGACCGATATCCACAAAAGCAGCCTGCATACCCGGTAACACATTCACGACCCGTCCCTTGAAAAAGGAACCCAGCAGTCCACGCTCGCGTGTACGTTCTGCCGTGAATTCCACAGCTTTGCCTTCTTCCAGAAGCGCCATTTGCATGAGGTTATGTTCATTATGTACAATCATTTGTTTCATGGCTTCACCTCTAGAAGACAATTCAATTCATCCACATCCATTTCAGTATCTTTACATTTCTCATTGTACATGTATTAACCCATTTCAGAACAGGTCCACCAGAACACTACAACTTATCGCCATTTTGTTGAAAATAGGAACCGATAATGCGTTGTTCAGGCAATACTGCCATAATTCGTCCCTGTCTGTTCATCACGTATACCATATGGTATCTTTCTCTCTTTAATAGACGCAAAATAGTGTCCAAAGGTTTCGCTGGAAATGAGATTATTGGCTGCGCCAAACTGCCAGTAGCCGCATGCCGAGCGAAAGCACCCTCCCGATTCATGAGAAAACGGATAAAGCGATAGGGCACATTTCGGTAATCCGTCAGGTTAGAATAGAACAAAAAAAGACCGATTAACAGAATGTTGAGCGGTAGGCCGTAATCTCCGGTAAGCCATCGGCTGATGGCAACCAAAATTACCCCTACGCTACAGAGGATGCTAATTCTGTAAGTCCACATTAATGTTGTATAGTAGGGTGCCCACAGACTGACAAGCGCCTGCACAATTTTACCGCCGTCCAGAGGCAGTAAGGGTAGCAGATTAAAGAGGGCAATGAGCAGATTCCCCTGAATGATGTAGTTCAGAAAAACAGGATCGCCCAGATTGCCATACTGCAGCAGCCATACCACGCCTACCATTAGCATGTTTTGCAATGGACCTGCCAGAGCGATCATGATTTCCCGGAAGGCCGTGATGTTGCCTCCATCTTCAATAACCGCCACCCCTCCAAAAGGGAGCATCTGGATGGATACGACACGACAGCCCAGAAGGGCCGCCGCCGCAGCATGTCCACATTCATGAATGAATACGATGGCAAACAACGTAATGAGTTCAATGAAATGTCCAGTCAGAAGAGAAGCCATCATGATAATTACAAAAAATGGGTGAAACGTAATACGCACTCCCCACACCCTAATCAAGGGCAACGACTTCCGCTGGGTCTACGTACTCCTCACCCTCTTTGACCGCAAAATAGAGCGTGGCCGGTTGTTCACCACCCGTAGTCTTGAGACTCCCTACCGCATTCCCCGCTTCAACCCAATCGTTCACGTTCACTTCACTTTCGTTCAACCGACCGTATATTGCCGTGACATTGCCTGTATGCTGGATGACAACCGTGAATCCACTTGCTGCATCTCCGATAACCTCCATGACACGCCCTGCATCCGAACTGGCGACCTGTATAAGTTCTGCACCTGCGGCATCCGGAACGATCTCAATTCCCTTCATGCTAAGCGCAAATGGCTGAACCACTGTGCCCGAGATCGGTTTGCCCAGTAACTGCCGAATACCGGAACCATTGACAGCATCCGTCGTATGTCCGAGAACCGGTAGAAACGAAGGCGTTCCTCCAAAGTGCCGTTCATACCAGGCTGCAGCAGAGGCAAAATCCATATCTCGATGGAGTGCATCGGCAATTACTGTTTTGGGTGATGTGGTCCACGAGGTATCCAATTGAAACAGCCCCCATACTCCGCCAAATATCAAAGCACTAATGGCTGTCCGCCTTAAAAGTGACTTGAACAGGTTGAATCTCGAATGCCCGCCTGGAACGAAATGACCATTCTCTTTTTTCCATAACCATTCCGGGTCTCTTTCCTGCATCCCTTCGCTAGACGTAAACGGCTTCCGGTGTATGATCTCATTCTTGTCCAATAGTGAACCTACTTTTTGCTCCTGCAAGACTTCCACAGTCGCACCGTCCATCAGTCGCCGAATGCGTTCTTCTCGTCTCTGCTTGATTCTGAGTTTCGTGTTCATGGAATGTCCTCCCGCCGAGGCTTGTTTACTACATCCTATGAAGAGGCGGTTGATAATATGAACAAGCCTGACGGCAGGCAACAAAAAAAGCCGGACTATAAGCCACGGCTGTCATGTATTCAGGTGATGAATAAGTTCGTTTAACGAATTAACCCATTCCGAAGAACTTTTTGAAGCGGGTAAAAGCACCCTTTTTCTGCTCCAGCTGCATCAATGGGACCGTATCTCCCAAAATGCGTCGTGCAATATTCCGATACGCAATCGCTGCAAGTGAATCCGGATTCATGACCGTAGGTTCTCCTGAATTGGCCGCTTTGATGACTAGCTCATCATCAGGTACGATACCAATCAGGTCAATATTAAGTACTTGTAAGATACCATCGATATCCAGCATGTCACCCGATTTAACCATATTATTGCGAATTCGATTCACCACCAGCTTCGGTGATTGAATGTGTGAACTCTCCAGCAGCCCGATGACACGATCCGCATCACGTACTGCAGCATTTTCCGGTGTAGTGACCACGATGGCCTGATCTGCTCCTGCTACCGCATTTTTGAAACCCTGCTCTATACCGGCTGGGCAATCAATAATGACGTATTCAAAATCTTTTTTTAGTTCAAGGATAATATCCTTCACCTGTTCTGGCGACACCGAGTTTTTGTCTCTCGTCTGCGCCGCAGGCAACATATATAATTCTTCGAAACGCTTGTCTTTGACCAAAGCCTGATTCAGACGGCAGCGGCCGTCCGCAACGTCGCACAGATCGTAAATAATACGGTTTTCGAGTCCCATCACGACATCCAAATTACGAAGGCCGATATCGGTATCTACCAGACAAACCTTTTTGCCGAGCAGCGCCAGCGCTGTCCCGATGTTTGCCGAGGTGGTTGTTTTACCCACGCCGCCTTTACCCGAAGTGATCACGATCGCCTCTCCCATGAGCTACACTCCTTTAAACACATTAAAATCTCGGCGCAACCGAACGATATTGCTCATCTTGTCTATCTGCATCTGATTGTCCTGTAAGTAAGCAAATTCCATTCCGGTCTCTCGGCTCTCCCATTCATCGGGAGGACGACTGATGATATCCGCAATCCGCAGCTGCGTCGGTGCAAACACCGAAGCGGCAATGATGGCTTCTTCGTCCCCGCCAATTCCGGCATGAGCCATACCTCTGAGTGAACCCAACACATATATATCTCCGGTACACGTCACCGTGCCCCCCGGATTGATATCCCCAAGAAACAGGAGATTTCCTTCATGATGAAGCACCTGGCCTGAACGCACCATACCACACATGGTTACAATCGGCGGCGGTCCTTTAACCTCCGGTTGGAGTGCAGGTGAGTCAATGGATCGAATAAGCAGATTCCCTTTTTGCTTCAATATATCGAGGATCGCTTCTTTCTGGTCCTCTGTCACTTCGCGGGCACCCAACTTGATATCCACATGAACAATCGGTCCGGTCAAAATATTTTGATGGCTGTGTTCCAGCTTATAGCGGAGCTCATAGAGCAATTCCTCGAATTCACATTGATCGTCCAACAGGAAAACCAGGCCGTCTCGGATGCCTTTAATCGTTACGTGATTCGATTTTACCGTCATAAGCCTGTCCCTCCCATCTCATTACATTTCGTGCCCGGGGCCCCAAGTTCCTGCTTTGCGCTCCATAAATGTATTTAAGAAGCTTCTTCTGTCTTGCTCCGTCTCTTGCCGATCCGCTCCAGTTGTTTCCGAAGCGGGACATAAATGATCAAGGCAAACACAAAATGAACGAACAAATTAGGAATCATGTATTCAAGCAACGCCCAGTCAAAGGTCACATGGTTAAGTTGGAAGAGCTTGTACAGGAAGAACAGCATGGTGTCATTAAGCAGACTTCCCAAAATGACAACCGATACCATAACCGGCAGAGGTGCACGCGGTGCTTGAAAAATGAGTCCCATCATGTATGCCGATAATCCCATGGAGAATCCGTAAGGTCCAATCATCTCGCCGTAGAATACGACGTCATGTAATAGTCCAAAAAATATACCGAGCACTAGTGCTGTGTGCCGATGATGATATACAGCGATAAACAAAATTACGATATAAACCAGATTGGCAGAAATACGCATCTGCCATCCAGAAGGAATGAGCAGAGGTAAAATCGTGCCTTCCGCAATGAACAAAACGAATAACAGCAGGAACAAGACTTGCTTGCGCGTCACCATTATTCTTTTACCTCAGGCGGGATAATGACAATCAGCTCTTTCCAGTCAAGGAAGCTTGCATACGGCTCAATTGTAGCTGTTTGCGTTAAACCATATTCACTTTTCTCTACACTCTTAACTTCGCCAATCCGCATATACTTGGGAAAGTTATTAATAATCCCGGAGGAGATGATTTCATCACCCTCTTTGATGTTTGAATCCTCTGAGATTTTGGTCATCTTGAGCATGCCCGTCTTCGGATCATAACTCTCAATCATACCAAACACTTTCTCCTTACCTACTGCCGTTGCTGCAATGGCATTGGATGTCGGATCATTGGCGTCCATAGACGTTAACAGATTAACCGTTGATGTATATGAGCTGACATGACTGATTACGCCGACCAGCCCTTCCTGCGAGGTAACGGCCATCCCAGGCTTAATTCCCGCATTATCACCGATATCAATGTTAATGGTTCTGCTGTTTGGATCTGAATTGGCACTGATAACCTGAGCAATTCGTGAACCATAATTATACCGATTCTTCTGTTCTTCGGTGAAATTGAGCGCTTTCTGAAGCTGCTCATTCACTTGCTCCATATCATTGTACTTCAGCCGATCTCGGGTATAGTGCCCCATCGCGATGCGAAGCTCTTCATTCTCTTCATATACCGTACGCATGTTCGCTACATCTTTGAAAAAGCCCGCTACATAGGAAGCGGGCTTGTAAAATACGTATTGTACAAATCCAACTGAATCCTTCAGGAATTTCTCCGGCCAGGATAGAGTGGTTCGCGGACTGAGCGTAAAGCCCATTAACGCGATAAATGTAACAAGGCCCACCAGCAAAACAAAAAGTCTTTTGTTGCCTAGCAGTTTAAACAGTTCGAACACCCTCTAACATCCATTATTCTCTTCCGAGCCATGCCCGGCGGGGAGACTGTCAGACCTGTAGTCCCTGCGAGAATATCAGCTGATCCTCCCCTGTTAAGCGGGTAATAGCTCATCCCCGGGGTTAACCGGGTACTCTATAACGATACCTTGCCACTTAGTCGCAATGCCAAGTTAGGCAAATACCAATTAACGTTTGGAACGAACTGCCGAACTGCTTCTGCTTTTGAACAAATGAATATTCTCTAGCGCTTTACCTGTTCCGATCGCTACACAATCCAACGGGTTCTCAGCCACAATGACAGGCATTCCTGTCTCACCAGCAAGAAGCTTGTCCAGATTGCGGAGCAGTGCTCCACCACCTGTAAGAACGATACCGCGGTCCATGATATCGGCTGCAAGTTCAGGCGGGCATTTTTCGAGTGTTACTTTTACCGCTTCAACAATCGCATTCACGGTATCAGCCAGCGCTTCGCTGATCTCGTCCGAAGTAATCGTGATCGTCTTCGGCAAACCTGTAACGAGGTCACGTCCACGAATTTCCATCGTTTCTACTTGCTCCAGTGGCATTGCTGATCCGATGTCCATCTTCAATTGCTCTGAAGTACGCTCACCGATCATCAGATTGTATTGGCGTTTGATGTACTGGATAACGGATTCATCCATCTCGTCACCCGCTACACGAACCGAACGGCTCGTTACAATACCGCCAAGAGAGATGACAGCCACTTCCGTTGTACCGCCACCAATATCGACAACCATACTACCCGTTGGTTCCCATACAGGCAGATCTGCACCAATTGCAGCTGCAAAAGGCTCTTCAATCGTATAGGCTTCACGTGCTCCAGCCTGTTTGGTTGCATCTTCAACCGCGCGTTGTTCTACTGCCGTAATCCCGGATGGTACACATACCATCACATTTGGATGACGCTGGAACATGGAGCGTTGTTTTTGCGCCTCACGGATGAAATATTTGATCATCGTTGCCGTTGTATCAAAATCAGCAATAACGCCATCTTTCATTGGACGAATAGCACGAATGTTACCTGGTGTACGACCAATCATTTTTTTGGCGGCTTCACCTACTGCCTCGATGCTTTTTGTATCTGTCCGTATAGCAACAACGGAAGGTTCCCGCACCACAATTCCTTTTCCTCGTACATAAACCAACGTATTTGCTGTCCCCAAGTCAATACCCAAATCTTTCGTAAAACCACCAAACATAACATAATCTCCTTTTCTGCCTCATATAGCCGCTCTATTCTGATCCAGAGCGTAACAATTTCATTCCCACGCAACACGTGGAGCTAATATTCGCATTTGTTTTTTTGCATTTGTAAAGTGAACCTATCTTTTACGGACAACGCCGTTAACATTCATAGGAAAACATCAACGCCAACCATTATATTATACTAAGCCCTTCTCCTTCAAACTTACGTAAGTTCCATCTCCGATAATAATATGATCAAGCACGTCAATGCCGACAATAGCACCTGCTTCAATCAGTCGCTTGGTTATTTGGATATCCTCCGGACTCGGCGTAGGATCACCACTGGGATGGTTGTGTGCGCACACAATCGATGCGCTGCTGCATTTGATGGCAGCCCGGAACACTTCACGCGGATGTACAATCGAAGCGTTAAGGCTGCCCATGGAGAGTGTTTCCTGGGCAATAATATGATTTTTGCTATTCAGAAAGAGACACACAAAATGTTCTTTCTGCAAGTAACGCAATTGTTCCATCAGGATGTCAGCTGCATCACGCGGTGTACGGATTGAAGTCGACTGTGTGAGTCTGCTCTTGGCAATCCGATGCCCCAGCTCAATGCCGGCTTTCAATTGCACAGCCTTGGCATTGCCGATCCCTTTCATCGCAGTCAATTCTTCCAGGCTCAGATCCATTAACGAGCGAATGCCACCCGCTTCGGCGAGAATCCGCTGTGCCATATGCACCGCGGATTCCTGTCTTGTGCCTGTTCGAAGTAAAATCGCCAGCAATTCAGCATGGCTTAAGGCGCCCGCCCCGTATTCCATCATGCGTTCTCTCGGGCGTTCTTCCTGGGGGATGTCGCGCATCATGTATTGAGGCGACTCCATATGTTCCCTCTTTTCAGTTCAAAACGTCAGTTGGCTTAACTCAAGTTCGCGGCAACACATGGACGCCAAACCCATCCAACATATCACTCAGCAAGGATAAGGGCAGGCCAACCACATTAAAATAACATCCTTCAATACGGTCGATCAGTGAAGCGCCAATGCCCTGAATGGCATAAGATCCTGCCTTATCCGAAGGCTCTCCTGTCTGCACATAGGCACGGATGGTCGCATCCGACAGTTCTTTCATCGTTACATCGGTTTGACGGTAATGAACAACCGACTGTCCGTTGCCTGCATCAATACAAGCTACGCCGGTAAACACCCGATGTACACGTCCCTGTAGACGGGATAACATACGTTCAGCATCCGCTTCGTCTATGGGTTTGCCTAGAATCTCACCATCCAAAACAACAACGGTGTCACTACCAACAATAATCGCTTCCTGCTCACGGCCTTCAAGCCCGCGATACACGGCAAGTGCCTTGCGCAAAGCAAGCTCCTGTACCGTCTGTTCAGGTGTCCACTCTGGTGGTGTGTCTTCATCGGCATGACTTGGTATTACATCAAACGCTAAGTGGAGTGATGCGATCAGTTCTTTGCGCCGAGGCGATGTGGAGGCCAGAATAATAGGGCGCTGCTGATTGTTATCCATAATGAACGGCTCCTTATGCTACGGCAACATCCTGTCCGGATCACGATAATAGATGTCACTGATTTTAATTTTTTTCGTCATAACTCGTCATTCTCCTACAGTCTGCGATACAGCCACACAGCGGCAATCATACCGATCAGACTAAGAAGGCTCATTTGAAATTGAAGTGAAATATCATAACTGATAATGTCCAGATCAGCCTGTGGCGACCAACGTATGGTCGTGGCTTTCGTAAGAAAGGCTACTGCCTTTACAGGCTGCAGTGCCTTGGCGATCCACGCTCCGGCCATCCAGCCGAGCAGCAGAAACAGCAATAACATGCCGAAGTTTTTTTTCATCGGTAATCTTCCCTCGCCATTTTTTGACACCCACATTATTATACGGGGTTTTGTACGTCAATACAAACACAAATCCGGCAAGGGGAACTATTTCCAGTTCCTTGCCGGATAGGTATTTCCAAGCGTTGTTATGGGAAAGAGCGTGTTACTGCTTAATCGCTTCAAGCCATTTCTTCTGCTGCAGTACATATTCCATCAGATCGGATTGTACGGACCACATGTGCACATCATCCGGGTTTTTGTTGTACTCTGCGATAGCCGTAATTGCACTGTTCATCGATTTCTCCATACCGCCGATAATAGGTTGTACTTCTGCGGTCAGACCGGGTGAAAGACTATTCAAACCGGTCATCCATGACTGGTGTTTATTCTGGATCGCGGTCATCGCTTCTGCAGAGACTGCTGCCGGAGCAGACTGTCCCAGCTGCTGAATGGACAAGGTAGACAATTGTTCGACCAATGCAGAACTGTTCGTAAAGAAAAGCTGTACATCCTCTTGCTTGCCACCAAATATAGCCGGATTGACCTCAGGGTTCACGATCTCCTTAACGTACAGTTCAACTCCCTGAGCTTTAAGTCTGGTGCTAAGCAGCTTAGCCTCTTCACGATCAGCCGAAATGCCTGCATATACCCGATTGCCATCTTCAGGATCAGAACCTGCGGCTATACCTGCCTGTGCCAACTCAAGCTTGGCCTGCTCCGCTCGTTCGGGGGAACTGAATACACCGTATTGAAGTGCATAATACGTGCTGCCAGTTGCAGCTGTCTGGAGCTGTTGCTCTGTGCCTGTACCGCCCTCCTGACCTGTCACGGTGGAAACCGCCTGATTGACGGGAAGAAGATCGCCTGGTTTCGCGGCTCCTTCTTTATTGAAAAAGGAAAGAATAACCATGCCAAAGAGTGCTCCTGTAACGAGTGCCCCGGTGATTGAACCAATCATTTTCCAGCCCCTTGGGGGGCGATTGCGCTTATAGGAATAGTTCTCTGAATCTGCAAGCCAGTCGTGGCCTTGATCATCATGCGTATTGGACAGATCACGACGCTCTTCTTCAGGATCTCCTGAATGATTATAAAAACCGTAACCGGATCGGTTCCCAACATAATGGGCCTCATCCAAGTTCAAGTTCGAATCATGGCTCGCTCGCTCATCAGGTTCAGGTACAGTAGAGCTTGTCAGCACCGTCTCTCCCCAGTCTCCGGGGATATCCTCTGGCGTCCAAGACGGGGTTGTATCCACCCGCTTAGGCACTAGCGGTTGATTGTTCTGTAAATCTTCACTCAACGTCACCAATGGACTGGACGCGGATATCCTCTTGTTTTCAGGCTTGTCCGACTCTTGATCCCCGAAGCGAAACGTCATTCTAGCATTGCTCACCCGTACCCTCTCCTTTGTCCCATTTATATCAGCTATATGCAGAGACGGGAGAATACATTCCGTATAACGCAAAAAACCGCCTGCTTCTTATCGAAGACAGACGGTTTCTCAATTGATTTATTTCAAACCTTTGGCAAGTGTATCGCCAACTTTCCAGATATCACCTGCGCCCATGGTAATCACAAGATCTCCTGGTTGCAGACGATGCTGCAGATCAGCCACAACTTCCTCTTTCGTTGGGAGGTAACGTGCAGAAGCATTACTGTTTTGAACGATCAGTTCAACCAGTCTGGCTGAGGTTACTCCTTCAATCTGTTTTTCGCCCGCAGGAGAATAGATATCCGTAATAAGCACCTCATCCGCTTCCGCAAAAGCACGACTGAACGCATCCAGCAGGAAGAACGTCCGCGTATAACGCTGTGGCTGGAATACGGCAATAATGCGTTTGCCTGTTGCTTTGGCGGCACTAATCGTAGCTTCAATCTCAGTCGGGTGATGAGCATAATCATCAATGATGAGCATATCACGTGCCTCGCCCAACACCTGGAATCTGCGTTTGGCTCCGTGGAACTGGATGATTGCTGCCACAATCTTCTCAAATGGAATGCCTGCTTCCAGACAAGTAATCACCGTAGCCATCGCATTATAAACGTTATGCTTACCCGGCACTGATAATTCCACCGTACCCATAGCAGCACCCTGATGATTCATCGTAAAGGAGATACGACGATCGCCCAGTACAATATCCGTTGCCGTATAATCCGCAGCACGATCAATACCATACGTTGTAATCCGTGACTTGAGTTCTGGCAAAATCGCTTGAACATTCTCGTCGTCAGAACATACAATCGCTGTTCCTTCCGGACGAATTTGGCTCAAGAACTGCACATAAGCCTTTTTGAGCTCCTCAAAATCACTGTTGTAATTCTCCAGATGATCTGCCTCAATATTGGTTACAATACCGAGCCATGGATGGTACTGCAAAAACGAACCATCGCTCTCGTCCGCTTCAGCGACTACCCAGTCGCCTTGACCGGCCTTCGCGTTGGTACCCACATTCATGATTTCTCCGCCAATGATATATGTCGGGTCCGTATCACATTTATCCATAACAAGTGCAATCATGGATGAAGTGGTTGTTTTACCATGCGCTCCGGCCACAGCCACACCTTTACGTTCGTTCAACAAACGTGCAAGCATCTGCGAACGATGCAGAATCGGAATGTTCAGCTCTGCAGCTGCTACCCGTTCCACATTATCCGCAGGCGCTGCAGTAGAGTAGACAACCAAGTCTGCTCCAGTGACGTGCTCTGCCGTATGTCCGATATATATTTTCGCTCCCTTGGCTGCCAACTTCTCGGTCAACTCTTGTGAAGCGACATCCGATCCGGTAACGGTGTATCCCATTTCCAGCATAACTCTTGCGATGGCACTCATGCCATATCCGCCAATCCCTATAAAATGAACGTGTTCCGATGTATTTAACAAAACTTTCACCAACCTTTTTCAGAATCGGTTTGATGCAAAAGGGCTGCCCGCACATCCGCAATCAGGTACAGTGTGCCGGAGACCACCCCCAGATCTTCCGCTTCCGTCCGTGACTTCAATAGATCAAGTGCCTTTGCCCATTCGGGCTCGACGATGATTTCCAGCTCCTGCTTCGCAATGGCGGGACGTACCCGTTCGACAATTTGCAGCAATTCGGCTGCATCCATTTTGCGTCGGAAATCTGGCTCGGTCAGGATCAGCGTATCCACTAGTGGCAGTATATGCTGCAAATACGCTTCGTGATGCTTATTCGCCAACATACCCATCATCAAAATTAACTTGTTGTAAGGATAAACTTCTCTAATGCTCTTGGCCAGCGACTCAGCCCCCTCCGGATTATGTGCTCCATCGAGCACAATTCGGGGTTCATCGACGACTTTTTCGAATCTCCCTGCCCAGAATGCATTCTCCAGTCCAAGTGCAATATCGTTGTCATCCAGCATAAACGCCATGTATTGTCTGAGCAATTCAAGCACCATCAGTGCAGCCGCTGCATTGTCACATTGGTGTGAGCCCTGCATGCGGATGCGAACGTCCAGGTCACGAAACGGTCCTGTAAAATGGAAAGATTGTCCGCTCTCATTACTGTCCAGTCTATGATAAGAGAATTGATCTCCGGCCAAATACACGGTTGATTGAAGCTGCTGTGCTTTCTCCTGAATCACTTTCACAGCTTCGGGTTGAGTCGCGCAGGTCACCACAGGTACTCCCGGCTTGATAATGCCTGCCTTTTCTCCAGCAATCAGCTCAATCGTATCTCCCAGCACATCCGTGTGATCCATACCAATGTTAGTGATGACGGACACAACAGGTGCAACAATATTCGTTACGTCCATCCTTCCCCCTAGCCCCGTCTCCCATACCACAACGTCAGGGTAGCATTCTTCTGCATAATACAGAAGCGCGAGAGCCGTGGACACCTCAAACATCGTTGGTGATCCAAGCGGAGTGGAGGCCATTTCCATGACCAGTGGACGTAACCGGTTGGAGAGCTTAAGCAGAATCTCTTCGGGGATATCCTCACCGTTGTATTGAAAACGGTTCGTAAACTTGGTGATATAAGGCGACGTAAAGGTGCCCACATCGTATCCAGCCTGAAGAAGCACTGACGTCAAAAAAGCGCAAGTCGAACCTTTGCCGTTCGTTCCCGCGACGTGAATAAATTTGAGACGTTGGTGTGGATTGCCTAACATGGACATCAGACCCTCGATTCGTTCCAATCCAGGTCTTATGCCAAAAGGAATAAGGCCATTGATCCAGTCCACGGCCTCGTCATACGTAAGTAAAGGAGCTGCTGCATCTGTCCCGTCTAATTCCGTCATCTGATTCACCTTCGGTCCCGAGTTTGATTGAAAAAAGCGGCCGGATGGCATACTAGCTCTCCATCCGACCCAGATATATTAACCTTTGAGTTCCTTGATTCGTGCAATCACTTTATCCCGTTTGTCGGAATAATCTGCTTGCTTGGCGCGCTCTTCCTCAATAACCTTGGCAGGAGCTTTGGCAACAAAGCCTTCATTCGCCAGCTTTTTCTCCACACGGAGTACTTCTCCCTCAAGGTTCTGCAACTCTTTCTCCAGGCGAGCCACTTCCTGTTCGATATCAATAAGACCTGCCAGTGGCAAGTAAAGTTCTGCCCCCGTAATGATCGCAGTCATTGCCTTATCCGGTGAGCTTAGATCCAGCCCACTATCGAACTCGGACGTATTACAGAAACGTTTGATGTAATGGCTGTTACGTTCAATGATGCTGGACGTCTCAGCACTATTAGCTTTGACCATCAACTCGATCTTTTTACTCATAGGCACGTTCACTTCTGCACGAATGTTCCGAACTGCACGGATGGTATCCATGAGTAGGTTCATCTCGGCAACAGCCTCTGGGTTCTCAAGAGCAGGATCGTATACCGGCCAAGATGCCAGCGTAATCGTCTCGCCTTCATGCGGCAGATGCTGCCAGATCTCTTCGGAGATGTATGGCATGAACGGATGAATCAGGCGCATGGTCTGATCGAGCACATAAGCCAGCACGGATTGTGTTTTTTTCTTGGCAACCGGATCTTCTCCATAGAAGGACAGTTTCGCAAACTCAATGTACCAGTCACACAGGTCATCCCAGATAAAGTTATACAGTACACGGCCCGTTTCCCCAAATTCATACGCTTCGATTAGACGCGTAATATCGCGGGAAGTTTCGTTCAGACGGTGCAAAATCCAATAATCGGCTGTACCAAGCTCTCCGCTAATGTCACGTTCCTCATAGGTGAATCCTTCCAGATTCATCAATGCAAAGCGCGAAGCATTCCAGATCTTGTTGGCAAAGTTACGAGCCTGCTCCACCCGTTCCCAACGGAAACGCAGATCCTGACCTGGCGTGCTGCTGGTTGAGATCATGTAACGCATTGCATCTGCGCCGTATTTCTCAATAACATCCAGCGGGTCTACACCGTTGCCCAGTGATTTGGACATTTTACGTCCATCTGCGTCACGAACAAGACCATGCATCAGCACATCCTTGAACGGAATCTCATCGGTGAATTCCAATGCCGTGAAAATCATACGTGCAACCCAGAAATATATGATGTCATACCCTGTCACAAGTACACTTGTCGGATAATAACGTTGCAGGTCTTCCGTATCTTCCGGCCAGCCCAATGTGGAGAACGGCCATAAACCAGAGCTGAACCATGTATCGAGTACGTCTTCGTCCTGTCTCAACTTGCGGCCAGCATTCTCTGGCAGCGTCGTCGGATCTTCAGCAGATACGATGATTTCACCCGTTTCCTCATCATACCAAGCAGGAATACGATGTCCCCACCACAGTTGACGGGAAATACACCAGTCACGAACGTTCTCGATCCAGTTCAGATACGTTTTCTCGAAACGGTCTGGAACAAAATTAACCCCTTCGCCGCTCTGTTGCTTCTGAATCGCTCTCTCCGCAAGTGGCTTCATCTCAACAAACCACTGTGTAGACAGATACGGCTCGACAACAGCTCCGGTACGTTCACTGTGTCCAACCTGATGCGTATGATCCTCGATGTTGATCAATACACCCTGTTCTTTCAAGTCAGCAACAATCTGCTTGCGGCAGTCACTGCGATCCAGCCCTTGATACTTGCCGGCCTCTGCATTCATTGTACCGCTCTCATCCATAACCGTAATTTGAGGCAGATCATGACGAAGACCGACTTCAAAGTCATTCGGATCATGCGCAGGCGTAATTTTAACTGCACCACTTCCGAACTCTTTATCCACATAATCATCAGCGATAATTGGAATTTCACGTCCAATGATAGGCAGTACAAGTACTTTACCAATCATATCTGCATAGCGCTCATCCTTCGGATGAACAGCAACCGCAGTATCCCCCAGCATCGTTTCAGGACGCGTCGTTGCCACGGTAACGTAGCCACTTCCGTCTTTGAGCGGATAACGCAGATGGTACAAGTGACCCTGAACCTCTTTATATTCAACCTCAATGTCGGACAGTGCTGTCCGGTTCACCGGGTCCCAGTTAATGATGCGTTTGCCTCGGTATATAAGGCCTTTTTCATACAATTGAACAAATACTTTGCGTACCGCTTGGGACAGACCTTCATCCAGCGTGAAACGTTCACGTGAGTAGTCAAGCGACAGTCCCATTTTGCCCCATTGTTGACGAATGGTAGTGGCATACTGATCTTTCCAGTCCCATACCTTCTCCAAAAACTTCTCGCGTCCCAGATCATAACGAGTCAGACCTTCTTCACGCAGCTTCTGCTCTACCTTGGTTTGGGTAGCAATACCTGCATGGTCGGAACCCGGAAGCCACAGCGCATCATAGCCCTGCATCCGTTTTGTGCGGATCAGAATATCCTGCAGTGTAAAGTCGAGCGCATGCCCGATGTGCAGCATCCCGGTCACATTTGGGGGTGGAATTACAATCGTATACGGCTCGGCATCCTTACGTTGACCGGCTTTGAAATATCCGCGCTCCATCCAGGTGGAGTACCATTTGTCCTCTGCCGCCTTAGGATCGTAAGTGGTCGGCATTTCTGTTGCAGCTGATTTTTTTTCCTCAGACATGTGTCATTCCTCCGTTACTTCATCATCTTCGCCAAAAAAAACAAAAAAAACCTTTCATCCATCAAAGGACGAAAGGTTAGCTTTCGCGGTACCACCTTTGTTTCACGCAGACAGCAAGATAAACTTCACCCTCTGTACATAACGTGACACTTCAAGCAGATAACGGCTGCTACCGGCCCATCCTACCTCAGCAATAAATGAAGATACATCTCATTCATCCCTTGTATTCAAACAGGCAACTCCCGGGCGACTTCGATCAGTTGGTTCCTGCGGAATCTCACAGCGTTGCAATTCCACTCTCTGAAAGGTCATACTGTCTACTACTCCCGTTCCACGTTGTTCTTCAAAAAACCTACACACATCATACCTTGCTCGTGCGCGATAGTCAACCTGACAACAGCGGATAAAGAGCGCTGGAATGCAGGTTCAGGACGAATCATGCAAAAACCCGCAATCCTCAAGGGGATCACGGGTCGTAACGAAGGCTTTAACTACGGATTAAGGGATGTACAATATCTGACCTTCTTCCACAACCTGTTCAGATAATCGGTTATACAACTGAAGTTCCCTCGTGCTCAACTGGTATCGATCTGCAATGGCATCCAGTGTATCTTCGCGCTGAACGATGCACAGTTTCACCTTGCGGAATGGGGTCTGGTCCACGATCGTCCCCAGGAACAGATTCTTCCACTCCACATCATCAGCCGGATATGTTTCTTCCTGTACCACACCAGCAGGAACCTCATCTCCTCGCTCCACTTCAGCATCGCGTGCTGCTCTGCCAGAGGATAACAAGGAAGAGATACCTACGCCCTCTTCTTGCCGTGGTGCAGATTCTTTCTTGCTGCCAAAAGCAACCTTCAGCTCCGGCTTGTCTTCCGTCTCAGCCACAGGTTCAGGAACAAATGCTTCGTTCTGCACGAACTCGTCTACCCCAGCCGCTTCAAAAGACGGTCGGTCTTCCTCAGCGCTGCCTGGTTCGGACGAAGCGAATACCCCCTGCCAGTTCTCCGCCTGTGGTTCAACTGGAACATCGGCAACTGCCTGATTCTCCTGCTGAGGTACAGATCTCGCTGATTCGAAGTGCCATACGTCCGGTGCGTCCGGTACATCTGGTGCTGCCAACTCATTAGATGATTGAGCAGTAGGCTCTGAGACTGCTTGATCTGTACTTCTCGGGTTGGCAGGCAATGCATCCACGGAAGGCTCGGACCACGCAGAAGGCTCTTCCTCCAGAGGCAGCAATGGTTCCGACTCAGGGTAAGAAGCTAACCGATCAGCGGTCTCGGCCATAAATGACGAGATGGGAGAAGGTTCGCTGTATTGCTCATGGGATGCCAATTCATCTCCATTCGCTGCCAGAGATGCAAGATCTTCGTTTGCATCAGGTTGTCTGTTTTCATTAGCGTACTCCGCACTTTGCTCCTCGGACTGAAGTGGCTCGGCCGAAGACGCATTCGCATAATCCTGGAGATCAGCGAATTCCGGGGCACCGTATGCAAGTTCTGCTGCATTCGCAAGTCTCTCTTCTTCACTCCGCTGGAGCAGATACTCTTGTGCAAATGCATTGGGATCGATGGCGGGCTGTTCTGATTCCTCGGAACGATTGGATTGCTGAATGTCAGGTGAGTGAACAACTGTAAACTCATCTGCCGACCATACTTGAGGCTCCTCAACAGGAAAACCCTCGATGCCTCGCAGTGATAACACGCCTGTAATGTTCAGACTGCGATTGGATAACAGATCCACGTCAAAATTTTCGATCTCGATGGAAATATCATCAATCGATCTGACCCGGTTCAGCGGCACCGTGATCTCCACAGGAATGAAATGTTTGAGCTCCTCTGAAGCCTCATTTTCTCCTCTGTACGCACCTGTAAGTAAAAGATGTCCTCTTAACGTGGCATGATCATCCTGTCCTATGACTTGAATGCGCGGGTATAGTTCAATTTCCTCCAATTCCTCAATTGCAGGGACTCCCTCAGACAAATGAACGCGCTCATAAATATCGAACCGCAAACCATAAGGTTGATTCAACAAAGGTGGCGTCCTCCTTTCGGCATATGTTCACCATGATCCTTCTCATGGGACTGATCCATGGTCCAAATCCTTCGTTACCCCATCTATATGCCTTGAATGAGATGAGCATGCCACCTTTTGAAAAACCTTGCTATATATGTTCAACTCATGGTTATTTACACTGTCACTCCAATGACAGAACAACCCTCTGATCGCTGTTATCCCCAGATTTTTTCGATTCCTATTTATAAAAGGGAAAATCCAGGGATAGCTTATGCTTCCGAAGCAGCTTTCTTTCAGAAAGCTTTAAGGCGAACGCTTTGCTTCTTCTGATTGTTTCTGTCCTTTGCGTTTTCGTGTAAATAGTTAATCGAACTTATATAGAGTACTAGTAAGACCCCTCGTGCTCTGCCAATTGTGTGAAATCGGGCGGCCAAGGATCATTCACTTCAATCACGGCTCCAGTTAACGGGTGGCTAAACTTAAGCACCTCTCCGTGAAGTGCCTGTCGCCCAATGACATCCGTTCTCCCACCATACAACTCGTCACCAATAAGCGGATGTCCTACATAACTCAGATGTACGCGGATTTGGTGTGTTCGTCCTGTATCCAGCTTTAATCGTACAAGGGTCGCTCGTTCCCACACTTCGCCGATCTCCACATGGGTAACCGCTTCCTGTCCACCTTCCGAGACACGTCTGCGCTGTTTGTGATGTCTATCCTTGCCAATCGGAGCATCAATTTTGTGGAGTTCAGGGGATAATTGTCCCCCAGCAATGGCTACATAATGGCGACCAATCTCTTTGCGGCGCATTGCTTCATCCAGTTTGGCGAGGGCAAACGCATTTTTGGCATACAGGACAGGCCCGGTTGTATCCTCATCCAGTCGATGAACATGGCGTACGCTCGCCTGAATTCCGTTCATTTCATAATACGAGGCAACCGCGTGATCCAGCGTGATGGCCTGATCAGCACGGCTTCCATCCGGATGCAGTTTCATGCCTGCCGGTTTGTGCATAACCAGACAAAAATCATCCTCATACAATACATCTACCTCAGCCCAGCGTGGCTCAACATCGATTGGCTGGGACGCAAAAAGGGCCAGCCGAAGCCGGTCCCCTGCGAGTTGTATTCCTCGGTTTGCTTTAAGCTGACGGAGCAGTTTCTCCGGAAACTGAAGCTCAGACAATAGCCACTGCTCTGCGGCCATCGGTTTGTCCGAACTGCCTGTTACGGCTTTCCCTGGCATCAGCTCAAGCCATTCCCCGCGGCGTTTCCAACTTTTGATGGTCATAGCGATTGAAGAGCCTTCCGGTTCGCCTCGATTGTATCGTCAATATCCTGCTCCGTATGCACACCAGAGACAAACATGCCTTCGTATTGCGAAGGCGCAACACTCACACCTTGATCAATCATGGCCGCAAAATAACGACGGAATTGATCCAGATTGCTTTCTTTGGCAATATCATAATTGGTTACGGGAACGGCACTGAAGAATGGACAAACCATGGAACCAACACGGTTAATGGTTATCGCAACACCCGTCTCCGCTGCATTTTTCTCAAAGCCGGCTTGCAGACGTGCAGACAGTGTCTCCAGACGGTCGTAGACCTCTGGTGTTAACAATTTGAGCGTCGTATATCCTGCGGCCATAGCTAACGGGTTCCCGCTCAGTGTACCTGCCTGATAGATCGGACCTGTTGGTGCAATCTGTTCCATCAGATCCCGGCGACCACCATAAGCACCAACAGGGAGTCCGCCACCGATAACTTTACCCAGACAAGTCAGGTCAGGCGTAACCCCAAACCGTCCCTGAGCACAGTTCAACCCTACGCGGAAACCGGTCATCACTTCGTCAAAAATAAGCAGGCTGCCATATTGCGTCGTCAAACTGCGCAAGCCTTCAAGGAAACCGGAAGCCGGAGGCACAACGCCCATGTTACCCGCCACAGGTTCCACAATAACAGCTGCCAGTTCTTCCCCATAACGTTCAAAAGCAAGCTTCACGGACTCCAGATCGTTATAAGGTACCGTAATGGTATTCACAGCTACGCCTTCAGGCACACCTGGACTATCTGGCAGACCCAGCGTTGCAACACCTGAACCCGCCTTGATCAGCAAGCTGTCCGCATGTCCATGATATGATCCTTCAAACTTCAAAATTTTACTGCGTCCGGTTACCCCCCGTGCCAGTCGAATGGCACTCATTGTTGCTTCCGTACCGGAATTCACCATCCGTACGATATCGATGGAAGGTACACGCTCACAGACCAGTTTGGCCATCTCGGTCTCCAGCAAAGTCGGCGCACCAAAGCTTGTTCCTTTCAGAGCTGTCTCACGCAAAGCTTCTACAACATCAGGATGTGCATGTCCCATGATGAGTGGACCCCACGATCCCACATAGTCAATAAAAACATTGCCATCAATATCGTAGATTTTGGACCCTTCGCCACGCTCTGCATAGATCGGGGTAAGTCCCACCGATTTGAATGCGCGTACAGGGCTGTTCACACCCCCGGGTATGTACTGCTTCGCTTCTTCAAATGCGCTACGTGAGCGCTCATCATTACGACGATTACCTTGTTGTGCAGTCATGAGTATCCTCCTTAATCTAATTTATTTCTCAGCCAACCAGCGGGAGGCATCTTTTCCGTAATACGTAATAATCATATCTGCACCTGCACGTTTCATACTGAGCAGAATTTCCATCGCGACTTTCTTCTCATCGATCCAGCCTTGAATCGCCGCTGCCTTAACCATGGCATACTCGCCACTTACATTATAGGCAACAAGCGGAAGATCGAATTGATCCTTAACGGTGCGCATAACATCCAGATAGGAAAGGGATGGTTTTACCATCAACATGTCCGCTCCTTCGAGCACATCCGTCTCTGCTTCACGCAAGGCTTCACGCGCGTTCGCCGGGTCCATCTGATACGACTTGCGGTCTCCGAATTGTGGCGTGGAATCTGCTGCCTCGCGGAATGGGCCATAAAATGCGGAAGCATATTTTACGGAATAGGACATGATCGGAATATGACTGAATCCATTCTCATCCAGCCCGGCACGGATCGCTTGTACAAATCCATCCATCATGTTGGATGGTGCAATAATGTCCGCTCCTGCTTTGGCTTGGGACACTGCCGTTTGCACGAGCAGATCAAGTGATTCGTCATTTAGCACATCTCCGCAGATGTGACCGTCAATCTCCACGGTGTGTACCATACCGCAGTGACCGTGATCCGTAAATTCGCACAGACAAGTATCTGCAACAACCAGCAGTTCCGGGTACCAGGATTTGATCAATCTTGTCGCTTCCTGCACAATGCCATCCTCAGCGAAACCAGATGAACCCACACTATCCTTAGTCTCCGGAATACCAAACAATAGCACTGCTGGAATTCCCAGCTCAGCAATTTCCGTTACTTCCTCCTGAAGACGATCCAGCGAGAAGCGGAATACACCAGGCATCGATTTAATTTCGGATTTCACATTTTCTCCATACGTCACATAGATCGGTTGAATAAAATCATCTACGGTGAGATGGGTCTCTCTGACCATATTGCGAATACCTGTGGATTGGCGTAAACGGCGATGCCGTACAATAGGAAAACTCATATGTGTAAAACCTCCCTGAAAGTTAAATAGAGCAAAAAGGGAAGCGCGCTGGTATCCTGTCGATTTCAGCACGCTTCATATGTTGACATATTACATGGATCAATTTCATAACTCGCTAAAAATGGATTTCGCAACTAAATATAGACAGATTGAACCTCTATATCTAGCCTTGATTGAAGCAGCTAAAGGTATTATGAAATTGATTCCCATGTGTATTAATTCCGAAGGACGCCTTCTTTGGTGCCTGTCCGTTTCCAGTCGCATAGAACGGTGATCAGACTATCCATCGTTGCTTCCTCTGCCATCAGTGTAACATGTAGTCCAGCGGCCTCTGCCGTCTTCGCTGTAACAGGTCCGATACAAGCAACCTCCACATTTTTCAATAAAGGCAGTGGATCCTGCAATCCCATCCGTTTCAACATGTTCATGAAGTTGGTAACCGTCGATGAACTTGTAAAGGTCACCGCGTGAATACCGCCTTCTTCAAGCAGCTTGAGCAGTTCGTCATCATCCTCACCAGCTAGGATCGTATCATAGATGATAGCCTCGGTGACTTGAAGTCCTCGTTCTCTCAGCTGGTCACGTAACCACGTACGGGCAAGATCGCCGTGCGGAAGCAGTACTTTCTGGCCTTCCTTCAGCTCACTTTCAAAAGCCTCAAGCATGCCTTCGGCCTGGAAAGGACCTTTGACAACCTCTGCAACGATGCCATGTTTACGCAAAGCATCTGCTGTAGACGGTCCTACGGCAGCAATTCTCGCTTGATGAATCGAACGAATGTCCTTGCCTTCCTGTTCCAGATGACGGAAGAAAAACTCCACCCCGTTCACACTTGTGAAAAACACCCAGTCATACGTATTTAAAGCACTGAGGGCGTCTTTGACACTTTGCTGCGCAGATTCACTGGACGGCATAACCGTCTCAATCACCGGAAACTCATACGGTTCCCCGCCAAGTTCCTCAATGCGATTCACAAGTTCACTCGCCTGACTGCGAGCACGTGTGACCAGAATTCGTTTGCCAAACAGCGGCAGCGCTTCTGCCCATTTCAATTGTTCCCGTTGATTCACGACATCCCCCACCACAATAACAGCTGGCGGTTGGAAATTGGCTGCGATCACTTTCGCCTCTATATCTTCAAGGGTACCTGTAATGGTATCCTGTTCCGCTCGTGTTCCCCAACGAATCAGAGCTACTGGTGTTTGCGCTGGACGACCATGACGAATCAATTGTTCGCTGATATATCCAATTTTGGCAACCCCCATCATAAATACAAGTGTGCCCGTTGCATTCGTCACTTTATCCCAATGGATGCTGCGATCAAGCTTGTCCGGACTCTCATGCCCCGTAATGATAGAGATAGAGGACGCATAGTCACGGTGAGTCACAGGAATTCCGGCATACGCAGGCACACTTATTGCAGCTGTAACCCCAGGTACAATCTCAAACGGAATTCCGTTTTTGTGCAGCAAATCCGCCTCTTCGCCCACGCGTCCAAAGATAGTTGGATCGCCACCCTTAAGCCGAACTACAACCTTACCTTCCAGAGCCAGATCAACCAACAGTTGATTGATCTCTTCCTGTTTCATCGTATGCCGATCAGGGCGCTTGCCCACGTAAATCTTGACCGCACCGGGTTTCATCTGTTTTAACAATCTCGGACTTGCCAAACGATCATAGACTACAGCATCGGCTTTACCGATGGATTCCCATCCTTTTACCGTAATTAGCTTCGCATCCCCAGGACCTGCTCCTACCAAAAAGACCTTTCCCACCATGTCTTCATCCCCTAACTTCTGCCAGTATCTGCTCTGCTCCCCGTTCAATCAATCTCCAAGCCACTTCTTCTCCCAGACGAACTGGATCTTTGCCAGTCAGAGCTTCCTTAAGAATCAGTCCACCATCTGGCGTGCCAACCATACCTGTTAATTGTAACGTGTTTTCTCCATTCAGGGAATCCGCATCTTCCTGAGGCAGCCATACCGCATGAGCACCAATTGGAACCTGACAGCCCCCATTCAGTACACTGAGAAAACGGCGTTCCGCCTGTACAGGAAATGCTGTCTCCGGATCGTTATACAGCTGCAACAAGTGTAATAGCTCCTCATCGTCTTCACGACATTCGATACCAAGCGCGCCCTGACCCACGGCCGGAAGACAAGCTGTTTCGGTCAAGTACTCGGTAATCCGGTCTTCCCAGCCCATTCGATACAATCCTGCCGCAGCCAAAATAATTGCGTCGAGTCCTTCAGTCTCCAGCTTCCGCAGACGGGAATCAATATTGCCGCGAAGTGATTCCAATTGCAAATCTGGGCGATAGGCCTTCAATTGACTGGATCGGCGCAAACTGCTTGTGCCGACTCTCGCTCCTTCTGGCAGTTGATCGAGCGTAAGTCCACCATTGGAAATCAATGCATCTCGTGGATCTGCACGCCGGGGAACAGCCCCATTAATTAATCCTTCGGGTAACTCGGAAGGCATATCCTTCATGCTATGCACAGCCATATCAATGGTACGATCAAGCATCGCCTGTTCAATCTCTTTGACGAACAAACCTTTGCCCCCCACTTTTGACAAGGTTACATCCAGAATGAGATCTCCCTTCGTAACAATCTTATGTACTTCAAAGTCAAAAGCTAATCCTTCCCGCTCACAAATATCGCGTAAATCCTGAATAACATGGCCTGTCTGGGTTAGCGCAAGCGCGCTCTGTCTACTACCAACTTTAATTGTACGCATGTCTACACTTCCTCCTGATTACGGGATATCCAGTCCCCGATTTCTTCTTCCGTCCACCACCGGAAATGGCCTGTACGAATATCTTCTAATATGTTCATTTCAGTTAATTGTCGGAGCAACGTGCTTCTGAGACTCGGTGAGGATACACGTAACTTTACCTCAGTCCTCATCTGGTGCAAAAACTCCAGATACGTCTCATACTCATCACCGAACTGTTCTTCAAGTGTAGCACGTATCTCAGCTGCTGCTGCCGGCCCCGCTCCTGCTGTGGATATCGCTATGTTTAATCTCCCACGCCTGACCACGCTTGGCGTAATAAAGTCGCTGTACTCGGAAGACATCGCATCATTCACCAGTATGCCCGCGGCCTCAGCCTCCCGAACCACAGTTGAATTGACCTCTGAACGGTCAGTCGCTGCATATACGAGAAAGGCCCCCCGCAAATCTCCATTGCGGTAGGACCGGTCTATCCATTGAATTCGGGATTCATGATGCAGTTGTTTTAATACGGAAGTAAGCTCCGGACTAATGACCGTAATCTGTGCCTCGGCATGCAGCAATCCCTTTATTTTACGCTCGGCAACACGTCCACCGCCAACCACGCAACACTTCTTGCCAGAAATATTCACAAATATCGGCGTGTAGCGATCCATCCCCTTCACTCTCCCGTCCAACGATGAAACGCTGAATACGCATTGGATAAAAAACTTATTATGACAAATCCGTATCCGATCAGTGTCCATCTTGCCATAATAATCGTTGAGAACTGTTTCCTTCTCTTGGATACGAAGTAACCCACATAGATGGCTATAGCAAGGCCTGTGGCAATAACTTTGAGATCCAAAAGCAGTGTCCATCGTGTTTCCGCCACAATGGATAATACCGCAAGCATCACAGAAACACCAAGGAGCGGTGTACCAATCAAAGTAGCACCATCCATGTATTTGCCGATCACTTCCAGGCTCGGCATCCGCCGCATCGTATCATTCCACTTTTTTTTCTTCAGCTTGTGATGCAGGAACAGATATAACAAGGCAAATACCGTACCAACGGTTAACGCCGCAAAACCGAGATTTGCCAAGGTAATATGCATAATAAGTAATCCATGTACGGTTTGCCAATTGTGCAGTGATATCTCTCCAGCCGTGAACCATAGTCGGTTCAATACAGTTACGGAAAAACCAACAACATTCAGCAACAGAATCACAAATTCAGAACGCTGGATGCGAGTCATGGCGAGAGACATCAGAACGATACTGAATGAAAATATAAACAAAAAATCAAAGGTCGTGTAGATGGGGAAATGGCCCTCGGTCCACATCCGCAATATGACATGTGTGACCTGTAGCCCCCAAACAACAACAAGAAACCCTGTGCCTGTCCGCTTCGCCCCCGCATTGCGTCGAATGCAGTCCGAGAAATAGAACAGTAGGCTCAGGGCATACATATAAATCAGAGCTTCATAGACTTGTTCAGCAAGGGTCAAGCTGCCCACCCGCCTTATACGCCTGCCGGAGCATAAGCCGGCACGGGGTCTTGCCGGTTTTCGTTAAGGTGAGCGGCTGGTTTACCCAGAGCCGTGGCATCACTCTGATTTACTTTTTCAGCAGCCGTCTCTACTGCATCTTCCAGAGCAAAAATCTGAGTAAACATGCGCAGAGCTTCATCACCTTGCTTCGTACCTGCCATTTCTTTGATCCGGTTAATCGGATCTGTCGTCATTTGATTCACAATACTCTTGGTCAAACGACGAATGACTTTACGTTGATGTTCATCGAGCTCAGGCAGTTTATTGAACAGGCTATCCATCGTTTCTTCATGAATGGAGACACCTTTTTCCTGCAAAGCACGAATGACGGGACGAACGCCCAACGTTTTGAGCCAATGGTAATAATCCTCCATCTCAAGCTCAATCATTCTCTCAATCTTGGCAGCTTCCACCTTGCGCATCTCCAGGTTGCTCTCCACGATTCCTTCCAGATCATCAATATCGTAGAGGAAGACGTTGGATAATTCACCAATCGCCGGATCAATATCGCGCGGAACTGCAATATCAATCAGGAACAATGGACGCGATTGCCGACGCTTCATGCTCTCACGAACTACACCAGCATCCAAAACATAGCGTTCGGCCCCAGTGGAACTAATCACAATGTCGACTTCATTAAGTCGCTCTAATGCCTGTTCCATGGTACAAGGTGTTCCCCGGAACTTGGCTGCCAATTCTTCGGCTCTTGCGAGCGTACGATTTGCCACGATGACTTCGGATGCTCCGTTGGCATAGAGATGTTTCACGGTCAGTTCACTCATCTTGCCGGCACCCAAAATCAGCACCTTCTTGTCTGTGAACATGCCAAAGATCCGCTTGCCCAGCTCAACAGCAGCATAACTGACGGATACGGCGCTCTCCCCGATGGAAGTCTCCGAATGTGCCCGTTTACCCAACGTAACTGCCTGTTTGAACAGCATATTAAACCAAGTACCTGTTGATTTCTCTTCCTGAGCTTTAAGAAAAGCCTGTTTCACCTGTCCAAGAATCTGAGTCTCACCAATGACCATGGAGTCTAATCCGCAGATCACACGGAACAAATGGCGCATGGCTTGATCATCTTCATATATATATAAGTGTTGCGTAAATTCTTCCCGTGGTACATTAAACCATTGTTCCATGAATGTTCGAATAAAATAACCACACATGTGAAGACGGTCTACCACAACATACAACTCGGTACGGTTACATGTGGCCACGATTACACCTTCCAATACACTCTTGGTCAGCTTGAGCTGCTGCAGCGCTTCAGACAAGTCCTTTTCTGCAAATGTGAATCGTTCCCTAACCTCTACAGGCGCCGTGCGATAATTCAAACCAACGACAACGATGTGCATTGCAAGTTCACCTGCCTAATAAATTTCCAATCAAAGTGCTTACTGCATATGTCTATCCATTTATGATTGACATGGTTAATTATATCACACATCATAGCCGTGACCGGGTCATTTTTATGAAATGTTTATGAAATCACCATGTTCATCATCATATGCACTGTCATTTATTGTAGTGTCTCACCAAAGTTCACCGTTATGCGTTAAAAAGTGCTTAATATGAATATTCATAACGATTCGGATATTTAAAACAAATAGCCATGGAATTATTCCATGACTATTAAAATTTGGGAGGTTATGGGATATATCGAGATTAAAAATAACATTGAATCAGAGTGAAATCAACCCTTTTTCCAGAAGATTGTAAAATAAATATGTCCAATTCGGAATATTCGATCTCTCATCAAAAAATCCCCTGCAACCTCCGCATTGGCGAGTGCCACTACCCGGAAGAAACAAGGGAATCTCATTACATTCATATACGTATATAAGCATACAGCTTCAGGTTAATAAGCCTCAAGCTCAAACAACCGTTTTTGATAACGTGCAAGGGTCTCATCAATTTGATGGAGCTGATCAGCAGTCGCATCTTTTCTAGTGTCCAGCAGTGAATCAATCTCCGCATACACACGGTTAATTTCGCGTTCTACATCTCTGGCTTGGAACAGATGTTGCAATTCAAGCAACGTATTTTTGTATTCATAGATCACTCGGGTGTTCTCCCCGGTTTTCTCCACAATTTTACGGACAGTGCCTTGAGCATAAACATACGTCATGGTGAACCCTTTATAGATCCGATGAACGACCCCGTCGCCCTTAAAAGTCATAAAGAGCTTCCGGACAACGTTAGTCAGATGCAGATTCACCAGGCGGCAAGATAACTCACAGATATAAAACCCTTCTATACGGTCAAAAGGGAAATGAACTTCTTCTCCACTTATATCCCCCAGCACAACCTGCTGACAACCATTGTCCAACACCTTCACCCGATGATGGAGTCTGCCGTCTTCTGTCATGCGCAAAAACTGATGCATCTGGGGTTCTGACAATTTCATAGTGGCCTTGACGTACTCTGTGGCTAACCGCTGAGCCATACAAATCCCTCAATTCTTTCCCGATTGTTTTGCCTTCCTGCACATGTAGCAGTCATCTCAAAATTCTTCAGGCCGGCAAGACCGGTATTTTGGTACTGTTGGCAATATGCACCTATGCTCATTATACACTACCATAACGTTAATTCGCTCCAGACCCACATGATGAATTCTCACGAAATTCCATAAAAAATCCGATCAATCTTGATCTTATCAACGATTCACTTCGCATGCTCACTTTCCTGCACTCAAACGGTATGATATCTCGGTTATCCGTTAATTCCGTTGGTTTCTTTCTCTTCAGAAGCATTCTCTGCATCCAGTACTTCTGGTGCATACTTATCTATGCGGGCATGGCGGGTAATGATGTCCCATAACTCTTCTTTCCCCAATCCCTCTTCGGATGAGAATGGTACAAACAAATCCCCTGAGCGAAGACCCAGTGATTCCTTGATGACTTTGATATGTTTGGCTCTGCGTGTTTTTGGAATCTTGTCCATCTTGGTTGCGACTACAACCAAAGGCAGTCCGTTATGACGAAGCCATTCATTCATCATCTTGTCATCCTTGGATGGCTCATGTCTCATATCCACCATCTGCATAACCAGTTTCAATTCCTCACGTCCGAGCAAGTATTTCTCCATCATTTTGCCCCAGGCAAAACGCTGCTCTTTAGAAACTTTGGCGTAGCCATACCCTGGGAAATCGACGAAGTAGAGATCCTGATTAATTTTATAATAGTTCAGTTGCTGCGTCTTACCCGGTGTTGAGCTTGTCCGAGCCAGATTTTTACGATTGATCAAACGGTTGATCAGGGAAGATTTCCCCACATTGGAGCGTCCCGCCAAAGCAATCTCTGGCAGACCGTCCTCAGGGTATTGTTCAGGCCGAACGGCACTGATAATAAATTCAGATTGATTTACTTTCATATTGTATCTGTCCTCTCTTGAACGCTGTGCTAAGCATAACCTGTTGAAGGTATTATGCCATGGATTGTTCTATCATACCAAAAAAACCGTTCCAGCGGACGCCGAAGCCTCCGCAGAACGGTTTACTCTTCATACGAACCTTTCGGATATGTGGATTACAGGTGAATTCCTGCCTGCTCAACAAGTGCATGCTGCAGCACCTGATCCATATGGGCTACTGGGACAAATTCCACATCTTCCTTGATGCTGTCTGGAATGTCACGCAGATCCCGTTCGTTATCCTTAGGCAATAATATTTTTTTATAGCCGGCACGATGGGCTGCCAGTGATTTTTCTTTCAGACCACCAATCGGCAGTACACGCCCACGCAACGTGATTTCACCAGTCATAGCGATATCCTTCGAAACATGTTTGTTCGTCAAGGCTGAGATTAACGCTGTTGCCATCGTAATCCCCGCAGACGGACCATCCTTCGGAATCGCTCCTTCCGGAACGTGGATGTGGATATCGTTCTTCTCATGGAAGTCTGGTGCAATCCCGAGCTGCGTAGCTTTGGAACGGGTGTAGCTGAATGCGGCTTGAGCCGATTCCTTCATGACATCCCCCAGTTTACCTGTGAGGGTCAATTTACCTGTTCCAGGTACGACAGTCACTTCAATGACAAGAGTATCTCCACCCACTTCAGTCCATGCGAGACCGGTTACGGTACCAATCTGATCTTCCAGCTCGGCCATGCCATAACGGAACTTGCCAGGTCCAAGGTAGTCTTTGACCGCATCTGATGTGATGTTGATCTGACCTTCCACACCGGATACGATGTTCTTGGCCGCTTTCCGGCACAACGAAGCCATCTGCTGTTCCAGATTCCGTACACCGGACTCCCGTGTATATTCACGAATTACACGCAACAGCGCGTCATCCGGGATTTCCAGTTGCGCTTCTTCCAGACCATGATCCTGCTTCTGTTTGGGCAGCAAATAGTTTTTCGCAATTTGCAGCTTCTCCAGCTCCGTGTAACCAGGGATGTTGAGCATTTCCATCCGATCCAGCAAAGGACGCGGTATGTTGTGTACGGTGTTGGCAGTTGTTATAAACATAACGTTGGATAAGTCAAACGGCAATTCTACAAAGTGATCACTAAACGTATTATTTTGTTCCGGATCAAGCACTTCAAGTAGTGCTGCGGAAGGATCTCCGCGGAAGTCTGAAGCCATCTTATCAATCTCGTCCAGCAGGAATACCGGATTGAGTGAACCTGCCGTTTTCATCCCCTGGATGATACGCCCAGGCATGGCGCCTACATAGGTACGTCGGTGACCACGAATCTCCGCTTCATCCCGCACGCCGCCAAGAGATATTCTTACAAACTCCCGACCTAGCGATCTCGCGATCGAACGGGCAAGTGATGTTTTACCGACCCCTGGAGGCCCAACCAGACAGAGAATCGGCCCTTTGAGCTTCTTGACGAGCTTCTGGACAGCCAGATATTCAAGCACACGCTCTTTGGGCTTTTCCAACCCGTAATGATCTGCATTGAGCACGTCCTCGGCTTTTTGGATATCCAGATCATCTGCTGTCATCTGACTCCAAGGAAGGCCAAGCAGCCAATCCACGTAGTTACGAATCACTCCACCCTCGGCTGAACTTGCAGGCATTTTCTCCAGTCGATCAATTTCTTTCTCGACCTTTTCTTTCACCTTGTCCGGCAAGCCGAGTTCTTCCATCTGAGTACGAAGTTCCTCGACCTCACCCGCACGGCCTTCTTTTTCACCCAGTTCTTTCTGGATCGCTTTCATCTGCTCGCGCAAATAATATTCCTTCTGCGTTTTCTCCATCTGTTTCTTCACACGTTGGCTGATCTTACGTTCAAGCTCCAGCACTTCGCGTTCGTTGTTCAGGATGTCCAGCAATTTCTCCAGACGTTCCCGAACGTCGATGGTCTCCAGAATTTCCTGTTTATCCTTGATCTTTAAGGACAGGTGACTTGTAATGACATCGGCCAGGCGCCCCGGTTCTTCGATGTCGGACACTGCTGCAAGTGTCTCGGGTGTCACTTTTTTGGACAGATTAATATAATTCTCGAACTGGTTCAGAACGGTACGCATCAAGGCATCCGTCTCCGGATGAGTATTCTCCTCTTCAGGCAGTTCTTGTGCCAGCACTTCGTAATATTCCTCGTTGTCCGTATATTCAATAATTTCAGCCCGTTCCAAGCCTTCCACGAGTACACGAATCGTACCGTTCGGAAGCTTCAGCATCTGTCTGACCTTGGCCACGGTTCCGATTCTGAAAATGTCCTCTTGTGTTGGTTCCTCAATATTTACTTCGGCTTGGGAACATAGGAGAATCAAATGTTCTTCTACCATCGCTTTTTCTAAAGCCTTGACCGATTTCTCCCGGCCCACATCGAGATGCAGTACCATACTCGGGTAGACGAGAAGTCCTCTTAAAGGCAGTAAAGGAAAACGACGACCTTTCGCTTTGCTCGGTCCCATCGCTTTCGCACCTCCAATGGCTCTCAGGTTGTAGTCATTCATTATTCTATCAAATGTTCACATAAAAAACCAATGAAGGGAAGCGCTTAGCAGCTTCCCGAATCTGTAACCTGTCCTGGGCGAGGCACGTCCGCACGCAAATAGGAAGCGGATGCCGGTGGAAAAATCTCTGTTGCAGGTGCAATCGCCTCATCTGCAAGCTTCGTTTGTTCCATCTGTTGCGATTCCGGAACCCAGGCGAACACTTCACGGAATACGTCCTGTACCGTATCTACCGGAATAACGCGCAAGCCCTCCAGATTCTCAAAAATGGACTGCCAGTTCTCCGCCGGAATAATAACGGTCTTCGCTCCTGCCTGAAAAGCAGCCTCCACCTTGGCCAGTACGCCACCAATGGGCTTCACCCGACCATGGATACTGATCTCGCCAGTCATCGCTGTCTCATGATCCACAGGGCGCCCCTGAATGGCTGATGTAATGGCAGTCGCCATAGCGATCCCGGCGGATGGACCATCAATAGGCGTCCCGCCCGGGAAATTCACGTGTAAATCGTAATCATTCGGACGAATACCCATGGCTTTTAATACGGTTAACACATTTTCAACCGAGCCTTTAGCCATACTTTTTCGCCGGAGTGTACGTGAACCGCCTCCAATCTCTTCTTCATCCACAACCCCTGTAATGTTGATTCGGCCTTGATCCTTGAGAGCCGGAACAGCAGACACTTCGATTTCCAAAATGGTTCCCATGTTCGGTCCATACACCGCCAAGCCGTTAACAAACCCCACCTGCGGCTGTGAAGGGACCTTGCGATCAGGCCGTGGCTGGATCTGACTGCTACCCGCCACCCACTCCACATCGGACGCCTGGAGTGTCTCACGTTTCTCTGTTAGCGCAAGCCCAGCAGCGAGCTGGATGATATTGACCGCTTCACGTCCATTGGTTGCATATCGCTTGACCACATCAACGGCATCCGGACATGGACTGAACCCAATTTTCTGCACAGCATCTTCTGCAATTCGCCCGATCTCCTCAGGCAATAAAGGACGGAAATAGACTTCCATGCAGCGGGAACGTAAAGCTGGTGGCAGTTCATGAGGCGAACGTGTCGTTGCTCCAACAAGGCGGAAATCGGCCGGCAGGCCATTTTGAAAAATATCGTGGATATAAGCAGGAGTATGCGTGTCTTCCGAGTTATAGTACGCACTCTCCAAAAACACCTTGCGATCCTCCAGCACTTTCAACAGCTTATTCATCTGAATCGAATGCAATTCACCAATTTCATCAATAAAAAGCATTCCCCCATGCGCTTTCGTGACAGCGCCCGGTTTCGGTTGGGGAATACCTGCAACGCCCATGGCTCCTGCTCCCTGATATATCGGATCGTGGACCGAACCAATTAAGGGGTCCGCAATTCCACGCTCATCAAAACGGGCTGTTGTTGCATCCAGCTCTGTGAATTTCGCGTCTGGCTTGAAAGGAGAAGAAGGATTCTTCTTGGCCTCTTCCAACACAACCCTTGCGGCAGCTGTCTTCCCGACTCCGGGAGGGCCATAAATAATAACATGTTGCGGATTCGCACTGCATAATGCAGCTTTAAGGGCACGCAGCCCGTCTTTTTGCCCAACAATATCGTTAATGGTAGCTGGACGCGTCTTCTCCGACAACGGCTTGGTGAGTGAGATTGAACGCAGCTTGCGCAGCTTCTCCAGTTCCTTGCGAGATTCTCGCTCAACGGCACTGCGGTTCGTTTTCTGACCACGTAGCAGGTTCCAGAAATACAAACCAATCACCACTCCAAAAAATAACTGAATCAACATGATGACCATACCAAATTCCATGTCTTCACATCCTCCTATTTTGTCGCTATTCTCATATGAGATCATGCTAATACTTGGTAGTATAGCCTTTTCAACGCGACGTAAACGGGAGATGCGGAATTTGTATGCTAGAAAATAAAAAGCCCACCATCGCTGGCGGGCTGTTACGAAAACTAGATATGAATCAATCAGTGCGAACGACCAGGAATAACACCTGTCTCTTCATAGGCTTCGACGATTTTGTCGATCTCTTTTTTCAATTCCTCAACCATGATTTCTTCAGGCACTTTACGGATCATCTTACCATGGCGGAACAAGAGACCTTCTCCACGAGCACCGGCAATGCCGATATCCGCTTCCTTGGCTTCACCTGGACCATTAACTGCACAACCCAGCACCGATACTTTAATCGGCACCTTAAGTTTGGAGATATACTCTTCCACTTCGTTGGCAATGGAGAACAGATCGATGTCCAAACGTCCACACGTCGGGCAGGAGATCAATGTAGCTGCATTCGTAATGAGTCCAAAAGTTTTGAGCAAATCACGAGCAACCTTGATTTCTTCCACCGGGTCCGCGCTAAGCGAGATCCGCATCGTTGAACCAATACCCATGGACAGCAAGGCTCCCATACCTGCAGAGCTTTTGATCGTTCCAGAGAACAGTGTACCTGCTTCGGTAATCCCGAGATGCAACGGATACGGAATAATTTGAGCTGCTTTGGTATAAGCTTCAATCGCCATCGGCACATCGGATGCTTTGAGGGACACGATAATATCATGGAAATCCAGTTCTTCCAAGATACCAATGTGATACAATGCACTTTCTACCATAGCATCAGCTGTAGGATACCCGTACTTCTCAAGCAGATGGTTTTCAAGTGAACCTGCATTTACCCCGATCCGAATTGGAATACCGCGATCTTTACAAGCCTTAACTACTTCTTCGACTTTAGCACGTTTACCAATATTACCTGGATTGATCCGCACTTTATCAATGCCGTTCTCAATTGCAAGCAATGCCAGCTTGTAGTTGAAATGAATATCTGCTACGAGCGGTATGTTGATGCGTTTTTTGATTTCCTTGATAGCTGCAGCAGCTTCCTCATTATTTACCGTTACACGTACCACTTGACAGCCGGCTTCTTCCAGTCGCAGAATCTCTGCAACTGTTGCCTCTACGTCTGCCGTTTTGGTTGTACACATACTTTGAATAATGACTTCGTTACTGCCACCGATCGTTACGTTTCCCACTTTCACGGGACGTGTATCTTGTCTTAAATACATGAGTGATTTCTCTCCCCACAACGTCAAAGCTCCACCCTGACAGAGACATGAATTCGCCTTCTGCCAAAGTGGAGAACTGACAAGTCTATATTTCAGAGTTCAAACAGGTTTCAGGCTTTCATTAGGCGCTTTCTTCCTGCTTATCGTCCTTCGATTGGCTTAGTTCAGGCACGACTCTTTTCTCAACGACTTCTTCGGTAATGACACAGTTCGTAACATCTTCACGTGAAGGCACTTCATACATGATTTCAAGCATGATGCCTTCAATGATGGCACGCAAACCACGTGCACCTGTATTACGTTTGATTGCTTCTTTTGCAATCGCGAGCAATGCAGCTGGTTCAAATACCAGATTCACATTGTCCAGCTCAAGCAGTTTTTGGTATTGTTTGGTAAGCGCGTTTTTCGGTTCGGAAAGAATCCGTACCAACGTATCTTCATCCAGTGGCTCCAACGTGGAGATGACTGGCAGACGGCCTACAAATTCCGGAATCAGACCGAATTTCAGCAAGTCTTCCGGCAATACCATGCCCAGATATTCACCTGGTTTCAGATCTTGTTGCTCAGCAACAGTGTTGAAACCAATGACTTTTTTACCGATCCGACGTTTGATCATTTGCTCCAGACCATCAAAGGCACCGCCGCAAATGAACAGGATATTCGTTGTATCGATCTGGATAAATTCTTGATGAGGATGTTTACGACCACCTTGTGGTGGTACAGAAGCCACAGTTCCTTCAAGAATTTTCAAGAGTGCCTGTTGTACACCTTCACCCGATACATCACGAGTAATGGATGGGTTTTCGGATTTACGCGCTACTTTATCAATCTCATCGATATAAATAATGCCACGCTCTGCTTTTTCCACATCATAATCAGCAGCTTGGATCAGCTTCAGCAGAATGTTTTCTACATCCTCACCTACATAACCCGCTTCTGTTAATGAAGTAGCATCAGCAATAGCAAAAGGTACATTCAGAATTTTTGCCATCGTTTGCGCAAGCAACGTTTTACCAGAACCCGTAGGTCCTAACAGCAAAATGTTACTCTTCGACAACTCAACATCTTCAATCTTGCTTTGTGTGTTGATCCGTTTGTAGTGATTATACACTGCAACAGACAATGACTTCTTCGCTTGTTCCTGACCAATAACATATTGATCCAGGATATTACGAATTTCTTTCGGTTTTGGAATATCTTTGAGGTCTACTTCTTCATCATGACCGAGTTCTTCCTCAACGATTTCGGTGCAAAGTTCGATACATTCGTCACAAATGTACACGCCTGGTCCAGCGACCAGCTTACGTACCTGTTCCTGAGATTTACCGCAAAAAGAGCATTTCAGTTGCCCTTTCTCATCGTTAAATTTAAACATGAAACCACCCCTTTAGGAATTGATCGGTCTACTGAGCACCTGGTCAATAATGCCGTACGTCTTAGCTTCGTCAGCGCTCATGAAAAAGTCACGGTCCGTATCCCGCTCAATTTTCTCAAGAGACTGACCCGTACGATCGACGTATATTTGATTCAGTTTCTGACGTGTTTTAATAATCCATTCTGCGTGTATCTTAATATCCGCAGCCTGTCCTTGAATACCGCCAAGCGGCTGATGAATCATCACTTCGCTGTTCGTCAGCGCATATCTCTTGCCAGGCGCACCGGCTGTCAGCAATAAAGAACCCATGCTTGCTGCCATTCCTACGCAAATGGTAGATACATCCGGCTTGATATATTGCATCGTATCGTATATACCCATCCCTGCGGTGACAGAACCACCAGGTGAGTTAATGTACAAGCTGATATCCTTTTCAGGATCGTCGGCTGCCAAAAACAAAAGCTGTGCTATGACAAGATTGGCTACATCGTCATCAATCGCACTGGTTAGAAAGATAATGCGATCCTTCAGCAAACGCGAATATATATCGTAAGACCGCTCGCCTCGATTGGTTTGTTCTATAACCATTGGCACCAGACTCATGAGACCAACCTCTTTTCTACATGTAATTAGACATAGGCCACCTGTAAAGCAAACCCAAATTCATTCTAACACTTTCCTGTGACAATGTCATTTTTCACAAGTGTGTCAGACATCAGTTCGTTTACTTTTTTGCCTGATCATATTTAACCATGTTTTCTATGTATGTGCAAATTGAAGCCATCCTATGCCGTATTGCCATTTTTTATTTGCACGAAGTGTCATAGGTATGTAAAAAGTGTACACCGATCAATAAAATTAGTATCCATCCATATTATTACTTCATTTTCTATAAAATGGATGTCATAATTTAAAAATAAGGCACGCAATAGTTCACGTGCCTTATCGTTTATTCAACTGACAAGTTGATAACAGCTTGTCTTATTTTTCGTCAGCTTCTGCAACAACTTCTTCAGCTGGAGCTTCAACCGGCTCAACAACTGTGCTGTTCTCAACAAGAACGTCAATCGTTTTACGCAGTTTAACTTCATCGCGAAGGCTGTCCAGGGAACCATTACCCTCGAGGATGCCACGGATCTCTTCAGCAGGACGCTTGTAAGATTCAGCCATTTTTTCGAGTTCTTGATTCACTTCTTCGTCAGATACTTCAATGTTTTCCGCTTTACCTACAGCTTCAAGCACCAGGTTGTTGCGAACACGTTTGGAAGCATCTTCTTGCATTTGTCCTCTCAGGTCAGCTTGAGTCTGGCCAGAGAAGCTCAGGAACATTTCAAGGTTCATACCTTGGTTGCGCAGACGGTTGTCGAAATCACGCATCATGTTTTGTACTTCGCTCTCAACCATTGCAGCAGGAATGTCCACTTCAGCGTTCTCAGCCACTTTTTCTACAACTGCATTTTCTTGAGCAGCTTTGGCTTCGTCAGCTTTACGGGATTCCAATTGTGTTTTCAGGTCAGCTTTGTACTCTTCCAGTGTGTCGAATTCACTAACATCTTTAGCAAACTCATCATCCAATGCAGGAAGCTGTTTGCGTTTGATTTCGTGAATTTTCACTTTGAATACCGCTTGTTTGCCAGCAAGTTCTGCTGCATGGTAGCTCTCTGGGAAAGTCACTTCTACGTCTTTGAAGTCGCCTGTGGAAAGACCCACAACTTGCTCTTCAAATCCAGGAATGAATGTGTTGGAACCCAGTTCCAGGGAATAACGCTCAGCTTGTCCACCTTCGAAAGGTACACCATCAACGGAACCGTCGAAGTCGATTACTGCAACGTCACCGTTTGCAGCGGAACCTTCGTCGATTACAACGAGTTCAGCGTGACGTTGTTGAAGACGCTCAAGTTCTTCAGTCACTTCTGCGTCAGTTACTTCACCTTTTGCTACAGCAACTTCGATTCCTTTGTAGTCACCCAGGGTAACTTCAGGTTTCACAGTTACTTTCGCTTTGAACTTGAATGTTTGTCCTTTAGCGAATTGTTCAACATCTACGTCAGGACGATCAACCGGGAAGATATCCGTTTGGTCGATTGCTTCTGTATAAGCTTCAGGAAGCAAAATGTCGATTGCTTCTTGATAAAGGCTCTCTACACCAAAACGTGCTTCGAAGATGGAACGTGGTACTTTACCTTTACGGAATCCAGGTACGTTTGCTTGTTTTACCACTTTATTAAAAGCTTTGTCGAGTGCTGCAGTTACACGATCTGCATCCACTTCAACCTCAAGAACCCCAAGGTTCTTCTCTATCTTTTCCCAAGTTGCTTTCATTGTATACTTTCCCCTCCAAAATTCACATGTTCACGTAGGCAATCACGTACAAAATAACCATTTTAGTATAAACAAGATTAGATTCTTTTTCAAGGGGAATCCCTTGATACAGTTTAAGGAAAACGTTTCCGGCCTCGATTAACCGTCCAAACCGGCAGATACAAACTGTTTCATCGAACGATAAGCCTGCTCCAGTCGAAAGCGCATCGCGCCTGTCACAGCATACATTGAGCGGGTATTTTCCTCATCATGCGAGCCACCCAGACTGTCTGCAACGGTCATATGTAGAGCTGCTGCCCATATATCTGTCATGGAATCATTTTCTTCCAGCATCGATATATAATCACGGGTTCCATACACCGCCATCACATATTGTATCCACAGTTCCTGGGCAAAATAAAAGAGCGTAGGTTCATGAACCTCCGTCTGATCAGCCACTCGTTCCAGAATCTGAACGATTTGGAGCGGGAATTCCTCTGGTTTAAGAGGCACGGTATCAATCTCGACCTCTACCTGCTCTTCGCCTCTCGTAAACAGGATCATACCTTGAACACCTCGGCGACGCAAGGTTTGCAGCACCCGGAATTGAAGTAAAGGGTGAAGCGACTTATCTTTTAACCAACTCGTAAGTGCCTCGTCAATCTTAGGCAGATCAAGATAGGCCAGCTGCTCCAAAGCCAGCATCGTCTGTTCAGACAGTGGCTCTTCCATCACTGTGCGAAGCATCTTATCTGCATAGCCATCATCCTGTTCAAGCTTCAAACGAGCATGATGCCTCGCCATGTCTTCCTCACTAACCTCTTCCTCTTCCCGTTCCTCATGAACGGCAGGCGAAGTTTCTTCATAATGAGGAAACGCAGCCTGAAGCCATTCGAGCAGGGCCCGCCATTCATCATAGTGGCGCTCTTCCTGTCCCTGACATTGCAGCAAAAAGTGAAGCAATTTCATCGCTTCACCATACCGTTCATTTTCAAGCATCACTGTCAATTGAATCTGGTAATAGTCCAGCGTCTTAGGAAACAGCACAATATTGTTGTTGTGCTCGGTTTCCGGGGTCGTGGATTCCTTAATGGGAGCACCTCCTCTGTATCCTGAATCTCCAGTCGGAATCAACATAAATAGATGTATATATTAAAACGATTGTCGATCTATTTTCTGAGTTCTCCTGATATTCTAACATAACCTTAAATATAATGAAAAAAACGTTACTGCCGCCAAATATCATATACGAAAAACAGTTTAAAATAAAACGCTTGATATTCCTGTTTGTATATGATAAAATCAATTTTGCTTGAAAAAATTCATGTCTCAGTAGCTCAGCTGGATAGAGCAACGCCCTTCTAAGGCGTCGGTCGGGGGTTCGAATCCCTCCTGGGACGTAAAAAAAGAGAAGCTTCCCTCGGGAAGCTTTTTTTCGTACTTGGGATGAGAACCCCAATGGTTCGTCGGAGCATCCACTTCGTTAGCACCACTTCGCAGTCTCGACTGGAAGGAGAGTATCCCTCCTGGGACGTATTAAAAAGAAGCTTCCTTCGGGAAGTTTTTTTTGCGTTCTAGGGATAAGAACCCCAATGGTTCGTCGGAGCATTCGCTTCGTTATGAGCTCTAACCCGCTCTATTGGAGCATCCGCATTTGCTCACTCCAAGAGCGAAACGTCGCAGTAACGAATGTTCTAATGAACACAGGGCACTTTATTTACTCCAAAAGCAGCATTATGGAATTCTAACGAATCTTAGAGAGCTTATTTCAACATTTCGAGGTTGATACCACAAATATATGCAGTAAGTTGCCTGATTAACGTTGCTGAGGTTCGTTAGAATCCGAACATGGCGGTTATCCGCTTAATAAGACCTCTTAGATTCGTTAGAGCTTATCAGGTCAAAGGTAGTCAATGCGTCCGCGTTCCAGTGGGTGCTTTTTTTCATTTCATTGCTCAATATTGACAACGAATGTTATGCTTGCGGAGTGGATAATGTAACAATCCATACATATTAACTCATTAGGAAACAGGAGATTTTATCATGTCATCTTCAATACAGCAGCACTCATCTATCCAAGCCGAGGAAGAACATTCTTCGACATCCAAAAGATTCGGCCTGTTATTGGCAGGCATTATCGTCATCGCCGCTACCATGCGGTCACCGATCACGGCAACCGGTCCCGTCGTGGAGATGATCCGCTCAGATACAGGTATCGGTCATACAATGGCGGGGCTTCTAACCTCGCTTCCTTTGCTTGCTTTTGCAGCAGTCTCTCCGTTTGCACCACGTCTTGCGAAACGTTTAGGACTTGAATCAGCCTTGCTGATCGCTATCATCATCGTAACTCTCGGGGTGGCGTTACGTTTATCGCCCTCTGTCTTGGCCTTATATGCAGGAACCGCAATATTGGGTTGCGGCATTGCGTTAAGCAACGTGCTTTTACCCAGTTTGATCAAACGTGATTTTCCACTGCGTGTTGGTATCGTGACCGGACTGTACTCCGTATCGATGAATATATTTGGCGCCATCGCCTCAGGCATGAGTGTGCCAGTAGCAGGAGCAACTTCTATAGGTTGGCGCGCTTCTCTGGGGATGTGGGCCTTGTTATCCATTCTCGCACTACTCTTGTGGCTCCCCCAGGTCGCTGCGGGACGCCAGCGAATGTTATATGTTGCCACCCAGAGTGAAGGGACACCTGTGCGTCTGCGGACATCATCCCTGGCCTGGTTCATTACATTATTTATGGGTCTGCAATCTCTAATCTTCTATACGACGATTACCTGGCTTCCCGAGATTCTGGCCGAGCAAGGCTTCAGCCCCACCTCAGCAGGCTGGATGCTCTCCTTGATGCAGATGGTTAGCGTACCCGTTACCTTTATCGTTCCGATCCTCGCTGGTAGAACGAGAGACCAGCGTATGCTAACCACGATAACGTGCTCCTCTTTAATTGTCGGGTATGCTTTATTGTTAAGTGGACTCCCTTCGCTCGTTACCATCGGCGTCACGTTGGCTGGCATAGGTGCCGGCGCTTCGTTTGGACTGGTAACGATGTTCTTCGTCCTTCGTACCAAAGATGCCAGACAAGCTGCCAGTCTGTCTGGTATGGCCCAGTCATTCGGTTATATACTGGCAGCAGTGGGACCTCTGCTGTTCGGCATGCTTCATGACTGGACAAAAGGATGGACCCTTCCATTGCTGATACAGGTTCTTCTGGCCATCGCTTTACTCATCGCAGGCATCCAGGCCAGCAAGAATCGAATGATCGGTTAGTCATACAATTCATTTATATAGAAAGAACAACATGAAACGGCCTCCATCCTGCAAAATCAGGATGGAGGCCGTTTGTGCATTGAACAATTCCTTCATTAATCTAAACAGCTTCAATGAGGAAGAGCTTACTTCACTTTTACTGTGATCGTATCTGTGCTGGTAACTCCGGCTGCGTTAATTAACTCAGCTCGATACGTGTACGTGCCCGAAGCTTTCCCGGACAGTGTACTCACAGCGCTTTGAGCAAGAGGTGTAACCGCACGGAGTTCTTGCGTGTCGATCAATTCATCATTTTCATAGAGACGGTACTCAGAGGCATTCGTCCCCCACCACAGGTTCATCGTCACCTTATAGTTGCCGTCGCCATCCCAGTTATCCTGAGAGAGAACTGCTTTGCCAGGCGTTGCATTGGTAATCTGAACAGTCAACGTCTGACTCCGTGTTGTTCCCTTGTCATTCGTTAACTCGGCCACATACGTATATGTGCCGTTGGCTTTGCCCGTGATCTTCGTCTGAGCAGACTGCGCTGAAGGCGCGTTATAAGTCAACTTCTGCGTATCAACCAAAACCCCGTCTTCATATAACTTGTAGCTGGTTGCGTTCTCGCCCCACCACAGGTTCATGGTAACGATATACGAGCCTTCTGGCAATCCGTTGCCTACCCAGTTATTGTGAGACAATACAGGCGTGCCTGGGGCCTTGGTGGCCGGAGTTTCAGGTTCGGTCTCCACGGCTTCCAATTTCAATGCCGTATTGGCTGTACCCGAAAGCCCCTGTTGGTCTTTTACCGTAAGTTCAACGGTATATTCCCCTGCTTCGATCCCTTCCAAAGGAAGGCTGAAGGCGCCATCCGCTTGTACTTCAAAAACACCTTCTTTTTGAATCGAACCATCTTCTTTTTTTACAACATACGTTGCTTCCAAAGAAGCTGCCGGATCAAACGCAATGTCCCATCCGCTCGCAAGCGCAGGAGCAACTCGGAAGTACAAATCTTCCACGCTACCATTAAGGACAGCAGATTCATCCACTGTGAACTCCAACGCTTCTGGTGCAGTTACAGCCGGAGCTGTCTTTTTCACCAAAAATGGAGAAGTATCTTCCTTATAGGTTTTGCCGTCCGTACCAATGGTAGTGATATCAACGGTGTATAAACCATCTGGAATCTCTGTCACTTCATCGGTTGTGTAGTCCGCATAAGTGCCGTTCCAAGCAAGGTTATATCTTGCATTTGCACTAAAGTTAAAATAGTTACCGAAAATGGAGCCGATATATCCATCTTGATAATAACCACCTTCTGGGTTAAGGCCATCATAAATCTCAATCAGGGCGAAAGTCATTGGATTATAGAATTCCATCGCTACATTCAGCGTATCCAATGTACCATCAGCCTTCAGTGGATAGTGGAATGGATTTTTTTCAGTACCTTTTACCGTTTCAATATATTTCACTCCACTCAACGTAACGTTGAAATGAGCAACATATGGCACAGTGAAGGTATTGGTTCCGTTCGACAACTCAATGTATCCTTGAGCTTCTGTAACCGCGGTAACTCCTCGTGGAACGGTGATTGTCACTGCAAGTTCTTCCTCACCATTCAGTGTGAACGAACTCTTGTCTACCGCAACGGATACACCAGTGACATTACGCGTCGGATTCACATTTACGGTGTAATCTCCACCAGTACCATTCAGAGATTCAACTTTGATCGTTTTAGTGATCGTCTTTTCGTCTGTGCTCAGGAAATTACCGTAGTTGATGCTTCCGGTGATATTTTCCTTTTCAACAACAGAGCCACTCTCTGTGTATTGAGTAACATCAAGCACTTTCACAAAAGCAGCAGGATCGATGGTGTTCACAGCCTGAATGCGCCCTGCACCTTGATCAAATACATCAAACTTGGTCGTATCCAGCACTTTACTATTGTTCATGAGCGCTACTTTGATATCAAATGGCGTCCAGTCCGGATGCTTCTCAATCAACAGCGCAATCAAACCTGCTACATGAGGTGTAGCCATACTTGTACCTGTTTTACGATCATAAGCTTGTGCGTAATCTGCGTCTGGCTCATCCTTGCCGTAGGCAGGAATCGTAGACAGAATGCTTGTACCTGGTGCCACAATATCCGGTTTGATATCCAGCGTTACCTTTGCAGGTCCACGTGAACTGGATGAATTCATCTCATCACCCGGAGTTTGGGAACGTTCAAAATCACTAAAACTCACTTCAACAGCTTGTCCTGCGTCCAGTTCAGCCTTGATCACATCTCCATCTTCCTTGGACATGCTCAGTGTCGGAATGAGTTCAAAGTTATCGCCCAGACTTACACCGATCGGACCGGGAATGTTGTTATATACAATAACAGCGACGGCTCCAGCCGCTTTTGCATTGGCGATTTTCTCTACAAATGCGAGTTCACCACGCTGAATCAATGCTACTTTGCCTGTAAAATCCTTACCTTCAAAATCAGCTGGTTTACCCAGTGCTGCAAATTCAAGTCCAAATTTTCCTGTCAAAACAGTTTCAGGGTCTGCTGACAGGCTCCAGCCCATCAGATCCAGACGGTAAACCGACTCTGTAATAGACAGTGGAGCTTCAGTCGGAGCAATTACAGACTCTTCTTCCACAGGAGCAGCTTCAGGAGAAACTTCAACTGGTGCAGAAGTATTTTCTTCTCTTGTAGCTTCTTCTGCAACTTCTTCAGAAACCACGTCCTCCACAGCTGCAGCACTTTCTTCAGTAGCAGTTGCGGGTACGCCTTGTTCTGAAACTTCAGGTGCTTCTATTCCAGGTGCTGTCCCCAGTTCAGGAGATTGTTCAACCTCTGGCACAGGTTGTTGTTCAGGCAACACTTCTTCGCCTTCTTCACCAATCCAGAAGTGAGTATCAGCTGTAATAAGCTGGCTAGGACCTGTAGAGTTACCTACGGTAATGGCCATGGCAGATGCACCCGGAGAACCCAGTGTATAACGGTTAGGTCCACTGTTACCACTTGCTACAACCGCTGTCACACCGGACAACATCGCATTGTTAAGGGCAACCGAAGTAACATAACTCGGATCGTTGGCGGCGTTACCCAACGAGAGATTGATCACGTCCATGCCATCTTCAACAGAACGATCGATTCCGCCGAGTACCCATGACGTTTGACCACTACCATACGGTCCAAGTACACGGTAAGCATAGATATCTGCTTCAGGAGCAACACCAACAATGCCGTAGTCCCCTGCTTCACGAGCAGCAATGGTACCGGCTACGTGCGTACCATGGGATGTGTAATAGGCACTTCCATTAGCATTAAACTCAGGTTCACCTGACACTTTCCATTCTTGATATGTTGCTTCATACGGATCGCTATCATTGTCAACAAAATCCCATCCACCCTTATAGGCTGGCTGTAGATTAGGATGCTCATAGTCAATCCCTGTATCAATGACACCCACTTTGACGCCATTTCCTTTGTAACCCAGATCCCATACTTCAGGTGCACCAATAAAAGGCGCTGTGTCTTTCATATACGGGTTCACTTCATCTGTCTCGGGAGCTATTGTAACTTCAAGGTCAGGATATACACTGACCACGCCTGGTAGCTGAAGCAATTGTCCCACTTGGTTTCCTTTGATCTCAATGGCTACACCATTCAGGGCATATGCATACTCTTCCAATACTTCATGTTTGATTTTCTTCTGAGTGAGGCTATGTACAAATGACTCTTGTTGTTGCTCAACTTGAGTCACAGCCTTTGTTTCCATAGAGGAGGTAAATGATTTTCCTGAGAGGGTTGATTCACCTTGCGCTACTGCAACAGGTTTATTCGAAAGCTCAACGATAACTCGGGTGTTTTCTCCACCCAGGCCTTCCAAACTTTTATCCAAAAATGGATCTGCGGCAATTTTTGCTTCCCGCCCTGCAAGAATCTCTCTCCATTGTTTGGCTTCGGCTGCACTTGGTAGGTTATCAAGCTGAATAACTGAATCTGCGGGAGCGGCTCCAGCCGCTGGGAGAATAATGGAAAAGACCATCAGAACACTTAATAACGTGGATATCAATCGTTTGCTCAAGGCTATGCCCCTCCTTTTAAATGTGAGTACCTCACCAAATGATGGGTTCCTGCTATTCGCACGTACTGCAATACCTGCTCAATTTCACCACCTATCTGCAAGAAGATTGACCCTTGGTAAATTATTCTATCAAAATACCACATTTTCCTTCTAAATACTTACAAATATGATATAGAAATTACTTATATGGGTCTTGAGTATGATAAAAATATTCATTTGTAATTATTTGTCGTTTGAATATCTTATTTTTAAAATAGCGCATCAAAAAAAAGACCCAGATCCTCTTTATTAAAAAGAGATTCTCGGTCTACATGTGAAGAATAGTTGTTAAAAAAAAGACCACCATAATTCTTTTAACATTGACAAAACAATATCATGATTCAACTTTCTGGTTTCACAGCCTCCATACGCAGGCGCTTGTAATCGGCATACATCGCATCTTCTTTCCAAAGATGAGGCAACACGATCTGACTGGTTTCATGGCAGATTTTTTGTATCTCATCATGGCTGATACCTGCGAAATAGTCGCCTCCAAAATGAGCCAACCAGCCTACTATACCCTGCTCACCATCTACCAGTCTGGTAGGACGGTCGTAGTGATAGGCCTGTCGAACCACAAATCCACTTTGCTCCAAAATATAGCTATATTCTCCGATCGAAGGAAAGTACCAAGGATTGCGTTCCGATGCACGAATGCCCGTGTTACGTTCCACGACCTCCTCTAGTGCATCCACAATAATCTGCACGTTCCCTTTACCGCCGAATTCTGCGACAAAACGCCCTCCGGGCTTCAGAGACTTCCAGATACTATCCACCACTAGTCGCGGATTTCTCATCCAGTGCAGCGCCGCATTGGAAAAGACGGCATCATACGGTCTATTCGTCTCAAACTGATGACCGTCTCCTTCCATGAATTCAATATCGGGGAATTTCTCCCTCGCACGGCGAATCATGTCCGGAGATGCATCCATGCCAACAACCTCAGCTTCGGCCAGAGAAATTTCATACGTCAAATCTCCCGTTCCACAACCCAGATCAAGGATGTATTCCCCTTTCTGGGGTTGAAGCCATGAGATCAGGTTTTTACCGTATCCGGACACAAAAGCCAATTGGTTGTCATACTCATCTGCTCGCCATTGATTTAATGATTTCATGAATACCACCGTCGCTTTCATCGTTAATAACCACATTGTGACATAGAATCATTTATTGTTTAAATATATAAATTCTATTTATTCAATAGGTAAAACCAATAAATAACTTTACTTTAAACGCAAAAAAACTCCCCGAAGGAAGCTTTCTTTAATACGTCCCAGGAGGGATACTCTCCTTCCAGTCGAGACTGCGGTGTAGCGCTAACGAAGCGGATGCTCCGACGAACCATTGGGGGTTCTCTTTCCATGAACGAAAAAAAAGCTTCCCAGGGGAAGCTTCTCTTTTTTTTACGTCCCAGGAGGGGTACTCTCCTTCCAGTCGAGACTGCGAAGTAGTGCTAACGAAGCGGATGCTCCGACGAACCATTGGGGTTCTCTTCCCCTGAACGAAAAAAAGAAGCTCCCCGAAGGAAGCTTCTTTTTTTTTACGTCCCAGGAGGGATTCGAACCCCCGACCGACGCCTTAGAAGGGCGTTGCTCTATCCAGCTGAGCTACTGAGACAAATATGTATAATAAATTTTCGGCGCGGTTCTTATTATACTCTGTTTTCTATATTTTTCAATAGTTTTATAAAAAAATTAATAATTACACTTAAATGCGGGTTCAACAATGTACTTTTCGGTGTTATTCTCATACTCCATTACCTTTAGGAATATGATAGCTTGAACCAGGCTATATTGAGGAGATTGGAACAATTAGAGCAGGATTAACATAAGACATGTTCAATGTCAGAATTGCTGGGTAATCTTTTGCATACATACATTTCAGTGTTCCATTGAAGGAGAGAATCGTCATGAGACAACTTTTATCAGCCCTATCCTATTTCAGTATTTTCTTTGCCCCGTTCCTGTTTCCGATCATTATATGGATTGTTGCCAAGGATGCTTACATCGAGGGACATGCGAAACGCGCTTTATTCTCACATGTATTCCCGTTTCTCGCCGCTATTCCGCTATTTTATTTCTTCGTGACTGCGCATAGCCTTGGTTCTGCCGTCGGGTTTGTCATTTTATTCTTTGTGATCTACGGATTAAGCTTTGTATACAACGTCGTCAAAGGCATTCAAGTGCTGCGCGAGTATGCTTAATCTCAGCTCAATCTGATCTGACCTCGCATAACAAACCCCGCCGTTCAACAACGGCGGGGTTTTCCAGTTACATTTATAGATGCAATTACAGCAACAGGTCACTGTCTACGTACAACTCAACATTGACCTTCTGTCTCGCAATCACCACATGTGTTGCTGGATCGTTACCTGTTATGCCTGCCCAACCAGATAACGCTGAAGTGTGGGACCCAGCAAACCAAATGCAAACAGTTCACTTTGAAACCGAGCCTTATCTTCTTCGGCAGTGATGCCTTCGCTGTTCTCAAACGCGGTTTCTGTCGCCTCTTCAAATGCGGTATGCATATTATTGTTATACCAGTCGATCGCTGAATCGGAGTGATTGCGTACAATTCGAACGACTTCCAGCGAATTGCCCGGCTGCGTGGAGGCCACGTATACAAGTAATGACGGGTCTCCAGCATTTCCAGGCTGCACTTCAACCTCTGCACAGGACAATCCATCTACCTCGGTTAATCTGCGTATTTTGGCATCTTGAATGGCATACATTCGTCATCGCGCTCCTTTTCCTATGTGCTTATCATGTACTTTGTTCAATCTGATATCGTGTCTCTGGTGTCCCCAATCGATAAATTTCCCGATACACCTGTTGTAATACCGTTTCATACGCCCGGTTTACGGACTCCTCCGGTGTATCTGGCCATGGGAATACCATGCCAGGAAAGGCTTCTTCCTCCTTTTCCTGCATGAGATTGAGCATTCCCAGTAATTGCTCCGCTTCCTGTGGCGTAGCCTGAATGATCCATTCATATGATGTTACAGATGGATCCGGAATAACGGAGCGGCCCATGACAGACACATAATACTTCATACTGTCCATTGCATGTTCTCTCCTTCACAGGCATGTTGAGGCCGTTGTCCCTAGAACTAGTTTCCGAAGAGGACAGACATTTTATGCCTGCTTTCGGCATATATTTGTTACGACTTCTGACGAAAAAGACAACATTTGCTGGCTGTCAGTAATTCTGCAGCCATACGGATGAATGACTCGACCAAGAAAGGATGAACAAACCATGTGCGGTATTACCGGCTTCATACAGTGGAATCGGGATCTGACCCAGGAATCAGAGCTGCTGGTCCGTATGACGGACAGCTTGTCGAACCGGGGGCCCGACGCTTCAGGTACATGGATCTCCAATCCTTGTGCCTTTGGACATCGGCGTCTTAGTGTAATGGACCCCGAGAACGGGGCACAGCCCATGCATGCGTTACAAGGAGATACCTCCTATACCGTCGTGTATAACGGAGAACTATACAATGCACCCGAGTTGAAAAAGGAACTGCTCCAGCGGGGGCATCAGTTCCGTACGCAATGTGATACGGAAGTGTTGCTCGCCTCTTATATTGAGTGGGGACCGGCATGCGTTGACCGGTTTAACGGTATTTTCGCTTTTGCCATATGGGATGGGGGACGCGAACAGGTTTTTATCGCACGGGATCGCCTTGGCGTGAAACCTCTGTTCTATAGCAATGCCAAAGACACACTCGTATTCGGCTCAGAGCCCAAAGCTCTGCTCATTCACCCGGATGTGGAAGCCGCTGTTGGCCCGGAAGGATTGGCCGAAGTTTTTATCGTAGGGCCTGCACGGACACCAGGACACGGCGTATACTCTTCACTGAACGAACTCAAGCCTGCACACGCGCTCATCTACAACCGAAACGGGATTCGAACCTATGCCTACTGGAAACTGGAAAGCCAGAAACACGAACATAATCTGGAAGAGACCGCAGCCGAGGTGCGAACCCTCTTGCAAGATACACTGGAGCGCCAGCTGGCATCGGATGTTCCTGTATGCTCTCTTTTATCAGGGGGACTGGACTCCAGTGCCTTGTCTGCGTTAGCCGTGGATTATTACAACCGGACGGGGCAAGGCCAAGTCAGTACGTATTCTGTCGATTATGTGGATAATGCCAAGCATTTTCAGGCGCATTCCTTTCAGCCCGGTGCAGATGGGCCCTGGATTAAGCGTATGGTGGATGAACTCAAGACCGACCATCACTGGATAGAAATCGAGAACGGAGAACTGGTTCATGCTTTGACACAGGCCATGCTTGTGCGGGATCTACCGGGCATGGCGGATGTGGACTCTTCACTCTATCTGTTCTGTAAAGAAATCAAAAAAGGGGCTACGGTTGCCATTTCAGGTGAAGCGGCGGATGAAGTGTTCGGCGGCTACCCTTGGTTCCATCGCGAAGATATGCTGAACTCCGGTACGTTTCCATGGTCTGTAGCACCTGATATGCGAGCAGCGCTGTTATCTCCGGACATTCGGGAATGGATTCGACCACTCGACTATTTGGCAGACCGTTATTCCGATGCAGTGGCTGAAGTGCCTCTTCTGGATGGAGAAACGGGCAAAGCTGCACAAATGCGGGTGATGTCCTACCTGAACATTACACGTTTCATGCCTACACTTCTGGATCGCAAAGACCGGATGAGTATGGGGGCAGGATTGGAAGTACGGGTACCTTACTGTGACCATCGTCTGATCCAATATGTATTTAACGTCCCTTGGGAAATGAAAATAACGGGCGGGCGGGAAAAAGGCATTCTGCGTAAGGCACTCGAAGGTGTCCTGCCTGACGATGTGTTATATCGTAAAAAGAGTCCTTACCCGAAAACACATAATCCACAATACCTGGCCGCGGTCAAACAACAGGTACTTGATATTCTGGATGATCCCACATCGCCTATCTTGCCTTTGATCGACAAAGCTCAGATCCGCAATCTTGCATCTTCACCGGATGCTGCTTCCAATCTTCCCTGGTTCGGACAGTTGATGTCAGGTCCCCAGCTATTTGCATATCTGACTCAGATCAATTCCTGGTTGAAGACATATAAAGTTGCTATTCGTTAGAATGACCTTCTGATCTCTCATTCATCAAAAAAAAGGTGTCAGGAGAACAGCATAACTGTTGTTCTCACTGACACCCTCTTGTTATACACATTCATGTATGCTGAATTTCACACTGGAACCATCCATCATCACACTTTAAATTGACTCAATGACTGCTGTAACCCTTCTGCCATAGACGAAAGATCATTAGCAGCTGAAGCAATCTCCTGCATCGCAGACAGTTGTTCTTCTGATGTTGCACTGACTTCCTCTGTTCCAGCAGCCGCATTCTCTGTTACTTCCATGATTGTCTTCATGGACACATTGATCTGCTCCACACCCGCTGCCATTTGTTCAATGGATGCAGATACCTCCTGAGTCTGACCAGCTACATTGCTAACAGCTTCACGAATTTCTTCGAAAGTACCGCCTGCTCTATGAACAAGCTCTATACCCTCTTGAACCTCCGCGGTTACTTCTCCCATGGATTGCATTGCATCACTCATGCCTTTGTTAATGGCAGCAACAAGTGTGCTGATCTGTTCAGCTGATTTCGCCGATTGGTCAGACAGCTTACGTACCTCGGTAGCAACTACCTCGAATCCACGACCATGCTCGCCTGCTCTTGCAGCTTCAATCGCTGCATTCAGAGACAGCAAATTTGTTTGGGCCGATATTTCAGATATACTCTCCACCATGAGTCCAATCTCCTGAGAGTGATTGCCCAGTTCTTCAATAACCGCCGCAAGGGTCTGAACGGTCTGATGAATAGAATTCATCTGTCCAACAGCGGACTGAACTGCCTCGTTACCAGACATGGTTTTGGCTGATGCATTGGTCGCTTCATCTGACATGTTCTGCGTGTTCTCCGTCATCTGCTGAAAACCTGTGGATAATTCATTGATCGTATGGAATCCATCTCCAACCATTCTCACCTGTGTATCCATACCAGTCGCAATCTCTTCCATCGTAACAGCAACCTGTTCAGTCGCCGAGGCGGTCTGTTCTGTACTTGCCGTTAACTCCTCGGAAGAAGCAGCAACCCGATCCGCATTGTTCCCCACCTGATGGATTAATTGACGCAAGTTAACCATCATATCGTTAAAGGATTGTGCCAGATCCCCGATCTCATCTCGGTTACGAACCACAATAGCCTCGCCTGTCAGGTCTCCATCTGCAATCTGCCTAGCAGATCTGGCTACATATGCAACGGGTCTGGATATAATTCTGCCCATGAAAAGTGCGATTGCTGCTCCCAGAACAATCGATGCTATCCCGATCATCACAATATACCGGAGCACATTATGAATGAGTTTATTAGCATCCACGATTCCGGCATCCAACGCGCTTTGCTGATGCTGTTCCAAAGCTTCGATACTCTGCTCAAATCTGGACACAATTTCTGGACCTGTTTCGAGTATTAACCTTGTAATCTCATTGTTTCTCCCTTGTCTTTTTAAATCCATCACATTTTGAGCATAGGCATAATATTCTTCTGAAATCTCGCTTGAACGATCCAGAAGATCAATCATCACTTCGGTTGTAACTTCCGCTCGTAATGCATCGCTTATTTTTTGATAATCTTCATAAAAACCCTGAAAATCCTGCGCACTTTTATCATTGTCTTCCACCACGAAATTTCGCAACTCCACCTGCAAGGATTTCACATCAATAACCATATTTTTAATAACAAGTAGTTTAGCTGTACGGTCTTTGATTAAATCTGTATACGTTCTTTCCACTGAACGAAATTGCGTGTACGAGATCACAACCACAGCTACCAATAAAATAAGTACCGATAAAAAACCCAACAGTAATTTACGACTAATGGAAATCCTCTTCATTTCATTTCCCCCGTGTGCTTAAAATGACTTGCATTCTATGATTTATGTAGTAAATAACTCTTTGAAGATCTCCCCTCCTTTTGCGGAATATAGAATTGGTTAAATTTGAGACTATTTAAAATATGTTAGCACATTCGCACACTCAAAAATAGGTCTTTAGTATCTACCAATACTATATTTCAAGGTTTTTTTATATAAAATCGACAATATACTACATTCCTTATATCCAAAATTAAATAATTTGAATCTTTAGACCTAAACAAAAAAAAAAAAAAAAAAAAAAAAAAAAAAAAAAAAAAAAAAAAAAAAAAAAAAAAAAAAAGACCTTACCCAGGAACATCTGCTGGTGTAAAGTCTTTATCCATTTAATATATTTGTTATATCTAACGGTTGATTAATACCGGATTTCGTTCAATCAGCCCACTGCCAAACGTTTCCCTGAACGGGGAATCCTCCATATGAATATATCCAATGTAACAACCGCACTTTTTCATGCGACAAGGCCGATCCGCGGCCAAAGCTTGTAGACCATCACGATATAGATGCCCAATGATCCGGCGATCCTTATAACACCGCTTCACATGGCCGGACCCTTGTACATAAAATACTTCCGAACCGGCAGCACATCGTTTGCCAAAGCTATCATAGTCCTGCAGATTGCCTTCAAAAAGCGGATCAAGCCCACGTAAAAACTGAATCTCTTCCGGCGTGTAATACTTTGGCCGATCTTTGAAGGCATTAACCCACATATATACATCCTCCGGCAAAGCCTGTCTCATGGACTCAATTGCGGGGAATGCACTGCGGAGTCCGACAGTACCAACACTAAATGCTAGCCCCATCTGACGCAAAGTTAGGCATTGTTTTACAAAAGAAGCTTCTTTCGTCTCACGAGGATGATACGTCGCCCAAAAGGCTGCTTTATTCGCATCCAGCTCCCTTGCCCAGTCCAGCTTAACCGACAGGTTGGTTTGGATCGCAACTTTATCCACATGTGGCATATGTGACAGCTCAACCATCGCTTCCCGGTACCAACGACGAACCAATGCTTCACCATAGGGATTGAAGAAAATCGAAAATTGGTACCCTTCAACTTCCTGCTCCCTCACCCAGTTCACAAATTGACGCAATTGTTGTTCATCCATTTCCAACGTCTCTTTGGAATCCACAGTCTTGCTAAACGGGCAGTATGGACAGTCGTAATTACAGGAAGACAACTTCCCCCGATAATATAAAGTCGCTCTCATGAGAAAACAAACCTTTCCATCTGTTCACGAACTTCGGCAGATATAAGCCAATCTCCAATCGCATCGGAGTAGCCAAGTCCCTCTTCTGTCAGACGCAGTATCTGCTTGCCCTCATCGTTCTCCAGCTGCGCCATGCCCTCTGTCAGCAGTTCAGTCAACCAGACATAGTCGGACATCACATCGGTACCGAAGCGCTGATGGTAGTCAGACAACGCTAATCCCTCCCGATGTAGCAAGGCCTTCAGAATAAAGCGACGTCTTTGTTCTTCACGGCTTAACACGATACCATAATCAGCCACATCGTAACGCTCGGTCGCCACATAATCGGCAATGATGCTCTGTGTGGCCTTGTAACTCACGCCGTACTTGGAAGCATAATGTACTTCACTCGTATACGAGCGTGCGCCACATCCCAGACCAACCATGCCCTCCTCCTGACAGCTATAAGGCAGAAGCACTTTGGCGGACGACTGTGATTTGGCAAATCTGCGCATCGAATATTGGACATAACCTTTACTTTTCAAAGTCTCACGTGCTGCCTTATACAGCTCCATCCGAATATCAGGTCCCTGACGGAGAATATCATCAGGCTTCACGATCGTATTTTCCCGTGTATACAAGGGATAGATAAAAATTTCGCCCGGCTCGTAGGCCAACACTCTTTCCAGTGAATAGAGCCACGATTCAACCGTTTGCCCTGGCAGACCATAGATCAGATCCAGATTCAACAATGGGAAATCATAACGAGTAAGCTTCTCAAGCGCTCGTTCAACCTCCTGCGGTTTTTGCGGACGATAGATGGCAGATGCTTCAGCTTCAATGAAACTCTGGATGCCCATGCTAACACGATCTACACTTCGTTCCTTCATAATGGATAGCTTGGCTTCCGTAACGGTATCCGGCGATGTTTCCACCGAAATGGATGTTTGCGAGGGATCCAACCCCATCACATGCTCAGCAATATCAAAAAGGCGATTCAACTGAACTTCATTTAATAATGTAGGAGTTCCTCCACCAATCGCGAACCTCGAATATGGTCTGCGAGAAGTAATGGGTGCCCACTGCTTCGCCTGACGTTCCAGCGCATCCACATAGCGCTCATGCGTATCATCCCGCCGATCCGGCAGTGTGAACAGATTACAGAATCCGCAACGAGCAGCGCAAAAGGGAATGTGCATATATAAAAAATACGTATCGGTATTTTCTCGTTCCCACAGTGACCCTAGTGGCAGTGGTGGGTCCAGCTCCCGATATGCGGTCTTGTGGGGATAAGAGTATAAGTAAGAACGATACGGGAATGCCAGTACTTCACTGAGGCCTGTAGCGATATTGGATCCGGACTGTGTGGAATGGCCTGTTGTCGTATGTTTTGATTGTTTATCCATCGGTTTCCTCCTGTCTCCGGTTGTTGTCACCATAAGAGCAATACATTCTATACTAAAAATTCACGGTAAGGCACCGTCCATACGACATCATGTGCAAGTCGGTGTCCTTGATACCCGTCTTCGCCGTAAGCTGTACCATGATCGGAAAAAGCCAGGCAATACGCTGGGCGGGCGCGTTTTCGCATCGCCTCGAACAACGGCCCAAGGGCCTCGTCTACATATCGAAGTGCAGCCCGTTGGGTCTCCACCGAGTCCTCCTTGGCTCCTTCTACAAAGTACCGATTTGGACCATGAATGGCAGACACGTTCAAAAACATAAATATCTTTTCATCCGGCGCCGTCTGCTCAAGCAGCTTTAATGCATGCTGTACCTGATGCTCTGTCGATTTGGGGTTGGTTACCCCAAAGTTCATTCGCCAGTAGCTCTGTTGAAAATAGCTGGGTAATACTTTCGCAAGCGGGTTTTTTTTCGTAAAAAAAATGACGCCGCCAATGCAGATTGTACGGTAACCTTCAGCTGCGAACCCGGATACGATATCCGGTGTATCAAACAACCAGGTATGCGGATGTGTCTTGAGTCCGGTATTCCGGGAATGGAACAATCTTACATGAGATGCCTTATCCGTATTGGCAGGAGTGGGCATAAAACCACCAAAAAAAGCGTGGTGCGCCGCATATGTAAAACTGCCCGGGGTATGACGCTTCTCCCACGGACCCGAACCACACAGATTTGGACAGTTTTCCTCTTCCAGCTTGGCTACGTCATATCGTAACGTATCCAGCGTAATCATTAACAAGTCATGGGAGCCCACGATGGTGTTCATATCAGGCATGTTGAATAGGCTCCTTTCGTAAAAGTTCCATTTCCCACTCATAGGTTCCGAGGCCATGATGCTCGACCCTATATAACAGATCTCCAAACGGATTCACATCCAGCACATAGGCACGTGGATTCGCACCACTCGTAAGCATCACATCAATCCCGGCTGACCACGAATTGGGAAATGAAGACATGGCTGCCTGCGCTGCCGTCCGAACTAGCGACATCCGCTGTTCATCCAGCCCTGCTTCAGCAGGCAGCATACGCTCATTGCGCAGATGCAGATTGGTAATCGGAGTACGGCTCAGCCGCATAATCGCGTGACCTGCCTGTCCACCTGCAACCAGTTGGCGAATATCATAGGCCCGTTGATCAAGCGTGGCTTTGGGCATCCACCGTTCAGTCTGTGCACCTTCTGCACATAACCAGTTCATCAGCGTAGCAATCTCTTCACTGCCGGTATACTTGCGTAGACTTCCTTCATTGAAGAAAATCGTCTTGCCCTGTATCAGTTCCATCCCCATCGTCGTTACAGCGATCTCATCACCTGTTCGGGGATTGACTTGATATGCGACAACGCCTGAGGCTCCTGAGCCACTCGCGAGCTTTACAAATACACGATTCATACCAGCAGATTGCATAGCCGTACGTAGATTGGTGTAACTTCGAATCGGCTGTGAAGAAGTTAGCACCGGTGGGATTTGAACTCCATGGGAGGATAAATGCTGTTGGCACTGTCTTTTATCAAACATCAATTGGATATCACTGGGATCATTCATAAATCGGACTTCAGGCCACATTTCCCGAACTTCATGGCCGATTCGATCCAAACATGCTTTCCAGCCACGAAACCACTGAGCAGGTGCGTAAATTCTTCCCCACTCTTGTTCCAGCGAAAGTGCCTGTTCTGTGGAGAATGCTTCTGCTCCCATTCCATCCGTTAATGTTGTCGTATCGTTCATAGCTCCAAGGAACAGTAACTCACGTTCCACTTCCCAATCCTCACCAGGCGCATCAATTCGAATCAGGGGTACCGGCAGATTGGAATCTACAGTATCAGCAATCGTTCCGCCGTGTCTCCAGTTCTGAAGCAATTGAGCATATGGCAGTACAACCGCAGGTTTCAAACCCAATCTATGCCGGGCCTCTTGCATCCCTTGAGTTCGTCGGTTATCGGGGTTTCCAATCAATAATAAGGGTTGATCTCGTGTTGGATCAGGTACATCTATCGGTTGATGCAGGCTTTCTTTTATTTCTTTTATTTCTTTTATTTCCTTTACGCCTGACATTGTCTACTCCGTTAACGACGGGTAACGCCAGTCATCCTCATCACTCTGTTGCTGGTCGCTAACATCTACGGATATACCTGAGTGGTTCCAGCGGCTAATCATTTCATTGGTCATGTAATGGTAACTTAGATCAAGATGCTTCAGCTTCTTAATCCGTTCACTGGCTAGTAGTGCTTCTGCTCCTTCATCGGACAACGTCCCTTGCGATAGATCCAATATTTCAAGTTGATCCAGAATAGGTGCATCAGCTGCTGCTTTGGCAATCTCATCCTGAATTTCACTGTCTTTTAGACCCAAGTAAACCAGCTTTGGAAATAATCCTTGTTCCAAAAGGGGAAGCACATCTTCAAGTGAACCATCGAAACCATAATTATCCACACCCAGATACAGTTCCAGTTTACGCAATTCAGGCAACTCGGCATGGGTGATTGAAGATAACACGTCTTTCGGGAGACCGCCACAAATAATAATCAATTCTTCAAGCTTGGCATGCTGGAGCGGTTCCAGACTAAGGCCGCTACTGCCCATGACCGAGAATGATTTTAATTCTGGAAAAGCACCCAACAGCGGGGTAAGATTCGTCTGAATAATCCACGACACTTCGCACTCTTCGTATCCCATATCCCCGATGAACAGTTTCTTCAATGAAGGAAAGCTTGGAGCTGACTCGACAAGCGTACCTATGAACTCGTCAGGCGAATTTTCATAAGCCTGTCCCCAATCTCCGATGACCAGACTTTCCAATGAGCTGGCCTCCGGTTTAGCCGCCAAATCCTTAATTAATTTTTCCATACGAATGCCGTCCTCATATTCATCGTAGGATACAACAAGCTTCACTTCTTGCATGAGCAAATCCCTCCGTTTAAGGTTCATATATGATTCGTTAATTTGAATGTTAACCTATACCACACAAGGCTTGCAACTTCTTCCAACTCCAGTCCCAAGTAGATTCCCAATCGTGCAATGTGAACCATTTCTGACGTAGGTACAGGAACATACGTTCTGTATTATAGTCGCAGAAATAGCCATCCTCATTTAGGTATATGGATGGATCTCCCGAAACCTCACTCAAACACTTCATTGCATAGAAAAAAGCGTTAATGGCGGGTGAACCATTCCACCGGAATGCTTCTGTCCTTCCATTAACGCTTTGATGTTCCGTCTTATCCTTCTAGTCTGGATACGAGCGCTCTCAGCGCATGACCACGGTGGCTAATCGCCTGCTTTTGCTCAAGCGTAAGCTCTGCCATCGTCATCTCGTATTCAGGTACATAGAAGAGTGGATCATATCCAAAACCGCCAGCACCTGCAGCTTGAGCCGTGATCCAGCCTTCCGCAGTGCCTTCCGATTCATACTTATCACCAGTTGTCGGATCGTACAGTACCAGCGCACAGACGAAACGAGCTGGACTCAATAGCGGTTGCTCGGTGTCCTCACCGGATTTCAACGATTCCAGCGTCTCCAGCAACTTCGCATTATTCTGTGCATCCGTTGCTCCTTCGCCTGCATATCTCGCTGAATATACGCCTGGCTCACCGTCCAACAGATCTACGCAAAGTCCCGAATCGTCTGCCAGAACGGGCAAACCAAGCGCATCACCAACCGCTTTGGCTTTCTTCCAGGCATTCTCCGCGAACGTTACGCCGTCTTCCACCACATCCGGCAGCTCCGGATAGTCAAACATGCTCTTAACCTCTTTGCCAAGCGGTGCGAAAGCATGAGCGAATTCACGGACTTTACCCGCATTGCGGGTTGCGACAATGAGAATTGGGCTGTCCAAACTCATCTTACGCTTCCCCTAATCCACGTGCGCCGATCTTGAGCGCAATCGGTCCAAGTACTTCTTTTTGACGCTCGATCATCTCCAGAATTCCCTGCTCGCCCAGTTCCAACATGGCGTTCAGCTCACGGCGATCAAATGGTGCTTCCTCGCCTGTTCCCTGCAACTCAACGTATTTACCGCCACCTGTCATCACCAGGTTCATGTCTACCTTGGCTTTGGAATCTTCATCATAGTTCAGATCCAGTACAGGCTGTTCACCCACAACACCCACGCTTACCGCTGCAATGAAATCCGTGATCGGGAATACTTGCAGTTTGTGCTGTTGGGAAATCTTGTTCACGGCAAGCGCCAGCGCTACAAATGCACCGGTAATGGACGTTGTGCGTGTGCCTCCGTCGGCTTGAATGACATCACAGTCCAGCGTAATGGTACGCTCACCAAGAGCCTGCAAATTCACTACCGAGCGCAGTGCCCGACCAATCAGACGCTGGATTTCCATCGTGCGCCCAGTTAATTTGCCACGATTGGCTTCACGTTGGTTCCGAGTATGTGTTGCACGTGGCAGCATGGAATATTCAGCCGTTACCCAGCCTTTACCCTGCCCTTTCATAAAGGGAGGAACACGTTCCTCTACTGTCGCTGTACAGATTACTTTTGTATCTCCAACTTCAATCAGTACAGAGCCCTCGGCGTATTTATTCGTGTTCACTGTTAAATTCAGCGGGCGCAGCTGTTCGCTGGTTCGTCCGTTTGATCTCATTTTTTCTGCCTCCTACGACTTAAGCATCCTGTAATGTTGAGCTTGTTCACACTTTTACGAATCCCTTATATTTTACCAAAGAGTTCGGTTAAAAGCATCCTTAAGCATTACCCGGTCATTAAATCGGAATTTCGTTGATATATTCAGGCTTGGAAACAGGCGCACTGTAATCTCGGTTGTCGTCACCCATGACCGTTTTTTGGCCGTTCCATTCGATCTGCACTTTGGCATCCTTGCCGGCTGTATTCTCCGCAGTCGTTAATACCACAGACTGTAACAGCTCGCTTGGTACGATATCCCCTTCGGCAAACATATCATCTTTCAGCGCAACCGTTACTGTGCCATCCTCTGCTGTTTTAACCGATTGCAGTTCCGTTCCGCCTGTCATGACCTCTTCCAATTCGCCGCCTTTGTCAGGTCCCTTGATCAGCTCATTCAATGCTGCCTGCACCCGATCCTCACCAGGTGTGACCAGACGTGTAACCGGAACATAATATTGGATGCCCGCTGGCGAAGCAGCGGAGAAATAGACCGTGACCGGACTGCTGTTGGTCACAAACGCATCACCCAGATCCAGATTTATTCCTACAGCCCGATTCAGCGGTTCAGGCAACGGCGTGCTGTTTACCGGCATTTGCGTTAACTTTTTGCCATCGACCCAGATCTGCACATTCTCCACATCAGGCGTTCCCGTCAAAGTCCACGTGACAGCTTCTAGCATTTTCCGTTCTTCCTTCGCATCATACTTGGCAAAATTACCCGAGAACTCCACGACCGCCAGCTTGTCATCCGCATGGATCGTTACATTTTGCACAACCGTTCCCTGCGGAAGAACACCCTGGAATCCTTCAGGCAACATCCCGGCATAGGCCCCGCCTGTGACAAGTGTATCCAGAGCTGTCTTCGGACTGCTGGCATCTGTTCCGGAAGGAAGTGTCAGGGATACCGGAGCGAGCAGCCCCTGCTGGTCTTGCAGATATACCGTCGTTAACGGGAGCGTTGCGAGTGCTCCATTCCCTTCGGCCGCTTGAATCATAGCTGCTTCCTGGATAGGCGGTGGTGGATCAACAGCTTCAGAAGACTGTGCTCCAAACATGCCACAGCCTGACAACACCATAGGAATGCTCAGCAGCGCAGCTGCCGATACCGTACGCAAAGATTGGATCTTTCTCATGATCACGTTCCCCCTCATCATTTTTACAGTTTGTACTACCATGTATACGAGCCTTTGTCCAAAAAATAACTAAAAGATAATCACATCCCTGAAAACTTATAAGTTCTATGATCTTAAAGAAACGTAAAACAGGTTAATACGTATTAGGAAGCAAGAGTAGGGACATTGCTAACTTCAGAGGAGGAATCGCCCATGGAACATCCTGAGCAAGAGAAAATCCCTTACAGCCTGAATAGCCGCAAGGTTGCGGAGGCAACAAGGGAATGGCTGCATAAGCGGGGCGTCACGATCCCTGAGATCGCAGAACTGGTCATGTTATTGCAGAAAAAATATTATCCAGGTCTTACGATGGAAGAATGTATCGAAAATGTGGAGATGGTTCTCCGTAAACGTGAGGTACAGAACGCGGTTCTGACCGGGATTCAGCTTGATATTCTGGCAGAACAGGGTCAGCTCATATCTCCTTTGCAGGAGATGATTGAGAACGATGAAGGACTATATGGCGTGGATGAGATTTTGGCATTCTCCATCGTCAATGTATATGGCAGCATTGGATTTACGAATTATGGTTATGTGGACAAGCTGAAACCAGGGGTGCTTGAACGACTGAATGACAAGAGCCTGGGCCCTGTCCACACGTTCTTCGATGATATTGTCGGTGCGATTGCATCGGCAGCGAGCAGCCGGATCGCCCATCGCAAACAATCCGAGCTTGAAGAAGCGCTGGGAGAAAAACCTGTCAGCGATGATGTTGTCTAACGCTTAAATCGTTCCATACCTGAAGTCATACCGAACATTGGACATGTGTGTGCATGTTTGGTGAAATAACTGTTTGAGGAAATAAGTATTCATGAAAAAAGCGGCCCTATGGCCGCTTCTTTTGCATGTGTACGATACTTACTGGATGATCCACATGTTATTATTTCAGATGCTTAGGTCGTACCGTTCCGACCAAACCAAAACCTTCAATCCGCTTCTGCTCAGCAGCTGGCTCAGATGGTGTCCATTTCGGTCCAATCGTGATTTCCGGGCCTTTGCGCTCTCGCAACATGCCACGCAGCACCGTGATACCGAGGATGCTGAGTCCGGTAAATACATACATCATCCGCATGATGATATTGCCAGAATCCGTCCCGGTAACCATGCCATGAACCAGCAGACCAATGAACACCGGATAGGACAGCATGTGGAACGTGAACCACCATTTACGGCCCAGCTTGTTCCGCAGGTCACTGGATAACAGGACGATCACTAATCCGTAGAAGGCTAACGTTCCCAGACCACTGCCGATCGGATGCACGGAGGCGGTAAAAGGAATCAGAAGTTCTCCCCAGGTAAACGGGCTGTAGTGATCAATATATAACGTTAACGCATGCACGAGTCCAAGTCCGAAGGCAAGCCAGGTCGTTCGTGTATGCCATTTGAACATGGCTGCTTTCGGTTTACCTTTGGCCATAGGCATCCCTTGAGCAATACCAAGAAACACACCGGCAAAGAGCAGCACATAAGCAGCAATTCCACTAATTCGAATGATATTCCACGTCGGCAGGTAATCTACAATCCATTGTGCCATAACCGGCTCCCCCATATCTGTTAGACTTGTCCTATATCAGACTGAAGCGATGATCCGGATCAAAACCGGGCCAGTGCTCAGCGAGCGTATCCGTATTCCCTCTAAAGTAAGTACTCCCATCCCGTGTCATCCACAGGACGTCATGCCGATCATAATGTCGGTTTAACCAGCCCACTGCTTCGGCACTTCCCAGAATGCAGACCGTCTTGGCAATAATCTCGCATTGTGACGCATGCTGTCCGAGAACGGTACACTGTAGCACATCCGTATCCGCCGGTTCCATCGTACGGGGGTCAATGAGGTGATGTGCAAGGCTACCATCTGCATTCTGCCATTGTCTGCGGGAAATACCTGAAGTGGCAACAGCTCCTCGCTGTACACGGACCGCACCTGACACATTCCCCTGATCCTGCAAAGGATCAGCTACTTGCAAGGTCCACTGTGGGTGGTCTGGTGTACCCCATACTTGAATATCTCCACCCGCGTTAATCAACCCCGCCGGAATATGCAACGTTCGCTGTAACCAGTCTGCGATGCGCTCCACTGCCCAGCCCTTAACAATGCCTCCCAGGTCCAGCTCAGCTCCGGGATCCAGATGAACCATCCGGCTGCCTTCCCGCTGAATCCAACTCGGACGGCTGTGGTCATATCGATCTTCCATCAATCCTGAACCATCAGGTGTTTTCGTTCGCAATATCCGTTCAAGCAATGGACGTTGCGATTGTCGTTGTTGCACCTTCTCGAAGCTTAGATCGTATCCCGAAGCCTGAAGAGCCTGCGAGATGCCCGGTTGAAAAATCCCTTCGGTCAGACCAATATATCCGTAAGCCAGACTCAAAACTTCATCCATCGCAGCAGAGATTGGCATCCATCCGGTTGAAGCATTCAGACGATTCAGTTCACTGTCTGCCACAAATCGGCTGAAGCGCTGCTCCTGCGTCTCAAACCAATTCTTCACCAAGGTTGCTGCATGTTCAGCTTCTTCCCGTCCAGCGGACAGTTGCACTTCAACATCCGTGTTCATCGCACGGAATTGAAACCGGAGCGGACGAGTGACTTGCTCCGTGCGGCTCATGATGCACCTGTACGTGACTGATAGTTGCCACTGCTGTACCCGGAGTCAGTACCCTGGTTATTTTGTCCATAACGCTGAGAATCGGAATAACTTCCCTTGTCAATCATGCTTTGGTCCGCCCCAGCGGATTGTGTGCTATCAGATGTTCCATTATCTTGACTATCATTATTGTCATTGTCCTGCGTATTCCAGTTGTGGCTGTCCGTTGTGCTACTGATCCATTCATCCATCACATCATCACGCGTATCCACCTGACTTGAAGCAGTAACACTTGTGTCTGCGCCATTCGCTGCTGCATAAGCCACATCAAAGGCATCCGAAGTTCTTACATATTGAAAGAGTGCAGCCACGGTCAACGTTGCTGCCGCTGAAGCTTGCCATTTTCTCCATTGATTCCGTTTTCTTCTGGTCATCGCTCTTCCCTGCTTTCTTTAGGGTGTGTCTCCAAACGCTCCCTAGCGAAGTTCATAGATGTATCATAGGCGCGCTGGCTTAAAAATAGATGAATGAACCGTTAAGAGAGGCTAAAAAGGCCCAGAACAGGTGAATTTCCTGTCCCGAGCCTCTATATAGGATCGCATTATGATTTCATATCCATATCATCATTCCGTTAGAATCGAAAATAGAACGTGCCATCCGGTCGCTGCTCTTGCTTCACTGCTTCGCGTCGAATTAACTCCTGCAGATGGGCCAAAGTCTCACTCATGGCAAATCGCAGTTGATGGGTACCGAGTCGATTGCCAAACATGTGCACACAGATGTCATACGCATTCGCCGGTGACTCCTGAATTCGCTCCGTCATCTTCTGAAGGCGTTCCTCGTGATGAGCGAGCAGATGAACTGTCCTTTCGTTGAACTGTGCAAAAGGATTCCGATGCCCCGGATACGCCTGCTTGACATTCAGAGCCCCGAGACGATGCAATCCTTCCATATAAGACAATAAAGGATCCGGATCACTGCCCGGTTGCAGACTGATATTCGGTGAAATCTGGGGCAATACGGCATCTCCGCACAGAATCTCCATGGACTCCGGGGCATAAAAGGATAAATGGCCGGGGGCATGTCCCCCCGTCTCCACAGCAACCCAACGTTTCCCGCCCATATCGAGCCACTCACCGTCTTCAATGGGTGTCACCTTCGGAAGTGGTGTGATCTGTGAAGTAAATGCCTTCATATGTTCATGCATCTGCTCTGTCTTGTCTTCCGGCATTCCGTGGCTTCCATAATAATCAGGTAATAATGTATTAATACGTGAATCAGGTCCCCACATATAATCGGCCTCTTGGCGGGATCTTGTGGACATTCGAACGGGTGCCCCCGTCATCTGTTGCATCCAACCCGACAACCCAAGATGATCCGGATGATGATGAGTCAACACAATTTGATGGATATTGTCAAAGGACAGACCGAGATCTGCCAGCGCTTCATGCCACTCCAGTTCCGTTTCCGAATTACGCGGTCCCGGGTCTATAATGGTGATTGTTCCATCGGATTCAGACAACACATAACTGTTGACCCATCGCAGGGGAAAAGACATGGTAATCTTGACCCGGTGTATGCCCTCTGTCATGGACATCTCTTCTGTTCGCTTCATCGTATTCCCCTTCCACACGCTCTCTGTTCACTCCACAGGACGATGACCCACAAAAATCATGCGCGGAGAAGCCTGCTCGTCATATTTCTCTTCATCGTAGCCGCCATGGACCTGATCTACCCGCAGTCCGGCGGCACTTAACATCTGACTCAGTTGATCCCGTGTGTACAACTTCACACGCTCCTGATATACCCGCGGTTCATCTCCGGATGTAGTATCCGTAATGCGAATTTCCTTTTGCACAAATCCATCCTCAATCTTGCGGAACTCCTCAATTCGCTGCCCTTCATCCTCTCGAACCGAGTGCGGCACCAGATGACGCGTCACATATGCCGTGTTCATAAAATCAATAATATAGCTGCCACCCGGGCGAAGCATGCGATGAATGGCACGTAATACTTTCAGTTGTTCTCCGTCCTCCAGGAAATAACCAAACGATGTGAACAGATTAACTACGGCGTCGAAGCCACCTTTTAGCGGCAGTTCACGCATGTCCGCATGACACCAAGATACTCGGTGTTCGTCATCCATTAGGCGGGCTTCACGCAAAAGCACATCGGACAGATCGACTCCGGTCACTCGTAACCCTGCATCAGCAAGTGCCAGTGAGTGCCGTCCCATACCACAGCATAGATCCAATACTTCAGAATCGGGCTTAAGCTTCAACCAATTGATCATTTTATGTACTTCCTGATAGGCACCCTGCACATCCCGGTGCTTGTATACGAGAAGATAATCTTCTCCGAAACTCTTTTCATACCATTCCGTCATCCATTCTCGCCCTCCACATGGTCATCGGCCCCACTGTCCGTCATACGCTGTCGTTCAGGCCTGATCATTTCCCCTAAGCTTTAATTTATTGTAACGTCTTTATCCTGCAAACTCAAAAAATTCCAGTAAGTCACCCGCATTGAAGAGCCAAAATGCACACGATATAATGTTAAACATACGCATACCCTGCGAATCGGTTAAGTATAAGAGGTTGTTCAAAAAGCAACAGGAGGTGTTCTTATGATTCACATCGGACTTACCGGATGGGGGGATCAGGAAGATCTCTATCCGAACCGTACCAAAGCCAAAGACAAGCTTAGTCTATACGGACAATACTTCTCCACCGTGGAGGTGGATAGTTCCTTCTACGCTGTTCAGCCGCGGGATCGAATGGCACGATGGGCTGCCGAGACGCCCGAATCCTTTGCTTTTATCATCAAAGCCTACCAGGGAATGACAGGACATCTGCGAGGCAAGCCCTACTTCACGAGCACGTCGGAGATGTATAAGGCTTTTCGGGAATCACTGGAGCCTGTGATTGAAGCTGGCAAAATGCAGGCGGCCTTGTTTCAATATCCACCTTGGTTTGAATGCAATAAGGACAACGTGAAAGAGCTTCGTGAAGTGAAACTTCGAATGGAGGGTATTCCGTGCGCCCTCGAATTCCGTCATCGCAGCTGGTATGAAGATGGCATGCGAGAGCGGACGCTTGCGTTCCTGAAAGAGCAAGGCTGGATTCACAGCGTCTGTGACGAACCTCAGGCGGGTCCAGGTTCCATTCCCATCGTGCCACAGGCCACGGATTCGGAGATGACACTGGTACGCATGCACGGACGCAATGTGTCCGGGTGGCATCAGAATGGTGCGCCCAATTGGCGCGAGACCCGTTATTTATACCGTTACAACAAGGAAGAGCTGTTGGAGTGGAAAGAATATCTGGAGCAATTGCAGGAGCAGAGCAAGGATGTCTATGTTATTTTTAACAACAACTCCGGTGGCGATGCAGCGGCGAATGCCCAGATGATGATGGACCTGCTGGACCTGCCGGTGAAGCCTTTTCCTGACCGTACTGAACCAGAGCAGGAAGAAGGACCGGAGCAGCTGGAATTATTTTGATCCGTGTTCATGATGCAGTTATTCATATTATTGGGTGAAGGTTAGTGTGTTTTTGCTATCATGCTGATCAGATTCGGGATTGAAATCACACTAAAAGCGGCAAGCCTGAGGGCATTGCCGCTTTCTTTAGCTGGTTATCTACCTATAGAAGGCTATCCACATCCATCCGTTCCGTTGCGTCAAACATCAGCGCTGCGCGGCTGTAACCGAAGAATCGAAAGACACCTCGCTTAGCTGCTGGTTCATTTTATGCGCCTCAATGCCAGCCAAGAGCACAATGCCGATTCCATGGGTATCGTTCAGATTCCAACCCAGATCATCGCGATAATACAAGGCGGTAAACGAGTACCCGGAGCCTCGGCATACCCCATATATATTGCCTTTGTAATCAATCGACAAGCGCGTCATGCCTTCCCATCCTTTGCGTACGGCCTCCAGATAAGGCTCCGGCTGTTCCAGCCACCCTTCCCGAATGCCACGTGCGTAAGCGTAGATGAACATGGATGTACAGGAAGTCTCTTCATACGAATCCGGGCGGTTCAACACCTGATGCCACAGTCCATTTTCCCCTTGCAGCGCCAAATAACCTTGACTTAAATCACGATAGAAACTTAGCAATTCCGGCCGTTTCACATGATCACTCGGTAGGATGGATAACAGTTCGGTTAAGGAGAATAGCACCCAGCCGTTTCCCCGTCCCCACGGAATACCTGTCGCCCGACCACGCACAAAATCATACACATGGGACATGATCTGTTGTTCAGGAAGATAGAGGTACTTACGGAACATCAGGAACTGATTGACCGCATCATCCCAATACGCCCCATCACCTGTCAACTGACCATACCGCATCAGAAAAGGTGTACTCATGTATAAGTCATCACACCACATCGTCTCCTGATGCATCTCTCCACTGCCACGAACCCGGTAAAAGGCACCATCTTCCAGACGTTCCTGCTCATCCGTAATGTAACCCGCAATCCGATCCGCGGTGTCTCTTCCCCCACGAATATCGCCCAACTCCATCGCAGCGAGCAGTGTAGATCCAAACGAACCGCAATCATCCAGACTGTCTATGGCAGACAGTTGATTATTGATTCCTGCCGCACCGTATCCTTCCCGATCCCACAGACCGTAGCGATCAAATGAAGTGCTCAGTTCAATATGTTGCCGCACATACTGAATGTAATCATCCCGACCCAATTCCTGTCCCGTTTGGAGAAGTCCAAGCAAGGTGACACCGAGCGGATAATTCCACTTCCCGTAATGTGTATTCTCCAGATAGGGACGAACATGTGTATCGGGAAGGTCTACCCGCCAATATACACCTTGGGCGCCATCATCAAACACAGTATCCGTTCTCACAATGTCCGTGTGGGATGGTTCAGCACCGGGAGCAAACACACCTGTGTACAGCCAAGGGTCAGAACATCCCGCGACCGGATGAGGCGATTTCAGTCTCCAGCCTGTGGAACCCGAACGCTCGGCATCTTCCAACGTGAATCCCCATGAGCCGCCGACTGCCTGGATTACACCTTTCGCGACCAGATCAGATGAGCCGTAACGGCGCGGGACTTCAACGCAGAAGTTACCACTACTTCCAGCAGAGTATACTTCCGTGCCACCCACATACAGGGTCAAAGCTCCATCATGACGACCTTTTAAAATAACTGGTGATGTTCCTGGCCAGGTTACATCCAATCTGGACCATGCGTAGGCCACAGCTGGTTGTTCCGTGCCGAAGATCCGGGCAAAAGAACCCACGCTCTGCTCCTCATCCGTCCACGCCTTGCGCGGATACCAGGTAAGACCTGTTTCTTCTTCCGTCATGCCGTCACGAGGAAGAGCTAGTACAGGTTCGTCGACGGGTTCCGAATATAACCAGCCCTCCTGTCCCTGACGATCTGCCCCAGGAGTGAGGAAGTGCAGCGGGAAATTTTTGAACGAGGCTGTTCCGTAGATACCGCCGAATCCCACTTCTGTTTTGACAAAACATAGCAACACATCATTCCAGCCATAGTTAACGGAAATCGGAATCTGGGTTCTTCGCTCGGGAAATAATTCCTGCAACAGCTCAGACTTGAATACCTCTTCACCATTCACATAGATCGTCACTGGACTATAACAGTTCAGGCCTGTATTTAACGTTGCATTCTGCTCGCTCCATAATTTGCCCCATACATACACGTACTGCCCTGCACGCGCCTCTACGCATTTCTCATTCAGATTCAGGTCGTAGCGATAATCCCCCAGCCTGCGAAAACCTCCCTGATGATAGGCTCTGAACAAAAATGAATGTTTCGGATGATCGCCAATATAACGCTGAGCCACCGTAGTCAATATATCCGGAATTGATTCGTACACCTTGCCTGCAATCGCCTCGTTCTCATGAAAATAACGAATGATCGTCAGCTCCCTTCCTTATACCTTGATTCGTTCGCTTAGCCGCAATGTCTCTCCGCCTTGCACTTCAACAACCTGCTGATCTGCCGTGAACCAAACCGGGATGGCAGACGGATTATGGATGATGGATCGATCAGCTGAACACTCCAGTCGTTGCACCGCTTTCCAGTAGGCAATCACTTCAATGTTCGTCGCGTACCAGATGTCGTTCCTGCCGCCAATCTGCTCACCGAACTGTTCGATGATCTCCCAGTTGCCGTTGTCATTGAACTCATAGCTGTGACCCCAGACGTAGAGCAATAGTGGCGTACCTGTTTTGGAATGTTGGATAAAACGCTCGGCATGTGCCGCCAGATCATGGTTATGATGGCAGGTCGGATGCCATTCAAGGGGACGGTCTGGCAACGTGTATCTGCCATGTGATTCAACGGTACGAGCATAATCGATACCAAGCCACTCCAGCTTTGTACTTAGCGCACGGTCATACCCTCCATTGGGATAAGCCATGCCTCGTACCGGATAACCGACAAGCTGCTCCAATGCTTTTCGGTCCTCCATAATCTCTTCGGTCAGGAGTTCATTCGGAACATAAGGCAGCGTAGGGTGAGTAACCGTATGAACAGCCACTTCATGCCCCGCATACAGTTCAGCGACTTCCCCCACCTCAATGCGACCTGGATTACCCAGGGTACCGGAGTTCAGATTAAATGTTCCCCGCAGGCCATACCGATTACAGACTTTAACCAGTCTGCGATCATGCACCACTCCATCGTCATAACTGAGCGTCAGCGCTTTCATCACACCACCTGGATAACGGTCAAACTGAATACGATGTCCCATCTTGCTCATCCTCCTGCTTCTGCGCTTACTTCCTAGTCCCGAATTTCCTTCACGTTAAAATAACGAAAAACACCCTCACCTCCACGATTCGCGAACCGTGTGTTTACAGCAAAGATACCCATTTTCGCACCAACCCAGAGGGCTGTTGTGGCGTTAAACGGTGTACCGATCGGCTGAAACTCCGCTCCGTCCTCACTCCAACTGAACTGGCACAAGGCAGGTTCTGTCAGGGTGAGCCGAAGATGAATAGTCCAGCCGGTTACATGCGAACCCTGGCCCTCCCAGTCCAGTCCCGTTTCCTCCCATTCATCTGCATGCAGATGGCTGTCTGCACGTTTGGCTCCACGAATCAACGATAACCGAATGGTGCCGTCTTCTGTATGTAACAGACACAGGCTTGCATACGAATCACCAAACATGATGAGACCTGACTGATCCCCTTCCTGTCCAGGCAGGAACGTGAGCTTGGTCGTGGCTTCAAATTCAGATGCGGGCAGCTTCTGCAAGAGAAGATGAGGTGTGCCAAACAAAGACTGAATGCCCTCCGGGTATGGATGAGCAGGTAATACCAGTCCTCTTTCCGTACCTGCATCAGCCCACTCGGGACGGGAGTTCGCCTGCCATTGCCATTGCAACCCCAGATGATCAGACTGAAAATTATCGGATACATCAGGTACATTAATAGGATAGACTGCTCCTACATCCGGTTTGACGTGCACATCCACAGGTTCACCCGTTCCATGACCTTCACGGTCTATTCCAATAATAGGCCAGCCGTCTTCCGTCCACGTCATCGGCTGAAGATGAACAATTCGCCCATAGGCATCCCGATCCTGAAAATGAATAAACCAGGACTGCCCCGATTCCAGCTCCACGTACCCTCCCTGATGAGGTCCATTGACCGACGAAGCTCCCTGATGCATGACAATTCGATCTTCATAGGGCCCAAATACCTGTTGGGAACGCAAAACCGTCTGCCACCCCGGCTTCACGCCTCCAGCCGGAGCAAAAATATAATAATATCCCTCGCGCTTGTAGAACTTAGGCCCTTCAATGGTCGGATGATGTTCGGTCCCATCAAAGACGATCATGCCTTCGTCCAGAAGTTTCCTTCCATCCGCAGCCATCCGGCACACCTGAATTTTGCTCTTGATCCTACTACGACTATGGGCAAAAGCATGTACCAGATAGGCTTGCCCATCCTCATCCCATAAAGGACAAGGGTCAATCCAGCCCTTCACTTCATGAACGAGATGCAGCGGCGACCACTCGCCCTCAGGGTGATCGGCCGTGGTCATAAAGATGCCCTCATCCGGTGTGCTGAAGAAGATCCAGTACTTTCCGTCGTGATACCGAATGCTGGGTGCCCATACGCCTTTGCCATGAAGAGGTACATCATATCCTGGCAGATCCAGCCGATCTATGGCATATCGGACAAGCCGCCAGTTCACCAGGTCCTTCGAATGTAAAATCGGTAGCCCCGGGGTATGCGAGAAACTCGATGCCGTCATATAGAAGTCATCTCCTACACGAATCACATCCGGATCCGAATAATCCGCATGCAGAATCGGATTGCGGTATGTACCGTCTCCCTGATCCGCGACCCAGACCGGGTCCAGTCTTTGTTGTTCTGATTGGGTTGTACTCATACGTTCACTCCTTCATCTCAATTCTTCCGCAGGTACATGACCTGCATCCTGTAATCGATGATGTTCCGAATCAAAATACGTACCTTCCAGCAGGCCAATCAACGTGTTGGTAATGCGAACTTCAATGTCGTTATCCCCTGAACGAAGCCAGGAGGCTTCTCCCTTCCAGCGATACGGAGACCAGCATCGCACACCAAGACTATGTCCGTTCACCCGCACTTCCGTCACATCCTGCACCCGCCAATCGCTAAATTCCAGTTCAAATGTGGCAACATCTTTCCCCGGCTCATCCAGCCAGAACGTGCGTTTATAGCTTATTTCCCCGGCAAAATGGGGATACAGCGGCTGCGGTTCAGGTCCAATGCGAAGGGCCGTGTCCGGTTCCCGCACGAGCGAAGCCAGGCCTTCATGATGGAACTCCACGCCGAATCTACCTTGTAGATACAAGGGATCAACGATGCCATCCTCATCTTTCATCACCTGCACGATCACCGTCATTTCGTTGAGACCGCTGTGCAGCAGCTCGGTGATATCACAAGCTATATTACTGTGGTCGGTTATTTCGATTGGATCGAATTGTTCTTTTTCAAGGGGTTGCCCATTAATCTCCATGGACCAACTGCCCGAGATCGCCGCTCTGTCCATGAATAACAGACATGCAGGCAAAGCGGTTCTCAGCTCAAATGTGGTCGTATATCGACACTCGATCGGGTAAGCAACGGATGCTTTTTTCGGTGTGCCAAATACCTGATTAAACTGGACTGGCAGAGGATACTGTTCCGATAATTCTGCCGCCTGATCAATAAACGGTTTCACAGCTACATGCTGGCTTTCCAGAATTATTCCGTTAGCATTGGAAGCCTGAAGATCGAATTGTCCCATTCGCAAAATGTTAGACTGCACCGTTTCCATCCGCCATGGCCCTTCTGAAGGAACTCTGATGAACGTCGAACCCGTTTTTTCTGCTACATCCACTTTCGTTGGTTCTGCCTCTTCCTTCGCAGCTTGTAAAGTAAGGCGTACAGCATTCGCTTCGTATGGCGCCAGCGTTAGTGAAATACACCATTCCCCGCCACTGCTCGTATACGGCAAGGCTTGAAGCTGCCCTGTCTCCAGATCGAGTCGTTCTGCCACGAGACAAGCACCCTCTGCCAGCTCCGTTCCATCCCACAGCTGTTTGGCGACCAGCTTCAATTGCCCCTTCAGGTCCTGACCCTCTTGATTGGTCAAGAAAACCATATGCTCTCCAGCCGACAATTCACGAGTTTGCATCAGCAGAGATGCACTTTCCTCCTCCATGATCCAGCAGATGGGTTCGGGCAATACCTGATCGAGCAGGAGGGAGATCAGCTCCAGCGAAAAGTCATCTCCTTGCCCTGTTCCTGCGGGTAGAAAATAAGCATTCCCCTCACCCTGATGCCACATGGTTTCACGGTTATCGTGATCTGTTGCCACGCTACGGCCCCAGTACACCTCTTGCGGCTGCTCACCCGCGCCAAAGAACTGGGCAGCTTCATCTCCCTCCGGACTTCCCGGCTGAATCGCAATATGCGGTGGCATCCCAACAGAAATGACCGTTCCTCCCTGCCGAATAAATCGCTTCACTTGTTCCCAGGCCGCGGCCTCCAGATTCAGCATCGGTGGCAGGATCAACACCTCATAACGGGCTATACCGATCTGAATAATGCCATCCGTTAAGTCAGCTTCCGCCAACAATTCGGGATCAAGGTGGTCATAATCACGTCTGTTTTCGAGGAGATGGGTAGTAATCCGCATCCAGTCCTTCGTCAGGCGCTCCAGTTGCGCGCGTTCTAATTCGTCCTCGCCGCTATACTCGAATCCATGCAGCGGATTACCCATCAGACTCCAGAATGTCGTCGTTGGATCAAGCACAGCAATTCGAATATCTGCTGCTCCGGTGCTCATGAGATAGCTCAACCGTCCGGTGTAATCCCCCAACTGCCGGAAATGCTTCCAGTAGGGATTCTGCAAAAATTGAGACGGCGGTGCATCATGCTTCGCAAGCCCACCAATCGTATAGAAAAAGGCGTGAAAGTTATAGAAATTGGTGCCCATGGCAGCCATGCGATCAATCATCCACTTGGCATCCTGCAGCGTCATGGACCAGCCTACACTGTGAAAACATTCAATCAGATTGCGGTCTCGGCCCAATTGCCGGGCAAGCGAGCTGACCATCTTGGGGTTGTCACGCATCTTTTGACCGTATCGTTCCAGTATCCACGATAAGGACCGTCCGATTTTCTCATGTGCCGAATCACCACCTGGCATATGGCTGAACAACTGGGTGGTCATCCGTACGCCAGGCACCTCAGCCGCATACTGAATCCCTGCTTCCTCACACCAGTCATGCACCTGTTTGTGATAGGACTCCCTTAGAAGCAGATGCAGTGACTGATAGTAGTCATACCGAATCCGATGCGCGTCTGGAACATCACCGTATAGCAGGGCCGGTAGCGAATCGATCAGACTATAACCACAACGCTCACTGAAATAACGGGGAAGTTGTGGAGACCAGGGGAGACGACCCAGTGGTGCAATCTCATCCGAGAACATGCCTTTGATCACGCTTTCAAATTGATCTCCAACCGCTGACTTATAACGCTCATGTGTCAGTTCAATAAATCGGCTCATCGCTTCATTGTGGCAAGGGTCAACAAAGTTGCCGTAATATTTGAAATCGTCGATCTCTTTTTCCTGAAATATAATCAACTCCCAATCACCCGCGGGAACATCCCAGAGCAAGCGGAACGCTGTTCGGTAGGTGAAGAACCGCTTGCGGTTATACGATGTAAGCCCGGTCTCCTGATAGACCTGATCGGTCTGGATATTGCCGATTTTGCTGCGCAGATCGATGGAATCTTGCCACAGACGCTTGCCCTCGGAGTCCTTGGGAATCGCCTTGGCAACCAAGACTCGTCCCCATGGCAACTCCAGATCCACAGCTTCTCCGCCCTGAACCACCAACTGATGATGCACGAGCTGACGCTGCTTCGCTTCAGGAAAATCAAGGGTCACTTCCCCGCCAGCCATTCCACTCGGATAGGGATACTCGTCATATAACCATACCTGCATGACATGATCGGCAGCTGCCTGCACTGCAATCCGCACCTTATCAAACCACGCTTCCGACAGATAGGGAATCTGTAGTCCCTGACGTGGACAGATGAAGAATCCACCTACACCTTGCGCCGCCATCTCAGCCACTTGCCGCTTAATCTGTTCTTCTTCCATATCCCCATTCCAGAACCAAAAGGGATGAACCCGGTACTGCGCCTCAGGATTGTCAAATGCATCCCCGTTCCACATGTTGCCTTCCTCCCTGCCTGTTCAAGAGTGGTCGTCCAGCTTTACCAATAACGTTCATTTCAGTTCAAATAGGTTTGTTTTGTTTTGATTATACATCAAAAACCATATTCAGGAAGTCATATTTTCCAGAAAGTTGGATGAAATTTGGTTCGCGCATCTAGTCATTACAGCGATAAGAAAAAGCCCGGCTGTTTCCGCTACACTGAAAGCACGGCTGCCGGGCTCTGGCTTATACGACTACTTCAATGCAGCGTACAGTTCATTAACTTCTTTGACATAATCGTCTCCGCCATTGTTCTTCCACAGAGCAACAGCATCTTCGAACCCTTTCTCATCAATCTGGCCTACGATATATTTGATCCGTGCATCGTTAATGATATTGTCCAGCTGTGGTCCTTTCTGGGCGTAAACATCAGAGATCAGCGGTTCACCAGGATTGGCGATGACAATCTCTTCGTTGGCTTTCTGCACCTGTGCAACCTTTTCACGGACAGGTGTCTGTTGGACGCGAAGCGTCCTGTCTTCTGGCACAAACATCAAAATCTGATTTAAGCCTTGTAGGTCGCGGAGTGCAAGCTTGTCAGTGCTTGGTACGATGTAGTCTTCTTTTTTCTCATACTGCTTGCCTTCCAGTCCGTTGTACAACAATGCCTGTAATTCCGGTTCATTCAGCTGATCGAGGAAGCTCAGCACCTTCTTCAGGTCCTCTTCCGTTTTGACACTGCTTTTGGAAATGGCAATCAGGCCGGAGTAGCCAGACGTTGGCATATCACGCAGTCCCTTTGGACCTTCCATCGCTTGCAGCACATCCACACGTCCTGTCGCATTAGGGTCTTTATCGAGTATTTTCTGATCCATGCGCTGCGCATTATCTGCTACATCCACCATGACACCGGCTTGCCCATTCACAAATGGATCAGGCAGTTTCGTTGCATCCATCACGGCAAAGTCCTTGTTCACCAGACCTTCGCTATAGATTTGACGGAAAAATTTCAGTGCTTCCATGTATTCAGGTGTCTCATGCGCCGGAATCAGACCACTGCTGCCATCATCTCCCCATTTGTTCGGCGCACCGAACCATACCTGCATGTTATCCCACGGACCCGTAAATTTGCTGGCAACCAGACCGTACGTATCATCCTTGCCATTACCATCCGGATCATCCTTCGTGAACGCTTTCAATACATTGTAAAATTCATCAATCGTCTTCGGCTCTTCCAGCCCAAGATTCTCCAGCCAATCTTTGCGGATTGTGACCCCATTCCGTCCTAAGGCGCGTGCCCGGTAGATCCCATAGGTTTTGCCATCGATGGATGCATTGTTGGTGATGATTTCATTCATTTGACTCAGATTCGGATAGTCTTTCAGATAAGGACCAAGCTCCCAGAATGCCCCGGTTCGGGCCGCATTAATGAAACTTGGGGACTTCCCTAACACCACCATAATCTGGGGTAGCTTTCCCGAGGCCAGTGTAATGTTGAATTTGTCTTCGTACGAGCTGCTCGGCACCCACTGTAGGTTCACATCCACCTTGGTCAATTCTTCAAGCTTCTGGATGACCGGGCTGTTCTCCGGCGGATTCTCCGCTTCAAAGTTCGGAAGCATAATGGTAATTTCGACAGTTCCACCCGCAGCTGTTCCTGAACCTGCTTTTTCCGTGGAGCATGCGCCCAGAATCGTACTCAGTACCAGTGACGCAGAGAGTAACAGTGCACCTTTTTTGAATCCCGTTTTTTGTCCCATACGTTCTCCCCCTTGGCTTTAGCCTTTGATTGAACCTAACATGACACCTTTGGCAAAATGCTTCTGCAAAAACGGATACACCAACAAAATTGGAATGGTACCTACAACGATCACCGCCATTTTGATCGACTGCTCTGGTGGCTGTACAAAATTGGGGTCCATGTTCGCCATATCTCCGACACTGGCCTGCGAGAGCAATACGATCTGTCTGAGCATGACTTGTAGCGGCCATTTGTCACTATCGGAAATGTACAGCAGTGCCGAGAAAAAGTTATTCCAATGTCCCACGGCGTAGAATAACGCGAACGTGGCAATCACCGGCTTCGATAAAGGCAGAACGATTCGCCACAGCACGCCGAGATCCGAACAGCCGTCGATGCGGGCCGCTTCCTCCAGCCCGGGCGGCATTTGCTGAAAAAAGTTTTTGACAACAATTAAGTTAAAAGCGCTGATCGCGCCAGGAAGCATAAGTGCCCAGTAGGAATCAAGCAGTCCCAGTCCACGAATGACGAGATACGTTGGAATCATACCACCGCCGAATAACATCGAGAAGATCACCATGTTCATCATGACGTTACGGCCCCAGAAGTCACTTCTGGATAGTGGATAGGCCATCGTTAATGTGAAGAACAGATTGACCAGTGTACCTGCCACCGTGATGAAAATGGAAACGCCAATGCTGCGAAAGATCGTGGACGAAGAAAAGATATACTCATACGCGCTGAAGGAAAACACCTTCGGAATGAGGAAGAAACTGCGTTCGGTAATCTCGGCTTCCGTTGCGAAAGAATTCCCTATAATATACAGGAAAGGAAGGACGGTTAATATGCCCAGAATCCCCAGCATGACGTAATTGAAGATATCAAATACCTTGCCGGCAGGGCTGTTGTATAGACGGCTGTTCATGGGCGCTCCTCCTTAATAAATTCCGGGGTGACCGAATTTTTTCGCAAGTTTATTACTGCCAAGCACCAGAATGATCCCCACTACAGACTTGAATAGTCCAACAGCGGTACTGTAACTGAATGCACCTTGCGTAATCCCCACCGTGTACACATACGTATCAAATACGTCAGCGACATCCCGGTTGAGAGAGTTGGTCATCAGATAGATTTGCTCAAATCCGGTATCGAGGAAGTTCCCCAGTCTGAGAATGAGCAAAATGACAATAGTCGTACGAATCGCGGGAAGCGTGATATGCCACATCCGCCGTAACCGTCCTGCGCCATCCACAATGGAGGCTTCATATTGTTCCGTATCTACACCTGCGAGGGCTGCAAGGAAAATGATTGTTCCCCATCCCATCTCCTTCCACATCATCTGAACAATAATGAGCGGACGGAACGAACCCGGACTGGAGAGTACATCAATAGGCTTGCCTGTAATCCAAGCGATCAGGTCGTATAACACCCCGCCTTGCGGGGTCAGGAACACATACGTGATACTGGCGATAATCACCATGGATACAAAATGGGGGACATAGACCAGTGTTTGAATCGTTCTTTTGAAGAAAGCGACCCGAATTTCATTTAATAACAAGGCGATAATGATCGGTGCCGGGAAAAAGAAGATGAGATCATACAGGGCCAGGACCAGCGTATTGCGTAATAGTCGAAAGAAGTCCGGGTTGGAGAAGAAGTTCGTAAAGTTCTCTAGCCCAACCCAGCTGCTCTCCCGGATGCCCAGGAAAGGCTGGTAGTCCTGAAAGGCAATGACGATCCCCCACATGGGCAAGTATTTAAAGATGACAAAGTACAAAAAGCCGGGAAGCACAAGCACATATAACCATTTGTTTCGTTTGATCTGCCTTTTCCAATTTGACTCTCGTCTCATGGGCCTTGTGGCCCTATCCGCTTGGGTGGTTGCAGTGCCGTTGGTATTCCAGTCCGTCTTCCCGTTCATCATGTCTCCCCTTCCTCAGCAATGTAAGCGTTATCAATTAACCTGATACTCAGACTATACAGACGCCTGGTTTCCGGCAACCTTCATTTTTTGCATTGCTCCGGCACATTGGCCGAAAAGCCCGCTATAACGCCATTCTCACAAGAAATTGAACATAACGTAGCAGGTAGAATTGCACATTTTTGCGGGTTTATCTTTCTTTGTATCAGGGTAGAAAAAGAAACAACCGACATCCGCTAAAGCCGGATGCCGGTCAGAAATGACAGACGTATGAACGGTTATTGTGCAAACCATTGATCGCGATATTGACTCGGCGTAACTCCCTCCTGTTTCTTGAAGATCCGATTAAAATAACTGTGCTGATATCCCACAGCCGCCGCAACATCATTAATTTTCATCGTTGTCTCCCGTAACAATTGCTTCGCCGCATCCATTCTCACACGTGTCAAATAATCAATAAAATTGATGCCCGATACCTGTTTGAATGCCTTGCTCAGTGCATAGGGTGTCATCTGCTCCTCGTCAGCACAGTTTTCCAGCGAAATGTCGCTGCGGTAATGCGTATCGATATACAACATCGTTCGTTCCACCACCAGCTTCAGCGGTTCCTGCGATCGTACCTCAACCTCTTGTATATAAGGTAAGAACACCTCATTCATCATCCATTGCTTCATCTGTACAGGTTCACGAATTCCGGATAATCGCTCATACATGTTGCTACCACCAAACAGCTTATAAGGTGTGACCCCTGTTTGCAGCATCATGTGCTGAATACTGCCGAGCAATTGCAGCATCATCTGCTGAACTTGGAATTCGGTACTTCCTGCCCGCGTAATCTCACTCATGAATTGCTCCAGCACACGTTCCGCTTCGGCTTGTTTGCCCAGTCTGACCGCCTGTAGCAACTCACGTTCCAACCCGAGCGGATAGGAAGCTGCTTCATTACTGCGGAAACACGCCTCATCCTCCAGATCGAGAATCTGACTTCCTTCCTCCACACTTCGATAAGCCACGGCCTGTTCCATTTCGACGAATCGTCCGGGCAGTTCCTGAAGTGAAGCTGCTGGGCGGCTGATCATCAAAGTCACCTTCAGTTTGAGTGTTCTTCCGATGACCTCCACAAGCTCCTGCCCCCATAACATCGCTTGTGACTTCACAGGTTCGTCCTGAGGAGCAATCACAAGCATGGCTGAAGACAGGTCGTGAAAGTTCATAACACTGATCTGCCTGAAAACATTTTTGGCGACTTCCTGAGTAATATTCACTGCTGCAAAAGTAACCAGTCCCGTGTCCTGGCTTCCAAATCTGCCTTGCAGCTGCTCATATCCTGTAAAATACATCTGCACCAGCAAAAACTGCTGGCCCTCCAGTTCAAAGCCGAGATGACGCATCCGCTGCCGAAGATCCTGCTCGTTATAGGCGTATAGATGCCCCTGCACAAGTTGTAAAACAAAGCTGTCGCGCAGATGAGGAAGCTGCTCCTGCAACTGGCGATGTGCCGTTATACTGCGGGAGGTCAGTTCGTTCCACTGTTGCTCCAGCAACTCAAACTCGTCCAGCTTGGCATCGGTTGGTGTTGTTTCGTTTCGGCCAGGCGTAAGCAGATGCAGCATACGAGCTACAGGCGAATAGATACGGCGTGAAGCAAACCAGGATAACAATAATCCCAGGATGAGACTGCCTATACTCGCAATGACGATGATTTTGGATACCAGCTTGACTGGCGAAGTGACTGATGTCAAAGGCGCAGCGGAAACATAGGTCCAGTCCGAATCAATTCGACTCAATGAGCCGTACGAGACGGAATAGGTCTGATCCTCATATCGGAACAGGAATGAACGGCTGTCCGCATGCAGGGCCACTTCTTCTTTTAGCTGCTGCTCAAAAGCAGAGTTCTCTCCCGCCGTTCCCGGATTACCGGTAACCAGTGTGTTTCCTTCCTGATCCATGAGGAACGTTAGCCCTTCGTCGTATGGAGTAAGCGTTTTCAACAAACTGGCGACTTTTTCGTTATCCAACGTAATAATTAGTGCGCCAAATGGATTAATGCTCTCCCCCGGAATCTTATGTACAAGAACCAGTGCATTGCCTGCATCCGTATGCAGTAGACTGTCGTTGGTCGAAGGTGCGGTATCTCTGTTGATGCTGGAAACCCAGTCTGTCCAGTACACGTGGTTGCCCATGGAGAGGTATCGATCATATGCCTGTATCTTGGCTTCATCTTTCAATTCGGTATAATCCCGATTAAACAAGATCGGCTTCGGCTCCTGCAAATACAGCTGTGCTGACCTGATCAGCGGGTGGGAACCTTGCAATACATATAATGTAGTGACAATCTCCTGCGTTTCATTGAAATAATATACAAAATCCAGCGTCCGCAAAGCATTGCCAAACCTCGGTTCAAAAGCCCAATGGGATAAGTTCATCTCCAGATAAGCCAGCTGATCATCCACATTGCGTGCCCTATTCTCGATCTGGTTCTGATGCATCCGATTGAATTCGGTCTCCATCCGTCCAACCACCTGTTGATACATGACGATACCTGTGATTAGCCCGGGAATGCTGGCAATGAGTAAAATCAGTATGAGACTGTTTCGATAAAATCGTCCTTTATGTCTTCCTGCCTTCAAATCGGATAAACGCTTAAATCTGCCAAATATTCGATCGCTCCTAGTCGGTTCCATCGTTGCTCACCTGCCTGCTTGCATCGGGTCTGACTGTCATGGAAACTTCCTCAACTCCCCTTGTTGGATGAATGAAAAATACATATGAGAATATATGGATGAAATCCTTTTCTTGTATTATACGCACAATCTACAGGTGAATGAAACGATCTGTAACCGATCATTTTTTTAACCAATGTTTTATTAACATGGCAAAATGGATTACAATGAGATAAAGCAAACATGAAGGAGGCCTTTTTAATGAAAGAACAGACTTATTTTGAACAAAATAGAGAAAAACACCTGGCAGAACTGAATGAATGGTTGTCCATTCCGAGTATTTCCGCCATTTCCGAGCATAAAGAGGATGTTAATCGTGCAGCACAATGGGCAGCAGATGCTCTCACACGTGCAGGTATGGAAAACGTAGAGGTCATTCAAACGGCTGGACATCCGATTGTCTATGCAGATCACCTGCATGCACCGGGCAAACCGACAGCTCTGATCTATGGACACTATGATGTTCAACCTGTTGATCCGCTTAATCTGTGGGAGACACCTCCTTTCGAACCTACCGTTCGTGATGGCAAGCTGTTTGCCCGTGGTGCAACAGATGATAAAGGACAGATTTTCCTACATATCAAGGCAGTAGAAGCTATTCTCGCCGAAAACAAAGAACTGCCTGTTAACATCAAGTTCTGCATTGAAGGCGAAGAGGAAATCTCCAGCCCGAACTTGCCCATCTATCTGAATGACAATACGGACAAGCTGCGTGCAGACATGGTACTGATCTCGGATACATCCCTGCTTGAAAAAGGTAAACCGGCGATCTCCACTGGCCTGCGCGGCCTCTGCTCGCTTCACGTAGATCTGAACACAGCCAATACCGACTTGCACTCCGGTTCATTCGGTGGCGGTGTACCTAACGCACTGCATGCACTCGTGTCCCTGCTCGCTTCGCTGCATGATGAGCAAGGTCGTGTGAGTGTAGACGGTTTCTACGACGGCGTTCTGCCACTGTCTCCTGAGATGAGAGAAGAATTTATGAAACAAGGCTTCAATGAAGAACAGCTTCGTCAGGACCTCGGACTGGAGCAATTGTACGGCGAAGAAGGTTACTCGTTCGTGGAACGTGTGGGCGCTCGTCCAACATTGGAACTGAACGGCGTATGGGGTGGTTTCCAGGGCGAAGGTAGCAAAACGGTTATTCCGAAGGAAGCTCACGCCAAAATTACATGCCGCCTTGTTGCGGATCAAGATCCACAGCATGTGTTGGATCGTATCGAAGCACATCTGCGTGCTCACGTTCAACCGGGTGCAACGCTGCATGTGAAACAGATCGAGAAAGCTTTTGCTTTCAATACCGATCCTTCCAATCCAATTCTGCAAAAAGCGGCAGATGCGTATGAGCACGTGTATGGCGTTCGTGCCCTCTTTACCAAAGATGGTGGCTCCATTCCGATTGTTGAGAAACTCTCACGTGTACTCGAAATCCCTGCTGTCATGATGGGATTCGGCTTGCCGGATGAGAATCTGCATGCTCCGAACGAGCACTTCAACCTGGAGAACTTTGATAAAGGGTTGTTGACGATTGTTCAGTTTTTGAAGAGTTTGTAGTCATCGTGTTTAAAACCAGTTCATGAGGGCGTGCTGAGTGGACGTTCCGGGGCCGAATCGTTCTTTTGATCGCTGTTATCCCCGGATTTTTTGAATTCCCCTTCTCAAAGGGTAAAATCCGACGATAAAGGCGAACGCTCCGCTTCTTCAGAATCGATTTCGTCCCCTTCACTACGTTGCAGCTTGTCGCAGACTGATTTTAAGATTGAGCCTAACTATTGATTGGTTAGTGTAATGGGGAGAACAAAGTACGGCCTTCGGGTCGTCTTTTTTTATTTATTTGATTTATTTGTTTCTTTTTTTTGTTTTTTTGGTGAAGTTGTTTCTTGTTTCTTGTTTCTTGTTTCTTTGGTGAAATTGTAATTTTTTTCATGGCTGCTTTTTATGATGGAGACGATGGAGACTTACTTTAAAATGGGTTAGCGTATTAGAGATAACAACATGGTGACCTTACAGGCCGTTTCTTTGAATTTTGTATCGATCATTGCGTACAGTTTGCTTATTATGGCTGCTTCGAAGGAATGGGTCTAACTTGGATGGGTTAGTGTGATAGATTACCTTAACGATGGGTTGCTGAACACTTTTTCGTTTTTTTCGTTTTTTTCGTTTTTTTCGTTTTTTTCTCGATAACTTCGTTATCGTTCTTCCTATGACTGATTTTATAGACGGGGTCTCGGTTTTAATGGTTTAGTGTCATAGAGATAATATACGCGACCTTATCAGCCGTTTTTTTAGATCAAGTACGTCTCCTTCACTAGGTTTCAGGCTTTTACCATGGTTGCTTTATTGTGACTGGTTTTAGACGACGGTTAACTTTTAAGGGATTGTGATAGAGACAACACAAGTGGCCTTTAGGAGTTTGTTTGAAGCGATTGATATTTAGTATTTAGAATGTACCTTATGGAGTATGATGTGGATCGGGTAAAGAAGATGATTGATAGCTACAGGGGTATTTCTGGATGGAAGGGTCTTTCGGGATTCCTGCGTTTTGACTTACTTATACTCGGGACTTCGCTGCGGGGCTTTTGCCATGAGTGTTCACCTGCTGTTGCGCCCAGCAAGCTAATCCAAAATGATGAGGTGACTGTTGTGTCTGCTTCTCACCTAACCAAACATGCGCTGGCTCACTCGCTTAAATCACTTATGGAGCATACTCCACTGAACAAGATTACGGTCAAACATCTGGTGGATCATTGTGGCGTGAATCGGCAAACCTTTTATTATCATTTTCAGGATATTTACGCGCTGCTTGGGTGGATCTATCAGACTGAAGCGGTGGAAAGTCTTACGGAGTACCGAAGCTACAGCACATGGACGGACGGATTTTATAAAATCTTTTGCTACATCGAGAACAACAAAACGTTCTGCTGCAACACACTAAACTCGCTCGGGCGTACCCATCTGGATGTATACCTCTATGAAGTAACCCATGATTTGATTATGGGTGTTATTGATGAGCTGGCCTGTGGGATTAAGGTCCGCGGTGAAGACAAAGAGTTTGTCGCCAACTTCTATACCTTGGCCTTTACTGGGCTGATCATTCAGTGGATGAGGGGCGACATGCAAGAACCGCCAAAACAAATTATTGAGAAGCTCAGTGAGCTAATCGAAGGTAATGTCCTGAGGGCACTGCACAGGTATGAGAATAAGCTGCCATCCACTTAAGGATGCGCGGCTTTTTTACATGTGGCCTAACCCTAGGTTTTAGACACTTTTCCAAAAGTGACCAAAAATTGGACACTCCCGTTCTTTTGATCATACCTTACGGAACCTGCAAGGTTTACATTAAGAATGTGATTACAGTAACTTTTGGAGGCGAATGATCGTGAAGAAAGAACATGGTAATAAACAGGTCTATTTTGTAGGCGGCGGCATTGCATCTTTGGCGGGTGCGGCTTATCTGGTCAGAGATTGTGGCTTTCCTGGAGAACATATTCATATTATCGAAGAAATGTCGATTCTCGGCGGCAGCAATGACGGAGCTGGTAATCCCGATCAAGGATATATCATCCGTGGCGGGCGGATGCTCAATGACGAGGCCTATGAGAATCTGTGGGAGCTGCTGGCTTCCATCCCTTCCATCGACCGTCCGGGCATATCTGTCCGACAGGAAATCACCGAATTTGACGATGCCAATCCCACACATTCCAATGCGCGGCTCATCAACCGTGACGGCAAGGTCGAAGATGTGCTCTCCATGGGTTTTGATATGGCGGACCGGTTGGCGATGGGCAAACTGATTATTACGCCTGAAGACACGCTGGGTAAATTGCGAATCAACGACTGGTTTGGCCCTCATTTTTTCAAAACGAACTTCTGGTATATGTGGGCGACCACCTTCGCTTTCCAACCTTGGCATAGCGCCGTGGAATTTAAAAGATATATGCTCCGCTTTTTTCACGAATTCCCAAGAATTCAGACGCTGGAAGGTGTTACCCGCACACCGTTCAACCAGTATGACTCGATCATCCTGCCACTGCATAACTACCTGGAATCGTTTGGCGTAGATTTCACGCTGAAATGTACCGTCACGGATCTGGACTTCAAAGACGGCGACGGCATTACGGTAAGTCGGATGCATGTTCGACGCAACGGTGCCGAGGAGATTATCGACATCAACGGAGGCGACCTGGTCATTGTCACAAACGGTTCGATGACCGAAGGGGCCGATATTGGCTCGATGACTTCCGCACCGAAACTGAACGGTAAGGGCAGCTCATGGAAACTGTGGGAGAACATTGCCGCCAAGAAACCGATGCTAGGCAACCCTTCTTCTTTTAATGATCATGTGCATGAGTCCAAATGGGAATCGTTTACGGTCACCTTCCAGGATTCGGTCTTCTTCGATCTGATGGAGAAATTCACACGCAACCGGGCAGGCACCGGGGCTCTGGTTACTTTCAAGGATTCCAGCTGGCTCATGTCTGTTGTTCTGGCCTTTCAACCGCACTTCCGCGGTCAGCCGGAGCATGTAAAAGTATTCTGGGGATACGGATTATACCCGGATAACGTGGGCGACTACGTGAAGAAAAGAATGTGCGACTGTACCGGGGAAGAGATTATGCAGGAGTTGATTGGACATCTTCATTTCCAAGAACATCAAGAGGCTATCATGGCTACCGCCAACTGCATTCCTTGCATGATGCCTTACATTACAGCGCAATTCATGCCTAGATTGAACAGCGACAGACCAAAGGTTGTGCCTGAAGGCTCAACCAACCTGGCCTTCATCAGCCAATTCTGCGAAATTCCCGATGACGTGGTATTCACGGAAGAATATTCGGTCCGGGCAGCACGGATCGCCGTCTACACTCTTCTCGGAGAGAACCGTCCTATTGAGACGATCAACAAGTATCAGTATGATGTTCGGACGCTGTTCAGTAGTTTTGTGACTTCGTTTAGATGACTGCTTATATAGAGAATGTGTGTTGTTGAATGAAGAGTCGTTGTATATTGTAAAAAGCAAATAAAGAGAGTTCTGTCAGCGATGACAGGACTCTCTCTTTCGTTTAATCGTTTACTATCTATGCCCGACACATAGCTTTCATAGAGATTGCACAACTGTCGTCTAAAGAACCTCACACACCTTATTACTCGAAATTTCGCAGGTTTGAAAATCTAACGAATCGTAGACATCTTATTTGCGCTGTAGACATGTTTAAGTACCGAAATATCGCTAAATTGCATTAAATAGCGTGTCTGAGATTCGTTACATTTTCTATGACTGCAAAATCATTGAAATAAGGCTTCACAGGTTCGTTAGCGCTATGCGGCCTACGGAGAAGACTACTTATGAGAATGGAATCGTAGTGATATGTTATTCTCAATATCCTAGTTCATTCTTTCTTGAAACTTCACTTATAACTCTTCCTAGTTACTCATGTATACTCTTGTGGTGGTTGTTCTTATTATTCTTAGTGTTACTTTTCATTTTTGCGTTGTTACTCATCACTTATGTGCGGAAAGTCGTAAATTGCAGCATGTGCACAAGCTTGGATAAATGTGCGATCTCCTGCTGGACTCCAGAGGTGTCCGTACCTGCCATTGCCTGATTCGCCCGCAGCGTTCTACGTGTGTTCAGCATACCTTCAATCAATTTCATGACCGTGTTGCGTCCACGATGATCCACAATCATATACTTTTTGCGTGCATCCAGCTCTACCCATACGATGTTGCTGAATGATGTGAACAGATGCCTGCGGTACTGCTCCATATCGGTCTCATTGTAATGCTCGCCATAAAAGGCATAATATCCGTGTATGTGCAACTTCTCCGCCAACACTGTGATGAACGGATCATGTTCGAGCATAGCGTTACGTTCCATGTTTCACGCCTCCGTTATGCGTGATCCGCAGATCCCGTCTTTTTGAGATCTATTTTAACATATTGCGCAAGGTGTTGCCTCTCCACAGATAGAAGCCAAGTTTTAACTCCGAAAACCGATGCATCACAAATGAGAGTTATTAGCACGATACTAATTTTCTAAATCTAATATGACTCACCTATCCGTCTGCCCTTCACCCATACACCCTCAATATCCAGCTCCGCATTCAGCAAAACGATATCTGCCTGTTTTCCTTGGGATAAGGAACCTGTCCGGTAATCAATGCCCAGCAGGCGTGCCGGGGTCAGACTTGCTGCACGTGATGCAGCGTTCAGGCTCAGGCCCACTTCCTGTACCAGGTAACGGAAACCACGAATCATCGTCAGTGTGCTTCCCGCCAATGCGCCGCCGTCCTTCAGTCTGGCCTCGCCATGCTTCACGATTACGGGCAGGTCACCGATCTTGTATTCCCCATCATCCAGTCCCGCAGCAGACATGGCATCTGTGATCAACACAAGTTGATCATCATGTTGCTTCAATTGAGCGAGTATTGATATCGCCGCAGGATGCACGTGAATGCCGTCGGCAATCACCTCGGCACTGATACGCGGATCACTCAGTACAGCTCCGGCAGCTCCGGGTAGCCGGTGGTGCAATGGTGTCATGGCATTGAATGTATGTACCGCATGATGCAGTCCAGCTTCTACTGCCCGCTCCACCTCTTCATAGGTCGCATCTGTATGGCCAAGTGCCGCTGTAATCCGTTGTTCACGCAGCCATGAGATGACTTCCAGCGCGCCTTCACGTTCCGGTGCCAATGTAACTTGACGGACCAGGCCAGGATATTGCTTCTCCCATGCTTCGAGCCAAGAAACATCAGGCAGAATGATGTGTTCTGGATTTTGCGCGCCAGGCCATTTCGGACTAAAAAACGGACCTTCCAGGTGCACACCCTCAAGCTGTGCATATGGCATTTCACTCGAACGATAGCGGTCAACTTCAGCAAGTACGCTGTCCAGGCGCTCTTTTGGAGCGGTCATGGAAGTCGCAAGCATCGCTGTTGTGCCCTGGGTACTATGGAAAGAAGTGATCTTGTCCAACACCTCAGGGCTTGCATCCATAAAGTCTTCTCCGTTCCCACCATGCACATGGATATCAATGAATCCAGGCACAATGAGACCACGTTCCGGTACTGACAGCGGCAAAGCCTCGCTCCGAATCCGTTCAGGAAGACCTTCCGGTATCCCGGCATAGAGGATTTCCCCATCCCTCCAGGCTATTACACCGTCTTCCAATATTTCATCTGCAAGGAGCAGCTTGCCCCGAAGAAGCGAAATATTTTCATCACGCTGGCCGCCGCTAACACGGCTATTCTCCTCGGTCATCTCACCAGCCTCCCAGCTGCACGGTCCAGCAATACCACCACATTTGGATGACATTGCAAAAGCGATGCTGGACAGGCCGTTGTGATTGGCCCCATGAAGGCTTCGCGGATAATCTCGGCTTTTTCCTCTCCACGGGCAATGAGCAGAATCTGTTTGGCTTTTAAAATGGTACCGACACCCATTGTAATCGCCTGAGCCGGAACCTCATCGATGCTGTCGAAGAAACGTGCATTTGCCTTACGCGTCTCGTCTTTCAGATCCACGACATGCGTTCGTCCTGTAAGTTCAGTTCCCGGTTCATTGAAGCCAATATGACCATTATGTCCGATGCCCAGCAGTTGAAGATCTACCGGTCCACGATCGTCCAGCCGCTGTTCATAGGAGTTACATTCCTGTTCCAAATCGGCAGCCTGCCCATCAGGCACATGCGTTCTGGCAAGATCCATATCAATATGATGGAATAATTGTTCATTCATAAAACTGCGGTAGCTTTCACGATGCTCTGTTGGCAGTCCGACATACTCATCCAGATTAAAAGAAGAAGCCTGTGAGAAGCTGACCAGTCCCTTCTGGTACAACGTAATAAGCTGTTTATATATGCCTACAGGAGAACTTCCTGTCGCGAGCCCCAATACAGCCCGTGGCTTGGTCTGCAACAAGCTGGCAATGAGGCCAGCACCTGTGGCGTTCAAATCTTCTTCATTTTCAAAAATGCGGATATTCATCTGTCAGGCACCTCCGTTGTGTTGGACTCGATAAGATTGCACATTATGATAGGATTGTTCCAGTCTAGGGATAAAACGGTCGAAGTCGGCACTGACCATGCCTGTGAACAAAATATCGATCACATGCAGCAGTGCAATACGTGAAGCCATATCTCCACGCCGCATGCCTTCTTCCAAAGAAGAGGTGAACAGTGGGATATCCGATACCGTTGCGAGTGTGTTACTTCCGTAGGAGGTCAATGAAATCGTAGAAGCTCCGGCCTCTTTGGCACAATGCAGGGCATCGATGGTCTCTGGTGTTTCGCCTGAATAGGATACGGCCATCGCTACATCTCCCTCAGCGAGCGAAGATGCGGACGTAATCTGCATGTGTGAGTCTGAAAACGCCGTACAGCTTTTGCCGATCCGCACCAGTTTTTGATAGAAATCCTGCGTCACAATCGACGAGGTTGCCACACCGTACAGATCGATGCGGCGAGCCTGGCACAATAATTGAACGGCATGCTCCAATCTGCCCAAGTCCAGTAAACGAGTGGTATCTGCAATAGATGCAAGGTGGTTGGCTTCGATAGCTTCAACAATTTTGGAGAGCGGGTTGCCAGCGACGATATCCTGATATGCCGTATCATCCGAAGCGTGTGATAACTCTGCGGCGAGCTTCATTTTGAAATCGGGAAAACCTTTGAAATGAAACGACTTGCAAAAGCGGGTCACCGTCGCCGCACTCGTTCCACTCTGCTCTGCCAGATGACTAATCGTCCAGCCGGGAATGTCCGATGGAGATTGCATAATGACTTCGGCAATACGTCGCTCCTGAGACGGAAGGTTATTCAGTTCTTGCTGCAACGCACGTAATATGGCTGCCATGAGGACCTCACTTTATGAAAATTATTTTTATTTATTTTTAATTAAATAAGAAAATCATTTTTATAATTTCATTTTAATCAAGACGATCCTGCAAATCAAGAGGAATTTCACACGACTTTCGCATTCATGCTGAACGTGGGGTAGACCCTCATCTCCTTGCTCCAAATAGGGGATATCCTTTATATTGAGAATCGAGATATGATCGTATTAAAAGAGGGAGCAATTCTAATGAATCGAAGACAACGGGAAAAGCTCATTCCTTCCATCTGGATTATTGCTACTAAACAAACAGAAGGACACGCCTATTATGCCCTCTATGCTATCGACTGGAAACGCGGAGGTCGGTTGAGTTGGGAAGGCTGGAATTGCTTTGAAGACCTGCTACAATTTCATATTCCGATTAAACGAAAAGCCGGAGGGCGGAAATCCGCTTCCCAGCCTGCCGCCAAAATAGCGAAAAGAGCACTCCATCTTCAACTGAATGATGCACAATTCGAGGAATTGGGGCAGCTCTTTTATCAGCCATTTTCGAAGAAAAGATGGAGGATGTTCATACAACTGAATAGGAATAGTAAATGAAATGAATTCGATTATTTCATTTTTTCACGCTAAAAAAAAAGCCTCTTCCCTTCTTTGGATAAAGAATAGGAAAGACTTTCGCGGTACAACGATTCAATTCATTTTGATTCAGTTCCATTCGAAGAAAGTTTCAACTCAAGTTAACTCGGTCTAATTCATGCCATCATATCGTTTTAAGAATTTGCTGGCTAAGCCGGGTGCAGTCATTTGATGAACCGATTGATTTTCAATCTCCTCCGCCAGATCATCATCTGTGAGAGAAACGAAGAACGTAATGTCTGCTTTGGTTTGTCCATATCGGGCGAAAACGTCATCTGCTGTCTCATTCACCACTTTGGCGATGATTTGAATGATCTCATCCTTATACTTCTGGACATCTTCTGTTGCGTACAACAATCGGCTGATATGGTTAAAATGCGTCTCGTCGCCATATTGATATTCGGAGCAGCCCCATCTGTAATAGATCTCGTCCTCCTCACTATCACATAGCCCTTGCTCTTTCATACTCAAAATATGCCCAGCAAGTGATTCCTCTGTATTTACCGCCAAAAACAGGGTAACCCAGTCACTGTCCGTTCCAAAAGCACAAGCATATACTTTTTCATGCTGCACCTTAGCCAGCGTTTGTTCCAGATCGGGTAGAAACCCCGCTCGAAATTGGTCTTCGAATTCATTTAAGAAACGGTTCATTCAAGTTCATCCTTTCATGTTTTATATAAGTTGAAATACCGAATCGTTACACTTGACACTTCGCTGACATAATAACCTTCCGATCACTGTTATCCCCAGATTTTTTTAATCATTTTTTTATAAAGGTGAAACTCTGGGGATAAAGGCGAACGCTCCGCTTCTTCAGGTCATTTCTGTCCCCTACGTTCTAATGTAACTGTGTATTCTAACTGATGGAGTTGTGTTTTAAGAAACCCTATCGTCCGTTCAAACCATTGTTTCAATTCTACTGCCTTATCTTCATATATGTAATCATTATGGTCTACTAAAATAATGAAAACAAGCGATGCGATGCTACGTTTCGGATCTTCCCTCAATTTTTAGCCTCCCTCATCTCATGGTCCATAACAGCAAAAAAGCCTTGCCCCATTCTTCATGACAAAGAATAGAGAAAGGCTTTCATGCTGCTACTTAATCCTAACTGTAATTCGCAACTAAATCTTCAGTTCTCCAAGCTTAATCAGCTCGACAACTGCCTGCGAACGACCCTTAACATTGAGTTTCTGCATCACATTCGAAATATGGTTACGCACCGTTTTCTCGCTGATGAATAACTGCCCTGCGATGTCACGCGTTGTTTTGTCTTGAACCAGTAATTCGAATACTTCGCGTTCACGGTGGGTCAACAAAAATTTGCTTTTATGATCGATACCCTTCAATGTTCACCCCTCCTTGCTCGGGTTGTGTTGGTGTAACAAGGTTAAGGGGATACAGTCAACTCATCTTATGTCAGGTCAAGGGCGTTGGTTCAGTTTTATAAGAAAAATGGGCAGTAAACCTGTGATTCATTGTCCCAAAGAGAACGTGTGCAGTTGTCTATATATTTGAGATTATGTAAAGCAAACATGCCCCTGCAGCTGATGTTGTCATCCGCGCAAAGGCACACTTGTTCATGTCTTGAAAAACTACCGATTCATTCGGTTCATGACACCACCGTTATGATTACGGTTCATCAGGCCATCGTCAAGGATGCCATCACGGTGATTGGTATCTGTTCCGTTCGTCGGGAAAATGCGCTCTACCATCGATTGGAACGTATCGATCATGCCGCTGACCGGCTTACCGTTACGAATATCTGTGGCATAATTCTCGACATGCTCCACAAAATCCGGATTAGCTGATACATATACATTCTCGATGTTCGGTGCAAACTGCTTGATTTTGGCTGAAATCTTACCCTTAATCTCAGCTGATGTGTTATCGTCCGAGCTATCTACACGTTGTCCTTCACTTTTCATACCATAATGCCCATCTGCCGTCCCACGTGCTTTGCCACTGTTCGTCAGACCACGCATCATGCCAACCGCGCCTGTGCCCATCGTGCCATAGATGCCACGATCATTGCCCATGTGACTGCGATCCGTTGCTGAATTCGTGTTCAGTCCTGGCGCAATTCCGCTGGTGCTGTACGGAGACATGGTGCCCGTTCCACCATTTACACGCATACCACCCATATCGTGATTCATGTTGCCCCCACGCATGGTATCACTGGCATGATTGCGCATCGTTCCACCCAACATGCTCGTACGACCATTGGACTTGCTATCCAGCTTGCCTGAATGACCATCTGCCAAACGAACCGCGACATAAGCATTACGATCCGTTAACATGACACGGGCGGATTTAACTTCTTTCATCTCCGTGATGCGTTTTGCCAGCTCTTCACTGGATTTCAGGTCAGTGACATTATGCATACGATAACTTTTCGCACGAATGCCGTCCATGCCATTTGTTTCCACACCATAACGGTTAATGCCGTTGGCTTGCTGACGAACACTTTGCGTATGCATATTGTTGGTATCCCGATTCGTGCCACAACCTGTCAAACCGGCCATTACAAAGATTGCAGTAGATAATGATAACGTAATAGCTGTTGCCTTTTTGACTGCTGGCATGTACTCATCCTCCAATGTTTGTTGGTTTTGGTCACAAAGATAGGATGCGCTTCTGTACGTACCGATATGCTGAAAGGATATGGTACCTTAACCTGTAGTTTTTGATCTTTTGGTTGTGGACCTTGCTAATAAATAAAAAGACAGCGCTGCTTGTTCGCAGCACTGCCTCCATGTAACTTGAATTCACTTCAAGTTAGTTATAATCACTTATCCTTTAACTCGCTCATTTTCCATCTGATGAGGAAGTCGTTGACTTATTTGCCGAACTCGATGACTCTTCCGAAGAAGTTGTTGAAACCTTGATCGTATCCGGGAATTTCTCGGCTTCCGTCAGACTCGTCGCATCCATGGCATAGGCCCACTGACCATCCGGCGTAATGACCCAAATCTGATCCGGTTCGGATGGTACGGTAAGTCCCCGATACACATCACGAACTTGTTGCCCATTTACCGTCTGTTCAACAGACAGGGTGAATCGGGGGACCGTATCCTTCAGCTCGGACGCTTTGCGCACATCATCTGCTGTCGACAGGTTTTTGATTTTGCCAATGAGCGAAACGGCATCTGTGGCTTCAATTGTTTTTCCATTCAATGTCCAGGCCTGCTCTGCCGCACCGTTCTCCGATGTTGATTTTAACATCCAAGTAGCTGCTTCACCTTCCCAATCCAGAGACACTACATTCGACTCATCCATGTTGAAAGGGGTTGTGTCCAACAAATCACGACGGGTCAAAGCCATGTTGGTAATCGCCTCTGTCTGCACGGCAACCACAGGGCCCGAATCAACACGCACATAACGTGCATCATCTGCTGGAAGCTGGCCACCAATAGCCAGTTTAACCTCCCGATTATCGTTGAGTTTGATATCCATACGTGTAGCATCTGTACCTAATCCGTACTTATCCAGATCCGTCGGTGCTTCTTCCACCACCAGTTCCTGATTCGCACCACTCAGAGCATCCAGCCAGCCGCTTACACTGTAACCGTTGAGAGGATAGGCTTTCGGTTCAATCATCTGCCAGACGCCATTCTCAAGTGTCAAAGTTGAAGATGCTGCTGCACCAGATGTCTCCTCCGTTATGTCATGTATCGTGATGGATTGAATATCCCCAGACTGAATACCAAGTAACTTGGCTTGTACCGCTTCTTCTTCCCGAAAATAATTTTGACTGGCCGCGTACACCCAGCCCACAATCAGTACGATAACCACCAGAATCGTTGGGATCCATTTTCTCATACCCGTCTGCGCCTCCACCATAAGAGTACACCGAGTATAACAAAGATGAGCGGGAACGCCACAATCGCCACAAAGAAGATCGTTCTAGCCTGTTCACCGTTCAGGTATGCCATCTCATAACCGGCTTGAACCCGTGGACGAATCGTTAATCCATCTTCTTTTTCACTCAAATAGTTCACTGTATTCAAAATAAAGTCCCGATTGCCACCATTCGCAATTTCCGAATCCTGCATGAAAATGGACGAGCCCAGAATAACTGCCTTCGGTTTACCATCCGTTGTATCGGCTGCATACCCCAATTCCACTGGACCCTGAATGTCCTCTTCAGCATCATTGGTCGTTTCATTTTGCAATAAACCGCCGATATTCGTCTCCCCATAACTGTCATCCGAAGAATGAATTAACGGGGAAAGGGTATATTTATCCTGTTCTTTGCTGGTCAGCGCAATCGACAGCGACAACATCGGATACAATTGGCTCGCAGCAAGTTTGTCCGTAATAGCATGTGTACCATACTCAGGCACGACCCAGAGTGGCCCCATCGTACTGGCTTGCTGGTTATCCACCATGACCGCATGCTCATCTACGACGCCATAGTCAGCCATCAGGGCATCGATGTTTTTCCAACTGGATTTCATATCTTCTACAAATCCGAGGGATAGTAACAGCTTGCCTCCATTACTCAGATACGTGCGAATGGCTTTCATTTCCGTATCACTGAGATCACGTTGTGGACCAATAATGGCCAGCACATCTGCATCTTCCGGAACCTTACCAGCTTGATTCAGCTGCAACTCTTCCGTCTGCACATTATTTTGTTCCAAGGAGGATTGCAGCGTAGTCATCTGAGCGAGACTCAGCTCTTCATGTCCAGTCAAAAACACCATTTTGTGCATCTCCGTGGATGACATATTCATGAGCGCCTGCGTAAGTTTTTCCTCACCTGTGAATTGATATGATCCGTCACTTCCGTCACCTGTCGCGGTGAACAAACTGGCGATATCAATCACTTTATGTTGATCTCCCTGCTCCAGCACAATGGAGCTACCTGTTATGCCGTATTTGGATGCAAGCGCAGGTTCCTGCGTCAGATTATATTGTTTTATTTTCAACTTGCTGTTACGTTTCGTGTATTCCTCGACCATATCCGTGACCTCACGGTTCAGGACGGTGTTGTTGGCATTTTCGACCGTTAACACCAGAATGTTGACGTCATCCTTCACATTTTTGATCGCAGTAAGAGACTGGTCAGATAACGTGTATTGTTTGTTCGAGGTCAGATCCAGCTGGAAGCCGCCAAGTGAATTCAGGAACAGTGTTAGCAAAATAAAGATGCCAATCACCGCTACAGACAGCACGGTACTGTTGGTATGACTTAACCATTTTTTCATCTTCTCACCTCCACCGCTTCCGTTCCACAATTTGAATGCTTAACAGCAGAAACACACCCGAAAGGGTGACATAATACAAGATATCCGGCCCACTAAGCACACCTTTCATGAAGCTGTCGAACCGGTTGGTCAGGGCAAACGGGTCCAGCCACTGTTGCAAAGCAGAACCTGTATTGCCTGCGAATGAATCAAGCATCCACAAAACGAGCAAAATAATAAAACCCGCCACCGCAGACACCATCTGATGCTGGGATAATGTAGAAGCGAACAGTCCAATCGCCATCATGCTTCCGCCCAGGAAAAATAACCCCAGCGCAGACATCCATACCGTAGTCATATCCAGTGTCCCATAGAACGACATGATGAAAGGGTACACCAGACTGCACAGGATGAGCACGACCAGAATGGCGAGAGAAGCGAGATATTTGCCGAAAATAATTTCCGACACACGTGCCGGAGAGGTCAGCAACAATTCATCCGTTCCCTGTCTGAATTCTTCAGCGATCAAACGCATCGTCAGCAATGGTACAACAAACAGCAGCATGGACAACGTGTCCCCCAGCACGAGACGGTAATCGACAATACTCGGCTGGTAATATACAAAGCTTGAATAGAACAACAGACTGGTCATCAGTACATATACAGCAAAAGCAAAATAGGACGTTGGTGACAGAAAATAAGCTTGCAGCTCTTTGTTGCATACCGCCATCATTCGTCTCATTTGGAGTCCTCCCCTTTACGAGAATGGGGCGAGGAATCCGCTGATGCACTCGCTGATGTTCCCAATACACTCGACGAGTCGATGTCCGAAGTTACGTCCTGATCCGTCTCTGCCCCAGCAACCTTATCCACATCTGCCGAGTTCGTGTCTGTGTCGGTTGTCTCCGTTGTCGTCAGCTTCAGGAAGATTTGCTCCAGACTCAGGTTCTCCTTCTTCATCTCCAGTATCGGTAATCCTGCACCGGACAAAAGGTAGAACAGCTCTTCCCGAAAATCTTCCGCACTTTCTCCGGTGAGCAGCATTTTAACCGTATTTGTTGAAGCTGAAGTCAGTGAAGTGTCTTTGACGGCATTCGCATCGGACGTCTGAATGACTTCACTCCGCACCTTCTCCCATGGTGACAGCACATTATGTAGTTGCTCCGCATTGGCTTTTACTTCAATCGACACCTTGAACTGATCCCCCATCGCTGAGCCGAAATGCTGAGGTGAACCATCCAGCACAAGTTGCCCCTGATTAATGATCAACATTCGATTACAGAGCGTGCTCACTTCAGGCAAAATATGTGTACTGAGCAGCACCGTATGGTTCTCGCCCAATTCTCGGATCAGATCCCGGATCTCGATAATCTGATTCGGATCAAGCCCCGATGTTGGCTCATCCAGGACCAGCAGATCCGGCTTGTGAATAATGGCTCCCGCCAATCCGAGACGTTGCTTGTAGCCTTTGGATAAACCGCGTACCAATTGTTTTTCCCGACCCTGAAGTCCCAATCTGCTAACCATCTCACTGACCCGCAGCTTGACCTCACGTGCCGGGACATCCCGCAGATTCGCTACGAATCTGAGATAGGACTGTACTGTCATATCCGGATAGAGCGGCGGTGTTTCAGGCAGATACCCGATCTTGGAACGAACACGCTGACCCTGCTCATGCACCGACACTCCATCCACCATAATGGAACCCGCGGTTGGATGCAGATAGCCCGTAATCATACGCATCGTTGTTGTTTTCCCGGCACCATTGGGCCCGAGAAACCCGACAATCTCACCACGTTCCATGGTGAAATCCAGTTGATGCACGCCACGCTGCCCTTCGTACACTTTGCTGACCTGTTTCACTTCGAGCACATCATTCATCCTTTCCCGTTAAAATACCCGTGCACCATCGTTCGTTATATAAATTCAACTGAAAATATTACACTTGCACTCCGATGACAGAATAACCTTCCGATCACTGTTATCCCCAGATTTTTTTGATTCCTTCTCAGAAGGAAAAATCCGAGGATAAAGGCGAACGCTTCGCTTCTTCAAGTTATTTCTGCCCTCTCCGTTATCGTGTAAATGTTACGTTGAACTTATGTAATAGATGATGGGCACGGGAAGTTCCTTGTATCTTACGTGAGCTATCCTAGCCTCAGCTTAATGTCACTTAAAAGAAAGCTTAAAAATAATTGTCCAAAATGTGAACATTCTGATCAACACCCACACCCTACGCTTATAGCCAACGTAACATAGAGTACAGGAGAATGTGCTCCTGACCAAAAGTCAGAGGGTGAATCGTGTGAAAGTATTATTCACGTTTTATGTTCCAAGCGGTGGCGTGGATACGTTAAATCGACTCCGCACCGCGGTTCTGAAACGTCATGGCATTGAAGCGCACCTGCTGTATCTGAACACAGGCTCGGGATTGCAGAACAACAGTGATACGCCCATTTTCACCGCGTCCAGTGACGAGGATATCCATCATTTAATTCATACCCACCATTATGATGCTATCATTGCCACCTCAGACATTGCTATGCCCGGCCGCTTGCGAGGACTTGGTTATACAGGACGAATCATTTTTGAAGCGCAGGGACTTGGCACACGCGATCAGGCTCTGGAAACGATACAGATGGCAGTACCATACCTGCAAGCCCATTGCGATGCAGCCGTTTTGCCGCCCACAGACCATCTACTGGATATGTTCATTCATATCTGCCCTTGGCTGCATCGGTTTGTTATTCCCAATATGCTGGATACGGACACCTTTGCCCCAATCTTGGTGGATACCCCACCTTATCCGGTGCTGGCATGGGTAGGACGACTCGAACACAACAAAAACTGGCGTGAATATTTAACCATATCCAGTGAAATCATCAAAAAAAATCCGAAAGCCAGATTATGGATGTTTCACGATCCAACTTTGGCTAATCCAGAAGATGAAGTCATGTTCCGGCACATGCTGGCAGAATACGGACTCGAAGATAAGATTGGTATCTTTATCAATGTTCCCCATTCTCAGATGCCTGCCTTCTATTCCATGATCGCCGCTTCAGGAGGCATCATGTTATCCACTTCCCTGTTGGAAGGATTCGGTTATGCCGTCGCTGAAGCCATCTCTTGTGGCTGCCCGGTACTCAGTACAGACTCCGACGGTGTGCGTTCATTTATCACACATAATAAGACTGGGAAGTTCTATCCGATTGGCAATATCAAGGCAGCTGTCTCCGAAGCAAAGGACCTCATGAACAACAAGAAACTGCGTGAATATATCCGCATTCAGGGCAGACAGCATATGAGCTTGTCTTTTTCACCAGACCGGTATGCCCTTTCTTTTCGTGAAATGATGACTGCCTTGCGTATTTTTCAATAAAGGATCGCAAAAAGGCAGCTCAGAGAGATTCTCTGAACTGCCTTAGTATGGTTCTTAGGGAGTCTTAGTGTCCCATCATCATTGCAGGATCAGGCTTGTCGCCATTTTGAAGGTCTTCTTCCGGCATTGGTTTTGGTTTGCGCAGGATCAGACTGAGCAAACATCCGAACAATGCAATACAAGCGGCCAGGAAGAACGTATCATTGAAACCACCCACCAAACCATGAACGATAGCGGTCGGCTCTGCACTCGTTGTATTATCTGCAATTCTTGAAGTAAGGAAGCCCGTAAGTCCGGCAACCGCGAAAGACACGACCACTTGCTGTGCAGCAGCCGTAAGCGGTGTAACCCGTCCAACCAACTTGCGCGGTGCAGCATTCAATACATGCGTATTGAGCGGCATCATGGACAAGCCCATACCCAGACCCATCATGACCAGCGCCGTTATAATCAGACCAAGACCTGTCTCTGCCGTGATGGAGGATAGAATAAACAATGCTCCCGAGATAATTCCCAGACCCACGAAGGCCAGAGGTCTCGCACCAATTTTATCAAACAATCGACCGCCGAGCGGCATACCCACACCGGAAGCCAAAGCCTGTGGAAGCAGAATCAATCCTGTTTCCAGTGCAGTGTACCCTTTGATCTGCTGCAAATATAACGGGATCAGGATCATCGCACCGAACAGCGCCACTTGGGACACCCATGCGAGAACAATCCCCCGTGAGAAGTCAGATGATTTGAATACCCGAAGTTCGAGCAATGGATTTTGATGACGTAGTTCTACAATAATGAACAAAATGAGCGCTACGCCACCCACAATGACACCCGTAAGTGTTGTTGCAGATGTCCAGCTCGTTCCACCCTCACTCACACCGTAAGCAAGCATCGAGAACGCAATTGGCGCCAGAATCATGCCGAGCAGATCCAGTGCAGGCGTGCGTCCACGATCCGTATCAGGCAAGAACTTGATACATAGAATGAAAGCCGCAATACCGATTGGCAAGTTAATCAGGAAGATCCAGTGCCAGCTCAGTGATTCAATAAACCACCCGGACAACACCGGACCCAATGCAGGGGCAAGCAGCATCGGAATTCCGAGCATCCCCATGATGGAGCCTCTTCGCTCAGGAGGAGCCAGACGAAAGACCATCGCCATACCAATTGGAGCAACCATGCCTCCACCGAGACCCTGAATGACACGGTAAATGATTAATTGCTCAGGCGATTGGGCAATCGAGCATAATACAGAACCCAAAGTGAACATGGCAATCGTGAACAGAAATACTCTTTTGGCACCAAAACGGTCAGTTAACCAACCTGCAAGCGGAATAACCGCAGACAATGCCAGGGTGTAACCCGTAACCGTCCATTGGATGGTCTTAAGGTCCGTTTCGAAATATTGAACAAGATTCGGAATGGCCACGTTCACGACCGTGCTGTCCAGAATAACCATAATCATTCCGACGATAATAGCCAGGAGTGGCAGTATAATTGTTTTGATTGAAAACTCTGCCGGCTCCTGGGGAACTGCTGTTTGTTCTTTCACGTTCTCCACACTCTTTTCCGGCTAGCGGATCACAGGTTTATCCCTACGTCTCACTCAGCCTATATTTACGACTAATTTCAAACTATCGTTTTAAACCGTCGTTTTAAACTTTTGTTTAATACTGATCTAATTTTAATGAAAATACCTTTGCTGTCAAGCTATTTTTTAGAGACAATTCCACTATGGATGCACCACAAAAAAATGGAACAGGCTCTTCCCTGCTCCACACGTTGGCTGATCATGCCTATTTAATTATGTCCATATCAATCTGCGAGCTTCATCATCTGATATTCTGACAGTATGCCCAATGTCTGACCGTGAATATTCCTGCAATACATCCGAATCACCAGATGATTCGGTGAAGAACTGTTGCTGATGATCCTCATTTCATAAGGCTCGGATGACACATCCAAATTATGAATGACCTGATTACCGCCCGCTCCCCCTGAACTGGGCCCGAGATGAAAAAGATGCCGGTACAGTTCTCCATGCCTACTGGCTCCACCAACAAATACATCCGTCCCTTCTTCGCCGCCGACATAGGCCAACTCCACATCCATGTACTTGACGGGAACCAATGTCTGTAGCAGATTCTCATGAATCTCAAGTAAATATACCGCCACTGTAGAACCCTCCTTCGGAGCATGAACCTTCCTGTTCATAGGATATGCTCCCTCTCGTCCATTGCCATTTGCATTCACCCATTTTCGAACATTTACACGGAAATGCCCGACCTTCCGGTCCTCTTTTTTCATAGAATAAAAGGATAGAAGCTCGGCCGGTGCAGGCCGTGACAAGGAGGTAGCTATGAGAGTTCTGCTCGTTACGTATTGGGAGCTTACACATATGGGTGGGATCTGGACATATGTTAAACAATTGGCCGACAGGCTGATGGCGCTTGGTGTAGAGGTTGATATCATGGGCACGAATGGTGCCAATAACGAAATATATATTCGTAATCTGAATCGTGCTTTCTCCAAGGATAAAGTGTGGCCCATGCTGCAAGCCAAGCTCAACCCAACCGATCTGCCACAATTCACAGCCGACTCTCTTCTGGCTTATTATGAATTGAACAGATATGCCTTTGAGATGGCTGCCGCTTATCTGGGAGTGGACCATTATGACGTCATCCATGCGCAAGATCCGGTAGCCGCCGTAGCGATAAAACGCATTTTGAACCGTAATGTTCCACTCGTTACCAGCTATCATGGAGCTCTTGCACGCGAAGCATTCTACGATGCTCAAAATTCCAACCCGCAGCTTACCCTATCATCCTATTTACAATCGAAACGCGGACGTTATTTTCTATCATTGGAAGAACGAAGTGCTGCACAGTCTGAGCTCATTCTGGTGTCCAGTCACTGGATCAAGAGCACGCTTACAGAGCTTGCGGTTCCCGAATCAAAGTTTAGGATAATCCCCTACGCTGTGGACCTGTCAGCCTACCGTTCATTAGCAGCTACGAAGTTCCGCCAGCGACCACCCGCAGGCAAAAAAGTCATTGCCTTTACCGGAAGGCTTGAATATATCAAGGGCGTTCATGTGTTAATCAAGGCTTTAGCCAGCCTGAAAAGTAAACGGTCCGATTGGGTCTGCTGGATCGCAGGAGAAGGCAACCTGAGCGAGGAATTGCGGGCACAGGTCACGGCGGCTGGCATTGGAGCCGATGTTGTGTTCTGGGGCAAGCTGGACAACATTCCTTCCTTCCTGCGCCATGCCGACATTTATGTCCAGCCCAGCCTGCAAGATACCCAGCCGTTCTCCGTTACGGAAGCGCAACTGGCGGGTGTACCCGTTATTGTCAGTGGTACGGCCGGCATGCCTGAAATGGTTGACCCTGGACGCACGGGGTGGGTCGTGCCTCCGCAGGATGTCGATTCGCTCCGCGAATTGTTGCATGCACTTCTGGAGGATGACGTTACCCGTAAAAAAGTGGGTGCTGCGGCCAAAGCCTGGGCTGAAGAAAACCGCTCACTGGAAGAGATGGGACTTCGTACATTACAAGTCTATCAAGAAGCCATTTACAGAGGAGGACTCACGATATGACGTTACTTGTACCTAGTGATTTGTACAATCGCTGGTTCTCGACTCCGGTTTCCACACCTCACATCGACGTGGATTACGCTGCAATGAATGAATTGATGAAGAAGCTGCCTAAAGGATATGTATTTCCCGATCCGGCATCGATGGCGATCATGAATTCAAAGGACTGAGGCTTCAATACAAGCCATATTCATGTAACATGCTTGAATATGAAACACGGGGTGTCCCATTTGTCATACGAATGACAGAGGACACCCCGTGTTCGTTTTACTGTGTTCTAACGAATCCAACACACGCTATTTGTTTCCTTTTACACAAGTCTGAAATGTAACGAATCACAGAGACGTTATTTCGTCTAATGTGGTCGATTTTCAGATTCGGAAGCCATTTTCGGAAGAAATAACGTGATAGAGATTCGTTAGAATTTATTTTTCATGGTAATTGCCCCAATAAGACGTGGCAGATTCGTTAGCGCTTGAAGCCATGGGAAATCCAGATCTTATTCATCTGTTGCCAACTTGGAATACATATTCAGATTGTTGAACTTTTCGCCTGCCCTTTAGCATGCGTCGGTGAAATGAAAAAAAGAGAGCATCCCATCTATAGCAAATTAATGCTGTAGACTGTACTCTCTTAATATTTAACACCTTTTTCATTCAGCCCTCTTCGCCAAATCGATCTATTTCCAGTACCCACCAACATGTAGCAGATTGAGCAGCGTAGGTCGATGCTTATCCTGAACCCGTTCCATCTCGGCAACCAGTGCCTTGAAGTGACGTTTGGTTCCCATGGACTCATGCAATCGGTAGCACATCAGAGGTTCATTGTAATAGAACAGCTCATACATCGGAAACAGTCTCATCCACATCTCATAGTCATGGGTATAGCGAAAATCAGTGTCGAACAAGCCGAACCGCTCAAACGCCTCCATCTCTAGCATGACGGTACAGCCGTTGATCGGACAACCTTCGAGCAGTACCTGCAACATCTCCAGACGACTACCCACTTCCGGCTGCACCGTATCCAGCCATTCACTCTTCTCATTCACATAATGGTAGGCACCATGACAGAATGAGGCCTTGACCTCGCGCATAAATTTTAGTTGTTTCTCCACCCGGTCCAGCAGCATTACATCATCTGAACTGAGCCAGACAAAATAATCCCCTGTCGCATGTTTGATGCCCTCATTCAATGCTGTCGCAGTTCCACCGTTTTCTTTGCGAATATAGTGGATAGAATCCATGAATGGATGTAGCCGCTCCACGTGCTCGGTTGACCCATCATCCACCACGATCACTTCAATATGCGGATACGTCTGGTGAATGGCGCTGTGAACAGCCTGCTCGATATAAGCACAATTGTAAAAAGGAATGACGATTGATACTCTCGGCTTCATTCGGGCTTCCCCTTCCTCCGCTTGTCTCTGTGTAGCGATTGCTTTCTTCTATTATATGAAGATCAATACGATCGGTATCGGGCAGCTGCGGTGCTGCGGAAGCACATTTCAATCATTAATCGACTTTCCCACCTTCACTATTCTTGGCAAAATGGCTACGCAAAGAGGGCGTTAATCAGCCACCTTGTGACCTTCATAACCGCCCTCCTTACGCTACCCGCCAAGCGCCGCTATACGCTGCAATAACGGTTCGCGATATCTGGACCATACCATGGATGCCTCTCTGCCGATGACATCCGCATGACGAACCGATCCCATTCCTCCATGCCAACGATATGCGGTATGTGGCTCGTTCAGATATGGAAAACGATGACCGTTCAGAAGAATACGCAGCCAGAGATCCAAATCATGCGTATAAGGCAACAGCTCATCAAACAACCCCACCCCACTGAACAGATCCTTGCGAATCATGACGGTACAGCCATTCACCGGATTGCCATTAACGAACAATCGCAACCAATCCAGATCAGCCATCGGTGCAGGTCCTGCGTTCAGCTTGGTCGCGGCAGAATGTTCATTAATATAATGAAAGTTTGTATGCGAGACAAGCACATTCTCACGCTGCATAAACTCCAGCTGATAACGAATTTTATCCGGATACAGATAATCATCCGAACTGAGCCAGGCTACATAATCACCAGAGGCATGGCGGATGCCATGATTAAGTGCCGACGCCGTCCCGCCATTGCTTTTACCAAGCACATTAATATAAGGAAGATAGGGTTGAAGCAACTCTGCATGCCGGGTTGAACCGTCATTCACAACAACGATCTCCACATCGGGATACGTCTGGTTCAGCGCACTCTGAATTGCCTGTGGCACGTAAGGGCAGTTATAGAAAGGAATGACAATGGACACTCTTGGACTCAATTTGTCGTCCTCCCTTGCTGGGCACGAACATCACTCAGAATATCCTGTAGCGATGTGGCAAATGGAATCATCGGCTGCCAGCCAAGCTTGCGCAGCATGGATAATTCCTCCTGTTTACCCGCTCCATCCGGACCGGAAGATGCGCCATCCCAGCGAACAGGCACTTCTGCTTCTGTCATGGACAACAGCAGATCTGCAATTTCACCTAGACTACGCTCGACTCCGGACACCACTGGATATACCGTACCGCTAGCCCCCTCTACCAGGAGGGTCGCATATGCTCTGACCGCATCTCGCACATCCAGAAAGTCACGGGTACTATCCCGTCCAGACAGACGGAATGCCTCGGTTTTGCCCGCCTGCTCACACGCAACAACATGGCGCGCAAGCAGTGAACAGATACCTGTCGAAGGACCGGCACCGATCAGATTGCCCGGCTCCGCCAGCATGATCTGCTGTCCGAAGAGCGACATCCAAGACAAAGACACCATCTCTTCCAGTGCTTTGCTAAGACTGTACGGGTGCGGAGGCTGGGGAATCCGGCCGGGTTCCGGCGTATATTTTAACCTTGATCCCACAATAACGGTTCGTGCTGCCGGACAACTGCGAAGCGCATCCAGTAAATACAGCACAGCCATTACATTGGTCTCCAGGACCAGTAGCGGATCTGCCCACGAATCGGGCACGGAATTTTTGCCGGCGAGATGCAGTACATAGTCTGGCTGCACCTCGTCGATCAGGTGACGTACTTGCTGTTTATCATTTAGATCACAGACATGGACTTCGGCGCCTTTACCGAAGGAATACACATCCGGTCTCCGGACTACCGCTGCAACCACTGCACCTGCTTCCCGAAAAAAAGATACCGCATGTCGCCCGGTAAATCCCGAGGCGCCTGTGATCAGTACTTTCTTGCCTGTCAGCTCTGCTCCATCCATAATGCCAACTCCTTCAGCATTGTAGAATAATCCGGCAGGTCTGTCTTCACATCCTCGCGAGTAGATACCAGCGTACGGTCCTGCACCATGCTGTCATCACGCACAATCGTCACATCCTGCTTATCCCAAGTCTGCTTGAACAGCACAAGCAGGTCATGCTTGCTGACCGGAGCCGGATGAGCCAGATGGATGAGACCACTAACGGATGAAGCCAGGTAATGGTCTACCCATTTGGCCAGCTCAAGCGTGGTCACCCCGTTCCAGAACACGCGGGTATACCCGCCGACTTCACCTGTGCTGGACATAAACCATTGCATCAGACCAATGCCACCCTGCCGAATCTCAGGTCCAATGATCGACGTACGAATCGTCAGATGGCCTTCATCCTGAACTTCACCAAGTGCTTTGGTGATGGCGTAAGCAGAAGTCCCATCCGTGACATCATCTTCCCGGTATGCTCCCCTGTCCCCGCTGAACACACAATCTGTGCTGATATGAATCAGGCGTGCACCAATCTCATCCGCAACCCGCCGCAGACGATGCGGCAGGAAACCATTAATATGATATGCGGTGATTTTGTCCTCATCTGCGAAGCTGTTCAACACACCTACAGCATTAATAATCACATCCGGGTGCACCGCTTCTACCAGTCGATCGACCATGAAGCTGTCGTTCACATCCAGGAGCAGACCATTCGGGTCCGTGACATCCCGAGTTGTGTAGAAGACGCTGTGTACACCTTGACGGCGGAAATAGTCGACCAGAATATGGCCGGCCATTCCGTTCCCACCAAGTATCAGCAGTTTCATGACAGAAATCCTCCGCGTTTCAGAATTTCACGAATCTCCTCTTTGGTCATCAGTTGATGTTCGGAACTGAAGCTGTTGAAGGAGACTGGAGGACAATTGTTGTAATGTTCACGCAGTCCCGGGATACCGAGGGTCGGGAGAATGACCAGATATTGCTCATCGTAGACCACAGTAGTCATGCTCTCGAATTCACTCATCAGTATTTCATGAATTTTCTCCCCTGGACGAATACCACGTTCCACAATAGCCACATTCTCCACGCCGGAATCCTCAATCAACACTTCAGCGAGATCCACGATTTTGCATGTTGGCATCGTCATGACAAAGATCTCTCCGCCCATACTCTCCACGGAAGCTTTGAACAGCAGCGTGATCGCGTCCTTGAGGGTAAGAAAGAATCGAGTCATGCTCATGTCCGTGATGGAGACCTGCCCTTTCTGGCGAATCTGATTCTTGAACAGATGCACCACACTGCCGTTTGTTCCCAATACATTCCCGCCCCGCACCGTAACAAACTTGGTATCGCTGTGCAACAAGTTGGCATATACGATTAATTTCTCGCCGATGGCCTTTGTCATGCCATAGAAGTTGGACGGGTTGGCAGCCTTGTCAGTCGAGATATAGATGACTTTCTCCACCTTGTTCTCAATAGCCGCTTCGATCACATTCTGTGTACCAATCACATTGGTTTTGAGTGCTTCGTACGGCTGGTCTTCACACACCGGAACATGCTTGAGTGCAGCCAGATGAAACACATAGTCCACATGCTGGCAGGCAGCCGTTAAGGCGTCCTTGTCACGAATATCTCCAATCCGGAAATGAAGACGCGGGTCTTCAAAATCACGACTCATGGCCACTTGGCTGGACTCGTTCCGGGAATACACAATAATTTCTTTCGGCTGCTGGGGCAGCAGTTGAGCCACAAGTTCATAACCCCATGATCCCGTACCGCCAGTCACGAGTATACGCTTATTTTCAAACATGCATTTTCCCTCCAAGCAGAAATTTAACCACTTTACTGGATACATCTGTTGCTTTGTAGCCTTGCGGACAGTCCCAATCCGTAGACATCTGCGTCATGACTTTTACACAATCGGCGATGCGTGCCGCATCCAGACCGGAGACCACATTGCTTCCGCAATCCACCGTTTCCGGCCGCTCTGTCGTTCGACGCATGGTCACGGTCGGCACACCCATAATGCAGCACTCCTCCTGCACGGTACCGCTATCCGTAAGTGCACAACGTGCATGACGTTCGAGCATCACAAAGTCGAAGAATCCAAACGGCTCGTGAAATTCCACCAGCGGGTTCATCTCCAGCTGCAGATGCTCGGCAATCCGAATCGCTGTACGCGGATGAATGCTGCAGATCACACGCAACCCGTGTTCCTCTGCAACCTGATTCAACCCTTTCATAATCTCCAGCAAATGAGGGGCATGATCGACATTCTCGGCACGATGAGCGGTAACCAAAAAATATTGCCCGGACTTCAGCTTCAGCTTTTTGAGAATTTTGCTGGAGTTTACCTGTGCGTCATAGTGCTGCATCACTTCATAGATTGGATTACCCGTGAGCACGATTCTTCTGCTCGGTACCCCTTCGCTAACCAGATGTTTCTTGCTCTGTTCCGTGTAAGGCATATTAATGGTGGAGATGGCATCAATAACCCTGCGATTCTTCTCCTCAGGCACATCCAGATCGAAGCAACGATTGCCTGCTTCCATATGAATAACAGGAACCCCCATGCGCTCAGCCAGCACAGCACACAATGCGCTATTGGTATCACCGAGCAGCAGTAATTTATCGGGTTTCTCCTGCAATATCAGATCTTCCATCTGCGTAAACATCGAGGACAACTGCCGTCCCAGGGAGGCCGCTTCATCCTGGAGAACGTAATCCGGTGCGCGCAGGCCCATTTCCTTGAAAAAGAGACCGCTGAGACTTTCCGTGAAGTTCTGTCCCGTGTGTACCAGAATATGTTTGGACGCGTACTGGTCCAGCTTGGAAATGATCAGGCTGAGTCGAATGATCTCAGGTCTCGTACCCAGCACCGTCATGATCTTCATCGTAATCCCTGCCTTCATCTTGTATTGGAACCTTTGCGCCTCACTCGGCTACGTCCCGCCTTGGCAGATTTACGTCTGCGACTAGCCGATTTTCCCATATGCGGACGCGGTCCCTTCGTTGTACGGGGTTTCCCCTTACGTTTGCCAGTACCCGAAGCTTGTTTCAAGCCCTCACGGTCTCGGCGAGTATGTGGTGCAAGTGATTTGCGTCGACGTTTCCCCGTTCTGCCACCCTGTTGAATGAGCTTTGCAACGGAGCGAGCCGCTGCACCCGGAGCATCGTGACCCAATGCAATCGGAGGTAATGAGGAAAGCGGCAACGCCTGGATAACGCTCAGTGGGAATAAGAGTGCCCTCACTGTAGCAGGTTCCAGAGCCAGTACTGTACGTAATCCGCCCTCTCCCCATGTGTACACAGGTCCATTCGGAGGCTGGATGTACGTAAACCATCCGGGAAAACGTAACAACCACTGTGTCACCATCGTATGCAATTTCGTTCGGTAGGTTTCAATCCCGTAGAGCCTTTCCGCTTCTGTCCGATTGCGCCACCCCGTATCCGAGGCCAGATCGGAATCATTCAGCAAGGTTGTCGCTAATGTGACCAGCGCTTCGGTATCCCCCGGCGGGGCCAGAAAGGTATCACTGCCTACGGATTCCATCAATTCCTTCAGTCCACCCTGAGCGAAGGCGATGACCGGTTTGGCAAAGTAGAGCCCCTCCAATGCGGTCATACCAAATCCTTCTTTGACCATGCTCGGAATGACTACAATATCCATGGCGGTATACGCCAAAGATACGTTCTCTTCAAATGTGGTAAAGGTAAATCGGCGCGAATACCCGGATTTCTTCACTCGTGATACACACTCGTCGTAATACTTTTTATCCGATGGTGCGCCGATGATCCAGAAACGACAGCGCGAGTGCGTTTCACAGATCTTCAAGGCCATATCTACAAAAGGTTTCAACCCTTTGGCATCATATATAAAGGAAGAAATATAACCGATACAGGTCTGTGATGACTTGAAACCGAGTTCCTTGCGCTTGCGCTCACGCAGATGAACCCAGCGGTCCGGTGCGGGTAGCGCGGGTTCCCAAGTAGGCGAAATGACGGTCAGTTTGTCACCCATGCCGGCTTCATGAAATGGGGCCACCGCTGTCTCGGATATACCGATAATCCAATCTGCATAACGGCCAATCATCTGGATCGCCTCGATTGTATGTTCATTCGAATGAATGATCTCGGTGATCTTCCAGATGACCGGAATCTGAAGCGATTTCGCCACTACAGCCGGCATTACATTGACGCAGGTGTTCGTTAGCACCAGATCAGGCGCGGTTTCCCGAATCAGGGAGACCGCCTCCTGATACGCTGGTGTATGACGAAGATGCTCCGCATCATCTGCAATGCCCCGGTAAGGTGTGTACACACCGTGAAGCATCGGCAGATTGCATATTTTGACCTGAATGCCGAATCTTCGTGCAAGCCCCGCAAGCTTCCCCTCCTGCGGAACTACGAGCACACAATCAAAGATCGTACCGATCTCCCTCATAAAATGAAGCAGCAGCTTCTCCGCGCCCGTAATGCTGCGGGTGTTGCACACATGGGAAAACAACATCAGCTTTGGTTTCATTGCCATGGCCGCACGGACCCTGTATGCGGACATCCGATACAGGGTACTGTGCACACCTCCTCCCGGCCAAAATTAAGGGAATATGATGGTTAACATTTCATTAATTCTTTTACCGTACGTGTGGTCTTTCAGTGTACGTTCGAGCCCTCGAAGTGCGATCTCGCGACGTTCCTTCTCATGAGTAAGGTAATATTCCACCTTGTCGAGCAACTCCTGCGGGGAGGAATACGTCTCAATCTCCACACCTGGTTTGTAGAAACGGGCAATATCATCCCGTGCATCGGTCAGCTGTAGCGTTGTGGATGCGGCAATTTCAAACGTTCTCGGGTTCGGTGAAGCCGGCGGGATTTTGAGGTGATTGTTATTGACCGAGTCATCTTCGTGGGACCGATGCAGGTTGATGACAATTTTGGTGCCATTGTACACATCGTTGGTCTCCTGCGGACTCATCCAGCGGCCAAGTTCAATCTTCTCGCCATAGGCAGTGTAGTCAGGCAGGCGGTCCCACCAGATGCCGTTAAATACCGTATTGTGTGACATCAGCTGAGCCATGATCGGGTTGAAGAAGTATACCCGGTTCCAGTAGGCGGAGCCGATAAAGCTGACATCTCTTTTTAATGGGGAAGGCGTTGTAATTGGGAAGTAATGATTGGTGAAGGCGGCAAAAGGAAGGTAATGAACCGATGCACAACCGGTTTGGCGGTACAGTTCAACACAGTTCAGTTCCAGCGTGAAGATATGGTCATAATGATGCACGATCTCCAGCGTCATATCTGTATAGTACGGATCATCCGTGAGCCAGATCGCCGTCTGAATGCCTGCTTGGCGAATTGCATCGATATGCTCGATGGGAATATCCATTCCATCCAGCACAAGCACCAGATCAGGACGCGTTTGCAGCGCAATCTCGGAAACCGGTTGACGCGGATCAGAGAGGGTTACCTGAGCTACCATGCCCTGTAGTGTGGCCATAATCGCCTCATCCAGCGGAGAGTATGGAAAGCCTTTACCCGAAGATACATACAGCACGTGAAGCTGCCGGAAAGGTAACGGTTCCTGTGCACAATTCACAATATAGTTGGCGCGACCGCGCAGATATCCTTCTTCCTTACCCGCATCATATCCGGCATGTTGCCCATTTTTACGTGCTTGATCTGCCAAGCTGAGTACGGGTGCATGAACCTTTTTGGTTTTACGGTGTTTGAGAGACATACCGCCACTCCTTTATTTTTGGGATAGGGTTCTCGTTACTGCTGTACTTCAGATGGGGATTGGGATTACAAATGTTCCAGCAACTGAGCGATGCGACGAGTGAACGTGTGCTGGTTCATCGTGGTGAGAAGTCCACGCCAAGCCATCGCCTGCCGTTCCTCTTCATGTTTCAGATAATAGTGGATCTTGTGCTGAAGCTCTGCCGCATTGCTGAACGTCTCAATGTCATAGCCCGGCTGATAATAACGGGGCAGATCTCCGCGTGTATCCGTAATCTGCATCGTGCCGCAGGCACTGATCTCATACGTCCGTGGATTAATGGAGCGGCCTTCCAGATGGTGCGTATTGCGATTGTCTTCTCCGTTCTCGCAAGTCCGGTGAATGTTAATGACAATCTTGGCACCATTGTAATAATCCACGGTCGCTCCGGGGTCAATCCACCCTTCGTGGATGAACCGGCCAAGTACATCAAAGCGTGCCAGCCGGTTCCACTGACTACCCGCGATGAAAACCTTTTTGTCTGCGAGAAAAGGGGCCAGCTCATCAAACAACTTAATCCGATTCCAGAACCCTGTACCGATAAAACAAATGTCGTACTGATGCTGCGGTGCCGTGCGCCGCGGTTGAAACATGCCTGGATTCACCGCGAGCGGCATGTAGATGACCTGGCTCGCTCCATGTCCCAGATAGAAGGGCACCGCGGCCTCTTCATGTGTGAACACGACATCATAATGCTGACAGAGGGTCGCTGTATCTTCGGTGAAATACGGATCATCCACAAACCATACAGCTGTTCGAATACCGAGTGCACGTATGCCGTTCACCTGCTCCAGATGATCTGCGGGGAACACATGCAGACCATTCATGACAAGCACGACATCGGGCCGATGGTGACTGGCTTCCTGCAACATCGCTGCTGGCGATCCAACAACGCATTCACGTACAGACTGCTGCAGGGCCAAGGTTACACCTTCATCGATGGCATCGAATCCTTGGGGAATATACAGCACCTTCATGTCCCGCAGGGTCGGTTGAAACACCTGAACCCGCTCCATCATGGCCTGACAGCCGCCAAATCTGCGGCCTTCTGCGTATCCGCCGCGGTAAGCCGTCTCCGCTTCGGTCAGCGGACGGTGTCTTCGTTTTGCCACATTCTTCACCCTGTCTTCCTTCAGGAGATCTCACTTCCAGACTCTCCCCGTGATTGGTCTTCCCTCTAAAGGATATGCCTCGGGGTCAGATGCATCATGGACGGGTGTCCTGCAAGGCGCAAAATTGGCGCTTGCCCTCCACATCCGCCTGTACGGGCATGTCCGCTTTTGCGGTAATGCAAATAACCCGGAGGGATCTGTCCCCCCGGGCTATTACATCTGTTATACAAGTATCATTCCATGCAGGAATAATCGTGTCTACTCGGTTACTGTGCTTTGTACGCCAGCTGATGTCCGTCCTCGAATCCCTTGGCGAAACCCGCGTTGAATCCCTCGTTGTACGCCTCGTTGTATCCCTGGCTGTACGCACTGTCCGGGTTCGGATCGGTAGGGGTAGCCGGGACGAATGGTTGTACGGGCTTCGGACTCCGGTGCCGCCGTACCGTACGTTTCTTTTTTTTGAGCCACGCACTGCGTCCTTTAAGTGGGCGTTTGTGAAGCACACGCTTGGCCTTGAGTGCACGCAGCTTGCGGATTTTGCGCAGACGGGCTCCACGGGTTACCAAAGCTCTTTTGGTTCTCAGTCGTACTTTCTTCTTCTTTAACATGTCAACATTCCTCCTGTATGTCCCGAACGATACGAATTGCACACCCGGGGTCTTTGAGCCAGGGCAAGCCAGGCTCCCCATGCTGGATTCGGGCCAGCCTGATTCCCGTAACCATACGAGACATCTCTTCCTGATAACGACTCAACAAACGAATGTTCTCGGCCAGACTGCGGGCGGATACTTCCGAATGAGCGGATACGCTGGCTACACTGTCCAGAATGCGCGCCAGCGCCTGCTGACTGTGTGCAATAGATTCAATGAGAGCCAGTTTCGCTTCCTGCTCACGCCGCATCAGACTCATTTTCCCATGTCTCCCAGATCCATGCCGCCAAACATGCCACCGTCCATACCGCCGCCATCTTCGCTATCGTTCTGTACCATCACCGCTTTGAGATTGTTGCACAGTCCGGTTTCCATCCGGGTCAATCCTTCCAGCAATTCCACCAGCTGATCATGCATTTTGAGTGGCTCTCCGACCTGGTCCCCATGCGTCAAAAAGGTATCCCCATTCAGATGATTCAGCGTCCAGTTCCGTACCTTCTCGGCCTCAATCGCTTTTGCCTCCAGGATCAGGGCAATATTCCACTGCATCTTGGCTGCTGCGTCCAGCATCAGAATGAGGCTCTGTTCTCTACTCATGTTCTTTCACCCGCCTTCCGGGCTTATTCTTCCTCTTGAACCGCAATCTCCCGCATGACTTGGGTCAGCGTTTCCGCTACAGCCTCTTCCAGATCTGCAAGGCCTCCCAAGTAAGAGATAATGCTTTTGTTGATTTGCCCAGAGCTATCCAGCAGACCGTCAACGCCATCCAACTCCGGTTCGATATCTGGCAAATGATTGATGATTTCAGACATGCGTACAGCGACTTGGCGTTTGGCATCCAGCACACGTGCGATCTGCTGGTGAGAGTGTGCAATATGTGTGATGATTTCATCGATTTTGCTCTGCATGGTCCTCCTCCTTACCGTCACGGCCTGCTTCACCCAAAGAAAAACCCGGCCTATCAGCATTTGCCTGTTACAGCATATGCCGGGCCGGGATCGTCAGTTACTACAGCTTGCGCCTATATCGTCAGATGACATAACTCCAGTCGGAAGAATATCGACTGAGGAATTGGCGAGTACGTTCCTGTTTCGGACGCACAAATACCTCTTCCGGTGTTCCTTCCTCCACAACAGAGCCTCCATCCATGAAAACAACTCGATTCGCCACCTCACGGGCAAAACCCATTTCATGGGTAACCACAATCATGGTAATCCCTTCTTGAGCAATGGAGCGGATGACAGACAATACCTCCCCCACAAGCTCCGGGTCCAGCGCCGAGGTCGGTTCATCAAACAAAATCACTTCGGGATTCAATGCCAGTGCTCTGGCAATCCCCACCCGTTGCTATTGTCCACCTGACAACATACTCGGATACTCATTAATTTTGGCAGACAGTCCGACTTGTTCAAGCACACGCAAGGCGCGAGTTCTCGCTTCAGCTTTGGGTATTTTCTGGGCAATAATTAAGCTAATAGGACATCCTGATAAGGATATAGGACTTCTCTGTAGTACGCGAAAAAGCCATCCCCAAAACCCGATTGGTGGATGACTTCTTCATGTATGAATCTCACTGAATTATACTATTTTGGCGGTACACCACGTGGTGTTTTAAACGACCATCTATCTGCGACTCGCCCATTTAATTTTACGTGCAACTTCCAATCGCTGTAATTGCAAGAGAACGATTCGTTCCTCGAATTTCTTGCGTTCATCCATGGAATGAGCGGCATGAATCTGGTGGCAAAGACCTGTCAGTTTGCTGTTGATGTAATCAAACCGTGTCCATAATTCCTCTTCAGGTGTGCGCTGCTGCTCCGTTGCCGTCTGAAATATTTTGAGTTGGTGGATAAGGGATTGCTGCCATTCCTGATCTTGAATTTGGATGGCAAAATGCAAAAGATCCAGATAGTCATCGATTTGCAACGATACGCCGCAATCAGGTTTAGTGTTCATCGTCGTCTCTCCTTATTTCAGTACTTGGCTAGAATCAGTTACTTCTATCTTACAGGAACAAGCCCATTGAAAGCGAGTGCTGAACGATTAAATTTTGGAAATATTTTTATTTTTTTATGTTAAAACAGCTTTACATTTCCATTAAGACCAATTTGGCAGGGTATTGATATTGGTACATATGAAATTGATAATAAAAACCCGCATTAAGGAAAAATGTTCTTTCCTCAAAACGGGTTTTTCATTATTTTATATATACTATTAATACATATCAAATCAGTCGTTTTTTCCATCTCGCTGCTGTCTGGTCATCAGTAACATGAGAAACGAGATGATAATAATGGAAACAGTCCATGCCCAAGCCATGGTCTGATTACCCGAATCCACAGCGACATAGATTGCCGTGGGTACCGTTTGCGTTTTGCCCGGAATATTGCCTGCAATCATCAGTGTCGCTCCGAATTCGCCGAGTGCCCTGGCAAAGCCCAGGATGAAGGCGGTCATCAATGCTCTGCCTGCGAGCGGCAGGGAAATGTAACGAAAGACCTGCCACTCATTCGCCCCAATCGAACGGCCCGCATCTTCCAGATCACGATCCACACCGCTGAATCCCGATTTCATCGTCTGATACACCAACGGGAAAGCAACCACCACCGAAGCAATCACCGCTGCCCACCAAGAGAAAATAACCGGCGCAGAGAATATCGCTTCAATCCATTGTCCAAGTACACTTTTACGTCCCAATATGACAAGTAACAGAAATCCGACCACCGTCGGGGGAAGTACTAAAGGGAGCATAAATGCCGTTTCCAGTAGAATCTTTCCCCGAAATGAAGTACGCGACATTTTCCAGGCTACGGCGATTCCCAGCACAGTGGCAACCACGCTGGATAACAACGCAACCTGAAGCGACAGGCGCACCGGTGACCAGAACACGGACCAGTCTATTGCGTTCACATTCATTCTGAAATAGAGAATCCGTATTTCGTAAAGATATCCAGCACTTCAGGGGTTTGCAAGTACGCATAGAATTGTTCCGCCTCTGTACGATGTTTCGTTCCTTCGATAATGCCTACCGGATAGTTGGCAGGTGTGTAGCTGTTTTTATCCACCTCAAACGCAATTTTCACCTGATCCGAAGTAAGAGCATCCGTTTTATATACAAATCCTGCATCTGCATTACCTGTCTCTACATATTGAAGAACCTGTCTAACGTCTTTCCCCTGCACAAGCTTGCTTTCCAGTTCATCCCACAGCTTGGCATTGGTCAGAGCTTCCTTGGCATAGGTTCCCGCTGGCACACTTTCCGGAATTCCAATCGCTACGGTCTTGATGGAATCGCTGGTGAGATCCGTTTCACTGGCCACTGTATTGGTCCCATCTGCTGGCACGATCGCCACCAGTGAATTCTGTAGCAGATTCTTCTGATCGCCCGATGCAATCAGGTTTTCGTCCACCAGCGCATTCATATTTTTCGTTGCCGCCGATACAAAGATATCAGCCGGTGCACCTTGTTCAATCTGCTGTTGCAAGGCACCTGATGCGCCAAAGTTGAAATTCAGTTCTATATTGGGATTCGCTGTTTCAAAATTCGTTTCTATTTCCTTCATGGCATCCGTAAGACTGGCCGCCGCAGAGATCGTCAGATCTACCGTTTCCTGCGGATCAGTAACGCCTGCTGATGAACTTTCGCCTGATGCTGCTGGCGTCGAAGTTGTTTGTTCTGCACCCGTGGATGTATCCGCAGTGCCCGTGCTTGCGCCACAACCAGCCAATACAAGAGCCAGTCCCAGTGACATACTTCCTAATACATATCCGATTCTCTTTCTCATACACTTCTCCCCCAATGTTATGTTTAGTTATAACTAGATATAATTAATTATATCTAATTATACACAAGACAAGATAAATGGGAAGGTGATTTCAATCACATTTGAATTTTGATACCTGTCCTATAGATTTATTACATATTCTCACGTTTATGGCTTCCCTCAATTAATGGTATAGTACAAGAAACATTCCATTACGATAAAACCATAGTTGCTCTATACCTTTGAAGGAGGATCTTCACTTATGACGGAGGAGCAATCCTACACAACCGAAGAAATATCCAAGCTGCTCAAAATATCGAAACTGACGGTCTATGACCTGATCAAAAAGGGAGATCTCGTCGCCTACCGTGTGGGTAAACAAATGCGAATTGATGCAACCGATCTGGAGGCATATAAACGTCGCTCCAAACAACTTCAATCCCCAGGTCAACGCATCCCGACTCCAGATCAGACCTCGGCAACAGGGACTCAGCCAAGTTTTAGTGAGCCTCAGGGAGCTTCATTATTGTCAGCAAATTCCGCCGGTTCTGCGCCAGCGATATCTGGTCATGGTCTGACAGGTACGCCACGGCATCTGGTGATCACAGGTCAGGATGTCAGTCTGGATATCCTGATGCGCCACATGGAGAAACATACTCGGGACATTCGCCCGCTACGTTCGTTCATGGGCAGCCTGGATGGACTTATCTCGATGTATCGCGGTGAGTCTGATCTAGTCAGTACCCATCTGCTAGACGGAGATACAGGTGAATATAATCTGCCGTATATTCGTAAAATTCTGACGGGACGATCTTATGTTGTGGTGAACCTGCTGTCACGTCCTGCCGGACTGTATGTACAGCGTGGCAACCCGCAGAACTTGCAGAATTGGACCGATCTGAGCAAGCCTGAACTTCGTCTGGCTAACCGGGAGAAAGGTTCTGGCGCGAGAGTACTGCTGGATGAACAGCTTCGATTGCACGGAATACCATCCGTAGGTCTGACCGGATATAAAGTCGAAGAAACCAGTCACATGGGGGTGGCAGCCAAAGTCAGTTCAGGCGAAGCCGATGTCGGAGTTGGCATTGAGAAGGCTGCACGACTTGTGGGACAGGTTGATTTTATCCCGCTCGTTCAGGAACGCTATGATCTGGTCATGCTGAGGAAGCAAGGCAATGAAGCCTGGATCAATTCGGTCCTGCGAATTCTCCAATCGCCGGAGTTCAGGCAGGAATTGCAATCATTCGAGGGATATGATGTGTCACGTACAGGTGAAATTTTGTACGAAGCATAATTATGTACAATACAGTCCATGATAGAAAAAGGACCGCCAATGCTAAACGCATGTTAAACATTACATCGTGCATATACAAAACGCCTTGCATTCGCTGCAAGGCGTTTTGATGTTTCGTTCTATATATAACGCATATATGGATGAATGGATTCCTTATTGCGGCAAATCGATCTCAAAGATGAATACACCATACGCGGACATGTTGATTTCATTCTGCATTGTTGTACCCGATAGTAACTCTTTTGCTTCTTTCTTAAGCTTGATAGCCACTTGTTGATCCGAGTAGTTGAGTAAAAATACATAAGCTTTGTCCTCACCAGAACGGATACCAAGTTCAACCTCAGTCGGTACCTCAACCAGGTCATCCACAGGTGACGATAGCCCTATTTCATCTAGAATAGCATCTACGACCGGTTCATTGTAAGCCGCTCCGTAATACCATACCTGCCCCTGACCTACCGCACGTTTGGTCAATGCAGGGCTACCTGCATAATATTCGGATGCATACTCGGCCATGACCTGCACGTCGGGGTGCTCCACGTGAAGAACTTCGTTAAATCCGGCCGTTGGCGTTCCCTCTTGAAGTCGCTCAGTTGCCCCGCTCCATTGGAGTTTGGCTGCAGAAACGGTTCCTTTGATTAAGGTGAAATCCTCCACGGTTACACCACACAGCTCAGCGACAGCCCCCGGGAACGGCCTCATATAACAGTGTCCCTTGAGATCCTTATAACCGGTGCGCGCACCGAAAAACAGGGTGCCTCCTTGACTGACATAGGCTTGCAGAAGTTCTGCTGTTTCGTCTGTCATGATGGCCGGGTGAGCATAAATGATCACCTTATACTCGGATAGCTCCTCCAGTGTTGTCTTTGATTGCAGTGTAACCATATCTGTCGGAATATGACGATACTGAAGCTGCTTATACCAGGAGCGTACGCTCTGTTGCTGAAGCGGACCGTGCCACTCGTCCAACTCACCATCCCAGATATTATCGTAGTCCTGCAGGATCGCAACATCAGCTTGATATGTAGTACCCGCAATAACGCGCCCGATCTTGGCAAACTCTTCACCCACTTGTGCAACCTCGCGTACCCTTCTGTTGGGCTGATTATGGTAATCATTGATGCCATGCCAGTACATCTCGGTTCCGAACGTTGCCGTCCGCCAGCGGAAATATACGAGCAAATCTGTTCCATGAAGAACGGATTGATATGACCATAATCGGATCTGTCCCGGTCTTGGCGTACCCATGCCGATACTGTCGACCCAGCCTCCTGGTCCAGACTGCTGTTCCATGACGCAAAAGTTCGGTGACATGTTGCGGACGTTGGACAGTTTCATGCTCCATGCCCGGTCTTGCAATGAATTGTCGTCTGTCCCTGGGAAGATCGTAGCAAACTGCGGATACGAATCATAAGAGAAGAAATCCAACAGGTCTTCTGTCATTTCATGATTATCCAAGTGTCCAAACGTACCGTTCGTTGTGATCCAACGTTCCGGATCCAGTTCCCGAATGATATCCACTTGGAGCTTGGCAAATGAAATGGTATTGGCTGAAATGAATCTCTTTTCATCTAATGCCAGGTGAGGATTGGGCGATTGGCTGACCATATTTCGGGTAAGGTGAACTTGAGCCCAGTCGGTGTAGGTCTGACTCCAGAAAACGGTTCCCCATGCCTGGTTCAGATTCTCCAACGATTCGTAACGATTCTTAAGCCATTCACGGAAGGCGACATGGTCAGCCTCAGCATAGAAAACATCCATATGACAATTGAATTCGTTATCGATCTGCCATCCAATAAGAGCCGGATGATCTTTATAGGCAATCACCATATTGCGCACGATTTTCTCACATTGCTGTCTGTAGATTGGGCTGCTGTAGTTGGTATGGCGTCGCATGCCGTGTTGATACAATACCCCGTCCTTATTCGCGTTTAAGACTTCAGGATATTTCGAGGTTAACCACGCTGGTGGTGTTGCAGTCGGTGTTCCCAAAATAACGCTCAAGCCGTATTGATGTGCCAGATCCAATGCCTTCTGGAAAAAACTAAAATCGAACTGACCTTCTTCCGGTTCAAAGATGGACCATGCGAATTCAGCCATCCGGATAACCGTAATATTCATCTCCTGCATTCTGCGGAAATCGTCCTCCCACAACTGTTCCGACCAATGCTCAGGGTAATAACAGACCCCCATTTTCAATTCATCCAATTGGATTGATTTTGCCATCTTTAATTGCCCCCTTAACCTGTCATATTGCCTCCATTCTATTGGAACCTTCACAGATAATAAATGACAAGATTATGCGACTTATAATAAAATATTGTCATTGCTGAATATTCAAATAACAGTGAACTGAATCGATTTCGGTTCATCACATAAAAATATTGCGTTTAAATGGAGGATGCACTTGAAAGAACACATCTTTCTCCCCAAGCCGGTTTTCCCCAGACATGTATGTTTTCCCGATTTTATTGGAGGGTACAGTGACTTTCCGAAACATCATGTGAATCGGGAATATCGAACCAAAGATATCAACTTGGATCATTGCTATAATTTGCACCTCGTACTTGACGGTAAAGGATTCCTGGACACGGGAACCACTCGTTATGAGCTAACACGAGGTCAGGGATTCCTATATGGTCCGGGTCTTAGACAAACGTACTATTCAGATTCGGATGATCCTTGGAGCATTCGTTGGATTCACTTTTACGGGATTCGTCTCGAAGAACTGTTAAATGGAAAAGGTGTTGACGAGCCATGGCTGTTTCAATGTTCCAACTTCCCGGTGGTTACCTCGTTAATGGACAGATTACTGGAGCTAGGAAGAGGCTATCAAGTGGAGGACGAGCACAGTACGGCAGCAACTCTATATGAACTTCTGACCCGATTGCAATCCGCAGCGAGCCAAATCAATGTTTCGTTAAATCACACTTCCGAGCGAATTCGTGAAGCAGGGAATTATATTCGTTCCCATAGTAACGAGCACATTACATTAGACCACGCTGCCGGGATTGCCGGATACAGTACAACATACTTTAGCCGAAAGTTCAGTCAGACGTTTGGCATCTCCTTCCCGGAATTCCTGATGGAATCCAGGCTATTACATGCGAAACAGCTGCTCGCAACAACCAACCTTTCTATTAAACAAATTACACTGGAAACGGGATTTTCACAGTCAAGCTACTTCATCCGATGTTTTAAAACCCAGGAAAATGTAACGCCTATGCAATTCCGTATGATGCACAATCATTCGTTATAGGTACGGTACGTATTACTTCATCATGCTGACGCAAAAAGAAGACTCTGCATATAACATGCAGAGTCTTCTTCGTTTATTTCATAAATGCTCGTTCGTTTCTTCATCCTCATCAGCCTTATGCACGCCAGAACAGTCCGGTCTCATCCCGTTCCACCTGCTCGAGTAGATCCTCGAAATCGGAACAAGGTGCAATAACATCTACCGGATTCCAGCTGCTCTGTTCATCTCTGGCATATACCTTCCACTGGTTATCTTCCCAGTAAAATCGGGCAATGTGCATCTTGTCCCATTGATACCGCTCCTCCGCAGGTCTTTCTTCAGTCAGGATCAATTCATTGTCATTCATCACATATGTCAACTTCACCATCGTACGCAGTGGCGCAGGTACCTTCTCGTGAATATAGCCGTTCATTACGGACTGAATTCTTCTTAGTGTAAACAAGTCCAGCATGGTGATGCACATCCTTTCAGCCAAATACCAAAACCCCTTGATCATTTTACCAGCTGGATTTCGTTACCCCAGGAATCTGTCCTTGATGAGCCAGTTCTCTGAACTTAATTCGAGATACCTTGAACTTGCGTAGATAACCCCGCGGCCGACCTGTTACCTCACAACGGTTCTTCAAACGAGTCGGAGATGCATTCCTCGGCAATTTCTGCAAGGCTTCGTAATCCCCTTTTTCCTTCAGTTCCCGGCGCAGGTCCGCATATTTTGCCACGATTGCCTGACGTTGCTTCTCACGTACCACTTTTGATTTTTTAGCCATGAATTACAGCTCCTTATCGATTGAATTTATATTTAGAACATTATCTTCCGAGTTATACGGCTTCCACAGGCCATGGCAGTGGATTGTCGAAATGGCCCCAGTCGGCCAGCATTTCTTCATCACTGAGCAGGCACTGGTCCAGCTCATCTTCAATGCTTGCACGCTCCATTTCGATCCCGATCATGACAAGCTCCGTCTGACGATCTCCCCACTGGGCATCCCATTTCTCCAGAACATCCGGCTCGTTACGCAAAATTTCTTCCTTGTCCGCTTCCGGCAACGCCGCGACCCAATGTCCCGCAGGACCGAACTGAATGGATGGCCCTGCCTGGCTGAGGCTTGCAGCAACATCCCCTTCGGCCGCGAGCCATACCAAACCTTTGGCACGTACCACTTCTTCCGGCCAGTAACTCATGAATTCAGCCAGACGGGAAGGATGGAACGGCTTTCTGCGGCGATATACAAAGGAACCAATGCCATATTCCTCGGTTTCCGGTGTATGCGACTCCTTCTCCAATTCCTGAATCCATCCGGCGGACATGCTCACCTTCTCAAAATCAAAGCGGCCTGTATTCAGAATCTCAGACGGATTCACCTGTCCATTCTCAGTCCGAATGATCTTGGCGTTAGGCTGTAGCTTGCGGATGACCCCTTCGAGCTTGTTCAGCTCGGTGTCATCGACCAGATCACATTTGTTCAGCAAAAGCACATCACAGGTCTCAATCTGATCAATCAACAAGTCTACGACATCACGGGTGTCCTCATCTCCGCTCGCCTGGTCACGGTCCAGAAGACTCTGCCCTGATCCAAAATCATGCCAGAATCGATTAGCATCCACCACTGTTACCAGACAATCCAATCGAGCCAGACTTGTCAGATCAATACCCGACTCCTCATCGGCGTATGTAAAGGTCTGTGCAACGGGAACAGGTTCACTGATGCCCGTGGATTCGATCAAAATATAATCATACTTGCCTTCGTTCACCAGCTTCTCAATCTCCTGCATCAGATCATCTCGCAAGGTGCAGCAGATACAGCCATTGGACAATTCCACCAGCTTCTCTTCAGTTCGAGACAAGGTTGCCTCCCCCTTGACCAGCGCAGCATCAATGTTGACCTCACTCATGTCGTTGACGATCACAGCAACTTTAAGCCCTTGTCTGTTGTTCAACACGTGATTCAAAACCGTTGTTTTCCCTGAACCGAGGTAACCACTCAGTACGGTTACCGGAACTTGCTTTTGTGTCATAGATCTCGACTCCTTATATGTGCAGTCTGTGTAATTCAGACTTTAATAGTAATTATTACGATTAACAACAATGACTATAATCCTGTTAGACGGTCGTTGTCAAACTATTTTTGATTCAACCTGCAAAAAAAACAAAAAAAAGGCTGATGACCGCCCCTTACACTTTCGCATCCTGAGGATACGTTTTGGCAAGAAGTGAGTCATAAACCTCCTCTGTAAATGTTCGCATTACATGCGGGATAGGCTACACGAAACGGAGAGGACAGAAAGAACCTGAAGAAGCGGATCTACAAGCTTTCTGCAGGAAAGCTACTTCGAAAGCATACACTTCGCCTACAAGCTTTCTGAAAGAAAGCTACATCGGAAGCATACGCCATCCCCGGATTTAACCTTTATAAAAAGGAATCAAAAAAATCTGGGGATAACAGCGATCGGAAGGTTGTTCTGTCATCGGAGTGATCCGTGTAAATGTTCTTTAGTTCAATTTATATAGACACCACAGATCTGGCCTTATTCCCCGCTTCCATCCGTTGCCTGAAAACAACCACCAGAATCATCGCTGCAATAGAGAGCAACGTGCAGATCATAAACATGGTCGAATACGAACTCACTTGCACAATAAGCCCCATTGCCAGTCCACCCAGAGAGAATCCAAGGTCATACGAGGACATGAAAATCCCCATGAGTACATATCTGGAATCCGCGGGCAGCACAAAAGAGAGATATGTGGTTAATGTCGGGTACAACAATGCCAGAGCAAAACCGCTAAATACCGCGGATAAATACACCAATGGCCCGATGGTCTCCATTAGACTGAGCAACTGGGTTCCCAGTGCAGCACAGAGCATTAACCCTGCCATCAGCCAGGTATTCCAGCTACCGTCGGACGGAATTTTTTTACGCAAAATAAACCTGCACAGGATCACAACCAGTCCCTGAATCGTCAGAAATACGCCTGCACTTGCCATTCCGGTGGATACCATATACAAGGGAAGAAAGGTCGCTGTCGCGCCAAAAACGCAGGACGCAAACAACATCACCACACTGCTGATCAGCAGTGGCGTACTACGCCAGATGCCGCCGAATGAACGAAACATATCACCCAAGGTATACGATTTGTTCTGTACGGTACTCCGCGGCAGATCTACATTATATCCAATCAGAAGTGGCAGAGCCGCCAGTCCGATCATCAGCAGCGTAAACGCCAGATCACTGGCATTTTCCCAGATTTGTATGGCGAGGATCGGAATGACCAGAGAAGGAACCATCGTAAACAGGGTGTACATGGACAGCCCTTGTGCCCGGTCTTTGTCCTCCAACTTTTCCACAATACCCGCCTGCATCGTCATGGAGAAAAATGCAGTAGCCACCCCTTGCAGAGCTCGCAACCACAGATACGTCTCCACACCAAAAACAACAAATAACAGCAACGTGCCCGCATGCAGAAGCAATAGCCATTTCATCACTCGAAGCGGCCCATGCTTACCCAGCAGCTGTGCTGCAAAAGGTCTCAAGAGCATACAAGTGAACATGTATGCCCCCATCATCAGACCAATCTCAGCCTGATTCAAACCAGCGGCCTCGCTTCGCAAAGGCAGAATAATCGTCAAAGCAGAATTCGCCGCAAAAAATAAAAAGGCCAGCATATAAAACCGGATAAACGAAAAGGATACCGGATTTAATTTCCCATTGGATGTTGCCGTCATCGAAGACTTCAAACGTTCGTCACCACTTTCTCTTCTGGCAGTCAACTCACAGATGTACCTGACACGGGTCTCCGCCGTTCATAGGCAAAAACGATCATTACCGCTCCTAGGATAGCACACATCATGTACATAAATGAATAGGAAGAGAAGTCAGCGACGGGTCCCATAATCACACCACCCAGAGAAATACCCAGATCCGCCATCGCGATAAATAACCCAATCAGGACGTTCCGGTTCAGCTTAGGCAAGACAAAAGATAAATAGGTCGTGAGTGTCGGATACAGGATCGCCTGACCGACTCCCATGAACACAGCGCCCACATAGAAAAAGACCACTCCGCCTGTCACGGCAAAACTGACACATTGCGCAGCTACGGCGAGCAGACACATGGTGCCCATCATGAAAGGAGAATGCCAACTGCCATCGGAAGGAATCTTTTTCCTAAGCATAATTCGAGCCAGCACCACCGTTCCTGCCTGAAGCATCAGATATACGCCGGCATTCCCGTTTGGTACTTGGCTCGCATACAGCGGAATAAAGGTGGTAATCGCGCCAAATACAACGGAAGCAGCGAGCATTAACACACTGCAACGAAATAAATATGGATTCTTCACCAACTGCCCAAAGGATTCCCACATGCTCACATTCTGCTCCGATGGATTCTCAGCAGGCTGCTCCTTGTTTGGTTCCATTTTGGCGGTATATCCGAAGACGCCCGTACAGACAGCAATGCCGATCAGAACCACTGTAAAATAATCCATGCCTCCCGCCTGCCATATCCCTAATGCGAGCACAGGTCCCAAGATCCCTGGTATGTAACTGAACAACGAATAATACGAAATTCCCTGTGACCGATCCTTCTCCGGAAGGGCATCAATAATGCCAATCTGCAAAGCCATGGAAAAGAACGCTGTCGATACCCCTTGCAAAATACGAGCAACCAAATAACCGCCAAGTCCCGTAAAGGTATATAAAATCAGCGCAAATCCATTGATAATCAGAATCAGACGCAATATTTTGATGGGACCGTGTTTTTGAATAATCCGACCGGCCCATGGTCTGAAGAACATCGTTGTGAACATATAAGCACCCATGATCAGTCCGATCGTTGTACCACTCGCACCCAAGGACTCGCCTTGCAATGGGATGATCACATTAAGAATAGCATTGGCACTAAAATATAGAAGAACCAATATGTACAAGCGTAGAAAAGGCCAAGACATCGCTCCACTCACAATGGGGCTCCTCCTAAAATGTAATTAAATGCTTCAATAATCGCTTCGCATAATCGGACTGTACGTCCTTAAGTTGATTGGTCGGAACGATCTCTACAACCTGTCCCTCTCTGAAAATGATCACCCTGTCACAGATATAGGCTGCCGCCTGTATATCATGTGTGATAAAGACATAGCTCAGCTTGTAGATTTCCTTAAGCTCTTTCAACAATTGCAACACCTGGATCTGAACGGACACGTCCAGTGAGCTGATCGCTTCATCAAACACGATGCATTTAGGGGCGGTGGAGATGGCCCTGGCAATGCACACTCTCTGAGCCTCCCCGCCCGATAGTTCATGCGGATATTTGGATCTATAGGAAGGGTCCAGTCCAACTTGGCTCAGCAACAGATCCACCTTCTCTGAATTACTTTGATCCTTTCGCAGCTTTTGCTGTGCTTGCATCGGTTCCATAATGGCAGCTTCCACGGTAAGAAATGGATTGATGGAGGACGTATAATTTTGAAAAACAGCGCTGATGTTACCCATCCGTACACGTCGATCCTGTACGTCTTTACCATCGAGCGAGATCGTTCCACGATCCGGGCGTTCAATGCCCAGAATCAGACGGCCCAACGTAGATTTACCACTTCCGCTTTCACCGATGATACCGAGACACTCACCCTGCTGGCATTCAAAGGTAACCTGTTTCAAAACTTGTTGTTTGTTCTTGGAGAACAGTCCGCCTTGGTTATATGATTTTTCGATACCTTCCACCTTTAGCATCTAAGAGTCCCCCTGCATCAACGCCTTAAAATGATTGCTCAGCTCCAGCCGGGTAGAGACCAGATACTGCGTATAGGCATGCTTCGGCTCTGTCAAAACAGAATGCATGCTGCCGCGCTCTACGATCTCGCCGTCCTTCATGACCATCACGTCATCTGCAATCTTCTGAACAACGCCGAGATCATGGGAGATGAACATCATGGAACAGCCCATGCGTTCACGTAATTGAATCAATTGCTCCACCACTTCATATTGAGAGATCGTATCCAGTGCCGTTGTTGGCTCATCCGCAATAATCAGATCAGGCTCCAGCACCAATGCCAGTGCAATCATGATTCGTTGCAGCATCCCACCGGACAGCTGATGTGGATATTGATTCAGAATCTCGCGCGGATGTCTGAGCATGACGCTTTCCATCGCATGGATGATTTTCCGTTCAACCTCACGGGTGTTCCAGCCAAAATGCTGCTGAAGCGTCTCCCGAATATGAACACCAATGACACAGGAAGGATCAAATGCACTCATGCCATTTTGCAAAATCATACACAGATGCTTGCCCCGCTTACGCCGCATCTCCGGTTCCGAAAGCTGGTTCAGGTCTTCGCCCTGGAATAACATCGTGCCCGATTGGCGAATCCACGGCTTGTTCAGTCGCATGATGGCCCTGCACGTGACGGACTTGCCGCTACCGCTTTCCCCCACGATGGCCATACAGCTTCCCTGTTTGACTTCAAATGAACTGTTATGAATGATCACTTTGCCTGTATTGGTGTCCCATACCTTCAAATGTTCAACCTCGACTATATTCATAAGCCGGCTTTCTCACCTCACTTTCGTAAGACTTGTCAGACTTACCTTGAGAGGTCATCAATTTGGGGTCTAGAGCCACCTGAAGGGCATCCGATAGAAAATTAAAAGCCGATACTACCACCACAATGGCCAGGCCCGGTGCCAACATCAATTCCGGTCTGGAGAACATGACTTCCCTCGCCTCATTGAGCATCATGCCCCACTCCGCATGCGGAGCCTGAATGCCGAGCCCCAGAAAGGAAAGACCGGAGATCTGCAACATCATTGAACACATGGAGCCACTGGCAATAACGGCAATATCGGCAAAGGTAACCGGAACAATATGTTTGGTTATAATTTTCAGATTAGGCGTGCCGGAGGCTTTAGCGAATTTTACATAATCCATATCGGAGAATTGCATCACAGATGTTCGAATAACGCGGGCAAACCAGGCCCATTTCATCCACACAAAGGCAATCAAAATGTTCTCCAGTCCTGCACCCAAAATGCCAACCACCGCCAGTGTCATCACGTATCCGGGAAAAGACAGCATAATGTCACAGACTCTCATAATCCATGCATCCACTTTCCCCTTGAAGTAACCCGCGATGAATCCAACAATAGCCCCGATCAGAACAGATAAACTGAGTGCAACCAGCACCCATAACACACTTGGACGGATACCATAGATAAGCCGGGATAGTACACATCTGCCCAGATGATCATTGCCTAATAGATACTCCCAAGACGAAGAGGCGTATCGAAGCTTCATGTTCACTTGTCCAGGATCATGCGGCGCAATAAGCGGAGCCAAAATGCCCGCCATAAGCGTAGCGATAATCACCACCAAAGAGGTCATCGCAAGCTTGTCTTTGCTCAGATTTTTCAGTATTCGCATCAGAATTCCTTTCTCAACCGGGGATTCATCGCCGCATTAATGATGTCGGATATCGTGTTAAACAACACAAAGGTGACAGCCAACATCAGAACATACGCCTGAATAATCGGAAAATCCCTGCTTAATATGGATTTCACGCTGAGCCTACCGAGCCCCGGCCAGGCAAATACATTTTCAATGACTACCGTACTGCCCAACACGATCGGGATCGCCATGCAAAAGATGGACACGGCCACCTGTAATGAATTTCTCAGAATATGCAGGGTAACTTTCTTCTCACTCAGACCGCTTGCCCTTGCATATAACACATAGTCCTCATTCATATTGCTCAGCATGGAACTTCGAACCGTTCGGAAATAAATGCCTGTATAACTCACCGTGATCACAATCACAGGAAGAATGTAGCTTCGATACGAGTCCATACCACTGGTAGGCAGCAGATCCAGCTTGACGGAAAAATACCAGATCATAATAGCTGCAAGCCAGTAGGATGGCATGGCCGTGAGGAAAAAGGAAATACCTCTGACCGATCGATCCAGCAGCTTGCCTTCTCTCATGGCACAGATCACACCGAGCAGAATGGACAGCGCAATAATAAATACCGATGAGACGAGCGTTAACTTCAATGTGTTCAAAAAAGCCGGCCCCATCAAAGTCCACACGGGTTCACCCGATACATATGAGTTGCCAAAGTCCAACTGCAAAACAGCCATAATCCAGTTCGCATACTGGATCATGAACGGCTGATCGAATCCCAGCGCTTCATTCGTTTGCGCGATCAGTTCATCTGTAATCTGCGGAACCTCCTGTGCCTGTAATACGACAACTGCCGGGTCCAAGGGAGATAGATTAATCAGGACGAACGTTATAAATGAAATGATAATCAGTAAAGGGATGGCTAACAGAATCCTTTTGACGATATAACTTCCCATATCCATCTCCGCTCTATTTAAAATTCATTTGTTCAAAAGGTAGTTCATATTGAGTCTGCTTGAATGAGATTCCATCGAGATTCTCGGGAGCGACTATAGTGACACGTCCGTTGGTAATCGGGATGAAGACTGCTTCATCATGGACGATCTTCATAATGTCGGCATACAGGGATTGGCGGGAAACCTCATCCGTGGAGACCATGACCGCATCGATTTTCTGATACAGTTCATCTGCTTCGGCAATTCCGCTTGTTGTATGCTTGTATGCCGAATCTGATGTAAATGCAGCAATGGTACTCTGTGGATCATAGGCCAGTCCCCACGTTTGATTAAAGAGCAGATCATATTCCCCGGTGGCTCTCCGATTCGCGATGGAAGTAGACTCTTCACCCACGATCTCAAGCTGAACACCCAATTCTTTCATCGAATACTGGATCAATTCGGCCTGTATTTTCTGTGAAGACGAGTTGCTGTCATAGTATAGTTTCATGGCTAGAGGCTGACCGTTCTTCTTTCTCACCCCTTCACCACTTGCCAATGTCCAACCTGCTTGGTCCAGAAGCTGTTTAGCCATTTCCGGATCATACTCCCGTTTCTTCAGGTCTACCTTGGCGTAATTGACATTGGCTGAAAATAGCGTGTCCGCAACAGTCTGCGTTCCGTTAAAAATATCTTTACTGATCGTTTCCCGGTCGATACCAACCCATAAAGCTTCTCGTACTGCCGTTTCCTGAACCGGACTATTCTGACGACTGCTATTGGCTACGATCATATTCGTATTCATCGCTTCACTTCGAACCAATTGATAATCACCGGATTCAGCCAATTGATCCATGGCCTCGACATCAATGCTGTCTGCCCCCCGGTCATCTGTGAACACAAAGTTGATTTCTCCCTTTTGTAATGCCAGGAATGTCGTTTCGCCTGCAGGAAGAACCTTGGATGTGATTTTCTTGATTGCAGGTGCACCACCCCAATAGTCTTCATTGGCTTCAAACGTGGCATTCTCTTCGACTTTATGAGCAGTAAGCTTGTAAGGCCCTGTACCGTGGAAACCACTCACTCCGTCTTTGGTTCCGCCATCTTTGAAATCCTTGGGTGATATGAAGACGTAAGGTCTTGTCATGGACAATTCCACCAGTGCCGGATAATAGGCTTCCGACAGCGTCAGCTCCACCGTGTGTTCATCGATAACCTTTACACTTGTGATTTTGGTGGACAGCTTGATCCAGGCATGTTTCTCAGCATTCGCCTGAACGGCATCGATATTTTGTTTGACCGCCTCTGCGTTGAACGGCTCTCCATCATGGAATTTCACATCTTGTCGCAGATAAAAGGTATAGGTCTTGCCATCCTCCGAGATATCCCATGATTCCGCAAGCAATGGCTTGATGCCGTCAGGCGTGTTTTCCACCAGAGACTCATATATCATCCCTTGCGCAGGCATGGAGCCTGTATACAGATGGGGGTTCATATCATTAATATCTTTGGCAGAAGCATAGATAAGTTCAGTCTGTACCTGGCTATTGGCAGGCTCCGATTGGGCGCTCTCTTTCTCTTTTGTGCTCTGAGCGCATCCTGCCAGCACCGTAATGGCAGACACCAGTATTAGTATGGATGTAAAAGTAAGACCCTTTTTCACAACATTTCCTCCTGATGATTAAGTTACAAGCAGACCTTGTAGGTTACATCGGACCACTCCGATTGCAGTACCATCTTCCGATCGCTGTTATCCCCAGATTTTTTTGATTCTCTTTTCCAAAGAGAAAATCCGGGGATAAAGGCGACCGCTTCGCTTCTTCAGATTGGTTCTGCACTCTCCGTTATGATGTAAACATCAGGTTCAACTTGATTAATTTGAGATGTAACTAGACCCTATTACTCAAAGTCCGGTGCAGATCATGCGGATATCCTCTTCAAAGGATTGGATGACAAAGGCGTTGGACACGCGTTGATTCTGGTTTGCGTCAGCCACTTCCTGAAGCTTTGCCTCATATTTGGCGATAAATTGATCAATCGTTGGGCAGCTCACATCGAGGTGTCTGGCAATGCCCTGAATAATTTTGATGCGGTAGTAATCTTCTTTGGGCATACGAGGGATGTCCAGCTCCCCTTCGCGATTCATGAACGTTTTGCGGAATGGCACTGCTGAAAAGTCGAAATATTTCCCTGCCGAATCGGGTTCCGAGAATGGATCAATCAATAGTGAGGTGTACCGTATGTATAATAAATACTCTTGATGAATGACCTGCAGCTGATTGAAATTCTCGATATCCTGGCGTGATATACTCTCTAATCGAACTGGATAGTTGTCATCCGTCATGAATTGAAGCAGGTTGACTCCCTGAATATCAAGTCGGTCCGTAATATTCATAATCTCCTGCCACTGTGCCCGCATATTCCGAATCAAACCTTGTGTAATCGGACCTTCGGGATACATCTTATATACATATTTTGGAATATCTAATGCCCCAAAAATGGCCTCTAATGAGAAGTCGTTCATGAACAAGGGTGGATGCACATACAACGAAATATTTCTTGTTTCCGCCTCCAATGGAGATCGCATCACTTCTAGCGCAACACCCAAACGCTCATACACTTGGCATAGCTTACTGACCTGTTCAGACGGGTAACGAGTGGAACCGATATAGACCTTTTTCTTGACCCCTGTTGTAATTACATGATTGGACGGATGTTCGTGCATCCAACGGGTATCTCCGAGGTAGGTCGAGAAGCTGACCACTTCCGGCGCTGCCTTCCGCTCTCTCATATAATGGGTTACCAGTCGATTGGACCCGAACGTTGGCGAAACCAGAATGATACATTTCAGTTGTTTAATGAATTCATCATTCATTTGTTCCAGTACATCTATATACGCATCGGTGGTAACCGCCAAAATGAGTGTATCCCATTCACCATCAATGGTGTCATATCCCTTGAACACATGATCAACGTAACACTCACCTTCGAGTGGCTGATGTTTCTCATTTTGAATGCTGACCTGAATACGCCCATTGCTCTGTTCGAGGGCTGCAAATACGGACGCTGAACGAACCGATGCTCTCCCCACAATGCCTATACAGCAATTGAGATGAGCTTTGAGTGTAACCGCAAGCTGAATGGATGCAGGACCGGTTCCAAGTAACAGAATTCGCTGAAGATTGCTCATGTAAGCCTCCTTTATTTAAAGTTCACCTGAACTCCATTTGGATTGACTTGCATGGCTATGCTTTCTGGTACAACGCAATATCGAACACATCATCCGGACGCAGGATCTGGTCCACCAGCTTCCACTTGCTGCTATCCGTCTCTTCCATCGGATAATTGAACAAGGACTTCAACTGGTCACCGTATCTCATAGCTACAACCACCTGCGCATTCGTCAGGGCATGCAGTTGATCGAGCAACTCATATTTAGGGGCCACGGTAGAGCTGAAAATGATATGTGTTGCTTCCTTGGTATACTCCAGATTCTCCAGCAAGGTTGACTGCAAACGAATCTTCAAGCCCGCGCCCAGCTTCTCCACCACCTTCTGCCCGAGTCTAATAGATTCTTCATCAATATCGATCCCTACGACCTCTGCACCTGTTCGCTTGGCGATGAGTAATGGTGTCATGGGGAAGGAACCGGAGCCTACCAACAACACCTTAGAATCAGAGGTGACATGGAAGCTACCGAATTCTTTATCGATGCACTCTTCTATATTCTTGAAATAATCGGCAATCTGTTCATCCCCGTTCTCTAACTTCAATGCACGATATTTCTCCATGATCGCCACACACTGGGCGGATTTATTTCTTAACTGCCATATAAGCGAATCCAGTTCTTCCAGCTCCGAATGCTGCAATTGTTCCCAGGCTTCCTTATTCTCCTGATCGGTCACAAAGCGGGAGTAGTCATTGATCACAGCCTCCAGCTCCGAGCTATGCTGAATCGTATGATCATACTTGCTCGCGAGCTTATCGAATTTCTCTGCAAATTCACTCAAACATGTCTGAAAATGGACCAATGTGATCATTTCTTTTCCCCCTATACGTTGTCTCGATCATGTATCAAGTACCTCATGCGTTTACTACGCTCCATTCTGCTGGAGTATCTATGAAGGCTTTGCCCTGTGCCACAATTCCAACAGATCCCTCAATCGTAATGCTCCCAAGTTCTGCGCCATTCCACTGGGCCGCCACTTTGATCGCACCACCAGGCTGCTTGATGTACTGCGTAATCTGCCTCTGCTGGCTCCATGCGAGATACGCTCCCACGGAGGCTGTACCCGAACCACACCCTCTCTCCCAAATCAGACTATCCAGCTCCGGAACATAGATGAGTGGGGCCATTTCTTCCGAGTGCGATTGATATAACAAGATACCGATCAGCTTATCTCCCAGGGTTAGTCCCAGTAACCTTGCAAGGGTCTGTGCCCTCTTTTTCATCGTATCGTCGAAGTCATCCACTTCAATCACGATATGGATGAACTCAGCGTACCGGATGATTACCATATCCAGCTCGATGCCTTCGTACCGGATTGTTCGCTGCTCAATCTGCTTCGGAACCGGCATGGTTACCTGGCAGTCATATTCATTCTGCTGTTTCTTCACATGGCACATGATCAATTGATCGGTTCCGGAAACCTCCAACACGATGTCCATCGATTCCTGTTGTGCCAGTCCTGCTTCAGATGCGTGGTGTGCTGCAAGTGCCATACAGGCATTGCCACAGAACTCTCCTCCGGCCATTTCCAGGCGGGCCACAGCTTCCGGTCTCCTCGTTGGTTCAATGAATCCCACTTGTTCAGCGTAAACGTTATCATACGACATTAGACGCGTTGCGATATGATTGTATTTCTCTGCTGCATGATCCGTTTTAACCAGAATCGTCATGTTTTGGGTGGGACTGAACTTGATAAAATCGATCTCCTGTTTCATCGCAGCAGCTACTCCTGTTCTTCATTTTTAACTAATAGTAATTATTACGATTAAAAGGTCGAGAAAAATATAGCACATCCTTTTGGGGACCGTCAACAAATATTTCCATTTAAAAAAATAAAATTTTCATAAACCCTTTAGCTGTCCATCCTATAAGAAAACTTAAACAGAGCTGACGCTTCTGCGCCAGCCCTAGCCATAATTCTGATAAGATTCAACAAAATTCGAAAAACGGTTGCCGCAGAACGGAACCGTTTCGATCTGGATATAATCGAGGCATTAACTGCGTCCCTCACTCCTGATGTGCTTGCACATTGTGCAGTGCCTGTTCAGCTAGTGCAGCCAGAAGATGTGCTCCCAGCGGCAGTGCCCTTTCATCCACATCAAAGCCAGGGTGATGCCACTCATTCGGGCCAGAGGTGCCCAAGAAGAGGAACAGGCCGGGAACTTCTTTTTGATAAAAAGAGAAGTCCTCTCCTGCCGGAGAAGGCAGAGGTCTGATGCTATTCAGCCCAATCTGACTTGCAACTTGCTCCGCCGCAGATGCCAAAGCTTCATCATTGACCACGGCAGGTGGTCCCTGAATCCAGCGAACCGTAGCACGTGTGCCATAGGCCGCCGCCACACCGGCTACCACCTGATTGAAACGCTCGCGAATTCGTGCGCGCACTTTCTCATCAAAGGTACGCACTGTGCCATCGAGTATCGCTTCATCGGGAATAACGTTCCAGGCTGTGCCGCTATGTAGCTTGGTGACGCTGATTACAGCACTCTCCTGTGCCCCCACATTGCGGCTCACAATGGCCTGTAGTGCCGTAACAATGTGGGCAGCAACCACAATCGGATCAATGCCTGCTTCCGGCACGGCTGCATGGGTGCCTACACCTTCCACTTTGACAACGAAACCGTCTGCTGCTGCCATCAACGCACCTTCCCGAATGCCCACCGTACCCACCTGGAGATCAGGTTTGTTATGCAACCCGAATACGGCCCGAACATCGGATAATGCGCCGCTCTGGATCACTTGCCGAGCACCCGTTGCTTTTTCCTCCGATGGCTGGAATATCAAGCGTACTTTCCCAGGGAGCGTGGACTCGCGCTGTTTCAGTAATCGTGCAGCACCGATCAGAATCGCCGTGTGTGCGTCATGTCCGCAAGCGTGCATCTTTCCATCTACCTGGGAGGCAAAATCCAGTTTCGTCTCTTCCTGAATGGGCAGCGCATCAATGTCCGCTCTTAGGGCAACCACAGGTCCGTCCCCTTGACCTACTTCAGCGACGAGCCCTGTCCGCAGCACATATTCGTCTGCAATACGGACGCCTTCCTCTTCCAGCCAGCTGCGAATAGAAGCTGTCGTCTCCCTTTCCTCACCGGACAATTCCGGGTTACGATGCAGGTGTCGCCGAATGGTGATTAAACGTTCCGCGAATTCTTCCGCCCGTTCACCATGAAGCTCATGCTCGGGGCCCTGTACTTGTTGCTCAGCCTGCTGTTTGGGCTGTTCCAGATCACTTTTCATCTCATGGCCTCCCATTCGTATATATTCATTGCCCTAATTCTATCCGATTGCTGCTTCCTGTTCCTTGGATTCCAGTGCAAATTCACTAAGCCCCTGCTCTGCCAAAATTTCACGCAACAATTCAAATGAACGAATTCGTTTGGCAAAGTCCCGTGTAGCTGTAGTCACAATGAACTCTTCCACAGCAAAATCCTGCTGGAACTTCAGCAGTGCCTGACCTACCGTTGCTTTCGTGCCCCGGGTCACGCTTGGTTCAAGAATTTCAATTCGGTACTTTTCGTTGGATTGACGTCCGAATTCTTCCGCTTGTTCAACAGAACCGACCGTCAGCACTTTGCCACTCTCCATGTGAATTCTCACCAGCTTATGTTCACCCGCAAGCCCTTCCGCTTCTTCCTCACTCTCGGCCACAATTAGGGATAAAGCCAGTGCAGCGTAGGGCTCCCGTCCCTGGGAACGATCGAATTGTTCACGATATACACGGATGGCTTCAAGTGCTACCTCTATATTACTGTTAATGAACAGTGAAAAGACATAGGGAAGTCCCAGTTCCGCAGCCATGCCTGCACTATCAACACTGGCTCCAAGTACGTACAGCTCTGCTGGAATGTCGGACACAGGCGAAGCAGTGAGCCCCGCAAGTGCATGAGATGGATCTTCATGTGGTTCATTATGAATGTATCGCTTCACCTGAACAATTTTCTCTTTCAGGGATGCAGCTCCCTGAATACCTTCCTGCAATGCCTGTGTCGAACGAGGTAATCCCCCCGGCGCACGACCGATTCCCAAGTCAACTCTTCCTGGGCCGAGCGCTGCGAGTATATTGAAATTTTCGGCGACTTTATATGGGCTGTAATGCTGGAGCATCACCCCGCCAGAGCCCAGTCGAATCCGCTTCGTATGCGCAAGCAAGTGGGAGATGAGTACCTCTGGGGAGGAACCTGCAACATGCCCTGAATCATGGTGCTCCGATACCCAGAACCGATGGAATCCAAGCTGATCTGCCCGCTGTGCCAGCTCAATCGTGTGCCGAAAAGCATCCACCGCCGTTTCCCCTTCATAGATGGGGGTCTGATCCAAAATGCCAACACGAATACTCATTTCCTTCTCCTCCTTGATTGTGCTGAACCTATGTTCTTGAATCACTATTAAGTTGAACTGGAGATGTTACACTTTATCACTCCGACTGCAGTACCATCTTCCGATCACTCTTATCCCCAGATTTTCTTTACTCCCTTGGTTCAAGGGAAAAATCTGTTGATAAATGCGCACGCTTCGCTTCTTCAGATTGGTTCTGCACTCTCCGTTATGGTGTAAAAGTCAGATTCAACGTTAGACGCTCTATAACTGCCGCAGCAGTTCCCCGAAGGGCTCTGCCAATGGCGAATATTCTTCCTTTAATGTGACGACGCTGATCTGCAACGATACACCTGCCACCTCATGTACCTGAATGGGGAACAACTCCTGATTCTGCACTTCCTTCTTCACCGTGAGTCCCGGGAGAAAGGCAATGCCTGCCCCTTGCATAACCAGTTTCTTCGCCGTCTCCGAATTATCGACATGATATGTAATATTCGGCGGATGTTCCAGCGAGTCGAAAGCCCGGTGAATGCGAAGCCAGTCTAGTGAACCACATTCGAAAAAGACCAGTTGCTCATTCCGGATCGCTTCCATGCTGACATGCCCGCTCTCAATGAATGGATGTCCTTTGTACACATAGAGCTGGATCGGATCTTCATAAAAAGCAACCGTACGGATCGCAGGATGCATGACTTTGCGTACAAAGGCAAGATCAATCTCCTGACCAAGCAGTTTGGCAATCAGCTGATCCGTCGTTGCTGTCGTCAATTTGATGTTAATTTCGGGGTAAGCATCCTTAATCTTGGGTAGAAAATCGGGAATGACATAATTGGATACCGATACTGTACTACCGAGCCGAAGAGCATCCGGTGTGGATCGCCGTTGCTGAATCTTCTGCTTGCCCTTCTGAATCACTTGCAGCACTTGCTGCGCATATGGCAGGAATTTCCGACCTTCCTCTGTCAGCACAATTTGCTTGCCAAGCCGATCAAACAACTTGCAGCCCAGCTCCCTTTCCAGTGATTGAATGCGAGCTGTGACCGAAGGTTGGGACAAGAAGAGTACTTCGGCAGCTTTATTGAAGCTTCCATAATGATTGATATATACAAATGCTTCAATGTTCTCGATATTCATGAGTGCCTCCGTATCCACGTCCGCAGACGTTTGACCTTATATCTATTTAACCGATAAATTTACTCGGTTTTATGATATCTTAATCCCATCCTTTTCCAGTGTCAATATCAATTCGTCCAAGGAACGATCCAGGCGTGAAGTAATGTCCGCCGAGAGTATGAACTTTCCATCATCCAGTCGTTCAATCCCCTGATCCACAGCGTACACCCCACCCAGAATATGTCTTCCACCAAGGGCTGCCAGAACAGGCTTCAATGCATAATCAATAGCGAGTAGATGAGCAATGGAGCCACCAATGACGAGCGGGAGTGTCAACTTACCCCGTAGCCCCTCTTGCGGAATCAGATCCAGGAACAGCTTGAGCACGCCGGAGTACGATGCCTTGTATACCGGTGTAGCTACAATAACGGCATCCGCCGCTTCAACAACAGCCAGAGCATCACGAATAAATGAGCTGTCGAATCGGGCTTGCACCAGATCCTCAGCGGGCAGATCCACAACGTGAATAACTTCAACGGTGATGCCTGCCTCCGTTAATTTTTGGCTGCTGTAATCCGTCAGACCTGTCAAACGCGAACGTTTGGATGGTGATCCGGCAATAATGACAACATGTGACATAAATTTCTCCTCCTCAAGCGTAAACGGCTGTCGCCGTCCTCTGGTGGCACAGCTACCGTTTCGCAGTGAAATATAAAAATGGATAGGGTGAAACTTATAAATTCTTATCTTTTGGAATAGCGGTCAAGCCGCTCCTTTTACTTTGGGGTCCAACCGATCGCGAATATCGTCTCCAATCAGATTAACCGCCAGTACAAACAACGTGATCGCCAGCCCCGGGAACGTACAGATCCACCAAGCAACCGTCAGATAACCTCTACCTTGCGAGAGCAATGCGCCCCAATCCGGAATTTCCTTCAACACCCCAAGTCCCAGAAAGCTGAGTCCGGAGCCCGTCAGGATCGATGTTCCTACGCCAAGCGTAGCCATGACCAGCAAGGGTGACAACGAATGTGGCAGTACATGTTTCCAGAAAATACGGGTATTGGAACCGCCCAGTGAACGTGTCGCTGTAATGAAAGGCAGACCTTTAACAGATATGACCTGCCCACGCATCACCCGTGCGTACCCCGGAATCGAGGAAACCGCAACAGCCAGTGCAATATTCATCAGTCCTGGCCCGAGAGCAGCTGCAACAGACAACGCCAAGAGCACGCCGGGTACAGCCATCAGAATATCGACAGCCCGCATGGTGATGGTATCAACAATACCTCCGGCGTAACCGGAGATAATACCAAGCGCACTGCCAACAATGCCTCCCACAAGCACCGAAGCAAATCCAATGAGCAATGAATCCCTGCTTCCATGCACAACTACACTGAAGATATCTCTGCCAAAATAGTCCGTCCCGAACAGGTACGCAGCAGAGGGAGCCTGCAGAATGGCATCCGTCATCATCTGAGTTGGATCATAAGGAGCAATCCAGCCCGGCACAATCGCACATGCCACGGTAAACACGACTACCAGCAATGCTGCATAAAAGAATAATCGGGATACCGCGAGTGAAACGCGATAGCGCCAAGGGCGGCGATTCCACAGACGTATACGTCCTACGCCCGCCCATGCTTTTTTGTCACCAGCCAAAGGTTTCATGCTCATGAGCAACAACTCCTCCTTCCATACTCCGCGTCAGGACACTTCTGACGGTTCCAGTTGTAATCATGTTCGGACTGCACGCCGAACCCGGGGATCAATGTACGAATACGAGATGTCCACCAGCAAATTCAAGACCACATAGATAATGGATGTAAAGAAAACAACGCCTTGCACCACGGGCAGATCCTTGGCCATTAGCGCATCGGCAATAATCCGGCCGATTCCTTGTCTGGAGAAGACAGTCTCCACCACAACCGTTCCCGCAAGCAGATCACCGATCAGCATGCCAATTACCGTTACGGCAGGGATCAGCGCATTACGCAGCGCATGGCCATACATGATGGCGCGCTCGGAAAGTCCTTTTGCCCGTAACGCCACGATAAATGGTTCATTGATCACTTCCAGCATGCTGTTACGCACCATCCGTACGATAAATCCTGCACCCACGAGACCCAGCGTTGCTGCCGGAAGAACCAGTGAGCTGAACCCATCCGATCCCATCGCCGGGAACCAGCCAAGCTGTACCGAGAATAACAGGATGAGCAGTATCCCCGTCCAGAAGGTTGGCATGGAGATGCCAAACAGTCCAACGAGCCGGGCAACGAAATCAATCACGCCATTGCGATGAATTGCAGACAATACACCGAGTGTAATTCCAATCGTGATGGCAATGATTGAGCTGAGTGCGGTCAAAGCCAGTGTGGCTGGAAAATGCTCCAGTATTTTGGGCAGAACCGGATCCGAATTGATCATCGATTTACCGAAATCTCCACGCAGCATATCACCGAAATAGTTCGCAAACTGGATGTAAAACGGCTGATCCAGCCCAAGTTGAACCCGCAGATTCTCGATCATCTCCGGGGTAGCCGAGGACGGGTCCAGCATGAGCAGAACCGGATCACCCGGCAGAAGATACATGATGCAGTACACCAGCACCGAAGCTCCGAAAATAACCAGAAGCGATGTTGCGAGTCGTGACAGTATCGTTTGAACCATACCGGGATATCTCCTTCCTAAATCTGGATTGGCCGTTCCTATAGTGCGTGTTCAAAAAGACCAGTTTTCAGTACCGAGAAGATGGAATGAAGCTAGAAATGGAGTAGCGGAGCGTAGGAAACTACGTGAGCAACGGACATTTCGGCTGAATTTCATATTCGATGCTGATCATGCCATTAGGCATGACTCGTAATCAAAAGTGGACTTTTTGAACAACCTCTGTTAGGGCTGAATGCGGACGTCGTTAAAGAGTGGATACCCAAGTGAATCGAACTTGATGCCTTCGACCTTTTTGGATGCTGCGACGGTATAAGGGAATACATAGATCGGCAAAATTACCGCTTGCTCAATCAGGTATTGTTGAATCTGATTGTAGATCTCGACACGTTTATCCGCGTCACTCTCAACGGCTCCCTGCTCCAGCAGTTCATCAATCTTCGGATCAGACAAACCGGACAATGTCGGACGCTGACCCTCTGCACTCGTATGATAGAAGGCATACAATGCATTTGGATCGGAGTTAACCTGGCTGTTGCCATAGAGATCATAATCCCAGTTCTGATAGATGACCGTTGCGATGTCTTTTGTAATTTCCACTTCAACTGCGATGCCTACCTGCTTCAGCTGTTGCTGGATAATGGCGGCAATGTCGTTGCGTTTCTCCCGATTGGGCGAACCATCGACATAACGTAGGGTCAGTTTCTGGCCGTCTTTGGCACGAATGCCGTCAGCGCCCTTCACCCAGCCTTGTTCATCGAGCAGCTGATTGGCTTTGTTGATGTCCGGGTTAATGCTTCCTTCCAGCGATGCATCATAACCCAGAATTCCAGGAGACAGTGCAGACCACGCACGTTCGTAGTTACCCAGATACAATGTTTTGACAATCGATTCCACATCTACGGCGGATTGTACCGCCTGCCTTACTTTCACATCATCCCAAGGCGCTTTGCGCAGATTGAAAAAGAGTGTATATGGTAATCCCACCGTGTTAGCCTGTAACAGTTGCTGGTTCGGATCGTTTTTCAATGCAGCGATATTTTGCGGTGGAACGGTCTCGGCAGCGAGCACCTGACCACTTTGTACACTTCCGATGCGTGTCGCTTCTTCCGGTACAATTTTGAATGTGATCGTATCCACATGTGGCGCAGCTTTATTTTCAACCGTCTCAGGTCCCCAGTTGTAATCATTGTTCTTGGCAACGACGATATCCGCATTTTCATCCCATTTCACAAAGGTATACGGACCTGTGCCCACCGGATTTTTACCCAGCTGGTCGCCATATTTTTGGGCAGCTGTAGGAGACACGATCCCCAGAAGCGCCTGGCTCAAGTTGCCAAGAAAGGCTTGCGATGGCGATTCCAGATTCACCTTAATGGTATATTCATCAATGACCTCGGAGGAGCTATAGGGTCTAATCAGGGCAAGGGAATTGGCAGCTTTGGTAGCCGGATCAATCACCCGGTCCAGATTGTATTTCACGGCTTCCGCATTAAACGGTGTGCCATCGTGGAACTTCACGCCTTCACGCAGCTTGAACGTATAACTCTTGCCGTCCTCGGATACGCTCCATTCCGTGGCGAGCCACGGTTTGATGGAACCATCCGGCAACTGTACTACCAGATTGTCATAGATCGTGCGAATAGCACGTACAGCCACGGCAAGACCACTGCGATGAGGGTCAAGTGAATCCGGCGATGTAGCGAGGGCAAAGGTTAAGTTGCCCCCTTCCGCTGACCCGGCCTGATCCCCGCCCGAAGCCTGAGCTGCACCGTTCGTGCTGCCTCCCGCCGCAGCTCCGCAACCGGATAATACCATCACCAATACTGCTGCCAATGCCATATATTTCATCCATGAGATAGACCTGTTCATATCGCTTCCCCCTCTGTGTATACAGGTGTCATTAAATTAATGTTTATACCCAATACTTGATATTCCCTATGAGTTAAGTCGGTTTTAAGACAGTACAAAACGTAGTAAGTGACTTTATTACCGGTTGGAGAAAACAGCCAGACAAAATCAGATGCTCGTTCGCTCCCTATCCGTTATGCCAAATCAGATACGACTTGCTCCTTCGCAGCCGTATAACGGTTAACCGGAATTTGCACCCCAAGGTTACCTCGCAATGTATCGTGTTCATAGTCCGTACGATACAGGCCGCGTTCTTGCAGAATCGGAACAACGAGTTCCACAAAATCAGACAATCCACTTGGCAGCTCCGAAGCAATAATGAAGCCATCCGCCGCTTCTGTCTCGAACCATTCCTGAATCTTGTCAGCAACCTGCTCCGGTGTGCCCAGGAATTTGCTTCGCGGTGTTGCTGCCCGCAGAGCCACTTCACGCAACGTCAATCCTTGCTCCTTGGCATCCTTCTTGATCTTGTCCGTGCCACTGCGGAAACTGTTGCTTCCAATGCCATTCAGCTCCGGGAAAGGCTCATCCAGTGGATATTGGGAGAAATCATGATGTTCGAAGAAACGACCCAGGTAATCCAGTGCTTTGTCAATGGTGACCAAGCTTGCGATCTCCTGATATTTCTGTTCAGCTTCCTCTTCCGTCCGTCCAACAATAGGATTGATGCCTGGCAGAATGACAATATCCTGTGAAGAACGTCCATAGGAAGCCGCTCGTGTTTTGACATCCTTATAGAATGCCTGCGCATCTTCAATTGTATCGTGTCCAGTAAAGACAGCATCTGCTTCTTGTGCTGCCAGCGTTTTGCCATCTTCCGATGAACCTGCCTGGAAAATTACCGGCTGTCCTTGCCGTGAACGGGCAATATTAAGCGGACCTTGTACGGAGAAAAACTCTCCTTCATGATTAAGCGTGTGCAGTTTGGATGGGTCGAAGAATACACCGCTCTCTTTGTCTCTTACAAAGGCATCATCTTCCCAAGAGTCCCACAACCCTTTGGTTACCTGTAAATATTCCGCGGCAATTCGATAACGTTCCGGATGTGTAGGGTGACTGCTCTTACTGTAGTTCTTCGCTGTACCTTCGAGCGGAGAGGTTACTACGTTCCAGCCTGCACGGCCATCACTGATCTGATCGAGGGAACCGAACTGTCTGGCTACGGTGAAGGGATCACTATAGGATGTCGAGAGGGTACCCACCAGTCCAATCCGTGAAGTAACGGCAGCCAAGGCGGATAGAATACTGATCGGTTCGAAGCGATTCAGGAAATGGGGAATGGATTTCTCGGTAATATACAGACCGTCTGCGATAAAAACAAGATCGAACTTGCCTTCCTCCGCTTTCAGTGCCTGACGCTTGTAGAATCCAAAGTTGACGCTGGCATCCGACAGAACCTCCGGGTGTCTCCAAGTGGTATTGCTTCCTCCAACCCCATGAATAATGGCTCCAAATTTCAAACTGCGTTTCGCTGTCATGTTCACTCCGCCTTCCTTGGATTAAAATCTTCAAAAAAATGATCAAGGGCCAATCTGAACTGATTACGTATACGAATTAACTGAAAGTTAACTATTCCTATGAGTTTGGTTTGTTTTAATTTCACAAATCTTATCACTGCCCCGCAAAAGGGTCAACAGCGCGACTAATAGATTTTTTCTATATGTGTATTGAAGATGTGAATTAGAACCATTTACATCTCATCAAGCGTTGAGTTATGAACGTTCCAGCAGCTGCACAAATGCGATCTTGCATCATGCAGCAGCCGGAACGGCTTGCTCCAAAGGTATATATCGACTCCCGTTAGACCGCTGCCGCTTCGTCCGCTCGTGCCAGAAGTTCAGCCAGCTTCTCCAGATCAGGTTCCAGCAAGGCTTCAAACTTGCCGTCCCCTCCTACTTCAATGACAGGTACATGCCGAATGCCATATTTTGCTTCAAGTACATCTCGCAGCACGTCATTACCCTGCACTTCAATGTTCTCAAAAGGCTGGTTTCGCTCTGTCAGAAATGCTTTTACTTCCCCGCAAAAATGACAGCCTGTTTTGCTCCACAGCACGACTTTTTTGGTTGATGATGACATCGACATACCTCCTGGTTGGTTTTAAAATTAAGATCTGAGCGATGGATGACGAACGCCCTAGACCTTCAATTCCCATCTGTTAAATAAGAATTATGGCTATAAATGTACTCCTGCACCCTTCAGGCGTCAATGGATCTGCTAATAGAATAAACCTATAGCTAAATAGAAAGATTAAATTTTAAATTTGAAAGATGAATGATTTCACATCAATGATTCGCTATTGGCCCTCCAAACCTGTTCAAGAGCTTGTTTCGCTAATGTAGTGTAAAACTCGATCTGATCCGGACTTCGATCTATGGCCCACCTCAGGGTATCAAACGCTTTCAACAGCAAAACATACCTCGCTTGATTCAGTTCATGTTCCTGCTCTTGTACACTTGTCCCATAACCTTCTAAAAACGCTTTCAGTTCTTCGTTGTCAGGACCCTCTCCCCGTAGCTGGCATTGCAAGAGTTGAATGATATCCCCATACGGCGTGACGGTGACCTCCGCATTTCCCCAGTCCAGAAGGGTAATCTCTCCTGTCAAACTTACGATTGTATTCTTCAAAGAGAGATCGCCATGGCATAAGCCAAAGCGGAATTTTTGTATTTTCATTTGTTCGAATAATTGCCTTACGACCTGTGATTCCTCCATCGTCATCACACCAAGCTCGATCAGCGGGTCTTGCTCCGTCAGACTATTGATATTGTATTGCACATATCCTTGCCAGCTGCCATCTGATCCTGCATGCGGGGGAGAGTAAAATCGATCCTGTACAGAATTGTGCAGATCCCTTCCGAAACCTGTAACGGGGATGGCTTGCAAACGTTGGGTATACTCACCAAGTTTCCTCCAGATCATGGACGGGGGCACTGTCGTATCCAATCCGTCATCCCCTTCCACAACCGTTTGAATCATATAGGCATGTTCAGCGTTGACCCCAACGGATAATGTCTCTGGCCCAGGAATACCTGCACTCGTTGCTCGTTCAATGCACCATTTTTCTTTCAAAAAGGTGGGATATGTATCTGGATTATTCATCCGTACAATCACTTTATGACTTGCCGTTTCCACCAGGCAGACCTGATTAACAAAACCTTTACCGATGATATGGTGTGAGCATTTTACTTTTTCCTGTAGAAAATCACTGGCAATCTGTTCGGCTTGGTTGACTACAGAATTTTTCATCGTGCTTCCTCCCTCTCACTAATCATGATCCCAAGTTGGGCATGGCGATCATGGTGTTGGTCATAGTGTAAAAGGAAATCGTTGATCTTTCAATTATTCGGATGCGGAATGAGTCAGAGCGATTATACTGGATACCGCTACATCTTCCATTCCGCATCATGCTGCTGATCTGGACAAACAGATCGCCTGACATTACAGATCTGGGTTCAAGAGCTGAGGTGGGGCGATAATCGGCCAGCCTTCTTCCAGCGAATCCAGTTGGTCCGCAGATACGCTAACAATATGCCCGGAAAGCACGCCCCAACGTTCTGCGGCATAAACGGATACAAATCGTCTGCGCTTGCCTCCGCTAATCTGATATCGAATCTCGGGTGCATCCACTGCGGCAACAATACTTCCTTCTGCCCAGCCATTCGGAGAACCTTGAACCGCTGTCGTATGCACCTGATGTGACTCCAGCGGCCATCCTTGCACGTCCCCCGCTGATATCAGTGCTTCTCCGGCAGGAATGGCGAGCAGATCCGGTTTGGCAACCTGAACAGGAGATATTCCACGCGGTACAGGGATGTTCAACTTACGCCGCCGTCCGCCGGTTAAGGTATAGACATCGCCTTTGGCATCGGACAGGAACGATCCTTCCGGGTAGAAATCACTGCTGCGTCTGAACTGTAATGATGGATCTTGGCTACCCTGCGTTGAGATTCGCTGGCGCGGATCGATTGGGTTTGTATCTCTGTCCTCTTGTTGATCGGATGGGGTACCAGAGCTTTGTCGTTTCGCCATGCGGGTAGTTTCGGCAACCAGCGTATGAGGATCTCCCCACTTTTGGCTATAAAACTGCTCGTTATCCTTGTTCACTACAGCAAAGTCCTGCTCACCCAAGGCTTTCATGCTGACACTTCCAAAGTGATGGATAAAGGCATCCCCCGCTACCGCAAGCTGGTATCCTGCCAGTTTCACCCGGATGATCCAGTCGTCATCTTCAAAATTACCCACGGCATACCCTTCATCCAAATAACCTACCCGCTCCAACAGTTCCCGTGAGAACAGCCAGCAGAATCCGACGAGTCGATCGGTCATTCGGTGTTTCTCTGCATCCGGACGATTATGTGTGCTGGCAAAAGACCACATATCCTCGACCTCACGGTACGGAACCTTAATTTGCTGATCCCCGCCAATATAGTTGGTCACCGGACCCACCACACCAATCTGTGGATCACTGGCAAGACAAGTCATCATATTATCCAGCCAGCCTGGAGTAACCAGCGTATCGTTGTTCAGTACGATAATATGTCGTCCTCTCGCCATCATCAGCCCATGATTGACACCTCCGGCAAACCCTCGGTTCTGATCCAGGGCAGCCACCCTCACCATGCCGCCTTTGCGGAGCATCGCCTCAGCAGTTCCATCCTTGGAGGCATTATCCACGACAATGATTTCGAAGGGGGCCGGGGTATGCTTTTCGATACTGGACACACATTGCAGCACATACTCCCGCTGATTGTACGTGGGAATAATGATGCTTACTCCTTCAAAAACAAGACCAAACGAGCTCTGTCCCTGGCGGACACCTTCGTCATAGCCTCTGTGATAACCCTGTTTGTAGAGCCTGGCGCCTTTGGCTGTGCGTTTACTTCTGCCCTTGCGTCTGGATTTCCGCGTTGAACGACTACCTGCTGCATGCAGAACTGCCATTTCAGGTCGCGAGACATCTTGCTGTGTGGCACGGCGGCCCGCTTTTTTGTCGCTGCTTAAGCTGCCATTCCGGTTGTGTTCACTACGGCTTTTGTCACGACGGGTGACGTTTCGAGCATCAGCCTTGTTGTTACGACCATGACGTCCTTCCCCGTGCTGTTGACCGGGTATACTCATGTTGCTCCCTCCATTTCCACTCGTCCGTGAGGCCAACGCGCACATGACCAGCCCCCGGACGGTCCACCTAGAGTTGAAGCTCTCCTGTTACCAGTTTGTCAGCCAGATGTCCAAAATCCAGGGCGACCTTGCCGAGTTCACCTGCAATTCGCCGACACAGAATGACCGCCGGAATGCCCGCCGCCACGAGAGCGATATCGAAAGCATGCTCTGCGGTTTGCTGCATCACCCTCGGAATATCCATGACTCCTGCCACTGAACCAATGATGCCTGTGACATGAATACCCCGGCTATGCAGCAGTGCCGCAAGCTCTTCAGCCTGGCTGCCTATGAGCAGAACTCGTCGCCCTTGCAGTACCGGCAGCACCAAGCCGGACTGATGCAGACTATAATTGATCGTGGAGCTGGTCAACTTCAGCCAGGACCAGTCGATCCCGAAGTGGCGCAATACCGGGAATAGCAGACCCTGGAACGTAGGCGCCCGCGAGATCGGGACGCCAACCCAGTCGGCGGCCTGAATGGCTTCCGCGAGCATCGCGCGGATGTCTGGGGTTGAGCATGGCACCCCTGCATAGGGCAGAAACGGTGCCAGCTCCTGCACTTCCTGGCCTGGCAGCACCGTATCGGCTGCCAGGGTGAGCAGTTCGCCATCTCCGAGGCGAACGACAGACAAGGGGCGCTGCGCATCCAGCGCCGCCGTGATGTGGCCAGCCATCTCATGAGGGCTGGCCAGCCGGGCCAGGCTGGGCGCGTATTGGCGGAATCCCGCCGCGATCAGATCTGCCGCCGCCACGGCAGGCAGAATGTGATCCGGCGGGATGTGCTGCGCCACCAGCGCCTCCCCGCCGGCGAATACGCCGTCGCGGTAGCCCTCGGCGTAGCCGCCGGGCACGGCCTGCGCCTGCACTGCGTGCTCCGCGGGCTGTGCAGGCGCAGGCAAGCCCTTCGCGCTGCCCGCATTCGCGTCGGCAGCGCCTTCCCGCCCCGCGGGAGCGACACCCTTCGGGAGTGTCGCTTGGCGCGGGGCGGGGCCAGCACCGCTGGCAGGCATCGCCTGTGGCGTGCTGGCTTGCGGTGCTGGCAGGGGCGCACGGCGCATCGCCGTGCGCTGCTTGGCGCGGGCAGCGGCACGCCGGCCCCGCGCTGGTGCAGCCCTGCGCCCAGCAGTGGCCTGGCGCAGGCCGGCTTTGCCTTTGCCGGTACGGCTGGCTCTGCCCGCATTGCTTCCGTTCGCAGGGCCAGCTTTGCCTGCTCTGCCCACAGCACTGCCCGTGCTGCCCGCTTTACCCGCACGGACCTTATGCGCTGCGCCTGCTGATGTACCCGCTTTGGTCGGGGTACTCCGTTTCCCAGACTTCACACCTCTGACTCCAGCGGGCCCTGTACCCGTCCCTGCCGGAGTGCCACTGCCCATGAATACCGCCGGGTGCGTGCCCCGCGGTTTACCTGACACTGAGGCCCCAGCGGACCCGATAGGTGTCGCTACTCTCACGCCATTTCCTCCTTTGGCATGCACGAGGATTGTCGCTGCGCAAAGCGCCGGAGCATCCTTCCAGCTCCGGCGCAGGGTGTTCTGCTCCCATGGGGCACCGCACAGCGGCAGCATCAGGCGCATATATTTTAGGGCAATTGTCCTTTCATGCGGACAGCTGCTTCCTGGAGCGAATCAAATGTACCTGCATCACTCCAGTATTTCTGCAAAATATCATATTCCAGTCCACCAGCAGACGCGTAGTGATTATTTACATCCGTGATTTCAAGCTCTCCGCGCGCAGACGGCGCGATGTTTTGAATCAGGTTAAATACGTGATCGTCATACATATATATGCCAGTTACACAATAAGAGGTCTTCGGCTGGCTTGGCTTCTCCTCAATGTACGAGATTCGCTCTGGATGCTGTGGATCAAAGACCGGCACCCCATAACGTCGAGCATCATCCACTTCTTTGAGCAGAACTCGCGCTGTACCAGCCGGTTGCTGCATGTAGCGGTCCACATAAGGCTTCAGATCGTCGCTGAAGAGATTATCCCCCAGAAGCACAACAAATTTTTCGCCAGGAAGGATAAAGGTCGTCGCCAGATCCAATGCTTCCGCAATCCCGCCTGCCTTTTCCTGAATGCGGTACGTCAGCTTGACCCCATGATCTGCTCCGCCACCAAGATACTCTGTATATAACCCGGCGGAATGTTTGTTAATGACAATCAATATTTCATCAATGCCTGCCTGGCGGAGCCTGTCGATGCCATACATAATCATCGGATGTTTACCGACTGGAAGCAGATGTTTATTAATGAGCCGGGTCAGAGGATACAGTCTAGTTCCTGTTCCGCCGGCAAGAATTACACCTTTCATTCCACATTCCCTCCTTCATCGGATATGTCCATATAGTCAAGCGGATCGACATGCCATTTGCTCATAAAAATCGAACGATTACGCTCAAGCAGCTGTTTCCACGCCACCGGATCTGTCTTCTGGAAGCTTGCACTTCCCTGATGATGCACGAGGACATCCCCGCATACCAGCAAGCGATAGCCTTGCAATCTTGCTCTATAACAATAATCGTCATCCTCATAGTGTCCCGGAGAGTACGCCTCGTCAAGCAGTCCAACCGATTCTATTACACTTCGTTTCATCAGCATGCACAGACCGACAATCCGGCGTACGTCCCTCCACCTTGAGGAATCCGCAACATTGTTGGAATCAGCCAATTCCTGAAAATGTTCCATGTTCCGAAACGCCAGTTCAATCTGCTGGATTCCGCTTGCATAATTCGTGACAGGACCTGTGATCCCAATACTTGGATCGCTGTGTATAGCTGTTCGCAGATTCTCCAGCCAACGAGACGTGACCGTAACATCATTGTTCAGCAGCAACAGCTCTTCCCCGCATGCTGCACGGAGTCCAGCGTTACACGCTGCCGGAAATCCCCGATTGTCCGGGAACCTGACAAAACGAATTCGCTCCAGTGCACAATATTCAGCGGTTCCATCCGTCGAACCGTTATCCACAACGATAATTTCGTATGACGCAGGATCTCCCGAGTATTGTCTGATGGCATCAATGCAGGGCCTGATCAGATCCAGCCCGTTGTACGTTGGGATAATTATACTGGTCAGGGTCATCTGGCGTTCCTCCTGTAGGCCACTTCGGCACGAGAGAGCGTATGTGCCTGGGCTGTATCCCAACCCCTATCCAGCCAGGTAGTCAGCGCCTCCAGGTGATCTCCGATGATCAATCTGGCGACGTCATTCCCACTCCCCGTGTTACCGGGGCGCAAACGATTGGAACGAATAACATCCACCTGACTTGGTGCCGATACGCTCAGCCCATGCTGAATGGCGAGGCTTTGTGCCTTAGGTGGAACGGCCAGTGATGCTGGCTTCACGGTCTGAATCATACGACGAGACAACGCATGGGGCACGGCTGTCATGGAATTGGAACCAAGATCTGCCCTGCCTAAGGTTCGGTTCAGATATGCTTTGATTCGGCTTACCTCATCCTGCCCTGCAAACGGAGGAAGCAAGGACGTCAGATTATTCAACGCCACATCCTGTCCCCGGTCCACCTCGAATAGAAATGGTGCAAGCTGTTCCGCCGATACGACCATATCCCCATCCACAAAAAGGATCGTCTCCGCATCCGTCATCTTGGCTCCCAGGGACCGCCCCACATCATGTCCTGCCCGATCCGGTTCATATACGAGCGTAATTCCCGGTTGCCTTAATACCTGCTTCAAACTGTCATCCGTCGTTCCATTCAGTACCACGATGATATCTGTCAGAGGCAAACGTTTGAGTTGCAACAGCACCTGCCCCAGTGTACGTTCCTCATTGCAGGCACAGACAACGGCAGCAGCCGAATGGCGAAGGGGTAGCGGAACGATCTGGCATGAATGTCCAGAAGTATGAGCATACCCTTGCATAAATGCCTTACCTGCGTTCAGCGCTACTTCTAGGTTGCTTAGCTCCGCAACGTTCACCGCGTATGCATTCCACGCGTGGCGCGCATGTTTTTCTGACGCTGCGTTGTCCGCCTTCGCCTCGCTTCCTGCAAGTTGCCCTGCTTTCCACATCAAACGCAGATCCACCAGGCCAGCTTTGGATCGGTTTCTGCTCGTTTTTGGAGTAATCGACTGTTTCTTGTTTCCATGACGCTTGTTGATACGGCTGCTTCCTGTCGTCGTTCGTCTTCGTCTATTTGTTGTCCGTCTGCGGTGGACAATTCCCGAACGTCCCTTCATTACCTCACCTCCAGCATGCTGCATCATCCGATGCGACATGCTTACCTCGCCAGGCTGCGAACACGTTGCAGATCGGTATGGCCTCCGCGGGGACCAAGCGTGTCCGTAATCCACCTGATTGCTGCCAGATGATCATTCAGCACCACTTGACTGAGCGGATCAGGCCCGCTTCGTTTCTTGATTCGAACGGCATTCAATCTGCCCACAGGTACGTGATGAACAGCGCGTACCCGGAGTCCGCCAATCACTGCTTTCGCTTGTGCGAGCGGCGGAACTTCCAGTGATGTTATTCCGATGACCTCAAGTCCATGACGGCTTAATGCATGCGGAATAGCAGTCATCGAAGCCCCTCGGAGATCGGATCTGGCGAGTATGCTGTTTAACATGTGTTTGGCCTCCACTACCGGATGAATGGGGCTGCGAGTTATCGGTCCATGGTAGTCGTTAAGTGCCACATCCGTTCCCTTCAGCACAGCCTGCACATAAGGTGCAAGGTGCTCGGCAGGGATTGCAATATCTGCATCAGTGAACAGCAATACCTGACCGCGTGCCGCCGCTGCACCTACTTTTCGTCCTCCATCATGCCCCAATGCTTCGGCATAAGTGAGTACTCGTGCCCCTGCACGTTTAGCTGCGTTAGCTGTACCATCTGTTGAACCATTAACAACCACAAGCACTTCAGCGTCACGACATATCCGCAGCGCTTCCCGAACGACGGCCCCAATTGTTTTCTCCTCATTCATGGCAGGGATAATGACCGAGAGCATAGGCCGCTGAGAATCGTCCCCATGCGGAGAGGTATCTCTTATGCCATTTTCGGCTTCATTCTTGGTCCCATCCTTTGCCTGTAGCATCTGCTGCTTGGGTGGAATAACGAACATATAGGCCTTTGTACCCTTTTTCTGTCCAGACTTCAAACCTCGTTTCTTCAGCACTGTTTTTCCGCGTCTCACTTTCGATTGCGTTGCAAAACGTGCTTTAGTACGGGTTTTACGCAACACTTTCACCTCCCGCATTCAATCATGAGCATGCCAAGGGAGTACACGTTATTCTATGTATTCGTGGAGCAGTGGAAACGGCGTATGTCCTTGCACCAAGCAGGTTCTCTCTGCGAATTAGGGGGGACAAGCCTTCCTTTTAGACAAAATACGTCAAAATATGCGAAAAACGCTACCTCTCCCCTACTTCAGACACAATTTTAGAAAAAAACCAAATTTGCATCTTTTCCAAAGTTTTACACTGTGATAATATACGATCCAAGCAGTTTTATTTACAAAAATAACCTTGTGAGGAACACAAGTTCCCAATCTTCTTCTTTAACTATTTATTGACCTTAGGTTAATTATTTAGTTATTGATGATGCATTTGCAAAACATGTTTAGTTGTTTGTGTTTCTGATCTTGAGAGGAGTGATGCTGTTCAAAACACACTGCCATTGTCATTTACGTAAACCCGGAATGAACAACCCAGTTTTCCGTGAACACACCTTCTACCTGCGCAATTGGACAACCCCCGGCTTCTGAAAGAGGAACACAATGGACGATTAAGCCTTCGGGCTGAACCGAATAAACGGTAATCCTTTGGGTTGTGTTGATCACTCCCCAAGCCAAGGCCCAACCGATTTTGTTCCAATCGTTTCTTGTCTCATTCCACGCTTCAGGTTCAGCCCCACGCTCCGCGCTGCCCAAGTTGCAGACGGAATCCCAACCGAGATTGGCATGATTATGAAATTGATTCATTTTTCCAAAAAAAATAAGTTTGAGAATGGAGAGTTTACTATGAAATTTGCCAAAGTTATGCCAACAATTCTTGGAGGAGCTCTTTTGCTCGCTTCCGTATCCTCTGCTACTGCAGCTCCAGTGTCTGATCAATCCATTCCACTTCAGGCCCCTTATGCCTCTGAGGAGGATATCCCATTGAGCAGTGGAACAGATGACACCATCTTCAATTACCTTGGACAACAGGAACAATTCCTGAATTCTGACGTGAGATCCCAGCTCAAAATTGTCAAAAGAAACACCGATACGGCTGGCGTAAGACACTTCCGTTTGAAACAGTATATTAAAGGTATCCCAGTCTATGGTGCAGAACAGACGATCCACCTGGACAAAACCGGAGCCGTGAGTTCCGCGCTTGGCGATCTGCCACCAATTGAAGAGCAAGCTATTCCGAATGATGGTGTAGCCGAGATCAGCGGAGAAGACGCGATCCGCATTGCAACCGAAGAAGCAACCTCCCGTATTGGAGAGCTTGGTGCAGCGGAAATCACACCTCAAGCTGAATTGAATATCTATCATCATGAAGAAGATGGTCAGACTTATCTGGTTTATATCACGGAAGTTAACGTTCTTGAACCTGCCCCTCTACGGACCAAGTATTTCGTAAACGCAGTGGATGGCAGTATCGTATCCCAGTTTGACCTCATTAACTTTGCTACTGGAACAGGTACGGGTGTGCTTGGTGATACCAAAACCCTGACAACCACCCAATCCGGCAGCACCTTCCAACTGAAAGATACCACTCGCGGTAATGGCATCCAAACGTACACGGCGAACAATGGCTCTTCGCTGCCAGGTACCCTGCTTACGGATTCAGATAATGTATGGACCGATCGTGCAGGTGTAGATGCTCATGCTTATGCTGCTGCCACGTATGATTTCTACAAAAACAAATTCAACCGTAACGGCATTAATGGTAACGGATTACTGATCAGATCCACTGTGCATTACGGCTCCAATTACAATAACGCCTTCTGGAACGGGGCACAGATTGTCTTTGGTGATGGAGACGGAACGACGTTCCGATCCCTGTCTGGTGATCTGGATGTTGTGGGTCATGAATTGACACATGGTGTTATTGAGTACACAGCCAATCTGGAATATCGCAATGAACCAGGTGCACTCAATGAAGCCTTTGCCGATATTTTCGGCAATACGATCCAAAGCAAAAACTGGCTGCTCGGTGATGATATCTACACACCTAACATTCCAGGAGATGCGCTTCGCTCCCTGTCCAACCCTACATTGTATGGTCAACCTGACAAATACAGTGATCGTTACACAGGTACACAGGACAACGGTGGTGTGCATATCAACAGTGGTATCATTAACAAAGCCTATTTCCTTGCAGCTCAAGGCGGAACACACAATGGTGTGACTGTTACTGGAATCGGCCGGGATAAAGCGATCCAAATTTTCTACAGCACATTGGTGAACTACCTGACGCCAACGTCCAAATTTGCAGCTGCCAAGACAGCTACCATTCAAGCTGCCAAAGATCTGTACGGAGCAACTTCCGCTGAAGCGACTGCCATTACCAAAGCGTATCAAGCTGTAGGCCTGTAAAACTTACTTTAATTCTTGTGGTTAAACTTATAATGAACTCATTTTAAATTGTAACGAAACGTTCAGACACCCCTCACCGTCCGAACGGATCAAGCTTATCTCATGCAAAAGCGGTGTCCCGGACAACTCTGGGCACCGCTTTTGTCATTTATCTTTTATTTATATAAGGCTGTATTATGCTTGCGAAGGTCCTGCTGCAATCCATGACAACAATCCGTACGTATGCTTGCAATCTGCCGTACGTGACACTTCCAGTACCGCTTCATCCTCACTCTGCGAGAGAAGAGATACCTGAAATCCCCGGTCATTGCTCATGGCTACAATCACATAATGTTCTGAAGCAAATGACTCTTCAAACACAACGGTTACCTCTGTGCATGTTTCACTCTCTGGCAGTACAAAAGCTTCCATTCCAAATTGTTGTACCACAGGTTGCTTGCTTACGCTACGAACTGGCTGGAAGGACAAATGTTTGGCCTGAACTGCGCCCGATTGCAGTTGGTTGCTGCCCACGGCATCATCACACAGATGCTCCTGTGAAATGGATTGAGGTTCTGGATTATACTCCACTTGAACAGCAGATCCTGACGACGTTTCGACTGAATCAACAACGGATTGAGTCCTTTCATCTGTTACAGATTCTGCAATTTCTTCTGTCCATTCTGTAGAGAATTCAGCCCCGGCTTGAGCCTCTTGCTGATCATATTGATTTTCAAATTCAGGCTGTGTCTGTTGATCCTGCAGTTCCAGTACACCAGCCAGCGCATTCGTTGCTGTCTCATTACCGATATCCAGTCCAAACAGTGCTTCATTGTCCAGACCTACCGACTGCATGAGCTGCTGAACCTCCAGCATTGCTTCCTGCCTTTTCAGCTCTGCCAATTGCTCCAGTGTATCTGCACTCACCTGACGAATGGCATTCCAGATCTCTTCACTTAGATGTGCCGTACCCACAATACCTGCATTCAAATGACTGGAAGTGATACTTTGATCACTTAATTTGCTGCCATCGATCGCTCGGTCAGCCAAATGCACAGCGGATATCGCGCCTGTGGACAATTTGCTTCCATCTACGCTGCCATCAGCCAGTTTGGAACCTGTAACTGCTCCTTCTTGCAGGTTAACCGTGCCTACTGCTTCCTCTTCCAGATGGAGCGCACCAATACTTCCCTCTTGAATGTGATCCGCACGGATCGCGCCTTCTTCGATGTGAACCGATTGCACGCTTTCGCCAGCGAGATGAGCACTTGATATTGCACCCTCGGCTAATTTGTTGCCATCGATCGCACGGTCAGCCAAATGCACAGCGGATATCGCTCCTGGGGCTAATTTACTGCCATCCACACTGCCATCTGCCAATTTGGAACCCGCTACTGCTCCCTCTTGGAGGTTAGCCGTACCTACCGCGTCCTCTTCCAAGTGAAGCGCACCAATACTTCCCTCTTGAATGTGATCCGCACGGATCGCGCCTTCTTCGATGTGAATCGATTGCACGCTTTCGCCAGCGAGATGAGCACTTGATATTGCACCCTCGGCTAATTTGTTGCCATCGATCGCAAGGTCAGCCAAATGCACAGCGGATATCGCTCCTGGGGCTAATTTACTGCCATCTACACTGCCATCAGCCAATTTGGAGCCCGTAACTGCTCCTTCTTGCAGGATAACCGTACCTACCGCGTCCTCTTCCAAGTGAAGCGCACCAATACTTCCCTCTTGAATGTGATCCGCACGGATCGCGCCTTCTTCGATGTGAATCGATTGCACGCTTTCGCCAGCGAGATGAACACTTGATACCGCACCCTCGACTAATTTATCTCCGTCTACACTGCCGTCAGCCAATTTGGAACCCGTAACTGCTTCATCTTGCAGGTTAACCGTACTTACTGCATCTTCTTCCAGTTGAAGCGCACCAATGCTTCCCTCTTGAATGTGATCCGTACGTATTGCGCCTTCTTCGATATGAATGGATTGCACACTTTCATATGCCAGATGTCTGCTCGATATCGCACCCGCAGCTATTTTTGTTCCGTCCACACCGCCTGTCGCCAGTTTTGATCGGGTCACGGATTCTTCCTGTAAAATAATCGTACTCACCGATTCTTCTTCCAGATGAGAAGTACTAATGCTCCGCTCCTGAATGTGATGAGGAAGGATCGCCCCATCCTGCACATGGCGGGATTGTACCGCTCCTTGCTGAAGATGATTTGCGCCAAGCGCCTCCGACTGAAGATGCAGTCCACTGATCAGACCTGGTTGCAGATGTGCTTCCGTTACGGATAAAGGCGCCAGATGATCTGTTTGCACAGAGGATGGCGTGAGATGTTGTGACGTTATTGCCTGCCCTACGATATGATCTCCATGAATAATGTCTTCTTTCAGATGTTGGGAGTTCACGACCTGAGCAGCCAAATGATCCGATGTTACACTTCCTCCAGCCAGATGAATGGAATCGACCGAACCAGGCTGAAGGTGATCACTGCTTACCGCACCATGCTGTAATTCCGCTCCAGATACCGAATCTGCTGCCAGATGCTCTGAAGACAACGTACCTTGCTGCAGTTTGTTGCCTGTAATACTGCCATCTGCAAACAACTCCGGCGACCGGATCTCATCAGCCAGATGCTCCAGGGAGACGGCATGTTGCTTCAGATGATAACCACGAATCGTTCCGGCAGGAATATGCTTGGCGACGATACTTTCGGCCAGGATTTTAGAAGAAGTAACACTGCCATCGGCCAGTTTCGCTGATGTAACTGCCAAGTCAGCCAGTTTGTCAGTAGAGACACTCTCTGGTGAAAGTTTAGGAGAAGTAACCGCATGGTCCGTCAGATGCGGCGGGAAAATGGACCCTCCAGCCAATTGGGCTGAGGTCACACTGCCCGGGGCCATTTTATCCGTAGTGATTGCACCGCGAGACATCGCCTCCGTATGAACACTGCCCGGTTGAAGATGGGGTGTGCTCACCGAGTGCTCCGTAAGGTGCTCGGACTTCACAGAATAAGGTCTCAGTGCCTCGGAACCTACACTGCCTTGAGCCAGATGCGCACCTGTAACACCTCCATTCGCGAGATGGGTCGATGTTACACTGCCCGGAGCCAGTGCCTTGCTTATGACAGAGGCAGGCCCCAGTTTCTCGGCTGTAACACTGGTATCCGCGAGCTTCGCACTTGTTACCGCTCCGTCCTGCAATTCAAATGTACCTACGGATGACTCGGCCAAGTGCTTCTCCAGCACGACACCCTCGCCCAAAGCCTCAGCAGACACACTTCCCGCGGAGAAATGAGAAGCTTCAATGCTTCCACTAGCAATATGAATCGAGTGAATGGCTGAATTATCTACATGCACAGGGGTTATGCCTCGATTCGCGATATGCTCTGCACGAATGGACCCTTTGGCCAGATGTTTACCTTGTACGGCTTCATCGGCAATTTTGGAAGCAATGATGCTCTGGTCAGCGATCTTGGAAGCCGTAATGGCCTGTTCCAGCAATTTCGCTGTTCCGACAGACTGGTCTGCCAGCTTGCTGCTGTTGACCGCACTATCCACCAGATGCTCACTGCTTATTTCTCCATGCCCAATCTGCTCGCTGCCTATAGCGAGCGCTCGAATCTGAGCGGAGCCGATGGAACCATCCACCAGATGCCTTCCGCTTAATGAATTCTCGGCAATGTGTCTGGTCTGAATCGCCCCGTCCTCAATCTGCTCACTTCCAATACTGCTGGCAGACAGTTGGGAACGCCCCACAATCCCTTCCGCCAAATGTACCTGTTTAACTGCACCGGACTGAATGTGGTGTGATTCGATGGATTGCTCTTCAATCTTGCTGCCCGTCACAGCACCTTCACGAATTTTGGCCGATGTTACCGCATCATCAGCCAGCTTCGATGTATGAATGACTCCACCCGATAAATGGCGGGTCTCGATCCCACTGATGGCAATCTTATCGCCGGTGACCGCATGATTCTTGATCAATTCTTCGGTAACCAGCAAGCGGCTAAGATGCCTTGTATTGATGGAACCGTCGGCAATTTTGGCGGAATCAATGACTTGATTGCCGAGCTTCTGCGAAGTGATGCTGCCATCCCTGATTTTATCCCCACCAATGGAAGCATTACGGATTTTGTGACCTGACACGGAGCCATCAATCAGATGTTCTTCCGATACAGACGCCTCTGCCAGTTTCGCAGATACAATTGCACCATCCGCAATGTGGATACTGGTCACTGCATAATCCTGTAACGCTTCACTTCCGACAGCACCTGGTTTCAGCTTGGATGCATCCACCGAGAAGGGAGCCAGCCGACTCTCCGTAACAGCGAACTCACTGAGATCATCCGTGTAGATGTAGTGTCCGGTATGTCCCGGCATCTGATTCTGATTCAGGATCTCCAGCCGATCCTTGCTCTTTGTCTCCTTCTTGCTACTCTGTTCTTCCAGGGAAAGAGGAGCAATACTGCTTACCTGAATTTCTTTCTCCGTGACCACTGGAGCACTCACTTCCTGGTTCACTGACTCTACAGGTTCAGGCTTCGGGGTGTCAGCCAATTTCTCTTGCACAGGCTCGTTCGTAGCTGAACGAACCTCTGTACTTTCGGGAGAAGCTTCAGTCGAATCTTGAATGCTCTTGGGAGCAGGTACATCTGTATTCAGGCGTTCTCCCCTATTCGGTATCAGCCCTGATTTTGTTGGATCCACTCGGCGATCAGTCAGTTCCAATTCCTTGAATTTCGGGCTCACATGCCGCAGTTTCGGCGTCAGAACCTTCTTTTTGCCATTTTTACTCATGCAGCTTGCTCCTTCCTCTAACGTTCGTCTCCGGCATCATATGCTTCCATATGGGCATCTGCCACTTCATTTATGACTTTTGCAGATTCCAGAACACGGATGGACAAGTGTCAAAACAGGAATGTTCGATGATCTTCGTGGAAATAGGCGTGTCAGGGTAGCAGAGGAAAGGCGGCTGTCCACGCCCCCGTCCCAGTCATGTCATAGGATATTGTGTCTAGGTCATGTCTGAAAACTCGCTGAAGTGCTTCCTTCGGAGTTTTCAGACACGACCTAAGCAAACACTGGTGCATGGCTATGCATCTACACACCGGTCTGCGTTATCGCGATGTCAGAGCCATGCGGTGACAGGCCGGCATTCCATGAATGGACGATCCATGTCGCGATAACATCGAAGGAGGAACGGTCATGCTCCAAGAAACGATCGGCATTATGTTCGATTCACGCATGTACCGGGGGATACCGGCCGGAAGGACCGGTCAGGAATCACTCGCGAATTATGAACAGGCAGCGGCTAGTTATGGATTAACTCCCTGCTTTTTGCGGCTGGAAGATATTGATTCGAATCGTAAGACATGTTTTGCCTATGTAAAAAAGGAAGGTAAATATGTCCGTGAGCGCATGCCATTGCCCTCCGTCATTCATAACCGATCACTCCAGCTTCGCCGGGCGGAACAGCATCAGATCACCAAGCTGATGTTGCAGGGTATTCAGGTATTCAACGTTCGCAATCGGTACCGTAAAGATCATATTCATGACATGCTTCATCAGGACTTCGCCTTGCGAGAACATCTGCCCCATGCAGTTAAAGCTACGCCTGAGTCTCTGACCTATATGATGGAACATTATGATGACCTCGTCATCAAACCCTGTAGTGGCAGTATCGGTCATGGTATTATGCGAGTCTTTCAGCGAGATGGACAGTGGAAACTGACCTGTGAAACGAAGGCTGCACGCAAAGGATGGGCTACATTCCGTTTGAGCAAAGGACAGCTTCCTTCCTCCACCCTGCGGCGCATCTTTCGTCATGCCTACCTCATTGAAGAACGTATCCCGCTGGTGCGTTATGAGGGGAGGCCGGTCGATCTGCGGGTATCCGTACAGCGTGGTAGCGATGGTCTGTGGGGAATTACAGGCATGTTTGCCAAAGCCGCTCCTGCTCATACGTTTGTCACCAACATCGCCCAGGGCGGTAAAGTCATGAAGCTCGCGGAGGCCCTTGGAGCAGCATATTCAGACTTCGATTTGGCTCGACTGGAGCACAGAATCGGATTTGTTGCACTCCGAATTGCCCAAAACCTGGCCGCCAGTCTGCCACACCTGGCTGATCTGGGCCTTGATCTTGGAATTACGCGCAGCGGCCAGATCTATTTTATTGAATGCAATGGACGGGATCAGCGCTACGGTTTTCGTAAAGCCGGCATGTCGGAACACTGGAAGACCACATACAGCAAACCGATGGCCTATGGACGTCTGTTGCTGGAGCAGAATTCGAGAATTCCGAGACAACCGCAGACATACGATAGGGGATCATATTGATTTCGTGTGCATTCTGTGTCAATATTATGCAGAACGGCCGGTCATGCCGGCCTTGAAGTTCGCATTAACCCTAAGGGGGATATTCATGGCAAAAACGCTGTTGCGATTAATGACCGAGCTTTCTTCGCGCAAATGGATCTCCCGGACTGTGGGAGCCTTCTCCAAAAGCCGGGGAAGCAAGGCATTTATCCCTTATTTTGTCCGGACCTACGACATCCCTGTTCAGGAGGCCGAAAAAGACTGGAAGGAATACCGTTCACTGAACGATTTCTTTACCCGCAAATTAAAACCGGGCATGCGCCCGTTGGAACTTTCAGAGCATGCACTGATCAGCCCGGTCGATGCCAAGATTACGGCAGCCGGTCCGATATCTGCAGGGACACTCCTGAATGTTAAGGGACAAAATTATACACTTGCTGAATTATTAAACCATTCTCCCCATCTGGAGAAGTACAAGCACGGCTACGGGTTCGTCCTCTATCTCAGCCCTCGCGACTATCACCGCATTCATGCACCTGTCAGCGGCCGCAAAATAGAGAGCGAGCACATCAAAGGCAAAGTTTATCCCGTGAATGACTTTGGCCTGACCCATATGAGATCGGTGCTTAGTCGAAACGAACGGCTCATTACGTATATCGCACACGATTACGGTGAAGTGGCGGTTGTCAAAGTAGGTGCGATGAACGTGAGTAGCATACAATATGCGGACACGGACACAAGTACCTGGGCACAGGGCGATGATCTGGCCTATTTTGAATTCGGTTCCACTGTTGTTCTGTTGACGCAGAGTGGCACATTCGAACCGAAACCAGGCTTGCAGCCAGGCGATTCGGTCAAAATGGGCGCATTGCTTGGTCGTTTGAAACCGAAGAACTAATGAGTCCACACGCAAATAAAGAGGATGGCGCAATACCTGGTTACAGGTGCTGCGCCATCCTCTTTATGCATTCATATTCATCCATGTATACATACAGTACGAAGCTATGCTCCGTCGTTATTGGTCTGCTGAGTTCTCCTCAAAACCACACATCTTGCAAGTCCTCTGCCGGTTTGAAGCGGCGCAGACGGTTCCGGAAAATATTGCATCCCTTCGTAGAGCATCCCCGGTTGCGGACCCGACGTTTTCCGTTCATCACAAGTTCCCCCTTTTGGTCATCTGGAATGCTAGATAATTACCCTTGCTTTCCAGACTTGAAACGTTGTCATGTTCTTCCCATCAGAATTCTAACGAATCTCGGATGGGCTTTTGCCTGTATACTGCTTGAACTGACGACTGAAGAAGAATATATCCCGGTACCCCAGAGCATCAGCCACTTCGGTCACATTCATGCCGGTATGCACCAGCAGATGTTCCGCCCGTTCAATACGCATACGGATAATATAAGATTGCACCGATGATCCGACCAGTTCTTTGAACTTGATCGAGAAGTATCGGGGTGATAAGCCAGCCCGTGCAGCCAGATCTTCCACCCGATGCGTAATCCCGGGATGCTGACGCACATAATTGGCGACCTCCTGGATCACATCGGATAACTGGTTGCTTACCTTTTTCTCCACAGGTTCTTCCGTATCGGCGCGCAGCAAATGAATCATCAGCTGTTTTAGAATCAATCGACTCTCTTCATCACGTCCGTACACATCCGATAAGAACAGTCTTACATAACGTGCCAACAAATGCTCAAATTCCACCGTTTCCTGTACCTCACGATAGGACTGGGGAACATCAGTAACAGGCTCGTCCACATCAAAGTGAATATACGTAAGTACCAACGGTTTTTGCTTATTATGTGTTGCCGTAGGATGATCGCCTGGTCTGAACAAAAAACAACTACCCTTCCCAACTTCATAGGACTGGTCATTCAGTACAAGCGTTCCTTCACCACTCCATACATAAAATAAATCATAGTTTTGCATCGGTTTTTCCCGTTTCTGCCACTTCCAGCCCGGTTCACAGACAATTTTGGCGACAGCGGGCAAAATAACAAATGATGACGGCGATGCCTGCAGCATGTCGCCACTCCCCCTTGATAGTTAATCTCTCTGCATATGGCATCATTCTGATCTGAATCTCACTTCTTCAATCAAGGCCATATGTATTTCAGTATGTTGCATCATTCAATACAACTTGCTCATATATGATCTCTGCTCCTACAGGAGCGAAATGTCTTATCCCATTATACAGCGGAATTCACTGAAACGAAAATGTGCACTTCTCCCAGGCTAGCCGCATTCGCCGGATTCCCTCTGTTATCTCTTCTTTCTCCAGATGTGCAAAAGCAAAACAGGCCGCGGGATGACCTGAAGTCAGCCGATATCGCTCTGCATCACGGAATAGTATGCCATCCTCCTCAGCAAGCTTTTTAAATTGCTGATAACTGTCCTCATCGCCATTCCAGGTAGCGTAGATATGCAGTCCTGCATCACCAAGCTGCATCGTGAATGCCTCCGGCAACTGCAGTTCCATCTCTCGCACAAAAAAATCATGCCGTTCCCCGTATAACCGGGTTAACCGCCGTAAGTGCCTCAGGTAACCTCCTCGGGTCATAAATTTTGCCAGTGCGCGCTGCTCTAACAGCGCCGGAGGTACCGGTTCATACAGCGCCTTGGCGGCAAGCAAAGGTTCTACCAGACCAGGTGGCAGGACGGCGTAGCCCAGTCGAAACGAAGCAACCATCGTTTGTGAGAATGAACCGACGTAGATGACGCGCTGTTCACGATCAAGCACTTTAAGGGGTTCAATCGGTCTTCCGCCCCACCGGAATTCGCTGTCATAATCATCTTCAATAATGACCGCATTCCGCTTCGAGGCCCACGCAAGCAAAGCACGTCTTCTGTCCAATCCCAGCACGGCTCCTGTTGGAAACTGCCGGGTAGGGGTAACAAATAACGTCTGTGCCTCCCATGGCTGGGGAATAATACCCGCGGTATCCACATCTGCCGGGATGATGTTCCCACCACAGGACTTAACGGCATGGGCAATGCCCGGATACCCCGGATTCTCCAATACAACCGCTGCCCCCTCTGCAATCAGCAGCTGGGATAGCAGAGTGATGCCTTGCATTGAACCGCTGAACAATACAATCTGTGATGCATCAGCCTGGATGCCACGTGTCCATCTGAGATGGGAGGCGATGGCTTCACGCAGCTCCGGATCACCGGCTGCACCGCTAGGTTCTCGCCAACCACTGCGATGAACAGCAGCGAGCGCACTCTTCCACTCCGCCAACGGGAAATGTTCTGCTGGCATGCGCTGCATTTGGAAATTAATGATGGACGGCTTCGGTGAAGGCAGCTGGGCCCGTGGGACATCATGTTGTGTATTCAACATCTGGACTCGTTCGCCCCAGGGAGACAGCCTGAGAACGGCTTCCTGTTTCTCATTTTCCTGTGTCGATAATGTTTCCGTTACAAATGTACCTCTTCCCCGATGTGCATGGACATAACCATCCGCAAGCAGCATGTCGTATACCTGAGCTACCGAACCACGTGACATCTCATATTGTCTTGCCAGTTCGCGCGTCGAAGGAAGCCTCGTGCCTCCCTCCAGTGTGCCTGCATGAATGGCATCCCGTAACGCATGGTACAATGCCTCATACTTGTATCGATGCTGAAGTTCATAGGTATCCATCGGCAGCCACAATTCCATCGTGCACCTCTCTCCATCCGTCTTCATTCTTGATCCCTGACCAATTGGCCTACTAAAGTGAATGTAAATTGGATCTATTTCATTGTCAATGTATGAACTAATGTTATCCATAAGATATGGCGTTCTATTATACATTTCATTGATGGGGGAATACACATGAGACGGAAAGAATTCACAGTAGATGAAGAACAGGAGATTACCGCATTTCTGGATCAGTGCTCCTTCGGGTTTCTGGGAACGGTCAGTCCGGATGGACAACCACGGGTTACACCGCTGAATTTCGTTTATATGGACGGTCACTTTTATTTTCACGGCAGTCTGGCTGGCGAGAAGATGAAACAGATTAAGCAGGATTCGTCGGTCAGTTTCACGGTGGCTGAAGAGTTCTCCCTGATTCCATCCTATTTCAGTGATCCCGAGCTTGCTTGTCCAGCGACTTCTTTCTTCAAAAGTGTCATGGCCTTCGGTCAGGCAGAACCGGTTAAGGATCTGGACATCAAAGGCAAGGTACTACAACGCTTCATGGAGAAACTCCAGCCACAAGGCGGATATGTGCCCATTGATGCTACTGACTCGCGTTACACAGGCAACCTCAAAGCTGTAGCCGTTGTAAGAATAGTACCAGAACGAATCAGCGCCAAGTTTAAATTCGGACAAAATCTCTCCAGTGAACGATTCGATCATATCAGTGGTCAACTGGAGCAACGCAATGAGGGACGAGATGCCGAAACCGCTGAGATGATGCGGAAATATTGTCCATTTCATCAGCAATAAGATTCATTTTCAGAGGATTCATCCAAGGATAAATTCAGCTAATTTTCACCTTAAAACCGTCTGCAACAACGCGGTAAAGCGATATAACTGTCATGTTGCGTAATTTCCGTGACGGGGGGATGTCAAGGTGTTATAATGTTAGGCAGTTGAATCCCAAAGACTTGGAAGGATGAAAAGAATGAATCCACTGGCTGAACAGTTGAACGAAAGTATTCAGGCAGGCAGCAGTCACGTCTACTCCATGCTGTCACAGCTCGGCAAAGAAATTTATTTCCCTAAAGAAGGTATCTTGAGTCAATCTGCTGAAGCAGCAAGCTTGGCCAAAACCTATAATGCAACGATTGGTATCGCTCTAGAGGGCGGTGTGCCGATGCATCTTCCGGTTATCCAGGAGAAGCTCTCTGCATTCCAGCCGAAAGATCTTTACCCTTACGCTCCGCCTGCAGGCAAGCCTGAATTGCGGACCGTCTGGAGAGACAAGATGCTGAAGGAAACACCTTCGCTTGAAGGTAAAACGTTCGGTAACCCGATTGTAACCAATGCATTAACCCATGGACTTAGTATCGTAGCCGACCTGTTTGCCGATGAAGGGGACGCTGTCATATATCCGGATAAAAACTGGGAAAATTATGAGCTGACCTTCGGAATTCGTCGTCATGGCCAGTTGGTTCATTATCCCCTGTTCGATGATCAATTGAACTTCAACAGCGAAGGCTTGCTTCAGGCCCTGCTTGATCAGAAGGACAAAGGTAAAGCGATCGTACTGCTCAACTTCCCGAATAATCCTACAGGTTATACGCCTGGAGCCGAAGAAGCAGATGCGATTGTGAGCACGATTCTTCAGGCAGCTGAAGCTGGCGTTAACGTGGTTGCTGTAACAGATGATGCCTACTTCGGGCTGTTCTTCGAAGATTCCATTCATGAATCCCTATTTGGCAAACTTGCCAATATTCATCCACGTGTTCTGACTGTAAAAGTGGATGGTGCAACCAAGGAAGAATTCGTATGGGGCTTCCGCGTTGGATTCATTACGTATGCCCATGAAGATGCAGCCGTTCTGCACGCATTGGAACAGAAGACACTCGGTATTATCCGGGCAACCATCTCCAGTGGCCCGCATCCTTCCCAGACCTTTGTATTGGATGCGCTCAAAGCACCGGAATTTGAAGCACAGAAACAGGAGAAGTTCGAGATTATGAAAGGCCGTGCCAACAAGGTGAAGGCCATTCTCGATAGCGGCAAGTATGAAGATGCATGGGATTATTATCCCTTCAACTCTGGTTACTTCATGTGCCTGAAGCTGAAAGAAGTTGGTGCTGAAGAACTTCGAAGCCACTTGCTGCACAAATACGGTGTCGGTACAATCGCGCTGGGTGAAGCGGATCTGCGAATCGCCTTCTCCTGTATCGAAGAATCCGGATTGGAAGATCTGTATGAAACCATCTATCGTGGAGTTCAGGATCTGCAGACGACCTAGTTAACACACCGTAACGAAGTTACAACAATCTCAATAAATCAGGGACACAGGATCATGTCTGTACCCTGCATGATATAAGAACCCTTTGTATAACCGCGACGTTTCATGTCTACGGATATACAAAGGGTTCTTTTATGTTTTAGCTGCCCAAAAGCTTTAATTTCTGACTTTACCGGGCATCGGCCCAATCAGCCTACCCCCAAGGCACATAATATACGATGTACGCAAGGGCGTGCCAAACAACCACTTGAAAGGGGAATGACCATGTCTGGAGTTGAAGATACAAGAGGCGGTTATGGATGCGGCGGTTACGGCGGAGGATTTACAAACACAGGTGCCATTCTCGTTCTTTTCATCTTGCTCGTGATTATCACTAAATCGTTCCTCTGTTAGTACCAATACACACTTGCGCGAGAATCAAGTGATCTGACCGCATGATTCCATTACAGCACAAAGAAGGGTATACCGGGATACAGCCCGGCATACCCTTCTTTTGTTATCTTTTGTACCTCTCACTGATGAACCCAATGTAATAAATTGAGTTGGTCAGGTGTCGGATCGTTTACTCGTCTTCTTCTTCCTTCAACCACTTGTTACCTTGCGAACGCCGCATGATTACAATGACCAGTATGCCCAATACAAGTGCCACTCCAGTGATGCTTAGTCCACTCACTCCGGCAGCTAGCATAGGCAGCCACATGAGCAATGCAGCCAATGCGTGCAGATGGAATATGAATCCTAACACCTGGGAACGACGACTTTCTCCCGAGATCGGATAGATCATAATCCAGAACGATTCACTATGACTGCGACGCAGCGCACCTAACTGAACACCTGCAAGCAACAGGAAGAACAGATACACACCTACACCAAAGTAGCTGCCTGCTGTCCACCAGGATAGTAACATGCCCAGTACAACTAGGCGTAACACGATTGAGAACACTTCGGTTCGAATAAACGTTTTGGTAATCAGATATCGGTAAGCTTTCCCTGCATTCCAGGGAAGACCGCTCCCCAATTTGCTAAGCCAGCGACGCGAACTTACTTTCTGTCCGGATGAAGGTACATCCACGAACCAGCCGAGCGTCCGCATAACCCTGCCAGCCTGCCCCCGCTCTACCTGAATCAATCGTTCCCACGCTACCCGATGTTTCACCGGTATACGCAAGGCGACGATGTAGACGACAGCCAGCAGCAGCAGGAACCAGACGCTGCGTTGCGGTGGCTGCCACAGCCATGCGCCAACCGCCAGCACTGCCAGAGCCCATCGCAAGAGACGATATCCTCTTGCTGCCCCGAGCTGAACCATTCTTAGCTCTTGCCACGCTCCATAACTGGACAACCCTTTCCACAGCAACAGGAATACGATGAACCAGCCAAATGGCCGTGCATCCAGATCTGCTCTGACATAGAGAGGCCACAGTGTAACAAATACAAGCAGCAAGCCCAGACTTTTATATATGACACCCCGGGCAAAGCTATTCTTCAAATACTCCTGCATCCGGTATTCCTGTGGTCGCAGGAACACGATATCTGCCGGAAGCAGATATGTACGATAACTGCTAAACAGCACTAGCGGTGCCAGCAGCAACAATGCAATCCAGCGAATCGGAAATTCAGCCGGAATGTTCTGGACAAACGATGTATACCAGGCGGAGAACGCAATGACGAGAAATAAAAAGACCATAGCTACACCGCTCTGGATCACATAACCCAGATAAGGAAGAATTCCGTTCCAGAATCCTGTGCGTCTTTGCTTCCATAGCAGCTTGAGATCCATGCTCAATCCCTGCCTTGTACGAGGGAATAGAACATGTGCTCCAGCGTGGCATCCGATTCCCCGAATTGGGAGCGCAGTTCATTCAGCGTCCCTTGAGCAATAACCTGCCCACGGTGCAAAACGATAAAACGGTCACAGTAATTTTCAATCGTCGACAGAATGTGTGAACTGAGCAAGATGGATGATCCCGAAGCTTTCATCTCCAGCATAAAATCAAGCAAGGAGCGAATACCGAGCGGGTCCAGCCCCAGGAAAGGCTCATCAATGATGTACAGTGGTGGTCCGGCCACAAAAGCACACATGATCATAACCTTTTGTCGCATCCCCTTGGACAGGTGAGTCGACAGACTTGTACTTTTCTCATTCATGCGGAACAATGCCAGCAATTTCTCTGTACGTTGTTTGAAGTCAGCCTCCGACACATTGTACGCTCTTGCCGTAAATTCCAGATGCTCCATCACCGTCATCTCATCATACAGTTCAGGTGATTCAGGTACGAATGCCATGGCCGATTGGTAGATCTGCGCATCCTCGTCCCTCTTCTTGCCCATCACTCGCACTTCGCCCTGTTGAGGGGTCATCAAGCCGAGGATATGTTTCATGGTTGTGCTTTTGCCAGCACCGTTTAATCCGATCAGTCCGACCATCTCTCCACGTCCGACTTCCAGATCGATGCCGTGAAGGACCGGCCGTTTGGCGCTATAGCCTCCGCTTAGCCCGCTGATTTGCAGAACAGGCGATTGAACGTTTTCCATCTATCCCTGCACCCCTTTCGTCAGATTCTATTCTTCGGAGCGTGGCGTTTTGTCTTTACTCCACTTGGGTGCTCCCTTGTTTTTACGATCCTGTTCGCGCTCCGTGCGGCCTGTATTGCCAGCTGGTTTGCTACCCGCTGGACGCGAATTGGAGATTGTAGCTCGGGTACCGCCATTGCGGCTGCCCTGACCTGGTTTGCGATCTCTGGATTGTCCTGGTTTTCTGGAGAACGAATGTCCCTCAGGACGTGTGTCCGGACGCGGATCAGCCTCCAATACTTTACCGCCAAAGAGTACACGTTCTGGCAGTTCAATTCCGAGTTCACGTGCGAATTTACGCATAATGAAGATCTGTGTTTCGTCCACAATAGACAGTACAATACCCGAGCGCCCCATCCGGCCTGTACGACCTGCACGGTGAACATAGTGCTCCGAGTCAAATGCAGGGTCATAGTTAATGACCATTGGCAGGCCTTCGATATCCAGTCCTCTGGCAGCGACTTCACTGGCGATCAGCAATTGCAGTTTACCGTTACGGAATGCAGACAATACGTTACTACGGGTCACTTTGTCAGCATCGCCATACAGCGCAGCAGCGGACAAGCCCAGATGATTCATTTTCGCTTCCACTTCACCAATATCCTCTGTTGCATTCACAAATACAATTGCCCGATCCGGGTTGTACTGTCTAACCAGACGACGCAGCATGTCAATTTTGTTGCGGTTCTCTTCTACAAAATAAAAATGCTCAAGGCCCGCAGCCGTAGCACGGTCCGGTTCAATTCCAATCTGAACAGGCTCTTTCATCTCACGCTTTGCGAGTCCAGCCGTATGCTCATCAATGGTTGCTGACAGGAAAATCAGCTGACGGTCGCGCAGTGCACTTTTAAGAACAAAGTTCACGTCACTTACGCCGCCAAGTTGGAATACCTGATCCGCTTCATCAATAACAATGGTGGAAACGTTGTGCATTTTCAGTTTTTTGAGTGTAATCAATTCTTTCAGTCGTCCCGGTGTACCCACGACCAATTGCGGATGCTCACGCAGCTTCTCGATCTGACGTTTAGCCGCTGCGCCACCAATCAGACCCAATACGCCGATCTTGCGTTCTTCCCCGTAGCGCTGTGCCTCACGTACAATTTGCATCGCCAGCTCTTGTGTTGGTGCAATAACAAGCTTCTGGGTACCTTTAATATCCATTTTGATGGATTGTAACAGTGGCAGCAAATATGCCAACGTTTTTCCTGTTCCCGTCTGGGATTTGGATACGACATCTCGGCCTTCCAAAATAACCGGGATTGTCTGAGCCTGCACAGGTGAAGGTTCGTTAATGCCATGTTTCGCCAAAACGGCCTCCAGATCCTGTTCCACGCCAATTGAAGCAAATGTTTGATTCGTCATGTATGTCCATCCTTTTAATTTATTCATTTTGATGCTAGCCCTGCTTGTGCCTACTAAAACCGAAGCCTGTCATCACATTACCTTTCATTATATGCGAAAAAAGCCCGTGGACCAAATCTTATTCAGGAATTGTCCATTTGCACACAAAAAAAAGAAAAGCCCCTCGGCGGAGCCTTTCTTTCATCCCGTATATGATGCCCAGTATTGCATTTACTTCTGATTCATTACACCGTGCGACAATCGATCCGCAAGACGTGGAAATAGCTGGTACAGCCATATGCCAGCAGAAGCAAGTCTTGGCAGATTCACTTCTTCCTTGCGCTTTTTCATCGCCCGAATCATATGACCCGCAACGTCTTCCGGTTTCAACATCATCCAGCGTACATTATTCACATAATTGCCAGATGGGTCAGCCCGATGGAAAAATGGTGTATCAATCGGACCTGGGTTAATCGTTGTCACCAGGACTCCGGTCTTGCGAAGCTCCTGACGCAGCGCGTTACTAAATCCGAGTACAGCATGTTTCGTAGCCGTATAGGAAGCGGATTTGGCCGTACCGATTTTGCCGGCCATAGAAGCCACATTCACAATCTGTCCTCTACCCCGTTCCAGCATCTGTGGCAGCACTGCTTTGGTACAGCGGACAATGCCCATGTAATTGACGTCCATCATCTCATCGAATTCCTGTACAGACATGTCCGTCATAGCTGCGAATTTTCCATAACCCGCGTTATTCAGTAAAATGTCAATTCGTCCGTATTTATGCAATATCGCATCCACAGCTTCCTGAACCTGCTCACTATTCGTAACATCAAGCGTGAGCAATTCATGCGGCCCTTTCAGCGAAGCACCAATCTCTTCCAGCTTGTCCCGCGAACGGGCAGCCAGAATCGGGATGGCTCCTTCTTCTATCAGCATCTGCGCACAAAGCGCACCGATACCACTCGATGCACCTGTGATAAACACTACCTGATCTTTCAGCATCCGTGATGTCCTCCCGTATGAACACATATTGCCTTTTGAGGCGTATGGTTCTATTCTACGAGATCATGACCTGAATATCCATCTCACCAATGCCGTCCATCAGCAAAGGAATGCTCAGTGCTTTCGTTGCACTAAATGTAGTCAAGTGTTCGGATTTCATCACTTGTGGAGGTGTAATATCAACCACAACACCTTGGTTCGACAGGATCGTACTGGCATTACCACTGATCATATTACCGAGTTCCGAAATAGCACTCTTGCTCATTTCATCCATTTCTGTAATGACGAATCCGCCCATCATCGCAGATACAATTTTCAGTGCAACTTGTTCGTTGATTCCAAATACAATATTTCCGCTAAGTTGTCCGGTCATTCCGATCACGATCCAGACATGGTCTGCAATGAACTCTACATTCTTCACGCCAAGACTCCCGGTGGAAGGCGAAACCTGGATGAGCTGTTCGAATACGTTCCGTGCCGATTCCAGGAAAGGATTAATCACTTCCGCTTTCACTGTCTATGTCCCCCTCACACTGGGTTATTGGTCACACACCAAAAGTCCCATATTCAATAAATTTATTATACTTTATCACGTACAAGAATTCATTAAGAATTCGTTAAACCATGTGTACTATAATTTATCGTCATCCGTGGGGCAAATGTTTATAGCTGATTCTAGCGAATAAACAGAGCTTTTCACTTCTTTTGCAGAAAGCTTTTCGATCATCATATGTGGCAAAAGGCATTTAGGACTTTATGACTGTTTTCTCACAACTGTTAAAAAAATCAAATTCTTGCATTCGCATTTTTTTCACAGTCTCTTGAACTACTTTTTATCCCAACAATCACCTTCATTGCTCTGCTGTCCTGAATCACCTATAATTTAAGATAACGGAACAATAACCAGTTACGGGATTTCATCGCACCAAACACTACATAATCAAGATACTTTGCCTGCAAGGAGGTCACCTATGAACATAAGCCAATTGGAGACACTAATTACCATTTCCAAAACGATGAGCTTCCGCAAGGCGGGAGAACTTCTGAACCTGACCCAGCCTGCCGTCTCGGCCCAGATCAAAAGTCTGGAGGATGAATTCAGCACCGTTCTTGTGGATCGCAACCAACCCGTCACCCTGACAGACCGTGGACAGGTATTCCTGGAGCATGCTGAACGGATGCTCGACATCGTCGATGAGTTGAAACAAAAATTGTCCGATCTCGATGAAACGCCTCAGGGACGCATCGTGCTGGGTACAACAACTTCCATTGCTATTCAGATCCTGCCAAGGGTGTTATCCTATTTCCAAGATCAATTCCCGCTGATTAAAACCAGTATCCAATCCCTTCCTTCATCACAGATCTATACCCAGGTCGAAAATGGGCTGGTTGATATTGGTATTGGTTATCTCACGGAGCGCAATCCCAACCTGAATACCTCTGTACTGTACTATGACACATTTGAACTCGTGGTATCTCCTTCCCATCCGCTGGCGAAGAAAAAACATGCTGCCGTGGATGTGCTCCGCAGTACACCATTGATTCTGCTGTCCCCGGATACCGTAGGACGACGGTTTACAGAAACCATTTTTAAGAAACATAATATTGAACCTAATATTGTGATGGAGTTGTCTAGCAGCGAGGAAGTGAAACGGATGGTCGAGATTGATCTCGGAGCAGCTGTCATATCCAAACAATCGGTTGCCCATGAGTTGCGCCAAGGTACTCTGAGAATGATACCCTTAAGTGAGCTGGAGGTCAGTCACCCTGTTGGTGTTATCTATAAGTCCAGTCGGTACCTCAACTCAGCAATGCAACAATTCATAAGTGACCTCAAAGGCATGCCGGAAACCCAATTCATCAGTTCAGAATGACAATGAGCCATGAGAAAGGAAGGATTCCATATGAAATTCGATCTTCACACACATCATTTTCGTTGTGGTCACGCAGACGGCAACATCCGCGATTATATAGAGGCAGGTATTGAGGCAGGACTTCAGGCCATCGGTATCTCGGATCATACGCCATACTTTGGCAGTGAGCTTGAGCAGGCATTTCCCCGGATCGCAATGGGCAAGTCGGAATTACAGCATTATGTGGAAGAAGTCCTTGCTCTGAAAGAAGAATACGCTGGTAAAATCGATGTGCTACTCGGCATTGAATCTGACTATTTCCCTGCTCATGCGGAATTGTACCGCACCACACTGGGACAGTATCCTTTTGACTATATTATTGGTTCCGTTCATCATACCGAGGATGTGAGTATCTTCAACAAAACCCGGTGGAATGGCTTGAGTAATGCTCGCAAAGTTGAAGTAAAAGAAAGCTATTATTCATTGATCCGAGAATCGGCTCGTAGCGGTATGTTCCAGATCCTTGGGCATATTGATGCGATGAAAGGAAATTATCCACCCTTCTCCGATATTATCGCTGATCAAGCCATTGATGAAACGTTACAGGTCATTGCAGAATCCAACGTAGCCATCGAAATTAACACATCAGGCAAAACCAAACTCAGCGGTGGCTGGTACCCGTCAGATGCCATTCTGGAACGGGCCCATCATTATGGGGTGAAGGTGACCTTCGGGTCGGATGCTCATAAACCGCAGCGGGTTGCAGACGAACTGGATGACGTTCGTACACGTCTCAAGGAGATCGGATTCACCGACTGGGTGTACTTCAAACAGAAACAGATGCAGGTTGTATCACTGTAAAAAGTATAGATCCACAGAGAAACCCCCACAGCGCGCTTGTTCACGTTGTGGGGGTTTAGGTTTAATTCTAAATTAAAAATATTATATAAGTTAAACTGAACATTTACACGATAACGGAGAGGACAGAAATAACTTGAAGAAGCGAAGCTAAAAGCTTTCTGAAAGAAAGCTGCATCGGAAGCATATGCTTGCCGTTTATGACCGGATTTTCCCTTCTAACTATGGGAATCAAAAAATCTGGGGATAACAGCGATCGGAGGGTTATTCTGTCATCGGAGTGCCTGTGTAAAAATTCAAAAAAAATGAACCCGCTCGCGCGGGTCCCAACAGCATTATCTATTATCAAAAAGGGGGTCATGAGATAAGTTTACCCCTTGTCTGTTAGAGTTCAATTGCAGCTATATTTCATTTGTGTAACAAATAATTGAAGTTCGATTCATTCACGTTTGACTACTCTTACTCTATGTTATTGCGGCTTGTCAGATACCAGGGTTTGCAAGTCTTTCTTCTGAAGCGGATGTACGTATTGTTCCCGGTACATGCTGTACACTTTGACATCCATCAGGGATTCTGATGCCTCGTCATCTTCATCGTGCAGCCCGAATGAGGGAAGACTCCGCTCATAGGACATCCCTATTTTGCTTAGCACCCGTTCTGAAGATACATTGGCCTCATAACAACGTGCCTCCACCCTCCACAAATGAAGATCGTCAAATCCAAACTGCAGCAACCTCTGTACAGCCTCGGTAGCCACACCCCTGCCCCAACAGGATCTGTTCAGGATATAACCAATCTGTGCGGTTCCATTCTGATCATTCCAGTGCTGGAATGACGTGATCCCGATGACCTGTTCTTTGCCTCTCCAGCAGATCCCATAATGTAACGAATCCAGCTTGGCACTGCTGCTCCGTATCTGGTTCAATAACCGTCTCGCCCTGATCGGTGTGGGCTGGCTTCCCCTATTCACATACCGGATAACTTGAGGATCGGAAAAAAGTTCCGATAATGTGCTGTAATCACTTTGACGCAATGATCGCAGGACAAGACGCTCTGTCCACAAAGCAGGCAGACCTTGAACCAGCATTTTTCGGGTAAGCATGACAATCGCTCCTTTTGCCTAAACGGGCTCTAGTCCGGTAAGACAAGCATGCTCTGAAGATGATCCGGCGTAATACCATTTGAACTGATCCACGAACTTTAGTATTCGCTTTTAGTGTTCATATATTGCATCATTCAATTCCTAACCCTTAAGGGTTAGGATGCTGACTACTCCTGCAACCCACGATAGACCCCCGTACGAATCTCACGGATATAAAAATCCAATGCAGGAACATTTGCCGACTGTGCAGCTTTTACTTCCCTCTCAATATCATAAGGTACCCGCACAAATTGAACATTGAATGGGATATTGTTATCATTGCTATCTTCACCCTCCAGAATACAGTAGGAAGCCTGGGGAAGATCCAGCGGATTACCTACACTGCCTGCATTAAACAGTAGCTTGCCATTCATATACTGCAAGTATGCGTTATGCACATCACCATAACCGACGACGTCTGCAATACCTCTGTCAGGCTCATCAGCCGGAGGATCAAACATTGCTAACCTTTTTTCCAGCTCATCCCAAGGCTGTACACGATGGTATACACTTTGAGGTGAAGCATGAACCAGGCGGATAGTGCGACCACTCAGTTGAAACTGATGACTGAATGGTAGACTTGCCAAGTATGCCAAACGTTCCTCACCAAGCCGTTCAGCTTGCCAAGTGAAATTCTCGTTGTCCTGGTTAACGGCAACCAGTTCATCCCAATTACCGCGGATGACAAGTTCGCACGTCGCTCTCACCTGATCAACAACCTGTACCGGTTCTGGTCCTTTGCCCACGAGGTCACCGAGACAAAAGATTCGCTCTACGCCACGACTTCGTATATCTTTTAGCACTGCTTCCCAGGCAGTCATGTTGCCATGAATGTCGGATACAATCGCAATTCGTTCCATCTGGATAACCTCCATTCATGTTGAATCGTTCACTGTTGTACGTTTACACATTCACTCCGATGACAGAATAACCTTCCGATCGCTGTTATCCCCAGATTTTTTGATTCCCTTCTTCAAAGGAAAAATCCGGAGATTAAGGCGAACGCTTCGCTTCTTCACGTTATTTCTGTCCTCTCCGTTCTCGTGTAAAAAGTTTAGTTGAACTGATATGATCTTATATTCCTTTTATGTGGTTAATCCTTTAAGCTCAAACACCGTTAGTTCAGGTCTGCACAGAAAACGAATGGGCAGTTGGGTCATGCCAAAACCACGATTCACATACACGGGCATCTGTGTCTGGGTGGAGTAATATACCCCCTGGACATCCGTGTAATACAACCCCTGAACATACTTATGCGAACCTCGCGGAGTCGTCAGCGCCCCCACCCAGGGAAAACGTACCTGTCCACCATGGCTATGACCGGAAAGCTGCAATCCGAAACCATAGGGAGTGGCAATGTCGGCATAATCCGGTTCATGCATGAGCAGAAGCTTCCACACATCATGATCCAATTCCTTGATAGCTTGGGCAGGATCAGGTCTGCCTGTCAGCGCGTCATCGAGACCTGCTATGGCCAGACGTTCGCCCCCTTGTTCAATCACCACATGTTCGTTCCGCAACAATGTGAATCCGGCTTCACGGAACATGGTTGCCACTTCATTCTGCTGGCCGCCCCGATAATCATGATTCCCCAAAACCGCAAATTTGCCATACTTCGCTTGCATGGAGGCCAATATCGGAATACATTCACGCATCGGCTCTGCTTCCCTCTCGACGATGTCTCCGGTAAAACAGATCAAGTCCGGTTGCTGCTCCTCAATCGTTGCTGCGAGCTTCTTCATCTCTTTCACCCCGGTATGAAAACCAAGATGAGCATCGCTGAACTGAACGACACGTAATCCGTCAAATGCCTTTGGAAACTTCGGCAGTTTCAGCCCCACTTGCTTGATTTCCAGACGACGCGGCTCCCAAAGCCAGGCATAACCTCCTGTAAGCAAACTGGCACCTGCCGTCATCAAAACCATACGCAATAAGAAACTTCGGCGAGAGGGATCATGATCCTTTTCTTCTCCAGGAAACACAGACTCTTCTGCACCTGGTGCCTTGTGCGAGCGCTGGGACGGCGAGTTGTTACTCCCCTGACGCGGTGTCTCTGCCATATCTCCCCCTCCTTCTACGCTCCATATCCATCCCCTTAGTATACCATATTCTGCATGGATAGCCCGGTTCCTCTGCTTCTTTGTAAAAAGAAGCCGGGATCTCCGGCATGTTGCTGCACGGGATCACGACTTCTTCTAAGTTGCAGATTGCACTTCTGCACATGTTATGACGAGATTATACACCCAACCAGCGTTTGAACATATGCTTGGTCGTTTGTTTGTTCATTTCGGCAATGGAGGTTGTCAGTGGAATACCTTTGGGACAGGATTGCACACAGTTCTGTGAGTTACCACAGCCCTCAATGCCTCCGTCTTCCATCAATGCTTCCAGACGATCATCGGCGTTCATCTCCCCTGTTGGGTGAGCATTGAACAGGCGCACTTGGGACAGTGCTGCTGGACCAATAAAGTCTGTTTTCTCATTGACGTTCGGGCATGCTTCCAGACATACACCACATGTCATGCATTTGGACAGCTCATATGCCCACTGACGCTTCTTCTCAGGCATCCGTGGACCTGGTCCGAGGTCATAGGTACCATCGATCGGAATCCATGCTTTAACACGTTTCAGAGCGCTAAACATCCGGGTACGGTCGATGACCAGGTCACGAACCACCGGGAATGTCTTCATTGGTTCGATGCGAACAGGCTGTTCAAGCTTGTCGATCAGGGCTGCACACGCTTGACGTGGCTTGCCGTTGATGACCATGGAGCAGGCACCGCAGACTTCTTCGAGACAGTTGGAATCCCAGCACACGGGAGCAATGGATTTGCCATCTGTATTAACCGGGTTACGCTGAATCTCCATTAGGGCGCTGATCACGTTCATGTTGGGACGGTACGGAAGCTCAAATTCTTCGTTGTACGAAGATGACTCCGGGCTGTCCTGACGGGTGATGATAAACTTGACGGTTTTGTTGGCTGTAGCTTGTTCCGCCATATCGTTGTCCCCTCCTCTGGTGACGATGATTGTATTGCTGATGCGCAAAATGGTTTGGTGCACGGGAGACGCTTCGTCAGCGGAATGCCCCTCTGATCGCTGTTATCCCCGGATTTTTTTGATCAACCCTTTCCAGGGTTAAAATCCGGTGATAAAGGCGAACGCGTTGCTTCTTCAGGTCATTTCCGCTTCCTCCGCTACGTCGTGCACTGGGTCACTTTGCTGGAAACTGCACTCCATTCATGCTGGATGGGCAGTATTGAAGTGCTGAAGCATCGCTAAGGCGCTTTGCTTCTTCTGGGCATTTACATCAATTTGATGGCAGTAACTTTGAAGAAGCTCTGCTTCTCCAAAGTTCTCCTGCCTCTCCGTTCAGGTGCTTAACTATTCATTGCATGAATAGTGTGGTACTACTTAATCCTTAGAGTAGTCCCGGATACGTGGTGGGATCAGGGATACGTCTACTGGCTCGTACGAGATTTTCGGGCCTTCCTTCGACCAGCTTGCGATGGTCGTTTTCAGGAACTCTTCGTCATTACGTTCCGTAAATTCCGGTTTGTAATGCGCGCCGCGGCTTTCGTTACGCAGCAGTGCGCCCAGAGTCATCGCTTCTGCCAACTCAATCATGTTCCACAGTTGGCGGGTGAACGCTGCGCTCGGGTTGTTCCAACCTGAGCTGTCGTACATGTTGATTTTGCCGTAACGCTCTTTCAATTCCTTGATCTTGCCGATCGTGGCTTCAAGCTTGTCGTTGTAGCGTACAACCGTCATGTTGGCTGTCATCCACTCGCCAAGCTCTTTATGAATGACATAGGCATTTTCCGTGCCCTGCATTTTCAAGATGCCTTCGTATTTGTCGCTTTGTTGTTTGGTGTGTTTCTCGAATACGGAAGATGGGATATCAGCGGACGATTTTTTGAGTCCTTTGATATATTCAGCCGCTTTCGGTCCAGCCACCATACCACCGTAGATCGCGGATACGAGTGAGTTTGCACCCAGACGGTTCGCGCCATGGTATTGATATTCACATTCACCAGCTGCGAACAGCCCCGGAATGTTGGTCATTTGATTGTAATCTACCCACATGCCGCCCATGGAATAATGGACTGCCGGGAAGATTTTCATCGGGATTTTACGCGGGTCATCACCCATGAACTTCTCATAGATCTCAATGATGCCGCCGAGTTTAACATCCAGTTCCTTCGGATCTTTGTGCGACAGGTCGAGATAAACCATGTTCTCGCCGTTCACACCCAAGCCCATATCTACGCAGACGCTGAAAATTTCACGAGTCGCGATATCACGCGGAACCAGGTTACCGTAGGACGGATACTTTTCTTCAAGGAAGTACCACGGCTTGCCGTCTTTGTACGTCCAGATTCGTCCACCTTCCCCACGCGCAGATTCGGACATCAGACGCAGCTTGTCATCTCCTGGAATGGCTGTCGGGTGAATCTGAATGAACTCCCCGTTGGCGTAATTTACACCTTGCTGATACACGGCACTTGCCGCTGTACCTGTGTTAATTACAGAGTTGGTCGTTTTACCGAAGATGATACCCGGACCACCGCTCGCCAGAATAACTGCTTCTGCCGGGAAGGTCTGTACTTTCATCGTTTTCAGATCCTGAGCTACGATCCCGCGACATACGCCTTCATCATCCAAAACTGCCTGCAGGAATTCCCAGTTCTCATATTTCGTAACCAGGCCCGCTGCTTCCCAGCGACGCACCTGCTCGTCTAATGCATAGAGCAATTGTTGCCCTGTTGTCGCTCCGGCAAACGCCGTACGGTGATGCTTTGTTCCCCCGAAACGACGGAAATCAAGCAAACCTTCCGGTGTCCGGTTGAACATTACGCCCATACGGTCCATCAAGTGAATGATGCCAGGTGCTGCTTCGCACATCGCTTTAACAGGAGGTTGGTTCGCAAGGAAGTCACCGCCGTATACCGTATCGTCAAAGTGTACCCATGGGGAGTCACCCTCACCCTTGGTATTTACCGCTCCGTTAATGCCGCCTTGTGCGCATACAGAGTGGGATCGTTTAACAGGAACCAGTGAAAATAAATGAACATGGACTCCGGCTTCAGCCGATTTGATCGCCGCCATCAAGCCTGCGAGACCGCCGCCCACAATAATTACATTCGTTGATGCCATTGCTGTTCACTCCCTTATAAGTCAGCATTTATACGCTAAATGCTTAAATTAGAACTGTTTTAACTGCGTCAATCATCGAAGTAGCTGTCTGGAAATCAATGCTCCGGAAAGCAAATAGTGAAGCAATAAACATGATGGAAACGATAGCGAACAAACTCATACATACGTAAGAGGATACACGCTGCGCACGCGGACCAACTGTAATCCCCCAGCTAACGAGGAACGACCACAGGCCATTGGCAAAGTGATATGAAGCCGCAACCACACTGATCATATATATCGCAAAGGTTATCGGATTCGTCACCGCATCATGTATGACGCCGCCAATCTCTTCATGGGATACGTTACCCAGTGCAATCTGTACCCGCGTCTCCCATACATGCCAGATGACGAATACAAACGTAATGATACCGCTTACCCTCTGCAACGTGTAGCGCCAGTTGCGCTCATTACCGTAACGCCCAACGTTAGGCTTGGCCTGATAGGCAATGTAAAGACCATAAACACCGTGATAGAACAACGGCAGCCAAATGAGTGTCGCCTCAATTACAATAACAAGAGGCAAACCGTTCAGAAATGCAACGGCACCATAAAAAGCTTCTTTGCCGCCTTCAACTGCTGTGAAGTTCGTCACCAAGTGCTCAATAAAGAACAGACTGAGCGGAATGACGCCAAGCAAGGAGTGCAGCTTTCTGGAGTAAAACCCTTTCATAAAATGTCGATCCCCTTTCGCTAAATACAACGTTTTCATAAATGATTTCACTTATCGTGACACGAATCCTTTTCCATGAAAAGGTTCGACAAATTGTTCCGTTTTCGCCAGGTGTGAACAACTTGTGTCACGATTCATGTTACTCCTTTTTTTCTTATAAGGGAATTGCAATATAATTATTAAATGTTATAACCTATAGGTATAAGCAGTGAAACATTGGGTTTACAGGCCATACAACATGGAAAACGATTAAGCAAGGGCAAGAATCACACTCATCACTCATGGAAAAGAGGTCGTAATTCATGTTCGAAGAGTTAAACGCATTTGCAGCGGTCGTGGAGCAGTCCAGTCTGAACCGTGCATCCAAGTTACTGAACTTGTCCCAACCCGCACTCTCACGCAAAATTGCTAAATTGGAGGATGAACTCGGGGTTGCCCTATTCCACCGCCGGGGCAAACGGCTGGAGTTAACCAGTGTGGGCCAGCTCGCCTATACGTTCGCGGTAGAACAGAAGCAGCAGCAACAGAAGTTCCTGACGATGCTCGCCCAGTATAAGGATGAAGAACAGAGCACCATTACACTCGGCGCAAGCCTGACGACGCTTCAAACCACATTACCGCCTCTCGTTAATGCCTTTATGGAGAAACATCCGAATGCCGAACTGAAATTGTTGACGGGGAAAACGCATGAGATTGTCTCTTTTGTACGTGACAAAAAAGCCGATGTGGGTATTGTTGCTTCTTCCATCAGCGAAGTAGGGCTTAACTGTGTGCCGCTCTTTGACGATCATCTGGAGCTGGTAGTGCCGCTCACGCACCCTTTGTCCGGCAAGGAAGCCGGAATGGAGCATTTGCAGGATCTGCCGATGATCACGTTCTCCAAAGGCACCTGGTACCGCAAATTAACGGACGACCTCTTCCAGCGCTGTGCCGTGATGCCGGATATTCGTATGGAGATTGATTCCTTCGAAGCGATCATCCGACTTCTGCCTTCCGCCAAAGCCGCTGCTCTATTACCCAAGTCATATCTCCGTCCACAATTGCTCGCGGACAACGATCTGGTTTCTGTTCATTTGCCACAACTACAACAGACCCGAAGAACTACCTGCATGATCTATGGGGAAAAGGAAGACCTCAGTGAGACCTCCAGACAATGGGTCAAGGAGACGGCTGCACTCTTTACAGCAAAGGCGCCATTGCCCTCACGGAGGACTACGACGCCTTAACTTTAATCTGATCAGCCAGGCTCCCATTTTTAATCATCTTAACTTATCAGCTCTCCTGGCTGATAACCTCCTCTTCAAACCGTTCAATATCTGCATTATTACCGATAATGACCATAATATCCCCCATTTGAAGCGAGTCCAGTGCTGTCGGAGCAATAATGACCCCGGCTTCTTTCTGTAACGCCACAATGCTGCAACCAAAGCGTACACGTGCATTGAGGGTTGAAAGTGTTTTGTTGTGCAGACAGGCGGGAACCTTCATCTCGACAATACTGTAGTCATTGGATAGTTCAATGTAGTCAAGCAAGTTCGGGGTAACCAGCTGATGGGCAACCCGAATGCCCATATCCCGTTCAGGGTAGACGACACGATCGATCCCCAGCTTATCCAGTGCTCGTCCGTGAAGGACGGATATGGCCTTGGCCACGACCGTCTTGACGCCCAGTTCTTTTAACAAGATCGCGGTGAGAATGCTCGTCTGGATATCATCCCCAATGGCAACGATGCAGCAGTCAAAATTACGAATCCCCAGGGAGCGCAGCACTTCCTCATCTGTGGCATCGGCTACAACGGCATGGGTGACCAATTCACTCATGTCTTCGACGACTTCTTCATTTTTATCGATCCCGAGCACCTCGTAGCCGAGTTCCATTAATTCCTGTGCCAGACTGGAGCCAAACCGTCCGAGCCCAATCACCGCAAACTGCTGTGTTTTCATTGTTCTTCACGAACCCCTTATCCAAATCAATTTCATAACTCACTAAAAATGGATTCATCCAATAATCATTTTGCCTTCCGGATACCTGTATAACTCTTTACCCTTTTTCTGCCCAAGTGCATACGCTAATGTAATGGGTCCGAGCCTTCCTGCGAACATTGTAAAACAGATCAGGAGCTTCCCGATGGTGGTCAGCTTCAGCGTTAGTCCGAGTGATAATCCCACGGTGCCAAAGGCAGATGTCGTTTCAAATAAAATCATCATAAAGCTGGCTTCTTCTGTGGTACTCAGCGCCATCGTTACGGCTATGATGAACAAGAGCGCCAGCAATGTAATGGTAAGCGCCTTGAAAATCCGTTCCTGTACAAGCCGGTAGCGGAAAAATACGATATCTTCACGTCCACGCATCATGGCGATGACTGCGCCAGCCATAATCATAAATGTCGTCGTTTTGATCCCGCCTCCGGTTGAGCCCGGTGAAGCACCGATGAACATCAAAATGATGATAAAGAACTGCGTTGCCTGCCTGAGCCCGGCAATGTCTACCGTATTGGCCCCTGCAGTTCGCGGTGTAACTGACTGGAAAAACGAACCGAGTATTTTGCCACCCCAGTTCAGACCACCGAGCGTCCGGGGATTGCTGAATTCGAATACGAAAATAACGAGTGCACCAAACACAATCAACAATCCAGTCATCAATAGTACCACTTTGGAATGTAGAGACAGCTTCCGCGTTTTGCGGTAATCCACCAGATCAGACAGCACTACAAAACCGATACCACCAGCGACAATCAGGAACATGGCTGTAAAATTCACCAGCGGGTCATATACATATCCGGTCAGACTGCGGAAATCCCCAAACATATCAAAGCCCGCATTGTTGAACATCGAAATCGCATGCCAGTAACCGTAATAGATCGCCTGTCCGATTGGCATGTCGAACGACCAGCGAATGGCAAAGAGCGTACCACATATGCCTTCGAGAATGAGTGAGTAGATCACAACTTTACGAATCAGTCGAACGATGCCCTCCATCGTGCTCTGATTCATCGCTTCCTGTAGAATCAGCCGCTCCCTAAGCGAGATCCGCCGTTTGAACGCAATGGCAACCAACGTAGACATCGTCATGAAGCCAAGTCCGCCAATCTGAATCAGAATCGCGATCACAACCTGACCCAGCACCGAAAAATGAGTCCCTGTATCGACCACAACCAAACCGGTGACACATACGGCAGAAGTTGCCGTAAAGAGCGCATCAATAAAGGCAAGGCTCTCACCGTTACGGCTGGATGCCGGAAGCATTAATAAGAGTGTACCTACCAATATGATGCCAGCAAACCCTAACACAAGAATACGTGGTGGCGATAATCGCATCCATTGAACATTCAGTTTCACTTGAGTATCATCCACCTCTGCTAAAATGAAAATAACTCCACACCCCGTGGAGCCTTCTTCATCTGAAATGCTGTTTCCAAACGTTAAACATGTATGATTCAGATTAAAACGACATATATAATGAAGTTGGAATATAATCTATTCGTTCCCTTGTTGGGCGAAAGACATGCGAATCGTTGCACATTTGTTTCAAAATTATAAGCGCTGCGGCGTTTGCAGACAAAACGTTTTTTGTGTAAATCGGATCGAATTCAGCCAAAAAGGGAAAAACTCAGATATGGCGACGGATGGATCAGATTCTTTCGATCCTTTTCATTCATTTTCAAGGATTTACACCTGTTTTCGTTACATCATTGGCATTCGGGCATCGCCCTGTGCTATGTTTACTTTAATATCCATATTAGATTAAGGAGGAACACCATTACATGAATCCCTTAGGGAAGCCTTTGCTACTCAAGGCTAACTTCAAGCGTCTGGGGTTGCTTGCGGCGATCGGCCTGATTCTATTTTTTGTATTTCAGATCTTTCCTGCTACCTCATCGCAAACCACAGAAATTTCGTCTACGTCCTTCATAACCAAGGAGCAGGCGACGCAATCCGCACGATCTTTCGCAGCTTCTGTGGATGACTATACACTGCCAAATGATGCTGGAAACACCCTGGTAACCTACCAGACACATTCCGATATTTACGGGTATATGGCCAAAACGAAACAACTCGACGCCTATAACCAGAAATGGGAAACAGCCTATCCTTACGATGTATACCGCGTTCGTTTGCCTGATCAGGACAAAGGCGGTTATCTTCATGTTGACGTACATATGAAAACAGGAAAAGTGGTCGGCTTCAAACGAGAACTCCCTTCTTCCCTCTATACCGCTATTGAGGCGGAAGAAAGCACTGGGAAAGTGACCACATCGCAAGTGCTTGCCGAAGGCAATATGTCTCTAGACGAGAAAGAACAGCTTGCGGCTGGCGTTCTGGCCGAATTCGGTTATGAAGTGCCGACACTTCAACTGGATACTCGCGATGGTGAAGCGGGACTGAAGTATACAGATTCTGAAAAAACGATTGGAGACTCCAAGCTTGAACTGAACTTTACGTTTGAAGAGGGTGCGGTACGATCGTTCGATCCTGGCTTCTCGGTCCCTGAATCCCATACCGATTATGTGAAAGCTCAGACGCGTCAAGCCAACTGGATGACCTATGGCGGCTATGCATTCCTGACCCTTGTTCTGGGCGTGCTGGCCATTATCTATAGCATTCTGACCCGAACACATACGTCTTTCAAACGCGGGATCATTCTCTCGCTGGTGTATTTCGCAGCTTCGGTGATTGGCACGCTGAACATGATTCCTCTGCTTCAGGCACAAGGATTCTCCAACTTCATGTTAGCGTTCCTGATGTTATTTCAGATAGGCATTACACTGGTCATGAGTGCAACCATCTATCTATCCCTCGTTGCCGGTGACGGCATGTGGCGTAAAATAGGTCTGAACCCTTGGCCTCGTGCCAAAGAACCGGGATACGGAAAATATGTACTTCACAGTATGTATGCTGGTTACCTGTGGGCATTCATTCTGCTGGGTGTGCAATCCATCCTTTTCTTCATTCTGGAGAAGAGCATTGGCACATGGTCAACAACGTCAGCAGATCAATCTACATTTAATATGACCTATGCCTGGCTTTTCCCGATTATGGCCTGGATGGCCGGTATTGGTGAAGAAGCCGTATACCGACTGTTCGGCATTCGTATGATGCAGAAGATTGTGCGTAACACATTTATTGCATGTCTGATTCCAACCATCATTTGGGCACTGGGACACACCTTGTATCCGATCTACCCGGTAATCACCCGTCCCATTGAGCTGATGGTGATTGGATTGCTGTTCAGTCTGATCATGCTGCGTCACGGCTTCATCGCCGTTGTATTCGCCCATGTGATCTTCGACAGCTTATTGATGGGACTCAGCCTGATCTTTATGGGCGATGCCCTGAATATGGCTGCTGGACTCTTCTGGATCGTACTCCCGGCCATCGTTGGTTATGTGGTCTACAAATTCAATCCAAAACAAAAAGAGAAGCCGTATGTTACGACTCCTCATCCCGAAGTGCTGCAATAATCTGATTTGCCAACTTGTCACCAATAGATAGAGGCCGGAAGTCTTCGACGCTGGCCTCTTTTATTTTGCGCAAAGAGCCAAAATGCTTCAACAGCAGCTTACGCCGCTTCTCTCCGATCCCAGGAATGGCATCCAAACGTGACGTCACCATCGACTTACCCCGCTGCTCGCGGTGGAACGAGATCGCGAAACGGTGAACTTCTTCCTGTATCCGCTGCAACAGGTAAAATTCCTGACTATCCCGAGGCAGGGAGATGACCTCCGGTGGATTACCGATCATCAGCTGTGAAGTCTTATGCTTCGCATCCTTCACCAGACCACATACCGGAATAAACAGCCCCAGCTCATTTTCCAAAATATCGACCGCAGCCGAGATCTGCCCTTTACCACCATCGACCACAATCAGGTCAGGCTGAGTCAGGTTTTCTTTCAATACCCGCTCGTAACGGCGACGGATGACCTCTCTCATCGTTTCATAATCATCCGGTCCTTCAACCGAACGGACCTTATACTTCCGATATTCCTTCTTATCCGGTTTACCATCCGTAAATACGATCATAGCGGATACCGGATTCGTTCCCTGGATGTTCGAGTTATCAAAGGCTTCTATTCGACGAAGCTGGTCCAGTCCAATAAAACGTCCCAGTCCTTCGGCAGCTTTGGATGTCCGTTCTTCATTTCGCTCAATCAAACGGAACTTCTCTTCCAATGCTACACGTGCGTTATCCACAGCCATCGTAATCATCTGCCGTTTCAATCCACGTTGCGGAATGAGCACTTTGATCTCCAACCACTCCTGTAACGCAGCAGCAACCTGGGTTGGGTCTTCCAGACCTGCCGGGAGCTTCTCAGTTGAAGCAGTTGTATCCGTTATTGAAGCATCCTCTTGCATACTCTCAGGTTGATCATCTTCTGCCTCAGCGGAACTTTCATAAGCTGCACGAGTCTCGGCAACCAGTGGCTGGGAAGCGAACTTTTGCTCCACTTGTCCCGTCTGTTCGAACTCCACTGTAACTGCGGCAGGCACCGCTCCATCAGCATCAGAACCCGTATCCGTACTTTCTTCACCGGTTGACATATCTTTGGGCATTTCCGGCAACAGAATCTCTTGTGGCAATGCCGGATTATCGCTGTAATACTGTGTCACGTAGGACATAAAGTCACTGTACGCCTCACCGTAAAACGGGAAGGTAGAGACATGGCGTTCAATCATTTTACCCTGACGCATATATAGAATCTGGACACACATCCAGCCTTTATCAATGGCAAAACCAAATACATCGCGGTCTCTAGCATCGGCCATTGTAATTTTCTGTTTTTCCATCATCGCATCGATGGCAATCACCTGATCGCGTAGTTCCTTGGCACGTTCAAAATAAAGGTCCTCCGCAGCTTCCTGCATCTTCCGCTGCAAATCCTTTTTAATCTCTTCATGTCCACCGCTCAGAAATGAACCGATCTCTTGCGAAATCTGATCATACTGCTCCTTCTCCACTTCCTTCACACAAGGGGCAAGACACTGGCCCATGTGATAATACAGGCACACTTCTTTGGGCATTACACCACATTTGCGCAGTGGATACATACGGTCGAGCAGTTTTTTCGTTTGGTGTGCCGCATACGAGTTCGGATAAGGTCCGAAGTATTTGGCTTTATCTTTCAGCACGCGCCGGGTTACTTCAAGCCGGGGGTGCTTTTCATTCGTAATTTTAAGATACGGGAATGTCTTGTCATCCTTGAGCAGTACGTTATAACGCGGCATATGTTTCTTGATCAGGTTACACTCCAGAATAAGTGCTTCCATGTTACTGCCTGTCACGATATATTCAAAATCACGGATTTCGGAGACCAGCCGCTGGGTCTTTCCGTTATGACTGCCGATAAAATAAGAGCGTACGCGGTTCTTCAGAACTTTGGCTTTACCTACATAGATAATGGTGCCTTCACTGTTCTTCATCAGGTAACAACCCGACATGTCTGGCAGCAAAGCGAGCTTATGACGAATCTGCTCCAATGCCTTCTCCTGATCCTGCAAATCATTCATGAATTGGTCCATAATTCGGTGAATCCTCCTTCCCGAAAAAGCTGAAATCCTCACGTTACATGAGTGACTCCGATGACAGAATGATCTTTCAATCGCTGTTATCCCCAGATTTTTTCGATTCCCTTTTTTAAAAGGGAAAACTCCGGTGATAGCGTACGCTTCCGATGAAGCTTTCTTTCAGAAAGCTTTTAGGCGAACGCTTCGCTTCTACAGCTCACTTCTGTCCTCTCCGTTAACATGTAAATTTCCAGTTTCATTTTATAAAAAATATATACTTTATATTGTCCTATATAAAGGTATTCGACGCAAAACGCCCCCGGCATGTAAACCGGAGGCGTATGTGTAAGCCTGTAAATTATTGGTGTTTTGCGATAATTCCTTTGAGCGCATCTTTCGAGTTCAGACCAACCACTTTATCTACTGGTTGACCATCTTTGAAGAAGATCAAAGTTGGAATGCTCATTACGCCGAAGCGGGAAGCAGATTCCGGATTTTCATCCACGTTAACTTTAGCAATTTTCACTGCATCGCCAACTTCTGTGGACAGCTCTTCCAGGATTGGAGCGAGCATTTTACAAGGACCACACCAAGGCGCCCAGAAATCAACAAGAACCGTTCCTTCGCCTTCTACTTCAGCGTTGAAGGATTGATCGGATACGTTAACAATAGCCATGAAATTGTCCTCCTTATATATACTTACGGTTTATTTTAACCTGTAACGTCGTGAACGACACTTCCAGTATAACACAGGTACGTCAAACTTGTGAATTGAACGCTACAATGTTCATCTTCCCAACATCAAATCTTCACAATTACAGGATGTGGCATGCCAACTGCAAAATCTTTACAAACGCTTTCTTTTCCAAGTATACTAAAATTACTCCGGGTTTCAGCCCCCATACGGGCAAGCTGTCATTCCCTATAAGGAGGCAATAACATGGACGCAAATGTGCGGATCAGCGACCCGCGTGAACATGTGAACGAGGAACCCCGCAACGATCTGTTTGATCTGATCGTGGGTGTTGCCGGCATGGGCGGCCTGATGACAGTGATCTTTTTCGGTATGGTAATCTTCAAATTCATCACCGAATAAGATACTCAGGCTTACGCAGGACCAAAAAAAGCCCGGTTTTCGCGACAATGCGAAAGCCAGGCTTTTTTTGGGACTACTTTAGAGCTTAATTGGAATCAGCTCATTTTATACAATCAAAAGCTCTACCGTTAATTTGATTTGGAGATTAAGCTTGTCTCGAACCATTTCGTTCATTTAGATCGGTCGGTTCAACGTTTGCCGCGCTGATTCTCACCCCGAACGGAGATGACATCCACAAATGGACGAATCCGGTCCATGAGACGCTGCCCTTTATTCGATTCCTCGCCGTCCCGGTTGGTAAAGCTAAGGTGCTTTTCAAGCCCATCCAGATTGTAATTGGACGTATAGAACGTAGGTTTGCGATTCATCCGATAGTTCAGAATGGACCCCATCACATGATCTCGAACCCAAGGGTTCAGATTCTCTGCCCCGATATCGTCAAAGATGAGCAGATCACAACTTTTCAAAATATCCGTCATTTCCTTCAGCTTCTGCCCTTCACTGATCATGGATTTCAGATCCTCCACAAAGTCAGGCATATAAATAATGACACCCGTGTGGCCTGCAACCGCCAGTTCATGCAACAGATAACACATCAGGAACGTCTTGCCTGTTCCGAAAGTTCCCTCGAGAAACAGTCCTTGCGGAGATAATCCGTTCTCCTTAGTCTCCCTAATATAACGAAGCACCTGATTCACTGCCGGAGCACGCATCCGATCCTTGCCCATAATCTCCACGTCGTTGTATCCGGCACTGAGCGCACGCTCGTCCACATAGAAGCTGCGAATGCGTTGCTTAATAATATGTTCATTTTGCCGGGCGATATGTTTGGAACAAGGCGCTTTTATATCTATGATTTCGGGTTTACCGTTAAAATGTTCTACTTCCAGTTTGCAAAAGTGGCCCTGAAAATCGTTAGGACAGTTGTCGAGTCCCGGACAATTCGCACAGTTCTTTGAGTCTTTGGCGTACTGAAACAGCTTGCTCAGATCGGTCATGAGCTGTGCATCTTGCAGTTCAGGATGACCTGCGCGGAATTCACGTACGTACGGATTTTCCATCAACTCCGCCGCAATCCGCCGCGATTGCTCACGAAAGGCAGGGTTCAGCTGCTGAAGCAGTCCTCCCAAGGATTCCATGGCTTCAAGCCCCCTTAATGTTTCAATATAGAATGAACAATTGAAGTGTACCCATGGCCAAATTGATGGCATAGGAACTTTCGATCATTAGCAATTCTACTGTTCATTCTATAGAAAAACAACCAATAACTCAACTGATACATCTGGTAAATAGCGTAACCCTTCCACCACCGTACATAATGCCTAGTTTAGAGTACACTTGCAGTCCTCTACCTTACAGTACGTGTTCAGAACTCTGTTTTCCGACTTATTGAACCACCTTTATTAGCGGCGAAAGCCAACAGTAACGATCTCGCATGAACCTGTCTGTATGTTCCATTCCTTGCTGGCAAATGATAATGTTGATGCCTCTTCTATGCTGAGGGAATGAAGCATTTCGCCCTCTTCCTCCAGGATGTTGCTCTTGTATGCCGTTTCGAATGGCTGTGGATTCGCTTGTGATGCAGCAAACTTCAAGTTAGCGGACTCGGTGGTCATATTGAACCAGCGGAACATCACATCACCAGAATCCTCATTCACCTTGAGCGAAGAAAAAGCCAAGCCGTCCCCTTGCCATGCAAACGGTGTGTTGTTAGGTGTCAGATAGCCCGGGTGTACTTCGGTTTGTGCCAGCGTCCAAGGAACCTGGAACTGATATGCCTCAATATATGCACCTGACGCTGCACCATTTCCATCGTGGGGAATGATCTCGATCTTAAATGTATGTTCACCAAGGCATTGTGCTTCCGGTGTCGGGAACAAGCCCCAATCTCCAAGTTCGCCTACAGAACGAAGCAGCGTAACCGCGATGGTATTGCGTCCATCCAGAAGGACTTCATATTCATTCAGGCCCAGATTGGCAACGACCAATCCGGCGTCCTTTTCACTCACATCCACAAAATTTTGTTGATGCTGTGTATTACTTGGATTTTGCCACTCTGGTGCAGGCTTGTTATCACGCGTTGCAATTTCGAACATGGAATCCACATGATGAACTCCAGATACAAGATCCGTTGGGAAAAGAGCACGTACCCGGTGATCCTTCGCCTGATTGTTGAAGGTTGTTTCCATTTGCACGCCTTTTCCACTACGACTAAGCGATACAACCGTGCGGATCTGGAGCGGAATCATTTTAGTTGATCGCTGGGCTTTGCGGTATGGATAATAAATCAGCTCCCGTTGTTCCTGATCCAGCATCTCATCCGCCGACTCCGGTATTTCCCAATGATGAATCACTTCGAACGAGGCCAAGTATGATGTATCCTCAAGGACCCGAATTTCAGCCTGAAGCGCTTGTGTTGTCAATGCCACTTCATTCTCTGGCTGTTTGAACATGTATTCATTACCGATATCGCCCACATTTTCGTACACGCCAAGGTCCTTGTAAGTCCGGCCTGTTCGTTTATCTGTGAGGGTGAATGAACCGTTGTCGGCAATCGTGACGATCAAGTGTTGATTTTCCATGCCACGTTCACCACGCAACAGCGTAGTCGTTTTCGATGGAGATTCACTCTTGGCACGATCCGCTGAGTTCACCAAAGCATAAGTTTTCAAGCCCAATGCAGCTACATTCTCTGTTTCAAAACGAATACGAACGCGCCGGCAGCTATACGGCTGACGGAAGCGATCATCCGGTAGATCATAGCCGAATTGCAGACCCAGATCCTCCACCGTACATGGAATCTGCGTACCTTCTTCATCTACCAGTATGCGACCTGACAGGTCAACGGCGTTCATCCGAGCCGCCATCTCTTCCAATGTATATCCATCCCGGAAATACAACCGAGCCGCGTCCAGTTTCATCTGAACTACACCGCTGCGTTCCCAACCCGTTGTATTAAACACCACAACAGGCCGAGCACTTTCGCCGTAACGCTCAAATATGGAGGTATCGACGGCTGTGGCAATCTGGCTGGTGCTCTCCTCAATCAAAGCCTCTGCCACATGGCGGCTCTTATCAAACCGTGTCACCATCTCGCGATGAACCTCATCCACACTGCATCCGCAGATGCTGTCATGCGGATGATTCTGCATCAGCGTTTTCCAGGCATAGGTCAGTTGGTCATGCGGATAGGCATGACCAAGCAGATAGGCGTAGGATGCCAGTGGTTCAGCCACTTTTTCCAGCATAGTCTGCCCCAGCTGGTTCATCTGTTTCAGATACACACGAGCCGAGGCGGTGTTCACCAGGGTTCCCCAGCCATCGGTACGCTGGCTACGCAATTCGCCTTTGACCGTGGACAACTCATGTTCAGACGATGCTCTCAAGGCGTTCAGATAGTCCGGAAAGTTCGAGTGAATGAACTCGATATCGGGATATAATTGTTCAGCCATGCGAATCGCTTCTGGCAGGTCTCGTTGAATCGGCTGGTGATCACATCCGTTCATGTAGAGCAGCTCATTGGTTGATGCATATTTCTCAGCGTCTGCAAGCTTCGTTTCCCAGAACTTGCGGGCCGATTCCTCGTCTACTGGAACTTCATTTCCGTTGGAGTACCAGTTGGCAAACAATACGCCGAGCACTTTTGATCCATCTGGTCCTTCCCACATCAGCTCCGAGAAGCTCGATTCATATCCGGCATCCGATACCGTATTATTAAATCCCGTAGGCTTCACACCACGTCCAAAAAACACATTATCAATGCCCGATTGCTGCATCAGCTGCGGGGTCTGTCCGACCAATCCGAATGTATCGGGAAAGTAACCAATCTTCGAAGGTGTTCCGTAACGCTTGGCGTCCTTATGCCCAACCTGCATGTTGCGCACATTGGCTTCACCACTCGTCAGAAACGCATCCTGCAAAATGTACCATGGCCCAATCACAATCCGTCCATTACGAATATGCTTCTCCAGTCGTTCCTTCTGCTCCGGGCGAACCTGAAGATAATCTTCGATGATAATCGTTTGTCCATCCAAATAAAAGCTTTTATAGTCTGATCCCTCATCAAGCTGATCCAACAGTGAATCGACGAGCTGAATGAGTCGCATATGATGCTTCTCATACGGCAAATACCATTCCCGATCCCAGTGGGTGTGTGAAATGATGTGTGCTCTCTTCTTCTTGGTCATCGTGTTATCCCACCTCTTTCGTCTTGTTGTACAACCTCAACCTCATCCGGGCGATACACGCCATTCAGCTTTCCGGAAGCATCTGTGGCAAAAAGAACCGAACGATTTTTCTCCAATTGGAACGAATACGATACACCTGTACGTTGATCTCTGACGTGAACCTCATGGTTCAAGGCAAACTCCGATACGAATACATAGAGATTCCCTTTTGGAAAACTCAGCTTCCGCCCGTAGATTCCTGCGACATCCCCGCCAGATATCCATTCCAACTCCTGTTCGATGCCAGCAATCTTAGTGGCGTAACGATACAATTCAGCGAGTGGTTCATCCCGTCCGTTTAACTCGAGCGGCAGTGGGGTCCAGATTAATTTCCCTTTGCCCAAAGGCAGAACGTGTACTTCATCTGGTGTACCATTATCGCCATGAAGCAACGTCTCCTTCGCCACCTCAGCGATCCGACGCCGTCCATAGGTCACCCGGTGATTCACGCCATTAATACTCAGCAGTTCTTCCCGCTGCACGTTACCCAGACTGCGTTTGCCTACGATATGATCTGCCCGATCAGTTGCCTTCCAGTATGCATCCAGCCCCAGCGGTCCAGTGATAAGCAGACTTGTGCCTTCCTTCTCCGCAAACGTGAGCAATTGTTGAAGTGCATCGCTGTCCATATTGTGCGGACTTGGTACGATGATCAGTTTCGGTGGCTGCTGCTCCAGCGCTTCCAGATGATATTCGGATAACGCACGGAACGGCAGTTTCAGATCATAGGACATCACACGGGTCAGCTTCGTTGTCGCATCATAGGCCAGGGCACGGTTGGAGAAGTCATTGGAATACGGGAACACCACTGCAATATCCTCCAGCTGGCGGTCTTCAAAGAGATCACGAATGCCATGCATGAATCGGCCAAAATCATAAGACACATCCGCCTCTGGCTTCTCTGTACCATCTGCACGAAGGGCTCCGATATGAGACTCATTGGCATTATCCATATAAAAGTTGGTGTTCCAGATCCATTGCACCGCTCCTGCACCGCCTGTCGAGAAAGCATAGGCGTACTTGCGTTCGAGAATGCCACGAAGCTCTTCCTCCGTACGCTTGGCTCGCCCATCGGGGGTTTCCACGTACATGATGCCCGTCTCCTGAATGAGATTTGGCTTATGAGGCGTTTTGGCGAAAATACCGTCCCAGATCAGATCATCGTTCAACCACCAGGAATGCACGGTTGTATAATCCACTTCACGTTCATAGAAGAACGGTGACGGACGCTGTGCGCCAAGCGCTTCATCCTGCCCCACGGTAACCAGATGATCCGGTACTAGATCCTTAATCGTACCTACAAGCTCTCTAGCCCAACCATTGTGCATCTCCATAGAGAAGAGACAGTAATCAAGCCAGCGCGTTCCTTTTTTGGCCTTGTGCATGTCCTGTACATCAAAATTAATCTCTTCCGGCTCCGGGATCACCGCGGCTGCAAAGTTGGGAAGCTGCTTCGGTGACATGTTCCATGCCTCCTGCAACGCTTCAATCGTCTGATGCCGCTGCTCAAGCCAAGCGATATAAGCCTGCTGTTCATACGAATCCCTCGCCGAGCGTGGGCCAGCGGAGAAGATGCGCACCGGATCAAACATGGATGGCTCATTAATCAGATCCCAGTCCACATGGGTTGTATGCGTGTGACGACTGACGATGCTGCGGATGAAACGTTTCTGCGCCTCGACACTCTGCGGGTCCAAATACGGATTCGTGCCTTCCCATGTCTCCGGTGTAAAGGAGAAAAAGGTGAACGTGACCTGTAAGCCGTGGCGTTTCGCCGTTAAAATAAATGCATCAATGGCACGAAGCACATCCTCTGCCATATGTCCGTCCACCTGCATCATGTTGCGATAGGCGGTCCAGATTCCCGTGCGAATCCAGTTGATGCCGGCTTTCGCCATTTGGGCCATATCCCGGTCCCATACATCGGCATTTGGCAAAAACAGAAATTTCCGTGCCACATCCGAGGTCATATAGGTCATACCCACAACAGGAAGAGGACGTCCGTCTTTTACAAAATAGTCCCTGCTGCGGGTAATCACTTCCCCTTCTTCCAATAATGCTGCATCTTGACCCCAGAAGCCTTGACGCAAGGTTCGAACTTCTCCATCAGGTGCCTGCGCTTGGCATACGATCCGATACAGCCCACTTTCAATGGAAACCGGGAGAAGTATACGTTCGAAACTCTGCTCACCGGAAAGTTCCATCTCTAGTTGATGGCTCCATACCGTTTCCGTCGTGCCACTTGTGCGATCCTCATGCTCGACCGTTATGTCGAATGTCCACAGCTCAGACGTTGTACGCCTGCTGCCTGCACGCTGTAAAATCTGGCCTTGAAGTGTAAGTACAGCCCGTTCATCTGGATCATACGAAGCATAATTTGTTTTCAGGGATAACTCCGTTACACCTTGCGCACAGAATTGCGCCCACTTTACAATCTCGTCAGCGCCATCCTGCGTCCAGAATGAGGTGGTCAGCGGCAGATGCACAAACATCCAGCGTGAACCAACAAAAGTCCCGCGGGAGTTTTCCCACAGAACGACCGGAGCGGCGACACTGCGTCCATCCTTGCTCATGCCACGAAGTAACGGATAAATCTGCGTACTCATGGGGCCGGATGAACCCATCTGGTGAGGCAGATCACTTGTTTTGGTTGTATGTGGAATCAGATTCCATGTATCTGAAATCTCGAAAATTCCCTCTTTACCAGCAAGAAGCGGGATATATTCAGATGACGTGTACGATTGCACGTTGGCAGAAGATACGTTCAATGCCTCATGAATATAGAGCTCCTGGTGATACGCGGTCTGCTCAGACTCTACAACCCATGCCTCATTTTCATATCGAACCGGAAGTTTGAAGGGTGCACCGCCAACACTGATCAGGCTCCCTCCCTGATGCAGATAAGCTGCAATCTCCATCCATGCGGATTTGGGGAAATAGGGTGCGTGCAGATTCACTAGACATCCTTCACCTGCTGTAGCGTTCAAAGCCTCTGCAAGTTCTTCAGCGTTTACAACGGTGATCCCTTCAACCGCTTTCCATGTATTCAGAGCCTGCTCCGTTGGAAAAGCACCATCCACTGGAAACGCAGGGTCAGCGAAGATAATCAGCTTTTGATCATTAGGTTGCATACTCATAACAGGCCATCCTTCATGGATCTATAGACCAACTGGGAGAACAGGCTGTTGGACCATGCAAACCATTTTCGTGTAAAAATCGTTGGATCATCGGCGTGGAAGCCTTCATGCATATAACCTGTATCTGCATCTGTCGCTTCAAGCATGCGAATAATCTCCAGTTTCTCCTCGGCAGACTGCGCAGTCAGTCCTTGCATGGACAAGCCCATATGCCAGATGTAATCTGGCGGAGTGTGCGGGCTACCGATTCCTTTGGCAACCTTGCCCTCATAATAGAACGGGTTCTCTTTGCTCAGAGCGAAGCGGCGCGTATTCTGGTAGATCGGATCATCCGCTGTGACGTAACCCAGATATGGAATGGACATGAGTCCCGGTGTACCCGCATCGTCCATGAGACAGTGGTTGCCATAACCGTCCGTCTCGTACGCATAGATCGGTCCAAATTCGGGATGACGATAAATACCATACAACTGAATGCCGTGATCCACGTCCTGCTCCAGATCCTTCAATTCCTGCAAGAATTCCATATCCCGGAACACCCACTCGGCAAACTCCTGCATTTGGCGCAAAGCTACAACCGCGAACATGTTGCCAGGGATATTGTAGTGGAAATCACACGCATCATCACTGGAACGGAAACCGGACCAGATCATACCCGTGTAGTTGACTGGCATACCTTTTCCGTGATTGCGCAGGGAGTCTGTTGGGATACCGTTATTGCGAGTGAAGCGATATGGAGATTGTTCCATGTGATGCTGTTCGACTTTGAATAGGTCCACGATTTTACGCATCGCTGCCTTGAAGCTGGAATCGAAAATGTCAGTCAGTTCGGTTTCCTTCCAATATAGATAGGCCAGGCGCACAACGAAACATAGTGAGTCAATCTCAAATTTGCGTTCCCACACCCAAGGTGACATGTCAGTTTCGTCCGTGGTGTTCCAGTGCCAGTCGTTGGCCGTCTCATTGAAGGCATTAGCATACGGATCGATGTGAACATACTGGATATGACGTTTAATTAACCCGCCAATAATGCGTTGCAGGTCCTCATCTTCTTTTGCAAACGGAATGTAATGTACCACCTGCTCCACGGAATCACGCAGCCAGGAAGCCGGAATATCTCCTGTGATAACAAAAGTCGTACCGTCCTCCATCAACTTCGTTGTTGTTTCAATGGTGTTAGGAAAGCAGTTTTTGAATAATTGAAGCAGCTTTGGTCGGTGAGCCAGTTTCTGTTCCGCTTCTTCGAGCACGGCCTGAATGGATTGTGGCAAGGCGACGGGCGGCATTGGTATTTTGGGTAATCTGAACTGTTCCATGGATGAGTGCAACTCCTTAAACAAATTGAATGGTGTAGCTATAGGATGAAACAAAAAATTTACACGGGACCACTGCGCGGTCAGAAATATCCTCCGATCGCTGTTATCCCCAGATTTTTTTGATTCCCTTTTCTAAAGGGTAAAATCTGGGGATAGCGTATGCTTCCGATGTAGCTTTCTTTCAGAAAGCTTTGAGGCGAACGCTTCGCTTCTTCTGGTTATTTCTGTCCTCTCCGTTAACGTGTGAATAAAGAGCTGGACATATATAGCTCGAAATATTTCAAAAAGGTTTACCGCAGTAGCACGGTTTGTATTTCGTAAGGTTTAAAGGATAGTGTAATCTGGCCATTGGTATTGGCCAGTGGTTGGACCGGTTCTTCCAGTGCGTTGGAGTGGTACGCTTGCTCAAAGGTATGCGGCCATTGCAATGTGATGTTTTCGCGTTTGCCTGACGATTCATAGAAACGCAGCACGGTGCCTTGTCCATCCTCTGCCATTTTGACCGTATCGAGAATGACATGTTTACTATTAAAGTTAACCCAGGAGCCTGTTGCTGGACGAGATTGTGCGGCAGTTGCCGTTACATCTGCGGTTGGATAAACTCCAGCTCCTGCGCTTTGTTGTGATTGATCCCTCTGTTGCACCTGTTCCATCTGTTCCACTTGCTGCTGCGACTGTTGTGTTTGCTCTACTTGTTGCACGACCACTTCCGTGTTCAATTCAGCCGCCTGACGTACAGTGTGTGCAGTTCGCCAGTCTCCGTCATGTGGGTATAGGGAATACGTGAATTCATGTTCTCCCAGATCAGCCGTGCGATCCGGCCATTTGGGCGCACGAAGTAAGGACAAACGAATCGTGCTTCCTTGCACGTCGTACCCGTACTTGCAGTCATTGAGCAGGCTCACGCCGTATCCGTATTCGGACACGTCCGCGAAGCGATGTCCACAGACTTCATACTGGGCTTGTTCCCAGCTTGTGTTGCGATGCGTCGGACGTTCCAGTGCACCAAATGGAATCTCAAATGTTGCTTTGGAGGTCACCACATCAATTGGGAAGCCGACTTTCAGAAGTTTATGATCTTCATTCCAGTTCACCTGTGTCTGGAAGTCAATTCGCCGTGAGTCATGATAAAAGACGATATCTTGTGTGATTTCCGATTGGTGTAGCTTCCAGCGGAAGCGCAGGACATCTTTCGTTAAACCCGCCAGTACCAGCTTTTTCTCCAACAGCTCCACTTCGCCAGCAATCTGTTCCTCATAACGACTATCGATATCCCATGCATCCCAGAGCGTTGGACGATCGTGGAAGAAGTGAAGTTGATTGCCACGTTCACCCGGCTTCAGCATCTCACGCTCTGCGGTTTTATCCCACAAACGTGTGATCTCTCCACGTTCGTTGAACTGCACATGATACAGGGCGGTATCCCATGTATCCTTAAAGGTTGGTTGTGCGGCAAGGTTCGTCATTTCCCGTACATTCGTTTCCCTTGTATTTTCCGGTACCAGCCAAATCGTCTTATATCCAAACGCCGGAATGTCCGTCACAAGAATAGACATGCTGCCATCCTCCCGATCCATTCGCAGGCGCTGGCCTTCTTCATCGATCCCGTAGCGATCAAAACCATCCTGCACAGGAAGTTGAACGACTGCACTCCTTTTCCAGCCCAGGCTGTTGAATACAACATAGGCTACTGAACCTTCTGGCCCCTGTGTGTTGATACCGTTCGTCAATGCTGCAATACCCTGATTCAATCCAGTTCTACCTAATTCGAATACCTGTACATATTCCTCATTCGAAGTCACGTAGGATTCCGTAATCGCCGATCCCGGTATAATATCGTGGAATTGATTCAGCAAAATTAATTTCCAGCCGTCATGCAGTGCTGAACGCACTTGAACTTCGGTATTCGCCTCCATATCTGGCAGAGCGAGTGTATTCCACAGCTCAGCTTCTCGATATAGAACCTCCGCTTTCCGATTGTTGCGCTTATTACGCGCATGTGTCGTGTAGGTTCCCCGATGTAACTCCAGATACAGATCACCATGCCACTTCGGAAGTACAGGCTGTTCCTTTTCGATTCCGGCAAAGAAAGCTCCAGCTGTGCTATATCGACTTGCAGGCTGCCCAACCATCAGGTCTCCGCGATCCACATACTCCAGCATCTCGCGTGTTACCCCGCCTCCGCCATCTCCGTGTCCGTATAGAAGCATCTGCTCCGGATGCGCTGCTTTCTCACGGTAGGACTGCCAGTGATCATGAATGTCTTTCGGCAACGTATGCTCGTTAACCCCATGATTGAGGTAAGACAGGATCGGTGTTCCATCAATGCCCACCCAATGGAAGAGATCGTACGGAAATACATTCGTGTCATTCCATCCGAGCTTCGTCGTCATGAAATATTCCACATTGCCATGCTTCAAAATCTGCGGCAAGGAGGCACAGTACCCAAACGTATCCGGTAGCCATTCAATCTGTGATGTTTTGCCAAACTCCTCCATATAGAAACGCTGACCATATAACATCTGGCGAATCAGGGACTCCCCGCTCGGGATATTCAGATCCGGCTCAACCCACATGCCGCCAACCAGCTCCCAGCGGCCTTCTGCAATCCGCTGCTTCACCCGCGCGTACAGCTCAGGGTCATGCTCTTTCAAAAATGCATATAACAAAGGTTGGCTTTGGGAATACACATAGTCGGGATATTCATTCATGAGTGCATCCACGGTGGAGAAGGTACGGCTCGTTTTACGTACCGTCTCACGTACAGGCCACAGCCAGGCAATATCAATATGGGACTGTCCCACCATATGCTCCAGACCTTCTGCGTTGCCGCCAATCTCACGCACATGATGCTTCAGATTATTCTCAATCTGGCGAATACCCTCTCCCTGCTCAATCTCTTCTGCTGACATGCCTACAAATTGATCCATTGCACGATACACCAGTTCTAACTGGCGAACCCGCCTGAAGTCACTTTCGGGCAGCAGCACAGCTGAATCACGCACAATAATAACGGTGTACATCAGACTGCGAACCGCTTCATTGGGTCTCACCAGCAGGCTCGTAATTGATGTGATCGGCGGCTGAATAACCGCCTGTTGATTCAACGGGTCTACAGGTTCAGGTACCGGATCAAACATCTCAATCTCAAGTTCCGGAGTGGTTCCGACTTTGGATGGATCAAGTGTGACGTAGGTATGATTGCGGTCAAGTCCCTGATAGGAATGTCCATTCACCCGAAGCAAACCTTCGCCTCCGGTTTCAAATACAAGCCCATAAGGTGCTTGCTGCCATGTTGTAGGGACCTCCAAACGTGTTCTAAAGAAATAAGTCGTTCCCTGTTTGCTCGGAAAACGCTCAAAATCTTGCCCTTCCGGGTACTCACCCTGATCCTCATACTGTCCTGGCACATTATAATAAGCGCGGGTAATGTCCCAACTGCGCAGCTGTAATTGCTCCAGCCACTGATGTTCGGACAACTCGCGAATAAATCGTCTGATACGTTCCAACGTCTTACGCCTCCCTTACGGTCAGTTCGGCCATTTGCGTATCGTTTACGCTGCTGCCGATATGAATATGGAATTGTCCCGGTTCAACAACAGGCTTCAAATCACGACCAATATACTGCAACTGCTCGGCCCCGATGTGGAATTCCACGATCTGTGTTTCTCCAGGCTCCAGCTTCACTTTCGCAAATCCCTTCAGTTCCTTGGCGGGACGAGTCAGCGAACTGACCACATCAGAGATATACATCTGTATAACTTCTGCACCTGCATAACGGCCGGTGTTGGTCACATTCACCGATACCGTAACCGTATCACCAGCTGTCATAGACTCAGCACTCAGTTTCGGTTCGCTGTACTCAAATGTGGTATAACTCAGTCCGTATCCAAATGCATAACGTGGCTCCAGATCCTCTTCCAAATACCTTTTGCCTCGGGAACGTTTGCCGTTATAGTAGATCGGTAACTGACCGACATGCTTCGGAATGGAGATGGTCAATTTGCCTGACGGATTCACATCTCCAAACAGAATATCTGCAATGGCATGCCCACCCTCTTGACCCGGATACCACGCCTCCAGAATTGCATCGGCATGTTCATCTACCCAAGGCTCAGTGATAGGACGACCATTGATGTAGACAACGACAAGCTTCTTGCCGAGCTTGTGAATCTCCTGAATGAGTTCCAGCTGAACTCCGGCAAGCCCCAACGTCATCCGGTCGATCCCTTCGCCGCACTCCATATCATTCCATGAGTTATCTGATACATTGGAAGCGCCCGTCTTCAGATCGATCGTTCCTTCTCCAAAGTCACGCGCACTGGAGCCACCAACCACCATAATCACAGTATCCGCTTGGCTGGCAACTTCAATTGCACGCTCAAATCCTTCTTTGGAATCACCTTTAATCCGGCATCCCGGTGCATATAGAACCTGATCTGTACTGCTGTCACCAGTCAAAGTACTAACAGAACTCTTCTCCGTTTGCTCATTCACACGATTAGCCAGCTTACTGCGAATCCCATCCAGTACCGTTGCCACTTTGGAATTCGGTTGCGGAGATGTGTAATCGCCCAGTTGATTGTAAGCTTGGTCTGCATTAGGACCAATCACGGCAATCTGGCCCACATCTGCTATCGATAGAGGTAACGTGTCAGCCTCATTTTTAAGAAGTACAACACCTTCCGCCGCCAACTGGCGTGCCAGCTGAACATGTGCTTCACTGCCAATGACTTCCGCTGCGCGATCTGCATCTACGTAAGGCTGTTCGAATAAGCCCAGTCTGAACTTCAACGCTAGTACGCGAGAAGCAGCCTGATCCAGAACCTGCACATCAAGCTTGCCTTCTGCCACCGCCTGCACCAGATATTGCCCGAACATCTCACCGGACATTTCCATATCGATACCTGCTTCAATCGCCTGCACCGATGCGTCCAGTCCATCCGTTGCAACATCATGCCCACTTGCCAGCATGTTGATCGCACCGCAATCCGTAATGACCAGACCGTCAAAGCCCCAATCCTTACGCAAAACATCTTCCAACAATTCCGTATTTACTGTACAAGGTGTGCCATCAATTTCGTTATACGCTGGCATGATCGACTGCACACCAGCTTCCACCGCTTTGCGGAATGGATACAGATCCACTTCCAGCAGTTCGCGCCAGCCCATATGTACAGGACCTGCATTGCGTCCACCTTCCGAGCTGCCGTAACCTACAAAATGTTTCAGCGTTGCCGCTACTGTATCTCCACGGTCGAGACTTTCACCCTGAAGTCCTTTCACAGATGCAACCGCCAGTTCTCCTATGAGATACGGATCTTCCCCGAAGCATTCCTCGGTACGTCCCCAGCGCGGATCACGCACAACATCCAATACCGGAGAATAGGTGACCGCACCACCTTGGGCACGTGTCTCCCGTGCTACTGCCTGGCACATCTCCCGATACAGATCCACATTCCAGGTGCTCCCCAGTAAAAGGGGGACAGGATAGACCGTTCCGTCAATGGCCATATGACCATGCGAGCACTCTTCCCCGATCAGAATGGGAATCCCCAGTCTGGAATGCTCCACCGCATAGCGTTGAATCAGGTTAACCGCCTCAGCGCCTTCTCTGGCGGATAGTCCATTTTCCAGCGTAACGCCAGTCCACGGATCTGCCCGAAGCGCACCGTAAAGGGAGCCGATGCCCCCATTTTCCACTTGCTGCTTAAAGGATTCATTTAACGTGATGTTCCCTTGATCATTCGTATAGGTCTGCCAGCCAAATGGCTGCGTAAGTTGGCCTACCTTTTCTTCCGTCGTCATCAGGCTCAACAGGTGTTGCACCCGTTCTTCTACGGATTTGCTTTGATCCTTATAAGTCATAATCTGCATCTCTCCCATCCTATAGCGTGATCCGGCTATTCTTTGACAGCGCCCACCGTCAGACCTTGTACGAAATAACGCTGGAAGAACGGATAAGCGAATATTATCGGCAACGTGGCAAGCACTACCATCGCCATTCGGGACGTATCCTGCGGAATGGACTGCATGGCTGCCAAACTCATTGAACTGTTAGCAGAGTTCTGCTGGATAAACTGGATGCTCGACTCAATCCGCATCAGCATGGATTGCAGCGGCACCAGATTCGGATTATCAATATATAAGAGTGCGTTGAACCAATCATTCCAGTAACCGAGTGTACTGAACAACCCGATGGTTGCCAGCCCTGGCAAGGAGAGTGGAATCACGATTTTCATAAAGGTATAGAACTCACCGGCGCCATCAATCTTCGCCGATTCAATGACTGCATCCGGTACACTGGTGGAGTAGAATGTACGCAGGATCATAATATAGAAGGCATTCATCGCCAGCGGCAGAATCAGTGCCCATAGCGTATCTTTCAATCCAAGCAGCTGGGATACGACCATATAGGTTGGAATCATCCCGCCGTTAAACAACATCGTCAGAATCGCAAAGATGGAGAAAAATCTCCGGTATCTGAAGCTCTTGCGGGAAATCGCATACGCGTACAGCGACATGAGAATCAGACTGATGATGGTACCAAGTACCGTCACCAGGATGGTCACTCCATACGCCCGCAGCAGCGTGTCCCCACTCTGCCAGACAAACTGATATGCCGCGAGACTCCATTCTGCCGGAATCAGACGGTACCCATCACGGGCCAGTGCTTTCTCGTCCGTAAACGAGATGATGACTACAAATATAAAAGGAAATACACAGATCAGAGCGAATAGACCGGCGATGATGTTCATGATCACGTTCCAGCCGCTGGATACGTGGTGGAAGTCACGTTTTTTAACAAGCCCTGCTTGAGCCATAGTGGTTCACTCCTTTCCCTTGTCCTAGAATAGGCTACTGTCTTTATCGACTTTGCGCACAACATAGTTGGAGATAATAACAAGCACAAAGCCCACCACAGATTGATACAATCCGGCAGCAGTACTCATGCCAATCTCACCGCTCGTTTTCAAACCACGATATACATACGTATCAATAACATTTGTCACGGAATATAACGTACCCGAATCCCTTGGCACCTGATAGAACAGTCCAAAGTCGGCATAGAAAATGCGGCCTACGGCCAGCAAGGTCATAATCGTAATAATGGGTGACAGCAACGGAATCGTAATATTACGAATCTGCTGCCACTTACTTGCTCCATCGATCATGGCTGCTTCGTAGAGCGATTTATCAATCCCCAAAATGGAAGCCAGATAGACAACGCTGCTATAACCGATGGTTTTCCATAACGCTACGAATACCAGAATATACGGCCAATATTTTGCCTCGGAGTACCACTGAATCGGTTCCATCCCGAACCAGCCGATGATCTGATTCAACATCCCGCGGTCCATGCTCAGGAAGCTGAATGCGAAGTAACCAACGATAACCCAGGAAAGGAAATACGGCAGGAACATGCCCGTTTGATACAGTTTGGCGAGTCGTTTATTCACCAGTTCCGAGAGCAGGATTGCCAATGCCACAGCAAATACCAGTCCCAGGAAGATAATGGCGATGTTATAAAAGAGGGTGTTGCGTGTAATGAGCCATGCATCACTTGTGCTGAACAGAAATTTGAAATTGTCCCAGCCTACCCATTCACTCTTCATCAGACTTGCCCAGAACCCTTCACGGCTGAAGCGATATTCTTTAAAAGCAGCCACGGTGCCCACGAGTGGCAAGTAGGAGAAGAAGAAGAACCAGATGGCGCCTGGCAGCACCATGAGCAGCATGACTCGGTTTCTAATCAGGTTTTTCAAAAATGTAGTCATTGTGGAGATCCTCCTTCAGGCTTGAATGAAAAAGGACCGGACGCGATAAGCAGCCGCCCGATCCTTACGATGTACCGTTACTTGTTTTCCGCTCTCCAGGCATCCAGCTGGCTTTGGGCTTCAGCCATTACTTTCTCCAGTCCGGCTTGATTGAACTTCTCAATCACTTGATCCAGATTAGTCGCCGGGTCCAGTGTACCTGTCATCAGTGCTGCCCAATATTGCTCTTTCACGTTCTGTACCGCCGTCAGTTCAGCAGATACATTGCTTGCATCAAAGTTGAAGCTGAGGATCGGGGAATTGACACCTTCAGCATTGAACTTCTTGAACTCATCCCATTTGTTGTCCGGGTCATTGCTGTTCAGGAAGAGCAGCATGTTGTTCCCCAGGGAGTATGAAGGCATATCGTAGTTTTTCGACTCAGGCAGATTCTCCATATGTGTGTCATCCACTTTTTTGTAGTGTGTACCCTCGATACCGGAATCCACCATATTGCGCAGTACAGGATCTGTATTCAACAGGTTCAGGAATTCCATCGCTTTCTCCGGATATTCCGAGTTGGCCGAGATCGCCATAATGGAGCCTTGTACAGATGTATTCGTGATGATCGCATCACTGGCTGGAGTCGAAACGACTTCATAACCGTAACTTGCAGACCATTGATTATCCGCGAGCGGCTGAGTCTGTGCACGATCCAGGAACCAGTTACCCGATGTTGTCAGGTCGTTCGTGGAACCTGTTGTTGCCGCTTCTGCCGATACATAACCGGCTTTGTAGTATTTGTGCATCGTGGTGAGTGCTTCTTTCATTTCAGGTGTTTCCAGGATGTTCACGAGCTTATAATCTGTTGTATCCAGCTTGATTGCCATTGGCAGATTCTGAATGACATAGTCATATGGCACGTAAGGAACATAGTTCTTATCCATGGCAAATGGTGTTACACTCGCCTCGTTTTCTTTGATCGTTTTGAGCAGAGGCTCCAGACTGTCTAACGTACGAACGCCAGAGATGTCCAGCTTGTATTTATCAACCAGCATTTGGTTAAAGCGCCATACTTCTTGTTGTGGCAGCTCTTTGTTGGCTGGAATTCCGTAATTGTGTCCATCTACCTTCGAACCGCTGAGGAATGCAGGATCAATGGTCTTGGTGAGATCTTGACCGTATTCGGTAAGCAAGTCATCCAGTTCAAGGAACGCACCTTTTCTTGCATTTTGTACATAATCGAATCCACCCGAAGAGGTGAACAGAATATCCATTGGCTCACCGGATGCTACGTTAACCTGCATCTTCTGCGGGTAGTCACCCCAGTCAACCATCTTCATCGTTACCGTGGCATTAATTTTCTCTTTGGTATACTTGCTGACTTCTTCCATCACTTTGTTGACGTCTTTCTGAGGGGTACCGATGGTATACCAGATCAACTCGACCGCGTCATCTCCCGCTCCTCCGGATTCTGAAGCACTTTTGCTTCCTCCACAGGCACTAAGAACAAGCGTAACGGCCATTAACAATGCAAGAACGAGCGATAAACGTTTTCTTTGTTTACTCATTTCTTTGATCCTCCCTTTTCGTGGTCCCTTAGGCTCTACAAACTAACTGCTTTAACCTTATCGAATGAAAGCATTTACAAAAAGAAGATAAACTTAAGTTTTCGAGGTACAAATTAAAGAGAAATCGTCCTTGGGCAACTATTTTGTACCTGTTTAAATAAATCGCTTACATGAAAGAGACATGCCGGGTAACGTATGGCATGATCTTCATCACATGCCACTTCTGTTCCCGATATGTCTCTTGGACTCCGTCCGCAAAATTGGATCTGCCCGACAACGAATTAACCAAACACCTTGAAATCTGTCGGAGAAATTCCCACATATTTGCGGAACTGTTTATAGAAATACCCTGTCTCCCAATACCCCACATTTCGGGCGATCTCATGTACCTTCAGATTGGAATTGCGCAGTTGCTCCTTCGCACGTTCAATCCGGTATTTGTTGATATATTCGGCAAACGTCTCCCCGGTCTCCTTATGGAACAATTGTCCCAAATACACTGGATGCAGATGATAATGGGCACCCAATAGCTTCAAGGAAAGCTCTTCTGCGTAGTGTTTGTCGATATGCTGAAGCACCTGGTTCACAATCGGATTCTTCAAATCCTGCAATAGGGATTGGATGGTCTGCGACCCAACCTGCTGAAGTGCCCTCACGAGCTCATCAAAAGTGCCACTGTCCAGCACAAGTTGAAGCCCCTGTTGGTATATGGCAGACTCATCCGAATGTTTGATGCCCTCCAGTTCCATTTTGAAGCGAATCACAACTTCCAATGCGGTATTCTGTAACTCCCCAGGTGTAAGCCCATCGCGATGCTGTTCAAAGTCCATGCGAATCTGGTCGGCAAGCTGTTCTGTATTCCGGGACAAAATAAGTTTGGCATACTCCCTCCAATCGATGAAGAAGGTCGCCGTTGAACTTCCGCACCTTTCCAGTATCGCATGGTCAATCACTTTAAGATCGGGATAAATCATCACATACTGGAGTGCTTTTTTGGCCTCAGCATAACTGGTCGGTGCATGGTACAGCCCCTTCATTAACCTGCCTGCTCCAATGCGTACCGCAGGATGTGTTACGGTTATCGCATCAGATAATTCCTGAAGACCATCCATCAACTGTTGCTCCTCGTCGCTCGTACCCTGAATATTGGCAATAATGACGATGTCTCCATCGATATCATGAAATACGTTCAGATGGCGTCTGTCCCTCAGCATCTCCTCCACGCGTTCAAACATGCCAGATGTCTGTTCTTTGTCCCGCAAGACAGCCACAGCAACGTCCGGTGCATCCAGCGAAAGGTTCATAAATTGGGCACGTTCTTCAAATTCAGTAGCTGCAATCTGTCCCGTAAGCCATCGATGAAGAATGTTATCTTTCAGAATCTGGATGCCATAAGCATCATCGGCTTGAGGTGACACCGTATGATCCAGCTTGGACGCGGTGTTGCTCAGCGTGGATTCCAATTCCTCCACATTAATCGGTTTAAGCAGATAATTTTCGATCCCCAGCTGCATGCCTTCCTTCAGATATTCGAACTCATTGAAACCACTGAGGATAATGACCTTCAGCTCAGGTTGCACTCGCCTTGCTTCCCGAATCAGGTCTAGACCATTCATGAGCGGCATCGATATATCCGTAATCAGAATGTCCACAGGCTGAGAGGAGAGCGCTTGTAACGCCGCCTGTCCATTCCCTGCGTGACTCACAATTTCCATACCAAACGAAGACCAATCCACAATATCGTATAAGCCTTCAATGATGAACGGCTCATCGTCCACAATAAACACCTTGTACATCTTACACACCTGTCCCTTCTGTATGTGGATAACGCACCCTGATCCGTGTTCCTTCCCCGAGGGTGCTCTCTATGGTGATACCGAACTCTGGCCCGTACAGGAAACGCAATCGACTATGAACACTGCGCAACCCGAACATCTGACCGGACTCTTCAGGACGTTCCAGTTCTTCGAGAATTTCTGTCAGACGTGCTGGATCAATGCCTTTGCCATTATCTTTGACTTCCACCTGCACCACATCATCCGTCTCTTCCACAACAATCGATAATCGGTTATCCGATCGTTCCGTCTGAATGCCATGCACGACATAATTCTCAATGATGGGTTGCAGCGAAAGTTTGACCACAGGGTGTTGATAATAAGCAGCGTCGATCTGAATCGTATATATGAAAATATCTTTATAGCGGATTCGGAATAACTCCAGATACAAGCGACAAGCTTCCATCTCATCCTTCAGCGTATAGTTTTTCTTCTGCTGTACCAGACTCTTGAACAATACGGACAGGCTATAGATCATCTCACCGACGTCTCTGGCACCCTGGGATATGGCTCTCATCCGAATCACTTCGAGCGTATTGTAGAGAAAATGGGGGTTGATACGCGCCTGTAATGCGACCAACTCCGTCTCCTTCTGTTTGATCTCGGCTTTGTAGACCCGTTCGATATACAGATTTAGCTCGTCCAGCATATCGTTAAAGCTATGCGAGATCTGCCCCAGTTCATCATCACGCGGATCGTCAATGCGAGCCGTGAAGTTGCCGTATTTCACTTTCTGGGTGAAGCGAATAATTCGACGGGTTCGTTTGGCAAAGTTAATAATGAAAAACGCCGGAACCAGCACGGCAAACAAAATACATACGATACTGATCGAGATGATGGTATTGCGAATGCCCGCATAGGTTTCACCCATCTCTTCTACCGGAACGGTACCAATGACCACGTAACCCTGATCCGCAGAGACGAACTTGTTCACATACATGTTCTGTTCCTTTTTCATCGAATCCATATCCGTCTGATCAAACAGCGAATCGGCTACATTCACGTAGGGATACTTCTTCCCGTAATACTGATTGGTGGAGTCGAACAAGACTGTACCTTTCGCCGATAATACCACGATTTCTCCCTTCAGATTACTCTCGTAGTTATCCAGTGCATTTCCGATTCCCTCCGAGTCAAAGAAGACAAGAAATTGGCCCAGATTCCGAAGAGTCTGTGTATTGTTAATCGGTACGCGGATGGAATAGAGCGCAGGGTCCCATTGATTGATCTCTTTACGAATCCAGGAATTGGGGGCACTGATATTGGGCGTTTCCATCGCCATCACGTCCGGAATATAGGAATGGGCCACATTGGTGTCCAGCTTGCGGAACTGCTTGTGTTGATTGAAGGTAGACAGATCCTGCTGCTCAGCGCTATATAACATGAGTTGGTTAATCTGCGAATTACGATCCATAATGTTCTGAAAATGTTTCAACACATCGGCCGAATAGTCGTCCTGATTGGCGTAATATCCATTGGTCATGTGCTGAACATATTCAGCGTACGAATGATTCATCAGGTAAGTAATGTTGGCGGACAGCGCCTCATTCTGATGCATGTCCCTCACCATGTTTTGTACCGATTCATACTGCTGATGAATGTATCGATCCACATGTTCCATCGCCGCTTTCTGGATCGCCAGTTCCCGACGAATCGTGGAGTCGGACACCGACAGGAAGATGATATAAGACAATGTAATGATCGTGACAATGGATATCATCGAGAAGGTCAGGAGCATTTTCATAAACATATTATTTTTGAAGAAATTATTGTAAACGCTAACAATTTTCAATTCGCATGTTCCCTCCGATGCTGTTTTCCTGACTATATAAGTTGAACTAAAGATATTTACACTGACACTACGATGACAGAATAACCTTCCAATCGCTGTTATCCCCAGATTTTTCGATTCCCTTTTTCTAAGGGGAAAATCCGGTGATAAATGCGAACGCTTCGCTTTTTCAGGTTTTTTCTGTCCTCTCCGTTATCGTGTAAAAAATTAGTTCAACTTATATAGAATTATATCATTAGGCTTCTAACATTAACTTGTCACCTGCAACTTTTCTTTAGTTTATATCTGTGTTTCTTTAATTTCACCCTATTTAAAAACGCTTTCATCCACTATCGTTAACCATAAGTTTAGCTTTGTGTAAAAGAATACCTTACATTCATTCCACTTGAAGGAGGAACAGCATGACACGCAAACTCAAACCAAAAGGCCTCATTCCCAAGGTAACCGCCATGGTCCTGACTACGGCTCTGCTTGGACAAGTTGTTGCATCATCCGTTTATGCAGGAGACACGCTCCCTTACACAGGCGAAAGCGCCAAAGGGGTGAATCAGCCCTATCAACACGGGTACACCTCAGCCCAGATTCTGAACTGGACACCTGAAAGTGATATCCATGGCGATTTACTTCGTGCCCATGTTCCCTTGCAGCCCCGTAATGAAGCGTTCGCTGCTACACAGGCATATCCTGAGCTTAGCCCGGACACCCAGCTATTTACGATGAGTGGTGATTACGGCAATGCATTCTTCGATAGTACACCTTATACCAATGAATTCAGCCAGTATCTGTTTAATTATTGGCAATATACAGACTACTACAGCTATTGGCACGGCATGGCCTCTGCGGGAGTACCTGAGGAGCTGTATGACCCAAGTAAAGAATGGACGGAGAAATACTTCGAGTTTGGTATTTTGAACATTCCGAATCCGGCCTACACCAATGCAGCCCATAAGAATGGCGTTAAATCCATTGCTAACATCTTTTTCTCAGACAATGACCGTGGACCACAAACCTATAAACAAATGCTGATTCAGGATGAAAACGGTCATTTCCCTGTAGCCGAGAAACTTGCCGAGATGGCAGAATACTACAACTACGATGGATATTTCTTCAATCAGGAAGAGGTTGCCCGGGGTGTAGCCCCTGAGGATATCGCTTCCTACAAGAAATTCATGAAATATCTAAGAGATAAAGGCCTGTATGTCCAGTGGTATGATTCCACCATCAATACAACGGGCAAGATTCAGTACCAGAATCAATTTAATGGGCTCAATAGCCCCTTTGTACAGGATTCCGTTCTCGGCAGAGTCTCGGATTCCATCTTCCTGAACTATGTATGGAACCACAAGATGCTCCGCGACTCCCGCGATCATGCCCTTAGCCTGGGACTTGATCCACTCGAAACCGTATTTGCTGGTGTCGAAGGTGGACATGACAAGTTCGGCCGTTGGAAGCAATCCTATGACCTGCGCCATAACCTGGATGAGAACGGTCAACCCATGAACAGCATAGCGACATTGGGTGCCGACTTCACCCACAACGCTCTGGATGAAGAGATGGGCGATGGCAGCACCAATCACCGAGCTGAGGATGAGTACCAATGGATGACCTTTGTGCGCGATCGTGCGTGGTGGTCTGGTCCAAATCAAGACCCAACGAATGCACGTCGTAATGCGTCTGCCGATCTATCGGATGTGTATGCTTCCGGTGCGAATTGGGATGGAATTGCCGCTTATCTTACCGAGCGATCCGTCATCAACGGCTCTAATTTTGCGACCAGCTTCAATACGGGTCACGGTCTGAAATATTATGAAGACGGCACTGTCTCGAACGATAAAGAATGGTCCAATATCAACATTCAGGATATCCCTGTCACTTGGCAATGGTGGATGGATAGTGAAGGCGACAAGCTTAGTGTTGATTTTGACTATGGTCCCTCTTATGAGAAAGGTGCAAGGTACACATATAAGTCCATTGGCGCGTTTAATGGCGGCAGCTCTCTCGTGGTGAACGGTACACTGAACGCGGAGAACTTCCTTCGCCTCTACAAAACCGATCTGTCCGTCAACGGGCAATCGAAACTGGAGCTGACGTATAACAAACCGTCCACTAGCGACACTTCTTCCCTACATGTTGGGTTGATCTTCGAAGATGATCCATCCAACGTGATCAACGTAAATGTGCCTAATGCAGGCCAGCATACGGAAGGCTGGAAGACAACTTCGCTGGATTTGAGTGCATATCAAGGCAAAACCATTGCCGCTATGGGATTATCTTTTGACCCGAATGGCAAAGCGATTGAGAATTATCAGATGAACATTGGTGAGATCCGCATTTCCGACGGTTCAGCGGCTGTACCGGATGCACCGACCGGATTCCATATTGCCAAAGCACTGACCAACACCGATGAATTGGTTGTTGCATGGGACATGAAAGACTATTCAGAGGTCAAACAATACAATTTATATGAAAATGGCGCCTATGTAGGCGGCGTGTATGATTCCACTTTTTATATCAAATCGCTAAAACAGCCGTCTGGTGAACTGTCCATTCGTGCGGTTGGTGCAGATGGTACCGAGAGTGAAGCAACCGTCCTGCCTTACGATCTGAATGCAGCCGTTCAGAATATCGATGTGAAATTCAAAAAGAATGGTGATGCTATTGTAAGCTGGAAAAACCCGAAAAAAGCAAAAGATTTGGACAAAGACAAAGATAAGAATACGGACAAGGATAAGGACAAAGATAAAAATAAAGACAAAGGAAAAGGCAACGAGTCTATTCAGCTCACACTAAAAACTGAATACACGAAAGAACCCTTCACCACGTCTCTTCAGGTCAAAAAAGGAAAACAATCTGCCGTCCTGACCGGACTTCCAACCAATGGTGAACATTACGTGCTGAACATCGCCATTGGCGGCCAGAACCCGGTTACCCATACCGGACAGCTCGCAGATCTTCAGATTACACCATACGCCAAGGAAAAGGTCACGGTAAAAGATGGGAAATATACATTAGCCCTCCCGGATCTGGAGGACTGGTACAAGATCTATGTATATGAAAATGGGGTGGCACGCGAGTTCGGAGTCACTTACGTTTCGCAGAAATTCCCCTATATCATTCGGGGAAGAACGAAGCTGAGTGAACTGACCTTCACACCAGCGTCCAGCAGCAGCTCTTTGAAGTTGGTTATTGAGGATTATGCAGGCAATCAGGCCACTACGATTCTGAGGTAACATTGCAAGGTATTTTCAAACTAACCTGTATAACATATTAGCCACTTACATCTATTTTAATAAAAGAGAGCCCTCTCACTTCCTTGATAGGAAGTTGAAGGGGCTCTCTTTTATTAATCTCAAAAAACATCTCGAAAATCATTGACGATATAACTAGCTTGAGAAAGTACCGGAAGATGAAATTGTTTATGTGTAATCTAAATTCTTTATTTCCAACATAAAATTTATAGCTGATTATATAGTTTCTTGAAATTAGACATGTATGGGTCAAGAAGATACAACTTCTTCTTTATAATTCTCTCTCTATATTTAGAGAGTTCTTCGGAAGTATTCACTACTTTATAGCTTTTAATTTTAGCTTTCTTCACAATTCCAATGGAAATGTTATCATTATACGGGTCAAACAGCTCGATCGTTCCATTAAATAAACTAGTTCCTCCATTAGGACCCTTTTTATACGTTCCATATTGATATACGTTTTTTTTCTCTTCCGTATATTGCATAAGAAATCCAGATTCTTTTTTAAAATTCAAAGATGCAAACAAGGACATATTTTCTGCTTTTAATGGAACATTTAAATCATTGGAGTCTTCTAAACCGAGAGCGACCATCACATTATCGTTCATGTACCTAAAAACCAATTCAGTATCTAAACTCAAATCCTTTATCACTGTGTATCCAGATACAGGCTGACCATCTTTAAAAGTACCCTGATGTGCCGTAGCTCGATCATATTCTTCACTGTACTTACTAAATTTAAAATATTCTCTTAAAGTACCTTGCCCATTCTGTTTATCATTAGCCCAAGTTCCCTCATAAATGACTTGAGGCGTTTCTGTTTCTGGGTCTGTTGTGATTAACTCTCCCTTCCCAGATCTCTTTCCATATTTCCACTCACCGGTATAAGTTTTATACTTTCCCCATGTGGCAGTTCCCTTTCCATGTGCTTTCCCATCTTGAACTTCACCATAGTAGATACCTCCATTAGAAAGAGATAAAGATACTTCTTGTGTTGTTGCAGCGTAAACCCCTCTTTCAGTAGCTACATTAGACCCTATAAATAACCCTAGAACCAATAAAGCAATTGCAATAAATCTCTTCAAATTCAAAATCCTTTCTATTCTTATGTATTAGTAGGTACTATTATATATCGTATAAATGATAACATTTCTGTATATTCATAAGCTGATCATTGAGAACTACGCGGGCAATCAAGCACCCATGATTTTGAGGTAACCCGTCAGGATATTTCAGGCACGTTGTATAACAGCAAAGAAACGTAGGGTCCAGTACATCCAACAGACATTTAAAAGGCTCTATGTTTTGATCGCAAAGTAGCATGTCAGGAAACATTTGGGAATTACAGTAATAACTCGATCTGATGGTCTGATCAGATAAAGTGAAAACGTTGGTAATTCAAAAAAAAGGCGAGTCTCCATTAATCGGAGGTCTCGTCTTTTTGGTTTAATATAAATATTTAAGAAGTTCCTTTTTGCTTGCTTGCCTGCATCTGCTGGGCGAATCGCATCATCTCTTCGAACTCTTCCTCGGATACGGCGTCTCCATCGGTGCTTATGTCTTGTACAATCGGAATCTCGGGTTTGGCTTTGGTTCCTTTGCCGTATGTACGGGTACGGGTTCCAGCTGCACCAGCAGCCTGTTTGCCTTTGACCTTGGCCTGATCGCGAATATATTGAACGGCTTTCTCGTAAGAGTTCACCTGCTTGAGCAACATGTTGGAGGCGATCGCCTCAACGAAGTTACGGTTAATTCGCTGCTCTCCGCCGGATACAAGTAATGCCATCAAATAATGAATCAATACATTGATAACTTCACCTGGCAATTTGTAACTCAGGTCAATTTTCTCAAATATATCGATCAGATTGTCCGGTACTGCACCTGGGAAGAACGTCTGCAGCAGACGTGTATACGGCTCATTCCGCAACATCATATTGTATTGGTGAATATCACACTTGGTCATAAATTGTGGAGGCACTTCAACGTAGTATTCCATCTGCACTCCATGCTCAACAGGTGGTTCACCGGAGTCTTCTTTCCGCTCTGGCTCCTCCATATGCTGTCTCAAAGCCACTACCTTGGCTGCCTGTACAGTCTGTTGCTCATGACGCTTCTTCGTCTGCCTGAACTGCATGCTCGCCTTATGCTGGAGATCATCCAGAATCAGCTGGCCCTGTGGACTGAAGATATCATCTTCATCCAGCAGACGGCATACATCCTGCACACTGAGGTTGAACTTGTTCACGACATAATTTACAATGCCCAGTTGTTCATGATCGAACCGCAACTGTTCTACATGACGGCGATTGACCGACTCTCGCGGAAAACGCAAAATAATGTCGGCATAGTTCAAACTGTTTTCTTCCGCTGCATCATTCGTGCCTGTCCGCTGGGCCGTAGTCGATACTTCCGACAATGCTTGCTCCAACTCGTAATCGATAACATGTGTATTCAATTCAAATATATCGTAAAAGGGAACGGAAATATTCTCTTTATTGGCTGCCGGATAAGGCGCGTCCCCATTTTCCACTGCCGAGAAACCGGAACGCAGGGAAAGGACGGCAAATTTGCCTATCTTGTCACGAAGCAGCAGTGTCAAATGCTGTGTCCGGAAAAATTCTGCCGGAGAGAGCGGCGGTTGCAGCTCATATTCGTAGATGTAATCATCATTTTCCGGAATATATAGCCTTGAAGTCTGAAGCAGCCCCACTGCCTCAAGCTTGGATGTCTGCTCTAGCAAATATTTACGCCCTTTCTCACTTGGCTCAAGTCCAAGTGTCATGAACAGCCTCCGTTGCTGTTCAAGCGGCGAATAACCGACCTGTTCACCGGGAAGATGCTGAAACAACAGCCGATACAAGCCAACCGCAAAAGCACCTACCATGGGCTGATATGCTCCTGTAAGCATACGGTCATCCAGGGCGCTAAGTCCAAACTCCCTGTATACGCAGTAGCGATGATGTTCAGTATAATGATGCAGATTCTTCATGCGCATAGCCTGATCTCCTTCTCCCCAAAAGTATGTTTATCTATTCTATCATAAATGTCTGATCCTCAAATGCTCAAAAACAGGTAAAAAGATGGCCTGTTCTCGCTCCGTTTCGTCCTAGGTCGACATCATTCACGTTTTCGCCGAATTAAGCAACTTTCGAAAAAAAACATGTCGAGAGTCGCTAGAATACTATAAAAGCTGTAGCCGCAGAATACAAGCAAAGATCTGAAGAAAATGTTCTCCAGATATATATGAAGTACAACTATACAATAATCCATCTTATATCAATGGACAGCAAAAAAGCCTTCCCTTTGTACTCGTAAGCGTTTACGACAAAGACAAGACTTTCTCACGATTACAGTCATGCATGTGTTACCTCTTTCCAGCAAACTAAAACATTCTGTACCCACCCAGACGCAACTTCTGAATCGTCCAGCCACTGATTACCGCACCAGCCAGTCCAGCGACACCCGTCATATAATCTACAAGCTGGAAAGAACCCAGATGGGACACCAGAGATGACGAATGATCCCATAGAGAATACACGACAATAGGCAGAATTACAATGATGAACAAATAGGAAGGAAACCAGGTTGTCTTCATCAGCATGTTTAAAATGAAACCGATACCAAACATCATAACGAAAAATAATACCATTAATACCAGCACAGGTATAAATTGCATCGGCCGACGTTCACCTCTTCTTTCACGCATTCGGGTTTCACTTCTGGATAGTAGTTAGTGTACCGCAAAAAATGTGGCGAAGCAACGAACTTTCTGGACAAATTTCCCTATATTCACGCTCTGTCCATTTGCCCTTCTGCTTCATGTTGGGATACAATGTAAACGATAAAGCACTCACCCGTCCCTTATAGTACGTGTTCAAAAAGACTGGTTTTCAGTACCGAGAAGATGGAATGAAGCTAGAAATGGAGTAGCGGAGCGTAGATAGAGCTACGTGAGCAACTACAATGTTTCCGAAGGAAACATACTTCGTAAGCATCCACTTATTTCGGCTGAATGCCATATTCGATGCTGATGATGCCACCAGGCATCATTCGTAATCAAAAGCGGACTTTTTGAACAACCACTTATAGGGATTTGGAAATATACCTTGCAGGAGGAACACAACCAATGAACGAAGCAGCATCAACACTGGAGGGCTGGTACGCCCTGCATGATTTTCGCTCGATTAACTGGGCCGCCTGGAAAGCAGCAGATGATGAAGAACGTGCTGTAGCACTGGACGAGCTTCAGGAATTCTGGAAAGAATGGAAAGAAGTCGAGGATTCATCCAAAGGAAGTACAGTCGTGTATACGGTTGTAGGTCAAAAAGCAGACCTCGTCATGATGCACCTGCGTGAAACGCTGGAAGATCTGAAGGCTGTGGAGAACGCGTTTAATAAAACGATGTTTGCTCAATACACAACCAAATCGTATTCCTACGTCAGTGTAGTGGAATTGAGTAACTACCTTGGCAAAGAAGGCGAAGACCCGATGCAGAATCCGGAGATTATCGCCCGCCTGAAGCCTGTTCTGCCGCAACGGCAATACATCTGCTTCTATCCGATGAACAAAAAGCGTGAGCTGAATGACAACTGGTACATGCTGTCCATGGACGAGCGTCGCACCATGATGCGCAGTCACGGCATGATTGGTCGCAGCTATGCGGGTAAAGTGAAACAGATCATTACCGGCTCTGTCGGTTTCGACGATTGGGAATGGGGCGTTACGCTGTTTGCGGATGATGCACTTCAGTTCAAAAAACTCGTCTATGAGATGCGTTTCGATGAAGTTAGCGCGCGTTATGGCGAATTCGGTTCGTTCTATGTGGGAAGTCTGTTGAACGAAGGAACTTTGGAAGACATGCTTAAGCTGTAAAATAGTGCAACACATAATAAAGCACCGCGACATCTCCTGTAAAGGATACTGTCTGCGGTGCTTTATTATCTAGCAATATTCTACTACCTCAAGCTTGATTTAGATCTATATTGTTTGAACTATTTATTTACACAAAAACGGAAAGGACAGAAAAAACCTGAAAAAGCGAAGCTACAAGCTTTCTGCAAGAAAGCTACTTCGAAAGCATCCACTTCGCCTAAAAGCTTTCTGAAAGAAAGCTGCATCGGAAGCATACGCTATCACCGGATTTTCCCCTTTAACAAAAGGGAATCAAAAAAATCTGGGGATAACAGCGATTGGAAGGTTATTCTGTCATTGAAGTGTATGTGTAAACATCTTTAGTTCAACTTATATCGTCTCTAATCCTCGTCCTCATCATCAACCGCTTTCAGTGATTCGAGAAATTCGGCTGTGGCCCGATCACGGTCACGACCTTTCTCTTTAAGCCGCTCAATCGCCGGCAAAATGAGAATATCCACTTCTTTTTGCACGATATAGGCCAGATCATACTGATCCTGTTCCTCCAGATAACCACCGACCTGCATCAGGGCGTTGTATCGATCCAGTTCTTCACGCGTTAATAGTCCCCGGACCTGAACACTGCAATGTCTCATCCAAAAAACCGCCCTTTCTTCAGGACTAACGGAATACCACCAATGATGAACAGATAACGCAGATCAACCAGCTTCTTCAACTGAGCCGCTTTCCAGCCCTTGTATTTCTTGCCGCCTACAACAGCAATCGCTTCACCTTTACCCAATGAAGCAACCGTGCCTTTGCTCGTAAATACAAAAGGTTGTGGCTGTTTCTTGCGAATGGATGCCACGACGTTCTTCGCACAGTTAACCCCCTGCTGCATCGCAATCTGGGCTGTTGGCGGATAAGGCCGTCCTTCCGCGTTGAACACAAGTGAATTGTCACCGATGACATAGACATGCTCATGCCCTGGAGCACGCAGGTAGTCGTCTACTTTCACTCGTCCCCTCATGACTTCAAGACCTGCCTGTTCAAGCAGTGAGTTACCGCGAATACCGCCGGTCCATACGACTGTAGCAGCATCGAGCTTTTCTCCCTCTCCCACAATAACTCCATCCGGGAGACATTGCTTGATCGGAACACCAATCTTGAAGGTAACACCTTTCTTCTTCAGCACATTCATCGCATGTTCTACCAATTCCGGGTCAAATCCAGGCAAAGCCGAAGGTGCAGCCTCTACATTGTAGATATGCACATGTTTCGGATTCACGTCGAACTCTTTGCACAGCTGTGGAATGCGATCTGCAAGCTCAGCTACGAATTCAACGCCACTGAAACCCGCTCCACCTACGACAAACCGAATACGATTTCGTTTATTGTCATTTTTGTACATCGCAAATTGATATTCGATGTGCTCTCGAATCAGTCTGACTGAGTTAATGCTGCGGATTGTCATGGCGTGATCGAGCATGCCCGGAATACCGAAGGTCTCAGGCTCACCGCCTAGTCCAATAATCAGATAATCATAGGATAACGTGCCGTCCTCTAGAATAATCTTCCGATCCTGCAGTCGAATCTCCTTCACAGAAGACTTAACCAGATCAATCTTGAACTCATCAATCAGCTTCGAAATAGGGACTCTTGCATGCTCAATGGTATCCGTGCCGGCTGCCGGCATATGTAGATGTGTAGTAATATAATGATAATCATGCCGGTTCACCAATGTGACGTCGGCCTCGTTATAGTTCAATTCCTTCTGCAGCCGCTGGGCTGTTAGAATCCCGCCATAGCCCGCGCCGAGGATGACGATTTTGGGAATACTGCTCATGTCTATACCCCTTCCGGTTTCACTTGCACCAGCCCGATGCTGGGTGAGATGCAAAATACACTTACTTACAAATATTGATGAGGTCTTGCCCATTATGACGACAAATGTTAACTTCGCGAATTTATTTAAACGTTTGCAGCAAAATTTAATTCGTTTGCACGCAAATTATCGTTTCAAGTTGTGAAATTAACCACAAGTTTCCACAAAACACGGGAGTTGTCTTCACATTACATATTGACTCTAAATTAGACAAAAAAACACATAGTACAGGTCAAGGATATCTGTATTTCTGGTAAAGATCAAGGTTTTTTTTGTTATTTTTCATAACCTTTCATTTCCAATTTCATCCTATTCTCATCTGATCTTCATCAATTATTCTCAGATTCGTGATGCAGCTAACTTTGCAACCCTGAATACACCGTTTATAATAGGAAAGACAGTTCAGCACCAACGTCGGTTACGATATGTAGCCTGCACATTCTTCCTGTTAACTACCTATTAAAATATGAAAGGTGTTGTTGATTCTTGACTGCACAGAATTCCAGTCATGATATGACTGATTTGCTTATTATCGGTGGAGGCCCTGCGGGTCTGTTCGCCGCGTTTTATGGTGGGATGCGTCAGGCATCCGTTACACTGGTTGAAAGTATGCCACAGCTTGGCGGACAGCTTGCCGCTCTTTACCCGGAGAAATACATCTATGATGTAGCCGGATTCCCGAAAGTAACCGCTCAGGAACTGGTGAATAACCTGGTTGAGCAAATGAGTCATTTTAACCCGAACATCCGCCTTGAAGAAAAGGTTGTATCGGTGGAGAAAAAGGATGAACAACATTTCGTCGTGAAGACGGATGAGAATGAATATCATGCCAAAGCCGTCATTATTACAGCTGGTGTAGGTGCATTCGAACCACGTCGCCTGGAGCTTGAAGGTGCTGCCAAGTTCGAAAAGAGCAACCTGCACTACTTCATCAGTGATCTGAATGCCTTCGCTGGCAAAAAGGTACTGATCAGTGGCGGCGGTGACTCCGCAGTAGACTGGGCACTCATGTTAGAGCCCATCGCTGAGCAAGTAACGCTGATCCATCGTCGGGACAAGTTCCGTGCACATGAGCACAGTGTCGAAAATCTGATGAATTCCAAGGTGAATGTCGTTACACCGACCGAAATCACGGAACTGCATGGGGATGACACCATTACCAAGGTAACCCTCTCCCATGTCAAAACCAAAGAAACACAGGAAATCGAAGTAGATGACGTGATTGTTAACTTCGGATTTGTCTCTTCTCTCGGGCCGATTGCCGAGTGGGGAATCGAAATTGACAGCAACTCCATCGTTGTGGATTCCCGCATGGAAACATCTATTCCAGGGATCTTCGCTGCCGGGGATATTACAACATACCCAGGCAAACTGAAGCTAATCGCTGTCGGATTCGGTGAAGCTCCAACAGCAGTGAATAACGCCAAAGTATACTTCGATCCGGATGCCAAGTTGTCCCCGGGACACAGCAGCAACATGAAACGCTAGTTTCGCTAAAACAACATAATTGATACAAAAAAGGGTATCTTACTCCTGAGTGAATCCATATCAGGAGGGATACCCTTGTCTTATATATGCCCGCTGTGTAACGGTCTGGTTGTACCGGAGCAGGCTTGCCCCCACTGCCTTCAGGGACTGTTAGAATGCGGCAAATTGGATGACTACACCGGACCATACAGCCCCTACGCATTCCAAACTTCCTCTGACACGGCAGACGAAGCCGAAAACGTTTGCAATCATGTGATGTACTGTCACCATTGTCAGACGAGCACGCCATGGCCTGTCTCACTATGGGACTTGTCCGGAAACCTGTAACATTGCCTGCAATGAGGATCTCTAGTGAAGAATGGCAGATACGTCGGTACCCAGTTTGCGCTTATGGATTTCTGCCAACAGCAGTGCGATGAAATCTCGTTCGAGATTCAACTCAATCGCTTTATGGTAGGAATCCAACAACATCTCATCGGATAACATAGCCATTTCCCGCCACAACCTTTCCTTTTTTTTCCTCAAAACTATCATATCAGAGATTCATATAGAGAACAAGCGTTCTTGTTATCCACAATGATATGTGGAAATCCTGTGCATAGTTTGTTGATAATTGGTAAAAATGTTGAGTAATCAACGTGTATAGTGTGGACAATATTTATGCACAGGAAAGATGTACTTTCAACAGAACGTTTATCAGCGTATTTTTTTTGGAATAAATTCATAGTTTCAAGACTTGTTGCGAGTAAATTACCCTGTAATGTAAAATTTCAAACGTTTTTCATACCGTTTTCTTCTATATATTATCGGTTTTTCTTGGATTTTTTTAAGCTTTTCCATCCATTTTTTTATTGTGGTCTGGTATTCACTTCCAGAATCCATATCTTGCCTGAATAATCCAGCCCATAATCAAAACCAAGCTGACCCACACCTGGGAACTGACTTTCCATGATATGTGTGCATGTCAGTGTAAGTGAGCGCATCTCTCTGCGTTTGTGCCGACCGGATATATGTGGCAGGGATAAACCAAGGGCTCTCCGTCCCGACAACATGGTGCCACCCTTGCTCAGATTCGTCACACAAAGTCCCGGGCGAGCGAGTCGTCCTACCAAGGAACGGAATACCCAGCCTCGTTCGGTCTTGACGACTTTGACTCTATAATCAACAGGTCTTCCTTGAATCGTTGCCAGATGGATGCCCTGCTGGATCAAATACCTGCGTCTTGCCTTTACACGTACCAGAGAGCGATACATCTGACTGAAACTGGCGAAAGAACGGGTCGTTTTCATATGCGTGTATCGATAAGCCCCTCCGCTCGCCGATACCCGGATGACACCATACCCTCCGCCACCGACAATAGGTTTGACATACACCATTCCATAACGACTGAGCATGTGCAGCAGATTCCCCGAGTTGAATGCCTTGGTCTGTGGAATATGGACAGCAGCTACCGGGTACTTCAGCAGTGCCGCTGTCTTCCGCCATTTGCTTGCAAGCTGTCTCGACATGGGTTGATCTCCTTCCCTAGAACAATAGTCCTTCCTTATACATACTCAACAGGAGCCGTGCTTTCTTGGATGTCTGTCCAAGGCAAAGGCCCCTTTTCCATGGAACATGTCCCAAGGTGATGGCGGAAAAAGGAACAAGCGCCCGGTTTGCTTTTCAAACAAGTCAATCTGTCGTATGCTACTAAGGAATGGCTGGAAGGGCTTAAATATGAGGATCTAAGGAGCGTTCAGAAGAAATGGAAGCATTTTTCAAATCACTATATGGCGTAGCCTATTTTGCAATGTCGATCGTTCTGGTAGCCGTCACGGTACTTCTCTTTGTCACAGGTATCCGACTGTTTATTCAAAAGCGCAATCGCGGCTTTGCCGTAAGTTGTCTTATATTTGCCTGTTTCATCGTCTTTATCATTGTTGTTATGTTAACTACGCCCTTCTCTGCCACACCTCCGGGTTCACCGGAAGCCATGGCTGCCCTGCTTCACTTCGGGTAGTTGAACCTCTGTAGAAGGAGATGCTTATGACACGTACTAATGAAACCTTAGGAATTATTGATATCGGCTCGAACTCCATTCGTCTAGTTATATATGAACTGGACCAGGACAAAGCCTATCGCATCATTCATGAAGACAAATACGCCGCTCGTCTGAGCAGCGTTGTTGAGTCGGATGGAACCATTCTGCGTCACTCTCTGAATAAAGCCATCACCATCTTGCGTCAATTCAAAGCGACCTGTGAAGCGTATCAAACCAAACTGATTCGCGCAGCAGCTACGGCAGCTATTCGTAACGCAAGTAATGTCCTTGAGATTATCGAATGGCTGGAGACTGAGACGGGACTTACCATCGAATGTGTATCCGGAGATCGGGAGGCCTATTATGGTTTCCTTGGTGTCACTCAATCCATTGAACTGGCAGACGGTTATGTCGTGGATATTGGAGGTGGTAGCACGGAGATTACGGTCTTTCGGGATCGGAAAAGGTTACATAGCATTTCCCTCCCCATCGGTGCAGTGAACTCGCATGCCCGTTATGGGGGCGAAGACCAGTGGACCGAGGAGAACGCGAATGCACTGTGTAACGAAGTCATTCAAGCTCTCCGTGGACAGGATTGGATTGCTGAGCACCCCGGCCTGCCACTTATCGGACTTGGAGGAACGATGCGTACACTCGCCAAAGTGGAACAGAAGCGTACCCAGTATTCGCTGCCTGTCACCCATCATTATGAGATCGGTGAGGAAGCGATGGAGAACATCGCACGCTCCTTGCCTCATCTCACCTCGGCACAGCGCAAAAAGGTACCTGGGCTCGCCAAAGATCGCGCAGACATCATTGTGCCCGGCGTATTGATCCTGCGAACTGTTTTCAGATTAATACAGGGTGATCGGTATGTGGTTAGTGGTGCGGGTTTACGGGACGGGTTGTTGCGAGATTACATGGCTGAAGGTCAACCGGTCGTTCCGGACGCGCTGAAGGACAGTATCCGTAACTTTATCCATTTTGGTCCGCCTATTCCAGAGAAACGTCTCCAACGGATTCATCAGGATGCAGTTACCCTGTATACTGCACTGCAAGGTACTGCGCCTGATCAAGCAGATACCCGAATTCTGTATGCTTCTTCCATGCTGCATATGGCTGGTAAGCAGATTAACTATTTCCGTTATACACAGCACTCGGCCTATTGGATCATGAATGCGAGCATCTATGGACTTTCTCACCGAGAGACCATTCTCAGTGCCAGTGCTGCCGATTATCATCCTAAAAAAAGAACGCCCCAACTGCTGAATAAGCACCGGGACATTCTGAAAAACTCGGATGAGCGGCATGCTCATCGTATAGGCTCTCTGCTGCGAGTAGCCGAAGCCATCAATCGATCCGAGAGCATCGCTGCGATCGAAGCAACAAAAGAAAACGACTCGCTGCAGGTGCACTTCACCTGTACAGCCGAGCCGTTACTGGAACTTGATGGCCTGGAAGAGGCCGTCAAGGACTTACAGGAAGCCTGGGGAGTTACGTTAACGCACTCCATTCAGCAGGCTTCCAAGGGATAATTCCCATGGCCTCCGTCTGACTTCTCAGCGGGGGCTTTTCATTTTGTACAAATACATAATTGCCACCAGGCATAAGTTCTCTCGCTTTGACATTATCCATAAGGGACAGATTAAGGATATCCACCAGCATCTTTTTCAGCTCTGGATCGAATACAGGACACATCAGTTCAATTCTTCGATTCAGGTTACGTGTCATCCAGTCCGCACTGGAGATGAATACATCGGGGTTACCGCTATTTTCAAAATAAAACAACCGTGAATGCTCCAGGAAACGATCCACAATGCTAATGACCCGAATGTTCTCACTAAGCCCCTCTACCCCCGGACGCAGGCAGCATACGCCGCGCACAATCAAATCGATCTGTACCCCGGCTTGAGAAGCCTCGTACAACTCATCAATCATATCCTGATGGGATAAGGAGTTGATCTTGGCGATGATTCTGGCAGGTTTGCCTTTCAGGGCATGCTCCGTTTCTCTACGAATCAGGGAAAACAGCTCGTCCTTCATACCATCCGGAGCTACGTGGAACGCCTGTAATGCCTTCGGACCGGAGTATCCAGTAATTTCATTGAACAATTCGGAAGCATCTTCTCCAATAATCGGATTGGAGGTAAACAGCCCCACGTCTGTATACACTTTGGCTGTACTCTCATTATAGTTACCGGTTCCTACGTGAACATAACGTCTCAAACCCTGCTGTTCCCTGCGTACGACAAGAATGATTTTGGCATGGGTTTTCAGTCCAACCAGTCCATAGACCACGTGACATCCGGCCTTCTCCAGCTTACGGGCCCAAGCGATGTTGCGTTCTTCATCGAACCGGGCTTTCAGTTCCACCACAACTGTGACCTGCTTGCCACTCTCAGCAGCAAGTGCAAGTGCCGGAATAAGGCGTGAATCGCCATTGACCCGATATAAGGTCATCTTGATGGCCAGAACTCTTGGATCTTCCGAAGCCTCCAAGATAAAATCGGTGACCGGTTCAAATGATTCGTATGGATGATGCACCAGCACATCCCGTCTGCGCAGCAGCTCAAAATGACTTTCTCTGGGCAGGAACTCCAGTGGATAGACAGGCTTCACCGGACTGTATTTCAGATGTGAGAAGCCCTCCAGACTATCTACGAATCCAGCCAGAAAACTCAGATCCAGTGGTCCATCAATTTCGTACACCGGGTCCTGAATATCGAATTCATCCTGCAATTCAAGCAAAGCGTCCGGACGAAAATCCTTGCAGACTTCCAGTCGTACAGGAGCCCCTCGGCGTCTGCGCCGCAATTCTTTTTCAATAGCCTCCAGCAGATCTTCCGCTTCTTCTTCATTAATAAACAGATCCGCATTGCGGGTCACCCGGAATTCCTGCGCAGCCAGCGAGATATATCCGCTGAAGAGCGTGTGGATATGATGTTTGATGAGGTCTTCAATCAGGATGAATGTTTTCTTTTTGCTATTCGCCCGAATGGGGGCCTGAACCACCCGCGGAAGATTGGAAGGTACCTGAACAATAGCCATAAACGGCTCGCCCTCTTGCTCCCCTTCCTTCTGCAGCATCACGGACAGATAGACAGACTTATTGTGTACCAGCGGGAACGGACGACTCTGATCAATCGCCATCGGTGTGAGTACCGGGAAAATAATTTCGTGAAAGTACTGGTCCATTGCGCGCTGCTGTGTCACATTAAGATCTGTATATTCCTGAATGTTTACGCCTTTCTTGGCGAGTAGACGAATAAGTTCACGATACGTTTTATACTGCTCGGCGACCATGGTCCCGGTTCGTTTGATCAATCTGCGGTATAATCCCGAAGGGGTATACCCTGTAAAATCCTTTTGCGTAAATCCGGCCTTGATCTTCTCTTTTGTCTCTGCCACCCTTACACTGACGAACTCGTCCAGATTACTGGCGACAATCCCGAGAAATCTCATGCGTTCCAGCAGGGGCGTCGTTGGATCCTGGGCCTCCTGAAGTACGCGCCGATTAAACTCAACCCAACTTAAATCGCGATTAACGTAGTTACCTGTTTTGACGTCTCTATGCATGTATGGCCTCCGAATGTGTTGCATATCTATTCTTGGTTAGAAGTTCTACTATAATTGTACTATTCGTAATCAACATCAAGCGTCAGCGCAGTGTAAACGCTACGTAAAATTTATGTAAATGATACCTCATGGGCGCAACTTTTTCCATCCCTTTACAAAGGTCAATAGACAGAGTAAAGTGAAGTACAGTGTGATTTGGTCCGGTTTCTTGTTATCATTTCCAAATATCAGTATTTAAAGGAGTATATAATGAAATCCAACAAACCTAGAACGTTACAAAAAAATATAGAGTTTTTCACGGCTGCACTCTCTCAATGTGTAGTGAGCGCATGGCAGGAAGACCCAGCTGGCGTCTACTGTGAAGTGGGTAGTGGTATCGTCGAGCGGATTAGTGAAGATAGCGTGCGCATTCGCAACAATGACGGAACGAAGAGTCACTATGCACGAGATATCACGATGTTCCAGACCGAAAAATAATTTTGCGTAAATACGTAAAAAAGACTAGCTTTCCCAAACAAGATGTTGTATACTCTTGCCACAAGGAAAGGAGGTGCGTCAACATTTCTAATCACATGTTGAACGTGTCCCTTACCCGATCCACTAGCTCAAAATAAAATGAGTCTGGTGGAGGCGCGGGATACGGATCAATGTTTCAAAAAGCGCCACGGGTAGAAAAGCCGTCTTCGGACGGCTTTTTGTTTTGTCTTTTTTCATAGAGAGGTTGAGAAAACACCCAAAATATTGGAAATGGACCCTTTAGTCGAGTAAACCTGGATGGCTATAATTAGGATGCAACTCAACCCAAATCCGAGGAGGCATCTTGTAATGTTTAAAAATGTAAGGGGTTTCAAGACATCCATCATGTTGGCTTTTGTTTTGTTATTCACCTCCATCATGTTGCCCGCAGGTCAGCATGCCAGCGCAGCACCAAGTTTCGCCAAAGGAGCCGACATCAGCTGGGTTCCCGGAATGGAAGCCCAAGGTTACAAATGGAAAGATAAAAACGGGGTACAGCGTGACATCATTGATATTTTGAAAAACGACTATCAAATCAACTCCGTTCGTATTCGAGTGTTCGTTAATCCTTCGAATGATTATGGTAACGGTTACATGAATAAGGATCGTGCGGCTACACTCGCACAACGTGCCAAAAATGCCGGCATGAGCGTGATGCTCACCCTGCACTACAGCGACTCCTGGGCAGATCCTGGTCAACAAACCAAACCTGCTGCCTGGAAAAATTACACGTTCCAACAACTCATGGATGCGGTATGGAACCACACTCGTGATGTGATGACCGCGATGCAAAGCAAAGGCGTTACCCCTGACTGGGTACAGATCGGTAATGAAACAAGCAACGGCATGTTATGGGAAGATGGCAAAGCATCCACTAACATGAAAAACTATGCGTGGCTGGTGAACACAGGCCATAATGCAGTGAAATCCCTGAGCAGCGGCACCAAAACCATTGTGCATCTGGCGGGTGGAGATGATAACGCCCTATATGTATGGAATATTGGTGGTCTGATCAATAACGGAGCTAACTTTGACATGATTGCCATGTCCCTCTACCCTTCGGCTTCCGACTGGAATACAGCTGTGACGAACACGGTAAACAACGCCAAGGATATGATCAACCGTTATGGCAAAGAGATCATCATCTCCGAAATTGGCATGGACAATAATCAGGCAGCGGCTGGTAAAAGTTTTGTCGCGTCGATGAAAAACCAAATCCGCAATCTGCCGAATGGCAAAGGTAAAGGTGTATTCTACTGGGAGCCTCAGGCTACACCAGGTTATAACAGTGGATATGGTAAGGGTGCTTGGCAATCGAATATGATGCCGACGGTAGTCATGGAAGGATTTATTGACTAGGTACGGTGGGTAGAAGTGTACTGGTGGGCAGCGTAGTGGGCGTTCCGGGGGCGGATCGTTCTTATGATCGCTGTTATCCCCAGATTTTATGAATTCCCCTCATAAGGGGAAAATCCGGGGATAAAGGCGAACGCTTCGCTTCTTCAGAATCGATTCCGCCCCCTCCACTACGTTGCTGCTCCTTGAGACACTTCTAAAATCGTGTGTAGTCAAATGATTAGGGTAATGAACAGCGGAAGGCGCTTTCCTGTGGGATTAGCGCCTTTTGTGTGTTTGCGGGCAGCGTGGTCGGCGTTCCGGGGGCGGATCGGGCACTTCTAAAGCGTGTCGCGATCAATCGAGGAGGGTTGCGCCACTCGGGCTGGAGACTGATGTTCTTTTGGCTTACATATGAATATAATAAGTTAATTGAGATAACACATAGGATCAACTTTTTATTGGAGCGGGGGAATATGGATGAGTTTTTTAAAAGGTATGGGGCAATTGGCTGGAGAATTTACCGGGAAAGTATTGGGAGGTAGTGTGCGGGTTGTAGGTGAACTTGCAGGAAGTCCCTTTATCAAGGAAATCGGAAACGGCGTAGAAAAAGCCACGATTAATACAGGCAAAACCGTTGGACAACTGGCTAGCGGGACATATGATCTGGCGAGTGGTGCGATCCGTAAAGATGATACCGCCATAGACGCGGGACTTGCCGATATTGGAGGTGCCGTAACCAATACTGCAAAAGGTGTAGCGATATCAGCCAAGTATGTATATAAAGGTGGTAAGGACGTCGTCGTGGGCCTGAAAGAGGAAGATAAGGACAGAGTCAAGCTTGGTGCCAAGAATCTTTTAGCTGCTGCTGCCGTAACAACACTCGCCGTTGGTGTGATTGATGCAGTTGATGGGGCTGAGAGTGTGGACACGGCAGAATCGGGATTAGATCATCAGTAACACGACAACCGAAGAAACACAGCCTAGCAGGGCAACAAAAATATGGAGGCAACTAAACGAGATTTTTTCAAGAAAATTCCGTTGTTTCTTCTGAATAAAGCATGAGTAAATGAACACCGTAACCACAATCGGCAGATATAAATGAAAATCCGGACCATCCGTGCTTGGTAATAGTTTATTAATATATCGACCTATCGTCTCATTGACCATCATAAATCCATATATACCACCAATTATCGCTGAAACTGCAAACTGAAATAGTATCTGAACTACAGCATTCTTTACAAAGAACGGATCACGTTTACGGTAACGGTCACTAACCATCATATTATCTATTACCTCCTCGTTTTTTTGATTACCTCTTTTATGAGTACTGCCCCTATATTTTACCATAAGGTTGATCAGTCCCTTTTTAAATTTTTATTGACCTATCGTTCCCCACAAACGAAAAACTGCCCTGCCCACCTCATTGGCGGACAGGGCAATTATGGCGATATCAGAATGGCTCATGACTCTTCTGTTCAGCTTACCTTAGCAAGTCTCGTAGCGCGCATCGATGCAGCAGCGTATACGATCAGCGCTGTCCAGATGAGTGCGAAACCGACGAGCAGAACTGGCGAGACCGTTTCCTTGAACACGAACACGCTCAGGATCAGCATGATCGTCGGTCCGATATATTGTACGAAGCCGAGTGTGGACAACGACATCCGGGCGGCTGCCCGTGCAAAGAAAAGCAGCGGCAGCGCCGTCACCACGCCGGAAAGCAGCAGTTCGAAGAACATCGGCGCAGGCAGTGTCCATGCCGTTGCTTTTCCCACAATGGCCAAGTAGATCCAGTAGCCGAGTGCGACGGGCAGAACTACAGCTGTCTCCGAAAATAAGCCCACAGAAGCGTCTTGCTTAATCTTCTTCTTCGCCAGACCGTACAAACCAAATGACACGGCCAGCGAGATCGCAACCCATGGGAAACGTCCGTAGTCGATGGCAATGATGAGCACCGCGACACCAGCAATGGCAATCGCGAGCCATTGGCCACGGTTTGGCTTTTCATGAAGGAAGACAACCGCCAGTAACACGTTCAGCAACGGGTTCAAATAATAGCCCAGACTTGTCTCAACGACATGACCATTGTTTACTGCCCAGATGAAGATCAGCCAATTAATAGCAATAAGCAGCCCACTCGCGGTGAGGGACAGCAAGGTCGAACGACTGGTCAGAATGCGCTTCATGTCACCCCAACGACGTTGGACGGCAACGAAAATCCCCATAAAAACAAATGACCAGACAACCCGGTGCGATAAAATCTCGCCTGCCGGTACATTTTCAAACAACTTCCAATACAGCGGGAGAACCCCCCACATGATATACGCTATGATCGCGTTGATTAATCCACTGTTCATAACTATTTCCCCTCTTACCCCTGTGATGTCTCAACGGATTATACGCCTCGATCCTCATTTAAGTAAAGGGGTAATAGGTCATGCGCAGCGAGATTATACTTTGCGCTTTTTCTTTCTTACTCTCATAAAGAAGACAAAGATCGCCGCAAATACGACTACACCTACGATATACAAATCAATATCCTGCTCAAACATAAACCACATTTTGTGTTCTACGTTCACTTGTTGTTTGGGTGGATATCCTTCCCCGAATATTTCAGTTGCTTGATTAATATTGTTCATTTCGATAGTCAAACTGCACGGACTACTACTTAATTCGCCATCCGCTTCGCTAAAGTATATTAAATATTTATTGCCTTCCTTGAAATCAAACCCCCAAGTGTAATTCGTTGCGATAATGAGTTGAGAGTCAACTTCCGTATTCCAACTGCTCTCAGCTTCCACTAAAATATATCTAATTTTCTCTTTGGTCCCCGTAAACCCCTCTTGCTTTAAGTCGACCTTTACTTGCTTTACTTCACCATAAACAGCTCCATCATATATTTCTAACTGTTCTTGGGGACTTCCCAATTCTACACATGACAAAGCGTTAACATCTTGTGCATTTGAGATAAAGAAAACGGTGGATATAAAACATATTAACGTGAATATACGAAACTTCAGCTTTTCCACCTTCTTTTCATAACGTTAATTCGTACATCTTTATTGACCTGTTTAACAGGAAAAATGTTGCATTTTCTCTGAACCTTAGGTGAATGAATGCGTTTGTTTATTTAGCGACTTTCTATTTGGGCTATCATTATGTATTCAATAACACAAAAACGAACGCCAATCTGTTAAGATCAGCGTCCGTTATGTTCCATATTATCATTTAAAAGTATTACTTCGCTTCGCCTACAACGGTAAAGCGCTCGTTTTTGTGTTGTGGGTTTTCAATCTCATCAACCAAAGCAATCGCATAGTCTGCATAGCTGATGTAGCTGTTGCCTTCACTGTTCACGAGAATAACATCGTTGCCTGCTTGATATTTGCCAGTGCGTACACCTTCTGGATTAAAGAATCCAGCCGGGCTCAGGAATGTCCATTGAATACCTGAAGATGCTTGTAGATCCTGCAAGTTTTGGCCTTGGTTCGTTGCAGTTGCTTTGTAAGCATCAGGGAAGCCTGGAGATTCAAAGACACGCATTGTTTTGGACTCGTCTGTGAACAGGCTTCCTGCTCCACCCACCACGATCAGACGAGTGTTTGGTGCATCTTTCAGGATGTTGATCAACGCTTGTCCTACTTCCACATGCAGGTTTTCTTTACCCGCTGGAGCACCAAATGCATTTACAACTACATCAAACGCTTTAAGATCTTCAGCTGTAAGGTCGAATACATCTTTCTCCAGCGTATTCAGACTTTTATCTTCCAATTTGGATGCATTACGAACGATCGCCGTTACTTTATGCCCTCTGTCTGCTGCTTCTTTCAAAATTACACTTCCTGCTTTGCCTGTTGCACCAATGATTGCAATGTTCATCATGATCTCTCCTTTAAATTATCGATATTGTTTATGTTTGAACTTTATAATGTAACTATAATAGTTACAACTAAGTTTGTCAACTAGTACTCGCCATCTCTCTTTACCTCTCCTAGAAAGATTGTGCATTTGGGATGGGCTTTATTCTGACAAGGTCGCTCATCCCATCTATAAATAAGTAAAGCCCTGTTCACTTATTAGCTGAACAAGGCTCCCCAAACTACGACTATGAATCCTGGCATCGTGAAGTCTATATCGATGTGTGATGAATACCTTATGCGCTCAGGCGTCCCCAACTTAACAGTGATGCATTCTTAAATTGAATGGAATGAAATGCTGTCGGGCTCTCGATGACATCCGTACTGGTTGCATTTCCCGGTGCTCCAGAAGTTATTACACCTGCATTGTATGTGCTCACGCCCAAAGGGAAGATGTAATTTCGTCCTCCGTTGTTGTCCCACGTGCCGCTGCGATTGTTAAATACCGCTTCCAGCCCCGTAGCTGTACCCACATCAATGGTTATCTTGTTATACCCTGCTAGCTCGGAGGATGGAATGGCAACTCCTGGTGGCGTCGTCCATGTGCCGCCTGTCGGGCGGTAATGGATATTAGGTTGAGCATAACCTTGCTTGTAGTAGATGGTTACACTATTGCTTATCGGTGCAGCATCGGTTGTTACACTCAGTTCGGCACTTGCAGCCGATTTGTTTTGTGCCGCATCATAGGCAGTGATTTTGTAAACATAGCTCGTTGATGCCTTTAGGCCGGTATCCGTAAATGCAGGCGCAGTACTCGTTCCGATTTTAACACCGTCACGATATATTTCGTATCCGACAACGCCTACACCATCCGTCGACGGAGTCCAAGCCAGCGCTACACGATCAGCCGACTTGGAGGTAACTGTCAGACTTGTTGGCACACTTGGTGGAGTTACATCTACTTGAGGTGCTCCTGGAGTGATGACTCCTGCATTGTAGGTACTCACCCCTAACGGAAACTGATAATTCTTGCCCCCATTGTTATCCCACGTACCACTACCATTGTTGAATACAGCTTCCAGCCCCGTCGCTGTACCCACGTTGATTGTGATCTTAGTATACCCCGGCATCTCGGCTGCTGGCATCTTCACACCCGGCGATGTCGTCCATGTACCACTTGTCGGACGATAGTGAATATACGGTGTGGCATATCCTTGTTTGTAATAGACCGTTACGATATTGCCCTCTTTTGTTTTCACTGTCAGAGGTTCGCTAGCTGGTGAGACATTGCCTGCCGCGTCTACCGCCTTGATCGTATACACGTAATTCGTTGCCGGTGCAAGGGATTCATCCGTATACGTCAGTTTTGTGGATTCCCCCACTTTGCTGCCATCCCGATAGATCTCATACCTTGCGACACCGTAATTATCCTGGCTTGCCGACCACCCGAGTGTCACGGAGGATGAAGTTGAATTTTGCACAACTACATTTGCCGGTGCTGATGGTGGTTCGTTATCTGCCGCCAAAGTTTGCACTTGTACGGGCGAGCTGACGGTGGAGACGTTATTCGCCTTGTCTCTGGCCTTGATACTGTAAGCATAGGTTTTCTCGGGCTCAAGTCCCGTATCGGTGTATCCTGTCGTCTGGGAACTTCCTACTTTGGTTCCATCACGATAAATGTCATAACCTTCTACACCCACATTATCTGTAGATGCAGTCCATTGCAGCGTGACACTGCGATCCGTCACACGTACAGCATTGACACCTGTCGGTGCCGACGGCGGTGTCTGATCGACCACCAGGAACGGGTGCGTGCCCTGGATTGTTCCATTTACATCCTCCACAATTTTACCGGAGGCGTCCTTTTTATATTTTCCTGTACCCACATATACCGTCTGGATGTCACTGCGGGTAACGTTGCCATTGGTATCAACAGCCTCAATATAATAATCCACCAGTTGATCCCGGAAATCATTGAAATACGTGTAATACATATCCCCGATCTCCTGAGCCGGTACACGTTTGAACATATCTGTGCTGCTTGACTGCCATGACACACCATTGATATCTGGTTTCAGATCACGCTTCGTCATCGGATATTCTTGCCAAGTGCTGACTTTAGCCGGATCGATGTTGGGTACGCCTTTCGCCTTGAGTGCCGCAGGGTCGTACACACGGAACGTGTTATCCTTGGCATCTGCCCTCTTATCCCGATGTGTGCGTACCTTCACTTTGATATCACTCACACCATTTACATCATAAGCATACGTGTAGATACCGAAGGTATTATCAAAATAATGGAGCGTCCATCCTTCTGCTTTACTAACGTTGGCACTGCCCGGGTTGTATGGATAACGCTGTGGCCACCATACCGATGGACCTGTGCGATCCTTCGCAAGCTGGCTACTTACATAAGGCTTGGAGAAGAAAAGAGATTGATTAAAGGACAATGTTGGCTTCACGCCATCATCCACATTTTCATCATAATAACCAAAACCGGAATCCAACGCTGGCAGAAGGAAATACCAGCTCAACTCTGCCGGATTGGCTCCTCCTTTATAATTGTTGGCGGGATCTCCTTTCACCGGGTAAGCCATCATCCACGGATTCAGCTGATTTCCCTCGTACGTGATTTCACGATCCAGAGCCGTCGTTGGCTTCCAGTGGTTCGGATTGCTGTCCAGCCAGATCTGTTCAGCAGTCTTGGCATAATTCAGCGCAGCTTGCTCCAGTGCAAAATTGCGCTCAAGATAGTGATATCCATACTCAAATGATACGGTCATGCCATCCTGTACGCCGTCCAGATTTTTTTTGGGCTCCAGATTGAGGCCTGTTGCCTTGTTGAATGCATCAAACTGTCCCTTCCAGATTCCAAAAGGAAGACGCCAGTGGTACCAAGTCGGGTCTGACGAAGAATCCCGGGTATCAATCCATGAGCCGTCCTGTACATGCACCACATCATCGGCTTTTGGAGTATTCGTGCGCAAGTATTCGTTGATACTCTCGCCTTTCACACCTGGCTGGGCATACGTAACTTCACCTGCATTTCGCCATGTGTCTTCGGAACCGGCACGGCCAGAGGAATTGTCTCCGTCATGTGCAATGACGAAGAACTGCTTCTGATCCACCAATCCTTCGAACGGTTTGAGTACGTCTGCTTTCACCGAGCCCTGGTAGCCTTCTTCCCAAGATTCAGCCTGTGCCACAGGGATGCCAACAATCTTCTTCTCCGTACCCGTTTCAGGATTCACGTGTCGCACCCAATGAGGTGTGGAAGCAAACGGATATTTGTTGTAAACAACCTGTTTCTCATTGAACATTGGAGCAGATACCCATGAACCCACATTACTTGTATTTTGCAGATCGGCCCGGTTCGGCGGGGAAACCATGGTATCTTTGCCCGGGTCGTTCAGCAGCGGGTAATCTTGGAGGGTTCGCGAAAAATGATTGTTACCAATCACAGACCACTCAATGCCGAGTTGATCCAGAACCGGGATGATTCGTTCCGAAAAACCCAGCTCGGTCGGGAAAAATCCTTTGGAAGATTTAAAACTGTCACCCAGAAAAAAAGGCTGTGCCAATACGGCATTCTGATAGATCAGATCTTTCAGCAGATATTCGTTGCCTGCCAGTGGTCCCATGGAGTGGTGTCCGGAGAAGTGGACGAGATCCATCGTTCGTTCTCCGTTCGTTGTTTTGAGATTATTGTAAGCATTCTTCCAAGGAGCACCCCAGGATTTATTGTTGTAACCGTTTACATTATTGGTATACATAAAGCTATCTACATTGTTCAGCAATGACCCTGACATCGTAACCTGCATACCTGCAGCCGGGTGATTATTTTTCAGATTGCCAGCCACTTGCCAAGGCCAGGTCAGATACGCTCCAGTTTTGGCATGGTGAGTGTAATACGCCACAAGATCATCATGCGGCATAGGCGCTCCGCCAGGCAGAAAATACGGATAACCAGCCGGAGGATTCTTTTTCAGATCGATGACTTGCCCGTCATAGGTGTATCGGATCGGAGATCCTACAGGTGCTGAAGCATACTTGGATGTGTCATAGTAAGCCCAAAAATTTGGCATATGGTTATGGTATACATGGGAAGCAGAGATTTCGGCATAAGCCGCTGTCGTTTGCATGGAAATGACAATGGATAATGCCAACAGGAATGCGCCGATCCTGCGCACAAGCTTCATGTTATTCCTCCCTTTTCTGTTACCCCTGTGGGGATCATGAATTCAATTATTGTGTAAGGTGTTCAGGTTGATCAACAAATAGCATTTTTGACTTTAAGGCTCAAGTTGCCTGAATTTGTCCCTATTTAACGCCTCCTTCCTTCTTGACTTAGCTTTTTTGTACAAACGTTTGCGCAAACAGAGAATTTCCATGGGCATGCCCCTCATCTGTAAGCTATACACACGCTGTTTTAAAGGAAAAGTTATGTCCAACAATCTGCAAACGTTTGCACAAAATATATTACCTGTGATTGGAACAAAATGTCAACAACAAAAAAAGCACAATCCCGACGAAACATCTCCGCCAGAATTGCGCTTTTTTCTTTGCTATAGCATAGCCTACTTAATTAATCCTCAACTGGATTACCAGTTAACAATCTTTATCTGGTACGCCCGTTTCTTCCTTCGTACGGAAAGAAGATCCACACCCGCAGGTCGCTACTGCGTTCGGGTTATGAATGGTGAATTTACGCTAGGCTATTCGGAAGGCTTAACGCCCGTCACTACGCGGTTTCTCGCATGTGAGCGGGATTGTGAATCCGCACGACTACTTGTTAATCACGCGCCACTATGACGCATAATCTCGTTAATCGCATTCTACCCTAATGGATATGGAGAAGTCAACGTAAGACAACCCTCTATTAAACAAGCAAGCAAATAATATAACTAGAATAGACACATCAAATGTGGTACTATTTTCCTACAACAACTAGGAGGTTGAGCCCATTGGGAAACTTTGATGCCATAATTAAAACCATAAACTTGCTTAATGAAAAAGATAAGAAGCAGAGTGAGGAAGAACTAAAGAGAGAAAAACGGCTCGGCTTAATTAAATCGGGAATTGAAAACTTAGTGGAAGAGGGTCGAGACTCTGTAGATATCTCAGTTAATACAATAAAAACCTCTGCAGGTTACACCTGGAATGTTAAAATTTATGGTAGAGAAGTAATCCTTATATCAGATGAGTTGATGCGAGAAGTAAAAGACAAGGAGCTTTACATTGACTACAGAGCACTTGCTGCCACATTCATAAATAAAAAACTTCAGGATCAGTTGAATAGTAAACACTCCTCATAGCCTCCCCTAAATTTTTAAGATGCATAGAGTTTTTCGGTACCTGATTCGGCGTGTAGCATTGGGGGTCTTGGGGGGTAGCACATTCATTGCTCCGTTACTCCCCTGGCTACCGTATAAATATACAACCATACACGATTGTGGATATGTGATTATCAATCCCTCTTATCATCCGCAAACCCGCGCCACTACTGCGTTACCTATCCAGATGTATAATACCGCGTTATTCATTGCATATACATTTCCAGTCTTAAACGTACACAAACCGCATAGCCGCGCGGACTAAGGGCCTATATCGGTCGTAACCTACTGGCAGTTTATGCAGCCGGTCATCCGCGCAGTATGCATCGATTATGCAGTCGTCCAACCCCGAAGTTTTAGCGTGGACGTCCGCCAGGAGCGCGGTGCAGGTGTTAACGCCCTCTCACCGCTGTTCTGTCCGGTATCGTCCGCTATTCTTACGCAGATTCTCCGCCAACCAATTCGTTCAATTCCGCGATATCTCTGCGGATTTCCTCGTCTGTCTTACGATTGTTTGTAATCTCATCGCGTCTGTCTTCGACGATTGTGCGATCGGACAGTAGCGCCCATCTACGCATATAAAGGTCGATAGCTTTCACGCTCGGCAATCCGTTATTACCTCCGCGGATCGCTTTCATTAGGGCAACGTTGACCTCCGATTGCATTCCGCGTAGATTAACATCCGTAAGATAGTTCACGTAATCAATAAACTTCTCCTGCGCCTTCCAGTCGTAAAGGGTTGAACGCGCGATTCCGATCTCCTCCGCTAAATCTTGCATACTCTTTTTCTTGCGGCCATCCTCGGAAATCAGCTCGCCCCATTCGTTAGCTACCAGTAACTGCGCGGCCTTTCGTTGCTGTGCGGTCAATTGCGCCTCTAATACATTACGTTGTCTACTCATACATATCGTCCTCCTCGTATTTGTTTATCTCAGGCAGAACCTCAGCAATCGCGGTGTCTACGTCTTCCTCCGCCATTACAGTCGTTCCTTTACCGTGTTCCTTCTCGTAGTCCTTAATATCATGAGACAACGCGGAATCCTTCGTCATCAGTCCGATACTAAAATGGACTTTCCGCATAAGCCCGTTGATGTCCAATTCGTCTGTCTGACCGGTATCAATCGCTTCATTTACGCGCTTAATGATCTGTAAGAAGAAGCGGGCTCCAAACGCATGCATTCCGCACCAAAATCCCTTAGAGTAGCGCAGGATCTTTACTGCTTCCTCGTATTTAGCGAGTTTGCTTACGTCAATGCGCGTTACTTGACCGGAAGCCAGGACGCCCGCGTACTTAACAGCGATTACGTTAAGCGGCTGTAGACGATCAACTAGCGCCTTTGATAACGGAATATCGACCACGTTTGGACGTGGCTCCGGATCGGGGTTCCTCCCTTGTTCAATTCGTATCTGACGTAGCCTCTCCGCCAACTGCGCGTTATCCTTCCGCAGCTCTTCGTTAGTCATTGCCATGTTTACGCCTCTCTTCTATTAAAATAAGACGAACCGAAGTCCGCCCCGTTGTTCATATCCGGTCAAGTATCAAATACCGTTGGCCCGCGCTAAACATAACGACCGCAACTCGATCGCCGACCTTTAGCGCATCCTTAAACGTAATCGTCGTATCCTTTCCGTTAATACTAACCTCACGCTCATGTGCGCGGAGATGTTCGCACACTGCGCAATCTTCGGCTTCTAAGACGAAGTTAACATCGTCTAGCTGAACGTTGATATCCGGTAGAGGCGCTGTCACCGTTCCCACTTCGATATCGACGTCTTTGTTATAGCCGAGTTGCCGGATGACGTCGCGCAATTTACTTACGCCGCCTCCTTCTATTAACTGCATTCGGATCATCCCTCCCTTATTGCGCCAGAACCGTAGATAGCTCGCGGGCCAGCTTTTGGATGTCCGCATCTTCGCGGATAGTCGCGTAGATCGTAATTTGTGGCGCAGAGTTTCCGCCTCCGTTACGGTAATCGCGCGCTTGTTGCGAATTGAGGACCATCTCGTCTTGGTGCAAACGTGCAGGATAGTTGTTGTATGGAACGCGTGCTAGACCTGCGGAGTATCCCTTTGCTGGAAATCCGACCGCCGCCATGCCCGCCTTAACTCCACCTGGTGTCTTATCTCCACCAAATTCCTGGACAATTTGAAGTGCCTCTGTCCCTGATACCTTGTGATTCGCGACGCTCTTCATGTCCACTGAGAAAAATTCCTTGATTCCGGCATTACTCCAAATACCTTCGAGAATAGATGCACCGACTTGAACACCGATCTTAGTCGCAGCATCAAGAATAGGCTTAGAGGCTTTCAACGCATTGCCCAACGTGTCTACCATCTTACTTGCCATATTCTTGATAATACCCGACCCAGATGAGTCATACCAAGCTTGGAAGTCTGCTGCCAGGGTATCAAAGACGTATTTAATCTTGGCCTCGATATCGGGCAGTGCTTTGAACTCCTCATTGTTAAAAAAGTTGTCTTGAAGATATGCCGTAGCCTTCTGGACCGCATTAACCGCGCCATTCACGAGTCCACCGAACGCATTCACACCCCAATCTTTAAGTGCGGCAAATTGTGGCCCCTTCAACCATGCGTTAAATTCCGCAAGAACCGGCTTGAGACTCGTTAGTGCCTCCGTACCCATCTCCCGGAACGCGCGGTTAACGCCTCCGATTGCTGTGCGCCATTGTCCCATAGCTGTCGTAGATTGCGCGTCGATCAGTTCGTTTGTAGCTCCTAATTTGTCTAGGAACTTGTCGAGTTGGTCGAGTTGCTCATTGAGAGGTAGATTTTTGATCTTGTTCAACGCAGAACGAGGCAGCTCGAAACGCTCCACGAGTGACACGGCATCGCCGGAAAAGAATTCCTTTAAGGCATAGGCGGCACCGGTTATCCCTTGCTCCGGGTCGATCGCTCCCAGACGTTCCGCGAGGTTAGTGGCGCGTTCAAGTTGTCGTAGATCCTTCGTTGTTGGCACGAAAGACTTACCTACGTCTAGGAAGTCGTCCATGGAGTATTGACTTATATCCGCTCTTTCCCCCAGGTAATTCATGAACTTATCGACATTCTGCTCCGCTTCTTTTCCAAACATCGCCGTTAACGTGACCTCTCTCATCTCGAAATCAGCGGCCGATTTAATCGTTTTTGAGAGGAATTTGTCTGCGGTGTTTATCGCTGCCATCGCGGCACCAATGCCGGTAACTGCCCCCGCAGCCTTTGCTGCAGACGCTCCGAAACTCAAAAGGCCCGAGCTCATGTTCCGCAGGGGCCGCGTAGCGTTGTCGATAATGCGCAAATGACCTACGATATCAAAGCTCATGTCCGGGAACCTCCTTCATCGCCGCAACTACGCGCGCTCCTATCTTCGCAGCCTTTGCGGCCTTTGCTTGCGTAAATCCCTTGTCGAAGTCGGCCAGGCACCGGTCATATTCAACGAGCACGCGACCGTACACTTTGACTTTACGGTCTCTAGAACGCGCCAGTCTGCCGGCAGCCATGCGGAAATCTTTGAATTGTCCGGGGAAGCGCGCAGCGAACGTCCAGTCTTGCGGCTTTATATATGTGAGTATTTGTTCAATAAGCGCGAGGGTCTTATTAGCCGTTTCAAAATCCGATTGATGCGTATTCACCGAATCTCCTCCTTATAATAGAAAAAGACCCCGAAGGGTCTTGAATTACGGATTCCGTCGGGGCCACCCGTGATAACTCACGTCAGTCGTACTAACTGCGTCAACCGTTACCAGTAGTTCCGTAAATGGGTCAAGTGCTTCGTCAAACGCGTATCCAGGCGGGAGTACGAACTCATTAAAGTAACGGCCATCGATTCCGGGCTTAATCTTGAGCGTGTATTTACTGTCGTTTGAGATATACAGTTGAGAAGCAGTTCTCCCAAACTTGAAAATATCAGGCTTGTCACTCTTAAATGGTGAAAATGCAATCGGGTATTTGTTCATTCTGTTTCCTCCTAATATTAGTTGTCTAAATACTGAGTATCCCAAAACACGTCTTTCCCTCGTCTTACATATCCACTGTACGGACCTTTCGCGGTAACTTTGATCTTGCAGAACCGCTGTACCCGCTCATCCAGTGCTCCGCCAGGAGGTAAGTGAAACGTATCAAGCTCCCTTTTTTGAGTGCATACAGTAACAGTCAAAGAATCCTGTCCGCTATTAAAAACCGCCAACTCATGCAGAATCATCGGGTATACGAAAGTGTCTGACGTTGTACCTTGAAATGCGCGGTGATTAACTGCGGTCATTGTGCGTCACCTCCATCCGTTGCAGCCCGCTTAATCTTCGTAAAAAGCGCGATATTGTCTGGCGTAGGATTGATCTTCGCGTATCGTTCCGCCGCCTTGACGTCAGCCTTAGTTACGGTGCCTTCCGCGAGCTTGGTACGGAGCTGACTACCTAGTACGCGATGGTCGATATGTTCCGTCTTTTTTCCTTCGTAATAATCGAAACGGTCTCGGATAAGGTGAGCGCGGACAATGTCATCCGGGTCATTCGTTTCCTTAGCGCGGGTATCGAACCGCTGAACGTCCTTTTCGTCAGGCACTGGAACGAAGCTCACTCCGGACTCCTCGCTAAACATCAGCGCAACCGTCTCGTTATACTCGCGCTCCAAGCGTTTTGCTTGGACAATTTTCTGCGGATTGCCAGGCGCCATCCTGAGAGCCTCTGTTACTACGCTGTAATTGATTGATTGTGTTGTCATTTCTCCATCTCCTTAAATCAGAATTGCTGCGCGTCTCTGGTTATCCAATTGCTGCAAGTCACGGCTTGTTAGCGTTGCTTGATTAAATGGACTGCCGGGATTGCTGAGGTCCGGGGATTTGGTGTTATACATGAATCTGCCCCTGCCTATCTTTGCACTAAACCCCGCTGGATCAATTGTTCTAATCATCTCCCATCGTTCGTCCTCGATCTTTTTAGCGGCTGCGGTGGCCTTCTCATACGCTTGACGGTAAGCTTCTGCAGCTTGGGCGAGCTCATCGATTGCAGGATTCAGTACCGACTCAAAGTAAACCGGAGCAACGTCAGTGTTCCAAGCTCCTGCCACATCCTCCGGTGTAACCTTCAACCCTTTCGATACCGATGTCGCCTGGATTTGTGCCTCGATCCGTCGAGCTACTCGTTGCGCGTCAGATACATTTACGTCAGCTTTATCAATCTCCGCGTCAAGGTCAACCCCATCACGGATGGACCTCTCCACCAGTTCCGTATATTTTCGCTTAGCCTCTACTACTGCCTCCGTTGCCTGCGCTTGCTTGGTGTACAACTCATCCTGTTTAGCACTGTTTGCCTCGCGTTGTTTCTTGAACTGATCAAGTTTGTCGAATTTAATCATTTGTCATTTCTCCCTTTTCAATTATTTGGATGATACGTTTGAGCCAGCGCACGAACCGACCGCACCATCCGGTTAACTCCGGTATTACTGGCGCTTCTACGGAAGGGCTCTCCGACGGAAACAGCTCCCGGTAAACATCCGGACTCTCCTTAACAATGCGGGTGAGCTGCGCCATGTCCAGCGGATGCACAATGTACGCGGCAATCTCCGGGTCCTCTAGCGCTACCTTGAAAATCTCGCGGTCACTCGTCTGCAGGTCAAAGCCCCCGCCGATCTCCGCAAACTCTACCACCTCTAGCGCAAGCTGTATCGCAAGCACTGGATCAGTGCACGGAGCGATTGACGACGTATGGAGCTCGCCCCTGCGGTCATATAGCTGAATGTGGAGGAGCTGCGCAATGCCGTCCGCCTTTATCCAGTCCGCGAGGATGAGGGGCCTCATTCAAACACCTTAATAGATACCGCGCATTCCCGGCCTTTCTTGTCTTCTCCACTTTCAAAGGTAACGCGGGAACCCACCGGCACAATCGCGCTGTCATAGTCGGGACACTCACTTATATGAAAGAACAAACGAGATTTCCCGGAATTGATGAAGCCCCAACCGCGCTCGTCATTAAAGTGAGCCACAACGCCGGAACTACGCTTAACTTTCGGTTGCTTAGGTGCTTTTGTAGGCGAAATCCCTAGACTCGGCCCGATTATCGCGTTCACTTTTTCCATGTCACTGTTCAACAATCCATTCCATACGTTACTCATTCGTAATCTCTCCTTTGTAATGGTTAATGAGCGCCAGAATTGCCGCCCGTATCTCAGATTTCTTAATTCCGTAGTTCTTCATTGGGCTATACTCCTTGCATATCGATATAGCGGTCTTCTCTATCAAACGACATAGCCGCGTATCATCCATCTTTACAGCCGTAGACATCACGATGTTCCGGCCGGCGTGATCGTAAATCACCGATAGAAAGTCCTCGCGTACATAACTGTCGATGGCATACGGTTCGAACTTAAGCGGCACCTTGGCCCCGTAATCAACCGTAAACGGCTCCGTAATCATCTTTTTCTCCCCTTCCGTCGACGCTTGCGTTCTTCTTCGGCCAAGATCGGAGCCATGAATCGTATCCATGCGCGGCTTGCGGTCTCTCCGAACGTGATTTCAATACCGTCTGCGTACGTTACCTTTACATGCCGGTTGTTCATTCCGTAACCTCCCGCTAAATACGTGCATATATCGCACCCTTTTCCGTGATTTCGCTTGATTTTAGACACGCCAAACAAGCCGAGGTGTTAGCGTTCCTCCGCCTCTTCAAGCTCTATATTCACGTAAAAACTACGTGATCTGTACTACGTTGAACAACCTCTTAGCTACGCGTTTCCTTGCGTCAGGCACGCGATATTGAATACCGGTTACCTGGCCTCCGCGCTGGTATGTTGCCATGATGATAAAGTCCGGATAACTGCGGCGTACCTTTGCGATGACTTCCGGGTCTTCCGTGAAGCATACAAGAGTATCGGCGTTTAAACGCCAAATTGCGTTGGACAAATTGAATTTCTCCCTTCGTTAGTTGAATAGGACTTTGATTGCTCGCAGAGAATCGGCCGACCCTGCGAATACGACGCGCGGATTAACAATGATTCTGCGTTTTCGCTTGTCGTTTACATCCGGGATCAGAAGGAACACAGGCTTTCCGTCTAATTTAAGCGATCCGAGAGCAACTCTTAACTTCTGTGTGTCCTTGTAGCTCAACAGCGCGGCCAGCTTATCCAGGTCCATTGGAACGACTCTATCCTCGTTATTTTCCTCTGGATTGAAGCACACGATATTGAACGAGAAATTTACAAACGGAAGTACCGCGTACAATATCGCAAGCTGTTTAATGGTGCGTCCACCGTATTTTTCGTAGAGTTCGCGCACGGTGCTCCTGAATAATCGTGTATGTCGAAACTCATCGATCTTGTGACCCGCGTCGGCCAACGAGCCTCGATAAAAGATCGACGGATTAACGTAAATGTCTTCATACTCGTTGTTGTCCGAGATGATTTCCTCCGCCAGAAGCTTCTGGTAAAACTCCGAGAAGCGGGCGCGGCTCATATCGAGTAGCGTTCCGAGAGACTTGCGATTAATGGGGCGTCCGTTGTCGTGCTGCAGGCGTCCGTCATAATTCGTATAGGTACCCATAAACATCAATCGCGCGAGATCCGATTGACTAAGTGAGGGGAAACGTTCGCTCATCGTCATGCAACCGTTGAACAATGCGAATACGAATCCTCCGTTAGCCTCGGAGTGGTTGCCGAGCTCGTCGAGCGCCTTTTTACCGCGAGCCTGAGATTCGGTCGTTTTCAGTACGATATCAAATCCGGCTATACGATCGCCGAGTTCCGATTCGAGCTCTTCTTTTCTAGCAAGAATCCCGCGCTTTGCAATAGGTGTAAGGTTGCTCCAATGTTGATGTTCTCTTTTCCTATCGACGGCCATATTACCCCTCCTCAATAAAATACCATGCTTTTCGGGAACAAAAGTGCCTAGTTACCCTGCTTTTCGGGAACATAACAAAACAGCCGAATCCCTTATGTGGCGCGGAGTTCGAGCGTTTTCAGTGTTTCTCCCCCTCTTTATTAGTCCAATTCCTTTCCTCCGCGCTTTCCCTTCCTGCAATACCTTACTCTTGTAGCACCCGCTGCCGCCTCCCTTTGGTCGTTGTCTCATCACGTCCAAAACCTTGCCGCGCTGAAAATGTATGATGTGCTGATCTACCTTAGATTAATTGCGCGTATTCCCTCTAACAGTTCAGACGTTCCGAAGGGACGGATGTCCGGAGTGGTCGTAGGACACGTAGGAATGCAAGAACCGTTGCCGAGCGTTAATCGGTGATTGTAGCGTCTGCACCACGTATTTTGCGCCGTGCTACCTCCGCCTTCCCTAATGCCTCCCATACTTGATCTCCGATTGCCTCGTCTAGCCTCGTGAACTCAGATGCAACTTTGCGTCGGATAGTATCCGGTACTGCACGTTTGCCGCGCTCAATCATGTTGATGTACGCGACGCTTACGTTACACAAGGCGGCCAGTTCCGTTTGGGAAAGACTATAGACTGCGCAGATTCTAACAAGCGTCTCAGCTTCGACTCTCACGTTCTCACCTCCAGTTAAGTTTTTATTAACAAAATGGTATGACAAAAAGAGCCACCCGTTGCCGAGTAGCTGTTTGAATTCTTCTCCCTTTTAACTGCCTATATTATATAGGCGAAATCTCCGTTTTGTTTGAGGCGTTATTGCAGTTTTCTATTATTTTCGAAAAAAAGTTTCTCCTGGTTCATATCCATAATCCTCATAAAACCCGTTGTATTTGTATCCGACATAATCTTTTCCGTGCGTTTTGCGATTATATTCTAGTCTTTTTCTATCTGCATCATGCCGCATTTGACACACCGATTTAACAGTACCGTCGGGATTTTCATCCAAGCGTCGCTCATCCGCAGTATAGTTATACCGAATATATGGGTGCCAGTGGCAGTACGACATGCGTCCATTTCTGGATACATCATAAAACGGCCTACCACATTCAGGATGCGCGCATTTCTTAATCTTTTGGATCTTGAATGGAATATCACGCCAAGTCGCCCCAAACGGTTCTCCTGCCTTCGTAACTAGTGATCGGAAGAATTTAATCTCTGTCTTCCTAGTTACCACAACAATATCGCGAAACTCATCAGTTCTCCAACGGTAATCGGTAGCCTCGAAATTGTCGAGTAATCGCTTGTATATTTCAATTTTTTGTCTGTGCATCAGTTCCACCTTACCCACCTCCTCTAACGCTAGTCTAGCGGAGACCAAGCGAGTTGTGAATCACATCGGTTGATTTAATATTTCCAGTAAAAGAAACGAAACCATTGGAACAAATGTTCGTATTACCTAATATAACACATGCAAGACGATGCCTGAACCGGATAAAACCGGCCGCCTTACAAGGTGGAGAAATAGTTGCCGATACCCTCCGAATCTATGTGAAGCGATGTGCCTGAGGAAGTTGCCGCTTCCCATCGCGAATGTTCAAAAGAAAGCCGGAACGTTGGCGCGAACCGGCGAAAGTAAATCAGTGTTAAAGGTCCGTATGGCGATCCTTCCGATTGGCGTCAGAAAGTACAGACTATCCGCATAGCGATCCGTCAGTTAGCGCTGGCGGTACGGATAAATAAGAGAATTAGGCGATTGCTTCAACGGTTAGAGGAATTTTCGAGACAATGAATCCGAGGCCGGCCGCTTGTTCCAACGTGACATAAACTGTGTTCGCGATGGACCGGCGGTCTATTTTGGGTAGAATGCGGAAAAATGCGCCAGGTAACACAACGATCTGCTGGCGACGGCGGTTACTGTTAGGATGGAATGATTCGTCAATGAGCGTAACAATGAAGTTACCGGTGCGATGATCACGTACATAACCGATTTCGATTACTGTCGTTTGTTCCATGGATGCCCCCTAGCGTTTACAGTCCGCGTGACTATTAGTTTGAAAAGCAAGTAATAACCGTTACAGTACGTTGTTACATGATACATGCGGAAGTTCCGCGACCGTCCGGACTTAGTCCGTAGGTTTCGTCTGGCATCCGCGCACAGACTCATCAGGCGGTTATACTTGAAATTCGAACAATCCCGTCATTCCCCCGAGTACATCATCCGCCAGCCAATCAAGCGCGGTCCGACTCCGGAGCTTTTCAATAATCCTCGCTACGATTAATTCCGGATCGCCATCGACGTTCTGCGCGAGGTGAATACCGCATGTGGCCGCATCCTCAACGTAATAGCGCGTTAAGTGACCGAGTCTGATCGGGATGACGCGGACAAGGAATACGGTGCAGTGCGAGAGATAGACCGCGGTGTTGCTATTTACGAGCCAGGCCGGAGTTATTTCGTGGCTCTCCGCCTTTTCTTCCCACACGTGTAGGATGAACACTTTATCCGGCGTGCTCATGCTACGATCTCCTTCGTTATTATCAAAATGCAATATAGTGCGCGCAGAAGCTTGACGAACCGGCTGGCGTACTTGCTCGTTTCAATGTTGTTAGATGTACCTTTTGTACTATTAATAGTGAGTTGCATATTATGTATCCCCTTTTCGAATGAATTTTAAGAAACTCAGAACACGTTCATGCCGCGCATACTATCGACGATGTTGCAGATTTTGAAACTGTTTGGTACGATAGTACGTATAAGTTGTTAACGAGTTATCTTGTCAACTAGTTTACTTGATTATCAATATACACCCTACTTGTAACGTTGTCAACTAGTTTACTACATTATTTTCGGAGGGATTTTCGTGGCTATTCGGTTCTCACTGGATAAGATAATGAAAGAACGCGGGCTCGAGCAAAAAGACATTGTTCATATCACCGGCATAAACCGTAACACTGTAAAGGCTCTAGCTTTAAATGCTAACGCGCGGATCGACTTCCCAACGCTGAATACATTATGTACAAAGCTTGATGTACTGCCTGGCGATCTAATCGAATACATACCGGATGAAAACGAAAAGAGCCGTTAATATACGGCTCTTTCTTTTTATGTGGATCTAACGTTGTTTAATGCTTCGGCTAGTGAGATTACTAGTGTGGATTATTCCTATCAAAGATGTTGAGTTGCATCCTTTGGAGGTTTTATTATGATACCTCTTCGTCACTTTCTGGGATATCAGGAACAAGTACATTATTGTTCTCGTAGTTCGCTATTGTGTAATCGTTATTAACGAACTTAGCTAATCCGTCTAAATCCGGAAACAAGGTGTAATAATTCATTCCTGAAAGCTTCAAATACATCTTTATATCTGATGCCAGTTCTTTAGGAATAATAATTTTCTCCAAGAATTTTTTAGCTAGTAGTTGACCATTCCTTTCTTCCTCCAACGGAACCATACCATTCCCTTGTAGAGTGAAGACGCCTTGCTGTGCTACCATTCTTTTACTGTTTTTAGGAGGATAGATCGCAACAGTAGTATCATAGTTTGTATTTCTAATGTACTCTAAGTAGGACTCTTTCCTTGTTCCAGGTATTTTTAACCCATTGTAGCCTATGTTAAGTATATTTAATTTCGATGGTTTTAACACCCAAACGGCCGCATCCGAATTTTGATCCCAAGTAGAATATGCAAAAAAAAGGGCTACAGCAAATGAATCTGACCAATCTAAGAGCCTTGTTCTTACTCCGTGGTGTTGCATGACGTAGAGAAGATCCCAATCTTCCTTTCCATGTTCCATGTGGCCCATTCCTTTGAACACATGATAATAAGTTATTTCATTCTTGAGTACATCTTCGTAACTATTTGCCCCTCTAAATATGCCAGAGTTTAATTTATAATCTGAGCTACTCATCCCCCTAAACCATGTAAACCCGCCATTACTATCGCTAATCTGCCTTACTCTATTAAGGATTTCAATCCACTCTCTGGAAAAGTCCATCTTCGCATCTCCCTTTATCCCACATATTTAAACGTACACATTCCGCGCACATAACGTTCGCCCTTCACCGCAACGCTCATTTCCGTAAACACCGCTTCCTACGAGCTCCGCGCCGATAAATATAACGATGGGCGTCCGGTCCCTTTGCGCGGCGTATAGTTGAATGTCGGATGTCAGCGGTCGCATTAAGCGGGGATTAGTTCGCATGAGGCGTAGTCCTTTCGTTGTGGGTTGCGTATGTACTTCGACAAATTGGTGCAAATTTCCTGCTGCTACTCGGCGTCAATATCGAAGGAGTGAACGCGTGATCAGACGGATACTCGATAACCTATACGTTCAGCACGTATTATTCGGACTCATATTCGCGACGGTACTATACGTGTGGTTTCCGTTACCGTTTCCGCCTAACACGTTTTGGATGATCGTAATAGCATGGCCGCTTATCGTAGCGTTGTGGTTTTACGCGTTCATCAACGGGACAATTCCCGGAATGAATTTGTAAGAGAACGGGAGTATTCGAGAGATATACGGAGTACGTTGTTTTATCGCGAAAGTTAGAAAGCCCGGTCTAAATACCTACGAAGTTGGAGTTTTTCTACAAGTTGGATAAATTTTTATTCAATACGTGGAAAAACTTCTACATTTAAAGGATTTCGCGAGTAGTAGTAAAAATGCTCTGATAAGCGAAATCGCCGAATTTGCACTTTGAAAGAAACATGCTAGTCCACTTATACTACGGAGGTGTCAACGAGTTAGTAGAAGCATCGCTATCATATTTTGTTCCCCTTTTTATGCGAACATTTGACCAACATAGAATCTACTGTATAATTTTAGAATAGAGATGGGAGGTGATTTAAATGAGTACATACGAAGCCCTCACGATCATGTTGCAGTTTGGATTAGTTATTATTGGTCTTCTTTCCCTGACACAAAAAAAGCGATAGCCTCCCCGCCAAGAGCTGCTACCGCGATCACTACTCAGTAATTATCATAAACCTTACCGCCAACACACGCAAGACCCGGGACGCAGTCTATTCCAAAGCTGCGTCTTTTTCTGTCTACTTGCGGAATCGTGCTGCGCGGAACCTCCTACGCCTATTACTTCGTCTCACCTACGAGCTTAAACGTCCCGCCCGTCGACTCACCAATGTTATAATTTTGAACCGTGAGCTGTACGAATGTGGAATCGTTCCAGGCTGGCCCGTCCGAAGCCGTAGCGTAATAGTCTTTTACTGCTTTGATAATCCCGTCAGATTTAGCGCGCACCTCGCGATCAGAAAGTTCATAAGCACCTTTACTTTTGTACGCGAGAGCCAGACTAGGCTGGTTTTCCACATCAATTACTACATTGCTAAGGTTACCGTCATATCCCCAACTGAATCTAACTTTGTTTACGACGAAATCATCCGTAACAATTCCGTCCTCGATGTCGTGGGCCATTGCCGTTAAGTATGTAAGTTTGCGGTATCTTTCTTGCTCAGTGTTGAAAGCTGTTTGTGCATCTGTAGCTTTTTGTAATGCATCATTTTTCTCCGAAAGGGATGCAATTTTCTCGGAAAGCTGATTAGTCTTGTTTATTAATTCTGAATTCTGAACAAATAAATAAATGGATGCAGAGACGGCTACAACCGATATTCCCAATGCTATTGCAGCTAATACGTTAAGTCGCGGCTTGGGTTTGATTTCTGATGAAGTTAATTCGTCCATTATGTACCTTCTCTCCTGTAATTTCGTAGTTCTATTCTACTATGTGCAGGAAAATTTTACTATATAGAAACGACAAAAAAAATGCAGTCCTCAACGGAATCTCTCCCGCGAGAACTGCGCCTAATTTCATTCTTCGTCTTCCTCAACGTTAATCTTCGTTAACCTCTTCCTCTTCGGTTCCTCGTCCGTGATCTTATTTAGCGGTGAAGTCTTCGCATGTTCAACCTTCAAGTCATCGTTAATCAACGCAACATATCGCTTAGTCATCTCCATCGTCGTATGGCCTAGCGTCTTTTGTACCGCGAAGGTAGATGAGCCGTTACGGATCGACTCCAGCGCGTAAATATGCCGCAGATCATAGGGCCGAATGTGGACGCCAATCTTCTTGCTGTGCCGCTCAAGTCGGTCCCCCCATACATGACGATTCAGCGCGTTCCCTTCATTCGTACAAAATATCGGAACCTTGTCCGCCCAACTCAGCGGCCGCGCACGTATTAGCCTGCTCATCGCCTTAATCGTCGCGTCAGATATCGGAAGATCGCGGGACCGCCGCGTCTTCGCCGTTAATGCCGTAACGTGGATCTCGCGAGCCTTGGGACGGAAGTTGCTCGGTAACAGCGCTAGGGCTTCCGATGGACGAATACCGGTATCTAGCGTCAATAAGATTAACGCGTAGTCACGTAGGCCGACGAATGTTGACCGGTCCGGCACCTTTAGTAATTCGCGGAGAACTTCAATATCAACGCTAACCCGGCGGCCTTCTTCATAACGCTTTTTAAGCTTGGCAATGGGGTTATCTCTAACATAGTTATTTTCTACGCACCAACTCAGGAATGAACGCAGATACACAAGACGGCTATTGTACGTTGCTGGCGCTATCTCCGGTTGCGCGAGGTGGTCGTACAGCATCGATTTTAGATTATGTGGAGAATCCCAAGCCGTAGGATAGCGCGACATAAAGAGATTCATGCTCTGCCGATAATCTTTGATCGTTTGTTTACTCAACCCCTGAACTCGTTTCCAGTTAAGAAACTCATTAAGACATTCTTCCCACATTCGGATTTTGAGCCGATCTCGTTTTCTCATCTGTCTGCTCGATTCTTAATAAATTTACTCGTAGGAGAGAATTGATCGTGACTACGCCGAACATCTTCCGTATCCATCTGAATATATCTGCGCATGGTGCGAATATCAGACCATCCGCCCATCTTCTGAATAGTAAACGGATCAGCTCCGTTAATGACCATAGCTCGCGCCCATGTATGCCGATATACGTGCGCGGTCATCTTCTTCCCTTCAACGCCCGCCTTCTCACCGTGATACTTCAACCTCTTATTAAATTGGTTCGCCGATACTGGGTCACCGAAGCATGAAAGGAATATCCGATCCGTAGTAAAGTGCTGTCTGTTTTCCTCTATAAGCTGCAGAAGTAACTTCGCCACTGCCGCGGAGAACGGAACCATGCGCGGCTTACGGTTTTTATTGGCCTCACCGGATAAAGTAATAAACCGCGTCTGAAAGTCGATATCCCCAATACGCAGACCGAGCATTTCGGATACGCGGCAGCCACTATCGAGCATCAGCATAATACCTACATAATCGCGGAATCCGACGAAGTCCCTCCGATTCGGTTGTGCTAAGATGGCAATAATCTCAGCATCCGTCAGACAATTCGTTAAGTCTACGTCTTGGCGCAGCAACTTCACTTTGCTTATCGGGTTAAACTCGATTAAGTCATCGCGCTCAAGCTGATTGAAGATCGCCTTTAGTGTACGTATACGAATGTTAATAGTCGTATCCGATAAACCTATACGTTGCCCCTCCGTTGGTATGTGCTTATGCCCTTCGTATCGGACTCGATCGTACTTCATATACGAAATGTGGTCGCGAATAGTGCTGACCTCGATATGCTCAATCAACGTGATATCCGGATGAAACTCATTAAGCCATTTCACGAAGTATCCGTAATGTTTCGTGTAATCCTTAAGGGTGCTTTCGCGTAAACCCTCCACTTTCTTCGCGTTGGTTACAAAATCCAGTGCTTGCTCTAATGTAAGCTCCGGGAACAACTTTACATCACGCGCGCCGACCGGGGCACGTCGTTCTCGTTTCGTTAACGCCATAACAAAAAGACCTCCATAACGTAATTAGTACGAAACTAATACGTCATAGAGGTCGTGATTCACAACCCTGAAATGCAATTTCAAGGATTGATAACGTTCATCGTCCGGGGTTGTTAACCTACCGAAATACCTGCGCAATTCACAATCTGCACCGTTAAGGCTACCGTTACAGGCTTGCGTCCGTCATCCGTTACCGAATGCGCTCAAACCCGCGTCAGACTAACAATCCTTATCAGGCACACCCGCATCTTCCTTCGTACGGAAAGAAGATCCGCAGCCACATGTGGCTACTGCGTTCGGGTTATGAATGGTGAACCCACCCGTCATGCCGGACTCTTCAAAATCAATTTCAAGTCCATTCAGGTATTTCAGGTTTTCCTTCTCGACTACAACCTTCATGTTCTGAATATCCATATACAGGTCCTCATCGGACTCTTTATCGTCAAAGCCCATGGCGTACGAAAATCCGGTGCATCCGCCCGGTGCTACGCCAAGACGGAGGAACATACCAGGTGTCTCTTGCTGTGCAAGCATCTCTTTCAATCTGTCAGCAGCCGTTTCGCTGATGTTAATCATGCCAGGTCACTCTCCTTTTTCATATAAAATCATGTTCAAAAAGGGCGCTTTTCAGTACCAAGAAGATGGGATGAAGATAGAAATGGAGTAGCGGGGCGTAGGCAAAACTACGTGAGCAACTACAATGTTTCCAAAGGAAACATACTTCGTAAGCCTCCCGCTTATTTCGACTAAATCCCATATTCGACGCTGAGATGCCGCTAGGCATCCTTCGTAATCAAAAGCGGACTTTTTGAACTACCTTTCATTAACTCTTCTTTAAATTATACTCCACCCCGTCAAGGGTCTCAAGTCATGTTTGCCTCTTTCCGCGTTCCCCCTGAACTCCTTTTTCTTCCCAGTGTATTGAACCCCCGCGACACGAGGTTTATAATGAATAGGTGGTCGCACTGAAATGTCGATATTTTGTCATGACTTATTCAGACGATGGTCATAATTGGAGTTGTAATTTTTTTCACATTTCGAGACTGCAACGCAGTCCCCAATGCATATATGAGTCAACAGACTCCATTTTTTGAAAAAATTTAGCTTTCATATGCAGCACACGCTGCACCGGGTAAATAAGAGTTAGTCCAATAAGAAAGCGGCAGATGACCGCATCTTTGCTATGTAGTTCTGTATGCAGATTCTACACACAACTCAATTCCGGTTAAGAACAGGAGGAAACAGTATGTCTACATTGGTAACACCGTTCACAGACAAAAGAATGGCTGAAATCGTTGAGAAAGTGCAGAACGGCGTAAGGCTGAGCGTAGAAGACGGCGTATATCTGTATGAAACAGATGATCTGCTGACTTTGGGCCAGTTGGCCAATGAGGCCAACCTGCGGAAGAATGGTAAGAAAGTGTATTTCATCGAAAACATGAGTCTTTATTTTACGAACGTATGCGAAGCTCGCTGCGCTTTTTGTAATTTCCGCAAAGACCAGGGTGAAGATGGCTCTTACACATTGTCCGGTCAGGAAATGATCGATTATGTGGAACAGCATATTCATCCAGGCGTAAGAGAGTTCCATATTGTAGGCGGACATAATAACCATGTTCCTTTTCAGTATTATGTCGATTCCCTGCGTGCTTTAAACGAGAAATATCCGGATGTTACGCTGAAAGCCTACACGGCAGCCGAGATTGATTTTTTCACTCGCATCAGCGGACTCAGTATTAAGGAAGTTCTACAGGAGTTGCAAAAAGCAGGTCTGAAAACATTGACTGGCGGCGGCGCTGAGATTTTGTCGGATGAATATCGCAAAAAAATGCGTGTAGACAAAGCGAACGTGGATCGTTATCTTGAGGTGCACCGCACAGCTCATAACCTGGGCATGCGTACGCATACTACGATGTTGTATGGATCGATCGAATCCTATGAGGACCGCGTTAACCATATGGCGCAGATTCGTGAATTGCAAGACGAGACCAACGGATTCATGGTCTTTATCCCTCTTTCCATGCAGCCAAAAAGTAAAAACGCGAGCATTATGCGTCGTAACTCGGCCTATGAGGATCTCAAAACAATTGCGATCAGCCGTTTGATGCTGGATAACATCGATCATATCAAAGCCTACTTTATCAACATCGGTCCTCAACTGGCTCAAGTCGCCCTTGGATTCGGTGCTTCGGATGCACATGGCACGATCGTTCGCGAACGAATTAGTCATGCAGCAGGTGCACTAACGCCTGAAGGCCTCACCCGTAAAGAGCTCATTTGGCTAATTAAAGGTGCAGGACGTATTCCGGTAGAACGTGATACGTTCTACAATGAAATTGAAGTGTACGAATAGTAAATTAACACCATCTATAACTATATTGCACCAGCATCACTCCAGGACGCTACTTTCATTATAGGGAGACGTTTGAATTCGAGTGGTGCAAACTGCTGATTTATATCTTCAATTTTCAATGTCTATTTTTCAATAATTCAAATCCAAACAAAAGGAGCAGCTATGTTATTGCATAGCTGCTCCACAGGTTACAGCCCCATTTCAGTGGGACTGATGCAGAAAGGAAGCCGAGTCATGAAAAATTTCGTCATTCTTGGAGGCGGCTATGGCGGCCTCACCATCATCAAGGAACTTCTGGAAGGTAAAATTCCATCCGATACACAAATTATTTTGGTGGACCGCAGCCCCTTCCAAGGATTAAAGACAGAATATTACGCACTCGCAGCAGGCACCGTATCCGATTATGACCTGCGTATCCAATTTCCCGTGAGCGATAAAGTCACTTACCGTTATGGAGAAGTTACTTCGATCGACCTGGAACAGCGTCAGATTGAATTTGAAGGCCAAGACCCGCTAGTGTACGACAAGCTTGTCATTGGACTTGGTTGTACAGACCGTTTCCACAACACACCAGGCGCAGAAGACTATAGCTGTACCATTCAGAGCTTTAGCAAAACACGCGAGACTTACTTGCGTCTTAATGAAGTCAAAGCCTATGGCAATGTGCATATCGTGGGCGGGGGATTAAGTGGTGTCGAGATGGCAGCCGAACTTCGTGAGAGCAGACCCGATCTGAACATCAGCATTCTGGATCGTGGCGAGCGTGTATTATCTGCTTTCCCGCAACGTCTGTCCGTTTATGTGCATGAATGGTTCAACGAACATCAGGTAGAGACACGCGGGCATATCGCCATTTCACGTGTTGAACCGAATGCCATCTATAACCGGGATGAACAGATTCTAACGGATGCTGTCGTGTGGACTGCAGGCATTCAGCCCGTAAAAGTGGTTCAGGATCTGGACGTGACCAAAGACCCTCAAGGTCGTGTCGTCCTGAATGAATACTACCAAATCCCGGAATATACCGATGTATATGTTGTTGGTGACTGTGCGAGTGTGCCTTATGCACCTAGCGGTCAAGCTGCCGAAGTGCAGGGTGAGCAGATCGCCCATATTCAGCATGCCCTCTGGAAAGGCGAAAAGCCCAATCCACATCCACTCAAGCTTCGTGGCACACTAGGTGCACTCGGCAAGAAGTCCGGGTTTGGGCTGATGGGCAAAACGTCCATGATGGGACGTGTACCTCGTATTTTGAAAAGTGGTGTGCTCTGGATGTCCAAGCGCCATCTCGGTTAGTCGAGATCGAGCTCGTCCCAAGCATCGGCTTCGGCAATTTTGGCCAGAATGGCGTTATATAGATCCTCCACTTTGTCTGTGATGACAACTTCGCCATTCACCAGTGCAAAAGGAGTCATATAACATTGGCCACAGTTGGTAAGGCAGCCGTATTCAATCACGTCATAGTCTGGATTTTCTTCAAGTTGATCCATGACTTCATCTGTGCCAAAATGCATATTATTGGCACAAAATTCAATAATCGGTCTCATGTAGGTTCACCTGCTTTGTTTGACCATTTTAATTTATGGCCAATTGTAATATAATATAGTGAGGAAAGGAGTTGAAAAATATGAGCGAAAACGCACAAGACACCATGTATGATGAGGTATCTGATGTTCTTGATAAACTTCGTCCGTTCCTGCAACGCGATGGCGGTGACGTGGAACTGGTCGACGTGGAGGACGGCATCATTAAGCTGAAACTGGTCGGTGCCTGCGGCAGTTGCCCAAGCTCCACCATTACCTTAAAAGCCGGGATTGAACGCGCCCTTCTCGAAGAAGTTGAGGGTGTACAAGAAGTCGTACAAGTATTCTAATCAATCCTTCACGAAATAAACCTCAAGAGCCTTTCGCTTCGCATGAAGCGGAGGGCTCTTTTTTTGTGTGCATATGCAGAGAGTCCATTTCTCACTGTCACCTTGACCAGTTTTCCACGTACGTCCTTCATTTCACCCTAAGTATCCTCGCGCTGTATGGTTGGACGAATCGGATCAAGTCCTCCAGATACATCCATAATGTTGCCTGTTATAAAATCAGAATGATCAAGGCACAGATACGTAATGACTCGTGCAATATCTTCACCGCTACCGGGTCGTCCTCTTGGCGTTTCCTCGTCGGTGATGCCTGCCATCTCATCAATCGTTTTTTCCTTGTTGGCACCGCGAATATCTCCGGGACATACCATGTTAACCGTAATTCCAAAAGGAGCTTCTTCAACCGCGAGTGTCTTCGTAAAAGATACCAGACCAACCTTGGCAGCCGCATACACTGCGCGGTGGGGCCAGGATCTCGCTTCTCCGGCATGACTGAAGCCAAAATGGATGATGCGCCCCCACTGCTTGCGTCTCATCTCCGGCAACACACGTTGATCCAGTAACATGGGTCCCAACAGATTACCCTGTACAAGCATCTGCACCTCATCTTCAGCATAATCCGCAAATAATCGACGTTCACGGACAAATGGCCCCGCGTTATTTACCAAAATATCAATGCTGCCCAGCTTGTCTTCCACCTGTTCAACCAATGAAGCAATATCTTGCACCTTGGATATATCAGCCTGGATGGCAATGCACCGCACACCCTTGGCTGTAATCTGAGCCCTTAAAGCCTCAGCTTCTGTTCTGCTGTGTACATAGTTGAGGGCAATATCACACCCCTGATCTGCCAGACTGAGGGCCGTCATTTTACCAAGACCTTTGGCACTTCCCGTTATGAGGGCAACCTTTCCCTTCACGTTCATCCCCCTCTTCAAAGAGCAGTCACTATCCAGTATAAAAGATTTATCCTCCTCCTACAACTCGGTTATCTCTAAGGAAGTATCCACCTATAATTCCAAATATATCTTGATCGAAATCAGACACCTGTGATACTGTCGAGGATATAACCCGAAAGGACCTCAACATGAACATGAAGAACAAAAGATGGATATCGTTTCTTACACTTTTGATGGTGAGTTTATTCACAATCTCTAGTGCCCTACAGGTATCAGCGGCAAATGAGACTGACCAGGCACCTGATGAGTACGATTGGATTACTGGACCAGCATCTGTCTCTCTGGACGGTAAGGCCACCCTGGAAGTTCCTGAGAGCCATTCCTATCTGGATAAGGCCAATACCCAACGTTCGATACTTAACAGTGGTGGAAAGCCTAACGGGAATGAAATCGGAAGCCTAACCAGCCATAGCGAATTCGACTCGTGGTATGTCGTGTTCGAGTACGTGAAGACAGGTCATATTCATGATGACGATCAAAACCTGAGTGCTGAAGAACTGTTAAGCAGTTATATCCGAGGCACAGAAGAAGACAACAGAGAGCTTGATCCTGAATATAGAACGTACATAACAGGATGGGAAATCGAACCGGCATATGATAAGACCAAGCATCAGTTGGTCTACTCCCTTGGTTTCAAGAATGCTGATCAGCAAGCCATGGTGAATTACAATGTAAAGCTCCTGACACGCGAAGGGTACATCACAGCCATTCTGGTTACAGATACGAACACCTTTCAACAGAGCCGCCAGGCATTCGAGGAAACGGTCCTTAATCAACTTAGCATTAATGCAGGATATACCTACGAGGAGTACAATGCTTCGACTGACAAAACATCCACCATAGGGCTCAACAGTCTTCTGATGGGCGGGATCGGATACACAGCTTCCCACAAATTCAGTGCTCTTCTTTTGCTCAAAAAAGGATGGGCCTTGATCCTGGTTGTCGTTCTTGGGCTAATCGGGTGGATCAGATACAAGATCAAAAGCTCACACGGAGAAGAAGAAACACTCTCTCCCTCCGAGAGGACGTACCTGCAAGAAGCAGATGAGCAGCAGTATGCTGATCAGAATGAATTATCCTATTACCGCCAATCTGGGCATCCATCCAACGTGGATAAACAAGATAAGCCCTGACCCTTGTTGATTCCCACGTCAGTACAGACTAGGAAACATAAAATAAGCCGTATATCTCTTCTGGAGAGACATACGGCTTATTTCTTACAAACTTTACATCACATCATACATATCGTGAATTATTCAGTTGCAGGTTCAACTGCACCTTTATAACGTTCTTTGATGAATGTTTTCACTTCTTCGGAGTGCAGAGCAGCAGCCAGTTTTTGGATTGCATCTGCATCCTTGTTGTCCTCACGGGAAACGAGGATGTTTGCGTATGGGTTACCTTGCAGATCTTCGATCAGCAAAGCATCATTCGCCGGATTCAGGTTCGCTTCAAGCGCATAGTTAGCGTTGATGAATACCAGATCCGCTTCATCCAATTGACGAGGCATCATGGCTGCATCCAGCTCAATGATATCCAGGTTCTTCGGATTTGCTGTGATATCTTGAATCGTAGATGTAATATTTGTGTTGTCTTTCAGCGTAATAATGCCTTCCTTCGCGAGCAACAACAGTGCACGTCCACCATTGGATGGGTCATTCGGAATCGCTACTTTTGCGCCATCTGCCAATTCATCCAAAGACTTAATTTTTTTGGAGTACCCGCCAAAAGGCTCAACATGAACTGGTGTTACAGCAACGAGGTTGAATCCACGTTCTTTATTCTCTGTGTCCAGGTAAGGCTGGTGCTGGAAGAAGTTTGCATCCAATTTTTCATCAGCAAGTTGCTGGTTGGGTTGAACATAGTCATTGAACGTAACGACTTGCAAACGAATCCCTTGTGCTTCCAGTTCAGGCTTGATGCTTTCCAGAATCTCTGCGTGTGGTGTAGGTGAAGCTCCAACTTTCAATTCAACTGTACGTGGTGCACCTGCTGAATTGTCTGCGCCGCTATCGGCGTCCTTGTTGTTTCCGCAAGCTGCGAGAACCGCAATCAACATAAGACTAAGTAGAGCAATAGACCATTTTTTCATGTGTAAAACCCCTTCTCTAATCATTTTTTTCATGTGGCATCCGCATTATTGCACATCCATCATGTTATCTATGTGTTATTTCCTGGTGAAAAATGTAACCAAGCGATCTCCAGCCATCTGGAGAATTTGCACTAGAATGATCATCGACACTACGGATATGATCATGATTTCATTCTGATAACGGAAGTATCCATAGTTAATTGCCAATGTTCCCAGACCTCCACCACCTACCATGCCCGCCATCGCCGTATAGGAGACGAGCGTAACGATGGTGATTGTTATACCAGCAAGCAGGCCAGGCAGCGCCTCAGGCAGTAACACCCGTCTTACAATCTGTCCGGTCGATGCGCCCATCGCCTGTGCCGCCTCAATGACACCTCGATCCACTTCACGCAGTGTGTTCTCCACCAAACGAGCGAAATAAGGAGCTGCTGAAATCACCAAAGGAGGTATAACGCCGAGCACCCCCGTAGCTGTACCGACGAGTATACGAGTGAATGGAATAAGAGCAACAATCAATATGATGAATGGGACTGAGCGCAAAATATTAACAATCAGGGATAGTATCGTGTACACTGCCCTTGACTTAATCGAAGCAGAACGGGCTGTCATGAACAGCAGAACTCCGAGCGGTAAACCAAAGATAACGGTAAACAAGCCTGATACACCCAAAATTTGCAGTGTCTCTATGGAAGCTTTACCAACCTCTTCCCAACGTACGGTTGAAAAATCCATCTAACGTAGCACCTCCACATCAAGTCCCTCTGCGGTTAATTCGGATATCGTCCGTTCAATCGCATCTGACTCACCCTCGAACCGAACGGTCAGTTGCCCATAAGGAACCTGTTTGATCGTAGAGATCGTACCTTGCAGGATGGCAAAATCTACACCTGTCTTACGTACCGTTCTGGACAAAATCGCTTCATACGTTTTATTACCCAGAAAGGATATCTTCACAAGTTTGGAAGCAGCACCTGCTTGCAATTCAACGCTTGCATTCGCCAGAGCGGTCTCTTCCAGAGCAAGTCCAGCTTCATGGTCACGCATCGTGAAGTCCCGCGTAATGGCGTGCTGTGGCTTCAGGAATACTTCTGTTACAGGACCCTGTTCCACAATGCCACCTTGATGAATAACAGCAACCTTGTCGCAGATGTTTTGGATGACGTGCATCTCATGTGTAATCAGCACAATCGTGAGGTTGTATTTTTCATTAATGTCGAGCAATAACTTCAGAATTGAATTCGTCGTCTGCGGATCAAGTGCCGAAGTAGCCTCATCACAGAGAAGTACATTCGGATCACTCGCAAGCGCTCTTGCAATCCCAACACGTTGTTTCTGTCCACCAGATAATTGAGCCGGATATTTACTGCTATGGTGCTCCAGGCCAACCAGAGTAAGCATTTCCTTCACTTTGCGATCAATGGCTTCCTTGGGTGTATTCACAAGTTTTAGTGGAAAAGCCACATTGTCATATACCGTTGCCGAGGATAGCAGATTAAAGTGTTGAAAAATCATGCCAATCTTGCGTCTCTGTTGCTGTAATTCAGTTTTACTCAGGTCAGTCAGGTTGATCCCGTCGACCCATACTTCACCTTCCGTTGGACGTTCCAACAAATTAATACAGCGAATCAGTGTACTTTTGCCCGCTCCGGAATGGCCAATGACGCCATAAATTTCACCCTTGCGGATGCTTAAATCCAGATTGGATAACGCTGTTGTGGCTTTTGCCCCTTTACCATACGTCTTAGTTAATCCTTTTAATTCAATCAATAGCACTTGCCCCTTCCTACCACCTACATGTATCTTTACCCGAAAGAAAGGAAAACTCCCCTTTACGTACAAAAAAAAGAAGAGCCCCTTTGCAGATACAAAGACGGCTCTTCACGTGAATTTACCTTCTCATCTGCCAAAATCGTGTCTTGCACCATTTTGTAGGAATTAGCACCTAACATCTATAACGAATGACACATGTGTCATTCATTATAAATCGGTTGCCGGGCTTCATCGGGCCTGTCCCTCCGCCGCTCTCGATAAGAAATATGAGGTTGTAAGATTCTATAAGTTCATGTAGTTCATGTTATATACTGTTCGAAAGTTCAGAAACTTCTGTAAAAAAAAAGATACTCATGTACCATTCGATCTGAAACTCAGTATAATCCAAGTATTCCGATTTGTCAAAGGGAATTATTTCATTTTATTTACTGCGTTAACGTTTCTTACCTTGCTTAAGCCATATCTGATTAATATAGCCGTATGAAGTACTTAACGTTTCACATACCATGTCCACGCCCTGACGCATTTCATGCACATGCTGATCCAGATCCTCCAACTTCACTTTCCCTTGCAACGTCTGGTGTAACTGCCACAAATCATCATGCATTTCAGAGTTCATGTAATGAATTTCCATGTTACGTCGTTTGCGCAGCTTGCTCATCGGTTCACAATATGAATCCTTGATCTGAATCAATCGCAAGGCAAGGTCATGATGCTGCGTCGCATAATCAAACTGCCTTAACACGGTAAAATAAGAAAAATGTGCTTTTGTATTTGAGGTATTCAGTTCGAATATTTCATTTAATACGGTGCCGACTTTATCCAGAATGGCAAAACAACGGATGAAGCCATCTTTATAAAAATAAACATATCGGGCATACTCGGCTTTCTCGGCCTGCGTCATATCGTCCGTAGAGCCTGCAACGACCTTTTTGCGAAAATGAGCAGCAGCGAAACAGCTTTGCTCCAGTTCATCCAGCGAGGAGATGAGTCCCTGCGTCCACACATACAGTTTCCGATAGTCATGCGTGGGATCATGGTCCACATGCATTTGTCGCTGAAACAGCTCAAGCGTATGCGCCATAGAATCCATCGCTTTCTTCAATAACCCTTCGTTTATACGCGGCTTTTCTCCCAGCAACGTTCGCAGCATAACTAACCTCCTCTTTTCCACATCAACAAGGATTCATCACCATCATACTTAAAGCATTCCGAGTATACGTGTAATTGCTGCTTGCGATAGGTTGCCCTGATCCCCCTGACATCAAACAAAGTCCACCTGTCCAATGATGTACATCACTGGATGGTGGACTTTCAAATTTAGCCCAAGAGTCGTTCCAACCTCAACGAAATTTAGAAACGATTAGCCGGGCGATGCAGCTTGTACACTAAGAAACTCATATACGTTAAAACCCCGAACAATATGGCGATATCCAGCATATGAGCAAGGGCTACGAACATGTATACTTCCGGACGGCTCATCGTCACCATCATGAAAATACCAATGACCACTTGCATCAAAATCAAAATAACGGATACCACACCAAGGGTACGCATCTCCTTGTTATCCGGATGATTACGGTAAGCGAAGTGACCCAGAATGGCGATAACAATTACGAGCGATGCAGCAGCAGCACGGTGAGCAAACGCAACCGCCACCCCACCCGAAAGCTCAGGAATAATCTGCCCGTTACAGAGCGGGAATCCGGAACATCCGCCTGCAGAATCCGTGTGGCTCACAAATGCACCTGTGTATACAACGAGATACGTATAGACCGTGGAGAACCAGACCAGATTCCTGAATTTTTTAGTGACCCGAGGGTATTTATTCAGACGCTCCAATCCGCCATCTTTGGCCTCCTGCCTTATGCCCAGCGCCATCATAAGGGAACTGGCGAAAGCGATCAACGCAAAGCCGAAATGCAGTGCCATGACTGCTGAAGATTGGGAGAAGACGACGGCAAAAGCCCCCATGATTCCCTGGACGATAACAAATACCAAGGTTAAGAAAGAAAACAATTGCAGGTCACGGCGTGACTTGCCGAACCGCAGAAAAGCAACAAATGAGGCAATGGACAACAGTCCAGCCAGTGCGCTTACAGCGCGGTGGGAATATTCAATAAGTGAAGCCACAGTATGTGCCGGAACGAGTTTTCCGTTACATAAAGGCCATTCCGTTCCGCAGCCAAGGCCCGATTCCGTTTTGGTTACGATGCCTCCACCAAAAGTGGCCAGAAACATGACAAGACAGGTTAATACGGTTAACCATTTAAACAAAGTTAAGTGCTTCAATTTTTTCTCACCCGCTGTTGGTTTAAGATGGCGAAGAATATTCTCCGCTTGTTTCGGTACTTTGACACTTATTTCACAACTAAACTCATTATACCGGATAAAATGTTCATTGACGTCGCGCTTTGTGACAAAATGTTAACGTCTGGTGAAATAATGACCCACAGGTCATTGGAGTTATATAATTGAGGGATATGCCAGTTGAATTGTGTCTTAAACAGAATCCTGAACACACAAACGCCATTTCCCTATTTCAAGAGAAATGGCGTTCTGTTTAGTATACCCTTTTATAACATGAACAATCTCCGAGGATAACAGCGATCGGAAGGTTATTCTGTCATCGGAGTGTCTGTGTGTCTGTGTAATTATTCATCATTTGAACTTATTTAACATCATTTATGGATCGTGTTGTACACCTCAACTGCACGATCCAGGAACTGCTCAATCTCTTCTCTCGACTTGCGCAGCTTGTTCACGTAACGTACGAGTTCGCGGCCATCTGTATACGCCACAAAGCTTGGAATACCAAGAATATTCTGTTCTTCACTAACCGTTCCAACCTGATCCACGTCGACCTCAATCAAAGTCAGTTCACGTGCATATTTCTCTTCAACCTCAGGCATAAACGGATCGATGTATTTGCAGTCACCACACCAGTCAGCCTTGAATACGGCAATCGTTAAACGTGGGGATTGAATGGCTACATCAAATGCCGGTTTGGATGTAATTGATTCCATTGGGTTCATCTTCCTTTCTGTACCTTGTCTTAATCTAAGTGAAGCAAATTGGGGAGTGGAAGTCAAATAATCAGCGCATACTTAGAATAAACCACATCGTCTGTGAAATTAAACCCAGAACATCATGAAAGGATGTCACAACATGACTTCCACCAGAACCGATTCTTCCAGCGAACAGCATCACGGGTCCCTACTGCAGATTGTCCGTTCCATTCCGGGAGCTGCCCGGGAAATCTGGCGTGGCAAACAAGCAGCATGGCAAGCTTCGGCACAGCTTCGGCATCCATTGCGTGACATCGAGTGGGATACTGATACGGCTATCGCCCTGCAATCCGAGGTGGAGCGTTTGTTACCTGCCAGCGGCAAATCTTTTGCACGCACTGACCAGGTCCAAAGTGCTCTCGTCTGTGAAGAAGATTGCATCATTCTGGAAGAAATCAAGACGCTGACCCAGGAGCATAATCGGAGTAACATCACTCGCACGGCTGCTTATCTGGAATGTTACGAGCAATATCCTGAACTGCATTGGGCCCTACTGGCTCATATGGTCTCTCGCAACGGCGGATATCACATGACAGATCTTCAGAGTGACCTAATGCATAATTTACAGAATCAAAGCGATCGTGAGCATATGTATCGATTACTGGAGCGATGCAATGCACTCATTTTCCAGGATGCGTATCCCCAGCTTTTGCTGTATATGAACAGTCGCCGCATCGGGCGGAGCTGTTTCCATCTCTTGTCGCACTTTCACGTATCGGCGTTCATGACGCCGTTTTGGGAACGCTTTTGGCTGGAACGGTGCAGTTCACTGCTAAGTGTGGCATTAATTATTAATGAGCAGAACTATATCGAGAGCCGGGTGGTGCAGCATCCTTATTTTCAAAAAGAAGTACTTTCCAAACCAGCATTCCATCTGCATAATCTGGCCGGTCTGAATCATATCGTCTTTCCTCTAGGAAGAGAAGCCGGGCTTGCAGGACGGGTCATTGAGCATTTTGGCAAGCTGGATGAGCGAATTCTGTTTGGCAAAGGCCTGTATGCCCTGTTGTTTGGTGTAGAGCAAGTACACACACAAGTGTTGGAATTCGCACGTTCGGTTCCCCATCGTGGCTCACGTGCCGAATATTGGCCTGGCCTGTTTACCCATCATGAAGACGAGGCGGGTGATCATACACTTTATGCTCAGGAGCTACTGGATGAAGAATGGCTACCCAAAGGGCAACGATTGTATAGTCCTGAACTGCTCGCCGTATGGGGAGACACGCCTTATGAGCCAATCACCAGACAGGACTGGCTTCAGACTCGGGATTGTCTTGGTTATCTGACGGCACCGCGCCGCCCATGGCTGTTTGAGATGAGTCACGAACACCGATATGGCATGGTGAAAACAGCACTGGCTCATGATGTTAAAGCCATCACACACTAAAGTTGAAGATCATATGGAGCAGGCAAAGCCGCATGATGTAGATAACCCGATGCACCGCTAGTATAGGTTTACTTACCTAATAATTTGCCTAATGTCCAACTCAGGCGCTCAGCTGGTCTTAACGATACAAATAGCCCTGTCCGCTTCAACAGCAGACAGAGCTTGTATCTTATTTTGCACAATAATGATGCTTAAATGATTATATCCTTCCAGGTTATCCTCTTTGCACGCCTCCACGTTGGAGACGCATGAGTGGACGAAGAATTTTTTGCAGAATACGGGGGTAACTGCCCAGCTCGTCCTTGCGCAGTACACGCAGCACGACCATGAGAACCATATACACCACCACCACAAGCACTCCAACCACAAGGCAGGTGAGCAAGAAGGATACGCGCGCTGGCAGGAACAATCCAAAGATCATATTGCCAATCCAGTTCGCTGCAAATCCTACACCTGCTGCAAGCAGCACTGTAATGATAAACCCTTTCCAGCGATCTCCCATAATGGAGAAATCAACGATTTTGCGAAGGACCCGCAGATTCAGGTACGTGATCACCAAGAAGCAGAGAGCTGTTGCAATAATGATGCCGTAAATACCGAAGATAGGCGCCAGAATCAAACTTGCGACCAACTTGATCACAACACCTGCTGCCACACTCACCATCGTAATCCGCGGTTTACCTACCCCAAGTAAAATGGAGTTGGTGGTCATCATCGTAATCTGAAAAATGGTACCGAATGTCAACAAAGCAATGATCGGCGTTCCATCCAGATTGGTAAACAGCAATCCGTTGACGGAATACGCTGCCGCACACAGTGCAATGACAATCGGCATACCTGTCAGAATCGAAATGCGCAACGCAAGTGTAACCTGATTCTTCAGATGGGCTTCATCCTTGCGGGCAAATGCTGCTGAAATGACAGGCACCAACGACTGACTTAAAGCGATAGCCAAAATTGGCGGAATACCTGCAATACTTTGGGCCTTGGCACCGAGAATCGCAAGTACACCTGTCGCCTCTTCAAGCCCGATCTGGCCACTAAGCAGTGGAACCACAAGGGATGAATCGATAAAGTTAATGGCTGGAACCGCAAGTGAAGACAGCACAATTGGAATAGAGAGCTTAAAGATATCACTGTAGATGCCTCGCATCGGCAATTGCTCTGCACGCTCGTAATTCAATTGCGCCGCACGATCGCTACGACGCAGCTTCAAGGTGAAGTACAGCATGACACCGAAAGCACCAACACTTCCTAATACCCCACCAAATGAAGCACCTGCAGCAATCGTTTGATCATCATAATTCCATTGCAGCATGACATAAGCCACGATAATGGCTGTACCTACACGAGCAAACTGTTCCACAATCTGTGAAATACCGCCTGCTGTCATGTTGCCGCGTCCCTGGAAATATCCACGCATCATCGCAATAGCCGGGAAGAGCAGCAAGGCTGGGGCCAAGGCGCGAATGGCGCTGACTGACTCCGGTACTTTGGAGACATAGGTGGCATAATAAGGTGCCGCGAACCACAATAAAGCAGACATAACTACCCCGGCGACAGCTGCAAAGATCAGAGCTGCACGGTAGATTTGTTGAGCTTCACCCGCGCGTCCGAGCGCATAGCGTTCCGATACCATTTTGCTCAGAGTACTCGGTATTCCCGCCGTTGCCACAGTTAACAGCATTAAATATACCGTATTGGAGATCGTAAACGATGCGTTACCGATATCGCCGAGGATATGCTCCAGCGGCACCCGCTGAACCAATCCGAGTACTCTCGCGATCAGCGCAGCGGCCGCCAGAATGAGCGTACCCTTAATAAATGTTTCCTTCTTAGACAAACCAATTCCCCTTCTTTCCTCCACACCGGACATGCATCCCGTTGAAGCTAATCCTGAACGTTTAGGCGAATCTTACCACCCAGATAATAAAGAGAACAATCATGACGATTTGCAAAATAATTTTCATCACAGTGCTCGTAAATAGTCCCACCACGGAACCAAAACCAACTTTCGAAGCTTTGGAAGGTGAAGACCCTCCGATCAGTTCCCCGATAAAAGCACCGATAAATGGTCCCAGCACCAGTCCGAATGCCGGAATGACAAATGGCCCAATGATAACACCAATGGTACTCAGCGTGGTCGATAACTTGGAGCCACCGAACTTCTTCACGCCCCAAGCGCTGACGACATAATCAGCCACGAACAACACGACAACAATCAGAATCTGGATGATCCAGAACCACACGCCGAACGGATCAAAGCTGAAGAACCAGCCGTAGACCAGAAATGCAAAGAAAATCGCTACAGCACCAGGCAGTATGGGATATACCGTTCCAGCCATTCCCACTGCAAACAGCAGCACAATTAAAATCCAGGCAATGGTTGCGAGCAAAGGTTACTCCCCCTTCAAAATATGTTCACGGATCACTTCGACGATACCGTCGTCATTGTTACTCGCTACGATCAGATCAGCCGCTTCCTTCACTTGCTCTTGCGCATTGCCCATCGCTACACCAAGACCTACCGCCTCAATGACAGCCAGATCGTTCAGACTGTCTCCGACAGCAACAACTTCGGACATCTGGATGCCCAGCAGCTTGCAGACTTCCGCTACACCACTAGCTTTGGATACGCCAGCAGGGTTGATCTCAATATTAACGGGTGAAGAATTCGTCATTTGCAGACCACCCATTTGTTGCAGTTCCATCATAATCTGGTGACGCACTTCATCCACTTCGGTATTGAAGCCGAATTTCAACCATTCCAGACCTTCAATATTGTCTGTCCAGCGATCACGATTGAACAGCTCTTCCACGGAGTATGCCCAGTACCAGCTATTATATTTCTCTCCAATTTCCTGCATTTTGCGAATCAATGCCGGGTCCATCAGATGACGCATATGCAGATCATGCGGTGCTTTCCAGACCTCACTACCGTTAACGGTAACCATCGGTGTCTCCAGTCCCAGTTGGACCGCATAAGGCATCGCGTGGAATACGGCTCTTCCCGTGGAAAGGCACACATGCACACCCCGACGAATGGCAATCTGTATCCACTTGGCGGTCTCCTGCGTAATTTCATGATTATCGTTAAGCAATGTTCCATCCATATCCAATGCAAGCAATTTGTATTTCAGTTCACTCATACAGTAGTTCCTCCTAGGTTGTCTCTCTCCAAGTTGAACTCATGGATATCCATTCAGGCACTACGCGGGCAGAAAACCTTTCGATCGCTGTTATCCCCAGATTTTCTTGATTCCATCTACAATGGAGAAAATCCGGTTATCAACGCGACTACTTCGTTTCTCTAGGTCCTTTCTGCCCTCTACGTTCCACAATGGTTCTCCAGTTCAGCTTAAAGGTTCTTTTTATCTATTTTTAAACATTCTTTCACAACAAGATCGCCCGGCATCCGTAAAAACGGACGCTCCGGACGTCACAGCTAACGACATTTTACCACAGATCATCTGTATGCAACAAAATAACCCGTAATCAGAAGGATGACACATTAAGATAGATCTATCTTCCAAATCGAACTAACCATTCATGCCTTCAAGCAAGCATCATCCAAAAGAGGCAAGGGAAACTCCCCTGCCTCTGCAAATCAAATCTAATTCATTCACTGCATATCAGTGCATTTCAATATTCTGTATTACTTACTCTTGGTCTTGCTTCTGATCTTTCTTGCCTTTCGGCGTTCCATCGAGACCATATACTTCATCGTATGCATCGAAAATTTTCCGTGCAATTGGCGAAGCACTGACTGACCCGAAGCCACCTTCCGGTACCACAACCGCTACAGCCAGCTTCGGATTGTCCCGTGGTGCAAATGCAATAAACACACCATTCTCTTTCTTGTTCGGTCCGGTACCCTGCTCCGATGTTCCTGTTTTGCGTGCATAATCATATGGGAACCCGTCAAATGAGCTTACTTTGGTAACCATCCCTTTATGAACTTCATTCCAGTGCGCATCGGCAAAGTCAACTTCATTGAGCACTTTAGGTTTGATTTCCTTCACCACATTGCCATCCGCATCACGGATTTCTTTCACTAAGTGTGGTTCCATCCGTTTGCCCTTATTGGCAAGCATCGTGGTGTATTGTGCGAGTTGCATGGTCGTGTACTTGGCTTGCTGCCCAAATGAGGCAAACGCCAAACGTGTTAGAGCTGATTCATGATCTTCTTTGTATTCCAGCCTACCCAAGAACTCGTTAGGCAAATCTACTCCCGTAGAGACACCCAAACCGAAATCCTGCATGTATTTGTGCCAGACATCGATGCCTTTCTCTGAGCCATATTTATTTAACAAACGTTTACCCACCATATCGATCATAAACGCATTGGAGGATTTCTCAATCGCTCTTCTCGCCGTAATAGAACCATTATAAGCAGAATGCGAGTTCTTTACTTGTCGTCCATCTTTCCCCAGAATGGCATATCCCTGATCATGATAAGTCTGCCCGGCTGTAAATAGTCCCTCTTTTAATCCAATCAGCACACTTAGCGGTTTGATCACCGATCCAAGGAGTACAACGGATTCCGCGCGACTAGGTTTGGCATCATTCGGTGGAAACGACTCGGTGGTTCCGTTTCGGAACACATATTTGATTTTGTCATAATCCCAATCGTTCGGATCATAATCCGGCATACTTGCCATAGCGACCACATTTCCCGTATCCACTTCCATGGCTACTGCGTATCCCGTAATCGCCTTCGGAAGTCTGCGCAGTTCATCCGTAATCGCCTCTTGTGCAGCCATCTGAATTTCCTTGTTAATGGTGGAAACCAGACTGTAGCCTTTCTCTGGTGGTGTTTGTAACATCGTTCCATCTGGCAGATTACGTGCGTCAATATCAATGGACTGGTAGCCACTTCGTCCACGAAGTTCCTCCTGATATTGAAGCTCCAATCCATCAAAACCAACCTTCTCTTCCTCGTGGTATACAAGACCAGGATCACGCTGGGTACTTGCCCCCTCGCGGATGGCCTTATATTTGGCAAGGCTGTCTGGTGCCCGTTTGAACTCCCTTGTGTAACCCACAACCTGAACCGCTACGCCATCCGGGTCATATTTTCTTATGTTTTCTTCCAGCACCATAACGCCCGGATAATCCGCTTTTTTCTCCATGAAAAAGGCAATTTCTTTGGTCGATAGATCCGACTTCACCAATCTTGGCACATATCCAAACGTTTTCTGGTAATCCAGATCCAGTCGTTTGATGATCTCTTCCGCATCGGGCTGTTCCTTGTCCCCTGGATTAAACTGCTTAAACACAGCTGCCAGATCATGAGCCAGTTCCTCTGCTTCCTGTCTACGTTCATCATTCCGATAATCCTCATATAACAGCACATAGAGGGACTGTACAGGTTCGGAATACGCGAGCGCCACTTCCCCTGTTGCATCATAGATGGGACCACGAACAGGTGCGAGTGGAATGTCTTTGGTATTACGACTCGTTTCCATATACGTTAGTTCAGGACCCTCCACGAATTGTACAAAGGCCAACCTGAAAATTAGAATACTGAATATGACAAATGCCGCGAAAAAAAACAAATTCAGCCTTGCGGTGGAAGGCTTATTGACGGGTGTATCTTCCTCAGTCATGGGTTTCTTCCTCAATCGGTTAAACATGGTTTAAGCCTCTCCCGTTCCTCTATAAAAATAAAATATCTAATCCATATTGTGGATGTGCTCATTCCCCCATTTAATCCTTTCTCATACAAGTCTACCAAAGGCTAGCTGTCACGTCTTTCAATTTTTGGTTACATTTTCGTAAACAGAACCGTTACACTAACCAATCTACCGATTTAAATGTAAACACTGACATATCAACGTTATCCCGCTCTGTCGAAAGCGTTTACCCTTTCCTTATATAAACGTGATACAGCTCATTTGGTTACACATTAATGCAATTAATTAGTTCACTCCCTCGATCCATGCTCTGCGTAAATACAAAAAAGAGGACCCCGCCAAGGGTCCCCTCTGTAATCAAAGACCCACATCACTGTGTGCCTGATTCCGATTCTGCATCTTTATTTTTGTCCTTTTTCGGTACACCGTCGAGACCGAATTCCTCGTCATAGGCATCGAAGATCGCACGTGCAACCGGAGCCGCACTACTCGAACCAAAGCCCCCTTCGGGGATAACCACAGCAACAGCCAGCTTCGGATTATTACGAGGTGCATAGGCGATAAACACCCCGTTATCCACCAGTTTGCCACCTACAACCTGTGTCGATGTTCCTGTTTTTCTGGCAAAGTCATAAGGGAATCCGCTAAATGCGGATACCTCGGTTGCCATGCCTCGTTGTACTTCATTCCAGTAGGCATCGTTAAACTCCACCGTGCTGAGTACCTTCGGTTTTACTTTCTCGACCACGTTGCCTTCCGAATCCCGGAACTCTCTGACCAGTTGTGGCTCCATTCGCTTTCCTTTGTTTGCCAGCATCGTCGTGTACTGCGCTAACTGCATAGTTGTGTATTTCCCCTGCTGTCCAAAGGAACCATACACAAGACGCGTCAGCGAGCTTTCCGTGGTGTTCATGTAATCCCGTATGCCCAAGAATTCATTCGGCAGATCCACCCCTGTGGATACTCCAAGGCCGAACTGCTTCATGTATTCATCCCATTTGTCAATTCCGGTCGCACCGTATTTCGAGTACAACTTCTTCCCGATCTCATCAATCATGAATACGTTCGAGGAATGACGAATCGCATCATGCGGACGCATCGCACCGTACACATGGCCTGATGAGTTCTGAACTCTGCGGTTGTCTCCACCAAAGGTCGTTGAACCTCTATCCGAATAAACGGTATTTGTTGTGAAGAAACCTTCTTTTAAACCGATCAACACACTAAGCGGTTTGATCGTGGAGCCGAGTAACACGATCGATTCGGCTCGCTTTTTAGAGTCATCCGGAGGGAAAGAACGAATCGTACCATTTTGGTACACATATTTAATATCATCGTATTGATCATTCGTGATACTGCCTGTTCTCCAGAGGTTGGTATCATAATCTGGCATACTGGCAGCAGATACGATTTTCCCCGTGTCCACTTCCATCGCAACTGCAAATCCGGTCTTGGCATTCGGATGCAATTTACCGGAAACCGGATTCCGATGAAGCCAACTCAACTGATCCAGAATGGCCTGTTCCGTTTTCACCTGAACGTTCTTGTTAATGCTGGAAATCAGGTCGTACCCTTTCTCCGGCGGGGTAGTACCAGCCACACCTTCAGGCAAGTTACGCAAATCAACATCAACGGATGTATATCCACTTTTGCCGCGGAGAGCATCCTGATATTGCAGCTCCAGTCCATCAAAGCCTACAAATTCATTTTCCGTGTACACCAGGCCCGGATCCGTTTGCGTTTTATTGGCCTCGTCCACCTCTTTGTATTTGTCCAAGGCCTTCGAACTTCTGAACTTCTTCAGATAACCGATGGTCTGAACCGCTACTGTATCCGGATCGTAGAATCGTACACTTTCCTCGACGATCTGAATGCCTTTGAACTCATCCTTATGCTGTAGGAAGTAAGCTACCTCTTCCTCGGACAGATCACTCTTGATCAGTCGTGGCATAAAACCGTTCGCCTTGCGTGAATTCAGGTCCATCTCTTCGAGAATTTGCTCCACCGTAAGTGGCTCTGAATCCTTCAGCTTGTACTGTTCGAATACATCATGCAACCGGGTTGCAATATCTTGCACTTCCCCAATATTCGGACTCGGCTGACCGCCCACATCCCCATAGTTTTTATAAAGTGTCAGGTAGAGAGACTGAATGGGCTTGGAGTATGCCAGCTTCACTTCACCTGTGGAGTCATAGATCGTTCCCCTCACGGGAGGAAGCGGCACATCCTTGGTAATGTTACTCGCTTCTTCCTGGCTGAGTTCAGGGCCTTCGACAAATTGCAAAAACGCCAATCGTACAATAATAACGCTAAAAATAACAAAGGAAGCGAAGAAAAATACGTTCATTCGGTAGCTAAAGCGCCGTTTGTCCGTAAGTTCGTCCTTCTCATTGGAATGCTTTTTCATCCATCCTACCTCTTTCATGACTTGATGCATACCGCTCAAACTGGTTCTTCCCGGCATGATAACCTGGCAACGTCGTCATATTACGGACCCTTGTCCGTTGTAATGTTAAGCTGATTGATCCTTTAAGTGGGTGTCGGCAAAATTCGGAGGATTAAACCAATCTCCACTGATGGCCCACGTCGGATCAAGCGGAACCCAGCTCTCGGAATCACTCAAATACACTTCATTCCACGCATGCGGACCGTATCCGCCCTGGCCGTTATACCCCAGTCCTGTAACGACTTTGACTTCGAGTCCTTGTGAGCGGGCCATCACAGCATATAGACGGGCATAATCAATACATACGCCTTTTCGTGTATCAAAAGTATTCTGTGGATTCTGTTCATGCCATATGCCCTTTTGCTCATAGTCATCCACTTTACCATAGTCATACTGAATCCGTGAACCTACCCAGTCGTATAGCGCTCTTGCTTTGGCCTCATCTGTCGATTGGCCTTTCACAATCTCACTCGCTGCAGATTCAATATCCGTCGGAATGTTATGGTCAATGACTTCATATTTGCGTTGCAGAATACCGCCCAGTTCCTTCTGCACAGCCTGCGTAAATACAGGAAGCTTGTCCTTGATGAACGTGCCTGACAACGGTTCGATAACCGACTTGGCCCCTTGCATATAGATAGGAGATGCCTCCACATATCGGCTGAACATACTCCCAGGGTAGAGACTTACAATCATGAATAGCACCGCAATGACAATCATTCCGCGGACGGAGCCTATAATCGTGCCAATCAAGGCACCTGTCAACCTGCTAAACATACCTTTAGGAGCACTTTCCTCGCCTAGACCCTGCCTGCTGCTAAACATAAATGAAGACAGCAATCCAAGAATCAGTCGGATGAGGCCGTAGCTGAGTACAAATAATACGGCGAACCGCATCAGCGGAAAATCTGCAATCGCCGTAACCAACGTATAATACATCTGTTCCCACCGATTTAACTCACGGTTAGGCATGGCTGAAGCATACGCAGACAGCCACTGCTGCACATATGGCGCAAGCCACATCGTTAAACCGATCGACAACAGAATACCAATCACCGCCATAATGCCATCCATCAGGAACCCGAAGAGTCTGCCTGCTGAACGCGAAGCCCCTCTGGACCAACCCTGCAACAATGAAGCAGCTACAATCAGCAGCAGCATAATTGTGATGCCATTAAACTCCTTCAGGCTGTCCAGCCAATTCTGCAGCACGTACTGATTCCCCCTTTACTACGATGCTGGTGCTGTTTTGTTCTCCTGTGCCTGTTCGACAAACGTACGTATCGTTTCATTGTCGAGTTTCCATTCGCCAAGAGAAATTCCGCGGAAGGTCACATCCACTTTATCCGATTGAGTTCGACCCTTAATCTCCACATTGGGACTTGTGATGGTGAATGCTCCATCCTGTCCTTTAACGTATGTCGCTTTGGAAGCTTCCTTAAGCATCATGCTGGTCGCTTCTTTCTTCAATGTGTCCATCGTACTGGATTGTACGTCTGTCACTGTCTGTTTGATCTGATCAATGGAGATGCCGCTGTATATCAGTAGAGCCGCAATAATGATGATGGCAATCGCCCATTTCAATACGGTTTTGACCACATTCAGAACAAAGAACAAAATGATCAACGCAACCACGATCACTAGCCAGTTCTGCATCACAAACTCTTTGATTACTTCTATGTTCATGATTACACCTTCCGTATTAGAATTCATTCGTTACACTTCCCGAATATTATACATGATTTCCGAAGCTGCTGTCAGCTAAGCCCTCTCCCGTAAAAATAAACGGTCTAAGTTCGTCCCGCCGGGCGTACAAGTAGTACCATGAGGTTCTGCTGACGAACGGGGAACACGTTCAAGACTTGTACTTTGAACATGCATCGCTTAACAAGGAGGGGCTTATGTGAAAACGGCCATCTGGCTATACCTGTTTTTGTTCCTTGCCGTATTTGATTTGCACGCCCAGTATCCCATTCTGACCCCTTTTGCCATCTCGCTTGGAGCTGCCCCTACCTTCATCGGCTGGATGATGGGCATCTATTCCTTAACACATCTTCCTGGCAATCTGATTGCTGGAACGCAAATCGATAAACATGGCAGTCGCCGCTACATTGTATTCAGTCTGCTCGGTGCAGGATTCATCCTGCTCCTGCAAGCCTATGTACAGACACCATGGCAACTGCTGGCGCTGCGTTCCATCAGCGGTTTTGTACTGGCCTTCCTGTCTCCTGCATGCCTCGCCTTGCTTGCACAGCTATCCAGCGATCCGGTGAAACAGGGGAAGTATATGTCGGGTCACGGCGTAGTGCATACCCTCGCCTCTGTTGTGTCGCCAGCAGCCGGTGCGATCATTGTGGGCTCTATGGGCTTCTCCGCTACATTCTCAGGCTTGGGTTATCTGCTTATTCTCACAGGTGTCATTGCATTCATGACGATGCCTCGTGGTATCGTCAAGCAGCACGAGAGAGTAACTGAACCTGCTAAACCTGATGTCTCACCAGCAAATGCACAAAGTGCATTTCTACCAGTGTCCTGGCGATACTTTGCCCTGCCTCTGGTGATTGCCTGTGCCCAAGGAATTCTCTTCTTCGAATTACCCCTGCGAGGAGGAGGACAATCGTCCATCATGTCTACCGGACTGCTGTTCTCCATTATCAGTATTGGGGCACTCTTCACACTCAGCATGTTATTTCTCAACCGGTATTCCCCCAAGCTGCGTCTGGTTGCGGGCGTGCTGTTAATGTCCTTGTGTTTTTTTGTGATGGCAGCCATTCCACAAATCCCGTTGTCCACCGTATTATTTGTACTCGGGATGTCCAAAGGCATTATCTTTCCAGCTATGGCTACCCTATTTATACGTCTGAGCGGAGGAAGCAAGCTGGGTCGCATTTTCTCACTGCAATCCATCGCCACCTCCATCGGTTCTTTCATCGGCCCCATCACAGCCGGGCAACTGCGTGTCGGGTTATCACCCTATTTCATCGCCTTTGTTTTGTTAATGATTGGTATGCTACTGCTTCCATACTATACAACCAGACGCGAGGCATCCCTGTCCGATCCCAAAAGTATATTAAACTAAATTCCGACCAGTCTCTGTCTCCTTACCATTATGGCATCAATTAGGCCAGTATTTTCATTAGCTTTGCATCATTCCCCCATTTACAGCTAAACTATATAAAATGGACTAACGTTTTACACGTTGATAAAAGCTAACTGAGAAATCTATCTTTTACAATCACCGAAGGTTTTATCTTATTGAAGAGCATCATTAAGGTTGAACGATGGGCCAAAAGTAGTGAAGGGTACGGAATCGATTCTGAAGAAGCGATAGCGTTCGCCTTTGTCTCCAAATATTAACTTTATAAAAGTAAATCAGAAATATATGGAGACAACAGCGATCGGAGGAACGATCCGTAACCGGAACGGCCACTACTAGCTATTACTGACCTAATGATGCACAAGAAATAAGATTCCAAAGAATTGTCTCGATAGGTTGTTCTATCCTGTTAGCAGTCGTGTAAAGAAAGGAGTCCATTTTATATAATCAGTCGATTTTCGCTGCAACATTTCCCGGGGAATGTCGACATAAGCTCTCGAACAAGAGGTGAATATCATGCCTATTCATGTCATTGTGGAAGGTAAGAATGATCGAAGCAAACTGAAACGTCTGGTTGGACCCGAAATCAACATTCTATGTACGTTTGGAACACTAAATTCCCTCAAGCTGGAGACCCTGCGCAAACAAGTCGGTTATGATGAAGTCTTTTTATTTATGGATAATGACAGTTCCGGCAAAAAAATTAGAGGTGTGCTTCGGGATGCTTTCCCGGATGCAGTACAGATGTATACACGACGAGGATATGCGGGGGTGGAAGGAACACCTGATGAGTATATCATTGCCCAACTGGAGAAAGCCGGGTTAGAGACATACATCCAATACCCTGAACATCCTTCCTTTTAAAATGAAATACCAAAAGGCTGCCATTGGGTTGATATTAACCTGGAGGCAGCCTTTACAATATGAGTATCAGATGATTATTCCTTGATCAGATTCCGAATATCCTCGGCAATGGCAGCTGGCACAACGTCCTCTGTATTAAATGCGTTATATACTTTTCGTAGCTGGTTGTTCTCATCCACCAGACCAATCATGTTCATATGGGCAAAATCGTCCTTATTCTCCCCTTCGATCAGGATTTGGAATGAATCCCTGGCGAACTGTTTGGTTTTGTCCATATCCCCTCGCAAGAAGTACCATCCGGAATAATCCGCATGGAAGCGGTCCGCGAATGTCTTAATCTTCTCTCTTGTATCGACTTTCGGGTCGAATGAAATGGATACAAACGAGACATCTTTACCGAAGGTGTCGTCCTCTTTCAACAGATCCTGCACCTGGGATAATGTAAACGTCGTAATAGGGCAGACATCCGGACAACTGGTGAAATAAAAGTAGAACAAACGGACTTTCCCTTGGGTGTCCTCCAGGGATACCGTACTGCCATCTACATTTTCCATGGAAAAGGATTGAATTTCACGAATCTCGGGTAATTTTTCCTTACTGGCAAAGACGGTGCCCCACATCAGATACACAGCCATAATCAGTGCGAGCCCCAGCAGCATCCAGGTCCATTTGTACTTTTTCAGCATCTTCCTCGTCCCTCCTGTATCTTTTCTTATGAATACGCATACATATGTGAACCCAAAATCACGCTCGTTACGCTTCATCCATCTACTGTGACATATGTATTCAAAGAAACCTACTTTTTATGAGATCCTATATTATTGTAACGGTTTAAAGGAACAATGCCCATACATTTTTAGCGTTGTATATCATTCCATTTGTATCGTATGTGCTCTGACGATTTTTCTCTTTGTATCCGATATAAAGTTTATCATAGGAAATGCCCAAATAGTTTGACAAACTGCGTACATTTATTGGTTATAATACATTTATTGTCATCCATTCGAAATTTGGGGTGTTTTGCATCCTGACAGGCGGATATTATACACTATAAATGGGTATCACCTAGATAGAGAAGCAATATGCCTTACAACGATACACCACACAAAGGAGACGTTTATGGATACCTCTACACATTTTGTCATGGGGATTGGTTTAGCCGGTCTCGCTTATGTCGATCCTGTCGTCGCGTCCAACCCTATGCTTGCAGCTGCGGTAATGGTTGGCACGATCGCCGGTTCCCAGGCCCCTGACATCGATACTGCGTTACGTCTCAAAAGCAATTCGCTTTACATTCGGAATCATCGGGGCTTGTCACACTCTCTGCCATTTCTCCTGTTATGGGTTCTGCTCATCACTGGCGTCATTGCACTGATATTCCCTGGTGTACCTATTGGACACGTTGCCACTTGGACCGCTGTAGCCGTAGGCGTTCACGTATTCACTGATCTGTTCAACACCTATGGAACCCAAGCCGCCAGACCTTTTACAGAACGCTGGATCGCCTGGAACATCATTCATATTTTTGATCCGTTTCTATTCTCCACGCATGTCGTGGCTATCCTGTTATGGGCCTTTGACCTGATCGCCCCTGCACCACTCTTCGTGACGTTATATAGCTTAACGGGACTATATTATATATGGCGGACGATTGCTCGTGCACAAGCGGTCAGAAAGGTTAGACGTCTCGACAACAGCCCAGAGCAAGCAAAATATATCGTCATTCCGACGATATCCTGGAATCGCTGGCATGTCGTTAAAAGAGTTGAGAATGGCAGTTATGAGATTGGTAAAATGGATGGTTCTACTCTGGCATGGAGTCTGCAAGCTTCATCTTCCACTCATGCGGCGGTTGCTGCTTCACGCAAATCGCCGGAAGTCAGTGCCTTCCTCTACTTCACCTCCTATGCGGTGGCAGAGGTTGAAGAATTACCTGCCGGTTACAAGGTCCGCTGGGCTGATGTACGATATCGACACCGGAAACAATATCCATTTGTCGCTGTAGTCGTGATGGATCGAAATTTTGAAACGATCGATACGTATGTAGGCTGGTTAAGCGATGAGAAGATGGATAAAAAACTTTTATCCGCACGCCCTTGACGAAGCGAGCATGGCAAGGCACAATCAGACATAGGAACTGATACGCGAGAAAGCCCGGAGCGTTTCCGCCCCGGGCTTTCTGTTTTCCCTTTTGTTGCTGTTTGGTTAAGATAAATTATTTGCCAGACCCAGCCAGAGACTGCTCAGCGATTTGTACCAGACGTTTGGTGATATATCCACCCAAAGATCCTGTTTCACGGGAAGTGTAGTTACCATAGTAACCGTCTTGTGGGATAGTTACACCCAGTTCCTGTGCAGCCTCGATTTTCAATTGTTGCAGTGCTGAATTTGCCTGAGGTACCACCAAGTTGTTAGAACGAGATCCTTGAGCCATATTTATAATCTCCCTTCAATCTGTGTCTGTAATGTAATTGCAAGCTTGCAAGATTATTATGGCTCGTACGCTTCAGGTTATACGGAATTTTACTAAATTTGTAGATGGAGGTTTTTCCCAATGAGCAAAGGCTTATCCTTATGGTTCGCATTCTCTTCGATTATCTTGTTAGCGGTTACAGCAATTACGATCTCCTACTCCGGTTGGTTAGCAGCACTACTGTTTATCCTGTCCATGGGCAACATTGGCTGGGGATTTGTGATCCGTGCAAAAAAAGAACGTCAGGAAGTTCGCTCGACGGCTTCAGAGCCTACATCTTGAACAAGTCTTTTATAATTCAATAATGAACGTACAAATAAAGAGGAGTTCCTACATAGGACTCCTCTTTATTCATGTTAACTATTCATTCCGTTACATATGAAAATCTTGTTCAGCACTACAGTTTACGTCTAGGAACAAACCCCATACGTTCTTTCACTGCATCCAGCGTTTTAGCAGCAACTTCTTCTGCACGGCGCGCTGACGTATCGAGAACATCGGCTAATTCGCCAGACTCACGAATCTCATTATAGCGTTGTTGTAATGGTTCAATAACAGACACAACCACTTCGGCCAGTTCCTTTTTGAACGGACCGTACATCTTGCCTTCATAACGCTCAGCTACTTCCTTAAGCGTCATACCCGCACATTCAGCGTAAATGCTCATCAGGTTGCTGACTTCCGGTTTATTTGCCGGATCGTATACGACTTCACGTCCTGAATCTGTTGTGGCACGGCTGATTTTTTTGCGGATGACATCCGGCGGATCGAGTAGAGCAATATAGCTACCAGCATTAGGGTTACTTTTGCTCATTTTCGAAGAAGCATCGTCGAGTGACATTACCCGCGCACCCACCTGTGGGATATACGGATCTGGAATGGTGAAGTACTCCCCATAACGATGGTTAAAGCGTCCTGCCAGATCACGTGTCAGTTCCAAATGCTGCTTCTGATCCTCACCCACGGGTACAAGATCAGCATTGTATAGCAAAATATCAGCCGCCATTAATGATGGATACACGAACAATCCAGCACCAACGGAATCTTTACCAGATGATTTATCCTTAAACTGAGTCATGCGTTCAAGCTCACCCATGGAGGTCAGCGTCGTCATCAACCAGCCCAATTCCGCGTGCTGCGGTATATGGGACTGCAGAAATACATTAGATTTAGACGGGTCAATACCTGCTGCAATAAACAGCGCAGCTACAGCTTCCGACTGTTCACGCAATGCTGCTGGTTCCTGAGCTACGGTGATTGCATGAAGATCGACCACCATGAAATGACATTGATAGTCATGCTGGAGTTTTACAAAGTTTTTAATTGCACCAATATAGTTGCCCAATGTGAGCTGACCGCTTGGTTGAATACCTGAAAGTACTGTTTTCATTGCACATAACGCCTCCTGATTTTAAATAAAATAAACCGCCATTCTCTGCGAACGCAAAAAGGCCCCACATCCGCAAGGGACGTGAGACCGTGGTGCCACCCTTATTCGCTTTTCTTCCATTGCGCCTGACCCTGAATTCAAGTCAAGCTGAAGAAATGCCTTCATTGTTCCGTAACGTGGATTATACGGCAGACTCTAGTGGGGCAAGCCCGTCTTTCGGCTTTGCCTGTTCAAATCCACACTCAAGGGTCCATTCGGTAAAGAGCTCACACCGGTTCACATCAACCACCGGCTTTCTGAAGAGGATTCTCTTGGCCTACTTGTCCCTGTCATCGATTTCATGTCATTCAATTCTAATAAATGCCTTCAGAGTTCCATCTTAATGCGCACAGGCGCGAATGTCAAAATGAGATGAACTTTTTTACCCGACACACTAAAATCTGTTATGATGGAATTGCTTATCCTATTGTTAACTTCACACGAAGTCGAGCAGGAAATAGCTGGCATGTACACAATGACACGCCTGTAGCAGTAGCATCATCACGACTGCTTGCAGACAGATTTCAAGTGGGAAAAGGAGCATCGATATGAAACAAGTGACCAAAGGCCAATGGAATGGTTACGACACGTATATCCTACATAGCCGTGAATTGGAAATTACCCTGCTGCCGCGTCTTGGAAATAATATTATTTCTATTCGCGATTTAGTGCAGGACAGAGATGTCGTCCGCCGTCCGGATGAAGACGATCTTGCCTTTTATCTGCAGAAGCCGTACCATTTTGGCGTTCCTCTCCTGATTCCACCAGGGCGCATTCATCGTGGAGAATTCGAATATGAAGGTGTTCGTTACCAGTTCGATCAGAACACGGCAAATGACAACCATATTCACGGTCTCCACCGTACCCAATCCTGGTGTGTCAGTGACATTGAGGAAGATGAAGACGGCTGTGCAATTACAACCGAATTACTGACTGAAAATGAAGAGCACTGGATGGCTCAATTCCCGATTCCCCTGAAGCTTGAGATGACGTTCAGTCTGCAAAACGCTGTATTTAGCCAGCGTCTGCGAGTCACTAATTTGAGCTCCACGCCTGCTCCTTTCGGGATGGGATATCATACATGGTTTTTGCTAGACGGCAAACCTGCCGACTGGACATTGCAAGTGCCTGTTTCCGGACTATACGGACAGAATGAGGAGCAACTCCCTACAGGTGAAATTGAATCTCTAGGTGAATGGTCTGCTCTGAACGAAGCCATCAACTTGCAGGGACGTAACTGGGATACCTTGTTGAAAGCTACCGAAGATGAACCAGCCACGGCTTACTTACGCAGACAAGATGGATATACATTGAAATATTCAGCAGATGAAACATTTTTCAAACATTGGGTTCTCTTCACCAAAGGTGAATCTGATCAGTTCTTGTGCATTGAACCGTACACTTGGCTCCCGGATGCACCTAATTTGGCCTTATCGGATGAGCAGACGGGATTAATTCGCCTGGAACCGGAACAGCCTGTTGAGCTATTTACACGTATTGAGGTTATACCTCCGACAGACTAAGTAAGCTTATCATCCTCTATGTTGCTTTTGCGCATATCACTCTATATTTTAATATCCTTGTACAACTTGCCGACCCGCATTGGGTCGGCTTTTTGATGTGACATGTCTACTATTGATCATCCATATTTTCCCTTACGCCATATCATGTATATTTCCGTATTCTCTAACCATACTAACATCACCAACCCATAAGGAGGTGACACATATGTACGGAAGTCAAAACCAAGGTAGCGGTAGCCGCTCCAACAACCTGGTCGTTCCCCAAGCAACTGCAGCATTGCAACAATTGAAAATTGAAGCTGCACAAGAGCTGGGTGTAACTATTCCACAAGATGGTTACTACGGTAACTATACTTCCCGTGAGACAGGTTCTCTGGGTGGATACATCACAAAACGTCTGGTGCAAATCGCTGAGCAGCAATTATCGGGTCGTTCGTAAGCTCGTAATTTTTGCTTGATTTGAGCAGAATCCAAAGTACAAGCGGCCTTCTTCGGAAGTGCCGCTTTCTCTTGTGCAAGTACTTAGGAGGTCGACTCCATGCCTGAATCCTTGTATGTATTGGTTCTAGGGTAACGAATCATCAGGCTCGCCATATTATAATTAGACTCCATTGTTGCATCCACCAAAATCATACCTTGTCTTACTGTGAAGTCGTACGATATTTCGCCATGCGTCCAGTTCCGTTTGAATTTCAACGTCTCCAGTGCCATTGCCCGGAAAGAAGTTCTCTGGGTTTCGTTTAGTCCCCCTTCCTCCACATCCATCTGTCCATTTCGTCCGGTTATCGGATTATGTCGAATACCGAATTTCCCAATTACGTTGTTTCGTATTTGCACAAAAACTACCCCTGAGTCTAACCCCGACAACTCATGATCAAGCTCTTTGAACACCAGATCCAATTGTCTCGCTAATGAAAGCTCGTCAATTTTCATATTAACACTCTCCTTATATGCTTATAGTCCTATACATCAAGGACTTACGACTCATTATATGACATCATATGTGCTCATTCAACAAACAACGGCAAAGTTGGGTATTTCTAACTATAATTTGCACAATTAATTGCCATTCCACTTCCTTAAACTGAGCTTTTTCACTTAATTACGACAAAATATTCGAGAATTGAAAATGGGGATTCTGAACAAAAAAAGCTGCAATCCAGTGTCTGTTAAACACTCGATTGCAGCCATTTCATATATCTTCAACCTATTTTTCGGTTGCTGTCATCTGCAAAAACTGCTCAATATCGGCAATAACCAAATCCGCAGCATTTTGCCAGAAATCCGCTTGTGTCAGGTCCGTACCCAAATGTTTCTGGGCCAGTTCTTCGACCGTCATACGTCCTGTATCCCGCAACAAGTCATCATATTTATCTGCAAATGCTGTACCTTCTTGCTGTGCTCTCGCATAGATTCCCGCACTGAACATGTACCCAAACGTGTATGGGAAGTTATAGAATGGCACACCTGTCAGGTAGAAATGCAGTTTGGAGGCCCAGAAATGCGGATGATCTGTTGCAAGTACACCACAGAATGCTTCCTGCTGTGCCTCCACCATCAATTTGGATAACTCATCCGCATTGACCAGGCCTTTCTTGCGTTGCTCATAGAAACGATTCTCAAACAGGAACCGGGCATGGATATTCATAAAGAATGCCACACTTCGCTGTATCTTGTCTTCCAACAACGCCAGCTTCTCTTGCTCATCTGTTGCTGCCTGTACCAGGGCATCTGCTACAATCAGTTCAGCAAACGTGGAAGCTGTCTCGGCCACATTCATCGCATAGCGCTGATTCAATGCAGGCAACTCTTCCATAATGTGTTGATGATATCCATGACCAAGTTCATGCGCAAGAGTCGACACATTGGATGGCGTCCCGGAGAAGGTCATGAAAATCCGGGTTGCTTTGCTAAGTGGCAAAGACGTACAGAATCCTCCTGGGCGCTTGCCAGGACGGTCTTCTGCTTCGATCCAGCGTTTCTCAAAAGCCTTCTCTACAAACGAAGAAAGTTTAGGACTGAACTTGGCAAATTGTTCAACAATAGTCATTGCTGCCTCATCGTAAGTGATCTTGCCACTCGATTGGCCTACAGGTGCATCAACGTCGCTCCAGCTGAGCTTGTCTACCCCCAGCAGTTCTGCCTTGCGCTCCAGGTATTGAACAAGCGCAGGTTTAGCCCCGTTAATCACATTCCACATCGTATCCAGTGTCTGACGTGTCATCCGGTTGATGGCCAGAGGTTCTTTGAGGATATCATCCCAGCCACGTTTCTCATACAACTTCAGACGGAATCCTGCGAGGTGGTTCAGCGTGTCTGCACAGAAATCTTCGACATCGGTCCAAGCCTGCTCCCAGTTTGCAAATACCGTCTCGCGTACATTCCGATCACTATCACTCAGCTTGTTGGCAGCCTGTCCTGCGGACAGCATTACCATTTCTCCATCTTGCTCAAAAGGAATGTTCACCTTGCTGACAATCGTATTATAGAATTTGCCCCAACCATGGTACCCATCCACTCCCAGATCCAAAGCAAGGCCTTCCAGTTCCGGCGAAAGCTTCTCACGAGCTAGCGTGCGACTCTCGTTCAATGCAAATGCCAGCGGCTGAATATCTTCCCGAGCAATCCACGCGTCCCACACCGAATCCGATGTCTGACTAAGTGTATTATCGAACTTCGACTTACTACCGTTCAGCATCGCAGCAAGAGAACTGATGGCTCCCTGAAGCTGCGTTGCCTTCTTGTCTTTCTGGTTTTGTGATGAGAGGCAGGATACAAACGCAGAACCTTCCGAAATGCGGATATAGCAGCTCTGCAGCAATTCCAAAATGGCATCAAAAGCAGCCGTCTCTTCTAATGAAGTCGGTGCGGGTGTTTCATTCAACAAATGTTGCAGTTTGCGTACATCCTCTTCCAGTTCAATCAGATACGCAGCAAATGATTCGGAGGAAGAACCTCCACTAAAAATGGACTCCAGATCCCATACAGGGTTTAATGGCGTTTTCATTTAATAAGGCACCTCTCTCTATAAATTGGATAGTTAGGATCGAATTAAAAACTGGTTTTCTGCGTGCTGTATCTCTATACTAGAGAAATACTTATAGCAACTCTCAGGAGGTAATCGTATGAAACCTTTACAAGTATCGGCTGATACAGCCGTCAAATTAGCAGAATCCTTGGGCGTGCCTTTGGAGCACCTGATGCACATGCCCCAACATATCCTGATGCAGAAGATTGCGGAACTCGCCAAACAAGAAGCTTCCAAACTTTCTGCAACAGAAGGCGAAAAAGAATGATTCCGTTTGAAAACAGCTGGCCTTACGATATTGTGATGGGGGATATCTATGTACAGCAATGTCCGTACTGTCATGCAAGTAATGTGCTGCTCCCCCTCAAACCAAAAGAGCTTGTGCTCATTCGCGAAGGCAAAAAGAAACTACTGGTCTTTCCCTGCTGCAATGCTAGCATGACCGTGATCGACAATGACAGTGACTATCTGTTATCCAGCCGTCCTGTTCGTAACTAGGGCGTGTCTTAAATCCAAGGTTGACTTAGAGGGGGCTGCGCTTTGCAGCCTCTTTCTCTGCTTCCAGCATCTCTTCTGGGAGTTCCATCTTGCCTGAAATCATCTGTTCGCGCAGCACCGCCCACTGTTCTCTTGAAGCACGAATCATAGCCGCATCTGTGATTCGCTTGTCATGTATGACCTTGCCGAACCATTGCACTGCTTCATTGAACCGGCCTACCCTGCGATTCAATTCCCCGAGCAAATACAACAGTTTGGCTTCATTGCCACCTGTTCCTTCACGTTCGAACACCTTCACATAGGCTTCAAGGCTAAATTCAAGAAAACGATGTTCCTGTGCATGGTCCTCCATATAACGATACAACCAGGCTATATGATGCAGCAGGCCAGCGACGACACGGTCTTTTTCCTGGATAACCTGGGCGCATAGCAAGGCAAGCTTGTACGTAGCCAGCGCCTGGTCCAGTGTCCGTGCTCCGCTATAATCACGTTTGACCCAGCGATTACCGATCTGTTCCTTGAAAGCCTTGCGCTGAGCATCATTTAAATGCTCCGTTGCGTTCTCCGTCGAGGCAAACCCGCACTGCGGACAGATGCGAACCACATAAAAATCTGGATTCTCCAGCTTGTAGTACGCACAAAAATCAGAATCCGTCCGGTAGGGTCTTTTCAAGCTTGGTCTTACCCGTGAGGTGTCATACTCAGTTTCACAATAGTGACACGTTACCTTCACCTTATACAGCGGCTCTAATTCCACTCGGTTCCCCATCCCTCTCCCGTACGCTTATAATCATATTCGGAACTACGGTGTATTTACAAAATGGTGCGCAGGCCCAGATAAACGCTGCAGGATAAACGAATGCAAGGGCTCTTCCACACCAATCTGTGTTAACGCTTGGTTCATACATGCAAGCCAGGCCTCAGCCCGTTCAACCGTCACTTCAAAATGCATATGACGGGCACGCATCATCGGATGACCAAACGCCTCGGAGAACAGCCCTGGTCCTCCAAAAAATTGAGACAAAAACATATACTGCTTGTCGATGACCGGCTGAATATCTTCCGGGAAAAGTGGAGCCAGTTGCTCATTCTGCTGAACGATCGGATAGAAAGCCTCGACCAGTGCACGAACACCTTTCTCACCACCAAGATTTTCATAAATACTCAAACTGGGATTCATTCGTCTGATTCCCCTTTCTGATGTCGAATTTTGCCATATATTACACGTTTCGTGAACATTGTGAAAACAGTAACAATATCAAGGCCACAAAAGCCTTTATCTCCATTCTATCAAAAAAAACCAAAAAGTCCTATATAACATGAAATCAACAGGACATATAACCTGCCGTCTGTATATAGGACCTTATTCAAAACATAGGACAAAAAAAGCGCCAACCGCATAGGTTGGCGCACTAGATATTCCATTAATAACTCCGCCAGTCCTCTTCCTCAGAGCGTACCAGCGAGGCACGTATCACATATACAAAAGCACAGACCAGGATTCCGGTGACAAGACTCATGATCATCACTCCATCCGAATTGAATTCCACCTTGGAGACAATTAGGTGACGTTCAGGCGTTTTTCTCATTTTAGCACACATCACTTAAAAACACAGCCACTTTTGCAAGCGCTTTCTACGTATAATTTTGTACTGTTTGTCCGCTTTTTTTCATATATTGATGGCAAAAGCGCCACCGACTACTACACACCGACCATTCCAAAAAATAAAGGAGAGGAATTCATGGCTGCTCCACAACGACTCACCCATGTCCTGGTCACACTCGCTCTCCTGCTCCTTTGTGTGTTAATGGTCTTGTTCCCAGCGGAAACCTGGCACGCTGGTGTACGCGGACTGTCTATCTGGTGGGACGTATTGTTTCCCTCCCTTTTTCCTTTTTTGGTGCTGTCCGAACTGCTGCTCGGCTTCGGCATTGTTCATTTTTTGGGCACCTTGCTGAATCCATTAATGCGTCCATTGTTTCGTGTTCCGGGAAGCGGTGGTTTCGTATTTGCCGTAAGCTGTGCATCCGGTTATCCTACAGGGGCTAAACTGACCGCCCAGTTATGGGAACAAAAGCTGGTTACCCGGGAAGAAGGAGAACGGCTCGTTGCCTTCACCACATCATCCGATCCAATCTTCATGATTGGAGCGGTATCGGTTGGCTTCTTCCACAATGTCGCCATTGCGCCAATATTGGTTGCGAGCCATTACGCTGCTGCTTTTCTGGTGGGTGTGCTCATGCGTTTCCACGGGGGTACAGCGAAATGCTCACAGACAGACATCTCTTCTCCATCTCCAGCAGAGAAGATACATCGAAACAGACTGGTCCGTGCCATCTATGCGATGCATGAAGCAAGAAAGGCTGACGGACGGGCATTTGGTGAACTGTTGCGCCAGGCAGTCTCCTCATCCCTTCGCCTTATTATTATCGTAGGAGGGCTGGTTGTATTCTTCTCGGTCATGATGGAGTTACTTGTGCAGACCGGTTGGCTTGGCGGATTGTACGGGATTACCGAGCAATTGCTACGTCATACCGGATTGCCTCCATCCTTATCTCCTAGCTTGGTTGGTGGGCTATTTGAAGTAACGCTGGGGAACAAAGAGGCTGGGAGTGCCGGGGCATCCATCCCTCTCGTCTATAAGGTAGCGGCGGCGGCCTTAGTTCTCTCCTGGGGCGGATTATCCGTCCATGCGCAGATTATGAGTGTCCTTAGCAACACCCCCATGAGATATGGTCCCTTTCTATTTGCCAGAGCCATTCATGCGTTAATCGCACCTGTATTAGTCCTGCTGTTGTGGACACCCATGATGGGGCGTTCTTCTTCCCCCGTTCTCATGGAGCCTGGTTTCATCCCATCCTTATCGACGTATACACCGGACTGGGGACTGATCTTCCTCTCGGGAATGATTGTTTTTGCAAGCCTCATCGTGTTGTTGCTCATCTTAGCGATATTAAGTTCTCTACTCCTGCCAAGACATGCGAAAAAATAAGGCCACTATTCATCTATATTTCACTGAATATGCTTCCAAACGTTGTGTTCTTCCGCGGAATTGATTATCATCGGTAGTATAATGACCACAAAGGAGCTTTCATCTTGAGATACTATGTTCAAGACCGCGGAGACCAGTTATCGATTGATCTCAGTCAGCAGTTTCATGCGCTGGCGAAGGAAGAAGGGTTCAAGCTGGATGCAGAATCGCCGGAGATTGTCATCTCCATCGGGGGCGATGGTACGATGCTACAGGCATTTCACAATTTCATCGACCGCATTCCGGATATTGCTTTTGTTGGGGTTCATACAGGCCATCTCGGCTTTTACGCCGATTGGAAGAAGGAAGAATTACGGGAATTAGTTCGGCTGATGAGTGGCAAGGGAGATCCGGAGCGTCTCAAACCACGTATTGTACAATATCCACTCTTGGAGCTTGAAATTCGTAAAAAGTCGGGGAATTCCTCTTACATCGCCCTTAATGAATTTACGTTAAAAGGTGTAGACGGTACCGTCGTGGCTCAGGTCGATATTAACGATGTAACATTTGAAATGTTCCGTGGAGATGGCATCTGTGTATCCACGCCATCAGGCAGCACGGCATACAACAAAGCCCTCGGCGGTGCTATGGTGCATCCAACCATCGAGGCGATTCAGATTGCGGAGATTGCATCGATTAATAACCGGGTCTATCGGACACTTGGTTCACCGGTTATTTTGCCCAAGCATCATCATTGTGATATTTTCTCCCGCAAGGATCAGCGGTTATTGATGACGATTGATCATGTGAACGTGATGGTGGAGGATCTGATCTCCGTCCGTTGTCAGGTATCCAGCCACAAGGTCAGTTTCGCGCGTTTCCGTCCTTATCCATTCTGGAACCGGGTTCGCACGGCATTTCTTGACTAAAATACGAACACAAAAAAAAGCGGTCCTTCTCAGGAACCGCTTTTTGCTTTGGCTTGAGGCTGATCCTTGCTCTTCTGAAGCACAAAGTACGCACAGCCAAAGTTACAATATTCATTGATATAATCCACAATACTGGCAATCGTGGAATCCTTCGTCGCTTTTGGATGGTTATCGCGGTAAAAACCTTTTAACCTTAACTGGCTATAACCCCAGTCCCCGATAATATAATCATAACGCTCCAGCACTTCACTGTAACGATCACGGAAGACCTCTGGGTTCCAGCCCTCTTTGTGGTTCTGGACGATTTCATAATTTTTGCCGCCGATCTGTACAATGACCGGTTCTTTGGGCTTTTCCTCAACTGACTCAACAACCGATTCCTGAACCGGCTCCTGGATCTGTTCCTGAAGCTGGTCCTGAATCTGTTCTGTGATTTTTTCTTCTTCCAATCCGGTTTCCTCCATCACGCGTGTGTTGCCGCCTGTTCAGCATGTTTGGTAGCCGATTTCACCTGTTCATGCGCATGGTAGGAGCTGCGTACCATCGGACCGGACTCGACGTGGCTGAACCCACGTTTTAATCCTTCCTGTTTCAATGCAGCAAACTCCTCTGGCGGATAATACTTTTCAACATACAGATGTTTCTCCGATGGCTGCAAATATTGACCAATCGTCATAATATCGCAGTTCACCGCACGAAGATCATCCATCGTCAATAAAATTTCATTATATTCCTCACCTACACCAAGCATAATGCTTGATTTCGTTGGGATGTTAGGTTGCATTTCTTTGGCACGAGCAAGTAATTCCAGTGAACGTTTATATTTCGCCTTGGCGCGCACTTTGTCTGACAACCGCTCTACCGTCTCAATATTATGATTCAGAATGTCCGGTTTGGCATCCATTACAATCTGCAAAGATTCGCGATCGCCCAGAAAATCTGGAATGAGTACTTCAACGCTGCACAATGGCAACCGCCGCCGTACGGCCTTTACCGTCTCTGCAAAGATCGTAGCTCCCCCGTCCTTCAGGTCGTCACGGGCTACACTTGTAATTACGCAGTGTTGCAGATTCATCTGCTCTGCTGCTTCCGCCACACGTTCTGGTTCCTGCAAATCAAGCTCCGTTGGCAAGCCTGTGTTCACCGCGCAAAAACGGCATGCCCTTGTGCATATGTCGCCCAAAATCATAAAAGTGGCCGTTCGATTGGCCCAGCATTCATAAATATTCGGACACCGTGCTTCCTCACATACCGTATGCAGCGTTTTGGAACGCATCATCGTTTTCATTTCCTGATAGTTATCGCCGGTTGTCAATTTGATCCGAATCCAATCCGGTTTCGGTTCTTTAACACGTTTAGCCAATGCATAAACCTTCTTTCTACTGAAGTTAGGCTGTTGCTCGGAACATATTATACCATGAAAGCGTTGGAAAAACTCCCATTTATCACATCTTGTGCATTCATGCCCGATATGGACAATTTGCATCATTCGATTCATCCCAAGTGCTGACATGGATAAAATGAGAACTTTTGAAGAACGCTAACCTTTAGCTTGGTTCATCGGGTACCTTGTATCATTTTAATGGAAAGGGGCTGCTTCCCAGTGCAACAACGCTTGACCTTCAGGCACACGTACCGCTTTTGGATCAAAACATTACTTGCAGGTACTCTGCTTCTCCCATTCTTGCCTGTTGAAGTTTACGGTGAACCCGCCCAGGCCGCTCCCAAACCACAGGCAGCTGAGCTAAAGCCCGCAGAAATCTTCGCTGCACGTCGCCATTTATATGAGAGCATCGGTCAGATGACTCAGATTCCCTGGTACAGGCTGGCCGCCATTGATCAGTATGAACGTACGATTACCCGTGCACACCCGAAGGATCGCAAGCATCCGGAGCGGCTCACAGGTGTCTTCATGACCTCTCCGGCCTGGAGAGGATGGCTAAATCCGGATGAGACGGATCAACATCCGGAATCCATTCTTTTTTTCAAAGGATATGGGCGTGATGGTTCAGGAGACGGTTTAGCGGATGCTAACAATGATCAGGATGTGCTGTACAGCATGGCTTCTGTTATTCAGGGTTACGGGAACAAGCAAGAAGACTTCAACATTGCCTTGTGGGAATATTATCACAACTCCCGTGCTGTACAACGGATACAGCAATTCGCGAAGTTATATGAGCATTTTGACAATCTGGATCTGTTTGGACATGCCTTTCCGGTCCCACTTGGAACCAACTACTCCTATCGCAGCACCTGGGGGACAAAAAGAAGCTGGGGTGGTTATCGCATTCATGAGGGAACGGATATCTTCGCTCCGCATGGCCTACCTGTGCGCAGCACCTGTTACGGGGTCGTGGAGATCAAAGGCTGGAACCCGTTTGGCGGCTGGCGCATCGGAATTCGGGATTTGAACAACCATTATCATTACTACGCCCATCTCTCTGGTTTTGACAAGAGCGCACGCATCGGTGAAGTGGTTATTCCCGGTCAGGTCGTAGGTTGGGTTGGCAGTTCGGGTTACGGGAAACCTGGGACACAGGGCAAATTCCCTCCGCATCTGCACTATGGGATCTACCGGGACAGCGGACTGCACGAATGGTCGTTCGACCCTTATCCACAGCTGAAACATTGGGAACAAGATGAACGCAAACAGAAGAAGAATAAGAGCAAGTGAGTCGAGAATATACTCAGTAAGTGGAAGCACTTTGGAGTACACCGCTTAATTCAATCCAAGTCTATAATTTGGCGGAATTAAGTGGATTCTCTTCGGCTTAGAGTGCAATATGCATTCGAAAAAGGGACCTCATCAATAGAGGCCCCTTTCTTTGCTATGAGCTAGAAATGGGTGTGATTTACGGCTGCGCGTCCTTATTAGGCTGCACTCCCCCATTAATATCAGGCAAATCTGGCTCAAATTCAAGCTCGCCCTCTTGCAAATGGTTTGACGGCGCCTGTTGCTGGTTCTGGCTTGGGGGATTCGTCGTCACTCCATTACCGCTTGATACACCCGTATGACCTGATGGCAGCGCTATAGCCGGTGCATTACTGCCGTTACTGCCTACCGGCTTGCCCTGATTATCGTAATAATACATGGGCACATCCCCGACAACCAGAAGGTAAGAAATCGGGATTTCTGTATCAACCGTTTCGGGCTCCATATCGAAGGGCACCACGACCGCGACCTCAGCAATGATGTGAATGTACACTTCCACCAAGATCATGTTAATGCCTGCATTCTGCTGACGGGTGTTCAGATCCACTTTGACAGCGCCTTGAGGTTCAATACGAACCGGTATACTCGGGCCAAATGAAGCCATCACCGGACTGCCCAGCGCCTGCCCCAGCGGTATCTTTTCTTTTAACATGTGTACATTCTGAAGCGTGGATTGCACGATATTCATCGTACTTGCGGTAATTCGCATATGCTCATTGTAGTTCAGCATGAAACCGGACACTTTCCCGGCAGTATCCGTCTTCCAGTCAATCAGCCCTTCGTTGGTTTTGCCCTCTGCCACCTGTGCTGTAATCGCCTTGTTGATCGCTTCGGTCGCAATCTGCTTCACTCTGATCTTGGCCAAGTGCATAATGGGGGGCTTCATTTTCTTATCTACATAGGCAAAACCCTGCATTAAACAAAACGCGGTAACCAATAAAATGATTAACCACATTTTGCGCTTGCCGCTGGGCGGCTTACGGCGTCTCCGGCTTCGCCATCTTCTTCTCATCATCGAAGTGTTCCTCCCCTGCGGGATGAGCTATAGGCTATATGTTAACCTTATGCACCGTTGTTCCGAAAAAGAAGGACAGTACGTGGACACTGGACAGAAAGTAATAATAACAAGTTTTAAGAGACAAGCTTTCACCATTGACTAAGCGGAAAAATACGAAAACAGAGATAAAAAAACCTCCCGCCCGCAGATTAATCTACAAGGCGAGAGGCATTATGTTCAGACCACCCAAAAACTCAGGCAACGTCTATCCTTTTATTTCGGAACAGCTTCCCAATCTTTCAGGAAACGTTCAATGCCGCTGTCCGTCAGTGGGTGTTTCCAAAGTGTTGGTAAGACCGAACCCGGAATGGTGGCAATGTGCGCACCGGAAAGGGCTGCATCTTCTACATGTTTGATATTGCGAATGCTTGCTGCGATAATCTCGGAAGGCAGATCATACATGTCCAGAATCAGACGCAGATCACGAATCAGTTTCATACCATCCACCGCAATATCATCCAAGCGCCCAACGAATGGACTGATGTAGGTTGCACCGGCTTTCGCCGCCATCAGGCCCTGTGCTGCGGAGAAGATCAGCGTTACATTGGTTTTAATCCCTTTTTGCGTCAACTCATGACAAGCATATAGCCCATCTTCGGTCATCGGCAATTTAATGACTACATTCGGTGCCCATTCTGCAATCTCATAAGCTTCCTTCAACATATCCTCGGCTTTGAGACCGATAACTTCAGCACTGACCGGGCCTTTAACAACGCCACAGATCTCCTGAATGACTTCTTTAAATACGCGACCTTCTTTGGCAATCAAAGACGGGTTGGTCGTGACTCCATCCACCAGACCCAGACGTTCGATCCGTTTGATTTCTTCCACATTCCCTGTATCCAAGAAAAATTTCATGATATGTTACCTCCACTTGATGAATTCGTATAAACACGATATAAGTCATTACCCGATGTTCATCATATGTTAACAGTTATATATAAAATTAATTTTTCTCTACAGCGTGACCGCCAAATTCGTTACGCAATGCTGCTACCACTTTACCTGTGAATGTATCTGTCTCCAGGGAACGATAACGCATCAGCAAGGACAAAGCGATAACTGGTGTAGCGGTTTGAAGGTCAAATGCCGTTTCTACCGTCCAACGTCCTTCGCCGGAAGAGTGCATTACGCCTTTAATTTCATCAAGGTTCGCATCTTTGGAGAAGGCACGTTCTGTCAGCTCCATCAACCAAGAGCGGATAACGGAACCGTTGTTCCATACGCGAGCCACTTGTTCGAAGTCGAAATCAAATCCACTTTTCTCCAATACGTCAAAACCTTCACCGATGGATGCCATCATACCATACTCGATACCATTGTGAACCATTTTGAGGAAATGACCGCTGCCCGCTTTACCTGCATACAGGTAGCCGTTCTCTACGGAAGTGTCTTTGAATGCCGGTTCAACGATTGCCCAAGCTTCCGGGTCTCCACCGATCATGTAACATGCGCCATTACGTGCGCCTTCCATACCGCCAGATGTACCTGCATCCATGTAGTGAATGCCTTTAGTTTTCATCTCTTCGTAGCGACGGATGGATTCTTTGTAGTGGGAGTTACCCGCTTCAATAATGATGTCGCCTTTGGAAAGCAATGGGCTAACTTCAGCCAATACAGCGTCTACCACGTTGTGAGGAACCATGATCCACAATACACGTGGGGATTCGAGCGAAGCCACCATCTCAGCGTAAGAAGATACGCCTTCAGCGCCGTATTCTTTCATTTCGTTTACTGCTTCAGCGTTCAGGTCAAAAGCAACCACTTCGTGTTTGTGATCAATCAGGTTTCTACCCAAGTTCAATCCCATTTTTCCTAATCCGACGAGTCCAAGTTTCATTTCAAAATCCTCCTGTTATGAACAATGTTTAAATTTCATTTGCGCTCAAATATTAATTAAGGTTTGCGTTATGCAGCAACCGTTCCGGTGATGGATCGTTCTTATGATCGCTGTTGTATCCAAATTTTTTTGAACTATTTTTCTTATAGTTAAAATTCGGATACAAAGGCGAACGCTTCGCTTCTTCAGAATCGATTCCATCCCCTACACTACGGCACTACACCAAAAGTTAATTAATTTGAACACCATCTATATTCAAAAATTTTCACAGCCCTCCGGCAAACATAACCGGAAGGGCTTATGCAAAATTGGAACGGTATAATTCATAAAAAAATTTGATCTGTATACATCATGAAAGTTACTTCATATATATCAGCATTTTGCATCATTTCGATCAACTCGCTTCCGAATACAAGTTCTAGAAAACGAAAAGAACCATTTCGTTTCATATCCTGTTTACTTGAAAGACGGTCTTTGGATTTGTGCAAAATGTTCATTGGTGAACACAATGGATTGCACTATTGTGTTCTCAGATGATTACTCTGTTGTTTCACTTACCACCAACGGTAACCGTCTGCTGCTGTCAGGCGATCTGCTGACTCTGGTCCATGCGAACCTGCACTGTACGTATCCAGTGGCACGCTGCCCGCTTCGAATGCTTCCTGAATAGGTTGCACCCATTGCCATGCCAGCTCCACTTCGTTCCAGTGAGCGAAGAAGGTGGAATCTCCACGCATCGCATCAAAGATCAGATTCTCGTAAGCTTCAGGAATGTTACGTTTACCCGAGTTGAAGGTCATATGCATCGGTTCCACTTCACCATGGTTCAATGGATTCTTCGCATTTAATTGAAGCGAGATGCTTTCTCCCGGACCAATTTCAATCGTCAGCAGGTTAGGTTCCGTTGTATTTTCAGATTCATGACCTGTCTTCAGTGGAGATTTGAACTCAACAACGATTCGGGTGGATTTCTCAGCCAGGCGTTTACCTGTACGGATGTAAAATGGAACCTCGCTCCAGAATGGATCATCGATCCACAGTCTCGCGGCAACATACGTCTCGTTCTGAGAACCAGCAGGGATGCCAGGCTCGTCCAGATATCCAACAACCGAAGCACCTAGCAACTCGCCTGCAGCATATTGCGCACGAACAACTTCAGAAGCAACGTTTTCTTTTGTCAAAGGACGAAGCGCTTCAGCAATCTTTTGCTTTTTGAATTGAATCTCTTCCGGTGTGCAGCGTTTTGGCAAATGCAAACCAATCATCATCAGCAACTGAAGCATATGGTTTTGGAACATGTCTCGCAGGGCACCGCTTTGGTCGTAATACGCGGCACGTTCTTCAACACCCACCGTCTCGCTTGCCGTAATCTGTACATTGGCGATATAGCGGTTAGACCACAGCGCTTGAATCACAGGATTTGCATAGGTGAGCGTCTCAATATTTTGAACCATCGGTTTACCAAGGAAATGGTCAATGCGATAGATCTCTTCTTCCGCAAAGGTATTGCTCAGTTTTTCGTTTAGATCCCGAGCTGATTGCAGGTCGTGTCCGAACGGTTTTTCGATAATCAGTTTCTTCCAGCCTTTGGTGTTACCCAGGCCACTTTCCTGAATATTCAATGCGATTGGCTCAAAGAATTCCGGTGCCACCGACATGTAGAACATGCGATTTTCGGGAATGTTAAGCTCTTGTTCACGCTTTTGAACCAGTTCCAATAGTTTGGTGTAATCTTCAAGCTTCGTATTATTTAAAGAACAATAACGGAAAGCGCCAATGAAATCACGAACCTGAGATGCTTCTTCCGGCGTCTGACGTGAGAATTCATGCAGTGACTTTTCAACATTCGCCTGGAATTCTGTATCCGACAATTCACGTCGTCCCAACCCGATAACGGAGAAGGATTTCGGCATTTTCTGATCCATGTACAAGTTATATAATGCAGGGTAAATCTTGCGTTTGGCTAAATCGCCTGTTGCCCCGAACAGGACAAATGTCATTGCATCCATTGGAGTGCCTCCTGTGATCTGTGCAGTATAGTATATGATGTTGCAAAATGTTCAAATCCAAGCATGACAAAAGACGGAATAAGTGGGTGTGTTCCCCGCCTTGCCTCCGTTTATATAGCGCACCTGAATTCAACCATGGAACATTCCTTCTCTCCACAACCTGTTTTTAGGTTATAAATTGTAACCATTTGAATTAACGTTACCCATATTACACCTGTCGTCACAATTCGTCAACAATCGTGTCGAACCTGTGAACTCCAGTGTTTATAGGTTTTTTATTTGATGATAACGCTTTATGTGGTAACATTAAGAACAATTGGTATGTGACATTTTACACATATGGCCTGTGGACATGTAGGTTACAATAAGTATACTAATGATATTACAAGCAATATTAAATCAAAGGAGTACAATCATGAGCGATGATGAGAATGCCAAGCAAATATGCACAAAAGTGGAACAATCTTATCAGATCATTGGCCGAAAATGGGTAGCCCTCATAATCCATGCGTTGATGGAGGAGCCCAAACGCTTCAGTGAGATTCACGCTTATATCCCTGACTTGAGCAAACGTGTGTTAAATGAGCGAATGAAGGAATTGGAGGAAGAAGGACTTGTGGTTCGCCATGTGGTCACGGAACGTCCAGTTCGGACTGAATATATGTTGTCACGAAAAGGCACGGAACTGGGGAGAGCGCTAAGCGCCGTGGAACGTTGGGCTGATAAGTGGCTGTAACATTTTGAGGAATCATTATGGTTTATTTGCTTGAAAGTGACGCTGTGTGATCCCGGAGGTGGAGTATCGCATTTAGCAAATGGCTAGTGCAATCCGCATCCGGGATTTTTTCAATTAGAACGGTGAATACTAATTAAATATAGAGACGTAATAACGATATTTTTTACAATCCAAATTAATGCTTACTGCTCCGTTCAAATTGTTGTCGATACTGCAGCGGGGTCGTCCCGGCAGATTTGCGAAATAACTGGATGAAATACGAGCCATTCGGAAATCCGGCACGTCTGCCGATCTCCTCCACCGAATGTGTTGTAGTCTCAAGGAGCAAGTAGGCTTGCTTCAACCTTCGAGCTGTGACGTAGTCCGTTATGCTGCTACCTGTCTCTTGATGAAAAATGCGAGAAGCATACGATTTGGATAAGTGAACATCTGCCGCCATCTGATCCAATCTCATCTCATATTCGAAATGCTCTTCAATCCACCGCATCATCTTCTCCGAGTGTCTCAGATGACGTGAATCCGTTAACTGTGATAGCGCTTCATCTGCTCCCTCTTTTTGTTGATCCAAGACACTCAATAGTTGAAGCAAAAACAGAACCGATTCCTCCCATTCTCCCCCAACACGACTCCGAGACTGATTGTAGCTCTCATACATCCAATCCAGTTGATCCATGTGGGAACTCAGGTCAAAAACTTGCTGCTGATTGCGCCCATTCCACAACCTCGAAAAAAAAGAACGCCGATGCGGGAACGCTTGCAGATAACGATCCATGACTATCGGCTCTACATAGAAGATATTTCGCTCATACGGGGTATTTGGATGAACTTCCGCATAGACATGATGCAATTGATAGGGTTGGAAAAAGAACAGCATGCCTTGGCGAATCGGATAGGTATGATTGTTAACGACTACTATGCCCTCACCTTGATGAACGTATAGAAATTCTCCACATTGATGCCAATGATAATATCCTTTGAAATGATCCACAGACTTGATTTGATAATCCCACGCTAACGTAGATCCTCCAAATTCCACACGCTCCAGCATCCCTGTTCACCCTCCCATATGATGACAACAGAACAACATTTCTTCATATCCTAACACAACTTTGTGTGAATAGAAAAAGATATACTGAGCACATGAGAAAGCGTTATCTTACTTTCGAATTCTACACTCAGGAGGCTGGATATGACTAAACCAGGATCGGCTGTTACAACCACATATTGGCAAGAAGTAATGCAGAGATTGGAACGAAAAGTAGGTGAAATGAAAGAACATATTGGAGATAAATGCCCTCATTTTGCAGGAAAGGACGGCAAGTACGATAACATCAATACCGACTGGTGGGCTTCGGGTTTCTGGCCTGGCATGTTATGGATTATGTATGATATGACGGGAGAACAATCCTATCGGGATGCGTCATGGTCGTGGGATGAGATGCTGGAGCAATGGTTTGTTAAACCTACCGTGGAGCTTCATCATGATGTGGGCTTCCAGTTCCTCTCCACCGCTGTTATCAAACACAAAATCACAGGCGACGAAGATGCGCTCAGACGTGGTCTGGAGGCAGCCAATTTCCTCGCAGGTCGTTACAATCCGGCAGGGAAATTCATTCGAGCCTGGAATGAGGATAAATACGGTTGGGCCATCATTGATTGCATGCTAAATATCTCTCTGTTGTTCTGGGCCACTGAAGTGACGGGTGACCCTCGGTACAGACATATTGCCTTCAATCATGCCGAAACGACCATGCAATATGGTGTCCGACAAGATGGATCGACCAAACATATCATCTCCTTTGATCCAGAAGATGGACGATATATTGAATGTTTTGGTGGTCAAGGATATGCCCCGGATTCATCATGGAGTCGAGGTACATCATGGGGTCTCTATGGATTCGCCAACACGTATCGGTATACCCAGGATGAACGATTCCTGAACACAGCGAAACGGATCGCACATTACTTTATTGCTGCGCTGCCAGAGGATCATGTCCCCTACTGGGATTTCAGACTTCCGACGCTGGAAGGCCAGTCCCGCGACAGTTCCGCCGCAGCCATTGGTGCATCCGGTCTTCTAGAGCTGGCCGCCGTCGTTCCCGAAGGCGAGAAACGCCTTTACACAAATGCAGCTGAACGTATCCTTCGTTCTTTAACCGAGAACTATGCTGTCTGGGATCAACCCGAGCGTGAATCGATTTTGTTGCACGCTACAGGCAGCGGTAATTCCTTCATCGATGTCTCTCTGATCTATGGGGATTATTATTATCTGGAAGCGGTTGCGAAGTTAAATAGTTGGAAGCACCGGGTGTACTGATTTTGGTGGTGATATAGGTGTAACCGACCTAAAACAAAAAAAGATGCCGATCTCACTGTATTGTGAGAGGGCATCTTTTTCACGTAAAAAACTACAAATCCAACTTGCTACCGAGCGTAATACTCGCATCCTCGAAGTTCTCTACCGTCGTCTTCTTTTCATAAAAGTGTACGGCATGTTGCATAATTCCTTCTCTTGTGTAAAACGCGTCTTCCGCCCCTATTGGAAAAATAACCTTTTCTCCCGTGCTTGCCGACTTATAGATACCCACAATCAGTTCAAGCGTATTTCGACCACTTTCTCCATCCACCAGAAGGGGTGATCCTGTCTCAATAGCGTTTAACACGTTCTCAACTTGCCCAGCGTGACCGACATGAACAACATCCGGTAATTCGTCAGCCAGCGTCTGAATCTGCTGTTCCAGCTCTTGATTGGATTCTGGAAATCCGTTACTCCGTGCAGTAGAAGCAACCACTTTCCAAGGTGCAGATACCCGGGCTTCTTTGCCCTGAAAAATTAACTGTTGCTCCTCTCCGTGATGCACAACCGAACTGGTAATCATGCCAAGCGCCCCTTCCTGGAAGCGTAGCATCGCCATGGATATATCCTCAACTTCGGCATTATCATGTGCCGTATTAGCCATCATCGCCTGCAATTCCACTGGAGGTCCCATCATCCAAAGCAGTGCATCAATATGATGCACTGCATGATTGAGGGTGCAGCCTCCGCCTTCTTTTTCCCATGTTCCGCGCCACCACAGATCATAATAATTGTGGCCCCGCCACCAGAAAGAATCAACCTGCACATGTAAAATGGGGCCCATCTGTTTACTGTCCAGCACACCTTTCAGCTTCATCATCGGTGTCGTAAACCGATTCTGAGCTACAACGGATAGTAGCTTGCCACTTGCTTGCGCTGCTCTCAGCATCAGATCTGCTTCCTCCAGAGAAGATGCCATCGGCTTTTCGACCAGCACATGCGCACCTGCCTGCATGAAATCACACGCAATTGGAGCATGTGTATACGGCGGCGTACAGACTGAAACCAGATCTATATTCTGGGCAAGTAACTCTGTGTAATCCCTGATCGCTTGCGCACCTTCCAGTCCATATTCGTTAATTCGCTTCTGTGCTTTATCCACGTACATGTCGACCACAGCAACAATCTGACATCGCTCAGGAAATGCCAAATATGCTGAGATATGTGCTCCACTAATTGCACCTGCTCCGATAATTGCCACTTTTAACATCGTTGCATGCCTCCCTTAGTCCCTTCACAATACACAATAATAAAGCGCTTTTATGCGTTCATCTTGTGCTAAAATAAAACTATCTTGCGCATGTTAAGGGAGGCAATCCTGATGTCCATCATCCTGGGAGAACAATTTAATCTGGCCTGTCGTCGTACATCCAACACTACGTTTCGCGAAGTGTTTCATGCTCATTCGCAGATGGAGATAACCTATATCCACGAGGGATATGGGCAGTTGATCACCGAAGGGCAGGTTTTCTCTCTTGAACCTGGTATGCTCATGATTTTTCGACCTTTTCAATTGCACCACGTCCAGATTCAAGTATCCAGACAGCAGCCTTTCATTCGAAATGTACTCATGGTTGAGCTTGATATATTGAAGGCACTTTGGTCGCATTTTGTGGCGACTCACCACTTCATACAGGATCTGCTGGGAGAGCAATCCCCCATTCAGCCGATCCGACTTGCTGACACTTCCCCTCTCGTTCAACGAATGGAACAATATGCAGATACGTATCCAGGTCTGCTTCCCCACGAAGTAGATGAGGATACTCGCCTCTTTTTATTGGATCTGCTCGCACAGCTTCGCTATCTGTGGCAAGACGGCCAGCAGCGCCGCTCCCAGGATGTACTCTCGTCCAGTGCAAGCGTTCTTCACCCTCATGCCGAAGCCATCATGCAATGGATTGAACAGCATTACCATGAGCCTTTTCGTTTGGAGGATATCGCAGATACACTTCATTTATCTCCCTATCATCTGTCTCATGTTTTCAAAAAAGCGACCCGAACCACAATCGTTGCGTATGCTCAAGCCACCCGCATTCGTCATGCCTGTGCGCTGCTCACCCGTTCCTCGCTCACCGTTCCCGAAATCGGTCACCGTGTTGGTATGACCAGCCCCTCCTACTTTTGCAAAGTATTCCGTACTGCCACAGGATCTACACCACATCAATATCGGCTGAAGGTGCAGGGGTGGAAGTAATAATCCGCATGAATACTCCCATCCTTGTCTTCACTATCAGTTCACACTTATTGAATTTAATCCCCCATCAATTCTTCAGATTTTCTTTAGAAATATACCCATGAAATCCTTAGTTTTTTTCAATATGATTCCTGTACGGCAGGAAGCTCGCAAAATACCCATGCCCCTGCCCAATAACGTTAAAATTCTATTTTTCATAAAGGTGGAGTCCAAGACACAATGAAAGATTTGCTTCAAAACCTTAAGTTATTTCAGTTTCTAAAAGCTTGTTATCAATCCAGAATCATTAGAGCTCTAATCCCTGTAACGATTCTCGTCATCGTCTATGTATATGGAAGACATGAGATTCAGCGTATTAATATAGCTAGCATTATTCATGAAATACATATGAAGCCGGTTCATGTCATCATTCAATTAATCATTGCTTCTTTTCTAGCCGTATCTGTAATGAGTACGTATGATTTTCTTATTCGCAAACAGTTTAAGCTCGATATTCATTGGATAACCACATATCGTTACGCCTGGATCGCTAACACTTTTAATAATATGGTTGGGTTCGCAGGTCTTACCGGTGTAGGATTACGTGCGTTTCTTTATAAGAAAAGCGGGATTCCCATGAAAACAATGGGCGCTGCCATACTTTTTTTATCGCCTATTTTATTGGTTGGCCTATCCTTGCTTGGCGGTCTTGCACTAATCGGTATTTTGCCTGTAGAACCCCTATTTGAACAACATCCTTGGCTTCGACTCGGTGTATGGGGAGTTGCCTTATACTTGCCATTTTTCTTACTCATGCAACGTTCATCCCTATTCGCCAAATGGTTTAACAAGGGAAATGGCAGATTACCATGGGGCGTCATTCTCGCTTCTCTGGGTTCATCTGTTCTGGAATGGGCTTGTGCAGGAACATTATTTTGGTTGTTTGCTTTTTCTGATCTGCATCCCTTACCGTTTGCACCGGTAATGGGGGTATACGTTGTGGCAGCCATTGCGGGAATCATTAGTATGGCTCCAGGCGGCATTGGTGCTTTTGATCTGATCGCCTTACTCGGATTGCAGACATTAGGTGTTGAGCCTTCTCGAGCACTGATGATTTTGTTGTTATTCCGCATGTTTTACTTTGTCATTCCTTGGCTCATCGGTCTGATATTGGCCGGGCTTGAGATGCGTCCAAGTCGAAAGCAATGGCAGGATATTACGAAGAACTGTTTCAATGCTACACGTAACATATGGGTCAGATGCTGGAATTGGCCTTCACGTTTCAGTTTGCTTAGTGATCTGGGTGCGTGGATACTTGGCAAGCTCGTATTCGCTAGCGGGGTCCTTCTACTCATCTCCGCGGTTTCTCCAGGTTTTATAGATCGGTTGCGCTTCATGGAACATCTGTTATCTTTATCCATGATGCGCTTATCTGAACAATTGTCAGTAACTATCGGTATCATGCTTATCGTCATATCCTGGGGGATATCCATGCGTATTCGCCGAGCATACTTGTGGACTGGAGCATTGTTGTTAGCAGGAGCCATTTTCACATTTGCCAAAGGATTTGATTACGAAGAAGCACTTATATTATTAACCGTGGCGTTCATTCTGTGGATATCTCCTACACGATTTAATCGTGAGAGTGTTCGTATATCTGCACGTAGCATCTGGATCTGGACGTTTCTTGCCCTAATCTCATCGTTGTCGTATTACATTATTGGGTCACAGCTGCATCCGGCTATTCTGCAACATCTACCCATGCGTGCGCAACAATGGGTGTCACATCCTCACGACTATATGTTAACAGCGCTTAGTGGATTAATGGGCGCTTTGATTGTGATGGCTTTTGTCTTCACATTACGTCCGTCTCGCTATACAGAAATGCGCCCTAATGAAGAAGATATCGATAAATTCACTCAATTCATTGCTACAGAAGACGGTAATCTGTTAACTCATCTCCTCTATCTGGGTGACAAACATTTTTACTGGGCCCAAAATGATCAGGTTCTGATTCCGTACGCTCAAGTACGTCAGAAACTCATCGTACTTGGTGATCCAATCGGCAATAAAAACCTTGTTGGTGCTGCAATTCAACAATTTCAGAGCTATGCGCATCATTATGCATTGACCGTGGTTTTTTATCAGGCTACACCTGAATACCTATCCATCTATCATGAGAATGGCTACAAATTTTTCAAACTAGGTGAAGAAGCTTTGGTACCTTTAGACACCTTTACCCTAAGTGGGAAAAGTAATCAAAACTTACGAACAGCCTTAAATAAGTCAGCTCGCGAAGGGCAGAACTTTGAAGTATTATCCCCGCCATATTCTTCAGAATTACTCTCTGAATTGCGTCAGATTTCGGACGAGTGGCTCGGTGACCGTAAAGAAAAAACGTACTCATTAGGGTGGTTCAACGAAACCTATATTCAGCGCTCCCCCTTAACACTGCTTCGTAATGCACAAGGCAATATTTTGGCTTTTGCAACGCTGGCCCCATCCTATAGTCAACATCAAGTCATCTCCATTGATCTGATGCGTCATCTGAATGATACACCGAACGGTACGATGGATGTGCTATTTGTACGATTGATTGAATGGGCCAAAGAACAGGGGTATTCTTACTTTAATCTCGGAATGTCTCCGCTCTCCAGCGTCGGTGAGAATCAGAACTCTCATCGTGAAGAAAAACTAGCCCGTCTGGTCTTTCGATATGGTGGGTACTGGTATGGATTTGAAGGACTACGCCGTTATAAGGAAAAATTCTCTCCGGAATGGCATGCAAGATACTTGGCTTATCCTTCAGGCATGGCCCTTCCCATGCTTACGCTTGATCTTATTCGGTTAGTATCCCGCTGTCCTAATGAGTAATGGTAGGGTGAATCTGATATAAAAAAAGACCTCTGGTGTTTATTATGATATAATATACCTAATTTTGATATAACTGGAGGTTTTTTATCTGAGTTATAAAATCCCCTTTGGTCTTTTGATATTAACTATTTCGATTATCGGATTTGTAATCACCAGAAGCAACCTTGAGGCCTACGCCACGGTATATAGACTTATTGGGGTCTTGGTTATCTTATCGTCTTACTTCTTTGTCTTTCGAAAGCGGATATAAGGGAGTAACTTAGCAGGGGTGGTTATTACTGTGATGATATTTTTCAGCAAATTGTACTCAGAATATCTACTGATTCCACGACCTCTACGTTTGTTATTTCTGTGGGGATGGATTGTTTTGTTTTTTGTTACTGGTATAAAATTGAACTGGTTCTACTTCCTACAATAATCTGATTTCAAAAAGTTCGTTTCCATCGGACATAAAAAAAGAGCTGAGTCGTCATTATGACGTCTCGGCTCTTCTTTTGTACTATCTGTTCATACCACTCATTTTCGAGACAAACTTTACCTGATATTCAGAAATTCTTTAGAAAATCCCTCTCAAGTTCTTCAGAGTTTATCTCTACTATGGATACATTGATAAATCCGTATAGGAGTTGAGCATTTGAAGCTTTCCAATCCGTCATCTACCAAATCAGCCTGGCTTTCCTTGCTTTGGCTTGCAGCCGTTCCAATCTTAAATATCTTCTATGGTGTACTAAATCGCCCTGGGGATCATGTTTATAGTCTTGCAACACCCCTGGATTCCATGATCCCTTTTGTCCCGGCCTTCATCATTCCTTATGTATTATGGTACCCGTTCATTACAGGTGCATTAATAGCACTTGCTTTTAAGGACAAGCGAACCTATTTTCAAACGCTCATTGCACTTTGCAGCGGTCTGGTGATCTCATACATCTTCTTCGCTCTGTTCCAGACAGCGATTGAACGCCCGAACATCCAAGGGGAGAAAGGCTTTCTCTTTACCATGGTTGATTACATCTACCGTAACGATCAACCCTACAACTGTTTTCCGAGCATTCATGTCCTGACCAGTTATCTGATCTTTAGAGGAACGCATGTGTTTGGACGAGCGATATGGGCGATGACTTCCACCCTCTCCGTTCTTATTATGATGTCTACCGTACTGGTGAAACAACATGTCGTCGTAGATATTGCAGGTGGCATCCTGGTTGGAGAGCTTTGTTTCCGTTTGACTGGAACAACCCTCCACGTTCTCTCATCGCGTGTTAAATCGACTCGATTGGAGTGAGATGAACATTGACAGATTCCCCCTGGTTTTATCGCAAACATAGCATTCGGTTCCATATCCTGATCAGTTCTGGTTTGAGTTTTCTGATGGCCTTGCTCATGACCTTCATATGCATGCTCCCGCTTGCCGCAGTTCATCATGTAGCCAAGCTCCATCTATTGCAATTGCACCTGGCATATCTTGTTCTTATCCTATTTACTACGTTTTTTGTGATATCTTTTTTCATTCTGACTCATCGCATCGTTAGGGAAATTGCCACTTTGGATCACGCGATAAGCATCATATCTGAAGGAGACTTGAGCTATCGAGTGCCTCGGCTTCAACTTGTTGAATTAAGAAAATTTTCGTCTCAACTTCAATCCATGGTGGAGCAATTACAAGAACAGATGATCGAGGAATATGAGAGCGAGACCGCCAAGAGAGAATGGATTGAAGGCATATCAAATGAGCTTTACGCACCCCTGGAAGGGATAATCCGAAACGTGGAGTTGTTAAAAACCAATTCATTTAGGAACCAGGAAGAATATAACCGGATTATACAAGAAACATATACAGATGCCTTTCAATTTCGAAAGCTAATGAATGATCTAATCCAGCACGCCCGACTCTCTGCCCATGATACCCAGTTGAATTTAGAAAAAGCGGACGTCGTTCAGCTTATGCAGCGAACCATTTCTGACTTTGAATCGACAGCGAAAGATCATGACTTTATGGTGGAAAAAGAGCTGCCTTCTTCTCCAATTATGGCTCATATCGATGTTGTAAAAATAGAAATGGCACTCCATAATCTACTATCCCATGTGCTCAAACACTCCACTAAGCCAGGTACCATTCGCCTGATCTTCAAAGCTGATCACAGACAGCTCGTTATTGGGATAGAAGGTAATTTCTCCTCTCATCCTGATGCATACGGCATACCTATGGATCGCACACAACAACATAGCTCATCCCGCACTGCATCAGATGTCTATGCCAGAACTGCAATGGGTCTTCATATCGCCAGAAATATGATTAAGCTTCAGGGTGGCACGTTAACTTTGAATCACGCGAACAACATTATTGTTGTGACTGTGCCACTTGATCACCGTTCCTGATAGTTCCACCTGTTCAAGTCTTGCCAGTAAGTTGGCAAGGCTTTTTTCTCTTGAACATAGTTGTGTGGCTTTGCTTATGTATTCTTTAGATTTTCTTCAGAAATATGCTCATTAATTCCTTAGTTTTTTTCATTATGATTTCTATATCGACAAGAGAGGAGGCAAAACAATGATCAGTAATACGATCTTAGAGCTACTTCATCAGTATGGATATCTGATTTTTTATTTTGCCTTCTCATTAGGGCCTTTCGGGATTCCAATTCCAAATGAGATCACGATTATCAGCGGTGCCATTCTGAGCCACACAGGAGTTATCAATTCATGGATCACATACTTTTGCATTCTGGCAGGACTTTTAACGGCCATTACCTTTGCTTATTTTGCAGGAAAGATGTTCGGACCCAAGATAAAACACAGATTTCAACATCATAAACACTTCGTCAAGGCTGAACGAATTCTGAACCAGTACGGCAATTGGGCAATGTGCATCGGTATGTTTATCCCGCTTGTGCGATACGTCCTCCCTGTGGTGATTGGGCTGAGCGGCGTTCATTATAGAAAATTTGCTCTTATTTCATATTCCAGTGCTTTGCTCTGGACCATCACCTATTTTACAGCAGGAACTTACTTCGGTGGTCCCATTCTATCTACGCTTCAATTATTCCAATTTTGACCGGATTGAATCACATATCATGACTTACATGGAGGCATCTCAATGAATTCCAATGAACCTATCTTATTTCTGAAAAGCTTTCTTCAAAGCCCTAAACATGTCGGCAGCATCATACCCAGTTCCCGGTTTCTCGCCAACAAAATGGTGAATCAAGCGTCTTGGCTGGAGGCCAAAGCAGTTGCCGAACTCGGATCGGGTACAGGTGCCATCACTCGTTATATTCATCAACAGGTACAGGATTCAACTAAAGTGTTATTGTTTGAGATGAACGAAACGATGAGGAATAATCTGCAGAGAACATACCCGGAATTCTCCTGTTATCCAGATGCCGCTCGATTAGTGGAATCCATGAATCAAGAGGGTGTCCAGCAACTGGATTACATTTTTAGCGGATTGCCGTTCTTCAACTTTGAGGCTGAATTAAGAAATACGTTGGTAGACCAAATCCATAAGGCACTCAAGCCTGGAGGGTTATTCATCGCCTTTCAATATTCTCTTCAAATGAAAAAAACATTATCCGAACACTTTATCATCGAAAAAATAGAATTAGTGCCTTTGAATATCCCTCCTGCGTTCGTTTATGTCTGTCGCAAAAAGGAAACAATTTAAACATTCCGGGCTATCGTTTACACTGATGTTATTCTCTTAATAAAAATTTAAAATTTTATTTAATCAAGTCATAAAAGGAGTGTTGAATCATGAGTACCATTCTCGTTGTTGATGATGAACCCGATATCCGTGATGTCATTCATGTCTATTTACGTAACGAAGGATATCATGTCATTGAAGCAGCCAATGGGGAAGAAGCGCTAAATATGATCAAAACAACATCGGTCCAGCTCGTTATTCTGGATGTTATGATGCCCATTATGGATGGAATCAAAGCCTGTTTCAAAATAAGAGAAGTATCCACCATTCCCATTATTATGCTATCCGCCAAGGAAGAGGACATCGATAAAATTACAGGCCTGACTACTGGGGCTGACGATTACATGGTCAAACCGTTTAATCCATTAGAGTTACTGGCTCGCGTTAAGGCTCAGCTGCGACGTCAAACACTGATCGGGAACCCAGAATCCAATTCACTTATTTTGATCAAGGACCTTGTCATTGATACAAGTAAACATTCCGTGAAGCTAAAAGAAAAAGACATTCCACTAACGCCCCTGGAGTTTTCCATTTTGGTGTTACTTGCAAGCTATCCCGGACAAGTATTTAGCTCCGAGAAGATTTATGAGACCGTGTGGAAAGAACCTTATGGATATTCCGATAATACGGTGATGGTCCATATTCGCAATCTGCGAGAAAAGCTGGAATTGAATCCAAGAGAACCTCAGTATATTAAAACGGTATGGGGAGTGGGTTATAAAATTGACTAAAAGATCTCGTCCCTTACCTCGGAAACGAAAGAAAAAAATTCAAATCAATATATTAATCCGAATTGTTCTGAGTACTATTGTTGCAGCAGGATTTAATAACTTGCTCATTTTTCTTTCTATAGAGGTTTTTAAAGCTTGGGAGCAGGCTTGGTTTCGCAATTCGCTTCCGTATGTCATTACTCCCATTTTTATACTCACTTTTATCTTAACTTTTCTGTTATTAACTCGTCGGATGGTTAAAGACATTATTCGCTTGGAGCAAGGGCTTCAAATCATATCCGAAGGAAATCTGAATTACCGGGTGCCCGTTAATCGACAAGATGAACTTGGAAGAGTCGCTTCCAATATCAATCACATGACAGAACAGTTAAAGCAACAGATTGCTAAAGAACGTGAATTGGAGCAATCCAAGATGGACATGATCACTGGCATCTCACATGACCTGCGTACACCGCTTACCAGCATAATTGGCTATATTGAGCTTCTCAAATCAGAATCATTTCAAGACAAAGCAGAGTATGACCGTTTCATCCAAAATACTTACAACAAAGCAACCCATTTGAAGAAGTTACTCGATGATTTATTTGAATATACGCGTCTTAACGCAGTGAACACCCAATTGGATTTGAAAACTGTTGACCTCTGTCAGCTATTGGAACAATTGTTGTTTGAATTCGAACCTTTAGCTCAGGAGCATGGGATTCGTATTGAAAAAAAACTCGGTGATGCTCCAATCATGGTTTCCCTGGATAGCGATAAGATTGCACGAGCCATCGACAATCTTCTCATGAATGCACTGAAGTATTCCTTTAAACCGGGCACGATTCATGTTCGAATGAGTGTGCAGCATACTCACGTTACCATTGATGTAGAGAATAAAGGCATGCCTCTGACGATAGAACAAAAAAACAGACTGTTTGATCGCTTTTATAAGGTCGATTATTCGAGGAATAGCGAAGGTATTCAATCAGGATCCGGTCTGGGTCTTTCTATTGCGAGGAACATTGCGGAGTTACATCAGGGGACTTTAACACTAAAACATACGCGCAACGTATTTATATTCCAACTAAGCTTGCCTTCTAACATCCAGTGAAACATCAATAGCATTGATAATGGAGGATACCACATGAAAACATCCGAACCCCTTCTCTTTCTGCAAGGATTTCTAAAGAATCCCAAACGCGTAGGCAGTGTCCTCCCCAGCTCCAAATCTTTGGCCCAGAAAATTGTCCAGTCTGTACGATGGGATGAGATCAGAACCATTGCAGAGCTGGGACCAGGAACAGGTGCCATCACCCGGCTCATAAGAGCACAATTACCGAAATCTGCAACCGTGTTTCTATTTGAAAGAGACCCTAAAATGAGAAGTAATCTGAAGAAAACATATCCTGAATTCATGTTTCATTCGAATGCATCCTATCTATTGAAAAGGATCAATCAAGAACATGTGCATCAGTTGGATAGCATCATTTGCGGACTGCCCTTTTTTAATTTTTCCAGAGAAATGAGACACAACATCCTGTCACAGATCCATACAGCGCTCCGACCTGGTGGCACGTTAGTTTTATACCAGTACTCACTTCATATGAAGAAACAATTAGCTGAGTTATTTGAGATGGAGAAGATTCAATTTGTGCCCTTCAGCTTCCCTCCTGTATTTGTGTATATTTGTCGTAAGAAGGAAGAGGAAGGACATGGTGAAACGAGAGAATTGGGGGAAACCTGATTGCATTATTACTACAGCACTCCATTGATTTATGCATATTATGTTTTGTCACATTCTCATTTTAAGGTTGCCAGCCAATGAAATGCCTCATCTATGTCATGGAATTCTTGAGTTGGATTGGATATGTCCATTCCTGAGAGCATTCGGTTTGCACTTGATTTAGCTATCGCTTTATGGGGAACAATCAGTGCTGAATGCGTAATTCCGGCCTCCATTGATCTCAGATACCACTCTTGTGCAACCCATTCTTGGTCATCTGGCGATATAACAGCCAAGTGACGGCTATCGTATAACGCCTTATTTGTGCGTTTTTGCACCGCTAACTCCAACACTTTATTTAGCGGTATACGATATTGTTCACCTTTCGCAAAGCTCTTCCATTGCAAAACAACTACCTTGTTTTCCTCATTCCATGTAACGGTTGCTTGAGGGGAATCATAGAAAATCATTTCGACCAGCTCCTTTTTTTTATATTTAATGTCCTGTCTTGTCTTGGGAGGATCTAATCATGCGAGTCATCATCTTACGTGGTAACAAGCGCGGCATAAATGCAATGAATCGATTTCGAGCTCCAGGCATAATTAACGTCTTGCCACGCAAGAAGCCTTGATATCCTTCTTCCGCCACCTGTCCAGCTTCCATGATTGGGCCCTGCAACATCTTCGAGACACCCATACCCGAACGGTCAACAAATCCGGTGGATGTCAGGCCTGGGCACAGTGCCGTTACCGTAACGCCAGTTCCACTTACTTCATTCTCCAAAGCCTCGGTGAATGATAGTACGTATGCCTTTGTTGCATAATATACGGACATCATCGGTCCAGGGAAAAATCCTACCAATGAAGCCACATTCATCACGCCGCCGTACCCACGTTGGATCATTCCCGGCAAGAATAGCTTTGTCATGAAGGTTAAGGCCGTTATATTCACGTCAATCATATTGACCTCTTGTTCCAGATCCGTTTCCATAAACGTCCCGAACAGACCGAAGCCTGCATTATTGACAAGATAGTCAACAACAATGCCCTTTTCCTGCAGCTCATGATAAATCTCCTGTGGTACCCCAGGTGCCGCTATATCTTTGGCAATAACCGTCGTCTGAATATCATACTTTTTCTGATACTCCCGAGCTAGATCCTGTATCTTACCCTCGCTTCGTGCTACCAGCACAATATGATGTCCACCTTTGGCAAACCGATCTGCTAACTCTTTGCCGATCCCACCCGATACGCCTGTGATGAGTACTGTCTTCCTCATGTTGTTGCCTGCCTCTCTTTGCTAAAAAATATGCTTCATCTGGAACGTTAATATTAGAATGAACATTCTATAATGTTGAAAAAAATAGACTACCTCAGTATGAGATCCATGGATAGTGTCGCTATACGAAGCAGTTTTTCCTTGGTCATCGAAGTCTTGGCCATTACCCTTAACCCAACGCCTACATTATGCAGATATTCCGCCAATACCTCGGCGTTATACTCCGTAGTGAATTCATTTTCTCGCTGTCCCCACACCATGATGTCCTTGATTAGTTTCTCGGTATTTGCAAACATCTCCTTCGATCGGTTGTTCATGTCGTCATCCCGTGCCGCCAATTCTACCGTCGAATTGACAATGAAGCAGCCTGATGCTGGAGATTCCTCTCCATGAATTAAAGAAGAAAATATAAACTGAAGTGCTTCAGTTGCCGTTTTGGAACGCTTTACGCCTGCTGCAAGGGCGGAGCTGATTTTGTGATCATACAGATCTACTGACTTTAGAAACAAGGTATGTTTGTCGCCAAATGTGTCATACAAGCTTTTACGATGAATTCCCATATGATTGACCAGATCCGTCATAGACGTCTTCTCATAGCCTTGTTCCCAAAAAAGTCTCATCGCTTTATCCAGTACAACAGACTCTTCGAACTCTTTGCTTCTTGCCATTAGCTTCCCTCCTGTTCAGAAAACGAACATTGAAATAACATGCTCTCGTTGGCCCTTTAAAAGGTAAGAATGACTTTACCCTGGGAGTGACCCGTAGACACTTTAATCAATGCCTTTTCAATGTCATCAAACGTATAGGTTGAATCGATCGAGGGTTTGATTCCTTCTTTTTCTACAAGGGCTGTGATTTCTTGTAATTGACGCCCACTGGAGTGCACGAATATAAAACGATATTCATTTTGATTTTTACGCGCTAAAGAATCCAGGCGTGCACCTACGAGACCAAACAATGCTTTTTTCCACATCGGAAAATGGCTGTCCGCTGCAAAACGATAATTAGGTCCCGCCTTCAAAGAAACTAATTTGCCCTGTGGTTTCAAAATACTCAATTCAGCTTTGATCTCATCCGCACCCAAAGTATCGATCACATAATCGATATCGGACAGGATATCAGCATAATGCTCCGTTTTATAATTAATAAATTGATCTGCTCCGATCGACAGTGTACGTGATCTGCCTCTTTCGCTGCCACTTGTAATCACTGTTAGCCCCATGGACTTGGCAATCGGGATAGCCATCGCACCGAATCCACCGGTTCCTCCAGGTATAAACAGCTTTTTATTCGGTTCAGCTCGGAGTACATCATGCAGTGCTTGATACGCGGTCAAGGCAGTAAGGGGGACTGCAGCAGCTTCGATAAAAGACAGATTTTCAGGCATGATGGATAAAGCATCCTCGTGTACAGCCGCATATTCAGCAAATGCACCAATTTTATTCAGTGGCAACCTGGTATAAACCTTATCACCCACTTTAAATTTCAAAACATCATCACCAACGGCTTCGATGACACCAGATAATTCATTCCCTAAGGTTAAAGGTAACTTATAGTCGGCAATCATCCGAACACTGCCATTCATGTTCAAGATATCCAGTGGATTTACACCCGCAGCTTTTACTCTGATGAGGACCTCATGACTCTGAATCTGAGGTGTCTCAATATCATTGATTTCCACTTGGATATTTTTGGAGTATTTCCGTATTTGGACTGCTCTCATCATTTATCCTCTTCCTTTGCTTATAGACTAGGATCATGGCGCGCAATGTTCAGTTGTACGCCATGTATCCAGGCTTGGCTTTGTGCTAGTGTTGCCCCTCTTGTGACTTTAATTCTTCCAACGTAGGATAGTCGGTGTAGCCTTTACTTCCCATTCCAAAAAATGTTGTCGGGTCTGCTTCATTCAGTGACGCACCTTGTTGAAGTCGTTCCACCAAATCTGGATTGGCTAAAGACCATACACCAACTGGTACCAGATCAGCGAGACCTCGATCTAGATCTACACTGAGATCCTCCAAAGTTCTTCCAGCCCGATTGACCAACAATGGATTTTGCCAGATTGAACGAATGTCTTGGAGCAGGTTCTCATCTCCAAGGTGCATCACATGAAGGTAAACCAAGTCCAATTGCGCCAATTCTTGTACAAGGTAGCGATAGAGTTCAGGGCCTTGTTCGCCATCTTGAATTCCACCCAGCGGTGTCCCTGGCGAAATGCGGAAGCCTGTTCGTTCTGCGCCTATTTCCTCCACGATGGCTTTTGTTACTTCAATCGCGAAACGAGCACGATTTTCTATAGAACCGCCATACTCATCTGTCCGTGTATTTGAATTCTCTCCGAGGAATTGATTAATCAAGTAGCCATTGGCTCCATGAATTTCAACGCCATCCGCACCTGCTTTAATCGCTGCAGCGGCGGCTTTGCGGAAATCAGCGATGGTGGTTTGAATATCCTCCTGACTCAATTCGCGTGGAACAGGGATATCCTGCATCCCTGTGGCCGTGAACATTTCTACACCCGGTGCGATTGCAGATGGAGCAACCGGTTGACGATGATGCGGGGTATTGTCCGGATGTGACATTCGTCCAGCATGCATTAACTGGATGTATACATATCCACCAGCTTCATGCACAGCATCCGTTACCTTTTTCCATCCTTCAATATGCTTATCGGTGTAAATGCCTGGTGACCATAAGTAACCTTGTCCATCATCAGAAGGCTGTGCACCTTCCGTAATCAATAGCCCCATGGTTGCACGCTGAGCATAATAAAGTGCAGCCAACTCTCCAGGTGTTCCATCTTCTTGTGCCCGACTGCGTGTCATGGGTGCCATCGCTAGTCGATGGGGCAATTCCATGTTGCCTATCTTCGTTTTACTCCATATCTTTTCCAATTGGATGTGCTCCTCTTCTTATATGAGATTTGTAGATGTATCCTCTGGATTCTGCTGTATTAATTCAATTCTGAAATCACCGGGTAGATTGCGCCTGTCAGCTGGAAATCATAGTTCTGGTCTACAATCCCTACGACCACTTCATTGTGATCATACAGATTGATCATGAAGCCTGCCATTTCTTTAGCTGTGTGATATTTGGGCATATTCGCTTTGTAATCAAATCCTTCAGCATCTATAGATTTTTGTACAAATTCTGTTTCCGTGATCGCTGGTGCAAGCACCTTTGCTTTTAGTTTTGCACCCTTCAGTTCCAGTTCTTTGGCAAGACCTTCTGTGAAGGCACTAACGTAGTATTTCGATGCAGAATAAGCAACACTGCCTACAGCAATGGCATATCCAAGTGCGGATGAGACGTTAATCAACTGAGTACCTTCGACATTCGCATAATCTCGCACATACAATGTAGAGAGAATGGTCAGGGATTCGATGTTAACACGCAGCATGGTCTCCACTTTATCCAAATTCTGTTCAGCAATGAACGAGCCTTCTCCAAGACCCGCATTATTGATCCAAGTCTCGATTTCATACTCCTTCAAATCGTTATACAGTGCGTATGCCTCTGCGGTAACAGACAGGTCACTTGTGTGAACAATAACAGTTACTTTAGGATCGATACTCTGAATAGTTGATTTAAGTTCTTCCAGCTTATCCAATCTTCTAGCTACCAAAATCAAGTTTCTGCCCCGTGCTGCAAATGCCAATGCTGTTTCATATCCAATTCCTGAACTTGCTCCTGTAATTACGGTGTATTTCATCATATTCTCTCCTTCATATTCTTTAGAATGTTGTGATTTCAGTTTTGAGAACGATCGTTCTTAATTGTGCAAAAAAAAACAGTTAGATCTAACTTGCTGTTAGCATATCATTTCTAGAACGATCAGTAAAGAATTATTTTATTATATAGTAAATCTTTGAAATAACTTAATTAAGAATAGAAAACAGACTGGAAATTGGTTGGGTAAATCGTCAACCAGTAGCCAGCCTTTCGTACGTTTTCTTGCAGTTCAATAATCTCACATAGATACGCTCTAAACTATATTTTCGTTACGTCTATGGATTGTAGTTTGATTATATCAGGTCATAAGAAAAATAAGACGTTTAGCAAGAAAATGAGGTGAATAAGGCATATCATGGCGCAGCCATGCAATAATGGTTCCAATCAGGGCGGAAGAACCGTACCATATTGCAATCTCTTTGTGATTCGCGGATTCTTTTATTTCAGCCTCAGTCTCTGCTCGATCAATTTTGCTTTGGACCAGTCTACTGAGCAATTTGAGCAGTCGTTCTGTGAATATCGGTGTGTGCTTCGATGCAAGTACTACCTCATAGAACTCAGCGTTTTCTGCAAAATGCTCAAGCAGTTTCACCAGTACAGGCCAACTCTCTTCTATTCTCTTATTCTCATATTCAGGAGCATATTCATTCACAATCCGTTCAATATGCTCGATCATCTCATCAGCCATCTTCTCCATCATATCCGAAATATCCCGATAGTGCAGGTAGAAGGTTACCCGATTGATCGTCGCTCGTTCAGCGATTTTATTCACTGACAACTTTTCGATATCCATCTCCTGTATCAATTCAACAAATGCACCTCGAATTAGCTGACGCGTTCGTACAATTCTTGGGTCTAACGCTGATTTCCTCTCGTCCTTCACACCCATCCCTCCTTCAAATTTCAACATTACCATTTAAAAATAGTTGTATATTGTTCATTTACACAACAGATTAATTACTTTTGTAGAATAAACAACGAAATTACTCGATACGTAAATTGCAATCTATCCAAATATATATATAATCCTAATATACACATGTAAATTATACAACACGTCGTAGTTTTAGTCACGTGTGGGTTGAAAGGATGAAAAGAATTGAGTCGAGCTAGAATGCAAGATGAACTATCCGTAAAGAAAGGCCCTATACTATTTATTATGATTTTGGGGGCCTTCCTTGCTACGTTGAATCAAACCATCATGAGTGTCGCTACACCGGAGTTGATGGGTGATTTCAACATTTCTGCCGCAACAGCACAATGGTTAACGACAGGTTACCTGCTGGTGAATGGGGTGCTGATCCCCATCACGGCCTACTTCATGCAACGTTTCTCAACCAAGCAATTATTCCAAGCTTCTATGTTTATCTTCTTAATAGGTACCATTGTATCGGCCCTTGCTCCCAATTTCGGTACATTGCTGACAGGTCGCATGATTCAGGCTGCGGGAGGCGGTATAATCATGCCGCTCTTGATGCACGTTATTTTGACTTTGTTTGCTCCTGATAAACGTGGAGGCGCGATGGGGATGGTTGGCTTGGCCATCATTTTTGCACCAGCAATTGGACCTGCCCTTGCGGGTTATATTCTGGAGAACTACTCTTGGCAAACGATGTTCTACGGTATGATTCCATTAACTCTTATTGTCATTGCCTTTGCGTTTGTATACCTGAAGAATGTGTCCGAACGGGTCAACACAAAGTTCGACATCATCAGTGTTGTACTGTCCACCATCGGATTCGGTGCGTTACTGTATGGCTTCAGTAGAGCAGGAAGTCTGGGATGGTCAAGTGCAGAAGTACTTATCTTCATTGCCGCAGGAATTGTTGCTCTTGCCTTATTCACATGGCGCCAGCTCGTTTCAGATACTCCCTTACTTGATTTGTGGGCTTTCAAGTACAGCATGTTTTCCCTGACCACGATCATTAATATCGCGATTACGATGATCATGTATGCTGACATGATGTTACTTCCGTTGTATCTCCAGAACGCACGTGGTTACACTGCACTGGATTCCGGATTATTACTCCTTCCGGGTGCCCTTGTCATGGGCTTACTAATGCCTATAAGCGGTAAATTGTTTGACCGGTTTGGTGCAAAGTGGCTGGCTGTTACCGGTATGGTGATCACCATCGTGACGTCAATTGGTTTTATCGACTTAACGGATTCAACGAGTTACAGTTATCTGGTATTAATGTCAACTGGCCGTCGAATTGGTATCGCTTTGCTCATGATGCCGATTCAAACTGCGGGTCTTAACCAACTCCCAGCCAGACTCAATGCACACGGCACAGCAATCTCCAATACCGTCAGACAAGTTGCTGGCGCTGTAGGTACTTCATTACTCGTAAGTATCATGACCTCCCGTGCAACAACACATGCACAGGATATGTTATCTACAGGTGCAGCCAATGGCTTCAATCAACAACAGTTGGCTACAGAATCCATGATCCAGGGTATCAATGATGCTTATGTTGTTATCATCGGCATTGCTGTTGTCGGATTGATTCTTTCCTTCTTTATCAAGCGTGTCAAACAAGCCAATGAGGAAGAATTCAAACAGACTGTAAGCCAATAAGTTCTCATGAATTCAAATTAAATTGTCTCGTTTCATATTTGCATAGTAAAGCGGCAGATCAAGACGTTAATGTCTGATCTGCCGCTTTTTTTGGATTGTACCCGTATGAATCTTCTTCACTTCCCAATGATCTTCATCTCAATTGATGATATAAACCACACATCCTATGTATCGGTTACACCATCCGCTGTCTCATCGCCTCAAACAGCAAAATCGTTGCCGCCATTGCCGCGTTAAGCGATTCTGCCTGTCCCTGCATCGGGATCGTAATCGCATCATCCACCAAGCGTGCCGTGGATTCCGAGATACCCTTGCCTTCGTTACCAATCACGAGCCATACCGACTGCGTAAAATCATAACTATAACATGAATGCTCTGCCTGCAAAGAAGTACTGACCAGCTTCACGCCCGCAGCTTTCGCTTCAGGAAGCAAGGATTCCAACTGGCCCTCCACAATGGGCAAATGAAACAATGACCCCATCGTCGAGCGAATCGTCTTCGGGTTATAGACATCAGCACAGCCCGTGCCGAGTACGACCCCAGCAGCTCCTGCTGCATCCGCGCTACGAATAATTGTACCCACATTACCTGGGTCCTGCACCCCGTCCAGCACCACGACAAGCCCGCGCGCTCCGGTGATCAGGCTTTCCAGTGGCTCGCTGCCTTTACGCACAATTGCGAACACAGGCTGCGGTGTCATCGTATCCGTACATTTGGCGATAACCGCAGGAGATACGCTGACCCATTCCACACGCTGAAGCGGGTTCTCAAGCCCTGTCAATTCAATCGGTACACCTTGCTCTCCATCGAATACGATGCACTCCAGATCTGCTCCAGCGCGCAATGCTTCCTGTACAAGATGAATACCTTCAATCATATATTTATGTTGACGGGTACGGTGCTTTTTCTCCAGCAGCTGCGCCCATTCTTTTACACGTGTATTTTGCGGTGATACAATATCCATCTTTTCATCCTTCCCATCTACATCCATCACTTCGGATAGGCAAGCTCCATTTTCGTCAAATGATCCTTGTGACCCACAATGATCAGCACATCTCCAGCTTCGATCCGATCCTCAGCGTATGGAGAAATGTTCATCGAATTCCCACTGCGGATCGCCATGACGTTGCACCCAAAACGTGCACGGATGTTCAATTCCATCAGATTCTTACCGATCATTTGCTCGGAGGCTCTCATCTCCAGAATGCTGTAATCCTCAGACAACTCGATGTAATCCAGTATATTAGGTGAGGTCAGATGATGGGCTACGCGCAGTCCCATATCCCGCTCAGGGTAGATGACTTTATCTGCGCCAATCTTCTGCAGTACCTTACCATGAAGCTCATTTTGAGCTTTTACGATCAGAACAGGTACACCCATATCTTTCAATATCAGGGTTGTCAGAATGCTCGCCTGAATATCTTCACCAATTGCCACAACGACAACGTCGAAATTCCGTATGCCCAGCGCACGCAGCGCTTCTTCATCTGTTGAATCTGCCGATACCGCATGGGTCACCACATTGGACATCTCCTGAGTCCGCTGCTCGTCCGCATCAATTGCCAGCACGTCGAATCCCATGCCACTCAGTGCATTGGCAACACTTGATCCGAACCGTCCCATACCAATTACGGCATACTGTTTCTTGGCCATTAGGGTCTTAACCTCCCGCTGCACTTCAGCATGACGCATCATTACGGATACCCATGCTAACGTAAATAATCCTTCGTAGTATACCACAAAGCCTGATAAACTTGAATGCGCTCGCGCTTCCCAGGGAACAGTATTAGAGCAGCCGAATATACGAGGAGGGAATTGCGATGCCCATTACATTAAGCCTGCGTGAAGCGATTGTTCATAAAGTTCATGACAAGAGTGATGATCAGCTCCGGGAGATGATTGAAGGTTCAGTAGATGGACCGGAAGCTGCATTACCTGGACTTGGCGCCATTTTCGAGATGATCTGGAAGAACACAGAACCTGCCAAGCAGGAAGAACTCATTCAAATCGCGCAGGAGCATCTGCACACCATTCCCGTTCAACCGCTTCGCTAATTGAAGCATTGGAGGGTAAGGTAACCATCAAACCGTTTGTTCTGTCTGCAAAAGAAAGCTTTCCCTTATTTGGCTGGATCATACCCGCCTCTAAGTAAGGTGTATAGCAATAGATCCCCCCGCCAATCGGCGGAGGGATCTTATTTTTTTAACAAGCTCCATCTCATCGCATGAACTTGTTCCGTTTAACTAGCCTTTTAACAATTATCACGAGATACTTCTGCCTTTACTTAAGGCGCAGTCTCCAGGAATTTAGCTGTAGGATTTTTATCCATAGCCGTTCTCATGGCGTACTCATTTTCGAAGAGCACCACATAATTTCCTTTTTTATCTTTTACAAGCGCAGAGTTAATCCGGAATTTGCTTGCATCCAGATTCTCGTCCACGATCCAGCGAGCGAACTGATAAGGCATGCGCTGCAATTGCACGTCTACTCCATACTCGCCTTTCATACGGTATTCAAATACCTCGAACTGAAGTTGACCAATTACGCCGAGAATCGTCTCGTCGAAACTTGCCGTCTGGAACACCTGAATGGTTCCTTCCTCCGTCAACTGATCAATTCCTTTTTGGTACTGTTTATGTTTCAACGCATTTTTTACGGTAACTTTAGCGAAAATCTCTGGCGAGAACGTTGGCAATTCTTCAAAGATAACCTCGCTGCCTTGGCTCAGTGAATCGCCAATCCGGAAGATACCCGGATCGAACAAACCGATAATATCACCGGCATACGCCTCTTCCACAATATCCCGATCTTGTGCCAGGAATTGCTGTGGCTGTGACAGCTTGATCTCTTTGCCGACACGGTTATGCTTCACACTCATGCCACGTTGGAACTTGCCTGACACAATACGCAGGAATGCAATGCGATCCCGGTGTGCCGGGTTCATGTTGGCTTGAATTTTGAATACATAACCACTGAATTTTTCATTCGTTGGTTGAATCTCGCCTACCGTACTGCGGCGTGGTTCAGGCTTCGGTGCAAGTTCCAGGAAGTTCTCCAAGAAGGTCTGCACGCCGAAATTGTTAATCGCACTACCGAAGAAAATAGGGGTCAATTCGCCGCGTTGAACCTTCTCCATATCAAACGGATCTCCCGCAACGTCCAAAAGCTCCAGATCCTGAATTAACTGATCATGCAGATATTCTCCTGCCATCTCACGGATAATTGGATCTGTATAACCGTTTACTTTCTGAACTTTAATTATCGAGTGATCGTCCCCTTGGAACAACTCCACCTGATTTTTCATCCGGTCGTAGACACCGCACAGTTCGCGACCTGTACCAATAGGCCAGTTCATCGGAACTGAACGAATACCCAGTACATTTTCAAGTTCTTCCATCAGATCAAATGGACTTTTACCCTCACGGTCGAGTTTGTTGATAAACGTAAAGATTGGAATGCCACGCTTCGCACATACCTGGAACAACTTAATCGTCTGTGCCTCGACACCTTTTGCCACGTCAATCAACATCACCGCACTATCGGCAGCCGTAAGTGTACGATACGTATCTTCACTGAAGTCCTGGTGACCCGGTGTATCCAGAATGTTAACGCGATGGTTCAGGTAATCAAATTGCATTACGGAAGAGGTAACCGAGATCCCCCGTTGTTTCTCAATTTCCATCCAGTCACTGGTTGCGTGTTTGCTGGCTTTCCGAGCTTTTACCGTTCCCGCAAGGCGAATCGCGCCCCCGAACAGCAACAGTTTCTCGGTCAGTGTGGTTTTACCCGCATCCGGGTGAGAGATAATGGCAAACGTCCGGCGTTTGTCCACTTCCTGTTGAAGAATATCATTTGCAGCTTTGCTCATAGGTTTAATCCCTTTCGTCCGTTCATTCACGTTAATCCGGCATGGCCGGTCCATCATTCAATCTTTATGCAATCCGGCGAGGCCGGTTGATTGTACACGAGTTTTTACGTACTAGGTATTTACACACTAGATTAATTTTACACATTTACAATGGAGTTCATCCTCCTCAAATCTGTGCTTTCATGCATACCGTGAACTGCTTCTTAACCCAACTCTCCTATTGTACCATAATCTGTACCGAAAATAACCGATTACTACAGCAGATTCTTCTCTTTTCATTTGCAAAAAAAAGCACCCTTCAGCCATTTCCATGGCATCCAGGCACTCCTCATTCATTTTTATTTATCGGGTTTAGAAAATCAATGCATCCAGCGCGTATTGTCCGCCACCTGTCAGGGCCAGCGCTACACCAACGACCAGAATTGCGAGATTATATTCGAATCCGTTCTGCGTGGACCAGTATCCGTTCGCTCCATGCACTTTCACAATGGCAATGACCATCGTCAGCGCAATTAGAATGCCACCTACCGGTGTGAGCAGACCCAGAGCCAGCAGCAATCCGCCACCGAATTCCGCGAGTCCAGCCAGTAACGCCACCAATGCACCTGGTTTCATGCCCATCGACTCAAACCAGCCGCCTGTACCCTTGATCCCGTAACCTCCGAACCATCCAAACAGCTTTTGTGCCCCGTGCGCCATGAACGACAATCCAATCACCAAACGAATCAACAACAATCCTACATCCAACATCATTTTCTTTTCCTCCATTCAATATATACAAAATAGTATTCTTAGATTAAAGATATTATGCTAAATTTTTTTCTCCATGATATCGTGTTGAAACCCCTTCACCTGTTTCACATTTCATCTCATGAATCGTGCACTTACCCGAGAAGTTCATCGGGTTAAGTTTGTTATTTGCGTAACTCTTTATCTCTTGTGTTGAGTATAAGTTATATACTTACTTTTTGTCAACAACTTAATTTAAATATATTTCTACAGTCGCATTCCCCAAGCTTTTCACAGCAAAAGAAGCCCGGAAAGTTCGCTTCATCCGCGTTCTTTCCAAGCCTCTTTAATCATCATTTCACCTTATGAATGAATTACATTAATTGTTGACTTGCCAGATCACACGATCCTCGTCCTGACCATTCACCGGCCACCAATGGAATCCGTCCTGCTCCAGCAGCTTATCTGTCGCTTCTGGCCCCCAGGTTCCGGCCGGGTACGGATGAAGCTCTCCCTGATTTTGACCCCAGGCTGCTGCAATCCGATCTACAAAAGACCAGGCCGTCGCCACTTCATCCCAACGGGTAAAGTACGTAGAATCCCCCTCTGCTGCATCGTGCAGCAGACGTTCATACGCTTCAGGTGAGTTAATTCCGATCATGCAGCTCTGACAGAAATCCATCGCGAGCGGCTGAATCTCGGAATCCGAGCCTGGCTTCTTGGCATTGATTTTGATGTATATGCCTTCCATCGGATTCACCCGAATGACCAGCAGATTCGGTTCCAATTTATACTTTTTCCCGAGATACACATTGTTCGGCATCGACTTGAACTCAACTACGATCTCGGTTGTTTTTACCGGGAGCCGCTTGCCTGTCCGAATGTAGAATGGTACACCTGCCCAGCGGAAATTATCCACGAATACACGTGCGGCAAAATACGTTTCTGTATTCGACTCCGGGTCAACCTTGTCTTCCTGACGGTAACCGGGAAGCTGCTTGCCACGGTATTCCCCTTCGGAATACTGTCCCCGCACAACGTTATTGCTCACTTCCTCATCTGAAGTGAACGCCCGCAATGAACGTAATACCTTCACCTTCTCATCTCGAATATCCTCTGGGAAAAGACGACTTGGCGGTTCCATCGCAATCATCGTCAGCATCTGAAGCATATGGTTTTGCCCCATGTCACGCAGTGCACCGGAGTGATCATAATAACCGCCACGTTCTTCCACGCCTACCGTCTCACCCAGCGTAATCTGAACGTTGGCAATATGTTTGTTGTTCCAGAGCGGTTCAAAAAAAGCATTCCCGAAGCGGATCACTTCGATATTTTGCACCATTTCCTTGCCCAGATAATGGTCAATCCGATAGATTTCCTCTTCACGGAACACCTCACGAATCTGTTCATTCAGATGTTCAGCCGATTGCAGATCATAACCAAATGGTTTTTCAATCACCAATCGGTTCCAGCCCTGACTTTCCAGCATACCACCATCCCGCAAACTGTACGAGACACTGCCAAACAACTCCGGTGCCAGTGCCAGATAGAACAACCGATTACCCGGCGTGTTAAACTTCGCTTCCAGATTCTCCGTCTGCGCACGCAACTCTTTGAATCCTTCCACATTATTGATATCCAGTGCTTTGTATTCAAAATGATCGACAAAAGCGTTCCACTCATCAGGTTCCCCCGCTGAATAGCGGCAGAACTCTTTAATGGATTCATAGATGTCTTCCCGGAATTCTTCTGGGGACCTCGGACGACGTGCTACGCCAATAACCGCAAAGTCTTCGGCAAGCTTGCCTTCACGGTAAAGACTGTAGATGGCCGGAAACAGCTTCCGGCGGGCCAAATCTCCCGTTGCTCCAAAAATGAAAAATACTGCGCCTGGTGTCTGTACTTCATCTTGCGATTGTTTTTCAACCATGGGCTCCTCTTTCTTCCGGGAAGATAACCTTCACGCTCTCCCCGAGCTATGTAATGGTGTTATATATGCACGACATACAACCGTCAATTACCAGCAAGTTCCTTCTTGGATGTGATGCCATTTTAGCATATCAACTGAACGGATGCACTATTTACCACTCATTTTTCTGATAAAGATTCTCACTAATCCGTCCATATTCATAGAAATTTCATCCCTTAATACTCAATAGTTATAACGGGGAAACCTACCGTGATTCGATTGTTCCCTTGTTCACCAACCTGGTGAACTGCGAGCTGCATATTCAACATGTGCGATCCACTCTTAATCGACAAGGGCAGGTCAGATGCCTCATAAGAAACACTTGCAGTTCCTGCATCCGTATAACGTTCAACTGAGGCAATATCTATCGTTCTGGACAACGTTTCTTCAATCAGTGCCAACTGCTGACTCGCATCAGATTCAGTAGCAGTAACTGCTGTACCTTGCACAGACATATTCCAACTTGCCTTCATCCCTGAGTCTACAAGCAGTTGATCGACCTGTTCATGTAATGTCATTAATGTATTCCGATCCGTGTGTGCATCCCCTGAGAGTTGTACGATGGCATAGTAACCATTGTCTCCTGTATCGACGACATTGACCAACATGCCTGCACCTCCAGTAGCCGTATCGACAATCTCTTTACTGCGGTAAACATCATGACCCATCTGGCGTACCGGTACCGGTTGTTTCAGTCCCAAGTCACCAGCCAGTAATGCTGCCTGTGCTTCTGCATTTCCCTGGCCTTCTCCTTGCCATTTAATAACCAAAAGATCTACATTATCTATCACGCTATCGGCAGTATAAATTAACTGTTCCAACTGGGTTGCTTTCGGTTCGTTCTTCTCTGCATATACCTGTGTCACACCGATAAGAATAATAATTGCCATTGCCAATATTCCTGCTGTCATCCAACGATTTAACATTTGAATCCCCCGCTTCATTCTTGCATTCTATGAATCTATCAACAGCATGCCCCTTTCGCATATTTGCTATACTTCTTCTGCACACAGCAAAAAAAGCCCGCCCACCACATTCATGGCAGAGCAGAGCTTTCATTTATAATTTTCTATATAAATCATCTCTTATCTATAACTTCCGCACATGAAAGCACGGTTCTTTGGCTTGATTATGATAGTGCATATGATTCTTCTTACTCTGCGAGTCCGTTTTTGTAGGCATAGATCGCGGCCTGTGTACGGTCGTCTACACCCAATTTTGCGAGTAAGTTTGTAACATGAAACTTGACTGTCTTGATACCGATGATCAGATCATCAGCGATGTCCTGATTCGATTTGCCTTTAGCCAGCAACCGGAGTACATCCATTTCCCGGTCCGTCAATTCATCATGCAAAGGAGCTGCTGCCTGTGGCTGCCGGAATCGATTCATCATTTTCGAAGCGACCTGTGACTCCAGAACGGATTGTCCGCGAGCTGCTGCGCGAATCGCATCTGCCACTTCATTGGCTCTTGATGTTTTTAACAGATAACTGAATGCGCCTGCTTCAATGACAGGGTACATTTTTTCATCATCCAGATAACTGGTCAATACGATGACTTTGCACTCTGGATACATTTTAAGTACCTGGCGGGTAGCTTCAATGCCGTCCATGCCTTCCATAACCAGGTCCATCAGAACCACATCAGGCTTATATTCCTGCGCAAGCCGAATGCCTTCCTCTCCACTACCTGCTTCACCAACAACTTCAATTCCATCTTCGGTATCCAGTACCGCAGCTAGACCAATACGTACCATCTCATGATCATCCACGAGCAATACTTTGATCGACGTTTCCGTCTCCGTTTCGACTTCCGGTTCCATTGACATGTTCTTCCTCGCTTTCATCGCTCATCAAAGGTATCGTAATCTCAATCCGCGTTCCCTTACCTGGCGCTGTTACAAATTGTATGGCCCCGCCAATCTCCGTAACACGTTCACGCATGTTAGCCAGACCGTAGGAAGCCTGTTTATTCTCATCCAGATCAAAGCCTTGCCCATCATCACGAATCAGTACCCGAATCGCATCTGTGCGGCGCTGGAGCCGTATCTCCATTTTCTCAGCTTTCGCATGCCGTAACGTATTAGACATAGCCTCCTGAACGATCCGGAACAGATGATTCTCGATGCCTTTGATCAGATCAATGTCTTCGTCTATTTCGAGTACAATGTCCATGGGTACTTTCGTTTTCAGTTCCATCACCAGATCACGCAGACCTTGTTCGAGATGTTTACCCTCCAGATAAACTGGTCGCAGATGTAACAGTAACGCACGCATCTCGGACTGTGCTACAGAGGCCATTTCCTCAATTAGAGCCACCTGCCGCTGGGCACGTTCAAAATCCTTCTCCATCTTCCGTCCAACGGCCGTTGCTGTCATCGATATCGCGAACAATTGCTGCGATACCGCATCATGCAGTTCTCGTGCCAGCCGCTGCCGCTCTTCCACAATAGCCGTAATTCTGGCTTGTTCGGCAAGCTGTGCATTATGGGTAGACAATCGCTGAAGCGAGGATACCTGATCTTCCCACTTTTTGCCGATTCGTCCGAGTTGCTCACTCAAGCGCCCCACATCATCTACACCCAGATCAGGTACAGTACGTGACAGGGAACCCTTCTCCCACTGTAGGAGCGTTTCCCGAAGTAGTTCAAGCCTGCGTTTGACCCGGTAACTCTGATAGAACCCAAAGACCGCGCCAATCCCAATCAAAAGCAGCAATAGAGCCAGACCTGATTGAATCAGATGCCGCCAGCCTGCAAACGGAGCAAGATAACCATATGTATACAATACATACAAAATAACAGCGAGCACAATGAAAACCAGGAGGATCCCTTCACCCATACTTCGGGTTACCATATCGGTATGTCGTTTTGTCTTCATCGGGGTCTCCTCCTTCTCTTCATCTATTTTACTACGGATTACTGATGCTTAGGTCGCCAACAATATAAGAAATGACAAATTTTGCTTTATGTTCACTGGACTCATATCCAGGAGTTCTCCATACTAATTTGTTCATCATGCCGCTATCTTGTTCTCCAAGAAGATTAATCCGGCCGAAAAGAACCGATGCTTCAATCTCCACACCATAATCCTCCGGTAGTGTCAGGCGAACATTCCCCATAACCCCTTGCAGCAGCACAATCGTTTGTTTCTCCTCCGGAATTGAAAGAGACAGGTCTGCGTTAACCTCACCCATGGCATGCCACAGGCTCATACTGCGTAACGTCCAGGATGATTGATCCCAGTAGTACCGAGCCATAAAATTCTGCTTCTTCATAACACCTTCGTCCAGATGAACCTTTTTGTTTTTTGAATAAAAATAAGCTAAAGAAGCCAGTACAATCAGGAATACAATCATTAAATTATCCAGCAATAACAGTGCCGCACCAATACCGAGATATCGGTAACCTTTACGGGTATCCCCTTTGCGGACTTGAAGCATACCAACCGTTAACAGAATCAGTGCGGCAGCGGTCAGCAAGTTAATATTCTGATTCAATAACATCATTGCCCCAATAATAATAATGACAACTGCAAGCCATTTACTCTTTTTATTCATCCCCGCCGCACCTCCTCTGTAAGTTAATCTTTTCTTTATTCAACGGAAAAGCCATACCAGGCAATAAAGTCCTGTATGGCTTAACTTTTGTTCTACCAACCGTTCGTTATACACGATTTATAGAATATCATATTGTCCACCGAGCGAACAGTTATTCTTTTGAAGTTCCGTTCGCTTCATTCTTGGAACCACTGCCCATTTTGTTTTTGAGGGCTTGCAACTGCTGGTCTACTTTGAATTGCTTTTCCACATCTACAGGATTCGTGTACGTGGAAGATGTGTTGCGATAAGGTGCACGAGCTACGTCAGCTTCAGCTTCCAGTTGCATGATTTTCTCTTCCATGCGGTGGAATCCTAGTGATGCGCCGCCACTTTCGATCGAGTGCAAGCTGTTGATGGAAGACATTTGTTTTTTGGCTTTTGCCATTTGTGCACGGGATACGAGTTCATTACGTTTGTTACGCATTTTGTAGAACTCATCTTTCATGTCATGCAACTGTTGCAACAGATCTTTCGCTTGTGCTTCAGACTGTGCATGCAGTTCGCTGTATTCCGTAATTTTTTGATCAAAGTAGATTTTCTCTTCCAGCAATTTGCGTGCTACTTCTTCCTGACCGTTGGCCAGAGCAGCTTCTGCTTGGGATTCACGTTGTACCGAAGTACGCTCCGCTTCATCCAGACGTTGTTTCATGCGGCGCTCATTCGCCATTTGTTTGGCAACAGTTACCTCTGCCTCATGAATCTCAGCCTCCATATCACGCAAGTACTGGTTCAACATTACAATCGGGTCCTCTACTTTATCCAACATATCATTTACCGATGCTTTCGTCATATCCTTAATCCGTTTAAATACTCCCATTTTACTTTTCTCCCTTCTCGTAACGAGATAATTTTTGGCGAAGCTCTTCAACTTCTTTTTTCAATGCTTTTTTCTCGATATCTTTCATCATGGAATCAAGTTCACTTTCTTGCGGTGCACCTGCTCCGTAGGCGTTGTTGTCATAAGAACGGGGACCAGATTGAGGTCTGCCGTTGAATCCAGGGCCGGGACCGAAGTTACCAGGACCTTGTTGGTTGTGATTATTTTGAAAAGGACCTCTTGGCGGCTGATGATCATAGTTGTTATATCCTCTGCCAGGACCAGGGCCTGGGCCGTAGCCATAAGGATCATAAGGCGGATACGGTTCTTTTGGTACCACCAGTGCTGCAATGAAGTATATTAACAACGACGTGCCGCCAGTTACGAAGATACTGATGACGAAGATGATACGCAGCAGGGTGGAATCCATCCCGATCGTTTCGGAAATTCCGCCGCACAAGCCGGTTAACATCCGGTCACGCGTTGAGCGGTATAATTTGCTCATGTGCTTTCTCCTTTCGTTTACTTATATCCTCTTACGTTGGAATCATAAGCATATGGATCAACGTGATTGGATTCCTTTGGTACCACCAACGCAGCGATGAAGTAGATCAACAATGATGTACCTCCCGTAGCGAAAATACTGATGAAGAAGATGATACGTAGTAGCGTGGTACTCAATCCGAGATTCTCAGAAATGCCGCCGATCAAACCTGTTAGCCTTCGATTACGCGCCGAGCGGTATAATTTATTCATCATGTGACTACTCCTTTCTGTCATTGTTTAATTTCTGTCTTAAGCGCTCCAGTTCCTTATCCAGCGTGGAGGATGACATGCTGCCAGTCACTCCTGAACCATCTTGGCCCATCCGCCGGATATCCCGGAGACTTTGTGCTTCATATTCGAGATCAGAGACTTGGTCATCCAGTCGGTTAAACATACGCGGTACATTCTGACCGTTGTGATTGCCTCTCTGGTTCATACGTTGTTGTAACTGAATCGTCTGCATACGAGCGTAGTAATATTGGCGTTTGCTGTATACATTCTGATATTCAACCTTGAGCTGGTCGATCTGTTCATCCAGCTCCTGTAATGCCGCATAACTTTGTGCATACAATTCATTGTACTGTTCCATTTTTTCCTCGTGGAGGATTTTCTCCTGCAAGGCCAGCTTAGCGAGATGCTCTTCCCCTGCTTTCAAAGCCATGGAAGCCTGTTCTTCCCGTTTGTTCACCATACCTGCTGCCTGATCGGCTTGTTGTTTCATTTGTCTGGTATGGCTTGCATATTGATGACGAAGCTTCTCGGCTTCACCGATGTCTTGGCGGGTCGAGACCAGGAACTGATCAATCAGTTTAACTGGATCCTGACTTTGCTCCAAATGTTCGTTCAGATTGGCTACGGTAATATCCCGCATTCGACGAAATACACTCATTATGTTCTGTCCCTCCTTTTCATAATCGTGAAAGCTTAGTAACGACCACGACGACTGCGGTTATTGTTTAGCATTGAGATACCAAAGATGATTAACCCGATCGCGATGATCGGTCCGATCAACCATGCCAGCTTACCCATCAATGAGATGATACCGATGATAAGAACAATCCAGCCAAGCATCACATTCCCTCGTTTGACTCCGTAGTATCCCAGTGCAATCATCAGGACCGGAATCAGATAACCCATTAAGTGTCCAAGAAGAGGAGTTAACTTTCCGAAGAGGAGTAGTGCACCCAGCGCAATCAATACAATCGCCCAGCCATTTCCCTTATTCAATCTCATAATTGTTGTTCACCGCCCTTTCCATTCGTTCATTTTAATGTGTTGAGTCATTTGTTCGTTTGTTTCGTGTTTTTTTGTTTCCGTGTTTCTTGTTTAACCTTATGTCCTTATTCTAGGGGATTCCGCGACTTTTCAAAACAGACCGTGGACGGTTTTTCATCCTAGACTCAGGTCGGGGATCTAGTTGGACCTTTGACTGTCCCTGTATAAGACCAACGTTCCTTCTAAGCTGAATAGTACTCCGGATACCTTCTATTACCCGTATTCAAGCTCCGCTTCACCGGATATGGCACGTGAAAGAGAATGCGGTCCATGTCTCTATTTAGGTTCACTCTTCACTTTCGTTTTCCCTCATTCCCTCCAGTTCCAACTTCCTTTACCTCAAAAATAAAATTACTTTTTTATCCAAATAAACAAAATTTAGATTGTTCTATATGTAAGCGTTTACTAAAATAGAAAGTGTTACTATTTCTAATGTCAGGAGTGGAACTGAAACTGTGCGACCCATCAGCTATCTCCATAAAATGATCATCTTCGGAATCCTGTTAAGCACCCTGCCCATTTTGTTAACGGGAATTGCCGCATTTATCTATTCATCGAACCAAACTGAATTGCATCGTACACAAGCCAACAGGCAGTTGCTGGAACAAATGCAATCCAACGTAGAGCACAAACTCGCTACAGTCAGTTATATGCTTGATCAGGCTCTTCGATCCCCAGTAACCCTCCGCTCCCTGTCTGCTTCATCCTCAAGTCAAGGGAACGGCCCGTTACTTGCCGACAAGCTGCAGAGCGAGTTTCAACATATGAGGTCGTGGGAACCTTTGCTGGATATTACCTTGGTGAATCAATCTCAGAATTGGCTTATTGACCATGCCGGATTATATCGTAATACCGATTTTCCATTGGCACTTCCCATGAAGGATTTGATATCGGATACGCTAACTTCCGGATGGCAGCTCTCCCCTTCATCAGTGTTTAGTAATGATGAGCGTACGCCCGGAACAGGCTGTATTTATCATATTGCCCTTGCGAGGTCTATTCCGAATCTGAATACGTCTTCTGATGCTGCCTTGATTGCCGGAATTCCTGCATGCTCTTTGCAAAATACGTTAGGAGAAGCCTCCATAGGCAACACTGCCTCAGGACTGATCATTTTAAATCGGGAACAACGTATCTTGGTGCATCCCGATCCTGTATACATTGGACAACCGTTGTCTGCAGTTGGATTAGCGGATCGGGATACGGGGGACAACATAAGCAAACTATCATCCATCCCATTTTCAACGGGCTTTGAAGAACGGGAAGTCAAGATCGCGGGTACGCATTATTCCCTGACCTATAGCCCTTCTACCTTAAAAGGATGGACTTATGTTCTAATCTCACCTACCAACATTCTGACACAAGAATATATCGATATCGGATTACACACCTTGTATATCAGTATCTTCTTGCTTTTACTTTCATTACTGCTCGCATGGCTCGGCTCCAAACGAATGCATATTCCAATCCGTAAACTTTTAACCCAACTTGGTGACAACCGCCTGTCCAAAGAGGGCAACACTTTCGCTCAGCAATCACCACAGCTGCATGATGAATTCGAACAGATCAGAGCAGGTGTCTCACAATTATCTGCCTCTCGCTCCCAACTGGAGAACACGCTAAATATGCATCTGTTACAGATTCGCACTCATTTTATGATAAATCTATTCCAGGGAAAGAACCCTATTCATACTCTTCCTGATACTCTGAATGAATATGGCTATACGCGTCAGGTTCGTGAATGGCAACAAATTGCTGTTATTACACTTCAGGCCGATCTCGTTAATCATACAAAGTATTCAGCTAATGATCGTGACCTCTTATTATTCGCTATTCAAAATATATTGGAGGAAACGGTTGTGCATAACCAACAACTGCTTCCTATTGTACTGGAACATACGGTAGTCACGGTGATTGGGACTGTTGAACAGGATCACTCTGTTTTTTCACAGCACCTATATGTATTAACAGAACAGTTACAACAGCAGATTGATGAGATTCTAGCTCTTCAGGTCAGTATAGGCTTCAGCCAACCGCACAGCTCCCTATATCACATCCCTCAGGCTTACACAGAAGCCATGGAAGCATTAAAGCATCGGATGAAGTTGGGGACAGGTATTATCTTTCAATATGAGAACATCGATCATTACGCTCCCACTTGGTCTATGACCTACCCGGAATCTTTGGAATATACGTTGATCCAAGCGATTCAAAGTGCGGACGAAGTCCAGGCTTCTGCTCTTCTGCATCAGGCCCTGGAAGTGATCTTTGGTATGGAGTGTACACCAGAGGAATATCAGGTAGCCCTTACGAGGCTGCTGACGCAAATTTTGCAAATGACTCAGGAATCTGGTATACGACTCGGGCAGATCTCCCAAGGCCATGGATCGATGTTTCATGAACTTCATGGTTTGCAGTACGCGGCTGAAGTAGAGGATTGGTTTAATCATCAAGTCATCTTGCCTATCATTCAGATCTTTAAGGGGAGACAGTATGCCCAGTACCAACATATATCCGAGAAGATGATTGCCATGATTCATCAAGATTATGATAAGGATCTGACGCTCGAGGAATGTGCCATGAAGCTTCACTACAATGCCAACTACTTAAGTAGTGTTTTTCGCAAAGAGACAGGCTGTGCATTTAGTGAATATCTAACCAAGTACCGATTTAACATCGCTAAAAAATGGCTAGACGAAAGTGATTTAACGGTAAAAGATATCGCAGCCCGACTTCGGTACAACAATCCGCAAAATTTCATCCGATCATTTCGTAAATGGGAAGGAATCACCCCCGGCCAGTACCGGGAACGTAAGCAGAAAGCAGAAGTGTCGAACAGAAAGTAGACTGTGTATTTCGTGGTTTCATATTTCGGTTTTCTGTTGTCTCGAATTTGAGTCTAGCTTTGGTTTTATCTCATGGGCAGTTCCTTGATCCAGCTCTTCAGCTCCAAGTAGTCGACTGTTTTGTTCAATGCGCTCGAAGCCTTATTGGATTTATAAAAAAGAAGGAGCAATTATCCTGCTCCCTCTTTTTTTATAAATTTAACTTTAACTACATATACTTCACACGTGGATTTCTTGTATGACAGACAGTGTGATGCTTCCTAGCGCCATTTTAGATGTTAAACAACCTTGTCCGTCTCGATTCCTGAGCCCTAGAGCACGTAATAAGCTTATACAATTTATCGCTTATCCTTAGTACTGACTGTTTTCATATTTGGCTGTTCCAGTTGAATCAAAATTTTACCGAACCTTGCTCCCCGCGAGAAAGTCACCGTACTCCCCTTGTATGTATCCCGGATGTACTTCTCAGCCAGTCTGAGGGAATCCTCATCTGTTGGTAACTCATACGTATTAAGCCATTCTGGCAGCTTCTCAATAACCTCTTCCACCGGTACTTCAAATGAGTTAACTTCTCTCGTAATGATCATGGTGTATGAATAACCCTTCAAATACAGCAACTGTTGAATATATCCCATATCACCTGCCTTATATGAAGAAGTTACACCCAGTACATCCTTAAGTTCATCCATTAGTGTGTGTTCCCTCTGTCCCGCCATAGTGCTAATATACACATACTTCCGGGCACAGTTAATCGCCATCTCAATCGTTTCCCAATCCGACATCGCCGGGCACATGGATGCAAATGCAAAGTCATATTTCTTCTCCCAGCCTTTATCCTGAATGGAAATTTCCTCATATCGTTCTTTTACGATATCGATTTTGGAATCCAGAGCTGAAGGTATTGTTTCTTTCATAAGGGAGACAAGTAACTCAGAAGGCTCAACTGCGGTCACACTTGCTCCTTTTTCTGCAAAAGGAATGGTGAATATGCCTGAAGCGGCTCCAATGTCCAAAATGGATAACCCTGCGAACTCCACCCCCTGGTTCTCAATCCAGCCCATAATACGCTCAGACCGCTGTTTTCCTTCTTCAGTAAACGACTGTGCGTGATAGTCTCTGGCCCACCGCTCAAAAGCTTCTTCTGTATTAAATGGTGCGCTTTTCTTCTTATATTTTGAACTTCTCGGACGATTCTTCCAAGCCTCTTCCCACACAGAAAGGTTAAATAACAGATCGGTATCCGATAGATTTTTTCCATTAGTCACTCTGCTTCACTCCTTTATATTAAAGACTTCACTTATCTACAATATACTGAATAAAATCATACGTCAATCTTTATTAAGTCCAACTTTCCTTACCTATGCAAAAATCATTTCTTAATAAAATAAAAATAGCCCCACAAATTGCTTACGCAATCTGTAGGACTATTCAATATACCGGCGAGAGGACTCGAACCTCCACGGTTTCCCACTCGATTTTGAGTCGAGCGCGTCTGCCATTCCGCCACGCCGGCATATACTGGAGGCGCCACCCAGATTCGAACTGGGGATAAAGCTTTTGCAGAGCTGTGCCTTACCACTTGGCTATGGCGCCATATTTTGGAGCGGAAGACGGGAATCGAACCCGCGACCCTCGCCTTGGCAAGGCGATGCTCTACCGCTGAGCCACTTCCGCATAATGGCTGGGGATATAGGATTTGAACCTATGCATGACGGAGTCAAAGTCCGTTGCCTTACCGCTTGGCTAATCCCCATTAAAAATTGAAAAAACAAAGGGGCGATCGAGGGGAATTGAACCCCCGAATGCCGGATCCACAAACCGGTGCGTTAACCACTTCGCCACGATCGCCACAAAAAGTTAATTTTCTAAAAAGTTAATTGGCAGGGGCAGCAGGAATTGAACCCACACCAACGGTTTTGGAGACCGTTGTTCTACCTTTAAACTATGCCCCTAAAAACTGGTGGAGGATGATGGATTCGAACCACCGAACCCGTACGGGAGCAGATTTACAGTCTGATGCGTTTGGCCACTTCGCTAATCCTCCAGGATTACATGGTGCCGGCGAGAGGACTTGAACCCCCAACCTACTGATTACAAGTCAGTTGCTCTACCAGTTGAGCTACACCGGCATATTATTTTTTTTTTTTAGAAATGGTGGCTCGGGACGGAATCGAACCGCCGACACGAGGATTTTCAGTCCTCTGCTCTACCGACTGAGCTACCGAGCCATAATAAAGTCTAATCTCATTTCCTTACACTTTATATAGGGCATCAGTGCCATACAGCAGATGTAGTGAACAGTTTGCCTCATGTAAAGATTAAATGGCGGAACCGACGGGATTCGAACCCGCGATCTCCTGCGTGACAGGCAGGCATGTTAGGCCAACTACACCACGGTTCCATATCACTTTCTCAAAGGAAAGTACAATTGCGGGGGCAGGATTTGAACCTGCGGCCTTCGGGTTATGAGCCCGACGAGCTACCGGGCTGCTCCACCCCGCGTCGTTATAAAGGTTATATGGTGGAGGCTGAGGGGATCGAACCCCCGACCCTCTGCTTGTAAGGCAGATGCTCTCCCAGCTGAGCTAAGCCTCCGAACAACACATTTATGATCATACCATAATCTTGTTGTAAAAATCAACTTCTTTTTTTGAAGTTATTATGACCCGTAGGGGATTCGAACCCCTGTTACCTCCGTGAAAGGGAGGTGTCTTAACCCCTTGACCAACGGGCCTTAATATTATGGCGGAGAGAGAGGGATTCGAACCCTCGAGACGCTTGTGACGCCTACACGATTTCCAATCGTGCTCCTTCGGCCAGCTCGGACACCTCTCCATATGGCTCCCCGAACAGGGCTCGAACCTGTGACAACTCGATTAACAGTCGAGTGCTCTACCAACTGAGCTATCAGGGAATATGCTTCAGAGATCGTTCTCTGAAAACTAGATTCGAAACGAAACACGCGATTTACAACTTGCATATTGGATAAGCCCTCGACCGATTAGTACTGGTCAGCTCCATGCATTGCTGCACT
>NZ_BCNV01000012.1 GCF_001570725.1 Paenibacillus amylolyticus
GGTTAGCGGCGGACGGGTGAGTAACACGTAGGCAACCTGCCCTCAAGTTTGGGACAACTACCGGAAACGGTAGCTAATACCGAATAGTTGTTTTCTTCGCCTGAAGAGAACTGGAAAGACGGAGCAATCTGTCACTTGGGGATGGGCCTGCGGCGCATTAGCTAGTTGGTGAGGTAACGGCTCACCAAGGCGACGATGCGTAGCCGACCTGAGAGGGTGATCGGCCACACTGGGACTGAGACACGGCCCAGACTCCTACGGGAGGCAGCAGTAGGGAATCTTCCGCAATGGGCGAAAGCCTGACGGAGCAATGCCGCGTGAGTGATGAAGGTTTTCGGATCGTAAAGCTCTGTTGCCAGGGAAGAACGCTTGGGAGAGTAACTGCTCTCAAGGTGACGGTACCTGAGAAGAAAGCCCCGGCTAACTACGTGCCAGCAGCCGCGGTAATACGTAGGGGGCAAGCGTTGTCCGGAATTATTGGGCGTAAAGCGCGCGCAGGCGGTCATTTAAGTCTGGTGTTTAATCCCGGGGCTCAACCCCGGATCGCACTGGAAACTGGGTGACTTGAGTGCAGAAGAGGAGAGTGGAATTCCACGTGTAGCGGTGAAATGCGTAGATATGTGGAGGAACACCAGTGGCGAAGGCGACTCTCTGGGCTGTAACTGACGCTGAGGCGCGAAAGCGTGGGGAGCAAACAGGATTAGATACCCTGGTAGTCCACGCCGTAAACGATGAGTGCTAGGTGTTAGGGGTTTCGATACCCTTGGTGCCGAAGTTAACACATTAAGCACTCCGCCTGGGGAGTACGGTCGCAAGACTGAAACTCAAAGGAATTGACGGGGACCCGCACAAGCAGTGGAGTATGTGGTTTAATTCGAAGCAACGCGAAGAACCTTACCAGGTCTTGACATCAGCATGACCGGGCTAGAGATAGTCCTTTCCTTCGGGACATGCTAGACAGGTGGTGCATGGTTGTCGTCAGCTCGTGTCGTGAGATGTTGGGTTAAGTCCCGCAACGAGCGCAACCCTTATATTTAGTTGCCAGCATTTCGGATGGGCACTCTAGATAGACTGCCGGTGACAAACCGGAGGAAGGTGGGGATGACGTCAAATCATCATGCCCCTTATGACCTGGGCTACACACGTACTACAATGGCCGGTACAACGGGCTGCGAAATCGCGAGATGGAGCCAATCCCAACAAAGCCGGTCTCAGTTCGGATTGCAGGCTGCAACTCGCCTGCATGAAGTCGGAATTGCTAGTAATCGCGGATCAGCATGCCGCGGTGAATACGTTCCCGGGTCTTGTACACACCGCCCGTCACACCACGAGAGTTTATAACACCCGAAGTCGGTGGGGTAACCGCAAGGAGCCAGCCGCCGAAGGTGGGATAGATGATTGGGGTGAAGTCGTAACAAGGTAGCCGTATCGGAAGGTGCGGCTGGATCACCTCCTTTCTATGGAGAATCGTTTCCCGCGTGGAAACATTCAAATATAAAATCTAGCCAGGTCGGCTAGTTACTCACTCGTTGCTCAGTTTTGAGAGCTCAAACTCTCAAACAGCTTGCTTTTGCATGGAGCTTGTTCTTTGAAAACTAGATATCGAAACGAAACAAACGCGAATTAGAACATTCCTTTAAGCTGATCTTGTGTAAACAAGTGAAGTGTTTTTATAAGGTAGATTGCTATTGCTCATATTGAGCAATTGGTTAAGCTACTAAGAGCACACGGAGGATGCCTAGGCGCTAGGAGCCGATGAAGGACGTGGCGAACAACGAAACTGCCTCGGGGAGCTGTAAGCAAGCTTTGATCCGGGGGTGTCCGAATGGGGAAACCCAGCTGGGGTAATTTCCAGTTACTCATAACTGAATACATAGGTTATGTAGAGGCATACCAGGGGAACTGAAACATCTAAGTACCCTGAGGAAGAGAAAACAATAGTGATTCCGTCAGTAGCGGCGAGCGAACGCGGAGAAGCCCAAACCAGAGAGCTTGCTCTTTGGGGTTGTGGGACGTCTCACATGGAGTTACAAAGGAACCGGTTAAGCGAAGAGGTCTGGAAAGGCCCGCCAAAGAAGGTAAAAGCCCTGTAATTGAAAGTCTGTTCCCTCCGAGACGGATCCCGAGTAGTGCGGGGCACGTGAAACCCCGTATGAATCCGGCAGGACCATCTGCCAAGGCTAAATACTTCCTAGCGACCGATAGTGAAGCAGTACCGTGAGGGAAAGGTGAAAAGCACCCCGGAAGGGGAGTGAAATAGAACCTGAAACCGTGTGCTTACAAAAAGTCAGAGCCCGTTTTAGGGGTGATGGCGTGCCTTTTGTAGAATGAACCGGCGAGTTACGTTCCCGTGCAAGGTTAAGGTGAAGAGCCGGAGCCGCAGCGAAAGCGAGTCTGAATAGGGCGATGTAGTACGTGGACGTAGACCCGAAACCGGGTGATCTACCCCTGTCCAGGGTGAAGGTGCGGTAACACGCACTGGAGGCCCGAACCCACGCATGTTGAAAAATGCGGGGATGAGGTGGGGGTAGCGGAGAAATTCCAATCGAACTCGGAGATAGCTGGTTCTCCCCGAAATAGCTTTAGGGCTAGCCTCGGAAAACAGAGTCGTGGAGGTAGAGCACTGATTGGGTGCGGGGCCCGCAAGGGTTACCAAGCTCAGTCAAACTCCGAATGCCATAGACTTACTTCCGGGAGTCAGACAGTGAGTGCTAAGATCCATTGTCAAAAGGGAAACAGCCCAGACCATCAGCTAAGGTCCCCAAGTGTGTGTTAAGTGGGAAAGGATGTGGAGTTGCACAGACAACCAGGATGTTGGCTTAGAAGCAGCCACCATTGAAAGAGTGCGTAATAGCTCACTGGTCGAGTGACTCTGCGCCGAAAATGTAACGGGGCTAAACACACCACCGAAGCTATGGCTTGATGCTTTGCATCAGGGGTAGGGGAGCGTTGTATAAGGGTTGAAGGTGTACCGTAAGGAGCGCTGGACATTATACAAGTGAGAATGCCGGTATGAGTAACGAAAAGATCAGTGAGAATCTGATCCGCCGAAAGCCTAAGGGTTCCTGAGGAAGGCTCGTCCGCTCAGGGTAAGTCGGGACCTAAGGCGAGGCCGAAAGGCGTAGTCGAAGGACAACAGGTCGAAATTCCTGTACCACCGTAAGCCGTTATGAGCAATGGGGGGACGCAGTAGGGTAGTGACGCAGACTGATGGATGTCTGTCCAAGCAGTAAGGCTGATGTGTAGGCAAATCCGCACATTGTAAGGCTGAGCTGTGATGGGGAGTGAAAATTACAGTAGCGAAGGTCATGATCTCACACTGCCAAGAAAAGCCTCTAGCCAGGTGATGGTGCCCGTACCGCAAACCGACACAGGTAGGCGAGAAGAGTATTCTAAGGCGCGCGGAAGAACTCTCGTTAAGGAACTCGGCAAAATGACCCCGTAACTTCGGGAGAAGGGGTGCCCCGGTAGTGTGAATAGCACGAGGGGGCCGCAGTGAAAAGGCCCAAGCGACTGTTTAGCAAAAACACAGGTCTGTGCGAAGCCGTAAGGCGAAGTATACGGGCTGACGCCTGCCCGGTGCTGGAAGGTTAAGGGGAGTGGTTAGGAGCAATCCGAAGCTGTGAACCGAAGCCCCAGTAAACGGCGGCCGTAACTATAACGGTCCTAAGGTAGCGAAATTCCTTGTCAGGTAAATTCTGACCCGCACGAATGGCGTAACGACTTGGGCGCTGTCTCAACGAGAGATCCGGTGAAATTTTAATACCTGTGAAGATGCAGGTTACCCGCGACAAGACGGAAAGACCCCATGGAGCTTTACTGCAGCTTGATATTGAATTTGGGTACGATCTGTACAGGATAGGTGGGAGCCTTTGAAGCAGGAGCGCAAGCTTCTGTGGAGGCAACGTTGGGATACCACCCTGATCGTATCTAGGTTCTAACCTGGTACCGTAATCCGGTGCGGGGACAGTGTCAGGTGGGCAGTTTGACTGGGGCGGTCGCCTCCTAAAGAGTAACGGAGGCGCCCAAAGGTTCCCTCAGAATGGTTGGAAATCATTCGAAGAGTGCAAAGGCATAAGGGAGCTTGACTGCGAGACCTACAAGTCGAGCAGGGACGAAAGTCGGGCTTAGTGATCCGGTGGTACCGCATGGAAGGGCCATCGCTCAACGGATAAAAGCTACCCTGGGGATAACAGGCTTATCTCCCCCAAGAGTCCACATCGACGGGGAGGTTTGGCACCTCGATGTCGGCTCATCGCATCCTGGGGCTGAAGTAGGTCCCAAGGGTTGGGCTGTTCGCCCATTAAAGCGGTACGCGAGCTGGGTTCAGAACGTCGTGAGACAGTTCGGTCCCTATCTGTCGTGGGCGTAGGAAATTTGAGAGGAGCTGTCCTTAGTACGAGAGGACCGGGATGGACGTACCGCTGGTGTACCAGTTGTTCCGCCAGGAGCACCGCTGGGTAGCTATGTACGGACGGGATAAACGCTGAAAGCATCTAAGCGTGAAGCCCCCCTCAAGATGAGATTTCCCAGTATGTAAGACCCCTTGAAGACGACGAGGTAGATAGGCTGGGGGTGGAAGTGCAGCAATGCATGGAGCTGACCAGTACTAATCGGTCGAGGGCTTATCCAA
>NZ_BCNV01000013.1 GCF_001570725.1 Paenibacillus amylolyticus
CTTCCCTGGCAACAGAGCTTTACGATCCGAAAACCTTCATCACTCACGCGGCATTGCTCCGTCAGGCTTTCGCCCATTGCGGAAGATTCCCTACTGCTGCCTCCCGTAGGAGTCTGGGCCGTGTCTCAGTCCCAGTGTGGCCGATCACCCTCTCAGGTCGGCTACGCATCGTCGCCTTGGTGAGCCGTTACCTCACCAACTAGCTAATGCGCCGCAGGCCCATCCCCAAGTGACAGATTGCTCCGTCTTTCCAGTTCTCTTCAGGCGAAGAAAACAACTATTCGGTATTAGCTACCGTTTCCGGTAGTTGTCCCAAACTTGAGGGCAGGTTGCCTACGTGTTACTCACCCGTCCGCCGCTAACTATCAGAGAAGCAAGCTTCTCATCAAGTCCGCTCGACTTGCATGTATTAGGCATGCCGCCAGCGTTCGTCCTGAGCCAGGATCAAACTCTCCAATAAAGTATTGAAAAGAGCGATAAGCTCATTTTGAATCTGACGAGATTAAAAATCTCATTTGTGCTCCAGCCGATCCAAGCCAAGGCTTGTCTCAACTTTCGCGTTTATTCTGCAAGCAGAATGTTTACTCACTCGTTGTTCAGTTTTCAAAGATCAAACTTGTTTCGTTACCGAATGTCGTTCTCTTCAGCAACTTTTATATCTTATCACATCCGAACCAACTTTGCAAGCTCTTTTTTTAAGTTTCTTTCGAAGCTTATTTCATTCGCTTACCGCACCGTGTAAACCGTGTTTTCTTGGCCGGAATTAGAATATACCATGTACAGATTTTGATTGCAAGTCTTTTTTTGAATTTAAACTATCTATGATGATACTACTTGGACGTACATGTAGTATTCTCCCAATTTAGAATGTTTGTATGCACGTCCATATGTTTTTTATTGTTTAATATTTCGGACTGGAACCTTTCGGGGCCATAAACTATAGCTAAAGCTTATCAGAAAATCGATACCAAGTATGGTTCCCCACACCTTAATCAAATTATAGAAGACGGCTGTCCGTTCAGCATCATCAATCCACCATATCATGGCGAATAGAAATGCGCTGCCTATAGCCCAAGCCAAAAGATGTCTAAACCATCCACTACGCTCACGACTTGCATGTTCTTTGCCATATAACTTGCTACTACGAGGGTTCTCTCCGCCTTTGAACCAATATAGGAAGTATCGATCTGCCCAAGCAATCATCTGATGACCATAAGCAATACTTACCCCTATATACACCGCGGCAATACCATGAATCACGCTCGCTGTAGCTCCGCGCTGAAGATCCATCACTGTAGCTACCAGCAACAAGAGATCCACAATAGGTGTTGCCATCAACAAACCGATGCCTAATCTTTTCATACCAAGAAGATACCTGACACTCAAACCCGCAAACACAAACACCCAGAAGGCAATCTCACACCCTATAATGAAATAACCAATCATTTATCGTTCTCTCCTTTTATAATACAATTGTATTAAATACAATTTAGCACATTTGTATTATAATAATCAACAGTGATATAATCTTCCTATGCCTAAAATTGTTGATCATGATAAACAACGTGTGCTCGTGGCCGAAGCAGCTTGGCGTATTATACGAAGAGATGGTATGGAACAGGCCTCTGTTCGGAATATCGCTGAAGAAGCAGGAATTTCGGTCGGTTCGATGCGTCACTACTTTTCTACACAGTCGGAACTCTTACTATATGCTATGAATCTGGTATCCGAACGGGTATCCCATCGAGTCCAACAAATGTCCTTCACCGGCTCTCCCATGGACAATATGAAATGCCTATTGTTCGAATTCTTACCAAACACGGAAGAAAAACTGGCCGAAATGGAGGTGTGGTACGCTTTTACAGCCAGATCCAAAACGGATTCTACACTCAAGGAACTTGCCGATACAGTGTATGATGAACTCAGACAAGCTGTAGGCTCTGTTATCACTTACCTGATTAAGCTTGATCTCTCCAGACCTGATCTGGACAAAGAACTGGAGATCGAGAGATTGTATGCACTGGTGGATGGCTTGGGTATACATACTGTGCTTAGACCCGATCAGATGAATGCCAAGCTCATGGACGATATTCTCACCTTGCATCTTGCTTCCTTGTGTCGTTAAACAAAAAAAACCGCAGTACATTCGCTTTGACTAAAGCCTGTTACGATCACAGGAGTTAGTTCTGAATGTCTGACGGTTTTTCTTTTTATCCGATAATGATCCGGCCCTCCGGATGACGATACAGTTTCTTCTCTTTGCGCGGACGAAGGGCATACGCGATGGTTAATGGCCCAATCCGACCTACAAACATGGTAAAGGTGATAATGATTTTTCCCCAATTGGTCAACTCATCAGTTACTCCCACCGAAAGCCCCACCGTACCAATTGCCGATGCAGCTTCAAACATCAGTGAAAGGAATGGTGCATCCTCTGTCGTAAGCAGAAGCATCACCACGATCATGAATATGATCAGCGAAACCATAATAATGGTCAACGCCCGCATAAGCAGCTCCTTCGGGACACGTTGGCGGAAAAATACGATATCCTTATTCCCCCGAATCATGGCATACACTGCACCGATCATGATCAGGAATGTAGTCGTCTTGATTCCGCCCCCTGTCGATCCCGGGGAAGCCCCGATAAACATCAGCAGGATGAAGAAGAATTGGGTAGCCTGCCTCATCTCCGTGATATCGATGGTACTTGTTCCGGACGAACGTGTAGAGACAGACTGGAAGAAGGACGCATAGATCTTCTCGCTCCAGGTGAGTGAAGCCAGTGTGTGTCCGTTGGTGAATTCAAAAACAAACAGTACAACCGCTCCTATACCAATCAAAGCTCCCGACACAGACAGCACCAGTTTGGACTGCAGGGATAGACGCCGACGTTTGCGATACTCAAACAGATCATTTAACACAACAAAGCCAAGTCCACCAGAGACAACGAGCACAGAAGCGGTCAAATTGAATATCCAGTCTCCGGTGTAGTATTGAAAGCTGTTGCCGAACAAATCAAAACCGCCATTATTAAACAATGAAACGGAGTGGAATATTCCATAGTATACGGCCTGGCCAAACGGCATCTCCGTTGCCCAGCGCAGCGCCAGTATGACAGCAGCCACCCCTTCAATGGTAAAGGAGAAAATTAGCACCTTGCGGATAATGCGTACAATCCCTTCCATACTGTCTGCATTAATGGCTTCTTTGAGCAACAGCCTGTCCTTGAGCGAGATTCGCTTGCCCAATACTAGCGCAAAGAGGGTAGCCATGGTCATGAAGCCGAGTCCACCGAGCTGCATCAACACCATAATGACGATCTGACCAAACAAGTTAAACGTCGTCCCAACATCCACAACGACTAATCCAGTCACACATGCGGCAGAGGTTGATGTAAAGAGAGCATCAATAAACGCCAAATGCTCACCGCTTTGGTTGGAGATGGGCAACATGAGAAGCACCGTTCCAATCGCAATAATAAGCAGAAATCCGCCGACCAGGATTAACGGGGGTGATAAGAATTTGGCAAAGTGAAGCCTGAACTTCATGAAGGGCACCTCTTTTAACAAAATACGAACAGGTTAATCTAAACAAATGCAAGAAGCTGTGCTCCCATAGTGGCGCAATATGAACAGGAAGACCTACTGACAAACTTCCGTTTTAGCGCCTATGTAAACCTAAAGAGGAACTTGCCCCAGCATGATACTGAACGGCAGGTTCCTCTTCTATTATGAACGTATACTACGTTCCTTATTTAATCTTGTGTACGAGGACGCATGTGCGGGAAGAGCAGTACGTCACGAATAGACGGGGAGTTCGTAAGCAGCATGATCAGACGATCGATCCCGATTCCCAGTCCGCCTGTTGGCGGCATACCATACTCGAGCGCACGGATGAAGTCGTCATCCATCTCATGAGCCTCGTCGTTCCCATGTTCTTTCTCCAGCATCTGAGCTTCAAAACGCTGACGCTGATCGATTGGATCATTCAGCTCTGTGAAGGCATTGGCATGCTCGCGTCCAACGATGAACAACTCGAAGCGATCCGTGAAGCGTGGGTCCACATCGTTTTTCTTCGCCAGCGGTGAGATTTCAAGAGGATGTCCCATAATGAATGTCGGTTGAATCAACGTCTCTTCTACAAACTCTTCGAAGAATGCGTTCAGAATATGACCGAATGTCATATGCTTCTCCACCGGAACCTTATGCTCCTTCGCCAAGCTGTGTGCTTCCTCATCCGTCATGTGTACAGAGAAGTCTACGCCAACAACTTCCTTAACTGCATCCACCATCGTAACACGGCGCCACTGCGGTTTAAGATCCACTTCATAATCTCCATACTGAATCACTTGTGTGCCCAGTACTTCTTGTGCGATATGAGCAACCAAATTTTCCGTCAAATGCATGATATCTTTGTAGTCAGCATATGCCTCATACAATTCAATCATCGTGAACTCCGGATTGTGACGTGTGGACATACCTTCGTTTCGATATACACGGCCAATCTCATATACCTTCTCCAGTCCGCCAACAATCAGACGTTTCAGGTGAAGCTCAATCGCAATCCGCATGTACAGTTCCATATCTAGCGCATTGTGATGCGTGATGAACGGACGTGCTGCGGCTCCCCCGGCAATGGTATGCAACGTAGGTGTTTCCACTTCCAGATATCCAAGGGAATCGAGGTAACGACGCATCGATTGAATGATTTTGGAACGTGTGATGAAAGTCTGTTGTACGTCCGGGCTCATAATCAGGTCAACGTAACGCTGGCGGTAACGCAGCTCAACGTCCGTGAGACCATGGAATTTATCCGGAAGCGGATAGAGCGATTTGGACAGCACTTCAAGATCTTTAACTTTGACAGAAGTTTCACCTGTTTTGGTCTTAAAGATCACGCCTGTTACCCCAACAATGTCGCCAAGGTCCAGCAGGCTGAATGCCGCATACTTGTCTTCAGGCACGGTATCCTGACGAACATAGATCTGGATTCTGCCGCTCAGGTCCTGAATATGTGCGAAGCTTGCCTTACCCATTCCCCGCTTCGCCATAATCCGTCCGGCAATACTGACTTCGATGTGCTTCTCTTCCAGCTCTTCCTTGGTCAGTTCTTCATACTTCTTCAGAATGGAGCCGGCTTCTTCGGTACGTACGTATTTTTGGCCAAAAGGGTCGATTCCCAATTTGCGGAGCTCGTCCAATTTGTCACGGCGAATTTGTAAAAGCTCGCTAAGTTCGGTTTCCTGATTCAAGACTTCATCCGTCATGATCTGTATTCATCTCCTTATTTACATTGCAGGCATCGCGAGAGGACGCTATTCCTCAAATGTTGAAAAAGCTTCCCTAAGGAAGCTTTTGTTTACCGTGCCCAACTGCTTCGTTGCTATAGCTTTTTAATGTCTATAATTTTATATTGAATTACGCCAGCAGGCACACTTACATCAACAACTGTACCATTTTTCTTGCCCAGGATCGCTTTACCAACAGGGCTTTCGTTTGAGATCTTGTTCTGCAGCGGGTTAGATTCAGCAGAACCTACAATTGTATATTCTGTGATATCACCGAATTCCAAATCTTCCACAGTAACTGTTGCACCTACACTCACGACATCGGTGTCAATCTCATCACTGTTAATAATGCGTGCGTTCCGAAGCATTTTCTCCAAAGTAATAATACGACCTTCAATGAAGGCCTGTTCGTTCTTGGCATCCTCGTATTCAGAGTTCTCACTGATATCTCCATACCCGATGGCTACCTTAATCCGTTCAGCCACTTCGCGGCGCTTCACTGATTTCAATGTTTCCAGTTCTTCTTCCAGCTTCTTAAGTCCCTCTGGTGTAAGGATAACTTCCTTGTCGCTCATCTCAACCGATTCTCCTGTCATGGGAATAATTTGGATTGTACGGCAACGGAATCAGTTCTAATTACATAGCTCCGCCCGCATACATCTTCAAAACTATATGAAGTTCTCCAGAGAAATAGAATATTCCTCCTGATGACTAGCCTTTAATTAACGCACATGGCGAATTTATACTGTGAAAGTATAGGGGAACGATCTCGAAAAGTCAATGTTACGTCCTCTATAGCTGTAAACGTTTTACAGTCTTAATTAAGATGCATTTCCGGCAATTACCGGTTCTGACTCCAAATTACCTTCGCTTCTCAACTGACCCACAAAGTTCTCCAGAATCTGTACCATCTCATCCCGCTTGGTTCCTTCCATAATAACATCCTTGATGCGGGCAGATCCTTTCAAGCCTTTCAAATACCAAGCCAGATGTTTACGCATCTCCCGTACAGCAACCGTCTCGTTCTTGAGTGCGATCAGGCGATCCATATGAAGGATGGCAACACGGATCTTCTCTTCACCATTCGGGTCAGGAAGCAATTTACCCGTGCTTAAGTATTGAATGGTACGATACAGCATCCATGGATTACCCAGGGCGGCACGACCAATCATAACTCCGTCACAACCTGTTTCATCCAGCATACGGCGTGCATCCTCTGGAGTATGGACATCACCATTGCCGATCACGGGAATAGAGACCGCCTCTTTTACATCTTTGATGTGTGACCAGTCAGCTGTCCCTGTATAGAGTTGCTCACGCGTACGACCGTGTACACTTACCGCCTGTCCACCAGCACGTTCAACCGCGAGCGCATTCTCAACCGCGAAGATATGCTCGTTATCCCAGCCGATACGCATCTTGACCGTCACCGGCTTCTCGACCGCGTCCACGACAGCGGATACCATCTCATAGATTTTATTCGGATCAAGCAACCAACGTGCACCTGCATCACATTTCGTCACTTTTGGCACAGGGCATCCCATGTTGATGTCGATGATGTCTGCATTCGTTTCTTTGTCCACGATTTTGGCTGCTTCTACAAGGGAATCACGATCTCCCCCAAAAATCTGAAGGCTCAGCGGTTTCTCACGCTCATCTACAAACAACATCTCGCGTGTACGCTGATTACCATGGACGATGGCTTTGCCACTCACCATCTCCGCGCATACGAGGCCTGTTCCGAATTCTTTTGCGATCAAACGAAAAGCCGGATTACATACGCCAGCCATCGGCGCAAGTACGACCTGGTTTTTCATTTCAATGCCACCAATGTTAAGCACGGTAGTCGTTCCACTCCTTTTTTAATTCTGTATATATCACGATATAAAGATCGATCGATGTCTCTGTTGTTGTAGCTAGACGAAAACAAAACGGTCTTACTTGCCCTGCAACTCCTCGATACTGATCGCCAGCACTCCGGCAATTCGATCCAACTCTTGCGGTGTTACCTTACGGTTTCCCCGCTCAATAGTTCCCAGAATGGCCAGCGAGATGCCGGTCTCGGCAGCAAGTTCATGTTGTGTTAAACCTTTCAGCTTCCGGAATGCCCGGATTCGATTGGCCAATTGCATGTTTTCCAAAGCTGTATTCCATCCTTTCCATCCAGTACAGACAACGATGAGTGTACAAAGGTATATAGACCTGATTCCTCGCCCTCCGGTACGATATCCGACAGCGGTACCAGCACAAAAGCCCGTTCGCCCATACGGGGATGAGGCAATTGTAGCAATTCGGTATCTCTCGTCTCCCCGTGCATCCAGAGCAGGTCCAGATCAACAGTGCGCGGTCCCCAGCGAATATCACGAACACGACCGAGTCGGTTCTCGATATCCAATAATTCCGTGAGCAACTGCTCCGGTGTCAGCATCGCCTTTACGGCGACTGCCATATTCAGAAAAGCGGGCTGATCTACATATCCTACAGGTTCCGTCTCATATAGCGCAGAACAGCGCAGAACGGATATATGAGGGTGTTCATCCAGCAAAGACAATGCTTCAAGCAGCGTCTGTTCCCGGTCACCCAAATTGGCCCCTAAAGCAATATAAGCCTCTGAAAATTCAGAGGTCGAATGTGCAATCATGATCGGTTCTCACTTTCTTGTGCGGCGAAGCTCTACCGTTACGCCCTCAAAATGAATATCGAATGGGGGATGTGGCTTCGTCACCTTGACTGTCAATGCATTGATAATAGTATAAGTGTCTAGTAAAGAAGATGCAATATGTTCGCCCAAAGCTTCAATTAACTGGAATGATTTATTTTCAACAATCTGTTTTACCAGCTCATGGATCTCTGCGTAGTTGATCGTTTTGGTCAGATCATCGTTACGTCCAGCCTCACTGAGGTCCATATCAATCTCCAGATCAATATAGTACCGCTGCCCAAGCTTCCGTTCTTCTGCAAAAACGCCATGATATCCGTAATACTCCATACGGTGCAATACCATTCTATCCATACGATCCGCCTGCCCTCTATATATATTGAAATTTTAATCTATTTGAAGTTCTCCCTTTGCTTCGCCTTTGAAAAACGCTGCGCTTCCACTGGACAGGTCACTCGGACCCGCCAGCATTATTTCCTCCGTATACCCGGAGAAGCATACAACATGGCATCACACATGTCTGCCGTCCGCCGAATCGGCTTCACATCATGAACCCGAACCATCTGGCAGCCTTGGGCAATGCCGAATGCAACGGTTGCAGCCGTTCCTTCCAGCGCGTCATCCGCAGTGACATCCAGGGTGTTCTGGATGAATCTTTTGCGTGAGGTGGCTAACAGCACGGGATATCCCATTTCATTGAGCAAACCGAGTGATGACATGAGTGCCAGATTTTCCTTCAGATCCTTCACAAAACCAATGCCGGGGTCCAGGATAATCTGATCTGCTTTCACTCCGGCTGTTAACGCAATCTGTATGCTCTCCTGCAAATCGCTCACGACATCACTCAGATAATCGGTATAATCTCTCTCCTGCCGATTATGCATCAGAATGATGGGACACCCGAGCTCTGCTGCCGTGCGGGCCATATCTGGGTCTGCCTTGGCACCCCACACATCATTAATGATATGGGCACCCGCTAGAATAGCTTGACGCGCAACATCAGCCTTATACGTGTCCACCGATATTGGAATGTGCGGGGCTTGCTGATGTAATGCTTCGATAACCGGAATGATCCGGCTCAGCTCTTCATCGGCATTGACGACTGCTGAACCAGGTCTGGTGGACTCCCCACCGATATCAATCAGGTCCGCCCCGTCCTCCATCATCTGCTTGGCATGGGTAACCGCCCGCTCCACGTTGGTATAACGTCCACCATCCGAGAACGAGTCAGGCGTGACGTTAAGAATGCCCATGATCTGTGTTCTTGTACCCAGCTTCAACTCAGCTGGCCCCCATGCATAGTTCCGTTCATAGATGACAGGTGTAAGTGTCATGAAGTATACCCCGCTTTCTGCCGGTACATACCCAGAAGGACTGCTGTAACCGGGCCTATATGTCCGTTGCTGATTATCGTTTCGATTCCTTCCTGATCACGCAGAGTTGTAACCGGAACCAGTTCAGCCACCGAGCCGGTTAAAAATATTTCATCGGCTTGCAGGAGATCCTCCCAAGCCGCTAGCGTTTCTATGCAGGGAATTCCTTGCTGCATAGCGATCTCAAGTACCACGGCTCTCGTGATGCCCGGCAGAATGCCGGTTGAGAGCGCTGGCGTGTAGAGCACATTTTCCCGTACCCAAAATACATTACTCACAATACCCTCAGCGACATGACCATCACGGGTTAATTGTAGCCCTTCTGCCCCCTGCACATACTGCCCGTACCGGTTCAGCTCCCGTTTCGCCAGAATGTTGTTCATGTAATGGAGCGACTTGAACCGCACTTCTCCTTCAGGCGTGTTGCGAGGTGTAGACAACCGTTGAAGCATTTTGCCGCTCTCATATAAAGAGGGAGAAGGTTCAGGTAATGCTTTTGCCAGTACAATATGATTCGGCTTCGAATAATCACCAGAAGGTAAGCCTAGCGGTGCTTCACCGGCTGATACCGTGTATCGCACATACGCATCCTGAAGTCCGTTCGCATCCATCAAGCGTTGAATCCAATCTGTCACCTCTGCCGCAGTCGTTATGAAAGGAATGCCCAGTTCTTCACACCCTGAAGCCATCCGCTCCAGATGCCGTTCCAGCAGATAAGGAACCCCCTGATACGTCCGAAACGTCTCAAACAACCCAAGTCCGTACAAAAAGCCGTGATCCGTTACAGGAACCACGGCTGCCGCCATATTGACCAACTCTCCGTTTATCGCGGCATATTGCATGTTATACCTTCACCTGTTGGGACAGGAAGTTGCGAAGCATCTGATGTCCGTGGTCTGTAATAATGGATTCCGGGTGGAATTGCACCCCTTCAATCGCATATTCTTTGTGACGTAGACCCATAATTTCACCTTCAGCTGTCTCCGCTGTAATCTCCAGGCAGTCAGGCAAGCTGCTGCGCTCCACAATCAGGGAGTGATAACGGGTAGCTGTGAATGGGGAAGGTAATCCGGCAAATACAGATGTTCCATTATGGTGCATCTCGGATGTTTTGCCATGCATCATGCGCTCCGCACGAATAACATTGCCACCAAACGCTTGTCCAATGGACTGATGTCCCAGACACACACCAAAGATCGGAATGCTTCCCTTGAAGTGATCGATGACTGCCAGACTGATGCCCGCTTCATTCGGTGTACAAGGACCCGGAGAAATCAGAATATGATCAGGCGCCAATGCCTCTATACCTGCCAAATCAATCTCATCGTTGCGGCGAACTTCCACCGTCTCACCCAGTTCACCCAGATATTGAACCAGGTTGTACGTGAAGGAATCGTAATTGTCGATAACCAGTATCATATGCCTGCTCCTCCTCATCTTCCGTCAACGCAAGTGACGGTTGCTTCGTTTTATTTTAGTTTAGTTTAACAGCTTCCGTTCGTTTCGCTTGTTCTTGTTCGACAGCTCTGTCCGCTTTCGCCTCTTCGCTGTAGTTCACAGCTCTCATCATCGCTCTTGCCTTGTTGCGGCATTCCTTGTATTCCCGATATGGGTCGGAATCAATAACAATACCTGCACCAGCTTGTACATAACCAATACCATCCTTGATGGCAAGCGTACGAATGACGATGTTCAATTCCATATTTCCACTGTAATCCATCCAACCGATGGAACCCGTATAAGGCCCACGCCGCACAGGCTCAAGCTCCTCGATAATCTCCATGGTACGCACTTTGGGCGCTCCTGTAATCGTCCCACCCGGGAATGTCGCAGCGATCACATCAAATACGGATAACCCTTCTGCCAGCCTGCCTTCCACTTGGGAAACGAGATGCATGACATGGGAATACTTCTCGATGGTCATCAATTCAGGCACATGAACCGAACCGTAGGCCGCAATCCGTCCGATATCATTACGTTCCAGATCAACGAGCATAATATGCTCTGCCCGTTCCTTCTCACTGCTGAGCAGTTCATCCGCCATAGCTTTATCCTCTGCTTCATCACGGCCCCTTCTTCGGGTCCCTGCGATGGGACGTGCACTGACTTTGCCATTCTCCACTTTGACCAGAAGTTCGGGAGACCCGCTTACCAGTTGGAAGTCCGGGCTACGCAGCATACCCATATACGGTGATGGATTCACAAGACGCAGCCATTCATAAATATGCTCAGCGCTTGAATGAAGCCGCTTTTCCTGTCTTAAGGACAGATTCACCTGGAACACATCACCCTGCCTGATATATTCCTGTACCGTGCGTACAGCCTTTTCAAAGTCTTCCTGTGGAAAGGAGGTTTCCCACCCTTCGGATTCCCTTTCCGCATCCTCAGGCTGCGGGGTACGATTGACCTGCCTATTGCGGCGTTCCAGCGCCTGCTGTTGTTCTTCGGCCTGTGCAAATCCCATAATATGAAGCCATCGTTGCTGCATCGCTGTCGCTCGTGCTTCGGCCACTGCATATAGACCACGGATATCGGTTTCGTTCTGATTAGGCTCTATAGCCAGATGAACCATGCAGAAAAGCGCCTGTTGCTGATGGTCGTACGCCCATATTTCTTCAAAACGCATCCACCAATAATCCGGCAGAGCCGGGTTATCTTCAGCCAAAGCTGGAAGCTTCTCCAACGATCTTGCTACATCATAGCTGAGATAACCTGCGTAGCCACCCCCAAAGTCTGGGGCCCCAGTAACTTTAGGTGCGCTATAAGGCGCTGTCCATCTCTTCAATACATCAAGCGGCTTGCCGCTGTCTGTCGAGGTGGTTCCTTGCGTCACATCATGAATAACCGCTTCTTGACCCTTGCCGGAAATAACAGATACGGGGTCCAGACCCAGAAATGTATATCTTCCGCCTTTGCCATTCTCCAGCACAATTGCGTATGGTGACGCCTGCTGCCAGGCTGCCTCCCACGATAACGGTAAACCGCCATGATACGGTCCCTCATCCGACTTCGTGATATAGGGCATCATGGTCCAGCCTTGTCCAGCCCACTCCATCCAGTCGGCGTATGTTGTCATCAGGTGTGTCATTGCGGTTTGCCGCCCTCCATCTGTCGCTAGTTCTATTGTCTGATAGTATACTAAAGCGCCGCCCCTTTTAAAAGCATTACGCCAAAAATCCTCCATACCCGTCATACGGGCAAGGAGGATTGGTTTTGTCATTTGTAGGCTTAGGCTTCGAAGTTGTAGAGTGGTGTGCTGAGGTAACGTTCGCCGTTACTTGGCACGATCACGACAACGCGTTTGCCTTCACCCAACTGTTTCGCAACCTGAAGACCTGCACGGATTGCCGCACCGGAAGAAATACCAGACAAAATGCCCTCTTCCTTCGCTACCTGACGAGCCGTCTCGAATGCATCATCATTCTCAATGTGAATGATCTCATCATAGATTTCCTGATCCAGAATCTCAGGGATAAAGTTGGCACCAATCCCTTGGATCTTATGAGGTCCTGGTTTGCCGCCCGCCAGAATTGGCGACGCTGCTGGCTCAACTGCAACAATTTTAACACCAGGGAAAGCTTCTTTCAGCACTTCACCTGTTCCTGTAATTGTTCCACCTGTACCGATTCCCGCAATGAAAGCATCCAACGTACCGCCCACAGATTGGATCGCGTCAACAATCTCAGGGCCAGTCGTTTCACGGTGGATCTTCACGTTAGCTTTATTTTTAAATTGCTCAGCCATGAAATAGGATGGGTTTTCCTTCAGCAGTTCTTCAGCTTTTTTAACAGCACCATTCATACCTTCGGCTCCCGGTGTAAGCACAAGCTCAGCACCATACGCACGAAGCAAGTTGCGACGCTCCAAGCTCATCGTCTCAGGCATTACAATAACGGACTTGTAGCCTTTGGCTGCAGCCACCATCGCGAGTCCGATTCCTGTGTTACCACTTGTTGCTTCGATAATGGTATCACCTGGTTTCAGCTTGCCTTCTTTTTCCGCTTCTTCCACAATGCTAATTGCGATACGGTCTTTCACGCTTGAACCTGGATTCTGGTACTCCAGCTTCACGAATACTTCAGCACTGCCTTCAGGTACGATACGGTTCAGACGAACAAGCGGAGTACCTCCGATGAGTTCTGTTACGTTATTAACTACTTTAGCCATATGAATGCCCTCCTTAGTGGATGAATAAAACTTGAGTCCTGTTAACCTATACTGTGCGGCCGATAGCCTCTGGATGTTATAGAAGAACTGCGGAAATCCTGTTGATCCTATCCCTTACTGCTAAGATTTCTAGACAGGGCGGAGGTTTCCGAAAGTTTCTTTGTTCATAAATAACGCTTTTATATCCGAGTAAACGAGTAGGTATTTATTATTTTCATCTTATCAACGTTAACCCTTATTGTCAATATGAGTACTCAAAAAAAATACTCTGCCTTCGGCCCTAAGACCGCAGACAGAGTATTTTTATCAAGATGCAGTAGTACGAGACAATCTTTTCCATTGCATTCAGGAGGCAGGAATCTCGGACAGGATCACGGCTTCATACTTGTTGCGCAGCATTTGCTCTACCTGCGGCAACGGATCAGCCTGACTCAGAGCCAGTTGCATTCGAATCTCCTCACGGACCTCTTCGGCCGACTGCACCTGGCGTTCTTCTTTATCATTAAGTCTGATAATAGCATAGCCCTCTTCCACTTGAACTGGACCAGCCATATCTCCTATATCCAGCCCGGCAGCGAGTTGAAGGATTTCTTCTGACTGGAATGGATCATTGCGCTCAATCCATCCCAGCCTGCCACCAACATCACGAGAGAAGCTGTCTGTCGATTGACTGCGGGCAGCTGCTTCAAAATCTTCCCCCTTCTCCAACGCATACAGTAAGGAATCGGCTTCCTCCTCTTCCTTCACTACGATGATGGACAAGTCATATTTCTCGGGGGAAACGTAATCCTCACGGTGTTCAGTCCAGTAATGCTCAATATCTGCATCCTTGATCTGTATGCCGATCGTTGCGATTTTCTCAAGCAGTAGCCTATAGCCAGCTTCCAATTCAAGCTCCTGTTTCGACAAGCCCAACTGGGACTTCATTTCATCAAAATACGATTTCTCTGAATCGTACCCATCCATCGCGGCCGCAAGTTCTCTTGCAATCTCTTGGGGAGTGACGATCAGCTTGCGTTCAATTGCTTCGGCATATACTGCTTTACGGTTTAACATCTGGAGTAATAACTCACTGCCGTAACGTCGTTTCAGCGCATCGGTCCACTCTTTGTCCGTGATGACTTCTCCGTTGATCGTCGCTACGGTGCTTCCTTCTTCCGTATTGGCATCATGGGATGCATCTGCCTCGTCTTTGCCCTGTCTGAGACCATGCATAGCCATCACCGTTCCCATAACCAGCATGCCCAGCGTCAAGACAATTACAGCTGTCCACAACCCTTTTTCCTGTCTTGTCATTCCGCATCCCGTCCCCGCATAGATCAGTTCTTGGCTTGCTCTAGGATGGTCTCAAGTTGTTCTTTGTTAAAGTCATAAGCTTCATTACAGAATTGGCAAACTACTTCAGCACGGCCCTCTTCTTCAATTAATTGCTCCATCTCCGTTTGGCCCAGGCTGATTAGCGTCTTCTCTACCCGCTCACGTGAACACTCACAGCTGAATTGAATATCCAACCCTTCCATCACCTGTACATCCGGTAGTAACCGGCGAAGCAACTCTTCCAGTTCAAGTCCCTGATCCAGCAACGTTGTCACTGGTGGCAACGTACCAATGGCATTTTCGATCGCTGTGATCTCTTGATCTGTCAATCCCGGTAACAGCTGCATAATGAATCCGCCTGCGACAATAACGGAATTATCCGTATCGACGAGCACACCAACGCCTACAGCAGAAGGAGTCTGCTCCGATTGGGCAAAATAGTAAGTAAAGTCTTCGCCCAGTTCTCCTGAGATAATAGGCACACTGCCACGGTATGGCTCTTTCAATCCCAAATCTTTCGTTATGTTGATGAAGCCTTCGGTTCCAACTGCGCCTGCAACGTCCAGTTTTCCCACACTATTGCTTGGCAGATGTACATGCGGATTAGAAACATACCCCCGCACCTCACCTTTCGCATTGGCATCAGCTACAATCTGTCCAATGGGGCCATCACCGTTGACTTGTATCGTTAGCTTCTCATCACCTTTGAGCATCGCACCCATAATAGCTGCTGTTGTAACCGTACGCCCCATGGCAGCTGTAGCCGTGGGAAACGTATCATGTCTTCTGCGTAGTTCCTCAACCAGTTGTGTCGTCTGGACAGCAAAGGCTCTTACCTTTCCATTCATTGCTGTACCACGAATTAACCGGTCATGCTTGTTGTTGTTTTCCAAGTCATTCAGCCTCCTTTGGCGTATCGCCATAATAGTAATAACACAGAAAAAACGGCACAACACTTAAGCTGTAATCTCAGCCGCTGTATGCCGTCTTTATGCTCACCTTTCCCGGTTCCGCTCATATATAATACGCAGCCCTTCAAGCGTAAGCAGCGGATCAACTTCCTCTATACTACGGGTTTCTTCCGCGATTAGTGTAGCGAGACCACCCGTTGCAATGACTCTGGGCTTAGCTCCCATTTCTTCGCGAATGCGCTCTACAATACCATCTACCTGTCCTGCATAGCCATAGATAATGCCCGCTTGCATCGCATGAATAGTATTACGCCCAATGACCTTCTTGGGTTTCTCCAGCTCAATACGAGGCAGCTTGGACGCCCGCTCGTAGAGTGCTTCGGTGGCAATGTGAATTCCAGGTACAATGGCTCCCCCCAGATAATGACCTTTCTCGTCAATACAGTCAAACGTCGTTGCAGTACCGAAATCGACCACGACGAGAGGGCCGCCATACTTCTCAACGGCTGCCACTGCATTAACAATGCGATCTGCACCCACTTCACGTGGATTCTCGTATCGCAGGTTCAGGCCGGTTTTGATACCAGGCCCAACGAGTAACGGTTTTTTGCCCACATATTTCTCACACATCGCTTCGATCACATTCACCAGTGGCGGAACCACAGATGAGATGATGACACCTTCGATGTCGCTTGCCCTGATGCCGGACATATGAAATAAATTATAAATCAATACGCCGTATTCATCCACTGTTGACTGACGTGATGTACTCAGACGAAAGTGGTGCAGCAACTCCCGGCCTTGATATACGCCGAGCACCATATTGCTGTTCCCCACGTCTACAACTAGAATCAAAGAGGTTCACCCCTCTTTCTTTTCATTTAAATCCAGGCTGATATCCAGGCTCTCAAAAGAATAGGTTAACCTGCCAACCGAAATTACATCCACACCGCTCTCTGCAATTCCACGAATGGTCTGGAGAGAGACGTTACCTGATGCTTCAACCTTCACATGCGGAGCCCGTTCACGAATAAGCTCAACTGCTTCACGCATCCGCTCTGGATGCATGTTATCCAGCATAATGATATCTGCCCCGGCTTGCAAGGCTTCTCTCACCTGCTCCATATTCTCCGTCTCCACTTCAATCGTCATCGTATGTGGAATAACGGTTCGCGCACGCTGTACCGCTTCGGTAATTCCGCCTGCGCCCTTGATGTGGTTATCCTTGATCATAACGGCGTCGTAGAGTCCAAAACGATGATTCGCTCCGCCACCCACGCGTACCGCGTATTTCTCAAGTAACCTGTGACCAGGCGTTGTCTTACGTGTATCCACCAACCTGGTCTCAAGACCATCCAGCACATCCACGTAGGTACGCGTACGCGTAGCAATTCCCGACATACGCTGCAGCAAGTTGAGTGCCAGTCGTTCCCCCGTAAGCAGTGAGTGTGTACTTCCCTCTACCTCAGCCAGAATCGTGCCATGCTTAACCTTGTCTCCGTCAGTTACCTTTGGTGTAAATACAAGACCAGGATCGACTACCTGAAATACGAGTTCGGCTACGGTCATGCCTGCAATAATACCATTGTCTTTGGCATGTATAATGGCTTTGGATTGGTTTCCTGCTGGGATCGTTACACTGGTTGTAACGTCACCTGCACCAACATCTTCCCGAAGCCAGTTTTTAATTGATTCGATAAGCCCATCATTATATCCGTTCAGTATCATGACATTAATTCCTCCACAATCGCTTGTTCTCGCTGCTGCAGACTATGCTTCTGCCACACGATATCGTCACGTGCCGGGAAGTCCTCTCGATAGTGAGCTCCCCGACTCTCCTCGCGGTGTAATGCTCCGCTAGTGACTAACCAGGCACAGGTCAGAAGGTTGGCATACTCCAGCTCTTCCTTATGGGTAAGTGTCTGATCAAAAAATTGCAATTCCTGTTGCAGCTTGTCCATAGCCTTCTGCAGGTTCTCACCATTCCGGCGCAAGCCTACCTGACGAACCATCATTTTCTGTAGTCGTAAGCGTCTTTCCGATATTGGCTTTTGCTCTTTCATAATCTTGCTATTCATATCCACAGATGCAGTCGCAGTTCCTCTTACTTGTAATGAACCAAGCGAAGGAAGAGATCGAATGCGATCAACAATTCTCCGGCCAAATACAATCGCTTCTGACAAGGAATTGCTTGCCAGACGGTTAGCTCCATGCACTCCTGTAGAAGACACCTCACCACAAGCGAATAACCGGGAGATGCTGCTCTCTCCGCTAAGATCCGTTTTCACTCCGCCCATCATGTAATGGGCAGCAGGTGCAACGGGAATCCAGTCCGTTGTCATATCCAATCCATAACGCATACAAGTCTCATATATGGTAGGGAATCGATGCTTGATCATTTCTGGCTGTTCGTGTGTAATGTCCAAATACACAAAAGTGCTGTTGGTAGACTCCATCTCGCTAACAATCGCTCGTGCCACGATATCGCGTGGTGCCAGTTCAAGCTGGGCATGGTATCGATCCATGAAGCGTTCGCCCTTCACATTGCGTAAATATGCTCCTTCGCCACGTACGGCTTCTGACACAAGAAACCGTGGCGCACCCGGATAACAAAGAGATGTGGGGTGGAACTGGATAAATTCCATGTCACGAACGATAGCCCCAGCCCTGTAGGCCATGGCTACACCATCGGCAGTAGCTACATCCGGATTCGTCGTGTATCGGTACAGTTGTCCTGCCCCACCAGAGCAGAGAACGGTTGCCTGTGCCTTCACGAACACCTTCGATCCATCATCCTTCTGTATCAGAGCGCCGATGCATTCCCCTCGATCTCGATCCGTAATCAGATCAATAACAAAATGCTCATCCCATACTTCAATTCCGGGGTGTTCATTCACTTCGACCGCAAGCGCACGTACAATCTCATATCCCGTTGCATCCCCGTTGGCATGCAAAATACGGCGGTGGCTGTGCGCACCTTCCTGCGTCAACGCCAACTCGCCGTTCTCCAGGTCAAACAACGTACCCAGACGAATCAGTTCCTTCACTCCGTCCGGACCCTCATTCACCAATACTTCTACCGCCTCGGAGCGGCACAAGCCCGCTCCTGCTACAAGTGTGTCCTGCGAGTGGTAAGCAGGCGAATCATCTTCAGCAATAACCGCAGCGATGCCTCCCTGCGCATACCTGGTGTTACTTTCAAGTAATGACTTCTTCGTGATCATTAATACGCGTTGTTGCTCACTTGCCTTAATGGCGGTGAACAAACCAGCAATTCCTGAGCCTATAACCAGTACATCCGTCTCTACCATAGGTAGCGCAGACAGATCGAAATCAACTAAATATTGCGGTATCATGTTATTCACCTGTCTTGGAGCAAGAGTAGCGCATTCTACTTCACCAATAACATGCGCTCTAGTGATTCTCTGGCTTTGTCGGCAACGGCCGGTGGCACATAGATTTGCGGCTTCATCGTTTCCAGGCATTTAACCAGTTTCTTCAAGTTGTTCACCTTCATGTTGGGACATACGAGGAACTTGGTCGCAAAATGAAACTGTTTATCCGGACTATCCAGACGCAGCTGATATCCGGTACCATCTTCGGTACCTACGATAAATTCTTTCGCTGATGAATTTTTGCAATACTCCAGAATGGCTGTTGTACTGCCTACAAAATCACCCATCTCTACAACCTCAGGGCGACACTCTGGATGGACAACAAACTCAGCATTCGGATGCTTGGCTCTCATCTCCACCACATCTTTGACTGTGAGCATATCGTGCGTGTTGCAGTAACCTTCCCAGATAATCATTTTTTTGTCTGTATGCTGCTGCACATAATGTCCCAGATTTTTATCCGGTACCCAGATAATTTCGTCAGAATCCACCGATTGAATAACCCGGACCGCATTCGCCGATGTACAACAGATGTCGGTCTCTGCTTTGATCTCAGCCGAGGAATTGATATACGTAACCACCTTGGCATTAGGGTGTTGTGCTTTCAATTTGCGTAGTCCATCCACATTTACCATATCTGCCATCGGGCAACCCGCACGCTCATCCGGGATAATAACGGTTTTGTTGGGCGCCAGAATTTTAGCGCTTTCACCCATAAAGTGAACACCACAGAATACGATCACATCTGCATCTGTTTGTGCTGCCTTCTGGGCTAATAGAAACGAATCTCCACGGAAGTCAGCAACCTCCTGTACCTCGTCACGTTGGTAATAATGGGCAAGAATAATGGCATTACGTTCCTTCTTCAACTCCATAAGCCGCTCACGCAGCTCGCGGTTCATCTCAGCCTTGCGCTCTAAAGCCAGAGCTTCCACCTCTGATCCTCTCCTTTATCGGGACAGCGTCATGCGCTGTTTCGTAGGGCTATCCTAAGTCGTTATGTTCGCTTGAGAAACGAATCACAAGCGGTTTAACAACTAATTTACACAACGTTCACGACTCTGTCAATAAATGAAAAAGGCCCAGAACTGCACCGTAACCACCCGTTTACTAACTGGTTCGCCATCTAACTCCCGTTTATCTTTATCTATCCGTTTTTAAAATAATGGACAAAAAAAGAGAGCCCGCGGGCTCTCTTGATTTCACCTGCTGTCCTAGCCAGATGTAATATTCATTAAGACGTTGGCTTCGTTCCGCCATCATCCGGGTTATTGTTATTACCCTTTTCCAGATTCGGAGCTTCGTTCGGAATATCTCCGGCTGGTGGCTCAGGCGTTTCATCTTTACCTTGAATGCGAACACGAACATCACCGATGTTGTCGATGATTGGCTCTCCGCCTTCAGTTGGCGTACCTTCACCATCATTGTCATTCTCTGCTTTTGGCGTCAAAGAACCTGTTTCGATCAATTGCTTGATCTGATCCATTTCCAAAGTCTCTACCTCAAGCAAAGTTTGAGCGATCAGATGCATCTCTTTTGAATGTTTAACAAGCAAGTCCTTACATTTCTCATAACATTCATTGATAAAGCGTTGCATTTCCTGATCAATCTCGTAAGCAATGGAATCTGAGTAATTCTGTTCATGACCGATATCCCGACCAAGGAATACCTGTCCTTGTGAACTTCCGAATTGCATAGGTCCCAATTTCTCACTCATACCGTATTCCATAACCATGCTGCGAACAATCCCTGTCGCTTGCTGGAAGTCACTGTATGCACCAGTACCAATTTCTCCGATGAACAATTCTTCAGCTACACGACCTCCGAGGAGTCCGGTTACTTTATCCAACAATTCTTGCTTGGTAACCAGCATACGGTCTTCTTTTGGCAACATGATTACATATCCACCCGCACGTCCGCGCGGAATAATGGTCACTTTATGTACCATATCAGCATGTTCGAGGAAGTATCCTACAATGGTATGACCTGCTTCGTGATAAGCAACGATGCGTTTCTCGCGATCACTGATGACACGGCTTTTCTTCTCCGTACCGACGATGACACGGTCAATCGCTTCGTCAACTTCTTTCATGGAAATATCTTTACGGTTACGACGTGCTGCAAGCAATGCCGCTTCGTTCAAGAGGTTTTCCAAATCTGCACCAGAGAAACCTGTTGTACGCTTCGCGATAATATCCATCTTCACATCTTTGGTCAGTGGTTTATTACGGGAATGTACTTTCAGGACAGCTTCACGACCTCTTACATCAGGGCGGTCAACCGTAATTTGACGGTCAAAACGTCCTGGACGCAGCAAGGCAGGGTCCAAAATATCTGCACGGTTCGTTGCGGCTACGATGATAATACCTTCGTTAGCTCCGAAACCGTCCATTTCAACGAGCAACTGGTTGAGTGTTTGCTCACGCTCATCGTGACCACCACCAAGACCAGCACCACGCTGACGACCTACAGCATCAATCTCATCGATAAAGATGATACATGGCGCATTTTTCTTCGCATTTTCAAACAAATCACGTACACGTGATGCACCGACACCGACAAACATTTCAACGAAGTCGGAACCTGAAATACTGAAGAATGGTACACCTGCTTCACCGGCAACGGCACGAGCGAGCAACGTTTTACCAGTACCTGGAGGACCTACGAGCAATACGCCCTTAGGAATCCGTGCACCTACTGCCGCAAATTTACGAGGATCCTTAAGGAAGTCTACAACCTCAACAAGTTCCTGTTTCTCTTCGTCAGCACCCGCAACATCTTCAAACGTAACCCGCTTCTTCTCTTCGTTATAGAGACGAGCACGGCTTTTACCAAAGTTCATTACTTTACCGCCGCCGCCTTGAGCCTGATTGAACAGGAAGAAGAACAGCAGGAACATAATGATCAAAGGGATAAAGGAAGTCAGCAACGTCAACCAGATGCTGTCACCTTTCATTGGCTCCTGATGATATTGGAAATTGTTAGTTTCACTTGCAGCTACAAGTTCACTAATTGCCTCATCCGTAGGAGGAATATACGTTGAGAAATTTTCTGATTTGGCGCCATCAGGTGCCTTCTTGTATTGACCGGTCACGAGGTACGTTTGACCGTTGAATTGAACCGTCAATTCAGAGACATTGTTGGCTTTGATCGCTGTGCGCAACTGATCATATCTAGGATTATCGGTGGCTTCGCCGCCATTGCTGACGAACTGGACTATCCCCACCACAACTAAAAAAAGAATCAAATAAAAACCAGAATTCCGGATGAACCGATTCATCCCCTACCTCCTCTCGAGACACTTTAATTATTTTAACATAGCCCGACATGGCTTCTCAACAGAAGCCAAGAACAGCTCAAGGCTTGGGTCGGGCAGGATATTAGCTACTGTAGACTTCCGGCTTCAAAATCCCGATATAGGGCAGGTTCCGGTACTTCTCGGCAAAATCCAAACCGTAACCAACGATGAACGCGTCAGGAATGTCAAAGCCTGTGTAATGAGCTTCCAACTCCACTTTACGGCCTGAAGGCTTGTCGAACAGCGTAACCACACGCACCGATTCGGCACCGCGGTTCTCTAGCAGTTCAATCAGGTAGCTGAGTGTAAGTCCGCTGTCGATAATATCTTCGACAATCAGGACTTCCCGTCCTTCAACGGATACATCCAGATCCTTAATGATTTTGACAACACCTGATGACTTGGTGGAAGCGCCATAACTGGATACCGCCATAAAATCCATTTCAACAGGTACCGTTATGTTTTTAACCAAATCAGCCATAAATATAAACGCACCCTTGAGCACACAAATGACCAAAGGATTGCGATTTGCATATTCGGCACTTAGTGTTGCGCCTAATTCCTTGACTTTACTCTGAATTTCTTCTTCACTGATCAATACTTCCTGAATGTCGTTCTGCAACTGTGCGAACCCCCTAAGTTATACTATGAAAGCCTTACCTGAACCATAACCACTACCCCTGAATCGCTGAATCGCCTACAGTCATGTACAGGATTGCGGAAGTGCTATCCCTGACAGGAGCCACATTGGACCGTCGAACACCCGGTAGCCAGATGATATGACCTGCTCCATCACATACCACAGGAATACGTGGACGGACAGATGGGGGGATTTTCTCATCGATGAAAATATTTTTCACCTTTTTGCTTCCGTTTAATCCCATCACTTTCATGGTATCTCCAGGTAACCGTGAACGCACAACCAGCGGCATAAGCAGTTGATCCGCATCAAACGCGGCTTGATCCGCCGATTCTGGTACATGATAGTCCTCGGGACTCACCGACATCAACCGAATATACCGGTTAATTTGGGTGAGTGAAAGCTCATAAGTTCCACTCCATTGCGCAAGACGATACTCGTAAGATTGATCCTGTACGTCTGTCCGTATGCCAAAAGAAATCAGATTATACTCCCGAGTGCAGGCGAGTGTCTGTCCTATATCCAGGCTCCAGGTCGTCACATGGGTCTCCATGACCTTGCGCCGAATGGTTTCTATACGGGTAAAGTCGACAAAATCACTGTCCAAAGGCAGATAATTCAATATTAGTTTAATCAACCTTCGTTGTAAAGCGACATGTAACTTCAAGAAGGAAGGCACCTCAAAGGTTTGCCTTCCGCCGTTCACCTGCACTAGACACCTGTATGTGTCATATGCACTCTGCTCCATGAAATCGTCTTCATCACCCACAATTTCGGCAAGCCGATTCAATGACGGCGTGAGTTGTCCATTATACTGCCCCAAAAAAGGAAGCACATCCAAGCGAATGGCATTACGCCGATATTTACGCAAGGCGTTGCTCTCATCATTGAAATACATAAAACCCTGGGTATTACAAGCTTCTACAAGGTCTGTCTTGTTTATACGAAGGCATGGACGAATAAGTTCCACATTTTTTTCTCGCCTTTTAAACTTCATTCCTGCGAGTCCTGACAAGCCGGTTCCACGAAGCAAATGAAGCATGACCGTCTCTGCCTGATCATCGGCATGATGTGCCAAAGCGATGCTTGCCGCATTATATTTGGCAGCCACTTCATGTAGAAAGGCATATCGCTTGTTGCGTGCCGCTTCCTGTGGTCCTTGACCCGTCAGCTCCATATATGAAGGAACATCGGCCTTGATCCATTCAAAAGCAATACCAAGCTGTTGTGCCAGTTCCATCATTTTTTCCGCTTCATCATCAGATTCACTCCGGAAGCCATGATGCACGTGGGCACAGATCAATTCAAGTGGCACATGCCGCTTGCTGATCTCGTGCATGATATGCAAAAAAGCCACCGAGTCCGGCCCGCCCGATACTGCGACGACAATCCGATCCCCGGGAACCCATAACTGATGCTCTTCCGCTGCATCCAGCACGTTATTCACCAGCATGTTCCAGCGTAAAGCCTCCATACCTGTTCCTCATTCCTTGCGTTATGTATATGCACCCTCACAGATCAGAAACGTAGTGCATAGATGAGCACCCCAATAAGTAATATCACAGATACAGCAAATGCGTTCTTAAGCCAGCGCGGTGTTGTACTGTTGGAACGACGGCGGAGAGGCGTGGGGCGTGCCATCATTTCCTTCCATCCTTGTGCCGCATGACCTGCATCACGAAACTGACCTCGCAAGGCTTGAATCGTCCAGTTACGAAAAGGACCCAGTCGTTCACTGCGCTCCACCAGCGCTACAAGCTGATTTACACTTCGCAGTTGCGGCAACCCTTCGGCTGCCAATGCCTTGAGCGCGTCTGCTTCAAGTACATGAATCAACAATAATGCAAAAGCAAATACATCATAGGTACCATCTGCTGTTCGACTACCTGCATTCCAGAAACCCCGATCATACCATTCAGTGAACTGTTTGACGCTTCGACCAATAGACGTAACTCCGCCATAGTCGATCAGTTCCACCTGCCCATAATCGGATACCAGCACATTCTGAGGTTTGAGATCACCAAACACCCATCCCGCCTGATGCAATTGTGCCAGCTTCTGCAGGAGTCTAAGTCCAACCAGAAGTGTCCAGTCTGTCCCCTGACGCCGAATGAAGTGATGAAGAGCCTCACCTCGAACGTAACGCATCACATAAAAAGGAATATCCCGGCCACGAACGGCATAATCATCCACATCTTTAAGATAGGAAGGAATGCCGCTCTGCCGAAGGGCCTCATGATTACGCTGTAGTTGAAAAGATTTGAGCACATTGACTTCAGATTGCAGATCTACCGGGTCAAATCCCATTTTAAGCGCGTAGTGTTTGCCATTTTCACCCCGTTGGACCAGAAAAACGATGCCATTGGCTCCTTTGCCCAGTAGCTTCCGAATCGTGTAACGACTGCGATTCCATTTCCCTGTAACCACTGTTCCTGGCGGGAAAGAGGCGTCAGACAACGTTGTCACCGAGCATCCCTTCTCTTTCAATGCGATAGTTCCCTTCTATTTCCTGCTGTTTCTCCAGTGTACCATAACGATAAAAATCAATCACCTTCTGAATTGCAGGACCTGTCGGCGTTGCACCCTTCATCTGCAAACGTCCAAACAGGGACCGAACACGGCTTGGATCCGTTGTCCAGTCAATATCCATTACCGCATCTTCTCCACTGTGTCGCCCAGGGAAATGAAATACGGAAAGCTTGCTCTGACCAATACGCGCCTGCAAACTTAACATTAAATCACGAATGCCTTCTTCTACCGCAGCCAGTTTGGGCTTCATGCTGGCACTGACGTCAATCAGCAATATCACCTGTAAGGCTGTAGTTTCAGCCATATCATCCATCACTTCCACGACCCGGGCGCGTTGAGCAGGCTCCAGATCCGTTACCGTTTTGGGCTCCTTCTCTCCCAAAATTTGTGTTAACTCTCTATTAACCGCCTGCTGAATAGTCTGAACCACCGTTTTCCTTGTCATCATCTGCATGGTATGAGCAAGCTGCCGTGTACCTACAATTTGGCTGATTCCACCTCCGGCTCTGGCAATATCCTCAATCTCACTGCTACCGAGCTCACCAATGGTTCCATAATCAATCACGCCTACTACATTAACCGTAATCCCCTCTTCCTGCGCTTCGGCCGCTGCCAGCACCGGACTTGGTCCTACATTGGAACAACCGTCGGTGATCAACAAGATTTGCTTCATCCGATATCCCTCCGTTATTCGTTACTCTTCAACTCTATGACTAGCATTGCCAGAATGAAGAGACTTCAAACAGAAGAATATGCAATTAACTGACAGTCCGTGGACGCTCCATCCGGTTGATGCCAGGCACACGTAGTGTGGCCCATTCAGGGCGGAAATGCTCTACTTTTCCAACAACGACGGTCATATCATCCAAAATTTCATGCTGCTGATATCTGATAACACTCTCAAGCAGGCAATCGGCCAAATCTTGCGGATCATCTGTATCAATCTCTTGAATGAGCCGCTTCATCCATAGCTCTTTGTTCACCGCATACCCCGGTGCATCATAGATGCCATCCGTCATCATAATGAGGATATCCCCCGGTTGCAGCTGTACCGTCACCAGATCCACTTCGATATCCTTAATAATACCGATTGGCAAATTACTGGCTGAAACTTGAATAACCTCCTGTCCACGTTTGATAAAGCTAGGCGTCGATCCGATTTTCATAAACGTGGTCTCCGCCGTATACTCATCAATCAGCGCCATATCCACTGTGGCATACATCTCTTCAGGTGAGCGCAACATCAGAACGGAGTTCACCGATTTGATCGCCAGTTTCTCGTCCATGCCGGACTGTAGCAGCTGTTCCAGAATATTCAGCGCCGCACTGCTCTCCATGCGCGCCCGTTCCCCATTGCCCATTCCATCACTGAGCGCCACCGCGAATGTACCGTTGCCTAACTCAACCGTACTGAAGCTGTCGCCTGACATCACATCTCCCCCTTTGGCAGCAGCAGCAACACCGGTGGTTACCTCGAACGTTTTGGCTGAACCAAACGTAACGGTCGCCAGTCCCTGACGAGGATCTGTCATGGTCTCATGCAAGACGGCAATATGCTCGTCTAATACATCCGAGATCAGCGGAGCTATCATTTTCCGGCACTCATCGAATCCCCGTGTATATGCATGCACAATCTCAATTTCAACATTGCCCGCTTCCAGATTGATGATCTCAATAGAATGAATGGAGAGGCCCAGTGACTCCAATGCGTCCCGAATCTGCTCCTCCTGCTGTACCATCTCCTCGCTTTCCCGCTGAATTTCTTTGGCCAGGTCCTCCATGACCTGAGATACACCGGATAATTGCTCTGCAACCAGCTGCCGGCTATCGATAATCTGGCGCTTCCATTGCATGTTATGTTGATGCAGTCCATACTGGGCACGCATGACTTCAAGGACCTCTTCCGGTTTCGCACACACCCTGTTCCAGTCCACTGGAATCTGCTTGCCTGAGATCTCCGGATTTCCTTCAATCGTACTCATCACGTCCGTCATATATTTGTAGGTTTGAATAAACTTTGCATCCCAGCATTGCGCACGTTTGAAGCAGCTCGCACAGGTATCCTCGGCAACCGCATTCATGAAATGATCCATTCCACCTTCTTTCTGTATCGGCTCTCCCGCACCGGACATCTGATCAAAGCTGCGGGACAATTGACGGAATACCTGTGAGAAACGGGTTACCCGCTCTGCCGTAATATCCCGTATCCGTTTGGCATACTCATGCTGCGATTTGGTATGATCCTGCGTACCCGGTACATATTTGGATATCGCCGTCATCAGACTTTTAGGTGTTAACATGAATAGTACGATAGCTGCACACGTCTCCCATAATGAGTTCATGACATCGCCCGGTCCTCCCAGATATATGGATAGAATGGACGAACCCAGCAGCATTCCCAGTGCAACCGCCGCACGTTTACCCTCTCGAAGCATACCTGCAAGCATCCCTGCAAAAGCAAGCAGGCTCATCTGATACACTGCTGACATGTCAGCCAGACTCAGAATCAAGCCGGTAATGACGCCAACTGAGGCTCCGAGGGGGGCTCCGCCCACCAGCGCAAAGATTAATATGAGATAACGGGAGAGCATATGCTCGACGGACAAGGACTGAATGGTCCACCCTACAGCTCCCGTCATGACGGAAGCAAGCAATATGATCAGGCAGAGGATCTCCTCGTTCTTTAGGCTGAACTTTTTTTTGCGGTAAGTGAAGATCGGTATGGCTTGTATAAAAACAAGGGTGAGCACGAAGCTTAGTACCGAATCCATCGTGAGCATCAGCATTGCGTACCAGCTGAAGGATGGTCCAATCACGACGGCGAATAACTTCACCATAAATGTAGTGGTAAACACCATCGTTGGCGCATAAGATAATTCAGCACGATCATATGACTCCAGTCCACGGAAGAGCAGATAGAAGATGGCGATCTCCGATGCAACAATGAGCGGTACTGGGAACGGTGCAAAGAGACTGCCTGCGAGTAGCGCGGCACCTACCGGAATGATGTAATCCCTGCGCATGAATGCAATCACAGCGAAGTAGGCAATGGCGAAGGGTGATAATTCATTCAGAATCATCGCCTTTCCGAGCAGGAACCCCATAAATGTAAGCAGCAGTACCCATTTGCGGGAAGCAACCATTTGGACAGCCTTGCGGGAGCCAAGCCATTGTTTCAGACGTACCGACAGCTCCTCCCGAGCTTCCGTACCTCCTTTACCTGCTTTCATTCCCGGAAATTGAATGACATTCCACTTTTCCATCATCCTCAAGGCACCCCATTCGATTAATTTGAATTTTCGTGTTTCGTTCTCGATGGTTCTGATTATAGATAGATTAGAAGACGTAGTTTGTCAGAATAGGTGGGCAGGGTCCAAAAAGTTTACGACAAAAGAAACGAGCTTGGCGCGGTGGTGCGAAACCCCCGGCCTTATTGTAGTTTCATTCATTCTCCTACCTGTTTCCGACAAGCGGAATGTCTGATTTTGAACCGGAGTTGGTTTGGCCTCGCCATCATTTGAGCAGGATAGCTGTGGAATGCCACGGAAACCTGTCGGTAAAAAATGGTAGACGACAAATGTTCTTATGGTTCCATTTTGCCGTGCAGAAAAACTGAGGATATGGAGCTTGACCTTACAAAAAAAGATAATAACTACTTATCTGTGAAAGTTGAACGTAAACGCAAAAAAACCGTTAGCCCGAGGGCTAACGGTTTTTCTTATATGTTTAGATCAGGTTGAGACAGATTACACACGCTTAGCTCCACGGCCACCGCGTTTGCCTTCTGTGTTCTTCTTAAGCGAAGAGATCCGCTCTTCACTATCTTTCAGGAAGCGTGACATTTTATCCTCAAATGAAGGTTTGCCTGCTGCGGGCTTGAAAGAACGGCCTCCGCGGTCACCACGGTTAAATCCACCGCCGCCGCCACCACGACCTTGGCCACCACTTGGGCCTCCGCCGCTGAATCGTTCGCGATCTCCTCCACTGCGTTCCGGTCTAGGAGCTCTCGGGGGTCTGGATTGTGTTTGTTGCTCAACCGGTTTGTCAACAGCTTGCTTAATGGAAAGTCCGATCTTGCCATCCTTGTCAACGTTGATAACCTTTACTGTAACGAGGTCATTCAGCTTCAGGTGGTCGTTGACATCTTTGACGTAATTGTCGGCGATTTCCGAGATGTGAACGAGACCCGTGACACCTCCTGACAGATCCACAAATGCTCCAAAATGCGTGATTCCTGTCACCTTGCCCTCTAACTTGGTGCCCACTTCAATTGCCATAGAATAAAATGATCCTCCCTTAAAAATATACAACCCGATTTTTTGAATGCCAAAATCAATGCTGCGCTAATGTAATTATACCTTATGCCGTAAACCAAGGTCAACTGAACACTACCCCATCAGAGAGCCTATTTTTTCCGGTTTAACGGCTTCAGACACACGGATAACAAACCTAGCTCGGTAATGGACCGAATTCCATCAGTTCCCTGACTCTTCAACCTGGATCGGCGTTTCCTCAGGAAGATAATATCCCTTTTTCCGTGCCAGCTGTCCTATGTATTCGGGGTCATTCAACCGGCTGACTTCGTACTTCAACTGTTCCAGCTTCTTCAACGTATCTTCCTTTGAAGCTTGCTGAGTAGCCAGATGAGAACTCTTGTCCGAAATTTGTGCATTCTGCACAAGGAATGTATATCCTGCCCATATTACAAATACAATCATAAACGTCATCCAAAGCATGAGGCGCCTTCGTGCACCGGCAGATTTTCCTTGGTTAGTTGGAGCCTTTGATCTGCCCACAGGTGTTTTACCCATTACGGACCTCCTTAAAACCAGCGTTTCCACATCGCTGCAATTCTTGTACCCACACGGATCATCCAATGCGGCGTTACCCAATATTTCAGGAGCGGCCTAAACATCCAGCGGAACAACTTGCCGAAAGGTACCAAACATTGCAGCACCAGCCTGCCCAGGAATAATAGTATCGCAATTACAAAACCGAATAATACGCGAATTAACTTATAAATCCCCTTAGCCGGCATAACGATCAGGATGTTAAGGATATGTCCACACCAATGAATCAGCGTTCTTGCGAGTTTAATTAACATTACCACAAAACGCTGGGTTGTAACACTTAAAAGCCAAAAATAGAAGCAAACCCCTATAATCAGCCCCAAAAAGACATAAAACCGCAGCTGTCCGTGATTTCCGGCGTAGAGCATCCGAAAAACGAACAGCGCGGAAGCAACCCAGTACAACAGATCGAGTGTGTGGATGCTCCATCTCGGAAACCGCAGCTGTCCGGACAGTACCCGGTAACTGTCGTAGGCCATTCCCATCACGACCCCCGAAGTAAGCATCCACATCAATGTGATCCATTGAGTATCCGGACTCATCGGAACATCTTGCCAAACAGGCCTTTACTGTTTTTGGACTGGGAACCGGGGTCCAGATATTGGAGTGAACTGACTGTGCCTTCAATGGATAACAGACCTTCCTCCAGGCTCAGGTTTTTGATATGTAAATTGTGCCCTCGGATGGTCAGATGCCCAAGTTCAGTCTGCAGCAAAAATTCCTCACTGTCGAAGCTCTCCACATTGGAGACACCTGTCAGATCCAGCAGTTTCCGATTCTGCATGCTCAGATGATGCTGTTTGGCCTTACCGTGCTCAACCATGGCATGTACCCCTCCTTCTTACACCTAGCTTATGGATGAAGAGGTTGGAATAGAACCAGCGTTGTTGAACAAATAACACGGCATCTAATAAAAGAAAAACGCCCTTCCCGGTTACAGGAGGACGTTTCGATTCAACTTGCATTGAATGAGTATTCAATCATACCAGGTGGACTGTTACCAGTTCATCCCGTTATCCTTGGCGATCGGCTCTTCCTTAACCAAGGTGTAGAGGCTACTCGCCTCATCCTTCTTAGTGCTCTCAGCAATTCGTTCCACCTTCACGGTGACCAGTTTCTGACCGAACTGAACCGTCAACTCATCGCCTACTTTAACAGCGGCGCTGGGCTTCGCTTCACGTCCGTTCACCAGAACACGTCCCTGTTCAGAGACGTCTTTGGCCACAGTACGGCGTTTGATTAGCCGGGAGACCTTCAGGAATTTATCAAGACGCATTATTTTACGGCTTCTTTAAGTTTGTTGCCTGCTTTGAATGCAGGAACAGTGGACTCAGGAATCACGATTTCATTCCCTGTTTGTGGGTTACGTCCGGTACGTCCGGAACGTTTGCGGGTCTCAAAAGTGCCAAAGCCGATCAATTGTACTTTGTCTCCGCTGGCAAGTGCATCTGTAATTTCTCCCAAAAAGCCATTCAATACGGACTCAACGTCTTTTTTAGTCAAACCACTTTTGGTTGAAATGTTGTTAATCAGATCTGTTTTGTTCATTTTTAAAAGCCTCCCAAATTGAAAAAAAAGTATCTGCGATTCCTGACAATACTTCGATTGCCACTGGTTTCGCGTAAGGTTACTACACATGTATTCTGGCTTGGCATCTGAAATCCTGCCTTGGTCCGCGACTTTTTTTAGCTTTTTGTCGATGGTCAGCAGGGGACAGTCTAAGACCAGTACCCGAAACCATCCGTCGCTAAACAACAACTCCAGTTTACACAGATGAACACATGTTCGTATATCATAACACACTGCATAGCATGATGGAATAAGGTTTATCGGTATTTTCCAGAAAATTGAACCCCTTATAATCCTGCCTTCTTCGCATCCTGCCAGAATTGCTCCATCTCTTCTACATTGCTATCTACCGGTGTTCTTCCCTGTTCGCGCAAACGCTCTTCGATGTATTGGAACCGCCCAACGAACTTGCGGTTGGTGGCAGCGAGTGCCTCTTCCGGGTCTGTATCGATGAATCTTGCAACGTTCGCAGCTGCGAATAATAAATCACCCAGTTCAAGCTTCCGCTCTTCTGCAGACTGGCCTTGTTGCACCGCTTCTTTCAATTCCGCCAGCTCTTCCTCGATCTTGGCAAACACACCTTCAACATCATCCCAGTCAAAGCCCACTTTGGCTGCTTTCTTCTGTAGCTTGTATCCTTTCATCAATGCAGGCAAGTCACGCGGTATGCCGTCCAGCACGGAAACCTTCTGCTGATCCAGACCCTTGCGTTTTTTCTCCTCTGCCTTCATCTGTTCCCAGTTCTGAAGAGCTTCATTCGCATCTTCTGCCTGATTATCGCCAAACACATGCGGATGACGGAAAATCAGCTTATCATTTAAACCTTCGATGACATCATACACATTAAATGTGCCAACCTCTTCTTCCATCTGGGAATGCAATAAAATCTGCAGCAGCAGATCACCCAGCTCTTCTTTCATATGGTCGGGGTCATCCTCGTCGATCGTCTCAATGACTTCATAGGTCTCTTCAATCAGGTTTTTGCGAATGGACTGATGTGTCTGCTCCTGATCCCATGGACAGCCACCTGGACTGCGAAGAATGTTCACAATCTCATGCAAACGCGCAAAGGATCGGCGACGCAAGGCATCATCGGTGTTCTTCGGTACATAGATCAGTGACAGATTGCCGTACCCTTCGATCCGGTCCAGTTCGTGTAGCGGAATTTTGTGAATAACCTCCTGACCCTGTACACCCAGCGCATGACCCACAAATACGGGATAATCATCCGGGTAAACCTCCATCAGGCATAGCTTCACATCCGAAGCAGTGAACACATCGTAGACTTGTCCGATCAACGTATGTAGCTGTGGTTGTACCAATTCCGTGTTCAGGCTGCTGGCATCCAGGAGTTGAAATCCTTCGATTGGGTCGAAACCAAGCCGTATAAAGGCTTCGTCCAGGAAGCTCTCTCCACCCATGACACGCAGTGAAATACCCATCTGTGGGCAACGTTCTTTGAGCAAACGTACACTTGCTTCTGCCACCATGGGATGACCCGGAACGGCATACACAATCTCAGTTCCGGCCTCGCCCTTGCGAGCGGCCTCTATCAGTTGGTTCGCGATCTCATCATACACTTCGGGGAAGGAAGACTTCGCCTCATAGATGGCATCAAATGATGTCATATCCAGCCCCTCTTGCTTCAGATCATTCAATACGGGATGATCCAGGGTGCGTACATACAGCGTAGCTGCATGTTTCATTTTTTTGATAATACCTACGGTCAGTTGGTCTGCATCTCCAGATCCAAGACCAACTACGGTTAAAGCTGCACTCATTACGTAAACCTCCATCCGAACCATCCTGTTCAAGCTCACATATTCATCATATCGGAACAGGATGGCGCTCTATAATTACACGTATTATACCAGAATCATTCGATATCCTATAATTGCATATTCTTAGTGCTGGATGCAGAAGCACCGTGAGCATGAAGCTAGCGCAGCACACGCAGTCTGCGCAGCAGCTTGGCAAGGCGCGGACCCAACTTGGGCACGGCCGCCAGCTCTGCGGCGGTCAGTAGCCCTATCCGGGCCGCCGCCAGCAAGAACACGGCCGAGCCTGCGGCAATGCCCAGCAGGCTCACGCCCATCGCGGCCAGCCGGCGGTCGGCCGCGATGCCCATGCCGCCGAGCACGGCTTCGGCGGCCCAGGCCGTGCCTACCGCCGCCAGACTCATGGCGGCGATCACCAGCGCCGGCTTCGCCAGGACGGCGCCAGGGGCAGGGCGCAGGGCGACAAGTCGCGCCAGCAGCGCCACATTCAGGCCAGCCGCCAGCATGTAGGCGACTGCGCCTGCCAGGGCCGCGCCGCTGATGCCCAGCGCCGGCACAAGCATAACGTTCAGCAGCGCTTTGACGCCTGCGGCGGCCAGCATGCTGAACGCGGGTGCACGCACGGCGCCGAGGCCTTGCAGCAGCGCCGCCGCAATAATGCTGACGGTGCTGCCCGCAGCCGTCAGCGCCATATACCGCAGTGCTTCCGTGCCTGCGGCATCTCCGTACAGCATGCGGTTAATCGGCTCCGCCAGCACCGCGAGACCCGCGGATGCCGCCAGGCCGATCAACCAGAACCAGCGCAGCGCGAGGCCTGCTTGCTGCCGGACGGCTTCTGGCCCGCCCTTTAACCGGGCTTCCGCCATCGCCGGAATAAACAGCACAGATAGTGACGTGGCCAGCATCGTCACCAGTTGAACCAGCGGCAATCCACGGTTGTAGATGCCGAAGGAAACCATCGACTGGAGCTCATCCAGCCCTTCTCCCCGCAGCAGCCGGGGCACAGTGAAGGTATCCACCAGATTCATCAGCGGTACGGCCAGCGACCCGAGACAGACAGGAATAGCATACATGAGCAGCGTCCTGATCCATTCCCCGTTGGATCGTGGCCTTTCTCCCAGAGCGGGATGAATAGCGCTCACCGTTTTCTTCAGCGACGTAACCGGCCTATGCTCCTGACGCTCATGCCTGTCTGCTCCAACCTCTTCACCTCTACTGCTCCATTCCGAATTCAATGGTCCGGTGACCACTTCCCTGTCTTTCCGTCGATGTCGGACCATGTACCCTAACATGACTAGTAGCCCAACCATTCCGCCCGCAACGGAGCCCATCATGGCACCAGCAGCGATAGTTTCAAGCGAAGCATCCCGCCTCATCAGCCAGAGAAGCAAAACAATCATGACGGTGACACGTATCGTCTGCTCCACAACCTGCGATACCGCTGTCGGCACCATCTGCTGTAATCCCTGAAAATATCCACGCAGCCCTGTCATCACCGGTACGAACAATAACGCCCATGAAGCTGCGCGAATCGATGGAACGACATGTCGGTTGCCGATCAGCTCGGCGATCAGCGGCGCACCTGCATACATCAAGAGCGCCATTATAATTCCAATTCCCCCGAGCAGTAGGGAAGACAGTCGAATAATTCTTCTGCTCTCGTCTGGTCTTCCGAGTGCGTTCTGTTCTGCTACGAATTTGGATACGGCCAGCGGCAGTCCTGCAGCAGCAAGCGTGATAATGAGCATATATAACGGATACACCGTATTGTAGATGCCAAATACACCGTCTCCCCCCAGATTCTGCAGCGGAATCTTCTGAAAAGCACCAATGATTTTAGAGATAATGGCGGCAAGCCCAAGTACAAATGCACCCTGTAGCAGCCTTGAGCCTGTAGACGGCTGTTTCATAATTCCCTCCTGCGTATGTCCCTGCGTTCAATTAAGCATACCTTGCTATTATACCTGCCTGAAGGCGCGCAGACTAACCCTCCCCCATGACAATCATCCGGATCAACACCTTGCCCCTTAAAAAGCAAAAAACTCCCGTATGCCCAAATCAGGGCACCAGGAGTTGATCTGCTGTCTATTGTTCCATTTGCTTGCCAAGGAAACCAGCAGCCGTCTCAGACATCTTCACTTCCATCTGAGACATCTTCACCGATTCATCCTTATTGAAAAGGATAACCGTTCCGATGGGGTCACCACCCGAGATAATTGGCGCAATAACAAAAGAGGATAACGTCTCGTCATGATCTTTGCTAAGCTCATAAGAACCGTTGTTTGTTTCCAATATGGTCTTTCTGTTTTCCATGCAGCCCTCCAACAGTTGGCCTACCTGCTTGTCCAAATACTCTTTCTTGGAGCCCCCTGCCACCGTGATAATGGTATCCCGGTCAGAGATCATCGTTACATGTCCTGTACTCTCATACAGGGATTCTGCATATTCTTTGGCAAAATCACCAAGCTCGCCAATCGGCGAATATTTTTTAAGAATAACTTCTCCATCACGGTCCACGAAAATTTCTAGTGGATCACCTTCACGAATACGTAACGTACGGCGGATTTCTTTTGGAATGACCACACGACCAAGGTCATCTATACGGCGGACAATACCAGTAGCTTTCATTTCACATGTTGCCCCACTTTCTCGAGAAGATTTTTCAACTACTGTTCCTTAATGGGTAGAGGAAAGTCCCAGAACGTTTAGTGTGATATCTTGACCATAGTATTCATCTGTTCCCATTTCCTTATACATACATCGGAGAATATAGTTGTGTAACTTTCGAAGAAGGCGACCATATACCCATACGGCTTGAATATATACAAGAAGAAGCAAGAAGGAGGTCCTAAGTCCTCCCCTTGCTTCTCTGTATGGTTGTCCATATTTGTTGTTGTACAAGGCACTCATTCGGGCGGATTTACCCCTGAACGTATGCTAACACAGCCATATTACTTACTGCTTGTACCTTCGTCTGTCGTTGCATCTTTATCTGTTCCAGTCGTACCTTGGTCAGTCTTGGTATCTGTACCTGTGGAGTCATCCGTTTTTGGTTCGGTTGTTTGCTCTCCTTCAGTTCCTGTACCTGTTGTGCCTTCAGTCGTACCTTCTTCAGCTTTTTCTGTTTTTGGCAGATTAACTTCTTTTACGATTTTGTCCAATTCATTTTGCATGAACGTATCGATCTCAGCAGCTGCCAATTGGCTCTTCAGACTTTCTTTTTGCTCAGCCGTCAATTTAGTAAAGTCTGCTTCTGTACGAGCTTCCACTTTCATGATGTGGTAACCGTACTCCGTTTCAACCGGATCACTGATTTTGTTCAGTGGCAACGTTTTTGCAGCTTCCTTAAATGCTTCTACCCAGCTGCCCACAGGTGTCTCTTCATACAGTCCACCTTTTTCAGCAGAACCCGGATCTTCGGAATATTCTTTTGCAATTTCAGCAAAATCAGCTCCGCCATCCAACTTGGTTTTTACTTCTTTTGCAATTTTCAGTGCATCTTCTTTTTTACGCTCTTTTTGCGTTTTTGGATCTGTGAAGTTAATCAGCACGTGACGAACGGAAGCCGTTGTGAACTGATCTTTGTTTTTCTCAAACTCAGCCTTAATCGCATCTTCCGTAACGCCAGTTTCCTTGTCTTTAATTACCGTCATGATGCGTGTCATATAATCCTTGATGTTCTGGTCAGTCAGGTTCTGAGCTTTCAGCATCTCAGTCCATTGATCTGCCTGAACAGAAGCTTTCATTTTATCGAATTGCTCAGTTGCTGTTTTGGCACCCGCTGTTTTGGCTTCTTCACTTGCTTTGCCACTCAGGTATTCATAAGCAACTTCCTGTTTCACCAGATACTCCTTGAAATCGTCCATATCCATCATTTGTGCATATTCTGGATACAGGAATTTCATAACGCGTTGTTCCATATCGAATTCATTGGCTGTAATGGTACCACCATCATACGTAGCGACTACAGCACTCGTATCTGTCGATTCCGGTGCTTTCGCTTCTTCCTTCTTGCCGCAAGCAGCAAGCAATGATAAGGACAGTACTGCGACCATGCTCACAGACAGTACTTTTCCTACTTTTTTATACTTTGGTAACATCTTTTAGTTCCCCCTTTGATTTAAAAGCCGTCTTCATGGACTCCAGAATTTTCTCTACCAGCTCCATCAGTTGCTTATCCCCAAGCCCCTTGCCTTTAGCGTGAATCAGCATATGGGGTCCTTGTTCAAATTGTACACGTCTTTCGAACTGATTTCCAATGTGCGCGATTTTCGAGAGTTCAAAGGCATGTTCGCGCCCTTCATAGAACTTCACGGTAATGTCCTCACCACGTTGGGAAATAGACTCAATACCGTAGATTTTGCCGTATACTTTCATCCGCGCAACAGCCAGCAAGTTGATGACGGCCTCCGGAAGATCACCGAATCGGTCAACCAATTCGTCTTCCAGCTCCATCGCATCGTCGAAGGATGCAATGACCGCCACTTTTTTGTAGATCTCAATCTTCTGAATACTGTCATAGATATAATCGGACGGCAAGTAAGCATCGATACTGAGATCCAGGGTTGTGTTCCACTGGTCGGAAGGTACCGGCTCCTCGCCAAGCATCGTAACTTTGCGTTTGTTGATCTCCTCCGCGAGCATCTGGGAATATAGATCGAACCCGACGGAAGCGATGAAGCCATGCTGCTCTGCTCCTAGCAGATTTCCCGCCCCACGAATCGACAAGTCACGCATGGCGATTTTGAATCCCGAACCCAGTTCGGTGAATTCTTTGATCGATTGCAGACGTTTCTCAGCAACTTCAGTAAGCACTTTATCCCGTTGGTACGTAAAGTACGCATACGCAATACGGTTGGAACGACCCACCCGTCCGCGCAGCTGATACAGCTGGGAGAGCCCCATTTTATCCGCATCATGTACAATCAGCGTATTTACGTTCGGAATATCTACCCCGGTCTCGATGATACTTGTGCTCACAAGCACGTCATATTCACCATCCAGGAAGTCCAGAATCGTCTTCTCCAGCTCGGTCTCCGACATCTGACCATGACCCACACCAACCTTGGCTTCAGGCACAAGTTCAGAAATCTCGGCTGCCATCTCCTGAATTCCTTGAACACGGTTATAGAGGTAATACACCTGACCTCCACGGGCAAGCTCACGTTCAATCGCTTCGCGGACAAGCGCCTGACTGTGTTCAACCACATAGGTCTGCACCGGGAAACGATTCTCTGGTGGAGTCTCGATAACGGACAGATCACGCACACCCAGCATGGACATATGAAGCGTACGTGGAATCGGCGTTGCCGTCAGCGTGAGCACGTCCACATTGGTTTTCAACTTCTTCAGTTTTTCCTTATGAGTTACTCCGAATCGCTGTTCTTCATCGACAATGAGCAGTCCCAGGTCCTTGAACACCAGATCCTGCGACAGCAGTCGATGCGTCCCGATGACAATATCCACTGTACCTGCCTTGATGCCTTTGGCTGTTTCATTCTGCTCTTTACGCGAGCGGAAACGGCTAAGCACATGAATGTTGAACGGGTAACCGGAGAACCGCTCACGGAATGTCTCAAAATGCTGCTGCGCCAAAATCGTTGTCGGCACGAGTACAGCCACCTGTTTGCCTTCAATCGCTGCTTTGAACGCAGCACGAATAGCCACCTCGGTTTTGCCGTAACCAACATCCCCACACAATAAACGGTCCATCGGACGGTTTTGTTCCATGTCCTTCTTGATTTCTTCGATCGCACGCACCTGGTCACGTGTCTCATCGTAAGGGAACATGTCCTCAAACTCCTGCTGTTCTGCAGAATCCTTGTCGAATCCAAATCCTTTGGATGTCTGACGCTCTGCATACAGCTTGATCAGATCATCAGCAATATCCTGTACGGATGTGCGGACTTTATTTTTAACTCGTGTCCACTCATTGCCGCCCAGCTTGTATATTTTAGGCTCTTTCTCTTCTGAACCTACATATTTCTGAATCAGATCGATCTGTTCAATAGGTACAGACAGTTTGTCTCCACCTGCATAGAGAATATGCATGTAGTCTTTATGAATGCCGCCAACCTCAAGGGTACCAATCCCGAGGTACTTACCAATCCCGTGGTTTTGGTGAACGACATAATCGCCCACTTTTAGCTCACTGTAGGATTTGATCCGTTCCGCGTTGTCTACATTCCGAATTGGTTTGCGTACTTTACGCTGTTTTTGCGAGAACATCTCGCCTTCAGTCACGACAGCCAAATGAATGGACGGCATTTCAAACCCAGTTTGCAAGTTACCGATCAGCATCTCCGGCTCCGGAATATCATAGTCCATCAGAACGCGGCGCATCCGATCCAGTCTTTCCTCACCGTTCGCCAGCATCAGCACTTGAACTCCAGCCTTCTGCCAACGCTCCATCTCTGCCTTCAGTACGTTCATCTGTCCATGGAAATCCTGCATACCACGACTAATGAAGTTCAGAATGTTCTGTGGTTGGGTGTGTGGAACCTGACGCAAAAAGATCGACATAAACAGCGTCTGGAATGGACGCTCATACAAGAGTTCATCACCGTCTGCGGATAATGGAAGATCCGGAAGTGTTTTACCGTTTTGCATCAAATGCAGATTCCACTCCGATTCATCACGGTCCAGCTGTTTCGATGTCTCCGATAGTCTGGCAGGCTCATCAAGAACCAGCAGGGTATCTTCCGGCATATAGTCGTAGATCGTTTTGTTCTCCGGATAGAGCGGAGAAATATATTTATACATTTCGGAGAAATACACGTGCTCTCGCAAAAGCTCGATCTCCCGGTGAATTTCTTCACGAAGACGCAGCTTCGCCTGCCGGTCGGTCATTTTCTCCAGCTGTTGCTCGAGTAAAATGGCAGCTGCATCGGCAGCCTTTTCCATCCGTTCACGGTCTGCGATTAACTCCTTGCATGGCAGAACCGTAATTTCTTCGATCCGTTCAATCGAACGCTGATCTGCTGGGTCGAACGTCCGAATGGAGTCGATCTCATCATCAAATAACTCCACTCGATACGCGATCGATGAAGTAACCGGGTAGAAGTCGATGATACCTCCGCGTACACTCATCTCACCGCGGGATTCTACGCGCTCTACACGCTCATATCCGAGCTTTACCATCTCCAACAGGAAGGAATCTAGCTGAAGTGTGTTGCCCTGTTTAATCAAAATTCGAGCATTGGCCATCACTTCCGGAAGCGGGACATAACGTCTTACGCCAGAAAAGGGAATAACAACAACGCCCCTGAAACCCTGGGCGCAGCGGACCAACACATCAATACGCTGACCTAATGTTTCCGGGCTGGAAACAGCAGCTTCAGCAGCGACAAGTTCGTTGGCAGGATAGATTAACACCTGATCTGGTGAAAGCGCTTCCTGTAAATCTTCTGCAATTTTTTGAGCTGAAAACATATTGTGTGTTACTACGAGCAATGGTCGGTTCATTTCCTGATGCAGAGCAGCCAGCATAATCTGACGCGCCGAGCCGGATAGACCTGAAACCAATTGTTCCTTCATGCCGGACTTGATTCCGGCTGTAATGGACCCGAAGTCCGGATCTTTGGAAAAAGCCTGTATAAGTGCTTGTAACAAAAGGGGCACCTCTCTTATAACTTACTTGATTATCTCACGCATACGCGTAGCATCACTATTAAAATGGATACAAATTCCTTTTTGTCCTGTTTCATCATAAAGGATTACTCGCAACATTGCCACATCTGTTGATGTGGCTGAGCCTGATTTCGAGATAGCGCTGGCTTTCATTCCAACTGAAAAGAAGCCTCAGCAGGCTGCCAAGGCTATAAAAGGTGGAGCGTTATTACGCAACCGCCCTCAACTGTCATTCGATCCTGTTACAGGCGATGTCTACTGAAGCGGACTCGCGAGCAGACTAAGCTCCGGATTGTGCTCCAGGGCTTCCTTACAGTAATCACATGTAATCCGAACGGTAATGTCACCACCGGAATTATACGCTATTATATCCCTCCGCTCGTCGGGGGTCAAGAAATGAAAGCCAAGCTCTACTTCCGTTATCCGGGCAGAATCGATTCGTCCAATAAAGGTACGGCAATGCCGACATACGTAATTCACTGACATGTTTATGCCTCCTGAACATGGTTTATACGTCCAGTATGTCCAGTATGGCTGAATCGAACCCGTCTTTTTGATCATTTTACCAGTATGTCTTACAGAATTAACCGTTAAACTTCGCCATTGTTTGTTCGAACGTATGAGTCAAGCTATGCTCCAGGGCATCACACGTTTGCTCAATGGTCTGATCAAGGGCTTCTTTTTCTTTTTTCATAAATGTCGACAGTACATAATCAACAATGGCATGTCCTGGTTCAGGCCGGGATATTCCCATGCGTACCCGGTTAAACTGCTGTGTACCGGTATGCTGAATAATGGACTTGATCCCATTATGTCCGCCTGCACTGCCTTGATAACGCAATCTGACTTTGCCAATCTCTGTATCCATGTCGTCGTACACAACAATCAGATCTTCAAGACTAACTTTATAAAAATCCATATACGCTCGAACTGATTCACCAGACAAGTTCATAAAGGTCATGGGTTTAATCAGCACAGTTTTCACACCGCCAATGTTGCCTTCTCCAATCAGCGCCTTACATTTACTCTGTGTAATGGAGATACTATGACGATCAGCCAACCGATCCAGTGCCATAAAACCGATATTATGACGGGTTTTGGCATAGTTCGAGCCTGGATTTCCAAGTCCGACAATCCACTTCATCTTGTTCCCTCCTTCGGATTAGCCTGAGGTGAGGCATAGACTTCGAATGTTATATTTCATATAATATCAGGAAAGTAAAGATCGATTTACTGTAGTATTCACAGTTAATATTTTATCAACCCAGGAAGGTGAGCGGGTTTTGCGCGAAGACAACGGACAACTGACTCAACATAGCGATTTTATCTATCATCTCGAATATCACGTACCTGTACAGGTATACGACCGCGACACCCATATTGAGATTGGTCTCATCACTCGTTTCGATAATCAATTCGTCGAGATTGCCGACACGCTCTTTCATCGGCGTCGTTTCCGATTTATCTCCCGCCCCGGGTATTAACCATATAAGATGAACGAACCATTTTACACTGGATCACTGCGCGTGCAGAAACATCTTCCGATCGCTGTTAAGTCGAAGCATATGCTTCCGAAGCAGCTTTCTTTCAGAAAGCTTTTAACTTCGCTTCTTCAGATCTTTTCTGCCCTCTCCGTTATTGTGTAAATGAATAGTTCAAACTTATATGGACTGACCAGCGTCTGTTTCACTTTTAATAAAACGGCACGCCGACAGGGGTTACATTTTCCATTGAACCGGAAAACGTAACCCCTCTACTACTTTATGCAGACATCCTTATTCAATTTCAAACAGCTTGCTGATTGACAATTCCTCATGAACCCGGATAATTGCTTCTCCGAGCAAAGGCGCTACAGACAACACTTTGAGTTTGCTTGTCGGATTAGCATGCGTAATTGGAATGGTATCCGTTACGATGACTTCCTTCAATGGTGCATTCTCCAAACGTTCCATCGCAGGTCCGGACAATACTGGGTGAGTACAGCACGCGTATACTTCTTTCACGCCGCCTTCCATCAGAGCATTCGCTCCCAGTACAATCGTTCCCGCCGTGTCAATAATGTCATCGATCAGAATGGCTGTTTTACCCTCAATGTTACCGATAATGTTCATCACTTCGCTCACATTCGGCTCAGGACGACGTTTGTCGATAATCGCAAGAGGTGCATTCAGGAAATCAGCCAGTTTACGTGCGCGGACTACGCCACCGTGGTCAGGTGACACGACAACTGGATTTTCGATCTGTTTCGACCGGAAATATTGAGCCAGAATCGGCACGCCGAGCAAATGGTCGACCGGAATGTCGAAGAATCCCTGAATCTGCATTGCATGCAAGTCCATCGCGATAACACGGGTTGCACCCGCTTTTTCGATCAGGTTGGCAACCAGTTTCGCCGTAATTGGGTCACGTGAACGTGCCTTGCGATCCTGTCTTGCATAGCCATAGTAAGGAATAACGACGTTAATCGTCTTGGCAGATGCCCGTTTAAGTGCATCAATCATAACGAGCATTTCCATCAGGTTGTCATTAACCGGCAAGCAAGTGGACTGCACGATGTAGACGTGACAACCCCGAACACTCTCGGAGAGTTTCACTTGAATCTCGCCATCACTGAAGCTGGTTGTGTGAGATTCACCCATGGGAATCCCGATATAATCAGCAATTTGATGGGCGAGCTTGGGGTTAGAATTGCAAGTAAATATTTTTAATTTCGAATCAAAATAAGTCATAAAATAAAAACCCTCCGTGCTGGTTCATTGGAATCAATAAGCGTCTGCGACATGTCGGCACCTCCCGGTCTTCGGGAGGCAATCTTGTTATCAAAACCCCTTATTGGGGTTTGGCATTCTGTTTCTTGGCTTTGGCACGTCCGCGAATCTTCTCCGCATAACCAGGTTTATTCTCCTGACGTGGACGAGCAATGGCCAGATCATTCTCGGGAACGGAATGGGTAACGGTGGAACCAGCAACCACATAAGCGCCTTTTCCTACCGTAATCGGTGCAATCAGATTGACGTTGCTGCCTACAAAAGCATCATCTTCAATCGTTGTCACAGCTTTATTATAACCATCATAATTGACAGTTATTGCCCCACATCCAACATTTACGTTTTTCCCTACTTTGGCATCCCCAATATAGCTGAGATGAGATACTTTGGAACCTTCATCAATTGTAGCATTTTTCACTTCGACAAAGTCACCAATTTTTACGTTGCGACCCAGTTTAGTCCCTGGACGCAAATTAGCATATGGACCTACCGTTGCATCAGAACCAATTTCGGCATTGGATACTACCGAATGTTTAATCGTAACTCCGTCCTGAATAACACTGTCTTCCACATCTGCCTGAGGACCAATATGGCATGCTTCACCAATGGAAGTTGTGCCTTTGAGGATCGTCCCCGGATACAAAACGGTATCTGATCCAATCGTAACATCCGCTCCGATATATGTCGATGACGGATCAATGATTGTAACACCGTTCAACATATGGCGTACGGCGAGACGTTCACGCATGAAGGCTTCGGCTTGTGAAAGTGCAAGTCGGTCGTTAACCCCGATGGATTCTGCGATGTCATCTGACATATAAGCCTCAACGACTTCTCCATCATTGCGGAAAATGCCAACCACGTCTGTGAGATAATACTCTCCCTGAGCGTTCTGGTTCGTCACTTTTTCCAGGGCTGCGAACAATTTTGCATTATCAAAACAGTATGTGCCTGTGTTAATCTCATTCACAGCATCTTCTTGCTCTGTGCAATCCTTTTGTTCCACAATCCGTTGTACAGACCCATCTTCTCCGCGAATGACGCGGCCATAGCCTTTGGGATTGTCCAACTGAGCCGTAAGAACTGTTGCTGCTGCTCCGCTACTCTCATGCAGCTTCATCAGACCTTCCAACGTCTCACTGGTTACAAGCGGTGTATCTCCACAGACTACAATTGTAGAGCCAGTTTCACCGCCAAGCAAGGATTTAACCTGCTTCACTGCATGACCTGTACCCAGTTGTTCCGCCTGAAGTGCATACTCCGCTCTGGAACCCAAAAATGACTGCACCGCTTCGGCACCATGACCGACTACAACTACACTGCGTTCAACGCCTGCGCTGAGTGCTGCATCCAGCACATGTCCAACCATAGGTTTACCGCACACGGGATGCAGTACTTTGTACAATTTTGATTTCATTCGTTTCCCTTGCCCTGCGGCAAGAACGATTGCCATTCGTTTCAAAATTAACGACCTCCTGTTCTGAAAATCCCATTGAATTGCATTGCTGATCTATATCCAATGAGTATCGTTCAGCCGGCTTCAAGCCGGTCCTGTTCATCGCCTGCTGTCTCTGTAATCACACGTAACAACGCGGACACCAACGAATCGTGACCTATATGTATACGCCGTGTACCTGCGAGCTTAACCGAATCCCAATGATTCCTAAGATGCCGCCCTGCCACCAAGCGCACGATGCGCTTTTTGTTCTCTGCTAATAAACTCAATACTGAATATATCTTATTCCGGTCAAAAAGAAAAGAGAGCCATAAGACATGGCTCTCTTTTCCTTCGAACCCCAATAATGTTCTCAGGCACCTTCTTCAATGACTTCTTCCTCAGTTGCTGCACGATCGTATTCAGTCAAAACTGCTGCCTGAATCTTCTCACGAGTACCGGAAGAGATCGGGTGGGCGATATCACGGAACTCTCCGTCAGGAGTACGCTTGCTCGGCATAGCAACAAACATTCCGTTGTTACCATCAATGACACGAATGTCATGAACGACGAATTCGTTATCGATGGTAATGGATGCGATAGCCTTCATTCTCCCCTCCGAGTTAACACGGCGGAGTCTGACATCCGTAATTTGCATGTGTGTGTTCACCACCTTTTTCCATCAGAACTTGGTGTATAATTCCACACAGCCTATACGAACTCCTTCTTTTTATAACCACAAAAATTTCCTAATTTCAGGAATTTTTTTATTTAATACACAATTCGACAACGTTAGTGCCAGGTCGATGGAAAAGAACCTTTACCGACACAAAATTCGTCATCTTTCTACAGGTCGAAATAGTTACCAGGCTTGACGGAAATGTGTCTGCTCTTGGCATCAACCGCTGTCAGCTTCGCCAGAGAGACGTAATCCGTTAATAGGCGTTCCTCTGAATCTACAGAACCAGATTCCACCAGTACCCCTACCCCGGCTACCGTAGCATTAAACTCGGCCAAAAGATCGATCATTCCTTGCACCGTACCCCCAGCCTTCATGAAGTCATCCACAATGAGTACTCTGGAATGCTCACGCATTGCCCTGCGGGACAGGGACATGGTATGCAGACTTTTATGGGACCCGGATACATAATTGATACTTACGGCCGATCCTTCTGTAGCCTGATGGTCCCTGCGTACGAGCACGACAGGCAGGTTGAGCTGGGCTCCGGTCGCATAAGCCAGTGGGATTCCCTTGGTTTCTACCGTCATAACCACATCAATATTCATATTGCCAAAGGCCGTTGCAAAGATCTTGCCGGCTTCATTCATCAATGCGGGTTGTCCAAGCAGATCGGACATGTACAGGTATTCTCCAGGCAAGATCCGATCAGGCTGCGCAAGCTGGGTCGACAGTCGCTCCGCAAATGCCAGTGCCAGTTCTCGAGACACTTTCGGAATCCATCTTACTCCCCCGGCTGCTCCAGCCAGTGTATGCAGTTCTCCTGACCCACCTTCTTCGAACACTTCCTTGATAATCGCCAAATCTTCACTAATCGAAGACTTCGCGGCTCCATAGCGTTCGGCAAATGTGGTCAACGGAATAACCGTATGCGGTCTGGACAATAAGTATTGCGTCATTTCAACCAGCCTTGCGCTTCGTTTTAACTTCTTCACAGAGATCCATCCTCACGATCACGGAAACATCCAAATCCGAATAATTATTTAAAAATATACCACCTTTATACGTGTTTGTACATTATAAAAGCGAATTTTACGTCAACATACGTACAGCGTATACTTCTTTGCAGAAGCCGCGCAGACCATTGTAGATCCGGGCAACCTTGGATTCTTTGGAGACCAGACCGAATACCGTTGGGCCGCTACCGGACATCAACACGCCGTCTGCACCGAGCCGAATCATGGCATCCTTCAGATGCTGAACTTCCGGATACAGCTTCAACGTTACATCCTCAAGCACATTGCCCATCTGGTTGCACACTTCCGTAAATGATTGGTTACGAATAGCCTGCTCCATTTTGGACGCACTCGGATGACGAACAATCTTGTCACTGCGGAACCGTCCGTAGACATCGGCAGTAGACACATTGATCGGAGGCTTTGCCAGAATCACCCAGCATTGCGGCGGATTAGGTATGGGAGTCAATTTCTCACCGCGCCCTGTCGCGAGTGCAGTCCCTCCTGTGATACAGAATGGAACATCCGAACCGAGTTCAGCTCCAAGCTCCTGAAGTTCGTGATCCGGTATATTCAGCCGCCACAGACGGTTCAATCCACGCAGCGCTGCTGCTGCATCACTGCTGCCTCCGGCAAGTCCAGCTGCAACCGGAATCTTTTTATCCAGATGAATATGGACGCCCGTACGCACGTTATAGCGCTCCTTAATAAGCCTGGCTGCCTGGAAGGCCAGATTCTTCTCGTCCAGCGGGATATATCCAGCCTGACTGGAGATGAAAATGGTATCTCGCGGCAACTCCGACATTTCCAGGCGATCAGCCAGATCGACCATGGTCATGATCATTTCAACCTCATGGAATCCATCGCTTCTTTTATGTAAAACGTCCAGCATCAAATTAATTTTAGCAGGCGCTTTTTCGTAAATTTTCAAGGCGTTCACCCGTCCTCACCTTTTCCCTAAGACAACTTAACATATTATATCAAAATGGGGCTGTCAAGTCATTTCTATTCCGCATCTAAGGGGAAAAAGCGGGGTTATTCCTGACGGATTTCCCCGCTTTTCAGTCTGCTTGAACCGGATTAAGATTTGCGCGCAGCCTGCTCAGCCAGTTGAATGGCTCTTTTCACCATGTTTCCTGCATCCTTGGCTTTAATTCCGCCCCAGCCTTCCTGTTGCACCGTATCATAGAAACCCAGGTCTTTTGCCAGCTCATTCTTCAGATCCTCTGACATGACACTTCTTCTTCTCCGACTCATGAACCATCCTCCTCCAAAGTAATTTCATGATGTAATGAGTTCGTTCACGTTTTGGACATTTTAGCATCAGGCCAGGTTCAGCTCCTGCATTTGCTTTAGGAAACTGTTCCTTCACCTGTCCAAGTAGTATGCCGCGACCGTTCCTCGCTCATTCCTGCGTATGTATCGTTTACCTTTGGAGGCGAATTGGGGATTTAGTAAAAACAAAAAAGCGATCCGCCTTGTGGGGCGAATCGCCTGTAAAACGATACTTACGTCTCCATGTAGGAGCTATGCGTCTGGCTGCCCGGGTCAAAGACCATGACTTCCACCGATTCCGTAAGTATATCCGCATAACTATAAGATACTCGCTTGAAGGTTTCTTGCTCCTCATCAAGCTTAACGATAAAAACAGAAGGGTACGTTTCTTCCAATACACCCGTACGCTCAATGGTCTTACGGCGGCCACCATTAGCCCGCAACATAATTTTCTGACCTATATGTGCGTCGAGATTGCGTTTGATATCCAACAGCGTGTTTTTAGCCATTGTCGACGACCACCTCTTTTCTTGTCCATTATACCGGATTTTACAGTCATTGTCAAATCAAAACTAATTATTATATCAGCATCAAAAAGTTGTTGTCAATGAATTTTTTTGCAAACAAAAAAAGCCCCAAATTGGGACTTTAAATGGCCTACATCAGACTGCCGATGGGTTCACTTTTAGCGTTGATAAATCATTCAATCCCGGCAGGCCTACCCGGTAACTCCCGCGTGTCTCCACACCACCCACACCCTGGCTACCACTGATGGTATTGTGCAGGACATCGTTCATGTTGACGGTATCCCTAACAGATGTGAAGGAAGCCTTGGCTGCCACATAGACCGGATCAAGTGCATGAATGAGAATTCTGCCCGGAGAACTGGCAAAGTTCGCTCCAGCACGCAGCAGTGCCTCAAAATGGGACTGACAGGCTCCTGCCACAATGGTGAGTGCGTCCAGATGGCGTTCGTATTGTCTGGCCACCTGAATGGCCGACACAAAATTTTGTGAGTTCTTGTAGCTACCAAGACTATATAAGTCGTAGGGCTGACGTGTCTTAAGTACCCCATCATGACCCGTAATGACCACGATATCCGGACGTACTTTGGGTAATAAACGGTATAAGGTATCTGCCATTGCCGATTCATGGACATATTGTCCCTCTGCGGGAACACGAAGTTGCTCATAAAGATCCATACTTTTTTTCAAATAATTCGGATCTCCGTCCAGATGAAGCACCTTGCCAGGCATTTCAAAATAAGCCGGTTCCTGCTGGGCAGACCAATCCTGCACCAGACCTTCACGATTCCGCTCAGCCTGTTCCATACGATTCTGCTGCAGGCGGGACAAGGTCTGATGTGCCTTAATATGCGCCTGTCTGGTCTTTGCGCTTTGTGGTTCGTAGGGAACCTGTATCAAATCGTCCACCGGGGAATCAGCAATCAGCCGGAACTCAGTCCCTTTAATGACCGCAGCATCCAACTGAAGGCCTTCCACCCGAAAAGTCACATCGCCGCCGTATGACTTCCGAACGACCAAGTCTCCGATATTCATCAACGTAATCACCTCTACCCCATCGTATGGGCAGAGACCCGGTTTGGTTCATTCGAATTTTACAGCGCGGCGCGTACCCCTGCTTCCCACATCACGGTGCTGAGTGTAGCGTACTCCTGCAAACTTAACGTCTCTCCGCGTCGGGACGGTTGAATACCTGCCTGCTCCAGCAGAATGTCTGCCTGTTCCCGGTTCTCCTTCGTGAAAAAACGTGCTTTCAGGTTGTTCGAGATTGTTTTTCTCCGCTGGGCAAAAGAAGCCTGTACCACTTCGAAGTAGTGTGCTTCATCCGGAATCTCCACGGGCGGTTGCTCACGCACCTTCAGCTTAATAACAGCCGACTCCACGTTAGGTTGCGGAATGAAGACCGTAGGAGGCACAATACACACAAGCTCCGGCATACTGTAGTACTGAACCGCGATGCTCAGACTGCCGTAGTCTTTTGATCCAGGTGCAGCAGCCATGCGTTCAGCCACTTCTTTTTGAATCATGACAACGATGCTGTCTACTGGCAGCTTCTCTTCCAGCAGTTTCATCATGATTGGGGTCGTTACATAGTAAGGCAGGTTAGCCACGACACTAACTTTGTCCACGGATGCAAAATCCGTATTAAACAACTCAGCCAGATCAAGCTTCAGCACATCCCCATGATGAACACGTACATTTGAATAAGGCTGCATCACTTCTCCCAGGATTGGGATCAAGCGCTGATCAATCTCTACAGCTGTGACAGGACCGGCTACCCGAGCCAAACGCTCCGTAAGGGCTCCAATACCCGGCCCAATCTCCAACGCGCCCTTGGACTCGTCCAAATCGGCTGCATTCACGATTTTGTTTAGTATATTTTGATCAATCAGAAAGTTCTGACCCAGACTTTTCTTGAATGAGAATCCGTGTCTTTGAATAATCTCTTTGGTTCGCTTGGGCGTTGCAATTTCTATCGTTTCTTCCATGTCCTTCATATGCTCACAATCCTTCACGTTCAATTTGCGCTAATGCTGTAGAGAACTCTTCCCGTGTAATCTGAAATACACTTAGACGCTTGTGGAACTGCTTCCCGTTACAATATCCAATGCCTAGCAGATTGCCCATCTCCATGCGACGTGCGGCAGCCTGTGGATGCACGATAAGTCCTGCCGCGATCAGGTCCTCCCAATCGATCAGACTCGGAGCACCCTCGTATGAAGTATGTACGCGTTCCAGCGCGTGCCGTATCGCCTCCGGTGAGGCGTTCTCCACTCCAATGTCCCCTTTGCGCGTCGCATCCGCTTCTGGAATGAAGGCATGCTTGCAGCCAGGGACCTTGTTCGCAATAATTTTACGAATGCGTTCGCCGGCATGATCCGGATCTGTCAGTACGATGACTCCCCGTCTCTCCTGAGCAAGCGCAATCCGCTTCAAAATGCGCTGGTTGATGGCTGATCCACCTGTTTCTATTGTATCGGCTTCCACGGCCCGACGAATGGCTACCGTATCGTCACGGCCTTCCACCACTATGACTTCTTTTATCATGTTCCATTTCTTCCTTTCTAACGCAAAAAGAAGAGGAATATCCTCTTCTCTGCCAAACGGCGGGGGAGACTGAATTCAGACCCCTCCGCCGCATATTCCGCATGAATCATTCATGCAACTATTTTATAGCATTCCCATTTCAAAGTAAAACGATTTTAGTTCGCTTCCGGCTTCACCGGACCGATCACGTAGACCGTCTTGCCTTTCTTGCGTCCAAAATTCAGGGCATGCTTCACACTGTCATAATATACATCAATTTTGTTGCCTTTAATGGCACCGCCTGTATCTTCCGCACGACGGAAGCCCAGACCTTCGATATATACCCACCAGCCAATTGGAATGACTTTGGGATCAACCGCAATGGTGCGCCCTTCCGTTACACGAGTACCGGAAGCTGTTTTAGTGCCGATGCCAGGCTCTTCGGAAGAGTAGGCAGTCATGGATACATTTTTAAGTACTTTGGAGTATTTAAAAGAAGTTCCGGATACGGTAATCACTTTGCTGCCCGAGGCAGAGGTTTTCTTCGAGTTCGTTGTTGTTGCCTGTTTCGTTGTTGAAGTTGAAGTCTGAGCCGATACGGTCTGAATCACAGGCTCTTTTACGACCGGTTTTGCTTTGGTGCCGACTGCGATCACTTTATCTACACGATTATTCGCGACGGATTTGCCGACCATTTTTTTGGAGACCAATTCTCCATCCTGAAATACCTTTTCGATATGCTGGACAAGTGTGCCTTCTTTGCCGTTTACAACAACACGGTTATCCCCTTTGTACAAGCTAGGGTCAGCCGTTTTGATCACTTTATAAGCGATCGGTTGTTCTACATCCACTGTACGCTTTGTTACCCGCACTACACGGATTTTCATATCCGCTTTGACTGTAGTTCCAAGCGCCGGATACACTTTGTCATTACTTGCAACTTGAATACCTGACTTTTGAATTGCCTCTTGTACCGATGAATCGGTTGTATACAGAGTCTTGGTGTCTCCGTCTGCCGTAATGTTAACTGGAACGGCCCGCTCAATAACGATTCGGTCTCCATCTGTAATCGCCCCGTTCATGGACATGGATACCTTATCGTGAGGGCTGACTGTGATTGACTGCTCCTCCAGCATTTCCTGAAGCATTCCTGTACGAGTCTCTACCACCTGAGCTTTGCCATCAATAACCAGTGAAATTTGTTTCCCGGCCTGACCGTAAACGACTAACAAGATCATGATTGTAAGCGCAATTGAGAAAATCGCGATCAATGCCATTTGACGCATGTTCTCATGCTTCCACCGCAACGCGAAAGACTTACTGGATGATCGTGACTCATGGGTCTCTTCTGGTTGGAATGTGCCCACTTCTCCGTCCTCCTTCATAGCCTCGTCGTCTAAAGTAATGCATGATGTCTTTGACGTGACTATACCAAATTTTCTACAGAACACAGATTGGACCAACATAATCCGGTTCTGCACCATGAATCAATCTTCGCAACATGATGTCATCCTCCTGAATACCTACCGTATGATGACAACATTTCTTTTATTCAAAAACAAAAAAGCCAAAGAAAGAGTGTAAGAGGAACTCTTTCGTGGCTTCCGAATGATTCTGAATATCGGAAATTCATGCACGAGGTTGCCTCTCTTTTTCCGCTTGCGAGGTTAGCTGTCGGGTTCGGGCGAAAGAGAGCCGCCCTATCTTAGGTCACCCGCTCATGGCGGACGCCCTTGAATTCACCCCGAGACCCAAAGAAGAAATCAAATACGGCTTCGCAGATCCTTTCGCTGCTTTTGGGTCAGCGAATGATGCGCACCGGCCAAATACACCGATGTTTAAGCCCTATTGGTTCCCCCGCTCTCCGTTAACGGAGACTCAGCGAGACTGATTCATGAAAGTAATGTTGCTTCCTCGGAAAGTGTCCCTTTGTTCATCCCCCGAACATCTGTCCAATTTTCCGCACAACAATTCACTGAAAAGATGATATCCTGTTTTGATGCATGTTGTAAAGCGTTGATCAAGTACGTTTTTCTGAATATTTGGTTAAAATATTGTAATATTCTTGATTTATTTGGATCAAAGAGCAAATTAACTCCGCTTAACTCCCTTTTTCACCTGATTTACTCGTTTTTTTAACGAATCCCAAATCGTTCCATGGCATTTTTGGTTGTTATTGCAGCAATTTCCTCTACCGAAATGCCTTTAATTTCCGCAGCTGCCTCTGCAACCAGACGTACATGCGCTGTCTCATTTCGTTTTCCACGGTACGGATGAGGTGTCAAATATGGCGCATCTGTTTCAATGAAAAACCGGTCCATAGGAACCTTCTCCAGAACCTCTTTTGGCTGCTTTGCATTTTTGAATGTGATTGGACCTCCGAAGGACAGATGGAAGCCCATATCGAGACAACTTTTCGCGGTTTCCCAGCTGCCGGAGAACGAGTGCATCACACCGCCAACCTCGCCCGCCTTCTCTTCACGCAAAATTCTTATAATATCCTCGTGTGCATCCCGATTATGGATGACAATTGGCATGTTCACTTCACGAGCCAATGCAATCTGTTGTCGTAATACGCGATGCTGCACTTCCTTCGGTGAAGTATCCCAGTGATAATCCAATCCAATCTCACCGATTGCAACTACTTTTTCATGCTTGCATAAAGATGCAATCCACTCCAGATCGCCCTCCTGCATCGTGATCGCATCTACCGGATGCCACCCTACAGCTGCATATATAAAGTCATACGTTTCGGCCAGTTTCATTGTCGTTGGAATCGTCTCCCGGTTAAAGCCAATGTTGATCATGCGACCAACCCCGGCGTCCACAGCACGCTGAATCATGTCCTCGCGGTCCTCGTCGAATTGTGGTGCATCCAGATGTGTATGTGTGTCGAACAGCATCATGTTTGTATCTCCCTTCATGTCGAACTAACGACTATCTTCTCTTGGAAATTTAATTTAGAAAATCCATTATTTTAATGCTTCGTAAAGAAAATTTTAAAAATCCGTGGATTGCCCATCATTACTCTCATTTGTTCACAAACTACAATATATAGAAGATACACGGATATTTAGATCTATATATCGCTACTTATGATGACTCAACCTACTTTCTTTTACAAAATTATGTCGATCTACATATACTCCCCATTAAAGCAGATTACTGTATCATGAAAAATAGCTCTTTTAGAAAGTGTTTTGATATCGAAATTCTTCACCAAGTTGTATCTTCACCATTACAAGAAATAGGGGCGTATATGGGACGGTAATTCGTGAATAATCGCATCCACCTTGTTTTGCGGGTAATACAAATGATGTTTTCCCCGATGCAGCCCACTGATGGAACGGACAATGTCGGATACCTCTGACAACTCATGTAACTTGTCCTGTCGATCGAGCAGCAGAATCTGCTTATCCGTGGATTCATCCGGACGAAACACATCATACGGATTATCCGACGGAAAATCAATTTCAAGATCATATTCGGGATTGAGACCTGCCTGAACAAAAGCTTCCCGAATCTCTTCCATCATTGTCAAGTCGGTCTGTTCAAGCTCTACATACTTATATAACTTGCGATCCATAAAACGTTCGCATAACTCACTCAGAACAGCATCGTCCTCCTTGCGCCACTGCGTAAATGCCGTCTGAATCAAAGCTTCATCCAACTGTAAATATTCCTCTACCGAAAGTTCTCCTTCAAATAATTGAGGTAGTGGATCGATCATGAAGCGGAATTGAAAATCTTCCTGTATCAGTGTTTTCGCTCGCTTGAAAATTTGTCGCAATATAATTTCGGAACTGCGGGTTACCGGATGGAAGTAAATCTGCCAATACATCTGATACCGAGACATTAAGTAATCCTCTACAGCATGCATGCCTGAATCTTTGACTACAATCCGTCCATGATAAGGGCGCAGCATGCGAAGGATACGATCAAGGTCGATTGTTCCGTAGTTTACTCCTGTAAAATAAGCATCCCTGAGCAAGTAATCCATTCGGTCCGCATCAAGAGGACTGGTCACCAGATTGACCACAATCGGCTGCTCATACGTTTTTTGAATTACAGAAGCCACTTTTTCAGGAAAATCAGGAGCATACCGTCTTAAGATCGCCCCTACTTCGGTATCACCTGTAATGATGCGACAAGTCCAATCTTCGTGATTCATGTCAAAAGCTTCCTCGATGGAGTGAGAGAATGGCCCATGCCCAAGATCATGAAGTAAAGCTGCGCACAGAGCTACAATCTTTTCTTCCTTCGGCCAATCCGAATAATGACTTCTTTCAAATTGAGAGATGATCTTTCGCGTAATCTCATAAACACCCAGTGAATGTGAGAAACGACTATGCTCTGCCCCATGAAAGGTAAGGTAAGAAGTTCCCAACTGCCGAATCCGGCGTAAACGCTGAAACTCGGGGGTGTTAATTAACTCCCATATAACTGGATCTTGCACGTGAATATAATTATGTACCGGATCTTTAAACACTTTCTCTTCCGTTAAACGTTGTTCCATATCGACTCACTCCTTTAATTTCTCTTATATTAACGCTTTGATCTCTACAATTCATCAAAGATTCGACACGACATGACGAACTTTGTCGAATAACGTAGTTTTGTCGTTTTCCAAATCGACAAAGCTGACATTGATGTTTAAATACGAAAAACGGCTTACAATCCCTTACCACCAGTAACCTTGTGAAAAACAGCCTTAATTTTAAGCTAATTTTAAGGTTGACTGTTTTGGGAATCGTTGGTATGATGAGTATCATAAAACATAAAATAATGTCGAATAATGACAATGATAGTTAGCTGAGAGGAGCACTGATTATAATGATGAAATCAACAGGTATTGTAAGAAAAGTGGACGAACTGGGACGGGTAGTTATTCCAATCGAATTGCGCCGTACGCTCGGTATTGGTGAAAAAGATGCTCTGGAAATCTATGTTGACGGCGAGCGCATCATGTTGAAAAAATACGAGCCTGCTTGTATCTTCTGTGGTAATGCAGAGAACGTTACTTACTTCAAAGGTAAAATTGTTTGTAACGAATGTATTTCCGAAATCCCTGCACCTGTGACAAAATAAGAAAAAACAGGTATACTGGACTTATCTAAATTGTTATTTCTAACCTTTTTAATATTCCTTAATGGCCTTCCCGGTGTGAACCCCACCGTGGAAGGTATTTTTTTGCCCTGTTATGGGTTCCATTACCCAAAATGGGTCTGTCACACGCCAACTGGGAGAGAGCGGTAAATTTTATTTGGAGTTTTTTTGAACCGCTCTGCTTTTTTTAAGATTCCACTAAGGTTGGGTATAAGGTTCTTTTCAGGTTATGTTCCCCATTACAGAAGATATTTGTTTAGTTTAGCTACTCGATTAACGCATTATATACATCCCGCTTCGTCAGACCACGATCGGTTGCCGTTTTTTTCATCGCATCTTTACGGTTAAGTCCTTCACCCTCATAATGGCTGACGTGATCCGCAAGTGACATGAGCTGCCACCATGCTTCGCGCTCAGCCTTACGCTCCTCTTCCTTAATGCCTTCTACCAGCAAACAGTACTCGCCAAGAGGTGGGTGCTCTTCAAGCCAGTCTATGCATTCCTTCACACTCCCCCTTGCGAACTCTTCATGACGCTTGGTTAGTTCACGAGCCAGGACAATCGAGCGATCACCCAAAATTTCTTCGAGGTGGACTAATGTTTTTCGGATACGGTGAGGTGATTCATAAAATAACAAAGTCCCGTTGGATTCGTCAAAAGCCTCCAGCACTTTTCGCATGTCCTTTTTCTCCCGCGGCAAAAAACCGCCGAATGTAAAACGCTCCGTCGGTAATCCGGACACGATCAGAGCAGACAACGCAGCATTGGGTCCAGGGATGGGAATAACCGTTACTCCGGCTTCCAGCGCAAGCTGCACGAGGTCGGAACCAGGGTCCGAAATGGCTGGCAGACCGGCATCACTGACGAGTGCCAGATTTTTTCCTTCTATTATATAGCGTATCAGTTCAGGGCCACTTGCTCCCTTATTATGCTCGTGATAACTAAACAACATGGACGGTGTAATCTCAAAATGGGTAAGCAGCTTTCGAGTCTGGCGTGTATCTTCTGCTGCAATGATGTCACAGCTCTGCAAAGTCTTGATTGCCCGGAAGGTCATATCCTCCAGATTACCAATGGGTGTTCCAACCAGATACAGCTTACCTGATCCTTCAGGCTGCTCCGCATAACTTTTCTGAATATGCAAAGTCATCTAAAGTCCTCCCTTCGTTGTACGCTCAGCATGCTGCTGACCATAGTAAATATCCATAATTTCATCACAGTATTTCCCCTCTTCATTGTAGACAATGAGTGGAGGAAGCATCCTTACTTCGGGTTTACCATCTTTCATTCCTTCAATTAATACCATGTTGGCTTCCAGATGAGCACGGGGATGTACCATCCGAATCCGTTTTGGCTCCAGCTTATAATCGCGCATGAGCGAGATAATCTCTGCAAGACGCTGTGGACGGTGAACCATCGATACTTTGCCCCCATTACGTACAAGTCGACTGCAAGCCTGGATCACTTCTTCCAGCGTACATCCGATCTCATGACGTGCCATTGCCTGGTGTGTATTCATTTTGAGATCACTACCATTCAGAGGCATGTATGGGGGATTAACCGTTATTGCATCATAGACAGCGTGACCCGTTTCTTTTACCAGTTCTCGCAAATCACCTTCACGAATCATAATCGACTCGTCCAGTTCATTTAATTGCACGCTGCGACGCGCCATATCAGCCAAACGTGGCTGAATCTCGATCCCTTCCAGACTAGCCTGCGTACGCGTTGTAAGAAGAATGGGAACCACCCCATTACCTGTACACAAATCAAGTACACGTCCCCGTTTGGGTACGGAAGCAAACCGAGCCAACAATACCGCATCCATCGAAAAACTGAATACTTCATCACTTTGAATGATTCTCAGATCATGAGAGAGCAGATCATCAATCCGCTCTGACTCATGTAACACTACTTCATTTGTTTTCATATGTTGCGCTCATCCTCCGGTACTCTATATCTCATGTTCGTTAAGTTTAGGTTTGTAACCTTGAAAAAAAACCGTAGGGGATCCCTACGGCCACTTCATTTATTCAAAAAAGACAGGCAGAACAGACAATCGCCTTCCGTCCGCAGATGTCCATAATAGACGTTGCAGATATGGAAGCCTTCGTGATACAACCGGGCCAGGTTATCATACCCTTCACCCACAACATCTTCACCTGTAGCCGGACCTGCTGGTCTTGCTACCGGAGCAAGTGCTGAGGAGATCGGCAGATCTGCCGGAGCCTCACGCTTGAGCAGCTTGCGTAACTGCTCATTCTCGATGGTAAGCCGCTGATTATCCTCAAGCAGCTCCTTCACAATCATTTTTAACTCTCCTAAATCACCGTGCAACTGACCCAATTGGGTTTCCATTTCATGAATGTGCGTAAACAGATTTTTCTTTTCCAAGTTTCCACCCCGAAGCAACCTTTATGGTTTACTTGATAACGACGTCATCCAGCGGAAGTTCTTTGACTTTACTGATGTCGAACAGTTGAACATGGACTGTGCGGCTACCGGCATTAATTCCGACAACTTTTCCTTCACCTAATGAGGTGACGACCAATTTGCCTACAGCCGGAAGTTCTTCTCTCACACTTTCATAGTTATCATGCTCAAATTTCAGACAGCACATGAGTCTTCCGCACAACCCTGAAATTTTCGTCGGATTCAGTGACAGGCTCTGATCTTTAGCCATCTTGATTGATACCGGCTCAAAGTCTCCCAGCCAGGAAGAACAACACAACACGCGGCCGCAAGGTCCGATTCCGCCAAGCATCTTCGCTTCATCACGTACACCAATCTGTCTCAGCTCGATTCGTGTCCGGAAAATACTTGCCAGATCCTTGACCAGCTCCCGGAAATCGACTCTTCCTTCAGCTGTAAAATAAAATATGATTTTATTGCGATCAAACGTAAATTCCACATCGACCAGCTTCATTTTGAGGCCATGGTCTTTGATTTTATTTAAACAAGTACCGAATGCTTCTTTGGCTGCACGCTTGTTCTCATCAACTACACGGGCATCGGTCTCGCCCGCAACGCGGATGACTTTCTTCAGCGGCAACACCACATCGGACTCGCCCACTTCCTTCTTACCTACGACAACCTTACCGTACTCAACCCCCCGCGCTGTCTCCACGATAACGCAGTTTTCTTTCTCAATGGGAAGGTCCAGGGGATCGAAGTAATAAATTTTGCCCGCTTTTTTGAAACGGACACCCACTACACTGTACAAAAAATTAACCCCCTTGTAAGCCAACCCCACTTCGTCTGAAGCCCTGTCTTCTTAGGGAACCCGGCCGAAGTTATAACCGTTTGCATATGATTGGAGCTAACTTTGCCCTCTCCCAGTCTTATGCCAAACCGATCAAAAATTGCTCCAGACAAAGCTGGCCATTGACGTTGAAACGCAATTTTTTTCTGCATGCCGCGGCCATATCCATATAGGAGACCCACTGCTCTGTGCTGCGGGTATGTGCCAACTGAGATAGCATGTCTAACTGATCTATAAAAACGATATGTTCATGCCTATCGTACTGAACATACAGCATGTCCCTAAACCATAGATGGAACAAACTTAGTAACATGTCCAGGTGTTCAGAGAGTCCGGTTTTAAAAAGCTTCTGCTGTGCAGAGATCAATGATGTGCTTCCTCTACCCAGGGACTCCTTCCCTAATTGTAACATTACGTTTCTAATTTCTGCAAACCAATTCTGCTGGAGAATTTCTCTACATGCTTCCAATCCTGACGCTAAATGGACGGCAGAGCGAGCCAGATTAGCAGGGTGCCCTTCTTCAATCAGAGATTGCAACATCTCCTCCGGATTCAGTGCACTGAACGGCACCAATTGGGAGCGTGAACGGATTGTAGGCAACATGGCCTGTCCATTATCTGTAATCAGGATGCCGACTGCTGGAACCTGCGGTTCCTCTAGAAACTTCAGCAAACTATTCGCTGCCTGCACCGTCATTTTCTCAGCTTGTTCTATAATATATACTTTGGGATGGCCAGCCTCGGATCGATATGAAAAGATACGCTGCAGATCCCGGATTTGATCTATTTTAATGTTATTTCCATCTGGTGCAAGCATGGTTAGATCCGGATGGTTACCATGTTCCACCTTACGACATTCGAGACACTGCCCGCACGCGTCATCTTCAAGCTCTGTACAGAATATTGCCTTGGCAAAGGTAATTGCCGTCTTCCGTTGCCCGCTACCCGATGGCCCGCTAAACAAATACGCATGGCTTATGGCCTGACGTCTCAAACTGCTCTGTAACATTTGCTTGGCCGCTTGTTGACCCATAATCTGTTGAAAGGACATACTTCCTCCTCAGAAGCTTAAATTAATAAGCATCCCCCGAATTTCGCCTACTTGTTGTAATAGAGAGATTTTTCCTTCTTCTGTATCCAGCAGTTCATCAGCCATGGATAACAGAGCGGAGTCAATTTCATCAATCAGCTTGTACCGCTTGCCTCTGCCGCGACGATCCCAACCCCTTGTCTCTTTCATGGATACACCGCGACGAACGGTCTCTTCCAGGAACCTTTTCACAAGTTGCTTATACGCCTTCAGTTCACGAATCGTCATGGAACGTGCCAAGCGATCGCCCTGAAGCTGGATTTCACTAAACCGGCGATTCAGTTCAGCTTGTGAGGCTCGTTCCCCCTGGTGGTTCATCATATCAGAGAAATTTTTGGATTGAACCGGTTTGGAGCCTGAATCAGTAGAACTGATCCCGCTCTGAATCGGTCTGAATCCAGGATTGATTTTCATGGATACGCCCGCTTTCTATCATAGTTAGCCAATCGCCCATCAGCACAGTGCGCGTTGCGCCTGTGCGTGAGGATGAGGCTTTTATATATGCTGATCACATTCTATATATAATGGTAGATACACGTTACCATCAAGGACTTGTTTGTTTGTAGTCAACCTCTTTCCGGATGAGCATTCCCCAGCCAGGAAATGCTCATCCGGAAAGAGTGTGCCCATTCTTCCGATCAAGAAAGGCGTTCCATCAGCGGTACGCACGAACTCTGTTTAAATCTTCCTTCATCCATCGTTTCCAACATGCTATCGATCATGAAAGACCCTCATGGGATGATCCATGCAAAAGGTTTAATTAGAAATGTTCGAAGCGATCTACCGGGAGAACAAATACAGTAGCTCCACCTACTTGAACTTCAACAGGTAGCGGCAGGTAAGAGTCGGTTGTTCCACTCATCGGTGTGACCGGAGTCACGAGCTGTTCACGAACCTTACAGCTGCTGCGAATGACGTTCATTACGGACTCGACTTGACCATCATCGACACCGATCATAAACGTCGTGTTGCCTGCCTTCAAAAATCCACCCGTACTGGCAAGCTTCGTTGCCCGAAAGTTTGCTTTGACCAATGCGCTGGATAATCGGTTGCTGTCTTTATCCTGTATAATCGCAACAATCAGTTTCATCCTGCATAACCTCCTTTAGAATAAGCACCTTTATCAAATGCCCTGTCTATATATTAGACAATTACTCGTCAAAATCCTTCAAAATCCCTGTCTCCAGCGACAAAATCATTGCTGTCAAGACATCCTCCTGCTTCATGGAAGCATCGATAACCCTGATTCGTTCCGGGAACTGCTCTTTTAATAGGAAGTAACCCTCTCGCACTTTACGATGAAACTCCAGGTTTTCCAGATCCAGACGGTTCACTTCGCGGCCATCATGAGCGTCAATACGGGCAAGCCCCACTTCGGGCTCGATGTCCAGATATAAGGTCACATCCGGCATGAGATCACCAATTGCAAAGCGATTAATGGCCCATACATTCTCTATCCCGAGTCCGCGGGCGTATCCTTGATAGACCAGACTGCTATCAACAAATCGGTCACAGATGACTGCTTTTCCAGCTTTCAGTGCAGGCTCTACCTTCTCCGCCAGATGCTGACTACGTGCGGCTGCATACAATAGCGCTTCGGTTCGAGCATCCATTGCCGTATGAAGAGGGTCCAGGATAATGGAACGTATTTTCTCCGCAATTTCAATCCCGCCAGGCTCTCGCGTAACTACGTAAGGTATACCCCGTTCTTCAAAATAAGAACCTATTCTACCGATCATCGTTGTTTTACCGGAACCCTCTCCCCCTTCCAGCGTAATGAATTTACCTCTGCCCTGCATATGCTTCCCTGCTTTCTATGTCGATAATTGCATCTATTGCTGAATTAACAAATATGCTTAGACCCTCTTGCTACAGGATATGATATACCCCGCCCAGAGGTGTATAGCTACAGCTATACTGGTACGTAATAATAACACAAAAATAATACAAGCTTGTTTTCTTTCTATAATACTATAGGTCAGCAGTTACTCCAAGATGAACAACAAAGTAAAGTGTCAACCGTAGATCATCCATACCCATAATGGAAGCATGATGGATCCGGCAATAGCACTGACAATCATGGATACCGAGCTGAGGGCTACCGCATTCTCTCCATATTCGAAAGACCTTGCCATGCCGAGGGCATGAGATGCTGAACCCAGTCCGATTCCATAGGCATGTTCACTGCGAACCTTGGCCCATTTCAACAGCATCGGCCCTAGTAATATCCCTGAGAAACCTGCAATCATCACAAATAGCGATGTAAACGAGGCGTTCCCTCCAACCTGATCTGCAAGTTGAATAGCCACAGGAGTAGTCACGGATTTTGGCAATAAAGCGATGACCATCTCTTGAGGATACCCGAGCAGAATGGCGATTAATGCGCCTGTAGCGATACCTGTAATACTGCCTCCGATCGTTCCACCCACAATTGGAATAATATTTTGCTTCAGCACATGCAGATGTCTGGACAAGGGAAAAGCGAGAGATACGACTGCTGGGCCCAAAAGCTCCTGTATCCATTTTCCACCCAGCATGTACGTATCCAGCTTTATACCGGAAATCACCAAGATCAGGATCAGGATGGCAGTCGTTGTGAGTACAGGCATAAGTATCGGCCATTTCAGTCTTTTATATAGACGAGTGGCTGGAATATATACAGCAATGGTTAGCGCGATCATTCCAATTCCGAGGATGAATGCTGACAAGGGATCGCCTCCTTTTTACCTGCATGAGACGATCTCCATGTCATGAGCCACTCACTCAATTTGGCAGATATCAGACATGTAATTAATGTACTAACGATCAAACCCAGGACCAATACCAATGTGTTGGCTCTAAAAAAATCAAAATGATTAATAATGCCTACAGTGGGTGGGATGAACAACAATTGCAGATGCGATTGAAGCCACGTTGACCCTTCTTCTCCCCAACTCATTTTAATCCATCCCAGTTGAATGGCAATAAACAATACCAGCATGCCCACAATACTGCCTGTTAAGGGCAAATGTAATAAAGCTTGAATCAAGTTTCCAATCCAATAAAAACCGTACATCAACAAAACTTGCAGGACTATTCCTGTATATTTTTTTAGCGGAATACCCAAAGTGGTCCCTTCTTTCTTATGTCTATCTTTGTAAGTTGAACCAGAGCGTGTCTTCAAACCTGCCGAAAGCCGGAACGTAACTAAACGTGTCTGGAGCAGAGCATGGAACGGGAGCGCTAACGAACCTGTGACGTCTTATTCAGCGATTTGAAGCGCCGGCAACAATCTAAGGAATCTGTAACACGCTATATTGGAATAACCAGCCGTTTACAGCGTGTTTGTTAGGTGAATCTGGTAAACAACGTGTCTCAGGTTCCTTACAAAATAAAAGGAGGACTCGAAGACTCAATAAGACGTCCTCGGTTCCTTAGAAAATCGTCTGGACAATTCGCCAGGATCAGCAGCCTGGACTTCAAGATGTTGGACCCTGACATCCTTCAACGTATTGCATGCCTGAGTTTGAAGACACATCCGAGCAAGTAGATAATGACCAAGAGACCCTCACATGTGTAGGGTCCATTATCGATATCCGTATTGGTCATATAGACTACCTATTGGTGAATGCAATTCAGATTTTTATGTGTATCTTTTAATCCTTCATGACCTTCAATACCTGTAGAGATGCATCTGATACCCCGTGAAACTTTGCTCCTTCATCCCGCAAGAGTTGTATACGTGCCACCATCGATGGACTTAGGCGTTCCCCCGGATATACAAGCGGAATCCCTGGAGGATACGGGACTACCATCTCAGCTGATCGACAGCCCGCACTTTCTTCTACCGGGACATTGATCGTATCCGTCTCCACAATCGGTTGCAGTGTAAAGCAGATCGGTTCCGAGTAGCGAGTGTTTTCTTGTAAATTGTTCCACGTGGAAATATACTGCGCAGAACCTTTCGTAAGCTGTTGCGATGGTTCTGAATTGGATTGACCCTGCTCATGCCCATTGGCAGAGCTGATATGGTGTAAAGCCTGCAATAGGTGCTGAGCATCTTGCACCGTTGAGCCCAGGCTGAAGAGCAAGACGACGTACCGTTCGTCGCTCATCTCTGGCACACAGCCGCATGCTTCCAGCTGCTGCTGTAGCCCATAACCGCTCAGTACCCCTGTGCCGTCATAGATGACGGCCTTAAATGGGTCCTGATCGGTATACCCCGCGGCAGCTGGCATCGCCGCCGCGGTCAGGCCCTCCCGTGTCTGCTGCGCAGCGGACACGGACATACCAGCCGGCTTCGCTGTTCCGGCTGGCGGTTCTTGCTGCAGCGGCTGTGCAGGCTGCAGCAACTGAAAGTGCGGCAACTCCGCGAGGCCGCGCTTAAAGGCATTCACGGCGGCGAGCCCCGCTGTGAATGTGTTCGCGCCCTGCACATGCAGCAGCCGGCGCGCCAGATCGAGCGAAGCCATCACGGGGTATGATGGGCTTGAGCTTTGCACCATGGCCAGGCGCTGCCTTAACAGGGACCGATTTAACCGTGGTCCCTGAATGTGCAGCATGGCACCCATGGTGAAGGCCGTCAGCATCTTATGCGTCGACTGCACGACACCGTCTGCTCCGCACGACAGTGCAGACACAGGCAGCTCTGGATGCTGCCCATAATGCGCGCCATGCGCTTCATCCACGAGCAATGGCATGCCAGCAGCGTGGCATACCTCGGCTATAGGCGTCAGATCAGCGCCCATGCCGTAATAATTGGGCAAAGTGACGAGTACGCCCTTTGCCTCAGGATAAGACTGGACAGCAGCCTGAACCGTCTCTACCGACGGCATGACCGCAAGTCCAGACACAGAATCAACCCATGGCTCCAGAAACACAGCTCTTGCGCCTGCCAGCATTAACCCGTGAATAACGGATTTGTGTACATTCCGCTGCACCAGTACAATACTGTTCGGCTCATCACACACAGTGAGCAATAAGGACAGATTACCTGCCGTACTGCCTCCCACAAGAAAGAAACTTTCCTCGGCACCAAAACAATCTGCCGCAAGCTCCTGCGCTTCCTGGATCACACCTTCAGGATGATGCAAATCGTCGGTACCCGTAATCTCCGTAACATCCATCTCCATCATCTCCAGAAATGAACGCACCGGTACCAGTTCTATTTCCGAAAAATCCCCATCGTCACCAAAACGTTTCCCGCCCTCCAGATCAGCCCCATGTTCATCCACCGAACTGAAACGCTCTACCCTATGGTTAGCATTTTTACCTACATCCCTCTGAGTCTCTCCGTTTTGCTGGTGTTCCTCATTAACGATTTCTTTAATAGGAGGTTGTCCCGTTTCTGCTTCTTCCACCAAATGTCCGTAAGCTTGTCCGTTCTTATGCCCAGGCACATGAAAAGAACGCTGCTTCGAATCACGATACGCAAGCAACGCTTCATATAAAGGGGCTCTACTTGATTTATTTTTATGATCCATGAAGTACCATCCTGTACATATATAATGTGCGCTTGATGCGTTCCAAAATGCATTCTAATCTAAGCAACGCCCTTCTTCCCCATTTTCACACGCGTTACTGCAAATTTCCCATATCATTATATCAGCATACGCCTTCCTTGGATGGCAGACAAGACAATCTCTCCTCATAAAAACAGAAAAAGGCCCATTGGGCCTCTATACACATCAGCATCCTTACAATGCGATGTTTAGCTTCTACTTCTATGGCAACATTGATTATGCGTTCTTTTGTACCCAAATCTGTTTCATCTGATTGATAAAATAATTGTACTTGGCATCCTGCGCATCGGTATGAACCATTTCTGCTTCACAAGTGTCACATATGAATTCAGATACAATAAAAATGCCTTCTCTTTTTCTTTGCTCGCAGATAATACATGTGTGTTCGGCATGTTCTTCCATGAACCATCCCACCTTGTTTTACGTTTACTATCAGTATTGCACAGTTTCTATTATTTTAAACAATTTCATAGTGCTTTCTTTCTATAAAATATATATATTCTCCACCCCCCTCGTGGGTGTCTGTACCGAAAAATACATTCATTCTTCCTACAAGAACATTCACCTGCTTATGTCTGCACAGTTATCCTGCCTTCCATCGCATTTCCCTCTATATCACGTATCCCTTGGTCTACCTCAAACTTATATTCAATTTCCTTAAAAAAACTTCGAATCTCAGCCGATATATAATACATGATAACGATATCAAAGCCTGACAGTCCGTGCATTCGGGAGTATACTGAGATAAGCTCCGTCGAATCTCAATATCTTGTACAATCGTCATGGCGTGAGATACAAGGTTCATATATACATACATGATTCTTTCCCTTTTACACGTGTAAAAAACGAATACCTACCCCACACAAACGTGAATCCGAAGGAGGATATATAATCGTATGATCGCCGAACCGGAGAATAAGGCAACATTTTATCAGTACCGGCTTCTGAAAAAAAAGGCTATCGCCCGCAGTGTCATTTTTAGCTATCTATTTCTGCCGGTCATCATGCTCTTATTCAATCTACTTGCATTCTCCTGGACTGGCCTCTTCTTTTTTGTACTGGCAGGCCCAATTACCATCTGGATTCATTATGTCATCGCAAGAACCATATTACTTCTGGTCCGTACCTCTTATGCCAAACGCTGGCGCTGGAATCTGCGTATGCCCTGGTTAGGTTATATCCCTGATCAGCATTTCAGCTTCCGTATGTTTGTCCGGGTACACCTAAACATGAGCTGGATTGGGCTATGTATCATTACAATATGTTTGATATGGTCGCCATTGTCCTTCACCCTCTCGCTGATCTTCTGGCATCTGTGGTTGCTGGGCCCTCGCTTATATGTTGTCATGGTTCTCTCCCGCGAGCGCAAAGATGGACTCATCAAATTGAATGAACAAGATGTCTCATACTATCTGCAATAATTGCCCTTCATTCATCAGTAGAACATGTACCTCAATTACCTGTAATACATAATGGCTGAGTTCTTTGGATATTCTGATACAAAACAGGATTGTGGTATCATCCAGCTGATTCAAATCACTTGCTTAAATAAAGGTTATCCACTGTGGATAACCTTTATTTGTCGTACTTTCTCATCCATTATCCACAGCATGGGTATAGTTAATTGAGTTATCCCCACGCCAGGCTCCATTATTCACCTCTTTTTCGCCTGTTGTTACATATCTCATAACCCCATTTGTTTCGTAGAACTTACGCCTTGAGCGATCTCTCACTCAGTCTCAGCTCTATCCTCCTTTCTAGTTTAGCCGTTTCCACCAGTCATTCATTAACTCACAATGCTTTTATAGAAATCTACACCTCTGTATTTAAAGCTTATCAATCCCCTATAGTTCAAGCACACCTACTCCCTATCCCCGTTCCATATTTTTTAATAGACTTTCTGTGTAACTCTCATACCATCTCCTTCGCTTTACGCGAGCGATCGTTTCTCCCATCACTACTCAAGCTAACTTCGTAAAATAACAAAAAAAACCCCGATCAAGTACACGGGAGCTTTACTATATAAGGAACATCACAGCGTTAATTAATCATATCCAACCTTACCCGCAACAGCTCAATCGTCTTCAGCCAATGATTTAACTGTCGTTTGAGTAGCATCATTTCTAGGAACCATTAGTGTAAAAGAACCATCATGTACCGCTAAATGCACAGTATGTCCTTCCTTTGCAAATACACGCAAGGTACTGGATTCATTGGATGTACCCTTGGCTTGCCTCTCTGTCCAACCCCAGCTTTTAATCTCGTCTAGATATACCTCAGGCAAGCTAGTGCTTTCACTAATACCAGACAGCGTATATCGAACATAATCCATATCCGAATTATTTTCGGACTGGTCAGATTTATTCGCTACTTTAGGCACCGGAAAACTCTTCTCGTTAACCGCACCTTCATATGAAGTCCATACAGCTCCTGAAGCCTCACCGCATCCTGCCAGAACAACAGTCAGACAAAGCAACAGAAATGATTGTAGTCCAAGTCTCCGCCAACTTAACACACACACCCTCCTTTTCACAGCTGCACATTCCAGCTCTGTGGTCAGGTACTTTTAGCATATTTAACATAGTCCTATTATACTGGTTTTACCGCTGTTATCCGTAACAAAAATGTTACCTTCCAATATCGATCATGTTAGGGCTTCTGCTCATTATATTTAATCCTTATAAACAAATAAAAACCACCACCGAATAACATCGGCAGTGGTTAATTGCTTGGCGGCGTCCTACTCTCCCAGGACCCTGCGGTCCAAGTACCATCGGCGCTAGAGGGCTTAACGGTCGTGTTCGGGATGGGTACGTGTGGAACCCCTCCGCCATCGCCACCAAACGCGGTGCTTACATTTCAGAGATCGTTCTCTGAAAACTAGATTCGAAACGAAACACGCGAATTACAACT
>NZ_BCNV01000014.1 GCF_001570725.1 Paenibacillus amylolyticus
TCCGGTAGTTGTCCCAAACTTGAGGGCAGGTTGCCTACGTGTTACTCACCCGTCCGCCGCTAAGTATCAAGAAAGCAAGCTTCCTATCAACTCCGCTCGACTTGCATGTATTAGGCATGCCGCCAGCGTTCGTCCTGAGCCAGGATCAAACTCTCCAATAAAGTATTGAAAAGAGCGATAAGCTCACTTTGAATCTGACGAGATTAAAAATCTCATTTGTGCTCCAGCCGATCCAAGCCAAGGCTTGCCTCCAACTTTCGCGTTCATTCTGCAAGCAGAATGTTTACTCACTCGTTGTTCAGTTTTCAAAGATCAAACTTGTTTTTTCATCACCATTTTCTCTCAGCGGCGACTTTTATAATATATCACACTTCGTTTGTTTTGGTCAAGTGTTTTTTTGAAATTCTTTTTTCGAAGCTCGTAATGAACTTCTTTATTTCATCAAAAGCATGTAACCAAGCAAGCAAAGCAACGAGATATAATGTACCATATAAATATCTCCGAAGTCAACTATCTAAACAAAGAAATTTTCAATCCCAATAATAGCCCCACACCCGGCAATCCTAAAACAGTTACAGTTCCTATGGTTGCAGGGTTCAGAGGGATATAGGTTCCAGTTAACCAGCCGGAATAATTGACGATATATATACCTACTGCTGCCAACACCAGATGAATTCCAAACGATGTGAAAAACGATACACCTATCCGCTTTCTGAATAAAATAACGATAAGCCCCAATAATGATATAACCAATACACTTCCCAATATGATACTCTTCACATCCAACACCTCCATGTATAGTGTAATTCTGAATCTACATACTAATCCCTCGCTGTGTTTCAACCTCATCATTAGCTCTGGCACGTTTGGCTCTCTTTAAATGGATCTGATACTTCCGCTCGGCCGCCTCCAATACATAGATGGCATAATCAATCTCATCTTGCCCCTGCGCTTCTTCGAACTGTCTCATAGCCCGTTCCCATTCCTGCTTTGCCGTCTGAATATCTGTATAGATCTGGTCCGCCTCAAGATCCTTCAACATTCTGTTGTGTTTCTCTACCGAGTTCCGTGTATTCCGCCACATAAACATAAGCTCTCCTCCTCCTGATCAGCACAGCATATTCTCATACTTATCAGGGAAAGGACAAACTTAGAACTTGGACGTTTCATTTTAATCATAAAAAAAGAGAGCCCTAGGGCTCTCTTTGCACATCAAAGCATATTTAGCATCCGAAGTTTCTATGGAAGTATGCTGTGCGAAACCAATTCTAACACACTAACGCATCTCCCTACGCCCTTCCAGCGCTTTGGAAAGAGTCACTTCATCCGCATACTCCAGATCGCCACCTACAGGCAATCCATGGGCAATCCGGGTCACACTAATCTCAAACGGACGCACCAGGCGGGAGATGTACATCGCTGTAGCCTCACCCTCAATATTGGGGTTCGTCGCCAGAATGATCTCTTTTATCCGTTCATCACTTAATCGAATCAGGAGTTCCTTCAAACGGATATCGTCTGGGCCAATTCCCTCCATAGGTGAAATCGCACCCTGTAACACATGATAGTACCCATCGAATTCCTTGGTGCGCTCCATCGCCACCAAATCCTTCGAATCCTGGACTACACAGATTACAGAGACATCCCTGGACTTATCCTGACAGATGCGACACGGATCCGTATCGGTGATATTACAACACACAGAGCAGTAATGAAGGTTACGCTTCACACTCACGAGTGCTTTGGCAAAATCGATAACGTCATCTTCCTTCATGTTAAGCACATGAAAAGCTAAACGCGCCGCAGTCTTGGGACCCACACCCGGCAACCGGGTGAAGGCATCAATCAGCTTGGCTATCGGTTCGGGATAATACAATCGATTGTGTCTCCTTTGACAGGATCAATTTTTAATTAAAATAATCCCGGAATATTCATACCGCCTGTGAACTTGCCCATATCCTTGTTGGCAATCTCATCAGCCTTGGCCATTGCATCATTAACAGCTGTCATAACGAGATCCTGCAACATTTCAACATCTTCCGGATCTACCGCTTCAGGTTTGATCGTGATAGCAAGCAATTTCTTGTGTCCGTTGACTTCAGCCGTCACAACACCGCCACCCGAAGTACCTTGGACCGTTTTGTCCGCCAGTTCCTCTTGTGCTTTCAGCATTTGCTCCTGCATTTTCTTCACTTGTTTCATCATTTGGTTCATGTTGTTCATAATTGTTCATCTCCTTTGTTATGGTTATCGCGCTATGCGCATTATTCTTTGATCACTACAAGGTCCTCACCAAAGAGCTGGATGGCTTCATCAATCCAAGGCTGTTTGTTGCCTGAACCGCCGTCTTCATGCTCAGGTTCAAGCTTAAAGTCCTCCTTTGGCGCTTCAGAAGCTCCTTCCATTGCCCCGGTCCAATCTTTGAGCATCATCGTCACCAAACGTGCCGGACGCCCAAGTTGTTCGGACAACACCCGCTCAATAACTTCGCGGTTAGCCTGCTTCTCCGTCGTTTCACGGTGGATATTGTTTTTAAAAGCAACCAGAACGTTGTCTTCAAGCAATGATACCGGCTCACCATCCACAAACCAGGCATGAACGGTAACCCGCTCTTCCTTCACTCGCTGAAGGATCTGACTCCATTTTTTGCTGATCTCTGTGAACTCAGGAGCTCCCTTGCGCGCAACATATTGATCCAACTGTGAAGGAAGCTTCGCAGGCGAGTTCCCTCTCGATACAGGGGCTCTTGTTGCCGGACGCGATGGAGCACTTGATGCACCCTCTCCACCAGACAACCCACTTTTAAGTGCTCGATCCAGTTTCTTCTCCAGCTCAGCAAGTTGCTGCTTCAAGCGGTTGATCTCTCCCCCATCAGCAGGTGCCGCATGAGACGAAGCTCCAACTTGAACAGAAGCCTCTCCTTGTGCTGGAATACTACACAGTTTAAGCAACGCGACTTCAAATAATGTCTGTGGCTGTACCGCGTACTTCATCTCACTCTGGTACCGATTAAGGGTGTCGATCATATGGAACAGTTGTTCCTTTGTGAAGGAATCGGCCATATCACGGAAAGATTCCGGATTAAGTACCCGATCCGTCAGTTTATCTGCATCAGGCACCATCTTAATCATAAGCAAATCACGGAAATAATACAGTAAATTCTCCATGCACTTGTCTGCACTCTTTCCTTCGTGCATGAAGCCTTCAATCATCTGCAAAATGTGACCAACATCACCTTTGAGTAGCGAAGCAGCCAATTTGGCAAATTGCTCTGAAGCAATTCCACCAGTCATATCCATAACCTGCTGGTACGTTACTCGTCCATCCGTAAATGAAGAGATCTGATCCAGCACACTAAGTGCATCCCTCATTCCACCGTCCGATAAACGGGCAATGTATTGGAGTGCATCCTGGTCAGCTTCCATGCCTTCCTGTTCACAGATCAGTGTAAGCCTTGCTGTCTGCTCCTCCAGGGAAACCCGACGAAAATCAAATCGCTGACAACGCGATATAATGGTAGCCGGTAGGCGATGTGGTTCCGTTGTTGCCAAAATAAACATCACATGTGGTGGTGGCTCCTCCAATGTTTTGAGTAAAGCATTGAATGCCTCCGTCGTCAGCATGTGCACTTCATCAATAATATAGACTTTCTGCCGGACTTCGGTTGGCGCATATTTAACCTTTTCCCGAAGATCACGGATTTCCTCAACGCCTCGATTGGATGCAGCATCAATCTCCTGCACATCCATCACAGCGCCAGTCGTAATCCTGCGGCAAGCTTCACACTCGTTACAAGGTTCAGGCGCAGGTCCACGTTCGCAGTTCACAGCTTTGGCCAAAATCTTGGCGGCACTTGTCTTTCCCGTTCCTCTGGGCCCGCTAAATAAGTAGGCATGGGAAGTCCGCTGTTCACGAATCGCGTTCTGCAAGGTCTGAATAATATGCTGTTGTCCCACCATATCTTGAAACGACTGGGGACGCCAAGCCCGGTATAACGCGATATGCTCCATGATGCGTTACCTTCCTTCCACTTCGCATTCGAGTCCTTTGTCGTTCCCCTATTATACTATATTCCGGGGTGAATCCAAACTTTATCTGACTCATTCATGCGTGGTTTTTTAAGACATATCAAAAAGACCCCTGCATACATACAACTGCAAAGGTCTCTACATTTAAATGGTAAGCCGTGCACCTGCTATCGATATTTGCGATCCAAGTGGCACCCCTGAACAATAGCTCGGGCTAGGCAACCCTCCGGCACAAGAGTGATCTCACTTATGGCTGCTTCCTTCCGGACCTGACCAGGTTCATGAGTACTCATTGCGGAGGACCCAACCGTCAACACCACGTTTAGGGACCAAACCTCACATCGACAAAACCTCTAGCAGGAATTCAACCTCGCTATAGCGGATTGCGAGTTACAGGGCACCGCTACCTCCCCATCTAGCACGGTAAGAAATAGTATAACGTAAGGTTATCCAAATTGCAACCAGAAGGAACGCGTAGACAACTAGGCACACATAAAACATATAAAAACCCCTGCCAGTTCAGCAGGGGTGGGTTGGATGCAATTAGCAGACAACTCCGAGAATTGTCCTATTAGATTCCGTATTTCTTCTTGAAACGATCAACACGGCCGCCAGCATCGATAAACTTCTGTTTACCTGTGAAGAACGGGTGGCACGCGGAGCAAATCTCTACACGAAGTCCGTCTTTAACCGAACCTGTCTCAAAAGTATTCCCGCAAGCGCAAGATACTTGACCAATCGTGTAATTAGGATGAATTGCTTCTTTCATTACCTTTCACCTCTTTCCGCCCTGAGCCTCAAGCGGACCCAGAGTAAATGGCACAACTCTGAGATTATAACACGGCCTATTGCCTGTTGCAATCCATTATTGTTAAGAGGTAATCAACCGTTTAGGGCGTGCCATTCCAGCTGGTGGAACGTGGGTATACGAACCAATCACCACATCAGGCAGCTCGTCTTCAAAGATCTCAATCATCTGCTTCATACCTAAGATATCGCCTTGAGCTGGAGGAATTAATTCCAAGTAGCTCTCCGGATCAATATTGAGATTACGCATCTGAATCAGACGTAGATCCGTTCTTCGTGCAAACTCAATCATTGCCTCGATCTCTTCTTCACGATCTGTTACGCCCGGGAAAATCAAATAGTTAATGGATGTGTATACGCCTTGCTGCGCCGCGTATTTCATCGACTTCTCGACATTAGCCAAGGTATAACCACGTGGCTTATAGTAGGCGTTATAATGGTCATCCAGTGCACTAATTGTACTTACACGCATCAGATCCAATCCAGCGTCTACAATACCTCTAATGTGATCGTTCAGACCAGCATTAGTATTAATGTTGATATACCCCATATCCGTTACAGAACGCACTTCACGAATCGCTTCAATAATCAGCTTGGCCTGCGTGGAGGGCTCCCCTTCACAACCTTGTCCAAAGCTAATGATGGATTCCGGCGTTTTCAGGTGTTCCATCATGACCTGGACAATCTCATCCACACGCGGACGGAAGTTCATACGAGTCTGCGGTGAAACAAAGCCACTGTCATCCGGTTGCTCGGAGATACATCCGAAACAGCCCGCATTACAGGAATAAGATACCGGTACTCCGCCTTCCCAACGATTCAGGAACGTGTTCGACGAAGTTAGACATTCATATCCCAGTGCACAATTGGACAGGTGGGTATAAAGGCGGTTCTCGGGATATTGCTCCGTCAACCGTTTAACTCCGGAACGCACATCGTCCCGATCACAGTTCAGCGGATTCCATTTGTCGGGACTATCCGACTTCGAAGCCGTGACATAGAAACCGCCGTCTTTCCAAACTACTGCGGAATAACCGAACAACGGCAACTTATACTCCTTATCCGTCTTCACATAACCAGGGAGACACAAACGAGTGAATCCTTGTGGAAGCAACGCACCTACAGCCTGTGTGTCGGTTGGCATTGGGAGCATCTCACCTGTGTCCGGGTCCATACCAATGGGCCGGGTACTTGGGAGTCCAACCAACGTTGCACCCTCTGGCAAAGGAATCAACTCATCCTCCATAATCTCAACGATCATATCTCCACTGCGGGCAAGCCCGTACAGGGAAGGGTGATCAAATACATTACCTTTTTCATCTGCGTATACTAAATACATGATGTTCTCCTCACATCTAATGGGTTAAACCTAACGACGAGTGTATTGTAAAATTCACAGCAACGCTGTAAAAGCATGTTATTGGTCGAACGACACTTATGTCGATGTACCTGACGTAGCTGTCTGTCTCGGTGAGCGACGGGTTGTTGTTGTCCCCGAATTACTTGTCGGACCATTACCAGCTGAATCAAATGCCGCCAAAAACTCTGCATTCGTTTTGCTGTTACGAAGTTTCTTGAGGAAGCCTTCGACAAAGTCATGGGAATCATTCATGTTCTTACGAATCGTCCAGATCGTATCCAGCTCTTCCTTGCTGAGCAATACTTCTTCACGACGCGTACCAGAACGACGAATGTCGATCGCCGGGAATATGCGACGCTCTGCCAGACGACGGTCCAGATGCAGCTCCATATTACCCGTACCCTTAAACTCTTCATAAATGACGTCATCCATACGTGATCCGGTATCAATCAATGCTGTTGCCAGGATGGTCAGGCTTCCGCCTTCTTCCACATTCCGGGCAGAACCGAAGAAACGTTTTGGACGATGGAACGCAGCCGGGTCAATACCACCACTAAGTGTACGACCGGATGGTGGAATAACCAGGTTATATGCACGAGCAAGACGCGTAATGCTATCCAGCAGGATCACGACATCCTTTTTCGCCTCAACCAGACGAAGCGCACGCTCAAGTACCAACTCTGCCACCTTGATATGATTCTCAGGCAGTTCATCGAATGTCGAAGCCACAACTTCCCCTTTTACCGAACGCGACATATCCGTTACTTCCTCTGGACGTTCATCAATCAACAGGACAAACAGTTCAATTTCAGGATTGTTAGTTGAGATGCTGTTGGCAATTTCTTTGAGGAGAAGCGTTTTACCCGCTTTGGGAGGTGCTACGATCAATCCGCGCTGTCCCAATCCTACCGGGGCGAGCACATCCATAATGCGTGTGGACAAATGGTTGGGGGATGTTTCGAGAACCAGTTTTTTCTGCGGATACAGTGGGGTTAGTGCCGGGAAGTGAAGTCGCTCTGCAGCCGCCGATGGATTCTCACCATTTACAGCGTTGACTTGCAACAATCCGAAGTATCTCTCGTTTTCCTTAGGCGTTCTACACTTACCTGATACAAGGTCACCTGTTCTTAGGTCAAACTTGCGAATCTGAGAAGCTGAGATGTAGATGTCTTCCGTACTTGGCAAGTAGTTAATGGGTCTTAAGAATCCGTAACCTTCAGGTAAAATCTCGAGTACGCCTTGCATGAACATCAGACCGCTCTGTTCAGCTTGTGCGCGTAATATAGCAAAGATTAATTCTTTCTTTTTTAACGTACCATAGTAAGGTATCTGATATTTTTTGGCCAGCTTGTAGAGGTCCGTTAATTTCATTTCTTCCAAATCGGAAATTTGTAGATCCATATAATAACCACCTATTCAATTAATAAGTCCGTGTGAAATGGATAGTTTCGCTAGATGTTCCGGCTATAGAGCGTAGCATCTGCCACAATCTCTTCTGTCCATTGTACGGAATGTAACCGTTATAATGCAAATACTTGTCTTTGAGTGTAAGTTTCCGGGTGGGATGGCCAATATTCGGCAAGATCCGCTAATGAGTGAACACGATGCATTGAGGCGATCAATCCGGATAGACCGGCTATGGAGCGCAGGTTCAAACAAAACCGGGGGTTGGGGAAGAGAAATGATGTTCTTACAGCCATATGAAGTTTGACTCAAAAAAAGACCCTCCGGTAAAGGAAACAGAAACATTTCGTCTTATGCCGGAGAGACTGAGAACTCTATTAAAACAGGTTTACCCAATTACTGAAAGGATATGCAGTTCAGTTAAAATAAACATGTGTATGACTGAATCATGCATGATACTGCCATATTAATCGGTTTCCCGCCATACATCTGCACCAAGCAGACGCAAATTGGTCACCAGATGATCGTAACCACGGTCGATATATTCGACCCCAGTTACTTCAGTCACACCTTCACTGACGGTGAGACCCGCAATCACTAGCGCCGCTCCAGCGCGAAGATCGGATGCTTTTACTTTGGCCGCATTCAATGCACTGCCTTCAATAATCGCTGACCGTCCTTCTACCCGAATCTTTGCACCCATCCGCACCAGCTCAGGCACATGCTTGAATCGATTACTATATACAAAGTCGCTCAGGACACTCACGCCAGTTGCCTGTGTCAAAACACTGGTCATCGGTGACTGTAGATCTGTTGGGAAACCAGGATATACAAGTGCCTTCACGTCAACATGGTTATAATTTGGTTTACCAATGACACGTATACTTTCATCCAATTCCTCAATGCCAACACCCATCTCCAGCAACTTTGCCGTTAAAGCCTCCAGATGTTTGGGGATCACATTGTCAATCAGAACATCTCCGCGCGTTGCCGCTGCAGCAATCATATACGTACCTGCTTGGATACGGTCCGGAATGATAGAATGACGGCAGCCTTTAAGCTCCGAAACTCCTTCAATACGGATCGTTTCGGTACCTGCACCCTTGATGCTGGCACCCATGGAATTCAGAAGTGTTGCTACATCTATAATCTCAGGCTCTTTAGCCGCGTTTTCAATAATTGTAGAGCCTTTGGCACGAGTAGCCGCCAGCATAATGTTAATGGTTGCACCGACACTGCTTACATCAAGATAAATCTTTGCTCCGCGCAGCTCTTTGGCATGCAGATGAATGGAGCCGTGTTCGTTTGTTACGGTTGCGCCAAGCGCTTCAAACCCTTTGATATGTTGATCAATTGGACGAGGCTCAAAATTACAGCCCCCTGGTAAACCTATGGTCGCTTCTTTAAAACGTCCTAGCAATGCACCCATCATATAATACGAAGCGCGAAGCTTCTTCACAGGACCATTCGGCATAGGGATGGATTTGATGTCAGAAGGATCAATCTTCATCTGACTGCCTTCCCAAGTCACACGTGCTCCGAGTTCCTCCAAAATTTCTGCATAAACCGCCACGTCACTCAAAAGCGGCAGGTTGTCCAACACGACTTCTGACTCGGCAAGCAATGCTGCAGGAATAAGCGCAATGGCGCTGTTCTTGGCGCCGCTTATAGTTACAGTTCCCTGTAACGGACGTCCGCCACTAATCATCAATTTTTCCATAAAGCTTAATGTCCCCCTACGTGTTTTGCAGCCGATGAACGGCAATACGTGCTGTTGGCTTCCGATGTAGAAATAAGGTGTGAAAATGGAAAGACACCGGCTAGGCGGTGTTTTTCCATTTCACAGTATGGAACTGGTAAAGATAAATTACGCTTTGTTGTTGGAACCAAACTCGCGGATTTTACCTTTAACTGTTTCTTTGATTGCATCACGGCCTGGTACGATGAATGTACGTGGATCGTAAGCATCTGGTTTAGCTGCAAGCACTTCACGAACCACTTTTGAGAAAGCAATTTGGTTCTCTGTGTTTACGTTGATTTTGGATGTACCCAGGGAAATGGCTTTGTCGATGTCGTGTTTAGGAATACCTGTACCACCGTGCAATACGAGTGGAACTTGTACCGCGTCACGAACTTCTTCCATTTCTTTGAAGCCCAGGTTAGGCTCGCCATGGTAAGGACCGTGTACGGAACCAAGAGCTGGTGCCAATGTGTCGATACCTGTTTCTTTAACGATACGGATACACTCGTTCAGGTCAGCGTACATGATACCGCCGATAACGTCGTCTTCTTGTCCGCCTACAGTACCTACTTCAGCTTCTACAGAAACGCCTTTAGCGTGTGCATATTCAACAACTTTTTTAGTCATTTCGATGTTCTCATCGATGGAGTGGTGGGAACCGTCGATCATTACGGATGTGAATCCAGCATCGATCGCTTCTTTACACTTGTCGAAGCTTGAGCCATGGTCCAGGTGAATTGCAACTGGAACAGTGATTTTCATGTCGTGGATAAGTCCTTCTACCATTTTAACTACAGTGTAGAAGCCACCAATGTGACGTGCTGCGCCTTCGGATACACCCAGAATTACTGGGGATTTCTCTTCTTTAGCAGCACCAAGAATCGCTTGAGTCCACTCAAGGTTATTGATGTTGTATTGACCAACTGCATATTTTCCTTCGAGTGCTTTGTTCAACATGTCTGTCATAGATACTAATGGCATGGTTTCAATCCTCCTAGGGGTTTGGGTTGTGTCTATGGTTTTTAGCCGAAATCACATACGGGCTTATTATACCACATCCCATGTCAAATACTAAACAAGCATTTGCAAAAATGCTGTGCTTTGCAGCACAGTTTTCATAGACACCGCTTTATGACTTCCCCATTTCCAATATTCCCCGGATGAAGGAGTGAAATACCCCATTGTTCCACCAAGTACCATCTATGTTCTTCACACGCAAAAAAATCCTGTATCTACAGGATTCAACTGCATTTATTGGCGGCCCCATTGCGAAGTTGCATATTCACAGCCACTCGCATCTCATCGATATCAAACGGTTTTGTAAAATGCATGAGTGCTCCAAGATCCGTGGCTTCCTTAATCATGTCCAATTCACCATAAGCGGTCATCATGATGACCTTGATATCCGGATCAATTTCTTTAATATGCTTCAGGATTTCCAGACCGTCCATCCCAGGAATCTTCATATCGAGCAATACCAGGTCAGGCTTGTCATTATTCACAATCTCCAGGGCAACCTTGCCGTTGGGTGCTTGAAACGTGTTATATCCTTCACTGCTGAACACTTCCATTAACAGGATTCGAATACCATTCTGGTCATCAACAATCAAAACTTTTTTTATCTTCCACTCTGTAACCTCCTAGAATTAGGAAAGCATGTACATCTTCGAATCTGGATAACTATCCCATAGTCGTCATGATAAGTATTCTACCTCTTCCATTAAAATCCTGCTACCTTCACAAAATGACAAAAAGCATTTCGACCTGCTTTTTACGTAAAAAAAAGGATGTTCCGGCATCCGCTAAATGGTTGCCAGGAACATCCCCGATATCTTTTATGTTAACACTAAAACCATGTATTACTTCTGCGCATTCTCCAGAGAAGCTTTTACAAACTCACGGAACAATGGTTGCGGACGGTTCGGACGTGAAGTGAATTCCGGATGGAATTGTACTGCCAGGAACCATGGGTGTCCCGGAAGTTCCACGATCTCAACCAGACGTCCATCCGGGGATGTACCCGAGATAACCAGTCCTGCTTTTTCGATCGTTTCACGGTATTCATTGTTGAACTCATACCGGTGACGGTGTCTCTCATACACCAGCTCGTCATCATAACAAGCCATCGCCAAAGAACCTTCCTGAAGCTTACAAGGATACAGACCCAGACGCATCGTGCCACCCAGATTCTCAATATCTTTTTGCTCAGGCAACAGATCGATCACAGGGAATTCCGTAGCCGGATTAATCTCGGAGCTGTTCGCACCATTCAAACCAACGATGGAACGTGCATACTCAATAACGGAAACCTGCATACCCAGGCAAATACCGAAGAACGGAATTTGTTTCTCACGAGCATAACGAATTGCTGATACTTTACCTTCAATACCACGATCTCCGAATCCACCAGGAACAAGGATACCGCCAATACCATGTAACAGGTCGCCTACATTCTCATCTGTAATATCCTCAGAAGGAACCCAGCGAATTTTCACATCAGCATTGGATGCAAATCCTGCATGAGACAAGGACTCAACAACACTCAGATATGCATCGTGCAGCGCAACATATTTACCAACAATAGCGATCTCAACCGTATGCTCCAACTTGTTGATCCGGTCAACCAACCCTTCCCACTCGCTCATATCCGGTGCAGGAGTAGTCAATTTCAGGTGGTTTACCACGATCTCATCCAAGCCTTCTTCACGCAGGTTCAGAGGTACTTGATACAACGTGTCTGCATCACGACATTCAACCACGGCATTCTCATCAATATCGCAGAAGAGAGCGATTTTGGCTTTCATGTCATCAGACAATTCATACTCCGTACGGCATACAATCACATTCGGTTGAATACCGATGCTGCGCAATTCCTTAACACTGTGCTGCGTTGGTTTTGTTTTCACTTCACCAGCTGCTTTGATATAAGGAATAAGCGTTACGTGGATGTACATTACATTGTCGCGACCTACATCACTCTTGATTTGACGAATAGCTTCCAGGAAAGGCAAGCTCTCGATGTCGCCCACTGTTCCGCCAATTTCCGTAATAACAACATCCGAACCTGCTTCACGTCCAGCGCGGAATACACGCTCTTTGATTTCGTTCGTAATGTGTGGAATAACTTGTACCGTTCCGCCCAGATATTCCCCGCGTCGCTCTTTGCTGATGACGGAAGAGTATACTTTACCAGTCGTGACGTTGCTGTTTTTGGAGAGATTGATATCAATAAAACGTTCATAGTGGCCAAGGTCCAGATCCGTTTCCGCGCCATCATCCGTAACAAAAACCTCGCCGTGCTGATAAGGACTCATTGTCCCTGGGTCGATGTTGATGTATGGATCAAATTTTTGAATCGTTACCTTAAGCCCTCTGTTTTTCAGCAATCTGCCCAGCGAAGCAGCCGTAATCCCTTTGCCCAGGGAGGACACAACTCCGCCCGTCACGAAAATATACTTTGTCACTGTTATTACCCTCCTAATATAAGTACAGAAATTCAGGCGATATATGGTGTTATCGTAACCTGTTTCCCAGGTAATCATCGTTAAAAAGAGCAATGGCAGAAATTCCCTGCATCTGCGAACTGCTCTTTCTGCGAAGACGGTTTAAATAAACGTTGTTCTACAGCAAAAAATGGTGCAAACATTCCGGTAGCCTTCATTCCATTTGGTGTTTTTGATATACAAAAACGGGCCAGGAAATGTTGGCCGGGAGCATGCGGAAATGAAAACATTTTGCAAAATTATGCCTCTAAAAATACAAAAAAAAGTACTCCCGCAGGACGGGGCACCTTCTATAAAAAACATAAATATATTATCGCTCATTCATAAGCCCATGCAATAGTTTACCCGTTACCCCGTCCGCTGTCAAGGCTGACTATTCCGGGGAAACGGGTAAATTATAGACGTCAAAAATGACTACCGATTATCAGAATCGTCGTCAAATTCATCCTCGTTTTCGGACTCTTCTTCGTCTTCTTCGAGGTCTTCATCTTCCAGATCGTCATCTTCGACCAGCACTTCTTCTTCGCTGTCTTCTTCATCAAAGATGTCGTCTTCGTCTTCATCTTCTTCGTCTTCATCTTCGTCTTTATCCGTGCTGTCGAAGTCTTCGTCGCTGTTATAGCTGTCTTCTTCTTCACCGAAGTCTTCATCTTCCAGATCATCGTCTTCATCGTTGATGATACGCGGACGCTTCGCACCCGTCATGGAATCTTCTGTTCCAGCTACCGGATACCAGCGCTTCAAGCCCCACAGACTCGTACCGACGCAAGCAAAACGACCATCGATATTAATCTCGGTATATAGCTGGGCGATAAACTCGTTGATTTCTTCATCAGTCATTCCGCGCTGCTTCGCTACCTCATTCATCAAGTCACGATAGTAATACGGCGTATTAGCCGCTTTCAGCACCATAAAGGCAAGGTCCACCAAAGGGATCTCTTTTACCTTTTCTTTATCAATTTTCAAATTGAGCGAGGTACTCACTGCAGACACTTCCTCTCACACAAAATTCACTTTTTAACCCCTACGAACTGGACTGTTACGTATAACATATCCATTAACAAACCTAAGTAAAACCTATTTAGCGTTAAAAAGCAAGTTTTTATGTATGGATGTGACGCAAATGCGGAGAGCAGGTCCAATCTGTCCATATATTGATCGTAAGTTGACATCAAACTTCTATAAACATCCTCATTCACAAAAAAGACAACTCCAAAATAAAAAAGACGGAGTCCCCTCCGCCTTCTGACTGTATACCCTTGAAGGATTGCTCCTCACCAGGTTCCCCGCAAGAGCCCTCTAGCTCTCCATCCATCATATGTCCCTGCGCCCGTTTTGACACGAAGAGAATGTGTTTTTGTAAAAAAAGGGCAAGTTCCCCATGCGGCGGGATGAGCGCATTCATAGAATACCTCAGCATGTTCATCCCGAAGGGGGCTGCCCATTATGGACTATACTGGTTTATTGCATCAATTGATTGACGGAATGCGACGCCCTGAACCAGAACAGGGAGGGCGATATTTGATCCGATTTGCCAAACCACAGCAGTATGAAGCCTGTCTCCTGGAATTGTCCCGAATGCGGAACGAATTCACCGACCTTGGGGCTGTTCGCTCTTCGCGACTCGCTCGTTCCATTATCGCCCCAGTGCAACGCCCGGAGGACTTGTACCGCTATGGGGATGAAATTACGATTGAAGCAGACGTCCCCATCTCCCTTCACGCCACTGCACTTCACAGTAAACCGAGCAATGCCCAAGGCATACCTTGGGGAGTGAAGCAGATTCGGGCACCCAAAGTATGGTCTGTGTCTACCGGACACCGAATTAAAATCGGCGTAATTGATACAGGTGCTGATTACCACCACCCCGATCTTCGTTATTCTCTGGCACGCGGAATCAATCTGTTAAATCGCAGCCTGCTTCCCCATGATGATAATGGACACGGCACCCACATTGCAGGGACCATCGCTGCAGCCAACAGCACCGCAGGCATGATTGGTGTAGCTCCACGCTCCCTGATCTATCCAGTGAAAGCATTTGACCACAACGGATCGGCTTATGTATCCGACATTGTACTTGGCATCGACTGGTGTGTGCGCAACAAGGTCGATATCATCAATATGAGTTTTGGCATGAAAACACGCAGCAAGGCGCTTCTTGACGTGGTCAATCGTGCATACCATGCTGGAATCGTCATTGTTGCCTCGTCAGGAAATGACGGCAAACGCCGCAGTATTGATTATCCAGCACGGTATCCGCAGACCATATCTGTTGGGGCAACCGACAAAAACAGACGTATTGCGTCCTTCAGCAATCGTGGCGCATACGTCGATGTCTATGCACCTGGTGATAAGATCGTCTCCTCCTGGGTACAAGGGAAGCATCACGAGATGAGTGGTACATCCATGGCGACATCGCATGTAAGTGGCGCTATCGCCTTGCTGCTCGCAAAACATCCGGGGTTATCCCCTAGTGAAATCAAAACGCTCGTCAAGCGTGCTACGATCCCGCTGCGCGCTCGTAAGACCACCACCGCGAAAAGCAAGGTACGCGGTGGCGAGATAGACGCCCTGCGGCTAATGCAGGAAGGCGGGGAGTGATCCGGCTCTGCCGGCCATCAGCAGGACTCGATTGAAGCTTGGTGGCGAAACGCAGTAGCTCTCCCGGCACAGTACGCGAGAAGGGGCATTGCATAGCGGCAAAGCCTCTAGCTTGCTCCCGCTGTAATGACAGAGCAGGGCTGAGCAGACCTTGTGGTGTACCAGGGATAGGCAGGTTTCTGAGCCCCGGGTACACAACAAAAAAAGTCTCCATGTACCGCGTTGATGACACAACGTGGACATGGAGACTTTTTGCTTTAGGCAGAACGGCGATGTGCCGCGGGCCTGGATTTTACATTTTGTCTGGAGCGGTTACGCCTACCAGACGAAGTGCTGTTGCGATAACGGTGCGCACAGCACCGATTAGGGCCAGACGCGCCTGCGTTTGCTGAGCGTCTTCCGTAATGACACGTTCCGCACGGTAATAGCTGTGGAACAGGGATGCCAGCTCGTATACATAACGGATGATACGATGAGGTGCATATCCTGTTGCCGCTGCCGAGATCTCCTCAGGCAGCTCTCCCATTTTGCGGAGAAGGTCATACTCATGCTCTGTTGTCAGCTTGGACAGGTCAATCTGTGCCAGTGGCAGCAGTTCAATACCTTGTTCTTCAGCCTGACGGTATACGCTGCATACACGTGCATGCGCGTATTGTACGTAGAATACCGGATTCTCATTGGATGTCGAAATCGCAAGGTCCATGTCAAAGTCCAAATGGGAGTCCATGCTGCGCATGGTGAAGAAGTAACGGATGGCATCAATGCCCACTTCATCCATCAGATCTTCCATCGTTACAGCTTTACCTGTACGTTTGGACATCTTCACTTTTTCACCGTTCTGGAACAAGCTCACCATCTGTGCAATCAAGACCACCAGTTTCTCAGGGTCATTGCCCAGTGCTTGCATCGCGGCTTTCATCCGTGGGATATATCCATGGTGATCCGCACCCCAGATGTTGATCATCGTGTCGTATCCACGCGCATACTTGTCACGGTGATAAGCAATATCCGGAGTCAGGTAAGTATACGTGCCATCGTTCTTGATCAATACACGTTCTTTGTCGTCACCATACTGCATCGTTTTCAACCAAGTTGCCCCGTCTTGCTCATAGATCTCATTGCGGTCACGCAATTCATCCAATACTCGCAGCACTTCTCCGTTGTCATACAGGGAAGTCTCGCTGAACCAGATGTCAAAGTTAACACGGAAGCGATTCAAGTCACGTTTGATCTTGTCCAGTTCCTTCTCCAGACCAAAGTCACGGAAATAAGCCGCACGGTCACCGGGGTGCATGGACAGCAATTCTTCACCCTTTTCAGCAACAAGCTGCTTGGCAAATCCTTTAATATCTTCGCCGTGATAACCGTCTTCAGGCATCTCAGCATCCTGACCCAGCTCTTGCAGGTAACGAGCTTCAATAGAACGAGCCAGATTAAACACCTGATTACCTGCATCATTAATGTAGTATTCACGGGTTACATCATATCCTGCGTAGTCAAGTATGTTACATAGTGCATCCCCTACAGCTGCTCCACGGGCATGACCCAGATGCAAACTGCCTGTCGGGTTGGCACTGACGAACTCCATCTCGACTTTGCGTCCTTCTCCGATACTAATTCTTCCGTAATCTTTACCCTGCTCTTGCACAAGCGCAAGTACTGGGTAAAGGTAACTCTTGTCCAATTTGAAGTTAATGAATCCTGGACCCGCAATCTCAGCCTTCTCAATCCCGGCTTCAGCCAGATTCAGATTGGCAATGATCTCTTCAGCAATCTGACGCGGATTGCGCTTGGCAATCTTGGTCAACTGCATGGCAGCATTGGTCGCCAAGTCTCCGTGCGTCTTCTCACGCGGCACTTCCAATGTGATGGCTGGCAATTCGTCCTGTGTAACAATTCCGGCTGCCACAATGGCGTTGCCGATGGCCGTACTTACCCGTTCGTTAATCGTATCTAGTGGATTACGTGTCATGAAATTGGTTCCTCCTGTATATGCAAACTAATCGCGAAATGTCCGGATTCTTCATCAAAGCGGTAAAAGTCGTAGCTCCACGCTGCGCGTGCGCTCAATCCCTGAATGGAAAGTTCCAGCTTCTGTGTATGCGTGGACAGGGCAAACGACATGTATGGTGATCGGTAGAAACCAGGAAGCTTCCGATTCAATTCAAAAGTCTGCTCCGATTCCACTTCACCATGACGTATAATCTTGATGGATTGTCCGCCCAGCTTCAATGTAGTACGAGTTGTGCCTCCCTCGGGTCCAACCTGCGGTTCTTCATAACGAACATAAAGAACAGACCCTTTCAACACGGCTTCACCCTGCATTTCCTGCAGCACATCTTCACCTTCATAACGGCTGTGCAGCCGGATGTGTACCGGTCGCATGTTCGACATGAATGTTAACCTCCATTATATTCGAGGCGACGCAAAATCAGGCACGGCCGGTGAGAACAGCCCTTCCCGTATTGTTGTGTCGCTATACGCGCTCATATTCCCGGATAGCTCGCTATCCTACACTCTACTGTATAACTATATCCAGTTCCCTCGCTCAATTCAAATCCAAATTCAGAGTTTTTTCCTCATCAAGCCAAAAAAGAAGAGCCACACCTGTAAAGTGCAACTCCCTTTTGCTTCATTATAATAAGATTCGTTCATCCGATCAGGCCCATTGGGATTCATAAGGAAAAGGACATGTCGACTCGCTCAGCTTCGCTCGCACCTGTACGAGACAACCACAATGCCTACAGGTTGTGCCATATTGTAATCCTGGACAGGCAGAGCAGATGGATAATCGCCGCTCATATTCCTCATCCTGTACGGTCGAACGCGAGCGTGAGGCCATCTCCACAAGTCTGGCCATTTTGGCATCGCTAATCTTCACATCATACTGATCATTGCAGCCCTTACAAGGTTCCTGCCTTTTCATTCATTAACCCTCTACAGCAAGCACCCCAACCGATGCTGGTGGAAGGATAAAACGCAATGTGTTGTTCTCCAGTGTGATTCCATCCCACGCCACAGGCTGAACGTGATTCGGCTGTTCAAAGGTATTGAATGCACCAAAATCAGTATGATGCAAAATCTGCCCGGATACTTTAGCCGCTTGAGCTGCTTCCAGCTGACACACAACTTCCAACTCATCTGTATGGCTCAGATTACAAGCCGTCACATGAATGACCCCATCTTTGTTGCGGGATGCTGATAAGCTGAGCTGCGGAATGGTCTCTTCTCCGAATGTGTATCCTGGGCTTTCATAATTCAAGTCCAGTCGCTGCGCATCCATATGAGCCTGATACATATCAAATACATGATACGTAGGGGTCAGGAGCATTTTGTCACCCTCCGTGAGCACAAGCGATTGAAGCACATTGACGATCTGCGCAAGATTTGCCATGTGTACCCGTTTATTGTGTTGGTTGAAAATATTCAGGTTAACACCTGCAAGCACAGCGTCCCGCATCGTATTCTGTTGATAAAGGAACCCCGGATTGGTTCCCGGCTCAACGTTATACCACGTGCCCCATTCGTCCACAATAATGCCGACTCTGCCTTCTGGATCATATTTATCCATAATCTCGGAGTGCTTCACCAGTAATTCATCCATATGGAGCGTCTTTTTCAAAGTCGTGAACCATTCAGCCTCACCAAATCCTGTAGCTGCGCCTTTATCATTCCACTCTCCTGTAGGGATAGTGTAATAATGAAGACTGATTCCATCCATAAAGCGAGCAGCCTCCCGCATCAGGACTTCCATCCATTCATAGTTACCTTCGTTCGGTCCGCAAGCGATTTTATAAATCTCGTTTCCGGAATAGTTTCGTACATATGTAGCATACCGGCGATATTCATCCGCATAATATTCAGGACGCATATTTCCGCCGCATCCCCAGTTCTCATTTCCCACGCCAAAATATTTCAGTTTCCACGGTTCTTCCCGGCCGTTAGTTTTCCGCCAGTTCGCCATCGGGGATTCACCGTCAAACGTGATGTACTCCACCCATTCCTGCATCTCCTGCACTGTACCGCTACCCAGATTGCCACTAATATATGGCTCCGTGCCGAGCAACTCACATAATCTCATGAATTCATGCGTACCAAAGTGGTTGTTCTCTTCCACACCGCCCCAGTGTGTATTGATCATACGAGCACGCTCACTCTTCGGACCTACACCATCCTTCCAGTGATATTCATCGGCAAAACAACCTCCTGGCCAGCGAAGCACTGGAATATTAAGCTTCTGCAAGGCCGTTAACACATCATTCCGAATCCCATCCGTATTCGGAATAGGTGAATCCTCTCCTACCCACAGCCCCTCATAAATACAACGACCCAAGTGTTCGGAAAAATGACCATATATATTGCGATTTATTAATCCTTGGTCTGAATCTGCCTTTAGAATAACATCAACCATGATTTCAACCCCCATAAATTGTATTGTTATCGCTTACAATAACTCGTTTTGGAGTAGGTTTCAACCGTTTTTATTTCTACACAAACAAACCTCTTCCTGTGTATTTTTTAGGAAGAGGCTTGTTTGTTATAGAATCCATGCAGAGACATACCAAATTGATTATCATTCATTTCTAATTTGGATTTGCCTGGTTGTTATTTCAGATAACAAGCACTTAATCCTGCTCTGAAGGCAACAACATTTTTTGTGTCCACGTCGTTCCACCATCTGTAGTCTGATAAATCGCAGGGGAGTTATCACTTGTTACGACGAGCCAACCCGTCTTGGCCGATGGGAAAGAGATACGCGAACTGTACCCCGGATCTTTCAAGTCAACGTTTTTCCACGTGGAACCTATATCATAAGAACGCCCAATACCCACTTTGCCAGCTGCCGGTGAACCTGCGGACAGATAAGCCGTCTGATTACCAATCAACGCCATGTTGCCGGGATGACCACCCGGGTTGGCTGGTCCGGTTCCTTTGCCCGTACTGTTTGTACCGGGTGCAGGTCCTCCTCCTGCTGTCGATTGCGCAAATACTTGGGTCCAGTTCTTGCCTTGATTACCGCTCGCATAGAGGGAGTAGGATTGTTGGGACATACCTGCATCACCATACAGAAGGGCCCATACTTGCTGGCCATGTGCATACAGATCCGCTCCACTCCAGGTGTCTGAGACAACTCGAAGAGAGGTTGTCCAATTCTTGCCACCATCACTCGTTTGCTTCAAATGATATCCCGATCCGGGTACAACCACGACGGCATACCCTTGCTTCTCTGTCGCAAAAGCAGCTGCACGTGTGTTGGCAGGTGTATTCATTTTGTGCCAGGTTACCCCGCCATCCTTCGTCTGATATGCACCATTATAGGTGTAACCATAACCTACATCTTTATTGCGAAAATCGATTCGAGTGAATTGAATGCCCGGCGTATCGATCCGCTTCCAGTGCGATCCCCCATCATTGGTACGGATCAGATAGGTTGCAGGTGAATTTTTCACTTGTGCCAACGCATATCCATTCACATTATTCGGAAAATCAAGCTGTGTGAATTGCCACTGCCCGGTATATATGGACTGCCACGTACATCCTGCATTCGAGGTACCGATCAGGAAGCCTTCACCCCCAGCTCGTCCAGTCGTATCATTAAGAAAATCAATGTCAGTAAATTGCAGGTGTTGCTCCTCCACACCGCTGCCCTTTTTCAATGTAGTAGATAGTCCATGATCTCCCTTTCCACATGCCTGCGAGGATGTAGCGTCAGCACCTGATAGCGTATGTACCGGTCCCATCCCCCAAGCCAGCGTTAACGATAATGCGAGTGCACCAATCCGCTTCCATGTCACTGTACTCTTGGTTGTCATCGTAACACCTCCTTCTATGGTTTTACCCAAATCGGATGGTTATAACGTAACAATCTGATAAACCCCGATGACAATTTCGCAAGAAAAAAACCACCTTTACCCATGATTGGATCATGTAGGCAAGGGTGGTTCATCACCAAACGGTGTGTACTCTAAGTTAAATGGGATACGTCATCACAGCAAGGATAACAAAACTGATACTTAATAAAAGACATAAACTAAAATATATTTTGTTGTATTTATATTCCCGAATACTATATGCAGTAAAAAGCATAGCCAGATTAGCCACCATCAACGTAAAGTTGAGAAATATCGTCACTGCTAATACAAAATTGATGACAAACACTATAAAAACTGCAGTTAGCCATTTGGGATACACACTCAATTGAGCCCGAATCACACGCATACACATTCACCTACCTCTATTTCCATATTATACATAAATATTAAGATAGAGTCACGCCAAGGCAAGATATCTGCATGTGCGAGCCTGTAGTAACACAAGAAATAAATGGTAGAGACACGGGAACATACGTGCTATAATTAATGTTATGGACTTTTAATATCGGTGGATGTTTTCCAGACCACGGCGCAGCTTCCCGAAAGGGGGTGACGTCGATGGTCAAACTTGTGGCGTTGCTTGATGTAATCCGATGGATTGCTGCGATCCTCAGTATTGTACTGAGTGGGCGAAAGCTTTACCGTTGGTTGCGCAAAAAGTTTCGTAACAAGCGAAAACCCACCTCATAAGGTTGGACGCCTGACGGTGGGTTTCGCTTGAATAGCATTATTTAGTTCATGCGCGCCGTGGCAATCCACAGCCTTTCGGGTCCTAAGAGTCTTTACCGTTGACGCGGTAAAGGCTCTATTTAGTATATGACCGAACCCGATCACCATATACTTCACGAGTGTAATATATCAATTAATATACTACTAAATACTGATGTAGTCAGTATAGCACAGCTCTGGATAAAAGTTAAATTAAGTTAACTTAATTTAACTTCGTCATTTTGCTTGGCAGAATAGTTTAGGCTCTATCAGCCAATCTGTTCATTAAGCTGAAATAATTGAGGACAGGCAGATGAACGGTTATCAATAAAAAAATGCCCTCCCCTGCACAGGTTTGAACCCGCGCAGACAGAGAGCATCATGTTTATCAATTATTCTGTGACTATTTCACGAATCCAAGCAGCATTTCACGGATCAGCTTCGCAGCTACAATCTGTGTCTGTTGTGTTGGATCATAAATTGGTGCAACTTCAACCAAGTCACAACCAACGACATTTACATCAGATCCCGCGATCATATGAATGGCTTCCAGCAGTTCCTTGGACGTAATGCCGCCCGCTTCTGCTGTACCTGTTCCTGGTGCTGCTGACGGATCAAGCACATCGATGTCGATGGTCACGTATACCGGACGGTTGCCCATCTTCGGAAGAGCTTCCTTCATCGGAGCTGCCACTTCAAATGGATAGAAGTTGATGTTCTCGCGACCATACTGGAACTCCTCACGGGAACCAGAACGGATACCGAACTGATAGATGTTTTTGCCACCCATCAACTCAGCTGCTTTACGTACTGGCGTGGAGTGGGACAAGGGCTCGCCTTCATAGTTTTCACGAAGGTCTGCGTGTGCATCGATATGAATCAGGATAAGATCCGGGTATTTCTTGTACATCTGTTGGATGACTGGCCAAGTAACCAGATGCTCGCCACCGAGACCAACTGGAAATTTGTCGTCAGCGAGCAGACTGCCGATGTATTCATGAATCACTTCAAGGCTGCGTCCCGCGTTACCGAAAGGCAAGAGCAAGTCTCCAGCGTCAAAGTACGTCATGTCTACAATGCTTTTGTCGAGATACGGGCTGTACTCTTCAAGTCCAACCGATGCTTGACGGATATGAGATGGGCCGAAACGGGAACCCGGACGGAAGCTGACAGTATAATCCATCGGCATACCATAGATAACTGCTTTCGAGTTCTCATAATCCTCAGAGCTGCAAATAAATACGTTTCCTGAATAAGCTTGATCCAGTTTCATTAATGATTTCCCCTTTATTTCGTTAAATCTTCCACGAATTTAGGAAGTACAAATGCTGCTTTGTGCAGACGCGGAGAGTAATACTTGGTATCCATCTCCGGGATTTGAGTCTCATCCACTTCAAGCGGGTCATGTTTCTTGCTACCCATGGTGAATGTCCACAAACCACTTGGATAGGTTGGAATATTACAGCCGTACACATGTACGATCGGGAAGATTTCTTTGACGTCTTTGTTCACCTTCTGGATCAGATCCGCTTTGAACCACGGGTTGTCCGTTTGGGCAACGAAGATTCCGTCTTCTTTGAGTGCTTCGTAGATACCTTGGTAGAAACCACGCTCAAACAGTGGCGCAGCCGGGCCTACAGGCTCCGTGGAGTCTACGATAATCACATCGTATTCATTTTTATGTTCAATAATATGCATGTAGCCGTCGTTTACGAGTACTTCAACATTAGGCTCGTCCAACTTGCCGGCGATTTCAGGCAAATATTTTTTAGAGTATTCAATGACTTTACCGTCGATTTCGACGAGAACTGCTTTTTCTACAGCAGTATGCTTAATGACTTCACGAATGACGCCGCCATCGCCGCCACCGACAACCAGAACTTTTTTTGGATTGGGGTGAGTGTTCAGCGCAGGGTGTGCCGCCATTTCGTGATATACGAATTCGTCTTTTACGGTAGTCATCACCATGCCATCAAGGAGCAACATGTTACCGAATTCCTCGGTTTCTACCATGGCCAAGTCTTGAAAATCGGTTTTCTCTGTAACATAGGTCTGCTTAATCTTCGCGGTGATCCCGAATACCGGGGTCTGTTTCTCCGTAAACCACAATTCCATAATCTCTACCTTCTTTCCGTAAAGTTAATGATCAGCCATACCCGACAAGCGCTATGCACTATAATCGGTTCGCCCAAGCACGTCCAGCGTTCGGCGCCATTATCGCGTTATGATTGCTGGCCTGCGGGAAAGGTCCGCGGTTCACTTCATTATATAGATTAAATTTGACCAGAGCGTGCAGAGCGTCTGACTAATCAATGAAACAATGACCATTCGTCTGTTCGTCCTTACGCGCTTTAGTATCTTGTGCCGAATCTTACCTTTTCATTACCCTTTTGCATTATACGCGATTGACGTTTATACTGCAAAACGGTTTTTCCGTTGAAAATGCTACATTTTGTTTGCTTATGCACCCGATTGAATATCCCTGCCAATGAAGTCCCATACTGGAAGAAAAGAGAGGAGCCCGTTCCATGACCAAGCCAAATCAAAAGACCCGCAAACGCGGGTCCGTGTACGAAAATTCATTAAAAACCTGTCTCTGCTCGCCGTACTCGCCATGCTTGCTACCGCTGCGGGATTGGTGTACCTATACGCAACCAGCCTGCCTCTTGCAGACTCTGATCGAAATTCCAGATTGCTGGACAGTCAAGGTGAAGTCATCTCTACCTTCTCCGCAGGTGGCAAAGATTCTGTACCCGTTCAACTGGAGGATATCGCGCCAGATCTGGTCAATGCCACTCTGGCTGTAGAAGACCGAAAATTCTATAATCACTACGGGTTCGACGTGCAAGGGATGGGACGGGCTGTGCTCGTTAACCTCGAACATATGCAGATGTCGCAGGGTGCGAGTACCTTGACTCAACAGCTGGCGCGTAACCTGTATCTATCTCATGAGAAAACATGGACTCGTAAAGCCAAGGAAGCCATGTACACGGCGCAATTGGAGATGAAATACAGCAAGGATGAAATTTTGCAAATGTATCTGAATGAAATCTATTATGGGCATGGAGCGTACGGAATCGAAGCGGCTTCGCGGATGTATTTTGGCAAATCAGCCAAACAGCTGGATCTCGCAGAGAGCGCCATGTTGGCAGGAATCCCGAAAGGACCCACCTACTATTCACCCTACAACCATATGAAGAATGCCAAAGACCGGCAGAAGATTGTGCTGAATGCCATGGCTGATATCGGTGAGATCACACAGACCGAAGCCGATAAGGCCTATGAGAAAATGCTTTCGTTCAAACCAGAAAGTGAGCGTAAAACGGTGGAAAGCGCCCCGTATTTCCGTGACTATATTCGGAGTCTGGCTATCAAAGAACTGGGAATCAGTGAAGCAATGCTGGATCACGGAGGATTAAACATCTACACCACCCTGGATCTACGTGTACAAAAAGCAGCTGAAGACGCCATAGCGAAAGGTATGGATGCCAAAAGCGAGCTGGAGACGGCCCTCGTGTCCATTGACCCTCGCACAGGCTACATCAAAGCCATGGTGGGCGGCAAGAATTACCGCACCAATCAGATAAACCATGTATTAGCGACTACACGCCAACCGGGTTCGGCGTTTAAACCGATTATGTATCTGGCAGCCCTGGAGTCCAAACAGCTTACCAGTGCATCCATGTTTAACAGTGAACCTACCCTGTTTCATTATGACAACGACCGCAAAACCTATAAACCTGGCAATTTCGGAGACAAGTATCTAGGTGAGATTGATCTTAGGCAGGCGATCGCGGCTTCAGACAATATCTATGCGGTGAACACCATTATGCAGATCGGTCCTGAGCAGGTTGTGAGTATGGCAAAAAATCTGGGCATTACAAGTAACCTGAGCGCCGTGCCCTCTCTTGCACTGGGAACCTCACCTGTTAGTCCGCTGGAGATGGCTTCCGCCTTTTCTGTCATCGCTGCTGGTGGACAACGAACACCAACTGTCGCTATTCTACAAGTGACGGATGCCGCAGGCCGTGTGCTCTACGAATCGCCACAGACGAAGGCTGAGACCGTGGTGGAACCTGCGGCAGCTTATGTACTGACTCGTTTAATGGAAAGTGTCTTCGAAAATGGGGGAACGGGCAATCGGGTGTCTAAGGCGATCAAACGTCCGGTAGCAGGAAAAACGGGAACAACCAACACGGATGCCTGGCTCGTAGGATTCACACCGGAGCTCTCCACTGCGGTATGGGTTGGTTACGATCAAGGCAAAGCCATCTCGACTTCGGATGGCCGCCGGGCGGCACCGATCTTTGCCCAGTTCACAGAGCAGGCCCTTGCGAGCGTACCACCCAAAATTTTCACCGTACCTGATCATGTTGTAAGTGTCTATATCGACCCGGAATCCGGCAAGCTGGCAGGCAATGGCTGTGAAGAGAAGCGACTGGAAGTCTTTATTGATGGCACTGAACCGAAAGAGGTATGTCACGGTACGACGGATGATTCGGATGCAGGAGAAGATGAGAAGACTCGTCAGGTACAGAATCAACAAGGCATACAGGAAGAGAAGCATTCCTGGTGGGGAGATTTCAAACGTTGGTGGGTAGAATGACGCAAATGCGCGATGACTTAGTTGCGTCACCTTTGACCCCTGATTATATTGATCATTTGGAAATTTACTTCAGATGAAAACTCATAATTATTCAGATCGATGAATACTGTTAATGAACGACCAAAAAGGCCCCAACCGAATTTTCCGGTAAGGGGCCTTTTTCTTTTTTCTTTTATACTGTGTTGACTGATCTAACTTAGGCAAGTGCTTCCTTCAATACATCCGGAGAAGCATTCCACCAATCTTCGTTGTGTGAGATCAACAGCGTCTTGAGTGCGGCCCGTGCTTCCGGTCCTAGCTCATCCAACATGAAACGGCGCTTCATGGCATAATCCATGCGATTCACATGTTCCGCCAGCAGTTTCCATCCACGTCTTGCTTCTGTGTCAATCCACATCTCACATGCCGTTGCTCCACCATACAGTTGCCCTTCTTCTGTGCGATCCACAGCTACCCACACCAGCCATACTTGGCGTCCATTGGGTACATCCTCACGATTCGTCGAGAACTTGATATTGCGCTCCACTTTGCTCTTCGCATGCATCGCACCGATATCAATTTTGGCTTCGCCATTATCAATAATGACCGGAGAAAGGTTGTTCAGATCAATGGAGCCTGCACCGAAGCCTTTATGCTTGCTTTTTGCACTAACGATATTCAAGGCAATCTGTTTTTTGCCGTTTTGCTCGTTTTGGTCCATGTTTATAGCCTCCAAGGGTTGATACAAATATTTTAACTAATAATTGGCCCATTGCAAACATATACATGCTGTAGATGCTTGTCAACGGGAGGTATTTATCGATGATTCCACGACGCGCCAAGAGCTGGCTCACCGCATCCCTGGCCCTATGTGTGCTGGCCGGAGGGATATGGATCACTCTGGGTTACAATCGCTCCACTCATTCTGAATTGCCAGTACTCGCCCCGGAATCGGGCAAGCCCAAGGCAATAGCTCCAACGCCAGCACCTCCAGAAAGTGTACAGACCCCTACCGCCGAAGTGTACAGTAACCGTATTGTGGAATATCACATGGATGTAAAACTGGCAGAAGGGAATGTACTGGAAGGAACTCAGACGATTACATGGACACATCCAGGCAAAAAAACCGTCAATGAGCTTTATTTTCATATGTACCCCAATGCCTTCTCTTCTGCTGACACCACCTTTATGAAGGAATCCGGCGGAAAGCTTCGGGGTGATGTCATGCCTACCAATGGCTATGGCTCCATGCATATTACCGAAATGAAAACGGAGGACGGGCTCTCTCTGCTGCACCGGATGCAGTATGTGCAGCCAGATGACGGAAATATCAAGGACACCACCCTCATTAAAGTACGCTTGCCCAAACCCGTCAAAGGCGGGGAAAGCATCACGCTCCACACTCGATTCGAAGTGAATCTGCCCAAGATTTTTGCCCGGATGGGAACCGCTGATGATTTTGTCATGGCAGGTCAATGGTTTCCCAAACTAAGTGCCTATGAACCGGTGGGCAGGCGTGGACGAACAACGGAAGGCTGGAATCTGCACCAATACCACGGCAATTCAGAGTTTTACGCCGACTTCGGTATATATAGTGTACGTATTCGGGTGCCTGAAACATACAAGGTCGCTGCTACCGGATTTCCAACGCAGCAAGCTGTGGTGAAGAACGGAGAAAAAGTTTATCAATTCTATGCCGATGATGTGCATGACTTCGCATGGGCAGCCTCGCCCGATTTTGTGTACGCCGAAGAGCCATTCTCTGCACCCAACGTTCCTGGTGTACGAATCAAGTTATATCTGGACCCTGCTCATCAGGATCTGAAAGAACGTTATTTCTACGCTGCGAAGGCCGCTCTATCCAATTATAGCAAATGGTTTGGTCCATATCCTTACGCCACCTTATCCATCGTTGTTCCACCTAAAACGGGGAATGGTGCCGGGGGCATGGAATATCCCACGCTAATCACAGCCTTTGGAGCGGATGACACCACGCCAGGTTATGACCTGGAACGAACCGTAGTCCACGAGATTGGACATCAATACTTCTATGGCATGGTTGCCAGCAACGAATTCGAGGAAGCTTGGCTGGATGAGGGGTTCACCTCTTATGCAGAAGACAAACTGATGGAGCAGGAATACGGACTGATCCCAAACCTGCCGGTGCAATCGGGACTGATTACGTCTCCTTCATCTTTAACACAAGAATCCTGGAAGTTCGATTCCCAGAACGAGTATGCAGCCAATGTCTACACGCGTGGCAAGCTTGTATTGCTCGGTATTGAACATCAAGTCGGTGCGAAAAAGATGGAACGCATTCTCTCTACCTATGTGAAGAAGTACCGTTTCAAACATCCCACTTCGACTGACTTTCAAAAAGTTGTGGAACAAGTGACCCGTACTTCCTGGTCTGATTATTTTGAACAATATGTCTATGGTAACGGAATGGCTGACTTTGCTGTAGAGAAGATTCATGTTACACCCGTACAGAAAGACGGCCAAACATTGTACGAGTCATCCGTAACAATTGCGAAAAAAGGCAGTGATTACAACGCCGTTCCTGTTCGAATGGTTTTTGAAGACGGACATATCCTCACCAAGCAATGGGATGGCAAAGAAGATCGCATCACCTATAAATTAACTCACACATCTCCCGTGTCCTGGGCCATGACCGATCCCCTCTACACGATCGTGCTGGAGAACCGCCATATGAACAATTTCCTGAAAGCCGGACTGGATGAGCAGGCGAAGTCCCGCTGGAGCATGAGTGTAACCAAACTAATAGAAGCCATATTCGGAAGTCTGTCATGGTGAGGTGGAAACGGTGAAAGCGAAAATACGTGAAGGCTGGTTTCTCGTCCGTCAGCATATGTTCATTGCAGCACTTTTATTTCTTTATCAACTTATATGGGGATATTTCCTCTATCGAATGATACAATCGGCTGTCGTCCCACTACTCCTGCGTTATCCGGATACTGATGCCGGGGAGCTGAGTACGCTTTTGTTCAAAATGGAAAGCCAACTGAACCTGTCTACCCATCCGGAGGTTCATCGTTATCTGTGGATGCTGGGGGCTATGCTACTGCTTCGTATGTTAATCAGCCCCCTCATTCAGGCAGGACTGCTCTACTCGCTTCAGCACTATAATAGTACAGAAGAGCGAATTCCATTCGTCCGCGGGATTAAAAATCTGTGGAAACCGATGCTGCTGCTCCACACCATTCGTACATTATTGGTGCTTCTGCCTGGCTACTGGCTCGTGCCAAAGCTGTACTCGATTCTAATGGATGGATTTCATTCCCTTCAATTACTCTTGCCCGGCATACCTTATGTTGCTGCCTGGATCGTATATGGTTGGATTATTCACCACACCTTGCTCTACATGCAGTTCGGTGTTTCGGCACCGGAAGGGGAAGGTGGCGCTCACGGTACACTCAAAGCGCTCTGGATTGCACTGCGTCATCTCATCGCTGTGATCGGCATTGCACTGCTGCTGGGCGGAGTTCACCTGCTCGTCTTCGGGGCATTCACTTCAGCCTCATGGTTACTAACGGGACTCACCGGACTTATACTACAACAGACGTATCCACTTGCCAGATGTCTATTGAGCCTGTGGAAAATATGCGCCCATTTCCAGTTATGGCAGTCCAAAACATCCAAAGGTTAGAGCAGATAGTTTAAAAATTGTTACCATCACATGTTAAACTTATGGCCTGATATGTACTTATAAATAGGCAAACCTCAACCTTTCCCCGTCAAAGGTCGAGGTTTTTTTTGCTAATTTTGTTGCTAAACGTTGCCAAACCGGTACTCCTCTGTTACAATAATCGCAGTGAGTTTTTAGTAACAACTTTGTAATCTTTACATTCATATTTGTAACTACTTAAAATTAAATCGTCATTTCTTGATTTCGCAGGTGCATAACTAGCATAGCCAAATTCCTGGCACCTGGGAAGCGGGGGAACCAGTTATGGGTGAATTGATCTTGCTACAGAGGGATCATAGGGGACCTTCAACCGAATCCTTAAGCTAACCTCGCAGGCGTTGGAAGGGGTATATCTCTTGTTAAAGAAGAAATTAACCGCAGCTGTACTTAGCCTCACATTCGCGTTATCGCTTGGTGCAGGCAGCGCATTCGCAGATTCAAAGATGGACAAAGTAATTGATTCAGCAATGGGAACTACATACAAAAGTGGGGGAACAACGCTTAACGGCTTTGACTGCTCCGGATTTACACGGTATGTATTCGACAAATTGGGTATTGATTTGGCACGCCAATCGAGTTCCCAATTCGACATGGGTGATTCCGTATCCCGCATGGAGATGAGAGCTGGCGATCTGGTTTTCTTCAATACAACAGGTAAAGGCGTATCTCATGTAGGAATCTTTGTAGGGGATGGAAAGTTCGCACACTCCTCTTCTTCCAAAGGTGTTACGATCAGTGCATTGAGTGAAAACTATTGGGCCAATCGTTATGTTGGCGCTAAACGGATTATGAGCACGGACGCATATGAATCACTGGCCCTTGACTAGGGACAAGCTGAGCAACATGATGCTGTAACCATTAACCATACTGGAACGAAGCAAGAAGCATAACAGAACCGCCCGGTACATTCTCCGCAGGAATGTATCCGGCGGTTTTTTTGTGCTTCATTCCCTGTTTACGTTTTTACGTTGCAAGTTACACACGAGGTATATCCTGCGACATCAACAGGTTCATTTTGCGTTCGCTCGTCCGTGCCCTTATGATGTTTTTACCCATCCCGTTATAATATAAACGGAATTACAGGAACTTTTGTTTCATTTTTTTTCCACGAAAGGGAGACTTGCTATATGAACGGCTCTTTTGTAGAGTGGACAGAGAGTTTGGTAATGAATGAGAGGAGCGTGCAGATGTATGAATGAAGCCCCTGTAACGTTTCATGTTGTACCCATGCAAGAAGAACATGCGGAGCTTATCTGCAGTTGGCAGTATGATCCGCCTTACAATATCTATAGCTGGCTACCCTGGGAGCAGATGAAAGCACTGGAAGTGGAGTTTGGAGATGCACAGCTGCGACAGGAACAATATGCTATTGTTCTAGATCAGCATGATCGGATCTGCGGATTCGCTCAATACTTCCCACTTCAAGGGGTAACCCGGATTGGCCTCGGCATGCATCCAGAGCTGTGTGGTCAGGGTCAAGGGAAAGCTTTTGTCACCGCCATTGTGCAGGAAGCCATTCGCCGGAACCGGACGAATGAGATCGACCTGGAAGTGCTCACATGGAATGCCCGTGCCATTCAAGTCTATTTAAAAAGTGGATTTGTCACTCAGGATACATACGAACGACAGACTCCAAGTGGCTTAATGCCCTTTCACTGTATGGTTTATGAGGGGCCTCGTGAGTAGAATTCATTGCAAAACAGCTAAATCTGCCCCTTGTTATGTGATTAGTTCAAAAAATTACCACAAAATGCTATGATGTCACTACAGGTTCCGTTATAATGATATGGATAGTTTCAGGTTAGATGATCTTTCATTCTGGAGGGGACATAAGGGATGCACAAATGGATCATGAGCGGGGTATTTTTTGCAGCATGCGCTTTAGCTATTGTTTTAATGTTTACGCTTCCAGGGAAAGAAGAAGTGGCTGAAGAAGCGAAACCAACCATGCCGGAAGTGACGATGGATGCAGGACAGGCTGAGGCACTGGTCAAAGCCAATTGTATTTCCTGTCACGGGGATCAGCTTCAGGGTGGCGTAGGACCTGCTCTGGCGAACATCGGCAGCCAGGATGATCTGGAGAAGATCTATTCCACGATTGTCAAAGGTAAAGGTGGCATGCCTGCCTTCAAGGGCAGACTGCAGGATGAAGAGATTGCCAATATCGCCATGTGGCTGTCAGAGAAGAAATAATCTTTGCACACGCAGAACAAAGAGGCCCTTAATCCCCTGTTGGGAGAATAAGAGCCTCTTTGTTCTATCCTTTACTGAGCTTCTGGCGCTTGCTCAGCCAGGAAGGCCTCGACTTCACGTGCGGACGGCATCCCGGACTGGGCGCCGAGCTTCGTCACGGATAACGCGGCCGCACCCATGGCGAAGCCTACCGCCGCGTCCAAAGTCTCACCGCGCGCGAGGGCTACTGCCAGCGCGCCGTTGAAGCAATCGCCAGCGCCGGTCGTATCGACGGCGCTTACGGCGTAGCCGGGCGCACGGCATGCGCCGGCACGCCCTGCTTGTACGCGGCCGCCAGGCGCCGCCGCGTACACAGCCCCCTCGGGGCCGAGCGTCGTGACGACAGCGGCCCCGAGGGATGCGGCGAGCTCTGCGACCGCCGCATCCAGGTCTTCCGGCCGGAGATGATCCCGGCCGGTAAGCACGGCGAGCTCACTGCGGTTCGGCGTGACTACGTCGACGCACCGCAGGAGCTCCTGCGGCAGACCCGGCACCGCTGGAGCCGGGTTGAGCACCACCAGTGCGCTGCCGTCAGCGGCCAGTTGGGCGGCGCGGGTGACCGCTGGCAGCGGGATCTCCAGCTGCAGCAGCACCGCGGCGGCTGCAGTCAGGCTTTTTACCGTATCCGCCTCTTCCAGCATCTCAGGCACCACTTGTCCATTCGCGCCAGGAATAACAATAATCCGGTTATCTCCCCGAGAGAGCCAAATCGATGCCGTCCCTGTAACCGTGTCTTCCAATATCCGAACCTGCGAGGCATCTGCACCACTTTCCGTCAGACTGTGCAGCAGACGTTCGCCAAAACCGTCCGACCCTACCGCACCAATCATCGCGGTCTGTCCACCCAGACGCGCAGCGGCAACAGCCTGGTTTGCGCCTTTGCCACCAGCGAGATAATGCAGCTCCTCACCGCTCACCGTCTCTCCCTCTTCCGGAATCGTATCTGTCTTCACCACGAGATCCATATTGAGACTGCCTACGACAGCAATAAGAGGTTGTTTCTGATTATAGTCTGACATGTATGGTTCACTCACTTCCGGCCGCGCGATAATAACCAATCTCGTTATTCCGACCTCATTTTGTCATAAGCTTCGTTATATTGCCCTGCTTCCTTGATATCTACAGATGTAATACCACCCGCATCCCATGACGTGAGACGCAGCGTAACCGTTGTATAATCAATCGTAATAAAAGGATGATGATTGAATGCTTCCGAGATCGCAGCGACCTCATCCACAAATGCAATCCCTTTCATGTAGTTGGAAAACACGAATTTACGTACAATCCACCGTCCCTCTTCCAGTTCCCAGCCTTCCAGCCTCCCCAGATGAGCTTCGACTTCCTCTTGCGAAAAAACCATGCGTTATCTTCCTCCCCATAGGATGGTACCTTACAGACGACATGCGTCCGTATAACCATCGACACCTTCGGTGCAATTCACAGCAACCTCAAAGGCCAGGCTCACCGCCATGCGGTTGGCCCATTTCACGACTAACATCTTACCACGGACAAGCTGCAAAATCCAATCAACTACATGCCATAGAACCAATAACCGTAAGGCTTTGAGGAGAATTCATTCTCCATCTCATCCCCCCCGAAAATGGCATGTACACATACTAAATTAATGGCACAAACGTTAACTCTTCTTCCCCAATCAAAATATGAATGCGGTGTTGTTCCTTATCATGGATGACCACTCCACTTCCAACCGGAATGACAGACTCCTCACCCAGCGCATAGAACAGATCCTCCGCCAACGCCTCGTCCACTTCAAGTTGCTCAGGTGCCCCGAGTCTCTCCCACTCTTCCGCGTCCATTTCAAAGAAAACATACCGATCCGGTATACGTCCGATTGCCGTTGTCAAATCTGTCAAAATTCCTTCATAATCCCGTCCATGCTTTACGCCCATTGGCTTTTCACTCCTATTCGGCCCCTAAGGAGCGGATTTGATCTTATTATACCTGAAAATAACCCTTAAAAAAAAAGGCCTATTGGTCGATAAATACTATACATGACCGTTTTAACTGTTTTGGCAATCAAAAAGAGTGCCAAGCATTAAACGAATTGCGGCTCAACGTTCGTCCGGAAGCCCGAATATAGCCGCTTGAAAGGATTCAATTTTATCTCATGGATGAGGTGTATGATGAACATTTCAACAATTATTGGACTTGTTTTGGGACTCGCTTCACTTGTAATCGGTATGATGTTAAAGCATGCTCCCGTAATTAATCTGGTCAACAACCCAGCAGCCTACATGATTATATTTGTTGGTACCGCAGCAAGTATTTTTATGGCATTCCCTATGTCAGAAGTCAAAAGAATTCCGAAGCTCTTCGGAGTTTTGTTCAAACAGCAAAAATTGATCGATCGCGTATCCCTAATCGGCACGTTTATGGACTGGGCTTCCACTACCCGTCGTGAAGGTTTGCTTGCACTGGAATCAAAAGTAGAAGATATTGACGATCATTTCCTTCGCAGCGGCATGCGAATGATTATCGACGGGAACGATCAAGACTTTGTTAGCGATGTTTTAATGGAAAATATTCACACTACAGAGGAACGTCACCGCAGTGGTGCACTGATCTTCTCCCAAGCAGGTATGTATGCTCCAACACTTGGCGTTCTCGGAGCCGTAGTTGGTTTGATCGCAGCCCTTGCGGACCTTAGCGATATGGATAAGCTATCTCAAGCGATTGCAGCAGCATTCATCGCTACCCTCTTGGGTATCTTCACAGGTTATGTACTGTGGCACCCGATGTCTAACAAGCTGAAGCGTATGTCCAAGCAAGAGATGGAAATCAAACTCATGATGGTTGAGGGTCTGCTCTCGATTCAATCCGGTGTTTCTACCATTGCCATCAATCAGAAATTATCTGTATTCCTGACACCTTCCGAACGTAAACAACTGGAAGAGAAGGAGGGCTCATCAGGTGAAAAAGGCTAAGAAGCACGAACCACATGAAGAGCATATAGACGAGAGCTGGTTGCTTCCCTATTCCGACTTGATGACCTTGTTGCTCGCTCTGTTTATTGTATTGTTCGGTATGAGTTCAATCGATGCAGCCAAGTTCGAGCAAATGGCTTCCGCACTAAACAGTGCATTAAATGGAGGTTCCGGAATTCTTGACCATTCGTCCATGAATCCGGATACGCCAGGTGCTGATTTGGGTAAAAACAAACAGGAACCTACAGAAATCACCAAGAAAACACCAGCTCAGATTACGGATGCACAGATGGCTAAGAAAGAACAAGAAGACCTGGAGAAACTCAAAGAGCGACTCGACAAATATATCTCGAAGAACGGGCTCTCAGACCAGCTGAACACCAAGCTGAATCAGTCTGAATTGAAGATCACCATCAGTGATAACGCCCTGTTCTCCTCAGGCCGAGCAGATGTGAAGCCTGAATCACGATCCCTGGCCAAAGCAATCTCAAGCATGCTGCAGGAGTTCCCTGAATATGAAGTGGTTGTATCCGGTCATACCGATAATATTCCCATTTCGAACAACCAATATAAGGATAACTGGGATCTAAGCGCAGATCGTGCGCTCAACTTCCTGAAAATCCTGTTGCTAAACTCGCAATTGGACCCTTCCAAATTCACACCAAGTGGTTATGGAGAGTATCACCCGATTGCCAGCAATGACACCAATACCGGACGGGCACAGAATCGCCGCGTAGAGGTTTCGATCATTCGGAAGTATCAAAGTAACAATACCAATGTAAAAGCCGTGGGCGAAGGAAACTAGAAGCCTGCAGCGATTCATTAACAAAAGACCGTTCTCCAGGTACAGGGAGAACGGTCTTTTGGGTTTATATATAGCTGACGTTTGGTTTATCTCTATATATTTCTCACATTATTTCGGATAATTCACCTGTCTTCTGTCACCCTGCACCAAAAAGCCCCGCTCTCCATTATGGAAAGCAGAGCTTCAATTAGTTAAATTAATTATTCAGAGTCGAATCGACTATTCCAGTGAATAGTCCAACAGTCCGCCCAGCTCCGCTTTTTCGGCGGCAGTAAGCTCTCTCCATGCACCTGTTGCCATTTCTCCAAGATGGATGTTCATGATCCGAACCCGCTTCAGCTTACGAACCTCATATCCAAAGGCACTACACATACGCCGAATCTGGCGGTTCTTTCCTTCGGTCAGGATAATACGGAATACACGATCCGTCATCCGGGTCACTGTACATGGCAGTGTCATTTCGCCCAAAATCTTGACTCCTGTGCTCATACCTCTAAGGAAACTCGGGGTTACAGATCGATCAACAGTGACGATATACTCTTTCTCGTGGCGTCCTTCTGCTCTAAGAATCCGGTTAACAATATCCCCATCATTGGTCATCAGGATCAAACCTTCCGAGTCCTTATCCAGACGTCCAATTGGAAAAATACGTTCATCGTGCCCGACAAAATCAACGATATTACCCTGAATATGCTGCTCGGTTGTACTTGTGATTCCAATCGGTTTATTCAGCGCGATATATACGTGTTTTCTCTTTTCCTTGATCGGTTTACCATTAATTCGTACATCGTCGCCTTCTTCTGCCTGACTGCCCAGTTCAGCCTTAACTCCATTAATGGTTACCTGACCACTATCCACCAACTTGTCGGCTTCACGCCGGGAGCAATAACCTGTTTCACTAATAAATTTATTAATACGCAAAAGGTAATCTCACCTCATCTATTTCTCTTCATCTGTAAGTGTGTCATCCGTTACCTGATCTACCTCAATAACTTCCGGTTGTTGCTCGGATGCAGGCAGTTCAATAATAACCGTTGTTCCCTTGTTCATGACGCTTTTAATATCCATCATGCCCTTATGTGATTGAATAATGCGCTGACTGACCATCAGTCCAAGCCCTGTTCCAGACTCTTTATTCGTAAAGAAAGGCTCCCCGAGTTTGGGCATCATCTCTTCCGGGATACCAATCCCTTCATCCCTAATCTCAATTCTGACGCGGTTCAGCTGTTCGTCATGCTTGAGCTTGATATGAATACTACCTCCATTTGGCATGGCCTCCATACCATTTTTCAGCAAATTGATGAATACCTGCTTCAACTGGTTCTCTTCACAGTGTACCATAGCCGAATCGGATGAGGCACGCAGTACAAATTCTACACCATGCAGATGCGCCTGACTATCCAGTAACGAGATGACATCGCCGAGAATAAAACGAATATCCCGATTCTGAAAATGAACCGCCTGCGGTTTGGCCAAAATCAGAAATTCACCGACAATAAGGTTGATGCGATCCAGCTCCGATAACATCAGATCCAGATGACGATGATTCAGCTTATTGCTCTCTTGCTGTAACTGCAAGAACCCGCGCAGCGTGGTTAACGGATTACGAATCTCATGCGCTACACCTGCTGCAAGCTGACCCACGGTTGTAAGCTTCTCAGAGCGTCTGAGCAGCTCTTCCATACGATTACGACTTGTTATATCCCTGGAGACACTAATGAGCGCGGTAATCTCTCCAGCCTCATCTCGTACCGGGGCCGTACTGACACTAACCTCTACCCGGGTCCCGTCTTTCTTCATCCAGGTGGTTTCGTTGGACGTAATGGACATCCCCTCAACGAGTTGGGCATGCTGACGTTTCATTTCTTCTTCTGCCTCTGGCGGAATGATCTTCAGGTTACGACCTTCCACCTCACGACTTCGAAAGCCATATAATTGTTCAAATGCCCGGTTAACCCGCAGCACTTTCCCTTCAAGATCCGTAATGTGAATGGCATCAGCTGTCTGATTGATAATGGATTCCAGATGCTCTTTCACCGCTCGATTCTCTTCATACATCTGTTTTAGACGGCTCGTATAATGGCCCAGATTGCGAATCATGGCATTAATACGATTAGCCAGTTGGCCAAGTTCATCCTTCCTCCGGACTTTCAGACGGAAGTCAAAGTGTCCATCGGCTACATCATTCACTTTGCCCAGTATGGATTGGATCGGGCGCGTAATATAGCCTGCGAGCAAATAGCTGCCAAAGATCACGATCTCCAGCAAAACCAAAGATATTGAGGCATGGCTCACCAGCTGTTCAGATACCATGGAGGATATTTGCTTATAGTCCATGACAATACTGATGACATAGGAAGACTGATTGGGTGTGAAAATGGGAATAAAACTCTTCAATACCTTCTGTTCGTGTGTTTCGCTGACAAAAGATACATTCTGCCCTGTTCGAATGGCGCGCACCACAGCACGGTGGTCCTCTTCCGTAGAACCATATTGGTATGTGCCGAAACGAATCGGTCTGTTATTCAACTTGCTAAAGTTCGAATCTCTTCCGTCATCACCCATGTTGGGGCTGCCGAAAGTTAACGGATTGATGCCTGTAATCTCCAGAATGGAGGGATTGACCTCACGAATTTTATTCAAAATCTCATCCGGACTAGAGATTTTCACATAGTCATCAACTTCCGTATTATTATAGAAGGGATTGATTATGTAGTTTCTCTTTCCATCATGGTAGTAACCCCAGATATCGATATCCGAAGGACTAGACGTCGAATACTCGAATCCATCTGACCAGAAATGTTCCAACTTCTGCCCTTGGGGAATCGTCACCTGTTGTTTCTCAAACAACTGCTTAAATGCCTGATACCAATAGGTCATGGATTTGGTGGACAGCCCGAGCTCTCTCGGATCGGAGGAGCGGCTAACCACAATATCATCATCCGTCTGCTCCATTAACGAAATATGCGAAACGCCGACCTTTTGGCTCAAGCGTACAAGTTCTTCATTTGTGATATTATTAATATCCGGGTCCAATTCTTCTGCCGCCATGACAGCAGCAAGCCACAGATTGTTTCCAATCTGTCTTTTTACATAATCCGAACTGTATTGATTCTGTTCGACAGCAATTGCAATCTGCTTCGCAGTGAGCACCATCTTGGTTTCACTGTCCTGCCTCAGATTCTCTTCTGTAGTATAATAACTCAGTGCGATATTCAACACTAAAATAACGAGCACTGAGCACGACATAATCATGGATAATTTCGTTTTAATAGACAAGTTTTTTTGTTCACCTCTCGGCTTGTACCCTCTGGCGATATATGGCAAAACCTATATCCATCATAACGCTTGTATGTCTTTTTGAAAAGGATAATTGACCCTTGTCCAAAAGTTACCGCTTGGCTGAAAAGCTCGAAATTCGTTGTTTCTTGTCTTTTTGAACTCTACAATGAAATTAATCACTATATTTATCCACAAATCCACAGGCTTGTGGATAGTTTGTTTATAACTATGTGAGCAACTACACGGTTATCCACAATTCTATACACAACATGTTAACAACCCGAATGCTTGTTCGCTGAATAAACGATTTTGGAAGGAGTTATATTGTAATGACTGACCATTCTCTCCAGACTGATCTTGCGCAATTATCTGAGGAAGCTCAGCATGAGCACTGGATGCGGGAGGCTATTACCGAAGCCTACAAAGCTGAGGCTCTTGGGGAAGTTCCGATCGGAGCTGTAATCGTACAAAACAACCAAATCATTGGTCGAGGATACAACCTGCGTGAAACTACGCTGGATTCCACCGCCCATGCAGAGATGGTAGCTATCCGTCAGGCCAGCGAGACCATTGGAGCTTGGCGTTTATTGGACTGTTCTCTGTACGTCACACTGGAACCTTGTCCGATGTGCGCAGGTGCAATTGTACAATCCAGAGTCCCCCGCGTCATCTATGGTACGGCTGATCCCAAGGCCGGCTGTGCAGGTACACTGATGAACCTGCTGCAAGAACCTCGTTTTAACCATCGTACCGAAGTTCTTGCGGATATTCTTCAGCCTGAATGCTCCACGATGCTGACTCAATTTTTCAGACGTCTGCGTAAAAAATAAAAATAAACTATATAAATTGAAACTAAACATTTACACGAGAACGTAGAGGACAGAAATGACCTGAAGAAGCAACGCGTTCGCCTTTATCCCCAGATTTCCACCTCTATAATATAGAATCGAAAAATCGGGGGATAACAGCGATCGGAAGGTTGTTCTGTCATCGGAGTGGCAAGTGTAATATTCTTTAGTTCAATTCATATAGCACTACGAACATTCCAATTGGAAAGGAAGTGTGCTGCAATGGCACTAACACTCTATGATACAGCCAATGGCATAAGCCTTCGGTTGCTCACATCTCAGGATACACAATCCTATCTGGACCTGATTCAGGTCACACGTGTCCCATATCAAGCTGTAGAACCCGTGCGAGAGAATGATTTTTATACACTGGATGCTCAGACTCGGCGGATTGAGGATCGGGTCAAAGCAGCAGAAGAAGGTACAGGATATCAATTTGGAATCTATACCATTAAAGACAGCCTGCTGATTGGACAAGTAAGTATCAACAATGTTGTATTGGGCGTTGCCAATTATGCTGATATGGGTTACTTTATCCATCCGGATTATCAGGGCGGCGGACGAATGACAGCAGCGGTTAAACTGGCCGTAGCTTATGGCTTCCGTGCGCTGAAGTTAAATCGGATTCAGGCTGCAGTATTACCCACCAACAAAGGTTCGCAGCGAGTACTTGAGAAGAACGGATTTCAGGTTGAAGGTACTGCTCGCAAATATCTCAAGATCAACGGCAAATATCAGGATCATCAGATCTATGCTGTACTTGCTGAAGACTTGGACGAACTTGCAAACTAATAAGAAGAAGCTTATCCTCACAACCGTCTACATTTCCAATTCAACAATATACAAATTCAAAATACGAAACCGCACTACCCTACTAGTTAGGGAAGAGTGCGGTTTTATTCGTATGGCACTTTTTTTATTGGGCTTTCAAACTATTCGTTATTTGCTCTACGCCGTAAGACTTACTAACCGGTCCAAAACCAAAGGCCACCTGTCCATTTATCTTATAAACATGCCCATTCTTCACTGCCTTGAGTCCTTTCCAGACAGCGCTTTTCTCCCATTCATCCGTTACAGCAGACAGAGATGGATCTTCCATATTGAAGTACCCCAAAAATAGATAATCCGGGTCGAGCTTCGCAATCCCTTCCAATGTAAGCTCTCCAGCCTCTGTGGACGGAGGCGTTAGTCCCAGACCATCATAATATTCCGTGATATAGTCGGCACCTTGAAGATAAGCCTGTTTTTCACGAACCTGCATGAATGCAACTGTTCCTTCAATAGATTGAAGCTCGCTTTTGCCATCTGCAAGTTTTTGATCAAAATCATTAATATACTGTACAGCTGTTTCTTCCTGTCCCAAAATCTGCCCCAGATCTGTAATGACTTTACGCCATTCCTTGAATACATCCTGCTTGGTCTCATCCAGTACAACAGTGGGTGCGATCTGATCGAGTTGCTCCAGAATGTCCTTGTTCGTCTCATTGCCGGCAATAATCAAATCCGGTTCATAAGCAAGTAATGCCTCCAGATTCACTTGTGTATTCTCACCCACGATATCAATCGTGTTTTTGTTTTCAACATAAGGTTTGTACAAGTCACTTTTCAATAACGATTGATCTTCTGTAAAAGGAAGCGTGATAGCCACGGAATCCAGATCAAATACGAGCAGATCATCACTCAATCCCCAATGAGCCAAAGCTATCTTTTGGGGTTGTTGTTTGATTTCCATGTCTCCCCGAGCAGTCTGTACCGTACGTGGATAGTTATCAGACGATTCATCTGCGGATTCAGATGATGAGCCGGAATTCTCACCTGTACGGGTAGCACTTTGCTCCGTTTGACTTGTCGTTTGCTCCGATTTTTTTTCACCCGACGAGCAGGCAGCCAATAGTAAAACTAAACTCAATACTGCAACAAGCGTGACCCAACCCTTATATCTTGTTCTATGCATCTCTAGTGCTCCTCCAATTACTTCAGCGAATTTATGATAACAATTATCATTATCAATTATATCAGTGATATCCGCCTGTACAATGGACACTGTCCGATTCAGGATGGATTCTTTCCATGTCCCATAATCTTTCTCACTTCAGACGGGGCACAGCCCTTATGCAATTTATACACCCGACTGAAGTAGTAGGGGTCCGCATAACCTACCTTAGCAGATACCTCTTTCACGGTGTAACTTCCGATCTCCAGCAGCTCCTGTGCACGATTCAGACGATAATGCATCAGATAACGCATTGGACCCATCCCCGTATATTTTTGAAACATATGTGAAAAGTATTTCGGTTTCATATCGAATTGAGCAGCAACACCTTCAAGCGTCAGTGGTTCAGCATACTGATGCTGAATGAATTCCTGAGCTGAATCTATCCATGCACCACTTGATGTATTCCTCGAGCTTCTCGCTCCACGTAATACCGAGATGAGCAGTTGATAAAATAGGGTCTGTTTCTCCAATTGGTTTATGTACCCCGGATTCGAGGCAACGTTAAGAAGAGCAAGCATCAATTCCCCTTGAACTCGGGACTCTGAATCATTCAAGCTCATCTGCAGCTCATAGACCTGATCGGGATGAAATGAATGAAGTCCCTCTTCCTTTTGCATTGCCGGTAGAAAATGAACTAATACATACTCAAAGTTCCTGTCTCCGACATGGATCTCCAGATGCATATTCTTACCCCCGATAAAAGCCTTGCCTGGTTGCATATGATAAAGATATTTTGTACCATCCGTATTCGTAAAATGAAACGCTGCTTGTCCGTGTAACACCAGCAGCAAAGCACTTTTTTCTGTTCGTTTCTCCCGGTGCCCATCGTAAATCATATCTGCACGCAATACAGTACGATAAATCCCACATACATGAACAGGATGCTCAATGAATTCATAAGCAAGCTGTTCTTCATCCGGTGTTATCATCGAGTACTCCCCCTGATCTCCTGTCATTTATAAATAGTTTATCTTCCGTCCCATTCATTGTATAGACTCTAATTTTATACAAAAAAAACCGCCTGTACCCAAGCGGAAGGAGATCATCCTTCACTTGAATAACAAGCGGTTTATCTTTGGACTGACTCGACGAGATTAGTATCCGTACGAAGCGTTCATCAGTTCTTCGAACTCTTGCATGGTAATTACGTCATCGCCAGTAGGGATGTTGATTTTGAATGCTGCTTTTTCGTTAATCTTAGTGTACGTATTGGAACCGGTAAATGCCAATTTCACTTCGTCTTTTGTACCTTCTGGCTTGATCAGCACATCAGCGACCATCTTTTGATATACCGGGAAGTCGTTTTTATCCAATGCGAAATCGATGTTGAATTGGTTAATTGTCAGAACATCTTTCAATTTATCCAAGTCTTTAGCCATTTCAGCCTGATCTGCCTCAGTGATTTTCAGATCTTCTTTAGCTTTGTCGATATCAGCCTGATCCATTTGCAGCATTTCACGATATTCCTCTTTGGACAGAATATCCAATACTTTAGGCATAGCTTTCGTTACCAGTACAGTAACCGCTTCTTTAACATTGTCATTATTCACCGAGAATTGTACAACCTGCTTCGCATCTACACCTTCAGGAAGTTGTGCATCTTTGGTGTCTAGGTTTTTGAAGAATTTAGCTTGATCGTATTCGCTCAGCACTGCGTCCATGACTTCGTTGCTCAGCTTTTGCGTTTTGGCTGCGTCCATAGCATCAGGGTTCCATTCAGTCCCCTCTTGCTCAGCCAGTTCTTTCAGGTCAAGTTCCAAGAATTTTCCAACAATGTTCTCCGGAATCGGGAAGAACGGAATATTCGGCACTTTCACATAGAGTTTCTCAGCCGTCATCACCATTGGAATGTTAAAGGTCATACCCATGTCGCCTTTAAGTTCAATGCCAAGAGTCATCTCTGTCTGCATTGGCTCACTTTGGTATACACCTGTTACATTCAACTGAGCGTCCTTCAGCATGCTCATAAATTGAGCCATGGTTGGATCCGTTTGTGAAGTATCTCCAGGTTTATAGCTCAATTCATTAATAGTGAAGTTAGAACTCATTTCATACGAAGTCAGTTTGGAAGCATTGGCCGCAGCCGTCTTCAATGCCTCTTTTGGTTCCTGCTTGCTGCTACATGCTGTCAAGGCCATAGATACGGTCAACAGCAACGTAAGAAGAAGCGCCCCCATACGTTTAGTCATTTGTTTCTCTCCTCTCGTGATAACCCCAAAAAAATAATTCAATCTTAATGATATACCATATCACCAGATACCGAAACCTAATTTGGGAAAAATGTGATCTTTCCTCTTTAAAATGGCTACAAAGACCTATGTAAGGTTTGGGATTATGCATGTGCCTGTCTTTATTTGTGTATGAATACGCAAATACCCCCTGTTAGGTAACAAGGGGCTTTTGCGTGAATCTGTTTCTTCTATTAACCTTGGGGATTTAGATGATCTACATGATTTTGATTTTTCACTTTTTTGGAACCGGATAGTGGTTCCTGCATGGAAGAGCGTTTGGATGAATGACGATGCTGTTCGGATGCTTGCGCTTCCGGTACGGGAATTGTTTTTGGTTTGCTCATAATGTTGCCCCCTCATCATTGTTAGGAATGGGATGGGTCCCTATCTTCCGTTTTGTCATGATTCAGTGCATCCTGATGACGGCGATCATTAATATCTTGTTGAATTTGCTGGGCATGATGACTGTTTACAGCTGGCTGCTCCAGATCATCGACTACATTTTGCAGGTTTTTGTCCACTCCCGCTTTGGCTTTCGTCAATTAAAGTTCACTCCTTCAGAATTCAGGCTATTGTCTCGTCTGGGACTGTAACGACTGAGCGCATTCGTGAATGTGCCGTGTATAATCGTGAGCCAGTTCCTGAATCGGTTCTGTACGCTCATCGGTCGTTCGTCCATCCCGTTCCACATCAATCAGCTGTACGCTGACCTCACGTGAATCGACATATGCGCATTTGAAATCAAAAGAGTACATCTCGTGACCTGCTGTCGCGATGTGTATCCGAATAGCCTGCTGATCGGCTTCATCAGCCATCACTTGAGCTTGATCGCCTACATTCAGGACTTCGGGCAAACGTTCTTGCCAGGCCCCTACAAGCTCTGTCTGATCGATGTTTAACTCGCGGTTCATCTTACCACCTCCACTCCTATAAAGTGCGGCGATAAAGATGTTTTTATACATAACAATCTTATTGAAATATAGCAATGTATTGGGCAACGTATACATCAGCTGCCAACCTGCATGGCTCACAACTTAGCACGTGCATAAACGCAAAAAAGGACCTGAGCTATATCGCTCAAATCCTTGTTATAAGTGTAGTATGGCGGAGAGGGTGGGATTCGAACCCACGTGGAGTTGCCCCCTAACGGTTTTCAAGACCGCCCCGTTATGACCGCTTCGGTACCTCTCCAGGGAAATTAATTTATAAACTTGCCACGAAAAGTATCATACCACATCTCGATAATATAATGCAACCTTTTTATATTAAAATTATGATCCCGTATCAGACAACTGCCCCCGTTATACAAAACACTCCAATCCGTCATTCAGAAATGACGGATTGAAATTGTACTCCCTTGATGAGGATGGTTAGCTAACTGTTACTTAAGAGCGACGTGCAATCACACTTGTACCGCCCATATAAGGACGCAATGCTTCAGGAATGACAACCGTACCATCTTCCTGTTGATAGTTCTCCAGAATAGCCGCTACCGTCCGTCCAACGGCCAATCCTGACCCGTTCAATGTATGAACAAATTCCGGTTTGGCTTTTGCATCTCTACGGAAGCGGATATTGGCACGACGTGCCTGGAAGTCCTCACAGTTAGAGCAGGAAGAAATCTCTCGATAGGTATTGCTCTCAGGCAACCATACTTCAATATCATACGTTTTAGCTGAAGTGAAGCCCATATCTGCCGTGCACAATGTTAGGACGCGATACGGCAAGCCCAACAATTGAAGCACACGCTCCGCATTTTGAGTCATTTGCTCCAGCTCTTCATATGAAGTTTCCGGAGTAGAGAGCTTGAGAAGCTCTACTTTGTTAAACTGATGCTGACGAATCAATCCACGTGTATCCCGTCCAGCCGAACCGGCTTCAGAGCGGAAACAAGAGCTGTATGCCACAAAATGCTTAGGCAATTGATCCACATTCAGAATCTCTTCTCGATGGTAGTTCGTTACGGGAACTTCAGCAGTAGGAATCAGATAATATTCAGTATCTTTCAACTTGAACAGATCCTCTTCGAACTTAGGCAATTGACCGGTTCCAAACAAGCTATCCCGATTAACGATGTATGGAGGCAGAATCTCTTCATATCCGTGTTGATCGCTGTGCAGATCCATCATGAAGTTAATCAATGCACGTTCCAGACGTGCACCCAGACCTTTATAAAAGGTAAAACGGGAACCTGTTACTTTGGCAGCCGCTTCAAAATCAAGGATATCGAGATCCTGTGCAATTTCCCAGTGTGCTTTTGGTGCAAAAGTAAAGGACTTAGGCTCTTCCCAACGACGAATCTCAACATTGTCCTCTTCAGAAGCTCCAACGGGTACGCTCTCGTTAGGAATGTTCGGGATTGCCATGGTGAGATCATTGATCTTCACTTCCAATTCACGAACTTCTTCGTCCATAGCTTTAATTCGATCAGAGACTTCACGCATCTCCACAATCAGATCATCAGCATTCTCACGATTCTTCTTCAGTCTAGCAACTTCTGCGGAGACCGTATTTCGACGACTCTTCAGTGTTTCACTCTCTTGAAGCAGTTCCCGACGCTTGGTATCCATCTCGGTGAATCCAGCAACAAGATCCAGCGATTTGCCCCGTTTAGTCAATGCTTCTTCTACACGTGCATACTCATTCCGCAATATTTTCACATCAAGCACGATATAACCCTCCTAAATAACCTCACAAAGTGAAGCCTTATGTTTATGTTAAATCCATTCTCAAAACTCTAATGTATATACCTTACTATAATACTTATCGGATCCTGTAACCTAAAAAACAACCTATGCCCCGGTGTCATCCTCCGCTGCGATTCCCGCTATGAAGCAGATACAGGCAACATCAGGCATCCGTTCAGATGCAACTGCCAACCTGCGGCCCTACAAGGCTTCTGGGGGAGTGATCCGATGACCGGGAGATCATAGGTTGTACATCATGCATTATTTAGAGTCTACCGTGTGTTTATAGGATCTGGCCATGTCTACAAAATAAGTATGCAGACGATAGTCATCCGTCAACTCCGGATGGTAGGAGCAAGCCAGCAAATGCCCCTGACGAGCAGTAACAATCTCATCCTTGTATGTGGAGAGAACCTCCACCTGGTCTCCGACACTTTCGATCAAGGGCGCTCGGATAAATACAGCCCTTACCGTTTCCTCAATGCCTTTGACTGGCAAGTCTGTCTCAAAGCTTTCTCTCTGCCGTCCAAATGCATTTCGGGATACAGTCATATCCATTAACTCCAAATGAGCTTCTTCTTGCCCTGTAATATGTTTAGCCATAACGATCAAACCTGCACAGGTACCAAATACCGGTTTGCCCTCAGCTGCGAACGCTCGAATCGCATCCATAAACCCATACTTGCGCATCAGTTTACCGATTGTGGTGCTTTCGCCGCCAGGAAGGATAAGACCATCCAAGTCCTGCAATTGCTGAACCTGTTTGATAGCCACACCTTCTGCTCCAGCACGTTCAATGCTTCGAATATGCTCTGTGACAGCTCCTTGAAGTGCTAAAACACCGATCTTCATATGATCATTCTCCTTCTCCTGACCAGCCACGATCTTGCATATGGTTAACGAACATTGGACTTTTTCGCTTCATCATACGTGAATTCTAACTTGATATTTTACCGGAAAAATTGTAAATATACAATCCATCCGGTCGGATTAACTTGTATTTTGTCAATGATTTGATCACATAAACATCAAAATCATGATCATACTCTTTTCATGAAGTTTGCTAAGGGTTAGAACAGGTTTTTGATTCCGTCAAAGAGATCCACGAAGAAATCCTTTACAGCACGGAAGAACAGACGGAACCATCCGCCTTTATCGGCCTCTTCCGCAGTAATCAAGTTCACTGTTTTTTCCTGAGGCTCAATTCCCTCTGCTTTATACGTGTACGTTACCGTACCGACCTTTGTACCTGCCTTAATTGGTGCTACCAGCTGGTCAGCCTCAGTTACATTGGCTTTGAACGTCACATCCAGGTTTTGAGTACCCTTGGGAACAACGAAACTTACCGCATTATCTGTTACAACAGGAACGGTCGTTTCTTTACCTTTTTTCAAAGGTACAGCTTCCCAGCCCGTCACTTTGGTCTTGCCTGCGACAGCCTGTTTTACTTCAAAGTTGTTAAATCCAAAGTCCAGTACCTTTTTGGTTTCTCTGAAACGTGCAGATTCCGAATCTGTGCCCATAACAACACTGATGAGACGCATACCGTTACGTTCCGCTGTACCTGTAAAGTTATTACCTGCGTTCGTGGTATGGCCTGTTTTCATTCCGTCCAGACCTTCATAGGCATAGCTTTTGAAGTTGGTTATATTTTTATTCGCTTCCAGCATCCAGTTGTAGTTGATAATGGGCGCTTTATCATTAGGACGGAACTTGTAGGATTGAATCGTTGTAAATTCTTTGTAGTCCGGGTGATCCATAATGATATAACGGCACAGAATTGCAGCATCCAGTGCGGACATCACTGTTTCCTTGTCTTCAGCTGGACGGAAGTCAGCAGGCATATCTGCCCGATCCAGACCAGAAGAGTTAATGAAGAACGTATCTTTCATACCCATACGCTTCGCTTCATCATTCATCATTTTCACGAAAGCTTCTTCCGAACCTGCAACATACTCAGCCAAAGCTACCGTAGCATCATTAGCAGAGCCAACAGCCATAGCAATATAAAGATCCTTGACTGTGTGCTGGTCTCCTTCCGCCAAGAAGATACGTGAGCCGACACTTTGTGCAGCATTCTTTTTAACAGTTACGATATCATCCCAGCCGAATTTACCTTGTTTGACTTGTTCAGCGACAATGTACTCTGTCATCATCTTAGTCATACTTGCAGGCGGCATAGCTTTATCCGCATCGACATTGAGCAGAATCTGTCCAGTTGAGGCTTCCATAAGGACGGCTGATCTAACCTCAAGCCCAAGCGAGTCTACCCCAGGCACCTGTACAGCTTTCTCCGTCTTCGTTGTTGTTGCCGCAGCAGTTAGAACCTGACCAGAGGTGTCCGCAGCAGCCATAACCGGCATTACTGCAGACATGCAAAGCATGTTAATTAGCATTACCGAGGCTACGCTCTTTTTGAGCATTTGGCGTTTCTTTTTATTCATGTGTTTGGCTTTCAATGATGAATACTCCCTTCGATCTAAAGCATTGTTACATGCTTCAGTGCAGCTTGAGCTGCAATTTTCTTGTTCCCTAACCTGTGCAATGATGTATGAGTTGTGTGGTATATGCGCTATATCGAACGAGCAATATTATTGCTCCTAAAGTTCGTTATCGATTGTCACTTAGTCCGCATTTTGCGAATGCTTATGTAAAAGGACGTCCGCGCTTCTGTTTAGCTGCCAGCCTTTACTGGCATTCCATTTGCTTTTTCAAAACCATATTCATAGATTCACGTCAAATAGCCGCCGCAACGCCTTAATCCAACCCTGGATCGTCACCGCTTGTTCTATTCTATCACAGGGGTATCTGCAAAAAAAGACAGACCCGGTGAAAATCACCGAGCCTGTCCTGGAAATGATTAACTCTCTTCGTATTACAACGAGTAGTTAGGTGCTTCTTTTGTAATCTGTACATCATGAGGATGACTTTCGCGCAGTCCCGCACCTGTAATTCGGATAAAACCTGTATCGTTACGAAGTTGCTCCAAGTTACTTGTACCACAGTATCCCATACCCGAACGCAGACCACCAATCAGTTGGTGGATCGTATCAGACAATGGTCCTTTGTAAGCGACACGACCTTCGATTCCTTCCGGAACCAATTTCTTGTCATCATCTTGGAAGTAACGATCTTTACTACCTTGTTTCATTGCAGCCATTGAACCCATACCGCGGTATACTTTGTAGCTACGTCCTTGGAAGATTTCAGTTTCCCCCGGGCTTTCCGCTGTGCCGGCAAACAAACTTCCCAACATCACCGCGTGTGCGCCTGCAGCCAGTGCCTTCGTAATTTCACCAGAATATTTAATTCCGCCATCCGCTATAATCGGAACTCCATATTCGCGTGCCACTGTTGCACAATCGTATACTGCAGTTACTTGCGGTACACCAATACCAGCGATAACACGTGTTGTACAAATCGAACCTGGACCAATACCCACTTTGACTACCGAAGCCCCTGCTTCGATCAAGTCACGAGTAGCTGCGCCAGTAGCGACGTTACCTGCAACGATAGTCAGACTAGGGAAACGTTCACGAAGCTGACGTACAGCTTCAATGATATTAATGTGGTGTCCGTGAGCCGAGTCTACCGTAATCAGGTCGACACCAGCTTGTACCAAAGCATCTGCACGTTCAAATGTATCTTTGGAAATACCAATCGCTGCACCAACCAACAAACGTCCTTGAGCGTCTTTGGCTGCATGAGGGAATTGAATGGCTTTCTCAATATCTTTAATCGTGATAAGACCTTTCAACGTGTTTGTCTCATCAACTAATGGAAGTTTTTCAATCTTGTGCTTCTGAAGGATACCTTCAGCTTCTTGTAGTGTAGTACCTACAGGAGCGGTAACCAGATTCTCACGAGTCATGACTTCGCTAATTTTGATGCCGTAATCATGGATAAAACGCAAATCGCGATTGGTCAAAATACCAACCAGCTTCTGATCTCCTTCAATAATAGGTACACCGGAGATCCGATATTTCGCCATTACTGCTTCCGCATCAGATACCAGATGATCTGCCGTCAGTGAGAATGGATTCGTAATAACACCACTCTCCGAACGTTTAACACGATCTACTTCTTCTGCCTGTTGTTCAACTGACATATTTTTATGGATAATACCGATACCACCTTCACGTGCAATGGCAATAGCCAACGTCGCTTCAGTTACCGTATCCATACCCGCACTAATCAAAGGAATGTTTAACTTTACACTATCGCTCAAACGAATAGATACATCTACTTCTTTAGGCAGTGTCTCGGATTTCCGTGGCACTAGCAATACATCATCAAAGGTGAGGCCTTCCTTACCAAATTTATCTTCCCACACGCAAGTGTTCCTCCTTATGTTTGCTCAGCTTTACGGTCCAAAACCCGAAGATTCCAGGCTGTATTTTACGCCGAAAATACGTTTTCTGAAAAATTTATTATTGCCATCTTAGCAAAGCGATATTTAGACTGTCAAGGAAAAGTACTTGGTTATATCAGGTGTGTTGTCTGATGAATACAACTGTTTTTCTCATGCGGACAAGTCTAATCATTATATCAAAAAAACGCCAACTCATATTAAGCAACGTTTATTTTCTATATACATAGAAACCAGGCTCTTCGCGTAGACGTTTGATGCAAATTAGCTATAAAACTGCTGATTCTAGGCTATGTATTGAACTTCAAATATCCTGTTATAAACAAATAAAAACCACCACCGAATAACATCGGCAGTGGTTAATTGCTTGGCGGCGTCCTACTCTCCCAGGACCCTGCGGTCCAAGTACCATCGGCGCTAGAGGGCTTAACGGTCGTGTTCGGGATGGGTACGTGTGGAACCCCTCCGCCATCGCCACCAAACGCATAGCTTAGCTTACATTCAGAGATCGTTCTCTGAAAACTAGATTCGAAACGAAACTTACGCGATCAGAACTTGCATAT
>NZ_BCNV01000015.1 GCF_001570725.1 Paenibacillus amylolyticus
AGTGCAGCAATGCATGGAGCTGACCAGTACTAATCGGTCGAGGGCTTATCCAATATGCAAGTTCTGATCGCGTGTTTCGTTTCGAATCTAGTTTTCAGAGAACAACAACTCTGAAATGTAAGCTACGCGTTTGGTGGCGATGGCGGAGGGGTTCCACACGTACCCATCCCGAACACGACCGTTAAGCCCTCTAGCGCCGATGGTACTTGGACCGCAGGGTCCTGGGAGAGTAGGACGCCGCCAAGCGAAACCCCATTGGGGTATTTTTTTTCGAAAATTGATAAGGGCCCTTAGCTCAGTTGGTTAGAGCGCACCTCTGATAAGGGTGAGGCCGGTGGTTCGAGTCCACCAGGGCCCATAGCAAGACCACAACAAGAAATACACCAGTGTATGGGGCCATAGCTCAGCTGGGAGAGCGCCTGCCTTGCAAGCAGGAGGTCAGCGGTTCGATCCCGCTTGGCTCCACCATTCCCTGATAGCTCAGTTGGTAGAGCACTCGACTGTTAATCGAGTTGTCACAGGTTCGAGCCCTGTTCGGGGAGCCAGTAAGGCCCGTTGGTCAAGGGGTTAAGACACCTCCCTTTCACGGAGGTAACAGGGGTTCGAATCCCCTACGGGTCATATAGATGGAGGCTTAGCTCAGCTGGGAGAGCATCTGCCTTACAAGCAGAGGGTCGGGGGTTCGATCCCCTCAGCCTCCACCATATAACTTTTAACTTTTATAACGACGCGGGGTGGAGCAGCCCGGTAGCTCGTCGGGCTCATAACCCGAAGGCCGCAGGTTCAAATCCTGCCCCCGCAATTAACTTTCCTTGAGAAAGTATTATGGAACCGTGGTGTAGTTGGCCTAACATGCCTGCCTGTCACGCAGGAGATCGCGGGTTCGAATCCCGTCGGTTCCGCCATTTTTTAATTAAGTAAGGCTCGGTAGCTCAGTCGGTAGAGCAGAGGACTGAAAATCCTCGTGTCGGCGGTTCGATTCCGTCCCGAGCCACCATATATAACACCTGTAATACGCCGGTGTAGCTCAACTGGTAGAGCAACTGACTTGTAATCAGTAGGTTGGGGGTTCAAGTCCTCTCGCCGGCACCATGTAATTCTGGAGGATTAGCGAAGCGGCCAAACGCATCAGACTGTAAATCTGCTCCCGTACGGGTTCGGTGGTTCGAATCCATCATCCTCCACCAGTTTTTCTATGAGTCATTAGCTCAGTTGGTAGAGCACCTGACTTTTAATCAGGGTGTCGAAGGTTCGAGCGATAGAGCGTTTGACTACGAATCAAAAGGCCGGGAGTTCGAATCTCTCAGGGCGCGCCATTATAACTTCATATTTTGCCGGCGTGGCGGAATGGCAGACGCGCTCGACTCAAAATCGAGTGGGAAACCGTGGAGGTTCGAGTCCTCTCGCCGGTATAGATAACGGGATGTAGCTCAGCTTGGTAGAGCACCTGGTTTGGGACCAGGGGGTCGCATGTTCAAATCGTGTCATCCCGATTGTTGTTATGCGGGTGTAGTTCAATGGTAGAACTTTAGCCTTCCAAGCTAATAGCGTGGGTTCGATTCCCATCACCCGCTTAAATATTGTAAAGAAAGAGATGGTACTCACCGTCTCTTTCTTTTTTTGCGTTCATAGGTATATTGGCCGTTGTAGTACACCATGATCACAGATTATATAGCTCACTAGCATGTACCAGTATGTATCCAATCCTCACGAGAGATCGTTCCTCTCATAACTCTTAGTAATTGTGGAAATTTCTCAAATGGAACATGTCTAGCACAACACATCCTCCAACACTAAATCTAAGCTTCTTTATCACATTTTATAAAAACGCTTACAAAAATAGCTTGCGTAAATCACCAGCCTGTAATACCATATCAATTAAGCGCTTAACCTTTAGGGGTAAGGCGCTTAAACTTAACTTAGATTAAGCGCTTAACCCGTAGAGGAAAGGATGGCGATCATTTCATGACAACAATTCGACTGACGATGGCTCAGGCATTGCTTCGATTTTTGGATCAGCAATATATCTCGGTTGACGGGGTGGAAACCAAGTTTGTGAAGGGCATCATCGGTATTTTTGGACACGGCAACGTAACAGGCATTGGAGAAGCGCTGGAGCGTAGTCCCGGAAGCCTGACGTATATGCAAGGGAAGAACGAACAAGGCATGGTGCATACGGCAGCAGCCTATGCCAAGCAGAAGAACCGCAGACAGATCTATGCATGTACAACATCCATTGGACCTGGTGCTTTGAATATGATTACGGCAGCAGCTACCGCAACGGTGAACCGGATTCCGGTTTTATTGCTTCCTGGAGATAACTTTGCTACACGGGAACCAGACCCGGTGCTACAGCAGTTGGAAATAAGCAGTGATTATACAATTTCAGCTACTGATCCATTCAAAGCCGTCAGTAAGTACTGGGATCGCATCGTTCGTCCCGAACAGTTGATGATCGCTGCTACACAGGCCATGCGTGTGCTAACCGACCCAGCAGAGACCGGAGCAGTAACACTCGCACTGCCACAGGATGTGCAGGCGGAGGCGTACGATTACCCGGAATCGTTCTTTGCACGCAAAGTACATTATCTGGACCGTCGACCGCCGGTACAGGCAGCCATTGAACGGGCAACGCAGCAGATTGCCCGTGGCAGAAAACCACTGCTCGTTGCAGGCGGCGGTGTGTTGTACTCTGAGGCATCTGCTCAATTAGTGGAGTTCGCCGAGGCATTTGGTATTCCGATCGCCGAGACGCAGGCGGGTAAGAGCGCAGTCTCTTGGGACCACCCATTGAATGTGGGGGCCATCGGAGTTACTGGCTCTCTGGCAGCCAACAGGCTGGCGAGAGAAGCGGATGTGGTGATCGGCGTCGGTACCCGGTTCTCGGATTTCACGACGGCGTCCCGCTCTGCTTTTCAGCATCCGGAAGCGTCATTCATCAACATTAACCTAAACAGCATGGATGCCGCCAAGCTAGGTGGGGAAGCCATTCTGGCCGATGCACGTGAAGGGTTGCAGGCTTTACAAAAGGAATTGCAGCAAAGACAATACCGCAGTGCATATGGCGCATCCGAAGTCGCTGACCTCCGAGTTGAGTGGAATGCAGAAGTAGATCGGCTGTATGGAGCACAACATGAAGCTGGGCTCGCGCAGACTACAGCAGTCGGCGTAGTTAACCGGACGATTGATCCATCCTCCGTCATTGTGTGTGCGGCAGGCAGTCTGCCAGGCGATCTGCATCGTTTGTGGCGTGCGGCTGAACCAAAGACGTATCACATGGAGTATGGATTCTCCTGTATGGGGTACGAGGTAAGTGGAGCGTTCGGAGCAGCACTTGCCGAGCCGGATCGTGAAGTGTACGCAATGGTAGGGGATGGCAGTTATCTGATGCTGCATTCGGAATTTGTGACCAGTTTGCAGGAACAGAAGAAGATGACTATTTTATTATTCAACAACAATGGATTCCAATGTATTCATAATTTGCAGCGGGAACATGGTAGTGACGGGTTCGGCAATGAGTTCCGTTATCGGGAATCCGAGAGTGGACGATTGACCGGGGATTACATGCCAATGGACTTTGCAGCTCACGCCCGAAGCATGGGAGCCAAATCCTATAGAGCCGAGACAGCAGAACAGCTGGAACAGGCACTCCGAGATGCGAAGAACGAAACGGTGAGTACGTTGATTGAAATTCCGGTTGTGCCTGGAACCAATGCAGGTGGATACGAGTCGTGGTGGAATGTAGGTGTGCCAGAAGTGTCTACCGAGGAAAAGGTAGTGCATGCTCATCACACCATGCAAGCCAACCGTGCCAAAGCAAGACTCATCTAATCCGGTTTGATATAGTGAACCACAATGTTGAACGACAAAGGAGACGTGGAGCAATGAGCAAGCTGCCATTCCAGCTTGGGATTCATCCGATCAATTGGGTCGGTGAAGATGTGAAGGAGCATGGTGATGCGACAACGTGTGCACAGATTCTGGATGACATTCAGCGTCTTGGGCTGACAGGTACAGAGATGGGACGTAAGTATCCAACCGATCCTGCTATACTGCGTGAGGAATTGAGTAAAAGGAATATTAATCTGGTCTCTCAGTGGAAATCGGTACTGTTCTCCGATCCGACGTATCGTCAGTCGGAGTTGGACAATTATCGCAGACATGCGGAATTTCTGCAATCCATGGGCAGTAAGGTGATCAGTACGGCGGAGGTAGGCGGATCACTTCATTTTGATCCAAGACGGACACCGAATGAAAAAGAAGTGCTCAGACTCAGCGAATCTGAATGGCATATCCTCGCTGAAGGGTTGAATGAAGCAGGAGCCATTGCCCGTGAACACGGGTTGAAGCTTACGTATCATCATCATGGAGGCACGGTGGTAGAACAACCGGATGAGATCGACCGACTGATGGAGCTAACCGATCCTTCTCTCGTGTATCTGCTCTATGACACAGGTCATGCCTACTATGGCGGAGCCGATCCACTTGAACTGCTGCGTAAACATTATGATCGGATCGCCTATATCCATCTGAAAGATATCCGCCCGCATGTGCTTGATGAAGCACGCGCGGAGCAATCCGACTTTGTCGGCTGTATTCGTAGAGGGGTGTTCACTGTACCAGGGGATGGATGCATTGACTTTGCTCCTATTCTGCAAGAACTGATCACACGAGGGTACGATGGCTGGGCGATGCTTGAGGGAGAGCAGGATCCGGCGATTCATAACCCGTATGAGTACGCCAAACGCTCCTTGAACTATATGGAGTCCTTATTCCAGCATAGCTGATATAGGCATAGCGATGGGGAGAGGACCATACCCATGAAGTGAAAAAGGAAGAAGGCCAGTAAGAGTATAACGTTACGATTGGAAAATAAACTGACCTACTCCAGCCGTGTAGTAATCCTCACGATGGAATGAGTAACTAGTCTAGATATCCATATACAACATGTAAAATCCCACCACAGAAAGGGGCTCACATGCAATGACTTACGTATCCTTTCCCGTATCCAGGAAGAAGGATTTTACCGCGATTGGCCGTCTGTGTATCGACTTGAATGCCAATGAGATCAATCGCCCAATGGAAGAGACGATGACGTTTACGAAATATGTGGGTGGCTCTCCGGCCAATATTACGATTGGCATGTCCAGACTGGGTATGGAGACAGCTTTTATCGGTAAGATCGCGGGTGACCAAATGGGCAGATTCATCCAGAGTTATCTGGAGAAGAACGGCATCGACACATCGAATGTAGTTACAGATGACACCGGAGCGGTGACAGGGCTCGCTTTTACCGAAATCAAAAGCCCAACGGATTGCAGTATCCTAATGTACCGGGACAATGTAGCTGATCTGTTATTACAGGCGCAAGAGGTGCAGGAGCAGTTAATTTCTGACTCCAAAGTGCTGCTAATCTCAGGTACAGCCCTCGCGCAGAGCCCATCCCGTGAAGCCGTATTACAGGCACTTACGTATGCGAAAAAACATGGCACAGTTATTGTGTTTGATCTGGACTATCGCCCATACACATGGACATCGGACGAAGAGACGGCGGTCTATTATAACCTCGCAGCCGAGAAATGCGATATCATTCTGGGCACACGTGAAGAGTTCGACATGATGGAGACATTCGACCACAATCCGGATCATAGCGATCAGGTGACTGCGCAGAAATGGTTCGATTTCTCAGCGAACATCGTTGTAATCAAACATGGCAAGGAAGGTTCCATTGCTTATACGCGTGAAGGGCTTTCCCACCGTGCGGACAGCTATCCGGCAAAAGTGGTCAAAACGTTCGGTGCAGGCGATTCTTATGCGGCAGGGTTCCTGTATGGATTGATGCAGGGCTGGACGATTGAGCGCAGTATGGCGTACGGCAGTGGCGCAGCAAGTATCGTCATTTCGAGCCACAGCTGTTCGGATGCGATGCCAACGGTGGAACAGGTAAATGACTACATCGAACGTTGCAATCGGGGCGAGATTACCGTGTCTTGAAGCACGTTGCAATACTTTGATTAACACACTCATACAGATCAACATCAATGATATAAGTTCAACATAAGGGATCACACATAAGCGAAGGGAGACAGGGCTATGGGAAAAGGAATTTCTGAAGCGTCTGCAACAGCGACAATGGTACAAAACTGGATCGGAGGTGCCTGGGTAACCCCAGCGTCAACTCGTACGGAGCCGGTTGTGAATCCGGCGACGGAAGAAGTCATTGCACATGTGCCACTGTCCGAACAAGCGGACGTGGATCTGGCGGTTCAGACAGCACGAGAAGCGTTCAAGTCCTGGAGCGGCACACCGGTTCCACGCCGTGCACGTATTCTGTTCCGCTACCAGCAGCTGCTGGTGGAACATTGGGAAGAGCTCGCTCGCCTGGTGACGCTGGAGAACGGTAAAAGTTATGCCGAAGCGTACGGCGAGGTATTGCGTGGCATTGAATGCGTCGAGTTCGCGGCAGGTGCCCCGAATCTGATGATGGGCAAACAACTGCCTGACATCGCGACAGGACTGGAGTCGGGCATGTACCGCTACCCGATTGGTGTTATTGGGGGAATTACCCCATTCAACTTCCCGATGATGGTACCGTGCTGGATGTTCCCGCTGGCTATTGCGTGCGGTAACACCTTTGTCCTGAAGCCGTCCGAGCGCACACCGCTACTGGCAGGCCGCTTGGCAGAACTGTTCAAGGAAGCGGGGCTTCCGGACGGCGTGCTCAACATCGTTCACGGTGCGCATGATGTCGTGAACGGGCTGCTGGAACATAAGGATATTCAAGCGATCTCCTTTGTCGGATCACAACCTGTGGCTGAGTACGTCTACACTACTGCATCCAAGCATGGCAAACGGGTACAGGCACTCGCGGGTGCCAAGAACCACTCCATCGTTATGCCGGACGCCGATCTCGATCTGACGGTGAAAGAGATTACCAGTGCAGCTTTTGGTTCAGCAGGGGAACGTTGCATGGCATGTTCGGTTGTTGTGGCTGTGGGTGATGTGGCTGACACACTCGTACAAAAGCTGGTAGAAGCAGCAGATCGTATTACTATTGGTAACGGTATGGATGAGGGTGTGTTCCTTGGTCCTGTCATCCGTGGACCACATAAAGAGCGTACACTCAGTTACATTGAATCCGGAGAGCAGGAAGGCGCTGCATTGATCCGGGATGGACGCAAAGATCAGGCGACAAGTGAATCTGGTTATTTTGTGGGGCCAACGGTATTCGACCAAGTTGATAGCAATATGAAAATCTGGAAGGATGAAATCTTTGCTCCAGTACTCTCGGTGGCAAGAGTGTCTACGCTGGAGGAAGCGGTAGAACTGGCGAATCGTTCAGACTTTGCCAACGGGGCGTGTCTGTTCACCCGCAGCGGGGCGAGTATGCGTCAATTCCGTGAAACGATTGATGCGGGCATGTTGGGCATTAACCTGGGCGTACCTGCGCCAATGGCATTCTTCCCGTTTTCCGGGTGGAAGAAATCCTTCTACGGTGATCTGCATGCCAATGGCACGGATGGTGTTGAATTCTACACTCGCAAGAAGATGGTAACGGCGCGCTGGTAACAACCAGAGTATAACTCGGGCTAAGGGGAACGCACAGCCCACATGGACGCACATAGGGAGGATAACGGAATGGGCAAGGACAAAGTGAGAATTGGCATCATCGGTGCTGGACGGATCGGCAAAATTCATGCAGACAATCTCCTGCGCAACCCGCATGCCGAGATTGTGGGAATCAGTGACTTGTTTGCAGGTCCTGAATTGGAGGCTTGGGCCTCCAGTCGGGGCATCCCAGTTGTAACAACGGATAGCAGTCAGTTGATCTCGATGCCTAATGTAGACGCGGTGCTGATCTGTTCTTCAACCGATACACATGTGCCGCTGATCGAACAGGCCGCCAAGGCAGGCAAACATATCTTCTGCGAGAAGCCGGTCAGCATGGATCTAGCACAGACCCAAGCGGCTGTAGCAGCGGTACAGAAGGCTGGCGTGAAGCTGCAAATCGGATTTAACCGCCGCTTCGATCACAACTTCAGACGTGTACGTGCACATGTGCAGGATGGTACGATCGGTGATCCGCATATTATCAAAATTACGTCTCGTGACCCGAGTCCGCCGCCTGCGGAATACATCCGGGTATCTGGCGGGATCTTCATGGACATGATGATTCATGATTTTGACATGGCCCGCTATCTGTCCGGGAGTGAAGTGGAAGAAGTATACGCCCAGGGCAATGTGCTGATTAATCCGGTCTTTGCAGAACATGGTGACGTGGATACAGCGATTGTAACGATGACGTTTACCAACGGTGCAATTGGTGTTATTGACAACAGCCGTCAGGCTGTATACGGATACGATCAGCGTGTTGAAGTATTTGGTTCGATGGGCAGCGCCGCAGCAGCGAATGATCATCCGAATACGGCTGAGATCAGTACAGCGGCCGGGCTGATGCGCGACAAACCGTTACACTTTTTCCTGGAACGCTACAATGAAGCGTATGTACAGGAGACAGCCCTCTTTATCGATGCAATCATTCATGATACAGCGGTTATCGTAGATGGCCATGATGCAGTACAGGCAGAACGAATTGCGCTGGCAGCGAAGATGTCCATGGAGCAGGGAAGACCTGTGAAGCTGAGTGAAGTCCCTGGGGTGTCGCTGGAATCGCAAACGGCAACGCCATAGGTAGATGATTAAAGTCACTTTTTTGAATAGAGCGCATGAATAGTCAAAGTTCTTGTTTTTATATGCATCAGGTTGTTGTGGACGACTACAGAAAGGAGTGGATGGCAAGATGTCAGAACGTATTGTGAAACCCGTGGTCAATCCGGAGGGGGACGGTACGCTTATAAACGTAACACCGGAGTCGGCGGGGTGGGAATATGTTGGCTTTCAGGTAGCGAAGCTGGCGGAGGGGGAGACGCTAACCCGTGAGAGCGGTGATCAGGAACTCTGTGTGGTGCTTCTCAGTGGTTTCGCCAATGTGAGTACCCGGGAGAACACATGGGATAATATCGGGAAGAGAATGAGTGTTTTTGAGAAAATTCCGCCGTATTCGGTCTACGTATCAACTTCCGATCAAGTGCAGATCACAGCATGTACCGAATTAGAAATCGCTATATGTGTTGCGCCAGGAAAAGGCACTTACCCTGCTCGTCTCATTGCACCCGAAGATGTAGGGGTAGAGGCGAGAGGATATGGCAATCTGGAGCGCCAGATTCACAACATTTTGCCGGAACAAAAGGAAGCGGACAGTCTGCTCGTTGTTGAGGTGTTCACACCAGATGGGCATTGGTCCAGTTACCCGCCACATAAGCATGATCGGGACGCACTCCCGGATGAATCTTTGCTGGAGGAAACGTATTATTTCCGTGTGCAGCCTGAGCAGGGCTTTGCCATTCAGCGTATATACACGGATGATCGCTCTGTGGATGAGACGCTAGCAGTGAAGAACGGGGAAGTGGTGCTTGTTCCGGACGGATATCATCCGGTAGGTGCTCCTCCGGGGTATGAGGTCTACTATCTGAACGTGATGGCTGGCCCAACTCGGACATGGAAATTCCATAACGACCCTGACCATGAGTGGTTGATGAAAAAGTAAAACAGTTCCTGCTACGCACATTGTGCTCGCTTCAAGTTGCGTATGCAGACTTCCCCCTGCATAATGAGAAGAGAACAATTATCTATGTATAACGCAATTTATATATAGCACAAATGGGGAAAAAACAATGAAAGCAACCATATACGATATAGCACGCGAGGCGGGTGTATCCATTGCAACCGTCTCGCAGGTCATTAATGGCAAAGGTAAGATCAGTGAGAAGCGACGCGCCGAGATTATGGAGATCATGGAACGCCTTCACTATCAGCCCAGCGCGATCGCAGCTGCACTTACAGGCAAGCAGACGTATACACTGGGACTACTTGTACCGGATATTTCCAACCCGTATTTTGCAGAACTCGCTAGAGCAGTCGAGGATCGAAGCCGTCAGTTGGGCTACAGTGTGGTCATCTGCAGTACCGACAATAAGGACGAGCGGGTAGAGCGTTATCTGAATCTGCTTCAGCAAAAAAGGGTAGATGGCATGATGATCGGAACCGGAATCGATAATGCCGAAATTTTGTCACCTCTCTTGCAGCAGTCCATCCCTGTCGCTTTGATTGCCCGTCATATGCCGTCCCTGTCGGTTCATACAGTCACCATTGATGACATTCTCGGTGGAAGACTCGCAGCGGAACATCTGCTTGAACTTGGTCACACCCGTGTAGCAGTGCTGTCGGAACCGTCCAAAGTCAGCAGCAGTCAGGAACGTGTACGTGGATTCCGTGAAACACTGATCAAGGCAGGTCATACGCTGGAACTGAGTCAGATTCGAGAATCGGCAGCTGATCTGAGCTCGGCCAAAAAAGAGGCGCTACTGCTGCTCAGTGAGATCGAGCATCCTACAGGCTTGTTCTGCTGTAATGACATTCAGGCTATTGGTGCACTTCAAGCAGCCAAAGAACTGGGTCTACGCGTGCCAGAGGATTTGTCCATTATCGGATTTGATAACACCATTCTGGCCTCGGTAACCAGTCCACCACTTACAACTGTTGCTCAGCCGATTGAAGATCTGGGACATCGCGCTGTAGATCTGTTGATTGAAGAGTTGAAGGATGAGCGTAAAGAGCCGCAGAAAATTGTGCTGAAGCCCGAACTGGTTATCCGAGAATCAGCAGGCCGTGTAAGTGGCTGAAACTATGAGGGTTCCAGCATACGCTAATCAGCCGTGAGGCCAAGCTTACTTGTGTCATATCTTTTATCCAGATACGGGTGCCGTATCATCCCTCATTCGGAATATGTAACATAACAATGTAACAAACAAGCCGCGTTCCCCCAATGGGAGAACGCGGCTTGTTGATTTAAATCTTGAACTTCTTCACTTCCTCGGCGAGCGTATTAGCTTGTTGAGCCAGTTCATTGGAGCGCTCCGAGATACTCGTAATGTAATTGAACTGTTCCTGCGTAGAGGAAGCAACCTCTTCTGTGGAAGCGGCGCTCTGTTGCGACATGGCCGCTACGCTGGAGATCACTTCAGCAATTTTGCCCGAGCTGCTGTCCAGTTCAGTTGTTGCAGATGATACCTGCTGAAGCTGGTTGTCGATGCCTTCAATGGATTGTTTGATTCGCATAAACGAATTTCGCATCTCATGCACCGCAGCGACCTGCTGCTCAATACCATGTTCAGCAGAATCAACCTCGCTCACACTTTGACGACTAGCCGCCTGGATTTCATTCAGCAACACGATGATATCCTGAGCAGATCCTGCGGATTGTTCAGCCAGTTTGCGTACTTCCTCGGCAACCACCGCGAATCCACGTCCATGTTCACCCGCTCTGGCCGCTTCAATGGAAGCGTTCAAGGCAAGCAGGTTGGTCTGGGAGGCGATACCTTGAATCATGCTGACGATGTCTTCAATCTTCTGTGATTTGTCTGCCAGTAGGGTGATCGATTCACCTACGCGGTCGATGGATTGACGGTTGCCATCCGAAAGTTCCACCTGGTGATCTACCGCCTGCAGTCCAGCCAGCATGGCTTCTCCTGCTTCGCGCATCATCGTTACGGACTGCTCCACACTGCGATTAATACCGCCCACACTATTGCTCATCTCCGACAGACGGCTTGAGCCATCATACACCGATTCAGCCTGTGTACTGGAGCCTTGAGCGAGTTCATCGGTGGCAATGGAGATCTGCTCCGCGATGCGCTTGGTGTTGTCCGTATGCTCCTGCATCTCACCCGAGATACTTTGTACGCGATCAGCAGAGGCCGTTACTTGTCTGAACAGCGTGCTAAGCTGATCTGACATCTGATTGAACGCCATGCCAAGCTCAGCGAACTCATCTTTGCCTTTGATCTGCACCCGTCCTGTAAAGTCACCACTCGACATTTGGCGTGACGTTCCATGCAGACTTCTCAGCGGCTTGATGAAGAGTGTTGCGATCCAATAGGCACCTGCCAATACAACCAGCAACGTAATACCGATAATGAGAATGTAGTTATTGCGCAATTCATAATACTCAGCGTAGGCCAACTTCTCGGAGATGATGGAGCCTACAGCCCAGCCGGTGCTTGGAATCTGATGATAGAACAATAGATAATTCTCGTCATTATATTGGAAGGGCTTCTGACCTGACGGATTCGCCTGCATATCTACCAACAGCGGGTTTAACTCCGCATTATCAGCGGCTGAGGTGTTCACAAGCTTATCATCAGGGTGAGCCAGAAGCAGCCCGTTTTTATCGATTAAAAAGGTATAGCCCAACCCGTCCAGGTTTATTTTCCCCACGGTATCGGTAAGTGTAGAGAGCAACAGGTCGCCTGCGACAACCCCTTGCATTGTGCCTTCTTTATTTTGAACCGGCATGGCAATCGATACCGCGTATTGCTCCGACATCATATCCAGATAAGGATCAGAGTATGTCAACTGATTGGCTTGCTTCGCTTCCTGGTACCATGGACGCTGTCTTGGGTCATAATCGGCATCGGGAGTCCAGTCTGAACCATTCATGAAGCTGCCGTCCTGCTCTGAACCGTAATACAGATCCGACAGACTCTCTTTGTTACTGCCCAGCTTCATAATGTTAAAGTATTCTTCCGTGAGTTCTCCCTCAGGCACGCCTTCCTGGATGACAAAACCTAACGTTTCGATGACTTTGGCATTACTGCTGATCCAGCCATCCAACTGATTTGCCGAAGAGGCCATTAAGCCATTCAATTTGGAGTCCACATTACGCGTGGCTTGCTTTTCGGTTTGAACCAAGCCAAGGGAAGCCAGTGGTAGTGCAGTAATCAATACAGCGGCCAGAAACATAATCATTAATTTTGGTTTGAGCTTCATTACAATTCCCCCTAGCGTTTAACAATTACATGCCTATACTTCTTCAAATAACATATTATCGTGCGTGGCGAGCATGGTGTTCCAAGCTGATTTGTTGATAATGCTCACTTGTTAAAACTGGCCGAGTATAATCTCGGGATGTCATGGATGTGTAAGAATGAATGGAGCTTATGAAGTATATCGTCATTTTTAGTTTAAATTTTAGATAATCAAACAAGTTAGTTAGCGAGCATAGAAATTTATTTTAATTACTAAATCTGAAAACGGAATCATGATCTGGAAGTCTTGTATACGTCGACTACATAATTTTTTCGCTACCGTTCAAGCATTATCAGTAACTATAGTTTAGGCAAAAACGTTATCGAAATGGACAGGGTAAATAAGAATTTACTTTGGAACAACAGGAGTGAGATGATATACTGGGAAGTATCATTAATTACCATTTTATATATGTTTTGTGGTATATGGAGGAGAGCGGTATGATTAAAAGAATTAAAATCATTATGAGTATCGTCATGATTATTGTTGTTGTAGCTATTGCAGTGCGTATGTATACCTCTGGTCAATACACTATGTATATCCCCAGCAAACATACGACGTTTCGAGCAGAGGTTACAGATCATATGAGCATGCTGGATAGATTGGATCGACTGACAATTAGGAAAATTTCAAGTGCAGATCCGTATAATGAAGAAGATGAAGTGACGATTACAGATCCCAAAGAGATTAGAGATATGCTGAAGCTGTTGAAGGATGTTGAACTTAAAAGAGTACAGGAATTCGACGTTTCCAAAAGGAATCCATATTACTATGAGTGGCGACTTACCATTAATAAAGAAGGTCGATTTACCGATCGATTCGGATTGACATTCTATAATGAGCATGCCGTTTCAATTTACAGTGAGTACAAGACACGAGACCAACTTCAAGATTACGAAATTACTAATGAGCTCAATATAAATGAGATGGAGCGCCTTTTTGAAAAACTGAAGGAGGAGCAAACATGACCAAGACCAACTATCATGTACGTCCGATCGAAGAACAGGATATCCCTTTTCTGTGGGAGATGTTATACGCATCCCTGCATACACGAGAAGGCGATGAACCGCTCCAACTCGAAAGTGTACATACTCCTGAGCTATCCAAATATGTTGAAGGCTGGGGAAGAGAAGGGGATTTCGGGTATGTTGCGGTAGAACAGCATGGTAAAAGATTAGGTTCGATAACATTACGATTCTATACGGACCAGAATGCGGGTTACGGTTATGTGAATGCAGCTACGCCAGAGATGGGGATGGCTGTAACTGAAGATGCACGTGGAAAAGGCGTAGGTACCTTACTGCTTCAGACTGCACTGGATGAAGCCAAACGGCAGGGAATTGAAGCAGTCTCACTCAGTGTAGATCCGGATAACAAAGCGATTCGTTTATATAGGCGGCTAGGGTTCGTGGAGGAAGGCTTCTGTGGTACATCAGTAACGATGGTGCGTGTAAGTGGCTTGGAATCTTAAAGGATCTGCGATCTTTCTGCTGAATTAATAAAAAGGCGCTCCCTCATGGGAAACGCCTCTTTCTTTTGCCACGTACAGCACATACATGTTCGCATTAAACTTCCGCTGTACTATCTCTATTTATTTCAACAAAAATGCCAAAGCTTCGTCATACGTTTCCCATTGGAATTCAGTCTGGTGCGCCGATTCTTTGGAGATCCGATTCAATTGCATTTTGGCGATCGCACCACCAACGACTACACTGGCTCGCTTCATACCCCACTGTGTCAGTAATTTCTGGTGTTCCACGATTTTTTCTTTGGTGTCCTGAGGGAAAGCCTTCATGTTCCGCATATCGACTAGCACATCAAACGAACTTCCCAATTGTTCAGCTATTCTCTGAATTTCTGTATTTGCTTGTTCGACATGTTCAGGAGAAACAATACCTTCCCAGATAATTTCAATAATAGGTTTAGTTGAATCCAAACGTCTAACAGACATGTAGGCAACTCCTCGATAATAAAATGATATGTATTAATATGAGACTATAAGCCTATTAATTATACCTTTTTATAGCATGAATGAAAACTTAAATCAAAGTTATTTGGTTCTTATGAACTACTTCTTCCTAGTGGAGTTAAATTCAGGGATTGCTTCCATATCGTCAATTGAAAGGAAGTTGAATAGCTAAGAAGCCGTCCAGAGTATGAACTCCGGACGGCTTCTACAACGGTGACACGATATAGTGAAAGTCCTACGTCAGTTAGAGTCCGATCTTCAAACTGTTACCTTCCGTTGCTACACCTTTGGAAAGGGAAATGCTTAGCTTTTGTTCTGCCGAGAAACCAAGTGTTTCCCCGTCATGCAGTGTGACGTCGTTTTCAACCACATACGTTGTGGTCATGAACATCATCTCAAATACATCGCTTAAGGACTCCGAGGATTGCATAATCTCCATCTCTTCTTTGCCAAAGTTACGTAGTCCGTAAGTGTAAGCTGAAGCGCCTTCGGCATTTTGGAATAATCCGATGAAGATCCAGAGCGAGACAGGCATCTCATCATGCTTGATTCCACGGCTGGTGTCGACATATTGACTGGCTTCAACCACAAGCGGGGCCATGTATATTGCGAGCGCGTGATCCAACTGCAATAAGGCACTCGCTGTCTGAGTGAACAGAACATGTCCCTCAATAGCATCTGTTGCGTTCAGAACAGAGACAATAATCTGAGACTGATGCCGTGAGGTAACTTGCTCTGCTTCTCGCCAAAGGATGTTAAGTTTGGCATTCTCCTCAACTTCACGGTCAGGCACAGGCGCGGCAATGTGGGCACATACCACCTGCATTCCATTCACTTCAAAAAAGAGATTGCCCTCCTCCGGGCGTTCCTCAATCTCAATATTCCATTCGTTTTTCATATTTTTAATGAAGAGGTCAAAATCACAATCTTCACGCTCCAGCAGAACAAAACCCACGATGGTTTCACTGTAATTCGTCGATTCGACAGCACCACCTGCAGGTACCTTCTCCTTTTTGCGCCGCCGAAGCTTGTCAAACAATCCCATGACATGTTCTCCTTCCAATTCCAGATCGATTCTGGTCATTGTACACTGCTATCTATTCACTACCTTACCATAAAGGAGTTAACATGAATCGAAGCAATGTACTATTCGACAGAAATTACAGGAACAGAACTAGCAACAATGCAATGATCGCAGGCAATCCTTGTTTAATAATGATGGAGCGTGAAGAAGTAGCCCCTCCATAGAGGGCCGCGATAATCACACACGCCAGGAAGAAAATCTGAATATGCTGTCCAACGGCAGCATCCGGATATACGAGTCCCCAGATCAGACCTGCCGCAAGAAATCCATTGTAAAGACCTTGATTGGCCGCGAGGGATTTGGTGGATTTGGCGAATTCGGGCGTCAGATTAAAGGTTTTCATTGTGCGTGGACGAGTCCACATAAACATCTCCATCACCATGATATAGATGTGTTCGACAGCTACAAGAGCTACAAAAATGATACTAATCAAAGGAAACACCTTACTTTCTATATGTAATTTATTTACTTGTCCAACTTAGTATAAATGTTTGCAACGAGAACGGAAAGAACAAAATTAATTTTTAACAATTTAATTGTGTATTATCTAAAAGGTTTATCATTTTCCAAGTGCGTTATGATGTTGAAAATAAAAAATGGATACAAAGGTAAGCATACGCCGATTGTCGAAAATCCATTCATTGGGTAATAATGAACAATAAAGAAGCAATATTGCTCAGGAAAGAGAGGAGATTATTATAGGAACTGTTCAATTCGTCTTGTTGGCTGATGATCCATCCACATTTGTGACGCGAGTTGTTCCTTTTATCGACATCGAGCTTGCGGGAATCCCGGGTGACCGTCACTATGGTTTGCTTCGTCCGGCGGACTCCCGTCAGAAAATCTACAAGCGCGGCACACCGATTGCGAATCGCCGCCAGATCAGCATTGTGTCTGAGGAAGAATGTGCTCTTATCGCTGAGAAAATGAACATTCCTGAAGTGCGTCCAGAATGGCTTGGTGCCAATATGCTGGTCCGTGGCATTGATCGATTGACTGAATTGCCTGCTGGAACGCGGCTTCTATTTCCAAACGGGACGGGGTTAATATGCGAAGGAGAGAATCTTCCCTGTGTGCATCCGGGGAAAATGATTGAGCAATTCTACGAACAGGACGGTTTGCGTAAAAAGTTCGTGCCAGCCGCTCGCAAAAAACGTGGGATCGTCTGCTCGGTAGAACGGGAAGGTGTAATCCATACGGGGGATACCATCGAAGTCATTCACCTGTCCTGATTTTCAGGACAGGTTTTTAATTCATCAGCCCTCGGCGCTCACCATTCCGATGTCTAGAGTGTAAGTACTCCTCTGGTGTGCTTCCGATAATGGACTTGAAATCTCGGATGAAATGGGATTGATCATGATATCCGAGATCCTGAGATAGCTTAACCAGATCATAGTGAAGACCGCGCTCCATCCATTCTGCAGCATTTTGCAGACGATACAACTTAATTACGGTTTTCGGTCCAATACCTACATACTGATTGAACAGGCGCTGTAGCTTTCTTTTATGAATTTTCCAATACGAAGACAGATCATCTACTCTCAGCATCTCACGGTTCTGTTCAATCTGTTGCACAATATCGTTAACCAGCGTCGCTTGGGCATCTTCAGCTGGAAGGTGCGCACATAATAGCTGATCGATGTAATCGATTTTATCCGTATCATCCCCATCCCGAAGTAGCCGTTCTTCCAAGGAACCTGCTGTGACATCAAGAATACGCGATACATCCATCGGTTGTCCGTAAAGTGAAGAGACAGGAACCCGAAGGAAGGGATAGAACCCTCCTGGTTTGAACTTCACGCCAAATACACGACCTTTCCCGCTCACAAGATAGGAGAATTTACGTTCCGATGGTCCGAAGCAAAACGTATTGTTCCGCTCCACAACCAGATTGACACAGGGGTTGGGCACGAGATGTTGAGGATACGGTTCGAGTCCAGTCAGATCCCACGATACGATCCAATAATGTTTAACAAAAGGGCGAAGTGCTTCGGAAGGAGCATGGCGCGTCAGTTGATATCTTTGGTCACCTTCATTCAGATTCAGCAGGCCCATACTTGGTCTGTCTCCTTGTTCTACCTGTTTCATCCGGACCATTCCTCCTGCTCATCTCACATTATTTAGGCTCTCTGAACAACAATGCCCGCACAGCAAAACGGGGTAAAATGAGTTGTCTACGCCATCTCGAAGGTTGACTGAGGAGGCGATAGAGCCACTCCAAATTAAGCTTCTGCCATATTGCAGGGGCACGTTTGGTTTTGCCAGCCAAGATATCGAGACTACCTCCCACTCCTATGGCTACACGAGCGTTCAACTGATGGCGATACTTGTTAATCCAGTGTTCTGCATGGGGTGCGCCAAGAGCTACGATAAGAAAGTCCGGTTGAGCACTACAAATCTCTTCTACAATCTGTTGTTCCTCATCTGCCTGGAAAAAACCATGGTGTCTGCCTTTGACGACAACTCCCGGATAGCGTTGCGCAATAACCTTCACGGCCTGTTCACTGACACTTTCCTCTGCTCCCAGCATGTAGAATGACCAGTGTTTTCGATCGCCTTCCTTCAATAAACGAAATAGCAGATCACAACCGGTTACCCGTTCAGTCAATTGTCCACCCCGCAAACGGGATACCATTACAATGCCAGCACCGTCAGCTGTAACCAACCCGGCTTGATCGACAACTTGGCGAAGCGAGGCATTATTTTGACAGGACATGACGATCTCGGGATTTCCTGTGATGACATGGAACAGTTCAGTGCTTTCCTGATCTACGACTTTACCAAGGATCGAAACGGTTTGATCCATCGTGACATTGGGAAAAGGGATACCCATAATATTGGTTGATTGGCTCATGTCTCATTTCCTTTCTGATTCCGACCCATGAGTGAATGGGGGACAAGCTTATGCGTATGAAGTTCATGTATCATACTGTCAATCAGATTGTCGAATGCACGTACGTTTGGATCATAATCGTGTAACAAATACAGTTTGCCTGAACGGCCAATAGCTGTGACTGCAGAATAGTAGTATCCGGTTAATCCAAGACAATAACAATCTTCATTAGCGTATTTCAAGATCGAATGCATCTCTGCGGAACAACGTAGCGTTTCTTCAGCATTCGGAATAAAATGAAATTCATATTCATGCCAAGGGCTTTCAGCAGGCACTTCCCCGGCAGTGTGGCTATAGTATTTAAAATATATAAGTTCATCTATTCCCCAAAACTCTTCAAGAAACGATCGCGCAGCCGGAAATAAATCTGCGGATGTAGAGCACTGCTCAATGTATGCCGAGATGTCAACGCATCGGTTCTCATACCAGCCTGCTTTCTGCAGCAACTGAATCATTTGTTGATAAGGTAACAATGAGGATTGTGACGTTCCAGTCATATTGAACAACTCCTGTTATTTCATTCCAGTTTAGTATATCTGATCTTCTGGAAAAGGACTATATAACCTGATGTCGCGTTTTTACAATACGACCTTTGGGGTATAACGATAGGATAGGAGTGCGAGGTTGGCAGATCGCATATCCAATACATAAAGGGAGTGAGTCCATGGAACTCAAATATGAGTTTTATATCAATGCAGGGCTGGAAGATGTGTGGAATGCTCTCATTTCACCAGACGGCACACGTAACAGCTTTTTCGGTAGTGAACTTCGTACAAATTTTCAGCCAGGTCAGCCGTTTGCTTATGTAGGGCCAGGCAATGATGGTGCAGAGACTGTCCATGTGTATGGAGATATATTAGAATTCGAACCGTTGTCCAGACTCAGCTATCAGGAGCATCCAGGTCCATCATATCATGCGAACCATGCCGAGCTTCAATCCAGAGTGGCTTTCCAGTTGGAGACTGTGGGGGAGTGTACGAAGCTTACGCTGATCAATGATCAATTTACAGATAACCATCCTTCCTTTGCCAATGCACAGAGCAGCTGGTGGATGATCCTGAGCAGCATCAAAACTTGGGTAGAGACGGGAAAAACACTGAATTTTGGCTGGTAGTTAGCTGGCAAGAGGCAGTCATGAATGATTGATTATAATAATAAAAAAATATATATAACAAATGAACCAGTGCTGATTCAGCGCTGGTTCATTTTGTTTATACAAATTAAGACTATAGCTCTACATTTAATGTCTAATGATGTCGAAATATATATCATATGACCTAAGAGGAGAAATGAACATGTTTCGTAAAAGCACTGAATCTACCAAACAACTTCGTATAGATGAGCATCAAAAATTACTGGAGTATAGTCGTAAGCTGGTTGCAAACGCAGAAAAGGGCGACTATGGTACATGGGTCGAAGATGGTATTGAATTTCAGAATACCAATGAAATAGCCAGTAACATCAAAAAAGCAGTACATATGATGAAAGCACAAAACGAAGCTGTGGAAATGCGTCTTAAGATGCTGAATCAGGCGATGAATGTGGGATTATGGGAATCTGAAATCGTTGCCGGTGATGCGCTGGATAACAATAATATCATCGCATTTTCGAATGAATTCCGCCAAATGTTAGGCTTCCATAATGCCAAGGATTACCCCAATTCCTTTGCTAGCTGGGCCAAATCTATCTATCCGGATGACAGACCTCAGCTAGTGCAGGAGATTATGAAACATGTGAATGACCCTGGAGCAACGAATGCTTATAACGTAATTAGTCGTATGATTACAAAAAGTGGAGAAATCCGCTGGTTCCGATGTCTTGGACAAGTCGTCCGAAATCAGGCTGGCGTTCCGGTCAAGCTTCTGGGCATCATGTTTGATATTCATGAGGAGAAGAGCAAGTCCGATGAGCTGGAAGCACTCGTCACCCGATATGATCTGGTTAACCGCGCCCTGGTGGAGGCACCGTGGGATATGACCGTTGTAGCAGGAGACGTGGTTAACCCGAATAACGAATTTTGGTGGTCACCTCAGTTCCGTAGAGAATTAGGGTTCAAGGACGAGCAAGATTTCCCGAATGTGTTCAGCAGCTGGAGTAGCCGACTTCATCCGGAGGACCATGATCGGACGATCAATGAATTTGCCAGACATATGAATGATTACAGTGGCCGCACGCCGTACGATCTGGATTATCGTCTGCAACGCAAAGACGGGGAGTATCGGTGGTACCACGCGGGTGGGGAGACCATTCGGGATCAGGATGGAGTACCGCTCCGTGTAGCTGGAACGATTCGTGATGTAACCCATGAGAAGAACAAGGAACAGATCGTGGAAGCCATGAATATGAAAACAAAACAATTGTCGGAGTCCATTGGTGAGATGGTACGTGGAATCAACTCGATTACCGATCAGGCACAGGATTTAGTGACTGCACAGGAATTGTCTGCCGATGCAGCCATTCAAGTGAAAAGCAGTGCAGATGATACGAAGAATATCACCGTATTTATTCGAGAGATTGCGAGTCAGACCAATCTGCTCGGGTTGAATGCAGCCATTGAAGCCGCACGAGCGGGAGAGCTGGGACTGGGGTTTGGCGTCGTTGCAGGTGAAGTGCGGAAACTGGCTGATCACAGTTCGGAGGCCACAGTAAATATCGAAGATAGCATGCAGAAGATGAAAACATTGATTGATCAGATTCTTGAGCACATCGGTAATATGTCCACGTTAACGCAAAATCAGGCTGCCCTGACACAGCAGGTGAATGCTTCAATGGATGAGATCAACACCATGTCACAGGATCTGGTTAATTACTCACGGAATCTATAATCTCGAAGCCGTTTGTTGTAACATCACGATCATTGGCACACATCATCAACAAAAAACCACCGGGAGGCATTTCTGCTTCCGGTGGTTTTTGTATTCCTTATTTATAGCTAAGATTATAGCTACAGTTTCAGCTATTTGATTAAACTTGTTGAACCTTGATCAGGTTTGTATTACCGGATTGACCGATTGGAACACCAGCGGACAATACAATGATGTCACCTTTTTCGATGTAACCTGTTTTGATTGCGTTACGAGTAGCAGACTCGAACATTTCATCCGTAGTGGTTACTTTGTCGCCCATGACCGGAATGACACCGGAGAGCAGGCAGATTTTTGCCAATACTTCTTCGTGTTGTGTAACTGCGATGATTGGTGCTTTTGGACGATATTTCGAGATCATGCGTGCTGTGAATCCACTCTCAGTCGAAGTGATGATTGCTTTTGCATTCAGTACGAGGGAAGAACTTACAGCGCCCTGACTGATAACTTCAGTAATATCAGCGATCTGTTGAGCCGATTTTTGTGCGAATTGCTCTTTGTAATCAATCATTGTTTCAGCACGGCGAGCAACAGCGGCCATCGTGCGCACGGATTGTACCGGATATTTACCAGCAGCCGATTCACCAGACAACATTACAACGTCTGCACCTTGAAGTACGGCGTTCGCTACGTCACTTACCTCGGAACGAGTAGGACGCGGGTTCACTTGCATGGACTCCAGCATGTGTGTAGCTACGATAACCGGTTTACCAGCGCGGTTACATTTATCGATCATTTCTTTTTGCATCATGGGTACGTCTTCGATCGGTACTTCAACCCCGAGATCTCCACGAGCTACCATGATACCGTCAGATGCTTCAATAATGTCATCCAGGTTGGTCATACCTTCCTGATTTTCAATTTTGGAGATGATCTGAACGTGGTCTACACCGCGTTCTTTCAAAATGCTGCGGATTTCACGGATGTCGTCGCCTTTACGAACAAAGGATGCTGCGATAATTTCGATATCGTTTTCGATCCCGAATCCGATGTGCATAACGTCACGCTCAGTTACACCTGGCAGTGTCGTTTTAATTCCTGGCAAGTTAACCCCTTTGCGTGGTTTCAGAATGCCGCCACTGATAATTTTACAATGGATATCGGATCCTTCCACAGACAATACAGTCAGATCCACAAGGCCATCATCGATGAGGATACGATCGCCAGGCTTCACAACGAGGTTCAGTTCTGGATAGTTTACCGAGATACGCTCAGCGTCACCGAGAATTTCTTCGGTAGTCAGAATCAGTTCTTTACCAGCTTGCAGGTGGCAGGATGCTTCTTTCAATTTGCCGATACGTACTTCCGGTCCTTTGATGTCCATCATGATTGGTACATAAGTATTCAGTTCGGAAGCTGCTTTACGGATATTGTTGATCCGTGTCACGTGATCTTCCAGTTCGCCATGAGCCATGTTCAGACGGGCAACGGTCATACCTTCCTGAATCATTACTTTCAACAATTCGATTGAGTCACAAGCAGGTCCCATGGTACAAATAATTTTTGTTTTTAACATGCTAATTTCCTCCTCATATTTTAAGCTTATATGTGTATTGTAGCGTTTTCTGTCGAAACAGGGTATGAACTATAGTACAATGATTAGAGTATAGTCCAGTAATGAGGTGTGTTATGGTCACTCCACTTGAAGTACGGCACATTAATGGTGTTGGTTGGTACGAAGAAGGTGTGCAATCCCATGAGACTTGGCGGCTTAGTTTGGTTACTTATGGAAAATGTGTATATTGGGTGAACGGTGATAAACAGATCATGGAAAAGGGTGAACTGCTACTCATTCCAGGTGGCGTCCCGTATTACGGCAAGAGTATTCCTACGGTAACGCACACGCAGATTGTGATTCAACTGCAACGCGATCATACAGAAGGTCTGCCTGCACTGGAGCGATATGAGGCTTTGCGGCATAAACCCGGTTGTTATGAACTGATTCATCAACGCATGAGTGCTATTTATCAACAATGGCAGGAGCGTCCGTCTTATTATGTCATGATGAGCCAAGCCTTATTGATGGAAGTGTTGATTTATATGAACAGGGAGCTGGATCGGGGAGTTATTCCTCCGGAGAGGCATATTCATGTGGAACGGATGAAGCGATACATTGAGCGGCATTATCGGGAGAGAGTGACGAAGGAAGAACTCGGAGACGAGATCAACAAGACACCCAATTATGCTGCTGCATTATTCAAAAGCATGACCAATCAGACCATCAGCCAATATGTCCATGATCAACGGATGAAAAGAGCGGTATATCTGCTCACTGAGTCACAACTCTCAATCCAGGAAATTGCCGAATTTCTCGGCTACCGGGATCTGTCCTATTTTTACCGCATATTCAAGCGTATAACAGGAAGTCCACCATCCGATCTGCTCCATGAACGCCCACCTATAGCATGAAACGCATAGGCCACCCCCAATAAGTTCTTCTATATAATAGGTTCAATTAAATCAGTACAAAAAAGAGGGCCTAGGCCCTCTTTTACTTTATGGCAGGATCATCTTCCTACCTGTTACATATAATAATGTCACTATACATGACTGCTTGGATTAGAAGCCGTGAGTGGTTGCTTGCCTTTCTTTCGTGCCTGCCCAAGACGAACGGCAAAGACATGTACAGTCCAATACGCGGCCTCTGCAAATAAAATGCCTCCGGCGATGTCCAGCAAGGAATGCTGTTTCACAAATACCGTCGAAGCAATAATTAACCATAACCATACCGACCAGGATATCCGTGCTAACGGCTTAAAGTTCAAGTGGCGGATAATGATAATAAACAGCAAGTAGCTGGTCAGAACGTGAACACTCGGGAAACAGTTAAAAGGCGCATCATTCGTATAGATAAACTGTACTAACACGCTGCTCAGATCGGTTCCGCCGACTTCGGGGCGTGGTACATGGGTAGGAAACACCGCAAAACAGACATTGGCAGCCATGACACCAACATTATAGGTAATCAGCGTACGCCAGAATAGCGACTTGTTCGTCAGACCCAAATAGAGAAAACCAAGATACAGAATGGGCATCCAGCTAATGTACGGATAAACAAATTCTTTGAGAAAAGGAATCTGTGTATCAATCCAGGCATAATTGTAGAAGACATCACTTCCGGTATTACTGCCTAGAAATACGTAAATGGAGCCTTGGAGCGGTATGCACAGAATAGCCAGTAAATGCCCCCAGCGCTGAAAGAATGCTTTCATAGTATCCCCCTGATTTCATTATGCATTGTGAAACTATCGTTATGGGTACTTCATAGATATATGACGTTGGAGAGTCGCCACACCCCTGCAGCATTGAACTCTTGTAATACTATAATGGACAGATTCAGGTATAAGCCATACCTGATTTTAGGGGAAAAGCAGTTAGGATAAGTCTCTTTTTTGTTACTTTTATAGTTTTATCCATAATAGGGATATTCAATATACGGGTGATGTGATACAACTATATTGGCATATAAATTCATATGACAACGAAAAAAGTAAATGAAATGAGGTAGGCAAATGTATGATAAATCAGCAATCCAAGCCAAAACATTCCTTTTCTGAGCGCAGACCTGTGCTCACCGTCGTGATTATTGAGCTACTTCTCTTGTTAGCCGTATTTGCTGCAGGGGCCATTGCGACGATAAAACAACTGGACTACACTTCCCCTGTACTCATCTCCTTTACACCAATTGCAATTGTTCTGATTATCTATATGACGTTAAGGCGCAAGTGGGGAGAGACCGGATTCCGGTCCTTGCGAAGTATCCCGGCGAACCATGCAAAGTATTATATTCCACTACTCCTTGTACTGGGTACACTTGCCTTGAAAGGATTTGGGGAGCTGAGCTTGTCCCGGGTAGCCTTTTTCATCTTTTTCACCTTGCTCGTAGCTTTTGTTGAGGAAACGATCTATCGTGGACTTATTTTCAAAACATTGCTTCAAAAAAGTGCAGTGGCCGCAGTTGTGACCTCTAGCATCTTGTTTTCAATTACACATCTCCTGAATGCATTGTCTGGTCAGAATCTGACGGATACGATCATGCAATTGGTCTATGCGCTGCTTCTGGGAGCTGCACTGGCGTTATTGATGCTGAAGAACGGAAATATTGTACCGCTTATTTTGTTTCATTTCATACATAATCTGATTCAATTCCTCGGGAATGACCTGGAGGATAGTGGAACACTTCCTTACGATCTGTTTATACTGGCGGTATTGATTGCATACTGTGTCTGGTTAGTGTGGAGTCACCGAAAGAATTCATCGATTCCTTCCAAAGGGAGTGAGCAGGCCAATACGGTTGTTCATTAAGGGAATTGCTTGGAAGTAGTTATCATACAGTTTCCCGTCAGCAGTTGGATCATGGTATACTTCAGTCTGGCGGGAAGACAGGTATGTTCAAGATACGAGGTATGCCTATCCGTACATTAGGTTCAGACAGTAGGTGATATTGTGGAAAAGACAGCACAAGGCGTAGCAGAATGGATGGTTCAGGAGATTAAATTCACAGGAACACTTCATCAGGAAGCTGCCATAGAATATGTGAAGACCCATTTCGGTGAAGAGTTTGTTTTTGTGAACGAGAACGGTAATACATCATTGTCCAAGGAAGTGAAGAAAGCTTTCCGGAAGCTTCATCGTGGACAAATCGCCTGGGATCGGGATGCATTTATGTGGGCATGGACATAGTGTGTTACACTGTAGTAAGATGATTCTTTGGTTGTGTTGGATATGCATGTCAGAATTTTATATAAAAAATGTATAAGTTGGATTAGATCTGCATATCCTTTCATAAGACCGCGCACGAGCGACCAGGCACATAAGCGTGATAAACCCTGTCCCGGTGCTAGTTAATAACATGTATTTCCAAAGCTGTTTGAAAAGAAAATACAAAGATTTGCTTTTTGGCTGAATTGGAGTTATAATAAAAACAAGTTGTAGAGAGTGGAAAACCTAATTCATATATTGTAAAGGGCGATCACTTATAGGTTTATGACTGGTACCTTTTTCAATGTGTGAATTTTTATTTGCTTGCTGCAAAGAACAAAGGAACATGTTAATCTTTATTTGGAGGTGTAATTCACATGCAAAACGGAACAGTAAAATGGTTCAACGCTGATAAAGGCTTCGGTTTCATCGAAGTTGAAGGCGGAGAAGATGTATTCGTACACTTCAGCGCTATTACAGGCGAAGGCTTCAAAACGCTGGACGAAGGTCAACGCGTGCAATTTAAAATTGTACAAGGAAACCGTGGTCCTCAAGCAGAAGAAGTTGTAAAACTGTAATTAAAGCATAGCTGCCTTTAACATGTTATAATGGTAAAGGCAGCTTCTTTTTTTTGATCAGTTATATGTATGAAAGTCGGCCCAATAGTTGTCGAGGCAGAAGTTCAGTGGGACGTAAGACTTCCGCTAAGTAGTGTCTTCTGTGAAATAACGTCGGTTAGATGTTTTTCCATAACAAAGGGGGTAGAAGTCATGTATAATCGCAAAAAACCGTTGGAAGAGATTCCACAAGCTGATGCGGCAATCTGGGAGTGTACGAGTGATACGTGCAAAGGATGGATGCGGGACAATTTTGCGTTTGATAACGTACCTACTTGTCCGATATGTGCTTCTGAGATGGTTAGCACGACTAGGATGCTACCATTGCTTGAGAATTCGAATAGCAATCTGAAAACGATGCCTAAAGGAAATCGGATTTAACATAGCTTACCCGCCTCTAACGAGGTGTTTTTTTTTAGATTAAACAGACACCCTGTGCGAAGGTAAGGGTATTAAATATGAAGTTCCCGGCATTCGTTTTAGCGAATGCCTTTTTTTGTATCATTTTTTAACAGAAAGTGTATTGTAATTGACGTGAATCGTATGAAAAAGACAAAGACCCTTTTCGCTATAAGCAAAAAGGGTCTTTGTTATGACTATAGTTTTAACACGATCAGATTGGAGTTTAGATGAACAGGAATGGCAGCAGAAACAATGTTGCTACCAGAGCCAGATCGATCCCCGCTCCGTAGCCGTATCCCCCACCATATCCCCCGTAACCATATGGACCGTAGGCCGAAGATTTAACTTTCTTTGTTGCAACAGCATTTTTCTTGCTGCTTTTGACCAGCTGTTGTTTGGATTTTACTGAACATAGCCGTGGTCCCTCGAAACACCCGTTCAAATAAACTTTGCCATCACGACATTGACTAAGCGTACCATACATATGCTTACCGTCGTTCATAACGAGACAAACGGAACGTCCAACGTGCGGAGAAACCGTTTCTTCACATACCGGATTAATTCTGTACATGCATATCCTCCTCATTAGATGCGGTTGCCGCTTGAATTCAACGGTTTGTATATCATAGTAAAAAGAAGACCAATTGGTATGGACGAGTACCCGGAAAATCGAATAGGGAGGAGCCGTTTTTGAAGCTGCTCCATACACTGGGAGGAGTGAGGAGGGGATGTCGCGTGGATTATCATGACATGCTGGCTCGGTTAGGGGAGGGGAGTGCTCATCCCGGAGGATTTATGGCAACGATGAAGTTGCTAGATAGCTTATCTCTGCCTGGAGGTAATCATATCCTTGAGATAGGATGTGGCACTGGGAGGACCGCGTGTTACCTGGCTAAAAGTGGTTATCGGGTAACGGCGATTGATCTTCATCGCAATATGCTGGATAAGGCAGTTCGGCGAGCGAGACGAGAACGAGTGGATGTTCGATTTGTTCAGGCCGATGTAGCAGCGTTGCCTTTTCCAGAAAATCATTTTGATGTGGTATTCGTAGAATCGGTTACGATATTCACCCGATGGCCGAGTGCGCTTGCTGAATATAGAAGAGTGCTGAAGCCGGCTGGACTTTTGGTGGATCGGGAGATGGTTCTATCAGGCAGGAAGACCGAATTGATGAGCCGCAGGTTGAAGCGATTTTACGGTATACGAACTCTGGCAACAGTAACAGCATGGAAAAAACGCCTCACACAGAGTGGTTTCACCAAGGTTGAAGTCCAAGAGCAATCGCGATCCATGGGAAAATGGGGCGTGGATCATGATCCGCATCGGGAGATGGATATGACTTGGTTCGAGGATGAATGTATGCAGCGAATGAGTCGCACCAATGATCGATTGCTTGCTAAATACGGCAAAAAATTAGGATATGCTGTTTTTGCGGCTAGGAAACCGTTGGAGGTCAAAAAGGAAATATAGGAAAAAGGCAACTCACAATAGTGTGGGTTGCCTTTGGTTTGTTAGGATATCCGCTATTATAGCATATCGTTGTCAATAATCCGCCAGTGGTGCTTAAGTAGAGCTTCCAGTTGGTTTTTATCCTTGGATCGAAAAGCGCTTAAAATTTGACGATGCTCTCCATTAACTTCGAGTAGTACCTCAGATAGCTTTGGCTTATTATCACTAACATACGACTGCCGGATGAAGCTGTTCTTCAATGTGTTTAACATCTCAATCACTGTGGCGTTACCACATCGCTGGATATACAGGTTATGGAACTGATATTGGTTCTTGTTGTAGGAAGCGAGATCAAGCTGGCTGATATCTTCGTCCATTCGGACAACCAGAGTTTCCATCTCCAGTAGTTCGGATGGTTTGAGGTGGTCTGCTGCGAGTGTGGCAGCAAGTGCCTCCAATGCACCGATCGCTTGGGAGAACTCCAATTTTTTCCCTGCATCAAAAGGAGTGACAATAAATCCCCTGCGTGGGATGTATTGCAGCAAATTGTCTGAAGCCAGCTGGAAAAGGGCCTCCCGAGTAGGCGTGCGACTGATGTCCAGCTTTTTGCATATCTCGGCCTCGTTGATCTTCTGGTTGGGAAGCAGGGTCCCGTCCTGGATCTTCTGGGCAATGTAATCGTATACGTGATCTTTCAAGGACCGGTATTTAGGTACCTCCATACCGAATCCTCCTTTCTATGTATAATGATAATTGGATGGGCGTGGGGCCGTGCTGTATGCGCCGTTCAGGAGTTTCAAGTTTTTATCATCTTAACACCGAGGGGGAAGTTGGGCAAGCAAACTTCATGTTTCAGGCGATGTAAGTGCCGTGTTATATATAGTACATTTTATGGAATTAGAGCGTATAAATGTTTAAATAATGATTGTGATAAAGCAAATTGTTTGTTAGTATTACTTACATATAAGTCCATATATTGTCTTATGTATATTGTATACAACTTATTATGCTACTCATTCAAAAAAAGAATAGGGGTATGATGTGTGAAAAAAGTGCTTTTACCAATGATGCTGTTGTTAGTGATTGTAATCATGTCTGCTTGTGGGCAGGAAAAAACTACAGGAACCGGATCGGACGCTGCTTCGTCTTCCGGAAGTGGCTCTGCGGAAAAGAAAGTAATTGTACTTGGAACCAGTGCGGACTATGCACCCTATGAATTTCATAAGAAAATCGATGGTAAAGATACCATTGTAGGTTTTGATATCGAGATTGCCAAAGCCGTTGCGGCTGATTTGGGAGCCGAGCTGAAGATTGAGGACATGGACTTTGACGGCCTTCTTATGGCCCTTGGTACAGATAAGGTTGATTTTGTAATATCAGGCTTAACCCCTACCGAGGAACGGAAGAAGAACGTTGATTTTACAGACATCTACTATTATGCAGAGCAGGCTGTACTTGTTAGAGAAGGCGACGATGTGGCATTAAAGTCCGTGGATGATCTATCGGGCAAGCAGGTTGGCGTACAAAAGAGTTCCATTCAGGAAGGGATCGCTCAGGAAATAGAGGGAGCAAAGCTCACTTCTCTGGCTAAAATACCTGAACTGATTCTGGAGTTGCAGACGGGGCGCGTAGACGCACTCATTCTGGAGAAGCCGGTGGCTGAACAGTATGTGAATAACCAAGAGGGCCTTGTTGTTGCGGGTGTAGAGATTGAACAGGCTGAAGATGAGGGTGGTTCGGCCATCGCGGTGAAGAAAGGTAATCAGGAGCTGCTCGATCAGATCAACACTACATTGGAAAAACTCAAAACCAACGGAGATATTGAACGTTTTGTCGTTGAAGCCAATGAGATGCTCGGCGAATAAACCGGACGAGTGAGGGATATGCCGTGAATTTAGATTTTTCCTTTCTATTAGAACATTGGCAGGATTATGCACGAAGTGCGTGGGTGACACTTGAGCTTTCCTTCTTCGGCGTATTGTTTGGTACGTTGCTTGGTGTGTTCATGGCACTAATGCGGATATCCCGAATATGGCCTATTAAATTTGTGGCATCGGCGTATATTGAACTGATTCGAGGGACGCCGATGCTGGTACAGATTCTTATTATTCATTATGGTCTGACGGTTATAGGTGTGAATTTGCCGGCATTTATCTCCGGGGTGGTGGCTCTAACTATGAATAGCTCCGCTTATATGGCGGAGGTGTTCAGGGCCGGGATTCAAGCGATTGATAAAGGACAGACGGAAGCTTCACGCTCCCTTGGCATGACGCATGGGATGACACTTCGCTACATTATATTGCCGCAGGCTTTTCGTAACATGCTTCCAGCCATCGGTAATGAATTCATTATTATCATTAAAGATTCTTCGCTTGTCTCCATGATCGGCATAGCCGAGATTATATACACGGCCAGAACGGTTCAGGGGGTTACGTTCCAACCGCTTGCTCCGCTGCTTGTTGCCGCCGGCCTCTACTTTATAATCACATTTACACTGGCTAATTTATTGTCTTGGCTGGAACGTAAACTGTCTACTTCTCGCTAAGGGGACGACACTTGGAAGAGAGTTGGAGTAGGCTGGCGTGGAAAATGAGAGATGTAGTCGTAAATGGTGATGGTATCGCATACATTGATATTGTATTTTGTATACAATATTTTGGAAAGGTGTTGGGCGTGTATGTCAGATTCCAAAATGTTAATTGATTGGTCGGAGCGTTATGCTGCACCTAATTATCATCCGCTCCCTATTGTGATTGAACAGGCGGAAGGGGTATGGGTGAAAAATCCTGAAGGCCGTCGTTATATGGATATGTTAAGTGCATATTCTGCATTGAATCATGGTCACAGACATCCTGTAATTATACAGGCGCTCAAGGAACAGGCAGATCAAGTTACGCTGACATCACGGGCATTCCACAGCAGTTCCGCTTCTCTTTTTTACCAGAAGCTCTCACAATTTACGGGGAAATCAAAAATTCTCGCCATGAATACAGGAGCGGAAGCGGTGGAGACTGCAGTAAAGGCAGTGCGCAGATGGGCTTATCGTTGCAAAGGTGTACCGGAGAACCAAGCCGAAATCATCGTATGCTCTGGTAACTTTCATGGAAGAACGCTAACGGTAACTTCCTTTTCTTCTTCAGCGGAGTATAAAAAAGATTTTGGACCATTCACACCTGGATTCCGGATTATTCCCTATGGAGACATTGAAGCACTGAAGCAAGCTATTACACCGAATACGGCTGGCTTTCTTGTAGAACCTATTCAGGGTGAAGCTGGAATCGTAATCCCGCCTGATGGATATTTGGCCGAAGCCTTTGCTTTGTGTAAGAGCGAGCAGGTGTTGACTGTATCTGATGAGATCCAGACTGGATTTGGGAGAACGGGACGCCGTTTTGCCTCTGATTGGGAAGGTGTTGAACCAGACATCTGGATTATGGGTAAAGCGCTGGGTGGAGGAGTTATGCCTATCTCGGCTATCGCTGCTGATGCGAATATACTGGATTTGTTTGAGCCGGGGTCTCATGGTTCTACGTTTGGAGGGAATCCACTCGCCTGCGCCGTGGCTATAGCAGCTCTGAAAGTCTTTGAAGATGAGAAGCTCGCTGAGCGATCGGAGCGATTAGGGAACTATTTTATGAAAAGAATTCGTGATATTCGGAGTTCAGTCATACGGGAAGTTCGAGGCAGAGGGTTATTTATAGGTGTTGAGCTACATGAGTCAGCACGTCCCTATTGTGAGCGATTGATGTCTGCTGGTTTGCTATGTAAAGAAACCCATGAGACGACCATTCGCTTTGCTCCACCACTGACCATTATGGAGTCCGAGATTGATTGGGCAATGGAGAGAATTGAGCAGGTATTGATCAACAATGAGGGAGCTGACCTACATGAAAAATGATGATGATGTCCATGGTGGAATAAAAGATACTTCTATTGATACAAGTCAAACATCTGTGCAACGTAATATTGCTATCATTAAGGTTCCTTTTGGACTCGGTGGAGCAAGAGGTGGAGCGGAGTTAGGGCCTGATGAATTGATTACAGCTGGACTGAAGCGGGAGATCGCGAGTCTTGGGTTAGTGCTTTCCAAAGAAGTGCGGGTAGAGTGTCCTTCTGAACCTGCTGTCTCCGCTGGGCGTAATCGTGTGAAACACTTAAATGAGGTACGCCAAGTCAGTGAGAAGGTGTGTCATGAAGTATCGGTTGCTGTAAGGGAAGGAGCCTTTCCGCTTGTACTTGGAGGAGACCATAGTGTAGCGATTGGCACTTTTGCCGGGTTAACTGCGCACTATTCGAATTTGGGTGTGATCTGGTTTGATGCGCATGCAGACTTGAATACGGAAGAACGCAGCTTGTCTGGGAATATGCATGGGATGAGTGTGGGTGTAGCCTTGGGGCATACTGCATATAATCTGTCGCATATTGCTGGAGCAGGAGCGTTTATTAATCCAGCTAATTTAGTCTATATTGGACTGCGTGATCTGGATGAGTATGAGAAAGAGCAGATTATAGGACTGGGAATCCGAGCATTTACGATGCATGATATTGACCGGATGGGAATACAGCAGGTTATTGAGCAAGCAATAGCTACAGCGGGACAAGGGACAGATGGTATTCACGTCAGCTTTGACATGGATTGTTTGGATCCGCGGGAAGCTCCGGGTGTGGGCACCCCAGTACCTGGTGGTCTGAATTACCGGGAGGCACATTACGCATTGGAGATACTTGCTTCCACAAATCAAGTTACGTCCATGGAACTGGTAGAAGTGAATCCGTTGTTTGATCAAAATAGGCATACGGCAAGGCTTGGTGTGGAATTGATCGCTTCGTTACTTGGTAAGCGCATATTGTGAGCGTTGAGAAGAGAAGTGTATGTCGTGCTTGAGATAAGTTTTTCTTCTTTATATAGAAGAAAAGGATAAAGAGATCCCCAAAAACCAGGGCCAGTTACATTGAATGTCCTCTGCAAACTTAGAGGGTGTGGCTTCCCTGGTTAAGTATATTGGATAAGAGTAATGGAAGTTTCGTAATAAGCTGATGAAGTTATTGATATTACAGGAGCACAGATTACATATTGCGCGGATGAAGTAGGCTATGCTCATTTATCAAAAAAAGACTTGCAATCAAAATCTGTACATGGTATATTCTAATTCCGGCCAAGAAAACACGGTTTACACGGTGCGGCAAGCAAATGAAATAAGCTTCAAAAGAAACTTAAAAAAAGATCTTGCAAAGTTGGTTCGGATGTGATAAGATATAAAAGTTGCTGAAGAGAACGACATTCGGTAACAAAACAAGTTTGATCTTTGAAAACTGAACAACGAGTGAGTAAACATTCTGCTTGCAGAATGAACGCGAAAGTTTGAGACAAGCCTTGGCTTGGATCGACTGGAGCACAAATGAGATTTTTAATCTCGTCAGATTCAAAATGAGCTTATCGCTCTTTTCAATACTTTATTGGAGAGTTTGATCCTGGCTCAGGACGAACGCTGGCGGCATGCCTAATACATGCAAGTCGAGCGGACTTAATGAGAAGCTTGCTTCTCTGATGGTTAGCGGCGGACGGGTGAGTAACACGTAGGCAACCTGCCCT